>CAVSUX010000015.1:0-153379 GCA_963731145.1 uncultured Alphaproteobacteria bacterium | reverse complement strand
TTCGGGCTTCCTTGCCCAGCCCGGCGACCAGATGGACAAGGGGGTGATGCTTTACAAGCAGCTCCATGACAAAGACCTGCCGCCCGGCGTCACCGTCACCCTCCTCAAGCGCGACGACACCTCGACGCCGGAAGCCGCCAAGCGCCTCGCGCAAGAATTGATCACCCGCGATCACGTGCAACTGCTGTTCGGCATCATTGCTTCGCCGAACGCGGCGGCGATCGCCCCCCTGACCGCCGAGGCCAAGAATCCCGTTGGTCATCACCAACGCGGCCGGCGCGTCGATCACGCGCATCTCGCCCTACGTCGTGCGCGTTTCCTTTACACTGTGGCATTCCGGACTGCCGATGGGGCAATGGGCGGTGAAGCAAGGCTGGAAGACCGCCTTCACCGCGATCAGCGATTTCATTCCAGGCCATGACGCCGACGACGCCTTCAAGAAAGGCTTCACCGATGCCGGCGGCAAGATCGTCGGCTCGATCGCCTTCTCGCCCGCGACCCCTGATTTTCCGCCGGTGGTGCAGCGTATCCGCGATACCAAGCCCGATGTCGCCTTTGTCTGGGTGCCGGCCGGAACGCAAGCAACGGCCATGATGAAATCGATCCAAGATCTCGGCCTGCGCCAAGCCGGCATCAATGTCGTCTCGACCCAGGACCTCGTGCCTGATGAGGAGTTGCCGAATATCGGCAACGCGGGGATCGGCATGATCACCGCCGGTAACTATTCCGTCGCCGCCGACCGGCCGGCAAACAAGGCTTTCCTCGACGCCTGGAACAAGGTCTACGGCAACAAGGCAATACCGGATTTCTTCTCGGTCGATGGCTGGGACGGTCTCGCCATGGTCTACGACATGCTGAAGGAGACCAAAGGCAAGTTCACCGGCGACGAGGCGATGAAGTTCTTCAGCCATTGGAAGACGGATGCGAGCCCGCGCGGGCCGATCTCGATCGATCCCAACACGCGCGACATCGTCCAGAACATCTATATCCGCAAGACCGAGATGAAGGACGGCAAGCTCTCCAATGTCGAATTCGACACGATCCCGAACGTCAAGGATCCGTGGAAAGAGCTGAACCCGCCGAAGTGAGCCGGTGTTCTCCTTGATGGAATGGGCGCGGAAGCGACCATCCGCTTCGACGATCGCGTCGCCATCGTCACCGGTGCCGGCAACGGGCTCGGACGCTGCCATGCGCTCGGCCTTGCGGCACGCGGGGCAAAGCTGGTCGTCAACGATGCGGGCGGCACGGTCGACGGCATCGGACGATCGGCGGCGGCGGAGAGCGTCGTCGCCGAGATCGAGGCCGCCGGCGGCACGGCCATCGCCGACACGGCGGATGTCACCGATCCGGCGCAAGTCGCGGCGATGGTCGAGCGCGCAGCTCAGCGCTGGGGTCGGATCGACATCCTCGTCAACAATGCCGGCATTCTGCGCGACAAGAGCTTCGGTAAGCTGGCGCTCGAGGATTTCCGCGCCGTGCTCGAAGTCCATGTCTTCGGCGCCTTCCACGCGGCGAAAGCGGTATGGGAGCGGATGCGTGCGCAGAATTACGGGCGCATCGTCTTTACCACGTCGTCTTCCGGCCTCTACGGCAATTTCGGTCAGGCAAATTACGGCACGGCGAAAGCGGCGCTGATCGGGCTGATGAAAGTGCTCGACCAGGAGGGCCGTAAGAACGACATCCGCGTCAACATCCTCTCGCCGACCGCATCGACGCGCATGACCGAGAGCCTGCTACCGGCAGAGGATCGCGCGCTGCTCGATCCGGCGAGCGTCACGCCCGGCCTTCTCTATCTCGTCAGTGACGAGGGGCCGTCGGGCGTTATGCTGTGCGCGGGGGCTGGCTGCTTCGCACGCGCCGAAGTGGTTGAGACGACAGGTATCTATCTGCCGCCCGACGACCGCAGCCCCGAAACCGTCGCACGGCGCTTCGGCGAGATTTCCACACCGGACGGTGCGGCGACGCTGCCCGATGCGTGGGCGCAAACAAAGAAGTATATTGCGCTGGCCCGGAAAGCTCAAAAGAGTCGTTTAGAAAAGCCATGAGTATCGATACGAAGGTTGCAATTATCGGCGGCGGTATCGCCGGCCTGGCGCTGGCGCTCAATTTGAAGCGCCGTAACATCGACTGCCGCGTCTATGAGACCGCGCCGGAGCTGAAAGAGCTTGGCGTCGGCATCACGCTATTGCCGCATGCGACGCGCGAGATCGACGCGCTCGGCCTTCTGGACGAGATCAAGCCGCTCGCCATCGAGAATGTCGAAAGCTGTTTCTTCAACCGCTTCGGACAGCTTCTCTACAAGGAACCGCGCGGCAAGTTCGGCGGCTATTCCTATCCCGAAGCTCGGCATCCATCGCGGCCGGCTGCATATGGCGATCTATCACGCCGCGGTCGCGGCGCTGGGGCCGGATCGCGTCGTCACCAACCGGCATTGCGTCGCGATCGAGCAGAGCGATAGCGGCGTCACGATCCGTTTCCGCGAGACCTCGACCGGCAAGGACGCGCCCTCGGTCGATGCCGAGGTCGCGATCGGCTGCGACGGCATCAACTCCGCTGTGCGCAAGCAATTCTATCCCGACGAGCAGGTGGCATTCGCCGGCATCAACACCTGGCGTGGCGTGACGCGGCGCAAGCCGATCCTCACCGGCCGCTCCTATATGCGTGTCGGCTCGATCCGCACCGGCAAGATCGTAATCTATCCGATCATCGACAATGTCGACGGCGAGGGAAACCAGCTCGTCAATTGGATGGCCGAGATCCAGACGCAGAACCTCGAAAAGAACGACTGGAACAAATCCGGCAAGCTCGACGACTTCCTGCCGATCTATCAAGGCTGGAAATTCGATTGGCTCGATGTCGGCGAGTTGATCCGCAACGCCGACACAATTCTCGAATATCCGATGGTCGACAAAGACCCGATCGCGCGCTGGACCTTCGGCCGCATCACCTTCGCCGGCGACGCCGCGCATCCGATGTATCCGCGCGGCTCGAACGGCGCGGCGCAGGCGCTGATCGATGCGCGCACCCTTGCCGAGCTTCTCGGCCGCGTCGAGCCGGTGCAGGCGCTCAAGGAATACGAAGCGAAGCGGCGCGACGTCACAGGCAAGATTGTGCGCACCAATCGCGAGCACCCGCCCGATTTCATCAATATCCGCGTCGAGGAGCTGACCGGCGACAAGCCCTATGACGACCTCGACAAATTCATCACCCAGGACGAATTGAAGACGCTCAGCGACAATTACAAACGCGTCGCTGGTTTTGCGGTTGAGGATGTCGGCTAATTTATTTCGTCATTGCGAGCGAAGCGAAGCAAATCCAGTGCGGCCTCTCGATCTCTGGATTGCTTCGTCGCTATGCTCCTCGCAATGACGACCTCGAAATAACGAGGCTTACTTCCACCGCGGCATGAGCCGGGCCGCGTTGCCGTGGTCGATCGCGACGAGAGCGCTATCGCTGAATCCGAAATCGCGGAGGCCTTTCGCGGTCTCGGTCGCCGTGCGATAGGGGAAATCCGTCCCGAACAATATCTGCGTGCTTTCGACGAGCCGCGTCAGGCCCATCAGTGCCCAGGGATGCGCCGCCTGCGCCGTGTCGTAGTGGAAGCGCTTCAGATGAGAGAGCGAGCCGCCTTCGACCGCGGGCGCCCACCGGCCGGGCGCGCGCTCGAAGCGCTCGACGAGGAACGGCATCGTCCCGCCGGCATGCGAGAAGATCCATTGAATGTCCGGATAGCGGGTCGTCGCGCCGCCGAAGATCAGGCTGGCGATGGCGCGCGTCGTGTCGGAGCCGAACTCGACCACCGAATCGTTCACGCCCGGAATGCAATCGTGCAGGCAATTCGGCGCCAGCGGATGGGTGTAGATAACCGCCTTGCGGCGATTGAGTTCGTCGAAGATCGGATCGTAGTAGGGATAGCCGAGCCATTTGTCGCCGATATTGGTGATGAGATTGATGCCGTCGGCGTTGAGCGCGCGATAGGCGTGATCGATCTCCTTGAGGCTGCCCTCGATATCGAGGATCGGCAGCGATGCGAAGAGCCCGAAACGGCCGGGATGATCCCGCGCCATCTGGGCGACGAATTCGTTCCAGTCGCGCGCGAGCGCCCGTTGCTTGTCCTTGGGCTCGGGCCAGATCGTCACCGGATGCGGCAGCGAGATGATCGCGGTCTGCACGCCGCCTTTGTCCATATCGTCGAGCGAGCGCTCCAGCGACCACGACATGCGCGGCGCGTTGCCATAAGTGATCTGCGAGGCGGCGGCGATGTAGCTCGGCGGCGTCACATGATGATGCACGTCGATGCGGCGCGGATCGGCCATCGCTTAATTCCCTTTGAAGTCGCGCGCGGCCGTTTCGCCGGCGATCTTCCCGAAGGTCAGCGCCTTGGCGAGGCCGCCGGTGTAACCGGTAACCGGCCCGCCTTCGAGCCCGCCGATCGTTGCACCCGCAGCGTAGAGCCCGGCGATCGCGCCGCCGTTACGGTGCTGCACGCGCGCATCGGCATCGATGACGACACCGCCCATCGTGTAGGTGAGGCCGGCGCAAAGCGGCACGGCAAAGAACGGCGCGGTGCGGATCGGCTGCGCCTTCGAGCCCCAGACATGCCCCGTATCGGCGCTGCGCGAAGGCGAGAGCTGCGTCAGCACGTTGTTCGCGACAGCGTTGTTGTAGGCCGCCACCGTCTCGCTCAGCGCCGGCGCCGGCAAGCCGGCTTTCGTCGCGAGCTCGTCGAGCGTCTTGGCGCGATGGAAGGTCGCCTCGGTCGTCTCGAGGAACGGATTGGCGGACATGACATAGGTCTTGCCGCTCGCGTCCCAGATCGCCTGGTCGAAAATCGCGACCGCGCCGAGCGGATCGTCGAGCCGCGCCATCGCATTGGCGACCGAGAACTCCGGCGAGGCCTTCATCGGTAAAGCGCTTGCCGTGCTTGTCGACGGCGATGCCCGCCGCGATCGGAAAATCGATCGTCGGATACGGCCAGAGCTCGGGATCGTCCATCGCATCGCGTGCCTGAACGTGGCCATAGAAGCGATCCATCTCGCTGAGCGCGGCACCGGCTGCTTCCGCCATCAGGAGACCATCGCCGCGCCCGGTCTTGGCGTTGCGCTGCAACAGCCGTTCGGGATGCGGCGAGATGAAGCGCTTCACCAATTCGAGATTCGCTTGGAAGCCGCCATCGGCGATGATCACGGCGCGCGCTTCGATGCGGTGCGTGCCATCGACACTCTCCGCAACGACGCCGATGCAACGCCCGTCGCGCATGATCAATTCGCGCGCCCGCACGCCGCGATGAAGCTGGCCGCCGAGGGTTTCGAGCTTGCCGGCAAGCCGGCGCAGCATCACATCGCCGGCGCGCCCCATCCAATGCAGCCCCGGCTGGCGGGGCACCGGCGGCGCCAATGTCGCGAGGCTACGCGTCGCGGCGCCGGCATTGATGGTGCGCACGCCGTGGCTCAGCAGCCATTTTAGCGCCGCTCCCGCCTCGCTCGCATAACGGTCGCGCAGCTTGGCATCGACATAGCCGCGCGTCGCGTCATCGATCGCCGCGCGCAGCGATTCCGCACCGCCGAGCATGTCGTGCAGCGCCACCTGGAACACGCCCATGGTTATGCGCGAATTGCAGAGATAGGCGGCTTCGGCGCCGGCTTCGAGCACCAGCGGCTGGACGCCGAGCTCCGCCGCGCGAATGGCGGCGGAATGACCGGCGAGACCGCCGCCAACGATGATCACATCGCCAGCCAAGGTCATTGCAGATATTTCCCGAAGAAAGCGAGGGTACGCGGCCAGGCATCGGCCGCAGCAGCGGCGTTCTGCGGTCCGCCGACGCGCTCGAATTCGTGCCAGGCGCCGGCGTAGATCTGAATCTCGTAGGGACTACCCGCCGCTTTGACGATCGAGGCGAGATTTTCGGCCGCCGCCACCGGTACGGTTTCATCGCCGTTGCCATGAAGGATCAGCACCGGCGCGCTATCCTTGGTGAAGACCGCGCGAAAGCGGCTGAGCCCGCGATCGGTCGCGGCGCCGGTCAAGGCGCCGTAATAGGCGACGCCGGCCGCGGCCTTGTTCGTCGTCGCGAGCCACATCGCGAAATAGCCGCCATTGGAGAAGCCGATTGCGCCGAGCTTGCGGCCAGCGATCTTCGGCTGATGCGCAAGCATATCCAGCGCCGCGACGAAATCGGCATAGATCGGATCGGCGAAGGTCGTGAAGGTGGTTTGCCGCGTGCGACCCGTGATGCCGTAAGCCGCCATGAAGGCCGGCACCAGAACGACGTAGTTCTGGCTGACCAACTGCTTGGCGTAAGCGATGTCGGCGCCGTTGAGCCCGCCGCTGGTGTGCAGCAGCAAGATACCCGGATAGGGCCCGGGACCGTCCGGCGTATAGAGATAGGCGTTCATATTCTGCTTCACGCCGACGGTGACGCTGGCCTCGTCGGCGCGCGCCCCTGATGAGCCAAAAATCGGGGGCGCGAACAGAATCGCAATAACGAAGAGTGCCGCTAGCGTCCGACGCATCGCGGTCCCGTGCGCCCTAGCCGAGCGCGGACCAGAGCACGTCGACCCCGTCAGCCTTCGGCACGATCATCGCCGAGAGCAGCGCGTTGTCCGACATCGACTTGCTGGCGCCGGCGCGCAGCGAGTAAACCCGGCCGGCTTCAAGCTTCGCGACACCGCCCGGCTCCGCCTCGACCTCTTCGAGCATCAGGCCGACACCGACCACAACCTTGCGCGCCGCCGGATGAACCGTGAGCCCCCCGAGTTCCACTTGCGCCGCAGCGCGCAGCGCCGACACGGTCGTGCCCGCTTTCGCCATCGCCAGCATCGCTTTGAGGGCGGCCTGCGTGCGTGTCACCGTCTCATGCGTCATCGAGGTCAGCGTCATGAACCCCTCGGCCCAATAACCGGTATAACGCACGGCAATATAGGAGAGGAGCGGATCGAGCTTGCCGCCATCGGGATAATCGATCGCGGTCGGCGTGCCGCCTTTGCTGAGGCTGATCAGCACGCGCGCATCCTGCGCACCGGCATCGGCCGCGGCTCTTTCCGCCGCGATCGCGGCCTCGCGGCCGCTTTCGCCATAGAAGCGATCTTTCATCGCCGCGACGGCCTTGCCCAGGACGCCGCATGCATCGCGCGAGAGTTTAAGCGCGACCGGCGATTTCTCGCGCAGCAGTGCATTGAGCGAAGCACTAACATCGACAAGCTTGCGGCCGCTGAGCGCCGCTTCGAAGCGCGGCTGCAGATCGGCCGGCATCGCCTCGGTCGTCCAGAAGCCCAGCGGGCCTTGCCCCGCCGCTTCCTCCGCCCATTCGGCGACATGCTTCGCCGCGTCGCGTTGCGGCCGCACATCCTCGACCCAGGTGAGGCGCTTGGCGTTGATCATCATCTGCGGACTGCCGGCGGCGTGAATGCGGACTTTGCCGTCCTTGGTCAGCAAAGCGATCGCACTTTCGATCTTCGGCGCGAAATTGCTGATATAAGCGAGCGCGGCGTTGTCGATCTTATTCCCGTAGATGACGAGACCAGCGAGGCCGCCATCGAGCTTGCCGAGCACTTGCTTCAGCCGCGCATCGTATTCGGCGCGCGGGAGGAGTTCTTCGGACCAGTCGTAATTGCCGACGAGGACCGCGGGTTGAGCAACACGCATGACTTTATTCCTTGCTTTTTCTCAGGCCGGGATGGAAGCAAGCCAGGCGGTCTTCTTGCTCAACTGCTCGACGCCCGTCGCGGTGACGCGCACCGGCTCGCCGCACAGCAGATAGCCGGTCTCGGGCAAGTATTGGTTGGGATGGACGACGAAGACCATATCCTCTTGCAGGATGGTCTCGTTCGCCGGCGCGACATCGCCCGGCGCGTTGGAGCCATGGCCGAGACCATGTCCGCGGCGGCGGATATGCGGCGGCACGCAGAATTCGGCATAGCCCTCGGCGCTCAGCACCTTGTCGATCGCCTTGGCGACATCGCCCATCGGGATGCCCGGCTTGATCGTCTCGATGCCGGCTTGCATCGCGCGCACGACGAGCGCGTATTTTTCCGAGAGAATATTGCTCGGCGGGCCGACAACCACCGTGCGGCAAATCTGCGCGAGCTGGCCCTTATAGGTCGGGGTCATTTCAGCGAGGATGATGTCGCCGATCTCGAGCTTGCGGCCGCTCGAAGGCTGCACCGCGCGGTTATGCGGCGAGGCGGTCATCAGCCAGAAATTATCGTCGGCGCCAAGCGCTTCCATATAGAGCTTCATCTGCACGGCGAGATCGCATTCCGCCATGCCAACCTTCGCGACCTGCAGCATGCGCTCGAAGCCTTTCTCGGCGACCGCCGTCGCCTCGCGCGCGTTCTCGATCTCTTCGACGGTCTTGGGCATCAACGCGCGCTCGAGCGGCTTCTCCAGCGGCTTCGCATCGCCGGTGAGCGCAGAGAGCTTCTTCGCAATGCCGGCGGGCAAGCGACCGAGATTGACGGTCCCGGTTCTGCCGGCAGGCAAGCCTTTCGGAAAAAGCGACGAGACGGCTGGCGCGAGATCCTCGGTGCCGCGGACATCCCAGCCGCGGGCGCGGGCCTGCGCGCGTTCTATCTCCCATTCGGGCGTGACGATCAGCAGCGGCTTCTCGCCCTTGCGCAGCACCGCGAGGCTTTCGCCGACGCCGCGATAGCCGGTCAGATGAAAGACTGAGTTGACGCGGTTGAGCTCGTTCGGCGCGACCAGCAGCACATCGACGCCCTCGCGCTCCATGAGCTGCAATGCCGTCTGTGTTCTTCCGCTGTGATCCATGAGCCCGACTCCTCGATTTGACGCGGTTTTCGCGCATCCTATTGGCCGCCCCTCGCGGCGGCAAGGCTTGTTGACAAGGACCGCCACCCAGAACAGATTCGCCGCGCGCGATGGGTCTCGTGCGCTGTATCGTTGCAGGCAATCAAGGAAAAACGCGTATGGGAGCTCGACGTCGCGCTCGATATCGGCGGCACGTTCACCGATCTCGTTTATTTCAACGACAGCACCGGCGAACTGCGCCACAGCAAGAGCTCGAACGACGCCCGAGGATTTCACCCTCGGCATCGAGAATTGCCTCAACAAGGCGAAGGTTGCGTTGAGCGATTGCGAGACCTTCGTTCACGGCGCGACCATCGCCATCAACACGCTGATCGAGCAGACTGGCGCGCGCACCCTGCTCGTCACCACTGTCGGCGCGCGCGATGCTTATCTGATCGGCCGCGGCAATCGCCCGGAAGCCTATAACGTGCTCTTCAAGCGCACGACCCCGCTGGTGCGCCGCGGCATGATCATCGAGGTCAATGAACGCATGACCGCGCGCGGCGAAGCGATCCTGCCGCTGAGCGAGGCCGAGACGACGGCGGTGTGCGAGAAGATCGCCGGCTTCGAGCCCGAGGCGATTGCCGTCTGCTTCCTCCACTCTTATGTCGATCCGAGCCATGAGCAGGCGATGGGCCGCGCGCTGCGCCGCGCCTTCCCCAAGGCCTACGTCTCGCTCTCCCACGAAATCCTGCGTCAGTATCGCGAATACGAGCGCAGCTCGACGACAGTGGTGAACTCTTATATCGGTCCGCGCGTCAGCACCTATTTGAAGCGTCTCGAAACCCGGCTCGAAGATCGGAAATTCCCCGGCACGCTGCTCATCATGCAATCGAATGGCGGCGTCACCTCGGTGGCAACGGCGAGCCGCGCACCGGTCGGATTGATGGAATCGGGTCCCGTCGGCGGCATCAACGCCTCGGCCGAGATCGGCCGGCGCCTCGGTTACCCGCAGGTGATCGCTTTCGACATGGGCGGCACGACGGCGAAAGCCAGTGTCGTGCGCGACGGGCAGCCGGCGACCGCGGAAGGCTATTACGTCGGCGGCTATGCCTCGGGCCACCCGGTGATGCTACCGGTGGTCGATGTCGTTGAGGTCGGCGCCGGCGGCGGCTCGATCGGCTGGATCGACAGCGTCGGCGCGATGAAGGTCGGTCCCAAGAGCGCGGGCGCCTCGCCCGGCCCGGTTTGCTATCGCACCGGTGGCGAAGAGCCGACCATCACCGACGCCAATCTCACGCTTGGCCGCCTTAACGCCGAGAATTTCCTCGGCGGCGATATGGCGCTCGACAAAGCCGCGGCGCGTGCCGCGCTCAAGGACAGGCTCGCCGACAAGCTCGGCCTCAGCGTCGAGGAAGCGGCGCTCGGCATGCTGAAGATCGCGGTCGCGCATATGACGCTGGCGGTGCGCGGCGTCTCGATCGAGCGCGGCTACGACCCGCGCGATTTCACCATGGTTGCCTCGGGCGGCAATGGCGGGCTGCACGCGCCGCTGATCGCGCGCGAGCTCTCGATCCCGCGCGTCATCGTGCCGGTGCTGCCGGCGCATTTCTCGGCGGTCGGCATGCTGATGACCGACATCCGCCACGACTGGGTGCAGACCCATGCACGCAGCATGGCGGAGGCAGATTTCGCCGCGATCCGCGGCATCTGCGACAATTTCGTCGATGACGGCAAGAAGCTGCTGGCGAGCGAAGGCGTCGCGCCCGAGCAGCAAGAGGTCCGTCTCTCGATCGATATCCGCTATGTCGGCCAGGAATTCTATCTCAACACGCCGGTGACCTATCACGAGGTGCTGAACGCCGACCGCGACGGCATCCGCAAGCATTTCGACGCGCTGCATCTGCGCCATTACGGCCAGAACGCCGAGCATCGCCCGGTCGAGGTCGTGAATATCCGCGCCAACGCCATCGGCGAGCGCGCCAAGATGGAGTTCAAGCCGGGCGAAGCTGGAGGGCATGCGGGCAGCGGCGCGGCCGCGAAGCCGACCTATCGCGACGTCTACTTAAGCGATGCGAAGAAGCCGACACGGTGTACCATCTATCAGCGCGACGCTCTGGCGCCAGGCACCAAGGTGCAAGGCCCGGCGATCATCGAGGAAAGCGCGACGACCGCGTTGTTGCAGGAAGGCGACGAAGCCACGATCTGCCCGACGGGCGAAATCATCA
This sequence comes from uncultured Alphaproteobacteria bacterium, assembly GCA_963731145.1. Classification (GTDB taxonomy): domain Bacteria; phylum Pseudomonadota; class Alphaproteobacteria; order ATCC43930; family CGMCC-115725; genus CAIKMD01. Next base: position 142,403 of record CAVSUX010000015.1, on the reverse strand, counting down.
TCATTATAGGAGGCAACTGACATGGCCGCCGATCCGATCACCGTCGAGGTGCTGCGCAGTGCGCTGCCCGCGATCGCCGACGAGATGTCCTATGTGCTGAAACGCACTTCCTACAACATGATGATCTTCGAGGTCGGCGATTATTCCTGCGCCATCCTCGACAAAGAGGGCAACCTCCTGGCGCAGAATGGCGGCGGCGTCAGCCATTTCCTTGCCGATATGGGCGTCGTCATCCGCGACGGCGTGAAGCGCCTCAAGAAATTCGAGCCGGGCGACGTCATCCTGATGAATCATCAGGCCGTCTGCGGCCAGCATCTCAATAATATGTGCGTCTACACGCCGTTCTTCTGGAAGGGCGAGCTTTACGGCTTCACCATCATCCGCGCGCATTGGATCGATGTCGGCGGCTATTCGACCGGCTTCGGCGCGGGCATGGCGGCGGCCGATCCCTGGCTCGAAGGGCTGCAATTCAATCAGCTCAAGATCTACAAGGCCGGCGTGCCGAATGAAGAGCTGCTGGCGATGATCTCGGACAATATCCGTTATCCGGAATCATCGATGGGCGATCTCGACGCGCAGATCACGGCGTGCAACCTCGGTTTGAAGCGCCTCGAAGAGCTGTTCCAGAAATACGGCGAGGGAACCGTCACCGAGTGCATCGAGCGCATCTTCGCCGAGAGCGAAGCGCATTGCCGCCAGGTGATCGCGGAATTCGCGGACGGCACCTACGAATTCGAGACCGAATTCGACGACAGCGCCGCGGCGCAGGACGGGCCGATCCGCATCCATGCCAAGGTCACGGTCGCGGGCAGCGACATGACCATCGATCTCTCAGGCTGCTCGAAGCAGCGCAATAGCGCGATCAATTCGCGCACCCTCGCCGCGCCTTATATCGCCTACAAGGCGCTGACCTCGCCGGTCGCTCCGGTGAATGAAGGCTCGTTCCGCGCGCTGAAAGTGATCCTGCCCGAGGGCAGCTTCATGATGGCGCAATTCCCGGTACCGATGGCGAGCTGGAGCACGGCGCTGCCGAGCGTGATCGACGCGATCCTCGCGGCGATGGCGCCAGCGCGCAAGGACATGACCCCGGCCGCGCATAAAGGCGCGATGGGCGATGCTCTCACCTTCTTCGGCAACGACCCGCGCACCGGCAAACGCTTTGTCGTTCAGAGCACGGAAGGCGGCGGTTGGGGCGGTCGGCCCTATGAGGACGGGCCATCGGCATCGTGCACGATCTGCCAAGGCGATGTGCGCAACGGCCCGATCGAATTGCTGGAGCAACGTTTCCCGATCATCGTCGAGAAACGCATGATGCGCACCGACAGCGGCGGCGCCGGCACGTTCCGCGGCGGGCTTGGCCTCGACGTGCAGGTCCGCAATCTCGTCACCGGCCGCTGGAACCTGACCCAAACCGGACGCCACCGCGTACCGCCCTGGGGGCTCTGGGGCGGTCACACCGGCGGCAAGCCGGAGCGTCTCGTGCGCAAGCCGGGCGAGAATGATTGGAGCCCAGTCAACGCCAATTGGTACCAGGTTCCGCCCGAGACGCGCGCCGTGGTGCGCAGCGCCGGCGGCGGCGGCTGGGGCAATCCGCTCGAACGCGATCCGATGCGCGTGATCGAGGACATTCGCGATGGCATGGTCTCGGTCGAGGCCGCGAAGAGCGAATACGGCGTGGTCGCCAAGATGAACGGCCCAAATGGGGGTAAAGGGGGTGGAACTCGAGGCGGTCCAGCTCGATGCCGAAGCGACAACGCGGTTGCGGCAGGAGATGCGGGGAGCGCATGCCGCCGAGTAGCACGCCGGACAAGAAACTCCTGCCCGATCTCGCGGCGCAGATCGCGAGCCTCAAAGCATCGGCGGTCGATCAAGCGACCGTCGATGCGGTGAAGTTGCATGCGCTCGACGCGCTCGGCTGTACCTGGGCCGGCGCCGAGACGTCTGAAATCCGACCAACGCACGCCGCGTTGAAGCGCGCGGGTCACGCGGGCGCGTCGAAGAACCTGCTCGACAATCCGACGACCGCGGCGGCGATCCTCGTCACCGCCTGCCGCCTCACCGAATGCGACGACATCCATATCGGCTGCTGCGTCACGCCGAGCTCGGTGGTGGTGCCGATCGCGCTCGCGATCGGTCAGGCGGTCGACGCCTCACGCGATGCAATGCTCGAAGGCATGCTCGCCGGCTATCAGACGATGCTGACGCTCGGCCTCGCAGCTAACGGTGCAGAGATCGTCTACAAGGGCGTCTGGCCAACTTATCTCACCGGCGGCATCGGTGCGGCGGCGATTGCGACGAAGATCATGGGGTTGAACGAGCGCCAGGTCCGCGACGCGATGGCGATCGCCGGATCGAGCGCGACCGGCGTCACCGGCCGCATCGAGGCAGAGCCGGCGCCGCGCTGGTTCGTGCTGGCGACGGCGGTGCAGAGCGGCTTGCTCGCGGCCGCGGCGGCGGCCAGCGGCATGCATGGCGATGAAGCCATCCTCGGCAAAGTCTCGCCGGTGTGGAATCCCGAAACCATTCGCTTGCCCGAGCAAGCCGGGCCCGGCGCGCCGCTGCTGGTGAGCCGCATCGGCTTCAAGCCCTATTGCACCTCGCGTCAGGGCCTGTCGGCAACCGAGGCATTCATCGAATGCGTCCGCCGCGACAGGATCGATCCCGCCTCGATCGAGAAGGTCACGATCGCCGTGCCCCAGCACTATCGCGGCATGATCGATCGCGCCAAACGGCCGAAGACCAAATCTGAATCCCGCGGCATTCATTACCAAGTCGCGCTTGGCGTGCTGCATCCGGAGGAGCTTTGCGATATCGAGCGGGAGCATGTCCGCGCCGACGACCCGGCAATGCTCAAGATCATGGACGCAATCGAGGTCGTCGCCTCGGAACGCTTGAGCAAGCTCTATCCCCGGCAATGGGGCGGCACGGTCACCATCACGGCGGGGGGCAAAACCTATGAGCACGAGGTACTGCATCCGCGTGGCGACCCCGAAAACCCGATGAGCGCGAGCGATATCGCGATAAAGCTCGAGACGATGTCGCGCTATCTGAAGCGGCCGATTCCGGTGAAGGATTACGCTAAGGCGGCGCAGTCGCTCGATCTGCGCGCGGCGCTGCCGAGCCTGCTCGACACGGTCTCGCGCTAGCGCGTCTTATGCTACGCTCGGCTGCGGCCCTGTGACGGGGCGACCGTCGAGAAGATCGGCTTGATGATCGAGCTCGTCAGCCGCCGTGCGCAGACTGGCCGCGACCACGGTGTCCTTGAGGAAGACGGCCAGCCGACGCTGGCGGGCGGCTTCCTGCCGCAAATCTGCGGGCGAGCAACATTCCGAGAACATTCGACCCTCGCGATCGAATCTAATACACGCGGCAAGCGATTTCGGTTCCCGCGCTACGAATAACAACGCCGCAGTATGGCGGGTTAGTCCCTACTTTCGAATTAAATCGCGGTTATTCGATATCGAATTTGACACCCTGCGCCAGCGGCAGGGCCTTGCCATAATTAACCGTGCTGGTGATGCGGCGCATATAGGCTTTCCACGCATCCGAGCCGGATTCGCGCCCTCCGCCGGTCTCTTTCTCGCCGCCGAACGCGCCGCCGATCTCGGCGCCGGACGGGCCGATATTCACATTAGCGATACCGCAATCGGAGCCTTCGGCCGAGAGGAACCACTGCGCCTCACGCAGATCGGTGGTAAAGATCGACGAAGCGAGCCCTTGCGGCACGTCATTGTGCAGCACGATCGCTTCATCGAGCGCTTCGTACTTCATCACATAGAGGATCGGCGCGAAGGTCTCGCGCTCCACGATATCGGTCTGGCGCGGCATTTCGACGAGAGCTGGCCGCACGTAGTACGCATCGGTGCCCGCGACGGAAACGCGCTCGCCGCCGGTGATCTTGCCGCCCGCCTTCCTTGCATCGGCGAGCGCGGCTTGCATCGCCTCGAACGCGTCGCGCCCGATCAGCGGCCCGACCAGCACGCCCGCCTCGCGCGGATCGCCGACCGCGACCGAGCGGTAGACACGCTTCAGCCGCGCGACGAGATCGGCGTGGATGCTTTTATGCACGATGAGGCGGCGGAGGCTGGTGCAGCGCTGGCCCGCCGTTCCCATCGCGGCGAATGCAATTGCGCGCAAAGCGAGTTCGAGATCGGCCGAAGGGCAGACGATCGCCGCATTGTTGCCGCCGAGTTCCAGGATGCTGCGCGCGAAACGTCGCGCGAGGCGCGGCGCGACCGCACGGCCCATCGCCGTCGACCCTGTCGCCGAGACCAGCGCCACGCGCGGATCGTCGACCAGCACCTGCCCCAGCTGTGCGCCGCCGATCACCGGCGACAGCAGCCCCGCCGGCGCATCATCGCCGAATTTCTGAGCGGCGCGAGCGAAGATCGCCTCGACTGCCAGCGCCGTCAGCGGTGTGCGCTCCGACGGCTTCCACACCAACGTATTGCCGCAAACCAGCGCCAGCGCCGCATTCCACGCCCAAACTGCAACCGGAAAATTGAAGCTGGTGATGATTCCGGCGACGCCGAGCGGATGCCATTGCTCGCTCATCACATGCGCCGGCCGCTCGCTGGCGATGGTGAGGCCGTAAAGCTGGCGCGAGAGACCGACCGCGAAATCGCAGATGTCGATCATTTCCTGGACCTCGCCGAGGCCTTCGGCGACAATCTTGCCGGCCTCCAGCGTAACCAGCGCGCCGAGCGCCGGTTTGGCCGCGCGCAGTTCCTCGCCCAAGAGCCGCACCAGCTCGCCGCGCCGCGGCGGCGGCAGCTTGCGCCACGCGAGGAACGCTTTTTGCGCCCGCTCCACCGTCCGGCCGACATCGCGCGGGTTGTCATCCTTGAGACGACCGATGACCTCGCCGGTGATCGGCGAGCGCACCTCGCGCGCACCGGCAGCGAACCGCGCGCGCTTCACGCCGAGCGCTTCGAGCAACCGCGCCGCCGCCTCCGCCGGTTCCGGAAATGTCCTTCTCGCCTTGCCGCTCATCGCCAACCTCCGCGCGACTCGGGACCGATCATACCATCGTGGTTTTCCCGGACACCCGAATTGAGATATGGTGATTGGCAATGCCGGCCAAGCAAGCACATGGACTGGATGCGATCGACATAAAGATCCTGTCCGCATTGCAGCGCGACGGTCGGATGACCATCCAGAAACTCGCCAGCCACGCCGGGCTCTCGCCCCGCCCGTGCCTTGAGCGCGTCCGCCGGCTGCGCGCCGCCGGGATCATCGCCGGCTTCCAGGCGGTCATCGATATCGAGCGGCTTTCCAAGCCGGTGACGATCTTCACGGAAGTGTCATTGACGCAGCAGGCGCGGCTCGACCGCATCGAAGCGCGACTCAAAGCCATCGACGAAGCGGTCGAGTGCTGGGAGATCAGCGGCCCCTCCGACTATCTCGTTCGCTTCGTCTGCGAGGATCTTGAGCGCTACGAAGCGCTAACCGCAGAGCTGCTCGGCGACCGCAAGCTCGGCATCGCCCGCCTGCAAAGCCATATCGCGCTGCGGCCGGTGAGCCGCTTTGGCGGCTATCCCGCCTCGCTTTTCGGACCCCGGCGGCGTTAACCAGATCCACAGCAAAATCTGTCGTGAAGCCCGAGTCGTCGAACTCGTTTCGGCTGCGATTAACCGTAACTTCGACCACACCCGCCGCGCCTCTATCGCCATATTCCTAATCGGAAAGAGGTGCGTCATGAACGTCATGGAACGCGAAGCGCGTTACGCCGCGCACAACTACAACCCGCTGCCGGTCGTGCTGGCGCGGGGCGAAGGCGCTTACCTGTGGGACGTCGATGGCCGACGCTACATCGACATGATGAGCGCCTACTCCGCCGTGAGCCACGGCCACGCGCATCCGCGCATCCTCGCGGCGCTCGACGCGCAGGCGCGGCGTCTCGCGGTGCCGTCGCGCGCCTTTTACAACGACCGGCTCGCGCTGTTCCTCGAGAAGCTCTGCCAGGTCACCGGCCTCGACAAGGCGCTGCCGATGAACACCGGCGCGGAAGCGGTCGAGACCGCGATTAAGGCGGCACGGCGCTGGGGCTATTGGGTCAAGGGCATCGCAGCTGACAAGGCCGAGATCATCGTCGCCGCGGGCAATTTCCACGGCCGCACCAGCACGATTATCGGCTTTTCGTCGGAGGCGGACTATCGCGACGGCTTCGGCCCGTTCGCGCCCGGCTTCGTCGAAGTGCCTTTCGGCGATGTCGCCGCGATGGAAGCAGCGATCACGCCGAACACGGCCGCGGTCATGGTCGAGCCGATCCAGGGCGAAGGCGGCATCATCGTCCCGCCCAAGGGCTGGCTTGCCAGTGTGCGCAAGCTCTGCGATCGCCACCGTGTGATGCTGATCGTCGACGAGGTGCAGACCGGGCTCGGCCGTACCGGCGCGTGGTTCGCCTTCCAGCACGAGAATATCCGCCCCGACGGGTTGATCCTCGGCAAGGCGCTAGGCGGCGGCGTGCTTCCGGTCTCGGCGCTGGTCGGCACCGAAGAGCTGATGGGCGTTTTTACCCCCGGCTCGCATGGCTCGACCTTCGGCGGCAATCCGCTCGCCGCCGCCGTCGGCCTCGTCGCGCTGCGCGTGCTGGAAGACGAGAACCTCGTCGAGCGTTGTCGTGCGCTGGGCAAGCACATGATGGCGCGGCTGCGCGCTCTCGACCTGCCGGCGATCAAGGCAGTGCGCGGCGCGGGTCTCCTCGCCGGCATCGAGATCGACCCGGCCTATGCCAACGCCCGCACCGTGTGCGAGCGGCTGGTCGAAGCCGGCGTGCTGTCGAAGGAGACGCATGAGACGGTGATCCGGCTCGCGCCGCCACTGGTGATCAGCAAGGAAGACCTCGACTGGGCGATCGATCGCATTGCGGAAGTGATCGGCGCGTTAACCCCACAGGAACATTATCCGCAGGAACATGGTCGCGTCGCACGTCCACAGGCCGCCTAACTCCAACGGAGAGGGACAACACCCATGGAAGACGCCAACACCCGGGACAGAGATTTCGGGGCGCGCATCCTGATGTGCGCGCCCGAGCATTTCGAAGTCAGCTACACGATCAATCCGTGGATGGATCCGGCCCAATGGTCGCGCGAGGCGGCGAGCCTCGGTCTGGCCGCGCACCGCGAATGGAAGCGCCTTAAGCAGAAATTGACGCAGCTCGGCGCGACGATCGAGCTCGTCCCGCCGGTGCAGGGTCTGCCCGATCTCGTCTTCACGGCGAATGCGGCGGTGGCGATGGACGGCATCGTGCTGGTCGCGAGCTTCCGCTATCCCGAGCGACAGCCCGAGGCCGCCTATTACGAGCGCAGTTTTCGCGAGCTCTGGGCGCGCGGCGTGATCGACGCGGTGCGGCCGATGCCCGAGGGCGTGCTGCTCGAAGGCGCGGGCGATTGCGTCTGGGATCCGGCGCGGCAGATGTTCTGGACGGGCTATGGCCCGCGCTCCGACAAGGACGCCGCGCGCGTCGTCGCCGAGACCTACGGCGTCGAAGCGCTGCCGCTCGAACTCGTCAATCCGAGTTTCTATCACATGGACACGGCGCTGGCGCCGCTGCCGCGCGGCGAGGTCATGTACGTGCCCTCGGCCTTCTCGGAAGACGGCCTGCGCCAATTCTACGAGCGCGTCGCGCCCGAGCAGCGCATCCCGCTCAGCGACAAGGATGCCGCCGTCTTTGCCGCCAATGCGGTGAAGCTCGACGACAACATTGTCATGTCGTCTTGCAGCACGGCACTGCGCCGGCACCTGGAGGAGGCGGGTTACCGCGTCCATCCGACATCGCTCGGCACCTATCACCGCAGCGGCGGTTCGGCCTTCTGCCTGACCTTGCGGCTGGACCAGCGCACCGCCGCCGGGACCGCAGCCCTGCGCCAGGTGTCATAAGCCCGAAGAGGTGGGGAGGCTGAAGCGGCGCGAGGCTCGAAGCTTCGCGCCGCTTTTCATTTCTGGCCCGGTTTATTTCTGAAACGCGGGCATCACTTCGTGGGCGAAGAGCTGCAGCGAACGCAGTGCGTCCTGCTCTTGCATATTGCCGAAGAAAAAAGAGCCGATCATGTAATTGAGGCCGAGCTCGTCGATCTGGCGCGCGATCTCCTCGTACATGCGCGCCGGCGAGCCATAGATGATCGTGCGCTGCTGCACCGCGTCCTCAAAAGTGTCGGGCGTGGAGCGGGTGAAGCCGGCGTATTCGCGATTCTCGCGCCGCAGCTTGGTCAGGCTGAGATAATGCTGGTTGTGGAACTCCTTACCGCGCGCCATCGCTTCGGCATCGGTTTCCGCGACGAACATCTGGCGATGAACGCCGATCGCGGCGCCGCCCGGGAATTCGGGCTTCGGGATTTCCGCGCCGCCGCGCTTGGCGAGACCTTCCTTGAAGCCGTCGATGGTCGTGCGCGCCGCTTTCGGGGAACCCAGCGTGCAGAAATGATGCCCCTGCTCACCTGCCCAACGCGCGCTCTCGGCATTCGAGGCCGCATACCAGAAAGGCGGATGCGGGCGCTGCATCGGGCGCAGCTCCATCGGCACATCGCGATAGGTGAAATATTTGCCGGCATGAGTGAGCCGCTCATGCGTCAGCCCCTCGCGCAGCGCGGCATAGGCGTCGAGGAAGATGTTGCGCGATTCCTCGTAGCTGACGTTGTGATAATTCAGCTCGAAGGGCGAGACGCCGCGGCCAACGCCGACCTCCAGCCGGCCATGCGAGAGGTGATCGAGGATCGAGACCTCCTCGATCAGCCGCAGCGGCGAATAGAGCGGCAGAAGATAGACCAGCGGCCCGAGCCGGATGCGCTTGGTCGCGCGCGCCGCGGCCGCTAGGAAAAGGCCCGGCATCGGCACCATATTGATCGGCGCGGCGTGATGCTCGGCGACATGGTAGCAGTAGAAGCCGAGTTCCTCGGCGAGCGCAACATAACGGATACGTTCATCCAGCTGGTGAGCCAGCCGCCGGTCGTTGCGGTCGACGTGATCGAAAATTCCGAATTGCATGAGACCTCTTCTACCCATCCCCTAATCGTCACCCCGGGGGCTTGTCCCGCGGGTCCATCGTATCAAGCCTGCTTGCTGTAAAGATCATCCCAATCGGGATTTTGCGCAACGATCGCCTTGATCTTCCACGTTCGCGGCCAATGCTTTATTGTTTTCTCGTGTTGAATCGCCGTTTGAATTTTCTCGTATCGTTCGACGAACACAAGCCGCTTCAAACCGTGTTGCTTCGTGAATCCCTCAACGGCGCCTTCGCGATGCTCATAAGCACGGCGGGCGATGTCGCTCGTCACGCCAATGTAGAGCGTCCCGCGCGGCTTGTTGGTCATGATGTAAACCCAACCGCCTTGGGCCATTTCTCGTTTCCATGGACCCGCGGGACAAGCCCGCGGGTGACGTAAAAATTAGCGTAGTTTTATCGAAGCGACTTCTCCTTCGAGTTCCACCGTCGTCCCATACCGTTCCGACAGCCGTTTCACGCGATCGAGGATCGCCGCCGCGGTCTCGCCTGCCGCCAGCATCGGCCGGCCGCGTTGCGCGCGACTTCTGCCGTGGCCGAGATCGAGCGGATGGAGATCGAGGCATGCCAGCTTGCCGCCGCGGAAATCGCAGGCGGCGGCGACGCCGTGCCAATATTCCGGCGAGGCGGGAAAGCCGCGCGTCTCGTGATCGGTGCGCGCATCGAGGAAATCGGTCGGCGTCGCTTTCTCATCGAGGCCGAAGCGCTGATAGGATTCCGCCGGAAAGACCGACACGTTGTCGTTCTGGAAGATGAAATTGCCGAGGCTGTAGAGGATCGGCCGCCCCTTATAGACTTCGACACCGAGCGTCAGATGCGGCCCGTGGCACGCGACGACATCGGCGCCGGCATCGATCGCCGCATGCGCGACATCCGCGACGAAGGACGCCGTCTCTTCCATACCGACATTGGTCTTGGCGGTGAGCGCGCCGCCCGGCCCATATTCGTGATTATGCAACGAGAAGATCACGAGATCCGCCTGGCGCTTGGCTTCACGGATCCAGCGCAGATTACCCTCGAGATCGGCGGGTTTCGCTTTGGTCGCGACCGCAAAGCCCTTGCCGCGCAAGAAGCGCTGGCCGAGGAAGGTCAGCGTATCGGCGCTGTCTTCCGGCGCTTCCGCCGCGCTGAAGAACATCGCGCGTTGCCGCGCGCGTGCCTGTGTCAGGCCAAGGCCTTCGCTCGCTTTCGCCAGCGCCGCGAAACTCGCGCCGTCGACCGTGTAGCTGACCGCGAAATCGAGCGGGTTGACGCCCGGGCGGCCGAGCGCGTCTGGCCGCTGATCGGCGGCGCGCGTCCAATGTGGATAGAAGATGGCCGCCGCAATCAGCGCGACGCGGCCGGCGGCGGTATCGAGATAAGCCGGCTTCCTCGCCTCGGCAAGATTAGCGCCGGCGCCGGCATGCGGAATCCCGGCGCGGCGCAGATGCGCCAGCATCGCCATCAGCCCGTCATCGCCGTAATCGGTCGCGTGGTTGTTGGCGCAAGAGAGCAGCTTTAGCCCCATCCATTGCAGCTCCCCGAGCAACGCCGGCGGCGTCGACATCGGTGTGCCTTGAGTCAGGCTGGGCGTGCCTTCATGCGGCTCGCGCACCGTGGTCTCGAGATTGGCGAAAGCGGCATCGGCGCGGCGGATGAGATCGAGCAGCGCGGTGTAGCGCGGCTCGTCAAAGGGTTTGAGACTGCGCGCGGGCATGGCATCGCCTGCCAGCAGCAGCCGGATATTGCGTTCCTCCGCGCGATAGACCATGGCCGCCTCTTTTGCTCCGCAGCGCAGTCTAATATGATCGCGCCAACGAAGAAATGCGGCGGCAGGAAACGAGGTGAGCCATGGCACGAAAGATCGTCGATCTCTCGATGCATCTCGAAAACGACGTGCCCTCCGATCCGCCCGGCTATGAGCCGAAGATCGAGTATTACCGGCACAAGGAAACCGCCGGCGATGTAGTGAAGTTCTTTCCCGGCCTCAAGGAAGAAGACCTGCCGAACGGCGAAGGCTGGGCGATCGAATGGATCCGCCTGATGACGCATAACGGCACGCATCTCGACGCGCCCTATCATTTTCATTCGACGATGAACAAGGGCGAGCGCGCGATCGCGATCGACGAAGTGCCGCTCGATTGGTGCATGCAGCCGGGCGTGAAGCTCGATTTCCGGCATCTGCCCGACGGCTACGTCGTGCAGCCGAAAGACGTCGAGGCCGAGCTGAAACGCATCGGCCACACGCTGAAGCCGCTGGAGATCGTCGTCGTCAACACCCGCGCCGGCAAAGCCTATGGCCAGCGCGACTACGTCGCCGCCGGCTGCGGCATGGGCCGCGAGGCGACACTCTATTTGCTGGAGCGCGGCGTGCGGCTGACCGGCACCGATGCCTGGAGCTGGGACGCCCCTTTCGTGCACACCAAGGACAGATACGCGTCGACGCACGATGCCGGGTTGATCTGGGAAGGCCATAAGGCCGGGCGCGATATCGGCTATTGCCATTTGGAGAAGCTGCACAATCTCGAAGCGGTGCCCGCCGACGGCTACACCATCGCCTGTTTCCCGGTGAAGATCCGCGGCGCCTCCGCCGGCTGGACACGCGCCGTGGCGATCTTCGAGCAGTGATGGCCGCAAAACCACGCATCCTCATCGCCGGCGCCGGCATCGGCGGGCTCACCGCCGCCCTCGCTCTGTTGCGCCGCGGCTATCCGGTACAAGTCTTCGACCAGGCGCCGGCGCTCAGCGAGCTCGGCGCCGGCATCCAGGTCGCCGCCAACGGCTCGCGCGTGCTGCGCGAACTCGGACTCGGCGAGGAGATCGACCGCATCGGCATCATCGCCGGCAAAGTCGACCTGCGCGTCTGGAACAGTGACGAGCGCTGGCGCATGCAGGATCACAGCGCCGCCGACGCGAAGTACGGCTCGCCGCATTACACGATGCATCGGGCCGATCTGCAGGAGATGTTGCGCCAGGCAGTGCTGCGCGCCGATCCGAACGCGATCAAGCTCCGCATGCGCTGTGTCGGCTTCGAGGCGTCGGCCAAGGGCGTCACCGTCGCCTTCGAGAACGGCGAGCGCACCCAGGGCGATGTGCTGGTCGGCGCCGACGGCATCCATTCCGTCGTGCGCCAGACGCTCTTCGGCGCCGACAAGGCGGAATTCACCGGCTTCATGGCATGGCGCGGCCTTTGCCCGAAAGAGAAACTGCCGCCGGTGCTGATGCGCCATGGCGGCTGGATCGCGCCGGCCTCGCACATCATGCATTACCCGGTGCGCAAAGGCGCGATGCTCAACGTGATCGCCGTGGTCGAGCGCGACGATTGGCAAAAAGAATTCTGGTACGACCGCGGCACGCATGAGGAATGGATCGCTGATTTCCCCGGCTGGCACGAGGATGCGCGCGCGATGATCACCTCGACCGATCAGCCGTTCAAATGGGCGCTGATGGTGCATTGGCCGGCCGAGCGCTGGAGCGTCGGCAACGTCACGCTGCTCGGCGATGCCTGCCACTCGACCTTGCCGTTCCTGGCGCAGGGCGGCTCGATGGCGATCGAGGATGGCTATGTGCTAGCACGCTGCCTCGACGAATTCGGCGATATCGAGACCGCGCTCAAGCGCTACGAAGCCGCGCGCGCCTCGCGCACCCAGCATATCGTGCTCGCATCGGTCGACCAGAAAGACCGCCTCCACGGCGACGCGCTGAAGAACCCCGACACGGCGAAACAGCATGTCGACGAGAAATGGACGCCGGAGCGCATGGCCGCGCTCTATGACGGCATCTACGGCTACGACGCGATCAGCGTGGCGATCTAAGCCGCGGGCTCTTTCGAGCCTGCGGCATGGAGCGCGAGGATTTTGCGCACCAGCTCGGGCTTGCGCTGGCGCGCGATGCCGCATTCGGTGGCAATGCCGAAATTCTTCGCATAGCGCGATGCCGCTTCGGCGCGTTTCTTCAGGCCCTCGACGCCGTCTTCGGCATGCACAATGCCGAGATAGAGCTCGGTCGCGGGCGAGAGCTTCAGCCCGGTCAGCGGCTTGAAATAGGCATCGTCGCTGCGCGCCATCGGCACCGGCATATGAATCCAGGCGAGCGGATGCTTGACCGATCCGGCGAGTGCATTGGCGAGCTCGACCAGCTTCGTTGCATCGATCGGATCGACGAAATGCTTGGCATCGAGATCGCCGTAGCAGAGATGGTAGCCGAGCTCGACGTCGCCCGGCGCGGCATCGCCGAGCCGTGTCAGCCGCGCGAGGATATCGGCGTGCGAGGTGCCTTCCTTCGGATAGCGCGCGGCGAGCTGGCCATCCCAGATCACCATCTCGATGCAGACATCCCACTGGATCGAGGAGATCCTGATGCGGGATCGCGGCGCAGAGGCGCGCGACCTCGTCGAGCATGGCCTTCTCATAAGCCGGCTCGATCGCCGCGATGTCCTGCGTCATGCAGAACGGCACGATCACCGCCATCGGTGTCGGCAGGCAAACCTGGAACCGCGTGCCGGGCGCGATCTCGCCGCGCGAACGGCTGCCGAGGAAATCCTGATACGAGGCCCGCGCCTCGCGCGTATAGCCGAGCTCGCCGAAATGGATATCCTCGGTCTTGACGCCGTCGGCGAGGCGCAGCTTTGGAAACATCCCCGCTTGGCCGAGCGCGACCGGATCGATCTGCAGATAGGCACTGGCGCGCAGCAAGGGATATTGCCAACTGATCCACAACCGCCGGCCACCCGGCTCGCCGTCGGGACAGCGCTTCAGCCGCCGGCCGAGCAGCATGCCGGCGGTATGGAACACTTCCTCGACGGTATCGAGCGCGATACTGCCGACGAGATGGACATGTTCGGGAATAGAGGCGGCCATGTTTCCCTCTCCGCGGAAAATTGGAGGCATTCTAAACGGGACCGGCGGCCACCGCCAAAGAAACAATCGCCATGGATCGGCCGATGGATTGCCCCATGGATTGCCGGGTGGGATTCTGATAGGAACTGGCGGACCGTTACATGACAACAATCGAGCGCCCATGCCGACGATCACTCATGCCGAAGCCATCGCCCGCGCCAGGAAAATCGGCGAGGTGTGCAAGGCCAATGCCGTCGCCACCGAGAAGCTGCGCCATCTGCCGCCGGAAAACGTGCAGGCGATGGTCGAGTTCGACCTGATCGGCCTCATCATCCCGAAAGATCGCGGCGGCTACGGCATCGATAGCTGGATGATGATCGCCGATGTCGTGACCGAAGTCGGCCGACATTGCGGCGCCAGCGGGTGGTGCTTCGATCTGCTGATGCAGCACCATTGGGTCTTCGGTGTGTTCCCGCCGGAATGCCAGGATCAGGTCTACAAGCAGGATCCGCGGCCGAAGATCGGCACCTCCTTCATGCCGGTCGCCAAGGTCACGCCCGCGCCCGGCGGCTTCCGCGTCACCGGCGAGTGGAGCTTCTCTTCCGGCATCGACCATTCCAATTGGGCGATCCTCGGCGGTGCCGTACCGGCGGCCGATGGCGCAGGCCCGCCGGACGTCCGTTTCTTCATGTTCGGCCCCGGCGAATTCAAGGTGAAGGACAATTGGTATGCCGTCGGCCTCAAAGGCTCGGGCAGCAACAATGTCGTCGTCAACGACGTCTTCGTGCGCGAGGAATTCACCGTGCGCGCCGCCGAGTTCGCGACCGGCACAGCACCCGGCACCAAGACCAATAAAGGCGTGATGTTCCGCGAGCCGGGCTATGTCGCCTTCCCCTTCGGCATTTTCTGTCCGCTGATCGCAATCGCGCGCGGCGCGCTCGATTGCTTCACCGATTTCGCCAAGACCCGCGCCGAATCCGCGGTGCGCGATCCGATGCTGCAACTCCTCAACACGCAGCGCACGATCGGCGAGGCCGCGGCCGAGATCGACGCGGCTTATCTTCTCGCCAAGGACAATGACGAGAAGCTGATGAACGGGCTGCCGAACAAGGAAGCCGACGTCCAGTCGATCCGGCGCAATTTCACCCTCGCCTCGCGCCTCGCGATGCGCGGTGTCGATCGCCTCTTCGAGGCATCGGGCGCGCGCGGAATCATGGAAAGCAATCCGATCCAGCGTTTCTGGCGCGATGTCCACGCCGCCGGCAATCACGTCGCCTGGGGCGTCGACAGCGGTTACGTCAATGCCGGCGCCTTCGCCATGGGCATGCCGCCGGTCGGCGCGCAAGGCATCCTGGCTCCGAAAGCTGGTGGTCACTGATGGCGACAAAGTCTCCGCCGCCGGCGCGCGAGCGTATCGCCGTCGAAGAGGGCTTCATGATCCCGGAGGTCGCCGCCGCGGCGCGCGCCTTCGATGAAAAGCTCGGTCTCGCCGGGCCGGTTACCGAATCGCGCAAGGCGATGGCCCGCGATCTCATCGATCTCGGCGAAGGCCGTCTCAAGACGATGGATGAGGACGGCATCACTAAGCAACTGATCGTCATCGGCTCGCCCGGCGTGCAGGCCTTCGATCCGGTGCAGGGCCACGAGCTGTCGAAACTGGTCAACGATCGGCTCGCCGCGGCCTGCCGCGCGCATCCCGATCGTTTCGCCGGCCTTGCCGCGGTTGCGCCGCAAGCGCCCGAGAATGCCGGGCGCGAAGCTCGAGCGCGCGGTGAAGACCCTCGGCCTCAAAGGCGCGCATATCAATTCGCATACCCACGGCGAATATCTCGACGACAAGAAGTTCTGGCCGATCTTCGAGAGCGCTGTCGCGCTCGACGTGCCGATCTATATCCATCCGCGCGAGCCGAGCCCGTCCATGGCGAAGCCGCTCGCGATGCCGGGCTTCCGCGTCGCCTGGGGCTATGCTGTCGAGACCGGCACGCATATCATGCGGCTGATGGCGGGCGGCGTATTCGATCGCTTCCCCAGCCTCAAGATCTGCATCGGCCATATGGGCGAGAACATCCCCTTCAGCATTGAGCGCATCGACAACCGCTATCTCTGGGAAATCGAGATGGCGGGGCTGCAGAAACCGATGAAGCGCCTGCCGAGCGAATATTTCCGCGACAACATCATCGTCACGACCAGCGGGATGAATTTCCGCCTGCCGCTGATGATGACGATCGAGGCGCTGGGTATCGACAATCTGCTCTTCGCCGCCGATTGGCCTTTCGAGGTGGCGCGCCCGGCGGTCGATACCGTCGACGCGCTGCCGATCTCGGAAGCCGATAAGGACAAGCTCTATCACTTGAACGCGAAACGCGTGTTCAAGCTGTAGCCATTCTTATTCGTCGTCCCCGCGAAAGCGGGGACCCAGGAAAACAACTGGTGCCCGCTCCTGAGCTTGTCGAAGGGCGCGGGCATGACGCAATAAAAAATAAAAAAGTCGAAGGGGGAGGCGCGTGAATTTCTGGATCATCAACACGCTGAACGGCTTGTCGCTGGCGATGATCCTGTTTCTGCTCGCGGCCGGCCTCACGCTGATCTTCGGGCTCATGCACATCATCAACATGGCGCATGGCTCGTTCTATCTCCTCGGCGGCTATATCGCGATCAGCGCTATTCGCCTGACCGGCGATTTCGGCACCGGCGCGCTGCTCGCGGTGATCGCGATCGCCATCACCGGCGTCATCGTGCAGCGGCTGTTCCTCGCGCGGCTCTACAAGCAGGAGATGCCGCAGGCGCTGCTGACGCTCGGCCTCCTCTTCATCATCGCCGATTTCGCCTTCTTCACCTGGGGCGGCGACCCATTGCTGGTACCGGAGCCTCGGCTGCTGCAAGGCGGCGTGCGCTTCTTCGGCGTCGTCTATCCGCTTTATCGCTTGTTCCTCATCGGCTGGGGCCTCGCGACCGCGTTCTTCCTCTGGGCCTTCCTGGAACGCACCAAGATCGGCGCGATCGTGCGCGCCGGCATGGATGACGAGGAGATGGTGCGCGGCCTCGGCATCAACATGCCGCTGGTCTTCACCGCGATCTTCGCTCTGGGTGCGGCGCTCGCCGCGATCGGCGGCGTGCTCGGCGGCCCGCTGCTCGGCATGTTCCCCGGCGCCGATTTCGAGGTCGCGCTCTTGGCCTTCGTTGTCGTCACCGTCGGCGGGCTCGGCAGCATCCGAGGCGCTTTCCTCGGCAGCCTGCTCGTCGGTCTCGTCGACAATTTCGGCAATGTCTGGTTTCCGCAACTCTCGCTCTTCACCATCTTCGTGCCGATGGTGATCGTGCTGGCGCTGCGGCCGACCGGCTTGATGGGCCGCGTTTAGGGGCTCGTTGCCATGACCGAGAATCGCTGGGGCCTCCGGAGCGCGCTCGCCTTTGTGCTGATCGCGGCAGCACTCGGCGGCGTGATCCCGTCTTACGACACCGGCCTCCTCACTCAGATGCTGATCTACGGCATCTTCGCCATGAGCCTCGACGTGCTGCACGGCTATACCGGCATGCCGTCGCTCGGCCACGCCGCCTATTTCGGCCTCGCCGCCTACGTCACCGCGATATGCACGCTGAAGCTCGGATGGGGCTTCGCCGCGGCCGGTAGTGCCGGTGTCGCGGCGAGCGCGCTCGCAGCCGCGCTTTTCCATCTCCTCGCGCTGCGTACGGCGCATTCCTATTACCTGATGATCACGCTCGCCTTCTCGCAGGTGCTGTGGAGCCTCGCGGTGAGTTGGACCGATGTCACCGGCGGCGACAACGGCCTGCCTGGCGTGCCGCGACCCTCGCTCGGCGCGTGGTTCCCGTGGTCGCCCGGCTCGACAATTGGTTATTTCTACTTCGTGCTCGCGATCTTCGTCGTCTCCGCGGCGATGCTCTATATCTTCGTCACCTCGCCCTTCGGCTATGCGCTGCGCGGCATCCGCGACAACGAGATGCGCATGCGCGCGCTCGGCTATCACGTCTGGGCGTATAAATATTTGGCCTCGATCGTCTCCGCGGCCTTTGCCGGCGTTGCGGGCGAACTTTACATGTATCTCAACAGCTTCGTCTCGCCATCAGCGCTGAGCGTCACCGTCTCGGCGCAAGTGCTGATGATGATCCTCGTCGGCGCCGCCGGCACGCTTTTCGGGCCGGTGCTCGGCGCCGTCGTCTTCGTTGTCCTGCAATATGTGCTCAGCACCTATACCGACCGCTGGCTCTTCGTGATCGGCGTGATCTATGTGCTGCTGGCGCTCTATGCGCCACAAGGCGCGCTGATCTATCTGCGCGACCGGCTCAAAGCGCGGCATCGGAGAAGCGCCGGATGAAGCCGCTCGAGATCCGCGATCTGTCGCGCAATTTCGGCGGCGTGCGCGCCATCGTCGATGTGTCGCTGTCGCTCGACGCCGGCGAGCGGCGCGCGATCATCGGCACCAACGGGGCGGGCAAGACGACGTTGTTCAACGTCGTGAACGGCCAGATACCGCCATCGAACGGCGAGATCTTCCTCTTCGGCGAGAATGTGACGCGGATGAAGCTGCATCGCCGCGCCGCGCTCGGCCTTGCCCGCACCTTTCAGATCACCAGCCTTTTCCGAAATCTCACGGTGATCGACAACATGATCATCGCGGTGCAGGCACTCACCGCCGCGCATTTCGTTTTCTGGCGCCGCCTGGCAGGCTATCGCGAGGTGCTGGACCGCGCCGAGACGCTCTTGGAGAAATGGCGCCTCACCGAATTCCGCCACGAGATCGTCCGCAATCTCTCTTACGGCACGCAGCGTCAGCTCGAGATCGTGATGGCGCTCGCCGGCAATCCGCGGCTGCTGCTCCTCGATGAGCCGATGGCGGGACTTTCGGCGGCAGAGACGCATCTCGCCACCGACATCATCCTCAATCTCGATCGCGGCATCACCGTGCTGCTGATCGAGCACGATCTCGCCGCCGCTTTCAAGATTGCCGACAAGATCACGGCGATGGATCAAGGCCGTATCGTCGCCGAAGGCACGCCCGAGGAGATCCGCCAGGAAGCGAGCCTCCAAAGGATCTACGCGCGCGGGGGCGTCCGGCCATGACCGAGGCGATGCTCGCGGTCGAGGACATCCATACCTATTACGGCGAGAGCTATGTCCTCCAAGGCATCTCGCTCGCCGTCGAGCACGGCCGCATCGCCGCCGTGCTTGGCCGCAACGGTGTCGGCAAGACGACGCTAATCCGCAGCATCATCGCCTTTACGCCGCCGCGCCGCGGCCGCGTCGTCTTCGACGGCAAGGATGTGACGCGCTGGCCGTCCTATCGCATCGGCCAGGCCGGCATGGGGCTGGTGCCGCAAGGCCGACGCATCTTTCCTTCGCTCAGCGTGCGCGAGAATCTCGAGATTGCCGCGCGCGGCGCATCAGGCGCGGCATCCGCATGGACGATCGATAGTGCGCTCGCGCTGTTCCCGGCGCTGCGCGAGCGGCTGCGCAATGGCGCCGGTACGTTATCCGGCGGCGAACAGCAGATGCTGGCGGTGGTGCGCGCCCTCGTCGGCAATGCGCGCCTCATCCTGATGGACGAGCCGACCGAAGGCCTGTCGCCGCAGATCGTCAGCGAGTTGAAGCAGCTCGTGCAGAAGTTGCGCGACAGCGGCCTCGCCATTCTGCTGGTCGAGCAGAATATCGAATTCGCGCTCGACATCGCCGACACCGTCTCGGTGATGGATAAGGGCAAGATCGTCTGGCACGGCCTGCCGCATGATCTCGCCGCCGATGAGGGCGTGCAGAAGACGTATTTGGGCCTTTAGCCGTCGTTGAAAATTTACATCGTCGTTCCCGCGAAAGCGGGGACCCAGGGCAACAATACGGTTCTTGGTTTCCTGGATTCCCGCTTACTGGAATGACGGACAGAAGAATTCTCACCAATTTCTTTGGTACCGCCAAGCCTATTTCGGAAGCGTGAACCCCGCCGGCAAATCCGGCGGCTTGCCGTTCGGAATGAATTCCGGGATCGTCGCGATCACTACCGGCTGCGCTTTGCCGTCGACCTCGCGGATCTGCATCACATAGCGCGGCAGGATCGGATTCTGATTGTCGTCGAAGCGGAACGGACCCGCCGGGGTCGAGAGCTTCGTTTCCTTGATCGCCTTGAGAAAAGCCTCTTTATCGCTGAGATCGCCTTTGACCACGCCGATCGCGTGATCGAGCGTCGCCGCGGCGATCCAACCCGAGAGCGTCAGCCAGCTCGGCTTTTCGGGCGCCGATTGATGCGCCGCGTTCCACTCCTTGAGAAAAGCCTTGTTCTCGGGCGTGTCGACGGTCGAGAAATATTGCGAGGCGCCAATGAAGCCGAGCGCCGACGGGCCTTCGGTTGGCAGCAGCGTCTCATCGACCGTCACGGTAAAGCCGAAGAGCGGCAGCTTCATGCCGTAGTCGTTCCACTGCTTCAGAAAGCGTACCGCGTCGGAGCCGGGGAAAAACACGATCGCGACATCGGCATCGGATGAAATCTGGCCGATGAAGGAACCGTAATCCTCGGCGCCGACACGCGGCAGCAGCTTCTGGATCACCGTGCCGCCGGCGTCGCTGAAGCCCTTCTCGAAATATTGCTCGGCCACTTGCCCAGCGAGATAGTTCGGCGCGAGCAGCACCGCCTTCTTGTGCCCTGCCTTGCCCGGCAAGAAGCCTTCGAGATAGCCCTCGGCATTGCCGTCGAAGGAGGTGCGGAACATGTATTTGCCGTCGATCACCTCGGCGACGGTCGACATGGTGAGCGTCGGGATTTTCTGCTCGATGACGTAATTGCGCACCGCCGCGCCGGTCGCCGAATTGACCGGGCCGACCAGCACATCGACATGATCGTATTCGACCAGCTTCTTCACCTTGGTGATGGCGGTCGCCGGATCGGCGGCCGTGTCCTCGGTGACGATATCGACCTTCTGCCCGCCCAGCATGCCGCCATGCTGCTGCAGCACGTATTGGAAACCGTGTTGGACCAGCTTGCCGCTGGTGCCGAAAGTGCCCGAAAGCTCCATCAGCATGCCGATCTTGATGGGCTTGTCGGCGCCCAGCGCCGGTGCGGCAATGCACAGCAATGAGAACAGAAATGTCGTGAAAACGCGCAAGCGATCCTCCCACCCCGATGTTTTCTTGCATTCTAGCATTGCCGCGCGGGTTTGGCGGACGGATAATCGGCGCCTAACCTGAGAAAATCTTACCGGAGGCCGCCTCATGTCGTTCGCCAAGCTCAATCACCTCGCCATTGTCAGCGAGAATTTCGCGCTGAGCTCGCGCTTCTACGAAGCCTACTTCGGCATGAAGCAGGCGAAGGGCTATCGCGCCGAAGGCGCAGCGGTGATCGGCGACGGCTATGTCGGCATGAACGTCAATCCGCGCGTGCCCGGCCGCGGTGGACGCCTCGAGCATTTCGGTTTCGAGGTGACCGACGCGCAAAAGGCGCTCGAACGCCTGAAGAAATATCCCGAGGTCGATTGGCTGAAGCGGCCTTCGAACCGGCCCTATGCCGGCATCTCGGCACATGACCCGGACGGCAATGTGTTCGACATCTCGCAGAAAGAGATGGAGAACCGCATGGATATTTATGCCGAGCAGAGCGGCGACAAGATCCATCCGCGCCATATCAGCCATTTCGGCCTCAGAACGATGAAGCCCGACCGCATGGCGGAATTCTATCGCGACATCTTCGAGCTCGAATTGCGCAACAAGCAGGCGGGCGATCCAAACCACTATCTGACCGACGGCCACATGACGATGGTCATCATGCCGTGGAAGATCAAAGACTACGACGCGACCGGCATCATGCCGCCCTCGCTCGACCATATGGGCTTCAAGGTCGAGAGCCTCGCGAAGTTCAAGGAAGACGTCGAGCGCATCAGCAGCCGTAACCCGTACCTCGCGCCCTTCCCGCTCGACTACAGCCCGGAAGCCCGCGCCCGCAAAGCCCTCTTCGAGAAGAGCTGCCCGCTCTGCCAGTATCACTTCTGCGATTTCGAAGGGGTGATGCTCGGCGCCAGCGAGGGATAAGAACCCTCACTCGTCATTGCGAGGAGTGAAACGACGAAGCAATCCAGTGCGTGGACAAACTGGATTGCTTCGCTTCGCTCGCAATGACGATGTATTGAAATCGCGGCTATTCCGCCGCTGCCATCGCTTTCTGCGGATTCTGCACGGTCGTGCGACGCATGTCGCGGCGATAGCGTTGGTCGTCGAACGGGCGGCCGCGATGCATGGTGCAGCGATTGTCCCAGATCGCCAGCTCGCCGGCCGACCAGCGATGCGAATAGACGAAGCGATCCTGGATCGCGAATTTGGTGAGCTGCTCGATGAGCGCGCGGCCTTGCTCGTCGAAGAGGCCGATGACGCGCTCGACATGCGAGGCGAGCACCAGCGATTTGCGGCCGCTGCGCGCATGGGTGCGGACCAGCGGCTGCACCGTGCCCGGCATCGCGGCGCGCTCGTCGGCGCGGATATCCTCGGGCTTGGCGCCGGCGAGGATGCGCGAATACCAAATCGAATGCTCGCAGCGAAGCCCCTCGATTTGCAGCTTCACCGCTTCAGGCAGCGCGTCATAGGCGGCGCGCATATCGGCGAATTCGGTGTTGCCGCCTTCCGGCGGCACTTCGCGCGCCGAGAGCAGCGAATAGGTCGTGTCTGCCGGAATGAAGGAGCGGTCGGTATGCCAGAGCCGGTCGCCTTCGCGCAGCACGCGGCGGCGATCGTCATTGGCAAGGATATCGTCGCCCTCATTGAGATTGGAGATGTCGTAGAGCTCGCGCCGCAGCCGCGTCGCCGCGCCCTGTGCCCGGCCGTAATTGATCGCGTAGGAAAGCTCGCCCAGTCTTGTGCTGAACTCGATCTGCTGGTCGTCGTCGAGAAATTGCCCACGGACGACGCAAACCGCGTAGCGATCCATCGCCGCTTCGATCGCCTCGATCGTGGCACGATCGAGATCGGTTTTGAGGTCGACGCCAGTGATCTCGCCGAAGAAATTCTCGTTTTTCGGATTGATGGATCGCGCGCTGCCCGTCATGCGCCCCTCCAGAGAAGCTCTTTCAATCCTAACGCTTCGCGGCCGAGACGGATGCCGCCGTTCTCGCTGACCACGACCATATCGCCGATCTGCGTCGTCGGCACACCCTGCTTCGCGACGCGCGGCTTCAAGACGAAGACCATGCCGGCTTCGAGCTTGAAATCGCCGTGGCGCGCGATGTCGTCGGGGCTGAGCACTGTCGGATATTCGTCGCCGAGGCCGCGCGCGTGCATCAGCGGATAAGCCGTCTTGCCGGCACCGCCGCCATGCCGCGCCACCGCTGCCCCATAGACGCCGAGCACGCTGCCGAGCGTCACGCCGCCCTTCATCGCCGCACAAACATCGTTGAAGACCGCGACGGTGATGCCCATCAATTCGCGGAAATCGCCGCGCGGCTCGCCCAACACCACGGGCCGGATGATCTGTCCGGAATAGCCGGCATAGCGGCCCTCGACTTCGCCGGTGATGACGTCGCGCGCCGCGAGCGGCCGCATCGTCGGCACGAACATGCCGTGCTGCAGATCGGGGCCGCTGCCGATGATCATCATCGCCGGCAGATCGCCGCCTTCGACGATCAGCTTATGGATCATGTTGGCAAAGGCAGTGCGCTCTGTATCGCCGGGCTTGAGATCGGCGAGCGTGCCGACCATCGCCTCGGCGATCGCGGTGGCGCGACGCAGCAACTCGATTTCCTCGGCGCTCTTCACCTGACGCACGCGGCTCATCAGCTCGGTGGCGTTGACGATCGCCGCGCGCGGGAAGGCCTGCTTCATGCCTTCGACCGTCGCATAGGGAATGATGCCGTCCGGCGTGCGCGTCAGGCCCGACAATCCGGCAATGCCGATGCGGCCGGTATCCAGCTTCAGCTCGCCGAGCCGTTCCTCGATATTCTTCAGCCAGAGATTGCGGCCGTCGCGGACATCGCTGACCCAGCCCTGCGCCGCGAGCCAGAAGGCGGCGCGGTTGAAGACATAGGCCGTGACCTCGCCGTCGCGCGGGAAGATGGTCAGCGCCTCGGTGCCGAAGCCGCCGATGGTGGTGAGATAGCGCGAATCCGCCATCGTCTGTTCCCAGCGCGCGGTGCTCGCCGGGCAGATCAGCACATCGAGATTGTCGGCCGCCATCGCCGCGCGTACGGCGCCATAGCGCCGGTCGCGTTCCGCCAGCGAGAGCCGCGGGATCGCGAGCGGTTCGTTATTCATCGGTGGCCTGATTCAGTGCGGCGCGCCCGCCGGCTTGGCGCTGTGCCAAGCATGCGGCTTCAGCACCTTCGGCACGAGCTCGAAGCGGCTGTCATAGGCGTGCTTCGAGACATCGGCGCGCACTTCCCACGGGATGCGGCTATAGGCGACGAAGCGGAGGAATCCCGGATCGCAGAGCACGCTATGCGCGATGCCGAGGGGCACCAGTGCGCAGGCGCCCGGCGGCGTCGCGTCCTTGGCTGCGAGCTCGGACAAATTGTAGCCGTGACCCGAGAACTGGAAACCGAACTCGTCGCTTTGCAGCGCGCGGTGGAACGCGAATTGCGCGCCGATCGTGTTGTAGGTCTCGAGCGCGAAATTGTCGGTGGCGATGAGCTTGGGGCCAGGACCGCGCTGGCCCGTGATCTCGGTGAAGCAATCGAAGGCGCGCAGCTTCTTGACGAGGCTCTCGGCTTTGTCGCGCTGCTTGCTGGTCGCGCCGACGAGGCTGCCATGGTCGCGCTCGACCATAGTCGCATCTTCCGGCGAGCGGTCACGCCATTGCACCATGCGCTCTTGCACTTGGGTTTTGGGCGCGGCGCTGCGATCGGCGGGGACTTTCCAATCCGGGCCGCCGCTGCGCTGGGCGGTGAATTCGGTGAGGCTGGCTTCGTTGGCCTCGTCCATCATCACCCGCACCGGCTCGTGCAGGTGGAAATACCAGCGCAGCGAATCCGCCGTGCCGGCGCTGCGATGCGCGACGCCCTCGGGCACGAGCAGCAAATCGCCGGGCGCGGTCTCATACTCGCCGCATTCGGTCTCGACCTTGCTCTTGCCGGCGAATTGGAAATAGAGCGCGTTGAAATCGAGATGGCGCGTAAAGGCCGGTTGTGCGCCGCAAACGCTTTCGACGCCGATGCGCTGGCTTTCATTCTCGAAGACGAGTTGCGACGCATTCGGCTGGCCGAGCAGATCGAAGGGCCGGAAAGTCGGCAGGAAACGCTTCGATTTGCCCGAGCCCATCAAGCTCGCGCGTTTCCGGACCGACCAGGCGAGCATGGGCATCGGCTCGAAGCCCTGCCCGAACCAGCCGGTCATGAATTCGCGGACTTCGTCCTCTTTGATCGGCGCGGGCGGCGTATGTCTCGGCGCTTCGCCTTCGGCCATGGCCGTCTCCCTTACTCCGCCGACCAGACATGGGCGCCAGGGAATTTCTCCCAGACGCGCGGCTGCCAATTGTCGTCCATCATGTCCATGTCCGAGAAATACTCGGTGTTGCCGCCGCACGGGCTGTTGAAATTCCAATAGGTGTTGGAGCCGACGATGTGGCGGCCGGGCCGGTTCTGCGGCTTCCAGCCCCGTTGTTTCATGTATTGCCCGCCGAGCATCACCTCATCGAAGGTCGGCACTTCGAAGGCGATATGGCCGAAGCCCGCCTTGTCGCGGAAATTGAAGAGGCCAAGATTGTGGTGGTCGAGCGAGCCCGCGGCGCGCAGGAAATCACCGAAATCGGCGCTGCGATCCGAGATGCGGAAGCCGAGCCGGTCGACATAGAAATTTTGGCCCTCGGCCTCTTTCGCGCGCGTGATCTGATAGACCAGATGGCCGATACGCAGCGGCTTCACCCGTTGCTTGCCATCGAAGGGGCGATTGAGACGGTTGGCCGGCACCGGCTCCGGCACGAGTTTCGGCGCGGCGACGCGGAAGCCGATCGCGAAACCATGCGGATCGACCGTGTGCAGCGCGCCGTCGGCATCGCGGCGCACATTCCGGTCGCGGCTGAGCTCGGTCGCGATCACATCGAGCGACGCCTTGTTGTCGACGCCCCAGATCGCCTCGCGCAAGGTCGAGCCGGCTTCGTTCGTCATCGGCAACGAGCCGTCGCTTGCGGCGCGAACCTTGATCACCTGCCCCGAGGGCATGGTGAAATCGCCACCCTTGTCGCTGCGCGCGATCGTCTCGAGCCCCCAATCGTCGAAATATTTCGTGCCGGCCGCGACATCTTCCGCGCCGAACGCCAACTCCTCGACCCGCAGGATTTTCATCGTCAGTCTCCTTAGTCCCGCCCCGGGCTACACCCTGGCGGTGTGGTGTTCATAAACCAATGCTACATCGCTGCTTTCGCGCCCGCCACTGTGGCGACTAATTGCGAAGCGCGGAAGCCGCCTCTATCCTGCCGTAATATAGCTTCGCCGAAGCAATCGTTTAGGGAGCGAGACGATGGACCAGCCCGTGAGCACGACCCGTACCTGGAATCCGGACAAGTTCCGGTTGCGGCGCCTGGTCGAGCGGCTCGTCGAGATGGACGAGATCGAAGTGCGCAACGAGCCGGTCGCGCTCTCCGAGATGAGCCCGATCATCGAGAACACCAAGAAGGGCGTGCTCTTCAAGAAAGCCGGCCCCGAGCAGCATGAAGTCGTCGGCGCGGTCAGCGCATCACGTCGCCGCCTCGCCGCCGCTTTCGGCGTGGCGGAAGAGAAGATGCGCGAGGAGTTCTTGCGCCGCCAGGCCAGTCCGCAGAAGCCCTTCGTCGTGCCGTCGAGCGAAGCACCGGTGCATGAGGTCGTCCTCACCGGCGACCAGATCGACATGTACAAGCTGCCCTTCCATGTGCAGCACGAATATGACGGCGGGCCCTACATCACCTCGGGCAACGATTTCATCATCGATCCCGTCACCAAGCGCAGCAATGTCGGCTGCCGCCGCCTCTTGTTGCGCGGCAAGGACAAATGCGGCTTCAACGCGACCGCGCCGTCAGACCTGCAGAATATCTATCGCGCCTGCGTCGCGCGTGGCGAGAAGCTCCCGATGAGCTTTACCATCGGCGCGCACCCGCTCGACACCATGGCCGCCTCGCATCGCGGCATGCCCGGCCAGGACGAGATCAATCAGATCGCCACCTTCCGCGGCGAACCGCTGGCGGTGGTCAAATGCCTCACGAACGACATTTACGTGCCGGCCGATGCAGAGATCGTGCTCGAAGGCTATGTCGACGAACGCGGTTATATCGACAATGAAGGGCCTTACGGCGAATACATGGGCTATTACGGCCCGATGCACGGCGATCCGGTGTTCCATGTCACCGCGATCACGCGTCGCCGCGACGTGCTGTATCAGACGATCAAGCACGGTGTCGGCCGCAATCTCGGCTGGTGCGATGGCGCGCCGATGGGCGCGCTCGGCACCGAGGCGCGCGCCTGGCAGGTGCTGAAGCAGGCGGGCGTCGATGTCGTCGATGTGTATTCACCACCCGGCCCAGGCGTGAACTGCCACCTGCGCGTCTCGATCCGCAAGCGCAGCAACGCCGATCCGCATGCAGCGATCGTCGCGCTGCTCGGCATGCTGCGCACGACCAAGCATGTCTATGTCACCGATGATGACGTGGATATCCGCTCGAGCGAGCAGATGGAATGGGCGATGTCGGGTCGCTTCCAGGCTTCGAAGGATATCTATGTCATGAAGGACATGCCCTTCATGCCGATGGATCCCTCGGCCGTGAACGGCATCAGCGACAAGGTTGGCTTCGACTGCACCTGGAACCATCCGCGTCCCACGGCAGTCACGGCGCGCGTACCGGAAGCGGCGAAGATCGAAGGCCCGGCGCGGTTCCAGACCGTGCAGCAGGCGCTCGAGACCGGGCCGATGCATTTCGCCAAACTGATGTCGGTACTCGGCAGCCGCGATGGTCGTGAGCTCGTGCGCCAGATCGAGACGCTGCGTGATGCCGGCCAACTCGATCGCAACACCGACGGCGAGTATTACCTCAAGAAGTGACGCGCGCAGCGGTCTAAAAACGAAGGGCCCCCGTTTTGGCGGGGGCCCTTTTTATTTGGCGCGATGCGCGCGACCCTACTGTTTCCAGTAGACGAAGCCCATCGCGTTGCCGGTGCCGGCCATCGAGCGATAGCACGGCACGTAGTCGATGACATTGGGTTCGTAGCCGAGATCGGCCATCGCGCCCGCGACCGGGACCCAGTTTTTGATCTCCGACGTCCCCGCCTGGAAGATCGGCTCGCCGAGCTTGGCGACGCCTTCGATCTTGCGGCTGCGCAGCGCGTCCATCACCGCGTTGTCGACGTCCTCGTCGACGACGAAATGCGTGAGCCCGCCCGAAGCGATCAGCGCGACGCGCGCATCGCTCTTCCAGGATTGGATGGCGCGGAGCAGCGATTTGCCGAAATCGTAGCAGCGCGCGACGCTCGGCTGGTTCGGTGGATAGAAGGTGTTGAGAACCACCGGCACGGTCGGCACCGCTTTGTCCGCCATGATGTTGCGGAAGACGAAGCCGAAAGCATGCGGGATGTGCTCGACGCCATCGGGCAGCCGCCCCATCGAGGTGACGTCGAACTGCTCGCTGATCGCGGTCTCGATGACGTGCTTGGCGAGATCGGGCAGGCCGGGATAGGTCGCGCCCGCCAGCGGGATGTGCCCCGGGATTGCGATCGGAATTCCGGGCGGCATCTTCGCGATCTCTTCCTCGGTCGGGAAGGCATTGGGGATGGTCTCGCCGCGATAGACGCTCATCGCCGGGATGAGGCCGTCATCGAACATTTCCATCTGGTCGTTGCCGACGATCACCGCGATATCGGGCTTCGCCTCGGCGAAGATATCGGCGAGCTTGCCGATGGCGCGGCGGCAGGCGGCGTGACGCTCGTTCCAGACCTGCTGCGTGATCTGCTTGTCGAGCCCTTCATTGGCGCGCATCGCCACGAGTTGATCGAAGGTATAGGCCTTGCCCTTATACCAATGTTCCGTGTTGCGCTTGTCGGCAGCGACGCGCTGCCCCCATTGGTCGGGGGGCGTCGACAACATGGGACCGTGCGAGGTCCCGATTCCGAGAACGATCTTGGCCATGGCTAGAGTATCTCTCCTTTCGTCGCGGAGCTCTTACCCTTCCGCTTGATCATACCAGTATCGGCGAAATTCGTCTTGTGTCCCCAAGTCGACTTATAGTCGCGTTGAGCATCCTTGGTCAGGTAGCGCTTTTCGACCTCGAGAATCTCGCCGTAGCCGATGAGTTTCTTGACGTCCGGCGTGCCATGCGGGTTGGCGACAACGCGCTTGTGCCAATCCAGCATCGCCTGGGCACCGCGCTTGCGGAAATCGCTCAGCACCTCCCACGCCGCCTGCAAACCCGCCGTCGCGGCAATCGTCGGGTAGAGCACGATCCGCGCGCCGAGCTTCTCATATTCTTCCCAACTCGGCGGCGAATCCTTGCCGCCCCAGATCGCCAGCACCGGCCCCGGGATTTCCTTGCACGCCTGCTTCACCTGCTCGCGCGTCTCGATCGAATTGAGCCAGACGAAATCGGCGCCGCCGTCTTCCACATAAGCGACGCATCGCTTCAGCGTATCCTTGAAATTGCTCTTCTCCGCGCCGATGCCGTCGCAGCGCGCGCAGATCGCGAAATCGGGATCCATCGCGTCGCGCGCCGCCGCCGCGGCGCGGATCTTGCCAACCGCCTCGTCGACCGAGATCAGCCGGCGGCCCGCGGCGGTGCCGGATTTCTTCGGCGCTTCCTGATCCTCGATCTGCATTGCCGCAACGCCCGAGCGGATGATCTCCTGCACGGCGAAATGCACATTGACCGCGTTGCCATAGCCGGTATCGGCATCGACGAGGATCGGGATATCGGCATGCGCCGCCATGTGGCGCGCGTGATCGACGAGATCGCGCAAGCCGATGATGCCGTTATCCGGCACGCCATAGAGGAAATGCGAAAGCTGCGAGCCGGGGAGGAAGAAGCATTCGAAGCCGGCCTCTTGCGCCAAGAGGGCATAAAGCGGGCTGAACCCACCCGGCATCGGCGTCATCTTCTTGCGCTTCAAGATCGCCCGGAATTTCCGGCGATTCTCGCCGACCCGATCGTGACCGTTCTTTGCCATTCCCTCCGCCCCGAAAAGCATAAAGATTGATATATAGGCAGCGTGGGATTTGCCATCGTTCCTGTCAACTGCGCGCCAAACGCGTTGCCTTGGCTAAACAACGCTGGCACACTCGGCGTGCCATGAAAAAACTCGCGCTGCTCGCTCTCCTCCTCGCCTTGGTTGCGCCCCTCTCCGCCCACGCCGCCGAGAAGCTCACCCTGCTGTTCTCGCCCACCACCGGGCTGACGCCGTCCTATATCGCCAAGGACCAGGGTATTTTCGAAAAGCACGGTCTCGACGTCGATCTCGTGCTGCTGACCAATCAGGGCGCGGTGATCCAGGCGCTGGTCGGCGGCTCGGCGCAGATCGTCACCCCCTCGGCGCTGGCCGTGATCCAGGCGAGCGATCAGGGCATCGACACGGTGTTCGTCGGCTCGACCAGCATGTCGCCGTCGAAATCGCGCTCCGGCATCTTCGTCAAGAACGGCAGCAACCTTCACACGGCCAAGGATCTCATCGGCAAGAAGATTGGCGTGCCCTCGCTCAACACGCTGATCCATGTCATCGCGCGGCGCTGGCTCGAGATCGAGGGCGTCGATTACAACAAGGTCAACTTCGCCGAGATCGGCTTCCAGCAGATGTACGACGCGCTCAATTCCGGCATTGTCGACGGCGTCAGCGCGATCGATCCTTATTACGGCAAGCTCGAGCAGATCGGCTATGTCGTCGGCAATCCCGATGAGAGCCTGCCGAAGAACACGCTGACCTCGGTCTATGCCTCGATGCGCGACTGGACCGAGAGCCACAAGCAGACCGTCGCGGCCTTCCGTCAATCGCTGCAAGAAGCGATCGATTTCATCAACACCCACGACGCCGAGGCGCGCGCGGCCATCGTCAAATACACCAAGCAGCCGGTCGCAGTCGTCGCCGCGACGCCGATGCCCGAGCTGCAAGTGACCGTGCATCCCGAGCAGGTGCAGTTCTTCATCGACGTGGCCAAACATCAGGGATTGATCAAGTCGAGCCCCGACGCCGCGAAGATGATCGCGCCGTAAGCGGCTCGTAGTTAAATCGTCATTGCGAGGAGCGTAGCGACGAAGCAATCCAGGAGCTTCACATGCTGTCCTGGATTGCTTCGCTGCGCTCGCAATGACGCCGGATATTAGATCACGGTGTCTTCGGAAAGCCGCACAGCTCCGCCGCGTTGTCGACGAAGATCATGGTGCGGATTTTCTCGTCGGGCACCCAGGCGAGCATGATGTCGACGAGATCGCCGTCATTCGGCATCGGCTTGAAATATTGCGGATGCGGCCAGTCCGAGCCCCAGATGAGCCGGTTCGGCGCGTGCGCGACCAGCTTGTGAATGATCGGGTTGGTGTCGGCGAAGGGATATTTCTGGTCCGATGAGAAACGCGGATTGAGCTTCAGCCAGCAGCGGCCCGTATCGAGACATTTGAGCAAGAATTTCATCGCCGGACTATCGAGGCCCTTCTCGGTCTTGAGATAACCGAGATGCTCGACCACGAAGCGCCCGGGCGAGGCGAGGATCTTTTCGTTCCAGGTATCGTCATGGACGAGGTAATTCGCCGCCCAACCATGCTCGTGGATGCGATGGACCATGCGCGTGTCGAGCACCGTCCCGAAACGCCAGGCGAAACGTGCGCCGACGACACCGGCCTTGGTCAGGATCGCGAGCTCGCGATCCGTGATGCCCGACCACGGCGCGATCACCGCGCGCAGCCGGTCGGGAAAGCGCGCCAGGGCGTGCAGCGCCAGCTCGTAATGATGCCCGTACATCATCGACATGGTGAGAAGGCCGCGCGACAGGCCCATCGCCTCCTGCATGATCAGCCAATCCTCGATCGTCGCATCCTCGAAATCGAGATGGCCGAAGACGTGATTGGGCACGAAGGGAAATTGCGCTTGCGGCCCGAGGAAATGGAAATGCGTGTCGCAGGCGCCGGGCGGCAGCTTCAATGTCGGCTTGCGATAGTTGCGATCGAAAGGCGGCGACGGCTTGCGTTCCACGACTTTTCTCCTCCCGGCATCTTCACGCGAAGTCTATGAGAATTCCGCGGCACGGTAAAAGCCGCTAGATTGCGCGCAACATTCATCCACGGGAGGACGAGATGGCACATTCGGTTTCGGGCAAAGCACGCAACAATCTGCGGCTCCGCCGGCGCGATGTCTTGCGCGGCGCCGCCGCGATCAGCGCGGCGGCGATCCTGCGGCCTGTCGTTGCCACGGCGCAATCCTCCGAAGCCTATGCGCATCTGCCGAGCCGCGGCGAGTATCTCATTCGCGGCGCTTACGTCATCACCATGGACGATAAGCTCGGCGATGTGCCGGCGGGCGACATCCACGTGAGGAACGGCGCCATCGTCGCGGTCGGCAAGGCGTTGAAAGCGCCAGGCGCCAAGGTCATCGACGGCAAGACGATGATCGCGATGCCGGGCCTCATCGAGACGCATTGGCATATGTGGGGCACCGCCGCCAGCAACACCGCCGGCGACACCGACAAGATGGGCTATTTCAGCTTCGCCAAAGCGGTCGGCGCGATCTTCAAGGCCGAGGACAATGCGCGCGGCGTCCGGCTCGGCATCGCCGAGGCGATCAATTCCGGCCTCACCACCGTGCATAACTGGTCGCACAACATCGTCTCGCCGGAATATGCCGATGCCGAGCTCGCGGCGCATACCGCTTTGGGGCATCGCGCGCTCTTCGGTTACGGCTATTTCGGCATCCGCATGGAAAATCAGGCGGTGAACGTCGCCGATCTGCCGCGCGTCAACGAGCGCTGGATCAAGCCGAGCGAGGGCTTGCTGACGCTCGGCGTCTGCTCGCGCGGGCCGGAGAGCAACAATATGGACATGGTCCGCATGGAATGGGAGGCAGCGCGCAAGCTGGGATTGCGCGTCTCGACCCATGTCGGCACCGGCCTCGCGAAGGTGAAGCAGCGCGAGGCGATCAAAAAGCTCAACGAGGCCGGGCTGCTCGGACCCGACGTGATCCTCGTCCACGACACCAACATCGTCGACAATGACAGCGATTTGCTCGCCAAGAGCAAGACCGAGGTGAGCCTCAGCCCCTTCACCGAGCTGCGCACCGGCTTCGGCATCACGCCGATCGGCGCGCTGACCAAAGCCGGCGTGCCGCTGAGCCTCTCGGTCGATACGACCGTGCTCGCCGGCAATTGCGACATGTTCGCGATCATGAAGGCGATCCTCAACATCGCCGACGGCGAGGCGCACAACGAATTCCAGATGACGGCGCGCCGCGCGCTGGAGCTGGCGACCACCGGCGGCGCGCGCGCTTTGGGCATCGCCGATCGCGTCGGCTCGCTGACGCCGGGCAAGCGCGCGGATATCCTTCTTATCCGCACCACCGACCTCAACATGGCGCCCTTCACCGATCCCGGGCGCATGGTCGTGCAATCGACCAACCCGTCGAATGTCGACATGGTGATGATCGACGGCCGCATCCTCAAAAGCGGCGGCAAGCTGATCGGCATCGACGTCGCGCGAATCGTGCGCGAGGCGAACGACACGGCCAAACGCGTGCGCGCTGAGGCCGAGCGCATCAGCCATACCTAGCCGGAACGCGGCTGGCGCCTCCCTGCCGGCGGACGTAAAATCCGCCGGCGAATGGGGTTAAAAGGGGGCGGCGCATGGGTGTTCAGAAGATCGGCCAGCATGTCGTGCGCGCGGAGGATGACCGTCTCCTGCGCGGCCGGGGCCGGTACGTCTCCGACATGAAGCTGGCCGGCGAGGCCCAGGCCTATGTCCTGCGCTCGCCGCATGCCCATGCCAAGATCACGGCGATCGACACGGCGCGCGCCAAAGCCGCGCCTGGCGTGCTCGCCGTCCTGACCGGCGCCGATATCGCCAAGCGCGGCCTCGGCACCACACGGCCTTTCGCGCCGCGGAAGCGCAGCAATGGCCAGCCGGCTTTCGTCTGCCCGCAACCGCTGCTGGCGCACGACCGCGTGCGTTATGTCGGCGACCCGATCGCTTTCGTCGTCGCCGAGACGCTGGACCAGGCGAAGGATGCCGCCGAGCTGATCGACATCGAGCTACGAGATGCTGCCGGCGGTGATCACCGCCGAAGAGGCGCTGGTGCCTGGCGCGCCCGCGGTCTAGGACGAGAATCCCGGCAACGAAGCCTTCTTCCACGAAGGCGGCAACAAAGACGCGGTCGATGCCGCCTTCGCCAAGGCCGCGCATCTCGTCAGCACAACGTCGTCATCAATCGCATCACCGCGAACAGCATGGAGCCGCGCGGCTGTCTCGCGCAATACGATCGGTCGACGAGCGCTATACGATCCGCTGCACGATACAGTCGGTGCATGGCACCAAGGCCGCGCTCGCCGGCCAGATCTTCAAGCTGCCGCACCACAAGTTCCGCGTGGTCTGCGACAATATGGGCGGCGGCTTCGGCATGAAGGGCGGCTGTCTATCCCGAATACGCGCGTCGCGCTTTGGGCGGCCGAGGTGACCGGCCGCCCGGTGCGCTGGATCGCCGAGCGCAGCGAAGGCCTGCATGAGCGACGAGCATGAGCGCGGCAGCGATGTCGAGACCGACCTTGGCGCTCGACAAGGACGGCAAATTCCTGGCGCTGCGCGCGATCAACACCGCCTCGATCGGCGCCTATTACTCGACCGACCGACCGACGATTCCGCTGACGATCGGGCTCGGCTGCCTGGTCAACACCTACGCCTTTCCCGGCGATCCATGCGCAGGTCACGCGCGGTGCTGACCAATACGATGACGATCGCGCCCTATCGCGGCGGCGGCCGGCCCGAGCCGATCTATCGTCACCGAGACGATCATCGACAAGGCCGCGCGCGAGCTCGGCATCGATGCCGGCCGAGCTGCGCCGCCGCAACACGATCCCGGCGAGCGCGATGCCCTACACGACGGCGATGCACCAGACCTACGACAGCGGCGATTTCGTCAAGAACCTCGCCGATGCGCTGGCGCTCGCCGAGCAATGCGAGCGTCGAGCAGCGGCGCGAGGCGGCGAAGAAGCGCGGCAAGCTGTTGGGCGTCGGCGTCGCGACGGCCGTCGCCGCGACCGGCGGTCGCGATTATCGAGCATCGCCGAAATCCGCTTCGATCCGGCCGGCGGCGTAGTGCTGCTGACCGGCAGCATGGATCACGGCCAGGGCCACGGCACGACCTTCAAGCAGGTCTTGTCGGAGAAGCTCGGCATCGACGCCGACCTGATCCGCTACCGCTATGGCGACAGCGACCTGGTGACGATGGGGATCGGCACGCTTCGGCTCGCGCTCGGCGCAGCTCGCCGGCTCGGCGATCGTCGTCGCCGCCGACCGGCTGATCGACAAGGGCCGCAAGATCGCCGCCCATATGATGGAAGCGGCGGCCGACGACGTCGCTTTCGAGAACGGCAGCTTCGCGATCGCCGGCACCGACCGCTCGGTCGGCATCGACGCAGGTGGCGCAAGCATTCCTTCGAATGCGGCGCAGTTGCCGAACGACATCGAGACGCGGCTTTACCGAGCGCGCCAATTTCGGGCCGGCCGACGCCGCGACCTTTCCCTCGGGCGCGCATATCTGCGAGGTCGAGATCGACGCCGAGACCGGCGAGGTGGCGCTGACCCGCTACGTCGCGGTCGACGATGTCGGCACGGTGCTCAACCCGCTGCTCTGCGAGGGCCAGATCCATGGCGGCATCGTCCAGGGCCTCGGCCAGGCGCTGATGGAGGACCTCGTCTATGACCCGAGAGCGGCCAGCTGCTGACCGGCTCGTTCCAGGATTACTGCATGCCGCGCGCCGACGATTTCTGCGATTTCGAGCTCGGCAGCAACACCCGCCGACCGACCGCAACCCGCTCGGCGTCAAAGGCGTCGGCGAGGCCGGCACGATCGGCGCGATCCCGGCGGTGATGAACGCCGTCAACGACGCGCTCGCCGCATCGGCGCGCCGCCGGTCGAAATGCCGGCAACGCCGGAGAAAGTCTGGCGCGCGATCCGAACCGCCCGCGCCGCCGCGCAATAACCCGAGCGGCGCCCCTCAGCGGCCCGGCGTGGTGGTGTCGATCACCGAGCTCGGCCAGTTCATCTTTGAAAAGATATAGTCGCGCGCGTGCGTCGCTTCCTTGCGGAGGCGCGCAAGATCGACTCCGACCAGCTTCCCGTGCCGCTTCACGATCTTGCCGGCCACCATCACGGTGTCGACATTGCTCGTATCCATCCCGGTTACGATCGCCCCGTAGGCATTGTTGAGCGGGAAGCTGTCGATCGTATCGGCGCGAAGCATGACGATGTCTGCCTCCTTGCCGGGCGTGAGCGTGCCGACCTTCTTGTCGAGGGCGCAATCGCGCGCGCCTTGCACGGTCGCCATGGCGATCACGTCGCGCGCCGTCAGCAGTTTCGGCAGATCCTTCTCGCCTTGAATCGAGCGCTCGTTGAGCATCGCGCGCTGCAGCAGGAAGCACGATCGCATCATCGTGAACATGTCGGCCGACATCGAGGTTTCGACGTCGCTCGACAGGCTGGGCGTCAGGCCATTGTCGAGACATACTTGGACAATCGGCATGCCATGGCGCATCGTCATCTCGATCGGCACCGCAGCGGAAACCGCGCCGCCGGTATCGGCGACCAGTTTCGCCTGTTTCGCCGTCGCGCCCGTGAAGTGGATGTAAACCGTGTCGGAGCGCAGGACGCCTTCGGCCCCCATTTGCTCGAAATCCTTCGGGAAGCTGTTCGGCAGCGTCTCGACGATATGCGACCAAATCCGCATACCGTATTTTCGCCCCGTGGCGAGGATATCGCGATTGACGCTCCCGCTGAACGCCGGCGTCACCAACTGGTCGCTCGAGGAGAAATATCGCTTGAGCAACCGCTCCAGATCCTGTGGCCATTTCACGTCCGGTCCGGCGCCGGACGTGTAGGCGAAGACGATGCGCGCGCCCGACTGCTGGAAGCCGCGAATCAGCTCGTCGCTATGCTCGGGGCTGTTGTTGACCTGCGAGACATCGGCGATCGTGGTGACGCCGGAATCGAGCGAACGTAGCGCACCGCTCAACCCGCCGATATAGGCGTCCTGGGGCCGGAAAAACGGCGTCGCCGATTTCGGCCCGTTGGCAATGTCGCGAAAATAATCCGCGAGCAACCCATTGCCTTGAATGTTGCGCAGCAGCGCCTGGTATAGATGGTGATGGGTATCGATGAAGCCGGGAAGAACGATCGTCCCGGTCGCATCGATGACAGTTGCATTCGTCGCCGCCAAATTGCGCCCAACCGCAACGATCTTCTTCCCCTCGATCAGGACATCGGCTTTCTCGAAATCGCCGACCGCCTGGTCGAAGGTCAACACGCAGCCACCCTTGAGCAGAATGCGCGCCGAGGCATTCGCCGCCAACACTTCCGACGCGGCGCCCGACAGAGCGCTCGTCGCAACGACGGCTCCTGTCGCTTTCAGGAAATCGCGCCGCACCATTCCTCTATGCTTACCCATTGCTCCCCTCCCCCTCGTCGCAAAGCTCATGCGCAAACAATGCCCCGCCGGTAGCGGCTTTTGTAATTCGCCTGTAGTCTTAACCCGTGCCGCCCATCCGGCAAGCTTGCGTTCGCGCGCTGCCCCCATTGTGGCCGGGGGCGGAAATGTGGAACTCTGCGGGCAAACATTCGGCAGCAAAAGCCGAGCGATAAAACGTTTAGAGGAGGAAGCACCATGACGATCAACAGGCGTGATCTATTGCGCGGCAGCGGCATGGCCGCCGCGGTAGCGGCGGGCGGCATCGTGCCGGTCGCGGCCGAGGCGCAAGGACAGCCGGTAAAATGGGACCATACCGTCGATGTGGTGGTGGTCGGCTCGGGCGCATCGGGCTTTCCCGCTGCGATCAAGGCGCGCGAAGACGGCGCGTCGGTCATCATCGTCGAGGCGCAACCGCATACCGGCGGCCATGGCACGTGCAGCGGCGGCAACGTCCCGCTCGGCGGCGGCACCAGCCGGCAGAAGAAATACGGCATCCAGGATTCGCCGGACCTTTATTTCCGCGACCTGACCGATTGGTCGGTGGTCGAGGGCAACGGCTTTCCCGATTATCGCTACAACGATCGCGAGATCATTCGCGCCTTCGCCGATCACAGCCCGATCGTCTTCGAATGGCTGATCGCGCAAGGCGTGGTCTTCGTCGATAAGGCGCCGGATACGCTGGGCGGCGGCTCGGTCGGCAATTCGGTGCCGCGCGAGAATCACGCCGCCGTGATGGATTGGCCGACGGTGCAAACCGGCGGCCCGGCGCCCGCCGATCAGCAGGCGACGATGTCCTCCGGCAATGGCCTGATCCGGCCATTGGAAGCGACGGCAGCGAAGAAAGGCGTGCAGGTCCTGCTCGAGCATCGCATGGTCGGCTTGCATCGCGAGCATCCGAAATCGGGCCGTGTTATCGGCATCGCTGTCGACAACAAGGGCAAGCGCCTCAACATCCGCGCGCGGCGCGGCGTCATCCTCGCGACCGGCGGCTCCAGCACCAACGTCAATTTCCGCCGCATGTTCGATCCGCGCCTGACCGAGGAATATTGCGGCATCGCCGGCCAGCCCTGGTCCGATCAGGATGCGAGCGGCGAGCTCGCGGCGATGGAGATCGGCGCCTCGCTCTGGGGCGGCTTCAACGAGACCGGCGAATTCGGCTCCGGTCTCACCAAGCCCGGCCATATCGGCACGCAATATGGTTACGTAAACCTGACCTGGCAGCCGACCAGCAAGGTATTCGACAAAGCGCGCGCCACGGGCCTGCAGGTGAAGAACTGGCAGGATCTGATCCTCGTCAACATGATCGGCAAGCGCTTCTATGACGAGACCGGGCCGCAATTCAGCTCTAACAATTACAACGAGGTCAATCCGTACGATCCATGGAGCTGGCGCAACGTCAAGAACGTGAAATTCAACCCGCGCAATTGGATCAACGCGGCGCTCGCAGGCATCGGCGATGCGCATAATGGCGGCGGGCCGATCTGGGCGATCTTCGATGCGGATGCAGTGGCGCGCGAGAAATGGGAGACGACGGCGCCGCATGTCGACACGACCGGCTTCTTCTTCCAGGCCGACACGCTGGCGGCGCTCGCGGCTAAGATCAAAATGAAATATCAGCGCGTGGCGATGCAGGCGCAAAATCTCGAAGAGACGGTGGCGCGCTACAACGGCTTCGTCGATAAGGGCGAGGACGAGGATTTCGCCAAGCCGAAGCCGCTCTACAAGATCGAGAAACCGCCTTTCTTCGCCGCATGGTCGACGCCGGTAATCCACGATACGCGCGTCGGGCTGCGCATCAACCCCAAGGGCCAGGTGATGGACATGAACGGCGCCATGATCGCGGGGCTCTATTCCTGCGGCGAGACCGCCGGCGGCTTCAGCCAGCACGGCCTCGCCCGCGCGACGTGCCAGGGCTACATCGCCGGCATGAACGCGGCGGCGGAAAAAGTGTCGAGCTAATCCGCGTAGACAACTGCTGCCAGTTTCTGGCGGCAGTTTGTGCTACCATGAGGCGGTTTCCCTAAAGGGCCGCCTCTTTTGTCGCGCGCGCAACGTCTGCTCGACCTCATTCAAATGCTGCGCCGGCATCGCCGGCCGGTGAGCGGTACGGCGCTCGCCGACGAACTCGGCGTGTCGCTTCGCACGGTCTATCGCGACATCGCGACGCTCGTAAGCCAGGGCGCCAAGATCGATGGCGAGCCCGGCATCGGCTACATCCTAAGGCCCGGCTTCCTGCTGCCGCCGCTAATGTTTTCGGACGACGAGATCGAGGCGTTGGTGCTCGGATCGCGCTGGGTCGCCGATCGCGGCGATGTAGCTTTGGCCGCAGCCGCGCGCAATGCTCTCGCCAAGATCGGCGCGGTGCTGCCCGACGACATGAAGGAGAGCATCGACGCACCGGGACTTCTGGTCGCGCCGAGCGAGAAGTTGGCCGCGGGCGATACCGAATTGCCGCTCATTCGCCAAGCGATCCGTACCGAGCGCAAGCTACGCATCGCCTATATCGATGCCGGCGGCAGCCGCTCGCAGCGCACGATTTGGCCCTTTGCCCTCGGCTTCTTCGATCGCGTGCGCATGGTCGCCGCGTGGTGCGAGAAGCGGCAGGATTATCGCCACTTCCGCACCGACCGCATCTCGAAACTGACGCTCACCGAGATGCGCTATCCGCGCCGCCGCCTGGCCATGCTCAAGGAATGGCGGAGCCGCGAAGGCATCGGCGAGACCTACTAACACTCCTGACAAAAATTGACAGCATGAGCGCGTAGTATCCCTCGATCGAAATGACGGAGGATGCGATGAAAAATTGGATTGCCGTGGCTTCAGCCGAACACGTCCGCGGCGGCAGCACGGAAGGCTTCATGCAAGTATGCCACGGCCGTGCGGCGCCGTTACGCCGGGTGCAGCCGGGCGACCGCATCGCCTACTACTCGCCAACGAACACCTTTCGCGGCAAAGACAAGTATCAGGCCTTCACCCGCTACGGCATTGTGCGCGCGGGCGACCCTTACCAGGTCGATATGGGCGAAGGGTTTTGCCCGTTCCGGCGAAATGTCGACTGGGAAGCGACGCAAGACGCGCCGATTGCGCCTCTGCTCGAGACACTGGAACTCACGCGCGGTAAGCGGAATTGGGGCGCACCGTTCCGCTACGGCATCTTCGCGATCAGCGATCACGACATGAATCTGATCGCCCACGCGATGGGCGTAAAGCGGCTCGTTGCCGGCTGAAGCGCCGCGGCTATTCCGCC
Organism: uncultured Alphaproteobacteria bacterium; assembly: GCA_963731145.1. Lineage (GTDB taxonomy): Bacteria > Pseudomonadota > Alphaproteobacteria > ATCC43930 > CGMCC-115725 > CAIKMD01. The sequence continues at coordinate 101,757 of CAVSUX010000015.1, read as the reverse complement.
GCGGCCTTCGCGTCCTGGATGGCGCGCCACACACGCTCGGGCGTCGCCGGCATCTCGACATGGCGCACGCCGAGCTCCGACAGCGCGTCGACGACGGCGTTGATCACGGCGCCGAGCGCCGGCGTGGTGCCGCCTTCGCCACCCGGCCGGATGCCGTAGCGGTGGCTGGTCGCGGGCACCTCGATGAGCGCGGTATTGAAATCCGGCATCATATCGGCGCGCGGCACGGCGTAATCCATGAAGGAGGCCGAGAGGTTCTGTGCGCTTTCGCGATCGTAGTAGCAAAGCTCCATCAACGCTTGGCCAATGCCCTGCGCCGCCGCGCCATGCGTCTGGCCGTGGAGGATCATCGGATTGACGGCGAGACCGACATCATCGACGCCGGCCCAATGGAGCAGCCGCACCACGCCGGTATCGGGATCGACCTCGACCTCACAGATATGCGTGCCTGACGGCCACGCGCCCGAGCGCACGACCTGATCGCCGATGCCATCGAGCTTGCCCTTCAGATCGTCGGGTAGATCGGCGCGCGTCTCGGCGGCCTTGGCGATGTCGAAGATGCCGTAGAAGCGGTCGGTGCCTTTGACACCGAAGCGGCCGTCAACGAATTCGATATCGTCGATCGCCGCCTCGAGCAGATACGAGGCGATCTTCTTGCCTTTCTCGATGATCTTGTCGGTGGCGATACCGATGACGAGACTGGCCATGCGCATCGAGCGGCCGGAATGCGAGCCGCCGCCGGCCGAGACCCGCTTGGTGTCATGCGCGACATAATCGATGCTCTCGAACGGCACGCCGAGCCACGTATTGATGAGCTGCGCAAAGCTGGTCTCGTGGCCCTGGCCGCTATTCATCGTGCCAAGCACCAGCTCGACACGGCCACGGGATTCCACCATCACCTCGGCGCGCTCGCGCGGGAAGCCGCCGGCGATCTCGATATAATTGCCGATACCGATGCCGCGCAGCTTGCCGTTCTTCTTCGATTCCGCCTTGCGCGCGGCAAAGCCCCGCCAATCGGCGAGATCGAGCGCGGCGTTCATACCCTTCTCGTATTCGCCGTTGTCGTAGGTCTGGCCGACCGCGTTGGTATAAGGGAACGCGTTCTCGGCGATGAAATTCTTGCGCCGCAGTTCAACCGGATCGAAGCCGCATTGATCGGCGGCAAGATCGACCAGCCGCTCGATGACATAGACCGCTTCCGGGCGCCCGGCGCTGCGATAAGGCGTGGTCGGCGGCGTGTTGGTGACGACGGCGCAACCGCGGAAATACACCGCGGGAATATCGTAGACGCCCGACATCTGGCCGAGGCCCTTGCGCAAAGGCACGAAGACAATGGTATGCGCGCCGAGATTACTGATATTCATGCCGCGCAACCCGATGAACTTGCCGTCCTTGTCGAGCGCGAGCTCGGCCTCGACCGTCAGATCGCGACCCTGGTAATCGCTGACGAAGGATTCCGTGCGATCGCCCTGCCATTTGACTGGCCGGCCGATCTTCTTTGCCGCCCAGGGCAGGACGGCATATTCCGGGAAGAAGAAATTGCGCGTGCCGAAATTGCCGCCCATGTCGCCGCAAATGCAGCGGACATTCTCTTCGGGCACGCCGAGCACGCTGGCAAGATCGCCGCGCTCGCGCGCGACACCGCTGCCGGTACCGGCATAGAGCGTATAGAGATTGGCCGTCGGATCGTAATCGCCGACGGCGTTGCGCGGCTCCATCGGCGTACCGGTGACACGGTTGCACCAGCATTCAAAACGCACGACATGCGCGGCCTGGGCGAAGGCCGCGTCGGTCACCTCCTTGTTGCCGACATCGACATCGACGACGAGATTGGACTCGGCTTCTTCCCAGACCTTGGGCGATTTCGGATCGATCGCATCTTTGGCCCACGCGACTGCCGGCAGCACCTCGTAATCGACATGGACCAGCTCGGCGCCGTCCTTGGCCTGATTGGTCGTCTCGGCAATGACAATGGCAATCGGCTCTCCGACATGGCGCGCTTTGTCGGCGGGCAGCATCGGTTGAGCATGGATGAAAGTTTCGAAACCGGGCCGGATCGTCACGGCAACGTCCGGCGGGCCGATCAAGGAGGGCTTGTGATCCATCAGACGAAGACCGTCGGCGAGCAGATCCTTGCCGGTGAAGACCGCGATCACGCCCGGCGATTTCAGCGCGGCGGCGCTATCGATGCTGCGGATGCGCGCATGAGCGTGGTGCGAGCGCACCATCCACGCATAGGCCGTATTCGGCAGCCACACATCGGCGACGTAATACCCCTTGCCGGTCAGAAGCCGCTTATCTTCCTTGCGCTGGACTGGCTTACCGATGCCGCCCGAGGATTCGCTCCGCTCGACCATTTCTCTTGCCGCTCCGTCTTTTTTTCGACTGTTTTCCTCAGGACCACTAAAGCCCGCCGCCTGTATCAAGCGCAAGAGCGGCATAGGTGTATGCGCCGCGGACAAGGCCGCAAGCGACGCGGCGCGCCGACCGCGAGCCCCACCGAAACGCGGACGTGGTACCATTTTTGTCCATACTTGTCGTTTTGCCCCTTTCCGGTCAGCGTTGCCGACATCGCCCATCCTGCGGGCGCAGCGAAAGGAGCGGCCATGATACTGGTGACCGGTGCGACGGGTTTGAACGGCAGCGCCTTGGTGCGTCGGCTCGCGGCGAACGCCGTTCCGGTGCGCGCCCTCGTCCGGGATCCCGCCAAAGCGGAACAGCTCGCCGCGCCCGGCGTCGAAATCGCAATCGGCGATATGGCACGGCCCGAAAGCCTCGCAGGGGCTCTTGCCGGCGTCGACCGCGCCATGCTCAATTCATCGGCCACGCCCGATATGCTCGAAGTACAGACGAATTTCATCGCCGCCGCAGCGAAGGCTGGCGTCAAACACATCGTCAAGCTGTCGGGCATCATTCCGGATGTCCATTCGCCGTTCCGTTTCGGACGCATGCATGGCGAGATCGAGCAACGCCTCGAGCAGTCGGGCATGGCGTTCACCCACCTGCGCGCCGGCGAATTCATGCATTCTTACTTTCGGCAGGTGCGGTCGATCCTCAGCAACCAAGCCCTCGTCCTGCCGATGGCACAGCAGCGAATTGCCTCGATCGATATCGACGACATTGCCGAAGTCGCCGCCCGCGTGCTGACAAGTGACGGCCATGAGAGCAAGATCTATCCGCTGACCGGGCCCGAGGCGTTGAACATGGCGGAGGTTGCCGACGCGCTCTCCGCCGTAACGGACAAGACGGTTCGCTATATCGACATCGCTCCGGAAGAGGTCATGAAGGCCCAGCTCGCCGCGGGCATGCCGCGCTATACCGCCGAAGCGCTCGCCGAGTTGTTTGCTGAACGGCGCAAAGGCGGCGAGGCGACGGTCTATCCCGACGCCGAGCGTCTGCTGGGGCGGCATCCGACGAGCTTTGCAGAATTCGCCGCCCGCCACGCGCCGATCTTTCGCGGCGAAGTGCCGCCGCCTCGCGTCTGACGCGCGGCATGCGCGAAATCCGTTACCTCGCCGTGCTCTGCACCTGCGCCGCGAGCTCCCGCGCTTTTTCCAGCACCTGGCGATGCGCGTTGTCGGTCTTGCCCCATTCCTCCGCGATTTGTGCCAGCGTCGCGCCCCATTTCTTGTTCTGCTCCGCGGACAGCGAAACGACCGTCTGATCCGCTCGATGCGACAGCCGATCGCGCTCTTCGTTGCCAAGATTGTCGAGGATCTGTCCCGCGCGTCGGCTCCACGCCTCGCCTGAATTATCCATCAGAATCTTCTTCACAGTGGCGGGCAGGGCGTCGAATTTCGCTTTCGCCATCCAGACGCCGCCCGGCCCGCCGCCGAACGCCGCATCGATGTGATAATGCGTCACCTCGTCGAGCTTGAAATCGTTCAGCGCCGCCATCGGAAAGTCGATGCCATCGGCCGTGCCGCGCTGCAGCGCCGAGTAACTTTCGGTGAGGCCGATCGAGAGCGGCGAGCCGCCGAGGCGCTGTACCACCTCGGTCGGGATCTTGCCGCTGGCGATGAATTTGAGGCCGCCGATGTCGGTGAGCGGCTTGGTCGGCGCCTTGACGAGATGCATCGAGACCGGCGGGAAAGCCTGCATGAACAGCGGCACGACCTGATCGAATTCGGAATCGAGCATGCCGGTCTTGTAGAGCCGCCAGAACACGACCGATTCCTGCTCGGCGGATTTCATGACGAAAGGCAGCGCCATCACTTCCGACAGCTTGAACTTGCCGGCGAGATAATTGAGCGAGCCGAAGCTGATCTGCATCACGTCGCTCAGCAGACGGTCGTAGAAGTTCGTGCTGCTCGCCAAAGCGAAGCCGTCGCGCACGTCGATCTGCACGACGCCCTTACCCTGCGCGTTAATGCGATCGGCCCAGTCGTGGTAGGTCTGCTGTCCAACCGGCGACGTCGGCTGGGCGATCGTCGTCATAATGAGCTTCAACTCGTCTGCCGGCGCCGCCTTCGGCGCGAGCAGCGCAGCGAGCGCGCAAACGATACTGAGCGCATAACGCAACATCGGCTTCCCCCTGAACAGTTTTATTCGTGTCGTTCTTAGGAGCGATTACCGGGCCGCATGTACTGCGGAATGATGATGTCGCTCGATTGGAACTGCCACATATCGCCGCCGGGATTATGCTCCCACACGCGCGTCTTCCAATTGTCGTCGAGGCAATCCATGTCAGCCGAATATTCGGTCTGGCCGCCGCACACAGCGTTGAAATACCAGAACACGTTCGAGCCCATGATGTGCCGGCCGGGCGAGGAATAGGCCTTGTAGCCCTTCCGCAGCATGTTGTGCCCGCCCGAGACGACGTCGTTCATATCAGGCACATCGAAAGCGACATGGTTCCAGCCGGTCTTCGGCGTCGCGCTCAAGAAGAAGAGATTGTGGTGCCAGGGCGAGCCCGGCGCGCGCAGGAAATCGCCGAGATCGAGCGCGCGATCGGTCAGGCGGAAGCCGAGGCGGTTGAGATAGAAATTCGACGCCCTCTCGGTCTGGCCCTTGGGGCAGAAGAAGACGACATGGCCCATGCGGATAAGCTCAGGCGGCTTCTTCGGATCGACCGCCACATTGACGGCGCGGCGCGGCGGCAGACCCGGATCGACGCCCGGCGCGACGACGCGGAAACCGATCTGCAAGCCGATATCGTCATGCGAGTGCAGACCACCTTGGGCATCGCGCGTCACTTCGCGATCTTTGCTGAGCTCGACGCCGAGCTGGTCGAGCGTTGCCTTGCTGTCGACGCCCCAGATGGTCTCGCGCACGGTCGGGCCGCCTTCGATCGCCTTGGGCAGCGCGCTGTCGCCGGTGCTGCGGACCTGAACGCTCTGTCCGGTGGGCAGTGCGAATTCGGCCCCGTTCGTGCCCTTCTCGCGCAGCTTCAGACCCCATTCCTCGAAATATGTCGTGGCGGCAGCGACATCGTCGACGCCGTAAACGATCGATTCAACGCGCATGACAGGCATGGCGGCCTCCCCTTGGCGAAGCTCATTAACGCTGCCCGCATGATAGGCCGGGTGGGCAGCAAGGTCGAGGATGCCGCGCAATTTGGCCGTCTTGTCAGCACCAGCAAGGGCAGCGCAAGATGAATGCTATGTAGCAGGGAGATGTCATGAAGGTCTTCGTTTTCGATCTCTTGGCCTATGGCAAACATCTCGATCATCTGAAGGTCGATAACGAGCTGCCCTATCCGCTGCGCCGCCAGCATTCCGATGCCGAGATCGCGACGCGCACCTATGCCGAGCATCTCGATGCCTGGGAGGAGATCGACAAGCTCGGCTACGACGGGATCGGCTTCAATGAGCATCACTGCTCGCCCTATGGGCTAATGAATTCGCCCAACCTTCTCGCCTCCGCCATCGCGCAACGCACCAAGAAGGTGAAGCTGTTGATCTACGGCAATCTCTTGCCGCTGCACGAGCCGCTACGCCTCGCGGAAGAGCTCGCGATGCTCGATTGCCTGTCGCAGGGCCGGCTGATCGCCGGTTTCGCCCGCGGCATTCCGCGCGAATACCAAGTCCACAACGCGCCTTTGGCCGATTCACGCGCCCGTTTCGAAGAGGCCTATGAGATCATCATGGGCGCATGGCGCGAGGAGGTTTTCTCCTTCAGCGGCAAATTCTGGTCCTATAAGGACGTAGCGCTGTGGCCGCGACCGCTGCAACGGCCGCATCCGCCGATCTGGATGCCGATCACCAGCAGCAAGGAATCGATCGAGTTCGCCGGCAAGCACGACATCACCATCACGCCGGGGCTCGGCTCGATCGGCTTGCAGCAGGACGTGATCCGTTATTTCGCCAAATGCCTCGCCGCCGCCGGACACCGCATCGAGCCGCGGCATATCGCGCTCGGCCAATCCGTCTATGTCGCCGATAGCAAGGCAGCGGCCGTAAAAGAGAACGGTCCCTACCAGCTCTATTTCAACCGCACGCTCTACAGTCACGGTAATTTCACCGAGCACAGCAAGGGCGAGGCCTCTGGCTATGTCTCGTCCTCATCGACGGACTACATCCGGCCGGAAAACCGGCAGGTCGCCGAGCGGGCGCGGGCCGATTTCCGCAATATGACGATGGACGACGTCGCGCGTCAGGCCGAGAACCAACCTTGGGGCACTGCCGCCGAAGTCACGGAACGAATCATTAACGCGGCGAATCGAACCGGCGCAGGCACCGTGCTCTTGTCCTTCAATCGCGGCGCCATGCCGCAGGAGCTGTTCGTCGAGCAAATTCGCCGTTTCGCGCGCGAGATCCTGCCGGCACTGCAGGCACATGAGGTGAGCAAGGTTCCGGTCGACGACGCCATCGGCGCCTGACCGCCGATTTTTCCCGCCCAAAGGGACAGCGGCGCAGATTAGCCATACAACTGCAGCTTTGGCGCGTAACGCTCGAAAATAGCTAAAGTTTTCGCCAAAATTTATACGCACCGCGTTTACGATTTCTGGGCGATTCATTTGCTATCCATACTGCGCAATGAATCCAGCCGAGCTCCAGCGCCACATCCGCTCCCATACCGCATGGCTCAATGGCTTGCCGGGTGGTCGCCGCTTGGATTTGCACGGCGTCGATCTCGCAGGTGCTGATTTTACCGGTGTCGACCTGACTCGCGCCTGCCTTGCCGGCGCCAATCTCAGCAACGCGGCGTTGACCCAGGCCAAGCTCGCCGAAGCCGATCTTTTCGGCGCCAATCTTACCAGCGCCCACTTGCAGAAGACCGATCTCAGCCGGGCTGATGTTCGCGGCGCATCGTTGCGCGAGGCCGAGCTCGAAGAAGCGACGCTTTGCGAGGCCGATCTGCGCTCCGGCGTGCTGTTGAGCGGCTGGGAGAAGAAAGATAGTAAAGATGGCGACAGCGCAGCGACTGGCCGCGCCGATCTGACTTCGGCGAAGATGCGCCGCGCCAATCTTCGTGGTGCGAAACTCAGCGGTGCTGTGCTCAACGCGATCGATGCGCGCGACGCCGTCCTCAATCACTGCAAGCTCAATCACGCCGACCTGACCGACGCAGATTTGACCGACGCAGATTTGCGCGGCGCGGATCTCTCCTATGCCCGTTTCCAGGCGACGAAGATCCAGGGCATGCTGATCGCCGGCGCGATCCTCGCCGGCATCGATGTCACGGCGGTCGGCATCGATCCCGCTGCCGAAGAGATCAAGGCAAATAGCGAGCGGCTTACCAAAATGCTCGACGGACACCGCGACTGGGTCCGCACCGTCGGCAAGCAAGGCAAGCGCGCCAACATGCGCAACGTCGATCTCACCGAATTCGATCTCTCCAATCGCGAATTGAGCGGTGTCGATTTCTCGGGCTCGATCCTCGTTCGAGCCAATCTCACGGGATCGAGCCTGCAATTCGCGAATTTCAGCCGGGCCGATCTACAGGACGCCGACCTGACCGATGCCGTGCTCGACGGTGCCCGTATGCCGCGCGCCGATCTGAGCAATGCGATCCTGGTCCGCACGTCGATCGCGGCGGTCATCATCAAGGATCCGAGCGGCAAGACGACCGGGGCGAGCTGGGCGAGCAATCTGACCGACGCGATCTTCTGCGCGGCCGATCTCACCGAGGCCAATCTGCGCGGCTCCAACGTCATCAACGCCGATTTCCGCGGCGCCAAGCTCGAGAAGACCGTCTTCACCGACACGAAGATCGAGGGCGCCAAGTTCGATTACTGAGGAATTGGCTGGGGCGGGAGGATTCGAACCTCCGTATGGCGGAATCAAAATCCGCTGCCTTACCACTTGGCTACGCCCCAATGCGCGACAGCGCCTGGAATCCGCGGCGACCTTAATCGTAAAGCTTCCGCAAGGCAAAGCCGACAGCGCAACTCGCGAAACGCGACGGAACTTCGCAGGGCGCGGACGGTTGACGTAGGCGTGACGCCCCGGCAAGGTGCGCCGCACTCCCGCTCCACGGATCGTGATCGTCGATGAGCGCCTCCGAGACCACTACCAGCGCCGCGCCACCCCTTCCCACTCCGCGCGACAAGCATCTGCGGCGCATGGCGGACACGATCCGCGCGCTATCGATGGACGCGGTCGAGGCGGCCAAAAGCGGCCATCCCGGCATGCCGATGGGCATGGCCGATATCGCCACCGTGCTGTGGGGTCAGTTCCTCAAATTCGATCCTGCCGAGCCGAACTGGCCGGATCGCGACCGTTTCATCCTGTCGAACGGCCATGGGTCGATGCTGCTTTATTCGCTGCTGCATCTGACCGGCTACGCCGACATGACGATGAACGAGTTCGAAGACGTTCCGCCAGCTCGGCAGCCGCTGCGCCGGCCATCCCGAGCGCGGCCACGCTTCCGGCATCGAAGTGACGACCGGTCCCCTCGGCCAGGGCATCGCCAATTCGGTCGGCATGGCGCTGGCCGAGCGGCTGCAGGCGACGCGCTTCGGCAAAGATCTGGTCGATCATTACACTTACGTCTTCTGCGGCGACGGCTGCCTCATGGAAGGCATCAGCCAGGAAGCGATCTCGCTCGCCGGCCATCTGAAGCTCGGCAAGCTGATCCTCTTCTGGGACGACAATCACATTTCGATCGACGGCCCGACCGAGCTCGCGCGCCACGAGGACGAGTTCGAGCGCTTCGATGCCAGCGGCTGGCATACGCAGCGCATCGACGGCCATGATACCGACGCGATCGCCGACGCCATTCGCAAGGCGCAAGCCGACGACCGCCCGTCGATGATCGCCTGCCGCACCATCATCGCTTTCGGCGCGCCGACCAAGGCCAACACGGCCGCGGCGCATGGCTCGCCGCTCGGCAAGGAAGAGATCGCCGGCACGCGCGAGCGCTTGGGCTGGACCTCGCCGCCTTTCGTCGTGCCCGCCGATATGGTCGAGGCCTGGCACGAGGTCGGACAGCGCAGCAAAGCGGCGTCGGCCGCGTGGCACGAGCGCCTGGCCAAATCGAACAAGCGTGCCGAATTCGAGGCCGAGCAATCGGGCGAAATGCCGAAAGTCGCACGCGACGCGCTGATGGCGCTGCGCACGAAATTCGCCAGCGAGGCGCCGAAGACGGCGACGCGTCAGGCCTCGGGCAGCGTGCTCGACGCGACTGGCGCCGGAGCTGCCGTCGCTGATCGGCGGCTCGGCCGATCTCACGCCGTCCAACAACACCAAGGCGAAGAGCCAGAAGGTCATCAACCGCGACGATTTCGCCGGCAGCTACATCCATTACGGCATCCGCGAGCACGGCATGGCCGCGGCGATGAACGGCATGGCTGCGCATGGCGGCATCGTTCCCTATGGCGGCACGTTCCTGCGTCTTCACCGATTACTGCCGGCCGTCGATCCGCCTCTCGGCGCTGATGAAGCTGCGTGTCATCTATGTGATGACGCATGATTCGATCGGCCTTGGCGAAGACGGGCCGACGCATCAGCCGGTCGAGCATCTCGCGGCGCTGCGCGCGATCCCGCATCTCCAGGTCTTCCGGCCCGGCCGACGCGGTCGAGACCGCGGAATGCTGGGAGCTCGCCCTGCACGCAAGAACGACGCGCCGTCGATCCTGGCGCTGACGCGCCAGCCGGTGCCCGGGCTGCGCAAGGATGCCGGCGAGAACCGCTCGGCGCGCGGCGCCTATGTCCTCGCCGAGGCCGACGGCGCACGCAAGGTCACGCTGCTCGCGACCGGTTCTGAGGTCGGCATCGCCATGACGGCGCGCGAGCAACTCGCCGCCAAGGGCGTCGCCGCGGCCGTCGTCTCGATGCCGTGCTGGCAGCTCTTCGAGGCGCAGGACGAAGCCTATCGCCGCAGCGTGCTCGGCACCGCGCCGCGCGTCGCGGTCGAGGCCGCCGCGGAATTCGGCTGGGATCGCTATATCGGCGATCGCGGCCGTTTCATCGGCATGCATGGCTTCGGCGCCTCGGCGCCGATCGAAGCGCTGTATAAGCATTTCGGCATCACCGCCGAAGCCGTCGTCGAAGCGGCGCTCGGCCTCGTCTAAGAAACATTCAGGGGAAAAGAATGGCGATAAAGGTTGCGATCAACGGTTTCGGCCGCATCGGACGCCTCGTGCTGCGCGCTTTGCATGAACAGAATCGCGACGATCTGCAGGTCGTTGCCATCAACGATCTGGGCACGGTCGCCGCCAACGCGCATCTTCTGAAATACGACAGCGTCCACGGTCGCTTCAAAGATGCCATCAGCACCGGCGGCGATTGGATGGATGTCGGCCGCGGCAAGATGAAGGTGGTCGCCGAACGCGATCCCGGCGAAGCTGCCGTGGAAAGAGCTGCAGGTCGATGTCGCGCTCGAATGCACCGGGCATCTTCACCAAGCGCGACGACGGCGCGCGAAGCATCTCGAAGCCGGCGCCAAGCGCGTTCTGATCTCCGCACCGGCCGACGAAGTCGACATCACCATGGTGATGGGCGTCAACAGCGACCAGGTGAACGCCTCGCACCGCGTGCTGTCGAACGGCTCCTGCACCACCAATTGCCTGGCGCCGGTCGCCTATGTGCTGCACGAAGGCATCGGCATCGTTCATGGCTTCATGACGACGGTGCATTCCTATACCGGCGACCAGAACACCGTCGACACGCTGCACAAGGACATGCGCCGCGCCCGTGCCGCCGCGATCAACATGATCCCGACCTCGACCGGCGCGGCAAAGGCGCTGGGCCTCGTCATTCCGAGCCTCAACGGCAAGCTCGACGGCACGTCGATCCGCGTGCCGACACCCGATGTCTCGCTGATCGATTTCAAATTCAACGCCGCGCGCGACACCAGCATGGAAGAGATCAACAGCCTGATGGAGAAGGCGGCGAGCTCGAACCGCTTCAGCGGCATCCTCGCCGTGGTGAAGGACGAGGTCGTGTCGAGCGACTTCATCCACGATCCTCACAGCTCGAGCTTCGACCTCACCCAGACCAAGGTCATCGACAAGCGCTTCGTGCGCGTGCTGAGCTGGTACGACAATGAATGGGGCTTCTCGAACCGCATGGTCGAGGCCGCCGCGCTCGTCGGCAAACTGGGGTAAGTGCGCGCGCGAGATCGTCATCCATTCGCTGGACCACGCGCGCGCGGCGCTGGCAGCCGCCGCTGCCTGCGGCCAGGACGTGACGCTGGCGAGTGCGCCGAGCGCCGCGCTGCAAGCGGGACCCGGCTGGTTCAAAGCCGTGATCGAAGCAGGCCAGCGCGGCCTATCCCCAGGTCGCGGTCACGGCGATCCTCGATTGCGGCGATCAGCCCGGCGCGGTGATGGCGGCGCTGCGCCTCGGGCTCACAGGATCTGCGTTTCCATGGCGCGACTGAGCTGCCGGACGAAGCTCGCCGGCATGGGCGCGGTCTTTGGCGCCGCCGGCCGACGCGGTCCTCGACCTGCGCGAAATTGCGGAACCCGAAACCGCCTGCGCCGCGTTTCTTCGGAAGCTTAGACACAGGTTGATCAGCGGACCGTAGTGGCCGACAGCGCCCGCTTTTGGTATATCGGCGGCAACAGATCGAGGACCTCTCCCATGCAGCTCACCGAGCGCGTCAGGACTATTCTTTCTCACTACGAAAGCGACAATCCCGGCACCAAGGCGAACCTTGCCCGCATCCTGATGCAGGGCAAGCTCGGCGGCACCGGCAAGCTCGTGATCCTGCCGGTCGATCAGGGCTTCGAGCACGGCCCGGCGCGCAGCTTCGCGCCCAACCCGCCGGCCTATGACCCGCACTATCACTTCCAGCTCGCGATCGATGCCGGGCTCTCGGCCTATGCCGCGCCGCTGGGCTTGATCGAAGGCGGCGCCAGCGACCTTCGCCGGCGCGATCCCGACCATCCTCAAGGTGAATTCGGCGAACAGCCTCGCCCGCGCGAAGGAAGACCCGTCGCAGGCCGTGACCGCGAGCGTCCAGGACGCGCTGCGCCTCGGCTGCGCGGCGATCGGCTTCACCATCTATCCGGGCTCCGACGAAGCCTACACCATGATGGAAGAGATCGCCGAGATGGCGCGCGAGGCCAAGTCCTACGGCCTCGCGGTCGTGATCTGGTCCTATCCGCGCGGCGGCAATCTCTCGAAGAACGGCGAGACCGCGATCGATATCTGCGCCTATGCCGCGCATATGGCGGCGCTGCTCGGCGCGCACATCATCAAGGTGAAGCCGCCGACCGAATTCCTCGAGCTCGACGCGGCGAAGAAGGTCTACGAGCAGCAGAAGATCGACATCTCGACGCCGGCCAAGCGCATCGCGCATGTCGTGCAATCCTGCTTCAACGGCAAGCGCATCGTCGTCTTCTCGGGCGGCGAGGCGAAGGATCTCGACGGCGTCTACAACGAGGCGCGCGCGATCCGCGACGGCGGCGGCAACGGCTCGATCATCGGCCGCAACACCTTCCAGCGCCCGCGCGAGGACGCGCTGAAGATGCTCGACCACATCATCCGCATCTATCGCGGCGAGGCGTGAGCGCCCGGCTCTATCTGATCACGCCGCCGGCCTTCGATCCGGCGGCGTTCGCGCCCAAGCTCGAAGCCGCGCTCGATGCCGGCGATGTCGCTTGCGTGCAGCTTCGCCTCAAAGATGTCGACGACGACACGATCCGCCGCGCCGCCGATGTGCTGCGGCCGATCACGCAAGTCGCGCGATGTCGCTTTCATCATGAACGACCGGCCCGACCTCGCGCTGCAGACCGGCAGCGACGGCGTGCATGTCGGCCAGGAGGACGCGTCCTACGAGACGGCGCGCAAGATCCTCGGGCTCGGACAAGATCGTCGGCGTCACCTGCTACAACAGCCGCCACCTCGCCATCGAGGCCGCCGAAGCCGGCGCCGATTATGTCGCGTTCGGCGGCTTCTTCCGCTCCACGACCAAGGACACGCGCCGCATCGCCGGCAACGATCCCGAGATCCTGCACTGGTGGAGCGAGATCATGACCGTGCCGTCTTGCGCCATCGGCGGCATCACGCCGGAGAATTGCGGCACGCTCGTCAAAGCCGGCGCCGATTTCCTCGCCGTGATCGCCGCGGTCTGGGACCACCCGCAAGGTCCCGCCGCCGCCGTCAAAGCCTTCAACGAAGCGATCACGGCCGCGACGCCGTCCGGCGCGTGAGGCAGAGGCCGCTCAGGCTGCGGCCGCCGGCGCGGTAAGACCGAAACGCTTGCGTAGCGCTGCCCGGCTATTGGCGCGAATCTCGCGCGCTTGTTCCGGATCGACAGCCCGCGCCAGCGCCACCGCGCCGGCGAGTTCGCAATAGAGCGATACCGCCAGTTCCTTGGCCTCGCCGGGACGGTAACCGAGCGCCTCGAACAAAGAGGCGATGCGCACGTGCAACCGCTGCATGCCGACACCGAACCGGGTCTTGGCGCGAGGACCGAGGCGCGCGACATCGGCCGCAATCGCCGGTAGCGGGCATCCGTCAGCCATCCTTTCCTGATGTAGCGCCGATAGATAAACATCGATGTGATGACTGAGCGCCTCGGCGGGCGACAGGCCGTCGATCCGTTTCGCGAATCGTTCGGCCGTCTCGTCGAAAGTCGCATCGATCGCTTCCGCGATCAGCGCATCTTTCGAGCGGAAATGCGCATAAAAGCCGCCATGGATAAGGCCGAGTTTCGCCATGAGCTTTCGTCGCGGCAATCGGGATAGCCCGAGAAATCGGTCTCGCACATGCCGGCAACGAGATGCTTGGCGCCGCGGCGATAGGCAACGATTGCCGCGAAATTGAGAAAGACGAGATTGCGGCCCGGCACGAAGGTCGTCGGCAGGCCCTCGTCGTTCATGGCGATGGCCGTTTCCTTCGTCAGCGCGCGCTCGCTAAGTGCGCCCAGCACGCCGAGGTCGATACCATGATCGGTGCCAACCGTTCCGCCCAAGCGGCGTTCAGCGTCCCAAGCGCGGCGCGCAGCGGTGCGCGGCAATCGAGCTCGATCGCGTGGCGCTGGCCGTAGCTGAAGCCGATCGGCTCGACGCTGGCGAAGCGATCGAGCGCCCAGGCAAGGCACGTCGCCGAATCCTGACCGCCGGAAAACAAGACCAGCGCCTTCCCGTCATCGAGCATCGGATGCTTCTCCTCTCCGCTGATGCTTGCCGGGCATATCTCGTGCCGACCCTATGTCCTTTGCGTATCTTCCGCCGCCGAACCGCGCGTGATAGAAGGCTATTCATGCGTATTTTTCGTCTGTTGATCGCTCTCGGCTTCGTCGCCGCGACTATCGCGCCCGCGCGCGCCGTCGAGCCGTTCTATCTCGGCAACTTGGAAATTCACCGCCGCCGTGATCGCGCCTTGGGCGGCGCCGGCGGCGCGCAAGCCGAACAGGGCCGAGCGCGACTCACTTCTCGGCAAGACGGTATCGATCCGAGCCGAACGAGATCGTCGGTCCGCGCGTTTTCGTCTGCCAGCGACCGAAATACGTGCTGAAGGAATATCCGGCCGCCGAGCTGTTCGAGGGCGCGTTCGGCGAAATGCGCGAGCGCGATCCCGGCAATCGATCCCGGCAAGCTCGCCGCGAAGCTCGGCTTCAAGGACGACTCACTTCACGACGCTCGAAACCGGCTGCGAATTCGACTGGCATTTCGTCGATCAGACGACGGTGAAGGTCGGCCTCAACGACTGGGTCTATACGCTGAAGAAGCAATAGGCGCGGCTCAGACGACCGGCGCCCAGAGCACGTCGTCGATATGCGTCGGCGCCCGAAGCGAGCATCACCAGCCGGTCGAAGCCCAAGGCGATGCCCGCGCTTTCCGGCATGCCCATGTGCGAGCGCGGCGAGGAAATCCTCGTCGATCGGATAGGTCTCGCCATAGAGCTCGCGCTTCTTCGCCATGTCGGCTTCGAAGCGTCGGCGCTGCTCGGCCGCGTCGGTCAGCTCGCCGAACGCATTGGCGAGTTCGAGCCCGCAAACGTAAAGCTCGAACCGCTCGCAGAGCGTCGGATCGCTCGCCTTGGGCCGCGCCAGCGCCGCCATCGCGATCGGATAATCGTAAAGCACGGTCGGCACGCCGATGCCGAGCTTCGGCTCGATCGCGGCGAGGAAGATGCGAAAGAACAGATCTTCCCAGCTATCGCCCTCATGCGGCGCGATGCCCGAGCGGCTGCGCCGCGGCGGCGAGCGCATCGCGATCCTCGACTCGTCGCCAGAATGTCGATGCCGCAATGGCGGCGAAGGCTTCGGCGACGGTCAGACGCTCCCACGCGCGCATGCGGATCGCAGACCCGTCCCCTGCCAGGTCATCAGCCGCGCGCCGGTCGCGCGCAGCAGCGCCTCGCAATCCGCGACGAGATCGAGATAGCCCGCGCCCGCGCGATACCATTCGAGCATCGAGAATTCCGGCGAATGCGTCGCGCCGCGCTCGCGCATTCCGAAAGCAATGCGCGAGCTGGAAGATACGCGTCATGCCCGCGACGAGCAGCTTCTTCATCGCGAATTCGGGCGAAGTATGCAGGAAGCGCGGCGCCGGTCCCTCGCCCGGCCGCTCGAGCATCGTTGCAAACGCTTTGAGATGCGGCTCCAGCCCCGGGCTCACCTGCAGCGCCGGCGTCTCGACCTCGGTGAAGCCGTGCGATGCAAACACCTCGCGCATCGCGTTGACGATGCGCCCGCGGGCCTCCAGATAGGGCCGACGGCGCGCCAGGGCATCGGGCCGCCACCACGCGCTCTCGGTCATGCCAAACACCCCTTTCATAAGCCCAACCCCTTTCATAAGCCTGGGCGAACTGCTAGGAACCTGCGCCAAATCCCATGACCGCCGCAACTGCCGCGCCAAAGGAAGCGCCATGAAGATCAATGCCATCGATATCAGGCCCGGTTTCGTCCTCGAAAACGGGGGCAAGCTGATGCTCGTGCTGAAGCGCGAAATCGTTCAGCCGGGCAAGGGCGGCGCCTTCACCCAGATCGAAATGCGCGACATCAAGACCGGCACCAAGACGATCGAGCGCTATCGTACGCAGGAAACCGTCGAGCGCGCCCAGCTCGAAGAAAAAGAGATGCAATTCCTCTACATGGACGGCAATCAGGCGACGTTCATGGACAGCGAGACCTTCGAGCAGATCGAGGTCGATCGCGAGTTGATCGGCGACGCCGCCGACTTCCTGCAAGAGAACATGATTTGCACGGTTCAGACCTATGAGGGCACGCCGCTCTCGGTCACCCTGCCGCAAAGCGTTACCCTCGAAGTCGTCGAGGCCGATCCGGTGGTGAAGGGCCAGACCGCGTCCTCATCCTACAAGCCCGGCAAGCTCGAGAACGGCCGCCGCGTGATGATCCCGCCGCATATCGGCGCCGGCACGCGCATCGTCGTCAACACCGTTGACGGCTCTTACATCGAACGCGCCAAGGACTGATCGGCATCCGATGGTAGGACCGCGGCGTTCGGCGCTGATCAATGTGATGGCCGGGGCCGCGCTGAAGGCGGCCAAAGGGCTTATCCGCGATTTCGGCGAGGTCGAGCAGCTTCAGGTCTCGATCAAAGGCCCGGGCGAATTCGTCACCGCGGCCGATCTCAAAGCCGAGAAGATCCTGCGCGCCGAACTCTCGCAAGGCGCGGCCGGGCTATGGCTTCCTCCTCGAAGAAGGCCGGCGTGGTGCGCGGCAGCGACGAGCACCATCGCTGGATCGTCGATCCGCTCGACGGCACGACGAATTTCCTCCACGGCATTCCGCAGTGGGCGATCTCGATCGCGCTCGAGCGCGACGGTGAGATCATCGCCGGCATGGTCTATGAGCCGATCCGCGACGAGGCTTTCTGGGCCGAGAAAGGCGTCGGCGCCTTTGTCAACGATCGGCGGCTGCGCGTCTCGGCGCGGCGCCAGCTCGGCGATGCCGTCATCGGCACCGGTATTCCCTTCCGCGAGCGCGGCGATCACCCGGCCTATCTCAAAACCCTTGCCGCCGTCATGGCCACGACCAGCGGCGTGCGCCGGCCCGGCTCGGCAGCGCTCGATCTCGCCTATGTCGCAGCGGGCCGTTTCGACGGTTTCTGGGAATTCGGGCTGCAGCCCTGGGATATCGCCGCCGGCATCCTCCTGGTGCGCGAGGCCGGCGGCTATGTCAGCGATATCGAAGGCGGCGCTGATATGCTGAAAAACGGCAATGTGCTCGCCGCCAACGACCATTTGCACGCGCCGCTGGCAAAGCTGCTCAAGGAAGCACGGCATTCGCCCGCGTTAACGTGACGGTGGCGACAACCCCTTACTTAGGGTACGCTGAGGCATCTATTAGTGGCGTTCGATGGGATTCTGTTTGATGGCCTTCCGCGTTCCGCGACGCCCCAAGCTTGACTTTAAGCAGCCTTTTGACCGCCGGGGAAACGTGGTGGCGCTCGTTGTACTGAGTGCGCTATTCGTTTCTCAGGCAGAGGCGCAAGCGATCAGGAGCAGTCAGAGCGGCGGCGCGGCCGTCACCGTCGATAACAGCGTGCTCGATCAACTTGGCCCGTCGCGCACCGCCAAAACGCCGGCGAAGACGCCTTCCTCGGTCCATCTGATCCCGCCGAAATCGTCCCTCGCCACCGCCACGCCGACATCGTCGAGCAAAACCAGCCACCAGCGAGCAACGACCGGCGAGCCCGCCGTGGCGGCACTTACCCCGCCTGCACCCGAACCAGCACCGAAGCAGCCGGCAAGCAGCGATGCTGCGACACCGCCTTCAAAGCCCGCGGTCACCGCGACTGCACCGCCTCCACTGGCATCGGCGCCTGGTATCACCGCCCGCGCCCCGGCGCCGCCGAGCACGGCCGTACCCCCGACAACCCCCGCCGCCGGCTCGCCGCCGGTGCAGATGGCCGCGGCGACGACCGTCGGTAACCCGGCGAACACCCTCGCGTTCAAGCCGGGGGTCACCGATCTCGGCAGCGGCGACCAACCGGTCATCGACACGGTCGCCAACCGTCTGCTCGCCAATGAGAACTTCCGGGTTCAGCTCGATCTCCCACGCGACTGGTGGCGCCGACGATGCGATGGAGGCACGCCGCGTCTCGCTGGCGCGCGCCGTCGCCGTGCGTGCCTACCTCGTCGCGAAAGGTGTTCCGAGCCTGCGCATCGATGTGCGCGCCCTCGGGAATCATGTCGACAATGGTCCGGTCGCCGATCAACTCGACCTCGTGGTCGTGAGCCAATAGCGAAGTTCAAGCGTCATCGTAGCAGTGAGGCAGTGAGGCTAAAGCCGTGACTCGTCCGCGCCGATATCTCATTCGGATGGCTGTTTTCGTGCTCGCTGTGGCCGCCGGTGCGGCGCTGCTCGGGCGGCCGCTCTCGGAATATTTCATGGGCAATCCCGCCGTGAACGGCGTGATCCTGGGCGTCCTCGTGGCGGGGATTTTCTATATCTTCGGCCAAGTGCTGCGGCTCAATCCGGAAGTCGCTTGGATCGAGCGCTTCCGGCGCAGCCCGGACGCGCCCAATCTCAATCTCAGCACACCGCGCCTTGTCGCGCCGATGGCGACGATGCTCGCGACGCGGCGCGGTGGCAACAAGGTGACGCTCTCGGCCACGACGATGCGCACGCTTCTCGACGGCATCGGCGCGCGTCTTGAGGAGGGCCGCGAGACCGATCGCTATCTCATCGGTCTGCTCGTCTTTCTCGGCCTGCTCGGCACGTTCTACGGCCTGCTCGAGACCGTGCAATCGGTGAAAGGCGTAATCGGCGGCCTCGCCGTCCAGACCAACGACGTCGCCCAGGCCTTCAGCAATCTACAAGCGCGACTGCAAACGCCGCTCGGCGGCATGAGCACCGCGTTCAGCGCCTCGCTGTTCGGCCTCGCCGGCTCGCTCATCCTCGGCTTCCTCGATCTGCAGGCGGGGCTCGCCTTCAACCGCTTCTATAACGACCTCGAGGATTGGCTCTCGGGCTGGACGCGGCTCTCGGGCACGACGCTGCCGGGCACCGACGGCGAGACCTCGGCACCCGCCTTCCTCGAAGCACTGCTCGAGCAGAGCGCCGACAATATCGACAAGCTGCAACGCGTCATCGGCCGCAGCGAGGAAGGCCGTATCGCCGCGAACAACAATCTCGTTGCTCTCGCCGAACGCCTCGCCCTGCTGAGCGATCAGATTCGGACAGAGCAGGTGCTCCTGGTGAAGCTCGCCGAGCAGCAGGTCGAGTTGAAGCCGGTGCTGCTGCGTCTCGCCGACAGCCGCGAGACCTCGCCGATCGACGAGGAAGCGCGCGCCCATCTCCGCAACATCGAAGTGCACATTGTGCGCTTGAGCGAGGAGCTGGCGCAGGGCCGAGGCGACTCCATTCAGGAGATCCGCAGCGAGATCCGCTTGCTCGCGCGCACCTTGGCTACCCGCAACAGGGAAATTGCGCCGGGGTGATGCGGCACGTCGTGATGGGAGTCCACTAGGCTATGGCGTATAGCTCGCGTCGCCCGCGCCGTCTCGGCATCGATATCTGGCCGGGCTTCGTCGATGCGCTGTCGCAGCTCGTGATGGTGATCGTCTTTGTGTTGCTGGTCTTCACCGCCGGCCAATTCTATTTGACCGACGCGCTCTCCGGTCGCGACGTGCAATTGCAACGCCTGGCGCAACAGGTCGACCAGCTCGCCAACATGCTGTCGATGGCGCAGTCGGGCAATACCGATCTGCAATCGAAGCTCAATTCGCTGACCCAGCAGCTCGCGACGGCGAATCAGGCGCTTGCCGCCGCGCGCGAGCAAGGCACGCAATCGGAGCAGCGCGCAACCGCCGCACAAACGACGGTCGATCAGCTCAATCAGAATATCCAAGCGCTACGCGATCAGCTCACGCAGATCGCTGCCGCGCTCGACGCGTCCGAGACCAAGACCAAGGACCAGGAGGCGCAGATCACCGATCTCGGCCAGCGCCTCAACACCGCGTTGCTGAGCCAAGTCGCGCAGCTCGCGAAATACCGCTCGGAATTCTTCGGCCGGCTGCGCGATGCGCTCGGCGACCGACCCGATATCCGCATCGTCGGCGACCGCTTCGTCTTCCAGTCCGAAGTGCTGTTCCCGCAGGCGAGTGCCCAGCTCAGCGATACCGCCAAGCAGCGTCTCTCGGTCGTGGCTTCCGCGCTCAAGGACATCGCGACAAAAATCCCGAACGACATCCCCTGGGTGCTGGCCGTCAATGGCTATACCGACAAGCGGCCGATCAACACGCCGCAATTCCCGTCGAACTGGGAATTGTCGGCGGCACGCGCGATCACGGTGATCAATTTCCTGATTTCACAGGGCGTACCGGCCGATCGGCTGGCGGCTGCAGGCTACGCCGAACATGATCCGATCGATTCCGGCGATAGCGAGGAAGCCTACGCCAAGAACCGGCGCATCGAGTTGAAGCTTACCGAGCGCTGATAGCGGTAATGCCGCGGCAGGGTCCCTGCCGCAGCTCTTCCCGACCGCGGAAAGCTTAGCGACGACGGCCCTTCTTTTTCGCCTTCTTGGCCTTCTTGGCCTTCTTGGCCTTCTTGGCCTTCTTGGCCGTTCTTCGCCTTTTCTTTGACCGTTTTCGCTTTCTTGGCGGCCTTCTTCTTGGCCTTCTTCGCGACCTTCTTGGCTTTCGCCTTTTTGGCGACCGTCTTTTTCGCTTTGGCTTTCGCCTTCCGCCGCGGCCGAGCCGGAGCAGCGGGCGCCGCAGCCGGTTCTTCCGGCTCGTAAGCGGGCGGCGCGAACGGCGCCGGCGGGATAGGCGGGTAAGAAGGACCGTTGCCGTCGTCAGTTCCGTCAATCATGTTCGACCCCCTGGACCTCCGATGGGACCATAAAATTTTATGAGAGGTGTGGGCGAAAGTCGAACGGATTTGCATCGCGCACGACAAGGAGAGCGACCGATTGTTGCGCCGGCCGGCAAAGATTGCGGGAAACGCCGCGCTTCGCTATAAACGGCGCCTTCCAAGGAGCGCGCGAGATGAAAGAAGGCATCCATCCCGATTACCATGAGATCACCGTCGTGATGACGGATGGGACGACCTATAAGACGCGCTCGACCTATGGCAAAGCCGGCGAGACGCTCCATCTCGACGTCGATTCCAAGTCCCACCCGGCTTGGACCGGCGGCCAGCACCGCCTCCTCGATACCGGCGGTCAGCTCGCCCGCTTCAATAAGCGCTTCCAGGGAATCGGCCTCAAGAAATAGGCCGATTCGTCTGCCGAATCAGGGCCCTGGGGCCCTTGAAACGGCGCCAGCCAAACCCATTTTGAGGAATGTCCGGACGCCGCTGGAGCGGGTCCGGACTTCGTTATGGGATGTGCCCGGCCATGGTGGCGGGTGCGTCAAGGCTCCCATATTGCTCAATGGAGGATGTGGCTATGAATACCTTCGACTTTTCCCCTCTCTTTCGCTCGACCATCGGCTTCGACCGGCTGACGCGTCTCATGGACACGGCGAGCCAGGTGGATGCCGGCTCCGCTTACCCGCCCTATAACATCGAAGCGACGGGCGAGAATGCCTATCGCCTGACGATGGCTGTCGCCGGCTTTGGTTCGGATGATCTTGAGATCACTGCCAAGGAAGGCGCGCTGGTCGTGACCGGTAAGGCTCAGAAGGACGAAGAGGGCAAGCAATACCTCCATCGCGGCATCGCGCGGCGCGCTTTCGAGCGTCGTTTCCAGCTCGCCGACCATATTCGGGTCGGGGGCGCGAGCCTCGATAACGGCTTGCTCCACGTCGACCTCGTGCGCGAAGTGCCGGAGGCGCTGAAACCGCGCAAGATCGAGATCGCCACCGCCACCAAGCCGCAGGTGATCGAGCAGAAAGCTGCCTAAGCTTTCACGAATATCGATCGCAACGGGCAGCCTCGCGCTGCCCGTTGTTTTTTGACCTATTGCAGCGTGCGGCCCTAGTTCAGAGTACGACCGAGCGCGTTGGCGAGAACGAGATAGAGCTTGCCGACATCCGCCGTGACGAAAGTTGCGCCCATGACATCGGCGCGGTCGACGCTGCGCGCCTGCGCTAACAGTTGCTCGAATTGATCCATGTAGCGCAGCACCTGCTCGCGGAAGGAGGAATCCTCCGCGAATTTCTCCTTGATGACGGTACTTGTCTGGCGCTCCTGTAGTTGCAGGATATAGCGCGCGAAGACGCCGCGCTCGCCGCCGTGGAAACGCTTCCAGATCGTGTCCGGCACCGGCTGATCGAGCACGCGGGCGAGATCGACCGACAGCGATTGCAGCGTCTCGATGATGAAGGTAGCGGATTTGAGAAACGCGTCCTGCTGGTTGCTCTGCGACTGATCGCGCATGCGCTGCGCCAGCTCGGTGGCATCGCCCGCGGCTTTGAGGAAAGTCTCCGTTTGCGCACGGAAGAGCTCGCTCGCCTCACGCGCGCGGCGGCCCGCCTGCTCGGCGGCGCCGACCAGCGAAGCAGATTGGCCGTGATACATTTCGGCGACGTCGCGCAACCGGTCCACCGCGAGATCGGTCGCGGTGTTGAGCCCTGTCGTCTGCTCGCGCAGCATAACGCGCGCGGATTCGAGCCGCGCATTCGCCTCCTCCAGGAACCCGTCGAGTTCAAGCTTCTGGCGATGGACAAGGGCCGCCGCTTCCTCGCGACGCTGTGTCATCGCATCGCTCGCCGAGGAGAAGGTCGTGATCTGGGCATGCGCCGCCCCGGCAAGCTCCTCCAGGCGTTTGGAAACCGCGCCGGTCGCGTCGGCGATCGCGCCAAAATGCTCGTTGAGCGTGCTGCGCGCGCTTTGCATGCGCTCGACAGTCTGCTCGACCGCGCCCGATAGATCCTGCACTTGCTGCCGAAAATCGGCGCCGACCTCGCGCAAGGTGGCGCCCGCCGCCTCGCCGGCCGCACCGACGCCAAGGCCGGTCTCGTCAAATTGCTTGGCGAGCTCGACGAGTTGTGTGCTGGTTCGCTCCGCCGCCTGATCGAGAAGGCGCGCATGATCTTCGATGCCGCGGCTGCGATCCGCATAGACGCGCGAGACTTCCTCGACACGGCTGGCGGATTTGTCGGCAGCTTCGTGCAGCGCACTGGCGCCCGTCCGCAGCGTCGCATCGATCGCCGCGCCCATCGTCGCGATACGCTCGGTCGCCTTGCCCATCTCGACGAGCTGGCGCTGCAGCACCGAGCCGAGCGTCTCGGAGTGCATGGCGACGCGCTGCGCCGCCTGGTAGAGCCGCTCGACATGGCCATCGAGCACGCTATTGGCAAGATTGGCGCGATCGGCCGCCTCGGCAGAAACGCGCGCCAGTGTCTCCGATTGCTGTTGCAGCAACACTCGGGTTTCCCCGGTCTGCGTCTCGAGCGTGCCGCGCGCGGCGTTGAAATGCGCGACCTCTTCCGCGAAGGCATCGTGTAGCT
The DNA here is from genome assembly GCA_963731145.1 of uncultured Alphaproteobacteria bacterium. Classification (GTDB taxonomy): domain Bacteria; phylum Pseudomonadota; class Alphaproteobacteria; order ATCC43930; family CGMCC-115725; genus CAIKMD01. The sequence continues at coordinate 78,052 of CAVSUX010000015.1, read as the reverse complement.
GCTCGACCTGATGCGCGACTTGGCCGCCGGTATCGCCCAGCGCGGCGATCTCGCGCGCGAGAATTTGTGCCACGCCTTCGAGCCGCGTTCGCGCTTCGTCGGAAATCTGCGCGAGCTGGACGATACGAAGCTGCACCATGTCGCCCGCCCGACTCATTTCGTTGGCCGCTGCGGCGGTCGTCGCTTGCAGATCGGCGATGCGCGCGCTCGCACCATCGCTGGCGACGAAAATCGCCGTGCCGCTCTGGTTCAGCGCGTCCATCGCAGCACGAACCTCGCCCACGCCGCGCTCCGACGCCGCGACGACCTCGCGCACGAGGCCGGCGAGCGTATCGCGGACCTGGACGGCGCGCGCATCGATGGCAGCGGCCATCTGCTCGCCCTGGCGCGCCAGCTCGGACGCGGTCTCGCCAGCGCGGATCTCGAAATCCGCCATGATGTCGTGCACCCGCGCAGCGCCGGCTTCAGCGGCCGCGACCGCAACGACGTCGAGCGTACTCAGCGCGCCGCGCGCGCGGAAAACGCTGCTTTCGACGGCGTCGGTCATATCCTCGCCGCGCCGGGTCAATGTGGCCTGGGTTTGCGCCGCGGCCTCTTCCAGCGCATTCATGACCGCGTGTATTTTGCCGACGCCGCTTTCGGCGCTTGCAGCGGCCTGCTCGGTTACGGCACCCATCAGCCCGATCTGGACACGGAACTGCTCGCCGGCACGCTCGACATGCTCGCCACTTTGGCGTGCGGCCAACATCACTGCCTCGGCCTGACCGGCAACGCCGGCACCAACTTCGCGCAGCCGCGCCAACGCCTCGGCCGCGATCCGCTCCAACACCTGCGTCTGCTCGACCAGGGCGGCATTGGCTTCGCCGGTCTGGCGCAGCGCATTCTGTGATTGCTCGGTGACGCTGGCGCCGGCTTGGCTCAAGCGCTGGCCGACCTCCTCAGCGCGCGAGGTGGCATCGCCGGCGGCGCGCTGGATCGCGGCGCTTTCATCGGCCAAGGTCTCGGTCAACTTCTGCAACGGATCGATCGCCGCTGCGAGATCGCCGCGAACATATTCCGCGCGCGCTACCGCGGTGTTGACGCTCGCGACCGCTTCAGCCACGACCGTTGCTAAGCCGTCGGTGGTGTTCTTCAGTCGAGTCGCAGCCGCATCGCTGGCGCGATTGATCTCATCGAGATCCTTCCGGAAATTCCGCAGTGCTTCCTGGGTCTGCTCGTTGACCTGCGGCGAAATCTGAATGCGGTCGACTTGCTGCGCGATCTGCGTCGAGAGGCGTTCGAGCTGCGCCGCACGTTCATGGGCGCCGGCGATCGCCCAAACAGCGATGACCGGCAGCAGCACGGCCATAACGACGAGCGCGAGCTCATGCGGCGGCAGCGATTGCAACGCGCCCCAGCCGATGAAAAACGCGACGTAGCCGGCGCACAGGAGTAGCCAAACCGCAGCGAAAAGGGGTCCCGATATGAAGCAACTCAACAAGCGCACCGCCAAACAGCCGCTCCCCTTTCTCAAAAGATCTCAAAAGATGGGAGAGAGTCGCTCATCCCCGTAAGCGCGTCAACTTGCGGCGAGAATCCGGGCGAGCGCCCGACGCATCGGCTCCGGCACCGACACCGGGCGCCGCGTTGCACGATCGACATAGACATGAACGAAATGCCCGGCGGCGGCCGGCGCGGGATCACCCCGGCGGAAGATCGCGATCTCGTAGCGCACGCTGCTATTGCCGAGCTTGCCCACGCGCAACCCGGCCTCGATGGTTTCGGGAAAGGCGATCGGCTTGAAGTAGCGGCAGAGCGTTTCGACCACGAGGCCGATCACCGTGCTGTTCTCGATATCGAGGCCGCCCGCGGAAATCAGATACTCGTTCACCACCGTGTCGAAATAGGAGTAGTAGACGACATTGTTGACGTGGCCGTAGACGTCGTTGTCCATCCAGCGCGTCGGGATCGCCAGAAAGTGCTTATAGTCCTCGCGCTGCGGCGTCTCGGTCTTCTCAGCGGCCGAGAAATTACTGGGCAACCCAACCGCCATCGATCGAATAGGCAGAACCGGTGATCGTCGCGGCCGCGTCGCCGCAGAGGAACACGGTCAGCGCGCCGATGCTCTCGGGTGTCGAGAAGGCCAGCATCGGTTGCTTCTCGCGCAGGAATTCCTCCTTGGTCGCGTCGATCGAGCGCCCTGACTGCTTGGCACGATCGGCGAGTTGACGCTCGACCAGCGGCGTCAGCACCCAACCCGGGCAGATCGCATTGCAAGTGATGCTGTCATTGGCGCATTCGATCGCCGTCACCTTGGTCACGCCGACAAGCCCATGTTTGGCTGCGACATAACCGACCTTCTGCGCGCTGGCGACGAGGCCATGCGCCGAGACGACGTTGACGATGCGGCCCCAGCGTCGCTTCTTCATGCCGGGAAGTGCCGCTTTGGTAGCGTGGAACGCGGCCGAGAGGTTGATCGCGATGATCGCGTCCCATTTCTCCTCGGGAAATTCCTCGATCGGCGCGACATGCTGGATACCGGCATTGTTGACGAGGATGTCGCAAGCGCCGAGCTCACGCTCGGCCGCGGCGATCATCGACCCAATCTCCGCCGGCTTCGACATATCGGCGCCCGAATACGAGACTTTGACTCCGTAATCTTTAGCGAGATCGCGCTGCAGCTTGTCGATGACCGCCTTGTCGCCAAAGCCGTTGAGCATGATGACGCAGCCTTCGCGCGCGAGCGCGTGCGCAACGCCGAGGCCGATGCCGCTGGTCGAGCCGGTGACGACTGCTACTTTGCCTTTAAGACTCATGTGCCTACCGCTTGAAAAGGCTTTCGGCGCCGCCGCGCTGCTTGCGCTTGGCGGCGATCTCGTTGCGCACGCGCGCGATCTCGCTTTCCAGCTCGGTGACGTAGTTTTCGAGCTCGGCGATCGCGAGCGGCGCGAGATCGCGCAGCTTCGGTGTCTTGCGGCGCGGCTCTAATTCCTCTTCGTCCACGGCGTCACCTCCCCACCGCAATCCCTTGGGCGCGGTTGCCAGTTTGGCGCGACTTGGGTAGAGGTGCAATCAAGTTGAGGAGCCAGGCATGACCGTTCCGCAAACGATGACGGCGATCGAGATCGCCGAACCCGGTGGGCCCGAGGTGCTGCGCGCGGCGAGCCGCCCGACGCCAACGCCCGCCACCGGCGAAGTGCTGATTCAAGTCGCCGCCGCCGGCATCAATCGCCCCGACATCATGCAGCGCAAGGGGCAATATCCGCCGCCGCCCGGCGCTTCCGACATTCCCGGATTGGAGATCGCCGGCAAGGTCGTCGCGGTCGGGCTCGGCGTCAATCATCTGAGGATCGGCGATGAGGTCTGCGCGCTCGTCACCGGCGGCGGCTATGCGAGCTATTGCGTCGCGCCCGAGCCGCAATGCCTGCCCGTGCCGAAAGGTTTCAGCATGGTCGAAGCCGCGGCCATGCCCGAGACCTTCTTCACCGTCTGGCACAATGTCTTCGAGCGCGGGCGCCTGGTCGCGGGCGAGTCGATTCTCGTCCATGGCGGGACGTCGGGTATCGGCACGGTCGCGCTTCAGCTCGCCAAGGCGTTCAACGCCGGTGCGATCTTCGCAACCGCCGGCAGCCGCGACAAATGCCATGCCTGCGAGAAGCTCGGCGCGACGCGCGGCATCGATTACAAGCACGAGGATTTCGTCGCCGTGATCAAGCAGGCGACCGCCAATCGCGGCGTCGACGTCGTGCTCGACATGATCGGCGGCGATTACATCCAGAAGAATCTCGAGCATCCTCGCGGTCGAGGGCCGCCATGTCAGCATCGCGACCCAGCGCGGCGTGGTCGCCGAGGTCAATTTCGGCCCGGTGATGGGCAAGCGTTTGACCCTGACCGGATCGGGGCTCCGCCCGCGCAGCGTAGCCGAGAAAGGCGCGATGGCGGCGGCGCTCAAGCAGAAGGTCTGGCCGCTGCTCGACGCCGGCAAGGTGAAGCCGGTGATCCACAGGACCTTCCCGTTAACCGAGGCAGGCGAAGCGCAGCGGCTGCTCGAAAGCTCGAGCCATATCGGCAAGATCGTGCTGACGATTTGAGATCACAACTTGGCGAAGGCTCGGCCATTGGGCCTTCCCAGGCGGCGTTTCAGCCACTATATAGCGCCTATCACCCCAAAACGTTGACAGACGCATAAAGCGACCTCGCCGATCGAGGAGGAACGATGACTTTGCCGTTGATGCCCAAGGCGACCGCGGTGTGGCTTGTGGAAAACACGTCGCTGAGCTTCGACCAGATTGGCGAGTTCTGCGGCCTTCACGCGCTCGAAGTGCAGGCGATCGCCGATGGCGAGGTCGCGGTGCAGATGGTCGGGCTCGACCCCATCGCCAATGGCCAGCTCACCCTCGAAGAGATCGAGCGCTGCCAGAAAGATCCGGCCGCGCGGCTGCAGATCGCCAAGCAGGCACATCCGGTCGAGCTCGTGAAACGCAGTGGCCCGCGCTACACGCCGATCGCCAAGCGGCAGGACAAGCCCGACGCGATCGCGTGGCTGCTCAAGAACCACCCCGAGCTGAGCGACGGGCAGATCTCGAAGCTCGTCGGCACGACCAAGCCGACGATCGCTGCGGTGCGCGACCGCACGCATTGGAACTCGCCCAACATCAAGCCGCGCCATCCGGTGGCGCTCGGTCTCTGCACCATGGAGATGCTCGAGGCGGCGGTGACCCGCGCCAATCGCGGCAAGAAGCGCGACGAGAATGACGGCCCGCTCGTCAAACCGCCGACGCTCGAAGACGTCGCCGGCGGCGAGGACGCCGCGCCGTAACGCGGATAGGTCTTAAAGGAAGTTGTCATGGCCGGGCTTGTCCCGGCCATCCACGTTTTAGGACCAAACTCGTGGATGCCCGGCACAAGGACGGGCATGACGTTTTTAGGGACAGCGGCGCTAATTTTTTTCTCTTGCTAATCCCGCCGCTTTGAGAATCGCGGTGATCTCCATCAGGATCGCCGGCTCGTCGATCGTCGCCGGCATCTTGTAAGCCTCGCCATCGGCGATCGCCCGCATCGTGCCACGCAGAATCTTGCCCGAGCGCGTCTTCGGTAGTCGATCCACCACCAACGCGGTCTTGAAGCTTGCCACCGGCCCGATGCGCTCGCGCACCAATGCGACCACCTCATCGCCGATCACGTCGCGCGCTTTCTTCACCCCGGCTTTGAGCACGACGAGACCGAGCGGCACCTGGCCCTTTCAGCTCGTCGGCGATGCCGAACACGGCGCACTCCGCAACATCGGGATGCGCCGCAAGCACTTCCTCCATCGCACCGGTCGAGAGACGATGGCCGGCGACATTGATGATGTCGTCGGTGCGCGTCATCACGAAGACATAGCCGTCCTCGTCGACCGTGCCGGCATCGGCGGTGTGGTAATAGCCGGGGTAGTCGCTGAGATAGGCCTTCACGAAACGCTCTTCCGCCTGCCAGAGCGTCGGCGACGCGCCTGGTGGCAACGGCAGCTTCACGCAGAGCGCGCCGATCTCGCCTGGCTTGGCGCGCTCGCCATCGGGCGATAGCACGCGCAGATCGTAGCCCGGCACCGGCTTGGTCGCGGAGCCGTGCTTCACCTTCTCGAGGCCGAGGCCGGTGCAATTCGCGACGATCGACCAGCCGGTCTCGGTCTGCCACCAATGATCGATCACCGGCCGCTGCAATTGCTTTTCGGCCCATTCGACCGTCGCCGGATCGGCGCGCTCGCCCGCGAGGAAGAGCGTGCGGAATTTGCCGAGATCGTATTGGCGGATGAATTTGCCATCGGGATCGTCGCGCCGGATCGCGCGAAAAGCGGTCGGCGCCGTGAACATCACGGCGACGCCATGCTCGGCGATCACGCGCCAATAAGCCCCGGCATCGGGCGTGCCGACTGGCTTGCCCTCGTAGAGCACCGTCGTGCAGCCATAAAGCAGCGGGGCGTAGACGATATAGGAATGGCCGACGACCCAGCCGATATCGGAAGCGGCGAAGATACACCTCGCCCGGCTTGACGCCATAGACATTCGCCATCGACCAATAGAGCGCCACGGCGTGGCCGCCATTGTCGCGCACGATGCCTTTCGGCTGGCCGGTCGTGCCCGAAGTATAGAGAATGTAGAGCGGATCGGTCGCTTCGACCGTCACGCAAGCTGCCGGTGCTGCGGCAGATACGGTCTCGACCCAATCGTGATCGCGGCCGGAGACGAGGTCGCAGCGCTGTTGCGGCCGCTGCAGGATCAACGTCGCCGCTGGCTTGTGGTCCGCGAGCTCGATCGCATGGTCGAGCAGCGGCTTGTAGGGCACCACGCGACCCGGCTCGATGCCGCAAGAGGCGGAGATGATCGCCTTCGGTTTGGCGTCGTCGATGCGCGTCGCGAGTTCGGGCGCGGCAAAGCCGCCGAAGACCACGGAATGGACCGCACCGAGCCGCGCACAGGCGAGCATCGCCATCACCGCTTCCGGCACCAGCGGCATGTAGATGATCACGCGATCGCCGCGCGTCACGCCGAACGAGGCCAGCGCACCAGCCACTTTCGCGGTCGCATCGCGCAGCTCGCGATAGGTGAAGCGCTTCACCTGCCCGGTCACCGGGCTGTCATAGATCAGCGCCGCCTGCTCGCCGCGTCCCCGCTCGACATGGCGGTCGAGCGCATTCCAGCAGGTGTTGAGCCGGCCGCCGCTAAACCAGCGATAGAAAGGCGGGCGGCTTTGATCGAGCACCTTGTCCCAGCGTTTGTCCCAATCGATCGCGGCGGCGGCCTCGGCCCAGAATCCCTCGGGATCGGCGAGCGAGCGGCGATGTTCGTCTTCTTGCCGGCAGGTCATGATGCGAATCCTCCCCTTCTCGCGACGCTTTGGCTAGTATCGTGTCGCAAAACGCAGCGCCTGCCAAGTTGCGGGCCAAAGCGGAGGAACGGGATGGCCAACCCTTACACTGTCGATCTCGATCGCAACCCGGCCAATCACATGCCGCTGACGCCGCTGAGCTTCATCGAGCGCGCCGCCGCGGTGCATCCCGGTCAACTCGCCGTGATCCATGGGACGCAGCGTTTCACGTGGGCCGAGACCTATGCCCGCTGCCGCCGCCTCGCCAGCGCGCTCCAGCGTCGTGGCATCGGCAAGAACGACACGGTCGCGATGATGGCGGCCAACACGCCGCCATTGCTCGAAGCGCATTTCGGCGTGCCGATGATCGGCGCGGTGTTGAACGCGCTCAACACACGACTCGATGCGAAGACCGTCGCCTTCATTCTCGAACACGGCGAGGCGAAAGCGCTGATCACCGACCGCGAATTCTCGAGCATTGTCGGCCCGGCGCTGAAGCAACTCGGCAGGAAGCTGCTGGTGATTGATATCGACGACCCGCTCGGCGCGCCGGGCGAGGCGCTCGGCGAGATCGATTACGAGAGCTTCCTTGCCGCGGGCGATCCCGATTTCGCCTGGTCCTATCCCGAAGACGAATGGGACGCCGTCGCGCTCAACTACACCTCGGGCACGACCGGCAATCCTAAAGGCGTCGTGTTGCATCACCGCGGCGCCTATCTCAACGCGATCGGCAATCTCATGGTGTGGAGCATGCCGCGGCATCCGGTCTATCTCTGGACCTTGCCGATGTTCCATTGCAACGGCTGGTGCTTTCCCTGGACGATCGCCGCGCTTTCGGGCACGCATGTTTGTCTGCGCCGGGTCGAGGCCGGCGCCATTTTCGCGGCCATCGCGCAAGAGAAGGTGACGCATCTGTGCGGTGCACCGATCGTGGTCAATCTTCTGCTTAACGCGCCGGACGAGCAGCGCCGCGATTTCGACGGTCGCACGATCGCGATGATGACCGCCGGCTCGGCGCCGCCCGCCGCCGTGCTGCAAGGCATCGAAGGCATGGGCTTCGCGATGACGCATGTCTACGGCCTCACCGAGGTCTACGGGCCGGTGACAGTCTGCGAATGGCATGGCGATTGGGATGCGCTGGGCGCGGAAGAGCGCGCCGCGGTCAAAGCGCGTCAGGGCGTGCGCTATCCCGTGCTCGAAGGGCTGATGGTCGCTGACCCACACACACTTGAGCCGGTGCCGCGCGACGGCCAGACGATGGGCGAGATCTTTATGCGCGGTAATGTCGTGATGAAAGGCTATCTCAAAAATCCGAAAGCCTCGCACGAAGCCTTTGCCGGCGGCTGGTTCCACACCGGCGATCTCGCCGTCGCGCATCCCGACGGCTATGTCGAGATCAAGGATCGCTCCAAGGACATCATCATCTCGGGCGGCGAGAACATCTCGACCATCGAGGTCGAGGGCGCGCTCTATCGCCATCCGGATGTGCTGGAAGCCGCGGTTGTGGCCCGGCCCGATCCGCATTGGGGCGAGACGCCCTGCGCCTTCGTCACTCTAAAGTCCGGGCACAGCGCGACGGCGGAACAGATCATCGCTTATTGCCGCGATCATCTCGCCCATTTCAAAGCGCCCAAGACGATCGTATTCGGCCCGCTGCCGAAAACCTCGACCGGGAAGGTGCAGAAATTCCAGCTTCGCGAGCAGGCCAAGAACCTGCCTTAAAGCCGGCTTTCCGGGTGGATGGTGTTAGGGGCTCGAATGCTCGAGCAGGGCTATCTCGTCTTTTATTCGCAGCTTTTGCCGCTTCAGGTCGGTCACGACGTCGATGTTGGGGAGCGGTCGGTGGATTTCCTGATCGAGATTGTGTTCCAGGCTGCGATGCTGGGCACGAAGCTCTTCGATACGGTCTTGCGACGACATGGCACCTCCTGTTGCAACCAGATGAGGCACGAACATTTCATGCTAACTCCGTTTGGAGGCCGCCGCCAAGCAGGATATGCTGCGCCCAAGTGACTACGTCCTCTCCACATCCGCAGCCTGTATAATATGTCAGAAAAACAACGTATTGTTGTAGGAATCAGCGGCGCGTCGGGTGTGATTTACGGCGTCCGACTGTTACAGCTTCTGCGCGCGATGCCGGTAGAAACACATCTCGTGATGAGCAAATCGGCCGAGGTCACGTTGGCCTACGAAACCGATATGAAAATCGCCGAGGTTCGCGCCCTGGCGCATGAGACGCATGCCATCGGCGACATGGCGGCCTCGCTTTCCTCCGGCTCCTTCAAGACGCTCGGCATGATCGTCGCGCCCTGCTCGGTGCGCAGCGTTGCCGAGATCGCCTCGGGCGTGACCACGACGCTGCTGACTCGCGCGGCGGATGTGATCCTTAAAGAGCGTCGCCGGCTGGTGCTGATGGTGCGCGAGACGCCGCTCCATCTCGGGCATCTTCGCAATATGGCGGCGCTCACCGAGATGGGCGCGATCATCGCCCCGCCCGTCCTTGCTTTCTACAACCGTCCGAAGACACTCGAAGACGCGATCGATCACAATCTCGGCCGCGTGCTCGATCTCTTCGGCCTCGACACCGGCAAGGTGAAGCGCTGGGGCGAGACCGACGGCAAGATGCGCTGACCGCGGCTCGCTAGAACTTCACCGGCACGAATTGCCGCGTGAACAATTGATCGTCGCCCGGCGCGGCTGGAAGCAGCTTCATCGAAACGAAAGAATCCTTGAGCACCTGGATGGCGGCGGGATCGAAATTGCCGTCACCCAGCATCATCGAAAGCTCGTAGTCATAGGTCTTGGCGATGACAGCCGGGCTCAGATGCATGACGGCGGAGGAAATCTCGATGGTGCGCTCGCGGTTACTGTGCATGAAGTCGACCGCCTCCAAAATGCCCGCGAGGAATTTCCGCACCAGATCGGGATGGTCCGCGATAAAGCTTTGGCTGGCGATCACCACATGCGTGTGGACATGCGGCACGAATTTCTCGAGACCGAAGACGATGCGGCCGGCATGATTCTCCTCGAGCTGATAGCCGAGTTCGGTCGCGCCGACGAAACCATCTGTCTGGCCGATTTTCATGGCCGCCACGGTGCCTTGCGGATCGCCGGTGACGACGGTTTGAATGTCGTCGATGCCCCAACCCTGCGCCACGGCGATCCGCCGGACGAGATATTCGGGGAAGGACGCGACCGTCGCGGTGCCGAGCTTCTTGCCTTTCAGATCGGCGGCATCGTGGATCGGCGAATCCGGTAGCACGACCAGCGAGAAATTGCGTGGCGCACCATTGAGCGCGGCAACGCCGCGGATCGGCGCGCCTTTGACGCCGAACATCATGCTGGTGCCGCTGGCGAGCGCCATGTCGAAATTGCCGCCGACGAAGCCTTCGATCACCTTCGGATCGCCGGCAAGCGTGCTGATCTCGACCTGCAAGCCTTCGCGCTGCGAAGATGCCGGTCTGTTGCGCGATATCGACCGGGATCAGCGCCCAGATGACGCCGATGGTCTTGGCGACGCGGATCGTCTCGGCCGAGACCGGCGCGATCATCAACATCGCCGCGACCGCCGCAGCGAAATGCTTGCCGTAACGACATAGTCCCCTCTTCGATCGGTTTGTCGCGCGTCAGTCCGGTAGCCGATTCGGAAATCCGTTTCCGCCATTGCTTTGAGCGCATCCGCGATCGGCGCGGCCGGCGCATCGCCGACATAGAGCGCGAGATTGGCGAGCGCGTCGGCCACGCGCCGTTCCGTCGGCAGGCCGACATTTTCCACCGGCGCGCGGCTCGCGAGCTGGCGTTGCAGCAGCCGCTCCGCTTCGAGCTCGACCGCCTTGGCTTTGGCGTAGATGCCGTCGCTGTCGGGCAGCGCCGCGGTTTTGATCGCACGGCGGGCGGCGCGAAAATGCTCGACGACTTCGTGTCGCCAGCCGGTCACCGCCCGATCGGCCGCTTCCAGCGCCGGCACGATCCAGCCGGCCGCGGCCGCTGGCGCCGAGCCAGCAACAGAACAACATCACGTTGACGTCGCGGCCATGCTGGTCCTGCAGCACCAGACAGGCCGGCGCGACGTCCGGGCCGGGCGTAGATCGCCAGGGAAAAGCGCCAGAACGCAGCCGCCGCATCGGACATCGCGGAAGTCACCGCTTTTTGGTATATTGGCGGGCCACATGGACCTCGATGTCGAAGCCGTCAAGCAGCGAATCGCGACCCTCAAGGCCGAGCATCGCGATCTCGATGAAGCCATTGACCGGCTCGCACCGCAAGTGCCGGCGAACAATCTTCATCTACAGCGGCTGAAGAAGCGCAAGCTCGCGCTCAAGGATCTCATCACCAAGCTCGAGAATTCGCTGCTGCCCGACATCATCGCGTGAGCTGCAACGCCTTCGTGCTTGCCGCCGCAAGCCTCGTTCCTATAATGCGCGCTTCGTTTCAAGTCGGGGGATTAGATGGCGGCCAAGAAAGGCGCCAAACGCGGCGCTCCGCCGTCCGTCGGAATCATCATGGGAAGCCAGTCCGACTGGGCGACCATGCGTCATGCCGCGGAAACCCTCGACGCACTCGCGATCCCGCATGAAGCGCGCATCGTCTCGGCCCATCGCACGCCGACGCGGCTCTATGCCTATGCACGCAGCGCGCGCCGCCGCGGCCTCAAAGTCATCATCGCCGGCGCCGGCGGCGCGGCGCATCTGCCCGGCATGACGGCGGCGATGACGCCGCTGCCGGTGCTGGGCGTGCCGGTCGAGAGCGCGGCGCTCAAAGGCGTCGACAGCTTCCTCTCGATCGTGCAGATGCCGGGCGGCGTGCCCGTCGGCACGCTGGCGATCGGCCGCTCGGGCGCGATCAACGCCGCGCTGCTCGCGGCGGCGATCCTCGCGCTGAGCGACAAGGGCGTGGCCGCGCGGCTCGACCGTTGGCGCGCGCAGCAGACCGACAGCGTCGCTAAGCGCCCGTCGAATTCGTGATCGACCATGGCCGCGATTGAACCGGGCGCAACGATTGGGATTCTGGGCGGCGGCCAGCTCGGCCGCATGACCGTGCTCGCCGCAACCGCGCTCGGCTATCGCTGTCACGTCTATTGCCCGATCAAGGACAGCCCGGCGAAGCAGGTGACGTCGCTTGTCGACCACCGCGGAATACGACAACAAGCTCGCGCTCGGCCGGTTTGCCAAATCGGTCGATGTCGTCACCTTCGAATTCGAGAACGTGCCGGGCGACACCGCCGAGTTCCTCGCCGAGCGCAAGCCGGTGCGGCCCGGCCCGAACGCGCTGCGCATCGCGCAGGACCGCATCAAGGAAAAGGACTTCCTGCGCTCGATCGGCGTCGGCACCGCGCCCTATCAGGCGGTGACGAGCGAAGAGGAACTGCGCCGCGCCATCGAGACGATCGGCCCGCGCGCGATCCTCAAGACCGTGCGCATGGGCTATGACGGCAAGGGTCAGATCGGCATCCGCGCCGACAGCGATCTTGCTGCGATCTGGCGCGGCTTCGGCTCGATCGACGGCATCCTCGAAGGCTTCGTCGAATTCGCCTGCGAGGTCTCGGTCATCATCGCGCGCAGCGAGACCGGCAAGACCGCGACCTATGCGCCGGTCGAGAACCAGCACGTGCAACCACATCCTCGACACGACGATCGCACCGGCGCGCGTCAAGCCGGAGATCGCGATGCGCGCCGAGGCGATCGCGCGTCACATCGCCGAAAAGCTCGATCTGGTCGGGCTCTCGCGGTCGAGATGTTCGTCACGCATAGCGGCGAAGTGCTGGTCAACGAGCTCGCGCCGCGGCCGCATAACTCCGGGCATTGGACGATCGATGCCTGCTACACGAGCCAATTCGAGCAATTGGTGCGCGCGATCTGCGGCTTGCCGCTCGGCTCACCCGAGCGGCATTCCGATGCGGTGATGAAGAATCTCATCGGCGCCGATATCGAGAAATGGCGCGAGGCGGTGAACGATCCGCTGCAGAAGATCCATCTCTACGGCAAGGACGAAGCGCTGCCCGGCCGCAAGATGGGGCATCGTCACGAAGCTTATCCCGCGGCGCTGAAACCGTTTATCTGCGGCGCCGCGCGGCATCGCAGCAACACGCAACGGATTGAGCCGATCGACGCGCTCTTGCAGCTTCGGGATCGCCAGCACTTCGGCGAGCCGCCGATCGAGGAACGCCTTCGTCGCTTCCATGCCGTCGGAGCGATCGTCGAGCCAATAGAGCGTCGTCGCGGCATAGACGCCGGCGAGCAACCCGCGCTTCGTATAGAAATTGAAATCGGTCGAGCGATCGCCGGCCGCGTGCCAGATCGTATCGACCGTGTCGTAGAGCAGCTTCGCGCCATGCGGCAGGTTGAGCGGCGTCGCAAAGAGGCTCAGCGAGCGCCGCACCGCCTCGCGATGCGGCAGCAGGATCTCGAGCCGCGTCAGCACGCCCGTGGCGATGCGCTCGCGGATTTTCATCGTGCCGATATGCCGGCGCTTCGGCGTGGCCAAGTGTCTGGCGATCGGCCCAATGGCTGAACCAGGCCGCGACATCGCGCGTCCCGGCGGGAAAGAGCAGCGGCAATCTCGGTGATGTCGATCCCGGCACGCTCGGCCGCCGCGCGCATGCCGGCTGCGCGTCCAGCCGTCGAACGGCACGTTCGGCAGCATCGCCAACAGCAGCGCGTCCTTGCGCGCGGCGAGATCGTCGCTCATGCCGGCACCGGCGTCAGATCGATCGGGAAGCGCGCGCCTTCCTCGACGAACATCAGCAGCCGCATATCGGTCATCCGCTGCGGATAGAGCACGCCGTCGAGATGATCGCATTCATGCTGCACGACGCGCGCATGGAAGCCTTCGACCGAGCGGTCGATCGCGCTGCCGTCGGGCGCGAGGCCGCGATAGCGGATGCGGCTGTAGCGCGGCACCGCGCCTTTGAGGCCGGGCACCGAGAGACAGCCCTCCCAGCCGAGCTCCTGCTCGGGGCCGAGCGGCTCGATGATCGGATTGATGAGGGCGATCAGCGGCTGCGCCTGGTCCTCGGGGCGGCCGGTCAGGCGGTGCTCCGGCACCTGGAAGATCACCACCCGGAGCGGCACATGGACCTGGGGCGCGGCCAGTCCCGGCCCCACCGATATCGGCCAGGGTTTCCGCCATATCGGCGATCAGGCGATGGATCTCGGGGGCGGTCGGATCGGCCACGGGATCGGCCCGGCGGCGCAGCACCGGATGTCCCATACGGGCGATTTTGAGAATGGCCATGGGATCGAATATGAGCCGCGGCCGGAAACCGGTAAAGCGCAGGCGCTCCGCCCGCTACATTTCGCTGTTGAAGAACAATACAGGAACAAATACAACCTGGGCAATTTCTTGGGGGGAGGCTCATGCCCGCTTTCGGCGCTTGCTTTTGCTCGCACAGATTGCCTGTGCCGTGCACGTCGTACGCAGCGGCCGGCATTATGTCTGGATCTATCTGGTCGTTTTCGTCCCCGTCGTCGGCATGGCCGCCTATCTCATTGCCGAGATGCTGCCCGAACTGATGCACAGCCGGCCGGCGCGTCAGGCTGCCGCCGAGTCGAGAAGCACCGATCGATCCGGGACGCGGCCTGCGCGAGGCGAGCGACGCGTCCAGATGACGCCGACGTCGAGAACAAGGTGGCGCTGGCAGACGGAATACCTTCTGGCAGGAACGGCCAACCGGAGGCCGAGGCGCTCTATCAGGAGGCCCTGACCGGCATCCATGCAGACGATGCCGGTGATGATGTTGGCTTGGCGCGAGCATTGTTCGCCCAGGACGAAATTCGCTCGAAACGCAGAAGCCGTGTGGAGGCAATGCAGGAGGCCAACCCCGAAGCTATCATTCGCCGGACGGGTCATCTCCTCTTCGCCCGGAGCCTCGAAGAGCAAGGCAAGAATCGAGCAGGCGGCTGCCGAATTACCGCGCTGGTCCATTACTATCCAGGCCAGGAAGGCGCTGTCGCTACGCCACTGCTGCTGCAGCGGACCGGCCGGGGGAAGACGCCCGGCGCATCTTCGCGGAAATCTGCCAATCGTCGAATACGGTCCGCGCCATCAGCGCCGGCCAGCGTGAATGGTACGAAATCGCCGACGCGGGCTTCAGCCGATAGCGGGCGCCTGGACTTGGCAAAATCCGGCCGTTGTGGTACATATGCGTCATCCGGGCTGCCTTTTGCAGCCCGTTTTGTCGTTCCACCCAGAGGAGTTGGCGACTCGTGCAGGTTCTCGTCCGTGACAACAATGTCGATCAGGCGTTGCGCGTCCTCAAGAAGAAGATGCAGCGCGAAGGCGTGTTCCGAGAGATGAAGCTGCGCCGCAATTTCGAGAAGCCGTCCGAGCGTCGCGCCCGCGAAAAGGCGGAAGCCGTCCGCCGCTACCGCAAGCTGCTGCGCAAGCGCATGGAGCGCGAGGGCTACTAGTCGTCCTGCGCTGCGCGACGCAGAATTAAGCCGCCCGGCCCTGCCGCGGCGGCTTTTGCATTTCCGGGACCGAAACCATGCCGAAGGAAAGCGCCGGCATCCTCCTCTATCGCCAGCGTGGCGGCACGACCGAAGTCTTCCTCGTCCATCCCGGCGGGCCGTTCTGGAAGAAGAAGGACGCAGGCGCCTGGACGATTCCAAAAGGCGAACCGAATGCCGGCGAAGACAAGCTCGCCGCGGCGATCCGCGAATTCGCCGAGGAGACCGGCACAATGCTCGCCGGCGATTTCCGCGCCCTGCCCCCGATCAAGCAGGCAGGCGGCAAATGGGTGCATGCCTGGGCGATCGCCGGCGATCTCGACCCCACGACGCTCGTCAGCAACGAGTTCGAAATGGAATGGCCGCCGCATTCGGGCAAGCACGGGCGCTTTCCCGAAGTCGATCGCGGCGCGTGGTTCACACTCGCCGAGGCGCGCGGCCGGATCAACAAAGGTCAAGCCGCGCTGCTCGAGGCGGTTGGCAAATTGATCGCCGGCTGAGCTCTGCCGCAACGAAGCCCGCCGCGCGCCGTGTTTAGGGCGAAAGAGTTTGGAGGCTTCGATGAGCGATCATGTTTACAGCGTCACCGAAATCGTCGGCAGCTCGGGTGACAGCATCGAGGAAGCGATCAAGAACGGCATCGCTATCGCCGCGAAAACGCTGCGCAATCTCGAATGGTTCGAGGTAACGGAAATCCGCGGTCACCTCGATAACGGCAAGATCGCGCATTACCAGGTGCAGATGAAGCTCGGTCTGCGCTACGAGGCGAAGTAGCGGCCGGCGACGGCGTCGGGCCTAGAGCCGTCCCGCCTGCCGCCGCTGCTCGTACGCTTTGGTGCTGACGTAGATGACCCGCAGCAACCGGTCATTGACGCCATGCTCCCGCGCCTTTCGCAGCAGATAGCCGATGATGTGATCGGCCTCGATCGGGCCTTTGCCCTCCATGTCGCGCAGCATCGATGCGGTGTGCATCGATTTCCGATCGCGGAGGAGCGCGCGATATTCATCGAGGAAACCAGCCGAAGGCGAAAATCCGGCGCGCGCCGCGATCTCGGCACTCGTCTCGAGCAGCTCGATCATCAGCGCCGAGCCTTCCTCGGTGCGCGCAATCTCGCCGATATTGGCGCGCATCACCGCAGTTGCGCCGGCGACGGTAGCCAGATGCACGAGCTTCTCCCACATCCCGGCCATGATGTTGGGAACGGCCGCGGCAACGACCGATGTGCGATCGAACAAAGCCTTCAGCGCGCCGAGCCGCTCGGACGTCGCGCCATTTTGCTCGCCGAAGGTGACATAGCGCCAATCGTTGAGATGCTTGATGGTGCCGTCCGGCAGCATCGTCACCGCGATTTTCGCGAAACCCCCGAGCACGCGATCGACGCCGAAGACGCGGTTGAGCTCGTCGATATGCGCCAAGCCGTTCAGCAATGGCAGTATGGCTGTTCCGGCGCCAACCGCCGGCCGGATGGCTTCGATGGCCGAGGGCAGGTCGTATGCCTTGCAAGTGAGGAGAACGAGATCGGCGGGCGCCGATATCTCTTCACGCGTGACGGCATGAACCGGGCCGCTGAAATTCCCGAAGCCGCTTTCGATCCGCAGCCCGTTCTTTTGCAGACTGGCCTTGCGTCCTTCGCGGACGAGAAACGTCACATCGCAACCGCCCTCGACCAGACGGCCGCCGAAATATCCGCCGATGGCGCCGGCGCCGAGCGAAACTATTCTCATGACGCGATTATAGAGGCGGCATCAGCCCAGCGCCTTGACGATCTGCTCGCACATCTTCTTCGCGTCGCCGAACAGCATCATCGTGTTGTCGCGGAAGAACAGCTCGTTATCGACGCCGGCATAGCCCGACGCCATCGAGCGCTTGATGAAGAGAACGGTCTTTGACTTCTCGACGTCGAGGATCGGCATGCCGTAGATCGGCGATTTCGGATCGGTCTTTGCCGCGGGATTGGTCACGTCGTTGGCGCCGATGACGAAGGCGACGTCGGTCGAGGCGAAATCGCGGTTGATCTCGTCGAGCTCCATCACGTCGTCATAGGGCACGTTGGCCTCGGCCAGCAGCACATTCATGTGGCCCGGCATGCGGCCCGCGACCGGATGGATCGCGTAATGCACGGTGACGCCCTCTTTCTTGAGGATGTCGGCCATTTCTTTGAGGGCGTGCTGCGCCTGCGCCACCGCCATGCCGTAGCCGGGGACGACGACGACCGAGCTGGCGTTCTTCATGATGAAGGCCGCGTCCTCGGCGCTGCCGGCCTTGACCGGCTTGTCGCCGGAGCCCGCGCCCGCTGCGCCGTGCCGCCTTCGGTGCCGAAGCCGCCGAGGATGACGTTGAAGATCGAGCGGTTCATGCCCTTGCACATGATGTAGCTGAGGATCGCGCCCGACGAGCCGACGAGCGCGCCGGTGATGATCAGCAGCGAGTTGGCGAGGGTGAAGCCGATGCCGCAGGCCGCCCAACCCGAATAGGAGTTGAGCATCGAGATCACGACCGGCATGTCGGCGCCGCCGATCGGCAGGATCAGCAGGAAGCCCAAGAGGAACGAGATCAGGACGATCGCCCAGAAGGCCGGCGACCGGCTGCGCGACCACGAACCAGGCCAACGCACGCCGACCAGCACGATGCCGAGCAGCGCGTTGAACGGATGCTGGCCGGGGAAGACCAGCGGCGCGCCGGTGATGAGGCCCTGCAGCTTGCCGAAGGCGATGATCGAGCCGGTGAAGGTGATGGCGCCGATCGCGGTGCCGAGGCCCATCTCGATGAGGCTGCCCTGCTCGATCGCGCCTTCCGTGCCGATGCCGTAGGCCGAGGGCGCGTAGAAGGCGGCGGTCGCGACGCACACCGCGGCGAGGCCGACGAGGCTGTGGAAGGCGGCGACGAGCTGCGGCAGCGCCGTCATCTGGATGCGCAGCGCGATGAAGGTGCCGATCGCGCCGCCGATCACGATGCCGGCGAGGATGAGCCCGTAGCTCACGACATGCGGCGAGGCGAGCGTCGTGCCGATCGCGATCACCATGCCGACGATGCCGTAGAGATTGCCGCCGCGCGACGTCACGGGCGACGACAGGCCGCGCAGCGCCATGATGAAGCAGATCGAGGCGACGAGATAGAGAAGTGCCGACAGATTAGCGCTCAAAGAAAATCTCCCCCTACCCGCTTATTTCTGCTTCTTCTTGAACATCTGCAGCATGCGCTGCGTGACGATGAAGCCGCCGAAGATATTGACCGAGGCGAGGGTCACGGCGACGAAGCCCATGACCTTCGAGAAGCTCATATCGCCCGGTCCGGCGGCGATCAGCGCACCGACGATGATCACCGACGACACGGCGTTGGTGACGCTCATCAGCGGCGAATGCAGCGCCGGCGTCACGCGCCAGACGACGTAGTAGCCGACGAAGACGGCGAGCACGAAGACCGTGAGAAAGAAGACGACGACATCGGGTTGGTTGGCGGCTTCCATGGCTCAGGCTCCTGCCAATTGCGGGTGGACCACCGCGCCGTCGCGCGTCAGCAGCGAGGCTTTGACGATCTCGTCGGCGGTGTCGATCTTGAGCGACTTGTCCTTGTCGATGATGAGGCCGAGGAAGGCCAAGAGGTTCTTGGCATAGAGCTGGCTCGCATCGACGGCGATGTGCGACGGGATGTTGAGCTGGCCGAGGATGGTGACGCCGTTCGCGGTAACCACGTTCTCGCCCGGCTTGCTGCCTTCGGCATTGCCGCCTTGCTCGACCGCGAGGTCGACGATGACCGAGCCCGGCCGCATCACGCCGATCATGTCCTTGGTGATGAGGACCGGTGCCTTGCGGCCCGGGATCAGCGCGGTGCAGATGACGATGTCGATCTTCTTCAGCGCCTCGGTCGTGTGCTCGCGCTGGCGGCGGGCGAAATCCTCGCCCATCTCCTTGGCGTAGCCGCCGGCGGTCTCCATCTGCTTCATCGCCTCGATATCGACGGTGAGGAAGGTGGCGCCGAGGCTCTCGACCTGCTCTTTTGCGGCGAGTCGCACATCGGTGGCGGAGACGATGGCGCCGAGACGGCGCGCCGTGGCGATCGCCTGCAGCCCGGCGACGCCGGCGCCCATCACGAGTACGCGGGCCGGCGCGATCGTGCCGGCGGCGGTCATCATCATCGGGAAGGCGCGGCCGAAGG
This sequence comes from uncultured Alphaproteobacteria bacterium, assembly GCA_963731145.1. Lineage (GTDB taxonomy): Bacteria > Pseudomonadota > Alphaproteobacteria > ATCC43930 > CGMCC-115725 > CAIKMD01. Next base: position 58,624 of record CAVSUX010000015.1, on the reverse strand, counting down.
CGACCGAGGCTTCGAGCACGGCGCGATAGCCGGCGAGGTTGGCTTGCGAGGACAGCACGTCCATCGCCTGCGCGCGCGTGATGCGCGGCACCAGTTCCATCGCAAAAGCTCGTCAGACCCGCGCCGAGGCGTAGGCTTTCACTTCGTCGGGATATTGCAGCGGCGACAGCATGCCAACGAGCACGGCGCCGCGCTTCATCGCGCCGACTTCTTGCGGCTCGGGCCGCTGCACTTTGAGGATGATGTCGGCGGTGCCGAGCGCTTCGGCCTGGCTGCCGACGATCGTCGCGCCAACGGCGGTGTACGCTGTGTCGGGAAAGGCCGCGCCCACGCCGGCGCCGGCTTCGACGACCACCTCGTGCCCCATGCCGACCAGTCGCTTGGCCGTATCAGGCGACGCCGCCACTCGCCGCTCTTGCGGGCGGCGCTCTTTCGGAATTGCAATACGCATGTCGCGGAAAATCCCCTCGGGCGAGAACCGAGAAACAATGCCCGGTTGCTAAGAGTTTGTGAAGCGCGAATGCCGCTTTTGCGCGTGGACCCGAGTTCGCGCTCTCCCGCAAGCTTCCCTGGCCCGAGGCAGGTGTTAAGATGGGTTAACTCGTTGTCGAAGCCGGCGCGCCCTGCCCCGAAACGGCAGGTCCGTTACCTCGGAGATGGCGTCTAGATTACAGGGAATAAATCTGATCACCCCCCGTTCTTATATTGTCAGGCCGGCCGCAAGGCCCCCGTTCCGCACCGGGACGGCATCATGAGCGCGTCGATCAGCGACCAGCTTATTGCCGTTCTGCCGCGTCTTCGGCGCTTTGCCCGCGGTCTGACCGGCTCCGCTGCCGAGGCCGATGATCTCGTCCAGGGCGCATGCGAACGGGCACTAACCCGCGCGCATCAATTCCAGGAGGGGACACGGTTCGACAGCTGGATGTTCCGGATCGCGCAGACGATGTGGATCGATCAGCTGCGGTCGCGGAATACCCGGAAGGAGGTCGCGGAGGATGAGGCTTTGCATGTCGGCACCGATGAGCCCGGCCGGCGCGTGGAAGCCCGTCTAGCACTACAGGAGGTGCGTGCCGCGTTGGCGCAAATTCCTGCCGAGCAACGCACGGCGCTGTTGCTCGTGACGGTCGATGGCATGAGTTACAAGCAGGCGGCGGAAGTCGCCGAAGTACCGGTCGGCACGATCATGAGCCGGCTGGCGCGAGCGCGGGTGGCGCTCCAGGCCAAGCTCGAGGCATCGAAGCTTGAGCTTGGGGTCCACGCGCGAAGGAGTAGGAATGATGCAGAAGCCGAGTGACGAGACCCTGATAGCCTATCTCGATGGCGAGCTCGACGCCGAGTTCGCGCAGCGAGGTCGAATCGTGGCTCGAAGCCGATGCCGAGCTGCGCGACCACGTCGCTGCGCTGGCGGCCAGCGCGGAGGCTCTGCGCGCGGCGTTCGAGCCCGTTGCTGCATGAGCCGGTTCCCGAGCGGCTGCTGGCGGCGGCGCGTGGTGTGCCAGCGGCGAGCGCCGAGATCGTCGATTTCAAAGCCGCGCAAAAGACGCGCGCTCGCGTCCGCTGATGCAGCGTCCCTGGGCGCGCTTCGCCGTGGCGGCCGGCGTCGCCGGTCTGTTAATCGGCGGCGGTGTCGGCTATTTCGCGGGCACCGGCTACGACAACGAGCACGCGCACGGCCGCCGCGCCAATGCCGCGCAGCCAATTGGCTCGACAACATCGCCGGCTATCACAAGATGCTGATCAGCGCCGGCGGCAACGATCAGGCGCTGGTCGATGTGCCGCCCGATCCGAACGATCCGACGCGCAAAGTCGTCCAAAAGCTGCCGTCCGATTTCAAGCTGCCGAATCTGAAGCCGTGGGGCCTCGACTTCCAGGGCGCGCGCTATCTCGTGGTCGGCGGCCAGCCGGCGACGCAGCTCTTCTACACGACCGACAACAAGAAGCTCGGCCCGCTGACGGTCGTGATCGGCGCGACCAGTCAGCCCGACATCGCACCGACCTTCGACCGGCGCGGCGATCTCAACATGCTGTACTGGCGTCACCATGGTCACGCTTACGCCCTCGTCGGCACGGCCGATATCGGTTACCTCTGGAACATCTCGAACGATATCGAGTACCAGCTCGACGCGATCTGAGCGTCACGCTCTGCTATCATCGACGTTCCCGAAGCAGGGACGCCGATGATGTCCAATCAGACGAACCAGCGTTTTCTCCTCGCCGAGCGGCCCGAAGGCCGCGCCGTCCGCGAAAGCGATTTCAAATTCGAAACCGCGCCGGTGCCGGAGCCGGGCGATGGCCAGCTCGTGCTGCGCACGCTCTTCCTCTCGCTCGATCCCTATATGCGCGGCCGCATGAGCGCGGCCCGCTCCTATGCGCCGCCGGTGGAGATCGGCGGTGTGATGACCGGCGAGGTCGTCGCCGAGGTGATCGTATCGCGCGCGCCGGGCTTTGCCCCGGGCGACATCGTCCTCGCCTATGCCGGCTGGCAAAGCCATGCCGTGCTGCCCGCCAAAGGCTTGCGAGAAGATCGATCGCGCCAAGCTCGGCGACCTGCCGCTTTCCTATCTTCTCGGCGTGCTCGGCATGCCGGGCGCCACGGCCTATTTCGCGCTCGATACGATCGGCAAGCCGAAATCAGGCGAGACAGTGCTGATCTCCGCCGCGTCCGGCGCGGTCGGCCAAGTCGCGGGGCAGATCGCCAAGCTCAAAGGCTGCAAGGTGATCGCGACCGCCGGCGCCGACGACAAGCTCGACTATGTGACGCGCGAGCTCGGCTTCGATATCGGCATCGATTACAAGGGCAAGGATGCCGCGGCGCTCTCGGCCGAGCTGGCGCAGCACGCGCCAAACGGCATCGACGTGTTCTTCGACAATGTCGGCGGCGTGTTGCATGACGCGGTGATGATGAATCTCGCGCTCAATGCGCGCACCATCATCTGCGGCGCGATCTCGGCCTATGACCGGCTCGGTCGAGCCGATACCGGCCCGCGCTGGAACCGCCAGCTCCTCGTCAAACGCGCGCTGGTGCAGGGCTTCCTCGTCAGCGATCACCGCGCGCGCTGGGGCGAGTTCCGCGCCCAGATGTCCGAGTGGCTGACGAGCGGCAAGATCAAATACCGCGAAGACATCGTCGACGGCATCGAAGCCACGCCGCGCGCTTTCATCGGCCTCTTGAGCGGCGCCAATCGCGGCAAGCTGCTCGTCCGCGTCGCCCGCTGAACGGCATGGCCGAGGCGGCGCCGAAACCGACACGCGATCTGCGGCTCGATTTCTTTCGCGGCCTGTCGCTGTTCTTCATCTTCATCGACCACATTCCCGAGAACGTGCTCGCCTATTTCACCCTGCGCTCGGTCGCCTTCAACGACGCCGCCGAGGTGTTCATCTTCATCTCGGGCTACACCGCCGCGCTGGTCTATGGCCGCTCGCTTGCGGCGAACGGGCCGCTTTTCGCGACCGCGCAGATCTATCGCCGCGTCTGGCAGCTCTATGTCGCGCATATCTTCCTCTTCGTGATCTTCACCGCCGAGGTCAGCTACGCGATCCTCGTCGTGCAGAACCCGATCTACACCGAAGAGATGGGTGTCGCGGACTTTCTGCAGGAGCCGCATCTCGCGATCATTCGCGCGCTGATGCTCGCCTTTCAGCCGACGTTTCTCGACATCCTGCCGCTCTACATCGTGCTGCTCGCGACTTTCCCGCTGGTGCTGATCCTGATGGCGCGCCAGCGTATGCTGCCGCTCGCTGATTTCCGCCTGCGTCTATGTGCTGACGCTGCGTCAGGGCTGGGCGTTGCACACGCGGCCTTCGCACGACGTCTGGTTCTTCAACCCGTTCGCCTGGCAATTCCTCTTCGTCATCGGCGCGACCGCCGGCTATGCGCGCGTCACCGGCAAGTGGCCTTTCCCGCGCGCTCCATGGATCGGCCAGGCCGCGGTCGTGCTCGCCGCGGCGATCGCGATCATCAATTTCAGCTGGACGCTGCATTGGATCTGGGATCCGTTCCCGCCGCTCTTCGCCAAGCAGCTCTGGAGCTACTCGCTCGACAAGACCAATCTCGCGCCGCTGCGCCTGATCAGCTTCCTCATCCTCGCGATCGCGACCGTGCATGTTGTGCGGCCGGAAAGCCGCTTCCTGCAGCACCGCTGGGCGCGGCCGGTGATCATCTGCGGCCAGCAATCGCTCTATATCTTCTGCCTCGGCATCGTGCTCTCGGTGCTCGGGCATTTCCTGCTCGCCGAATTCTCCGGCGGTTTCCTGATGCAGGTCAGCGTCAATCTCGTCGGCATCGGCACGATGATCGTCGTCGCGTTGCTGCTCAACTGGTTCAAAACCGCGTCCCGCCGCCCGTCGCACCCCGCCTCTGTTTCCGCCTCTTCGGTACCTTCGGAGTGACCCCGATGCGCCTTCCGATCCACCTTATCGGTTTGTTGGCCGTCGCTCTTGCGCCCTAGCCCGGACGGGCCGATGAGCAACCGCCGCCAAGCAAGCAGCAAATGCGCCGCCCCAGCAGAACTCTTCCAGGACGATCCCCAATTGCCCAAGATCGCGCGAGCAGCTTCGGAAACATCAAGCCGGTTGTAATCGTGGTTATCGGCGGCGCTTCGACCGCCGGCACGTCGCCGGACAGCTCTTATCCCTATTTCCTCGAAGCGGCGCTGCGGCAGCGCCATCCCGGCGAGGACATCACCGTCATCAATAAGGGTATTGCCGGTCAGACCACCGACCAGATGGCCACGCGATTCCCCAACGACGTGTATTCCGCGAAACCGAATCTCGTGATCTGGGAGACCGGAACCGTCGACGCGGTTCGCGGTGAGGATGTCGATGCGCATGGCGCAAGCCGTGACCGACGGCCTCGCCGACATTCAGAACCACGGCGCCGAGGCCATGCTGGTCGATATGCAATACAATCCCGAGCACGGTTTCGGTTATAAATTTCGAACCTTACCTGGACGCTCTCCACCAGACGGCGGACCAGCAAAATGTGTATGTGTTCAAGCGCTACGATCTGATGAAGTATTGGATCGACGCCGGCGAGTTCGACTTCATCAACGTGCCGAGAGAAAAAAGACTATCGCTGGCCAGGGAGTTCTACGCGTGCTTAGGAGAAAGGTTGGCGGACGCGATCGACTACGCCGCACGGTGAAATGATCCAACCACCATTCGCTTTCTTCGGCCGCGCTTGGCGCCGCGGCCCGGCAGCCGCTCTTGTCGCTGCTCGGCGTCGCTGCTATTGCCGTCGGCCTTCCTCGCCCCGGCCGCGCCGCGCGCCAATGCCGGTCGCGATCATTGCGCCGCGCCGATGGCGGTCACCGTCGTTTGCCGACCCCTTGCCGCATACCGCGCTGCGCCTCGCTGCCGGCAAGAGTCTCACCATCGTCGCGCTCGGCTCGTCCTCGACCTATGGCACCGGCGCGAGCAAGCCCGAATATTCCTATCCCAGCCGGCTCGCGACGCTGCTCCACGCGCGCTACCCGAACACCGAGATTCGCGTGATCAATCGCGGCGTCGGCGGCGAGGTGGTCGGCGAGCACGACGCAGCGCATCGCCACGCGAAGTCGATCGGCGACAAGCCCGATCTCGTGATCTGGCAGGTCGGCACCAATGACGTGCTGGCAAGATGCCGATCCGCAGGCGGTGATGGCCAGCGTGCGCGCCGGCATCACGCAACTCCACCAGGCCGGCGCCGATGTCATCCTGATGGATCTGCAATATGCGCCGGCGGTGCTGACCCATCCGCACTACCGCGCCATGGAACGCGCGCTGTGGGCGACGGCGAAATCGACCGGACGTCGCCGTGTTCCATCGCTTTGCGCTGATGCGCGACTGGACCGAGCACGGCAACATGAAGATGTCGGCGATGGTCGCCGCCGATCATCTTCACATGACCGATGCGAGCTACGACTGCCTGGCGCGGCAGTTGAGCGGCAGCATCCTGCGCGACACGCAAATCGCCGCCGACATCGCTCGCCGCGAAAGGATGATTTCGGCCCGCGTCCGGGTTATAGAGGGCCGATGGCGGTTCTGGTCACCGGCGCGGCCGGCTTTCATCGGCATGCATGTCAGCGCGGCGCTCCTCGAGCGCGGCGAGCAAGTCGTCGGCATCGACAACCTCAACGACTATTACGCGTCGCGCTGAAAGAGGCGCGGCTCGCCGCGCTGACAAGCCAGCGCGGCTTCCGCTTCGAGCGGCTCGACCTCGCCGAGAGCGAAGCGCTGCTGCGTTTCACCAAAGCGCATCCCGAGATCGATCGCGTCGTTCATCTCGCGGCGCAGCCGGGCGTGCGCTATTCGGTCGATCATCCGCGCGCCTACATCACCGCCAACCTCGTCGCCCAGCTCGAAGTGCTGGAGGCGTGTCGGCATCTGCCGAAGCTCAAGCATCTCGTCTTCGCCAGCTCGTCCTCGGTCTATGGCGGCAACACCAAGCTGCCTTTCGCCATCGAGGACCCAGTCGATCAGCCGCAATCGCTCTACGCCGCGACCAAGAAATCCGACGAGCTGATGAGCTATTGCTACGCGCATCTCTATGGCCTGCCGAGCACGGGGCTGCGCTTCTTCACGGTGTACGGGCCCTGGGGCCGGCCCGATATGGCGCCGTGGCTCTTCACCGAGGCGATCATCGCCGGCAAGCCGATCAAGCTCTTCAATCACGGCAAGATGCGCCGCGATTTCACCTATATCGACGATATCGTCGCCGGCGTGGTGGCGTGTCTCGACAAGCCGCCGGCCGACGCCAAGCCGCCCTATCGCCTCTACAATATCGGCAACAGCAACAGCGAAGAGCTCGAGCGCTTCGTTGCGATCCTCGAGAGCGCAATCGGCAAGCAAGCGATCGTCGAGCGCGTGCCGATGCCGCCGGGCGATATCGAGGCGACCTATGCCGATATCACCGCAACGACGCGCGATTTCGGCTTCGTGCCGAAGACCGCGCTCGCCGAAGGCCTGCCGCGCTTCGTCGGTGGTATCGCGACCACCACAAGGTCTAATTCGCTTTCTCGTAAAGCGCTTCGAGCGCCGCGCCGTAGACCTTGCGGATCTCGTGGCGGCGGATCTTGAGTGTCGGCGTCATCTGCCCGTTGGCGGTGGTGAAAGCCTCTTGCGCGACGATGAAGCGCCGCACGCGCTCGATATTGGCGAGGCCCTGATTGACCCGCGCCGACCACGGCGCCGATCGTCTTCTGCAACGCGGCCTCGTCGCCCTTGGCGCGGTCGAGCACATCCTGCGCCGGCACGATCACCGCGACGAGATAAGGCCGGCGGTCGCCATAGACCATCGCCTGCGCGATTTGCGGCTCGAGCGTCAGCGCGCCTTCGATCCGCGCCGGCGCGATCATGTCGCCGCCGGAATTCTTGATGAAATCCTTCTTGCGGTCGGTGATGAGGATATAGCCGTCGCGATCGATCTCGCCGACATCGCCGGTGTGCAGCCAGCCGTCGGCCAGCGCCTTCGCCGTCGCCTCCGGCTCGTTCCAATAGCCTTTCATCACCAGCGCGCCGCGGACCAGGATCTCGCCATCCTCGGCGATCTTCACCTCGACGCCGTCGAGCGGCGGGCCGACGGTCTCGACCTTGATCTTGTCGGGCACGATTGGCGCTGACCACCGGCGAGGTCTCGGTCTGGCCATAGCCCTGCAGCAGCCGCACGCCGAGCGCGATGAAGAACGAGCCGATCTTCGGATTGAGCGGCGCGCCGCCCGAGACCATCGCCTTGAGCCGGCCGCCGAAGCGCGCGCGCATCTTGTCGCGCACCAGCTTGTCGAGCAGCGCGATCGATCAGCCGCTCGGCGAGCGTCAGGCTGCGCGGATCGGCGAGCCGCTTCTCGCCGAGTTCGACGGCGCGATAGAACAGCTTCGCTTTCCAGCCGCCGTCGCGATCGATCATGCGCACGAGGCGCTGATGCAACGTCTCGTAGAGCCGCGGCACCGCGGTCATGATCGTCGGCTTCGCCTCGATCATATTCGCCGCAAGCGTCTCGGCGCCTTCGGCGAAATAGATCGACGGCGCCGATATAGATCGGGAACATCATCCCCGCCGTATGCTCGTAGGCGTGCGAGAGCGGCAGGAAATTGAGGAAGACCTCGTCTCCGAGGCCGAGCATCTCGAAGAAGGCCGAAAGCACCGTGACAATTGGCGAAGATATTCGCGTGGCTCGTCATCACGCCCTTGGGCAGGCCGCCCGTGCCCGAGGTGTAGATGAGACAGGCAAGATCGTCGGGCTGGATCTCCGCGATCCAGGCATCGACATCGCCGCCCGCCGCGCGGCCGCGCGCCAGCGACATCATCGAGCGCAAGCACATCGGTGTTCGAAGCCTGTCCCTCGATCAGCGGCTCGATCATCACGACATGCTCGACATGATCGACCTGGTCGGCGGCGCGGATCACGCGCTGCGCCCAGCGCGGCGGTCGAAACAATTGCCGCGCGGGCGCCGCTATTGGCGAGGAGGTAGCGGTGATCCTCGACCTGATGCGTCGTATAGGCCGGCACGGTGATGCCGCCGGCGCTGATGATCGCGAGATCGGCGATCATCCATTCCGGCCGGTTCTCGGAAACAAGCGCGACCCGATCGCCGCGCTTCAGGCCGAGCGCGCGCAAGCCGCGCGCCAGCCCCTCGACCTGCGCCGCCGCCTCGCGCCAAGTGATCGGCCGATAGGCGCCGTCGCGCTTCGCCCAGAGAAAAGGCCTGTCGCCATAGCGCCGCGCCTGGTCGAAGAACATCGCGGCGAGATTGGGCCAGTGTCGTCTCGGTGACGTTTCCGTCGGCCACGCGTTCGCTCTCCGAACGTTGCGGCCGAATACAGGCCCCTGCCCTTGGCGTCAATTTGGCGGAGGTCTATATGCTGGAGGTTAGGAAGAGAAGAGGGCAACGCCGATGAGCGCGAGCCAGAATGCGGCCGAACTCGGACCCCTGCCGCAATGGGATTTGAGCGATCTCTATCCCGGCCGCGATAGCGCCGAGCTGAAAGCCGCGCTGGCCGACAGCGAGACCGGCGCGAAGCAATTCCGCAGCCGCTACGAAGGCAAGCTGGCCGTCGCTCTCGGGCGCCGATCTCGCCGGCGCGATCGCGGCCTACGAGCAGCGTGCAAGAGACGCTCGGCCGGATCATGAGCTACGCCTATCTCGATTATTGCACCGATATGACGGATGCCGAGACCGGCCGCTTCTTCCAGAACATGCAGGAGAAGGTCAATTCGATCTCGACCGAGTTGCTGTTCTTCGCGCTCGAATTGAACCGCATCGAGGATGCCGATCTCGAGAAGAAGCTGAGAGACGCCGGCCTCGCGCATTACGCGCCCTGGCTGCGCGACACGCGCGCCTTCCGGCCGTATCAGCTCAGCGACGAGATCGAGAAGCTGCTGCACGAGAAATCCGTCGCCGGCCGCTCGGCCTGGACACGGCTCTTCGACGAGACGATGGCCGAGCTGCGCTTCCCGATCGGCGGCAAGGAGCTGAGCAACGCCGAGGCGCTGCATCTGCTCTCCGAGCCCGATCCGGCGCTGCGCAAGGAGGCGGCGAAGTCGCTCGGCAAAGTGTTCGGCGAGAATGCGCGCATCTTCGCGCTGATCACCAACACGCTGGCCAAAGACAAGGAGATCGAGGATCGCTGGCGCGGCTTCAAGCGCCCGATCTCGTCGCGCAATCTCAGCAACTATGTCGAGGACGAGGTCGTCGATGCGCTGATCGCCGCGGTGCGCGCGTCATACCCGAACCTCTCGCATCGCTATTACAAGCTGAAGGCGAAATGGTTCGGCGTCGACGCGATGCCCTATTGGGATCGCAACGCGCCGCTGCCGGACGAGAGCGAGCGCAGCTTCACCTGGCCCGAGGCGCAGGACACGGTGCTGAAGGCCTATGCCGCCTTCTCGCCCGATATGGCGGCGGTCGGCAAGCGCTTCTTCGACAATCGCTGGATCGACGCGCCGGTCAAAGCGAGCAAGGCGCCGGGCGCCTTCGCGCATCCGACGGTGCCAAGCGTCCATCCCTATCTGCTGCTCAACTACCTCGGCAAGCCGCGCGATGTGATGACCCTCGCGCATGAACTGGGGCATGGCGTGCATCAGGTATTGGCGGGGCCGCAAGGCGCACTGATGTCCGACACGCCGCTGACCCTGGCCGAGACCGCCTCGGTCTTCGGCGAGATGCTGACCTTCCAGGCGATGCTCAAAGCCGAGACCGATCCCAAGCGGCGCAAGGCGATGCTCGCGTCGAAGGTCGAGGACATGCTCAACACCGTCGTGCGCCAGATCGCCTTCGTCGAATTCGAGCGCCGGCTGCATGACGAGCGGCGCAACGGCGAGCTGACCGCCGAGCGCATCAGCGAGCTGTGGATGTCGGTGCAGGGCGAGAGCCTCGGGCCGGCGATCCGCTTCGAGGACGAGTATCGCTGGTACTGGACCTACATCCCGCATTTCATCCACACGCCGTTCTATGTCTACGCCTATGCCTTCGGCGATTGCCTGGTGAACTCGCTCTATGCCGTCTATCAAGGCGCGCAGGCCGGCTTCGCGGAGAAGTATCTCGACATGCTGCGCGCCGGCGGCACCAAGCGGCACAAAGAGCTGCTCGCGCCGTTCGGGCTCGACGCCTCCGATCCGGCTTTCTGGAACAAGGGCCTGTCGATGATCGCCGGCTTCATCGACCAACTCGAAGCGTTGGGCTAAACAAGGGACCGCATGGCCGACGACGACAGCCTCCCTGGCCGGGTGCGGCGCTACGCGCGGGTTTCGACCGCGATGGGCGGCCTTGCCGCGCGTCTCGCCGGCGAGCGCTATCTCGGCATCGAGATCGACCGGCCGAAACACGCGGCCGAGCTGACGCGCGCGCTCGGCGGCATCAAGGGCCCGCTGATGAAGGTGGCGCAGCTTCTCGCCACCATCCCCAACGCCCTGCCGCAGGAATACGCGCGCGAGCTGGCCTCGCTGCAATCGAACGCGCCGGCGATGGGCTGGCCCTTCGTCAAGCGCCGCATGGCGAGCGAGCTCGGCGAGAATTGGGAGCAGCGCTTCAAGAGCTTCGAGCACGAAGCGGCGCGCGCCGCCTCGCTCGGCCAGGTGCATCGCGCCGTCGCCAAGGACGGCACCGCGCTCGCCTGCAAGCTGCAATATCCCGATATGGGCTCGGCGGTCGAAGCCGATCTGCAGCAGCTCAAATTCTTCCTCTCGCTCTATGAGCGCTACGACCGCGCCGTCACCACCGACGAGATCCATGCCGAGATCGGCGAGCGGCTGCGCGAGGAATTGGATTACGAGCGCGAGGCCGCGCATATGCGGCTCTATCGCCTGATGCTCGCCGACGAGAAGGGCGTGACCATCCCCGAGCCGGTGCCGGCGCTCTCGACCGCGCGGCTGCTGACCATGACCTGGATCGAAGGCGCGCCGATGCTCGAAGCGGTGAAGCGGCCGCTTGCCGAGCGCAACGAGATCGCGCGCAACATGTTCCGGGCGTGGTACGTGCCGTTCTATTATCTACGGCGTGATCCACGGCGATCCGCATCTCGGCAATTACACGGTGCGGAAAGACGACGGGATCAACCTGCTCGATTTCGGCTGCATCCGCATCTTCCAGGGCGAAATTCGTCAAAGGCGTCATCGATCTCTATCGCGCCCTCGACAACGACGATCGCGACCTCGCGGTCGCGGCCTATCGAAGCTGGGGCTTCGGCAATCTCGACCAACGAGATCATCGACGTCCTCAATCGCTGGGCGCGTTTCATCTACGCGCCGCTGCTCGAAGACCGGAAGCGCCGCATCCAGGAGACAGGAAGAGGAAGGCATCTACGGCCGCGAACTGGCCGAGGATGTGCATCGCCAGCTCCGGCGCCTCGGCGGGGTGAAGCCGCCGCGCGAATTCGTCTTCATGGATCGCGCCGCGCTCGGGCTCGGCTCGGTCTTCACCCATCTGAAGGCCGAGATCAACTGGCACCGGCTGTTCCACGAGCTGATCGAGGATTTCGATCCGGAAGGGCTGGAGACGCGCCAGAAGAAGGGCCTTGACCGCCGCCGGCGTGCCGCAGGCCAAACCGGCGAAATCGCGCCGCAAACGGGGCTGAGCCCGCGCTGTGCAACCTCTTGCCCAGGCCAGGGGCTTAGCTTTAAGACGATTCACCGGGAAGCAATTGCGTCCACTGCCCGTTATGGCTCGAACGGGATTTCTGCGCGTTTAGGAAAACGATGGGTAAGAGCATTCTGGTCACCGGCGGGGCCGGCTATATCGGCTCCCACGCCTGCAAGGCCTTGGCCAAAGCGGGCTATGAGCCTGTGGCCTACGACAATCTGGTTTACGGCCATAAAGAGGCGGTGCGCTGGGGTCCCTTCGTCGAGGGCGATATCGGCGACCGCGCCAAGGTGGCCGAGACAATCCGCCGCCACAACATCGGCGCCGTGATGCATTTCGCCGCTTTCGCCTATGTCGGCGAATTGGTCGAGCAGCCGGAGAAGTATTTCCAGAACAACGTCGTCAACACGCTGTCGATGCTCGAGGCGATGCGCGCGACCGAGGTGAAGCAGATCGTCTTCTCCTCGACCTGCGCGACCTATGGCCTGCCCGAGCAGATGCCGATCCGCGAAGACACGCCGCAGCGTCCGGTCAATCCCTATGGCGAGACCAAGCTGATGATCGAGCGCGCGCTTTATTGGTATGGCGTCGCGCATGGGCTGCGCTCGGTCGCGCTGCGCTACTTCAACGCCGCCGGCGCCGATCCCGATGGCGAGATCGGCGAGGATCATAACCCCGAGACGCATCTGATCCCGCTCATCCTCGATGCCGCCGACGGGACGCCGCCCGCATATCGGCGTCTTCGGCACCGATTACCCGACGCCGGATGGCAGCGCGGTCCGCGACTATATCCATGTGCAGGATCTGGCCGACGCGCATGTCCGCGCGCTGCGCTATCTCGACGACGGCGGCGAGAGCCGCGCCTTCAATCTCGGCACCGGTCGACGGCCATTCGGTGCGCGAGACGATCGCGGCCGCGCGCCGTGTCACCGGCCGGCCGATCCCGAGCAAGGACAGCCCGCGCCGCCCCGGCGATCCGCCGGTGCTGGTCGCCGATGCCGGCCTCGCGAAAGAGAAGCTCGGCTGGGTGCCGACGCTCGGCTCGCTCGAGCACATCATCGGCACGGCCTGGGCCTGGCATCAAAAACGCTTCGCCAAGACACCCAGCACACAATCAAAGGGAGCCGCCCACTGATGGCGCCTGATTCGACCATCGCGCCACAGGAAGGCACGCGCGCCGCGACCGGCCGCAAGCCGGTCCGCGTGCAAGGCAAATTCTTCTTCGTCGGCGAAGAGAAGTTCTTCGTCAAAGGCGTGACCTACGGGCCCTTTCCCGTCGGCTCGCATGGCAGCCAATTCCCCGAGCGCGAGATTGCCGAGCGCGATTTCCGCATGATGGCCGAGACCGGCATCAACACGATCCGCGTCTTCACGCCGCCGCCGATCTGGTTGCTCGACCTCGCCGACGATCATGGCCTCAAGATGCTGGTCGGCGTGCCGTGGTCGCAGCACGTCACCTTCCTCGACAGCCCCGAGATCGAGCGCGACATCGAGCGCACCGTGATCGAGACCGTGCGCTCGATGAATCGCCATCCGGCGATCCTCGCTTTCCTGGTCGGCAACGAGATCCCGCCCGACATGGTGCGCTGGCACGGGCCGAACAACGTCCGCGCCTTCCTCAAGAAGCTCGTCGGCCTCATCAAGGACGTCGATCCCGAGCGGCTCGTCTCCTACGCGAATTTCCCGTCGACCGAATATCTGACGATCGATTTCACCGACTTCCTCTGCTTCAACGTCTATCTCCATCACGAGCATGCCTTCCGCAAATACGTGTCGCGGCTGCACAACCTCGCCGTCGACCGGCCGCTGGTGCTGACCGAGTTCGGCATCGATTCGATGCGCGAAGGCGATGACGAGCAGGTGCGCATCCTGTCCTGGCAGCTCGGCGCCGCTTTCGAGATGGGCGTCGCCGGTGCCTGCGTCTTCGCCTGGACCGATGAATGGTTCACCGGCGGTCATCTGATCGAGGATTGGGCTTTCGGCCTCGTCGATCGTGACCGCAATCCGAAGCCGGCGCTTGCGACCGTGCGCGCGCGCTATCAGGGACCGATCCCGCCCTCGCTGCCGCGCACGCCGCGCGTCTCGGTCGTGGTCTGCACCTACAACGCCGAGCGCACGATGGCGCCCTGCCTCGAATCGCTCGCGAAGCTCAATTATCCCGATTACGAGGTGATCGTCGTCAATGACGGCTCGACCGATGGCAGCCTCGCCATCGCCGAGCGCTTCGGCTACTGCAAGATCATCTCGCAGCCGAACAAAGGCCTCAGCGTCGCGCGCAATGTCGGCGCCGAAGCCGCGACCGGCGAGATCGTCGCCTATACCGACAGCGACTGCGTCGCCGATCCGGATTGGCTGAATTATCTCGTCGCCAAGATGGAGGCGGCCGATCTCGTCGCCTGCGGCGGCCCCAATTTCCCGCCGCCCGAGGACAGCCTCATTCCGTCGGCGGTCGCGGTCTCGCCGGGCGGGCCGACGCATGTGCTGCTCTCCGACGACACCGCCGAGCATATCGCCGGCTGCAACATGGCCTTCCGCCGCGACGTGCTGTTGCAGCTCGGCGGCTTCGATCCGATCTATCGCGCCGCGGGCGACGACGTCGATATCTGCTGGCGCTTCCAGGATGCGCGGCTACACGATCGGCTTCAGCCCGGCCGCGGTGGTCTGGCATTTCCGCCGCAACACGGTGAAAGCCTATATCGGCCAGCAGCGCGGCTACGGCAAAGCCGAGGCGCTGGTCTATTCGAAGCATCCGATCCGCTTCAACCTCTTCGGCCAGGCGAAATGGCTCGGCCGCATCTATGGCGACCTCTCCGCCTCGCTCCTGCTGTCGCGCCAGCCGGTGATCTATTCCGGCGTCTTCGGCCGCGGCCTGTTCCAGACGCTTTACGAGCCGCCCTCTTCGCTGGCGCAGTTCCTGCCGCTGACCTTCGAATGGAACGTGGTCGCGATCATCCTGGCGCTTGCCGGACTGATCGTCGGCGGCTGGGGCCTGCTCTTCCTGGTGCCGCTGGTCGTCACCTGGGTGATGTGCATCAACGGCGCATTGCGCGCGCCGATCGACAAGCGCTTCCGCGGCATCAAGGCACGCGCCCTGGTCGCGCTGCTGATCTATCTCGGCCCGATCCTGCGCGGCTGGGAGCGCCTCAAATGGCGCTTCAAGGAGATGAAGGAGCCGGAGGCGAGCCCCAACACGCTCGCTCCGCCGAGCGAGGCGCCGCGCGTCTCGTGGCGCGACCGCGACCTTCTATCTCTCCTACTGGAGCGAGAAGAGCGACGAGAAGGAAAGTTCTGCTCGGCGAGATCGATGCGCTTCCTGGCGCCGCAGAAATACTTCATCCAGACCGATCAGGGCTGGGACAATTGGGATCTGAAGATCGCGCGCGGCCTCTGGAGCCGCGCCTATCTCCTCGTCTGCACTGAGAATCACGGCGGCGAAAAGCGGCTGATGCGCGTGCGCTGCGTCATGCGCTTCTCGCGTTTCTCGGCCTTCGTGCTGCGCGCCTATGCCGTGCTGACCGCGGCGGCGCTGATCCTCGACGCGCCGGTCTGGGCGGCGATCATCGGCATCCTCGGCATCGCCCACGCCGGACTGATCGCCTATCGGACGATCGAGTTCGGCCGGTTGATGCACCGCATCGTCGACACCATCGCGCAGCGCCAGCATCTGACTCCTGTCAAATCGGACTGATATGAACAGCCTCCTGTGGAAGCTGCTGCCTTATCTTCGTCCGTATAAGTGGCGCATCCTCTGGGCGTTCATTCAGATATTCCTCGTCGCCGGCTTCGAGCTGCTGAAGCCTTGGCCGCTGCAGCTCGTCATCGACGACGTGCTCGGCGGCAAACAGACCGGCTTCCCGTTCCTCTCTCAGCTTGGGCCGCTCGACCTGCTGCTCGCGGCAGCGATCGGCCTCGTCGTGATCAGTCTCGGCAGCGCCGGCGTCACCTGGCTGCACAATGTGACGACGATCGCCGTCGGCCAGGGCATGGTCAACGATCTGCGCGGCGCGCTCTACGCGCATCTGCAGCGCCTCTCGCTCGCTTTCCATAGCCGGCAGAAGGTCGGCGATCTGATGTACCGCATCACCGCCGACAGTTTCGCGGTGCAGACGGTGATCATGAACGGGCTGCTGCCGATCATCTCGGCCGTCGTGCTGCTCGGCGGGATGCTGTTCGTGATGATCCCGCTCGACCCGATCCTGACGCTGGTTTCGCTGACCGTCGTGCCGGCGCTCTTCGTGCTGATCGCGATCTTCAACAGCAAGATCGTCGCCGTCGCCACCGAGGTGCGCGACCGCGACAGCCACGTCTACACCCTCGTCCATTGGGCCATGAGCTCGATCAAAGTGGTGCAGGCCTTCACCAAGGAAGAGGAAGAATATCGCCGCTTCATGAGCGCGAGCCGCGCCAGCCTCAACGCGACGCTTCGCCTCTATAGCTGGCAGACGCTCTATTCGGGGATGGTGGGACTCGCTGACCGCCGCCGGCACCGCGCTCGTCATCTATGTCGGCGCGCGCTCGGTGATGGCCCACAACCTGACCATCGGCCAACTCATCGTCTTCATCTCCTATCTCGCGCAGCTCTACAACCCGGTGAACCAGATCACGCAGAGCTGGGGCCTGATCGCCGGCGCGCGGGTCGGCGCACGGCGCTCTTTCGAAGTGCTCGACACCGAACCCGATCTCAAAGACGGCAACCGCAGCTTTCCGGCCGAGGGCGCGCGCGGTCGAAGTCGAATGGCGCGATGTTCGCTTCCGCTATCGCGACGAGATGTCGGTGCTCGACGGCATCAGCGTCAACGTGAAGCCCGGCATGAAAGTCGCGCTGGTCGGCCCGACCGGCGCCGGCAAATCGACCTTGATGGGTCTGCTGCCGCGCTTCTTCGATCCAAGCGATGGCGCCGTGTTCATCGATGGCGTCGACGTGCGCGACTACAAGCTCAACTCGCTGCGCCAGCAGATCGCCATGGTGCTGCAGCCGCCGCTCGTCTTCCCGATGTCGGTGCGCGACAACATCGCCTATGGCCGGCCCGGACGCCAGCGATGCCGAGATCGAAAGCGCGGCGCGGCTCGCGCGCATCGACGGGTTGATCAACAACCTGCCGCAGCGCTACGACACCAGTCCTCGGCGACAACGCGACGCTTGTCCGAGGGCGAGAAGCAGCGCCTCACCATCGCCCGCGCCATCTCTGCGCAACGCGCCGATCCTCATCCTCGACGAGCCGACCTCGGCGCTCGATGTCGAGACCGAGGCGATGGTGATGGAGGGCATCAACCGCCTGACGCAGGGCCGCACCACCTTCATCATCGCGCATCGCCTCTCGACCGTGCGCAGCGCCGACATGATCCTCGTGCTGCGCGACGGCAAGATCGCGGAAAGCGGCAGCTTCGACGAGTTGATGCGCCGCGGCGGCGTCTTCTCCGGCGCTCTACAACACTCAGTTCGTCGACAGCCCCACACCCGAAAGCCCTGGCCCGAAAGCCGGATCGCGACCTCGGTCGAGCCCTCATAAATCATCCGCAACGCGACCAGGGTGACGATCGCGAGGCCGATCCAGGCGATCCAGCGATAGCGCGCGATCAGCCGCCCGGTGACCTCCGAGGCAACGCCCATCAGCGCGACCGACAAGGTGAGCCCCGCCACCAGTACCCAAACGTGATCGCGCGCGGTAGCCGGCGACGGCGAGCACATTGTCGAGCGACATCGAGACATCGGCGAGCACGATGCGCAGCAGCGCCTGGCGAAAGCTGTACGGCGCCGGCTTCGCGTCATGCGTCGGCTTGTTCGATTTGCGGGTGAGATCGCGATAGAGCTTCCACGCCACCCAGAGCAGCAGGAAGCCGCCGGCCAGGGTCAGGCCGACGATCGTGAGCAGATCGACGGCGATCAAGGCGAGGACGATCCGCATCACGGTCGCGGCCACGATGCCCCAGAAGATCGCGCGGCGGCGCTGGCGCTTCTCGAGATGCGCCGCTGCCATGCCGACGACGATCGCGTTGTCGCCGGCCAGGACGACGTCGATGATGACGACCGAGAGGAACGCGCCGAGCGCGCCGACTGCCCCGGGGCTCAAAATCGCAGACATGGCTGCCGCCTCGCCGCCGTCATGAACTCGCTCTCTGATGACTTCATAGAGCAAGAGCGGAGCCCGGCGGCAGGGGCCGGCGTTCGACTCGGACAAGGCTCGGCCATGATTTGTTAACCAATTTCGGGCGACACTCGGCCACCGCGAAAAAGGGAAGTGAGGGATGGTGCAGCGTCGCAATTCAACGCAGCCTGCCGAGGACATCGGCAACGAGAGGATCGAAACCGCCGCGATCGGTCGCCGCACCAGCGCCGACCGCAGCGAGTCGAGTGGGCCGGCGATGACGATTCGTCGCTCGGCGAGTTGCTCGGCAGCCACGGCTTTGCCGGCCAAGCTGACCGCTCGGCTCATCGAATTGGCCAGCGCACCCACGCATGTCAAACGGCCGGTCGACCGGCTGGCGATCGCGCTCGGCGCACAATTCAATTTCTTCGCGCTCGAAGAAGTCTGGCAGCAGCCGATCCTGCTCTGCGGCCTCCCCGGCGCCGGCACGAGCACGCTCGCCGCGAAGACTCGCGGCGCGCTTACGACGACAGCGAAGTGCTGGTGATCAGCGCCGGCGCGCATGCGGCGGAGAAGACCGCGCTGCTCGCCGAGAATCTCGAAGCGCTCGATCTGCCGCTCACCCACGCGGCCGATGCCGCGGCGCTCGCGCCGCGCCGTCGGCGAGGCGGCGGGCCGCAAAGTCATCATCGATGTCGCCGCCCGCGTCGCCGCTCGATCGCGCGCAGGTCAAGGAATTCATCGCCGCAGCCGGCGCCGCCGGCATGCTGGCGATCTCGGCCGAGTCGACGCTGGAGACGCGACGAGCGTCGCCGAAGCCGCGAGCGACACTCGGCGTCGCGCGGATGATCGTGACCGGTCTCGATGTCGCGCGTTATCTCGGCGCGGCGCTGAGCGCGGCGGAAGCGACGAAACTGGCGCTGGTCAGCGCCAGCGTCACGCCGCATTTCGGTTTCGGGCTGCGTGCCTTTACGCCGGAAAACCTCGCGCGCCGGCTGATGTCGGCCGGTCACCCCGAGCGCTGGCGCGTCGCGCCGATCTAAGTCCTCTAGCCTTAGTTTTTGCAGGCCGGATAGGTGCCGCTCGCCGCGCCGCTTGCTGCACGACGTAATGCACGAAATCGTCCTTGCCGAAGGTCTGCCCTTTGCTGAGCAGATCGGCCGAGCGCGTGCACAGCACCGAGACGGTCTCCTTGCCGGCGCTGAGCGCCATCTGATTGGCGAGCGACGTGATGAAGCGGTCGAAGGCTGTATCGGCGCCGCGGCCGCTGACGCGCCGGAAATAGCCGATCATCTTCTGTTGATACGCCGCCAGCGTGCTGGCGTTGCGATGGGTGAATTCCGTATAGGATTGGCTGCCGCAGGAATTGCTCACCACCATGAGCTGGGTCTGGAAGCGCACCGCTTGATCGGCTTCGATCTCCTCGGCGCGATAACAACGTCGCGGCCTGAGCGACGGAAACGCTACCAGCAAAAATCACGGCGATAACGCCGGCTTTCATCACATGCATGTTCCTCAACCTGGGGGTAATGCGGCCGCAGTGCCTTTACGACGGCGGCGCCGGTGTAACCGATGAGCGAAATGCCCGCGATCAGCAAGAGCGCGAAG
This sequence comes from uncultured Alphaproteobacteria bacterium, assembly GCA_963731145.1. GTDB lineage: Bacteria > Pseudomonadota > Alphaproteobacteria > ATCC43930 > CGMCC-115725 > CAIKMD01. The sequence continues at coordinate 38,876 of CAVSUX010000015.1, read as the reverse complement.
ATGATCAGCATCGCCTCGCTGAAGCGCTCGGCGATCTCGCCGAGGACATGACCAAAAGCGTGTCCGCAGATATAGCCGACACCAACGAAAATCGCGGCCCACAGACCAGCCGCGATGAAGTTGAAGGTCATGAACCGCTTCCAGTTGACGCGGCTGATCCCGATCGCGAAGGACGAAAAATTGCGGATGCCGTAAATAAAACGGAAGCTCAGAATGAACCAGACATCGAAACGCCGGATCCAGACGAGCGCCTTGTCGACGCGCTCCTGCCAGGTCGGCTGGCGCGCCAAGAGACCGATGCCGAAATGGCGGCCGATCCAGAAATAGGTTTGATCGCCGCAGAAGCTTCCGAGCCAAGCCGCGATCAGCAGCAGCGGCCAAGCCAGTAGCCCTTGAGAGGCGGCAAAGCCTGCGAAGAGTACAAAGGTCTCGCCCTCGAAGAACGTCCAGGCGAACGCGATCAGATAAGACAGCGTCCCGTGTTCAACGATGAAACGATGGATATCCATCTACCGCGTTTCTCTCCCCCGGCCGCGATCCTATTCGGAATCGGGGGTCTAGGCGAGTAAATTGGCGGCGCAGCGTCCTCGGGTCAAGCGAACGCGGTTGAAAACCGGCTGACGTCGGTAATTTGTCGCTGTGCGCCGCAATATCGACGCCATAAGGCGGTGCGAAAAGAGCGATGCGGCGTGCTCGCCCGTGCTCGCCGTCCCTGCTAGGTTGCCCGCGGCTCATTAAACGAGAATCGGGCGCAGCGCATGAGCAAGCTTCCCCTTTCCCGCTTCAAGGTGATCGATCTGACGCGCGTGCGCGCCGGCCCGACCTGCGTGCGCCAGCTCGCCGATTGGGGCGCCGATTGCATCAAAGTCGAGAATCCGGAAGACGACGGCTTCGCCGCGCGAGCGTCACGGTTCTGACTTCCAGAACCTCCACCGCAACAAGCGCAGCATCGCGATCGATCTGAAGAAGCCCGAAGGCGTCGCGATCCTCAAAGCGCTGGTGAAGGACGCCGATGTCCTGGTCGAGAATTACCGGCCCGATGTTAAATTCCGCCTCGGCATCGATTACGAGGCGCTGAAGGCGGTCAACAAGCGGCTGGTCTATGCCAGCATCTCGGGCTTCGGCCAGGACGGGCCCTATCGCAACCGGCCGGGCTTCGATCCGATCGCGCAAGGCATGGGCGGGCTGATGGCGATCACCGGTCTGCCGGGGCAAGGCCCGGTGCGCGCCGGCATTCCGATCGCCGATCTCTGCGCCGGCATCTTCGCCGCGCAAGGCATCTTCATCGCGCTGCTCGAGCGCGAGGAATCGGGCGAGGGCCAATGGGTGCATTCCTCGCTGCTGACGGCGATGATCGCGATGCTCGATTTCCAGGGCTCGCGCTGGACGATGTCGCATGAGGTGCCGGGACAGGAAGGCAACAATCATCCGACCAACATTCCCGCCGCCGTCTATCGCACCAAGGACGGCCATATCAACATCGCCGCGTCGAGCAATCCGATCTACGCCAAGCTCTGCCAGGCGCTCGGCGTGCCGGAGATGGCGACCGATCCGCGCTTCTCGAACTTCAAGGTGCGGCGCCAGAATCGCGACGCGCTCAACGTGCTGATCGACGAGCGCACCGCAACGCGTACCTCCGCCGAATGGGTCGAGGCGCTGAACGAGGCCGGTGTGCCGTGCGGCCCGATCTATAAGATGAACGAGGTCTTCGCCGATCCGCAGGTGAGGCATCTGCAAGATGGCGCAGGGCGTCGAGCATCCGGCGCTCGGCCATATCGAGCTGATCGCGCCAGCCGATGTTCCTGTCGCGCACGCCGTCATCGCTCCGGACCGCGACGCCGGAGCGCGGCGAGCATACGGACGAAATTCTCGCGGGCCTCGGCTACGACGCGGACACGATCGGCAAACTGCGCGCGGACAAAGTCGTCGCTTAGGCCAAGCCCAACGCGCGCTGCGCCTTCTTGGTGAGCTTCTTCGCGACGAGGGCATGCGACGCCGCGATGTATTGGCGCAGATCGGCCCGCGGGAATTGCTCGAGATCGTCGACGTAAAGCCAGTGCGCACGCGCCATATAAGGCGATGGCCGCGCCTGGCCTGTCTCAACCAGCATCTCGAAGGCGACGTCGTTCGCTTTGAACGAGGCAGTTCCGCGGCCGGTGAGCACGGCGAACATCTTGCCGCCGACCTTGTAGACCTGATGATCGCCCCATTGCACCGACATCGTCGTGCCCGGCAGCGAACGGCAGAATGTAACGAGGGCGGCGTTCTTCAACGGGATGCGGCTCAGTGGCTTTTGCCGTCGAGACGCGTTACCGCCGCGTCGATAAACGACATGTCGGTGTATTTAGCGATATCGATGCTGTTCTTGATGAACCCCAGTTCGCGCATCGCGTCGATGTTCTTTTGGGTCGCGCCGATGTCGGGCCGGGCATCGGGATCGCGATAGAAGTCGTCCTTGGTCATGAAATAACCGAGGCTGTCGATCGGCTGTTTGGTATTGGCAGCAAAAAGCGCTGCAACCGCCGCGCGATTGGCGGGATCGATCGACCAGCGCGTCGCGCGCACCAAATCCTCGAAGAAATCGTCGAGCGCGACACGATTCTTCGCGAGCCAGGGTGCCCGCGCCACGTAAAGCGACAATTGCGTGACACCGAACGCATCGGCCTGCGTGAAGAGCGTATGCGTTCTCGCTTGAACTTGCGGCTTGAGCGCGTCGGCCGGCCCGATCGAAGTCACATCGACCTTGCCCTCCATCAACATCGGCAACAGATTGGGCAGGGGCGCCGCGACCACCGAGTAATTCCGCCGATCCTCGAGCCCGTGCGGGCGCAGCATCAGGCGCGAGCCCATATCGGTCGCCGAGCCGATGCCGTTGCTGCCGACGATCTTGCCCTTCAAATCCTCGACGCTCTTGATGCCGCTGTCGTTCTTGACCCGGAATTGATAGGTGAAATAGCCCGTCACGCCGTCGCGCAGGCTTTCGGCGATCATGCGGATATCGTCGAGCTTGGCATTCTCGATCGCGATGGCGAGCGAGGAATAGGCGAGATTGCCGATATCGAGATCGCCGCTCGCGAGCGCCGTCACCTCCTCCGACGAGGCGGCAAAGCGCATCGGCTCGAGCTCATAAGAGGTATCGACACGCGGAACGATGTCCTTGCGATGCGCGAGCATCGTCAAGAACTTGTCCGGCGGCGTTTGCATGCCGATACGAATCTTGAGCGGGTCGGCCATCGCGGACGAGCCGAAGCCAAGGCCGAGAAGAAGGACGCCGAGCGCCGCGGTCTTCGGTGCGATGCGTTTCAATGGCTCGCTCAATGAGCCGGCGGCGCATTCACCCCGACGCCGATCGGACAACTCACGCCAGTGCCGCCGAGGCCGCAATAGCCGCCGGGGTTCTTGGCGAGATATTGCTGGTGATAATCCTCGGCGTAATAGAAGGGCTGCGCATCCTTGATCTCGGTCGTGATCGCGCCGTGACCTGCTTTGCCTAGCTCTTTCGCATAAGCATCGCGTGCGGCGATAGCCGCCGCCTTCTGCTCGGGCGTCGTCACGTAGATCGCCGAGCGATATTGCGTGCCGACATCGTTGCCCTGGCGCATGCCCTGTGTCGGGTCGTGGCTTTCCCAAAAAGTCTTGAGGATCGAATCGAAGCTCACCTTCTTCGGATCGAAGACGACGAGCACGACCTCGGTATGGCCGGTGCGGCCGGAGCAGACCTCTTCGTAGGTCGGATTCGGCGTGTGGCCGCCGGCATAACCGACCGCGGTGGTGTAGACGCCCGGCACTTGCCAAAAAGCGCGCTCGGCGCCCCAGAAGCAGCCCATCGCCACGACGACGCTTTCAAGGCCCTCTGGGAAGCGCGGCTCGAGCGGATGACCGTTGACGAAATGTGCTGGTCCGACCGGCATCTTCGCCTGTCGGCCTGGCAACGCTTCCTCGCGGCTCGGCAATTCGAGCTTCTTGCGCGACATCAATGACCACATGGCGCAAACTCCTCTCGCATCGAGGCTTGACGCAGCCTAGCGCGAGGTCTTGGCTTAGGCCAGCGAGCGGCAAGCAGCGAAACATAGTGAGGCGGGCATGGCATTGACGATCGTAGTGGTCGCGCAAGGCGAGATGGGCGCGGCGGTAGGACAAAGGCTTGCATTCGCGTGGCGCGGCGGTGTTCACCTCGCTCAAAGGCCGCAGCGAGGCCAGTCGAACGCGCGCGCGCGAAGCCGGCATGGTGCCGGTCGATGACGACGTCGCGCTCGTCACCGGCGCCGATTTCGTGCTCTCGATCGTGCCGCCCGGCGACGCTAAGGCTTTCGCCGCGCGCATGGCGCCGGCGCTGGCGCAGCTCGATCGCAAGCCGATCTTCGCCGATTGCAACGCACTCGCTCCCGCGACGGTGCGCGAGGTCGCGGAAGCGATCGCGCCCAGCGGTTGCGCTTTTGCCGATATGGGCATTCTCGGCGCGCCGCCCTCGCCTTCCGGCGCCGGCGGCCCACGGCTCTACGCCTCGGGCCCGGGCGCGCGCTCCGTGCTCGCGCTCAAGGATTACGGCCTCGACATCCGCATGGTCGAAGGCGGCGTCGGCGAAGCCTCGGCCGTGAAGATGGGCTATGCCTGCCTCACCAAGGGCACGCAGGCGATCGGTGCCTCGATGATGCTCGGCGCGATGCGCAACAACGTCGCGCCGACGGTACGCGAGGCGCTGGCCGAGAGCCTGCCCGAAGTCTTCGGCTACGTGTCGAAGCAAATGCCGCGCATGTTCCCCAAGGCCTATCGCTGGGTCGCGGAAATGGAAGAGATCTCGAAATTCCTCGCTGCCGATCCGGGCGCGAGCCAGATGCTCGCCGGCGCGGCGCAGCTCTATGAGCAGATCGCGAGCGATTTCGCCGACCGCCAGGAGGACGGCGCGGTCGGCACGATCGAGGCTTTCCTCAAGCGCTGAACACGAAGATGCTTGCCCATTGCGCCTGGTTCTCGGACCCGAAAGGCGCGCTCTCGATACGCCTCCGCTCAAGGATCATCGCGGCTTGCGCGGCGCGGCATCGCCGATCTTCACCGCGTCGGCGGCGGGAGCGGGCAGGCGATGCACGGCCAGGATCGCGGCGCCCGCGAAGACGAAAATTCTCAAACCTCCGCGTTGAAGACCGCCCCGTTTTGATTTTCTCGACGTCAATCGCCGCGCAAAATTCTGCTCGAAGCCAGGCCACTTCGCCGGCGCCGGGCCGGGCGATGCTCTTTCGCGGCGAGCAGCCCTGCGCTAGGTTTTTGCCGTTGTGCGAGAAGAGGCCAGCACCGCCATGCCGCAACCGATCGATCTGCAATTCGCCCATGTCGGCATCTACGTCACCGACCTCGCGAAGATGGCCGATTTCTATCACCGCGTGATGGGCTTCCCGATCACCGATGAAGGGCCCCTGCATGGCGCGCAGATGATGTTCTTCAGCCGCAATCCGCGCGAGCATCATCAGGTCGTGCTCGTCGCCGGCCGACCGCCGGGCCATGGCGACAAGGTCATCAACCAGCTCTCCTTCCGCGTTGCGTCACTCGGCGAGGTGCGCGAATTCTATCGCCGCGTCCGCGACGAGGCGGCAGCGAGCGACGTGCATCCAATCTGCCACGGCCATGCCTGGTCGATCTATTTCCGCGATCCCGAAGGCAACCGCATCGAGGTCTATTGCGACACGCCCTGGTATGTCCACCAGCCGATCCGCGAGGAGATGGATTTCGATCTGCCCGAGGACGAGATCCTGAAGCGCAGCGAGGCGCTCGCCCGCACCCTGCCCGGCTTCACCACCGCCGAGGAATGGCGCCGCCGTACGGCGCGCATCATTGCCGATTACGCGCCGGACTGAGCCACGCGTTCACGCCGTTTCGGCGATGACGTCGAGCGGTACGACTTCGACCGCGCCGCCGGCGACGCGCCGCGTCTCGGCGTTGTAGCCCTTGAAGAATTCCTGGCTCTGCAGCGCCTGGATCGCGGCATCGTCCGCCGCCGCGGCAAGGTGGCAATACTCGTCCGTGCCGCGGATGTTCATCACGCGATAGCGGATCTTGCCCTTGAGCGCGGGGTTGCTGTCGACCGCCGCGACGAAGGCGTCGATCGCGCGGTGCCAATCCTCTCTCGAGCCCTCTTTAAAACGGTACCGGATCATAAAATGCTTCATGGTCCCTCCTGCCCATGAGTTAGGACCGACAGGTCCTTATCCGCTAGTATGGACATAAACGATACTAGGCGCGTCGCTGGAGGTTTCTGCCATGCCGTCATCACCCCGCAACCCTGCCGCCGCATGCGCCTGCCCGGTCATGGCCTTCCAGCGCATGATCAGCGGCAAATACAAAGCGCGGATCATCTGGGACTTGAAAGACGGGCCGCTACGCTATGGCGAGCTGCGTCGCGGCTTGCTGCGCGGCGCCGAAGGCAGCCGCGAGATCACGCCGCGCGTCTTGAGCCGCGAATTGAAGGCGCTCGCCGAGATGGGCTTCATCGCACGCAAGGATTTCGGCCTCGTGCCGCCGAAGGTCGAATACCGGCTGACGACGCTCGGCCGCAGCTTTCTGCCCGTGATCGAGACCATCCAGGCCTGGGGAATACGGTATTTCCGCTCCGCGTTATTAACTATATCCAAGAATTAACCAATATTCGCGGCGAAAACCGCAAATTTATATAGTAAATATCGATAATTCGATTGAATTTCGGTTCGAAACACTTAGACTCCGCCTCGTTCCGTTCGATGTTGGTCGAAGGATGATGACGATGCGGATCTTCACCGTGACCTGCGATGGCCGGCCTGCCGCGATGGTGCGTGCGACCGATAAGAGCGACGCGATCGCCACCGCCCTCGATCTCGCCGAACAGCGCAACCTCCTCGGCCTCGTCGCCGGGCCGCGCCGCTTCGAGGCGCGCGAGCCGGCCGATGCCGAGATGATCGAATGGTTACGTCACCAGATCGATCATCTGATCCTCGAAGAGCCGATCGCGGCGTGATCGCGGCGGCCGCTTTCACGATGAACGATTGCGACGCAAGCGAAGCGCGGCGCATTGCCGAGGATCTGATCGGCAAATACGGCGTCGATGCCATCGATCATATCCTCGCCCGCGCCGAGCGCGCGGTCGATGTCGGCGACGAGATCGCGCAGGCGATCTGGCGCCGGGTCCTCGCCGCGACCGCCGAGCGGCTGCAGCGTTGACGCTCTCATAAGCCGCGCATAGCGTGGGCTAGTGTGGCGGATTTGAAGTTCGTACAATCTCGCGGCGAGTGTCGATACGAACTTCAAATCCAAAAGCCGCACTAGGATTCTTAAAGTTTGCTGGTGTCCTTTTGATTCGAAAGTTCGCTCCGGCCTTGCTGCGTGATAAGGCGAACTTTCGAATCGGACACTAGCCAAATGACCGGGCCCTACCAAACCATCCTGACCGACACGCCGGCACCTCACGTGCTGCGTGTGACGTTGAACCGTCCTGAGGTCGCGAACGCGTTCAACACGCAGATGATGCGCGACCTGCTGGCGCTGTGGCAGGAGCTTGCCACCGGCGACGAGCCGCCGCGCTGCATCGTGCTGACCGGTGCGGACGACCGTGCCTTCTGCGCCGGCGCCGATCTCAAAGAGCGCAACACGCTCAGCGAAGCGCAATGGATGGCGCAGCACGTCATCATCGAAGAGCAATTCAAAGCGCTGATCGAATGCCCGGTGCCGGTGATCGCCGCCGCCAACGGCCACGCCTTTGCCGGCGGGCTGGAGATGCTGCTTGCCTGCGATTTCGCTTACGCGGTCAAGCGGCGCGCGTTTCGCGCTGACCGAGGTGACGCTCGGCCTGATGCCCGGCGCCGGCGGCACGCAGACCTTGCCGCGCGCGGTTGGCGAACGCCGCGCCAAGGAGATCATCCTGACCGGCAAGCCTTTCGATGCGGCGCAGGCGCTGGAATGGGGCGTGGTCAACGCGCTTTACGAGCCCGACGCGCTGATGCCGGCGGCGCTCGAGACGGCAACGCGCATCGCCAGCAACGCGCCGATCGCGGTTCAGGAAGCGCGGCGCTCGATCCATGGCGGGCTGCAGAAGGACCTCGCTGCCGGCATGCGCTTCGAGATCGAATGCTACAACAAGCTGGTCCCGACCGAGGATCGCCGCGAAGGCATCCGCGCCTTCAACGAGAAGCGCAAACCCGAATTTAAAGGTCGCTGAGCGATGGCCGACGCGACGCTCGCGCTCGGCGAGGATTATCCCGAGATCCGCGCCGGGGTGCGGAAGATCTGCGAAGGCTTTCCCGGCGCTTATTGGCGCGACCTCGACGAGCGGCAGGAATATCCCGACGCCTTCGTCAAAGCGCTGACCGAAGCCGGCTATCTCGCCGCGCTTATTCCCGAGAGCTTATGGCGGCGCAGGACTGCCGCTTGCGCGCCGCGAGCGCGATCCTCGAGGAGATTCACGCCGCCGGCTGCAACGCCGCCGCCTGCCACGCGCAGCTCTACATCATGGGCACGCTGCTGCGGCACGGCAGCGAGACACAGAAGCAGGCGATCCTGCCGAAGATCGCGTCGGGCGAACTGCGGCTGCAGGCCTTCGGCGTCACCGAACCGTCGACCGGCACCGATACGACGCAGACTCAAGACCCGTGCCGAACGGCACACGCTAATGGACGATCACTACGTCGTGCACTGGCCAGAAAGTCTGGACCTCGCGCGCGCTGCAATCCGATCTGATGCTGCTGCTGGCGCGCACCGCACCGGCCGACAAGGTACAGCGCCGCGGCGACGGGCTCTCGGTCTTCATCGTCGATATCCGCGCCAGTCTCGGTCACGGGCTCGAGATCAAGAAGCTGCCGGCGATGATCAATCACAACACCACCGAGCTGTTCTTCGACGGGCTGAAAGTGCCGGCCGAGAACCGTCATCGGCGAGGAAGGCAAAGGCTTCCGCTACATCCTCGACGGCATGAATGCCGAGCGCATCCTCATCGCGTCGGAAGCGCTGGGCGATGCGCGCTGGTTCATCCGCACCGCGACCGACTATGCCAAGACGCCGCATCGTCTTCGAGCGGCCGATCGGCCAGAATCAGGGCGTGCAATTCCCGATCGCGCGCGCTTTCGTCGAGACGGAAGCGGCCGATCTCATGGTGCGCAAAGCGGCGGCGCTATTCGATAGCGGCGCGGCCTGCGGCGCCGAGGCCAATATGGCGAAGCTGCTCGCCGCCGATGCCTCATGGCACGCGGGCGAAGCCTGCCTGCAGACGCATGGCGGCTTCGGCCTGGCGCGCGAATACGATGTCGAGCGCAAATGGCGCGAGACCCGGCTCTTCTCGATCGCGCCGGTCTCGACCAACCTCATCCTCGCCTATATCGCCGAGCATGTGCTCGGCCTGCCGCGATCGTATTAGGCCGAGATCGTCCTAAACGAGCATCGGTTCCACGGCTAGTGCGTTTCCGGCGGGTCGATCTTGGCTTTCACCGGGTGCGCGCGATCGGCGACGAGCCAGGCGGCAAGGGCGATCAGGCCGACGCTGATCAGCGCCGCCGAGGTCTGCTGGATGCCGATGTCGTTCAAGGGAAAGAGCTGCAGGTAACGCGGATCGATCGACGTGGCGATGGCGTTGAGTCCCATCACGGCGCCGAGCACGCCGAAAGAATGGCCGAAGGCGCGACCCACGGTATTGAGGCTCGCGGTACGGCGGCGGTTCATCATCGGGCTTCTCCTGACAAAACAAGGAACTGCCGATGAAAAGGCAACAAATAGGCCAAGCCCGCGACGTCAAAGGCTTAGCGGACATTAACCACGCTACCCGAGGTGTTTTGTAAAGCCGGGCGACAGTTACCCGCGACGCCCGGGCCGAATACTTGCCGAAATTAAGTCTCAATCCCTCCACGAAACCTGCACTGGCGTACGGCTTAACGTGGCCCGACTTGGGATCATCGAAAGTCCGGGAGAAAAAATCTCATGCGCGTTGATTTCCTGCCGTCATCGCCGCGGCCTTTTCCTGCTCGCCGGCCTCACCCTCGTCCACGCTCAAGCCGCGACGTCGCAGCATCACCTGCTCGCAGATCCCCGATGCCCAGCGCTTCGTCGGCGGGCTGAAGTCCGGTCCCAATACCAGCGCCGCGCAGCAGCATCTCGATGCCGCCAAGCGCGCCTCCAATGCCGGCAATGACCAGCCAATGCGTATCGGAGCTCGGTCGGGTGAATGACTACGCGACGCGCTCGGCCGCCGCCGATAAGCGCGCTGCGGGGCATCATTCGACGCGGCACCGTCGTATCCTCTGCGCCGATGCGATGCATCAGAACCGCCCGGGCGGCACCGATTATCATGGCCCGGCGGTGCCGGGCTGCCCCGAGCGCCGCTTTAACTCTCCGCCCCAATTCCGGGCGATCGATGCGGGTAGCGGCGCGACGCCGCTGCCCGCTTCGTTTGCCGGCGCCGTTCCGGCGCTCCTCCGTTGTTGCGGCTTGCCGCCATTGCAGCTTGCCGAACAGCGCGAAAAATGAAATTCTCCGCCGCGCAGAAAATCCTCAAGGGAGCAGCCGATGGCGGGCGTCCAACCTCCGACTCTTTCCTTTGCCGAGCGCGATCGCCGCTGGCAGCGGACCCGCGACCTGATGCGGCAACACGACCTCGACGGGCTGGTGATCGCCGGCTTCCGCACGCGCGAGATGTATGAGAGCTACGTCAGCGACGATTACAACGAAGGCTGCGTCCTCTTCCCGCTCGAAGGCGATCCGGTCACCGTTACCTGGGCGCATCTGCGCGTGCTGCGCGCGCTCTGGTCGGCCGAGCGCGGCGAGAAGCTCTGGATCGAGGATCAGCGCGTCGCGACCAGCGGCGAGGCCGTCGCCGAGATCGTTGCCGAGAAACAGCTCGACGATGCCAAGCTCGGCGTGGTCGGACTGACCTCGCAAGCACCGACCGAGACATGGGGCGGCATTCCCGCGACCTTCTGGGCGCAATTCTCGACCGCGCTGCCGAACGCGAGTTTCAAGGATATCTCGGAAGAATTCAGCCACATGATGCTGGTCAAGTCGAAGGAAGAGCTGGCGCAAGTGCGCTATGCCGCCAAAGCCGCCGAGGCCGCCTGCAAGGCGGTCGCCGAGGTCGCGGGGCCTGGTGTCGGCGAGGAAGTGATCATGGCCGAGGCGACGGCCGAGATGCTGCGCTTCGGCATCGGCATGCGCTATCCGATGATCGTGCTGAATTCCGGACCGGCGACGCTGTCCTGGGGACCGCCGCGCTGGACGACGCGCGGCGAGGCGCCGCGGGTGCTGCAACGCGGCGATCTGATGCAGGCCGAGCTGATGCCGATGTGCGGCAATCAGGAGGTCCAGGTGCAGATGACGGTCGCCTGCGATCCGCTCGACGAGACCAATCTCAAATGCGAGCGCGTTGCGCGCGAATGCTATGACGCCGGCGTCAAAGCGATGAAGCCGGGCATGAAATTCAGCGATCTCACCAAGATCATGGAAGAGCCGCTGAAAACCTCGGGCTGCTGGTCCTATACGCCGCTGCTCCATTCCGTCGGCCCGCATTTCCTGATGGGCCGCAGCGCCGTCAACGCGCCCAACCTTGCGGCGCAGGGCGTGCGCTTCCAGGGCACGATGGATTGGCGCGTGCGCGACGCGGTGTTGGAGGAAGGCATGGTCTTCGCTTTCGAGCCGAATGCCTGTATTGACCGGCATCGCGTCAATATCGGCGGCACGATTGTCGTGACTGCCACCGGCTGCGAAGAGCTCAACCAGATTCCGACCACCGTCACCCACAAGCAATAATCAGCAACACCAAGGAACGATAAGATGCCAAAGAACGCCAGCGCCAAAAGCCAACGCATGCGTGCCAACAAGCGCAAGGCCAAGCGCAAAGCCTGGCACAAGCGCCAACGCAAGCGCGCCAATGGCTGAGCGGGCGCGGCGATGATGCCCCGGCGCATCGGGGCGGCGCTGACCATCGCTCTCGCCCTAGCGGGCGCGGGCGTGGCTCAGGCCGAGACCGTCAAGCTCGGCCTGCTCAAGACGGCCGGCAATGGCGGCATCTTCGTCGCGCAGGATCGCGGCTATTTCACTGCCGAGAATCTGACCATCGACCTCGTCTTCTTCGACGGCGCCTTGCCGATCGCGGTGGCGACGGTGAGCGGCGATGTCGATCTCGGCTCGACCGCGCTGACGGCCGGGCTCTACAACATGGCGGCGCAAGGCGCGATGCGCGTCGTCGCGGCGCAAAGCGCCGATGTGCCGACTTTCCAGAACAACACCGTCATCGTCTCGAACCACGCTTGGGAGAACGGTCTCAAATCCTATAAGGATCTCGGCGGCCGCGCGATCGGGATAACGACGATCGGCGGGTCGCCGCAATATTCGATCGTGCTGCTCTCCGAGAAATACGGTTTCGATCTGAGCAGCGTGCATTTCCTGCCGCTGCAATCGGTGACCAATATCGTCAGCGCGATCACCGGCAACCAGGCCGATGCCGGCGTCGGACCGGCGGCCTCGGTGCTGCCGTCGGTGCAGCATGGCGATGCGAAGCTGCTCGGCTATGTCGGCGACGAGGCGTCTTATCAGCTCGGCGCGATCTTCATCTCGACCAAGACCGCGGATAATCGCGGCGACATGGTGAAGCGCTTCCTTACCGCCTATCGCCATGGCGCCAAGGATTACCACGATGCGGTCACCGGCCCCGGCGAGAAGCGCCAGGACGGCCCCGGTACCGATGCGATGCTGGCGATCCTCGCGAAGTATATCGGCCAGACGCCGGAGCAGCTGAAGCCCGGCATCTCCTATGTCGATGCCGAGACGCGGCTCGATCAACACGACGTGCAGCACCAGATCGACTGGTACAAATCGCAGGGCCAGGTGAAGGGCGACCTCAAAGCCTCGGTGCTGATCGACAAGCGCTACGGGACGATCCTGCCGGGACGGGAGTAGCAGCCCGCAGGGCGATGGCAAATTCGCCGACTTACAATCAATTCGCTCGGGCGATCGTCGCGCGTCAGCAGATCGTCTGCGTCTATGAAGGCCATCCGCGCGAACTTTGCCCGATCATCCTCGGTCATTCGCGCGGCGCAGGAGAAAGCGCTGACCTATCAATTCGGCGGCAGCAGCAATTCCGGCTTGCCGCCCGGCGGCGAGTGGCGCTGTCTCTGGCTCGTCGAAAGCTCGCGAGGTCGCGCTGCGCGACGGTCCCTGGCATAGCGGATCGAGTCACACCCAGCCGCAAGGCTGCGTCGAGATCGTCGATCTCGATGTCAATCCCGCGAGCCCTTACAAGCCCAAACGGGCCGCGGCTGCCAAGCGCGCGCAGACGAAGACGCCCGCGAGAACGCGATCGGTCGCGACGGCGTAAGCAATGACCGACATCTATATCGATGCGGATGCTTGTCCCGTCCGCGACGAAGTCTATCGTGTCGCCGAGCGGCTGAACCTCAACGTCTTCGTCGTCTCGAACGGCTCGCGTCCCATCCGGCCGTCACGCGATCCGAACGTCGCACATGATCATCGTCAGCGATGGCGCGGATGCCGCGGATCACTGGATCGCCGAGCATATCGGCGCCGCCGATATCTGCGTGACGGCGGACATCCCGCTCGCCGCGCGCTGCCTCGCGAAGGAGGCGCTCGCTCTGGCGCCGAACGGCAGGATCTGGACCAAGGACAATATCGGCAACGCGCTCGCCGGCCGCGAGGTCTCGCGCCATCTGCGCGAGCTCGGCATGACCGGCGGCGGCGCGGCGCCCTTCTCGAAATCCGACCGGTCGCGCTTTCTGCAAGCGCTCGACAAGCTCGTCCAGGCGGCACGCCAGCGCGCGAACGGGAATCCCGCGCCGTAACGGTTGCGCAATCCTCGGCCTGGCATCATCGCCCGGCCGGAGCGATGATCCGGCAAACACGATCGATTTTCGGGGGATTTGATGGATTACCAGACGCCGTTCACGATCATCGTCAGCATCATCGTGCTGATCATCGTGCTCAGCATGTTCAAGTCGAGCTTCTTCATCGTGCATCAGCAAACGAAAGAAGTGATCGAGCGGCTGGGCAAATTCCATCACCTCGCCGATCCTGGCCTCAATTTCAAATGGCCGATCATCGACAAGCGCGTCTGGAAGGTCGAGCTGCGCGTGCAGCAACTGATCGTCACGGTCGAGACCAAGACCAAGGACAATGTCTTCGTCAAAGTGCCGGTCGCGGTGCAATACCGCGCCCTTCCCGACCGCGCCGCCGACACCTATTACCAGCTCACCGACGACCAGAAGCAGCTCACCTCTTATGTGCTCGACGTGGTCCGCGCCAAGGTGCCGACGCTCAATCTCGACGAGGTGTTCGAGAAGAAGGACGACATCGCCGCCGCGGTGAAAGAGCATCTCGACGAGACGATGAAGAATTTCGGCTGGGAGGTGATGGGCGCGCTCGTCACCGATGTCGACCCGGCCGAGAACGTCAAGGCGGCGATGAACGAGATCCAGGCGCAAAGCCGGCTGCAAGTCGCGGCGCAGGCCAAGGGCGAGGCCAACAAGATCCTCACCGTGAAGAACGCCGAGGCCGAGGCGGAATCGAAGCGCCTGCAAGGCGAAGGCATCGCCAATCAGCGCAAGGCGATCGTCGAGGGCCTGCGCGAATCGGTGAAGCAGTTCCAGGAAGCGACCGGCGTCAATGCCGGCGACGTGCTGCGCCTCGTGCTGATGACGCAGTATTTCGACACGATGAAGGAGATCGGCGTCGCCGCCGGCTCGAAGGTGATCCTGATGCCGCACACGCCGGCCGGCATGACCGACGTCGCCGATCAGACTCACCAAATCGATCATCACCGGCGAGGAAGCGAGCAGCTGAGCCCAGCAGCCCCTTCCTCTCCCCCTCCATTGAAAAGAGCCGCGTAAAGGGCCATATTCACCTCATATTCTGGCGTACGCTCGCCGTTATCCAGCCGCCCGCAGATCTGGCTGTCGGGACTTTCGCATCGCCAGAAGTCAGAAGTCGCATCGCGCGAGGGATATCCGTCGCGCCGCTTCGTGTTTGGCCATACGCCCTCCAGTCAAGGATTTCTCGATGCAGGTCTTCGTCCGCGATAACAACATCGACGGCGCGCTGCGCATCCTCAAGAAGAAGATGCAGCGCGAAGGGACCTTCCGCGAGATGAAGCGGCGGCGGACCTACGAGAAGCCGTCGGAACGCCGCGCGCGCGAGAAAGCCGAGGCCGTCCGGCGGTACCGCAAGGCGATGCGCAAGCGCATGGAGCGCGAAGGTTATTGATCGGAGCGCGTCTGTCCAAGCGCAATGGAGGGCGATGCTGGATACCTCAAATTCGCCGTCGGTCAATCGGTCGAGCTCGTCGCCGGGCCGAATCCGCCTCAAGCCCGCTCGGCCGGTTCGAGATCGTCCGGCTGATGCCGAGCGAGCACGGGCTTGCGCCAATATCGCATCCGCTCGCTGACGGATGGGCATGAGCGCATGGCGGTCGAGACCGAACTGGCCTGATCCCTTATAATGGCCTTGCCTCGTCGGCGGATCGGATGCAGATTACCCCCGAACCGGACGAAATCCGGGCGTGAGCTAGGCCATATCCTCCCTGGTCAATCGACCCTTGGGTTGGCCACCGCCGTTACGCTCGTGTGAGCCCAACCCCGGTCCCTATCCACCCGAGCCCTTTGACCCGTAGCGCTGCACGCTGCGGCAATTCCTTTACGGAGAGGATCGATGGCCGCCGGTACTGTCAAATGGTTCAACGCGCAAAAAGGTTACGGCTTCATTCAGCCGGATGACGGCTCGAAGGATGTCTTCGTGCACATCTCGGCGGTCGAGCGCGCCGGCCTCGGTGGCCTTCAACGACGGCCAGAAGCTCAGCTTCGACCTCGAACGCGGCCAGCAAGGCAAGACCTCGGCCGTCAATCTGAAGACACCGCCTAGCGACAGAAGAGCGGCTTCGGCCGCTCCTTCCGTCGGACGCCGAATTTCGTCCTTCGTTCGCTTCCGGCGGTGCTGCTGCCGGTCGATCTGCCGCATTTGCCGCTTGCACACGCATTGCCGATCGCGGCGCATGCGCACGCCATCGACCATCGACAACATCACCGGGAGAGCCGACATGACCAAGGAAGATCTATTGGAGATGGAGGGCACCGTGCTCGAGCGGCTGCCCGATGCGCGGTATCGCGTGCGCCTCGACAACGGTCATGAAACCATGGCCTACATGGCGGGGCGCGTGAAGAAGAACCGCATCCGCATTCTCGCCGGCGATCGCGTCACGATCGAGATGACGCCTTACGATCTGACCAAGGGGCGAATCAATTTCCGTCATCGCGACGAGAGGGCGACGACGGCTCCTTCGCCGCGTCGGCCGACATGGCGCCGCTAGTCCGCCTCTGAAGACAACACAAAGAAAGGCGCGATCGACCATGCCCTCCAAGACAAGCAATTGGACGAACCCCCGGCCGCGATCGAACACGAGCTGGCAGCTTCTCGCGGCCAGTGAAGGCGATGACGGCAAGCGCTGGCGCCTCATTTGGGACACGACCCGCCGGCCGGAGATCGAAACCCGCAGCGTCGCCGCCGAGAAATCAAAAAGCGCCGCACTCGATCGCGCGCGCCATATGCTGCGCATGGGCTTCGTCGTGTATGAGATCCGCGAACCTTCGGGATCGCTTTTTCTCGATGAGGCGGCGATCCGCGAGCAGATCGACGCGATTGCGCCGGCAGGCTGATCGAAGCCGGCTCTTCCTTCGCTAGGATCGGCGCCGCGACCACGCGGATTGGCGCTGGATCGTGCCGGTTGCTACCTGGGTCCGATGGCGCTCGATCCAAGCTTCGGCAGCCGCTTGCGTATCCAGCCCCGTCACCTTCGTCGGATGAGTGCCGGGAATGGTGACCTCGACGGCGAATTTACCGTCATCCAGCGGAATCACGCGATAAACCGCCTCCAAATGAGGATGAATCAGGGGCATCGGCCTATCCGCTGCAATTGACGGGGCATCGCACGCGCAAGAGCGCGGCTATAGCCTAATTGCCCAAAGCTCTGTGGCTCAATTAAGGCGTGGGCGCGGCGCTCTTGCAGCCTGACGGCGGCATTGCGGCGCGTATTCGTGGCGTCGCTATCCGACCGCCTTCTCATACATCTCCGGCTTGAAGCCGATTGTGAGCTTGCCGCCGATATCGAGCACCGGGCGCTTGATCATCGAGGGCTGATCGAGCATCAGCGCGATCGCCTTCTTCTCGTCGAGCTTTCCTTTCTTCGCGTCGGGCAGTTTCTTGAAGGTGGTGCCCGCCTTGTTGAGCAGCACCTCCCAGCCGACCTTCTTCGCCCAGCCTTCGAGCACTGGCTTGTCGATGCCCGCGATTTTGTAGTCGTGGAAGTCGTAGGCGATCTTGTGCTGGTCGAGCCAGCTCCGCGCCTTCTTCATCGTGTCGCAATTCTTGATGCCGTAGATCGTGATCGATCGCGCCATAGACCGGCTTCTCCCCCAGGCCGAGTTGATACTCGTACCTTACCTCCGAAACTATCTTTCCCGTGCGAAAAAGAGCGGTCTCGGCCGAGATGCGCCGCGGCGCGGCGCGTGCATTGCCGGGCCGGCAAGCGGAAAGCAACATTCGGATGATCCGGAAATTGGCGGCGGAGTTCATCGGTACGCTGTGGCTGGTCCTCGGCGGCTGCGGCGCCGCCGTTCTCGCCGCGGCTTTCCCCAATGTCGGCATCGGGCTGCGTGGGCGTGGCGCTGGCCTTCGGCCTGACGGTGCTGACCATGGCCTATGCGATCGGCCATGTCTCGGGCTGCCATCTCAATCCCGCGGTGTCGGTCGGGCTCTGGCCGGCGGACGCTTTTCCGCCGCCGATCTGATCCCTTACATCATCGCGCAGGTGCTGGGCGGCATCGCCGGCGCCGCGATCCTTTATGCCATCGCGAGCGGCGCACCCGGCTTCGATCTCGCCGCAGGCTTTGCCAGCAACGGCTATGGCGAGCATTCGCCGGGGCATTATTCGCTGGCCGCCGGCGCGATCTCGGAGCTGGTGATGACCTTCGGCTTTCTCTTCGTCATCCTCGGCGCGACCCATGGCCGCGCGCCGCAAGGCTTCGCGCCCTTGGCGATCGGGCTTTGCTTGACCTTGATCTCTGTCAGCATCCCGGTGACCAACACCTCGGTGAACCCCGCGCGCAGCACCGGGGTCGCGCTGTTCGCCGGCGGCTGGGCGATCCAACAGCTCTGGCTCTTCTGGGTCGCGCCCCTGATCGGCGGCGCGGCCGGCGGCTGGGTCTATCGCTGGGTCGGCGACGACAATCCGGCGCCGGTTCCGATCACCGGCAAGGATTAGCGGCGCGACGCGCCTATTTCAGCGTGCCGAGCTTCGCGATAATACTTCGCGGCGCCGGGATGGAGCGGCGCGTAGGCGTAAGGCGCGTGGCGCGTCGAATAGAAGATATCTTCCGAAGCCCAATGCGCCGGGCTCGATTCATTGAGCGCCTTGGCGAGGCAATAGACGAGATCGGCCGGCAGATCCTGGTTGACGACGATGGGATAGCCGGGATCGGTCACGGTAAGGCAAGGCTCGGTCTGGCCGCGCACCGTGCCGGGCGGCAATCAGGATCTTCGGCGCGCAGAACTCTTGCTCGATCTTGGTCGCGATGTCCTCATCGAGCGGCAGCATGTTCCACGGCGCCATCATCGCGGCAAAGCCGGCGGGGCCCCGCGCGGTGTTCTCGCGCATGATCGCATTCGCCTTGCCGGAGACGAGCAGCGGCACCGATTCCGGAAACACGGTGAAGAACTCGCCGCCCCAGGCCGGGATGTCGCGATAAAGATCGATGCCGTAATGCGCCATATAGGCCGCGGTGATCGGCCCGGCGACGAAATCCGCCTCGCCGACCTGGATGCCAAGCTTCGGCTTCGTCTTCGCGATATCGGCGAAAGAGCGGATGCCGGTATCGGCGCGCACCATGTTGTACCAGTGATGGCCGGGACGCAGCGCCAGCGCCAGCGCGGTTACCGCCTTGGCGCGGCCGTCCTTATAGATGCCCTTGGCTTTCGTCGCCTGCGAGGCGGCGACGCCGAGCGTCACCGCGATATCGGCCTCGCCGCGCACGACGCGCGTAATCGTATCGCTGGCATCCTGGCCCCGGCGCGATATCTCAACCTCGAAACCGGCATTGCGGAAAGACTTCGCCGCCCAATTGAGCGTGATCCACCAATTGCCGCCGCCCTCGATGCTCGAGAGCCTGAGCTTCTCCGCCATGCGTCCCTCCCCTTTTCGATAGCTCAGATGCGTTTCGCGATCGCTTCGGCGAAAGCGCGCGTGCCCGCCTTGCCGCCCATATCGCCGGTGCGGACATTGTCTCGGGTGATCGCCGCATCGATCGCGGCGCGCAGCTTCTGCGCCAGATCGAGCCGGCCGACATGCTCCAGCATCAGCCCCGCGGCGAGCAGCAGCGAGACCGGATTGGCGATGCCCTTGCCCGCGATATCGGGCGCCGAGCCATGCACCGCCTCGAAGATCGCCGCGTCGGCGCCGATATTGGCGCCGGGCGCGAGGCCGAGCCCGCCGACGAGGCCCGCCATCTCGTCGCTCAGAATGTCGCCGAAGAGATTGGTCGTCACCAGCACGTCGAATTGCCAGGGATCGAGCACAAGCTGCATCGCGCAGGCATCGATGATGCGGTCATTCGCCTCGACGCGGCCTTTATATTCCGCGGCGATCTTCTGGCCCATTTCGAGGAAGAGTCCGGTCAACGCCTTCAGCACGTTCGCCTTGTGGACGATCGTGATCTTCTTGCGGCCGTTCTTCACCGCATACTCGAAGGCATAGCGGATGACGCGCTCGGCCCCGGCCTTGGTGTTGACACCCGAGGCGATGGCGACGGCGTGCGGATCGTTGCCGATCGGGATGTAATGCTCGAAGCCGACATAGAGGCCTTCGAGATTCTCGCGGATGAGCACGAGATCGATCTTCTCGAAGCGGCCGCCGGGCACGATTGTGCGCACCGGCCGCACATTGGCGTAAAGCGCGAATTCCTCGCGCAGCCGCACATTGACCGAGCGGAAGCCGCCGCCGACCGGCGTGGTGAGCGGGCCTTTCAGCGCAAGCCGCGTGCGGCGGATGCTGTCGAGCGTGTCGGCCGGCAGCGGATCGCCGCCCTTGGCGAGCGCCGTCATCCCGGCCGGCTTCTCTTCCCAGGCGAAAGGCGCGCCGAGCGCCGCGAGGACATGCTTCACCGCATCGACGATCTCCGGCCCGATGCCGTCGCCGGGGATCAGCGTCGCGGGAATTGAGGATTTCGCGGTCTCACTCATTACGACACTCACCCCATTCCTGCGCCAAACGGCGCGAGTTTAGTGGCGCATCGCTTCACATGCCATGCCGCGTTAGCATGTCTCATGACTGTTCGCACTATCGTCACATTTCCCGATCCGCGACTGCGAGCCGTCGCGGCGCCGGTGACGACGTTCGACGACGCGCTGCGCGCACTGGCGGCCGACCTTGTCGAGACGATGCGCGCGGCCGACGGCATCGGCATCACGGCGCCGCATATCGGCGCCGCGACACGGCTGGTCGTGCTGGAGCTGTCGCCCGAGGAAGGCCCGACGATTTACGTCAATCCGACCATCATCTGGATATCGGACGAACGGATTCGGCATCCGGAAGGCAGCGTCTCGATGCCGGGCGTGACCGGCGAGATCGAGCGGCCAGCGCGCGTGCGGGTCAGCTATCAGGATCTGAGCGGCATCGAGCAAGGTGAAGAGGCCGATGGGCTGCGCGCTATCTGCCATCAGCATGAGATCGATCAGCTCGACGGGATTTTCTGGCTCCAGCGATTGTCGGCGCTGAAACGCGACCAGGTGATCCGCCGCCATCAGAAATTACAGCGGCGCGGCTGAGCGCCGCGCGAAGTCGACGCGAGACTCCGAAGCCGGCCCAGCGGGACCGCATTAGCGCAGATTTATGCCCGAAACTGCACTGTTTTAGCCCGAGCTTTAAGCGCATGATCGATGCGAAAAACTCGGTTTGCGACGCTTCGATGATGCCCGGAGCAAAATACCGAGCGGAGTGTTCATAAGAGACAATTTCAAGATTGGCGATCATGTGAGCTGGAATTCAGAGTTCAGGCGCGTCAGCGGCACGATCATTCGTGTGTACATATGCGATTTCGAGGTGAAAGGCTACACGCACCATGCGAGTGCGGAAGCGCCGCAATACGAGAGCAAGAGCAGCAAGACCCCGCACATCGCATTCCACAAGAGATCGGCGTTCACCAAGCTTCGATACTGGCGCTTCCGCTAAGCATGATCGATGACAGAAGGCGCTCGCCGATGCCCAAGAACCCGCAACTTCCTTCGTCCGAGCCACTCCGCGTCAGCCTCAGCGATGCGGACGATCGTATCCGCCTCAACCACTGGATGCTACCGCAACAAGGGATCGCTCCACGGATCCGGATCGGCCAGCGCTGGTTCAATACCTTGTGGGCCCTGCCGATCGGAGCAGCGGCGCTGCTCTGTCTGATCGCGCTCGCGCAAAGTCTGCGCGAGCTTCCTGGCGTCGCGGCCTTTATTCGGCAGCATCCGGGCATTGCGCAGTCCGCACCATTGGTCGAATCCGGCTTTCCTTGGTGGTTGCAGGTTCAACATTTCCTGAACATGTTCTTCATGCTGTTCATCATGCGGGCCGGCTTGCAAATTCTGGCCGATCACCCACGGCTCTATTGGGGACGGGATTGCACGCCGGGAAGCGACTGGTTTCGTTTTCAGGTCCCTGTCCCGAAAGGGCGAACCTGGACCGCGAAGGATGATTCCGTCACACTGCCAACATGGCTCGGCATCCCCGGCCTCCGCCACACGCTCGGCCTGTCGCGCTGGTGGCACTTCTCGGTCAACCTCTTGTGGTTGATCAATGGTGTCGCCTTCTACGCCCTGCTGTTTTCCACCGACCAGTGGCGCAGGTTGGTACCCGTGACGTGGGACGTGTTCCCCGCGGCGCTCTCGACAGCGATCCAATACGCCTCGCTGAACTTCCCCGTGGACGAAGGCTGGACCCGCTATAATGGCCTCCAGCAACTCTTCTACTTCATTACCGTCTTCGTCGCGGCACCCGTCTCGGTCTTCACCGGCGTGATGCAGAGCCCTGCGATCTCCAATGCGCTGGGTTGGTTCGGCCGGCTGTTCAATCGGCAGGCGATACGCTCGATTCACTTCATCTCGTTTGTCTGGTTCGTCGGCTTCATCCTGGCGCATGGCGCGATGGTGTTCGTTACTGGTATCCGGCAGAACACCAATCATATGTTCGCCGGTGTCGACGACGCCTCATGGAGGGGATTACCACTGTTTCTCCTTGCAATGGCCATCTTGGTTGCTTCCTGGCTTGTCGTCTCACCTTTCACCATTCGCTACGCCCGTCTCGTGCAGCGCACGGGCACATTTATGATCGGCTGGCTCATGGGGCTGGCCGAAGGCTGGGACCCACGATCGGAACTCACAAAGAAGGATATCTCACCTTACTTCTGGCCGAACGGCACGATGCCGAACTCCAAGGAGTTCGATGATCTCTTAGCGCAGAACTTCGCCGGCTACCGGCTGCGGGTCAGCGGTCTGGTCGAGATGCCGCAAGAATTCTCGCTGGCTGACCTCAAAGCGATGACGAAACAGGAGCAGATCACGACGCATTTCTGCATTCAGGGCTGGTCCGGCGTCGCCGAATGGGGCGGCGTTCCCATGCGCAATATCCTCGATCTGGTGAAGCCGACGCCCGAAGCCCGCTACGCCGTGTTCTATTCTCTTGCCGACGGGTCCGACGGTGGCCGATATTATGACGTCCATAAGATCGAGAACATGCGCCACAAGCTGACGATCCTCGCCTACGAGATGAACAGCAAGCCCGTCAGCGTTTTGCATGGCGCACCGCTACGCTTGCGCTGCGAGAACGAGTTGGGATTCAAGATGGTCAAGTGGATTGCGGCGATCGAGTTCGTCCACGACTTCGCCGATCTCGGTGCCGGCCAGGGCGGCTACAATGAGGACCACGAATTCTACGGCTATCGGATGCCGATTTGATCGCTTCTTGTAACGGTGCGCGATTTTCGCCTGAGCCGCGCTGCGGGTTATCATGACGGCAACCAGATCGTTGACGGGAGGGAACATTGACCAACGCCAGATTCGGTCGGCGTGAAATCGTCAAGCTGATGGCCGGCGCCGGCGCCATTGGCGTACCTGCCACGCGCGCGTTGTGGCCTGCCGCCGCCAAGGCAGCCGCCCCTGCCTACAACCCCGCCGGCAAATTCGACCTCGACGTCAAGGAGGTTGAGCTTCCGGCGCAACAGCGCCGGCCGGATGCTGATGGCCCGGATCTATCAGCCGAAAGGGCACGGGCCGTTTCCGGTTGTTCTCGATCTGCATGGCGGCGCGTGGAACAACAAGAACCGCACCGCCGAAGAGCCGATGGATCGCGCGCTCGCGGCGAGCGGCCTCCTCGTCGTCGCCATCGACATGACGCTGGCGCCCGAAG
Organism: uncultured Alphaproteobacteria bacterium; assembly: GCA_963731145.1. Classification (GTDB taxonomy): domain Bacteria; phylum Pseudomonadota; class Alphaproteobacteria; order ATCC43930; family CGMCC-115725; genus CAIKMD01. The sequence goes on along the minus strand of CAVSUX010000015.1, from coordinate 15,439 downwards.
CGCCCTATCCGGCCTGCGTGCAGGATGCGAACTACGCGGTGCGTTGGCTCAAGGCGAATGCCTCGACCTGGAACGGCAATGCGTCGAAGCTCGGCGTTTATGGCTCGTCGAGCGGCGGTCATGTCGCGGAGCTGCTGGCGATGCGCCCGCGCGATGCGCGCTACAACGCGATCCCGCTCGCGGGCGCGGCGAAGACCGACGCTCGCGTTGCCTGGATCGCGACGCGGTCGCCGATCAGCGACACCGTCGCCCGCTATGAAAACGCAGAGCATCTTCACCGGGACGGCATGATCAAAGCCAACAAGATTTTCTTCAATCCGTGGGAGACGATCCACGAAAGCAACCCGCGCGAAATCGTGGAGCGCAAAGAGAAGATCGCGCGCGTGCCGTTCCTCATCATGCAGGGCGCGCTCGACGACAACATGCTGCCCGCGGCGCAGGAGAATTTCGTGAAGCTCTACAAAGCCGCCGGCGGCAAATGCGAGTTCCACCTGTTCGAGAATTCCCCGCACGAATGGGTCGCCCAGGAAGGCCCGCAGACCGACAAAGCGCGCGCGACGGTCAGGGCGTTCGTTGCAAAGCAGCTGAAGGCGTGATCGTACCCCGTTCGCGCCACAGTGCGCGATCATTTAAACTTAAGATCGGTACCGCTCTCCCGAGAGGCCGACCACACGGCCTTTGAACCCATTGCTGGCGTGCTCACAATCATCGACGGTATATTTTAATCGTCACACTTACCGACGCAACCTTCTCATCGAGGCGCATTCATCGTGACGTTCGGCGTGCTAATTCACCGAGCAGATTCGATCTACGACGACAGTCCCGCCGAACGATACCAATTTCCCAGACAGTATTTCCGTCGCATTGAGGCAAGCATCAGCGATTGGATCATCTACTACGAGCCACAGAAGGCGCAGCAGGCACGAGGCTATTTCGCCATAGCAAAAATCCAACAAGTCATCCCCGATCCGAGCAGCTCGGACATGTTTGTCGCAATCATTGAGCCAGGCAGCTATCTCGATTTCGTCAATCCGGTTCCATTCAGAAGCGGCGATGAGTTGGTAGAACGAGGATTATTGAACGAAGACGGCAAAATCTCCGGGCGAAGCTCAATCGGCCGTCCGACCGATATCTGCCACCGACTTCAATCGAATCATCAAACTGGGCTTTGCCGATGACGCCACATTACTCCCGCGGGTCGAGCCTGCTTTTGGTCCTCCTGACATTGAGGAAGAACAATCACTCGTTCCATACGAGGGAGAGCGGGATCGGATCGCCTATATAAGTTCGCGGATAGTCCGTGACCGCGTGTTCCGCAGTATCGTCCTGCGAGCCTACGACTCTCGCTGCTCGATCACGAGCCTTAAGCTAATCAATGGCCTTGGTCGCGCGGAGGTCGAAGCCGCGCATATCAAGCCGGTCGAGGCCAACGGCCCTGATATCCTTAGCAACGGCATCGCTCTGTCGGGAACTGTTCATTGGATGTTCGACCGTGGCTTGATCAGTATCGCAGACGATCATGAGATTCTGATCTCGCGGCACGTGAATGATATCGAGGGCGTCCGAACTATGATCAACAGAAGTGGGCGAATTCTGAAGCCGGCTCGCGCTTTTGATTGGCCTCACCCCCAATTCTTACGTTGGCATCGCGAGAATTGCTTCAAAGGGTGAGGCACGCCTTCTGTACGTCTTCATGAGTCCTGCTAACCGCCTGGGTGAAGACCCGGCGCCTCGTGGCCCGTCCGGGCCACATATTCGGTGTAGCCGCCGCCGAACTGATGAACGCCGTCGGGCGTCAGTTCCAGCACGCGGTTCGAGAGCGCGGCCAGGAAGTGGCGGTCATGCGACACGAACAGCATCGTGCCCTCGAATTCCGCCAGCGCCGCGACCAGCATCTCCTTCGTCGCCATGTCGAGATGGTTCGTCGGTTCGTCGAGCACCAGGAAGTTCGGCGGGTCGAACAGCATCTTGGCCATGACGAGACGCGCCTTCTCGCCGCCCGACAGCACGCGGCAGGGCTTCTCGACATCGTCGCCGGAGAAGCCGAAGCAGCCGGCCAGCGAGCGCAGCGCCCCCTGTCCGGCCTGCGGGAACGATTCGTCGAGCGATTCGAAAACCGTGTCGTCGCCGTCCAGCAGGTCCATCGAGTGTTGGGCGAAATAGCCCATCCTCACGTTGCTGCCGACGGTCACCCTGCCTTGGTCGGGCTCCTCCGCGCCGGCCACCAGCTTCAAGAGCGTGGATTTCCCCGCGCCGTTGGCGCCGAGGACGCACCAGCGTTCCTTGCGACGCACCCGAAAATCGAGCCCGGTGTAGACCGGCTGGCTGCCATAGCCTTTGTGAACATCCTTGAAGCTCGCCACGTCATCGCCCGAGCGCGGCGGGCTGCGGAATTCAAACTGGATGGCCTCGCGACGCCGGGGCGGTTCCACCCGTTCGATCTTGTCCAGCTTCTTCACGCGGCTCTGGACCTGCGCGGCGTGCGAGGCGCGCGCCTTGAAGCGCTCGATGAACTTGATCTCTTTGGCGAGCATCGCCTGCTGGCGCTCGAACTGCGCCTGACGCTGCGTCTCGCTTAACGCGCGTTGTTGTTCGTAGAAATCGTAATTGCCCGAATAGGCTAGCGGCAGGTACCACACCGACACCCGCATCGAGATCGGCATTAGATCGGCATCGTGGGTAAAGACTGCTTGCACCGGGCGAGGTGCGTCGTCGGGGTCGACATCCTCGTCCGATCCCCCCTTGAAACCGGCGATGGGCCGGAGCGTGAGAAGGAGGCGGATGCCTCGCTCCTTTCCGCCGACCGAGACGACATGAACCAGGACGTCGAAGCGGCGAGCGCCGTCATAAACTGGCACGGTGAAGTCGCTCGCCGGAGCAGGAGGATGGACCCGGAGCTCGTGGCGGATGGCTGCCATCGCAGAGACCGGGTCGACCACGTTACGCCGATAGAGGTCCGGTAGCGGCGGCTTGCGGCTCGTGCGGGGCCGCGCTCTGCGATCACCGCCCCGTCGGCGCCGATGAAGCGCATGCTGATGTGGCTGTCGCGTCGTTTGCGCAGATCGTAGAACGCATCGTAACGCAGCGGCGCCGCCGAGCCGTTTTTCGCAAGCCGACCCTCGCCCACAGTTCTGCCGCAGAAATGCGTGACCCACCGGGGCAGCCCTTGGGATTCGATCGCAATTTCGTCGCGGTAGACGTCGTCGTCGCCGGTGAAGCTGAAGCGAACTTCTCCGGCGGGCAGGCCGGCATAGCTCACACGGTATGAGGCGTTGAGCGCCTCGCCTTGCGCGGCGGGAGCGAGCAGATGGCACGACAGGAATAGAACCGTGCAGCGGATGATCGCTATGAACTCACGTCGACGCATGTACAATCCCTAAACTATTATAGTTGCACTGGCCGAGCGGAGAGTAAGAAAGAGCAGTCAACCGCTCTTCAAGTTGATCAGCCCTGACACCGCGCTAGTCAGAAGCAGAAACGAACGGTTCTGCGTGATCGGCGGGTCGGGGTCTCTACGCCTTATCAGCGCGAGGTAACGGGCATCATGGCTGTCAGCGGCCGCGAAAATCCGGATAGCATGCTTTTGACACCGTTTGGCGCGTCACCTCGGCAAAGCCGCAGGGCTGGAGCGAAAACCTCTCGGCCGAGATCAGGCGAGGTCGAAGCGATCAGCGTTCATCACCTTGGTCCACGCCGCCACGAAGTCGGCCACGAACTTCGCTTGCGCGTCGTCGGCCCCGTAGACTTCAGCAAGGGCGCGCAGATCGGAGTTCGAACCGAAGACGAGGTCGACACGGGTGCCGGTCCACTTCAGTTTGTCGCTCTTGCGGTCGTGTCCCTCGAACACGTTTTCATCCGAGGTCGCTTTCCACTCGGTGCTCATGTCCAAGAGATTCACGAAGAAGTCATTGGTCAGCGTCTCCGGACGAATCGTGAAGACGCCGTGCCGCGACTTACCGTGGTTCGCGCCCAAGACGCGCAGGCCGCCGACGAGAACCGTCATCTCTGGCACGGTCAGCGTCAAGAGTTGCGCTCTGTCGATCAGCAGTTCCTCCGCCGATACGCTGAACTTGGCCTTGAGGTAGTTGCGGAACCCGTCCGCGACCGGCTCGAGATAGCCGAACGACTCCACATCGGTTTGCTCCTGCGACGCGTCCGTGCGGCCGGGCGCGAAGGGAACGGTCACGTCGTGCCCGGCCTTCTTCGCGGCCTGCTCGATGGCGGCCGAACCGCCGAGAACGATCAGGTCGGCGAGCGACACTTTCTTGCCGCCGCTGGCCGCGCCATTGAACGCCTTCTGGATGCCCGCAAGGGCTTCGAGCACCTTTGCCAATTGCGCAGGCTGGTTGACTTCCCAATCCTTCTGCGGCGCGAGACGGACCCGCGCCCCGTTCGCCCCGCCGCGCTTGTCGGAGCCGCGGAAGCTTGCCGCCGAGGCCCAAGCGGCCCCGACCAGCTCAGAGACGGAAAGCCGCGCGGCGAGGATCTTGGCCTTGAGATCGGCGATGTCCTTGGCGTCGATCAGCCGGTGATCGACAGCGGGAACCGGGTCTTGCCAGACCAGCTCCTCCTTGGGCACCTCCGGTCCGAGATAGCGGACGCGCGGGCCCATGTCGCGGTGGGTGAGCTTGAACCACGCACGGGCAAACGCGTCTGCGAACTGATCCGGGTGCTCGTAAAAACGCCGGGAGATCTTCTCGTAGGCGGGATCCATCCGCATCGAGAGGTCCGTGACCAACATGGTTGGCGCGTGACGCTTCGACGGGTCGAACGCATCCGGAATCGTTGCGACGTCGCCTTTCGCCTTGAACTGATTCGCGCCCGCAGGGCTCTTGGTCAGCTCCCATTCGTGGCCGAACAGGTTTTCGAAGAAGTGGTTACTCCACTTCGTCGGCGTCTGCGACCAAGTGACTTCCGGGCCGCCGGTGATCGCGTCTTTGCCTATGCCGGTGCCGAACCTGCTCCTCCAGCCGAAGCCTTGCTCCTCGATAGGCGCCGCTGCCGGCTCGGGACCGACCAGCGCCGCATCGCCGGCGCCGTGGGCCTTACCGAAGCTGTGTCCGCCGGCGATCAGCGCAACCGTCTCCTCGTCATTCATCGCCATGCGCTTGAAGGTCTCGCGAATGTCGATGGCAGCGGCGACCGGATCCGGCTTGCCGTTCGGCCCATTCGGATTCACGTAGATGAGTCCCATCTGCACGGCGGCAAGCGGATTCTCGAGCTGGCGGTCGCCGGTGTAACGCTCATCGCTCTGAGGATCAGGGAACCAAACCTTCTCCTTGCCCCAGTACATGGATTCGTCAGGCTCCCATACGTCGGGGCGACCGCCGCCAAAGCCGAATGTCTTGAAGCCCATCGACTCGAGCGCGACGTTGCCGGCTAGGACGATAAGGTCGGCCCACGAGATTTTACGGCCGTATTTCTGCTTGATCGGCCACAAGAGCCGGCGCGCCTTGTCGAGGCTCGCATTGTCCGGCCAGGAGTTGAGGGGCGCGAAGCGCTGCTGGCCGGCGCCGGCACCGCCGCGGCCATCGCCGATGCGGTACGTGCCCGCGGCGTGCCACGCCATGCGAATCATAAACCCGCCGTAGTGGCCGAAATCCGCTGGCCACCAGTCTTGGCTGTCCGTCATCAGCGCGGTGAGGTCTTTCTTCAGCGCTTGGAAGTCGAGCTTCTTGAACTCTTCGGCGTAGTTGAAGCCCTTGCCCATGGGATCGGACTGGGGCGAATTCTGGCGTAGGATTTTGAGGTTGAGCTGGTTCGGCCACCAGTCGCTATTCGACCTCATTCCAAGATTTGTCGTCCCGTGCACGACCGGGCACTTGCCAGCGCTCTTGTCAGTCTCTGCAGCCATGTTTCCCTCCGATCATGTTCCAATTTTCTTCGAGCGCCTTTTGGAAGCCCCCAGCATACCACTTTCCGGCCTTGGCGAGCGTCTCGAACCAGTCGGCGATCTCGTCGAAGCCTTCCTGGCGAGCCACGCGCGCCATGCCCGGATACACGTCGGTGAATTCGTGGGTCTCGCTCGCGATCGCGGCCTTGAGGCTGTCGCCAGTCGGGCCGATCGGTTTGCCGGTCGCCGGGTCGCCCACGTCCTCGAGATATTCGAGATGGCCGTGTGCGTGCCCGGTCTCACCACATCCGTTCATGTCAAGGTTGGATCTCATACGGCGGAACAACGAAATCAGGGCTGTCATAAAGACTGGGCTGCGCATCGTTGAGGTGCTTCTGAACCGGCGGGTCCGCCGGGCACTGCGCCAGTTTTGTCTGCGTCGGATCCGTCTGGTTCTGTGCCTGTTCTTGTGGCATCGGCGGAATGCCCGAGAAATTCGTGGCCATAGCGCTGGTGAGCGCTATCGCTATCTCCTGACGTTCATCAGAGAGCCGGAATGCGCGCGAAGTTTGAGCAACTCCTCAAGGAAGCGTCGGAGCGATTGGCCGAACTTGATCGGGATGGGCGCTTATAACTTTGCGGTGAACCGTTGTCTGCGTCGCGCACCGATGCGACGTGCAATTCGTTCAACAGCAGATCAGGCGGGAGAGCCAAAGCCGGATCGACTCGTGATCGTCTCGAACGCAAAATTCGCCGACCACTACTACAATATGCGTCAGCGCGGCGGCGGCGCCTCCGCGTTGAGTCAGAGTCGGTCTAAATGGCGCGAGCGAGCTAAGTCTGCTCTACTTCTGTTACCGAGCGTGCCGTCGGACAAGCGAACGTCGCACTGATGCCAATCTCGAAACTGCTCACGAGCACTCGGGAGCTAACATTCGGTGGTTCGCCGGTTCCGTTGCGAGCTTCTCTCGGACGGGCATGCTCCCGCCTAAGTGCTCGGGTACCCGTCAATCGCGAAATACTTGCTCACGACGAAGGTACCATGCGGCACCTTTATCGGTAGGCGGTGTCTGCACTGAAGCGAAAAAAAGCCCCGCTTAAGCGGGGCAAGTTGTCCGGCGGGGGAGGGACCGCCATTGACGACACTGCAATCTCGCACGGCCGAAGGCGTATCGGTGTGACGTGCGGCACATCGCAAAGAATCCTCCCCGATTACCATACGGAAATCGGCCGCGACCACTGATACAGCGACTGCGGTGATTTCGAAGTTCCGCAAGCCGCGCTTCCCGTGCGCCCCATTGTGAGGCAAGGCAAGCGCGTGTCCTTTGTAGGTTCGGATCTGAAGAGCTTTATGAGGCTGCGATGGTTATGCGAACGGATATTCTCGTGCCCCAGACGAATACGGCCACTGCATATCAAACACGCGACAGGGATAACAGCTCAGTCCTAGCCGGAAAACCCTTCTCCACGAAGAATACGGCAGCTCGCGTAGTCTTTATTGCCGCAGTAATCGCGTGTGGCTTGTTGGTGATATATTTCGATTCACGACACGGCACTTTAACGACCGCCGAAGGCGTTATTATGTTATCCGTGTTTGTCGGCAGCGTGGTCTCCGGGCTTGTCGGTTTCGCGTTTTCGGCAATCGCGGGGTCGCTCATGATGCATTGGATGACACCGTTGGAAACGGTGCCCGTGCTTATTACTTGCAGCATAATCACCCAACTCTTCAGCATCGCAAGCCTCCAGCATTCCATTGAATGGCGCCGATTCTTGGTTCTGTGTAGCGGCGGCATGGTCGGTATTCCAATCGGAGCAATGCTGATAGAGCACGTGAGCGCCAGAATTTTCGCAGTAGGTATCGGCGCTTTGCTCATTTTCTATAGTGCGATCATGTTAATTCGGCCCGTGACTTAGGTGCGTGATGGAGGCCTAGTCACTGACTTAGTAGCGGGTCTCGCGGGAGGCGTTACCGGCGGATCTATTGCTTTTCCTGGAGCGTTTCCGTCGCTGTGGTACTGCCTGAAAGGTGTCTCCAAAGAAACGCAACGCGGAACAATCCAGCCTTTCGTCCTCGTTATGCAGGTCGCTACCTTATTGTATTTCTCGAAGCTCGGTCTGCTGTCGGTGACCATCGTCGGTACATTCATGCGCTGCGTGCCGGCCGTCGTCGGGGGCACTTTGATTGGTTTGATGGTATTCCGTGGCGTAGGCGACACGATTTTCAGGCGTGTCGTGCTTTTCCTGCTTTTGTTTTCAGGCATTGGCCTAGCTGTGTAGGAACACATCCTCACCTAAATCCTCTAGTTGCGCGAGGCATCAATCGCCACGCACGGCCGCCCCGTCTGATGTTCGGATTGTGCGAGCGCGTGCGCCGTATCGGCCGCGTCGACTCTCGCCGCGAGTCCCTTTCCCTTCCTTAAAATTTTCGGGTCGGGGTGTGCGGCGCATCACACCTTTGCTCCAGCTTTCAGGAGCAGAATCGGCATCGCATCAACGGATATTGGAGGGTGTCATGGATTACGATGCGTCGTGGTTGTTAACGGGGTCGACGACTTTGCTACTCAACCTGATCGGCTTTCTCATTCTCTCCGCCGTCGCTCTTTGCACCGCGCACAGTTCGGACGAGGGCGGCGGCCATCATCATCTGATTCGCGCGGTTAGCCACGCAAACATCTTTGCTCGTATGCCAACGCTCCGTCTCCGCCTGCTCGTCCGATTTGTCGCCACCTGTCCTTAGAGAGGGCCGAACATGATAACGCGCATCATCAGACTATTTCGCCGCCGCTCGGAACCCTCCCTGTTCCAGAAATGTCTCGCGGTGCATATCCAAGGCGCGGCGGCATGGGGCGCGCTCCAATGAAGAACCATCGCGAAAGCGTTAAGTGGATATACGTCCGGAAATTGGCAATGATCCGAATCTGCCGGTCTGTCGAACGCTGCTGCGGGCAGATGAATAGTGGCCTCGCCGCGGTCGCCGTTGTCCTCGCCGCCACGATTTTCTTGTTGGGCGTGGTAAACCTCTCGGATGAGATCAGCCGCGACGAACAGTTGGGCAAGCTGCCCTTTATCGAAATGTCGACCGATGGACCGGACACCGGTATCTGGTCGATGATCGATTAAGTCGCGTAAATACCGAAATTGCTGTTTCTCGAGGCAAGCAATCCCGGTTGCCGGTGTTTTGGATAGGGCCGCTCGAAGCTCGGAATGACGGGGTACGCGTTTTCAAATCTCCCCGCTAGAGCTAAATTACAGCCGCATTTCGTATCCACGGATCTACGGGCAATTAACATGCGGACAGCGATTGTATGCGGGAGCGGCATCGCCGGCCTTGCCGCCGCGATCGGCTTGGCCCGACATGGTTGGTCGGTCGATGTCTACGAGCGCAGCAGTTCGGTCCGAGAGATTGGTGCCGGCATTTTTATCAAAGGAAATGCACAGCGCGTCTTACGGGATTTCGCTGTTGCCGATCAGATTCGCCGCGATGGCATCGTGCTGCGCGAAGCACGCACCCTCGACCAAAATGGTATTTTGCTGCAACGACGGCTTTTGCGCGATGCGACGGTGATCTGGAACGCCAAGCGCGAACACGTGATTCGCGCGCTTTACCAGCGAGCCGTCGCGCTCGGCGCCCGGATCCATACCGATGCCACGGTCGAATTGATCGACCCCGGCGGAAGCGTCAGCATCTCCGGCCAATCGCTGCGTGCCGATCTCATCATCGCGGCCGATGGCGTTCATTCACTTGCCCGCCAGATGCTCGGCCTCGATCGGCCGGTCACGGCGTCCCGAGAGCGGCGCAATCCGCTTGCTGGTCCGCCGGACCGAGCATGATGCCGACGATTTCGTGCGCGAATTCTGGTCCGGTCGATCTGCGCATCGGGCTTTGCCCCTGCTCGCCAAGCGATCTCTTTGGCTATTTCATCGCGCCGCTCGATGACGAACACGGCACGCGCGTTCCGATCGACCAGGAATATTGGAGCGCGCGTTTCCCGGCGCTCGCAGCCGAAGGCTTCTTTGTGCGCGCTCATTCCGCGGAGGCCGTTCATCACCCTTATCCGTTGGTGCGTACCCGTTCCTGGGTCAAAGGATCGGTTGTCCTGCTTGGCGATGCGGCGCATGCGCTTCCGCCAACGCTTGGACAAGGTGCCGGCCTGTCGCTGATGAACGCCTTGCTGCTCGCGGATTATGTCTCATCCAAGGCCGATCTCGGTGACGCCTTGGCCGCTTGGCAACACGACTGGCGCTGGATTTCCGATCGCACGCAGCTTTGGTCGCGACGCTACGATTGGATCACCTCGGAATGGCCAAAGGCTGCCTATCCGTTGCGCAAGATCGTGATCTGGGCCATCGGAAAATCGTCCCGCTTCAACAACTACATGCGGGTAGCCGATCGTGTCGACGCGCCTCGGCCACCGCCTTTTGCCACCCGCCTTTATTATTGCGCCGCTCAAACGAAGAAGCATCACGCTAGCTCTTCAGCCAAGCCAAAAACTCCGGACGATACTGCTATTCGATAACCTCGTTGGCGGTCGCAAGTAGAAGCGGCGACATCTTAAGCCCGAGTGTCTGTGCCGCCTTGAGGTTGAGAACCAGATCGAAAGTGGTGGGCAAGCTCACCGGCAAACTGCCGGGCTTGGTGCCTTTGAGGATGCGGCCGGCGTAATCGCCAACATCATGATAAGCGCGCGCCAGATTTGGCCCATAGCTCACCACGCCGCCCGCTTTCGCATATTCTCGCACGGGATACGCCCCTGGTATCCCATAGCGCGCGGCCAAGGAAACAATCTGGGAGGCACGCGTCGTAAAGAGCGGATCGGCGCTCACCACGAGGCCGCCGGCCTTCTTCTCATGCGCGGTGGAAAGCGCGGCATCGATCTCGCTTTCATTGGTCGCGTTCAGCACGACAAGTTGGCGGCCGGATTTCTGAATCGCGGCAATGGTCTCTTGGACTTCGATTTCGGTGACGGCCGCCTTGGGATCGACCAGGAAGGCGACCGTCTCGATTCCCGGTGCGAGCTCATAAAGGATTTCGAGGCGCTTCGTTGCGAGCTCGGTCGTATACAAACTCGCACCCGTGGCGTTGCCACCGGGCTGGTTCAAGCTTGCAACGAGTCCCAGCGCCACCGGATCGAAGCCGACGACAAAGACGATCGGGATCGTCTTCGTCGCTTTGAGGGCAGCTTGTGCGGAGACGACGCCACCGGTTGCGGCGATCACATCGACACGACTGCTGACAAGGTCGGCCGCCAGCCCGCCGAGCGCGCCATAGTTTCCATCCGCCCAGCGGAAATCGATTCGGACATTGGTGCCATCGACGAAGCCCTGATCGGCCAGGCCTTGTCGGAATGCTGCGACGAAACTGTCAAACGCCCGCGCCGAACCGGTGCTGAGGAACCCGATCACCGGCATCGCGTCTTTGGCGCGCCCGACAACTGGCCAGAACGCCAGCCCACCACCGAGTAACCCTAAAAAGCTCCGTCGCGGGATCATCGAATCAACCTAAGGAGATGAGGGTAGCGTCGCATCATGCTGGCGCCGCTGCGAAATTCGTATGGCGCAAGCGCAGCAGCCCTTCGATAAAGAGCGTCTCGATCCATCCGAGCTCGTCATCGACCGCTGCCGACAATGCGTCTTCCTGCTTGAGTTGCTCCATAATATCGCTGGCGGTCCGTGTTCCGTCACTTAATTCCAGGATGCGCGCGGTCACAGGGTCGACCACCAGGGCGCCCGCGCGTCCCCGCCTGCGAACACGACCATGTAGCTGGGGCCAGCGACCGGCTTCGACCGGAAGGTCCTCGAGCCGACGCACATCGCGGAACGTCGAAATATCGTGATCAAAGGCGAGAAGTTGGCCGCCGTATTCGGCTCCCATCGATCCGTCATCTCGCAGCGGATGTCCCAAAGGTCCGGGAAGAATCGATAGCGGGCGCCGGCCTGCAAGAGGTCGACCGGTCGACCCTTCAACGACTTCGATCCGAGACCGATCGAGCGGTGGATCAGATAGAGGTGATGGGCGCGAAACTTCTGAAACAGCTCGTCGAATTCAATCAGGGCTTCTGCAACGACATAGCTATCGCCGTGGTCGTACTTCGCGTCGTAGACATCCTCGACGGTCAGGCTGCGCCCGTCGAGATAGCTTGTCTTGAACGCATGCCAGAGATCAGGCGGAATCCGCAGCAGAAACTTGAAACCGGGCGATTCCTGGCCGCTGCCGTTGCCAAGCTGCAGGCGGATCTGCTGATATTCCTTCGGCGACATGGTTTCTAAAAGGTCAAGCTGCGTCGTCATCATTCGCATCAAACGGTGTACGCGGCCCATCAGCGTTACGATGCGATGGGTGTTGGCTTCTTCGAGATAGGCGATGACGTCGACCAGCGTATAGGCGATGAGTTTCATCCACAGCTCTTCGACCTGATGCACGATCTGGAACTGCAGTTCGTCAGCATTTGCCATTTCAGCCAGAGGCTTCTGGCAGGCAAGTAGCCGGTCGCACTGGAGATAGACGCCATAATCGCGCATCTCAGGCGCCTCGATGCGGGCGTAATAGTCTTCTCTTTTGCATGGTCGGTCCCCTTCAGCGGCTCTTCAGCTCGAAGCCTGTTTGCTTTCGTCGATGATAGGAAGTTTTCGGCTGAACATTGTTTCTATTTGTCATGGTGAATGCCATGATGAGAGTACGAATGGACGAGATTTGGCGTGGAGAGAACGATGGACCTTAAGTCTGCTCGATCAGAAGATCGTCTCTGCGCTGGAAGCGGATGCGCGCATGTCGTTTGCGGCGCTGGCCGAGATCGTCGGCCTCAGCAAGACGCCGTGCTGGAAACGGGTAAAGGCGCTGGAGGAGGCTGGCATCATTCGCGGGTACAGGACAATGCTCGATGCCGCCCTGCTTGGCTTCGGCCTGGAGGCCTTCGTTCAGGTCTCGATCGATTTTGAACTTTCGGAGGCGTTCGAAGCTGCGGTACGGCGGCATCCGCTGATCTGGCGCTGCCATGCGACGACCGGCGAGGCGGACTATCTTCTCCACATTGTCGCGCCGACATGAACGCGCTCGATCGCATCCTTCGCCAGGAACTCTGCCGCCTGCCAGGCGTCAAGCGGACGTCCACCTCAATGTCGACACGCGAGATCAAGAGCGACATTTCATTTGCCAGCGCCGCCCTTCACCGTCGCCGGCGAAACGGGCGATCGCGTGGCCACGGCTGGCGAAGACATCTCAATGCAATCGAGGACAAGGCATGCCGCTTTACATCAAGGACGACGCCGTCGACCGGCTGGCGCGACGTTATCAGACACTGACGCAGGCGCCGTCGAAGTCGGAGGCCGTGCGCCGCGCGCTCCAGAAGGCTCTCGATGAAGAGATGACGAAGCCGGCGCTGGAGGATATCGCTGTCGCCTTCTGCCGTGAACTGCGGAAACGAGCGGACAATGCCTCCGCCCCAGGCAAGGTGGATACCTGATGTTCGTCGATCACTCCGTGATTGCTGCCATGATGAGCGATGAAGAGGCAGCACGAGTGTTCGCCCGCCGGCTGCAGACCGCGTCCAGCCGGATGACGTCTCCGATCGAGGCGGCGCGGGCCGCCATTGCCGTTTCGCAGACGCTGTCGCTGCCGATCGCGGATACCGACGCCGCCGTCAGGGCCTTTCTGCAGGTCGTCAACATCCAGTGTCTCGCCGTGCCGCCGCGAGCCGCCTCGCTTGCATGCGAAGCTTATGCGCACCGCGCCAGTCAAGGGTGCGGCGGTTCTCGATCTCAACGACTGCATGACCTATGCATGCGCCCGCTACTATCGTCAGCCACTGCTCACTGCGTCGGATCGTTTCCGCGGCATGGATGTTGCTCTGGTCTGAGCATTTCTCAGACGAGAGCGCAGACCATGCTCGGGATCGAAGAGGTGCATTGCCTGCTCATCGAAGACCAGCGTCAATTGCGCGTCTGTCGCCACGGCTGAACGCGGCGGCAGGCTGGCCATGATCCGTTGATTGCCGACGAGCGCGGTCACCACCAATTCCGGTCCGGTCAGTTCGGCCACATCAACGCGGGCCTTCAGCGTCAGGCCACCGCCTTCGCCGAGGCGCATAGCCTCAGGCCGCACGCCGAGGATGAGCCTGCGCCCATCGGTCGCGATGCCGCGAAAGCGCGCCGGGAGCGGCAGAGCCGCCTCGGAATTGTCGATCGCCAATTGCTCACCCTTGACGGTCACGTTCAGCATGTTCATCGGCGGCGCGCCGACAAAGCCGGCGACATAGAGCGTGGCCGGGTGATTGTAGACCTCTATCCGGTGTGCCGACCTGCTCGATGCGGCCGTCGCGCATGACGACGATGCGGTCGGCCATCGTCATGGCCTCGACCTGATCGTGCGTAACGTAGACGATGGTGGTCGCCCAGCCGCTGGTGCAGCCGCTTGCAGCTCGATGCGCATCTGCCCGCGGAGCTGAGCATCGAGATTGGAGAGCGGTTCGTCGAACAGGAAACCACCGGGTCGCGCACCATCGCGCGGCCGATGGCGACGCGCTGGCGCTGGCCGCCGGACAGCTGCCTTGGGTTTGCGATCGAGCAACGGTTCGATTTGCAGCGCTTTGCGGTATGGCGCACTGCCTTGTCGCGGACGTCGGCGGGAACCGGCCATCTCGAGGCCGAAGCCCATGTTCGTCGGACTGTCAGGTGCGGATAGAGCGCGTAGGACTGGAACACCATAGCGATATCCCGATCCTTCGGATGCACGCCGAAGACGCCGAACGGCCGCCGATCAGAATGTTGCCGCCGGTCGGCTCAGCGAGGCCGGCGATGATGTTCAACAGCGTTGATTTCCGCATCCAGAAGAACCAAGCAGCACCAGGAATTCGCCGCTTTCGAGCGAAATGTCGATGCCCTTCAGTGTTTCGACGTCGCCATAGGTCTTGCGGATATTCTGGATATCGAGCGCGCTCATCGGCGAAACTCTCCGGTTTCGGGCGACGATGGGCCGCCATAGCTGCGGGGCAGGGTGGAAATGGCGCGGGAAGCGACGGTCGTACCTGCTTCGAGGCAGGCGGCCAATGGCTTCTCCTCGGCAAGCGCTGCAAGGAAGGCGGCGTTGAAGACGTCGCCCGCGCCAATCGTATCGACCACCTTGACTGCCGGTGCTGAGGCTAACACAAGCGAACCGTCGGCATCGATCGCAATGGCGCTCACGACTCATTGACGACGACGGGGTCGCGCCGCAGGCCGGCATGTGGCTCTTGAGATCCCGTGCCGCCTCGATCGGATCAGAAAGACCCGAAAGCGTCGTCGTCTTGACTTCGTTGAGCAAGGCGCATCCGCAACGCGACAACCAGCCGCGTGTGGCGTGCTTGTTCGCCTCCGTCCAGCCGTCCATCGGCCAGCCGGTATCGAGCGCTATTGTGATGCCATGGCGATCCGCCCAGTCGAACAAGGCGGGATAAGAGGCGGTGAGGTCGTCGGTCAGGAAGGAGTCCGCGAAGCGCGTAGCCGCCGGAAAGCTTGGCGCGGTCAGAACGGACAACACGTCCGCCAGCGAAAAGCGCGGCAAATGTCCCCGGGTGGTGAAAAAGGTTCGCTCGCCGTCCGGATGGGTGATCCCGACCGAAAGCGTCGTGCCTT
>CAVSUX010000014.1:247500-252667 GCA_963731145.1 uncultured Alphaproteobacteria bacterium | reverse complement strand
TTTGACGTGATGAACGTTTTCATCACTGATCTGAACGAAAACACTTCCCTCGTCGCTAAGCAGGTCACGCGAAAGGAGCAGGCGGTCGCGTAGGTACGTAAGATATGAGTGGATGCCAAGCTCCCAAGTATCGCGAAAAGCTTTCAGCGTTTCCGGCTCCTGCGTCAGGTCCTCATCCTTACCATCCTTCACGTCACGCTTGTTGATGAACGGTTGGAAGTTTGATCGATAGTTCACTCCGTATGGGGGGTCCAGATAGATCATCTGTACCTGCCCGCCCAAGCCTTCCTTCTCAAGCAGACTGTTCATCACGAGAAGGCTGTCGCCCGCCACAAGCCGATTGGTTGCCGGATTGTACTTGCTGCTTGTAGAATTCGATCGCCTCGCGAATTGGCGGAATTCTCTTCCGGCGTCGCGAAAAGCGATAACTGTCCTGTATTGCCATTGCGCTTCTTCACTGCCTGAATGATCGTGCGCGGATCGATCCGTTCATGAACGTGAAGCGATACAGTTGGTATGACAAACGATGTGTGTTCGGTTTTGCCCGCCCAATTAAGTTCCGGGTCTAGATGGGGATCAAATGCGTAAGTTTTCTTGCCGAGGTCCTTGTCGGTGTCAGGTGTGACCAAGCCCACAGGAGGATTGTTCAGACGTTCCTTGTCGGGGTGGGTATAGTTATCAATCGGCCTCTTGGCCGTCTTTTTACTCGAAGCCATGTTCCCCCTTCCAGACCGATCCGTTGTTAGCTCAGCGCCTCCGTAGGCTCGTTCCGTCTGCGTCGTTTACTCACTGTTGCGCGTGGCAGTCTAGCTTTCTGATCGGCGATGTAGTCCCGCATAAACTCGCGAAGGAGCTGGGCGGCCGGCCGGTCCTGAGCGCGACAGACCTCCAGAAATTCATCGCGGAGGTCCCGCTCAACTCGGATACGCAGTCCAACATCCTTCGTCGTCATGGCGTAAGTGTAACCAATGGATACACAAACGGGTAACGAAAAATCGCATGCAGGGTCCAGAGCAGTCTGGGAGAGGATTATCTGGAACCTAGATGGATGAACTCGCCACAAACTCGCCACAAGCCGGAAGCGACTGAAACATACAATCAAGGATTTCTGCGGGTTTCAGCGGAGCCAATTTTTATGCGAGAAACGACCCCGGAGGGCCGTTTCTTTCCATAGTCTTTGGGCAACTCATTGATCTTATAATGGTCGGGGCGACAGGATTCGAACCTGCGACCTCTTGCTCCCGAAACAACTAAAAATCGTGATAACTCAATTAGTTGTTTTCAGTCCGCCACAGATTTGCCACAAGATCACTGCGCCTGCATTGATGCGATCATACCGCGCGACTGGTCTGGCTTCACTTCGGCCCGCTCAATCAGATGGCCGTAGACATTGAGCGTGGTGCTAACGTCTTCGTGCCCCATGAGATATTGAACGCGTTTGAGACTGACGCGCTGCTCGATGAGCATGGACGCGTAGAAATGGCGTAGGTCGTAGGGCCGGTATTTCGGCCGCACGACGGTTTCGCCGTCTTCCTCGGTCTCCGTGACAAGGCCGGCTTCAATGCACGCGACATAGAAGCCGCGATTGCGCCAATTTTGTGGAGCCAGCCATCGACCGTTCTCCGTCGGAAACACGAGGTCGTACTTGTTGGGCACGGCATGGTGCTTCGCGTAGTGATGCACCATATCGAGAGTACCGGCACTGAGATCGATGAAGCGGCGTCCGGCAGGCGTTTTCGTCACCGATATTTCCCCGAGACGCTCCAACGCCTGGTCAACCTGAACGCCCTTGTCGGTCAGATTGGTCCGGGGCAGGACGACATACTCTTGCGGTCGCATTCCTGTATCGACTGCGAGATAGAGCATGGGCCGGTAACGGCGCCATGAACGTTAAATCTGGGGGTTCTTGGAATTCGCCAGACGATCCGCAGCGGCGAGCAACGTATGAATGTCAGTCTCGCTTGGGATCGTTACGGGCTCGTCATAACGCGAGCTGGTCTGAACCGTGACCCCGGAAGCGAAATCGTGCGCGATGATTCCGCGCGTCATCAGCTCCCGCACCATTGAGTGAAGCGACGAGAGCGCCTTATGCGCCACGACCCGGCTGTGATTTTTCAACAGCCATGACCGAAACTCGACAATGTCGGGAGCGGTGAGTTCATGTAGCGGCTTCGTCCACTCGTACGCGCGGATGATGCCGGCGCGATATTCGTAATTCTGGACGGTCCCTGCGGTGACCGGATCGCGCCCGTTCCGGCCTTCCTTCGCACAAACATCAAGCCATTTCTGGAGCCCTTGATCGACCGTGCGGATTTCGGTGGAGAGCGGGCCATTCTTCCGGCGGGCAGCGGAGTCTTCAAGAAAGGTCCGCGCCTCTTTCATCAGTCTCAAAGGACTTGTAAGCATAGCCAGACTTCGCCGCCATGCTGGCATACCTGACTTGATAGGAAATCCCTTTGCTTCCGTTTCTTTTTCTTATGTCTGACATGTACAGATAATGCAGTAATTACGGGCTATTTTGCAAGTTTTAACAAAACTAAGGTTGAGGTCTTAGATTTCTTTCGGCCTCGACTTGTCTTCGCATGTAGATGTTGATCAGCGAGTCCTTCTCGATTTTCAGTGTGCCCTCGATAGGGTCGATGAAGAAAGGAAGCTTGCGGCGGCCATGGCGCGTCCTTGTCGGCGGCGCGCTTCATCTGCTGCGGCGTCAACTCGCACACCCATTTCAGCGAGAACGTGGCGGGCCTGTTCGAGGTCGATGTAGCAGGGCTGTCTCATGATCCTGCACCTCGTCCTACAACTGGTAATCGAGGCAGGCCGGGCGATAGTGGTGCGTATCGAGGCGCTTGACCGTTGCGCCAGTCGATAGACGCTTTACCACGAGAGGATCGCCGAACTCGTTGGTGGCTGGCACGATGAGCTTGGCGTTGGTTACGATACGCGATGCCGAATTCATCCTTGAGCGCTTCAATATCGTCCCAGATCGCCTGCTTCCAGTTCGTCGAGTCGCGATCGTGCCTAATTTCTCGTAGTCAATTACGAGAACCGGATCAATCTTCCCATGAATGCCCTGCCACTATGTCTTCAAATAAAATTTGTTGAATGCCTGTAATAATTTCCATAATACAACTCCGACTATTAAGGATTATCCAACTTTACCACCGCGAACTGTACTGCGCTGCACAAGGCACAGAGCCACTTTGCGACGATTCCCATTGCTTGGATGACCGATGACAGCGACACGCGCCAGAGCCCGGCGCCGGTGGCTTGCACGCTGGCGTCCGTATCCGAACCTTCCGTCTCAGGTCGCATCTCTCAATCGCTGAGGTTTGACCGCGCTGCCTGTGCAGCCGCGTGTCCAATTTTCTCCTCTTCCTGTCCTTCTCCGCGCCCGCCGCCCATGGCGGGGCCGTCTGCTGCTGATTCTTCCTCTGGACCGCATGACGGCCCTGATGGTCGGGGCCGCGAGGACAACAGAGGAGAAAATCCATGTCCACGGTCTACACAACGTCAGCACTTCAAACTCTCAGCAATCTCCAACTGCGAGGCCTGCTCTGCAAGGCCCGGTACGATCTGGGTTGCAGCACGCCGGGCTCGTTCGAGCGCCGCGATGCGCTGATCAATCTGGAGAACATCAGGCGCGTTCTCGCCCATCGGCTGATGTGCCCCCGGCCGCCGGGTTGCTGAACCCTGCGGCTCACCGGCACGGCGATATCGCCGTGTCGGTTTTCCTTGCAACAAGGCCGCGAGGATACCGCGAGGAATAGGGGCGAGTGCGTATGAGAGCGTGCCTGCATGAAAAACCACCGGCAGGAACGGCAGACAAAAGAGGCGCGGATCGCCGCCGCCAGCGCCCACGATCCAGTGATCGTGGAACTCGTAAAGTTGCTTGCCCGCTTGGCCGCCGAGGAAGACTATGTAGGATTCTGCGGTAGCAAGACCCGGCCCAAGAGCAAGCCGGAGGCGCGGCAGGACTAGCCAATACGGAGCACGCCATGATTACCGCCGCGATCTACGCCCGCTATTCCTCCGACCTGCAACGCGACGCCTCGATCGAGGATCAGATTCGCCTCTGCAAGGAGCGGGCGAAGCGCGAAGGCTGGCGGGTCATCAACTGCTACACCGATCACGCGATTTCAGGTGCGAGCCTCATGCGGCCTGGCGTCCAGATGCTCTTGCAGGATGCACAGGCCAAAAAGTTCGATGTGATCGTCGCCGAAGCGATCGACCGTCTCTCGCGCGATCAGGAAGATATCGCCCATATCTACAAGCGCGCGCAGTTTGCCGGCGTGCGGATCGTCACGCTCTCCGAAGGGGAGGTGAACGAGCTGCATATCGGCCTGAAAGGGACGATGGGCGCGCTCTTCCTCAAGGACCTCGCCGACAAGACGCGGCGTGGCCTGCGCGGGCGTGTCGAGGCGGGAAAGTCAGGCGGCGGCAATTCATTCGGTTATGACGTGGTACGGCGGCTCGATGCCGAAGGTCTGCCGGTACGCGGTGAGCGCAAGATCAATGCAGCGGAAGCCGGGATTGTCCGGCGCATGTTCAACGACTACGCAGCGGGCAAGTCGCCGCAGGCAATTGCGAAACAGCTCAACAAGGAAATTGTCCCCGGCCCCTCTGGAACGGGATGGGGACCGAGCACGATCCACGGCAATCCGGATCGTGGCACGGGCATCCTCAATAACGAACTCTATATCGGCAAGCTGGTCTGGAACCGGCTGCGCTACATCAAGGACCCTGAAACCGGCAAGCGCGTGTCGCGGCCCAATCCGGAATCCGAATGGATCACCCAAGATGTGCCGGAGCTGCGGATCATCGCCCCCGAGTTATGGGAGGCGGTCAAGACACGGCAAGGTGCGCTGCGTAGCACCCGTACCGGCAAGAAGGCGACGGGCTATTGGGACCGGCGCCGTCCGCGTCATCTTTTGTCGGGTCTGATGCGCTGCGGCTGCTGTGGCGGAGGTTTCACCAATCTCAGTGCCGAGCGCCTCGGCTGCGCGACCGCGCGCTATAAAGGCACCTGCGACAATCGCCGCACCATCCGGCGCGACGTGCTCGATGCCGTCGTGCTCGAAGGGCTGCAAAGCCATGTGATGGACCCGGCGCTGTGCGATCTGTTCTGTCAGGAATACACGCGGCAGATGAACCGCCTGCATCGCGAGAA
>CAVSUX010000014.1:0-245000 GCA_963731145.1 uncultured Alphaproteobacteria bacterium | reverse complement strand
CTTTCTTTAAAGGATGGCTGCTTCTAAGCCAACCTCCTGGTTGTCTATGCTACCCCACATCCTTTCCCACTTAGCCACGACTTAGGGACCTTAGCTGGCGGTCTGGGCTGTTTCCCTCTCGACCACGGACCTTAGCACCCATGGTCTGCCTGCCGATTTCCACTCGCTGGTATTCGGAGTTTGGTTAGGTTTGGTAAGGCTCGCGCCCCCCTAGCCCATCCAGTGCTCTACCCCCAGCGGTGAGCAATCGACGCTCTACCTCAATAGATTTCGCGGAGAACCAGCTATTTCCGAGTTTGATTGGCCTTTCACCCCTAGCCACAGGTCATCCCGTTCTTTTGCAACAGAAATGGGTTCGGTCCTCCAGTGAGTGTTACCTCACCTTCAACCTGCCCATGGCTAGATCACTCGGTTTCGGGTCTAATCCTGGCAACTCAGTCGCCCATTTCGGACTCGCTTTCGCTGCGCCTACACCTATCGGCTTAAGCTTGCTGCCAAGACTAACTCGCTGACCCATTATACAAGAGGTACGCCGTCACCCCATAAAGAGGCTCCGACTGCTTGTAGGCATCCGGTTTCAGGAACTGTTTCACTCCCCTCGTCGGGGTGCTTTTCACCTTTCCCTCACGGTACTTGTTCACTATCGGTTACCGAGGAGTACTTAGGCTTGGAGGGTGGGCCCCCCATGTTCAGACAGGATTGCACGTGTCCCGCCTTACTCAAGTACCTGACACTCGCCGTCGCTTACGGGGCTATCACCCACTACGGCCCGCCTTTCCAGACGGTTCTGCTAACTCATGTCAGGTCACTGGCCTAGTCCGCGTTCGCTCGCCACTACTAGCGGAGTCTCTGTTGATGTCCTTTCCTCCGGCTACTGAGATGTTTCAGTTCGCCGGGTTTGCCTCGCCGACCTATGTATTCAGTCGGAGATCTCCCATGCGGGAGGGGTTGCCCCATTCGGAAATCCAGGGATCAACGATCGCTCGCATCTCCCCCTGGCTTATCGCAGCGTGCCACGTCCTTCATCGCCTCTCGGTACCAAGGCATCCACCAAATGCCCTTATTTGACGCTTGATCGCAAAACTCATCGCTTGCAGGACGAAGCCCCGCAAGTGAGACAAGTCTCACATGAAGACACTCTTCCGAAGAAACCACCGTCCGCTGCGTTGAAGATCAACGCGACGGCCGATATTTCTTCGGCGTTCCCGAAGTGCTCTTCTGCCGACAGGTTAGACAACAAGCGTCGGCAGACGCTGCTTCGGTTACTCCACTCTTCACTATGTCAAAGATCGCAAACGCCGGCCTTTGCTGACCGACGAATAGTTTGCTTCACCCGATCCATTTGGAGGCTGTCCCGCCGCCGAAGCGGCCTTCACATCCGTCCTCCTTCGCCCTTCGGCTTCGGAGGACATCCTGCATAACGCAACTATGCGCGCGGCGCAGGATGGTGGAGGTGAACGGGATCGAACCGATGACCTCCTGCTTGCAAAGCAGGCGCTCTCCCAACTGAGCTACACCCCCGCCTCTGCAAACGATCAGCTCGTGCCCAGGAAAATCAGTTGGTGGGCCAGGGAGGATTTGAACCTCCGACCTCACGCTTATCAAGCGCGCGCTCTAACCAACTGAGCTACTAGCCCAAGCTGATCGCCGATGTCCGTAATGCAAAGAGCAGCGGGTCCATCGGCTCTTGGATCGGGGAAGGGATGCGCAGACGGCGGTGTCGCGATTTGCAGATTTGACAATCTGCTGATGGAAGAGCCGAAGAGGTCGAAACCTACTTCAGCTTCCAGAAAGGAGGTGATCCAGCCGCAGGTTCCCCTACGGCTACCTTGTTACGACTTCACCCCAGTCGCTGACCTTACCGTGGTCGCCTGCCTCCTTGCGGTTGGCGCAGCGCCTTCGGGTAAAACCAACTCCCATGGTGTGACGGGCGGTGTGTACAAGGCCCGGGAACGTATTCACCGCGGCGTGCTGATCCGCGATTACTAGCGATTCCAGCTTCATGCCCTCGAGTTGCAGAGGACAATCCGAACTGAGACGGCTTTTTGAGATTGGCCAAGGGTTGCCCCTTCGCGTCCCACTGTCACCGCCATTGTAGCACGTGTGTAGCCCAGCCCATAAAGGCCATGAGGACTTGACGTCATCCCCGCCTTCCTCCGGCTTGTCACCGGCAGTTCCTTCAGAGTGCCCAGCTTAACCTGATGGCAACTGAAGGTGAGGGTTGCGCTCGTTGCGGGACTTAACCCAACATCTCACGACACGAGCTGACGACAGCCATGCAGCACCTGTGCACCGGCCAGCCGAACTGAAGGAGCCGATTTCTCGACCCCATACCGGGCATGTCAAGAGCTGGTAAGGTTCTTCGCGTTGCGTCGAATTGAACCACATGCTCCACCGCTTGTGCGGGCCCCCGTCAATTCCTTTGAGTTTTAACCTTGCGGCCGTACTCCCCAGGCGGTGCGCTTATCGCGTTAGCTGCGACACCGAAAGGCTAAGCCTTCCAACGTCTAGCGCACATCGTTTACGGCGTGGACTACCAGGGTATCTAATCCTGTTTGCTCCCCACGCTTTCGCGCCTCAGCGTCAGTTACGGTCCAGAGAGCCGCCTTCGCCACCGGTGTTCTTCCCAATATCTACGAATTTCACCTCTACACTGGGAATTCCACTCTCCTCTCCCGTACTCAAGCTCTAGAGTATCAAATGCAATTCCCAGGTTAAGCCCGGGGCTTTCACATCTGACTTTCAGAGCCGCCTGCGCGCCCTTTACGCCCAGTAATTCCGAACAACGCTCGCCCCCTTCGTATTACCGCGGCTGCTGGCACGAAGTTAGCCGGGGCTTCTTCTGCGGGTACCGTCATCATCGTCCCCGCCGAAAGAGCTTTACAACCCTAAGGCCTTCATCACTCACGCGGCATTGCTGGATCAGGGTTGCCCCCATTGTCCAATATTCCCCACTGCTGCCTCCCGTAGGAGTCTGGGCCGTGTCTCAGTCCCAGTGTGGCTGATCATCCTCTCAGACCAGCTACGGATCGTTGCCTTGGTAGGCCGTTACCCCACCAACTAGCTAATCCGACGCGGGCCCCTCCTAGAGCGATAAATCTTTCTCCCTCAGGACGTATGCGGTATTAGCCGAAATTTCTCTCGGTTATCCCCCACTCCAGGGCAGGTTCCCACGCGTTACTCACCCGTGCGCCACTCCTGTATTGCTACAGGCGTTCGACTTGCATGTGTTAGGCATGCCGCCAGCGTTCGTTCTGAGCCAGGATCAAACTCTCACGTTAGCCTCGTCTGTGAATAGAAACCCACAGACAAGTCCTGGCACATTACGTACGTTTTGCATCGGTTCGGAATTGACAAGTAGTCAATTTCCTTAGTGATGCGCGTACTGCGTGTGCCGAAACGGCACCGCCGCCCGCGCATCCCTTCCTCTTATCAACAATGTCAAAGAGCACCGCCCTTGCGAGCGAGGCGCCGCTTTTAGGCGCTCGCTTTTGCCAAGTCAACCGAAACTTGGCCGGCATTTTTTCGCTGCTTGTCGCAGCGGGCACGAAAGCCCGCTGCAGGCGCACACAGCGCGAAAATGCCTATGCATTGGCGGAGGCCACTTCGTGAAGCGGCCGGACAAGCAATATAAAACCCGACCCCAGGCCTGTCTACCCCAGGGCGACAAATTTTTAGAGCAGCCCCAATTCGCGTAGCTCGGCGGCCATCTTGGGCGGCAAACCCTTGGTTTTTGCGCCTTTCGGCATGTCTTTGGGCGCGTCCTTGGGCTCGAGATAGCGCCAGCCGCGGAACGGCCGATGCGGCCACCAATCCGTCGGGGTCAGTTTCGCCTCGAAACTGACGAGGACCGCGGGTCGGCCGCGGCGATTGACGATCGGGCGAAAGCCCTTGATCTTTTGACGCGCCTGGATCTGGCCTTTGACGACCCAATAGACCGATCCGCCTTCGAGGATTTCTTCCTGTCTTTTCGGCATGTTACGGGTATAGAAGGCGTAGACGCCGCGCTCTTTCTTGCGCTCTTTTTGGAGCTCCTTGAGTTCCGCCAGATCGCCCACCCCGGCCGCGATTTTGAGCATATGCAGCGCCATTAACTCTCTCCGTCACCGCCTCGATCATATGCTCTAGCGTCCTCTCCTGCGCAAGTTCGGCGCGGCCTTGCGCTTTTAAGGATTTTCCTTACAGTGCGACCAACGATAGAATGTCGGGGGCAATTTTGATCGTCAGCAAAATCACCAGCAAGGCCCAAACGACGGTGCCACGCTCGGTCCGCGCCGCGTTGAAACTCGGCGTCGGCGATACCATCGTCTACGCAATCGAAGGCGATCACGTGGTCATGACCAAAGCGACCGTGGCAACGGTCGATAGTCCGACCGCGGCATTCGATGAATGGGATACCGAGTATGACCGGCGCGCTTACGCCGGCCTTTGAGCCTTGGGACGTTCTCAAGATCCCATTCCCCTATCATGCGCGGCCGGCTTTCGAATATCGCCCGGTCCTCGTGCTTGCCGGCGGACGGCTTGAGGCGGCGCATGGCTTGCTTTGGGTCGTGATGATCACCAGCGCGAACAATCCGTCTTGGCCAGCTGATGTGTCGATAACCGATTTGCGCAACGCCGGCTTGGCCGCCCCATCGGTCGTGCGCTGTGCGAAGATCGCGACCATCGGCGCGAGCGATGCACAAAAGATCGGTGTATTGCTGCGGCCTGCGGAGCGCGCCGCAGTCGCACGTAACATCGCCGGCACGGTGGCACCCGCGACAGGGCGCCAGACCAACGATTGACGCCGGATGCGCGAGACATAGCGGAAGCGCATGCCTCGGCCCATCTACATGGCATGACGATCGGCGCGGAAATCGAGCGTTCCTCAAGCATTACCTTGGCCGGCGCACTCGCCGCGCGCCGTCCGCTCACGGTGCGCGCGCTGTTGTTGGGCGAGCGCATCGCCACCAACCGCTTCGAGCCTAGCGAACCGCTCGCACGTGTACCGCTGACGATTGCCGTCGATGGCGGCGGTGTCGCGGTGCTTTTCCGCTATGGCATCGTCGTCCTGATGAACGTCTCGCATGAAGCCGAGATCGCATTGCTCGACCGGCTCGCACCGATTGTCGGCGAGCCTTTGGATCCCCGCGAGAGCGAAGAGCTGCGGGTCGATGTGCGACCGGATCTCGACGAGCAGATCGATCTCACCGGCACCGTACTCATGAAAGAAATCACGCTCGAGCGGCTGCAACTCATCGCGGACGCACTCGCCAAGAGCGTCGTGCTCGCGCATTACGAGACACGCGTCGCGATCGGCTTCGATCGCTCCGAGCCCATGGCTGAAACGTTACGCCGTGATGGCCGCATCGCCATCGCCGACCGGCCGCTGCTGCGCCAGATCGGCAGCGCCCTTCTCGTGCAATACAAGATGGTCGGACGCGTCGAGACGGGCGAGAAACCCGAATTGCTCTGGGAGCATCCGGAGCTCGAACGCTTCTACGCACGTCTCGCTGAAGAATACGAATTGCGCGAGCGCTCGCGCGCGCTCGATCACAAGCAGGACGTCATACTGCGCACCAGCGAGATTTTTCTCGGCTTGGCCCAGGAGCGAAGCAATCGCCGGCTCGAATGGTATGTGCTGTTGCTCATCGTCGCCGAGCTAGCTGTCGCGCTCTATTCGCTCGTCAAGGGAACGCCATAGCGCATCATTTTGTACGATTGCGCTCCGTGCGAGCGCTCGCGGCAAGACGGATTGCGAGACCGACGCCCCAAAGACGGGAACGTTGGCACAGACTAAGGCTCGTTACCTGGATTTAACCCGGTCTCCATGAGCCTCAAGGGATGCGTGTCGACAGCCAAGCCTAGAACGAAGCAAGCCCGTGTGGGCTCGTTGTATCTTCCCCCTAGGAGACATCCGTGAAAAAACCACTCATCCTCCCCGCGGCGCTTGCGCTGGTTCTCGGTGCGACCGCCGCTTGCACATCGGGCTACGCGCAAGCGCCAGCTCCGTCGAGCCAAGCGCCCGCCGCGACCGCGCCGCAGTCTGGCGCCGCGCCGCAACAGGCCCAGCATCGTGATCGCGATCACATGCAGGGCCGCCGCGACTTCCAGCACCGTTTCGATTTCACGGCGCGCGCCGAAGCGCGTATTGCCTACGTGAAAGCGGAGCTGAAAATCACGCCGGCGCAGCAAGCGGCCTTCGATCGCTATGCGCAGGTGATCCGCGACAATGCGGCGACGACGCAGAAAGGCTTCCAGGACATGCGCGGCCGTCGCGGCCAGAATCAGAATACGAATGCGATCGAGCGCGTCGAGCAGCGCGCGAAGATGGCGCAGATGCGCGACCAGCAGCAGCAGCAGTATCTTGCCGCGTTCCGACCGCTCTATGCGAGCCTATCGCCCGACCAAAAGAAAGTCGCCGATGATCTCGCCACGCCGCAGTTCGGTCATGACTCTCGCGGCCATCAAGGCGGCCCCCGTGGCGGCTAATTCCACCATTTAAAGACTAGGCAGCGCGGTATCTCCGTATACCGCGCTGACTTGATCTCCGTATAGCGCGCTGATTTGCGCGTCATAGACCGCAACCGCGGTCATATTCAGCAAACCGCGAACCGTCGTCGACGGCGTCACAATGTGAGCGGGTTTCTGCGTTCCCATGAGCATCGGGCCGATCGCGAGCCCCTCGCCAAGCGTTGTCAGCAGATTGAAAGCGATATTCGCCGCATCGAGATTCGGCAGAATCAGCAAATTAGCCGCGCCTTTCAGCAGCGAATTCGGGAAGATGCGGTGACGGATCTCTTCCGAGACCGCCGCATCGCCATGCATCTCGCCTTCGACCTCGAGCAATGGCGCGAGATCGCGCAGCAAGGCCAACGCCTCGCGCACTTTCTTCGCCGACGCCGCATTGGAGCTGCCGAAATTCGAATGCGACAGCAGCGCCACTTTCGGCTCGACGCCGAACATTCGCACCACGGCCGCAGCGCGCAGCGTGATCTCGGCAAGCTGCGCCGCGCTCGGCTCCTCGATCACGAAAGTATCGCAGAAGAAGAATGTGCCCTTCGGCAGCACCAGCGCCGACATGGCCGCCGGCGCGCTGGCGCCCGGTTTCAGGCCGATGATGTCGGTGATGTGCTGCAGATGGCGGTGGTATTGCCCGACCGCGCCACAGAGCATCGCATCGGCCTCGCCGCGCTTCACCATCAGCGCGGCGATCACCGGATTGCGCGTGCGCACGAGATAGCGCGCATAATCGGGCGAGATGCCCTTGCGCTCCATCAGCTTGTGATAGAGCGCGGAGTAATCGTTGTAGCGCGGGTCGCTTTGCGGATCGACGAGCTCGACATCCTGATCGATCTTGAAGCGCAGATTGAGCCGCTCGATGCGGCGGCGCACAACGTCGCGGCGCGCGACGATGATCGGCCGAGCGATGCCTTCATCCAGCGCTTGCTGCACCGCACGCAGCACGCGCTCATCCTCGCCCTCGGCATAGACGATGCGCTTCGGATCGCTTCGCGCGCGCTGGAACACCGGCCGCATGACGAGACCGGAGCGGAAGACGAATTGCGTCAAGCGCTGTTGATAAGCTGCGAAATCCTCGATCGGCCGGGTCGCGACACCGCTCTCCATCGCGGCCTTCGCCACCGCCGGCGCGAGCTCGAGGATCAGCCGCGGATCGAAGGGCTTTGGGATGATGTAATCGGGCCCGAAGACGAGCGCTTCATCAGCATAAGCCGCCGCAACCACGTCGGAGGGCGGCGCCTGCGCGAGGGCGGCCAGCGCCTCGACGCAAGCGAGCTTCATCGCCTCGTTGATCGTCGTCGCGCCGACATCGAGGGCGCCGCGGAAAATGAAAGGGAAGCACAAAACGTTGTTGACCTGATTTGGATAATCGGTCCGGCCGGTGGCAATGATCGCATCCGGCTTCGCCTCGCGCGCTTTCTCCGGCAGGATTTCCGGCGTCGGGTTGGCGAGCGCCAGAATCAACGGCCTCGCCGCCATCTTCGCCGCCATCTCCGGCTTCAGCACATCGGGCGCGGAGAGGCCGAGGAAGATATCAGCGCCGCCGATCACGTCGCCCAGCGTACGCGCATTGGTGTCCCTGGCGTAGCGATCCTTGCGCGGATCCATCTCTTCCCTGCGGCCGCGCCAGACCACACCGTAGCGGTCGGTGACGATGGTGTTCTCGATCTTGAGGCCCATCGTGACGAGAAGATCGAGGCAAGCGATCGCCGCCGCGCCGGCGCCCGAGGTGACGAGCTTTACTTCCTCGAGCTTCTTGCCGACGAGCTTCAGGCCGTTGCGGATCGCGGCGCCGACGATGATCGCCGTGCCGTGCTGATCGTCGTGAAAAACGGGGATTTTAAGGCGCTTGCGGAGCTGCTCCTCGATGGTGAAGCATTCCGGCGCCTTCACGTCTTCGAGATTGATCGCGCCGAAGCTCGGCTCGAGCGCCGCGACGACCTCGACGAATTTGTCCGGGTCCTTCGCGTCGAGCTCGATGTCGAAGACGTCGATGCCGGCGAATTTCTTGAACAGCACCGCTTTGCCTTCCATCACCGGCTTGGCGGCCAGCGGACCGATCGAGCCCAAGCCGAGGACCGCGGTGCCGTTGGTGATGACGGCGACGAGATTGCCGCGCGCCGTGTAGTTCGAGGCCTGCGCCGGATCATCGGCAATGGCAAGACAAGCTTCGGCGACCCCTGGAGAATAGGCGAGCGCAAGATCATGCTGATTGGCGAGCGGCTTGGTCGCGATGATCGCGATTTTGCCTGGAACGGGCCAGCGGTGATATTCGAGCGCGGCGCGGCGCAATTCGTCAGCCATCGCTCAGCCCCCGAGGCAAAGATGGTGCGGTCGAGAAGACTCGAACTTCCAAGGGGTTTCCCCCGCTAGCACCTCAAGCTAGTGCGTCTACCAATTCCGCCACGACCGCACGGAGCGGCGGTATTCTGGACCGAGCCGCCTGCGCGATTTAGCAAACCGGCGGCGCCATCGCAAGCGAGGCGAAAAGCCTATATCTTGGTTGACGATATGCCCCAAACTGTCAGCGACATCGAATGGCGCATCAGCGACGCGCTCGTGCCTTACGAGGAGGCCGAGACAGCGATGGAGGCGCGCGTCGCCGCGATCCGCGATGGCGCGGCGCCCGAACTCGTCTGGCTCCTGGAGCATCCGCCGCTCTATACCGCCGGCACCAGTGCGCGCCCGAACGACCTGATCGCGCCCAATCTCCTGCCCGTCTTCCGCACCGGCCGCGGCGGGCAATACACCTATCACGGCCCCGGCCAGCGCGTCGGCTATGTGATGCTCGACCTGCAAAAGCGCGGCGCCGATCTCCGCGCCTATGTCCGCGATCTCGAGGAATGGCTGATCCACACGCTGCAGCGCTTCAACGTGAAAGGCGAGCGTCGCGCCGGACGCGTCGGCATCTGGATTACCGAAGGCGGCGGCAAGGAAAGCAAGATCGCCGCGATCGGCGTGCGCATCCGCCATTGGGTGAGCTTCCACGGCGTCTCGCTCAATGTCGATCCCGACCTGTCCCATTACCGCGGCATCGTGCCCTGCGGCATCAGCGAGCATGGCGTGACGTCGCTCGCGGCACTCGGCATCACAGCGACCATGCCCGAGGTCGACACCGCGCTCAAAGCCGCCTTCGCCGAGGTTTTCGCTGCCGATTGTGTGATGACCGATTAAGGCTGGCTGATCACCACAACGCCGGGATCCGCGCCTTGTGCGAGCCCCGCACATGCTGCCGTATGGTTTGACGCGATGAACGCGTTGTTATCACTGCCCTGGCGCGGCCCTGATGGCGTGACTAGATTGCCCGGACTATGAAAATGGCAGTCACAACCGGTTTGCTCACTCTCGGGCTGGCTTTGAGCCTCGCGACAATCGCACCCGGCTGGGCACAGAACCGCACGCCGCCCACGAGCCGCGAGATGATCCACCTGTCTTTTGCGCCGGTGGTGAAAAAAGTCGCCCCGGCGGTCGTCAACGTTTATTCGCGGCGTACGGTACAGACCCACTCACCATTTTTCGACGATCCGCTGTTCCGCCGATTTTTTGGCAATCAGGCGCCCTTCGGCCTGCCGCGCGAACGCGTGCAGCAATCGCTCGGCTCGGGCGTGATCCTCGGCGCCGACGGCATCGTCGTCACCAATCACCATGTAATCGACGGCGCCCAACAGATTACCGTGGTGCTGAACGACCGCCGCGAATTCGAGGCGAAGGTCCTCCTCTCGGACGAACATGCCGATCTCGCGGTGCTGAAAATCGACACCCATGGCGAGCGGCTACCGGTACTCGAACTCGGTGACAGCGATCAGATCGAGGTCGGGGAT
This sequence comes from uncultured Alphaproteobacteria bacterium, assembly GCA_963731145.1. Classification (GTDB taxonomy): domain Bacteria; phylum Pseudomonadota; class Alphaproteobacteria; order ATCC43930; family CGMCC-115725; genus CAIKMD01. The sequence goes on along the minus strand of CAVSUX010000014.1, from coordinate 234,678 downwards.
CTCGTCCTCGCGATCGGCGATCCGTTTGGCGTCGGCCAGACCGTCACCAGCGGCATCATCTCGGCCCTGGCGCGAACCGGCATCGGCAGCGATGTTTCTTCATTCATACAGACCGACGCGGCGGTCAATCCAGGCAATTCCGGCGGCGCGCTCGTCGATCTCGACGGCAAGCTCGTCGGGATCAATACCGCCATCTTCTCGCAATCAGGCGGCTCCATCGGTATCGGCTTCGCGATTCCGACGACGTTGGTCCGCACGATCTTGCAGGCGGCGCGGACCGGCGCGCCGATCCGCCGGCCTTGGTTCGGCGCGACCGGCCAGGAAGTTACGGCCGAACTCGCCAACGCGCTGCATTTGCCGCGTCCCGGCGGCGTGCTGGTGAAAGACGTGACGGCAGACGGCCCGGCGGCGCGGGCCGGCATTCGGCTCGGGGACGTGATCACCTCAATCGGCGGTCACGAGCTCGCCGATCCCGACGATCTGCGCTATCGCATCGCCATCCTGCCGATGAACGTGCCGACGCCGGTCCAACTGTGGCGGGACGGCCAGACCGTTCCCGTTTCCGTCGTGCTCACGGCGCTTCCCGAGAACTCCCGCGCGCCAAGTCACGGCGCTCTCGAGCGACACGCCGCTCGCCGGCGCGACCGTCGCCAATCTCAATCCCGCCCAGGCCGACGAGTTGGGGCTCGTGACCACGCTGCGCGGCGTGGCGGTGACCGATGCCAAGAGGGGCAGCCTCGCCGATCGTCTGGGGCTGCATCAGGGCGACATCATCGCCACCGTCAATCGCGCTCCGGTCGCGTCGGTCAATGATCTGAAGAATGCGCTCGGCGCCGGCCAAAGTCCTTGGATCTTCGGCATCCGCCGCGGCGGACAGCTCTTCGCGGTGAGCGTGCGGTGAGCGCGGCGCGAACGCCGCGCGGTGGTCAGAGCAAGAGCCTCTTCGAGGATACGGCACCGCGGCCGCTTGCCGACAAGCTCAGGCCGCAAAAGCTGAGCGATGTCGTCGGCCAGGACCATCTTTTGGCGCCCGACGCGCCCATCGGGCGCATGGTCGCCGCGCATCGGCTCTCTTCGATGATCCTTTGGGGCCCGCCGGGCTGCGGCAAGACCACGATCGCGCGACTGCTTGCCGAAACCACGGCAATGCATTTCGAGCCGCTCTCGGCCGTATTCTCGGGCGTCGCCGATCTGCGCAAAATATTCGAAGCCGCCGCTCAGCGCCGCGTCGGTGGTCAGGGCACGTTGCTCTTCATCGACGAGATTCATCGCTTCAACCGCGCGCAGCAGGACAGCTTCTTGCCTTATGTTGAGGACGGCACCGTCGTGCTGGTCGGCGCGACGACCGAGAACCCGTCCTTCGAGCTCAACGGCGCGTTGCTGTCGCGCTGCCAGGTTTTTGTGCTGCATCGTCTCGACGACGCGGCGCTCGAGATCTTGCTGCAGCGCGCGGAGAAAACGCTTGGCAAGAAACTGCCGCTCGATGCCGAAGCGCGGCAAGCGCTCAAAGCGATGGCCGATGGCGATGGTCGATTCATCTTCAACCTCGCCGAAGAGTTGGTGTTGCTGCCCGACGGCACGGTACTCGACACGGCGAAGCTGATGGAGACGGTGCAACGGCGTGCGCCGCTCTACGACAAGTCGCAGGAAGGCCATTACAACCTCATCAGCGCGCTACATAAATCGGTACGCGGCTCGGATGTCGACGCAGCGCTTTACTGGCTGGCACGCATGTTGGCCGGCGGCGAACACCCGATTTATCTCGCGCGGCGCGTGGTGCGCATGGCCTCGGAGGATATCGGCATGGCCGATCCGCAAGCCCTGCCGATCGCGCTCGCCGCGTGGGAAGCTTACGAGCGCTTGGGGTCGCCCGAAGGCGAGCTCGCTTTGGCGCAAGCGGTGATCTATCTCGCAACCGCGCCGAAATCGAATGCCGCTTACACGGCGCTGGGCGCGGCAATGCGCGCCGCCAAGGAGAGCGGCTCGCTGATGCCGCCGATGCATGCGGTCAATGCGCCGACACGGCTGATGCGCGATCTCGGCTACAGCGACGGTTACATCTACGATCCGAATGCCGAGGAAGGATTCTCCGGGCTTAATTACTTTCCCGACAAGTTGCCGCGCCAGCAATTCTACGAGCCGTTCGAGACCGGCTTCGAGCGCGAGATCAAGAAGCGACTCGATTATTGGGAAAAACTCCGCCAAGCGAAGCAGAAATAAATCCGTGGCGTCGTCCGTTTTCGAAGGCGTGCTGCCCCGAAACCGATCGGTCAAGTTGATCTCCAGAATGAAGTACAGCGCAAGCCGTCGGGTCCGGGGACAAGAAACCAGAAAAGGACCTATAATGACCAAACGCTTTTCACATCTGGAGGTTCGATCATGAGGCGTTCGGCGAAACTTGCTGCCATCGCAGCTTTGGCGGCCTTGCCGTTTCTCGGCAGCATTGCCGCACCGGCAATTGCGCAGGGAGTCGCGCCGCCGCCCCCGCAGGCCGAAGCCGTACCGCCGCCGCCCGGTGCCGTACGGGGTGGCCCTTGGGTCTGGCAGCCCGGTTATTGGCGCTGGAATGGCCGCCAGGGCCGCTACGTCTGGGCGCAGGGCCGCTATGTCCATGCACCCTATGCACGGGCAGCTTGGGTACCGGGCAATTGGGTCCTGGTCCGCGGCCGCTGGGTCTGGCGTCCAGGCCACTGGCGCCACTGATCGTCGCCTCGCGCGACGCCGGCGCACTTCCTCGGGATGGATCAGCCGCTCTCGCGCCGCTAACATTGGCACATGAGCGGCGTCCAAACCCTCACCGTGGCGCCCGAGGACGCCGAAATCCGTTTAGACCGCTGGTTCAAGCGGCATTTCCCCGACCTGGGACATGGCCGGCTCGAGAAACTGTTGCGGACCGGCCAGATCCGGCTCGACGGCAAGCGCGTCGAAGCCAGCGATCGCGTCGCCGCTGGGCAGCGCGTCCGCGTCCCGCCCTTGCCATCCGCGCCGCCGCCGGACGCGAAGCCGCGCGCCGCTCCAAGCGCCGCCGATACACGAACTCCTGCAAGAGCGCGTGCTCTATCGCGACGCGGAGATGATCGTCATCGACAAGCCGGAGGGCCTAGCGGTACAAGGCGGCACCGGCACCAACCGGCACCTCGACGGGCTGCTCGACGCGTTGCGTTTCGAGGCGAAGGAGCGGCCGCGGCTCGTTCATCGCCTCGATAAAGATACGAGCGGCGTGTTGGTGCTGGCGCGCAGCGCCCGTGCCGCGGCGCGCCTCGGCGAATTGTTCCGCAGCAAAGCGACGCGCAAGGTCTATTGGGCGATCGCCGTCGGCGCACCCAAACCGCGCATCGGCAAGGTCGACCAGCCGCTCGCCAAGCAAGCCGGGCCCGGCGGCGAGCGCGTCGCTGCCGACCATGAGGAAGGCGATCGCGCCCTCACCTATTACCGCACCGTGGCGCGCGCCGGCGATCGCTTCGCCTGGCTCGCGCTCGAGCCGGTGACCGGTCGTACGCATCAGCTACGTGTGCATTGCTTGACTCTCGGCACGCCGATCCTTGGCGATGGCAAATATGGCGGCGCAGCGGCGCACCCGGCGAGCCTGCCGCAAGCGAAGAAGCTGCATCTTCATGCCCGCGCCATCGTTTTACCCTTGGCAAGCGGCAAGAGAATCTCAGTCAACGCGCCACTGCCGCCGCATATGCGCGCGACCTGGGATTTCTTCGGCTTCGAGGAAGCAAGCGAGCGCGATCCCTTTATCGATCTCGCGCCCGAGAAATGAAGCGTTTTTACACGGAAGCCAAAGTCGTTCCCGCCGCAAGCGATTTCGCCGTCGAGCTCGATGGCAAGCCGCTGCGCACGCCCGAGAAGCGCGCGCTGATCGTGCCAACGAACAATCTGGCGGAAGCGATTGCCGCCGAGTGGCAGGGGCAAGGCATCACTGTCAGGCCGCTCAGCCTGCCGCTGACACGGCTGGTCAGCACGGCAATCGATCGCGTGACGCCGCGCCGTCCCGAGGTGATCGCCGAGATCGCGAAATACGCCACCACCGACCTGCTCTGCTACCGCGCTGCCGAGCCGCGCGAATTGGTCGATCGGCAACAGCAGATCTGGCAACCGCTACTCGACTGGGCCGAGGCCCGACTCGACGCTTCTTTCGCGGTGACGCAAGGCGTTACCCCTATCGCGCAAACATCGGCGACGCTGGCGGCGATCGAGCGCGCCATCGCCGCACATCACGCGATGCGCCTGGTGGCGCTCCATCTTGCGACCACGGCTTGCGGCTCGGTGGTGTTGGGTCTTGCGCTGCTGGCCGAGCGGGTCTCCGCCGAGGAAGCTTTCGCCGTGGCACAGCTCGACGAGAGCTTTCAGATCGAGCGCTGGGGCGAGGATTCCGAGCAGACCAAGACCCGCGCCGCGCTGAAAGAGGATATCGCCCTCGCCGCGCGCTTTGCCGCTTTGCTGCGCGCCGACTAAGCTGCGATCCGGTTCCAGGGCTGGGGGGAGAGCCTCATGCAGGATATTCTGCGGCAGTTGGAAGAAAAGCGCGCGGCGGCACGGCTCGGCGGCGGCGAGCGCCGCATTGCCTCCCAACACGCCAAGGGCAAGCTCACCGCGCGTGAGCGCCTCGACCTGCTCTTCGATCCCGGCACTTTCGAAGAATGGGACATGTTCGTCGAGCACCGCTCGAGCGATTTCGGCCTCGCAGAGCAGAAAATCCCCGGCGACGGCGTGGTCACCGGCTACGGCCTCGTGAATGGCCGCACGGTCTTCGCATTCAGCCAGGATTTCACCGTCTTCGGCGGCGCACTCTCCGAAGCGCATGCCGAGAAGATCTGCAAAGTGATGAATCAGGCGCTGAAAGTCGGCGCACCAATCGTCGGCCTCAATGATTCGGGCGGCGCGCGCATCCAGGAGGGCGTCGCCTCGCTTGCCGGCTATGCCGAAGTGTTCCAGCGCAATGTGCTCGCCTCCGGGGTCGTGCCGCAGATCTCCGTCGTGATGGGGCCTTGCGCGGGCGGTGCGGTCTATTCGCCGGCGATGACCGATTTCATCTTCATGGTGAAAGACAGCTCGTACATGTTCGTCACCGGCCCCGATGTGGTGAAGACCGTGACGCAGGAAACAGTGACGCAGGAAGAGCTCGGCGGCGCGATCACGCACACGACGCGCTCCGGCGTCGCCGATCTCGCTTTCGAGAACGATGTCGAGGCATTGCTGCAGCTTCGACGGTTCCTCGATTTCCTGCCCTCCTCCAATCGCGGCAAGCCGCCGCGCCGGCCGACGCATGATCCGGCGTCGCGCGCCGAGGCGGCGCTCGACACGCTAGTGCCGGCCAATCCCAACAAGCCCTACGACATGCGCGAGCTGATCCAAAAGGTCGCGGATGAAGGTGAATTCTTCGAGCTGGCGCCGAATTGGGCGAAGAACATCCTTGTCGGCTTTGCGCGGCTCGATGGCTACCCTGTCGGTATCGTCGCCAATCAGCCAATGGTGCTGGCGGGTTGCCTCGATATCGACAGCGCGCGCAAAGCGGCGCGCTTCGTGCGCTTCTGCGATTGCTTCAATATCCCGATCGTCACTTTCGTCGACGTGCCCGGATTCCTGCCGGGCACCGACCAGGAATATGGCGGGATCATCAAGCACGGCGCAAAGCTGCTCTTCGCCTTCGCCGAAGCAACCGTGCCGAAGGTCACCGTCATCACGCGCAAGGCCTATGGCGGCGCTTACGACGTGATGAGTTCGAAGCATCTTCGCGGCGACGTGAATTACGCCTGGCCATCGGCGGAGATCGCAGTCATGGGTCCTAAAGGCGCAGTCGAGATCATCTTCCGCTCCGATCTCGGCGATAGCGCGAAGATCGAGGCGCGCACCGAGGAGTACCGCGCGAAATTCGCCAACCCCTTCGTTGCCGGCGCGCGCGGCTATATCGACGACGTCATCCTGCCGCGCGACACGCGGGCGCGGCTCTGCCGCTCGCTTGCGATGCTGCGCGACAAGAACTCTCGACAATCCCTGGAAGAAACACGACAACATCCCGCTTTGATACGCGCGATCGAATAACATGTTCCAGAAAATCCTCATCGCCAATCGCGGCGAGATCGCCTGCCGCATCATCGCGACGGCAAAGCGCATGGGCATCAAAACGGTCGCCGTTTATAGCGACGCCGATGCCGAAGCGCTGCATGTGCGCCAGGCAGACGAGGCGGTGCGAATCGGCCTACCGAAAGCAGCCGAGAGCTATCTGAACATCGCGCGCATCGTCGCTGCTTGCAAAGACACCGGCGCCGAGGCGGTGCATCCAGGCTACGGCTTCCTTTCGGAGAACGCGGACTTCGCTGCGGCGATCGAAGCCGCCGGCATCGTCTTCATCGGCCCGCCGCCCGCCGCGATTGCCTCGCTCGGCGACAAGATCGCGGCGAAGAAGATCGCGCAGCGGGCTGGCGTCTCGACGGTCCCAGGACATCTCGATACCGCCACCGGCGCCGAGAAAGGCGTCGCCGCGGCGCGCGAGATCGGCTATCCGGTGATGATCAAGGCCGCCGCCGGGGGTGGCGGCAAAGGCATGCGTATCGCCGGCAGCGACGCCGAGCTGCGCGAAGGCTTCCGCCTCGCGGCAAGCGAGGCGCAATCGGCTTTCGGCGACAGCCGCGTCTTCATCGAGAAGTACATCGCCTCGCCGCGTCATATCGAGATCCAGATCGTCGCCGACGCGCATGGCAATGCGATCCATTTCGGCGAGCGCGAATGCTCGATCCAGCGCCGCCACCAAAAGGTCATAGAAGAAGCGCCGAGCCCTTTTCTCGACGAGAAGACGCGCGCGGCGATGGGCGCACAAGCGGTGGCGCTCGCCAAAGCGGCCGGCTACCGGTCGGCCGGAACGGTCGAGTTCATTGTCGACCAGAAACGCAAGTTCTATTTTCTCGAGATGAACACGCGGCTGCAGGTCGAGCATCCGGTGACCGAACTTGTCACCGGCCACGACCTCGTCGAGATGATGATCCGTATCGCCGCCGGCGAGAAGCTGCAGCTCATGCAGAAAGACGTGAAGCTCAGCGGCTCGGCGATCGAGGTGCGGCTCTATGCCGAGGACCCGCGGCGCAATTTCATGCCCTCGATCGGGCGGCTGACGCGTTATCTGCCGCCACAGGGCGACGGCATCCGAATCGATAGCGGCGTCGAGGAAGGCGCCGAGATCTCGATCTATTACGACCCAATGATCGCCAAGCTGATCGGCAGCGGTGCGACGCGCGAGGAGGCCACAGCGCGGCTCGCCGCTGCGCTCGATGCGTTCGTCATCCGCGGCGTCTCGCACAATATCGGTTTTCTTTCGGCAATGATCGCGCGACCGAACTTCCGCGCGGGCAAGCTTTCGACTGATTTCATTGCCGAGGAATTCCCCGGCGGCTTCAAGGGCGAGACGCTGTCACCCGAGATCGCCGCGCAAGCCGTTGCGGTCGCCGCCGCGGCGCAGCGCATCGCGATCGAGCGCGACGCCGCTATCGCCGGGGCCGCCATCCCCGAGCACTGGGTGGTCGTGGAGGACGAATCCCGTCATACGGCGCGGCTGACGCGACGTAACGAAAGCATCATCGTCGCCGGCTATACCGCGAGCCAGGCGGTAGCGACCGATTGGCAGCCCGGCGATGCGCTCTTCCGCGGCACAGTCGATGGCGTCGCAACCATCTTTCGGATCGAGCGCGTCGGCATCGGCTGGCGTCTAGAGCGCGGCGGCGCGGTGCTGGAGCTAAAAGTCCTGCCGCCGGCCGCGGCTGAAGCATTGGCGCGGATGTCGCCGAAACAGGCGCCCGATCTCTCGCAGCATCTGGTCTCGCCGATGCCGGGGTTGCTGGTCTCGCTCGCGGTCGCAGAAGGCCAGGAAGTGAAAGTCGGTGAAGAATTGGCCGTGATCGAGGCGATGAAGATGGAAAATGTGCTCCGCGCAGAGCGCGACGGTACGATCAAGAAACTCTGCGCACGGCCGGGCGACAGTCTCGCCGTCGATCAGATCATCCTCGAATTCGCATGATTGTCGCACGGCGGCTCGAAATCTCCGGCAAGGTCCAAGGCGTCGGCTTTCGCTACTTTGTCACGCATCGCGCGCGGCAGCAGGGTTTGCGCGGCTGGGTGCGCAACCGACACGACGGCAGCGTCGAGGTGCTGCTGATCGGCGAAGAAGCCGCGATCGCCGCCCTGATCGAGCAATGCCGCCACGGCCCGCCGCACGCGTATGTCGATCGCATCGACGCCGCGCCGGCGCAGGACGACGGCAGCATGGATTTCAACGAGCGCGTGACGGTCTAAGCAATGGGCTCACAGCTTCGGCTTCTGTTCGGGCGGCGGCTCGCCGGCATGTTCGTGGCGCAGTTCCTCGGCGCGCTCAACGACAATCTCTTGAAAAATGCATTGGTAATCCAGGTCGCTTATGGCCGCTCCGAGAGCTCGAGCGATGTCGAGATCATCGTCACCATCGCGACGGCGCTGTTCATCCTGCCTTACTTCCTTTTCTCGGCGACCGCCGGCGAGCTCGCCGACAAATTCGCCAAGATGCAGCTTATCCGCACGCTGAAGCTCTGGGAGATCGGCGTGATGATCCTCGCGGCCGGCGGATTCCTCTTCGGCGGCGGCATCGGCATTGGCCTCACGATCCTCTTTCTCCTCGGCGTGCAGGCGGCTTTTTTCGGCCCGGTGAAATACGGCATCCTTCCCGAACTCCTGGCGCCCGAAGAATTGCTCGCCGGCAATGCCGTGGTCGAGGCTGGCACCTTTCTTGCCATTCTCATCGGCACCATCGCCGGCGGCTTGCTGATCCTGATGCAAGACGGGCCGACAATCGTTTCCGCGACGCTGCTGATCTGCGCGGTCGGCGGCTGGCTCGCCAGCCTCTGCATCCCCCGCACCGAAGGCGGCACGTCCGATCTGCGCATCAACCCGAATATCGCTGCCGAGACCTGGAAAGTATTGCGTTACGCCAATGAAAGCGCCGAGATGCGCTGGATCATTCTCGGCAATTCCTGGTTCTGGCTGGTTGCCGTCGCGCTCGTCTCGCAATTCCCAAACTATGCGAAGGACGTGCTCGGCGCCGACAACCAGGTCGTGACGCTGTTCCTGACGCTCAATTCCCTCGGCATCGGCGCAGGCTCGCTGCTCGCCGGGCGGCTCCTTGGCGGCAAGATCTCACTGAAGCTGGTGCCGATCTCGGCCCTCGCCATGGCGGTGTTCGCCGCCGATCTCTGGCTCTCCGACGGCCGCCATATCGGCGCTGGACTGATGAGCGCGCGCGAATTCTTGAGCCTCGCGGACAATTGGCGCGTATCCCTCGATCTGACGGCGGTCGCTATCGCCGCCGGCATCTTCATCGTGCCGCTTTACGCGCTGATGCAGGCAAAGAGCGACAGCCAACACCGCTCGCGCGTGGTCGCGGCAAACAATGTCTGGAACGCGCTGTTCATGGTCGGAACCGGGCTTGGCAGCGTCCTTATGCTGAAGTTTGGCGCCACAGTGACCGACATCTTCCTGGTGGTCGGCCTCGCCAATCTCTGCGTGGCGCTGGGAACCTGGCGGCTGCGGAAAGAGCGGCCGCTCCCATCGGAATAAGCGGGGCAAAAATAAAGCGGGCGCCCGATGACCGGGCGCCCGCTGCTATTCAGTCTGAGCGCTGCCGCGTTACGAGGCAGCCGCTTCCTCGGTCTCGTCCTCGGTAGACTGGACCGGACCTGAATCAAGGCCCTTGGCCTCGGGATCGCGATCGACCAGCTCGATCACCGCCATCGCCGCGGCATCGCCATGGCGGAAACCCGCCTTGTAGATGCGGCAATAGCCGCCGGCACGCTTGCCATAGCGCTCAGCGAGCGTGGTCATGACCTTGTCGGCGATCGTCTCGTCCTGCAGCGTAGCGATCAGCCGGCGGCGCGCGGCGAGGCCGCCATGCTTGCCCATGGTGATGAGACGCTCGACCACCGGACGGAGATCCTTCGCCTTAGGCAGGGTCGTGGTGATCTGCTCATGCTTCAACAGCGCATGGCAGAGATTGTCGAACATCGCTTTGCGATGAGCCTTGGTGCGGCTGAAGCTACGACCGCGGAGACGGTGACGCATGTTCGTTACTCGATCAGGCTAAAGCTCAATACGGTTCCTCGAGGCGCTTCACCAGCTCCTCGATATTCTCGGGCGGCCAGTTGGGGATCTCCATGCCGAGATAGAGACCCATCTGGGCCAGCACTTCCTTGATCTCGTTCAGCGACTTGCGGCCGAAATTCGGCGTCCGCAGCATCTCGCTCTCGGTCTTCTGCACGAGATCGCCGATATAGACGATGTTGTCGTTCTTGAGGCAATTGGCCGAGCGCACCGAGAGCTCGAGCTCGTCGACCTTGCGCAGCAGGTTCTTGTTGAACGGCAGTTCGGACGGACGCTCTTCCTCGGTCGCCGCGCGCGGCTCCTCGAAGTTGATGAAGAGCTGGAGCTGGTCCTGCAGGATGCGCGCAGCGAGCGCAACCGCGTCTTCCGGCGTCACCGCGCCATTGGTCTCGATCGACATCGACAAGCGGTCGAAGTCGGTGCGCTGACCCTGGCGGGTGTTGTCGATCTTGTAGCTGACCTGGCGCACCGGGCTGAACAGCGCATCGACCGGGATGAGGCCGATCGGCGCATCCTCGGGCCGGTTGTCGGTCGCCGGGCGATAGCCCTTGCCGGTCTCGACGGTGAATTCCATCGACACCTTCGCGCCCTTGTCGAGCGTGCAGATGAGGTGATCGGGATTCAACACCTCGATGTCGTGCGGCAATTCGATCATGCCGGCGCGCACTTCGCCCGGGCCGTTGGCGCGCAGACGCATGCGCTTCGGGCCGTCGCCATGGAGGCGCAGCGCCACGCCTTTGATGTTGAGGACGATGTCGGTGATGTCCTCGAGCACGCCGGGGAGCGAGGAGAATTCATGCAGCACGCCCTCGATCTGGACCGAGGTGATCGCCGCGCCCTGGAGCGAGGACAGCAGCACGCGCCGCAGCGCGTTGCCGAGCGTCAGGCCGAAGCCGCGTTCGAGCGGGCCCGCGATCACGGTCGCGATCCGCGCCGGATCGTCGCCTGGCTGCACCTCGAGCTGATTCGGCTTCGTCAATTCTTGCCAATTTTTCTGGATTTGCGTCACGAGCGGACCCTCACGCGTTTAGGCCATCAGCATGCGCGGCCCGGCGGCCGACGCACGTGCCAAATAAAAAAGTACCGCGACTACACGCGCCGCCGCTTCGGCGGACGGCACCCGTTATGCGGAACAGAAGTCACGTCACGAATGGACGTGACCTGAAAACCCACAGTCTGCAAAGCGCGCAGCGCCAATTCACGACCCGAGCCCGGCCCCTTCACCTCGACCTCGATGGTGCGCATGCCATGCTCCATCGCCTTCTTGCCGGCATCCTCGGCCGCCATCTGCGCGGCATAAGGCGTCGATTTGCGCGAGCCCTTGAAACCCATCGTCCCCGAGGACGACCAGGCGATCGTGTTGCCCTGCGCATCGGTGATGGTGACCATCGTGTTATTGAAGGTCGCATTTACATGCGCGGTCCCCGAGGTGATGTTCTTGCGCTCGCGGCGGCGAACACGCGCAGCGGCAGCAGGCTTCGAAGTCGTCGTCGCCATGTTCTTTCCTGATCCCTATTACTTCGTCGGCGATTGCTTCTTGCCGGCGATCGGCCGCGCTGGGCCCTTGCGGGTCCGCGCATTGGTGTGGGTCCGTTGACCGCGGACCGGCAGGCCCTTGCGGTGACGAAGCCCACGATAGCAACCGAGATCCATCAGCCGCTTGATATTCATCGCGACGGTGCGGCGCAGATCGCCTTCGACCTGGTAGTCGCGGTCGATCGCTTCGCGGATGCGGAGCACCTCGTCGTCGGTCAATTCATGCACACGGCGCGAATTCCGGGATGCCCAGCTTCGCGCAAATCTTCTCGGCCGAGGTCCGCCCGATCCCATGGATATAGGTAAGACCGATCGGGACCCGTTTCTGATTGGGAATATTAACGCCGGCAATGCGCGCCACCTGCGCTTCTCCTTAAATCGAATTGTCGGTTTCGGACGGTGACCAGACGCCCCGGTTGGCCGAACGCGCCTTATATCGGAAATCCTGCAACAAAGTCAACCTGTCGCCTTATTTAGAATGTTTTCAATCTGTTGCGTAACCGTATCGATCGGTGCCATGCCATCGACCGAGCGCAGCAGCCCTTTGGTCCGGTAATAGGGCAGGATCGGCGCCGTTTGCTTGCGGTAGGCATCGAGCCGCGCCTTCACGGTTTCGGCATTGTCGTCAGGCCGGCGGACGAAATCGTGGCTGCCGCATATGTCGCAGACACCTTCCTGTTTCGGCCGGTTGTGCCGGTCGTGATAGGAGGCGCCGCATTTCTGGCAGCTGAACCGGCCGGCGATCCGGTCGACCAGGGCCGTCTCGTCGACCGTGATCTCGATCACAGCGTCGAGGGCGATCTTGTTCTCGCCCAGCATCTTGTCGAGCGCCTCGGCCTGCGGGACGGTGCGCGGGAAGCCGTCGAGGATGAAGCCCTTGCCGCCGAGCTGGCCGATGCGGCTCTTGATCATCGCGATCATGATGTCGTCGGAGACGAGCTTGCCGGCATCCATGATTGCCTGGGCCTGCTTGCCCAAAGCCGTGCCCGCCGCGCGCTCCGCGCGCAGCATATCCCCGGTGGAAAGCTGAACCATGCCGTAATGCTCTTCGAGCCGCTTGGCCTGGGTCCCCTTCCCGGCCCCCGGCGGGCCGAGCAAAAGGATGTTCAACCGCGCCTCCCCCTCAGCTTGGATTTCTTGATCAAGCCTTCGTACTGATGGGCCAGCAAATGCGAATGGATCTGCGCCACCGTATCCATTGTGACGCTGACGACGATCAACAAGCTGGTGCCGCCGAAATAGAAGGGCAGCGAATAGGCCGTGAGCAGCCATTCAGGCAGCACGCACACCGCAGAGAGGTAGATCGCGCCGACCACCGTCAGGCGCGTCAGCACGTAATCCAGATGATCGGCCGTGTTCTTGCCCGGCCGGATGCCTGGAACGAAGCCGCCATACTTACGGAGATTGTCCGCCGTCTCGACCGGATTGAAGACCACGGCCGTATAGAAGAACGTGAAGAAGATGATCAGCGCGACATAGAGACCAAGGTAGACCGGGTGACCGCGGCCGAGCCATGCACCAAGTTCGGCGAGCCAGCCGGTCTGATTCTGGCTGAAGCTGGCGACCGTCGCCGGCAGCAGCAACAGCGAGGACGCGAAGATCGGCGGGATGACGCCCGACGTATTGAGCTTCAACGGCAGATGCGAGGCCTCACCACCATACATGCGGTTGCCGACTTGCCGCTTCGGATACTGCACCAGGATGCGGCGCTGGGCTCGCTCCATAAACACGATGAAGGTGATCACGACGATCGCGCCGACCAGGAACGCCATGATGAAGAAAGTCGAGATCGCGCCGGTGCGGCCGAGCTCGAGGAAACCGGCCATCGCCGACGGCAGACGCGCGACGATGCCAGAGAAGATGATCAGCGAGATGCCGTTGCCGACGCCGCGCGCCGTGATCTGCTCGCCGAGCCACATCAAGAAGACGGTGCCGCCGGTCAGCGTGATTACCGAGGTGAAGCGGAAGAACAAGCCGGGATCGGTGACCGCGCCGGGCAGCCCTTCGATGCCGACGGCAATGCCATAGGCCTGGACCGCGGCCAAGAACACGGTGCCGTAGCGCGTATATTGATTGAGCTTCTTGCGCCCGCTCTCGCCTTCCTTCTTCAGCGCCTCGAGCTGCGGCGAAACCGCCGTCATCAGCTGGACGATAATCGAGGACGAGATATAGGGCATGATGTTCAGGGCAAAGATCGTCATGCGCCCGAGCGCGCCGCCCGAGAACATGTCGACCATGCCGAGAATGCCGCCGGCATTCTGCGACATCAGCTGCTGCAGCGTCGCGGAATCGATGCCGGGCAGCGGGATGTAGGTGCCGAGGCGATAGATCACCAATGCGCCGAGCGTGAACCAGATCCGATTTTTGAGATCGGTGGCCTTCGAGAAAGCTGAAAAATTGATACTGGAGGCCAGTTGCTCGGCGGCGGACGCCATCTAGCGGCTCCTTATGAATGCGCGGCGGCAGCCGGTTTCTCGGCCGCCACGATCACCTTTCCCCCGAGTTTCTCGACCGCATCGACCGCGGCCTTCGACGCGCCCGCGACCTCGATGGTCAGCGGCGACTTCAATTCGCCCTTGGCCAGCAGCCGCACACCGTCGCGCACGCGGCGCAGCACACCGGCCTCGACCAGCGACCGCGCCATTGACGGTCGCATCCTTCTTCAGATGACCGGCATCGAGCGCCGTCTGCAGCGTCCCGAGATTGACGATGACGAAGCGCTTCTGGAAATCGGTATTGTTGAAGCCGCGCTTCGGCAGCCGGCGATGCAGCGGCGTCTGGCCGCCTTCGAAGCCGTTCAAGGCGACGCCGGTGCGCGCGGTCTGGCCCTTGCCGCCGCGCGCGCTGGTCTTGCCTTTGCCGGAGCCGATGCCTCGGCCGCGACGCTTGGCGACGTAATGCGCGCCTTTATTGTCTCTGATCTCGTTGAGCTTCATGTTCCATCCATCGCGGAATCTCAGGCCCGTTACTGGGCCGGTTCCACTCGAACCAAATGTTTGACCCGCTCGATCATGCCGCGCACCGACGGCGTGTCTTCGAGCACGCGCGAGCGATGACGCCGGTTGAGTCCCAGGCCCTTCAAGGTCGCGAGCTGATAATCCTCGCGGCCGATCGGGCTGCCGAACTGCGTAACGCGCACCTTTTTGCTGGCCTTCGCGGGTGCCGCTTGCGGCTTCGACAGAATCTTCGCCATCGCCGCGAAACGCTCATGCGCCGGCGCGAGCTTGGCGCGCGGTACTTTCGGCTTCTTGACCTTCGGCGCTTTTGGCGTGGCTTCCTCAGCCGCCGCTGGGGCGGCCTTCTTGGACGCGGCTTCCTTTTTCGGCGCCGCCTCTTTCTTCTGGCCAGCCGCCTTCTTCCCAGGCGCGCCGCCGTCGGTTTTCTTCGCCGCCGGCCTCTTGGCTTCTTTCTCGTCAGCCATCGATTACTCCCGGGCCTCTTGCTGCTGCCCGTCGCGGCGCGGTGGCAAAATGTCGGAGACTTTCTTGCCGCGACGCGTGGCGACCGAGCGCGGGCTGACCGAGCGGTCGAGCGCCTGGAAGGTCGCCTTGATCATATTGTGCGGATTCGAGGTGCCGACCGATTTCGCGACGATGTCCTGAACGCCCAGCGCCTCGAAGATCGCGCGCATCGGACCGCCCGCAATGATGCCGGTGCCTTGCGGCGCCGCGCGCAGCACCACCTCGCCGGCGCCGTAATGGCCGACGATATCGTGATGCAGCGTGCGGCCCTCGCGCAGCGGCACACGGATCATGGCGCGCCGCGCCTGATCGGTTGCTTTGCGGATCGCTTCCGGCACTTCGCGCGCCTTGCCCGAGCCGTAGCCAACGCGGCCCTTACCGTCGCCGACCACGACGATGGCTGCAAAGCCGAAACGACGGCCGCCCTTCACCACCTTGGCGACGCGGTTGATGCCGACAAGCTTCTCGATAAATTCGTTGTCCTCGCGCGAGGAACGGTCGCCGCGCGGACCACGGTCGCCGCCCTCACCGCCACGTCCGCGCTGCGGCCGATCGCCGCCACGTCCACGCGATGGTCTCTCAGTGCCGCCAGACGGTGTCGTTGCCATGCTGCCTTCCTAGAAATCGAGTCCGCCCTCACGGGCGGCGTCGGCCAGGGCTTTCACCCGGCCATGAAAGATATAACCGCCGCGATCGAAGACAACGGCGGTGACACCGGCAGCCTTGGCGCGCTCCGCAAGAAGCTTGCCGACTGCTTCTGCCGCTTCCTTGTTGGCGCCGGTCTTACCGCCACGCAGCGATTCATCGAGGGTCGAGGCCGAAGCCAGCGTGAGGCCGGCGACATCGTCGATGATCTGCGCGTAGATGTGCTTCGACGAGCGGAACACCGAGAGCCGCGGCCGTCCCTTGTTGGTGCGCGCGAGGCGCGTGCGTACGCGCCGCCGGCGACGTTCGAAAATTGTATCGGCTTTGCCGCTCATCGCCCGCACTCCTACTTCTTCTTGCCTTCCTTGCGGCGGATCTTCTCGTAATCGTATTTAATGCCCTTGCCCTTATAGGGCTCGGGACCACGATACGAGCGGATCACTGCCGCAACCTGGCCAACGCGTTGCTTATCGGCGCCGGTCACCGCGATCGAGGTCGGCTTCTCGCACGCAATCTTAATGTCGGGCGGAATCGGGAACTGGACATCGTGGCTATAGCCGAGCTGCAGCACGAGATTCTTGCCCTGAACCGCGGCGCGGTAGCCGACGCCGTTGATCTCGAGATTGACGGTATAGCCCGTGTTAACGCCGCTCACCATATTGTTGACGAGCGCGCGCGTCGTGCCCCAGGCCATGCGCGCGCGCTTGGTCTCATTCTTCGGGGTGACGACGACCTTACCGTCCTTCAACACCGTATCGACCTCGGTGTTAAGGGCGAGCTTCAGCGTGCCGAGCTTGCCCTTGGTCGTCAGCACACCGCCCGCGAGGTCGACGGTGACGCCTTGCGGGATGGTGACGGGGAGTTTTCCAATACGCGACATGATGATGCCTCAGAACACGCGGCAGAGAATCTCGCCGCCGACATTGGCTGCGCGCGCCTCGGCGTCCGACATGACGCCGCGTGGCGTCGACAGGATCGAGATGCCCAGGCCGTTGTAGACACGCGGCAGATCGGCGATACGCGAATAGACGCGCCGTCCCGGCTTCGAGATTCGGGTGATCTCGCGGATCACGGGCTCGCCCTCGACATATTTGAGCTCGATCTTGAGCTCGGCAAAGCCGGAACCGTTCGCCTCGCGCTTGTAGCCGCGAATGTAACCCTCGCGCTGCAAGACTTCGAGCACATTGGCACGGATCTTCGACGCCGGCAGACTCCACGACAGGCTTATGCGCGGCCTGGCCGTTCCGGATCCGTGTCAGCATATCCCCGAGGGGATCGCTCATCGACATTCGGCTATCTCCCTTACCAGCTCGACTTGACCATGCCCGGGATTTGTCCCGCCGAAGCGAGCTCCCGAAGCGCCAAGCGCGAAAGCTTGAATTTGCGGTAGTACGCACGCGGCCGGCCCGAGAGCTCGCAGCGATTGCGGATGCGCGTGGACGAAGAATTGCGCGGCATTTCCGCGAGCTTCAAACGCGCATTGAAGCGGTCTTCCGGCGGCAGCGACTTGTCCGCGGCGATCGCCTTGAGACGCGCGCGTTTCGGCGCGAGACGCTTCACCAGAGCGGTGCGCTTGCGGTTTTTGTCGACAGAACTGGTCTTTGCCATGGATCGCTTTCCGGCTCAGTTGGCGAACGGCATGTCGAAGCCCTTGAGCAAGGCCCTGGCTTCGGCATCCGTTTGCGCCGTCGTGACGATGATGATGTCCATGCCACGGACATCGCTGACCTGGTCGTAATCGACCTCAGGGAACACGAGTTGTTCCTTGAGGCCGAGCGCGTAATTGCCGCGCCCGTCGAAGCTCTTGCCCGAGAGGCCGCGGAAGTCGCGCACCCGCGGCAGTGCGATGTTCACGAGACGATCGAGGAACTCGTACATGCGGTCCTTGCGCAAGGTGACCTTGCAGCCGAGGGGCATGTTCTCGCGCACCTTGTAGGTGGCGATCGATTTCTTCGCGTGCGTGATCACCGGCCGCTGGCCCGCGATCGCGCTCAATTCCTTGGCTGCCGCATCGACCTTCTTGGTGTCCTGCACCGCCTCGCCGACGCCCATATTGATAACGATCTTCTCGAGGCGCGGTACCGCGAGCGCGTTCTCGTAGCCGAACTCCTTCATCAGGGCCGGCAGAACTACCTTGTCGTAATGCTCTTTCAGTCGCGTTGCCATAATGCCCTCACGCGTCCAGGATTTCGCCGGACCGCTTGGCGAAGCGCACCTTGCGGCCGTCGTCGAGGAAGCGATAACCGACCCGCGTCGGCTTTTGCGATTTCGGATCGATATGAGCGACGTTCGAGACGTGGATCGCCGCCTCACGCTCGACGATGCCGCCCGGCTCGCCCGGACGCTGCGCCGTGTGGCGCTTCATCATATTGACGCCCTGCACGACGACGCGACTCTCCGCACGCACGACGCGCAGCACCTCGCCACTCTTGCCCTTGTCGCGACCGGCCAGGACGACGACCTTGTCACCCTTCTTGATCTTGAATTTCGCCATCACAGCACCTCCGGCGCCAGCGAGACGATCTTCATGAACTTGCGGGCGCGCAGCTCGCGCGTCACCGGCCCGAAGATGCGCGTGCCGATCGGCTCTTCCTGAGCCGTGATCAGCACCGCGGCATTGCGGTCGAAGCGGATCGACGAGCCGTCCGGCCGGCGGATCGCATTCGCCGTGCGGACGATCACCGCCTTGTGCACGTCGCCCTTCTTCACGCGGCCGCGCGGAATCGCGTCCTTCACCGAGACGACGATGATATCGCCGACGGTCGCCGTGCGGCGCTTGCTGCCGCCCAGCACCTTGATGCACTGGACGCGCTTCGCGCCGGAATTGTCGGCCACGTCGAGATTGGTTTGCATCTGGATCATGGCGGCTTACTCCGGCGTTGCGGCGGCTTTGGTGGAACGACGGCTGCGGCGCGCGGACGCCGCCGGCACGACCTCATCCTTCGTCGGCGCGGCCGCTTCCTTGCGTTGCATCGCGGCTTCGCCGCCGAGAACGACCCAGCGCTTCGACTTGGAGATCGGGCGGCACTCTTCGATCCGCACCTGATCACCGGCCTTGCACGCATTGGTCTCGTCATGCGCGGCGTATTTCTTCGAGCGCGTGATGAACTTCTTGTAGACGGGATGCATCACACGCCGCTCGACACGGACCGTAACGGTCTTGTCGGCCTTGTCGGATACAACCACGCCCGTGAGGACACGCTTCGGCATAATTCGATCTCTTTCCCTCAACCGGTCTTGCGAGCGCGCTCGCCGAGCACGGTCTTGATCCGCGCGACGTCGCGCCGCGCCTGGCGCATGCGCGCCGTGTTCTCCATCTGCCCGCTCGCCTTCTGGAAGCGCAGGTTGAACACTTCCTTCGCGAGCTGGCTGAGCTCGGACTTCAATTCGTCGTCGGTCTTCGCCCGAACGTCGGCGGCCTTCATGCCTCGCCTCCTTCACCGACGCGGGTCACGACCCGGGTCGCGATCGAGCAGTTTCGCCTGACGCGAGCTGGAACGCCTCGACCGCAATCGGACCCGGCACGCCGTCGAGCTCGAACATGATGCGGCCCGGCTTCACCCGGCAGACCCAGAATTCGGGCGTGCCCTTGCCGCTGCCCATACGGACTTCGGCGGGTTTGCGCGACACCGGCACGTCCGGAAAAATGCGGATCCAAACGCGGCCGATGCGCTTGATGTGGCGCGTGATGGCGCGGCGCGCGGCTTCGATCTCGCGCGCGGTGACCCGGCCGGGCTCGGTCGCCTTCAGGCCGAAATTGCCGAAGTTCAGCGCGGTGCCGCCCTTCGCCTTGCCGTGGATGCGGCCCTTATGGGCCTTGCGGTATTTGGTGCGTGCTGGTTGGAACATGATTGCCTCTTAGGCGCGTGCCGGCTGCGCCTCGGCGGCGCGCTTGTCTTGCGCCATCGGGTCGTGCGCCAGCACTTCGCCGCGGAACACCCAGACTTTGACGCCGCAGGTGCCATAGGTGGTCTTGGCCGTGCCGTAGCCGAAATCGACATCGGCGCGGAGCGTATGCAGCGGCACGCGGCCTTCGCGATACCACTCCATGCGCGCGATTTCGGCGCCGCCCAAACGGCCGGAGCAATTGATGCGGATGCCGAGCGCACCGAGACGCATCGCCGATTGTACGGCGCGCTTCATGGCGCGGCGGAACGCGACGCGGCGCTCCAATTGCTGCGCGATACCGTCGGCGATCAGCTTCGCGTCGATCTCGGGCTTGCGGATTTCGAGAATGTTCAGGCTGACGTCGGAATTCGTCATCTTGGCCGAGATCGACGCGCAGCTTCTCGATGTCCGCGCCCTTCTTGCCGATGACCACGCCCGGCCGCGCCGAATGGATGGTGATGCGGGTCTTCTTCGCGGCACGCTCGATAATGATCTTGCTGACACCCGCCTGCTGCAGCCGCTCGTTGAGGAATTTCCTGAGCTTCAGGTCCTCATGGAGCAGATGGCTGTAATCCTTGCGCGCGAACCAGCGCGAATCCCAGGTGCGGTTGATGCCGAGCCGAAGCCCGATCGGATTGACTTTCTGACCCATCAGGCCTTCTCCTCCGCGCTCTCCTGCTCCTCGGCGCGCTCGCGCACGACAACCCGAAGATTGGCGAAATATTTCTGCACGCTCGCCGAGCGGCCGCGGCCGCGCGCATGGAAGCGCTTCAGGACGAACGCACGACCGACCGACGCCTCGCCGACGACGAGCTTGTCGACGTCGAGTTGGTGATTGTTTTCCGCGTTGGCGATCGCCGCCTGCAGCACTTTCTTCACCTCGCGCGCGATACGGCGCGGCGAGAAGGTGAGTTCGTGCAGCGCCGCGCTCGCGGGCTTACCGCGGATCGATTGCGCGACGATGTTGAGCTTCTGCGCGCTGGTACGGAGCGCATGCGCGTAAGCGGCGGCTTCGGTTTCGGCCAGGCGCCGCGGTTGCTGCTTCTTGCTCATGCGTCGCGCTTCACTTTGCGGTCGGCCGAGTGGCCGTGGAAAGTGCGCGTCGGCGCGAACTCGCCCAGCTTGTGACCGATCATGTGCTCGGTCACGAGGACGGGAATGAATTTGTGCCCGTTGTAGACACCGAACGTCAGGCCGACGAATTGCGGGAAGATCGTCGAGCGACGCGACCACGTCTTGATGATCTCGTTGCGTCCGCCGCCTCGTGCCTTCTCCGCCTTCTTCAGCAGATAGCCGTCGACGAACGGCCCTTTCCATGTCGAGCGCGCCACTCTCGCTCTCCCTTACTTCGTGCGACGACGGACGATGTAGCGATCCGTCGTCTTGTTGTGTCGGGTCTTGGTACCCTTGGTGCCCTTGCCCCAAGGCGTAACCGGATGACGACCGCCGGAGGTGCGGCCTTCGCCGCCGCCATGCGGATGGTCGATCGGATTCATCGCCACGCCGCGGACCACCGGGCGCTTGCCGAGCCAGCGATTACGGCCGGCCTTGCCGATCGAGACGTTCTGACGGTCCGGGTTCGAGACCGCTCCGATCGTCGCCATGCATTCGGCGCGCACCATGCGCACCTCGCCGGACGAAAGACGCAGCAGCGCGTAACCGGCATCACGGCCGACGAGCTGGGCGAACGTTCCGGCCGAGCGAGCGAGCTGACCGCCCTTGCCGGGCTTCATCTCGACATTGTGGATGATGGTGCCGACCGGGATGTTGCGCATCGGCATCGCATTGCCCGGCTTCACGTCGACGCGGTCGCCCGCGACAACCTTGTCGCCCGCGGCGAGACGCTGCGGCGCCAGGATGTAGCTGAGTTCGCCATCCTCGTATTTGATCAGCGCGAGGAAGCCCGAACGGTTCGGATCGTATTCGAGCCGCACGACCTCGGCCGCGCCTTCCTTGCGGCGCTTGAAATCGACGGTGCGCAGGCGCCGCTTGTGACCGCCGCCGCGTTGGAACACCGTGATGCGACCGTGATTGTTGCGCCCGCCAGTGCCGCGCTTGCCTTCGGTCAGCGCCTTGACCGGATCGCCGGACCACAGCTCGCTGCGATCCACCAGCACCAATTGGCGGCGGCCAGGGCTCGTCGGCTTATATGTCTTTAATGCCATCGCGTTAGATTCCCGTGGTCACGTCGATCTTCGAGCCTTCGGCCAAGGTCACGATCGCCTTCTTGTAATCGGAGCGCTGGCCCGGACGGCCGCGGAAGCGCTTGGTCTTGCCTTTGACGAGGATGGTGTTCACCGCCATGACCTTCACCTTGAAGAGGCCTTCGACGGCAACCTTCACCGCACGCTTATCGGCATCGATCGGCACGCGGAACGTCACCTGATTGTGCTCCGACGCCATCGTCGCCTTTTCGGTGATGACCGGCGCGAGGATCACATCGTACATGGCTTCGCGCGACAGCTTGGGCGCCTCACGCGGGATAAAGCGGAACCGGCTCATTTGAGGCGCGCCTCCAGATGCTGAACGGCGTCGCGCGTCACAACGAGCGTGTCGCGGCGCATGATGTCGTAGACATTCGCGCCCTGCTGCGGCAGCACGTCGATGCCCGGCAGGTTGCGCGCGGCGCGGGCGAAATTCTGATCGAGATCGGCCCGTCGATGATGAGCACCGATGTCCAGCCGAGCGCCGCGAATTGCTTGGCCAGCGTGCCGGTCTTCGGCTTCTTTCATCGGAGGCCTTATCCAGCACGACGAGCTTGCCTTCCTTCTGCTTGGCGGTCAGCGCGGTCTTGAGGCCGAGCTGGCGCACCTTCTTCTGCAGGCCGAAGCCGTGATCGCGCACAACCGGGCCGAAGATCACGGCGCCGCCGCGGAACTGTGGCGAGCGCAGCGAGCCTTGGCGCGCACGGCCGGTGCCCTTTTGCGCCCAGGGCTTCTTGGTCGTGCCGGAAATCTCGCTCGACGCCTTTGGTCTTGTGCGTGCCGGCGCGGCGCTTGGCGAGCTGCCAGTTGATGACGCGCGCGAGGATATCGCGCCGCACCACCGGCAGCCCGAAGACCTCGTCGGCGAGATCGATATCGCCGGTTTCTTTGTTCTCGAGGCTGGTGACTTTGAGCTTCATCTCAGGCCCCCGCCTGCGCCTGTTGCGCTTCCCGCAGCGCCGCCGGGAACGGCAGATCCTTGGGCGCCGGACGCTTCGCGGCGTCCTTCACCAGCACGTAGGAGCCGTCATAACCGGGGACCGCGCCGATCACGTAGATCAGGCCGCGCTCGGCATCGGAAGCGAGAATCTTCAAATTCTGCGTGGTAACGCGCTCGACGCCGTAATGGCCGGCCATCTTCTTGTTCTTGAAGGTCTTGCCGGGATCCTGGCGCTGACCGGTCGAACCATGGCTACGATGCGAAACCGAGACACCGTGCGTCGCGCGCAAGCCGCCGAAATTCCACCGCCGCATGGCGCCGGTGAAGCCGCGGCCCTTGGTGGTGCCGACGACATCGACGAACTGACCAGGCACGAAATGCGCCGCCGAGATCTCGGCGCCGACCTCGAGCACCGCATCGGGCGTCACGCGAAACTCGACCAGCTTCGCCTTCGGCTCGACCTTGGCCTTCGCGTAATGGCCGCGCAGGCCCTGGCCGATATTCTTCACCTTCGCCTTGCCGACGCCGATCTGAACGGCGGTGTAGCCGTCCTTCTCGGCCGTGCGCACGGCAACGACCTGGCAATTATCGACCTTCAGCACCGTGACCGGCACGTGATCGCCGGTCTCGGTGAATTGTCGGGTCATGCCCAGCTTCTGGGCGATGAGTCCGGTACGCATGACTAATCCACCCTTAGAGCTTGATCTCGACGTCGACGCCGGCAGCGAGGTCGAGCTTCATCAGCGCGTCCACGGTCTGCGGCGTCGGATCGACGATATCGAGCACGCGCTTATGCGTGCGGATTTCGAACTGCTCGCGCGACTTCTTGTCGATATGCGGCGAGCGCAACACGGTGAAGCGCTCGATCCGCGTCGGCAGCGGAATGGGACCGCGCACCCGAGCGCCGGTCCGCTTCGCGGTATTCACGATCTCGCTCGTCGACTGATCGAGCACGCGATGATCGTAAGCGCGAAGCCGGATGCGGATGTTTTGATTGTCGAGTGCCATTTCTCAGTCCCTTGATTCACGGGCGAAAAGCCGCCGTGACGCTCCTTCTGCCCGTGTCCCGCTTACTTTATGATCTTCGCGACGACGCCGGCGCCGACGGTGCGGCCGCCCTCGCGGATGGCGAAGCGCAGGCCCTCGTCCATGGCGATCGGCTGGATCAGCTCGACCTCCATCGACACGTTGTCCCCCGGCATCACCATCTCGACGCCTTCTTTCAGCTTCACCGTCCCGGTGACGTCCGTCGTCCGGAAGTAGAACTGCGGCCGGTAGTTGGTGAAGAACGGCGTGTGACGACCGCCCTCTTCCTTCGTCAGGATGTAGGCCTCGGCCTGGAAGTTCGTGTGCGGCGTGATCGAGCCCGGCGCCGCCAGAACCTGGCCGCGCTCCACTTCCTCGCGCTTCGTGCCGCGCAGCAACGCGCCGATGTTGTCGCCGGCTTCGCCCTGGTCCAGCAGCTTCCGGAACATCTCGACGCCGGTCACCACCGTCTTGATCGTCGGTCGCAGGCCCACGATCTCGACTTCCTCGCCAACCTTCACCACGCCGCGCTCGACCCGGCCCGTCACCACCGTGCCGCGGCCCGAGATCGAGAACACGTCTTCGATCGGCATCAGGAACGGACGGTCCTTCGCCCGCTCCGGCTGCGGGATCGAGCTGTCCACCGCCTCCATCAGCTGCAGGATCGCGTCATGGCCCAGCGCCTTGTCCTTGTCTTCCAGCGCCATCAGCGCCGAGCCGCGCACGATCGGGATCTTGTCGCCCGGGAACTGGTAGGAGCTCGACAGCAGCTCGCGCACTTCCAGCTCGACCAGATCCAGCAATTCCGGATCGTCGACCATGTCGCACCTTGTTCAAGAACACGACGATCGCCGGCACGCCGACCTGGCGCGCCAGCAGGATATGCTCGCGGGTCTGCGGCATCGGGCCGTCCGCCGCCGACACCACCAGGATCGCGCCGTCCATCTGCGCCGCCCCCGTGATCATGTTCTTCACATAGTCCGCATGGCCGGGGCAGTCGACATGCGCGTAGTGACGGTTCTTCGTCTCGTACTCCACATGCGCCGTCGAGATCGTGATGCCGCGCGCCCGCTCTTCCGGCGCCTTGTCGATCTGGTCATACGCCGTGAACGTCGCCCCGCCCGTCTCCGCCAAAACCTTCGTGATCGCCGCCGTCAGCGACGTCTTCCCATGGTCAACGTGACCGATCGTCCCGATGTTGCAGTGCGGCTTCGTTCCGCTCGAATTTCGCTTTCGCCATCTTTCGTTCTCCGTAATTTCCGCGTTACGCCATCTTGGCGCGGACTTCGTCCGCAACTGCCTGCGGTACTTGCTCGTAGTGATCGAAATGTCATCGTGTATTGCGCGCGACCCTGGCTCATCGAGCGCAAGGTATTCACATAACCGAACATGTTCGCGAGCGGCACCATCGCGTTGATCACTTCGGCATTGCCGCGCTGATCCTGACCAGTGATGCGTCCGCGCCGGCTGTTGAGATCGCCGATGACGTCGCCCATGTAGTCGCGCGGCGTCACCACCTCGACCTTCATGATCGGCTCGAGCAGCTTCGGCGAGGCTTTCGCCAGGCCTTCCTTCATCGCCGCACGCGCCGCGATTTCGAAAGCGAGCGCGCTCGAATCGACTTCGTGATAGGCGCCGTCCGTCAGCTCGACCTTGAAGTCGATCACCGGGAAGCCGGCGAGCACGCCGTTGTCGAGCGAGCCTTTGACGCCCTTTTCGACGCCGGGGATGTATTCCTTCGGCACCGTGCCGCCGATGACCTTGCTCTCGAAGCTGAAGCCAGAGCCCGGCGGCAGCGGCTCGAAATGCATCTTCACGCGCGCGAACTGGCCCGAGCCGCCGGTCTGCTTCTTATGCGTGTAGTCGATATCGGCCGGCACGCGTGATCGTCTCGCGATAAGCAACCTGCGGCGCGCCGACATTGGCGTCGATCTTGTAGGTGCGCTTGAGGATGTCGACCTTGATCTCGAGATGGAGCTCGCCCATCCCCTTGAGGATGGTCTGGCCGGACTCCTGGTCGGTCGTAACGCGGAAGGACGGATCCTCCTGCGCAAGCCGCACCAGCGCCATGCCCATCTTTTCCTGGTCGGCCTTGGTCTTCGGCTCGATCGCGATCTCGATGACCGGATCGGGGAATTCCATGCGCTCCAAGATGACCGCGTTGTTCGGATCGCACAGCGTCTCGCCGGTGGTCGTGATCTTGAGGCCCGCGAAGGCGACGATGTCGCCGGCGTTGCGCTTCCTTGATGTCTTCGCGCGTAATTGGCATGCATCAGCAGCATGCGACCGACGCGCTCGGTCTTGTCCTTGATCGAGTTGAGCGACGCTCGTGCCGCTCGACACCGTGCCCGAATAGATACGCACGAAGGTGATCGAGCCGACGAACGGGTCGTCCATGATCTTGAAGGCGAGGCCGGCGAAGGGCGCCTTGTCGTCCGCCGGACGCATGACTTCATTGCCCTTGGAATCGGTGCCTTTGACCGGCGGAATGTCGAGCGGCGACGGCAGAAAGTCGACCACCGCGTCGAGCAGTGGCTGCACGCCCTTGTTCTTGAAGGCCGAGCCGCACAGCACCGGCACGAAGACGAAATTGATCGTGCCCTTGCGGATGCAGCGCTTCAGCGTCTCTTCATCGGGCTCCTGGCCGGCGAGATAGGCTTCGAGCGCGGCATCGTCCTGCTCGACCGCGAGCTCGACCAGAGTATGGCGCGCTTCCGCCGCCTGCTTGGCCATATCCGCCGGAATGTCGGTGATGTCGAATTTCGCGCCGAGCGTCTCTTCCTGCCAGATGATCGCCTTCATCTGGACGAGATCGACGATGCCCTTGAAATCGCTTTCCGACGCCGATCGGCAGCTGCACGACCAGCGGCACCGCGCCGAGGCGATCGATGATCATGTCGACGGTGCGTTGGAAGTTCGCGCCGATGCGGTCCATCTTATTGACGAAGCAGATGCGCGGCACGCGGTACTTGTCGGCCTGGCGCCACACCGTCTCCGATTGCGGCTCGACGCCGGCGACGCTGTCGAACACCGTCACCGCGCCGTCGAGAACGCGCAAGCTGCGCTCGACCTCGATGGTGAAGTCGACGTGGCCAGGCGTGTCGATGATGTTGATGCGATGCTCGCGCCAGAAAGCAGTCGTCGCGGCCGAAGTGATGGTGATGCCGCGCTCTTGCTCCTGCTCCATCCAGTCCATCGTGGCGGTGCCCTCATGGACTTCGCCGATCTTGTAGGACTTGCCGGTGTAATAAAGGATGCGCTCGGTCGTAGTCGTCTTGCCGGCATCAATGTGGGCCATGATGCCGATATTGCGATAGCGATCGAGTGGCGTCGTACGTGGCATCGAATACTCCGAGGGTGCGGCTGAAGCGCCGCGCCTACCAGCGGTAATGCGAAAAGGCTTTGTTGGCGTCGGCCATGCGATGCGTGTCTTCACGCTTCTTCACGGCCGTGCCGCGATTGTTGGCGGCATCCATCAACTCGCCCGACAACCGCTCTTCCATCGTGTGCTCGGAACGGTCGCGCGCGCCGCCGATGATCCAACGGATCGCGAGCGCCTGGCTGCGATCGGGCCGCACTTCGACCGGCACCTGATAGGTCGCGCCGCCGACGCGGCGGGAGCGAACCTCGACCGAGGGACGCACATTGTTGAGCGCATCGTGGAACATGCGCAGCGGGTCCTGGCCCGAGCGCTTGGCGATGCGATCGAGCGCGCCGTAGACGATGCCTTCGGCGACCGACTTCTTGCCCTCATACATCAGGCAGTTCATGAACTTGCTGACGATGAGATCGCCGAACTTCGGATCCGGCAGAACCTCGCGTTTAACAGCAGCACGACGACGCGACATCGCTCTGGCTCCTTACTTCGGCCGCTTGGCGCCGTATTTCGAACGGCGCTGGCGACGATCCTTCACGCCCTGCGTATCGAGCGTGCCGCGAATGATGTGATAGCGAACGCCGGGAAGATCCTTCACGCGGCCGCCGCGGATCAGCACCACGGAATGTTCCTGCAGGTTATGGCCTTCGCCTGGGATGTAGCTCGTCACCTCGAAGGCGTTGGTCAGCCGCACGCGCGCGACCTTGCGAAGCGCCGAGTTCGGCTTCTTCGGCGTCGTCGTATAGACGCGGGTGCACACGCCGCGCTTCTGCGGGCTCTCCTGCAGCGCCGGCACCTTGTTGCGCGCCGGTTGCGGATGCCGCGCATTGCGGATCAGTTGATTGATCGTCGGCATGCCTAGGTCACCTTCTCGAATCTCGAACAAAACACACCAACCGCGCGGCGATGCAGATCGCACCACCAGCGGGCTTGGGACGTCCCCGGATAAGCGCGCCGTCTCGCACGGCGCTGAGCCAATAAAATCAAGGACTTAAGCTGCGTCTAGGTTGGCCTACCTACCGCCAGCCCCTTTCAAAGTGCGCGGATACTAGTCGCGGGGCTGTGAGGCCGTCAAGCCGCCCTGACCGGCATTTTGCCTTTATCCACCAAGGCTTCGCGGCCATTCCGCGGCAAGGGCGCCGGAGGCCGGAAAAGACGAAAAAGAGGCCGGTCGCCCGGCCCCTTTTCCGGCTCAAACCCGGTCTAGAACCGGTTAGGCGATCTTCTGATCGGCCTCGAGCGCCGGGGTCTGGGCGGCCTCGGTCGCCGCCAGTTCCTTGTCGCGCGCCGCGGCGATCTGACGCCACCGCGCCATGACGCTGCCGGTGCCCGCCGGGATCAGGCGGCCGACGATGACGTTCTCCTTGAGGCCCGACAGCACGTCGATCCGGCCGGAAACCGCCGCCTCGGTGAGGACGCGGGTGGTCTCCTGGAACGAGGCCGCCGAGATGAAGGAGTTCGTCTGCAGGCTCGCCTTGGTGATGCCTTGCAGCACCGGCTGGCCGGTCGCGGGCTTCAGCTTCTCCGCCACCACTTTCGCGTTCTCGGCGTCGAAATCCGCCCGATCGATCTGCTCGCCGGCGAGGAAGGTCGTCTCGCCCGGATCGATCACTTCGATCTTCTGCAGCATCTGGCGGACAATCACCTCGATGTGCTTATCGTTGATGCGCACGCCCTGGAGGCGATAGACCTCCTGGATCTCGTTGATGAGATAGTTCGCCAGTTCCTCGACACCGAGCACGCGCAGAATCTCATGCGGGACGCGATTGCCGTCGATCAAGAGATCGCCGCGCTGGACGAAATCGCCTTCCTGCACCGAGAGATGCTTGCCCTTCGGAATGAGATACTCGACCGGCTCGGCACCTTCCTCGGTCGGCACGATCAGCACGCGACGCTTGGTCTTGTAGTCCTTGCCGAACTCGATGCGGCCGTCGATTTCGCTGATGACCGCGAAGTCCTTCGGCTTGCGTGCCTCGAAGAGTTCCGCGACACGCGGCAGACCGCCGGTGATGTCGCGCGTCTTCGACGATTCTCGCGCGGAATACGCGCGAGCACATCGCCGGCATTGATCTCGGCGCCGTTCTCGACCGAGAGAATGGCGTCGACCGGCAGCGGATAACGCGCTTCGCGACCACTGGCGAGGGTGAGCGACTTTGCCATTGGCGCCTTTCAGCATGATGGCCGGCTTCAGATCGCCGCCCTTCGCCTGCTGCTTCCAATCGATCACGACCTTCGACGAGATGCCGGTCGCCTCATCGACGACCTCGCGCATCGACACGCCCTCGACGAGATCGGTATAGTCGCGGTACCGTCCTTCTCGGTGATGATCGGCATCGTGTAGGGATCCCATTCGGCGAGCCGCTGGCCCTTGGTCACGGCGGTTCCCTCGTCGGCAAGGATCTTCGCACCATAGGGCAGACGGTGACGTGCCTTCTCGCGTCCCGCTTCGTCGAGCAGCGCAAGCTCGGTGTTGCGGTTCATGACGATCGGAACGCCGACCGAATTGACGACCACCATCGCGGTTCTTGATCCGAACCTTGGCATCGAACACCGCTTCGACCGACGACTGCTCGGCGCCGCGCTGCACCGCACCACCGATATGGAAGGTGCGCATGGTGAGCTGGGTACCCGGCTCGCCGATCGACTGCGCCGCAATCACGCCCACCGCCTCGCCGATATTGACGACCGTGCCGCGCGCCAGATCGCGGCCATAGCATTTGCCGCAGAGGCCGACGCGGGTCTCGCAGGTGAGCACCGAGCGGATGAGCACCGAATCGATGCCGGCGGCATCGATCTTGTCGACCTCTTCCTCGCCGATGAGTCCGCCGGCGGGGACGATCACGTTGCCCTTGAGCGGATCGACGACATCGACCGCCGCGCTGCGACCGAGGATACGGTCGGCCAACGGCGCGATGACTTCGCCGCCTTCGACCACCGCACGCACCGTGAGGCCGCGCTGCGTGCCGCAATCGATTTCGGTGATGATCGCGTCCTGCGCCACGTCGACGAGACGGCGGGTGAGATAGCCGGAATTGGCCGTCTTCAACGCCGTGTCGGCGAGGCCCTTGCGCGCGCCGTGGGTCGAGTTGAAGTACTCGAGCACGGTGAGGCCTTCCTTGAAGTTCGAGATGATCGGCGTCTCGATGATCTCGCCCGAGGGCTTGGCCATCAGGCCGCGCATGCCGGCGAGCTGCTTGATCTGAGCCGCCGAGCCGCGCGCGCCGCTATCGGCCATCATCCACACCGGATTGATCGCCTCGCCTTTGCGCGGCGTACGGATCGCCTTCATCATTTCGTCGGCGACGCGCTCGGTGCAGTTCGACCACACGTCGACGACCTTGTTGTATTTCTCGCCTTGCGTGATCAGGCCGTCGAGATACTGCTGCTCGTACTCCTTGACCTTCTGCTGCGCCTCTTTGATGAGCTTTTCCTTGGCTTGCGGGACGATGAGATCGTCCTTGCCGAAGGAGATGCCGGCCTTGCAGGCCTGCGAGAAGCCGATCGCCATCAAGCGGTCGCAGAAGATGACGGTCTCTTTCTGGCCGCAGTGGCGATGCACCTGGTCGATGACGTTCGAGATTTCCTTCTTCGTCAGCAGGCGATTGAGGAGATCGAAGCCGACAAGCGTGCTCTTCGGCAGGATCTCGGACAGCATCATGCGGCCGGCGGTTGTGGTGACACGCCGGATGACCGAGTTGCCGTCCTTATCCGTGGCCGAGATACGGGCGTTGATCTTGGCGTGCAGGGACAGCGAGCCACTCTCGAGCCCATGCTCGATCTCGCCCATATCGGTAAAGGACATGCCCTCGCCCTTCCCGCCCGCCTCTTCCATCGTGATGTAGTAGAGGCCGAGGATGATGTCCTGCGACGGCACGATGATCGGCTTGCCGTTGGCGGGCGAGAGGATGTTGTTGGTCGACATCATCAGCACGCGCGCCTCGAGCTGCGCCTCGAGCGATAGCGGCACGTGCACCGCCATCTGATCGCCGTCGAAATCGGCATTGAAGGCGGTGCAGACCAATGGATGCAACTGGATCGCCTTGCCCTCGATCAGCGTTGGCTCGAAAGCCTGGATGCCGAGGCGATGCAAGGTCGGGGCGCGGTTGAGGAGCACCGGATGCTCGCGGATCACCTCTTCGAGGATGTCCCAAACTTCCGGCCGCTCTTTCTCGACCATGCGCTTGGCGGCTTTGATCGTCGAGGCGAGCCCATAGAGCTCGAGCTTCGAATAGATAAACGGCTTGAAGAGTTCCAACGCCATCTTCTTCGGCAGACCGCATTGATGCAGCTTGAGCTCGGGACCGACGACGATGACCGAGCGGCCTGAATAGTCGACGCGCTTGCCGAGGAGGTTCTGGCGGAAGCGGCCCTGCTTGCCTTTCAGCATGTCGCTGAGAGACTTCAGAGGCCGTTTATTGGCGCCGGTGATGATGCGGCCGCGGCGGCCGTTATCGAACAGCGCGTCGACCGCCTCCTGCAGCATGCGCTTCTCGTTGCGCACGATGATGTCGGGCGCGCGCAGCTCGATGAGACGCTTCAGGCGGTTGTTGCGGTTGATCACGCGGCGATAAAGATCGTTGAGATCCGACGTCGCGAAGCGGCCGCCATCCAGCGGCACCAAAGGGCGCAGCTCGGGCGGGATGACCGGGACGACTTCGAGGATCATCCATTCCGGCCGGCTTTGCGAGGCGAGGAACGCCTCGACCAGCTTCAAGCGCTTCACCAGCTTCTTGCGGCGCGCTTCCGAGGTCGTGGTATGCAGATCCTCGCGCAGCGTCTTCTGCTCTGTATCGAGATTGATCTTCTCGAGCATCTTGCGGAGCGCTTCGGCGCCGATCGAGGCCTCGAAGCCCTGCTCCCCGAGCTCATCCTGCGCCTTGAGGTAATCCTCCTCCGTAAGGAGCTGGTGCAGCTTGAGCGGCGTCAGGCCCGGCTCGGTCACGACGTAGCTCTCGAAATAGAGAATCTTCTCGAGATCCTTGAGGGTCATGTCGAGGAGCAAACCGATGCGCGACGGCAGCGACTTCAGGAACCAGATGTGCGCCACCGGCGAGGCGAGCTCGATATGGCCCATGCGGTCGCGGCGAACCTTCGACAGCGTCACCTCGACGCCGCACTTCTCGCAGATGATGCCGCGATATTTCATGCGCTTGTACTTGCCGCACAAGCACTCGTAGTCCTTGATCGGCCCGAAGATGCGGGCGCAGAACAGGCCGTCGCGTTCCGGCTTGAAGGTGCGGTAGTTGATTGTCTCCGGTTTCTTGATCTCGCCGTAGGACCACGAGCGGATGCGCTCGGGGCTGGCGATCGAGATCTTGATCTGGTCGAAGCTTTGCGGGCCCGTGACCTGGCCGAAGATGTTCATCAACTCGTTCATGAACGATCCCTCTTTCGGTATATCATTTCTATTCTGATGCTCGTGCTCGTTGCGGCGCTCAGTAGCTGCGCTGCTCGAGCTCGACATTGAGACCCAGCGACCGAAGTTCCTTCACCAAGACGTTGAAGGATTCCGGGATGCCGGCCTCGAAATTGTCGTCGCCGCGAACGATCGCCTCGTAGACCTTGGTGCGGCCCGACACGTCGTCCGATTTGACCGTCAGCATTTCCTGCAAGGTGTAGGCAGCGCCATACGCCTCGAGAGCCCACACCTCCATTTCGCCGAAGCGTTGGCCGCCGAACTGCGCCTTGCCGCCCAGCGGCTGCTGGGTGACGAGGCTGTAGGGGCCGATCGACCGTGCGTGGATCTTGTCGTCCACGAGGTGATGCAGCTTCAGCATGTAGATGTAGCCGACCGTGACGCGCCGATCGAAGAACTCGCCGGTGCGGCCGTCGATCAGGCGGACCTGACCCGAGCTATCGAGCCCGGCCTCGCCGAGCATCTTGACGATGTCGTCCTCGCGCGCGCCATCGAAGACCGGCGTCGCGACGGGAACGCCGGGACGCAGGTTCTTGGCGAGTTCGAGCACTTGCTCGTCGTTCAACTCCTTGATGTCGGCCTGGTCGACCTTGTCGGTGTAAACACCGCCGAGGAACTTGCGCAGATCCCGTGTGTCCTTCTCGTTGCGGCGCGACTTGTCGAGAAGCTCGCCGATCTGCCGGCCAAGGCCGGCGGAGGCCCAACCGAGATGGGTCTCGAGAATCTGACCGACATTCATGCGGCTCGGCACGCCGAGCGGATTGAGCACAATATCGACATGCGTGCCGTTCTCGAGATACGGCATGTCCTCGATCGGCATGATGCGCGAGATGACGCCCTTGTTGCCGTGACGGCCGGCCATCTTGTCACCCGGCTGGAGCTTGCGCTTCACCGCGACGAAGACCTTGACCATCTTCATCACGCCGGGCGGCAGCTCGTCGCCGCGCTGCAGCTTCTCGACCTTGCTCTCAAAGCGCTCCTGCAGGACTTTGTTCGACTCGTCCATCTGCTTCTTGAGCGCTTCGATCTCCGCCATGCGCTTGTCGTTCTTGATCGAGATACTGCGCAGCTGATGGTCTTCGAGCTCCTGGAGCGTCTCCTTGTTGATCTTCGTGCCCGCCTTCACGTGGCGGCCGCCCGAGACCTCTTGACCCGAGAGCAGGTTGCGCAGACGCGAATAGAAGCTGCGCTCCAAGATCGTTTTTTCGTCCTCACGGTCCTTGGCGAGACGCTCGATCTCCGCCCGCTCGATCGCGAGCGCGCGCTCGTCCTTGTCGACGCCGCGGCGTGAGAAGACCCGCACCTCGACGATCGTACCGGCGACGCCCGGCGGCAACCGCAGGCTGGTATCACGGACATCCGAAGCCTTCTCACCGAAGATCGCGCGCAGCAGCTTCTCTTCCGGCGTCATCGGCGATTCGCCCTTCGGCGTCACCTTGCCGACGAGAATGTCGCCCGGCTTGACCTCGGCACCGATATAGACGATGCCGGCTTCGTCGAGATTCTTCAGAGCTTCTTCGCCGACATTCGGGATGTCGCGCGTGATCTCTTCCTGGCCGAGCTTCGTGTCGCGCGCCATCACCTCGAATTCCTCGATATGGATCGAGGTGAAGACGTCGTCGGAGACGATGCGCTCGGAGATGAGGATCGAATCCTCGAAGTTGTAGCCGTTCCACGGCATGAACGCGACGAGCACGTTGCGGCCGAGCGCGAGCTCGCCGAGCTGCGTCGAGGGACCGTCGGCGATGATGTCGCCGGCCTTCACCTCGTCGCTCACCTTCACCAGCGGACGCTGCGTGATGCAGGTGTTCTGGTTCGAGCGCTGGAACTTCAAGAGATTGTAGATGTCGACGCCGGGCGATTCCGCCGCCGTGTCTTCGGTCGCGCGCACGACGATGCGCATGCCGTCGACCTGATCGACAATGCCGGAGCGGCGGGCGATGATTGTGACGCCGGAATCGCGCGCCACGGTCTCTTCCATGCCGGTGCCGACGAGCGGCGCCTCGGCGCGGATCAGCGGCACCGCTTGGCGCTGCATGTTCGAGCCCATCAGTGCGCGGTTGGCGTCGTCATTCTCGAGGAAGGGAATGAGCGCCGCAGCGACCGAAACGAGTTGCTTCGGCGAGACATCGAAGAAGTCGATGTCCTGCGGCCGCGCCATGACGAAATCGCCGCCTTTGCGGCAATTGGTCAGGTCCGCCTTGATGCGGTCATGCGCATCGATCTCGACATTGGCCTGGGCGATGACGTAGCGGCCCTCTTCCATCGCGGAGAGATAGACCACCTCTTCGGTTACCTTGCCGTCGCGGACGCGCCGATACGGGCTCTCGATGAAGCCGTATTGATTGACGCGCGCATAAGTCGCGAGGCTGTTGATCAGACCGATGTTCGGGCCTTCCGGTGTCTCGATCGGGCAGATGCGGCCGTAATGCGTCGGA
Source organism: uncultured Alphaproteobacteria bacterium (assembly GCA_963731145.1). GTDB lineage: Bacteria > Pseudomonadota > Alphaproteobacteria > ATCC43930 > CGMCC-115725 > CAIKMD01. Next base: position 199,626 of record CAVSUX010000014.1, on the reverse strand, counting down.
TGCACGTCGCGCACCTCGAAGCCCGCACGCTCGCGCGTCAGACCGCCCGGGCCAAGCGCCGAGAGACGGCGCTTGTGCGTGATCTCGGAGAGCGGGTTGGTCTGATCCATGAATTGCGAGAGCTGCGATGAGCCGAAGAACTCGCGCACCGCGGCAGCCGCGGGCTTCGCATTGATCAGATCGTGCGGCATCACCGTGTCGATCTCGACCGAGCTCATGCGCTCGCGGATCGCGCGCTCCATGCGCAAGAGGCCGATGCGATACTGATTCTCCATCAGTTCGCCGACCGAGCGAACGCGGCGATTGCCGAGATGGTCGATGTCGTCGATTTCGCCGCGGCCGTCCTTCAATTCGACGAGCACGCGCAGGATAGCGACGATATCGTCCTTACGGAGCACGCGCACCGTATCCTCGGTCTGGAGGCTGAGGCGCGAATTCATCTTCACGCGGCCGACCGCCGAGAGATCGTAGCGCTCCGGATCGAAGAACAAACTCTTGAAGAGCGCTTCCGCCGTCTCGAGTGTCGGGGGCTCGCCCGGACGCATCACGCGATAGATGTCGATGAGGGCTTCTTCGCGGCCCGAATTCTTGTCGATCTGCAGCGTGTTGCGCAGATAGGGGCCAACCGTCATGTGATCGACCGAGATCACCGGCAATTCGGCAAGATTCGACTTCTCGACCGTATCGATAAGCTGCTCGGTCACCTCGTCGCCGGCTTCGGCATAGATCTCGCCGGTGTCCTCGTTGACGAGATCGATCGCCAGGTACTTGCCGACGATGTCCTCGCGGCCGATGCGGACCTCCTTGAGGCCCTCGTCATAGAGCTTCTTCGCGAGCTTCGGCGTCAGCTTGGTGCCGGTCTCGATCTTGACCTTGCCGCTCTTGGCATCGACGAGATCGCTGGTGGTCTTGAATCCGCGGTAGCGCGACGGATCGAACGGCACCTTCCAGCCGTTCTTGTCGAAGCGGAAAGCGACCGGCGCGTAGAACGCCCCGAGGATCTCTTCCTTCGACATGCCCTGCGCCTCATGCGGCTGCAGGGTCTTCGACTGCGCCGCGCGCTCTGCGCGAAGCTTCTCGGTGTCGGCGCCGTCGAGCGCATAGAGCAGCGTCGTCACCGGCAGCTTGCGGCGGCGGTCGATGCGGACATAGACGTGATCCTTGGCGTCGAATTCGAAATCGAGCCAGGAACCGCGATAGGGGATGACGCGGGCTGCGAAGAGATACTTGCCCGAGGAATGGCTCTTGCCTTTGTCATGATCGAAGAACACGCCGGGCGAGCGATGCATCTGCGAGACGATGACGCGCTCGGTGCCGTTGATGATGAAGGTGCCGTTCTTCGTCATCAGCGGCATGTCGCCCATATAGACGTCTTGCTCTTTGATGTCGCGGATCGAGCGTGCGCCCGTCTCCTCATCGACATCCCAGACGACAAGGCGCAGTGTCACCTTCAACGGTGCGGCGAAAGTGATGCCGCGCTGCTGGCATTCCTCGACATCGTATTTCGGCGTCTCGAGTTCGTAGCTGACGAATTCCAGCCGCGCGCGATCCGAGAAATCGCGAATCGGGAAAACCGATTTGAAAACTTCCTGCAGACCGACGCTGGTACGCTTGTCGGCCGACACGCCCATCTGCAGAAAATGATCGTAAGAGCTCTTCTGGACCTCGATGAGGTTGGGCATGGGCGCAACCTCGGGGATGCGGCCAAAGCTCTTGCGAATGCGCTTCCTGCCGGTGAACGTTTTAGCCATGGCCACTCCTCAATCGAATCCGAACCGCTCGATGCCGGGCGAAAGGCTGCGCCGGCGAGCCAAATCTTAAGACGACAAAAGCCAGCAGGTGCGGCGGGCCGCACCCCGGCTTTCAGGCTCCGTACAGGCCAAGCGAGGACGATCGAAAACCCGTCCGTTTGCCTGACCTGCCAAAGCAATGCCTCGCGGGGCTATTGAATTTGAACCGTTGCACCCGCGTCTTCGAGCTGCTTCTTGATCTTTGCTGCCTCGTCTTTGTTGACGCCTTCCTTGACCGCCTTCGGCGCGCCTTCGACAAGATCCTTGGCCTCTTTCAGGCCGAGGCTCGTGATGGCGCGCACCTCTTTGATGACATTGATCTTCTTGTCGCCAGCCGCGGCCAACACAACCGTGAACTCGGTCTTCTCGGCCGCTGCTTCGGCCGGCGCGGCCGCACCACCCGCCGCCGCGACCGCGACGGGAGCTGCTGCCGAGACGCCCCACTTCTCTTCGAGCTTCTTCGAGAGTTCCGCCGCCTCGATGACGGTGAGGCTCGACAGCTCTTCAACCAATTTATTCAAGTCAGCCATTTTAGCACTCCTGGGAATTTTTCAAGTGTTTCGATGATTTAAACCGACTAGCCTTCCGCTTTGCGCGCATAAGCGCCCAGCACCCTCGCCACCTGGCCTCCGGGCGCCTGCAGAATGCTGGCGATACGTGTCGCCGGGGTCTGCAGCATGCCGAGAAGCTTGGCGCGAAGTTGATCGAGCGATGGCAAAGTAGCGAGCGCCTTCACGCCCGCCGCGTCGAGTTGCTTTTCACCGAGGCCGCCACCGATGATGGTCAGCTTGTCGTTCTTATTGGCGAACTCGACAGCCACCTTCGCCGCCGCCACCGGATCCTGCGAATAAGCGATCGCAGTGGGTCCCGTAAACAGCGACGATAGCTGCTCGAACTTCGTGCCGGTCAAAGCGATACGGGCGAGCCGGTTCTTCGTCACTTTGAAGTTGGCACCCGCTGCACGCATCTGGCGCCGTAGCTCGGTCACTTCCGCGACGGTCATTCCCGTCTGGTGAGTGAGGACGACGCATACGGTTTCAGACAACTGATCGTGCAGCGATGTGACCAGGGCCTCTTTGTGTGACCGGTCCACGCTTCGTCTCCGACCTTTGATCCGCGCCAACCCCGAAGGACGGGAGCGGATCGGTTGCACGAGAGCGGCCGGAGAACCCGGCCGCCCGGTTCGCCTGTCCCAGAAGCGCCCGCCGCACCCGATAGCTCGGATACGGTCGGCGACCCCGTCTCATGCTGGCGGTCCAGGCAGGACCTTTAGGCCAATCGGCACCGGCAATCTCGGACAGGACGGGATGGTGACCCACCCCGCTACGCCGTCGGCGCCAGCCCAAAGGCCAACGCCGGCGGAATTCACTGCTGCGTCGAGCCTTCGGCCGCGACGCTGGCGATATCGAGCTTCAGCCCCGGACCCATCGTGGTCGAGACGCTGACGCGCTTGATAAAAGCGCCTTTGACTCCGGCCGGCCGCGTACGGCTGACCGCGCCGACAAAGGCCTTGATGTTCTCGACGAGCGCCTGCTCGGTGAAGCTCGCCTTGCCCACGCCGGCCTGGACGATGCCGGCCTTCTCGGTGCGATATTCGACCTGGCCGCCCTTTGCCGCCTTCACCGCCTCGGCGACATTCGTCGTCACCGTGCCGAGCTTCGGATTGGGCATCAGGCCACGCGGGCCGAGCACCTTACCGAGCTTGCCGACAACGACCATCATGTCCGGCGTCGCGATGCAGCGATCGAATTCGATCGTGCCAGCATTGACCTTCTCGGCGAGATCGTCGGCGCCGACGATATCCGCACCAGCAGCTTCCGCCTCTTTCGCGCGATCGCCCTTGGCAAAGACCGCGACACGCAGCGTCCTGCCGGTGCCGTTCGGCAATTGCACCGTGCCGCGCACATTCTGCTCGGATTTACGCGGATCGACGTTGAGATTGACCGAGACCTCGATGGTCTCGTCGAACTTCGCCTTGGCGCGCGCCTTGACGAGCTTTATCGCCTCTTCCGCGTTGTAGAACGCGGTGCGGTCGATGCCTTCATAGGCCTTGTTCAAACGCTTGCCGGTTGCCATGTGCTCACTCCGCCACTTCAAGGCCCATGGACCGCGCCGAGCCGACAAGCATCTGGCAGGCGCCGTCGAGGTCCTTGGCGTTGAGATCGACCATCTTCTTCTCCGCGATTTCGCGGATCTGCTTCATCGTGACCTTGCCGACCGTACCTTTACCGGGGGTCTGCGAGCCCTTCTCGATGCCCGCGGCCTTCATCAGGAAGTACGAATTCGGCGGCGTCTTCGTCACGAAGGTAAAGCTGCGATCGCCATAGGCGGTGATGACCACCGGAATCGGCATGCCGGGCTCGAGCTTCTGGGTCTGCGCGTTGAACGCCTTGCAGAACTCCATGATGTTGAGGCCGCGCTGGCCGAGCGCCGGCCCGATCGGCGGCGAGGGATTTGCCTTGCCCGCCGGCACCTGCAGCTTGATGAACCCAACAACCTTCTTCGCCATCGCCTAAGCCCTCAAACCTTTTCAACTTGCGTGTATTCGAGTTCGACCGGCGTCGCGCGGCCGAAGATCGACACCGCCACTTTGAGCCGCGCTTTCTCTTCGTCGACCTCTTCGACCAGGCCGTTGAACGAGGTGAACGGACCGTCGCAAACGCGCACCTGCTCGCCGATTTCGAAGGTGATCGATGGCTTCGGCCGCTCGATACCTTCCTGCACCTGCTTCATGATGCGGGTCGCCTCGGCCTCGCTGATCGGCGCCGGCTTGCCCTTGCCGCCGAGGAAGCCCGTGACCTTCGGCGTGTTCTTGACGAGATGCCAGGTCTCGTCGGTCAAATCCATCTTCACCAGCACGTAGCCGGGGAAGAACTTCCGCTCAGAGTTGACCTTCGCGCCGCGCCGCACCTCGACGACTTCCTCGGTCGGCACCAGCACTTCTTCGAATTTCTCGCCCAAGCCCTTCTGCACCGCCTGCTCGCGAATCGAGGAAGCGACTTTCTTCTCAAAGCCGGAGTAGACGTGAACGACATACCAGCGCGAAGTCATGTTTTAGCTTCCGATACCGAGAACGAATTGCACGCCGCGCGCGAGCACCTCGTCGACGAGGAAAAAGAACACCGCCGCTATGATCACCATGGCGAAGACCATGGCGGTCGTAACGGTAGTCTCCTTGCGGGACGGCCAGGTCACACGACCAACTTCCTGTCGGACCTGCCGCAGAAATTCGAGCGGAGAGGTTTTTGCCATCAATAAGCCGTTGGAAGGGAGCCTATATAACGCCCCGGCAAGAATATTGCTAGCCCCTGGCCCGCAATTCGAGTGCCGAATCGGGTTGGCGCAAGGCTGGCAGGAGTGGAGGGGCTCGAACCCCCAACCCCCGGTTTTGGAGACCGGTGCTCTACCAATTGAGCTACACTCCTAAGCCCGCAGATCGCGAGGCCCGGATGCCTCTAGTCTTGAGCGAAAATGGCCGCGCCCGGCCGGGCCTTGGTTCTATCCGCCACCGCGCGGGTTAGCAACCGCCCGGATGGGCTTTTAGAGGCCGTAGCGGCATCTGGGGGTGCTCATCGGGTCGTTTCCGGAGCAGATATCGCCGTTCGAGGGATGGCCGAAGCGGCTACCGAGCCAGGACCGGTCGCCGACGGCGTGAGCCGCCGCCAAGACAGGCGGAATTCGGAGGTGCCGCCAGGATTTTCATCCCGTCGGTTGCCCGCTATCTCCTAGAAGGGGGCCGGTTCTGTCCCTTTCAGACGGCTCGCTTACTTACTTTATGATCTTCGCGACGACGCCGGCGCCGACGGTGCGGCCGCCCTCGCGGATGGCGAAGCGCAGGCCCTCGTCCATGGCGATCGGCTGGATCAGCTCGACCTCCATCGACACGTTGTCCCCCGGCATCACCATCTCGACGCCCTCTTTCAGCTTCACCGTCCCGGTGACGTCCGTCGTCCGGAAGTAAAACTGCGGCCGGTAGTTGGTGAAGAACGGCGTATGCCGACCGCCCTCTTCCTTCGTCAGGATGTAGGCCTCGGCCTGGAAGTTCGTGTGCGGCGTGATCGAGCCCGGCGCCGCCAGAACCTGGCCGCGCTCCACTTCCTCGCGCTTGGTGCCGCGCAGCAAAGCGCCGATGTTGTCGCCGGCTTCGCCCTGGTCCAGGAGCTTCCGGAACATCTCGACGCCGGTCACAACCGTCTTGATCGTCGGTCGGAGGCCCACGATCTCCACTTCCTCGCCAACCTTCACCACGCCGCGCTCGACCCGGCCCGTCACCACCGTGCCGCGGCCCGAGATCGAGAACACGTCTTCGATCGGCATCAGGAACGGACGGTCCTTCGCCCGCTCAGGCTGCGGGATCGAGCTGTCCACCGCCTCCATCAGCTGGAGGATCGCGTCATGGCCCATCGCCTTGTCCTTGTCATCCAAGGCCATCAGCGCCGAGCCGCGCACGATCGGGATCTTGTCGCCCGGGAACTGGTAGCTCGACAGCAGCTCGCGCACTTCCAGCTCGACCAGATCGAGGAGCTCGGGATCGTCGACCATGTCCACCTTGTTCAAGAACACGACGATTGCCGGAACGCCGACCTGGCGCGCCAGCAGGATATGCTCGCGGGTCTGCGGCATCGGGCCGTCCGCCGCCGACACCACCAGGATCGCGCCGTCCATCTGCGCCGCCCCCGTGATCATGTTCTTCACATAGTCCGCATGGCCGGGGCAGTCGACATGCGCGTAGTGACGCTTCTTCGTCTCGTACTCCACATGCGCCGTCGAGATCGTGATGCCCCGCGCCCGCTCTTCCGGCGCCTTGTCGATCTGGTCATACGCCGTGAACGTCGCCCCGCCCGTCTCCGCCAAAACCTTCGTGATCGCCGCCGTCAGCGACGTCTTCCCATGGTCAACGTGACCGATCGTCCCGATGTTGCAGTGCGGCTTCGTCCGCTCGAACTTCGCTTTCGCCATCTTGCTGTCCTCGTCTCGGTCCTGGATCGCCGATAGGGTGCTGGAGCGGGTGAAGGGAAATGGCCATGATCTCGTGGTCGCGAAGATCGGTGTTCTCGAATAGCCGGCTGATGGCTTCGTGGCGGAGGTCGTGCCAACGGAGGTCGGGAAACTTCTCTTCCTTCACTGAAGCGCGGAATGCGTGTCCGATCGCACGGGGCGTCTCGATCAGTAGAACTTTTTGTTTCCCGATAGCGGTAACGCCCTTCGGCACCAAAGACTGGAACGCTTTAACGGCTCGGGTGCTGAGCGGAACGCGCCGCGGGCGATCATTCTTGGTTTTCGGCAAATCGACGTGAGGGTGAGGCCCTTTCAATTCGACGCGGCCCCATGTCAGGCCGGCAAGCTCTGCCTGTCGCATGCAGGTTTCGATCGCAATACGCACCGCAGCGCCGAGCCATTCGGAATTCGACTGATCGCAGATGCCGTAGAGGCGGTCCTCTTCGGTTTTTCCATCCATGTCAGGATGTGAGTCAAGTCTTCGATCTCGTCCATCCGGAAGTGGAGGACGAACGCCTCGAACAACCGGATTTTCGAGCGAGACGCGATGGATGAGGGACCATTGTCCATAGAGGTGCGATATCAAATTTAGGCGATGCACGCAGGTCTGGCGCCCAAACTTAGCATCCGGGCCAACCAACTCACCGTCCTCGGCGCTGTCCTCGTCAAGTACCTCCCGCCGCCAATCGATCAAATCCCAGGGATGCAGGGCGACGAGCGACCAATCCTTGAACTCGCTTTCCTTCCAATAGGTGATTTGCGTCAATTTGCCTTTCGCCCACCGTGGCGTCCTTGGGACGATGACGGTCTCGTACCATTCAAGAGCGTCGGTGAGGGATGTATCGCGGGCTTTGCTCTGATCGACAAATTCTCCGCCGGTGACTTTTCCTTCAGTGACGCGAGCCCACTCTTCGGCTTCGTGCCGCGTCTCGAAAGTCTTCGTCTCAGAGACCCCATTTCTCCGGATTCGCGCACAAAACTGGTAGGGTCCGCGCTTCCAAACCGTAGCCATGCGACACCTCCTTTCCGAGGCCAGTGTCACATTTTGTCACAAAAAATGCTAGTCCGGAAATTCGTCGATGCGTAACATATTGATTTTATTGGAGCGGGTGAAGGGAATCGAACCCTCGTCGTAAGCTTGGAAGGCTTCTGCTCTACCATTGAGCTACACCCGCGGCCGGCCAAGCTGTCGCATCGCATCGGCGCCGCTGACGTCGATATATCCTGAAAAAGCGCAGGCGGAAAGGGCTTGCCCAGCTATAGCTCGCGGAACCAACCGTAGCTCGCTGAGACAGTCAGCCTTCGCTCGCTTCGCGAGAAGCGACAGAGGCTGGCTTGCCCAGCCGTAGCTCGCGAAGCGAGCGAAGGCTGGTGGTGGGGGAAGGATTCGAACCTTCGAAGACCGAAGTCGCCAGATTTACAGTCTGGTGCGTTTGACCGCTCCGCAACCCCACCTGCGCGTGCCAAGAGGTTGTGCGTCTTACGAAAAGCGCCCGCGCCCGTCAACGCGCGATGGGAACGCAGCGGGAACTGTTAAACGGAAAAATGTCTAACGGTTCTAACAGTGCGTCACGTAGCGATCGCGCATTTGACGGCGTCGAGCCAGGCGCGAAACGCATCCTCGCTGAGATGGAAACTGAGCTCGATCCCCTGCTCGCGATCGGCGCGAGCGAGCGGGAGCTCATCGAGAGGCTTCCACGAGCTCGCCGAAGATCACAAAGACTCGGCTTTCCGCGTCACCGAGGGACTACCGAAAGCGCCGCCGCGACGTCACTGAATTCCGCAATCCGCCTTCGCGTGATCGAGCGCGCTGCGTGCATCGGAGCCGAGCCCTAGCGAGCGTGGGTCTTGGGTGACGGCGAGCACCGCATCGCAGCCTGGATCGCTCGGCGACAAGCTCACAACGGCTTGCTCCGGTTGGCGGAAAACCCAAACGATAAGGGCTAAAACTGCAGGCAGGGCGAGCAACACGAGGCCACCCATGAGCAGTTGGCCGAGAGTTTGGTGCTGATCGTGGCGGCTCATAGTTCTCAGCGGCAAATTCCGTTGATCTGATCGGCGCCGCTGCCGAGGCCGCAGAAGGGTGGCCGCACGCCTGGCCGCATCGTATTGTCTTCGCGCCCCGCCGGGATCGCCGGCATGCTTGGCGGCGCGAAGGTATAGCTTGGCGGCGGCGTTAGCGCCGGCGTCGGGCGCGGCGGCGGCGCAGGCGCAATCGTCGCGAAGCTCGGCGGCGGGGTTTCCTCGTAAGCTCCGCTTGATGCGGTAGCTGCAACGCGGTCGTAACAAGCGCGCCGCGCTTCGGCATCGGTTTTCGCGGCGCAATCGGCAAGCGCCGCCGTGAAGCGCGGCGTGTAGATCGCCGAGGCCGGGAGCGGCCCTGACGTAGTGCATCCGGCGAGCAATATCGCGCTGATCGTCGCGAAAATTCGCATCGCGGATTGTAGGCCGGCGCTAGCGCGTCGCGTCAATGTTTTAAATTCCGTCCAAATTGGAGAGCAAGGCGCGGCGCCCGCCTTCGGCTGGCGTCGGGCGTCGGCCCCTTGCCGGCCCAACTCGCCGCTGCCGGCGATGTGCACCGGCGGTCGCTCGTTGCTTCCGGCGATGAGAGATCGTCTCGCGCTTTTTCCGGCTGGCGGTCTTACTAAAAACCGCGCCGCGGCGTCAACATCGGCGCGGTTTTCCGGGGTGATATTTCAGGCCGGATTTGCTCTACTCAGGCGCTCAAGAATACGTGCAAAGCCAGGAGCGAGCGCCCATGAGCCGGTTTCCCGAGATCACACCCAACGCTTACACCGACGAGCAAAGCGAGCTCGCCGCAGCGCGTCGCATCCTCGCGTGGCGGCATGCGCGGCCCGTTCATGCCGGCGCTCCATAGCCCCGGCATTCTGCGCGCGATCGAGGCGACCGGCGCTTATGTCCGGTTCGAGAATTCGCTGCCCGAGGATTTGAAAGAACTGGCGACGATCACGGTCGGCCGTTTCTGGGGCGCGCAATATGAATGGTATGCGCACGCCAATCTCGCGCTCAAAGCCGGTGTCGATCCGGCGATCGTCGAGGCGATCCGCAAGGGCGAGGCGCCGAAGAATCTGACGCCGGCGCAGGCCGCGATCTACAATTTCTGCGTCGAGCTCAACGGCACGCACAATGTCAGCGACCGCACCTTCGAAGCTGTGCGCTCGCGTTTCGGCACGCGTGGCGCGATGGACCTCGTCGGGATCAACGGCCATTACAGCATGATCTCGATGATCCTCAATGTCGCACGCGTCCCGACGCCCGATGGCTCGGTGCCGCTGCAACCGCTGAAGCACAAGCGCTAGGCGCCTCGATGGCGCAGCACCGCCGCGCGCCCCGTCAGCGGCACGAGCCGCGCCACGATCAGCGCCAGCCCGGCGCGCGTGACCATCGCGACACCACGCCGGGCGCGACAAAGGGCACGCAATTCGTTTATGGCCGGCATGCGGTGACGGCCACGCTCGCCAATCCGCTGCGCGTCGTGCAGCGCTTCTTCTGCCTGCGCGAGAATGTTGAGGAGGCGGCGCTGCTCCTCGCCCAAGCGCGTGCCGCCGAGCGGCCTTCCAGGCCCGAGCCGATCGAGCGCCGAACGCTCGAGGCGCTACTGCCGCCCGACGCCGTGCATCAGGGCCTGGCGGTCGAAACCAAGCCGCTCGCCGCGCCCGCGCTCGAGGATGTGCTCGCCGCGCTGCCGCGCGAGGGCGAACCGCATATCCTCCTGCTGCTCGACCAAGTCACCGATCCGCACAATGTCGGCGCGATCCTGCGCTCGGCCGCGGCTTTCGCAGCGCTCGCGGTGATCGTGCCCGAGCATGGCGCGCCGCCGGTGACCGGTGCGCTCGCCAAGGCCGCGTCGGGGGCGCTCGAGACCGTGCCGCTTATTCGCGTCACCAATCTCGCGCGGACCATCGAGCGGCTGAAAACCGAAGGCTTCTGGTGCGTCGGTCTCGACAGCGACGCGCCCGAATCGCTCGCCGCCATCGAGCTGCCGGCGCGGATCGCGCTGGCGCTGGGCGCGGAAGGCGCCGGGCTACGGCGCCTGGTACGCGAGCAATGCGATTATCTCGCGCGGCTGCCGGTGCGCGGTGCGCTGCATTCGCTCAACGTCTCGAATGCAGCGGCCGTCGCGCTCTACGCCCTTACCCAAAAAGAGGGCACTCAACGCAACAAGTGAGGCCAGAGCCCCGTCGCGCCGACGATGATGAGGTAAAGCGCCACGACATAGTTGAGCAGCCGCGGCACGAACAGGATGAGGATGCCGCCGACCAAGGCGACGAGCGGCGTAATCAAAACCATATTAGCGATCATGCTGCGTCTTCTCCGCGGTGAGGCGCACCGCGATGGCGGCCGGTGCGCGTTCTATCTCGGCGTGCTTTCAGGAAAATCTTGGGCGAATTGAGGGAAACTTCGTGTCCGGCGGCGATGGAGCTTTTACGGCTTCTCGCAGCTATACGAAACGAAAGTGTCGCCGGTCGACGCATCGCCGACACCGGCGACCGCCTTGCGGCCATATTGAGCACAGAATTTCTCGGCGGCGGCGGCAGCGGCGGCTGGACTGCCGGAGGATTGGCTATAGCGCACGACCACGCCTTGCTCCGAGCCATTGAGCAGGACCGGCGGCGTGCCGCCGCATGCGGCGAGCAGCAGAGCGGTACCGACCGGAAAGATATGCAGCGCTTTCATCGCCGCTAAGTTTAATCGGCCGCGGCACGCGCGCCAAGGTCGCGCGCGTATTTGTCAATTCGGCACCGCGCTTTGGCCAGCGCCTGAAGCCACCCGACGGTGCTACAGTCGCCCGCCGTCAGCGGGAGCAAGACGATGGGCTGGGCGTATGCGCAAGGGCTGCACGATATCGGCAATGGCTGCTACGCCTATCTTCAGCCCAACGGAACCTGGGGCTGGAGCAACGCGGGTCTGGTGACCGATAGCGGGCAAACGCTGCTGGTCGACACGCTGATGGATTTGAAGCTCACGCGCGTCATGTTGGAGCGCATGCGCGCCGCGGTTCCGGCGGCCGCGCGCATCGATCTGCTCTTCAACACACACGGCAATCCCGATCATTATTTCGGCAACGAGCTGGCCGGCGCGGCGACGATCGTCGCGACCGAGCATTGCGCCGCGGAGATCAAAGCCACCACGCCGCAGCTTCTCGCCGCGATGATGGCGAATTGGCGGATGCTCGGCGAAGGCGCCGCCTTCGCGCATGAGGTGATGGGCGGATTCGATTTCACCGGCATCACGCTGACGCCGCCGACGCGCACCTTCGACGGCACGCTGACGCTGAATGTCGGACAGAAAGAGGTCCAGCTCATCGAGGTCGGGCCGGCGCACACGAAAGGCGACGCGATCGCCTATCTGCCGGCGGAGCGGACCGTCTTCACCGGCGACATTCTCTTCATCGGCAGCCACCCGATCATGTGGGCCGGGCCCGTCGGCAATTGGATCGCCGCCTGCGAGCGCATCCTGGCGCTCGACGTCGAGATCGTCGTGCCCGGCCACGGTCCGATCACCGACAAGGACGGCGTGCGCGCGACGCGGGATTATTTCCGCTGGCTCGACAGCGAGGTCAGGCGCCGCTGGCAGGACAAGATGCCGGCCGAGGCAGCGGCGCGCGAGCTGGTGCGGGCGCGGTACACGCAATGGCTCGACCGCGAGCGCATGGCGGCCAATGTCCGCGCGCTCTATCGCGAATTCGACAAGCAGACCGGCGAGCCCAACGTGCTCGAGGAATTCGCGGCGATGGCACGGCTCCATGCGGAGCTCGAGCGCGGCGCGTGATTCCGCCCGTCACCTTTGCTAAAAGAGCGCAAACGCGGCAGGCCGGATTAGCTCAGCGGTAGAGCAGCGGTTTTGTAATTCAGGCTGGTAGATTTCGCCGAGTGATGACGGGTGCCAGAAATGCCTATTTCATAAGGGTTTCTGGCACCTATCTAAACCACCTAGTGCCTGCCGGTTTCACGCTGTATTGAGGAGTTTGGGTCCAAACTTGGGTCCGAGGAGCGTCATGAGATTCGGCCATCACCGCAGCTTTTTGCGCGAGGCAATTATCCGAGAGCAAGAAGCGGAGTCGCTGGTGCGCCATCGTCGCCGGCCCCGGAGAGCGCGCACCAGGCGCAAGATGCGGCGGGTTGCTGCTCAGCCCACGACGGCGAGCTATACGATATTGTTCTGCATCTTGCTCGCGCTGGCGCGTTGGTTTGGCTGAGCGCGCAGCGGGCTATGCCGATCTGGTTCCTATTCCTCTTTAAGGGATCGTCGCCTACCTGGGGCAGCGAGATATTTGTGCATCATGATCGTCAGAACGCGCTTTCGTCAGCGCACATCCATCTAAGGAAGGGCAGTGGCTACTACGTCCGCTTTGGCTGCAAGATCACAGAGACGCACCTGATAATTAAGCCAGCGTTTCGGGTGAACTTGCTTAAGTGCACGCATAGTATGGCGAAGAGATGCGCCAAAGGTGATTGGTTCTTCGCTGCGCTTCCGCGAGAGGAGCTTGAACGCTTGCGCGCAAAGGCCATGCACCTATGGCGCGAGGATCACGATGCGCTATCGAGGCCGGTTTCGGTTGCCTGCAATAACCGACGCTTGCGAGGCATATGGGATAAAGGAACGATAATTCCGCATTGCGACCCGACCGAGTGGCGCTGGGACGCTTGCGGCGCCACGATCGGGTTCGCTGCATATGGCACAACGTCGCGATACGGCTGGGCGATCGATCATATATATCCGGTCGCCCGCGGCGGCTCGGATGCGCTAAAAAATTTGCGACCGCTTCACTGGTTAAACAACGCCGCTAAGGGTCATAGGTACCCTTGGCGCGCCTCAAAGGGCCGCGCGGATTGGTAGTCTGGCCTTGGTCGCTATTTGGGCGCGGCCCCTTCGACGTAGCCGGCGGCAAGATACGCCTCCTGGCAGTTATGATATTGGCTAATAGCTAGTGTGCCTCGAATGAATCCGAAGCCGGCACCACTGCATACGCCTGTCTGCTTTCCGTCCGCACTGTGATAAACCGTGGTTTCGCTAATACAACCCGTTGTCAGTAGCGGCACAATGATGATCGCCAATGACGCAACTCGCATAACCATGACCTCCTCTTGCGAAGATCAGCGTATTTCGCGGACCTTAACACTCCGTTAGTGCACCTACGCGGCTCGGCACGCTCTCTAACGCCGCTGCGATTCAAGTTCGCGGTGAGAGGCTTCGCGGCCGCCGCTAGCGTCCCTAGCAAGCTCGCCGCTGGCGATGGCTCGACTTGCTCGATTTCGCGATGGCGTGGCGAATCCCGCGATTTTCGCCGTTGCCAAACGAAGAGTGGGGTTAAAGTTAAACTGACCCACTATCCCCGAAACCCGAGGCGCAGAACTGGCAGAGAACGCCACTCGCGGGGTATAAGCCGCCATTGGGTCCAAATTGGGTCCAAGGAGAGCGCTTGGCCTAATGTTCTCAGGCTAAGTCGTTGGAATGCCGGATTAGCTCAGCGGTAGAGCAGCGGTTTTGTAAACCGAAGGTCGGGGGTTCAATCCCCTCATCCGGCACCAGCCGCCGCTTGGGAGCGGGAGGGGTCGTGGCCATTCGGATTTCGGGCGGGATTTCGAGACTGGCGCGTTGGGCGATCGCGGCGCTACTCGCGGTCATGCCTTTCGCGGCTACCCATGCCGAAGACTGGAGCGCCGAGCGCGCCAAGCTCGTCGCGGCGGCCGAGACAGGAAGGCAAGATCGATTTCTTCTCGCAGCCCAATCTCGCCGCGCGGAATTTCATCGCCGCCGCCTGGGCCAGGGATTTCCCCAATATCAAATTGTCGATCACCGCGACATCGGGCGCGCAGATCGTCGGCCGCGTGCGGCTCGAGCGGCAATCGGGGAAATATCTCTGGGACCTGGTCATGACCGGCTCGAACATCGGCTTCGACATGGTCAAGGAGGGCTTCGTCGATCCCTTCGCGCCGGAATTGCATGATCCCGCCGTCAACGATCCGAAGATTTGGGGCGGCTGGGACGAGGCCTATGTCGACAACGCCAATACCTATGTCTTCTCGACCAATTTCGCGCTGAAGAGCCCGGTCTATAACGCGCTGAAGCTGTCGCCCGACAAGGTCAAGAAAGAAGGCGTGCGCATCCTTCTCGATCCCGGGCTCAAGGGCAAAATCTACTGGCACGATCCGAATGTGCCGGGCCCCGGCGCGCAATTCGCCTTTTATCTCGCACGACGCTTCAGCGAGGACGAGCTGCGCCGCTTCATCAACGAGCAGAAGCCGGTCTTCGTCACCGACCAGAATCAGGTGATCGACGCGCTGGCGCATGGCGCGGCATGGCTCGCGCTCGGCCCGGGCAATTCGCACGCGCTGATGGAGCCTTACATCAAGGCCGGCGTGCCGATCGATCTGCGGAAATTCGGCAACGCGCCGGAGCTCAACGACATCACCCTTGGCGGCTCGACCGTATGGGTCATGAAGAACCGGCCGCACCCGAACGGCACGCGGCTCTTCATCAACTGGCTCTTGAGCAAGGACATCCAGGACGGCTTCGCCAAGGCAACCGAGCAGAATTCGCGGCGCATCGATGTGGCCTCGGTCGCCGATGCCGACGGCACGCCGGTACCCGGCGCGCATTACGTCGCGCCGCAGGACGAGGCGAATGCGCCGGCGCTCGACAAGGCGATCGCCGAGGTCGGCGAGATGCGCAAAGCCGCGCAACATTGAGGAGAGGCGTCCATTGGGCCAGTTGCTGAAAATCGCCTGCTGGGATTACGACCGCGTCAATGCGCTGCGCGACGGCCGCACCAAGATCGAAGGATGCGACATCGAGTTCACGGTCAACGCGCCGCATAATTTCTTCTTCCGCGCCGGCGAATCGCCGCCCTATGACGTGATGGAGCAATCCTTCTCGTCCTATCTGACGCGGCGTTCCCGCGGCCCGTGCCATACACCGCGATTCCGATCTATCCCTCGCGCATGTTCCGCCATTCGGCGATCTATATCCGTACCGATCGCGGCATTCGCGAGCCGGCCGATCTCAAAGGCCGGCGCATCGGCGTGCCGTTCTACGGCATCACCGCCGTCACGACCGCGTGCGGCATCCTCGCCGACGAATACGGCGTGAAGCCCGAGGATTTGATCTGGGTGAATGGCGGGCTCTTCGATCCGAAAGAGCGGCTGACGCAGGATCTCGGCCTCCCCGCCTCGATCCGCATCGAGCAGGAGACCGAGAAGAGCCTGTCGCAGCTCCTCATCGAGGGCGGGATCGACGGCCTGATCACCGCCGCCTCGCCCGTCGCGCGAAGCGATGAACGCGCCGAATGTCGGACGGCTCTTTCCCGATTACCGCGCGGTCGAGCAGGCCTATTACAAGAAGACACGCATCTTCCCGATCATGCATGTACTCGGCATCAAGACCGAGGTGCTGGAGCGCGACCCGTCGCTGGCGCTGCGCGTCTATAAGGGCTTCTGCGACGCCAAGGATATCTGCCATCCGCGATCTCGACGGCGACGGCGGCGCGGTCAAAGCGACCCTGCCGTGGCTCTGGCCCGATCTCGATGCGACGCGCGCCGCGATGGGCGAGGATTTCTGGCCCTACGGCATCGAGAAGAACCGGCCGACGCTCGAAGCGGTGACGCGCTGGTCCTTCGAGCAACACCTCTCGCCGAAGCAAGCTCGCGGTCGAGGAGTTGTTCGCGCCGGAGACTCTCGGGGTCGGCTGAAAACTATCCTCGTCATTGCGAGGAGCGTAGCGACGAAGCAATCGAGCTTTCGCGGGACGCCCTGGATTGCTTCGCTTCGCTCGCAATGACGAATGAACGAGAGCTTCGACAACTGACAAGCGACGCCTCAAGGCCAGTGCCAATTCAGCCACGCTGACCAGGCCGGCGGCAGCGGCAGCATGTCGACGCTGACCGACAGCACGATCACGCCGAGGAACGAGATCGCGGTCGCAGCGATCACCTGCGGTCCGAAAATCTCGTGCTGCGGATTGAGCCAGCGCGAGGCGTGGATGCGGAAGATATTGCTGAGCGCCATGATCGGCGACACGATGGTCACCGGCGCGAGCGCGAGCGCCATGTAGTAGAAGATCTGCGAGACGTAGACCATCACGCCCGAGAAGAGGAACCACTTCGTCGCCTCCGGGGTGACGCTGCGGATCTCGCGCCAGTGTCCCGGCGCTGCCAGCAACAGCAGGATGACGACGCTCGCGCTCGACGCGCTGATGACGCCGCCGGCCAGAGCGGCGTCGAGGCCGCGCCCGCCGCCGGCATAGCGCAGCAGCACCGGCGTCAGGCCATAGAAGAACGCCGAGAGAGCGGCGAAGATGTAGCCTTCCATCATGCGCGGCTTGAACGCCGCGGTCGCGGCCGCCGCACGTGCCCGCTTCGCCCCTTCGCGCGACACCACCGCCGGTCCCGCGAAGATGAGAAGGATGCCGATGAGCCGCGGAATGGTCAGCGTCTCGCCGAGAAACAGGATGGCAAAGACGAGCGACACGACGAGATTGAACTGCGTCACCGGCCCGGCCAGGTTCGTGCCGATCGCACCGATGGCGCGATAATTGGCATAGCGCCCGATCACGAAATGCGTGACGCCGGTGATGGCAAAGGCGATCACCGAGGCCTGCGGCAATTGCCCGAACACGCCGAAACCGCCGCCGATCCCCAGCGCCAGCAGGAACAACGGCACGCCGACCGGGATGGACAGCGTCGTCGCCTGCACCGCCGAGCCGCTGATCACACCCCGGCGCACGGAGGCATTGGTGATCGCGAAGGTCACCGCCGAGATCAAAGCCAATAAGCCGCCGAGCACGCTGTCCCCTCCGATTACCGCGCCGGCGTCAAATCTTCGGCGCGCGTCCAGCTCAGCACGTCTTTCGGCCAGAGCTCGTCGACCGTCATCAGCCGCGTCGACATGAATTGCTGATGCACGTATTTGCAGATCAGCTCGATGTTCTTGCGATTGGCGGCCGAGGAGACGCCGTATTCCCAAGGATCGGGACCGAGGAAGGCGCGCTCTTCTTCCCAATAGGACTGATACCAGGCGAGCGGCACGATGCGCGGATTGGTGAGGTGCTTGTAGGAGAGCTGCTTCGATTTCTCGAACGCATCCATCAGGCTCTTCGTCACCCAGGGATTCTTCTCGACGATGTCGCGCTTGACGATCGTGCAATGCATGATCGGGAAGAGGCCGGTGCGGTTGTACCAATCGACCTCGAGCTCTTTGAAGTCCGGCCAGAGCCGCGCGATATTCGGCTTTTTCGCCAGCCACGCCTTCGGGAAGTTCGGCGAGAAAATCGCATCGATCTCGCCGTCGGTGAACATGTCGTCGACATTCTTCGCGGGACGCATCTTCTCGATACGCAAGCCCGCCGGCCGCTCGAACTCGATGATCTCGGGATCG
Source organism: uncultured Alphaproteobacteria bacterium (assembly GCA_963731145.1). GTDB lineage: Bacteria > Pseudomonadota > Alphaproteobacteria > ATCC43930 > CGMCC-115725 > CAIKMD01. Next base: position 181,441 of record CAVSUX010000014.1, on the reverse strand, counting down.
TTCGTCACCCAGGTGACCAATTCCGGCGGCACGCCGTAATCGTTCTGCAGCAGACCGCGCAGCCACACGCAGGCCGCCGGCTGATAGATCGGGCAGCCGATCTTCTTGCCGGCGAGATCGGACGGCTTGTTGATACCCTTGTCCTTGTTGATGAAGATGAAGCCGTGGCGGAAGCGGCGATGCAGGAAAAGCGGCAGGCCGGTGAAGGACCAGTCGCGGCTCGCCGCCGCGACATAGGCCGGGCAATTGAATTCGCCGACATCGCAGATGTCGTCATGCGCGACCTGGCGATGGATATCCTCATAGCCGGGATAGTTCGGGAATTCGAATTCGATGCCTTCGGCCTCGACCGCGCGCTCGCGCAACGGACGCGTGCTTTCGTAATTGCCGATCACACAACGGAGCTTCAACTTCGCCACGATTCTTCCTTCCCCAAGCGTGCGTCTTCTTGGCGACGAAGTAGCACGCGCCGCGCGGCGACGCCAGGGAGGGCCTAGCCTTCGAGCCGATCGAAATAGTGTTTGAGATTGGCGAAGGCGAAGACGACCCCGAAAATGCAGAGGCCGTAGCCGACGCCATTCGCCGTCGGGCTCGGGCCGTGCGCCGCGAGCATCAGCCCGCCGAGCGCCAACACACCGAGCAGCACCATCAGCACGACCAGCGACACTCGTCGTCGACCAACATCTGAAGCGACAAATCCCCGATCCCGCCGGAGAGCGCGGCGACGGCCTTCCCAGATCAGCGCGATGAGCGCGAGGAGGGCCCCGATCAGGCCGATCGCATAGGTGAGATCATCGCTCGCGCTGCTGGCACACCAGAGCGCACCGAGACAGACGACAACCAAGATCGCGGCGACGAACCACGGGGCGAACCAGCTCAGCACCTCGCTGATGGGAATGCGGTTGCGCCTCGACTTCCGCGATCCGCGCCCGCATCGCGTCGTTTTCGGGACGATCGATCCAACATGCGTCTTCCTCCACGGATAGAATTCCTCCGGAAGATTGAAACAGCGACGCCGCCGTAGGCGTTCCCACGGCGGCGTCAAGGCCGAGACGATGCCTCCACACTATTTCGACTTGACCGGCTTCAAGCTGCGCAGGAAGGCGACGAGATCGTTGAGATCGGCGTTCGACATGTTCTTGTACCAATCGAACGCCATCAGCCGCACCAGCGGCCGGTCGGGCCGCATGCCGGTGGTGATCGCCGTCTTGAGCTGATCGTTGGTCCAGCCGGCGATGCCTTGCGGATTGCCCGGCGTGAGATTGGCCGACATGATGACGCCGCCATTGGGCGCGCCGAAAGGATTGCCGCCCGCGCCCATCCGCGTGAAATCGGGCCGGCCCTGCACATCGGGCGTATGGCAATCCATGCAATGGCCGAGACCGGTCGCGAGATATTTGCCATAGGCGACGTGGTTGGTACGCGGCACGTCGGCGACATGCGTCACCGGCGGACCATAGGCGGCCGGCAGCGGAATCTTATAGGTCGATTTCTCGGTCTCGTTGCTGATCGGCTTGATCGAGCGCAGATAGGCGACGATCGCCTTCACGTCGGTGTCCGACATGTCGCGGTAGAAAGCGATCGGCATCGGCGGGCCGATGATCGTGCCGTCCGGACGCTTGCCGTTGCGAATCGCATTGATGATCTGGTCGTCGGTCCAATTGCCGATACCGGTTTCTTTATCCGGCGTGATGTTCGCCGGCACGGCATGGAAGACCGGCGAGTCGATCGGATCGCCGCCCGATAATTCCTTATCCGCGATCGCCTGGCCGTTCGGGCCTTTCGGCGTGTGGCAATTGCCGCAAGCGACAATGCTGTTCATCAGATAGGTGCCGCGCTCAAGCGGCGTCTCGGCAAAGCTGGCCGCGGCTGTCGCAATCATCGCCGCCGCCGCGACGGAAAGCGTTGCGATATATCTCCCGATTTGTACCGCCATTCCCCCATCTCCCCGATAAATTGTATCATCCTCCTAACACAAGCGGCGTGCGGCAAATCCACCGCCATAAATTTGCATCGGCATTGAACAAACCGGCCGCTGTCACTCGTTGTCGTCAGCGAGGGATGGAAGGTCGTTAGCGACCATCCGACCTTTCGCGGTTGGTACGCCTATGGAGGTTTCGATGTCGTTCCGGATGGATGCGATTTGCGCTGGTTGCTGCTGTGGCGCTTGGGCTTAGCGGTTGTGTCGCCTATCCGGATCCCTATTACGGCTAGGTTACGGCTATCCGGCCTATTACGGTCCGCCCGTCGCTGGCAGTGTCTATATCGGCGGCGGCGGTGGCTGGCACGACGGCTGGGGCCATCGCCACTGGCGATGATCGATGGTCAGCGCTTGCGTCGCGACGATGTGAAAGAGATGCCAGTGCTTCGTCTCGCCGCGCGGCGTGACTGAATCGGTTTCCTCGATCTCGAAAAGCTCGATCGCGTAATTCGCGAAGAGCGCGCGCGCGGCTGCTTCGTCGTGGAAGGTGATCGGGATCGATTATCCATGCCCCGTTCCGCCCAGCTATCGCGCGGCCCGCACAAGCTGCGCCGCAAAGCGCCCGCCTGGCACGATCGACGCATCGATCTTGCGCCACAGCGCGGGGAACGCCGCCGGCGGACAGAAAGGCAGCGCGAAGCTCGAATTGACGAGCTCGACGCGTGCCCCACGTCGCTTCCTCGAATGTCTCGGCGCGCAGATCGAGCTTCGCCGCCGGCGGCAGATCTTGGCGCGTGCGCAGCCGCTCGAGTGCCACCGGCTCGGAATCGATCGCCGATCACCCGCCAGCCGCGACGCAGCAGCTCGATCGCATCGCGACCATCGCCGCAACCGAGATCGACGGCGATGCCACAAATGCCTTCCGCAGCGAAACGATCGAGCGCGGCAAGCAAGGTCGGGCGCGGCGGCCGACCTTCGGTCGCCGTGTAATACTTGACCCATCCTGAGACACGCGGTGTCGATGAATCTGACATTGCTTTGCGTTGCCAAATGAAAAAGCGCGGCTTTCCGAGGCGCCCGCGCTTGGTGCAATGCTTGCAACTACGGCGCGAAGCGCAAGTCGCGCTTCGCGTGGAGCGGGATCATGCGAGCTTTCGTCATCGCCTGTTCATCGCGGCGGCGCCGATCTATTTCGGCGAAGCGTTGTTCGGCAACGGCTCGGGATTCAGCCTTGGCGGCTTCTCGACTTGAGCGACATCCGCCAGCAAATCACGGCCAGCGATTTCGCCCATGACGCGATCAGCGGGCGCGCGACTACGCCATGACCCATCCCGGTCTCGTCGAAGGGGTGAAGGCGCATCGCGCCGAGCTTCAGGAACTACGCTCGCGGCTTTGCTCGGCCGTCGGGTGCTGATCACGGCCAACGATCGGTCGGCGGCAGCCGAGCGGTTAACGGCCCGTTTACCAAACTCCCCGAGAATCGAGGCTCGCAATCCTCGCCTGTCGGGGTCAGGTGCCATGGGCGCATCAATTGTCTGCAATTTCACCAGAACGGCTTGCCGCTGCTGCTGCGTCAGTCGCGTCTCGAAAATCGCGATCTGATTGGCCTTGGCACTGGGCACGCCGAGTTCGGCCGCCTCGCCATAGAGGAAAAAGGCGTCGATCGGATCGGCCGGCCAGCCGACCCCGTTGAGCTTGCACCAGGCCAGAGCCTCGACCGCGCGCGGCTCCTTTTGCTCGGCATGGGCTTCGAGCAGCTTGCATATCGGCGGTGCTCAGCTTTTGCGCGCGAATAGCGCCAATCACGCTGTCCAGCGTCGGCCCGGTATAGACCGGCCGCGGGGGTGGCGGTGGCGGCGGGAGCTTGGCCTCCGCCGAGCAGGCCGGGCTCGACTTTCGTCACACAGTGATAGGCGCCGTCGAGGTCATAGAACTGCGCGCGCGCCGGCGTGCCGGTTGAGACGAGAAAACCGGCAAAGCCCAGCGAGAAAAGGAAAGCGCGGATATGCATCGCGGCAATCATAGCCCGAACCGGTTAACGCTCAGCTTAGCCTTGGCTTTGTTGCTGGCGCTCGGCGCCTGCGCGCCCTTCGCCCGGCCCGACCCGCCGGGGTTGCTGGGCGCGCTGATCGACCGGGCGCCGCCGACCGTTCAGGTCAAGGCAAGCGGTCCCTATGGCGATCCGCTGGCCGAGCCGGTCGAGCCGCTGCTCAGCACCGACATCGCCGATCAGATCGTCGGCGCGCCGTTGCGTTCTGTCCTTGAGCCCGGAGGCGCGGCTGAGCCTCGCCGCCGCGAGCCTGCGTGCGGCCGCGGCGATGACCGGCACGACGGTGCAATGGCAGAGCGCCGACGCTTCCGGCGCAGCGGTGCCGGCACGCGATATCTATCGCTCGCATCGCGGCGATATCTGCCGCGACCTGCAACAGCAGGCGAAGACAGCCGACGGACCGGCTGACGGCCGATCTGGTGACGCTCTGCCATTCCGATCTCGGCGACGGCCGCGTCTACTGGCTGCCCGGCTCGCCGGACTGATGCGGCCGCCGCGACGCCAAGAGGCGTTGCGTCTGACCCGAGGGCGGCATATCACCGCCCGTGATGGGTGATCTCTCGGGGAAAGCTTCTGGGGCTGGGTCGTCATGCCGCTCGCCGTCTTGGGCGCGAGCGTCTGGCTGACCGGCATTGCGCGCGACTGGCTGCGGCGCCGCGCCATCCTCGATCATCCGGGCGAGCGCACCTCGCATGAGGGCGCGACGCCGCGCGGCGGCGGCCTTGCGCTGGTGCCGATCGTGCTCTTCGCCTGGATCATGCTGGCGCTCGCCGGTGATCGCGCCGAGCGGCACGCTATGCGGCATCGCTGGTCTCGCCGCCGCTCTCGGCCTCGTTTCCTGGTACGACGATCTCGGCGGCCTCGCTTTCGGCTGGCGCCTTGCCGCGCATCTGATCGCCGCCGCGCTCGGCGTAACCTATCTGCTCGGCCCTGGCTCCGGTCTTCCAAGGCTTGCTGCCGCCGCTCGCCGATCGCATCGCCGCGGCGCTGCTCTGGGCGTGGTTCATCAACCTCTACAATTTCATGGACGGGATCGACGGCATCACCTGCGTCGAGACCATCGCGATCGGCCTCGGCGTCGTCGCTGGTCGCGCATCTATGCGGGCGACGAAGCGCATGCGGCAATGCCGGCGCTCGCGCTCGCCGCCGGCGCGCTCGGCTTCCTGCGCTGGAACTGGCCGCGCGCCAGCATCTTTCTCGGCGATGTCGGCAGCGTGCCGCTCGGCTTCCTGACCGGCTGGCTGCTGCTGCTGCTCGCGACGCAGGGCCACTGGGCGCCGGCCCTGATCCTCGCGCTCTATTATCTCGCCGACGCCACGGTCACCTTGCTGCGCCGCGCGCTGCGCGGCGAGCGCATCTGGCAAGCGCATCGCTCGCATTTCTATCAGCGCGCCCTCGCGCGCCGATAACGACCACGGCGCGGTGCTGTGGCTGATCATCGGCGGCGACGTCGCGCTCTTGCTGCTCGCACTGCTCGCGATCCGCTTTCCTTGCGCCGGCGCTGATCGTCGCCGTGCTCGTCGTGACAAGTCTGCTCGCGCAACTTTCGCGCCGCGCGCGTCGCGTTACGATTCAGCCGCCTCTATAGTAGCCGCGATGCCCTTTCCCGATCTCAGTCTCAAGACGCGCCTGCACGCCATCCGCAAGCTCGCGACACGCTCGCGGTCCTATCTGCTGGTGACGATCCGCCCCGACGATATGCTGAAGCCGCGTCCCGGCGGAGCACGTGCTGGCGCCGTTGGAGCGACGGCTCGAGGCCGCGCGGCCGATCGATCGACGCGACTGCTGACGCGGCTGACGCCCGCGATGGAGCAGGCGCGCCGGACCCTCGGCCCGCTTGCCGCCAATCGCTTCTTCGCCGGCGGCGATGCCGAAGCGGCCTACGCCATGATCAAGGATCTGCGCCCGAAGCGTGTGATCGAGATCGGCAGCGGCAACAGCACGCATATCATGCGCCACGCAGCGAGCGATGCCGGGCTCGATCTGCACATCACCTGCATCGATCCGGTGCCGCGGCGCGAGATCGAGAGCGTCGCCGACGTCGATCGATCGCCGCTCGGTGCTCGAGACAGAGCCGAGCGAGCTCGCCAACGCGCTTGATGCCGGCGATGTGCTCTTCATCGATGGCTCACATTACGCCTTCAACGGCACCGACGCGCCGTTTCTGCTGCTCGAAGTCCTGCCGCTGCTTGAAGCCCGGCGTCATCGTGCATGTGCACGACATCATGCTGCCTTACGAATACGACGCGCTGTTCTCGGAGCGGAACTACAACGAGCAATATCTGCTCGCCGGCCTGCTGCTCGGCGGCACGGATTGGGAGCCGCTGCTGCCGGTCTATTGGCTGTCGCGCGCCGGACGCATGGCGCATGGCGCGTCCTTCTGGCTGCGCCGCCGCGCAACGGAGGCAGACTGAGCACCACCGTCGAGCCCGTCGTTATTCTCGGCGCTGGCGGTTTCATCGGCCGGGCGCTGAGCGCGCGTCTTGCGGCGCGTAATGTGCTGGCGCGCACGTCACGCGCGAGAACACCGGCACGCTCGGCGCCAAGACGGATTGGCCGGCGCTGCTCGACGGTGCGCGGATCGTTATTCATCTCGCGACCGCGGCTTCGCCGCGCCTCGACCGCGCACGTTTCGGCGACGAGATCGCAACCGCGGAAGCGCTTGGCCGCGCCGCTAAACGCTGCGGCATCGCGCGGCTCATCCTGATGAGCTCGATCCGCGCCATGGGCGAGAATAGCGGCGCGGAGCCGTTTCGCGCCGACGCGACGCCCAACGCCCAGCGACGACTATGGCCGCGCCAAGCTCGCCATCGAAGCGGCGCTCGCCGACGCGCCGGGTCTCGCGATCCTGCGGCCGCCGCTGGTCTACGGCCCTGGCGTGATCGACAGCTTCAAGACGCTGATGACCGCCGTGGCGCGCGGCCTACCGCTGCCGGTCGCGAGCATTCGCAACCGCCGCGCTTTCATCTTCATGGAGAATCTGCTCGACCTGATCGAGGCGCTGCTCACGGTCGAAGCGCCCGGCGGCGTCTATCTGCTGCGCGACGAGCGAGGAAGTATCGACGCCGGAGCTGCTGCGCCGGATCGCGCCTCCACCTCGGTTGCGCGCCGCGGATGTTTTCCTTTCCCGCCCGGCTTGCTGCGCCTGGCGACTGAATGCGGTCGGGCGCGGCGGCATGGCGTCGGCGCTGATCGGCTCGCTATCGATCGACGACAGCGCGACACGCGCGCGCCTCAACTGGAAACCGCGGATCGGCCTCGATGACGGGCTTGCTGCGACCTGCCGCGCCTTTCGGGAAAACCCGGAATGAGCGACGAAAAGCGCGACGCTCATCTTCCTCGTCACCGAGGATTGGTATTTCTGGTCGCATCGCCTGCCGATGGCGCGCGCGGCGCAGCAAGCCGGTTTCGACGTCGCCGTCGCGACACGCGTCACCGCGCATGGCGCGCGCATCGAGGCCGCGGGGTTTCGCCTGATACCGATGCGCTGGCGGCGCGAGGAGATCGGGCCATGGGCAAGCCTCGCCGCGATCGTCGAGATCTATCGGCTCTATCGCCGCGAACGGCCGTTCATGGTGCATCACGTCGCGCACAAGGCCGCGATCCTCGGCGGGATCGCCGCGCTGCTCGCGCGCGTGCCGCGTATCGTCAGCTTTATCGCCGGCGTCGGCTATATGGGCACGAGCCGCAGCCGCCATGCTCAGCTCGTCGGCGCCGCCGCGCGGCTTCTCTGGCCGGTGCTGCTGCTGCGCCGGCATTGCCGCGTGATCGTCCAGAATGACGACGACCGCGCCGTGATCGAGGCACTGCGCCCCGGCGCGGCCGACCGCATCACCGTCATTCGCGGCTCCGGTGTCGATCTCGATCATTTCAAGCCGCTGCCCGAGCCGCCATCGCCGCCAGTGACCGTCGCCTATGTCGGCCGCATGATCGCGATCAAAGGCGTGGCGACGCTGGTCGAAGCGCAACGCTCGCTGCGCGCGGAAGGCATCGAGCTGCAGCTTCTGCTCGTCGGCACGCCCGATCTTGCCAATCCGAGCTCTTTCGATGAGGCGACGCTGCGCGCCTGGAGCAAGCTGCCCGGAATTATCTGGTGCGGCCATCGCGAGGATGTGCGCGAGATCTGGGCGACAGCACATATCGCGGCGCTCGCCTCGCGAGGGCGGCGAAGGCGTGCCTATGACGCTGCTCGAAGCGGCAGCGGTCGGCCGCGCGATCGTCGCGACGGATGTCCCCGGCAATCGCGATGTCGCGCGCAACGGCGTCAACGCGATCCTGGTGCCGCCCGGCGATGCCGACGCGCTTGCGGCGGCGCTGAAGACGCTCGCGAGCGATCCGGCACGGCGGCGCAGCTTACGCGGCGGCCGGTCGGTCGTTGGTAGCAGAGGGATTTTCCGAGGAAGCGGTGAGCGCGGCGACAGTCGCGCTCTATCGCGCCCTCAGCGCAGCCATTTAGAGCCGCGACGCGGTCTAAGCCGCCTTGGCGTGATCGGCCATGCGTCGGCTCGAGGATCTTCTTGAGCAATTCCAGCATTGCCTCGAGCTGCTCGAAAGGCAGGCGACGGCCTGGCGCGCCTTTCGTCCAGATGTTCCAGCAATTGATCGCGTGATCGATCTTGCTGAGCGAATTGCCGAGCTGCCAATAGATCGCCTTGGCGCCACGCAGGAAGCTGATGAAGCCACCGGGATTCGAACTCGCGACGAACTCGCCATAGAGCTTGTCGTATTGCTTCAGCGTGTTGTCGGCATCGACCCAATGGCCGCGCAGCCGCTCGATGGTGGCGCGGCGGATCGGCTCCAAGACCTGCAGCACGTCGCGCGGCACCAGATTCTTGGGCATAGCGTCTTCCTTGAGCCATTGCGCGAGCGCCTCGCGCCTCTGCCGGCCTTGGTGATACTGGAAGGAGTAGAAATTGATGCCCTTCCAGGCACCGAAGATCGCGAGTGCTTCATCCTTGGGAAAACGAAAGGCGAGAACCAGCGGATCGAGCGCGGCGAGATCCTTCGCTTCCCACATCGCGTCGATGAGCTGCGTGACCTTATTGGTCGGTGGCTTCTTGCCGCCGTAGGCGGCTTGGACCAGCGGCTCCATCTTGCTGCGGATGAATTCTTGAATTGCCGTGCGCTCTTCCGGCAAGACGTCGAAATAGGCCTCGTTCGCCTCGACGCCCTCGAGTTCGAGCGCGTCACGCATCAAGAAGCCGTCGAGCGACGGCAGCTCGTCGAGGATGCGGAAGATCTTCATGTCGTGGTCGAGTGACGCCGAGCTCGACTGCGGTTCGCTCGACCCCGAATTGCTCGTGAAAGACCTGCAGCAGGTTGGGGCTGTGGAAGAAGATCGAGCGGCCGCCTTCGTAGATTTCGTCATGGTTGTAGGGCACGTAGAGCTTGCTGCCGATCGCAACGCCTTTGGGATGACGCGGATCGTCGTAGCGCAGCGCCTCTTTCACCAGCACGAGATGGTGCATCGCCGGCGTCTTGAAGAGATAAGGGTTCTCCTCGCCGTCGCGGCGCTCAAGCTTGCGGGCAACGTCGTTGCAGTTGAACACGCGGGACGAGCCCGCGTTCAGCATCGGTTTGAGGTAACGAATACCCGACAAATTCCCCCTCCGAAACAACGCGGTGCGGGCAATCGAGGGCGCCCATGTCATAGTTACGTCGAACTGGTTTTCCGGACGTTAACTCGTTGTGCGGATGGGTCTGAATTGCTAGGAAAACGTGTAACACCTTTGCCGCGGTGGCGGTTTTGACGCTTGCTGCGCTGCAGCGCCGCCCGTAACGTGCCGCGCGGGGGTCGAGGAAGCTTAATGAAGGTTACCAGTCGCGCCTTTGCTACTTTCGCCCATGACGTCGTCATGGCGGCGCTGTCCTTCTTGCTCTCTTTCTACCTACGCGTCGGCAACGACATCTTCCATTACTCGCCGTCGCTGCTCGCGACCTACGACCTTGCCTTCACCGCGACAGCGGCCGCGATCTTTCGCTGGTCGGGGCTCTATCGCGGCATCTGGCGCTTTGCCTCGCTGCCCGACCTGCTGGCGCTGCTGCGCGCCGTAACGCTCATCATCCTGATCTTTTTCCCGGTGATGTTCGTCGTTACGCGCTTGCAGGAAATGCCACGCTCGCTCGTCGGCATCAATTGGCTGCTGCTGATGGCGATGCTCGGCGCGCCACGCTTCGCCTATCGCGTCTTCAAGGATCGCGGCCTCGATCATGTGTTCGAGTCGGCGAGCTACGCGCCGGTGCCGATCCTTCTGATCGGCGCGCGCGAAGGCGCCGATCTCTTCATTCGCGCGATCGGCCGCGATCCGCGTCGTCCCTATCGCGTGGTCGGCATCCTCGCCGATGGCACCTCGCGCGTCGGCCGCGACATCGGGGGTGTCGGCGTGCTGGGAACCTTCGACGAAATCGCGAAGGTCGTCGCCAGCCTGACAAAAATCGACAACCGGCCGCAACGGCTGATCGTCTGCCAGGAACTCGATCGCGCGCTGGCGCGACAGCTCTTCGATTTCTCGGCGGAGGCCGGCATTCCTCTGGCGCGCGTGCCGCGTCTCACCGATTTCCGCGAGACGCGCAACGACGATCTGCAGCGCATCGAGCCGGTGGCGATCGAGGACCTTCTCGGCCGGCCGCAAACCGTCCTCGATCACGACAGCATGCGCGCGCTGATCGCCGGACGTCGCGTGCTGGTGACCGGCGCCGGCGGCACGATCGGCGGCGAGCTGTCGCGTCAGATCGCCTCCTACGGTCCGGCGCGGCTGGCGCTGCTCGATAACGGCGAATACGCGCTCTATTCGATCGATCAGGAGATCAAGGAACGCTTCCCCGACATTCCGCGCCAGGCGATCATCGCCGATGTGCGCGAACGGCGCCGCATCGACGAGGTGATAGCGGCCGAGCGGCCGGAGCTCGTCTTTCATGCCGCCGCGCTGAAGCATGTGCCGATGGTCGAGGCCAATCCGCTCGAAGGGCTCGTCACCAACGTCATCGGCACGCGCAACGTCGCCGAAGCCTGCCGCGCGCATGGCGTCGCCACGATGGTGATGATCTCGACCGACAAAGCGGTCAACCCGGTCAATGTCATGGGCGCGAGCAAGCGGCTCGCCGAAAGCATCTGCCAGGCGCTCGACATCATCGAGGCGCGCCGCGATCACGGCTCGCGCTACGTCACCGTGCGTTTCGGCAATGTGCTCGGCTCGACCGGCTCGGTCGTGCCGCTGTTCCAGCGCCAGCTTGCCGCCGGCGGTCCCCTGACCGTGACGCATCCCGATATCCAGCGCTTCTTCATGACGGTGCGCGAAGCGGTCGAGCTGGTCTTGCAGGCATCCGCCCTCGCCGGCAACGCGAGCGCGGCCCGCGGCAAGATTTTCGTGCTCGATATGGGCGAGCCGGTGAAGATCGTCGATCTCGCCAATCAGATGATCCGTCTCGCCGGCAAGCGGCCGGGCACCGACATCAAGATCGATTTCATCGGCCTACGCCCGGGCGAAAAGCTTTACGAAGAGCTGTTCTACGCCAACGAGACGCTGCTGCCGACGAAGGTCTCGGGCATCCGCCTCGCGGCGCCGCGCACCAGCGATTATGCGATGCTGGCCCGGGCGCTCGACGAGTTTGCCGACCAGCTTCGCGACGGCCGCGAAGATCGGGCGATCGCACTGCTCGGCACGCTGGTGCCGGAATTCGAGCATGCGAACCAGGCGCCGGAACGCGGCGGCCAAGAGCGCGCCCAGGCGCGCGAACCGTAGTCACGCCGCGGCGCGAGGGGGTCATGCCGCAACGCCGTGCCCTCGTCATCGGCGGCTCGATCGGCGGCCTCTTCGCCGCGCAGTTCCTGCGTCAGGCCGGGTGGGATGTCGCCGTCTTCGAGCGGAGCGCCGGCGATCTCGCCGATCGCGGCGCCGGCCTCAACACCTCCGCCGAATTGTTTGCGGGCCTCGCCCGTGCCGGTGCCGTGGTCAATCCCGGTCTCGCGTTCCACGTGCGCAGTTCGGCCTGGCTGAAACAAGACGGCGCGATCGGCATCGATATCCCGCGCGGCTGGCATGGCAGCACCTGGGGCACGATCTATCGCCCGTTGCGCGCGGCCTTTCCGTCCGCGCTGTATCACGCGGGCAAAGCCGCCGAGCGCATCGAGCAAGACGGAACGAGCGTCACGGCGATCTTCGCCGATGGCGCGCGCGAGCGCGGCGATCTGCTGATTGGCGCCGACGGCGTCTATTCGACGGTGCGCAAGCAATTCCTGCCCGAGATCGCGCCGATTCAAGCCGGCTACATCGCATGGCGCGGCATTCTCGAGGAGCGCGATCTACCGCCGGCCGCGCATGATCTGCTGCTCGGGCGCGCCGCCTTCACCTTCCCGGACAACGAACTCGTCGTCTCATTGCCGGTGCCGGGTGCGGACAACGATCCGCGGCCGGGGCACCGGCGCTACTATTTCATTTGGTATCGCCCGGCCTCCGCAGAAGAGCAGCGCGCGCTCTTCACCGATGCGAGCGGCCGCGATCATGGCCTCGCGATTCCGCCACCGCTCATCCGCGCCGAATTCATCGCGGCAATGAAGGCCGACGCACGGCGCATCCTACCGCCGGTGCTCGGCGAGATCGTCGGCCGCGCGGCGCAGCCGCTGCTGCAATCGATCAGCGATCTCGAAGCGCCGCGCATGGTGTTCGGCCGCGTCACGCTGCTCGGCGATTCCGCTTTCGTCGCGCGGCCCCATGTCGCTGCCGGGACGAGCAAGGCGGCGCTCGATGCCGCAGGGCTGGTCGCGGCGCTGGCCGCGCATGAAGACGACGTCGATGCAGCGCTCCGGGACTACGAGCGAGAGCGGCTCGCTTTCGGCCGCGCCGTCATCAGCCATGCGCGCTATCTCGGCGCCTATCTCGAAGCCGGCGGCGCGGCGCCACCACGCGACCCCGAGCAAGTGCTGCGCGAATATGGCGCGCCGCATCTCGTGCATGAGGTCGATTTCGCCTAGCGCATTGTGATATCCTCGCCCGTGAGCTGGGGAGGCGGAATGCGCGGGCAGTTTCTCGCAGCATGGATGAGCTCGATGACGGCGCTGCTGGCGCCGCTCGCTCCCCTTTCGTCTGCCGCGGCGGACGATTTCTACAAGGACAAGACGCTCAAGATCACCGTCGGCTTTCCGCCGGGCGGCGGTTTCGACGCCAACGCACGGCTGCTGGCGCGCCATATCGGCCGCCATATTCCCGGCCATCCCGACGTGATCGTCGTCAACACACCGGGTGCCGCCAGCGCGACATCCGTCGCGCATCTCGAGGTCAACACGCCAACGGACGGCACGGTGATCGACGAATTCAATTTCGGCCTGCTCGGTGCTTCGTTGATGCAGCCGGACAAGACGCCCTTCGACTTCCGTCGCTATGCCTGGATCGGTAGCGTCGCCGAGGATACCACCACCTGCTTCGTGTGGCGCGACAACCCGCCCAAGAGTATCGCCGAAATGCGCGGCCATCATTACCTCTTCGGCGATGCGGGCGCGGGCGCGTCCGAAGATCTCAATACCAAGATCCTGATGCGCGTCTTCAATCTCGATATCACCGAAGCGAAGGGCTATGTCGGCAGCGCCGAGGTACGGCTCGCGCTGGAGCAGGGCGAGGTTCAAGGGATGTGCGGCTCGTGGAGCAGCATACCCGCCGATTGGCTTAAGAATTCGAAGTTTCACCCGCTGCTGCGCACAAGCGAAAGCATCCCCGACGGCATGGCGGCCAACGTGCCTTACATCCTCGACATCGCGCCGAGCGACAATGCGCGCCAGATCATCCGCTTTCTTACGGCCGGCGGCGAGCTCGGCCGGCCCTTCATCGCGTCGCGCGCCGTGCCGCAAGAGCGCATTGACATCCTGCGCCAGGCGTTCGCCACCACGGTCGAAGATCCCGATTTCCTCGCCGAGGCGAAATCGCAGCGCCTGCCGGTCTCGCCACATACCGGCACGGAAGCCGATAAGATCGTCGAGCAACTTTACGCGACGCCGCCTGCGATCATCGACGCCGCCCGCAAAGTCGCCGCAGAGGATTAATCGCCCACAACTAATCTGGGGCGCCGGCATAGCGCGAGAGATCGATGATTTCGAGCACGTTGCCGTCGGGATCCTCGAAATAGGCGCGCGGCCCGTCGATCACGCCGTCCTGGCGGTCCTCGTCCCAGAGGAATTTGACGCCGCTCGATTTCAGCTCGGCGAGCGCCGGCGCGTAATCCTCATGCGCGACCAGGAACGAGTGATGGATATCGCGTTCGCCCGCGGTCGAGATCGGCTTCTCGGTCTTCGCCAAGATCACGCAATCGCCGCCGCTGTCGAGGAACACCATGCCGCGCGCGCCGGTATCGCGCAGCAGCCGCATGCCGAGAACCCGGCAGTAGAAATCCCTCGCCCGTGCTGTGTCGGTCACCGGAATGGTGAAATGAACGAGGCCTTTGGTCTTGATCATGCGCGCCTCCCGCGAGCGTCAATTGATACGCGATGCCGCCTCCTTGACGAGGCTGAGATCGAGATATTTGTCGACCGCGACATGCTCCTTGGCGAAGCCGAGAGCGGTCATCATATCGAGGTTGGATTGTAGCGCTTTTATGTCGGGCAGGCCTTTCGGATCGCGATAGGAATCTGCATGGGTGAAAGCCCAATCGAGCTTCTCGGGCGGCGCCTTGTTGAAGCTCGCGGCGAGTGCGACGGCGGCCGTGTGATTGGTCGGATCGGTCAGCCAGCGCAGGAAGACGAGCTGGTCCTCGAGGAAATCGACCCAGGCGGCGCGGTTCTTCTCGAGCGAGCCGGTGCGCGCGGTGAGGATGATGGTCTGCGATACGCCAAGCGCCTCGCGCTGATCGAACAGCACGCGCGAGATGCCCTTGAGCTCGGGATCGTTCGTAAAGGGCGGCAGCGGCGCGATCAGGGCGACCTTCTTCTCGGCAAGCGCCGCTCTCATATTCGGCACTTGCACTTCGATGATCGTCAGATCGCGTTTATCCTCGAGGCCGTGCTTCTTCAGCATGACGCGCAGCCCGATATCAACGGCGCCGCCGAAGGCGTTGCTCGCCACCACCTGGCCCTTCAGATCCTCGACCTTCTGGATCGGCCCATCCCTCAGCACGAGGAAATTATTGGTTTGCCAGCCCGGCGCGCCATCCTGCAGCCCGTCGGCGATGATGCGCAGATCGCCGAGATGCGCATTGGTGACGGCAAGTGCAAAGGCCGAGAAGCTGAGCGGCGAGAGATCGATTTGGCCGGCAGAGAGCGCGGTGATCTGCGGCGGCGTGCCGGTGAAATGGATGAGATCGAGGACGTAGGATTTGCCGTAATGGCGCAGCACCTCCGGTTTCATCGGCATCAGCGGGAAGATCATATTCGGGACGACCAGCCAGCCGGCATGGATCGTCACCGGCTCGGCCGTCGCTCTGCCGCCGGAGAGCATCAGCGCCGCGATCAAACTCGCCGCCAGAAACCGTCTCGCCCGCATCTCGCCCTTCCCCATTCTTGCGGCGATGTTCTAGCCGCCGTCTTCTTCCTCGGCGAGCCGCAGCAGATATCGGCCGTAATTCGATTTCGCGCTCTGCTTCGCCAGTTTCAGCAATTGCGCCTTGTCGATGAAGCCCTGGCGATAGGCGACCTCTTCGACGCAGCCGATCTTCTGCCCGGTGCGATTCTCGAGCGTGCGGACGAATTCCGAGCCTTCGATCATCGCCTCGGGCGTGCCGGTATCGAGCCAGGCGTGGCCGCGGCCGAGTTTCTCGACATGCAACGTGCCGCGTTGCAGATAATCGCTGATCACATCGGTGATCTCGTACTCGCCGCGCGCCGACGGCTTCAGCTTGTTCGCGATCGATACGACATCACGATCGAAGAAATAAAGCCCGATGATCGCCCAGTCGGAGCGCGGCACTTTCGGCTTTTCTTCGATCGTCAGCGCTCGGCCGGAGCGGTCGAATTCGACGATGCCGTAGCGCTCGGGATCCTGAACACGGTAGGCAAAGACGCTGGCGCCATCGCGCGCCGCCGCCCGCTGCATGATCTCGGTGAGACCGTCGCCGTAAATAAGATTGTCGCCGAGCGCCAGGGCGCAGGCCTCGCCGGCGATGAAATCGCGGCCGAGAATGAAGGCTTGCGGAATGCCGTCGGGCGAAGGCTGCTGTGCGTAGGAAATCCGCAAGCCCCACTGGCTACCATCGCCGAGCAGCGTCTTGAAGTGCGGCGCATCGACCGGCGTGGTGATGATGAGGATGTCGCGGATGCCGCCGAACATGAAGGTCGACAGCGGATAATAGATCATCGGCTTGTCGTAGATCGGCAACAGCTGCTTCGAGACCGCGCGGGTCAGCGGATAGAGCCGCGTGCCGGAGCCGCCGGCGAGAATGATGCCCTTCATCGCAGAATCTTCCCCAAACGCTCGCCGCGATAAACGCCGCTGCGGATTTTCTCCCACCAATCGCGATTGTCGAGATACCAATGCACCGTCTTCTTGAGGCCGCTCGCCAGCGTCTCTTTCGGCTGCCATTGGAGCTCGCGGCGTATCTTCGCATCGTCGACGGCGTAGCGCAGATCGTGGCCCGGTCGGTCGGTGACGAATTCGATCAGCTTCTCATGCGGACGATGCGGCGAGCGCGGCAGCGCCTCGTCGAGAATGGCGCAGATCATCTTCACGATGGCGATGTTCGGATGCTGCTCGCGCCCGGCGATGTTGTAGGTCTCGCCGACACGGCCTTGGCGCAGCACCAGGGTCAGCGCCGCGGCATGATCGCCGACATAGAGCCAGTCGCGCACATTGCTGCCCTGGCCGTAAACCGGCAGCTTCTTGCCGTCGAGCGCGTTGAGGATCATCAGCGGGATGAGCTTTTCCGGGAATTGCCACGGCCCGTAATTGTTCGAGCAATTGGTGGCGACCACCGGCAAGCCATAGGTGCGATGCCAGGCGCGTGCGAGATGATCGGCGCCGGCTTTCGAGGCGGCATAGGGACTGTTCGGCTGATAGCGCGAGTTCTCATCGGCTTCCTCGCTCTCGGCGAGCGAGCCGAAAACTTCATCGGTCGAGATGAGATGAAAGCGGAACCGCGCTTTGCCGGCATCGTCGAGCGCGCTCCAATAACGCCGCGCCGCTTCGAGCAGAGTGAAGGTGCCGACGAGATTGGTCTGGATGAAATCGGCGGGACCGTCGATCGAGCGATCGACATGGGATTCGGCCGCCAGATGCATCACCGCATCGGGACGATACCCGGCGAAAATCCGCGCGACCGCGACGGCATCGGCGACATCGGCGACCTCCAGCGTGTAATGGCCGCCTTCGCCGAGCGCGCCGAGCGGCGGGTTCGAGCCGGCATAGGTG
This sequence comes from uncultured Alphaproteobacteria bacterium, assembly GCA_963731145.1. Classification (GTDB taxonomy): domain Bacteria; phylum Pseudomonadota; class Alphaproteobacteria; order ATCC43930; family CGMCC-115725; genus CAIKMD01. Next base: position 164,145 of record CAVSUX010000014.1, on the reverse strand, counting down.
AGCTTGTCGAGATTGACGATCTGCTCGCCCTCGCCCAGCAACTGCCGCACCACCGCGGTACCGATAAAGCCGGCGCCGCCGGTCACCAAAATCTTGGCCACGCTGATCCTTTCGCCTGCTGGTCAGAACGTATCACGCCGCGCCGCCATTCCGTAGCACGACGCAGCCATCACTGATCGGCGCATTTGAGCAGCCAATTCGTCGGCAGGCCGGTCGCTTTGACGATTGCCGCCGTTCACAGAGGTCGTGCCGTCGCTCGCCACCGCCTCGTAGGGCCGGATGCGGCGCTGCTCCTTGAGCAAGGTCACGGTGACCGTCACGCCGCCTTGCGGATAAGAGAGCCGCAGATGCGTCATATCGAGCATTGCGACATCGCTGAGCGGCACGAGGCTATCGTATTCCGGTTTGCCGGTGATGATCTGCCGCGTGGGTTGGTCGGCCGTCGACGGCATGAAATTGATGAACGGATTAGCCGGGCTCGGCGGCTTCTGGCAATCGAACGACCAACTGCCGATGAGGCCGAATTGCGAAGCGCATCGCTGTCTTTGCCGGCATGCGCTGCCGCGGGCGCCAGCGGCAGCGAGGCAAGTGCGAGACAGGAAAGCGCGATATTTCATCGCGTCCCGCGCGGCGCAACCGGTTCGTTGTCGATGAGCCGCGTCTTGCCGAGCCATGCCGCCGCGACCGCACGGCCGGGCCTGCTCCGATCGACGAGCGGCTGCAGGCTCTCGGCGTCGACCAGATCGAGATAATCGACCTTGTCGAAGCCGGCCTGCAGCAGCGCCGCGCTGCCCGCGGCGGCAGCGACCTGGGGCGACCCGCCGCGTGTCACCTGCGCAACCGCGTCGACCAGCGCGCGATGCAAAGCCGGCGCGATGCGGCGCTCCTCCGGCGTGAGATAGGCATTGCGCGACGACAGCGCCAAACCGTCGATCTCGCGCACGATCGGCACGCCTTCGATAGCGCAATCGATGTCGAGATCGCGCGCGACGCGGCGGATGATCTGCAGCTGCTGATAATCCTTCTCGCCGAAACAGGCGATGTGCGGATGCGCCTGCAGCAACAGCTTCGTCACCACGGTCGCGACGCCGTCGAAATGCCCGGGACGGAATCGGCCGCACAGCGGCGCGGCGAGCGGCCCGGCCGAAACCGTCGTCGCAAAGCCCGCGGGATACATCTCGGCGGCGTCGGGCGCGAACAGCAGATCGCAGGACGCGCCGGCGAGCTTCGCTGCATCGCCCGCCTCGTCGCGCGGATAGCGCGTGAAATCCTCACTCGGTCCGAATTGCGTCGGATTGACGAAGATCGTCGCGACGACGCGGTCGGCACGCGCCCGCGCATGCGCGATGAGCGCGAGATGCCCTTGATGCAGAGCGCCCATGGTCGGCACCAGTGCGACGATCGCGCTGCCGCGGCGCCATTCCGCGACAGTACGGCGCAACTCGGCGAGTTTGCGCGCGACGGGTAGCTTGCCGATGGTCTGGAGCATTGCGCGCGGGTCTATCGCGCGCACCCGGCAAAGGCAAGGCGGGGGCCCTTGCCCAACGGCCGCAGGTCAGGTCCGCCGCGTGCCGGCGTAAGCCAACCCGGCACCAACGACGATCACGATGATGCTCGCCCAAGGCGGAATGATGTAATCCGTCTCGGTGTCCTTGGTCGCGGTGATCGGGCCGATTTTCGCGACCTGCTCCTGATGGTGGATCGGTACGACATTGATTACCAGGCCGACGATCCCCGCTACGATCAGGATGACACCGACCAACATCAAGCCGCGCATGTTCTTCTCCCGCTCAAAAATCCAAAGTCATTGAAAGACCGGAAATAATGGCTTTCCCGCGGCAAAGGTTCCGGGCAGCGGCGCGGCCGCCCCTGAAGCAGAAGGGCCGCCCGAGGGCGGCCCTTCCCACTTGTCATCTTATGCGGCGGAGCCCTGCCGCGATAACTCGCTACGCGACAGAAACGTCCTGCCGAGGCAGCGATCCCGATCGCGGTTTGCTCCAACCGGCGTTTGTGACAATGAGACACGGGATCACCTCCTTTCAAAGGTTGCTGGGACCTCAAACTTAATGGCGAGCCGCCGAGAAATCAAGCGTTTCCAAGCGCTTCCAACGCGACATTAGACCGCAAGAGCGGCTTTCATCAGGCGCAGCGTGTCGGGCAACAATTCGAGCTGTTTCAGGGCCTGATCGACCGTGTACCAGCCGACCGCCGAGGCATCCTCGATCGGCGCGCCCTCGCCCGCCTGCCAATCGAGCACGACGCAGACCAGCACGTAATGCGCGCGGATGCGCCCGTCCGGGTCCTTACCGATGACGTCGAAAGCGTCGATCACCCGAACCGGCTTGGCGTCGATGCCGGTCTCTTCTTTGAGTTCCCGCCGCGCCGCTTCGAGGATGCTCTCGCCGACCTCATGCATGCCGCCGGGGAAGCCCCAGCGACCGACCGCGGTGCTCGGCCCCTTGGCGCGCTGCGCCAGGAGCATGCTGCCATCGGGCTTGCGGCAGATGGCGAGCGCCGCGGCGAACGGCCGGTTGGGATAATCCCGGCTGATCGCCTGCGGCATCGCTTGGGTGCTATCGGCCATGGCGGCGTGCCTACTCGATCGCCACCGCCTTGCCTTCGAGCACCTTGTAGATCTCGCCGCCTTCCTCGAGGAACGCCGCCGATTTCTCGGCCATGCCCTTCTCGGCATAGTCGCGGACCTCTTGCGAGATCTTCATCGAGCAGAATTTCGGCCCGCACATCGAGCAGAAATGCGCCAGCTTGGCGCCTTCCGCCGGCAGGGTCTGGTCGTGGAACTTCTCGGCCGTCTCCGGATCGAGCGCGAGGTTGAACTGATCGCGCCAGCGGAACTCGAACCGCGCGCGCGACAGCGCATCGTCGCGCTCCTTCGCCGTCGGATGGCCTTTCGCCAGATCGGCGGCATGCGCCGCGATCTTGTAGGTGACGACGCCGTCCTTCACGTCGTCGCGGTCGGGCAGGCCAAGATGCTCTTTCGGCGTGACGTAGCAGAGCATCGCCGTGCCGAACCAGCCGATCATCGCCGCGCCGATCGCCGAGGTGATGTGGTCGTAGCCCGGCGCGATATCGGTCACCAGCGGCCCGAGCGTGTAGAACGGCGCCTCGTGGCAGTGCTTCAAGCTGCAGATCCATGTTCTCCTTGATCTTCTGCATCGGCACATGGCCGGGGCCTTCGATCATCACCTGCACGTCATGCTTCCAGGCGATCTTGGTCAGCTCGCCCAGGGTCTTCAGCTCGCCGAACTGCGCCTCGTCATTGGCATCGGCGGTCGAGCCGGGACGCAGGCCGTCGCCGAGCGAGAAGCTCACGTCATAGGCCTTCATGATCTCGCAGATTTCCTCGAAGTGCGTGTAGAGGAAATTCTCCTTGTGATGCGCGAGGCACCACTTCGCCATGATCGAGCCGCCGCGCGAGACGATGCCGGTGACGCGCTTCGCCGTCAGCGGGATGTAGGCGAGCCGCACGCCGGCATGGATGGTGAAGTAATCGACGCCCTGCTCGCACTGCTCGATCAGCGTGTCGCGGAACACTTCCCAGGTCAGATCCTCGGCCTTGCCGTCGACCTTCTCCAGCGCCTGATAGATCGGCACCGTGCCGATCGGCACCGGCGAGTTGCGGATGATCCATTCGCGGATGGTGTGGATGTTCTTGCCGGTCGACAGATCCATCACCGTGTCGCCGCCCCAGCGGATCGCCCAGACCAGCTTGTCGACTTCCTCGGCCACCGACGAGGTGACGATGGAATTGCCGATATTGGCGTTGATCTTCACCAGGAAATTCCGGCCGATGATCATCGGCTCGCTTTCCGGATGATTGATGTTGGCGGGGATGATGGCGCGGCCGCGCGCGATCTCGTCGCGCACGAATTCCGGCGTGCAGAAATCGGGGATCGAGGCGCCGAAGCTCTCGCCGGTCGGATCGAGCTTCAGGTTCTCGCCGGCCGAGATTCTCGCGGATGGCGATGTATTCCATCTCCGGCGTGATGATGCCGGCGCGCGCATAGGCGAGCTGCGTCACCGACTTGCCGCCCTTGGCGCGCAGCGGCTGGCGGCCGGCGCGATCGAAGAGCGGCACCGGGCTCGTCTCTTTGCCGTCGAGGCCGTTATCCTCGGGCCTCACATCGCGGCCGACATAGCGCTCGACATCGCCGCGGGCGAGAATCCATTTCTCGCGCATCGGCGCGAGGCCGGCGCGGATATCGATCGCGACCGCCGGATCGGTATAGGGACCGGAAGGATCGTAGGCGCGGATCGGCTTTTCCTTCGAGCCGGGCTCGAGATCGATCTCGCGCATCGCGACGCGCACATCGGCTGTGCTGCTTGCCGGGAACGAACACCTTACGCGACGCCGGCAACGGACCGGTCGAGACTTTGAAGCTTTGGCCGATAGCGCCTTCGGGCATGACGATCTCCTTCCCGATACGAGGGATGATCCGACCCGGTTTTCTGGCGAGAGGGTGGGCGCGAGAGTTTCGAGAAGCGCCGTTCCTGTCCCTACGCCGGTACGATCCGGATCAGGTTCAAAGGGTTCGCGGCGGCTGTGCCTCGCCTCGTCTCAGCCCCCGCATCGGGGGCTCCCCTCTGGAACGTGTCCAGTATGGATCGTGACAATCCCGCGTCAAGCCTCGCTCTGCCGCTTGGGCCGACCGGGCCCAATGTGTAGATTGAGCTAGGGGGATACGATAATGGAACTGCCTGGCTCCGCCTTCTTCTATGCCATGGCTGGCTTGGCGATGACGTTTTCCGGCTTCACGGCCATCGTCGTCGTCCTGAGGCAGGGCACTGGCGGGCAACTGTCGCCGCTGCATATCCTCTTCACGCGCTTCTTCATCGAGTGCGGATTGATGGTCGCGCTGTTTGGCGTCATGCCGCCGTTGCTCAGCCTGAGCGGCATCGCCGAAGCGAGCGTCTGGCGCGTCTCGAGCCTCGTCGTGCTCGCGATCGCCGTGCCTTATTCCTGGTACTATCCTAAACGGCGACGGCGGGCGGCACCGACGGAGAAGGTGCCGCCGCGGTTTTACATACTGCTCGGCGTCGGTTCCTTGGACTTTGTCGCGCTTGCCGCCAACGTCGTCGGTTGGCCTTTCGCGCCGGGTTCTTTCCCCATCGCCGTCCTCATGGTTTATCTTCTCTGCGCCGGAGCATTCGTTTTCCTCGCCACCTATTCGCTGTTCCTCACCCCGGATAGAGACGCCGCGGCGCTTAAAAACCTCGCCGGAAACATCAGGAGGCTCGATTGATCCGCAATTTCGCCCGCGCAGCCGGCTTCGCGCTCATCGCGACACTCTCCATCGCCACGCGGGCCCAGGCCGCCGACCATGTCAAAGTCGGCGTCGTCAAAGTCGCGGCCAACGGCCCTAATTTCATCGCCAAGGATCGCGGCTATTTCGCCGCCGAAGGCATCGATGCCGAGATCCTGCCCTTCGATTCCGCCGAGCCGATTACCGTCGCCATCGTCTCGGGCGATATCGATTTCGGCGCGACCGGACCCGGGGCCGCGTTCTACAACCTCGCCGGCCAGAACAAGATCCGCATCATTAGCGGTCTCGCCCGCGACGTGCCGGGTTTCCCCGTCTTCGCCTTCGTCGTATCGAACCAGGCTTACGATGCCGGCTTCAAGACTTATGCGGCGCTCGGCGGGCATTCGATCTCGACAACGCAAGTCGGCGCGCCGTCGCATTACGCGATCAATCTGATCGAGCAGAAATTCAACGTCGACCCCAAGACCGTGCGCGTCGTGCCGCTGCAATCCCTGCCCAATCAGGTCAGCGCGACGGTCGGCGGCCAGATCGATGCCGGCGTGATCCTCGCCACCGTCGCGACACCCGCGATCAATCGCGGCGCCTTGAAGCTGGTCGGCTATGTCGGCGACGTCACGCCGATCCAGACAGGCGCGCTGTTCACCTCGGGCAAGCACGCCGATCAGGACCAGGATTTGGTGAAGCGCTTCCTGCGCGCCTTCCATAAGGGCGCGCTCGACTATCACAACGCCTTCGTCGGCCCAGACGAGAAGCGCCGCGACGGTCCCGACGCGGCCGCAACCTTGGATATCATTGCGAAATATGTGGGGCAAAGTCCCGAGCAGCTACGCGCCGGCATCTCCTATATCGACGCGCAGGCGACGCTCGACGTGAAGGATATCCAGCGCCAGCTCGCCTGGTTCAAGGCGCAGGGCATGGTGAAACCGGAAGTGCGCGACGATCAAGTTTACGACAAGCGCTATGTCGTGCCGCTTGCGACCCGGTAGGATCGGTCTGAGCCCGTCGGTTGGTTTGTGAAAGAGTACATCATGAGCTTGGCGCGCCTGCCGATCGCCACACTCGCTGCCATTGCATTACTGATGCTACCGGCGATCGCCGCAACCACAGCCAAGCCGAGAGCAGAGGCCAAGGGAGCGCCGAAGCTTTTCACCCTCACCTCGCCAGCGCTCAAAGACGACGCCATGCTGCCGGTGAAATATGCCGGCAATAATTGTGGCGGCAACGGACCGGGCAAAAGCATCTCGCCGGCGCTCGCCTGGTCGAACGCGCCGCCCAGCACCAAGAGCTTCGCGCTCATCATGATCGACCCCGACGGCCTGCGCGGCATGGGCTCGGTGCATTGGGTCGCCTACAACATCCCGGCGGCGCGCAAGTCGCTCAAAGAGGGCGACGGCAACGGCGCGGCGAAAGACATCACCGAAGGCAAGAATTCGCGCGGCACTACCGGCTATACCGGCCCCTGCGGCCCGCCGTCCGATGCGCCGCATCACTACGTGATCCAGCTCCTCGCGCTCGATATCGCAGCCGGCACGCTGCAGCCCGGACTCGATCGCGACGGGCTCTTGAAGATGATCAACGGCCATAGCCTTGGTCCGGCGAGCCTGGTCGTGCGCTACCGCCGGGCGACGCCATAATCGACCACCAACTAGGAGGAAAATCGCATGTTGAAGCACGCCGCTCTTGCCGCCGCCGCTTTGGCGCTGGCCTGGACCACGAGCACCGCGCCGGCCAGCGCCGCCGATACAAAGCCACGGCCGAAGCTTTTCGTTCTCTATTCCTCGGCGATGAAATCCTTCAGCTACATGCCGGAGAAATACGTCGGCAACAATCCGAACGGGAATTGCAAAGGCAGCAACGTCGCGCTGCCGCTGTCATGGGACAACGTGCCGGCAAACACCAAGAGCTTCGCTCTCGTCATGCTCGATCCGGTCGCGCGCGGCGGCGTGGGCTTCGTGCATTGGGTCGCCTACGACATTCCCGCCGACAAAAAGGGCCTCAAGGAAGGCGAGGCGAATAGCGACACGGCCTTCGGCGCTGGTAAGAACGGCACCGGCGGAGTGGGCTGGCGCGGACCTTGTGCAAATCCCGCCGATTATCCCCATCCCTACACCATCAGCCTAATCGCAACCGATGTGGCTCCTGGCGCCATGAAGCCGGGGATGACGCGCGACGAGCTGCTCGCGGCGCTGCAAGGCCACGCGCTCGGCGTGACGACCTTCATCGCACGCTCGCCGAAGCCGGCGAACGGCGGCTAAGAGCCCGAGACCGAGTCGGGATCGATCACGTCGGCGCAGGCGTCTGTTGGCGCGGCGGCGACGTGACCGACCAGCGGCACGGCTTTAAGCCCGGCCGAACCAACGCGGCACGGTGCGGCGGCGACGCCGCAACCGCTCAACGCGAGCGCGACAAGCAACAGCGGACAAAGCTGCATGGCAGGAGAACACGCCGCCGCGCCCGCGGTTCCGCGTGGCTCGCCTCGGTAACGCCGCCAGAATCTCTGGCGCTTAGCGCTCGCCGCGCAGCACCTCGAAGCGCAGCGGCACCGGCTCGCCGAGCCACAGCGGATAGATCGCGTGATCGCGATAGCCGTTACCGGTCTCGGGATGGACGAGGATACGCAAGCCCTCGCGGTTGAGCATCAACCAGGGTACGACCTTCGGGAACTCGCTCGGCGCGAAAGCGACCTGATACATCGAGATCGGATGCGGGCCGACCGCGTCGTCGTGCCAGCGGCCGAGCTGCGTGTCGAATTGCTCGCCGATCGCCTGACGCAGCCGCGCCGCGGTCTCGCGACTCTCGGCATCGTAATAGATATGGGCGTGATAACCGGTGATGAGAGTGGGATCGAGGATCATGGCTGCATGATAGAGCAGTCCGCCGCGGCGAAGAAGACGGTTGCGCCGGGGCTGCCGATGCGCCAGCTTTCGCGCATGCGCAGGCTTTGCATGTTTGGGCTTTTGGCGGTGGCGCTTAGCGGCTGCGGCTTGCCTGCGCCCTATCAGACCTACGCGCCGGATCAGGCCGGGGCGCCACCCCCGCCGCCGGCGCCGATCATCGTCTACGGCACAACCACGACCTCGCCTGAGATGGTGCCGGACGCCCCCGTCATCGCGCCGGAGCCCCTCCCCCCGGCGCCGACCAGCGCGCCGGCGAGCAACCGGATCGCGATCTGCTATAACCGACTTTGGAATAAGCCCGAGGCGATCAAGAACGCAGCGGTCCAGGCTTGCGGCGGCGCTGTGGCCCCGCAAGTCTCCAGCCAGGGTGTCGATATCGATGCCTGCCCATTGCTGACGCCAACCAAAGCGGTCTTCGCCTGTAGCGCGACGAAGACTCCTTAGCCGCGAGCCGCGGCATCCCTTGAGCTTGGACAGGGGCCAGACATGAAAAAAGCCCCCGGAGCACTGGCTCCGGGGGCTTTTCCTCGCCAATCGACGGCGAAATCACATGGTCTTCGGCGCCGAGCTGGTGCTGGGCTTCGACGTCTTCTTGGTAGACGCCTTCTTGGTGGTCTTCTTCTTGGTGGTCTTCTTCGCCGTGCTCTTCTTGGCCGGCGCCTTCTTGGCGGTCGTGGTGCTCGGCGTGGAGGAGGTCGAGCTCTGCGCATGCGCCACATACGGCACGGTCGACGCGCCGACGAACGCGAGCAGAGCAAACGCGGAAATTAACGCCTTCATTCTTAGATACTCCTGAGGTTCTTTTTGAGGTGCGGGCAGGAGGGCAACGCCGCACCTGTCCCGATTCGTTCGAGCGAACGCAATACCTGTGAACAGTAACATGTTTCGACGTATTGGCGACAAATTTCCGCCCGCAATCTTGCGATCTTCCGCGTATGTTGCGCGCAAGTCACACGCATAGCGACGACACTTCTCGATATCGATCGACAGCGAAAAACGACGCCTTGCCAAGCATTGCGCCCTCCGCGCGCGCGTCGCGCCATGGGGCCGTCAATAGCCTGGCTGTGCCGTGAATCTCTAGACAAATCTTCCAAGTAATATTCGCGAAATTCACAATAATAATCCGCGATCGGTCGCGTCCGATACTATGCGTCAGGTCATCTATATTCGTGCATTTAATCCGATTTAATCGACCGACGGAAGGATGCCGGCGCCACCGACTTTTCGCCGACGAGTCCGGCGCGACAGGTATCGAATACGGGCTGATCGCTGCGCTCCTCGCCGTCGCGATCATCGCTGGCGTCGACGGTCGGCACCAATTGAAGTTCGACCTTCAACAGCGTCGCCGCCAAGCTCTAATTGGCGAGTTGCCTCGCCGAGAGACAAAAGAATGCATCATCCGCGATACAAAGCGGAAGGCGGCTTTCGCTTTTTGGAGCCGCCGCGCACGACTCGGCGCGGGCGCGCGGATGGCTAGCCGGAGCGCCGCACCGTCGCCGCCGATTGGCCGAAGAGAATCTTGCGCTACCTCGGGATCGGTGTTCGAGCGGTTCGACTGATAGGCCGTGGCCTTCTCGTAAGCGCGCTTTCACCCCCGGCCGCTCGCGCATGGTATCGAGCCAGCGCTTCACATGCGGGAATTCCTCGATCTTCTGTTGCTGCCGCTCCCAGATCGCGGTCCAGGGATAGGACGCCATATCGGCGATCGAGAAATCGCCGGCGAGATAGGGGCTGTCGGCGAGCTGCTCGTCCATCACGGCAAAGAGCCGGCCAACCTCTTTGACATAACGATCCATCGCGTAGGGGATTTTCTCCGGTGCGTAATGGACAAAATGGTTGACCTGTCCTGCCATCGGCCCGAGCCCGCCAACCTGCCAGGCCAGCCATTCGAGCGTCTTGAACCGGCCGCGCAAATCCTTCGGCAGGAACTTGCCGGTCTTCTCCGCCAAATAGATGAGGATGGCCCCGGACTCGAAGACGCTGAGCGATCCGCCCTTATCCGCCGGCTCGGTATCGACGATGGCCGGCATGCGGTTGTTCGGCGAGATCTTGAGGAAGTCGGGCTTGAACTGCTCGCCCGCCTGAATATTGACCGGCTTGATCGTATAGGGGATGCCGGCCTCTTCGCAGAAGATGGTGATCTTGTGCCCGTTCGGCGTCGGCCAATAGTACAGCTCGATCACGGTAACGCCCTCCCGTTTACGCGGTATCGACCAACTATGGGCAGGCCCACGATGACGCGGCAAGCTGGCCCGGGCAGCCGCGCCAGCAGACCAGCCATGAAATCCCGCGGGTCTCGCCGCGCGCATCGCCTCGCCCATCACCGCCAGACCGGAAGCGCCCGCCTCGAGACACGCCGCGGCGTTGCCGGCATCGACGCCGCCGAGCGCCAGCACCGGCATCGGCCCGCGCCGGCGCAGCGACGTCGAGGCCGAGCGCCGGCCCATAGCCGGGCTTGCTGCTGGTGAGAAAGATCGGGCTGAGCGTCGCGTAATCGGCGCCCGCATCGGCGGCGTTCGCCACCTCCTCCGCATCATGCGCCGAGATGCCGATCAGCGCCGTCGCGCCGAGGACGCGCCGCGCCTCGGCGACCGAGCCTTGCGCCGGCAAGATGAAGGCCGAGCGCCGAGCGCCGCGGCGGCATCGAGATCGTCATGCACCGTGACGATCGCGCCGCAATCCGGCCGAGCGCGACGAGACGCTGCAGCAGCGCGCGCCGCTCGGCCGCCGGCAAATCCTTCTCGCGCAGGCTGAGCCAGCGGCAACCGCCGGCGAATAACGCCGCGGCGATCTCTTCAAGCGGGCTGCGTCGCCTGATGGCGATCGGTGATGACGAGAACCGGCGGGAGCGGCAGGCTCACCCGCCGACGAGACCCAGTTGCGGGCTCGACGGCTCGGCCTGCGTGCGCTTCGGGATGCGGCCCGCGAGCCGCGCGCCGCGCCCGGCCTCGACCGCGTAGCGCATCGCCAGCGCCATGCGCACGCGGATCGCGCGCCTTGGCGACCGCGGTGTTGAGCAGCACGGCATCGCAGCCGAGTTCCATCGCCTGCGCCGCATCCGACGCCGTGCCGATGCCGGCATCGAGGATCACCGGCACCGGGCTGGTCGCGCACGATGCGCTCGATCGCGTAAGGATTCGCGATGCCGAGACCGGTGCCGATCGGCGAGCCCAGCGGCATCACCGCCGCGGCGCCGAGATCGGCGAGCTTGCGGCAAGTCACCGGGATCGTCGTTGCAATAGGGCAGCACGACGAAGCCGTCTTTCACCAGCTGATCGGTCGCGATCAGCAACTGCTCGACATCGGGATAGAGCGTCTCGCGATCGCCGATCAGCTCGAGCTTCACCCAATTGGTCTCGAGCGCCTCGCGGCCGAGCTGCGCCGTCAGCACCGCGTCCTTCACCGTCGCGCAGCCCGCCGTGTTCGGCAGCAGCACATAGCCGTCGAGCAGATCGACGAGGCTCTCGGCATAGGCTTCGAGGCTGATGCGCCGCAGCGCCACCGTCACCAGCGCCGGCTGCGCCGATTGCAGGGAATCGAGCAGCACCTGCTGATTGGGATAGCCGCCGCTGCCCATCAGCAGCCGCGAGGCAAAGCTGCGGTCCGCGATGGTAAGCGCGTCGGTCACGGTACGCGTCGAATCGGGTGCCATGCTCAACCGCCGCCGAAAGGCTTGACGATCTCGATCCGGTCGCCCGCCGCCAGCTTGGCCACGGCCCAGCCGCTCGCCGGCACGACCGCGCCATTGAGCGCGACCGCGACGCCTTTCGGCTTGCGTGATGCCGCGCGCCGCCAGCAGCTCCGCCACGGTGGCGGCGCTCAACCTGCTCGTCCTTGCCGTTGACGCGAATGACCGCGCTCATGCCTGTTCCTTGGCCGTTGCCTGGGTCGTTGCCGGGCGTGTCCCGGCAAACCGCGAGATCGCGAAGGGCCGGATCACCTCGGCGACCTCTCCCTTCAGGATATAGCGCGCGATCGCTGTCCGCCGTCACCGGGGTCAGCAGAATGCCGTTGCGATGATGGCCGGTCGCATAGACGAGTCCTTCGATCTCGCCCGGCCCCAAAAGCGGCGCGTCGTCGCGCGAGCCGGGCCGGAAGCCGACCCACATCTCGTCGATCGCCAGTTCCTCGACGCTCGGCAGCGCGCGCCACGCGCCTTCGAGCAGCGCGTAACATGCCGCCGGCGGTGAGATCGCTGTTGAAGCCGCGCTCTTCCGTGGTCGCGCCGACGATGAGCCGGCCATCCTCGCGCGGAACGAGATAGACACGCGGCGTCCAGACGACATGGCGCAGCAGCGGCGCCGCCGGATCCATGCGCAACGCCAGCATCTGGCCTTTGATCGGCCGCACCGGCGGTTTCGCCGTTTGCGGCAAACCGGCGATCTCGCCCGACCACGCGCCCGCCGCGAGCACGACGACATCGGCATCGACGCGCCCGTCGTCGAGCGCGATGCCGGTCACACGGCCGGCCGCGCTCTCGATCGCCGCGACCTTGGTGTGCTCATGCAGCTTGCCGCCGGCGGCGACGAAAGCCACGCGCAGCGCCCGCACCAGCTTGCGGTTCTCGACCTGATGATCGCCGGCGCAATAGACCGCGGCGGCGAGATTGGGATGAAGATGGGCTCGCGCTGACGGGCTTGCCCGCCCGTCAGCCATTCGAGCGCGATGCCATGCGCGCGCTGGAAATCATAGGTGTAGCGAAGCTGCGCCGTGTCGTCGCGGTTGAGCGCGACCATCAGCGTGCCTTCCTGGCGCAGCTCGACGCTCTGACCCGCTGGCCGCTTCGAGTTCGGCGGCGAAATGCGGCCAGGCATCCTGGCTGGCGCGGCAGAGCGCGTGCAGCGCCAACTCGCCCGGCTCGGTCTCGACGCCGGCGGCCAGCATGCCCGCCGCGGCCCAGCTCGCGCCTTTCCCGGCTTCGCCGCGCTCGAAAATCTCGACCGCGCAGCCGGCCTGCGCCAGCCGCCAGCCGACCGACAGCCCGATCACGCCGCCGCCGATGATGGCGGTCTTAGGCTTGCTGCGCGATGCTTCTGGCCGTCCATGGGCTCCCTTCGCTGGCATGACCCAGACAGGTTCCGTGGGTATGATCTCAGCCGGCCGATGCGCCGGCACCCCAGCCGTGTCCAGCAAATTGAAGCGCTCGACGCCGAGCGTGGCAAGGGGTTTATTGGCGCGCTTGTCGCAGATGCTGCCAACGCTTGCCAGCGGCCGTGCCGCCTGATCATCTTCGGCCATGAGCCCGCGCGCGAAATCCCAACCCGAAAGCCGTTTCCGCTGGAAGCCAGCGCGCGAGCCGGTGCGGCTGCCGATCCGCGGCCGCTCTGTGACGCTCGAGCCGCTGAAGCCGCGCGCGTCATGCAGCCGCGCTTTACGAGGCGACGCACGGGCCGGGTCATGACCGGCGGCTTTGGGATTTCATGTTCGTCGGGCCGTTCATCAACCGGGCGGATTTCGCGCTCTGGCTCGCCGCCTGCGCCAAGCTCCGAAGATCCGCTGTTCTTCGCCATCGTCGACAAACAGCGTGGCGCGCTCGGCATGGCGAGCTTCATGCGCATCAATCCGGGGCACGGCGTCATCGAGCTCGGCAATATCTTCTTCGCCGCGCCGCTTGCAGCGTAGCCGCGGCGCGACCGAGGCGATCTTTCTGCATGCTGCGCCAATGCTTCGAGCGCTGGGGCTATCGCCGCGTCGAGTGGAAATGCGATGCGCGCAATCGCCGCTCGCAGCGCGCCGCCTTGCGCTTCGGCTTTCGGCGCGAGGGCTATTTCCGCCAGCACATGGTGGTGAAGGGCGAGAGCCGCGACACGGCGTGGTTCGCGATCGTCGATCGCGATTGGCCGCGGCTGCGCATTGCTTATCGGCGCTGGCTCGCGCCGGCAAATTTCGACCGCGAGGGCCGGCAGCGCGCGACGCTCAGAGCGCGGTAGCGAGGATATTCACCGCGAGCGCCAGCACGCCGGCATTGAAGAAAAAGGAAAGCACGCCATGCGCCAAGGTCAGGCGGCGCATCGGCTTCGAGAGCACCTGCACATCCGAGACCTGGCAGGTCATGCCGACGACGAAGGCGTAATACATGAAGTCCCAAAAATCGGGATGACCCTTGCCGGGAAAGCCGAGGCCGCCGCGCGGCGTGCCGTCCGCGTCGGGATCGCCGTAAAAATAATGTGCGTAGCGAATCGCGAACATGGCGTGGACCATGGTCCAGGACAGCACGAGCGTGCCGACCGCCACCAAGACACGGCCGACCAGCGAGCCGGTCGGTGCCCCTTCCGGCTTTTGCAGCACGAAGGCCAGCGCGGTGAAGCTTGCCGCCGAAGCGACGACGACAATGCCGAGAAGGATCCAGAGATGCGTGTCGCTGAGACTGGCGCGTTGGCGCAAGACGGAGGAACCGCCGGCGCCGATGACGAAGAAGGTCAGCGCGAAGAATAGCAATACGCCGACGTCCCAGCCGATCGCACCGCGCATGGCCGTTGGCAGCGTCGTCGGCATCAGCAGGAAGACGCAGAAGCCGAGCACAGCCCCGACGCCGAAGCGAAAGGTGATGACGAGGTTGCGCAGGGAGCCGAGCATGAAAGCGAGGCTAACAGACGGAGCCGCAAGCGCAAATCGCCCGCCATGCCGTGACCCGCGGGCACCCATCGCCTGCTGCCGGATGATTGGCTTCGCCCGCGCAGGATTTCGTTAACCCTAATTTTTAAGGATACCCTAACTGCGGCATCGCGATAATCGCCACTCAAGCGGCCGAATGGTCGTGCCGCAAGGGAAGAATCATGGTGGCGATCAGCCAAAGCGAGCCGCTGTCGGGTCGCGCCGGTATCGGAATCCGCGTCAAGCTGCTCGGCGCTTTCGGCGCCATGGCCTTGCTGGGCCTCGTCACCTGCCTTGTCGCCGTGCTGCGCGGCGAAGCACTGCTCGCCGTCATCGCCACGATCAGCCTGATCGCCGTCGGCCCCGCACTTTTTGTCGGCAGCCATCTCGTGCGCCGCCTCGATACGCTGACGCACAGCATGAGCGACCTTGCGCGCCACAATCTCGACATCGTCATCCCGGAATTGGGCAACGACGAGATCGGCGAGATGGCGGCGGCGCTGGTCGTGTTCCGCGATCGCGCCCGGCTTGCCCGCGAGCGCGAAGTCGAAGCGGCCGGCGAGCGCCAAGCCATGACCGAGCAGCGTCGCGCCGAATTCCTCGCGCTGGCGCAAAGCTTCGAGGCCAGGGTCAAAGGCGTCGTCGACACCGTCTCGGGCGCGGCCGGCGCGATGCAGACGACGGCTGCGGCGATGGTCTCGACCGCGGAATCAGCGCTGCGCCAATCCGACGCCGTTGCCGAAGCCGCCGAGCGCGCCTCGACCAATGTGCAGACCGTCGCCGGCGCCGCCGAGGAGCTTCTCGGTCTCGACTTCGGAAATCGGGCGCCAGGTAGCCGAATCGGCGCGCGTCGCCCACGAAGCGGTCGCCGAAGCCGAGCGCACCAGCGACACCGTCCGCGGTCTTGCCGAAGCCGCGCATCGCATCGGCGAGGTCGTGAAACTCATCTCCGACATCGCGAGCCAGACCAATCTTCTCGCGCTCAACGCCACGATCGAGGCAGCGCGTGCGGGCGAGGCCGGCCGCGGCTTCGCCGTCGTCGCCTCCGAAGTCAAATCGCTCGCCAATCAAACGGCGAAAGCGACCGACGACATCGCTGCGCAGGTGCGCGCGATCCAGCAAGCGACGCGCGAAGCGGTGAACGCGATCGGCGAGATCAGCGCCACTGTCGCCACGAGCAATTCGATCTCGGCCGCGATCGCCACCGCGATCGAGAAGCAGGAAGCGACGACGCAGGAGATCGCGCGCAACGTGCTCGAAGCCGCCAAAGGCACGCGCGGCGTCTCGAGCAAACATCATGGGACTCAACCGCGCCGCCGACGAAACCGGCCAGGCCGCGAACATGGTGCTGAGCTCGGCCGCGGGTCTCGCCGAAGAGGCCGACATGCTGCGCAGCGAAGCCGAACGCTTCCTCTCGAGTGTCTGCGCGCGCTAGCGAGGCTGGCAGCACTCCTGCGTAGTGAGCTGCTAAAATATTGATATTTCTGGTTTTTTCTTGATTATTAACAGGCTTTCGGGAAACCTTGATGGCGGTCTCCGTTGTCTAGCCAAGAGACGCTACGAGGTTTCGCGCATGTTCGCTCAAGAGGTCATTCGCAAGCAGCTCGAAGGATACCGGCTGACCACGGCCGAGATCCTCTACCACCTGCCCGACCACCCGCATCTGGTCCAGAGCTTCATCTGGCAGCAATTCGACATCGCGCCGCGCTATCCCGAGTTGCAGCGCTTCCTCGCCTTCTGGGAAAAGAACATCGAGGGCAAGCTGCATTCGGTGAAGGTCGCGCAGGCCGCGCTGATCGGCCCGCCGCGCATGCGGCACGCGCAGGTTTCGTTCAGCCTGCACTGAGGCGCTTGGTTGCGGCCGTGCGGCTTCAATGGCGCGCCGGAGACCTCGTGCGTCTTCAGGACTTTGTCGCTCGTGGCATCGGTCTCTTCGAGCCGGATGCCGTAATGCCAGAGGCCCGAGAGCTGCTCGAGCACGGCGCGCGCCGAATTCTCGTCCAAGAGCACGCCGTCATGCACCGCATGGCTGAGGACGAGGCAGCGGTCGCCGGCGAGATCGACATCGCGGACCTGGATGTCGGGCTCGTGGCGCGCGAGATCGTATTGCCGCGCCAGCGCGCGGCGGATCTCGCGATAGCCGCGATCCTCGTGGATCGCGTCGACCACCATCGCATCCTGATCGGCATCGTCGACCAGCTTGAACAGACGGAACTCGCGCATCAGCCGCGGGCTCAGATATTGCAGCACGAAGCTCTCGTCGCGGTAATTCGCCCAGGCATGGCGCAGCGTGCCGTAGGGATCGCCATTGCCGGCGAAATCCGGGAACCACTCGCGATCCTCGGCCGAGGGATCGAGGCAGATGCGCTTGATATCGCGCATCATGGCAAAGCCGAGCGCGTAGGGATTGATGCCGGAATAGCGCTGATCGTCGAATTCCGGCTGCGTCACGACGCTGGTATGCGAATGCATGATCTCCAGCAGCGTGCCGTCGCTGATCAGGCCCTTCTCGTGCAGACGATGCACGATCTCGTAATGACAGAAGGTCGCGCAGCCCTCGTTCATCATCTTGGTCTGCTTCTGCGGATAGAAATATTGCGAGACATGGCGCGCGATGCGCACCAGCTCGCGCTGCCACGGCTTCAGCCGCGGCGCCCGCTTCTCGAGGAAATAAAGGAGATTCTCTTCCGGCAGGCCGAGTCTCTGGCGGATCGCGGCGAGCTCCTTCTCCGGCCGCTTTCGCGTCCGACGACGCGGTCTCTTGCGCGAGCTGCGCGGTGCGCCAGATGTCGTCGTAATTCTCTTCGGCGAAGCGCCGGCGCTCTTCCTCGCGCTTCTTCTCCTCCTCGAGATTGAGCTTCGGCCGCCGCGCATAGCGATGGACGCCGTGGCTCATCAGCGAATGCGCCGCGTCGATCGTGCGCTCGACCTCGTCGGCGCCGTAAGTCTCTTCGGCATGCGCGACGTAATCGCGCGCGAAGGTCAGATAGTCGAGGATGCCGGTCGCATCCGTCCATTGCCGGAAGAGGAAATTGTTCTTGAAGAAATGATTGTGGCCGAAGGCGGCATGCGCGACGACCAGCGTCTGCATCGCCATGGAATTCTCTTCCATGATGTAGGAGATGCAGGGGCTGGAATTGATGACGATCTCATAGGCGAGGCCCTGATAGCCCTTGCGATAGAGCGTCTCCTCGCGCGCGAAATGCTTGCCGAAGCTCCAATGCCGGTACATCAGCGGCAGGCCGATCGAGGCATAGGCGTCGAGCATCTGCTCGGAGGTGATCACCTCGATCTGATTGGGATAGACGTCGAGACCCATCTCGCCGATCGCGATCTCCTCGATCGCGTCATAGACGCGGCGCAGCTTCTCGAAATCCCATTCCGGACCGGTGAAGAGCAGCTTGTCGTCGCCGGCGAGCGAGTTGAGCAGCGTCTCAGGCATGCTCGCGATCCTTGGCAAAGAGATCGTGGAACACCGGATAGATTTGCGACGGATCGGCGACCTTGCGCATCGCGAAATTCTCATGCGCCGGCGCGATCGCGGCGTAGGTGCGCCAGAGATCCGTCGGCGGCGACGGGAAGCCGTGGCGCAGCGTCGCTTCGGCACCGACCTCGATATAGGCGAAATATTGCGTCAGCGGCAGAATCTCGCCGCCCAGAAGCTGGCTGCAGCGATCGCTGTCCTCGGAGTAATTGTCGCCGTCCGAAGCCTGCGCCGCGTAGATGTTCCAGTTCTCGGGGTTGTAGCGCTCGCGCACCACTTTCAGCATTTCCTCGAGCGCGGTCGAGACGATCGTGCCGCCGGTCTCGCGGCTGTGGAAGAACGTGTCCTCGTCGACTTCCTGCGCATTCGAGGTGTGGCGGATGAAGACGAGATCGACCGTCTTGTAGCGCCGCGTCAGGAAGACGTGCAGCAGAAGGAAGAAGCGCTTGGCGAGATCCTTCATCGCCTCGGTCATCGAGCCCGACACGTCCATCAGGCAGAACATCACCGCCTGCGCGTTCGGCTTCGGAATGCGCTCGAAGCGGTTGTAGCGGACATCGACCGGATCGATATAGGCGAAGCGCCGCGCGCGCAGCTTGGCGGCTTCGAGATCGGCGCGCGCCTGCGCCGCGCCTTCGGCGTCGTCGGCTTCGTCGGCCGCTTTCGCCTGCCGCTCCATCGCCTCGATATCGGCTGGGGCTCGGACGGTTCAGCGAGATGCGCCGCGCCAGGCTGTTGCGCATGGTGCGCCGGATGTTGAGGCTCGCCGGCGTGCCCTCGATGGAGTAGCCGGCGCGCTGGAGCTGCGTCGTCTCCATCGATTTGAGCTTGGTCTTGATGAGATTGGGCAGTTCGAGATCCTCGAACAGCAGATCGAGGAACTCCTCCTTCGAGAGCATGAACTCGAAAGCATCCTGCTCGCCATTGTCCTCGGCGCTCGCCTCGCCGCGACCGCCGCCACCGCCTTGCTGCGGCCGCTCGATCTTGTCGCCGGCGACGAATTTCTTGTTGCCCGGCAGCACGTATTCGCGCTTGCCGCCGCGCGAAGCGGAACGGAACACCGGCTCTTGGATACCGCGGGTCGGGATCGAGACCTTCTCGCCGCCCTCGGCGTCGCCGATCTTGC
Source organism: uncultured Alphaproteobacteria bacterium (assembly GCA_963731145.1). GTDB lineage: Bacteria > Pseudomonadota > Alphaproteobacteria > ATCC43930 > CGMCC-115725 > CAIKMD01. Next base: position 144,762 of record CAVSUX010000014.1, on the reverse strand, counting down.
GGCGCTTCAAGGCTTCGGCGATCGCATCCTTCACCTCGCCCTTCGCGCGCTCGATGAACCGCTGGCGATTGGCGAGGCTTTTGCCCTTCGGATTGGGCCGGCGGTCGATAATGTTCATCGCGCGCTTACTCCTGCGCTGACTATCCGGCCTTGTTCACTCGCATGTACCACTCGACGAGACGCCGCACCTGACGCGGCGTGTAGCCGCGCGAGGTCATGCGCTCGAGGAAGTCGCCATGCTTCTTCTCGGTCTCGCTGTCTTTCTTCGTGCCGAAGCTGATGACCGGCAGCAGATCCTCGACCTGGCTGAACATGCGCTTTTCGATCACTTCGCGCAGCTTCTCGTAGGACGTCCAGGCCGGGTTCTTGCCCTTGTTCGCGGCGCGAGCGCGCAGCGCGAACTTCACGACTTCGTTGCGGAAGTCCTTGGGATTGGCGATGCCCGCCGGCTTCTCGATCTTCGAGAGTTCCTGATTCGAGCAGCTCGCGATCCATGAGCTGGCCGGTATCCGGATCCTTGTAGTCCTGATCCTCGATCCAGGCATCGGCATAGGCGACGTAACGGTCGAAAAGGTTCTGGCCGTAATCGCCGTAGGATTCGAGATAGGCCTTCTGGATCTCGTTGCCGATGAACTCGGCATAGCGCGGCGCGAGCTCGGCCTTGATGAAGGCCAGGAGCTTCTTTTCCTGGTCTTCGCCGAACTGCTCGCGGCGGATCGACTGCTCGAGGATATACATAAGGTGCACGGGATCGGCCGAGATCTCGTGCGTGTCGTAGTTGAAGGTGCTGGAGAGCACCTTGAAGGCAAAGCGGGTCGAAAGACCGTTCATGCCTTCGTCGACCCCGGCGGCGTCGCGGTATTCCTGCACCGTGCGCGCGCGCGGATCGGTGTCCTTGAGGCTCTCGCCGTCATAGGAGCGCATCTTCGAATAGAGATTCGAATTCTCATGCGGCTTCAGGCGCGACAGCACGCAGAACCGCGCCAGCATGTCGAGCGTGCCGGGCGCGCAGGGATTGGTCGAAAGCTCGCTGTTCTGCAGCAGCTTCTCGTAGATCTGCCGCTCTTCGCTGGAGCGCAGGCAATACGGCACCTTGATGACGCAGATGCGGTCGATGAAGGCTTCGTTGTTGCGGTTGTTCTTGAAGGTCTGCCACTCGGCCTCGTTCGAATGGGCGAGGATGATGCCCTGGAACGGGATCGCGCCGATATTCTCGGAGCCGATGTAGTTGCTTTCCTGCGTCGCCGTCAGCAACGGATGCAGCATCTTGATCGGCGCCTTGAACATCTCGACGAATTCCAAGATGCCCTGCGTCGTGCGGTTGAGGCCGCCCGAGAAGGAATAGGCGTCGGCGTCGTTCTGCGAGAAGAATTCGAGCTTGCGGATATCGACCTTGCCGACCAGCGAGGAGATGTCCTGGTTGTTCTCGTCGCCCGGCTCGGTCTTGGCGACGCAGACCTGGCGCAGGCGCGAGGGATGCACGCGCACCACGGTGAATTTCGAGATATCGCCGCCGAACTCATCGAGACGCTTCAGCGCCCAGGGGCTGACGCAGGCCGGTCAGACGGCGCTTCGGGATCTTGTATTGCTTCTCGAGCATGTCGCCCATGGTGATCGGGTCGAACAGGCCCAAGGGGCTCTCGAAGATCGGGCTCATCTCCTTGCCCGCCTTCAAGACATAGATCGGCATCTTTTCCATCAGCGCCTTGAGGCGCTCGGCGAGCGAGGATTTGCCGCCGCCGACCGGGCCCGAGCAGATAGAGCACCTGCTTGCGCTCTTCGAGACCCTGCGCCGCGTGGCGGAAATAGCCGACGATGCGCTCGATCGTCTCTTCCATGCCGAAGAAATCGTCAGCGAAGGCCGGATAGATCCGGATGGTCCGGTTCATGAAGATGCGGCCGAGGCGGGAATCGGTGCTGGTATCGACCATCTCCGGCTCGCCGATCGCGGCGATCATGCGCTCGGCGGCGCTGGCATACGCCATCGGCTCGCGCGCGCAGGCCTTGAGATAGTCCTCGAGGGACATCTCGGCCTCTTTCTGAGTGTCGTACTGTTTGGCGAAGAGACCGAAGAGACTGTCTTGCGTCGTCATTGTCCCCACCTCCACTCAATCTCAAATGTGCAAATTCAGGACCAGTGCAGCCACGCCTCGCATTCCCCAATGAACTCGTGCCCAATCGTTGCTCTGAAAGATTGACGAGGCATTAACCATAACGGTCGAGCCAGCGTCGTCGATCCAGGCTTTCCGCGCCTATACGTAATTATAGATAGGTGTTTTTTTGCGATTTGCGCCGAGTTCGGGCTCTGCGGCCCGCCACACGGGCCCGTGAACCGCCGCTCTGCGACAAGGCAAAAGGGCGGATTACAGCCGAGCGAAAAGCCCTTGCGCGGCAAGGATTTCCTGGGTTCCGGCCGATGCGGCCGAAACGGATGCGCCAAACGGCGAATATCACGTCGATTGCGGCCAATACTTCAAATAAAAGCATTGCCCAAAAACGTGGCATTGTTAAGGAGTTTGCGCGAAGAGGGAGCGTTCTTCCCCGCACTGTGGCTTTTTTGTCATGTGGGCTGCGCTTGTCGCGAGGCGAAGATGAGCAAAACCGAGCAATTCCGCCCCGAAGAATTCGTCGGCACGATGCCCGTGCGCGAGCAGCACCGTTTCGACGCGGCCGCGCTCGAGGCGTGGATGCGTGCGAATGTCGCCGGATTTCGCGGGCCCATCGCGATCGAGCAATTCAAGGGCGGCCAATCCAACCCGACCTATCGCGTCAGCCGCCGCCGATCACCGCTACGTCTTGCGGCGCAAGCCGCCCGGCAAGCTCCTGCCTTCGGCGCATGCCGTCGATCGCGAATTCCGCATCATGTCGGCGCTCGCCGCAACCGACGTGCCGGTGCCCAAGATGCACGCGCTCTGCATGGATGACAGCATCATCGGCACGGCCTTCTACCTTATGGATTATGTCGAGGGCCGCGTCTTCTGGGACCCGACCCTGCCGGCGCTTCCCAAGAGCGAGCGCCAAGGCATCTTCGCGGCGATGAACGAGGCGATCGCGCGGCTCCATAAAGTAGAATACGCGGCGATCGGCCTTTCGGATTACGGCCGGCCGGGCAACTACGTGCTGCGCCAGATCGACCGCTGGTCGAAGCAGTATCGCGCTTCCGAGACCGAGACGATCCCGGCGATGGACCGGTTGATCGAATGGCTGCCGCTGCACGCGCCGGCCAGCGAAGAGACCACGCTCATCCATGGCGACTTCCGCATCGACAACATGATCTTCCACCCGAGCGAGCCGCGGGTGATCGCCGTGCTCGACTGGGAGTTGTCGACGCTCGGCAATCCACTCTCGGATTTCGCCTATCACATGATGCCCTGGCGCTTGGGGCCGGACACCTATCGCGGCCTTTTCGGCTTCGATCTCGCCGCGCTCGGGATACCGAGCGAAGCGCGAAGGCTGCGCGCTCTATTGCCGAACGCACCGGCCGTAGCGACTTGCCGAATTGGGACTTCTACATCGCCTTCAATATGTTCCGCCTCGCCGCGATCCTCCAAGGGATCATGGGCCGCGTGCGTGAAGGCACCGCCGCGAGCGCGCGGGCGCTCGAGAGCGGTGCGCGTGCCAAACGCCTCGCCGAAGCCGGCTGGCGCACAGGTCGAGGCGCTGGAGAAGCGGCGTTAGCTACTTCTCTTTCGGCTTCAGCGTCAGCGATGTCGAATTGATGCAATAACGCAGCCCGGTCGGCCGCGGCCCGTCGGGAAAGACATGGCCAAGATGCGCCTCGCAGCGGCTGCACAGCACCTCGGTGCGCCTCATGAAGAGGCCGCGGTCGGTCGCGGTGTCGACGCGGTCCTCGGCGATCGGCTGACAGAAGCTCGGCCAGCCCGAGCCGCTGTCGTATTTCGTATCCGAAGCGAACAGCTCCTGGCCGCAACAGGCGCAAGCATAAATCCCGGCGCGATGCTCGTTCCAATACGCGCCGGTGAAAGCGCGCTCGGTGCCCTTCTTGCGCGCGATGCGGAATTGCTCGGGAGTGAGTTGCGCCTGCCATTCGGCGTCGGATTTCTCGATCTTTTCCTTGCTCATGAGCGCGTCTCCTTCCCGCGCTGATCATAGTCCGGCGAGCTGCTAGGATCGACCCATGCCGGATCGGGACAAAGCCGAACGTTACCGCAGCAACCTGCAGGGTGAACTCGACAGCGCCGCACTCTATCGCACGCTCGCCGAAAGCGAGGAGACGCCGCAAATGCGCGAGGTGTATCGTCGCCTCGCGGCGATCGAGGAAAAGCACGCCGCGCTGTGGCGCGAGCAGCTTGCGAAGGTCGGCGAGAACGCCGGCCGTTATCGCGCCAGTCTGCGCACGCGCATCCTCGCCTGGCTGGCCCGCCAATTCGGCGCGCCGCTGGTGCTGCCGATGGTCGCCGCGATCGAACGCGACGATCGCGGCCTGTATGACGACCAGCCCGAAGCCCAAGCCGCGGGCCTGCCGGTCATCGAGCGCTCGCATTCGCGCGTGCTTCAGGCGGCGTCGGGCCCGATTCGCGGCGGTCTGACCGGCAGCGCGCTGGCGCAGCTCGAAGGCCGGCACCGTACCGGCGGCAACGCGCTGCGCGCCGCGGTGCTCGGCGCCAATGACGGGCTCGTCTCCAATCTCAGCCTCGTCATGGGTGTGGCCGGCGCCGAATTTTCGGGCAAGACCGTGCTCGTCACCGGCATCGCCGGACTGCTCGCCGGCGCCTGCTCGATGGCGATGGGCGAATGGCTCTCCGTCACCAGCGCGCGCGAGCTTTATGGACGGCAAATCGCGACCGAGAAAGCCGAGCTCGAGGAAATCCCCGAGGAAGAGCAGGAGGAGCTCGAGCTGATCTATCAGGCGAAAGGCTTGCCTGCCGACAAGGCGAAAGAGCTCGCCGCGCGCATCATCGCCGATCCCAAGACCGCGCTCGACACGCTGGTGCGCGAGGAGCTCGGCATCGATCCCGACGATCTCGGCGGCTCGCCCTGGATTGCGGCGGGCACATCCTTCGTGCTCTTTGCCGTCGGCGCGATCTTTCCGGTGGCGCCGTTCTTCTTCCTCTCAGGCACCGCGGTGATCGTCGCCAGCCTGATCGTGAGTGCCTGCGCGATGTTCGCGATCGGCGCCGGCACATCGCTCTTCACCGGCCGCGGCGTGTTGTTCTCGGGCGCGCGGCAGATCGCCATCGGCCTCGCCGCCGCTGCCGTCACCTTTGGGCTCGGTCGCTTGATCGGCGTCAGTATCGGTGGCTGAGCGGGATTGGCCCCGAGCCGCCGCAATTGCGGCCGCCGGTCGAGGCGCAGCTCTGCGTCTTGTTCCAATCGTAGAAATCGAAAAGGAATTGCGAGAGGGCAATCGCCGCGCCGATCAGGGCGATAATCGCGAGATATTTCATGCCGCGCCGAGTATGCGGCCTTCCCGCCTTGGCGGCAATCGCGTAGCATTTCTGCCGGGGATCGGAGGAAAGCCATCGGATGAGTGAGCGGCCGGGACGGCGTTACGAGGTGATGGCGCAGCGCGATGGACGCTGGGTCATGGATTGCCACGTCGCGACCGAAGTCGATGCGCTGGCCCGCGCCGAGGAGCTCTACGCCGATGAGAGCATCGGCGCCGTCCGCGTCATGCGCGCGCATTTCGGCGGCGGCGGCGATTCCTTCGAGACACAGATCATGGAGCGCGTGCGCGAGACGCGCAGAGGCCAGTCGCCGCTGCGTCTCGCTGCCGCGCCCGACGAGAGTGCGTGGTGCGAGACGCTCGCCGATTTCTATGGGCCGTCGAGCCGCTACGCGATCGCGCGACTGCTGCGCAATTACCTCGACCGCTATCAGATCACCCCGACCGAGCTGTTGCACAATCATCGCTGGATCAAGCTGCTCGACAATCAGGAATCGCTGCTGCCCTCGGCGGTTCAGCGCATGGCCGCGCTCCAGGCCGAGCAGCGTAAGCTCGATCGCCGCGTTCGCGCCGATGCGATCGATAAATTCGTCAACCAAGCAACGAGCAAGGCGCGCGAGGCCCTCGCCTCGCGCGCGGCGCCGAAGCTCGGCGATGGCGGCCTGTCCGCGCTCGCCGAAGCGATCGACGAACGTGTCAAGGATCCGGCGGAACGCGGCTTCTGGCAGCGCCATGCTGTCGCACGCGCCTTCGAGGACATGAATGCCTTTGCGACGAAATTCGAGCATGTGATGGCGTGGGCGGCGGCCGATCCGCCGCCGGCGATGCTGCCGCTCATCGACGAGCTTTGCGCCGGGGTGATGGGTGCGGCCTCGGTGATCAAAGATACGCTGGGCAACCAGCCGCATCTCGGCGCGGCGCTGACCGCGCTCGCGGATCTCGCGGCCGGGCGTCAGGAGCCGACCCTCGCCGGCGCGCCGGCAGGCTTTGCCGCTTTCGCCGGTCTCATGAGCAAGGCGGCAATGCCTGAGACGCGTAGCGTGCTCCACGATCGGCTGCAGCGCGAACTCGCCACCGACAAGCCCTTGTCGCGTGATTCGTCGACGGGCCAGCGCCGTCAATTCGAGACGCTGATGGACAAGCTCGCCGATGACAGCGGCATCTTTGCCGGCGGCCCGGCCATGGTGACGGCGCTCGCCCGGCGCTCGCGCCGCTTCGACATTGTCGGCGGCGTCGAGGATGTCCGCCTCACCGCGGCCGAGCCGATGGCACGCATCGAGGAATTGCTGGCCGCCGAGAAGACCGTTGTCGCGCGCCGCCAACAACAGGGGATCGGAACCTATCTGCGCGACGCGATCGACCGGCTCGAGGGAGCGACGGCGGCCGATCTCATCATGCTCCGCACCCGGATTGGCGACAGTAGCCTGCCGGACGCGATGAAAAAGGCGCTGACCGCGCGGATTCCGGCACGGGCGAGCGCGACTTAACCGCTCGCTAACCAAATCCTTAAGCCGCTCTTAACTCTGGCGCGCCTAGGCTTCAGCCAGAAATAACAACGCCTAGAAGCCTAGCAACCCATGCCGCGTGGTGCCGTCAATTTCGCCGTGGACGACGACCGGTCTCCCGTGCCGAAGACGCCGGAGGAGATCGTGCGCATTTTCGAAGCGCATGAGCGCTGGCTGAACAAGCAGGGCGGCGGCGTTCGCGCCGATCTCACTTTCCAAGTGCTGTCGGGCGCCAATCTTCAAGGCATCGTACTGCGCGCCGCCAAGCTCACCGGCTGCGACCTCTCTTTCGCGCGCCTCGTCGGCGCCGATCTGCGGCAATGCGATCTCTTCTCCGCCGATCTCCACGGCGCCGATCTCACCGATGCCGATTTGACCGAAGCCGATCTGCGCGGCGCCAATTTCCGCGGCGCCAAGCTGCGCCGCGCGACGCTCGATGCAGCCGATCTGCGCATGGGCACGCTGATGGGGCCGCAGCGCGGCGGCACGATGAATTTCCACGGCTCCGCGAAAGGCGTCACCGATCTGACCTCGGCCGAGGCCAATTCAAGCGGCCTCAAAGGCGCGAAGCTCGACGGTGCCAATCTCACCTCGGTCGACCTCTCGAATGCCGATCTCACCGGCGCCAGCCTCACCCGCGCCAATCTCCAAGGCTCGGTGCTGCGCGGCGCGACGATGATCGATGTCGATCTCAGCAACGCGGCATTGATCAAGGTCGATCTCTCCGGCGCCAACCTCGCTGGCGCCGTGGTGGAAAACGCCAATCTCGAAGGCAGCGACTTCACCGGCGCGAAGATCGATGGCGTCGATTTCGCTCGCGCCAGCCTAGCCGATGCGCGCATCACCCTGTCGATCGCGACGCTCGCCGAGGACATCCAGAACATCATCGCCGAGCATCTGCGCTGGGCCGATACGCAGGGCGCGAAAGGCAAGCGCGCCGAGCTGGCGAAACGCAATTTCATCCGCATCAATTTCGCCGGCGTCGATCTCTCCGGCGCCAGCCTCGCCGAATGCAAATTTGGCAGCGCCGTCTTCAAGAAGGCCCGGCTCGAAATGGCGAACATGTCCGGCGCCGACCTCAATCACGCCGAGCTCGTCGAAGCCAATATGTGCGGCATCAACCTCGCCAAGGCCGATCTCACCGGCGCCGATCTCAGCGGCGCGCAGCTTGGCCCGGTCGAGCTGCGCAAGCCCGATGGCAGCCTCTCCGGCCGATTCTGGTCGGCCAATCTCTCGGCCGCGTCCTTCAAGGGCGCGAAACTCGCCGGCGCCAATCTGCGCATGGCCAATCTCGCCAAGGCCGATTTCACCGATGCCGATCTCACCGGCGCCGACCTGACCGACGCCAATCTCGGCGGCGCGACCCTTACCGGCGCGAAGACGAACGGCGCCAAGATGCCTGAATAAGGCCCCGCCCTAAAGGCCCCGTGCTGGTTTTCACTTTCCCCCCGATGGCCTAAGCTCGCCCTCATAAGCCAGAGGGAGGCGCCCCCATGAGCATCGCACGGCACCAACGTTCGGCCGAGCTCGAGAACGTGCCGATCGCCGACATCACCCAGCGCCATGTCGCCCGCTTCCAGGACCGCGTTCCCGATTGGGCAGCCTTCGAGGATGCGAAGATCGAGGGCTACAAGCGCGCGCAGCACCGCTTCATCGGCGCGGGCGGCTCGGGCAAGCATGGCGACGTGAACGCGATACCGCCGAGCAATTTCACCCTCTCCATCATGTATGTCGAACCCGGCCAGGGAAACGCCTCGCATACCCATGAGGTCGAGGAAGTCTTCTTCGTCTTACGCGGCATGCTCGACGTCTTCCTCGAGGACGAGAAGGGCGAGCGCATCGTCACGCGGCTCGGGCCGTGGGATTGCATCTCCTGCCCCGCCGGCGTGGTCCACGGCTACATCAACAGCAGCCTTGAGCCGGTCTATTTCCAGGTGATGCTTGGCCGGGCGCGGCCCGAAGCGATGGGCTATGCCGATGAGAAGCTCTATCGCCAGCGCGAAGACCACCTCACCGCGACGGATCGAGGCGGTCGCTAAATCGCGACGACGTATTCTGTGCCAGATCGAAAGGCGGCCGCGCCGCCGCGATCTCGTTCAAGAGCTTCTTGGTCATCGCCTCGCCGAAGCTTTCGAAATTCTCGACCGTCAGCAGGAACGAGCCCGGCCCGCCGGTGACGTTGTCGTGATACCATTTCGGCAGCCCGCCCGGCGGCTGGGTGTGGCCCGAGAAGCCGCCGAACATCGCGGCGCTCTCATTGATGATCGCGAGGCCGTTGATGGTGACGCCGCCGGCAAGCGCCGCGGCGCGCGCCTCTTCGAGCGGGCGGCCGGCATTGTTGGTGCCGTCGCCCGAGACATCGATCACCTGGCGCTCGGCTTTGACGCCGCTCGCCTTCAGCCGCTCCATCGCGAAATCGAGCGCGGCGCTGATCGAGGTGCGGCCGAAGAAAGCGCGCGGCGCCGCGAGCAGCGCGTCGGTGAAAGCCTTGGCCGAAGCGGGGTCGTGGACGATCTGCCAATCGACCACGACCTGCTGCTCTTCGCCGCCCGCCCATTCGACGAAGGTCAGCGCGATCGCGCCATTGGTGCCGGCCTGGATGGCGCGCACCACATCGGGATCGGCGATCGCCTTGGCGTAGCCTTGGCGCTGCAGCTGGAATTCATCGGTGGTGATGCTGCGCGAGACATCGGCGGCGAGCACCAGCGCGACATCGACCCGTTGAGGCGCCTTCTGCTGCGCGTGCAGCGGCCCGGCGCCAAGCGCCATCAGCGCGAACGTTGCAAGCAATCCGAGCCGAGCCAAGCGCATGGGCGGCCTCCCTGGAGCGACACAGCATAAGCCCGAACGCGCCAACGGCCAAACCGGTCACGCTATAGTGCCGACGCCATGCCGCGCGATCTCCAAGAATTTACCGCCAGCCTGCCGATCGGCGCGGCTTTGCCCGAATTACGGGCGGCGCTCGACAAAGCCGGCGCCGCCGTACTGGAAGCGCCGCCCGGCGCCGGCAAGACGACGCTGGTACCGCTGGCGCTGCTCGATGCGGCCTGGCTCAAGGGCCAGAAGATCGTGATGCTCGAGCCGCGGCGGCTCGCGACACGCGCGGCGGCGCGGCGCATGGCGTCGATGCTGGGCGAAGAGGCTCGGCGCGACGGTCGGCTTCCGCACAAGGCTCGAGACGCGGGTCTCGAGCAAGACCCGCATCGAAGTAATCACCGAAGGCATCCTCGCCCGCATGCTGCAGCACGACGCCGCGCTCGACGGCATCGGCATCGTCATCTTCGACGAATATCACGAGCGCAGCCTCGATGCCGATCTCGGCCTCGCGCTGACGCTCGAGACGAAGCGCTATCTGCGCGAGGAGCTGCGGCTGCTCGTCATGTCGGCGACGCTCGATGGCGAGCGCGTCGCGACGCTGATCGATGCGCCGCGCGTCACCAGCGCCGGCCGCAGCTTTCCCGATCGAGCTGCGCTATCTCGATCGCCCGCCGCAAGATCGCGTCGAGGCCGGCGTCGCCGCCGCGATCCGTCGCGCGCTCGATGAGGATGACGGCAGCGTCCTCGTCTTCCTGCCGGGCGGCGCGGAGATCAGACGCGTCGAGCGGCTACTGGGCGATCTCGGCAGCGACATCATCGTCGCGCCGCTCTATGGCGATCTGCCGCCGGCGGCGCAGGACGCGGCGATTTCGCCGGCACCGAAAGGCCAGCGCAAAGTGGTGCTCGCGACCTCGATCGCCGAGACCAGCCTCACCATCGAAGGCATTCGCATCGTCATCGATGGCGGCCTCGCGCGCGGGCCGCGTTTCGATCCGTCGAGCGGCATGACGCGGCTCGTCACGACGCGCGTCTCGCAAGCCGCCTCGGCGCAGCGCGCCGGCCGCGCCGGACGGCTCGAACCCGGCATCGCCTATCGGCTGTGGCCGGAGCGCGAGCAGGCGCAGCTTCCGCCTTACGCGCCGCCCGGAAATCCGCGAAGCCGATCTCGCGCCGCTGCTGCTGACGCTCGCCGCCTCGGGCAACAGCGATCCGGGCGCGCTGTCCTGGCTCGATCCGCCGCCTGCCGCCGCGCTGGCCCAGGCGCGCACTCTATTGATAGAGCTCGCCGCGCTCGACGATGCCGGCCGCATCACCAAAGAAGGCGAAGCGATCGCGGCGCTGCCGCTGCATCCGCGCCTCGCGCATATGGCGCTCACCGCCAAAGCGCGCGGCCAAGGCCGGCTCGCTTGCGCCATCGCCGCGCTGCTGATGGAGCGCGACATCGTCCGCGCCGCGCCGCAAGCGCGCGATGCCGATCTGCGCCTGCGCATCGAGCTTATAAGCGAGCGAAACGCCGCGCGCGACCTGCCGCCGGGCCTGTCGCTCGATCGCGGCGGCTTGCAGCGCACCCGCGATGCCGCGCGCCAGATCGAGCGCCAGATCCATGTCAAAAGCGATGAGAGCATCGATCCGGCCGAGACCGGCAGCGTGCTTGCCCTCGCCTATCCCGACCGCATCGCGCAAAGCCGCGGCGCGACCGGCCAGTTCCGTCTTGCCAGCGGCGGCGGTGCCGAGCTGCCGGCGAGCGATCCGCTCGCCAAAGAAGAATTCCTCGCCGTCGCCGAGCTCGATGGCGAGCGCAAGACCGCGCGCATCTTCCTCGCCGCGCCGCTCAGCCGCGCAGCGATCGAAGAAGATTTCGCCGACCGCATCGTCGCCAGCGACAGCATCGACTGGGATACGCAAAGCGAAGCCGTGCTCGCCCGCCGCCGCCGCGCCCTCGACGCGATCGTGCTCGACGATCAGCCGCTGCGCGATGCGCCGCCGGAGCAAGTGACCGCGGCGCTGCTCGACCGGCATCCGCGAATTGGGTCTCGCCGCTTTGCCGTGGTCGCGCGAAGCCGAGAGCCTCCGCGCCCGCGATCGATTTCCTCCATCGCACGCTCGGCGACGGATTGGCCGGATTTCTCCGATGCGGCGTTGCTCGCCATCCTCGAAGACTGGCTCGCGCCTTATCTCGTCGGCATCACACGACGCGCGCAATTCGGCCAGATCGATCTCGCCGAAGCGCTTGCGGCGCAGCTCGATTACGCGCAGCGCCGCCAACTCGACGCGCTCGCGCCCAGCCACATCGAGGTACCGAGCGGCTCGCGCATCGCCATCGATTACGCCGCCGGCGACGTGCCGGTGCTGGCGGTGAAGCTGCAAGAGATGTTCGGCGCTACAACGACGCCGGCGATCGCCCAAGGCAAGGTGCCGCTGATCGTGCATCTGCTCTCGCCGGCCGGCCGGCCGCTGCAAGTGACACGCGACCTCGCGACTTTCTGGAAGAATGTCTATCCGCAAGTCCGCGGCGAGATGCGCGGCCGCTACCCGAAACACCCCTGGCCCGACGACCCGCTGACCGCGCCGCCGACCGCGCGCACGAAGCGGCGAAGCTAAGCAGCGCGAACGTCAACCTTTGTAGCTAATCGTAGAGCACTGATTGCCGGGTTTGTCCTTCATATTCCAATGAGTGACGCCATCTCCCGTATCGATCAGATGATAGCCATCTTCCGTGGCCGCCAAGATTTCCCCTGTCTCAACGACCTCCCCCTGCTTCATGAGATCGCCTCCCAAATATGTTGTGCATATCAGTTCGAAGCCTTTGGGACTCTACGATAGATGAAGGTTAGACATCCAACCGATCCGCACCCATACGGGTCCGAGAATTGGACGAACCGCTCGGCAACACCATCGTCGTTGACATCAATATCTGCATAGAGTGTGCCGAATGGAAAGCCATCACGCAGGAGCCAGTGTAATCTATTCCTCTGTTCCTCATCCTTCGGCCACGCTTTCACTTCAGCGATTTCGCCACGATAGGTTTCGTCGAAAAGCTTCTTGGCGAAGGCGGTAACCTCGCGATTATCGAGGTGACGAAACGGTACGCCGTGACCAGACTCAAAAGCGTTGCTGGCGCAGGTGGCCGAGAGCATCCCAGCCACAAGAAGTCCAAATACAAATAGCGCCTTATTTCTTTTTGGGAGCATTGGGACCTGTCTTGCCCGTGTTTGCTTCCCGGGCATTCGCATCAGAATCGTAGGAGAGGTCTTCCGCATAACGCAAGCGACCTTCGATATTTTCCCAGCCCTGTCCCGCCCGGGGAGAAGGGGACGATCCAAGAGTGCCATTGCTCGCAGCATCGAAATATCGATGGACTGCCGTCGGTCCCTGCTTATGCGCTGCCGCCATAGGCCGGGTTCGGTAACGGTCAATTGATTGCCTGCAGAATCGGTAATGGTTTTGCCGACGTAATCCAGGGTGCCGCTGGTCTTGAGTTCCTTGTGAAAGGCCTCAAGGGTGTCCGTTAGCGCCTGTTCCTGTGCGGCGGGATTTTTGAGAAAATCGTCGTCGCTTTTGACTCCTGCCTCTTGGGCCTTTTCGGTCCAAGTGCCGTCGGAGTTCTTCCAGCCTGCATCGATGAGGGCGCCTGGAAGCATTTGATAGCGTCCTAAAGCGCCATTTTGCGCTTTCACCCCGTAACCGTTGTTCGGCTGGTTGGCGGTTGAATCTTTTTCAGCCAGCTTCTCCCGAAAATCGGCGTTAGGACGTGTTTTCCACGCTGTGTAATCAGATTTCGTTTTTGGCTGCGGTTTCGGCTTCGCCGGTTTCGCCGTCGGCTTTTGCTTCCCTGGCTTGTACGCGGCCGGGATAGCACCCGACGCGGCTCCGTTCCCTGTCGCGAATCGGCCGTGCTCGTCGTGATAAGGATTGCGGCGCTCAAACAAGTCGTCCACCGACCGAAGCGCGCTCAAGATTGTCGCCGGTGCCGTTCCCTCGTCGATCAAAGCCTCGAAAAAGAACAGCCGGTGACAGGCGTCACTGTCCTCGCCAATCGGCGGCAGGCCGGCATGAGCGAGATGGATTGCCGCCAGCACGCGTTTGTCCTCGCGTTCGGCTTTCACGGCGCGCTCGATATGGCCAAGAACACCCAGTTCGATCGCCGGACCATAAGCGGCGGTGAGCAACGCGAGGATGCGCGCCTGGCTTTGCGCGTCATCAATATCGAGCGTGCCGCTCACACGCTTCGCCAGAACCGTGCCGGCGCCGAGCATGAGGCCCGCCGCGTCGAGGGTTAGAGATGCATAGCGCCTCTGGAATTGCCCATGCTCGCGCCATTCCGTGCGAATGCTGTCGATCAGCCGCATATCCGTAACCTCTCTATGGAAAATCCGCCGCCCTGGGCATTTCAGCCATGCGCGCGGCGCGATTGGCGCAGGCGCGACAAAATCGGCAGAATGCCTTATCTAATCACTCGGGAATTTGGCCGAGGAGTTGTGACCGGTATGGCCGAGCAAGCGCTGCAAGAACCCAAGAAGCTGCACTACGCCTGGATCGTCGTCGGCGTGACCTTCGTCGTCCTGCTGGTCGGCGGCGGGCATGCGCGCGACCTCGGCGGTGATGCTGGTGCCGTGGGAAGAGGAATTCGGCTGGAGCCGCGCCGTCGTCTCCTTCCCGATCGCCGTGCAGCTCATGATGTTCGGCCTGGTCGGTCCGTTCTCGGCGAGCTTCGTCGAGCGCTTCGGCCTGCGCCGCACCATGACGACCTGCCTCCTGCCTGATGCTGATCGGCATGCTGTCGCTGCCCTTCATCACCGCGTCGTGGCAGCTGTTGCCGATCCTCGGCCTCTTCATGGGGCTGGCGGTCGGCGCGCTCGCCATGGTGATGGCGGCGATCATCGCCAATCGCTGGTTCTTCGCGCGGCGCGGCCTGGTGATGGGCATGCTGTCGGGCGCGACCGCGGCCGGGCAGCTCATCTTCATCCCCTCGCTGGCGCAGATGACCGCGCATTTCGGCTGGCGCATCGCGGTCTTCGCCGCGAGCGCCGTCCTGGTCGCGATCATTCCGCTGGTCTGGCTGCTGATGCGCGATACGCCGGCGCAGATGGGGCTCACGCCTTACGGCACGCCGGCGAACGCGCCGCCGGCTCCGCCGCAGCAGCGCGTCAATCCGCTGACCGCCGCCTTCGAGACGCTCGGCATGGCGGCGAAGCATCGCGATTTCTGGCTGCTCGCCGGCAGCTTCTTCGTCTGCGGCGCCTCGACGCTCGGCCTCGTCGGCACGCATTTCATCCCGGCCTGTCTCGATCACGGCATTCCCGAGACCACCGCGGCCGGCATCCTCGGCGCGATGGGCGTCTGCAACATGATCGGCACCACCGCGTCGGGCTGGCTCAGCGACCGGTTCGACGGCCGCATCCTCTTATGCTGGTTCTACACCTCGCGCGGCGCGTCGCTGGTGTTCCTGCCCTATGCGCTCGACATCCAGGGACCGTGGGGCCTCGTGATCTTCGGCCTGTTCTATGGGCTCGACTGGATCGCGACCGTGCCGCCGACGGTGAAGCTCGCCACCGCTGCTTTCGGCATCAAGCAGTCGAGCATCGTCTATGGCTGGATCGTCGTCATCCACCAGGTCGGCTCGGCCGCGGCGGCGTACGGCGCCGGCCTGCTGCGCACCTATATGGGCGACTACACCAGCTCGTTCTGGATCGCGGGCGCGCTCTGCGCCGCGGCGGCGATCATGGTGCTGAACGTCGGCCGCAAGAAACCCTCGACCGCGCGGCCGGTGCTCGCGGAAGCGGGGGCGTGAGGGTCAGCTAGTCCGTCCCGACAACGCCGTGATAGGTCCCGTTGCGAAATTCACCCAGCGTCCACCACGCACACGAGTCTTCCGGCCACGTTTTCGTTGCGCCGATCGCTTCGAGAACAGCAAGCGACCGGTCGGTCGCGACGGGCAAGCAGTAAGTAGGCCGCCCTCTCCCGCGTCGTAATGAGCGGATCATCAATGAGCGGAACGAGGGCGCTCGAGCTTTCCACGCTTCGGCAAGTTCTTTTGCGATCGCGTAGGGTTCGGCGGCTACATGGTTATGAGCAGCCATATCCATACCCCCGCCCTCCTCGTCCGAGAGGAAACGCGTGGTGCCGTAAAGGCGGGTGCATGCGTCTTTGAAACTGTCGACCAGCTGCTCGATCGTCATATCTTTCAGTGGAGGTCCCGGCGGAGCCCCTTTCAGGATACGCTGCCGCAATGCCAGTACCTCTCTTACGGTGAGGTGGTAGCCGAGGCTGCTGATGGTTGCGTCTGCCCATTCGGGATCGACGCTGTGGAACTGAGCACCGGACCAGCCGCGGACATCGCGATCCTCGTCTTCGAACAGGCGCCGCAATTTCGCGATCGGCTTTCGGGCTCTGAGTTCGGCACCCATGGCCTGCATCTCTTTGACCAGCGCTTTGCGCTTGGACTCCGGTCTGCGCCATCACGCTGCTCCAGCCACTGCCCGTCACGCTTCGCCGTGTCGGCAAAGCGCTGGATCAGCTCATCCGTGCCCATATTTGCGTAAGTGTCGTCACTCATTTGAGCACCCCACGCTTCCTCAACGCTTCGAGGCCCGCAGCACGCTGAGTGGCGAAATCCGACTGTGACAGACTTTGCCGCACCGTGGGCGTACCCTCGACCAGCCACATTGCTGCTGTAATCAGCGCTGACCAATTCGTGCTTGAGCCGTGGCACCCAGGCGATATTGCTCGGATCTTCGATCATGTCACGTCCGAATTTCTGCAAGCGTTCACCCAGCAGCTCGAAGCCTTTTGCTGATATTTCCATCGGTCTGTTCGACGATGTGATGCCGTTCGTAGCCTAGAACATTTTCGGTCGGTTCTTTCTGGAGTTCCTCAAGCGTCTTCGGCGGATCGTAGTTTGTCCTCATTTGGGCAACGAGGCGGTCCTCGCCTCCATTGAGTTCGGTCGGGCTCAAAGTTTCGACAAAAGTCGAAATGGCATCGACCACCGGTATACCCCACATGAGGAGGCGACCCGCGTCCATGACGAGTTCTCCAGCTCTTTCCGCAATCCACTTCTTGACCTTCTTATTCACAACCGGAAGTGGCCATCCTCGCTTCGCAGGAAGATTCGGATCCTTCGGCTTTTCGGCGAACCAGCCCGGATTCGGGTTCGTCCCCGCGCGTGGGTGTTCATCCGGATCCCAATCATCGGCCTTGAGGAGCGCACTCCAATATAACTCGGTCGCCAGACTCAGCCTTCTCAGCCAGGGATTCGGTCGTCGGTCGACCGAGGCGGGGGGTCGGGAAAGCGCAATTGAACGGTGGCGATTTTCGCCAATGCGAGTTTTCCATCGTTGAGCGCCCGCGCGATCGTCTCCATTCCGCCGATCTTCGTCGCGACATCGATCGGCATATCGTAGAGAAGCGTCAGCTTCTCGTTCAGCTCTGCTTCCGGACGAACGATCCATTGCGCTTGCGCCCCGCCGTTCAGCCATACGCGCTTCAAAAGCGGAACATGTCCAACGAAGGCGCCATCGGCATCGCAGAAAATTCCATCTCTGCTGCGACGTTGGCGATAGGCGATAAACTCGTAATCCCAGGTTCTCTAACAAATTAATGCCCTCCCTCGCTTCTGATCGATGCGCGACGTGACGGGATGCGGGACATACGCGAAACGGCCGCTCGCGCGGCCGTTCATCAATTCAGCGATAATGGAAAGTAGAAGCGCTACTCCCCCGCCCGCTCCACCGGCGCTTTGCCGGCGATCGTCTTGAGCGGCACTTCCTCGAGGAAGCAGATCGCGATGAAGCCGATGAACGAGATCACCGCGGCGATGCCGAAGGTGACCGCGAAGGCATGCGTCAGGTCGGGGATGATCGTCGCGCGGACATCCGCCGGCAGATCGGCGAGCGCTTGCGGGCCGCCGCGCAGCACGTCGGGGCCGAAGCCGAGATGACTGTCGGCGAGGAAATAGCCGAAGGCCACCACCAGCGCCGTCCAGAGCAGCGCCGTCCCGAACGAGCCGCCGAACGAGCGGAAGAAGCCGCTGGTGCCGGTGAACGCGCCGAGATCGCGGAAATCGGCGGCGTTCTGGCCGGCCACCGTCATCGGCGACATGCAGAGCCCGACGGCGATGCCGTTGATCATGAAATAGATCGCGATCAGCCAGAACGGCGTCGTCGCGGTCATCGTCGCGTAAAGAATGAACGAGACCATGATGCCGAGAAAGCCGATTTGCGGCGAGCGCTTGTAGCGGCCGGTCGCGCGCATGCGATAGCCGGTCGTGATCGAGCCGACCATCTGCGTGCCGATCAGCGGAATCATGAAGAGACCCGATTGCGAGGCGCTGTAACCGGCGACGAGCTGCAGGAAGACCGGCACCAGCAGCGCCGTCGACAGCAAGGTCGAGGCGATGATGAATTGCGTGATGAGGACCGTGCGGATGTTGCGGTTGACGAGCAGCCGCGGCGGCAGAAGCGCCTCGCGCGCGCGCAGCTCTTGCAGCGCGAAGGCGATGAGGAAGCAGAGCCCCGCGCCGGCGAGGCCGAGGATCATCGGCGAGCTCCACGGATAGGTCGTGCCGCCCCAGGCGCAGACCAGCATCCACGCGGTGACGCCCGGCATCATCAGCGCGACGCCGAGAAAATCGATCGAGCGGCGCTCCTTCTTCACCGGGATGCGCTTCAACGCCCAATCGACGAAGACAGAAGGCGATGACGCCGACCGGCAGATTGATCCAGAACGCCCAGCGCCAGGTGAGATAATCGGTGCACAGCCCGCCGACGAGCGGCCCGGCGATCGAGGCCAGGCCCCAGATGCCGGTGATGTAGCCCTGATAGCGGCCGCGCTCGCGTGCCGAGACGACATCGGCGATCGCCGCCTGGCCGAGGCTGAACAGCCCGCCGCCGCCGATACCCTGCAACGCGCGCGACGCGATCAGCATGCCCATGTTCTGCGCCAGGCCGCACGAAGACCGAGGCGATGACGAACACCGCGATCGCGAATTGCAGCAGGCGCCGCCGGCCGTAGAGATCGCTGAGCTTGCCGTAGATCGGCGCTGCGACCGTGCTGGTCAAAAGATAGGCGGTGACGACCCAGGAAAGATGCAGAAAGCCGTCGAGATCGGTCGCGATACGCGGCAGCGCGGTCGTGACGATCGTTGAATCGAGCGCCGCCATCATCATGCCGAGCAGCACGCCCCAGAGCACGCTGAGGATTTCGCGATGCGTGAAGCCGCTCGCCGAAACCGTTTCCGCGCCGGGTTGAAGGTCCGTGCCCCTGGGAGCCATGGGGATTTCTCTATCGCCGCCGGCGCAGCCTGTCTATGCGGATGAGCACTTACCGTACCAGACGCAAGGCAGCCATGACGGACCGGAAAAGCGTCAGTCGGCGGCCGGAACGCGCGCCGCGGCTGGCGCGCTTTGCCGCGCCTGATGCGTCGTGGTCCGCAGCGGAATTTCCTTGAGGAAGAAGGTCGTGACGAACGCCGCCGCCGAGATCACGCCGGCCGCGGCAAAGGCATAGCCGAAGGAATGCGACAGCGCCGGAATGAGGATCGCGCGCACATCTTCGGCGGCAGCAGCGCCAGCGCCGCGCGGCCATCGCGCAGCAACGCCGAGCCATCGGCGGGATGCCCCTCGGCCGCGACGGTGTGATCGAGCATCATCAGCAACAGCGACCAGAGAATGCTGGCGCCGGCCGCGCCGCCGAGCGCGCGGAAGAAGGCATTGGCGCCGGTCACCGCGCCGAGATCCTTGAGCTCGGCCGAATTCTGGATCGCGACCCAGAGCGGCGCCTGGCACAGAGCCCGTTGCCGATGCCGTTGACGACGATGAACAGCTCGACCACCCAGAGCGGCGTCGCGGCGCTCATCGTCGAGAACAGCGCGCCGGCGATGGCGAGCGCGAGGAAGCCGGCGCGCGGCGACGGCACGTAGCGGCCGGTGCGCTGCACGCGCTTGCCGGTCATGATCGATGCAGATGATCTGCGCCGCGAAGGGGATGATCAGCATCGCGCCCGAGACATCGGCGGTGACGCCGACCGCGAATTGCAGATAGACCGGCAGCAGCATGAAAGTGCCGACGGTGATCGCGTTGATCGCGAAATTGAGCAGGCTCGCGACGCAGAAGACCGCGCTTTTGAAGAGTCGCGGCGGCAACAAGGCTTCGGGCGCGCGGATCTCGCGCGCGACGAAAGCCGCGATAAAGAGCACGGCGGCCAGCACAAGGCCAAGCAGCTCGGGCGAGAGCCAGGGCAGCTCGCTGCCGCCGAGCGTCAGGCAAAGGATCAGCGCCGAGACGCCCGGCGCCAGCAGCGCGGCGCCGAGATAATCGATCGGCCGCTGCAGCCGATGGACGATGACCCGCGCGAGGCCGCGATGGCAGAGGAAATAGGCGGCAATGCCGAGCGGCAGGTTGATCCAGAACGCCCAGCGCCAGGTGAGATATTCGACGCAGAAGCCGCCGATCACCGGGCCGATGATGGAGGCGGTCGAGAACGCGCTGGTGATATAGGCCTGGTAGCGGCCGCGCTCGCGCGCCGAGACGACGTCGGCGATCGAGGCCTGCGCCATGGAATAAAGTCCGCCGCCGCCGATGCCCTGCACCGCGCGCGCCGCGATCAGCGCCGCCATATTGGGCGCTAACGCGCAGGCGACCGAGGCGAGCAGAAAGACGCCGATCGAGGCTTCGAGCAGCACGCGCCGGCCCCAGAGATCGCTGAGCTTGCCGAAGATCAGCGTCGCGATCGTGCTGGCGAGGAGATAGGCGGTGATGCACCAGGAGAGATAAGGCACGCTGTGGAAATCGGCGGCGATCGCCGGCAGCGCCGTCGCCAGCACCGTCTGGTCGAGCGAGGCCATCAGCATGCAGAGCAGCACGCCGCTCAGGATGCGCAGCACATCTTGGTGGCTGAAAGCGGCCTCTTGGCCGCCGGCTTCCGGCATCCCCATTTTCTCCTGGCGAGGGTCTATCGCGGCCGGCATGCGCTGTCACGTGTTGATCGCGCAGATCTTATTTGCTCGCGCCCTTGATCTTTTCCCACGACCGGCCGTGCCGCCAGCTCGTCGCACCAGGCGGCGTCGAATTGCGGGCCACGCAGCCGGTCGGGCTCGTCGGCGGAAAAAAGCGTCGCGATCGCGCCGTTCGGCCAGGCGAGCTGGCGCTTCGATACCTCGAATGTCGGCCGAGCCTCGGCCGATGCGATCGACAACAGCCCGCTCTCGCCCTCGACCATGACGAGCCGCGCATCGCGCGCGGTGGGCGCGACCAGTGCGATGCGCTGCGCCGCGCCGCTCTCGGCCTGGGCGCGCACCCATTCGGCGCCGCTGCGCGTCTTGCCGAAACCGCGTCCGGCAAGCAGCAGCCAGATGCGCCAATCGCCCTCGGGCGGGAGTTGCGACGGCCGCGCCCAGACGCGCCAATCGCCACGAATTTCCTTCACGCCGGCATCGTCGATCGTCCCGCGGTCGAGACGCTTGATAAGGCGCGCTGCCTGCGCGCGGTTGAGCGGCACGACTTCACCCTTCGCCGTTACCGGTCGTCGTGCCTGGCTCCGGCTCGTCCTCCTCGCCCTGCACGATGCGCATCAGCCGCGCGCGCAGCTCGGCGCGCGCTTCTCGGGCGTCGCCGGTATGATCGGTCGCGCTGACCGCCGTGCGGCCGCCAATCATGCCGAGATGCTTGGCCAGCGCGTTGAGCGCGGCGAGCTTGTCGTAGAGCTTCAGCCGGCCGATCTTGCCGTTGCTGCCCTTGCCCTCGACATCGGCGATCGCCGCCGCGTCATAGGCATCGAGGACGGTCTTGCGCCGCAGCTTCACGCCCTCCGGTCCCCAATCGATGAAATTGCGAATATCGGCGAACGCGACGCGGCCGAGCTCTTCCATCACGCGATCGGCGGTGATGCGTTTCTTCGCCGCGCGTCGCTCCGTTCCTTGCGCGACCAGGGCCACGATCTCAGGCTTCTTCAACAAACCGCAAGCGACGTTGTCGGCCGTGCTCGGCTTGTAACCGGCACGGATCGCGGCGGCTTTGCCGTTGAGGTCGATGAGATATTCCCTGGCGAAGGCGCGCTGACGGTCATTCATGAAGCCCTGCACGCGGCGGCAGTGCCTTGCCGTCCTCGGTGCGGCGTGCCGGATCGAGCAGCCGCCCAAGCGCTTCCAGCGCTTTCATCTTGTCGAAGGTCTTCAACCGGAGATTCGTCTCGCCGCCCTCGGTTTTCGCGCCGACCCAAGCAATCGCGGCGGCGGTCTCATCCGAGAGTGTGCCGGCCTCCACGATGGCGGCGCCCTCCGGCCCCCAATCGGCGAGGCCGCGCAGATCGGCGAAAGCGATGCGGGCATACTCTTCGAGCACGCGCTGGCGCGTGATGCCGGTGCGCTCGGCGCGCGCCGCCATTGCCTTGCCGATCGCTTCCAGGATCGCCGGCTCACGCATCAGCCGCGTCGGATAGGTTCGCGCGCGGCGCGAATAGCCGGCGCGGATCGCGGCATGTTTCGCATCGAGGTCGATGAGATACTCATCGACGAAGCGCTGCTTGCGCGGCGTAAGGGGCATGAGGATTGTTCCTTGATGAGTAACGATGTTGTTTGTTTCGTCATGCCCGGCCTTGTCCCGGCATGACGTTGAAATCTGGGAAACCATGCAAAAGAGAGCCATGTCGCCGAAAAGCTTTCACGCGCTGCGATCTCGCTCGTGCCATCCTCGAATGGAGCGATCCGCTCGGCTTGCGCGGCTGCGGCTTCTTCCACATCGCCGACGAGAAGATCGCCTTCCAGCGCGGCTACTGGGACAAGCTCAGCTTCTTGAGACTCCACGGCCTGCCGCTGCCGACGCGCTGAGCGCATCGCCGAAAAAATGCCGCGACGGCTCTGCGATCAGAATCAATTCATCGGGCGCGGCGCAATAAATCAGGCCGAAGACAGCGAACATCTACGAAGCAGCGAACTATCTAGGAATAGGAGAATTTTTTAAAAACTCATTGCTAAAATTTTATGGGCTCTCAATACGCCGGCAACATCGTTCGAACGAAACTCCCCTCCTACTCGGAAGGAGAGATTTTCGATGGTGCAGTTTTTTAAGCGTTTGAGCAGCGATGAAAGGGGTGCGACGGCTATCGAATACGGCCTGATCGCCGCTTTGATCGCCGTCGCGATCATCACGGGTGCAACGACTGTCGGCACCAGGTTGGCCACGACGTTCACGAATGTCGGCAACAGCCTCTAACGTTACCTCTACAGACGAGCGCGACCCGGGCCCCGCTGCAGCGAACATGCAGCGGGGCCTTTCCTTTGCGGGGTCACTCAAACCGACCGTACTCATGCGACCGCGATTGACGGTTTGGCGCGGACGCAAATTGCCAAGCGACCCAAACCAACTCAAACTATCGCTTGAACGCGAGGATCGACGGTCATGGCTACCGTGAAAAAGGGTCTGCTGACGAAATCGCCCGAATGGTGGAGGCACCTTCGCGAGATGAAGCGTGTCTTTTGGAAAGCAGAACGCCGCGCCGCGAAGAAAGCTGCTCGGCGTGAAACAACCGACGCCAAGGCATAAGATAAACCTGCCGATGTCCGAGGTGATCAACGCGTTCCTGCTGGCCTTTGCCGCGCTCTTTCCGATCGTGAACCCGGTCGGTGGTGCGCCGATCTTTCTTGCCCTGACGCAGCATCTGCGGCCGGAGGTGCGCCGCGGCCTCGCCCTGCGCATCGCGATCAACGGCTTCTGCCTGCTCGTCGCGTCGCTTTTCGTCGGATCGCATGTGCTGGAATTCTTCGGCATCACCTTGCCGGTCGTGCGCATCGGCGGCGGCTTGGTGGTGACCGCCTTTGCGTGGAAGCTGCTCAACGACGACAGCAACGCGAGCGACAAGAAAGCGCACGAGGCGGGCGACCCCGGGGAAGCCGATCCCGCGCTCGACGCATTTTATCCGCTCACCATGCCGCTGACCGTCGGGCCCGGCTCGATCTCGGTCGCGATCACCTTGGGCAGCCAGCGGCCGAAGACTCCCGCCGGCTTCGACAATCTGCTCCTGCTCGCGGGCGGCGCGGTCGCCGGCGTGCTGGCGCTCGCCGTGACGATCTATGTCTGCTATCGCTTCGCCGACAAGATCGTCGCGGCGCTCGGCACGAGCGGGACGAACGTCCTGACGCGGCTCTCGGCCTTCATCCTGCTCTGCATCGGCATCCAGATTCTGTGGAACGGCTATAGCGCGCTGATCACACCGTGATCGCGCGCGGCTAATGGGACAAACTCTATGAGCGGTGGGATCACTCAGGCATCAAGAAGCCTTGCGTGTTGTCACGTAAACTTAGGTGGTCTGTGGTATGGATGAGCTGCTGCCGGTTTAGATGACTCTCAGTTAAGTGACTCCGGCCTTCATTTCGAACTCCATAGGGCTTACGTAGCCGATCGTCGAGTGCCGACGCTTGGTGTTGTAGAAGCGCTCGATGTAATCGAACACGTCGGCTCTGGCTTCGTCGCGGCTTCGATAGATTTTGCGGGCGATGCGCTCGGTCTTCAACGACGAGAAGAAGCTCTCCATCGCGGCATTGTCCCAGACGTTGCCGGAACGGCTCATCGAGCAGGTGACGCCGTGAACGTTGACGACTTCGAGCGCACCATCCGCGCCTTGGCTGGAATCGCCGGGAAGCGGCTGACGTATAAAAAAGGCGCTAACCTCGCATCCTAACCGCAGAAGGCTATACTTCACGCGCAATGCCAAAAAGCCGAAAGCGCCCGAAGAAGAAAGCTAAGCCAGACCAGCACGCGCAGTTCGTAGAATTTGCGCGCAGCATTGGTGCGGATATGGACGAAGAAACGTTCAAGCGAGCGATTCAGGGAATCGCGAAAGAGAAGCCGGCATCAAAACCGGGCAAGGAATAGCGGTTTGTCTTTCGCCTGGAGTCAGATCTCCGGAATTGTCGTTTTCATTCTAGGCCCGCTTCTTTATTCGTTTTTGTTATGGGCATTGGTCGCCCGCGGCATGGTTCTGTGGAGACTACATATGCTTAAACCATACCGCTGGCGGCGAATCTCGCGGGATAAGAACCCATTTTTATTTTGGTTCAACCTATCCATCGATCTGCTCGCGATAGTCGTTGGCCTTTTTTTCTCAATCTTACTTATCACAGCCTAAGCGACTAGAAGTCCAACCTATTGGACAGGGTTTGCAATCGCGAACATCGCCCATCCGGATGGCGATTATATACTTGACGTAGGTTCATGCTAGAGGGTAGTTTAGCGGCAGATAAAGGAAGCCGCCATGAACCTTACCGATCCCGTTTTCACAGATGCCGACAAGGCCCGCGAACATTTCGAAATCGATCCATTGGCCGAACGGCCCGTTCTGCCCGCACTGCGGCGAGGCTGAGAAGGTCTACCGCCTTGAAGGGCAAGACGACGCGCCCCGGCCTCTTTCACTGCAATAGCTGCAAGGGCCAGTTCACGGTTACGACCGGAACCGTCATGGAAAGCTCGCATATCCGGCTGCACAAATGGGCCTTGGGCTTCCGGCTCTATGCCAGCAGCAAGAAGGGCTTTAGCGCCCACCAACTGCACCGCTCGCTCGCGCATCACGTACAAGAGCGCGTGGTTCATGGCGCATGCGCATCCGCGAAGCCATGGGCGACAACGAGCCTGCCCCGATGGGCGAAGGCGGCGGCACCGTCGAAGCCGACGAAACCTACATCGGTCGCAAGCCGGGGCGTAAGAAAGCGCGTGGCACCGGACACAAGATGGCCGTCATGTCGCTGGTCGAGCGCGATGGCAAAGTGCGCTCATTCCATATCACCGACTTCGACGGCAAAACCCTGTCGGACATTCTCGACAAGAACGTTGCGCGTGCCGCGCATCTTCGCACCGACGAATACCCCACGTACAAGCAATACGGCCATCATTTCGCGTCGCATGAAACCGTCAACCATGGCAAAGAGGAATACGTTCGCGGCGACGTTCACACGAACACGATTGAAGGTTATTTTTCGATCTTCAAACGCGGCATGAAGGGCGTCTATCAACACTGCGGCGAGCAACACTTGCAACGCTATCTGAACGAATTTGACTTTCGGTATTCAAACCGCATGGCGCTTGGCGTTGACGATTTGATGCGTACCATGCGCGCGATCAAAGGCGCGAAGGGCAAGCGGCTTACCTATCGACAGGCTTACGTCACGCGAGCGGCGTGACTTTGATCGTGGTCGCGCTGCGCTTCGCGCAATTCTGAATTTGTTAGATGGGAACTAGGGACACAAATCGGGGGAGTGATATGCGGAATATTGCCGTGCTGGCATGCCTATGCGCGTTGTCTGCTTGTACAACCGAGACGATTTACATGAAGAATCCGGCGACAGGTGAGGTTGCGACTTGCGGTGCTCACCCTTTAGCCTTTCCAATCTATGCGACCATTGCTGCTACGCACGACCAAGACTGCGTGAATGATTACAAAAGTCAGGGATTCATACGGACATCTAGTCCCTAAGTCTTTTTGACTCAACTCTTTGGTGTAGTGCCTTCACGCTCCTCCTTGCCGACCATTTCCTTGTGCGGCTTGGGGGGCGTGTTGAGCGCGCGGCGGATCGCGTCCGTCATGCGGCGCTCTGTTTCCTCCGGGCTGTATTGATCGCTATCAGCGGACTTGGCAGTCATACCGGGAGGGTAGCATGCCTAGCAAACAGGCGCAAAAAAGCCGCTCAAAAGCGATTGCCGCGATTCGCGAGAAAATGGCGGAACGGCCCGACACGAAACTCTTATGGGATACGATTTATGCTCTTGAACACAAAGAAGCAAACGACAGGGCCTTGGCTCTTGTGCTTGGTGCGATTATCGAACAGGGACTTGAAACTGCGATACTTTCCCATTGCATCAAACTAAACGAAACGGAACAACGAAACTTATTCCAAGGCGGTGACGACGCGGCATTGGCGTTTGGCCCCAAAATTCGTTTGGGTTACGCGCTGGGAATATATGGAGATGGAGCGCGAACTGACCTGGATTGTGTTCGCCACATTAGGAACCTCTTTGCTCATACTAAAAGCGACATACGATTTACTTCCACAGAGGTAAGGGACATCACGCAACATTTCCGATGGGTAACGGGGCCTTGGGGCGCTGCCCTGGAGGACGCACTTGGGCACCCCGTTGAGGATTCACGCGACATCTTTATTGAGACGACGCGTTATTTTTTTGCGTACTTCATCACCGAGGAACAGAAGGGAAAGCCGGTACGATCTAGCGAGTATCTGTTCCCAGAGGCTTTTAGCTAGCCTTACTCATCTCGCAAAACACCTCTTCAGCTAATGCCGCAGCATCATCTATCCGGCTACTCCACGTAACGAGAACTCTGGCTCCTGCCTCAATCATCCCATCCGTTATTTCCAAAGGATCATCTTCATGGCTACCTTTCCGCTCCCGATCATCCGACCGGAAGAGCATCAATCCTTCCGGGATACTATCGGCCCGGACATTGCCGACACCTATAACGAATGGCTCAAGCTCCATGCGCAGGAGATAAATGAACATCTCAGGCGCGGCGAAACCATCGTCGAGATTGAAGTGGAGTTTGACGAGTTCATTCGGTTTTGTCGGGCGCGCGACACCACCCCCAATAAAAAGGCGCTCCACGACCTCGCCATTGAAAAGGCCGCGCGGCAAAATTAGCAGGCGCGCCCAACCCGGAGTTTCAACGGCCCCTGCGGCAGCGGTTCGTACCGCTCCCGCAACTTGAGCCGCAACCGATTCTAATCTTTCGTTCGACACCTCATTTCATCACTTCCTTGTTCTCCGGTGGCTTACTGACGTTCGCAATGTCGAGCGCCAGACTACACCTTGCGTGAACCTACGCAAAGTATATAATCGCCCATCCGGATTGGTCAAGAACAAAATAAGAACATGGCGGTTTTCCGCCATTTCAGCGGACAGCCGGGCGGCCCGCTTAGCCAATTTCCCCGCGCCTGTCCGCTAACTCGTTGATTTCTCAATCGTTCGGCTATTTCAGATATTCGTTGGTGAAGAGCCCGTCGTAAGAGGACAGCGCGTCTTCCGGCTTGAGGAAGCCGGCTTGCGCGTTCATCAGATCGCCGTTCTTCAAGGCGACGGTCGTGATCGCCGGCGGATCGTTGGTCATCCGCGCCACGGCATCATAGGCGACGCGCACCACAGCCGGATCGGTCTTGGGAAAGCGCTTCTGCATGATCGCGATCGAATCGTCCTTCCTCGTCAGGAGGAACTTCACCGCGAGCAGCATCGAATGCGTCATCTTCTCGCAGACGCTGCGATGATCGTTGCACAATTGCGGCCGCGTCAGCAGCAGCCCGGCGGCGAGCGGCATGTATTCCTTGGGCTCGTTCTTGGTGCCGTCGGCGATGATCACCGCGTCGCCGCTATGCGCGACCTCCAGCGAATACGGCATGCTGAAAGACATGCCGTCGATCGCATGGCGCTGGAACGCGGCGAGCAGCTCGAAGGCGCCGATCGAGGAGAGGGTGACGTCGCTCGGCGCGAGGCCGCCGATGCGCATGATCGTCTTCATGAAGAGATCGGCGACCGAGCCGGGACCGCCATCGGCGATGGTGTGCCCCTTCAAGACGCGCACGCGCTCGGCGAGCGGCGCGTTGGGATCGAAATGCGCCGCCTCGGCGAGATCCTTGCGCAGCGACGTGACCTGTCCGCTTTGATTGTTGATCGCGGCGAGCGCCAAGAGCTTCTGCCCCTTCGCCGCGGCGCGCGTCAGCGCATCGCTCCCCGACAGGGCGAAGTCGGCGGAGCCGGCGATGACGGCGTTGACCGTCGCGACGCCCGGCAGGTTGATCACCTTCACATCGAGGCCGTTATCGCGCCAGATGCCGGCATCCTCGGCGATATAGGCCGAGAGGAATGCCATGATCGCCGGCGTCTGCGCCATGCTGGTGTGCTCGAGCTTCGCCGCTTTCGCCGGCGCGGCGCAGCCGAGCAGCGCGGCGGCAGCGATGGTGACGATCGTCTTTGCTTGGCTTGCCGGCATGATTGTCCTCCCTGCGTCTTTCTTCGAGGGCCGCTCGACGTGACGGCCTTTTCCGCCGCGCATTCTATCGATCCCGATGCGGGCTGGCGAGCGCCGCGGCAAGCTGATAGAAGCGCCCTCGGGGTCGATAATCGTCTGCCATCGAAGGGGGAGTGCCGATGCTTCACCGCCACCTAACATTCATCGCGCTCGCCGCCGCATTGCTTGCGACCGCGCCGCGCGTTTCGGCCGATGAAGCGCTGAAGGTCGGCAAATCGGTGCCGCAGGCTTTCGGCTTCACGCCGCTCAATGTCGGCATCGAGAAAGGCATGTTCAAAAAACACGGCATCGATGTCGAGGCGGTCGATTTCGGCGGCGCGCCGCGCCTGGCGCAGGGGCTCATCTCCAACGCCGTCGATATGGGGCTCGGCAGCGGGCCCGATATGGCGAACATCGTCAAGGGCGCGACCATCAAAGCCGTCGGCGCTTCTGCCGGCGCGCCGATGGAGCTGACCATCACCGTCGGCACCAAGAGCAACATCAACACCGTCGCCGATCTCAAAGGCCGCGGCATTTCGGTATCCCAGAAAGGCTCGCTCACCGGCTGGCTGGTCCAGACGCTCAGCGCGCAGCAAGGCTGGGGCCGCGACGGCATCAACCTCGTCATCATGAACCCAATGAGCGAGGTATTGGCGCAGCTCATCTCGAACGGCGTCGATGGCATCACCGTCGATCTCTCGACCGCGCTGAAGCTGCAGAACGAAAATCACGGCAAGCTCTTGGTGAAGTTCGGCGACACCATTAAGGATTTCCACCTCTATGTGATCTTTGCCACGGATGACCTCATCGCGAAACGCCCGCAGGCGGTGCGCGATTTCCTCAAAGGCTGGTACGAGACCATCGCCTGGATGAAGGCGAACAAGAGCGAGGCAGTCGCGATCGCCGCGAAGGTCCAGAACGTCGATCCGGCGATCGTCGCCGGCACCTACGATCTGATGATGCCGGTGTTCTCGACCGACGGAAAATTCAACGACAAGGCGATGGCGGTCTTGGCGCGCTCTTTCGTCGAGCTCGGCCTCTTGGACAAAGAGCCCGATATGAAGACGCTCTATACCGAGGCGTTCCTGCCGAAGTGATGCATCGCTTGCGATGCGTCACCCCGGACAAGGGGCGAAGCCCCGCGATCCGGGGTCCATTGAAGCAACGAGCGAAGGAGCCCGGCGATGAAAGCCATTCGCTTCCACGAACACGGCGACCCCGAGGTCCTGCGCTATGAGGACGTTCCCGATCCGGTGCCGGGGCCGGGACAGGTTTTGCTGCGCGTGCTGGCGGCCGGCGTCAATTACGCGGATGCTTCGCGGCGCAAGGGCGGAACCAGCTATCCGCGCCCGACGCCCTTGCCGTTTACGCCCGGCAGCGAGATTGTCGGCATCGTCGAAAAGCTTGGCGAGGGCGCGACGGGCATCGAGCGCGGCGCCACGGTCATGGCCTGGCTCGGCCAGGGCGGCTATGCGGAATGGGCCGTCGCCGATGCCGCCGATCTATTGCCCGTGCCCGAAGGCGTGAAACCGGTCGAGGCGCTGTCGCTGATCATCCAAGGGCTCACCGCCGCGCTCGTCCTCAAAGGGAGCGCCAGGCTGCAAGCGGGCGAAAGCGTCCTGGTCGAAGGCGCAGCCGGCGGTGTCGGCGTGCTCGCCGTGCAGCTGGCGAAAATCTATGGCGCCGGCAAAGTGATTGGCGCGGCCAGCACGCCAGCAAAACGCAACCTTGTCATGAGCCTCGGCGCCGACGCCGCCATCGACTATTCGCGGGCCCACTGGGCCGCCGAGGTCAAAGCGCAGAATGGCGGCCGCCCGGTCGACATTATCCTCGAGATGACCGGCGGCGCCGTTTTCGAGGAGGCAATCGACTGCCTCGCCCCGCTCGGCCGGATGGTCGCCTACGGCAATGCCAGCCGCCAGCCGATGAACCTCAACGTGCAGCGGCTCTTCGCGCAGAATCAGACCGTCACCGGATTCTTCCTCAGCGGATTCATCGCCGGGCAATCGCGGGACCGCGGCGCTTTTGCGGCAAAGCTCTTGGCCGAATTGGGCGGCTATGTCCAGGGCGGCCGGCTGCGCCTGCAACTCGGCGGCACCTACAAGCTTGTGCAAGCGGCCGAGGCGCATCGCGCCATCGAGGGACGCGGCACGACCGGCAAAGTCGCTTTGGTGCCTTAAGGGCAAGGCGAAGAGTTGCCGCCGCCGGAAAGCCGATCACGCCGCGGCGCGCCGGCGCAATCCGACGCTCGGCAGCACATAGGCGGCGGCGGTCGCGAAGACGAGCGCCAGGGCGAGGGCGGCACTGAAAGCGGCGAGCGGTACCGCGGCGCCGTAGAAGAGCAGCGACAGCGCGTTCTTGCGCGCGCCGGCGCGGTTCATTGCACGGATGGCGGGATCGTCGCTCGGGTTCTCGCGGATCATGGCGAAGCGCAGCACCATCGCGGCGAGACAGCAGACGAACATGTCGCCGGCGTAGAGCGCGACCGACAACGCGTCGACGCGATGCTCGCCCATATAGGCCGTGAAGAACGGCACCAGCGACAGGCAGAACAGCAGCAGGATATTGGCCCAGAGCACCGCCGTCCCGACATGCTTCACGATGTGGAAGGTGCGATGGTGATTGAGCCAGTAGATGGCGATGACGAAGAAGCTCAGCACATAGGAAAGGGCGACCGGCCAGAGCTGCAGCAGCGCGGCGATGCCCTCGGCCGCGGGCGGCCGCAGATCGAGCACCATGATCGTGATGATGATGGCGAAGACGCCGTCGGAGAACGCCTCGAGACGGCCGGAGCCGGTGATTTCGCGCGCTTTCCGTTCGGCCATTCCCCTCTCCCCCGCGCGATCATTGCCGCGGCGATGACGAAAGTCGAGGCTGGGGCAACGCGGCGTGAGCGCTCGATCGCGTGTCCCGACGCGCTGAACGGGCCGCGATCCTGAGCTAGTCTCGCGGCGGTGGCGATGGGCTCGGGGGACGATCATGACACGGTTGCAATCGGCGCTGGCGCTCGCTTTTTCGGGCGGCATTCCCCGGCGCGCCTTCATTGTCGCGCTGACGGTTGGCAGCGTCCTCAATCTCATCAATCAGGGCGACGCGCTGCTGGCCGGCGGCGCGCTCAATGTCTGGAAACTCATCCTCACCTTCCTCGTCCCTTATTGCGTCAGCACGCATGGCGCCGTCGCGGCGCGACTCGCGGGTCAGCCGCGCATGCCGTAGCGAGACGCAATCACGTTGCGGTGAGGGAGCGCGGCAACACTGGCCGCGGCCATGCGCCTTCTGCGATTCTATGGCGGCAAAAAACGGGTTCAGGGAGAAACAAGATGGCGTCCACTTCCGTCGCATCGCCGCGCGCCGCGGGCGAGCCGAAGCTGATCATTCCGGGCCTCGCCGGCTTTTACGAATGGGCCGAGCCCTACACCTATCCTCTGATGCGCTTTTGCGTCGGCGCGATGCTCTTCCCGATCGGCTGGACGAAGCTGCAAAACGGCATGGCGCCGGTCGTCGCGACAATGACCAAATACGGGCTCGAGCCGGTCGGGTTGATGGCGTTCATCGTCATCGCGCTCGAATCGGTGGGCGCGCTCTGCATCGCGGTCGGCTTCCTGACGCGCTTTTGGGCGGCGGCGCTCGCCATCGAGATGGCGGTGATCTCTTACGCACAGATTCCCAACGGCTATACGCGCGTCGAGCAATTCCTGCTCTGGGGCGTGCTCGCTTTCATCGTCGCGCTGCGCGGCGGCGGGCGCTTCTCGATCGACCGGGCGATCGGCCGGGAGTTTTAATTTTCAGGTCGCGCGCGGCGGCGCCACGCCAACCCCCGGGCGTGCCTAACTGTCCCCGCTGCGGCGCGCGATCGCGGCCATCTTGTCGGGATGGCGAAAAATGCCGGTGGTGAAATCGATCCGGCCGCGATTGGAGTTCCTGAGGATGCCCGGCGGCTCCTTGCCCTGATCGATCCGCTTCACCGCCTCCCAATAGCCGCGGCGCAACCGCACGACGCCGCGATCCGAGGTCGCGAGCGTCTCGTTGTTGCGATCGCTGATCGCGCCTTGGCTCTCCATCGCGACCATGTCCTGCGAGAAGACGACCGAGCCGCTGACAAACGGATTGTCGCGCGGGATCTGGCTGTCCTGCTTGAGCATCATGTCGATGCGGCGCTGAATTTCTTCCGTGCTCGCGCCCGGCGGGTTCGGCAAAAAGCGCGCATTGATCGAGAGCGCATGCGTCTCGTCGACCGGCGTCACATACCAGGCGATTTCGAGCGCCGGATCCATGTGATTGACCGCGACGCGATTCATCGCCGGGAAGACGAAATGATCGAGGCGCGTATGGCCCTGATCGTGGCGCGTCGAATGCACCACGAACCCCCACTCCGTATCGACGGCCTTGTCGAAACTCGGCAGCTCGTCGACGACATTGGTCAGCGGCGAGAAACGATGGAGGAAGGTCGTATGCTGCGGATCGACCATGTTCTCGGCGACCTGCAGCCAATTGCAATTATGGTAGCTTTTGGTCACGCGCTTGAAGCCGTCGTCGCGCACGAAGACATCGAGCGCCGGCAACTCGGGCGGCTCGCCCTCGCCCATATACGCCCAGATGACGTTGTAGCGATCGAGCGCCGGGTAGCCCGCGATCCTCACTTGGTCGAGGAGCGGCGTGTCCTTCGGCTCGCACGGCATCTCGATGCAGCGGCCCGCCGCATCGTAGAGCCAGCCGTGATAGCAGCAGCGGATGCCGCGCGCCTCGGGCGTGCCGTGCTGCATCCCGGCGTTGCGGTGCGCGCATTTCGCGCCGACCAAGCCGGGCTCGCCGTTCGGAAAGCGGAAGAGCACGAGGTCTTCGCCGAGAATGCGAAGCTCTTTCGGTTTTTGGCCGAGATCGCCGGCGACTTCGATCGGAATCCAATAGCGGCGGAAGATACGGCCGGCCGGATCCTTCCGCCCGACGTGAACGAGCTTCTGCGCGATCGCCGAGGCGCCGAGTGTGGGTGCCGCCGCGCTTTTACTGCGTTTGCGCGGCGTGGATCTCGCGGCGTGGACCGCCGATTTCATCCGCTTGCCGGCCGGCTTTCTGCGCGCAATTTGCTTGGCCATCCCAATCTCCGCTTCGGTGACGGGAGCCTAGCTATTCGCGCTTTTCACGGCAATCCGCATTCGGCATGCCACCCCACGCGAAAGCGATGGCCGCGTTAAGCCGCTTCGGCGGCGCGTACATCGTTGAGCGCCTTCAACACCCGCATCCATTCAATATATTTGTCGATATTACCCTCGCGAAGATGCGCGTGCGCCCGACCGAGCACACGCTGATCATCGCAGCACAACGCGGCCAACGCACGCGCCGTGCACCAAATCGCACGATCCGGAATCATCATATCTCCCCACTCCGCGAGCGCGAAACTACCGCATCGCGGCGCCGGCGCGCGAGCACCATTGTGACGCAGCCTCACGCGACGCGATGGCGCGAGCTTGAGCGCAAAATGTTTGTGCAGCCGAAATGCCGACAAACATTATTGATCGACAGAGATCGCAAGAGAGTTAGGACACACGGAGCACGCCGCAATCGATGGTGATGCCGACGCAGCGGGGACCGCACCATTTTTCAAGCCTCGACAGTGAAAGAAGGCGAAAAATATCGCTTAACGGCGCAGCGTCTGCGCGAGCAGGCCGATCAGCAGCTCGACCATGCGATCAGCGAACAGTTTCGGAAGATCGCCGATCGCTATGAGGAGCTCGCCGAGCAGATCGAGGCCGCCGCACGCCGCGCCGATTAGCGCGATTGCCTGCCGCGATTAGCGATTGTCTTCGCACAGGACGCGGCGCGTATCGTCCCAAAGCTCGAGCCCGTCCCTTGCTGCGCGCTCAGCATAAAGCGCCCGCGCGACAATGACGGCATCGTTGTCCGTCTCGGCCTCGAATTCCTCTCGAGCCGCGACGCAGCCATCGGGCTGCAGGAAAAGACAGCGATATCCATGCATGCGAGCAATCCTATCTGTCGAGTGTCCGTCATTTCCCCCAAAGCATGAGACGGGCGAAAGTTGCATCGGCGATCGGCCGCCTGACTTGAGCGCCGCCGCAACGCAATGAAAAAGGCGGCTCCTCATAAGGAGCCGCCAAGGAACGTGGCGGATTGCATCCCACGTTTGTGCTGCGTACCAAGCTGGAACCGTTTTCCCTCGATCCGGTTCCGTCGCGACAAAAGATTTTTAAAGCCTCACGCCGCGGCTGCCGTGACGAATTTCAGGGGAAGGCGAATGCGGACGCTGGTGCCGCGTTGCGGCGCGCTCTCGATCGCCAGCGTACCGCCATGCAACTCGACCAGCGCTTTCGCCAGCGGCAGACCGAGACCGGTGCCGGCAAAGCGGCGCGTCAACGCATCGCCGGCGCCGTTGCTCACTTGGCGGAACGGCTCGAGCGCGATCGCGATGTCTTCTTCGCGCATGCCGATGCCGGTATCGACGACGGTGATGATGGCGGAGCCGCCTTCGAGCGCCGCCGACACGGTCGCGGATCCGCCGGCCGGCGTGAACTTGACCGCATTCGACATGAGGTTGAGCAGGATCTGCCGGAAGCGCAGCGCGTCGCACCGGATCAGCGGCAAGCTCGCCGGCACATCGATCGACAAGGCGACGCCCGTCGCTTCGGCCATCGCGGCGACGATGCGGCGACAGGATTCGAGCATGTCCACGATCGATACCGGCTCGTCGCGCAGCTCGAGCCGGCCGCCGCCCTCGATCTTCGAGATATCGAGAATATCGTTGATCACGTTCTGCAGATGCCGTCCGGCGCCATGGATGTCGGCACCGTAACCGCGATAGCGTGCATCGAGCGGCCCGATCATCGCGTCGCGGATCATCTCGGAAAAGCCGATGATCGCGTTGAGCGGCGTGCGCAACTCATGGCTCATGCGCGCGATGAAGTCGGATTTCGCCTTGCTGGCTTCGACCAGCTGCGCCTCGCTGAGGCGCAGATTCTCGTTGATGTGGCGCATCTTGGCGCTGGCCGCGCGCATCGTCGTGATGATGACGGTCATGGTCAGAGCGCCGACGATGAACGCGAGGGTTTGAAACGGCGCCAGCATCGTCATATGCGGCAGCAGGATGAATCCCCAGGTCGCGGCGACCGATAGGAGAATAGCGGCGACTCCCGCCGCCGAGCCGCACAGGAAAGTGGTGATGACGACACCGAAAAACGGCGCCGCGAAGGGCATGCCGCCGAACGGTATCTGCGCGAAGAGCGGCGCCAGCGCCCACCGTGCCAGCGTCGCGACGGTGGCGATGGCGAAAGCAATGGCGAAGGCTGGCGCCGATCCTGGCCGGACCAGCGGACGGTCGAGGAAAGCGATCTCGATCACGAGGAGAACCCAATCAGCACGATACAAAGCCCAGACGAGGCCTGGGCGAATAATGTTGAAGTGTTGCGCAAACAGATGGGCGGTTCGTTAACGCCACGAAGACGCGAATTGCGCAGGGCTGGTTAATGCAAACGCAAGAAATTCGTCCGAGACTCGTCCGCGGATGACGGTCTTCACCTATTACCTCTTCGACCGGGGCGCCAACATGGTCACGGCAGAAGCCGCATCCCATGACGATATTCTGGATGCTTTCGATCATATACGGGCGCTGCTCGACCAGTTCGAGATGATCGCGCTGGTTCAGCTCTGGCAGAACGAAGAATTCGTCGGACAAATCGAGCGCGGCGACGGCCGGCTGGTCCTCAAGAAGAATACCGATCCGGTGCCGCTCCGTCCGCTCGCGCAGAGCCGGCCCAAGACCAAGGCGTCGTAGCCCTGCCTTTCGCCGGCGCCGCGGAATAGCGCAGCGCGCGCTCGCATTCTCACAGACCGAACTGCGCTTGCAGCGCCCCGAGCGCGCCGATCAGCACGCCCGACGCTGCTTCCGGCGACAACACGCGGCCATTCCAGCCGTGATGCAGCGCCCATTCCTTCAACGTCACCGCGCTGCCGACGACATGCCAAACACAAGAGCCCGCCGGCGATGAAGCGCCGCCGAGCGTTTTCAGGATGCGCCACACTTGTTTGCGTGCTTCGGCCTGGCGCAGCGTGATGTTCACCTCACGCATGCCATCGGGCAGGCGATGGAGATCGGCGGCGCGCAGCGTCTCGAGTTGCGCCGTCATGAAGAGCGCATGGAAATCCTCGCCGGCTTGATGCATCGCCGGCGTGATCGTGCCCTTGCGCCGCATCGCGGTAAGCGTATCGACCGCGCGATAAGGCCGTGCCGGCCGCCCCGCTTCGTCGGCAATCGGCAACGGCAGGCGCTCGACCAAACCTTGGGCCAGGCGTTCGGCGCTCGGTGTCTGCTCGTCGCGCAGCGTACGCGCTTTGCGCTTCCTCATCGCCGCCTCTCCGCCGGCGCGGTGCAGCGCGCGGCGTGCTCCGGGCAATAAGGTGAACCTGCCAGGACCGGCCGGCCGCAAAACGGCGGAAATCCCGCCGGCCACGTGTGCGGTTCGATGAAAACGCAGCCCGAGCTTTGTTCCGAGCCGGTTTCCGCGAAATCTTGGCCATTGGCCGAAACGAATGTTCCTGATATGTTCTCATCATCGGGCAAAACAAGGCCGTGACGAGGAGCGCCATCATGCATGACCCCTCCCGTTCCCCGCTCCATCCGGGTGAACGCAAAGATAGTACGCTAAAAGCGGTCACTCGGCAAGGGGAAAAGCGTATAGCGGCGTACGGGATTAGCGTTTATCATGCGCGTATGGCCGACGCTCCCTCCTCCGTCTCGCGCAAGCTCAAGCAACTCCGTCAGCGCGCCGGACTCTCGATCCGCGAGGTCGCACATGCGCTCGGCATGGAAAACGGCTCGAGCTACCAGCATTACGAAGACCGTTTCCGCAAGCCGTTCCTGCCTCTGGATTTCGCGCAGCGTCTGGTGCCGATCTTCGGAGCCAAGGGCATCGAAGCGGACGAGCTCTTTGCCCTCGCCGGTGTCGACGGCGGCAGCGGGCGCGGCCTCGGTGTCAAAAACGGCTCGTCGCCAGGCACGCTGCGCATCGACGAGCTCGATGTCCGCGCCTCGGCGGGCGACGGTCTCACCGGCGACAGCGAGAAAGTCGTCGCCGAATGGCAATTACCGAGCGAAGTCGTGCGCTATCACTCGAGCGCACCCGCAAGCGAGCTGCGCTTCATCACGGTGCTCGGCGACAGCATGGAGCCGACGCTGCAGCCAGGTCAGCGCGTGCTGGTCGATACCGGCGACCGCACCCCGACGCCGCCCGGCATCTTTGTCGTTTGGGATGGGCTCGGCCTCGTCGTGAAGCGCGTGCAGACGCTGGCGCATAGCGAGCCGATGCGCGTGCGCATCACTTCGGACAATCCGAAATACGAAGGCTATGAGCGCAGCCTGGCCGAAGCCTATATTCAGGGCCGCGTCATCGGCCAGTGGCGGGGACTCTGATCATAAGGACGGCTCGGCGCTGATCGAAAGCGCCGAGCCGTTCTGATTTACTTGCCGTCGAGCCGGCGCTTTGCCTCTTCGATCATCGAGAGATCGGTGTGGTCCGGCGCGACCTTCACCGCCGCCGGCAGCAGCTTCAGATCGAGCGCGGTGTCGATCTCTTCCTGCACCGCTTTGACGTTCGGCACGAGATCGGGCGAGCGGCCGACATCGGCGCTCGTGAAGGCGTAGTCGATCGTGTCGCGCGGCTGCTTCGTCACCTGCGCGACGATCGCGATCGCCGCGGCATGATTCGCCGCATCGAGGAACCAGCGCGATGCGCGCATCGCATCCTCGAAATAATCGACCAGCGCGGCGCGATGCCCGGCGATGAAATCGGCGCGCATCGCCCACATCGCCGCCTGGTTCGGGCCGATCTCCTGCGCCGCGGTGAAGAGCGTCCTATAGCGCCCGGTCGCATCGAAGGCCGCCGCGAGCTTCGGGCTGATCACCGGCACGACGTCGACCTTGTCGGCTTCCATCATCGCGAACATGTTCGGGAATTGCGCCT
This sequence comes from uncultured Alphaproteobacteria bacterium, assembly GCA_963731145.1. Taxonomy (GTDB): domain Bacteria; phylum Pseudomonadota; class Alphaproteobacteria; order ATCC43930; family CGMCC-115725; genus CAIKMD01. The sequence goes on along the minus strand of CAVSUX010000014.1, from coordinate 106,066 downwards.
CGATCACGGTGTAATCCTTGTCGGTCAGGCCGTGGCGCGCGAGTGCGACATGGAGCTCGATCCACACCGGCGAGCCGAGCGCGTTGATCGCGGCGCGTCGGCCTTTCATATCCTCGATGCGCTTGACCGGCCCTTCCTTCTTCACCGTGAAGTAGGCGTTGAAGTGACCGGGCAACCCGTCCTGGATGACATCGCCGACGATTTTCATATCGAGATGCGCGTTGGTGATCGCGAGCGCGAGGCTCGATGCGCCGAGCGCGCCGATCTCGAGATCACCCGAAGCCAGCGCCGAGATTTGCGGCGGGCTGCCGGCGAAATGCACCGGCTCGAAGGTGTAGCTTTTGCCGAGATGCGGGAAGATCTCCGGATGCTGCTCGGCGAGAACCGCGCGCAGCGGCGTCAACTGACTCGGCGTGTCGACCCAGGCGACGCGCAGCTTCACCGGATCGGCGAGCGCGGGTGCGGCGATGAGAAGACAAATGAACGCGATGACAAATTTCGTATTCATTTTCTCTCTTTCGTCATGCCCGGACCTGTTCCGGGCATCCACGACTTAAGAAATTCGTGGATGGCCGGGACGAGCCCGGCCATGACGAACGATTTTGGCAGCGATCCGTCACTTCGGCGGGAAACGTTTCGCCGCTTCCGCCACCATCGACACATCGACATATTTCGACACGTCGATCGAGGCGGGCAGCATCTTCATGCTGACGGCGATGTCGATATCCTTCTGGATCGGCGGAATCACCGGCATCAGATCGGGCGAGCGATAGACATCGTTCTTGGTGAAGGCGTAATCGAGCGCCTGGAGCGATTGCTTGGTGAAATCATGCGTCATCGCGAGCGCCTCGTTGCGGTTGGCCGGATCGAGGAACCAGCGGATCGCCGCCATGTGATCAGTGAGCATATCGACGATCGCCGAACGGTGCGCGGCGATGAAATCGGCTTTCATCGCCCAAAACAGCGTTTCGTCGTCGCCGCCGACCGCGTCGGTCGTGGTGAAGAGTATGCGGTAATGGCCGGTCGCCTCGAAATCGTGACTGAACTGCGCCATCACCGGCGCGGCGTCGCCCTTGCCGGCTTCGAGCATCGGCAGCATGTTGGTGAAATCGGCCTCGATCTCGGTGAACTCGGTATCGGCAAGGCCGTTGTTGCGCGTCATCTTGCGCAGCAGCATGTCGGTCGTCGCGCCCTTGGCGTTGACGATCACGGTATGGCCCTTGAGATCGGCGAGGCTCTTGATCGGCCCGTCTTTCCGCACCGCCCACCAGGTCGAGTAGAAGCCGTGGCTGCTGCCGTCCTGCGCGATATCCGCGACGACGCGCGGATCGAGATGCGCGTTGGTGACGGAAAGCGCGAGTGCCGAGGGTCCGAACGCCGCGACCTCGATCTCACCCGCGGCAAAGGCCTGGATTTGCGGCGGCGAGCCCTGGAAGCGCACCGGCTCGTAGGTATAGCTGCGGTTGAGATTGGGAAAGAGCGCGGGATGCACCTTCGCCAGCTCGGCGACAAGCGGTGTCATCTGCGTCGGCACCTGCGCCCAGCCGATACGGATGCGCACCGGATCGGCGTAAGCGCTCGCGGCTAAACCGGCGGCGAGCAGCGCCGCCAGAGCGATAGTTGTGATCTTCATGGCTTCCTCCCGTAGCAGCAGCTAACCGCATTTATCGCCGCTGGGCAATTGTTCTTCCGGCATTGTCGCCGCGTTGCCACGCCGTTAAGGTGGGCAGCAAGAATTTCGGGGGAGGAATCATGGCCGCGCTCACGCGTATCGACGTCCATCATCATTTCGTGCCGCCGGCCTACAAGGCCGAGATGAACAAGAAGCGGCCGATGCAGCCGGTCATGCAGAGCTGGACGATCCAGAACTCGATCGACGACATGGACAAGGCCGGGACGCAGATCGCGCTCGTCTCGATCACCACGCCGGGTCTCTATTTCGGTCATGTTGAAGAAGCGCGGAAGCTGTCGCGGCTCTGCAACGATTACGGCATGGAGATGATCCGCAATCATCCCGGCCGCTTCGGTCTCTTCGCCGCGATCCCCTGGCCGGATGTCGAAGGCTCGTTGAAAGAAGTCGAATACGCGCTCGACACGCTCAAAGCCGACGGCATCTGCATGTTCACGAGCTATGGCGATCGCTGGCTCGGCCACAACGATTTCAATCCGCTGTTCGAGGAGCTCAATCGCCGCAAGGCGATCGTTTACGTTCATCCGCATGCCGCCGCGTGCTGCTTCAACCTCATCCCCGAGGTGAATGAATCGATCATCGAATACGGCACCGACACGACGCGCACGATCAACAGCCTGATCTTCACCGGATCGAGCACGCGCTATCCCAACATCCAGTGGATATTCTCGCATGCCGGCGGGACGATGCCATTTCTGATCGAGCGCATGGTCAATTTGGCGAAAATTCCACAGGTCGCAGCGAAATTGCCACAAGGCCTGATGCATGAGCTGAAGCGCTTCTATTACGACACGGCGCAGGCATCGAACGGCGTTGCGCTCGGCGCGCTCAAAGCCGTGGCCGGGGCGAGTCAGATTATCTTCGGCACCGACTACCCCTATCGCCTCTCGATCGAGCATGTCGAGGGTGTCGCCGGCGCCGGCCTCACCAAGGACGAGATGATCGGCGTCGACCATCGCAATGCGCTGCGCCTGCTGCCGAATCTTGCCGGGCTGATCAAAGCGTGATCCGAGGATGGCGGGTCCGCATCGCATCGACGTCCATCACCATTTCGTCCCGCAGATCTATAAGGACGCGCTGATCGCGCTCGGCAGCGCCTGCCCCGCGCCCGGCTATCAGCCGCCGATCGCGAATTGGACCGTTGCAGCGCTCGCTCGATCAGATGGACGAAGCCGGCATCGCCACCGCGATGATCTCGGTGACGACGCCCGGCATCCATTTCGGCGACGATGCCGCGGCGCAGAAGTTGGCGCGCCAATGCAACGATGCCGGCGCCAAGATGGTGCGGGACCGGCCGCAGCGCTTCGGCCTCTTCGCGGCGCTGCCGCTGCCCGATATCGATGCCGGCCTCGAAGAGATCGCCTATGCGTTCGACCAGCTCAAGGCCGACGGCATCGGCGTCTATACCAATTACGAGACGGGCGGCGTCAAATTCCTGGGCGATCCGACATTCGCGCCGATCCTCGAAGAGCTCGACCGCCGCAAGGCGCTTGTCTTCGTCCATCCGACCTCGTGCACTTGCTGCAGCAGCCTGCAGCCCGATATCGCCGACGCGATCATCGAATACGGCACCGACACGACGCGCACCATCGCAAGCCTCGTCTTCGGCGGCGCGGCGGCGCGCTATCCCAACATCCGCTACATCTTCTGCCATGCCGGCGGAACGATGCCCTACCTCATCCAGCGCTTCATCGATTTCAGCGGCCGCGACAAAGCCGCGACGACGGTGGCCATGCCCCATGGCATGATGCATGAGCTGACGCGCTTCTATTACGACCTTGCGCAGACGGCGCATCCCGGTCCGGTCGGCGCCTTGCGGAAGATCATTCCGCTGTCGCAAATCCTCTTCGGCACCGACTACCCTTATGGCGCCGGCTGCCTCGACCAGGTGAAGCACGTCGTGGCGTGCGGCTTCTCGTCGGCGGAACTCGCCGCGGTCGATCGCGCGAATGCGCTGAAGCTGCTCCCTCGCTTCGCCTGAGGCCACGATGCGCCAGCCCGCTCTTGCCCTCGTCGCCGCACTCCTGCTCACCGCGGGAGCGCCGCGCGCCATGGCGTCCGATTGGGACGATCTCGTCACAGCGGCGAATGCCGAAGGCGAGGTCGATGTTCACGGCGGGCCGGGCAAGCTTTACGAGCAGGTGCTGACGCAAGGCTTTCGCCGCGCTTTTCCGCAGGTGAAGGTGGTTTTCAGCGGCTCGAGCGGACGCGATGCGATCCCGCAGATCACGCGCGAGCGCGCCGCCGGCATCTACAACTGGGATGTCTATGTCGGCGGCACGCCGTCGATCCTCCAGACCTTGATGCCGGCTGGCGCTTTCGTGCCGCTACGGCCGGCCTTCATCCTCCCCGAAATCACCGACGACAAGGGCTGGTTCGGCGGGCTCGATCTCGGCTGGATGGATACGGGCAAACGATACGTCCTCGGCTTCGAGGCGACGGTGACGGCGCCGGTCATGGTCAATTGGGATTTCGTCTCGCATGACGACCTCAAAACCCATGAGGATCTGCTCGCGCCACGCTTTGCCGGCAAGATCGTCTGGGACGATCCGCGTCTGCCCGGCGCGGGCGTCGGCGTCGGCCAGCGGCTCTTGAACAATTTCGGCGCCGATTTCCTCGACCGCCTCTATGCCGAGCAGAAAATCATCTACAGCACCAACCCGCGCCAGGAAGCGGAATGGCTGGTGCGCGGGCAATATCCGATCGGACTCGGCACCGCTGCCGAGGAGATCGGGCCGTTCCAGCAACAAGGGCTCGGCAAAAACATCGCCGGCTTCGACCTGCATCTGCCGCATCCGACGATGAGTACCGGCTTTGGCACCGTGTCGATGATGGATCGCGCGCCGCATCCAAACGCGGCAAAGCTCTACATCAACTGGCTGCTCTCGAAAGCCGGCCAGACCGATTGGGGCGCGACCGGGCATAACAGCCGCCGTCTCGACGTGCCGCATCCCGATCCCGCGAGCTTTCCGGCGGCCGCCATGGACTATGGCGCCGATCAATCCGAGGCGGCGATCCCCTCGCGCGACCAAGCCGCCGCGCTCGCCAAGAAATTCATCCCGGCGCAGAACCGGTGATGATCTAAACGCGTCATTGCGAGCGAAGCGAAGCAATCCAGAAGCATCACGTGAGTTCCTGGATTGCTTCGTCGCTTCGCTCCTCGCAATGACGTCGGAGGGGCGCTTCTACTTCGTCTCCGCGAGGAGTTGGCGGTACTGCGCGATCACCTTATCGACGCCCGGCCGCGTCTTGGCCCAATCGGCGATCGCGCCGTCGAGGCGCTTCGCCCAGGCGGCGTGCGTTTCGGGATCGAGCGTCACCACCGTCTGCTTCGGATCGGCCTTGGCGGCTTCGCGATTGTGGTTGTTGTCGCCATCCCACCATTTGCCCCAGGCGCGGCTCGTCGCCTGGCCCGAATTGCGGTCGAGCGTCTCCTGCACCGCGGCCGGCAGCGAGTCGTATTTCCTGCGCGACATGAAGATCATGCCTGCGGCCGTGCCCATCGCCTGATCGATGTGGTAATGCGCGACCTCGCCGATCTTGAACGAGAAATAGACGTTCCACGACAGGATCGTCCCGTCGGCGGTGCCGCGATTCATCACCTCGTAGGCTTCGGGCGATGACAGGGTGATCGGCTGCGCGCCCATATGCTGCGCGGCCAGCGCCGTGAGCTGCGTCGGCCCGACGATGCGCGCGCCGGTCAGATCCTTCAGCGATTTCGGCGCTTTGGTCAGATGCACGATCGATTGCGGCAGGGCAATCAGCATCAGCGGCCTCGCCTGATCGAATTCCGCATCGAGCGCGCCGCTCTGATAAAGGCGCCACAGCGCGTCGGAGCCATGCTCGGAACTGCCGGCCAGATTGGGCAGGGCGCCGACTTCGGCGAAGGGAAATTTGCCGGCGACATAGTTGAAGAGCACGAAGCCGATCTGCACGACGTCGTTCATCACGCGATCGTAGACATTCTGATTGTTGACGATCGACGTGCCGCCACGCAGATCGATGGTCAGCGCGCCATGCGAATCGGCGGTGACCCTCTCGGCCCAAGGCTTATAGAATTCCTCGTAAGCGGCTTGGCCGGGACTGGCGAAAGGGGCGAATTTCAGCGCCACCGGATCGGCGGCGGCTACCCTGAACGCCGCCACGGACAAGCCTGCAACGACCAACAACGATTTCGCGACATGCTTCATCGATCCCCTCCCCGTTCGGCCGGTGTTACGACGCCGGTCCGCGCACCGTTCTTAGCGTATGCTGCACGATCGGCGCAATTTTCGCGAAATCGATTCGAACATGGCTAACAGCGGTTAAGCCTAAAGCACGCGGCGCCTGCAACCAATTGTTCACCCGGCTTTGCGAGCATCGCTATCCGCGTCACCTGCATGTCGCGGAAAAGGACAGCCGCAACGATGTTACGTATTTATCCCGCGCCGGCACTGATCATCCTGGTCATTTGCGGTATCGCGATCTCTTACGCCTCGCAGCAGCAGCAGAATTACGATCCGCAATGGCTCGCGATCAGCAGCGTGCTGTTCATCGCCGGCTGTGTCGTCGCACACAACATCGTGCGGAAGATGCCGAAGCCGGCGATGCGCATCGCCATGACGCGCACGATGTGGGAGCGGGCCAAGATCGGTCTCGCGGTCGGCGTCGTCGCGCTCGGTGCCGCTTTCGCCTGGCTGCTTTGGGGTGCGAGCGCGATGCCAACCGGCGACCTGAAGAGCATCGCCATCGTCATCATCCCGACGCTTGCGCTCGGTCTTACCGGCCTCTTCCTCGTCTATTATTGGCTGGGCCTTTGGGCCTTTGGCGAAATCGTCAGGGACGAGCCGAAAGAGCCAAGCGAGCCCGAGAACGACCAAAAATAAGCCAGGCGTCGCGCCGAGCGTTAACCGCCGCGCTCACACCGCCTTCAGCGCCTGCTCGATATCCTCGATCAGATCCTGCGGGTCCTCGAGCCCGACCGAGTAGCGGATCAACGCGTCGGTAATGCCGAGGCGCTCGCGTTCTTCCGGCTTCAGCGTGCGATGCGTCGTCGTCGCCGGATGCGTCACGAGGCTCTTGCTGTCGCCCAGATTGTTCGAGATGCGCGCGAGCTTCAGCCCATTGAGGAAACGGAAGGTCTCGGCCTTGTTGTTCCCGACATTGAGGGTGACGACGGTGCCGAAACCGCTCATCTGCCGCCGCGCCAGCGCGTGCTGCGGATGGCTCTCGAGCCCGGGATAGCGCACGCCGGCTGACGCGCGGATGCTGCTCGAGGAATTGCGCGATCTTCAGCGCGCTGTCGCAGCTCTGCGCGACGCGTAGATCCATCGTCTCCAAGCCCTTCACCAGAATCCAGGCATTGAACGGCGACAGCGCCGGGCCGGTATGGCGCAGAAACGGCGCCAGCGACTCGTTGACGTATTTCGCCGAGCCCGAGCACCGCGCCGCCGAGGCTCCGCCCCTGCCCGTCGATATGCTTGGTCGCGGAATAGACGACGATGTCGGCGCCGAGCTGCAAGCGGCTTCTGCAGCAAGCGGCGAGGCGAAGACATTGTCGACGACGAGCACGCCGCCGGCCTGATGCGTCAGCTCGGCGACGGCTTTCAGATCGACCAGCTCCAGGCCCGGATTGGACGGGCTCTCGCAGAATACCGCTTTGACGCCGGGCTTCAGCGCCTCGCGCCATTGATTGAGATCGGCGCCGTCGACCAGCTCGCTCTTCACGCCATAGCGCGGCAGGATTTCCTGAATGATGTAGAGGCAGGAGCCGAACAGCGCGCGCGAGGCGACGACGCGGTCGCCGGCCTTGAGGAAGCAGGCCATCGAGGCAAAGACCGCGGCCATGCCGGAAGACGTGCCGCGCACAGCTTCGGCGCCTTCGAGCAGGCGCAGCCGCTCCTCGAACATCGAGATCGTCGGATTGGCGTAGCGCGAATAGACATAGCGCGCGCCCTGGTTCTTGAACGCTTCCTCGGCTTCCTCGGCGCTTTGATAGACGAAGCCCGAGGTCATGTAGATCGCTTCGCAAGTCTCTTCGAATTGCGAGCGCTGCAAGCCGCTATGCGTCAGCACCGTGCGCGGGCGCCATTTCGGGGAATGCTCGGGATTGATCACCGACATCGTCGCTCTCCTTCGCGTTACACGCCGACCGGATCGCGACCTCTTCGTCGGCCCCGACAAAAAACCGGGGCCAACAAAAAAGCCCTAACCGCAAGGGTCAGGGCTTCATCAGAGCCTCCGACCTTTTAGCGGTTATTTTAACGTGGCCGCAAGCCGGTCGGCTTCAAATCAAATCGCCACGGAACGCACTTAATTTAGCGCGTCGCCGTACCCTGTCAAGCAGCTCGCGGCACGGCCAAGGCGGTGCGAACCGCACGCTCGAGGTCGGCGATGCGGAACGGCTTCCGCAGCACGGGCGCGGCGCGGAAATTCTCCGGCACCGCTGCGGCGCCGTAACCCGTCGCGAAGATGAAGGGCAGACCGAGCGCGCTCAGCGCTTCGGCGATCGGAAAAGTGCGCTGGCCGTTGAGATTGACGTCGAGGATGGCGATGTCGAAGGAAAGCGTATTCGCCTTGTCGAGTGCGTCCCGAAAGCGCGAAGCAAGGCTGACGACTTCGCAATTCAGCTCCTCGAACATATCCTGCAGCAGCATGGTGATGACGGATTCATCCTCGACCACGAAAATCCGCGCGCCTTCGATGGTGTTTTTCATCTCGCCCGTCATTCTACCTTTCTTGACGATCTTCCTGTTTCTCGCCCACCACCTGGACCTCGCTAAGCGACGCGCGGATCGTGCAGGCAATGCCGTCCGGCTTGAATTCGAGCCGTACCGAACCGACGAGATCCTGCGTCAGGCCGCGCTCGATGAGGCGCGATCCGAAGTCGCGTTTCTGCGGCGGCCGCACCGCCGGTCCGCCGCTCTCGACCCGATCGAGCGCGAAGCCGTTCCGAGCTTCGTCGATCGACCACGCGAAATCGACGCGCCCCTCATCGCTCGACAGCGCGCCGTATTTGACCGCGTTCGTCGCCAGCTCGTGAAACCTCATCGACAGCGCAAGCGAAGCACGCGGCAGCAGTCTGAGGCTGCGCGGCCAATCCTGTGGCGGACCGAGCGGTGTGCGCCGCCGATTGAACGAGCGGCCGATTGAACGAGCGCATGCGCGCGCCGAGGTCGCCGCCGCCCGCCAGAAACGGCGGGCTTTCGGCCGGCGGGAGCTCGTTCGGGGAAACTTCTCCCTGCAGGTGCTCCTGCATCGCGTGGTCGTTCATCCCAAGGTGCTCCGGACGGCTCGAGCCCCGTTATTTCTGGCGAGCAAGAAAGCCCGCGTGAGCCATGCCCCAAGGCCGACGCTAAGCTTGGCGAGGACTTTGGCGATATTGTGGCAAGCTGGGCGCAAGCATCCAAGCTGGACGCAAGCATCCATGCACGCCATCTCAACAGCGGATTTGGCCAAAAGCCGACAGAGCGACGCGCGACTGCGTCGATATCTCGACGAAACGGCGACGGCCGGTCCTGTCCGGACCGGCCGCCCGCGTCGATGTTTAGAATTTCCCTAAGCGATAAGCGCTATCGATAGTAATGATAGTGATAGCCCGGTGCCGCGTAGTAGCCCGGCGGCCCCGCGTAGACGCAACCCACAAGCGACATACCGAGGGCGATGACTGCAAGAATGCGTTTCATGACTACTCTCCTTTCACCTCACGTACCGTCACTCACATGACCGAAACCCCTTATCCGGGGCTCGCGGCCCGTTCGCCGGCGGGCGGGCCCGGATAGCCGCTCGCGCCCCAACCATAGGAACCGCCGTAATAGCCAGAGTTGGGCCCAGGGCCGCCGTAAACGCAGCCCGCAAGAGCCAAGCAAAGCGCCGCCAACGCCAGAATGCGTTTCATCATCCTGCTCCTTCGAGTAATTTGTCGCGCCACAACCGCAGAGCCGTCCAGGCCCGATCGCGGCGCGCGAATCTGGGCCAGCATCATTCTCTGAGGCGTGAATTTCCTCTGCCAGATGTAACCACCGATGATGTTGGGTGGTTCCGCTTGGGCGCGGCCGGAAAGCCGTGGGTTCGCCGTGCCTCTCGAAGCGCGCCCGTTGCTTTGCGCGGCGATTGTGGCAAGCTCGCCCCATGATGGCGATGGGCCAATAAGCGCTCACGCCAGCGACCGTTGGGAGGAAACATGAAAACGTTCATTGGCTTCATGCTTGCGGCACGCCGCGCCGCGTTGCTCGCGCTAGCGCTGCCGCTCTGTCGCGCTCACCGCTCAGCGCGCCGCGGCCGAGGACGTCAAGATCGGCTTCATCAAGGTGACGGCGCTGGCGCCGGTGATGGTGGCGCAGGGGAAGGGCTATTTCGCGGCCGAAGGCCTCGACGCGGAGCTTGTCCCCTTCGACGCGCCGGTGCCGGTCGCACAGGCCGTGGTGTCGGGCGCCGTCGATTTTGGCACGACCGGCCCGTCGGGCGCGTTCTACAACCTCGCCGGCCAGGGTGCGCTCCGCATCATCGCCGGCATGGCGCGCGAGGCGCCGAGCTTCCAATTCCTCGCGGTGCTCGCCTCGAACCGCGCCTATACCGCGGGCCTCACCTCGGTGAAAGCCCTCGCCGGTCACAGCGTCGCGGTCTCCGATATCGGCGGCGCGGCGCATTACAGCCTGACGCTGATCGAGGAGAAGTATCACATCGATCCGGCGAGCGTGCGCGTGACACCGCTGCAAGGCATCTCGGCCGCGATCTCGGCACTGGCGGGCGGCTCGGTCGACGCCTCGTCGAGCCCCGTCCACGGCCTTCGCGCCGGTGATCGAGCGCGGCGACGCCAAGCTGCTCGCCTATGTCGGCGACGAGACGCCGTGGCAGGCGGGCATCGTCTACACGACGACGCAAGACCGCGGACGAGCGGCGCGACACGGTCGAGAAGGTGCTGCGCGCGCTGAAAAAGGCGATGCGCGATTATCACGACGCCTTCACCGGGCCGGACGAGCAGCGTAAAGACGGACCGACCGCGCCCGAGATCCTCGCGATCCTCGCGAAGCAGCTCGGCCAGCCGCCGGAGCAGGTCGCGCGCGCCATCGCCTATGTCGACCGCGACGGACGGGTCGACGTCAAGGACCTTAATCATCAGGTCGCGTTTCTGCGCGCCCAAGGCCTCATCAAGGGCACGGTCGATCTCGATGCGATCGTCGACAAGCGCTACGTCGTGCCGCTGCCGTAAAGGACCGGGCGCGGCATCCTAACCCTAGCCCTTGGCCGCGGTGCCCCAGCCTTCGCGGCCGCTGCGATTGCCGCCAACATTGGGATGGCCATGCGTCGGCACGAAAATCTCCTCGATCGGGATTTTCTTCGGGATCATGTCCTGCTCGTGGAGATAGGCGATGAGCGCCTCGAGCGTCGGCCGGTTCTCCTCGACACCATAGGCCCAGAACTCGTTGCCGAAGACCTCGTCGATCTCGTGCAAATCCGCGACGAGCCACGGCATCATATAGCGCAGCGCGCCGACATCGCGCATCTTCCGGATAGCAAGCTCGCGCGATTCGCAGCAGGCGTTGTAGAGGCTGGTCGCGACGAACGGATGCTTCTCATAGACCGAGCGCTTGATCGCGAGCACATGCATGATCGGAAAGATCTTGGTGCGCTTGAAATACTCGGCTTCGACCTCGCGGTAATTGGGAAAGAGGCGCTGGACGTTCGGATTGCGGCCCAGCGGCTCGGGGATATGCGAAGTAACGATGGCGTCGATGCCGCCCTTCTCGCTCCCGTCCTCGAGGAGTTGGTTGAGCGACCGGCCGCTGCTGTTCTGGACGAGGTCGATCTCCTTGAGCAGCGGCAGCACCGCCGGCTTGCCATGCGTGCCGGGATGCTCCATCGCGCCCTGCACCCAGTGGATCGTCGAGAGATCGACGCCGTGATTCGTGCTGCAGCATGCCGCGAATCCACACCGCCGCGGTCTGGACATAAAGCGGCACGCCGACGCGCCGGCCTTCGAGATCCTTCGGCTTCTTGATGCCCGATTTCGTGTTGACGAAGATGAATTGGTGGCGGAACACGCGCGAGATCATCGCCGGCACGGCGACGAAGGGCGAATTGCCGGCCGCGAGCTTGGTGATGTGCTCGGAGAGCGAGAATTCCGAGGCGTCGAATTCCTGCCCGCCGCCCATCCGGTCGAAGACCTGGCGCGGATCGTCGAGCACGACGAAATTGAGATCGATGCCGGCCGGCTTGATTTCGCCGGTATAGAGGCCGTGCATGCGATCGTAGAAGCCGCTCGCGATCGTGATCGGCAAATTGGCCATAGCGCCCCTCCTTTCCGAACAAGTCTTTTCGTTGCCTTGCGCCGATCTTAGCGCGGCACGCCGAATTGCACGGCGACCCGCTGCGCTCCGCGCCCCTTACCGGATGGTTAACCTTGCCCCGTACAAGCAATTTCTTAGCAATTCGCCGATAGTGATAGAGCCGTAACCAAACGGATTTTGGTTCGGAAAGTTTCTATGGGTCATCGGTCTCGTCCTTTCGACAGCGTCATGCCGCGCCACGCAACGGTAAGCATTTTCTTTACCATGACGACGCGCTTCCAAAAACAGGCGATCAGCCGTTCCGGCAGCCTGATGCAGCGCTATTGCGATCAGCTCGGCTCGATTTCGGGCCGCAAGCGCGTCGAGACCGCGCTCAAAGCCGCTCGTGTCTCGGCCGAGCTCGCCGCCAATTCGGCGACCGACGCGATGCTCGCGGCGCAAGCAGCGAACCGCGCGAAGTCCGAATTCCTTGCCAATATGAGCCACGAGCTGCGGACGCCGCTCAACGCGATCATGGGCTTCTCGCAGATCATCGCCGAGGAGACGCTGGGTCCCGATCGGCACCGGCAAATACGTCGAATATTCGCGCGACATCAACGGCAGCGCCCAGCATCTGCTGGCGATCATCAACGACATCCTCGATCTCGCGCGCATCGAAGCCGGCAAGAGCGAGCTCAATCGAAGAGCCGCTCGATCCGCAGATGCTGATCAACGCCTGCATCCGCGTCGTGTCGGAGCGCGCGAAGATCGCCGCGCGTCACCGTCGACTTCGACGCCGAGAACGCGAACTTCCTCTTCCTCGGCGACGAGCGGAAGATGAAGCAGATCGTCATCAACCTGCTTTCGAACGCCGTGAAATTCACGCCCTCGGGCGGCCGTATCGACGTGCGCTGGCGGATCGTCGATGACCGCTGCTGCGAGCTCATGGTCTCGCGACACCGGCATCGGCATCGCGCCCGACGATCTGACGCGCGTGCTGCAACCTTTCGCCCAGGCCGAGAGCGGCCTCAACCGCCGCTATGAGGGCACCGGCCTCGGTCTGCCGCTGACGCGCGGCCTGGTCGAGCTGCATGGCGGCAGCTTCCGCCTCGAAAGCGAGCTCGGCCGGGCACCATGGCGATCATCGAATTTCCGCTGAGCCGCATCCATATCGACTTCGGCGCAGCAATCCGCCGACATCGGCGTGCCGGCCATCGCGCGCTCGCCGGTGCATCAGGCGATCTAGAGATGCTCGAACAAACCATACGAACCGGCTTTCCTTTGGGTGAACACCATGCAACAGAATGACAACAAGATCGGGCGCGTCGTCTCGGTCTCCGGATCGCAGCTCATTTGCCTGCTCGAGGATGCGGGCGATCAAGCCGGGCGCGAGCAGCCCGAGATCGAAGTCGGCACCATCGTGCGCATGCCGACGCCGCATTCGATGGCGTTTGCGATGGTGCGCGCGATCACCATTCCGATTCCCGTCGACGATGAGCTCGGAAGAAGAGCTGAAGATCGCGGAGCTCGAGATGCTCGGCGAAATCCTCGCAGCGAAAAATCACCAGCCCGGCGCGTTCCAGCGCGGCGTCTCGTTCTTCCCGCGCCTCGGCAACGAGGTCGCGCTCGCGACGCAGGACGATCTGCAGCAGATCTATGCCTGCCCGGCGATCTCGAGCGCGCGTATCGGCTCGCTGCATCACGACCGCTCGCTGCCCGCCTTCATCAAGACCGACGATCTCCTCGGCAAGCATTTCGCCGTGCTCGGCACCACCGGCTCGGGCAAATCCTGCGCCGTCACCGTGATCCTCAAATCGCTGCTGCGCGAAAATCCGCATGCGCGCATGTCTGCTGCTCGATCCGCATAACGAATATGCGCAGGCCTTCGGCGAGGAAGCGCTGGTGCTCGATCCGGCGGTGACGCTCGATCTGCCCTATTGGCTCTTCAATTTCGACGAGCTGTGCGAGGTCTTCATCGGCGACGACGAGTTCCGCTCGGCGCAGGCGAGCATCCTCGGCGAAGCGATCGTCGCCGCGAAGCAGATCTTCCTCAAGCGGCAAGAACCGAATACAGCGTCACGGTCGACACACCGACGCCCTACACGATCAACGACGTCATCTCCTACGTCGACCGAAGCGCAAGGCAAGCTGGTGCGGCCCGAGCCGATGCCGGCCTATACGCGGCTCATCGCGCGGCTGAAGATCGCTGTCGACCGATTCGCGCTACTCCTTCATGTTCTCGCGCTACGGCACGGACGACCGCATGGCGAGCATCCTGTCGCGGCTCTTCCGCATTCCGGTCGAGGGGAAGCCGATCACCATCGCCGATCTCTCCGGCGTGCCGTCGGAAATCCTCAACGTCGTGGTCTCGGTGCTCTGCCGCATCACCCTCGACTTCGCGCTCTGGAGCCAGCGCTCCTCGCCGATCCTCGTCGTCTGCGAGGAAGCGCATCGCTACGCGCCGCGCGCCACCGGCCTCGGCTTCGAGCCGACCAAGCGCGCCCTTGCCCGCATCGCCAAGGAAGGCCGCAAATACGGCGTCTCGCTCTGCGTCGTCAGCCAGCGGCCGTCCGACCTCGCGACCGAGATGCTCTCCGAATGCAACACGATGTTCGCGCTGCGCATGAGCAACCAGGCCGACCAGGAGCTGGTGCAGGCGACGATGTCGGAAGCGGGCTCGGCCTCCTCGAATTCCTCCCCTCGCTCCACAGCGGCGAGGCGATCGTCATCGGCGAAGGCGTGCCGGTGCCGCAGCGCGTGATCTTCGCGCCGCTCGCCGCGCACGAGATGCCGCGCAGCAAGACCTTCGTCTTCTCGGAAGCCTGGCGTCAGGATGGCGGCACGGCCGAGCCGGTCGCGAGCATCGTCGAGCGCTGGCGCCATCGTCAGAAGGGCTCGACCCGCCAGAGCCGCCGTGCCGAAGCGGCGCAACGCGCGCAAGCCCAAGCCGCGGGCGCATCCGGCGCCGCGCCGGTGCAAGCGCAGCGCCCAACGGGCACCTAAACCGCGCTCCTGCCCCGGGTTTTCCCGGCACGTCCCTTGGCGCGCCGGATAGAGCACGATCGTGAGGCGGATCGAGGCTCGATTCCGCCTTACGCGATCATGGTCAGGGCGCGATCAGCTTGTGACCCGGCGTCGCATCGGCGGCCGGCCAGACCGTGACCCATTGCCCCTGCTGCACCTGCTTTAGCTGCGTCAGGTCTTTCTCGCTGGTGTGATGCGCGCCGGTGAAGCCGCGCTTGCCGAGCACCGTGCTCACCTCACTGTGCTCGAGCCATTGCGCAAGCTTGGCATCCTCGATGCTCTTCGTCGCTTCGACCGCTGCGGCGAGGATCTGCCAGCCGGCATATTCATTGGCCGCCTGGCTGTCGACACGCGGATAAGGCAGCTTCGCCGCCTTGGCGCGCTCGTCGAACAGGCGCGCAAAATCGCGCCCGACCGGATCGTCGGTGTAAGGCGGACCGTCGTCGAAATTGGTGATGCCGAGCGCATTCTCCGCCCCCGAAACTTCGGCGATCGAGGGCGATGGGAAGAGATAGAAATGCCGCGGCGGGCGATAGGCGATCTTGGTCACGGCCTCGAGCAACAGATTGCCGTCGACGCCGAGGCAGCCCATCCACAGGAAATCGGGCTGCGCATTCTTGATGCGATCCGCGATCGCGGCGAAGTCGCGCGTGCCGACATCGTATTCGAGATCGAGCACCACGTTCATGCCGCGCTGCGGAAAGACCTTCCGCGTGCCCGAGGCGATGAACTGCGTCGAGGGGAATTTCAGCGTCAGCATGGCGGCCGTCTTCGGCGGATGCGCCGTGGTCTCGAGCGCGTCCATGATGATGCCGGCATTGGTGACGTCGGGATGGGCGCCCAGCACGTTCGCCGAGAAATGCCATTCATAGGTGGCGAGATCGGGCGTTCCCATGGTGTTCTGGATGAAGATCTTGCGATAGCGTTGCGCCACGCCCATCGCGGCGAGGATCGCCGCGGTGCCGTAGGGACCGAGGATCAAATCGACCTTCTCGACACCGAGTAGCCGCTCGTAGAGCGTGCGCGCGACATCGGGCTTCGACTGATCGTCGAGCAGGACATATTCGACCGGCCGGCCGAGCCAGCCGCCCTTCGCATTGACCTGCGCGACGAAGACCTCGCTGACGATCTGATGAATGAGGCCGGTCTGCGCGAACGGCCCGGTCAGCGAGAGCGTCTGACCGACGCGGATCGGCGCGGCCGCCGTCTCGCCGCGTGCAATTTGCAGCGCCGGCAGGCTCGCCATCCCGGCCAGCACCGCGCGCCGGGACCAGTTGCGATTGCGCATGATGTCCTCCCTCATGATCCGTTCTTATGGGAGAAGTTTCGCGCGCTCTCCGCGGGCGGTCAATGCGATCGCCAGGCGCGCCTCAATCGACGAGCTTCGTCACACCGCTCAAGACCAGCCGCTCGGCTGCGGGCTCGTCGTCGATATCGCCGAGCTGATGCATCGCATGGACGAGGCTCGCGATCTTCTTCTTCGAAATCGTGCCGCTGCGCTCGAAATAATCGCCGCGTTGCAGGAAATCGTAGCTCTTGGCGATGTCGTCTTGCTTGCCCTTGCTCGCCGCGACCATGATCGCGATCGCTTCGTCGCGGTTTTTCCCATCGGCGAACCAGTTCGCCGCCTCGCCATAGATCGCGACGATGGCGCGCACTTCGGCGGCATGGGTTTTCGCCCAGGCGGCGTTCACCGCCGAGCCCGAGAACGGCAGGTCGCCGGCGTAATCCTTGACGAAGCCGAGGCTGATATAGCCGGCCGTCGCCGCGTAATAATTCGCCGGCGGGCCGAGCATCGCGGCATCGACCGCGCCGGCTTGCAACGAGGCATAACGCGCCGGCGTGCTGCCGAAGAATTGCATGTCGAAATCGCCGCGTTTCAGACCCGAGGGCGCGACCATGCGATCGAGATAGATATTGGTGATGTCGTTCAGCCCGCCGACGGCAATGGTCTTGCCTTTGAGGCCGGCGAGATTTTTCACGGCCGCCTTGCCCATGAGCTCGTAAGGCGCGGCCGTTACCTCGACGAGCACGATGCTGACCGGCCCGCCCTTGTCGATGGCGCGGATCGGATCGACGAGGCCCGTCGACATCGCGAAATCGAACGAGCCGGCCGAAGTCTGCTGCAAGAGATTGGGCGCCGAGTTCGTGTAGGAGACGTCGAGCGCCAGGCCCTTCGCCGCGAACATGTCCTTGGCGAGCGCGATATAGAACGGCCAGCCCAAGGGCGATGGCGAATTGATCGCACCGGTCGCGATCTTCTCGGCCGCGCCGGCGTGCGAAGCGGCGAGCGCCATCACCCCGGCGACGACGATACTCACGATCGTATTTGCACCCATTTTCCTGTCCCCCTTGCGCCGACGATAGCCCAGGCGAAACCGCTTCGCGACCGTGCTCTGTCGGCGTCCCGACAGTCATAACGCGACGCGCCATGTCGAGCCGGCCGCGCGCGGCGAGGCCAACCCCGCGGCGCAAGCGGCGCCGCAGGGCCGCGGCGAGACCATCCTCGTCGTCGAGGACGATCCGGATGTGCGCTCCTTCACCATCGAGATGCTGCGCGAGCTCGGTTACACCGTGCTTGCGGCGACCGACGCGCCGAGCGCGCTGCGCACGCTCGATGCGCATCGCGAGATCGTGCCGCTCTTCACCGATGTCGGCTTGCCGGGCGGGATGAACGGCCGCCAGCTCGCCGACGAAGCGCTGCGCCGCCGCGGCCGTCTCAAAGTCCTTTTCACCAGCGGTTATGCGCGCAACGCGATCGTCCACCATGGCCGGCTCGATCCCGGCGTCGAGCTGCTCTCGAAGCCCTTCACCTTCGCGATGCTCGGCGCGCGGATCCGCCGTCTCTTGGACGAGAAATAGACGAGCGGCGGCGGCGCTCAATTCGTCAGCTTCGTCAGGCCGGGAATGACGAGCTGATCGGCGTTGATGGTGACACCTTCGAGATCGCCGATCGATTTCATCGCATCGATCAGATGCTGCAGATCGGTGCGCGAGACGCTGCTTTCCTTCGCATACATGTCGATCTTGCGCGCGAGATCGTAGCTCTGCGCCACCTGCGCCGGATCGGCCTTCGACACATCGACCAGGATCTGGATCGAGGAATCGCGCTTCGAATCGTCGTAGAAGAACGCCGCCGCCTGATCGAGCGTCGCGACGAGGCGCTTCGTGATATCCTCATGCGCCTTCGCCCACGGCACCATGACGTCGGCGCTCGCCATCGGCAGATCGCCGGCATATTCCTTGATCATGGCGAGATTCTTGAACCCGGCCTTCTCGGCGGTGAAAGCGGTCGGCGGCACCAGCATCGTCGCATCGACCGAGCCCGATTGCAGCGCCGCGAAGCGCTGCGCCGAATTGCCGATGACGACGACATCGTATTCGCCCCATTTGATGCCGTTCGCCTGCATGATGCGCTCGAGATAGATGCGGTTGATGTCCATCAGCCCGCCGATGGTGATGGTCTTGCCTTTGAGATCCTTGATCGAGTCGATCTAGGGCTTGGCGATCATCTCGTAGGGCGTCGTGTTGCTGGTCATGCGCAGGATCGCGACATCGGCGCCCTTGGCGCGCGCATGGATCGGCTCGACCACGCCGTCGACGCCGACGACATCGAGCGAGCCCGAGACGAGCTGCTGCATCACGCCGGGCGCGGTCGGCACATAGATGAAATCGGGCTCGATGCCTTCCTTGGCGAAATAACCCTCATGCATGGCGATGTAATAGAGCCAGCCGCCGGTATCGGGCGAGCCGATCATTCCGATGGTGAGCTTGTCCGCCGCATGTGCCGGCGGATCGACGCCGGCGACAACCGGACCAATACGTTGGAGACGACCGCCGCAATGAAGAAACCAATCCTCATGGCCCGCCCTCCCATGTGCCGTGCGGCGTCGTGCCGCTCATTGTTATGGGAGGAGAATGTCGCTTTATTCGGCCGCCGTCAAAGTCGCGGGCGGTCGCTGGCTGACCCGCTTTGCGACGAAGCGCGACGGATGGGCCACGATCATGCCCCGGATCTCAACGCCTCGATGGCGACGGCCTGCCATTTCTGGAACTCGCCGTTGAAATCGGCGAGCACGCGGCCCGCTTCCAGCACGCGCCTGGCGAAATACGCGTTGCCCTCGGCATGCACGTAGCGGTGAAACAGCGCCGTGATCTCGGCCTGAAGTTCGGCCATGCGATCGGCCTTCGCGCCGCCTTCCTCTCTCATCGGCCATCTCCTGTTCTATCTCGCCCTTGTAAACAGAGACGGTGAGAGGTTAGGCTCAGCCGCTTCGGATAATCCCGCCACCAGCTCGACATGATGCGACCAGGTGAACTGGTCGACCACCTTGACGCTGTCGAGGCGATAGCCGCCATCGACGAGGATGCGCGCGTCGCGCGCGAAGGTCGCGGGATTGCAGGAAACGCCGACCAGCACCGGCGTCTTGGCGGAGGCGAGTGCCTTCGCCTGTTCCGCGGCGCCGGCGCGCGGCGGATCGAAGACGATGGCGTCGTAGCGATTGGCTTCCTCGCGCCGCAGCGGCTCGCGATCGAGATCGCGGCGGAAGGCTTTGAGCGGCAGCGTGCCTTTCGCCTTGTCGAGCGCGCGGATCGGCCGGGCGCGACGCTCTCATAGGCATCGACCGAGCCGCGCGCCAGCATCGGCCCGGTGAACGTGCCGCTGCCCGAGAAGAGATCGGCGAATTTTCCGCTTCGCCGGCAACAGCTCCATCACCGCATCGACCAGCGCCGCCTCGCCGGCCTGCGTCGGCTGCAGGAAAGCGAGCGGCGGCAGCGCCACGTCGAGCGCGCCGAACTTGGCGAGCAGCGGATTGCGCTCGATCATCACCTCGATGTCGTCGCGCTCGCCGCGCTCTCGGCCGCGCCAGGAGATGCGATTGATGTCGGCCTTCTGCGCGAGCTCGGCGATCGCCTCGCGCACCGGCAGATCGGGCTTGCCCTTCCTGCCGACGGCGCCCGGTGATCGCAATGCTCGAAGCGCCCGCCGACCATCTGGATGAAGATGTCGGCATCCTTGCCTTCGGTGAGGATCGGCGCGAGCAGCGGCGCGAGCTTGTCGCGCATCGCCATGACCGCCGGATCGGCGACGAGGCAGGCGCGGATATCGGTCACGCGATGCGTGCGGCGGCGGAAATAGCCGAGCGTCACCTTGCCGTTATGCTTATGCGCGTTGAAGGTGGCGCGGCGGCGCGTCGCCGGCGGCACGAAGACCGGATCGCGCCAGATCTTCGGCGTCGAGACCTTTGCGGCGCAAGCGCATCGCGCACGATCTCGACTTTCCAATCGCGATAAAAGGCTTCATCGGCGTGCTGCAGCGTGCAGCCGCCGCAGACATCGTAATTCGGGCACGGCGCTTTCACGCGATGGGGCGACGCCTCGACCACCGCGATGATCTCGCCGCGCAGCATCCCGTCATCGCCGCGGCGGATATCGGCCGCACCGTCTCGCCCGGCAGCGCGCGATCGACATAGACGCGGCCGCGTTTCGATTCGCTGATGCCGTCGCCCTTCGGGCCGAGCTCGTCAATATGGATTTCGCCGGCCATTCGCTACACAAGCCCGTTTCGAGAAGGCCGCGACCAGCTCGACATGATGCGAGAAGGTGAATTGGTCGATCACCTGGACGCTGTCGAGCCGATAGCCGCCATCGACCAGGATGCGCGCATCGCGCGCGAAGGTCACGGGGTTGCAGGACACGCGCGACCAGCACCGGCACCGCCGTCGCGGCCAGCTCCTCTGACCTGCGCCTCGGCGCCGGCGCGCGGCGGATCGAAGACGATGGCGTCGTAGCGCTCGGCCTCGGCAGCGGCTCAGCGGCTCGCGATAGAGATCGCGGCGGATCGCTTTGAGCGGCAGATCGTCCTTGGCCGCATCGAGCGCGCGCGATCGTCGGCGCCACATTCTCGAACACATCGACCGCGCCGCGCGCCAGCATCGGCCCGGTGAAGGTGCCCGAGCCCGCGAAGAGATCGGCGAACCGTCCGGCGGCCGGCAACGCCTCCATCACCGCCGCGACCAGCGCCGCCTCGCCCGCCGGTGTCGGTTGCAGAAAACCGAGCGGCGGCAGCGCCACATCGAGCGCGCCAAAGCGCACATGCAGCGGGCGACGCTCGATCATCATTTCGGGCGCATCGCCGAGATTGGCGCGCCAGGACACGCGATCGATCGCCAATTCATCGGCGAGCGTCGTCATCGCCTCGCGCACCGCCGCGTCGGGCATGCCGTGCTGCGCCGACGGGCCCGTGATGACGATCTCGAACTGGCCGCCGATGGTTTGGATGAAGGCGGTCGCGGGCTTGCCGTCTTGCAGGATCGGCGCGAGCAACGGCGCCAGCTTGGGGCGAAGCGCCATGATCGCCGGATCGGCGATGAGGCAAGATGTCGATCGCCACCACCTGCCGTTGGCGGCGGCGCGAATAGCCCAAGGTGACCGTGTCGCCTTGCTTTTCCGCGGTGAAGGTGATGCGCCGACGGCCGCCAGCCGGCAGAAAGACCGGCTCGCGCCAGACCGCGGGATTCAGCCTCTTTCGCGCGCAAGGCATCGCGGACGATGCCGGTCTTCCATTCGCGATAGAAAGCATCGCTCGCATGCTGCAGCGTGCAGCCGCCGCACGAGCGCGTAATGCGGGCATGGCGCCGCCACGCGATGCGGCGAGGCCTCGACAATGTTGACCACATCGCCGCGCAGCACGCCGTCGACATCGCGGCGGAGTCTTGGCCTCGACGCGATCGCCCGGCAGCGCGCGGTCGATGTAAACACGCTCACGCTTCGATGCGCCGATGCCCTCGCCCTTGGGACTTAGCGCATCGATCCGAAATTCGTCGGCCATTCGCTCCTGGGACTGCCGCTACTTCGGCAGGTATTGCTCCGTATAGAGCGGCTTTCATATCGGGCAGACTCGGCAACAATTCAAGCTCGACGATCGCCTGCGCCGCGACCTTGAGCGCTTCCGGATCGAAACGCCCGTCGCGCGAGAACATCGGCAACACCATGTCATAGGTGTGGCTCGCGATGTCGGGATCGGTGATGCCGTCGGCCTTCATGTCGAGCTTCACCGACTCGGCCTTGTTCTCATGCATCCAGGTGATGGTCTCGAACCACGCCTTGAGGAACTGAGTGACCACCTCCGGCCGCTTTTCCATCATCTCCTTGCTGGCGAAGATCGCATGCGTCACATAGGTCTTGATGTATTCGCCGTGATTGGCGATCACCTTGCCGAGCCCCTGCTTCTCATAAGTGTAGCCGACATCGATGCCGCTGGTGAGCGCGTCGACCTGACCGGTGCGCAACGCCGCGATATTCGCCGCGTTGCCGCCGCTGACATAGACGATGTTGATGCCCTCGAGCCCCCAGCCGAGCTTGTCGGAAAGATGCCGCGTCAGCCAGAAGACCAGCGAGTTGCGCGAGGCGACCGCGACGCGCTTGCCTTTCAGATCCTTCACCGTGTCGATGCCGGTGCCCTTGCCGGCGAAGACGCCATAGGCGAGCGGCGGCCCGGCCATGGCCGCGACCGCTTTCTCCGGCACGCCCTTCGCGACGAAGGCCATGTCGGTGCCGGAGCCGAGACCGATATCGACCTGGCCGGCGGTCATGGCCTGCTGCAGCTTCGCCGCGCCTTCGAAGCCCTGGATCGTCACGTCGAGCCCGTTCTTGCTCATGATCCCGGCATCGACGCCGATATTGATCGGCACGAAGGCGAAAGAGGTCGGGAAAGACTTGGCGACGACCAGCTTTTCATTGGCCGCGGCGCGATCGGTCGTACCGACGAAGTGCCAGCGCCGCTGCACCGAGCGCGAGTGCCGAAGAGCGAAGATACGATGCACGCATGAGAATTCTGAGCCTCCCCGTCGAAGCCTTTATTGGTGGGCCGATCATTACCGATTTGGCGGACTATTTGACAGCGAAAGCGTCGCCCGCGATCGACCCCGGCCGGTTCGACAGCGATTTAGATCTAGATAGGCGTTCACGAGCTCGAAGGTGCGGTCGGGCTGATCCACTTGCGGCCAATGCCCCGCCGGGCGGACGACATGCATCTCGGCATTGGGCAGCAGCCGCAGCATCAGGATCGTGCGCTCCAGCGGCGAGTTCGGATCGTCGGCACCCCAATGAATGAGACACCGGTTCTTCACGCGCGGCAGCTCCGGCATAAATCGGCGCCGGCCGGCCGGTTTCGTTGCGTTGCCGTTCGGCTTCCTCGTTCTTGCCCTTCGAATTCTCGTAGACGAGACGAACGCGCTCCTCCGACAAGGCGGCGGGATTCTTCAACACCCGTTTCAACAGCTCGCGCGCGTTATCCATCGACGGCGTGTAGCGCCGGGCAAGCTCGCCGACCGAACCCGGCACCGGCGCCGTGGCCGGCGGCGCATTGGGCAACGGCGGCGGCAGCAAGGTCGAGGGCATCAGGACCAGCTTGTCGATGCGCGTGTCCGTCATCGCCATCGTGCATCCCATCAGCGTTCCCATCGAACAGCCCCAGATGTGATAGCGTTCGGGCGCGATATGATCGACGAAGGCGCGCGCATGCGCGATCCGCGTCTCGATCGAATAGTCCTTGGGATTGTCGGTCTGGCCGAAACCCGCCTCGTCGATCGCGTAGACCGCGTAGCCGGCATCGGCGAAACGCTGGATCTGGTCGCTCCATTCGACGGCGACGCAGGAGCCGGGAAGCTGGCCATGCAGCAGCAGAAGGACAGGACCGTTGCCCGCGTGCCAATAATGCGTTCTGAGCCCCGCAACCGTGACGAAATCCTTGATCATCACATCAGCTCGCGGTGCATCGCCGCGACATCCTTCCACAGATAATCGGGGCGCTTCCATTCCTTGAGCGGCCGGCCTTCGGCCAAGGCGGTCATCTCGCGCACAAAGAGACGGCGCAGCATCACGACGCTCACATCCGTGGCGCCGCGGTTCTCCGGAAAATCGCGCTCCTCGACGGGCCCCAGGCTGGCCAGGACGGAACAATCCTGGATGTTGGTGAGGAGGAAATTATTCACCGTGTCGGTACGCTCCTTGAGCATCCGCATGTCCTCGACGCCGGCGATGAGTCCGCGCGCCACCTCGACCGCACTCGGTTCGTCCTTCGTCGATCTGGTGTGCGTGGCCCGAGCGGCATCGACCTTTTCCTTGATGCGCGGGATGGCGACGAGATTGAAGCGGATGGCTGAGTCGTCATCGCGCGGAACGCGATAGCCCCGGGTAAAGAATCCGACGCCGCCGGGACGCGACGGCGTGAATTCGACCGCATTCGGCATGTCGAAGTACGAATTGTTGAAGACCTCGTTCTTGCCCGTTCCATCGAACGTGCCGAACAAGCCGCATGCGTTCTCTTCCCAGCGAATGTTGCTGGGAACACCGTAGCCGAACTGCCAGTGGAGAAAGGCGGTATGCGCCATATCGGTCGCATTCTCGAGCAGGTCGAAATAGCTGCACGGCCACGTGTCGGCCGCGATCTGGCAATCGTAAAGCTCCGCATCCTCATAATCGCCCAGCCGCGGCAGGGGCGGCGGCTCCCCTTCGCCGAGATAAACGAAGATCAGGCCGAGATACTCGCGCGTGGGATAAGCCTTGATGCTGATGCGCTCGCAAAAGGGCTTCGGCTCCGCGGGCTGCGCAACGCAGCGCCCGTCGGCGGTGAACTTGCCAGCCATGATAGGCGCATTGAATGAGCTCGCCTTCGACGAAGCCGAGCGAGAGATGAACGCCGCGATGCGGACAACGCTGGGCAACGATATGCGGGGTACCCGTGGCGCTGCGATAAAGCGTCAGATCCTCGCCGAGAATGCGGATCGGCTTGACGTGCCCCGACGCGATCTCGTGTCCGACGAAGACCGGATGCCAGAAGCGCCGCAGATAGGTGCCGCCAATCGTGCCCGGTCCGACGCGTAACACATCCTTGTAGCCGAGCGCCGAAATCCCGGTGCCTCTATCCACATTATTGTTATCCATCTCCGCCTCCAACGTTCAGGGCTTGGTCGAGTATCACAGCGCACAAGCCGCGATTTCAAGCCCGGTCGGCGCGAGCGGTCGTCGGGTTTGGGGCGCGATTGTCAGGCCTCCGCGCATTGCCCTAAACTGGTGCCGTTGCGGGGAAACGCAGGCGGGAGAAAGTCATGGCCGAAGGCACTGCAATGTCGTTGGACGAGCGCGCCGACGCGCTCGAGAAGAAGATGAGCGACGAGCTCGACGTGCTGATCTCCAAATCGGCGCTGTTCAACATGGCCGACGGCAATCTCGGCCCGACCAATATGGGCGCCAGCCTCAGCGTCGCCGACCGTAAGGGCAAGTTCTACCTGATGGACGACGACCCGCGGTTGCCGAAGATGCCGGCGCGGCCGAAATTGCTCGACTTCTTCAAATATCGCGCGGGCGGCACGGCAGCATCTCCTGCAAAGCGGCAACCTCGCGCTGAAGAAGGGCATGCCCGAGAAGATCGTTCTTGCCTGCCTGCTGCACGACATCGCCAATTCGATCTTCATCAAGAGCGATCACGGCTATTGGGGCGCGCAGCTTATCGAGCCCTATGTCGACGAAGAGATCAGCTGGGCGATCCGCGCGCATCAGGCCGTGCGCTTCTTCCCCGATAAATCCGTCGGCTATTCCTATCCCGAAATGTATGTCCGGCATTTTGGCGCCCATTACGTGCCCGAGGATTACATCCAAGAGGCCTATAAAAAGGCGCGGGCGCATAAATGGTACATGACGGCGCGCATGATCACCGTGCACGACCTCTATTCCTTCGATCCGAACGTGGTCGTGACTTGGGAGCCGTTCGAGGACATCATCGGCCGCCACTTCAAGCAGCCGGAAGAGGGCCTGGGCTACGACAACAGCCCGGTCGCGCATATGTGGCGTACCATCAAGCGGCCGACGAAATATCTCTGAGCAAGACGCGGCCAGCCAGGCCGCCCGTCTAAGAGAGGAATTTCTCGGTATAGAGTTTGGCGATTTCGATCGACGGATCGACCGTCTTCATGTCGGTCCAGGATTCACGCAACGTTGCCAGCGCCTGCTTGTCGAAACGCCCGTTGGTCGAGAATTTCGCCATCAGCGTGTCATACATGCGCTCGGCAACGCCGGTCGTGTAGCCGGTGGTCTTGGCGGCGATCGGCGTCGTCTCCGCGCGATGCGCCTTCATGAACGCAACGGATTCGAACCAGCCTTTGAGGAAACGCCGCACCGCGTCGGGATTCTGTTCGGCGATCGCGTTGGTGGCGAAGATGGTGAAGAGCTCGATGCTTTTCACATAGGTCGAGCAATCGATCAGCAAGCGCCCCGCTTTGGTCTCCTCGAGCTGATAGCCCGTTGACGTGCCGCCGACATCGGCATCGATCGCGCCGGTCTTCAGCGCGGCGAAGGCCGCGGTCGGCGAACCACCGACCGCCACTGCGATCGCGGCGTCGGCGCCGCTCCAGTCCTGGGAGAGGTTGAGCGCCATCACCAACCATTCGGTGAGCGAGCCGGTGCTGGTGATGCCGATCTTCTTGCCTTTGAGCGAAGCGATGCCGTTGCCGGAAAAACCGCTGCCGACGCTGATCCCCATGAAGGCAGCCGATTCGCAGATCGTCGCCACCGCGATCTCCGGCGCGCCCTTCGCGATGAGCTGCATTTCGGGGCCGGAGCTCAGCGAGAAGTCGACCGCGCCGGCGACAACCGCCTGCGCCATCTTGGTGCCGCCGGCGAAGATGATCTCCTCGATCTCGACACCGTGTTTGGCAAAGATGCCGTGCTGCATCCCGACATCGAGCGGGATGTAGCCGTAGACTTCGGCGACCGCCTTGCCGACGCGCAGCCTGTCGGCAGCCCTCGCGGTATGGAGCGCGGGCAGCACCAGCGCGGTGCCGAGACCGGCGAGCGCGGCACGCCGCGACATTTTCGCTTTCATGACATCCTCCCCGTTACCGTTCGCGTGTATCGTTCGATACTTTCGTCGGACGATATCAGGCGAACGGCGGGTCTGTCACTGCAAACGCGCGCACCGTTTAGGGGAGGAACTTCTCGGTATAGAGCGTCTTCATATCGATGGCGTGATCGAGCAGACCGGTATCGACGATCGCCTGGCCGACCACCGCGACGGCTTTCGTATCGAAGCGGCCGTCGCGCGAGAAGAGCGGCATCTGCTCGCGATAGGTTTGCGACGCGATCTCGGGCGAGAGCCGCGAGACCTCTTGTGCCACTTTCAGCGTCGCCGCCTCGTTCTTTTCCATGAAGGCGATGGTCGCGAACCACGCTTTGAGAAAACGCCGCAGCAGCGCCGGGTCCTTCGCGATGAGATCGTTCGAGGCGAAGATCACATGGCCGAGGAAATCCGGGATCACGTCGCCCATGCGAATGAGGATGCGCACCCTACCCTGCGCCTGCAGCTCATAGGCATCCTCGGTGCCGTCGACGCCGGCATCGACATTGCCGGTCACCAGCGCCGCGATGATGCCGGGCCGGCCGCCGGTATCGGCGATATGGATGCCGTCCGGCCCCCAGCCCTCGCGCCGCGCCGTCTCGATCGCCGTCCAGCCGGTCAGGCTGTTCGCGGGTCCCGAGCCGATGGTCTTGCCCTTCAGCTGCTCGATCTTGGTGATCGGCGAATCCTTCCTGACGATGATCGAGATGTTCATCGGCGCGCCGAACATCGCCGCCACCGTCATCTCGGGCGAGCCCTTGGCGATCGACGCCATCTCCGGCCCCGACCCGAGCGCGATGTCGAGCTGATGCGCCGCCATCGCCTGGTGCATCTTGCCGCCGCCGCCGAAGCCGATGCTCTCGGTCTCGATGCCGTATTTGGCGAAGATGCCGTTCGCGCTGCCGATCTCGACCGGCGTAAAGTCGAATGCGCGCGCCTCGGGCTTGCCGATGCGGAGAAGATCAGCGGCATGAGCGGAGGACGCGCCGAGGAGGAAAGCGGCAAGTGCGATAAAGACGGCTTTCATGATTCCCCCGAAAAAGATACGTCATTGCGAGCGAAGCGAAGCAATCCAGGCGTTCGGCAAGCATTCTGGATTGCTTCGTCGGGCTACGCCCTCCTCGTAATGACGTTGCTGGCATCGACGCACTTCATCGCAGGAACTTCTCGGTATAAAGGCTCGCCATATCGGGCGACGTTTCGGTCAGCTTCAGATCGGCGAAAGAGCGTTTCAAATTGGCCAGCGTCTCGGCGTCGAACCTGCAATCATCCGAGAACGCGCCGAGGTTGAGATCGAATTCCTTGCTCTGCACCGCGGCGGAGGCATTGGTGACCTCGC
This sequence comes from uncultured Alphaproteobacteria bacterium, assembly GCA_963731145.1. GTDB lineage: Bacteria > Pseudomonadota > Alphaproteobacteria > ATCC43930 > CGMCC-115725 > CAIKMD01. The sequence goes on along the minus strand of CAVSUX010000014.1, from coordinate 77,870 downwards.
GTTCGATCGCGATGCTCTCGTCGCGATGCGCGCGCATATAGGCGATGGTCTCGAGCCAGCCGGCGAGGAAGCGGCGGATCGTGTCGGGATTGCCCTGCATCAGCCGCTGCGTCGCATAGATCACGCCGCCGCCGACATGGCCGGCATATCGCGATGCCGGGATCAGCAGCCGCTCGGTATGCTCTTCTTCCATGGTGAAAGCGAGCACCGTGCCGGTATAGGCGGCATCGACCGCATGGGTCTTGAGCGACGCCACCACCGCGGCGGGGTTGTTGCCGATCTCGACGATATCGACGCCCTTCGGTCCCCAGCCCTCGCGGCGATCGAGCTCCAGCGTCAGCCAATAAGACAAGGCCGCCGACAGCGGCGACGGCGATCTTCTTGCCCTTCAGATCGGCGACGTCGTGGATCGGCGAATCCGCCGGAATGAGAATGCCGAGAAACGCGACCGCCGGCGCGACATTGCACACCGCCAGCTCGGGCGCGCCCTTCGCGATGAGCGCCATCTCCGGCCCGCCGCCGATGCCGAGATCGACGCTGCCGGCGAGCATCGCCTGATGCATCTTCGCCGCGCCCTGGAAGACGACGATCTCCACATCGAGACCGTGCTTGGCGAAGATGCCGGTCTTCACCCCGATATCGAGCGGCAACACCGCCGACGAAGTCAGCGCCGCCTTGCCGACGGGTAGTTTCTCGGCGGCGTGTGCGGGCGATACGACAAGAAAAGCGGCAAGCGCGACAATGACGGCTTTCATAGTCCTCCCCCGAGCTTTCAGCTTTCAGCCCTCAGCATAAAAGCAACGTCATTGCGAGGAGGCCATCGGCCGACGAAGCAATCCAGAGCATCCGATGCAAATCTGGATTGCTTCGCTTCGCTCGCAATGACGCTTTCCCAAAGCTGATGGCGACAGCTGCTAGCTCACTTCGCCGTCGCCTTGTCGTAAACCTGCAGCCGATCCTCATTCATCCAATCCTTGTGCTGATCGAGATTGATGCGCGCGGGTTTCGAATCGCGCGATTCCTTGCACACGATCTGCAGGATCTCGAGTATCCTCGTTCCCGATCTTCTCGAACCAGTAGCGCGAACCGCCGGGCAGCATGGATGCCGCCATTCGGACCGATCTCGCCGAGCAACTTGTCGCCGACGCCATAGAAACGCGCGGCGCCCTTCAGCACCATCCAAACGGTGTCGCCGCCAGTGTGATAGTGAAGATTGTTCTCGCCGCCTTCTTTGACGATCTGCACGTTGAGCCGCATGAGATCGCCGCGCATCAGATTGGCGATCTGCTTCACCATCGGCTCGCCGTCGCGATCCTTCTGCTCGGCCGGCTTCTGATAAGCGAAGGTCACGATCTTCGCCTCGGCCGCGCGATGTAAGGCCTCTTTCTGCTCGGCACTCATCGTCGCATCGCTCATGGGACGCTTCCTCCCCACCCAGCCGCGCCGCCGCAGGCGCTTTGACGCCGATTCTAAGCGCGGCGGGTCAGCCCGGCAAGATTGGGCGGTCGATCGCAATCGGCTTGCGGCGGGTGCGGGGGTTTTGAACTCAGGCAGCCGTTTGCAGGTATCGTTATATATTAATGAATATAGCGAATACGCCATGAAAGCCGCCGAACCGGCATCGCATCGCCCGGGCCTCGCACCGCTGGCGCCCGAATGCCTCGATCATCGCGGCGTGCCACCTCGATCCTCGGCTGGTCGACATCAACGCCCGCTCCTCCACGACGATCACGCGGCGCCCGCCGAGAAGACCGCGCGCCGCCGCATCTGGGACCTGCACAATTCGCTGCATTGCTCGGTGATCGGCACCTGTCTCACCACCGGCGAGCTGCGCGCGTCTGTTAGCCAAGTTCCACGGCCAGCTTCCCGAGAAGCCGACCGAGCATCTGCTGCACACGATCGCGGTTGCGGCCGCCAGCCAGCACAATCTCCTCGCCAAGCAATTGCAGAAAGCGCTCGATCGCCGCCATGCGCACGCCTTGCGACACTTCGGCGACGCCAAGAGCCTCGATGAGCTACGCCGTCGTTGGCAGGAAGCGCGCCAGGCCGGCGACATTCCGGGCGGCTATTGGGCGGTGCTGACGCATCCCAAGACCGACGATGTGCTGCTGCGCGAAGCCTTCGGCGACGTCCATATGCTGTCGCATCTCGTCGGCGCCGCCAATCGCGCCGATATCCGCAGGCTGCATGAGCTCGAGGAAGAGAAAAGCCGCGCTCGAGGAAAAACTGGCGCGGCAGCAGACGCAGTTGCGCGACGGCATCATCGCGCGCGACGCGAAGATCGCGCGAGTTGAACGCCACCATCGCGGCGATGGTCGACGCTTCAGAGCCGACCCGCCATGGGCGTTTCGAGCCCCGCCGAGACCGCCGTGCTGCATGGCGTCGTCGCCGATCTGCGCAAGCTGCTCGATCGCGAAGTGGCGCGGCGCCAGCGCGCCGAGACGCGCAACGACGAGCTGACGCTTGCGACCCAGAAAGCCGATCGGGCGCGCGTCGCGGCCGATCGCGAGCTTCGCCGCGCTGCGCGACGAGATCGATGCACTCGAAGCGCATATTGCCTCGCGCGCGACACGCGACGCGGCGGAGACCGGCATCGATCTCGGCGGCGCAGCGCTGCTCTATGTCGGCGGCCGGCCGCATCAGGTCGCACAGTTGCGACAGATGATCGAAGCCGGTGGCGGTCAGCTCATCCATCACGATGGCGGCGTCGAGGAACGGTCCGGATCTGCTGCCCGGCCTCGTCAGCCGCGCCGATGCGGCTTTCTTCCCGGTCGATTGCATCAGCCACAGCGCGGCGCTGCTCTTGAAGCGGCTGTGCCAGCAGGCCGGCAAGCCTTACGTGCCGCTGCGCAGCGCCGGCATCGCCTCGATGCTGCGCGCGTTGCGCGCCTCGCCTTTCACTCAGCGCGCCGCCGCTTCGGCCGCCGAATAGCGCGCGGCGAAATGCGCCGGCCGCCCTTAGGCCCCGGTAAACGAGAGGATGGGCTAAACGGAACCTGGGCTTTCCGCGCGGACGAAACGTTTCGGGTCCGCGACAACCGAAAGCGCCAGCGTCTTGGAGTCGGCGGCATCGGACGCAGAAATCAGATGCGCGTGCTCGATGCCGTTTCGACTCGTGAACAGCTCGCTTAAAATCCAGACGACTTTCGGGAATGTGGTTGCGATGTCGCGGTAGCGGTCGCCGATTTGCGGTTGCTTCGATGTCATCCTTAACCCACCCATTCAGCTCAGATCGCTTTCCATGACGACACGCTGGTGGCCGTCCTTCAGCGACTTTACGCGGTACTGGAGGATTCCGTGCTCGATCGGCATTGCCCGGACAATCTCGAATTGTCCGAGCGGCGACAGGTGCAGATCGCTGGGAACGAACTGGACCTTCCGGCCGGTGGCGTATTTATGAGACGGCATGGCTATCAACTCCTTATCAAAGGCTCTTGGTCGAAGAGAGGGTCGCGCCGATCGCCACACGAGAGAAATAGTTGACGAGATTCGGCGGCGGATTGCCAGCGGCGAGTCGACGTTTTGCCAGCCTCAATTCGCAGGCACCTAGTGGACGAAGCGCGGTATTGCAAGCGGTCGGCGCGGTCCATCGCGTGCCGGCGTCGTTCAGCGCCGCTTTTGTCCTGCGACGGCGCCTTTACCCAGTGCCCCCATAACGGGCGCAGCGGTGGCCTTCGCGCGTTCTGCCGCCGTTTTCTTCGGCTTCTTCACCTCGCGGTTCGACCTTTTCTGCCCTTTTGCCATGTGGATCTCCAATGATGCGAGGTTCGCGATCGCTCCGTCTCGGCCGACCGCTTCGCCAATTGCACCGCGACGGATGTCGGGGGCTCGATGATGTCATGATGCACGTAGCCAGTGTGGCCGCGGCAAGCGGCCGATGGACCCATAACTGCATAGAGCATACCGTGCTCGATTGCTATCAGTTCCTTGGTATCGCGTCCTCAGTGGTTGGCTTTTCGCGGCGCCGGCAACAAATGCTCCACGGCTCGCTCCAGCCTCGACGACCCACTGTCGCCGGCCGCGTTCGAGTCCCTTCGTGAATTGTCCGTGGGACTCAAGTGGCGACCGCTTTCCTCTCAGCACACGGCGAAGCTCCTGCGCTGAGCGGGCGTCGCCGCGCGCCCTACTTCGACGCGAAAACCAGCACCGGATCGGCGCGATAGAGATCGGGGAACGACGCTTTCAGATCGGCGATCTTCGGCAGATCGAACATGACGATGTAGGGATAGCTCGGGTGCCGGGTGAGGAAATCCTGGTGATAATCCTCGGCCGGATAGAACGCCTTTCCCGGCTCGATCGTCGTCGCGATCTTTTCCTTATAGGCATGCGCCTCGTCGAGCTGCGCGATATAGGCTTTCGCGACTTTCGCCTGCGCGTCGCTCGTCGGGAAGACGGTCGAGCGATATTGCGTGCCGGTATCGGGGCCCTGGCGATTGATCTCGGTCGGATCATGCGCCACCGAGAAATAGATCTGCAGGATGCGGCCATAGCTGATTTTACGCGGATCGAAAGTGATCTGCACCGATTCCGCATGACCGGTCTTGCCGGTGCTGACCGTCTCGTATTCGGCCGCGCCTTTCTCGCCGCCGGCATAGCCCGAGACCGCTTTGATCACGCCGTCGACATGCTGGAAGACGCCTTGCACGCCCCAGAAGCAGCCGCCGGCGACAACCGCGACCTCGCTGCTCGCCGGCCCTGCCGCTTCATCCTGCACCGGCGCCGGCACGACACGCGCTTCGGCGGCCGGCGGCAGCGCGCAAAGCGCGAGCAGCGCCAGCGCGCCGGCAAACCCATGTTTCGCTGTCATCATCATCTCCATTTCGCGGCCAATCCCGTCTCAAATCGCCCAGGCGGCGATTGTAGCGCGGCCAGGCCGTGAACTCATAAAGCGCATTGTCGGATTTTAGGGCAAACGGAATCCTTCCGGTCGATCAGAGCGTTACCGCTTTTAGCCCCGACCGACATTCCGGAGCCGGGAATTGAAGAAACCGGTCATGGCGGTGCTGATCGCTCGTCGAATTCGACCGCAAGAGGTGGGGTGCCGAGGCCTTCGCGACGGCCTAGCTTGATTCCCGAACGAAAGGGAATCTGCCTATGTCCGGTTTGCTCGGCCCTTTTCTGGTGCTGACGTTCTGCGTGTCGCAGGCGTTTCGCGACGTCTATTTCGGCCACCTGTTCCAGGGCGTCGATTTCTTCGCGATCATCCTGTTGGCCTTCGTCCTGTCGACCGCGATCTTCGGGCCGCTGGCCTTCGTCCGGGCACGGCCGGAATTCGCGATCCTGCGCGCGAACTGGCGAACGGTGCTGGCGATGAACCTCACCACCGCGATAGCGTGGAATTGCTATTTCTTCGGCCTGACGCATCTGGAGCCGTCGATCGTCAACACCATCCACAGCGGCATGGCGCCGTTGACCGCCGCCGTGATGGGCGCTTTTGGCGTCGCCTTGGCGAAGCCACAACGACTTGGTCCCTGGGAATGGGCGAGCTACGCGGGAATCGCGCTGTCCATTGTCGCCTTGTGGTGGGTGGTCCTGTCGGGGCGGTCGGGCGTCGCCGCCGACATCGGCACCGCCGCGCTCGCGTTGTCGCTGCTGTTCGTCAGCGGCGCGTCCATCACGGTGAGCCTGCTGTACGCCAAGCGGCTCAACGATCGCGGCGTCGGCTCGGCGGCGGTGACCGCGGTGCGCTATCTGCTGATCATTGCGGTCGCGGCCGGCATCGAGATCGCGCGGGACGGCAACGGTTCCTTTGGCGGCATTCACGGCGCCGGCGACGGCGCGATTCTGGCGGTCGCGGCAACGGCGCTGATTGTGCTGCCACTTTACGCACAGCAAGAAGGGATCGCACGCACCGCGCCGCTGACGGCGCAGATCATCCGCGCGCTCGGCCCGGTGTTCGTGTTTGCGCTCGAGCAGATCGACAGCCGCCTACACTACGCGGCGGCGGTGCTAGTCTGCATCCTCGCCTATTCGCTGTTCGTCGTCGCCGGCAATTTCGCGCACGGCTGGCGTCCCGGCGGCCCGCGCCGCGAGGAGCTGAGCCGCCCCGTGCGCGGCGCTGAAATCCCGAAAGCGTGAGCGATCAGGCCGCGTCGTCGTGCCGGCCGCGTTCGGGCTTCACATCGATTAGCGGCGTGCCGTCGAGACAGTCGAGACCGTGCACTTCGACGATATTGTCGCGCACCGAAACCAACTCGACGACCGACGAGGCGATCGGGTTGGGCCGCACCGGCGAGCGCAACGCGAAAGTACCGGCGAGCGTGCCGAGGCGCGGCGCCTGGAGCACGAGATCGCGCCGCGCCTGATGCATCCAATAAAGCACCTGCAAGCGGCAATGCCGCTCGAGCCCGGTCAGCGCGACGCGCCAGCGCTCATCGATCATCAGCGAGCAGACCGGGCCATCGAAGCTGCCGCGCTTTGGGCAATCGGCGCGCGAGCGCCACGGCGTACGGATCACGCCGATGAAATAGATGCCCGCATCCGCCGCCGCGGGCAGCGTGCCGGCGACCTCGCCGGCACGCATGTCGCCCTCCGCCATCGGCCCTGCCCGTTAGTCAGCCAGCGGGTTCGGGCGGATCTGGAAGTGGATGGCCATCGGCTTCGAGCCCTTGCCGCCTTCATGCAGCCAGGGCGTGCGGTCGCCGCTCGTCGTCCAGACGCCGCGCGCCTTCCAGCCGCCGTTCGGATCGTCGATGCGGCCGTCGAGCCCCTTGGCGTAGAAGCTCATCGGATAGGGCACGCGCATCACCACCCATTTGCCGTCGACGAGGGCGAGCAGCGCGTCGTTCTCGTTGCCGGTCGAGATCGGCACGTCCTTGCCGAGGCCGAGCGTGTCGTGCTGATCGACCCAGGTGTAGTAGCTCGCCTCGGCGCTGTTCTTGCCGATGCCGGCAAAGCCCGGGCCGGGATATTGATGGAAGCTCCAGCCTTCCGGACACGCATTGCCGTCGGCCGCCTTCGGCCCGTTCAAGCGGCCCTTTGCATTTGCTGCGGTCGAATTCGCCGAGATGGCCCGAGCCGAGCGAGACCCAGACGCGTCCCTTGCTGTCGATATCGCCGCCGCGCGGGCCGAAGCCCGGCGCCGGGATCGCGTAATACTCGGACATCGCGGTCGCGGGCGCATCGCCGCCGAGCGCGACGCGGACGAGACCGCGGGCCGGACCGAAGACGCCGACCGTGCCCCAGACCGAGCCGTCCGCCGGGCTCGGCATGACCGCGTAGAAGCCGCCGGGCAGGCGCTTGTCCTTGGCGGGATCGACCGGCTGGTTGGGATCGACGGCGGCGTCGCGCTTGCCGTTGGCGTTGGCATCCGTGATGAGCGGCGTCCAGGCTTGCGACTTCGCGGCGTCGCCGGTCTCCTCGAGGGTCTTGGTGTCGATCCAGCCGAGCACCGGCCCGCCGCCGCTCGCGTCAGAGCGTGTCGTCCTTATCCATACCGAAATTCAAATGCTGCCGCCGAAGCAGGTGTCGACGAAGGTGAAAGTGCCGGTCTTCGGATCGAGCATCGCCGAGCTGGCGCGTGTTCTCGGTCAGCGGAAAGATCTTCGCGGATTCAAGATCGGAGCCCTGCTTGCAATAGGCGGGATCGGCCTTGTTACGCGAAGTCGAACCGTCAGCCACAGCCGGCCTTGGCTGTCGAACATCGAGTTGTGATTGTTGACGTGGTTCGTCCACATCTTCTGATCGCCCCAATAGGCCGACGCCTGCATCGGCTTGAGATCAGCCGCCTGGCCCGGCCCGAGGCTCTCGGGCATGTCGGCATCGCGATGCGGCGCGTGGAAGGTGCTCGCCGTGTTGGTCTTGGGATCGAGGATCGGCAGATCGTCGGTCGAATATTCCGTCGAGCCGAACAGCGGGCCGTAGGCGTTGACCGTCGGGTTGCGCTTGTCGGTCGAGATCAGATCGTGGAGATAGGTGCTCGGGCTGCCCCATTCCCATTCGGTGATGACGATATTGCGCTCGACGCCTTGCGGGCGCTGCGGCTTCTCGCTCGGCAGCTCGCCCTTGGCGACGCGCTCGGTCCAATCGGCGAAGTAATGCAGCGGGACGCCGCCCATCGAGCCGGCGGCGCCGACCATCTGCGTCGCCGACTTGGCCGGATTGGATGCGGCGGAACCAGGCCTGCTCGAAATCGAGATCGCTGAAGGCGGCGGGGATCGTGCGCGTCGCAAGCTGGCCGAGCTGATGGCAGCCGACGCATTGCTGGTTCTTGATCGTCGGTCAGGTATTGCTGCTGCGTCGCCTTCGGCGGGATCGCGCTCTTGCCGCCGAACTGATCGGCGCCGGGAATCTTCACCATCGAGTACCAGTAGATCGCCGGATAATATTGCGCGGCCGCCGCGGGGCTGGGCGCCGGCACCGCGGCGAGATCGAGATGCTTGCCGGGCACGCCATGCACCTTCGGCGAATTGACGAGGCCGTAGCCGCGCACCCAGACGCTGTAATCGGCACGTCGGCAGCTCGGGCAACAGGTAGCGGCCCTTATCGTCGGTGACGACGATCTTGACGAATTTCGTCGGCAGCTCGGTCGTCTCGGCGATCACCCAGACACCGGCCTCGGGCCCGTGCGGGCTCGTCACCGTGCCGCTGATCGATTGCAGCTTGCTGCCGTCGGGATTGGTCGGCGGGCCGCTGGGCAGCGGCGGCAGATCGACATGCAGCGAAGAAGACACGGCGGGCGCGGCCGCTTGCGGCGCGCCGCCGGCCGGCGCATTGCCCGAGGAGGATTGCGCCGCGGCATCGCGCGCGGAGAGACCCAACAAGGCGAGACTGGCAACACCGAGATAGAGTGCGGACTTCAGCATGATGACGGCTCTCCCCCAAATTCTTCTGTAACAACATATTCACAGCCGTTCACGCGATGCTGTCAAGAGAGCACTCGGCCGCGCCCGGCCGTCGCCGGGCGGCAGCCTCGATAGCTATCAGCTATCAGCCGTTAGCTATTAACAACGTCGTCATTGCGAGGAGTGCGAAGCACGACGAAGCAATCCAGCGAGTTCCGGCGTTGCTCCTGGATTGCTTCGCTCCGCTCGCAATGACGTGTGTTGTTGCTGGTTGCTGGTTGCTGATAGCTTTCGCCCTATCATCCCGCGCATGCGGTCCTTGATGCGCGCGACGCTGAGCTTCCTCACCTGGCTCGCGGTGCTATGGACGATCCATGCCGAGCAGCAGCACCTGATGCTTTATGTCGGCGATCCCGAGATCGCTTTCGGCATCGCCGAATATATCGATATTGCCGTCGCCGCGATCCTCCTCGCCTACGCGATCTGCGAAGTCTTTCACTTCGTCGGCGCGACCGGCGCGCTCGAGCGCTATGTCGCGGCGCATCCCGCGATCGATGCGCTCGCGCTGATCCTGCTCGCGGCGCTCGGCTGGGGCATCTATCGCGACGTCACGCATTTCCGGCATCTCCTCGCCGGCACGGCGCTCGGCCAGCCGCTTAGCGACGAGTTCGACGCGCTCGCCGCCGCTTTTCTGGCGCTCGGCGCGATCAAGACCGGCTATCACGGCATCCGCGCGCTGCGCGCCCTCACCCATCTGACGCGAGGCTGATCGCTCATCTCCTCTACGGAGTCCACGCAGCGGACCGCGATTTGATCCGGGCAGCAACGCGCGGCACAATCGCGGCGGAGGCACCATGCGCATCTTTCCCGATATCGCCGCGCTGAAGCACGCGGCCGCGGTCCGCGACACCGAGCTCGGCGTCAGCGGCTGGGTCACCGTCGATCAGGCGATGATCGACCGCTTCGCCGAAGCCACCGGCGATTTCCAATGGATCCATGTCGATGTCGAGCGCGCCAAAGCCTCGCCTTTCGGCACCACGATCGCGCATGGCTGGCTGACCCTCTCGCTGCTCGCGCGGTTGAGCAACGAGACCTATCGCGTCGAGCAGCTCGCGGCGCGGCTCAATTACGGCGCCAACAAGGTGCGCTTCACCGCGCCGGTGCCGGCGGGCAGCCGCTTGCGCGCGAAATTCCGCATCCTTGCGGTCGAAGACGTAGCGCAAGGCGTGCGCCTCACCAGCGAAGCGACGGTCGAGCGCGAGGGCAGCGACAAGCCGGTCTGCGTCGCCGAGCTGGTCGGCATCCTGATTCCGCCGAAGAACTGACGGCTGGTTGCGTCCGCGGATAAGGCCCCGGGCCCGCTCATCGCGATCATCTGAAAAGGAGCATGCGTGGCTGACACGAAGGAACGCCGGCCCGAACAAGCTGAGGCCGGCGGCAATTTTCCGGTTTCGATGATCCCGCGCGCGGCCGTCGTCGTTGCCTTGGCGGCGCTCTGCGTCTGGGTGCTCTGGAGCTTTATACCGGCGCTCACCTGGGCGGCCGTCATCGCCATCGCGACCTGGCCGATCCGCGATCGGCTCGTTCGGGCCGGCCTCGCGCCGGTGACAGCCGCGATCCTGCTTACCCTTTTATGGGCGGTGTTGCTGGTGCTGCCGCTTATTCTTTTCGGCACCGCGCTCGCGCAGGAAGCCGGGTCGCTGCGCGACATGATCGAGCAGGCGCGCGATGGCCGGTTGGAAGCGCCGGACTGGCTGGCGCAGCTTCCTTTCGTTGGCGGATACATCGCTTCCTGGTGGCATACGCATCTCGCCGAGCCGACGGCAGCGGGGGGATCGATTTTCGCTCAGTCGCAAACCGCCGGCGCGCTCGGCTTCGGGCGCGATGTCGGACGTTTTATCGTCCGGCGTCTGGCGATCCTCGGCTTCACGCTTCTGACGTTGTTGTTTCTCTATAAGGACGGGGCGCGCATCGCGCATGAGGTCGAGAAGATCGGCATCCGCCTTCTGGGGCAACCGGCCCAGCGCTACGGCCGGTATAGCCTCACCGCCGTGCGCGCGACGGTCAACGGACTGGTCTTTATCGGCTTGATCGAAGGTCTCCTTCTCGGGGTCGGTTACGCGATTTGCGGCGTGCCGCATCCGATCGCATTTTTATTGGCGACGGCGATCCTCGGCATCGTGCCCTTCGGGGCTCCGGCTGCCTTGGCTGTCGCCTCGCTGACGCTGATTGCGACCTCGCGTGCGATTGTCGGATTGGCGCTGCTGGGCGTCGGACTCGTCGTGATCTTCATTATCGACCATACTGCGCGGCCCAAGCTGATTGGCGACTCGATCTGCCTGCCGTTTCTCTGGGCATTGCTCGGCGTCTTCGGCGGTGTTGAAGCTTTCGGCATCGTCGGCCTGTTCCTCGGTCCGGCGATCCTCGCGGTGGCGCTCGCGATCTGGCGCGAAGCAGCAGCAATCACGCCGGCACTTTCGTGAACCGTATCTTCGGGCATTTACGCCATTACGAGAGAGGCCGATCCAGCTCCTCCAATCCGCGGCCGCGCGTCTCTCGACCGCAGGACGCGAGCATGGCCGCCGAGGCGGCCATCGGCACGGCGAGTCCCAACGAGGCAACTGCGAGGCTCGGAACCAAGGCCGCGGCCGTGATCGCCTGAACGAGCAGGCCTCCGAACTTGCTGCTGCCGGCGACGAGGCCCGTGCCTCTTCCGCGCACGAGGACCGGATAATTCTCGGCGCTGTAGGGAAGAAGGCAGGCAATGATGCCGTTCACGCCCACCATCAGGATGGACACCATTACCAGCGGGTTGTCGCGAAACGTGGCGATGTCCGAATCGATCAACGACAATCCGACGAGGCCGAGCGCTGTGGTCACGGAGAGCGCGACGACGGTCCATTTCGTGCTCCACCGGCCATAGAGCCAAGCGACTACCGGCATCGTCGGCAAGGCAAGAAGGGCGGAGCGGAAAAGCAAGATATCCGAGCCGGCGACGCCATAGCCTCGGGCGCGTAGCTCAGCCGGCAGCCAGAGCAGCAGGCCGAAATTGACCAGTCCCCACGAGACGCCGGTGAGATTGAGCGCCAGCGTCGTGCTCGAGAACGGGCGCCGCAGCAAGGCCAGCGTGCTGTCGACACGCGCCGCCGCCGCGTCGAAGGCGTGCCCAAGATCGAGCGGCACGCCGAAGCGCGCGAGCGTGATGCGCAATTCCTCGACGCGCCCGCGCATGAGGAGAAAGCGCGGCGATTCCGGGATGAGATAATTGCACAGGATCAGCATTACGCCGGTCGGCGCGTTCAGCAGCCACATGATGCGCCAGCCGAAATGCGGCTCGAGCAGGGCCGCGCAACCGCTCGCGGCGAAATAGCCGCCGATCAACCCGAACCCGCCCAAGAGCACGAGCGCCCAGCCGCGCTGCCGCGGGGGAATGCATTCGGCCAGCAAGGTGTAGGCGATCGGCAGCATGCCGCCGGCCGCCAATCCCATGAAAAAGCACATCGCGAGATTCCAGAGAAACCCGGGCATCGTGCCGCAAATGGCGGTACCGACGAACATGATGCCCGAAAGCAAGATCGCGGCGCGGCGGCCGACCTGATCCGCGATCACGCCCCACATGTAAGAGCCGATCGTCAGCCCGGTCAGGGCGAAGAACGGAAACAGCGCGATGGTCTCGCGCGACAATCCGTATTCGCGCATCATGCCGGGGATCGTGAATCCGAGCGATGCCGGCTTCATCGAATCGATGACCAAGGCTAGGGCCAGCACGAGCATCAAGCGCCAGTGAATCCAGCGGAGCGTGCCGTCGGCCTGCGCCGGCGTCGCAAGCACGGGGTCCATGGTGACGGGATCGGGCGCGCCCCGCCGCCGGCCCGGCGGCAGAAGGCCGTACCAACCCGCGACCGTGCCGCCGACGATGAGCGTCATGCCGAGCTGCATGTGCCAATCGATCGGCATGCCGACCAGTTCGAAATCCATCGCGGCCGCATCGATGAACATCGGCAGATGCAGGAGCACGCCCGCCAGCACGGCAGCCGATCCCAACCAAAAAAATGCCGGACGTGCGCGGGCTTCGCGCGAAAGGAGGAACTCGACCAGCGGCGATACCTTCGGCTAATCCCGTGACACTATCAAACCGCGCCGTCGCATCAAAGCCGGGCGACCCATTCTGCAAACGAGATGCAAGTCCGCTCCTGTCACATCCGCGCCATGCGCTTGTCCGAGCAGCACATCCGGTAACGGCGCTCAAGCGGCCTCGAATTGCGCGCGCCGTTTGCGCTAAGATTTCGAGGGGACGAACTCCCCTAACTTTTGCCCAATATAGGGGCGCGGACGACGGTGGATCGTGATGAACAATCGTGGCCGTTGCTCCCAGCGCAGACACAGATCCCAAAGGCCGGCTAAAGAAGCGCCGATGGTGTCACCGAAACGTGCTCCGACCGGATCGCCAGATCGCCAAGGAAGAGAGCCTGCGCTAGAACGCGGCCATGCCCAGCCCGCCTCTATTAGCGTTGCGCGATGCCGGTATCGGCTTTGGCGGCCGGCCGACCTTCACCGGCGTATCGCTGGCGATCGGCGCCGGCGAGCGCGTCTGCCTGGTTGGCCGCAACGGCAGCGGCAAGTCGACCTTGCTCAAGGCGCTGGGTGGGCTGATCGAACTTGATAGCGGCGAGCGCTTCGTCCAGCCGGGAACGCGCGTCGCTTATATGCCGCAAGTGCCGGAATTCGATGCGGCGATGACGGTCGGCGATTTCGTCGCGACCGGCCTGCCGCAAGCGACCGAAGCGACCAATCGCGATTACCTCGTCGCGGCCACGCTCGATGAGGTCGAACTGCCCGGCGATCGGCTGCTGGTCAATCTATCGGGTGGCGAGAGCCGGCGCGTCAGCCTGGCGCAAATGCTGGTCGGCGATCCGGATATCCTGCTGCTCGACGAGCCGACCAACCATCTCGACATTCCGGCGGTCGAATGGCTGGAAGAGCGGCTGCTCACCCATCGCGCCGGTCTGCTGCTGATCAGCCATGACCGCACCTTCCTGAAACGCCTGTCGCGCCGCACCCTGTGGCTCGATCGCGGCACGATGCGCGAGCTCGATAAGGGCTATGACGCGTTCGAGGAATGGTCGGAGGGAATTCTCGCCGCCGAGGAAGCGGCCGAGGCGCGCGCCGATAAGCGCATCGCGGCCGAGACCATCTGGTCGCGCCAGGGCATCTCGGCGCGGCGCAAGCGCAACCAGGGCCGCTTGCGCAATCTCGAGAAGATGCGCCACGAGCGCTCGCAACGGATCGTGCACAACGCGGCGAAGCTCGGCAACGTCAGCTCGGATGTCGGCGGCCGTCTTGTTGCCGAACTCGAACATGTCGATAAGGCCTTCGGCGATAAGGTCATCGCGCGCGATTTCTCGACCCGCGTGCTGCGCGGCGATCGCGTCGGCCTCATCGGCCGCAACGGCGCGGGCAAATCGACCTTGCTCGGCATCCTCGCCGGCACGATCGAGCCTGACAGCGGCATCGCGCGTCACGGCACCAATCTCACCCTCGCGATCTTCGATCAGTTGCGCGAATCGCTCGATCCGGAATCGACGCCGTGGGCGACTTTGACCGATGGCGGCGGCGATACCCTCGCGGTGCAGGGCCGCACGCGTCATGTCGCGTCTTATCTCAAGGATTTCCTCTTCGAGGAGCGGCAGTTCAAGGCCAAGGTCAATTCGCTGTCGGGCGGCGAGCGCAATCGGCTCTTGCTGGCGAAGGTGCTGGCGAAGACATCGAATCTGCTGATCCTCGACGAGCCGACCAACGATCTCGATATGGAGACGCTCGATCTCCTCGAAGAGGTGCTGGCCGATTACGAGGGCACCTTGCTGCTGGTCAGCCACGACCGCGATTTCCTCGATCGCCTCGTCACCAGCATCATCGCCGTCGAAGGCGATGGCGTCGTCCATGAATATGTCGGCGGCTATACCGACTATCTGCGCCAGCGCCGCGAGCCGCTCGCGCCGAAAGCGACAAAACCTGTCGAAGCAAAACCGACGCCGGAGCCGCAACGTAATCGCGCAGCGTCGAAGCTGTCCTTCAAGGATCAGCGTGAGCTCGACGGTTTGCCCGAGCGCATCGCTAAGCTCGAAGCGGAGAAGGTCAAGGTTGAACGTCTGCTCGCCGATCCTGCCAGCGCCGCCGATGCCGCCAAGCTCAAGGCCGGCATGGTCCGCCACGGCGAACTGGTGGTCGAGTTGGCGGCGGCCGAAGAACGCTGGCTGGCCCTGGCCGAACGCGCCGAGGAACTGGCGTCCAACCGCTAAAGATAGAGTGGGACGATGACTATCCCTTACTGGCACCGATCGGTTGAATGTTGAGAGGCAGGGCTGTCGGCTCTGCCCCCAACTTCAGCCGTCGACTTTTCAGCGATAGCGAGTACGTCGTCAACCTCGATCGCGAGGTATCGAGCCGCGCTCTCGATCTTCGTGTGACCGAGGAGAAGTTGTACGGCGGGTAAATTGCTAGTCCGACGATCGATGAGGGTTGCCTTGGTGCGCCGTAGCGAATGCGTTCCGAAGAAGCTGGGGTCCAGCCCGACGGCTGCAACCCACCGCGAGACCAGCCGGGCATATTGCCGGATCGTCATTCACCGATCTGAATGACCGCGCCTCGGGAACAGGAACTCGCCCGGTCGGACCGCCGACCTTGTTTGCGAGCGGCTGGAGCGGGTGTGTGTGCGTGGGTTCGCGACTTATCCGCCCGTTAGGTCTGGGATCGTAATCGCTTTACCTTCGATCCCACCACGGGACTTGCGGCTCAAGCTGTCGCCGGCCGTTGCCGCAAGGAAAACGTCGAACAATAGGGCGAGCAGGATGCTGACCACCCACCACCAGGTGGTCTCGCGCAGAAACCAGTACGCATTCGAATAGGTGGTTCCCAACCCAAAGGCCGCGACGCCCTGCTCGAGAGCGAGACGGAAGAACGGGTCCCACATCAGGAAAAGGATCGCGCCGGTCAGCAGCTCGAGCCGACGGCGCGCCGCCGCGCTCGATACCTCGCGCCACAGCCCTTGAAGCCCTGAAAGAATGAACAGGAAATAGATGTCGCGATAAGGAGCGTTCTCCGCGGTAAAGAAGCAGCCGAGGATGAGCGCACCGCCGATCAGCATGAGGTTGCGATCGCGCGACGGCAAAGATTGCGCTGCGCCACGAATATCGCCGCGCCGCGCGATGGCGTAAGCATAGCCTGCCGCGAGTGAGGCAAAGGCGAGTTCGGCGATGCGCGCCAGGCTATCGGCGCCCGGCGCGAGAAGGTGCGCGAGACCCTCCGGGAGATTGGTGGCGCTGAACGTCGTGGGGAACTGTCTCGTGTCGATGTTGTGTAGCGCCCGCACGAGCGTGGAGCCTTCGATCCAGACGAAAAGCGCTCCGACCGCGAGAAGCGCGGCGGCGAGAGGCAGGAAGAAGCGCAGCCGTTCCCGCAGGGCGAGAAGCAGCATGATTCCCGGATAATATTTGACCAGGGCGGCAAGGGTGATGAGCCCGTAGCCCAGGCTGCGCCAAGCCGGACCGCGCAGCGACCAACAAGCGGCCATCATGGCGATGACGAAGATCGCGAGGTCGAGATTGGCGCGCTCGAGCGCCATCGTCACTGCGCTCGACCAGAGCGCCGCGATCATCACCGCAATCGCGCCCCAGCTTTTTGCCGGCGGAAGAAAGAAAACGGAGAAGAGGAAGACGACATCCAGCATCAGCCCGGCTCTCATCGTCATGCTCGTGTCGATGCCGAGAGACGCCGTCACGAGCCAGAAGGGCGAGTAGTCGAGGGTTCGGCCAAGAACGTCGCAG
This sequence comes from uncultured Alphaproteobacteria bacterium, assembly GCA_963731145.1. Taxonomy (GTDB): domain Bacteria; phylum Pseudomonadota; class Alphaproteobacteria; order ATCC43930; family CGMCC-115725; genus CAIKMD01. The sequence continues at coordinate 61,264 of CAVSUX010000014.1, read as the reverse complement.
GGGTTGCTGGTCATAACGTCGATCCCCCGACGATAGCATTCCGCCGTCGCAAGGATTCCGTGCATGTCGAGAAACGGGAAGTCAAAAGGGTGAAAGCCCATTTGCGACAATATCCCGCGATAGGCCGCGGTATTGCCCGATACGAAGAGCACCGACAGGGCACAAAAGGCAGCGACGAGGATCGCGCCCGGGACATAGCGACGGAGCTCGATTTCAGAACTCGAAGCGGAACGGATGACGGCCCATCCAGATTCCTATCGCGCGATCAGGCTCGCCGGATCGAGCCGCTGCGAGAGCAGCTTCTGTTTCGCCATCGCGTCGATCCAGAACGCCACCTGCTGCGTCGATATCTTGTTGTCGTAGGGTGCTTTCGGCGAGGCGCGCAGCACCTCGATCGGCAGGCGGAGATATTTGACGAGCATCGCGTCGACCGTCGTCGGGATGCGCGTGATACCAGGCGAGGCCGTCATCGAGCGCGGCGCGGAAGGAGGCGACGATCTCGGGATGCGTCGCGGCATAGCCGCCACCGATCATCAGCACATAGGCCGAGGTACCGGCGGGCAGGCCGTCGGTGTAGTAGGAGACGAGCTTGCCGGCGCCGCTGCCGAGGAGGCGGGTGGTGACCGGCTCGACCGGCGTTGCCGCGTCGATCTGGCCGGAGCGGAGAAGATCGGCCATTTGCGGCATGCCGACTTCGATGAAATGCACCTTGGCGGGATCGGCGCCGTTGTCGCCGAGCCATTTCACCATCAGCACATGGATGAAATTGTTGATGCCGGGGACGCCGACGGTGCGGCCTTCGACATCCTTCGCGGTCTTGATGTCGAGCGCGGGCCGCACGACCAGCGCCGAGATATGGAAGCCGGGCGCGCTCACCGTCGTGCCGGCGAGGATCTTCACATCGAGCCCCTGCTCCGCGGCGAGCACGGCGGTCGGAAACGAGGCCGAGATCACCTGCACCGAGCCGGCGACGAGCGCGAGCGGTGCCGCGGTCGAGACGCCCGACATCTGCTTGACGGTCGCATCGATGCCGTGCTTCTCGAAGAAGCCCTCCTCCCTGGCGATGAAGGTCGCGAGCGTCGCATCCGAGCCGTAATAGCCGACGGTCATCGGCTCGAGCGCGTAGGATTGCGGCGGAGCGCCGCCGAGCGCGATGGCGGCGCCGAGCAGCGCCAGCAGGCTTCCGATGTTGGCGACGCGCGGCCCCTTCGCTGGGAACTTCATGCGCTCGGCCCTCCCCTTGCCGTCGCGCCATCATAGTCGAAAGCGCGGCCGCCGCGACAACCCGGCGCGAGAGCACGATCGTTGCGAAAAGAAGCGTATCCCGATTTACGGATAATACGGAATCGATTCTCGATTTCCGTATTATCCGATCATGTCTAGGCGAACGGAATGTCGCTTCCGAAGCGCAGCGCGACTTCCTCGGGAGGGTCGCTGAACTGGAGCCCGGCTTCGGGGGCATTGAGCCAAACGACCTGACCGGGAAAGCGCCCAAATTTCGCGAGCACGAGCGTGACCTGCTCCAGAGGCGCCAGTTTCTCTTGAACCCGTATGCGCGCGCCTCCGAGCGACAAATCCAAAGCGACGCATTGCACCGTGCCGCGAGGCGTTTCCACGGTGCAAGCAAGGATCACGGATTTGCGCCGAAAGCGGCGAGACTCTTTCCATTGGTCCCGCATCGCCTGGAGCTCGGCGGCGGAAAGGGTTTGCTCACTCGCCGGGAGCGTAAACGCTGGCTCTATCATATTTCCCCAACAAAAAAAGACGGCAGCGACTAGGGATGAAGATTAATTGTTTCTACTAAGAGTTTATTGCCAATCGGTAGAGTTTTAGAAGATCGACGTACCATTCGACGATCATGCGGGCTCCTTCGCGCGCAATTTCGCCCGCATTTGATGCGACCTCGAGCTTCCTGCCCGGCACCGGCACAACCCGCGATTGATCGCGCGTGCCGCCGGGCACAACCGAATTTGAGTGGCGCGCGCCGTTGGCGGCGAGATCGACCCCCGCGGACAGCCGCGTCGGCGAGCGTGTGAGGCGAAGCCGCGGAATTCCTTGCGCGGGCTCGGCGCTTATTGCACCAGGGCGGCCCCTTCGGCGAGGACGCGCAGTTTTTCCCAAACGATCGACGGGAACACCGTCGGCGTGGCCGCGGCGAACGTGCCGAAGCCGCAATCCGCGCCGGCGACGATGCGCTCGACGCCGACGGCATCGGCGAAGTGCCGGAGACGCTGCGCCACCAAGCGGGGATGCTCGACGAAATTGGTGACGCTGTCGATCACGCCCGGAATGAGGATCATATCGTCGGGCAAGCGGCTGCTTTTCCAATCCTCCCACTCATGCTCGTGACGCGGATTGGCGGCCTCGAAGGAAAGCGACCGCGCTTTCGTCTGGCGCAGCAACGGAAAGAGCTCGGCCACGGGCAGATCGTTGGTGTGCGGCCCGGCATAATTGCCCCAGCAAAGATGAAGCCGCACGCGATCCCCCGGAAGGCCGCTGATCGCGTGATTGACCGCTTCGAGATTGCGCGCGGCGATGCGCAGAGGATCGGTCTCCTGCCCCGCGTAGATCATCCGCTTCACCAAGGTTAGATCGGGGCAATCGATCTGCAACGTGACGCCCGCCTTGATAATGGCCTCGTATTCCGGCTTCATCGCCTCCGCCAAGGCGAAGATGTAATCGTCTTCGGTCGCGTAATGGCTGGTCTCGGACGCGAACATCGCGATCACGCCCGGCGATGCCGCCGTCATGAACGAGGCCGGCGCCTTCGCCGCGGCGGCGGCCTCTTTCAGCAGCGCCAGATCGTCGTTGACGGGGCCGCTATCGCGATACGACAAAGGTCCCGTGCAAATCGGCGGTTTCGCCGACGCAGGTCCGTCCGTTCGGCTCGCGCGGAAGGCCGAGTAATCGGGGAATTCCGGATAGAGGATCGCCAACCGCTGAAACCGCCGCAGCGGCAGTTGCCGCTGCGCAACACGCTCGGCGCTTTCGAGACCATTGAGGCGGTCCTGGACGTAATAGGCGTAGGAAATCTTCCCCATTTCGCCGTCCGACACGATGTCGATGCCGCAGGCGACCTGTTGCGCCACGCATTCGCGGACGGCTTGATGCCGCGTCGCCGTGAAGGACAAATCGTCGATCGGCTGTCCTTGATGGCGCGCGCGCAGGAGCGCCGCCAGCGCCTCGGGCCGGGGCAGGCTGCCGACATGTGTCGTGAGAACTCTTCCGGCCATTCGCCCTCCCCAGTGTTCGGCCGGCCGATTTTAACACAGGACTTCCGAAGGGCGCGAATGCCAAGCTGCGAGGCCGAAAGTCTCGTTTCGGCATTTTTTTTGCGACGTGCGCTTATCCGAGCAGCACGTCCGTAACGGCGCCAAGGCGGTTGTGGGCATCCACGAGGTCTAGCCGAATTCGGATTCGAAAAGTGTGATGTACGTCACAGAGAGTTCCGCTTCCGAATAATTCAGCTCGAAGCCGCTCGTGCGATCCTCGGCGTCGCCAGGCCCGGCGGGGCCGTATCGCCGAGTTAGCGGACGGCCTCACCAGCGAATTCCCTGCGTTCAATTCGGCAAAAAGAAGCCCCGCCGCGGATCGTCCGCAGCGGGGCGCACATCACGACGATTAGACCAGCGAAATGCTCAGAGGCTATTGCCGACGTTGGTGAAGGTGGTGCTGAGTTTGGTGCCCACCGTCGTTGCCGCGCCGATGATAGCGACCGCGATGAGCGCGGCGATCAGACCGTATTCGATGGCGGTTGCACCGCACTCGTCACTCACGAAACGCTTCAAAAAATTCATCACTTCTCTCTCTCCTTTGGTGGCAGGAGCAGTTTCGCCGGAAAGTGTTACCGGGATTTTTACAATTCCTAAAAGCGTATCAATTACCCGGATGCAAGGAAAATGCCCGCTATATTGAAGGGAGGTTTTCGGCGTCTGCCCCACCAATAGCGTCCGGGTCTGTCGAAGATACTATTCCCGAAACGAGCGATATCGTCGGACAGCCTCACGCGCTCATGGCGAAAAGCGCGAGGACGCAGATGAGGGCCAGCGCCCAGGCGATCGAGCGCGAGGTCGCGAGATCGGCGACGTAGAAGCCCGTATAGGCGATCCGCAACACGATGAAGGCGCCGGCGGCGAGATCGATCCTCGCCTGCGGCACCCGCGCCAGCTCGGCGACGATCACCGCCGCGGCAAAGGGCGCGAACGCCTCGAAATGGTTGCGATGCGCCCAATCGGCGCGCTGGCGCCAGCCGGTCAGCGCGGCAAGGGTCACACGCGGCGCGTGATTGTCGACGCCGCCGGATTTGGCGAGCACCACCGCCGCGTAAGGCAGGAACATCGCGACGACGATCATCCAATAGGCGAAGGTCATTGCCGTCTCCAAAATGTGCTGTGGCAAAAAACGCGGATCGTGCGTTCGGTCCAGCCCGGCGAAGAAATCCCCGGCGAAGAAATCGAGGTCACGCCCAGGCGGCAGAAGCCGGCGACGCCGGCGATGAGCCGCTCGATCCTTTACGGTCTTTAACCTTAACCTTTTACGTCCGTGGCGGGACGGTCCTTGCCGCTGGCGACTTCATAATGCCAGCGTCCTTCCTTGTCCTCGTAGACGATCCCTTCGGTATTGCCCGCGACCATTTGCTCTCTCGCTGCCCGCTCGGCCGCCGCGTGCGCCAGTTTATGCGAGGGGAAAGTTTCCGAGAGCACGCCATCAACCTTGTAAGCCCACCCTTGATCGTGCTGAACGACTTCGTACGTCACTCGGGTCATTATCGTCCCCTCGTTATCGGCGGCTCTTTCGCCCTCATCCTCGCGGAGGCAGGGCTCCACCAGATGATCCGGTGTCACCGGATACTAGTCGATCGGACGAAGGTATTCTCGACATTCGGGTTGGCGTCGGATTGGCGCCGGGTTGGCGCCTCATGCTCCGGCGCTGCGGCGGCGCGGTCTCCGCTATTCCGAAATGACGCCTTTGCGGGGCAGATAAGCAGAAGCGTGGCGGTATGCGGGGTCGTGCCCGCGGAACCGCACCGCGCCGGTATTGTTGAACAACGCATGGAAGAACAAGGAAAACCTGTGCTCTCGGCGACGGAAGCGCGACAAGCAATTCGCGGTCAAGGCGTGCGCTATGTGCTCGCGATTTCGGTGACGCTCGCGGTCGTCGCGATGCTGGTCGCGTATTTCGTCGCGTAAACTCGGCACGCCGATCGAATGCGGCGGAACCAAAAATCGGCTCTGCCCTCGCGCCTCGCCCCCCTCACGCGCCAATGAGCGCCTCGCGCAGTTCCTGGCGGAATTTCTTCGCGCGCTTCAGATGCCCTTCGCGGCTCATCGCCTCGCCGCGCGTCGCGCAGCTTTCGGCATAAAGCAGACACCAATCGCGGCCGCGCGTCGAGCGCGCGCCGGTGCCGTCATTGTGCTGCGCGAGGCGCCGGTCGAGATCGAGCGTCCAGCCGACATAGGTGCGGCAATCGCGCCCGCGCCGGCTGCCGAGGATGTAGACGAAACAGCGCGGCGCAGCTTCAACTGCCATCGCGCCCCTATTCCTCCTCCGGCAGCGCGCTTTCGTGCCAGCGCTTCAGAAGCGCGTTCGAGAGCCAGGAGAGCGCGGCGAAGATCAGGATGCCGGTGAGCGAGAGGAGGAACAGCGCCGCGAAGAGCCGCGGGATCTCGAGCCGGTAGCCGGCCTCCAGGATGCGCGAGGCAAGGCCGGTCGAGGTGCCGCCGGTGCCGGCGACGAACTCCGCCACCACCGCGCCGATGAGCGCGAGGCCGCCGCTGATCCTGCACGCCGGCGAGGAAGAGCGGCAGCGCCGAAGGCAGGCGCAGGAAGCGCAGCGCCTGCCAGCGCGAGGCGCCGTAGAGCTGGAACAGCGCGGCAAGATTGCGGTCGGCGCTGTTAAGGCCGAGCGTGGTGTTGGCGACGATCGGGAAGAAGGCGACGATCCAGGCGCAGATCAGCAGCGAGGCGAAGGTGTCGTTGACCCAGATGATGATCAGCGGCGCGATCGAGACGATCGGCGTCACTTGCAGGATCACGGCATAGGGAAAGAACGAAATCTCGAGGCAGCGCCACTGCGCGAACATGACCGCGATCGCGCCGCCCAAGATCACCGCCGCGGCGAGCGCCGCCAAGGTGATGCGCAGCGTGACGAGCAGCGAGCCGAGCAAGCTCGGCCCGTCGGTCCACAGGCTCTGAGCGATGAGGAGCGGGCCGGGCAGGATGTAAGGCGGGATGCCCTCGATCCGCACCGTTGCTTCCCAGGCGCAGAGGATGACCGCGCCGACGACCGCCGGCGCGAGGATGCGCGCGGGGCTATGCATGGGCACGCCAGTCGCTCTTTCTTATTCGCTTCCCCGGCGAAAGCCGGAGTCCATTCATCCGCCACGCTGTCGAGCGATGGACCCCGGCTTTCGCCGGGGAAGCGAGACATAAGAAGCGAGAAAGCATCATCACTCTCACGCCGCCGCCTTCGCAAGGATCTGCGACAGCCGCGCGCAAAGCGCCGTGTAGTCGCTTTGGGTGCGCAGCGCGGCCTCGCGCGGATAAGCGAGATCGATCGGCACATCGGCGGCGATGCGGCCGGGGCGCTTGGTCATCACGACGATGCGGTTCGAGAGGAACACCGATTCGAAGACGCTGTGCGTGACGAAGATCACCGTCCATCGATGACGCTGCCAGAGCGCCAGCAGATCCTCGTTGAGCTTGAAGCGCGTGATCTCGTCGAGCGCGGCGAAGGGCTCGTCGAGCAGCAGAAGCTGCGGCTCGGTGACGAGGGCGCGCGCGATCGAGACGCGCATCTTCATGCCGCCCGAGAGCTCGCGCGGATAGGTCTTGGCGAACGCATCGAGCCCGACCGAGGCGAGCGTCGCCGCGATCTTCGGCGCCGCCTGCTCGTGCGAGACGCCCATCAAGCGCAGCGGCAGAAACACATTGTCCCAGACCGTCGCCCAGGGCATCAGCGTCGGCTCCTGAAAGACGAAGCCGATCTTGCCGCGCGCGACGCCGTGCAAAGCGATGCGGCCTTCGCTCGGCGGCGTCAAGCCGGCGATCAAGCGCAGCAGCGTGCTCTTGCCGCAACCCGAGGGACCCAAGAGCGAGAGGAACGCGCCCGGCGCGACGCCGAGATCGATGCCGGTCAGCGCCACCGTGCCGTTGCGGAAGCTTTTGCCGATTCCCGCAACCTCGACAATCGGCGCCGCGGCCGATGCGTCGCTCATGGCGAACACGTTGCTGCCAGAACCCAGGCGCGCGCGCGATGGCCGCGCTCAATCAAAGGGCAGCACGGCCGGGCGAACAGAGGCAAGAGAGGACAGATGTTCATCTTTACGGTTTCTGCTAATCGGCTTCACGCAACCGTCCACTGGTACGACAGGACTTCCGCTCGTTAGAGTTCCAGTGAGACTACGCCGACACGCGGCTGGTCAAATCGTTTGCTTGGAAAGCACGCATATAAGCGAGTACTAGCTCCTTGGTTCGATAGCGAGTGAACTCCGTTTCGTCGTGCTCACGAAGTATGGGAAAGGTATCGAGGATATATCCGGCATCGTCGGCACCGATGCCATAAAGCTGAAAGAAGAGAGCATCGAGCCTCGCCCGCCTATGACGCCGATCCTCTTCGTCCCACGGAAAGGTCGAGCCGCTATATCCCATATCCCGCGCAAAAGGCTCCATGTCGATCGCGGTATAGGTGAGATGAAGCACTTCCTCGCGAATGAAATCGGAGAGTTGGATCCCTGCAATCTTATCCTCGAATCGCTCGGCGGGAACTACCGGCAGTTGCTCGACGATGTACCAGTTCAAATGTTGGCCTTGCACCTTCTGGCGGGCCACGAAATCGAAGACGAGAGAATTAAAGTTGGCTAGGAGCAACGGTGCGCCTTTCCGATAGGCATCCACGGCCTCATCCCGCGCCTGCTGCCACGCTGTAAAAACCTTCCGGCTTGATCCTTCTGGCGGTGGATTCGGCAAGCTCGGCAGGAGCAGGGGCAAGGTGTTGCCGAAGCCGGCGAACGGGACTGCCGCCGCAATCATCGTGCGGAAGTTGGTTGGTGCGGTTACGTCTTTGAAACCGATTGCCCATCCGAGCGACGGCTTTCCCCTCGCATTTTTCGGCCACTCGATTTCATCTGCCTTGATCCAATACAACGAAGCCGGAAGCCATTGATCTGATGCTTTCTGTTCGGCAGTCGGCGATTCTGGCTGTGCCGGTCGATTGAGATTGTCGAGATTCACTACGACGTTCGCAGCACGGTGATCGTAAGCTTGCACCATTTTGCCTTCGTAGAGCGGGACATATAATCATCCCACAATGGATCTTTTGTTCGCTCTAGGGCCGCGATCATTTTTTTGCGGTCGGATGCGCGAACAGATTTTGCGATCTCCGGTCGCCGCGTGGCGAACCATTCCACTTCTTGGAGCTTCATGCGATCCCAAGGAGGATTGCCGATGATCGCATCGAAGCCCCCGACCGGTGCCAAGCTTTCCCAATCGGACCACACGCCGGGAAAAGCGACTTCCCAATGCAGGAAGCGCTCCTGTTGCGCGAGCGTGCGAGCGTCATCCAGAATTTGCTTTAGCCGCGCCCATGTCGCTGTTGCCAGCGTCGGTGCGGGCCCTAATTCCGCCTGCCCAAGCGGAGTCTCAAAGAGATGCGTTTGCGAGGCGGCGTCGTCATCGACGATCGGCATCGCTTCGCCCGAAATCAGCTTGACCGTATCGCCGAACTGCCCATCAAGAAGCCTCTGGATGAGCCGATTGTCCTCATCATCCAAATCCAACCATCGAAGCGCGTGAACGAAATCGAGATATGAGGTCAGGTTGCGCGTATCGGCTGAAATCCCTGCGAACGCTTCGCCTGATGTCCGCACCTCGGTGATGTCAGCATCTGTTGCTTCCTCAACCTGCGTCATTGCCATCGTGGCTTGTTTTGCTTGCTGTACGTAGCGATTGATAAGGAGGGAGCCGCGCTTGCCTGTCATCGCGGCAGCTACCCGCTCGCCGAACAGCGAATTGCCGCACCGCAAATGGTGATCGAGGAAGGAAAGCGGCGCGCCTACCGTGAAGGTGTGAAGCCAGAGAGCAACTTTTGCCAGCTCGACCGCCATAAGGTTCTTGTCGACGCCATAAACAACCCGCTTCAAGATCATGCGGCGCACGATATGCCGATCGTCGAGCTGCGACCGCTCGATGTGCCAACCTTCGCGGCTCGCGGCGGCTAAAATGCGATCGCGAATGCTGCCGATTCGTGTTGCCAAGGGGGAGACGTACGGACGGTCCTTGTCGGTCCAGGTTACGAGCTCAGTCGCCTCGGCCATCGCTTCAAGGATTTGGTCTGCTAGATAGTCGACCAACGAAACGAGGAAATGACCGCTACCCATGGCAGGGTCGCAAATCTTGAATTCGAGAAACCCGCTCGCGGGGTCGATTGCGAAAAGTTCTTGGAGGCGGCGAGCCTTCGGTCCACGGTCTTCCGCGAGTGCCGCGGCGCGGTCGCGAAAAGTGGATACCCTCTCATCGACCAGCGGTCCAACAGCGCGTTCCAAAATTAGATGAACGAGGTCTTCGTGCGTATAGTAGCTGCCGCTTCCCTTTCGAGCGAAGGGTGTAAGCGAGATCGTGATGCGCTCATCCTTCGCAACCAGGATGAACTCGAATAAATGCTCGTAGATCGCGCCTAAATGTTGGACGGATAGGTCGCGGTAATTGATCCATTTGCGTGTCTCGCCTTCTTGGCGGCGCGAAAGGCTGTCGAGGATCGGCGCGAGTTCGGAATCGGGAAGGGCAACGCGGCTCAAGAGCGGTTGTTTGCCGTCGTCGAACAGCCCGCCATTATATGGCGGCAATCCGATCCCCGTGTCGCCGACGTCGATGAGACGAAAGACTCCTTGCAGCCGCTTATAGAAACGATCAGCCCTTGCGCTATAGCGCTCCCCGCGGTCGAGGCCATCGTGCAATTCGTGACGGAGCGACCTGAGCGAGTAATCGCTATAGCCTTTATCATGCGACGGCAGCAGGTTGCGATCTTCGGCGTAAAACACGAACAGCAGCCGATACAACAATGTCAGTGCCGCCTGGCGAACCTCTTCGAGATATTCGTTGGTTAGCGGTTTCGGCGCGGCCAGATCGGCAGCGGCCAAAGCGTTCACGAGACGCGGGAAGACCTGACCGAAAACCGCCGCGCTGAGAGTTCGGCTGACCCTGGCTTCCCATTCTCGGGTCAGGGCGAGCGCTTGATCGTGGAAACTCCGGGCGTCCTCAGGCAAGGATAAAAACGCTGCGCGACGGAAAAGAAGATAAAAGACTTTAAGAAGGTGATCACGCTCCTCCGGCGGCGGAGAGAACAGATCAGGCTCTGTTGCGGGTACGCTCGCCAAGAGCGGTAGATCGAGTTCCAGGAATTCCTCGGCGCGAGAGCGGGCGCCTTGCCAATAGAGGCGCCACAAGCGGCCATTGGTCAAAAGGCCCCATTGGATCGCCCGGTCGGATTCGATCTCCACCCGACTCAAATAGCGCAGCATTTGCGTCGACGGAGCATTCTGATTGAAGAGATCGTGCCCACGATCGAGCGGCAGGCTCCAAGCCTTGTTCTCCACAATGGCGATACCATGCCGATAGCGCGCTAAGCTGTTCCGTTCGCGGTTAGCCGCCGCCTTGGCGGCGGCGTCGGCAAATAGCAACGCGTCGGGCACATCCTCGCGACGGCGCGAGGCTGTTTGTTGCGGCAGAAAATTTTCCCAACCCAGTTCTCGCAAGATCGGGAAGATGAGATCGTGTTCGGTGGTGGCTTCGTTCGGATGCCCGGTTATCGGAAAGGCGTCATAGATCGCAGAAATAGCGGCACGGAAAGTCGCGATTTCCTGCTCATCGATCGTTTTCCAAGCGGATGTGTTGCAGATGCCTTCGCCGAGAAAATCTCTTGAGTACAATGATCCGCGAATCGTTCCCCCCTACTGGACCCCTGAAAACATGATAGGGCCGCGCCTTTCGCTGCCCGCGACGCGCCCTTTGGTCTCCCCGAATACGGGCGGAAACTTTGCGGGATTTCGCCCGGCGACGCAATGATTTACGAGCGTTCCCCAGCGCTCACATCGCGCCTTATTCGCCGTTGCCATCCAGGCGCGCGGCTCCGAGCCCACAGGAAACCTTGACGTCAATATTAAACGTGCCTACATTTAATCTTGATGGAATTCGACTGGGACGCGCGCAAACGTGCCGCCAACCTTTTAAAGCACGGGCTCGATTTTGCCGATGTCGCCGCTCTCGCGTGGGAGACGGCGCGGGTCCTGGTTGATGATCGCCGCGACTATGGCGAGGTGCGCTATCGCGCCGTCGGCCTGTACGTCGAACAGCTGCATTTCGTCGCCTTCACCATCCGTGGCGATAAGATTCGTGTGATCAGCTTTCGCAAAGCGAGTGCGAAGGAAACGAGGCTTTATGGCAAGCAAAAATAAGCGGACGCGACGCAGTGCCGATCGCGACAACCCGGAATGGACCGCCGACGACTTCCGCCGCGCGCGTCCGGTCGCCGAAGTGTTGCCGGAGGTGATCAAAGCGGCGAAACGCGCGCGCGGGCGGCCTAAGCTCGTGCGGCCGAAGGCGCATATCACGCTGCGGGTCGATGCGGATGTCGTCGATGCGTTCAAGGCCGAAGGCCCCGGCTGGCAAACGCGGATCAACGATGTGCTCGCCCGCGCGGTGAAGCGGCGGCGGGTGGCGTAGGATTCGAGATCGCGCGACACGCCGGTGGCACGCGCGAGGCACAGCCGCGCTCGTAAGAGGCCACCCCTCACCCTCCCACGCGCTTACGCGCGCGGGCCCCTCGTCGATCCGCTTCGCGGCTCGACCCCCTCGCGGGGCGAGGGGCTACGGCTCCGTTCATAGCGATGCAGTTACTGCGGCTTCGATGCCATCCCGACGCGCTGATTGACGAAGCGCAGCGTGTAGCCCTTCTTCCAATCCATGTCCTTGGGATAGAGCCCCTCGCCCGCCATCGTCTTGAAGAAATCCTGCCAGCGCGCATCGCTCATCGCGCCGATCCCGGTCTTCAGCGAATCGCCGCTGTCGACGATGCCCTGCGCCTTCATCGTGTCATGCGCGTATTTAAGCAAATCATCCGATTGCTCGGGATTGTCCTTCTTGATGAGCGCATAGGCCGGCGACGGATCGCCATAGAGAAACGCGTACCAGCCCTCGATGCTGGCATTGACGAAGCGCTGCACGAGATCGGGCTTCTCATCGATCAGCTTTTGCGACGTCTCGATGATCGAACCGTAGCTGGTATAGCCGGCATCGGCGAGCAGCATCACCACCGGCTTCACATGGCCCTGCTTCTCGATGAGGAACGGCTCGCTCGTCAGATAGCCCTGCTGCACCGCGTTCTTGTCGGCGAGGAACGGCGTCATGTTGAAATTGTAGGGGCGGATCTGGCTGTCGCTGTAGCCGAACTTCGCCTTGAGGAAGAGCCACCAGCCGACACGCGTATCGGCGCCGATCATGATCGGCTTGCCTTTGAGCGCGGTAAGGCTGTCGTTGCCGACGCCGGGATGCGCGATCAGCACCGACGGGTCCTTCGCGAAGAAGGCCGCGACCGCGACCATCGGGATCTTCTCCTTGACGAAATTCAGCGCCGTGAACGACGCCGGCGCCTCGTCGAAATCGAGGCGCCCCGCGGCGAGAAGCTGGGTTTGGTTCACCTGCGGCCCGCCCTGGCGCAGCGTGACCTTCAGCCCGTATTTCTCATAGATGCCGGCGGCGAGCGCTTGGTAATAACCGCCATGCTCGGCCTCGGCCTGCCAATCGGTGCCGAACGTGACCTGATCGAGCGCCGCCGCCGGCGCGGCACGGCCGGCGAGCGCAAGCATCGCGCCGACCAGACCGAGCCCCGCCGAGAAAAACTGCATCATCTCATGTCCTCGCGCCTCTTCGGAAAGCGGCTGAGCCGCCGAAAGCCGGGACTTTCTAGCGCAACGCGACCGCGGGCGGCGATAACAAAAACGCGCCCCAAAACGCAACGCGGGCCAGACTGGCCCGCGGTACGTCGCGACAGGTTTTGCGAACGCAGTGCTTAAGCCGATTTATCGGCCGTGTCGGGTCCACTCTCGAGCCCGCCGATGCGCTTGGTCATCTGCAAGAGATGCTCGCGCACTTCCTCGCTCGGGATCTGGCGGAAATGACGCACCAGCTCGATCTCTTCGCGGGTGAAGCCCTTACTCGAGCCGGTCGCGGTCTCGCCGCCGAGTTCCTCGAAGAAGAACGACACCGGACGATCGAGAAGCCGCGCCGCCTTGTAGAGGCGGCTGGCGCTCAGCCGGTTCTCGCCATGCTCGTATTTCTGCACCGCCTGGAAGGAGACGCCGATGCCGGCGCCGAGCTCTTCCTGACTCATGCCGGCCAGGAACCGCGCCTGGCGCAGGCGGCGACCGACATGCACATCGACTGGATCGGGTCCGTGCTCGCGAATCGTGCGACGGCGGCGCCCCGCGTTGTCATCGCCTTTACGAACTTCGGCCATATCCCCGTCTTCCCCCTCTCATTATGTATAATGATCAAGCGATCAATCTGTATCGAATTTATACCGTGAAGCGCTCGGGATTACTACCGATTCTCCACGTTCCCCCCTGCTAAGGCCGCCTAAAGCCCTAGGCCGGACCGAGAATTCCCTAATCCGGATAATTTTTATGCCTGGTTTTGGTCTGCCCACCCGCTTGATCGTCGAAGCCGCGGCGGTTGCTGATGAAGAGCAGCGCCATCAGCACGCCGCCCAGCGCCAGGGCGCCTAGTGCGCCAAGGATCATGGCAAGAGTGCCGGCGACGCTGATCTGGACATCCGCCATCGCCGTCCAGGCCTGCCAAGCGACGCTCATCGAAGCGATGGCCAGCACCGCCGCTATCACATAGCCGAGCTTGCTCATGACTTTGATATAGGGTTTCGCACGCTCGTACGCGAGCGTAGGCTGATGCAATGCTGATGCAATCATGAGCGCCGCGATACAAACTGTGCCGGTGCTGATCGTCGGCGGCGGGCCGGTAGGCCTCGCTTTGGCGGCTGAGCTCGGCTGGCAAGGCATCCGTTGTCTCCTCATCGAGCAAGGCGACGGCGTGGTGAAGACCCCGAAGATGAACGAGGTCAATACGCGCTCGATGGAGTTCTGCCGCCGCTGGGGCATCGCCGAGCAGGTGCTCGATACGCCTTTTCCGCTCTCCTGGCCCAAGGACGTGGTGTTCATGACCACGCTCAGCGGCTATGAGCTCGGCCGCGTCAAACGTCCGCCGCGCCAGATCCGCGCCTCGGAGCATTCGCCCGAATACACGCAGACCTGCTCGCAGCATTGGTTCGATCCGATCGTGCAGCGTTTCGCGCGCTCCTTCGCGCAGGTGACGCTGCGCTACCGCTGCCGCTTCGAATCATTCGAGGAAACGGAGAGCGGCATCGTCGCGACCGTGATCGATGCGGCGAGCGGCGAACGCGAGACAATCGCCGCGCAATATCTCGTCGGCTGCGACGGCGCCGGCAGCGCGGTGCGCCGGGCGAGCGGCATCGCGCTCACCGGCAAGGGCTTGCTCGGTCATGCGGTGAATATGTTCTTCCGCGTACCGCTTCTCTTGGAGATTTGCGGCAAGGAGCCCGGCACCTTCTTCGTCCCAGTCGATCGTGGCGGCGTCTGGGCCAATCTACGCATCATCGATCCGGCGAATGCGCTCTGGCGCCTGATGGTCAACGAGACCGGCAGCGACACGACGATCGAGAGCGTCGATAAAGAAGCTTATCTGCGTCGCGCACTCGGCCGCGAGCTCGCGGTCGAATGGGTCGACATCAATGTCTGGCGGCGGCAAAGCATGCTCGCTGAAAGCTATGGCGGCCGCCATGTGTTCCTCGCCGGCGATGCGGTGCATCAGGTCTCGCCGACCGGCGCACTCGGCATGAACACCGGTCTCGGCGATGCAATCGATCTCGGCTGGAAGCTCGCGGCGATCCTTCAGGGCTGGGGCGGCCCGCAACTGCTCGCCAGTTACGACCGCGAGCGGCGCCCTGCCGGCGCGCGCGCGGTCGGCAGCGCCACGCAATTCCACGCCTCGCAATCGGGTTGGGGCGACGGGCTCGAGGCACTCGATGAAGCGAGCGCCGCGGGCGACGCGCTGCGCCAGCGGATTGGCGACGTCCTCGTCAATCAAGTCGGCCGCGAATTCCGCACCATGGGCCTGCAGCTCGGTTATCGCTATGAGGATTCGCCGATCTGCGTTCCCGACGGCACGCCTTCGCTGCCGGGCGATCCCGAGATCTATCATCCCTCGGCGCGTCCGGGCGGGCGGGCGCCGCATGCTTGGTTGAGCCCATCCGATTCAAAAGGAGGCCGATCGACACTCGATCTCTTCGGCCGCGGCTTCACGCTGCTGTGCTTTGGTAATGCGGGCGATAGTGAACGTTTCCAAAGCGCGACCGCCGCGCGTGACATGCCGCTCGACATTGCCCAAATCGATAACCGCGCGATCGGAAACGCTTACGAACGAAAGCTTGTCCTCGTGAGGCCAGACGGGCATGTTGCTTGGCGCAGCGACGCGCCACCACGTGAGGTTGACGCCCTGCTCGACCGTGTCACGGGCTATTGAGCCCGGCTTTCTGAGCAAGGGGGTGTCTCATGGCGAGGATCACGAGAACACAGCAACGGCAGCTCGTGGCTTCGAGCATCGCTTTCATCCTGATGGCAGCCATTGTGATGGCGACGACAACCAACGCCCGCGGCGACGGACGTAATGTCGGTGTGCTTGGGTTCACCCATCCCGACGCCAGTCCTTCGCCGGAAATCTCGATCGCCCGGGGGGCCTTCTCGCATCGCCAAACAGCTTTCCGCCATTCGCGTGTGATCGGCGCACCTTTCTTCACCCTCGGCGTCGGTGGCGTGTGGATCGATAATTCAAGAAGAACGCCGATGGTCGTGGTCACGCATCCGCCGGTGATCCTGCAACAGCAACCGGTACCCAGCCCAGCAGCGGTGAAAACGCCGAACGCGGCTGAGCAAGGTATTATCGTCGTCCGCGGCGACAACAAGAGCTACGTGACCTTCCCGACCGGCTGAGCACGCCAGCTCTGGGGAACGTTCCGCCCCCGTTTCCGTTGTCTTCTAAAGGGAAGGAGGGCGATTATGAAACGGGGCCTTATTCTTGCGCTCGCGAGCTTTGGATGGGTGACGGCCGCCGTCGCGCAATCGCCGAATACGAGTCCGCCGCCCGGACCGCATGACCCCAATCCGCCGATGAATGCACCGGACTTGCGGCTACCGCCGCCTTGTGCACCAGCACCCAACCTTGCTGCTGCCGGCGGGGTAATGGCTCCGGCGACGGCTATGCCGCTCCCGGGCAGCCGGGTAACCTCGGTCGACAGCAGCGGCAATGTGCAATGCTCGGCCAATACCCGGGCGCAAAGCGCAGCGCTTCCGGGCTTGGCGCCCGGCGTGCAATAAGCGAATTACGTTGAGGCGCCCGGCTCAGCCGGCCGCGCCTTCGACCGCAACGATATCGAGGCCGAATTCTCTTTACGGATCTCCTTAAGTCTCGCGTAATCCTGCGAATCGTACCAGCCGCGCAGCTGCGACATCTCCGGAAATTCGATCACGGTAATCCGCTCGGGGCGCCCATCGTCGCTGCGGCTGTCGCTGTGCCATTGGGCTTCGAGCGCCAGGAATTCGTCCGAGCGGATCCGGACCTTACCGCCGAATTTTCCGATCTTCGCTGCGACATTCTCGTAGAGCTTGAGACTCTCCGTATCGATGATCTTGCGGCGATGGACGATGAGATAAGCGGGCATGGAAATCTCATCGCTCGTTTCAACGGCAACGAAGCCGCGCGCGCCACGTTCCCTACCTCGAAATTCCCTGCCGCCTGCTCTAAGGTCGCCGTCAAGAAACGGGAGGGTCTCTCATGAAGCTGGTGGTGTTTGGGCCGGATCAGCGTCTCGGCTATTTGCACGAATCCCAAATCGTCGACGTGTCGTTGGCTTTCGCGAAATTTTTGCGCGAGCGCCAGAACGAGCGCTACCCCTATAGCGCCGCGGAGCAGCAGGCGCCCGCCGATCTCATGCGCTTCATCGAGGCCGGTCCCCTCGCGCTGGAGAATGCGCAAAGGGCCATCGATTATCTCTTCGGCCAAGCGCAAGCGAAGACCGGCGAGCGGGGCGAGAAGCTGATCCACGCGCTCGGCGAGGTCGCCATCCATGCGCCGGTGCCGAAAGGCGCGCGCGTTGCTTGCGCCGGTGCGAATTTCGCCGACCACGCGCTGGCAATGGCGATCAAGATGCAGGGCAGTAAGCCCGGCCCGGCGCTGACGCTGGAAGCAGCGCGCGAGAAGCAACGCAAGGAAGGAATTCGCGGCTTCTGGAAAGTCGGCAAGGATCCGGTCGGCCCCGATGGCGAAGTGATCTACCCGTCGTGGTCGACACATTTCGACTATGAAGGCGAGATTGCGGTGATCCTCGGCAAGAAAGGCAAGGACATCAAAGCCGCCGATGCGCGCCAATATATCTGGGGCGTGACGCTACTCGCCGATTGGAGCATCCGCCGCCCGCACGAACCCAACAAAGGCAGCCGCTTCGCGACCTCGAAGAATTTCGATACCGGTTACTCGCTCGGTCCTTGCATCGTGGTCGGCGAAGTCGATCCCTTCGATGCAAAGGTCGAGGTCTTCGTCAACAACGAGCGGCGGCAGAATTATTCGACCAAGACCATGGTCTACGATTTCGCCGAGTACATCGAATTTCTCTCGCTGGATTTCACCTTCTATCCCGGCGACATCGTTAGTGGCGGCACGGCCGCCGGAACCGCAGCGGATTCGAGCGAGATGCTGCCTGGCGGCGAATATCCGCCGGACAAGTTCCTGAAACCCGGCGACATCGTTGAAATTCGCTCGCCGATCATCGGCTCGCTGCGCGCGAAGATCGTGCCAAAGCCCACCGCCGGCTAGGGTGCGAACGCGCTCAGCCGAGCGCGCTCAGATATCGGCGCCACTGACCGACACGCTCAGGCAATCGTCGATGCCGCGGTTGCCGATGCCGACTATGTGATCGATCGTATCGACGCCGCGCAACCGCATTGGCGATCGGGAAGGTTCGCCGCTGCGCCACGATGTCGCCGCGATTCCTTCACGCGAGCGCAACACCGTAAGCCGTTGGCAAAATGTGGTCCTCTTTCACCGCAGTCAGGCGGTGAAAGAGGATCTTTTGCGCGCGAGCAGGCTGTGCCCCGTCGTGATGAGCCAGCGGGTGTCAGCCGAAGATCGGTCGACGACCGGGCGGAGCTGACCACTGGCCAATTGTTACCAAAACAACAGCTTCGCCGGACGGGGCCCACCGTTCGCAGGTTCAGATCACGGCCCCGCAAGAGATTGAGCACCCACATCCTCGACCCGCGCGTGACAGGTGCGAGGCGAGCGCGACGGCCCGCGCAAAACGATACACATTGCTCCCCGCCATATTGTGGTTATCGTGTAGGCCGTTTCCGGAGCTGCTATCATCCAAAAAAGGGCCGCGCGAGGATTCGTTAGACGGATTGTTCGATGAAAATTCTGCTAGTCGAAGATGATCCGGAGACGGGCGCATACGTTTCGCAAGGCTTGCGCGAGGAAGGCCATGTCTTGTTATGGGCGACCGATGGACAGCGAGGCCTGACCGAAGCCTCTGGATCGGAATGGGACCTCCTCATCGTCGACCGAATGGTGCCCGAAATTGACGGTTTGGGCGTTGTTCGACTGCTACGCGGAGCCGGGATCGAGACGCCGGTCCTTTTCCTGACGGCGCTCGATGGGATCGATGATCGCGTTACCGGGCTCAATGCCGGTGCCGATGATTATCTCGCCAAGCCCTTCGCGTTTGCAGAACTCGCCGCACGGGTGAATGCTCTCGGACGCCGCCCACGGCGAAAGCTCGTGGAAACGGCATTAAAGGTCGCAGACATCGAAATCGACTTGATGGCACGAACGGTTTCCCGGAGTGGTCACGCCGTCGATCTTCAGCCCCGCGAATTTCGTCTCCTCGAATATCTCGTCCGTCACGTGGGGCAGGTCGTGACGCGCACAATGTTGCTGGAGAATGTGTGGGAACTTCGTTTCGACCCTCATACAAATGTTGTCGAAAGCCATATAAGCCGGCTGCGCAGCAAGCTCGCGGTTGGCAGCCAGAGAGAACTCATCCATACAATTCGCGGGGCGGGCTATTGTTTACGTGATGCTGACTAAGATCCTTCGCACTTCGGCGTTTCGGCTCACGCTTTTATATGCAGGTATCTTCTGCACCTCGTTTATCGTCTTATTCGCGATTATCTATTGGTCGACGGCCCGCTATATGGATCGTCAATTTGACGACACGGTTGGCAACGAAATTGCCGAGATACAGAGTGACGCCGCCGACGGAAATCTCGCTGACCTTCAGAAAATCGTAAGCGCGCTCACCCTCAACTCACCCGGCTTTTTCTACCTGCTGCAAGATCGCGAAGGAAATGTCTTAGCGGGAAATCTTCCCGCAATGATCCCCGTCGCCGGAGTTATAGATCGCGCGCGCGTCCAAATTCGGGACCGAGCGCTGCCTCTGCGCGGAAAGGGCGTCATTTTGAATGGGAATGTTTTTCTATTTGTTGGCCTGAATACGACCGAACTCCATAAAATGCAGATAGCCGTTGCCCAGACATTCGTGTGGGGTTTTATTGCGACGATTTTCATTTCGCTCGTGAACGGGGCGTTCATCAGCTTTGTTATGCTTGCCCGCGTTGAGGCGTTGAGCAATGTGAGCCGCGAAATCGTCAACGGCGACCTTGAGCGACGTATCCCGTTACGGGGCAGTAACGACGAATTCGATCATCTGGCGGTTAGCCTCAACGCCATGTTCGACCGTATCCAAGGGCTGATGGACGGACTGCGTCAGGTTTCAACAGACATCGCACACGATCTTCGGACGCCGCTGACACGGCTTCGCCAGCGTATCGAGACAGCCGTCCGCAAGGCCGACGATGTGACGTCGTTGCGGAGTGCATTTCAAGCCACGTTAAAGGACGTCGACTCGATTCTCGACACGTTCTCGGCGCTTCTTCGTATCGCCCAGCTGGAAACCTCCGAGCGACGCGCGCAATTCACTGACGTCGATCTCACCGACCTCCTGAGAACGGCCGTCGAACTCTACGCGCCAATGGCCGAGGAGAAAGAGCAGTCAATTATCGAGAAGATCGGTGACGGCCTCGTGATCCGCGGCGACCGGGAGCTTTTACTGCAACTCTTCGCAAACGTGCTGGAAAATGCGGTTCGCCATTCCCCACAGGGAGCCTTGATTGAGGTTGGAGGCAGACCGGTCACGAACGGAACGATGGTTTCGATCTGCGATAACGGACCAGGCATTCCTGAAGAAATGCGGGCCAAAGTATTCCAACGCTTCTTTCGCTTGGAGTCCAGTCGGACAACACCGGGAAATGGCCTCGGCCTTAGCTTGGTGAAGGCGATCGCCTCTTTGCATAATATATCGGTTGAGTTGTTCTCAAACGAACCGGGCCTGATCGTTCAAGTCAGGTTCGGCTGAAGCCGCGTTATTCGCGGATACGCCCTGGCCAACGTCGCCTCCTCGGCACGACCACGCTCGCGAGTTGGCAGCCGACCCGCATTCGGAGGCGCTTCCTCACTCTCGTCCGCCAGATGGCAACCCCAGTTTGGGGTGAAACCGCAGCAAGGCTTCAGCGGTGACACTCGTTGCCCGAAAGTTGAGCCGAGAGCGTTGGGCAATCATGCGCCGACCCAGCCGGCGGGTCATTTCCGGATATTCGGAAATGATGCCGTCCCGACTTCACCATTTGAACAGAGCCGCTTTTCTGGGTGACGATGCAGCGGTCATCAACCGGCTTGGACCAGCGGGCGGACATGCGCGAGGAGCACCTCGCCGATCTGCGGCACACGCGCCGCGATGCGCTCGGCCGGGCCGCCGACGCCGATCGCCAGACGCTGCGCATAGAGCGCGACCGGCAAGGGCGCAGCGACAATCGCCGACGCCGGGTTGAACGAGTCGCGCACGGAGGCATAGCCGACGCGGCGGCATTCCTCGATCTGCTGCATCAGCACTTTCAGCGGCAACTCGCCGCGATCGCAAAAGCCGCGCGCCAGGGAGCGACGATAGACGCGTTCGATGAACCGATCGTCCTCGATACTAAGCAGCGCGTGACCGACCCCCGACTTGATCAGCGGTCGATGGGTGCGGCGTCCGCTCGTCGCGCGGCCGCCTTCCGCCGATTCCAGGACCGCGAGATAAAGCACCTCGAGCTCGTTCGGCGTGCCGAGCAGCACGGTATGGGCGGTCGCTTCCCGCAATTGTCGCAAGGTCGCGACCGGATAGCTATGCGGCAGCAGATCGGTCATGATCCAATCACCGAGCTCGCCCAACCGCGTTGTCGGGAAATAGGTGCGTGTGATCGGATCGAAGCTGATATAGCCGCCATGCGACAGCGTCTTGAGAATGTCGGCGACGCTGGACGAGGGATAGCCGAAATCCCGCACCAGCTCGGTCAGCGACAGCGGCCGCTGCACCTGGCGGAAGCGCTCCAGTATCTCGAAAGCGCGGGTGATCGAGCTCATCGCGCCCGATTCTATGCCCGAAGCTTCGATACTTCTATCGCGTCGAGGGAGATGATCCGATGAGTTCCGGCAAGGTCACCGCGGTTCGCAGCGTCATGCTGGGCGTTTCCGATCTGGCCGCCAGCAAGGCCTTCTACGCTGATATCTGGGGTTTGACGCCCGTCCTCGATCGCTCCGATACGGTCTATCTGCGCGGCACCGGCCCCTACCATCACATACTGGCACTGACAGCCCATGCCAAACCGCAGGTCCTGGGGCTCGACCTGCTAGCGGACGACCGCGACGCGATCGGCGCTCTCCATCAGCAAGTGAGCGGCACGGCAGCCACGCAGATCACGGCTGCAGCGCGGCGCGATGCGCCCGGCGGCGGTTACGGCTTCTCCTTCGTCGATCCCGATGGCCGTCGTGTCAACGTTCTGACCGAGGACACGCGGCATGCCGACACGGCGGCGAATGCCGATAAGCCCTCGAAGATCACCCATGCCGTGCTGAATTCGCCTGATATGGACGAGATATCGGCCTTCTACGTCGAGCGTTTGGGCTTCACCGTGAAGAATCGCATCAAGGTGATGTCCTTCCTGAAATGCAATCAGGACCATCACTCGCTCGCTTTCGCGACCGGTGATGCGAGCACGCTCAACCATCTCGCTTTCGCGATGAGCAATGTCGACTCGGTGGCGCGCGGCGCCCAACGGATGATGACACATGGCTATCCGATCGGTTGGGGCGTCGGCCAGCACGCCGCGGGCGAAGATGTCTATGCCTATTTCGAGGGACCCGAAGGCGGTGGCATCGAATACATCACCAAGGTGCCGGACGGCTGGCTCGGCAATGCCGCCAACACCGAGAATTGGGACGTCGCCCTACGCCCGACGGAAAAGCAGGCCGCCGCAATGCGGCGCATCCCCTTCACGCTCGCCTGGTAAGGACAATCGTGGTCACACGCCAAGAGAACGAGCTGCTCACACGCGTCGGTCCCGGCACGCCGATGGGCGAGCTGATGCGGCGCTATTGGATACCGGCCGCGATGTCGAGCGAGGTGGTCGCCGATGGCGCGCCCACGCGGCTGATGTTGCTCGGCGAACAATTACTCGCTTTTCGCGACAGCGCCGGACGCGTCGGCATTCTCGATCATGCCTGCCCGCATCGCTGCGCCTCGCTGTTCTTCGGCCGCAACGAAGAAGGCGGCCTGCGTTGCATCTACCATGGCTGGAAATTCGATGTCGAAGGTCGCTGCCTGGAAATGGCGAATGTGCCGCCGCATCAGGATTTCAAACACAAGGTCCGCGCCAAAGCCTACAAAACTGTCGAGCGCAACGGTTTGATCTGGACCTATATGGGCCCTCTTGATGAGAAGACGGGCGAGCCGCCGGCGCTGCCGCAGATCGAGGCGACGTCGTTACCGGCACATGCGGTCACCTTCAATTGGATGCAGCGCGAATGCAATTGGCTGCAGGTACTCGAAGGCGATCTCGACACCTCGCATACCGATTTCCTCCATGGTGGCGCGCGCACCGAGAAAGTTTTCGCGCCCGACGATCCGCGGCGTTTCGGCGCGATCAATCGTTCGCCCGAATACGAGATCAGCGAGACCGAATGGGGCACGATGTATGGCGCCTTCCGTCCCGCCGATCCCGGCGAGACCTATTGGCGCATTGCCCATTTCCTCTTTCCGTTCTGGACGATCACGCCAAGCGGACCGTTCGGCCGCCACATCTATGCACGCGCCTGGGTGCCGATGGACGACACGCATACCATGGCGGTGCGCATCATCGGCAATGCCGGCCGTGTCGATCCAGGCGGCGCGAAGCAGCTCGGCATCGTCACCGGTCTCGAAGATCTGTTGCCGAATACCAGCGGCTGGTATGGCCGCTGGCGAACGCGGACCAATGCCGAAAACGACTACCTGATCGATCGTGAAAAGCAGAAGAGCAACAGCTTCTCGGGCATTCCCGGCATCGCCGCCGAAGATCAAGCGGTCACCGAAAGCATGGGCGGCGTGGTCAACCGGATGGGCGAGCATCTGGCACCGAGCGATCGCATGATCGCCGTGACCCGGCGCCGCCTGCTCGATGCCGCGCGCGCCGTCGAGCGCGGCGAACTGCCGCCGGCGGCGACCGCCGAAACCTATGACGGTGTGCGCGGCGGTTATTTCGTTGCCAAGCAAGGCGGCGGCATGCTTGATGCGTATCGGGCCGTCAACGCAAAAAGCGAAAGCGCGCCGGCCTAGCGCGCCCTGTGGGCAAAACCAACGCGATACGGAGGAAGGATCGCCGATGAGCGTGACGTGGGGGAAATCGAAGGCGGGGAAATTGAGGGCGGGCTTTGCCGTTGCGGCCCTCGTGCTCGGTCTAGGCGCGACGTCAGTCCGCGCCGACGAGATCGAGCTCACCTTCGCCACAGGTGCCCAACCGGGGCAGTCGCCGCATCCGCAGGTCAGCCTGCCCTGGGCGGACCGCATCAACGCGGCGGGCAAGGGCTTGGTCCACATCAAGGTGGTCGAGGGCTTCTCCGTCGTCACGCCACAGACCTTCTACGACAGGCTGAAGAATGATGTCGTGCAAATCGTCTACGGCCTGCAGGGCTCGGTCGGCGGCGTGTTCCGCCTGTCGGATGTGGTGCGCATTCCCTATCTTGTCGACAAGGCCGAAATCGGCTCCGTCGCCTTCTGGCGTCTCTATAAGTCGGGCTTGCTCGACAGCGACTATAAGGACGTGCATCCGCTGGCGATCGCCATGTATCCGCAGGCCGTCTTGCATAGCGCCAAGCGGCCGAGCTCGATCGCCGACTTTTCGGGTCTCAAGATCGTTGCCAATTCGAAGATGACCGGGGACATCATCACGAAGCTGGGCGGCAGTCCGATCAGCCTCTTGATACAGGAAACCTATCCGGCATTGCAGCGCCACACGGTGGATGCCGTGATGACCGCCTATCCCGCGATGGCCGCTTTCAAGTTTGGCGAGGTCGCGCCGTTCCATGTCGATGCCGAATTGGGCGGCGGCGCGACAATGCTCATCATGGCAAAACAGAAATGGAACCAGCTTCCGCCGGCCGTGCAAAAGCTGCTCGACGACAATTCCGGCGAAGCTCTGGCGCGCTTATACGGCATTGAAAACGATGCCCAGCAGGATTCGGGGCGGAAAGCGGCGATGGAAATGAAGAATCAGACGATGCTCGTGCCCACTGCCGCGGAGAATGAGGCGTTTCAGAAGAAACTCGCGCCGGTGGCCGAGGACTGGGTGAAAGACGACCCGGACGGCGCCGCCGTGCTGACGAAGTTCCACGTGCTTCTTTCCGAGGCGCGGACGGAGATCGAGCAGAAGTAGCCGGCTCGCTTCTCGCCTCAGAACCGCAGATCGCTACCAAGCTTGGCGTCACCGAGCGAAGAAGAAACCGTCCACAGAATTGAAACTCTTCAACGCGAGGCGCCGAGAGAGCGTTGAAGCGATTTTGGTCTGATTGGTACCAAGTTATTGAAAAAGGCCGGTGGACCAACCGGGCCAAACAGGGCACAGCTCGCGCTTCGGCGTCGCTGATCGGGAGGAACAAAATATTTCCTTCAGAAAGCGTGGATCGTCCAGGATGGCTCACGCCGCCGACAGGATATGCTGAAACTTTGCGCTGAATATGGCGCGGTCAGCGGACGTGAAAAGGCGGAAGAAAAGCATTTTGAGCGAAATCTGAAGGGCGGATATCCGGCCTTGCTAAAGCCGCAAACTAGGGTTCTACTAGGGCGATCGGTTGCTCTTCCTGGCGTATGCCGACTGAGAGACATCGCGCTCCCGCCGCGCAAAGGGAAACGCGTTGATGTCCAGTTGGATTGTCCCTCCCATCGTCATCCCGGTCCTTATTGTAGCCGCGCTTGTCGGCTTGGAACTTTACCGGGCCATGCTCGGATGAACCGAGAAAATGTCATTGATGCCGGACTCCGCCACGCGGCCGAGCGTGCCCGGAACTCGCCCCTAGGAATGAGACAGACCGCGCGGGAACTCCGAGCGCGCGCTGACGGCGTATCCGATCCGTGTGATCGGGCAGCGATGCTTTCCCTCGCTTCCGACTTTGAAAGTCGCGCAGATACGCTCAAAGAGCGATTTTAAAATCGCTGTGTGGGTCACGGGTCGACCCACTCATTCCGCAGCAGCCGCAACGATCGAGAGACTACATGCAGGTCTTTGTCAAAGACAACAACATGGATGGCGCGCTTCGCGTTCTGAAAAAGAGGATGCAGCGTGAAGGCGTGTTCAAGGAGATGAAGCGGCGGCGCGCCTACGAGAAGCCCTCGGAGCGGCGGGTGCGCGAGAAAGCCGACGCCGTCCGTCGGTATCGCAAAGCGATGCGAAAACGCATGGAGCGCCTGGGTTACTGATAGAGAGCGCTGTTGTCTCGGCGCGCGGAGAGCAGCACATGTCGGACCTCCATAAGTTCAAACTCGGGCAAGCTGTCCAATTGGTCGGGACTCACATTCGGCTCAAGCCTTTGGGTCGCTTCGAGGTAGTGCGTGTGATGCCGATCGAGCGCGGATTGCGCCAGTACCGGATCCGCTTGCTGACCGATGGGCATGAGCGCATGGCCCTCGAGGCCGAGCTTTCTTGACATGGCTCTCGGAACGATCAAATGGTTCAGCGCTGAAAAAGGCTTCGGCTTCATCGCGCCGATGGATGGCAGCGAGGACGTGCGCTTTCATGCTGCGGCGCTCGAGCACGTCGATCTCAACTTGATTATCGAGGGACTGCGGGTGCGCTATGAAGTCGTCGTGGCGGGCGAACAACGAATCGCTGAGCATCTTTCCCTTGCCGGCTGACGCCATTGACAGAAGGTCCGACGAAGCTATGCTGCGCGGATCAATCGACGTTGGGTTGGTCCCCGCCGTTATGCTCTCCCGAGCCCAACCCGGTCCCCCAAATCAGCCTTTTGATCTATAGCGTCGTCGGCGCTACGACATTCTTATTTTTACGGAGGAACCGATGGCCGTCGGTACAGTTAAGTGGTTCAACGCGCAAAAAGGTTATGGCTTCATCCAGCCGGATGACGGCAGCAAGGATGTGTTCGTGCACATCACGGCGGTCGAGCGCGCCGGTATGGGTAGCCTCAACGAAGGTCAAAAGTTGAGCTTCGATATCGAACGCGGCCAGCAGGGCAAGAGCTCGGCCGTCAATCTGAAGAGCGCCTGAAGCAGCAAAGAGCGGCTTCGGCCGCTTCTTTCGCACCGTTTTTCGTCATTCGCCTGCGGCAGGTGCTGCCGCTGGGTTTGTATGCACACGACCGGCTCGACAATGGGCGCGACTTGCATGGCAGCACGCGTAAGGAAGAACCGTATTCGGATTCTTGCCGGCGACCGTGTCGCGATCGAGATGACGCCCTACGAGCTAACGACGGGGCGAATCAATTTCCTTCATCGCGACGAGCGCGCGCCAGTCTCGAGTTCCGCCCGTCGTGCCGGCCGCAGTGGCAGCGCCGACACGAACCGGATATTGATCTCGGACGATTGTTCACGCACCGGGTTCGGCATCCGATACCGCCGGTCACTACTGCCGCGATCTTTCGGGCGGACGGCGGCGTCGACCAAGCGCTGCTTCGCTCGGTTCGCGACAGTTTGGTGCGGCGCACCCTGACAGTCCGCGTACTGGAAGATTCGGACCGGTTCCGGCGTATCGTCTGAGCGCGCAAGCGCTAAGCGAAGCCGGAAACGACGCGTCTAGCGCGACGGACGCTCGGCTGATCCCGGCCTCAGGCTCATCATCATGATATCGCGCCGCGCATCGAGGATTGTTCCGAGCGCGAAATAGGCCATGCCGAGACTTCTCGACCAACGCCACGCTGTCGCCTTCTTCCGCGGGAGCGCCCGAGTCGAGTATCGCTGTCGCCTCCTTGAAAGACCGGAGCGCAATCCTCAGCAGCTCGGTCTTATTGCCTTGCGCGGCGTCGATCGGGGCGAGGAGGTCATCCATTGGGCTTCCCGCGGTACTCGGAAACGACAAGACGTTATCGGTCATCGATGATCCTCTCCCGTCGCGGTTATGAGCAAAAGCGCTCTACGCGCTTGCGCATTGTTATGCGGTATCGGCGGATGCCGCGGCAGGCGCGCGATCAGCCCAGAGCGGCGACGTAACCTTCATGCGTCAGCGTCACGATACCATCGCCGACCGTCAGCCAGCCACGGTCGGCGGCAAAGGACACGCCGCGATCGAATTCGCTTGTGTTCAAGGCCAGCGCCGATAGTCGGCTTTGCAGCAGCGCAAGAGCGATCATGAGGCCTGGTATCGGCTTGCGATCGTCGGCGAAATTTCGCAGCAAGGCGAGCGCAACATATTCAGGCTCCGAGCGCCGGCGCTCGGGGTAGGCTGACGTCGAAGATTTGTTCTGCGCAAACCGGGCTGCAATGGATTGAGCGTCCATAACGACCGCTCCGGACGGATCTTTGATCGCATGAACCACGAAGCCGAGCTTCAGGAAATGCTCGGCGCATTCGATTGCATTTGCTTCGCTCTGGTTTCGCACTACGCTCCAGTGGCCATCGGAACGCTCTATCGTTTCCCAGAGAACAATCCAGGGCGGACGGGTTCCCGGGTTGAGATGGTCGGCGCTGACGACCGATTTGCGTAAATAAGTCGTCCTCGCCATCCATGCCTCCTACGATCTTGCTTCCACGGCGCAACCAGAGGCAGCGCGAACCGAACCGTGGCACGGCCGGGCTCGCTTTCCGCCCTGCGCCAGATGGTCAAAACGAATCGCAGAGCTCGTGGGCGGCACGACATACACCGCATGTGTCGGAGCGACCGAGAGCGGCGCGTGCTCGATCGGCTCGCCGAGTTGGAAATCCGAAAATGGGGTATGCAAAAGATTATCTTCCGTAGGCAGGGTTGAAAATGGACGGATGGCCGGGATGGCGCATCCGCGAAGTGTGCGTCACTTCACCCTGCATGAAGCGATCCCATTACAGGGAGATTCGGTCAACGACCGGTGTTTTCGGGGTCGCTCGGGCCAAAAGCCGTGTAAAGCGCATCGCGCCGGCGGGAGTTTCGCGCTTCTAAATGGCGGCTCCAAGTCGCGATGTCAACGACATTAAAGGGCGCTATCGAGGCATTCATCACTGCGAAATCGACCAGCGGAGAGATCAACATCGAAGGCAAAAATGATTACGTCCGACGAAACTGTTGCACGCCCGCTAAGAGCTTTTTTCGTTTTTGCGCGCGAAGAGTCGCAGCAAGCCGGCTGTTTGACGATGCCATTGGCGCAGCGGTATCGCCGGGTATCCCCCGACGCAGCCACCTGGCTCGATATCGCGCATGACGCCGCTTTTGCCGGCGATCCGCACCGCCGATCCGATCACAAGATGGTCGCTGATCGCGCTTTGCCCGCCAACCATGACATCGTCGCCGAGCACCGTGCTTCCCGCGATACCGACTTGGCCCGACAGGACGCAGCGTCTGCCCAAGCGTACGTTATGGCCGATCTGGACAAGGTTATCGATCACCGTGCCGGCGCCGATCACCGTATCGCCCATCGCGCCGCGATCGATCGTGCAATTCGAGCCGACCGCTACGCTTTCCTCGATGATCACGCGACCGAGCTGCAGCATGCGCATCGGGCCTTGCGGTCCCGCGACGAAGCCGAAGCCAGGTCCGCCGATGGTGCAAGAGCTCCCGATCTCGACACCGACGCCGAGCAGCGCGTTGCTGATCGCGCTATGTGCACCGATGCGGCTGTCGTCGCCGACGGTGACGCCCGCGCCGAGCACCACATGGGACGCGATATGGCATCGTTGTCCGATCGTGACCCCGGGCCCGATCGCAGCGCCGAAATCGATCTGCGCGCCGCATCCGATGATGGCCGACGGATCGATTTGAGCGCCTGCACTGATGCCTCCCTTCGGCGCGGCCCCCGGATAGAGCAAGTGCCCGGCGCGGGCGAATGCCGTCCTGGGATTCGCGACAAAGAGAAGCGGTTGTCCCTTCGAGGCATGGAACGCGAGCACCCGGGTCGTAATCACAGCGCTCGCTTTGGTTGCAGCCAAAGCCGCCGCATAGCGAACATCGAAAAACACGCTCAAATCGCCCTGACCGGCGGTTTCGAGATCGCCGACATCCGCGATCGAAATGTCGCCGATCAGCGATGGCGGCGTTTCCGCCTCGATCTTCGCCGCGATATAGTTTAGGGAGAATGGTCCGCTCGCGCGGAAGAAGCGTCGATCCGTCATCCGCTCCCTCCTCGGAAGAGCGATCCGAAGCAAGCGTCGTTGCCGCGCGCGCGGCTCAGCTTGGCGACTCCGCCTGGCCGGCTCTTGATTCGCCATCCGACACGTCTTCTCCAAGCACGTCCGGCCCGTCGGTTGGCTCACTCACGTCCCGTTCCGCCCGCCGGACCGATTTTTTCCGTTGCTTTTCCTCTTTAGCGCGTTGCCGGTCGGCTCGTTGGAGGCGGTAATTCGGCTTGAACGGCATCGGCTTCCTCCTAGATCGTTCCGCTCGCTGAGAGAGGTTTCCGCGTCAAAACCCGGATCGGTCCATAGCGGAACGACGAAGGCCGGCAATGGAGGGAACCGACGCCGCGGATGCCCCGACTATGGCTATTCAAGCGTCAATATTCAAGTCGGGCAGCGACGGTGGGAGCGCCATCGCGCCATCCTCGATCGCCCTCGAATGTTGCTTTTCGCCGGCGGCCAACGAACTCACAAAACGCGCATGATTGCGGCGCCCATTTTCCAGGACTGTCGCGCGGCGCTGGACAGCGACCGGCGCAAGCGGTATCGGGCGGAAGATCGACCTGCATCTGGCAGGATGATCATGCGACCGTCCACATCGTGATGACCACTGCATCGGTTGCCGAGCATGGGCGATAGATGAAGCAGAGGGCGAGACCAATATCCGCATAGTTCTTGTCCTCGCCTCGTCCACCGAAGCTCCTATGTGAAAGAGGAAAAAAGGAGCAACCCTCATGTCCGAACGTAGAGAACTCTATCGCAGTCCAACCGGAGACACATGGTTCCTCGGGCGCGAGCCGGTTGATGGCCACGCTTTCATCATTCACCAACCCAATGCTCCCTCGGGTGGCCGACTATCTCACATCGAACTGGGCGAGTTCCTGCGCAGCGGCAATGGGCCGGAACAGCAGGCGTTGCTGCGCCTGATCGGGACGCTGGTGACGGTGCCGCCGTTTGCCCGAGACCCTAAAGAAGAGACGTCGTAACGGTTCACGGCGATGCCCGATCTTGACTCGCAAACAACGCCCGGTTCGTCGTGCATACCGGCTGGCTGCGCGGCATCAATCTCGTCGGCCCGCGCAAACAAAAAGTGTTCGCCGTCCGTTGCGCGGATTTTGCGATGTACATCACAGAAGTGGTGGGCGCACAAGGACTCGAACCTTGGACCCGCTGATTAAGAGTCAGCTGCTCTACCAACTGAGCTATGCGCCCGCCCATTCTTAATCGCCGATACGGCCGCATTCCCTGCGGCCCGACCTTCGGCTTCGCGCTGGTAAACCGAGACCAGGATCCGGCGACGCTCGGCAGCGAAGCCTGCGGAAGCTAGCAAGCGCGTCGTCGGTCATTCAACCGCAAGCTTCACCCAGACGATGGCGAAAAATGCTGGCGTCGGGCCCGATGTTTTGCGACAAGCTTCGCAATGGCTGCGGATCGCCTTCTCGGCCCGAAATCGCTGATCGATTGGTTGCACGACCGGTCACGGTGTCGATCTCATCGTCACCGGCCTGGCGCTGCTGCTGCCGCCGCTCGTGGTGCTGGCGCCGCTCGGCATGGCGCCGCTGCTGGTGGTCGCGGCGGTCGCCGCGATCGCGCTGGCTGCAGGCACGCATCGTGCAAGCGCTGCCCCGTTTTGTCGTGATCGCCATGCTCCTGGCGGCGCTGGGCTGCTGGGGCGCGGCTTCGGCACTCTGGTCGATCATTCCCGGGCATAGTTTCTTCGAAGGCATCCGTTTCCTCGGCGAGAGCGCCTGCGGGCTTTGCCTGCTCGCTCGCGACAACCGGCATCGCGCCCGAGCCACGCGTACGCGGCTGGCGCGCGCGCTGACCGGCGGCATCGTCGTGGCGCTGGCGCTGTTGATGATCGAGCGTTTTGCCGATGCACCCATCATCCATTGGTGGCACGGCACCCCGCCCAGCCAATTCGAGACGCTCGCGCCATTACGACCGCGGCGTCACGGTGCTGGTCCTGCTGATGGCGCCCGTGGCGGTCGGAGCGCACGGCGTTTTGGCTGCGCATGGTGCTCATCGCCGCAATCGTTGCCGCCGCAGCGCTGATGCTGAGCGCGTCGGCGTTGATGGCAGCGTTGGTGGCACTTGCCGTCTATGCGATCGCGCGGCTCGCGCCGCGCTTTACCGCCGGCGCGATGATGGCCGGCATCGTGGTGATCGGTATCACCATTCCACTGGCGACGCCGAGCTACGACACCGTCCTGGCCCTCCACGCAGAGGCGCCCTGGATCAAATATTCGGGCATTCATCGCCTGCTGATCTGGCGTTTTGCCGCCGATCACGTCGCGGAGCGGCCGCTGCTCGGCTGGGGCATGGATTCGTCGCGCGCGATGCCGGGCGGCAAAACCGATTTCAACGACATCCTGCCGACGCTGCACTATCCCTCGCGCGCCGAAGCTCTTGCCGCTACACCCGCATGACGCAGCGCTGCAATGGCAGCTCGAGCTCGGTATTCCCGGCCTCGCGCTCGGTCTCGCGATCGTCGTTTTCGTTCTCTACCGCATCGGCTGGCGCGATGAGCTGCCCGCGCATGAGCGCGCCGCCGCGCTGGCGCTCTGCAGCAGCGCCATCATTGTCGCGCTGCTGAGCTTTGGTATCTGGCAGTCGTGGTGGCAATCGACACTGTGGCTGGTCGCCGCGCTTTATGCGGCGAATGCGCCACAAAATAACGAGAGCAGCGATTTCGTTTCAACGTCGGATGGCGCGACACCCCGAGCCAAGCGTTCATAGACAACTTCATAAATCGGAAGCGTTACTCAATCGAGAACCTGTTTTGAACGCGGCCGCGCTTTTGTAAGAGCAGGGCGCGGCAAGCACCCAGCGAAGCGTGACATCAGCGTGTATCGTCAATAACAGGGACGTACTCACTGACATCGTTACGACACAGGGAACGCCTCGTCCCATCCCTCGGACATCGGGACAGGCTTCGCTATCCGCGGACGATGACGTTAGCATATCGAATCGTGTGTCAAAGCCCTTCTCGCCTCGGTCAGTGAGCTGGCGAATGAACGTCGGGTCCTTACGCCGCTCGACAACGGTTTTGGCGACTAAAAACAGCCCGTAGTATCCTTCGTTCGATGAAAGGGTGCGGTGAAAAGGATGTTAGAATCTTTCCGAGCGGATACCATGCGTCTGCCGTAGCTAGTCTCGTCTGCGCGATGCTGGAAAATCTTTTTTATCGCGTCGTTCGTGATCTGGGTCAGGGCAGGCTTTAGCTGCTACGCCGATTTATTTCGAATCCAAGAGCGACGCTTGGACCTTTCGTAGCTAGCCAACACGCGGTCGCGTGAGGGTACCAGCGATACGGACTGAGCCTGCGCCGGCGAGAACAACAAACTCTGGCAATCGTATAGCCTAGTTACAGTCACCGCCCGCACTGAGCCCGGAAAAAAAGCATTTCGGGCAATCCACGAATTTGTGGCGACATTGTGATGAGATTCAGCACCCATTAACCGTGCCCTGAGAGGTTAGCCAAAGCGCGAATGGCTCGATCGCGTTCAGCCGTAGACATGGACCTTGCGGGCATTCCCGTAATTATTTTTTGAAAAGTTCAAATTATGGCGAGCACGCTGACGTTTGACGACGAGTTCAACACGCTGAGCCTTTGGAATGGAACTTCGGGGACGTGGTATACCAACAGCTTCGGCGCCGGGACCGGTGGTAACGGCTTCTCGCTGAGCTCCAACGGCGAGCAGGAATGGTACATCAATAACAATTACGGGCCGACGTCGTCGATCACGCCCTGGACGGTCAACAACGGGATTCTGACCCTCACGGCGGCGCCGGCCTCGGCGTCGATCCAGCCGCTGATCGACGGCTACCAATACACCTCGGGCGAGATCAGCACCGCGGAGACCTTCAGCCAGACCTACGGCTATTTCGAGATGCGGTCGCAGCTCCCCTCGGGTCAGGGGATATGGCCGGCGTTCTGGCTGTTGGACGCGAACGGCCAATGGCCGCCCGAGCTCGATGTCATGGAGATGCTCGGCAACAACCCGTCGACCTACTACACGACCGTTCACAGCAACACCCTGTCCGGCGGTTACGTCAGCCAGGGCGATAACGTCGTCAACACCTCGACGGGCTATCACACCTACGGCGTCGATTGGGAGCCGGATTTCATCACCTTCTATTTCGACGGCCAGAAGGTGTACCAAACGGCGACCCCGGCGGACATGAACCAGCCGATGTACATGATCGCCAATCTGGCGGTCGGCGGGTACTGGCCGGGCATGGCCAACAGCACCACGCCCTTGCCGGCGCAGATGAACATCGATTTCATTCGCGCCTATTCGTCGCTGCCGTCCTGGATCGCGGATGGCTCGGATCCGACGGACGTCAATCATGCGCCGGCGGGCACGGTTGGCTCGACCGGCAGCACCGGCGGCACGACCGGCGGAACCTCGGGCGGCACGACCGGTAGCGGCACCGGCAACTCACCGGTCGCGGACTTCATGGCGACCTACACGGTGCCGGACGGCGTGACGAATATCGTGCTGTCAGGCACGGCTCCACAGACGATCAACGCCAACAACCTCGGCGACACCATCACCTCGAACGATTACCGCTCGACCATCATCGGGGGGACCGGCAACGACACGCTGATCGCGGGCCACAGTACCGACACCCTGACCGGCGGCGCCGGCAGCGACACCTTCGTGTTCAATTTTGTTCCCTGGGGCGCGGGTCAAATCACCGACTTCACCTCGGGCACGGACAAGATCAATCTGAGCGCGGTTCTGAGCTGCCTACGGCTACACCGGCTCGAACCCCATCGCCGATGGCTGGCTGATCCTCAATTCGGATGGCGCGGGCAATACGCTGGTTTACGTGAACGCGCATGACCCGGGCAGCCCGTACCCGTATCTGATCACGACCCTCGATCACGTCGCGCCGACCAGCCTCGGCCTGAGCGATTTCGGCTACGGCGCAGCGACCACAACCGGGGGTACGACGACAACGGGCGGGACTACAACGGCCCCGGTTTCCGACTCGGCGGCGACCTATACGGTCCCGGCTGGCGTGACGAATGTCGTGCTCACGGGCACCGGACCGCAGACGATCACCGCCAACAACCTCGGCGACACCATCACCTCGAACGATAACGGCTCGACCATCATCGGGGGGACGGGCAACGACACGCTGATCGCCGGCCACAATACCGACACCCTCACGGGCGGTGCCGGCAGCGACACCTTCGTGTTCAATTTCGTTCCCTGGGGCGCAGGTCACATCACCGACTTCACCTCGGGCACGGACAAGATAAATCTGAGCGGGGTTTTGAGCTCCTACGGCTACACCGGCTCGAACCCGATCGCCGATGGCTGGCTGAGCCTCAATTCGGATGGCGCGGGTGATACGCTGGTCTATGTGAACGCGCATGATCCGAGCAACCCGTACCCGTATCTGATCACCACGGTCGATCACGTCGCGCCGACCAGCCTCGGCCTGAGCGATTTCGGTTACGGCTCTTCGAGCTCGACCGGGGGCACGACGACAACGGGCGGGGGCACCACGACGGGCGGCGGTACCACAACAGGCGGTGGGACCACGACCGGCGGCGGAACCACAACAGGCGGCGGGACTACGACGGGCCCGATTTCCGACTCGGCAGCGACCTATACGGTCCCGGCCGGCGTGACGAATGTTACGCTGACGGGCACGGCATCGCAGACGATCGCCGCCAACAACCTCGGCGATACGATCACCTCGAACAATTACGGCTCGACCATCGTCGGGGGAACGGGCAATGATACATTGATCGCCGGCAAGGGTGCCGACCACCTTACCGGCGGCGCCGGCAGCGACACCTTCGTGTTCAATTCACTACCGACGCATGCGGGGGACATCACCGATTTCACCCACGGTGTGGACAAGCTCGATCTCAGCGGCATCTTCAGCTCGATTGGGTACACCGGCACGAACCCGTTGAAGGGCAATTATCTGAGCTTCGTATCCGACCACCACGGCGACACGAACGTCTATGTCAATGCGCATAACGGCGCGGGATCGATCCTCGTTACGACGCTCGATCACATCTCGCCCTCGAGCATCACCACCTCGGATTGGATCTGGCATCACTAACAATTGGGCCGGGGGTGTTATAGCGCGGCGCGGAAGCGCCGCGCCGCAGCGGCTTGCTAATGCTATAGCTTGCTCGCACGGCTTTAAACGCCAGTGTCGCCCCCAACACCGTCTTCCGCTATGAGAACCGCACCGATGCCTATAGCGAGACCCTTGTGAAGCTCCGCCGCGCCTTCGAGAAGGCCGGGCTCGTCTTCATCGACGGCAATAGCGAGAGGCCCGGCGTGCTCTTCAAGAAGGCCCCGAGCGAGATCAAGACACCGCGGCGGCGATGACGGGGCCTTTTGCAAAACGAAGCCCGTAGCGTACCGCACGGTTCGGCGGCAACGGGCGCTACCCACGATGAGCCTTGACCGCTCGAGATCGATCATCGTCGTGCGCAGTAATTGCTCTTCCACCGTGAAGCGCGCGCGACCCGGCACCATGATTTGGCCGATATGTTCGACGACCCCAGCAGGCTCCGCGATTGTCGCGGGAATTTGGCACGGACACCCCGTGATAGCTCGATGAGCCGTCCGGCAATGCCTGAGACTACCCAGCGATGGAGAGCTTCTTCTCGTCGTTGCAGACCGAACGCATCGCCCGCAGGGTCTACCGCAGCTGTGACGAAGCCAGAGCTGACGTGTTCGATTACAGTGAACGCATCTACACCACAAAAGCGGCGCCACTCGACTATCGGCTATCTCAACCCTGTGGGGCTCGAAATGAAGGCCGGAGTCACTTAACTAAGAGTCATCTAAACAGTAACAACTTTTATATCGGGGAATATCGGATATGCTAGGCTAGCGGTGGCCATCACTGTTGGCTACAAGGAAGCCAACGTAGCGCACGCCCGCCTTGGAGGCTTTGAACCATGCGTATCGGCGCATCGATCTCTGCCTTGCTCGGTCATTCCTCGAAATCTGCGACGACCAACGACTTAGCCGCGGCAGGCGAGCTTGATCGTAGACGTACGATAGGCACCGCAAGCATCGTCGCTGCAAGCGCACCTAACGATACCAAGCTTCCGTCAATTGATCTCGCTACGCAACATCACTTGCGCCGGCGCCTAAATCTCGCTCAAAAGGCGTCACACTATTTTTTTATTGACGTCGTTGGCACTTGCAACCTCCGTTGCCCTTCCTGCCCAGTCGGGAACTCGCCGAACGCGTTCCCGAAAGGCCTGATGCCAGTCGAGAACTTTCGCGCGACGCTTGAGAAGATCCGGAAGGACAACCAAGATAAAGGCCGGCTGCACGTAGACCTTTACAACTGGGGCGACCCTTCGCTGCACCCGGAACTACCGGCGCTGGTCAAGCTTGTGCACGAGTTCGACATGGGCTGCGGCTTGTCGAGCAATCTGAACGTCTTTCCGCACATGCGCGAGGTTATAAAGGAGAACCCTGATTATCTCAGAATATCGCTCTCGGGCTACTTCAACGATGTCTATCAGAAGACGCATCGACAAGGCGACGTCAACGCCGTCAAGGCGAACATGTATCTGCTCCGTCACCTGCTTGACCGTTACAGATCAACTACGATCGTGCAGGTCGGTTTTCACATTTATCGCTCCAATTTTCCACGC
The DNA here is from genome assembly GCA_963731145.1 of uncultured Alphaproteobacteria bacterium. Lineage (GTDB taxonomy): Bacteria > Pseudomonadota > Alphaproteobacteria > ATCC43930 > CGMCC-115725 > CAIKMD01. Next base: position 23,816 of record CAVSUX010000014.1, on the reverse strand, counting down.
GATTTCCTAAAAATTCGGGAACTCTGCGATGAACTTGGCTTTATCTTCGATCCAGTGATCGCAACGCTGATGCCCGCGGAGAAGGCGGTCGCAGCCGTCGACAGCATCGTCGCGAACTCTGATCGAGATCTCGTGGACAATCTCGTTATCAGCGTCCAGCAATGGCGCGACTTTTACGAGGCTGAGGGGATCCGGTTACCGGATTGCCAGTACCGCAAGGATCGTACGACTATCAATTTCGACGGGACGGTGTCACTGTGCTGCGCCGTTTTTGATCCGGACAAATTGATCGCCGAGGACTTTTTAGCGCTCCCTCGAGCAGAGCTGCAGAGACGAAAGTATGGCCAAGCGTTCTGCACCACCTGCATGTCGCATGGCATGCATCAGCTCTTCACCGGCGTACCGACCAAAGGCGCCGTCGAGCAAGCACATAGTGTGCTCGGCCCTATCTACGGCGCCTTCGAGGCTGAAAATAAGATGATCGGAAATCCCGATTATGTTGTTCTACACAATGCGTTCCGACGTCTCGATGACGTTTATCATGCGGGATTGGCAGCGCTGAAGTCGCGGCGACGAAGGTCTAGATGACGCCGAGGCCTGTTTCGCTGCACTAGTTAGCGGTGCGCCGCAATTTGGCGAAGGTTTCTTCCAGGCAGCTCGCATCGCCGACCGACGCAACGACCCTGAACGCGCTCTCAGACTGATCGATGAGGCGGTGAGGCTCACTCCCGGTCATCTCACCTACCAGGAAGAACATGACCGGCTTGCGCGAGCGAGAGGAGCATCGTCACCACCGCTTTCAGCATTGCCTCGGCAAACCTGAGCGCCGGCGCGCATCAAATGTCAGCCTATGCGCAATAGAGAGACTGGCAGTCTTCGTGGGAGACGTCCGGGACTCACCACCCAAAGCGAATTATCGATGAATCGCTGAGCTGTCGGGCAAGCTGGCCCGGACGCTCGAAGTTTCCCTATTGATGTTTCTGCTGTGATGACAACACAATAACGCAGTCAGGCTGCCCCTGCGTGAAGGCGGCTGAGCGGTCGTCGTGAGATGAAAAAGCCCGTCTTCTTTGCATAGGGATGAAGCTCCGGTTATCTTTCATGCGACGGGTTTTCGGGGCCGCCAATTATGATGATCGAAGATGGATTTTGGCTCGTTGCGTGGTGCGCGGTCGGTTGCTTAGGCGCAACCGTCAATTGGTTCGCGCTCGAGCCGGGCAAAACCATCTCTCGAAGGGACCTTATATTATACGTTGCGTTCGGCCCAATAACCTTAGTTTTCTATTTGTTAATTGCTTTGGCGTTTTTGATCCTAGTGGCTACCACTTGGACTATCGACATTTCGAGGCACGAACGTCAACTAACCAGACAGCCTGGGGAAATGCCAAGAACAAAAATGAAATGGTGGGATCAATCCGTCGTCCCGCCACGGCGACCCGTCATCTAGTTCAAACAAACCGGCCGGTCCGACCGGAAGTACCAGCGCTGTGAGCTGGTGCCGATTTGAATGACTCTTCGTTATTTTATGGTCATGCCAACACTGTGTCGCAATGTCTCCTATTCCGAGGAGGAGCCCGATCGTACGCCAACAGTCGATCGTTATGCCCATCGCGGCAGATACGATCCATCCTGCATCGATGCACAGAGCGCCGAAGCTTTAGCAAGCTGTTGGTTATACAATGCCGGATCCGAATCGCTACCACTCTGCCGATCACGCCGGAAGGGATTGAGAAGTATGAGCGCCCAGCGCAAGGCATAAAGCGGCTTGTAGCGATGAAGCCTATCTAAAAATTCCCTGTCATCGGGGAGAAGGTCTACAATCCCGGCGATGAACCTCTCTTGCTGCGCGGTCGTCAGCGTCATCGCTGGGTGGAGCACGAAATCGGCAGCCACTTTGACCGGGTCGTCCCAGCCAAAATAGTCGAAGTCGATGAAACGCAAACGCCCGTCATGCTCGCGGATGGCATTGTGAAGGCCAAAATCTGCCGGAATGAGCCGCCGCAAGGAAGGTGTCAGTAGTTGATTGATTTGACTGTCAGCAGCATTGGCGTAGGCGATCGCCAGCAGCGGGTCAAAAACCTCTCCCAGAAACAGCTTCAATTCGGGATGAGCGATGAACTGGCTACGTCGCATAGTTATTTGACGATAGATTTCCCGTCCCGACAAACAAGCCTCCGAGGCGAGAGAAAACTTTTCTCCCTGAGCCTGCAGCGACAACGAGAATATCTGGCCAAGGAAACCGAGACAGGCATCGATATCGGAATCCTGAAGACGACCGATAGGCGCTCCTTCAATCCATTCCATAATCAAAATCGACCGATCGACATCATGCGCAATGGCGTGCGGCACCGATGACACTCCGTGCTCGGCGAGGAAGTTCAAGGTATGCCACTCGTTTACGACGCGCGGCCGCAGATCCGATCGGCGCGTCGGATATATTTTAACAGCGTAGCGATCGACGCCCACATAGGCACGAAAGACGTGACTGTTTGCGCCCGAGCCGACAGAGATCAAGCGCTGGATCGGCCGCGCAAGCATTGCTTCCGCCGCCTGTTTGATGGTGACCGTCTCTTCCGACAATCTCGCACCCAAAATCACCGCTAGATCAAGCCCGTAGAGTCGGGCGCGTACGAAAAGCGAAATGCTGAAACCATCGATGATTTGACCGTTTCGCAGCATCTCTTCAAGTTCATGAACGGTCACGGCCGTCGCTTCATGGATCAATTCTGCCCGATCCAGTGCCCGCACTTGATCGAATTCGCGCCACGTAAAGTCTTGCCCGAATGGCCAATACCGAGCCACCAGGCGTAAACTCGCCCGTATCGAGCAGTTCAAGAACATTCCCGCCGATCTCCTCGCGGACTTCACGCCGAACCAACTCTTCACTGGTTTCACCGGACTCAACTCCGCCGCGCGGAAACTCCAGCGACCATTGTCGCAAACCATGACGGAAAATGCGAATGACGACCGCCCGATCGCCAATAAGTGGCAAGACCGCGACGCTCCAATTCTCGAAGATACGGTTATATAGACCGAGGCTGCCATTCCCGAAATCGAACCGGATCCCGAATTATGGTCATGTAGGGATCGCTCGCCAGTACCCCGACACGCAGATCGTCGACGTCGAGATTTCGCGCTGCTCGCGCCGCATGAGCGGCGTCGCAAGCCTGCTGGATGAGTTGCGGATCGGTCAGGATCTGAATATCAGCGTCCGGCGCGTTGCGCCCGAGTTCGGGATGACGCGCGATCAGCTCAAAATAGCGTGCCATCGCATCCTGATGTGAAAAGCCCGACATCAAACCCGTTCTTCCGAAAAGCTATTCAAAAAAAATGAATCCATAATCGCCCGAATAGCCCCATTCCTTCAACAGCCAAACCCACTCCTCTGTGTCGAAGAAGCTTGCGCAAGTCAGCTGCCAATACAGCAAATTCATCTTCTCGCGCTCGTTGCGATACAACTCGACGCAGAGCCATTTTCGCTTCGCTACCCGCTCCAACTCTTGGACGGCGCGTTTCAAGTCGAAGACGCGTAGATTGTGGAGGGTGTTGAGACTGATGACGAGATCAAAGCTTTGATCCGGCCAAGGCAAATCGGTGGCATTGGCCAAGCGGAGCTTGGTGCGGACTTCTTCTTTCGCGTGACCAAGGCCGTATTCCGAAATATCGATGCCGGCTACCTCAACGCCGGGAACCGCTTGGGCAATCTCATGCAGAAGGAATGCCTTACCACAACCGACATCGAGGACGCGATCGCCCGGTTTTAGGCCGTAGTGACGCGCAATATTCCCTGCGATCGGCGCCCAGCGCCCGTCATAGGAGTAACCGCCATAGCCGTAGCGACGATCACCATCCCAGTAATCAATGCCCCACTGCTTGGCGACAACGGCACTCTCTGCTTTGTCATGCTCGACAACGCGCTGAATATAGTTGCGCTTGGTCGCTTTTTGATATGCCGCAAGGAGATTAATCTCTTCCATCGCACCAGCCGGACTAAAACGAGAGGAAACCAGCCGCCATCGTTACAGTGAAGGCGGCACAGCAGCGACGATACTGTCGACGAGGAATATTTCCTCGACGCGGTCGAGGTCCTCTTCGCTGCGGATTGAAATATTCTCCACGGCGCCGTGGATCGTTGAGCCGGCATCGAGGATCCGGCGACACATATCGCGGCGACGCTCGGCTCGTTGCGGCAGCATGAATATCGAATAAAGAACGACTCCATTCAATGTCGACGCCTCGCTCACAACGTCTTCCAGTATAAGGTAGCAAGCCGGCATTGCGTATTCGGTAGCACTCAGCAGATAGGTAAAACCATTGCGTTGGCAGAAGTCGCGCACGACCAGATTCTGGACGTGCTGCGGTACGCGATCAGAACGGTAAGTGCGCGAACCGATGTAACCGCGGTAACCCTTCCGGTTACTCATCAAAGCCCTCCGGCAGTCGGTAAGCGAGGCCCATACGCGTGACCGGACGAAGCGTGATCGGCTCGAAAAACTCGCCGAGCTTCTTGTCAGCATAGGGGGAGAGGATGCTCTTGAAGCGGCAGTTCATCGACCACCGCGTCTCGGGCTCGCGATTGATCCGATTGCCGTGCATCAACGTTTGGCTGAACAACAGCACGGATCCATAAGGTATAGTCAGAAACTCGACGTCTTTCTCGATCGCCAGATACACGTCCTCAGCATTGCCGCTTTGAAAGTTCTTCATTCTGACCTGGAACGGCCGATCCTTCTGGGGTCGTACGATGTACATGCTCTTTGTGCGTTGGCAATCGACGAGCGGCAGCCATACCACAACCTCGTATTGCGAATCGCCGTCCCACACATCCGTGTGGACCTGCAAAAGCGAGCTGTCGTCATCCGGCAACTGCGCGCTAAGGCCGATACCGCGCTGCATGGCGAGCTCATTACCGACTAGCGTCGAAAGCGCGTTTCGAACCAGCGAGAAATAGGTCGGCCGGAACCACGCTGCTCCGCGCAGCGCGTCGATCACTCCCAAACGTAAGGCGTTGAGCTTCTCAATCCTGACATGGTGATGGACGCTGTTCAGCAAGTTTGCCCCGCTGCCCTGGATACCCAGTGTCTTGGCAACGGCGTTCGCCACGAGATCTTGAATGGCATCCAAACCCACGCGATTTTCGACGGGCCGAATGACGAAGCCATCATGCGCAAAATTTTCGGCAAGGGATTCCTCGCCGGGGAAACTGAATGTTGTTACGACGCCCATCTCAGAGCGCCTTCGACCTCGCCACGCCGGCCCGCACCGTCGCGGCGAGCTGCGAAGCCTGTAGTCCGCAAAGGCTGAGCAGATCATCCTGAGAGCCGTAATTGACCGCGAACTTATCCGGTAAGCCAAGCTTGCGCATAATCAGGGGGGTGCCCGGGAGATTCTCGACAAGACATTCGATCACGGCACTGCCGAGACCACCGATCACCGAATGCTCCTCGATTGCAAACAGCACTTCCGCTCCTTTCACGCGATCAAGCAGCATCGCCTCGTCGAGCGGCTTGATGGTGTGCATATGCACTACGTCGCACTCGACGCCTTGTTCGGCAAGTATGTCGGTCGCTTCTAGTGCACGAGCCGTCATCACACCGGTCGAGACGAGCACCACCTTCTTGTCCGCTTTCCGCGCCTTTCGCATGAGGATTGCTTTGCCGATGGTGAAGCCGAGTTCCGCCTTACTGATGACCGGATCGCCACCCTTACCAAGTCGGATATAGATCGGATTGGGCCAATCTAGCGTTACGTTCATGAAACGCACCATCTCTTGGGCGTCGGCGACCGCGACCACCGTCATATTCGGCAATGCGCGCATGATTGCGATGTCTTCGACGGCTAGATGGGTCGGGCCCAGCGGCGCGTAAACATAACCGCCACCATTGCCGATCAAGCGCACCGGCAGCTTATGGAGGCATAAATCGAGCGCTACCTGCTCGTAGCAGCGGCGAGTGATGAAGGTGGCAATCGTGTTGACGTAGGGGATCTTTCCATCCATCGCCATGCCCGCCGCCATGCCGACGACGTTAGCTTCGGTGATGCCTTCCATGTAGTAGCGCTCGGGCATCTCGCGCTTCATCTGGCCCAGCAGGCCAGGACTTAAATCGGAGCCGACAAACACTACCCGCGGATCAATCTTGGCCAATTCGTAGACCATATCGATGCAGGCCTTACGCATTCGCCCTCCTCCCCCCCAACGCATCGTCCATCTGCTTCAATACTTTGGCATCGAATTTGGCATGGTGATGCCATTTCGGATCGTTCTCGGCGAAGGGAATGCCCTTGCCCTTGACGGTGTGACAGATCACTGCTGTCGGGCGATCCGACGCCAGTGGAAACCTTTTAAACATTTCCGTCGCTGCCCTAACATCATGGCCGTCGATTTCGACGGCTTCAAAACCAAAGCTTTGCCATTTATCGAGCAACGGCTCCAAATCTTGAATCTCGCGGGTGGGACCGGCTGACTGGATCTTGTTGTAGTCGACGATCGCACACAGATTGGCGAGCCTGTGCTTGCCGGCGCACATTGCCGCTTCCCACACCGAACCTTCATTAATTTCGCCATCGCCCATAATGACGAAAACGCGGCTATCGCGGCGATCCATTCGAGCAGCGAGCGCCATGCCGACCCCGATGCCAAGCCCATGGCCGAGCGCACCCGTCGATGCCTCAACTCCCGGGACTTTTCCGCGCTCGGGATGTCCGCCGAGAATGCCGTTGACGTGACAGAATTTGTCGAGTTCGGCCGGATCGAAATAGCCCTTGTCAGCGAGGATAGCGTAAAGCGCGAGGCAACCATGCCCCTTACTCAGAATGCAACGGTCGCGCTCGAGCCAATTGGGCAGCTTGGGATCGAAGCGCAATATATCGTCGTAGAGTACCCGTAGTATCTCGACCAGCGACATCGACGACCCCACATGCCCGCGATTGCCGCCCACCAGCCCTCGCACGACAAGCCTCCGTAGCGCCAGAGACCGTTCGTCCAAGACGGCCAATTCCCGTCTCATCTCGGCCACAGTCGCCATCCATGCTCCTCCTTGCTCATTATGTTCCAGGGTAGTTTGGCCAGACGCCAGACGCCCGCCCCCGGGACTGCCCGGAGCTATCTTTTCGGCCTAGCTCATCGCCTGCGTAGAGGCAGTCCACCCGGGTCCCTTTTTAACCGGATCACCAACGGTCTCCAAGCCTTTCCGCCCTGCTTTAGCACGACCGCCAAGATTTGCCGCCTCACGTCACAAGGGCGAGCGCTGCTCCCGTCAGCGCTTTCCAGTCGCGATAGGGCGTCAATCCGCCGCCGTCCTCGGCATGTGCCGCGCGTGCGAACCATAACGGCCGGGTGACTCCGGGAAAGGCAGGATGACGCAGCACCTCAGGGAGGTCATCGATGAACAGGACACAGCCCTGGGCTGCGATTTGGGCTAGCTTTCCCTCGCGCGTCTCGTCGAATAAGACCTCGTCACGCGTGAAGCGCAGACGGGTCCGATCGAAGAACCCGCGTTCATCCAGCCAGTGCCGGGACGCCTCCCACAAATCGACCCGATCCGAATCGAAGTGCCCATATCGCGTTTTGTGACTGATGATCGTGAGGGTTGCTCCGGCAGCCCGTAAGCTCGTTACGAAGCCGGCAACTCCCTCGAAGAGTCGGGCTCGGCTGATATATCGGCCGTAGACTTGCCCTTGGAGACGCATCCAGTCGGCTTCGCCGGCCGCGCTTCGCCGCAGATACTCGCGCACCTCGGTTTTGGATGCGCCGCGGCGATCGGGCGGCAGCAAGCCGAGCCTCGACTCCAACCGGACCGAAAACCGCGTCGTAATCGATCAGGGTATTGTCGAGATCGAGACCGATCCGCGGCACACGCTCTCCTATACGCGTCGAGCGCGCGCGACGATCTGAAGTCGCAATGCGCGCCAAGTCATCGGATTCTCGTACTCGACAGGTAAACCGTTTCACGCCCGAAAAGCCCGGCAAAATGCTCCATGTTCCTGATACGGACGGGATCGAGCACCGGCTCAATCCAGGCGTCATGAACCTCGCGAACGGCGTTTTCGAAGATGCGGTCCACCTTGCTCAATTCCTTGACCAAGACCTCGATGGTGACTGTGATCTGATCGAAAGTCTGGCGATCAAGCACCGCGTTGCGGTGGGCTCCTTGCCATGAAAGCGCCGCAGCATGAAGGTGTGTGCAGGCGGCATCGAGAATGAGATTGTCTTCTGCCGCGCGCGGCGCGAACGTCCGCCGATAATCGATTAAATTGTGTAGGTTCTCGTGATAACAGCGGCGAAAGCCTTCATTGAAGCGGCGTTCCGCGCCAACTTGGCTCTTAAACCAACGCCAATCGCTCACAAAATGTGGGACGGATGAGAGTATTTCGCTCGTCTCGCCAATCTCTTCCAACACAACATTCAGCGGCAATGCGACCGTCAGATAGTGTGGGTTGAGCATACAATCCTGTACCCAATGCTCGTGACTTCGGGTCATGTCGCGGATCGTGCTCAAGTGCGGCCCGAAAATCGCGGTGAGCGATGCCGTTTGCTCGTCAAACGGCATGTCGAAGCGCGTCAATCGCAACGCGAACAGCTTGCGCAGCACATTCGGAAAGAAGCCGCTCAGCGGCGTGAACGTCAGCACTAGCACGCCGCCCGGTACACGCATCTCTGCCAGCTTGCCGATAAGCGCACGCTCGTTAGGAAGCGCGCTCAACCAGTTTTCGCAAATGACAATGTCGTAGGCTTTGGTCGGCTCGAACTCTTCAAGCCGCATGGCTTTTAGGGAGGGCGCCGTGTGGGACACCGTGAAACCTGCATAGGCTGCAGCGATATCCGCGATCGCCATCGGGTTCGGTTCGACCAGGTCATAGACCGCCGGCGACATCGCCGCGACATAGAGGCTGTTCTGTCCGGAACCGGGCGCCACCTCGAGAACGCGGCATCCTGTGAATGCCACCGGCGGCAGCCCTAGCCCGCGATAAAGCGAGTCGCGTCGATCAAAATGCCCAGCCAAATCGCGAATGTCGTATTTAACCGGCGAAATGCCATGTTCCTTGTAATAGCCGAGGTGACCAGATAAGAGGGAGGTCTCGTTCGACGACATCAAACGTTCTTCGCCTCCTTGCTTGGCGGCGTTATAGAAATGTCGGGCAGAGGCACAACAAACTCTCCGCCGTTGGCGATATACTTGCTGTGCTTGGAGGCGATGGCATCCGCGTAGCGCCAGGCCAGAACTACAACCAATGCTGGGCGATAATCGTTGATGGCCGCGCCATTGATGACCGGTATATCGTATCCCGGACCTTCAAGTCGATCCTTGAAGGGCGTGTCATCCAATAAAAAACTGAGCTTGCCCTCGAGCTCGAATTGATGGATCAGCGCAGCGCTTCCAACGGAAGTGCCATAGCCGGCGATTGGACCGATCTTCTCCTTACGATCTATCAGCTCGTGAAGCTGCGTCTTGATGCGGGCGACCTTCTCGCCGAAGCAAGCAAGATAAGCCGGGTCATAAAGGCCCGTCGCCGTCTCTAGCTTCGTCAATTCGACGACACGCGCGGCAATCGGGCGTGGACCTTCCTCGTGCTGGACCCAAAAGCGTATAGAGCCGCCTTTCGTCGGAATACGCTCCGCGTCGAACACTTCCAATCCGAAGCGGCCGAGGGCCCGCTGCACCGGGCGAACCGAAAAACACGATATATGCTCGTGGTAAATGACGTCGAGCAGCATCTTTTGAAATACGTCAAGGGCATACTGCGTCTCGAAGACGAACGCGCCATCGGGTGCAAGCAGAGTCTTTACGCCGCGCAAGATATCGTCGAGATCGTCGATATTGGCCATCGCGTTGTTGGCGATGATCGCCTTGGCCGTACCGTCTTCGGCAATCAGACTTTGAGCGAGGCGCGCGCCGAAAAAATCCGCCCGCGTCGGCACGCCGCTCTTGGTCGCCTCAGCTGCGATGGTCTCGGCGGGATCGACGCCCGCGACCTTCATACCCTCTCCCTTGAAGAAGCGCAGCAGCGTGCCGTCATTGCTTCCAAACTCGACAACGCGGTCGCCCGGCGCAAGGCGCAGACCATCGATCACCGCGCGCGCGAGCCCTTTGAAATGTTCGGGGAGACCGAGCGAAATGGACGTGCGGTATAGGTATTTTCGATAGATCAGCTGCGGATCGACGACGTGGATAAGCTGGATCAATCCGCAATCCCGACAGAGATAATTGTCGAGCGGTGCCACCACGCGGGTCATCATTTGCTGACCTTCGCCGAGGCCGACGTTCGGCGAAACAATGGGCACGGACGCTAGCGGAATGGAGCGCATAAGATTTGGCGAACCGCACAAACGGCACGTATCGCGGACTTTTACCGGCTCAACCACGCGACTGCTCCAAAATCTTCCGCCAAAGGCTTTCACAAAGTTCCACATCTCGCAACCCATCCTCACCCGTGGTGAGTGGCGAGACGCCGCGCGTCAGGACATCGACGAACCCATGGGCCTGCCGCTCGAAGCACCAGCCCAGCGCGCTGTCGATGGCGATCTCTCGCGGCTCCGCCTCGTTCTCCTGCAACGTTACTATTGCATGTCGGTCGGTGGCCATCGGAGAGGGCAATTGAATCGCAAGCCGTCCCTTTTCGAACATGAGCCTCTACACCTTCGAGCCAGAGACCCGGAGCGCTCTTCACGATTTCCAACGTGACGGGAACGTCGCCTGCGACCAGGGTCCCGACCACCGTTTCGCCCGATAGCGTCATACCGTCGACGACCGCCAGTCCTTGAGGAAAGAAGAAATGCATCAGGTTCAAATCATGGCTCGCCGCATTGATAAACCATCCATAAGCATCGCGATGCTCGTGCGGAAGCCATTCCGGCCATAACGGCCATTCGGTAAACCGCTCGACGCGACTTTCTTCCGGCCGCTTATGCGCCGGTGGCGACACAGCGTAGACTTTGGCGTAATCGTAGAATCGTGCAAAGAGCAATCGGCCGAGACGGCCCGTCTCTACCAGGTCGCGGAACACCGCGCGCGCCGCCTGAACGCCGCCGTCATAACGTTTCATGAAACCGACTGCCAGCGTCACGTTGGCTTCGCGGGCCACAGCAACAAGGTGCCGCGCCTGTTCGGTCGAACCGGCCATCGGCTTTTCCATCAGCACATGCTTGCCGGCGCGCAATGCTTCAGATGCCAATGGCGCCATGGCCGGGCGGGGTACAATGACGACGACGGCTGCGATTGCCGGATCATCGAGGATTTCGCGGTGTCCGCGAACGACGCGCAGATCGGTATAACGCGCCGCAAGCGCCTCGATCAGCGACGGCCGGGATTTCAGCGATTGCCGCGACCTTGCAACGCGGATCGGCAAGATAAAAAGGAAGATGTCCAACCTGGCTCATCATTCCGCCGCCTATGATCGCAAGCTTGACGGGATCGTGTGTCACCACCGTTCCAGTCCCGACATTTTCACGGAACGTTTATGCACATGACAAATCCCGTATCGGATGAGGGGCAAAGTTCTATTTCAAGCTGATAGATTGCATCGTCTTGATGTTGAAATAGCGCTCGTCGGTCATCGAGCGGGGCAGTTTGCCTTCCTTGAAGGCCGCCAGCAGGCCTCGGACCGCATCCTCGACGGACTTCCTCGGCCGGAAACCCAGCTCCCGGGCAATCTTTTCCGACGAAATATGATAGGAACGATTGTCGTTGGTCGGAACGACTTCCACCCTAATCTCGCGCCCGATCGAATTGTCCTTTTCGACAACGCGCTTCACGGTGTCGGCGATGTTCATCACCGAATCGTTCTCGTAACCGACATTGTAGACGCCGCCGTCTATCTTTTCGTCCGGCGCATCAAGCATCAGTTCGTATAGTGCGACCATATCGTCGATATGAAGATTGGGGCGCAGTTGAGCGCCCCCGAGGACTTTGATGGAGCCAGTATTGACCGCATGATTAGTCAGGATGTTGACAATCACATCAAGACGCTGACGAGGGGAATAGCCGCACACCGTTGCGGGACGAATAACGACCGTCGTGAAGCCCGGAACGCGCTCTTCACGCAGCACGTCCTCGCACATCGCTTTGTACTTAGAATAGTCGGTCAACGGCTCGAGCGGCAGATCCTCGGTGACTTCCTGTCCGTCCTTGATGCCGTAGACGCTCGAGGACGAAGCGTAAATGAAACGCTTGACGCCGGCACGTTTCGCGGCCTGCACCAGGGGACGGAAGGCATCGTAATTGATCGATTTGCCGAGCTGCGGATCCAGCTCGAAAGAAGGATCGTTCGAGATACAGGCAAGATGGACCACTGAATCGCAGCGTGCCACCGCTTTTTCGACCACGGCCAAGTGTCGAAGATCGCCGCGGATTTGGACCAAGCGCGGGTGATCCTTCACCGTATCGAGAACGTCGTAACCATACATATAGAGATCGAGAACGGTGACCGTATGCCCTAACGCCAACATACGCGGCACGAGGACTGCACCTACATAGCCGGCGCCCCCGGTGATAAGAACATTTCTTGTTTGCATCATCTTTCCTAGTAGCTGCCGGCTTACTGCCGCGTCAGGTTCCAGCCCAATTGCAGGTCGAGTATTGCATGAAGAAGAGTTAGATGGCCGACCTCGACAAAACCGTATTCGTGGCTCGCAAGAAAGATATTGAGATCGCCCATCGAGCGGAGTGGATTATCCGCATCAAAGCCGCTCAACGTGTAGACAGAGCATTCCCTTTGGCGCGCCTTCTCGACGGCCTTCAGGATATTGCTGGAGCGACCCGAGCTGCTGATCGCGACAACGACATCCTCGGGCCGGGCATGCAAATCGATCTGTCTGGCAAAAACCTGGTCGTAGCCAAGATCGTTGGCAAGGCAGGTTAAGGCGGCACCGTCGTTAAATGCTGTCGCGCGCATCCCACCATTCTTGCTGTAGTCGATGGCCATATGGCTGCAGATTCCCGCACTTCCGCCATTACCGACAAACATGAGTTTATTGCCCCGGTCATGCGCGGCGCGCATCGCGACCCCCATGCCCTTGACCGCTTGACCGAGGTCGACGCTTGTACCGTCACGATCGCTCACGGCGGCGGTGCGAACAATTTTCGCCACGGCCCCGAGATAGCCCTCCAGAGATGTCATCTCGGTTCTTCCAGCTCCCTCCGGCATCATCTTACCCGCCCCTTCGGCATCATTTCAGGAGCGTCGCCATATAACGCTGAAGCTCTACCTTCGACAATGGGCGCCGATGACCGACAATGCCGACTTTGATGGCCCCGGCAGCATTGCCGACGAAACCAGCAAGAGCACAATCGAGGCCAGCGGCGACGAACGGCGCCGACATGACGAAGAATGCATCTCCCGCCCCCACAGAGTCGACAACGTCGCGCCTGAACGCGGGAACATGCACAACCTCGTCAGAAGCCTTGCCCGAGGCATAGCAACCCGCCTTACCATGCGTCACGATGATGTTGCTGCAATCGATCGCCGAGGGAATGGATTGCGCGACGATTTCCTGCAGGCTGACGTGCTTGTCCTTGGCTGCAAGCCGCGCCTCCATCGCATCGATGCAGATAAAATCCGCGCGACGGTACTTCGTGATAAGGTTGTAGCCAATGTTGCCGGCGTTGGATTGCGCATTAATTGCCAGAAACCGCGCCGTCTCGAGCAGGCCGATCGTCTTTTGCGTGATCAGTCCGTGACCAAAGTCCAAAACGATCACGAGATCCGCACCGGCGATCTTCTTTTCCAACGTCTCGTCGATTTCCTCTTGTACCTCGTTGGGCAAGGGGCTGTCATCCATATGATAGACTTCGAAAAGCTTTCTGACATAAGTCGGTTCTATGAAACGAGTCTTTCGTATCGTCGGTGCATTCGGGCGATAGAAAAAGGTGGGCTTCACCCCGGGCGCTAAGCGCTCACGAACGAAACTCTCGTAATTTTCACCGACATGCGGATCGCCGAGGATCGTGACCATCTCAACGCTCGGGCAAAGGGACGAGACGTGATTAGCCGCAGCGGCAACGCCGCCGGCGAAGAACTCCTCATCCTGATGCAGGGTGGCAATAATGTTTTCTTTCGCCGATTTTCCCATCGGCGCGACATAGTGATAGTGGTCGATGATTGTCTCGCCGATCAGCAAGATCTTCATCTTCTCGATCTTTGCCAGACCATCGGCGATCTTCTGCTCGGCACCAGCTACGCGCACGGTCTCGAGATAAGCGCGGGCGGATTTATCGATCAGATTGAAATGACTATTCAGTAGGTTTGACGAACTAAACGTTACGTCGTGGGTGAAAACGATCTTGCCGCCATAGCGTTCAACCAGCTCGCGCTCGCGTACGATCTTGCCGGTAATATCTTTGTCTTCATTGGCGTATTCCCCGCCCTTGACATACACGTCGGGTTGGACCGCCTCGATGATCGGTTCAGCGCTCGGATGGTAGACGACGACGACCCAATCAACGATATCAAGCCCAGCCAAAAGCTCCGAACGCAACTCGGCTGGAAATACAGGGCGATCTGGGCCCTTGTTCACATACTCATCGGCCGTGATCGAAACGATCAGAATATCGCTGTGTTCTTTGCCTGCGGCGAGATGCCGTAAATGGCCAATATGAAAAAGGTCGAAGACGCCGTGGCACAGCGCGACCTTGCGCCCCTCGGCATGCGCCCGATCGGTAATCCGTCCAATATCTTGCAGCTCGACGATCTTTTTTACCACCTACCTAATCTTTCTTACAAAAGCACTTGAGGCCTTTCCCCTCGCGTACATACCTTGGCGTGCCAAATGCTAGTTCTTGCTGAGATACGTGAACCATTCTCTGGTTGCGTCTGCAATCATAGAGGGCGTCCACACCGGAGCATCGCGCCAATAGTCAATATTCGCCTTCATAATAGCAACGCCCTCCTCAAAGCCCACCGTGGCGCGCCAATTTAGCGCGCGTTCAATCTTGGTGACGTCCGCCCAAGTACAATCAGGTTCCCCAGGGCGTTTAGGAATGTATTCGATTTGCTCGGGACCGAGTAATTCGACTAATCGCTTTATGGGATAAGTATTGTGACTTCCGACATTGAAAATCTCGCCAACTTTATCGGATTCTATCGCGGTAAAAAAAGCATCTACCACATCCGTGACGAACGTAAAATCGCGTGTCTGACTGCCGTCGCCGACAATGGTCAGGGGCTTCCCGGCTAAGAGTTGGGCCAGGAACACACCAAAAACGGCGCCGTAGGTGCCGGAGGTCCGAGCGCGCGGGCCATAGACATTGAAGAGCCGGAGCGACAGCGCGGGGAGCTTGTAAACTCGCGCCCAATGCAAGACCATTTGCTCTCCAAGATGCTTGGTCAAAGCGTAGGGATATTGCGGCCGGATCGGCGCTGTCTCGCTCGTTGGATAGGAATCCGGAATTCCGTAACAGGAAGAAGAGGCCGCATAGGCAAATCGCCGTACCTTGGCAGCGATCGCCTGCTCCAAGACGTTGAAGGTGCCGTCGACATTGGCCTCGAAATAAGCACGCGGCCGTTGAATGGAGGGCACGATGTCGGCGAGCGCTGCGAGATGGAAAACCCGCTCCGCGCCATCGAAGAGGCCCCTCAAGGCCGCCGCATCAGCAACGTCGGCCGTTATGATCTCTACCCTTGAGTCCCCCGCGTAATGCGCGAGATTGCGCGGCGAGCCGTTGCTGAAATTGTCGATCACCCGGATCTTTCGGCCCTCGGAAACCAACCGATCGACCAAGTGACTTCCGATAAAGCCGGCGCCTCCGGTTATTAAGTCGAACACTCCCCAACTCCATCTTTACGTTCCATGAACCGATGAGCCCGCCCGTAAGTATGTTGCTCTGTGTCTAATCAACGCCCAAAGCCGCCGGTTTCCGCATCGATTTCCGAGACTACCGACTAGGCGGGGTCAACTCAATAATCTCTTCGGCCACGCAGATAACGCAACGCCGCCGAGTTGCGCTTTGCTAAGCTCAAGCGAAGCTGCCACGGTTGGGACGCTTCAGTTGAAATCAAGCGCTCGCGCGCGCGCCGGGATCACTGCGTCCACTCATGCTTGTTCCAGGCACGGCATCCGCGCGGTTGTCTTAAGCCTATAGAACCGGACAAGCTAATCCGGACGAGTACCGACGCAGGAAGCATGAGAAAAGCTATTGTCATACCGCGATGCCTAGGACGATCCATGAATGACCACGGAGACCGATGACCAATGGCCAAAAAGCGGGACGATCTAACAGAAGTTGGCCCCGGCATTTTTTATTCCGATCGCCGAATCGTCACAGCGGACAAGAGTACTATTGAATTCCTGAAGGAGACAGCCGCCTGTATTCCGAGTAAACGTGCGCGTCTCTGCGCCCATCCGTCCGCTGATGCGGACCAGCATGACATGCTGATCGTCAGCTGTCGCGATACCTATGTGACGCCGCATCGCCACCTGACGAAAACGGAAACCATGCTGGTGATCGAAGGATGTGCGGAAGCTGTCACCTTCGATGAGGTCGGTGTGATTGCCGACGTCATACCCATGGGCACAGCAGAATTCCGGTCGCCTATTTTTTTATCGGATGCCGGCGCGCACGTATCATGGGCTGGTAATTTACAGCGAGGTGTTGGTATTTCTCGAAAGCACCCGCGGCCCCTTCTTACCGACGGATTCCGAGTACGCGCCATGGGCCCCTGCTCCGCAAGATCACATCGCGGGCAGCAGATTCATAGCGAAACTCCGGGACCATTTGCCGCGAACACCGGCGCCTCGCGAACGGTGAACCGTCAACTCGAAAGGGCGTTTAACTCGAGGACCTGACGCATAGAGCGGTCACTCGCAGCGAGGATCGAGTAGAACCGCCCGCCTCCGTCAATGAATGCCCGGTTATTGGCAATAATCTTGTCTTCAACCTCCGGTCCGACGCCCAAGAGGCAAGTCGATACTTCGCGCGGATTGAGCGCGGCGCGTGGTACGATCGGCAATCCGCATTTGGGCATGAACAGCCCTTGCTTCTGTGTCGTGTCATCGACGACAAAGCGGAACTGGTCGGCGATTTCGTGAAAATTTACGAACGCGCTTACCAAATGGCCAGCACCATAAAGCGCGACACCGCGCCCTGCAGTGGTCTGGCTTTCGAGGAAGGCTCGATAGGCCTTTGTCCAGCGCGGGAAAGCGTCGACATAGCCCCGCAACTGCTTCAACGCCACAGGCGCCACTCCGGGCTTGGGTGGATCGACAGATTTACGGCCGATCTGCACAAGACAGTTCTCAAACCGATAGGGGTGTACATCAATACCGAAACTAACGCAGTCAGCTAAAGGCATAATCTGAGCAAAAGTATTGAGCGTGAAATAAAGCGAGTGCTCTTCCCAGATCATGGAATAATCTTGAAGATCCAGATTCGCCTCGCAATCGGGCACCTCGATCACGATATACCCGCCATGGCGCAGGAGAACACCGAGCGCTTTGAGAAAGCGCCGGGGCACCTCGGCATGTTCGACCACATGCCGCACGATAAGGATATCTGCCAAGCCTCGGCGTTGCACGATCTCAGCCGCCTTTTCAGGCGTTAGCAACGCATGGACGGTTTCGATGTTGGCATGCGGATCATCCGTTCCAAGATCGTTTTTCGGATCAATACACCAGTTCCGCACGAAGCCGCGCAGCGCGAAGCGAGAAATAGTCGTGTGATCCTTGTACGTGATTCCCACGACAACAGCGCTCTTATTGATTCCGGGAAGTGAGAGCACCTTTTCGACCACTTCATCGAGATGGCGCTCCGGCTCACGATAAGTGATCCAGTCGAAAGGCGGCACCAGCATCTCATAAGCGAACGGCTTAACCAACTGGATGAGCCCGCACGATTTACAAACGCCAAGGGCCAAGTCACGCTCGGCACAAGCTGCAGCGCGTCGCGAACTGAAGTGAGTGGAAACCGGTTGCTTTCCCAGTACGAGAATCAGATTCCACCGACGGTGCACGACAAAGTAAGCAATCACTCATGGTCTTTCGGTCCACTCAAGATCACTCGCCGACCAGTGACCGACAGCCTTGGGTTTCGGGAGGCTGCCTCCATGAAGAAAACGTGCCCATGCGCCCGGTCGCCGCCCCCGCACCACCTCGAGGACCCACCAACGTAGGATTGCCCGGAGCATCGGATACATCGATGGCCGGCTCATTAGGCCCAATATTGTTTGCCGCATAAACGTCGACATTATGACAGGCGAACGCATGGCGGCTCGACGAAAATAATTGAACCGGTCCTCTAACAGCTTATTTTGAATGGCCATCGCTACATCTCGTTGCTGTTGTGGATCACGCATACCTTTGCGGGAATACGATTCTCCGACTTCGCGAAACAGCGCGAGAGATTTGGGCACAACGACAACACCGTATTTGAAAGCGATCGCGTAGCTCAAAAACCAGTCGCTATGCCATCTGAGCGCTGGGTCGTAACCCCCAGCTTCCAGGATGCTTGCACGCGAAAACATTGCGCTATTTACGGCAAGCCAAACGAAGGAGCGGCGCAAAAACCGATGCAATTGCTCGGGGGCTATAAAAGAAGGATCTGGTGAAGGCAGGAACCATGGACCGAGTTCCGAGTCGGGGCCGTGCACCCGAATCTCATTGCGCTCTGGCCACCACTGGGTATAGGCCGATGTGATCATCTGCGCCGCTGGAAACCTACGTGAGACGGCAGAAAGATTTTCTATCATCGTCGGCAGCATTTTTTCGTCTGCGCTTGCCATCACGACATAGTCACCACGTGCCGCTTCCAGCCCAAGCGAGACGGCCTTTGCGACCCCGGCATGCTCCGCGTTGCGCAGCAAGCGTACGTTCGGAAAATGCGTGGCGAATTGTTCGATGATCTCGACACTCGCATCGGTCGAATCATCGTCTACTACGATGATTTCGTCTGCTGCAACGCTCTGTGTCGCCGCCGCGAGCAGTGAGACATGCAACTCCTTGCCATGATTGTAGTTCGGCATGATGATCGAGACTGTGGACATTGCCGGCCCCCTAATCGTCGACCCGAATTTCGGCACCGAATTGAGCCCACATAGCAACTCAGACGCCAAGTGTCACCCTTGATCCCGCAAGTTTTGCAAGGCCCACACTTACCGACGGGGCGATTGAACTGGAAAAACCTACCAATGGATCTTGCTTTGCTTTACATGGACGACGCTGGGTAAGTCATAGCCGCCGGCGGTCATCTTCGTTCTCCATTGGCCGGCGTCGCGCATATCAAATGGACCGCCCACGGCCAAGGCAACGATATACACCGGTTGCGTTGTCCGTTTTAAAGGTTGGTCGGTTGTATGGCTCGCTCGATCTGTAGTGGCGGATTTTTGGTTGTCCGGCCCCAGACTAGTTCGATTGCCATCGCCCAGCTTAGCCTCTGCTCCGTTTCGGCATGCAGGAGTTCCTCAATGGCACAACGTCATCAGGCTTTGGCGGAAGCATAATAGCATCATCGGAAAGTCGCCTCTTCGGCCTCCTCGCCTTTTTCCTATCGATGTATTTCGCGTTCATTCACTTTCGTCCCACTCCTTCATCCCCTGAGTCGATGTTGTGACTCGTTCCGCCATTAGCCGCGCTCGCCTACGCCGGCGCATTTGTGGTGCGATCGCGCTGGTCGCTCGCGATGAAACATCGGCAAGATATCCTGATCGGACGTTGCATAATTTCATGATGCTTTGTCTGACCTGCATTGCTGCCGTCCCTTCGCCGTTTCCAACTTCGGCGACTTCACATTGGTTCTGCGCTGTGCATTACACAGGTATTTATCGTCTGGCGGTTTCCTACTCAACGAGAACGAAGCTGTCACTTTTAGCAACTGCGGCACTTGCTGGGCATATTCGGCACGCGCGTGCCGCCGCACGGTCCACAGTTGAATAAGCATAAACCGTAAAGTATGAATTGGAGATGACCTGGAACCTCTACCCACCAGACGGTGACGAAGAAATGTTTCGTTGTCCAGACCATCGATGAATTCTAGCAAATTGATAAAGCTCGCTCGTTCTGTCTTGCGGCGTAGATGGCTGCGTGCAATTGCACTTCTCTTGATGACTTCACAGCTGGGCCGGCGGACATCTGTAATCATTTGCTCGAATGTCGATGACGTTGGCCGCCTCAAGCTGGTCAAAGGAGCCTACTATTTTTGCCGCTCGCAAGGGCTGCAAGATGCTTTTGTGCAGGCAGCTGACCGCTATCGCTTGAGCAAACGCTCCTACGCGGCTAAAGAAACCTATCTATACGCGCTTATGGAGAACGAGCAATTTGATCGCGCTTGGCATGTCTTCCAGAGCGCGTTTTCTCCTGACGATTATGCGATCAGTAGCGTTCAACGCATTCGAATAATGCTCGCATTCGATCTTGCTCGCTATCCCGACGTTGTCGCTACAATCAACCAAACCATGGTAACCGACTCCCAAGCGCTCCGCGATCATTATGATTTTCTGAAAGGCAGCTTCGCTGCTGCAAATTGCCTCAAGACCGACCTCGCGCTCGAATTCTTTTGTCGCCAATTCAAGCTCATCAGCGATGTCGTCGTCGACGCTGGTCCTGCGCACACTGAAGAGCTTTCTGATTTGATCATCGAGCGAGCATTCGCGAGCGACAACAGTACGCTCCTCAGGAAAATATATGTCGAACGACTGCACAACCCCCAGGCGCGTATTGGCGTTTTTTTCGCGAGCTCCACAGAAGCTCTCGGCCATACGATTCTGGACGCGTATCACTTCTTCTCACTGGCGAAATCGCGCTATGATCACATGATCATCATCGGCGCTGAACGGTCCGCCTATCGGCCTGCGTCTCTTACATGCCTCGAGATCCTCAATCAATATGGAAGCTACGTTACTACGCATGACGCCATATCACTCAATCTCTCTTGGATGAGTTTCGGAACGATTTCTTGCGGGCCTATTGATTTTGTAGTGGAGAATTATTGGAGCTTGCTGCGTCAAGTCGTACATCGCACGCAAGATACAACGGACTCTTTTAGGCTTAATCAGTGGCATATGTCGCTGCCGGCTCTCTTCGAAGAGATTGGTATTGCGTTTTGTGCAAAGAATGGCATTCGTTTGGACCAGCCCATCGTAGTTCTTCATGCGCGCGATCACGGTTATCACGGCCTCAGCAAGCAAAGTCATCGAAACGTCGACATCACCGATTACGGTGCCAGCGTCGAGTTCCTATTACAGGAAGGCTATCAAGTCATCCGCATCGGTGACCAGAAGATGCGCACGTTGGCAATCGGGTCGGACCAATATTTCGAGCTTCCCTATATGGAAGATTACGAAACAAGACTCGACCCGTTCTTCATAGCAAGAGCCGATTTCATGATCGGCTGCCAATCCGGTCCTTGTGCCTACGCCAGGGCGTTCGGTCGCCCGCTCCTGTCCGTCAACGCCGTCTACCATTATACCCTGCTTCCAACGCCGCAGGAGATGGGCTGCTTTAAGCGATATTATCGAGTATGCGGTGGCGAGCGCCTAGAACTCGATTTTGAAGAGATTCTGAATCTTCGTCTTTTCCATTTGGATACCTCACATCAGTTTGATCAACTTGGAATCCAAGTAGAAGCTGTATCATCGCAGGAAATTCTTGCCTCGGTTCAGGATATGATCACGTGGGTAAAAAACCCTGACCTTCCCGAAACGGCCGAGCAAACCCGCTTTCGCCTAGCTATTGAAAAGTCGGCAGCTGAGATCAAGGACGCGGGCGATCTGGCATTGCCGATAGCAGACTACCTTGGTTACGTGCTACCTGGGTACCGCATCTCGCCGTCGGTCGCACGCATGCGGATCAAGTCTTCGGCGGAGTCGCGGCGGGAAGCGGAGAGCAGTGCCGCAGCGGATTAGTCCGTTATGATTGGCTTTAAGCTTCTGGAAAATACCGATTTAGGCGTGATTCGAAATCGCGGGAGCTTTCGCTGTCCGGACCGTGGATTGGTAGAGATGAAGCCGGAAGCCGTGTCACATGGAAGCAACTGAGCCTCGCCTCGAACTGTTTGCACCGCTACTTGGCATCTTGTCGTTTCGTCATAATCACGATGCTACCGGCCCGCTGACCTAGTCAGGAAGATGTGTGAGCATCAAGCTCCAAAATTTTGTTACCGAACTAGATCGACCCGCCGTAGCTCGCCAGGAGCGCGGTAGAGCTAAGCACACCAAATCGTCCCAGCCCCTTGGATTATCGTGCATGTATTCGTAAGTTAACCCCTTTCCCGAAGATGATGTAGGCGACGACTCAACATGCTTCGACCGACGCCACGCCAGCTTTCCTTGGCGATGACCGACTTGCGTGCGGGAATCCTTGAATGGCGTCTCTGGGGGTTGCTGGGATGGCAAGATATTAAGCAACGCTATCGGCGCTCCACGCTCGGGCCGCTTTGGCTTACTGTCAGCACGGCCGTTCAAATGGCCGTCATGGGATTCTTAGGCGGTTTTCTTTTCCATACTGAGTACCGACGGTACCTACCCTTTGTCTGCGCCGGCTTACTGTTCTGGACGTTCATCACGTCGATCATCAACGATGGCGCAACGGCGTTCGTCAGCTCGACGTCCCACTTGACTCAAATCCGTCGCGCGTTGACGACGTTTATCATGCAGATCGTTTGGCGCAATGTGATTATATTGGGGCACAATTTCGTCATCTACATTGTGATCGCCTTGATCTTCGCAGTTCGGCCCAGCATCAGCATCCTGCTGTGGCCAATTGGGTTGCTTCTAGTCCTCGCTTCCGTATCGTGGATGGCCCTAGTTGCCGGAATTATCGCTGCGCGCTTTCGCGATGTCCCCATGATCATTCAGAGTATTTTCAACGTCCTCTTTTGGCTGACGCCGCTCGTGTATTATCCAGAACAACTCGGCGAAGCGCGCTATCTTGCGGACTTCAACCCGTTCACGCACTTGATGGCGCTCTTGCGATCGCCACTGCTCGGTGAGACACCAAGCCCTACCGACTGGCTCGTGACATTGGCCGTGGTAATTTTAGGCTGGGCAGGAACCTTCCTGTTCTTTGCACGCTTTCGTTCCCGCGTCGTGTACTGGCTTTAAGTCATGCTATCGATTGTCGCGAAAGATCTCGGTATCGAATTTCCGGTGTACGATGGGTACAGGCGTTCGCTGCGTCACGCGCTCGGCCTGGGGCGCATCGCGACGACTATCGATCGGATCAAGAGCGGCAACCTCGGCGTAGGCGGCGAAATCGGTCAAGGCCGCGACGGTAAAACCGTCATCAAAGCGCTCGACGGCATCAGCTTTGATATATCTACTGGGGATCGCATTGGTCTTTTGGGGCACAACGGCTCCGGCAAAACGACCTTGCTGCGGGCGCTGGCGGGGATATACGAGCCAAGTACAGGCGATCTCGACATACAGGGCCGTGTAACGCCACTGTTCGATCTCCAGCTTGGCATGGATCCGGACGCAACAGGCGTCGAAAATATCTCGATGCGAGGGCGGATGCTCGGCCTGAGTTCGCGACAAATCGAGGAACATCTCGACGATATCGCTAACTTCACCGAACTCGGCAATTTTCTATATATGCCAATCCGCGTCTATTCGATGGGCATGCTATTGCGTCTCGCCTTTGGTATTTCGACGGCACTCACGCCTGACATTCTCATCCTAGATGAGATGATCGGCGCCGGCGACGCTGCTTTTATCGATCGCGCAAAAGCTCGGTTACGCGACTTTATTGATCGTGCGGGCATACTCGTGGTGGCAAGCCATAATGTCCAAATGCTACGCCAGTGGTGCAACAAAGGCATGATGTTAGAGCATGGAAAACTCGTTGCTTTTGGATCGCTCGACGATGTGATCGCGAGATATCGATCCTCAGGCCG
>CAVSUX010000013.1:0-759973 GCA_963731145.1 uncultured Alphaproteobacteria bacterium | reverse complement strand
CCATGAATTGCCTGAATCGCCCCTCGGCCACCACCACAGTCTTCTTCTGATCCTGTTTGTTTTGTCGGCTCAATCCGGCCGGCCAGGAAGCAATGACCACGCGATCCAAATCCTTCTCAAAATCAAATCCCGTCGACTGCACGAAATCCGCGTAGTCGCGATCCGGCAGCGCAATCGGCCCGCGATCCGGCCGCTGCTGATAAAAAGTCGACGCGCGAATAGCAGCCAGATCGGCGTAAATCAGCGTGGGTGCTCCGGCAGGCACTTCCGAGAGCAATTCCGGAGCAGGGCGAGGCGTCGGCTGCTCCGGCTGCGGCGAAATCCGAGCATAGATAATGGCCGCTCCCGCAATCGCGAATACAGCCAAGCCGGCGGCAATAAGGACGGTTTTCCTGGACCGCAGCATTCGCGCCTCCCCTATGTGCATTCTCTCACTGTTGGTTTGGGAGTGCCACGAACATCGAGTATCGCTGGCACTTCCCACTCGGATTGAAGATCTTGCTGCGAAAAGATTTCTTTCCCCATCAAAGCTCGTAAAGGTGTAGAATAACTTTTCCAGCACGGACTTGAAGATTGAACGCAGGTGTGGGCTCTAAATTGAGCCCATCGGTGAAGGGGAGAAGTTTGCACAGGTCTTCCACAGGGTGCCCTTGCAATTGATGTACCCTTTTGTTATATTTCCTCGGTTTGCGCCGTGCTGGCGTAGCTCAGTTGGTAGAGCATCTGATTTGTAATCAGAGGGTCGGGGGTTCAAATCCCTCCGCCAGCTCTGCCAAAACTTTTTGAATCAGGGGATGAATTCCGAATTGATTTGCGGGAGGCAGGTTCCTGCATCGCGAAGAAAGTGTCATTGTGTCTCTTAAAACTTCGCTGATGCACAGTGGCCTTCTTTGTTTGATTTCCCCCCGTGCGGACGGGTGGGTGAGTGGCTAAAACCAGCAGACTGTAAATCTGCCGCTCCTTGCGGGCTACGGAGGTTCGAATCCTCCCCCGTCCACCATCTGATCGCACCGCAGGAGAAGTCCTGAAGCGCAAACCGGTGCTGGCGCCAGTGCTGGCGATGATACACTTGGCTTGAGACTTTGCGCTGCAGTCTGAAATTGGAAATAATTGCGCTGCATGCGGCAAACAGAACTCGCCTGGGTAGCTCAGATGGTAGAGCGCGTCCTTGGTAAGGACGAGGTCACCGGTTCAATCCCGGTCCCAGGCTCCAGACGGGCGCGGGCTCTACTTGTGGAGCCCGCCAGAATAAAGTTCGGGTGCGATTTGGAAGTTTGCGGAAGCAGGGCGGGGGTAACTCAACGGTAGAGTCTCGCTCTTCCAAGGCGATGGTTGCCGGTTCAAATCCGGTCCCCCGCTCCAAATATTAGGTGTTGGTTCTTGCAGTCAAAAGGACTTGACGCAATGGCGAAGGAAAAATTCGAGCGAAATAAGCCGCACCTGAATATCGGGACGATCGGGCACATCGATCACGGCAAGACGACGCTGACGGCGGCGATCACCAAGGTGCTGTCGAAGCACAACCCGAAGGTGGCGTTCCGCGCGTTTGATTCGATCGACAACGCGCCGGAAGAGCGCGAGCGCGGGATCACGATTGCGGTGTCGCACGTGGAGTACGAGACGGCGAACCGGCACTACGCGCACATCGATTGCCCGGGCCACGCGGACTACGTGAAGAACATGATCACCGGCGCGGCGCAGATGGACGGCGCGATCCTGGTGGTGGCGGCGACGGACGGACCGATGCCGCAGACGCGGGAACACATTCTGCTGGCGCGGCAGGTGGGCGTGCCGTCGATCGTGGTGTTCATGAACAAGTGCGACTCGGTGGAAGATCCCGAACTGCTGGAACTGGTGGAACTGGAAGTACGCGAATTGCTGAAGCTGTATCAGTTTCCCGGGGACACGATTCCGGTGGTACGCGGATCGGCGCTGGGGGCGCTGAACGGCGAAGAGAAGTGGGAAAAGTCGATTGACGAGTTGATGGACGCGGTGGACAAGAACATTCCGCAGCCGGTGCGCGATGTGGACAAGCCGTTCGCGATGCCGATCGAGGATATTTTTTCGATTTCGGGACGCGGCACGGTGGTGACCGGGCGGGTGGAGCGCGGCAAAGTAAAGGTGGGCGAGGAAGTGGAGATCGTGGGCTTCCGTCCGACGATGAAGCGCGTGGTGACCGGGATCGAAATGTTCCGCAAGCTGCTGGACGAAGGCATGGCGGGAGACAACGTGGGATTGCTGCTGCGCGGCACGGAAAAGGAAGAAGTGGAGCGCGGGCAGGTGCTGGCCAAGCCGGCATCGATCACGCCGCACACGAAGTTCAAGGCGGAAGCGTACGTATTGACGAAGGAAGAAGGCGGGCGGCACACGCCGTTCTTCACGGGATACCGGCCGCAGTTTTATTTCCGGACGACGGACGTGACCGGAGACGTGAAGCTGCCGACGGGCGTGGAGATGGTGATGCCGGGAGACAACGTGTCGGCGGAAATCAGCCTGATCACGCCGGTGGCGCTGGAGAAGGGGCTGCGCTTCGCGATCCGCGAAGGCGGCCACACGGTCGGCGCGGGCGCCGTCACGGAGATTATTGAGTAACGTTTTGGGTAACTTCGAGGGAATCTTATGCGCGAAATCATTACGCTGCAGTGCAACGATTGCAAAAACCGAAACTACACCACCACCAAGAATCGGAAGAAGCATTCCGACCGGATGGAGACCCAGAAGTTCTGCAACACGTGCCGCAAGCACACGGGTCACAAGGAAGTGAAGTAGCCGGGTGCGGGCTGCCGCCTGCGGCAGGCAGGTACTTGCAGCCCGCCTATGGATTTGTAGGGGAGTAGGTTCAACGGCTTGCCCTGAGGACGCTTTGAGTCCGAAGGGTAGACTCGGGGACGGAAATGCAGGACGAGCCCTGGTTTTGTTACATGCTGCGATGCCGCGATGGCTCGCTGTATGTGGGAATGACGAACGATGTTGCCGCGCGAGTTGAGAAGCACAATCTGCGGATTTGGGCCGGAGTTTACGAAGAAGCGGCGGCCGGTTGAGTTGATTTGGAGCCAGAAATTTTCGGATCGCTTTGCGGCTCGCGAGAGAGAAGTTGAGATTAAGGGCTGGAACCGGAAGAAGAAGTTGAGTTTGGTTGCTGGGCTTGAGAAGAGCGGAGGGAACCCTAAGGCAAGTGTTCAGGGTAAACCCTTCGCGGGAGCCACTGGCTCCCGCTCAGGGTAAAGGGGAGTAGGTTCAACGGTAGACCATCGGTCTCCAAAACCGAGAGTGGGGGTTCGAATCCCTCCTCCCCTGCCACTTTGGCAGCGCGATGGGCAGGCGGCAGGCGGGAAGGATTTGAGAATGGCTATGGCGGAAGTGGGCAAAGTGAAGGAAGGCGGAGAACGCCGGGGCGGCGGTGCAAGGCGGCAACGCCATCACGTCCGCATTCGAAAAGTTTGGCGAATATCCCCGCCGGTGCGCGCAGTTTTCTGCACGAAGTTCGCGTCGAGATGCGGCAGGTCACCTGGCCGACGCGGCGTGAAGTATTTGTGACCACCTGGGTGGTGATTGTGACGGTGGCGTTTTTCGGAATTTTTTTCTTTGGCGTGGATAGCGCCGCCAGCTGGTTCGTCCAGCGCGTGATTAAATTTTTTGGGCACTGAGGCTAACGAGTGGACATGGCAAAGCAGTGGTACATCATCCACACCTATTCGGGATTTGAGAAGAAGGTGAAGGAAAGCCTGGAAAGCCGCGTGGCCGCGTTCGGGCTGCAGGAAAAGATCGGCCGGATGATGATTCCGACCGAGGACGTCGTGGAAGTTCGCGGCGGCAAGAAGGTGATTTCCTCGCGGATGCTGTATCCCGGCTACGTGCTGGTGGAAATGGATATGGACGACTACACCTGGCACGTCGTCCGCAACACGCCGCGCGTCACCGGATTTGTCGGGTCGGGCGAAACGCCCACGCCGCTTTCCGATGAGGAAGTGGAAAATATTCTGCACCGCGTGACCACCTCCGCGGACCGGCCGAAACCCAAAGCTGGTGTTCGAGCGCAACGAGCAGGTCCGCATCATCGAGGGTCCGTTTGCGAACTTTACCGGCGTGGTCGAAGACGTGAACTCCGACCGCAGCACGCTGAAGGTTTCGGTCACGATTTTCGGCCGCTCGACGCCGGTGGAACTGGATTTTGCGCAAGTGGAAAAGATCGCCTAGTTCCGTTCACGGTGCGCCTTCACGGCGAACCGCAAGATCGCGGCGCAGGCAGCACGCAGGGGAATTCGCATGGCGAAAAAAGTACAAGCAACCGTCAAATTGCAATTGCCGGCCGGCAAAGCCACTCCGGCGCCGCCCGTCGGCACCGCGCTCGGTCCGCAGGGCGTGAACATCATGGATTTCGTAAAGCAGTTCAATGCCAAGACTGCCAAGGAACCCGATGGCATGATCATTCCGGCATTGGTCACGATCTACAGCGACCGCACGTTCACTTTCATCACCAAGACGCCTCCGGCTTCCGAGCTTCTGAAGCGCGCCGCCGGAATCGTCAAGGGATCCGCCGAACCGAACCGCAACAAGGTCGGCAAAGTGACGCGCAAACAGGTCGAAGAGATTGCCAAGACCAAGTTGCCGGACTTGAACACCACCAATCTGGACTCCGCTGTGCGCACGGTGATGGGTACCGCGCGCAACATGGGTCTTGAGGTGGAAGGGTAGGAGAAGCAATGGCTAAGAAACCCGGAAAGAATATCGAAAAGGCGCGCAAGCTGGTCGAAGCGCGTCCGTACAGGCTCGGCGAAGCCTCCGAAGTCATCAAGAAGGCCCACTTCGTCAAGTTTGACGAAACCGTCGAACTGGTCGTGAACCTGGGCATCGATCCCAAGCATTCCGACCAGATGGTGCGCGGCACCGTCGTGCTGCCGCACGGCCTGGGAAAGACCAAGCGCGTGCTGGTGATCGCCACGGGCGAAAAAGTTCGCGAAGCGCAGGATGCCGGCGCGGATTTCGTCGGCGGCGAAGACATGGTCCAGAAGATTCAGGAAGGCTGGACCGATTTCGACGCGGTCATCGCCACGCCGGACATGATGCGTTCCGCCGGACGTCTCGGTAAGGTGCTCGGCCCGCGCGGCCTGATGCCCAATCCCAAGACCGGCACGGTCACGTTTGAAGTCGCCAACGCGGTCAAGGAAATCAAGGCCGGTAAAGTGGAATTTCGCGTCGACAAGCAGGGCATTATTCACTCGCCGATCGGCAAAATCAGTTTCGACGCCGCCAAGCTCGCCGACAACGCGCACGCCCTGATCGGCGCGATCCTGAAAGCCAAGCCCGCGGCCGCCAAGGGCAAGTACGTCAAGAAAGTTACGCTGACTTCGACGATGGGCCCGGGAATCCTGATTGACCCGGCGGAAGTGGAAGACGCAATCGCGGCGGCAGCGTAGCACCTGCAAAGCCCGGAGGGCGAAAACGTAGCCCACCCGTAAGCGGTGGGAATGCCGAGATGAGCCCCGTCAGGGGCGACACTCGACCGATGCAAGAATTTGAGCGGTAGAAAGCGGAGCAGGAAATGAAAAAGCGCAGCGAAAAACAGCAAGACCTCGACAATCTGAAAACCGACCTGGCGAAAGTTTCGACCGTGATCCTGTCGACGTTTCAGGGCATCACCGTCGAAGACGACAACAAGCTTCGCCGCGCCGTGCAGCAGGCGGGCGGACACTACCGCGTCGTGAAGAACACGCTGGCCGAACGGGCCGGCGTCGGGAACTCCGAACGAAGCCGCTGCTGAAGAATCTGACGGGCACGAATTCGATCGCCTATACGGACACCGATCCGGTTTCGCTCGCCAAGGCGCTGACCAAGATTGCCAAGGATGTTCCGGCATTCCAGTTCCGCGCGGGAATCGTCGAAGGGCGCGTGCTTTCGATCGCGGAAATTCAGCAACTCGCGTCGCTGCCGTCGAAGGAAGAATTGATCAGCAAGATCATGTTTCTGCTGGGCGCGCCGGCGCCGCGAATCGCGTCGGCTCTGGCGGCAGTCAACCGCAACCTGGCCGTCACGGTCAACGAAGCGGTCAAGGCCAACAAGTTCGGATCGGATGCTACTGGCCTGCTCCGGTCGAAACGGCTCAATAACCTTTTAGCGAGTCATCCGCCCCGCGGCTGACTCGTAAGGATTCTAATTGCATCTAATAGGAGAGGACACAGCAATGGCAAACAAGGTGGAATCGATTCTGGAAGAAATCAAGGGCCTTACGCTTCTCGAGGCCGCCGATCTGGTCAAGAAAATGGAAGAGACCTTCGGCGTCTCGGCGGCTGCGGCGGCGCCAGTAATGATGGCGGGCGGCGGCGCGGCAGGCGGCGCGGCTCCGGCGGAAGAGAAGACGGAATTCTCCGTCGTGCTCACCGACGTGGGCGCGAACAAGATCAACGTCATCAAGGCCGTCCGTGAAGTCACCAGCCTGGGCCTCAAGGAAGCCAAGGACCTGGTTGACGGCGCGCCCAAGCCAATCAAAGAGGGCGTGAACAAGGACGAGGCGGCCACCATCAAGAAGAAGTTCGAAGATGTCGGCGCCAAAGTCGAAGTCAAGTAGCCGGGATTTTAAGCGCATTTCCGGCGCGAGGCGGCCTCGACCCGGCCGTGGCTGCCGCGCCCTGAGGGCTCGCTTACGCAATCTGCAACGCCTGATTTTGTAACCTTTACTTGGTCCCGCTGGGACCTAGGGCGGCAGTGTCTACTCTGCCGCCTATTCGTGTCCTGGCCCAACCCTGCGATCTTCATGAGGTCATAGCATGGAAAATGGAAACGGCAATCATCATATGCGAGAACGTGAGCGGCTGGATTTCTCCAAAATCCAGAGCTCGATTCAAATCCCGAACCTGATCGAGGTTCAGAAGAAATCCTACCAGCGATTTCTTCAGATGGATCTGCTCCCGTCCGAGCGCGAGGATGGCGGTCTGCAATCGGTGTTCACCTCGGTGTTTCCGATTCAGGATTTCCGCGGTCTTTCGCAGCTGGACTTTGTGGACTACTCCATCGGGAACTGGGAGTGCAAGTGCGGCAACCTGAAGGGGCTGCACCACCTGCGCGCCACCTGCCGCAATTGCGGCGCTTCGGTGGTCACCAATCCGTACCAGACCGGCGACGTGCTCTGCACCAAGTGCGGCACGTTCAATAAGAACACGCCGACGTTTTGCGAAAAGTGCGGCGACCCGGTCGGCATGCAGCTCAAGTACGACGTGAACGAGTGCCAGGAACGCGGCATGACCTACGCCGCGCCGCTCAAGGTCACCATCCGTCTGACCATTTACGACAAGGATCCTGACACCGGCGCGAAAAACATCCGCGACATCAAGGAACAGGAAGTTTTCTTCGGCGACATTCCGCTGATGACCGACAACGGCACGTTCGTCATCAACGGCACCGAGCGCGTCATCGTCAGCCAGTTGCACCGCTCTCCCGGCGTGTTTTACGAATCGGCCAACAACCGCTCCTACTTCCTGGGGAAAATTATTCCCTATCGCGGCTCGTGGGTCGAATTCGAGTACGACACCAAGAACATTCTCTACGTCCGCATCGACCGCAAGCGCAAATTCCTGGGCTCGATCTTCCTGCGCGCCCTGGGCATGAAGTCCAACGAAGAAATTCTGCGCACGTTCTACCAGGTCGAGCGCGTCACGCTGCGCGACGGCGATCTGCACTGGAATCTTTCCGAAGGCCTGATCGACCGCAAGCTTTCGCACGAAATCAAGAATCCCAAGAGCGACGAAGTGCTGGTCGGCGCGCACAAGCGCATCACCGAAGCGCTGTACAAGGAACTGGTGAAGGCCAAGGTTCCCGCCGCGCACGTCGGCGTTGCGCGATCTCGAAGGCGCTTACACCGTCGGCGATCTGGTGAACCGCCAGACCGGCGAAGTGCTGCTCGAAGCCAACAAGCCGCTGACCGCCGAAATCTGGTCGGCGCTTGGCGAAGCCGGCATCACCAGCGTGGACGTGTTCTTCCCCGATCGCGACGACGTCGGCGTGGTGCTTTCCCGCACGCTCGACAAGGACGCCATCCGGTCGTCGCGCGAAGCGCTGATCGAAATCTATCGCAAGCTGCGTCCCGGCGATCCGCCGACGCTCGAAACCGCCACGGCGCTGTTCAACGGCATGTTCTTCGACCCGCGCAAATACGATTTCAGCCGCGTGGGCCGCTTGAAGTTCAACATCAAATTTGGCCTCGAGACTTCGCTCAACACGCGAACGCTCGACGCCGCCGACTTCGTCGCCTCGATCCGCTACCTGCTGAAGCTGCGCAAGAACATCGGCACGGTGGACGACATCGATCACCTGGGCAATCGCCGCGTGCGCGCGGTGGGCGAACTCCTCGAAAACCAGTTCCGCATCGGCCTGGTCCGCATGGAGCGCGCCATCAAGGAAAAGATGTCGGTGTACCAGGAAATGTCCACCGCCATGCCGCACGATCTGGTCAACGCCAAGCCGGTCATGGCCGCGATTCGCGAATTTTTCGGCAGTTCGCAACTGTCGCAGTTCATGGATCAGACCAATCCGCTCAGCGAAATCACCCACAAGCGCCGCCTGTCGGCTCTTGGGCCGGGCGGTCTCTCGCGCGAGCGCGCTGGATTCGAAGTGCGCGACGTTCACCCGACGCACTACGGCCGCATCTGTCCGATTGAAACGCCGGAAGGTCCGAACATCGGTTTGATCAGCTCGCTTTCCTGCTACGCGCGGATCAACGAATTCGGCTTCATCGAGTCGCCCTACCGCAAGGTCAAGGGCGGGCGCGTGATCGACTACGTGCTCATCGTCAACGCCGGCGAAAGCGAATTCAAGGCCGGCGAAATCATCGAGCGCGACAAAGTCGAAGCCGTCAACGAGGAACTCAAGCGCCGCAAGGTCACCTTCGACCCGTATTGCTTCTACCTCTCCGCGTGGGAAGAAGACCGCTACGTCGTCGCGCAGGCCAACGCCTCGCTCGATGAGAAAGAACGCATCACCACCGAACTGGTCAACTGCCGGCAGGCCGGAAACTTCGTCCTGAAGGGCCGCGAGGAAGTGGACTACATCGACGTTTCGCCGAAGCAGCTCGTGTCGGTTGCCGCGAGCCTGATTCCGTTCCTTGAAAACGACGACGCCAACCGCGCCTTGATGGGTTCGAACATGCAACGCCAGGCCGTGCCGCTGATTCGCGGGGAAGCTCCGCTGGTCGGCACCGGCATGGAACGCGTCACCGCGCGCGATTCCGGCGCGGTCGTCATCTGCCGCCGCGACGGCATCGTCGATCAGGTGGACTCCGAACGCATCATCGTGCGCGTCGAATCCGACCACTCGGGCGTGCTTTCCCGCGAAGTCGGCGCCGACATCTACCAGCTCATTAAATTCAAGCGTTCGAACCAGAACACCTGCATCAACCAGAAGCCGCTGGTCCGCGTGGGCGACCGCGTCCGTCAGGGCCAGGTTCTGGCCGACGGTCCGTGCACCGAGCGCGGCGAACTGGCGCTGGGCCGCAACGTCCTGGTCGCGTTCCTTCCCTGGCGCGGCTACAACTTTGAAGACGCCATCCTGGTCAGCGAAAAGCTGGTCAAGGACGACTACTACACTTCGATCCACATCGAGGAATACGAAATCGAGGCGCGCGACACCAAGCTCGGCCCCGAGGAAATCACGCGCGATATTCCCAACATCAGCGAGATGTTCCTGCGCAACCTCGACGAAAGCGGCGTAATTCGCATCGGCGCGACCGTGCGGCCCGGAGACATCCTGGTCGGCAAGGTCACTCCCAAGGGCGAAACCACGCTGACGCCGGAAGAAAAACTGCTGCGCGCGATCTTCGGCGAAAAGGCCGGCGATGTTCGCGACGCTTCGCTCTACTGCCCGCCGGGCATCGAGGGCACCGTCGTGGACGTCAAGATCTTCTGCCGCAAGGGCGCGGAAAAAGACGAACGCCACAAGGCCATCGAAGCCTCGCAGGTGTTCAAGCTGGAGAAGAACCTCTCCGACGAAATCCGCATCCTCACCGACGAGCGCCTGAAGCGGCTCTCCGTGTTGCTCGACGGCAAGGTGTTGCTGGCCGACCTGCACGACGAAAAGACCAACAAGCGCCTGATCACCAAGGGCACCGAGCTGACTCGCGACATCATCGAAAAAATCGCCACGCGCAACCTCAAGCGCCTGAAGCTGGCCGACAAGGATCCTCTGCTCATCGAGAAAATCGATGAAATCGAGGAGATGACCTCGCGCCAGATCGACGTGCTCCGCAAGATTACCGAGGAGCGCAAGGAAAAGCTCCGCAAGGGCGACGAACTGCCGCCCGGCGTCATCAAACTGGTGAAGTGCTACATCGCCATGAAGCGCAAGCTCTCGGTCGGCGACAAGATGGCCGGCCGCCACGGCAACAAGGGCGTCATCGCGCGCATCGTGCCCGAAGAAGACATGCCGTACCTGCCCGACGGCACCCCGGTGGAAATGGTTCTCAATCCGCTCGGCGTTCCTTCGCGTATGAACGTCGGACAGATTCTCGAAACGC
Source organism: uncultured Alphaproteobacteria bacterium (assembly GCA_963731145.1). GTDB lineage: Bacteria > Pseudomonadota > Alphaproteobacteria > ATCC43930 > CGMCC-115725 > CAIKMD01. The sequence continues at coordinate 749,472 of CAVSUX010000013.1, read as the reverse complement.
ATCTCGGATGGGCCTCCAAGGAACTCGGCCGCAGCATCGCGCGCCTGCTCGACCAGAACAAGAAGGCGGACGCGATTCGCCGGTGGTTCCGCGAAGTGTTCTCCGACACGGCCATCTGGAAGACGCTGGTGAATCTCGACGACGACACGCTGATCGAATACGCCGACAGCTTCCGCGCGGGCATTCCGATGGCCACGCCGGTATTTGACGGCGCGCGCGAAACCGAAATCCGCCACCTGCTCGAAGTCGCGGGCCTGCCGATCGCGGGCAAAGTCACGCTGTGGGACGGCATGACCGGCGAAGAGTTCGCGCAACAGGTCACCGTGGGCTACATCTACATGCTGAAGCTCTCGCACCTGGTCGACGACAAAATTCACGCGCGGTCGATCGGGCCGTACTCGCTCATCACCCAGCAGCCGCTCGGCGGCAAGGCGCAATTCGGCGGACAGCGCTTCGGAGAAATGGAAGTGTGGGCGCTCGAAGCCTACGGCGCGGCGCACATCCTGCAGGAATTGCTGACCGCCAAATCGGACGACGTGTACGGCCGCGCGAAAATTTACGAGGCCATCGTCAAGGGTGAACCCGGCATTGAGCCGGGCGTGCCCGAATCGTTCAACGTCCTGGTCCGCGAGTTGCAATCGCTCTGCCTCGACGTGGAATTGATGAAGCGCCAAAAGCCGGCGGAAAAACCGGCCGCCGATTAGTCGAAGTGCATTAACTCGTGACGGTCTGACGTACTCGTTTCAGATCGAATTAATTCTCGCTTCCGAAAGCCCCGAAGGGGCGAAAGAACGTAGCCCACCGCGGAAGCGGTGGGTAGCAGATCGATGACGACCGGAAAGCCCCGTAGGGGCGACACTCGGCCAGTCCACAGAATTTTTCAGGTTTCTTTTCTTACTCCCGGATTTCCGGGATGGCTCCGGCGCAAACCGCCGGGGCAGGAGGGACATACCTTGTATCGAAGCAGCCCTTATGATCGCGCCAGTCTGATTGCAGATTTTGATTCCATCCGGATTAGTCTGCCAGTCCGGAAAAAATCAGGTCCTGGTCGCATGGCGAAGTCACCAAGCCGGAGACCATTAAAAACTATATATATAAATGAATGAATAAATAGCTAACAAAAAAAAAAAAAAAAAAAAAAAAAAAAAAAAAAAAAAAAAAAAAAAAAAAGTAGAACAGTACGGCGCTGCGAGGCGTTGAACGTATTGAGAAGTCTGGCCGAGGTTTGGTGATGTGTTGGTAATCCACCATGCAACAAAAGGAGGAAGTAAACTGGCTGAGAAAGCTGTGAGAATAACAACAACGCTGTGTCAGGGTTGTTGTGAGACAGCGAGCCGCGGGTCGTGTAGGATGCATAAGCATTGCACCTTTCTGCATCATCGTCTTCGTTTTGCTGAAGTGTAAAGTTTTACAGGAAACCGCAAAAAATCCGAGTCTGAAGTTGCAGCCCTGGAGGAGAGGCCGTGACAGAAGACCGTGGTGGCATCGAACGAGAAAAGGGCGCTACCAAACGCTGGTGAAAGACCGGGTGGCGCCACGGAAACCGATAATAACAAGAGAAGAGGGATGATGGCTATTCGGACGGAACTGGTATGCCAACGCCCCCAGACGGCGGAGGGGGAGACTACAATGGCCTTCCAGAGCAAGAGGACTACCAGGCCGGTCCGTGGGATGGTCTTTCATATGCGGACACCAGTAGTCTGATGAAAGATCTTCAAAGCATTTTCCCGCCGGACTTCCCTCTGTTCCACAACTCCGCTCCTCCTGGTGGTGCGGCACATAATAACGGCACCAACGATAACAAGCGGAGGCGAGTTATTCCGTCACTTCCACCAGTCAGCACCCCACAATTCAGGTAAAGCTTGATCACATTATTCTTTCTGGATTCACAAACGAACACACGCACTTCGCACAGACGTCATTGATCTGACGGAAGAGGAGCCTGATATCGTGGGCGCACCTCCATTCGACGCGACGGACGACCGACAGACGCACGGCCTCTCCGATCTCCCCCCGTCTGGCTCGATCCACAGCAGTCTCCCTACCAGTACTCCATCATGCACTCCCCACACATACAACAGCTGCTTGAACAGATGCACCAGCCTCTATTCCCTCTGCCTACCAACGGAAACGCTTCCACCTTCTCTCTTCCTCTCACTCCTTTGCCGAGGTTTCGTGCTTCCGCCTCTGCAGCAAGTGCCTCTTGGGTACGTGCAGGGATCTATCCGTGACAAACGGTCTATTCTGATCCTTCATTGCCTTCTTGTAGGTCAGGTCTGGCATCCTGTACATTGCCTATGATAAGCGAGACCTTCGGCCCTAATTCCTTCGGCGTGGCGTCCATCGATCTTACCCAAGACGATGATCCCCCTCGTCCGTATTATCGCGATAATCCCGACGATAAGGGCGACGATGACGTTTCCATCTGAGGTTCCGTTTGGTCAGATCCAAACAAAGGTAGACCTCCATTGCACGCAAAAGCCAAAAAAATATTTTGCGGGCCGTAATCGATTATCTCCTACGCCAGGTGGTTGGTATTCAGTACTACAGAGGAGTGGTGCAAGGAAGGAAAATGTCCGTCTTGTGCGGCAACCTACAAACGAGTACGGAGTCGCAATTTAATCACAAACGATCACGCTGATCGATTAATTTACAGGTACGATAAGAATGCCATCAGCGTGAAGAATCTCATGGGCGAGCAGGTACGCTGGAACCATACCCCATACCTTCTATCATTCAATAATTCTGTCCCGTTTTCACGCTAACAGGTAGGGCATGTGGAACGCGGGGCCGCTGCCTGTCTGGCCCCTTTGGTGGATGACAAGCAGATCAGGATAGACGGCATCATCCCGTCAGGAGAAAACAACCGATTCAAGGTGGGTTAACGAGCACACTCAATTGGCTTATGCTCTGCGCGTGTTTGCTGAATTACGCGAATCAGATGCCGCTCGTCGTGCAATTGTTTGGCGAACCCAAAGACCGACAAACTGTGGTGGACCATTCGCCGTCACAATATTCCACTGGAGCCATATGTACCCCAGAAGCGGGTCATGCCTCCGTTGAAGGACTCCGGGCTGTTCGACAATGCGATACCCTTCAACAATGGCCTCAACGGACCAGATTTTTCTGGCCCGGATCTTGAGGGAGACATCGACAAACTCTTGCTGCGCTGCAGAGGAAGATGGTAATCAATTAGAGGTGCCCCTGTGGTTTCCTCTCAGTCTACTCCCCGAAGGTTAACATACCGGAGATGGAACCGCCCCGAGCCTGTCATCACCACGCTCTATCCCCATCAAAAGAAGGCATTGCATTGGATGATGGAAAAGGAGCGGCTGAGGAAACAGAGTACAGCTACGAATATAAGGTTGGGCTGCCTCAACGGGACAGAGGCAAACCGATCGCTATTCTCACTTCCGTATTGTCCTCTTTTCAGGTTTTATTTTGGCAACAAAAAATCCGACATGGGAAGGCGCTGTACTTCAACACCGTCACCAACACCACCGTAAAAGAGTCCCCATCACGCCCGAGGTGGTATACTTGCCGACGACGTGCGTGCCCCTCCGATCGGATTGGTGTTGCTTGTTGATTCTGCTGATACAAGATTTTCTCCAGATGGGCCTTGGAAAGACCTTGTGTGTAATATCGTTGATCATTCACGATCTCCTGAATAGGAGAGCGAAGGGAGGTGCGGTCGTAGGGGATAACGAAAGGGGAAAGGAGAAGGAGGCGAATCGTTCCGCAACCGAGTCGATCGAAGAACGCATGGTCGTCAGAGCAGATACCGACGAGCTCTCTGTGGATGACGAAGAGGAACGGGAAGATGACAAGGAGAAGGAAAAGGAGAAAGAAACGGAACGCGAAATTGATACACCTGACGAGGACATTGTTCTTGTTGACGAAGACCACAAGGATAACAACAACTCGCAACACAAGGACGAAGAATACGATCCAAATGCCGAGGGGCAGCCAACCCTGATCGTGTGCCCTCTATCGGTTCTATCCAACTGGGAGATTCAGCTGAAGCAGCACATACGCCCGGACTTTCCCATATCGGTGTATGTCTACCATGGCAGGAATAGGTCGACAGACGCGGCCTTCCTGAAGAAGCACGATGTCGTGCTGACGACATACAACATCCTGGGAAACGAGCTGAACGAGCACGCCACCGCTGACGGTGAGGACGAGGAGAAGGGAACCAGGAACAAGAAGATGGACGGGTCTCTGTATTCGAACCTGTTCAATGCCTTCGCCCCGGCATTTACCAACTTTCCCCTCGCTTCGCCGATCGCTCAGTCTGCCGATCCAGAACAAGCCGCCCCTCCCAAGGCAGACGTGCCATCAGCTTTGCACCAGATTCGGTGGCTGAGGTAATGACCGGGGCTTCAGTTTGTCTTGCAACCTCGACTAACCGATCCCCTTAGGGTTGTACTGGATGAGGGACATATCATCAAGAACAGGAAAACCAAACAGGCCAAGGCAGCGTTCGCGCTGAAAGCGGAAAGAAGGTGGCTCCTCACAGGAACACCGATTCAGAATCGACTCGATGATCTTTTCAGCCTGGTTCATGTGCGTGTCGTGTAGCGTTCCTCGGTTGTTGATCTAATCCCCCTTACACAGTTTCTTGACATGCATCCTTTCAAGAGTTTCGACTGGTGGTAAGTTGGGTGAGTCGCGTTATGTGTGGAACTGCTAAACATGGATTTTGCAGGAACCGCATAATTGTTCGGCCAATGAGGCAGCAGGATCCTCGTGGATTCCAACGACTTCAGGTAATGGGAACCGCTGTACAGCTGCAATCGTATAGTGACGTTTGTCCAACCAACGCGCAGACTCTGGTTGGCAGCATCGCCCTACGGAGAACGAAGGAGCAGACAGACGGGCTTGGCCGTCCGATCATCGAGCTCCCTTCCAAGACTGTGCATATCTGTCGCCTAGAGCTCAGCGAAGAGGAAAGGAGAATCTACACCGCTATGGAAAGCGATGGCAAAGAAATTTTCAATTCATACATTGAAGCCGGCACCGTGGTAAGTACCCACAGCATTCCTGCTTTTCTCGAGGGTGCTTACCCCGTCTCGCTGAGTAGCTGAAGAACTATGCCCACGTGCTCGAAATCATCCTTCGTCTTCGACAAATATGTTGCCATCCCAACCTTCTTACCCGGAACCGCAACGAAAAGCAGATCGGCGAACTGATGAAAAATAGGGACAATCTCGATGACGACACCGCTAAAAAGCTGTTGTCTATCTTGGCTGAAAAAGCGCATGAGGTGAGACACCGCGAATCTGCTTTGTGTGTTCCTGACTCTCTGTGACACAGGAGGACTGTTGTATCTGCCTGATGCCAGTTTCGTCTCCTGTGATCACCTTCTGTTCCCACATTTTTTGCCGCCCCTGTATAACTAGGTTCACCTCCCCCCCCCCCCCCCCGGTGAAGGTCGACAAAGATGACGGACTAACATTTGTACAGAGTGCTGCAAATGAGTGCCAATTGTCCCCTCTGCCGAAATCCGATATCAACCCAGTCGCTGCTTATGCCCCCTCCTCCCGAACCCACTGCCGAAACCGAAGAAGTGGAGCCAGGTACATGTTGTAGGCAAACAAAAGACATCTTTTCTCATAGCTCGTTGCCACAGCATCCATTCAATGGAAGGGCAGTACGAAAGTCGACGCTTTGCTTGCAAGCCTAAAGCAGCACCGAGAAGAGGACCCTTCAACAAAATCAGTTGTGTTTTCTCAGTGGACAACGTTTTTGGATTTGCTCACCGTAATCGCTCCCTCGTGCTCATGAAACTCAGCAGTCTGACCGTACAACAAACAAACAGCACCCTTTGAAAGAACATGGTATCAAGTACGCAAGGCTGGACGGCCGCATGACCGCGAGCGCAAGACAGAAAGCGATGGAACAATTTGCAGAAGCACCGGACGTGACGGTGATGTTGATATCGAGCTGGAGAGCAAGACCAACCTACGAAGTAGACTAAACCAATTGCTTGTATGCAATAAAAGCCATTCACCTCGGGGAAGCGTTTCATGCCCACCAACACCGCGCCGGCCGTCAATCCCAATGTCACGCGCTCGCGTCTCGTCTTGGAGATCGCGTCGGAGATGTGCGGCGGCACGCCGGAGCATCCGGTCCCCGAATGGTTCCAGGCGAAGGTCATCCTGCGCAACGCCGCCGGCGGCAAGCCGGTCACGCTCTTCGCGGTGAGCTCGGCCGAGGGCATCTTCGCCGTCGCCAAGCGCGAAGCCGATCTCGCGATCATCAATCCGGCTTGTGTGTTGTCGGTCGCGCTGAAGGGCAAGGGCATCTTCAAGGAGCCGCTGCCGCTGCGCGCGGTGACCGTGATCCCGTCCTGGGACCAGTTCGTCTTCGCCGTGCGGCCGGAGACGGGTATCGAGCGTTTCGAGGACATCGCGGCGAAGAAGCCGAAGCTCAGGATCATGATGCGCGGCGCGCTCGACCATACGCTGCATCACATGTTCGACGATGTCGCGGCGGCGGCCGGCTTCTCGCGCGAGGATATCGCCGCCTGGGGCGGCGAGGTGTTGAAGAAGGGCAGCGTGCCTTGGCCGCATACGCCGACCTTCAAGGCGCTGGTCAATGGCGAGGTCGATGCGCTGTTCGATGAGGCGGCCCATTCCTGGGTGCCGCAGGCGCTCGATGCCGGCATGCGCATCCTGTCGCTCAGCGAGACGACGGTGAAGAAGCTCGAGGATATGGGCTACCGCCGCGCCGTGCTGCCGAAAGCGGCTTATCCGAAGCTGCAAGCCGATGTGCTCACGATCGATTTCAGCGGCTGGACGGTGTTCGTGCGCACCGATGCCGAGGACAAGCTGGTCGAGCAGATCTGCGCCGGGCTCGCCGCGCGCAACATGAACATCCCTTGGGAAGAACCGGGTGACCTCCCGGTCGAGCGCATGGCGAAAGAGGGGATCGACACGCCGCAATGCGTGCCGCTCCATCCCGCCGCCGCGCGCTACTGGAAGAGCCGCGGCTGGCTCTGAAGGGTCGACCTTTTAGCGCAGCGCCAGCACCACCGGTCCCGAGATCGGATCGGTGACCCCGAGACCGTTGCCGAGATCTTCGAGCGTGTCGCGCATCGCGTCGAGTGTTGCGATCATCTGCGGCCGCGCCTTGGCGAGCGCGTCCAAGTCGGTCCATTCGCCGATGATGCAATAGCTCCGCTCGCCGGTCTTGATCAGATTGAGACGCTGCAGATCCGGCCATTCGCCGGCCACGTTCTTGTGTGCGTCGAGAAATTCCTGTTCACGGCCGGGCTTGACGCGAAAGCGGACCGCGTTGATGGCAACAGTCATGGCTGAGCCTCCCCGAGTTGGCCCTCAATCATGCGGATAAAGCGCCCGCGCCGCAATTCGAAACACCGCATAATATTCTGATTCTTAACGGGAAAATCTTTTACTTGTAGAGATACCAACCAGTTGGTATGTGTGATCCATGGATGGCGCGGCATACGCGGCAAAGACGAAGATCGGATCGGAGGCCCGCACTCGCTTGCTCGATGCGGCGATGCAGGCGATCCGGGCGCAGGGCTATTCGGCGACCAGCGTCGACGATATCTGCCGTGCCGCCGGCCTCACCAAGGGCGCGTTCTTCCATCACTTCAAAAGCAAGGAAGAGCTCGCCGTCGCCGCCGCGGCGCATTTTGCGGCGATGGCGGCACGCCTCTTTGCTTCGGCGGATTATAAAAAGCTGAGCGATCCGTTGGATCGCCTGTTGGGCTATGTCGATTTCCGCGGCGCGATGATCGACGGGCCTATCCCCCAATTCACCTGCCTTCTTGGCACGATGGTGCAGGAGGCCTACGAGGCCTACCCCGCGATCCGCCAGGCTTGTGAGACCTATATCGGCATCCATGCGGCTGAGGTGGCCAAGGACATCGCCGCGGCGAAGGCGCTTTACGCGCCGGACGCCTCCTGGAGCGCCGAGAGCCTTGCCTTCCATACGCAGGCGGTGCTGCAGGGCGCTTATGTCCTCGCCAAAGCGAAAAACGGTAACGCGATCGCGCGAGATTGTGTGGCGCATCTGCGCCGCTATCTCGAACTGCTGTTCCATCGGTCCAACCAAGAGTCCAACTCAGAGGAGGAGTGACGACCATGCCGGCACCGCGCGGAAAGTTCATCTGGTACGACGTGATGACCAACGACACGAAGGCGGGCAGCGATTTCTATAAGGCTGTCGTCGGCTGGAACGCGGTCGAGTTCCCGATGCAGGACGGCACCAATTACACGGTCTTCAGCCAGGGCCAGATCATGGTCGGCGGGCTGATGAAGATCCCGCCCGAAGCCAGTGCGATGGGCGCGAAGCCGTGCTGGTCGGGCTATATCGCGGCCGACGATGTCGATGCCGACGCCAAGCGCATTGCCGCGGCCGGCGGCAAGATCACGCGCGCGCCGACCGACATCCCGAATATCGGCCGCTTCGCCGTCGCGGCCGATCCGGGCGGCGCGATGTTCCTCATCTTCAAGCCGAGCACCGAGGAGACGCCGGCGGCGCATCCGCCGATGGCGCCGGGTTTCGTCGGCTGGCACGAGCTCTATGCCGGCAACCTCGATCGCGAGTGGGATTTCTACGCGAAGCTCTTCGGCTGGACCAAGGCGCGGTCGATGGATATGGGCGCGATGGGCGTTTATCAGACCTTCGCGATCGATGGCGTCGAGAGCGGCGGCATGATGAAGCAGCCGCCGCAAGTTCCCGGCCCATTCTGGAACTACTATCTCGGCGTCGATAGCGTGGCCGCGGCGGCGGAGCGCGCAACCAAGCACGGCGGGAAGGTGATGATGGGACCGCAAGAAGTGCCGGGCGGTTCGTGGATCATACAGGCGATCGATCCCCAGGGCGCTTTCTTCTCGCTGATCAGCGCAACGAAGTAGCCCGAAAGCGGCCGTTGGGCGCACTTGCCCAACGGCCGCGGGTGGTTGTGGCATCAGCCGGATTCGTGCCGCGCAGGGTTGCAAAGGTAAACGTAACCAAGCAATATCGCGGCGCTCTCGTGACTTCTTTTTGTGGGGGACGATCCGTGAATATTTCGCACAAGCTCATGACGCTCGGCCTTGCCGGTGCGGCTCTCGGCTTCATCAACGTCGGTGACGCGCAAGCGGCAGGGGTGGCGATGGTCATCCAATCCGATACAGTGCGCGGCGTGCTGCAAGGCATGACGGCGCCGGGCTGCGTGCTGAACAACCAGTTCAAGCACAAGGAAGAGATCGTCTTCCGCATCCGCGTCATCGATACCAAGACCGGCAAGCCGATGGACAAGGATCAGCTCAAGAGCCTCGTTGTCGAGTTGCCCGACGGCCAGAAATTCCCGGCGCATTACGGCAAGCATCCGCCGCAGGATCCGGTCGCTTATTTCTGGACCTTCGGCTGGACCATCCCGGCGAATTATCCGACCGGCAGCTTCGGCTATAAGGTCACGGCGACCGATAAACACGGCCATACGGCAACCTTCGCGCCGTTCGAGTCGAAAGAGTCGCAGCTCACCGTCATTCCCGATAACGGCTGATCGTCGGGTCGTACGATGCTGCGCGGTGCCGCGCTTGCGGCTCTGACTGTGCTCGCGGTCACGTCATCGGCGCCCATTATGGCCCGCGCCGATGACGGGCCGACCGTGTTCAACGACAATTGCGCCGTCTGCCATTCGACGGAGCCGGGCGTCGATAAGCTCGGTCCGTCGCTGGCGGGCGTCGTCGGCCGTTCTTCGGCGAGTCTCAAGGAATATCCTTATTCCGACGCGATGCAGAAGGCCGGCGTCACCTGGACGAAGCTGGTGTTGGATAAATACCTCACCAATCCGCAAGCCATGGTGAAGGGCACCAAGATGCTCTTCCCCGGCGTCCAGAACGCCAAGGACCGCAAAGCCCTCATCGACTATCTCGCGACGCTCAAGAATTAGAGCGCGACGAGGGGATGGCGCACTGCTTAGTGTGCGAGATGCGGGCATTCACGGAAAAATGCGGCGTCGTTGATCGACGCGTGGCGTAAAGCCGCCGCGCGCCGCGACGTTCTCCATCGGCGCAAAATCATCCACAGCGAAGGAAGCGCGATGTCCTATGTAGGAAGTTGCTTTTGCGGTGCCGTGACGATCGAGACGACGGGTGAACCCGTCGCGATGGGCTATTGCCATTGCCGTTCATGCCGCTCGTGGTCGGCGGGCCCGGTCAACGCGTTCACCCTATGGAAGCCTGAAGCGGTCAAGGTCGTCGCCGGTGCGGAGCTGGTCGCGACGTTTCAGAAAACCGAATTCAGCCAGCGCCGCTATTGCACGCGTTGCGGCGGCCATCTGATGACCAACCATCCGACGATCGGCCTCGTCGACGTCTTTGCGGCGACTCTGCCGACACTCGACTTCGTGCCCGGCGTGCATGTGAACTATGCCGAGACGGTGCTGCGGATACGCGACGGACTGCCGAAGCTCAAGGATTTTCCGGCAGAGTTCGGCGGCTCGGGCCTCGCCGTTCCCGAATAAGGCGGGCGGTCGCGGGCCTCGCCGCGTCGGGCGCGCGGCGCCGCACACCCGATCGAAATCAACCCGGGCTGGCGGAGAGCACCTCCGGCGACTCGCTTTCGCTGCCTTTCGGGTAGCGATATGTGCCGAGCGGCAAGAACAGCGCCGACGAGATCACCAGCAAGGCGAGGAACAGCTCGAGGATCGGATCGTAGCTTTGGAAACGATCGTAGCCGAAGCCGAGGATCGCCGGGCCGGTGCCGACGCCGATGGTGAAGGCGGCGAAGACGAGGCCGTAAAGCGTGCCGAAGGAGCGGCGGCCGAAATAGCGACTGACGAAAAAGCCCAGCATGTCGATCTCGGCGCCGATCGCCAGTCCGAGCAAGATCGCGACGAAGACAGGCGCCGGCGCGCCGGCATGAGTGAGCAGCAGCCCGACACCCGCGGCCGGCAGTAGCATCACGATGGCCGAGAAAATCGGGCCATGGAAGCGGTCGAGGCCGAGACCGACAACGACGCGCATCCCCATCGCCGCGAGGCCGGAGACGCCGAGCAATGCCGCCGCTGCCTGGGGCGAGTAGCCGCGGTCATGCAGCAGCGGGACGAAATTGCCGCTGAGGATGCCGTTGCAGGCCGTACCCTCGAGCAAGAAGATCGCCGCGAGGAGCCAGAATTGCCGCGTCTTCAGCGCCTCGGGCGTGGTGATGCCGAAAGCCTTCGCCTCGCGCACGGTGGTAATCGCGCGCACCGCGCGCATGCGCTCGACATAACCGGGGGGCTCGCGCACGAAGATGGCGATCATCGAGAAGGCGAGGATGAAGGTGGTGAGACCGACCGCGATGTAGGCGGCGCGCCAGCCGAGGGTGATGATGACATGGGTGGCGCAGCTCGGGCAGCAGCAGCGTGCCGAGCCCGACGCCGCAGCAGGCGATGCCGAGCGCGAGCCCGCGTTCCTTGTCGAACCAGGCGGCAATCGATTTCGAATAGACGATCGGCCCGAGGCAGGCGCCGAAGCCGGCCGAGCAGGCGATCATGATGAAGAGCGCCCAATAGGCATTGGGGCTCAAAAGCGCGAAGCTGCAGAGGGAAAGCGCATAGAGGAAGCAGGTCGGCAAGGCGACGCGCCGAATGCCATAGCGGTCGAGCAAGTTTCCGTACAGCGTCGTCATGATCGGCGCGGCGACGGCGCTGGCGAGCAGTCCGGCCGAGAACATGCCGCGGGTCCAGCCGAGGCTGGTTGTCACCGGCACCATGAAGACATTGACGGTGAAAATGACCGCCGGCCCCGGACCGACAATGTTGCCGACCAGCGACGCGAAGACGATCCACCAGCGGTTTTGCAGCAGAGCTCGAACTCTGCGCCAACTCGATGCTTGCCACGATAGCCCTCCTGTTCCGGCCGCTGTTGTCGTTGCGCCTTGGATCGAGCGCCGCTCGGCCGTGATGATGTTAGCTATCGCTAATCAATCGTCTTGGCAAGTGCTTTGCGGCATCCATGATCATGAAATTATTTTTGTAAAAACAATACTTTCTGCGACCTTTCTAAGGTTAGGTAACGACCACACGATCGGCCGCGCCCGCGTATTTGCCGGATGGGGCGATCGAAAGCCGCTGCCGCAAGCGCCGCCGCTCCCCATATCAGAAGCATGGCCTTTGCATGCGGAGACCGCCCATGGCGTCACGATTCGGATTTATTTTTGCCGCGGCGCTGAGCGCCGTCGTTGTTGCCCCGGTGTTTGCGCAAGCGGACGAGTTGCTCCTGCCGCCTTATGACGGCAGCGCGCCGACGGCCAAGGTCGCGACGGATGCGCAGGCGCTCGCCTTGTTGCATCAACGGGGCATCGCCCGTGTCAGCAGCTTCGGTCGCGTCGGCGATTACTGGGAAGGCGAGGGCAGGCTCGCGGGCAAGCCCGTCATTGCTTACGTCTTCGCCGATGGCGCGTTGCAGATTCAGCCCGCCGGACCGGGCGACCGCGTCCGCACGCAATCGGCTCAATTGCCGGATTAGCGGTCGGCACGGAGCTACGTCGCGCCGTCGCGCGACGATCTTAGGCCTTCGCGCGAGCGCACGAACGTCTTGTGCCGTCGCGCTAGCGCGCGACTACTTTACGATAAAGGTGCCAGCTTGCATGGCCGAGGATCGGTAGCACGATGATCAGCCCCAAGAGCAGCGGTATCGAACCGAGCACCAGGCCGGCGGTGACGATCAACCCCCAGGCCGCCATCGGCACGGGGTTGGCGATGATCGCGCGCAGCGACGTCCAGACGGCGACGCCGAGCCCGACATCGCGATCGAGCAGCATCGGGAACGACACGACGCTGATTGCGAAGACAACCAGCGCGAAAACGAAACCGACGCCGACGCCGATACCGATCATCGCCCAGCCGCGTGCCGTGGTGAATACGTCGGTGACGAAGCTGGTCATCGACGACGGCTGCAGCGGCGCCAGGGTTATATCGTAGATTGCGTTGGCCGCGCTCAGCCATAAGAGGAAGAGCACCATCAGCCCGACGCCGAGCATGATAATCGCGGCGAAGGACGGCGCGCGCACCACATCGAAGGCGGTTGCCCAGCTCAGCTCATGGCCCTCCTCGCGCTGGCGGCTCATCTCGTAGAGACCGACCGCGACGAACGGACCGACCAGCGCGAAGCCCGACACCAGCGGGAAGAGCAGGGCGAACATGCCCGAGCCCAAGACGATGCGCGCGATCAGCAGACCGGCGACGGGATAGAGCAAACAGAGGAAGATCACGTCGCTGCGCGCTTCGCCGAAATCGCTGACGCCTTTTGCCAGCGCGTCTTTGAGATCGGCGAAATCGATCCGGCGGACCGCGGGTGCGGTGGCGACCGCATCGTGCCGGCCGCGTACGGCGTGGCCGGTGATTTCGACCGCGACCGCGGCGTGGCGCAGTTGGTCGTAGCCCCACTCGATCGGATTGCGAATGGTCGCTGCCATGCCCGAATCTCCTCTTGTTGTAGTACCTGGCTTTGCACCCTCGCGCGTCGCGTCGCGCCGGTGCGATTGACGGTCAGCCGCCGGAGACGTGCTCTTCGATCTTGCTCGCGACGGCGTCGCAGATTTGAGCGAGCGCACAAAGCTCCTCGCGCTCCTGGGGATCGCGAACGGCATCGGCTTGCTGACGAAACATCACTGCTTGATCGAGCCAAAAGTCTGCGTCGAGCATACTTGCCTCCGCCATCAAGGTTACGGCAGCGCGATCGCTTCTAAATTTACTCTTCTCAAGCCATCGTCAAAACAAAAAATGCAAAATCAGGCATGAACGCTGTCCTGTTAAGCGCGTTGTCACTTGACCGTCATCGCGCATCGCGAGAGACTCGTGACGTTGTCGACCAGCAGGAGGGTGTCTTACCAACATGACTCCGCCTATCCATCAAGGAAGCGTCGGCTAAGCTATTTCGTTCACCAGCGAAGGAGGGTGCTCAACCGGCATGACTCCACCGGCCATGTGTGGCGTTGCCGAAGTACTTGGGGTTGGCAACGTAGCCCAAAGACCAAGATGAGCTCGGGACATGTTCTCCGAGCGCGAAGACAGGCTTCGCAAACCGACCCCCGGGATCGCTTAATGCGTCCGGGGGTCTCGCGTTTTAGGCCGTTCGTTCCAGGCGGTTGGATGGCGCGCTCGGCGGCATGCGCGGCATTTCGCGTGTTACGTCCTGCAAAAATTCTTGTTAGTCTCCTTCGCGAATGAGGGGTTTCGGCCAATTTCTTTGTAACCGGCCGCACTTTTGCCGCGCGCGATGCGGGGGTAATGCCGCTCTTCGACCCTTTCGCTCGACCCGCCCTCGGCGTGGTCGAGAAAGACAATCGCGCACAGCGCCGAAATTTTTGCGAGCACAGCCATCGGGAGCGAGGGGATTCGTGACAGGTTTTATCGCGCGGATAATGACGCTCGGCTTTTGCGCCTTTCTAACGCTCGCGCTGACCGGCTGCGGTCCCGATTATTCACCCAATACCTATAACGGCTCCGCGATGCAGCAGGCGAACAAGGTCGATACCGGCATCGTCGTCGGCTTTCGCGAAGTGAGGATCAGCGATGACGGCACGGTCGGCGTGGTCACCGGCGGTGCGGCCGGCGGCATTCTCGGTGCGGAAATGAGCTCGCCGACAGTACCGACGGCCCTCGCCGCGCTCGGCGGCACGGTGGTCGGCGGTGTCCTTGGTTCAACCATCCAGCATGCGACCGGCGATACGACCGGCTGGGAATACATCGTGCGCGAGCCGAAAGGCGAGCTGATCTCGGTGACGCAACGCGAGCCGAAGCCGATCGCGATCGGCCAGAAGGTCCTGGTCATCGAAGGCAAGCAAGCGCGCATCGTGCCCGATTATTCGACGGCCGCGTTCGAGGTGTCACCTGCGCCGAAAGCGGAAGAGAAGCACGACCAAGACAAGTCGGCAGCACCGAACAGTGCCACAGCAACGACCGCGACATCGGCAACGTCGGCGGCTGCGACGGCGCCGTCACCTCCAACGTCGGCATCGCCTTCGGCGCCCGCATCCGCGCCGGACAATACCGCGGCAACGCCGTCGTCCGCCGTTAAAGATCAGACGCCGAACCCGACGCCGCCGGCCGCGCAAGCCGTGCCGCCGCCGGCCGCTGAAACTCCGGCACCGCCCGCGAGTGCCGGAAGCAGCAACAGCACTCCGCCCGCGCCGCCGTCCTGAACCGCGCGCGGTCGTTATCGGCCGCGGATCTGCGCCGCCGCTTCGACTTTCTCGAAGTAATTGTCGTAATCCGAGCGGAAAGCGGAGGCGATGCCGCGTCGCTCGCGACCGATCTCGATCATCGGCTCGTTCTCGGCAGGATCGCGCACCAGCGCCATCGGCTCCTCGCCGCGCTCGACCTTGTCCATCTGCTCCATCAGCAGCCTGTGATAGAGCGCGACGCCGCGATCGCTCGAGGCGAGGTGTTCCCGCGTGCGATCGGAGATCGGCCCTTGTCCAATCCAAGCGGTCATATCCTGCGCCGGAACATTGTCGGCGACGATCTTTCCGCTGTGGTTGAAGAGACTCGAATGCTTGACGGCGATCGGCCGCGGCACGGCACCGGGCTGGCGCGCGCTCGTGCGATAGCCGAACTGGATTGTATGCGTGTCATCGATCGGTACGCGGTATTGCAGCATTGGCGCGTCATGGCCACCGACGCCGAGAATATTCGGGAACAGCAGCGGATGGCCGGTCGTCCATTCATCCGAGGTCTCCGGCTCTCCCTCGAGCAACCGACGTTTGACGATGCCGTATTTGAAGCAGCTCGAAATCGATCTTCACATGACGCGCCGGATTCATCGCCGGCGGCCGGCCGAGCTTCTTCAATTGGTAATTGCCGAAGCCCGCATGCAGGAATTCGAAATGTACGGGATCGGCGGCATTGTCCATGCATTGCAGCCAGGAGCATGGCAGCTCATGGATCTCGATCACGCGATCGAGGTCCTCGCGCAGTAAGACGTCCCAGCGCGGCAGCAGCGGCGCCGGATGCGGCCCGAAATAGGCGAAGACCAATCCGCCGAGCGCCTGCACCGGATAGTTCTTGATCTTGATCTCGTCCTTGAAGCGGCTCTCGGGATGGGCGATCTCCTCGAAAGGCTGCTCGAGGCAATTGCCCTTGGCGTCGAAGAGCCAGCCGTGATAGGCGCAGCGCAAGCCGTTCGCTTCGGGAATTCCGTATTCGAGCGACATGCAGCGGTGCGGGCAGCGGTCGTCGATCAGCCCCAATTCGCCGCGCTCGCTGCGGAAGAGCGTCAGGTCTTCGCCGAGGATGCGCACACGCTGCACCGGCTCCTTCGCCAGCTCGGCCTCGCTGCCGACCGGCTGCCAGTAGCGGCGCAGGAGCTCGCCCATCGCCGTGCCGGGGCCGATGCGGGTAAAACGATCATTCTCCGCTTGCGTCGCCATGCTGACCTCGGGGCCAATCGCCAGGATCGTGCGATGCCGGTAGTATAAGGGCGGGAGGATCGCGATGGCGAGTATTGCAAAAGACGGCAAGCGGCGGCTGCGGCTCGGCATTGCCGGGCTCGGCGTCGCCAGCACTTATATCTTTCCCGGCGCCGAGACCTCGCCCGTCACCGAGATCTATGCCGCCGCCGATTTGCGCCAGAGCGCGCTCGACGCCTTCGCCGCGAAATACAATGCGTGCACTTATAAGAGTGTCGACGAGCTCTGCGCCGATCCCAATGTCGACGTGGTCTGGATCGCGACGCCGAACCAGCTTCATTGCGAGCACACGGTCCTCGCCGCCGAGCACGGCAAGCACGTGATCTGCACCAAGCCGATGGCGCTCTCGGTCGAGGAATGCGAACGGATGTGTCGACGCGGCCGAGCGCAACAACGTCAAGCTGCTTTGCGGGCAAACCTAGAGCATGAGCCCGGACATCCAGGCCATGTGCGCGCATCGCGCACTCCGGCGAGCTCGGGCGGCTCATCGCGATCAACACGTGGCTCTCTACCGATTGGCTGCTGAAGCCGCGCGTCGCTGAGGAGACTCGATGAACGCCTGGGCGGCGGCGTCATCCATCGCCACGCGCCGCATCTCATCGACACGGTGCGGCTCTTGGGCGGCGGGCAGCGTGCGCAGCGTGCGCGCCATGGTCGGGCGCTGGATGAAAGAGCGGCCATGCCCCGGCAATTTCTCCGCCTATCTCGAATTCGAGGACGGCACGCCGGCGACCATCGTCTATAACGGCTACGGCTATTTCGACACGTCCGAGCTGACCTGGGGCATCGGCAACCGCATGTATACCGACGCCGAGCGCGTGCCGGTCCGCCAGGCGCTGCATGCCGCGGCGAGATCAACAACGAGGCCGCCAAGGAGGGCATGCGCTTCGGCGCCGCCGCGGCGACTGCCGCCAGCCGCGGGAGCGCGCATCGCGACGGCGAAGCCGGTCGGCACGCGCGCGCATATCGGCTGGTTCGGCGTCACGCGTGGCGAGCTTCGAGCGCGGCGACATCCGCCAGTCGCCCAACGGTCTTTATATCTACGACGATAACGGGCGGCGCGAGATCCCGGTCGTAGGCGGCCGCGGCATCGGCACGCTTGAGATGCAGGAGATGCACGACGCGATCTTCAAAGACAAGCCGATCGTCCATGACGGACGCTGGGCGATGGCGACGCTCGAAGTCGCGCTACGCGATCGTGCAGTCCGGCCAAGAGCGGCGCGAGGTCATGCTGAGCCATCAATGCGCCTTGCCGGGGGTGCTTGCTTAAAGCCGCGCCGCTCGCGACAATCGCCGGGGCCAGAGGAGGGAAGCCATGTCGGGCACGCGGCCGGTCATCTCTCACATCGTCATCGCCTGTTTCGATTTCACGGCGATGGTCGCTTTCTACACCAAGACGCTCGGCTTCTCGCTGTCGGATATCGGCAAGATCCGCGACAGCGATCTCTGCTTCCTCACTTTCGATCCCGAAACCGAGCATCACCAGATCGCGCTGACCGGCGGCCGGAAGGGCGCGCCGGGCGATGGCGCGCTCGTGCATGTGTGTTTCCGCCTGCCGAGCTACGCTTCCTTGCGGGCGCGGCGCGACGGGCTCGCGGGCCAAGGCATCGACGGCATGACCACGGTCAATCACGGCTCGTGGCTGTCGCTCTACGTGCCCGATCCCGAAGGCAATAAGATCGAATTCCGCTGGGACCTGCCCTGGTACACCGGTCAGCCCTTCGCCGAGCCCTTCGATCTGGCCGTGAGCGAAGATGAGATCCGGCGTATGATCCTCGAGCGGAACCGCGACAATCCGCGTTTCCAGCCGATGGCGGAATGGCGCGCCAAAGCGCTCGAGAAACTCGGCGAGTAGAATTCGGCGAATAGAATAAGGAGGTTGCGATGGCAGATGGTGCGACGGGCGATCGGATCGCGGCGATCCGCAATGTGCCGAACCTCGAGGCGCTCTACGAGGAAACCGGCAAGATCAGCTCGACGCCGGGCTGGCTGCGGCGCGACGAGACCGCGCCGGCCGGAAAGCAGCAATCCGACTATGTGCCGGCGCATTGGCGCTACGATGTGTGCAAGGCGGCGCTCGACGCGGCCGGGCGGCTGATCGACGTGTCGCTGGCCGAGCGGCGCAATCTCGTGATGTGCAACCCGATCCCCGGCCCAGGTTCAATGGCGTGATGACGACCAAGACGCTGGTCAGCGCCTATCAGATGATCCTGCCGGGCGAGAAGGCGCCGTCGCATCGCCACACCGCGCATGCGCTGCGCGTGATCATCGACGCGAAGGGCGCCTATTCGACGGTCGATGGCGAGAAGACGCCGATGGAAACCGGCGACGTCGTGCTGACGCCGGGCTGGTGCTGGCACGAGCACGGCCATGACGGCGACGAGCCGGCCTATTGGTTCGACGGGCTCGACGTGCCGCTGGTGCGCAGTCTCGAGAACATGTTCTACGAGGACAATCCGGTCCGCTTCGACGAGAATCCGCATGAGGTCACGACCTCGCCCTATCGTTTTTCGCGCGACGATATCGCGAAGCGTCTCGATAAATCGGTCGCCGACAATGAAGGCTTCCACGGGCCGCGTATCACCTTGGAGGCGCCGACCATGCCGACCATGCTGCTGACGGTGGAGCGGCTCGCCGCGGGGGCCAAGACGCGGCGGCAGCGCTCGACCACCAACCGCATCTTCTGCGTCATGGAAGGCAGCGGCGAGACGATCGCCGGCGACAAGCGCATCGCCTGGCAACGCGGCGACAATTTCTGCGTGCCGACCTGGACGAAGTTCGAGCACAAGGCGACGAGCGACGCGCAGCTCTTCTGCATGTCGGACGAGATGCTGATGAAATCCTCGCGCTTCTACAAATTCGAAGCGGATTAGAACCATCCAATAGATCGTCAATAATCCGACAGGGGACCTTCTCGCTATGAATGCTCACGACGCCGTCCGCGCCAAACGCCGGAAATTCCGCGAGCTGCTGACCGGCCCGCGCTGCACCGTGATGCCGGGCGGCTTCTCGCCGCTCTATGCCAAGATGGCCGAGCGCGCGGGGTTCGAGTCCTTCTTCTTCGCCGGCTCGCAGATGTCGGCCTTCCTGTTGGGCGTGCCCGACAACGGCTTCATCGGGCTGCGCGACGTGGTCGATCACGTGCGCCACGCGGCGGCGATCTGCGATATACCGATCTTCGTCGATTGCGATACCGGCTACGGCAACGCGGTCAACGCCGATTACGCGGTGCGCGAGGTGTGCCGCTCGGGCGCCGCCGGCATGCAGCTCGAGGATCAGGAAGCGCCGAAAAAATCGGCGACCATGGCGGGCCGGCGCTGCGTGCCGATGGCCGAGCATGTCGGCAAGCTGAAGGCCGCCGTCGCCGCGCGCAACGAGATGGACCCGGAATTCGTCATCTGCGCCCGTACCGATATCCTCGGCGCCGAGGGCGGTAATTTCGATCAGGCGCTCGAGCGCTCCATCGCCTATGTCACCGAAGGCGGCGCCGATTTCATCTGGCTGAATTCATGCGAGACGCGGGCGCAGTTGAAGCGCGCGTGCAAGGAAATCCCTGCGCCCGTCTTTGCGTTATGGGCCAACACGATCGAGCCAGCGCCGACCAACCAGGAATATACCGATCTCGGCGCCTGCATGATCATGTATCCGACCATCGCCGCCACCTGGGGCCTTCAGGCTTCGTGGGAGAAGCTCAACGACATGCGAGAGCAGGGCGGCGCTTATATCGACGATCGTGCGCAGCGCAAGGCGGGGTCGTATGGCAAGTGGGGCCCGGTCGAACAGGCAATACTGACCAACACCAAGCGCGTGCGCGAGATCGAGGAAAAGTATCTTACCGACGAAGACAAGCGCGACTACGACAACACCTGGGGACACTAAGATTTCGGCCGCGCGCTCTCTTTAGCGCGGCGGCTTCTCGGCGGTGAGGAAGCCGGTCGTCGCGAAAGACGGCCGCGCCGCGAGCCTGCCGCCGTAGCGCTTCACATTCGCATAGCGGCCGCGCCAATCGAATTCCGGCAGCACGCGATCGAGATAGCCGAGGGCGGTGCCGCAAACGACGTCGCCCAGGCTGAACTTTTCGCCGTGCACGAAATCGGTGCCGGCGACGGTCTTGTCGATGAGGGCGAGCGCCGCGTCGATCTTCTCCATCTGCCGCGTGACGTATTCGGCGCCGCGCTGCTGCGGCGCGGGCAGGCGGCGGTCATGCATGATGCTGACGGTGGCGTCGAGGACGCCGTTGCCCAAGGCTTCCCAGCACCGCACCGCGATCCGCTCGGCGAAAGCCTCGGGGATGAGCTTGGGCGACGGCGCGATGCCGTCGACATATTCGGCGATGACCGACGAATTGTAGATCGCGGTGCCGTCATCGAGGAGCAAGGTGGGGATCTTGGCCAGCGGATTGGCGGCGGAGACGCCGGAAGCGTGATCGCGCGGGCTCGCCGCGACATAATCGCAGGCGACGCCTTTCTCGGCGATCGCGACCCGCGCCTTGCGCACATAGGGGCTGCCGTCGGTGCCTAAAAGTTTCATTCTTCTTTTCTCCGTTTTCTAAAATTTCGTCACACCGTCGGCAGCGTGAAGCTGACGCCGTGCCCTAAGGGTTCTTCCCGCGCTCCATCGCGATCTCGGCTTCGAGACTGTCGCGGTCGCGATAGATGGAGGTCACAGCGAGGACGCGCCCGCCTTTCTTGTAGCGCAAGACGCAGTCGCGCCCGGCGATGTTGCCGTCGACCGCGATCTCGTCCCAGCTTTCGGCATGGCCGACATAGTTGATCGGCACGTCGTAATGCTGGCTCCAGAAGAATGGCACCGCATCGAACGGCACGCGCTGGCCGAGCAGGTTGAGCGCGGCGGTCGCGCCCTGGCGCTCGGCGACGACCCAATGCTCGACCCGGATCGGCTGGGCGCTATGCGGATCGGGCCAGCGCGCGATGTCGCCGGCCGCGAAAATCTCCGGCGCGCTGGTCTGGAGATATTGATCGACGACCACGCCGCGATCGATTTTCAGCCCCGCTTTTTCGGCGAGCGCGAGGCGCGGCCGCACGCCGACGCCCATGATCACGAGATCGGCTTCGAGCGCGGCGCCGCTATTCAATTTGACCTGCTCGGCATCGATCGCGCTCGGCGTGTTCTCGAGGTGGAAGATGACGCCATGCTCCTCATGCAGCGCGCGCACGAAGGCGCCCATCTCGGCGCCGAGGATTCGCTCCATCGGCACTTTCTCGGGCGCGACGACATGGACCTCGATATCGCGGTTGCGCAGCGCCGCGGCGGCTTCGAGCCCGATGAAGCTGGCGCCGATCACGACCGCGCGCTTGGCGCTCGCGGCGCGCGCGATGATGGCGCGGCTGTCGGCGAGCGAGCGCAGCGTGAACACATGCGGCAGATCCGCGCCCGGCAGGGGAAGTCGGATCGGCTCGGCGCCGGTCGCGAGCAGGAGGCGGTCATAGGCAAGCTTGCCGCCATTGGCGAGGGCGACCTCGCGGGCGCGCGGATCGATTGCCGCCACCGATGATTTGAGGCGTAAATCGATATTGCTGCCGGAATAGAAATCGTCGGGCCGCAGCGGAATCCATTCTTCGGGCGCGTTGCCGGCGAGATAGTCCTTCGACAGATTCGGCCGGTCGACCGGCGGCGCGTCGTCGTCGCTGACCATGACGATGCTGTTGGCATAGCCTTCGCGGCGCAAGCGCTCCGCCGCGGCAAAGCCGGCAGCGCCGCCGCCGACGATGACGACCTTTCCCGGCGTAGCAGACGCGGCCGCGCCACGGGATTTCTTCGGCGCCTCCGCTTTCTTGTCGCGCACGAAGATCTTGCCGTCGCGTTGGTCGATGGACCAGCAGGCGAGCGGGCTCAGTGCCGGCGCGTGCAGCGCCTCGCCGGTGCGGATGCTGAAGCAGGCGTGATGCCAGGGACAGCGCACCGCGTCATCGGTCAGGATGCCGTCGCCGAGCGGACCGCCGTAATGGGAGCAGGTCGCGCTGATGGCGAAGATCTCGCCGCCGCGGCGGGCGAGCAGCACGTTCTCCTCGCCCACATGTCCTACGAGCAACTGGCCTTCGGCAAGCTCGCTGGCGACGATGCCGGTTGCGAGATCGGGTCCGGTCGTTGACGGTGCGTCACTCATCGGAATCCTCCCTTGATACGAGTTGTGGACGCGGGATAGACGAAAAGGTTCCCGCCGGCGCGCTCACCGCATTGTCGGCATGGTGAATTCGGCGCCGGCGCGAATGCCGGTCGGCCAGCGCGATAATACGGTCTTGAGCTTGGTATAGAAGCGCACGCCTTCGGGCCCGTGGACATGGTGATCGCCGAAGAGCGAGCGCTTCCAGCCGCCGAAGGAATGGAACGCCATCGGCACCGGGATCGGCACATTGACGCCGATCATGCCGATCTTGGCCCGCGTCGCGAAATCGCGCGCCGCGTCGCCGTCGCGGGTGAAGATCGCGGCGCCGTTGCCGAATTCATGCGCGTTGACGAGACCGAGCGCGTCCTCGTAATTCGCGGTGCGCACCACCGCGAGCACCGGTCCGAAAATCTCTTCCTTATAGATGCGCATCTGCGGCGTGACATTGTCGAAAAGACAGCCGCCGAGGAAATAGCCGTTCTCATAACCTTGCAGCTTGAAGCCGCGGCCGTCGACGACGAGCTTGGCGCCTTCGTCGATCCCGATATCGACATAGCGCTTCACGCGCTCGTAAGCCTCGCGCGTCACCAGCGGCCCCATCTCGGCATCGGGATCGGTATAGGGGCCGAGCTTCAGGCTGCGCACGCGCGGCGCGAGCCTCTCGATCAGCGCGTCGCCGGCCTTGCCGACGGTGACGGCGACCGACACCGCCATGCAGCGCTCGCCGGCCGAGCCGTAAGCCGCACCCATCAGCGCATCGACCGCCTGACCCATATCGGCATCGGGCATCACCACCATGTGATTCTTGGCGCCGCCCAAGGCTTGCACGCGCTTGTTGTTGGCGCTGGCACGGTGGAAGACATGCTCGGCGATCGGCGTCGAGCCGACGAAGCTCACCGCATCGATGCCGGAATGATCGAGGATCGCATCGACGGCGCTCTTGTCGCCGTTGACGACATTGAACACGCCGACCGGCAGGCCGGCTTGCACGAGCAGCTCGGCGAGGAAGAGCGCCGGCGACGGATCGCGCTCCGACGGCTTCAGCACGAAGCTGTTGCCGCAAGCGATCGCGACCGGGAACATCCACATCGGCACCATCGCCGGGAAATTGAACGGTGTGATGCCGGCGCAAACGCCCAGCGGCTGGCGCACGCCGTAAGAGTTGATATTGGCGCCGATATTCTCGGTGAACTCGCCTTTCAAGAGCTGGGGGATGCCGCAGACGAACTCAACCACCTCGATGCCGCGCGTGACCTCGCCGGTCGCATCGGCCAGCACCTTGCCATGCTCGCTGCCGATCATCCGCGCGAGCTTGTCGCGGTTCTGCTCGATCAGCTCCTTATATCTGAACATCACGCGGGCGCGGGTGATGGGCGGCGTCGCCGCCCAGGCGGGGAAGGAATTGCGCGCGGCTTTGACGGCGGCATCGATCTCGCTGCTATCGGCGAAAGCGACCCGGGCGGTGATCTCGCCGGTGGCAGGGTTGAAGACGTCGCCGAAACGGCCGCTTTTGCCCGCGACGCGCTTACCGGCGATGAAATGCCCGAGTTCTTCAGCCATCAACGGTCTCCTTCGACCAGCGCTCGGCTAACGCGCTTCCGGCGGGATGTTCCTGATCCGCTCGGAATGCGCGGCGATGTCATCGAGGCTGTAGGACAGATGCACCCTCTTTGTCGATGCCGGGCGCTTCGCCAGCGACAGACCCGGGCGCCATTCGTTTGCCGGACGAAGGGGCCGGGGCACGAAGCCGCCGCCGCAATTGGGACAAACATTGTCCAGCTTGGTCTCGACGCAATCCGCGCAAAAGGTGCATTCGTAGGAACAGATGCGAGCGTCAACGTCGCCGGGCGGCAGATCGCGGTCGCAATATTCGCAGTTCGGTCGCAGCTCCAATGCCATCATATCTTCCTTGCTATGGAGAACCGGATACGACCGGCGCGCGGAAGCGCGCCTCGTGCAGAATCGGGACCGTTCACGGATACAGCAGCTTCTTCACATCGATAGCGTGCGTCAGCATGTCTTGCCGTTTCATGACACCGAACCACCAGTCGAGATCGGCGGCGTCGATGTGCGGCGCCTGGTCACTGAGCTGCGCTACCTTCAGCACCTGTGGCGGTAGCTTGGCGTAGCGGTTGATATCTTCCTTGGTGCGGTCGGGCTCGGCGGCGACGAAGCTCGCCCCTTCGAGGATGCTGGCGCGGAAGGCAGCAACCTCGCCCTTATGCTGATCGGCCCAGTCGCGCGTCGCCACATACATGATCACCGGCTTGCCCGACGGGATCTCGCCCGCGAGCGGCACGGCGATATAGCCGACACCGGCATCGACGATCTGGCCGATGAACGGATTGACCGCGACCACGGCGTCGACCGTCTTGGCGGCGAGCAGATCGCGCATGCGCGGCAATTGCGTCTCGGCGAATTGCACCTGATGGAAATCGACGCCGCGCTCGGTCAGCCAATAGCGATAGAGCACATGCAGCGCCGCGCCGATGCCGGGCACGCCGACTTTGCGGCCGATGAAATCCTTAGGCTCCTTGATGCCGCTGTCCTTGGCGGCGAGCACGGCTTCATCGGTCGGCCGTTTCGATGTTGCCGTGCCGCCGAGGACGACGACGAGATCGAGCCCGCCATCGACCGCCTGGAAGAAAGTCGTCGTGCTGGTCGCGGCGATGTCGAGCGAATGCGCGAGCAGCGCCGAGGGCATGTTGGAATCGAGCCCGCCCATGAGGATCGAGATATCGAGCCCGTGCTTGCTGAAATAGCCCTCTTCCTTCGCGGCGAAGAGCGCGGCGGTCGCCGTGCCGCCGCCGGCGGTGCCGATGGTCAGCTTGGTGTCGGCCGCGGCCGGCAGCGCATAAATCAGGCAAGCAACCACCGCGATGGCACTGAGGCGAAAGCTCTTCGGCACGGTCAGGGTTTCCTCTCATTGGGGGCGGTCGGCTTCTGCTACACCGGAATAGTGCTAAAATGCACCCGCTCGCGTCGGCAGAATTATGATGGATAGGAAGCTTCGATGAAATGCCCAGACTGTAATACCGATTTGGTCGCGATGAAGCGCGATGGCATCGACATGGAGGTTTGCCCCACCTGCAAGGGGATGTGGCTCAGCCAGCAGGAGCTGACAGAGCTTGAAGACGAAGCCTTCGATCTTGGGGAGGCCAAGAAGGGCAGTTTGATGCTCGCGGCGAGCGATAGCGCGCGCAAATGCCCGCAATGCTCGCAGCCGATGCGTACATTCGATTATCGGGAATACGATCTCGAATTGGATTTTTGCGGCGACGGGCATGGCTTCTGGCTCGAGGCCGACGAAGACAGGCGGGTCTTGGGCTTGATGAAAAAGGAGGAGAAAGACCTCGAGCGGAGTGTGTGGGCGGAAAAGAGATGGGCCGCCCATCTGCGCTGGATGCGCTCGGGCTCGTTCTTCGACAAGATTAGGGATTTGTGGGGCTGAGCGAATAACAAGGGGAAGCCAGCGATGCGCGGCGTGGGACTTTTAACCTTCGGCGGACCCGAAGTTCTGCAAATCATCGATCTCCCGGAGGTCCATGCCGGGCCGGGGCAGGTGCGTATCCGCAACCACGCGGCGACGGTCAACCCGACCGATCTCAGCGCGCGCAACGGCTCGCGCCAAGAACAGCAGAAAGCCGATCCGCCGCCTTACGTGCCGGGCATGGAGGCGGGCGGGGTCGTCGACGAGGTCGGCGCCGGCGTGACCGGGCTCAAGGTGGGCGATGCGGTGCTGGCGATCATCGTGCCGAAGGGCAGTTATGGCGCCTATCGCGAGCAGATCGTGCTCGATGCGCGCTCGGTCGTGCTTGCGCCCAAGGGCAAGTCGCACGCCGAGGCGGCCAGCCTGCCGATGAACGGGCTGACCGCGCGCCAGGCGCTCGACCGGCTGGGGCTCAAGTCGGGCCAAGTCATCGCCGTGACGGGCGCGGCGGGCGCCTTCGGCGGTTATGTCGTGCAGCTCGCCAAGACCGAAGGGCTGACCGTGATCGCCGATGCGTCCGAGAAAGACGAGGCGCTGGTCAAATCGCTCGGCGCCGACATCGTCGTGCGCCGCGGCGACGATCTCGCGACCCGTATCCGCCAGCATTTCCCGAACGGCGTCGACGGTCTGGCCGATGGAGCGGTGCTGAAGGAAAAGGTGATTCCGGCGGTCAAGGACGGCGGCGGCTTTGCCTCGGTGCGCGGCTTCCAAGGCGCGCCAGGCCGCGACATCCGCTTCAGCATGGTTTCCGTAAGCGGCTATGTCTTCGAGCACGACAAGCTCGACCGGCTGCGGCAGCTCGTGGACGAGGGCAAGCTCACCCTGCGCGTCGCCGCGACCTACAAGCCGGAAGAGGCCGCCGAGGCCCATCGCCGCCTCGAGGCGGGCGGGACGCGCGGGCGCATCAGCATCGCGTTTTAAGTCCCTACTCTTCGGCCCGCCCAGAGACGCGGGTCCGATTTAAGGGGGAGTTACTCCTCGATGGGCTCGCGGACACGCGATCCACATTGTCGAACCCTGGTTAGACACGGGGGCAATTCATTTGCTCGCGAAGCCGAGAGTTTGAACAGCCTCGCCGCCGACGGTCTGGGTGAAGATAGCATAGCCATCGACCATAGCAGCGCTCCAGCCGGGCTCCGCGCCAGTAGCCGCACGAAGTTCCTGGTCATCGGGGGTCGTGATGGTCACGATGGGCTTGGAAACGTCGACAGCCTTGGCCTCGTCGGAAGTGAGCGGCCGAACAAAAATGTACTCTTCGGATAGCGCGCCGTCCTTCCACTTGCCGGTCGTGGCCATGTTGCCGCCACCTGTCATGCCAACCACAGCGGTCCACTCGCCCTGCGCCAGAATTGGGCTATGCTGCAAAATCTTGGCGGCACCCGAACTGAGCGTCTGGGTGATCATCCCGACATGGGCATCAATGCCATCGGTATGCACACCGACCATATCAACCACCACTTGGGGGCTGTGGTACTTGCGCATGACATCCATGTTGTTGTTGTTCCAGCCGACGAAGTCGATCAGATGGAAGTAGATCAGGTTGTTGATCTCTTGCGAGCGGTCGGCAGCTGAGGATCTCATGGTTGTTCCTGTGAGCAGGGTTGCGGCGAGACCTAGAGCGGAAACGAGATGGCGAATGTTCAGCATTTTTGATCCTCATTTGTTGCGCGCGCTTCTACTGCCCGTCATGACCTAACTGGAGGGCCGATGGCGGTGGTCAATCACACCCGAGACCAATGGTAAGGCCCGGCGTGAGCGAAGGCTCAACTGATAGATCAACCGACATCCACCGGATGACCGGCTCTTCGGGGCAAGATTCTTTACGCGGCGGTCGAAAACGAGCCGGAGAGGACCATCGACCGATTTACCCGTTTGGTCCTGCAAGATGGCCTCGTGCGATCCAGATTAAGTTGTTGATTATTATATCTGAATCGCCGCGAAATTACAGCAAATTACGATGTCATCCGGCGAATACGGGTTAAGGAGGGGGTGCACGATGGTTGTGTAACTTGTGTTGCACGGCGGAATGCCGTACAAATTATGGAGGAATAATCGATACATGTCCTCCGCTGGCAAAAAGCCCACTATCCCGCGCCGAGAATTGAAATCGGAGCGGCTTGAGTTGCGCATTGCCCCTTCGGCAAAACGTGTTATCCGCGAAGCCATGTCGGTGACCGGACTGGCCGCTGGGGATCTCGCTTATGAAGGCGCGCGCCGCCTTTTGAACGAACACCAACGCATGGCTCTCGCCGGCGCCGACCGCGAGGCGTTCCTTGCCGCACTGGAGCGCAAGCCGCGTCCGTCGGCGCGCCTGGTCGAAGCCCTCAAGCGTCATCGCCGTCTCTTCGGCTGATATCGGCCGATGATCACAGCTATCGAGCCGCTCGGCCGGCACGACCGCGCCGGGTTTTCCTGTGGTGTCGCCGCACTCGACGACTGGTTCCTACAACGCGCCGGGCAGGATGAGCGTCGCAGCGTCGCGCGTGTTTTCGTAGCGCTTGACGATCGGCTCGGTGTCGTCGGTTTCTACAGCCTCAGCGCTTTTACCCTGACAATCGAGGAGGTGCCTGCCACCTGGGCAAAGCGCCTGCCACGCTATGGGCTGATTCCCGTTGCGTTAATCGGTCGGTTGGCGCGCGACCGCCGTTTGCGCGGCGCGGGTATCGGCGGCTTACTGCTGGCCGATGCGGTCCGTCGTGTACTCGAGGCCGCGCACACGCTCGCGGTTTTTGCGATCGTGGTCGAGGCGCTCGACGAAGACGTGGCGGGCTTCTATCGTGCCTTCGGCTTCGCGCCCTTTCCCAGCCGCCCGTTGCGCCTCTTTATGCCGGTGCAGGATGCGGCGGCGGCACTCGCTCGGGCGATGCGCGGCTGACCGGCCGGCGCCGGTTTGAGCGGCGCCTTGCCTTCCCCTTAGCCCCTTGTAACAATCCCACTAGCATCGGCGTGGCGCCTCCCGACGGGCGCTGCGAACAGGGAGGACAGCCATGGCTTTCGGCATCGGACAACCCGTCACGCGCAAGGAAGACCCGCGCTTGCTGACCGGGCGGGGCAAGTACGTCGCCGATATCGACATGCCGCGGCAGACGCATGGCGTCTTCATTTTCTCGCCCTATGCGCATGCGACGATCAAATCGATCGACGCCGCCGCGGCGCTGAAGATGCCGGGTGTCGTTGCCGTGTTGACCGGCAAGGACTATATCGCCGACAAGCTCGGCCCGATCATGGCCGAGGCGATGCCCGAGGATTTCGGCGGACCGAAAGGCTATCGCAGCCAGCATTTCCCGCTCGCGGTCGAGCGCGTGCGCTATGTCGGCGAGCGCGTCGCCATCGTCATCGCCGAGACCGAGGCGCAGGCGCGCGACGCCGCGGACCTCGTCAACATCGACTATGAGGAGTTGCCGGTCGTGGTTCGCGCCATCGACGCGGTGAAAGACGGCGCGGCGCAGGTCTATGCCGAGAGCCCGAAGAACATCTGCTTCACCTTGCGCATGGGCAATGTCGATGCGGTCGAGCCGGCTTTCGCCAAGGCGGCGCATGTCACGAAGCTCGATCTCTTCAACAACCGCCTCAACGCTTTCACGATGGAGCCGCGCGGCTGCCTTGCCGAATACGACACGGGCACCGAGCGCTTCACCGTCTATTCCTCGACCCAGAATCCGCACGGGCTGCGCCACGGCCTGTCGCATCTGATGCATCTGCCCGAAGGCTCGTTCCGGGTGATCGCCAAGGATGTCGGCGGCGGCTTCGGCATGAAGGGCAATCTCTATCCGGAAGAGGTTGTCGTCCCGTGGGCGGCAAAAAGAGTTGGCCGGCCGGTCAAATGGATCCCGAACCGCTCCGAGGCGCTGCTCGGCGACGATCAGGGCCGCGACCTGCATGTCTCGGCCGAGCTCGCCCTCGATGCCGATGGCAAATTCCTCGCGCTGCGCTGGAAGGGCTTGCACAATGTCGGCGCCTATATCGAAGGCTCGGGCATCGTGCCGGTGATGTTTGTGATGAAGCTGGCGCCGTCGGTCTACGACTTACCGGCGGTGGCGGTGTTCAACAGCGCCGTCTTCACCAACACCCCGCCGACCATTCCCTATCGCGGTGCCGGCCGTCCCGAGGCGGTCTATATCATGGAGCGCCTCATCGATAAGGCGGCGCATGAGATGAAGATCGACCGCGCCGAGATCCGCAAGAAGAACTTCATCCAGCCGGCGGCGATGCCTTATGCCAGCAAGACCGGCTGGACCTACGACACCGGCGATTTCGCCTCGGCGATGACCAAGTGCCAGGACCTCGCCGATTGGAAAGGCTACGAGGCGCGCAAGGCGACGAGCGCGAAGTCGGGTAAGACGCGCGGCCGCTCGATCGTCTCCTATATCGACAACACCGGCATCTTCAACGACCGGATGGAGATCCGCTTCGATCCGTCGGGCAATTGCGTCGTGCATGCCGGCACGTTCTCGCACGGCCAGGGCCACGAGACGGTCTATCCGCAAATGGTGGCGGGTTGGCTCGGCATGCCGATCGATAAGATCCGCCTGGTCCAAGGCGATACCGATCAGGTCGCGGCCGGACGCGGCACCTATGCCTCGCGCTCGATGATGGTCGGCGGCTCGGCGCTGCGCGCGGCGGCCGATGAGGTGATCGAGAAGGGCAAGAAATGGGCGGCGCATTTCATGGAAGCCAGCCCGAACGACATCACATTCGCCGACGGCAAGTTCACCATCGCCGGCACCGACAAAGAGATGCCGCTGATGAAAGTCGCGGCGATGTCCTTCATTCCGGTCGGCATCCCGGCCGAGCTCGGTGTCGGCTTGACCGGCGCCGGCGCGTTCTCGGCCAACGTGCCGAGCTTCCCCAATGGCTGTCATATCTGCGAGGTCGAGCTCGACGGCGATACCGGCACGGTGAGGATCGACCGCTATTGCGTCGTCGACGATATCGGCACGGTCATCAACCCGCTGCTCGCCGAAGGCCAGATCCATGGCGGCGTGGTCCAAGGCGCCGGCCAGGCACTGCTCGAGGACATCATCCATGACGAGAACGGCTCGTTCCTGACCGGCTCGCTGATGGATTACGGCATCCCGCGCGCCGACAACATGCCGGCGATCAATGTCCGCTTCAGCCCGGTGGCGTCGAAATCGAATCCGCTCGGCGTCAAGGGCGTGGGCGAGGGCGGCACCGTCGCCTCGACGCCGACGGTAATGAACGCGATCCTCGACGCGCTGCAGAGCTTTGGTGTCGCCGATGTGCTGATGCCGGCGACGCCGCAGCGGATCTGGGCGGCGATCAACGATAGCCAGCGCAAAGCGGCGGAATAGCCGAAAGCCATAAGCTCTAAGCCGTAAGCTTAAAGCTTATGGCTTAGAGCTTTTTCTTTGAGCGCCGGTCCTTTCGAAGCCAGCGTCAGTTCATTGTCGCGCCCGCGGCGGAACTCGCCGAGAGCCGCGCTGTTGAGTAAACTGAGCGCACCGAAAAAGGGGTTTCTGGAGGAGATTGCACATGGATCCGGATTACAGTTCGTTCGCTCCGTCTTTGCCTGTTCTCGTCGTGTTAATCGCCTTGTGGATCGCGCTGGCGGTCGGCAACGGCTTCATCGCCCGTGCGCTCGGTAAGCATGTCGCGCTTTGGGTCATCTTGTCGCTGATCCCGATCGTCAATTATTTCTTCTACATCTATATCTTCTATTCCGTGGTGCTCGGCATCCTTCACCGTCTCAATGCGATCACCGCGCGCAGCGGCGTGGTGGTGGATACGTGACCTAGTCGTCATTGCGAGCGAAGCGACGCAATCCAGAGCAACGCACGCGGCCTCTGGATTGCTTCGTCGCTTCGTTCCTCGCAATGCCGAAAGATCGATAGGGAGGCCGTCATGCAGCTCAAAGACCAGAAGCTCTTCCGCCAGCAAGCCTATATCGACGGGCAATGGGTCGAGGCCGATAGCCGCAAGAGCTTCGCGGTCAACAACCCGGCCGATGACAGCACGCTCGGCAGCGTGCCCGATTGCGGTGCGGCCGAGACGCGGCGCGCGATCGCGGCTGCCGGGCGCGCGCTGATCGATTGGCGCGCGCGTACCGGCAAGGAGCGCGCGGCGATCCTCCGCAAATGGGCCGATCTGATGATGGCCAATCAGGAAGACCTCGCACAGCTCATGACGGCGGAGCAGGGCAAGCCGCTGGCGGAATCGCGCGGCGAGATCGCCTATGCCGCGTCTTTCATCGAATGGTTCGGCGAGGAAGCCAAGCGCGTCTATGGCGATGTGATCCCGGGCTTCACCCGCGACCGCCGCGTCGTCGTGCTGAAACAGCCGATCGGGGTGTGCGCCGCGATCACGCCGTGGAATTTTCCGGCGGCGATGATCACCCGCAAGGCGGGGCCGGCGCTCGCCGCGGGCTGCACCATGGTGGTGAAGCCCGCCGAGCAGACGCCGTTCTCGGCGCTGGCGCTCTGCGAGCTGGCCGAGCGCGCCGGCGTGCCGAAAGGTGTCTACTCTTGCGTTACCGGCGACGCCAAAGCGGTCGGCGGCGAGCTCACCGGCAATTCCATGGTGCGCAAACTCAGCTTCACCGGCTCGACCGAGATCGGCAAGCTGCTGATGGCGCAATGCGCCGGCACGGTGAAAAAGTTGTCGCTCGAATTGGGCGGCAACGCGCCGTTCATCGTCTTCGACGATTCCGATCTCGATGCCGCGGTCAAAGGCGCGATCGCCTCGAAATACCGTAATGCGGGCCAGACTTGCGTCTGCGCCAATCGCATCCTGGTGCAGGATAAGGTCCACGACGCTTTCGCCGAGAAGCTCGCTGGTGCCGTCAAGGGATTGAAGGTCGGCGCCGGCGCGGAAGACGGCACGGTCATCGGGCCGCTGATCGACGCGGCGGGCCTCGCCAAGGTCGAAGATCACGTCGCCGATGCCGTCGCCAAGGGTGCACGCGTCGTGCTTGGCGGCAAGCGCCATCAGCGCGGCGGCACCTTCTTCGAGCCGACCATATTGGCCGATGTCACGACGCAGATGAAGATCGCGCGCGAGGAGACTTTCGGGCCGGTCGCGCCGCTCTTCCGCTTCAGCCGCGAGGAAGAAGCGGTCGCGATGGCCAACGATACCGAGTTCGGTCTCGCCGCCTATTTCTACGGCAACGATATGCACCGCATCTGGCGCGTCGCCGAGGCGTTGGAATTCGGCATCGTCGGCATCAACGAGGGCATCATCTCGACCGAGGTCGCGCCCTTCGGCGGCGTCAAGGAATTGGGTTTCGGCCGCGAAGGCTCGAAATACGGTATCGACGAGTATCTATCGATCAAATATCTCTGCCTTGGCGGGATGTAAGACCGGCGCGATACGACACACGAAATTTACGCGATGAAAATCATGGTTAATGAAATGCAAATAACGGCGTAAACGAATAGTGAATTTTATCTACAATTGAATCTGTAATCCGCATCGTTCCCTAAATTGGGCCAGTTGTTGCCGCAATTGGGCGGTACTCATCACCGCATCGATCGGACGCGCTCTTGCACAGGATTTTGGCGGGGGACCGGACCGAAGAGGGGTCAGCAGTTGTTTTCACTCATTTCAAGAAAGGCAAAACCAATGCTGAAGATGATGGTAAGGCCGCGCCAGGCGCCGTGTCTGCTTCTTGGCATCGGCACCTATTATGTCAGCGCCGCGCATAGCACGCAGCTCGGCGCTCATCGCTGGCAGATGTTGGAGTTCAAGAATCCGCTCATCGTCGACGGGCAGCATGCGCGGGCTATGTTCCGCCGCCATCGCACCGACGCCTCGGATAAGAAGATCGCGGCGCGCGGCGCCTGGGCGCTGCGGGACGAGGCGATCGCCAACGGCCACGATGCCGTCATCGCGATGGAAGGGGTTGGCGCCGAGCGTCATCTGACGATCGCGCATTTCGACACGGCTTCGGCTGTGCGTGGCGCGGGTGAGGTCATTACCTTCCCGGCGCGCAGCCGCGGCCAAGCGAAGCCCGAAATTGTCCGCGAAACGGCTTTGGCGGCGGCAAGCTGATTTAGGTTGGTGGTTGGTGCCTGGAGCGGGGCGCGGTCGGCCGGTTTGGTCGGTCGCGCCCCGAATTTTTTAGCGCCTGCCTCTCTCAACTCGCGTCGGAGAGCCGGAATTCGTAACCCGGCGGATTTTTGAGATCGAGCTGCCGCCAATCGGTCTCGCGCGGGAAGCGGATGGCGAGGGCCCGTATGGCACGATAATCGATCGCCTGGTCGAGGCCGAAAGGCAGCCTGCCGGCGGCGTGATCGTCGAGCGCTTTGAAGAACAGCCGTCGCGCGCGCACGATGACGGCATCGCTCGAGCCGAGGAATTCGCGGCTGCGATCGGCGATCGGGCCCATCGATTCCTCGATGATGAAATCCTCATAGACGAAATTCTTCATGAGGCCGCTGAAATGGCCGCCCGCCATGGCGCGGCGGTCCTGATGCCAGCTATTCGTCATGTCGCCGCGATCGGCGGCGAAATCGTCGTGATCCGGCCCGCTGCGCTCGAGCGCCTGGGCGCGGTACCAATCCGGCACCGGGCCGAACGGATGCATGTAATAATACCAATGCGCGCTCCACTCGTCGTCGATCGGCACGATGGCGACGACGAAGCGCGGCTCGCCGTGATTGCCGGGGATGAAGGAGAAATAAGGCAGCACGACCTCGCGGATGCGCGCATAGACCGAGCTGTCCGGCATGGTGCGCAGCGCCGCCTCGCGAAAGCCGTAAGGCTTGTCGATGAACTCGAAACGCGGCGCGCTGTCCGAGGCGACCATGTTGCCGGTGCTGGCGGCGTTGGAGCGGCCCGGCACCGACGAGCGGTGCAGGAAATTCAAATGCGCTGAATCGAGCTGGCCTTCGAAGCCTTGCAGCCAATTGCCGTGCACGATCGCGCAGCGCAGCAGCGCGTCGGCCGGCGGATGGTGGAATTCGAAATCGTAGAAATCGGGCGGCGTCGCGCGCTTGCCCATGTAAATCCAGACCATGCCGCCGGCTTCGCGCGCCGGATAATGCGTCACCGGCACGGTGGCGGCGAAAGCCGCGCGGCGATCGGCCGGCTCGGTCGGCGCGTCGACACATTGGCCTGACACATCGAATTTCCAGCCGTGGAAGATGCAGCGCAGCCCGTTCTCCTCGTTGCGGGCAAGGGCGAGCGAGGAGCAGCGATGCGGGCATTGCCGAGCGAGCACGCCGACGCGGCCGTCGGTGGCGCGGAAGGCGACGAGGTCCTCGCCGAGCAGGCGGAATTGCTTCGGCGTGCCGTCGGCGATCAGCGAGACCGAGCGCAGCGCCGGCGTCCAGCATTCGCGCAGCACCTCGCCCATCGGCGTGCCCGGTCCGACGCGCGTGATCCGCTCGTTGTCCTCTTTCGACAGCATCGGCCTTCTCCCTAAACCGACGCGATCTTATCCGGTCGACCGCCAAGGGTAAAACGCTGGCGGGTGCCGATGCGCCGTGTTACGGTAGCTCCAAATTGGAGCTGATTTGGAGCCGCTATGCCCGTCAATCTCTCGATCAAGAATGCGCCTGACCGCATCGTCAAGCGGCTGAAGCAGCGTGCGAAAAATAACCATCGCTCGCTACAGGGCGAGCTGCTGGCAATCGTCGAAGAAGCAGTCGAGACCAGGCCGCGTTCGCTCACGATCGGTCAACTCCGTGCCAAGATCAAACGTCTGAACTTCCAGACGCCGGCAGAGAGCGCCGCGATTGTCCGTCGCGACCGGGATGCCCGCTAAAGTTGTCGATGCCTCCGCTTTGGCGGCCGTTCTATTCGAGGAGCCGGCCGGCGATGCCGTCGAGGCAGCTCTGGAAGGAGGCGAGCTGATTGCGCCGTCGTTGCTTGGCTTTGAAATCGCCAATGTATGCGCGACCAAGATTCGCCGGGATCCAGCCAACCGCGACGTGTTGGTCGCGGCCTTTACCGCACTTGGCGAGCTGGCCATCGCGATTCTGGAGGTCGATCACCTTCAGGTGGTTACTTTAGCCGAGCAAACGGGGTTGAGCGCTTACGATGCCAGCTATCTCTGGCTCGCGATGCAGAGGGGCGCGGAACTGGTGACTTTGGATAAGCAACTCGATAAAGCAGCATCTCGACTGCTGATGCGCCCAAGATGAGCAAAGCCGATATCCTGATCCGCGGCGGCGAGGTCATCGACGGCAGTGGCGCGCCGGCGGTGGCGGCCGATATCGCCATTACGGATGGCCGGATTGCCGCGATCGCGCCGAAGATCGCGGGCGAGGCGGCGCGGGTGATCGATGCGCGCGGGCTCGTCGTCGCGCCCGGCTTCATCGACATCAAGACCCATTCCGACTGGACCTTGCCGATCAATCCCAAGGCGGAGAGCAAGATCCGCCAGGGCGTGACGACCGAGGTGATCGGCCATTGCGGCTATTCTTGCGCGCCGGTGCTGCCGGGCAAGGCGGGTGTGCTGCGCGATTACCTGTCGCCGAGCGCGCCATGGATCAGCTTCGTCGATCAGAGCTACGCCGATTACCTCGGCAGCTTTCCCGCGACCTCGACCAATCTCGTGCCGCTGGTCGGCCACAACACGCTGCGGCTGATGGTGATGGGTATGGCCAATCGCCAAGCCTCGAGCGACGAGCTCGAAACGATGGCGAGCCTGCTGACGCAATCGCTCGATGCCGGCGCCTACGGTCTCTCGACTGGGCTCTTCACGCCGCCCGGCGCGTTTGCCGCGACCGACGAGGTGATCGCGCTGGCGAAAATCGTGCGCGCCAAAGGCGGGCGCTATTTCACGCATCTGCGCGACGAGGCGAATGCCGTGTTCGAGGCGCTGGACGAGGCGATCGCGGTCGGGCGCGAGGCGCATATTCATGTGCAGGTCGTGCATATGAAGCTCTCCGGCCTCGACAATTGGGGCCGGGCGGATGAGATGCTGGAGCGCATCGAGGCGGCGCGCGGCGCGGGAATCGCCATCGATTGCGATCAATATCCCTATACGGCGGCGAGCAATCCCTTGAAGAACCTGCTGCCGCGCTGGGTGCAGAGCGACGATCTCGGCGAGATGATGGCGCGGCTCGCCGATCCGGCCAATCGCGCGCGCATCAAGAGCGAGATCGCAACCAGCGGACTCAACAATTTCGGCCGCATCAAGAATTGGGACGCGATCCGCATCTCGGTCAGCCCGAACACGCCGCAATTCGCCGGCAAATTCATGAGCGCGCTGGCGGCGGAGCGCGGCGTCGATCCAGTCGACCGCGTTTGCGATTATCTGATCGAGGATAAATGCGCGACGCGGGTGTTGGTCGATTCGATTTCGGAAGACGATATCCAGACCATGATCCGCTCGCCGCATGTCTCGGTCGGATCGGACGGGAATTGCATCGCGCCTTACGGCACGACGGGGCAAGGGCGGCCGCATCCGCGCTTCTACGGTACCTTTCCGCGCATCCTCGGCCATTACTGCCGCGACCTGAAGCTCGTCGATTTGCCGCGCGCGATCTGGAAGATGACCGGCCTCTCGGCGCGCTCGCTCGGTTTCACCGATCGCGGGCTCTTGAAGCCGGGCTACGCCGCCGATGTGACGATCTTCGATCCGGCCGAATTCGCCGAACGCGCGACTTATGACGATCCGCATCAATACCCCGCCGGCAAGGCGACGACGGTGCTGGTAAACGGTATTGTCACCGTGGATCACGCCGACCACACCGGCGCGCTGGCGGGGAAGATGCTGAAGCGTATCCAGACGTAGCGCCCCCTCACCCCAACCCTCTCCCCAACGGGGAGAGGGTTGGACCCGCGTAGCGGGAGGGTGAGGGGGAAATCACAGGAGCTCTGTAATGCCCAAATACGATTTCGACCTTTTCACCATCGGCGCCGGATCGGGCGGCGTGGCGGGCTCGCGCCGCGCCGCGTCCTATGGCGTGAAGGTCGGCATCGCCGAGAACAGCCGCATCGGCGGCACCTGCGTGATGCGCGGCTGCGTCCCGAAGAAGCTGCTGGTCTACGGCGCGCAATTCGCCGATGCGTTCGAGGATGCGCGCGGTTTCGGCTGGGATGTAACGCCGCCGCGCTTCGACTGGCCGACGCTCATCGCCAACAAGAACAAGGAGCTCGACCGGCTCGAGGGCATCTACCGCAATCTCTTGAAGGATTGCACCTTGTTCGAGGCGCGAGCGACGCTCGAAGACGCGCATACCATCGCCCTCTCCAACGGCAAGCGCGTCACGGCCGAAACCATCATCGTCGCCACCGGCTCGCATCCGGTGACGCCGCGAATCCCCGGCATCGAGCATGTCATCTCCTCGAACGAGGCGCTCGATCTGCCGCAGCTGCCGCGCCACATCGTCATCGTCGGCGGCGGCTATATCGCGCTCGAATTCGCCAACATCTTCTCGGGACTGAAGGCCGAGGTGACGTTGGTCATCCGCGGCGAGGAGGTGCTGAAAGGCTTCGACGACGATGTCCGCGTCGATATCGCCAAAGAGATGCGCCAGCGCGGCATCGCCATCCGCGCGCGCACCGAGCTCGCGCGCATCGACAAGATCCAAGGCGGTTTTACGGCACATACCAAGGCGGGCGAGGAAATTTCCGCCGATCTCATCATGTATGCGACCGGCCGCCGGCCCAATATCGCGCATATGGGCCTCGCCGAGATCGGCGTGAAGCACCATGCCAACGGCTGCATCATCGTCGACGAATGGTCGAAAACCTCGGTGCCGAACGTCTATGCGATCGGCGACGCGACCGACCGGCTGAACCTGACGCCGGTGGCGATCGCCGAAGGCCGCGCCATCGCCGAGACGCTCTACAACAACAATCCGATGAAGATCTCGCATGAGAATGTCGCGACGGCGGTGTTCAGCCAGCCGCCGATCGGCACCGTGGGCTTGAGCGAGCGCGAGGCCTGCCGCCGCGGTCACACGCTCGACATCTATCGCGCGCGCTTCCGGCCGATGAAGAACACGCTGTCGGGCCGCGAGGAGCGGACGATGATGAAGCTGGTCGTCGACCGCCCGACGCAGAAGGTGCTCGGCATTCACATGGTCGGCGTCGACGCACCGGAGATCGTGCAATGCCTGGCGGTGGCGATCATCTGCGGCGCGACCAAGCAGCAATTCGATGCGACGATGGCGGTGCATCCGACGGCATCCGAGGAATTCGTCACCATGCGCGACAAGGTGCCGGAGCCGCAGAAGGAGGCGGCGGAGTAGGTTATACGCTTGACGAGTGGCGAATTTGCTTTCTGTGGGGAAAGGACGGAGCGGAACGTGTCGAAATCTGCGATTACCATTGATCAGGTTGTGACCGATAGCTTGCCACCCACCCATCCGGGCGAAGTTCTGCGTGCGGAACTAGTCGCGCTGGAACTTTCGGCAAATGCATTCGCGGCGAAGCTTACAGTACCGACCAATCGCGTTACGGAAATTCTTGCGGGGCGCCGCGGCATTACCGCTGAAACGACTCTCCGCTTGGGCCGTTTTTTCGGCACGAGCGCACAATTCTGGATGAATCGGCAAGCGAATTACGATCTCAAGACGGCAGCGGCGGAATCGGGCAAAGAGATTGTTCGTCAGGTTCGGCCACGGGCTGTTTAACCCGACGCGACAAGCTGCCCGAGCCGCAGAACGAAGCGGCGGAGTAGAAGCTTATAGCTTTAAGCTTATTGGGGCAGTTCTGCGCTCTGCGCCGATTTTGCCTCGATCACGAAGCGCGGATCGAGGAGGGCGCGTGCATTCATGTGATCCTTGATCTGGCCGTGGGCCTGATACCAATCGAGCACGTCTTGCAGCTCGGAGGTGATGATGCGGTTCTGCGGGTCGAAATAGCCGATGCCGCGGGCGACGACCTCGGGCTTCTCGCCCAGCGTCTTGGCGACGATGTCGATCATCTCGGGCGCGCTCGCCTGATCCTTGCGATTGCCGTGTGCGTCGAGGAATGCCTTGTCCCAGGTCGCGCCGCCTTTGGCGAACGCCTTGAGGAAGCGCTTGACGATATCGGGGTGTTCTTTCGCCATCTTGCCGGTGGTGAAGGTCACCGTGCTCTGACCGCCGCCGAGCTCGTCTACGGCCCAGCCGAGGAGCTTCGCGTCGCCGCGATGAACCAGCGGATAGACATTCGCGACCGTCTGGACGCCGACATCGACTTCGCCGCCTTTCACCGCCGATCCGACGTTTTGATTCGATTGCAGCGGCACTATTTTCACGTCGTCGTCGGATATGTGATATTTCTTCAGTATGCGAGAAAGGTCGTATTCAAGCGGCGTGCCGCGCTGGGTTATGCCGACGGAATGGCCCTTCAAATCCTTGAACGAACGCAGCCCTTTTTCATAGGCCTGGTTCGAGACGAGGAAGCCAATGGTCTGGAAGCCCTGGCGCTCCCAGCCGCCGGCGGCGATGATCTTGAGCGTGCCCTGATAGGCGAGATTGCAGAACGCGGCGGTCAGCGCGGTCGAGCCGAAATCGATATCGCCCGACGCGGCGGCGACGGCGATCGGCGCTGCCGAATTGAAGAGCACGAGTTCGGCGTCGAGGCCTTCCTCCTTGAAATAGCCCTTGGCCTTGGCGACGAAGGCCGAGGCGCCGCCCTGCGAACGGACGGTGCCGACCTTGATCTTGTCGGTGGCGGCGCTTGGCTGCGCGCCGAGAGCAATGCCGAAGATCGCCGCGGCGGCGGCGGCAAGCAGGCGTGGCGTGACATGGCGCGCGACTATCGTGCGGATCATGTGGCGGTCTCCTCGTTTATCTCGTTCAGCCGGTTATCTCGTGTGGCGGCTTAGGGCGAAACGGCGGATTGGACTTTCACGGGGACGAAGCGGCGTGTCAGGATTTGATCATCGCTGGGGATGGACGGCAAGATTTTCATATCGACCCAGGATTCTTTGATGATCTTGAGCGCTTCCGGGTCGAAGCTGCCGTCCTTCGACATGATCGGCATTTCCCGTTCATAGGCGCCCTCGAGCACCGTCTTACCGTCACGCAGCACGTTATCGGCGATCGCCACCGTCGTCGCGCGATGACCGCGCATATAGCTCAGCACGGCGAAGAATGAGTTGACGAATTTCTTCACCGTGTCGGGCTTGCTGTCGATCAGCGCCTTGCGCGCGAAGATCACATGGGTGATGAAGCGCGGCTCGAACGTATCCATCGTGACGAGCGGATGGCCGCGATGCTTCTCGTGCAAGGTGAGGCCGGTCTCGTATGAGCCCATGCCGGCATCGACATCGCCGCTGAGGATCGCCGCCGTCATCGCCGGTCCGCCGCCGGTCGCGGTGATGCGGATGCCGTGCTGGCCCCAGCCCTCGCGGATCGAGATCTGCTGTGTCAGCCAATCGGTCAGCGACCCCACGGTGCTGACCGCCATGATCTTGCCTTTGAGGTCGGCGACCGCCTTGATCGGCGAATTCTCCTTCACCAGCACGGCGATATTGGCCGGGGCGCCGAAATAATCGGCAACGGCGAGCACCGGCGCGCCCTTTGCTGCGAAAGCCATGCCGGGCCCGCTGCCGAGCCCGAAATCGACGCTCGCCGCGGCGAGGCCTTGCTGGAGCTTGGCGTCGCCGGTGAAATTGACGATCTGCACGTCGAGACCGAATTTCGTGAAGATGCCTTCGCGCACGCCGATATCGAGCGGCGTGAACGTGAAGGCGGTCGGCACCGCTTTGCCGACATGGACGGTTTCCGCTGCATTGGCCGGGCGCAGCGTTGCGGCCGCGACGAGCGCGGCCGCAACGACAGCGTGACCCAACCGGTCGCTTCGACACAGCATGGTCAGCCTCCCTGCAAACGGTCTCGCGACTGAGCCTCAGGACCCGCCGCGTTTCGCCGCTGCAGGGGAAGAATGGGATATTGGTTATTCAAGTGCAACTATTTTTATACGGGGTCGCGATCCACAAAAAAACCCGGTTGGCCGACCGCGTTTGCGATTGGCGCAACCGGGTAAAGGGTTCGCGGGGAAGGTTGAAGGGGACGCCCACGCGAACGGCGACGCAAATTGCCGAAGAATTATTTCACCGCGTTATCCCGCTGCGTCGCTATCGCGCGCGGCCGCGAGCAAGCGGCCGACGAAGTCGTTCAGTTCGCCGCGGTTGAGGTCGGAGACGACCCAATAATCCAGCGCATCGGCGGCGACGTGAATCAGATTGTAGCCTTGCCGCGAATACGATTCCGTCGTCGCGGTATTGCCGTCATCCCGCGTCCAGATCAGCACATTGATCACATGTTTGTCGTGCCGGTAGACCAGCGCCGCGCAGGGCCGCTCGTCGACGTAATCCAGCCGCCCTCCGAGGAGCGGAAATCCCGCGGCCGCCAGATCGACCGCGGGCGGCGACGCTGCGATTTTGCCGCTGAACCAAGGCTTTACCGTGTGCTTATCCGAGGATGCGACGTCGATGAGGTGATCGGCCATCAGCGAGCGGATATGGCTCGCGATCACATCGTCGACGACGCGATTATCGTTCGCGACGCTCAGATATTCGGTGGTGATGCCCGAGCTCAGTGCGATCGTCAGCATCAGCGATGCCGCGATGGCAATCGGGTTCCATCCGTTCGCGAGATGGCGAAGCTGGGAAAAGACCGGCGGGCGCGGGACGATCGCGCGCCGGATGCGCTCTTGCAGCCGCCGCGGCGCCTGATAGCGGTGCGCCTCGGCGCGCAATGCATCCTGAAACGCACGCGCCTGCTCGTTCGCGGTCCGGCAGGTTGCGCAAAGCAAAAGATGCGCATCGATCCGCGCCGTCGTGCCGTCATCGAGCTCGCGATCGAGATAGAGATCGCGAAAGGTCTCGAAATCTGCGCATGCCATCATGCAACGCTCCCGTCCGCGGAATTTCTCAAAGCGGCTTGCAACAGCCCGCGGGAACGCGCCAAACGCGACATGACCGTGCCGATCGGCACGCCGAGAATCTCGGCGATCTCGCGATAGGAGAGGTCATCCATCTCGCGCAGGATCAGGACTTCGCGGTAGGCGGGCGGCAGCATTTCGATGGCGTGATTGAGGCGCTCGGTATCACGCCGGATGCCGACGAGTTCCTCGGGACTGCGGCCGAGGCCGCGGGCATTGATCGCCATCGCCGCTTGATCCCGGTCGATCTCGTCGAGATCGTCGTCGAGAGCGAGCGTCTCTTCGGACGGACGGTTTTCTTTCAGCCAGCTATAGCAAGTGTTCCGGACGATCTTCAGCAGCCACGCATTGGCGTATTGGCCATCGAATCCGTCGAAATACCGGAACGCGCGCATGCACGCTTCCTGCACCACGTCCTGCGCGTCCGCATCGTTTCGCGTAAGCCAGCGGGCGAGGTTGTAAGCGGAATCGAGATGCGGCATGACAAGCTGCTCGAAGCGGCGCGCTTTGGGATCGGCCATCATTGCGCCCCTGTGACGCCGGCGTGCCGCTGCACGCCAACCGGAAGATATTTCGATCGTCACACTCACGGGCTCCCCTTTTGTCTTGCCTCGGGAAGATCGGCTTTGCGTTTCCTTTATTCCCGCAGGCAGAAATAATTTTCTGCGGTCCGGCGATAGGGAAGCCGGATCAGAAGTCGAATGCGATCTGATTGCGGATGTAGAGCGTGTCCTTGGCGCCGGCCGCCTTGAGCGCCGACCCCTGGAATTGATAGGCGAGGTCGAGTCCGTAGCTGAAATGCGGTGCGAAAGCCCAGGCAACGCGGATATTGGGCTGCTGACCGATGAATTGGCCGCGCGTAACCGCCGTCGCCTGATAGGGATTGACGCTCGCC
The DNA here is from genome assembly GCA_963731145.1 of uncultured Alphaproteobacteria bacterium. Lineage (GTDB taxonomy): Bacteria > Pseudomonadota > Alphaproteobacteria > ATCC43930 > CGMCC-115725 > CAIKMD01. The sequence continues at coordinate 705,753 of CAVSUX010000013.1, read as the reverse complement.
GCTGTCTGGTTCCCGAACGTCGTACCGCCATAGACGGCGTCGCCCTGATTCTGCCGGAAGTAGAGCGAGTACCAGAAGGAGACGCTGAGTTTCTCGACACGGAACCCGCCGACATCGAAGGTCGGCGCGAGCGCGATGCGCGGCGAAACATCGATAACGTTGCTCAGCGCCTGCGAGACCGAGATCGTGCTGATCGCGAAGGCGTTCTGGCGCATCGGCTGGAAGGTCGAGATCGTATCGCGCCCAACACCGCCCGAAGCGCCGTCGAGCCATAGTCCGACCCAGGGCTTCCAGGGCAAAGGGAAGTTGTAGCCCGTGCTGGTATGGAAGGCCCATGCCTCGACCGAGCGCGTGCCGAAAGACCCGCGTTGGATCACGCCCGACCAATCCATGTCGAATGGGCCGACATCGCCGAAGAAGCGCAAGCCGAGGCTGTGGCGATAGTCATGCGCCGTGACGAAACTCGCGCCCGCCGGGGCGATGGCAAGCGATGCGGGGTTTCTGAGAAGGGCGCGGTTCGTATATTGCGCCGCGCCGTTGCTGTAGCCGTAATAGAATGCGTCGATGCCGGTCTTCGTATCCATGCCGAGCACGGCCGAACGCGGCAGATCGTTGCTGAAATAAGCGCCCCACAGCGACTGCCTGGCATTGTCGCGGTCGAGGAAAGGCTCGCGCCCGCCGCGTGGATCGAAATTCACCGCGTTGACGAAGTGATAGGCGAAGAGATCGAGTTGCCGTCCGCCCTGATCGGCAAAGACACGGACGCCATCGAGCGCGCCGGTGGCGAGATCGGTGCCGCCATTTACCGTGTTCCAATAATTGTCGCTGCCGAAGCCGGTGTTCTCGCGTCCAAAGCGCAGGCCGATGATGGTGCTCGCGAGCCCCGGAAACGCCGCTTGCGTCTCGTCGAGCTTGATCCGTCCCTCGCCGAAGAGATCCATCAAAGAAAGGGTGTTGCGGTTGTTGGCTTGCGGTCCGCCCTGGATCTGCCGGCCGGATTGCGTCGCGTTGTCGACCTGGCCGTAAGCGCGGAAGTAGTCGGTGAGGTGAAGATCGGCGCCGACCGCCGAATGGGTCATGTAGCGCTCGGTTTGATCGAGCGTGGTGTTGCGGCCCGGAGAGCCGTTAGCGTTCGTCGTTGCGGTGACATGAAGATTGGTATGCGACACGTTTTCGTCGCGCAGACGCTCCGTGCCATTGAGCGTGATATAGGAATTGCCGCCTTTGCCGAGGGCGATGCATTTGAGCGGGTTGGTGTATTGGCTGACGGGATCGCCGTCTTGCACGGGGTTGGCGCAGCTGTAATTGGAAGGCAGCCAACGCTGAAGATAACTCGCGCCCGGCCCATTGCCGTCCTTGTAATACAAAAGCTGCGCTGCATCCCGCGGATAAAGCGGCGTGGGCGCGGGCATGATCTGCGCGAGCGCCGGCGCGGTGAGCAATGCGGTCGCCGCGAGGATCGGCAGGGCCCGCGTCGGAAGATATGGGTTGCGTGTGCGCGGCATCGGCTTTCCCCCGTGAGTGCAAGGGCGCTGTCACGCGAAAGAACAACAGCGCTTCGGGGATCAAGACCGACACAACCGCGGTGCTATTCCGCTGGGTCGGAAAAATAAGCTTGGGAATAAAATGGTGCGCGACACGGTCATGCTGATTTCGGGCCAGCGCCGCGCGGCGGGGTTCGCCGTGCCGACGCCGCATCGATATCAGCCGGGGCTGCTGAGCAGCTGTTGCCAACCCGGCAAAGGCTGACCGTTCAGATCGCGAAAGCGGTCGAAGCCGTCGTAATTCGCAATTCCGTTGGTGACGGAGTGATAGCGGCCATCGACCGTGATGGCGGCAGTGTCATGCGCGAAGGCGCTCGATGCGCCGGCGAGCGTGCTCACGCTTTGCAGCGCGACAATGGCAAGAGCGATGGTCCAGCGACGGGGTCGTGACATGGTTGTTTGCTCCGTTCGATGAAGTTGCAGCTTCTCTGCAACGGCATCGTCAGGACCCGTCATGCGCGAGATTTATTCCGTGCGGCGGCGCCGATGAGCGCGACGCAGACGGGGAATAAAACGTCGCGTGATGTGGTTTCGATGGCGTAACCGAGAGCGACCACATCCCGTGAACCGCATCTCTCCACCGAACCCTATCTTCCAGGAGATATCTATGTCTGTTTCCCGTACTCGACACGCATTCGCTCTTGTAAGCTTTCTCGCCGCAAGCATCGCCGCGCCGCTCGCCCCCGCCTTGGCGGCTTCGGCGACGTCGCCGAATACGATCGACAATGCAACGGTCGATTTCGGCGTTGTCCACGCCCCGGCGACGGGCGTCTATGACGGCGAAGACAAATATCGCGATGCGAACGGCTTCCCGCTGCCGGGGTGGGATTATCTCTTTTTCCCGCCGAGCTGATCGCAGGCGCCCCGACAAAGAAAAACCCGGCTGACTTGCGTCAGCCGGGTTTGGAGTCCACGGGGGGATTAGGGAGGAAAACTACCAGGCGACCTGGGTACGCAGGGCAATGGCGTCGAAGCTGAGGCCGACATCGCTGCCGAGCGGCGCGCCGGCAACGCCTGCCGTACCTTCCGGCTTGTCGATCTTGCCGTGCAGGTAGTCCAGCATGAAGCGGATGTTGTTGTTGACGTACCAGTTGGCGCCGATCGTGAACACCTGCTGCTTGCCGCCGGCGATCGAGGTGCCGCTTGCCGCGCTGGCCGTACCGCCCGTGTAGTTGTTGTTCAGATCGACGATGCTGTACCGCGCGCCAAGCTCGAGCGCGCCCCAAGCACCCTCGCTGAAATGGGTGATGTCGAAGGGATGCGCCGGGCTGATGCCGGTATAGGCACCGGTCGCCGGATTGTATTTCCGGTGCTCGCCGGTGAGCGTGTAGCTCGCTTGGATATAGCCGCCGTCGAAATTCGCGTCTTTCAAGCCGCTGCGATTCACCGTGTAGTGGAAGTATTCCGCCTGACCGAAGAGCGGACCGAAGCCGCCGGCCAGTTCGGCGCCAAGCACATCCGCGCCCGTCACCGGATTGGTGACACTGCCGAAGGCGCCGGTGCCGATGATCGCGGTCGGGTCGATACGCAACTCGGGGCGATCGCTGAGCGATCCGAGGGTGCGGAACCCGCCGGCCGCCGAGATCGGCGGCTTGATCAATTCTTCTGCGTCGGCGCCGATATGGACCGACATATCATCGCTGTTCAACACCTGGAAAGCCGCGCGCTGGATCGCGCCGACTTGCGAGGCGATGCCGGTACGCGCCGTACCGGTTTGCGGGCCGGTGAAGTAGGCGCCGAGCCATAGCCGGTCATTGTTCCAATGACCGCCGAAATTCTCGCGGAAATCGCCGGCAGCGATATTCGCCGCGATCACCTGCGACGAAGCGCGCTCGATGAACATGATGTCGTTCGAGCTGGTCGCTTCATCGAGGGTGTAGGGCACGTCTTGCGCGCCGCCTTCGACGACGAAGGGGCGGAAGCCGGTGTAGCTGATCTCAGCCTGTTCGATACCGCTGGCCCATTGATGCCGCCGGCGCCCGAACTTATCGGTGGTGCCGCCGAAATCGTAGATCAGCGCGTAATTCCAGTCGCCGAAGACCTTACCGACGACGCCGAGGCGGGCGCGGCGGAAATTCTCGCCGCTGTTGAGGTTGGTCGGAGCCGACGCGCTTATTCTTCGGATCGACGTTGATGTAATCGCCCACATCCCAATGGATGCGGCCGGTCAGGCTGATCGTATTGCGCCCATCGGCGCTTGAGATCGTCGGGCGGTTGTTCGGCATCGACACGACGACGCCGCTCGCGGCTGGCGCCGGTGCCGTCTTCATATCGGCGACGGTCGCGCTGGTGACGGCGGCATTGCGCTGCGTCTGCACGACCTGGCTCTGCAGATTCTGCAATTGCTGATTCAACGCGCGCACTTGCTCTTGCAGCACCTGGATCTGGCCGTTGACGGAGGCGCTGCTTTGCGCTTGGGCTGGCGCAATAGCCGAAAGCGCACCGCAAATCGCGGCACTACCAAGAAGATACGTCTTGAGAGACATCACTGATCCTTCGTTCTGTGGATTTCCCCGACCGAGCCGCACTCTTTTTTGCAGTGCAGCGGTGCGATCCTAGGAAAGCGTGATGACGCTTCTTGGTCTCTAAGGTGACAGGCATGTTGCAACGCAGATGTTTAGTTGGGCTGTGATATTTTTGCCGCAGTCCTAAACTCACCGTAATGTTCTGGGGTAAACCCGCATCACGCGAAAGGGACGAGCAAATGAAGAAGACGATCATCGCGGCGATCTGCGCCGCCGGTGTTTTGCTGTGGACCGGTGTGGGCAAGGCCGATATCTCGCGGCTGCAGCCCGATGTGGTGAAGGGCATTGCCGCGCTTGGTCCGACGCTCGATCGGCCGATGATCGCCAAGACCAACGAGCTGATGAAAGACCTGGCGCCGAGGACACCGCCGGCCTCGGTCACGGTCACCAGCGATGTCACCTATGGCGACGATCCAATGCAGAAGATCGACATCTATACGCCGGCCAAAGCGCGCAATCTGCCGATCGCCGTGTTCGTGCATGGCGGCGGCTTCGTGAATGGCGACAAGAAAGACTACGCCAACGTTCCGACTTATCTCGCGCAGCACGGCATCGTGGCGGTGAACGTGAATTACCGCCTGGCGCCGAAAGTGACTTGGCCGGCGGAATCGGAAGATGTCGCCGCGGTGGTCGCTTTCCTCAAGAAGAACGCGACGCGTTATGGCGGCGATCCCCGACGCATCGTGCTGATCGGTCACTCGGCGGGGGCAAATCTCGTCGCGAGCTACGTGCTCGACCGGCGCATCTATCCGAAATCGGGACCCGGCGTGGCCGCGGCGGTGCTGGTGAGCCTGCCGGGATCACGGCCCTCGGGCGTACGCGAGCAAGATCGCGTCTACTACGGCGATCCGAGCGTCATTCCGTCGCGTGTGCCAGGACCGTTCCTCGAGAAGAGCAAGGTGCCGCTGATGATCGCCACGGCGGAATATGATCCGGTGTTCCTCGCTCCCGAGGCCTATGACTTTGCCGGGCGGCTTTGCGTGCGCGACGGCAAATGTCCGGCTTTCGTCTATGTGAAGGGCCACAACCACATTTCCGAGATCGGCAGCATCGGCAGCCCCGACGATCAGCTCGCCCGGCCGCTCGCCGAATTCGTCCGCGCCGCGCATTAGGGGTGGCGCGCAGTCGCGGGAATGTGTGTTGCGGAGCGTGGAATGGCTGGCCATAGCCAATGCGGAAAAAGGGAGGGTTTTCGCCATGAAACGCTTAGCGACGACTATCCTGGCGGCGGCCGCGATCGCTTTCGCTGGTGGGGCGCACGCGCAGCAGCAGGATTTCAGCAAGGTCCAGATCACGACCACGGATCTCGGCAATCACGCTTATATGCTGGCCGGTCAGGGCGGCAACATGACGGTGGTCGTTGGCGGCGACGGCATCATTCTGGTCGACACCGAATTTGCGCCGCTGCATGACAAGATCAGGGCGGCGATCGCCGCCATCAGCCCGCTTCCGGTGAAGTATATCGTCAACACGCACTACCATCCCGATCACACCGGCGGCGACGCCGCCTTCATCAAGGAAGGCGTCACTGTCATCGCACAAGAGAACGTGAAGAAGCGGTTGCTCGACGGAACGAATAACGGCCCGAACGGCGCAAAGATCGCCCCGGCCGGCTGCGGACGCCGTGCCGACCAAGATCTATCGGGGCGGCACCCTCGACGCTTGCGCGTCCGCGGCCGTACCGCGGTCGTCGGTCATATCGCCAATGCTCATACCGACGGCGACAGCTATGTCTGGTTTTCGCAGATCAATGTGCTCGCGACCGGCGACATCGTTGCGCTCGGCCGCTATCCAAGATCGATGTCGGCAATGGCGGCAACATCAAAGGTATGATCGCCGGCGTCGACCGCTATATCAGCATGGTGAACGACAAGACGCGGATCGTGCCCGGCCACGGACCGCTTACGGACAAAGCCGGTCTCGTCGCCTATCGCAAGTTTCTCGTCGAGGCTCGCGATCGCGTCGCCAAGCTGATCAAGGCCGGGAAGAGCGAGCAGGATGCCATCGCGGCCCATGTCTTCGCCGATTGGGACGCGAAGTACAACGCCAACGACCAGGCGAGCGCGAATTTCACCCGGGTCGTCTACAACTCGCTGAAGCCGCCGAAAACGATGTAAGCCGGAGCTAGAAAAGCCGGCCTGCGTTATCTGGCGAAGCGCGTCGGCGAAAAAGGAGGCCCTTATGGATGCCGCCGTTGAACAGGTCTTCGCCGATTACGACAAGCGCTTTGCCGAGGAAGCGGCGGGCCGAACCGGCGGTCGCCGTCTCTCGAGCGACGAGCGCTCGCTGCCGATCGGCGAAGAAGCGGGCGCGTTCCTCAACCTGCTGATCAAGGCGCTCCAGCCGAAACTTCTGCTCGAGCTCGGCACTTCCAATGGCTATTCGACGGTGTGGCTCGCCGAAGCGGCGCGCGCCATCGGCGGCAGGGTCGTCACCGTCGAGGCGGTGGAGAAGAAGCAGGCCTATGCGCGCGCGGCGATCGCTAAAGCAGGCCTTGCCGATATCGTCGATTTCCGTCTCGGCGATGCGATCGAAATACTGAAGACGCTGCCAGGCCGGTTCGATTTCGTGCTGCTCGATATCTGGAAGGACCTTTATATCCCGTGCCTCGATCTCTTTTATCCGAAGCTCGCGCCCGGCGCGGTCGTTGCAGCCGACAATATGATCGAGCCGGTCGCGCATCAGGCCGAAGCGGCAGATTATCGCCGTGCGGTCCGCGCTAAACCCCGGATGCAATCGCTGCTGCTGCCGCTGGGGCAGGGGATCGAGCTCAGCCGCTTCGCCGGCGGGCTGCCGGCGTCTCTGGTCTAGCCGGCAAGTCGCTATCAGCCGTTAGCTGTCAGCCGTTAGCTATCAGCCGTCAGCTTTCAGCTGCCGGAAACGTCATTGCGAGGAGTGCGAAGCACGACGAAGCAAAGCAACGTCTGCGATTTCGGATTGCTTTGCTACGCTCACGATGATGGACCGAAAACTGACGGCTGATAGCTGACAGCTTTCCATCCGCACGTTAGCATCGCCCAGTGGGGAGGCGCCCTTGGTGAATGAGACTTTCGTCGACGTAAGAGGTGCGAAGCTTTTCCTGCGCCGCGACGGCGCGGGCGAGCCGGTCTTATTCCTGCATGGCGTGCAGGGCTTGCCTGGCTGGACCGAGGCGCTCGCGAAGCTCGCCGAGCGCTTCACGGTGATCGCGCCCGATCATCCCGGCTTTGGCCATAGCGAGGCGCCGGACTGGATCGACGATGTCGACGACCTCGCTTACTTCTATCTCGACCTGCTCGGCGCGCTGGCGAATGGCCGCGTCCATATCGTCGGCCATTCGCTCGGCGGCTGGATAGCGATGGCGATGGCGATCCGCTCGACCGCGCAAATCCTGAGTCTGACCTTGGTCGATGCTGCCGGCATCAGCGTCAACGGCGTCAAGCGCGGCGACATGTTCATCGGCTCGGCTGTCGACACCGGCAAGCTGCTCTTTGCCGGCGAAGAAGCAGCAACGCGTTGGAACGGGCTGTGGCAGGCAAGCGACGATATGAAGGAGTTCTACGACAAGAACCGCGCCGCCGCCGCGAAATACACCTGGCAGCCGCGGCTCTACGATCCGAAGCTCGCCCGCTGGCTGCATCGCATCGACGTGCCGACGCATATCGTCTGGGGCGACGGCGATTTCCTGATCCCGCCGGCGCATGGCGAAGAGCTGCAGCGCCTCATTCCAGGCGCGACGCTGACGCGGATCGCCGGCGTCGGGCATCTTTGCGATATCGAGGCGTCAGGGCCTTTCGCCGAGGCGGTGATTCCTTTTATCGCGGGGCTCACCCCATGAAAGTCCTGTTCTTCCACTTGATGCCTTATGCGGATCTCGATCTCGACTACCAGAAGAAATATCGTACCGACTGGGTAATCCTGCCGAACACCTATTTCGATCCGCAAAAAGGCCACGCGCTCTACAACCGCTATCTCGACGAGTTGGAATTGGCGGCGGAGCTGGGCTTCGACGGCGTCTCGGTCAACGAGCATCATCAGAACGCGTACGGCTTGATGCCGTCGCCGGTGGTGACGGCCTCGGCGCTGGCGCGGCGCGTCAAGACGGCGAAGATCGCGATCCTCGGCAACGCGTTCGGGTTGCGCGACAACCCGCTGACGCTTGCCGAAGAGCATGCGATGATCGATGTCATCACCGGCGGCCGGCTGATCTCCGGCATGGTGCGCGGCATCGGCGCCGAATATTATTCGATGGGCGCCAACCCGGCCTTTCAGTCACGAGCGCTTCCACGAGGCGCATGATCTCGTGGTTCAGGCCTGGACGAAGCCCGGCCCTTTCAGCTTCGAGGGCAAGCATTACCGCTTCGAATATGTGAATATCTGGCCGCGCCCCTATCAACAGCCGCATCCGCCGATCTGGTGCCCGTCACTGGGCTCGGGCGAGACCGTCGATTGGGCAAGCGCGAAAGAGCGGTGCTACGTCTATATCCAGAATTTCTCGCCGGTTACTTCGGTAATCCGCTATCTCAATCTTTATCGCCAGACCGCGGAGCGCCTCCACGGCTATACCGCGAGCTCCGATCAGATCGGCTGGGCGGCGCCGATCTATGTCGCCGAGACCGATGCGAGAGCGCGTGAAGAGGCGAAAATCCACATCGAGCGGCTGTTCAGCAAATATCTCAACCTGCCCTTCGAGATGATGTTCCCGCCCGGCTATCTCTCGATCAACTCGCTGAAAGCCATGCGCGCGATCAAGCGGCCCGCGCTCGCGGCCGGCACGATGACGATCGATCATCTGATCGATGCCGGCATCTTTCTCTGCGGCAGCCCCGACACCGTGCGCGAATTGCTGGTCGAGGCGCATAAAAAGCTCGGCTTCCAGAATTTCCTCGCCAATCTCCATTTCGCGACCCTGCCGGCCGATCTGACGGAGAAGAACCTTCGCCTCTTCGCGCGCGAGGTGATGCCGGCGCTGCAGGCGCTGACCGACAAGGAATGGCAGGGAATGGAAGCCGCGGCGGCGGAATAGGTGGAAGCTGTCGGCTTTGCCGCGCTTCTGGCAATTCCGTCATTCCCGCGCAAGCGGGAATCCAGACAACGCACTGGATGCCCGCTTGCGCGGGCATGACGGGTAAAAAGAGAGGCTGTCGCTGACGGCTAATAGCTAACAGCTTAGGGCTTTTTGATTACGCCGCGACCTCGACCGCGGGCGTGGCGGTGTGCGGCAGGCGGATCGTGATCTTGGTGCCTTTGCCCGGCGTCGATGCGATCTCGACCGTGCCGTCATGCTGCCCGATCACCTGCTTCACCATCGGCAGGCCGAGACCGGTGCCGAAGCTCTTGGTGCTGAAGAGCGGCTCGAAGACCTTGGCGAGATTTTCGGGCGAGATACCGGGACCGTTATCGGCGATCACAAGCTCGAAGACATTGAGCCGCGCCGCGGTCGTCACGACGATGCGGCCGTTGCTTGCGATTTTGTCGATCCCGCTCATCGCTTGCGCCGCGTTGTCGATGACGTTGATCACGACCTGGCGCATGCGGTCACCGTCGAAGCTGATCGCGTAACCGGGCGCCGAGAGGTTGCGCACCAGGACGATGCCCGCCGGCAGCTTTTGATCGTTGAGGACTTCGTCGAGCCACTTGTCGAAAGGAGCGACGCTTTTGTGCGGCTCGCGCATGCGCGTGAAGTCCAGCAGATCGCTGATGATGCGATCGCAACGCGAGATGCTGCGCTCGACGCGCTCGATCGGGCGGTCGAAATTGAGGCCCTTGCTCAGTTCCTTGAAGGTGTAGACCGTGTTGCGGATCGCGCTCAGCGGATTGCGCAATTCATGCGCGACCGTGGCCGTAAGCTGGCCGAGCGCCGAGAGTCGTTCCTTTTGGACGAGCTCGGTGGCGAGGCGGCGGTTCTCGCGGCCTTTGTCGCGGAAGACGTTGAGCGTGCGGGCAAGCTCGCCGATCTCATCCTGGCGTTCGACGAAAGGCGCCTCGCGATCGAGATCGCCATTGGCGACGGCGCGCATGGCCTCCGTGATAATGGCCATCGGCTGTATGACGCGGCGGTTCACAAAGATCACGGTGAAAATGCCGAAGCCGAGGAAGAAGAGGGCAAGGATCAGCGCGCCGACCAGCTTCTGCGTCGCACGACTCTCTTGCGCAGCGGCCTGCGCATCGCTCAGATCGAAAGCGGTATTGGCGACATTCATGATCGATTGAAGAGCGGGGTTGGTGAGATTGACCCATTCAACCCCGGTGATCGGCGCTTGCTTGCCGGCGCCGACATTGTCGAGCAGGGCTTTGCGCCGTGCCTGGAGATCCTGGAAATAGAGCTTCTGCGCCTTGGCGATGCTGTCTTTCAAAGGCTGCGGCAGGTCGAGCCAGCGCGCGTCTTCCGCGATCACCTCCCAGCCCGCATCGATGCGCCCGGCAAGCTTGGCGGATTCGAGCTTTTGGGTCGGGCTGTCGCCTTCGCCGCTTGAAATGATCGAGCCGACATTGAGGCGATCGACACCGGCAGCATCGCGCACCGTCCACGCAACCTGTTTGATCTTCATCATCTCCGCGATGAGCGGATCGGCCTGATTGATCGCGCCGGACAAGCGCTCGGAGAACGCGCCGATCGAATCGACGAGTTTGCCGCTCGCAGCCACCCAGAGACCGCCGATCGTCGGGGGTCGATCGTTCTTCGGCAACAGCGCGGTGGCATCGGTGTTCGCACGGATATGATCCAACTCCCGCCGTGCGGCGGCGATCTTCGCGAGACCGGCATCCGATGCCGGGATGCCCATCTTCCCGATTTTGGCGAGCGCGGAATCAAGCGCGGCATTGGAACTCGCGCGCAAAGCCGCGATATCGTTTTGCGTTCCCTGGTCGATCGGTAACGCAGCCTCGAGACCGGAATTGGCGGTGTCGCGCTCGAAGCGGATCGATTGCATCGCCATGAAAAGCTCGCGCGAGACGTCAACCACGCCATGAATACGTTCGGCCGTGGCGCGCGCTGTAATGGCCTGCCCGGCCGAATTGGCGAAGACCGCCACCAGCACGAGCGCCATCAGGCCGGTCACTGCCTGCAGCAAAACCTTGATCGAGGCGAATTTTCGCATAGGGGAGAACGCCGGGGCGACCTGGCCGGGAGGCTTGGGATGCTGCCTCCATAGTGCGGTCCGGAGCGTAAGAGAGTGGTTAACGCGCTGTCGTAACGCCGCGAATTGGCCAATGGGCCTGCCGCGGAAACGGGTAAAAAGCCCCTTAATCGGCGGCCATCGGCCGAGGCTCAGGCTCGGTCTCGAGCGCGGCCGCGAGCGGGTTGCGCAGCCGCCAGCCCCACGTCCAGAGGAGGATGCACAACGCGGCGCCGATCGCGACCGGCAAGCGCAACCCGTAATGCGCCGCGACCCAGCCCATGCCGAGCGTGCCGAGCGAGGGCACGCCCTGGCTGATGATGCCGTACATGCTCATGACGCGGCCGCGCACATGCGGCTCGACGGCGGATTGGATCAGCGTCTGGTTGCTGATGCTCTGCACGATGAAAGCAAAGCCGATCATCGCGACCAGCGGTAGAGCGAGGTAGAAATTCTGCGTCGCCACGAAGCCCAGCAGCACGATGCCCATTAACAGTGTGTTTGCGAGGGTTAGAACCGTCAGGCCTTTGAGGCTGCCGCGCGAGGTCAGCCAAGTCGCGCCGATCATCGCGCCGGCGCCGTGGAAGGAAAGCAGCCAGGCGAGGCCGGTCGAGCCGCGATCGAAGACCTCGGCGGCGAAGCCCGGCAGCAGATCCGTGATCGGCTTGGCGACGACCGACGTCACGATCAGCAGGAAGAGCTGTGTGCGGATGCCGTCGTGATGAATGATATAGCGGAAGCCTTCGATGGTCTCGTGAATGATCGAGCGGCGGAGATGCGTCTGCACCGGCGGTAGGGTGCAGCCGGCGCGCTGGATCGCGCGTAGCGCGGCGGTCATGAAGGTGAAGAGGAAGAAGGCGAAGACGAAGCTCCAGCCGGTGCCGGCGGTCGCGATGATCGTGCCGCCGATCGCAGGGCCCAAAAATCGCGACGTGTTGAAGACCATCGAATTGAGCGCCAGCGCCGAGGGTAGGAACTCGCGGCCGACGAGGCCATAGATCACGGTCATGCGCGTCGGCCGGTAGAAGGCGATGACGACGCCGCGCAGCAGCACGACGCCGGTCAGCATCCAGATGTCGATGACATTGGTGAGCGTCAGGATCGCGAGTACCGCCGAATAGACCAGCGAATAGCTCTGCATCAGCCGCAGGAGCTTGAACTGGTCGACGCGATCGACGACCGCCCCGGCGAAAAGCCCGATGATGATGCTTGGCCCGGCTTCGGCAACGGCATTGATGCCGAGCCAGGTGGTGGAATGCGTCAGCTCCCAGGTGAGCCAGCCCATGGCTACGCGCTGCGTCCACATGCCGAGATTGGAGGTGATGTTGCCGAGGACGTAGAGCCGGTAATGGCGGAGCGCGAGGGTCTGCCGTAATATCTCGAAGCCGACGGGAATCCTCATCGACCGTCCGGTTCTGTCATCTCTTCTGCATCCTGTGCACGCTATTCTAGAGCGCGCACAGGCCGAGCGCAAAGGCGCGATTGGCTGCCGCCTGCGCTTTTTGGGCTGAGAGCGATGCGAGACTAACAAATACTCGGCTAGGCGCTGCTCCTGCTTCTCAGGTGGCGTGCAACTCGGAAGGCTCAAATTACCGATGCGACAGGCGAGGGGGGTTACGGCTAGGGTTTCACCGGGACGAAGCGTGTGGTCAGGAGTTGGTCGGTGCTCGGCCGTTGGCCGAGCTGGCCCATTTCGATGAAGGAGTCCTTGATCACCTCGATCGCGGCCGGATCGAAGCGGCCGTCATCGAGCAGCATCGAGACCTGCGCATCATAAGTGCGGCTCTCGACCGCGAGGCTGGAGCCGAGCACCTTGCTGGCGATCGCGACATCGACGTCTTTATGCGTTTTGATGAAAGCGATGGTCGCGAAATAGGCCTTCAGGAAGCGCTCGACGAGATCGGGATTCTTCTCGACCAGCGATTTCTGCGCCTCGATGACATGCGCGATGAAGACCGGCGCGTATTTGTTCATCGTGACGATGATGCGGCCCTGGCCGGTTTCCTCGAAGGCGTAGCCTTGCTCGGTCGAGGCTCATCATGCCGTCGACCTGATGCGTCTTGAGCGCGGCAACCTGGGGCGAGCCGCTATTGACCGCGACCGGCTTGATGCCATCCGGACCCCAGCCTTCCTGCACGGCGATGCGCTTCACCAGCCATTCGGTCAGCGAGCCGGGGCTCGAGACCGAGAGCGATTTGCCCTTGAGATCGGCGACCGTGTGGATCGGCGAGTCCGGCAGGACGATCACCGCGATATTGCGCGGATCGGAGGCATAGGCGGCAACCGCGATGGTCGGCGAGCCCTTGGTGTTGAACACCATACCCGGTCCGCTGCCGACGCCGACATCGACGGCGTCCGCAGCGAAACCCTGCATCAGCTTCGCTTCGCCGGCGAAAGGAATGATCTCGGCCTCGATGCCGTATTTTGCGAAAATGCCTTGATCGGCGGCGACTTCGCAGATGGTGAAGGTCCAGCCGACCTGTACCGCCTTGCCGACGCGCAGCTTATCGGCGGCTTGCGCGCCGCTCGCGGCCAGCAACAGGCCGATGCACAGGAGCGCGGTGCGGCCCTGTCGCATGGTTACTTGGCCGGCACCAGCTCTTTGATGCGGATGTAGCGGTCGACCGCTTCCTCCATCGTCATCGACGCCGGCGCGGTGAAGCGCTTGGAGCGCACGCGATAGGCCCGCGGATCCATGCCGGGGAGCCGCGTATTGGCGTTGCGCTCGTGGTCGTTCACGGTCTGCAACAAGAGCCGGCGCAGCTTGATGATCGCCGTGTCGCTGACGCCGAGATGCTCGACGGTACGATCGGCGATCGGGCCCATCGATTCCTGGATGCTGCAATCCTGCCGCCCGATGCCTTTGATGCCGGTATAGGATTGACCGCTTTTCTGCAAATCGCGGTCGATCAGGTAATCGTTGTCCCGGTTGGCGACCGGGCGGTCGGTGCCGGGGATGAGCTGCGGATGGATGAAGAACGAGTCGTGTGAATCCCGTAAATCTTCCTCGCTCAGCGGCCGATCCTCGCGATATTCGATGCAGTAATTCATCGTGTTCTCGTCGTCGATCGGCACCCACACATGCGCGCCGGCCGGCTGCGTCGAGATCAGCTTGTGGAACGGCATCAGCATAACGCTGCAGGTCCAGAAATTATTCTCGCCTTGCGCGCGGACCGTGCCGGAGACGAAGCCGAAGTCGAACGGCATGACCTCGAAGCGCGCCGGCAGATTCATCTTCACGCCGTCGGCGTTTCCTTCATCGCCGCGATGCAAGAAGGTGAGGTGGCTGGTGTCGAAACCGCCTTCGAGCGCTTGCAGCCAATTGCATTCCTGCAGATGGCGCGTGACGTAGCGATGCGATGACGGCACCACGGTCCAGTGGAGATCGGGGAATTCGGGCTTCAGCTCGGGCGGCCCCATATAGGCCCAGACGAGGCCGCCGCGCTCGAGGCAAGGGTAGGCGGTGATCTTGATCTTGCGCTTGAAATCCTTGTCCCAAGGCTCGCTCGGGAGGTCGACGCAATTGCCCTCGACGTCGAATTTCCAGCCATGATAGACGCAGCGCAAACCGCACTCCTCGTTGCGGCCGAAGAAGAGGGAAGCGGTGCGATGCGGGCAGCGCTCATCGATGAGGCCGACGCGGCCTTGCGTATCGCGGAAGGCAACGAGCTTCTCGCCGAGCAGCTTCACCCGCACCGGCGGACAATCGGGCTCGGGGAGCTGGTCCGAGAACAGCGCCGGGATCCAATAGCGCCGCATGAGCTTGCCCATCGGCGCGCCGGGACCGGTCCGCGTCAGCAGCTCATTCTCTTCGCGCGATAGCATTCCCGTCCCTGTCCTCAAAGCGCCGGTTCGTGCGATCCTATCACGAGGTCTGGCAGCGCCATAGCGCAGGCGGAAGTGCCGTATTCCGCCTGCGCTTATGGATACCGAGGTCGCGCTAGATCAGTTGCCCGGGACTCTTGCGATAGCGGTTCACGATCGCATCCGCGCTCATATAGGCGAGCGCTTGCAGCGTGAGGGTCGGGTTGAAGCCGGCGCCCATCGTCGGGTAGTTCGAGGTGCCGATGACGAACAGATTCGACGTGTCCCAGCTCTGTCCGTATTTGTTGACGACAGACGTCTTGGGATCGCCGCCCATGCGCGTGCCGCCTTCGTGATGCGCGCCGGGAGCGCCGTTGCTTGCGCCGCCGCGCCAGGCTTTGTCGGCGCCCATCGCATGTGCGATCTCTTCGAGCTTTGTCATCATGAAATCGAGCCGCGCTTGCTCGGCGGGGCGCCGCCAATCATAGGTGAGGCGCGGCGCCGGCAGGCCCCAGGCATCGCGGACATTGGGATCGAGATCGATGGTCTGATCGGGATAAGGCAGATTCTCGGTCTGTGCGACCATGGCGCCGTGACGGCTGAAATAGGTCGCGAGGAAATCGCGGTACTCGGCGCCCCATGGCTTGATGCCGGTCGGCGGGTTGATGGTCGAGAAGCCGATCGGGCCGCCTTGGAGATTGGCCGTGCCCATCGAGAGTTGGGCGCCGCGGATGAATTTCAGATCCTTGTGATCGAAATTGTCGGCGTTGAAATCGTCGATCGAGAATTTCTGCGCCGACGGCGCCATGAACGCGTTGAGATGGCGGTTGTTGAAGCCGACGAACACATTGCCGCCGATATGCGCCATCAGGCCTTTGCCGACCTGACCGCTCGAATTCGCGAGGCCGTTCGGATATTTGTCGCTCTTCGACAACAGCAGCAGCCGTGTGTTGTCGTAGATGAAGGTCGAGACGACGACGATATCGGCTTCGATCGTGTTGTCGGAGCCGTCGGGGCCGTAATAGCTGACGCCCGTGACCTTGCCGCTGTTGTCGCTGTTGATGTGGTAGGCCATCGCGCCGGTGACGAGCTTGAAATTACCGGTGGCGTCGGCCTCGGGCAGTTTCGTCACCAGGATGCTGCCTTTCGCGCCGACATGGCAGCCGAAGGCCTGACAGAAGCCGCAATAGGTGCAGCCCGGCCGCCCTTTATAGGGCACGGACGCGATCGCATGCGGCGATGAGAAGGGGTGATGGCCGAGCTTCGTCGCCGCCGCGGCAAAGAGCGTGCTCGATTGATCCGAGAGCAGCGCCGGCAGCGGATATTCGCGCTTGCGCGGCGCTTCGAGGACGTTGCCGCCATCGATCTTGCGGCCCTGGATGTTGCCGGCCTTGCCGGCGACGCCGAGGTCGTATTCCGCCTGATCGTAATAAGGCTCGAGCTCGGCATAGCTCACCGGCCAATCGGCGTACGATGAATCTTCCGGGATCGCCGCGGCGCCGTAGCGCTCGGTCGTCGCGGTGCGGGCGCGGAAATCATCCTCGTGCAATCGCCACGACAGCGCGCCGTAATGCACGGTGCCGCCGCCCGCCTGATTGCCGTAATTGAGCACGGGAAGGGGCGTTGCGCGTGCATTGGTGTTGGGACGCCAGGTGACGGGCGTGCGTTTGGGATCGGGACGAAGATCCGCGCGTTCGAAGAAGCGCAATTCGTCTTGCGGCATGAAGTCGCTCGTCTGCAAGCGCGGCCCGCGCTCGAGGCCGATTACTTTCATGCCGGCTTTGCCGAGCTCGGCTGCGAGGATGCCGCCCACGGCGCCGACACCGATGATTACGACTTCGGTCTTTTCCGTCGCCATGGCTCAGCTCCTCTTCTTCGCTTGCGCTTGGAGCCCGGTGATCGGCAGGCGCGTGAAAGCCTTATCGCTGTTGAGATCGGCTTCGGTATATTGCATTTGCGATCCGGGAAAGCCGATCAGCTGCCAGCCGGCGAAAGCTCGATTGCCGCCATAGATCGGGTCGGCGAACATGCCTTCCATCGTGTGCGTGCGTATGGTGCGGAAAAAGGCCTGCGCCGTTGGCCAAGCGAAGCCATCGGCTTTACCGGCGGCCAGCGCGCCGACCACTTCGTCCTTTTGATCCGGTTGCAGCGCCGCGAAGCCGCGCTTGTATTGCGCGTGGCAATAGGCATCGAGCTGGGTCAGGCCGCGGCGATAGAAATCCTGTTGATCCTGATAAACGCCGGCCAGCGCGAGATCGATGTAGTTGGCCACGCCGGCCTCGCCTGCGCCCGGCTTGCCCGGCGCGTCCGGCATGATGCGCTCGGTTAAAGCGGCGATCGCAACGGCGTCACTGTCGTTGAAGAAGGCATGCTGGCCGGAGCCGCCGCCGATCGTGCTTCGCTCGTTCGGCTGCGCGCTCGGCTTTGCGCCGTGCATGCCATGCATCGACTGATTCGCGGCTTGCGCCGGCGGAATCAGCGTTGCGCCTGCGACGGCACCCGCACTCGCCGCGGCTCCTTTGAGGAACGCACGGCGTCCTTCATCATGCTCTGACATCATTTCCTCCCCACGATTGTTTGGTGCAATCGTCGCACGATTGTCTCGTGCTCGTACAGAGGCTTTGCTGTGTCGAACGGACGAGCGGCGCCGGTCTCGTGGGGTCTCGCGGAAAAGGAGGCCGCAGCTAACGATCGGCTGTCAGGGGACTGCCCGGCGGCGATCGCACAAAAACAAAGCCCCGCCGAAGCGGGGCTTTGCCGATCACCAATGGTCCCGGATTACCGGAGATGGAAGCCGAAATTGACCGCCGGACCCCCGTAGACCGGCGCCGGCGGAGGGTAGTAATAGGCCGGCGGCGCATAATAACTGTAGCCGTAAGACGGTGCGTAATAGCTCGGGCCGTAGCTGTAGCTTGGGCCGTAGCCGTAGCCTGGGCCGTAGCTGTAGTAGCTCGGCGCGCCGAAGCCGAACGAGACGAAGTCCCGCGCCGCTGCCGGCAAGGCCGCTGCGCCGAGCACCGCGCCGGCCACGACCGTCGCCATGGCCGCTTTGCGCAAGCCGCGATTTTTGTCGAACGTCATAGGGCTCTCCTGTGACTGTTGTCGCCCTCTGATAACACCCGACGGCTCGAACGGTTCTCTGGCCTCAGCTTGGCTATTACGGCTGAAGCTTGGCCGATGGCGTCACGCGGCGCGCGCGAAGGCTGCCTGCACCTCGCGCTCGAAGGCGAGGAGCTTCTGCACCGATGGCCGCTGCTGCATGCGCGCGAAATGCGCGGTGCAGTTCTTGAATTGCGACTGGTCGAGCGGGAAGAGCGTGCCGCGGCGGAAGCACCAGTAGAAATGCGCATCGGCCGCCGTGAAATGGTCGAAGAACCAGTCGCGGCCGGCGAGCATTTCTTCGGCGATAGCGAATTTCTCGAAGAGCTGTTTTTGGGCGAGGCGCTTCACCGCTGGCTCCGCATCCGGCAGGTCGCAGACAAGCTGCGGCGAGTTGATACGGAAGAGGAAGGGATGGATGCCGGCGGCGCAGAAGGAAAGGATCGACACCGCTTTCACGAATTGCATCGGGTCTTCGGGCAGGAGCTTCGCCTTCGGGAAATTGTGCGCGATCCAGATTTGAATCGCGGGGTTTTCGGTCAAAGGCTCACCGTCGATCACCAAAGTCGGCACCTGGTGCTTGGGATTGAGCTTGAGGTAGTCCGGGCTGCGCTGCTCGCTTTTGCGCAGATTGACCGGCTTCACCTCGAAATCGGCGCCCGCCTCGGTCAGCGTGATGTAGGGCGCGAGCGCGCAGGTGATCGGGGCGTAGTAGAGCGTCAGCTTCATGGCGTCCTCGTCGGCTTGGTGTCGGAGACTTCTTTCAGCAGTATGCGGTATTTGGCAAGCACCGTTTCGCCGCCGGGCGTTCCCGGCGATCCGCAAGTTTTCAACACGTCGGCGCAAGGCCGGGCATGACGACGAAAATGATTGTCCGCGCCTTACCCCAGCGGTCCGAGGAACGGCTCGCCGGCGTAGCTGTCGGCGTTCGCCTCGAGCGTCTTCTGCCATTTGCCGGGGATGATCTTGCGGCGCGCTGCGGCGGGCCGCGGCTTGCCGTCCCAGCCGATCTGCTCCATCGACCAATAGAGCTGGATCGCATGGCCATCGGGATCGAGGGCGCAGATCGTGTGATCCATGCCGGGTGTCATCTCCGGCGGCAGCTCGCGGAATGCGACGCCGTAGGATTTGAGAAAATCGATCGCGCTCGAGAAGCTGCTGATAGGAGCCGAGCTGCACGCCGAAGGCCGCCATCGTGGTGTCGGCGCGCAAGGCCAGCTTCTGGCGCAGCGCCACCGGGAAAAGGGCGAGCGAATGATGCTCGGTATTGTTGCGCAAGAAGACGCAGCGCTCGCCCTCGCAAAGCGTCTCTTCGGTCACGATGAAGCCGAGCGTGCGCCGATACCAGTCGACCGCGCGGTCGATATTCTCGACGAAGAGATTGACCGGCCCGTGCTTCACGATCTTGAACGGCCGCGCGAGCAGAATGCCCTGCACGTCGTATTTCAGCGGCAGGTTCTCCTTGTCGCGGAAGCCTGAGACGAAATCGCTGCCGCGCGCCATCGCCTGATTGACCTCTTCATATTCGGAGATCTGCGGCAACTCGGCGGCGTGATCGAATTCGCGATCGTGCATGTCCCAGGGCTTGGAGCGGCCGTCCCAGCCGACCTGCTCCATGCCGTAATAGATCTCGTTCTTATGGAGATCGGGGTCCATCAGATAAGAGTGCCAGTTCGAGCCCGGCATGTCGCGGCCCGAGCGCACGACCTTCTGCGCGTTGCGCTTGAACCAGGCATCGCCCTCGACGACCTCGGCGAGGCTGCCGACCTGCCAGGTGATCTGGTTGATCGTCACATCGTCTTTGTGGAAGCCGGTGCGGTCGGTCGCCTTGCGCAGGCGATGGTTATAGAGAACGAAGGCGTGGTGATCGCCGCCATAACGAAAGAAATAGCCGTGGAGATCGCCGAACTCCTTGAAGGCATCGGGCGTCTTGCCGCCCATCGGGCGGATATCGGTGATGCGGAAGCCGAGCAGGTCGTTGTAGAAGCGCAGCGCCTCGCTCATGCGATGGGCGTTGATGCCGAAATGGCCGAGCCGCCTGATCTTGAACGGCTGATCGAAGAGCACGCCCCCCACATTATATCCGGCAACGCTGTATTTCGTTTCCGTTTCGATCGCCATCGAAATTCTCTCCTTATGCGCTTATGCGTCTTTGCGAGGAGGCCGCTTGGTCGACGAAGCAATCCAGAGCCTCACACGATGCTCTGATGGGGTGGACGGCCCCCGAACGGCATCGATGTGCCGGAGTGAGGTCGTTACAGATCTCAAACGAGGAGGCCGTCCGTGGACAAGCTTAGCCGCATAGGTATGGATACGTCGAAGCAGATTTT
Source organism: uncultured Alphaproteobacteria bacterium (assembly GCA_963731145.1). Lineage (GTDB taxonomy): Bacteria > Pseudomonadota > Alphaproteobacteria > ATCC43930 > CGMCC-115725 > CAIKMD01. Next base: position 685,354 of record CAVSUX010000013.1, on the reverse strand, counting down.
TCAGCTTCATGGAGCGGATGACCGTGAAGAGGTGGTTCTGCGTCGCAAGCTCAAGCGCAAAGAGGTTCTGACGTTTTTTGCGAGCCTGGCGCCGACGGTTATAGGCATCGAGGCCTGTGGCGGGGCTCATTATTGGGCGCGCGAGCTGACGCGGCTGGGCCATGAGGTGAGGCTGATCGCGCCGCAATACGTGAAGCCCTATGTGAAACGCGGGAAGAACGACGCAGCGGATGCCGCGGCGATCTGCGAGGCGATGAGCCGGCCGACGATGCGCTTCGTGCCGGTGAAGAGTGCGGAGAGCCAAGCGGCGCTGATGCTGGCGGGCCTGCGCGAGCGCTTGGTGCGCAACCGCGTGCGGCTCGCCAATACGATCCGCGGCTATGCGGCGGAGTTCGGGATCGTTGCTGCCAAGGGGCGGGCCAAGATCGAGCCGCTGCTGTTGCGCCTCCAGGCCGACGAGACCGTGCCGGCCTTGGCCCGCGAGCTGTTTGCCGCGCACGCCCAAGAATACGCGCAACTCGAAGCCCAGCTCGAGGCGATCGACGCCAGGTTGATGGCGTGGCATCGAACCAACGAGCCGAGCCGGCGCCTCGCTCGGATTCCCGGTGTGGGACCGGTGATCGCCTCGCTGCTCATGATGAAGACACCCGATCCGCATGCCTTCCGCTCCGGCCGGCACTTCGCCGCCTGGATCGGCCTGACGCCCAAGGATCATTCGACCGCCGGCAAGCTGAGGCTCGGCGTGATCACCCGCGCCGGCGACGAGACCTTGCGAAGCTTGCTCGTGGTCGGCGCCACTGCCGTCATCTGGCAAGCGCGGCGCGGTAAGAGCCGTCACGCCTCCCCCTGGCTCCTCGCCCTCTTGAAACGCAAGCCGCCCAAGCTCGTCGCCGTGGCGCTTGCCAACAAGATCGCCCGCATCGTCTGGAAGCTCATGACGACCGGCGAGACCTACGACCCCAAGCGTGCGCTAGGGGCGATGCCGACAGCGGCTTGACGAGATCAGCGGGATACAAGGCGCGTGTCTCGCTGAGCCGGCGCTTGCAAGAAAACGAGCAGATGGTGGATCGATCGGTTCGAGACGGAAGACACTCCGCGCAATCCAGTGGCGTATCGCGACGTCGCCTCTCTGTGTGGAACTCCCGCCACGAAAACCATCTTGGCCAGCGGTCATATGCCGATCGCATCCAACAGGCCGGACATATGGACGCAAGCGATCCGATCCAACACAACCGCTCGTCGACCTTGCAAGCCGGGGGCCGTCCACATATGGATTGCTTCGCTTCGCTCGCAATGACGGCTCAACAACTAAGGCCCGACCTCCGTCACGCCCGGCATCACCAGTTTCTCGGGCGGCAAATCGTCTTTGAGCTCGCCGGTCTTCTGCAGCACCGCGACGAGGCTCTTGAGCGCCGCCTTCGATACCGTGCCGCTTTTCTCGAAGAAGCCGATCTGCCGATAATAATCGTAGCTTTGCGAATTGTCGTTGATGCTCGTCTTGCTGGCCGCGGCCATGATCGCGACGGCGTGGTCGCGGTTCCTGTCGTCGTAGAACCAGGCGACGCTCTTGAGATAAGCGGCCATGAAGCGCTTGGCGAGCGCCACATTGGCGCCGGCCCAACCGCGGCTCACATCGATCGTCCCGAAGGGGAAATCCTTCACGTAATCGGCGGCGAGGCCGAGGGTCACGAAACCGTCCGCGGCGGCTTTGAAGCTCGCCGGCGCGGAGAGGATCGAGGCATCGACCGCTTTCGATTCCAGCGCCGCGAGGCGTGCCGCGGTGGAATCCGTGGGCAGTGCATCGACGTCGCTGTCGTGCAAGCCGTTCGCCTCGAGCATGCGATCGAAATAGATGCGCGCGATATCGGTGGTCTGACCGACCGAGATCGTCTTGCCTTTGAGCTCCTTGATGCTCTTGATCTCGGGCTTGGCGAGGAGCGAGAAGGGCGCGGGCGTCGCCTCGATCGTCAGGATCGCGACCGCGGCGCCGCCGGCGATGCCGCGCACCGGATCGAAGGCGCTGGTGTCGCCCATATCGAGCGCGCCGGCCGCGAGCTGTTGCATGACTTGCGCGCTCGAGCGGGTGAAGATGATGTCGAGCTTGATGCCGTTCTGATCGAAGAAGCCCTGGTCGAGGCCGATATAGATCGGCCAGACGATCGCTGAAGGCGCGCCGACATGGCCGAAAGTGATCGTATCGGCCGCGCGGCTCGCCGTGCTGGCAAGGCCCAACGCCGCAGCGAGGGCGGCGGCGAGGACAGTACGCGCTCGACACATGAGCTTGCCCCAAATGATCTGCGGCCGAGCTTGAAAGCCGCGGCCGCGAAAATCAATCGCTACGAATGAGCGGGAGGACGCGCGCTCAGCGCGCCAGAATCATCGCGCGATGATGGGCAGTGGTCGTTGCGGCTGTCTGATGGGTGAACTCAACGGCGGCCGGAGCGATCACGGTGATCATCGCGGCGAGAATGATGACGGCGCTGAATCGCTCGGTCCGGGTCCATTTCTGCCAGTCGCGATGCAGATCATTCATGCAAAAGCTCCGCGGCTCGAGGATCAGGCGCAGGCGAGCGTGGAAGTCTGCCGGCCGAAATTGCGGCCGTTGCGGGCGATGTCGTCGTTGAAGCCTTCGGCGACCTGATCGTTGCCAACGGAGGCGAGGCAGAGGCTGGCATTGATCGCGGCGAGGATCGCATCGTCGATGCGCTCGGGCGTCAGGGAATAGCGTTTGATGGTCTGGAGGCTGCGGCTGACCGAGGAGTTGTCGGTGCGCATGATCATTTCGAGGGCTTTCATGATCCGGGCGGTCGATTCTGGTCTGCATGATTGTTTTCCCCTATGTGCTTCGTTCGTGTTACGCGGCCTCGGCCGCTGCTGGATGCATCGGCAGCTCGTCGATGCGCAGTTGCGGGATATCGCGTCGGCCAAGATCCTCGTCCTTGAGATTGAGGCTGATGTTGATCGCGGCGAGAACGATCTCGTCAACCTGCTCGGGCACGATTGTGAATTGCTTCAGGGCCTCGAGCTCGCGCGCGATCGAGCGGCGCTGCAGCATCGCGGCGAGGCTTTCGACGATCTGGTCGACACGGTTGGGATCGAAGGACGTGAAGGACATGGCGGGCTTTCCTCAGGCGGCGACTTGTTTGGGCGCGCGGAGCCAGGCGGTGACGACGAATTGGTGGCCGTCGAAATCGAGATCGGCCGCCCAGCGTCCGTTCTCCCAACCCGCCGGCATGAAGAGGAAGCCGCGCAGCGTCAGATAGGCGAAGGCATCTTCGCGGCTGGGGAAGAGACGTTTGATCCGGGTAGTCAGTGTCATGAAGCGCTCCTCGGGTGGTCCGCTCGCATGTGCTTGCTGTTCCGTGGCACCCTGACGATGCTCTCCCTGAGGCGGAAAAATAGTTAGGTTCTCTGCGTAAGGACTTGCTCGTAAGGGTTTTTGCGTAGCCGGGGCCTTGGCCATTGAGGCCTTCCAATTCGGCCAAAAACTCGCTATTTCTGGCCAAACCGGAGAAGGGGCGGCGTAGTGAGAACCCGGTCCCGCCAAAGCTCCGCCAAGGTCATGAAGATGCAGAAGAAATGGTCGCCCGATAACTGGCGGAGCATGCCCATCCGCCAAGTGCCGGAGTATCCCGACGCCGCCGCCCTCGATTCGGTGACCGGGACGCTGCGCAACTTCCCACCCTTGGTCTTTGCCGGCGAGGCGCGGAGCCTCAAAGCCAGCCTTGCCAAAGTCGTGGAGGGAAAGGCCTTCCTGCTGCAAGGCGGCGACTGCGCCGAGAGCTTTGCCGAATTCCATCCCAACAACATCCGCGACACCTTCCAGGTGTTCCTGCAGATGGCGGTGGTGCTGACTTTTGGGGCGGCCTGCCCGGTGGTGAAGGTCGCCCGCATGGCCGGGCAATTCGCCAAGCCGCGCACCTCGGACAGCGAGACGCAGAACGGCGTCACGCTGCCTTCCTATCGCGGCGACATCATCAACGGCATGGACTTCACGCCGGAAGCGCGCAAGGCCAATCCGCAGCGCATGATCCAGGCCTTCAGCCAATCGGCGGCGACGCTCAATCTGCTGCGCGCCTTCGCTCAGGGCGGCTATGCCGATCTACACCGCGTCCACAACTGGACCAAGGGCTTCATCGCCGACAGCCCGGCGGGGGAGCGTTATGAGGAATTGGCCGAGCGTCTGACCGAGACGCTCGACTTCATGGCGGCGTGCGGCCTGACCTCCGAGACGACGCCGCAACTGCGCGAGACCGAGCTCTTCACCTCGCACGAGGCGCTGTTGCTCGAATACGAGCAGGCACTGACCCGTGTCGATTCCACAACCGGCGATTGGTACGACGTCTCCGCGCATATGCTGTGGATCGGCGATCGCACGCGGCAGCCGGACGGCGCGCATGTCGAATTCCTACGCGGCGTGAAGAATCCGATCGGCCTCAAATGCGGCCCGACCATGCCGGTCGACGATCTGTTGCGGCTGATCGACATTCTCAATCCCGAAAACGAACCGGGGCGGCTGGTGCTGATCGCCCGCATGGGCGCCGATAAGGTCGAGAGCAAGCTGCCGCCGCTGATCCGCGCCGTGGCACGCGAGGGCCGCAAGGTGCTGTGGTGCTCGGACCCGATGCACGGCAACACCATCACCTCGGCTACGGGCTACAAAACGCGCGCGGTGGATTCGATCCTGCACGAGGTGCAGGGCTTCTTCGCGGTGCATGAGGCCGAAGGCACCTATGCCGGCGGCGTCCATTTCGAGATGACCGGCCAGAACGTCACCGAATGCATCGGCGGCGCCCAGGCGATCACCGAAAGCGGCTTGGGCGATCGCTATCACACGCATTGCGATCCGCGGCTCAATTCCAACCAAGCGTTGGAGCTGGCCTTCCTCATCGCCGAAGAATTGAAGAAGAAGCGCCTTGCTGCGCCGAAAAAGCAGGCGGTGGCCGGGGCGCGGTAACGGCGCCGCTGTTCTCTTCTTCAACCCGCGTTGGCGAGATCGCTTGGTGCACCCGGATGCTTGCCGGCGCGCTGCGGCAGTATCAGAACCAACGCAATCATAAGGACGGCAATCGCCGCCGATGCGAGCGGCCGGCTCAGATTGAGGCCGCCATTGGCGAGGGGCTTGTCGAGGAAATCGCCGACGGTCGCGCCGAGCGGCCGCGTCAGGATGAAAGCGGCCCAGAACAGGGTGACGCGCGGGATCTCTGTCCGGAAATAAAGTATTGCGAGCAGGATCAGTCCCGCGCCGAAGACGAGCGCACCGCCTTCATAGCCAAGTCCCGCATCGGCGATCCAATCGCCCAGCGCGGTACCGAGGGTTTGCGAGAAGGTGATCGTGAGCCAGTAAAACGCCTCGGCTTTGCGTGTCGTGACGGTGTCCACCGAAACCGTCCCCTCGGAAAAATACCAGGCGAGCAAGCTGATGAGCACGCAAGCGAGCAGCAGCAACGAGCCGCCGGTATAGCCGATGCCGAGGGAGCGATCGGCGAAATCCGCGAGCGTCGTGCCGGCTGTCGTCGAGGCGACGATCGTCGCCCAGTAAAGGAACGGATGAAAACGTTTCGCCGCGATCTGAAATGCCACCAGCACAATCAGCGGGGTGAGGAAGATCGCCGTGCCGACAAGGTAACCGAGACCCATCGTCATCGTCACGGTGTCGCCGCCGGTCTCGCCCAGCGTGGTCGCCAGGATCTTGATAATCCAGAAGCCCAGCGTCACTGCCGGCACTTTGCTCAAGGTCGCTTGTGCTTCGTATTGCGTCATTGACTTTTCCACCCATTAAAATGTGAACAGCATGGCGGCGTACCAAGAGAATTGGGATGTCTGATTCGTGTTCTGTAGGCTGGGGCCGAAATATCCAAGCAAATGGTCGTTGTCGGTGAGATCGTATTTGAAGCCGGCGCCGACGCCGGTTGAGGCGCGGCCGCCTTTGCTCGATGGCGTCTGATGCACCAGTTCGGCACCGAGCTGTAGTTCCGGCAGCACTTGGCGGGTGAGGGCCCAGCCCGCGAGACAGAAATCCTTGGCGTCGCCGCCGCGATTGATCTCGCAGCCGCCGCCGCCGAAGGTCGACCAATCGCCCCAATCCTTTTCAAGCCACAGCGGCAATAAGAAAGCGGGGTGGTTATCGCCGACGCGCGAAGACAGGCTCGGCAGGAAGACGCGCGGGAAGACGGCGATATCTAAGCCGATCTGCGACTGATGCAGAAAGCGGTACTTCGCGGCGAGCTCAATATTCGCGGGGCCGATTTGCGCCCCTGCACCGTCGGGCAACGAATAGCCGAGGGGGAGGACCGCCGTCAGTTGCAGATCGGGTAATGCCCCGTAATTGAAATCCACGCCGCTTTCGCCGCTGAGGCCGTCGCGGGCGCGCGCGCCATTCGCGAAAAGATAGATTTCATAGTGTTGATAATCGGTCGACTCGGGATCATCGGTAATGTAGGGCGGCCCCGCGAGGCTGATCGCCGGCGCGAGCGCAAGAAGTGCCGCCGTGAGGCCGACAAGCCTTTTCATCGTCTTTGTCGCAGATACAACAATCGTCATCATGGGGCGCGACCGCCGGAGCATGCTCGCCGCTGAAACGCGCCAGCGCTTACCGCAGCGGCGGTGTCGTCGCCGGCGGTTTGCGGTGATGGGTCGCCTGCTCATAGGCGTAAGCAGATCGCGAGCAACACCGGCTCGCTCCACGGCCGGCCGATGAACTGCAGGCCCGACGGCAGGTCTTCATAGGTGTAGCCCATGGGCACGACCGCTGCGGGCCAATGCAGGCCTGAAGCGATCCAAGTGGTGGCGCCGGTCGGCGTCAGGTTGCGATCGCCATTGATCTTCGGCGGGAAGGACGCGACCGGCAGGACCAGCGCATCGACGCGCGCGCGTTCCATCGCCGCGAGATAAGCCTCGCGCATGCGGATTTCGAAGGCTTCGAGATCGCGCACGATCGGATCGCTCGAAGGGGCGGGCGCGATGGCGGCGGCTTTGAGGCCGATCTCATGCAGCGGATGGAATTTCTCGGTCGCGACGACCGCGGCGATGGTCTTCGGGAATGACGAGCCCGGTCGTCGCGAGATAGCGCTCGATCGCGGCGCGCACTTCGCTCTGCGGATGCGGCCGCGCCGGGAATTGCTCGAATTCCGGCACGGTGAAGGGATCGACGATTTCGGCGCCGGCATTGCGGAGATCGGCGATGGCGCGCTCGAGCAAAGCGACGACTCTGCGAGATCGGAACCATCGGGCGGGAAGGCTTGGCGCAGCACGCCGAGCCGTTTGCCATGAGCGCCGTCCGGCTTGAGGAAGGCCTGATAGCTCGGCGGGATCTTGCCGGCGGCGTGCGCGGTGGCGGGATCGTCGGCATCGACGCCGGCGATGACATCGAGCAGCGTCGCGAGATCGGTGACGGTGCGCGCCATCGGTCCGGCCGTGTCGCGCGCGTCGTAAAGCCCGACCATGCCGGCGCGCGAGACCAGCGCCCAGCTCGGGCGCAGACCCACGAGTGCATTGTTCGACGCAGGATTGCGGATCGAGCCCCAAGTGTCGGAGCCGAGACCGACGACGCCGAAGCTCGCGGCAAGGCCGCCGCCGGTGCCGCCCGAGGAGCCGCCGGTCGCATGTGCCGTGTTGTAGGGATTGCGCGCGAAGCCGGGCAGCACCGAGTTGATATTGTCGAGCCCGCCGCGCGCCCATTCCGACATCGTCGTCTTCGCCAGGATGATCGCGCCGGCCTCGCGCAGCTTGCGCACCGCGGTCGAATCCTTTGCCGGCACCCAGCCGAGAAGCGCGCCCGAGCCGCCCGTCGTCTGCAAGCCGGCGATATCGTAATTGTCCTTCACCAGCACCGGGATGCCGTGTAACGGCCCGCGCAGCGTGCCGGTCCTTCTGCCAATGCGCGTCGAGCGCGTCGGCATCGACCAGTGCCTGCGGATTGGTCACGATGATCGTCGCCGAGAGCCGGGCCCTTGCGGTCGTAGGCGGCGATGCGGTCGAGATGCGCCTGTGTCACGCTCCGCGCTGTCGCGGTGCCCGCACGATAGGCAGCGTGGATCGCCGCGATGGTCGCTTCCTCGACCGCAAAGCCGGGTTTTGCATTGTCGCTCATCGGAACCTCGCCGAGCCGTCACTTGCCACGCCCCCGTTTAATAGCAAAAAGAGGCCAGATGCTGCAACAGCTCTCCATCGACGTGTCATGACGATCCGGGACCGAAATGCGCCGCTGAGCGATCATTTCGACGGTAAGCGCTTTTCCAACTTGGGCGGCGAGGGCGGAACGCGACGCGGCTTCCGCGATTTCCTGCGCTGGCAATTCTCGCGCGAGAAGCCGGTTTGGCCGGAATGGATCGCGGACGAAGCGCGGGCTTTGCCGCCGGAGCCACCAGGGCCCGGCGAGGTCGCGGCAACCTTCATCGGCCACGCGACCTTGCTGCTGCGCTTCGCCGGTTTCGCCGTGCTGACCGATCCGATCTTTTCCCTGCGCGCCAGCCCGTTTGCATCGCTCGGGCCGAAACGCGTGCGCGCGCCCGCCTATGCGCTCGTCGATCTGCCGAAGATCGATGCGGTGTGTCTCAGCCACAATCACTACGACCATATGGATCTGCCGAGCCTGCGCGCGCTCCAGGCGCACAGTAATCCGGCGATCGTCACCGGCATCGGCAACGGCGCTTATCTTGCGGCGCACGGCATTGCGCATGTGATCGAGCTCGATTGGTGGGACAGCGCCGAGCCGGTGCCCGGGCTCAAGATCACCTATGTCCCGGCGCAGCATTGGTCGCGGCGGCGTTTCTGGGACACCAACCACATGCTCTGGGGCGGGCATGTCGTCGAGGCGCAAGGCGCGCGCGTCTATTTCTCCGGCGACACCGGCTATCCGGCACAATTCAGCGAGATCGCGCAGCGCTGCGGTGCGCCGGATATCGCGCTGCTGCCGATCGGCGCCTACGAGCCGCGCTGGTTCATGTCGCCGCAGCACATGAATCCGGAAGAGGCGGTGCGGGCGCATCTGGATCTCGGCGCGCGGCTCTCGATCGCGATGCATTTCGCGACCTTCTGCCTGACCGACGAGCCTTTCGGCGCGCCCGAAGCGGCACTCGCCGCGGCGCGAACCAACGGTTCGGGGTTGGCGAGAGCGCGTTCCGCATCCCGGCTTTCGGCGAAACCATCGTTGCTGGTCCGCGGTGACGGCATAAATACGTAAAAAATATTGTAATATATAATTCTATTTGACGAATATTTTTGCGTAAATTATCACGCGAGCCGTTATCATGGCGGCGGCGTTCTTCCCAACGGTTGCTCGAAAGGAGAGGCATGAGCGAGATTGATTGGCGCGGAAAACGACCTGTCGCGACGATTGTCGCGGCCGCAGGTTTGCTCTTCTCGCTCGTGACAGCGTCGCGCGCCGATACGGTTCTGCGTGTCGGACATTTCCCCAACATCACCCATGCGCAGGGCCTCGTCGCGCATGCGCTGACGCGCCAGGGCAAGGGCTGGTTCGAGCAGCGGCTCGGGCCAGGCGTCACCGTGCAGTGGTATGTCTATAATGCCGGGCCAGCGGCGATGGAGGCGATGATCGCGAAATCGATCGACCTCACCTATGTCGGCCCGAACCCCGCGCTCAACGTCTATGCCAAATCGGGCGGCGCCGAGACCGCGTATCGTCAGCGGCGCGGCCGAAGGTGGCTCGGCGCTGGTCGTGCAGCCCGATGAGAATTTGAAAAACGCGGCGGATTTTCGCGGCAAGAAAATCGCGACGCCGCAGCTCGGCAACACGCAGGACGTCGCCGCGCGCTCCTGGCTGATCGCCGGCGGCTTGCGCATCACGCAGACCGGCGGCGATGCGCAGGTCATACCGACCGCCAATCCCGATCAGCTTTTGCTGTTCCGGCAGAAGCAGCTCGACGGCGTCTGGACGGTCGAGCCTTGGGTGTCGCGGCTCGAGAGCGAAGCAGGCGGCAAGGTGCTGGTCGACGAGCCGAAGGCGCTCACGACGCTGCTCGTCGCGCGCGCCGATTTCCTCGACAAGCAGCGCGATCTCGTGCGCAAATTCGTCGCCGCACAGCAGGAACTGACGGATTGGATCGTCGCTCATCCCGACGAGGCGCAGCAATTGGTGCGGAGCGAGCTGAAAGCCGAGACGCAAGTCGACATGGCGCCCGATCTCGTCGCCAAGGCCTGGCAGCGCATTCATTGGGTGCATGACGTGAAGCGCGAGCAGATCGACGATGTCGTGAAGAGCGCGCAAGCCGTCGGCTTCCTGCGCGACGTGCCTGATCTTGGACGTTTCATCCAATCGCCGTGAGCGCTGATTCCATCGGCCAGCTCGCTGTCGACGGCGTGTCGAAATGGTTTCGCACGCCGCGAGCCTCGGTGCATGCGCTCGATAACGTCACCCTGACCGTCGCGCCCGGCGAGTTCCTCTGCCTCGTCGGGCCGAGCGGCTGCGGCAAATCGACGCTGCTCGACATCATCGCCGGGCTGACGGTGCCCGATAGCGGCAACGTCTTCGCCGACGGCCAGCCGGTGATACGGGCCGGGGCGGCACCGGCTGGTGATGTTTCAGGAATCCGCGCTCTTTCCGTGGCTCGACGTGTTCGGCAATGTGATGTTCGGGCTGAAGCGCGAGCCAGAGCCTGACACGGCAGCAAAAGACACGAGATCGCCGATCACCATCTCGACTCGTCGGGCTGACGAAATTCAAGAAGGCCTACACGCACGAGCTGTCGGGCGGCATGAAGCAGCGCGTCGCGCTGGCGCGCTCGCTGGCGCCCGATCCGCGCGTCTTGCTGATGGACGAGCCGTTCGCCGCGCTCGACGCGCTGACGCGCGAGCAGCTCTACGGCGATCTGCAGGATATCTGGCAAAGCCGGCGCAAGACGATCATCCTCGTGACGCATAACGTGCGCGAGGCGGCATGTCTCGGCGATCGCGTCATGCTGATGTCGCCGCATCCCGGCCGCATCCGCGAGGAATTCCGTGTCGATCTGCCGCGGCCGCGCGATATCAACTCGCCGCTGCTCGCCGAGCTGGCGCAGGAGATCACCGCGGCGCTCAAGAGCCACAATCCGGAGTTGGGCCGGCCATGAAACGCGCGCTGTTGTTATCGCCTTTCTTCGCGGGGCTCATCCTGTTGTGGAAAGTCGCGACGGTGGTCATGGGCTGGTCGCCGGTGCTGCTGCCGCCGCCGGAAGCGGTCGCGCGCTATCTGTGGGATGCGCTGCTCGACGGCACGCTTGTCTCGGCGTCGATCGTCACGGTGAAGCGGCTGCTGATCGGCTATTTCATCGGCGTCGCGATCGGCCTGCCGCTCGGCCTCATGGTCAGCACCTCGGATTTCTTCGACAGCACGATCGGCGCGCTGGCGCTCGGCTTGCAGACGTTGCCGAGCGTCTGCTGGGTCCCGCTCGCGCTGCTGTGGTTCGGCCAGACCGAAGGCGCGATGCTGTTCGTCGTGATCATGGGCACGGTCGGCTCGGTGGTGATCGCGACGAGCAACGGGACGCGCTCGATCCCGCCGATCTACGCGCGCGTCGCGCGCACGATGGGCTCGGAAGGTTTCGACAAATGGACGCGCGTCATCCTGCCGGCGTCGCTGCCGTTTCTCGTCACCGGCATGAAGCAGGGCTGGGCCTTCGCCTGGCGCTCGCTGATGGCGGCGGAAATCTATGTCACGATCCTCACCGGCTTCGGCCTCGGCCATCTCCTCGAATATGGCCGCGAGCTCAACGCGATGGATCAGGTGATCGGCGTCATGATCGTGATCGTCGTGATCGGTCTTATCACCGACAAAGGCCTGTTCGCGCCGTGGGAGCGCTTCATGCATCGCCGCTGGGGCACGGGCGCGTCGGTCTCGTAGCGATCGCGGCGGCGAAAAGCGGCGTACTGGAATTGCTGTGTGGTGCCGAAGGGCGTCGCGTGGTTTTCGTCGCTTTCGGCATAGAGCGTAAATTCGGCACCGAGCCGTTTCGCCAGCGTCGCGGCGCTATAGCGTTGCACCGGCAGGCCGCTGCAGCGCTCCGGCCCGCTCGGCGCGAAGGTGGCGATGATTACGCTCGATCCGGCAGTTGTGCCGCGTTTCAGCGCCGCGATATAGGCGTCTTGCGCCTCGGCTTCGGTCAGGAAATGGAAGACGGCGCGATCGTGCCAGACCTGCCACGTGCGTTGCGGTTGCCATTGCGTGACATCGGCGACGATCCAGGAAAGCTTGTCCGCCTGTGTACCGAGCCGTGTCTTGGTGCGCGCGAGACCGGTCTCGGCGATATCGAGCGCCGTGACGTCGCTGTAGCCGAGCGCCAGCAGCGTGTCGGCCAGGCGCGAAGCGCCGCCGCCGATGTCGATGATCGGCGCCGCGTGATCCGGCGCGGCGGTGGCGATCAGCTCGAGCGAACGCTCGGGCTTGACCTGAAACCAACTCACCTGGTTTTCCGCTTTCGAGCCGTAGGTGTCGTTCCAATGCGTTTGCCGGTCGACCATGGGAAACCTCTCGGGCTTAGAGCCGTGTCAGGCGCAGCCGCAGCGCGTTCGAAATGACCGAGACCGAGCTGAGGCTCATCGCGGCGGCGGCGACGATCGGACTCAAGAGCAAGCCGAAAGCCGGGTAAAGCACGCCGCGCGGCGAGCGGGATGCCGAGCGTGTTGTAGACGAAAGCGAGCGCCAGATTCTGGCGGATATTGCGCATTGTCGCGCGGCTCAGATGGCGCGCGCGGACGATGCCGGCGAGATCGCCTTTGACCAGCGTGATGCCGGCGCTTTGCATCGCGACCTCGGTGCCGGTGCCCATGGCGATGCCGACATCGGCAGCGGCGAGCGCTGGGGCGTCGTTGACGCCGTCGCCGGCCATCGCGACGTTGCGGCCTTCGCCGCGCAGGCGTTGCACGATCGCATGTTTGTGCTCGGGCAGCACCTCGGCTTCGATCTCGGTAATGCCGAGCTTGCCGGCGACGGCTTGGGCCGTGCTGCGATTGTCGCCGGTCAGCATGACGATGCGGATGCCCTCGGCGCGCAACGCGGCGAGCGCGGCCGACGTCGTTTGCTTGATCGGATCGGCGACGGCGATGATGCCGGCGAGGTCGCCATCGATCGCGACGAACATCGCGGTCGGCGCCATCGCGCCGCAATTCCTCGGCGCGCGCTTCGAGCGCCGCGGTCGACGATACCGAGATCGTCCAGCAGCGTGGCGTTGCCGACCGCGACGCCGATGCCGACCGATCATGCCCGTGACGCCTTTGCCGGTGCAGCGACTTGAAATCGGCGATTTCTTGCAGCGCGAGCCCGCGCTCTTTCGCGGCGGCGACGATGGCGGCGGCGAGGGGATGCTCGCTCGCACGCTCGAGGCTGGCGCTCAGCGCAAGCACCGTCGCCTCGTCGAAGCCTTGTGCAACGGTCACCGCGAAGACCACGCGCGGTTTGCCTTCGGTCAAGGTGCCGGTCTTGTCGACGACCAGCGTGTCGATCGCCTCGAGTCGCTCCAGCGCCTCGGCATTCTTGATGAGCACGCCGGCAGTCGCGCCCTTGCCGACGCCGACCATGATCGACATCGGCGTCGCAAGGCCGAGCGCGCAGGGGCAGGCGATGATGAGCACCGAGACGGCGGCGATCAGCGCATAGGCGAAAGCCGGCGGCGGGCCCCAGATCAGCCAGGCGACGAAGGCGATGGCCGCGGCGGCGATGACCGCGGGCACGAACCAGGCCGAGACCGTATCGGCGAGGCGCTGGATCGGCGCGCGGCTGCGCTGCGCCTCGGCGACCATCTGCACGATGCGCGCCAGCATGGTCTCGGCGCCGATCTTCTCGGCGCGCATCACCAAAGCGCCGGTGCCGTTGATCGTGCCGCCGATGAGCTTGTCGCCCGGCGCTTTCTCGACCGGCAGCGATTCGCCGGTGACCATCGCCTCATCGACCGCGCTCGCGCCGTCGAGCACGCTGCCATCGACCGGCACGGCATCGCCCGGCCGCACGCGCAAGCGGTCGCCATGCTGCACGCGGTCGAGCGGGATATCTTCATCGCTGCCGTCGGCACGGATGCGGCGCGCCATCTTCGGCGTGAGGTTGAGCAGAGCGCGGATCGCGCTGCCCGTGCGTTCGCGGGCGCGCAGCTCCAGCACCTGGCCGAGCAAGACGAGCACCGTGATGACGGCGGCCGCTTCGTAATAGACCGCGACCATGCCGCCGTTCTGCCGGAGGCTCGCCGGGAACAGGCTCGGCGCGAAAGTCGCGGCGAGGCTGTAGAGATAGGCGGCGCCGGTGCCGAGCGCGATCAGCGAGAACATGTTGAGCGAGCGGTGCCGCAGGACGCCCAGCCGCGCGCGAAAAACGGCGCGCCGGCCCAGAGCACGACGGGCGAGGCGAAGCGCGAATTGCAGCCAGACCGAGAGTTCGCTCGCGATGCAGTCAGCCAATGCCCGCCCATATCGAGCAACACGACGGGCAGCGCGAGAACGAGGCCGATCCAGAAGCGCCGCGTCATATCGACGAGTTCGGGATTGGGTCCCGCATCGGGCGCGATGCCGGCGGGCTCCAGCGCCATGCCGCAGATCGGGCAGGTGCCGGGCTTGTCCCGCCGGATCTCGGGATGCATCGGGCAGGTCCAGATCGTGCCCGGGCGGCACCGGGGCGGGTGAAGGCGCGTCGGCCGGTTTCCGGCGCGAGATATTTCGCCGGATCGGCGATGAATTTCTCGCGGCAGCGCGGATTGCAGAAGAAATAATCCTGGCCGTTGAAGCGCGTGCGATGCTGCGTCTTCTGCGGATCGACGCTCATGCCGCAGACGGGGTCTTTGACCTTAACGCCCCCCATGTCGGGAGCGCCGTGATCGTGATGATGATCGTTGTGTTGTCCATGGCGTCGCTGGACATATACCCCCTATGGGTATATAGAAATCCCAATGAGAGACGAAGTCAAGCAAGCGGCTTCAACCCGGCTCAGCCGCATCGAGGGACAGGTGCGCGGCGTCGCGCGGATGATCGCCGATGACCGCTATTGCATCGATGTGCTCAACCAGATCGAAGCCGTGAAAGCCGCACTTAAGAAGGTGCAGGACGAGATCCTGCGCGATCACATCGGCCATTGCGTCGAGCACGCGATCATCTCGGGCGATGCGAAGGATCAGCGCAAGAAAGTCGCCGAGCTCGTCCAGGTCTTGAGTCACATCACGTCTTAGCCGCGCTCTTGCCAAGCGGCGGCGCAGCGCAAACATCATCCTTATGTCTACTTCTGCACGGGCACTGCCACGGATCGTGATCGTCGGCGCCGGTTTCGGCGGGCTATGGGCGGCGAGCGCTTTGGCCCGCGCGCCGGCGCAGGTTACGGTGATCGACGAGCACAACTACCACCTGTTCCAGCCGCTGCTCTATCAGGTCGCGACCGCCGGCCTGTCACCGGCCGATATTGCGGCGCCGATCCGCGGCATTCTTTCGCGGCAACGCAATGCGCACGTGGTGCTGGGGCAGGTGGTCGGCGTCGACAAAGAACGGCGCGTCGTCAGGCTGCGCGATCGCGAAGTCCCTTATGACTGGCTGGTCGTCGCGAGCGGCGCGCGCCACGCCTATTTCGGTCACGAGGAATGGGCGGCTTTCGCGCCGGGGCTGAAGAATATCGACGACGCGACGCGGCTTCGGCGCAAGATCCTGACGGCGCTGGAGCGTGCCGAGCAGGAGCCCGATGCGCGCGAGCGCCAGCGCTTGATGACCTTTGTCGTGGTTGGCGGCGGCGCGACGGGTGTCGAGACCGCCGGCGCCATCGCCGAGCTGGTAAAGGTGGCGCTCGCGCGCGATTTCCGCAGCGATCAATCCGGCGATGTCACGGATCATCCTGATCGAGGCAGGACCGCGTGTGCTGCTGAGCTTCGCTGCGAATCTTTCGGCGGCGGCGCAGCGTGCGCTCGAGAGGCTTGGCGTCGAAGTCCGTCTCGGCCAGCCCGTGACGCGTTGCGATGAGGCAGGCGTGATGCTCGGCGAAGAGCGGGTGGCGTGCGGCGTGACGATCTGGGCCGCCGGCGTCATGGCATCGCCCGCGGCGCAATGGCTTCGAGCCGAGCATGATCGCGCCGGTCGTGTTCTCGTCGACGGCGATCTGAGCCTGCCCGGCGATCGTCGGAATTTTCGTGATCGGCGATACCGCCTCGGTGCGCGATGAAGCGGGCAAGCCCTTGCCCGGGGTCGCGACGGTCGCCAAACAAGAGGGGAAATATGTCGCGCGGCTGTTGCTGGCGCGGCTTTCGGGAAAACCGGCGCCGCCGCCTTTCCACTATCGCGATTACGGCGAGCTCGCGACCGTCGGGCGCAATTTCGCGGTGGTGGATTTCCGCTGGTTGAAGCTGAAGGGCAAGATCGCCTGGTTCGTCTGGTGTGTCGCGCATATTTATTTTCTTATCGGCTTCCGCAACCGCCTCGTGGTCGCGATGGATTGGATCTGGGCCTATCTCACCTTCCAGCGCGGCGCGCGTCTCATCACCGCGAGCGATACCGACGAATAGCTGCGCCCGCTAGTGCGCGCTTCGCGCTCTCGATATGATCCGGGAAAGCCAACGGGGAGGGTCCTTATGTCGAGGGTGTTCGCGCGCACTGCCGTCGCGTTCTTTGCTATCGCCTGCGCAATGCCGGCTTCGGCTGCGACCAAGATCAATCTGCTCTTCACCCAAGGCGCCAACAAATCTCGGCGCCTATGTCGGCAAGGATCAGGGCTTCTTCGAGAAGCACGGGCTCGATGTCGATGTGACTTCCACCGCGAACGGCTCGCTGATCTCGGCGTCGCTGGTCGCGGACGCGGCGCAGATCGGCACGCTGACGCCCTCGATCCTGCTCGAAGCCGACGAGCAAGGGCTCGATATCGTCGCCATCGCCGGCATGGCGACCTATCCGACCAATTCGCCGGCGGCGATCATGGCGCGCACCGGCAGCGGTATCAAAACCGCGCAGGATATGATCGGTCGCAAAGTCGGCGTGCCCGGTCTCGGCGGCGCGCTCGATGTGCTGGGACGCAATTGGGTCAAGACCAACGGGGTCGATTATCACAAGGTCAATTGGGTCGAGGTGCAATTCCCGCAGATGGTCGACGGGCTGAAGACCGGCCTCGTCGATGCGGTCGTGACGGCCGAGCCGTTCAACACGCGGATCAAATCGCTCGATGCGGGTTATTTCCTTGCCGAGGCGGAAGGGCCGAAGGGCACGGCGACGCTGATCTATGCCGCGACGCGCGCCTGGACGAAAAAGAATCCCGACGCGGTGAAGGAATTCCGCGCCGCGATCGAAGATGCCTACACCTTCGCGCGCAATCCCGCGAATGCCGCCTCGGTGAAGGAAAGCATCGCGAAATATACGAAGCTGCCGCCGGCGGCGATGGCGTCGATCGTGATTCCCAACACGCTGGAGGCGAAGGTAACGGGTGCGTCGCTCGCCTTCTGGGTCAATGTCGCGCGCGACCAGGGCATGATCAAAGGCAATCCCAACCCGGACGGCCTCGTCGTGCCCTGAAGCCGGAGCCTTTTAATAAGGCTGCGTTGGCAACTGGTCGTAGTAGCTCTTCACAATTTTGGCCGGCAGCTTCTCGGCGATGAGCGTCGGCGCGACCAGCGCCTCTTCCAGTGCCTTGGGAGTCGGGTCGACGCTGTGCCCATGCGGCGTCACATCCATCTGGATGTTGCCGGCGGCCGCCACTTGGATCGGCTCTTGCCTCGGCTGATAGCGCGCGAGGGTCCGGCGCAGCATGGTCTCGTCCATGCCTGGCGCATCGAGCTGCGCCGCATTGATGTCGCCCATGGCTATCTCGGCCAGCGCGCGATTGGTGCGGTAGCGCTCATTGGCATAAGGCGATTGCACCAGCTTCGTGAAGGTCGCGACCGCCGCCTGGTAGTCGCCGGATTGCAGCTGCATCATGCCGTAATTGTTTTGCAGCGAGGCGTAATCGGGCTGGAGCTTCAGCCCGACCTCGAAGCTCTGCCGCGCCAGGGCGTATTTGCCCTGCATCGTGAAGCCGACGCCGATGAGATTGTAGAGCTTGGGATCGCTCTGCTTCCCACGGACGGCGACCGCGAAATGATCGAGCGCCGATTTCGCATCGCCGCGCGCGAGCTCGATCTCGCCCAGCCGCATTGCCGCATCGGGATCGTTCGGCGACAACATCAGCACCGCCTGATAGTTCGAGTAGGCGGCGTTATCGTCCTTCAACGCCATCTGGGCATTGGCAAGACGCATCCGCGCTTGCAGCGAATTAGGATTGGCGTCGGCCGCCCTGGCGTAGAAAAAGGCGGCGGTCGCGAAATCGCCGCGCGCGCTGACTGAATCGCCGCCGCGCAGGAAATCGGCTTCGGTGAGGATCTTCGGTGGGGCGGTTTCCGCCGTCTGTGTTTGCGAGTCCGACGGGCCCTTGAAGAAGTTGGAGATCTTGTCCGGAAGCGACGCGATTTGCGGAATGCTCCCAAGGAGCGCCGCGCCGGCTTCGAGGGCGGGCAGCGCCGCGCAGCCGCCCACCGCGCTCGTGAGCGCGATGACCGCGACGGATTTGGCGAGCGTTCGCATCAATCTTTTCGGCTCGATCGAGGCTCGATTGTTCACAAACCCGCTCCTATTCTTGATGCGCTCAGCCTCGTCCATTGGCGTTAATGGACCGTGAAAACGCCCGGAAATCGCCGATGCTACGGCGCGAATTGGAGCCAAATTCGTTTTTAATATCGCGGCGATGCGGGCGACCTAGGCGTTATGGCGCCAACCGGTAGAATGCGGACGATGCCCTTCAAACCCGACGACATCGCGCGCGAGACCGACGTCTATTTCCGCAAGACCAAGGAAATCGTGCATCGTTTCGGCGATCGCGAAGCGACCTATGCGGTTTTTCTCCGCCGTCCGGTGATCGCGACGCCGAAGCTGATGGTCGATTTCCTGGAAAGCGCCGCAAAAGCCCGGCGAACAAAGATCAAAATCGAACTGAATTATCGGGAAGGCGAGCTGGTCGGGGCCGGCGAGCCGCTGGCCTATCTGACCGGTTCGCTCGCGCATCTCGTCGATCTGGAGACGCTCTATCTCCAGAAGCTCGGCCCGGCCTGCGTCGCCGCCTACAACGCCTATGGCATGTGCCGGGCGCTTCCGGGCGTCGCTTTTTTGGCGATGGATGCGCGGCACTGCGCCGGCACCGAGATGGCCGAGATGATGGCCTATGCCGCCGCGGTCGGCTCGGCGGCGGCCCAGCGCGAGGCGGGCGCGGTCGGCTTCATCGGCAACGCCACGGATGCGACGGCGCATTACTTCGGTCGGGTGCAAGGCCTCGGCACCATGCCGCATGCGCTCGTCGGCTACGCCGGCTCGACCTTGCGCGCGGCCGAGATGTATCGCGAAACCTATCCCGACGAAGCGATGACCGTGCTCTGCGATTATTTCGGCCGCGAGATCGGCGACGCGCTCGAGGTCTGCCGGCGCTTTCCCGAGCTCGCGGCGTCGGGTGCGCTTTCCTTCCGCCTCGACACGCATGGCGGGCGCTATGCCGAGGGACTCGATCTGCAATCCTCCTACGCGGTGCTCGAGCGGCGTGCGCCCGAGGCGATAAGGCAATATCGCAGCGAGGCGGAGCTGCGGCATCTCGTCGGCACCGGCGTTTCCGCAGCGTCGATCTGGTCGCTGCGCGAGGCGCTCGACGGCGCCGGCTTCACGGCGGTGAAGATCGTCGCAAGCTCGGGCTTCAATGTCGAGAAATGCCGCATGATGGCGGCGGCCAGCGCGCCGATCGACGTCATCGGCACCGGCTCCTATCTGCCGGAGCTGTGGAGCGAAACCTACGCGACCGCCGACATCATCGCCTATGATGGCCAGCCGATGGTGAAGCTCGGCCGCGAATTCTTATTGCGAAAGAGAGAAGGAGGGGGCTGAGCCATGTTCGGGGGATGTCGGCGCGCGATAGGCGTCATGCTCGTCGCTGTCACAATTTGCGCGACGGTCTCTGCCGTTGCGCGCGCCGAGCAGGTGCCAACCGATCCCGACGCATTCACAAGCTACGTCGCGCGCGCTTTCGCGAACGCGCTTCCCGGCGCAAAAGTAAGCGTTACGGCGCCGCTTTACTTAAGTATCGATGTGGGCCGCGACGTTGAAAGTCGCGACCGAAGCGAGACGTATATTTTCCGCTGGAAGTCGGCGGGGTTCGAAGAATTCAAGGACTAGGCAAGGACAAAAAGCTCATGCCCCATGAAGGCCCGCATCTCACGCGCACGAAGGTCACGGCCGATCTTTTGGCTTTCGCCGTCTCGCAGGATCACGACGTGCTGCTGCGCATCGATCTACCGGGCGAGGATGCGACCGTAATCCTGCAGATGAAGCCTGCCGATGCGCGCGAGATCGCCGCCGCGCTCGTCTTGAAAGCCGAGGAGGCGGAGAAGCGCTGACGCCGCGCCAAGCGCTGGCGTCACACGTAAACCGGCTCGCGTCGCCGATCGAGTGCGTCGCCGCCATCGGCGATGCCGTCGAGATAGCGCTCCCACACCATGAGGTTGAGCTCGCAAGCTTTCACGACCGCTTCCGCGAGGCCAAGTTCGCCGGCGTAGCGCGCGATGGTCTGCCAGCCGAGATTGGAATGCTCGATATCGGCTTCCTCATGCAGCTCGAAGAAATCGAGCTCGTCGTTGCGTCAGCTTGAACAACCGGCCCCAGCGCTGACGCTCCAGTCCGAACCAGCCGCGTTGGCGGATCACGCCGGTGCCGTAACCCGGGATATTCGTGCGCTCGGCGCAGGTATTGGCGATCAGACCCTCGAGCCAATGCCGGTTCGACATCAGCGCTTCCCAAGCGAGCCAGCAAAGCTGCGTCGAGGCGAGGAGAGGCGCCTTGCGCATCGTCGCGCGGTTGAGGCCGATGCGGGCGCCGAGCTCCTCGAGGATCGCCCAATGAGGCCGGCCGCCGCCATGCGCGTGATCGGCGATCACTTCCTCGCTACAGGCGCCGATGATGCGCATCCGCATCTCCCAATCCGGGCAGTTGGTCGCGACGCGCAGCTTCAGCACCGAATTGCGCTGGCGCGTGTTCTGGCGATGCTGCAGCACGAACATCTGCGCCCGGCCGCGGGTGAGGGGTTCGCGGAAGAAGCGCGTGCGGCGCACGAAATCGTCGACCGCGGCATCGAGTTTGCGGATGACCGCGCGCGAAGCGGCGGAAGGGCGGGTCTCGTTCTGCATGTTGTTCTTCAAGGGGCGAACCTCCTCATGTTCGGACGCCATATTAGCGGAAGCGGCGCGCACCGAGCGTGGGCACCGCATCGCTTGCCATGGCGCCGCAAATCGGCGACAAATCCGGCAGATCAGGGAGGGCATGATGGTCGAGAAATTCGAGGACCATTGCTGGCAGGATGTGATTCCGGCGGACGATCTCGCGATTTACGGCCCGTTCACCCGCGAAACCTATGTCGGTGCGCCGGCGGCGCTGGTCGCGATCGACCTCTACGACGTGGTCTATCGCGGCGGCAACAAGCCGGTCGCGCGAGCTGATCGGGGAACATCCGATGACCTGCGGCGAGCATGCCTGGAAGGCCATTCCGCCGACGCAGCGGCTCTTTGCCGCCGCCCGAGCGGCAGGATTACCGATTTTTTATTCGACCGGAGACACGCGGCCGGAGAGCAAGCCGGGCTTCGTCACCGCGACCAAGCGGCGGCGCGGCGGCAACGATCCGTCGGGCTTCGCCATTCGCCCGGAGTTCAAGCCGCAGCCTGGCGATGTCGTCATCACCAAGCAGCGCGCCAGCGCCTTCTATGGCACGCCGCTCGCCGCGCATCTGACCCAGCTCGGCGTCCACACCGTCATCATGTGCGGCGAGACTACATCGGGCTGCGTGCGCGCCTCGGCGGTCGATGCGTATTCGGCCGGCTATCACGTCGTGCTGGTCGAGGAATGCTGCTTCGACCGCGTGGTGCTGTCGCACAAAGTCAATCTCTTCGACATGCATCATAAATATGTCGATGTGATGCATATCGACGAAGTCGTCGCCGCGCTCGAGAAGCAGCCGCGAAAGGCGGCGGAATAACATGAAGCCAAGCGCCTCCTACGGCCCGTTCGAATATTCGCCGATCGTCACCCGCAAGAAGCTCGAATGGCCGAACGGCGCGCGCGTCGCGTTCTGGGTCATTCCCAATATCGAGTTCTTTTCGCTGGCGGATCGCATTCCCGCGAGCACGACCGGCAAGATGCCCGACATCCCGACCTGGGCGGTGCGCGATTACGGCAATCGCGTCGGCGTCTTCCGCTTCATGGATGTGTTCGACAAATACGGCATCCGCGCCACCGTCGCGCTCAACAGCGATATCTGCGTCCATCATCCGATGATCATCGCCGAGGGTAATAAGCGGCAATGGGAATGGATGGGCCACAACAAGACCAATTCCAAACGGCTCATCGACATGACCGAGGACGAAGAGCCCAAGGCGATCAAGGAAGCGCTCGACACGATCGCACGCGTCGCCGGCAAGCGGCCGAAGGGCTGGCTCGGCTCGGGTCTGCAAGAGACCTGGAACACGCTCGACTTCCTCGCCGATGAAGGCGTCGACTATGTCTGCGATTGGGTGAATGACGATCAGCCCTATCAGATGACTCTGGAGAGCGGTAAAAAGATCTTCTCCATTCCTTATAGCCAGGACATCAACGACATCCCGGCTTTCGAGCGCCAGCACCGGACGGCCGAGGAATTCCGCGACATGATCTGCCGGCAGTTCGATACGCTCTATGCCGAGGGCGCGCAGTCGGGCCGGGCGATGTCGATCTGCCTGCATCCTTATCTGACGGGCCGGGCCTATCGCATCCATGCGCTCGATCAGGCGCTGGCCTATATTTGCGGCCACAAAGACGTCTGGCTGGCGACCGGTAGCGAGATCATCGCCGCGTATAAGGCGCAGTTGTAAGGTTGTACTTGTCCCTCGTGCCGGCGAAAGCCGGAGAGGGCGAAGGGTAACGGGGAGGTTGAGATGAGAAGCACATCGATGCGCGCGGCGTTGGTCGCCGCGGCGCTGGCGTTGCTGATGGCGACGACGTCCACGGCGCGCGCGGAGAAAATCCAGGCCGGCGCGGTCGGCGGACCGACCGCAACGATGTGGCTCTTCTATGTCGGCTTCGATGAGGGCTTCTTCAAAAAACACGACGTCGATCTCGACATCATCTTCGCGCCGACCGCACCCGGCATCCTGCAGCAGCTCACCGCCGGCTCGCTCGACATCGTCGCGACGACCGGCACGGCCGAGCCGATCCACGCCGTCGACAAGGGCGCGAACAATATCGCGATCGCGCGGATCATCGGCCTCAATTCGCCTTATGCGCTCGAAGCCAAACCGACGATCAATTCGATCAAGGACCTGAAAGGCAAGACCATCGTCCTCGGCGGCCTCGTCGATATCACCGCGATCTATTGGAACCGCATGGCGACGGCGAACGGGCTGAAGAAGGGCGATGTCGACATCACGATCGTCGGCGCGACGGCCGGGCGCTTCGCCGCGCTGAAATCCGGCACGGTCGATGCGACCATGGTGCTGCCGCCCTTCAACTTCCTCGCCGAGGCGGCGGGCTTCAAGAATATCGGTCTCGTCATCGACTATGTGAAAGATTACCCGTTCACCGGGTTGGAAGTGTCGAAGCCCTGGGCCTCGGCGCATATGGATCTCGCCAAGCGCATGCTGGCAGCGCTCGATGACAGTGCGACCTGGTTCTACACGCCCGAGAACCGCGACGCGCTGATCCAGATGGGCATGAAAAATTTCAAGATCGAGGAGAAGGAGGCGGCGCAGAGCCTCGACTTCCTGCGCAAGATCCAATATTTCGCGCCGACCAGCAAAGTCTCGCGCAAAGGCCTCGACAGCTTGATCCAGGTCATGCACGATTCGGGCGACGTCTCCAACCCGATCAAGGCGCAGGATCTGATCATGCCCGGTCTCACGGAGCTGACCGAGTGAAGCAGCGCGGCTCTTTCACCAGCCTGTTCTCGATCGTCGGCGGGCTTTTGATCTGGGAAGGGGTCAGCCGGTTCGGCGTGGACAATGCACTGTTCCTGGCCTCGCCGTCGCAGATCGCCTATGCCATCTGGAAGCTCGCCGTCACGGGCGATCTTTGGCGCCACGTCTATATCAGCGGCATCGAATTCATCATCGGCTATGCCATCTCCTGCGTGCTGGGGGTCGCCATCGGCTTGCTGATGGCCGAGAGCGACCGCGGCAAGCGCATCCTGCAGCCCTGGATCTCGGGCATTTACGCGACCCCGACCATCGCGCTCGCGCCGCTGTTCCTCTTGTGGCTCGGCATCGGCATCTGGTCGAAAGTGCTGGTGGTGGTCACGCTGGTGATCTTCACCGTCATCATCAACACCGAGGTCGGGCTGCGCACGACGAGTACGCGCCTCATCGAAATGCTCAAGAGTTTCGGCGCGACGCGCAATCAGATTTTCTGGAAAGTGTCGCTGCCCTCGGCGATGCCTTTCGTGCTTGCCGGGCTGAAGCTCGGCATCGGCCGCGGCCTCATCGGCGTCGTCGTCGCCGAGCTTTTCGGCTCGCGCGCCGGCCTCGGCCAGCTCATCAGCGCCTCGGCCGACAGCTTCAACATGCCCAACCTCTTCGCCGCAGTGGTGATCCTGGCGAGCGCCGGTATCGCCATGACCGCGGGCTTTACCTGGCTCGAGAAGAGACTCGTTCCCTGGACGAATGACTGACATGGCTGCGCCCAAACTCACCGTCTCCGGCCTCACCAAGAAATTCGGCGAGCTTGCTCGTGCTGAGCGACATCAAGCTCGCGATCGAGGATGGCGAATTCATCTCGATCGTCGGCCCGTCGGGCTGCGGCAAGACCACCTTCCTGCGCATCGTCGCCGGGTTGGAGACCGCGAGCAACGGCGAGGTGCGGATCGATAGCGAGGTGGTGACGGCCGCCGGCATCGATCGCGGCTTCGTCTTTCAGAGCGACAATCTCCTGCCGTGGCGCACGGTGCTGGCGAATGCGTTGATCGGGCGCGAGGTCTCGGGCACGGTGAACGCAGAATCGCGCAGCCACACGGTCGAACTCTTGAAGCTCGTCGGCCTCGGCGGCTTCGAGGATTATTTCCCGCGCCAGCTCTCGGGCGGCATGCGCCAACGCGTCAACCTTGCGCGCGCGCTCGCGATCGATCCCAAAGTCCTGCTGATGGACGAGCCTTTCGCCGCGCTCGATGCGCAAACGCGCGAGATCATGCAGACCGAGCTGACCCGCATCTGGGAGCAGGGCCGCAAGACCGTGCTCTTCGTGACCCACCAGATCGACGAGGCGGTGTTCCTCTCGGATCGTGTCTTCGTCTTCGCGCGCCGGCCGGGCCGGATCCGCGAGATCGTCAAGATCGACCTGCCGCGGCCGCGGGCGCTGTCGCTGAAGCGCACGCCGGAATTCGTGCGCTATGTCGATCACATCTGGCAGCTGATCGAAGAAGACGTGCGCGAAAGCGTGCTGGTGGATAAGGAATAGCGGGCGCCTGATTGACAGCGGTGGCCGCCGTCACCAATGTTAAGCGAATCATGACCGATTCGCTTAGTATCTTCATCGCCCAGCTCGATCCGACCGTCGGCGATATCGCCGAAAATCTCGGCCGCCTGCGCGACGCCTGGCGCGAGGCCAAGGCATCGCATGCCGATCTTATCGTCACCTCCGAGCTGTTCGTCGCCGGCTATCCGCCCGAGGATCTGGTGCTGAAGCCGGCTTTCGTCGCCGCATGCGAGACAGCGGTGAACGATTTAGCACGCGAGTTGCAGGATGGGCCGGCGCTGCTGTTGGGCACACCTTGGCGCCAGGACGGCAAGCTCTATAACGCTGCGGCGCTGCTCGAAGCCGGCAAGGTCGCGGCGCTGCGCTTCAAGCACGATTTGCCGAATTACGGCGTCTTCGACGAGAAGCGCGTCTTCGCCGCCGGCCCGGCGCCGGGCCCGGTGGTGCTGAAAGGCGTGCGGCTCGGCGTGATGGTCTGCGAGGATATGTGGTCGGTCGATGCCTGCGAATGCTTGCAGGAGAGCGGTGCCGAACTCCTCATCGTCATCAACGGCTCGCCTTTCGAGGCGATGAAGCAACAGCAGCGCCTCGATCTCGCGCGCACGCGCGTAAAAGAGAGCGGGCTGCCATTGCTCTATGTGAACCAGGTCGGCGGCCAGGACGAGCTGGTCTTCGACGGCGCGTCCTTCGCGCTCGCGGCCGATGGCGATCTGCGCGTCCAGGCGCCGGAGTGGCGGCCGGCGCTGATGCCGACGCGCTGGACGCGCGCGGCCGGCCGCTGGACGGTGGAAAAGGGCGTGCTCGCCGAGCGCGGCGATCGTCTTTCCTCGATCTATCAGGCGATGGTGCTTGGCCTCAGCGATTATGTGCGCAAGAACAAATTCCCCGGCGTGGTGCTGGGCCTCTCGGGCGGCATCGATTCCGCGCTCACGGCGGCGGTGGCGGTCGATGCGCTCGGCGCCGATCGCGTGCATTGCGTGATGATGCCGTCGCCTTATACCTCGAAAGAGAGTCTCGAAGACGCGGCGGCGGTCGCCGCGTTTCTCGAATGCGAGCTGCGCGAGATCAATATCGGCCCGGCGATGGAGGCTTATCGCGCGATGCTGGCGCCGAGCTTCGAAGGCCGCGAGCCCGACATCACCGAGGAGAACATCCAGTCGCGCGCCCGCGGCGTGACCCTCATGGCGCTCTCCAACAAATTCGGCTGGATGGTGCTCTCGACCGGCAACAAATCGGAAATGTCGGCCGGCTACGCGACGCTCTATGGCGATATGTGCGGCGGCTATGCCGTGTTGAAAGACGTCTACAAGACGACCGTGTTCGAGCTGTCGCGCTGGCGCAACCAGCGCCGTCTGCCCGGCTTCATGGGGCCGAGCGGGCGGGTGATGCCGGAGCGCGTCATCACCAAGCCGCCCTCGGCCGAGCTCAAACCCAATCAGACGGATCAGGACACGCTCCCGGCTTACGAAGTGCTCGACGATATTCTGCAACGCCTCATCGAGCACGAGATGACGGTCGCGCAGATCGTCGAGCGCGGCCATCCCGAGGAGACGGTGCGCATGGTGTGGCGCATGCTCGATCGCGCCGAATACAAGCGTCGCCAGGCACCGCCCGGCGTCAAGATCACGAGCCGCGCGTTCGGCCGCGACCGCCGCTACCCGATCACCAACGCGTTCCAGGCGCCGGGCGCGGTGCCGCGCGAGGTCGGTGAGCCGGGCGAGACGCCGCGCGCGCCGGTGCCGTCGCGCACGGGCGGTGAGGGATGAGCGAGAAAGCCGCTGCACCGGCCGTTGACGCTCCGGCCGGCCGCGATTTCATTCGCGATGTCGTTGCCACCGATCTCGAATCCGGCAAGGTCAAGAACGTCGTCACCCGCTTTCCGCCCGAGCCGAACGGCTATCTCCATATCGGCCATGCCAAAGCGATCGCGATCGATTTCGGCATCGCGGCGGAATTCGGCGGGCACTGCAATCTGCGCTTCGACGATACCAACCCGACGAAGGAAGAGCAGGAATTCATCGATGCGATCCAGCGCGACGTGCATTGGCTCGGCTACGACTGGGGCAAGAATCTCTTCTTTGCCTCGGATTATTTCGATCAGCTCTACGACTGGGCCGAGCATCTGATCAAAACCGGCAAGGCTTATGTCGACGATCAGACGCCGGAAGCGCTGGCGGCGAACCGCGGCGATTTCACCAAGCCGGGCAAGGACAGCCCCTATCGCAATCGCTCGGCCGAAGAGAATCTCGATCTCTTCCGCCGCATGAAGGCGGGGGAATTCCCAAACGGCGCGCGCGTGCTGCGCGCCAAGATCGATATGTCGTCGGGCAACATCAATCTGCGCGATCCGGTGATGTATCGCATCCTGCATGAAGAGCATCCGCGCACCGGCGATAAATGGTGCATCTATCCGAATTACGATTTCGCGCACGGCCAATCGGATGCGATCGAGCACGTCACCCATTCGCTCTGCACGCTGGAATTCGAGGATCACCGGCCGCTCTACGATTGGTTCCTCGACAATCTGCCGGTGCCGTCGCGGCCGCGGCAGTTTGAATTGGCGCGTCTCAATATCGGCTACACGGTGCTCTCGAAGCGCTTCCTGACGCGGCTGGTCGAGGAGAAACGCGTCAATGGCTGGGACGATCCGCGCATGCCGACGCTTGCCGGCATGCGACGGCGCGGCATCCCGCCGGCGGCGCTGCGCGACTTCATTAAGACGGTCGGGGTCGGACGCGCCAATTCGGTCGTCGATATCCAGATGTACGAGCACGCGATCCGCGACCATCTCAACAAGGCGGCGCAGCGGCGCATGGCGGTGCTGAAGCCGCTCAAAGTCGTGATCGAGAATTACGACAGGCCGGGCGAGGAGCTCGACGCAGTCAATCATCCCGACGACGCCGCGGCGGGCTCACGGCGCATTCCCTTCGGTCGCGAGATTTTCATCGAGCGCGACGATTTCATGGAGAACCCGCCGAAGAAATTTTTCCGCCTGTCGCCAGGCGCCGAGGTGCGGCTGCGCTACGCCTATTTCATCACCTGCCGCGAGGCGGTGAAGGACGCGTCGGGCGAGGTGGTGGAGCTGCGCTGCACCTACGATCCGGCAACACGGGGCGGCAACGCGCCGGATGGGCGCAAGGTCAAGGCGACGATCCATTGGGTCGACGCGGCGAAATCGCTCCCCGCCGAAATTCGCCTCTACAACCCTTTATTCACTCGGCCCGATCCGGGCGCGGCCGGCGATCTAATGGCCGATCTCAATCCCAACTCGGTGGAAATACTGACCGGCGCAAGGCTCGAGCCGTCGCTCGGCGACGCGAAAACCGGCGAGGCGATCCAGTTCGAGCGCCAGGGCTATTTCGCCGCCGACCCGGATGGGGCGCCGGCCAAGCCGGTCTTCAACCGCACGATTGGCCTGCGCGACAGCTACGCGAAGGCGTAAGCGGCGAGGCAGGGTAGGAAAACCCTTGATCGTCATTGCGAGCGAAGCGAAGCAATCCAGGGCAACACGCGGGCTTTCTGGATTGCTTCGTCGCGCTTCGCACTCCTCGCAATGACGATGTTGGTAAGTAGCCGTCAAAACGGCTTATCGCCCTTGATCGTGACACGATGCATGGTGCGCCGCTGCGGGTAATAGTCGTTGGCGGCGTAATGCTGCAGCGGGCGATTGTCCCAGAACACCATCGAATTCACTTCCCAATGGAAGCGGAACTGGAATTCCGGGATGCGTGACTGGGCGTAGAGGAAGTCGAGCAGAGCGCGGCTCTCGTCATCGCGCATGCCTTTGATGGCGAGGGTGAACTGCTCGTTGACGAAGAGCGCCTTGCGCTTGGTGACGGGGTGGGTGCGCACCACCGGATGCACCGGGTTCGGCAACTCTTCTTCCATCTCGGCGAGTTTTTCATGCCGCTCGCGCGGCGGCAGGTCATCGAATTTGTGGCGAAAATTCTTGAAGTCATGGATCGCCTCGAGGCCGGAGACGAAGCTGCGCATCTTGTCGCTGAGACCTTCATAGACCGCGACCATGTCGCACCACAGCGTCTCGCCACCGGTCTCGGGGCGGACGAGGCAGCGTAGGATCGAGCCCATCGGCGGCGTGACGCGAAAGGTCTCGTCGGAATGCCAATGATCGGTCGAGAAGACCGGATTGTCCTCGTGATTGTCGAGCACGACAACCTCGGGAAAATCCTCGAGATGCGGCACGAAGGGATGCACCGTCAGCTCGCCGAAGAGGCGCCCGAAATCGACATGCTGCGCCGGCGTCATCGCGGCATCGCGGAAATAGATCACCGAATAGCGCATCAGCGCGCCGTAGATCTCGCCGGCGGTCAGGGCATCGACCGGCTTCGAGAAATCGACGCCCTTCACCTCGGCGCCGATCGTTGCGCCGCGCGGGATGATCTCGATCGCGCTTTGTTTTGCCGCGTCCTGCGCGCGTTTCGTCGTTAGCAACATGGGCGGTCTCCTTGGGGAGCCCTCGTCTGGACCGACCTTAGCAAATCTGTTACGCCTCGACATGGAATTCCCCCTCACCCTCCCGTCGCTTCGCGCCGGGCCCCTCCTTCTCCCCAGCGGGGAGAGGGAGGGGGTGAGGGGGCCTCTGTTTCGAGGCGACACGTGGCGCTGAAGCTCTACAACACTCTTACTCGCGCGAAGGACGATTTCACCCCGATCGATCCGGGCAACGTCCGCATGTATGTGTGCGGACCGACGGTTTATGACCTTGCCCATATCGGCAATGCGCGGCCGGTGATCGTCTTCGACGTGCTCTACCGGCTGCTGCGCCATATCTATGGCGAGGGCCACGTCAAATATGTGCGCAACATCACCGATGTCGACGACAAGATCAACGCCGCAGCCAAGGCGAACGGCGAGAGCATCCGCGAGCTGACCGAGCGAACGGCGAAGATCTTCCACGAGGACGTCGCGGCGCTGCTTTGCTTGCCGCCCGATGTCGAGCCGCGTGCGACCGAGCATATCGGCCCGATGATCCAGATGATCGAGCGGCTGATCGCGGCGAATTACGCCTATGCCGCCGAAGGCCATGTGCTCTTCGCGGTCGGCAACGATAAGGAGTACGGCAAGCTGTCGCGCCGCAACCGCGTCGAGTTGATCGCCGGCGCCCGCGTCGAGGTGGCGCCCTATAAACGCGACCCGGCCGATTTCGTGCTGTGGAAGCCGTCGCCCCTTGGTCGACCGGAGGGCGATCTGCCGGGCTGGGATTCGCCTTGGGGGCGCGGGCGGCCGGGGTGGCATATCGAATGCTCGGCGATGAGCGAGGCGCATCTCGGCGAGAGCTTCGATATCCATGGCGGCGGGCTCGATCTGATCTTTCCGCATCACGAGAACGAGATCGCGCAGAGCGAATGCGTCCATGGCGGCAAGATTTTCGCGCGCTATTGGCTGCATAACGGCTTCGTCACCGTCGACGGCGCGAAGATGGCGAAGTCGGAGGGCAATTTCCGCACCATCCGCGACGTGCTGGCCGAGGCGCCGGGCGAGGCGGCGCGGCTGGCGATGCTGATGGGGCATTATCGCGATCCGCTCGATTGGACGAGCGACCGGCTGGCGCAGGCCAAGCAGGGCCTCGACCGCTTCTACCTCGCGCTGCGCGGTGCCGTGAAGCCGGCGAAGAATTTGCCATTGCCGGCCAAAGTGGAAGCCGCGCTCGATGATGACCTCAACACGCCGCTCGCCATCGCCGCGCTTTACGAAATTCTCGCCGAGCTTAACAAGGCGAGCGATCCGGCGGAGAAGACGCGCTACCAGAGCGAGCTGATCGCCGGCGGTGCGATGATGGGCCTGCTGCAGCAGGATGCCGAGGTCTGGCTCAAGGGCAGCGATAAGGGGGCGGCCGATATCGAGGCGGCGATCGCCGCGCGCAATGCCGCGCGTAAAGCGAAGAACTTCGCTGAGGCCGATCGCATCCGCACCGATCTGGCGCTGAAAGGTATCCTGCTCGAAGACGGTCCCGGGGGCACGACCTGGCGGCGGGCCGGTTGACGCTTGGTTGGAGCAATTCTAAATTCATCCCATGGTGACGCAGGTTTTCCGGTCGCGAATTAGCTGACCGGCCCCGGATCGGGGCCGGGTGCTGTCAGCCTTTGCCGTCCCCAACATCTGGAATTTGCGTCATGAACGCCCCTTTTTTCGCCGATCGTTCTTCCGCTTTTCCTCTCCCAGCCCGCGACCGTGGCGGGAGGATGTGATGAGCGGCGACCGTATCTATCTCTACGACACGACCCTGCGCGATGGCGCGCAGACGCAAGGCGTCGATTTCGGCGTGCCCGACAAGCTCGCGATCGCTCGGGAACTCGATCTCCTCGGCATCGACTATGTCGAGGGCGGCTGGCCCGGCGCCAATCCGACCGACGACGCGTTCTTTGCGAAGCTGCCGAAGCTGGGTCACGCAAGGATTACAGCCTTTGGCATGACCAGGCGCAGCGGCCGCAGCGCCGGAAACGATCCGGGCCTTGCCGCGGTCACCGGCAGCAACGCGCGCGTCGCCTGCCTCGTCGGCAAGACCTGGGATTTCCACGCCAAGATCGCGCTCGGCGTGTCGCTCGACGAAAATATTTCGATGATCACGGATTCGGTGAAGCACGCCGCCGCGACGCTCGACGAGGTCGTGTTCGACGCCGAGCATTTCTTCGACGGCTACAAGGCCAATCCGCAATTCGCGCTCGATTGCATCAAGGCGGCGCATCAAGCCGGCGCGCGCTGGATCGTGCTCTGCGACACCAATGGCGGCTCGCTGCCGGATGAGGTCGAGCGCATCGTCGGCGAAGTGACGAAGCACATCCCCGGCGACCGCCTCGGCATCCACACCCATAACGACACCGAGAACGCGGTGGCGAATTCGCTCGCCGCGGTGCGCGCCGGCGTGCGCCAGGTGCAGGGCACGCTGAACGGTCTCGGCGAGCGTTGCGGCAACGCCAATCTCATCGCGCTGATCCCGACGCTGATGCTGAAGATGGGCTACAGCACCGGCGTCAGCGAGCAGGGGCTGTCGCGCCTCACCCATATCTCGCGCTTCCTCGACGAGCGCCTCAATCGCGCGCATGACCGCCACGCCGCCTATGTCGGCGAGAGCGCTTTCGCGCATAAGGGCGGGCTGCATGTCTCGGCGGTCGAGAAGGATCCCAAATCCTACGAGCACATCGATCCGGCGCAGGTCGGCAACGAGCGCCACATTCTCGTTTCGGATCAGGCCGGGCGCTCGAACATCCTGGCGCGGCTGCGCGAGATCGGCGTCGCGATCGACGCCAAGCATCCGAAGCTCGACGCGCTGCTCGACGAAGTGAAAACACGCGAATTCCAGGGCTATGCCTATGACGGCGCCGAAGCGAGTTTCGACTTGCTGGCGCAGCGCACGCTCGGCGGCGTGCCGGATTACTTCAAGGTGCAGCGCTTCCGCGTGATGGACGAGCGGCGCTGGAACGCCAAGGGCGATCTCGTCACCGTCTCGGAAGCGACGGTCTACGGCGAGGTCGGCGAGCGGGCCTTCACCGAAGTCGCCGAAAGCCATGACGGGCCGGTCGATGCGCTGGCGACGGCGCTGCGCAAGGCGCTGGTGCCGGCTTTCCCCGAGCTGCAGAACATCCTGCTCACCGACTACAAGGTCCGCATCCTGACACCCCAAGCGGGCACCGGCGCGGTGACGCGCGTGATGATCGAGAGCGCGGAAGAGGGCGGCGAGACCTGGTCGACGGTCGGCGTCTCGAGCGACATCATCAACGCCTCCTACAACGCGCTCCACGACAGCCTGACCTACAAGCTCTGGCGCGCGCGGCGATAGGTGTGATGAGCATTGCATGTATATCGCGCGTCCCTCGACTTCGCTCGGGACGAGGTAAATCTTTGATGGCATTAAGAAAAGTCCTCGTCCTGAGCGGAGCGAAGCGTAGTCGAAGGATGCACAGTGTTTATCCGAGCGGTCGATAATGGCCGGGACCGATCATCGCCGCACGGCATTGGAAGGCGGACCCGCTATCATCCTGGTCGAGCCGCAGCTCGGCCAGAATATCGGCACCGCCGCGCGCGCCATGTACAATTGCGGCCTCACCGACATGCGCATCGTCAACCCGCGCGACGGCTGGCCGAACCCGCATGCACAGGCGGCGGCGAGCGGCGCCGATCTCGTGCTGGAGCGCGCCAAGCTCTTCGATACGGTCGAACGAGCGATCGCCGATCTGAAGCATGTCTACGCCTCGACGGCGCGCGACCGCTACATGGTCAAGCGCATCGTGACACCGCGCCAGGCGATGAATGAGGTGCGGACATTCATCGATGCGGGCGAAGCGAGCGGCATCCTCTTCGGACCCGAGCGGATGGGGCTCATCAACGAGCATATCGCGCTGGCCGATACGGTGCTGAACGTGCCGCTCAACCCGGCTTTCTCATCGCTCAATCTCGCGCAGGCGGTGCTTCTGATCGGCTACGAATGGTTCCAGCTCGGCGACGACACGCCGGCCGAGCAGCTCGCGCTCGGCCATTCGGCGCCGGCGGAGAAGGAGCATCTGATCCGCTTCTTCGAGCATCTCGAGGAAGAGCTCGACCGCAGCGGCTTCATGCGCGACCCGGAGAAGCGCCCGTCGATGGTGCGCAATCTGCGCAATCTGTTCCAGCGCGCCGGCTGCACCGAGCAGGAATTGCGCACGCTCCACGGCGTGGTGACATCCTTCTGCGGCCCGCGTAAAAAGAAGGCGGCGGAATGACCCCGCTCATCTACAAGATTCTCTCCGCCGCGGAGTGGCAAGCCGCCGAGCGCGCGGGCGTCTTCAAAGGCGCGGGCATCGACCTCAACGATGGCTTCATCCATTTCTCGACGGCCGAGCAGGCGGCGGAGACCGCCGCCAAGCATTTCGCGGGGCAGGCGGGGCTGGTGCTGATCGCCGTCGATGCGGAGAGGCTCGGCGCGGCGCTCAAATGGGAGGTATCGCGCGGCGGGCAGCTTTTCCCGCATCTCTATGCGAGCCTTTCAACGCACGACATTACCTGGGCTAAGCCACTACCTCTCGATGTGCGCGGCAAGCATTCTTTCCCACCTATGGTGTAATGCAGAGGCGCTGCCGAAAAGGATGCGCCGCGCCTTTTCCGCCTCTGATATGATCGTTGCCGCGCTCGCCCGTACGCCGCGAGCGACGCTTTTACCAAACGAAATTGCGGGAGGTTCAGATGGCGAGATGGCATATCGACTGCCGCGACTATCCGAGTGAGATGAATTGCACCGTGGCGATCTCCGCCGATAGCGAGAAAGAATTGCTCGATGCCGCGGTACAGCACGCGGTCGTCGTTCACAAGCACGCGGACACGCCGGAGTTTCGCGCGCAGCTCAAGACGGCGCTGAAACAGCGGGACTAGCCTTCGCTCGCGCGCCATGCGAACCTGAGCCCCAATCGTCCTGAAGACGGAAAGGGGAGGGAACATGGCAAAGGGTCTTGTATTTGCGTTCATCGCCGCACTTGCGGTGGCGATGTCCGGTGCTGCGCGTGCCGAGACGACGGATCAGCTTTATCAGAAGGCGAAAGGTGAGGGCGCGCTGCTGTTCTATAGCGGCGGGCCGGTCGAGCCCTATGAGCGCTGGGCCAAGGAATTCATGCAGAAATTCCCCGGCGTCGACGTCAAGGTCGAGGGCGGCTTCAGCAACGTGCTCGACAGCAAGATCAATCAGCAGATTGCCGCGAGGAAGATGGACGTCGACATGGCGCTGTTGCAGACGGTGCAGGATTTCGTCGGCTGGAAGAAGAAAGGCGCAGCTGATCCGCTTTCGTCCCGAGGGCGCGGACAAGATCGATCCGCGCTTCCGCGACAAGGACGAGACGTTCTGGGCGACCAGCGTCGTGCTGCTCTCTTATGCGTACAACACCAAGGCTTTGAAGCCGAATGAGGTGCCGAAAAGCGCGCTCGATTTTTTAAAGCCGCAATTCGCCGGCAAGATCGTCACGGCCTATCCCGCCGATGACGATGCGACGCTCTTCGTCTTCAACGACATCGTCAAGAAATACGGCTGGGGCTACATGAAGAAATACATGGCCAACAAGCCGAACTTCATTCAGGGCCATCTCGACGAGCTGAAGAGCGTTGCCAACGGCACCAATATCGTGACCTTCGATGCGACGAACTCGACGACCGGCACGCTGAATAAAGCAGGGCCAGCCGATCGATTTCGCCTTCCCGACGAGCGATGCGATGCCGACCTTCTTCGTCACGGCCGGCATCTTCAAGGGCGCGCCGCATCCCAACGCGGCGAAGCTGTTCCTCTCTTGGTATCTCGCCAAGGAGCAGCAGAGCCGTACCGGCTCGTTCTCGGCGCGGACCGACGTGCCGCCGCCGCCCGGGCTGAAGCCGCTGTCCTCGTACAAGATCGATGCCGGCTATCAGAAGCTCGTCACCGACAAGAACATCGCGGCGCTGCGCAAGCGCTTCGAGGAGCTACACCGGCCCGGTGGTGAACAAAGGCGGCGTCCGATAGGCGGCAGGACCCCCGGACCGTCTTGCGAAGGCCCCGAAGCAAGCTGAAATTCGCCATCATCGGCAAGCAGGATCGAACCATGCCGCGTTTGATCCTGCTCGCTCTGCTCGCCGTCATGCTCGCTGCGTGCAGCGAAGCCGGGCCCTATGGTTACGGCTATGCGGTGAATGAGCGTCCGAGCCTGGCGCAGCTTTCGGCGACGCCGCGTGATTCGGACAATCCGTTCCGCACCGGCACGCCGGTTATCTCCGTCACGGACGGCGCGAAATAATATATTAAAAATCAGTGACTTGGTGTCGGTCTGCTTGACTTTGCGGCACGCCCCTCTATAGTCCGCGCCTTCATTTCCGAGAACGTGGATATCGGTCCTTGATGACCGGCATCCCGCACGGCCGCCCCTAAAAAGGAGGCCGGGCCTATCGGGACAACAACAACGATGATGGATCATCATTCGCGATGAGCAGCAAACGCGTCGAATCTGAAGTTCAAGATCAACCGTCGCCTCGGGGTCAATCTCTGGGGCCGTGCCAAATCCCCTCTCAATCGCCGCGATTACGGTCCGGGCCAGCACGGCCAGCGCCGCAAGAAGCCGTCCGACTTCGGCACCCAGTTGATGGCGAAGCAGAAGCTCAAAGGCTATTACGGCAATATCAGCGAGCGCCAATTCCGCCGTCTCTATCACCGAGGCGCGGCGCCGCAAGGGCGACACCGCCGAGAATCTCATCGGCCTGCTCGAGCGCCGTCTCGATGCGGTGGTCTATCGCATGAAATTCGCCGTCAGCCCCTTCGCTTCGCGCCAGCTCGTCAATCACGGCCACATCACCGTGAACGGCAAGCGCGTCAACATCGCCTCCTACCTCGTCAAGGACAACGACGCGATCGAAGTGCGCGACAAGGGGAAGAACATGGCCGTGGTCATCGAAGCATCGGCCTCGACCGAGCGCGACATCCCGGATTACCTCGAAGTCGATCAGGCCAAGTTCAAGGGCAAGTTTCTGCGCGCGCCGAAGCTCGCCGACGTGCCCTATCCGGTATCGATGGAGCCGAACCTCGTCGTCGAATTCTATTCGCGCTGATCTCTGCGGCGAAGCGTGCTCTGATTATTAAAGGGTTAGACGAAGATCGGATGAGACGGCATCGAATGCGATCCCGTCTCATCCGATCTTCGTCTAATACGGCTGGCCGTCTCGATGCGTGAACTGCCATTTCCCGTCGGGACCGAGCGCGGCTTTCAGATCGTCGACGGGATACGTGCCGTCATCGCCGGGCGTGCGGTCGCCGATCTCCAGATAAACCACATCGCGATCGGTGCCATTGACGAGCTGATGCGCGATGCCGCTCGCGGCAAAGCCGGCGCACATACCGGGCGCGAGCGCGACTTCGCCGCGATCCGTCACCAGGGTCGGATGGCCTTCGAGGATATAGACGAACTCGTCTTGCTTGCTGTGGCGATGCAGCAGCGCGGATTCGCCGCCGGGCCTGAGCCGCGTGAGGTTGACGCCGAAATTCTTGAGACCGAATAGATCGCCCAGCGGGCGCTTCTCGCGCTTGGCCATGCGGCTGAAGAACGGCTCGGGGTAGTTCGACGGCTTGGTGCGCGGCGGCGCCGATGCCGCTTCGAGGGCGATCGGCGGAAGGTTCGGCTCGGCGCTCATGAAATTTCTCCGGCAACGAATATCAGGACGCGGTTCTTAGGGCGATGGACGGCGCGTCGTCGAGCGACAAGCCGAACACATCTCCGAGACCGTGCCGGCCCGCGGGCGTGATCGCGAGCGCGCGGCTGTCGCGCGAGCGTGTGAACCAGCCGAGATCGAAGCACCGCTTGGCGAGCGCGGCGCCGACGGTGCCGCCGATATGCAGCCGGCGCTCGGTCCAATCGAGACATGGCCGGCAGAGCGTGCGGCGCTTCACGCGCAGCGCCGCGAGATCGACGCCGAAATCGTCGAGGAACGCTGCGCCGCGCTCGGTGACTTCGCCGGCTTCCGGCGTCAGCACCAGATAGCCGCGCTGGATGAGATTGTCGGCAAGATCGACACCGAGCTTGCCGGCGAAATGATCGTAGCAGGTGCGCGCCATGCGCATCGCTTCATCGGCTTTGGAGATCGGGCGATGACGCTGCGGCCCCTCCGCGGCCACCGTCATGATGCCTTCGAGCATCTGGCCGACGAGCGGCGTCGCCAGCCGGTAATAGCGATTTCGTCCTTGGCGCAGCACCGTCAGCAACTTGCCGTCGATGAGCTTGGCGAGATGACCGCTCGCGGTCTGGGGCGAGACATGCGCGAAATAGGCGAGCTCGCTCGCCGTCAGCGCGCGGCCGTCGAGCAGCGCGGCGAGGACATTGGCGCGAGTCGCATCGCCGACCAGCGCGGCGACGAGGGCGAGATCGGGTCCTCCGTTCATGCCCTGAATGTAGGGCGCTTCGCCGTATTTCATAGCGGCAATGTTTCGGCCGCGGCCGAAGCGTTCGCAGCGGACAGACGGGCCGGTAAAGCGCCATCTAGATCCGACCGCAACCTTTATCGGAAATGGTGCGATAATGACCGCAACCCAGCTTGCCGCGGCACGGTGCTCGCCGGAAGCCCGGCGCTCGCTGATCCTCCTGACGATGTGCCTCGGCATATTGATCGCCCAAGTCGATACGTCCGTGGTCAATCTCGCCATCGCGCCGATCGGCACGGCACTTGATGCACCGGTCAGCGTGCTGCAATGGGTCATCGACGCCTACAACCTCGTCTATGCCAGCCTGTTGCTGACGGCGGGGACGCTCGCCGATCTTTACGGCCGCCGCCGCATTTTCGCGCTCGGCGTTGCGATCTTCACGCTCGGCTCGCTGATCTGCGGCTTCGCGCCGGACGAGGGGATCCTGATCGCCGGCCGCGCGTTGAGCGGGCTCGGGGCCGCGTTGTTGGTGCCGACCTCGTTGGCGATCCTCGCCGTCACCTATGAGGATGCGGCCGAGCGCGCGCATGCGATCGGCATCTGGGCAAGCTGCTATGGCGTCGCGCTGGCGATCGGCCCGAGCCTCGGCGGCTTCCTGGTGAGCGGCGCCGGGTGGCGCAGCATCTTCCTGATGATCGTGCCGTTTGCCTTGGTCGCGCTCGGCCTGACGATGCGGGTGCTGCCCGAATCGAGCGATCCGGAAGGACGGCAACTCGATCTGCCGGGCCAGTCGCTCGCCATCGTGACGCTGGCGCTGTTCACGCTCGCCGCGATCGAGGGGCCGCATTGGAGCGGCCGCGGTGACAACGGCTTGTGTCGCTATTGCGGTCGTCGCGGGGGCGGCGTTCCTGATCGGTCGAAGCGCGGACCGAAGGCGCGCTGCTGCCGCTTACGATCCTCAAGCGGCGCGGCCTCGCCGTGTCGATGGCGGTCGCGTCGCTGATGACCTTCGGCATGTACGGCATGCTGTTCCTGGTGCCGCTCTATTTGCAGCAGCAACGTGGCGCATCGGTGATCGCGGCGGGGCTCGAATTGCTGCCGCTGTCGATCCTCTACGTCATCGTCTCGCATCGCTCGGGGCCGCTCGCAACGCCGCTTCGGCGCGCGCGCGGCGATGACGAGCGGCATGGGCGCGATCGGGATCGGGCTGCTGCTGCTGAGCTTCGTGACGGCGGATACGAGCCTCTACGTGATCGAGCTCGATCTCGCGATCCTCGGTATCGGCCTCGGACTCAATACCGGCCCGGTCAATTCCGTGGCGGTCGCCAGCGTGCCGCCGGCGCGTTCGGGCACGGCGTCGGGCCTGCTCAACACCGCGCGCATGATCGGCGCGACGCTGGGCGTCGCGCTGATGGGCACGGTCTTCGCGCATTATTCGGGGCAGGGCGCGCCGAGCGCTTTCACGACCGGGTCTGCGCGTCGCGCTGCTCATCGGCGGCGCCGGCGAGTTGCTCGGTGCGCTGATCGCCTTCATCGGCGTGCGAGGCAATGCCCTCGCACGCCGCGACTAGCGGCCACTTCCGTTAATCGGTCAACTCCAGCTCGATGATCGCGGCGTGGTGATTGTTGCCGGCCCAGAAGGTCGGGTGCGGCGTCGAATTGTCGATGAAAATGCGCCGGATATTGGTCTGATGCGGTAAGAGATACTCGATCACCTTGCCGGTCGCGGGGTCGAGCCGCTGTACACGATCGGAGCTCATGGTGCCCGACCAGACCTTGCCCTCCTTGTCGAGCGAGGCGTCATAGGGCGAGGTCCAGCGATCGGGCAGCGGGAATTCGCGGAATTTCGTCGTCTTGGTGTCGAACATGCCGATGCGGTCGCCGGCGAATTCGGCGAACCAGATGCGGCCTCGCCCATCGATCATGCCGCGGCGCGGGCGTGAGCCGCGTGTCGGCGTCGCATAGATCGTTGGCTCCAAGGTCTTCGCATCGATCCGCACGATATTCGTATCGCCGAAATCCATGAAATAGAGATCGTTCTTGGCATCGACGACCATGCCGTAAGGCGAATGCTCAGCGCCCTTTTGATTTTGACCAGGCGCCATGGTGGCAAAAGGATCGATCAGCTCGAACGCGCCGGTCGCGAGATCCATTCGCATCACCGATTGCCGATTGACCATGTTGGTCCAGACCTTGCCGTCGGCGGCGAGGCCCTTCGGCATCACCATCGATTGCTGAGCCGCGTCGCTGTTGAGTGCGGCAGGGATCGGGAAGGTCTGCACGGTCTTGGTTCTGGGATCGAATTTCGCGAGCCCGGTCTGGAACATCATCGCGAACCAGTAATTGCCCTGGCTATCGGGCTCGAGATCGAGCGTGCCGGTCGGGAAATTCGGCTTCGGGCTCGGGATCGGATATTCCGTCACCTTGCCGGTCTTGGGATCGAGGGCGCCGATGGCCTGATCGCTGAATTCCGAGAACCAGATGATGCCGTTCGTGTCGCGCAGCACGTCATGCGGCGCCATGCTGGCGCGCGGCAGCTGGTATTCGGTCACGATGACATGCGTCGCCGCGCCTTTGGGCCGTGGCAGCGTCTTCAGCGGATAGGACCAGTGCGGGCCGGCGCCGAGATTGACGGTTGCGAGGTAATTCGCCGCGGCGCGGGCGAGATCGGCTTTCGGCGTGCGTTGCGCGACGCGTTTTTGCGGATGGAGCGGCGTCGAGTTATTCGCGTAATTCGCCATCCGGTTCAGCACTTGCACGAATTCGTCGGCATTGTGCGTCGAGCGGACGATGCGCTCGACCGTATGGCAGCTTTGGCATTCGAGCAGCGCGCGCTTGTCGTCGTCGCTGCCGGGCATGCTTTCGAGCCATTCGGTACTGGTGAGCTGCGCCGCAAGGTCGGGCGCCTTGGCGAGGCGGAGATCGGCCCGCGCGGGTTTGCCATTGGCGACCGTTACGTTCGGCGTGCTGTTCAGCACATAGCCGATGGCGCGGATGTCGAGCGTGTATTGTCCAGGCGGCAGCTTCGTGTCGGGAAAGCGATAAAGTCCCTCCGCGTTGCTCACCACCGTGACGGTAATCGTGTCGTCCGACTTGGCGGCGCTGACCAGCACGCCTTCCATCTTGCCTTCGGCGGCGGAAGAAACGGTGCCGCTGAGAGCCGCGGCATCCGCATGCGCAACGCCGACGCAAAGCAGCAAGAACAAAACCGCAAAACCGAGACGCATCTTATTTCTTCTTCAGTACGCAAATGGCCTGGATCGGCGCATTGCCGGCGGGCGGAGTTGTCGTTGCCGTCGCGTCGTCATAACCGTCCTTACTGCAGATGATCTTCACGTCTTTGGGGTCGACGCTTTTGTCGAAGCCGCGGACGAAGAAATGTCCGACCGTGTCGGAGCGCAGCACCAGGGTCGAGTTCATCGACGCGATGGTGACGGTGATGCGCGCATCGGTGAGGTTGCTGCCGGCCTCGTTCTGGACAAGGCCGAGAAAGGGCGGCCCGGCATTGGCGTCGTCATCGTCATCGGCGCCGAAACCGCCGCCGCCGGCATAGGCCGGCAGCGTCAGGCCGAGCGCCGCGATGAAAACGAGGGCGGTGCGGGCTCTCATCGAATGAACCAGCTACGGATGATGAAGAGCACCGTCAGCATCGCGAGGAGCGGCACGAGCCAAGCGCCCGTCGCGGCGATGCGGCGCTGCAAGACGGGCAGATAAGCGAGCAATAGGGAGGTGATCGCCGCGCCGATGGCGGCATTCGCGATCCAGCCATACCAGTACATCGCCGGTCCCGCTTGGCCCGGCACGTCATGCCACGCCCATAGGCCGGTTTGCGGATAATGGACGAACATCGCGATGTTGAAATACATCGCGATCACGTAAAGCACGGCATAGACGGCCGAGAAGATCGGCAGGGCGCGAAGCAGCGGGCTCATAGTCCGAAACCGCGAATGTTGTTGAGGATGTGGCCGGTGAGGAATCCCCACCACACGATGAAGGCGAGGAGGCTGGTCAGCATCCGCCGCACAAGAGCGTATTCCGGCGCGAGCGGCTGGCGCCAGTAATACCAATAGGCCGGCAGCAGGCCGAGGCCGATGGCGACGAGATGCTCCTTGAATTCGAAGATGCCGTTTGCAGCGTTCATGCGGAGCTGCTCGAGGATCGGCCGCACCGCGATGCGATAGGT
Source organism: uncultured Alphaproteobacteria bacterium (assembly GCA_963731145.1). Lineage (GTDB taxonomy): Bacteria > Pseudomonadota > Alphaproteobacteria > ATCC43930 > CGMCC-115725 > CAIKMD01. The sequence goes on along the minus strand of CAVSUX010000013.1, from coordinate 642,881 downwards.
CGGATAGAGGATGGAACCGCCAATAGCCGTCAGCGCAAAGAGCACAACGATCGTGTTGGTGTAGATCTGGCTGCGCACGCCGCGGAAGCTCGTCGCGACCGAATGGCCGGCGCGTGCCGGCCACCACAGCGCCATCGTCTGATGAGTCAGCGCGCCGAGCAAGGTCACCGCGAGCAAGCCGTGAACAATGAGCAGCGTCGTGATCATCGCGCCTCACGCATATTGAATGAGAGTCATGAAGCCGAAATCCTGGTGGTCCTGCATGTGGCAATGAAACAGCGAGGGACCGGGATTGTCGGCGACGAAATCGATCTCGGCGTCGTGACGGCCGGGCAAAGCCATCACGTCCTTGATGAGGCCGGACATCGCTTTGCCCATATGGTTCGTGACCTCGAAACTGTGGCGATGCAGATGGATCGGATGCATGTCGCCGGCCAAATTGTGCATCACCAGGCGGTAGCGCTTGCCCTGCTGGACCATGACCGGGTCGGTATCGGGGAAGGATTTGCCGTTGATCGTCCAACGGTTGTAGCCGCCGCGTCCGCCCGGGATCTTATCGAAAACAAGCTCGATGCGCGCATCGGGTTCGCGCGGGGGCGCGCTGCTGCCGAAGAGCGTGTAATCGATCATGCGCACCCGTTCCACCGGGGCTTGCCAGACCGGCTCGCCGCTCGCGCCGCCATATTCGACGACTGCTCCCATGCCCTTGCCGCGTTCGTCATCGATCACCGAGCCGAAGACCCAGACGCCTTTGTTCTTCATCTCGCAAAGCGCGTCGATGCGCTCGCCGGGCGACAGGAAGAGCGTATCGCTGGCTCGCGGCCGGGCGAGGGGATTGCCATCCATGGCGAGTATGGTGAAGCGATGGCCCGGGAGGTGGACCGCGGTCTCTGCCGTGGCGCTGGTATTCACCAGCCGGAACAGCACGCGCTCGCCTTCCTTGACGCGGATCGGCTCGCCATGGCCGAGCGCCTTGTCGTTGAACGAGGCCGCGCCATAGACCACTTCGAGCCCGTTGTTCGGCGGCGGGCCTTTGCGTATATCCTGCAAGCTCACCCATTGCGGCGCCCAGTGATGCAGGGCGATGAAGACCTCGCGATCATAGGCGCCGGGATTCTGCGTCGGCTCGATATAGAAGAAGCCGTATTGGCCGCTATAGAGCCCGCGCGTCAGATCGGTCTTTGCCATCCCATGGGTGTGGTACCAGCGCGTGCCGGCGGGCTTTGCGACAAAGTTCACGCGCTGCGTGGCGCCCGGCGCGATCATCGGCGCGCCTTCCTCCATCGCACCGTCCGCCTGCGCCGGGATCGCGAGACCGTGCCAATGCACGATCTCGTCATGGTCGCTATAATTCGTGATGTCGATAGCGACGTTTTGGCCCTCGCGCACGCGGATCAGCGGCCCGGGCACGGTGCCGTTATAGCCAACGGTCTTGATCACCTGGCCGGGTGCGAGTTCGAGCGAGACCGGCGCGATGGCGAGGGAATAATCGGCTTTCGCCGCGCTCTGGGCCCAGGCCGGCAGCGCCCGGGCGAGCGGTAGCGCCGCGGCGCCGGCGATAACTCGCCGTCGATCGAGCAGCAAGGACGCAGGCATCTCTCCTCCCGTTGGCTACGCTAGCCGAAGCAGCGGAGTTGAGGCAACCGTGCCCCGACCGGCGTGCCTAAAGGGACCGGCTTGCCAGCGGTCCGAAAGTGCGCCCAGATTCCGGGCGCCGGTTGTTAGGGGAGAGCCGATATGTCCGCCTATCTCGTCGCCGATCTGTCGATCCAGAATTCCGAGGCGTTCGCGGCTTATGTCAAGGTCGCGGGGCCGCTGATCGTGAAATTCGGCGGGCGGGTCATCGCGCGCAGCGATGCGGCAACGGCTTTGGAAGGCGTGCCGCCAAACCACTTCGTCATCGTCGAATTTGATTCGATGGACGCCGCAAAGCGATTCTACCGTTCGGACGAATATCGGGAACCGTTGCAGCGGCGTCTAAGCGGTATCGCCACAGGGCGCGTTTTTCTTGTCGATGGCGCTTGATCGACGGCCCGGACAAGCCGCGCTCGGCGGCGCTCAGGCTGCCGCCGCCGGGGTCTCGCTAGCTACGGCAATCGGGAAGTAGATATCGAAGCGCGTTCCCTTGCCGGGCTCGCTCGTGACGTCGATGCGTCCGCCGTGACTGCTGACGATACCGTCGATGATCGAAAGCCCGAGCCCCGTTCCTTGACCGACTTCCTTGGTGGTGAAGAACGGCTCGAAGATGCGCAGGCGCGTACCCTCGTCCATGCCTTTGCCGGTATCGACGACCGAAAGACGAATTTCGCCGCTGGGCTTGAAATCGCAAATTCGCTCGAGACTTACGGTGATCGCCCCGAAATTACCTTCAATCGCCTGCGCGGCGTTGGTGACGAGATTGGTGATCACTTGATGGATTTGCGACGGATCGGCGAAGATCGAGGGTACATCGTCGATCCGGCTGGTGAGCTGGATCGATGTTGGAACCGTCGCCCGCAACAGCGACATCGCGTCGATTACGACTGCGCCGGGGCTGACAACGACCTTCTCGATATCCTCGCGCCGGCTGAAAGAAAGCACACGCCGCACCAGGTCGCGCGCCTGCTCGCTGGCAGCGAAGATCGTCTCGAGGTTGGTGTGAAGCTCGTCGTCGTGAGTGCAATCGCCGCGCCGTCAGCTTGCTCAGCGCCATGATCGGCGTCAGCGTGTTGTTGAGATCGTGTGCGATACCGCCGGCGAGCGTGCCAAGCGCCTCGAGCTTTTGCGAATGCAGCAGCTTGCGCTCGAGATCGCGCTCGCGCTGCTCGGCATGCCGAAGCGCGGTGATGTCCTGGAGCGTGCCGTAACGGCGCAGGCCGCGTATGTCGTTATCGAACACGCTCTCGCTTTCGCGCCGCACGATCCGCTGGGTGCCGTCGGCGCGGACGATGCGATATTCGAGCGGGTCGGTTGCGATGCCGGCGAGCTCGCGGTCGCGATGCTGCTCGAAGCGCGCGCGATCCTCGGGATGGATAAGAGCGATCAGCGTGTCGTGGCCGGGGATGGCGTCGGTCGGCTGAAGACCGAGGATGTGATAAAGCTCATCGGACCATTCGGCCTTGCCGGTGGTGACGTTGTGCTCGAAGCAGCCGATTGTGGCGAGGCGTTGCGCCCGCGCGAGCTTCTCGTTGCTGTGTTTGAGTGCGATCTCGTAACGCCGGGTCCGCGCGATGCGCCGGAGCTGGAAGACCGCGACTGCGATGAAGATCAACGAGAGTAGGGTTGCCATCCCCAAACATCGTGTATTTGTGGTCGTTGAAATCGGCGAGAATGTCGGGCCGGGCGGCGCTGGCAAGAACGACGAGCTGGTATTTGGGCAGCGAGCGATAGGAATAGAGGCGAGCGACACCATCGATCGGCGACACGGCTTCGTAATCGCCGTTTGGTGCATGAGCCAGGGCGGGCATAAGGCTCGGCGTGGACATGGTCTTGCCGACGAGGTCGAGTGGCGCGCCCCGTGCCGCGGATCATGTCGCGAATGATCATATCGCGGCCGACGATGCTGAAGCTGCTGCGCTTGCCGATGGCGAGATCGCTGAAGAAGCCGGTGAGATAATCGAGATCGAAGGATGCGAAGACGATACCGGCAAAGCGCCGTCGGGCACGTTGAGACGTCGGCTCAGCGTGATCGTGGTCTTGCCGTTGACGCGGCTGACAATCGGCGTGCCGACATAGATGCCAGCGGATCGGGTCGTTTACCTGGGCGTGGAAGTAATCGCGGTCGCCGCCATAGATGGCGGCGGGCGACGCCGTCGGCGGCAATTTCGCATCCGACACCGCGCCGAAGATTCGAGGCGATGACATAGCCATCCCGATCGGTAACGCCCATCGGCACGACCTGCGCCTCGATTTGCTCGTCGGCCATCACGCGGCGCAGGAAATCGGGATCGTGCGATTTGCTTTCGTATTCGTTCTTCACCCGCAGCAAAGCCTGGTCGAGAAGCTGCAACGTGCCTTGGACATGTTCGGCATAGGCGCGCGCCAGGTTGCGCGTGTTGACTTGCGCCGTGTCGAGGACGGCTGCGCGATCATGGTCGATCTGATAGCCGATCGCGCTCCAGATCAACGCCACGAGAAAGGCGGTGAAAGCGAGAACGAGATATTCCGAGGCGAACATCACGCTGGCCAAGTGCGCGGTCGCTTGGCTGGTTGCGATTTTTGGATGTGGTGCCCGGTTTTGCCCCAGTCCGGCCTCGTTGCCGGGGCGGAAACCGATCGGATCATCGCGGCGAAACAAACGGTAACTCCGGGCCGAGTTTTGTGCTGATGCAATTGTCTCTAATTTGCGAGGAGAAACGTTAACAAGGCTAAAATTTATCCGTAAATCCCCGACTGATTTTCCCGGTGAAAGTGTGCCCAGATCCCGGCGACTCGCGGAGAAGCCGCAGGAATCCGCCGTTTCCCGCGACCTAACCGCCGGAGCGGTCTACGCTCGGCCGTGTTAAGCTCGCCAGCAAAAGCTGTGGGAGGAGGAACGGAGCATGGCGCCGGGTCAGAACCGCTTGCGTCTCGGCATCATCGGTCTCGGCCAGGCCGGGGCGATGATCATCGACGAGATGCGTGCCGCGCCCGATCTGCCGTGGACGATCGCGGCGGGCGCCGATCCGCGCGCGCAGGCGCAACAGCGTTTCGCGGCGGAATTCGGCGGCGGCGCCTATGCCGATGCGGCGGCGCTTTGCCGCGACGCCGATGTCGATGCGGTGTATATCGCGTCGCCGTCCTGGCTGCATCTCGAACATGCCAAAGCCGCGGCGGCGCATGGCAAGCACATCATCTGCGAGAAGCCGCTGACCTTGTCGCTCGAGGACGCGATGGAGATGGTCGAGGCGGCAAACCGCGCCGACGTCGTGCTGCTTGCCGGTCATACGCATAGTTTCGATGCGCCGATCGTCGCCATGACCGAATTGGTGAAGTCCGGCCGTATCGGTGCACTGCGCGCGATCAACGCGTGGAACTTCAACGAATTCAATCATCGGCCGCGGCTGCTCGAAGAGCTCGAAGCGACGCGCGGTCCGGTGCTCAATCAAGGCCCGCATCATGTCGATATCGTGCGGCAGATCGGCGGCGGCCTCGTCAAAAGCGTGCGCGCGACGACCATTCCCGACGGCGTCACCGGCCACGAAGGCGGCTATGTCTGCTATCTCGAATTCGAGAACCGCGTGCCGGCGACCTTGGTCTATGACGGGCGCAGCCTCTTCGACACGGCCGAGCTCTTCAATTGGGTCGGCGAGGGCGGCAATCTGCGCGATCCGAAAAGCAACGAGCGCAATCGCCGCTCCTTCCTCGAGCTCATGGCGCGGCCGCGAGCAGGAGCGCGATGCACGGTTGGAGGCGGTAAGGAGAGCGGTCGCTATGGCGGCGCGACGGCGGGACAATTGCTCAACGCGCATGCGGGCCGCGCGCGTCCGCATCAGCCGTTCTTCGGTCTCGTCGTGGTGAGCGGCGAGGACGCGACCATCCGGCAATCGGCCGATGGGCTCTACCTCTACGACAAGGACGGACGGCAAGAGATCGCCTTGCCGCGCAAGGAAGGCGGCAGGCTGGCCGAGTTGATGGAGATGCACGAAGCGCTCAGCGGCGGACGCAAGCCGTTCCATGACGGCCGCTGGGGCCTCGCGACGCTCGAAGTGTGCTTCGGCATCCTCGAATCCGCGCGCACCGGCCGCGAGATCGCGATGACGCGGCAAGTGGCGATCTGAAACGACGCCGGCGCTGATTCGTCGACTTTAGCAGCCGCTGCGCTACCAGCGCGCGGCGCCCTCGACTGCGAAAGCCGCGCGCCAATCGCCGCCGGGCTTCAGGATGCCTTCATGCGGCCGCACGTCGCGATGCTGCAGGGGATCGACGCCGGGCGGCGTCTCGCCGCGCTCGACCGCGTCGACCGCCTCGAGCAGCATGCGGCGCAGGAACACGATCGCGCGGTCGGAGGTGCCGAGATGCTCTTGCGTGCGGTCGATGATCGGCCCCATGCCTTCCTGCACTGCGACGTCCTGCGTGTTGATGCCCGGAATGCCGGTGAAGCTCGTCGTCTTCTGCAGCGCGCGATCGATCTTGTAATCGTTCGTGACGTTCGCCTTGAGGCGGAAAGTGCCGGGGATATAGGCGTCGCGGCCGCGGCCGAAGCGGCGCTCGAAAATGTCGAAGCCTTCGGGATCGATCGGCGATTTTTCGTCGTAGCCGCAAGTCCAGTTGTAGACGCAGGTATGTCTCGTCATCGACCGGCACCCAGATATGGCCGTCATAGGCTGGGCGGTGGCGATTGTCGCCGGGCAACGGCGAGCGCACGTTCGGCCGCATCTGCTGCACCGGCATGATGTATTGGTAATGCCGCACCCAGATATCGTCGCCGCCGATCTGCCGCGTGCCGGTATAGGAATAACCGTAGGGCGTCTCGAAACATTCGATCTTCGGCGCGTTGTCGCGGGCGAAGAGATAGCCCTTGTCGCGAATGTTGCTGTTGTGCAGGAAGCCGACATGGGCGGTGTCGAGACCGCCTTCGAGACTTTGCAGATAGTTGTTGTCCTGAAAATTCTTCGACACGCCGCGATGCGTCTCGGGCGCGCGCGTCCATTCGTAATCGGGCGCCGGCGGCTGCTTGTCCTGCGGGCCCATATAGGCCCAGACGATGCCGCCGCGCTCGACCGTCGGATAGGCCTTGATGCGGATGTTGCTCTTCATCGGGCTCGAGGCCGGCTCGCTCGGCAGATCGACGCATTCGCCGGCGGCGTTGAATTTCCAGCCGTGATAAACGCAGCGCAGGCCGCATTCCTCGTTGCGGCCGAAGAACAGCGGCGCGCGGCGATGCGGGCAGTACGCATCGACCAAGCCGATGGCGCCGTTCGTATCGCGAAAGGCGATGAGGTCCTCGCCGAGGAGCCGTACGCGCACCGGCGCGCCGTCACGCTCGGGGATTTCGCTCGAGAGGCAGGCCGGCTGCCAATAACGCCGCAGCCATTCGCCCGCCGGTTGCCCCGGGCCGACATGCACCAGCCGAGCCTGATCTTCCGCGTGCATCGCGTTTCTCCCTAACTTTATCGTCCGACGATCGGCAGCTTAGCGAATTGTCGCGCCCCGGCCAATCGGCCGCAGCCGGGTTCAGGGCTCACGCTGGAGCGAGGGGGCGCGGCCGACGATCGAGCCGTTATCGAGCACATGGCCTTTCACGGCATCGAGGAACTGGTCGCGGGTGAGGCCGGGCTGCATCGCGTCGGGCGCGAGATCGAGGGCGTAGAGCGAGAAGATGTAGTGGTTCGTGTGGCCTGGCGTGGGGCAGGGGCCCATATAGTCGTGATTGCCGGCGGCGCTGGTGCCGCCGACGTAACCCGTCGCTTTGTTGCCGAAGCCTTCGGGCAGGGAGCGACGATCGCCGGCGATGCCATAGGCGATCCAATGCACCGCGCCGCCGCCTTTGGCACCGTCGGGATCGTAAATGACCAGGCCGAAGCTCTTGGTGCCCGCGGGCACGTTGGTCCAGGAGAGCGCCGGCGAGACGTTCTGACCGCCGCAATCGGTCGGCGCGGTGGCGCCTCGCTTGGTGACAAGATGGCCGGCGTATTTCGCCGCGATCATCCCGCCCTCCTTGAAGGCGCTCGACGTGAGTTTGAGCGTCGCCGCTTGTGCCATGCCCGCCAGCATTACCGATACCGCGAGCGCCGTGATCGTCGTTCTTCCGCTGCTGCGCATAACCGGTATCGCTCTCCCTCATCCGAAGGAGCGAATCTGCATCGGCGCGACAAGCCTGACAACTATCCCCGCTCAGGGGGCGGTAACCTGGATCTGGCCTTTCATCGTCGGATGGAGCTTGCAGTAATAATCGAAGGTGCCGGCGATTGTGACCGTGTAACTCCCTTTGCCATTGGCGGGGATCGGCACATCGAAGCTTTTGTCGCGCGCGGTCGCGGTATGGGCGACGAAATCTTGGTTCACCCACTCGATCGTATCGCCGGTTTTCACGCTGATCTGAGCCGGCGAAAAGATCAATTGCTTGATCGTTACCTCGATCGTCGCTGCGCGCGCCGGCGCTGCCGCCATCAAGGCGAGCGACAGCACGGCGAGCGGTCCTGCCAGGCGAAGCGTCATAGCGTTATTTCAGCTCGTCGATGAGCATCTGCGCGTGTTCTTGATGGCCCTGGAAAATCTTGAGGCCGGTCGAGAGCAGATCCTTGAGCTTCCGGATTCTGCGCGCTGGGGATCAGCGTGTCCTTGAGCGCGCCGTTCACCGTCTTGTGATAGGCGAGCTCGTTCGCCGCATAGGCCTTGTCGAAAGCCTTGCCCGAAAGCTTCGAGAGCTTCGCCCGCTCGGCGGCAGCCTGCTTCACCAGCGCCTTGCTGGTGTCGTTGTCTTCCGGCGTGACGTTGAGCTTCTTGACCAGGGCGAGCGCCTTGTCGTTCACCGCCTGATGGTCGGCGATCATGTTGTTGGCGAAGGCGATCACGTCTGTGTTCTTCGATTTCGACAGCGCGAGTTTCGCCGCCTTGATGTCGATATCGCCGGCGGTATAGGCGATATGGGCAATCTGCGGATCGGTCGGCGCGGCGCTATGCGCCGGCGCCGCCGCCATCAAGAATGTCCCGGCCAGGAATAGGGCCCCGAGGCGCAGTACAGGAATCATGGTTTTTCTCCCTCGCGTCCGGGAAGCCGGGATCGGCTCGCTCTTGCGACGCTGGGGTGTTGGATGCGGGCTTGGGGGAAAGGTTCCCGACTACCGCGTTGCCGCGGCGAGTTTTGCGATGACGATATCGGCGGTGCGGCGGCAGCGCGGGTCTTCGAACGGGAACACCTCGGTCGCCATCGGCCCGATCTGCGCTTCGATCGTCTGCCGCAACAGGACGCGAGCACGATGCAGCCGGGTTTTGACCGTCTCCGGCCGGATGTCGAGAAGCGCCGCGGTTTCCTGAATGCTCATTTCCTCGACCACGCGGGCGATGAGCACGATGCGGAAATCCTCGGGCAGCCGGTCGATCGCTTGTTCGAGCAGGCCGCGGATTTGCCGCTGCGCCAGGGCGCGCTCGGGATCAGGCCGCGACCTATCGGTCGAAAAGCGAATGATCTCGGCGCTGGGCATCCCTGCGTCTTCCATGCTGCTCCACTCGACCGTAGGGCGCCGCTGCCTTAGGCGGCCGAGCGCCTCGTTCATCACGATGCGGCAGAGCCAGGTGCCGATCGCGGCATTTCCCGCAAAATCATTGAGATGCGAGAATGCCTTGAGATAACCTTCCTGCAGCGCATCCTCGGCCTCGGAATCGTCGCGCAGGATGCCCCGTGCGATGCGGTAAAGCCGCTGGTTGTGCCGCTGGATCAGGGCGCGGATCGCGAACTCGTCGCGCTCGCGGGCGCGCGCGACCAGATCATCCTCGCTGCGTGCCGCCTCGGTGATCGACATTCTGCTTCCGCTCATTCCGCCGCCGATTATAGCGGCGCTAGAGGCTTGGATGCTGGCCGAGCGGAAAAGGTTCCCGGCGGCCGGCCGGAAATCTTTAGATGTCGAAGCTCTGGTGCAGCGCCGGGATTTCGATCCGGCCGGGCCCGAGCGCGGCGGCAAGCTTGTGCATGACCGGTTCCTCGCCATGGACAATGAAGGTAGTCTCGATCCCGGCCATGCGCTGGCGCCACGTAATCAGCTCGGTCTGGTCGGCATGGGCCGAGAAGCCGTTGACGGTATGGATCGAGGCGCGAACCTGGACTTGCTCGCCGGCGATCGTGACATGCTTGGCGCCGTCGATGATCCGGCGCGCCAGCGTGCCCGGCGCGGCATAGCCGACGAAGATTACGCCGGCTTCCGGCCGCGCGAGGTTATGCCGCAGGTGATGCACGACCCGGCCCCCGGTCGCCATCCCCGAGCCGGCCATGATGATGGCGCCGCCTTTGACCTGGTTGATGGCGATGGACTCGGCGCGGTCGCGGGTGAAATGGAGCGCAGGCAAAGCGAATGGGTCTTTCTCCTGGCGGAACAGCTCCGCGATCGCCGGCGAATTGCAATCGGGATAGCGCTTGAAAATCTCGGTCGCCGAAATCGCCATCGGCAAATCGACGAAGACCGGCGTTGCCGGCGGCAGGCGATTGGCCTCGATGCCTTGGCGCAAGATGTAGAGAATTTCCTGCGCCCGCTCCAAGGCGAAAGTCGGGATCACCACGTTGCCGCCGCGTGCGAAAGTCGCTGCGATCGCGGCGTAGAGCTCTTCGACCGATTCGCGATAGGGGCGGTGGTTCCGGTCGCCATAGGTCAATTCCATGACGACGGCTTGCGCTGCCGCCGGCGTGCGCGGCGGTTGGAGCAGCGGCCGGTCGGCATTGCCGATATCGCCCGAGAAGAACGCACTGCGCTTCTGTGCCGCCCTCATCGGCTTCGACGAGGACGCTGGCCGAGCCGAGGATATGGCCGGCGTTGAAGAAGGTCGCGCGGATACCGGGCGCGATCTCGATCGGCTTCTCGTAATCGACAACTTTGCTGAATTGATGCAGCGCGTTGGTCGCGTCGATCACGGTGTAGAGGGGCGGCGCGGCTTTGACCCCGGCCCGTCCCGCAGCGCGGGCATCGTGCGCGGCCTCGCTTTCCTGAAGATAGGCCGAATCGAGGATCACGAGATTGGCGAGCTCGCGCGAGGCGGCGGTGGTGATGATCGGGCCCTTGAAACCGCGCTTGCTGAGGAGCGGCAGGCGGCCGCAATGGTCGAGATGGGCATGGGTTAGCAGCACACAATCGATCGCGGCGGCGTCGAAGCCGAAGGGCTCGGCATTCTCGAGATTGAGCGCGCGGCTGCCTTGATGCAGCCCGCAATCGATCAGGATGCGCTTGCCAGCGGTCTCGACCAGATGGCACGAGCCGGTGACGTCCCGGGCCGCGCCGTGAAACGATATTCTCATCTTCGATTCGCTCCTCTAGCTCGCGAAGTGATGCCGCGCGCGGCGCGAAAAATGCTATGTCTCGGCCGGCGCCAATTTTCGTGGAGCGGCATCGTGGCCGATAATCAGCTTCAAAAGCAATCGCTCAGCTATCTCCTGCCGGTCGATGATCCGCAATTTTTGTTGCGCGAGGAAATGCGCGGCATGCGTTTCCAGCTCGAATATGACAAGGCCGATCTTTTGCTGCGCGATTGGGGCGTGCGCTCGACCATCATCGTCTTCGGCAGTGCTCGCACACCCTCGCCGGAGCAGGCAGAGGCCGCGGAGAAAGCCGCGACCGGCGATGCCGAGCGCGCCCATGCGGCGGTGCTGATGCGGCGCGCGGCCATCTATCAGGAGGCGCGCAATTTCGGCCGGATCGCCTCGCAGCGCGGCGGCGCTTTCGCACCGCATGATCGCTGGCGCGACAATGTCATCGCCACGGGCGGCGGGCCGGGCATCATGGAAGCGGCCAATCGCGGCGCCCACGAGATCGGCGCGCCGAGCATCGGCTTCAATATCACGCTGCCGAAGGAGCAGGAGCCCAACCCCTACACGACGCCGGAGCTGACTTTTCAATTCCACTATTTCGCGATGCGCAAGATGCATTTCGCGATGCGCGCCAATGCGCTGGTGGTGTTTCCCGGCGGCTTCGGCACGTTGGACGAGCTGTTCGAAGATCCTCACCTTGGTGCAAACCGGCAAATCGCCGCTCGTGCCGATCGTCCTCGTAAAAAAGGATTATTGGAGCCGTGTCATCAACTTCGACATGCTGTGCGAGGAAGAGGTGGTATCGCGGGCCGATTGCGATCTCTTTCACTACGCCGAAAACGCCGAAGAGGCCTGGGCGGTGATTGCGGCGCATGGCTTGCGCGCCAATCTTCCGGATTCGGGCAGGGTCCGCTAAGCGCGCTACCCGTCCGGGCGCAAACCTGTATTCTGGTGCCGACGAACCACCGGAATCGGGCTCGCCATGCTCTGGCTGCAATTCGCCTTCATTCTTCTGCTCATCCTGCTGAACGGGTTCTTCGCCCTCGCCGAGATGGCGGTGGTCTCGGCGCGCCGCGTTCGCCTGCAGCGTGGCGCCGATCTCGGCCGCGCCGGCGCCAGGACCGCGCTCGAGTTGAAGCGCGATCCCGGCCGGTTTCTCTCGACGGTGCAGATCGGAATCACGGTCATCGGTGTCTTGGCCAGCGCGCTGGGCGGTGCGACCTTCGCCGATGCCGTCGCGGAATATCTCGCGCCGCTCGGTCTCGGCACGAAAGCCGGGCCGATCAGCTTTGCGATCGTCGTCGCGGTGATCTCCTATCTCGACGCTGATCCTCGGCGAGCTGGTGCCGAAGCGTATCGCGCTCGGCCGGCCGGAGGCGATCGCGGGCGGCTTGGCGCCGATGCTGGCGCTGATGACGCGGCTCGCGGCGCCGCTCGTTTCCTTCCTCGCCGCGTCGAGCAATCTCGTGCTGCGGTTCTTGCCGCGCGCACCGAAGGAGTCCGCGGCGGTGACGGAAGAGGAGATCACGATCATGCTGCGCGAGGCGCAGGCCGCGGGCAATGTGCACGCCGCCGAGACGGGGATCGTGCAGATGGCGCTGCGCTTGGGCGATCGTCGCGTCAGCGCGGTGATGACGCCCCGCACGCAGCTCGAATGGCTCGACCTCCAGGACAGCCCCGACGAGAACTGGCGCAAGGTGCGCGACAGCGATTATTCGCGTTTTCCGGTCTTCGACGGCGGGTTGGAGCAGGTCGCCGGCATCGTGCAGGTAAAGGACATTCTCGCCGCCGAGATGAGCGACAGGCCCTTCGATCTGAAGCCGCTGGTGCGGCCGGCGCTGTTCATTCCCGAGACCGCGACGGCGCTGCGTGCGCTCGAGATGTTCCGCAAATCGGGCGAGCCGATGGAGCTCGTCGTCGATGAATTCGGCGATCTCCAAGGCGCGGTGACGCTGACCGACATTCTGCAATCGCTGGTCGGCGACATCGCCGAGCCGGGCGAGCCGGCGAGCCCTTCGATCGAGCGCCGGCCCGACGGTTCTTTCATCGTTGACGGCATGACGCCGCTCGATCAGGTGCGCGACGTGCTCAACATCGTCAGCATCCAGGACGATGGCGGCGGCGATTATCACACGCTGGGCGGCTTCGTGATGGCGCGTCTCCACCGCATTCCCGCGGTCGGCAGCCGCATCGAGGCCGATGGTGTCCAATACGAGGTGATCGGCATGGACGGCCGCCGCGTCGATCGCGTGCTGATCACGCCGTCGAAACCCGGGGAATAGCGGCGCGGTTGACAATCGCAGCCGATCGGCGCTTCGCTGAGCGCTTGCCGGAGCTGCAGGAGAACACCGATGGATACGCCGACCGAGCACCTATTGACGTCGCGCGACGATCTCGCGGCGCGGTTCGATCCGCCGACCGAGCGTCTGCGGACGAAAGCGCTCGATCATGTCAACGCGGCGGGCCGCAATTTCATCGCGCGATCGCCGTTTCTCGTCCTGGCGACGTGCGGCGCCGATGGTCTCGATTGCTCGCCCAAAGGCGACGCGCCGGGCTTTGTGATCGTGTCGGAGGACGGCAAGACGCTGTTCATCCCCGACCGCGTCGGCAATAACCGCATCGACGGCCTCAAGAACCTCGTCGAGGATGCGCGCGTCGCGACAATTTTCCTCATTCCGGGCGCGAACGAGACCTACCGCGTCAATGGCCGGGCGCGGATCAGCTCTGATCCCGAGCTGCGGCAGCGCTTCGTCGTCAAGGGCAAGGAGCCGAAAGTCGTGCTCGTTATTTCCGTCGAGCAGGCGTTCCAGCATTGTCCCAAGGCGCTCTTGCGCTCGAATCTCTGGCAGACCGCGCAAAACGGCAGACCCGAGGGCGCGCCGACGCTCGGCGACTTCGCGGTGGCGCGCGACGCCAAGAGCGACAAGCAGGCGCTCGATGCCTGGTACTACGGCCGCGTGATGGACGAGCTGTACTAGCGAGACTTGCCGACAGGCGTCGATCGTCCCATTTTAGCGCCATGACGAACACGCAACTTCCGACGCTCTTCATCTCGCATGGCGCGCCGCCGCTGGCATTGGTGCCGGGCGAGATCGGCGATTTCTGGAACGGTCTCGCCGAGAGCCTGCCGCGGCCCGCTGCGGTGCTCGCGGTCTCGGCGCATTGGTTCACCGATCTGCCGCTGGTCGCGACGACGAAGCAGCCGGAGACGATCCACGATTTCTACGGCTTCCCGCCGCAATTCTATCAGATCCGCTATCCCGCGCCGGGCGCCCCGGCGCTGGCCGAGCGCGTGCTGGATCTGCTGCGCAAAGCGGGCATTCCGGCGAGCGGCGACGGCGAATACGGCCTCGATCACGGTGCCTGGGTGCCGCTCAAATCCTTCTATCCGCAAGCCGATGTGAAAGTCGCGCAGCTCTCGGTGCAGCCGATGCGCGACGCGCGCTGGCATTACCGCATCGGCCAGGCGCTCGCGCCGTTGCGCGACGAGAATGTGCTGATCCTCGCGACCGGCGGCGCGACGCATAATCTGCGCGAGATGGATCCGCGCGGCGGGCCGCCGCCGTCATGGGCGCGCGAATTCGACGATTGGCTCGGCGACGCGCTCGAGGCCCATCGCCTCGACGATCTGCTCGATTGGGACAGGAAGGCGCCCCATGCGCACCGGGCGCATCCGAGCCCCGAGCATTTCCTGCCTTTGTTTGTCGCGCTCGGCGCGGCGGGCGAGGGGGCGGCAGCCGCTCGTCTTCACCGCGGCTTTACGCTCGGCGGCCTCAGCATGAGCGCGTTCCGCTTCGCGGCCTGAGCTAGTTGCAGATCATCGAGTGGAAGCCGATGCGATTGCAGAACATCGGCGCGGTCGCCGCCGTCGTCTGCGCGCGGCTGGCGGCGCGTTGCTGCAGGAAGGTGTTCTCCTGCGCCAGCGCCACCGCGTATTGCGCGCGCGCCGCTTCGGGCGAGATCGCGTGCCGGTCGAGCTCGGCCGCAATTGCCTCGCGCTGCGCGAGGTAGGCGTCGATCACATCCATGTCGGGGAAGCTGGCGCTGGCGTAGAGAGTGCGGATCGGGCCGTTGGCGCATTGCTCCGCGGCGCGCGCGCTTTCGGGGTGCTGGGTCTCGCAGGCACTACGGATTTGCGCGGCCTGTTGCGGGATTGCGTCCCAATCAGGGCCGACAGCGCAGCCGCCGAGGAGAAAGAGGGAGAGCGCGCCGATCGCGCCCCAAACCCGAAGCTGGAGATGGTACCGGCCGATCATGGTCTCGCCTCCGCAACTGCGGGCACGCGCCGGCCGCGGCGCGCGGCTTATGCTTTGGCGATGCCGTGGTCTTGCAAATATTCCTGCAGCTCGCCTGATTCATACATCTCGCGGATGATGTCGCAGCCGCCGACGAATTCGCCCTTCACATAAAGCTGCGGGATCGTCGGCCATTGCGAGAACGCTTTGATGCCCTCGCGGATCTCGGGATCGGCGAGCACATCGATGCCTTTGAACTTCACGCCCATGGTGGTGAGGATCTGCACCACCGCGGCCGAGAAGCCGCATTGCGGGAAGACCGGCGTGCCCTTCATGTAGAGCAGCACCGGATTGTCGGTGATGTCGTGCTTGATGCGTTCGGCAATTTGGTCGGCCATGGATCGATCCTTCGCGAGAAATTAGTCCTGGGGTGCGGCTGTCTGAAGCGCCAGCGCATGCAACTCGTTGCCCATGCGGCCCTGCAGCGCCTGATAGACCATCTGATGCTGCTGGATTCGGGTCTTGCCTTTGAAGGCGGCGGAGATGATGGTCGCGGCGTAGTGGTCGCCATCGCCGCGCAGATCGTCGATCCGCACTTGCGCATCGGGCAATCCGGCCTTGATCAGCCTTTCGATCTCGCCCGCATCGATTGCCATGCCGCGCCTTCCGTCAAAGGGCTCGGCTCAGGGACTTAGCCCACCATGTAATCGGGCAGCCAAGCCTCGTTGAGCCGAATGAGCTCTGCAATCGATATGGCATTGCCCCCGGCCAGTGTCAATTGATCGCCTCCGGCGGACCCCAAGGTTAATGCCGGGATTCCGGCCTTTTCCGCCGCCGCGAGAACCGAGTCGGGGTGGGCGGTGGCGAGCACATAGCGCGCCTGATCCTCGCCGAAGAGGAAGCCGTGCTGCGGCACGCCGGCGAGGGTGGTGACGGTCGCGCCGAGTCGGCCGGCCATCGCCATCTCGGCGACGGCGACCAGCAACCCGCCATCCGATACGTCATGGCAGGCGGAGATGCGCCCGGCGGCGATCTGCTCGCGGACGAAATCGCCATGCCGGCGCTCGGCGGCGAGATCGATCGCGGGCGGCGGGCCGTCCTCGCGGCCCGAGGACTTCGCGCAGATAAAGCGAGCAGCCGAGATGGCCTTGCGTCGCGCCGATGAGGATCAGCGTGTCGCCTGGATTTTTGAGTGCGATGCCGACGCTCTTATCGGCATCGGCGAGAATGCCGACGCCGCCGATGGTCGGGTGTCGGCAAGATGCCGGTGCCGTTGGTCTCGTTGTAGAGCGAGACATTGCCGCGAGACGACCGGGATAGTCGAGCGCGACGACACGCCTCGCGCATGCCCTCGATGCAGCCGACGAACTGGCCCATGATCTCGGGCCGCTCGGGATTGCCGAAATTCATGTTGTCGGTGATGGCGAGCGGCGTGCGCGCCGACCGCGGTGAGATTGCGCCAGGCTCTCGGCGACGGCCTGCGTGCCGCCCACGCTCGGGATCGGCCTAGCAATAGCGCGGCGTGCAGTCGGTGGTCATCGCCAGCGCTTTTTTGCCGTCGGGCAGCGCGACGACCGCGGCATCGCCGCCCGGCCGCTGCACGGTGTCGGCCCGACGAGGTGATCGTATTGCTCCCAGATCCAGCGCTTGGAGGCGAGGTCGGGGCAGGCGATCAGGGTCTTCAGCGCCTGGATCGGCTCGCGCGCTTCGACATTGCTGGCGTTCAGCGCCGGCTTCGGCGCTGTCTTCGCATAAGGCCGATCGTAGAGCGGCGCTTGCGTCGACCAGCGGCTCGAGCGGCATGTCGGCCGCGACCTCGCCATGCATCGTCAGCACGAGGCGGCCGGTGTCGGTGATCTTGCCGATGACGCGCGAAATCCAATTCCCATTTCTCGAAGATCGGCGCGCGCGGCTTCCTCGCGGCCGGGCTTCAGCACCATGAGCATGCGCTCCTGGCTTTCCGACAGCATGATCTCGTAGGGCGTCATGCCGGTCTCGCGCATCGGCACCTGGTCGAGATCGAGACGTGATGCCGAGCGCCGCCCTTGCCAGCCATCTCGACCGAGGAAGAGGTGAGCCCGGCGGCGCCCATATCCTGGATCGCGACGATCGCGTCGGTCGCCATCAGCTCGAGACAGGCTTCGATCAGCAGCTTCTCGGTGAAGGGATCGCCGACCTGCACGGTCGGGCGCTTCTCCTCGCTGTCGTCGCTGAAATCGGCCGAGGCCATGGTCGCGCCGTGGATGCCGTCGCGCCCGGTCTTGGAGCCGACATAGACGACCGGATTGCCGATGCCCGAGGCGGCCGAATAGAAAATCTTGTCGGTCTTCGCGATGCCGACGGTCATCGCGTTGACCAGGATATTGCCGTTATAGCTCGGATGGAAATTGCACTCGCCGCCGACGGTCGGCACGCCGACGCAATTGCCGTAGCCGCCGATGCCGGCGACGACGCCGGCGACGAGGTGCCGCGTCTTCGGATGATCGGGGCGGCCGAAGCGCAGCGCGTTGAGATTGGCGATCGGCCGCGCGCCCATGGTGAAGACGTCGCGCAGGATGCCGCCGACGCCGGTCGCCGCGCCCTGATAGGGCTCGATGTAAGACGGGTGGTTGTGGCTCTCCATCTTGAAGATCGCCGCCATGCCGTCGCCGATATCGATGACGCCGGCATTCTCGCCCGGGCCGCAGATCACCTGCGGCGCCGTCGGTCGGCAGCTTCTTCAGCCAATTCGTCGAGGATTTGTACGAGCAATGCTCCGACCACATCACCGAGAAGATGCCGAGCTCGGTGAGGTTGGGCGTGCGGCCCATGATTTTGACCGCGCGCGCATATTCCTCGGCGCTGAGGCCGAATTCGGCGGCAAGCGCTGGCCCTACGTCGCGTTCGGTCAAGCGAGCGCCTCGCAGAGCCCGGCGAAGAACGGCATGCCGTCGAGCGAGCCTTGCCGCGGATGCGTCGCGTCTTCCGGATGCGGCATCAGACCGAGCACGGTCTTGGTCTCGTTGAAAATGCCGGCGATGCTGCGCGCCGAGCCGTTGGCATTGGACGCGTCGTCCAGCGCCCCGTTTGGGGCGCAATAGCGAAAGGCGACGCGGCCTTCGCCCTCGAGCCGGTTCAGCGTCTCGTCATCGGCGAAGTAATTGCCGTCGTGATGCGCGACCGGCACCGAGATCACCTGGCCCGCCTGATAGCGCGCGGTGTAGATCGTCTGGCTGTTTTCGACGCGCAGATTGACGTTCTTGCAGTGGAATTGGAGCGTCTTGTTGCAGAGCAGAGCGCCCGGCAGCAGCCCAGCCTCGGTGATGATCTGGAAGCCGTTGCAGATGCCCAAGACCGGCGTGCCGCGCGCGGCGGCGGCTTTCACCTCGCGCATGATCGGCGAGTTTGCCGCCATGGCGCCGCAACGCAGATAATCGCCGTAAGAGAAGCCGCCGGGAATGACGATGAGATCGCATTTCGGCAGCGTGCTCTCGCGATGCCAGACTTTCAGCGGCGCCTTGCCCGCGGCGCGGTGGAGCGCGTCGAACACATCCTGTTCGCGATTGGAGCCGGGAAAGACGATGACGGCGGATTGCATGTTCAGGGCGCGCTTTTTTTACCTCTCGTCATTGCGAGCGAAGCGAAGCAATCCAAGGGTACTGCACGATTCTGGATTGCTTCGTCGCTGCGCTCCTCGCAATGACGGAATAGAAAATCGGGGCTCGGATCAGCCGATGCAACCATCACCCGACGATCTCGACGCGGTAGCTCTCGATCACGGTGTTGGCGAGGAGCTTCTTGCACATCTGTTCCAGCTCGGCTCGGGCTTCGCCCTCGTTCGCGGCGCGCAGTTCGAGCTCGATCACCTTGCCCTGGCGGACCTCGCCGACACCCTTGAAGCCGAGCGTGCCGAGGGCGTGGCCGATCGCCTTGCCTTGCGGGTCGAGCACGCCGTCCTTGGGCATGACGAAGACACGGGCTTTCATTATTGGACCGTCTGCGGGCCTTTGATGTCGCCCGGCGCGCCTTCGGCCGGTGCGCCCTCGGTAAGGAGGCCGAGCCGGCGAGCCACCTCTTGGTAGGCTTCCTCGACTCGGCCCAAATCGCGGCGGAAGCGGTCCTTGTCGAGCTTCTCGTTGGTCTTCAGGTCCCAGAGGCGGCAATTGTCCGGGCTGATCTCATCGGCGAGGACCAGACGCATCTCGTCGTTCTCGTTGTAGAGGCGGCCAAACTCTAGTTTAAAATCAATGAGTTTGATGCCGATCCCGATGAAACAGACCGAGCAGGAAATCGTTGATGCGGAGCGACATCTGCATGATGTCGTCGAGATCGTGGGTTGTGGCCCAGCCGAAGCAGGTGATGTGCTCCTCGGAGATCATCGGATCGCCGAGCTTGTCGCTCTTGTAGTAGTACTCGACAATGGAGCGCGGCAGCGGCGTGCCTTCCTCCATGCCGAAACGCGTTGCCAGTGAGCCGGCGACGACATTCCGGATGACGACCTCGACCGGAATTATCTCAACTTGGCGAACGAGTTGCTCGCGCATGTTGAGGCGGCGCACGAAATGTGTCGGGATGCCGATGTCGGTGAGGCGTAGCATCAGATACTCGCTGATGCGGTTGTTGATGACGCCTTTGCCGGTGATGGTGCCGCGCTTTTGCGCGTTGAAAGCGGTGGCGTCGTCCTTGAAATACTGGACGAGTGTGCCCGGCTCCGGGCCTTCGAACATGACCTTGGCCTTGCCTTCATAGACCTGTTTACGTCGCGTCATGGCGGGGCCTCGCGGGTCAGGTTGACTTGATCGTGTATAGCAGGCTCCGGCCCCCACGCAATCACGCGCGCCAAGTCGCTGAGCGCGAATAATAGTCGCGCCATGGACTTGGCTGCGGCTGGTGCGCGGCCATCAGAAAATGCGGCTTGCGGCCGGCTTGCGGCGTATGGGCGATGGCGGGTAGGGCGATCAGCGCGCTCGAGACGGTGGCGAAACCGCGGCCGGTGTCGAAGCGCATAACGTTTTGGGCTTCGTCGCCTGGCTTCAGATCGCTGTCGGTGAGCAGCTTTTGCCAGCTCGCCCAATCGCCGGTATCGGGATCGGGTATCGACGCCTGCTCGAAGAGCGGGCGATAGCGTTTGAGGCGCGGCAGCTCGTCATCGTCGAGATCGCCCGAGGCGATCATATGCAGGCCGGGTTTCAGCGGCGTCACCGTGACCGGCAAGGTGCCGGAAGGATCGGCATGGCGCAGCCAAAACGCATCGCGATTGTCGGCGATCATCAGATTGAAAGTACGATAAGCGGCGGGCTCGATATGGCTGAGCGCGTCGGCCGCTGCGCTCGCATCGGCGTGATCGAGCGCCTCCAGCACCAGCTCGCCACGCGAGCGCTGCCCCGGGGAAGGGCCCAGCGAGCCGTGCCGATTGAGAATGCCGGCAACCACCCCGTGATCGTTGAGTCCGAGCCAGGAGCCGCCCGCAAGCACATCCTGGCCCGCGACAACCTCCGGCCGATCCGGCCAATGACGATCCGGCGGCAGCCACGGCCGGTCGATCATCTCGTCGCGATTGGCGGCGATCAGCACCGGCCATGCCTCGTTCGGGCGGCGCAAAATGACGAAGGTGCACATGCGTCGGTTATCGGCTATTCAAGGCGCGCTGCAAGGAGAATCTGGGGATAGCGTATGGCCGATTTCAACGATCGCGAAAAAGGCTACGAGCGCGACTTCGAGCGCAAGCAGGAACTCGCTTTCAAAGTGAAGGCGCGGCGCAACCATCTGCTCGGGCTCTGGGCCGCGGGACAGGTGGGTCTTGTCGGACGATGCGGCCGAAGCGTATGCGCGCGGCATCACCGATCCGTCGCAGCATCTTCACGGCGATAAGGAGATCGTCGCCAAGATCCTCGGCGATTTCAAAGCCAAAGGCGTGGCGCTTGACGAGACGCGCGTCAATCTCGAGCTGTCGCATTTCGCCGCCCAGGCCGAAAAACAGGTGAGCTGAGCCGCGGGTGTCGTTAACCCTTCGGCGTCGTCAGCCTTCGCCGAAGCCGATGATGTAGCCCTCGGGATCCTCGAGGTAGAAATCCTTCGTGCCCCAATCGGTGGCGGCGAGCGGCTTCAAGATGCGCGCGCCTTTGGCGAGGCAATGCTCATAGAACGCGTCGATGCCCTCGACATCGCCATAGGCATCGAGATGCTCGTTCGCGCGGCGATGCGCTCGCTCGCTTGGATTCTTCGGCGCTTCTTTCAGGTGTAGTTGCATCCCGTCGCGCTGGCCGACGGCATAGAAGCCGCGATAGACGAAACCGAAGGTGAAGCCGAGCACGTCGCGATAGAAGGCGATTTCGCCGTCGAGATCGTCGACGAGGAACTGCGGCGCGAGAGCGGTGAGCCGCGGGGCTGACACGATCAGCCGTCCCCGAACACGCGCTTGAAGATCGTGTCGACGTGTTTCAGGTGATAGGTATCGTCGAAAGTGGCGTCGATCTGCACGGGTGAGAGCAGTGCGGCGACATCTTTGTCGGCTTTGAGCAGCGCTGGAAAATCGCCTTTGTCGGCCCAGACCTGCATCGCGTTGCGCTGCACGGCGCGGTAAGCATCTTCGCGGCTCATGCCGGCTTGGGTGAGCGCCAGGAGCACGCGTTGCGAATTATGCAGCCCGCCGAGCTTGTCGAGATTGCGCTTCATCGCGTCGGGATAGACGAGCAGGCGATCGACCAGCGTGGTGAGCCGCGCCAGGGCGAAATCGAGTGCGATCGTCGCGTCGGGACCGATCACGCGCTCGACCGAGGAATGCGAGATGTCGCGCTCATGCCAGAGCGCGACATTCTCGAGCGCGGGCACGACATGCGAGCGCACCAGCCGCGCGAGGCCGGTGAGATTCTCCGACAGCACCGGGTTGCGCTTATGCGGCATCGCCGATGAGCCTTTTTGCTCGGGCGCGAAATATTCCTCGGCCTCGCGCACTTCGGTGCGCTGCAGATGGCGGATCTCGAGCGCGAGGCGCTCGACCGAGCTGGCGATGATCGCAAGCGCCGAGAAGAACGCGGCGTGACGGTCGCGCGGGATGATCTGGGTCGAGACCGGCTCGGGTCTGAGGCCCAGCGCCTGCGCGACATGCTCTTCGACCGAAGGCGGGATATTGGCGAAGGTGCCGACCGCGCCCGAGATCGCGCAGGTCGAGATTTCGTGCTTCGCCGTCTCGAGACGCCGCCGCGCGCGGCTGAATTCGACGAAGAAGCTTGCGAGCTTCACACCGAAGGTCGTCGGCTCGGCATGGATGCCATGGCTGCGGCCGATAGTGATGGTGTGCTTGAACTCATGCGCGCGGCGCTCGAGCACTTTCAAGAGCGCGTCGAGATCGGCGATGCAGGATGTCCGAGGCCTGCTTCAATTGCACCGCGAGGCAGGTATCGAGCACGTCGCTCGAGGTCATGCCTTGGTGCAGGAAACGCGCATCCGGGCCGATATGCTCGGCAAGGTTGGTCAAGAAGGCGACGACGTCGTGATGGATTTCGCGCTCGATCGCGTCGATGCGCTCGATCTCGAACTTGCCCTTCTCGCGGATGGTCTTGGCGGCGGATTTCGGGATGATGCCGGCCTCGGCGAGGGCATCGCAGGCCAAGGCCTCGATTTCGAACCAGATGCGGAAGCGGTTTTCCGGCTCCCAGATGGCGGTCATCGCCGGGCGGCTGTAACGCGGGATCATGGCAAGGGGTTACCCTCGCGCGCAGCGCGCGTCAATCGGCTGCCGGGCCGCGCGTCAATTGTGACTGGGCCCGGGATTAGCGGCTGGCGAAAGCGGGCGGGGTATCGGTCGAGGCCGTGTCGCTCTTCAAGACGAAATTGATCAGCTGCGCCCTGTTCCTCGGTCTGGAAGGCGACGACGACGCCGCGGTCGTCGATCCACACGATCTGGTGCTTGTCGTCATCGATGAACCATTGATGGACGCGCATCTGGCGTCCATCGAAAGTCACCATGACCTCGCCGGTGTCCGTGACGATGACCGGGCTGATCTTGCCGGTCTTGGTCGACATCATCGTATCGGTCTGCAGCACGAAGGGCGCCCAGGGATTGGACGGATGCACCTGTGGCGGCGCGGTCAGATTGCCGTTGGTGCTCGAATTGATGACGAAATTGCTGCCGTCGGCCTTGGCGTTCACTTCGATGTTCTTGCCGTTATCGTCGGTCGTGCTGCGGAAGCCGACGAGACGCTTATTCTGCCACTGCTCTTCCCTTGTCGCATCCTGATGGAACATCGGGATGCCGATTATTTTCACGGCGATGTGGAGATCGGTGCGCACATCGGCATTTTTGCCGGTCTGCGATACCGTGTTCGTGTAGGTGCCGATATTGCCGTAGGTCGGATGTTCGACGTCGTAGGTCAGCACCTGCGACGCGGCATGCGCGCTCCTAAGCGCTGGCGCGGAGAAAGCCGCACAAAAACAAAGAGCCGATATGAGATGCGAGCGGCGCATAGCTGATCCTGGCTCAAGAAATACGCGTCCGGAAGGCATTTTGCAAGATAGCGCCCTGCGGCCAATCAGTCCGGAACTGTCTCCGCGACCGCGTGGTTAACTCCAAATCGTCCCTATTGGGACGTGGGAAAGGAAAGGTCGCGATGCAGATGCAGATAAAGCAATATCTCATGACGACGGCAGTCGTACTGGGCTTGGCCTTGGCGCCGGCGGCAGCCTTCGCGCAGGGCGGCGGCGCTGCGGGTGGTGCTGGCGCGAGCGCCGGCGTTAGCGGCGGTGCGGGTGCCGCAGGAAACGGCGGGGTCGGGGCCGGTGGGACTGGTGCGATCGGCGGCACCGGTTCGCTCGATGGCTCCGGCGGAACCGGCGCGCTCAACGGATCCAGCAATTCGGGTGTCGGCAGCAGCGCAACCACAGGCACCGGCATCGGCTCCGGCGGCGTCGGTAGCACCGACCTCAACACCAATACCGGAGTCGGTGCCAATGCGAATACCGGCGTCGGGATCAGTCCGAACGCCGGCATCAATCGACCGAGCGCGAATGGTCAGGTCGGACAGAGCCCCGACAATCCAGAGATGAACCGGGTCGATCCAGGCATCAACACCCGCTGACGGCTCGGCGTGATCATCTAATGCGAACGGCCCCGGAAGTCCGAGGCCGTTTTGCTCATTAAGTGTGCGCCTAAGCGCGCTTGCGGCGTTTGGACGCGCTCGCACGCGGCGATGCTTCGGCGACGCGTTTCGCGGCGGCGCCTTTCTTGCCGCTATCGATCGGCAGCAGCAGCGAACGTTGCCGGGCATCGGCTTTCTTGCCGCGCGCCTTCTTTGCCGGGCGGCGCTCGGTCTCGTTCTCGTTGGCGACGCCGCGCCGGTCGAGGCGAGGCTCTTCTTCAGCACGGACATCAGATCGACGACATTGCCGCTCGGCTCTTCGAAGCGGCGCGCTGGATCGGCTTGCCCTTTTGCTTCGATTCGACGAGTTCGCGCAGCGCGTCCTGATATTGGTCGCGGAAGCCTTTGGGCTCGAATTTACCGGCGAGCCGTTCGACGATCGTGGTCGCGATCTCGACCATCTGCGGATCGAGCTTGTTCTTCGACGTATCGAATTCGGCGAGCCGCACTTCCTCGGCCGTGTGCAAGGTCGAGAGCAGCAGGCCCTTGTCGAAAGGCTGCAGCGCCACCGGCCGCTCGCGCTGCGACATGACGATGCGGCCGACACCGATGCGATCGGTCTCGGCCAGCGCCGCGGCGATCACGTGATAGGCTTCCTCGGCCTGCGCATTCTCGGGATAAACGTAGTAGGGCGTATCGAGATAAAGCTCGTTGATGCTCTCGCGCTCGACGAAGCGCGACAGCTCGAGCACGCGCGAGGATTCGAGCTTCAGCGTGGCGAGCTCCTCCTTGGTGATCTCGATGTAATGGCCTTTCTCGACCTCATAGCCGCGGATCAGATCGGCGCGATCGAGCTCCTCGCCGGTCTCGGCGTCGACCGGCTGCAAGCGGATGCGGTTGCCGGTCTTGGGATTGATCTGATGCAGCGAGATGCGCTCGCGCTCGCTGGTCGCGGGCGAGAGATAGATCGGACAGGAGACGAGCGACAAACGCAGGAAACCGGACCAGTAAGCGTGTGGCATAACACTGTCCTTTGCGACGCGCTGAAACTACGCCGCCAAGCCCCAGCGCGCGCTGCGCCGCGGCGATGGTCTGGCGATGCTTGGTCATGCCGGCCCAGGGATCGTTTTTGCGCTTGGCCAGCAACTTAGGAACGGAAGCTAGAGTATAGCGCGAAGGATCGAGTCGCGCATTTACTTCGTTCCAATCGAGCGGCAAAGATATTGTTGCTCCGGGTCGAGCACGCACAACATATGGTGCAACCGCGGTCGAGCCCCGATCGTTGCGCAGGTAATCGAGGAAAATGCGATCGCTGCGCTCGCGCTTCAGCGGGTTGACGGTGAAGCGGTCGGGCGCGGCGGTGGCGAAGTTCGAGGCGATCTTCTTGGTGAAGGCTTTGAGCTCGGCCCAATCGACATCGCGCTTCAGCGGCGCGACGACATGCAAGCCCTTGCCGCCGGTCGTCTTGCAGAAGGATTCGATCTTCATCGCCGCGAGATAGTCGCGCATCGTCTTCGCGGCATCGACGACGGCGGTGAAGGGCAGGTCGGGCGCGGGATCGAAATCGAAGATGAATTGATCGGGACTATCGGGATCGTCGGCTGTCGCGCCCCAGGGATGGATCTCGACCACGCCTTCCTGAATCAGCAGCACGAGATCATGTGCGTCGCGCAGCACGAGATAATCGCTGGTCTTGGATTTCTCTTTGATCGTGACGCGCTTGATGTCCTTCATGCCGGTCGCGAAATGCTTCTGGAAGAAGCATTCGCCGGCAATGCCGCCAGGGCAGCGCAGCAAGCTCAGCGGCCGGTTGGCGATATGCGGCAGGATCCACTCGGCGACGCCGGCGTAATATTCGATGAGCTGGCGCTTGGTGATGCCGAGATCGGGGAAGATCACGCGATCGGGATGCGAGATCGCGACGCCTTCGATCTTCTCGGGACCTTTCTTTTCTAGGCCTTTACGCGCGCTGTTCGTTGTCTCGGCTGGTTCGGCTGGCGGGTCGTCGTCGTGCGAGTCTTTTGTCGCTTTGCCGGTTGGCACTGGTGCGCTCCCGTTTCACGCTCTTCGCGGGCTTGTCTTCGCGCAGGCCCTGGAAAGACGGATGGCGCAGCACGCCGTCCGGTGTCCAATTGAGGAAGGCGATCTCGCAAACGAGCTCGGGCTCGACCCAATGCACGCCGCGCCGTGCCGCGCTCGGCAAATCGGCGAAAGGCACGCGGTCGATAACCATCGGCTTCAACTGCTTGGCGAGATCGAGCGCGGTGCGATGATCGAAGCCGGTGCCGACGCGGCCGGCGTAGCGGAGTTTCTCGTCCTCGTAATAGCCGAGCGCCAACGCGCCGATACCGCGATGCGCGTTGCTATCGACATAGCCGGTGATGACGAATTCCTGGCGCATGGTGCATTTGGTCTTGAGCCAGTCGCGCGTGCGGCCTTCGTAATAGGGCAGGTCGGCGCGTTTCGAGATCACGCCTTCGAGCGTGAGGTCGCAGGCCTGCTTGAAGACCTCGCTGCCATGTGCGACGACATGATCGGAATAGACCAGCGGCCCGCGCGTGTTCCTGAGGAGATCGCGCAGCGCGTCCTTGCGATCGGTCAGCGTGGCGCCGCGCCAATCCTCGCCATCGCGATAGAGCAGATCGAAGACGATATAGCGCATCGATTTCGTATCGCCGCGCGATAGTGCGTCCTGCAGCGCGGCGAAACTCGATCCGCCATTCTGATCGAGCACCGCGACCTCGCCGTCGAGCGCGAGATCGCCGCCGGGCAGTTTCGCGACCGCCTCGGCGATCGGCTGGAAGCGTCCGGTCCAGTCGAGCGCGTTGCGCGTCAGCAGCGTGACCTTGCCGTTGCGGCGGCGCGCGAAGACGCGATAGCCGTCGATCTTGATCTCATGCAGCCATTGCCCGCCACTGGGCGGGTTATCGACGAGCGTTGCCAGCGTCGGCGGGACGAAATCGGGCAGGGGACCGCGTTTGACGCCGTTCGCGCGCGCAGTGGCGGCGGCTTTCCTCGCGGTGGGCTTTTTCGCCGCTGCTTTTGCTTTCGGCTTTTCTTCGTCGGCGCGATTGGAATGCCAGACATCGCGATCGGGCGCATCGGCGATCTGCTCCATCGTCCGACCGCTGGCAACGCTCTTCATGCCCTTATCGACGAGCAGCGTGCCTTCGCCCGGCCGCGCCTCGCTATCACGCTCTTTGATCAACAGCCAGTTGTCGCTGTTGCGCTCTTGCCCGCGTGGGCCCATGCGCACCAGCGTCCAGCCGCCTTTCATGCGCTCGCCATGGAGGATGAATTTGAGCCGGCCTTTGCGATAGCCCTCGCGCGAATCTTCGCCGGCTTGCGGCTCCCAGGTGCCGCGATCCCACAGCATCACCGTGCCGCCGCCGTATTGGCCCTGCGGGATCGTGCCTTCGAAGCCGCCGTAATCGGTCGGATGATCCTCGACATGCGCGGCGAGGCGCTTATCGGCGGGATCGAGGCTCGGACCGCGCGGGACCGCCCAGCTCAGCAGCACGCCATCGAGCTCGAGGCGGAAATCGTAATGCAGCCGCCGCGCCGCGTGTTTCTGGACGACGAAGCTATTGCCCTCGGCAGTCGGCTTGCCGCCACTCGGCTCCGGCGTGACGTCGAAACGGCGCTTCGCCCGATAGCGGGCAAGGGTCTGTTTCGCCGATTTTTTGCGAAGGGCGGCCATGCTTAGCTAACGTGTCCTGGGGCGTGCAGTTCCGTTGGCGGAAGCGAGGCGTTTCTCGACCGCCGTCACGAGCGCTTGTGCATCGAAGGGTGCGCGCACTTTCGCATCATTGTCGAAATAGACGAAGACATCGCGCCGGGCGCGTTTCGGGGCAGGGCGCGGGCTTGCCCGCTTTCCGTCGGGCGCTTCCCGACCTTGCGCCCAGGCGGCCGCGCGTTTGGACCAGGCGGCGATCGCGGGCGCGTCATAGCCGCTGGCATAGAGCTGCTCCGAGCCATGCAGCCGGCAATAGATAAAGTCCGATGTCACATCCATGAGCAGCGGCCAATCGACCGTATCGGCTGAGACTAGAGCGACGCTGTATTTGCGCAAGAGCGCGATGAAATCGGGTGTCACAAAGCTTTCATGCCGGATTTCCATCGCATGCCGCAGCCGGCGCTTCTTGTCGATTTTGAGCCAAGTCCGGCCGGCGACGCGATCGTCGTGCCGCCGCGCGAGTGTCAGCGCGGCTTCGCTGTCGCGCGGCAGCAGGGCCAGGAACGGCTCGATGCGTGCACGGTCAAAGTGGAAGTTGGGCGGGAACTGCCAGAGGATGGGTCCGAGCTTGGGACCCAGGCGCAACAGTCCTTGCGCGAAGAAATTGGCGAGCCCGGCTTCGGGCTCGCGCAATCGTTTCATATGCGTGATGTAGCGCGAGCCCTTCACCGCGAAGACGAAATCGTCCGGCGTCTCTTCGGCCCAGCGCGCGAAATCCTCCGGCCGCTGCAGCGAATAATGCGTGCCGTTGATCTCGATCGTGCGGAAGGCGCGGCTGGCATAGGCAAGCTCGCGCCTATGCGCCAGTTTCGGTGGGTAGAAGACGCCGCGCCAGCCCGCATAGTTCCAGCCCGAAATGCCGATGCGGATGTCGCCAATAAGCTGCTGCCTCGCCGCCATGAAGGCTCTGCTTTCCGAAGCTTACGCGCTTGTAACCCGAGCGCCCCGCAAAAGCTGCGCGCGCATCGCCACATGAAGCGCAGGCAAAAAAAGAAAAAGAATAAATGGAGTGTTCGATGAAATCCGGATTGCGATGGCTATTGCTGCCGGCCGCAGCGTTGACACTTGCTTCGTGTGCTGCGAGCTACGGCACCGGGTATTACGGCAACGGCTACGGATATTACGGCAACTACCCGGCCTATGCTTATCCGACCGATTTCTACAGTCCCTTCTACGGCGGCGTGATTGTCGGCGGTAGGCATTACGATGGGCGGCGGCATTGGAACCACCATGGTTGGGGGCATGCCGGTGCGGGTCACTGGCGCGGCGGCGGCACCCACGGCGGCTCCTGGCACGGCGGGATGCATGGCGGGCACGGCGGCCACGGCGGACATAGCGGCGGGCACCACAGGTAAGCTGCGCGGGAACCACGGCGATGCCCTGCGCTTCTACGCTGGTGGAGGCCGGCGTGGTGAAGGGGTGTACCATGACGTCGTGGCCGTCGCTGAAGACCGATCTCAAAAATGCCGGCGCGAATTGGGTCGATCGCGAAGTCGTGCGCGACGAGAAGCTCGTCAGCAGCGGCAAGCCTGTCGCGAGATGGTCGACCTGTTCAAGACGGCCGCGTAGCCAAGACACTGTCGTCGATGTTCGGTAAACTGCCGCGATGGATATCGCACGGCGGCTGCCCTTCGACGCTCTCGTTTTCGATGTCGGCGGGATTTTCGTCCTGCACGACAATGAGCGACTGTTCCGGCGGCTCGCCGAATCCTGCAGCGCGGCAGATGCGGTCGACCGCATCCGCGAAGCCGCGCTCGATCCGGACATCACCACCGGCGTGCGGCCGGTGCATGATGTTTATGACGAGATCGTCGGCGAGCTCGGCTACAAGCGCGATTGGAACGGTTTCCTCGCGGATTGGAGCAGCCATTTCGCCGTCGATGAGTCGATGCTCGCTTTGCTCGCGATGCTGGCGCGCCACAATCGCGTGCTGCTTTTCTCCAATACCAATCGCGAGCATTGGGATTATGTGACCAAGCTCGCCGACGGTGCGCTCGGCCGCTACGACGCTTATCTCAGCCATGAGATCGGCGATATGAAGCCGCACGCCTCTGCCTTTCAGCTCGTCGCATCGCGCGCCGGCTTCGATCCGCAGCGCGCGCTTTTCGTCGACGATCTTGCGGAGAACGTCGCCGCGGCGCGCACGCTCGGCTTTCACGGGCACATCTTTACGGGCCGCGCGATATTCGAGCGCTTTCTCGCCACGCTGTGAGAGCGGCGGAACTAACGGCTCGAGTTCGCCCATTGGCACCAGAGACATGTAAGGGACGCTTATGCCACAACGCCGTCGTGCGGCAGCGAAGATCGTGAGGAAGTCATCGCGGATCAGGCCGCCGATAGCGCCTGTCGAGCAATTGACGGCCGAGCAATTGATGTTGGCATCCTTTGCTTGCGCTTGCGGCGCCGAGATTGAGATTGGCCCGCATGCAACGCTGACCAGCGACATCGTCTGCTTGGGCTGCGGCGAATGGATCGGCATTTATGCGGAGCTGCTTCCTGCGCCCGCCAAACATCGATCGCGCGTCAGCCGGACTTTGCCTGGTCGATCTTCGGGACGAGGTCGGCGATCTCGCGGGCGCGGCCGATCGCGATATTGACGAGATCGTCCCAGACGCGGGCCGGGATCGTGCTTTCGGACGCGAGCCAGCGGCGCATGGTGCGCTCGTTGACGCCGTAGATCTTCGGCAAGGCGGCCGATCCAATGCTCGCCTTCGCCGTAAAGCGTCACGCCGACCGTCGCGAGAAGGGATGCGCTCATCAGAGAAGACCCAGACTGCGAAAACTCGAATGCTTGCCGCGGCCGATCACCAGATGATCGTGCAGCGCGATGCCGACGGCTTTCGCCGCTTCGCGCACCTGTTTCGTCATTTCGATATCGGCGCGCGACGGCGTAACGTCGCCGCTCGGGTGATTGTGCACCATGATGATCGCCGACGCGTTCGAGTTCGAGCGCGCGTTTCACGACTTCGCGCGGATAGACCGGCGTGTGGTCGACCGTGCCTTGCTGCTGGCGCTCGTCGCGGATGAGGGCGTTCTTGCGGTCGAGGAAGAGGAGATGGAATTCCTCGGTCGCGGCGAAGCCGATCTTTGCCGTGCAATAATCGATCAGCGCCTGCCAGTTCGAGATCACCGGCTTATCCGCGATCTCGCCGCGCAGGAAACGCGACGACGCTTCGCGCACGCTGAGGAGCGCGGCGATCGCCGCGTCTTTGAGCCCGGCATCGCTCAGCGCCTCGCGATTGGCGGCGAGCACGCCGGCAAAGCTGCCGAAGCGCTCGATCAGCTCTTTGGCAAGCGGCTTGGTATCGCGGCGCGGGATGCCGGCGAAGAGGAGGAATTCGAGGAGCTCGTAATCGGGCAGCGCGGCAGGCGCCGGCTTCGAGCAGCCGCTCGCGCAAACGCTCGCGATGGCCGTGGTAATGCGGCTCGTCGGCCGGCTGCTCGTCTGTGCTCTGGCTTCGCCCCCGCGCAGCCATGGCAACCTCACGCCGCGTAAGGCGGGTGGTGCAGGCCTTTGGGCGACAGCGTGAAAATCTCGTGCCCGGTCGCGGTGACGGCGACGGTGTGCTCGAACTGCGCCGAGAGCGATTTGTCCTTGGTCACGGCGGTCCAGCCATCGGCGAGGATCTTCACGTCGTAGCGGCCGGCATTGATCATCGGCTCGATGGTGAAGAACATGCCTTCGCGCAGCTTCGGTCCTTGGCCGGGCTGGCCGTAATGCACGACCGACGGCGCGTCGTGGAAGACGCGGCCGATGCCGTGGCCGCAGAAATCGCGCACCACCGAGAAGCGGTTGGCCTTCGGCAAAGCTCTGGATCGCGTGGCCGATATCGCCGAGCGTCGCGCCCGGCTTCACGACCTCGATGCCGCGCATCATCGCTTCATAGGTCACGTCGACCAGCTTGCGCGCTTTCAGCGGCACCTTCTCGCCGACGAGGTACATGCGGCTGGTGTCGCCATGCCAGCCGTCGAGAATGACCGTGATGTCGAGATTGACGATGTCGCCTTCCTCGAGCTTCCGGTCGCCGGGGATGCCGTGGCAGACGACGTGATTGATCGAGGTGCAGATCGAGCGCGGAAAGCCGCGATAATTGAGCGGGGCAGGGATCGCGTCGTGATCGACGATGAAGCCGTGGCAGAGCCGGTCGAGCGCGTCGGTGGTGACGCCCGGCATGACATGCGGGGTGATGAAATCGAGCACTTCGGCGGCGAGCCGGCCGGCCTTGCGCATGCCGTCGAAATCCGCCGGCGCCGTGCAGCTTGATGCGCCGCTCCTCGGCAGAGGCGCGCTCCTCGACGGGCGCGGGCTGAAACTGGTTCATAAGGCGATCATATCCCGTTCGTGCGATAGGGGCAAGCACGGGCCGCCGCCGGCCATTGCGGCGGTGGCGGGTTTGCGGCTTACTAGCATAAGGAAAGAAAAAACTCGGGAGCCTTATGTGAGCGCCGCCGACCCGCAAAACAACCCCGCCGCGCACGGCGCCGATCCTACCGGCGAAAAGATCGTCACCGCCGCGATCCTCATCATCGGCAACGAAATTCTCTCCGGCCGGACGCAGGACGCGAACATCGCCTATATCGCTAAAGGCTTGAACGACGTTGGCGTGACCCTGCGCGAGGCGCGCGTCATTCCCGATATCGAGGCGACGATCGTCGCCACCGTCAATGAGCTGCGTGCCAAATTCGATTACCTTTTCACCACCGGCGGCATCGGTCCGACGCATGACGACATCACCTCGGAATGCATCGCCAAGGCGTTCGGCGTGCCCTGGGTGGTGCATCCCGAGGCGCATAAGCACTTCCTGCAATTCTACGCGCCGGGCGAGCTCAACGAAGCGCGCATGCGCATGGCGACGACGCCGGAAGGCGCGACGCTCGTCTACAACCCGGTCTCGCGCGCGCCCGGCTTCAAGATGGGCAATGTCTATGTCTTCGCCGGCATCCCGCGCGTCATGCAGGGCATGTTCGATGCCATCAAAGGCGAGCTCAAAGGCGGGCGGCCGATGCTCTCGCGCACCATCGCAACCTCGCTGGCCGAGGGCGTGCTGGCCAAGCGCCTCGGCGATATCCAGAACCGCTATGGCGATATCGAGATCGGCTCCTATCCGATCATGCGTCGCGGCTCGTTCGGCGTGAACCTCGTGCTGCGCGGCCGCGCGACCGGCGCGGCTCGCCGCAGCGACTGAAGAAGTCGCGCAGATGGTTCGCGAGCTCGGCGACACGCCGGTCGAGGAACCCGCGCCGGTGTAAGTTTGCGGCTGTATTGGTGCCCGCTGCCGGACTTGAACCGGCACTCCGGTCTCCCAGAAACGGATTTTAAGTCCGTTGCGTCTACCATTCCGCCAAGCGGGCACGCTCGTGAATCAGCGTCTTAGCGGAAGGGGCGGCCACCCTAAAGTGCCAAATCCCGCCGGATAGCCACCGAGAACGGTCTCAACTTGTCGTTAGAGCCTCATAAAATGAGGTTCTAGCTTAAGGCGCTTTCTGCTGGGAACACGGTCCGGTGGGACCGCCCCGATAAAACCTTCGCAATATCCATGGAAGGGCCGCGCGCTCGGCAGGGCATAAAAACAGATCGGGATTTTTCTTCTCGACGATGTTTTTGCTGCCGGTGAAGAGGTGCTTCGCAGAGTCAAAGCCGGGTGCGACGGTCATCACGCTTAAAGCGAAGAAAACGATGATGACGACGACCGGAGACCTCCGTACTTGCCCCAGGCGGGCGGCTTCTTCCCATCGTAATACCGCGGGGCGAGTTGCCAACCGAAATACAGTGCTTGCAACAGCACCACGGTTATCGTGGAAAGCACAACCACCAAAGCCATCGGTCCCATGGCGCTCGCGAATACCGACCGATAGAGATCATTATCCTTGCCGGCGGTTCCCACGATCAACGCGATGAGAATCGCGACGCTCGATGCCACGATTCCCGCGTGCGCCAAGATCATCGGTTTTATGTAATTGAGGCGCTTATCCATGGTTGGCGTTCCCCTTCTTGTTGAGGTGACTTACCGGGGACGGCATTTAATTTCCCCACCGAGCCTCCCGGCAGAAGGCAGACTATCAGACGAGCGAGGACAGGTTTTAAGTCCGTTGCGCCTGCCATTCCCTAGCCGGCACGCCTTGTGAAGGGCAAAGCCTGCACAGCACGTCGGCGAGAACATTTCTGGCACGGCCACCCGATTGTTCTTGTTGGAGGCCGCATTTTTGCCTGATTGTCCGTTAAACTACGTCCGATTAAGCAAGTTTCGCGGAGAAATCATCATGCACAACGCTACCCTTGCGGCCGCTCTCGCCATCGCGGCGCTGTTCTCGTTACCGGTATCGGTTGCCGTTGCGGCGCCGAGCCCGGCGCTTGCGCAGATCACCAGCGACGGATCGTCACCGATCATTCAGGTCGACCGCCGCTGTGGCCCTGGCCGTCGCTATATGCCGCGCCATCGTGTGCGCGGTCGCGATGGGCGCCTGCACTGGGTCGGCGGGGTGTGCGTCCGGAATCGTTGAGACCAGAGGACCGGCGCGATAGTTCGAACCAAGCGCTCCGCTTATCCGCGGCGCTTCCTTCCTTATGTCGGCCGTTCTCGATTCTTGCACGCGGCGCAGCGCGCTCGCGCAATAATCGAGCGCAGGCTTCGGTCTGCGGCTTCGGCACGCTAATCTCGCGCCGATGGCGGACTATCCGACTTTGCGCTTTCTCGAGAAGCACGGCGGCTGGCTGGCGATCGCGGTCGGCGCGGTTGCCTTCCTCGCCGGCATTGTAGCGACCGCGCTCGGCGCCTCGCTCTGGTGGCTGCTCGCCGCCGCCGTAATCGGCGGGCTGCTGTTCCTGCTTGCGCGCTCTTATGTCGAGCTGATCCGGCTGATGACCGATATGCTGCTGCCGAAATAGCCGAAACGTAGCACGAATAAAGAAAAGCCCGCCGAAGCGGGGCTTTCCCTTCAAACATTGCATCACATTGCGTGTGATGCCGAGACGTTAGTGACGGCCCCACCAATTGTCATTGCGCCAACCCATGTCGTGGTCGCGATCGTGTTTCTGGTCGTAATAGTGCTGCGTGTTGCGCTCACGGTAGTCGCGCTGCGCGGCGGGGTTCGGCCACGCATGCCAGGCATGGGCGCGGTCCCAGTAACCGTCGTTATAGCCGTAAGCCACGCTGCCCGAATCGAAGGACACCGTCACATCGGCTTTTGCCGCCACCGGCGCGAAAGCAGGTGCCGCGAGCGCGGCGGCGATGAGAACGGCTTGGATCGTGCGTTTCATAGTGTTCTCCTTAAGTAAGCCACGTACTGGGAAGGTAACGGTGTATCCAGGTTCTGGTTGCCCGGTCAGGCCGCGCGCCGTGTCGCACCCGGAAAGAAAAAGCCCCGCTCAAGCGGGGCTTTTCCATTTGCTTTGGCAAGGAGACTTAGTGGCCCCACCAATGGTCGTTGTCGTGCCAGCCGCCACCCTTATCGTGGGTATGGGTATGACCGTAATAATGACCCGTGTTGTGGGTGCGCCAATTGTTGCGCGCCGCGGTGTTGGGCCAGCGGTGCCACTTATGGCCTTGATCCCAGTAGCCATCGGAATAGCCGAAGGCGACGCTGCCGGCATCGAACTGCACCGACACGGCGGCATGTGCCGTCGCGAAAGGCGTCAGCGAGCCGGCCGCGAGAAGGGCCGCTACCAGTGCAGCCTGGGTATTCCTTTTGATGTGCATTCGTTTCTCCTGTTGAATAAGCGTATGGCGAACCGATAACGGCGAACCCCCACCTTGTGTTCCACGCTTTCAACGATCCGCGCGCGATTCGGCGATTGCCCCATTGGTTTGTGCCCGCCAACGACCCCAGAGCGAGCTGCTCAAAATCACCAAGCCAACCGCCGCCGCATGCCAGCCGAGATCGAGAAAGCTGGCATCGAACGGGTGATTGAAATCGAGAAAGAACGCCGCGAGGCCGGCGATGCCGAGCCCCCCAAGCGCGGCGACCGGCGTCGGCGCGAGGGGCCTCGCGCGCCCGAGGAAAATCAACAGCGCCACGCCCAGCGGGATGCTGAAGCCGACAATGGTGCCGAAGCAGGCGGCGCTCTCGCCGAAATGCCAGCCTTGATCGCCGAACTCGATCCAATCGCGCCAACAATTGTAGCCGCTCGAGCCGAGCCACAGGATCAAGGGCGGCAGAGGCAGCCACGCCCAGGCGGGCGAGCGGTCGGGCAGGCTGAGCTCGAACGCCGCGATCACTGCGGCGATGCCGGTCAGCAAGGTGCCGGCCATCTCGACGACGAATTTCGGGTCGCGCGTCTTCTCGGCGAAAAGCGTGAAATCGCCGAAGAAAGGCACGACGACCGCGCCCACGGCGGCGACGCCGATCAGCCAGAACAGCGCGCGCAGTAGCGGCGGCCGCAACCGCTTAACCGGTCCGGCGCTGGCGGCGAGCTGAGCGATGAGCTGCTCGGTCGAGGGCGGCACACTAATCTCCCTTCAACTGCAGCCGGAGCGCCTTCAGCGCCCGGTGCATATTGACCTTGAGCGCGCTTACCGATCTGCCGGTCTGCTGCGACGCCTCGGCGAGCGACAATTCGCGGAGCTTCAGTAGCTCGACCGCCTCGCGCTGCCCCTCGGGCAGGTTGGCGATGGCCGCCTGCAGCGCCGGCGCCTCGTCGCGCACGCTCATCTCTCTATTCGCTTCGGGGTCGGAAAAGGTTTCATAGGCCTGCTCGTCGAAAATCTCGTTTTTCTCGGTCCGGCCACGGCGGCGGAGCGCATCGATCGAGCGCCGGCTGGCGATGGTCGCGAGCCAATGGGTGAAAGGCCTTGCCGGATCATAGGTATGGCGGATCCGGTGCAGGGTCAGCAGGATGTCCTGGACCACATCCTCGCGCCGGTCGGCGGTGCGGTGATAGCGGCTGGCGATGGAGCGTAGGTAGGGCAGGCAGTCTCGGAGCAGCCGCTCGTAGGCGGCGCGGTCGCCATCCTGCGCCGCCGCCATCCAGCGCGACCATTCGGCCTCTCTTTGCTGCCCGTCCGACTTATCTGCCATCAAAATCCGTCAAAAAACCGCGGCTGGTGTAACCGAGCCGGGTGACGCCGCGAATAACCCATCGCACGCACGCCCCCGACCACAATCCTTCCGAGGGAGTTTACGATGATTAGCCAGCACAGCGAAACCGCTTCGCCAGCGTCTGTCGAAAACGCCCAGCGGCTGGTATCCTCGGATTGGGGTCAGGTCGTCGCCTGGCGGAGGGTATCAATGCAGCGGTGCGGCGAATGGCTGGTCTGGGCACTCTCGGCCTGGATTGCCTTCATCTTCGTCTGGTATCTGCAATTCAAATTCACCGGCGACGACGGCAGCGTCTGGCTGTTCACCGTTCTCACCGATTGGCTCGGCTTCCACGGGCATGAGAAGATCATGCGTATCGGCACCGGCAGCGTCGAGCTCATCGCCTCGATCCTGCTCTTCGACCGGCCGCTGCAGGTCGTCGGCGCTTTCCTCGGCTTCTGCATCATGTCGGGCGCGATTTTCTTTCATCTTGTCTCGCCGCTCGGCGTCGATCCTTACGGCGATGGCGGGGTGCTGTTCCGCCAAGCCTGCTCGGTCTGGGCGGCCGCGATCGTGATCGTGACGATCCGCCGCCGCGACGCCGTGGCGCTGGTCGATCGCTATCTGCCATTCCTGCCGCTGCCGGCGCGGTTGCGCTCGCTTTGAGGGGCGGGGTCGGTTGGCAGAACACAATGTGTCCCCATCTTCGGCGAGCGCGCCGCGCGATCCGCGGCTCGATTTCTTCCGCGGCGCCGCGATGTTCATCATCTATGTCGCCCATACGCGAGGCAATGTCCTCTATTGGGCAATCCCGGCGCGCTACGGCATCAGCGACGCGGCCAATATGTTCGTGTTCATTTCGGGCATGACCTGCGCGATCGCTTTCGGCGGCACCTTCATCCGCCAGGGCTGGTTGGTCGGCACGGCGCGCATCGCCTATCGTTGCTTGCAGCTCTATGCGGCGCAGATCGGCATGTTCCTTGCTGTCGCCGTTGTCGTGGTGATCGGGACGCGTCTCTTTCCTGATACCGACTACATCGCGTCGGCGCAGTTCCAGCATTTCTTCCGTGAGCCGGGCGAGGCGCTGGTTGGACTCTTCACGCTCACCTATGTGCCGCATTACATCGACATCCTGCCGCTTTATATCGTTTGCCTTGCCATGGTGCCGATCGCGATGGCGCTGGCCCGGATTAGCCCGTACCTGGTGATCGCGGCATCGATTGCGCTCTACGCCGCGAGCTGGGCCTTCGGCCTGAACTTTCCCGCGAATGCCGACGATCAGCCGGTCTGGTATTTCGATCCTTTTGCCTGGCAACTCATCTTCTTCACCGGCTTCGCGCTGCGCCGCGGCTGGGTGAAGGTATCGCTTGATTCGAAGCCGCTGCTCTGGCTGAGCGTCGCGATCCTCGTTATGGGGCTCGTCATCTCGCTGCCGATCGCGATCGAGGACATCAAGCCGATCTACCGCTTGCAGCGCTGGGTCTACGATCACAGCGACAAGACCTACATGGATCTGCTGCAATATGCGCATTTCCTCGCCTCCGCCTATGTCGTGTTGGTGCTGCTGAAAGGCCGCGAGCAAATCCTGCTGACGCCATGGCTCAAGCCCTTCGTCAAATGCGGCCAGCAGGCGCTGTCGATCTTCACGTCGGGGATGGTGCTGTCCTATATCGGCGGCATGGCCTTCGATCGCGAGGGGACGGGCTTCCTCACGCAGGTCTGGGTGAACGCCGTTGCCTTCGCGCTGCTTTTTGCGATCGGTTACGGCGTCGCCTGGTTCAAGCAGGCGCCGTGGAAGCGCCGCGTCGGCATCGTCATGGCGGCGGCGGATTGATCATGCTGACGGATCCGCGCGGCATTCTCGTCACGGCATCGAGCGTCGAATCCGCGGCGCGGCTCGAACACGCGCTGATCGGCTATTGCGGCTTCCGCCAGGATACCGGCGATCGCCTCAAAGCCGCGCTCGCCGATCCGGGTCTTGTGATGGCGCCGGTGCTGCGCGGCTATTTCATGCTGCTTCTCGTCAAGCGCGAGTTGGTGCCGCGCGCCGAGCAAGCGGCGAATGTCGCCGAAGCTGCGATGATGCAAGCCGGAGCGACTTCGCGCGAGCGGCTGCACCTTCAAGCACTGCGCGCTTGGATCGGGCGCGATTGCCGTGCGGCGGCGGCGATCCTCCAACGCATCCTCGCCGAATATCCGAGCGATCTACTGGCGCTCAAGCTGGTGCAATACCTGCTCTTCTATCAAGGCGACTGGCGCGACATGCGCGACACGGTTGCGGCGGCGCTCGCCTCGTGGGACGAGCATACGCCGGGCTATGGCTATGCGCTGGGTTGCCACGCTTTTGGCGTCGAGGAATGCGGCGACTATGCCGAAGCCGAGAAGCTCGGCCGGTGCGCGGTCGCGCTGCATCCCGATGATATCTGGGCGGCGCATGCGGTCGCGCATTGCTGCGAGATGCAGGATTGCAGCAGCGACGGCCTCGCCTGGCTCGATGAAGCGCGGGCGGGCTGGCCCAACGCCAACAACTTCGCCTTCCATGTGAATTGGCACCGCTGCCTCTTTCTCCTTGAGCTTGGGCACTTCGACGAGATCCTTGCGCGATACGACAACGAGGTGCGGGCGGAAGCCACCGACGAATATCTCGACATCACCAATGCGGTCTCGTTGCTATGGCGGCTGGAGCAGCATGGCGTCGATGTCGGCCATCGTTGGCGCGAGCTCGCGACGCGTTCGGCGGCCCGGATCGATGACCACATGCTTGTTTTCGGCGATGCACATTACGCCGCCGCGCTTGCCGCCGCCGGAACGGCAGAGGATTTCGCCTGGTGGCGGCGCTCGAGTGCGGCCTATGCACGGGCGAGCGAGACGCAATCCGGCATCATGGCCGAAATTGGACTGGCCTTGGGCGATGCGGCACGGGCGCATCGCCACGGCGATTACGGGCGCGCGGTTGATCTCCTTTTTCCGGCGCGCGGGTCGATCCGCCGCATCGGCGGCAGCCACGCGCAGCGCGATTTCTTCGCACAGCTCCTCATCGATTCCGCGGTGAAAGCGGGCCGCGCCGAGATCGCGCGCGATCTATTAAGCGAGCGGCTCGTCGCGCGCCCGGACAATCGTTGGGCAAAGCGGATGGTTGCGCGCGTCGCCTAGCTGTGGCTGAGCGGGAAGACCCGCTACGATCTCCGTAAACCGGGAGGGTGGTCATGCGCTTTGCAAGCCGTGTCGTTATGGTGCTGCTCGGATTTCTTCTGTTCGGCGCCGGCGCGCAAGCGGAGCCGGTGAAAATCCGTCTCGCCTGGGTGTTCACGCCGGCCTCGCTCGGCCCGCTGCTCTTTCCGAAGCCGGAGCTGACGCCGCATCGCGACAAAACCTATACCTACGAGCCGATGCATTTCGCTTCGACCGCGGTCGAGGTCACAGCGCTCGCGAGCGGCGATATCGATATCGCGAATCTTTCTTTCCCGGCGATCGGCACGGCGATCGAGAGGGCGCATATGGACGATTTGCGTATCTTCGCCGACGAGATCCAGGACGGCGTTCACGGCTATGACAGCGGCGCCGGATTTCTGGTCCTGAAGGACGGGCCGATCAAAACCATCGACGACCTCAAAGGCAAAGTTATCGCCGTCCTGACGCTCGGCAGCGCGACACACATGGAAGTGCGCGCGATGCTGCGCAAGCACAATCTCGAAGACAAGCGCGATTACAGCACGATCGAGGCGCAGTTCGGCAACATGAAGCCGTTATTGCTCCAGGGAAAGGCCGATCTTATCAGCATCGCACCGCCTTTCTCTTATGATCCCGAGCTGCAGGCGAAGTCGCGCATGCTCTTCAATCCGGCCGACAGTTTCGGGCCGATCCAGATCACCGCTTGGACGGCGCGCGCCGAATTCCTACAGAAGAACCGCCCGGCGCTCGTCGATTTCATGGAAGACGTGATCCGCTCGATCCGCTGGTATATCGATCCGAAAAATCATGCGGAAGCGGTGGCAATCGTTGCTGCCTACACCAAGCAGCGGCCGGAACAGATCGATTTCGTATTCACGCCGCACGAATTCTATCGCGATCCGAATGGCGAGCCGGATCTCGACGCGCTGCAGAGCAATCTCGACAAGCAACAGAATTTGGGCTTGCTCGATTATCAACTCGACATCCGCAAATACGCGGACCTGTCGATCGTGAAAGAGGCGGCCGCCCGGTTGAGATGAGTACAGCGGTTCTCGGTCGCATAACCGAGCTTTGGCGCTATCCGGTAAAATCGATGCGCGGCGAAGCGTTGCGTCGCCTTGCCGTCGATGAGCATGGTGCGATCGGCGATCGCTATTTCGCGCTCAAGGATAGCGAGGGCCGGCTCGGCAGCGGCAAGGCGACGAAACGCTTTCGTCGGATCGACGGCTTGCTCGGCTTCTCCGCCGCGACCGCGAATGGCGTGGTCGTGATCCGTTTTCCCGATGGCAGAAGGATGCGCGCCGATGACCCGGCGGTCGGCGCGATCCTTTCCGCGGCGTGCGCCATCGACGTCAAAGTCGAGTCCGAGGAGCCGGATCGCATCATGCATCGCGACAGCGCGCCGCTGCATCTTCTGACCGAAGCATCGATCGCCTGGCTGCGTGCGCATCTGCCGGAGGTCGCGATCGATGCGCGGCGCTTCCGGCCGAATATCGTCATCGCTAGCGAGGCGACCGGCCTCGTCGAGCAGGAATGGCTCGGCCGCGAAATCGCGATCGGCGATCGAGCTCGTCGTCAAAGCCGCGCGGCCGACGGTACGATGTGTGATGACGACTTTGCCGCAAGCCGAGCTCGGCGCAGCGCCCGCCGTGTTGCGGACACTCGACCGAGCAGAACGCCGCTTCGCTCGGCATCTATGCCGAGGTGCTGCGGCCGGGCACGGTGCATATCGGCGACGAGTTGCGCTTCGTCTAATGCGCGGCGATGTGTTCGGCCGCGAGCAAGCCGAGCACGAAGGCCTTCGATAAGCCGCCGACATAGCCGGCGCGCGGGCCGCCTTCGAGACCGGCGACCGGCGTGCCGACGGCGTAAAGCCCGGGGAAGGGCGCGCCTGCCGGCGTTTGTGCCTGCGCATTCGCGTCGATCACCACGCCGCCCATCGTGCCGGTGATCCCGGCGCAAAGCGGCACGGCGTGGAACGGGCCCTTTGCCGATCGGCATCGGCTTGTGCTTGCGCACGCTGCGCGGCACCGGCAGCGCGGCGAAATTCGCCGCTCGCGACGGCGTCGTTATAGGCGGCGACCGTCGCGGCGAGCGCGCCGGCGGGCACCGCGATCTTTTCGGCGAGGCTCGCGAGGTCG
This sequence comes from uncultured Alphaproteobacteria bacterium, assembly GCA_963731145.1. Taxonomy (GTDB): domain Bacteria; phylum Pseudomonadota; class Alphaproteobacteria; order ATCC43930; family CGMCC-115725; genus CAIKMD01. The sequence goes on along the minus strand of CAVSUX010000013.1, from coordinate 600,615 downwards.
GGTGCGGTGATCAGCGGACCGCCGGCATTCGGCATCGCCGGATTGACCGGAACGGTGACGGTGATCTTCGGTTCGGTCTGCCAGATGGCTTCGTCGAGGATGAGATGGCTCGACAGCGGATCGGCGAGCTGCGCGATCGCATTCGCCATGCAAACGCCGCCGAGCCCTTCATCGGTGAAGCGCTGGCCCGCTGGGATCGACCAGGATCGCGATCTCCGCTGCCGCGTCGAGATGCGGATACGGCCAAAGCTGCGTATTCGTCATCGCGTTCTTATGATGGATATGGCCGTAGAATTTGCCGAGCCCGCCGATCGCGGCGCCGGCGGCCTCGGCCATGCGGATGCCGTCGCCTTGCGCGCCGCTCCAGGCGCGGCACAGCACGCGGTCGGCGCGCGGCGTGATGTATTTGGCAATCATGTCGCGATTGGCGGGAAAGCCGCCATCGGCGATGACGACCGCTTTGGCATCGATGCGGAGTTGCTCGCCATTGCGGGTCGCTTCCACGCCGGAGCAGGCGCCGTTCGTCACGATCAGCGCTTCGGCCTTCGTGCCGCGCAGCACTTCGCCGCCGCGTTCCTTGATCTGCGCTTCGAGCTGGCGCATCAGCACATCGGCGCCGCGGCCTTCCCAATCGAGCCCGGCCTGCAAGCGGCGCGGCGGCGCCAGCACTTGCTGGCCGGGCTGGTCTTTCTGCAAGCCGCGCTGGATGAAACGCGCGCCTTGGGCGCCGAGCCACTCGATCGTCCGCTTGCCGTTCTGCGCCGTGGCGCGCGCGAGATCGGGCCGTGCGGTTCCGCCGCTGCCATCCATGATGGCCTTTTCGAGCTGCGCCGGGTCGCCGAGGATCGCCAGCCCCATGATGTTGACGACGCCGGTCGACCAGCGCGACGAGCAGAGGTAGCGCTCCTCGTTGCCTTGCTCGAGCACGGCAACGTGCTGGCCGAGTTGCGTCGCGCGGCAGGCCGTAACGAGCCCGGACAGGCCGCCGCCGATCGTGATGATATCAAATCGCATCATGCACTCCTCTTTTGTATGATCCTAATCCGGGCGACCGCCGGACGGGGAGGGGCTTGGTGAGAATGGTACGGTGGATGAGTGCGCTGGCGCTGGCCGGGTTGCTGTTCGCGACCTGTGCGCAGGCCGAGCCGATCAAGGTCGGCATTCTGAAAGTCGGCGCGTCGGGCCCAGTCTATCTTGCGCAGGAACGCGGCTACTTCGCCGCGGAAAGCCTTGAAGTCACGCTGGTGAATTTCGGCGCCGGGCAGGCCGTTGCGGTTGCTGTGGTGTCCGGCGATGTCGATATCGGCGTCACCGGCCTGACGGCGGGTCTCTACAATCTCGCGAGCGGCGGACAGATTCGTGTCATTGCCGGACTGCATCGCGAAGTGCCCGGCTTTCCATACCCTTGGCTATTTCGTCTCGAAGCGTGCCTATGATGCCGGCCTTATCTCGCTCAAGGACATTGCCGAGCCATTCCATGGCGATGACGACCATCGGCTCGACCACCCATTACGCGGTCGCGATTGCTGGCGATGAAATACGGTTTCCCGCTCGACAGCGTGAACATCCTGCCGCTGCAGAATAACACCAATTGCGCGGCAGCCGTGATTGGCGGGCAGGCCGATGTCGCAGATGGCCGCGAGCACGATGGAGACGCAGATCGAACAAAGCGGCGCAAAGCTGCTCGGCTGGGTCGGTGACGAAACCCCGTGGCAGATCGGCGTCGTCTTCGTTGACGACCAAGACCGCGGATGAGCGCGGCGACATGCTCAGGCATTTCCTGCGCGGCACTGACCAAAGGCGCGCGCGACTATCACGACGCGTTCACCAATGCCCAGAAGATGCGCGCCGACGGGCCGGGTGCGCCGGCCGCGCTCGCGATCATGGTCAAATACGCTCGGCGAGCACGGCCGCCGATCTCGATACGCAACTCCCTTATGTCGATCCGACATCTCGGTCTCGACGTCAAGGACATGGCACGGCAGATCGACTGGTATCGCTCTCAAGGCATGGTGAAAGGCGATATCACCGTCGATAAACTGATCGACAAGCGCTACGGCGTGTCGCTGCATTGACGGCAGCCGCGAAGAAGAGGTGAGATGATGGCATCCGAAACGGAATTGCGCGAGCAACTCGCGACCTGTGCGCGCATCATGGCGATGCAGGGCCTGCTCGGTCTGCACGGCCATATCAGCGTCTATCAGCCCGAGGCGCAGCGCATGCTGATCTCGCCCGGCGCCGGCTCCGACAAGGCCAATCTCTGCGCCGACGACATGGTGCTGGCGGGGCTCGACGGTAAAGCGGTCGACGGCAAGCGGCCGCCGCTCGAATGGCCGATCCACACGGCGATCCATGCGGCGCGCGCCGATGCGCTCGCCATCGCGCATCTTCATCCGCCTTATGCGACGCTGTTCTCGATCAGCAAGCGCGAGTACCGGCCGATCACCATGCATAGCGGGCTCTTCGGCAAGGGCATCGCGAGCTATCGCGAAGCGCATCTTATCACCAGCGTCGATCGCGGCGAGCGATTGAGACAGGCGCTCGGCGACAAGCGCGCCGCCTTTCAGCGCGGCCACGGCATCACCGTCGTCGCGCGCAACATCCCGGAGATGCTGCACATCACCTTGGCGTTGGAGAACGACGCGCTGAAGACGTTGCAGGCAGCGAGCCTCGGCGAACTCGGCACGCTCAGCGCCGAAGAGGTGGCGGCGCTCGAGAAAGAGATCACGCTCGAAATGGTGGCGCCGCGCACCTGGGCTTATTTCACGACGATCGAGGCGCGCTGGGATCGCCAGCCGGGCACAGGCCAGGCGCCGCTATTTCCATAAAAGAGAGACGAGCGGGGGGAGACATGCAAAAGATTTTCGGTCTGGTCGCGGCAGGCGCTGCCTTGCTCGCGGCGAGCGCGGCGGATGCGCAAAGCAACAAGATCACGGTCGCGACCGGCGGTAAGACGATCATCGCCTATCTGCCGCTGCCGATCGCCTATTACCACGGCGATTTCAAATCCGAGGGTCTCGACGTCGATATCCAGGACGTGCAGAACGGGCCGAAAGCGGTCGAGGCGCTGGTCGGCGGCAGCGCCGACATGGTCTATGGCGCGATCGACTATGCCTTCCTGCTGCAGCCGAGGGGCGTGAACATCGTCTCGCTCTTTCTCGGCGCCAATCTCTCGGCGATCGTGCTCGGCCTGCCGCCCGATAAGGCGCGCGCCTATAAGGGCCCGGCGGATATGAAAGGCATGACGATCGGCGTGACCGGCCCCGGCGGCGCGGCGGAAAACATGCTGCGCATTATCCTGAAGAAGGGCGGGATGTCGCTAACCGACGTGACCTCGGTCGGAGTCGGCTCCGGCGCCACGGCGATCGCCGCGCTGGAGACCGGCAAGATCCAGGGCATCGTTCTCGCCGATCCCGTGATCATGCGGCTGACGGTCGACGGTTTTATCCTGCCGGTGGTCGACACGAGGACGGTCGAAGGCCAGACCTTCGTCTATGGCGGGCCGGCGGCGCTCGCCGGGGCGACGACAACCGCCGACTACGTCCGGACCCATCAAGATTTGGTCCAGCACTACGTGAACGCGCTGGTGAAAGCGGTGAAATGGCTGCACACCGCCCCGAATGAGGAGATCGTGAAGCTCCTGCCCAACGAGTTTTATGGCGGTGACAAGGACATTTTCGACAAGGTCCTCACCGCCAATAAGGGCATTTACACCGCCGACGGCCGGACCAGCGCCCAGGAGCAGCAGAACGCCTATCAGCAGGTGCTCGACACCGGCCGGCTGAGCCCGAGCCAGCCGATCGACCTCAAGAAAATCTTCGTTACCGAGTTCCTCGACAAGGCCAATGGCACATAGCGCCGCGACGCGTCACTTTCCCCGCGGAATCACGATGGGGACAACGGTCGTGGCGGTCGGTGCGGGCATCGGGAGCGGATTCGTCGCATTCGTCGATTCGAAATCGCGGACGATACCGCCCTCGTCGAAATAGACGGCGAGGAATTTCGTCGCGCGCTCGCGCTTGGAGATGTTGTCCTCGGCATAGTTGTAGAGGGCAACATGACCTTTCGGTGTTGAAATGAGCGGAAACAGCAACTCGCCCGCAGGAGTGCCGAACAAATTGGTGACGTCGTTCCGGTTGGTTTTGCCGCGTTCGATTCGACCGACCTTGCCGTCATCAAAGTTCGTCGAGTTGTTATCGAAGCTGCTGCTGGCGCTATAGCCGATCAATTTCCCGTTGAGGAATTCGAGATGCAGCGTGCGCATGGGCCGGACGCCGGCAAACGGGCCGGCAAGCTGCTGACCCACCGTGTCGATATAGGCGTAGATCAGATTGTCGTAGGTGCCGGGCACCTTTACCGCGGTAAAGATCGATGGCGCGGGCGGTGCCGTACCTGTCTCCACGGCAGCGACGGTGGAGCTGCTTTTGCTCACCGGATCGCCCAACATGGTGGTCGCTTGCTGTGGGGTGGTCACCCCAAGTTGCAGGCTGCCTTTCGCCGGCACGGTGAAGTTCTTGCCTGCGCCGCACCCCGCCGACAGCAGGACGAGGACCGCAAGGCGGTCTGATTTCGAATTTTCATGAATTCCCCCGAATTCGACGGACGCTATTCTAAGCCAGCACCAGTGCTAGTTTCCAGGGTGGCATTCAAAGCAAGTCGAAAAGGTTAGAAAGGCAACCGAAAGCTGCAGCCAGGCCGGGGAGCGCCGCCCCAAAGAATGACTCGCTATGGAGTTCCTTTCTGCTAAAACAGTGTCTTAGTTTATATTCTTAACTTTGTTTCTGAGTAAGAAACTTTCCGTTCAGGGGCAAAGCAGGGGGCGAATTGGAAAGCTTGAATAAAAACCATAGCTTCGCGCGGTTTTCTCTTGCTCTCCGTTCGCCCCAGTTACAATTTGGCGGCGACCCAGAACTGTACTGGGACCAGTTGGAGGAAAGCGATGCCATCCCGCAAAAAAGCCGCTCCCAAGAAGAAAGCGGGGAAGCCGGCCCCTAAAAAGGCCGCGAAGAAGGCTGATCAAGAAATCCGCTCCACCGATCCGGAAACCTGCCACTTCGAATGCGCTCGCACCGGTCGCCGCGGCGCCAGCCGGGCCGGCCCGTTCCGCTCGCGACTTCGGTGGGCCATTCCCAGCCGCGGCCCGCCACGGCTCCCCGGCCCCTAAGCCCGGGCCAGGTCGCGACCGCGGCCCAGGCAGAAGAGCGGCGCAAGGCTGCAACCCGCAAGCTTTTTGCCCGGATTCGCTCGCTCGAGGCGATCGTCGGGGCCGATCTCCGCAAGCGCGGCAGTCTGCTGCTCTCGCAGGCGGTCGATCAGTGGTATGCCGAGGCGACCAGCGCCACGGCCAGCGATGTCTCGATCACCAACGCCGCTCGCGCCGTCATCTCCCAGCTCTAGCCTCGCGCCCGCTTTCCCTTAAAGCCGCAGCCCGCCGCTGGCCTCGATCACCTGGCCGGTGATCCAATGCGCCTGCTCGGAGGCGAGGAAGGCGACGACATCCGCAATATCCTCTGGTTCGCCGACTCGACCGAGAATCGTCTCGGAGGCGATCTGCTTGGCCGATTCCGGATCACGGGCGAGGGGGTTGAGATCGGTCCGCGTCGCGCCCGGCGCCACCGCGTTGACCGTGATGCCGCGCGGTCCGAGACGCTTGGCGGTCGAGAGCGTCAGCGATTGCAGCGCGGCTTTGGTCGCGGCGTAGAGCGGCGTCTCGGCATAAGAGATACGCGCCGCGGTCGAGCTGATATTGACGATGCGGCCGCCATCGACGAGCCGCGGCAGCGCCTGCTGCATCACGAAGAACGGCGCGCGCAGATTGATCGCGATCATGTGCTCGAAATCGTCGGGCGTGACCTTCTCGATCGGCTGGCGGCTGCCGATGCCCGCGTTGTTGACGAGGATATCGAGATGCGGCCGGTCGCCGCGCTGGCGCAGCGAGGCATCGAAGGCGACGAAAAGCTGCTCGGCGGCGGAAGGCTCGATGAAATCCGCGGCGACGGCGAAAGCCGTGCCGCCGGCGGCGGCGATCGCCCCGACCACCGCCTGGGCCGCGCGGCGGTCGCGGTTGAAATGCACCGCGACCAGCGCGCCATCGCAGCCCAGCCGCAGCGCGATGGCGCAGCCGATGCCGCGGCTGGCGCCCGTGACGAGCGCGATCTTCCCCTCAAGCGTTTCAAGCGCTCATATCGGGTCAGTTGGTCAGCGGCACGACGTAGCGCTTGTCGATCACCGCTGTTCAGGTCGATGCGGGTCTTCAGCATGCCTTGCGAGACATACCAATCGACCTGATTCTGCAGATCCTTCACATCGAGCCGTGCATCCGGATCGACATAGGCGATCGCTTTTTGGATCTGCTCGGGGGTCTGATCGACGTATTTCGAGATGATCTCGAGCACGGCGGCGCGCGGTCGGCTGATCGGCGCGCTTGCCGTCGGGTCCGACGAAAGCGGCGATATAGTCATGCGCGCCCTTTCTTATAAGCGCGCAGGAAGCGCTCGACAAAGGGCACGTTGTCGGCGGTCTTCACCGTGGTGAAGATCGAGGAGAGCTGCCACGGCACTTCGTCGCCGATGAAACCCAAGAGCTTCGTCTGGCCGCTTTCGACGCCGGGCAGAAGGACGGTCGACATCGTGACGGCCGCATCGACCGAGCCGCCGGCGACGGCGGTCGCCTGGTTGGTCGCGGCTTGCAACGGCTGGATGCGCACGCTGGCGGGATCGATGCCGTATTTCTTCTCGATCAGCGACAGGCTGTAATGCGGCGAGGAGCCGACCGTACCGATCGACATGGTATGGCCGCCGAGATCCTTCAGCGAATGGACCCCGTTGTTCCAGCCTTTGAGCGAGGCGACGAACGTCATACCCTGGAAGCCGGCGGCCTCGCGGGCAAAACCGCCGATGATGCGCAGCTTGTCGGAGAGATTGAAGAAGCCGGCGGCGGTCGCCGCCATGCCGAAATCGAGATCGCCCGAGACGGTCGCGACCGCGATCGGCGGCGAGGCGTCGAAATAGACGAAGGTCACGTCGAAACCTTCATTGGCGAAATATCCGCGCTCCTTGCGCGATGAAAAGGCCGCCGAAGGTCGCAGCCTTGATCGCACTGACATTGATCTTGTCGAGCGCCTGCGCTTGCGGTGCTGCCAGGCCAAGGGCGAGTGCTAAAGCAAAGGCGGTAATGCCAATACTTCTCGTCATTCTTCCTCCGCATTCAAAACGATTTTATTTCGTCTCATCGCGAGCAGCCCCTTCGACAAGCTCAGGAGCGACGAAACGATCTTGTCGTGAGACTGGATTGCTTCGCTTCGCTCGCAATGACGAAAGTATCTTACTGTGCTGCGGCCATGCTCTTGAACAGCGTGACGCCGCGGAGCAGATCGATCGCACGCACGAGTTGATAGTCCTTGTCGGTGCCGAAGTTATTCGCGTCGAGCACGTCGCTCGGCTTCGGCAGCGGCGTTGCACCCGGCGGCATACCGGCGGTTTTCGCGGCGCCTGGTGTGGTGCTTGTCGACGGCGTCGCGGCCGGCGCCGCGTTGGAGCTTGGCGGGGTCGCGCCGACGGCGGCCGGCGGCTTCGCCGCGGGTGCGTTGCCGGCGCCCTCGGGGCCGGTATTCCTCAGTGCGCCACGCAGATCGGCCTCGTGCTGGAGTTGCGGCACGGTGACCTCCTCGATGCGCGCCGGCTCCACGGTAACATCGGGCGTGATGCCGGTGCCTTGGATCGAGCCGCCCGAAGGCGTGTAATAGAGCGCGGTGGTGAGGCGGATCGCGCCGCCGCTTTCCTTGACCGGCAGCACCGTCTGCACCGAGCCCTTGCCGAAGGACTGGGTGCCGAGGACAATGGCGCGGTGATTGTCCTGCAGCGCGCCGGAGACGATCTCCGAAGCCGAGGCCGAGCCGCCATTGATCAGCACCACCATCGGCAGGCCGTGGGTGATGTCGTGATTGGGCTGTGCCTCGAAGCGGCGGTTGTCGCGATTCTGCCGGCCCTTGATCGAGACGATGTCGCCCTTGTCGAGGAAATCGTTCGAGACCGAGACCGCTTCGTCGAGCAGTCCGCCGGGATTGTTGCGCAGATCGAGCACGATGCCGATCACCTTGTTATTCGCCTTGGCCTGCAAGATCCTTATATGCGGCCTCGACATTGCTGCTGGTGCGCTCGCTGAAATTGGTGATGCGGATATAGGCGATGTCCTTGCCTTGCAGCGAGTATTTCACCGGGTCGACCTTGATGTCGGCGCGGGTGAGGGTAAGCTGGAAGGGATCGACTCTGGGCGTCGGCGCACCGTGACCTTCACCTGCGATCCGATTGGTCCGCGCAGCTTGTCGACGGCCTCTTCCAAGGTCATGTCGGTGACCGGTTTATCGTCGATCGCGACGATGAGGTCATTGGGCTTCATTCCCGGCCTTGGCGGCCGGCGTGTCGTCGATCGGCGATACGACTTTGACGAAGCCGTTTTCCAGCGTTACTTGCATGCCGAGCCCGCCGAACTCGCCGCGGGTCTGCACCATCATTTCCCTATATTCCTTGGCCGTCATGTAGCTCGAATGCGGATCGAGCGCTGAGAGCATGCCTTTGACCGCGCCCTCGGCAAGTTTCTTGTCGGTGACCGGCTCGACATAGCTCGCTTTCACCTGGTCGTAGATTTCCTTGACCAGCGAGAATGAGACTTGGCTTGAGTCGGTGTCGGGCGCGGCGCCGGATTGCGCCAGCGGAAGCAGCGCGATGAGCGCGGCCGAAGCGACGAGATTGAGTAGACGCATGGAGTTCGTTCACCTTCGCGAAAGCGGAGAGCTGTCGCGATTATAGGCGAAATCACGCCGTCCGTCGAAAGTCGCGCAAAGGTATCGACGCGATCGTTTCTCACACGGCGGTTAACATTTCCGCGACGCGCACAATGGTCCCGGAACGGCGCCCGACTTTATTGCGGCGGCGCGGCCGGCACGGGCTGCCAGGGCGAGTCGCAGCTCGTGACATAGGGGTAATAGGTCTGGGTGTCCTGGCAGAAATAATAGTAATAGGCCGGACGGCTGGCCATATGGCGGCGGCTGCGGGTTCCGGCGGCGAGTCGACATAGACCGGCGGCGCTTCCTCTTCCTCCGGGATGTAAACGACGGCCGGCACGAAGGTCGGGTAGGGGTAGATCGGCTGGTCGTAGAAGTACCAGATGTCGTCGACGGCATACCACCAGCCGAAGCGGCCATCGTGAAATTCTTGGTGCCATGCGCCGCGATTCCAGAGTCGCCACTTCATGGGGTGTGAAATGCGCATAGTCGCGGCCATAGAAACGGCCGCGATCGAATTGCGTCGGCGCGGCGCCGCCGTGATGCTGGGTGAAGACCGCCGTATTGCTGCTGCGTGTGTTGCCCTGGAAATTGCCGCGCGTCACCGTGGTTTGCTGCTGCTGTTGCGGAGACTGCCCTTGCGGTGCGGCTGTGCCGACGGGTGCGCCGCCACGCTGCCCCGAGCGCTGCTGGAATTGCTGCTGCTGAGCCGAGCCGGTTGGAGCACCGCCGCCGTTTTGTGGCGGGCCTTGGACACGCTGGAATTGGCTCTGGCCGGGTGGCGGTGTCGGTGAGGCGCTCGCCCCGGCCGGCGGGCTCGGCGGACGCTGGAAGGACTGCGCGCTCGGTGGCGGCGCATTGTTCTGTGGCGGACGTTGGAAGGATTGCGCACCTGGCGGCGCGACGTTGTTTTGCGCCGGGTGTTGGAGTTGCTGTCCGCTTCCGCCCGGTCCGCCTGTGGCGGGACCGCCGCCATGCTGGCCTTGCGGTGCGGTATTGCCCGGCTGCGGCTGTGTATGCTGTTCTGGCTGGTTCGGCTGCGGCTTTTGGTTCTGTGGTTGGTGCTCTGGGTGCTGCTGCTGGTCGCCGCGGCCCTGGTCTTGGGCAGCCGCCCAGCCAAGCGGCACGAGGCAGAGCGAAGCGGCAAGCACGGCGCGGAAGAGGGATGAGGGTATCACGGTTGTTCTCCAACGAGAGAACGCGCAGCTTAGCCGAAAATTCCGTCCGCGCCCGCGATTTGACCGGGTCCCAAACCGGGTCGCGAGCCGGCCAGGCTTCGACTATTCTGCACCGCATCATGGGAGGAAACCGTATGGCGACGCGGAGCGGCTCGATCGGGAATTTGATGACACGCGCCGACTGAGGGATGGAGCGAACTCATTCAGGCATAACGCCGTCACTGTCGGCGCTTGTCGTGGCGCGCAACGAGGAAGCGCAGCTCGCGGCCTGTCTCGAGCGGCTGCGTTTTGCCGACGAGATCGTGGTGGCGCTCGATCGCTCGACCGATCGCTCGGCCGAGATCGCGTCGCGCTTTGGCGCGCGGGTCGTCGAGGGAGGTTGGGAGCTCGAGGGGTCGCGGCGCAATGCCGGGCTCGATCAGTGCCGCTGCGACTGGATCGTCGAGATCGACGCCGATGAGCGCGTGCCGCCGGCGCTGGCGCAAGAGATTCGCGGCGCGATCACGCAAGGTGCCAGCGATATCTTTCTTGTGCCGATGGCCAATCACATCGGCACACATCGCGTGCGCTATGGCTGGGGCGCGTATAACGGCGTCGCCGCCAAGCCGATCCTGTTCCGTCGTGGCGCCAAACGCTGGGGCGCGGGCCGCGTCCATCCGCGTATCGAGATGACCGGCCGGCGCGGCACGCTCGGCGCGACGCTCGATCATTATGTCGATCGCGATATCGGCGATATGTTCCAGCGCCTCAATCGCTATACCGACCTCGCGGCGCTCGATGCGATCGATGCCGGCGAGATGCCGGTGATGGGTCATGCCGTGCGGCGCATCTTCAGCCGCTTCTGGAAATCCTATGTCGCGCGCAAGGGTCATCGCGACGGGGCTTATGGGCTTGCGCTCGCCACATTCTCGGCGCTTTATCCGTTGCTGATCTATCTCAAGGTTGCGACGGCGAAAGGCGAGGGGGAGAAGAAGTGAGTCTGTTCGGCCGCAGAAGCGGCGATATACGGCCGATGCCGCTGTCGGAGCGGCTCTACCGCCGTTTCTTCCTCAAATATCACGGCCGCTACCTCATCACCGAGCTGCAGCGCCGCGCACGGCAGCAAAGTGTCGATTACATCGTCGCCGAGATGGGCGATGCCTCGATTTTCGAGGATCGCTGGGCGTCGCTGCGCCATGCGGCGGGCGAGGCTCCGCCCGACGGGCTGATGATCGAATGCGGTGTCGCCGATGGCGCGAGCCTACGTCACCTCGCCCGCGACAGCGTGCGGCGCTTCCACGGCTTCGACAGTTTCGAGGGCTTGCCCGAAGCCTGGGCCGGCACCTTCGAGCAGAAAGGCAAATTCGGCCGCGGCGGCGATTTGCCGAATGTGCCAAGCAATGTCGCTCTGCATAAAGGCTGGTTCGAGCAGACGCTGCCGGCTTTCCTCGCGGCGCATCCCGACGACAGCGTCGCTTTCCTGCATGTCGATTGCGACATCTATTCCTCGACGGTGACCGTGCTGCGTATGCTCGCGCCGCGCTTGAAGCCGGGCGCGGTGTTGGTTTTCGACGAGTACTTCAATTACCCGAATTGGCAGCGCCATGAGTGGCGCGCCTTTCAGGAATTCATCCGCGACACCGGCCTCTCTTATCGCTATCTCGGCTTCGCGCAGAAGAACGGCCATGTCGCCGTGCGTTTGGGCGAGGAAAGCGATGTCGCGGCGCGTGAGGCCGAGCGCCGGCTCGAGCAATGGGGCTTACCCGAAATCGCGCGATGATCCGGACCTTGCGCCTATCGTTGAGCGTCCTGGCCTGCAGTGTCGCGCTGGCGGTTGGCGCGCGGGCCGAGACGATCAAGGTCGGGCTGCTCAAGACCGTCGGCTCGGGCCCGATCTTCATCGCGCAGGAAAAAGGCTATTTCGCCGCCGAAGGGCTCGAGATCCAAGACGTGGTGTTCGATTCCGCGGAGCCGATCGCTGTCGCGGTTGTTTCGGGCTCGATCGATATCGGCGCGACCGGCCTGACCGCGGGTTTCTACACGCTCGCCGGCCAGGGCGCGTTGAAGATGCTGGCCTCGGAGAGCTTCGAGCGCGCGGGCTTTCAGGGGCAGGCGGTGCTGGTTTCCAATCACGCCTGGGAGGGCGGCCTCAAAGCTTTCACCGATTGGCCGGGCCATTCCGTCGCGATCAGCCAGGTCGGCGGCGCACCGCATTACAGCCTCGGTCTGCTCGAGGAGAAATTCGCCATCGATGCGAAAACCGTGCGCGTGCTGCCGCTGCAATCGAACGCCAACCGCATCGCGGCCGTCACCGGCGGCACCGCCGATACAGCGATCATCCCCGTGACCTATGCCATGCCGTCGATCCAGCATGGCGATGCCAAGCTGCTCGGCTGGGTCGGCGATAACACGCCGTGGCAGGTCGCTGCGGTCTTCACCTCGACCAAAGCGACGAATGAGCGCGGCGACATGCTGAAGCGCTTTCTCCGCGCCTCGCTGCGCGGCGTCAAAGAATATTGCGATGCCTTCATCGGTTCGGATCAGAAGCTGCGCTTCGGTCCGACCGCGCCCGAAATACTGACGATCATCGCCAAATATACCGGCCAGAAAGAAGCCGATATCCGGCTCGGCATCACCTATCTCGACGGCGAGGCGCGTGTCGATGTGAAGGATATTGGACATCAAATCGCGTGGTTCCACGCCCAGGGCATGCTCAAAGGCGATTTCGATGCGAATGCGGTGATCGATCGGCGTTACGCGATCGCATTGCCGGAATAGGAGAGGCCGAGCGGAGTCGGCCTAACAGCAATCAAGAAGCGAAGGAGAGGGAGCGATGATGGGGATGGGGAAAAAGTTTCTCGCCATTGCGCTTGTCGCGCTCGGCGCCGGCACGGCCCAGGCGGCGGACAACACTGCGATGGAGCACACGACATTGTCGCTTCCCGCGATCAATCTCGGCTTCTTGAGTCGCTTTGTCGCCGACGACGAAGGTCTTTGGAAGAAAGAGGGTATCGATGTCACGGTGCAGGTCATCCAGGGCGTCGGCTCGACCAACGCCGTGATCGCCGGCTCGATCGATTTCGCCTATGCCTCGGCGGCGACGATCACCCGAGCGACCGCTCGCGGCCAGCACCTCGTCGCGCTCGCGACACAGTCGCAAGAAACGGGTGAGACCATCGTCATCCGCAAATCGATCGCCGACGCGGCGCATTTCGATCCGAACGCGTCGCTCAAGGAGCGCGGCAAGATTCTTCAAGGGCACAGCTTCGCGATCGGCGGCGCCGGCGCCATTCCCGATGTCGTGCTGAAAGTCATCGCGCAAAGAGGCGGGTGTGCCGCCCACAGCGTTACGACCGCGCCGATGAGTCCCGATGCCCAGGTCGCGGCCTTCGATCGCGGCGCGGTCGACGGCTTTGTCTCGGGTCCGCCTTTTACGCAGATTGTCCACCGTTGCCGGGATGGCTGTAATCGTTTCGGATACGACCAAGCGCGAGCCCAAGGACTATTCGCCGGTCTCTTCCGGTCTGGTGCTGGCGCGCGCCGATTTCTGTCCGGCGCATAAGTCGATCTGCACCAAATTCATGCACGGCGTGGTCGACGCGCTCACCTTCATCAAGACGCACAAGACCGAGACGCTGGCGATCATGAAGAAGCATTTCAGCGCCTTCGACGACAAGGTGCTGGCCGCGTCCTATGACGACGAGATCGAGATCCAGCCGGAGAAGCCGATCACCACGCCGCAAGAGCTGGAGAATGGCGACCGGCTCAATGTCGCGGCGGGCTTCCTGAAGAAGGAAGACATGCTGCCGGAATACGCGTCGATCATCGACAATCAGTACGTGCAGTAAAAAGCGGCGGGCGCTTCGGCGCTGGCTATTTTTTGGTCGCCAAGCTGCCGCTGTCGTCGATCCAATGGCGAATCTCTTCCAGCGCCTGTTGCGGGCTGAGTTTCGCCGTGTCGAGGGCTAGATGCGGGAGATCCCAAGGTTCGTACACGCGTTCGATCACCTGCTGCCAGGTGACAAGCGACGATCCATCGCTTTCGACGGGTCGTGTTTCAACTCTGCGCCGATGCTCGTCGCGGTCGGAGCATATCAGTTCGATCTCGAATAGGGGGCAGACCGCTCTCACGGCAATATCTTGCCAGGCATCGCGCGTTACCTTGAGTGGGTTCACCGCATCGGCGACCACAATTCTGCCGCGCTGCCGCAAATTCTCTTTTGCCAAAGCGTAGGCTACGATATAGCCGGCGGGGCCAATGTCTTCCTCGGAGGGTCGCGCCTTGCGCAGCGCTTGTTCGATTGTGTCGATCCGCAGATAGACGGCGTCGCGCCCATCGGCGAGTGCGTGGGCGAGCGTGGTTTTGCCGGTTCCCGGCAATCCGGAGAACACGATCAGCATCGTGGCGCCTAATGCTGCACGATCTTGATGAGGTCGATCACTTGCTGGTCGATCTTCGGATGGGTCTTCCACCAATCGACGGTGACGTCGACGAATTTGACGCCCTTGGCGCGCTCGCCCTCGACCAGCTTCTTCGCATAGGAGTCGCCGTAGAGGCCGAGATCGAGGCCGTTGTAATCGGCCATGACCTTTGCCTGGCCGTCGGGCGACGTGAGGTAGAGCGTATAGAGGATCGCGGCGTCGGGATGCGCCGCATGCGTCGGGACGGTGATATAGGAATAGCGCAGCTCGGCGATGTCGCTGACGATCTTGGTCGCGATCAGATTCGTGCCGCGGAACTTGATATTGTTCGGCCAGCCGCCGCCGCAATCGAGCGCCAGCGCCGCGAGCTCGCTCGAGGCGACACGGTCGACGCTGCCGCAGCTGGCGAAGCCGGCGATCTGGGTCGCGAATTGCTTGATATAGGCCGTCGTCTTCTCGACGCCCCAGACATCGTCGGCGAGCAGCGCATCGAAGCCGCCGAGGAAGGGCGTCGTCACGAATTTGCCCCTGAGCTCGGGCTTCAACAGATCGGCCGCGCTTTTGATATCGGCGGCCCAGGCTGCGGCTTTGGGATTGTAGAGAATATTCGGCAGCGAGATGTTCACGCGGATCGCTTTGCCCTGCGCCTCGATCAGCTCGGGCGGCAGCGTCGGCATGGCGGCGCGCCAATCGATCGCGCGGAAGAAATTCTTCTCGAGATAGGGCACGACCTGCGCCGGCGTCAGCGCCAGCACATCGGTGCTCGCCGGCGTGCCGGCCTGCATCTCCTGGAAGAGCTGCGCCGCGAGCGGGCCGTAGGCCGCGCCGGGGCTCCATTCGATCGGGATATCGACGCCGAACATAGCTTTGATGCCGCGTTGCGCCGCGGCCTGGGCCTCGGGGCCGGCGAGCGTCGAAGCCGGTGTCGAGCGCACCAGCAGCTTGCCCTCTTTCTTGGCGCCGTCGATGATCTTGGCGAGGGCCGGGTTGATCTCGATGCTTTGTGCGCCGGCTGCGGCGGGCAGCAGCGCGATCGAAAGCGCGGCGATGCCGCCGATGAAGAGCCCGCGCAAGATTTCCTCCCTGATCTCTTTTGCCGGGATCGTAAGGAGGCGCGTCCGATAAAGCGAGGGGCGCGCTCTGTTGCCGAAACGCGCCCCTTTTGTCTCGAAGCGTTTGGCCCCGGTTACTGGACTGTCATCATGTTCGTGCGCGTCAGCTTGATCTTGCCGCCCATGACCGGCGCGGCCGCAAAGGTATTGACCGTCGATTGATCGCGCATAGGGAACGCGCGATGTCGCGCCATCCACCGGTACGACGACATGTAGCCCAGGGCAAAGGCGGTCTGCGCAGTGAACAGCACCGCGCCATTCGAGGCTTGCCGACGACGATCACGGTCTTGATGTGGTTCTTCTTGAGCACCTGGTCCAAATTCGTCTTAAGGAACTTGTCGAGGAAGGCCGTGATCATCGGCTCTTTGCCGGTCGGCGCGACTGGCGGCAGGATGTCGGCGCATCGCCGGATTGGTCGGCGGGGCTGGGAATTTGGAGTAGACCACAATCATCTTCTTGGCGCGCGCCTATCGAGGAGCAATTTCACGCCGGCAGTGCCGCGGTACAGGCTGGGTTGGGAGCGCAGTTTTGCTTGAGGAAATCGAGCATCAAGAGCGCGGTCGTCTTCGGATCGACTGTGACGTTTTCGAGCTTTCGGCGCGGGTGGCGCCTGGACCTGTGCCCAATTGTCGATGATATCGGCGGCCTGCGCGGGCAGGCTGAGCGCGAGCGTGCCGCCACCAAGGCGAGCGACAGACAAACGAGATGTAATAGCCATGCGTTCTCCCCCTAGTTCGGCTTTTCGTGCGCAGCAAAGCAATAAAGCAGCAAACGCGGGTAACGCAGTCGGTTGCTGGTGCTGCCTTTCCTGCGCCATGGTAAGCAAGCGCAACTTCAGAAGCGGGGAATCATGGCAGAGCAAGCCCAACGCATCATTCGCCGCGTCGTCACCGAAGAAGACGCGTCAGGACGCGCCCGCATCGTCGCGGATGAGCGCGTGCCGGCGGTGAGCGTGCCGGAGCGGCCGGGCTACAATGTCAGTAACATCTGGGTGACCGGCGACACGCCGGCGTCGATCGACGCGCCCGATCGCGTCGCCGGACATAAGGGCGTACTGTCGCCGCCGCCGCGGCACCGTGCTGCGCGTCATCGACTATCCGCCCGAGGCGACCGATCCGGCCGAGCGCCGGCGCCAGCTCGCCGCGACTTTCGGCACGCTCTATCCCGATGCCGAGCATCGCATCGACGACAAGCATCCCGGCATGCATCGCACCGAGACGGTCGATTACGCGATCGTGCTCGGAGGGCGAGATCGTCGCCATGCTCGACGACAGCGAGACGGTGCTGCGCGCCGGCGACATCCTCATCCAGCGCGGCACCAACCACGCCTGGGCCAACCGTTCCGGCAAACCGGCGCGGATCTGCTTCGTCCTGATCGACGGCAAGCGCTAGCTATTGCGCGGCCATGCGTTCCGTCAGCGCGAGCATCCGCGCGCGCATCTCCTCGCGCGGCAGGCGGTGACTGCCGCCATGTCCCGCGAAAATCCATTCGAAGCGGCGCTCTGCAAGCGCGCGCAACGATTTCGTCTGCTCAGGCCAGGAATACCAGCAGACATGTTTTGAGGCGCGCAGATCGTTCGTCGTGAAATCCCATGACAATGAGTCGCCAGAGAAGAGGCAGCGTTCTTCGAAAAGAAACGCGACGCTGCCTTTGGTATGGCCGGGTACGGGAATGACCAGGAGACTCATCGCCGAGCGCGATCGGTGCGCGGCCGTGGATGAGATCGGTAGCGTAGGGCGCGGCGTTACGGTCGTCCTCGTGGATGAAAACGCGTGCGCCGAAATGCTTGGCATAGCGTTCGGCATCGGCGACATCGTCGCGGTGTGTCAATAGCACAAGCGCAAGCCCCCCACGTTGGGCGATCGCGTTGACGACATGCTCGGTCCAGCGCGGCGCGTCGATCATCGCATTGCCGTTTTCGCGCTCGATAAAAAAGGAATGCGCCCCCCAGGAATGTCGTGCGTTGTAGCCAAGGCGCCAGACACGTTCGGTCATTGGTTCGGGAAAGACCGTGCCGTTCGGCGGCGCGGCGCGCTCCGTGCGGACCGAGGCGGTAGGGCAGAGCAACCGCGCTCGCCACGCGAGGATACGCTCTTGTTCATTTGTCGGCTGGTGATCGAAGACCGATTGCCCGTCGCGCTCGACGATAAGGCCAGGCGCGACGGTCTGCGCTGCTTTGCAATTGATGCATTCGGTATCGATGTACCAATCACCCGCGACGTTCGATGGATGGCGTTGGCGCATGATCGCCTCCTTTTCGGTTCAACCCCTCGCCCGGCAACGCTGCCGCGTTCCCGACCTCCCCCTCAAGGGGGGAGGAGGTTTTTTTGCCCCTCCCCCTTGAAGGGGGAGGATAGGGTGGGGGTGACACTCATTCCTCGAACCGTCCCAATCGTACCGCCGTCTGGCCGCGGGCGAAGCGCTGGGACGGCATGATCAGCACGCAATCGTCATAGGGCGTACGGATATCGCGGCCGCCATCGCGGGCGATGATCGTGCCGGCGTTCTCGATCAACTCGAAGCCCTCGTACGTGTCGAAGAATCGGAAATCATCGCTCTGAATCGTGACGCGATCGGTAACCTGAATGACACGCTGTGCCGCTTGCGGCGGCTCGACCCACGGCGCGGCATCGGTATCGCTCAGCACGCCCGTCGCGGCGAGAAAGCGCCACGCGGCTTCGCTCGCCGTCTCGGCCGTCTCCTTCGCCCAATGTTGCCCGCTTTCGATCAGCAGCGCGACCGCGAGCGATTGCGGATCGGCGAAACGCCCGTAATCGCGCAGTCGCTGGCCGCCCTCATGGCCGGCATCGCGCACCAGATAAACCGGAAAGCCGATCGTCTCGGCGAAATCGAGATGCTTCCGCTCGATGCCGGTCAGCATCATCGCGGGATTGACGTTGGTTGTCGAATGAATGTCGAGCAGATAGTCGACCGTGTCGATCAGCGGCCGCAGCACTCGGGCGCGGCGGAGTTCCTGGCTGTTGCGCGGGCTTTCGAGGGCGCGCCGATCCCAGACACGGTTCATATCCTCATCGACATAGCGCGAGAGCGGCGGGATCGACGCGGCTGAACGCTGCGATATGCTTCGATATTGCAGAACGCGAAGGTGATCTTGCCGCGCGCCGGCCGGATCCGGGCACAAAGCATGCGATCGAGTGCGATCGCGCCGCAGATCTCGTTGCCATGCATCAGGGCCGACAGCATCACATGTGGGCCGGCGCGCGGCGGTGAAACTCCAGACATAGTCGATGCCGGTATTACCGGTGCGCCACGGCGCCGAGATCGGGCGGATCGAGCTCGACCGGCGTTGCACGAAAGCCGCGCGCTGCCGCCGCTGCTCGCAGCCACGTCGTTCAGTGACGAACCCGCTCGATCAGCCGGTCGATAAAATCTTCGCATCGCTTGACCTGCTCGAGAGCAATGAATTCGTCGGCCTTATGCGCCTGCTCGATCGAGCCGGGGCCGCAGACGACGGTCGGGATGCCGCCTTGCTGGAAGAAACCGCCTTCGGTTCCGAAGCTGACTTTGCCCGTGCCGTTCGCGCCCGAGAGCTGCGAGGGCGAGCTGCGCCACCTCCTCGTCGGGTTTCGTCGAGAGCGGCGGCGACGGTGTTGGTCTCTTCGAAGGCGATGCCGGCTAGTGGCGCTCACCGCCTGCATCTCGGGCAAGAGGCTCGCGGCAAAGCGCTTCACATCGTCGACGATGACGTCGGGATCGTCATCCGGCAGATGACGCATATCAAAATCGAAACGGCATTCGTTGGGCACGATATTGACCGCGGTGCCGCCGGCGATGAGCCCCGTTTGCAGCGTCGTATAGGGTGGACTCGAAAGCGGGATCGAACGGTCCGCTCGTACGCTTCTTCCTTGCGATGCCGCTGATGTACGTGATGACGGCGGCCGCGGCCTCGATCGCGTTGACGCCCCGATGCGGTCAGCGCAGAATGCGCTTCCTGGCCGTGCGACATGACAGCGCAGACGCCGGCTGCCCTTATGCGCGATCACCGGCTTCATCAGAGTCGGCTCGCCGATGATGCAAAGCCGCGGTTTCACCGCCCGCGGGGCGAGCGCTGCGATGAGCGTGCGCACGCCGATGCAGCCGACCTCCTCGTCATAGGTGAGCGCGAGATGGATCGGCACGGCGAGCGAGCGGGTGACGAATTCCGGCACCTTCGTCAGCATCACCGCGATGAAGCTCTTCATATCGGCCGCGCCGCGCGCATAGAGCTTGCCGTCGCGCGTCTCGAGCTTGAACGGGTCGCTCGCCCAGTCCTGGCCGTCGACCGGCACGACGTCGCTATGGCCCGACAGCATGACGCCGCCGACATCGCTCGGGCCGATCGTGGCGAAGAGATTGGCCTTGCGCCGCGTCGCGTCATAGACGAGCTCGCTCTTGACGCGCCAGCGATCGAGATAGTCGCGCACGAAATCGATCAGAGCGAGATTGCTTTCACGGCTGGTGGTGTCGAAAGCGACCAGCCGCCCAATCATCTCGATACTCGTCATACGCTGACCTGGCATGAGGTCATTCTGGCGCGGCGAGCGGCAGCGCGCCAGAGCCGGAAAAGCGCGCTAAGCTGTCGCGGTTCGCAAGCGGAGGGCGTATGGCGGGGCAAAACGCAGCGTCGCAGAGCGTGACAGCGACAATCCTCACGCAGGTCGATGCGCTGTTCGCCACGCCGCTGCCCGAGGATGTCATCGAATGGGCGCGGCAGGGCGTGCTCGACTGGCTCGGCGTCGCGCTCGCCGGTGCCGAGGACGAGCTGACGCTGGCACTGCGCGACGAGGCGCGCGAGGAAGGCGGGCGGCCGGTCGCGACGGTGCTGTATCATGGCGACAAGACCTCGCCGATGCTCGCCGCGCTGGTCAATGCGTCGATGGCCGACGCGCTCGATTTCTCCGACGCCAACCCCAACATGCACGGTCACACCACGCCGGCGATTGTCGCCGCGGCGCTGGCGCTGGCTGAGACAAAAGACGCGAGTGGCCGCGTGTTGCTGGAGGCGATCGTCGCCGGGATCGAGGCGGCATGCCGCGTCGGTCTGCTGGCGCATGGCTGGCTCCATCCCGGCGGCTTCCACCCGACCGGCACGACGGTGGTCTTCGGCGCCGCGGCCGCGGCGGCGCATCTCCTCGGCCTCGATTCGCAAGCAACGCGCGCACGCGTTGGCTCTCGCGGCGACCCAGGGTGCCGGGCTCGTCGCCTCGGCCGGCTCGATGGCGAAGCCTTTCCATTCCGGCAAGGCGGCGATGAACGGGCTGCTTGGCGGCGAGCCTCGCTTCGCGCGGCTTCACCGGGCGTGTCGATGCGATCGAGGCGCCCGGTGGCTTCCTCTCGGCGCATGTGAAGGATTGGAGTGCCGCGCCGCTCGCCCCATGCGAGGGCCGCTACCTTATCCGCGACACCAAATTCAAGGCGCATGCCGCCTGCGCGCTCACCCATAGCAGCATCGAGAACATGCTGACGCTCGCGCGCCAACACGCGGTCGCGCCGGCGGCGATCGTGCAGATCGAGCTGCGCGTGCCGAATTCCAGCATGGGCGTCTGCAACATCGCCGAGCCGACGACCGGGCTCGAGGCGAAATTCAGCCTCAAGACCGTCGCGGCGATGACGCTGCTCGGTGACGCGACCGGCGACATCCACGCCTATGCGGTCGAGCGGGTGACACGGCCCGAGGTGAAGCGGCTGGCCGCACGGATTTCGGTTACGGGGCGCGATGATCTCGATGGCGGCGAGGCTATCGCGATCGCGGAACTGACCGACGGGCGCACGCTCACCGAGCGCTACGACAGCTACACGGCCAAGGTCGATCTCGCGGCACAGCGCTTCGCGCTCGGCCGCAAATTCCGCGCGCTGGTCGACGCCGATGCTGGGCGAGGCACAGACGGCGCGTTTGGAAGAGGCGGTCTTGGTTCTCGATGGCGCTGGCTCGATCGCGCCGCTCGTCGCGCTCGCGGTAAAAAATTAGGCCGGCCGTGTTTCGGCCGAGGGTTCGTAGGTCGCTTTCACCGCCGGCCGCGCCATCATGCAGTTGTACCAATCCGCCGTCTTCGGGTGGCTCGTCATCAACTCGGGGCGCACCTCACGGAAGGCGAAGACATAGGGCAGGATCGCGATCTCGGCGAGGGTGTACATATCGCCGGCGAGCCACGGTCCGTCGGCTAGCGCCGCTTCGCAGCGATCGAAGATGTAGTCCATCCTGCCATAAGCCTCTTCGAACTCCTTTTTCGAGAAGCCGTCGCCTTTGAGCGCTTGCAGTTTCAACCGATGATCGATCAGCGGCGTCTCGGCGACCGCTTTTTCGAAATCCTTCTCCGACATCTCCTTGAGCTGCGTTTGCTTGGTGCGTGTCCAGGTTGGGATGCGTGTTGCCGGAGGCCGTATTCATCGGCCATCTTACAGAAGACGCGCATCTTTGCCCGCGCCACCGGATCCTGCGGCCGCAGCGGCTTGTCGGGAAAGACCTCGTCGAGATACTCATTGATGACGCCGCTCTCGATGATAACGGTGCCGTTATGGACGAGCGTCGGCACGAGCCCGTTTGGGTTGAGCTTGAGGTAGGCCGGGCCGTGATGCTCGAATTTGTTGAGCAAGAGGTAGTGGCTCTTATAGGGCAGGCCCTTTTCTTTGAGGCAGAGCCGCGATTTCTTCGAGCAACTTGTCAGACCTGCGTGATAAAGCTCGAGTGTATCGGCCATGCTTATCTCCCGAAGATTGTCGCCGAGTGTATAGTCGCCTTGCAGGAACGAAAAGCGCCGCCGGTCGGGGAGGAAAATGTGCTCGAACTCTATCATCACGGAACCTCGGTTTGCGCGGCGAAAGCACGCATCGTTCTTGCCGAGAAGGGGCTCGATTGGGTCAGCCGCTATGTCGACATCCTCAAAGGCGAGCAGTTTGCGCCCGAGTATCTGAGGCTCAATCCCAAGCATGTCGTACCGACGCTGGTGCATGACGGCAACGTCATCCGGGAGTTCGACGATCATCGGCGAATATATCGACGATGCTTTTCCCGATCCGCCGCTCAAGCCGGACGCACCGCGCGATCGCGTCACCATGCGGATGTGGACGAAGCGTCTCGACGAAGAGCTTCACCCGGCGACCGGCATCGTCACCTACGCGATCTCGCATCGTCATGCGGTGATCGCCAATGGGCCGGCCGCGATCAAGGCATGGGTCGAGAGCGCGCCGCCGGCTGAGCACGCGCGACGCCGGCAGCGGCTCGAAGCGGGCATCGACGATCCCGATGCCATGGCGGCGATGCGGGTCTACGACCGTTTCCTCGGCGATATGGAGACTTAGCTTGCCCGCACGCCGTGGCTGGCCGGCAACCGCTTCTCACTCGCGGAGGTTGGCGTCATTCCCTACGTCAATCGCCTCGACATGCTGCAGCTTTCGGGACTTTGGACCGAGAAGCGGCCGCATCTCGCCGATTGGTGGCAGCGGGTGAAGGCGCGCCCGACTTTCGCGCCGGCGCTGTTCAAATACGTGCCGCCGGGCCTGGGCGAGATGATGGGAAAATACGGCGGAGAAGCCTGGCCGAAAGTGACGGCGATCGTGCAATAGGGAGGATGCCGCGATGTTGGTGCTTTATCATAACGACATGTCGGTCTGCGCCCAGAAGGTGCGGCTCTGCCTTGCCGAGAAGGGCTTGGCCTACGAGGCGCGGCATCTCAATCTCCGCGCCGGCGATCAGCAGCAGGTGGATTACCTGAAGCTCAATCCCAAGGGCGTGGTGCCGAACTCTTGGTCGACGACGATATCGTGGTGACGAAGTCGATCGTCATCAATGAATATCTCGACGACGCTTTCCCGAGGCATCCGCTGAAGCCGAACGATCCGGCCGGCCGCGCCAAGATGCGCTGGTGGACGAAACAGATCGATGACGGCATCTTCGCCGCGACCGGCACGGTCAGCATGAGCATCGCCTTCCATCACCAATACACGCCGGAAGTGCTCGAGGAGCTCACCCGCCAGCGCGGCGAGGCTTATCGCAAGCGCTTCAACTTGCTGCAACAGGGCGTCAACAATCCGAATTTTCCCGATGCGATCAAGCGGCTCTACAAGATGGTCGTCGATATGAGCGCAGCGCTCGAGCGCGGACCCTGGCTCTGCGGCGAGATGTTGACGCTCGCCGACGTCGCCTTCGCGCCTTACCTCACGCGGCTCGATCAGCTGAAGTTCGTGGGATTCCTCGACAAGACACCAGCGCACCGCGCATTGGTACGAGCGGATGCGCAACCGCGAGACCTATCGCACCGCGCTCGCGGCGCAGTTCAATCCGAAATACCTGCCGCTGATGGAGGAGAAGGGGCGCGAGGCCTGGCCGCGCGTCAAAGAGCTGGTGGGATTGGCCTGACATGACAGGCGCAGCGCCGCTGACCGATATCCGCGCTTGCGTATTCGATGCCTATGGTACGCTGTTCGACTTTGCCTCGGCCGCTATGCGCTGCGCCGATGCTCTCGGCGACAAAGCCAACGCGTTGACGCCGCTGTGGCGCGACAAGCAGCTGCAATATACATGGCTGCGCGCGGCGCAACGTCGTCACGCCGATTTCTGGCAGGTCACGGGCGACGCGCTCGATTTCGCGTTGGAAACGCTCGCCATCAGCGACGAGCGAGGTACCCTGCGCCAGCGCCTGATGGATTGCTATCTGACGCTCGACGCTTTTCCCGAAGTACCGGAGATGTTGCGGCAGCTCAAAGCGGCAGGCTTTGCGACGGCAATCCTCTCGAACGGCACGCCCGCGATGTTGGCGGCGGCTGTGCAGCATGCCGGCATCGGCAGAGCGCTCGATCACGTGCTATCGGTGGAAGAGGTCGGCGCTTCAAGCCGGCGCCCGCGGTCTATCGGCTCGCGGTCGACCGCCTGGGCGTTCGCCGAAGCGCGATCGCTTTCCAATCATCGAATGCATGGGATATTCACGCAGCGTCGGCTTTCGGCCTGCGCACGGTCTGGTGCAATCGCAGCGGCCAGCGGCGCGAACGGTTGCCCGGCGCGCCCGATCGCGAGATCGCGACGCTCGCGGAATTGCCGGAATTGCTAGGCGGCTAAGCCGGCACCGGCTCGAGCCGCTTCCGCTTTTTACTACCGGGTTTCTCGTCGGTCAGCATCTGCGCCGTGCCGGCAATCAGACCGATGACGACGCCGAGCTGCCAAGCATGATCGTAAGACCCGAAATGATCGTAGATCAGCCCGCCGCCCCAGGCGCCGAGGAACGAGCCGACTTGATGCGTGAAGAACATGATGCCGGAGAGGGTCGCGAGATAGCGCAGCCCGAACATCTGGATGATGAGGCCTTGGGTCAACGGAATGACGCCGAGCCACATCAGCCCCATGAGCGCCGCGAAGATCGAGAGTCGTCGTCGGTGTCGCCGGCGACATGAAATAGATCGCGATGAAGATCGAGCGCAGCACATAGACAAGACCCAAGAGGATATGCTTGGGGTATTTGCCGCCGAGCCAGCCCAGCAGATAGCAGCCGCCGACATTGAAGATCGCGATCGTCGACAACGCCTCGGCGCCGAGCATCGGATCGGCGCCGCACAGCGCGAGATACGTCGGCAGATGCGTGGTGAGGAAGATGAGCTGCAAGCCGCAGACGAAGATCGCGGTTGCCATGGTGATATAGCCGCGGTGATTGGCGGCGGCGCGCAGCACGTCGCGGAACGTCTCGGGCGCGGCGCCACTGCCTTTACTAAGCGAGCGCTGGTCGGCGACCTTGTCGACGCGGCCGGTCAGGAAAGCCGCCGGCAGCATCATCACCGACGAGGCCGATGAAGGCGTATATCGCAGCATGCCAGCCATGGTCGGCGATCAGCTTCTGCGCCATGGGCGCAACGAGGAAGGTGCCGAAAGAGCCGATGCCCGCGACCATGCCGAGCGTCGCGCTGCGCCGCGCCGGCGAGACGACGCGCGAGGTCGCGGTGAGCGACAGGTTGGAGGCGGTACAGGAAAGCGACATGCCGATCAGCACGCCGGTGCCGAGCAAGCAGCGTGACTGCGCCGGTCGCGAACACGGTCACCACGAGACCGGCGGCGAAGCAGACGCTGCCCAGCATCAGCATGATGCGCATGCCGAAACGATCGGCGATCGCGCCGACGAAAGGCTGGGTGATGCCCCAGATCATGTTCTGCAGCGCGAGGGCAAAGGTGAAATCGGAAACGGTGAGGCCGAGATCGCCGGTGATCGGCACCATGAAAAGGCCGAAGCTTTGTCGCATGCCCATGCCGAGACACATAAGCAACGAAGCGGACGCGACAATCGTCACGCTCTGCGCCCGAGTCGCGGGTGAGGCTGCTTCCTCTACGCTCATATCCTGTACGTTCCGTCACAAATTCGTCGCTGTCATCAGAGCTTACAAAATCGTACGGCGATGATGCAAATTGCGACGGCTTCGGCACAATAACGCGATCGAATCGACATCAGAGCAAATTTTTCCACACCGATTTGATAAACTTCCCGAGGTTCTTAGCGGCTCGTTAGTCGTGCCAACGGCAATCTCTCGCGCGCTCCGAATTCGCAGGGATGATTGGCCGATGACAGTCATGATGTACGTTGTGGAAAAGAACTCGTCCGAAGGCGACGCGCCAGTGGCTCAGTCGTGCAAAGCCGACGCTGATCTGGAGCGACAAGTGCCACGTCATGATGTTCGAGACACGCGCTTTGGCGCAGATGGCGGCGCAGATGGCCGCGCAGTTTCGATAACGCCCTCGAAGTCGTGTTCATACCCGACCCGGGGCGCTGGAAAGCTGCGTGAGGGTCGGCGCAGGCGCATAAGGGAGTGTGCTAAAGGCAAGATCTCAGGAAAAGCCCACGAAGCCGGCGGCGTGACGCGCAATGCCGCGTCACGCCGTACCGGAACTTGCACATCGCCTACAGCGATGATTACAAATTGCTCCTGATCGCGACGCTGGCGATGTTAGCGCTATTCGTCGTCCTCAAGAAGCCGCGTCGTGCCGCGGGCGAGCACGCGATCATGATGGAGAAGCGGCTGCCGTGTCAGTGATGGCCGCCGCCGTGATCGCCGCCGCCGTGATTGCCGCCACCATGATCGCCGCCGCCCTGCGGCTGACCGCCGGGTTGGGCGGCCTGCGCGTTCCGTGGTGCGCCATGGCCTCCGCCGCCGCCTTGCGCATGCGGTTGTCGGTCCATGGGCCGGTGCGCGCGGTTGCATGCACCGGTGCTTGATGCGGCGCTTGTTATGCCCGGCGGGCCGTGGTCGTCGCTCCGGCGTTGCGCGTGTGAACCACACCCGCGCCGGAGAACGAGGCGGGATGCGCCGTCGCGCCGACCGTCGGCCTGCCGTGATTGACCGAGGATAGGAAGGCGTGGTTCTGGGACGCCGCGTTCTCGTGCTGCGCTTGCACGCTGGTCGGGTCGACATGATGCTCGTGCGCCGCCGATTGTTGCGCCGCGGCCGGGCGCGCGCTTATGCCGCCGTGGCCGCCATTGAAGCTGACGCGCGTCACCGAGACGTTGTGCACCGGCGCGTTATAGACATTGGTGATGTGCACGCCGCCGAAATTGTTGACGGCGCGGTTGTAGAAGAAGTGGTCGTGATCCCAGTGACCGCCGACGAAGCCGACGCCGAAATAGCCGAAGCCGTAATTGACGCCGCCATAGAAGCCGACGGTCGGGCCCCAATAGCCGGCATGCCAGAAATAGCGGCCATCGCCCCAGCCCCAATAGCCCGGCGTCCACAGCAAGCCGACGGTAGGCGGCTGTACCCAAGTGCCCGGGCACCCAGTAATAGCCTGCCGGTCCCCAGGCCCAGTAGCCGGGTGTCCAGAGATAGCCGGGACCAGGGATCACGGGTTGTGCATAGACCGGCAGCGGCGGCGGCGGCACGGTGACCGAGACGGCGACTTCTTGCGCCTGGCTGGCGCGCGGCGCGAAGGTCACCGGCGCGGCCACGGCGAGCGCGGCGGCGACGGCGAGGGAAGAGATCGGGGAGAGACGAAGCATGGTGGGACCTCAAGAATGTGCGGCGTTGTTTTGCCGCCGCGGCGAGTTGATCGACGCTCTGTCGCTACGAACAACGTGCATGCCGGGCGGTTTATGCCCAAGCTTGTTGCCGCAAGAATGTGGCCGGTTTGCGGCAGCGTTGCGGACTTTCGCGCGGCAGCGTGCACCTTAGCTGAGGAATTGCTCCTTCAGCACGCGCTCTTCGAGATTGTGCTCGGGATCGAACAGCATGGTGAGCGCGACGTCGGGACTCTCGCGGATCTCGACGGAAGCGACATTGCGTACTTCGGTGAAGTCGGCGGTCGCGCTGACCGGGCGCTTCTCGGGCTCGATGATATCGAGTCGTACCCGCGCCGCATGCGGCAGCAGCGCGCCGCGCCAGCGCCGCGGCCGGAAGGCGCTGATCGGCGTCAGTGCGAGGACGTTGGCGGCGAGCGGAATGATCGGCCCATGGGCCGAGAGATTATAGGCGGTGCTGCCGACCGGTGTGGCGACGATGATGCCGTCGGCCATCAGCTCGTCGAGCTGCACGAGCCCGTCGACGCTGATGCGGAGCTTCGCAGTCTGGCGGCTCTGGCGCAGCAGCGAGACCTCGTTGATGGCAAGCGCGTGATGCTCGCCGCCATGCTGATCGCGTGCGATCATTGCGAGAGGATCGCACCCGCACCGGCTGCGCAGTCGCAATGCGCTCTTCGAGCTTCTCGGGCGAATAGCTGTTCATCAGAAAGCCGACGCTGCCGCGATGCATACCATAGATCGCCACGCCACGGCGCAAATGCTTGTGCAAGGTCTCGAGCATGAAACCATCGCCGCCAAGCGCGACGATGACATCGGCTTCCTCGGGTAAGACGGTGCGGTAGCGCTGGGTGAGCTCGTTGCAGCGCATCTTGCGCGGCCGGGGCGTCGCTGGCTTCGAAGCCGATCTTGGTGCTCACGCCCGCATCCCCCGCACGGCGCGGCCTCAGCCGCCCGTCACGCTCATATGGCGCGAAACCGCGGGTTTCGCGTGACGGCGGTCGATGATGAAATCATGGCCTTTGGGCTTGCGCGCGATCGCTTCGTCGATCGCGGCATCGAGCAGCGCATCGCTCTCGGAGGCGCGCAGCGGCGTCCGCAGATCCGCGCTGTCATGCTGGCCGAGGCACATGAAAAGCGTGCCGGTGCAGGTGAGGCGGACCCGATTGCAGCTCTCGCAGAAATTATGCGTCATCGGCGTGATGAAGCCGATACGGCGTCCGGTCTCGCGCACATCGTAGTAACGCGCCGGGCCGCCGGTGCGGTAATCGGTCTCTTCCAGCGTCCAGTGGCGCTGCAACTGCCCGCGCACCATCGACAGCGGCAGGTATTGATCGATGCGCGCCTCGCCGCCGATATCGCCCATCGGCATGACCTCGATCAGCGTCAGGTCGAAGCCTTGCTCGCCGCACCACCGATGAGGCGATCGAATTCGTCGTCGTTGACGCCTTTGAGCGCGACGGCGTTGATCTTGACCTCGAAGCCCGGCACGCTTCGCGGCATCGAGCCCGCCGAGCACCTGGTCGAGCTTGCCCCAGCGCGTGATGGCGGTGAATTTCTCAGGATCGAGCGTGTCGAGCGAGACGTTGATGCGCTTGACGCCGGCGGCTTTCAGCTCGTCGGCGTAGCGCGCGAGCTGGCTGCCATTGGTCGTGACAGGGTCAGCTCGTCGAGCGCGCCGGTATCGAGATGGCGGCCGAGCGAGCGGAAGAGGCTCATGATGTTGCGCCGGACCAGCGGCTCGCCGCCGGTCAGGCGCAGCTTCTTGACGCCCTTGCGGACGAAGGCGCTGCACAGCCGGTCGAGCTCTTCCAGCGATAGGATCTCGGCCTTGGGCAAAAAGGTCATGTCTTCAGCCATGCAGTAGACACAGCGGAAGTCGCAGCGATCCGTCACCGAAACGCGCAGATAGGAGATATGCCGGCCGAATGGATCGATCATCTGCCTATAAGATAGGGACTGCGCAAAGCCCTGACAATGCGGGGAAATTCAGGCATGAAGGGCAGGCAAAGGGGGAACGCGCGGGGCATGGGCGATTTCGGCGATGCGGTAGAGCTGGCTTTCGCGCTGATCTTCGGCGGCGATGCCACGCTTTACGCGATCATTGCGCTCTCGCTCTGGGTCAGCGCCTTGGCGGTCGCCATCGCCATCGTCATCGGTCTGCCGGCGGGGGCGGCGCTGGCGATCTATCCGTTTCCTGGCCGACGCGTGCTGGTGATCCTCGTCAATTCGCTTTTGGGCCTGCCGCCGGTGCTGGTCGGGCTCGCGGGTTATCTGCTTCTGTCGCGCGCCGGACCGCTCGGCCGTTTCGGTTTGCTCTACACGCCCGGTGCGATGGTGCTGGTGCAGGCGGTCCTGACCACACCGATCGTCATCGCGATCGTTCATCGCGCCGCGCAAGAGCAATGGGCAAAGCATGGCGATGCGTTTCAGGTCGCCGGCGCGACCGGGCTTCAGGTCGATCCCGCATCTGCTGCTGATCGCGCGGCGGCAAGTGCTGACAGCGGTGCTCGCCGCGCTCGGTCGCGCGATCTCCGAAGTGGGCGCGATCGTGATCGTGGGCGGCAATATCGCCGGCGTCACGCGCACCATGACGACGACGATCATGCTCGAGACCAGCAAGGGCAATCTGCCGCTTGCGCTGGCGCTTGGCCTCGTGCTGATTATGATCAGCATCGTGCTCAACGGCGTCGCCTTTGCGCTTGCCGATCGGAAGGAAGCGAAATGACGCGTTTTTTGTTCGGGGTCCTGATCCTTTGTGCGGTCGTTCTCTTTGTCGGGCAGCGCGTGGCTCGCGCCGAGGACAAGTTCATCACGCTCGCCTCGACCACCTCGGTCGACAATAGCGGGCTGCTGACGCATATCCTGCCGCTCTTCAAGAAGGCGAGCGGCATCGATGTGCGCGTGGTGGCGCTCGGCACCGGCCAGGCGCTCGATGTCGCGCGGCGCGGCGATGCCGATCTCGTGCTCGTACACGATCCCGATGCCGAGCAGAAATTCATCGACGAGGGCCACGGCATCAACCGGCGCGAGATCGCGTGGAACGATTTCATCATCGTCGGCCCGAGCGCCGATCCGGCGAAGATCAAAGGCGAGCGCGATATCGTCGCCGCTTTCAAGGCGATCTGGAACGCGCAAGCGCCTTTCGTCTCGCGCGGCGACAAGAGCGGCACCGATGCGCTGGAGAAGCGTCTGTGGAAAGCCGCCGATCTCGATATCACCAAGGCCGGCGCCTGGTACAAGGATATCGGCGGCGGCATGGGTGCGGCGCTCAACGCGGCGGCCGGCATGGATGCCTATACGCTCTCCGATCGCGGCACCTGGCTCAGCTTCAACAACCGCCGCGATCTCGCGATCGTGCTCGAAGGCGATGCGCGGCTGCTCAATCGCTATGACGTGATCGAGCTCAACCCGAAGCTCCACGGCCAGGCCAAGCTCGACCTCGCCAAGCAATTCGCCGATTGGCTCGCCTCACCGGCGGGGCAGCAAGCGATCGGCGACTACGAGATGGCAGGGCAGAAGCTCTTTCATCCCGAAGCCGACAAGAAACCGTAAGCGCGTGTCCCGCCTTCGCGGGGATGACGCTTTAGGAACAGCGTGGAACCCCGGGCTCACTTCTTCGGCAGGAACTCCTCGGTGAACACCGCCTTGTCCTCGGGCTTTTCCTTGACCGTGCCGAGATCGAGCATTGCCTGCTTCACCGCCTCGACGGCTTTCGGATCGAAGCGGCCGTCGGTCGAGAAGGTCGGCATCTCGATATCGTAGACCTTGCTCGCGAGATCGTCGCTCAAGCAGCGTCACCGCTTGCGAGTATTTGATCGTCTCGGCCTTATGCGTCTGGGCGAAGGCGACGGTTTCGTACCAGGCCTTGAGGAAGCGTCGGATCGTGTCGGGATGCTGCGCGATCATGTCGTTGGTCGCGTAGATGACATGCGCGATGAAGGGATCGACGATATCGCCGAAGGAGAGAAGGATCTTGCCCCTGCCGGCCTGCTCGACGCGAAGCGCCGCTTCGAGCGAGGTGACGGCGGCATCGAGGCTGCCCGGTCTCGAAGCCGGCGACATTCGCCTGGCCGCCGCCGGTCGCGACGATCTCCACGCCATTGAGGCCCCAACCTTCATGCTGCGACAGCTTCTGCGCCATCCAATAGGTGAGGGCGCCGACGCTCGACACCGCGACTTTCTTGCCCTTGAGGGCTGCGATCGTCGTGATGCCGTTCTTGGTGTTGCCCTGGATGACGATGTTCGAAGGCTTGGTCGCGAGCGCGCCGACGCCTTTCTCCGGCGCGCCTTTAACGATCAATCCGAAATCCGTGCCGGCGCCGAGCGCGATGTCGAGGCTGCCTGCGGTCATCGCCGCATGCAGCTTGGCGCCGCCGGCGAGCGAGATGATCTGCAGCTCGAGCCCGTTCTTTTTGAAGATGCCGGCTTCGGTGCCGACATTGGCGAAGGAGAAATGGAAATCGTCGCCGGCAGGATTGCCGACGCGAACCATATCTTCCGCGAAAGCAGGTGCGGCGAGCGCCGTCCGTACGATGATGGCTCCGGCGATGATCGCCAATCTTGCGCGCATTCTTCTTCCCTCCCTGAACGCGATGCTCTTGTTGGCGCCCATCATCGTGACTAAGGCCCACCCTGGCAAGCGTGACGGGACGCGCCTTGCACAACCATTCGTCGCACACCATCATCTCTAGTATGAAGGAATTCACCCTCCGTCCCGATCCGGATGATCCGCGCCTGACCAATCGCGTCATCGGCGATCGATCAGGACGGTAAGGAGGTCGAGACCGCG
Organism: uncultured Alphaproteobacteria bacterium; assembly: GCA_963731145.1. Lineage (GTDB taxonomy): Bacteria > Pseudomonadota > Alphaproteobacteria > ATCC43930 > CGMCC-115725 > CAIKMD01. The sequence goes on along the minus strand of CAVSUX010000013.1, from coordinate 568,368 downwards.
GTCGTCGTCGAGCGGCCGCTGACCTTGTTCCTCAACGGGCAGGAGATCGTCACGATGATGACGGTCGGCGATCATCCCGATTGTCTCGCCATCGGCTATCTCCTCAACCAGAACATGCTGCGCGCCGATGACCAGATCACCGGCATCGATTACGATGAGGAACTCGAAACCGTCGTCGTGCGCACCAAGCGCAAGACCGATTTCGAGAAGAAGCTGCGCAAGAAGACGCTGACCTCGGGATGTGCCCAAGGCACGGTGTTCGGCGATCTCATGGAGAAATTCGACGAAATCAAGCTGCCGCACGACGCGGTGCTGAAGACCTCATGGCTTTACGCGCTGTCGAAGAAGATCAATCTCGCGCCAAGCCTTTATCTGACCGCCGGAGCGATCCATGGCTGCGTCCTCTGCGAGGAGGATCGTCCGCTTATCTATATGGAGGATGTCGGCCGGCATAACGCGATCGACAAGATCGCCGGCTATATGCATCTCAACAAGATCGGTCCCGAAGGCAAGATCTTCTACACGACCGGCCGCCTGACCTCGGAGATGGTGATCAAATGCGTGCAGATGCGCATTCCGATCCTCGTCTCGCGCTCGGGCTTCACGGCGTGGGGCGTCGAGCTGGCGCAAAAAGCCGATCTCACGCTCATCGGCCGCGCTAAGGGCAAGCGGTTCACGGCGCTCGCCGGCGTGCATCGCCTAGTCTTCGACAGCGATCCCGACAGCGTGGCCGACGAGCCGCGCCGCGCCGGCCGCAAGGCAAACGTCGCAGAGGACGTGTAGCGGGACGGGTGGAAGGTCCTGCGATGAAGATTGCCGGCGTGCTGCTGGCGGGCGGCCAATCGCAGCGCATGGGCGGCGGCGATAAAAATCTTCGCCTGCTCGGCGGCAAGCCGATGCTCGCGCATGTCATCGAGCGCGCCAAGCCGCAGGTCGATGCGCTGGTGCTCAACGCCAATGGCGATCCGCAGCGCTTCGCCAGCTTTCGGTTTGCCGGTGATCGCCGACAGCGTCACCGGCTTCGCCGGACCGCTGGCCGGCGTGCTCGCGGGTCTCGATTGGACGGCTGCGAATTTGCCCGAAGCCGAGATGGTCGCGAGCTTTGCCACCGATGCGCCGTTCTTCCCGCGCGATCTCGTGCGCCGGCTCGCGGTCGCGCTGGAGGAAGGCGGGTTCGATCTCGCCTGCGCGCAATCGAATGGCCAGGCGCATCCGGTCTTCGGTCTCTGGCCGTCTCGCTGCGCGAGGCATTGCGCGAAGCGCTGGACGAGCGGCATGCGCAAGGTCGATCGCTGGACGGCGCGCTACAAGCTCGTCGAGGTCGAATTTCCCGACCGAGCCGGTCGATCCGTTCTTCAATGCTAACCGGCCCGAGGATCTGGCCGAGGCCGAGCGGCTGGTCGCGCTGGCGCGTCTAGTGCTTTTCGTCGATTCGCTTATACACCGTCATTGCGGCGTAGCGAGCAATCCAGAGCGTGCGTGTACTGGATTGCTTCGCTTCGCCGCAATGACGAGTAGGGGAACGGCATGGCGGTGACGGTCGAATTGCGGGTGATGGAGCTGCTCAATGCGCGGCTTTGCCATGAGCTCATCAGCCCGGTCGGCGCGATCAATAACGGCGTCGAGCTGGTCGCCGAGGAAGACGTCGATGCCGATTTCCAGCGCGACGCGATGAAGCTCATCGCCTCGAGCGCCAAGACCGCGGGTCATCGCCTCAATTTCTATCGCTTCGCCTATGGCAGCGGCCGCGGCAGCACCGGCAAGGACGCGGCGGCTCGGTCTGCTCGAAGGCAGCAAGGTCCGAGCTGGACTGGAACGAACTCGGCCTCGGCGCTGCCCTCGAATGGCAGCGGCTGGCCGGCAATATGATCGTGATCGCCGCGGAAGTCCTGCCGCGCGGCGGCACGCTGCAGATCGAGGCGGGCGAGGGCGGCAAGGGAATCGTGGTTAACGCCGGGGGCGATAGCGTTAACCTTACCGCCGAGTTACGCGCGGCCTTGACCGATAAGCGCCGATATCGACGCGCTCACCGCCCGCACCGTGCATGGCTATTACACCGCGCGCGTCGCGGAAAGCCTCGACGCCAGGCTCGAATTGGCCGAGCCGGGGGCGGGCAAGGTCGCTGCTGACGGCCAAACCGGGCCGCTAAGACTCACGCATTCAACGCGTCTTTAAGGCATTTCGGGCAATCTTTCCGGGCTCCCGGAGGTTCTCGCGCGTCCAGAAGGACAGTTTTCCGGGTATGGCCTGGAAGTGGTCCTTGGGAAATTATGGACGAGCTACTGCGCGAATTCATCGCCGAGACCAACGAGCATCTCGCTGTTCTCGAACGCGATCTCGTCGCGCTGGAGCAGGCGCCCGAAGATTCGCGCCTGGTCGACGACATCTTCCGCAATATCCACAGCATCAAAGGCACCTGCAGCTTTCTCGGGCTGAAGCGGCTCGAAAGCCTGCTTCATGCCGCCGAGAACGCACTCGGCAAGCTGCGCGACGAGACGTTGCCGGCGAGCGTCCAATGTGACCGGTACGCTGCTCGGCGCTTGCGACCGCGCCAAGACGATCGTCGCCGCGCTGGCGCAAGACGGCCACGAGCCCGATGGCGGCGACGCCGACATCGTCGCGCGGCTGGAGTTGGCGAATGCGGTCCTGCGCCGTTGCCGCGCCGGTGCCGGCTTCCGCGATGCCGGAGCGGACAGCGGCTCAGCCAGCGGCTGCGAACACGATCCGCGTCAATCTCGACACGATCGACCGGCTGATGGCCGACGTCAGCGAACTGGTGCTTGCGCGCAATCAGCTCATGCAGATGTTGCGCGGCCGTATCGATCCGGAAGCGGCGCTGGCGCTGCAACGCTTGTCGCAAGTGACGAGCGATCTGCAGGAAAGCGTGATGAAGACGCGCATGCAGCCGATCGGCCAGGCCTGGACGAAGTTGCCGCGCATGGTTCGCGATCTGGCGCGCGATCTCGGCAAGAAAATCGAGCTGAAGCTCGACGGCGGCGATACCGAGCTCGACCGCCAAGTGCTCGAGCTGGTGAAGGACCCGTTCACGCATCTCATGCGCAACGCCGCCGATCACGGCATCGAGACCCCGGCCCAGCGCCGCCGCGCCGGCAAGTCCGAGACCGGCACCGTGACGCTATCGGCGCGCCAGCGAACGCAGCGCGATCGTCATTACGCTTGGCGGATGATGGACGTGGCATCGATCCTGAGTGCATTCGCGCCGCGATACGCCGCGGCGGCTTCGCCAGTGACGCCGAGCTCTCGCGCGATGAGCGAGCATCAATTGCTGCAATTCGTCTTCCATCCCGGCTTCACCACCGCGGCGCAAGTAACGAATGTCTCGGGCCGCGGTGTCGGCCTCGATGTCGTGCGCAGCAATGCCGAGAAGATCGGTGGCACCGTCGAGGTCGCGAGCAGCGCCGGCCGCGGCACGTGCTTCACCATCAAGATCCCGCTGACCCTCGCGATCGTACCGGCGCTGCTGCTCGATTGCGGCGGCCAGCGCTTCGCGATGCCGCAAACGGCGGTTGCAGAGCTGGTGCGCTCCGGCTCCGAGCATCGCATCGAATGGATCCAGGATGCGCCGGTGCTGCGGCTGCGCGGCAGCCTGCTGCCGCTGGTCGCGCTCGGTGATGTGCTGCATCTCGGCGAAAGCCAGGATGTCGAGGAAGAGCGCCTGATCGCGATCATCGGCTATGGCGCGCAACGTTTCGGCATCATGGTCGATGGCGTCGACGATGCCGAGGAAATCGTCGTCAAATCGCTCGCGCCGATGCTGCGTGGCCTGCGCTCTTTCGCCGGCAGCACGATTCTTGGCGATGGCAGCGTGGTGCTGATCCTCGATCCCGGCGCGCTGGCCGCGCTCGTCGGTGCGGTCGAGAGCGGTGAGCCGGTGCGCGCGGCGGTCGCCGCTACCGAAGCTCGGTAAGCTGGCGCTCGCGGCGACGGCCTACTGCTGTTCCGCGCCGGCGGCGAGACGCCGAAAGCGTTGCGCCTTGGCATCGCTGCTGCGCATCGAGGAGATCGCGCCGGGACAGATCGAGCGGATCGACGGCAAGCCGGTGATCCTCTATCGCGGCGCGGCACTGCCGCTGCATCTTTTCGGTGCCGTGCCGACCCGGAGCGTGCAGGCTGGTGCTGATCGCCGCGCATGAGGGCCGGATGTGCGGTTTCCTCGCCGATGCGGTGATCGACACGGTCGACGATATGCCGGTGCTCGATCGCTCGCTGGCGGCGCCCGGGCATTCTCGGTGTCGCGACCGATCGCCGGCCGGCCGGTCGAGATCGTCGATGCTGCACATTATGTGAAGACCGCGAGCACGCGGCTGTCCGCGCCGGAGCGGAGCGCCGCGTGAGCGACGTCGTCGACTATCCGGCTTCGGAACCAGGATTTTGGCGTGCCGGTGATGCAGGTGCGCGATGTGCTGCGTCGACAGCAGCTGACGCCGGTGCCGCTGGCGCCGCGTGCGATCGCGGGGCTGCTCAATTTGCGTGGCCGCATCGTCACCGCGATCGATTTGCGCGCCGGCTCGGCTTGCCGGCGCAAGCCGTTGGCGAATGACGCCTCCCACATCGTCGTCGTCGAAAATGGCGGCGAGCTTTATGCCCTGATCGTCGACGGCGTCGGCGATGTTCTGCCGATCGACGAGCAGCGGCTCGAAGCCGTGCCGCTCGCCCTCGATCCGCAATGGCGCGCGGTTGCCGATGCTGTCTATCCGACCGAGACGGGGCTGATCGTGCTGCTCGATATCGCGCGGCTGGTCGACATAACGCTGCCGCGCCGCGCCGCTTCCTGATCCATCGCTGTTCGACTATCCTCCGCGTACGCAGGCTGTCCGGTGACGGCCTCGATCCCGAGAGTATATCCATGGCTATTCTGGGCGTCGCGAAAGCGGTCTACGGCGTCGACGATCTCGACAAATCCACCCAGTTCTTCACCGATTACGGTCTCGGCCTGCAAGAAAAGACCGCGCAAAAAACGGTCTTCGAGCTCGAGGACGGCTCGCAGGTCGTCCTACGCAAGAAGGACGATCCGGCGCTGCCCAAGGCGTGGTTCGACGGCAACGGCGTCAAAGAGACGATCTGGGCCGTCGATACGCAGGAATCGCTCGATCGGCTGATCGCCAATCTCCAGACCGACCGCGAGGTCCGGCGCGACAATGACGGCACCGCGCATTTCCTCGCCGATGACGGCATGCCGCAAGGGCTTGCAGGTGTTCCGCAAGCGCGAGGTCGTCAGCGCTGCCGACGAGATCAACACCCCGGCCCGGGCCGCGCGCGTCAATCGCAACCGCACCTGGCGCAAGCGCGCGCATCCGAAATCGATCGCGCATGTCGTCTTCCAGGTCGCGAACCCGCAAGCCTCCTATAAATTCTTCAAGGAGCGCCTCGGCTTCCGGCTTTCGGACACGCAGCGCAAGCTCGGTTGCTACGCCCGCGCCGATGGCAGCCACGAGCATCACAACATCTTCTTCTTCAATGCCGATTTCCTGCCGCCGCCGGTGCGCAAGCTCGGTTTCAATCACACGGCCTTCGCTTGCGACGATATCGACGAGATGATGGTTGGCGCGAATTACTTGGAGCTCAAAGGTTGGGCGACCAAACGTCCCGGCGGTTTCGTCGGCCTCGGCCGGCACCGCATCTCATCGGCGCTGTTCTATTACATCCCGTGCCCGGCCGGCGGCCACGCCGAGTATCTCGCGGATCAGGATTATCTCGACGACAGCTGGATCCCGCGCGACTGGGAAGAGAATTTCGGCGGCAGCGTCTGGATCCACGACGTGCCCGAGCATCTCAAAAAGCCCTATAGTTGGGACGTGAAGCTCCACGACGAGGACGCGGCGCAGTCGTAATTGCCGCCGCAGTCGCGGAATCAAAAAACCCGCTCTCTTGCGAGAGCGGGTTTCTCTTTCCCCCGATTGCAGCTCGGATCAGGCCTTGGCGCCGGCGGCAACCGCGACCGGCTGCTGGCGCGCCGGATTGGCGCTCTCGGCGTCGGCCGGCGGATCGCGCAGCACGTAGCCGCGGCCCCACACGGTCTCGATGTAATTCTCGCCGGCGGTGGCGATCGCCAGCTTCTTGCGCAGCTTGCAGACGAAGACGTCGATGATCTTGAGCTCCGGCTCGTCCATGCCGCCATAGAGATGGTTGAGGAACATCTCCTTGGTCAGCGTCGTGCCCTTGCGCAGGCTGAGGAGCTCGAGAATGCCGTATTCCTTGCCGGTCAGATGCAGCGGATGGCCTTCGACCTCGACAGTGCGGCTGTCGAGATTGACCGTCAGCTTGCCGGTGCGGATGACCGATTCGCTGTGGCCCTTGGCGCGGCGGACGATCGCCTGGATGCGGGCGATCAGCTCGCGGCGGTCGAACGGCTTGGCGACGAAATCGTCGGCGCCGAAGCCCAGGCCTTTGATCTTGTTGTCGAGCTCGGCGAGACCCGAGAGGATCAGGATCGGCGTGCGCACGCGCGCGGCGCGCAGGCGACGCAGGACCTCATAGCCGTCGATATCCGGCAGCATGAGATCGAGAATGATGATGTCGTAATCGTAAAGTTTGCCGATCTCGAGGCCGTCTTCGCCAAGGTCGGTCGTATCGCAAATGAAGCCCTCGGTCCGGAGCATCATTTCGATGCTGGCGGCGGTGGCCGAATCATCCTCTACCAATAATACGCGCATCACTCACCTCCGGTCGGAAGCTCAGGTTGACCATACTTGCTTTTAATGATTGTTACCAAGCGGGGTTAAGACCTCGTTAATTCCGCCCAATTTTCGCCAATCTTCTTACGATTTTCGGGCCCTCTGCCCAGAAACCCAGGAATTCCGCCATTTTTTTCCCGTGAGTCCCGTGCCTTAACGCCAAATTAAGCGTAATCGACCATGCTGGCGCTATCCGGAGTTTACCGGATATGGCGGCTCGCCGACTGAGGTCGAATTTGGCTCTTCTTGCTCAAGTCACTGAAGATATTGATAATTTTACCGAATACCGGCGCTGGGGCCGGGTTGCGGGCGTTAATGGCATGTTGATCGAGCTCGGCGGCATGCCGCACGAGGTCACGGTCGGCAGCCGGTGTGATGTCGTGACCCAAGAACGCCGGCGAGTGGCTTGTGAAATCGTGGGTTTCCGCGGCGGAAGGGCGCTCGCGATGCCGTTCACCGCGATCGACGGGATCGGTCTCGGCTGCCGCGTCGAGCTCGCGATCGGCACGCCGGTCATTTACCCGGATGAATCATGGTTGGGCCGCGTCATCAACGCGATGGGCGAGCCGATCGATGGTAAAGGCCCGCTGATCAAAGGGCGTACCGCTTATCCGCTGCGCGCCGCGCCGCCGCCGGCGCATGCGCGCCAGCGCGTGCAAGGCAAGGTCGATCTCGGCGTGCGTGCCATCAATACGTTTCTGACCTGCTGCCGCGGCCAGCGCATGGGCATTTTCGCCGGCTCGGGCGTCGGCAAATCGACGCTGATGTCGATGTTCGCGCGCTCTACCACGGCCGATGCGACCGTGATCGGTCTCGTTGGCGAGCGCGGCCGCGAAGTCCAGGAATTCATCGCCGACGATCTCGGCGCCGAAGGTCTGGCGCGTAGCGTCGTCGTTGTCGCGACCTCGGATGAATCGCCGCTGATGCGCCGCCAAGCGGCGTATATGACTTTGACGGTGGCCGAGTTCCTGCGCGATCGCGATCGGGACGTGCTCTGTCTCATCGACAGCGTGACGCGTTTCGCTACGGCGCAACGCGAGATCGGCCTCGCCGCGGGCGAGCCGCCGACCACCAAAGGCTATACGCCGACGGTCTTCGCCGAATTGCCGAAGCTTCTGGAGCGTGCCGGCCCCGGCACGGGAAAGGGCACGATCACCGGGCTGTTCTCGGTGCTGGTCGATGGCGACGACCACAACGAGCCGATCGCCGATGCGACGCGCGCGATCCTCGACGGGCATATCGTCCTCGATCGAGCCATTGCCGAGCGCGGCCGCTATCCCGCGATCAACGTGCTGCGCTCGATCTCGCGTATGATGCCGCAATGCAATTCGGACGAAGAGAGCGACCTGATCGCCAAGGCGCGCGGCTATGTCGCGGTCTATGAAGATATGGCGGAACTCATTCGCCTGGGCGCCTATCGTCGCGGCAGCGATCCCAAGGTCGACGAGGCGATGCGCTTCTATCCGGCGATCGAGGCCTTCCTCGCCCAGAAGAAGGACGAGCGTACCGATTTCGCCGCGGCTTACGCCGCGCTGGCCGATTTGCTCGCGGCACCGCGTGAAATGTCATGAGCTCGCTCGACACGCTGATCAAGCTGCATCGCTGGCAGCTCGACGAGCGGCGGCGCAAAGTCACTGAATTCGAGAACCTCGCCGAGAAGCTGCGTGCCGAGCGGAAGCGCCTCGACACTGAGGAGCGATTCGAGCAACAGGTCGCGGGCGACTCGCATGAGGCGAATTACGCCTATAGCGGTTACGCCGTGACCGTGATCGATCGCCGCGCCAAGCTGACGCGATCGGTCGAGGAGACCGAGCAGCAGATCGTCGAGGCGCGGGCGGAACTCGCAGAAGCGTATGCCGAAGTGAAGCGTTACGAGATCGCGGCCGCCAATCGGCTTCTCGCCAAGCATCGCGGGCTCGAGCGGTTGCGCCAGCAGGAACTCGACGAAGTCGCGCTCGCCGGCTTCCGGCGAAAATCGAGCTAAGATTCGGCCGCGGCGCGGTTCACCTGCCACGTAATCCGAAGCGATTTTAATTCATCGAGGATCGCGTCGAGATCGACGAGGCCGATGCAGGCTCGCGCGCCGCGAACGGCGATTTCATCGCGCGCCAGCCGCAGCGTAAGGACGATCGCCGGGATGCAGGGGATCATCAGACCGTCGCCCGCGCGCGCGGTCAGGTCGAAGACTAGTTGCTGCATGGCGCCCGCGTGCGTTCGGCCGCGCATCTCCATGTAGAAACCGCTGTCGTTGGTTCCGAAACCATCGAAGAGCCGCGCAGCGCGGAGCAGCATCGGCGCGGTAGCACGCAGATTTGGCACGATACCGGCCCGTACGAGCCACGTTAAAAGCCAAAGCCCGAGCTGAAGCGGCGGCAATTCGAGGCCGGCGCGAAAGCGGATGGTCCGGAGCGTTGGGAAAAGCTTCGGGAAGAGGGCAAGGTCGGGAATATCGCAATTTGCCAGGCTACGTAAGCCAAGCCCGCGGAAGCGGCGCCAGGTCAGGCCTTGCCAGCCATGGATCGTCTGCATCCGCCCGTCGATCAGCGTCGTGAGCGGCTTGCCGGCATAGCCGAGCACGGCTCTTACCGTCGCCAGTCCGCGGTTGGTCTGCTGCGCCGTGGCAATGCCGAATTCGAGCGTCTCCAAAGCGGCGAACTCCTCCGCATATCGAGTCAGCACGGCGGAGGTGAGGCCGGGGACCGTACTTGCGCCGCTGACGACAAGGATACAGGCGGCCTTGGCTTTCTCATCGAGCCGATCGATGTTGGCGACGAAATCGCGCCCGTCGGCCAGATCGAGATAGTGAACGCGGTTGCGGATGCAGGCTTCCGCGACTTGATAGCCCTGCTCTTGAAATGGCCCGGAAGTGTGCACGAGGATATCGGGCTTGATCCGGCGCAAGGACAGATCGAGATTCACGGCGACGTCGAATGCGGCCCATTCGGCGTGCAGTTCTTCAGCGAGGCGGCGGGCTTTCTCGGCCGTGCGCCCCGCGATGATCAGGGTGACCGAGGTTTCGTGTGCAAGTCGCTTCGCGATGAACCTGCCGAAATTGCCGTAACCGCCGACAAGGAGAACGCGTTTGGCCATCGGCTTCGCCTGTCACCCGGGCCTTGTCACCATCAGGAAGAAGATGGCGATCAATCCCAAAAAAGCCGGCCAACCGAGGATGAACCACAGACGAAACAGCCGATCATATTCGCGTGGTAACGGCGCGTCCGTCGCGACGCAGCTCGTCACGATCTGCTTCAGTCGTATCTAAATCCAGACGACGGGAAGCCAACAGCCGGCGGCGATCGCGTAGAGAATGTATGTCGCCAGGAGCCATCCATCCGTCCATTCGAAGCCATCGTTCCAGACCAGCCAGGCACCGGTCACCGGTTGTAGAACAGCGGCGGGTGCCGTGAACAGATAATCGGCGAGAACGGTCGTCCGCAGGGCGAAAAACTTCTCGTGCAAATCCCGGGTGAACCAGCTCCGGAACATGAAGAAGGCGATGCCCAATCCCGTCCCGAACAGGATCGTCGCGCTGACGATGTGGATGGTCTTGATGATGAAATAAGCGCTCATGACCCGAGCATCGACGATAGCTGCACGACTATACCGCCGCGGCCATCACGCGTCTGCTGAAGATGAGCAGCTAAGCCGTAATCTGGATGTGCTGCCGCATCTGATCGAGCGGGTGCACCAGGAAGGTCGCGACCGTCGCGAAGCTGAGATCGCCGCTGATGCCGGTCGCGTGCAGCGCGCGCTGGAACACCGCCCGCATCTCTTCGCGCAGCTCTGGCGTCAGACCGCGATGGCTGCGCAGCACCAGGATCAGGCGATTGCTGCGCACCAGGCAATCGAGCTGCACCGGGCCAAGACGGCTGAGTTCGGCCTCGAGGGCGAAGCGGATCCCGTCCTGCCCCGGAGGCTTGCGGCGCTGGAGATAAAGGTGCAGCGCGAGCGGGAAATTGCCGAGCAACAGCGGCAGGGTGAGCACTCGCCATTCGCCGGTCGTCGGGTCGTCGCTGAGCCGGCGCAACGCGGCGATGTCGTCCGCGAGGCGTTTGTTGAGCTTGCCGTAGCCGGAATCGTTGAGCGTGCGGGTAATCGTCGGGCCCGGCCAATTGCCTTGATAGAGCGCACCGAGCAGATAGAGGAGCGTGCCCGCCAGCTCGGGTCCCGAGGGCGGGGTCAAGCCGGCGCGGAGCTGATCGGCAAGCGCCGGCGCTTGGCCGATCAGCGCGAACAAGGTTTCTTCGAGGGCGGTCCAGCCGCCGCTGCGGGCCGGCGCCACCGCGGCCTCGACTTCGGGAGCAATCGTGTCGATTACGACGAAGCCGATCTGCGTGCCAACGGGGAGGGCGAGCTTGCGCTGCAGAGCGAGCAGGCCGATCGGCGTCGACAGCAGGGTCTCGCTGCCGGCGCTATCGACCACGGCGCCGGTCATCAAATCGGAGGCCGTCGTGGTTGGCGCGACAATGCGCAGCAGAAGTTGCACGCCGGCGGCCGGGCCCTGCTTGGCCGGCTGGCGGACGATGGCGGCAACGACCGTGCCGAGGCCGAGTTGCGTCGGCTCTTCATCGACCGGCGGCCGCGCCTGCTGCTCGCGATTTTGCGCGGGTGTCACCGCGACATGAGGATTGATTCGATGGTCGATCCCCGCCGTCGGCGTGATCGGTGCGCCGAAGCCGACGGTCTCAGCCATTACCAGGCTCGCAAGTCGCGATCGAGGCGCCGCGCGATCTGATCGACGTCGCGCGCCGCATCGGTGTTGGGACTACGCTTCATGATGGAGGTTTGCCGGCGGACGGCTTCTTTCACCTGATCGTCGCGGCGCACGATGCCGACGAAAGGCGGCTCGATCTTCAAGAATTCGCGGCAGGCGCGCAGCAAGGTCGCGTAAGTACGCTCGCCTTCCTCGGTCGAGGACGCCATGTTGACGACGATGCGGATGCCTTCGGGCAACCGCTCTTGCGCCGTGATCTTGATATAGGCGTAGGCATCGGTGATCGCGGTCGGCTCGTCGGTGGTGACGACGAGACAAGCGCGCGAATTCGCCGCCATCAGCCGTACCGTGCGCTCGATGCCGGCGCCGAGATCGAGCACCACCCAGTCATAGTTGCGTGCGAAAGTCTGGAAGCTCATTGCGCAAGGCGACGACTTTGGCCGCACCGAGATTGGCGAGCCTGTCCGATCCCGAGCGGCCGGCGATGATGTCGAAACCGTTGCGCGCCGCGCCGCCATCGAAAGGCGTGACGGCATCGGCGAGCGTCGTCTCCCCGGCGATGATGCTGGCGATATCGCCATAGGGCTGCAACCCGAGCTGCACGTCGACATTGGCAAGGCCGAGATCGCCGTCGAACAGCAGCGTGCGGCGGCCGGCTTGCGCCAGCGCATGCGCCAGGGTGATCGAGAACCAGGTCTTGCCGACGCCGCCTTTGCCTGAGGCCACGGCGATGATGTTGCGCGTCGCGGCGGAGCGCGTCGGGACCGGCGGGAGATCGATATCGGTACTGGTCATGGCGAACCTTTTGGCAATAACAATTGCGCCAGCAAAGCCGGCGTAAAGGGCAGCAGCCCGTCGGCGATATCGGCGGCGATGCCCGCTTCGGCAAAGCTGAGCTCTGCGGCTTCGGCCATGGCGAGCACGCTGCCGAGACGGCGGACCGCATCGAGCTGAGTGACGATCGCGCGGCTGCAGCCGAGATCGGCGAAAATCCCGGCGCGCTCGATGCCGTCGGCGGCATCGGCGCCCGCGGCGAAAACGAGCATCGGCTGGGCAGTCGAGGCGCCGATCAGCGCCGCGAGATCGCGCCGGTCACCGGCGCTGAACGGGTTGACGCCGTGCGTATCCATAATGAGCCGTTCTTTTGGATCCGCCTGTTTCAACAGGGAGCCGAGCGCGGCGGGACTGTCCGCGGTCGCAAAAGGAACCCCGAGGATCTTGGCGAAGGCTTCGAGCTGGGCGATACCGCCGGCGCGGGCGAGATCGGTCGAAATGAGTCGCACGCGTTTGCCAGAGAGTACATCGCGCGTCGCGAGCTTCGCGGCGGTGACGGTCTTGCCCGCACCCGGCGTCCCGACGAGCAGGATCGACTTGTCTTGCGCCTTGATCGGCGCAAAACGGAAGCTATGGCCAAGCCCGGACGCCAGCGCTTCAGCGGGCGTTTCGAGCGCGGATTGCAGCGCGTTGCTGACGATCCAGGCACGCATCGCCGGCGTCGCGCCGTGGAATTGCAGCGCCTCGTCGAGCACCATATCGACGGCGGGGGTATCGGCGCCCGGATCGCGATCGTCGAGCGCTGCGGTCACGCGTGTGTTGCCGTTGCCGTCATCCTGGGCCGAAACGATGACCGCGTCGGGGCCGAGCGCGGCGCGCACCGCGGCCATGGCTTCCGCGGTCGAGCGTCCAATGAAGGTTCTAAGGCGCATCGTCCGTCACCGCTCAGATCACGCCGAGTGTTTTGATCCGCGCGCGCGGATGGATTTCGTTTTGCGACATCACCACCGTCATCGCTCGGAAGCGCTCGATGATCGAGCGCACATAGGGTCGCACCGCCGGGCTGGTCAGCAGCACGGGCGTTTCGCCGCGCTGGGCGAGGCGCTCGAAATTGTTGCGTACGATGGCGATGAATTCCTGCAGCTTCGACGGCGCCATGCTGAGATGGCGATCCTCGCCCTGGCCGGTCAACGCTTCGGCAAAGGCTTGCTCCCATTGCGGCGACAGGCTCAGCAGCGAGATCACGCCTTGCTCGTTGGCATTGGCGTCGGAAATCTGGCGCGCGAGCCGCGCGCGCACATGCTCGGTGATGGCCGAGATGTTGCGGCTGAAGCCGCAAGCCTCGGCAATGCCTTCGAGGACGGTCGGCAGGTCGCGGATCGAGACGCGCTCGTTGAGCAGGTTCTGCAGCACGCGCTGGATCGAGCCCATCGAGACCTGGCTCGGCACCATATCGGTGACCAGCTTCTGGTGGGGCTTGTCGAGTTCGTCGACGAGCTTCTGCGTCTCCGAGTAGGAGAGCAGCTCGGCCATATTGTCCTTCACCACTTCGGTGAGATGCGTGGTGATGACGGTCTGCGGCTCGACAACCGTGTAGCCGCGGAACTGCGCTTCTTCGCGCAGACTCTCCGAGACCCATTGCGCCGGAAGGCCGAAGGTCGGCTCGGTGGTGTTCTCGCCATTCAGCGCGATCGGCTCGCCGCGCGGATCCATGACCAGCAGCATGTTGGGACGAAGCTCGCCACGGCCGACTTCGATCTCCTTGATGCGGAGGATGTAGCTGTTGGCCTGAAGCTGAAGATTATCCTGGATACGCACCGAGGGCATGATGAAGCCCATCTCTTGCACCAAGGTGCGGCGCAGCGCCTTCACCTGGTCGGTCAGGCGCGTGCCGTGCTCGCTGTTGATCAGCGCGAGGAGACCGTAGCCGAGCTCGAGGCGGATCTGATCGATCTGCAGCGCCGCGGTGATCGGCTCTTCCTTCTGCGCCGCCTTGTCGGTCTCGGCTTTCTTGGCCTCGGCCTCGGCGATCTTCGCCTTTTCTTTCTTTTCGTTGACCTTATAGGCGGCGGCGCCCGAAAGCAGCGAGAGCACCATGAAGGGGATGAAGGGCACGCCGGGGATCAGCGCGAGCGTGAAGGCGAGGAAAGAGGCGACGCCGAGCGCGGCGGGATGCGCGCCGAGCTGGCCGAACAGGGCTTTGTCGGTCGAGCCGCTGATACCGGCTTTGGAAACCAGCATGCCGGCGGCGGTCGAGACGATAAGCGCCGGGATTTGCGAGACGAGACCGTCGCCGACGCTGAGCAGCGTGAAAGTATGTGTCGCTTCGCTGAAGGACAGGCCGTGCTGGGCGACACCGATGAAGATGCCGCCGACGACATTGATGGCGGTGATGAAGAGACCGGCGACCGCGTCGCCGCGCACGAATTTCGAGGCACCGTCCATCGCGCCGTAGAAATTGCTTTCGTCCTCGAGGTCCTTGCGGCGCGCCCGCGCCTTGCCTTCGTCGATGAGGCCGGCGCTGAGATCGGCGTCGATCGCCATCTGCTTGCCGGGCATCGCATCCAGGCTGAAGCGTGCCGCGACTTCGGCGATACGCCCCGAGCCTTTGGTGATGACGACGAAATTCACGACAACGAGGATCGTGAAGACGATCGCGCCGATGACGAAATTGCCGCCCATCACGAAATTGCCGAAGGCTTGAATCACATGGCCCGCGGCGGATGTGCCCTTCCCGCCTTGGCTGAGGATCAGCCGGGTCGAGGCAAGGTTGAGGGAGAGGCGCAGCATCGTCGAGATCAGCAGCACCGTCGGGAAGGCGGAGAATTCCAGCGGCCGCTCGATGAACAAGCCGACCATCAGGATGAGAACCGAGAAGGTGATCGACAGCGCCAGGCTGATATCGAGCAGCCAGGGCGGCATCGGCAGGATGAGCACCGACAGGATCGTGACGACGCCAAGCGCCAGCGCGATCTCGCCGCGCTTCAGCGACGCGGCGATCTTGGCGACGATGTCCGTCGGGGTCTGGGCGGCGGTTATGTCAGCCATGGCCGATCACCAACAAGCGAGATTTAGGCCGTGACGCGCTCGGGCTCGCTCGGCAGCGGCACCGCGACACCTTCCTGCCGGTATAGCTGCAGCTTGTTGCGCAAAGTCCGGATCGAGATGCCGAGGATGTTCGCGGCATGGGTGCGATTGCCGAGGCAATGCTGCAGCGTCTCGAGGATGAGGTCGCGCTCGACATCGGCGACGGTGCGGCCGACAAGACCGGCGTGGGCGCCCGCGCCGATGGCCTCGACGCGGTCGGCGGCCGGCTTGGCGCTCGGCAGGGCGATCGCATCCGGTCCGATCTCCTCGCCATGGGCCAAGAGCACCGCGCGATGCATCGTGTTCTCGAGCTCGCGAACATTGCCGCGCCACGCATGATGCGGCCAGCTTCTCGCGCAAAGCGGGCGAGAGGCGGCGCTGCGGCAGTGCGTTCATCTCGGCGTATTTCTTGGCGAAGAAATCGGCCAGCATCTCGATGTCGCGCGGCCGCTCGCGCAGCGGCGGCACATGAACGTTGACGACGTTGAGGCGGAAATAGAGATCTTCGCGGAAATTGCCGGCGCGCGCCTCGGCTTCGAGGTCGCGGTTGGAGGTCGCGATCAAGCGGATATCGACCTTGATCGGCTGCGTGCCGCCGACGCGATCGATCTCGCGTTCCTGAATCGCGCGCAGCAGTTTCGCCTGGAGGCGCGGATGCATCTCGCTGATTTCGTCGAGCAGCAAGGTGCCGCCATGCGCTTCCTCGAATTTGCCGATGCGGCGGGCGACGGCGCCGGTGAACGCGCCTTTCTCGTGGCCGAACAATTCGCTTTCGAGCAGATTTTCCGGGATCGCGGCGCAATTGACCGAGATGAACGGTGCCTTGGCGCGCTTGCTCTTGCGGTGGACGTAGCGCGCGAGCACTTCCTTACCCGTGCCGCTCTCGCCGGTGATGAGGATCGAAGCCTCGGAGGGCGCGACCTGCTCGGCGAGACGCACGATGCGCTCCATCGCCGGATCGCGATAGATGAGCGCGTGGCTGTCGGTCGAGACCGCCTGCAGCACCGCGGCGATCAGCTCGGCATCCGGGGGGAGGGGGATGTATTC
Organism: uncultured Alphaproteobacteria bacterium; assembly: GCA_963731145.1. Taxonomy (GTDB): domain Bacteria; phylum Pseudomonadota; class Alphaproteobacteria; order ATCC43930; family CGMCC-115725; genus CAIKMD01. The sequence goes on along the minus strand of CAVSUX010000013.1, from coordinate 552,051 downwards.
CTTGGCGCCGGCCTTGATCGCGCGTACGGCCGCGTCGGCGTCGTTGCCGATGCCGCAAGCGACGATCGGAACGAAGATACGCTCCTGCTTCAGGCTTTCGATCATCCGCGCGATGTCGAGCTTCACATCCATCATCAGCAGATCGGCACCCTGGCCGGAGCGCAGCGCGCTGAGGCCGTGGTCGATATCGTCGGCATGGGCGACGGTCGCGCCGCGATTGAGCGCGATCTTGCCGGCGGTGCCGAAATGGCCGTCGAGCGGGCCGAGAATCAGGAGACGCATGATACTTTTCCTCTCAACGACGCCGATTAACGATCGGCCTTGACGATTTCCGTCATGGTCACGCCGAGACGCTCATCGACGATGACGACTTCGCCGCGCGCGACGAGCCGATTGTTGACGTAGATGTCGATCGCCTCGCCGACCTTGCGGTCGAGCTCGACGACGGCGCCGCGGCCGAGCTTCAAGAGCTGGCTGACCTGCATATTCGCGCGGCCGAGCACGGCCGAGATCTGGACCGGAATGTCGTAGACCGCTTCCAGATCCCTGGCGCTTTGCGGCTTCTGCTCGGCTTGCGGATCGGCGGAGCCGTCGAGCTCGTTCAGCGGCATGTTCGGGTTGTCGCTCATTCTCGTCTACTCCTTACGCGGAAACGGGGTTGGGGGTCGCCGCCGGGATCGCGGCGGCGTTCCAGCAATTCATGTGATCTCGGCGCATTGGCCGGCGAGGTTGCGCTCGGCGCCGCCATCGGCCCATTCGACACGCGCATCGCCGGCGGCGATCGCGTCATCGACCAGCAGCACGATGCGGCCGGCATAGCCGGCGGCGTTGGCGAGCGTGTCGAGACGCTCGCGCAGCGGCTCGTAAATCTCTTGCGCCACGCGCAGCACGACGCGCGGCTCGTCGATCGCGTCGTGCAGGCATTTGGTCGCGAAGGCCTCGACCTCGGTGAGCGGGTCCTTGGCGGCGAGGCCGGGGACGAGCTTGGCGACGATCGTCCGCATCGCCGCCAGCGCGCGGCGCTGCGTATCGATCGTGGCGGCGTCCTGAGCCGAGAGCAGGGCAGTGAGGCTTTCGGCGATCTGCGCCAGGGCGTCGGCGGTGAGCGATTGCGCCGATGTTGCCGCTTCGGCAAGGCCTGCCGCATGGCCCTCGGCGAGGGCCGCTTCGCGCGTCGCTTCGAGTTCGTTGCGGGTGAAGCGGCGCTCGGCCAGCGAGCGCGCGCTCGGCGCGCTGAGGTGGTCGAAGGAGACGTCGAAGGTGAATTTCTGCTGCATTGCCATGGCGGGGCTCAGTACACCAGCTCGTCTTCGGCGCTGCCGTCGGAGATGATGATCTCGCCGCGCGCCGCGAGATCCTTCGCGACCGACACGAGGTGGCCCTGCGCTTCCTCGACGTCCTTGAGGCGGACCGGGCCCATGGCCGTGATCTCTTCCTTGAGGAGCTTGCCGGCGCGCTCGGACATGTTCGAGAAGAACAGATCCTTGAGCGCGTCGGAGGCGCCTTTGAGGGCGATCGGCATCTTTTCCTTCTCGGCGGCGCGCATGAGCGCCTGGATCGCGCCGCTGTCGAGCTTCTGCAGGTCCTCGAAGGTGAACATGAGGCCCTTGATGCGCTCGGCGCTGTCGCGATTGCGCTCTTCGAGCGCGGCGATGAAGCGCGTTTCGGTGTTGCGGTCGAGGCTGTTGAAGATTTCGGCAATCAGCTCGTGCGCGTCGCGGCGGTTGGTGCGGGCGAGGGACGTGAAGAACTCGTTGCGCAGCGTACGCTCGACGTCGTCGAGCACCTCTTTCTGCACCGCTTCCATGCGCAGCATGCGCATGATCACTTCCATCGCGAAGCTCTCGGGAAGCTGCGTCAGCACGCGGCCGGCATGATCCGATTTGATCTTCGAGAGCACGACCGCGACGGTCTGCGGATATTCGTTCTTGAGATAATTGGCGAGGACGGACTCGTTCACGTTGCCGAGCTTGTCCCACATGGTGCGGCCGGCCGGGCCGCGGATTTCTTCCATGATCAGGGCGACGCGCTCGGGGCCGAGGACCTTCGTCAGCAGGCGCTCGGTGCTCTCATGCGTGCCGACGAGCGAGCCGGTCGCCGAAATATGATCGGCGAAATCGACGAACAGCTTCTCGACGAGGGTCGACGAGACCGTGCCGAGATTGGCCATGCAGGCCGAGATTTCCTTGATCTCCTCGTCGTCCATCAGGGCGAAGAGGCGGCTCGAATGCTCTTCACCCAAGGAGAGCATCAGGATCGCGGCCTTCTCGGCGCCGCTCAGCGTGCGGTAATCTTCACGGACGCGCATCGTGCTTCGTCTTTCCGCTTAATTGTCCTGGTACATCCAGCTGCGAACGATGGCGACCGCTTCGTCCGGATGCTTGTCGACGATCTCGCCGATCTTCTTGATGCTCGAGGCTGCGACACGGCCATCGACCTGGCCGATATCGATCATCTCGCCTTGCGGCGGCAGCACGCGGGCGACGGCACTGCCTTGCGGCGCGGGGAGCGCGGTCGCCGGGGCACCACCGGCGGCGGCGAAGGCCGGCATGGCGCTGCCGCCGAGATTCTTCGCGGTATCGAGGAAGCGACCGATCATCGGCTTGACCACCAGCATCAGGATCAGGAGGCCGATCAGCAGCGGTGCCGGCAGTCGTGCCGAGATAGACGAGGTCGCCTTTCTCGAGACCCATCAGATTCCACGCGGTCGGACGCAGCGGGCAGCTCTTCGGCGCCGGCGAAAGGCATGTTGACGACCTCGACCGTATCGCCGCGCTTCTCGTCGTAGCCGACGGCCGAGCGCACGAGGGCGGTGAGCTGCTTCAACTCGTCGGCCGAACGCGGCTTATAGGTCTTCTTGCCATCGGCGCCGGCCGTCGTCGCGCCGTCGACCAGCACGGCGACCGAAAGGCGCTTCACCGTGCCTTGATCGCTGATCTGGCTTTTGATGGTCTTGCTGATCTCGTAATTGACCGTCTCTTGCGTGTGCGTGCTCTTGCTCTGTTTGTTGTCGCCGCCGCTGCTGTTGGGCGCGGTCTGGCCGTTCGGCAGGTTGGTCGAGACCGAGACCGCGGCGCCGGCGGCGTTGCCGCTGCTATCCGACTGGTTGTCGGTCTGGGTCGAGCGCACGACCTGACCATCCGGATCGTAGGTCTCGAAATTGGTCGTGATGCGGTCGAAATTCATTTCAGCGTGGACATCGACGCGCGCCTTGCCGATGCCGACCGAGCGCTCGAGCAACTGCTCGACATTGCGCGCCATGCGGTTCTCGTAATTGACGCGCATCTCCTCGGCATTGGAGGAGGTGAGGGCCGTGGCGGCATCGCCATCGCCGCGCGCCAGGAGATTGCCCTGGTCGTCGACGACCGAGACGCGGTTGGGATTGAGATCGGGCACCGCAGCGGCGACGAGGTGCTGGATCGCCGCGACCTGGCCGCTCGACAGCTTGCCGCGTACTTTGATAACGATCGAGGCGCTCGCCTCCTGGCGGTCGCGCGAGAACAGCTGGCGCTGCGGCAGCACGAGATGAACGCGCGCCGATTGCACGAGGCTGAGCGAAGCGATGGTGCGCTCGAGCTCGCCCTCGAGGGCGCGAACCTGGTTGATGTTCTCGACGAATTGCGAGGGGCCGAACTGATCGGTCTTGTCGAAAATCTCGTAGCCGACCGAGCCGCCATGCGGCAGGCCGATCTCGGCCATCGACATGCGCAGCTTCGTCGCTTGATCGACCGGCACCAGGATCTGCGAGCCTTGCGCGCGCAGCTCGTAGGGGATGTTCAGGCCTTCGAGCTTTTGGACGATCTGGCCGCTGTCTTTGAGATCGAGATCGCCATAGAGCAGACCCATCTCCGGCGTGTTGACCTTGTTGACCAGGTAATAGAAGAACGCGATCGTTCCAGCCATGATCAGCGCGAGGGTAAGCAGCCGCGCCGGGCCGAGATTACGAATAAGCTGGAAGAAACCGTTCACCGTCGCGAATCCTTGGCTGGCATCCGGGCTTATGCCCGCGCCGACACTAGGGGCGGTTAGGTGAACAGAGAGTTAAAGAGGCGGCAGATTTTGCCGACCGGGCGGCAAATCATGCCGCCCTTGCTTTTCGGCCGCCTGGACGGCGGCCGCCGAAATCAGCGCTCGCTACGATCGAGCGCGCGGTAGTCCTGAAGCCGGGTGACGCGCAGGCCGGGAAGGCCATGGCTGTCGACGAGGCGCTGCCAGGAGAGGAATTCCTCCACTGAAAGCGTATAACGTGCGCAAGCTTCTTCGAGGCTGAGCACGCCGGCCCGGACCGCGGCAACGACTTCGGCCTTGCGGCGAATGACCCAGCGCTTGGTTTCGGGCGGGGGAAGGCTGTCGAGGCTGACACTCGAGCCGATGTCGAGAAGCCACTCCGCGCTCTCGACTTCGCGGGATTGCGGTTGAGCGGCAGCGCTCACAGGGTGTGGTCGCTTTGGTCTGCATGACGACGGAATGTACCCGTACCCCTTTTAAAAAAGCCCTAAGTTTTATGGTTAACGCTTTGATACATTTACCTAAAATTCCGCTGAACGCGCCCGAGCGCGCGCGCCGGAATCGGCCTGGATCACGCCGTTACTGCTTTGCCTGGATCAGCGTTTGGAGCATCTGATCGGCGGTGGTGATGATCTTCGAATTCGCCTCGTAAGCGCGCTGGGTGACGATCAGGTTGCTGAACTCCGTCGCGATATCGACCGTCGAATTTTCCAGCGACGAGGGCGCGATCGTGCCCGCCGCAGCCCGTACCCGCTTCGCGCAGGACCGCCGATCCCGAGGCCGTGGTTTGGGTGTAGGTGTTGCCGCTCTGCGGTTGCAGCCCATTCGGGTTGGAGAAGGTGCCGACCGGCAGCGATGTAGATCGCGCGGCTGCAGGCCGTTATCGTAATTCGCGGTGACGATGCCGGCCTGATTGACCGTGACGCCGCTGAAATTGCCGAACTGCACGCCGTCCTGGTTGATCTGACCGACCGTGAAGCTTGTGCCGATCTGGCTGAGGCCGCTCGAGGTGCCGTTGGTGCCGAGATTGAAGCTGACGGTCTGCGGCGAGGTGCCGCCCGAAACCGTCGAATCCCAGGCGATCGACAGGGCGCTCGGCGGCATTGAAAGTGGTGCCGGCGGTGTTCAGCGTGCCGTCGGTGTTGAACTGGACGACGTTGTCGCCGGCGGCGATGGTCGCGGTGGTGGTGCCGGCGCCGGTGAAGGAGGTGGCGACATTCCATTGGTTCGCGGTGCCCGACGGCGTGAAGGTCAGCGTCATGTTGTGTTGCACGCCGAGCGTGTCATAGACCGGCACGGTCATCGTCTGGGCGGTCGTGGCGTTGGCCGGAAGATTCGCGACCAGGCTGACATTCGAGGTCTGCTGCGCCGTGCCGGCGTTGTTGGCGACGTTCACCGTCTGCAAGAGGCTTGGCGTCGTGGTGGTGAGCACGTTGTAATTGCCGTGCGGCGATTTGCGCAGCCTGGGCAGCGGTCAGCGGCTGGCCTTGCAGGTAGAGCCCCGCAGCGTTCACGAGATTGCCGTTCGCATCGACCGAGAAATTGCCGGCGCGCGTGTAAGAGATCGTGCCGGTCGAACCGCCGGCCTGATTCGAATTGACGACGAAGAAGCCGCCGCCGGAGATCGCGAGATCGGTCGGAGAAGATTCCGCCTGCAGCACGCCTTGCTGCGCGACGTTGTAGAGCGGCGACGACTGCACGCCGCCCGGCGAATAGAGCGAAGGCGAGCCGCTCGCCGTCACGAGCGTGCTGAAGTCGGCGCTGGTGTCTTTGTAACCGACCGTGTTGGAATTGGCGATGTTGTCGGAAATCATGCCCAGCGCATTGCTGTTCGCGGACAGTCCCGAAACGGCGGCGCTCGAGCGCACCGAAAATGCTCATGGATTTATCTCCTGCGTGTCGCAAATCAATTGGTTTTCGTGAGGGTGGGGTTGACGGTGACGAGCTCGCTCAGCGGGATCGACATGCCGTTCACGGTGAAGGTCGCCGCGCCGTTCTCGACGCCGACCGCCTGGACCGATGCCGACCGAGGCGATGCTCGGCGTGACCTGGCTGCCGCCGGCGCCGACGGCCTGGATTTGCAGCGTGTAGTTGCCGTCCGGCAGCTGCACGCCGGTATTGGTCTGGCCGTTCCAATTGAAGACATGGGTTCCGGCGTCGGTGTCGCCCGGCTGCGTGTAGACGACGTTGCCGTTGGCGTTGACCACCGTCAGCGCGGTCGACGCGGTCGTGCTCGGCAAGTCGTAGACGAAATTCGCCTGGCCGTCCGACAGCGGCGCCGTCGCCGAATTGTATTCGATATTCTGGCCGACGAGGGGCAGGGCGGAGATGCTCTCGCCGGCGCCTTGCAATGCGATGAGCTGCTGCAGGTTGCTGTTCGTATTGATCTGCTGCTCGACCTGGCTGAACGAGACGAGCTGTTGGGTGAATTGATTCGTGTCGAGCGGCGACAGCGGATCCTGGTTCTGAAGTTGCGTCGTCAGCAGCGTCAGGAAGGTGTTGAAATTCTGCGTCAGCCCGGTCGTCGCACTCGCCGTCGGATCTGACGAATTGGCCGCGGTCGAGGCGGCGGTCGCCGAGCTGATCGGTGATGTCGTCGTCATGAGCTGGGTTCCTTAAACTTCGATGTCGAGCGCGCCGGTGTGGAGACGTTGCGTCGGCGTAACCGTGTCGGTGCCAAGCAGCGCGTCGTTCGCGGTACCGGCATAGGCGTTGCCGCTGCTGCCGCCATCCGCTTCCGTGCGACCAGTTTTGCGCGAAGGATTGCGCATCGCTGCTCAGGTTGAAGCTGAGGCTGCTGCTGTCGGCGTTGAGGCCCGCATCGCGCAGTGCTTGCTGCAGCGTACCGGCATCTTGTTTCAGCATGTTGAGCGTGTCGGAGCGATCGGCCGAGATGACAGCGTTCACGCGGCCGTCCTGGCCGACATTCAATTTCACGTCGATCGTGCCGAGGCTCGCCGGTTTTAGCTGAATGCGGATTTCGTTGTTATCCGCGGCGATCGCTTGTTTGAGATTGAGCGCAACTTGCTCGCCCACAGGCACATAAGGCGCGGCTGTGTGAACCGCCGCGTCGATCTGCATCGGTGCGGTTTGCGGGCTGATTCGGCTGCGCCAGTAGCGAAGCGTTCGGCGTCGAGGGATCGTTGGTGGTCGCTGTCGCGGCTGTTATCGGCGGTCTGCGCCGGTGTCGCGCCATCGTCATCGTTACCGTCGGCATTGGCCGCTGCGGCGTGATCGCGGGGCGATTGGGCAGCAAGGTCGCGGCCGGCGCGGTTGCGGCATTGGCGGTCGAAGGCGGCAGGGTGGCGTTCGCGTCGGTCGGGGCCTTGCCATTGGTGTCGTCGCCGGGCTTGCCGACGGACTCTCCCGGAAGCGGTGCGTATTCGCTGCGTCGAGCAGATGCGGCGGCACCGTCGCCATCGAGACGTTCGGCTGCGAGGCATAGATCGGCGCGCCGCTGACGATCCGCGCGTTGAGCGCATCGGCGCCGAAAGCGGTGCTGTTGCCGTTGTTGCTGCTGTTTTGATCGGCGGGTGTAGTGTCGGCAGCGGCGTTCGGTCGCCGGAATCAGGGGATTGTTCGGAACGGCGCTCGCATCGAGCGCTTTGCCGCCCGAGGGCGGGACGGGCAGGGTGGGCGGAGTTGGGCTCGGCTGAGTTCGGCAGCCGCCATATAAGGTATCGCGGTCGGATCGTCGCTCTTCGGCTTATTCGTGTTCGCCGCTGCTGAGCTTCGTCGACAGCGTCGTTGCGGTCGCGCCCGTGTTCTGCGCGAGGTCCATCAAAGAAGAATCGGTCGTCGACAACAGCGACTGAAACCCGCCAGCGTTTTGCGGCTGCTGCTGTTGGTGCTGCTGCTGCGCTAGCTGCTTCGGTCCGGTCGTCAGTACTGGCTGCGCGATCATGTGCTCGTCCAAATGGTCTCGCAGTCTGGTCAGCAAGTCGCGTGCCATGCCGCGCGCAATGGACAAACGCCTGATAGAGCGCGATTTTTTCGCTGAGCGCGATTTGCCGGCGGTGACCGAGCGGCAAACCGTGCCGAGAAACGGCAGGCAAGTTTTGCCTCGCGGCAGGCTTGTCGGAACGCGCGAGAGCGATGCGATCGCTCGGCAAGTTTTGCCGCCTCGGCAAATTTTTCCCGGCAGAACTTGCCGCGAGGTCTCCGCAACGCGTGCGCGGAAGTCCGCAATTTATCGAGCATTTTAAGCAAATGTCAGTCGATTTGCCCGATAACCGCTACATCCGAGGGTCTGGGCGATGGTCGCTTGGGCCCTGAGGGGAGGCCGCGAAGCGGCCTTTCACCATCCAGAAGGAAACATGCATGTCTAACAAATCGTCCTTGGCACCGCCACGCAACAGAACTTGCTGGCGTTGCAGAACATCAATACCCAGTTGGGCACCACGCAGGGCCACCTGGCCACCGGTCTCGCGGTCTCTTCGGCGACCGACGATGCGGTGAAATACTTCCAGGCTCAATCGTTGACCAACCGCGCCGACGACCTGTGCACACGTAAGGACGCGATCGCCCAGGGCATTCAATCCCTGACGGCCGCGACCAACGGCATTACGAGCGTCATCTCGATTTTGCAGCAAATGGAAGGCCTCGTGAACGGTGCCGCGACCCAGACCGGCGCCGCAGCGCGCCTCGGCCGCGACCCAGTTCAACACCCTCGGCCAGCAGCTCTCGACCCTGCTCAATGACTCGAGCTATCAGGGACTTAACCTCGTCAACTCGACGGTGTCGAACCTGACCCTGCAGTTCAGCATCACGTCGACTTCGGTACTGAAGATCACAGGGTCAGAACCTGTTGTTCTCGAAGCTGGTTACGGGTGGTAAGGCCCTGGGCATGGGTTCGAAAGCCGCGACCACTCTGATCACGGTCAAGTTCTCGGCCGTGAGCAACAAGATCTCCAATGTTCACCGGTGATCTACAACGCACTGCAGACCGGCCGTGTTCAAGGCTCAGGCTGCGGCCCAAGCCTCGGCACCAACGTCAACTTCCTGCAGACCCGGATGTCGTTCACGCAGCAATACATCACCACGCTCCAGGGCGGTGCGTCCGACCTGACCGTGGCCGATGTGAACCAGGAATCGACCAACCTGGTGACGTTGCAGACCCGTCAACAGCTCGCGTTGCAGTCGCTGTCGATCGCGACCCAGTCCGAGCAAGCGGTTCTCCGTCTCTTCCATTAAGCGACGAATTCACGTATCCGATGAAGCGGGCGGCCTTCGGGCCGCCCTTTTTTTCAAGCGCGCATAGAGCCTGGGAATGCGGCACGTAAGCCGCAAAAAATCCCGGTAACCTTCGCTTAAATTTTTGAAGCTCGCGAATTCGGACCTCTTGGTAAAGGCCCGTTAAAGCGCGGCAACGGCACGATCCTTGCCAAAGAGAAGGCGGAGCTGCGAAGCGGCTCTACTGAAACTCTAGAAGGATTACGAACGATGACGATATCACCCTTGGGTCTGCTACGCAGGCAAATCTCCTTGCGTTGCAGAATATCAACAGTGAGTTGGGTATTACGCAGGGCCATCTGGCCACCGGTCTCGCCGTCGCTTCCGCGACCGACGATGCGGTGAAGTACTTCCAGTCTCAGTCGTTGAGCAACCGCGCCAACGACCTGTCCTCTCGCAAGAGCCAGATCGACCAGGGCATCCAATCCCTGACCGCCGCGACCAACGGTATCTCGAGTGCCATCTCGATCCTCCAGCAGATGGAAGGTATCGTGAACGGCGCCTCGACCCAGACCGCCGCGCAGCGCGCCTCGGCGGCGACCCAGTTCAACACACTCGGCCAGCAGCTCACGACGCTGCTCAATAACTCGAGCTATCAGGGCCTCAACCTCGTCAACTCGACGGTGTCGAACCTGACCGCTGCAGTTCAGCATCAGCTCGACCTCGACGCTGAAAATCACCGGCCAGAACCTGCTGTTCTCGAAGCTGGTCACCGGCGGTAAGGGTCAGGGCGTCGGCTCGGAGGCCGCGATCACGCTGATCTCCGTCAAGTTCTCGGCGGTCAGCAACAAGATCTCCGAGTTCACGGTGATCTACAACGCCCTGCAGACGGCGGTGTTCAAGGCTCAGGCTGCGGCCCAGACCCTTGGCACGAACGTCAACTTCCTGCAAACCCGTATGAGCTTTACGCAGGCTTACATGACCACCCTCAATCAAGGTGCCAGTGATTTGACCGTGGCCGACGTCAACCAGGAATCGACGAACCTGGTCACGTTGCAGACCCGTCAACAGCTCGCATTGCAGTCGCTGTCGATCGCGACCTAGTCCGAGCAGTCGGTGCTGCGTCTCTTCCACTAATCGATACGCATATCGTCACGGAAACGGGCGGCTTCGGCCGCCCGTTTCTGCATTAAGGCTTTGGTAAGCCTGCGGGGGTAGAACGAACCCCAGATTCATTCCACGAGAGCAGTAGAATGCCGCTCACCATCAATCTCAAGCCGCGCGAACGGCTCATCGTCAACGGCGTCGTGATCGAGAATTCCGGCCAGCTGGCCAAGATTCTCATCCACAACAACGCCGCTCTCCTTCGCGAAAAAGACATCATCACCGAAGAGCAGGCGACCACGCCGGCGCGCACGGATCTATTTCGCCATCCAGTGCGAATATCTGTTCCCGGGCAAGGACGACCTGTTTTTACCGATCATTTACCGCTTTCTCACAGAGTTCGGCGAAGCGGCACCGAGCACGGTTAATCTCGTGCAAGAGATCCGCAGCTTCGTCGAGACCGGTCAGCACTATCGAGCGCTCAAATCAGCCAAGCAGTTGATTGCGCGTGAACAGGAGATTTTGCATGACGTCGCCAGCGAAGGCCTATCCAAGAACCCCTGAGCCGGGCAATCCCGCTCGCACGGAGGCTTGGGCCCTGCTCGAAGCCGCGCGACAGCTCCATCAGACCAAGGACGGTCCGATCGAGGATTTCCGCGCCGCGCTGCGCAAGAACTGGCGGCTTTGGACGATCTTCCAGGCGAGCCTCAGCGAAGCCGATTGTCCCGTGCCGATGCCGATCCGCCGCAATCTCCTCGGCCTCTCGAATTTCGTCGATCGCCAGACCGCCGAGCTCCTCGCGGTGCGCGACGACGAAGAAGGTCGAAGCCCTCGTGAACATCAACCGCCAGATCAGCGAGGGTCTGCTCGAAGGACAGCGCGCGAGCGCGCGTGCCAATCAGCAGCCGCGGCCGCTCCCGGTTGTCGAGCCATCGACAGCTCGAATCCATCTGATCCAGGCACATCATGAATACGGTGTCGCAACCGGACGGCGTGGCGTCGGCCGATGACCGGCTGCGCACCATCGTCGACCATCTCGATCACGGCGATGCGGCCAGGCGCTCGAGCTTCTGACCCCGCTGGTCTCGGTCGCGCAGCCGAGCCTCGCGGCGCGTTTCGTCGTTGGCGATGACCGCCTGGCAGCTCGAGCGCTTCGATTGGGCGCTGACGCTTCTCAAAGAAGCGCATGACGACGCGCCCGATAATGGCGGCGTCGCCGAAGCGCTGGCCTCGCTGCAGGCGCAACTCGGACAGCTCGAAGAAAGTCTTTTCACCGGCAAGCTGGCGACGGCGTTGGGCAACGATCCGGCGCTTGCTGCGCTGGTACCCGATGCGCTATCCGGGCTTCGATCGCGCGTTCCTGTCGATTGTCGAACGGCCGCTTGCTCGGCAAGGCGCGAGAGGCGAGAGCGCAAGGCAAGCTTGCGCAGGCGACCGAATTCGCTCGCCAGCATGTGGCGATCGATCCCGATCACATCGATGGCCGCGCTTACTACGCCGAATGTCTGCTGCGCGCGGGCTGGCTGCCGCTGCCGCGGTCGAGACCCTGAAGCCGCTGGCCGATCTCGTCTCCGGGGCCGAGCCCGGAGATCGCCAGCCTCTATGCACGCGCTTTGACCGCCGTTGGCGAGAGCAAGGAAGCGTCTCATTGGCACCAGAACGCGGTCAGCGCCGCGCCTGCCGATCCGGTCCTTGCCGCGGCGCATATTGCCGATGCGCCTTTCCTCGGTGTCGAGCAATGCTGAGATCGGGCGCTTGTCGCGCGACTGGCTCGCGCGTTTCAGCCTTGCGTCCAAATCGGCGCGCAAGCACAGCGCCGGCCGAAAGCTGGTGATCGGCTATCTCGTTTCCGCTTTCATCGATGTCGACGACGCCGTCGCCGTCGCTGCTGTCGCGCAGCGCATGATCGCGCCGGCGTCAGCGTGCTGGGTTTCGGTCTCGGCAGCCAAACCGCCGAGCAGAATGTGCGGTTGATCGGTGCGTTCAGCAAATGGCGCGATATCAGCGCGCTCGATCCGGCGACGCTCGCGCGGACGCTGTCGGGCGACGGCGTCGACGTGCTCATCGATGCCGGCGGCTTTGCTTCGTCGGCCCAGCTTCAGGCGCTGACGCGTTTCGAGAGCGGCCTGCGCGTGTCGTGGCTCGGCAATCCTTCGGCCATCCTCGCGCCGCTCTACGATGTGCGCCTGGCGGCCGCCGATTATCCCGTGCTCGACGATGTCGCGAAGACGTGGCGAAAGGCGAGGGACCGGTTCGCTTTCGGCGCCGATGTCACTTTGGCGCAGCTCGATTCCCGCACGGTCGCGCTGTGGTCGGCGGTGCTTGCGCTGGTGCCCGACGCGAAGCTCGTGCTGCGGGGACGCGATATGGAGAGCAGCGCCAATATCGGCCGTCTTAGTCGCCGCTTTCGGCGAGAACCTCGCGGCGCGGATCGATCTGCGCCAGGTCGAGCGCGTAAGCCGAATTCTACGAGGCAGTCGATGTCGCCTTGCTGCCGTATCACGCCGCGTCGCCGCGCGCCGCCGCCGAAGCGCTGGCGCCATGGTGTTCCCGCGATCGCGATGGCGGGCGAGCCTTTCGGCTCGTTCATGACCGGTCGATGGCCTCGATAAGCGCTTCGTCGCCGCCGACGGCGCGCAATACTGCTCGCTCGCCATGTCGCTGGCTGCCTCGCCGCGGTGCGCATCCTGCCGCGCGTTCGAGCGCGGCGCGACGAAGCTCGCGCGCGCGATCGAAGAGCTTGGCTGTTCCCTCAATCGTCGCGAGAGCGCCGCATGATCGATTTCACCGCCTCGCGCGCGGCTTTCGCCGAGCGTTTTCCCAAGATCATCGAATTGCTCGACCGGCCCGGCGCCGTATCATCCTCGCTCATCGAGGAGAACGGCATCATCGTCGATGCGATGGTCAACGATGCGCGGCTTTATAACGCCGATGCGCGCAGCTTTGCCGCGGGCCAGGTCGAGGCCTTCATGGCGAAGCCACTGCGGCTTTTCATGGAGCGGCCGACCACACGCCGGGCTGGTCAGCCCCATCTGCGTGAAGCTGCACGACGCACTCGGTGAGTTCCTGCTCGATCGCGGCATCGAGGAGATCCGCGCGCCAGGTCAGCGACGACAGCCCGCATTATCTCGTGGTCTTCGGCCTCGGGCTCGGTCATCACATCGAAGCACTGGCGCGGCGCACCAAGGCGCGTTGGCTGATCATCGTCGAGCCGATCACCGATTTCATCGCGCATTCCTTCCATACCGTCGACTGGCCGGCGCTCTTTGCGCATTTCGAGGAGCAGGGCGGTGGTGTCGAGATCGTCACGCATATCGATCCCGGCGAGATGGTCTCCGGGGTCGTCCGCTACATGAACGACCGCGGCATTCCCTACGTCGACGGCACCTACGTTTTCACCCATTACCCGCTGTGGGCCTTTGCCGAAGCGCGCAACCGGCTCTACGAGGCGGTCGAATTCGCCTTCATCAATCGCGGCTTCTACGAAGACGAGCTGGTGATGATGACCAACGCGGTGACGAATTTCGCCGCGAAGCCGTTCTGGCTGATCGAAGGTCGGCCGCGGCTGCATCGACCGGAACTCGCCGTCATTGTCGGGGCAGGGCCATCGCTCGATGAATGCCTGCCGCGGCTCAAGGAGATTCGCGACTCGCGTCGTGCTGTTCTCGGCCGGTACCGCGCTGCGGCCTCTGCTGCGCAACGGGATCGTGCCGGACTTCCACTGCGAGCTCGAGAACGTGCCGGCGACCGTCGACGCGCTCAAAGAGGCGAGCAAATACGGCGATCTTTCGCAGATCACGCTGATGGCGTCGGCCACGGTCGATCCGCGCATTCCGCCGATGTTCCGCGAGACGATCTACTTCTTCCGCGATTCGGTCAGCTCGACCCAGATCCTCGGCGAGAAGCATCTGCCGATCGCCGGCGCGACGCCGACTTGCGTCAACATGGCGCTGTCGATGGCGGCGTTCCTCGGCTTTACCGATATGGCGCTGTTCGGCGCCGATTGCGGCATCCGCCCCGGCAGCGACGATCACGCGAAAGACACGGTCTATCGCGATATTGGCACCTTCCAGAACAAGCGGCGACATCAATCAGCGCTACCCGGTCGAAGTCGAAGGCAATTTCGGCGGCGTGGCACGCACCAACTGGATTTACAACTCCTGCCGGCTGATGCTGGCCGAAGTCATCCAGATGCGCGGTCTCAAAGTCTTCAACGCGAGCGATGGCGCCTTCATTCCGGGCGCGGTGCCGCGGGTGCCGGAAGCGATCGAGCCGGCGCGTCGGCGATCGATCATGCCGCAGTGACCGCGGCGCTGAAGCGCGCCCTCGACCAGATCGACCCGGCGACGATCTTCACCGAGACCGATCTGGTCGCGATGGCGAACGCGGCGCCGAATGCCTTCGACGAGTCTCGACGATCTGCTCGCCGAGTTCGACCGCGGCGAGGCCGATTTCGCCGGCGGTCTATCGCGCTGTCCGCGTCGTTCCTCGAGAGGCCGGTGTGCGACTACAGCCGGACCGAATCGATCGTTTCCGGGACGCTGGTCGCGTTGCCGCGGATTGCCATGTTCTTCGGCTTCCGGATTGACGACGTGGCCTTACGCAAAGAGCTATTTTCTTTATTTATCAATGAATTCCGATCGACAGTTCAGGAAATGAAAGAAGGAACGGCGAAGCTCTTCGAGCGCCTGACCGACCTCGCTGAGCCGGCATTGCGCACCGAGCGAGAAGAACAGCGGCGCCTCGCCTAGGCTTGTATCTATTACAGGAGCGCGGGCCGATCTGCCCGCAGCGGTCGTGCCCATGCGCAGCATCGGAGGCGCGGCCCTTAGATATCTTCGCTGATGGAAGCGCTTAGCGCAGCAGGAACAGCCAATTGCTGTGGCCCCTCATCAATTCGCCACGCATAATCGCGTCGAGAATCATCGGGGGTTCCCATATGACTGAAGATAAAAATCGGCACGCGCCGAAGCGGGACGACGTGTCGCGCCGCGATTTTTTGCAGCGCTCGCTGGTCGCCGCTCCAAGCATCGCGGCGCTTGCGCAGAGCGCGAGCGATGCCCAGGCGCAGCCTTCCGGTTCTCTGCCGGGAAAAAATCCGAACATTCTCATCATCATGTGCGATGAGATGCGCTTCCCGCCGGTTTACGAGTCCGCGGAACTCGCGGCCTTCCGGTCTCAATATCTGAAGACGCAAAATTTCCTATGCGCGAACGGGGCGAGTTTTCAGCGCCACTATGCCGCCTCGGTCGCGTGCGTGCCGAGCCGCGCCTCGATCTATACCGGACAATATCCCTCGCTCCACGGCTGCACGCAGACGACAGGCGCGGCGAAAGAATCCTTCGAGCCCGATATGTTCTGGCTCGATCCTAACAGCGTCCCGACCATGGGCGATTATTTCCGCGCCGCGGGCTACTCGACCTTTTGGCGCGGCAAGTGGCATGCCTCGGACGCCGACATGCTTATCCCCGGCACGCACAGTCAGCTCGTTAGCTACGATGCCACGACCGGCGCACCCGATCCGCAAAGCGAAGCGCTCTATCAATCGGCCAGCCGGCTCGATCCGTTCGGCTTTTCAGGCTGGGTTGGGCCGGAGCCTCATGGCCGCGCGCCGCTCAATTCCGGCTCGTCGGTGCCGCCCGGCCAACAGGGGCGCGATGTTGGCTTCGCCGCGCAAGCGCGTAGCCTGCTTCAACAATTGAACGGGCACGACAAGCCGTGGCTGGTCGTCTCGTCCTTCGTCAATCCACACGACATCACGCTCTGGGGGCTCGCGACCAATCTCGGCCTTCTCTCCGGTTTCGAATTCGACATCGAGAGCGTTGTCCCAGAGACCCTGTTCGATCCGGTCAAGTTCCAGCAGACGGTCGACGACAATCTCGCGACCAAGCCCACAGCGCAGGCCAGCTATCAGGCGAGCTATGCGGCGTTCATTCAGCCGATCCTCAGCGACCCGGCTACGCTGGAGCGCTACTATCGTTACTACTATCAACTCCACAAAAACGTCGATGAACAGATGATGACGGTGCTCGATGCGCTGCTGGCATCGCGTTTCAGGGATAACACCATCGTCATCTTCACGTCGGATCACGGCGATCTGCTCGGCTCGCATGGCGGCATGCATCAGAAATGGTACACCGCCTATGACGAGGCGATCCGCGTGCCGTTGATCATGTGGAACCCGCGGCTCTTTCCGACATCGCGCGTAATCAACAATCTGACCAGCCACGTCGATTTGTTGCCGACGCTGCTCGGACTGGCGGGGCTCTCGCAATCGTCACTCCGGGAAACAGTGGCGCAAGACCATTCGGATGCGCTTCCCCTGGTCGGCCGTGACCTCTCGCCGCTCGTGCTCGGCACCGTCAATCCGGCCAGCGTCAACGACCCGCTCTATTTCATGACCGACGACGATCCGAGCCGCGGCCTCAACCAGGATAACTGGGTGGGTATCGGCTATGATTCGGTTGTTCAGCCGAATCACATCGAGACTGTTATCGCGACGCTCGACGGCAGCATCTGGAAGCTATCCCGCTACTTCGACAATCCGCAATTCTGGAGCGCACCCGGCACGCAGGACGTTGTGGCACTGCAGGAAACGCCGACGCCGCCGAATGACGGGAATTATCAGATACCCTACTCGGTGACGGTGAAGAGCACCGGGTTGCCGGACCAATTCGAGATGTACAACGTCTCGGCCGATCCGATGGAGCTGCACAATCTTTACAACGACGGCATACACACGGTGCAGCAGAACCAATTGCTGCAACTGCTCGAGCAGCAGCGCTGTACGAAACGATTGACGCCCCAGAGTGGAACGGTGCCGGGGCAACCTTCGAGTTGCTAAATCGCTGTGAGCAAGCCCCGCCGCTCAAACCGCCGGCGGCAGTGGTCTAGCTTGGTCGACGCGAGGGCAGTCACCCGACCCTAGGCGAAGAGCGACAGGATGGCCGGGTTGTTGCCGAGCTGCGTTTCGGCGTTCGAGCGCGGTCTGGCCGACCGAGTTCATCAGGGCACCGAAGACCGAATTGATCGGCTGCGGCGGATTTAGCGCTGCGCTCAGCGCCGTGGCGAGTTGGCTCGACTTGCCGAGGTTGAGCTGGATGAGATGCAGCTGGTTCTGCATGTTTTGCTGAAGCTGCGCCGTCTGCTGCGCAACCGCTTGGCTCGCCGCCGTCTGCTGCTGGTATTGGAGGTTCTGCAGCGAGTTGATCTGGCCGTTGAGCGCTGTGAGCTGGCTTGCGGCCACGGTCTGATTGGCGCCGTTGACCGTGATGATGGTCTGGAGCGTGTTCGAGAGGGTCGTCACATCGGCGGTCGCCGCGGCCTGGCCGGACGGCGTCGACAGATCGTAGGTCGCGCTCGACTGGATACGTGATGCCGGCATTCTTGAGTTGGGTCGTACCGTCGGACTGGAAAATGGGATTCCAGGCCGGCGGCGTGACGAATCGTCTAAATCGGTGTTCAGCGCGCTGAGCGCGTTGTCGAAGGAATTGCCGTCGCTATTGGTGACGGCCTGGCTCATCAGATTGAGCTGGTTCGTCATGTCGGCGAGGATCGAGCCGTTATTGCCGAACTGCGTCTCGAGGCCGCTGATCGTCTTTTGCTGTGCCTGCAGCGCGTTGATCCGGTTCTGCGAGAGGTCGATCGAGACTTGATCGGTCGTCGGCTGGATCGCCGCGAGCTGGCGGTTGAGCTGGTTCTGCAGATCCTGCGCGATATTGGCGAGCTGCTGCGATCTGCGTCATCGACGCCGTGGCCTGCGCAATGGACTGCAGCATCGTAAACGGTGTCGAACCGGATAGATCGTCCGGTGGTACTGGTCATGCGAACTCCGGGATCAGGATGCGCCCGGGAAGGTTGCCGAGGCGCTTAATCAGCGCTGCCGGCGCGTTTCGTTGATCAGCGCCAATTGCGGCTCGCGCTCGACGACGGCGAGCGCAGCGCGCCAGGACCGGCCGGCGCAGCCGCCGGGCAGGCGCTCATAGAGGGCGCGCAGAAAGGCGAGATCCTCGGGATAGTCGAGGGTCCAGCGCTGTGCCGTTACGTCGCCGCCGGGGCCGGCAAGGTTAACGCGGTGGTAAGCACGATTGCGACGGATCCAGGGCGTCACATGCTCATGATCTTCTGCCGCCGTCGCCGTGGTCGGCGGCCTCGTCGAGCGCATCGATGGTGAAGGCTTCGCAATCGAGCCCATGCGGCCAGGAAGGCGGCATGTTGTTGGCGGCGTAATCGGCACTCGCTTCCGAGCGCAGCTTCAAGACGGCGGCGCAGACTTCCGGATCGATCAGCGGGCAATCGCTGGTGACGCGCAGGACGACATCGGCGCCGACGGCATGAGCCGCGCCGTGGTAGCGCGCCAGCACGTCGCATTCCGGAGCCGCGATAGACCGCGACATCGAGATGGTCAGCCAGAGTCGCGACGGCATCGCCATCGACGCCATCGACCGTGGCGCAAACCACCTCGTCGACGCCCTCGATCGCCGGCAGCGCCGCAGCACATGCTCGAGCACCGGCGCCTCGCCGAGCGGCTCGAGCACCTTGCCCGGCAGACGGGTCGAGCCGAACCGTGCCTGGACGATGCAAGCCGTCTTGCTCATGGTGCACGCCTCCGTGCGCGCCGGCCGCCGAAGCCGAGCAGCTCGCCGAGAGTTCTCGACGACGTAATCGACATCGTCCTCGTCCATGCCGACGAACAGCGGCAAGGACAGGGTGCGCCGATAATAGGCTTCGGCGCCCGGCAGCGACGATCGCGCCGTAGCGCTCGCGATAATAGGGATGGCGGTGCACCGGGATGTAATGCACCTGGGTGCGGATGCCGCGCTCTTCGAGCGCGCGCACGAGCTGGCCGCGGCTCGTGCCGATGGCGTCGAAATCGATCAGCACGCTGTAGAGATGCCAGGCCGGGCACGCAATGCGCGGCTGCGCGTGATCGGCCGCAGCAGCGGCGCGAAATCGGCGAGCCGCGCATCGTAGCGTGCGGCGAGGCGGCGTCGGGTCGCGCCGAAATGCTCGATCTTGCCGAGCTGGCTCCTGGCGAGGGCGCAGTTGATGTCGCTCAGGCGGTAATTGAGGCCGAGCGCGGTCATCTCGTAATACCAGGGATTGGCCTGAGCGCTCTCGAAACCGGCTTCCTGATCGATGAACTGGGCCGCTCACGGTTGACGCCGTGATTGCGGAACATGGCGAGACGCCGTGCCAGATCGGGCTGGTTCGTCAGCGCCGCGCCGCCTTCGCCGGCGGCGATGTTCTTGACCGGATGGAACGAGAAAACCGTGATGTCGCTATCGGCGCAGCCGCCGACCGCGGTCCAGCTATTGTCGTGGCGCTGATAGCGCGTGCCGAGCGCGTGGCAGGAATCCTCGACGATGGCGAGGCCTTCGTGACGGGCGCAAGCGGCGATGGTCTCGAGATCGGCGCATTGCCCGGCGAGATCGACCGGGAAGACCGCCGCGGCGCGCTTGCCGGCGCGCTTCAACTGCGCCAGCGCCGCTTCGAATTGCGGAAGCTGCATCAGGCCGCTGTCGGGATCGCAATCGGCGAAGAGGACTTCCGCGCCGGCGAGCCGCGCCGCATTGGCGGTGGCGGCGAAGGTCATGGTCGGCGACGATCACCGTGTGGTCGGGACCGATGCCGAGGGCCAGGCAGGCGAGATGGAGCGCGGCCGTGCCGTTGGTGCAGCTGATCGCGTGATCGGCGCCGCATTGCTTGGCGCAGCGCGGTCTTCGAAGTCGCGCACGGCGGGACCGGTGGTAAGCCAATCGCCGCGCAGCACCTCGGACCACCGCGGCGATGTCGTCTTCGTCGATGGCGTGCCGGCTATAGGGAAGGGGCCGGGCGGCAGACATTTCAGGTGCGCTTCCGCGATCAACGCCTTCAGCCGCGCGGCGTCGAGCCAATCGCTGTTGATGTCGCTGGCGAAGCGGAAACCCTCGGCCACCGGCGTCGCGCCGGTGGCGTCGTAGCGGTCGCGCTGCCACCAGGCGAAGCTCGGCTCGATCACATAGCGATCGTCGAGCTCCAGGGTCTGGCGCGAGTCGTCGTCGGTGATCATGACCTCGTGCAGCTTCTCGCCCGGGCGGATGCCGACGACCTTGATCGGCAGGTTCGGCGCCATCGCCTTGGCCAGATCGGTGATCTGCATGCTCGGGATCTTCGGCACGAAGATCTCGCCGCCATACATGAGGCCGAGCGAGGTGATGACGAAATTGACGCCCTGCTGCAGCGTGATCCAGAAGCGGGTCATGCGCTTGTCGGTGACGGGCAGGTATTCGGCGCCTTCCGCGACCAGCTTCTCGAAGAACGGAATGACGCTGCCGCGCGAGCCGACGACATTGCCGTAGCGGACCACGGCGAAGCGCGTGCCGCTGCTGCCGGCGAGGTTGTTGCCGGCGATGAAGATCTTGTCCGAGGCGAGCTTCGACGCGCCGTAGAGATTGATCGGGTTCGCGGCCTTATCGGTCGAGAGCGCGATCACGCGCTGACACGTTGTTGCGCAGCGCGGCGCGCACGACGTTCTCGGCGCCGATGACGTTGGTGCGGATGCATTCGAACGGGTTGTATTCGGCGGCCGGAACCTGCTTCAGCGCCGCGGCGTGGACGATGAAATCGACGCCGCGCGTCGCCAGCTCGAGCCGGTCGGCATCGCGCACGTCGCCGATGAAGAAGCGCATGCGATCGAGGCCGAGCGAGACGAGGCTCTGCTGCATCTCGTACTGCTTGTACTCGTCGCGCGAGAACACGATGATCCGGCGCGCGCGGCTGTGGCGCAGCAGCGTGTCGACCAGGCGGCGGCCGAACGAGCCGGTGCCGCCGGTGATCAGGATCGATTTGTCGTCGAACTGCCGCATCGCGGCGCCGACATGCTCGGTCAAAGCCTGGACGCGGCCGCTTTTGCGGGCGGTTTGCTTGGGGGTCGGCGCGGACGGCAACAGCGCTTCGGGCGCGCGCAGGCGAGCGGCGGTTTTTGTGCTTTGGGCCATGGCTGTCCGGACGGACTTTCAAAAGATCGTTGGTTAATGAAAGGCGATACTGGGCCCAACATGGTTAACAGAGCATTGACCGGTACCGAAGGGCACGCGTCTTCCGATTTAGTTTTTGTAAGCTATTTCAAGTAGTTGACGAGGCTCAGCGATTGCAGGACGTTGATCGTCTGATAAGACGCCTGAAGCTGGGTTTGCAGCGTGTTGAGCTGGGTGATCGCGGTCGCGCGTATCGACCTGCTCGATATTGTTGAGCGACGTGCTGGCGAGCGTCATCGCGTTCTGATGCGCGGTCTTGAGCTGGGCGAGATCGCCCTGCTGCTCGCCCGCGGTCGCGACGAGCTGCTGCACCGCCTGGGCCGCATTGCCCATCATCTGCTGCGCCTGGTTCACATTGGCGACGTCGGTCGGATTCGACTGCGAGAGCGGGCGTCGAATTATTGGCGAAGAAATTGAGCACGCGGACGATCTGCTCGAAGGCGGGATTGTTCGCCGGTCACGCCGTATTGCAGGTTGACGTTGTGATCGACGGTCGCCTGGGCAACGCCGTTGTCGCCGCCGTAATAATCCGCCGCGACATTGGTCGTCAGGTCGCCGGGATTGGGCAGGCCGGCGGGGTTGAAAGTCGGCGTGCCGGTCTGGTTGCCCGAGAAGACGTAGCGCGAACCGTCCTGCGTATTCATATAGCTGCCGAGTTCGATCAGCAGCTGCTGCGCGGTCTGCTGCACGCTGGCGCCGTCGGGGGCGAAGGCGCTGTTGGAGAGGGTGGTCTGGAAGCTGGTCGCGATGCTGGCGATGTTCTGCATCGCGAGGCTCATCGTCTGCAGCCGCGTATTCACCGTAGAGATAGTGTCCATATAGCTCTGCTGCAGCGACTGGGTCGCTGCAACGAGATCACCTGCGCGGCCTGGGACGAGATACCGGCATAGGTTTGGCTCTTCTGCCCGTTCGCGATCTGCTGCTCGAGCGTCGCGCCCTGGCTCTGCAGTTGCTGCAGATATTGCAGCATGGTGTTCTGCTGCTCGATATTCGCTGACTCCGGTCATCGCCGCTTATCCTTTATCCGCTGATGTTCATGAGCGCGTCGTACATCGTCTGGATGGTCGAGATGACGCGCGCCGAAGCGCCATAGGCGTTCTGGTAAACCGAGAGATTGCCGAGCTCTTGGTCGAGATTGACGCCGGTCTCGGACTGGAGCCGGTTCTGCATCTGGGTCGGAGCTGCGACTGGTAGGTGTTGTTCTGCGTCGCGTTGCTCGCGGCGGTCGCCGCCTGGCCGATGATCTGGGCGCCGTAATTCGCCATCGTCGTTGTCATGCTGCTCGGGAAATTGCCCGCGGCCGCGAAGGTGGTGTTCGAGGTCAGGGCGCTCGCGATCGAGGTGGCGATCGTCGGATCGGCGCCGCTGATGCCGTTGTAGAGCAGGCTCGCATTCGCGGCGAGCGACGGGTTCACCTCGATCGTCGAGGCGTTATCGAGACCGCCGGCGTATTCACATTGGCGAAGAAATGATTCGCGTCGTTGGTGGCGTTGGTCCCGCTATTCGTCGTGTTGAGATTGGTGTTTGTCGTCAGGTTGAAGAGATTGTTGGTGAACTGGTTCATCTCCGCCGTGACGGCCGGCAAGGTCGTGTCGCGCAATTGCAGCAACGCGCCGATCTGGCCGGTCGTGATGGAAGAGGTGATGTTCTGACCATTGAGCGTCACGTTCGAGAGCGGCGAGCCGGCGGTGACGACGCCCGACGGCGTGTAGCCGAAGGTCGAGACGTTGGTGCCGTCGATCGAGCGTCTGACCCGAGGCAGACAGCACGACCATCGAGCCGTCCGGCCGCATCATAAGAGGTGACGCCCATGAGCTGCGCGACCTGGTTGAGCGCCTGGTCGCGCTGATCCTGGAGGGTCGCGGTCGATTGTCCCTCGGCCTGGACCTGGGCGATCGAGCCGTTGAGCGCGGCGATCTGGCCGAGGGCGGTATTGAGGGCGGTAACCGACGGTGCCGATATCGCTATCGGCATTGGCGCGCAGGCTCTGAATGCCGCTGGAGAATTGATTGAGCTGCTGGGCAAGCTGCTGGCCGGCATTGACCGCGGCGCTTTGCGCGACCGGATCTTCGGGCGTGGCGGATTCGGTCTGCATCGCGCGCGACGAAATTGTTGTAGGCGTCGGTGAAGGTGCTGCCGCTGCCGACCTGGCCGAGCAGGCTCTGCAATTGTTGCAGATAGTTGTTCGTGGTGGAGGCGGCC
The DNA here is from genome assembly GCA_963731145.1 of uncultured Alphaproteobacteria bacterium. Lineage (GTDB taxonomy): Bacteria > Pseudomonadota > Alphaproteobacteria > ATCC43930 > CGMCC-115725 > CAIKMD01. The sequence continues at coordinate 528,547 of CAVSUX010000013.1, read as the reverse complement.
GATGCGCGCTGCTTTGCTTGGCCAGCGTCGTCGTCAGCAATTGATCCGAAACGCGCTGGATGATGCTGGTCGTGAACGCCGGCGCCGCCCGCCGGCATCCGGATCGGCGTCTGGCTGATGGTTTGTTCCGAATAGCCGGGCGTCTGCGCATTGGCGATATTCGCGGAAATGACCTGGATTTGCGCTTGCGTCGCGCGCAAACCCGTCATGGCGTCTTTAAGTGCGATGTCGAGACCCATGATCGATGCCCCTTAGAGCGAGCGGTCGATCGTGACGCCGGCGAGCGTCGGACGGCGCGAGGCGCCGGGAGCGATCGGCTTTCGGTCGCGCATAGCCCGCGGTCGCTGCGGTGCTCTTTCTGGATATGGCCGATGATCGCCGAGACGAGGTGATCGGTCGCGGCATGGCCGACGCGCAGCGCCATCTCATTGGCGATCGCGGCATCGCCGAGCTTCTTGCTCACCGCGCGCCATTGGTCCTTGAGCGCGTTGGAGACCGGGCACAGCCGGATCGATCGGTCTTCAGTGTCGTGCCGCAAAGCTTCGTCAGCCGCGCCTTGTCGGCTTGCAGCGGCCCGATCTCCTTGAGCTTCATCGCGCGGATCAGCGCGGTCTCGCGATCGAGCAGCGTCGCGAGCTCGTTCGCGACCGCGCAGAGCACGGGAATGTTCGACGGTGCGGCCGCGGCGTTGTTGCCGCGGGCGGACGGGAGCGGGTTTCTGGCGGGAAAGGGCATGATCTCAGTGCTGCTGATGTTCTTGCGATGCGGAGGATTTCGCGCGTGACTTCGTCGCCGATGCCCGTCGCATGGGTACGGGCCGCGACCTTGCTGTATTCCTGGATCATCATCGAGCGATAGACGCTCTCGCCCTGGCCGCCGCCGAACATCGGATCGGTATCGACGCCCGAGAACATGTTCTCGAAGGATTGCGAGAGGAAATAGGCCTCGAAATCCTGGCCGGTCTTCTGCGCGCCGAGCGGCATCGACATTGCCGCCGATCGCCGGCGCGCCGGTGTTCAGCGAGGAAATGGCGGACGAAATCAGGGCGGTCGGATCGCTCATCACATCATCTCGATATCGGCTTGCAACGCGCCCGCGGCCTTGATCGCCTGCAGGATCGAGATCATGTCGCGCGGACCGACGCCGAGCGAGTTGAGATTGTTGACCAGCTCTTGCAAGGTGACGCCGCTGCTTGACGACCGCCATGCGGTGATCGCTCTGCTCGTCGACCTGGATATTGGTGCGCGGCACGACCACGGTGCTGGCGCCGCCGCCGGGCGCGAACTGCACATTCTCGTTGCCGGGCGCGCCGGGCAGGGCCGGGTTGTTCGACTGCGGCGCGCTGTAGGGCTGGATCTGCGGCTGCTGGGTCAGGGTCGAATTGCCGGGATTGGGATGCGCGCCGGGACCGCTCGGCACCGGCGGCTGCGTCCGGATTGAAGATCGGGTTCGGATCTTCACGAAGCCCGAGGCATTGAGCGGATTGAACGTCGTCGGCTGGCCGCCCGGCGCGAATGCATTGGGCTGCGAGACTTGCGGCGTCTCGGTGATCTTCACGGTGAGATTGCCTTGCGCCACCGCGACCGTGCTGATGCGGACATTCTCGCCCATGACGATGATGCCGTTCTGCTCGTCGATGACGACACGCGCGACCTGATCGGGCTCGATCTCGAGCTGCTCGATATCGGTCATCAGGTCGACGATCTCGCCTTTGAGATCGGGCGGCACGTTGAGCACGACCGTCGACGGATCGGTCGGCTGCGCGATGTCGCTCTTCATATGCGCATTGATCACCTGCGCGATGCGGCGCGCGGTGGTGAAATCGGGGTTGTGCAGCATCAGGCTGACGCTGTGGAGCTGCGAGAGCTGGAAGCCGACCTCGCGTTCGACGATCGCGCCAGTCGGGATGCGGCCGGAGGTCGGCACGCCTTTCGTGACCGAAGCGCCCTGGCCTTTGACGACGAAGCCGCCCGACGAGACCGAGCCTTGTGCGACGGCATAGACCTCGCCATCGGCGCCGAGCAGCGGCGTCACCAGCAAGGTGCCGCCCAGCAGGCTCTTGGCATTGCCGAGGGCCGAGACCTGAACGTCGATGCGAGCGCCCTGGCGGGCAGAAAGCGGGAAGCGTGGCGGTCACCATCACCGCCGCGACATTGGCGGTGCGAAGATTGCTGTCGCGGGCGTTGACGCCGAGCCGCTCGAGCATGCCGATGAGGCTTTCGCGCGTGAACACGGCCTGGCTCAGCGTGTCGCCCGTGCCGTTGAGGCCGACGACCAAGCCGTAACCGACCAGCATGTTGTCGCGCACGCCTTCGAAATCGGCGATGTCCTTGATGCGCGAGGCGGCATGGCCGGACCCCGCCCAAGCGGGAGGCCGCAGAGGGCGAGGATCGCAATATAAAGGAGGCGACGGAATTTGCTCATGGAACCGGTCACGTGAACATGGTTACCCGTGGTTCCGTGATGCCAAAGCCGTGCCAGTACGCGAGCGGCGGAATTCTGCGGGTTTTTTGCGCCGGGATAGCACGGCGCGCGGCAATCGCTGCCGGAGCAAGGCAGGTTTTGCCGGGCGCGGTTAAGCCTCCATTAACCTTAACGGCGCAAATGTGATGATATGAGGATCGAGCAATCGCCGTCTTTGTCACCGAGCGTGACGCGTCGCACGGCCCAGGCGCCGGGCGGCGACAGCCATTTCGCCGAGGCGCTGTCGCAGGACACGGCGACCAGCGCCGCGAATGCGCCGAAAGCCGCAGCGACCGTCGATAATCTCTTCATGCTGCAGGAAGTCGCCGTGGATCTGACCGGCCGCCGCCGCACCGCCATGAAGCGAGGCGACAACATGCTCGATCGGCTCGACGATATCCGCATCGCCTTGCTGACCGGCTCGCTGCCGCGCGGCCAGCTCGAATCGCTCCGTCGCATGGCGACGGAGCGCGGCGATGTGCTGAACGACCCGCAGCTCCAATCGGTTCTCGACGAGATCGAGCTCCGCGTCGCTGTCGAGCTCGCGAAGCTCGACAAAGTCGCCTAAAGACTCCGCTTTTCCATCATCCGGTGTCGTGACCGCGCTTGCGCGTTCGCGCGCCCTCGCGCATTCTGCGCCCAACTGCAAAAACAAGCGCCGGCACGACCGGTGCTGCGGGGAACAGAGGGGAACGCGCGTATGCTGAAGACGGGCATTTTCGCCAATCGTTGGTGGATGGTGGTCGGGGCCTTGCTCGGTCTCGTGGTCAATACCGGCGTCATCGAGGTTTTCACCTTCTCGGTCTTCCTCAAGCCGATTTCCGAGGATCTCGGCTTTCAGCGCGAGACGATCGCCTTGGCGGGCCTGTTCGGTTCGCTCTGCGCGACTTTCGCGACCCCGGCCTTCGGCAAGGCGATCGATCATTTCGGTTTGCGCCGCGTGCATCTGCCGATGATCTGCCTCTACGCCCTGTCGATCGCGCTGCTGGCGCTGCTCAATACCTCCTTCGCCCTGATGGCGATATTCTTCTGCTTCCGCGGCATCGTCGGCTCCGGCCAATCGCCGATCGCCTACTCAAAGGCGATCGCCGCCTGGTTCGACAAGGATCGCGGACTTGCGCTCGGCATCGCCATCGCCGGTGTCGGCCTTGGCGTCGCCGCTGATGCCGCAGATCGCGAACTGGCTGATCGTCGGAATATGGCTGGCGCGAAGCCTTTGTCGGCCTCGCGGTCGCGATCCTCATCATCGGCTTCATTCCGGCATTGCTCTTTGTACGCGAGCCGCCAGTTCGAACCGATCACATCGTCGACGGCCGTCCCGCGGTGCCTGGCGCACCTTTACCGACGCGGTCTTCCACGATTGGCGCTTCTGGGCGATGACCATCGCCTTCTTCATCGGCGTCGTCGCGATCAACGGCATGCTGACACGCGTGGTGCCGCTGCTCAGCGATCGCGGTATCTCCCGCGCCGTGGCGGTGAGCGCGCTGTCGGCCTCGGGCATCGCCCTGACGATCGGCCGCGTCGTCTCGGGCTGGAGCCTCGATCGCGTCCATGGACCCTATGTCGCTTGCACCTTCTTTGGCAGCGCCATGATCGGCATCGTGCTCTTGGCGACAGGGGCGGGCGGCTCGGTGCCTTTCGTCGGCACGGTGCTCTGCGGCCTCGGTATCGGCGCCGAGGTCGATCTCATGGCTTTCTTCGTCAGCCGTTATTTCGGCTTGCGCTCCTTCGGCGTGATTTACGGCACGTTGTTCGCGCTGTTCTCCATCGGCAACGCTGTCGGCCCTTATCTGATGGATCTCTCTTTCCATCACGCCGGCAGCTACGTGCCGATGATGCTCGCTTTCGTCGGTTCGCTCGCCGTGGCTTGCGGCCTGCTGCTGCCGCTCGGCCCCTATCGCTATGCCGTATCGATCGACGAAATCGCCGGCGCTGTGGGCGAGGAGACATAAAACGGGCAGTGCTCTGCGTCGCTTGCTTGTCGCAAGCAGGCCGGGATGGCGGTGTCTTGCGCGACGGCAATCAACTCATATAATCGCGCCCGCGTTTAATCGAGCCGCGTTTTGTCTTGGGATTGCAGCAGGTGAGCGTAACTCTTCCGCCCGACTACCGTCCTTCCGAGGACGAGGAATTCATGAATCCGGTGCAGCGCGAGTATTTCCGCGAGAAGCTGCTGCGCTGGCGTGCCGAATTGCTGTCGGAATCGACCGGCACGCTGCAGCATCTCAAGGAAGAAAGCCTCGCCGAGCCGGATGTCGCCGATCGCGCGACGCTCGAGACCGATCGTTATACCGAGCTACGGACCCGCGACCGCGAACGCAAGCTCATCCAAAAGATCGATGAGGCGCTGCAGCGGATCGAGGACGGGACGTACGGCTATTGCGAGGAAACCGACGAGCCGATCGGCGTGAAGCGGCTCGATGCGCGGCCGATCGCGACGCTGAGCCTCGAGGCGCAAGAACGCCACGAGCACATGGAGCGCACGCACCGCGAAGACTGACGACGCCGTTGCTCGCGCTTCTTATTCACCTCGCCGCCGACGCCTCCCGGCGTTCGCCCGAGAAGCGCTTTGGATCGCGCACGCTGACGAATTGCCGCCCGCTTGCCTGGGCCCGCCGGAAAGATCATGCTCGCGAAGACATCGCCCGGCCGGGTAGGGAGGAAACATGGCCAATTTGCAGCTCAGTCTCGCTGTCACCAACAATCCGCGGACCTGGCCGATCATCGATGGCCGCGCCAAGGCCGACGGGATCGATTTCACGATGAGTGTCGTCGACCCGTCGGAAATGTTCTGGCGGCAATTGCATTACGCCGAATTCGATGTCTCCGAAATGTCGATGTCGTCGCTGATGATGATCACGGCGCAGGGCGACAAGCGCTTCTATGCGCTTGCCGGTCTTCACGACGCGCTATTTCTTCCACACGAAGATTCTGGTGCGCAAGGACGCTAAGATCGACAATCCGGCGGATCTCAAAGGCAAGCGCGTCGGCGTGCCGGAATATCAGCAGACCGCGGCGCTGTGGATCCGCGGCGCGCTCGAGAACGAGTTCGGCGTCTCGCCGCGCGACGTCACCCATTTCATGGAACGCCCGCCGTCGCGCAGCCATGCCGGCGCCGTCGGCTTCAAGGCGCCGCCGGGCGTCACCATCAACCAGATCCCGCCGGAGAAGAGCATCGGCTCGATGATGGTGTCGGGCGAGCTCGATGCCTGCATGTTCTACATCCGCAATCAGAATCTCGTCGATCGCAGCACCGAGGATCTCTACAACCACCCGGCGATCAAGTCGCTCTTTCCTGATTCGCTGGCGGAAGGCATCCGCTACCACCGCAAGACCGGCATTTATCCGATCAATCACGGCATGGTCATCAAGCGCGACGCGGTCGAGAAGAATCCCTGGGCGGTGATCAACATCCTCAAGGCCTTCCAAAAGGCGAACGACATTGCCGAGCGCGAGCGCGCCGAGCACATGCATTATCATTTCGAGACGGGGCTGGTGCCGGCGGAATACCGTGCCGCCGTCGCCAAGCCGATCATCACGCATGGCCTCAAGGCCAATCGCGAGACGCTCGAAGCCGCGGCTAGATACTCGAATCAGCAGGGTCTGACGCCGCGCGTCGTGACGATGGAGGAGCTCTTCGCGCCGAACGCACTCGGCTCGTGATCGCGGCCGATAGGGAGGCAACATGGCCAATCTGAAGCTCAACCTCGCCATCACCGACAATCCGCGCACACGTCCGATCATCGACGGACGCGTGACGGCGGACGGCATCGATTTCACCAAGACCGTGCTCGGCCCGGCGGAGATGTTCTGGCGGCAGTTGAACACTGCCGAATTCGACGTCTCCGAATTATCGATGTCGGAGCTGATGATCATCCGGTCGCGCGACGACCAGCGTTTCGTCGGCCTGCCGATCTTCACGACGCGCCGCTTCTATCACACCGGCATTTACGTCCGGAAAGACGCGAAGATCGACAAGCCCGCCGATCTCAAGGGCAAGCGGATCGGCGTGCCGGAATATATCCAGACCTCGGCGCTCTGGACGCGCGGCGTGCTCGAAAGCGAGTTCGGCGTCGCGACCCAGGACATGACCTATTTCATGGAGCGGCTGCCGAACCGCAGCCATGCCGGCGCCATCGGCTTCGCCCTGCCGGCTTGGGTCAATCGCATCCCGCCGGATAAAAGCATCGGCTCGATGCTGGTCTCGGGCGAGCTCGATGCCTGCATGTCGTACAACCGGCATTCCGACGTCATCGACCGCAGCACCGTCGATCTCGACAACCATCCTGATATCCGGCCGCTTTTCGCCGACAATGCCGCCGAATGCGCGCGCTATTACAAGAAGACCGGCATTTATCCGATCAATCACGGCATGGTCGTGAAGCGCGAGATCTTCGAGAAGAATCCGTGGGTCGCGATCAACATCGTCAAAGCCTTCCAGAAGGCGAATGAGATCGCCGAGCGCGAGCGCCGGGAGCAGGTGCATTATCATTTCGAAACCGGACTCGTGCCGGCGGAGCATCGTGCCACCGTGGCGAGGCCGCTGATCGCGCACGGGCTGCGCGCCAATCGCGAAGTGCTCGAGTTGGCCGCGCGCCAATCGAACCAACAGGGCCTGACGCCGCGCGTCATGAAGATGGAGGAGCTCTTCGCGCCAAACGCGCTGGGGTCGTGATGTTGCGATAGCAGCGTGCGTCCTTCGACAAGCTCAGGGTGAGGAGAGAACTCATCGGGCATCTTCCATTGGTTGATTCCACGCACAAACCATCCTCACCCTGAGCTTGTCGAAGGGCGCCGGATGAGAATGCAACGAAAAAAGATAAAGGGGGGATCGATGGCGAATAAGGAATTCAACTACGGCTCGGTCGCCGCGGCGACGGCGTCGGCGCTTGGTTTGATGGCGGGCGCGTCGGTTGTGGTGCATGGCACGTTCGGTGTGTTCCTGACACCGCTGGCCAAGGAATTCGGCTGGACGCGCGCCGAGATTTCGACCGGACTCACCGTGTGGTCCTGGGTCCAGGCGCTGATGATCCCGGTGATCGGGCGGTTGATGGATCGCTACGGCGTGCGCACCTTTATGCTCGGCGGATTGCTGCTGCTCGTCGGTACCCTCGTCGGGCTCTCGGCGCAGAATGGCTCGCTCATTGTCCTGCTCGGCCTTTATGCGCTCATTGGCGTGTGCTCGTCCTTCGGCGGTTTCGTCGGCAATGCCAAGCTCGTCTCCGGCTGGTTCTCGGGCCGGCGCGGTCTGGTATTGGCGCTGGTGGCGATGGGCACGGGTCTCGCCGGTAGCCTCATTCCGCAATGGTCGGGTTGGTCGGTGACGCATCTTGGCTGGCGCGAGGCTTATCTCGTCACCGCCGGCTATGTCCTGCTGCTTGCGATCCCGGTGTTCTTGTTCCTGCGTGAATCGCCCGCGGTGGTGGCGGCGCGGGCGCGTGGCGAAGCGCTGAACAAGAGCGCCGCGACCGGCATGAGCGTCAAGGAAGCCAGCGGCTATATCGCCTTCTGGCTCTGCATGGCAGCGCTGGTGCTCAACACCGCGTTATTGGGGCTCAATCTCCACATGGTGCCGCTGCTCATCGATCGCGGCCTCACGCCGCAGACCGCGGCGACGGTCTTGAGCGCGCAGGTTTTCGGCTCGACCATCATCTATCTCGTCGCCGGCTATCTGCTCGACAAGATCAGCACCCCGAAGCTCGCGTTGTTCTTTTCACTCTGTGCGCTCGGTGGATTGGTGATGATCCATCTCGGCTCGGGCTACAGCACGCTGTTGATCGCGGGCACTTTGATCGGCGCCGGCACGACGGGCGAGGGCAGCGTCGTTCCTTATTTCCTCACACGCTATTTCGGCCTTAAAGCCTTCGCCTCGATCTACGGCCTGATGTGGGGCGTCGCCGCGGTCGCGAACGGCATCCAGCCGGTGATCCTCGGCGCGGTCTTCGACAAGACAGGCTCCTACAGCTGGGGGCTGCTCTATTGCGAGGCTTGCGTGTTCCTGGTCGCGATGTGCTTTGCGGCGCTGCCGGCCTATCGCTACGCCGCGCGTCTGCACGCCGAGCCCGAGGAACACGTGGCCGAAGGCGTCGGCGAAATCCAGAGTCAGAGAGCGTAAGTTTCGTCCATGAAAATTGTTATCACCGGTGCGTCGGGCCGGACCTCGCGCAAGATCATCGACAATCTTCTCGCGCGCGGTGTGCCGGCGAACGATCTGATCCTGATCTCGCGCAGCCCCGAGCGCGACGAGGTCGCGGCGTACGGCGCCAAAGGCGCGAGCTTGCGCTATGGCGATTTCACCGATCTCGCCTCGCTGCCGCAAGCCTTCGCAGGCGGAGAGCGGATGTATTTCATGCCGCTCAATCATCCGCCGGACGAGGTGGATGAGATCGCGGTCAAGCGCGCGGTCGTCGATATCGCCAAGACAGGCCGGCATTCGCTATTGCGTCTATCAGTCGATGATCGGCGCCGGTATCGCCGAAAGCTGCGATGACGATTTCCAGACCGAGAACGCGCTGCGCGACAGCGGTATCGATTGGGTGATTCTGCGCACCGCGATCTTTGCCGAAAGCCTCGGCCGCGAGGCGAAGCGCTATATCCGTGAAGGCCGGATCGCGACCGATACGCCCGATCTCAAGCGCAACTACATCACGCGCGACGATATCGCGGCCGCCGGCACCGAGGTGCTGCTCGAGAAAGGTCACGCCGGCGAGATCTATCACATCATCGGCTCGACGATCACGACGCGCGAGCTCGCGGCCTCACTCAGCAAGATCGCGGGCAAGCCGATCGAGGTGGTGAAAGCCGACCAGCCGGCCTGGGGCGGCATGGGCGGTCTCGGCGAGCCGGGTAACGATCTGCCCGCGCTGCTCGGCCGGCAGGGCCAGACCGTGTTCGAGCAGTTCACCGAGAACGCGCAGGAGCTGCTGACCGGCGTGCCGCTCACCAACGATTACAAATTCGGCTTCCAGTGGCATGCGCGCGGCATGGAGAAGCGGCCGGACGATCTCGGCCTCACCATGATCCGCCTGCATAAAGCGGCGAAAACCGGCGACACCGAGGCCGCCGCCGAATTCAAAGCCATGCTGGCTGCCAATCCGGCGCGTCACGAACTGTGGCGCGCGACCCATCCGGAGTGGTTTGGATAAGGCCCGCAGAAAGTCAATTCGTCATTGCGAGGAGTGCAAAGCACGACGAAGCAATCCAGTGGTTGCCCTGGATTGCTTCGCTTCGCTCGCAATGACGTTATGAGATATCCCATTGCCTACGTGCTAAGCGCCGCGCGGCATTTGCGTCGGCCTTTTCCATCAACTCGAGCCGGCAACGAACGCAAACTATTCGCGAAATGTAAACCGATCCAGCACGACGGTTGCAGCGCAAATCAAAGCGCTGATGTGATCATTAACTCCGATCTAGCTAAATAAGATGATCACGGGGACATAGAGGACAATGAAAATCGGCGCCGCTAATCCGTAGATGGCCTACGTGCTCTGCGTTCGTCGGGCGACCAAAGCGCCGCCGGACTGGGATCAAGCCACCACATGTTTATAGCGCTCTTGCACTCTCGTCCTCGATCAGAACGGTGCGACGATGTCGAGGAGCTGTTGGCCGTAGCGCGGCTGCTGGTCGTTGGTGAGCTGGCCGCGGCCGCCGTAGGAGACGCGCGCTTCGGCGAGCTTGTCGAGCGGCACCGTGTTGATCGAGCTGATGTCTTGCGGACGCAGCACGCCGGTGACCTGGAGATCGCGCACTTCGTAATTGACGCGGATTTCCTGATGGCCCTGCACGACGAGGTTGCCGTTGGGCAGGACCTGCGTGACGAGCGCGGCGACTTCGAGCGTGACCTGTTCCTGGCGATTGATCGTCGCCTTGCCGTCATTGTTGGTGGCGCCGGTGACATTGACCGCGCTCGCCGGGTTGAAGCCCTTGGGCAGGATCTTGCCGAGCTGGCCTTCCAAGCCGAACACATTCGGCATCGTATCCTGCTCGTTGGTCGTGCGCTGGGTTTGCGTTTCGTTGTTGAACTGCGCCTTGTCGTCGAAATTGACGAGCACGGTGAGGATGTCGCCGATCTGCGCGGCGCGCTGATCCTTGAAGAAGGCGCGGCTGCCGGCTTTCCACAGCGAATTCGGCTGACGCTCGCTGACGATCGGCGCGGGCATCGGCAGCGACACCGGCTGATAGCCCGGCTGTGTCTTCGGGTCCTGGATCGTCGTCAGCGGCGGCGTCTCGCCGATCTGCGAGAGGCGGCTGGCAGCGCTGCAACTCGTCGAGTACGGCCGTGGCAAGTGTCACGGCGACGAGCTGGCGAATGGAAGGGCGGGTCATCGTTCATATTCCTATTCTTTAACGCGCGGCGATGCGCGACGCTGCCGCTGCTGCCGACACAACTTGATTGGGACCGGCAACCGCCGCGTCGATGACGCGGTTCGATTGCGTGTTGGTGACGCGGATCGACGCACCCATCGCGCCGTCCTCGACGGCTTTGCCTTGTGCCGTGAGCTGCATGCCCGCGGTGGTTGAGCACGATCGTGACGAGATCGCCCTTATGCACGACGATCGGGCTCGGCAATGTCGCCGGCGCGAACCGTCTCGCCGGCGCGCAGGATGCGGCGCGCCGCCTTGCCGACGAGTTGCTGCCGGTTGGTGATCGCGTCGGAGGCGACGCGCTCGCGCGGCAGCTTGGCCTCGGTGACATCGGCCGGGCCGAAGACATCGCCCATGCTCATGCCGTGCGCCGGAACGGCGATCGTCACCTGATAGACGATGCGGCCGCTGACGCGTTGGCGCTGCGCGTTGTCGCTGTTGGCCGGCGCGGTCACGAAGACCGAGAAGCGGCCGGTGCGCGGATCGACGTTGAGGCCGTCGATCGCCATCTCGTCCGAGGCTTCGGCCGGGACGATGAAGCGCAAGCTGGGATTGTCGAGCTGAATGCTGGCATCGCTGTTCGGCGTATCGGCGGCGAGCAGCGGCGAGGATGCGCTGGCCGACGGTGTCGGCGTCGATGGTGCGGCTGGCGCGCTCGACGCTGGTCTGATCGAATTCCGAGCTCGGCTGCCAGGCGAGGTGATGCTCGCGCGCGACCGAGCCGAGCCACGCGGCGTTATAGGTGACGCGCGTGCCGGGAGCAGGGGCGGGCGCGACCGGGTCGCTCGGCACGCGCGCCGGCATCGCGGAAGATGTCGCCGATATGGATCGTGTCGCCGGTAACGGTGACGCTCGGCAGCAGCATCGTGTCGGCGAAGGCCAGGCTCGGCGCGATCGCGAGGAGGGCCGCGACGAGTATGAGAAGCTTGCGCATCATCGGTCCGATCACGCGTTACTGGATCTGGTTGAGGGTCGACATCATCTGGTCGGAGGTCTGGATCACCTTCGAGTTCATCTCATAGGCGCGCTGCGCCGAGATGAGGTTGGTGATCTCCGAGACGATGTTGACGTTCGAGGTCTCGATGAAGCCCTGCTGGATCGTGCCGAAAGCCGTGGTGCCGGGATTGCCGGTCGTCGCCGCGCCCGAAGCCGGCGTCTCGGTCAAGAGGTTGTTGCCCTGCTGGGCGAGACCGGCCTTCGTTCGGGAAATTCGCGAGCTCGAGCTGACCGACGGTTTGCGGCGCGGTCTGGCCGGCGACCTGGGCCATCACCTGGCCGTTGGCATTGATCGTGACGCTGGTGGTGTTCTGCGGAATGGTGATCGCCGGCTGGATCGCGTAGCCGTCGGCGGTGACGAGCTGGCCGGTCGCGCTCAGCTGCAGCGAGCCGTCGCGCGTGTAGGAGGTCGAGCCGTCGGGCATCTGCACCTGGAGATAACCGTGGCCCTGGATCGCGAGGTCGAGCGGGTTCGAGGTGTTGGGTGAGATTGCCCTGCGTGGCGATGCGATAGACCGCCGCGGCTTTGACGCCGGTGCCGATCTGCACGCCGACCGGGACGATCGTGCCGCTGTCCGAGGAATTGGCGCCGACGGCGCGCTCGTCCTGATAGAGCAGGTCCTGGAACTCGGCGCGCTGCGCCTTGAACGCGTTGGTGTTGAGGTTGGCGATGTTGTTCGAGATGACCTCGACATTGAGCTGCTGAGCCAGCATGCCGGTCGCGGCGATGGAGAGTGAGCGCATGGTGACGTTCTTCCTCTAAAACTCTTGGCGTTAAACGGTCTTGCCGAGACGATCGATCGCGTTCTTCGATGCGCGTGTGCTCGCCGTCGGCGAAATTCTTGGCGACGCCGATCTCATGCGCGGCATTCATCAGCTTCGTCATCTCGACGACCGGCTGGATGTTCGCATTCCTCGATCGTGTCTTGCTCGACACTGGTGGTGCGTGACCGGCTGTGCGATCTGGGCGGTGCTGTAAAGGCCGCCCTGGGTCTCGGCGAGCGCTTGAGGGTTGTCGAAATTGACGACCGCGATCTTGCCAATGGTCTGCTTATCGGTGGCGACGGTGCCGTCCTTGCCGATGGTGATCGACGCGGTGCCGGAGGGAATGACGATCGGCGAACCGCCTTCGCCCTGCACGACGAAGCCGGCCGAGGTGACGAGCTCGCCCTGGGTGTCGATCTGGAGATGACCGTTGCGGGTGTATTGATCGCCGCTCGGGGTCGTCACCGTCAGGAAGCCGGCGCCGTTGAGCGCGACATCGAGCGGATTGCCGGTATGGTTCAGCGGGCCCTGGCTCATATCGCGAGCATTTCCCTGGCTGACGACATAGGAGCTCGGATCGCTGCCGTCGGTCGGCTTGCTGAGATACTCCTGGAACATCATCTTTTCCGCCTTGAAGCCGGGCGTCGAAAGATTGGCGATGTTGTTCGCGAGCACCTCCATCTGGTGCTCGCGCACGGTTTGGCCAGAGAGGGCGATATAGGTCGAAGTTATCCATGGCCGGCCGGCACTCGGTTAATTCCGGCCTCGTCGCTGCACAGCCCGTGCCAGAAGCCGAATCGAGCATTCTCAGGGACTTAGGAGCGGGCACGGCCAAGCGGTTACTGCCTTCGGCCGGGTTTGCCGGGAAAATTCTGCCGCTTTGCCGGGGCCGCTCAACCAGTTGTTAACCCTACCGTCGCTATCGTCTGCCGCAGATTTGCCGCAGTCCTGACACCCCTTTTCCCGAGTGTGACGTAATGGCGACCGCTACCGCGAATGAAGAGATCGAAACTGCACCGGCTGAAGGCGGGGCCGAGGCTGGGGCCGAAGCCAAAGGCGGCGGCAAGAAGAAACTGATCATGATCGTCGGCGGCGCGGTCGGCCTTCTCCTGGTCGCCGGCGCCGGACTCTATTTCACCGGCATGCTCGACAGCCTCATGGGCAAGAAGAAAGAGGCGCCGGCCACGGCCGAGGCGCCGCCGCCCAAGCCGTTGGTGTTCTTCGATCTGCCCGATTTCCTCGTCAATCTGAACAGTGACGGCGCCAAGAAGGCGAGTTTCCTGAAGCTCTCGGTCAGCCTCGAGCTCGAGAAGCAAGAGGATACCGCGCGGCTCCAGGCGGTGATGCCGCGCATCGTCGACAATTTCCAGATCTATCTCCGCGAGCTCCGGGTCGACGATCTGCGCGGCTCCGGTGGCATCTATCGCCTGCGCGAAGAGCTGCTTGCGCGTGTCAACGCGGCCGTCGCTCCCGTGAAGGTGAATGACGTTCTCTTCAAAGAAATGCTGGTTCAGTAGGCGCGATCCATGGCCGACGAACCGAACAAGACGGACGAAGAACTCGCCGCCGAATGGGCGGCGGAGACGGAAGGCGGCGGCGAGGCTGCCGCCGCCGATGCTGCGCCGGGCGACGAGGGCGACGCCTCGCTCGGCTCCACGCGCGTCCTCAATCAGAACGAGATCGACAGCCTTCTGGGCTTTGGCGACGGCGCCAATGCCGCAGCCGACAATTCCGGTATTCGCGCGATCATCGATTCAGCGCTCGTCTCCTACGAGCGCCTGCCGATGCTCGAAGTGGTCTTCGACCGCCTCGTGCGCATGATGTCGACGAGCCTGCGTAATTTCACCTCGGACAACGTCGAAGTCTCGATCGACAACATCACCTCGATCCGCTTCGGCGATTACCTCAATTCGATCCCGCTGCCGGCGATGCTCACCGTCTTCAAGGCCGAGCAATGGGACAATTACGGCCTGCTCACCGTCGACAGCGCGTTGATCTATTCGATCGTCGATGTGCTCCTCGGCGGCCGTCGCGGCACCGCGGCGATGCGCATCGAGGGCCGTCCTTACACGACCATCGAGCGCAATCTCGTCGAACGCCTCGTTTCGGTCGTGCTCTCCGATCTTTCGGGCGCCTTCGATCCGCTCAGCCCCGTCACTTTCCGTTTCGACCGCCTCGAGACCAATCCGCGCTTTGCGACGATCGGCCGGCCAGCCAATGCCGCCGTGCTCGCCCGCCTGCGCGTCGACATGGAAGATCGCGGCGGCCGGCTCGAGGTCCTGCTGCCATACGCCACCTTGGAGCCGGTGCGCGAAATCCTGCTGCAAGGCTTCCTCGGCGAGAAATTCGGCGCGCGATTCGATTTGGGAAACGCACTTGGCCGGCGAGCTTTGGAACACGTGTGTGCCGATCCAGGCCGTGCTGGACACGGTCGAGATGTCGCTGCGCGATGTGTTGAACCTCCATGTCGGCAGCCGCATCCCGCTCAATGCCCAGCCCGACGCCGATATCAAGCTGACCTGCGGCGACCTGCCGATGTTCGTCGGCAAGATGGGTCGCAAGGCCGGCAACATCGCTGTGCAGATCGAAGAGAAAGTCGACAGAGAGCGGGGGGTTATCTGATGCTGAGCTTTGCCGGTGACGCCATCGTTGCGCTGCTCCTCATCGCCACGATCGGCTATTCGATCGTGCTCAACCGCCGCCTCGGCACGGTGCGGGCCGATCGCGAGAAGTTCGAAGTGCTGGTCCGCAATCTCAATGCCGCCTCGCAGCGTGCCGAGGCCGCGGTCACCAATCTCCGCGTCACCGCGGACGATCTCAGCCGTCGTCTCGAGAAGAAGGTGGAAGAGGCGCGGGCGCTTACCGACGATCTTACCTATATGATCGAGCGCGGTGACAACATTGCCAACAAGCTCGCCAATCAGATCCGCGCCGGTCGCGACGCGTTGAAGCCCGATTTCCAGCCGGAGCCGAAGCAAGCGCCGCAGCTGCGTGCCGAGCATATCATCGAGCCCGTCGCACCCGCAGTGACGCCGGCGCCGCAAGCCGAACCTCTCCTTCGTCAGGCTCAGGAGCACCGCGCGCCCGCCGAACCCACTCGCGCCGCGACGCCGCGGCCGGCCTTCGTGCGGCCAGAGCCGATCCGGGTCGAGCCGCGCGTCACCGTGCCGGCGGCTGCTGCCGCTGCGAGCGCGAGCGCCGTTTCTGCCGCCGAGCCTGTCGCCGAGCGCGCCAATGCTCCGTCACGCGCCGAACGCGATCTGCTGCGCGCCCTGGCTGCCCGGCGCCGCTAGGAGCGGGTGGTGAAGCTCCGCCCTCGTCTTATCCCATCGGTCATCCTTGCGGCGACGGTTCTGCTCGGCCTCAAGGTGAGCGATATTTTCTCGGTCGGCGGCCCTGCGCTGGCACAGGCGCTGTCGCCCACCCAGGCGACCGGCGCGCCGCTCGATCTGACGAGCGAGGCGAATGCGGCGAAAGCAGCAAGCCCGATGCTCGCCGCCGCCAAGCCGCAAGATACATCGGCCGCGAAGCCGGCAGCATCAACTGGGTCGGCAGAGCAGCCCGCTGCGCCGCCGCCCGCCGCGCGGCAACAGCAAGCCGCTGCCCCACAGCAGCAAGCCTCCGCGTCGCAAGCGCCCGTGCAACCGGCAGATGCCGCGCCGGCTGCAGCGCTCGCCGAGGGAGCCAAGCCGGCACAGCAAACCGCCGAGGCGCCGGCTGCAGGAGCGCCCGCCGCCACGACGCCCGATACCAAGCCGGCGACGAAAGACCCGTTGCTGCTCAGCCCGGCCGAGATTGCGGTGTTGCAGGAATTGTCGACGCGGCGCATCCAGCTCGACCAGCGAGCGGGTGAGCTCGATCAGCAATCCGTCGTGATGCAGGCCGTCGAAAAACGCGTCGATGAGAAGATCGCGAAGCTCGAATCGCTGCAAAAGAGCATTCAGTCCACGGTCGACCAGCAGAATGCCGCCGACGACGCGCGCACGCAGAGCCTGGTCAAGATTTACGAGACGATGAAGCCGGCCGATGCGGCGCAAATCCTCAGCCAGCTCGACATGCCGATCGTGCTGCAGATGTTGAGCCGCATGAAAGAGGCGAAGACCGCACCGATTCTGGCGGCGATGGATCCGACCAAGGCGGAAGCGATCACCACGGCAATGGCGAAACGCCACAATCCGCCATCCGTTCCTCCCGCGGCCGCGCCTGCGAAGCCGTAAGCCGATGACGAAGCACGCCTCGGCTTTCCTGGCTGTCCTGGCACTCGCCGCGCTGAGCGTCCCCGCGCGCGCTGCCGACAATGTCGAGTTGCGCGCTGCCGAGCACGATGGCTACGGGCGCATCGCGCTTCAATGGCCAACGCCGATTACCTACGAAGCCAAGGTCGACGGCCAGACTCTGGTTATCCATTTCGCTCGGCCCTTTACCGCGCAGCTCAACGTCATCAACCGCAATCTCGGTCATTACATCGCGAATGCCTCGCTATCGGCCGACGGCACGACGATCACGGCAAAGATGGTGCACCCCTTCGCGCTGAAGAGCGAGACCGTCGGTCACAACATCGTCGCCATCGATCTCATCCAGAAGAACGAGACGCTGGCGACCAAGCCAGATGAGCAAATGCCCGCCAAAGGCAAGCTCGCCAAAAAACCCGCGACCGCCAAGGCGAAACACGAGCAGCTCGCTGCGCTCGAGGCGCCGCCTCAGGCCGCGCCGCTCGCCGCTGCGCCATCGGCCGGCGTTGCACCCAATCCTGCCGCGGGCGAGGCTGCCGCGGCGAGCATCGCGCCGGCTGAAACCACATCGGCGGCACCGCAAGCTTCCGCACCGGCGAGCCAGAATACGAGCGCGCCCGGCTCGCTTGCACCGCAACTCATCACCCAGGGCGACCAGACCAGTCTGCGCTTCGATTGGCCATCGCCGACCGGGGCCGCGATCTACCGCCGCAGCGGCGCGCTATGGATCGTCTTCGCTGCTTCGACGAATCTTGACCTCGACGACCTGCGTGCGCATGGCCAAGGCATGCTTTCGGCGATCGATGCCGTTCCGGCTGGGACAGGGACCGCGCTGCGTCTCGTCGTCGCCGATGGCCTTAATCCCAGCGTTCGCCGTGCCGGCAATTCCTGGATTGTCGATTTGAAGCGCATCGCGCCGGCGCCCGATGCGCCAATCACCGTCGATCCGCGGCCGAGCGCCGCTACTCCGTCGGTCGATCTGCGCGTGCATCAAGCCGCCGCACCGCTTTCGATCAAGGATCCGGTTCTGGGCGACACGCTGGTCGTCGTACCGGTTGGTGAGCTTGGTCGCGGCATCGATGCGACGCGCAGCTTCGTCGATTTTCGCTTGCTCGAAAGCGTTCAGGGCATCGTCATTCGTCCGAACACGGACGATCTTGTCGTCCGGCCCGATACCGACGCGGTGCAGATCACGCGGCCGCATGGCTTGGCGCTCTCCGACGAGCGCGACCGGATGCTCGGTGGCGCGCCGGCCAATCTTCCATCGCCTCTTCGACTTCGCCGCCTGGCGCGGGCCCGATACCGAGACCTTCATCAAACGTCGCCTCAAGCTCGAACGTGCCGCTGCCGATGCGGCGCCGGCCGCGCGCACCACGCCGCGGCTCGATCTCGCGCGCTTCTATTTCGCCAATCTTTTTGCGCGCCGAGACGCTCGGCGTGCTGAGCCAGATCGAGCACGACGATCCGGCTTCCGCGACCGACCGCGGCATCCAGGCGCTGAAAGGCGCTGCCTGCTACCTTGCCGACGAACGCGATTGCGCCAAGAAGCAGCTCAATCTTGCGACCTTCGACAATGAGCCCGAAATCGCGTTGTGGCGCGGTGCGCTCGCCGCCGATACGGCCGATTGGAACACCGCCGCGCGCGCGTTCGCCGACAGCATCGGCGTCATCTCGACCTATCCCAAAGCGCTGCGCGATCGCTTCGCGCTGGCCGCAGCTGAGGCGATGATCGAGACCGATCGCGGTTCCGCGGCGGGCCCGCTGCTCGACACGGTGCTCAAGGATTCGCCCGGCGCCAGCGACAAAGCGATGGCCGTATATCTCGCCGGTCGGCGTGAGCAGCAGCTCGGCCAGCTCGAGCCCGCGCTCGAGGAGTGGATCAAGGTTGCGGCTTCCGGCGATCGCAAGGCACGGGCACGGGCGCTCTATGCGCGCGCGATGGCGCTCTATGCCAACAAGCAGGCGAGCCGCCTCGATACGATCAACGCGCTCGACGCGTTGCGCTTCTCCTGGCGCGGCGATGCATTCGAATTCACGCTGCTTCGCCAGCTCGGCGAGCTGCAGCTCGCCGAAGGCGATGTCGATGGCGGCATGGAATCGTTGCACGACTGCGGCGGTCTATTTCGCGGATTATCCGGCGTCGAAGGATGTCGCCAAGGAAGCCGCCGACAGCTTCGCCACGCTCTATCTCGGCCAGAAAGCCGACGACGTGCCGCCGGTGAAGGCGCTCGCGCTTTATACCGAATTCCAGGATCTCGAGCCGGCGGGCGAGCGCCACGACCAGATCGAGCGCAAGCTGATCGATCGGCTGGTATCGGTCGATCTTCTCGACCAGGCGACGGCGCTGCTCGACGATCAAGTGAAGAACCATTTGAGCGGCCGCGACAAGGCGCGCGGCGCGACGCAGCTTGCGCTGCTCCGGCTCATGAATCGGCAGCCCGATGCCGCGATCGCCGCGCTCGACATCGACGTCGGCAGCGATATTCCGACCGACCTCGCACGCCAGCGCCAGGAGCTGCGCGCCCGTGCCCTGACCGACGTCAACAAGATCCCGGATGCGCTCGCGTTGCTGCAGAACGATAACAGCGTCGATGCGGCGCGGCTGCGCGCCGATATCTACTGGCGCCAGAAGGATTGGGACAACGCGGCCAAGGTATTCTCCGAGCTGGCCGGTGCGCCCCCGGCGCAAGGCCCGATCAGCGTTGATCTCTCGCGCGTCCTGCTCGCCTGGGCCGCGGCGCTGACGCTCGACGGCGACCAAGACGGGCTCGACAAGCTCCGCACGGATTGGGGACCGGCAATCGCCGGCACGCAGACCGCGCGGGCTTTCAACCTCATCACCGAGGATACCAACACGGGCATCGCCGGCGGCGGCACGGCGGCCGATATGGCCGCGCGCATCGCGGAAATCGGCAATTTGCAGGGCTTCATGGCGGCCTATCGCAAACGCCTCGCCAGCGATGGGCTCAGCGCCGCGGTGAACTGACCCGCCCGGTTTGAGCGATGACTTAACGCCTCGCTCTCGTCCGGGATGTGCTACCCTATCATGATGCGTGATCGGGAGCAGCGATGGATGAACGGTTGATGCATGATTGGTCGCTGCGGTCCATCGATGTGGACTGGAAAACCGGAGAGATTTGGGTAAGCCTCCAGTCCTCTTCGCGCGAATATATCGTGCGAGCATTTGATTTGAGCGAACTTAGGCTTGCGTAGCGCCGTGGCAATCCAGTCTGGGCGGGCATTGGATTGCTTCGCTGCGCTCGCAATGACGTTTTAAAATTCCTATTCCTAATTCGGCAGCGGCACGACATAGCGCTTGTCGATGATCTTATCGCCGTCGACCTCGCCCTTGATCATGCCTTCGCTCTTATACCAGGCGATCTGGCGCAGCACGTCCTTCACGTCGAGCCGCGCATCGGCATCGACGTAGGCCAGCGCGCGCTCGATTTGTGCGACCGGCTGCTGCGTGTATTTCGAAATGATGGCGAGCACTTCCGGCGCTGTCGGACCCATGCGCGGCTTCTCGTCGGGGCCGATGAAAGCGTCGTGATAGGCGTGCGTGCCTTTGCGTAAGCCGCGCAGATAGCGTTGCACGAGATCGCCGCGCTCATCGGCGGTCTTCGTGGTGACGATCATGGCGCCCCCTTGTGTCGGCACCTCGTCGCCGGGATAGCCGAGAAGCTTCACATCGCCTTTCTGGATGGCGGGCAGCGCGGTCGAGGCGGGTGTCACGCCGGCATCGGCCTGCCCACCGGTGACAGCCGAGATCACATTGGCGATCGCCTGCATCGGCAGCACGCGCACGGACTTCAGATCGACGCCGTATTTCGCGGTGATCAGCGACAGCGTGTAGTGCGCCGGCGCGCCGACTTCGCCGAGCGCGACCGATTTGCCGGCGACATCTTTGTAGGATTTGAGCCCGGCCTCATAAGCCTTGTTCGATGCGATGAAGGCGTAAAGTGGAAAGCCCGCGGCGTCGCGCGCATTGGCGGCGATGATGCGAAGCTGACCTTGGCCGCCGAGCTGATAGAGCGCCGCGGTCAGGCCCGCCGAGCCGAAATCGATATCGCCTGAGACCGTCGCGACGGCGACCGGAAGCGACGCGGCGAAGAACACCATCTGTGCGTCGAGGCCTTCTTCGGCGAAATAGCCCTTATCGATCGCGATGAAGACCGGACCGCCGGAAGCGATCTTGGTCGAGCCGATTTTGACGGCTTCGGCTTGAGCGCGCGGCGGGAGCCAAGCGAGTGCGGCAAGGATCGCCATTCCCCAGACAAGCTTCGCCCGCATTCGCTTTCCTCCCCGTGTGCTTTTCGGATTGCGCGGGCAATCTAGCGAAATCGAGGAAACCGGTCGAGGCGAAGGGCTCAGCCGAGATGGATTTTGGCGAAGAGCCTTGCCGTCGCGCCGATATCGGCCGTGCTGACGACCGTCAGCGCGACCCAAAAAACCATCGAAAGATAGATCAAGAACCGCATACGCCGGAGTATTAGGCGCGGGGAAGGGGGCCCATCCCCGCGCTCGTCCGTCCGCGGATCAGGCTTTCGACGGTTCCTTGAAGACCATCTGCTTGTTCTTGTCGGCCTTCACGCCCGAGGTCGAGAGGTCGAACTTGTTGCGCTCGACATCCATGCAATAGTCCTCGACATAGGAGCGATCGCTCGGCGGCTTGAAGGGCGAATGGCCCATCTTCTCGAGCCGCTCGTAAACGCCCGGCTGCTCGTTGGCCTCGAGGGTGATGCCGAAATGATTGAGGCCGGTATGCACATGCATGTTGTCGGCGCGCTTCAACAGTGCGATGTCGAGATAACCGTCGGTGAGCCAGACGGAGGCTATGCCGCGGCCGGTGACCTCGAAGCCGAAGGCGTTGACGTAGAACTTCGCCATTTCTTCCGGGCTGTCCGCGAAGAAAGCGAGATGCCTGATCTTTGCCATGTTTGTCTCCGTCCCCGTTAAGTCTCAATTCGTTCGTCATTGCGAGCGAAGCGAAGCAATCCAGAATTATCCGTGAGATTCCTGGATTGTTTCGTCGCTCCGCTCCTCGTAATGACGAAGTTTAGGCGCCCTTGATGAACGGAATCGCGAGGCGATAGACTTCTTGCTCCGCATCCCACGGCACCATGTGCTTGCAGCCTTCCATGATGTGGAGATTGACCTCGGGATTGCTCTTCTTGAACAGCTCGGCGCGTTCGCCGGCATGGGCGCGATCCTGGCGGCCGTAGATCAGCATCACCGGGATCTTGAGCTCGAGCGCGCGCTTCCACTGCGGCACCGCGGGCTGCTGTCCGCTGCCGCCGGCGCCTTCTTCCGAACGCGCGCGCTTGGTGAAGACCTCGAAGTTACGGCCGATGCTGCGGCTGTGGCGCAGCGCAAGCTCTTCCGGCGTCACCAGCTCGGTGTGGAAGAGATCGGCCTGCATCAGCTTCTTGGTGTCTTCCGGCTTCGGCTCGGTCTCGGCCATCTGGCGATCGACGCGCGCCGCGACCTGGTTGTAGCGGCCTTCGATATCCGCAGGTAGCGGCGGGATCAGCCCGCCCGTGCCGAGCACGACGAGATGCGAATAGCGCGCCGGCTCTTTGCCGGCGAGTTGCACGGCCTGGCCGCCCGAGCGCGAATGCGCGACCAGCGCGACCTGTTCGAGGCCGAGCGCGTCCATGAATTTCGGCGCGGTGTTGGTCTGATAGGCGAGGGAGAGATCGTCGCCGACCTCGCTGAGGCCATAGCCCGGAAAGTCGAAAGCGATGGCGCGCAACCCGGCCTTGGCAAAGTTGGGGAGATTGCGGCGGAACACATCGGCCGATGAGCCGAGCGAGGCGCCATGCATGAACAGCACCGGCGTGCCCGAGCCTTCCTCGATATAGCGGACCTTCAGCCCGTCGATCGTGACGTATTTATCCGCGGTCATCGTGGCGAGATGCGTATCCATGCTTCCTCCTTAAGGGCGTGCGGCCTTCGTTGCCTGATTCTTACATCTATCGTCGTCCTCGCGAAAGCGGTGACCCAGGACAATCGCTGGATTCCCGCTTTCGCGGGAATGACGAGAAACCCAGACGGGAGCTTGCTAATACCCCGCCTTCACATCGACGCGGTCGGTCATTTTCTCGCCGCGCTGGAGGCGACGGAGATGGCCGCAGATCAGCGGCGTGATCTCGGCCGGGAATTGTCCGCGCGAGGCGTGCGGGATGACCGTGACGCGGGGATCGCGCCAGAAGGGATGCTCTTTCGGCAGCGGTTCCTGGCGAAACACATCGAGCGTCGCGGCGACGAGTTGTCCGCTATCGAGCGCGGCGATGAGATCGGCATCGACGACATGCTGGCCGCGGCCGAGATTGATCACGGACGCGCCTTTCGGCATGAGCGCGAAATTCTTGGCGCCGAGAATGTCCTCGGTCTCGGGCGTGAGCGGCAAAAGGTTCACGACGATCTCGCTGCGGCCGAGGAAAGCGGCAAGCCGGTCATTGCCGTGAAACACTTCGATGCCGTCGAGCTGGCGCGGATGCCTGACCCAGGCCGCGGTCTGGAAGCCGAGATCGCGCACGGCCTTTGCCGCGGCGATACCGATCGGGCCCAAACCCATGATGCCGACCTTGCGATCGCGTGTCTTGAGGCGCTTGGGCGAAGCCCATTCGCCTTTCTGTTGCGCCAGCATCAGCTCGGGGATCTGGCGATGATGGCGCAGCACGTGGAGGATCACGGTCTCGGTCATCATCTGATCGCCGGCCGGATTGGCGGCGCGCACGATCGGCACGCTGTCGGGGATGGTCTTGTCGCTGAGGAACAAATCCTGCCCGGCGAACAACGAAACGACAAGCTTGAGATTGGGCAGCGAGCGCAGCGCATTGTCGGGCATGCGGCCGCAGGCCACGACGTCGATTTGAGCGCGGTCGCCGGCCTCGGGCCAGAAGCGCACGTCGAGCTCGGGCATCTCGCGGGCAAAACAATCGCGCCAGACGGCGCGGGCGCGAAAATCGGGGTCATCAGCAGGATCATGATCGCACCGATTGAGGCAGAAAGCGACCCCGCGCGCAAGGCGTGCATTTCTGAGTTGGCGCGAGCCGCGCTTTCGGCTGGCGCATCGCCATTCGGCGATAGACTAAGCGGCAAAAGCGATACAGGGAGGGAAGTCATGAAATTTCTGGGTATGCCGGTCGTCGCGGCGTGCGCTGTTCGCGGTCGCTTATGACTGGGACGGGGCCGCTCGCACATGCCGGCGATATTCCGATCAATCCGGCGCTGCAAAAGGTGATCGACGGCGCCAAGCAGGAAGGCAAGCTGACGCTGTCCTACGCCGCGAACATCCTCGGCGGTCCCGATGGCGCACGGATCGGCGCGGCCGGCATCAAGAAGGAATTCGGCGTCGATATCGACGTCACCTATTTCCCGGGACCGTCTTTCGCGCCGATGGCGGCGAAGCTGCTGACCGAGATGCAGGCGGGCCAGCCGGCTTCGACCGATCTCTATAACGGCACCGCGGTCGAGGTGACGCCGCAGCTATCGAAGGGCCTCTTCCGCAAAGTGCCCTGGACCGAGCTCTATCCCGAGCCGCATCACGCCGCAGATCGCCGAGGCCGATGGCCGCGCGCTGCGTATCGTCACCAAAGTCCCGGGCATCCTCTACAACAAGAAGGTCGCGCCCAAATTCGGCGAGGCCACGAGCATCCAGGATCTGCTGAAGCCCGAATACAAGGGCAAGCTCTACACCACGCCGTATCTCGCCGGTTTCGACGTGCTCGTCGGCAAGGATGTCTGGGGCTACGACAAGACCGAGCAATTCATCAAGCAGCTCGCGCAGAATATCGGCGGCCTCGTCGCCTGCGCCGGCGTCGATCGCATCGCCTCGGGCGAGATCCCCGCGCTGGCGCTTTCCTGCTCGGGCTCCGAGGCGCATCTGCCGAAATACGACGGCGTGCTCGGCGAGGCGGTGCTGCTCGACGTGGCGAGCCGGCGTTTCGATTACGTCTGCGTGCCGACCAATGCGGCGCATCCCAACGCCGCGATCCTCTTCGCGCTCTTTGCCTCGTCACCCGAGGGGCAAGTGAAGATCCTGCATGACGGCTTCGGCACCGAGCTCGACACCTATCCCGAGACGCCGACGCATCAGGAAATCGCCGCCCTCGAGACGAAGGGCGCGAAATTCATCGACGTGACGACGGATTGGTACGGCTCGCATCCCGGGATCGAGGACGATCTCGGCAAGCTGATCAAGATCGTGACGAAGCAATGACCGGCGTGTTGTGAGCAGACCCGATTGGATCGATAATGCGCCGTTCGGGTCTCGTGCCGAGCAAGATCGAGGAGGGAGACAGGCAATGCGAAGCTACGCCAAAAATCTGCGAGCGGCGATATCCTTTGCGGCGGCGTTGCCGCTGATTGCCGCTCCAGCAAGCATGCGCCCGGCCGTCGCGCAGACTGCGCCGGGCTGCCAGCCGGGCTATTACATCGCGAGCGATGGCTATTGCTATCCGCAACCGCAACCGACTTATGCTTATCCGCCTCCGGTCTACGATCCGGCGCCGCCGGTCTATCAGCCGGCGCCCGACATTGCCGGGGTAGCGATCGGCGTTGGGCTTGGATTGCTCGTCGGCGCGCTCGCCGCCAATCACGGCGGTAACAGCGACAATCGTCGGCCGGTCCAGAACAATCACCGCCCGGACGATCGCGGCGGCGACCGCGGCCATCACTGATCAACATGGGGAGCAACGAACCGATGCGCGCTCTTTCAGCTTTTCCTGCCGCGGCCATCGCCGCGATCGCGATTCTCGCCGGTATCGCGATCGGTACGCCGCGGCTCGCGGCGGCGCAAGCCGCCGCGCCGGCCGCGGGCAATACGACGCCGGCCGCGAAACCGGTTGGCGCGGCCGATGTTGTCGAGGCCCGGATCAAAGCGCTGCACGATCAGCTGAAGATTACATCGGGCGAAGAATCGCACTGGAGCGCGGTGGCGCAGGCAATGCGCGATAGTGCAAAAAACACCGGCGCGCTGATCGCGGCGCGTGCCAAGAAGGCGAAGTCGATGACCGCGATCGACGATCTGCGCTCGTACCACGCGATCCTGCAAGAGCATCTCGACGGTATCGACAAGCTGACGACGGCCTTCGAGGCGCTCTACGCATCGATGCCGGATTCGCAGAAGAAGGTCGCCGACGCCGTGTTCGGCCGCCGCCCGTCGCGGCCGAAAAACGGATAGTCCGCCGCGGCGGCGGACGCCTCAGCTGCCGCCGAAACTTTGCACGAGGCTGCCGGCGACGAGATACCAGCCGTCGACCAGCACGAAGAAGATCAGCTTGAAGGGCAGGGAGATCGTCACCGGCGGCAGCATCATCATGCCCATCGACATCAGGATCGAGGCAACGACGATGTCGATGATGAGGAAGGGCAGGAACAAGAGAAAGCCGATCTCGAAGGCGCGGCGCAGCTCGCTGATCATGAAAGCAGGCACGACGACGCGCAGCGGCACGTCTTTCGCGTCCACGGTCTTCACATCGACCTTGGCCATGCCGGCGAAGAGATCGAGATCCTGCTCGCGCACATGGTTCATCATGAAATCGTGGATCGGCCCGGCGGTGCGGTCGAAAGCCTGCTGCTCGGTGATCTGATCGGCGATCAGCGGCGCGATGCCGTTGTCGTAGGAGCTCTGCAGGGTCGGCGCCATCACGAAGCCGGTGAGGAAAAGCGCCAGGCTCACCATGACGATATTGGGCGGCGTGGTCTGGGTGCCGAGCGCGTTGCGGAGGAAGGACAGCACCACGACGATGCGCGTGAACGAGGTGACGGTGATGAGAATCGCCGGCGCCAGGCTCAGCACCGTCAGCAGCATCAAAAGCTGGACGATATGACCGGTCGACGAGCCGCCTTCGCCCATATCCAGCGTCAGGCTTTGCGCCATCGCCGGCGATGCCGAGAGCAGCAGCAGGAAAGGCGCGGTCCAGCCGATGCCCCCCACCCAATTTTTGGGCAACCGGACCTTCATGACCGTGATCCCGGTAACAAAGAGGCAAAGCTCGGCGACGGCTTCTCGGCCGGCAGATCGGCGGGCGGAATGATGCCCGTCTCGACCACGACATCGTCGTTGAGGCCGAGGAGAATGAGATGCTCGACACCGTCGCGTTTCAACAGGACGAGGCGACGCTTGTTGTCGAGGGAGAGCACTTCCTGGACGCCGAGCCGGCGCTTGCCGCGGGCGGTGGCGAGACGGCCGCCGAAGCCCAATCGCTTGGCGACCCAGGCGAGGGCGAAGATCAGCGCGACGACGAGGACGAGCGCGCCGAGAAAGCGCCAGTACATATCTTCCATCATGGCGCGGTCTCGGCCTGCAGCCGTTGATCGGCAGCCAGAAGGTGGAAGAGCAGATCGGCGGCGACCGCGAAAGGCGCGATCGGAACCTGATCGCCGATCTTCAGCGAGGCGAGCAAATCCGCGAGCCCGGCGTCGTGTTGGACATTCGTGCCGTGAGCGCGGGCGAGCTCGCGAATGCGGGCGACGATCGCGTCGGCAACAGGATCAGAAGAGGGGCCGGACAATGGTTAATCCTCGGGGCTCGTTACGGCCCGAGAGTGCTGCCCGCATGGTTAATTTTGTGTTGCGACGGGGGTTATTTTTGCCGGGTTACAGGCAGAAACTGCCGCGTTTTACGCTTTATTAAGGTAAACGGCCGAGCATGGCGGCATGGACATCGGCCACATCCCCCTATTCACCGCGTTTTCCAAGCGCATGTCATGGCTCACGGCGCGGCAAACCGTGCTGGCGGAAAATGTCGCCAATGCAAATACGTCGGGCTACAGGCCAAGGACCTGAAGGATCTCGATTTCAAATCGCTTGTCGGCGACGGCAAGGGGACAAGCAATGGCCCGCTGCAACTCGCGGCGATCGAGCCCGGCCATATCGCGCCGGCGGCGCCGAACAATCCAGCGCCTGTCGTCAAGGTCGCCGACGATCACAGCCTCGACGGCAACGGCGTCTCGCTCGAAGAGCAAATGATGAAGGTTTCGACCAACGCTTCCGACTATTCGCTGATCACGACGCTCTACAAGCAGAACATCAGCATGATCAAAACCGCGCTGGGCGGCGGCGTCGAGCGGTTGAACGCGAGGAGATGGAAGATGGAACTCGATAAATCCGTCACGGTGGCTTTTGCCGGCATGAGCGCGCAAAGCCAGCGTCTCAAAGTCATTGCCGAGAACATCGCCAACGCGGATTCGACGGCGAAGACGCCGGACGAGGATCCCTATAAGCGCAAGGTCATCAGCTTCGCCGACGAGCTCGACAAGAAGCTCGGCGTCGACCTGGTGAAAGTGACCGGCGTCAACCAGGTGCAAGGCGGGTTCGGCCGGCTCTACGAGCCCGGCAATCCCGCGGCCGATGCCGAGCGGCTACGTCAAGACGCCGAACGTCAACACGATCACCGAAATGATGGATATGCGCGAAGCGCAGCGCAGCTACGACGCGAACCTTAACGTCATCGACGCGGCGAAGGCGATGCTCAGCCGCACGATCGATTTATTGCGCGGCTAGGCCGCGCGAGGCGATTTATTGCGCGGCTAGGCCGCGCGGAGCGATTTATTGCGCGGCTAGGCCGCGCGGAGCGATTTATTGCGCGGCTGATCGGGTCGCGCGGAGGAAAGGAGATAGGTCATGGCCGTCAATATGGGTGCTGCCGTCAATGCCTACGCGAATGCGGCGAAGATCGCGAGCAATGCGCCGCCGCAGGCCGAAAGGCGCCGAAAGCTTCGGCAAGATGATGCAGGACGCCGCGTCGTCCTTCACCGACACCCTGCAACAAGAGCGAGCAGGCGAGCATGCAGGCCGTGACCGGCAATGCCGATCTCGCCTCGGTGACGCAGGCGGTGACCGACGCGCAGGTCGCGTTGCAGACCGTGGTCGCGGTGCGCGATCGCGTGATCTCGGCCTATCAAGACATCATCAAGATGCCGATCTGACGCCGGCAAAGTTCAGAACAAGGTTTCATAAGATGACATCCGCCGACGCTCTCAGCATCGCCCGCGAAGCGATTATCGTCGCCTTGAAGCTCGGCGCGCCGGCGATGCTGCTGGCGCTCGCCGTCGGTCTCGTCATCTCTTTCATTCAGGCGCTGACGCAGATCCAGGAAATGACGCTGACCTTCGTGCCGAAGATGGTCGTCATTCTTCTGTCGCTGCTGCTTTTCCTGCCGTTCATGCTGTCGACCCTGACCTCGTTCACCGAAAGCCTGATGGGCCGCATCGTTTCGGGGTGAGATAGAGTGAATCTCACCGACTTCCTGCCGAACAATACGTTTCGGAGCGATGCTGATCTTCGCGCGCATCGGCACGGCGATGATGCTGCTGCCGGGTTTCGGCGAGGTCTATGTTCCGCAGCGCTACCGGCTGCTCTTCGCGCTGATCTTTTCCGCGCTGCTCTTGCCGATTCTGTCGCCGATCTTGCCGCCCTTGCCGGCGAACCCGGCCGATCTCGTCGTCGTGCTCGGCGGCGAGCTGATCGATCGGCGCGTTCATCGGCACGATGACGCGCACTCATCCTTGCGGCGCTGCAGACCGCCGGTCAGATCGTCTCGATGCAGACGGGTCTTTCCTACGCGCAGGTCTTCAATCCGATCGAAGCCTCGCAGGATTCGGTGCCGAGCGCGTTCTACGCGATCCTCGGCGTGCTGCTGATCTTCCTGACGAACCTGCATCACCTGATGCTGCGCGGCCTGGTCGACAGCTACGCCGTCTTCGTGCCGGGACATCTGCCGCCGGTCGAGGATCTGTCGCAGACGATCGCGCATGCGGTGGCCGCCTCGTTCCGCCTCTCGATCGAGATGGCGGCGCCTTTCATCGTGCTCGGCACGGTGTTCTTCGTCGGCCTCGGCCTCATCGCGCGGCTGGTGCCGCAATTGCAGATGCTGTTCATCACCCAGCCGCTGCAGATCCTGGGCGGCCTCTTGCTGATGGGGCTGCTCGCGGCGACCGGCATGGGCTGGTTCCTCGCAGGTCTTCGCCCAGCAATTCCAGTCTCATCATCCCGAGCTGAGCGATGGCCGAAGAACAAGACAGCGGCCAACAAACCGAAGAACCATCACAACGAAAACTGCAGCAAGCGCGCAAGCGCGGCCAGGTCGCACAGTCGCGCGAAGTCAACACCTGGTTCATGCTGATGGCCGGCAGCGGGTATCGTGCTGTTCATGGGGCCGACCGCGGCCACCAGCATTGCCGCGACGCTGCGCGCCTTCCTCGACGCTGCAGCATTATCTCGGTCGGCGACGGCGTGCGCTGGGACGCGATCGAGGCGACGCTCGGGCAGATCGCTTTCGTCCTGCTGTTGCCGCTGCTGTCTTCGTCGTGGCCGCGGCGGCCGGCACGCTGTTGCAAATCGGCTTCGTCTTCGCGACCGAGAAGCTCGGTTTCGATCTTTCGCGCATCTCGCCGCTGGCGGGATTCAAGCGCCTGTTCTCGCCGCGCTCGAGCGTCGAATTCCTCAAGAGCATGGCCAAGGTCGGCGCCGTCGCCGCGGTGGCGGGCTGGATGGCGCTGCCATCGGTCGACGTGCTCGACCACATGACGCGCGAGCCGGCCGAGCTACCTGCCGCATGAGCTCTACAAGCATCATGCTGCGGTTGCTCTTCGGCGTGCTCGTCGTGGTGACCGTGCTGGCGATGTTCGACTACGCCTATCAGCGCTTCTCCTTCATGCGCTCGATGCGTATGTCGAAGCAGGAAGTGAAAGAGGAAAACAAGCAAGCGGAAGGCGATCCCGCGGTCACGGCCCGGTTGCGCGCGATCCGCATGAACCGGGCGCGCAAGCGCATGATGGCGGCCGTTCCGAAAGCCTCGGTCGTCATCACCAACCCGACTCACTATGCGGTCGCGCTGCAATACGACATGGGCGATTCCGGCGCGCCGAAAGTGGTCGCGAAGGGCGCCGATCTCGTCGCCTTGAAGATCCGCGAAATCGCCAAGGAGCACGACGTCCCGATCGTCGAGAATCCGCCGCTGGCGCGTGCGCTCTATGCCGGCGTCGAGATCGACCGCGAAATCCCGCCCGAGCATTATAAGGCGGTGGCCGAGATCGTCTCCTACGTCTTCCGCCTCAAGGGCAAGCTGCGTCCGCAAGCCCAAGTCCCACGGTAAATATTTCACCACGGAGACACGGAGCTTCTGAGGGGGAAACGACCATCCTCCATGTCCTCTGCGTCTCCCGTCTTTCGTCCTATTTGTGGTAAGCTCGCGATAATGGATTCGCTGCTCGATTCGGACTACGCGACGCGCGCGCTGAATGTGCCGGCGATCGCCGCCGCCGCAGGCACCGCGCTGGGTCGCCGCCGTCGGGATGCTGACCCTGGGCCTGGCCGCCGCCGCCATCCTTTGCGTCGCGCTCTTGTTAGCGCAATCGGTGTCGAGTTCGGTTGCCGCGGCCGCCGCCATTGTATTGGCCGCATTGGCGCTGGGTTGCGGCGTCGCGGCGATCGTCGGGCGTCGCGTCCATGGCGCGGTGATCGGCAAGCTCGATCTTCTTAGCCAAGCGTTGGCGACGGCGGCGAATGCGCATCTGATCGTCGGTGCCGGCGGGCAGACGGTCTACGCGAATGCGGCTTTCGCGCGCTTCTTTCCGGGCCTTGTCGGGCCGGCGCTCGATGCCTTGCAGCGCCGACTTGTCGCCGGCGAGGGCGGCGTCGGCGATCTCGCGGGCCTCCGGCGCGATCTCGAGCGGAAAGGCCGCGCCGGCGGCCGGGTCGCGATCTCGCATCCGGCCGGCCCGCTCGCCTGGTTCAGCATTGCGGCGCATCGCCTTGCGGGCGACGATGGGACGAGCCTCTGGAGCTTCGAGGATGTCACCGAACGCCAGGCGATGGAGCAGGAAATCCGTGACGAGCGCGCGACGCTCGCCGATTTCCTCGATCACGCGCCGAGCGGCTTCTATTCGGTCGACGGCGCCGGGCATTTCCTCTTCGTCAACGCCGCCTTCGCCGAATGGCTCGGCGCGACGCCGGCGGCGCTGGTCGGAGCAGGGCGCGAAGCTCAGCGATTTCCTCGCCGATCCGCCGCCGGCCGGCGCGCTGCCGCATGCGCCTTTCGCTGACGCGTCCCACCCAGATCGGCAGGGCCGCGGCGAGGTGATGTTGAAGACGCGCAGCGGCCGCGTCATTCACGCGCTGATCACGCAAAGCGTGGTGAGATCCGGCGCGGGGCTGCGCACCCATTCGATGGTGCGCGATCTGGCGCCCGAGCGCGACTGGCAGCAGGCGCTGGCGCAATCGCGCGAGCGTTTCGAGCGGTTCTTCGCCAATGCGCCGGTCGGTATCGCGCTCCTGGACCGCGACGGCAAATTCGTCGAGGCGAATGCGACGCTCGGTGCTTTCCTCGGCGCCGAGCCCGCGTCGCTGATCGGCAAGACGTTGCTCGGCTATCTTGTCGAGAGCGAGCGCGCCGATGTCGCGCGAAAAGCTCGGCACGGCTTTGCGCGACGACGCGGTGCCGGGGCCGATCGCGCTGCGCCTGCCGGGCGGCAAATCCGCTTCGCTGGTTCTGACGCGCGACAGCGAAGGCGGGCTTGATCCTCCATTTCATCGACACGACCGATCAGAAGAAGATCGAGGCGCAATTCACGCAGTCGCAGAAGATGCAGGCGGTCGGCCAGCTCGCCGGCGGCGTCGCGCATGATTTCAACAATCTGCTGACGGCGATGATCGGCTTTTGCGATCTTCTGCTGCAGCAGCACGGGCCGGGCGACCGCTCTTTCCCGGACATCATGCAGATCAAGCAGAACGCCAATCGCGCCGCCAATCTGGTGCGCCAGCTGCTTGCCTTCTCGCGCCAGCAGACCTTGCAGCCGCGCGTGCTCAACATCACCGACGCGCTCGCCGATCTCTCGCATCTGCTGCGCCGGCTGATCGGCGAGAATATCGCGCTCAACGTCGTCCATGGCCGCGATCTGGGTCTCGTCAAGGTCGATCAGGGCCAGCTCGAGCAGGTGATCATCAACCTTGCCGTCAATGCGCGCGATGCGATGAGCGGCGGCGGTACGCTCACCATCAAGACCGAGAATGTCGAGCTCAACGGGCCGATCCGCCGCGGCGACGAGCTGATGCCGCCGGGAAATACGTCGTGATCGAGCGTCGGCGATACCGGCTGCGGCATTCCCAAGGAAAATCTCGAGCGCATCTTCGAGCCGTTCTTCTCGACCAAGGAAGTCGGCGCCGGCACCGGCCTCGGCCTCTCGACGGTTTACGGCATCGTCAAGCAGACCGGCGGCTTCGTGCTGGTCGATAGCGAAGTCGGGAAGGGCGCGACCTTCTCGATCTATCTGCCGCGCCATGAGGGCGAAGAAGGCGTCGGGACCAGCGTTGCGCGCGCCGGCGACGAAGCGGCAATGCCGAAGGATTTGACCGGCGCCGGCACGGTGCTGCTGGTCGAGGACGAAGATCCGGTGCGGCTCTTCTCCGTCGCGCGCCCTCAAGAACAAGGGCTACAAGGTGATCGAGGCCGAGAGCGCCGAGCGCGCGCTCGAAATCCTCCATGACGGCGCCGACAAGATCGATCTCGTCATCACCGACGTGGTGATGCCGAAGATGGACGGGCCGAGCCTCATCAAAGAGGTGCGCGAGCTCTATCCCGATCGCGCGCTCAAAGTGATCTTCATGTCCGGTTATACAGAGGACAACTTCCGGAAGCGTCTCGGCGACGACGTCGACATCCACTTCCTGCCGAAGCCCTTCAGCCTCAAGCAACTCGCCGGCAAGGTCAAAGAGGTGATGACCGAAGGGTTAGGCCGCTCTCCACGTCATTGCGAGCGAAGCGAAGCAACGTGTGTCCGCCTGGATTGCTTCGTCGCTTCGCTCCTCGCAATGACGAGTATGAGCATGCGCTACGCCCGCGGCAGGAAGAGCCGCACCGTCGTGCCCTGACGGGGCTCGCTCTCGATCGCGATGTTGCCGCCCGATTGCTGCACGAAGCCATAGACCATGCTGAGACCGAGCCCGCTGCCCTTGCCGATGCCTTTCGTCGTATAGAACGGCTCGAAGGCGCGGCTGCGGACCTCGTCGGTCATGCCTTTGCCGGTATCGGATACGGCCACCATGATGTAATCGCCGCCGATGAGCTGCCAGCGCTCATGCGCCGTACTCGGCGTCGATCGCCGCGCTCGCGATGGTGAGCTCGCCGCCGTCCGGCATCGCGTCGCGTGCATTGATGGCGAGGTTGAGGATCGCGAGCTCGAGCTGATTGGGGTCGGTGAGAGTGGCGCCGGCATTGCCGGCTAAGCAGGGTCTCGAGTTGTGCCGTCGGTCCCAAGGTGCGCGGCAGCATCTCGCAAATGTTTTCGATCAGGCGATTGACATCGACGCGCTCGATCGCGAGCTCTTGCTTGCGCGCGAAGGAGAGGAGCTGACGCGTCAGGCTGGCGCCGCGCTCGGCGGCGCGCAACGCGCTGTCGAGATATCTGCTGGTCGGATTGTCGCCGAGCTTCAGTTTCGCCAGCTCGAGGCTCGGGATGATCGCGGCGAGCAGATTGTTGAAGTCATGCGCGATGCCGCCGGTGAGCTGGCCGACCGCTTCCATCTTCAGCGCCTGACGCAGCGCCGCTTCGGCGACGATCTTGTCGGTGAGATCGCGGATGAAGCCGTTGAAGGCGAAGCCGTCGCCGCGCGGCAGCGCGGTCGCGGCGAGCTCGACCGTGATGCGCGCGCCGTCGCGCCTGATCGCTTCCATCTGCAGGCGATGGCCGAGCAAAGTCGTCTCGCCGCCGGCCACGAAGCGATCGAACTCGGCCTGGAAGGCGGCGCGCCCTTCGACCGGGATCAGCAGCTCGGCGATCGGCTTGCCGATCGCTTCCTCGCGCGTCCCAGCCGAAGATCGCTTCGGCCTGCGGATTCCATTCGAGGACGATGCCGTCCTGATCCCATTGCACGAACGCATCGAGCGCGGTGTTGATGATGCCGCGAGCCATGCGCTCGCTCTCGACCAGCGCCTGCTCGGTCTTGCGCCGCTCGGTGAAATCGCGCGTCACCTTGGCATAGCCGACGATCTCGCCGCGATCGTCGCGCACGGCGTCGATCACCACATTCGCCCAGAAGCGCTCGCCGCCTTTGCGCACGCGCCAGCTCTCGGCCTCGTAGCGCCCGTCGCGCCGCGCTGCTTTGAGCACGCGCTCGGGCACGCCGGCGGCGCGGTCTTCTTGCGTGTAGAAGATCGAGAAATGCTGGCCGACGATCTCGTCGCTGCTATAGCCCTTGATGCGCTCGGCGCCGGCGTTCCAATTGGCGACGAAGCCGTTCTCGTCGAGCATGAAGATCGCGTAATCGACGACGCTGCCGACGAGAAGGCGGAAGCGGCGCTCGCTTTGGCGCAGCCGCTCATAGGCCTCGGTCATCTGCCTGGTGCGCGCCTCGATGCGCTGCTCGAGCATCTCGTTGAGCTGGCGCAGCGATTCTTCCGCTTTCTTCCGCTCGGTGATGTCGACCAGCATGTTGACCGCGCCGACCAGCCGTCCCGCGGCATCGTGCAGCGGTGTCGGATAGGGAATGAAAGGCACGCGCGTGCCGTCCGGCCGCTCGGCGATCGCTTCGGCGCCGCGCACGGCGCGATCCTCTTTGAGCGCGATCGCCATCGGGCAACGGTCATGCGGCAGCGGCGTGCCGTCGGGATTGAGCAGGCGCCAGGTGACGCACCAATAGTCGCTGCCGAGGACCGGCGTCCGCCCGGCGAATTCGATGCAAGCCTCGTTGAAGAAGATGATCCGGCCGGCGGCGTCGGTTACGTAAAGCGCGACGGGTAGCGCATCGAGCAATTCGCGAAAATAGTGATCGCCGCGCTGGAAGGCTTCTTCGAGCAAAAGAACGCTTGCCGCGGCCGCGGGGACCGGGTCGAAGTGAGCCACATTCTGGGCAGGACAACGGGGTTCTCCTCCTTCTGGCATATTCCCGACCGAATGTGGTTTGAATGGGGCGAATCCGTGCTCTTTTGCGGCTAGCTGGCGTTTCGCGCTTCGGTTGCGAGATCGGCCTTCGTGCGTGCGCTGACGGCTCCTTGCCAATCCGATAGGCGCTCGGCGATGTCGTCGACCGCTTCGCTCAGCGACGTCGCGATTTCGTCGATGAAATCGGGTGTGTCCGGCTGTCCGTCGACGTAGTCGCGGCAATCCCGACCACAGGCCAAGCAGCAGCTTCGCATCCGGCGCCGAGCGGCGGCGCAAGCGCCGCGCGAGCAAGCGCAGGCGCGGCGCCGAGGCGGGGCCGAGATGCGAGAGGCAGATGAGCTTCGGCGCGACGGTTTCGGGGAGCGGTCGTCCGACCGGGCCGCGGCTCGGTCATCCAATGGCGCGCCGGGACCGCGCGCGCCGCGATGCCGCGCTCGGCCAGGAGCCGCACCAGCAGCATGGCCGCGACATCGTCGAGTTCGTTGCGGGCGCCGAGGCATTCGACTGCCGGCGGCGGCATGGCGGTGGCTTCTGTCGTCTCGTCGGTTTCCTCGCCGAGACTCTCGATCATCTCGCGCAAGCGTCTCGCTGATCTCGGCGCGGGCGTTGCGCGTCAGCACGCCGCGCTCGCTATCCTCTTGCGCCATCGACAGCGCCGGGATCGCGATCTGATCGCAGAATTCGGCGAGCGAGCCGGATTTCAGGAAAGCTTCGGCTTGCTCGGTCGCTTCGGCGTCGTCGCCGGCCAGCAGCCGCTGATAGAAGCTTTCCTCGACGGCAAGCGGCGCTTCATTGCCCAGCAACACGGCGAGGAAACGCAGCGGTGGCGCATAGCGGCCGATGACGACGAGGAACGCCGTGAGCGGCGTCGAGAGCACGAGTCCGATCGGTCCCCAGAGCCAGGTCCAGAACGTGGCGGCGACCAGCACGGCGACCGGCGACATGCCGGCGCTGACGCCGAACAGCCACGGCTCGAGCACATTGGTCGCCAGTATCTCGACGACGACGAAGAGGCCGAGCATTTCGATGAACGTGCCCCAGCCAGGCGCGACGGCGAGCGCCAGGCCGAGCGGGAACATTGCCGCGAACCAGGTGCCGATATAGGGGAGGAAGCGCAGCACCAACGACATCACGCCCCAGAGCGCCGCGTTCGGCACGCCGATGACGAAGCCGCCGACGCCGATCAGCGTGCCGTAGATCGCGTTGATCACGCATTGCATCAGCAGATAGCGCGACAGATGCTCGACCGCGTCGTTCAGCATCTGCGTGGTGCGATGGAGATCGCGCGCGCCGGCGAGACGGATAAACCGGTCGCGGAGATCCTCGCGATTGAGCAGGAAGAAGATCGCGAAGACCAGGATCAAGCCCGCTTGCGTCAGCGGCTTCAGCACCGGGCCGACGACGTAGTCGAGGAGTTGCAAAATGCCGGTCTGTTGCCGGATTTCGACCGGCACGGGCGCGTCGCTGTCGGTATTGTTTTTTGCCCCATTGCGCGGCGCCAGCTTTGCCGGCGACGGCGCCAGCTCGTCGCGCAGCTCCTGGAGGAGCTGCTCGCCTTGCTGAAACAGCCGGTCGACCGGTACGGCTTCGCGAAAGCGATGCAGCTTGCTTTCGATATTCGGCGTGTAGCTCGGCATCTCCTTGGTCAGCGACGCGACTTCGCCGACGACGATCGCGCCGAAACCCAGGATGACAAAGAAGGCGAGGAGGACGACGGCGATCGCCGCGAGGGCGCGGCCCAGGCCGTGATGCCGCAGCCACAGCATCGGCGGCGTGAGCACGAAGGTGAGCAGCCCCGCGATCGCGAGCGGCACGAAGATGTCGCGCGCGACAAAGAGAACCGTTGCCGCGATGACGAGCGTGAGCGCGCCGCCGATCCCGCTCGCGGCGAAAGTCGGCCGTGTGGTGTCGCCGGTGCCGCGCGGCTCAGGCAGATCGCTCGCGCGGCATGGGTTCAGGCCCGCACGCCGGGCGATGCGGGTGGCGGCGCAACGCGCACGGAAATCCCCCGCAATGCGCGTGGCTAACGCAAGGCCCTGGCGGCCGAGATCGCCAGAACGAGGAAGACCAGCGTGATCACGATGAAGAGGAAGAACAGGACCTTCGCGATCCCCGCCGCGGCCACCGAGATGCCGGTGAAGCCGAACAGCGCGGCGATCAGCGAGATCACCAGAAAGAAGAGAGCCCAACGCAACATGATTGCTACCCCACGCGAGAGAGCGATGCCGTTACAACAATCCGTGCGGCTGCACGGTTTCGCTTGAGACGCGCCATGCGGATCGGCATGCTCCTCCAAAGCAACCGATTGAGGGCGGAATTAATGCGTTTCAAAGGCAGGGTCGGGCGGCGTTTCTACGGTTTGGCGATCGTCTCTGGCGGCGGCGGTTCTTGCGCAAGCGCCGGCGGCGCGCGCCGAGAAACTTCAACCCGTGACCATGGCGATGCCGTCGGAGGGCTTGGCCTATTCGCTCGCCTATATCGCCGATGCCAAGGGGCTCTGGGCCAAGCACGGCCTCGACATGCACGAGGTGCTGATCGCCGGCATCGGCGCGACCAATGCCGTGATCGCGGGCAGCGTCGATGTCAGCCACGCCTCGGGCGCGAGCCTGACGCGCGCCGCGGCGCGCG
Source organism: uncultured Alphaproteobacteria bacterium (assembly GCA_963731145.1). GTDB lineage: Bacteria > Pseudomonadota > Alphaproteobacteria > ATCC43930 > CGMCC-115725 > CAIKMD01. Next base: position 490,212 of record CAVSUX010000013.1, on the reverse strand, counting down.
GGCAAAGGCTGCTCGCGATCGTCGCGGTGCTCGATCGCGCCAGTGTCGAGATCGTGCTGCGCAAGGACGTAGCCGAAGCGGCACATTTCGATCCCAAAGCGCCGCTCGCCGAGCGCGCCAAGGTGTTGGACGGCCGCACCATCTCGATCGACGCGATCAACTCGATCGACGACATCTTCGTTCGCGTGATCGCCAAGCGCGGCGGTCTCGGGCCGGATGCGGTGCGGCTCGCGGTGCTGAAAGCCGACAACGCGCTCGCCGCGATCGGCACCAACCAGATCGACGGCATCGCCATGTCGCCGCCCTGGCCGCAAAGCGCGATGCTCGCGCGCGGCGCGGTGCTGGTGGCAAGCGGTCTCGATGGCGATCCGCCCGATTATGTGCCGCTTACCACCACGGTCGTGCTGACCAAGCCTGAGACCTGCGAGAAGCGCCGCGTGATTTGCGAGGGCGTCGGCCAGGCGATGAAAGACGCATCGCAAATCCTGCATGGCCAGCCGGCAGAGGCGGAGGCGATCCTCGCCAAGCGTCTGCCGACGATGGATCCGAAGCTGATCGTCGCGGTGCTGGAGAAGATTCGCAAAGCGACGCCCGATCCGCTGGCGGTGACGCAGAAGGCGCTCGAGAATGCCGAGCGCATGAATGTCGATGCAGGTCTGCTTGAAGCCGGAAGAGAAGCTGCCGTCCTACGACGGGCTCTTCACCGACGCCTATGTGAAGTGAAGACGAACCATAGGCGTTGGCGCTGCCTTAACCCGATTTCATTCCTGTGACGGCGATCCCTATGCCAAGATCGCCGTCATGATGCGGACGGGGAAAGTATTTTGGTTTGGTCTGCTGGCGCTCGCCGCGCTGGGCGGCTGCGACGAAGGGATCGCCCTTGGACAATCCGCAGTATGACCGGCAGACCGAAGCGCGGCGCGAGCAGGACTGCGCCGATCCGCAGTGGAAAGACGCCAATCTCGGCCTCTGGTACAACATCTGCTCCGGCGAGCAGCATTAGCGCGCGGGCCGGTTTCGCGAGTCGCACGAAAATGCGTGGGACGAGCGGGCCGTCGGGGCGATCGCAGCGCCGCGCCGTAATTCTCCTAACTAACTGAAATAACGTGATTTAGAGAGAACATAAAAAGAACTTGCCATTTTGGGAACAAATCGTGTACTTGATCTGTCCTGACATTGAATGGCTTCGCGGCCTATGGAATAAGGAGTTCGGGGATGTCGAACACCGCTCTTCGCCTGGTGGAAAAGGACACGATGGATAAGCAAAAGGCGCTCGACGCCGCGCTGGGCCAGATCGAGCGCGCCTTCGGCAAGGGCTCGATCATGAAGCTCGGCTCGCGCGAGGCCGCGACCGACAGCGAGGTGATCTCGACCGGCTCGCTCGGCCTCGATATCGCGCTCGGTATCGGCGGGCTGCCGCGCGGCCGCATCGTCGAGATCTACGGGCCGGAAAGCTCGGGCAAGACGACGCTGGCGCTGCATGTCATCGCCGAGGCGCAAAAGGCCGGCGGCACCTGCGCCTTTGTCGATGCCGAGCATGCGCTCGATCCGGGCTATGCCAAGAAGCTCGGCGTCAATATCGACGAGCTCCTGATCTCGCAGCCCGACGCCGGCGAGCAAGCGCTCGAGATCGCCGACACGCTGGTGCGCTCCGGCGCGATCGATGTGCTGGTGGTCGATTCCGTCGCGGCGCTGGTGCCGCGCGCCGAGCTCGAAGGCGAGATGGGCGACAGCCATATGGGCCTGCATGCGCGGCTGATGAGCCAGGCGCTCCGCAAGCTCACCGGCTCGATCTCCAAATCGCGCACCATGGTGATCTTCATCAACCAGATCCGCATGAAGATCGGCGTGATGTTCGGCAATCCCGAGACCACGACCGGCGGCAATGCGCTGAAATTCTATGCCTCGGTCCGGCTCGACATCCGCCGCATCGGCGCGATCAAGGACAAGGAACAGACCACCGGCAACCAGACGCGCGTCAAGGTGGTGAAGAACAAGATGGCGCCGCCGTTCAAGCAGGTCGAATTCGACATCATGTATGGCGAAGGCGTCTCCAAGCGCGGCGAGCTGATCGATCTCGGCATTCAGGCCGGCGTGGTCGAGAAATCCGGCTCCTGGTTCTCCTATGACGGCCAACGCATCGGCCAGGGCCGCGAGAACGCCAAGCAGTATCTCAAGGACAATCCTGCCGTCGCGGACGCGATCGAGCATGCGATCCGCGCCAATGCCGGCCTCGTCGCCGATGCGATGATGGCGACGGGCGGCGGCGAGGCTTCTGCCGAGGAGTAATCCCCCTCGGTCCGGCCGCAGGAAGGCGTCCTGCGCGAAGACGAAAAGCCCTCCGTGATCCGGCTATTCTCGGCGGCGCCGCGCGAGCCCTCTCTTCGGGCTCCCCGGCGCCGCGGTTCTTTTTCGGTAAGTCTCTGGCCGAAAGGGCGAAATATGAAAATTGCGAAACGAAGCCAATGCCTCGCGGGGCTGGATTTTCGTTAGCTATAGAACCATAATCGCGTGCTCAATGAGGCCGCAAGCGGCTCGAACAATACGGATATTGTCGGAGATGGTCGGGGTGGATCGCGGCGCGGAGCCGAAAGAGTTTTCCGTCGCGAGGGTGAGGGCGGGGATCGATCGGCACGATGCGCTCGCGCTCGGGCTGTTGTTGCTTCTCTTCGTCATCGCCCTTGCAACTTTCACGCAATACGGCACGACCTGGGACGAGGATTACCATTTCTGGTATGCCCATCAGGTCATCGCCTATTACACCAGCTTCTTTCACGATCAGACGGCGCTGAACTCGCCGCCGATCAGCTATTACGGCGCGCTTTTCGACGTGATCACGGCGCTGGTTGCGCCGATAACGCCTTTCGGCGATTACGCGACGCGCCATCTGCTCAACGCGCTCGTCGGCTTGCTGGGCATCGCCGGCTGCTGGCGTTTGACGCGGCTACTCGGCGGCCCGCGTGCCGGGCTGCTCGCCGCGATCCTGCTTGCGCTGACGCCCGGCTATTACGGCCATATGTTCAACAACCCGAAGGATATTCCCTTCGCCGCGGGTTACGTTTGGGCGCTCTATTACATGCTATGCCTCGTGCCGTCCTTGCCGCGGCCGCCGCGCGCGCTGGTCATCAAGCTCGGCATCGTCATCGGTCTGGCGCTCGGTGTGCGCGTCGGCGCCTTATTGCTGCTCTGCTATCTCGGCATGACGTTGCTGATCGTGCCGGCGCTCGCGGCGTGGCGCCAGCGACGTCCGAGCGCGGCCATCGCGCCATGGCTCGTCGAAACGAGCACCGTGCTGGCGCCGGTTCTCCTCATCTCTTACGCGATCATGCTGCTCTTTTGGCCTTGGGCGCAGCTCGATCCGCTCTGGCGCCCGGTCGCCGATATCATCCAGTTCGACCATCACGATTTCCCGTATAAGACGCTCTTCGCCGGGACCTACTATCCGGCGCCGCTGTTGCCGCGGATCTATCTGCCGACCTTCTTCCTCGTGCAGTTGCCCGAGCTGTTCGTCGCGTTGCTCGGCGTCGGTCTGGTCTGGGGTACGCTGCGCTGGTTGCGCGATCGCATCGCGCTCGAAACCGTGTTACCGATCGGCCTGGTCGTCTTCGCGGCACTCTTCCCGATCGCCTTCGCCATGGCGACGCATGCGATCCTGTTCGACGGGCTGCGGCATTTCATCTTCGTCGAGCCGCCGCTGGCCTGTTGCGCGGCGCTAGCTTTCGAGGCGATCCTCAAACGCGCCGCGCAATGGCCGCGCGCCATCGCCGCCGGCGCGGTTGCTTCGCTCGTGCTTTATCTCGGCTACCACGTCTCGATCATGGCGGCGCTGCATCCCGACGAGTATGTCTATTACAACGCCTTTGTCGGCGGTGTGCACGGCGCGGTCGGTGATTACAAGCTCGATTATTGGGCGAATTCCTATCACGAAGCGACCGATGATCTCGTCGCCTGGCTGAAGAAGCGCGACGGCGCGCGTTTCGCGCACACCATCTATCGCGTCGCCGATTGCGGGCCCGGCGGGTCGGTGAAGCCCTATCTGCCGCCCAATCTGCGCTATGAGGAGGATCGCGACCGAGCCGATTTCTTCATCGCCTTCACCCAGGATCATTGCGACCATCTGATGAAAGGCCGGGAGGTCGCCGAGGTCGATCGGCTCGGCGCGCGGCTCTCGGTGGTTTTGGCGCTGAGCCATCCCACTCTGGCGACGAAGGACGGCGATCCGAAACCGAATTAGGGATTGAATTGGGCCGGGCCGGCTTACGGCAACCGCATGGCTTTACGCCCTTAACCCTCTCGGCTAAACCCTTCGGCGGCCCGGGCTTTTCTGTCTCGCCTGACTTGGCCCGGTCGGGGGAAAGAACCATTTTAGGCTCATGCTGACCAACGATATCCGCGCCGTCTTCCTCGACTATTTCGCGAAGAATGGCCATGAGGTGGTGCCATCCTCGCCGCTCGTGCCGCGCAACGATCCGACCCTGCTCTTCACCAATGCGGGGATGGTGCAGTTCAAGAACGTCTTCACCGGCGCGGAGAAGCGCGCCTACAGCCGCGCCACCACGGCGCAGAAATGCGTCCGCGCCGGCGGCAAGCATAACGACCTCGAGAATGTCGGCTACACCTCCCGGCATCACACCTTCTTCGAGATGCTCGGCAATTTCTCTTTCGGCAATTACTTCAAGGATCGCGCGATCGAGCTTGCCTGGAATTTGGTGACCAAGGAATACGGCGTCGCCAAGGAGAAGCTCACCGTCACCGTCTATGCCGAGGATGAGGCCGCGGCCGTTCTGTGGAAGAAGATCGCCGGCCTGCCCGAAAGTCGGATCATTCGCATCGCCACCTCGGACAATTTCTGGGCGATGGGCGAGACCGGTCCCTGCGGCCCGTGCTCGGAGATTTTCTACGATCACGGCGACAACATTCCGGGCGGTCCGCCCGGCAGCCCCGACGCCGATGGCGACCGTTTCGTCGAGATATGGAATCTCGTGTTCATGCAGTATGAGCAGGTGACGCCGGGCGAGCGGCGCAACCTGCCGCAGCCTTCGATCGACACCGGCATGGGGATCGAGCGCATCGCCGCGGTGATGCAGGGCAAGCACGACAATTACGACACCGACACGCTCCGCGCCCTGGTGCTCGCCTCGGCCGAGGCCTCGCGCGTCGCGGCCGACGGTCCGCAGGCGGTGTCGCATCGCGTCATCGCCGATCATCTCCGCGCCTCATCCTTTTTGATTGCCGATGGTGTCCTTCCTTCAAAGGAAGGACGAGGGTACGTGCTGCGCCGGATCATGCGCCGCGCGATGCGCCATGCGCATATCCTCGGCTGCACCGAGCCGCTGATGTGGCGTCTCGTGCCGGCGCTCATCCGTCAGATGGGCACGGCCTATACCGAGCTCAGCCGCGCCGAAGCCCTGATCACCGAGACGCTGAAGCTCGAAGAGACCAATTTCAAGCAGACGCTCGAACGCGGCCTGAAGCTGCTCGACGACATGACTGGGGAATATGGAAAGGCGCCTGCCCCAGGAATGAAAGACGAAAAGATGCTCGCTGGGCACGTGGCGTGGGTCTTAAATGATACCTATGGCTTTCCCGTCGATTTGACACAGGACATTTTACGAGGCCATGGCTTACGTGTTGACATGGATGGTTACGAAAATGAGCGCAACATGGCTCGCGAACTTTCGCGGGCTTCTTGGGTCGGCTCGGGGGAGGCCGCGACCGAGCGGCTCTGGCTCGAGCTGCGCGACAAGCTCGGCGCCACCGAATTCCTCGGCTACGACACGCATGTCGCCGAGGGCCAGGTCGTCGCCATCGTCGTCGACGGCAAGGAAACCGGCGAGGCGATGTCCGGCACCGAGGCCGCGATCATCACCAACCAGACGCCGTTCTACGGCGAATCCGGCGGCCAGCAGGGCGATATCGGCGCGATGTTCACCGCGACCGGCGGCGAATTCGCGGTGAGCGACACGCAGAAGCGTGCCGGCGATCTCTTTGTGCATCTCGGCAAGGTGACGCATGGCGCGTTGAAGTATGGCGATGTCGTCGAGCTGCGCATCGACGACGAGCGCCGCAGGCGGCTGCGCGCCAATCACTCGGTCACTCATCTGCTGCATCAAGCGCTGCGCCGCCGTCTCGGCGAGCATGTGACTCAGAAGGGCTCGCTCGTCGCACCCGACAGGTTGCGCTTCGATTTCTCGCAGCCGCGTGCGCTCACCGACGATGATCTGCACGTCGTCGAAGGCGAGGTCAACAAGCGCATCCGCGAGAACGCCGAAGTCACGACGCGCCTCATGACGCCCGATCAGGCGATCGAGCAGGGCGCGATGGCGCTCTTCGGCGAGAAATACGGCGACGAGGTACGAGTCGTCTCGATGGGTGAGGATGTGCATGACGACCACGCGCACCCGTTCTCGGTCGAGCTTTGCGGCGGCACGCATGTGCAGCGCACCGGCGATATCGGCTTCTTCAAGATCGTCGGCGAGAGCGCGGTTGCTTCGGGCGTCCGCCGCATCGAAGCGGTGACGGGTCCTGCGGCCGAGGAATATGTCGATCGCGAGGAAGAGCTGCTGCAGGAAGCGGCGAATGCGCTGCGCACCTCCGCGGCGGAATTGCCGGTGCGGCTTGCCGCGCTCCTGGAAGAGCGCAAGAAGCTCGAGCGCGAGCTCAGCGAGGCACGGCGGGCGGCGGCGACCGGAGGCGGCGCCAAGACAGACGCGGCCAAGGACATCGCCGGCATCAAATTCGCCGGCCGGGCGCTCGACGGCGTTCCGGCGAAGGAGTTGAAGAGCCTCGCCGACGATCTCAAACACGAGATCGGCTCGGGCATCGTCGCGCTCGTCGCCAGCGCCGAAGGCAAAGCGTCGATCGTTGTCGGCGTGACGGATGATCTGGTGAAACGCTTCAGCGCCGTCGATCTCGTCCGCGTCGGCTCGGAAGCGGTCGGCGGCAAGGGTGGCGGCGGTCGGTCCGACATGGCGCAGGCAGGCGGCCCCGATGGCGGCCGCATCAACGACGCGCTCGCCGCGATCGAGAAGGCCATCGCGGCGAAGGCGGCGTCGTAAGGTAGCTCTAAGCTAATAGCCGTCAGCTATTAGCTCTCGTCTCTAGCTTACGGTCAGTGACGCCGCGTCAGAGAGCGGCGAGCGCAGCGTTCAGCGTCGCACTCGGCCGCATCGCCGCCGATGTCTTAGCCTGATCGGGCAGATAATAACCGCCAGTATCCACCGGCTTACCCTGCGCGGCGATCAGCTCGGCATTGATCTTGGCCTCGTTGGCCGCCAGCGCCTCCGCCAGCGGTTTGAAGCGGGCTGCCAGTGCCGAGCTGTTGTCCCGCCGGGCCAGCGCCTGTGCCCAATACAGCGCCAGGTAGAAATGGCTGCCACGATTATCCAGTTCGCCAACCTTCCGCGCAGGCGAACGGTTGTACTCAAGGATCTTGCCGTTGGCCTCATCGAGCGTCTCGGCCAGAACCTGCACGTCCTCATTCCCGCTTGTCTGCGCCAGATGTTCCAGCGAAGCGCCAAGCGCCAGGAACTCGCCCAGCGAATCCCAGCGCAGATAGCCTTCGTGCTGGAACTGCTCCACATGCTTGGGCGCCGAACCGCCGGCCCCGGTCTCGAACAACCCGCCGCCCGCCAGCAGCGGAACGATCGACAGCATCTTGGCCGACGTGCCCAGCTCCATGATCGGGAAAAGATCGGTCAAGTAGTCGCGCAGCACATTGCCCGTGACGGAGATGGTGTCGAGCCCCTTGCGGATGCGATCGAGCGAGAACTTGATTGCCTCGACCGGCGCCAGGATGCGGATGTCGAGACCCGATGTGTCCTCGTTCTTCAGGTATGTCTCGACCTTGGCGATCAACTGCGCGTCGTGCGCGCGTTTGGCGTCGAGCCAGAACACCGCCGGGGTGCCGGTCAGGCGCGCGCGGCGCACCCCAAGCTTGACCCAGTCCTGGATCGGCGCGTCCTTGACCTGGCACATCCGGAAGATGTCACCGGTCTCGACCGGCTGTGACAGCAGAACCGTGCCGTCATCGGCGACCACGCGCACCGTTCCGCCCGTGGCGACCTCAAACGTCTTGTCGTGCGAGCCATACTCCTCGGCTTGCTGCGCCATCAACCCGACGTTCGGCACAGAGCCCATCGTCTTCGGGTCGAAGGCGCCATGCGCCTTGCAGTCCTCGATGACGGCCTGGAACAGCGTCGCGTAGCAACGATCGGGGATCGCGGCGATCACGTCGTGCAGCTTGCCGTCAGGCGCCCCACATGTGCCCGGATTCGCGAATCATCGCCGGCATCGATGCATCGATGATCACGTCGCTCGGCACGTGCAGATTGGTGATTCCCCGGTCGGAATTGACCATGGCGAGGCCAGGCTGCTTCGCGTAGGTGGCCTGGATATCGGCCTTGATCGCCGCCTTTTCAGCCTCCGGCAACGTCTCGATCCGGGTCAGCATGTCGCCCACGCCGTTGTCGGGATCGACGCCCAGGCGCGTCAGTGTGGCGCCATGCTTCTCGAACACATCGGCGAAGAACACGGAAACGCAATGACCGAAGATGATGGGATCGGAGATCTTCATCATGGTCGTCTTGACGTGCAGCGAGAATAGGACGCCGTCCTTCTTCGCGGCGTCGATCTGCGCGGCGAAGAAGGCGCGCAACGCCTTACGGTTCATCACCGACGCGTCGATGATCTCGCCGGTCTGAAGCGGCGTCTTCGCCTTCAGCACCGTGACCGCGCCATCGCTGCCGACCAACTCGATACGGGCATTGGTCGGCGCCGCAATGGTCGTCGCGACCTCCGAACCGTAGAAATCGCCGCCCGACATGTGCGCCACGCGCGTTTTCGAGTCCTTGGTCCAGGCGCCCATCTTATGCGGATTGTTGCGCGCGTACTGCTTCACGGCGCCGGCGGCGCGGCGGTCGGAATTGCCCTCGCGCAGCACCGGATTGACGGCGCTGCCGAGCACCTTGCCGTAGCGGGCGCGGATTTCCTTATCCGCTGGCGTCGCGTCGCTGTCCGGATAGTCCGGCACGTCGTAACCCTTGCTCTGCAACTCCTTGATCGCGGCCTTCAGCTGCGGGATCGAGGCGGAGATGTTGGGCAGCTTGATGATGTTGGCCTCGGGGCGCATCGCAAGTTGGCCAAGTTCGGCGAGCTCGTCGTTGATCTTTTGCGCTGGCGTCAGTTTGTCGGGGAAGTTGGCGATGATGCGGCCAGTCAGCGAAATGTCCTTCAGCTTCATCTTCACGCCGGCCGCCCCGACGAAGGCTTCGACGATCGGCAGAAGGGAAAACGTCGCAAGCCCAGGTGCTTCATCAACCTTCGTCCAAACGATTTCGAGATCTGACATGCTTGCACCTCCGCGCGCCGCTTTCGTTTCGGCTGAGTTGATCTATTGACGATTATGGCCTGTCTTGTCGCACTGACGTGAGGGAAAGGCAATCGCCAGGAAGGCGATGTCACCAAGGCACTCGGCCAATCTTCTTGGCCATTTCCTCGATGTTCCTCGGCTGTCGGAAAGCGGCGCGGACAATAGCATGGGGGGAAGGCCGCGCAAGGCGACGCCTCGTCACACCTGAGCGGCGAAATCCTTGCCAAAGCAGGCGGGAAGGGCGTCTTCGGCACGCGTCACCACTTCATAAAGTCGAGCCGCTTCGGGCCCGGCGAAGCCTGAGGTGATGACCTGCTTCACCATTGCGAGCAGCGGCTGCCAATAGCCCAAGGTGTCGATGATGACGATCGGCTTCTGGAGGAGGCCGAGCTGGCGCAGCGTGATTGCCTCGAAAGCCTCATCGAGCGTGCCGAGCCCGCCGGGCAGCACCGCAACTGCGTCGGATAGCGCGAACATTTCGCGCTTGCGTTCCTGCATGTCGGGAACGACGACGAGATCGCTCAAACCCGAATGCGCAATTTCGCGGTTATGGAGCGCGGCCGGGATGACGCCGATGACTTGGGCGCCCGCGGCGAGGGCGGCATCGGCGACGAGTCCCATTAGGCCGATCCGCCCACCGCCATAAACGAGTTCGACCCCGGCCCGGCCGATGGCGATGCCGAGCGCTCTCGCCGCCTCGCGATAGGCGGGCTCGGGCGGCATCGACGAACCGCAGAAAACGCAGAGTCGTCTACCGCTCATCGGGAAGGACCTGTCGGAAAAGCTGACAAAGCTGCTGCGCGCATAGTTAAAGACGCCGTTTAAGTATCAGTTTCTAAAAGATCAAGCCGGGGCGGCATGGGCGTTGCACTGACCAGCGGGAGTTTCAGAAAATCCAAAGGATAGATCATGAATCAGGTGAGGATTTTCGCGAGCGCCGGGGCGGGCTTGCTTCTGGCGGCGCTCGGGTGGCTGTTGTCGGATGCGCCCGGCGGCCTTGTGGACGTCTCGGCGGATATGCTGAACCGATCGGCAGGGGTGGCGTTGCTCGGCATCGCGATGATCGCCGCCGGCCTGGTGTTCCGCGCGGCGACGCGCGCGGAGCAGAAACCGGCTTCGGCCACGACCAGCCCGCCTGCCAGCGAATACCGCCGCGGCTTCGACGGTCGCGTGGTTCGGGCGCGACCCGAGCCGCACCAAGCGATGCAGCGCGGTGTCATCGTCTCCTTGCGCCGCGCTGTCGCGGAGCAAGGCAGCGCGATGCCATCGGTCGAGACGGGCGCCGTGCTTCCGATGCCTGAGTTGGAGCGACTGCAGAATAGGCTGCGCAACCGGGCCGCGCAGCGCCGCGCGCACGATACCGACATGGCCAAGCGCCGGTTCGTGCGCATCGATGTCGATCTGCATGGTCTCGCGCCTCGATAAGGGCTGGGGAGTGAAGAAGGGCCAGCCAGTGAAGCGCTCGTCTCGGCGCCCGTCAAAGCACGCGGCCGGTGAAGATTGGGCGCCCGGTTCGGTCCTCGATCTCGACGACCCAGAGGTCGGGATCGCGTTTGACCTGACGGGCGACATAGTCGTCGGCGGCGTGCTCATCGACCGGCACGGCACCCGTGGCGCGGATCCAGGCGATCTCGCCTTCGAGCGTGCGGGTTTGAGCGAGAATGGTGAAGCCTTGCTCGAGCCGATTGAGCTTGATGAGAATGGCGCCGGCATCGGCGTCGCCGCGTCGCGCGACCACCATCGGAATCGCCTGCTGCGTCGCTAGCCGCAGCGCGGCTTGCACGACCAGCCCGGTCTTGAGCCGCGGCTCCATCCCCCGATCGCTTTCCCCGAAAATCGCCGCGCCGCGCGCTCAGGTTTGCTGGACGGCCGAAAGCAGCCAGCGGCCGCCCGGACTGCGTGCGAAAGTCCACATCTCGCTGGCTTCGGTCGGATTCTGCGGATCGCCGCCGACGATGATCTCCCCCTCGCGCGGATTGCCGCCGCTGCGCATCGTGTAGTCGCGCGCGCGCCAATGCATCAGCGCGGTCGCGTAATGCAGGCGGCCTTCGTCCCAGGCCTCGCGCACTTCGCCTTTGATCAACTCGACGCCGTCGACTTTGTTGGCGACGCCTTGGCTCTCATTCTCGGCGAGCTGCTCCGAGAAATAGGACAGCATCTCGGGTGTCGTGTATTGGTGCAGCGCGCCGAGATCGCCGTCGCTCCAGGCTTTTTGCACGCCTTTGAGGATGGCTTCGAATTCCTCGTAATCGTTTTGCGTCACGCCGATTGTCGCAAGCCGAGGCTGCGAAGAGGCGGCGTAGCCCGCGCTCATCGGCGACATGCCGCTATAGCCGTTGGTGTAGAGGTTGCTCGAGCCCATTATGCCGCCGCCGAACGGCATGCCCAGGCTGCGGCCGCGGAACATGCGGAAGAGAAACCAGATCAGGCCGAGCAGGATCAGCCAGGTGAAAATCGAGCCGAACATGCCGCCGACGCCATAACCCATGCCCCAATGCGGGAAGAGCATGCTGCCAATCCAGGAGCCGATGAAGCCGCCGAACAGACCGGTCAGGAACGGATGGCGCGCGCCAAAGCCGGCATAGCCTGGCGCCGTGCCGTAGGGCGCGCTGGGGCTGGATTGTGGTGTCACGCTGCGCTGGATCGGCGCTCCGCCATTGTTGTTGTAAGTCTGGGAGCCGCGGCTACCCATGCTAGAAAAACTGCTGCCACCGCCGGCACGATAGCTGCCGCCCGCCCGCGCTTCCGCCAAAACTGGCGATAAAACCATGATTACGGCCAAGAAAAGCGCCGCCCACCGCCCCGGTCCCCGCCATGACATCGCCGAATTTCCCTATCCTATTGGGACGGCTAATATCTCGGTCGCCGGTCCCGATTCTGCAACAGCGGGCTTGGTAATTTAACAGCCACAACGGTGGCCTGGCCCTTGGGTCAGGCAACTTTGGCGCGGGAGGCACATTATGGGATCGATGGCCCGGAGAGCCGCTGACCTCGACAGCGGGCGCGAAGTCGGCGCTCGACCGTTACCGTGCCGTGCGGGCCAGGACCGAGGCGCTGGCGGCACCGCTCTCGCCTGAAGACCAAACCGTCCAGTCGATGCCCGATGTCAGCCCGGCCAAATGGCATCGCGCGCACGTGACATGGTTCTTCGAGAATTTCATCCTCGCGCCGTTCGATAACGCTTACCGCGTCCACAACCCGGCTTACGGCTTTCTCTTCAATTCCTATTACGAAGGTGCGGGGCCGCGGCACGCGCGCCCGGCGCGCGGAATGCTGTCGCGGCCGAGCATCGCCGAGATCGCGCAGTACCGCGCCCATGTCGATGAGGCGATGACCGGGCTTTTGGCGAGCGCGAACAACGCGACATGGCAGCAGATCGCGCCGCTCTTCGATCTCGGCCTTCATCACGAGGAACAGCATCAGGAGCTGCTCCTGATGGACATCAAGCATGTGCTGTCGCTGAACCCGCTCGATGCGATCTACGCGCCGGCGCCGGCCGTAGCGAAGCGCAACGCTGTCGCGGCATTCGATCTCGTCGCTTTCGATGGCGGATTGCGCCAAATCGGCCATGAAGGCCCCAATACTCGAGAATGGGGCTTCGCCTTCGATAATGAAGGTCCACGGCACAAGATCTGGCTGGAGCCGTTCCGTCTCGCCTCGCGCCTCGTCACCTGCGGCGAATATCGCGCTTTCATCGCCGATGGCGGCTATAGCCGCGCTGAACTCTGGCTCTCGGATGGCTGGGCGACGGTGAAGAGCGAAGGCTGGGAAGCACCGCTCTATTGGTGCCGCGACGGCGATGATTGGTCGATCTTCACCCTCGGCGGCCGCCGCGCGGTCGATGACGACGAGCCTGTCGTGCATGTGAGTTATTACGAGGCCGATGCTTTCGCGCGCTGGTCGGGTAAGCGTTTGCCGACCGAGGCCGAATGGGAGATCGCTGCGGTCGAAAGCGATGTACCGCTCAGCGGCAATTTGATGGATCGTTTGGCTTTTCACCCGCAAGCCGCAACGTCGAGCGACGGAAAACTTCGGCAGATGGTCGGCGATGTTTGGGAATGGACGTCTAGCCCCTATATGCCCTATCCCGGTTATCGGCCGCCCGAGGGAACGATCGGCGAGTACAACGGCAAATTCATGGCCAATCAGATGGTGCTACGCGGCGGCGCGGCGGTGACGCCGCCGGGCCATGTTCGTTTCACCTATCGTAATTTCTTTTATCCCGCCTCGCGCTGGGCGTTCGGCGGCATACGTCTGGCGGAGGATCAATGAGCGCTCAACCGGTACGCGCGACTTTCCACGATTTCGCTCCCGAGCCCGAAAACTTCCGCGATTGCGTCATCGCCGGGTTGAGCCAGCGATACAAAGAGATTCCGTGTCGCTTCCTCTATGACGAGCGCGGCTCCGAACTGTTCGAGGCGATTTGCGAGACGCCGGAATACTATCCGACCCGTACCGAGACGGCGATCCTCGCCGATTGCGCGAGCGAGATCGCGGCGCTGATGGGGCCGCATTGTCAGCTCGTCGAATTTGGCAGCGGCTCATCCCGCAAAGTGCGGCAGTTGCTGTCTGCTTTCGACCGGCCGTCCTCTTATGTCGCCATCGAGATTTCGCGCGAAGCGCTGCAGCAAGCGGCGGACGATGTCGCAACGCTCTTTCCGCGGATCGATGTGCGCGCGGTTTGCGCCGATTACATGGAGCCGCTCGATCTCGCCGAGGTTCCCGAGCCGAAGGATGGCCGGCGCCTCGGCTTTTTCCCGGGATCGACCATCGGCAATCTCGACCGGCCGGGCGCGATCCAGTTCCTGCGCCGCTGTCGCGAGGTTGTCGGGTCGAACGGCGCGATGCTGGTCGGCGTCGACCTGAAGAAAGACCCGCGGCTGCTCCACGCGGCTTATAACGACGCGGCCGGCGTCACCGCGTCCTTCACGATGAATTTGCTGACGCGGATGAATCGCGAGCTCGACGCGAATTTCGACCTCACGAAATTCATGCATGACGCGTCCTACAATCCTGTCGAAGGCAAGGTCGAGATCTTCATCCGGAGCCTTGCCGAGCAAGTCGTCACCGTCGCTGGCAAGCGTTTCCATTTCCGCCGCGGCGAAGGCATCCACACCGAGGATTCCTGCAAATACAGCGTCGCGGAGTTCCAATCGCTCGCGAACCGCGCCGGCTTCGCGCCGGGCGGGGTCTGGACCGATCCCGCGCAGCTCTTCAGCATCCATCTGCTGACGCCGGCATAAACGGCGATGCCCGGCGCAAAAGCCGGGCATCACAACGACATCAAGCAGCGATTAGCGCCGTCTCGGTTGCGGCGGGCGGGCGCGATTTGGCGGCGGCGGGGCGGCAGCGGCGCGTTCGTCCTTATGGCGGAAGTTGATCCGCCCCTTGGTAAGATCGTAGGGCGTCATCTCGACCGTGACGCGGTCGCCGGCAAGGATACGGATCCGGTTCTTCTTCATCTTGCCGGAGGTATAGGCGAGGGTCTCATGGCCGTTGTCGAGACGAACGCGGAACCGCGCGTCAGGCAAGAGCTCGGTCACCACGCCGTCGAATTCGATCAGGTCTTCCTTGGCCAAGGCCGCTCCTTACTTTTGCGTCGCTACTTGCTGGCGAGCACCGGCTGAATATGGCTACCGTCGCCGACCTCGTCGGGGACGTTGACCGCGACTTTATCGCCGGTTTTTACGCCGTCCACAATATTGACGTTCGCGCCGTCGCTCTCGCCGATTTGCACCGGGCGGAACGACACCAGGCCGCTGTCGTCGACTGTGGCGACGAAATTGTCGTTTCCGCGGCTGATGAGCGCGCCGACCGGAATCTGGGGTGCGGTTGGCACCTTGAGATGCAGCGTGACATAGACGAATGAGCCGGGCACGAGGAAGTTCTGGCTGTTGTCGACGTCCATCTCAATCAGCAATGTGCGCGTCTTGGGATCGAGAGCGCCGGCCGTGCGGCTGATCTTGGTCGAGACCGACCGGCTGCGGTCGGCGGCATCGGTGATGTCGGCGGCGTCGCCGATATGGATGTAAGGCACGTCGCGCTGCTCGACATAGGCGCTGATGCGCAGCTTCGAATTATCGGACAGGGTGACGATCGGCAGGGCGCTCGATTGTGCGGTCGCGGCGGATTGGACGAGGGCACCGGGATCGGCAAAGCGCGCGGTCACGATACCGTCGAAGGGCGCCGTGATCGTCTCGTATCCCTTCATCGTCGCGAGGTTGCGCACGGCTTGCTCGGCCATGCGCAGATTGGTGTCGGAAGTCTGTGCCGCCTGGACCGCGACGTTGCCGCGCGTGAGCAGATCCTTGTCGCGCTGCGCCATCCGACGCTTGTTATCGAGGTCGGCGATTGCCGCGTCGTAGAGCGCATCGGTCTCGGCCGAAGAAATTTCGGCGAGCTTGTCGCCGGCTTTGACCTTGTCTCCCTTATCGACTGCGACCGATTTGAGGTAGCCGCTGACCTTGGAAAAGAGCGTTGCGCTCGAGAAGGCGCGCGCATCGCCGAGCAGTTGAATGTTCCGGACCGAAGGGCTGGTCGCGACATTGACGACCTGGACGACCGGCCCGCGCGCCGCGGTGGCATCGAGCGTGTCGCGCGCCGCCGCTATCTCGGCGTAACGGCCATGCACGACGTAGCCGGCAACGATCGCCGCGGCGATGAGGCCCAACGCGCCCCACAGATAGACGCGTATCGTACCCGAGCGTCTAGCCATGACTATGCTCTCCTTCGACGGCGCCGGCCGCCTCGGCGGCAAAACGCCGATCGAGTTCATACAGCGTGGGCGGTTTGCGGCGCAACAAGGTGTAGAAGACAGGAACCAGGAACAAGGTCGCGACCGTCGCGGCAGCGAGACCGCCGATGACGGCGCGGCCGAGCGGCGCGTTCTGCTCGCCGGCCTCGCCGAGGCCCAAGGCCATCGGCGTCATGCCGAGGATCATCGCGAGCGCGGTCATCATGATCGGCCGCAGGCGGGTCTTGGCGGATTCGACGATCGCGGTGAATGGATCGAGATTGTCGCGGGCGCGGATGTCGTTGGCAAAGCTCACCACCAGGATCGAGTTCGACACCGCGATGCCGACCGTCATGATCGTGCCCATCAGGGATTCGACATTGATGGTGGTGTGAGTCAGCACCAGCATCCAGATGATACCGATAAGCGCGCCGGGCAGCGCCATCATGATGATGAGGGGGTCGACCCAGGACTGGAACAGGATGACCAGCAGCGCGTAGACCAGGATGATCGCGAGGATGAGACCGAGGCCGAGATTGCGGAATGAGGTCTCCATCACCTGGTTCTGGCCGCGGATGTCGACATGGGTCGAGAGCGGCTGACCTTTCATGACCTCGTCGATCGCCTTGTGGATGTCGGTGGCGACGCCGCCGAGATCCCGTCCATCGACATTGGCTGCAACATCGACGACGCGGGCAACCGTGTAGTGGCTGACCGATTCAAATCCGGTGACCGGTCTTATCGAGGCAACATCGGCGAGGCGCGTCACAGGCGCGTTCGGCATCGTCGCGAGCGTGCTTGTTGGCGGCGCGGTGGCCGAGATTGGCGCGTTGGGTTGGCTGACCGCGATTCCCATCAGATCGGGCACGGTCTGTATCTGCTCGATCCGGTCGAGCACCGAGACGCTGTAATTGACGTTGGTCTGCGGATTGAGAAACGAGTTCGGATTGGTGAGCTGGCTCGATGAGAGCGAGATCAGCACGTTGTTGGCGATGTCGCGCTGCGAGATGCCGAGCTCGATGGCGCGCAATCGGTCGACATCGACTTCCAGCGACGGGTAGTGGAGCAGTTGCAGAATATGCGCGTCGGCGACACCCGGAATCTTCTGCATCCGCGTCAGTAACTTCTGAGCGAGATCCTGGGCGTTGTTGAAATCGGCAGCCTGGACTTGCACGTCGATCGGCGCCGATTGGCCGAAATTCAGCACCTGGCTGACGATATCGGCGTTCTGGAAATAGAAGGTGCTGCCCGGAAATCCCTTCGGCAGCTCGTCGCGGATCTTGCGAATGTAATCTTCGCTCGGATGATGCGGCGTCTTGAGCTGAATGAGGATTTCGGAATCGCCGCTGCTCACATTGTCCGACGGCACGATCGAGAGGTTATAGGCGTTGGAGACACCGCTGACGTCGTTGATCGTCCGCAGCTCGCTAGCGGGGATCAGTTCGCGGATCTTTTGATCGACGGCGAGGACGAGCTTCTCGGTCTCTTCGATGCGTGTGCCGATCGGCGCACGGTAGTGCAGCTTGATCAAGCCGACATCCGAAATCGGGAAAAAGTCGGTACCGACCACCGTGGCGAGACCGCCGCTGACGACGAGGAAGATGCCGGCGCAAGCAAGAACGAAGCCGCGTCGCGCCAAACACGCGCCGAGCGCGGTGGCGTATGCGCCGCGCAGCTTCTCGAAGCCGCGCTGGAAGCCGGCGCCGAAGCGGGCGAAGACGCTTTTTGAGGCCTCGCCGTGCTTTTCCGAAGCGAGCAGAAAGCGGGTAAAGCAGGGCACCAGCGAGAAGGAAAGGAAGAACGAAGCGAGCAGCGCCAGCACGACGGTGATAGCGAGCGGAATGAACAGGAAACGCGCCGGGCCGGTCAGCAGGACAACCGGGAAGAACACGATACACATCGCCAGTGTCGCGACGGTCAGCGGCAACACAACTTCGCTGCAGCCGTCGAGGATCGCGACGGTCAGCGGCTTGCCGAGAGACTGATTGCGATGGATGTTCTCGATCGCGACGGTCGCGTTGTCGACGAGCAGGCCGATCGAGAGGGCGAGGCCGCCAAGCGTCATGAGATTGATCGATTGGCCGGCCATCAGGAGACCGATGATGGCGGCGAAGATCGATAACGGGATCGAGAGCGCGACGATGGCCGTGCTACGCCAACTGCCGAGGAACAGCAGGATCATCAGCGAGACGAGGATCGACGAGATCACGGCTTCGCGGACGACGTTCGAGATGGCCGAGCGCACGAACACCGATTGGTCGAAATCGAGCGATAGATCGACGCCTTGCGGCGACGACGCTTTGATTTCGGGCATCAGATCCTTGGTCGCGTCGACGACCGCAATGGTCGAGGCGTCGGAGTGGCGCAGGATCAGCATGTAGACGGCGCGCTCGCCGTTGATATGCGCGACGGTGGTTTGCGTCGCGGCGGTATCGGCGATGGTTGACACGTCGCCGAGGGTGACCGGGACCCCATTGCGCATGCCGAGCGGCAGTTGATTGAATTCGGCGACGGTCGGCGGACTGGAATTCAGCGTCACGTTGTATTCGCGCGTGCCGATGCGCGCGACGCCGGCCGGCAGGATGACGTTGGAACTGGTCAGCGCCTGGACGACGTCATTCGCCGAGACGCCCTTTGCCTCGAGCCGCGCATTGTCGAGCTGGACCAGGATCTGACGCGATTTGCCGCCGTAAGGCGCTGTGATCGCGAGCCCCGGCACGGTGAAGAGCTTCAGGCGTAGAAAGTTCAGCGCATAATCCGAGATCACTTGTTCCGGTACGGTCTTGCTGGTGGCCGTCACCTGCAGGATCGGCACGCTCGACGCGTTGAACTGGATGACATTCGGCGGCGTCATGCCCGGCGGCAATTGGCGCAAGATGGTGTCGTTGGCGGATTCGATCTGGGCGATCGATGTGCCGACATCGGCGCCGGGTTGGAAATAGACCTTGAGGATGCCGGTGCTCGGGATCGATTCCGATTCGATATGGTCGATGCCGTTGACGCTCTGCGAATAGGAGCGCTCGCTGACCAGCACCACGCGGCGCTCCATATCGAGCGCCGAGAGGCCGGGATAGTTCCAGGCGACGAGCACGACCGGAATATCGATGATGGGGAAGATATCGACGATCATGCGCGTTGCCGCAAAACCGCCCATCAGCAGGATCAGCAATGAAGCGACGGCTGCTGTATAGGGCCGGCGCAGCGCCAGGCGCACCAAGCCCATCATCGGCGTATATCCCCCAGCTCACACATTATACGCGGTAATTCTAGCGGCTCCGGCGGCCTCGGCGCCAGCGTGTGGGGCAAGGCTCGCGACCGCGAGCGCGAAAACCGAGCAGACTGAGCGGATTGGCGATGAACAGCCCCTAACGCTCGCGGCGATTGGTTAGCCGGAGCTTCTTATAATCGCTATCGCAGACGCAGGATCGCGCTGGTCGGCCAGCTTCGTCAGAACGTGTAGTTGAGGGTGCCGGCGACGCCCCAGCCCCAATCCGTCTGAACGATCGGGCTTTCGGGTGTCGAGCAGACGCTCGACGCCGACATCGCCGTCGACGAACCAGTGGTCGGTGAAGCGATAGAGTGCGGCGACACCGAGCTTGGCATCTTTCAGCCCGCTATGGGCGCTGTAATTGTGGAAATGCGATTGCGCATCGGTGTTCTGCGGGTTGAATCCCGAAATAGGCCTGCATGTAGCGGGAATCGGCGAAGGTGATCTCCGGACCGACGAAGATTTGGAGCTTCTTATTCGCGACCACCGGCATATAGGCGCCGATATCGCCGGTGAGGCCTTGATAGCTCGTCAGCGCCTGCTTGACGTCGACGCTCACCACAACGGGGACGAAGACGTATTGCGCGAAGGCTTTGAAGACCGGCGCTGGATCGATATTGCGGGTGCCGGCGAGACGCGTCGCGGCATTGTGCTCGCGGCCCATATCGTAGGTGAGGCCAACGCCGGCGTGGTAATTGGTGCCGCGCAGAATGTTCACGCCGATGCCTTCGCCGATCGAGAGATAGGCGAGATCCTTGTAGCGCACATCGATCGTCTGCGCGGGCGAGAGCCGTTCCTCATTCGAGCCTTCATAGGCGGGTAGCCCGGCAACCCCGCCGCCGACCGTCACCTGCCAATCAGGGACGGGTCCGCCGAGCGGGCGCATCACGATGCCGGCGGAATGCCAGTCGGCGAGGGTGCGGCGATGTCGTTTTCGTAAATGCCTGCCCACGATCACGACATCGAAATCCCGTCCGTCAGCCATAGAAATCCGACCCTTTCGCTCCATCATGACACGGATGATCGATACGGAAAGTGTCGCAAATTATATTCGCGAGACAGCGCGCGCCGTGATTCTGCCGCGCTTTCGCGCTTTGGGGCAGGACGACGTCCGCGAGAAAAAGCCCGGCGATCCGGTTACCATTGCCGATACCGAAGCCGAGCAAGAGCTGACGCGCCGTCTCGCAACCGTGATCCCCGGTGCCAATGTTCTGGGCGAGGAAAGCGTCGCCGAGGATGCGTCGCGTCTCGACTGGCTCTCGGCCGAGGCGCCGGTCTGGATCATCGATCCGATCGACGGCACCTCGAATTTCGTGCGCGGCAATGTCGGCTTCGCCGTGATCGTCGCGCTGGCGCGGCAGGGCCAGGTCGAAGCCGGCTGGATCTACAATCCGCTCGGCGATGTGATGATCTCGGCGCTCAAAGGCCAAGGCGCGTGGAGCGCGGGCCGGCGGCTGCAGGTCAATCGCGATCGTGCCGCCGGAGAAGCTGACCGGCGCGGCCTATGGCCGCACCAAATCCGGCGTGCGGGCCGGCCGTGCGCTCAACGACAGCGGCCGTATTCGCGGCGCGCACAATCAAGGCTGCAGCGGTCTCGAATATATGGCGATCGCGCAAGGCATGGCGCAATTCTCGCTGCATTCGCGCTCGCTGCCCTGGGACCATGCCGCCGGCATGCTGATCGTGCATGAGGCGGGCGGTCTCGGCAGCTTTCTCGACGGCGGCGTTTACGACACGCGCATCATCGATCGCGCCGTGCTCGCGGCGTCGACCGCGCAAGCCTGGCAGACGGTGCATGACGTCGTAACGGCGGCGTGAGCGAATATGAAGGGCAAGACCTGCATCGTCACCGGCGCGACCGACGGCATCGGCCTCGAAGCGGCTGCCGGGCTGGGGGCGCTCGGTGCGCGGCTCGTGCTGGTCGGCCGCAATCGCGCGAAAGGCGAGGTCGTGCTCGAGGCGTTGCGCCAGCGCGTGCCCGGCATCCAAGCGGAGATGCATTATGCCGATCTCGTCGCGCCGCGACGAGATCAAGCGGCTGGTGCCCGAATTGCTCGCCGCCGCGCCGCGGATCGATGTTCTGCTCAACAATGCCGGCGCATTCTTCGCGCAACGCGTCGTGGTCGAGGATGGGCTTGAGCAGACTTTCGCGCTCAATCACCTGGGCTATTTCCGGCTGACGGCGCTGCTGCGCGAGCGGCTGATCGCTTCGGCGCCGGCGCGCATCGTCAATGTCGCATCGGAAGCGCATCGCAACGCGGCGCTCGATTTCGACGATCTGCAAACCGCGCGCGACTATAACGGCTGGAAGGCCTATCAGCGCTCGAAGCTTGCCAACATCCTTTTTACCGGCGCGAACTGGCGCGGCGGCTCGCCGGCACGGGCGTCACCGCGAATTGTCTGCATCCCGGCTTCGTGAAGACCAGCTTTGGCGACAACAATCGCGGCTTCTGGGGCATCGGCATCCGCCTCGGCAAGCTTTTCGCTGCGATTTCTATCCCGCGCGGCGCCGAGACGCCGGTCTATGTCGCCTCGGCGCCCGAGAGTCGGGGGCGTCACCGGCAAGTATTTCGACAAATGCCGCGAGCGCGAGCCCAATGCGGCGGCCCGGAACGATGCGGATGCCGAGCGGCTTTGGAAAGAAAGCGAGCGCCTCGCCTGATTCCGGTTGGCGCTTCGTCAGCCGAAAGGAGAGAGTATGGCCAAGGATATCGTCGTCATTGTCGGCAGCCTGCGGAAGGAATCCTTCAATCGCAAAATGGCCAATGCGTTGCGCGAGCTGGCGCCGGCATCGCTGAAGCTCGAGATCGTCGAGATCGGCCAGCTCCCGCTCTACAACCAGGATCTCGATCGCCGACAATCCGCCGGCGGCGTGGAAGGAATTCCGCGACCGCGTGAAGAAGGCCGACGGCGTGCTGTTCGTCACGCCGGAATACAATCGCTCGATCCCGGCGCCGCTCAAGAATGCGATCGATGTCGGCTCGCGTCCCTATGGCCAGAGCGCCTGGGACAAGAAACCCGCGGCCGTGGTCAGCGTCTCGCCCGGCTATGATCGGCGGCTTTCGGAGCCAATCATCACCTGCGCCAGAGCCTTGTCTTCCTCAACATGCCGACGATGCAACAGCCGGAAGCCTATATCGGCGGCGCCGACAAGCTCTTCGATGCGGGCGGCAAGATCACCAATGACGGCACGCGCGGCTTCCTGACCAAATTCATGGAAGCCTACGCCGCCTGGGTCGAGAAGCACCCGAGCGTGACACGCGCGATCACCGAAGCAGCAACGCAGCGCCGCGAAGAGCAAATAGAAGATGCTTGCCCAGGACAGGCGCTTGCCGGTGACGCGCTCGCCGCGGAACATGAAGAATAAGCGCCAAGACGGTGATCGCAGTGACGCCGCCGGCGAAGATCAGCGGCCGCTCGAACAGCCATGGCGTGCCGAACAGGCCGAAGGCCGTCGGGATCGTTGCCTAAATCATCATTGCGCCGCTGATATTGGCGAGCGCCATATTTTCCTTGCCCTGCCGCACCCAGATGATGGCGTTCATGGTTTCGGGCATTTCGGTGGCGATCGGGCTCAGCAACAGCGCGACGAGCTGCGGGCGCAAGCCGAGCCATGGCCCGATGGTGTCGAGCTGCGCGACGAAGACGCGCGACGCGATAAAGATCACGATCAGAGCGATGCCGGTTTGCAGCGCCGACCAGAACAGCGAGGGGTAGGGATCGCTCGGCCGAAATTTCAGCGGCTCGAGCTCGCCTTCGTCGACCGTGCGCTCGTCGCGCCGCAGCTCCTTCGCGACATAGAGCGCGTAGGCGCCGATAAAGAGGAAGCCCAGCCAAGGCTTGCCCGGAAACGCGACCAGGCCGAGCGCGAGCTTGCAGATGAAAATGCTCAGGAACCAGCCCTGGTCGCGGCTGAGGCGGTGGCTGTCGACATCGAGCGCTTCCTTGCGGCGGACTTTGAGCCGCGTCGATCCCATCAAGGTCAGCCCGACCACGCCATAGGCGAGGGTGCTGAGCGCCAAGGGGCCGCCGAGCGCCGCGCCGATGCCGATTTCGCGCTCGGCCGCGGTATGGCCGAAGACGACCGCGACGAAAGTCACGACGCTTTCGGGCAGCGCGGTCCCGAAGGCGGCCAGGATGGTGCCGGTCGCGGTCTGGCTGATCGCAAGCCGCTTGCCGAGCCATTCGACGCCGTTGACGAAATACTCGCACGAAAAATAGATCAGGACGGCGGAGCCGAAGAACAGGATGAGGGTCAGCGCCATGGCGATCTTCGGGGCTGGGCGGTTGACCATGACACCGGCATACCGCCCCAGCCGGACGGCGCCGATGTCCATGGTCTCGCCAAGCGTGCGGTCCGCCAAACATACGGCTGGCCGCGTGCCGATCGCGCCATGCCCCGCAACGAATGCGGCGGCAAGTATGTTGGCGCGAACCCCTCTCGAACCGAGGGCGGCTACTCCCCAAAGACGGCACGACCTTAACCGAAGTGTGTCGGCTCGCAACGAGAACACTCTCGCAACAAGGGCACTTGGGACTTGCCGGAAGACTGCCTATATCCAGGCAACCTCTTCCGAGAAGAACATGGCTGCACGCAATCCTTACGAGGTGCTGGGCGTCAAGAAAGAGGCGACAGCGGACGACATCCGCAAAGCCTATCGCGCGCTCGCCAAGAAGCACCACCCCGATCTCAACCCCGGCAACAAGCAGGCCGAGGCTCTCTTCAAAGAAATCTCGGCGGCATACGATCTGCTGTCGGACGCCGACAAGCGCGCGCGCTTCGATCGCGGCGAGATCGACGAAGCCGGCAACGAGAAGCCGCGCGCCTATGCCTATCAGGACTTCGCCGAAGGCGCGCCGGGCGCGAAATACCGCACCAGCCAGGAGAACATGTCGCCGGAGGATCTCGACGATCTCTTCTCCTTCTTCGGCCGCGGCGGTTTCGGCCAGGGCTGGAGGCGGGCGTGGCGGGCGCGGCGAGGGCGCGACCATCCGCATGCGCGGCGGCGACCGGCAATATGCGCTGACCGTCGATTTCCTCGATGCGGTGAACGGCGCCAAGCAGCGGCTGGAGCTCGCGCCGGGCAAGAGCCTCGATGTGACGATCCCGGCCGGTGTGCGCGATGGCCAGGTGCTGCGCCTCGCGGGGCAGGGCGGGCCGGGGCTCGGCGGCGGCCCGGCGGGCGATGCGCTGATCGAGATTCGTATTGCGCCTCACGCCTGCTTCAGGCGCGAGGGCGACGATATCCATACTCGATCTGCCGGTGACGCTGGGCGAAGCCGTGCTCGGCGGCCGCGTCACCGTGCCGACGCCGACCGGCGCGGTCACCATGACGGTGCCGCCGCATTCCAATACCGGCACGGTGCTGCGTCTTCGCGGCAAGGGCGTTGCCGGCAAGGGCGACGAGCTGGTGACGCTGAAAGTGGTGCTGCCGAGCGAGGGCGATGCCGAGCTCGATACTTTCCTCAAGGATTGGGCGGCGAAGCACCCCTATGATCCGCGCAAGGGGATGCGGACATGATCGCGCTCGAAGCCCTGCTGCGCCAAGTGCGCGGTCTCGACGCCGCCGAGCTCGATCAATGGATCGAGGCGCGCTGGGTGCGGCCCGAGCGCGTTGCCAGCGGCTATGTCTTCCACGAGATCGACGTCGCGCGCGTGCATCTCATCGTCGAGCTGCGCCACGAGCTGCTGGTCGATGCCGAAGCGATGCCGGTGATCCTCAACCTGCTCGATCAGGTCTACGCGCTGCGCAACCGCTTGAAGAGCGTCGCCGCGGCGATCGAGGCACTGCCGCCGGAAACGCAGGTGCTCATTCGCGAGCGGTTGAAGGATTAAGCCTTCCACGTCATTGCGAGAAGTGAACGCCGAAGCAAGTCCAGGGATCGCCACGACGCTGACCCTGGATTGCTTCGTCGCTTCGTTCCTCGCAATGACGATGCGTTATTTTCGTCCCGTCGTGCTAAACTCCGCGCCATCATGATTCCGACGCTCCTCTTCTTCCATATCCTCGCCGCCGTCGTCTGGGTCGGCGGCATGTTTTTCGCGCATCAGATGGTGCGCCCTTCGGTCGGCCCGCTCGATGCGCCGGTGCAGGCTCGCGCTGTGGCGCCGCATCTTCGCGCGCTTCTTCGGCTGGGTCTGGGTGGCCGTCGTGCTGCTGCTGGTCACCGGCATCGGCATGGAGATATTGGGCGTCGCAGGGCCTGCTACGTCACCATCATGGAAGCGCTCGGCGTCATCATGATGCTCGCCTTCGCGCATCTCTTCTTCGCGCCGTGGAAGCGCTTTCGCCGCGCGGTCGATGCCAGCGACTTTCCCGCCGCTGCCGCGCAGCTCAATCAGATCCGCCGCATCGTCGAGTTCAACCTCGCGCTCGGCCTCATCGTCGTCGTGGTCGGTGCGACCGGCCGCTACTGGGGCTAGCCATGTTGAAGATGTACGATCTGGCCGGCGCCGAGGCCGATCGCCGTTTCAGCCCCTATTGCTGGCGCGTCAAGCTCGCGGCGGCGCATAAGGGCCTCGAGCTCGAGACCATTCCCTGGCGTTTCACCGAGAAAGACGCGATCGCTTTCAGCGGCCAAGGGCTCGTGCCGGTGATGCTCGACGGCGAGCGCGAGGTTCACGATTCCTGGACGATCGCCGAATACCTCGAGGAGAAATATCCCGACCGGCCATCGATCTTCGGCGGCGCGTCGGGCAAAGCGCTCTCGCAGTTCCATGCGAACTGGGCGAATGGCTTCCTGCATCCGGCGATGATGAAATTCGTCGTGCTCGATATCTGGAAGCATGTCGACGCGAAGGACAAAGCCTATTTCCGCGAGAGCCGCGAGAAGCGGCTCGGCAAGACGCTCGAAGCCGCGGTCGCCAACCGCGACAGCGAGATCGCCGGCTTTCGCGAGAGCCTGCTGCCGCTGCGCCTCGTGTTGCGCGCGCAGCCTTTCCTCGGCGGCGACAAGCCGCTTCTATGCCGATTATGCGATCTTCGGCGGCTTCCAATGGTGCCGCTGCATCAGCGACTATCCGCTGCTCGCGCCGGACGATCCGATCTATGCCTGGCGCGGTCGCATGCTCGATCTCTATGACGGGCTTGCCGGCAAGGCGAAGGGCTATCCGGTCTAGAAATACCGCAGCCAGAGATAGAGCTGCGCGATCGCGAGGCTGACGAGCGTCAGCGGCGCGGCATATTTCGTGTAAGTGAGAAAATCGAAGCGCACGCCGTTGCGCTGCGCAATGCCGGCGACGGTGAGATTGGCCGAGGCGCCGATCAGCGTACCATTGCCGCCGAGACAGGCGCCGAGCGACAGCGCCCACCACAGCGGCAGCAACGCGTCCTCGCCGCCGAAACTCGGCGCCAGCACTTTGATCAGCGGGATCATCGCCGCGACGAAGGGAATGTTGTCGACGATCGCCGAAAGAATGGCGGCGCCCCAGAGGATCGCCGACGCGGTGATCGCGAGATTGCCATGCGACGCGGCGATGAGCGCCTGGGCGAGGTCGGCGATCGCGCCGGTCTGCTCGAAGCCGTGCACGACAATGAACAGCCCGACGAAGAAGAAGATCGTGATCCAATCGACATCGCCGTAGATCGCGCTGATCTTGGCCGTTTGCTCGGAGCGGTGATGCACGAGATTGTCGAGCAGCATCAGGCTGGCCGCGGCGATCATGGCGATGGTACCGGGCTCGAGACGGAGGAGCGGGGCGAAGACGAAGGCGAGCAAGGTCGCGGCCAATACCGCGAGTGACAGCCGCAGCAGCCGTCCGTCGGTAATGGCCGCGCGTGCGCTGAGCGCCATCACCGCGGCGCGGTCCGCTTGTGTCGCTTGTGTCGAACGACCCCAGAGGAGATGGGTCAGCAAAAGCTGCACGGCCATCACGACAACGATCACCGGCGCTAGATTCAGGATGAAAGCGTTGAAGCTGAGCCCCGTCGCCGAGCCAATCATGATATTGGGCGGATCGCCGATCAGCGTCGCCGTGCCGCCGATATTCGAGGCCATGACCTCGGCGAAAAGGAACGGGGAAGGCCGGCACGCGGAGCCATTTCGTGATCGATAGCGTCACCGGCGCGATCAGCAGCACGGTCGTGACATTGTCGAGCAGCGCCGAGACGATCGCCGTGACCAGCGACAACAGACAGAGCACACCAGCCGGCGAGCCACGGACGAGTTGCGCCGAACCGACGGCAAGGAATTCGAACACGCCCGAGCGCCGCGCGACCGAGACCAGGAGCATCATGCCGGTCAGCAGGGCGATGGTGTTGAAGTCGATGCCGCGGATCGCTTCCTCCTGCGTCAGCACGCCGGAGAGGATCATCGCGCCGGCGCCAAGAGCGCGAGCAGCGAGCGGTCGAACCGGTCGGTGATCACCAGGAGATAGGTGACGACGAGAATGACCGAGGCGGTGACCAGCGGATCGAAGCCGAAAATCACTGCACGTGCGACGCGGCTCCCGTATCCGATGCTTGTACGCGAGTCTGCCATCCGCGCGGCGACAAGTCATGCAAAACCGTGCGGCACAATTTCTGCGTGGCAACTCGTTGAGATGCACGACTGTTGACCCCATCGTGCGGCGCATGGTAACCGGGCGACAAAGAACGCCGTCGCGCGCCGTGAGAAAGGATTTGGGGGATGGAACCGCCGCGAAAATCGCATACAGGCTGGTATATCCTGCTCGCTCTGTTCTGCCTGCTCGTCCTTTGGGTCCCGCTCTACAACCGCGTTGAGCCGACCTTCATCGGACTGCCGTTCTTCTACTGGTTCCAGCTTCTTGCTGGTGCTCGTCGGCGCCGCGCTGATCGCCATC
Source organism: uncultured Alphaproteobacteria bacterium (assembly GCA_963731145.1). Lineage (GTDB taxonomy): Bacteria > Pseudomonadota > Alphaproteobacteria > ATCC43930 > CGMCC-115725 > CAIKMD01. The sequence continues at coordinate 462,038 of CAVSUX010000013.1, read as the reverse complement.
GTCTATTTCGCCACCGAAAAAAAATAAGAAAAACAGGGAGAAAGTCGCGATGGCGAACATCAACTGGACCATTCTCACCATCTTCGTGCTGCTGTTCGGCTTCATCACCTGGCTCGGCTTCGTCTCGGCGCGCTGGCGGCGCGGCGATCTCGATATGCTCGCATGAATGGGGGCTGGGTGGCCGACGCTTCGGCACGGTGGTCGCCTGGTTCCTGATCGGCGGCGATCTCTACACCGCCTACACATTTGTCGCGATGCCGGCGCTTGCCTATGGCGCGGGCGCGGTCGCATTCTTCGTCATCCCCTACACGGTCTCATCTATCCGCTGCTCTTCGTCGCTTTTCCGCGCATGTGGCAGGTCTGCCACAACCACGGCTACATCACCGCGGCGGATTTCGTGCGCGGCCGGTTTCGGCAATCGCTGGCTGGCCCTCGCCGTCACGCTGAGCGGCATCGTCGCGACCATGCCCTATATCGCGCTACAGCTCGTCGGCTTGCAGGTCATCATCGGCGGCATGGGGATTCTCGGGAACCGGCCTTGGTCGAGCGACATTCCGCTGATCATCGCCTTCATCATCCTTGCCGCCTTCACCTATACCAGCGGGCTACGCGCGCCGGCGTCGATCGCCATCGTCAAAGACGTGCTGATCTACATCACCGCCTTCGCCGCGATCATCGTGATCCCGATCGAGCTCGGCGGCTTCGGCAAGATCTTCGCCGCCATTCCCGAGACGCAAAGCTGCTGCTCGCCGCGCCGCCGGCGAACAGCACCGGCGCCTACGGTGCCTATGCCACCCTCGCGCTCGGCTCGGCGCTGGCGCTGTTCCTCTATCCGCATTCGATGACCGGCATCCTCAGCGCGAGTAGCGCGCATGCGGTGCGGCGCAACGCGGCGATGCTGCCGGCCTATTCGTTTTTGCTCGGCTTGCTGATCGCTGCTCGGCTTCTTCGTCATCGCCGCCGGGTATCGACAAGCTGCCGGAATTCGCGCCGGGCTTCGCCCAGTTCAAGGCCAATTTCGCCGCGCCGGCGATCCTGCTCTGGGCGTTTCCATCGTGGTTCGTCGGGATCGCCTTCGCCGCGATCGGCATCGGTGCGCTGGTGCCGGCGGCGATCATGTCGATCGCCTCGGCCAATCTCTATGCCCGCAACATCCACCGCGAATTCATCAACCCGAACGTCTCGGGCGAGGACGAGGCGCAGATCGCGAAATGGGTGTCGCTGATCGTCAAAGTCGGGGCGCTGGTCTTCGTGCTGTTCCTGCCGCTGCAATATGCCATCCAGCTCCAGCTCCTGGGCGGCATCTGGATCATCCAGACCTTCCCGGCGGTCATCCTCGGGCTCTTCACCCGAAAGCTGAATGATTGGGCGCTGCTTTGCGGCTGGCTGGTCGGGACGGTGGCCGGCACCTGGATCGCGGCCGCGAACAATTTCAGCGCGACCTATCCGTTGGCGATCGGCGGCTGGTCAGTTTCCCAGGCTACGCCGCGCTCTACACCGTGATCTTGAATTTCGTGGTCGCGCTGGTGCTGACGCCCGTCTTTAGCGCGATGGCGTCAAAGCCGCCGGCCGACGAGACCGTGGCGGCAGATTACGTGCGGTAGAGGTTTAGAAAAATGAACTTAGTTATTCTGAAAATAAAGGATTTTCAGTCGCGAACGTCGCGCATGGTGATGAGCACGAGCGAGGCGATGATAACGCCGGCGAACTCGGCACCGGTCGCGATTTGGCCGATCAGGGCGCCAAAAACGGTTCCGGCAAGGGTAACGGTTCCAATCAACGTGGTCATGTGCGGGCCCCTCCAAACGTTTTTGTTCTGGCCAAACCGACAACGCCTCGGCTTGCCGCTTTATTCACTTGCCCAACAAAAAAAGTAACTACGCGTCGATCTTGGCGGCGGCCAAGCGGGCGAGAGCCTGGGGCGTATCGATATCGGTCAGAACGCCGTCCCCGGCCATCTCGACCTCTACGACCGCCTCCGGATAGGCTTCGAACAGGTGCCGTGCACCGATATCGCCACCGGCCGCCGTCATCTCGCCGAAGAAGCGCCGCGCCCAGAGCACCGGATTGCCGCGCTTGCCGCGCCGAGTCGGCACGACAATAGCGCGGCCTTCGACAGGATTGAAGGCATTCACGAGCTGGCCGATCTCGGCCGCGGTGATCAGCGGCATGTCGCCGAGCGCGACCACGGCACCGTCGCATTCCGCCGGCACGGCATTCAGCCCGACCTGCAGCGAGGTCGACATGCCGGTCGCAAAATCTTTGTTATTCAGGAAGGTAACGGGCAGGCCCTTAAGTGCTTCCTCAACCTGCTCGCGCTGATGGCCGGTGACCACGACGACCGGTGAGAGCTGCGCGGCCAGTACCGCCTCGGCGGCGCGGCGGACCATCGGCTTGCCGTCGATCGGGATCAGCAGCTTGTTCATCGCGCCCATGCGCGAGGACCGGCCGGCGGCGAGGATGATGCCGGCGATCGTGGCGCGCTGCGGCGGTTTGGCGCGTATCGGCTTCCGGCGGGCCGCCGGCGCGGGCACGCGGTAGGGGCCGCGAGCCGATCTCCGACAGCAACCCGCCGACCCCCATGCGCCGGATCGCATCGGCGCCGACCGGCAAGCCGGCGAGGACGCGCCATAGCACCCAGTCGAAGCCGTTGACCTTGGGCGAGCGGGCGCAGCCGGGCAGGCCGAGGACCGGCACCTCGCCGAGCCGTGCCATGAGAAGCAGATTGCCGGGATCGACCGGCATGCCGAAATGCTCGATCGTGCCGCCGAGGTCGGTGACCGCGGCCGGGATGACGTCGCGGCGGTCGAGGATCGCCGAAGCGCCGGCGACCAGCACGAGCTGCGCGCCGGCTTTGACCATCTCGTCGATCGCCGGCGCCAGCGCCGCCGGATCGTGCGGGCAGCGCTTCTCCCAGTCGAGGCGTGCTGCCGAATTCGGCCAGGCGGTCGCGCGTGGTCTCGACGGTCTTGTCGAGGACGCTGTCCTTGAGGCCGGGCAGGGTCGTCTGGATCAGCGCCGTGCGATGCGGCTTGAACGGCACGACCTGGAACAGCGTCTTGTCTTTGACGGCGGCGATGCAGGCATCGAGCGCGTCGCTGCGCACGGCGAAGGGAATGATCTTCACCGTCGCGACCATCTGCTTCGGCTCGACGACGACCGACGGCTCGATGGTCGCGATGGTGATCGATTCATCGATCAGGTTGAAGCGATCGACCGCGTCGCGATCGATCGAGGCAAAGCCCGGCGGTCTCGGCATAGAAATTCGCACGGCCGGTGAAAGCCGGTGCGCAGCGAGACGCCGGTACACGTCAGCGCGGCGGCGACGCGGTCGGCGGCCTGGTTCTCGATGACGTCGCCCGGCTCGAGCCGCGCGGCGATAACGCTGGTCTTGCCCGCGGCTTTGAGCGCGGCGATATCCTCGCCGGTAATGGCGCGGCCTTTCTTGAGCGCGCGCGTGCCGATTTTGACGCTATGCGCGAGAATCGCGCCTTGCGCTTCGGCGAGCGGCGTCTCGCCGAATTTCATGCAGCTTCGCGCTCTTTCAAGCGGTCGGCGCGCAGCGCCGAGGTCACCTGGCCGAGGATCGAGACCGCCATCTCGGCCGGCGAGATCGCACCGATATTGAGGCCGACCGGACCGTGGATGCGGTCGAGATCGGCATCGCTTGAAGCCGAGCTCGCCAAGGCGCTTGAGCCGCGCGGCATGGGTCTTCCGCGAGCCGAGCGCGCCGATAAAGAAGGCCGTGCGACTTGAGCGCTTCGGCCAGCGCCGGATCGTCGAGCTTCGGATCGTGGGTCAGGGTAATGATGACGCTGCGCTTATCGGGCTTGAGCCGCGCCAGCGCCTCGTCCGGCCATTCGGTCGACAGCTCGATCTCGGGGAAGCGCGTCATCGGTCGCGAAAGCGGTGCGCGGATCGATCACCGTCACCCTGATAGCCGAGCTCGGCCGCCATGCGGGCGAGAGGCTGGGCGATATGCACCGCGCCGACGATGAAGCAGGCGCAGCGGCGGGTTGAAGACCTCGACGAAGACCGGACCGTCCGGCGTCTCGATGGTCGTGCTCTTATCGTCCGACAGAGCGCGGCTGATGCCCGTCTGGATCGGCTCGTCGAGTCTCAAGATTTCCCGTGATCTCAGAGCCTTCGATCAGGCTCTGCTCGCCCGATTTGAGGTTGGTCGCAATCGCCGACGGCTTGCCGGCACGGCTCGCCGCGACCGCCCGCTCGAGATATTGGAGCTTCATTCCGCGCGCTCCACGAAGACCTGGATCTTGCCGCCGCAGGCGAGCCCGACATCCCAGGCCTGCTCGTTGCTGACGCCGAAGCTCGAGCAGGCGCGGCTTGCCGTCCTTGATCGCTTCCTGCGCCTCGTCGATCACCGCGCCTTCGACGCAGCCGCCCGAGACCGAGCCGAGGAAGCGGCCGTCCTCGTCGACCGCGAGCTTCGAGCCGACCGGCCGGGGCGATGAGCCCCAGGTCGTGACCACCGTGGCGATACGCGACGCCTTTACCCTCGGCTTTCCATTTCCGGGCCTGGTCCAGAATTTCCTGATTGTCGTCCATCTTCGATCACCCCGCTTCGCGCCAGGCGGAGGCCGCTTCGAGGCGGCGCGGGCCCGGCTTGCTTAGTGCTTTGACCAGCTCGGCGATGCTATCGAGATTATGCACCGGCCGGAACTCGTCGACATGCGGCAGAATTGCCCGCATCCCTAATGATTTGGGTGCAAACCCTTCGTAGCGCAACAGCGGATTGAGCCAAATGAGGCGCCGGCAGGATTTGTGCAACCGCTCTATTTCCTGGGATATACCGGCGCCGGCGTCCCTGTCCAGGCCGTCGGTGATCAAGACCACGATCGCGCCCTGGCCGAGCACGCGGCGCGACCAGTTTTGGTTGAAATCCGCCAGGCATTGGCCGATCCGCGTGCCGCCCGACCAGTCCTCGACCGCTTGCGCGACTTTATCGAGCGCGATGTCGATATCCTTGTAGCGCAGATAGCGCGTGACGTTGGACAGCCGCGTGCCGAAGAGGAAGGTGTAGACGCGGTCGCGGTCATTCGTCACCGCATGCATGAAATGCAGGAAGATGCGGCTGTAGCGGCTCATCGAGCCGGAGATGTCGCAGAGAATGACCAGCGGCGGCGGCCGCGTGCGCGGCTGTCTTGCGACGCAGCGCGATCATCGCGCCCGAGCGCAATTGCGCGCGCATCGTCGCGCGGAGATCGACGCGGCTGCCGCGCGGATCGGGCGAGAAGCGCCGCGTCTTGAGATCGGCCAGCGGCAGCGACATGCGCTCCAGCGCTTTCTTCGCCTGATCGACCTCTTCATTCGACATTTTCTCGAAATCCATGTCGCGCAAGGCTTCCTGCGCGGAATAGGTCATCGTCGAATCGAGCTCGATCTCGGTCTCGCCTTCCTTCGAATCCTTCTCGCTGTCGCCTTGCAGCGCCTCGGCGAGGCGGCGATTCATCTCTTCGCCTTTTTCCGGCTCTTGCGGCGCGAAGCCCGGCAGCATCAGCGACATCATCTTCTCGAGCAATTGCGGATTGCGCCAGAAGATATGGAAGGCCTGATCGAAGATCTGCTCCTGGTCGTGCTTGGTCACGAAAACCGCGTGCAGCGTCCAGTAGAAATCGCGCCGGTTTTCGATGCCGACGGCCTCGAACGGCCTGTAGCGCGTTGAGCACCGCACCGGGGCCGATCGGCATGCCGGCGGCGCGCAGGCAGCGCGCGAAATACATGATGTTCTGATAAAGCCGCCCGCCGATTCAGGCCCGGATTCAGGCCCGGATTCAGGCAGGGGCGGTTCGGTAAGACCTTCCATGGCCGGTTTATAGGCTGTTTGAGGAAGGCAGTAAATACCGTCGTTAAGGCATCGTCATTGCGAGCGCAGCGAAGCAATCCAAGCCAACAGATGTGGCTCCTGGATTGTTTCGTCGCTGACGTTCCTCGCAATGACGATGGGTGGTTACGCGGTCTTGACCTGCTTTTTCAGCGCCAGGAACTTCCGGTTCATCGCCTTGCGATCGTCGCTGGCGAAATGCTGCTTCACGCCTTTCCAGACGTTCTTTTCCTCTTCCTCGACATGGTGCGTGATCATTTCCTTCAGCACCTTCGAGCCGGCGGCGAATTCCGGCGACATCGCATTCTCGATATGCTCAAGCGTGACCAGAATCTTCTCGGCGAGCTGGTGCTCCATATAGCCTTCGGCGCTGTCCTGCTTCGCGTCCTTGATCCTTGACGGCGTAGATGCCGTTGTAGACGATTTTCTCCTCGGCGCGGAGATGCGGGACCAGCGCGATTCTGATCTGCTTCAGAATCGCTTTGCGTTCGGCGCCGCGGTCGCTTTTGACGAGTTGCGAGAGCATCTCGGCGACTTCGTCATGCTCTTTCTTCAGCGTGTCGAGAATATCGGCATCGGCGTCATCGCCACCCGGCGAAAACGGGAAGTCCCGGCTTTTGCCGCTTCAATACGTCCAGCAGGCTCATGGAGCGGTCTCCTCTGTTGCGAGAAGAACGCCGTCGCGTTTTGGATCGTTCCGCGTGGGACAGGAGGACGCCGGAGGTGGCGCGCCGAGAAAGTCGGGGATCCGTCTTACCCGCCGGCGGCGGCAAGCTCGTTCTTCACCTGCGTCAGCAGACGCTCGGCCTCGCTGCCCTGGATCTTGGCGATGTCGTCCTGATATTTCAGCAGCACGCCCAGCGTGTCGTTGATCGCCTCGGGCGTCAGCGCCAGCACGTCGAGCTGCGAGTCAGCGCATGCGCCCAATCGATGGTCTCGGCGACGCCGGGCAGCTTGAAGAGATCCTGCGTCTTGCGCAGCTTTTGCACGAAAGCGACGACCTCGCGGCTGAGCATGCTCGCCGCCTTCGGTGCTTTCAGCTTCAGGATTTCGATCTCGCGCTCGGCGCTCGGATAATCGATCCAGTAATAGAAACAGCGCCGCTTCAGCGCGTCGTGGATTTCGCGCGTGCGGTTCGAGGTGATGATCACGATCGGCGGATGCTCCGCCTTGATCGAGCCGATCTCGGGAATGGTGATCTGATAATCGGACAGCATTTCGAGGAGGAAGGCTTCGAAAGGCTCGTCGGTGCGGTCGAGCTCGTCGATCAGCAGCACCGGCGCGCCGTTGAGATCGGGCTCGAGCGCCTGCAAGCAGCGGTCGCTTGATGAGGAAGCGATCGCTGAAAATCTCTTCCTCGACCGTGTCCTTGCTTTCGGAGCTGCTTTCCGCGAGGCGGATCTCGATCATCTGCCGCGCATAGTTCCACTCGTAAACGGCCGAGGCGACGTCGAGGCCTTCATAGCATTGCAGGCGGATAAGCCGGCGCCCGAGCGTCTCGGACAGGACCTTGGCGATCTCGGTCTTGCCGACGCCGGCCTCGCCTTCGAGGAAAAGCGGACGGTTGAGCGTCAACGACAGGTAGATCGCCGTCGCAAGGCTGCGATCGGACACGTATTGGCCCTTCGTCAAAAGGGCGAGCGTGTCGCTGACCGAGCGGGGCAAGGCAGCCATGGCAACTCTTCGTAGCTAAGACAGGGATAGGCTGGTGGTTTGTAGAGGAAAGCAACCCGCCCTCCAAGCCCTTCGCCTGGGTCGTTCTTGTGCCGCCGCGCAGCGAAAGCCGGGGCTATTTGTGCTCTTTGGCGGGTTGCTTTTCTTTGTCGCGATTGGGCCGTCCGACGCGTACGCCGGCGTTGTAGGACGGGGGATCGCTCGCCGGGAAACTGTCGTCGATTTGCTCGTCGACGCTCGCGCCCGGCTCGTCCTTGGTTTTCTTGTAGGCCGGAGTCTTGATGTTGCTCATGAGGTCTCCCGACAATGATGCTAAGCCCAAGCAACCGCGCCATCGCCCATCGGTTCCCCGCGCCTCATCGCCCTGCTATCGTTTGGCGAAAGTGGTGAGGGAGGACATCGTGGCAGAAATCGATTTTGCGCTTTGGGATGCGGTCGGCGGCTATGCGCCGACGGATCGGCCGATGGCGGATGTCTATGACGAGCATATCCGGCTCGCGCAGGAGATCGAGGAAGCCGGCTGGCATTCCTATTTCGTGATCGAGCATCAGAATTCGCCGATCGGGCGCATCACGGCGCCGAGCGTCTATCTGACCGCCGTCGCGCGCGCGACCAGCAAGCTGCGCATCGGCACGATGATGTGGTCGCTGCCTTTTCATCATCCGCTCCGCCTCGCCCAGGACGTAGCGATGCTCGATCAGCTCTCGCGCGGGCGGGTCGAATTCGGCACCGGCATCGGCGTCCACGAGCATGAATTCATACGTTGGGGCATGGATTTCTATCAGCGTGCGGCGATCTCGACCGAAGTGATGCAGATCGTAAAGATGGCCTGGACGCAAGACGAGGTCACCTTCAACGGAAAATACTTTAATTTCGACGAGGCTCTGCCGCAGCCGAAGCCATTCCAGAAGCCTTATCCGCCGATCTGGTCGGCGGTGCATAGTGACGCGGCGGTCGAATTTGCGGCGCGCAACAACTACAACGTGGCGCAAAATCTCGACACCGACGATGTGATCGCGCGAAAATTCGATCTCTATCGCAAGATCTGGCGCGAGTGTAATCACCCGGGACCGATGCCGCGCGTCTTCCTGCAGCGCCAGGTGCATGTCGCCGAAACCGACGAGAAGGCGCATGAAGAGGCGCGCTTTTGGCTCGCCAAGCGCGAAGGCGGCGCCGTGCCGGTCGGTGGCGGCCCGCTCGAGCAGACGCGCATCGGCTGGGGCACGCATGCGCGCGGCATGGGACGCGACAGCGAGCGGCCGGACGACAAGACGCGCGGTGAAACGATCTTCCGCGCCGGCCGCGACTACGAGTTCAACATCGAGCACGGCCTCGCCATGGTCGGCAGCCCTGACACGGTGATCAAGAAGCTGAAAGAGGGCAAGAAGAAAATCGGCTTCGACATCTTCTGCGCCAATCACGAAATCGGCCACATGCCGAAAGAACTCGTGCGCAACTCGATCAAGCTCATCGGCGAAGTCGTGCGCGCGTTCAAATAATCGGCCGTCTGAGTAGAGGGATATGCTCAAGCGGGCGATCACGATCGCGGCCGTATTCGCGGCATTGATGGCAGCATTGCCGGCGCGGGCCGACGATCCGGTGACCCTGCGGATCGCGCTGCCGGGCACGACGACGACCATGCCCAATTGGACCGGGCTCTGGGGGCCCTGGATCGCGCGGGTCGAAGCCGATGCGGCCGGCGCACTCAAGCTGCAGCCCTTCTTCGGCAGCACGCTCGCGACCTTCGGTAATGTCTATGACCGCGTGACGGGCGGCGCGGCGGATATCGCCGCGGCGGTGCAAGGCTCGATCGGCGGCAAGTTTCCTTTGTCGACGGTCGTCGAGCTGCCCTCGGACATCATCGGCAAGGAAGGCGCGCCCGCGTTCTGGAAGGTCTATCAAGATGGGCTGCTCGGCCATGAATATGACGCGATCAAGCCAATAGCGCTTTTCGTCTATCCGCAATCCTTCTTGAGCGCGCAAAAGCCGGTCACACGGCTCGCCGCGTTCAAGGGCCTCAGAATCGCGACGCTGACCAAGGTCAATTCGCGCGTCGTCGAGGGCCTTGGCGCGGCGCCGATCAGCACCAGCCCGCCCGATCTCTACGAAGTGCTGGCGCGTCACACCGCCGAAGCGGCGGTGATCGGCTGGCTCGGCGTTCATGAATACAAGCTCGACGAGGTGACGAGCTATCACCTTGCCGTCGGTCTTGGCTCGGGCGGCGGCATGTTGATGATGAACAAAGACGTCTATGCCACGCTGCCGGCGGCGGCGAAAGCGGCGATCGACAAGAACTCGGGCTATGCCGCGTCGGAGCAGCTGGGCCAATCGCTCGACACCATCTATGCGAGTTCCGAGGCCGAGGTGCGCAAGCGGACCGGCCATGTGATCGCGCCGCTCGCCGTGGCGGATAAGGATCAATACGAGAAGCAGGTCGTCCAGGCCGAGATCGACGCCTGGACCAAAAACACGCCGAACGGCGCCGCTATCCTCGCTGCTTATCGCGACGAGGCAATGAAGGTGCGGAAGGCGAGATAACGCTAAACGTCGTCATTGCGAGCGAAGCGAAGCAATCCAGGGCAACATGTGATGCTTTTGGATTGCTTCGTCGCGATACTCCTCGCAATGACGGAAGGAACTTAGTCTTCCGTTATTTGCTTTGTACGTACTCGTTGGTGAAGATGTCGCCGTATGATTTGAGCTTCTGGTCGGCCGGCAAGAAGCCCGCTTCGACATTGAGCTGGTCCGCGGTCTCAAGACCTTTCGCATCGAGCACCGGCGCAAGCGGCGTCGATTCCAGCGTCACCTTGTACATGTCGTCGAGGATCTTCTGATCGGTGATGCGGACGCGCTTGCCGAGCATCTCAGTCGTCTCCTTCGGGTGATCGTGGATGAAGGCGGCGGCTTTCACCAGCGCCTGGCCCATCTTCACGCAGAGCGACTTGTGGTCGATGCAGGTCTGCTTCTTGACCAGGACCACATTGGCGTCGACATGGGTCAGCCAGGGCGGATCGACTGGGTTTGCCGTGGTGCCGTTGGCGACGATGACCGCGCCCTGGTCCTGGATAACCTGCTCGATCACCGGCGGGCCGACGGAAGCGCCGTCGACGGCGCCGGTCTGCATCGCGCCGGGCGTCTCGGGTGGCGCGATCGCCGAGACAATCAGGTCATTCTGCGGATCGAGCCCGCCAACCTTGGCGATTGCATTGAGATAGGAATGAGGGATCGTCTGGATGCCGCCGACGGCGAATTTCAGACCCTTCAAAAGCTTGGCGCGCTCGGCGAGCGGCGCTTTCGGATCGAAGTGCCGCGCCTCGGCGGCCTTCTTGCTGAGAACGACCCAAAAGCCGCTGCGGTCATAGGTGTTGGCGATGCCGATGATCGGCTGGTTGCGCGCGGCGGCGCGGGTCAGCGTGACGCCCGAGGCATTGGCGAAATCCATCGAGCCCGCGATCACGGCATTGGTCGAGCCAATGCCGGTGATGACCTGCTCGGAGACTTCGAGCCCGACCTCCTTGTAGATGCCAGCGTCCTGGGCGATCCAGGACGAGGCGAAGATCGGCGCGATCGCCGGAAAGGCCATGCTGGTCTTTTCGACATCGGCGCGCGCCGGCAAGGCCGCGGCGAGGCCCGTGAAAAACATAACGCCGGCTACATAACGGCTTCGTGGCATATCGTTTATTTCTCCCCTCATCGCGTCCGGTCTGATTTCAGCCGGAGCCCGCGCAAGATGCCGATCTTTCGCGCCGGCGACAAGCCCGAAGATGGACGAGGGAAGGTGAACCCGCCGGCTCGATGAGTTCGGTGCGTTGCCGATGGCGCCGTAGCGGCGGGTTCGGCGGCTCGTTATTTAACGAATTCGTTCGTGAAGATGTGGTCGTAGGACGGCAGCTTCTGATCCGCGGGCAGGAAGCCCGCTTCGACATTGAGCTGATCGGCGGTTTCGAGAGCCTTCGCGTCGAGCACCGGCGCGAGCGGCGTCGCCGCCACCGTGACCTCATAGGTTTTGTTGAGGACGTCGGCATCGGTGATGTTCAACCGCTTGGCGAGGATCTTCTTGGTCTCGTCGGCGTGCTGGTGCACATAAGCCGCGGCTTTCACCATCGCTTGGCCCATCTTCTGACAGAGCGAGCGGCGATCGGTGCAGGTTTGCTTGCGCACGAGAATGACATTCGCATCGATATGGCTGAGCCAGGGCGGATCGACGGGATTGCCCATCGTGCCGTCGGCGAGGACGACCGCGAAATTGTTCTGCAGCAACTGCTCGACCACCGGCGGGCCGATCGAGGCGCCGTCGATCGCACCGGCCTTCATCGAGCCCAGCGTCTCTTGCGGCGTGATGCCGGCGCGCACGATGTCCTTATCGGGATCGAGGCCGCCGATCTTGGCGATTGCCTTGGCATAGGAATCGGGAATGGCCTGGATGCCGCCGACCGCGAAGCGCAAGCCCTTTCATCAGCTTCGCGCGCTCGGCGAGCGGCGCTTTGGGATCGAAATGCCGCTCATCGGCGATCGATTTCTTGATCACGATCCAGAAGCCGCTGCGATCATAGGTGTTGGCGATGCCGATCACCGGCTGCTGGCGTGCCGTCGCGCGCGTCAGCGTGACGCCCGACGAGCTCGAGAAATCGATCGAGCCGGCGATCACGGCATTGGCCGAGCCGATGCCTTGGATGACTTGTTCCTTCACCTCGAGCCCGACATCCTTGTAGATGCCGGCATCTTGCGCGACGTAAAGCGAGGTGAAGATCGAGGCGACGGCGGGCAAGGCGAGCGTTGCCTGTTCGACGTCGGCAGCGGAAGCGGGCCCTGCGATTGCGCATAAAGCGACGAGCGACACGGCGAGACGACGGAATCCGAGCATCAGAAATCCTCCCTCGTACGATTGTTATGTTGTATGAGCTAACGAAGAGGATGCCTTGATTCCACCAGGCCGACAAGCCTTAAAGCGCGTCAGGCCAGCCTGCCGCGGATCAGCGGCACCAGCAGATGCGAATCGATAGCGGCCGCCGCAATAGATGCTGTGCTTGCCGCGGTTCACCGTGTTCTTGTGCTTGAAGGCCGGGTATTTCGCGCCGTCGGTGCCGAGCACGGAAAGCTCCAGCCGCGTATCCGCTTCGAACCAGGTGCTGGACGGCAGGATCTCGATCTCGACCGGCACGATCCTGCCGGGCACGAGCTTCTCGAGCCGCTCATGCGCGTGATAAGGCCGTGACGGCCGGCTCTTTTCGGGATCGAGCGCGCGATGCGAGACGCGCAGCCATCCTTTGGCGACGGCGTCTTTCTCATAACCGTTATAGCCGCAGAAGAAGACCTCCTTGCCCTTCCGCATTGAATTTGCGCAGCACGACGAAGAGATCGAGATCGTCCCCTTCCGATGTGCTGACCCAAAGCCGCAGCTTGGTCTCGCCGGTGAGCTCGACCGGCTTCGGCGAAGCGCAGCGAGAAGTCGCGCGGCGCCTTTCGCGGGATCGTAGGTTGCGACGGAGTCAGTCGGCGCGGACGTTGACGCTCAGCGCGTGGGTCGTCGGCGTCGAGATAAAGCGGCGTGTGCTGCGTGTTCGACGGCGGCCATTGCTGCTCGTAGCGCAGCTCGTGCTGGTAATAGGCGTTGCGCAGTTCGATACGCACCGGCGGGATCTCGTTCCAGCCATTGTCCTGGCCCTTGACGAAATGGTCGAGGAAGCGCTTCTGCGTCGCGAGGGCTTCGGCGCTGTAATAGGTCTCCCATTTCTTGCGGCCATGGGTGTAGAGCCATTTCTGCTTCGAGCCGATGCGCGCGAAGGCCTCGAACGAGCCGCGCGTATGCAGGCCCTGATCCGACCAGCTCGCGCAAACGAGGGCCGGCACCTCGATCTGCTCCAGCGCCGGCTGCTTCTCGCGCCAATAGCTGTCCATGAGCGGATGGCGCGTCGAGCTCGGCGAGGAAATCCTCGGCCATGGCAAATTTCCGATTGCGGCCGCGCTTCATGCGGTTCTTCCACCAGATCGGAATGAAGCCGGTCTCGGGAATGCCGCCCTGGAAGACGAATTCGCGATAGAGATCGCTGACGCCTTCCCACGGCACGATCGCTTTCAGATGCGGCGGGCGCAGCGGCGCGACACGCCATTGCGACATCGCGAGATAGGAGACGCCGGAGAGCGCGACGCCGCCATCGCACCAGCTTTGCGCGGCGGCCCATTCGATGAGATCGTAATAGTCATCGGCATCCTGATTGCCGAGCACGCCGGCACGGCCTTCGGATTTATGCATGCCGCGCACATCGGCCTGCAGCACCGCATAGCCGGCGCGTCACCCAATAAGAACGGATCGGGAGCCTCGAAGCCGGTATAAGCGCGAGATGTTGATATCGCCGAAACGCACACCGGCGAGCCACATGAAGAAATTGCCGATCCGGTCGGGCAGCTTGTCCTTGCCGTAGGGCGTGACCGACATCAGCACCGGCACGCTTTTGCCCTCGGCCGGGCGGAAGACATTCGCGCTGAGCTTCGTGCCGTCGCGCATCGGCACGGCGACATCGCGCTCGAAGACGAATGCCGGCGTCGCGAAGCGCGCGCTCGTTCATGGCGCGATCAGGCTGGCCGGATCGATGTCGTGCTCGATCAGTCCTTGCTGCCGCATCACCGTGACCCAGAATTGCAGCCCTTGCGGCTTCACCGGCACTTGCAGACCCGCGGGGATTTTCAGCGTCGCCGCCGCTTCCGGCGGCAGTTTGGTGTGGCTGGCGATGGCCGCGCGCACCGCGTCGGCATTGGCGGGATTATTGATGAAGGTGATGGCCTCGGCCATCGCTTCCCGCAGTGCCGCGATCGTTTGCGGATTTGCCGTCGCCCAGGCGCGCGTCGTCGCATAAAGCACGGGGATGGTGCCGGCCGGAATGGCGGCTTCGAAATCGCCCATCGGGTAACCGACGCCGCTTTGAATGATGCGGCTGTAGAATGGCTCGACCGGCACGGCGGCATCGACCAGCCCGCTTTTGAGCGCGTCGCCCATTTGGCGCAATTGCACTTCGAGCCATTGCACCTTGGTGTCGTCGGCGCCGGCCTTGCGCACCCAATTGCGCAGCAGCACCTCGAAGATGCCGCCGAGGCTGGGCAATCCGACCTTGTGACCCATCAGATCGCGGGTTTCCTTGAGGCCGCTGCCCGTGCGGCCGACGATCTGCCCATCGGCCGCCGAGGGATAGGTCGCGGTATTGGCGACGGCGACGAGATCGATGCCTTGCTCATGCGCCTGCACCAGCACCGTCGCGGTCGGCGCCGCGAGCTGTATCGAGCCGGACATCAGTGCAGGGGGCATGACCGCGCCGCTTTGCGCCGGCGTGAATTCGACATCGAGCCCGTGCTTCTCGAGGATGCCTTGATCCTTGGCGACGAACATTGCGGCGAAGGATGCCGAGGCGTTGTGCATGAAGGTGAGCTTGGTCGCGGCGAAGGTCGGCGCTGCGATCATCGTCGCGACGATTAGCGCGAAAGCGCTCGAGGCAAGGCGGAGCATTTTTCCTCCCAGGCCGTTTTCTAAAATTAACACGTCATCGCCGACAACCAGGCCTGCTGCCTTTTAGCAGTTGGCCGGGTTGTTCGCACGGAACCCTGGATTGCGTCGGCCGTCGGCCTCGCAATGATGCGGTGGGAGAAACGAAAGAGGGCGTCTCTTGCGGGACGCCCTCTTGGGATCGGGAATGAACGCTTGGGTTCAGCCGCAGCCTTGAACCGCGCGGCGCGCCATCACGTTGACCAGATGCGCGCGATATTCGGCGCTGGCATGGATGTCGGAGTTGAGCCCGCTATCGCTCTGCTTGATGTCCTTGATGGCATCGGGCGAGAAGTTCTTCGACAGCGCCGCTTCCATCTCCTTTTGGCGGAAGACGACCGAGCCGGCACCGGTGACCGCGACGCGAACATTGTTCCCGGTCTTGGCGACGAAGACGCCGACGATCGCGTAGCGCGAAGCCGGGTTCGGGAACTTCATGTAGTGCGACTTCTCCGGGATAGGGAAGCTCACGGCGGTGATGACTTCATTTGGCTCGAGCGCGGTCTCGAACAGGCCCTTGAAGAAATCGTCGCCTGCGATCTTGCGCTTGTTGGTGATGACGGTCGCGTTGAGCGCGACGCACCGAAGCGGGATAATCCGCCGCCGGATCGTTGTTGGCGATCGAGCCGCCGATCGTGCCGCGGTTGCGCACGGCGGGATCGCCGATATGGCCGGCGAGACCTGCGAGGCCGGGGATCGCGCTCTTCACGATGTCGGAGCTGAAGACGTCGTAGTGCCGCGTCATCGCGCCGATGACGATGTTGTTGCCGTCTTTCTTGATGCCTTTGAGATCGGCGATCTTGCCGAGGTCGACGACATCGGAGGGCTTGGCGAGGCGCTGCTTCAAGGTCGGGATCAGCGTCATGCCGCCCGCCATCAGCTTGCCTTCTTCGACGCCGGTAGACGAGCTTCGCGGCTTCGTCGACGCTCTTGGCCTGGTGGTAGTTGAAATTATACATGGCCGCTCCCCCTTAGGCCTTCGCCTGTTTCTCGGCGCAGGCGGCGATTGCCTTGACGATGTTGTGGTAGCCGGTGCAGCGGCAGATATTGCCTTCGAGCCACTCGCGGATCTCGCGCTCGTTCGGCTTCGGATTGACCGCGCAGCAAATCGACCGCGCTCATGACCATGCCGGGCGTGCAGAAGCCGCATTGCAGGCCGTGGTTCTCGCGGAAGGCTTCCTGCATCGGATGGAGCTGATCGCCGTTGGCGAGACCCTCGATGGTGGCATGACGCTGGAGCCGTTCACCTGCGTCGCCAGCATGGTGCAGCTCTTGGCCGAATAGCCGTCGATATAGAACGACGCAAGCGCCACACTGGCTGGTGTCGCAGCCGACATGCGTGCCGGTCAGGCCCAGATGCTCGCGCAGGAACTGCACCAGCAGCGTACGGTTCTCGACCTCGCGGGTTTCGGGCTTGCCGTTCACCGTGATGGTTACGGATGGCATTCGTCGTCCTCCCTCATACTCAGGCGCCTCGCGCAGAGGCGGAGTTTCGTGCGCGGCGGCGTTTTGGTCAAGCGTCCGCGCTGATTTAGCCTCAACGCGTAAAGATATATAGCAGCAGCGATCACCACAACGGCGAGTATCGTGACCCAAACGGTCGGAGACAGGCGCTTGCTCTCGCTCGCAGGCGCGCTCGATGGCGAAGTACGGCTGGGCGGCGGCACCTCGACCGAGTTCCCGGGCGGAGGCGGGGTGACGGCAACCGGCGGCGCTTCGGCGGCGGCATCGGCTACTTGCGTCGGAGCAGCGGGGGCGGCGGCGGCCGGTAAGCTGCTGACAACGACCTGCGCGAATTTCGTGAAGAAATTCTCGGCCATCTGGCGCGCTGTCGCATCGATGAGGCGCGAGCCGATCTGCGCGAGTTTGCCGCCGACATTCGCCTCGACGACATAGCTGAGCTTCGTGCCGTCGCCGTCGTCCGTCAGTTTCACGGTGGCGCCGCCTTTGGCGAAGCCCGCCGGACCGCCGGTACCTTCACCCATGATCTTGTAGCCGTTCGGCGGGTCGCGATCGGAGATCGTGACCTTGCCGCCGAAGCGTGCGCTCACCGGTCCGACCTTGGTGCGCACCGTCGCGCTCATCTCGGTGTCGGAATGCTTCGTGATGGTCTCGCACCCTGGAATCGCCTGCTTCAGAATCTCGGGATCGTTGAGCGCGTCCCAAACCTTCTGGCGCGGCGCCGCAATGCGGTACTCGCCGGTCATATCCATGATGAAAGCCTCCGATTCCGACGCGCGAAAAATTTGGCGAAACGTAGCGTGCGAGTTCCGGAGCGGCAAGGAGGCTATCTGTTGCATATTTGCATCATCCAGGCGCGTATGCCGCATCGATGGCAAAGATAATGTGGACCACTGCGATAGCGTACATATAAATTCGGCAACGCTAGAACTTGTTGGGTCATGGGGGTTAAAAATGAGTTTTGGATTCCGTCGCAAGCTGCTGACCGGTGTTTCGGCGGCTGCGATCGTCGTGTTGGTTGGCGCGAGCGACGCAAAAGCGCAGGCGAGTGCGCCTCAGCCGGTTAGCTTCGACCTGTTCGTCCAGGGCGGATATGGCTTCGCCGGCGATAACTCGACACCTTTTGCGGAAGTCAGGAGCGGTGGATTCCAATCGCCCGCCCGGAGCGTTCTCAACGTCGGCAGCGGCGACGGCTGGAACGGCAAGGTCGGCGGCGCGGTTCATTTCATGAATGTGTGGAGTGCGCAATTGGCGTACACCGGTTTGCGCTCGACGCGTGCCCTGGGCACTCCGACTTACACGCCGAGCTTCCCCCTTGTGTCCGTGCTTGCCGGCGGCTTCACCAACCCGGGCTTCGCCGGCGTCGGCACGAGTTGGAACCGTGCCACGGTCAGGACCGAGACACGCGCCGACGTCATCGATTTCCAGGCGGGCTACGATGTCGGTCTCGGCGGTGTGTCGACCACATTGCTTGGCGGCTTGCGCTTCGGCTCGTTCAACCAGGATACGGCCGTAACCCTGTTCGATACTTCCGGCGGAGCGGAGGTTAACGACCAACGCCAAGCGCGCTTCCAAGGCATTGGACCGACGCTCGGCGCGAAAGCGGAAATGCCGCTGCCGGTGCCGGTCGCCGGCGTTGGCATCGAGGGAGCGATTTTGGCCGGCGTGCTTTTCGGTGAAGTGCGGAGTCAGACGACAGGTATGTTTACCAACGGCAACCTGCAGCGACCGCGCAACTTCTCCAAGGACACCGTTTCACCGAATGTCGATGCTGAGCTGGCGCTGACCTATGGCATGCCGGTTGGCGGCGCGACTATGCAACTCGCTGCGGGGTATCAGGTAAGTTATTACGGCGGTGTTCGCGATACGGCGAACGGCGCATCGTCAACTGGCTCCGAACAGTTCGGCAGCACGACCGACGATCTGCTCTATTACGGGCCGTTCATCCGCCTGAAAATGCACTGGTAGCGGCTCTTACGCCGGCCAATAACCGAAGCGTTCCATCTGCGGGTGGCTGGCGGCGACAATTCGATCGATCTGGGGAGCGGTCAGGGTCTCGTGCCACTGGCCGCTTTTTCCTTCGCGGAAGAAGCGCTCGGCCGTGCCCGGCTTCTCGCTGAAGCCAAACTCTTCTTCCTGCTCCTTCAGCTTGTCGAAGGACGAAGCCGCGATCGCGGCTTCGAGTTGCTGGCGCGTGGGCACAATGCGCAGGAACGCTGCGAGCGCGCCGAAGGTCTCGAGGGGCTTGTCGAGCATATCCTCGTATCGCATTACATGGAGTTGCGGCGCCGGGCGCCGCGTCCAACTCTCGACATGCTCGGCCCAAGATCCGGAATATTGATAGACCATCGTCGCTGTTGGCTCTGCGATCGCGCCCTGCGCCGTCATCGTCTCGATCGCTTCGTCGATATCGCCGCCTTTGAACGCCGCGAAAGAGATCGCGACGTCGAGCGGATTGCGGACGATGTAGATCGCTCCCGCGGTGACCGACGGCTCGATCGTAGGCGTTCCGAGATGCTTGACGAAAGCGTTGTGCGTCTTGACGAAGACCAGCCCGTCCGTCGATTGCGCGATCCGCCGCAGCGCGAGCGGCCGCGCCGCGGCGACGAGCTCGCTCGTCCATTCGCTTTCCGGCGTGTCGATCAGGCCGCGATACCACCCGCGTACCGCATCGGCGGTCGTGAGCGACCGCATATCATTGATGTCATGCGTTTGGCCCGGCCGTATCAACGCATGGAGAAAGGCGCGCGCCCAGGTGTTGCCGGATTTCGGATAAGACGCGAGCCAGACGAGACCGCCCATGGCCGCTCGTTCACCCGAAGCGCGGGAAGAGACGCAGCGCGTTGTCGCGATGAATCGCCTGCAGCAGCGCCGGCGCCAAGTCGAGCTTCATCAGCGCTTCGACGATGCCGGTGGTCGAGCCGAAAGGCGCGTCGGAGCCGTAAGTGATCTGCGTCGACGGCCAGAGCTTCAGCACCGCCGCCATGCCGGCGGGGTTGAGCGCGACGCTCGCCACGTCGTAATACTGGCGCTGCAGCTCATATTCCGCACCGTTCGGCACGAAGCGCGCGCGATCCTCGGGCGAGAGCGTGCGCACGCTGCCGATGACCCGCTGCACGATCGAGGGCAGCGTGCCGCCGCCATGCGAGAAAAGGAAAGTGACATTGGGGCAGCGAGCGAAGGTGCCGCGCAGCAAGAGGCTGGCGATGGCGCGAGCGCTGTCGGTCGGGAATTCGATCGTCGGGCCCGAGACGCCGGGAAAGACGTTGCCGCAGCACGACATCGTCGGATGGACGAAGACCTTGGCCTTGCGGCGATTGAGCTCGTCGAAGACAGGATCGAAAACGGGATCGCCGAGAAGCTTGCCGGCGTAAGAGGTGAGCACGCCGATGCCGTCGAGCTTCAGCACGTCGAGCGCATAGGCGATCTCGGCGAGGCTGCCATCGATATCGGGCACCGGGATCGCCGCGAACATGCCGAAGCGCTTGGGATGCTCGCGCATCATTTGGGCGCCGAATTCGTTGCAGTCGCGCGCGCGGGCGCGGTTGTCGCTGGCGCTATCGCCGTCGAACCACACGCCCGGGCTGGTGATCGAGGTGATCGCGCTCTCGATACCGGCCTTGTCCATCTGCTCGAGGGCGAGGCTCGGCGTCCAATTCTGATAGGCCGAGGCGGGAAGGATGGTCGCGTCGTCGAGCAGGCGCCGCAGATTCTGCGCGACATAGCGCGACGGATAAATGTGGTGATGCGTGTCGATGATGCGCGCCATGGTTCCTCCGACATTTCTGGCCGTATTTCTGGCGGCGTTATAGCAGATTCACCGTACCGAGCATTGCCCGCCTCTATCCGCGTCCGATAAGGTGACAGCGGGATAGGGGATATCGCGTATGAAATTCTCGGTTTTCAACGGCATGCCTTATGGGCGCACGCGCATGCCGGGCAATAAATGGCCGGTGCCCAACCAATATTTCGAGCCCGACCAAGCACGCCGCGCGGTCGCTTCCTGCCTCGAAGAAGTCGCGATGGAAGACGAGCTCGGTTTCGATTGGATCGCCTGCGCCGAGCATCACTATTCCCCTTTCAACCTCGCGCCCAATGTCACGGTGTTGGCGAGCGCGCTGACCCAGCATGTGAAGCGCGCGAAGATCGCGATCCTCGGCGCGCTGATCCCGCTGACGGGTAATCCCGTTCGCATCGCCGAAGAATATGCGATGATCGACAATCTCTCCGGCGGGCGGCTGGTCGCGGGTCTGCTGCGCGGCGCGCCGTACGAATATCTCGTCTACAACGTGAACCCGGCGGAATCGCGCACGCGTTTCGAAGAGGCCTGGGACCTCATCATCAAGGCCTGGACCGACCGCATGCCGTTCGGCTGGGAAGGCAAATACTATCACTACCGCAACGTCTCGATCTGGCCGCGGCCGCTGCAAGAGCCGACACCGCCGATCTATGTCTCGGGCTCGAGCCGCGAATCCGGCGAATTCGCCGCGCGCAAGAAAGTCGGGCTCGGCCTCGCTTTCACCAACATGCCGCTCGCCGCCGAAGCCGCAAAACACTATCGCGCGAAATGCGCGGAATACGGCTGGGAGCCGAAGGCGGAGCAGATCATCTATCAGCTCCCTATCCATGTCGGCGAAACCGACGAGCAGGCTTTCGACGCGGTGCGGCCGATGTTCGGCCACGCCATGCCGGCCGGCGGCCTCAGCGACATGAACCGGCTCGTCGCGACCTCGGGCTTCTACGGCAAGGGCGACACCAACCTGCTCGCGCGCTTCAAGGATCTCTCGGCCGACGAGCCGAGGAGCCTCGAGGAAGCGCGGGAGCGCGGCACGATGATCATCGGCGGGCCGAACGCCGTGCTGGCGCAGATCAAGCGGCTCAATCGAGAGATCGGCTGCGGCATGCTCAATCTCATCTTCGACCGTAGCGGCACGCCCGATAAGAAGCGGCGCTCGATCGAGCTCTTCGCCAAAGAAGTGATGCCGGCGGCGCGGGAGATCTGAGCGATGAGCACCACCGATAAGTTCATCGAAGCCGGCGGCATCAAATTCCAATATCGCGAGGCGGCCCCCAATCGGGAAAACGATACCGGCAAGATCATCGTCTTCCTGCATGGCGCGGGCGGGCAATCGCCGAAGAGCGCGCGCTTTCCGGCGATGCTCGGCGAGCGCCATCGCGTGCTCATTCCATCGCGGCCGGGCTTCGACCAGACACCGATCGGCGATTGCAAGACGCAGCAAGATGTCGCCGAAGCGGTCGCGAATTTCATCGCCGCCGCAGCAGCCGGGACAGAAAGTGCATCTCGTCGCGCAATCGGCGGGCGGCGCGATCGCCTGCTGGCTGACGGTTCTTCATCCCGAGCTGGTCGAAAGCCTCGTGCTCTCGGCGCCGGCGGCGTTCGCCGTGCGTCATGGTCCGCCCGGTGGAAGCCAGGGGCGGCGGCCCGCCCAGCCTCGCCGAGATGGCGAAGCGCCTCTATGGCGAGAATCCTGCTTGGGATTCCGCGCCGACCGATGAAGAGAAGCAGCAGACGGGCAAGAACGCGCAGGCCAATATGGCACGCTTCGCCTCACCCGACGCCAACGCCGATCTCAAGGCGCGGCTCGCCGAGATCAACGTGCCGACGCTGCTGCTCGTCGCCGGCGCCGATCAGATGATCCCCGAAGAGGCGATGAAGCCTTATCAGGAGCTGATCCCGCATTGCACGCGTATCATCGTCTACGGCGCGGCGCATGAGCTGCCGATCTCGGCGGCGACCGTCTGGGTGAAGCTGGTCGCCGATTTCGTCGATCGCGGCGAGTATTTCGTCGTCAATATGGGCTAGCCGCAACACGCGTCACCACGAGGAGCGTTCGCGACGAAGCAGTCCAGGACACACATGAAGTCCTGGATCGCTTCGCTTTTGCTCGCAACGACGCGAGGTTAGATGTGCATCCTTAAGACCAGCGGCGCGAGCAGCGCGATCCCGGCGATGAGCAGCAACAGCAGGATCACTTTGCGGAAGCCGGCATCGTCGAGCTTGCCGTAGAGTTTGAAGCCGCACCACAGCCCGGCGAGCAGTGTCGGCAGACCGAGCAGATAGAGCTTGGTGACTTGCGGCGTGACCGCGCCGGCGATGCTGAGTGCGACGGCGCTCATCACGATGGTCGCGAGGTTCACCGGCTGGAAGATCGTGCGCTGCTTGTCTTTCGGCAGGCCGATGAGCTGGCACCAGATCGTCGCGATGATGCCGGTGAGACCAGTGATGCCGCCGAGCAAGCCGTTCAGTCCCCCGATCGCGAGATCGCGCGGGATGTTCGTCGCGATCGGCTTGAAGCGCGGCCGCACCAGCCCGTAGGCGCTATAGGCGATCAGCAGCCCGCCGACGACGTTGCGCACGGTCGCCGGATCGACATAAGTCAGCAGCATCGTGCCGACCGGCACGCCGAATGCGCCACCCAGGATGAAAGGCGCGACCGCGAGCCAATCGAGCGCGCCGCGCAGCTTCCAGATCGCGTAGCCTTGCGTGACGAGGCCGAAGCCGACGATCAACGTCGCCGTTTGCAGCGGCGTTAGGACGTGCAGCCAGATGCCTGAGACGACGAGCCCCATCGCGAAACCCGCGAGGCCCGAGGTGAGGCCGCCCAGGAATGTGCCAAATAAAAATACCGCCAGGACCGTGCCATCCATGACTTGCTCCCCAATCGAGGTGACGAGCGCTTGGATGACGAAGCATCTGAAGGGGAGGCTGCCGTGATCCCCACAACCGCGCGTGGGACCGGGAGCCCGAATCGGATCTATGATGAATGAACATCCGCCAATGCCCTCGGCCCGGTGCGCGGGCGAGATGCAGTGCTTGGGCGGATTGCCTTGGGAAAGCCGGGCGACTGCGTTTGACCCGGCGCCGTTGATGTAACCGGTCCGCCCTCATCCGTCAATGATGCGCGGCCTCGCTTGACCCGTGTGTGGCGCAAGCCATAGAACGAGCGTCGTGAAATGAGGGGATTAATGATGATGCGTGGATTGCTGCGCTCCGCCGTGTTTGCGCTTGCGGGGGCGACATTGATGGGCGCATCGGCACGGGCGGCGGATACAAACCAAGTCACCCTGGCGCTGCCGTCGGTCAACATCTCGTTCACCGCGCTTTATCTCGCCGAGGATATGCACCTTTGGAGCGAGCAGGGGCTCGAGGTCAAAACCATCGTGCTTCCGGGTGTCGGCACGAACAACGCCGTCATCAACGGCTCGGTCCAATTTGCCATTGGCTCCTCCGATGCGATCACGCGTGGCTGGGCACATGGCCAGCACATGCAGGCGATCGGCGCCGGCGTCAAAAAGACGATGGAATGGGTGATGATCCGCAAGGACATCGCCGACGCCGCGCATTTCGATGCGACCGCGCCGCTCAGCGAGCGCGCCAAAATCCTCAAAGGCCGCACGATCGCGGTCACCGGTATCGGCTCGCTGCCCGACGCGGTGCTGAAATCGGTCGCGTCCGAAGCAGGCGTTGGCCCGAGCGATATCGTCAACGCCGACGATGCTGCCGCCCGAAATCATGGCGGCGT
The DNA here is from genome assembly GCA_963731145.1 of uncultured Alphaproteobacteria bacterium. Classification (GTDB taxonomy): domain Bacteria; phylum Pseudomonadota; class Alphaproteobacteria; order ATCC43930; family CGMCC-115725; genus CAIKMD01. The sequence continues at coordinate 437,983 of CAVSUX010000013.1, read as the reverse complement.
GGAAGACAAAACGCATCGACGGTTTTTCCAACGCAATGCCTTACGCCCAGCAGGTGATGGCCGACGGCTCCGGCGTGATGATCTCCGATCCGACGAAGGGTGAACCGACCAAATATTTCCCGATCGCGGCGTCGATCGTCACGGTCCGCGCCGATTACTGCCCGGCGCACGCCGATCTTTGCACCAAATTCATGAACGGCATGATCGCGGGCATGAAGATCGTCGTGAGCGACCGCGAGAAGGCCATGGCCGAAATGAAAAAGCGCTTTCCCGCCTATGACGATGCCGTCCTCGGCATGGCCTACGACGCGCTGAAGGATGCCGAAAACCTGCCGCCGCGCGTCGATCCGAAAGCGATCGAAAACGGCGATCGGATGAACATCGCGGCCGGGTTCTTGAAGCCCGAGGAAAAGCTCACCGACTATCAGCCGCTGATCGACAATAGCTACATCAAATAACGGCACGCCGTCGGCGTTTGCCTTGGCGGTCTTGCGGAAAAACGTTGAAAGCCATAGAAACGTGGGCGTTTTCGGCATTTCGGGGCGTAGCTCAGCCTGGTAGAGCGCCAGCTTTGGGAGCTGGATGCCGGAGGTTCGAATCCTCTCGCCCCGACCAATCAAGGGATCTCGTTCATGGCGATCGCGCGTATCCTCCGACCGGCCAAAACCGCGATGCAGTCAGGCAGGGCGGAGACGCGGTGCTGGGTGCTGGAATACGAACCGGCGACGCCGCGCGAGCCCGATCCGCTGATGGGCTGGGCCAGCGCGCACGACACGCTCAACCAAGTGCGGCTGAAATTCGCGACGCTCGAAGAGGCTAAGCAATTCGCGGAGAAGAAAAGCCTCGACTACACGGTGGTCGAGCCGCAAGAGCGGACATTCAAGCCGAAGAGCTACGCCGACAATTTCCGCTACGACCGGCCGAACTAAGGCCGCCGACCCCCGCGATTATTTTTCCGAGGACGTATTCAGCGCCACGGCGGCGCGAATGAGCGCCTGCAATGCCTTCTCATCGATCTTGTCGCCCTCATGAATATCGATGGCGCGACGGACATTGCCTTCAAGGCTCGAGTTGAACAGGCCTGAAGGGTCCTTGAGTGCGGCGCCCTTGGCGAAAGTCAGCTTCACGACGCTCTTATAGGTCTCGCCGGTACAGATCATGCCGTCGTGATACCATACCGGCACGCCGCGCCACTTCCACTCCTCGACCACGTCGGGGGCGGCCTGCTTGATGAGGGCGCGGACATGCGCGAGCGTCTCGCCGCGCCAGTCGCCCAACTCCTTGATCCGCCCGTCGATCAGACGAGACGGAGATTTGCTCTTGGGTGTCGCGCTCTTTTTCATGGGGTTTGCAGCTCTTGCGGGGGCTGGCGATCGGAGCTCCATAATAAGAAAATCGCGATAAGAGGAAAATGGCTGCCGTTGGCCGGTCCGTTAGCTTAACGAGTTGGTCGCTTAGAACTGCGGTCCGCTCAAGGACAGATAGTGTTGCAAAAGGGCGGCGGCTCTACGTAGGTGAGCTGCGACCGGACGCGAAGCCCTGACGATGTAAGGCTTGTTTCTACGCTGGAGCGGCTATCGGTGGTCGTTGGGGGATCAGCTTGGCGAGCTTTCTGAGGTTCTGGACGGTAGCTGCGAGCAGGAACTCGGTCCGCGCACCACCTGGGCCGCGTAGTCGAAGGCGTCCCATTCGGAGGATGCGCTTCAGGTGGGCGAAGAGCATCTCAACCCGCTTACGCTCGCGCCGCGACTGCTCGAAAGCGGGGGTGCCGGCGAGCGAACGAGCAAAGTCGCGGGCTCCTTCGTGACATGCTGCGAGGGATCTTTCGCGCCGGTGTGTTGGGACAGCATCGCGCTTTAAACTGGCAGGAACCGCAATCCAGGGTGCTGCCGCGGTAGAGAAGTGTCGTACCCTCATTCACCAGCGTACCGGTCGTGGTCAGGATCATCCCTGCCGGGCAAGTGTAAGTATCGCTGCCGTGGTCGTAACGAAAATCCTCCCGCGCAAAGGTGCCGTCCCGGCGCGCCGACTTGTCGATGACGGGGACGTGCGGTGCGATGTGGCGCTCCTCGACCAGCCAGTTCAGCATCTCCGCCGAGCCATAGGCGGTGTCGCCGGCAAGCCGCTCAGGACTGCAGGCCGAAGCGATCTGCTGTGCGATCAATCATCGTCTTCGCAGCGCCGACTTCCGCTTGGCGAATGGCGCGCGAGGCTTCGACATCGACGATGATGGCCGACTGCACGTCGACCAGATAGTTATCGGCATAAGCGAAGAAGGCCGGTCCGCGCTGCGCGCCGGTCCATTGCGCCGCCGGATCGGACGGCGAGACGAATTTCGGCGTCACATCGCTCGCAGCGCCCCAGGCGGCATCATCGAGGGTCGCCAGGTACTCGCGCACGGAACGGGAGGCCGTCTCGGGGTCCCGCTGCCTGTTCCAGTCCGAACCGGGGATGGAGCGCTGGCGATTGGCATCGGCTTCGATGAGGCTGGCGTCGACCGCGAAACCCTCCCCGCCCACCAGGCCCTCCGCGATGCACCGCTCCACGACTGTCTCGAAGAGATGCCGGAAGGCATCGCTCTCGCTGAAACGGCCGTGGCGGTTCTTCGAGAAGGTCGAATGGTCGGGCACCTGGCCTTCCAAACCCAGCCCACAAAACCACCGATAGGCCAAGTTGAGGTGCACCTCCTCGCACAACCGCCGCTCCGAGCGGATGCCATAGCAGTAGCCCACCATCAGCATCCGGATCATCAGCTCCGGATCAACCGAAGGCCGGCCGATCTCGGAGTAGTAAGGCGCCAGCTCCGCGTAAACCCACGACAGGTCGAGCAGCGAACCGACCTTCCGTACCAGATGATCCTCGGGAACCGCTGCGTCGAGATCGAATGCGTAGAACAGCTGACCCTGGTTGCGCTCCCGCCGCCCCATCATCGCGCGTCCCCGTCGCCATAAGCGTCGAGAACAGCGAATCATTCTTTGCTGCGGCGTTCAACGGCCTTTTGCAACACTATCGGACACTGAGCGGACGTTGCAAGCGCCAGGTTGCCAAGCTGCGAAACGCAGCCTGCCGTCATTTAAGCCCGGCAAGCGCTTCCTTGAGGGGGCCGAGATCGGCATATTCGTTTGCGTCGAGGTCTTTCTTCACCAGACCCACCTCCTGCTCCACGTGGATATTGGTGGTCACCATGTCCAAATCGGGCATGCCGTTCTGATCCCGGTAGTAATCCTTGCCCGGCACCAAGAGCCAGCTTTCAAAGATGCTCTCGGGCTGCTTCGTGAAGCGGGAAATGATCTCGAGCGCCTTGGCGCGGTTCGCAGGATCCTCATACCAGCGGATGGCGCGTACGTAATCCTGCAAGAAGTCGATCAGCGCCACGCGATGCGCGGCGATGAACCCGGTGCGCGCCGTCAACATGCCAAGCTCGAAGGGTCCGACCGCGTCCGGCGTCGTGAACAGCACGCGTGTCTGCGCCTGGAATTTTGGGTCGAGGTCGAACGGATGAACCGAGTTGACGAGATCGGCCTTATGCTCGAACAGGACGGCACCCATATCCGCTATTTGAACTTCGATCTCGGTATAATCTTTCCCGGCGAACATGTTGTGCTTCCGCAGCATCGCCTTCACCGAGATGTCGGAAACGCCGCCGTACACGTTCACCGCGATCACTTTGCCTTTCAGGTCCTCGATTGCTTTGATCGGGGAGTTCTCGAGCACCCTGTACTCAGGCCCGCCCCAACCGGGCATGTCCCGGACCTCGTCGGCGATGATTCGGAGATCGGTCATCTTCGCATTCTCGACCGCGATCGGAAACGAGTTCGAGCCCAAGGAGGCAATGTCGAGCTCGCCGGATTGAAGCGCCGTTATCTGCACGGTCGTACCGCGAAAATGCACGAATTCGGCGGTGTAGGTCACGCCGTTGTACTTCGCGACGCCGGGCGCGAGCATCAGCGGAGCTATATCGGAGGGCGTGACGCTCCATCCGACGGTGATTTTCACTGGCTCGGCCAATGCTCCATTGCCGTCAAGGGCAAGCAACGACGACGCCACGAGTGCATAAGCTAATGCACGCTTTGCCGGATTCATCGCGCTCTCCTCCCGGTTTGGGGCCGCGGTCACGCCGTCATTTGACAGCTTCTTTTGCGGATACGCGCTTAAATTACTCTATCAACCAGGCGCAATTCCACTTGCCATCTTTTCCTTGCAAATCGGCCAGCGCCCCGGCGCTCGCTCCACCATGCGTTCGACGGTAAGGAGAGCGGGTTCGCCCATTTGCCGCGGGCATCCATCGCGATATAATTCGGTGAGCAATCGGGAGATAATCATGACAGGGACTTGGATCGACGTTCACGGCCATTTCGTCCCGCCCCAACACCGGCTGAGCCGCTCGCCCGGAACCGAGGAGGGGGGCAGCAACTGGACCTTCTCGCCCGAGACCAACATTGCCTATATGGACCGCACGGGCGTCGCGGCGCAGCTCGTTTCCAACTGCAACCAGATGGGCGATGTCGAGAAGATTATCGCCTCGAACACCTACGGTGCCGCGCTGGTCGAAGCCTATCCGAAGCGCTTCGGGTTGCTCGCGCAATTGCCGATGACCGACCCGGCCGGTACCGTCGCGGAGATTCGCCGCGGTATCGACGAGCTCGGCGCGGAGGGCTTCGCCGTCCTCACCAATCGCGGCGGAGTTCTATCTCGGCGATCCCCGCTTTGAGCCGGTGTGGACCGAGCTCGACCGCAACGAGGCGACGCTGTTCATTCACCCGACTACAAGAGGCTTCGAGACGACGCGCCTGGGGCGCAATGGTGGGCTGATCGAGGGGCCGTTCGACACGGCCCGTACCGTGGTCGACATGATTTATGCCGGCGTGTTTCGGCGCTACCCGCGCTTCAAGATCATTCTCGCGCATGCCGGCGGGGCCCTGCCGGCGCTGGCAGGCCGCCTCATGTCGATGGGCCCCTATCCGCGGAACCGGACCGTCAATCCGAACAAGATCACGGAAGCGGAGATGCGCGACGCACTCGCGCGGCTCTATTACGACACAGGCCTCGCCGGCACCATCCATTCGCTTGATCCGGTGCTCGCCGTGACGACGCCCGACCATGTGGTGTACGGCGCCGATTTCGGTGCGCCTTGTACAGACATCGAAATCTGCGATCTGCATCTCGAAGCGGTTCGCAGCAATCCTCGTCTGACCGCGGCGCAGCGCGAAGCCATCGGAACGAATGTGCTGCCGTTGTTCCCGAAATTCGCCGAGCGCATCGGTTTGGCTTCGGATAAAGCCAAGATATCCGTCGCCGCGGAGTAACGGACCCCAACCTCCGCCGCTATGGAAGCTGACGCAAGGCGAGCGCCTCCTAAGGACTAAACCTAAAGTTGCCGTCGACATTGTGCGCCGGTCGGGTGGCCCGATCGGCGGCGCGGAGGTCCGCATTGGGGTCAAACCCGGAACTGCCGAGTGGCGCTCAAGATGACCGGTGAGGATTCGAGAACGGACGCTGCGAACTGCCCATCTAAACCCTCCCGGCGCTAACCAGATCGGAAGACAAGCCAGTTCCAGACAGCCCAAAATGCCAACGCGTTGAGCTAACGGCCCGGCCGTCGGCGAGCCAGTTTCTTTTGCGGCCGCTTTCTGCTGATATCGCCGCGCAGGGCCCTTAGCTCAGCGGATAGAGCAGCCGCCTTCTAAGCGGCAGGTCGCTGGTTCGATTCCAGCAGGGCCCACCAAGCCATTTCACTTGCCCGTCAGAATGGAAGCGCAGCTTGCGGCTGCCGGGCAGCACAGGGGGATGGACTTGGGCTCGGCTTTTACGGTCGGGAGTTCATCGGCGCGCGAGTTGCGTGAGCAAGCCGCGCAGCAGCGGCGCGACGCGCTGGAGCTCGCGCTGATGCGCGGCGAGAGCCGCGCGAGCAGGCGCTCGGCTTTCGGCGTCAGCAGGATCAGCACCTGGCGGCGGTCTTCGCTATTTCTCTGCCGTCGGATGAGTGCTTTTTCCTGCGAGCCGGTCGAGCAGACCGACCGCGCTGTGATGGCGGGTACCGAGTCGCTCGGCGAGCAGGCCGGCGGTGACCGGAGTCTTGGTGCTGGCGGCTTTGATAGCGAGCAGCGCCTGGTGCTGCTGCGCGCTGAGTCCCGCGGCGACGGCGGCGTTCTCGCTGAAAATCAGGAAATGGCGCAAGCACGTAGCGGAACTCGGCGAGCCGTCCGTAATCCGCGGGCGTTCAGCGCGCGCCGTGCCGGTTTGTCTACCCTTGTCGCTCATGCCTCGATGCTTTGTCTGTTATGCGGCGGACGGGCTTTCAAATATATCGTAGTCCGATATAACGGATGTCGTCTCACAATTAAGGCTCTCATCGCTCGAGGTTTCGCGGCGCAATGGCAATGTTTGTTTCCGCAAAAAAGCCTGAGGCTAAAGGCCGGTCCGTTGCCGAAGATCGGCTGCGCGATTTCAGCACCGATAGCCGCTTGCTCCTGCTGGTCGCGATGGCGCTTGGTGATCGGCACCGATCGGCGCGCTGGCGGCCTGGGTGCTGCTCGCATCTCATCTATCTTGTCACAAACATCGCCTATTACGGCCGCTTCGATGCCGGCTCGGCCTCGATCAAAGGCTCGGCCACCATCGCCGGCCATACGCTCGGCTGGTTGTCCGCTGTCATCCCGGTCGTCGGCTGCCTGATCATCGGCCTGATGGCGCGCTTCGGCTCGGAGAAGATCCGCGGCCACGGCATTCCCGAGGCGATGGAAGCGATCCTGATCGGCCGCAGCCGCATCGAGGCGAAGGTCGCGATCCTGAAGCCGCTCTCCTCGGCGATCTCGATCGGCACCGGCGGCCCGTTCGGCGCCGAAGGGCCGATCATCATGACCGGCGGCGCGTTCGGCTCGCTGTTCGCGCAGCTCTTCCACCTCTCCACCGCCGAGCGCAAGACGCTGCTCGTCGCCGGCGCGGCCGCCGGCATGGCCGCGATTTTCGGCACGCCGGTCGCGGCCGATGCTGCTCGCGGTCGAACTGCTGCTGTTCGAATGGAAGCCGCGCAGCTTCGTGCCGGTCGCGGTGGCGAGCGTCGTCGCCGCGGTGTGGCGGCCGCTTGCTGATGGGCGCCGAGCCCGCTCTTCCCGATGGCGGTCGGCCGCGGCATCTGCCGCCGCTCGGCCTGTTGCTCGCGGTCGGCGCTCGGCATCGTCGCCGGTCTCGGCTCGGGCCTGCTGACGCAGATGGTCTATGCCTGCGAGGATTTCTTCCAGCGCTTGCCGATCCATTGGATGTGGTGGCCGGTCATCGGCGGCCTCGTGGTCGGCGTCGGCGGGCTGATCGAGCCGCATGCGCTCGGCGTCGGCTACGACAACATCGCGGCGCTGCTCAACGGCGACATGACCGGCATGGCGGTCGTGCGCCTGGCGATCGTGAAGGCGATCATCTGGTCGATCGCGCTCGGCTCCGGCACGTCGGGCGGCGTGCTCGCGCCGTTGCTCATCATGGGCGGCGCGCTCGGCGCGCTGTTCGGCCTCGATCATGCCGACCGGCAGCGACGGGATCTGGGCGCTGATCGGCATGGCGGCGATGATGGGCGGGACGATGCGCTCGCCGCTGACGGCGATCGTCTTCGCGATCGAGCTGACGCACGACTTCACCGCCTTGCTGCCGCTCGCGGTTGCCTGCACCGCCGCGCATGCCACGACGGTGCTGCTGCTGCGCCGCTCGATCCTCACCGAGAAGGTCGCGCGCAAGGGCCATCACGTGATGCGCGAATACATCGTCGACCCGTTCGAGACGACGCGCGTCGCCGAGATCATGGCGAAGCCGGTCGATACGCTCTCGGGCGAGATGACGATCAACGATGTCGTCGCGTTCTTCACCGCGCCCGACGCGACGGCGCGGCATAAGAGCTATCCCGTGCTCGACGAGAACGGAGCGCTGATCGGCATGGTGGCGCGCGCCGATGTGCTGCGCTGGACGATGAGCGGCTGGGCCGCCGGCACGCAGCTTGCGCGATGCGCTCGGCGAGCAGGAGCTCGTGACCGGCTATGAGGATGAGCTTGTCGGCCCGCTGGCCGATCGCATGGCGGTCGCCGATGTCGGCCGCGTGCCGATCCTTCGCCGCAGCGACGACAAGCTCGTCGGCCTCGTGGCGCGGCGCGATCTGCTGCGCGTGCGTGCCGATGTCGTGCGGCATGAACACGAGCGCGAGGTGCTGCTGCGGGTGCGATTGCAGCCGCGACGCAGCACCCCTTAGCATCTACAGCCTCCTGCGGTTGCGCGGCGACTTTCGCCATCGCGCGCGCCGGCAGCAGCAAGCCCGTCACGGCGCCCAGCAGCGACAGCGCAGCGGCGACCCCCATCGCGGGCGCGAAGCCGGCGGTGAAAGCCTGCGGCGAGGCGGTGCTGCCTGTTGCCGAGAAGGCCGCCACCAGCGTCGCGATGCCGAGCATGCCGCCGAAGAAGCGCAGCATGTTGTAGGTGCCCGACGCCTTGCCGAGATCGCTCGGCGGCACGGCGTTGAGGACGCGCATTCTGCGCCGCCGGCATGGCGATCGAGCCGCCGCAGCCGGCGAGCACCAGCGGGATCGCAAGCTGCAGCGTCGTGAGGCCCGGTGTCGCGATCAGCGCGATCGTGCCCATGCCGGCCGCTTGCATCGAGCATGCCGACGAACGACCAGCCGCTTCTCGCCGACGCGATTGACGAGGCTGCCGGCGACCGGCGCCATGAAGAACAGCGTCGCCGTCCACGGCAGGATGCGCAGCCCGGCGCCGAGCGGACCGTAGCCCTGCGCGGTCTTGCAGGAATTGCGCGAGCAGGAAGGTCGTGCCGTAGATCGCGGCGTAATAGGGCAGGCTGGCGAGGTTCCCGATCGCGAAAGCGCGACGGCGGAAAAGTCCGAGCGGTAGCATCGGCTGCGCTGCGCGCGCTTCCCATTGGATGAAAAGCAACAAAGCGAATGCCGACAGAGCAAAGCCGGTGACGACTTCGCGGCTCAGCCAGCCGGCAGGGTTGCCGCGCATCAGGCCCCAGACCAGCGCAAAGGCGGCGACGGTCACGAGCGCGATCCCGGGCAGATCGAGCTTCGCTTTGGGGCCGAACGCCTCGCCGATATGGCGATAGACCAGCGGCAACAGCACGAGGCCGATCGGCAGGTTGATCCAGAAGATCCATTGCCAGGCGAAGCCCGGCGGCAATCGCGCCGCCCAGCACCGGGCCGGCGATCATCGCTGCGCCGGTGATGCTGGCGAAGATGCCGAGCGCCTTGCCGCGCTCGGCGGCGGAGTAGGCGCCGCTCAGCAAGGCCATGGCGAGCGGCATGATCAGCGCTGCGCCCACGCCCTGGACGGCGCGAGCGGCGATCAGCACCACGACATTCGGCGCGGCGCCGCAGGCCGCCGACGCGGCGGTGAACAACGCCAGGCCGGCCATCAGCATGCGGCGGCGTCCGAAACGGTCGCCGAGCGCGCTGCCGCCGAGCAGTAGCACCGCGAAGCTGAGGATGTAGGCATTCACCGTCCATTCCAGCAGCTCCATCGACGCGCCGAGATCGATGCGGATGACATTGAGCGCTGTGGTGACGACCTGGGAGTCGAGCGAGATCATGAAAGAGGCGATAGACGTCAGCGCCAGGACCCAGATTTGGCCGGCGCGCGAGCGGCGGGTTTCCATCGAGAGCGTTCCATTGGCGGCATGAGGGCATAAGTGCCGGTAGAGCCGCGAACCTACGTCCATCAGACGAGTGGGCGGTCTGCAAGGATTCGCCGCTCCAAAAATTTTGCGCAATCAGGCATGAGCGCGGCGCCAGCTTCGACCGCAACCAGTTCGCCGCTCCGGCGGTTAGACAACCACATCGGTGCCTGGCTCGGGCGGGCATCGACGCGTCCATGATGGAGGATTGAGCCATGAAAGTTTTCGTGATGGTCTTGGCTGGCGGATTACTGCTCGGCGCGCCCGCTTTTGCCGATTCCGTTACCGTTCAGACCCGTGACGGCGTCGCGGTTTCGCCGCCGGTTGCCGCCATGCCGGCGCCGGCCGAGCAGCGGACGAGGGAAAAGGACACGATCAAGCAATCGGATGACGGCATGAAGCGCGAGGAAAAGCGCACCCAGGAAACCGTCACGCCCGCGGGCAAGTCGCGGACCACCACCAAGACCAAGACGGAGACCGACGATTAAATCCGAGCGGACAAGTCCGTCCGCGGCAAAGCCCCGGCCACTCATGGCCGGGGCTTTTTGCCGTGCAAAAAATTTTTAGCAGCAGCGAATCCTTTGCGCTTCCCGGATCGTCAAAGCCTCGTTGAACACTCAGCCTAGGAGGCCGCCATGAAACGCCAGATCGTCATCTACAAAGCCAAGCCCGAACACAATGCGGAGAACGAGCGCCTCCTGAAGGCCGTATTCGCCGAGCTGCAAGCCAAGCAACCGAAGGGCGTGCGCTACGTGGCGGCGAAGTTGGCCTGACGACACCTATGTCCACATCGTCTTCACCGATACGCCCGAAGGCGAGCCGGGCCCGCTCTCGAAGCTCGACGCGTTTCGCGCCTATCAGGCCGAGGTGCGCAGCCGGCTTCAGGCGCCGCCGACAACGGGCGAGGCGACCATCATCGGCGATTATCGTATGCTGAGCGAATGAGCCCAGCTCCAAAGGTGTTTGGATGAGCGGAGAGACCGATGCTGCCGCACGCGCCGGCTTCGACCGTTTGCTCGGCGAGCTGCGGCCGAAGCTGCATCGCTATTGCGCGCGCATGACCGGCTCCGTCATCGACGGCGAGGACGCGGTACAGGAAGCGCTGGTGAAGGCGATCGAGGCCGTTTCCGTCTTTCGCCTCGATCGACAATCCCGAAGCCTGGCTCTTCCGCATCGCGCATAACGCGACGCTCGATTTGTTGCGTCGTCGCGCGCGGCAGGCTAGCACGCCAGGACGAGAAGGAGTTGGAGATGATCGTCGATCCTGTCTCGACGGTCGAGGATCGCCTCAATGCCGCTGTCAGCCTCAGGACGTTCATGCGTCTGCCGGCGGCGCAGCGCAGCAGCGTCATTCTGATGGATGTGCTCGGCTATTCGCTCGACGAAATCGCCGATGTCACCGAGGCCACCCTGCCATCGGTCAAGGCGGCGCTGCATCGCGGGCGGATGCGTCTCAAGGAATTCGCGCAGGAACCCGAGGACCGGCCTATGCCCGCGCTATCGGCCGAGGAGCGGGCGCGTCTCACCGGCTACATCGACCATTTCAATGCGCGCGAATTCGATCTACTGCGCAACCTCCTCGCCGAGGAGGTGAAGGTCGACCTCGTCAACCGCCGGCGTTTGCAAGGCCGCGGCGAAGTCTCGAATTATTTCGGCAACTACGAGCGCGCGACGCATTGGCATTTCGTGCCCGGCTTCGTCGAGGACCGGCCGGCCATCCTGGTCTACAATCCGGCCAATCTGGCAGGGCCACCGACCTATTTCGTGCTCATCGAATGGCGCGCCGACCGGCTGATCGCGATTCGCGATTTTCTCTACGCACCCTATGTAATGGATGGGGCGGAGGTGCGGCCTCTAATCTAGGCGCAGGAGGCGGAACCGGCCCGGCTTTGACGGACTTAGATCAACAAAGAAGCCGGAGGCACAGCGGTGTCATTGTCATTGGCCAAAAGAGAGAGCGCTGTCATGCCCATTCCGCTGCAAGTGACTTTTCGCAAAATGCTGCCGTCACCTTTTGTTCGCGAGCGCATCCGCGAGCGGGCCGAGAAGCTCGAGCAGTTCCATAATCGCGTGACCGGCTGCCGCGTGGTCGTCGAGGCGCCGCATCGCCGTCACCACAAGGGCAAGCTTTTTGCCATTGCCGTGGAGGTCAAAGTCCCGGGTGGGACGCTCACCTCGCATCGCAACCCAGGGCAGTGCCACGAGCATGAGGACGTCTATGTGGCGTTGCGCGACGCTTTCGATTCAATCGAGCGCCAACTCGAGGATTTTGCCCGCCGTAAACGGGGCGAATAGCCCTCGCTTCCACCCCGGCTTCGTGTCAATTTCTTGCCCAACGAGAAAAGGGGAGGAACGGGATGAGGCACCGGGTTGTTCATGGGGCGCTGTGCGGCGCCGCGGTTGCGCTGCTGGCGGCGGCCGGCGCCGGCCATGCCGAGGATTCGCTGCGTGTCGCCAAAGGCGCGAGCCGTGCTTACAGCTTCATGATGCTCGATGTCGGTCTCGCCGCCGGCGTCTTCAAAAAGCACAATCTCACGATCGAGGAGAGCAGCATTGACGGCGCGGCGCGGCTGCACCAGGCAATGGTATCCGACAGCATTGATATCGCGCTCGGCGCCGGTACCGACATCGCTTTCATCGCCAAGGGCTCGCCCGAGAAGGGCGTCGGCGTGATGGCGAACGAGGCGCTCAATATGGCGCTGGTCGTGGGCGCGAACAGTTCGATCCACGACATGGCCGGACTCAAAGCCAAGAAGATCGGGGTCACCAGCGCGGGTTCGCTGACCGACTGGTTCGCACGCCAGATCAATTTTCGCGAGGGCTGGAAGGGGGCCGATGCCTCGAACATCGTTGCGCTCGGCAGCGCCGACGGCACCACCTCGGCGCTGATTTCCGGCAACATCGACGCACTGGTTGGCAGCGTCGAAGGCGGCTACGCGCTGGAGCAGCAAGGCCGCGCAAAGGTGCTGTTCGCGTTCGGCGATTTCGTCAAGCCGTTCATCACCCATGCGATCTACGCCACCGACAAGCTCCAGGCGCAAAATCCCGCTGCGCTCAAGCGCTTCCTCGCCGCTTGGTACGAAACGATCGCCTACGCCGCCAGCCACAAGACCGAAACAGTGAACATCGTTCAGCCGATCCTAAACATGCCGGCGGAATGGGTCGGAAAGGTCTATGACCGCGAAAAGCCGATGTTTCCGACCGATGGCCATTACGATCAACAAGCGCTCAAAGTCGTTGCTCAATCGCTGATCGATACGGACCAGATGCCGCCCGACACCGACCCCAACCGCTTGATCACGGAGCAGTATCTGCCCTAAGAGGCGGCGTATGACTGTCGCCTCCATCGCGAGCATCTTCTCCGACCGGCCGCGCAGCCTGCGTGCCACCGTTCTGGGCCTCGCCTTGGTGATCGGTGGGCCGAATATCCTCGCCTGGTTCTGGGCGCTGGCGGTCTTCCACGATTATCCGGTGCTGCTCGGCACGGCGTTTCTCGCTTATGGGTTCGGCCTGCGCCACGCCGTCGACGCCGATCACATCGCGGCGATCGATAATGCGACGCGAAAGCTCATGCAGGAGGGCAAGCGCCCGGCGGCGCTCGGCTTCTATTTCGCGCTTGGCCATTCGACCGTCGTCGTCGTCGCGGCGATCGCCGTCGCCGCGACCGCCGGCTGGCTGCGCCAGGATTTTCCGCGCCTGCAGGAGGTCGGCGGTGTCGTCGGCACGGGCATCTCGGCGCTGTTCCTGCTCGCCGTCGCGATCGTCAATCTCTTCATCTTCGCCGCGGTGTGGAAAAGCTTCCGCCGCGTGCGCGCCGGCGAGAAGCTCGGCGCGGGCGAGCTCGACACGCTGCTCGCGGGACAGGGCTTCCTCGCGCGGCTGTTCCGGCCGCTCTTCCGCCTGGTGACGCATAGCTGGCATATGTTTGCGGTCGGGCTGCTCTTCGGCCTCGGCTTCGATACCGCGACCGAGATCGGGCTGCTCGGCATCGCCGCGAGCGAGGCGGCACATGGCCTGTCGCTGTGGGCGACGCTGGTCTTTCCCGGCGCTCTTCACCGCCGGCATGTGCCTGATCGATACGACCGACAGCGTGCTGATGGTCGGCGCTTATGGCTGGGCCTTGGCCAAGCCGGTGCGCAAGCTCTACTACAACCTCACCATCACCTTCGCCTCGGTGATGGTGGCATTGCTGATTGGCGGTGTCGAGCTGCGTCGGCCTCGCGATCGAGAAGCTCGGCCTGACCGGCCCGTTCTGGAACGCCATCGCCGCGCTCAACGATAATTTCGGCAGCCTCGGCTATGTCGTCCTCGCGATCTTCATCGCGAGCTGGCTCGGCTCGATGGCGATCTATCGCCTCAAAGGCTACGGCGCGCTCGACATCGAGGCAGCAGAATGAGCGCGCGCCGTCATCGCGCGGCGCAGACGCGCCCGCGCGGCGCGTGGCTCGCCTTTCTCGCCGCGGCGATGCAGGTGCTTCGTGCCGTTCTTCATGGCCGTCGAGATCGCGCGCGCGGAGCTTCCCGGCGCCGCGGCGGTCATCTGCTCGGCGCTCGGCCATGACACGCAGCAGGGCAGCGGCAACCCGGCGGATCACGGTCTTGCCGATCATTGCTCGATCTGCACCACGCTGGCGGCGGCGCAGGCCTTTGCACTGCCTGCCGCACCGCCGCTACCGTTGCCGGCATCGATCGGCCGCAGCGATCTCTCCGCGGCCGACATCGCACAAGCTGCGCTGCTTGTAACTTCCTCCTATCAATCGCGCGGACCACCTTCCATCGCCTGATTTGCGCCCAATCGTCGAAGCACCGGCATGCGCGGCGCTTCGTTTGCCAATTCAGTGATGGAGTTTTCGGTGAAGAACTATTCCGGGAGCCTCGCGCTCCTGTTGGTCGCGGCGCTGGCGGCGGCGCCGGGCATCGCCCAAGCACATGCTTTTCCAAAGACCGCCGAACCGGCGAGCGACAGCACGGTCTCGCCAGCGCCGCGTGAGGTCAAGATCTGGTTCACGGGGAAGCTCGAGCCTGCCTTCAGCAAGCTCGACGTCCAGGACGCGGCAGGGCGCGGCCGTCGATCAGGGCGATGCTGCGGTCGACCCGCAAGACACAACCCTGATGCATGTCTCGCTGGGGCCGCTCCAGGCGGGGACCTACAAGGTCCACTGGCATGCGGTCTCGGTCGATACGCATGCGACCGACGGCACCTTTACCTTTACGGTGAAATAGCGGCGGACGATCGGAATCGGGCCAAGCAATGGATCCGCTGCTCATTGCAACGCGGACGCTGCATTTCGCCGGCGCGCTGTCGCTTGCTCGGCGCACTGGGATTCGTCGCGTTCATCGCCGTGACCCGCCGCCTCGGCCGATGCGGCAATTGCGTATTGTGGCACAGCTCAGCGCGGCACTGCTGCTCATCTCGGCGCCGCTCTGGCTCGTCCTCGTCGCCGAGAATATGAGCGCGGACACCTTGGCCGCAACCATTGCCAGCGGCGTTCCGAAGACCGTGCTGCTCGACACGCAATTCGGCCACGCGTTGGGGCTGCGCTTCGTCCTCACGCTCTTGCTGCTGCCGCTGGTCAGGCGGCTCGGCCAGCGATCGAGTGCTGGATCGCATGGCGGCCTTCCTTGCCGCGGTAAGTGTCATGGCGATTGCATGGCAGGGTCATGCCGGCGCCGAACTCGGCCGCGATGCACTGATCCATCTCACGGCCGATGCCACGCATCTGATCGCCGCCGGGCTTTGGCTCGGCGCATTGCTGCCGCTGATATTGCTATTGCGCGGCACGACCGAGACCGACCGGCAATATGAAGCGGCGAGACGGTTCTCGACGCTTGGTGTCATCTTCGTCGCGGCATTGTTGCCGAGCGGCGTCGTCAATACCTATTACCTCGTCGGCTCGGTGCCGGCGCTGTTCGGAACAGCTTACGGCCGGATACTGCTGCTGAAGCTTGTGCTGGTGCTGACGATGCTGGCATTCGCCGCCATCAACCGCTGGCAGCTCGTGCCGCGGTTGGCGATATATGACCGCGGTGCCGCGCGACGGATCGCGCGCCATGCGGCTGTCGAAGCCGCGCTCGGCCTCGGCGTTATCGCGATCGTCGCGGCGCTCGGCTCGATGGAACCTGCGATACACGAGCCGATCGGCTGGCCGGTCAGCGCCGTGCCGCCCGTCGATTTAGCCCCGGCCATGCCGGCCGGTCATGTCCATGAGGATTAAGCGAAGGAGAGCAGCATGAGGAACATCTTTGCCGTGGCCGGCGATCGCGGTTTTGATCGCCGCGCCGGCTTGGGCCGATTCGAGCGGCATCAAGGTCGACCAGGTTTGGGCGCGCGCGACCCCCGGCGCCGCCAAGACCGGCGCGATCTATCTTACCGTCACCAACACCGGCACCACGCCGGACACCCTCGAAGGTGCGGTCAGCACGCCGGTCGCGGAACATGCCGATCTGCACGAGATGAAGATGGCGAACGGTGTGATGGAGATGCGGCCGGTCAAATCGCTGACCATCGATCCGGGCAAAAGCGTGACGTTGGAGCCGACGCGGCTATCACATCATGCTGACCGGGCTGAAGGGGCCATTGAAGGAAGGCCAGACCGTGCCGCTGACCCTGACCTTCGAGCATGCCGGCGCCCAACAGGTGAACAGCATCCGTTGCCAAGGTCGGTGCGATGCATGCCGGCGAGATGAGCGGCGCGGCGAACCCGGCGCAGGGCATGAGCCACGACATGTCGTCGATGCCTGGCATGTCGCAATAAGCCCAGTCGCATTGACGAGTCGTACGCAATCGGCGTGAGGCTGCTTACCGAGCAGAGTCGCCTTCGCCGAATCGTCATGACGAAAGTGGCATGCGAAACTGCGTCGCGGCGCAGATGACAGCGCTGTCGCATTTGCATGGCGCGAACCAGAGCCTAGATTCTCGTTTATCTATTAAGTATAATATTTAATAATCAATATATTATAGTAAATATATAATGTTTTACATTAATCATAAAGATGACCCGAAACCGCTACCTTAAGCATGGTCGCGGCAGTGGTTTCACGGCAGCGAAATTGAAGCTGCACAAATCCGTCATGCGGCGCTGCTACGCCGTTCCTGTCGTCCCACGGATTGTTTCGAGGACACGGAATGACTGCGTTTCCAGCAAAGCATCAGAAGCTTCCAGGCCGCGATGAAGAACGGTCTGATGAATTTCATCAGCGCGACGAAAGCGACCAAACCGCGCCGTAAGCCGCATCTCTGGCTGGTGCCGCCGAGCCGAAGTCGTGCAGCCGCAGGTAAGTCGACCCGTGCAGCTCGATCCGGTCGAGCTCACCGTCCTGGCGGTCAATCGCCTGGGGCTGGCGACCCTTCCGCGCGGCAACGAGCGGCAAGGTGGCGACGGTCTCGGTGCCCGACGCACGAACGGCCGAGATCTTCCGCGCCGCGCTGCGCGAGATGCAGAAGAACCGCTGCACCGACCGGCTGGTCGATGTGGTCGTCACCGCCGATGACGGTCCCGCGCGGGGGCCCGACAATCGATCAGCTGAGGTCGCGATGCTGTCGAAGCTTGAAACCAAGGGCGCCGAAAGCGCCCTTTTCTTTCGCCATTGGCTGCGGCATCCGCTCGAGATCGGCGCCTTCCTGCCATCGAGCGCGGCGGTCGGACGGGCGATGGCGAAAGCGGTCGCCTTCGATCGGCCAGGCATGATCCTGGAACTCGGCGGCGGCACCGGCGCGGTGACCGCGAGCTTGCTCGAAGCGGGCTGCTCTCCCGAGCGGCTGATCGTGGTCGAGCGCGAAGCGGCGCTCGCGGCGATGCTGCGGCGGCGCTTCGAGCGGCTGCAGATCGTCGAAGGCCGATGCCTGCACGATCGACAGCGTCCTCGCCGAGCGCGGCGATCACCAAGCTCGCGGCGGTCGTCTCCTCGCTGCCGATCAAATGGTTCCCCATCGCCAGCCAGCGCGCGGTGATCGCGCCCTGTCTCGAGCTCGCCGGCGAGGATGGCAGCTTCGTCCAGCTCACCAACGCGCTGGTCTCGCCGGTCGCGACGAGCGCGCTCGATCTCGACGGTATCGAGGTCGCGCGGGTCTGGTCGCAATTCCCGCCGGTGCAGGTCTGGCGCTATCGGCGCCGGCGAGGGGTCGCATGATGACCCATCTGCAATCGATCAATCGTTTCCGCTCGATCTGGATTTCCGACGTCCATTTGGGGACCCGCGGATGCAAAGCCGAATTCCTGCTCGATTTCCTACGCCACACCGAATCCGAATACCTCTACCTCGTGGGCGACATCGTCGACGGCTGGAGGCTCAAGAAGTCCTGGTACTGGGCCCAGAGCCACAACGACGTCGTCCAGAAGATCCTCCGCAAGGCGCGGAAGGGGACGAAGGTCATCTACGTCCCCGGCAATCACGACGAGATGCTGCGCGACTACACCGGGCTTCAATTCGGTGGCGTGATGATCGAATCCGAAGTCATCCATATGACCGCGGATGGCCGCCGCATGCTCGTCATCCATGGCGACGCTTTCGATGGCGTCGTGCGCTATGCCCGCTGGCTCGCGCTCTTGGGCGATTGGGCCTACGACCTGATGCTCAAGATCAACAATTACTTCAACCACGCGCGGCGCCACCTGGGCTATCCCTACTGGTCGCTCTCGGCCTATCTCAAATCGCGCGTCAAAAACGCGGTGCAATTCGTCGGCGATTACGCCAACGCGATCACCGCCGAAGCTCGGGCGCGCAAGGTCGACGGCATCATCTGCGGCCATATCCATCAGGCCGAGATGCGCGACATGAACGGCGTCCTCTACTGCAACGATGGCGACTGGGTCGAGAGCTGCACCGCGCTTGGTCGAGCATTTCGACGGTTCGCTCGAAATCCTGCATTGGATGACGCTGCGTGCTTGCGATCCATTCAATCCACCGAATGAACGCGAGCTCGAATTGTTGGAAGAAGACGCATGAAGATCCTGTTGGCCAGCGACGCCTGGCCGCCGCAGGTCAACGGCGTCGTGCGGACCATGCTCACGGTGATGCGCGAGCTTGAAGCGCTCGGCCACACGGTGGTGACGCTGACGCCCGATCAGTGCTTCACCGTGCCTTGTCCCGTTCTACAAGGAGATCAGGCTGGCGATTAATCCGCGCGGCGCCGTCGCGCGGGTGATCGAGGAGACCAAGCCCGATGCGATCCACATCGTCACCGAAGGGCCGATCGGGATCGCGGCGCGGCGCTGGTGCTTGAAGCATGGCCTGCGCTTCACCACCGCCTATCACACGCGCTTTCCCGAATATCTCGCGGTGCGCTACATCGCGCCGAAGCGTTTTACCTACGCGCTGCTGCGCTGGTTCCACGCGCCGGCGGTGCGGGTGATGGTGGCGACGGAATCCGTGCGCCACGAGCTGGCCGGTCATGGCTTCAACAATCTCGCGCCGTGGGGCCGCGGCGTCGATCCATCGCTTTTCGATCCGGAACTGCGCGACGAGCGGCCGGCGTTCCAACGGCCGATCTTTCTTGTATGTCGGCCGTGTCGCGCATGAGAAGAACCTTCCCGCTTTCCTCGGCCTCGATCTGCCGGGCTCGAAAGTCGTCGTCGGCGAGGGGCCGGCGCTCGCGACGCTCAAAGCGCGCTTTCCCGATGTGCATTTCCTCGGCAAGCGCGAAGGCCGCGCGCTGTGCGCAGTCTTATGCCTCGGCCGATGTCTTCGTCTTCCCGAGCCGCACCGACACATTCGGCCTCGTGATGCTCGAAGCGCTCGCCTCGGGCGTGCCGGTCGCGGCCTATCCCGTGCCGGGTCCGCTCGATGTGCTGGGCGGCAGCGATGCCGGCGCGCTCGATGAGGATTTGAAAAGCGCGGCGCTCAAAGCGCTCAGCCTGTCGCGGTCGCGCTGCCGCGAGCATGCGCTGCGCTTCTCCTGGTCGGCCTGCGCGCAGCAGTTCCTCGATCAGCTCTGTCCTGCGCGTTAGCGCCCACTTTTAATTGAGGCCTCGACGAGCAATACCGGCTCTTCCGGCCGCAGCGGCAGCGCGAATTTGCCGTGCATCGGGATGGGCGCGAAAGCCGTGCCTTCGGCGCGGCGCGCGACCAGCCAATGCAGCGCGGTCGGAATGCGCAGCTCCGGCGCGATCTCGGCCAGGGATAGGCCGAGCGCCTGCGCGATCTCCGCATTGCTGCGCTTGTCCGTCGATCGCGGCAAGGAAGCGCTGCGCCTGAGGCGAGGGCGCGTAGGTGATGCTGCGGCCGTTGCGCAGCACGATCGGCAGCGGACGCAGCCGGGTATCGCGAGCTCGCGCCAGCGCGCGGTCGCCGAATTCGCTCATCACCGACAGGATCGCCTCGGGCGCGGTCGGATCGAGCGCGGCACTCGGCGCGCGCGTGGCATAGAAGGTGTGCAGCGCGAGGCTGCCATCGAGCGTCTCGGCCATGTCCTCGCGTTGCGCCTGCGGCAGGTTCGCGAGCCGCGCGCGCTCGGCGGGATCGCTGACATAGAGATCGAGATCGTATTGCAGCGCGCAGGTCGCGGGCGCGGCCTTGTAGGTGCCGAAAGCCTGAAGATGCAGCCCGGCGCCGGCGAGGAAATCGCGCACGCCCGAAGCCGTGTAGGCGCGATCCTGCTCATGCAGCAGCGTGTCCCAAAGATTGGTGTCGTCCTTGAGATAGCCGGCCTGGATATTGTCCCAGCCTTCGCGCAAGCCGGAACGGATTGGTCGGCGGCAGATTGGCGCAGCACGTCGCGCGCGATGGCGAGCTTCCGCTCGCGATCGTCGATACCGGCGGTCATGCCGCGCAGCAATTCCTGCATCGCATAGATATGCGCGCGGCCGGGCAGGCCATAGACCATCAGCCCCATGCCGCCATCCGGCGCGAGCACGGCTTCGAGCGCGCGCAGCCCGGCATCCGGATCGGGCAGATGATGCAGCACGCCGAGACAGGTGATGTAATCGAACATGCCAAGGCCGAGCTGCGGCGCCTCGAGCAGCGAGGCGTTGACGAAGCGAACATTCGAGAGCCCGCGCACCGTCGCGCGCGCTTCGGCAATCTCGATGCTCGCCGTGGAAAGATCGAGTGCGACGATCTCCGACGGCGTGTCGCGCAACTGCTCGCCGAGCCACATGACGCTGTCGCCGGTGCCGCAGCCGGCGACCAGCACGCGCAGGCCTTTGGCGAAATCGCGCGCTGCCGCCGAAGCAATATTGATTGACCTTGGCGAGGATGTCGGGCGGCGTGACGTAGAGCACGTAGCGCTCGCCCTCGGGATCGCGCGCCGGGAAGGGCAGCGTCTCATATTGGCCGCGCACGCCGTCATGCGCCGCCTGCTTCATCCGCTCGCGCAAGAGCGCGCCGCTGCGCTCGCCGGCACGGGCATGGAGCGCGCCGCCGAGATTCTTGCGCGCCTCGGTGTAATCGGGCCGCAAGGCGAGGGCGCGCTCGTAGCGCGCAATCGCGTCGTCGAAGCGGCCGCGATTCTGCAGCGCCGCGCCGAGATTGTTGAGAATCTCGACATCGTCGGGCTGCAGCGCCAAAGCGCGCTCGAAACAGGCGATCGCCGTGTCGTATTCGCCCTTTTTATCGAGCACGAGGCCGAGCCCGTTCTGCGCCTCGGCGTAATCCGGCCGCAGCGCGATCGCGCGCTCGAGCTGCGTCGATCGCGGCATCGAGATCGCCCGTCTCATGCAGCACATTGCCGAGATTGCCGCGGCCTCGGCGAAATCGGCGTGCAGCCGAGGGCGCGCTCGTAAGAGCGCGCGCGCTTCGCCGAGCTTGCCGAGATCGTGCAGCGCATTGCCGAGATTGCTCAGCGCCTCGACGTAATCGGGCCGCAGCGCAATGGCGCGCTCGTAGCGCGCCACGGCCTCGTCCGGCTTGCCTTGCTCGCGCAGGGCATTGCCGAGATTCATCTGGCCTTCGGCATAATCGGGGTTATGGGCGAGGGCGCGTTTGTGGAGGCCGATCGCTTCCTCGCCGCGGCCCTGCATCAGCCGCAGATTGCCGAGATTGCTCAGCGCCTCGACGTAATCGGCTTTCAGCGCCAGGGCGCGCTCGTAATGCGTCGCCTGCTTCGTCGATCTGGCCGAGCGCGACGAGGGCGAGGCCGCGATTGTTGTGGAAGAACGGCACCGCGTTGTTGATCGCGATCGCCTGGCCGATGAGATCGATCGCGCTTTGTGCCTCGACCGCGCTGATAGGCGAGCACGCCGAGCAGATGCAGGCTGTCGGCATGGCGCGGATCGTGCGCCAGGATCTGGCGATAAAGCCGCTCGGCCTCGGCGAATTGTCCGCTTTGATGCAGGCGCAGCGCCTCGTTGAAGCTGTCTTGCGAGTCCGCCTCCCGTCTTCTTGGCGAGACGCCGATCATTCCGGCTCATGTCTGCCGGCCTCTCGCGCAAAGATCAAAACGCGGCACAGGCCTCGCTCGTGATCACGCCGACCGAGCGTTGCTTGAATTGCGCGCGATAGGCGTTGATGACGCTGCCGATGCGCGTCCTGAGATCGGAATCCGGATCGGCGGCGACGAGCAGGATCTTGCTCTGTTCGTGGATGAGCTTGCCGCTGCTCTGGTCGTACCATTGCCCCGCGCCGTCCATCACCGTGAAGCCGTCGGGGAATTGCGCCGTGACCGCGCGCGCGGCGAAATCATCCCATTCCGCATCGGTCAGCGGTCCGCGGCCGGGAATGTCGCGGCCGAAGAAGATCTGCGCGATGGTGTAGCGGCTCTTGGCCCGGCAAGGGACAGAGCGGCGCGGCGGCTTGCTTTGGGCCAAAGCTGTCGCACGCCGCCAGACTGAGGGCGCAGAGAAGGACAATGATGTGGCGCACGGGGCTGTTCTTTTGCGGTTCAAACGACCTTGGCGGGCGCGGGTTTCTTCTTCGCGAAAGCCGGCATGACTTCCTTGGCGAAGATCTGCAGCGTCGCGATCGAGCCGGTCGGGTCGACCAGCAGCACGTTCTCGACGCCGCCGGCTTCGAGCTTCTTCAGCCGCGCGATGATCTCGTCGGGCGTGCCGAGCAGCGGCGCGTCGTCGAATTCGATCGGCGGGCCGCTGTAATCCTTGATCTGCGTATAACGCTCGGCGCCGCGGCCGCGGGCGAGCGTGCCGATGTTCTTCAGCATGTTGATGCGCATCGCCAGCGCCTTCTCGCGATCGGCGGCGTTGCGCACGAGCTGCAAGCCGCGCGTCGTGCCGACCATCGCCGGATCGTAGGCGCGGCCGGCCTTCAGGCACTCGTCCTTGAACATGGCGACGCGCTCGATGGTGAGATCGCAGGGCGCGATCTGGTCGAGCAGCAGGTTGTAGCCTTCGCGCGCCGCGCGGCGGATCGATTCCTCGCTGCCGGCGCCGAGCCAGAAGGGCGGATGCGGGCGCTGCACCGGCGCCGGCTCGACGACGATGTTGTCGTAATTCCAGCGCTTGCCGTGATGCGAGAAGCGGCCGGTGCTGTTCCACGCTTTGCGGATGACGTCCATCGCCTCGTCGAAGCGCTCGGTCGCTTCGTCCATCGGCACGCAGAAGCCGTTGAACTCGACATCGCGATAGCCTTTGCCGACGCCGAAATCGAGCCGGCCGTTCGAC
The DNA here is from genome assembly GCA_963731145.1 of uncultured Alphaproteobacteria bacterium. Classification (GTDB taxonomy): domain Bacteria; phylum Pseudomonadota; class Alphaproteobacteria; order ATCC43930; family CGMCC-115725; genus CAIKMD01. The sequence goes on along the minus strand of CAVSUX010000013.1, from coordinate 414,766 downwards.
AGCAGATCGACGGTCGCGGCGGCTTCGGCGACGAGCACCGGATTGTGCCAAGGCAGCACGACGACGGCCGTGCCGAGACGGATGCGCGTCGGTGCAGCCGGCGAGATAGCTCAAGCAGGCCGAGCGACGCCGAGACTTGGCCGACGCCGGTGAAATGATGCTCGACGACGAAGACGCTCTCGAAAGCCGAGATCCTCGGCCTCGCGCACATAATTGATGTAGTCGCGATAGCCCTGGCTGTCGCCGCCCTGATGCTCGCCGACCGGCGTGCCGCTGCGCGAGCGCGCGCCGCCGAAGAGACCGAAACGCATGAGGCTTCTTCTCCCGCTGCGTCGGCCGCGACCCTACCATACAGGATGGATGGGACGACTACTGTTCGGCCGCCGCCAGCAACAGCTCCAGCGCCCGCTCGACCGTCGCGTGGCGAATGCCGCTGCGATCGCCGGGAAACACGTGATGCTCGCCTTGCACCGGCCGCCGCTCGCGCGCGATGCCGAAATGCACGAGACCGACCGGCTTGTCCGTCGAGCCGCCGCCCGGTCCGGCGATGCCGGTGACGGCGACCGCCAGATCGACCGGCGCATGGGCGAGGGCGCCCGCCGCCATGGCGCGCGCGACTTCCGCGCTGACCGCGCCATGCCAGGCGATGAGCGCCGCCGGCACGCCGAGCATCTCGGTCTTGGCGCGGTTGGAATAGGTGACGAAGCCGCGCTCGACGACATCGGACGAGCCGGCGATATCGGTGAGCGCGCCGGCGATCAGCCCGCCGGTGCAGGATTTCGCTGTCGCGATCATCAGCTTCTTCTCGCGGCAGCGCGTCAACACGGCTTCGGCGAGCGCGCGGATGCGGTCATCGCTCAAAGCAACCACCTCCCAATCCCGATCACGATCAATGCATAGATCGCGGCGAGCACGTCGTCGATCATGATACCGAAACCGCCGCCGCAGCGCCGCTCGACGGTGCGGATCGGCCAGGGCTTCCAGATATCGAACAGCCGGAACAGCGCGAAGCCGATCGCGTAAGCGAAAACATTGAGCGGCAGCGCGAACAAGGTGAGCCATTGGCCGACGACCTCGTCGATGACGATCCAGCCCGGATCCTGATCGCCGACGCCGCGGATCGCAAAATGCGCTGCGCCCCAGCCGATGAAGAAAAGGATGGCCGCGGCCACCAGCAACATCCATCTGCGTGTCGTAGGCGACGATCAGCCAAGCGAAAGGCAGAGCGACGAGCGACCCCCATGTCCCCGGCGCGCCAGGCAAGAAGCCGCTGCCGAACCAGCTTGCGAGCAGCCGCGACATGGCTAGGGCAGCTGCAAGCGTCGCGATGGCTTGCGCCGCCATGCCTTCGCCGCGGCCGAGGAAGCCGAGCTTCTCCGTCGTCGTCGCTTTGACGCTGACGCGGCTCGTCGGCAGGTTCAGGATCTCGGCGATCTTCGCGACCATCGCGTCGCGATGCGGGCCGATGCGCGGCGCCTCGCACATCATCGTCACATCGACATGGACGATGCGGCCTTCGGCTTGCGCGACGAGATCGGCGGCATGGCGCAGGAAAAGATGCGAGGGCGCGCCGCGCCATTTCGGATCGCTCGGCGGGAAATGCATGCCGATATCGCCGGCGCCGAGCGCGCCGAGGATCGCATCGGTCAGCGCATGCAGCCCGACATCGGCGTCGGAATGGCCGATGAGGCCTTGGCTGTGCGGGATTTTGAGACCGCAAAGCCAGATATGATCGCCGGGTCCGAAGGCGTGGACATCGAAGCCCTGGCCTGATCGAAAGTCGCCGCTGCGGTAATCGCCGGTACCGCCGCTCGTCAGCTTCTCGGCGCGCGCGAAATCGTCTGTTGTCGTCACTTTGAAATTGCTCTCCGCGCCTTCGACGAGGCGCACGGTCAGGCCGGCGCGCTCGGCGACGGCGGCATCATCGGTCAGTTCCATCCCGGCGACGGCGCGATGCGCCGCGAGGATCGCACGATAGTCGAAACCTTGCGGCGTCTGCACGCGCCAGAGTCCGCGCGATCGAGCGTGCCGGTGACGATGCCGTTCTCGCCGCGCTTCACCGTATCGGCGACCGGCAGCGCCGGGATTGCGCCTGGCGCATCGTCGAGCGCCTCGAGCACGCGATCGATCACGATCGGATCGATGAACGGTCGTGCCGCGTCGTGGATGAGAACGCGCGACGGCGCCAAAGCTTTCGAGACTCTCGAGTCCGAGCCGCGCCGAATCCTGCCGCGCCGCGCCGCCGGGGACGGGCGGCAGCAGGTCGAGACCTGCCACGGCCGCGTCGTAGAGGTCCTGATCGGCGGGGTGATAGACCACGCGCACCTGGTCGATCCGCGGATGCGCCGCCAATCGCTCGACCGAATGGCGCAGCAGCGCTTGGCCGCCGAGGGTCCTATATTGCTTGGGTCGCTCGCCGCCGAGCCGGGTCCCACGACCGGCTGCCACGACAAGGGCGATGCAGGCTGACATGGGGCCAAGCTAGCGCAACCGGCTTCCCGGTGGCAGGGCTCTTAACCCAAGGGGTGTATCCTGCGGCGGAAATGTCATTGCAATCGTTGTGCAGTGCGATATGATGTGCTTAAACTATGAGCAAAACGTCGTTTGCATAAAAAATGAGCATTCGCGTTGGTCCCTTAGAGCTTGAAGCGCCGGTGATCCTGGCTCCGATGTCCGGCGTCACCGATCTGCCATTCCGGCGTCTGGTCAAGACGCATGGCGCCGGGCTTGTCGTCTCCGAGATGATCGCCAGCGAGGCGATGATCCGCGAGACCCGCCAATCGATGACGATGGCGAAGAATTGTCCGGAAGAGCAGCCGATGGCGGTGCAGCTCGCCGGTTGCGAGCCGACGGTCATGGCCGAGGCGGCGAAGCTCAATGCCGATCGCGGCGCAGCGCTGATCGACATCAATTTCGGCTGTCCGGTGAAGAAGGTCGTCAACGGCCAAGCCGGCTCGGCGCTGATGCGCGAAGAGGGTCTTGCCGCGCGCATCCTCGAAGCGACGGTGAAAGCGGTCAATCTGCCGGTGACGCTGAAGATGCGCACCGGGCTGGGACGACAACAGCCGCAACGCGCCGAAGCTCGCGAAGATCGCCGAAGATGCCGGCATCAAGATGATCACCGTGCACGGCCGCACGCGCTGCCAGTTCTATGAAGGCCATGCCGATTGGTCCTTCGTGCGCCGGGTGAAAGAGGCGGTGTCGCTGCCGGTCATCGTCAATGGCGACATCACGACGCTTGAAGAGGCGCAAGAAGCTCTCGACGCCTCTCCGGCGCGGATGGCGTGATGATCGGCCGCGGCGCTTACGGCAAGCCGTGGTTCCTGCGCCAGGTGATGCATTTCCTCAAAACCGGCACGCGCTTGCCCGATCCGCCGCTCGCGCGACCAGCGCGATACGCTGCTGAGCCATTACGACGCGATGCTGTCGCATTACGGCGTCAGCGTCGGCAGCCGCATCGCGCGCAAGCATCTCGGCTGGTACTCGAAGGGGCTTTACGGCTCGTCGGAATTCCGCGCCTCGGTCAATCGCTGCGATGACCCGGCGCAGGTCAAAGCAATGGTCACCGAGTTCTATATGCCGCTGCTGGCGGAGGCAGCCTGAGCCATGGCAGCGCGCGGCAGCGTCATCCGGCGCTTACCGCCCGCGGTCGCGGTTGAAGCGCATGCCGTGCTCGCGGCGTTGCCGGATCCGGTGCTCGTCGTCGACGAGCAGGGCACGCTGCGTTACGCCAATCACGCCGCCGAGGAATTCTTCGACGCCGGCAAGACCATGCTGCTGGGTCTGCCGCTGCCCGGCTTGCTGCCGCCGGACAGCCCGGTCTTCGCGCTGATCGACAGCGTGCGCCGCACCGGCGCGAGCGTTTCCGAATACGGCGTCGGCGTCGACATGCCGCGGATCGGGCCGCGGACGCTGACGGTGCAAGCGGCGCCGATGGGCGACGGCTCGGACCTCGTCGTCGTGACGCTGCAAGGCCGCTCGATCGCCGACAAGATCGATCGTCAGCTCACGCATCGCAATGCCGCGCGCTCGGTGACGGCGATGGCTTCGATGCTGGCGCATGAGGTGAAGAACCCGCTCTCCGGCATCCGCGGCGCGGCGCAGCTTCTCGAGGAGAATGCGAATCAGGCCGATCGCGAGCTGACGCGCCTTATCTGCGACGAGACCGATCGCATTTGTGCGCTGGTCGATCGCATGGATGTGTTCTCCGATCGCCGGCCACTCGAGCGATCGCCGGTCAACATTCACGAAGTGCTGGAGCGCGTGCGGCGCGCCGCGCAATCGGGTTTCGCACGCAATGTCCGTTTCGTCGAGGAATACGACCCTTCATTGCCGCCGGTACATGGCAATCGCGATCTGCTGATCCAGACCTTCCTCAACCTCGTGAAGAACGCGGCCGAGGCGGCGCCGGCGCAAGGCGGCGAAATTCAGCTCGCCACCTCCTATCAGCACGGCGTGCGCATGATGGTCGCGGGCAGCGAGAGCCGCGTGCATCTGCCGCTGGTGGTGACGGTCACCGATAATGGCGACGGTATCCCGGAAGACCTGCAGCGACACCTCTTCGATCCCTTCGTTTCGACCAAGCACAATGGCAGCGGGCTCGGCCTTGCCCTCGTCGCCAAGGTGATTGGCGATCATGGCGGCGTCATCGAGTTCGATTCGCAGCCGCGCCGCACGGTGTTCCGTGTCTATTTACCCGTAGCACCGGCGGCCATTGTCCTGCCGAGCGAGAGCCCGTCATGAGCAGCGCCACCATACTCATCGCCGATGACGATCGCGCCATTCGCACGGTGCTGGCGCAGGCGCTCGGCCGGCTCGGTCACGACGTGCGCACGACCAGCAATGCGGCGACCCTGTGGCGCTGGGTGTCGGATGGCGAGGGCGATCTCGTCATCACCGATGTGGTGATGCCCGACGAGAACGGACTCGATCTCGTGCCGCGCATCAAGAAGCTGCGTCCGGAGCTGCGCATCATCGTGATGAGCGCGCAAAACACGCTGCTGACCGCGGTGAAGGCGACCGAGCGCGGCGCCTTCGAATATCTGCCCAAGCCATTCGATCTGCGCGAGCTCGTGAATGTCGTCGAGCGCGCGCTGACGGTCCCGCGCGCCTCGACAGCGGCAACCGCTGCCGCACCCGAGGATCCGGAAGAGCAATTGCCGCTGATCGGGCGCTCGCAGGCGATGCAGGAAATCTATCGCGTGCTGGCGCGGCTCATGGGTACCGACCTCACGGTGATGATCACCGGCGAGAGCGGCACCGGCAAAGAATTGGTCGCGCGGGCGCTGCATGAATATGGCAAGCGCCGCGCCGGGCCGTTCGTTGCGATCAACATGGCGGCGATCCCGCGCGAGCTGATCGAAAGCGAGCTCTTCGGTCACGAGAAAGGCTCGTTCACCGGCGCGATGGCACGCGGCATCGGGCGATTCGAACAAGCACAAGGCGGAACGCTCTTCCTCGACGAGATCGGCGACATGCCGATCGAGGCGCAAACGCGTCTCCTGCGCGTGCTGCAACAGGGTGAATACACGACGGTCGGCGGTCGCTCGCCGATCCGTACCGATGTCCGCATCATCGCCGCGACGCATCGCGATCTGCGCCAGCTCATCCGCCAAGGTCTCTTCCGCGAGGATCTGTTCTATCGCCTCAATGTCGTGCCGATCCGGTTGCCGCCGCTGCGCGAGCGTGCCGAAGATGTCCCGGCACTGATGCGGCATTTCTTCGCCCAGGCGGGCAGCGAAGGCCTGCCGATGAAGACGGTCGATCAGGCGGCGATGGAGCGGCTCAAAGCCTATCGCTGGCCGGGCAATGTCCGCGAGCTCGAGAATTTGGTGCGGCGCTTGTCGGCGCTCTATTCGCAAGAGGTAATCGGCGTCGACGCGATCGAGGCGGAGCTGGCGGATGCGACGGCCGCACCAGCGGCTGCGCCGGGCAATGGCGATGACAATCTCGGCTCGGCTGCGGAGCGCCATCTGCGCGACTACTTTGCCGCGCATAAAGGCGGACTGCCGCCGGCCGGGCTCTACGACCGAGTCCTGCGCGAGATCGAGCGGCCGCTCATTCAATTGAGCCTCAGCGCGACGCGCGGCAATCAGCTCAAAGCCGCGCAACTTCTTGGCCTTAATCGCAACACGCTGCGCAAAAAGGTGCGCGAACTCGACATCGATGTCGCCCGCGGCCTAAAATAAAGCTATGAGCGAAGTGCGGGGGTTCGGGTCGTGGGCCGGGAGGGTCGGTCTCGGGCGTAAGCTCGCGCTCACGCTTGGCATTTTTGCCCTGCTTTCGGGCTTCGCGACGCTCGCCGAGTTGCGCGGCGTCTGGCCAGGCACCGGCGCGCCGCATCTCGATCAGCTCTTCCTGCTGCTCAATTTCATCCTGCTGCTGCCGCTGATCGCCATCATGGCATGGCGGCTGGTGCAGCTCTGGACCGAGCGGCGTCGCGGCCTTGCCGGCTCGCGCCTCCACACGCGCCTCGTCGTGCTGTTCAGCCTGATCGCGGTAGTTCCGACGATCTTCGTCGCGTTCTTTTCCTACTTCCTCTTCAACTTCGGCGTGCAGGCTTGGTTCAGCGAGCCGCGTCCATAACGCCGTGACCGGCTCGCTCGCCGTTGCCGAAGCCTATCTACACGAGCATCAGCAGACGATCCGCGCCGATGTCGTCGGCATGGCGAACGACCTCAACCGCGACGCCAATCTCCTGAGCCTCAACCCGCAGCGTTTCAATGAAGTGGTGCGCGCGCAAGCGGCGCTGCGCTCGCTGACCGAGGCGATCGTCTTCGACGGGCAGGGGCATCTGCTCGCGCGCACCGGCTTCAGCTTCGCGCTCGAATTGCAGCCGGTGCCGGATTGGGCGCTCGCCTCGGCGCGCGCCGGCGACGTCGCGGTGATGACCAATGACAATGACGATCGCGTCCGCGCCCTGGTGCGGCTCGAGCGCTATGGCGACGTCTATCTTTATGCCGGCCGCTTCATCGATCCGAATGTCATCAACCATATGAAGCAGACCCAGAGTGCGGTCACCCAGTACGAGCAGCTTGAAGGCCAGCGCTCGGATTACCAGATCGCACTCTCCCTGGTCTTCTTCGGCGGTCGGCCTATTGCTGCTCACCGGCGCGGTCTGGGTCGGCCTCACTTTTGCGACGCGCATGGCGAAGCCGATCGCCTCGCTCGTCGCGGCGGCCGAGCGGGTGCGCGGCGGCGATCTCGCGGCGCGCGTGCCGGCGGGCGACAGCGACGAGGAATTCGCCTCGCTGTCGCGTGCCTTCAACCGCATGACGCATCAATTGCAGAGCCAGCAGAGCGAGTTGATCGAAGCCAACCGGCAGCTCGATCAGCGGCGTCGGTTCACCGAGACCGTACTATCAGGCGTCTCCGCCGGCGTCATCGGCCTCGATCAGCAAGGCCGCATCAACTTGCCGAACCGCTCGGCCTCGCTGCTGCTCGGCACCGATCTCGATCAGCATATCGGCAAGGACCTGACCGAAGTCGTGCCCGAGATGGCCGGGCTGATCGAAGAAGCCGAGCGCCGGCCCGACCGGCTGGCGCAGGCGCAAGTGCAGATCGTGCGCTGCTGGCCGCGCGCATACGCTGCTTGTCCGCGTCGCTGCCGAGCGGCTCGAAGGCGAAGCGAAAGGCTATGTCGCCACCTTCGACGACATCACCGAGCTGCAAGCGGCGCAGCGCAAAGCGGCTTGGGCCGATGTTGCGCGGCGGATCGCGCATGAGATCAAGAATCCCGCTGACGCCCATCCAGCTATCGGCCGAGCGCCTGAAGCGGAAATATCTTAAGGATATCGTTACCGATCGCGAGACCTTCGCCGCCTGCACCGATACGATCATCCGCCATGTCGGCGATATCGGCCGCATGGTCGACGAGTTCTCCTCCTTCGCGCGGATGCCGGCGCCGGTGCTGCGCGACGAGGATTTGAACGAGATCGTGCGTCAGGCGGCCTTCCTGCAGCGTGCGGCGACGCCGGAAATTCGCGTCGAGACCGAGCTGCCCGGCGCGCCGCTGCGACTCAATTGCGATTCGCGCCAAGTGGCGCAGGCGCTGGTCAATCTGATGAAGAACGCAGCCGAATCGATCTTGTCGCGCGAAGGCGAGGTGCCGCCCGGGCGAGATCACCGTGCGGCTCGGCCATGAAGGCGAGGACGTCGTGCTGTCGGTCGAGGACAACGGCCGCGGCCTGCCAAGCGAGGGACGCGAACGGCTGATCGAGCCCTATGTGACGACGCATGCCAAAGGCACCGGTCTGGGTCTCGCCATCGTGAAGAAAATCATGGAAGATCATCACGGCGAGCTCGTTCTCGATGATCGGGAAGGCGGCGGCGCGCGGGTGAAGCTCGTGTTCCATCCGCAGGAGACCAAGAACGTTGCGCCAAAACCGGTAGTTCAGGTGGAAGCCTAATCGATGGCGAACGAGATTCTGGTCGTCGACGACGAAGCCGATATCCGCGCTCTGATGTGCGGCATTCTCGGCGACGAGGGCTATGAGACGCGCCAGGCGGGCAACAGCACCGAGGCTCTGGCGGCTATACGCTCGCGCCAGCCGTCGCTCGTCGTGCTCGATATCTGGCTGCAGGGCAGCGAGCTCGACGGGCTCGAGATCCTGAAAATCATCAAGCGCGAGCTGCCGCATATCCCGGTCGTGATGATCAGCGGCCACGGCAATATCGAAACCGCGGTCGCGGCGATCAAGATCGGCGCCTACGACTTCATCGAGAAGCCGTTCAAATCGGATCGGCTGCTGCATCATCGTCGAGCGCGCGATCGAGGCGGCGCGGCTGCGGCGCGAGAACGAAGAGCTGCGCCAGCGCACCGGCGGCGATGAGGATCTGATCGGCGACTCGCATGCGATCTCGCAGCTTCGCCAGCAGCTCGACCGCGTCGGCCCGACCAACAGCCGCGTGCTGATCACCGGCGCGCCGGGCGCGGGCAAGGAAGTGGTGGCGCGGCTGCTCCATACCGGCTCGCGCCGCGGCAAGGGGCCGTTCGTCGTGCTGAGCTGCGCGACGATGCGGCCGGAGCGCTTCGAGATCGAGCTGTTCGGCACCGATGCCGGCGCCGAGGGGCCGGACTCGCCGCGCAAGGTCGGCACCTTCGAGCAGGCGCATGGCGGCACGCTGTTCCTCGACGAAGTCGCCGACATGCCGATGGAGACGCAAGGCAAGATCGTGCGCGCGCTGCAGGACCAGACTTTCGAGCGCGTCGGCGGCACGCGGGTGAAGGTCGATGTCCGCGTGATCGCCGCGACCAATCGCGACCTCACCATCGAGATCGCCGCCGGGCGCTTCCGCGAGGATCTCTACTACCGCCTCGCGGTCGTGCCGCTGCATGTGCCGCCGCTGCGCCAGCGCATCGAGGACATTCCCGCGCTCGCCCGGCATTTCATGCTGCGCGCCGCCGAGAATGCACGCCTGCCGCCGCGCGAATTCGGCGAAGACGCGATCGCCGCGCTGCAGGCCTATGAGTGGCCGGGCAATGTGCGCCAGCTCAAGAACGCGGTCGATTGGACGCTGATCATGGCGCCGGCGGGCAGCGATCCGATCCGCGCCGAGATGCTGCCGACGGAGATCGGCTCGATCGCGCCGGCGGTCGTGCGCTGGGATCGCGGCGGCGAGCTGATGACCCTGCCGTTGCGCGATGCGCGCGAGATGTTCGAGCGCGAATATCTCTTCGCCCAGATCGCGCGCTTCGGCGGCAATATCTCGCGCACCGCGGCTTTCGTCGGCATGGAGCGCTCGGCGCTGCATCGCAAGCTCAAATCGCTCGGCGTGCTCAATGGCGAGCGGACGGCGAGCGCGTGGCCGATGAGCGCGGCCCCGACGAGCCTGCCGCCAAGGCCGATTTGTCCGAGGCGAATTGAGCCTGAATAGAGGCCCATGTCCCGCATCGCCTATGTGAACGGCCGCTATCTCGCGCATCGCGACGCGCGCGTGCATATCGAGGATCGCGGCTATCAATTCGCCGATGGCTGCTACGAAGTCGTCGCGATGCGGAACGGCGTCTTCATCGATGCCGGACTGCATCTGCAGCGGCTGCGGCGCTCGCTCGCGGCGCTGCGCATCGATTTTTCGATGAACGATGCGGCGCTGATGGTCGTGATGAACGAGGTCGCGCGCCGCAATCGGGTTGCGCGAGGGCTTCGTCTATCTGCAGATCACGCGCGGCGTCGCGACGCGCGATTTCGCTTTCCCGGGCAAGACGCGGCCAAGCCTCGTGATGACCGCGCGCTCGAAGCTGCTGGTCGATCCGAAGCTCATGGCGAGCGGCATCAAGGTCATCACCATTCCGGATCAGCGCTGGGCGCGGCCCGATATCAAATCGGTCTCGCTACTGCCCAACGCGCTCGGGCAAGGAAGCCGCGAAGACAGGCGGGTGCTTTCGAGGCGTGGCAGGTCGATCGCGACGGCAATGTCACCGAAGGCACCTCGTCCAACGCCTGGATCGTCACCAAGGCGGGCGAGGTGGTCACGCGCCAGGCCGATCAGGGAATTCTCAACGGCGTGACGCGGCTGGGACTGCTGCGCGTGATCGCGCGCGTCGGGGCTGCAGCTCGTCGAGCGGCCGTTCAGCGTCGCCGAAGCCAAAGCCGCGCGCCGAAGCGCTTCTTCACCAGCAGCACGAATTTCGTCGTGCCGGTCGTGCGGATCGACGACGCGCCGGTCGGCGACGGCAAGCCCGGTCCGCTCGCCAAGAAGCTGGCGGCATCCTATGCGGATTACGCGCTGGTCGGCGGCTCGGACAAAGCATGACCGCCGATAACAAAATGCGGCCGCGCGCCATCGTCTTCGATTGGGACAACACCCTCGTCGATAGCTGGGCCACGATCCACGAAGCGCTGGTCCTGACCTTCACGGCCATGGGCCATGAGCCGTGGACGCTGGCCGAGACCAAGATGCGCGTGCGGCATTCGCTGCGCGATGCTTTTCCGGCGCTGTTCGGCGATCGCTGGGACGAGGCGCGCAAGCTCTATCTCGATCATTTCACCTCGATGCATATCGAGCGGCTGGCGCCGATCCTTGGCGCGGCGGAGCTGCTCGGCCGAAGCGCAGCAGGCGGGCTTCCATCTCGCCGTGCTCAGCAACAAGACCGGGCGCATCCTGCGGCTCGAAGCCGATCATCTCGGGTGGAGCCGCTATTTCACGCGCCTCGTCGGTGCGGGCGATGCCAAAGCCGACAAGCCGGATCCGATCGCGATGCAACTCGCGCTCGAAGGTTCGGGCTTTGCCGGCACCGATGTCTGGTATGTCGGCGACACCGCCCTCGATATGGAATGCGCCGCGCGGGCCGGCTGCACGGCCGTGCTGCTCGGCGCGCTCGATCCCGAGGATCAGGGCTTCGTGAAATTCCCGCCGCAGCTTCGCTTTGCCGATTTCACGCGCGCTTGGCCGGTCGTTGCGGCGCGAATAGGGCCGGCCGTCCAGCGGAAGCTGGTGAGAATCCCGCTCTTCGAAATGGCATTCGACCGCGACGCTGCGCGCGTAGGATGAGTTGTCGGACACGCCGTTGCGCATGCCTTGCACCGTCACCGACGCGTTTTGCATGTCGGTATCGACATGGCTGCCCACGACGTCGATGTCGCCGTTGGGAAAAGCGCGGCTCATGAAATCGCTGCAACGATCGACCAGGCTGACGCTGCCGAGCGTCATCTTGGTGTCGAAGCCGACTTCGCGCACGCGGTTGCAGCCGGCGAGCGCCAAGAGCACGCCGGCGGCGGCCGCAAACCAGGGAATTTGACGAAAAATCAAGTGCATGGGTTACGATCCGGATGTTATAAACGTGAAATACAAATTCCCGACTCCGGGCCTTGTGATTTCCCTTTAGCACCCAATTTTGGTATCCATTGGGCGGCACGAGGCGCTCTTCGGCGGGCACGGATATGGGTCCGGTCAGCCGCAATAATTCAAGAAGGGGTATCCCCATGTCTTCGGAAAAAACTCAGAATGTGCAGGACGTTTTTCTCAACAACGTCCGCAAGAACAAGACACCTGTCACGGTCTTTCTCGTCAACGGCGTCAAGCTACAGGGTATCATCACCTGGTTCGATAATTTCTGCGTTCTGCTGCGTCGCGACGCGCATTCGCAACTCGTCTACAAGCATGCCATCTCGACCGTGATGCCGGCGGGACCGATCCAGCTGTTCGAGCCGGGGACAGTCCGACCGAAGAAGCCTGAGCGGATGGTAGAAGCTGCGGGCGAGCGCGTCGCGACCGTCGGGCGCTGCCTGGTCGTTCATCCTTGCCTGAGATCCGCGGCGGCGCGCGGGCGATGGCGCGCGCACGCCCGAGATGCGTCTCGAAGAGGCGGTCGGTCTCGCGCGCGCGATCGCGCTCGAGGTCGTCGCCTCCGAAGTCGTGCGCATGAGCGCGTGGCGGCCGGGCACGCTGCTCGGCACCGGCACGGTGAAGCGCCTTGCCGAGCTGGTGACGGAGCAGGAGATCGCCGTCACGGTGGTCGATGCGACCGTCACGCCGGTGCAGCAGCGCAATCTCGAGCGCGAGCTGAAATGCAAGGTCATCGACCGCACCGGCCTCATCCTCGAGATTTTCGGCGCCCGCGCCCGCACGCATGAAGGGTCGCTGCAGGTCGAGCTCGCGGCGCTGACCTATCAGCGCTCGCGGCTGGTGCGCTCCTGGACGCATCTCGAGCGGCAGCGCGGCGGCTTCGGCTTCCTCGGCGGTCCGGGCGAAAGCCAGCTCGAAATCGACCGCCGCCTCATCACCGATCGCATCACCTATCTGAAGCGCGAGCTCGAGACGGTGAAGCGCACCCGCGCGCTGCATCGCGAGGCGCGCAAGCGCGTGCCGTATCCGGTCGTCGCGCTCGTCGGCTACACCAACGCCGGCAAATCGACGCTGTTCAACCGCCTGACGCGCGCCGAAGTCGTCGCCGCCGATCAGCTTTTCGCGACGCTCGATCCGACGATGCGGCGCCTGCCGCTGCCTTCGGGCCGCAGCGCGATCCTCTCCGACACGGTCGGCTTCGTCTCCGATCTGCCGACGCCGCTCGTCGCCGCGTTCCGCGCGACCCTCGAAGAGGTGACCTCGGCCGATCTCATCGTCCATGTCCGCGACATGCATCATCCCGAAAGCGAAGCGCAGCGCGACGACGTGCATGCCGTGCTGAACGAGCTCGGTGTCGGCGAGAAGCTCGAGAACGGCGCGATCGAGGCGCTCAACAAGATCGATCTGCTGCCCGAAGACCAGAAGATCGTGTTGCGCAATCAGGCCAAGCGGAACGTCGCCGCCGTGCCGATCTCGGCGACGACGGGCGAGGGCTGCAACGAGCTGCTCGCGCTGATCGACAACCGCCTCGATGCCGACCGCCAGACCGCGCAGCTCGACGTGCCGCTCTCCGACGGCGCGGCGATCGCCTGGCTCTATCGCCATGGCGAGGTGGTCGAGCGCGACGACGACGAGCAGCACGCGCATCTCACCGTGCGCCTCAGCGAAGCCGATCTCGGCCGGTTCCAGAGCCTGCACACCCGCGGCTACGGCCCGCCTCAAGTCGCCGATAAGTGTTCCCCGAACGTTCTTGAAATTGCGACCGAGACATAAGTTAGTCTCGGCCACTTTTCGGGAACGGGGGAACATCATGCCGTATCGATCGGGGAAACTTGCCGCTACTTGCCGTGCTTGCTGTTCGTGCTCGCCGCCTGCGGACCATCGGAACGCCGCCGCGAACGACCGTCAACGTCATCGGCGACAAATTCAGCAAGAAGATCGACGCTGGCCGGCATTCCGCTACACGATCCGAACGAACGGCGATCGATCTGTTCTGGATGCTGCGCAGCTTCGTTAATCCGCAAACACGTCACGACCGACCATCAGATTTACATCGAATGGACTTACGACGGCGGTCCCACGGGCCGATACTTTGCAGCAGACGATACGGCGCGATCTTTGCCCGTCGAGAGATACTCTCAAGGAATCATGTGCGTTCGATAAATGTCCTCGGACCGACACGATCGGCATTGCCATTGACGAAGCGACGTTGCGAAAGCGCGCAGCGACTGGTTTCCAAGTGAAGCTGATCGGCCAGGATGGATATTCGGCGCATCCTCGATATCACATCGCAGATGATCAACGCGCAGCTTCAAGCCGAAGATCGCATTCTTAAGCGCGCCACGGGTGGCATGTCGTCGCAAGCAGCAGCCGCTAGCGCGAATGCGACGCACGCCAGACGGCAAGCCGTTTCTCGGCGTCGCTGCCCTTTGATCTGCCGTTCGGCATTGGCGTACAAGTGAACCGTGTCGATCCCAATACGCCGGCAGCGGCGGCCGGGTTCCAGATCGGCGATCTGCTGCTGAGCTATAACGGTCAACCGATCACCAGTGCGCAGAACAATTCCGTGATCTACATTTGTGCAGACCGCGCCCGGCTCGCTCGTGCCGATCGAGATCGAACGCCATCAGCAACCGATGACCCTGTCGCGCGCAGATGTAGCGCCGGCTCTTCCCTCGCGGCGGAATTCGCGATAGAGGCGCGTCAGCAATCAGGAGACGCGCGATGAAGCTCGCATTTCTCGGCCTCGGCGTGATGGGATTTCCGATGGCGGGGCATCTCGCCAAGGCCGGTCACGAGGTCACGGTCTATAACCGCACCGCGGCCAAGGCGCGCGCCTGGACCGAGCAGCACAAGGGCGTCGCGAAACCGACGCCGGCGGAAGCCGCTGCGGGCGCCGAGATCGTCTTCACCTGCGTCGGCAATGACGACGATGTGCGCCAGGTCGTGCTCGGCGAGCAGGGCGCGTTCGAAGGCATGAGCAAAGGCGCGCTGCTGGTCGATCACACCACGGCCTCGGCCGAGCTGGCGCGCGAGCTCGATGCGGCGGCGAAAGCGAAAGGCTTCGGCTTTCTCGATGCGCCGGTCTCGGGCGGGCAGGCGGGCGCGCAGAACGGCACGCTGACGGTGATGGTCGGCGGCGATGCGGCAAGCTTTGCGCGCGCCGAGCCGGTGATGAAGCATTACGGCCGCGCGGTCACGCATATGGGCCCGGCCGGCAACGGCCAGCTCACCAAGATGGTCAATCAGATCATGATCGCCGGCCTGGTGCAGGCGCTGTCCGAAGGCCTCAATTTCGCGGTCCGCGCCGGGCTCGATGCGCAGAAAGCGGCGCAGGTCATCGCGAAAGGCGCGGCGCAATCCTGGCAGCTCGAGAACCGCTATCAGACCATGCTCGACGATAAATTCGATTTCGGCTTCGCGGTCGATTGGATGCGCAAGGATCTCGCGATCTGCCTCGCCGAGGCGCGGCGCAACAAATCGCGCGCTGCCCGTCACCGCGCTGGTCGATCAATTCTATCGAGCGTGTGCAGGAGCGGGGCGGCGGCCGCTGGGACACGTCGAGCCTGTTCCATCTGCTTGCCCATCCCTGACGCTCCGTGGGCGCGATGATGGGCGCGGCCTCCGCGCCCGATCTGTTGCTGAGCGTTCCGACCGTGACATAGTGAGCGAGAGGCGGCGACGCGTACGAACGATCGCCGCATGTCACGGGAGGAACGATGAGCAACGCAACCATCAATCGTCGCGGCTTTCTCACGGCTGCGTCGGCAGCGATCGCGGCCTCGGCCGTATCGGGCGGCGAGGCTGTCGCGGCAGACCAAGACCGGCACCGCGACAAGCGGCGCATCACGAATATCTCATCCGCGGCGCGGCGGTCGTCTCGATGGATCCGGCGGTCGGCGATTTCGCCAAGGGCGATGTGCATGTGCGCGACGGCGCCATCGTCGCGGTCGGCGCCGCGCATCGACGCCCCGCGCGCCAGCGTGATCGACGGCACCAATATGATCGCGATGCCGGGTCTCATCGACACGCATTGGCATATGTGGGAGAGCGTCGCGCGCAACCTCGCCGGCGACGACGCGAAGACCGGCTATTTCCCGCACAGCCGGACGCTCGGCGTGCTGTTCACGCCGGAAGACAATGCGCGCGGCGTGCGGCTTGGCCTCGCCGAGGCGATCCATTCCGGCATCACGACCGTGCATAACTGGTCGCACAACAATCTGTCGCCGGCCTATGCCGAGGCCGAGCTCGCGGTGCATCGCGAAGCCGGCGGCCGCGCGCGCTATTCCTATGGCTATTCGCGCAAGACCGGCACCAACACGATGCTGCCGCTCGACGATATCCGGGCATTCCATGCGAAATGGTTCAGCACGCCGGGCGACGGCCTCGTCACCTTCGGCATCGCGACGCGCGGCCCGAACAGCAATCCGATCGAGATTTGCGCGCAGGAAATGGCCTTTGCGCGCGAGCTGAACATCCCGCTGACGACCCATGTCGGCATCGAGCCGGGCAAGAATTCCTTCGTCGAGATGATGGCGAAGGCCAATCTGCTCGGGCCCGATGTCCTGCTGGTCCACGCCACCAACAACACCGATGCCGAGCGCAAGATCCTCGCCGAGACCAAGACGCCGGTAAGCTGCAGCCCCTTCACCGAGATGCGCACCGGCTTCGGCGTCACCCCGGTGCGCGCCTTCCTGGCCGCCAATGTGCCCTTCGGTCTCTCGATCGACACGACCGTGCTCTGCGGCAATGCCGACATGTTCGCGATCATGAAGGTGATGCAGAACATCGACGACGGCACGACGCCGAGCGAATTCGGCATCACCGCGCGGCGCGTTCTCGAGATGGGCACCATCGACGGCGCGCGGGCGCTCGGCATCGCCGATCGCGTCGGCTCGCTGACGCCCGGCAAGCGCGCCGACATCATCCTGGTCCGCACCGACGCCATCAACATGGCGCCGATGGCCGATCCCGCGCGCATGATCGTGCAGGCGGCGCAGCCCGCCAATGTCGATACGGTGATGGTCGACGGCCGCATCCTGAAGCGCGCCGGCAAGCTGACGACGCTCAATGAGGCGAAGGTGATGCGCGAAGCGGCCGAGACCATCGCCCGCGTCAACGCACAGATCGGCAAGACCTGACCGTCGCGCCGAAATCGCAGGTCCGGCCTGCCGCCCACCAGCGGCGCGGCCCACCTCTGCCATGGTTGACAAGGGCGCCGCTTCGGCTTTCTGCTACCTCAGCCAATAAGCGATCGTCGCGCCGGGCGATCCACAAGCGGGGAGGGAGAGGGATGCGGTTTTCAGCCACCATCATCGGTATGGCCGTCGCGGCGGCCTTCGGCTTGGGCGCTTCGGTCGCACGGGCGGACGAGCCGCTCAATATCCGCATTGCCTGGGTTGTGCCGGTCGGCAATTGGGCATCGATCATCTACGAGAAGAAGGATCTGATGACCCATTACGGCAAGACCTACACGGTCACGCCGACGCATTTCGCCGGCACGCCGCCGATGATCACGGCGCTCGCCTCGGGCGAGCTCGACATCGCCGATCTCGCCTATTCGTCCTTCGCGACGGCGGTCGAGAATGCCGGCATGACCGATCTCAAATTCATCGCCGACGAAGCGCAGGACGGCGCCGACGGCCATGATTCCGGCGCCTACTACGTCCTGAAGGACGGGCCGATCCACAAGGTCGAGGACCTCAAAGGCAAGGTGATCGCCGATGTCGGCGCCGGCTCGGCGGTCGATATCGTGATCAAGGCGATGCTGAAGAAGCACGGGCTCGAATCACCGCGCGACTACACGGTGGTCGAGGCCGGTTTTCCCAATATGGAAGCGCTGCTCGGCGAGAAGAAAGCCGATCTCGTCGCGGCGGTGCAGCCTTTCACGCTGAAGCCGAGCTTTCAGGCGATCGACGCGGCCGCTCTTCAACGCCGTCGATGCGCTCGGCGGCCCGTCGCAATTCGTCGATCTGGACGGCGCATGAGGCTTACATCAAGAAGAACCGCGCCGCACTGGTCGACATGTTCGAGGACGCGATCCGCGTCGACGCGCTGGCTGACCGATCCGAAGAATCACGACGCCGTCGTCGAGATCGCGGCGAAGATCGCCAAGCAGCCGCCGGCGCAGCTGCAATACGTCTTCTCGAAGACCGATCTCTATCGCGATCCGAACATGCTGCCGAACAGTCGTCAATCTGCAGCGCGCGGTCGATGCGCAGGCCGAGGTCGGGTTGCTCAAGAAGAAGCTCGATGTCGCGCCCTTCGCCGATCTCAGCCTGGTCAAGGAAGCGGCGGCGCGCATCAAGTAACGGAGCAGGGGGAGTTTCGCGGAATGACGGTGTTTCATCGCGCGGCGCTCGCCGCGCTGACGCTTCTTGTTGTGCCGATACTGTCGGTGCCGCCCGCTGCCGCCGAGGACGAGCATACGTCGCTCGCCATTCCCGGCATCACCATCGGCTTCATCACGCGCTACATCGCCGACGATGAAGGCATGTGGAAGAAGCAGGGCCTCGATGTGAAGGTGCTCGATATCGCCGGCATCGGCTCGATGAACGCGGTGATCTGCGGGCTCGGTCGATTTCTCGATGTCGTCGGGCCCGTCGATCACCCGCGCCTGGGCGAAGGGTCAGCATCTCGTCGCCCTCGCCACGGCGATCAATCAGTCGGACGAGGATATCGTCATCCGCAAGGACATCGCCGACGCGGCGCATTTCGATCCGAAAGCGCCGCTCAAGGAGCGCGGCAAGCTGCTCAAAGGCCTGACCATCGCGGTCGGCGGTATCGGCGCCATTCCCGATATCGTGCTGAAAGTCGTGCAGATCCAGGCCGGCCTGTCGCGCGACAGCGTGACGGCGACGCCGATGCAGCCGCCCGAATATATGGCGGCTTTCCAGCGCAAGGCGATCGACGGTTTCGTGTCGGGCCCGCCCTTCATCCAGCAGGCGGTCGTCGCCGGCACGGGCGTGGTGCTGTCGGATTCCGCCAAGGGCGAGCCGGTCGAATACTCGCCGCAATCGGCCGGGCTCTTGCTGACGCGCGGCGATTTCTGCGCCGGCCATCGCTCGATCTGCGAGAAGATGGTGCATGGCATCGTCGAGGCGGCGAAATTCCTGCACGAGCATCGCGCGGAATCGATCGCCGTCGCCAAGAAGCATTTCGGCACCTATAGCGACGAGGTGCTGGCGCAATCGATCGACATGCTGACGGCGATGACGCCGTCGCCGCCGCTGACGACGCCGCAAATGCTCGAGAACGGCGACCTCATCAACATCGCCGCCGGCTTCCTCAAGGAAAGCGACAAGCTCTCGGACTACAAGCCGCTGATCGATAATCAGTTCACGAAATGACGCAGCAGCAATCGGCTCTTAGTTCGTCACCCCGGACGAAGCCGCGAAGCGGCCAGCTGATCACGAGGTGCACGAATGGACCCCGGCCTTCGCCGGGGAAGGCGGTGGAAATGCGACGATTGTCACGGCTAACTCGCTCCCAAGCCGTCATTCCCGCGGAAGCGGAAATCCAAGCGCATGGATCCCGCTTCGCGGGAACGATGCTGAGTAGCTAGAAGCCAGCTCCCCTAAATCTTAAAACTCTCCGCGAAGATGTCCGGCTTGTAGCCGACCTTGCCGAAGAGATACGCGCGGGAGTTCATCCGCCATCTTCTTGAAGCGCGCCATGTCGACGCCGACCAGCTTGCCGTGCTGCTTGCGGATCACGCCGCCGATGATCACCGTGTCGATATTGCTGCGGTCGGCGGCCGCGACCACGGTGCCGAGCGCGTTGTTCGACGGGTAGAGGTTGATCGCGTCGGTGCGGATCATGACGATGTCGGCTTCCTTGCCGGGCGTCAGCGTGCCGATCTTGTCGGAGAGCCCGGCGCAAGCCGCGCCGTTGACCGTCGCGCAGGTCAGCACGTCGCGCACCGAGACCGGCGCCGGCGGATTGGCGTCGCCGTTGAGCTTGCGATTGGTCGCGACCGCGCGCTGGATATGGAAGGCGATGCGCATCTCCATGAACATGTCGGTGGAGTAGGAGGTCTCGTTATCGACGCTGAAGCCCGGCTTCATGCCGTGGTCGATCGCCTGCTGATAGGCCGGGAAGCCTTCGCCGAGCCCGTATTGCGAATCCGAGCGCGGGCAGACATCGATCGTGACGCCGGCATTCTTCATGTTCTGCCAGGTGCTCTCCGGCAGATTGCCGCAATGGTTGAAGGTGACGTCGGGGCCGAGCAGCTTCTCGTCGGCGAATTGATCCATCGATCTTGCCCATCGGCGGCGCCCTGGAACTCCATCGTGATCCTGCAGGCCGAGCGAGCGGGCATAGGCCCATTGCTCCTTCACCGGCCCGGCGAACATGCGCAAGGTCACGAGCTGATCGGTCGAGGAGAAGAATTGCTTCTGCAGCCGCGCCAGATCCTGCGGCAATTGATGGTCCCAATCGCCGGCTTGCGGCCCGCCGGCGGCATGAACGCCGCGGATGCCGCTGTCGAACAGCGCCTTGATCGCCGCGTCGGAATGCGCGCGCGCTGCGCGAATTGTGCGAATTGTCGATGATGCAGGTGATGCCGGAATCGATGCAGCCGAGCGCGGTGATGAGATTGCCGGCATACATGTCGTCGGGCCGATAGGCCTTGGCGAAGGAGAGATGCGTCGCGGCGGAGTAGGCGTCGAGGGTCGCGGCATTGGGATTGATGCGGCGAAGCTGGCCTTCCCAGGAATGGCGATGGCAATCGACGAAGCCCGGAATGAGGATCGCATTCGATGCCGTCGATCACCTGCGCGCCGGCCGATTTGAGCTCGCCGCCGACAGCGACGATCTTCTTGCCCTCGATCAGCAGATCGCCCTTGGCGATGTCGCCGAGCTTCTCGTCCATGGTGATGATGGTGCGCGCCTTTGATGAGGATGCGGCCATTCGGTTTCGCCGCGCCCGGATGGACGACGCCGCTTTCGGCGGCCTCGGCCGGGCGCGGCAGGGCAGGAGCGGCGACACTCGCCGCGACGATGGCGCTTGCCTGGATAAGACCGCGCCGCGAGATCTTGAATCAGACATACCAGAATAAGTGGGGGAACCACGCTTCTTCATGTTCGTCCTCCCGGTGAGTTGTCGGCCGATTGCTTCGGCCGTGACGGGAGGAGGTTAGCGCCGCCCGCTAGGGTTTTTCTCCCTTATTTCTCCTCGCGCTTCGCCCACTGCCATTTCGCCTCCATCTCGTCGAGGCTGGCGTTGCCGGGCTGCTTGCCGTCTTCGGCAAGCAACGTCTCGACCCGCCGGAAGCGGCGCTCGAATTTACGGCAGGCGCGGCGCAGCGCCTGTTCCGGATCGTGCTCGAGCTTGCGCGCGAGATTGACGACGGTGAAGAGCAGATCGCCGAGCTCGTCCTCGATCCGGTCGGGGCTGTCGTCGCTCATCGCATCGCACAGCTCGGCGATCTCTTCTTCGATCTTGTCGAAGATCGGATCGACATCGGGCCAATCGAAGCCGACGCGCGCGGCGCGGCGTTGCAGCTTGGCGGCGCGGGTGAGGGCGGGTAGCCCCGGCCCGACCCCGTCCAGCGCGCTCGCCGCGCCCTTGGCCGCGCGCTCGTTCGCCTTCAATTCCTCCCAGGCCACGGTCTGGGCCGCGGCATTGGCGATCTCCGCCGCAGCGAAAACATGCGGATGCCGGGTCACCATCTTGTCGCTGATCGCCCGGGCGACGTCGTCGAAGGCGAAGCTGCCGGCTTCCTCGGCCATGCGCGAATGGAAGACGACCTGGAGCAGCAAATCGCCGAGCTCTTCCTTGAGCGCCGGTACGTCGTCGGCCTCGGCCGCTTCGGCGACCTCATAGGCTTCCTCGATCGTGTACGGCGCGATGGTCTTGAAGCTCTGCGCGACATCCCAGGGACAGCCCGATGCCGGGTCGCGCAGCCGCGCCATGATCGCCGAGGAGCCGCTGGAGTTGGGGTGTGTCGGTCATGCCAGGCTCCGCGAAAACGCCATGAAAATGCCGGAGATTCCGAAGGGTTGGGGATAAAGCTGTGTATCCCGGCCCGGACTCCATATATCGCATAATGTATATTATGGGAAATAATCGAAAATGCGATCTGTGTGTAACTCATGGGATCAAAGCTCCACCCTCAGCCCGTCAAAACCCGGCTCGACGCCCGCCGGCAGCGACCTGCCGCAGCGTCTCGTAATCCAGCGTCTCGTCCATATGCGTCAGGATCGCGCGGCGCGGTTTCACGCGCTCGATCCAGCTCGAGCGTCCGCGCGACATGGCTGTGCGTCGGATGCGGCGCATGGCGAATGCAATCGACGATCCAGACCTCGATCGCCGTCGAGCGCCGCGAACGCCGCATCGTCGAGCTGCAGACGTCCGTCGAATACGCGAACCGGCCGAAGCGATAGCCCGTGGTCTTGCGAAAAGCCGTGATCCTGCTCGAACGGCACGATCGCCATACCGGCGGCCGTGAACGGCGCCGTGATCTCATGCGGCTCGACCGCCGGCTTGTAGAAGATCGGCGCCGTGGTATCGACCGGCGCGAAGATATAGCGGAACCGCGCCTTGCAGCTCGTCCATCGTGTGCGGATCGGCGTAGATCGGCAGCGGCTTGCCGACCATGCGATTGACCGAGCGCAGATCGTCGATGCCGTGGCTGTGATCGGCATGCGCATGGGTGAACAGCACCGCATCGATCCGCTGGACTTGCGCGATCGAGAAGTTGCTGGCGGAGATCCGGCGGCGTGTCGATGAGCACCGTCTGGCCGCCATCCTCGATCAGCAGCGAGCAGCGCGTGCGCCGGTTCTTCGGGATTTTTTGGATCGCAGGCGCCCCAATCATTGCCGATGCGCGGCACACCCCAGGACGGTCCGCAGCCGAGCACCGTGACGCGCATCATGCGCGCCTTCAGCCCGCCGCCATAGGCGGTCGCGCCTTCGCAAAGAGCCGGAAGAAATTCTCGGTCGTGACGCGTGCCAATTCTTCCTGCGTCACGCCTTTGAGCTGCGCGACGAGCGCCGCGGTATGGACAACGAAGGCCGGCTCGTTCGTCTTGCCGCGCATCGGCACCGGCGCGAGATACGGCGCATCGGTCTCGACCAGCAGCCGCTCGAGCGGCAGATCGCGGACGATGTCGCGCAGCGCTTGCGCGTTCTTGAAGGTCGCGATGCCCGAGATCGAGATGTAGAAGCCGAGCGCGACGGCGCGCTCGGCCAATTCGCGTCCGGTCGAGAAGCAATGGATGACGCCGGCGTGCGGCTTCTCTTCCTCGAGGATCGCGATCGTCTCGGGATCGGCGTCGCGCGTATGAACGATGACCGGCAGCCCGGTCTCGCGCGCAGCGTCGAGATGCGCGCGGAAGACTTGCGTTTGCTGCTCGCGCGGGCTGTGCTCGTAATAGAAATCGAGCCCGGTTTCGCCGATAGCCGACGACCTTTGGATGCTTGGTCAGCGCGATCAGCGCCTCGGCAGCGGCCGGTTCGACCTCGGCCTCATGCGGATGAACGCCGACCGAGCACCAGATATCCGGATCGCTCTCGGCGATCGCGCGCACGCCGGGGAATTCATCGAGCTTGGTCGAGATCGTGAGCAGGGTGCGCACCCCTGCCCCACGCGCCCGCGCGATGATCCCGGCGCGTTCTTCTTCCTTGGCGAAATCGAGATGGCAATGCGAATCGACGAGCATTTCCAGCGAGCCTTGGTCTTAGTTCACAAACGCGCGAGGAGTTGCGCGCGTTAAGCATATTCCTTCAATAGAGGATCGAATCGGATTAGCAAGTTCTTACCGGTTTCATACCGATTTTTTAAGCCTCCCGCGTAAGGTGGCGCCCATGCTCAAAGCAAAGACCGTTCTCGAATTCGCGATCGGCGGGGCGCTTTTGCTGGCGCCGCTCGATCTCCGCGCGCAAAGCCTCAAAGCCGTGCCGATCCAGGAGACGGGCGTCCATGTCGCGCTGGGCGACATCACCGATAGCCGGACCACCGGGAAATTCTTCGAGTATCTGCGTATCGAGTTAAAGCTCAGTGGCGGGGCGATCGAGACCGCGTTCGGCGCGACCAAGCCGGTGATCACCGAGGCAGTCGACGATACCGGGCGCGCACTGGTCAAGGACAGCACGCGCAAAGATGCGCTGTTCTGGAATTTGCAGCTTAATGAATCGAAGAAGACCAGCCTCGACCAATCGACGGATCTGCTCAACCCGGCACGGCGCGCGACGACGATCTCGATGCTCGGCTATGTCGACGTGCTGGAGCCGCAAGAGGATCCGGACTCTGTCTATACGATCAAGAATTTCCCCGCTTCCGCCGGACAGTCGCTGGCGCCGAAAGAGGTCGCCAAGCGCGGCGTCGAGATCACCGTATTGACGAAAACTCTTGCCGATAGGATGAAGCAGGACAAAGCGGCGGCGGCGGAGAGGAAGGCGGACTCTACGTCGCCCAGCGCCGACCAGGCCCTCAGCCAGGCGTTCGGCAAGGTGTTCGAATCTCTGTTTTCCGGGTTCCTGCGCATGGGCGACAACGATCTCCTCTTCGTCGTGAAGGATACGCAGAGTCAGATTGCATACATTCAGATCGCCGATGAGGCCGGCGCGCCGCTGAAAACCGGCTCGCGTTCGATTTCGCAGGACCAGGACAGCGGCGTTTACAATTTTTCCGTCGGCCTCAATGCGCCGGTGCCGGCGACGGCGCAGCTCAAAATCTACTTCGCGACACCGAAATCGCTCATCCACGTGCCGTTCAAATTCGAGAATGTGCCGCTACCGTAAGGCGCGCGCCTTCGCTTGGCATGGCGCTTACGACCGGCTCTCCCCAGCCGTAATTCACGCATTCGACTGCTCGACAAACCGCGGGAACACGCCTTCGGGCTTCGGCAGCTTGATGCCGGGCGCGAGCGGCGTCGCGAGGCTGGCGAAATCGCGCTTGTCCTGGGGCACGGCGAGTTGATCGAGTAGCTTGGCGGAAGCCGCCGGCATCACCGGCTGCACCAGGGTCGCGAGATGCCGGATTACCTGTGTCAGCACGTAGAGCACCGTGTTCATCCGCGCCGGATCGGTCTTGCGCAACGTCCAGGGCGCGTATTCGTCGACATAGCGATCGCTCGCGGCGATGACCTGCCAGATCAGCTCGAGCGCGCGATGGAAGGCTTGCTCGGCATATTCCTTGCGCACCGCCGGCAGCAGATCCTGTGCGGCTTTGAGCAGCGCCTCGTCGGCCGGCAGAAGCGCGCCCGGCGTCGGCACGGCCGCGCCGGCGTTCTTGTTGATGAAGCTCAAGACGCGCTGCGCCAGATTGCCGAGACCATTGGCGAGATCGCTGTTCATGCGCTGCACGACGGCTTCGTGCGAGATGTTCGCGTCCTGGCCGAACGCAGCCTCGCGCAGCAGGAAATAGCGGATCGGATCGAGCCCATAGGTCGCGATCAGGTCCTGCGGCGCGATCACGTTGCCGACCGATTTCGACATCTTCTCGCCGCGGCTGTAGATGAAGCCGTGGCCGAAGACGCGCTTCGGCAGCGCGAGTTTCGCCGACATCAGGAAGGCCGGCCAATAGATCGCGTGGAAGCGCGTGATGTCCTTGCCGATGATGTGGATGTCGGCCGGCCAGCGCGTCATCTCGCCTTGGCTTTCGGGATAGCCGAGCGCGGTGATGTAGTTCGAGAGCGCGTCGACCCAGACATACATCACATGCTTGGGCGCATCCGGCACCGGCACGCCCCAGGAGAAGGTCGTGCGCGAGATCGAGAGATCGCGCAGGCCGGATTTCACGAAGCTGACGATCTCGTTGCGCCGGCTGTCGGGCTGGATGAAGCCGGGATTGTCCTCGTAGAGCTTCAGCAGCCGGTCCTGATAGGCGGAGAGGCGGAAGAAATAGCTCTCCTCCTCGACCCATTCGACCGGCGCACCCGACGGCGCGAGTTTCTGGCCGCCCTCGCCCGCCGTCAGCTCGCTTTCGTCGAAATAGGCCTCGTCGCGGACCGAGTACCAGCCGCTGTATTTGTCGAGATAGATGTCGTCCTTCGACATGCGGCGCCAGAATTCCTGCGCGCCGGCTCTTGTGCCGCTGCTCGGTCGTGCGGATGAAATCGTCATAGGAGATGCCGAGCCCGTCATAGAGCGCGCGGAACTGGGCCGAGACCTTGTCGACCAGCGCTTGCGGCGCGATGCCGAGCTTGCGCGCGGTCTGCTCGATCTTCTGGCCGTGCTCGTCCATGCCGGTCTGGAAGCGCACGTCGTAGCCGTCGAGGCGCATGAACCGCGCCAGCGCGTCGACAGCGATCACCTCGTAGGCGTGGCCGATATGCGGCTCGCCATTGGCGTAAGGGATCGCGGCGGTCAGGTAATAGCGGCCGGCGGCCATGTGAAACTCCGGGAGCGGCGTGCTCAGCGTGCCGCTTCTTCAAGGGCGAAAAAGGCGTTCAGCACGACCTGCTTACGGTCGAGATTGATGCCTTCCGCCTGGGCAAAGAGATTGGTCAGCTTTTCCCATACCGCCACCCATTGATCAAGGCTGCGCCGCCCGGCGAGGTTGCGGCGCACCCGATCCTCGGCCGCGACCGATACGGCGCTGCCCTGCGCGGCCGATGTCACCAATCTTGCAAGTTCAGCGGGTAAGAGCTCGGTCAGGAGCGCGAAACTGTCCTCGGCGCCGCTCCGCGTCATGCGCTCGGCAAAGCCGTGCAGAAGCTCAAGATCGAGATTAGGAAGACGCTCCAACATATTGATTATAAAATTATAGATGTGCCAGGCCATCGCCGGCGGCCAGCTCCAGCGCCCGGCCGATGCTGCCCTCGCCCAGCCGCGCCAGCGACGGCCCGCTCCTCACCCGAGAGATCGGGCCGAAAGCGCTGGAGAAGCTCGATAATCGCCGGCTTCTTGAAGCGGCTTCAGAGTCAGCGTCCGGCACCGCGACCGGATCGTCGGCAGCAGCCGCGCCGGGTTGTCGCTCGCCAGCAAAAGAACCGTATTCTTCGGCGGTTCCTCGAGGATCTTCAGAAGGCTGTTGGCGGCGTGCGAATTCATCGTATCGGCGCCGTCGACCAGCACGACCCGCCAGCCGCCTTGCGACGAGGTCAGATGCAGGAAATCGCCGACCGCGCGCGCGTCGTCGGCGACGATCTCGCGCCGCTGTCGCTTGCGTCGCGGGTCGTAGCCGCGCTCGACCACGAGCAGATCGGGATGAGCGCCGGTGGCGACCAGACGAAAGGCCTGATGGCTCGGCGCGACGGCGAGGGAGGTCGCCGGCGCCGCAAAGAGTCCGCCCCCGCCGGCTCCTCGGGCCTTCGGCGAAGAGGAAGCGGGCGAAGCGATAGGCGAGCGTCGCCTTGCCGATGCCGCGCGGCCCGGTGATCAGCCAGGCATGCGGCAGCCGGCCGGCGTTGAAGGCTTGCAGCAGGCTTGCCTCGGCCGGCCTCATGGCCGAGCAGCGCCGTATTCTCGCGCGGATGCGGAACTTCCGGCGCTTCGGCGCTTCCGGATTCCTCGGTCTCGATATCGTCGTCTTCGGCCATGGCTCAGGCCAGGATAGCAAGACGATCGCGCAATGCCTGCAGGGCCGCTGCGCTGACGGTTTCGACGTCGCGGCTCGCATCGATCACGACGCAACGCTTCGGCTCGGCTTCGGCGATCGCAAGAAAGCCTTGGCGCACCCGCTCGTGATAATCGCGGCCCTTGGCCTCGAAGCGCGCCTCGCCGCCATGGCGCTCGGCGGCGCGCGCCAGGCCGATCTCGACCGGCACGTCGAAGATCAGGGTGAGGTCAGGCGCGAAATCCTCAGCGATGAGGCGATGCAACTCGGCGAGCTGCGTCGCGGTCGAGCCCGCCGCCATAGCCCTGATAGGCCATGGTCGAATCCGCGAAACGATCGGAGACCACGAATTTCCCGGCATCGAGCGCCGGCCAGACTGTCTCGAGCAGATGCCGGCGTCGCGCCGCGACCATCAGCAGCGCCTCGCTGATCGGGTCCCAGCGCTCGGGCGCACCGTTGAGCAGCAGCGCGCGAATCTCATCGGCGCCTTTGGCGCCGCCGGGCTCGCGCGTCGCGATCGCCTGCTTTGCCGGCGCGGGTCAGCGCGGCGACCAGCAGCTTTTGCTGCGTCGACTTGCCCGCGCCCTCCCCGCCTTCGAGCGTGATGAATTTGCCGCGCGTCAGTTTTTACGCCCGAAGAGGAGATAGCCGGCAGCGAGCGCCGCGCGCGAGAACGCCGCTGACCTTGTCGACCGGCTTCGCCGCGACCAGCGGCACCTGAACCGGCGTCATGTCGTTCGCCGTGATCTGCAGCATGCCGACTTGCTGGCCCTGCTGCGACCGGCGCCGGCGCGGCGATGATCATAGACCGCGCGTCACCTTCATGCTGGAGCGCGCGTTGCGCGGCAGGCTGACGAGCAGATCCGACTGCACCGTCACCGGCACGGTCGCCGTGGTGCCGAGCCAAACCGGCGCGTCGTCGATCGGATCGCCGGCTTTGACGAGCTTGTAATCCGCCCATTCGCGATAAGCCCAGTCGAGCAGCTTCTCGCTCTCCTGCGAGCGCGCGTTCATGCTCTTCATGCCGCTCAGCACTTCGACGATGCGGCGGCCGTTGCGCAGCGCCGTCACGGTGATGCCGTAGCCTGCCTCATCGGTGTGGCCGGTCTTCATGCCGTCGACGCCGATGTCCTTGTAGAGCAGCGGATTGCGGTTGCCCTGCTTGATGTCGTTATAGGTGAATTCCTTTTCGGAGTCGTAATGGAAGTATTCCGGAAAATCGCGGATCAGATCGAGCGCGCGAGCATCGCGAGATCATGCGCGGTCACGTATTCGTCCGGGTCGGGCAGGCCGTCGACATTGGCGAAATGGCTGTCCTTCAGGCCGAGCTTCTGCGCCGTCTGATTCATCTGGTCGACAAAGGCATCGGTGCTGCCGGCGAGGCCTTCGGCGAGCACGACGCAGGCATCGTTGCCCGATTGGATGATCATGCCGCGGATCAGATCCTCGACCTTCACCTGCGCGCCGAGCGGCACGAACATGTTCGATTCGTTCGTCTTGTGCTTGGCCCAGGCTTTCTCGCTCACCGGCAGCGTATCGTCGAGCTTCACCCGCCCCGCCTTGAGATAGGAATAGACCACATAGGCGGTCATGATCTTGCTCATCGAGGCGGGCGGAATGCGCTGCTCGGCGTTCTTGTCGTAGAGCACCGCGCCGGTATCGTAATCGATCACGATCGCGGTCTGCGCCGCGGTATCGATGGTCGGCACGGCCGCCGCGGCGAGCGGCGTGCTCGCGAGCAGCGCAAGGCAGCTGGTGGCGACGAGCGAAGCGGAAAGCTGTTTCATGCGGCACACCGGATGCAAAACGGCGGTGGATAGAGCATAGCGCGAAATCGTACGCGGAGCGCAGTAATCGAATTCATCAAAATCAATTGACGACGATTCGCGCCTCGGGCGAGGTGGTGATGACCTGGTTGAGCAGCGCATCGGCCTGATCGACAGACGCTAGCGGGCCAACTCGCACGCGGTACATGTTCATGCCGCTGACCTTGGCGCTGGTCACGTTGACCGGACCGAATTTCTCGAGCCGCGCCTTCAATTGCGCGGCGCGATCGATGCTCGCGAAAGCGCCGGCCTGGATGTAGATGCCGGTCGGCTTCACCGGCACGACCTGCACGTTTTCGCGGCAGCGGCGCTTCGGCGATCGACCTGGTCTGGCTGCGGCGGCGGCTGCGGCTGCCGGACGGCAGCGGCACCGGCTTGTTGGCCGCGACAGAGACGCCCGGCGGCGCCGGCAGCGGCTCGGCGGCGACCGGCTGCACGGGCGCGGCTTGCGGCGGTGGCGATGCAGCAGCAAGCGCCGGTTCGGTGCCGCGGCGGCCGGCGAGGCTTGCGACTTGAATCGATTCCGGAACCATGATCTGGACGCGCACTTTCGCCGTGCCTTGCCCCTCGAAGCCCAAAAGCTGCGCGGCGCGACGTGACAGGTCGAGGATACGGCCGCGCGCATAAGGACCGCGATCGTTGACGCGCACCGCGATCGAGCGGCCATTCTCGAGATTGGTGACGCGCACGACGGTCGGCATCGGCAGCGTGCGATGCGCCGCGGTCACTTGGTTGAGATCGAAGACCTCGCCATTCGCAGTGTATTTGCCGTGGAACTGCTCGCCATACCACGAGGCGATACCGGTCTCGTCGTAGTTCCAATCCTCGGCAGGATAGTACCAGGTGCCGTCGATCTGATAAGGCTGTGCCGACCTTGTAGATGCCTTTGCCGCCGCCGGGCGGAACGCTCTCGCCGCTTCCGGAAGACGCCGAGCCGCAAGCCGCGAGCGACAGCGCGAGCACGGCAAAACAAACGACACGAAATGGATGACGCTGCATCCCCCGATAGGTTCCCGTACCGCTCCGCTACTTCACGCTCTCGGCGAGATAACCGACAGCCAATGCGAAATAGCTAGAATTATTCCAGCGCAAAATCACGCTGAAATTGTCGGTAACCAAGAAACTCGGTCCGTCGCTGCCGCCTGGCTGCAGTAGCGCGGCGCGCAGTCGTCGATTCTGTCGGATTGTTAACCAGCGGCATGCCATCGGCGCGCTTGATGCCGAGCGCCGCCCATTCGGCGAGCGTGCGCTTCGGCGGCAGGCCGACCAGCGACGAGTCGATGCCCGGCGGCGCGATCGCCTGCCAGCCCAAGCCCTGACCGGCATGCCAGCCGCTGCTCGCGAGGTAGTTCGCGATCGAGGCGAAGACATCGTCGGGCTTGTTCCAGATATCGGGCGCGCCATTGCCGCTATAGCTCACCGCGAAACGCAGGAAGCTCGACGGCATGAACTGGCTCTGTCCCATCGCGCCGGCCCAAGAGCCGATCATCGTCGACGGATCGATATGATCGGTCTGGACGATCTTCAGCGCGTTGATCAGCTCTTTGCGGAAGAACGCGGCGCGCCGTCCGTCATAGGCGAGCGTCGCAAGCGCGGCGATCACCGGATAGGTGCCGATGCGCTCGCCGAAATTCGGTCTCGATGCCCCAAAGCGCCACGATGTAGCGCGCGCGGCACCTGATAGCGCTGCGCCACTTCATCGAGCAGCGCCTGATTGTCGAGATAGCGCTGACGCGCAGCGTCGCGTCGCGTCTGCGTTACGACGCGGTCGATATATTCCTGGAAGGTCAGTGTCGTCTCAGGCTGCTTGCTGATCGAGCTCGATCACGCGCGGGATCGGCTGCACGCCGGTGAAGGCCTGATCGAAGGTCGCCGCGCTGATGCCTTGCGACGAGCGCATCCTGGCGCATGCCCTGCAGCCAGGTGCCGAAATCCGCGCTCTGCGCCGACGCGCTTGGCGCGCAGAACAGAAGCCCGAGGACGAACACTAACCAACGCATGACCGACAGGAGATAGCCAAGCGCACAGCTGAGCGCTACGGGCAAATCAATCCTTGATTACAAATTCGCGTGCCTTGTCGCGAATCGACTCGGGTAACGGCGCCGAGCGCCGCGCTTCGAGATCGAAATGCACGCCGGCCTGGTAATAGCGCGCGACTCGGCGGTTGCTGTGCGGCAGGCGCATCTCGTGCAAGATCGTCACCGAGGAATTGCCGACATTGAGCATGCCGCTTTGCATCGCGACGGTCTCGCCGATCGCCGGCGCCGGCGGAAAAAGCTCGAGCCGCGTATCGAAAGTGGCAAAGCCGCGCTTCTGGCCGCGCATATAGGTGCTGCTCATGCCGGCCGCGTTCATGTTGATGAGATTGGCGGTCGAGAAGCGGTCGACGAAGCCGAAGAGCGAAAGCCGTCCCTCCTCGTCCGCCTGCCAGGCTTTGACCCGCGCCAGACCGGTCGGCACCGGCCCGGCTTTCTCCGGCAGCTTCACCGGCTCGAAGGGCAGCTCCTTCCAGGGCGCGACCGCGCCTTCGAGCTTCGCGCGCAGTTGCGGCCCAGCCCTCGCCATCGGGCGCATCGAGCGCAATCACCTGCTCGGCGCTCGTCGTCACCGGTCCGCCCATGCCATTGGTCGCGATATGGCCAAGCTTCAGCGTGGCCGTGTCGATGGCGATGATGCCGCTCTGGATCGCGATCGGATCGCCGGCGCGCAGTTCGGCGATATAGCGCGTATTCATCGCCCGGGTGCGCCAGCGCGTGCCCGGTGCCAAGCGATGCATCAGCTCATGGCCGGCATCGGCGAAGCGCTCGACGTAATAGGCGATGTTGAGATGGCCGAAGGCGTCGCATTCCTGGATGAGCACGCCGCCGCGATAGCATTCGACGAGATCGGTCATCGCTTCTTGCCCGAGGATTCTTTCTTCCAGAGGGCCCAGGCGCGCTCATTCGTGCTCTCGACGCCTTCCATGCAGTATTCGACTTCGCTCTCGTTGAGATAATTTACCTCGCCGCCGAGCCGCATCGCCTCCATCTGCAGCTTCGCGTTCATCGCGGAATAGATCGCGCGATAGACCGCGAGATGCAGCGACGTCGCGACGATGGTCGCGCCATGGCCGCGCATCAGCACCATCGGCTTGTCATCGAGGACCGAGGCGAGCGAGCGGCCGAGATAGGCCGAACGGATCAGCATCTGGCCGTCGTTCTGGAAATTGCGGATCTCGAAGACCGGCACGCCCATACCGATATGCGAACTCATGTGATACATCGGTCGCAGCGGCGCGCCGGTCGTACCGAAGGGAATGAGCGGCGGCGCATGGGAATGGATCACCGCCATGACGTCCGGCCGTGCCCGGTAGATCTCGCCGTGGATGAAGCGCTCGCTGTAATGCCTCTCGCCGCGATCGGGCACCGGCTCGCTATCGAGGCTGAATTCGCGGATATCGCCCGGCGTCACGATGCCCGGCGCGACATAGCGCGCCATGACGAAGCGCTCCGGGTCCTTGTCATGGCGCGCGCTGACATGGCCGAAGCCGTCGAGGATATCGTGATCGAAGAGGATCAGATTGGCGAGCGCGACATCCGCGACGAGGTCTTTCGAAGCGGTGATGAGGCGGGAGGATTTGGCTTTAGGGAAGGTTTTTTTCTTGGCTGGCATGGTGGCGCAAGATTAGGGGCTTGCCCCGCCGCTGCCAATTGAGAAAAATCGCGCAAGGGGGACGCGCGATGGGGACAATCCGGAAATCCTTGAGATGATCCGTGGCGACGATATTGCTTGCCGCCTTTGGCGCCACGATCGCGCGGGCGGGCGCGACCGATGATCGGATCGCTGCGCTGCAGGCGAAATTCCGCTGCCCGATCTTCAACTACCTCGAAGCCATCCATAACTATCCGACACCTGAACGAATCGACAATCGCTTTCTTATCATCATGATCGCTCATCGCGTCGACGAGCGGTATTACGCGCAATGCGCCTTTGACAGCGGGGATGCGCGCATGATATGCGAACTCGATTCGCCGTTCTTCAACCCATCGATGAAAAAATATTTCCGCGGCGACAAGCTCAAGTTAGTGAAGGCGCTGGGTTATCGCCTGCATCGCAAGAGCAACTATTATCAATATCACGATGCAAGACGCCGGAGGCACGTTACGAGATCGCCGGGCTGCTCATCGAAACGATCGGACGTGTCTTCGACATGCGAGCCGACGAGGAACTCTTGTACAAAGCGCCTTTGCTTTTGCCGGGATCTCAGCGTATCGCGCCGTTGCGGGAAACCTGCGAACCGCGGATCAGCTTACGCTAGGAGATCATCCCCACCACCGCGCCGCTCATGCAGGTGGCGAGCGTGCCGGACAGGATCGAGCGCAGGCCGAGGCCGACGATGTCACGCTTTCGCTGCGGTGCCATCGCGGTCATGCCGCCGATCATGATGCCGGCGCTGCCGAAATTGGCGAAACCGCACATCGCATAGGTTAGGATCAGCCGCGTCTGCTGGCTCAAGCCATCGGCGGGGAGCTTTGCCATATCGACATAGGCGATGAATTCGTTGAGCACGGTCTTGGTCGCCATCAGATTCGATGCCGTGACGATATCGTCTGTCGGTACGCCGATCAGCCACATCACCGGACGGAAGACATAGGCGAAGAGCCGTTGCAACGTGACCGGATCGCCGCCGATCGCCGGGATCCAGGACAGCGCCATGTTGACGAGGCTGACGCAGGCGATGGCGACAATCAGCATGGCAATGATATTGGCGAGGAAGACGATGCCGTCGGCCGTGCCTTTGGCGAGCGCATCGACCGACGAAAGCATCGGATCGCCGATCGAGAGCTGTGCTTCGGCGTCGGCATTGCTCTCGAACGGCACCATCAATGCGGCGACGGCGAGGCCTGCCGGCGTGCTGATCACCGAGGCGATGAGGATATGGCCGAGTGCGTCCGGGATCACCGGGCCGAGGATCGAGGCATAAAGCACCATCACCGTGCCGGCGATGCCCGCCATGCCGCAGGTCATCAGCGCGAAGATCTCGCCGCGCTCCATGCGCTGCAGATAGGGCCGCACCAGCAGCGGCGCCTCGATATTGCCGACGAAGATATGCACCGCCGCGCCGAGACCGAGCGCGCCGCCGATACCCATCGCGCGGCGCAGCACCCAGGCGAAGGCTTTGACGATGATTTGCAGAATGCCCCAATAGAACAGCAGCGAAGCGAGCGCGCTGATCGTCAACACCAGCGGCAGCGCGCGG
Organism: uncultured Alphaproteobacteria bacterium; assembly: GCA_963731145.1. Classification (GTDB taxonomy): domain Bacteria; phylum Pseudomonadota; class Alphaproteobacteria; order ATCC43930; family CGMCC-115725; genus CAIKMD01. The sequence goes on along the minus strand of CAVSUX010000013.1, from coordinate 380,411 downwards.
AACGCGAAGATGTAGGCTGAGCCCGGGCTGCTTCTCGTCGAAAGGCAAGCGGGCCGCCGCCGAGATAGCCGAAAACGAAGCTGGTGCCGGCATCGGTCGCGCGCTGCAGCGCATCGACGCCCTGGTTGAGCACCAGGAACATCGAGGCCGCCGGCGGAAATTTGACGAAGAGCAGCGCGAGGATGAATTGCAGCGCGATACCGGTAATGACGACGCGGATCGGAATCCGCCAACGGTTTTCGCTGATAAGCCACGCGATCAGCAGCAGCACCGCAATTCCAAGAAGCCCCCGCACTTTGTCCCCCTGCCCCGCTGCGTCCTAAGCGCCGCGCACCGTATCGATAATCGCTAGCGGATCAGACGGCGCGGCTGACGAGCGCCAGGCGACATGACCGTCGGGCCTCACCAGCACCAGCGGCCGCTCGTAGAGCTGCGCGATCGCAGGATCGCCGATATTCACCACGTTGAGTGGCACGTGGCGTTGCTTCGCGGCTGCAACGAGGACCGAGGGATCAGGCGCATCGGCGCCAAAACGCAACAGCACGAAGCCGCAGCCGAAGAGATCGATCGTCGACCGACCCTCGCTCAGCCAGGCATGCGGCGCGCGCGAGCCCGGCCGGCTGGTTTGGTGATATTCCATCACGCTGTCGCGTGGCGGCGGCGTGCCGTCGGGAATCACCACCGGCAATTCATAGCGATAGCCGAGCGCGATACCATCAGAGATGAAGGTCTTGGCGCGGTTGATGACGATATCCTCGCCGATCTGGCGTCGCGCCGCCTCACCTTCGGGCGTCGGCAGATCGACTCGCATGATCAGTTTGGGATCGGTCATGCGCCCGACATTGTCGGTCGCTTCGCCGACATTGCGCTTCGCCACCGGACGCCGCTCGGCCTCGTAGCTCGCGAGCAGGTCGGACCCGCCCCAACCGGCAACCGAAGCGGCGACCTTCCAGCCAAGATCGACGGCATCGCCCATCCCGGTATTCATCCCAAAACCGCCCGACGGCGCATGCTGATGCACCGCATCGCCCGCGAGAAAGATCGGCGGTGCCTGGAAACGATCCGCGACGAGCTCGCGGCAAGTCCAGCGCCGCGCGGAGATGAGTTCGTAAGGGATATTTTTGCCGATACAACGTGCGATCACATCGCTGACGAGCCGGTCACTCGGCTCGTCGCGATACTCATCACCATGGACGCCGATGCGCCAAAGCTCGTCGCCGTCGATCTCGATCAGGCTTCCGTAATCGCCGCTCTTATCGATGAAGAAGTAAAACGCTGCCTTGCCTTTATCATGCCGGTTCCACAGCTCCTTCACCTTGAGGAAGATATTGAGGTGATAGGAGAGCACCGGCCGGCCCTCTTGCCGGATGCCAAGCGTCTTGCCGATGCCGGAATGACCGCCCGAGCAATCGATGAGATAGCGCGCGGCGATGCGCTCGCGCCGATCGCTCGTCAGATCGATGACATGGGCGACGACGCTGTCGCCTTCGTGCTCGAAACTATCGAAGCGGCAATTGTAGCGCAGCCGCACGTTGTCGAAGCCGCCCGCGAGACGGCGCAGGATCGGATCGAACCAGATCTGATTGCAGCGCTGCGAGCGCTCGGGCGTTGTCGGCAGCGGCTTGTGGCCGCCATGCGTCGGCCGCTCGATACGCGCGAGCTCGTAGCCGTTAAGGCTCGTCACGTAGACGATGGTCGGCGGGAAATCGGGCGGCGCGCCGGATTCACGCACTTCCTTGGCGATGCCCCAACGGCGGCAGAATTCCATCGTACGCGAATTCACCGTGTTGGCGCGCGGGTGATCGATCTTGCCGTCGGTCTGCTCGATCAGCAGGCAGGGCGTGCCGCGCATGCCGAGATCGGCGGCGAGACCAAGCCCAACAGGGCCGCCGCCGATGATAAGAACAGGTGTTTCGTGATCAGACGCAGGCATAAACCGCCTCGATCAACCGCATGATCCGCGGCCCGATATTGCTGACCGCATGCATCTTGTTCATCACATAGCCGAGCGCGAGGCCGCGATCGGGATCGCACATTCCCATCGCACCGCCCATGCCGGACTGGCCAAAGGAACTCTGGCCCGGCCCGATCGGGAAATTGCGGCGAGTTGAGCAGAAAGCCGAGCGCCTGGCGGTTGTTGCGGCCGATCACCGCTTCCTTGGCCCAATATTGCTCGGCGCGCGCGGTATCGAGCGCGGCACGGCTGAGCACCTGCTTGCCTTCGAAGCGGCCACCATTGGCGAGGATCGAATAGAAGCGCGCGACCGCGCGCGCATTGCCATGGCCGTTCGATGAGGGAATCTCGGCGCGGCGGAATTCCGGCGCGTTGTAATCGAGCGGCACCGGCCATTGCCGTCCCGCGCGCGCGAACATCGAATTGGGATCCTGCGGCGCCTGCTCCGGCCGCGCGATGAACCCGGCGCAGCGCGGGAAATCGCTCGGGATCGACGCCGAACTGGAAATCGATGCCGAGCGGCGCGGCGATCTCATCGCGATAGAATTGGCCGAAGTGCTTGCCGGTGACGCGGCGGATGATCTCGCCGACGAGAAAGCCGAAAGTGCGGATGTGATAGGCCGGCTGCGTGCCCGGCGGCCAGATCGGCGCTTGCGCCGCGAGTGCCTTGGTCATCGCCTCCCAATCATAAATCGCGCCCGGCCAGAGATCGTCGGTCAGGAACGGCAAACCGCAGCGATGATCGAGCACCCAGCGGACGAGCAGACCTTCCTTGCCGTTCGCGGCGAATTCCGGCCAGTAGCGCGCGACCGGCGCGTCGAGATCGACCTGCCCCCGATCGACTCAGCATATGCAAGGCACGGTCGCCGCCATCGCCTTGCCGACCGACATGGCGTTGCAGATCGTGTTCTCTTCCCAGGGCCTCGTCTGGGCGATGTCGCGAAAACCGCCCCAGAGATCGACGACCATGCGGCCGTCGATGGCCAGCGCGAAGCTGGCCCCGCCCTCTTCACCGCGCGCGAAATTGTCGGCGAAGGCATCCCACACGGCAGCGAATTTCGGATCGAGCCTGCCGCTTAGGGCGTAGCGCTGTCCCTCGCCTTCGATCGAGCCCGATTTCTCGCGCATCACACGCTCTTGGTCATGCCGCCATCGACATCGATGATCGCGCCGTCGAGATAGGTATTGCGCCCGGATAGGAGGAAATCAACGACATCGGCGACTTCCTGCGCCGTGCCGAGCCGCTTGATGCCGAGGCGCTGCACCAGTTGATCGCGCGCTTGCCCGAACGAGACTTGCTGCTCCCGCGCGATCTCTTGCAGCCGGGCGCGGAAGCGGCCGGTATCGATCAGGCCGGGGCTGACGCCGTTGACGCGAATGCCGTCGGGCCGGCCGAATTCGGCGAGCGCTTTGGTGAGGCTGATCGACCGCGGCGGCGAGTGTGCTGCCGATCAGCGCATTCGCATTGGGTGTCTGCCCCAGCACGCCGCAGATATTGAGCACTTGGCCCTGGCCGCGCCTTGAGATAAGGCCAGCAGGCGCGGCACATGCGCACGAAATTATGGATCTTCGCCTCATAGGCGTCGTGCCATTCGGCGTCATCGCGCTCGAGCAGATTGCCGTGCGGCGTCGCACCGGCATTGTTGACGAGGATATCGATGTGGCCGAGCTGCGCGATTATCGTGTCGACGAGCTGCGTCACCTCATGCGCATGGCGCAGATCGCAGGGAAAGGCGAAGGCATAGCCGCCGGCTGTCGTAAGACGAGTGGCGACGGCATCGAGATCAGCGCGGCTGCGTGCGACCAGCGCCAGCGTCGCGCCGTGCGAGGCGAGCGTCGTCGCGATCGCTTCGCCGATGCCGCGGCTAGCGCCGGTAACGATCGCGATCTTGCCGTCGAGGCTCATGATGCGGATTATTTCAATTTCACCGGCACGAAGCGGTCGGTGATAGAGATCGCTCATCGCCGGCAAACTCGGCAGGATCTTCAGCTCGACGAGCGACTGGCGCACCACCTCCATGCCGGCGGCGCTGAACGTGCCGTCCTCCGACATCATCTTCATCTCGATCGGTCAATGCTTTCGCGACGGCCGCGGGATCGATGCGGAACGTGGTCGCGATCACCTTCGTCGCTTTCTCCGGGTGCAACTTCATATAGACGACGGAGCGGTACCATCCTTGCAGGAACTTTTCGAGCCGGTCGGGATGCTCGGCGATGAATTTATCCGACGCTTTGAGGACGAGGTTCTGGAACTCTTTCACCACGTCGCCGAAATAGAGCAGGATTCGCGCCTGGCCTCTATCCGACAGATCGACCGCCTGCATCAAACTTGAGAGATCGGCATCGATGCCGCCGCCGCTGCGTAATGCTGCGATACGCGCTTCATCGCCGCCAAGCGGCGCGGTCTTGATACCGTCAGCGCCCCAGCCCTGTTGGCGCGAGACCTCGCGCACCAGCCATTCGGTCAACGAACCGGCTGTCGATACGGCGACGGAGCGACCGCGCAGATCGGCGACGGTCTCGATCGAACTCTGGACCGGAACGATGAGCGTGAAGTTGTAAGGCAGGTCGGCGATGGCGGCGACGCCGATGGTCGGCACGCCCTTGAGCCGTGCCCCGAGGGCGACCGCGGCGCCGAGTCCGACGTCGGCATCGCCGGAGGTCAGAACCTGCTCGATCCGCGTGCCCGGCACATCCAGCACTTCGACATCGAGACCGAGATCGCTCCAGATATGTGCTTCGTGTCCGACCTCGATCGGCGCGAAGGCTATATCGATGCCGGAGCGCGCAACATTGACGCGCTCGGCGGCACGCACGCCATGGCTCAGCGCCGCAACGAACAGCGCCGCGAGAAGAATTGAGATACCGGCCGATTTCACGCGCGTCCTCCCCAAGAATCGCGAGTGGTCTAGCCGGCAGAAACCGCGGTGTCGAGTTCGCTATCAGCCCATGTCGATGACGCGCGTCGCGATGCGGCGCGATGACGCACCGCACCGGTTCCATGAATTGCCGGTCAGGGAACTACTTGTAGGTGATCATATCGCCGCGTGTCAGCGTAACCTTGTCCGCGCCGCCCGGTAGATTTGCGAGAATCCACGCCGTCGCCTGGTCGCCGAAAGGCTGTGAAGACGACATGCCGTCCACCGGCACGACGACGTTAAAGCCGCGCACGACCGCTTCGCTCGCGGTAAAGATGACCGCGCCATAAGATGAGGTTCCAGTCGTCACCACCGTGGTGATCCCTTTGTCCTTGAGGATCTTCTCGAGATCGGTGCCGGTGAATTTATCGACGGCGCCAATCAGCAGCGAATTGCCCGCCCGCGGAGCGATCTCGGGGATGTAATCCTCGGGTTTCGGCCCTTTGATGCTCGTCCACACGACCGTGACCCCTTTGGCGACCGCGGCATCGATCATCGCTTTCACCTTTGGAATCGATGCGACGCAGGTCGGCCGCGCTTTTTCATTGCAGGTTTGCTTGACGAAATCCATGACGATGAGCGCCGTGGTCTTGGCCTCGAGCGACGCGGGCTTGAGTGCCGGTGCCGCCGGCGGCGCCACCTTGGCCCAATCATCGACGATGTTCGTCTGTGCCGACACGGCACTTTGCATCGCGAAGATCGCGCCGAACGCCGCCGCGGCAAGCACGGCCCGGCGCGGTAATCCCGTAAGCATGATTTCCTCCCCTGGAGCTTTGGTGACAAGCAAGTATAGACGCAACGCAGCGCCAATTCACGCTGCCGCCCCCGGTTCCTCGACGCGTGATCACAAAGGCTCGCATGACAGGGTTGTAAATTGGCAAGCGACATGTGGGCGCGCATAGTTGCTGTAAACGCGACACCCGGGGTCAACATGCGCTACCGCGAGGATTTGGCGCGCGTCCATAGCTTGGCTCGCTGGCTCATCGCTTCCCATGGCAAAGGTGCAGAAGCGATTGCGCTAGCGGTCGTTGCGACGCTGATCGATAACGGACAACTCGACTATGCTGCCTTGTGGCAGCAAGTGGCAGGCGTCGTCAGTTCCATGATGGGCTCGGGAGGCGTGTGAGCACCGCGTCACCGTCATTAAATTAAACGGCCCCGGATGTCCTCGGCCTTCGTTGGCCGGAACCTATTTCCGAGCCAGGCATTCTACCAGCCGTGATCGGTGATGACGGCCGGCTTGTGGTAGCGTGTCCGCCGGGCGAGTGCGGCTGTCCTGTGAGGTGGTCATGTATCGTTCGCTCGCGCTGCTCGCTTTAACGTTGCTCGTCGTCGGATGCCGTTCATCCTCCGAGTCATCTTCCGAGCCGACAACGACGATCGATGCCTTCCGCTCCTCTTATTTTTCCGGACAGCAGCCCCCCGCCTCCTCCCAGGTCGCGACGATGCCGCAGCCCGCAGCCGGTCGGACAAGCGCCGCATCCCGGACAAATTCCGTTGACCAGTCGGCAAATAATTTCGAGCGGTCGCAGGCCGCTGCGGCCACGCCCCCATCAGCCGGCGAGCCGCCCTATAAGACATCGGTCGCCGCTTACATCAAGCGCTACGCGGTCGATCGCAATTCGCTGAAGCTGGCGAAGATCGGAACGCCGTTTCAAGGCTCGGTGAATGGCCAAAAAGGCTCGGTGGTTTGCGTTGAGCTCGGCGGCCTGAATAGCAACCGGACCGCCTATCTCCTCAAGGACGACACCGTCACCGATTTCGGAATTCGGCGCGCCCGCCTGCCGCGACAAGCATCTCGAACCGTGGGGTAACGTCGGCACCTGATCGCGCTGCCTGATTTGGGTGCGCGGGCTGCCCGTATCCGGACGAGCCTCGCCGAAATCGCCTGGTTGTTTGCGCATGTTCATGCGCCCGAGTGTCCGTGGGTCTATTCCACCGCGATCACTGGAAAAACGAAGCTTCCGGGAGGATTCTTTCGCGTCATGTGATAGGTGTCCGTGCCGAACAACACCGAATAGGTCAAGGTGTGTTTGCAAAGGGGGATTGCTTCCGCCTTCTCGAAATAGGGGTCTGAAGTGTGAGATCTATCCGGCTTGTCTTTCAACGTCGGCTTTATTTTGTCCTCGAAGAGCCGATAGAGCGCGTCGCGCGATTGGACGCATGACGAGCCGAGCAGGATGACGACACCTTCATAGAGACCCGACTTGGTATATCCACTTTCTGTCGTCGGTGCGGTAGACAGAATGAACGGCAAAATTATCGAGGCGGCCGTGACGCGATTGGTCTTGTCGATCTCGGCATTAAACGTGAAGCTGCCGGGAATATCGGGGGCGAACCCGGTCAAGCGGATGGTAGTGCCCGATTTCAGTTGCTGATCGAGATTTTCACCCGCTCCTATCTCCTGAAGTACTCGCTCAAATGAGCGCTCGCAGATATGGATTTCCTTTCCAAGGCAGCCTTCTACCGCTGGGTTTGGACGATCAGCAGCATTCGCGGCGCCGGCCAACAGCACAGCAAACGCAATGCCACAGATATGGAAACATCGAACCATGCCGGTGAGACCTGAAAAATGCGCCCCGGAATATCCCAACCCCACTCACCGGATTCCATGTCACAGATTAAGGCGTCGCATACCTTCGACGCTCAGGGCTACCGTCGCCTCGTGACGCAACATCTTTGATGTTAGTGGCGTCCCTAACGGGCCGGGAATCGCTGGCATGATGACTCCGCTAACCTCCCGAAGAAACTCAGAAAGTCGATTTCAGCGTTGTACAAACGGCGCGTTAACCACAACGCGCAACATAGTCGTAAGGGTAGGACCGGTGCAATGAGGCCGTCGCCGCTGTAAGAAGGTAAGGTTTGAGCGTTTGAAACTAGAGGCATCTTTATGGCTGAGCGCGTTACGAAACAGAACGGCGAACCGCAGACGAGCGGTGATTAGACTTGCCGCCCGCTGCTCTTATCTGGACGGGGATCGCGGTCGTTCTGTTCTTCGCTGTCACAGCGTCCGTCTATGCCTGCTATCATCGCTGGCATGCTCGTGGGCACGTTAATGCAGATCGGCTCTACCACAGAACCCGGTTCGAGCTTGGCATGCGTGCCGTGGCGATCTGCGCCGGACTTATGGTCCTGCTCGGTTTGGTGCTCGGCGTTAGTCAATAGACGCGGACTAACTTCAAACGGACTTACGGCAAAGGCTTGAAGCCGTCGACGCTGTGTCTGTGTCAGGTGATTAAGACGCCACCGAGTACTCTCGAGCGCGATCGCCGATCTCTCGCGCATAGGAAGGCGCGCCCGATGAGCGTCGAAGTGATCGACCTCGGCTACCACCGGCTGAAACAGCTAATGGGGACACCGCTTACCGCCTAATAGGCTAAGTTTTTGTTATTTTTGGCGTCCCCAAGGGGATTCGAACCCCTGTTACCGCCGTGAAAGGGCATATTTTCGCACGCAAAATGTATAAATCAGTATAAATCGAAGTAATTAAGTCCCTGATCTACCGAACAACTGGGTCCAAGGTGAATAACGGCGTATAACGGGGTGTACGCATGGATATTCCACAAACGTTTCACATGCCGGCCCGGCGTACGGCCGGCGGTGGAGGACCGGGATATGACGAGGGGGATCGGGAACGCGTCGAAGATTGACACCGCGGCGAAGCGCGAGCGGCTCGAGCCGTCGGGCGCGCCCTACTGGGACGCGATAAATCGCACGGTGCACGTCGGCTATCGCAAGGGCCGCGCCGGTGGGGCGTGGGTCGCGCGGTTTTACCTGCGGACGAACGACGCGCTGCGCGTGACGCAGCAGATCGACGGAAGCGATTACAAGAACGCACGCGGCCGGGCCTATCACACCGAGACGATGGGTCCCCTGCCCGACGACGGCCTGATCGCCGACGGCGTCGGCGTCCTGAGCTACGACCAGGCCCGCGACGCGGTGATCGCGATGCACGCCGCGGCGATCGCGCCCGCACCGAAGGCCGGGTCGATGACGGTGAAGCAGGCCTGCGCGAAGTACGTCGACTATCTCCGCGCCGAGACGAAGAGCGGCGACGACGCGGAGCCGCGTCTCGCGAATCACGTCCTACCGAAGATAGGCGACGTCGTCATCGCGAAGCTGACCACCGACGAGGTCGCAGCGGTGCAGAACGCGATGGTCAAGCGCGACCCCGACGACCCCGAGGTCGAGCGGCGGTCGAAGGACTCCGCGAACCGAGTGATGACGTACGTAAAGGCGGCGTTCAACATGGCGTTCGCCGACGACGCGAATAAGATCCCGTCCGACGCGGCGTGGCGCCGCGTCAAATCGTTCAAGAAGGTCGGCCGGCCGCGCGGGGCGTTCCTCGATGTGGCGCAATCGATGCGTCTGGTAAACGCGACGTCGGGCGCGTTCCGCAAGCTGGTGACGGCGACGCTGCTCACCGGCGCGCGGCCGCCGCACGAGCTGGCGAAGCCGCACGTGCGCGACTTCGATCCGCGCACCGGAACGCTGACGGTCGACGGGAAAACCGGCCGGCGCGACATAGTGCTGACCGAGGAGGCGATACGCTTCCTCAAGGAGATCACCGTCGGACGCGATCCCGACGCGCTCCTGCTGCCGAAGGACGACGCAGGTACGCCGTGGAAGAAGAACGATCACGTCCGACCGATGCGCCGCGCAGTGAAGCGAGCGAAGCTCCCGAAGGACTGCACGATCTACGCGCTTCGTCACACGCACGCGTCGCAGGCGCTGCTGAACGGGATCAACATCAAGTTCCTCGCCGAGAACATGGGGACGTCGATCGTGATGATCGAGAAACACTACGGGAAGTACCTGGCGGCGTCGCGGCGTCAGCTCATCGAGGAATCCGGCTTCAAGCTCGGCCTGCCGAAGCGCGCCGCGAAGGTTGTCGCGTTCCGGCCGCGCGGCGAGCGGACCAACCAAGCGAAGTTGGTCCGCTGAATCCGGCGCGACGCAACGAGCAATATTCCCAAATACCCGCGGATTATATTAATCTACACACGCGTCGACGCCGAAGGATTAGGCCCCTGCGGCGCGCGCGGGTTGGGCCGGAGAGAAGTGGCTCCGGCATAGGACGTCCCCCAAACGTCAAGCGGTCGATGCGGCCGCCGGTAAGTCCGCGAGCCTCAACGCGGTGCGGCGACCTACAGGACCCGGTTCGAACGGCTTAAGCCGTCGCCGGGTCTTTTCCATTTTTCCGGCGCCGGCGAAGCGATGAGAGGCTCGCATGGCGAAGGCCAACACGAATACGAAGCGTCGACCGGCGGACGACGACGCGGCGATGATCGACATCGCGATCGACGGTGCGGGATCGACGCGGCGCGACTACACGATAAAGGAGTGGTGCGCGCGGCGCCGCATCAGCGTCCCGACGTTCTGGAACCACCTGCGGCTGGGGATCGGACCGCGCCTGTCGCCCCAGGGCGGGCGGCGCGTGATCACGGTGGAAGCCGACGACGAATACCAGCGGCGATTGAACGCGGGCGAGCTGGTGATCCCGCGCGCGCCGCTGAGGGTCACGTGAGCGGCCGCGTCCGCGCGGTCGAGGCGATCGTCGACGCGGCGATCGCCGCGGCCGAAGTCGCGATGGTCGACGAGCTGCGCGGGCTGACGGACGTCGACCGCTCGCTGCTGACCGGGGCGATGCGCGACCTGCGCGCATACGGCGATGCGCTCGCGGTGATCGCCTGGGCGTCGGGAAGCACCGATCTGATCGCGCCGGTCCTGTCCGCGATCCGCGTGGTCGGATGGTTCACGGGGCCCAAAGAGCAAGGCGCTCCACTGTTCGAGCGCGGCCGGGCCGCGACGGCGCGCGCCGCTAAGTCGCGAGAGCGTGCGACGGTCGATGCAGCGATCGCCGCGGTGGTCGGCGCGCACGCGGGCGAAAAGCGGCGCCCGAAGCTCGCGGCCATCGTCTTCGCGGTCAACGCGAGGCTAGGGAACGCCGGGTTAAACGCGGTGAGCGACCGCGCGGTCCGGCGCCGACTGTCGGCGATGGGCCTTACCGACGCGGGCCGCGGGCGCCCGGCGAATAAAAATGTGGCCACTCTTACAGAGCGGCCAAATCGGAAGGTGGGCGGTCGATCGCAACGCGCGTAGCGTTTCGTCTCGTCAAACGACGGTCCCGTAACGGGGTACGAGGAGGTGAGAGTTGAGTCGCGAAACAGAAGGACCGCCCGTGGCTAGCGGGCGGCCCGAGGTAGGTGATGAGGTCGTCGCGAAACGACGCGACCCCTATACGCCCGATAGCGGATCGGGTCCAACTGCTGACGAGGTCGCGGCCCGCTGTCGCAAGCTCAGCGCGGATTGCGCCGATGTCTTCGTATTCTGGCTGGTCCTGCGGCACGAGATTCTCGCGGCTCTTTCGTACCCCGCTCGGACGCTGCGCCGCGGCCGCGCTGTCGACGTGGCGGCGCGAGTTCGCGTCGACGCGGCCACTCTGCATCGGGTGCGACGCCGAGGTCCGAGTATAAATACGCGCCCGGTGCCTTCCTGTTCATCGTCCCCGGCCGGGACGATCCGGGCGTCGAAGACTGCGCCGCGGCCTGCGCGGCGGTTTGCGTCCCATGCTCGAAGCGCGACGCGCGCGAGCTGGCGACCGCGGCGACGCGCGCCATCGGCCCGGGCACCTTGCGGTTCTTCGACATCTCCGCCGATGGGGGCCGCGCGTGAGCGACGGCGGCGAGCGGGCCGAGGCCGTCGGCGGCGCGGATGCGGCGACGCGATTCCGGGTGACGCTCTTCCGCCACAAGGGAGACAAGAGCGGCGAGGCCCACGACGTCGACGGCGCCGGGATGTGCGCGACCATCGTGACGGGTCGCGCCCGCGACAAGGACTTTCTCCCGATGTTGAAGCTGGCGAAGTTCGACGGCGGCGGAACGGCGGAGAAGAACATCGTCGCGATCCACGGCGTCGAGCTGGACTACGACGGCGAGCGCGTGCCGTTCGAAGAGGCCGTCGCGATCGCCCGGCGCGAGAACCTGCGCGCGATCCTCTATACGACGCCGAGCCACACCGACGCCACGCCGCGGTGGCGCTGCCTGCTGCCGACGTCGCGCGAGCTGCCGCCGGCCGAACACCGCGGGCTCGTCGCGCGCGCCAACGGCGCGTTCGGCGGGATCTTCGCGGACGAGAGCTTCACGCTGGCGCAGCGCTACTACTTCGGGCGCGTCGGCGCCGCGTGGCCAAAGGCCGAATCCGTCGACGGCGCATCGATCGACGCGCGCGACGACCTCGACGCGCGCGCCATCGACAAGACCGGCAACAGCGCGAAAGCGAGGGCGGCGGACCGCGCGCGCGGCGACATCACCGGCCCGATCGAGGACGTCGTCGAGGCGCTCGCGCTCATCCCCAACGATGCGCGAAGCTGGCTCCGCTGGAACAAGTTCGGCATGGCGGCCTTCGCCGCCGCCGCCGGATCGGAGGAAGGGTTCGAAGCGTGGCGCGCGTGGTCCTCGAAGTGCGAGAGCTGTCACGAGGACGCGGCCTGTCGCGAGAAGTGGTCCCACTTCAAGCGGTCGCCGCCGACCGACGTCGGTTACGGAACCCTGTTGTATTGGGCGAGCCGCGCCGACCCCGACTGGTCGAAGCCGTCAGAGCGCGGGAGCGGCAAGAAGAAGCGAAAGACACAGGCGGACGTCCTCGTCGAGATCGCGAGCGCCGCATCACTGTTCCACACCGCCGACGGCGTCGCGTACGCCGACGTCGAGGTCGCGGGCCACCGCGAGACCTGGCCGGTGAAGAGCAAGGCGTTCCGCGATTGGATCGCGCGCGAGTACTTCGACAAGACGAAGTCGCCGGCCGGCGGCAAGGCGATCGACCCGGCCGTCGCCCTCGTCGAGGCCCGCGCACGCTTCGATGCGCCGGAGCGCGCCGTTCACCTGCGCGTCGCGCAACACGAGGGGAAGATATACCTCGACCTCTGCGACGACCGGTGGCGTGCGGTCGAGGTCGACGCCGCGGGCTGGCGCGTGATCGACCGGCCGCCGGTCCGCTTCCGCCGCGCGAAGGGAATGCTCGCGCTGCCGACGCCTGAACGCGGCGGCACCGTCGAGGAGCTTCGATCTTTCATCAACGCCGATGGAGACGCGTTCACGCTCGCGGTCGGCTGGGTCGTTGGCGCGCTGTCCGGGCGCGGTCCGTATCCGATACTCGTGATCGGCGGCGAGCAGGGCGCCGCGAAGTCGACGTTCTCTGCGATGCTGCGCGCCCTCGTCGATCCGAATAAGGTGCCACTCCGCGGATTGCTCCGACACGACGAGGACCTGTACATCGCGGCGAACAACGCGCACGTGATCGCCTTCGATAACGTGTCGAAGCTCGCCGACTGGCTATCCGATACCCTCTGTCGGCTCGCGACCGGCGGCGGCTTCTCGGTGCGCGAACTCTACACCAACACCGACGAAGTATTGTTCGACGGATCGCGCCCCGCGATCCTGAACGGCATCGAGAACTTCATCGAGCGGCCCGACCTCGCCGACCGCGTCATCATCCTCACGCTGCAAAAGATCGAAGAGGACAAGCGTCGGCCGGAAGCGGAGATATGGGCCGCGTTCGAGGCGGCGCGGCCGCGGATCGTCGGCGCTCTCGTCGACGCGCTCTCGCGCGGACTTCGCGACCTGTCGACGACGAAGCTCGACGCGCTGCCGCGCATGGCCGACTTCGCGCTGTGGGTCGCCGCGTGCGAGCCCGCGCTGTGGCCGGACGGCGTCGGCGCCTTCGAGCGCGCCTATCGCGAGAACCGCGCGACCGGCCAACGCGACATGCTCGACACCGACGCGATCGCCGCGGCGGTGATCAGCTTCGCCGAGAACGGCTGTCCGTCACTGGACGAGCGCGGCGACCCGGTCGCGCCGGACGGACCTTGGCGCGGTACGGCGAAGGAACTGCTCACGCTACTGCGCGGCCACACGGACGAAGACGCGTTGCGCGACAAACGCTGGCCGCGGACGCCGCGGGCGCTGAGCGGAAGACTGCGGCGCCTGGCGCCGGCGCTCCGCCAAGCCGGGGTGATTATCGAGTTCGAGGACCACAAGGTTCACGGCGTGAGCCACATCGCCATCGACGCGCGGGGACGAGAGACGAGCATGGACGCATCTGGCAAGGCGCCGCAGACCGAGTTCTCGTTCTGATCTCATGCGTTTTCGAAGGCGACGTTACACTTCGCGGTACCAATACAATAGATGGTTAGGTCGGGGCGGGCGATATGGGTATATCCCGCGGCTTTCGCTAGCTCCAAATTGAGCGCACACTAATTCCATCGCTGGTTCGACCCTCGGGCACCGGCGGCTGAGAGACACGCCTGCCCCCTCCGAAGAGAGGTGACGCGCACTCCCGCCCCTAACGGGCAGAGGAAGAGCGCCGGTGACGGTTCCCTTTGCGCAATGAAACATATTTTGCTCCTCGAAGACCACGGCGGTGTCGCTTCCGTGCTTGGTCGATTGCTTGAAGAAGAGAAATATTACGTCAGCTCGACAGCCCTGGTCGCTGTTGCGAGCGAATTGCTGGAACGGGTGAAGTTCGATCTGTTCATCGCCGACGTGCTTCTTCCTGACGGGACGGCGTTTGCGGCCTTAGATATCGCGAAGCTGCGCCAGGTGCCGTATTTTATCATGACAGGCAGTGGTGCGCACACGGCGGAGCTAGAAGCCAATGGTCAATTTCACCTATCGAAGCCGTTCAAGTTCAGGGACTTCTTGGACGCGGTGCGCGAGCGGATTGGCCCCGGTAATGGTGCGGGGCGCAACTGAGCTAGCTATTTCTTCTCGTTCTTCGGTTTCTCTTTCGCGACCTTCTTAAACACCTCCTCGAAGTCCTCTTTCGAGCCTTCGGCCTCGACCTCGCGCGCCGCTAAAGACCGCGGCGACGTTCACTGCGACGACCGGGCCGAGGGGGATGTGGGGATGTGGGGGATGTCGCCCTACCAATTACTTCCCCCTCTCTCCCCTCTTCGATTTTCGATTTTCGAAGAAAGAGGGTTAGTCGGAGAGGGGGAAGGAATATAGGCCCGACATCCCCCACATCCCCACATCCCCCCGCCCCGGCCGGGATCGCCGTGCGAGAGACCGACGCGATCCGATCCGCGGTGCTTCCGCCGACGTCGCCCCGCCGGTTCCCGCGATCCGGTCCCGGCCCTCCCCGCCACATCGCCCGTCTACGGCGGTAACCAAAGATCAAAAGCAGCGATAGCTATTGGACTTTCGGCGCGCCCGTACCGTAACCGTAAAACGCTTATGGAATGACGGTCGGGGAAGGCGCGTTGTTAGAGGGTCAATCCGAACCGGTTCCCGGTCGGTCCGGGAACACGTCGAAGCATGGCCGCGTCGGCCCTCACTCCCGTCTGCTCAACATGGGGTCGCTTTCGGGCCGATCGCGCGAAGGGCGATATATCCGAGCGTTAGAGACTCAACTCTATGCGCACCTCGGCGGGGCGCCGTCGATCACCCAACGGTTGGCGATATCGCGCTTAGCGCGTGTCTCGCTTCGCCTCCAATTGTTCGACGAGAAAATCGACGCCGGCTCGCTCACCGACCACGACGCGCGCGTATACGGCGCCCTCCATAACGCCTTCCGCCTGCTGATCCGCGAGCTCGGCCTCAAGCCGGCCGCCGTCGCGCCGTCGGAATCGCTCGCCGACGTCGCGGCCGCGATCGTCGCCGCCAAGCGCGAGGGCGCGCCCGTCGGATGATCCCCGACATCTCGATCCTCGACGCGATCGACAGCCCGGCGCTTTTCGGCCGGTGGTTCCGCGACCCGGCGACCTGGGCCGCGTGGCGCGCGTTCCTCGCCGCGATCTTCGGCCTGCCGATGACGGACGAGCAACGCGCGATCTTCACCGCGGCGACCGGTCGGCCTGAGGCGCTGAGACAGGGCTACAACGAAATCTGGCTGTGCGTCGGAAGACGCGGCGGCAAGTCGTTCATCCTGGCGCTGATCGCCGTCTACCTTGCCGTCTTCAAGGATTGGTCGCGGTTCCTGTCGCCCGGCGAGCGCGGCAGCGTCATGATCATCGCGACCGATCGCCGGCAAGCCCGCGTGATCTATCGCTACGTCCGCGCGCTGCTGACGACCGGTCCCGTCGCTCGCGCCGCTGGTCGAGCGCGATGACGACGCGGCGGTCGACCTCGGCAACGGCATCATCCATCGAGATCATGACGGCGAGCTTCCGCTCGATCCGTGGCTACACCGTTATCGCCGCGCTGTGCGACGAGATCGCGTTTTGGCAGGACGCGACGAGTTCAGCCGCCAATCCCGACTCCGAGATCCTCGACGCGCTCCGCCCCGGCGATGGCGACGGTCGCCGGCGCGATGCTGCTGTGCGCTTCGATCGCCTTACGCGAAGCGCGGCGAATTGTATGCGCGCTTACCGCAAGCACTACGGCGCGGCGCACGCCGACGATCCGACTTTGGTCATGGCAAGGCCGACACCCGCACGATGAACCCGACCGTGTCGCAGGCCGTCATCGACGAGGCCTACGAACGCGACCCGGCCTGGGCCGCGGCCGAGTACGGCGCCGAGTTCCGCTCCGACATCGAGACGTTCATCGCGCGCGAGATCGTCGACGCCGCGACCGTTCCCGGCCGCCACGAGTTGCCGCCGATGGCGCGGCGTCGCCTACGCCGCCTTCGTCGACCCGTCCGGCGGCAGCGCCGACAGCATGACGCTCGCGATCGCGCATCGTGACCGCGCGACCAAGATGCGCGATCGTCGATGCGGTCCGCGAGCGGCGCCCGCCATTCTCGCCGGACGACGTCGTGCAGGAGTTCTCCGCGCTGCTCAAGGAATATCGATGCGCGACGGTCGAGGGCGATCGATACGCCGGCGAGTGGCCGCGCGAGCGCTTCCGCGAGCACGGCGTCGAATACGAGCCGGCCGCGAAGCCGAAGTCCGACCTCTATCGCGACGCGCTCCCGCTGCTCGAACTCGCGTCAGGTCGAGCTGCTCGACGTCCCGCGGCTAACCGCTCAGCTCTGCGCGCTCGAGCGCCGCACCGCGCGCGGCGGTCGCGACAGCATCGATCATCCGCCGGCGCTCACGACGACGTCGCCAACGCCGTCGCGGGCGTCATCGTGAGCGTCGCCGGGCGGCCGAAGCTCGACGGAAGTTTTTCGCGAAGATCGGAGCGCAGCCGCTGCCACTACATTGAGTTTGGATCGGACTGAGATGAGATCTCAGAGTTAGAGACTGCATTGGTCGTCGCGGTCGCGCCGACCACGTCGGCGGCCGCGCCGGCGACGCCATCGCGCGATTCGTCGCGCGCGGCCGGGACCAGCGTCGTGCCACGCTTCGCGAACTCATGAGCGTCGATCCTCCGCCCGACCCGCTCGCCGATCGGCAACCTGCCGAGCGACGGCGCGTCGCCGGATTTGGAAGACGGCGCGGGGCGCGACGGCGTCTGCGTCGCGTCGATACCCGGCCGGACTACAGCGCTCGCCGTGTCGGCGACGAGCTGCAGATATTCGCGAAGTCCGCGTTCACTCCGGCGATGACGATCGCCGACATCCAGCGAAGCAACCGCGCAGCTCTGGGAAGACGCACCACCGGTCCGAGCGTCGCCGATCGCGCGCTTCATGCGCCGTCGCCGCGAACGAAGCGCTCCCGATGCCGGCACGGCATCCGCGCGATCAACGCGCACAACGCGCGCCGCTACGCGGGGGCCGCGCCGTGAGTCGCCGCCGATCCGCGCGCCGCGTTGCGCGACGCGATCGGCGCATCGCGCGGCTTGCCGCTCCGCGAGCGACGCCGCCCACGAAGCGCTCGTTCGGGCCGGCCGGGTGCTCGCCGACGCGGGAATCCGATTTCGAGCGTCACGCCGCGGCCGCGGCGACCGCCGAGCGAAACGAGACCTCCGCGATCACGGCCGCGATCCGCCGCGGCGCCACGCCAGCGGTTTCGCTAAGCGATGCAGCGCGCGACGCCCTGCGCGGTCTCGACGAAAGCCGCGCCCGCCGCGCCGTCGCGCAATCGGCGCACGATCGGCTCGCGACCGAGGCGCGCGACGCCGACGCGTCCGTGCGAGACGCCGAGGCCGGCGTCGCGGACGCCGCCCTCGAAGTCGTTCTCGCCGACGTCGAAACGTTTGCGGGGTCGAAGATCGGGGCGCTCTTCGCCGAACTTTGTTCGGCGCACGACCTCGTCGCCGCGCTCGCGATGCTGCCCGGGCGCGAGGTTGACGCCCGCGCTCCGCGATCTTCAGCCGGTCGTCGCGCGCATCGGTTCATTCGTCGATCGGGCGCGCCCACAACGACCCGCTCTCTTTCCGTCGCCGGCCGCGCTCTCGGCGGCGAGGCTCCGCGACTACGTCCGCGCTCTCGCCGGTGATCCGGAGACGAAGCTCGACGACGTTCCGACGCCGGAGGTCCCGAAAACCGTTGCCGCCGCTGATCAACGTGGTCGACGACGCGGCGGAGTGAGAGATCGAAATCGGGCGCGCGTTCCCGTTCCTGCGCGCCCGGTCCGTGGGTTTCGGCCCCACGGCGCGGCTAGTCGGTTGAGTGCCGCGAAAAAAGTAACCGCCGACAGCCCGCGGGCGCTAGCCCTCCTTTCGGCGCGGCGGCGGGCGCAACTGAGGAGAGTCGCCGCGCCGTTCGGGGATCGCGCCCCCGGGCGGCGCGGCACCGGTGAAAGGTCCTGAGCGACGCAACGATCTGAATGTAGGGCCTGCGGGGTCTGCGTTCTGTCGCTCGTGGCCGATGACCGTCCCACACGGCAGAGTCGGCAGATTCGCGGGAAAAGTGACCTAGATGCGGCGTTGTGTTGAATGCGGCTCCCTTTAAGATCGGCAAGGAACCGAGGTATCGGAAGGGGTGCTGGTCAGAAAATTTGTCGAACATCTAGCATACGACGTATACTTACCTATCTAGCCCCCGGGATAAGTTTCATTGCCCGCCAAGCAAATTCCTAAAAAACTGAAACACGACGCCATCGTCGAAGCGATCTTCGAGCTTCGCTTCGATGCGTCATCCATCCCGGAGGTGGTGTTTGGCCACCTCACCACGGTCCCAGCGTGGAGACGCTTTGAACAGAATAAGTTGCCGGCGGATAATATCCCTGAGCCGATCAGGCGTGCCGACGAACTCTAAGGTACCAACCTATCTATGAACTAAAAGAGCCTGGCGGTAAGCGTTCCCTACGGTTTGGACCCAATGTGCTTTCGTACCATCTGTTTGCGCCTTACATCGGCTGGAGCAAATTTAGAACCGAGCTGGGAAGGGTCGCCGATCAGCTATTTTCTAAGACGCGCGGGACGGTGGTCCGCCGTTTAGGGCTTCGGTACCTGAACGCGCTTAGACCTGACCTCCACAATATAAAGGCGGTCACCGATCTAGACCTGTCGGTGGTCGTCATGGACAAAACGTTGTCAGGAAATGTGAACCTGAATTTTACCGACGCACCAGCCGTGGATAAGCGCGCGACTGTCCGCGTCGCTACGCCGGACTTCGTGACCGGTTTGCTACCCACGGGTACGTCCGTTTTTGTCGACGTCGACGTATATACGCCGCCCGGCTTTCAGGCGAGGAGCGCTAATCGTGTCCATCGTTGGCTCGAAAGTGCACACGAAACGGAGAAGGATGAGTTCTTCAGCCTGCTTAAGCCAGAAACGATAACTCAGCTGGATGACAAGTAGATGAGTCTCGCGACCGCGGAGAGAACCTCCTCTTTACATGTACAGACGCTGGTCTACCGCCCTTCACCGGCGCGACAGACCGACCTAACTGAGCGGTACATTCGCTATTACCGGCGTTGGTCAGGCGCCGACCGGCCGTCTTTATCGGTGAACAAGGCGGAGGCTGACATCCGCGTGGCCGCAAGGCGTTCACCAACGTGGCTCGAGCGCGTGAAGGGACGGATTCGAGGGTTCGATCTCCTCCGCCGGGTCGCAACCACGTGGATGAATCGAGGGTCAAGCAAGACATCGCGGACGCGGCCATTTCGTTCTTACACGAGGCTGGCGACCTGCTTCCTTCAGAACCTTACTTATACCCATCCCGCAAGGGCGATCTACGTTCTTGAGTTCCTCATCGGCGAGCGGGTCGCTAACGATCGTCGTCGGTGGAGATTTTGTTTTGTCGTTTGCCGCGCGTGGCGATCAGATCGAAACGCGAAGAGCGGAGCTGACTACCGGGTGGCCTGTCCCCGTGAGAGGACAACTACTGGAATTGCTAAATGTCCTGGACGCGGGATCGCATGGCATCTGCTTCGTCCGCGATCCGGAGAGCGGCCAACGCGTCTCGCGCAAGATGGTGTGGGGACTGATCCCCGCGAACTCGAAGACCGGGAAGATGGAGTTCAACACCTTCAACGCGCGCGCCGAGACGATCGACACCTCCCGCGTATTCGGGCCGGTGTGGCGGGCCGCGAAACGGTGCCTCGTCGTGACCGACGGCTTCTACGAGTGGCGCAAGGGCGACAAGCAGCCGTTCGCGATCGCGCGCACGAAGGGCAAGCTCACCGTTATGGCCGGCCTCTGGGAAGAGTGGCGATCGAAGACGACGAGCGAACGCGTCGTATCATGCACCGTGATCACCACCGACGCGAACGAACTCATCGCGTCGCTGCACGACCGGATGCCGGTCATCTTGGCCGAGGAGGATTGGCCTAAGTGGCTTGGCGAGGAGCCAGCGACGGACGAAGAGCTGTTGGCGCTGCTTCGCCCGTTCCCCGCCGACCAGATGGAACTCTATCCGGTGAGTAAGCGCGTCGGGAACTTCCGCAACAACGATCCGGGCGTCGCCGAACGGATCGTGTTAGTGGACGAGCCGTCACTATTCTGACGCGCGCTTTACCAAGGGCGTCTTCCTCATTGGTTCCTACCTTCTGGTTCCACCCATAACGTTGCGCCGTTGATCAACTCAACGAGCCGCCTTGCCTCCTAAGAGTTCCGCCTGCAAAAGTAACTAATGACGTTGCGAAAGGGCCGAGGCGATCGAAGGCTCCGAAATATATCGAGGCCGATAACAGAGCCGCCGCCAGCAATATCGAAATCAGTGCAATGTAATGGATCATTTGGGCCGAAGAGCCGAAGACCCTTCCCAGGTAGCCTTGTTCAATTCGTCGCAGTTCAACATCGAATTGCGAGATGGTTGCGCGCCCCGTTTGAGTGTTTGTTCGATTAGCCATTGGGATCGGCCTCCTTGTAGAAGGCATATTCGATCCTCTTCAGCGGTAAATGAGGTGTTGTGATCCAAAAGAATGCTGTGACTTTGCGGTTTTCCCAGGTTCCGAAATCAATTGGGCCTATTCCACCGCCGCCCATAGTGAAAGGGAAATTGACAAAGTCGAGTTCACCGTTGTTGGCGCCGGCTGAGCGCAGATGATATTTCGCCCCATCAACGCTTGTATCGGATTTAAAAGATATTCTGAGCACGTATTCTTGGGCAACGGTCGGTGGTAGAAAGACAATTTCAAAATCATCTTCATCCGTGAGCACCGTTCCATTTGCGGCAAGCTCTTTCGTCGCCGATCGAATTTGTATGGTCAAGGGTAGGACCTCTTTGGCATCGCTTCTCTAACAGGCTAGCAAAGATACCATCTGCTGGTCAGCAATTGTCACGGCTCAAGTTCCGCCCGGTTGTTGTTGCGCGTCTGACGTAGACGGTTCGTCGCTCCGAACGCCGGCGTCCGCCTCGACCGGCTTCGGCCGGAACCGCACGAGGTAGTGCGATCGGTCCGGCAATCCCGGCCAGGAGATGTCGAGCCGGCAACCACGCATGAAGAAGTTACCGGCGCCATTGCACCGCGCGACTCCGCGCTGCACGATCCCAACGAAATCGAGTTCCCACTCTATCTCTTTGCCGTGCGCGATCTCCCGCAACGCCGGAAGCGATGTGCCGGCGAGCGTCGGCCGCAACGCCTCCTTCGCTCCGCCATTGTTCAAGAGCGTGGCGAGGAACCAGTTGGTCCATCCTTCATCGTCGACAACGACAGCGTCGTCGACTGCGTCGTCATTGCCGGCCGTCATCGAATGTTCCGCCGGTACGCCCTCTTGCTCGCTCATAGTCAGGCCCCCTTTCCGAGGTCGGCGCGGGAGCGGACGGCTTCCGTCGTCCGATCGAAGATAGCGAACGCCTCGACCAGCGTGTCGCGGTCGTTGATCGGGCCCAGCAGCTCGGCGAATCGGACCGAGAGCTGCGTGATCTGCCTGATGAGGCGTGGATCGACCACGGCCGGGTGCGGACCAACGTCACTCCCGTTGGTGCGCTCCGGGTTCGATCCCTTCTTGTCGCGGTCCTCCTGCCTCTCTGCAGCCGCCTTCGCGTTAGATGCGGCGAGGGCCGCGGCCGGGTCCGGCGCCTTGGCGATAGCGATCAATCGCCGGACGTAGCCCTCCGATTTATCGATCTTATTGTCGGTGAGCCATTGCTTCCACGTGACCTTGTCTTCCGCGAAGACCCGGTTTTGGGCCTCGTAAAGCGCGATCGCGGCGGCGAGCTTTGCGACGCCGACCGCCGCGCGCGCGTCCTTCGATGCCGCGGCCGCCTTCTTTGATGCCGCCTTCGTTCGGTCGTAATTAGCGACCGCTTGCCTAGTCCGGTTGCCGATCTGGTCGAGGGTCGGCGTGGGCGGTGATTCCGGTTGCGTTGTGGTTGTGGTCGACGTGACGACGTCGACGTTGTCGACGATCGTCGGCTTCGGCGCCGGTTCTTCCGCCGGCGTCATCCGGCTAGCCCGCTGCAAGAAGTCGGGTGTCTCCGGGACCGCGCCGCTCTCGTCGAGCGGCGTCGGTTCGTTGGTGTTGTCGAGCATGCTTCGCGTTCCTTCATCTCGAAGGCGCGAGTCGGGAAGGCGGCCGTGAATTAAATAGGGCCGCCACCGACAAGCGCGTGTTGTTGCGTTGTCGATGGCGACCCCGGATGAGCGGCCTCGGGCGGCGCTCGGTGGGCTATCACCCCCACCCGGAAATCGGTCGAGTCTTAGATGCTGCCTCGTCGATCGAAACCGGGGCCTAGCCGATCCGACCGGCGGCGGTGCTACCGCCGCTTTGCCCGCGCCGAAACCCGGCCGCGCGGCGAAGCTCACCCTCCTTATGCCTCCATTCGCGATCGTGCATCAAGCGAATCCGCCGCGCCGACACGCGCCGCCCCCGGCCGGGTTAGGAATCGGCCGTTTTCACAACCGTTCCATTTTGTTGATATTTTAGGTGAAGATCGGGCCAGAAGGGCTGGCGTCCCCAAGGGGATTCGAACCCCTGTTACCGCCGTGAAAGGGCGATGTCCTAGGCCTCTAGACGATGGGGACGGCGGCGAAGGGTCTAACCGGCGCAGCGCTATAAATCAAGCCGCATAGCCCCTGCCCTTGCGTCTATTCGGCGGCCTTCCGGCGCGCGAAGACGCTCTCGGGCCGAGGCAGGCCGAGATGCTCGCGCAACGTGTGGGTCTCGTATTCCTTGCGGAACAGACCGCGGCGCTGCAGCTCGGGAATCACCAGATCGACGAAATCGTCGAGCGCGTGCGGCAGCGTGACCGGCATGTAGATGAAGCCGTCGCAGGCGCTTTGCCCTTGAACCATTCCTCCATCCGATCGGCGATCGATTGCGGCGTGCCCTTGAGCAGGAAATGCCCGCGCGCCGCGGCGAACCGCATCGCGAGGCCGCGCAGGGTCAGCCCTTCGCGCCGCGCCAGCTTCACCAGCGCCGGCGGGTTGCTCATCCGCACCTTGTTGCCTTCGAAATCGGGCAGCGGCCCGTCGAGATCGTAAGGCGATAGATCGATCCCGCCCATGCGCTCGGAAAGCAGCCGCACTGCCGCCGGCTCGCTGATCAACGCGCCGAGCTTTTGATATTTCTCCTCGGCCTCCGCTTCGGTGCGGCCGCAGAAGATCACACAGCCCGGCAGGATCTTCAGCGTATCGGGCGAGCGGCCGAATTTCGGCATCCGGCCTTTGACATCGGCATAGAAAGCCTGCGCTTCTGCGAGCGTCGATTGCGAGGTGAAGACGGCATCGGCAACGCGTGCCGAGATTTCTTTCGCCGGCTCCGATTTTCCCGCTTGGATCAGTACCGGATGGCCTTGCGGCGGCCGCGGCACGCTCAGCGGGCCCTTCACATCGAAATATTTGCCGTGGTGATTGAGGATGTGGAATTTCGCCGTGTCGAGATAGACGCCGGACTGCTTGTCGCGAAGGAAAGCGTCGTCGTCGAAACTATCCCACAACCCCATCACCACATCGGCGAATTCCTCGGCGCGGTCGTAGCGCTCGCCATGCGGCGTATGCTGCTCCTTGCTGAAATTATGCGCGTCCTCGGCGTTGGCGCCGGTGACGAAATTCCAACCGGCGCGGCCGCCGCTCAGATGATCGAGCGAAGCGAATTTGCGCGCGACGTGGAACGGCTCGTTGTAGGTGGTGTGGCAGGTAGCGGCGAGACCGACATGCTTCGTTACCCCGGCAAGCGCCGAAAGCAAGGTGAATGGTTCGAGCCGGTCGGTCTGTCGGGTTGAAGCGCAGCGAGTCCGGATCGTCTGCGCCATGCGTACCGATGCTGTCGGCGATGAACAGCATATCGAGCTTGCCGCGCTCCATGGTCTTGGCGAATTCGATCCAGCGATCGAGACGGATGCCGCTATCGGCATAACTCTCGGGCAGACGCCAGCCGGCAAGGTGGTAATTCGATTCCCCCGCCATGAAGACGGCGAATTTCAGCTGCTCTTTTGGATCGCGCTCCGGCATGACCTTCCTTCAACAACCAATGACGGTCGATGCGGCATCTTAGCGATGCCGCACCCTCCCACTCAATTCGCCGAGCTGTTCAGCGCGTCGCAGTCGCGAAACGCGCGACCGTTCGCTTGGGATGGAACCAGCGGAGCGCGATAAATCCCCAAAGGAGGAAAATCGCCAATACCGCGAGTTGGGCGATCGCGAAAGGCGTCTCGGTTTGCGTCGGCGCGAGGGCGTGGACGAAGGCGAGTTTCTGGAACGCCTGAACCACGCCCACGAAGACATCGAGATACACCGCGAGCGTGATGCCGATGACATAGAGCCAGCGCCGCGGGCCGGCGAGTTCGCCGCTGTAGAACGCCCAGGCAGCGAGCACCAGCGCCACGAGCGAGATCGCACCGACGATGTGCGACGGCAGCAGCCCGGGCGCCGGGAAGAGGTAGCCGGTCGCGCTGGTCAGGATCGCGGTGGCGAGAAAGAGCCCCGCCCAGAAGCCGAGACGGACGGATGCCAGCATGCCAATCATGACGATGATCCCTGCCAGCATGGCGACGAGGCTCAAGATCACGTGCAGCGTTGTGAAGGCGGAAAGCGACATTCCGATGATCATCGGGTCCTCCTAAATTTTTTGTTAGGAGAGGATATCACAAATCGACTGGCCCGCGGCTAGTGTTGCCTCACCCATTTCTGGCGTGGGGATGCGGGTAGGCTGCGCGCCCTAGACAGCCCTATACGGGCAACAGCGCGAACTTCCGATGGCTCCGCATCAGCACTTCGTCATCCTTTCGCTTCCGCGGACCGGTTCGACTTATCTGGTCGACTATCTTGGCGCCGCGCCGGGCGTGAAATGCCTCTCCGAAGTATTTAATCCCGATGTTGTGCTGCTGCGTCACCACCAGCCAAGCGACGCGGCACTCACCGATAAGAATGTCAGGGATAACGATCCGCTCGGCTTTCTTCAGCGCCTCGAACAGGATGTCGGTCCTTGCGCGGCGTTCGGCGTGAAGCTATTCCCCTCGCACGATCAGAAGCTGCTGCACTATTTCTGCGCCAGCCGTCAGTGGAAGAAAATCTTCCTCTGGCGCGACAACATCCTCGAGCAATACATCTCTTTCCTGCTCGCCTCGGCGAAATACGGCAGCGAAAGCTGGGAACGCGTCGATGACGCTGCACGGCTCACCGTGCCGGTCGACACGTTAATCGACGATCTGCACACGATGGAAAAAAACTACATTGAAATCGAGGATGCGCTCGTGCTCGCCGAGCCGGAAGATGTATTCACGCTCGAATACGACGACCTGGCGCGCAACGATGTCATGGAGCGCCTGCTTCGCTTTATCGGCATTAGTGAAGCATCGGCTCAGTCGATCGCCACGGCGCAAGCGAGCGGCGCGCTCGCTTTCGATCGCGGCCCGCGCGCGGTCGATCGAATTGCAAATTATGGCGATGTGCGTGCGATTTTGAGACGTACGCGCTTCGCTCGTCTGGTCGCGTAGCTTCATCGATGGGATGGCGACGCACGCGAACTTTGCTCCGTGCGCCTCGTTGCTTGCCTAACAGAGGATGGAGTTAGCGATATCTTTCACGCGCGGTTTTATCAAAGTGCGCGCGGCGGTCGTCGTGGCCGGCGTCCTCGCGGATTGTGTCGTCGAGCCCGTCGGTCCGGGGGACGGCTGGTGCTGCGATCGCCCTTATCGTTGCTAAGCAGTGACGGCCTCGCTAGGGGCCCAGCGACTGGATGTCGTAGAGCGCGCGAAGCAGCGGCGGTGGGTCGGGTTGCCATTGCCCGAACCAGCGATCGTAAATCCTGACGATGTCGTCGCTCTGGAAAATCAGTGCCAGTGTCCGATCGGCCAGCAGCCGGAAGGCGGCGTCGTTCTGACGCACCATGAAGGCGTACGGCTCGTAGGAATAGAGCATGCCGCCGAGCCGCAGGCTCTTCGGATCCTTGGCCCCAGCCGCGAGGCCGATCAGCACCACTTGGTCCGAGGCATAGGCATCGACCTGGCCGCTCTCGAGCGCCACAAGCCCCTCGGCGCCGCTCCGTACCGGTACCACGGTGACCGCGATCAGGCGCAGGCTGAAGAGTTGCTTCAACACCGCCTCGGTCGTCGTGCCGGGCTGAATGGCAATTCGTTTGTTGGAGAGATCGCCTACGCCATGGATGCTCGAATTTGCGGTAACGAGCAGATCCGTGCCGCTGAGGAAGGTGAAAAGCGTGAAATCGACCTGCGCCTGGCGCGAGATCGTGCGCGTCGTGGTGCCGCATTCGATGTCGATAGCACCGGACCGAAGCTTGCTGATGCGGTTCTCCGCCGTCACCGGCGCATAGCGCACTTGTAGCTTCGGCAGGTTGAGCTGCGTTTTCACGGCGTCCGCGATCCGGTCGCAGAGGTCGATCGCATAGCCCTGCGGCTTCTTATCGGCGCCGAGGGAAGAGAAAGGCGCTGCATCGGCGCGATAGCCGATCGTCATGGCGCCCCGGGCGCGGATCGTATCGAGGGTGCCGGCCGCCGTGGCCGAGCCGGCGAAACCGGCGAGGAGCACCAGCGACGTGAGAGCAGTTACGAATGTACGCATGACACCGTGCTTTCGATTTTTGCTGGCTCGATCTTAGCGGCCATGCCCTCGCTTGCGGAAGGTCGCTCGTTCGAACGCGTACCATCTTTTTGGCAATTCGCCGAGAAACTCGACGCGGCGAGGCTCTCCCGCCACTATGCGCGCCATGTGTGGGATTGCCGGGTTATGGGATCAGCGGGCGCGAATGAGCCCCGAAGCGCTCGGCCATGCCGCGCGGCGCATGACCGATATGCATGCGGCATCGCGGGCCGGATGCCGGCGATGTCTGGTGCGATGTCGCAGGCCGGGCTCGGCGCTCGGCCATCGCCGCCTCTCGATCATCGATCTCACGCCCGCCGGCGCGCAGCCGATGGTCTCGTCCTGCGGCCGCTTCGTCATTTCCTTCAACGGCGAGGTCTATAACTTCGCCGAGATCAGGCCCGAGCTCGAAGCGCTCGGCCGCAAGTTCCGCGGCCATAGCGACACCGAGGTGATCGTCGAAGCCTGTGCCGAGTGGGGCGTCGAGGTCACTGCCAAGCGCCTCATCGGCATGTTCGCGATGGCGCTCTGGGACCGGCGCGACCGGGTGCTCTACCTCGTGCGCGACCGGCTCGGCATCAAGCCGCTCTATTGGGCGCAAGTTCGGCGAGCTGCTTGCTCTTCGGCTCCGAGCTCAAGGCGCTGCGCGAGCATCCCGGCTGGACAGCCGGCGCTCGATCGCGACGCACTCGCCGCCTTCCTGCGCCTCATGTATGTGCCGGGGCCGAAGACGATCTATCGGGGCGTCAACAAGCTGCCGCCGGGCACGATCCTCGTCGCGCGCGCCGGCGCCGCGCCGGAGATCCGACCCTATTGGACCCTCGAGCAGATCGCGCGCGACGGGCAGAACGCGCGTTTCGTCGGCAGCGAGGATGAAGCCGTCGAAGCGCTCGACGCGCTGCTCGGCGATGCGGTCGAGCGGCGCATGATCGCCGACGTGCCGCTCGGCGCGTTCCTGTCGGGCGGCATCGATTCATCGGTCGTCGTCGCGCTGATGCAGAAGAACAATACGCAGAAGGTGCGCAGCTTCTCGATCGGCTTTCACGAGAAGCACTATAACGAGGCCGAGCATGCGAAGGCCGTCGCCGCGCATCTCGGCACCGATCATACCGAGCTTTATGTCTCGCCCGAGCATGCGCTGACGGTGATCCCGC
Organism: uncultured Alphaproteobacteria bacterium; assembly: GCA_963731145.1. Taxonomy (GTDB): domain Bacteria; phylum Pseudomonadota; class Alphaproteobacteria; order ATCC43930; family CGMCC-115725; genus CAIKMD01. Next base: position 352,130 of record CAVSUX010000013.1, on the reverse strand, counting down.
TCCTGCCGGAGATGTATGACGAGCCGTTCTCCGACGCGTCGCAGATCCCGACTTTTCTCGTCTCGGAGATGACGCGCAAGCACGTCACCGTCGCGCTCTCGGGCGATGGCGGCGACGAAGTCTTCGGCGGCTACAACAAATATTTTCAGCTGCAGAACCTCTTCGCGGCGCTCGGCAAGATGCCGGAAGGCACCGGCGGGCTGATGGCCGGCGCGATCCGCGCCGTGCCGCGCGGCGCCTGGAGTGCGCTCGCGCATCTCATCCCCGAGCAGCAGCGGCCGCCGCAGCTCGACGACAAGATGGCGAAAGCTCGCCGGCGTGCTCGAAGGCGGGCGGCGACAATTTCTATCGCCTCGTCATCACGCATTGGCCCGAAGCCGAGACGCTGGTTGCCGGGCGCGGCGTCGCCGCGTTTCATCGCCGACGATCCGCGCGTCGCCGCGCTGGTCGCCAATCCGATCGAGCGCATGCAATATCTCGACAGCATCACCTATCTGCCGGACGACATCCTGACCAAGGTCGATCGTGCCTCGATGGCGGTGTCGCTCGAGGCGCGCGTGCCGCTGATCGATCACCGCGTCGTCGCCTTTTCGTGGCAGCTGAAGTCCGATTGGAAGGCGCGGCCGGGGCGCGGCAAATATCTTCTCCGCCGCGTGCTCGACCGCTACGTGCCGCGCGCGCTGATCGAGCGGCCGAAAATGGGCTTCGCCGTGCCGATCGATTCATGGCTGCGCGGGCCGCTCAAGGATTGGGCCGAGTCATTGCTCGATGAGGCGCGGCTCAAACGCGAAGGCATCCTCGCGCCGGCGCCGATCCGCGCAGAAATGGCAGGAGCATCTCTCCGGCAAGCGCAACTGGCAGTATCTGCTCTGGGACGTGCTGATGTTCCAGGCGTGGAAAGAGCGCTGGCTGCCGAACGGTTGAGCCCGTCGTCGCTAAGTCGTCATTGCGAGCGAAGCCGAAGCAATCCAGAATCGTCATCGCGTGGATCTGCGATTGCTTCGTCGCTTGCGCTCGCAATGACGTCGGGCGCGTAAGCGCCCTTGCGTGCAACGATCCATAAATCGAGCGCACGTCTCTCGATATTGCGTCGTTTCGCTCGCAATTGTCGAAGGCTTGTCGCTCGGCCGGTTAGCCCGACGCCGGCGCGCGTCGTCGATCATCAACTGAACGCTGGTGCGACCTTGCCAGGTATCGGCGCGCAGATGGCCGGCGAGGTGGAAGCCGGCCCCTTGCGACGACAACAGCGCCTTGCCCATCTCTTGCAGACGCGGCGCGCCAAGCACGCGGAAGGCGATGCCTTTGAGGCGCGTATTGCCGCCGCCATCGCCGAAGATGCAGCGCACATGATCTTGGCCGACGACATCGGCCTTGAGCACGCGCAGATTGGGAATGACGAAGCGCGGCTCGGAATTGCCGGTGCCGAACGGGCCCGAGCCGGTCGAGCGTCTCGCAAAGATCGACCGTCGCCGCGGCACAGTTGAGCGCGCCGTCGATCGAGAGCTCGGCGACCGGCTCGGCCATGCCGAGCGCTTCGGCGCGCGCGCGTGTTGAGCGTTGCACGAAATTCGTCGAGCTTCTCCGCCGTCAACGGTGAGTCCCGCCGCCATCGCGTGGCCGCCGCCATTGATCAGCAGCCCGGCCTGCTGTGCGGCGATGATCGCCGGACCGATCGGGAAACCGGCGACCGAGCGCGCCGAGCCGCGGCCGACGCCGTCCTGCAGCGCGACGACGCAGGCGGGACGGTTGAAGCGATCCTTCAGCCGGCTGGCGACGATGCCGATGACGCCGGGATGCCAGCCCTCGCCCGCCGCAAAGACGATCGGCCCGAGCGGCGCGCTTTCGACCTGCGCGACCGCGGCGTCGAGCACATCCGCCTCGATCTGCCGCCGCTCGGCGTTGAGCATATCGAGATGAACGGCGAGCGCGCGCGCCTCGATCGGGATCGTCGGTCGACAGCAGCCGCGCGCCGAGATCGGCTTCGCCGACACGGCCGCCGGCATTGACGCGCGGACCCAGGATGAAGCCGGCGTGATAGGCGTCGAGCTTCTCGCCGATGCCCGCGACATCGCTCAGCGCCGCGATGCCGGTATTGGCGCGGCGGCGCATCACCTTGAGGCCCTGCGCCACCAGCGCGCGATTGACGCCGGTCAGCGGAACGATGTCGCAGACCGTGCCGAGCGCGACGAGATCGAGCCATTGCAGGAGATCGGGCGCCGGGCGCGTTTGATACCAGCCCGCCTGTCGCAGCGCGCGATTGACGCCGGTGACGAGCAGAAAAGTCACGCCGACCGCGGCAAGCACGCCATGAACGCTCTCTTCGTCGAGCCGGTTGGGATCGATCACCGCATAGGCTTGCGGCAGCGACGGCTCGCCGAGATGATGATCGACGACGATGACGTCGAGACCGCGCGCCGCCGCGGCTTCGAGCGCGCGATGCGCAGTGATGCCGCAATCGACGGTGACGACGACGCGCGCGCCTTGCGCTTGCAGCTTGGCCAGCGCCGCTTCGTTCGGGCCGTAGCCTTCGCGCTGTCGGTCGGGCACGTAGATGATCGCGCGCGCGCCGACCGCGGCAAAAAAGCGTTTCAGCAGCGCCGACGAAGTTGCGCCGTCGACATCGTAATCGCCGAAGATTGCGATGGTCTCGTCGTTGCGGATCGCATCGACGAGCCGCGCGACGGCGCGATCCATGTCTCTCAAATGCGACGGATCGGGCAAGCCATCGCGCAAGGTCGGCGCGAGGAAGCGCTCGCAATCCTCTTCGCCGACGCCGCGACAAGCGAGCAGCCGGCCGACGATCTCGGGAAAGCCGAAGCGCTGCGCCAGCGCAAGCGCGGTACGCGCATCGCCGCCCCGGGCCCGCCAGGCGCGCCCCGAGAGCGAATGTTCGACCCCCAGAATGTAATCCATCAAAGAGCGGCGGTTAGAACGCCTGCGGCTTGCGGTTGAAGTTATGCGTCGCTTCGATCACGCGCACCGTGCCGGTCTTCGAGCGCATGATGATCGATTGCGTCGTCGCACCGCCGGCGAAGCGCCGGATGCCTTGCAGCATGCTGCCGGACGTGACGCCGGTTGCGGCGAACATCACCTCGCCCTTGGCGAGATCCAGGAGCCCGTATTTGCGATTGAGATCCTTGACGCCCCATTTCGCCGCGCGCGCGCGTTCGTCGTCGTTGCGGAACAGCAGCCGGCCTTGCATATGGCCGCCGATGCAGCGCAGCGCCGCCGCAGCGAGCACGCCCTCGGGCGCGCCGCCCGAGCCCATATAGATGATCGACGCCGCTATCGGGCCGCGACGTCGCGATGACGCCGCTGACATCGCCGTCGGAGATCAGCATGATGCGCGCGCCGGCCTCGCGCACTTTCGCGATCAACTCGGCATGGCGCGGCCGATCGAGAATGCAGACCACGAGATCGGCGACGTCGGTCTGCTTTGCCTTGGCGAGATTCTTGAGATTGGTCGCCGACGTCTCGTCGAGATCGACGACCTCGCCGAAGCCGCCGCCGATCGCGATCTTGTCCATGTAGACATCGGGCGCGTTGAGGAAGCCGCCGGCTTCGGCCATGGCGATCACGGCGAGTGCGTTCTGTCCGCCTTTTGCGGTGATGGTCGTGCCTTCGAGCGGATCGAGCGCGATATCGATCTTCGGACCGTGGCCGGCGCCGACCTTCTCGCCGATATAGAGCATCGGCGCTTCGTCGCGCTCGCCCTCGCCGATCACGACCGTGCCGTCGATGGTAAGGCCGTTGAGCGCCTTGCGCATCGCATCGACGGCCGCCTGATCGGCCGCCTTCTCGTCGCCGCGGCCCATCAGGCGCGACGCGGCCAGCGCGGCGGCCTCGGTCACACGGACGGCCTCGAGCGCGAGGTTCCGGTCCATGGTCGCGTTGTCGGTCATCGATTTTCTCCCACGAGCCCGGCATCACGCGCCGGGCGAAAAACCAAGCGAGCTTCACGCGAGACGAAAACGGCAATGAGGTGCACGGGGATCATCTCTTCGCGAACGCAACGAGCGTAGTGTATCGCGCGCGCACGCATGATTTGAACCCATGCCGACCACCGACTCGGCCCGCGACTCGGGATAAGCTTATGACGAGATGTGACGTCGGGAGTATCGCGTCGCGAGGCTCCTCAGGAGCGCCTGACCGGGTATAGTCGTGGCGTCCATCGCATCGGCCCGATCGTCGGTCTCGTCGGCCATCTGGCGCAACTGATCGGCGATATTCGGTTCGATCATCGCCAAGGCGCGTAAGCGTGCCGCCAGCCCGCGCAGATAGTCGATATCCTCCGGTCTGTCGGGCATCTCCTAGCTTACACCCAGGGCGGCAATCCGTTGCACGCTCAGTGGCGCGGAGTTTGTCGGCTGCGCGCGTCCTTCACGTCCGGGCAGACACGGCCCGGAAATGGCGCTCGACGGCGGCGTAGCATTCGCAGGCCGCTTCCTCGAGGCCGGCACGATCCGCGATCGTGATCTGACCGCGGCGATAATGGATGAGGCCTTTGCGCTGAAGGGCTTGCGCCGCGGCGGAAATCGTCGTGCGCTGCACGCCGAGCAGCTCGGCAAGAAATTCCTGTGTCAGCGGCAGATCGCGCGTCGGCACGCGATCCTGTGTCGAGAGCAGCCAACGGCTGCAACGCTCTTCGATCGTATGCAGCGCGTTGCACGCCACCGATTGCAGCGTCTGCGCCAGCAGCACGTCGGCATAGCGGCTGAAGAGATCGCGCAAATTATGCGATTTCTTCTTCGCTTCTTCGAGATGCGTCGTGTCGATTTGCAGCGCGTGACCGCCGATCTCGACCACCATGCGGGCAAAGGCCGGCTTATGGCCGGCGCTGACGATGCCGCCGACCGCGCCTTCCTGGCCGATCGTCGCGACCTCGATCGCGCGATCGTCGCGCATCGAGAGCACGAGCGAGATCATCGAGCCGGCCATGGGGAAATAGGTCGTGTTCACGTCTTCGCCGGGCTCGAACAGCACATCGCCGCGCCGCAGCTCGATCGCCTCGAGGTAGGGCTCGATCAGCGCCCGCTCCTGCGGCTTCATCGATGCAAGTAAAGCATTGCCGGCCCAGAGATTTCCGACGCTGATGCGGTTCGGTACCTCGGACGTTTCTTTTTCGCCATGTTCTGTCGCCCGTTTTGTTCTTGCGAAAAAAAGTTTTCTACACAATCCGGAAAGGCGGCAGATTAGATAACTAATTCCAGTACTTAGTCTGCCCGAGAGTCGACATAACCAAGCTGTTCTTGGAGAATGCGGATTGCCGCCGATCCGGTCCGTACCCATCGGACATTGGATCGGAGGTTGACGATTTAACGAAGGGATTGGGGCAAACTGAAAATGAATAGCGGCTCAAAAGCGGTTGCTTTGCGGAGCCTTGCCACACTCTTTTGCTGGCCCGCGAACGCTTCGCAATGTCGGGCTGCCGACTTAGCGCCCGCTTGTCGAAAGACGCCTTGTCATGAGCGGTATCCGCTCACCATATTGAGGGGCTGGCGATAACGGGAAAAACCCAACGGGGGCCTGCGTGCACACCATTGTCCTGGTCGACGACGACCGAAATCTGCTGAACACAATCGGTGATGCGCTTGAAAGCGAGGGCTTCGCCGTTCGCCGCTATGACAGCAGCACGACCGCGCTCGACGCTCTCAAGGACATTCCCGCCGATGTTGCCGTGCTCGACATTAAGATGCCGGGCATCGACGGTTTCGAGCTGCTGACGCGGCTGCGCAAGGACAGCAACCTACCGGTGATCTTCCTCACCTCGAAGGACGACGAGCTCGACGAGCTTCTGGGCCTGCGCATGGGCGCGGACGACTACATCACCAAGCCGGTCTCGACGCGGTTGCTCGTCGAGCGCATTCGCTCGCTGATCCGGCGCCGCGAGCTGACCGACGGCCGCGGCGAAAGCGAGCCGATCATCGAGCGTGGCGAACTGCGCCTCGATCCATCGCGTCACGAATGCAGCTGGAAGGATCAGAAGCTGAAGCTGACGGTGACGGAATTCCTGCTGCTGAAATCGCTCGCATTGCGGCCCGGTCACATCAAGAGCCGGCGCCAGCTCATGGACGCGGCTTACGGCGAGAACATCCATGTCGACGACCGCACGATCGACAGCCACGTGAAGCGGTTGCGCGCGAAGTTCAAAGCCGTCGATACGGATTTTGCATTGATCGAGACGCTTTACGGGGTCGGCTACCGCTACCGCAGCACGTCGTCGAACTGAACCAAAACGTAAGAAGCGTCAGGGCTCGTTGGCTACCTGAGCGGCCGTTATCCAATAAGGCGGGCCGCAATCAGCGACCGCATTGTTGGTGAAATAATCGACGCCGCTGCCCTCTTTCGATTTCGAGAACGGCACGATCGCCGAGGCGAGTGCGCTCGGGAGCAGAGCGGGTGTCCGCAGCAAGCAGACCGGTACCTTGAAAGCGTGATAAACCGGATTCTCGATGGTGGCGGCGACCGTAGCGCCCGTTCCTGTCGGCGTCGCCCAGGTCCCGCCCGGGCCGGTCGCACAAGCGCAAAGCGGAGCCACCAGCAGCGTGGCCATAAGGTGCATTCTCATCGTTCTTTTTCCTCCACTTTGCCCGCTCGCCAACAAGTGAGTGCCAGCTTGGCATATTTTCCTTATCGGCGCCACGGGGCCTGGTCGTCCTGTCGGGCCTGGGTCAGAGGTTCTCGACTCGTATCATGCAGAGCGGCTCGACCACGGTATCGAGCCCGCCGATACGACCCAAGGCGCGCAACATCGAGGCCTCGACCGTGTCGTGGGTGGTAAGCACGACCGGCACCGCTTCGCCCGGCGAGCGGCCGCGTTGCAGGAATTGCTCCATCGAAACGGATTCATCGCGGAAAGCGGCGGTGATATCGGCGATCACGCCTGGTCGGTCGACGACCATCAGCCGCACATAATACGCACCCGAACGGCGTGCCATCGGTGCGCTGGGACGCTGCTGCAGCGACGAGGCCGGCACGCCGAAACCGGGCGCGCCGCGGCCGGCGGCGATATCGAGGAGATCCGCGACCACGGCCGAGGCGGTCGGATCGGCGCCCGGCGCCGCGGCCTTCGAGCGTCAACCGACCGACGAAATCGCCCTCGACCATCACCGCGTTGAACACGTTCTCGACATGCGCCAGCGGCGCTGATAGCGGCACCATGCAGGGATGGACGCGCTGCTCCAGCCCATGCTCGGTCGGCCGCGCCAGGCCAAGCAGCTTGATGCGGTAGCCGAGATCCTGCGCGAAGGCGATATCGAGCGCGGTGATATGGCGGATGCCCTCGACATAGACGCCGGCGAAATTGACCTGGCTGCCGAACGCGACCGAGGCTAGCAGTGCCAGCTTATGCGCCGCATCGATACCGTCGATATCGAAACTCGGATCGGCCTCGGCGTAGCCGAGCGCCTGGGCTTCCTTGAGCACGGCGGCGAAATCGCGGCCGGTCTCGCGCATCTGCGAGAGGATGTAGTTGCAGGTGCCGTTGAGGATGCCGCAGACCCGCAGCACATGATTGGCGGCGAGCCCCTCGCGCAACGCCTTGAGGATCGGAATTCCGCCCGCGACCGCCGCCTCGAAACCGAGAGAAACTTTTTTAGATTCAGCGAGATGTGCTATTTCATTACCGTGATGCGCGAGCAAGGCTTTGTTCGCGGTCACGACATGTCGACCGTGCTCCAGGGCGGTCGTGACGACCTTCCGCGCGACCCCATCGCTGCCGCCGATCAACTCGACCACGACGTCGATGCCGGGCGCGCCAGCCATTTTCACCGGATCGTCATGCCAGGACACGCCACTAATATCGACGGTGCGGCTGCGGGCGCGGTCGCGGGCCGACACCGCAACGACCTCGATCTTGCGCCCGGTATGGTGCTCGATCTGGCCGGCGTTGCGGCGGAGCAGACGCAACCGTCCCCGCCCCGACTGTGCCTAATCCAGCAATCGCGACTTTAAGCGGCTGGCTCATCCGGGCTATTGCTCGAGATAGACTTCGGCGCGCGGCGCATCGACTCCGCCTTTGGCGGCGACCGGCGCGGCTTCGACGGCGATATCCTTCGCCGCCACACCGGCATCGGTCAGTGCCACGGCAACCGCTTGCGCTCGATCAAGCGCCAGCGTGAACCCGCGACGGCGGCGTCTTTACCCGTCGCTTCGCCAAAGCCGACGACGCGGATGGTCCCGCCCTCGGTATTGTGAATCTTCACGATCTCCGCGATCGTGCCGCGCAACGTGTCCGAGAGAGCGGCCGAGCCAGGAGCAAAGCTGACATCAGCGACGCGATGGGAAATGCCTGGGCGGTGAGGCGCCGTCGTCGCCGATGCATTCCCAGGCGCGGTTGCCTGCTGCTCTGGCGCGCCACCGGAAGAACGCTGTGCTGGTGCGCGTGCCGAGGGAGATGGCGGCGCGGCATTCGCGACCCGGTTAGAACGTCACGCTGGGTGGTGGCGGTGCCGGCGTCGTGCTCTCGCCTTGCGGCAGATTGGCAATCGTGCGGGCTTTGCAGCGACGATTCGGCGGGCGGGGCTTCGCTGCCGCGCGGCGGCGGCTTTCGCTGCTGCGAGTTGCTGCCGAAGAGAGTTGAGTCGGCAGACGACGATGGCGTCGATGCTGCCGGCGGTATCGACGACGACGAAGTCGCTGACGGTGTCGACGCCCTGGCCGGCTCCGGTTGGGGCGACGAAGCCGCAGGCGGTGCCGATGACGGTGCCGCAGCAGGAGGTGGCGATGAAGCGGCAGGCGGCGGGGGGGCACTCGACGTTACCGCCGGTGGCGATGGCGGGCCCGGCGGCGGCTCGTCCGGGGCGGAGGAGATCGTCGCCGAACTGCTGGCGGACAAATTTGATGAGCCGGGCGAATTGCGCGTCGGTGGCACGGGCGGCGGCACGGTGCTGGCGATGTCGCCGGCGCGTAAATTATCGGCGCTGTATTGCGCATTGTTGCGATCGGCAACCAAGCTCTTCACGAGCTTGTCACGATCGATGCCGCTGAACTGGGTATCGGGCGGCGCCGGGACGGTGCCGAGATTGGGATAAGGCTGGTTGCTGCCCTCCGCGAGATTCTGCTCGTTCTCGCCCTTACCGAGGTCGTCGTTCTTGGAGAGGCCGGTGACGTCGCGATACCACGAAATCGGATTGACGGCGTTGGGCACTTTGGAGCAACCCGACACGCCGACGAGCGCTATGCCCGAGATCACGAGGCCAAACTTGTTCCGCACTACCACCTACTCCATATAGACTGCTCTCGGACCGGTTGGTCGGAAGCCTGCCGGGGGCACCGTCCTGCGGGGTCGCGGGCGGATGCTGGCGCAGGCAGTATCGGGGTGCAAGGACGAAAAGATGAACGATTCGGATACCGGTGCGCCGAAATTCCCCGATCCGACCCAATGGGCCCAACATATGGCGGAAATCGCTCGGCTGAGCGAGAAGCTGGTGCGAGATTTTCTCGCCAAGCAGCCGGAACCGGGACTTGGCATAGCCGATCCGCTCAATATCGGCAGCGCCTTCCTCGAGATGACGCAGCGGCTGATGAGCGATCCCGGCCGTCTCGTCCAGGCGCAGCTCTCTTTATGGCAGGATTACCTGACGCTCTGGTCGAACACGACGCAGCGCTTCTTGGGCGGCAAGCCCGAACCGCCCGTCGCCGAGCCGGCGCCCGGCGACCGCCGCTTCAAGGACGCGGCCTGGCAGGAGAGCACGCTCTTCGACTACATCAAGCAGAGCTATCTCCTGACCGCACGCTGGCTGCAATCGACGGTCCGCCAAGTCGACGGCCTCGATGACAAGACCGCGCGGAAGATCGATTTCTATACGCGGCAATTCGTCGACGCGATGGCACCCTCGAATTTCGTGCTGACCAATCCCGAAGTGCTGCGGGCGACGATCGACAGCGGCGGCGAAAATCTGGTCAATGGCCTGAAGCACGTGCTCGAGGATCTCGACCGCGGCAAGGGCCGGCTGATGATCAAGATGACCGATCTCGACGCTTTCCATGTCGGGGGCAACATCGCGGTCACGCCGGGCCAGGTCGTCTATCAGAACGACCTGATGCAGCTCATCCAATATGTGCCGACCACCGAGAAAGCGCAGCGCCGGCCGCTGCTGATCATTCCGCCTTGGATCAATAAATATTACATCCTCGATCTGCGGCCCGATAATTCCTTCGTCAAATGGGCGGTGAGCCAGGGCCACACGGTCTTCGTCATCTCTTGGGTCAATCCCGACGAGACGCTCGCCCAGAAGACATTCGAGGATTACATGCGCGAGGGGCCTTTGGCGGCGTTAGACGCCATGGCCGACGCGACGGGAGAACGCGAGGCGAATGTCATCGGTTATTGCCTCGGCGGCACGCTCCTCGCTTCGACGCTTGCTTATATGGCGGTGAAGGGCGATGACCGATTCAAGAGCGCGACCTATTTCGTGACAATGACCGATTTCGCCGAGGCCGGCGAGCTCTCGGTCTTCATCGATGAGGAGCAGATCGCCGCGCTCGAAGAGCGCATGAAAGAGCATGGCTTCCTCGAAGGCTCGGACATGGCGACGACTTTCAACATGCTGCGCGCCAACGATCTGATCTGGTCCTTTGTCGTTAACAATTACCTTCTCGGCAAAGAGCCCTTCCCCTTCGACCTCCTCTATTGGAACAGCGATTCGACGCGCATGCCTGCGGCAATGCACGCCTATTATCTGCGCAACATGTATCAGGACAACAAGCTGATCGAGCCCAATGCGCTCGAGCTCGCGGGCGTACCGATCGATCTGCGCAAGATCAAGACGCCGGCCTTCCTCCTATCGACCAAGGAGGATCACATCGCGCCGTGGAAATCGACTTACGCCGCGACGCAGATTTATCAGGGCCCGGTGAAATTCGTGCTCTCGGCCTCGGGCCATATCGCCGGCGTCATCAACCCGCCCGGCAAATCGAAATACGGTCATTGGGTGAATGCGAAGCTGCCGAAGGGCACGGACGACTGGTTCGCGGGCGCGAAGTATGTCGAAGGCTCGTGGTGGCCGACCTGGGAGAAATGGGTAAGCAAATATGCCGGTGGCGAGGTCGATGCGCGCAAGCCGGGCGACGGCAAGCTCAAGGTGCTTGAAGACGCGCCCGGCTCTTATGTGCGGACCAAAGCGAGTTGAAGCCCCTCTTCCATTGCGTTCATTGCGTTTGACGCCAGCGCCGCTTCGCGCGACACTCGCCCGATAAAGCGGCCTCACAAGAAACGTGGCCGCGCGATAGGGCGAGGAGACGGGCGATGCGTTGCATTCTCGGGCTTACCTTTGCGATTCTTGGCATAACCGCGATTGTCGATGCCGCTCCGGCGCGTGCGGCCGCAAACGGTGTTGTGCTCACCGGGCGCGTCAGCTCGGCCGCGGAAGGGCCGATGGAAGGCGTCGTCGTCAGCGCCAAGCAGTCGAACGGCACCGTCACGGTCAGTGTCGTCTCCGATCATGACGGGCGTTATAGCTTCCCGGCGACACGGCTCGCGCCCGGCCATTACTTCATCTCTATTCGCGCCGAAGGCTATGAGCTCGACGGTAATGGCGTTACCGACATCGCCGCCGGTAAGACCACGACGGACGATCTGACGCTGCGCAAAGCGAAGAATTTGGCGGCGCAGCTCAACGATGCCGAATGGATGCTAAGCATTCCCGGCACCGAGCAGCAGAAGAAAACGCTGCTCAATTGCAATGGATGCCATACGTTGCAGCGCATCGTGCAATCGACGCACACGCCCGAAGAATGGATGCCACTCTTCGACCGTATGGCAAAATACTGCCCCTGCTCGACGCCGTCGCGGCCGCAAGCAATGGTACGCGCGCCCCATGGCGATCTTCCGCTGCCGGTGCGTCAGGCGATGTCGAACTATCTCGCCAGCATCAACCTCAGCACCAAATCGACCTGGGACTATCCGCTGAAGACGATGCCGCGCGCGACCGGCAAGTCGACGCATGTCATCGTCACCGAATACGCGTTGCCGCGATCGGCGATCGAGCCCCATGACGTGGTCGTCGACAGCGATGGCATCGTGTGGTTCTCGGAATTCGCCGACAACGCGCTCGGCCGGCTCGATCCGAAGACCGGCAAGGTCGCGGAATTCAAGCTGCCGAAGATCAAGGAAGAGGACCCAACCGGCACACTCAACCTCGAAATGGGTGCCGACGGCAATCTCTGGCTGTCGCTGCAATTCCAGGCTGCTTTCGCGAAATTCGACCGTAAGACGCATAAATTCACTGTGTGGCAGATCCCCAAGGATCAGCAGGACGAGGTCAGTCAAGTCGGCTTCACCTCGCCGGCCGCTTCGACGGTCGATCGCAAGGTCTGGACGCGCGTCGACACGCCGAACAGCTTCTATCGCCTCGATCTCGTCAGCATGAAGCTCGATCGGGTCGGCCCCGTGCTCGATCCGCAGACGCATCAACCCTTGAATGCATACGGCATTCCGGTCGATCACGAGAACAATCTCTATCTGCTCGATTTCGGCTCGGACAAGGTGAGCCGGATCGACGCGAAGACCTTGCAACCGAGCGTCTTTCACACGCCGACGCCGGGCTCGCGTCCGCGCCGCGGCCGCTTCGATGCGCAGGACCATCTCTGGTTCGCGGAATACGGCGCCAACCGGATCGCGATGTTCGATCCCAAGACGACACAATTCCACGAATATGAGATCCCGACGCCGTGGACCAATCCATACGACGTCGCCGCCGACAAGAATGGCGATGTGTGGACCGCGTCGATGTTCACCGATCGCGTCGTGCGGCTGACGCCTGAGACCGGCGACTTCGTCGAATATCCGCTGCCCGAGCAGGCGACGAATATCCGCCGGGTCTTCATCGATAATTCCGGACCCCGCCCCGTCTTCTGGGCGGGCAGCAATCACGATGCCGGTATCTTGAAAGTGGAGCCGCTCGACTAGCGATCAAAATTTCGCAAAAGCGGGCTTCGTCTCAAGACGTCCGCGATTCAGGGAGGATGTGTCATGGTCGATATCCCGCTGTCTGCCGGCATCGCCAGCAGCGATGACACGCTATCCGCGATCGCGCAGCGCGATATCGCGGCGCGCATGGAGCGCATGCCACTGACGCGCACGCAGATCAAGGCGCGGATCGTCGTCGGCACGGCAACCTTCTTCGATGGTTATGACTCGCTGGTGATGGGCCTCGTCATGCCGGTGCTGGCCGGCGCCTGGGGACTCAGCACGACGCAAATCGGTCTCCTCCTCTCCGGGACCTTCTTCGGCCAATTGCTCGGCGCGCTGCTCTTCCCTTATCTCGCTGAGCGCTATGGCCGCCTGCGCGCAGCGAGTTACAGCATTTGGGTGGTCGGAATCTTTGCGCTGGTCTGCGCGGCGAGTTGGAGTTTCGCGACACTCACATTCTCTCGCGTCCTACAGGGCATCGGCATTGGCGGAGAGATCCCGGTCGCGGCGACTTATATCAACGAGATCGCGCAGTCGAAGAGCCGCGGTCGCTTCTTCCTCATGTACGAAGCCGCTTTCGCCTTCGGCTATCTCATCTGCACGCTGCTCGCGGTGCTGCTCGTCACCCGCTACGGCTGGCAGGTGATGTTCCTGATCGGCGCCCTGCCCGCTTTCGTTGCCGCGGTGATGCGGCGCCTGCTGCCGGAATCGCCGCGCTGGCTCGCCAGCAAGGGACGTGCCGCCGAGGCTGATGCGATCGTCAGCCAGATGGAGCGCGAAGCCGAGGCGAAGCTCGGCGCAAAGTTGCCGGCGCCGGATTTTTCCGTCGCGCCGCCGCCCGTCGGCCGCCACACCAATCTGCTCGAGCTGTTCACGCCGTTCTATCGCATGCGCACCTTTGTCGTGTGGTCGATCTGGGGCTTGAGCTTCTTCGTCACGCAAGCGCTCAATTCTTGGCTGCCGACGATCTATCGCCAAGAGCTGCATCTTTCGGTGCAGCAGGCGCTCGAATTCACCCTTGCGACGCACTGCATCTCGATTTGCAGCGCGATCGCTGTCGCGCTCGCCATCGATCACACCGGCCGCCGCCTGTGGATCGGTTCCGCGCTCCTGATCGGTGCGTTGTCGCTCCTCACGCTCGCGATCCAAGGCGGTCAGAATCCGATCTTCCTGCTGGTCTGCGCGACGATCGCGAATTTCTGCCTCGCCTCGGTCTCCGTGTCGATCTATGTCTTCACTTCCGAGCTCTATCCGACGCGCATGCGCGCGCTCGGTTGCGGCATGGGATCGACCGTACGTAACGTCTTCACGACGCTGAGCCCGACCTTGGTCGCGCTGATGCTGAGCAATTACGGCTTGCCCGGCGTCTTCACCATGCTCGGTCTCGCACCGCTCATCCCCTGCCTGATGGTCTTCGCCTTCGGCACCGAGACCAAGGGCCGGGTCTTGGAGGAAGTGTCGCCGTAGCCGCAACGCCACGGTTTCGGGCCGGCGAGATAAATCGCGCAGCCAGCCTGAACGGCACGCGCCGGTCACAATGCCGCACTGGCATTGCGTGGCAGTTCTGTGGCAAGCTGCTGGCAACAAAGAAGCTTGGGAGCGCGCGTAAGAAGCGTATGGCCGAAAACGGTCGGGCGATTGATTCCGCTCTTGGGTCAGGAAGGGGCTATGGAACCATTCGCGCATAAATTGAATTCGCTACGGTCGAACTCGCCTTTCAGCGTCAAAAAGCTCAAATATGGGGGCTACGAGTTGGTTCTCAATCGCGATGGCCGGAACCAGCATATCTGCGATTTCCGCTCCGAGGACGAGGCCAGGAGCTGGATCCGCGAGAACGGCGCGCGATACGGTGGCGCGGGCAGCGAAATTTAGAACGCCCCACACGTCACGAACGAAAAAGCGCGGCTCAGACGAGCCGCGCTTTTCCTATGGGCGCTCGGCGGCGGTTCAGGCGTGGGCCGGTTGTGGCTGTTTCGCGTTGACGCGGACGGCCGATTGCTTGCCGGCCGCGATATCCGCAAGCATCGGCAACTCGATCACGAAGAAGACCGCGCCCTCAGGCGCGGTGATTTCGCCGACATCGGCACCGGCCTGGACGAACATGTACGTACCTTCGTCCTGGGTCTTGCCGCCCGTCCAAGTCTTGCCGCCGTAAGTGATCGCGCCTTCGATCATATAGCGGATCTCGGCGTCCTCCTCGCGGCGTGCCGGGATCTTCGCGCCCGGCGCGAGCTTGGTGAGCCGGATGCCCGAGCCGCCGAAGAAGCCGAGCTTCTTATGCTCGACGCCCGCGACTTTCCGATCGGCAATCCAAGGATGGCCCTCGGGCTTCATCACGACCGGCTTCTCATAGCGGCCAACCGGGAAATCGATCTTCTCGCCGGTCAGGTATTCGACGCAGGCGGCGTGGGAATCCTTGTTGATCTTGTGCCCATCGGGCCCGACTTTGGTCGCGATGCCGTCCTTGAAGGTACCAGCCTTCGGCCTTAAGCGCCTTCACGGCGTTGCGCAGATCGACATGCGTCAGATAGGGCAGGCCGGAGATGCCCTGGAATTGCAGGCCGAGGCCGATCGTCGGCGCCGTTTGCATCTGCGGACCGTAATAGACGCCTTCGGGATAGAAAGCGCATTCGCCCGGCTTCACATAGCCGTCCTCGATCATGCGGTCGCCGGTCAGCGCATAGCGATATTGATCGAAGGTATGGCGATGGCGCGGCGTGCCATAGCCGGTGTCGTAGGAGTTCCACGAGAATTCGAGCTGGATGCCGGGCACGCCGGTATCGAGCGGGAATTGCTTCACGGCCATGCTGCCTTCGCGGCCGATGCCGGCTTGGACGAGCTCGACTTCCGCGATGCTCATGATGGTGACGGATGGCATGCGTATCTCCCTTTCGATTCTCAATGGGGCGATTTCCAGCGACGATTGCCGCCATGTTGCGCCCGGTGCACGGCTCTGGCAAGACCTCGGCCAGAACAAGGGCTGGGCAGGACAACCGCTCCCACCCTGGGAGGAAACGAATGCTGAGAGCCGTCACGAGCCTCATTCTGGCCGCTCTGCTGGCGAGCGCAGTACCCGCACGGGCGGCAGATCACATCGTCTTCGTCATCCCGGCCGATCTCGTTCAGCTCCTGCCGATCTATATCGCCGAAGATCAAGGGCTTTGGCGAGACGCCGGGTTCGACGCGAAGATGGTCACCATCCCGAGTGTCGGCGGCATGAATGCAGTCATCGCCGGCTCGGCCGATTTCTCGTTTTCGACCGGATCGGCCATCACCCGCGCCGCCGCCCATGGCCAGCAGCTCGTCGCGATCGTCGAGCTCGGCAATCAGAGCGGCCAGATCCTTATCCTTCGCAAAGACGTTGCCGATGCGGCAGGCTTCGATCCGACGGCGCCGCTCGCCATCCGCGCCAAAACCCTGAAGGGCCGCACCATCGCGGTCGGCGGTATCGGCTCGATCGCCGACGCGTTCCTCAAGGTGATCGCGCATGAAGGCGGTCTTGATGCGAACCAGATCGTCACGACGCCGATGTCAGCCGCGGAATTCACGCCGGCTTTCGCGCAGCACAAGATCGACGGTTTCGTCTTCGGTTCGCCTTTCGCCCAGCAAGCCGTCGTCGACGGTACCGGCGTTGTCATCGCCGACAACACCAAACCGCTGATCCCTGATTTATCGCCATCCGCCGCCGGGTTGCTGGTGACGCGGCCGGCTTATTGCGGCGAACAGCGCGCGATCTGCGAGAAGATGGGCCATTCGATGGTCGAAGCGGTCAACTTCGTTTACGAGCACCGCCAAGAATCCATCGCGAACCTGCGCAAGCATTTTCCGACCGTCAGCGACGCCGTGCTTGCCGCGTCTTATGACGGGGTCAAAGCGATGACGCCGCGACCGCCGGTGACATCGGCGCGCGATCTCGCCAATTCGGAGCTCATCAATGTGCGCGCCGGCTTCTTGAAGCCGGAAGAGAAGCTCAAATCCTATGACGCGCTCTTCACGAACGAATTCGTGAAATAGGCGCTCAGCGCGCCGCTCAGGGAAAGAGCGGCTCTGTCTGCAGCCCGGTTACTTCCGGTAGGCCGAGCATGACGTTCATGTCCTGCACCGCCTGACCGGACGCGCCTTTGACGAGATTGTCGATCGCCGAGACGATGATCGCACGGCCGGAGAGCCGGTCGGCGCCGAGGCCGATGAGGCAGAGATTCGAACCGCGCACATGATGCGTCGCCGGGTAATGGCCTTGCGGCAGCACGTGCACGAAAGCCTCGTCCGTCGTAGGTGCTCCTCGAGCACCCGTCGCAGATCCGTCGATCGTGGCGCCGCCTGTCATTCGAACGTAGATCGACGATAGGATGCCGCAATTCATCGGCATCAGATGCGGCGTGAAGCTGATCGTCACCGGCCGTGCCCGCGGCGCGCGACAAGCCCTGCTCGATCTCCGGCATGTGGCGATGATGCGCGACACCGTAAGCGCGTGATGCCTTCCGACACTTCGGCGAAGAGGCTCGACTCCTTCGCCGCGCGGCCGGCGCCGGTGACGCCCGATTTCGCGTCGATGACGATATCGTCCGGATCGATCACGCCGGCTTTCACCAGCGGGATCAGCGGCAATTGCGCGCCGGTCGGATAACAGCCCGGCACGGCGACCAGCCGCGCATTGGCGATCGCCGAGCGCGCGATTTCGGTGAGGCCATAGACGGCCTCGCGCTGCAGCCCGACGGCGCGATGCGCATGGCCATACCATTTCGCATAGACCTCGGGATCGGCGAGCCGGAAATCGGCCGAGAGATCGAGCACGCGGAGATGCGCCGGCAGCGCCGAGATCACCTCCTGCGTCGTGCCGTGCGGCAAGCAGCAGAAGACGAGATCGAGCTTGGCTCCAATCGACATCGGGAATCGCGACGAGATCGGGCAGGATGTGGCGCGCGAGATGCGGGAAGACCGCGCCGATCTTCTTGCCGGCCTGGCGATCCGCGGTCAGCGCGCCGATCGCGGCATTCGGATGATGCGCGAGGATGCGCAGCAGCTCGGCGCCGGTGTAACCGGATGCGCCCAGGATGCCGATCCGCGTCTTGTCAGAGCTCGAAGCCATGAACCCCTCCTCTCGTCAACAAACGTAACCTGCAAAAAGAAAGGGCGTCCCGCAGGACGCCCTTGATCGAGAACGCGCCGATGCCTGCGAGATCAGCGCTTCGAGAATTGGAAGCTACGTCGGGCTTTCGCCTGCCGTATTTCTTGCGCTCGACGACGCGGCTGTCGCGCGTCAGGAAGCCTTGCGCCTTGAGCGCCGGCCGGAGGCCCGGCTCGTAATTGAGCAGCGCCTTGGAGATGCCGTGGCGCACCGCGCCGGCCTGGCCCGAGAGCCCGCCGCCGACCACGGTGCAATTCACGTCGAACTGGCCGAGCCGATTGACGATGACGAAAGGCTGGTTGATCAGCATGCGCAGCACCGGCCGCGCGAAATAGATCGGGCTGTCGCGGCCGTTGACGGTGATCTTGCCCGTGCCGGGCTTCACCCAGACGCGTGCGACGGCGTTCTTGCGCTTGCCGGTCGCATAGGCGCGGCCCTGCGCGTCGAGCTTCGGCTTGGCGTCGCTCTGCGCCGCCGCGGCTCGGCGCGTTGGGCGTCGGCGTGTGACGCAGCTGCACGCTCTGCAGCGCGTCGCGCATCGTGCCAAGAGATGATTGCGGTTGATCGGCCATCGCTTAGGCCCTCTTGTTCTTGGGATTCATGGCGGCGATATCGAGCTTCACCGGTTGCTGCGCCTCATGCTCGTGAGTGGGACCGGCATAGACGCGCAGATGTCCCATGATGCGCCGGCCGAGCGGGCCGCGCGGCACCATGCGCTCGACGGCCTTCTCGATCACGCGCTCGGGATGCTTGCCGGCGAGGATCGCGCCCTTGCTGCGGTATTTGATGCCGCCCGGGAAACCGGTGTGCCAGTTGAAGATGCTGTCCTGGCGCTTGTTGCCGGTCAGCGCGACCTTCTCGGCATTGACGACGATGATGTGATCGCCGCAATCCATGTTGGGCGTGTAGGTCGGCTTGTGCTTGCCGCGGAGCCGGTCGGCGATCAGCGCAGCGAGCCGGCCGAGCACGAGCCCATCGGCATCGATCAGCAGCCACTTCTTGTCGATCGTGGCCGGGGTGGCGGTATAAGTCTTCATCCCAGTTCCTCAGGTAAGGCGGCGGAGTATGCCGTCCAACGCGCCGAAGTCAAGGGATAGGCCGATAAAATCAACGGCTTTTTGTCTATGGTATTATGATACCGTGAACGATGCCGCCGACCCACTGCCGTCCGAGGCCGGTCAGCGCGGCGACCAGCGCCAGGGCACAGACCACCGCCGCCCCCGTCGGCAGGTCGAACAGCGCCGAGGACAGCAGGCCGAGCGCATAGCCCGCCAGCCCGATCGCATAGGCATAAATCATCGAGCGCGGCCCGCGGATACCGCGCACCGCGAGCGACGGGATGATCAGCGAGGCGAAGACCAGGAACACGCCGACGAGCTGCACCGACGCCGTCACCGTCATCGCGAAGAGCGCGTAGAACAGCACCCGCCAGCGCGACAGATCGACGAAGATGATGAAGCCGATGACGATCGCGTAGAGGATCGCGGCCGGGATGAGGTCGCTCGGCACCACCCACAGAATCTGGCCGACGAGCAAATCCTTGAGCTCATCCGCGCCATGCGGATTGTAGCTGAGAAGCACGATCTCGGCGCTCGCCGCGACGACGAAGACGACGCCGATCACCGCCTCCTGCAGCGCCGCCAGCTTGCGCTCGGTCCAGATGAGAAAGCCGGCGCCGGCGAGCGCCGCGATCACCGCGGCGATCTGCACCGACCAGCCGCTCGGCTCCCAGCCGAAAAAATCGGCGACGACGACGCCGAGTCCCGCGACCTGCGCGATCGCGAGATCGATGAAGACGATCCCGCGATCGAGCACTAGCCGGCCGAGCGGCACATGCGTTGCCAGCACCAGATATGCCGGTCAGCAATGCCGGCAGCAGAATATCGAGACTGTGATCAGCCACTCTTTCCCCCAAGCCCAGCCAGCAACCGGTTCACCGTGTCCTGATAAAAGCCGATGATGTCTTTCGACGCATCGTCCCCGCCCACGGTGAAGGGCAGCATCACCGCCGGCAGACGACTCTTGTCGGCGACGAATTGCGATGGTTTCGGATCCTCATAAGCGGCGTAGACGATCATCCGCGCTTTGAACGAGGGGATCTTGTCGAGCAACTCGGCGATATAGGCGCTGCCGGGCGGCACACCCGGCTTCGGCTCGATATTGGCCGCCTCCGTCATGCCGAGCCAATTGGCGAGATAGATCCAGGCTTTGTGATAGGAAACGAAAACAACGCCTTTGAGCGGCGCAGCTTGCGCGAGCATCTTCTCCATCGCCGCGCCGAGCGCCTGGTCGAAAGCCTGCGCACGTTGCTGGTAGCCGGCGGCATGCGCCGGATCGACCATGGCAAGACGCTTGGCCAACGCCGCCGCGACGATGCGCATGTTGCGTGGATCGGTCTGGATATGCGGATTGCCGGCGGGATGTACATCGCCCTCCGCGCGATCGAGCCGCGCCGGCTTCTCGAGTAGATTGATGACCGAGGTCGCCTCGAAATAGCCCGGCTGACCCGGCTGCACCTTGCCGTTCGAAGCCTGGCGCAGCAGCACCGGCAGCCAGCCGATCTCGAGCTCGGCGCCGGTGCAGACGAGCAGATCGGCATTGCGCAGCCGCGAGATCAGCGCCGGGCGCGCCTGGATCTGATGCGGATCCTGCAGCGCGGTCGTCGCGGTGAAGACATCGACGTCGCTGCCGCCGAGCACCGTTGTCAGCGCGCCCCATTCCGGCTCGCAGGCGAAAACATTAAGCGCCGCCTCCGCATGAGCCGACGCGAAGAGTGCGAAACCGAAGCTGGCGATGGTGAGGATGATTCTCGTCATGACACGCCTTTCAATACTGATGGGCGCCATGCGCGCCAAGGCTGACGGTATATTGCAGGATGAATTGATTGTCGGGGTCGGGCCGCGCTTCGTCGCGATTATATTGCAGGCGGAAGCGGCCGAACTCGCTGGTCGAGTAATCGATCATCGCGGAATAGCGCCGCGGCGTCAGATCGCGTGAATCGATCGTCGTGCCGGCGAAGGTGCTGCCGAGCGACGGCGCGTGGACCTGGTCATAGCGCACGCCGACGCGCCAGAACGGGATGAATTGATAGACCGCCTGCGCATAGAAACCGGTCTGGATGCCGGAATTGAAGGAGCGCGTTGCCGGCACGCCCGGCGAACTCGCGAAGTCGAGCGCGGTGAAGGCGCCCGATTCCTTGCGCGCGAAGCCTTCGCCCTGCAGCTTCACATAACTCTGGGCGAAATTGCCGTTCGGCGCCCATTTGTAGACCGCATCGGCGATGAAGGTGTGGTCGACGCCGGTGAACTGGTCCGAGCCGGACGGGCCGCCGACCGGGTCGGTAGCGCGATTGCTCGAGCGCGTGCCGAGATAGGAGATGCCGGCGCTGTAGCTCGATGAATCGTTGATGTCGTCGCCGATATGGAGGAAGGCGCTCCACGCGCCGAGGCCGGCGTTGTGATTGCTCGTCAGCGCCTCGCTGACGCTGTTCGCCGGGAAGGACGCGCCGCGCATCGCCTCGCCGCCGAGCTCGATGAACATATTCGTTGGCGCGAGCCAGCGGAGCTGCACGCCGTCATCGCCATATTGCCCATTGAGGAAGGCCATATAAGGCAAGGGCGCATCGGCGAAATCCCACGTATGCGCGTGCTGCTCGTTGAGGTAGCCGACGCCGGAGAAGAAGCGGCCGATCTTCGCCGTGAAATCCCAAGGCAGCGCGGTCGGCTGGATGAAGGCTTCCTCGATATTGACGCTGTTGTCGTTCTGGAAAGCGACGGTGAGATTGGCGAAGAGCGCCTGATCGACATTCGCCTGCAGATTGATCTCGCTCTCGCCAATGCTGACGCCGCGCGGCGGCGGCTTGGCTTCATCGCCGAGGGCAAAGCCCGGCAAGCGCCAAGTGTTGGGATTATGCGTCGATACCATGCCCTTGCCGTCGAGCACGGCGCCAATCGCCGGGTTGAACGAGTTTGCGCTGGATTGTGCGTTGCTGCCGCCCGCCGCCGCGTCAGGCGAAGCCGGTGTGGCGGCGGCGGTTTGCGTCGAGGCCTCCGACGCGCTCTGTGCCGCTGCCGCCGTCTTTTGCGCGTCGTCGGCTTTTTGCGTTGCCGCTGTGGCTTTGTTTTCGGTGGCGTCGAGGCGCTTTTCCATCGATTGCAGCTTGGTCTCGTAATCGTGCTGCAGTTTCGTGAGCGCGGCCTGATACTGGCGCTGCATCGCCTGCATTTCCTGCCGCATATCGCTGAGATCGTCGGCCTTGGCCGGGGCCGAGTAGAGAGTAAGAGCGACGCCGCTCGCAGCGAGGCTCAGCCGGGAAAAACGTTGAGTAAGCATGATCTGCTCCATTCACTGACATCGGAGTGACCACCCGCCGCAAGGCGGGCGGCAGCTTATGTCGATGTCAGACGATGGGCGGACCGCGTGTGTCGAAAAGGAGATGAGGTGGCGGCGTCAGCCGCAGCGGCTCGATAGCGAGAACGATATCGGTGTGCCTGATAACGGGCATGCGCAATTGCACGCCGTCGGGCAGCGCGGTGCTGCCGAGGAGCTGGATCGAGGAACAGATCGGGCAGTCGACATCGCCGGCGAGGCCATTCCCCGTACTGCCGCCCGCGCCTTGCGCATTCGCGAGTGTCAGCGGCTGGTGGCCGCCCTGCAGCGCCGTGAAATCCTGGCCGTCGAAATGGCCGAAGCTGAGGACGAACTGCACCAACATCGCCAGCAACGCCAGCAATTGCGGCGTGCGGCGGAGGCTTGTCCTCCCGATGGCGAGACGACCGAACATCGACGTGAACATAAGCGCAAGCAAGCGGCGCTGACAACCGCTCATTCCCGCGCTAAGGCTTCGGGCGAGCCGAGGAGGTGCCGATGAGCGATGAGGCTTTGGTCCTGCGCGAGGATCGCGACGGCGTCGCGACGCTGACCCTCAACCGGCCGAGCGCGCGCAACGCGTTGTCCGTCGACATGATGGGCGCGCTGCAAGCGGCGCTCGAAGCGATCGCCGCCGACAAGAATGTGCGCGTCGTGATCCTCGCCGGCGCCGGCCCCGCTTTCTGCGCCGGTCACGATCTCAAAGAGCTGCGCGCCAATCCCGGCGCGCAAGCCCATGAGGCGGTGTTCGGCGCAATGCGCCAAGCTGATGACCAGCATCGTCATCCTCCCGAAGCCGGTGATCGCGCGTGTGCATGGCGTTGCGACCGCCGCGGGTTGTCAGCTCGTCGCCTCCTGCGATCTCGCGGTCGCCGCCGAGGATGCACGCTTCGCGACGCCCGGCGTCAATATCGGGCTCTTCTGCTCGACGCCGATGGTGGCGCTGTCGCGCGCT
Organism: uncultured Alphaproteobacteria bacterium; assembly: GCA_963731145.1. Taxonomy (GTDB): domain Bacteria; phylum Pseudomonadota; class Alphaproteobacteria; order ATCC43930; family CGMCC-115725; genus CAIKMD01. The sequence goes on along the minus strand of CAVSUX010000013.1, from coordinate 328,766 downwards.
ATCGGCCGCAAGCAAGCGATGGAGATGCTGCTGACCGGCTCGCTGATCGATGCCGAGACCGCGCGCGCTTGGGGCCTCGTCAATCGCGTCGTGCCGGCGGCCAAGCTCGAAGAAGCGACGGCGTCGCTTGCCGCCGAGATCGCGGCGAAATCGCCGCTCGCCGTGGCCATCGGCAAGAAGGCGTTCTACGCGCAAGCCGAGCTTGGCCTCGAGCAAGCCTATGCCTATTGCGCCGAGGTGATGACCATCAACATGCTCGCTCGCGACGCCGAGGAAGGCATCGATGCCTTCCTCCAGAAGCGCAAGCCGGTTTGGGAAGGTCGATGAATCACGACAGCTACAGCGACGACTACATTCGCGGCATCTTCGCGCGCGTGAAGACGATCGCGATGGTCGGCGCAAGCCCCCGTCCCGACCGGCCGAGCAATCGCGTGATGGCTTTCCTGCAGCGCAAAGGCTTTCATGTCATCCCCGTCAATCCGCAAGCGCTCGGCCAGACCATTCATGGCGAGAAGGTCTTCGGCGCGCTCAACGACATCGCCGAGCCGATCGACATGGTCGATATCTTCCGCCGCTCGGAAGAGGTCGCGCCGGTCGTCGACGAAGCGATCGCCAAACACGCCAAGATCGTCTGGATGCAGCTCGGCGTGCGCGACGACAAGGCCGCCGCGAAAGCCGAAGCCGCCGGTATCGATGTTGTGATGAACCGCTGCCCGGCGATCGAGATGCCGCGGCTCGGTCTCTAGACAAACTCGCCAAAAACCAACGGGAGATCGACATGCTCACGCTAGCTGGGGCATACGCGCCGAACTGCCGCTGACGGACCTGAAGAACGACACCGCGTGGAAGGATCGGATGCCGCAACGGCAGGCGGTGAAGAAGATCCTCACCGCCGAGCAGAACCCGCTCGCGAAAGCCGCCTAAGAATTCTGAACCGTCAGACGCCAGACGAAGACTGCGGCCGCTTCGCGCCTTTAACTAACCCGCACCTTAGGTCTCGGCGGTTCAAAGCTTAATGCATCTGCCCGGCGCTCTGCCAGGCTTTGATCCATGCCACCGGGTGGATCAGCATGATGATGTTGAGCGTGAGATTGTCGCGGATCGCGTAGCCGACGCCGATCTCCATCGCGAGCGTTAGCAGCACGATCACGGTCACCGGCAGGTAATAGGCCAGCCAAAAGCCGCTCGACGGCCATCAGCGTATCGCTGACCGAATTGATGATGCTGTCGCCGTAGTAATCGAGCGAGATCGTCTCGGCGCGATAGCGGTCGATGATGAAGCTGCTGTTCTCGATCAGCTCCCACGATATTTCGAGCGTCAACGCAGCGAGGAAGCGCAGGCCGATCGGCCAGCGCCGACCGACGAGCCAGAACAGCAGATAGAAGCCGAAGCCGTGGATCAAATGAGAGAAGCTGTACCAATCGGTCAGATGCTGGGAATTGCCCGAGCTGTTGACGTCGCCTTCCCACAATTTGACATAGCCGCAGGTGCAGATGGTCACGCGGCCCATCGCGTGCTCGACCAGGCCTGCACGGCGATCAGGCCGAGCGCGATGAGGAGATAATGTGTTGTGGTGAAGCTTCGCGGCGCGCATCGCGTGCCGCGTGTTCAGACCCGCTTCACCGCGACCACGGCGTTATGGCCGCCGAAGGCGAAGGAATTCGAGATCGCGACGTTGATCGGCGCCTGACGCGCCTCGTTCGCCACGTAATCGAGATCGCATTGCGGATCGCGCTCGGCGTAATTCGCCGTCGGCGGAATGAAGCCGTCGCGGATACCGCAAATCGTCGCCGCGAGCTCGATCGCGCCGGCCGCGCCGAGCGTGTGACCATGCATCGATTTGGTCGACGACACGGCGAGCTTCTTCGCATGCTCGCCGAAGATCTTGTGCAGCGCCTTGGTCTCGGTGACGTCGTTCGCCGCCGTGCCGGTGCCATGCGCGTTGACGTAATCGACCTGCTCGGGCGCGAGCTTCGGCATCGGCGAGGCAAGCGCCGATCGCGCCCGACGCGCCTTCGAGCGCCGGCATCACGATATCGCTCGCATCCGAGGTCGTGCCGAAGCCGGCGATCTCGGCGAGGATCTCGGCGCCGCGCTTTTGCGCGCTCTCATAGGTCTCGATCACCATGATCGCCGCGCCTTCGCCCAGCACCATGCCTTTGCGGCCGAGCGAGAACGGCCGGCAGGTGTCGGGCGCCATCACGCGCAACGCTTCCCAGCCGCGGATCGTGCCGAAGGTGAAGACGGCCTCAGTGCCGCCGGTCACCGCCGCATCGACCATGCCCGAGCGCACCATCTGGAAGGCGACGCCAATCGCGTGATTGGCCGACGAGCAGGCGCTCGCGATCACGAAAGACGGGCCGGTGATGCCGTGCTCCATCGTGATATGGCTGCACGGCGCGTTGATCATCAGCTTCGGGATGGTCAGCGGATGGCAGCGCTTCATGCCCTGCAGATAGAGCCGCTGATAATTCTCGTCCTGCGTCCCCTGGCCGCCGACACCGGAGCCGATGATCGTCGCCGTGCGCGCGCCGAGCCCGGCGCGGAAATCGAGCTTGCTCTGCGCGATCGCCTCGCGCGCCGCGACCAGCGCGAATTGCGTGCAGCGATCGTAGAGCGGCAGCTTGTTTTCTTCGAAATGGGCCAGCGGATCGAAATCGAGGACCTGCGCACCGATCTTGGTGATCAGTCCTTCGGTCTCGATGACCGAGATCGGTCCGATCGCGCTCTTGCCGGCTTTGAGGCCGGCGCTGAATTCGGCAGTGTTCTTGCCGAGCGGCGCGATGACGCCGAGCCCGGTGATGACGACGCGATTCATGACAGGCTGCTCATGCGCAGCGACGGATCACGCCGCTGAGCCTTTCTGCTCGGTGACGAGCTTGGCGACCGCATCGATGACATCGCCGGCCGTGGTGAAGTTGATGCCGGCGGTGGTCGCCTCATTGGCGTTGTAGGGAATCTCGATATTGAATTTCTCTTCGAGCGCGAAAATGAGCTCGATCGTGTCGAGCGATTCGAGATTGAGATCGGCCAATTCGGTCTCGCGCGTGACCTTCGCGGGGTCGGTTTTCGCCTGCTTGGCAATCACTTCGAGAACATCACTCGCAACATCGGCCATAACTGGATTTTCCCTATCCGCCCCGCGGCCCTCCTAGCACAGAAGCCGGGCTTGCGACACTGGTAATCGTTAATGTCTTTGCCAACGCGCTCTATTCCGCCGCCGCGACGACCGCGGCGTGCCACGACGCGCCGCTCGCGCGGCAGGAATAGCGCCGTCGCCGCGACCAATGCGGCCAGCACGCCCAAGATCGCGAAGAGCCAGATGAAATCGCCGGTCCGGTCATAGACCGTGGCGACCAGCGGCACGCCAAGCGCGCTGACGCCGAGCGACAACAGGAATTTCGCGCCGAACGCCGTCGCCCGCCAGCGCGACGGTGTGTAATGCGCCAGCAGCGCGTTCTCGATCGGGGTCGAGATCGCGATCAGGCTGAAGCAGAACAACGCGGCGACGAAGAGTGGCAGACTCGAAGAGCCGGATCGCCACGAACAGCACCGGGACCTGCACCGCCCAGCAGAGCAATAGATGCGCTTCATGGAGAATCGATCCGCCGCCATGCCGCCGAAGAATTGGAAAACGGCCGAGAGCGCGAAGACGAGGCTCACCATGCCGCCCGTGCCGACAAGCCCGCCGGCGGTGAGATCGGCGAGCCGCACTTCGAACAGCTTCGGCAATACGCTGGTGAAAGCCTGGAAGATGATGCCGGTCGAGAGCATCGTCACCGAGAGCAGCAGGAACACGCGCTTCACCTCGGCGCTTGCCGGCTCGGCCTGCGGCTTCACGTCGGTTTTCGCCGCGACAACGCTGCCGCCGCGCACCAGCAACGCAAGCGCGCCGCCGAGCAGGAGCGCGATGACGCCCGGCACAACGAACGCGGCGCGCCAGCCGTAAAGTGCCGACGAGCGTCGCGCCGACGATCGGCCCGGCGCCGACACCGATGCTGCCGAAGATGCCGTTCCAGCCGAGCATGCGGCCGCGATTCTCGGCATGACGCACCAGCCAGGCGGTGCCGACCGGGTGGTAGATCGCGCCGAAGAAGCCGATCGCGGCGAGACCGCAGGCGATACCCGAGCGGACCTTGCGCCAGGCCGGTCGCGATGCCGGCGATGCCGCTGCCGATGAAGAACAGCACCATCATGTGCTCGGCGCTCCAGCGATCGCCGAGCCAGCCCGCCGGCAGCGCCGCGAAGCCGTAGAGCACGAGCCCGGGCACCGACAGCCACATGAGCTCGCCATAAGACAGCGTGAGCTGCTTCTCGAGCGTCAGCACGACGGTCGGGTAGAGCAACATCATCAAATGCGTCAGCGTGTGCCCGATATTGGCGAAAAAGATCGCCCAGCGGACGGAGCTTTTGGTCATGCGGTGATTTTAGCGGCCGTGATGGTTGTTGCTAAGCACATTGCGCGATCCAACGCCCATCGACTTCGCGCTCCGACGCGGCGCCTCGCTCAGAGTGAGGAGAAATTGTGCGCGGCATCGCCCAATGGAAGATGCCGGAAAGAAAGTGCCTCATCCAGAGCGGAGCGAAGCGCAATCGAAGGGCGCAGGATGCTCTCGCGCCTCAGATATCATCCAGCAATTGCTTCGGGTCGCCGCCGGTTTCGCGCACCACCCATTCGAGGAAATCGCGATTGCCCTCGACCACCGGCAGCGCCTCGATGCAGGGGCAATCGTAAGAATGCAGCGATTTGGCGCGCTCGATCAGCCGCTCGAGCTTCTGCTCGGTCGTCTTGAGGATCAGCACCGCCTCGTCCGCCTCCTCGACCTTGCCCTGCCAGCGGAAGATCGACGTCGCGCCCGGCAGGATATTGGCGCAGGCGGCAAGCTGCTCCTCGACGAGCGTACGGCCGATCTTCTTGGCCTCCTCGGCATCGGCAGCAGTCACATAGACGAACATCACCGGCATGGCAGCACCTCTCACGCGACTCGACGAGTCGGGCCGAACGGGTTTAGCATACGCTTAGAAGGAGTTGCGCATGAACCTTGTGATGCTCGACACGCGGCGTCACGCGCCGACGGCTATCCAGCGCGCCTGGCTGCGGCGTGGCCTCGATCAGCCCGGCGGCAAGCTTCCGCTCTTCGACGAATTCGGCCAGCATATCGACCCGCGCACCGTCCACGCCTGCGTCGAGCACGGCTGGGCTCGAGCCTTGGTATCCGAACCCGCTGAAGCCGGATTGGATGGTCTGCAAACTGACCGCGCTCGGCCGGGTCGTCGGCCGAGAGCCCGACCGTCTCTTCATTCAACCGAGATGGCAGATATCTCCTCTATCTAGCTTTTTCTAAAGCTTATTTTCTCATCTGACCACGGACGCCCAGGCCGCTTCGGCAGGCCGAGGGCCCAAATCCCTGTCAGCACCGCCAGGGCGATATCGATCTCGAAGATGACATGCACGCCACCGCCAAAGGCGTCGAGCAGCGGCGCATATTGCTCCGGGCTCATGGTCTCGCGCAGGCTCGGATCGAGAATGCGGCTGGCGAGGTCGCCCCCGCCCTCGATATGGCTCGCCAGCGCGGCGTTGACGATGCCGCCAAAGATGGCCGTGCCGATCGACTGGCCGATGATCCGTGCATAGTTGAACGTCGCCGTCACCAGCCCGCGCTGATGCCATTCGATGCTCGCCTGGATGGCGACGAAGAAGCCCATATTCGTCAGCCCCATGCCGAGGCCAATCAGGAACGAGCTGGCGAGCGCCCAATTGGCGCCGAGCGAGGCGCTGAGGAACGCCATCATCGTCGCGCCCGCAATCAGCACGATCGAGCCGAGGCTCGACGATCGGCGATAGGACATGTGCAGGAGCGCTCGGCCGGCGATGAAGCCGCCGGTCGGCCAGGCGAAGGACAAGGCCGTCAGCGCGAGGCCGGCGCGGATCGGCGGCTCGCCCAGCACGCCTTGGATGAAAGCCGGCAGGAAGGCGGTCACCGCCATCTGCATGCCGCCGATCGAGCCGCTCGCGGCATTGGCGAGAACGACGATGCGGTTGCGCCAGATATCGAGCGGCAGGATCGGCTCGCGCGCCCGCTTCTCTTGCAGCAACAGCAGCACGAAAGAGACGAGCGCGCTGACGAGCAGCAGCGCGATCGTGCTCGCGCGGCAAGGTCGCGGCACGGGTCAGCGCATACATCAGGAAGAAGGTCGCGAGCGCCATCAGCAGCGAGCCGAGATAGTCGATCTTGTGCGAATGCAGCTCGACATCCTCGACGAAGGTCGCCTCGAGCATCAGCGACGATGAGCACGCAGAGCGGCAGGTTGACCCAGAACACCCATGGCCACGGCCAATGCGCGACGATGAAAGCGCCGGCGATCGGCCCGACGAAGGCGGCAGTTGCGAAAGTGCCGGAGATATAGCCCTGCACCTTGGCGCGCTCGGCCGGCGGATAGAGATCGCTGACCATGGTCTGCGACACGGTCGCGAGCGAGCCGCCGCCCAAGCCCTTGCACGACGCGGAAGGCGATGAGGGTCGGCATGCTCCAGGCAAAACCGCAAAGCAGCGAGCCGAGCACGAAGAAGACGAGACCGAAATAGAGCACTCGCTTGCGGCCATAGAAATCGCACAGCCGGCCGTAGATCGGCACGGTCACGCCCTGCGTCAGCAGATAGGCGGTGAAGACCCAGGAGAAGAGATCGAAATCGCCGAGCGCGCCGACGATGGTCGGCATGGCCGTCGCGACGATCGTCACTTCGATCGCCGAGACGAAGCTGACGATCATCGCGGCAACGAAAATCCAACGCCGTCTTGCTGGGGAAATCGGCTCGGGCACTTCTTCGTCGAACATCTGGCGGATGAAAAATGGTCGGGCAGGCGAGATTCGAACTCGCGACCCTCAGCACCCCATGCTGATGCGCTACCAGGCTGCGCTACTGCCCGCCAGATCGTTGGCGACTATAGTGAGCGCGCGGCCGCGTTGCAACGCGGGGTGATATTCGCCGGTACGATCCGCGTCTCGTCGATAAAATGCATAGAGGCAGGACGAACGCCTATCGGGCAATCCCGATCGGGATCGACAATGAGATTGTCGCGGAAGACGTCCTTGTTCCGCAGCAGCAATCGCCGCCCGACGCCGGTTCCGCTAACCTTCCTGTCAGATTTTGCTAGCCGCGCGGCGTTTTTTTGAGGAGGTCGCGCAGCGCAACGAGTTCGCCACGGATCTGCAGCAGCTCGGCACGCAGGCTTTCCGATTTGACGACACGGGGCGTCGCGGCATTGGGCGGCGGCGCCCGCGGCGGATCGTCCGATTTGAGCGCGCCCTCGCGCAACAGCTTCTGCACGCCCTTGATCGTGTAGCCCTGATCGTAGAGGCAGTTGCGGATACGGCGCAGCAGCACCACGTCGTCCGGGACGATAATAGCGGCGCCCGCCGGCGCGCTTCAGCGGCTTCACCTGCGGGAATTTCGATTCCCAGAAGCGCAGCACATGCTGCGGCACTTCGAGTTCGTCCGCGACCTCGCTGATGGTGCGGAACGCATCGGCGGATTTGGGGGCGCGACGCGAGGGTCGCGGCGGTGATGGTGTATCGAACAAGTCGGGTACCCGAACGGTCATGAAGCGCCTGGATTCTTGCTCAACGCGGCGTTGATGTGGTCCTTGAGGACATGCGAGGCGCGGAACACCAACACGCGTCGCGGATTGATCGGCACTTCCTGTCCGGTCTTCGGATTGCGACCGATACGACGGCCTTTCTTGCGCACGGCGAAACTGCCAAACGACGATATCTTCACCATCTCGCCACGCGCGAGGGCTTCGGAGATCTCGTTGAGGACGGTTTCAACGAGTTCTGCCGACTCGTTGCGCGACAACCCGACCTCCTGATACACGGCCTCGCTGAGCTGAGCCCGCGTTACCGTCTGCCCCGCCATACACTGCCTCCCCCTTTGCCCAAAACATTAAACCGGGCTGGGAAAATTTGCAAATACAGAGAGTTGTGGGTTTTGTTGAGTGCGCTGGATGATTTACCAGCGCACCAGGCTCGCGCCCCAGGTCAGACCACCGCCCATCGCCTCGAGCAAGTACGAGCTGGCCGGGCCGGATTCGGCCTGTCTTTCGCGGCTTCCGCGAGCGCCAAAGGCACCGATGCCGCCGAAGTATTCGCGTGTCGATCGATGGTGACGACCACCTTGTCGCTGCCGAGGCCAAGTTTTTTGCCCATGGCATCGATGATGCGGCGATTGGCCTGATGCGGCACCAGCCAATCGATGTCGCTCGCCCGCAGGCCATTGGCGGCCAGCGCTTCATCGACCACTTCGGCGAGACGCAGCACCGCGTATTTGAACACTTCCTTGCCTTCCATGCGCAGATGGCCGGTCGTGCCGGTGGTCGAGACGCCGCCATCGACATAGAGCAGGTCGTAGCCGCTGCCGTCGCTGTGGAGATGGGTCGAGAGGATGCCGCGCTCCGACGGGCTGCCGTTCGACGGCGCGCCGCGCAGCACCAAGGCGCCGGCCCCGTCGCCGAACAGCACGCAGGTGCCGCGATCCTTCCAATCGAGAATGCGCGAGAAGGTCTCGGCGCCGATCACCAGCGCGGTCTTGGCCTGGCCGGCGCGGATGAAATTATCCGCCATCGCCAAGCGCGTAGACGAAGCCGGTGCAGACCGCCTGCACATCGAAAGCAGCGCCCCGCTTGATGCCGAGCGCCGCCTGCACCCGCGCGGCCGTCGCCGGGAAAGTGTTGTCCGGCGTCGAGGTCGCGAGAACGATGAGATCGACCTCTTCCGGCGTGACTTTCGCCGCCGCCAAAGCATCGCGTGCGGCGTGGAGCGCGAGATCGGAGGTCTTCTCGCCCGGCGCCGCGATATGGCGCTGCGCGGATGCCGGTGCGCTGCACGATCCATTCGTCGGACGTGTCGATCGTCTTGGCGAGCTCGGCATTGGTGACGATACGTTCGGGCAAATAGCCGCCGCAGCCGAGGATCTGCGAGCGAAAGCCCATTTCAGAGCGCTGCCGTTTGCGGTTTTTCCGGCAAGTCGGTCACCGCGCTCATGCGTGCGATGTCGTCGCGGATCTTATCGAGGAACGCCGTTGATGACCATATCGGCGCCGACCGCCGATCGCGCTGGCGAAACCGAGCTCGTCGGTGCCGCCATGGCTTTTGACGCGATGCCGTCGAGGCCGAGAAACACCGCGCCGTTATAACGCCGCACATCCAGGCGCTCGCGCAGCTTGTGCAGCGCCGGTCTGGCGAAGAGATAACCGAGCTTCGCGAGGGTCGAGCTGGCGAAAGCCGCGCGCACGAATTCGAGGAAGAGCTTGCGCCGTGCCTTCGGCGGTCTTCAGCGCGACATTGCCGGTGAAGCCGTCGGTCACGACCACATCGACGCTGCCCGCGCCGATATCGTCGCCCTCGACATAGCCGACGAAATTGATCGGCGAGCCGGGCGCACGCAGCCGCGCGGCCGCGCCGCGCACCGCGTCGTTGCCCTTCAATTCCTCGGAGCCGATATTGAGCAGCCCGACCGACGGCCGCGACACGCCGAGCACCGTGCGCGCGAAGACCTCGCCCATCAGCGCGAACTGCACGAGATTCTCGGCATCGCATTCGACATTGGCGCCGAGATCGAGCATCACGCTCTCGCCGCGCCGCGTCGGAAAGAAGGTCGCGATCGCCGGCCGGTCGATGCCCGGGCAGCGTCTTCAGCGCGAATTTCGCCATCGCCATCAGCGCGCCGGTATTGCCGGCCGAGACCATGCATTGCGCCTCGCCCGCCGCAACCGCATCGAGCGCCAGACGCATCGAGGATTGCCGGCCCTGGCGCAAAGCGGTCGAAGGCTTGGCATCGCCGGTGATGAAATTGTCGGTGTGGCGGATCGTCGAGCAGCCTTTGAGGATCGGCAGCTTCTCGATCAGCGGCGCGAGACGGCTCTCGACGCCGAACAGCAGAAACTGGATCTGCGGAAAACGCTCGCGGGCGATAGCGGCGCCTTTTACGACGGCATCCGGGGCTTTATCGCCGCCCATGGCATCGAGTGCGACGACAAGGGGGTCGCTCAAGCGTTGGGCCCCCTACCCGTGACGGTCAGGCCGTCTCGGCCGCGACAGACACAACCTCGCGCTCGCCATAATGGCCGCAGGCCTTGCAGACGTGATGCGGACGCTTCATCTCGCCGCAATTCGAGCATTCGACATAGCTGGCGGCTGCCAAGTGATCATGCGCCCGGCGCATATTGCGGCGCGATTTGCTGGTTTTCTTTTTCGGCACAGCCATGACGGTATTCCTTTGGGCTCCAGGCCCGAACCAGCCGGGCAGAAGTGCAGCTAACTAGCTAAAAACGCGGCCGAAAGCAACCCGATAGCGGGGTCTCAGGCTTGTCCCGGCTTGCGCAGCTTGGCTAACGCCGCGAAAGGCGATTCGGGCGGGTTCTGATCCGAAAGATCGGCTTCCTCCGCCAGCGCGGCGCCGGGCGCGCGCGGAAACGGGTCGAGCGCAAGCGAAAGCTGCTGTGCGACCGCCTCGCCGATATCGATCATGCCGTCATCGAGCGGCTCGACCGGTTCGGCATCACCGTCGAGCACGATCTCGCTCGAATTCCTCGACCGGTCCGTAGATCAGGGTAAAGCTCTCGGCGACCTGCGCCGGCACCGGCTCCGAGGTGATCGAGCAGGCTTGGGTAAGCTCGGCCTCGAAATCGGCGGCAAGCCGGTAATAGCCGCCCGCCATCGGCGCCAACTTCGACCTTCGCTTCGAGACGGTCGAGCGCCAGCAGTTCGAAGCGCTTGGCCAGAGCCGCCCGCTCATCGGGCTTGGCCGAAATCTCATATTGCTCGCCGCTCGGGCTCAGGCGAAGCCCGTCGATGCGACGTGAGAATTCTGGAAGATCATTCATAATTAGATAGTTAGAGGATCAAATTTAATGTTGTCATCGAAGAAGGCTTCGATCGGCTGGCGGGCCAGCGTCTTGGCTTGGCCACGCATATACCGCACCAGCACGCGCAACGGCCTGCGGGCGTGGCTGGACCGTGCCGTAGAGATTGCGCTTCAGCGCCTCGCTCAGAGTCTGATCGTCGCCGTCCAGCCCTTTCTCGTAGGCGGCGATGCGGCCATAAAAGCCCTTCGCCATCTCCTTGACCCGTTTTCCGACGCCCATATCCGTCGCCCCCATCTCGCGCAGCCCGCGATCGAGATCGGCGAACATCGCAGTCGAACAGTGCCTGCGCGAATTCCGCGGTGACATCGTGCTCGGCCTTCAGCCGGTTCAGCACCAGGAACATATGCAGCGCGATCATCTCGAAGCGGCCATCGAGCGTGTCGGGCACATCGAGGCGCAGGAAGAAATCCGGAGCGCGCGCATGCTCGACGATCGACGTATAGGCGGCATAGCGCCTGGGGACGATAACGATTGCGGCGGAAAAGCGAGGCGAGCGGCATAATCAGCGTGGCTTGTGACAAAAACGCTCAGCGTGGCGCCAGGATTGACAGCCCTTGGCGAGCCCAGGCATCTTTGCAGCATGATAGATCGGCATCACGCGCCGCGATACCAGGTCCTACGGTCCGTTCGTATTTGTCGCAGCCCTGGTGACACTCGCCGGTTGCGGCTTCCCGGTGAGCGACCGCGGCAATCTGCCGAAAGTCGATCTGTTGGCGCAGATCAAGCCGGGCGTCACCGACAAGAACAGCGTCAAAGCGCTGCTCGGTACGCCGTCGAGCATCGCCACGTTCGACGGCGATACCTGGTACTACATCAGCAAGGAAGAGCGGCAGATCGCCTTCCTGAAGCCCGAGGTAACGAACCAGCAGGTCTACGTCGTCCACTTCGACGACAAGGGTATCGTCAGACGAGGTCGCGCATAAGGGCCTCGACGACGCACAGAACATGACGCCGAACCCGGATGCGACGCCGGCGCCGGGCCGCGAATTCACTTTCCTCGAGCAGCTCATCGGCAATTTCGGCAAGTTCAACGCCGGTGGCAGCAGCGGCAGCACGCCAGGTGGACCGACCTACCGACCCCGGTCCCTAACTCTGCTTAAGACGGCCAAAACGACAACGGCGGGCCCGCCGGAAAGACGGCCCGCCGTTTGCTTTTGTATCGTCAGTGCGCCCCGGCCGCGAGAATGGCGAGCAGCAGAATCGCGACGATGTTCGTGATCTTGATCATCGGATTGACGGCCGGGCCGGCGGTGTCCTTGTAGGGATCGCCGACAGTGTCGCCGGTCACCGCCGCCTTGTGGGCCTCGGAGCCTTTGCCGCCGTAATTGCCGATCTCGATGTATTTCTTCGCATTGTCCCACGCGCCGCCGCCCGAGGTCATCGAGATCGCGACGAAGATGCCGGTGACGATCGTGCCGAGCAGCATCGCACCGAGCGCGCTGAACGCCGCGGCGCGGCCGCCGATCGCATCGATCACGAAGTAGACCACGACCGGCGCGAGCACGGGCAGCAGCGAGGGCACGATCATCTCCTTGATCGCGGCCTTGGTGAGAAGGTCGACGGCGCGGCCGTAATCCGGCTTGCCCGTCCCTTCCATGATGCCCTTGATCTCCTTGAACTGACGCCGCACTTCGACGACGACCGAGCCAGCCGCACGGCCGACCGCGGTCATGCCCATCGCGCCGAAGAGATACGGCAGCAAGCCGCCGATGAAGAGGCCGATCACGACATACGGATCGTTCAGCGTGAAGTTCACGTTGAGGTTCGGGAAGTAGTGATGCAGATCCTCGGTGTAGGCCGCGAACAACACCAGCGAGGCGAGTGCCGCCGAGCCGATGGCATAGCCCTTGGTCACGGCCTTCGTGGTGTTGCCGACCGCATCGAGCGCATCGGTGTATTTGCGCACGTCATGCGGCAGCTCCGCCATTTCGGCAATGCCGCCGGCGTTGTCGGTGACCGGGCCGTAAGCATCGAGCGCCACGATCATGCCGGCAAGCGCGAGCATCGTCGTCGCGGCGACGGCGATGCCGAAGAGACCTGCCAGCAGATAGGCGATGATGATGCCGGCACAGATCACGATGACCGGCAGCGCGGTCGCTTCCATCGAGATCGCGAGGCCTTGGATGACGTTCGTGCCGTGACCCGTCGTCGAAGACGCCGCGATCGATCGCACCGGACGGTACTCGGTCGAGGTGTAGTATTCGGTGATCCACACCAGGAGGCCGGTCACCGCCAGACCGGTCAGCGAGCACAGATAGAGCGCCTGGCCGGTATAGGTCGTGCCCGCGAGCGTGACCGAAGCCCGTGGTCTCGGCAATCACGCCGGCGATCGCCAGCGCCGACAGGATGCCGGCGGCGATGAGGCCCTTATAGAGCGCCCCCATGATGTTCTGGCTCGAGCCGAGGCGCACGAAATACGTGCCGATGATCGAGGCGACGATGCAGACGGCGCAGATCAGCAGCGGCAGCAGCAGCATCGTGTCGCGCAGCGCGCCGGTGAAGAAGATCGCGGCGAGCAGCATGGTCGCGACGACGGTCACGGCATAGGTCTCGAAGAGATCCGCGGCCATGCCGGCGCAATCGCCGACATTGTCGCCGACATTGTCGGCGATCACGGCGGGATTGCGGGGATCATCTTCCGGGATACCGGCTTCGACCTTGCCGACGAGATCGGCGCCGACATCGGCGCCCTTGGTGAAGATGCCGCCGCCGAGACGCGCGAAGATCGAGATCAGCGAGGCGCCGAAGGACAGTGCGACGAGCGATTCGAGAATCGGGCGCAGATCGTCGCCCGGCAGCGTCGCACGCAGGAACATGTAATAGAGCGAGACGCCGAGAATGCCGAGGCCGACGACCAGCATACCGGTGATCGCGCCCGCCTTGAAGGACAGTCCGAGCCCGGCGGCGAGCCCGTCGCGCGCGGCCTGCGCGGTCCGCACATTGGCGCGCACCGAGACGTTCATTCCGATATAGCCGGCCGCACCCGACAGCACCGCGCCGACCAAGAAGCCCGAGGGCGGCATGCCAGCCGAGGGTCGCGAAGAGGATGACGAAGATCACGACGCCGGCGATCGCGATGGTCGTGTATTGCCGGTTGAGATATGCGCGAGCGCCTTCCTGGATGGCACTGGCAATCTGCTGCATCCGCTCGTTGCCGGCATTCGCAGCCAGCACCTGCTGGCTCGTTACCAGCCCATAGAGAATCGCCAGCACGCCTGCGCCGATGACCAGCCAATAGGCGATATTCATTTCTTATGTCCTTTAGATCGAATTCTTCAGTTGGTTCTTAGGCTTCTTCAAAAAGCGCGCGGAACATGCCAGAACCGCGCCGCTGAGGCAACCCGCGGTTTCTTTGGACGATGGCCCGATGGCCCCCTAAAATCAGCCCCGATGCCGCCCCTACCCGAAGAATTACTACAACGTGCGCGCGATCTTGTCCCGGTTATTGCCGACTCGGCTGCCGAAGGGCGAGCGTGACCGTTGCGTGTCGCCACGGATCGTCGCCGCCCTGAAGGAGGCTGGTCTTTTCCGCGCTATCCAACCCAAGCGCTGGGGCGGCTACGAGCTGCAGCCCACCGCGGTCTATGAGGCCGAAATGGCGATCGGTGCGGTGGATATGTCGACCGCGTGGATCGTGGGCGTGCTCGGCATCATTCCCTGGGCGATTGCGCTGTTCGACGATCGCGCCGGTGCCGACAGTCTGGGGCAAAGACCCGAACAGCCTTATTTGCTGCGCCATCCGCCGCGCCGGGACAGCCGCGACTCCGTTGAAGGCGGATTCCGGCTGAACGGCCAGTGGGCCTATACCAGCGGCTGCCAGCATGCCGATTGGGCATTGCTCGGCGCGGCCGCCGGGACGACACCAGAGGACGACTATCTGATGCTGGTGCCGAAGAGCGACTTCACGATTCTCGACACCTGGCACGTCACCGGCCTCAAGGCGACCGGCAGCCATGACGTCGCGGTGAAGGATGCCTTTATCCCTGCCCATCGCGCGCTGCGCATGATCGAGGTGTTCGACTGCAAAGGACCGGGCCAGGCGGTGAACACCGCGGCGCTTTATCGCATGCCGTTCGGTCTCGTCTTCGCCGGCGGTGTCGCCAATGCGTCGGTCGGCGGGCTTCAAGGCATGCTCGACCGCCTCGTCGGCGAGATCTTCGCACAGCGCGGCCCGCGCCGCGCCGATCCCGATCTCAGCCTCGTCGTCGCCGAAGCCGCGACCACGATCGATGAAGCGAAAGCCGTCGTCGCGCGCAATTTCGCGCGGCTGCTGGCGCATGCCGAAGCCAAGGAACTGCCGCCGATCGAAGAGCGGCTGCAGGTGAAATATCAGCTATCGCTCAACACCGAGCGCTGCCGCGTTGCCGCCAACAAGCTGCTCGAGGCGAGCGGCGCCTCGGGGCTCTACACCACGCGCCATCCCTATGGCCGCATCGTCGCCGACATCACTGCGGCGCGGCAGCACATCACGAACAGCGTGCCGCTGCATGCGCGCGATTGGGGCCAGGTCATGCTGGGCCAACCGCGCCGCCACGATTTCATGCTGTAGACGCGCAGCACAGGCAAGGCGCGACGAAGCAATCCAGTCTGTCTCAGCCGCTGCGATTGCTTGACTAACTTCGCAATCACGACGTAAGACGAGCGCCTACTTCCGCTGTTCGAAGAATTGCTGGATCAGCACTTCGCGGACGGCCTTCTCGCCGATCACATTGTCGGCGACCTTGCAGCAGCCGATCCTTCAGATACATCTCGTCGATATCGCTGCTCGTCATCCCGGCGCGTTGCTGGAAGAACGCGTAAAGATCGCGCACGAAGGCGTCGTTGAGCTGCAGCCGCTTCTCCTCGATCGGCTGCTTCTCTTGGCCCCTTTACAGCTCGAGCATCAACGTGACGCCGATCTGGCGCGTGACCTGGTCACCCTGAATGATCGGGATGAAGATCGGCGAAAAGCGCACATAGGACGGCGCCCCCGTGATCATCTCGGGCACGGCGTCGCGATTGGCCGCCATGGCGGGGAGCGCGACAGACAGCGCGGTGACAATCGGTACAATTTTACTAAAAATGCGCATATCCCGCTTTGTTCGACTTTGATCGGCTGCCCGTCAGGACGAGCAGCACCGCGCCCTCGCCCCGATCCACACTGCCAAGCGCCATGACCGTGGTCCCTGCGTCCCGCATCGCCGCGCCGACATCCGAGGCACACTGCGGCGCCGCGGTAAACAGCAGTTCGTAATCATCGCCGCCGGCAATTACGGCGATGTTAAAGCTTGGATTTGAGGCGATTGCCGCGCGAGCGACCAGCGAGAGCGGAAGCTTATCAGCGGGAATGGTCGCGCCGAGCTTCGATGCCGCGCAAAGATGACCGAGATCGGCGAGAAAGCCATCCGAAATGTCGATCATCGCGCTGGCGATGCCGACGAGCTTCCGGCCGAGTGCGACACGCGGCCGCGGCAGGCGATAGCGATCGACGAGATAATCACGCTGCTCGGCGGTCAGCGATGCGCCAAGCTCGCCTTTGCGCACGGCGAGACCGAGCGCGGCATCGCCGAGCGTGCCCGACACGTAGATCGATGTCGCCAGCCCTGCGCGCCGCTGCGCAGGATCGCTTGCCCGACGTAACTCGCCGATCAGCGCTACGGACAGAGTCGGCGGGCCGGGCGTGCCGCTGCTGTCGCCGCCCTAACAGCACCACGCCGAATTCCTTCTGATCGGCGGCCAGCCCTTTCGTGAAGGCGTCGAGCCAGGCTTCGCCGTGTGTCTTCGGCAGTGCCGTCGTCAGCAAATAGCCGAACGGCGCCGCGCCCTTGGCGGCAATGTCCGACAAATTGACGCGCAGCAGCTTTTGCGCGACCTGGAATGGCGGATCGTCCGGGAAATAATCGACGCCTTCGATGATCGCGTCGGTGGTGAGCACATATTGCTCGCCGGCAGGTCCATCGATCAGCGCGACGTCGTCCGTCAGATTGAGCGCGCCGGCCCCCGCGAGCGGCGCGAAATAGCGCGCAATGCGCTCGAATTCACCGAGGGGCGGCGTTGTCGGCTTGGTCATCCCGCAAGCCCTCGGATCGGATCGAGCGGGCGAGACGATCGAGCACGCCGTTCACCAGTCCGGGCTCCTTGCCGGCAAAGAAGGCATGAGCAATATCGAGATACTCGCTGATGATGACGCGCGCCGGCACATCGGGCCGCGCCAGACAGCTCATAAACTGCCACGCGCAGGATCGCGCGCAAGATGATCTTCGAGCCGCTCGAGCGGCCAATCGGGCGACAATGCCGAGGAAAGGCCGCGATCGATATCCTCGCGCCGCGCCGCCGTGCCTTCGACCAGCTCGGCGAAAAGCTGATCATCGGCCTCGCCGAAGCTTTCATCCGGCGCGTTGCCGCCGAGATTGTGACGCGTGAATTCGATGATCGCCGTCGCCGGCGACGCCCCGGTCAGATCGATCTGATAGAGCGCCTGCACCGCCGCGAGCCGAGACGCCGTGCGCTTCCGTCCCGGTTCCGCGGTATTCGCGCGTTTCGGTTGATCCGGCTTGCTTTCCGCCATTGTGATCAAGTCGTGAGGCCGAAGCGGCGTTTCAACTCGACCATCGCGAGACAGGCCCTCGCCGCCTCGCCGCCCTTGTTGCGTTTGTCCATCCGCGCACGGGCCAGCGCCTGATCCTCGTTCTCGACCGTCAGGATGCCGAAGCCGATGGCGAGCTTCTGCTCGAGCGCGAGCTGCTGCAACCCATGCGCGCTCTCGGTGCAGACATGCTCGTAATGCGTCGTCTCGCCGCGAATGACGCAGCCCAACGCGATGTAGCCGTCATAGGGACTCTTCGAGAGCGCGGCGAAGCGGATCGCCGCCGGAATTTCGAAGGCACCGGGCACGGTGACGACTTCGTAGCGCGCCTGCGCCTCTTCGAGCGCCGCCTTCGTGCCCTTCAGGAGCTCGTCCGAGATATGCGCGTAATAGCGCGCTTCGACGACGAGGATGCGCGGCTGCGCCATCTTACTTCTTCTCCGGAACGGTGATCGCGCCGCCGCTCGACGACGCTGAGGCCATAGCCTTCGAGTGCGACGATGGTGCGCTCGGTATTGGATAGAAGGATCATCTCATGGACGCCGAGATCCAAGAGGATCTGGGCGCCGATGCCGTAATCGCGCAACGCCGGCACGAAATGCTCGCCCTGCATCATGCTGCGCACGCGATCGGTCAGGATGGTCATCGTCGGCTCGCGGATCGCGACCACGACGCCGCGGCCTTCCTTCGCGATCATCTCCATCGCCGCGCCGAGAGCGCCCCGGCGGTTGTCGCTGACATTGCCGAAAGCGTCGTCGAGCATGTTGATCGCATGCATGCGCGCCATCACCGGCCCGCCTTTCGAGATATCGCCCTTCACCAGGACGATGTGCTCGGCATAGGGAACCTTGCTGGCATAGATGATCAGCTTCCACTCGCCGCCGAACTGGCTCGTGAAGGTCGTCTCGAGCTTGCGCTCGACGATGCGATCATGGCGCAGGCGATAGGCGATGAGGTCGGCGATGGTCGCGACCTTGAGGCCGTGGAGCTGCGCGAAAGCGATGAGATCGGCCCGGCGCGCCATGGTGCCGTCGTCATTCATGATCTCGCAGATCACGCCCGACGGGTTGAGGCCGGCGAGGCGTGCGATATCGACCGCGGCCTCGGTATGGCCGGTGCGGACGAGCACGCCGCCATCGCGCGCCATCAGCGGGAAGATGTGGCCGGGCGTAACGATGTCGATGCGGGCCCTTGGTCGGATCGATCGCGACCGAAACGGTGCGCGCGCGGTCGGGCGCCGAGATGCCGGTGGTGACGCCGTCCTTCGCCTCGATCGAGACGGTGAAGGCCGTCTGCAGCCGCGAGGCGTTGTGCTGCGCCATCAGCGGCAGCTTCAACTGCTCGACGCGATCGGCGGTCAGCGCCAGGCAAATCAGGCCGCGGCCGTGCTTGGCCATGAAATTGATGGCCTGCGGCGTCGCCATCTGCGCCGGGATCACGAGGTCGCCCTCGTCCTCGCGGTCCTCGTCATCGACCAGAATGAACATCCGGCCGTTGCGGGCGTCCTCGATGATCTCGTCGATCGGGGAAATGACGTCGATAAAGCTCATAGTCTCGTTCCAGAAGCCTGCGGCGACTATATATCGGCCGCGTTCCGCGGTGGTCACGCGCTAAACGCCGGGCAGCCATCGCCTCCCAGCATAGATTAGTCGTTTTAATTCAGATTGCTAGCGGGCGGTCTTCAGCCGCGATGGGGTTGCCCGTGAGCCGCGCGACATAGCGCGCCAGCATGTCGATCTCGAAATTGATCCGGTCGCCGACCTTCGCCGCGCCGAAGGTCGTATGCGCCGAGGTATGCGGGATGAGATTGACGCCGAAACGGTTGCCTTGGACCTCGTTGACGGTGAGCGAGACGCCATCGAGCGTGACCGAGCCCTTGGGCGCGACGGCGCGCGCGAATTCGTCCGGCACGCGGAACGCGAAGCGCTCGGAATCCCCGTCCTTCCGCTGCTCGACGATTTCGGCCACGGCGTCGACATGGCCCGGAGACGATATGCCCGCCGAGCTCGTCGCCGGCCTTCAGCGCGCGCTCGAGATTGATGCGACTGCCGACACGCCAATCCTTGAGGGTCGAGCGCGACAACGTCTCGGTCGAGGCCTGCACCGCAAACCAATTGACGCCGTGATCGATCGCCGTGAGGCACACGCCGGAGCAGGCGATCGAGGCGCCGAGCGCGAGATCGCCGAGATCGAGATCGGTCTCGATCACGTAAGGTCGTGTCGCCGCCGGGATGGATTTCGCGCACGGTGCCGATATCGGTGATGATGCCGGTGAACAATTCAACGCACCAAAGTCAGGGTTTCGAGCACATCCTCGCCGATCGTCTCGAGCGACAGGCGACGGAATTTCGGCGCCGCGCTCAGCTTCTCGACGCCGAAGGCCTGGATCGCGGCGAGCCCGTCGCCGCCCATCAGCATCGGCGCATGGAACCAGGCAAGGCGATCGACCAAGCCTTCTTCCAAAATCTCGCCGGCGAGGCTCGCACCGCCTTCGACCAGCACGCGCGTCAAGCCGCGCTTGCCGAGCTCGGCAAAGGCGACGGTCAAATCCATCTCGACCGTCTCCGACACCGGCACTTCGATCAGATCGACACCGCAATCGCGCAAGGTCTGGCAACGCGCGGCATCGGCGCCGTGGCGATGGACGATCCAGGTCGGCACCATTTTCGCCTCGGCGACGAGCTTCGCCGTCAACGGCGTGCGCAGGCTGCCATCGATCACGATGCGCACCGGACTGCGGTTCCCAAGCCCCGGCAACCGGCATGTGAGCTGCGGATCATCGGCGATCGACCGTGCCGACGCCGACCATCACCGCATCATGCGTCGCGCGCAGAAGATGCGCACGGTTGCGTGCCGCCTCGCCGGTGATCCATTGGCTTTCGCCATGCGATGTCGCGATCCGGCCATCGAGCGTCGCCGCGAGCTTCAGCGTGACGAGCGGCCGGTCTTCGCCGATGCGCTTGAAGAAGCCGGCATTGAGCTCGCCGGCTTCGCTTGCGCGCAAAGCCCGGTCTCGACGGCGATGCCCGCATCGCGCAAGCGCTCGAGACCGCGCCCGGAGACGCGCGGATCGGGATCTTCCATCGCCACCACGGCGCGCGCGATCCCGGCGGCGATCAGTGCATCGGCGCAAGGCGGCGTCTTGCCGTGATGCGCGCAAGGCTCGAGGCTGATATAGGCGGTCGCGCCGTTGGCTCTGCCGCCGGCGCGTGCCAGCGCCTCGGTCTCGCCATGCGGTCTGCCGCCGGGCTGCGTCCAGCCGCGCCCGACGACCTCGTCATCTTTCACGATCACGCAGCCGACCGCGGGATTGGGCCATACGCTGCCGAGCCCGCGCCGCGCCAGGTTGAGCGCCGCCCGCATGAGAGGGGCGTCGTTCATGGGCTCAGTCGTCGCTGTCGACGTCGGCGCGAATGCGGCCGATGAATTCACCGAAATCCTTCGCCTCGCGGAAATTGCGATAGACCGAAGCGAAACGCACATAGGCGACCTGGTCGAGCGTCGCCAGCGCTTCCATCACCAGCTCGCCGATCACATCGCTCGGGATGTCGCTCTCGCCCGAGCTTTCGAGCTGGCGCACGATCGAATTGATGACGCGCTCGACGCGCTCGCCTTCGACCGGACGCTTGCGGAGCGAGATCTGGATCGAGCGCGCGAGCTTGTCGCGATCGAAAGGCTCGCGCTGCGCGTTCTTCTTGACGACCGTCAGCTCACGCAGCTGCACGCGCTCGAACGTGGTGAAACGCGCGGCGCAATTCGGGCAGAGCCGGCGACGACGGATCGCCGCGTGATCTTCGGTCGGACGCGAATCCTTGACCTGCGTGTCTTCGGTTCCGCAAAACGGGCACCGCATGATCTTCCCCCTCCCCGCTCAGCCCTGATAGACAGGGAACGCGGCGCAGAGCGCCGCCACCTCGCGTTTCACATTCGCCTCGACGCCGGCATTGCCGGCATCGCCATTCGTCTGCAACCCATCGAGCACGTCGGCGATCAGCTTGCCGACTTTCTTGAACTCGACCTGGCCGAAGCCGCGCGTCGTCGCGGCCGGGCTGCCGAGCCGAACGCCGGAGGTCACTGTCGGCTTCTCCGGATCGAAAGGGATGCCGTTCTTGTTGCAGGTGATACCGGCGCGCTCCGAGGCGATCTCGGCCGCTTTGCCGGTGACGCTTTCTTCGGCCGCACATCGACGAGCATCAGATGCGTGTCGGTGCCGCCCGAGACGATGTCGAGGCCGCGCTCGACGAGCGTCGCGGCAAGCGTCTTCGCATTGTCGGCGACGGCGCGCGCATAGATCTTGAACTCGGGCTGCAACGCCTCGCCCAGCATCACGGCTTTCGCCGCGATGACATGCATCAGCGGCCCGCCTTGCAGCCCCGGGAACATCGCGCTGTTGATCTTCTTGCCGATATCCTCGTCGTTGCAGAGGATCATGCCGCCGCGCGGGCCGCGCAGCGTCTTATGCGTTGTGGTGGTGACGACATGCGCATGCGGCAGCGGGCTCGGATGGACGCCGCCGGCGACGAGCCCGGCGAAATGCGCCATATCGACCATGAGATAGGCGCCGACGGACTCCGCGATCTGGCGGAAGCGGCGAAATCGATAATGCGCGGATAGGCGGAGCCGCCGGCGATGATGAGCTTCGGCTTCTCGGCTTTCGCCAGACGCTCGACCTCGTCGTAGTCGATACGCGCATCCTCGCGCCGCACGCCGTATTGGACCGCGCGGAACCATTTGCCCGAAAGATTGGGCGGCGCGCCATGCGTCAGATGCCCGCCCGCGGCGAGCGACATGCCCATGATCGTGTCGCCCGGCTGCAGCAACGCCAGCATCACCGCCTGGTTCGCCTGCGAGCCCGAATGCGGCTGCACATTGACGAAGTTGCACTCGAAGAGCTGTTTCGCGCGATCGATCGCGAGCTGCTCGGCGATATCGACGAACTCGCAGCCGCCGTAATAGCGCCGGCCGGGATAGCCCTCGGCGTATTTGTTGGTGAGCACCGAACCCTGTGCTTCGAGCACGGCGCGCGAGACGATGTTCTCCGAGGCGATCAGCTCGATCTGGCTGCGCTGGCGGCCGAGCTCCTTGTCGATCGCCGTGGTGAGCTCGGGATCGACATCCGCGAGCGAGGCGGTGAAGAAACGGTCGGCATTGGAAAGCGTGGTCGTCGGCGCAGCCATCGGCGGAGATACCTTTACGATAATTGGGCAACACGGCGAGCATGGCGCCCGCCTTCGAAAGCGGTGGTGAAGAAAGTTCGCAGGCAAGCCTTCGCGACTTCGACGCCGAGCACGCGGGCGCCGAGCGCCAGGACATTCGCGTCATTGTGCTGGCGCGCGAGCTGCGCCGTCGTCACGTCATGCGCGAGGGCGCAACGGACATGGCGATAGCGATTGGCGGCGATGCTCATGCCGATGCCGGTGCCGCAGATCAGCATGCCGCGCTGCGCGCGACCGCTGCTGAGCGCCTCGGCGACAGCATTCGCGAAATTCGGATAATCCACCGAGTCCGTGCTGTTGGTGCCGAGATCGAGCACCTCCAAGCCAAGCGCCTTCAACTCCGGCAGCAGCGCGGTTTTAAGCTCATAACCGCCGTGATCCGCGGCGATGGCAACGATGTCGGGCATGCTCTTGCTAAGCTAGGGGCGCAGACGCGACTCTACCAGATGTCGCGGCCTCCCGCCAGCCGCCTACTATCCCTCGCGGTTCGGGCCATCAATTGAATTTGTTGGTAAATCGCCCACCGGTGGCTGCCGTCTATTCGAGCCGGTCGAGATCGCGCAGCGGCGGGAACAGCTTCATCCAGAGCAACGCGACCGCGATCGTGCCGACACCGCCGATCAACACCGACGGCATGGCACCGAACAGCGCGGCCGTCACGCCGCTCTCGAAGCCGCCGAGTTGATAGGAGGCATTGACGAAGAGAAAGTTCACCGCGCCGACGCGGCCGCGCATCTCATCGGGCGTCGCGAGTTGTACCAGGGCGATGCGGATCACCATGCTGATCGTGTCGGCGGCGCCGGCAACGGCAAGCGCAAGCAGCGACAGCCACATCAGATGCGAGGCGCCGAAGACCAGCGTCGCCAAGCCGTAGACGATAATGGCCTGGAACAGCCGCATGCCGGTCTTGCGCCCGATCGTGAAGCGGCTCAGCACGACGGTCATCAGTAACGCACCGACCGACGGGGCCGCACGCAGCACGCCCATGCCCCAGGCGTCGGTGTGCAGGATATCGCGCGCATAGATCGGCAGGAGCGTCGTCGCGCCGCCGAGCAGCACGGTGAAGAGATCGAGCGAGATCGCGCCAAGGATCGCGGGATTGCGGCGGACAAAGGTCCAGCCGGCGAAGATCGCTCCGGGTGTCGGCACCGGCCGCTCCGCCGCCACCGGGCGCTCCAACTGGATGGCACCCATCAGCAACCCGCCGAGAAACCAGAGCACCGCGATCGCGATGTAGGCGACACCCGGCGAGATGCCATAGGCTAAGCCACCGAGCGCCGGCCCTGCGATCGTCGCCGCCTCGAAAGTTCCGGTCGCGAGCGCCGTCGCCTTCTGGCGCATACCTTCGGGGCTGACGCCGGTCATCAGTGCAGCGCTTGCCGGGCTGGAAAAAGCGGTCCCGATGCCGAAGACCAATACAGCCGCGAACATCTCTTCGACCGTCAGCCAGCCGCCGATGCTGCCCCAGGCAAGAAAACCAGCGCCCACGGCCTCGCCGATCTGGCAAAGCTGGACGACGCGCTTACGGTCGTAACGATCGGCGGCATGCCCGGCGATGAAGATCAGCAACGCCGTCGGAATGAATTGCACCAAGCCGATCATGCCGAGCAGAAACGCGCTGTCGGTCAATTCATAAAGCTGCCAAGCGACGATGACGCCGACCATCTGCGACGCGAAAGCAGCGAGCGCGCGGCCACCCAGATAAAGCTGGAACGGCCGATGGCGTAGCAGTGAAGCAGTCGAAGGTGCGGGCATCGATCTATTTCAGCGACGGATCGTTGCGGTGGACATCGGCCGGGTTGAACGGCTGCTCCATCGCGTTCCAGGTCGAGGCGCCGATCACCAAGGTCCAGATCAGCAAGGCCACCAAAGCCGATGCGCGGCGCAACGCTTGATGACGCATCGCCGGCAGGCGCTCGATGCCATAGGCATGAACGAGGCCCAGCACGATCAAAAGCAGCTTCGGCAAGAACATCGTGTGGAGACCAACCCCGATCGGATCATAGAGGAAGAGGGCAAGGCCCGATAACAGCGTCGCCGCGAAAGCCGTGTTCATCAGGGTCAGCATCGGAATGCGCGCGTCGCGGATCGACGCGTCACGGAAGAAGCCGAGACGCTTCACCTCGATGAGCAGCAGCATGCCGAGAAAGCCGGCCATGCCGAAGAGATGGAAAAAACGGAATACGCCATGGACCGAGCGCAAACCATAGACCCAGAGGCGCGGCGGGCTGGTCGCGAGCCAGACAAGCAGGCTTGCGGGCATATGCGGCATCCAGCCCCAGCCATAGACGTCCGGCATTCCCTGCTTAGCCCTCCCCCCGAGATTGGACCCTTTCCATGACGTGTTTCGTTTGAATTTGCAATTGCGACTTAATAGCAATAATATTGCGAATCGTTCGCAATAGGTATGATGAGCTATGCGTCTCATTCTTGGGCTTTTCGCTGCCGTGGCGGTCCTCGGTTCCGCCGCTGCCACTCCGCTTCCACCTCGGCCCGGATCGTCCCCCAGCGCCATCCGGCTCGCCGACGCGCAGCAAAGCGAGAGCGACGACACCGACTTCCTTTTCCGCCTCGGCATGATGGAAGGCCATCTGATCATCGGCCACGAGTTGCTGCAGGCGAACCAAGTGGCCTTGGCCGTTCCTCATTTCGGCCACCCGGTGCGCGAGCTTTACGACGATGTCGGTCCCTATCTCGACAAGCACCACTTCCCCGCCTTCGATCGCCAGCTCATCGCGCTCGAAGCAACGGTTATGGCCGCCCCGAAAGCCCAGGACACGGAGACACAGTACCAGGCGATGATCGCGACGCTTGCACAAGGCGCGCGCGCTGGCGCCGGCGAGCCTGCGCGCCTCGATCCCGGAGATGATCCAGATCTGCTCCGACACGATCGATGCCGCTTCGGGCGAGTTCGGCGAATCACTGCAGCAAGGGCAGGTCTCGGCGCTGGTCGAATATCACGACAGCCGCGGCTTCCTCGAATATGTCGCTCAAGAGGTCGATGCTCTCGCTACATCGCATAGCGACGCCGCGTCGCAATCGCTGCTCGACCGCTTCAAAGCCGTGCTCGCGAAAGCGCAATACATCGTCGGCGATCTCATGCCGTCGCCGACGCCGCGCGCCTCGGTCACGGACTACCGCAACATCGCCGCACAAGCGGCAGCCTTGGTGAAGCCGCAATGAAGCCCGTCTTGCTCGCCACCGCTCTCGGCATCGGGCTGCTCTGCACCGGCATCGCGCCGGTCTATGCCGACGATGCGCCGGCATCGATCGATCTGACGGTGAAGGATCACGATTCGACCCGGCCGAGATTCATGTCAAAGCCGGTCAGCCTGCGGTCATCAACATGCACAATCAGGATCCGACGGCAGAGGAATTCGATTCCGACGCGCTCGGCGTCGAGAAGGTGATCGCCGGCGGACGCAGCGGTCTCGTCCACCTACATGCGCTCGAGCCCGGCCGCTATCCCTTCATCGGCGAATATCATTCCGACACCGCCCAAGGCGTCGTGATCGCTGAATAGACCCCCGCTTTTAAGCCGAGGGCCGTCACGGCGGGATGCGGATGCTGTCGGGCGGGCCGCCCGGCCCGTTGCCGCGTTCCCAGACATCGAAATCGACCTCGAAGCCTTTATTCTGCGACAGGTCGAAACGGTTCTCGTCGGGATCGAGCGCCTGAAACTCGGCCATATTGCCGGTCGAGGGCCGCATATCGCGCAGCTCGCCCGGCAGGCTCTCAATCAGCCCCATCATGTCGGGCACGACCCAGCCGAAATGCTGCACCGCCCATTTATGCTCGGTCTGGCGTGCGCTCATCACCTTCGGATGCACGTGATCGAACGGCAGGAAGGTGACGTTGATCGCGCCGTCGCCGAGCATGCGAATGGCGAATTTGCTGCCGGCGTCGCGGATCTTCTTGCTGCAATTGATCTCGCGCAGGCCGAAGACGTCGATCATCCAGTCCATCTGACGATGGGTTTCGCCGACCGACAGCTCGGCGTGGCGGATACGCGGCACGCCGAACGGCTTCGCCACGCTGCCGCGCATGCCGAAATCGCTGGTCGAGATCGACCACGGCATGCCATGCGGATCGAGCACACAGTATTCGCCGTGGAAATCGCCGCCGCGGTCGCGGCCGATCTCGGCCGTGCCCGCCGAATTGCTTCAGCCGCGCCTGCAGCTCGTCCGAGATCGTCGACCGCGATGCCGTAATGGCTCATGCCGGCGATCTCGTCATCCGGCCAATGCGCCAGCAGGCAGAGCTTGAACCAGCCGTCGGAAAGCGCGATGTCGCCTTCGGGCGAGCGCACCACTTCGCTAAGGCCGAAATACTTCTTGTAGTAATCGGCCATTGCTTCGGGACGCGGCGTGTTGACCGCGAGGTAGCGCACGAAGGCTTTCATCGTCATTTTTCCCGGATTATTTTGTTGCTGTTCCCGGCAGCGCGTCACCGATCTGCTCGTATTTGCCGTCATGCCATTCGAACATCACGTAGCCCGGGCCCTTGATATCGCCCTTCTCATCGAAGCCGACCTTACCGAGCACCGTATCGAATTGGGCGCTGTGCATCACTTTCGACACCTTGTCGATATCGGTCGATTTCGCCTGCGCCACCGCCTGCGTGTAGATCTGCACCGAGGCGTAGGTGTAGAGCGTATAGCCCTCCGGGTCGTAATTCTGCTTCTTGAACTCGGCGACGATCGGCTGCGCGGCCGCGACCTTGCGCGGATCGGGCGAGAAGGTCATCAGTGTTCCCTCGCCGGCTTTGCCGGTGATCGTCCAGAACTCCGTCGTCACCAGTGCGTCGCCGCCGATGAGCGGCGCCTTGAAGGCCCTGGTCGCGCGATTGCCGCACGATCAGCCCGGCCTCGGTGTAATAACCGCCGAAATAGATCGCGGCGATGTTCGCCTGCTTCATGCGACTGACGAGCGCGGAGAAGTCCTTATCGCCCTGATTGATCGATTCATTGATCACTGCATTGACGCCATGCGCCTTCAGCGCCTTGCGCGTCTCATTCGCCAGACCGGCACCGTAGGTCGTCTTGTCGTCGATGATGGCAACGGCCTTGCCCTTGAAATGGTCGGCAATGTAATCGCCCGCGACCTTGCCCTGCACGTCGTCGCGACCGCAGACGCGGAAAACGTTGTTCCAGCCTTTCTTGAAGGGATCGTCGGTATAGGCGGGATTGGTCGAAGCCGGCGAGATTTCGAGAATGCCGGCATCGGCATAGACCGCCGAGGCCGGGATCGAGGTGCTCGAACAATAATGCCCGGCGACGAAAGCGACGCCGCTCACCGCGAATTTATTGGCGACCGCGACCGCCTGCTTCGGATCGCAAGCATCGTCGCCGATCGTCAGCGTCAGTTTCTTGCCGAGCAGCCCGCCATGCGCGTTGATGTCCTGAACCGCCTGCATACCGCCGCGGCGCATCTGCTCGCCGATCGCGGCATCGGAGCCGGTGATCGGTCCCGCGATCGCGATCTTGAGGTCGTCGGCACGCGCGAGATTGGCGGCAAAGCCGATGGCCGAGGCCAGCGCAAATGCCAAAAGCTTCTTCATTTCTTTTCTGTTCCCTTGTTGGAGGGCGGCGTCGCCCCGTCGGTCGAATCCTTGATGTAATGCTCCAGCAGCGCGAGCGATTCCAGTTGTATCTCGGTCATCATGCGCCCGGTCTCCTGCATCGCATTGCGCGCGTGATCGAAGATGCGCTCCATGCTCTCGCCGCCGGGCGGCGGCTTCTCCTCGTTCGATTTGCGCGGCGCCATCGCCATGCTTTGGTCGATCAGCCGCGCCAGTTCCAGCACCATCGCCTGCTCATGCGCGAATACCGACTGCATGCGCTCGGCGAGCCGCTTATGCGCGTCCATATGTGCGGCGACGTTGCGATGCATGCGGAACAGCATGCGCGAGACATCGGCATAGGCGACCAGGTCTGGGCGCCCAATTGGGCGGAAGGACGGTCTGGGGACGCTCGCCCGCCGGCGCTTCTGGCTTCGACGCCGGCTTTGCGGCATCGGGCGTGGCTTCCTTCCGTTCCTTCTCCGCCATGATCGCCTCCCCGCTTGCGGATCGTCGAGCGCTGACAGTTGGCATCATATACCGAAGCGCCTTTCTGCCCAAGCGAGGCCGATCCGCCTCGCCTCCTGATGTTTATCGGCCTCGCGATGATTTGGGCCGCTATTGCGCCGCACCCGCCGCGTCGGGCTGGTGCCGGCGGCCGAAGCCGCTTAAGCGGTTACGCCGCCGCCTTCGAGATAGGCGGCGCGGACATGCTCGTCCGCGAGCAGCTCCTGCCCCGAGCCGGTCAGCGTGATGTGGCCGGTCTGCATGACATAGCCGCGATGCGCCAAGCGGAGCGCGTGATGCGCGTTCTGCTCGACGAGGAACACGGTGATCTTCTGTTCCCGGTTGATCGTGCGGATGACATCGAAAATCTGCTTCACGATCAGCGGCGCGAGGCCGAGCGACGGCTCGTCGAGCAGAAGAAGGCGCGGCCGGCTCATCAGCGCACGCGCGATCGCCAGCATCTGCTGCTCGCCGCCCGAAAGCGTGCCGCCGCGTTGCTCCTGTCGCGTCTTGAGGATCGGGAAGAGCGTCAGCACGCGCTCCAGATCCTCCGCGAAATAACGCGGATCGGCGACGATCGCTCCCATCTGCAGATTTTCGAGCACCGTCATGCGCGGAAAGATGCGCCGTCCTTCGGGCGCATGCGAGATGCCGCGCCGGATGATCGTCGTCGGTCGACAAGATGCGTGATGTCGCTCGTCGGCGAAACGAATGCTCCCTTGCGCCGCCTGCGGCTGGCCGCAGATCGTCATCAGCAAGGTCGATTTGCCGGCGCCGTTCGCGCCGATGAGGGTGACGATCTCGCCCTCCTCGACCGACAGATCGACGCCTTTCAGCGCCTCGATCGCGCCATAGAAAGTATGCACACCCGTGATGGAGAGCAGCGCGTTCATGTCTCGGGCTCGCCGAGATAGGCTTTGATCACTGCCGGATCGCACCGCACCTCTGCCGGCGTGCCGTCGGCGATTTTCTTGCCGTAATCGAGCACGACAACGCGATCGGAAATGCCCATCACGACATTCATGTCGTGCTCGATCAACAGGATCGCGACGCCATCACGGTCGCGAATCGACAACAGCAGCCTGTTGAGCTCATGCGATTCATGCGGATTGAGCCCGGCTGCCGGCTCGTCGAGACAGAGCAGCCTCGGCTCGGTGCACATGGCGCGCGCGATCTCCAAGCGGCGCTGGTCGCCATAAGGCAAGGTGCCGGCCACCTGATCGGCGCGATCGATGAGGCCGATGCGCTCGAGCCATGCCGCGGCACGATCGACGCGCCGCCGTCTCGGCACCGCGATAGCGCGCCATGCCGAGCAGTCCGGCGATGCTCCAGGCGCTCGCACGCATCAGCCTGTTGTGCTGCGCGATGATGAGATTCTCGAGCACCGTCATGCCGGCGAAGAGGCGGATGTTCTGGAAGGTCCGAGCGATACCGGCATCGCGCGCGATGCGCCAGCCATCCATGCGCTCGAGGCGCAGCTCCTTCTCACCGCGCCGCAGCGCGAGCGAGCCTGCGGTCGGGCGGTAGAATCCGGTCAGGCAATTGAACACGGTGGTCTTGCCGGCGCCGTTCGGCCCGATTACCGCGGTGATCTTCTCTTCGTCGGCGGCGAAGGACAGGCGATCGATCGCCAGCAGGCCGCCAAAGCGCATGGTAAGACTTCTCGACCTGAAGCAGCGCGTTCATCTGTTTCGCCGTTGCTCATAAGGATCGAAGGCGTGCGCAGCGAGAACAGTCCGCGCGGGCGCCAGATCATGATGCCGACCATCGCGGCGCCAAAGAGCAGCATGCGGTATTGCGCGAAGTCGCGGCCGAATTCCGGCAAGGTGACGAGGATGATCGCCGCGAGCGCGATGCCAAGCTGGCTCCCCATGCCGCCCAGCACGACGATCGCCAGCACGGTCGCCGATTCCTGGAAGTTGAAGCTTTCCGGGCTGACGAAGCCTTGGCGCGTGGCGAAGAACACGCCGGCGAAACCGGCGAGCAGCGCGCCGACCGCAAAGGCCGAGAGCTTCACGCTCACCGGATTGATGCCGAGCGCGCGGCTGGCGACCTCATCCTCGCGCAAGGCTTCCCAGGCGCGGCCGACCGGCAGCCGCCGCAAGCGTCATGATGAAGAAATTGACGAGCAGCGCGAGCGCGAGGGTGACGAAGTAGAGGAAGATGTAACGCTGCACCAGGTTGAAATCGACGCCGATGAACTGTGCGAAGGTCTTGCCGCCGCCCGGAGCGCGTGCGACGAGCGGCAAGCCGAAGAAGGTCGGGCGCGGCAGGCCGTTGATGCCGTTCGGCCCGTAGGTGAAGGACTGCCAGTTGATCAGGACGATCCGGATGATCTCGCCGAAGCCGAGCGTGACGATGGCAAGATAATCGCCGCGCAGCCGCAACACCGGAAGCGCGAGGAGAATCCCGACCGCCGCCGCGACCAAACCAGCGATCGGCAGGGCCTCCCAGAAGCCCAGTCCCCAATACGCCGAGGTCAAAGCGAGCGTATAAGCGCCGACCGCGTAGAACGCCGCGTAGCCGAGATTGAGTAGCCCGGCGAGACCGACCACGACGCCCAGCCCCCAGCCGAGCATCATGTAGATCAGCACGGCGGTCGCGAGATCGAGCAGATACTGCGAAGCGAAAGGCATGAACGGCCAGACGATGGCGATGCCGAGACCGATCCAGCCGAGCAATGTATTTATGCTTGGTGATGAAGAGCGAGACGACCGGCGGCCGCTCGCCCTGGCGCCGGCGCGGCAATAGACCGAGCGCGAAGCGGCCGACAAAAACGACAACGACCACGATCGCAACCCAATCCCACCGCGTCCCGATCCTGGTGCCGCCCGGCTGGTTGGTGTCGAGGCCGACCAGCGGGATTGCGAGAATTAACGCGACGAAAGCGGCGAGCGCGGAACCCTTCGCCAGTTTGCCGAGATCCATCAGACTTTCTCGATCTCGGGCCGGCCGAGCAAGCCAGATGGACGGAGGATGAGCACCAGGATGAGCACACCGAAGACCGCGACATCCTTGTAGGCGGAAGAGAAATAACCCGACCAGAAGGCTTCGATGATGCCGATGAGAAAGCCACCGAGCACCGCGCCTGGCAGCGAGCCGATGCCGCCGAGCACCGCAGCGGTAAATGCTTTCATCCCGGCAAGAAAACCGATGAAGAAATCGATCACGCCGTAATAAAGCGTCACCATCATCCCCGCGACGGCAGCGAGCGCGGCACCGATGAGGAAGGTCGTCGAGATCGTCCGGTCGACATCGACGCCGAGCAGCGCCGCCATCGTCATATCCTGTTCGCAAGCGCGCTGCGCCCGGCCGAGCGGCGTCGCCGCTATCATCACGCTGAACCCCGCCATCAAGGAGATCGTCACAAGCACGATGATGATCTGGAGATAGGAGAGCTGGACCGTGAAGCCGCTGGATTCCATCAGCCGGAACCCGCCGGTCACGACGGGCGGCAAGGACTTCACCTGCGCGCCCTGCAAGAGCTGTACATAGTTCTGCAGGAAAATCGACATACCGATCGCCGAGATCAGCGGCGCGAGGCGGAAGGAGCCGCGCAGCGGGCGGTAGGCGACGCGCTCCACTGTCCAGCCATAAGCCGAGGTGAAGAACATCGCCGAGGCCAGCACGAGCACCAGAGCCAGGGGCACCCATGTAACCCCGACCACGCCCAGAACGAAAAAGGTGATGAGCGAAACGAACGCCCCGATCATGTAGATCTCGCCATGCGCGAAATTGATCATCCCGACGATGCCGTAAACCATCGTGTAGCCGATGGCGATAAGGGCGTAGATCGCGCCGAGCGTCAGGCCGTTGATGAGCTGCTGCAGGAAATAAGCCATGGGGCGCTCAAATTATGCGGGCGCCACGCTCACGGCAAGGCTGCATGTCGCCGAAACGTGATGGGCATTCCCGTGCCGGCAAGCTAGAAAGACAAAACATGAATTTCCGCAGCCTGCCCTGGTTCGATTACGGGGAACGATTCGCGCCGCTCAAGGCAGCCGTCTTTGCTGGCCTCTTCATCCCTGCCATCTGGACCGCCGTGTCCTACGCGCTCGACCGGCTGGGCGCCCGGCCGCTGACCGAGGCCATACACCAGATCGGCGATTGGACGATCCGTTTCATCTTCATCTCGCTCGTGATCTCGCCGGCGCGCGTAGCTTTGCAATGGCCGAAGCTCCTCGAGTTGCGGCGCATGATCGGGGTCGCCGCTTGCCTGTACGGCCTCACGCATTTGTCGCTCTATATCGTCGACGAGGCCTTCGCGATCCCCCTGGTCGTCTCGGAGATCATTCTCCGCATTTATCTCACCATCGGCTTCACCGCGCTGACCGGACTCATCGTCCTTGCCTGGACCTCGACCGATGGCTGGCAGCGGCGACTGGGCGCGCGGCGCTGGCAGAAGCTGCATCGCATCGTCTATGGCATCGGCGCTCTCGCGGTCATTCACTATTTCCTGCAATCGAAGCTCGACGAATGGGAGCCGACGGTGATGGCCGGCATCTTCGTCTGGCTGATGGGCTGCCGCCTCATAAGCCGGCGCCTCGGCCGCGGCAAACTGCCGCTCTGGAGCATTGCCAGCCTCAGCCTCGGCGTCGGCGCTCTCACCGCGCTCTGCGAAGCCGGCTATTACTGGTTCTCGCTCGGCGCTCCATTCGATCTCGTGCTGCAAGCCAATCTGACGCTCGATACCGGGGTACGCCCCGCTGTGGTGGTCTTTGCATCGACCCTGGCGATTGCCGTGCTTGGGGCTATCCGCACCGTCCTCTGGCCGAATAAGGCGCGGAAGCCGAGGCCGGCGTAATATCCCGCCGGCATGGACAAGAAGAACGATTACGATCGCTTCGCGCGCATCTATAGCGACGATGCCGAAAACAACGCCTTCAACGGGTTTTACGAGCGGCCGGAATCGTTGCGGCTGATGGGTGACGTTGCAGGACTCAAAGTGCTCGACGCGGGATGCGGCAGCGGCGCCCATGCTGCCGAACTAATGGCGCGCGGGGCGTTCGTCACCGGCATCGACAAAAGTAGCGGCATGCTGGCGCTGGCGCGCGAGCGGCTTGGCGCGGCCACGCTTTTCGAAGCCGACCTCGCCGCGCCGCTACCCTTCGCCGACAGCGCCTTTGATCGCGTGCTGGCAGCGCTCGTCCTTCATTACATCGAGGATTGGAGCCTGCCCCTGCGCGAGTTCCGCCGCGTGCTCGTGTCCGGCGGAAGGCTCGTCATTTCGACGCATCATCCCTTCTGCGATCATGTTCTGGCCGGGGGCCACGACTATTTCGGCAAGTTCCAACTGGACGATCGCTGGGAAAAGGGCGGCGAGATCATGGAAATGCGCTATTGGCGCCGGCCTTTGTCCGCTATGACCCAGGCGCTGTCGGCCGCCGGCTTCATCATCGAAATCGTCAGCGAGCCGCGTCCTCTCGCCGGGGCGCGCGAACGCTTCCCGACCGATTACAAGCTGCTATCGACCCAGCCCCAATTCCTGTTTTTTGCCGCGCATCGCGCGGACAGCGACTGAACCACCCCGATACAAGCCGCGCGACCGCCGCTAGGCTCTGCGCATGAACGGGTTCTGGCAGCGGATGGCGGCTGCGCTGCGCGAAGCTTTTTCGAAGGCACGGCTCCGGCGCGCCGTGATGTGGGGCCAAGAGCATATCCCGCCCGGCTTGCGCAGCCTCTTGGGTGCCGTGCTGATGGTGCGGGGGCGTGTCTCGGATTCTTGCCGATCCTGGGATTTTGGATGATACCGCTTGGCGCGACATTGATCGCTCTCGACATCCCGCCACTCCGCCGCCGCCTCTTGGCATGGCTCGATCGCGACCGCGATCGCGCCGCCAAGAATTGATCGCCGCTTATCGCACCCGGCAGAAGCCTATGCCTGCTTGCGGCCCATCACGTAATCGAGCTTTTGCTTGGCGAGGCGGCGCAGAATCTCCTGCCCGGCATTCGGGTCGCCGACCATCGACGCCTCGATGCCGGACGCGACATCGATCGCGGTCACCTTCAGGGCCGCTCCGATGCGTAGAAATTCGAAGATGACCTCGCGCTCGGCGCTCATACCGCTAAAATAGCACCTCGATCCGTAAACAGGAGTTAAAGAAAATGGCGACCTCGCTGCGCGAAAAAAGGCCCAGCTTCAACTGGCAGGACCCGCTGCTGCTCGACGAGGAGTTCTCCGAGGAAGAAAAGCTGGTGCGCGATAGCGCCCGCGCCTATGCCCAGGAAAAGCTGCTGCCGCGGGTAAAGGAAGCCTTCCGCGAAGAGCGTTTCGATCGCGAGATCATGAACGAGATGGGGAAGCTCGGCATCCTCGGCGCGACCATCCACGGCTATGGCTGCGCCGGCGTGAATTATGTCTGCTATGGCCTCGTCGCGCGCGAGGTCGAACGCGTCGATAGCGGCTATCGCTCGGTGCTCAGCGTGCAATCCTCGCTGGTCATGGGGCCGATCAACGATTTCGGCACCGAGGAGCAGAAGCAGAAATACCTGCCGAAGCTCGCGACCGGCGAGATGATCGGCTGCTTCGGCCTGACCGAGCCCGATCACGGCTCGGACGCCGGCGGTCTCAAGACCCGCGCCAACAAGGTCGATGGCGGCTACGTCCTGACCGGCAACAAGATGTGGATCAGCAACTCGCCCTTCGCCGATATCATGATCGTCTGGGCGAAGCTCGACGATGTGATCCGCGGCTTCATTCTTGAGCGTGGCATGAAAGGCCTCTCGACGCCGAAGATCGAGGGCAAATTCTCGCTCCGTGCCTCGGTCACCGGCGAGATCGTGATGGACGAAGTCTTCGTACCCGAGGCCAATCTGCTGCCCGGCGTGACCGGCCTGCGCGGTCCGTTCACCTGTCTCGACAATGCGCGCTACGGCATCGCCTGGGGCGCGCTCGGCGCGGCCGAGACCTGCTGGCACGCGGCGCGCGACTACACGATCTCGCGCCAGCGCTTTCGGCAAGCCGCTCGCCGGCACGCAGCTCATCCAGAAGAAGCTCGCCGATATGATGACCGAGATCACGCTCGGCCTGCATGCCTGCCTGCGCCTCGGCCGGCTCAAGGACCAAGGCAAAGCGACGCCCGAGATGGTCTCGATCCTGAAGCGCAACTCGACCGGCAAATCGCTCGACATCGCCCGCGCCGCGCGCGACATGCATGGCGGCAACGGCATCATGGACGAATATCCGGTGATCCGGCACATGATGAATCTCGAGACGGTCAACACCTATGAGGGCACGCATGACATCCATGCCCTCATCCTCGGCCGCGCGCAGACCGGGATCGCCGCTTTCTCGCGGAAACCTTCGGCTGCTTCGCATAGGAGGGGCCGATGGATACGCTCACACCGCATCGCCGGAACAGCGTCGATTCACTCTTTGTCGAGAACCAGGAAGCGGGCATCTTCCGCTTCAGCCCGAAGGTCTATTGCGATCCGGATCTCTTCCGCGACGAGCAGAAGCGCATCTTCGACCGCTGCTGGCTCTATGCCGCGCATGAGAGCGAGCTGGCGAAGCCGGGCGATTTCCTGACGCGGCGCGTCGGCGGCCGCCCGCTGCTGATGGTGCGCGGCGCCGACAACCGCATTCGTCTCTTCCACAATGCCTGCCGGCATCGCGGCGGCATGGTGTGCCGCGAGCGCAGCGGCAATGCCAGAAGCCTTCACCTGCTTCTATCACTATTGGACCTACGGCAATGACGGCAGCGCTGATCGGCGTGCCGGACGCCGGATTCCTATGGTTCCGGATTCGCGCCAAACGAGATGGGGCTCTACGAAGCCCGCCACGAGAGCTATCGCGGCTGGATCTTCGTCTGCTTCAGCCGCGACAGCATGGGGCTGGTCGAGTATCTCGCCGAAGCGCGCGACCTGCTCGACATGATCCTCGACCAGGACGAAGGCGGCAGCGTCATCCTGCCCGGCGCGCACGAATATTCGATGCGCGCGAATTGGAAGATGCTGATGGAGAACACCGTCGACATCTATCATCTCAATTCGACGCATAGCCGCTTCATGCGCGACTATCTGCCGCATGTGCTCGGACTGAAGACGCCCGATCCGCGCACGGCGAATGACGGCGCGCTGAGCCCGCGCGGCCTCGGCAACGGCCACGCGGTGATCGAATACCGCAAATTCAGCGGCGTCGCCGACGAGGCGAAGCGTAAGGCGTGGCAGGCGACAATTCGGCGTCGAGCGCGCCAATCGCATGCTCGACTACACGCGCACGCTCGTGCTCTTTCCCGAACACGCTCTTCATCGAGCAGCGCCGCGTCATCCGCACCACCTTCCCGACCGCGCCCGACCAGTCCGAGATCACCGGCTATCCGCTGATGCCGGCGATCGACGATCCCGTCGTGCGCAAGACAGCGGCTCGATATCTATCTCTCCTTCCTCGGCCCGGCGGGCTTTGCCACGCCGGACGACAATGAGGTGATGGAGCTGATCCAGAAGAACTGCGCCGGCCTGCCCGACGACGCGATGATCGATTGCTCGCGCGGCATGACGAGCGCTCATCCGAAGCCGCAGGACGAGGCGCAGATGCGCGCCTTCTGGCGCGAATGGCGGACGATCATCGCCGATGGGCGCTCGCTTAATGGCGAACGCCGCCGAGCACGCCGCGCTGCGCGCCGAGATCGAGGCTTTCCTTTATGAGGAAGCCGAGTTGCTCGACAATTGGCAGCTGATGGAATGGGCCGCGCTTTTCACCGAGAACGCGATCTATCAGGCGCCGGCGCTCGACGACCCGACGCGCGATCCCGGCAACAGCATCTTCCTCATCAACGACGATCTGCCGCGCATCCAGTCGCGGGCGCGTCAACTCCTCGGCGACACCGCCTGGGCCGAGAATCCGCGCTCGATGACGCGACGGCTGATCACCAATGTGCGGGTAACGTCGCGGTCGACGGCGACACCATCCGGGCGACGGCGAATTTCTTCGATCCAGCGCAGCCGCATGGAGCGCATCGTCACTTATGTCGGCCAGTATCGCTACAAGCTCGTCCGCGCCGGCGCGAGCTTCAAATTCGCCGAGCGCATCGTGATCCTCGCTCAGGACACGCTGCGCTCGCAGGGTGTCATGAGCATCATCGTTTGATGCTCAGCGCACGTATTTGTCCGTGAAGAGGTCCTTGTAGGAGGACCGCGCCTGATCCGGCTGCATGAAGCCGGCGTCGATATTCATCTTGTCGGAATTGGCGATCGACGCTTCCTGGATGACCGGCGATTGCGCCAGCACCTTCTCGACGTCATCGAAAGCCATCGCCAGCAGCTTGTCGTCGAATTTCGGGAAATGCGCCTTGAGGATGTCGTAAGCCGCCTTGCGGTCCTCATGCACATATTTCAGCGCCGCGGCCAAGGCATGCGCCATGCGCTTACACGTGTCGGGGCGATCGGCGCAGAATTTCGGCCGCGTCATCAGCATGGTGAGCGCAATCGGCGAGAGCCCCGGCGGCTCATTGTCGAACGAGCTCGCGACGGCCACGCCACCCGCCGTGAGAATGCCCATTTCGGTGAAGGGCGCATTGCCGACATAGCCGTCGAGGCCTTTGCGCTGGATCACGGCGACTGCGTCTTGCGGTTGGGTCGGGTTGATCGGCACGGCGTCGGGATCGATGCCGCCGGCTTTCTCGAGCACGCGCAGATAGGCATGCGCGAGCGAGCTCACCGTGTCGATCGCGAAACTATGGCCTTTGAGGATCTGCATGCGCTCTTTGAGCGGCGCCTTGAGATCGATGCCCGAGGCATCGACGACGTCCTTGCGCATGACGAGCGTCCAGCCCGGCCGGTCGCTCATGCTCGCGATCGCCAGCATGTTCTGGCCGTGGGCGGCTGCCCGCGTCAGCGAGACTCCGTTGGAGATGCCGAAATCGACCGCGCCCGAGATCACCGCGTTGGTCGTGCCGACACCGGGCAGGTAGACGGTTTTGACCGCCAGGCCTTCCTTCTCGAAGAAATGCGCGTCTTGCGCGGCATAGATCGGCAAGAAGGTCACGCCCTCGCCCGGCAGCGACAAGGTCGTGTCGTCGGGCGCGGCGCAAGCCGGCCCTGTCAGTATTCGCCAGCATCGCCAAGCCGACCGCCGCTATCGTCACCCCGCGCAGATAATTTTTCATTGCTCCCTCCCTGACGGGAGCGAGTTTACCAGGTAACGAAGAGAGCGACAGCGACCGCGCACATCACCGCCGTCGCGATCCATCCCATGACCGAAAGCGAGCGCGGCAGGACGAAGTGCCCCATCACCTGCTGCTGCCCGGCCATCAGCATGGTCATGACCATGATCGGCACCGCGACGACGCCATTGATGACGGCCGTCCAGAACAGCGCCTTGATCGGATCGATCGGCAGCAGGTTGAAGATCATGCCGAAGCCGGTCGCGAGCGCGATCGTGCCGT
This sequence comes from uncultured Alphaproteobacteria bacterium, assembly GCA_963731145.1. Lineage (GTDB taxonomy): Bacteria > Pseudomonadota > Alphaproteobacteria > ATCC43930 > CGMCC-115725 > CAIKMD01. Next base: position 289,608 of record CAVSUX010000013.1, on the reverse strand, counting down.
AGAAGGCCTTCGCCGCTTTCGGCTTGCGCGCGAGGCCGCCCGGCCATTGCAACGCCTCGGCGAGCGCATAGGCCGCCGAGCCGGCCAGCACCGGCACGGCCAGCATGCCGGTGCCGATGATGCCGAGGGCGAAAAGCGCGAAAGCGAAGACGCCCGCGATCGGCCGCAGCGCCTCGGCCGCTTGCGAGGCGGTTTGGATGTCCTTGACGCCATGCGCGTTGAGCGTCGCGGCGACGCTGACGATGATGAACCAGCCGATCGCGTTCGAGACGAACATGCCGAGATAGGTATCGATGCGGATGCGCCGCAGCTCGGCCGGCGCCTGGCGCGGCGCGTGCTTCAGCGGCTTGGCCTTCGGGTCCTCGCGAACGTCTTCGGCCTCTTGCGAGGATTGCCAGAAGAAGAGATAGGGGCTGATCGTCGTTCCCAAGACCGCGACGATCGCAACGATGTAGTCGGTATCGAATTGAAGCGACGGGATCAGCGTGCGCAGCACGACCTCGCGCCACGGGATATCGATCACCAACGCCGTCGCCACATAAGCGAGCAAGCTGACGCGTGATCCATTTGAGGATGCTGACGTAGCGCTGGTAGTTCGTGAAAATCTGCAGGCCGGCGCAGAGCGCGCCGAAGAACACGGCATAGAGCAGCGCCGGCCCGCCGACGAGCATGTGTCACGACGCTGCCCATGGCGCCGAGATCGGCGCCGAGATTGATGATATTCGCGATCAGCAGCAGACCGACGATGATGCGCAGCAGCCATAGCGGATAGTGCCGGCGGATATTGCCGGCGATCCCCTCGCCCGTGGCGCGGCCGATGCGCGCGCTGGTCTCCTGGATCGCGGTCATCAGCGGGAAGCTGAACAGCATGATCCAGCCGAGGCCGAAGCCGAATTGCGCGCCGACCTGCGAATAGGTCGCGATGCCGCTCGGATCGTCATCCGATGCGCCGGTAATGAGCCCGGGCCCCAGAATCTGGAACACGCGACGTGTCGATGCAGGTGCTGCGCTGCCGGAAGCCCGCGGATCTGTTGCTCCATTGGCCGAGGATAGAACGGAACAGCCCCGGCCAAGGTTCACCGGAAAAGCGAAACGCCGACAGGCGCGAGGCCTACCGGCGTCGTTTGGCGAGAAACTCGCCTTGCGGCGAGGAAGATAGATTTAAGCGGCGGGCGGGAAAGCCACGGCGCGCGAGCCGAGCTCGACCGCATGCGTCCAGAACCGCTCGAGGCGGCGCAGCGTGCGATGCGCGGAGACCATGTCTTCGCCCTGCACCACGCCCTGCGCCAGCGAGGCCATGTGGCGCTCATGCATGCGCTTCAGCTTCTGATGCAGCGCCATGCCCTTCTCCGACAGGCGGACGCGGACCGAGCGGCGATCATGCGAGGAACGCTCCTGCACGATGTAGCCGTTCTCCAGCATCTTCTTCACGTTGTAAGAGACGTTGGAGCCGAGATAGCAGCCGCGGAGCGTGAGTTCGCCGACGGTCATCTCGAGATCGCCGATGTTGTAGAGAATCATCGCCTGCACGTTGTTGATGTCGTGCACAGCGTTGGTATCGAGTTCCAGCTTGACCACTTCGAGGAACTGCCGATGAAGACGTTCCACCAAAGCGATAAGATCGAGATACGCGGACTGCATGAGGTTCCTCGCCAAGTAAAACTTGGCACGAACTTTAAAGTCCTGTCCCTTAAGATAATGTTGATGGAACAAGGAACATTCGCGGCAGAAATCTGCCCCACTCGTGGTAAATTTCTCGTTCACCATAAACGACGACTAGCGCGGGCGCAAAGCGCCGAGCGGAAAACCGACGTTCCGAAAGAGTACTGCGCGACCGTTAATGTCCCGGTTTCCGCCCGGCAGCCCTGTCCGACTTCCTGCCGAAGTCCTAATGCTTATGCGAGAATTCGTCCGGAAAAGTGTCGGATTTCCGGTGTCAATATTCAAGGCGCTGCCGCCACCAGGATAATGTTTGGTTAATGCGGTGCCAGGGTGAGCACGCCGCCGCTCGCATCGTCGCTGAAGACGCACATAGCCGACATCGCGCCAGACCGATAGCAGGTCGCTGTAATGTGATGAGAGCAGATTGCCCGACTGGCCGGGAGCGATCATGAACCGCGCGGCCGCCGGATCTGCCATATCGACGATCATGCGCATCGACGTGCCGTGGACCGCGGTGAAGGGCTGCGCCTCGCCGCCGGCGAACATGGTGGCATTGTCGATCGTATCGAAACTGCCATCGTCCGGAATGGCGACGCCGAGCCAGCCGGCGATCACCGGCAGCCGCGACCAGATCGGATGCGCAGAAGCTCGCCGGATGGACGTCGCCCCAGTGCCAACTCGATATGTCGCCGCCATAGCGCTGCGTAAGTCCATCGATCGCCCGATCGAGCGCCGCGCCAAGCTGCTGCGGGCAGGTCTCGACCTCGCGCGTCTCGCGATTGTCGCACCAATCCGGATGGCTGGTGAGGATGTTCTGGATCACATCGGGGTGCAGCGCCCAATAATTGTCGAAAAGCGGGCCGAGCTTGTCCGCGAGGATCTGGCGGTTGAATTCGCGCAGCCAGGCGATGAAGAGCAGCGGCTCGACCCGGTCGCGGCTCATGCGCTGATCCCAGGCGCGCAGCCGTCGAATGGTTTCCTGCCCTGCCGCCGATTGCGGCGTCCCCACGAGCATCAGAGGCAGCAACTGCCGCGCGGCGGTCGAATCGATATCGGCCTGCATCGTCGCCGCGGTGTCGGGCGACTGCATCGGTGTCGCGTCGAGCAGCTCGGTGATACGCTGCGCGCGATAAGGCAGCTCCCAATTCTTGGTGATCATATAGGGATAGGAATCCGGCACGATCTTGTTGTTGGCGGCGACGAACCGGCCGCTCGGCGGATCGACGCCTTGCGGCAGTCCGTCGAAAGGCACCGTGCCCGTCCATTCATTCTCGCCGGTCCAGCCCGGCACCGGCGCCATGCCGTCGCCTTGCGCGCGGATCGGCACCGTCGCCGGCGCGATGAAGCCGATATGGCCGTCGACATCGGCGTAGGTGACGTTCTGCTCGGGCGCGACCGCGTTCTTGAACGCGTTCCGGAACGCATCCCAATCATGCGCATGGCTCGCATCCCAAAGCGCTTGCGGCGTGCGATCCTCGCCTTGCAGCCAAGTCGCCGCGAGCGCCAGCACCTCGCCGCCGCCGGGATCGGCGATCACTGGCCCGTGCCGCGTCGTGCGCACGGTCAGCGTCACCGGATCCGCCGCCTTTGACGAGGATCTTCTCGTCGCGCGTCGTGAAGGCTTGCGATCCGTCCGACGTCAGATAATGCGTCGCGTCGGTCGGGATCGAGTTTTTCGACGAAAACATCCTCGACATCGCCGCCGGTCGTCGTGAAGCCCCAAGCGATATGCGTGTTATGGCCGAGCACGATCATCGGCTCGCCCGGCGAGGTGACGCCGGCGATCGTCTCTCGCGGCGTCACGATGCGCGCGAGATACCAGACGCCCGGCGTCGCGAAGCCGAGATGCGGATCGTTGGCGAGGATCGGCTTGCCCGATTCCGAATGCTTGCCATCGACGACCCATTCATTCGACGCCGGCAGGACCGGCGTCAGGCCGGGAAGGACCTTGCTCGAGATCGAGCGCGCCCAAGGTCACCGGCGCTTGCGGGTCATAGCCCGGATAGAGCACCGCGAGATCTTCGGGCTTCAAACGCTGTGCCAGCTGCGCGCGCAGCAACTCCTGGCGATAATTGCCGGTGAATTGTAAATCCATGAGCTTGCCCCAGACCAAGGAATTCGACGGGCTTCCATGGCTCGGCTGGGATTTGCAGCACCTGATATTCCGGCGGCAGCGCACCGTGCCGCGTCGCGAGAAACGCGTTGACGCCGGCGGCATAAGCGTCGAACACGGCGCGCAGTTCGGGCGAGAGCAGCGGATATTGCGCCTCCGCCGCGCGATAAAGCCCGAGGGTACGCATCGATTTGTCGGTATCCAGCGCCGCCTTACCGAACCACTCGCTGAGCCGGCCGGCGCCGGCATGCCGCATCAGATCCATCTGAAACAGCCGGTCCTGGGCCTCCACGTAGCCGAGACCGAACGCAGCGTCGGCATCGCTCTCCGCTTTGATCGTCGGAATGCCGTGCGCGTCGCGTGCGATCGTGACTGCGGCGTTGACGCCCCGGACGGCGATCATGCCGTCGGTCTGCGGCAAGGACGAGCGCAGCCACAAATAGCCGCCGGCGACGACGATCGCGACCAGAACCAAAAGTGTCAGGAGAATTCGTCCGAGAACACGCATTCGCACGCCACTATACGCGGCCCTGCGCGCGGCGCTATCCTTCTGACGCCAAGAAGGAAGGCGCGATGCCCCTCAAAGCCGAGCCGCTGCATCCCATCTTTGCCGCACGCATCACCGGTCTCGACATGACGCGGCCGCTGACCCCGACCGAGATTGCCGACGTACGCGCGCTGATGGATCGCTACGCCGTCTGCGTCTATCCCAATGCGACGCCGCTCAGCAACGACCAGCACATCGCTTTCGCGCGTCATCTCGGCCCGATGCAGCGCGGCCGCGTGCTGACCGTCGCCGGCCGGCGCGAGCGGCTCGGCGAGTGGCCCGAGCTTGTCGATGTCGGCAATCTCGATGCCGACGGCAACATCCGCCCCGCCCAGAGCCGCGACCGCGCTTTCAACAACGCCAACCGGTTATGGCACACGGATATGTCCTTCCATCCGAATCGCGCGACCTATTCGCTGCTCAACAGCCATCTGATTCCGGCGAATGGCGAAGGCGACACCGAATTCGCCGATGAGCGCGCGGCCTACGACGCACTGTCGTTGGCGATGAAAGAGACGATCGGGAACCTCGTCGCGTCGCATTCGATCTGGTATTCGCGCCAGGTTTCGGGCTTTCCCGAGCCGACGGAAGAAGAGCTGCAATCGCGCCCGCCCGCCGACCATAGGATCGCGCAAATCCATCCAACTTCTGGCCGTAAGACGCTCTACCTCGCCTCGCATGCCTCGCACATCATCGGTATGCCGGTCGATGAGGGCCGCGCGCTGCTGAAAGAGCTGATCGATTTCGCGACCCAGCGGCAATTCGTCTATCGCCACAAATGGACGCGCGGCGATGTCGTCATCTGGGACAATCGCTGCACCATGCATCGCGCGACGCCGTTCGACGATCTGGGCTTCCCCCGCGATATCCGCCGCGCCACCTGCCGCGAGAACGAGATCGTCGAGCCGTTCCTGCATTGATGGCGACGCCTCGATAAAGCCACGAAATTTCCCTTTCGCGGCGGAACTGCCGTGAAATCTCCGCGCCAGCCGCGGAAAGCCGCGAAATCTCCTTCTCCATCCGGAAACTCGCCAGCGGCACTGTCGATTATATGAGCGATCCTGCAATCTCAGGAGGCCACCCATGACGGAAACCCGTACCTTATCGTCATTCGACCGCAGCTACACGATCGAGCGATTGAAGCACCAAGCGCGCAACATGCGCCTCGAAGCCGCCCGCGCCGCCTCGGTGCTCGCGGCACAGCTCACGAGCCTTGCCGCCACGATCGAAGCGGATGCGACCGCGCTCGAGCGCGGAATCGACAAACACGCTCCCGCCTTCAGATTCTAAGCGAGCGCATCCGTAAAACTCCTTAGGTAGAGGCCCTAACTGGTAGCGGTGTGCAGGTTCTGCCACCTTTAGCTTAGGTGTTATCTGCCTTCGGGGACATCATGGAGAATATTCGGACAGCATTGCGGTCGGATCACCGTCGTACAATCGAATACTTGCGGCGCAAGGCACGCAGCGTCGAGCTTCAAGCCGGCCGCGCCGCGCCGGGCGTCGCAGCGCAACTCAAAACGCTCGCGGTATCGATGCAGATCGAGGCCGAGCAACTCGAGCGGGTTGAGGCGATCTAATCCGGCCGCATTACACGGCTGAAACCTTTTCGCTTCTCCGGTTGTTGTTTCGCCCAGACAACGTCGGAGACGGTCATGCTTCTTCTACTGTTGGTAGTCCTCATCCTGATGTTCAGCGGTGGCGGCTATTACGGTTATCGCCGCCAATATTATGGCGGCGGCGGCCTCGGCCTCATCGGATTGATTATCCTGTTGTTGCTGATCTTCACGATGCTCGGCGGGCCTTACGGCTGGTATTGACCGAGCCTCCACCTACGACGAAAACGGCGCGGCCTCCCCGCGCCGTTTTTTTGCAACGGTCGCACCAGGACAACGCGCCCTCGAGAATCGACGCAACTCTCGCATTAGACGCGACTGCCGATACAACCTGCGGTCGGTTGGAATATGCGAGAAACCCGCGTTTCGCGATTGAGAGACGAGTTCGCGCTTGCAACTCTCGTCCGAACAGACGACCCAGCCGAAAAAACCTGTGGACGACTCACCTCGCCACAAAAAAACCACATCGCATGGCATAGCCTCACCGCACCTGCTCAGATAAAGAGAATTTGCGAACACGCATCGTGCATGAGTGATGAATAGTACGCGTACGGATGTCAGCCGCAGCGACCCGCGCACAAACACCGCGGCATTCCAAGTTCGCGGTCGCTTCTTTACGGCGATCGTGTTGCAGATGGCGCGAGCACCCGATGCCACGTTCTTCGATGCCGTCGATACGATGCTGGCGCAGACGCCGCATTTTTATGCGAACGCGCCCTTCGTCCTCGATCTCGATCGTGCGGAGGATATCGGCGCGTCCTTCGATTTCATCGGCCTCGTGCGCGAGATGCGCAATCGCAAGATCACACTGATCGGCGTGCAGAACGGCTCGATCGAGCAGAATAAGGCCGCGCTTCACGCCGGCCTCATCACGCTTCCCAGTGGTACCGACGTATTGCCCGACAACCGCAAGGCCAATGCCGCGCCGAAAGAGGACGAGAAACCGAAGCCGGAAAAATCGGTTAACGAGAACAAGCATCCTGAAGAGAGCGACCACAAGGAATCGCGCATCCGGCAAGCGCCGATCGCTTATCCGAACGGGACCGCGCTGCTTGTCACCGATCCGGTGCGCTCGGGACAGCAGATATTTGCCGAGCGCGGCGATCTCGTCGTCATCGCTTCCGTGAGCCCCGGCGCCGAGCTCATCGCCCGAGGCAATATCCATGTTTACGGCACGTTGCGCGGGCGGGCGCTCGCCGGCGTGCATGGAGACAACGCGGCACGCATCTTCTGCGAGACTCTCGGACGCGGAGCTGATCGCGATTGCCGGTCTCTACAAGCTCAGCGACGCCATCGACCCGTCGCTGCGCCGCCGGCGCGTCCAGGCATTCCTCGATGACGGCACGCTGCGAATCGAGCCGCTGAAATGAAATAGGACAAATCCGTAACCAGCCAAGAGGAATGGTGAGTGGCCAAAGTCATAGTGATCACATCCGGTAAGGGCGGCGTCGGCAAGACGACCTCGACCGCAGCGCTCGGTGCGGGGCTCGCGCTCCGCGGCAAGAAGACCGTCGTCATCGATTTCGATGTCGGCTTGCGCAACCTCGATATGGTGATGGGATGCGAGCGCCGCGTGGTGTTCGACTTCATCAATGTCATCCAGGGCGACGCCAAGCTCAACCAGGCTTTGATAACGGACCGCCGGCTGGAGAACCTCTCGATCCTGCCGACATCGCAGACGCGCGACAAAGACGCCCTCACCCGCGACGGCGTCGAAAAGGTGATCGACGGCCTTCGCAACGAATTCGATTACATCCTCTGCGACAGCCCCGCCGGGATCGAGCGCGGCGCGCATCTCGCCATGTACTTTGCCGATGAAGCGGTTGTCGTCACGAATCCCGAAGTCTCTTCCGTGCGCGACAGCGACCGGGTGCTCGGTTTGCTCAGCAGCAAGACCCGCCGCGCCGAAAAAGGCGAAGCCGCGGTCAAAGCCCATCTTTTGCTCACCCGCTACGATCCAGCGCGGGTCGCCAAAGGCGAAATGTTGAAGGTCGAGGACGTTCTCGAGATTCTTTCCATTCCGCTGCTCGGCATCGTGCCCGAGAGCCCGACGGTCCTCAGCGCGTCGAATGTCGGCACGCCGATCGTGCTCAACGAGAGTTCGAATGCCGGCAGAGCCTATGCCGACGCCGTGTCGCGGCTGATGGGCGAGCAGACCGAAATGCGCGTGCTCGGTCCCGAGCGTCGGAGCCTTTTGCAGCGGTTGCTCTGGAGGACGGCATGAAGCTGTTCGACTATTTCGTCCGGCCGAAGGCTCCGAGCTCGGCGCAGACCGCGAAGGATCGGCTCCAGATCCTGCTCGCCCACGAACGGCAAGATCGCTCGCAGCCGGAATATTTGCCGCTGATGCAAAAAGACATCCTCGACGTCATTCGCAAATACATCGAGGTAGCGAGCGACAAGGTCGAAGTTCGACTGCAAAGAGGCGACAGGATGTCGACGCTCGAGATCGGGATCGAGTTGCCCGGTCCGCGCGGGCTTAAGCTCAATTCCGCGAGCGCGGCGCTCGCCCGCTAAATCCTCACCGCGGCGATCAAGCGAGACCGAGCTCTTTCAAGGATCGCCGCGCGGTCGGCGTCGAGATCTGGCGCGGCGTCGCGGGTCGGTGGATCGGGGAACGCCGACATCTTCAGCGGATTGCCGGAAACCTTGAGCGTACCGCCCTCTCCATCCGGCACCGTCACCAGCATATTGCGGGCCTCGACCTGCGGATGCTGTAACGCCTCAGCGATGTTATTGATCGGTCCGCAAGGCACACCGGCATCGCCGATGATCTTGATCCATTCCGCGGTCGTCTTATCGGCCAGGATAGCCTCGATCTCGGCCTCCAGCTGCTTCTGTTTCATCCGCCGCAGATCGTTCGTCACATAGTTCGGATCGAGACCCATCCCCGGCTTGCCGAGCCCGTTGCACAGCCGCACGAACAGACTGTCATTGCCGGCGGCGATGATGATGTTGCCGTCCTTGGTTTTGAAAGCCTGAAACGGCGTGATGGTCGCGTGACGCGATCCGACCGGGCCGGGAACGACGCCCTCGGCGGTATAGCGCACGACGACACCTTCGAGCAGCGCCAATTGGCAATCGAACATCGAGATGTCGATCTTCGTCGCTTCGCCGGTGCGAAAGCGATGCAGCAGCGCCGCATTGACCGCGACCGCGGTGTAGAGCCCCGAGCCGACATCGCCGATCGACATGCCGACGCGCGTCGGCTGGCCGCCGGGGAAACCCGTGACGCTCATGATGCCGCCCATGCCTTGTACGACCATGTCATAGGCCGGATCGCGCGAATTCGGCCCGGTATGACCGAAACCAGAAGCCGCGGCGTAGATCAGTTGCGGATAGCGCGCGTGTAGCGTCTCCCACCCATAGCCGAGCTTCTCCATCGTGCCGGGCCGAAAATTCTCGACGAGGACATCGGCCTTTTCGAGCAGCTTCTCGAAGATGCGTTTATCGGCATCGGCCTTGAGATCGAGCGCGATCGATTCCTTGCCGCGATTGATCGAGGCGAAATAAGCCGAGTGGTGTTTGACGAAGGGCCCGTAAGCGCGCGCATCGTCGCCGGTCTTGGGCGGCTCGACCTTGATCACCCGCGCGCCCATCTCGGCCATCAGCATGGTGCAATACGGCCCGGCCAGGATGCGCGAGAGGTCGACGACGGTAATGCCTGAAAGCGGGCCGCGTTGCGGCATGCGTGACTCCTTGGATTTGCCGGGGTCTTAGCCGAGCGGACAGGGACCGGCAACGCTTGATCCGCCGCGCCGCGCGCGCCAAGGTCGCGTCATGATCGAACGCACACTCACCTGTATCGGTCCCCACGGCTTCCATCGCCTCGCCTATATCGAATGGCCCGGTCCCTCCCGCGATGCACCGGTGCTGCTTTGCGTCCATGGCCTCACGCGCAACAGCCGCGATTTCGATGTGCTGGCGCAGACACTGTCTGCACATTACCGCGTCGTCTGTCCCGACATGCCCGGCCGCGGCAAAAGCGAATGGCTCGGCGTCGCGGCCGATTACGGCTACCCACTCTACCTCACCGATATCACCGCACTGCTCGCGCGGCTCGATGTCGAGCGCATCGATTGGGTCGGCACCTCGATGGGCGGCCTCATCGGGATGCTGTTCGCGGCCCTGCCGAACGCGGCGATCGGCAAGCTCGTAATCAACGATGTCGGCGCGCTGGTTCCGAAAGCCGGAATCGAGCGTATCGCCGCCTATGTCGGTCTCGATCCGGGTTTCGGCGATCTTGCCGCGTTCGAGGCGGTACTGCGCCGTGTCCACGCGCCGTTCGGTCCACTAAGCGATGCGCAATGGCGCCATCTCGCAACGCATTCCTCGCGCCGCAAGCCCGATGGCAGCATCGGCTTCAATTACGATCCGAAGATCGCCGAAGCCTTCAGGCAAGGTCCGATCGGCGATGTCGCGCTATGGGCCAGCTGGGATGCGGTCACCTGCCCGGTGCTGGTGCTGCGCGGCGCGCAATCGGACATGCTCTTGGCGAGCGATGCCGCGGCGATGACGCAGCGCGGGCCGCGCGCCAAGCTCGTCGAATTCGCCGGCATCGGCCACGCGCCTGCGCTGATGGCCGAGGATCAGATCGCCGCGATCCGCGATTTTCTGCTTGGCTGAATTCACCGGCTATCTCGCACCCGACGGCTTCCTCGCCGAGTTGCAGCATGAACTCGGCGAGCAGGGCGATCGAAACGCATGGACGGCTGGTGCTCACCGAAGGACCGCCGTGCGATATCGCCTGGGTCGCGAATGTGTGGCATGCGCCGCAGCGTCTCGCGATTGTGTCGATCGGCGACGCGGCGAAGCAGCTTCGTGCTATCCAGCGCAACTGGGCGCTCTATTCGCTCGCGCATCACCGCCGCGCCGCGCTCGTCGCCGAGAAGCTGCCGAAGGTCGCGGCCAAACCCCTCGCCTTCGGCGACGCCGCGCCGAGCGCGCCGCTCGGCTCCTGGACCTTGCTCGATAGCGAGACGGTCCTGGCGGCGGGCTCGTGCTCGAGCCCGTTTCCGAATGGCGAAGCGAATTTCATCGAAGACCGAGCGCCGCCAAGCCGCGCCTATCTGAAACTGTGGGAGGCTTTCACCTTGCTCGGCACGCGGCCGAAGCCGGGCGAGAGCTGTCTCGATCTCGGCGCCAGCCCGGGCGGCTGGAGCTATGTGCTCGGCAAGCTCGGCGCGCGCGTCATCGCCATCGACAAGGCGCCGCTCGATCCGCGCGTCCTCGTACTACCGAGCGTCGAGCACCGCCAGGAAAGCGCCTTCGCTCTCGCACCGCGCGATGTCGGTCCGATCGATTGGCTGTTCTCGGACGTGATCTGCTATCCGGCACGCTTGCTGGCTCTGGTCGAGAAATTCCTCGCCGCGGGTACGGTGAAGAATTTCATCTGCACGATCAAATTCCAGGGCGAGACCGATTTCGCGACGCAAGCACGTTTCGCCGCGATCCCCGGCTCACGCTTGATCCATCTTCACGCCAACAAGCACGAGCTGACGTGGGTGCGGCTCGAGAAGAACTCTGGTTAATGCGCCGTTAACCATTGTCGCTTAGCTTGCGACAGCCAATGTCTTTCGCCGTGCACCAAACGACACACCCCGTCGCATCCCTGCGCGGCCGCATCAAGCAGAACCTTCTGCGCCATCTCATCGGCGCAACCGTTGTCAAGATCGTCGTCGTTGCGCTGATCTACAAATTTTTCTTTTAAGCGGCTTTAGCCCGCCTTGAGCCGCTTCGCCGCTTCGACCGCGGCATAGGTCAGCACGCCATCGGCGCCCGCCCGCTTGATCGAGAGCAGCGCTTCGAGCATCACCGATTCATCGAGCCAGCCGCGCTCGATCGCGCCTTTCAGCATCGCGTATTCGCCGCTCACCTGGTAGGCGAAGGTCGGCATGCCGAAGCGGTCTTTCACGCGGCGCACGATGTCGAGATAAGGCAGCGCCGGTTTCACCATCACCATATCCGCGCCTTCGGCGATATCGAGCGCGACTTCGCGCAGCGCCTCGTCGCCATTGGCGGGATCCATCTGATAGCCGCGCTTGTCGGCTTTGCCGAGATTGGATTTGGAGCCGATCGCGTCGCGGAACGGGCCGTAAAAGCCCGAAGCGTATTTCGCGGCATAGGCCATGATGCGCACGCCATCGAAGCCCTGGCCGTCGAGCGCGTCGCGGATGGCGCCGATACGGCCATCCATCATGTCGGACGGCGCGATGAGATCGCAGCCGGCCTCGGCTTGAACCAACGCCTGCTTGCAGAGGATCGCGACCGTCTCGTCGTTGGCGACATAGCCGTCGCGCAGCACGCCGTCATGGCCATGCGTCGTGAACGGATCGAGCGCGACGTCGCACATCACGCCGAGCGCCGGCACCGCCTTCTTCACGGCACGGATGGCGCGGCAGACGATGTTCTCGGGATTGAGCGCTTCGTCGCCTTCCGCCGTCTTACGCTCGGGCGGCGTCGCCGGAAACAGAGCGATCACCGGGATGCCGAGGGCATTCGCCTCGCCCGCCGCATCGACCAGCGCCGGGATCGACAGCCGATCGACCCCCGGCATCGACGGGATCGGCACCTTCGCCTCTTTCCCGTCATGGACGAAGACCGGCCAGAGGAAATCGGCGGCGGTCAGGACATTCTCGGCCACCAGACGCCGCGTCCAGTCGTCGCGCCGGTTGCGCCGCATGCGCAGCCTCGGATAAGCGCCGAGCGGCTCGACCGGGGACGGAGAATGGTTGCGTGACAAGGGTTTAGCCTTCGTTTTTCGGCGCGGGATTTGGCCGGAATGATAGGCAGGATACGGCGGCCGCGAAAGGGAATATTAACGCGAATCCCGCAAATTAACCGCATTCCCGCAGCGTCACAGAACGTGTCCCCCTGCCATGATGGTCATTGTCGGCATCGTTGTTGTTCTCGGTAGCGTCATCGGCGGCTACCTCGCCAATGGCGGCCATCTCATCGTTCTTTTCCAGCCTTTCGAAGTCATGATCATCGTCGGTGCGGCGATCGGCGGCTTCATCATCGCCAATCGCAAGCCGGTGCTCTCCGGCGCGGGCAAAGCGATTCCCGGTCTGCTCAAGGCCGAGAAATACAACAAGGGCGGCCTATCTCGAATTGCTGACCCTGCTCTACGCCGTCTTCAAGATGGCGAAGACCAAAGGCGCGCTCGTGCTCGAGCAGCATGTCGAGAAGCCGCGATGAGAGCTCGCTCTTCCAGAAATATCCCGCCTTCCTGGCGCGACGATCACGCGGTCACCTTCCTCTGCGACTATCTGCGTCTCCTCACCCTCGGCACCGACAACCATCACGAGATGGAAACGCTGATGGACGAGGACCTCGAGACCCATCGCGAAGAGCATCACGCGATCGCCGGCGCGATCCAAAACGTCGCCGACGCCATGCCCGCCCTCGGCATCGTCGCCGCCGTGCTCGGCGTCATTCACACCATGGGCTCGATCACCGAGCCGCCGGCCGTGCTCGGCGAGCTGATCGGCGGCGCGCTCGTCGGCACCTTCATGGGCATCTTGCTGTCTTACGGCTTCATCGCGCCGCTCGCCTCCGCGGTCAAAGGCGCGCGGCGACGCCGAAGAGCGCTATTTCCTCTGCATGAAGGCGGGCATCCTCGCCTATATGCAGGGCTACGCGCCTTCGGTCGCGGTCGAGTTCGCGCGCAAGGCGCTGAACACCGATGTCCGCCCGACCTTCTACGAGGTCGAAGAAGCGGTCGAGAACATGCCGCAAGCGGCCTGATCGGTCGGGCAGGCGTAAGCTATGGCGAAACACGGCGCCGGCGCTCCGGTCATCATCAAGAAGGTCAAGAAGGGCGGCCATGGCGGCCATCACGGCGGCGCCTGGAAAGTCGCCTACGCCGACTTCGTGACCGCGATGATGGCGTTCTTCCTGCTGCTGTGGCTGCTCAACGTCACCACCGACGTGCAAAAGCGCGGCATCGCCGACTACTTCGAGCCGACCATCACCTCGAAATCGAACAGCGGCGCCGGCGGTGTGCTCGGCGGCCTCACCGTCGGCAGCCCCGGCAGCCAGACGTTGCCGATGTCGCAACCGAACTTCAATCCGGCGCAGAACGCGCTGCGCCAGCCGCAGGAGGGCGACGACGGCAATGAAGGTGGCGGCCCGGCCAGCGATCCCGACAAGGATGGCGGCGCCGTTGCGGATAATCCGTCCAACGCCAAGAATTCCGACGACGACAAGAACGCGACCGGCGACAAGAAGCTGAGCGACGCCGAATTCAAGAAACAGGCCGCCGAGCGCGAAGAGAAGCGCTTCGAGGAAGCCAAGAAGGCGCTCGAGGACGCGGTCAATGGCTCGCCCGAGCTGCCAGGCGCTCGCCAAGAATCTCATGATCGACGAGACGCCGGAAGGGCTTGCGCATCCAGCTCGTCGATCAGGACAAGACGCCGATGTTCCCCTTGGGGTCGGCCGATATGGACGGATCCGGCCAAGAAGCTGATGACGCTCGTGGCTCAGGCAATCCAGAAGCTGCCGAACAAGATATCGATCACCGGCCATACCGATTCGACGCAATACGCGCTCGGCGCGAAATACTCCGAACTGGGAACTGTCGGCCGATCGCGCTAACGCAACGCGGCGCGAATTCCAGCAATGACGGCGTACCGGCGAACCGCCTGGCGCGGGTCGTCGGCATGGCCGATCAGGACCCGATCGATAAAGGCAACCCCTCCGATCCCGAGAACCGGCGCATCAGCATCGTCTTGCTGCGCCAGAATCAGGACAAGGCAGCGGGAAGCACGCAAGCCCAGGCCGCGCCGGCAACGTCGCAGCCGACCCAAGCGGCGAGCCGCTAGCCTCCCGTCCAAGCCTTATTGACGACGTCCGCGCCGCCGCCATGATGCGAGTGTGGCGGATTTGACATTCCTGCCGTTTCGCTGCGACCCCGTCAGGAACGTCAAATCCAGAAAGCCACACTCGAATCAAGAAAGTGGCTCGTGTCCTTTCGATTCCGACGTTCGTACGGAGCCTGTTGCGAAGCAATACGAGCGTCGGAATCGGGACACGAGCGGCAACCAAGCGGAGCCGCGATGCTACGAATTCTCGGACGGCCGAATTCCTACAACACGCAAAAAGTGCTGTGGCTGCTCGATGAGCTGGGCACGCCCTACTCGCTCGAGCTCGCGGGGCTGGAGCACGGCGTCAATCACACGCCCGATTACAACAAGCTCAATCCGAACGAGCTGGTGCCGACGCTGATCGAAGACGATTTCGTGCTGTGGGAATCGAATTCGATCATGCGCTATCTCGTGGCCAAATTCGGCAATGGCCGCTTTCTATCGGCCGATCTGCGCGAGCGCGCCCGCGCCGAGCGTTGGCTCGACTGGGCGCTGACGACGCTGAACCCGGCGATCACGCCGGCTTTCTGGGGCCTCATCCGCTCCAAGCCGGAAGAGCGCGATTCGGTGCGCATCGAGGAAGCGGTGAAGAAAACCAATCATGCCATGACGATCCTCGACCGCTATCTCGCCGAGACGCCCTTTGTCGCGGGGAAGGAGATTCAGCATCGGCGACATCCCGGTCGGCATCATCACCTATCGCTTCTATTCGCTGCCGATCGAGCGCCACCGCCTGCCGCATCTCGAAGCCTGGTACAAGCGGCTCGGCGAGCGCCCGGCCTATCGGCAGCGCATCATGATCGGGCTCAGCTAAGCCACGGGCGACCGACCTCTGGCGATCCAGGGCCGTTGGGACCATAATTCGCTGCGATTCCGATTGTGGTGAGGAGCGATGCCCGAAGGGCATAGCGACAATAAGCAACTGCCGAGACAAGGCCGCGCGCCGGAGCGGCTCTCGGTCGCGCCGCAGCATTTCTATCGCACGGCGGCGCTGCCCTGCCCCTACCTGCCCGGCCAGATCGAGCGCAAGCTCGTGACCGAGCTTGCCGGCCGCCACGCTGCGGTCTTTCTACGACGAGCTTTCGCGCGCCGGCTTCCGGCGCAGCCATCACCTCGCCTACCGCCCCGCTTGCGTCGGCTGCAACGCCTGCGTGCCGGTGCGGATTCCGGTCGCGGCGTTCAGCGAGAGCAAATCCTTGAAGCGCATCCGCCATCTCAACCGCGATCTCTTTCCGCGGCCGATCGAGGCCGATGCGACGCTCGAGCAGTTCCGCCTCTTCCAGCGCTATCAGCGCTCGCGCCATGCCGACAGCGACATGGCGGCGATGACCTTCGGCGATTATCAGGCGATGATCGAGGACAGCCCGGTCGCGACCAAGATGATCGAGCTGCGCGCCGCCGCCGGCACGCTCTACGGCGCCGGCCTCTACGACCCGCTCGATGACGGGCTCTCGGCGGTTTACAGCTTCGTTCGATCCCGAGCACGGCAAGCGCAGCCTCGGCACGCTACTGGTGCTCGCGCTCATCGACGAGGCGCGGCGCAAGAAGCTCGCTTATGTCTATCTCGGCTATTGGATCGAGGGCAGCGCGAAGATGTCCTACAAATCGCGCTTCCGGCCCCTCGAAGCGCTTGGCCCGCGCGGCTGGCGGCGGATGCTGGATTAAATTACGTCATGCGAGGCCGACTGCCGAAGCAATCCAGAGCATATCCTCAATTCCTGGATTGCTTCGCTTCGCTCGCAATGACGAGTTTTTTTGTCACTCCGCCGCTTGGCGCATGCCGAGCTGCTTGAGGCAGCGATCGATCCACAGCGCCGTCAGCTTCTCCTCGAGGCTGTTCTGCGTCAGGCGCTGGCGCAGCCCGGCGAAATCGACGCGATCAAGACCCTGATCCTGGTTGAAGCAGGAGAACACCACGGTCTCTTCGCCGGTCGCCGGATCCTTCTGCACCTGAAGGCATTGCGCGCAGATTTCCTTCATCATGCATTGCATCGGCGAGTTGATCGACGCGATCGCGTGATGGCCGGGCTTCAAGATGTGGCTTGAGCGAGGTTTCGCGCGCGCGCGCCACCGCATTCATCATGCCGTCCGAGCCGATGACGATGAGGCGATCCGCCGAAGGCAGCGCGATCGGCTGATCGCCGAGCCGGCCGGCGGCATAGGCGAGCATCGCCTCGACGATATTGCCGACGAAGGCCTTGTCCTGCGGCCGCGACGGCGTGAAGCCCGGCGCCGTATCGCAGCACCAGACGACGCAATCGGCCGCGGCCTCGATCTCGCTTCACCTTGTAGCGGTCTTGCGGCTTCTTGTAGCCGGCGAAATAGAGCACCTTCGAGCCGCGCTCGCGCAAGGCCGTGCCGATCGACAGCAGCACCGCATTGCCGAGACCGCCGCCGACGAGCACGACATGCTCGCCGCCGGGCGTTTCGGTCGGCGTGCCGGTCGGGCCCATGAGCACGACGGGCTCGCCCGGCTCGAGGATCGAGCAAAGATCGGAGGAGCCGCCCATCTCGAGCACGATGGTCGAGAGCAGCCCTTTCTCGCGATCGACGGTCGCGCCGGTGAGCGCGAGGCCTTCCATCGTCAGCGAGGTGCCGGCCGCTTTCGGCGCATGGCTCTCGTAATTCTGCAGGCGATAGAACTGGCCGGGATGGAACGCGCGCGCGGCTTTCGGCGCGCGCACGATCACCTCGACGATCTTCGGCGCGAGCTCGACCACGGCGTGGACACGCGGCCGCAGCTCGTCGTCGAGCGTCGCGATCAATTGTTGTGGCGCCGGTGCCTCCGGCTTGCGCTTGGCGAGCGTGCGGCTCACCACCGGATAGCCGAGCTTCGCGCCGCCCATGGCTTTGACGACATTGCCGGCGAAAGACGGATGCAGATCGCCGAAGAAGCTGATCGCGCGGCCGTCCTCGCGCATGATTCATCAGCACTTCGACCTTGTCGGGCTTGGCGACGCGCTCCGGCTTCACCTTGTTGCCGGCCTCGTCATAGGCCTGGAAATAGCGGCCATCGATCTCGACCTGCTTGTCCTCGCGCGCCAGCACCGTGTTCGGCGTGCGTGCCGGCCGCGACCAGGATCGTGCGCGCCTTCAAGGTCACGCGCTCACCGGTCGGGATAATCTTGCCGGTACCCTCCTCGACCTTGTGGCTCAAGAGAACCAGCGCCTCGGCATGACCGAAGCGATCGATCTTCACCTCTTCCGGCGCCAGGCATTCGGCGAAGCGAATGCCCTCTTCCATTGCCTTCGCCACTTCCTCGTGGTTGAGCGTGTAGCTCGGCGCGTCGATCGAGCCGGCGGCGATAAGCCATGGTGACGCCGCCCCATTGATCGAGCAGCTTGCCGATATTCGCGGTCGCGGCCTTCGCGCTTCGCCGCCTCGCGCTCTTGCCGGATCGCCTTGGCATGGGCGATGAAATCGGCGGCGACTTCTTTGTCTTCCTCGTTCCAGCTCGCGCGCACCGCGGCTTCGCCGCGCTCGGCGACGAGCGTCTCGTAGCGGCTGAGGAATTTCTCGACCTGCACCGCGATAGTAAGCGAGCGATTCCGTCGCCGTATCGATCGCGGTGAGACCGCCGCCGATCACGACGATCGGCAAGCGCACGGTGAGATTGGCGAGGCTCGATGTCTTGGCCGCGCCGGTCAATTGCAGCGCCATCAGGAAGTCGGACGCCTGGCGCACGCCGCGCGCCAAGCCGTTCTTCATCGGCACGACCGTCGGCCGGCCGGCGCCGGCGCAGAGCGCGATATGGTCGAAGCCCATCGCGAAAGCATCGTCGATGGTGATCGTGCCGCCGAAGCGCACGCCGCCATACATCGCGAATTGCGCGCGCCGCTCGATCAGCAGGCGGATGACTTTGAGGAAATTCTTATCCCAACGGACGGTGATGCCGTATTCGGCGACGCCGCCGAAACCCGCCATCACGCGATCGTCGAGATTCTCCCAAAGCTCTTTCACGTCGCGGATCGGGCGGAAATCCTCGCCGGCGAGGCCCTGCGGCAGAGGCTCGATCTTCAGCCCGTCGATGCCGACGACATGATGGCCGTCATTCATCAGATGATGCGCGAGGGTGAAGCCCGCCGGGCCCGAGGCCGACGACCAGCACCTTGTAGCCGCTCTCGGCTTTCGGGATCGGCCGGCGCAGATCGAGCGGGTTCCAGCGCGTCAGCAGCGAATAGATCTCGAAGCCCCAGGGCAGCGCCAGCACGTCTTTCAGCGTGCGCGTCTCGACCTGCGGGATGTCGACCGGGTCCTGCTTCTGATAGATGCAGGCCTTCATGCAATCGTTGCAGATGCGATGCCCGGTGCCGGCCATCATCGGATTGTCGATGGCGGCGATCGCCATCGCACCGATGCTGTTGCCGCGCGCCTTCACCAGATTCATCTCGGAGATTTTCTCTTCGAGCGGGCAGCCATTCAGCGTGACGCCGAAGACCGTCGCGGCAAAGCCGCCGGCCTTCTTGTCCTTGATGCCGTGCGAGCAGCTGTCCTTGCCCTGGTTGTGGCACCAGATGCAGTAATTCGCGTGGTCGAGCGCATGCACCAGATCCATGCCTTGATCGGTCAGCGCGAAGCCTTCGCGATGTCGGTGATGCTCTTCCGGCAGATGCAGCATCGTCACGCCGTCATGCACGATCGTCTTGACCGGCACGAGACGGTGCATGTCGAGGCGGTGCGGGATCTTGAAGAGGATGCTGTCGTGCCAGAGCTTCTTGCCCTCGGTCGAATGCGTCGCCCAAGCGGCGTATTGCGCGGCGATGTCGAGCTTGTCGGCATATTGCGCTTCGTTGTTGAGCCAATGCGCGACATGCTCGGCAAAGCTGCGATCGGTCAGCTTCTCGCCCATCAGCACTTCGAGCTTCGCCGCGAGCGCCGGCCGTCGAGCTTCGCGATCTCGTCGGGCGTCGTACCCTTGGCCGCGCGGCGCTGCACGAAGAGCCGTTTCACCGTGTAGAGCGGCGACAGCTCGTCATGCTGCGATTGATGCGCCAGCACCTCGGTCTGGATGCCGAACAGCGCGGCGATGAAATCCTCGAGATGCGGCGCGAGGTCGACGATGAGATCGGATTCGTCCTTGGCAGCGAGCTTCTCGGGCGCGGCGCGGCCGGCGGCGAGCAGCGCGAACAGGCTGGCATCGGTCGCCCTGGAGATGCGCCATGAAGGCGGCGTCGAGGCGCACCAGCCCGTCGCGGCTGATAGAGATCCGCGAAGCTCAAGCCATGCTGCAATACCAAATCGGACATCGATCCTCGATCATGGCGCGTCGCAAGGAAGCCGCCTATTTCCTTAATATTCTTGGGGAATTTCTCGGTGGAACCTGCCCCGCGGCGGGCTTTTTCGTACCGGAGCCGGGGACCCGTTTCAATAGGCGAAGCGTCTCATGCGGCGCGTCGCTAATAGCTCCGTCCTAATAACCCAGCGCGCAGCCATCCTTGCGCGGCTCGGAGCCGCCGATAAGGCAGCCGCGCTGGCGGTCGATCCAGATCGCCTGGCAGCCGCCGAGCGCGCCGGCACGCGCCACGCGATGGCCGCGCGCGCGCCAGATCGCGGGCAATTGCTTCCGGAACAGTGGTTTCCAAAGCAAGAATCCCATCGAAGGCGAAGCTGCGCGGCGCCTCGGCGGCCGCCTGCGGGTCGAGGCCGAGATCGAGCATCTGCATCAGCAGATTGGCATGGCCGATCGATTGGAAATGCCCGCCCATGACGCCGAACGGCATCACCGCTTTGCCACCCTTCGCCAGCATGCCGGGTATGATCGTATGCATCGGCCGCTTGCCGGGCGCGATCGCGTTCGGATGCTCCGGATCGATGCGGAAGCTGATCGCGCGATTGTGCAGCAGCACGCCGCAGTCCGGGCGCGAGAATGCCGCTGCCGAAATCGTGGAACAGCGAGTTGATGAACGAGATCGCATTGCCGTCGCGATCGACGATGCAGAAATAGACCGTGTCCTTGTGGATCGCGTCGCGCGCATCCCACGGCACGAGATCGCCGGCGCGATCGAGGCGGATATTCGCGCGCGTCGCCTTCGGCATAATCGGTCGAGAGATAGCGCTCGACCGCGACGTTCACCTGCTTCGGATCGGCGACATAGGCGTCGCGCACCGCGTAAGCTGCTTTCGCCGCCTCGGCGAGCAGATGGATGCGATCGGCATCGCTCGTGCCCTTGCCGCCAATGTCGTAGCCGGCGAGCGTCGAGAGGATCATCAGCGCGGCGAGCCCCTGCCCGTTCGGCGGACATTCGAACACGTCGTAGCCGCGATACTTCGTCGAGATCGGCGCGACGTAGTCGCAGCGCTGTAGGGCGAAATCTTCCATCGTGTGGAGTCCGCCCAGGCGCTGCAGCTTGGCGACGATCTCTGCCGCGACCTCGCCTTCGTAGAAACCGGCGCGGCCCTTTTGCCCGATCTTGCGCAGCGTTTTCGCCAGCGCCGGCTGCTTCAGCGTCTCGCCCAGACCGACCGGCCGCCCGCCCGGCGCGAAGACGCGGCCGGCATCGACATCGTTCATGATCTTCGGGAAGCTCGAGGCGAAATCGGCAGCGACGCGCGGCGTCACCGCATGGCCGTTCTTCGGCGAGCTTCGCCGCAGGCTCCATCAATTCGGCGAGGTCCTTGGTCGCATGATCGGCATGCAGGCGGCACCAGGCATCGACCGCTCCCGGCACGCTCACCGCATGCGGCGTCTGCGACCTCGATAGTGCGCATGCCATTCGCGCGATACCATTCGACCGTCGCCTTCATCGGCGCGCGGCCTGAGCCGTTGAGCGCGATCGGTAACGCGCCGGCTTTCGAATAGAGCACGAAGCAATCGCCGCCGATGCCGGTCATGTGCGGCTCGACCACGCCGAGCACGGCGACGGTCGCGAGCGCGGCATCGACGGCATTGCCGCCGGCGCGCAACACCTCGACCGCGGTCAGGGTGGCAAGCGGATGCGAGGTCGCCGCCATGGCATTGGCGGCAATCGCGGCGGAACGGCGGGGCTGGGCAAAGTCGCGCATGGGTCAGGCATACCGCCATATCGCTTGTCGCGCCACCGCGCATTCCCTAATTTCAGACTAGGTTTTGCGTCCGATTCGATGGACCTTCACTGTCATTCCCGCGCAAGCGGGAAGCCAGGGTAACCGCTGCGGTGAAGCCCTGGACCCCCGCCTTCGCGGGGGTGACGTAAGAGGGCTGACGCGTCGGAAGACTCGTATCCAGAAAAGGACTTCCCACCATGCTCGACGCCTATATCTATGACGGTTTGCGCACGCCGATCGGCCGCCACGCGGGCGGCTTGGCGTCGGTGCGGCCGGACGATCTTCTGGCCGGCGTCGTCAAAGAAGTGGTGGGCCGCAATCCCTTCAAACCCGCGGATTACGAAGACGCGGTCATGGGCAACACCAACCAGGCCGGCGAGGATGCGCGTAACGTCGCGCGTCACGCGATCCTGGTCGCGGGTCTGCCGATCGAGACCGCCGCGCTCACCGTCAACCGCCTTTGCGGCAGCGGCCTCGCCGCGATCCTCGACACCGCGCGCGCCGCGTCCTCCGGCCAGGGCGAGCTCTTCCTCGCCGGCGGCGTCGAGAGCATGAGCCGCGCGCCGTTCGTGATGGCGAAATCCGAGACACCCTATCAGCGCGACTTCCGCATGTATCGATTCGACGATCGGCGCGCGCTTCCCCAATCCAAAGATCGAGAAGGGCTTACGGCGCCGACACGATGGCCGAGACCGCCGACAATGTCGCGCGCGAGCATCAGATCACGCGCGAGGACAGCGATAAATTCGCCCTCGCCTCGCAGATGAAATATGCCAAAGCGAAAGCCGCGGGTTTCTACAACGAAGAAATCATGCCGGTGAGCGTGCCGAGCCGCAAGAAAGGCGAGCCGACCGTCATCGGCGCCGACGAGCATCCGCGGCCCGACACGACGCTTGAAAAGCTCGCCGCGCTGAAAGTACTGAGCCAGGGCGGCGTGACGACGGCGGGCAACGCCTCCGGCATCAATGACGGCGCCGCGGCGCTGATCATCGGCACCAAGATAGCCGGCGAGAAAGCCGGCAAGAAGCCGCTCGCGCGCATCGTCTCGGCCGCGGTCGCGGGCGTCGCGCCGCGCGTCATGGGCCTCGGCCCCGTGCCCGCTTCGCAGAAGGCGCTGGAGCGCGCCGGGCTCTCGCTCAATGACATGGATGTGATCGAGCTCAACGAGGCTTTCGCGAGCCAGGTGCTCGGTTGCCTCAAGATGATGGGCGTCGCTTTCGATGACGATCGCGTCAACCCGAATGGCGGCGCGATCGCCATCGGCCATCCGCTCGGCGCGTCGGGCGCACGCCTCGCGCTCACCGCGACGCGGCAATTGCACAAGACCCGCGGCCGCTACGCGCTCGTCACCATGTGCATCGGCGTCGGCCAAGGCATCGCGGCGGTGCTGGAGCGCGTGCGCTGATCATGGCGGACGAGACCGAGAAGGCGAATCTCGCCGATAGGGCCGGCTACAAGCTCTGGTTCCAGGAGCACGTCCGCTACAGCGATGTCGATCACAACAATCACGTCAACCACGCCGTGTTCTTGAATTATTTCGAGACGGCGCGGGTCTCGATCACGCGCAACCCCGCGCTCGGCCTGCTCGACGCCGGCGAGAATTTCAACGTCGTGCGCGTCGAATGCGATTACAAAGCCGAGCTTCGCTTCCCCGGCGATTTCGAGATCGGCATCCGCGGCCTCAAATATGGCCGCACCTCCTTCCGCCTGGGACAGGCCGTGTTCCAAGGCGAGCGCTGCTGCTGCACCGAGGAGGTCGTGCTGGTCTTCATGGACCGTGCGACGCGCAAATCGAAGCCGCTCTCGGACAGACTGCTCGCCTGGCTGAAAGAGAACGGCGCAACGCCGAATTAAGGTTGCAAGGGCAACCTGCATCCTTCGACTTCGCTCAGGACGAGGAATATTTTTATCTGGCATCTTCCGATGGTTGATGCCGCGCACCACATAACCTCGTCCTGAGCGAAGTCGAAGGACGCAGGATCGTATTGCAACGACCTACCGCGCCCTCGCCGCGATCATATCGTCGATCCAGGCTTTATCGCTGCTGATGTCGCCGAGTTGTGCGTGCAGCTCATCCTCCGACATGCGGCAAGAGCGGATCACTTGTAGATCTTCCTCGTCGGCATTACCCGGATCGCAGACGATCTCCAGCCGGATATTATTCGGATCGAAGAAATAGAACGACACGATCGCCGGCGGAATGCTGATCAGCGGGCCGCCGGTGATCGTCACTCCTTCGGCTTTTAGCCGATCGAGAATCTCGCGATGACGCTTGGGTCCGCAGGCGAAAGAGACATGCTGCATCGCGCCGAGCGCGTCGCGATCGGCCTTCGGCGCGGTCTTCGGATATTCGAAGAAGGCGAGCAGGCTGTCGCCGCCCATATCGAGGAAAAAATGCGGGATGCTGGCATAAGGCGGCGTGCCGGCGCCATGCGCGCCGCGCGCCACCGGCGTCCGCAGGCCGTGGACGAGCGGCATGCCCAGGACGCGAACATAGAAATCGAGCGTCCCCTTCATGTCGTCGGTGACGAGCGCGAGATGATGGATGCCACGCAGTAACGGCTTTTCATGCGTATCCATCGCTTCCTCCTCTTTATCCAATGCACTTCGTTTTACATCGTCTTGCCCGGACTTGTTCCGGGCATCCATGTCTTTGCAAAAAACTCGTAGATGGCCGTGACGAGCCCGGCCATGACGACCAAAGAAAACGGGCCTTAGTGACGACTAGGGGAGGACCGGGGCATCGATCCTCATCCAATCCTTCGCCAGCACCAGCTTCGGCTCGGTGAGGTTTTGCAGTGCGTCGAGATCGAGGCCTTCGACCATCTCGCGCACAACGACTCCGTCCCGCGCGATATCGAGCACGGCAAGGTTGGTATAAATCCGTGTCACGCACGCCTTGCCGGTGAGCGGCAGCGTGCAGGCTTGCCGGATGCGCGGGCTGCCGTCCTTGCCGTTATGCTCCATCAGCACACGCACTTCTTTCGCGCCGGCGGCCAGATCCATCGCGCCGCCGACGCCGGGCGCCAACGTCTCGACCCTCGTCGCCCAATTGGCGAGATCGCCGGTCGCCGAGACCTCGTAAGCACCCATGATCGAGACGTCGAGATGGCCGCCGCGGATCATCAGGAAGCTGTCATTGTGATGGAAGAACGCGCCGCCCGGCAGCAGCGTCGCCTTGCCACGCCCGGCATTGATGAGATCGGGATCCTCCTCGCCGGCCTTCGGCGCTCCGCCCATGCCGAGGATGCCGTTCTCGCTATGGAGCACGATCTCGCGATCGGGCGGCAGATAATCCGAGACCAGGGTCGGCATGCCGATGCCGAGATTGACGTATTGCCCGTCGCGCAGATTCCTGCGCGCACGCCACGCCATTTGCTCGCCGCGTTAAGGGTGTCATGCCAGCACCACGCGATCGACGAAAATGCCAGGTGTCGCGATCGCTTCCGGATCGAGCGCGCCGAGCTCGACGAGTTCGTTCACCTGCGCCACCGTGACCTTGCCCGCCATCGCCATCACCGGATTGAAGTTGCGCGCCGACTTACGATAGACGAGATTGCCCCAGCGATCGGCGCGATGCGCCTTGATCAGCGCGAAGTCGCCCGGCAGCGGCTGCTCGAAGACATAGAGCTTGCCGTCGATCTCGCGCAGCTCCTTGCCCTCGGCCAGATTCGTATCGGCGGCGGTGCGCGTGAAGAAGCCGCCGATCCCCGCCCCCGCGGCGCGCATGCGCTCGCTCAGCGTGCCCTGCGGCACCAGCTCGATCTCGATCGCGCGCCGTGCGTAAAGCTCGTCAATCACAATCGGATCGAGCGAGCGCGGATAGGAACAGATCAGCTTGCGTGCCTTGCCGGATTTGAGCAGCGCCGCGACCCCGACCAAGCCGCTGCCGGCGTTGTTGCAAACCACCGTGAGATCGCGCACGCCAAGCTCGATCACCGCCTCGACCAGCGCGAACGCCTCGCCGACTGCGCCGAAGCCGCCGCAGAGCAGCGTGTCGCCGTCCTTCATCCCGGTGAGCGCCGCCGCGAATCCATCGACGATTTTATTGATCATGTCGGCTCGGAACTTGCCGCTCAGAATTTGACCGCATCGCCGCCCTTCAATTGCAGCATCGACCGCGCCTCGTCGGGCGTCGCGATCTCGAGCGACAGATTGTCGAGGATGGAACGGATGCGGCCGACCTGCTCGGCATTGGTCTTGGCGAGTTGGCCCTTGCCGAGATAGAGCGAATCCTCGAGCCCGACCCGGACGTTGCCGCCCATGATCGCGCCCATGGTGATGAGCGGCATCTGATGCCGCCCGGCAGCGAGGATCGACCAGTAATACTGGTCGCCGAAGAGCTTGTCGGCGATCCGTTTCATATGGGCGAGGTTCTCGCTGTCGGCGCCGATGCCGCCGAGAATGCCGAAGATCGTCTGCACGAAGAGCGGCGGCTGGACCAGTTTGCGATCCAAAAAATGTGCAAGATTGTAGAGATGGCCGACATCGTAGCATTCGAACTCGAACCTCGTGCCATGCACCTGGCCGAGGTCTTTAAGAATGCGCTCTATATCTCTGAATGTATTTCTAAATATTAGGTCGTCGGTACCTTCGAGATAGGGTTTCTCCCAATCGTATTTGAATTCCTTGTAGCGGTTGAGCATCGGGTAGAGCCCGAAATTCATCGACCCCATATTGAGCGAGCACATCTCGGGCGAGGCCCTGAGTGGCGCCGCCAGCCGCTCCTCGACGGTCATCTTGTGGCCGCCGCCGGTGGTGATGTTGATCACCGCCTTGGTCGCCTGCTTGATACGCGGCAGGAACTGCATGAAAACCGCCGGATCGGGCGTCGGCCGCCCGTCCTTCGGATCGCGCGCATGGAGATGGAGGATCGCCGCGCCCGCCTCGGCCGCACCGATCGCCTGTTCGGCCACCTCATCGGGCGTGACCGGCAGATAGGGGCTCATGGTCGGGGTGTGGATCGACCCCGTCACCGCGCAGGTGATGATGACCTTGCCCGATTTCGCCATGGCGCCTCTCCCATCCCTAAATTTTCACTTTCCCGGCAGAAGCGGGGACCCAGGAGCAACGACGTGCGGTAACCCAGGATCCTCGCTTTTGCGGGGAAGGCGAAGGAAATTATAGCCGGACGAGAGCGCCCTCGCCTTATGCCAGATCGAGCTTGAAGAGCTTGTTCGCGTTGGTGCGGCCGATCGCCAGCCGGTCGGCTTCCGGCAGCTCGGTGTTGTCGAACCACCGCGCCGCGGGCTCCATCGCCTCGTAGGGGTAGTCGACCGAGAACATGACGCGCGCCGCGCCGACCGCTTCGAGCGCGCAATGGAACGGCACGTCGCTGAACTGACCGCTGGTCGTGATATGGACGTTGTTGCGCATGTAGTCGGAGATGGTCCGCTTCGCCGCGTGCTTTACCGGCATGCTGCGCATCAGATTGTCGATGCGCCACATATCGAAGGGGATGCGCTCGCCGAGATGGCCGAGGACGAGCTGCAGCTTCGGGAAATCGTCGAACAGGCCGGAGCCCATCATGCGCAGCGACGCCGTCGCGGTCTCGCTGCCGAAATCCCAGGCCGGACCGTAGAGCCAGCGATGGCCCTCATAGCCCTTGGTGCGCGACGGCAAGGTCAGCCGCGGATGGAGATAGAACGGCACGTCGAGTTGCTCGACGGTCGCGAAGAACGGCCGGAACTCCGGCAGGTCGTAATAGAGCGCTGTATCCGCCGCGCCGCGCTGGGTGAAGCAATTGACCATCGCGCCTTTGAAGCCGAACTCCTTGACGCAGCGCGTCAGCTCTTTGGCGGCGGCGTCTGGATCCTGCATCGGCAGCCCGGCAAAACCGGCAAAGCGCTTGGGGTTGTGCGAAACTTCTTCGGCCAGCATGTCGTTGGCGCGGCGCGCGATCTCGACCGCCTGCTGGGTATCGAGAATCGCCTGCAGGCCCGGCGAGTTGAGGCCGAGGATCGCGAATTCGATGCCGTTCTTGTCCATGCCGGCGAGGCGCACCTCGCGGAATTCGACCAGCTTGGCGCGGGTCGCGTCCCAGAACGGACCGGCGGCGACCGGCTGACCGACAATGTTGATGGTCTCGTCGATCGCCCAATGTTCTTCGAGCGCGATCTTCCCCTTCATGCTTTACCTCCCTCACCTTCGCCCGCGGCTCTTCGGCCCGCCTCGGCGATAGGCGCCCGATCAGGCGCTTTCGCGAATGAATTCCGTGAGCTTCGGATAGATGCCGTTGCGCCAGCCGCGGCCGTTGAAGACGCCGTAATGACCGACGCCGGGTTGGACATGGTTGCGCTGCTTGCCGGCGATCAAGGCCCGTGAGCAGCTTATGCACCGCCGTGGTCTGGCCGACCGCGCAGATATCGTCGTTCTCGCCTTCGATGGCGAAGACCGAGGTACGGCTGATCGCGCCGGGATCGACCGTCACGCCATGCGACACGAACTCGCCGCACGCCAGCGCCTGGCGATGAAAGACGCGATCGATGGTCTGCAGATAGAAATCCGCCGGAAGATCCATCACCGACGCGTATTCGTCGTAGAATTTCCGCGTCGTGTCGGCGCTTTCGACATTGCCCTCGACCAGATGCTGGAAGAGCTCGACATGCGCGTTGACGTGCCGGTCGAGATTCATGCTGAGAAAGCCGGCGAGCTGCATGAAGCCGGGATAGACTCGGCGGAAGGCGCCGGCATAGCGCATCGGCACGACGCCGATGACATTGCGCTCGAGCCATTGCAGCGAATGCGCCTCGGCGAAGCGGCTGACTTGAGTCGGCGCGACGCGCGTATCGATCGGCCCGCCCATCAATGTCAGGGTCTGCGGTTGCGCCGCGTCGTCTGCTTGCGCGAGTAGCGCGGCCGCGGCCAGGACCGGCACCGCCGGCTGGCACACGGCGATAACATTGAGCTCCGGCGCCAGTTCGCGCATGAAGCCCATCATCAGCTCGATATGGTCGTCGAGATCGAAACGGCCATGACGCAGCGAGACGTTCTGCGCGTTCAGCCAGTCGGTGATGTAGACATCGTGATCTTGCAGCAAGGTCTCGACCGTGCCGCGCAAGCAGGGTCGCGAAATGGCCGGAAAGCGGCGCGACCAGCAGCACGCGGGGCTGCTCGACAGCGCAGTCCTTCTGAAAATGCAGCAGCGTGCAGAACGGTGTCTTCAGCACCGGCACTTCATGCACCGCGACCTCGCGCCCGGCGACGATCGTCTTGGTAATGCCGAAATCCGGGCGACGCGACGAGATGCCGGCGCGCGAGACCATCTCGAAGGTCGCTGCAGCATGGCGCAGCATCGGATGGTCGCGGAAAGCGAGACCGGGATGGTTAAGGAATTCCTTGCTCGCCTGCGCCAGCATGCGAAAGGGCGCAAAAGCGTCGGCCTGGACCTGATAGGCTTGATAAAGCATTTTGGCGGTGCCGTTTCTGCTTGCGATAAACGGCGGAAATCCGCCATCTAGCCGACGTTAACACGGCGCAATTTAGAACGCGCTAACACCGCCGCAAACGATATTCGCGAATTGCTCGCGTTTTGATGCCGCGAAATTACCCGGCTGGCGCGAAATAGCGCTCGTCGCGCAACGTCGCCAAGGCGATCGTCTTGACGTCGGCCGGCACCCCGACGCGATGCAGCTTCACATGCGGCGTGGGTTCCCAGGGATGGCGGTAGACCACCCCGACCTCCCACAGGATCGGCGCCGGTCCATTCGAGCGAAACCGTTGCCCCGCCGCGATGTCGTCTCCAGAACCCGATTTCCTAAACCACATCGTCCCCACCAGTATCGATACAATCGCCCCACTGTGCGAATCATAAATCCGCCGCGACATCCCGTCACGACAAAAGCGTGCGGTAAAAAATTTTTGTGCTGCGACTCTTATGCCACGGCTTCGCGCATGCCGCGGATGAAAATCCCGAGGCAGAGCGCGGCAAGCGCCGCAAAGATCGCCAGCGCCGAAGCGACTGACGGGTCACCGATATGGCCGTCGATCAGGACACGGCTGGCATTGACCGCGTAATAGAACGGGTCGAAGCGAGCCGCCATCTGGATGATCGGCGGACCGAAGCTGATCGGCAGCATGATGCCCGAAAGAATCATCGCCGGCAGGACGAAAGTGTTGACGATGCCGGCCAGGATGCCGCCCTCGCGGATCATCAACCCGAGCCGGTAGGACACCGACGCCATGGTGATGGCGATCAGCACGATCAGCACCAGAAGGACCAGCGCGCCGAGCGGATCGAATTTCAGCCCGAAGAACAGCGCGACGACGAGCAGCAGGATGCTCTGCACCACGAGATTGACCGAGGTCTGAAGGATAAAGCCCAAAGCGAGCGACAGCCGGCTGATCGGCGTCACCCGCAGCCGCTCGAGAAAGCCGGAATCGAGCTTGTCGCGCAGGGTGAAGCCTTCGAAGCCCGAGCCGAAGAGCGCGTTCATGATGAGGAGGCCGGGCGCGAAGAATTGAATCGCATTGCCGCCGCCCGGGAAACCGCGGACACCGGCGATACCATTGAGCAGCGGCCCGAAGAGCAGCAGATAGATGATCGGCTGGAACAAGCCGCTGAACGCCCAGAACGGATTCCGGATCGTGACCCGGATCTCGTTCATGGTGATGAGATAGATATCGCGCATCGCGGTCAGTGGGCTCCCTCACCCGTATCGCGCATCGAGCGCCCCGTCAGCTTCAGGAATACGTCGTCGAGCGAGGGCCGCGACAGATGGACCGATTTCGGCGCCGCGCCGCCTTGGCCGAGGATGCGCAGGATCACCGGCAGCGCCTCATCGCCCTTGTCGACAAAAAGCTGCTGCCCGTTCTCGATCGCATGTCGCTCCAGCACGACCGGATTGCCGTCGAGCAGCTTGGCCGCCGCTTGCGCGCCGTCCGGCGCATCGTAGCTGACGGTAACGATGTCGCCGGCGATCTGCTTCTTGAGCTCGGCCGGTGTGCCGAGCGCGACGATGCGACCGAGATCGACGATCGCGACGCGGTCACAAAGCGCATCCGCCTCTTCGAGGTAATGGGTCGTCAGGAAGATGCTCGTGCCCTGCTCATGCAGCGTCTTCACCTCGTCCCAGACGCGCACGCGGCTTTGCGGATCGAGACCAGTACTCGGCTCATCGAGGAAAAGCAGCGATGGCGCGTTGATGACGCCGGAAGCAAGATCGAAGATGCGGCGCTGGCCGCCGGAATAGGTCTCGGTCTTGCGGTCGGCGAAAGTCGAGAGCCGCAGTCGCTCGATCAGCACGTCGATGCGCCGTGTCGCCTCGGCTTTCGACATGCGATAGAGCTGCGCGTGGAGCAGCAGATTCTCGCGTCCGGTCGCGACCTGCTCCATCCCGCCCTTCTGCCCGACATAGCCGATATGGCGCCGGATCTCATGCGCCTGCGTCGTCAGATCATACCCGGCGACGGTCGCCTTGCCGCCGGTCGGCACGAGCAGCGTGCAGAGCATACGCATGGCCGTGGTCTTGCCCGCGCCGTTCGGGCCGAGCAGGCCGAAAATCTCGCCTTTCGCGACATCGAGATCGAGATCGCGAACCGCATCGACGACCTCGCCCCTTTTGTGGCCCGGGAAGCGCTTCGCCAGCTTCTCGGTATGGATGATCGAGGCCATCGCTATTTCGGCGCCCGTCTATTTCGGAGTCTGGGGCAATGCGGGCAGCGACTGGATATAAACCGCGATCGCGTGCAGATCGGCGTCGGTGAGCTTACCGGTGCCATCGACGACATCACCCATGCCCTTGCCGACGACATCGCCATCCGGCGTGTTGCCGGTCTTCAGCACCTCGACCAGCTCGTCGAGCTTCCAACCGCCGATGCCGTCCTTCTTGTCTGTGGTGATATCGGGCGCATCCTGCCCGTCCGGGCCATGCGGATTACCGGCATAGGCGTGGCCCCTATCGAGCGCGCCGAGGAAATTGCGCGGCGTGTGGCATTCCTGGCAATGCACGACGGATTCGGCAAGATAACGGCCGCGATTCCATTCGGCGCTCTGCCCCGCGACCGGCGCGAGCGGCCCCTCCTTGAAGAACAACGTTCGCCAGAACCAGAGCAGCGGCCGCCAGCCGAAGGGGAATTTCACGTCGTTACCCGACGCGCGATGTGTCACGGCCGGGACACTCTGGAGATAAGCGTAAAGATCACTCGCGTCCGCGTCAGTGAGGTTCGTGAATGAGGTGAAGGGAAAGACCGGAAACATGTAAGCGCCGTGCTCATTGATGCCCGAGCGCAGCGCGCGCTTGAACTGGTCCTCGGTCCAATTGCCGATGCCGGTCTGCTTGTCGGGCGTGATATTCGGCCCGTAGAAAGTCCCGAACGCGGTCGCCAGCGGCGGCCCGCCGGCAAGCGGCGCGCCGCCCGCTTTCTTGTCGGTATGGCAAGCACCGCAATCGGCGGCGATCGCGAGATAAGCGCCGCGCGTGATCGCGCCATTATCGGCCGCGAAAGCGGGCATGCTCGCGCCCAGCAAAAAGAGGGACGCGGCGACACGGGCAAGGTTCCGACGCAGCGCCATGGGCAGCGTCATACACGAATACGCCGCTAGAGCAAGCCGCATCGACCGCGACGGGTCGATGCGGAGACTTGCTCTCGGCCCTCTAGGAGAGGGTGACTAACTAACGCTGCAGCGGCAGGCGAAACTGGTCGTGGCAGAGCGCGTTGCAGCTCCCGCGATAGATCGCCGTCATCGTATCGCCGACGGTCTTCGGATCGCCGGTCTTCACCACATCGACCAGTTTCAGTTCGGCCTCGTGGAGCTTCGGCCCCGCGGTTTTGGCCTCATCGAGATGCTGCCAAAGCTCCGGCTTCGCATTGGTCTGGCCCGGCATATCGGCGGAGCTGGTGCCTGCCGGGAAATAGGTATCGATGAACTTCGCATCGATCTTGCTCGAGAGCTCCAACAGCTTGTTGGCGCCGTCGATCGCGCCCTGGCGTTCGCCGGTTCCCTTCGCGAAGGCATTGATCGCGTTCACGGCATGCTGCTGGTCCGTCATGAAATCCTTGCGCGCCTTGACGATCGCGGCCTTATCACCCTGCTGCGCGAACACGGCGGCCGTGCCAGCGGCCAGCAGCGCCGCAGCGCCTGCGATCAGCATCACCTTGTTCAGAACGTTTTTCATCGGCTTCCCTCTGGAGTTGGCGGCGACAGTCGATGATAGGCAAGTCGGACACGCGCCCGATTCACGTTTGCGTGTATCGTTTGTGTTGGAATTATGTCCGGCGGTCAGATAAGCCCCAGCTCCAACTTCGCCTCTTCGCTCATCCGGTCCTTGTCCCAGGGCGGCGACCACACGAGCTTCACACGAACGTCATTGACGCCATCGACCGCTTCGATCGCTTCTTTCACTTGTCCAGGGAGTTCGCCTGCAACCGGACAAGACGGCGCGGTGAGTGTCATCTCGACGTAAACGATGCCGTCCTTGTTGACGATGAGCTCGTAGATGAGGCCGAGATCGACGAGGTTCACCGGAATCTCGGGATCGCGCACCGTCCTCAGCGCTTCGAGCACGATCGGCAGCAATTCCTCATCGGTCTCGGTCGAGGACGGACGTTCAGGCTCATGCGGGCCATCGGCCGGCACGCCGCCGCCCTCGCCCGCCGGCGCAGGATTGTTCTGGAACGCGAATGGATCGTCTTCGACAGACATGATGGCTACTCGGTCTTCACCGTCGCGCCGACCGCGCCGCTCTTCAGCGCCGCCTCGAAAGCGTGCCAGGCGAGCGTCGCGCATTTGACACGCGTGGGATAGGCTTTGACGCCTTCGAGCGGCGCGAGGCGATCGAAATCGTCCTGCAGCTTTTCGTCGACCGCCGGCACCTCGCCGCCAGTCACCTCGGCGTGGAACGCCTTGAACAGCGCCTCGGCCTCGGCGAGCGTCTTGCCCTTCAGCACCTCGGTCATCAGCGAAGCCGACGCGGTCGAGATCGCGCAGCCGCGACCCTCGAAGCTCACATCTTTGATCTTGTCGCCCTCGATCTCGAGATAGACCGTGACGCGATCGCCGCACAGCGGGTTATGGCCATGCGCGAAATGGCTGGGATGCTCCATCCCATGGAAGTTCCGCGGCTTGCGGCCGTGATCGAGAATGATGTCCTGATAAAGCTCGCGCGATTCCATCAGTAACAGCCTCAGTCCGCGAACATCTTCTGCGCCGCCTTGATCGCCACGACCAGCGCATCGATGTCGCTTTCATCATTATAGACGCCGAACGACGCCCGCGTCGTCGCGGCAAGGTCGAGCTTGTCCATCAGCGGCTGGGCGCAATGATGGCCAGCGCGGACCGCGACCTCGTGCTGGTCGAGGATGCTGGCGACGTCATGCGGATGAATGCCGTCGACGGCGAAAGAAAGGATGCCGAAACGCCGCTGCCCCGCCGGCACCAGCCGCACGCCCGGCAAGCTGCGCCAGCTGCGCGATGCCGTATTCGGTGAGCGCCGCCTCATGCGCCTCGATCGCGTCGAGGCCGAGATGCTCGATGTAATCGAGCGCCGTCGCGAGGCCGATCGCGCCGGAGATATCGGGCGTGCCGGCCTCGAACCGCGCCGGCGGGTCCTGGAACGTCGTCTTCTCGAAAGTGACGTTGAGGATCATGTCGCCGCCGGCCTGCCAGGGCGGCATCGCCTGCAGCAACTCGCGCTTGCCATAGAGCACGCCGATGCCGGTTGGTCCGTAAGTCTTGTGGCCGGAGAAGACATAGAAATCGCAATCGATCGCGCGGACATCGACCTTCATCCGCGGCGCCGCCTGGCAGCCATCGACGAGGAACTTCGCGCCTTTGGCATGCGCCATCTTGGCGATGCTCTCGACCGGCACCATCGCGCCGGTCGCATTGGCGAGATGCGTCACCGCGACCATCTTGGTCTTCGCGGTGATCAGCGCTTCGAGCTTGGCGAGATCGAGCCCGCCGGTCGCGTCGATCGGCGCGACCTTCAGCGTAAAGCCGATGCGGTCGCGCAGAAGCTGCCACGGCACGATATTGGCGTGATGCTCGAGCTCGGTGATGAGAACTTCGTCGCCGGCTTTGAGGAAGGCCGCGCCCCAGCTCTGGACGACGAGGTTGATGCCCTCGGTCGCGCCGCGCACGAAGATGATCTCGCTCTCATGCGGCCGCGTTGAGATAGCGCGCGACACGTGCCCGCGCATTCTCGTATTGCTCGCTCGACGCGGCGCTCAGCCGGTAAACGCCGCGATGCACATTGGCATAGTCGGTGCGATAGAAATTGCTGACGCGGTCGATCACCACGGCGGGCTTCTGCGCGCTCGCCGCGCTGTCGAGGAAGACCAGCCCGGGATTGTTGGCGAAGATCGGGAAATCGCGCTTCACCCGGTGCGGATCGAAGCCCAAAGTTTTAGCTTTGATGTCGGCAGCGGCTTTCACGTCACTCAATCCTTGCGACCCAGCCAGCGCTGCACATGCGCCAGAAGATGCGCGCGCAAAGCGGTGTCGTCCTCGATGCGATCGATCGCATCGGCGGCGAAAGCCTCGATCAGCATGCGCCGCGCCTCATCGGCCGGAATGCCGCGCGCTTCGAGATAGAACAGCGCCTCCTCATCGAGATCGCCAACCGTCGCGCCATGGCTGCATTTGACGTCGTCGGCGAGAATTTCAAGCTCGGGCTTGGTATCGACATTGGCGCGCGCCGAGAGCAGCAGATTCTTGTTGAGCTGATTGCGCGTTGGTCTTCTGCGCCTGCGGCCGGACCGCGATCTTGCCGAGGAAGACGCCATGCGCGCGATCGTCGACGACGCCTTTGAAGACCTCGTCCGTGGTGCATTTCGGCACCGCATGATCGACGAAGGTCGCGTTGGTCGCTTCCTGCTCGCCGCGAGGAGATAGGCGCCGAAAAGCCGCACGCCGCGCCTTCGCCCGCGAAGCGTCGCGAAACTGTCGTGGCGCGACAGCCGCCCCCGAGCGTCAGCACGAAGCTCTCATAGCGTGCATCGGCGGCGATCTCGACGCGCACCTGACCGAAATGGATCGCGTCGGTCGCTTCGTCCTGCAGCTTGGCATGACGCAGCGCCGCGCCGCGCCGCGAGATCGACGAGCGCGACGACGATTCGTCCAGGAGCGGCCGCTTCCGGCGATAGCTCTCGATGAGCGTCGCGCGGCTGCCGGCGCCGAGCCGGATGAGATTGCGAAGATGGAAGGATGCTTTCGGCGGCATCGCCCCAGTGGATGATCTCGATCGGTCGTCTCGAGCGCGACGCCGCGGATCCAGCGCCAGCACGAAACCGTCGGCGAACAAGCGCGGCGTTCAGCGAGGCAAACGCCTGACCGCCGACGCGTATCGGTCTGATCGAGCAAGTGCGATGCGAGCGCCGGTGTTACCGGCGACGATCTCGGCGGTGCTGCCGAGCGTCACGCCTTTCGGTAGTCCGCCAATCTTCGACAGTGCCGGCGCGAAACGACCATTCACCAGCACGATGCGATGCGTCTCGCCGGCGAAGAAATACGGCTCGAGCGCAGGCGTCGCTCGCGGGCTTGCCGGTCGCCGGCGCGAAAGCCTTATCCTGCAGCGGCCGCAGATTGGTGAAACGCCATGCCTCGTCGCGGCGTGTCGGAAAGCCGAGCGTCCTCGAACCGAGCGAAAGCCTCGCGGCGCTTCTCGGCAAGCGATCCGGCCGGCGCGAAAGCCGCGCGATACGGCGCTGTTTCCGGTTTCGCGCTCATCGCCACTCAGGCCGCAGCGTCGCCGAGCATGGCGTAGCCGCGTTTCTCGAGCTCGGTAGCGAGGCTCTTATCGCCCGACATGACGATCTTGCCGCCGCTCAGCACATGGACATGGTCGGGCTCGATATAATCGAGCAGCCGCTGGTAATGGGTGATCAGGACGATCGCGCGATCCGGCGCGCGCAGCTTGTTGACGCCGCTCGGCGACGAGACGCAGCGCGTCGATATCGAGGCCGCTATCGGTCTCGTCGAGCAGCGCGAGCTTCGGCTCCAGCATCGCCATCTGGAAAATCTCGTTGCGCTTCTTCTCGCCGCCCGAGAAGCCGACATTGACGCCGCGCTGAAGCAGATCCTCGCCGATCTCCAGCTCCTTCAGCTTGGCGCGGACGGCTTTGAGGAACTGGCCGGCATCGAGATCCGGCTGGCCGCGATGGCGGCGCACCGCGTTGAGCGCGGCGCGGAGGAAATACATGTTGTTCACGCCCGGGATCTCGACCGGGTATTGGAAAGCGAGGAAAACGCCTTCGCGCGCCCGCTCATCGGCGGCGAGCGCGAGCAGATCCTTGCCCTGATAGGTGACGCTGCCTTCGGTCACCTCATAGCCGGGCTTGCCGGAGAGCACGCCCGCGAGGGTGCTCTTGCCGGAGCCGTTCGGCCCCATGATGGCATGCACTTCGCCGGCTTTGACGGTGAGATCGATGCCTTTGAGGATCTCGCGTCCCTCAGCAATCTTGGCGTGTAAGTTTTTGATTTCCAACATTTGTCTATCAGGCGAATTGGCTTTGTTTGGTAATTTTCAGTTTGGTATCAGCCGACGCTGCCTTCGAGGCTCACCGCCAGGAGCTTTTGCGCTTCGACCGCGAACTCCATCGGAAGTTCTTTCAGAACTTCGCGGCAGAAGCCATTGACTATCAAAGATAACGCATCTTCCTTCGAGAGCCCGCGCTGCTGGCAATAGAAGAGCTGGTCGTCGCTGATCTTCGAGGTCGTCGCCTCATGCTCGACCCGGGCCGAGGGATTGCGCACCTCGATATAAGGCACCGTATGCGCGCCGCAGCGGTCGCCGATGAGCAGCGAATTGCATTGCGTGTAATTGCGCGCGTTCTGGGCCTTGGGCTGGACGCGGACGAGGCCGCGATAGGTATTCTGCCCGCGCCCCGCCGAGATGCCCTTCGAGATGATGGTCGAGGACGAGTTGCGGCCGAGATGGATCATCTTCGTGCCGGTATCGGCCTGCTGGAAATTGTTGGTGATCGCGACCGAGTAGAACTCGCCGACCGTGTCGTCGCCTTCGAGCAGGCAGCTCGGATATTTCCAGGTGATGGCCGAGCCGGTCTCGACCTGCGTCCAGGAGATCTTGGCGCGGTTGCCGCGGCAGGCGCCGCGCTTGGTGACGAAATTGTAGATGCCGCCCTTGCCCTCGGCGTCGCCCGGGATACCAGTTCTGCACCGTCGAATATTTGATCTCGGCGTCTTCGAGCGCGATCAGCTCGACCACCGCGGCATGAAGCTGGTTCTCGTCGCGCTGCGGCGCGGTGCAGCCTTCGAGATAGGAGACATAGGCGCCCTTATCGGCGATCAGCAGCGTGCGCTCGAACTGGCCCGATTTCGCGGCGTTGATGCGGAAATAGGTCGAGAGCTCCATCGGGCAGCGCACGCCCGGCGGCACATAGGCGAAAGAGCCGTCGCTGAAGACCGCGGAATTGAGCGCGGCGAAGAAATTATCGCCCTGCGGCACGACCGTGCCGAGATATTTGCGCACGAGATCGGGATGCTCGCGCACCGCCTCGCCGAAGGAGCAGAAGATGATGCCGAGTTCGGCGAGCTTGCCCTTGAAGGTCGTCGCGACCGAGACGCTGTCGAACACGGCGTCGACCGCGACGCCTGCGAGCGCAGCGCGCTCGCTCAGCGGGATGCCGAGCTTCTCATAGGTCTTCAGCAGCTCGGGATCGACCTCATCGATCGATTTCGGGCCTTGCTTGGGCGCGGAATAATAGCTCGCGGCCTGATAGTCGATCGGCGCGATCTTGAGCTTCGCCCAATCCGGGTTCTCCATCTTCTGCCAGTGGCGGAAGGCTTCGAGCCGCCAATCCAAGAGCCATTGCGGCTCCTGCTTCTTGGCCGAGATGAAGCGCACCGTGTCCTCATCGAGACCGGGCGGCAGGCTGTCGCTCTCGATATCGGTGACGAAGCCGTATTTGTAGCCTTCGCCCGTGACGGCGCGGACAGTCTCTAGGCTGTCGTCAGGTGCGGTCATGATGCGGATTACGGAGTTGCTGTCGGTTGTGGCGCGGCCGGACGCGGCAGCGGCACGCCGAAGGGATTGGCCATCTCGGCCAGGGTGATGGCGCCAAGCGCAGCGCCCACCGCCATATTGATGCGATGCCAATGCGGCCGCGTCGCACAGAAGGCGCTGCGCATGCAATCGTCATGGATCGTGCATTGGGTCACGCCCATCGAGCCATCGATCGCCGAGACCACCTGCACGACCGAGATTTGGCTGGCGTTGCGCGCCAGGCGATAGCCGCCGGCGGCGCCGCGCGCGCCGGCGACGATGCCGGCATGGGCGAGAATCTTCAAAATCTTGGCGACCGTGGCGCGCGGCAGGCGTTGTCTCTTGGCCAGCACCGCCGCCGTCATCTGCCGCTCCGGAATGGGCGGCCAGATGGGTCGCGATGATGACGCCATAATCGGCAAGCTTCGACAGGATGACCATATCGGCGCGTGCGGCTCCGGACTCAAGAATTAGGACTACCGTAGTCCTCTATCTAAGATCGGCAATAAACTCCTAAGGGTCAAGGTCCTGCAACCATTATTTTGGTTCTCCGGGCCGCAAAAACCGCGCAGATTCCGACCCTTGTCCGGTCGGCCCCGGTGCCGGCCCAGGAGGAGCGATGGCAGCGAAACAGACGAAATCCACGATCCGCATGGAAGGCCTGACCCTGGCGGTCAAGGACGTGAAGCGCTCGGTCGCCTTCTACGGCAAGAAACTCGGCCTCAAGATCGAGATCGACAGCGCGCCGCATTTCGCTTCGGTACGCATCGGGCCGGGCGCCTCGATCGGGCTCCTCGCCGCGCGCCACGCCGTGCCGAAAGGCACCAGGCCCGCGAGCAAGGCGCAGCACGCCGCGATCCATGTCGAGCTATCGACCGACGATCTCGATGGGCTCTACAAACGGCTTAAAGCGCGCGGCGTCGCGTTCTCCGAGCCGCCACATGACGAGGCCTGGGAGCGCTCCGCCCAGGCGCGCGATCCCGACGGCTATACGATCGAATTCGCCCAAGGCCGCCGCGGCCGCAACGCGCCGCGCACATGAGACTTAATCGATCACCGCGATGGCGTTGATCTCAATGAGGCAACGCGGATCGGTGGCGAGTTGTACCACCTGGACCGTCGTCGTCGCCGGCTTGGCGTCTTTGAAATACTCCGCCCAGACGCGGTTGAGCGAATCCTGATCGCTGAGATCGGTGACGAAGCGGTCGGCGGTCACGACATCGGCGAAACTCGCCCCGACGCCTTCAAGGCCGCGTTTCAGATTTTCGAGCGCGGCCCGCGCCTGCCCTTCCATGTCGCGCGGCATGGAATCGAATTCCTCGGGCCGATGCGGATGGTGGTGGTAGACCGGTGCCGCGGTGACGCCGGCGAGATAGACCGTCGTGCCGCCCTTGACCTTGATCGCCGGCGCGTAGGGCATCCACATGTCCGGCGCATTGGGCCAATGGATATGCTCGATGGATTTGGGCACTACGCCTCTCCCCAGACTTCGCTGGCGGTTTCGACGAGCAATTCCAGTTTCGCCTTCTCGTCCTCGATCCGCGTCTTGCTATGGGCAGAAACGGCCGAGGCAAATCCGCATTGCGGGCTGAGGCAGAGACGATCCAACGGCACGATCTTGGCCGCTTCATCGATGCGGCGCTTCAAACCATCCTTCGCTTCAAGATCGGGGCGTTTCGTGGTGATCAGGCCCAAGACGACGAACTTGCCGTTCGGCACATCTTTCAGCGCCTCGAAGCCGCCGGCGCGCTCGTCGTCGTATTCGAGGAAATACGCATCGACATCGAGCCCAGGAAATAGCGACGGGCCGATGACCTCGTAGCCGCCAACGGCGGCGCCGGCCGTCGATAGATTGCCACGGCAGAGGTGGATCGCGACCAGCAGATCCTTGGGCCGATTGCGGATCGCGTGGTTGACGAGCGCGATGTAGGTATCGACCAGTTTCGCCGGATCTTCGCCCATGGCTTGCGCCGCAGCGCGGAAGCGCGGATCGCAGAGATAGGCGAAGTTCGTGTCGTCGAGCTGGATGTAACGGGCGCCCGCCGCATAGAGCTCGTCGATCTCCTGGCGATAGGCGGCCGCGGCATCGGCGAAGAATTGATCGATGTCGGGATAGGCGCTCTGATCGATCGCCTGCCGGCCGCCGCGAAAATGAAGAAGCGTCGGCGACGGCATGCAGGTCTTCGGCGTCGCTTGCGCGATGCTTTTCAGGAATTTGAAATCCTCGACCTGGATTTGATGGGAGCGCCTGATCTTGCCGGTCACGCCCCAGGCGGAAACTTGCGCGACAGCCGAGCCGTCGGGATTGCGGTGAAAGACTTTGAGATTGCCCGGCCGCTCGACGACATTGTCGAAGCCGGCGAGGAAATCCTTGTTCCAGGAGCCGCGCCGGAACTCGCCATCCGTGACGCAGCGGAGACCAATCTGTTCTTGCATCGCGACGACCTCGCGAATGCATTGGTCCTCGAGCGCGTGGAGTTCTTGCCGGGTCATCTCGCCCTTCGCAAAACGCTGCCGTGCATCGATGAGCATGTCGGGGCGCAGATAGCTTCCGACTTGGTCGGCACGAAAGGGGCGGCCGTGATGCATGATCGTGCTCCTTCTCGCGGCGAAAGAGAGCGGACCGTGATGCCGACGAGATAGACCGTCGTACTATCCCGCTGGGATGCACGACGGTCTTCCGAATGGCTTTACAGTACCTGGAACGACTGCCCTTTGGTCGATTGCACGAAGCCGTTGAAGATCTCGCTGACCTTGGCATAGCTCGGGCGCGACTTCATCGCATCGAGCCAGCGCGCGACATTTGGATAGGCGCTGATATCGCAGTGGATCAGCTCGCCGATCGAGGTGAGGCCGGTGCCGAAATAATCGGCGATCGTGACCGTATTGCCGCACAGATATTGCTGTCCCGCACCGAGAAAATAATCGTTCAGCACCTGCAGCCAGGCCTTCGACTTCTCCTTGCCCTTGGCGAGCACGGCCGCTTGCGCCGCCGCGTCTTCGTATTTGAGATGCGGGAAGGTCTGCGGATAGACGAAATTGTAGCCCCAGTCGCGATAGAAATTCGAATTGAACCAATCGAGCCGCTCATCGACGCGCGCGCGTTGCTTCGGATCCTTGGGATAAGCGGGCGAGCCGATTTTGTCGGCGAGGTAGCGTAGGATCGTCGCGCTCTCCGTCAAACGAAATCGCCGTCTTCGAGCATTGGCACGAGGTGGTTCGGGTTGATCTTGCGAATAGCCTTCGCCGTATTGCTCGCCCTTGAGAATATCGACTGCCTGCATCTCCATAGCGATATTGTTGTCGGCGATGAATTGCATCACCGGGCGGCACGTCGTCGAGACCGGATGCATATAAAGCTTCATATCGTTCCCCTGTTGTGTTTGTCGTTAATCTACTCCGCCGCTTTCGCGGCGCTCTGTTCCCCGGCCAGCAAGCGCTCGATGATCCGCCGCGCCTGCAGTCCGCCGCTATCGCCGATGAGATCGATCATCGTCGAATCGGGCTCGCGATTGATGATGGTTTGTTGCCTCTCGATCATCGTCTTGTCCTCGCGGAACGCCGTGCTCGTCGCCTTGAAGCCGAGCTCGGTGAGCGACTGGTCACGGATGCCGTAGTCGCGCGAGATCGCCCAGAAATAGTGACAGCTCGTCTCAGTCTCAGGCGTGATGGCATCGTAGATGATGATACGGCGATTCATGCGGTCGTCGGGCGCGCCGTATTCCTTACCGAATTCATTTGACAGAATGTCGATCGTCACCTGCGACGGCGGCTCGAAATGCATGATCTGCGTACGGTCGAATTTGAAATCGAGCCCTTCCATGAGATTGCGCGGCGACGGCGAAAGGCCGCGCGCGACGCGCGTGCCTTTGATCCAATCGGGACCGCGCTCCCATTTAAGATTCGGATTGACATCCTCGGGGCTGCCGATCGTCGCCGCATGCAGGAACGGCAGGTGCGAGAGATCGAGCAGATTGTCGACCACGAGGAAATAGTTTCCGCTGATCGGCAGCAGCTCCTCGTAGGACGCCCAGTTCGGATCGTCGTATTTGTCGTAATTCGGCACCGGCGTCTTGGCGGCAAGCGCGGGATCGCCCGGCCAAATCCACACCCAGCCATGCTTCTCGACGATCGGATAGGACCGGACCTGCGCGCCCGGCGGCAGATGATCCTGCCCCGGCGCCCAAATCACCTTGCCGGCGGGGTTGTAGACGAGGCCGTGATAACCGCAGCGCAGATTGTCGCCCTCGATCTTGCCGGCGGAGAGCGGGACGCGGCGATGGCAGCAGCGATCGTCGAAGGCGACCGGCCGGCCATCGCCCGTGCGATAGAGCACAACAGCCTGGCCGAGAATGGTGCGCGCGAGCGGCTTCTGCTCGAGCTCTTTGCCGAAAGCGGCGCAGTACCAGTAATTCTGTGGCGCTTGCATGGCGTCTTCTCCTTACAGCGACTTCATGCGCTCTTCGACCGTGCGCTGGGCGACGCCCGGCCGACCGGTGCGATAGGATTGCTCGAGCAACGCGCGAACATAAGGCCCCGCCTCGACCGGTTCGTATTTCGGCGGATTGCCCGGTCCCTGACAGGTCGGCAGGCATTCGACGCGTGTCTTCGCATAGGGAATCACGAAGAGCGGCAGCGAGATGCGCGCGCGCGTGCTGTGACTGAAATTCGATGCGCGATGCAGGCTAGAGCGATAGAGACCGTTGGTCCAGCGCGCGAAGAGATCGGCGATGTTGACGACGAAGGTACCGGGCAGCGGCGGCACGTCGATCCACTCGTCCGCCTGATTGCGGATCTCGAGCCCGCCGAGCGCATCCTGCGACAGCAGTGTGAAGGTGCCGTAATCGGTATGCGGCGAGATTCCCCATTGCGTGCGGCCCGCCGTCTCGGGATCGACCGGCGGGTAGTAATTGTAGGTCAGCGAGATGCCGGGATAGCGGTGGCTCTCGTCGAGATAATCCTCCGGCAGGTCGAGGCTCAGCGCCAGCGCGCGGCACAGCCGTTGCGCGATCGTCACCCGCTTGGCGATATGCGCGGTGAGGAATTCGCGGAAGCCCGACAGCTTTGCCGGATCGGGCCATTGGCCGTTGCCGACCGCCGGATTCTCGCCCTTCACCTCGCCCGGGATGCAGCTCGCGCGGCAGGACGAAGGTCTCTTTCTGATCGGCGTCCTTGTCGGGATTGGCGTCGGGATTCATGCCGCCGACCGGCATCCAGCCTTGCCGCGCCGGATGATTGCTCTTGTCGAGCTTCGTCTTGTCGGCGCGCGGCTGCTCGAAGAACACCAGACCCCAGGCATGCGCAACATCGAACTCGGCCTGGCTAATGCCGTGATTGGCGAGATAGAAGAAGCCCGTATCGATGCAGGCCTTGCGTAGCTCGCGCGCAACACGCTGCCGCGCTTCGATCCCCTCGCCATTGGCATAGGCGCCGAAATCGATGACCGGGATCGTCTGCGACGAACGGCGCTGGCCGAGCACCGCCTCGCGCCGCGCACGATTGTCGAAATCGGCGAGCGCCGTAACCGCATCATCCTTGAAGGTGTCGATCATCTTCGGCTCCGTCACGATACGAGAATCTTGTCCGACATTTTCTCGGCGATCATCATCGTCGTCAGGTTGGTGTTGCAGCGCGGCAGGTTGGGCATCACCGAGGCATCGACGACGCGCAAGCCATCGACGCCTTTCACCGTGCCGTCGGTATGCGTCACCGCTTTCGGATCGTCGTCCTGGCCCATGCGGCAGGTGCAGGAGAGATGCTTGATGCCCATCGCGGTCGAGCGCACATACTCGTCGAGCACGCTCTCATCCGCCATCATATCGGCGAGCGGCGGTGCTTCGCTGATCTTGTTGCGGATGATGCTGTCGCGCAGCGGCCCCGGCCCGTCGAGCATCATCCCCGTAGCACCCATCTTCACGAGATTCTTGAAATTGACGGCGCTCGCCTCGCGCGCCCGCTGCGACAGCCGCGCGCCGATCGGCGTGCGCGTCACCT
Organism: uncultured Alphaproteobacteria bacterium; assembly: GCA_963731145.1. Classification (GTDB taxonomy): domain Bacteria; phylum Pseudomonadota; class Alphaproteobacteria; order ATCC43930; family CGMCC-115725; genus CAIKMD01. The sequence continues at coordinate 244,848 of CAVSUX010000013.1, read as the reverse complement.
GGCGAACCGGCGCGGTATCGAACAGACCTGTGGTGAAGCGCAAGCCGTCCTTCAGCCGCGTGAAGTCGCGCTGATCGTCGAAGTAATTGAGCTCGACCTTCGGCTCGTCCCGCGGATTGAGGCTCTGCAGGCTGACGCGCCCGGCCGAGAACGACTTGTTCACCCAGGTCATCGCCATGCCGAGCCGCTTGCCGACGCCATGCCAGCCGCCGCGGCTGAAGACGGCGGTGAACATGTCGGAGGACGGACAGTCCGTTATCTTCGAGGAGTAGCGGAAAGAAATCTGCAGCGGCCGTGCCGCATCGCTCGGCGCGCGCATCGCTGGTGATATAGGCGAGGAGGCCGATGCCGGGATGATCGCGAAGATTCTCGCCGACGCCCGGCAAATCCTGGCGGATATCGATCCCCATCGCCGCGAGATGCGCCGCTGGGCCGATCCCCGAGCGCATCAGCATCGCCGGCGAATGCACCGCGCCGGCGGAGAGAATCACCTCTTTCGCGCGGAAGGTCTGCACGCCGCCCGGCGTCTGCACATTCGCGCCGACCACGCGGCGGCCATCGAAGATCAGCGACTGCACATGGCTTTGCGGCAGGATGCGCAGATTGGGCCGCGCGCGGACCTCGTTGGTGAGATAAGCGACCGCGGCCGAGACGCGCCGGCCGTTGCGGTTGTTCTGCGTCGCCGAGAAATAGCCGTCGACGAATTCGCCGTTCTGATCTTCGAGATAAGGCAGGTCGGCCTTGCTCCAATGCGTCCGCGACCGCGCGCGTATAGCCGCACCATTCCGCGCGCCGCATGCGCTGTACCGGGATCGGCCCGCCTTTGCCGTGATAGGCGCTGTCGCCGTAGTCGGCATCGTCTTCGAGCTTCTTGAAATAGGGCAGCACGCCGCTCCAGCCCCAGCCGCTCGCGCCGAGCTCGGCCCATTCGTTGTAATCGTCGGGATGTCCACGATTGGCCGCCTGGTAGTTGATGCTCGAGCCGCCGCCCATTACCTTGCCCTGATCGTAGAGCACCGGGATCGGCGGCCGCGGATAATTGCGCCGCAGCGACTGCGTATAGGCGACGAGCTTCATCCATTTGTATTTCGGATTGAGCGCCGCCTTCGGGAACATCTCTTGAATATCGGCCGGCACCGCATCGGGCGGCGTGTCGAGCCCGGCTTCGATCAGCAGCACCTGATTGCTAGACCGCGCCGACAGGCGATTGGCAAGTACACTGCCGGCGGAGCCGCCGCCGACGATGATGTAATCGAATGTCGCCTCACCGGCCATGTCAGCTCCCTAAGCCGCGTTCGCGACCGACGCGCCATATTTGAACCAAACCTACCACAGGGCCCGGTAGCTTCCTAACTGGCCGTCGCGTGAGCCGAATCTTTTTACGATCCGTCAAAGGCTTGGCACAGCCTGGCGGTTATACCTGCCATCTATCATGGTTGAACCCGTGAATTGGCACCCGGCTCGCGCGCGATCCGTGCCGGCATCGAGGCACGCGCGCCGAGCCGTCCCGCCTGACGACTGCGCTTACTGCTTCCTAAGTGCTGCGCGGTAGGCACGATAAGCGGCGATGCGCTTCGCCGCCGGCGCCAGCGTTTCATCGTCTTTGACCGAAGCTTTGCCGAGCAGCGGCAAGAGATAGCGCTGGCGCGCCGCTGCCGCGCTTAGGATCACATTGTCTTTCACGCCGCTGGTCGTCGCACCGCCGGTCACCGCGATCGCGCCGTCGAGCGTGTTGTCGCTGATCCGCGCCTTGGTCCCGATCCCGACCGCGGCGATGCCCGTCGTGCCGACGACGATATTGCCGGCAACGAGCGTATCCTCGGCCTGGAAGAGATAGAGCCCGGGCTCGGCGGGGCAGTTGAGCACGATGTTGCCCCAGATCGTGCCTTGGCGATGCTCGGTGCCGCATTTGCCGCCTTGATCGCAAAGCCCCGGTCCGGTGCCGCCGGCGCCTAAAGAAATGCCGCGGGTCGAGCGCATGGGCGGCGCGTCGATATCGCAATCGACGATATTGCCGGCGATCATGCCGCGTTCGGAATTGCCTTTGAGCAAGAGACCGTAGCTCCAATCGTCCGCGCGCACCGGCGGTTGATCCAAGCGCTTGGCGAAATCGGCGACGAGATTTCCGCGCACGGTCCAGCGCGAACCGCCGACCACATCGACCGGCGCGATCGATTTGTCGGTGACTGCGCGGCCGCGTGTCGAAGAGCCAGTTATTCTCGATCAGCACGTCGTTCGGGAAGCGGCCGTTCGCGCCATCGCCTTCGACATGCGCGTTGTAGTCGCGGATGCGATTGTCGCGGATGATGGTGTGGTCGGCGCGCCCGACGATGTGGAAGGCATTCTCGCATTCGCCGTCATCCCGGCAGGTGCCGGCGACGTCGAAGTTCTCGACGATCCAATTGGGCGCGCTGATCTCGACGAATTCGATGGCGGAAGAGCGCAGCTCGACCGTGCCCGGTTTCGCCGCGCGCAGCACGATCGGATGTTTCTCCGTGCCGCTCGCCATCAGCCGCAGCGTAGGCAGATCGTAATGCCCCGGCGCGACGGTGATGACGTCGCCCGGCTGCGCATGATTGACCGCGGAAATGATCTGCGGCGCGGAGATGGCATGGACTGCGCGTGCCTGCGCCTGCCCTACAACGCACAGCAGCAACAACAGCGTCATGCCCGGCCTTGTGCCGGGCATCCGCGATTTCCTTTGCCGCCACCAAGACGTGGATGGCCGGGACGAGCCCGGCCATGACGGGTTGTTGTTGGACAAGTCGTCAACCTTGCCGCATGTTTTCTCGGATACGAGACGGGAGCGGCGCCATGGATTTCGCATTCTCGGAAAAATCGCAGCGCATGCAAGCCGCGGTCAAGCAATTCATGGACGAGCATGTCGTGCTGCGCGATACCGAATTCGCCGAGCTCGAAAACAAGGGTGTGTTCCCGCCGCCTTTCATGGACGAGCTCAAGGCCAAGGCGCGCGACCAGGGTCTCTGGAACCTCTTCCTGCCCGGCCTCAATCCCGACGAGCCGGGCACGCAGATGTCGAATCTCGATTACGCGCCCTGTGCCGAGATCATGGGCCGCATCGATTGGGCATCCGAGGTCTTCAATTGCAGCGCGCCCGACACCGGCAATATGGAGCTGCTCCATCTCGCGGCAACGCCGACGCAGAAAGACCAATGGCTGAAGCCGCTGCTCGACGGCCGCATCCGCTCGTCCTTTGCCATGACCGAGCCCGATGTCGCTTCATCGGACGCGACCAACATCCGCACCTCGATCGCACGCGACGGCGGCGATTGGGTAATCAGCGGCCGCAAATGGATGATCACCAACGCCGCCGATCCGCGCACCAAGATCTTCATCCTCATGGGCCAGACCTCGCCCGACCGCGCCGAAGCGCATCGCCGCCAGAGCATGGTGCTGATACCGGCCGATGCGAAGGGCCTCACCGTCGTGCGCAATCCGCCGATCATGCATCACGTCCATGGCAACGGGCATTGCGAGGTGCTGTTCGACAAGGTGCGCGTGCCGGCCGAGAATCTGCTGGGCGAGGAAGGCGGCGGCTTCGCACTGGCGCAGGCGCGCCTCGGCCCGGGGCGCATCCATCACTGCATGCGCGCGATCGGCGCGGCCGAGCGCGCGCTCGAGCTGATGATCCAGCGCAGCCTCGAGCGCCGCACCTTCGGCCAGATGCTGCACGAGCATGGCACGATCCGCGAATGGATCGCGCTGTCGCGCATCGAGCTCGAGCAGGCGCGGCTGCTCGTCTTCAAGACCGCCTGGCTGATCGATCAATACGGCGCGAAAGCGGCGCGGCGCGAAGTCTCGCTCATCAAGGTAATCGTGCCGCGGATCGAAGTCGCGATCGCCAATCGCGCCATGCAGGTCTTCGGCGCCAAGGGCCTCACCGGCGACACGCCCCTGCCCGATATCTGGACGCATGGCCGCTATCTGCAGATCGTCGACGGCCCCGACGAGGTCCATCTGCGCTCCATCGCCCGCGCCGAAGTGCGCGCGATGGAGAAACGACTCAAAGACAATCCCTAAAGCCGTCCATGCCCGCATAGGCGGGCATCCAGTCTTCGTCCTGGACCCCCGCTTTCGCGGGGGGTGACGGAATGACCAGACGCGTAATGGTTACGACGGTTCCCATGTATGCGTCCGGGGAACCACAGCGTCTTGTCATCACAACGGCGATGCCGCACTCTCGCACAAACGCACACCTAGGAAAATCCGTGCCGAATATTCCCGACGATATCTTCACCGAACCCGAGGACGCCTCGCCGGATACGCTGGCCAATCTCGGCCCGCTGCGGCGCCTCGCCGGCGTATGGCAGTCCGATAAGGGAGTAGACATCAACCCGAAGGCCGACGGCCCCGAGCGACGGGTCTTCCGCGAACATATCCAGATGGATCCGATCGATCCTCAAACCAACGGTCCGCAACTCCTCTACGGCCTGCGCTATCACATCCACATCAACACGCCGGAGGAAGCGATCACCTTCCACGATCAGGTCGGCTATTGGCTGTGGGAACCGGCCACCGGACTGATCATGCAGACCATCGCCATCCCGCGCGGGCAAGTCGTGCTGGCGGGCGGGACCGCGAAACCCGACGATAAAACCATCTCCGTGGAAGCGCGTCGGGGCGATACAAGTTTCGGGATTTGCTCGACCACCTTCCTCGACGAGGCTTTCCGCACCGACTATTACCGCATCGACATCACTTTCAACGATGACGGTAGCTGGACCTATGTGACGCGCACCGATCTCGCGCTCCTCGGCAAAACGCCCGCCTTCGACCACCGTGACACCAACACTTTGCGGCGGATCGCGCCACCAACGCCGAACCCGCTCGTCGGTTTGCTGAAGGAAGGCGGCAAAACGCGCTAGACTAGGTCAGGCGCTATTCCCTGCCCGGCAGCAGCACGGCGTAGCGCTTGTCGATGATCTGGGCGGGATCGACGGCGCCCTTCATCTGGCCTTGCGCTGTGAACCACTCGATCTGATGCCGCACATCCTGGGCATCGAGCCGAAGCTGAGCGTCGAGCCACGGAATCGCGGTGTCGATCGTATCCGCCCGCTGCTTCGTGTATTTCGCCAGGATCGCGACGATCGCCTCGGCAGTCGGGCCGTCGCGGCGATGCTCCTGATCATCGGCGAAAGCGTCGTGATAGTCCTTCGCGCCGCGCTTGAAGGCGCGCAGGAAGCGCTCGACCGTGTCGCGCTTGTCGTTCGCGATCTTGGTCGAGGTAAAAGCGGTGTTCGCCTGGCTGTAAGGCACTTCGTCACCGACCCAGCCGAGAAGATGCACCTCGTTCTTGGAGAGCAGCGCCATCGCCGGCGTCACCGGGAAAACGCCGAGATCGGCCTGACCGCCGGCCATGGCCGAGCTCATATTGGTGTTGGTCTGCATCGCCGCGACATGGATATCCTTCAGCGGGATGTTGTATTTCTCGGCCGCGAGGCCGAGATCGTAATGGAGCTGCGAGCCGACCTGCGTCACTGCCACGGTCTTGCCCGCGAGCTGTTTCAGCGACGTGAAGCCCGCGTCATAAGCGCGGTTCGAGGCGATGTAGCCGGCATTCTTGAAGCCGGGCATCTCGCGATTGCCGCCGGCGATGATCCGCAAGACGCCTTGGCCGGCGAGGCTGTAGAACGCGGCCGCCATGCCGGTGCAGCCGAAATCGATGTCGCCCGAGGCCGCCGCGATCGCGATCGGCTGCGCCGCATCGAAGAACATGATCTGCGCGTCGAGCCCTTCATCGCGGAAATAGCCGCGCTCGTCGGCGACGAAGATCGGCCCGACCGCGAGGGTCTGCACCACGCCGACCTTGATCGGCACAGGCGCCGCCGCCCGTGTCGATGTTGCGATCGTCAGCGACAGGCAAAGGCTGCCGATAATTCCAGCTAGGATTTTCATACGTCCTCCCCCGAGCTTCTTCCCGTTACGCAAACTATAGAAGAATGTCATTGCGAGGCCGAGCTTGTCGAGGCCGAAGCAATGACGAGAGTTATAAGGCGCGTTTGCGATGAAGGATGTCGACGCCATTATCGGTGCCGATTACCGCCGTCGTCGCCAGGCCGCAGAACAATCCCGTCGCGACCACGCCGAACAGCGAACGCAGGCTGAGATCGAGTTCGGTCGGATCGGGAATATCGGCAAAGCCGCAATCGGCGATATAATTGCCGTTATCGGTGACGAAGGGCTTGTCCGCCGCATAGCGCAGCCGCGGCGTCGCGCCCATGGCTTTGAGCCGGTCGAGCGTCAGCTCCCAGCCGAACGCCACGATCTCGACCGGCAGCGGCGTCGCGCCGCCGAGCTTGTCGACGAGCTTTCCTTCATCGGCGACCACGATCATCCGCGCGCTGGCGAGAGCGACCATCTTCTCGCGCAGCAGCGCGCCGCCCAGGCCTTTGACGAGATCGAGCGAGCCGCGTGCGATCTGATCGGCGCCGTCGATGGTGAGATCGAGCCGGCGATGCGTCGCGAAATCGGTGAGCGGAATGCCGAGGCGCTGCGCGTCTTGCGCCGTGCGCTCCGAGCTCGGCACGCCGGCGATCTTGAGTCCGCTCTTGACGCGCGCGGCCAGCGCTTCGAGCACGAAGCGCACCGTCGTGCCGCTGCCGAGGCCGAGCACCATGCCGCTCTTCACTTCCTCGACCGCGCGCGCCGCCGCGCGTGCTTTCTGTGCGTCGCGATCGCTCATGTCTTGCGCTCGCGCCTTCGCCGCTTCGATCGCGCGCCACACCGTGTTCGGCATCGCCGGCAGCGGAATGTCGGTGACGCCGAGCGGCGCCAGCGCGTCGACGATGGCGTTGATCACCGCCGCCGGCGCCGCGGTGGTCGGTCCCTCACCCGCCGATTTGATGCCGAGCGGATTGGTCGGCGAGAGGATCTCGAGGATCTCGGTATCGAGCAGCGGCAGATCGTCGGCATGCGGCATGCCGTATTCCATGAAGGAGCCGGCGAGCGACTGGCCGGTCTTCCGATCGCGCGTGCATTCCTCGGATAGCGCTTCGCCGACGCCGTGCGCGATCGAGCCATGGCTCTGCCCGTCGACGATCAGCGGATTGATCGCGCGGCCGACATCGTCGACGCTGGTATAGCGCTTGATCTGGACGCCGCCGGTCGCCGGATCGACCTCGATCTCGCAAATCGCCGTGCCGTTGGGAAAGACCGGCTGGTGCATCTCGTTGTCGGCGCGCGAAGCGAGCGCCGCGCCGCGCCGCGCCGCTTCCTTGGCGAGATCGAAGAGATCGAGCGTGCGATTGGCGGAAGGCGCGCGGAAATGCCCGTCCTCGAAACGGATTTGGTCCGGGCACGGTATCGAGCAGGGTCGCGGCGAGGCGCTTGCCCTGCTCGATCAGCGTGGTGGTCGGCCATCGTCATGACAACGGCGGCGTGGCGCATCGAGCGGCCGGAATGCGAGCCGCCGCCTTCGCTGACGATATCGGTGTCGCCCATCACGACATCGATACGCTCGACCGGTACGCCGAGCAGATCGGCGATCACTTGCGAGAAGCTCGTCTCCTGTCCCTGCCCGCTCGGCTGCGTGCCGATGACGAGCCGCACCCGGCCCTCCGGCAGAACCTTCAGCTCGGCGCGCTCGCGCGGCGAGCCGGTCGAGGATTCGACATAATTCGCGAGGCCGAGACCGAGATAGCGTCCGCGCGCCCGCCGCTGCCTCGCGCCGCGCCGTAAACCCGGCCCAATCCGCGATGCGCAGCGCATCGTTCATCGCGCGCTCGTAATCGCCGCTGTCATAGATCGTGCCGACCGCGTTGGTATAAGGCATCTGCTCCTTGCGAACGAGATTATTGCGCCGCAGCTCGATGCGGTCGATGCCGAGCGCGCGCGCTGCTTTGTCGATCAGCCGCTCGAGTACGAAATTCACCTCGGGCCGGCCGGAGCTGCGCATCGTCGTCGTCGGCACCGTGTTGGTGAAGACCGCACGCGCATGGAGATACGCCGCGGGAACGTCGTAAGAGCCGGTGATGAGGCCACAGCCCTTCGCAAGCGGCGACAAGGTCACGCAATGCGCGCCGACATTGCTGATATTGGTCGCGCGCAGTGCCAGGAATTTGCCGGCATCGCTCATTGCGAGATCGAGCCGCGTGCTGAGATCGCGGCCTTCATAGGCGGTGATCATCTCCTCCGAGCGCGTCGCCGTGTATTTGACCGGCCGGCCGAGCTTCTTCGCTGCCCAGAGCAGCAAGCCAAATTCGCCATAAGGCCGGTTGCGCGCGCCGAAACTGCCGCCGACATCTTTGGAGACGAGACGCAGCTTCTCGAGTGGGACGCCGAGCACAGCGGCATATTGCTTGCGCTGACGGATGACGCCCGGCCCGCCCGAGGTGAAATGCAGCGTGTAGCGATCGGCTTTCGCATCGTATTCGGCAAGGCCGGAGCGCAGCTCGATCGGCATCGGCGAGGCGCGCGGCACATGAACTTGCTCGGTTACGACATGCGCGGCTTTCGCGAAAGCCGCGTCGGTCGCAGCGGCATCGCCGAAATGCGTATCGACGAGGAGATTGCCGGGCGCCGCGCCATAAAGCTGCGGCGCGCCGGGCGCGAGCGCGGCCTCGACATCGATGGCGAAAGGCAGCGCTTCATAATCGACGAGCACCGCTTCGGCGGCGTCCCAGGCCTGGGCTTGTGTTTCGGCGACGACCATCGCCACCGCTTCGCCGACATGGCGCGCGCGCTCGACCGCCAGCAACTCATGCGGACCGATGAAGACGGTGCTTGCCGGGCCGCCATCCGGCGCGGTGAGCTTCATATCGAATTTCGTCGACGGCACCGGATCATGCGGAATGGGTTTCAGCCCGTCGGCGCGGCAATCGGCGCCGGCAAAAACGCCGAGCACGCCGGGCATGGCGCGCGCTTCATCGGCATCGATGCGATTGATGCGCGCATGCGGATGCGGCGAACGCACGAAAGCCGCGACGACCTGGCCGGCGATGCTGAAATCATCGGCGTAGCGGCCATGACCAGTCAACAGCCTGAAATCCTCTTTCCGCGGCAGCCGCTTGCCGCTGTGCCGGAGCGTGAAGCCCGCGAGCGTATCCATCAGCCTTCTTTCACTTGCTTCTCGCGCCCTGGTTCTCACAGCCCGGCAGCGCGTAGAGAATAACGACAGTGAGACCACCCGAGATCACCCGCTGCCGCCACCAGCAGCCGCATAAGATCACCTCAAGCCTGCTTTTTGCCTATGTGTTTTACGCCGTCAGGAGCGGCTCTTCCCCCACAACCCGCTCTCCTCGACGCGGTTTCGCTGGGCCGGTGAAACCCCGATAAGATTCTCCTTGTTCTCTTTTTGTTCTGATGTTAAAAAGTCCTCGACACATGGGGAGAGGAAACATGTCTCGTCCGTTGGACCGCCAAACTGCGGCGCTTCTGCTCATCGGCTGGGTCGTTGCTTTTGTTACGACCCTTACCTGAGCCTTACAGCCTATCCACGAATTCGGCAGCGGCCTTTGCGGGAGAATGACCTCGCGTTAAGGTCGCGGCATGAAGCTGCTCGTTATCGAGGATGACCGCGAAGCCGCGGCATATATTTCCAAGGGTCTTGTCGAGAGTGGCTATGTCGTCGATGTCGCTCATGAGGGCCGCGATGGGCTCTTCATGGCGAGCTCGGGCAATTACGACGCGCTGATCATCGACCGCATGCTGCCGGGCATGGATGGGCTCGCCGTCATCGCTGCGCTGCGCGCCGCCGATATCCGCGTCCCCGTCCTGATCCTCAGCGCGCTTGGCGCGGTCGACGACCGCGTGAAAGGGCTGCGCGCCGGCGGCGACGACTATCTGGTCAAGCCTTTCGCTTTCGCCGAGCTGCTGGCCCGGTTCGAAGCGCTGCTTCGCCGCGGCAGCGGCACACCGGCGACGACCAAGCTGCATGTCGGCGATCTCGAAATGGATCTGCTCGCGCGCAACGTGCATCGCGGCGGCCAGGAGATCGATCTCCTCCCGCGCGAATTCCGCCTCCTCGAATTCCTGATGCGGCATGCCGGCCAGGTCGTGACCCGCACCATGCTGCTCGAGAATGTGTGGGATTATCACTTCGATCCGCAAACCAACGTCATCGACGTACATATCAGCCGTCTGCGCCAGAAGATCGATAAGGGTTTCGCCAAACCGCTGCTGCATACGGTGCGTGGCGCCGGCTATCGCCTCAGCGCCGAATAGCGCCGTGACCGGCCTCATCAACACCAGCGCCTTTCGTCTCGCGGCGATCTATTTCACGCTGTTCGCGACCTCGGTGCTGGCGCTGCTGACCTTCATCTATTTCTCGACCGCCGATTTCGTCGAAGCCCAGGCCGAGGAAACCATCGACGCCGAGATCCGCGGTCTCGCCGAGCAATATCGCGAGCATGGCCTCGCCGGCCTCGTCGAGATCATCGATCAGCGCATCGCCGCGGCGCAGCGCACGCCGACCCGCATCGACGATACGATCTATCTCATCACCGATCCGCTGCTCCACAGGCTCGCCGGCAATCTCGAGACTTGGCCGCAAACGGTCGAGCGCGGCAGCGGCTGGGTCAGCTTCCCGGTCACGGAGAAGGTCGGCGGCGCGTCCGAGATCGACAATGCCCGCGCCTCGGTGATCGTGCTGCCGGGCAATTTCCATCTCCTCGTCGGCCGCAATCTGCGCGACGCGCGGCTGTTCCGCCTGCGCATCACCGACACGATGGGGTGGGCGGCGCTCATCACCCTTGGCCTCGGCGTCATCGGCGGGCTGCTGATGACGCGCAACATGCTGCGCAAGGTCGATGCGGTGAACCGCACCTCGACACAAATCATCCATGGCGATCTGAGCCAGCGCGTGCCGGTCTCCGGCACGGGCGACGAGTTCGACCAGCTCGCGCAGAATCTCAACGCCATGCTCGACCAGATCGAGCGGTTGATGGCGGGGATGCGTCAGGTCGCCGACAATATCGCGCACGATCTGCGCACGCCGCTGTCGCGGCTGCGCGCGCGGCTCGAAGTCACGCTGATCGAGAAGCCCGATCAGGCGCGCTATGCCGACGTGCTGCGCGAGACGATCAACGAGGCCGATCGCCTGCTCGGCACTTTCAACGCGCTTCTGAGCATCGCCGAGGCGGAAGCCGGATCGCGCCGCGACAGTTTTGGGGCGATCGAGCTGTCCGAGATCGCGCGCGACGTCGCCGAACTCTACGAGCCGGTCGCCGACGAGAGCGGCCTCGGCTTCGAGACCAGGATCGCCGACAGGATCATGGTGCGCGGCGACCGCCACCTGCTCTCGCAAGCGATCGCCAATCTGCTCGACAATGCGCTCAAATACACGCCCGACGGCAAGGTCGCGCTGAGCGTCGAGACACGCGTCGACAAGGCGCATATCGAGGTCAGCGATACCGGCCCCGGCGTGCCGCCCGATCGGCGCAGCGCCGTGTTCGATCGCTTCGTGCGGCTCGAGGGCAGCCGCAGCACGCCAGGCAACGGGTTGGGTCTCAGCCTGGTCCGCGCCGTCGCCAAGCTGCATGACGGCACGATCTGGCTCGAGGACAGCGTCCCCGGTGCCGAGCCCCCCGGTCTCAAAGTGGTGATCGAATTGCCGCTGGCGGCGAGCGGCGTTGCCCTAGAAGCCGACCGCGACCTGACGCGGCTCCTTCCGGCTCCGGCCCTCGCGGCCACCGCCGATCCGCCGCGCGACCTCGGCGAGACTCGACCTTAGCTGTTCGCGGCTCAATCCCGCGCTCGCCGCGACCGGGCCCATGATTTCGTCGCTCAGCAACTCTTCGAGAGACGCTTCGCCTGTCAGCCACCAATGCGGCATTGGCCCCTCCTAACCTCCGTTTCTTCTAACCTACCGGTGGATGGTGGCCCTTTTGTGGCGCGGGCCGAAGATTTTGTCTTTTCCGACGCAAATATTACTAGAGAAATCGCAACCATTGTTAACGCGAATTATTAGTGCGCTGCAGCATATCTTCGTTCGTTCGGCTCATTTCGGCTCGTTATTCCTACGCCATTTTTCATGACAAAATTCGGCTCGGTTCCGAAAAGCGAAGACGCCGCAGAGCATTAAGCCTGTCTGGGCTTAGCTTTGTTCCGAGCGGTGCCGCGGCCCCGGCTCATGCCGATGCCATTCGCGCAGTTCGACCGGCCAGACCCGCTGAATTAGGCCATAGAGGAACGCGGTCGTCAGACCGAAGAGCAGCATGCCGTTGAGCGCTTCCAAAGCGCCCATCAAGCGCCAATGATCGGCGAGATAGAGGTCGTTGTGGCCGTAGGTCGTGATCGCCTCCAGCGAATAGAGCACCGCCGATTTGTCGTCCGGCACGGCGCCGAGGAGCCGATACGCGAGCGCCCAGATCGTTGCTTCGAGCCCATGCAGGATCGTCGCCAGCAACACGGTCGCGCCCATCACCACGCAGAAAATCGTCAGAAAATTGCGGTGATTTTTGACCACGCCGAATATGCGAATGACATTCGCATTGATGAAGCCGAGGCCGAGCACGTGGAAAACCACGCTCAATATGATCAAAGGCAGGCTCCAAGCCCAACTGGCATTCAAGATCAGCGTGTCATCCATCGAAGTCACTCCCCCAAAATGCGCAGCGAGATCGCGCCGCTAGCGCCAATCCTTCGGCACGCAGATCTTTAAGCGACCGTCGCCGACCGGCACGATCTCGACCTCGATGCCATAGACAAGACGCATCGTCTCCGGCGTGATGATCGCATCGGGTGTGCCTTGGCGCTCGAGCCGGCCTTCGTGCAGCACTACGACCTTATCGGCGCAGGCGAACGCCTGCTCGGGGTGGTGCGTCGCGAAGATCACCGCGAGGCCTTGCGCCGCGAGCCGCCGCATCTCCGCAAGCACGCGCACCTGATTGCCGAAATCGAGATTGGCGGTTGGCTCGTCGAGAATCAGCACCCTCGGCTGCTGCGCCAGAGCGCGCGCGATCAGCGCCAATTGCCGCTCGCCGCCGCTGATCTTCAGCCAATCGCGCTCGGCCAGCGCCGCGATGCCAAGCGTCGCGAGCGCTTCCGCGGCGATAGCGCGATCATGCGCGCCAGGCGGCGCGAAGGCGCTGTGATGTGCGGTGCGGCCCATCAGCACCATCTCGGCGACGCTGTAGGCAAACTGGCCCGCGCCGCTTTGCGGCACATAGCCGAGCGACAGCGCGCGCCGGCGCGGCGTCCAATCGGCCGTGTCTTCACCCTCGACGTGGATGGTACCGCTTTGCGGCGGCAGCAAGCCGAGCACGGTCTTCAGCAAGGTCGATTTGCCGCCGCCATTGGGACCGAGCAAGCACATCACCTCGCCCGCCTCGAGCGCGAAGCTGACCGCCGCGCCGACGGTGCGCCCGGGATAGCCGAAGGACAGCGCCTCGACGGCGATGACCGCGCTCACCACGCGCCGCGCCGCCCGCGCGCCAAGAGCCAGATAAAGACCGGCGTGCCGAGCACCGCGGTGAGCACGCCGAGCGGCAACTCGACCACGCCGATCGTGCGCGCGACGGTGTCGACCAGCAGCAGGAAGCCGGCACCGATGACGAGCGTCATCGGCAACAGCCGCGCGAAAGCCGGGCCGACGATCAACCGCGCGAGATGCGGCACCAGCAGCCCGACCCAGCCGACGATACCGCTGACGGAAACCGACGCGGCGGTCATCAAGGTCGCGCCGATGATCACCGCGCCGCGCACGCTGCGCACATCGACGCCGAGCGCGGTCGCTTCCTCCTCGCCGAGACTCATCACGTCGAGCCGCCAGCGCAGCAAGGCGAGCGGCACGAGCGCCACAATCACCGTCGGCGCCAGCACCCAAAGATCGGCCCGGTTGAATGCGGCGAGACTGCCGAGGAGCCAGAAGGTGATCGCCGGCAGCTGGTTGAGCGGATCGGCGAGATATTTGAGCAGCGCCACGCCCGAGCCGAGCAGCGCGCCGACGACGACGCCGGTCAGGACCAACACCAAGCATCGGATCGCGATGGCTGATGCCGGCGGCGACGGCATAGACCAGCAACACGGCGACGAGCCCGCCGGCAAAAGACAACGCTTCGATGCCAATCACCGGCAGCGAGAGAAAGATGCCGAGCACCGCGCCGAGCGCCGCGCCGGCGGCGACGCCGAGGATGTCGGGCGAGACCAGCGGATTGCGGAACAGTCCCTGATAGGCCGCGCCGGAAGACGACAGCGCGGCCCCGACCAGCATCGCGCCGAGGACGCGCGGGCCGCGGATCTGCCAGATCACGGTTTGCGCCGCATCGCTGAGCGGCGCGCTGCGCAAGCCGAGCGCCGACGCGATCTCGCTCAGCGAAACCGGATAAGCGCCAACGGCAAGCGCGATGAGCGCCAGCAACGCAAGTGCTGCCAGCGCGATCCCGAGCAAAAGCGCGAAGCCGGCCTCACCCCGAGGGGTCGAGGAGTTGGTCGAGTTGAGTGTCGGTTGGGGCTTGGTGATAGAAGAGTTCATAGAAACGCTTGGTCTCGGCGCGCAGATCCCCAGAGAAGAGCTGAGGATAGAGCAAATGCGCGAGCCAGCGCAGGCCAATCAGCCGGTTGGGGCCGGGCGGCTCGTCGACCCAGCCGAACGGATTGAGCGGCTCGAGATAGACGCGCTTGTCGCGCGCCGCTTTGACGCCCTGCCATTGCGGGTCGGTGAGCACGCTGGCGAAGAAATTGCGGTCGATGGTGACGATGACATCCGGCTGCCAGGCGAGCACCTGCTCCATCGACACGTCGGCGAGATTGCCGGCGCTGACTCCTGCGGGCACGACGTTCTGCGCGCCGAGGAAGGTCAGCGCCTCGCCATTGATCGAGCCGGTGACATCGGTTTCGAGGCCGCGCGGGCCGCGCGCCATATAGGCTTTCGGTCGCGCATTCGCCGGCACGGTCGCGATCTTCATCTGGATATCGGCGATCTCGTCCTCGGCATAACGCGCCAGCGTTTCGGCGCGGTCGGGCACGCCCAGCACCATGCCGGCGGTGCGCAGCAGCTTCGGCGTATCGGCGAGCGAGCCGCCGATGAGCACATAGGGAATATGCGTCTGCACCTGGACGCGATCCGCGAGCGACACATAGGTCGGGCCGATGGTGCCGACATCGAGCACAAGATCGGGCTTGGCCGCGATCACAGCTTCAAGGTTCGCAGTGTTGCCGCGGCCGGTCAGCCGCCCGATCACCGGCAGCGCGCCGTAATTGTTGCTCATGAACACGGCGGAGTCCGGCGGGATGCGATGCGTCCAGCCGACCAGCTTCTCCGGTGCGAGGATATAGATCAGCGCCTCGGAAGGCGGACCCGCCGGCCAGACATGCGTGACTCGATCCGGCAACTCGACCGTGCGACCGCCGGAATCGGTGAAGGATTTCGCGCCGGCAACGGCCGGTGCGAGCAGCAACAGAAAGAGACAGAGAGCGGCGAAACGCTTCATTTGCCGATCATCACATCCGACGCTTTGACCACCGCCCAAGCCACGTCGCCCGCCTTGAGAGCAAGTTCATCGACGGCCTCGTTGGTGATCGACGAGGTGAGTACCGCCCCGCCGCCGATGTCGATGCGGATATGGGCGGTCGTCATGCCCTTTTCCACGGCAACGATCTTGCCTTTGATCTGATTGCGGGCACTGAGCTTCTGCATCATCTCCCCATTCCTCCTGTCTGAAGCGAAACCATTATATCCTTGCAAATATAGCCGTGGCGACATATTCGGATGAATATATCGTTGGGAGGTCTTGGTATGAGAATGGCACGTTTCCGCTTTATTCCGGTCCGCTTTATTTCGGCAGGCGTCGCCCTGGCCTTCGGTCTGTTCGTCCTCGCGCCCGCCGCGCTGGCCGACGATGTCCTGGTCTTCGCCGCGGCAAGCCTCAAGAATGCGCTCGATGACACGGTTGCCGCTTACGAAAAGAGCGGCGGCGGCGCGATCAAAGTCTCCTACGCCGCGAGTTCCGCCCTCGCCAAGCAGATCGAGAGCGGCGCGCCGGCCGACATCTTCATCTCGGCCGATCTCGACTGGATGAACGACGTGCAGAAAAACAACGCGATCAAGCCCGAGACGCGCGCGAATTTCTTCGGCAACGTGCTCGTACTGGTCGAGCCGGCGGACAGCACCAAGACCGTCGACATCATGCCGGGCTTCCCGCTCGCAACGATGATCGGCGACGGCAAGCTTGCCATGGCCAATCCTGACTCCGTCCCCGCCGGCAAATACGGCAAGGCGGCGTTGCAAAAGCTCGGCGTGTGGGATGCGGTCGAGAAGAAGATCGCGAGCGCCGAAGACGTCCGCGCCGCGCTGCTCTTCGTCTCGCGCAAGGAGGCGCCGTTCGGCATCGTCTATCAGACCGACGCGGCGGCCGATAAGGGCGTAAAAATCGCGGGCGTGTTCCCGGCCGACACCTATCCGCCGATCATCTATCCGGCGGCGCTGACGGCGTCATCGAAGAATCCGGAAGCGGCAAAGTTCCTCGCCTATCTGCATTCCGATGCGGCGAAGCCGTTCTTCGAAAAGCAGGGCTTCAGCGTTTTATCCAAATAAGGATTTCGAGACACCAGGACACCAAGACCATTTCTTGATGTCTTCATGTCCTGGTGTTCAAAGAAACGGCGAAGTCTACCGACTCAGCTTTGTCCGTTTCGTCGCAGCGGTCGTCGCGTCGGTGCGCATCGCGCGCGCGAGAAACGCGACATGGGAACGTGTCGCCTTCGTCGCGCTCGCCTCGATCGCGCGATAGCGCTTCACCAGATTCTTGCGCCGAAAGGCGTGAGCTTCGCGCCGCCGCCCTCCTTGCCGCCGAGCGTGGTCGAGACGACCTTGCGGCGGAAGCTCGAGTTGAGATCGTCGATCAGCATCCAGGCGCGGCGATAGGACATGCCGAGCGCGCGGCCGGCGCTGCTGATCGAGCCGGTCTCGGCGATGGCATCGAGCAGCCGCATCTTTCCCGGGCCGATCGACTGGCGGGGCCCGAGATCGACGCGAAGCGTTAGACGTGGCGGCATGCGCTCTGCGGGACTGCGGCCTATTCGGCCGCGGCCGCCGCCTCGTTCGGTTGGCGATATTCCTTCAGGCGCGGCAGCACCTCTTTCGCGAAGAGCGACAGATTGGCGACCGTGTCGTCATGGTCCATGAAGCCGGCATGGCTCATCGACAAAAGATTGCCCATGCCGCCGCAGGATTCGGCGAAGCCGGTGATCTGATCGTAGACCTGATCGGGCGTGCCGCAGAACATGATGCCGGCATCGATCAGATCCTGGACGCTGCCCGTCATCATGTTGATGGCGCGGCCATCCTTGGTGAAGCTTCGATTGGGCGGCCGGCCCGCCGCCTTCATCAGCTGCACATTGGCGTCGACCGAGATATAGCCGGGCGGATTGCGGAACGGCGCCGGCGTGAACGGCAGCGTGCGGAGATAATCGGCGACCAGCTCGCCCCGGCGGCGCGCCTCGGCTTCGGTCTCGCCGACCGCCATCAAGCCCGAGATAGCCGAAGCGATCGGGCGGCGGCTCGCGATGGAATTTCGCGCGATAGGCGTCGCGATAGGCCTCGTAGAGCGGCTTCGTCGCATAGCCGGTGCCGAGCGTCGCCATGGTATAGCCGCGCTCGCCGAGGCGCTGCGCGTTGTGCTTGCTGCCGGTCGTGCTCCAGACCGGCGGATGCGGCTGCTGATACGGCCGCGGCCAGATGTTCACCTGGCGATAATGGAAATTCTCGCTCTCCCAATTGAACGGCCCGTCATGCGTCGTCATCGCCTTGACGATGAAGTCGAGCGATTCCCAGAAACGCTCTTCGACATGGACGGGATTGGCGTTGGACGGCGTGAATTCCGACGGCACGCCTTTGACGAAGCCCATATTGAGCCGGCCGCGCGAGATGACGTCGATGGTCGAGAGCTCTTCGGCGGCGCGCAGCGGATCGGGTCGATGCGCCAGCGGATAGCCGAGAACCAGCAGCCGCGCATTCTTGGTGATGCGCGCCAGCACCGACAGCGTGACCACGACGGTCGAGGCCATGCAGGTCGCCGTCGAGTGATGCTCGTTGCACATGATGTCGAGGCCGAGCTCGTCGGCGAGCTGCCACTCGTCGTAGTAGCGATGCAGCAGATCGCCCGCGAGCTTCGGATCGAGACGGCTGTTGGGGATGGTGATGCGCAGCGCGCCGCCGTGATCCTTCCAGGCCGGTGAATAGGGCTGCTCGGTGAAGTGAAAGACTCGCATGCAGTTCTTCCCCTCGATGAAATCGCCAGCAACGAATTCCAGACGCGGCGCGCGAATTCCTGCGGCTGCTCGACATGCGGGAAATGCCCGCTCTTGCTCGATCGTCGCAAACGACGCGCTCGGCAGCGCCGCGGCATAGGCCTTGCCGTAAGCCGGCGCGACGATCTTGTCCTCGGCGCCCCACAGCACCAGCGTCGGAATCTTGATGCGATGCAGCCGGCCTTTCAGCTTCGGATCGTGCATGTAAGGCCGCCAGCCGAAGCGCGAGCTCGCCTCGCGCGCGCGGGCGATGGCGTAGAGCTCGTCATCCGGCAGCTTGCGACGTATCGCGCGCCGTGAGTTCCTGATTGAGATAGAAGACCTTCTGCAGATCGGCGTCGGTGACGAACCACATGTCGTAGATATCGCGCGTCTCGCGATCGCCATGCTTCACGCCGAAGGCATCGACCAGCACCATCTTGGCAAGGCGCTGCGTCGATTTCACCGCGATCTCGGCCGCGATCCAGCCGCCGATCCCGAGGCCGACGACCGTCACATCGCGCAGATCATGCGCCTCGAGCAGATCGAGATAGAGATAAGCGATGTCGTCGATCGTGTTGAAGCTGAGCGGCGCCTCCGGCTTGCCATAGGCCGGATGTGTCGGCGCGATCACCTTCGCGCCTTTGGCGAGCGCGTCGAGTGCCGGACCGGCGCGATCCATGCCGATTTCGGGATGAAGAAACAAAAGCGGCTTGCCGTTGCCGCGAACATCCATCTCCAGCGCAATACCGCTGATCTCGATGGTCGATTTACCATCGGCGAGAGCCATCTCGTACGCTTCCTCCGCTTGTGCTGCCGCCATTCTGCCGAATTCACCAACGGAATCAACCGGTCTCGGTTGCATGATGAGATTGCGTAGTCGCGTTTTCGGATGCCGTTGCAGCGCAACTTTGCTACAACCAGAGCGAGCGGCGCGTATAAGCGCTACCAGTAACAACTGGGGGAGACGCATGGGGAAATTCTTCGGCAATCGCTGGTGGGTCGTGTTCGCGAGCGTCTGCGGCCTCTTGGTCGGATCGGGCGCGATCAACGTCTTCGCTTTCGGCGTGTTCCTGAAGCCGGTGACCGAAGAGCTCGGCATCGGCCGCGGCTATTTCGGCTCGGCGCTCGGCATCAACTCGCTGATGACGACCCTCGCCTGCTTCGCGCTCGGCTGGCTGCTCGATCGCTACGGCACGCGCCGGGTCATGATCCCGGGCCTCATCCTCTGCGCGATCTCGACCGCGCTCTATTCGACGATCCTGCCCGAACCGTCGCGCATCTATCTGCTCTTCGGCTTCTCGGGCCTCGTCTATTGCGTCCAATCGCCGATCCCCTACGCCAATTCGGTCTCGCAATGGTTCGATCGCGGCCGCGGCTTGGCGCTCGGCGTCGCCATGGCGGGCGTCGGCCTGGGCGTCGCCATCGTGCCGCAGATCGCCGGCCGACTGATCGCCAATTTCGGCTGGCGCGGCGGCTATATCGGCCTCGGCATCGCCATCATGATCATCGCCTGGCTGCCGGTCGCGATCTTCCTGCGCGAGCCGCCGGGTTTCAAGCCGCAAGAGCGGCGCGCGGCCAAGCTCGCGGCGGCCAGCGTGCTGCCCGGCATGCTGGCACGCGACGCGTTCAAGACCTGGCGCTTCTGGTCCTTCACCATCGCCTTCTTCATCGCCATCGTCGCGATCAACGGCACGCTGACGCAGATCGTCGCGCTGCTGACCGATCGCGGCATTCCGGCGCCCGTCGCGATCGACGCTATCTTTCGACGGCGGGCTTCGCGCTGATCATCGGCCGCATCATCGCCGGCTGGTGCCTCGATCGCTTCTGGGGTCCCTATGTCGCGATCGGCTTCTTCATCATCCCGATGGCCGGCATCGCCCTGCTTGCCAGCGGCGCCGGCGGCAGCGTGCCGCTCTACGGCGCGGTGCTCTGCGGTCTCGGTGTCGGCGCCGAGGTCGATCTGATGGCCTTCTTCACCAGCCGTTATTTCGGCATCCGCGAATACGCCAAGATCTATGGCGTCATGTTCGCGCTCTTCGCCGGCGCCAACGGGGTCGGCCCGTCGCTCTCGGGCGTGAGCTTCGACCACTTCCACTCCTACGTGCCGATCTTCATCGTCTACGAGGTGCTGCTGATCATCACCTGCGGCATGTTCCTCGGGCTTGGGCCGTATCCCTACCCGGCGCCGAAGGAGGAAGTCGTGCCCGGCGCACTCGGCAAAGCGGCGGCGGAATAGCTACCGGCGGTCAGCGCTCGGTTCGCCATCATCGTCATGGCCGGGCTTGCCCGGCCATCCACGAGCTGTTTTAAGACGTGGATGCCCGGAACAAGCCCGGGCATGACGCTTTCTATTTCGCTGACCGCTGAAGGCTGATAGCTGACAGCTCACTGTGCTGCTGTCGCGGCGCCTTGCTCGCGCTCAAGAAGCTCCGTCATCAGCCGCCGCATCTGCACGCTGCCCCAATCGGCGTTGACGCTGACATAGGCGGCGTCGGGATCGAGCTCGATGCAGCGCTGCTGCGCCTCGAGCATGTCCTTGTCCTCGTTGAAGGCGTCGGTGGTGATCTTCATCATGAAGCCGTCGAGCTGCGTGTCGCTCCGCAGATAATCGCGAATGCTGGTCCAGAAATAATGCGTCGAGCGCTCGGTCTCGGGCGTGCAGGCGTTGAGGATGGTGATGCCGAGCGACATCGGATCGTTCTTTCCCGGCGCGACCTCGGTCGTGCGCACATCGATCACCACCTGGCACGGCGGCAGGAAGGTGATGCTCTTCTCCAGCCGCGAGCGCGGCCCCATGCCTTGCGCGGCATTATGCGGCGCCGTGTCGACCTCGACCGGCTCGCGGATGACCTTCACGAAATCATCGCCGCGATCGAAATCGAGCTTCGCTTTGCTGTCGTCGGTGCCGATGGTCTTGGCATGGACGAAGCCGACATGCGACAGATCGATGAGATTCTCGACCAGAAGCTGGTAATGCGCCGCGACCGGCAGGCGCGCATGGACCGGCTTCCAGTTCGGATCGGTGTTGCGGCTGAAATCGGGAATGCGCGACGCATCGGCCGCGCTCGCCTCGCCCATCCATATCCAGCAGAAGCCATGACGCTCGACGAGCGGATAGGAGCGCACGCCGACGCTCGGCGGCACGCGCTCCTGGCCGGGAATGGCGACGCAGGCGCCCGACGCATCGAAGGTGAAGCCGTGATAGCCGCATTGCAGCCGATCGCCGATCACCTTGCCCTTGGAGAGCGGCGCGCGGCGATGGCAGCAGCGATCCTCGAGCGCGACCGGCGTGCCGTCCTCGCGGCGATACATCACCACCGGCTCGCCGAGCAGCAGCCGCGATAGCGGCGCTGCGCGTCACCTCGCCCGCCTCGGCCGCGACGTACCAGCAATTGCGCAGGAAGCTGCCCGACATCTAATCCCTCCGTGCCGGTTTGCCATTCTAAGGCCGAACCACCAAGACACCAAGCGCACTTGGCGGCGATTGCGCTTCACGCCGCGCTGCGGCATAGCTGGGGCTATTCTTAAACCGTCATGCCCGGACTTGTTCCGGGCATCCACGTCTTGAAAAAGTCGTGGATGGCCGGGACGAGCTCGGCCATGACGATCAACGGGAGGGCGGCACGATGCCTGCAGAGCGCATTTCCTTTCAATCCGCCGGGCTGAAGATCAACGGCTACATCCACAAGCCGGCCGGCATGAAGCCGGGCGAGAAGCGGCCGGCGATGATGGTGCTGCACGGCTTCGGCTCGAACAGCAGCAGCAGCAACTGCGTTCTTCCGTCTGAAATGCTCGCCGAATGGGGCTATGTCGCGCTGCGCTTCGATTTTCGCGGCTGCGGCGAGAGCGAGGGCAAGCGCGCCAACAATGTCTGCCTCGAGCAGGTCGACGACGTGAAGGCCGCCGTCACCTTCCTGCAGATCGCGGCCCGAGATCGACGGCGCGCGCATCGGCGTCGCCGGCTCGTCTTTCGGCGCGGCGGTCGCGGTCTATTCCGGCGGCGTCGACAAGCGCATCGCCGTCGTGATCTCGTCCGGCGGCTGGGGCGATGGCGAAACCAAGTTCCGCAAGCAGCATGAATCGCCCGAAGCCTGGAAGCGCTTCACCGAGATGATGGAGCGCGGCAAGGCGGCGAAGGCGAAGGGCGAGACCATCATGGTGCCGCGTTTCGACATCGTGCCGATCCCCGAGCATCTCCGCACGCATCTCGCCCAGAACTCGATCATGGAGTTCACCTTCGACACGGTCGAGAGCATGTACAATTTCCGCGCCAACGACGTCGTCGGCAATATCGCGCCGCGGCCCTTGCTGCTGCTGCACGCATCGAAGGATTCGGTGACGCCGACCGAGCAGTCGCTGCGGCTCTTCGAGCATGCCGGCAAGACCTCGACCGATCTTCACCTCATGCCCGATGTCGACCACTTCATGTTCAGCCAGGAAAATCCGCGCGTGATCGAAATCATCCGCACCTGGCTCGATAAATTCTTCCCGATCGCGGCGAAGTGACAGCGCGATGAAAATACCCCCACCCCCGCCCTCCCCCTCAAGGGGGGAGGGGGATTTCCTTTTCCCTCCCCCCTTGAGGGGGAGGGTTAGGGTGGGAAGTGAAACGCTATGACTGACTCCCCTACCCTCTCCGTCGAAAACCTTTCGAAGTTCGCTGCCGACATCTTCGTCGCGCGCGGCTTCTCCGCCGATCATGCGGCGAAGATCGCCGAGGTGTTGGTCTGGGCCGATCTGCGCGGTGCGCCGAGCCACGGCGTGCAGCGCATCCCGCGCTATATCGAGATCATCGACGACGGCGAGATGAACACGCGGCCGACGATCCGCGTCGAGAAGGAATTGCCGGCGGCGGTGCTGATCGAAGCGGATCGCGGGCCCGGCCAGGTCTCGATGCGCCTTGCCGCCGCCGAAGCCGCGCGCAAAGCGCGTGCCGCCGGCATAGGCTTGGCGTTGGTGCAGACGTACGACGCATACCGCCGCGCTCGGCTATTACACGCGGCTCGCCGCGCTCGAAGGCATGGCGGCGATCGCCGGCTCGGCCTCGTGGTCGAACATGGTCTATCACGGTGCGCGCGAGGTCGGCGTCGCCTCCAATCCCTTCTCGATCGCGATCCCGCATGGGAAAGGCGAGCCGCTGGTGCTCGACATGGCGACGGCGGTCGCGGCGCTCGGCAAGATCGTTCACGCGGCGCGCAGCGGCAAAAAGCATCCCCGAAGGCTGGGCGCTCGACGATGACGGCAACCCGACCACCGATCCGAAGAAAGCGACGCTACCCTTATCGCTCGGCGGACCGAAAGGCTCCGGCCTCTCGCTGATGATCGAGGCAATCGCCAGCCTCGTCACCGCCAACGCGATCATCGCCGACACGATCGAAGGCAAGCCCGAAGGCAAGGCGCATCGTCAGAACGCGTTCCTGATCGCGATCGACATTGCGCAATTCCGCGACCTGCCCGGCTTCGACCGCGATCTCACACGCATGATCGACGCGCTCAAGGCCCAACCGCGTCAGACCGGCTTCGAGGAAATCCTCATGCCGGGCGAACGCGGCGCGCGCGAGCTCCAGAAGCGCCGCAAGGCGGGCATCACAATCCCCGCCGCGACATGGGCGGAGCTGATGAAGGTCGCTGACCGGTTTGGGGTTAAGGCGCCTGGCCCTAACGATCTCATCGTCATTGCGCGGAGGCCATCGGCCGACACCCCCGCAATCCAGCGCTACACATGAAAACCCGGATTTCTTCGCTGCGCTCGCAATGACGAAATAAATAAGCCCGTCACACCGCCGAATAGCCGGTCGAATCCATCAGCGGGAAGGCGCTGAAGAGGCTCGGCGGGTTGACCGGTGTCGTTGGCGTAATCAACGATTTGTTCAGCGCCGCCGACATTCTTCGCGCCGAGATTGGCCATGCAGGCCTCGATCTCCTTCTCGAGGATTTCGAGCACGCGCACCACGCCCGCTTCGCCATTCGCCAGGCCATAGGCATAGAGACGGCCGATGCCGACGACATCGGCGCCGGTCGCCAGCGCCTTCACCACATCGGTGCCGCGATAAACGCCGCTATCGAAGATGATCGTCGCCTTGCCCTTCGCCGCCTGCACCACTTCGGGCAGAATCTGGTAAGCGCCGCGCGCATGATCGACCTGGCGTCCGCCATGCGTCGAGACCCAGACCACGGACAGGCCGGATTTCACCGCAAGTGCGGCATCCTCGCCGCTCGTCACGCCTTTGATGCCGACCTCCATATCCTTATGCCGGTCACGGAAGCGCTTGACCTTGTCCCAATCGAGCGTCGAGAGATACGGATCGGGCTCGTCGCTGAGATTGGCGTTGTTGCCGGCATGGATGATGTCGCGCTCGCGCCGCGAGAAATGCGCGCTGTCGACGATGAAGGTGAAAACATTATAGCCGGCCTTCATCGCGCGCGCGGCATAGGCATCGATCCAGGCATCGTCGCCGCGGACATAGAGCTGCACGATCTTCGGGCAATCGCCTGCGGCAGCGGTCTCTTCGAGGCCGGGCTTCGCCACCGAGCTGTAGCCCATCGCGATGCCGAATTTCGACGCCGCCTTGGCGACGGTTGCGGCGCCGCCCTCATCGATCAGCCCGACCGAGCCGATGCCCGACATCAGCACCGGCAGGCGCATCGTCTTACCGAGGAATTTCCCTCGCGCATCGACTTTGCCGACGCCGCGCAGCGCGCGCGGCTTGAAGGCGACGCTATCGAGCGCGTGACGATTGCGCCGCATCGTCGACTCGGTGTCGGCGCAGCCGAGCAGATAATTCCACGCGATCTGCTTCATTTTCGCCCGGCCGGATTGCACGAGCTGGTGCATCACGACGAATTTCGCCGGATCGAAGGCCTCGGCCTTGGCGGCGGGCGCCCGCTGGCGCCGGTTGCGGATCGGCAGCGAGTTGCTCGCCGGCCGCGCTGCCGCGCGGCGCCAGCGCAACCGCCGCCGCGGTCGTGACAGCGCCGGCGCTCTGCAAGAAACGGCGACGCGGAATGCTTCCGTCCATGATTTTCCTCCCTCATCGATGAGCTTGTTGCCCGTTGCGGGAAGTATCCGCTCGCGGCACACGCTCCGGTCAACGAGACCGGAACGATCGGGCTTGCCGCTCGGCGACGCGCCGCCTATAGAAAGCGCCACAGCAACAAGAAATCGGCTCACACTCCATCGATGAACGGGGGAAACATGGCCGACGTCACCGCGCGAGCCGATCGCTATCAGATTGCCGCGCGCATCGAGCGCCTACCCTTCTCGCGCTGGCACTCTCAGGATGGGCGCCATCGTCTCGACCGGCTGGTTCTTCGACGGGTTCGACGCCCTTGCCATTGCTTACGTGCTGCCGGTGCTGGTGCCCGCGTGGCATCTCACCTTCGCGACCGGCAGCACCCTGATCAGCGCCGGCTATATCGGCCAGCTCATCGGCTCGATCGTCTTCGGCTGGCTCGGCGAGCGTTATGGGCGCGTGCCGATCTTCCGCTACACGCTGATCCTCTACACGGTGATGAGCATCGCCTGCGCCTTCGCTTGGGATTACTGGTCGCTGTTCACGATGCGCGCGATCCAAGGCCTTGGCCTCGGCGGCGAAATTCCGATCATGGCCGCCTATATCGGCGAATTCGCCAAAGCCTCGCATCGCGGCCGCTACGGCCTCGGCTTCCAGCTCTGGTTCTCGATCAGCTTTATTTTCGTTTCGGTCATTGCACGCTTCGTCGTGCCGAATTTCGGTTGGCAGTGGATGTTCATCATCGGCGCGATCCCGGCGATCATCCTGATCCCGCTGCGTCAATGGATGCCGGAATCGCCGCGCTGGCTGATCAACAAAGGCCGCGACGAGGAAGCCAACGCGATCCTCAGCAAGATCGAGGATCAGATCTCGGAGCATGGCGCGAAGCCGCTGCCGCCGGTGCCGACCGACGTCGCGCCGGCCAAGCCCTCGACGGCGACGATCGGCGATCTGCTGCGCGGCATCTATCGCCGCCGCTACCCTTGCCGTGTGGACGATCTGGTTTTGCACCTACATCATCGTCTACGGGCTCAACACGACCGTGCCGACCTTGCTGCGCACCGTCTATCACGCGTCGCTCGAGGAATTCGTTGAGCTTCGGCTACTGGGCGAGCGGCCTCGGTCTTTGCTTCACCATCACCGGCATCTTCCTGATCGACAAATTCGGCCGCAAGCCGCTCTTTGCCTTGGGTCAGCTCTGTGGTGCCATCCCGCTGCTCCTGCTCTTCGCCTACGCGTTCCCGGGCCAGGGCCTTGTCTTCCTGATGGCGATGTTCATGCTCGGCTCCGCCTTCAACTCGATCCTGGCGCTCGGCCTCAGCACCTATACGGCCGAGCTCTACCCGACCGAGATGCGCGCGATCGGTGTCGGCGTCGGCAATGCCTGGGTGCGCTTTGCCGCGGTCATCGGGCCGATCTTCCTCGGCTGGGCGAGCGCCAATATCGGCCTCAACAACGCCTATCTCGCCTATGCGTGTTTCGGCGTGATCGGCGGTCTCACCGTGATCTTCGTCGCGATCGAGACCAAGGGCAAAGATGCTCGAGATTCTGTCGCCGTCGTTGAGCGCGAGCAACGCCGCCGAATAGTAATGGCTGTATTACGGTAGGATGAGCGACGCCGGTCAGGGCTCGGAAGCGAAGCGAGCGACGGCCGCGGCATCAAGCCGCGGCCGGCAAGCGCCGTATCCTGGGACGCGTTTCTTATCGACCTATCTGCCGGCCCTCGTCCTGGCGATCGGCACCGGCATTGCGTTGCCGGCGATCCCGACCCTCGCCAAGACCTACGCGGTCAGCTTCGGCATGGCGAGCGGCGTCGTCACCGCCTTCGTGCTCGGCAATGTCGTCGGCACGATCCCGTCGGGCTGGCTGATCGATCGCTTCGGCAACCGCGTCGTGCTGATCTCGGCGCCGCTCATCACGTCGATCACGAGCTTCGCGATCTTCTTCTCGGATTACTTCACCGAGCTGCTGATCCTGCGCTTTCTCACCGGGATGGCCGCGCAGATGTGGCAGATGGCGCGGCTGGCCGCGATCTCCTACGGCGCGCGCGCCGTCGCAGCGCGGCCGGCTGGTGAGCTGGATGTTCGGCATGGACAGCACCGGCCGGCTGCCGGTCCCGATCGTCGGCGGCTTCATCGCCGCCGCCTGGGGACCGCGCGCGCCGTTCCTCATCTTCGCGGCGATGGCACTGATCGCGCTGATCCCGACCTCGAGCTTCGCCAAGGACACGCCGCGGCAAGGCGACGGCAAACGCAACAAGAAAGCGGTCCGCACGATCTCGCTGCGCGACGTCATCATGCCGCGCCTGGTCTATTTCGGCGTCGCGCTCTTCGCCGGGCTGACGCGCGGCCCGCTCAACGCCGATCTCCTCCATCTCTATGCCGCCTTCGCCTACGATCTCGGGCCGGCAGCAGATCGGCTATCTCGCCACCGCGGCCTCGTGCCTGTCGTTGCCGATCGGCTTCACCGGCGGCTGGATCATGGACCGCTTCGGCCGCAAGCGGACAATGGTGCCAGGCTTCACCGGCGTCACCATCGCGATGGCGCTCCTCGCCGTCTCGGCTTACGCGCATCTATCGCTGCCTGGTATGTCGGGCTGTTCCTCCTCGGCGTCGCGACCCAGGCGCTGACCGGCGGCTCGGTGCAGACCGTCGGCGCCGATGTGGCGCCGGCGGAAGCCCGCGGTACCTTCCTCGGCATCTGGCGGTTCACGGGACAAGGCGGCGTCGCGCTCGGCCCGATCATCTTCGCGCTCGTCGCCGATACCGTCGATTACGGCACGGCATTCCTGTTCACCAGCGGCTGTGCCGCCGTGGTCGCCTTTCTGCTCATCCGCTACGTGCCGGAGACAGCGCAAGCAATCGGCGATTAAAAGCGTGGCGATCGAAATCGAGAATGGGTGTGGGTGCGAGAAGATTGCATTCGAGAGATCGCTTGCAGCGTCGCGGCATTGCTTCTCGCCGGCGGTATCGCGCGCGGCGGCCGATGTCGTGAAGATCGCGACGGTGAAATCGACGACGCTCGGCGCCGTCTATGTCGCGCTCGACAAGGGCTATTTCAAAGACGCCAGGTATCGATATCGATTTCGCGAATTTCGATTCGCCCGGCCTCGTGCCGCCGGCGGTGGTGTCGGGTTCGGCCGATATCGGCTCGACCGGCGTCTCGGCGCAGCTCTACGCCCTCGCCGCGCAGGGCGCGATCAAGATCTTCGCCGGCCAGGCGCGCGAGCATCAGACCTTCCAGGTCAACGCCTTCATCCTCTCGAACGCAGCATCGGCGGCGGGCCTCACCAGCCTCGACAAGCTCGCCGGCCATTCCGATCGCGATCTCGCTGATCGGCTCGCCGGTGCATTACGCCGCCGCGCAAGTCGCGCTGAAGCATCACGTCCCGCTCGACCAGGTGCGCTTCCTGGCGCTGCAGGCCAACGGCAACATCGTCTCGGCCGTGACCGGCGGCACCGCCGATACCGGCGTCATCCCGGCGACGATCATGGCGCCGGCCCTGGCCAAGGGCGATCTGAAGCTCCTCGCCTGGGTCGGCGACGAGGTGCAATGGCAATCGAGCGCGCTCATCGCCTCGCCGAAGACGCTCAACGAGCGCGGCGATGTGATGAAGCGCTTCCTCACCGGCCTGCGCCGCGGCCTGCATGATTTCCACGACGCTTTCACCGCTGCCGACGGCACGCGTCACGACGGGCCCGGCGCCAACGAGGCGCTCGCGATCATGGCGAAATATCTCGGCCAGACGCCGGAGGAGCTGAAGCTCGCCGTTCCTTATGTCGATTCCGACGCGCGGCTCGACTTCGCCGACATGACGCGCCAACTCGACTGGTTCGAAGGGCAGAACATGTTGAAGGGCAAAGTGACGCTCGACCAAGTGGTCGATAAGCGCTTCGCCGAGGATGTGACGCGCTAGTCGTTACATCGTCATTGCGAGGGCATGACGCGTTAAAGATATGTCGTCATTGCGAGGAGCGTTAGCGACGAAGCAATCCAGAGGCCGCGGGCGTCGTCCTGGATTGCTTCGCTTCGCTCGCAATGACGAACGGGCCTTACATTACCCCACTTCTTCTGCCATTCCGGCAACACCGCCGGATTGACGACATAGACCGGCGGCTCGCCGGCGATCACGCGCTCGATATTGGCGATCGCCGTGCGTGGCACGGCCTCGGCGCCTTCGCGCGAATGGCCGACGCAATGCGGCGTCAGGATCGCATTCGGCAGCTCGCGCAGCGCGCTATCGGGCGCCAGCGGCTCGCTCTCGAACACGTCGAGCGCGATCTTATGCAGCCGCCCCTCTTTCGCGATCTTCACCAGTGCCGCCTCGTCGGCGATGCCGCCGCGCGCCGTGTTGATGAGGATCGCGTTCGGCTTCATCAGCCGCAGCTTCGCCTCGTTCAGCAGATAGCGCGTCTCGGCGTT
The DNA here is from genome assembly GCA_963731145.1 of uncultured Alphaproteobacteria bacterium. GTDB lineage: Bacteria > Pseudomonadota > Alphaproteobacteria > ATCC43930 > CGMCC-115725 > CAIKMD01. The sequence continues at coordinate 215,224 of CAVSUX010000013.1, read as the reverse complement.
GAGCGTCGACAGCACGCAAACGATGTCGCTGCTCTGGAGCAGATCGTCGAGGCCGACGAAGGCGACATTCGCCGGCACCGGCTCGTGCACGCGCGGCGCATAGGCCTGCAACGTCACGTCCCAGGTCGAGAGGCGATGCGCGATGGCGCGCGCCATATTGCCGAAGCCGATCATGCCGACCGTCTTGCCGCGCAGCATCCGCGCATTCATGCGCGACGGCGCCGGCTGATTGGCGCGCAGCGCCGCGATCTTCTCGGGCAGGTTATGCAGACAGGCGAGGATCAGCATGATCGTCGCCTCGGCGACGCTCAGATAATTCTCCGGCACCTGACCATTGGCGACGACGATGCCGAGCGACGTCGCGCCGGCGATGTCGAAGCCTTCCATGCCGATCCACGGATTGACCACGGCACGAAGCTGCGGCGCTTTCTCGAGCAGCGCGCGCGTGCAGGGGTAAGCGTTGCCGTAAAGAATATCCGCCTTGGCGAGCGCATCGGGCTTCGCCAGGAACGGCGCCGCGCCGATATAGCGGATCACCTCATGGCCACGACGCTTCAGCTCTTCCTCGACCGGAACGAAAGCGTATTCGGTGGCGGCCGGTCCGACGACGACGATTTGCATGAAATCCTCCTGTCCCGTTTTTACACGTCATCGCGAGCGAAGCGAAGCGATCCAGAACGGCGCAGTGGGCCCGGGATTGCTTCGCCCTTCCGGGCTCGCAATGACGGGTGCTTTTAGGGGCATCGTAAGAGCCCTATACTGGCGCCTAGTAAGTGCCGTTCGGGGAAGAGGGAGATCGACGATGGTGACGCCAACGCCGCTGCACCCATTCTCGCAAGGGAGCCGTCGCTCCGCAATTCCATTCCGCCCGCCGAATGGCAGGCGCGCGTCGATCTCGCCGCCGCTTATCGCCATGCGCAATATGCCGGCTGGAACGATTCGATCTTCAACCACATCACTTTGCGCGTGCCGGGCGAGCCCGATCATTTCCTGATCAAGCCGCATGAGCTGTTGTTCGAGGAAGTGACCGCGTCGAGCCTCCTGAAGCTCGACATGGAAGGCCGGCCGATCGGCGAGGACAAGCCGATCAACCCCGCCGCGACCACGATCCACACCGCCGTGCTGATGGCGCGGCCCGACATCAACGCCGTGATGCATGTCCATACCGAGCCGGGCATCGCGATCTCGGCGGTGAAGGGCGGGCTCAAATATTTCTGCCAGGATGCGATGAATTTCTACAACCGCATCGGCTATCACGATTTCGAAGGCATCGCGACCGACAGCGACGAATGCGCCCGCCTCGCCCGCGATCTCGGCCAGGGCAATCACTCGGTGATTCTGCGCAATCACGGGCTGCTGACGACCGGGGCCAATATCAGCCGCGCCGTGACCACCATGGCGATGCTGATCCGCGTCGCCGACGCGCAGCTCCGCCTGATGGCGGCCGGCGCCGAGATCATCGAGCCGTCGCCCGACGTTTGCGAGCACACGGCGAAGCAGTTCGACAAGCAGCGCAACACCGGCGGCCAGGTCGAATGGGCCGCGATCCTGCGCAACCTCGACCGGCTCGACCCGTCGTTCCGGGACTAAGGACGCTTACGCCCTCTTTCGCCGTGCCCGGACTTGTTCGGGGCATCCACGACTTGAATCAAACTCGTGGATGGCCGGGACAGGCCCGGCCATGACGTTTCGGGAAATCCTCTTCGAACCTCTCACCCAAAAGAAAAGCTGGAATGAAAGTCTTCCTGTTCGATCTCGTGCCCTATGCCAAGCAATTCACCGAATTCACCGACCTGCCCTATCCGCTGCCCGGTAAACATTTCGATCCGCAGATCGCGCACCAGACCTATCAGGATCACATCCAGGCCTGGAAGCTGATGGACGAGCTCGGCTTCGACGGCGTCGGCTTCAACGAGCATCACACCACGCCGCACTCTCTGATGAACTCGCCGAACATGCTGATCGCGGTCGCGGCGCAGCATACGAAGCGCTTGAAATTCGTGGTGATGGGCTATCTCCTGCCGATGCACGATCCGCTTCTGGTCGCGGAAGAGACTGCGATGGCGGATCAGATTTCGGGCGGGCGCGTGATCGCCGGCTTGGCGCGCGGCGCCCCGCGCGAATACCACGTCTTCTCGATGCCGGCCTCGGAAGCGCGCGCGCGTTTCGAGGAAAGCTACGAGATCATCATGAAAGCGTGGACGCAGGAGAGCTTCTCGCACGAAGGAAAATTCTGGAAGTACAAGGACATCTCGCTCTGGCCGAAGCCCTATCAGCAGCCGCATCCGCCGATCTGGATTCCGGTCACCGGCTCCAAGGAGACGCTCGACTGGGCCGGCAGCCGCAATTATCCGATCGCCTTGCCCGAATTCTCGAAAGGCCTGATCGAGGACATCATCGGCTACTACTCGAAAGCCGTGGCCAAGGCCGGCAACAAGGTCACGCCCGACCAGATCACGCTCTTCGCCGATGCCTATGTCGCCGACAGCCGCGCCGCCGCGATCAATGAATACGGGCCCTACTACGTCTATTTCCAGAACATGCTGTTCGGCCATGGCAACAGCGTCGCCCTTGCCCGCCTCGGCTCGGCGCGCAACCCCGCCTCCTACGATTACGTGCGGCCGGAAAATCGTGGGCCGCTGATGAACGAGCGCGTGAAGACCGCGGCCTTCACCATCGCCGATGCCGAAAAGCGCGTCGTCGAGCGTGCTGCCTGGGGCTCGCCCAAAGAGGTGATCGAGCGCCTCATCGACGAAGGCGAGCATGCCGGCGCCAACAATCTGCTGCTCAACGTCAATCTCGGCGCCATGCCGCATGAGATGTTCATGGAGCAGATCCGCCGCTTCGGCCAGGACGTGCTGCCGGCCCTCCACGCGCATGAGGTGAAGCGCGTGCGACCGGCGGAGATGGTCGGGGCTTAGCCGCCCCTTTCGCCTCCGGCTCGGTTGGCCGCGTTATCGGAAAGATCTCGCGCATATATGCGGCAAGCATTCCGCAATAGTCGGTCGCAAAGAGCGGCAATGGACGTCTTTTGTCCCACGAAATCGTCAATGGCTCGCGCAAGGGGCGGCCATTGAATGTGAGACCGACGATTCTCAATTGATAACGGTGGCACTGGAGCTGGGAAGGAACAATCGCAACGCCCTGTCCCGCCTCGGCGAGGGCCAACAAGGTGTGCGGGTTTCGACTTTCAAACCGGATTGTCGGCTTCAGTCCCGCCATCCGGCTGGCCGCATCGAAAGCACGACGAAATCCGAATCCACCGTCCATCAAGAGCAACGGAAAGTCGGCCAACCGGGCAATATCGATCGAGCGACGCCGGCCGAGCGGCGTCGACGGATGGCAAACGGCCAGGAGCTCCACCGATCCGAGCGGAAGGCTGCCGAAATGGCGTTCGTCGAGCTTGACGGCGTGCAGCAAATTCTGGCCGAGGTGGATTTCTCCACGTTCGAGCAGTGTCAATATCTCGCTGCCCGTTCCCTCGCTAATCCTCACCTGAACATTCGGATAGCGCTCCGCGTAATGATCCAGGAACCGTGACAAGACGCTTTCGATGTGTTGCGGCGAGCCGGCAATCTTCAGGACTCCTCTATCTCCATGACTGAGCAATTGAGCCTGCTCTGTCACGGCACTGGCGCAATTGAGAAGGACGCGGCAGCTGGTGAGCAATTGCTCACCTTCGCCGGTCAATCGAAGCCGGCGCCCGACGCGGTCGAAGAGTCGCAAGCCGAGTTCGTGCTCGAGATCGATAATCTGGCGTGACAAAGCGGGTTGTGCGATCCGCAGGCGCAACGCTGCCTTGGATACGGTGCCGAGCTCGGCCACGGTTACAAAGGTACGGGCATGCCGCACGTCCATGTCCCGTTATAGCATTCGGGCATGATAAGGTAGAGGGTTTATGTATTAGACGTGCAACACCGTTCTGCCGCAGTGTCACCTCGCTAAGCTCGAATGGAGGAAACACATGAATGGTCGATACAAAGTCGGTCTCGTTGTATTGATTGGCGTCTCGCTGGGTGCGCTCGGTGGTAGAACGCTCCATGGGCAAGCAAGGCCGCCTGCATACTTAATTGGTCAGATCGACGTTACCGATCCCGATGGATACGCCAAAGAATACCTCCCGAAAGCCCGGGAGATTATCAAGGCGCATGGCGGGCAACTCGTTGCAGCTGCAGGCGCGGCCGCGACGGGCGCGCAGGTGGTTGCAGTCGACGGAGAGGCCCCCAAGCGCGTGGTCATCTACAAGTATCCAAGCATGGAAGCGCTTCAGGCCTGGCGAAATGACCCGGCCTATGTGCAAGTGCGCCGCATCGGTGAAAAATATGCGAAGTACCACACCTTCGCGGTCGAGGGCGCCCCTTGATTGACCCCGGCTTCGCGCGGAGAACGCTATTCAGTTCCACACCGCGAACCCCATCGCGCAGCCGACGCCGGTCGTCTGGCGATAGCAGGGCACGTAGTCGACCATCTTGCCGCCGCGGCCCATGGCGCCGGCGAGGATGATCCAGTTGCGGATCTCGGACGTGCCTTCGACCAGCACATCGGCCGGCATCGACGCGTAATAGTTTCTCGTCATGCGTCTCGAGCGCCTTGATGAAAGCCGCATCGAGCGCTTCGTCGATCACCGTATGGCTGAGCCCGCCTGACGCGACCAGCGCGATGCGCGCATTGCCCGGTAAGTCTTCGATCACGCGGCGCAGCGCCTTGCCGAGGTTGAGGCAGCGTTTCGCGCTCGGCGCCGGCGGGTAATAGGTGTTCACCATCAGCGGCACGATCGGGAATTTCTTCAGCGGCATCAGGAAATCGAGCGCGCGGCCGAAAGCATGGCCGAGCCCGTATTCCTCGCGGTTCTTGCGCGACCAGGCGATGTCGAAGCCTTCGTCGGTCAGTCCGTCATAGAGCTGCATGGCCAGCGCGCTCGCCACCGGATAGCGCGTCATCTGGTCGGTCGATTTCACGCCGAGATAATTGAAATGCAACGTCGCGTCGGTCTCGGGCGCGAGATAGAGCAGGAACGGCGGCTGATTGTCGTCGAGGATATTCTCATGCTGATCGTCGCCCATGACGATCACCGCATCGGGCGCCCAGGCTTCGAGCTGCGCCCGGAGCGCGCCGATCGCCTTGTTGCAGCGCGCCTGGTTTGCGAGCTTCGCCTCGTCGGTGAGGTCCTTCGCGATATCGGGTTTTGGGTTGAACGGACCCTTGGTGCGGGTCGGCAAATCGCTCCATTGCAGCGCCGGCATCAGAAGCTGCGGCGCGTGCGATGTCCCCAATCCGCCGATGAGCTGGGCCATGACTTCCTCCCCTTCTAGAGCGTCCGAAAGCCGAAGCGCCGTCCGATACCGCGGGCGATCATCGCCACGCCCCAGGTCAGCACCACGATGAACACGCCGACGATCGACGCCGCCTCGTATTGTCCGTCGATCATATAGTCGATCTGCAACAGCGCCAACGGCCGGTTGCCACCGGTCGCGATCATGACGATGGTCGCGACATTGCGCGCCGCGGTGCTGAAAATATAGAGCGCAACCGTGACCAACACCGGCGCGAGCAGCGGCAGCACGATCCGGCCATAGGTCGCGGCGCGGCCGGCGCCGGCGACGAAGGCCGCCTCCTCCAACTCGGCGCCGATCTGCACCATGTTGCTCTTGATGATCTGCGTGCTGGTCGTCACCGCGTTGATCAGCACCGCCACGACCAGCACGACGATCGTGCCGTAAAGCGGCCGCAACACCGGCACGGTGAGGAACATCCAGAGCAGGCCGAGGCTGAGGATCACGCCCGGCAGGCTCGCCGGCAGCCAGGTGACGAAGTCGAGGAGCTTGCGACCCGGGTAGCGCGTCCGCACCGAGACATAGGCGACCAGCGAGAACCACAGCATGCCGAACAGCGCCGCCGCGCCGCCCATGACGACCGTGTTCCACGAGCGCGCGCAGCAGCAGCGGATCGCTCAGCACCTCCGACCAATGCTCGCTTGTCCAGATGCGCGCCATGTCGAACCGGCCGAAGATATTCATGAAGGTGCCGAGGATCAGGCAAATGCCCGGCACCACGGTCGTGAACACGCCAAGCACCGCCAGCAGCCAGAAGGCGGGCCAGCGCCAGCGGCCGAGCCCGAAGGCCTGCATCCGCGCCTTGCCGGTGACGGTGACGAAGCGGTTCACTGTCAGCAGCCGCTGCTGCCAGAGGATCAGCGGCAGCACCACGATCAGCACGGCGAAGCCGAGCACCGTCGCCTCGCCGAAGAGCGGCGGCGATTGGCGCATGAGTTGATACATCTTGGTGCTGAAGACGTAGAAATTGATCGGCGGGCCGAGGATCAGCTCGATCTCGAAGGATTCGAGCGAGTGGATCAGCGAGATCGCCGCGGTGATGAGGATCGCCGGCAACAGCAGCGGCACGAGGATCGCGCCAGATCGATCGCGAGCGTGCCCGAGCCGACGACGCGCGCCGCTTCTTCCAGCGAGGAATCGATATTGCGGAAGGCCGGCACCAGGAAGATGTATTTCGCCGAGATCGAGCGCGAAGCGAGATGCGCGAAGACGATGCCGGTGAAGGTATAGATGTTGAACACCGGCTCGCGTGACGCCGAAGCCTTTCGTCAAGAGCTGATTGACCACGCCGTAATCCGGATCGAACAGCAGGATCCAGCCGAGCAGCACGGGCAGCGCCGGCAGGAAGAAGGCGATCCACATGAAATTGTCGATGAGGCGCTTGCCCGGCAGATCGCTGCGCGCGACCAGCCACGACACGCCGATGGCGAGCGGCAGCGAGATCACCTCGGTCGCGACTCGTCCGCGTCGCCGTGTTGAGCAGCGACGACCACATGCCCGGCTGGTTCACGGCGGAGAGCCAGGTCGCGATGCCGTAACCGGTCGCTGCCATCGGCGCGGGTGACAACGAAGCTGCCATAGACCAGCAGCGCCAGCGGGTAGAGAACGAAGAAGCCGGTGACGAGGAGGACGAGGCTCGCGCCGCCCGACCCGACCCAGCCGAGATACCCATTCATCGCGGTGGCCCGACGCGCGGAGCACAACACCATCGCCGCTTTGGCTCACCCTTATCCCCCGAACACGGCGACTTGTCTCGAAATTCCGCGCGACGCATGGTTGGGCGCTTTCGCGCTTGACTTTCATCCTGCGATTCACGGCAAGATACTGTCAAGCAAGGCGAAATTGCCCATTCCAGGCGCTTGTTCCGGGGTTGGGGCGTGGGCGGCGGGAGACGAGCATGACGACACGCGAGGAAAACGCTCTGTTGACCCAGACCGGGTCCGGGCACGCCGGGCGGCGAGTTGATGCGCCGCTACTGGCATCCGATCGCGCTGTCCTCCGAACTGCCGCCGGGCGGCCCGCCGCAGCCGATACGGCTCTTCAGCGAAGACCTCGTGCTCTTCCGCGACGACAAGGGACGCGCCGGCCTGCTCGGCATTCTCTGCTCGCATCGCTGCGCCGATCTCTCTTACGGCCGTGTCGAGGATGGCGGGCTGCGCTGCCTTTATCACGGCTGGCTGTTCGATGTCGCCGGCCGCTGCCTCGAGCAGCCGGCCGAGCCGCCCGAGAGCAAATACAAGGACGAGATCCGCCACCTGTCCTATCCGGTGGTCGAGCGTGCCGGCATGATCTTCGCGTATATGGGCCAGGGCGAGCCGCCGCTGCTGCCGGATTACGAATTCCTGCGCGCGACCGGCGACCATCTCTTCCTGCAGAAGACCATTCTCGATTGCAATTACCTGCAATCGCTCGAAGGCGATATCGACCCGTCGCATCTCTCCTATCTGCACAAGCCGATCAAGCGCATCGACAGCCGCAACGTGCCGGGCAGCAGCAAATCCGCCGATCAGTATTACCGCGAGGACGGCCGGCCGAAGCTCGAAGCCGAACGCACCGATTACGGCGTGCGCATCTTCTCGGTGCGCAATTCCGGCGAGCAAGGCAAATACGTCCGCATCACCAATTTCATCCTGCCCAACAAGGCGGCGATCATCGGCAATGAGGGCCGCGTCGGCGAAGGCTATTCGGTGCATTGGCATGTGCCGATCGACGACGAGACGCATTACCGCTTCGATTTCATCTTCAACCGCGTGCGCGCCGGTGGCGCGCGAGCGCTACGAGGCCGAGATCGCGCACGAGATCCGCGACCATCGCTATATCCGCAACAAGACGAACCGCTACAAGCAGGATCGCGAGAAGCAGAAGACCGAGAACTACACCGGCATGGGCACCTACTTCCCGGTGCACGACGCTTTCGCGACCGAGACGCCGGGCCGTGATCCATAAGCGCGAGAACGAGCATCTCGGCGTTTCCGACACCTGCATCGTCGTCGCGCGGCGGCAATTGCTGAACGCGATCGAGGATGTCGGCGCCGGCCGCGATCCCGGCCATGTCGTGCGCTCGCCGGCGCAGAACGACATGTCGCATATCGTCGTCGTCTCCGAGATCGTGCCGCACAACGTCGACTACCACGACGTCTGGAAGCAGCGGCAGATCAAGCCCGTGGCGGCGGAGTGAGGGCATGCGCGTTCCTCCTACATCGTCATTGCGAGCGAAGCGAAGCAATCCAGGGCCTCACGTGAGGCTCCTGGATTGCTTCGTCGCTGCGCTCCTCGCAATGACGATTGTATTTCTTGTCAGCGCGACACCCGCCCACGCGGATTGGAAAGCCGATTGGGACGCGACCGTGGCCGCGGCGAAGAAGGAAGGCTGCGCTCGTCCTCTCGGTGCCATCGGGCCGCGCCTGGCGCGATGCGCTGGCGAAATTCCAGGAGGCCTATCCCGACATCAAGACCGAGATGACGCCGGTCGCGAGCCGCGATTTCTGGCCGCGCATCGTCAAGGAGCATGAGGCCGGGCAGTATCTTTGGGATCTGCGCATCGGCGGCATCGACGCGCCGTCCTACGACATGAAGAACAAGGGCGAGCTCGCGCCGGTGAAGCCGCTCTTCATCCTGCCCGAGATCACCGACGAGAAGAATTGGGGCGCCGGCTTCGACGGCCTTTTCCTCGACAAGGAAAAGCAGTTCTTCCCGGCTTTCGTCGCCTATGAGAGCCAGAGCGTCTATTACAACAAGGCGAAGCTCAACGGCGCCGCGCCGCCGACGATGCTGACGCTCGATGCGCCGCAATGGAGCCGGCAAAATCTCGATGGCCGATCCGCGCGGCGGCGCCTCGCTCAACATCCTCGTCGTGATGGACAAGCTCTTCGGCGACGAGCCGATCAAGAAGCTGATGGCGCAGAAGCCGGTCATCACCGGCGAGCCGCGGCAGATGATGGATTGGCTCGCCTCCGGCCGCTATCCCGATCGCCTTCGGCCTGCCGAGCGCGACCTTCGTCGATTACGCGGCGCGCGGCGCCGCGCTCGACGATTTCGTCAAGGTCGCGGGCATCCATCTCTGGAGCCCGGGCGTCGGTGCCATCGAATACATGGTGAAGGCGCCGCATCCCAACGCGTCGAAGCTCTTCGTCAATTGGCTGCTGTCGAAAGATACGCAGACCGTGCTGATGCAGGCGGTGAAGCTCAACAGCCAGCGCGTCGACGTGCCGCAAGGCGATCCCGCCGAGGCTATCGATGAGAAGAGCATGAGCCAATACACCTGCACCCAGGCGGAGGAGCTCGAGCCTTACGAGCAGCACGTCGTCGCGCTGCTGCGCAACTATCTGCAATAGCGCGCGCCGGCGATGGCCAAAATTCCGGTGCTGATCGCGGGCGGCGGCCCGGTCGGGCTGGCGCTCGCCGTCGAGCTCGGCCTCTCCGGCATCGCTTGCACGCTGGTCGAGCGGCGCGACGGCTACGCTCAGCGTGCCGAAGATGAGCGGGCTTTCCGTGCGCAGCATGGAATTGAACCGCCGCTGGGGCATTTCCGAGAAGGTGAAGCGCGCCGGCTGGCCGCAAACTCGGCCCAACGATTTCGTCTACTGCACCAGCATGATCGGGCCGTCGCTGACCCGCGTGCGCATCCCGCCTTATGTCGACAAGCATCCGCCCTACACGCCCGAGCCCGATTGCGGCTGTGCGCAGATCTTCTACGACCCGATCCTCCTGGAGCGCGTGCGCACGCTGCCCTCGGTGACGCTTGCGCCACATGACGAGCCTCGACTCCTTCGAACAGGATGCGAGCGGCGTGCGCGCGACTGTAACCGACCGCAACACCGGCAAGAGCGAGATCATCGAGGCCGAATATCTCGTCGGCTGCGACGGCGCCGACGGCGCGGTCGCGACCCAGCTCAAGCTCGATTACGACGGCGTCGGCGTTTTCGCCAAGAGCACGAACATCTATTTCCGCTCGCGCGAGCTGATGGCGCTGCACGACAAGGGCTGGGCGCGCTTCTTCCGCTTCACCGACACCGGCGGCACCTGGGGCGAGATCATCGGCATCGACGGCAACGAGACCTGGCGGCTCTCGGTGCTGAAGGCGACTCGACGGCTACGACACGCCCGATTACATGCGCCGCCTCGCCGGCCGCGATTTCGCCTACGAGGTGATCTCGGTCATGCATTGGGAGCGGCGCGAGCGCGTCGCGACCCGCTATCGCGACGGCCAGCGCGTCTTCATCGCCGGCGACGCCGCGCATCAGAATTCGCCGACCGGCGGGCTCGGCCTCCACACCGGACTGCAAGACGCGCTCGATATCGGCTGGAAGCTCACCGCGGTGCTGCAAGGCTGGGGCGGTCAGCGCCTGCTCGAGAGCTACGAGATCGAGCGCAAGCCGGTCGCGCTCAACAATGTCCGCGCCTGCACCGGTGAGTTCGATCTCCTTTCCTCCCTGCCCTGCGGGCCCGAGATCGACAAGGAGACGCCGGAAGGCGAAGCGCTGCGCAAGCGCTGGGCCGAGGTGTTCTATGCGACGAACCACGCCAACATGCCGATGTTCACCGAGAATCTGCGCCTCGGCTATTGCTACGACCCGTCGCCGATCGTCATCAGCGATGGCAGCCCGGCGATCCCGGTCGAGACCAAGCAATACGTGCCCTCGGCTCGGCCCGGCACGCGCGCGCCGCATGCCTGGCTCCCACCCGATTCAAAAGGGGACGGCCGCTCGATCCTCGATCTCTTCGGCAAGGGCTTCGTGCTGCTGCGCCTCGGCGCCGCGCCGCCGTCAGGTGCCGCCATCGCCGCAGCCGCCGAGACGCGGCACGTGCCGCTGACCATCGTCGATCTCGCCGACGAAAAGATCGCCGCGCTTTACGAGCGCCGCCTCGTGCTGGTGCGGCCTGACGGCCACGTCGCCTGGCGCGACGACACGGCGCCTGCCGACGCGCTGGCGCTGATCGATAAGCTCCGGGGTGCTATCTGAGCGGCGGTGTCACACCGGCGCAAAATGGATAAGCAGTAGGCCGCCCACGACAAACGCGCCCCACATCAGCTCGATCTGATTCGATGTCATCCATGCCATGACGTGGTTCCCGCGTCTGATCGCCATTCCTAGGCTCATGGCGCCGGCACTTTCGGACTCGTGGCGCTTGTATCCGTGACAGCGCTCGGGCTCGTGCCCGGTAGTGCCTCGTGATGGCGCAACATCGAGAATGCCATGATGTTGATGAAGATAATCGCCAAGAACATGACCACCGCGGCGGGTGCCGGCGCCTTCACCGGGTTTTGTGTGGGAGCGGCTTGTTCTGGTGAAATTTGCACGGGTGACGGCAGAAGAGCAGCCAACCGCCCCGCGATATTTTCCGCCGGCGCCCATTGTCCGTGCGACAGCCCCACAATGATCGACGTCAAACGTTTCGTCGCCATATCGCGAGGAAGCGCGCTCAACCGCGCCGCTTCGTCCCACGGGTCGACGCCCAATCGGGCCAGCGCCGAAAGCGCCGTGAGGACCATGCCGTTGTCCTCGTCGCCGATCGGTGCGTAGAGAAAATCATCGAAAGCCGAGGTTCGCGCCGCGAAAGGCGAGCGCGCCTGTGCCGCGACGCTCATGAATCACGCACCGGCGCGGCAACGCGCGCGCCGGCCATCGGTCGACCAACAACCAAAGAAGCAGGGATCTCGAGGAAAAACGGGAAGGCCATGACACACACCCTCTATGGTTAGGCGGGAGTGCTAGCCTCTCTCTGCCGCGGAAGCCCAATTCGAAATCTCGCCGCGATATCATAAACATGGGCACGACTAGCGCTCGCACAAGATGGCGCTGGAACGGGCGGCCTAGCCCTGGGTTAAGCTATCGTCCAAGGACTAGCACGGCGAATCCTTTGGGCTTAGATAAAGATCACGCCGATGCCCGATATCGTTGATAGAGAGGTACATCCATGTCGCTTGGCCTGATCCTTCTCATTATCCTCGTTGTCGTGCTGCTGGGTGGCTTCAGCGGCCGCTTCGGCGGCTACGGCTATGGTCACCGCGGCGTCGGGGTCCGCGGCACGGTCTTGATCGCTGTTCTTGTCCTCATGCTGATGGGACGCATTTAAGCCTCAGGCGCAACCGAACGCGCTCGAAGAGCAGGAAGAAAGCCCGTGGCTGGAAGTCGCAAGGCTCCGCCGAACCAAGCAAAGCATTTCCTGCATGACGACCACGCCCATGCGGCGCGGCGCGAGGAGGCCTCGCATGGTCACGCGCAAAAGATTCGCGCCGAAACCGAACAAAGCGAAAAACGCCCTGCGAAGAACGGTCGCCCGGTCGATACCACCCCCAAGGGTCCAAGCCGAGGCCAATAGCGCCGGCGTCGAAGAGGCGTTTTCTTATTTCGCCCAGTAGAAATCCGTCACCACGGTTTGGATCGGCGAGATACGGTTCTCTTTCACCGCGATTTCCTTGTTGTGGACGAACACCATCGGCAGGTCGGCGACCGGCAGGATTAAATAGTGGTTGTTGATGTGATCGATCGCCTTTTCGTAGATCGCATCGCGCTTCTTGGGATCGAATTCGACCGCGCCTTTCTCTTCCACGTCGCGAATGACCGGGTCGTTGCCGGCATAGTCGCGATTGCCGCTGAAGAAGAAGTCGAGGAGGTTGTCCATATCGGGCTGCGCGCTCGTCGGGTAGAAGCCGAGGAACGAGGTCAGCTTGCCGTCGCCGCGTAGCCGGACATAGAGCGTCAGCGGCAGCGGCCGCATGCTGGCGCGAATGCCGACCTTGCGCACCATGCCGGCGATTGCCTGGCCGATCTCGCTTAGCGGCTCATGCACGTCGAATTCGAGATCGAGACCGTCCTTGTACCCAGCTTCGGCCAAGAGCTTCTTGGCGTCTTCCGGATTGTAATCCGGCGGCTTGGTCGAGGAGACGCAGCCGATATTGCTCGGGATGCAGATACCGTCGAGGAGCTCCGCGATCTCGCCGCCGGGAATGATCGTCTTGGCGAGCTCTTTGCGGTCGATCGCCTCCATGAAGGCTTTGCGCACGCGCTCGTCCTTCATGACCTTGTTGTCGGAGCGGCCGGCCGCGTCGAGGGTGATATACATCAGCAAGCCGTTATGCATCGGCGACACGACCGTGTTGGGCGCCTGGGCAAGCTGGCGCGCGGTATCGGCCGACGGATTGCGGATGAGATCGATATTGCCGGTCATGAATTCCGCGATCTGAGTTTGCGGATCGGGGATCGGGCGCACGACGATGTTCTTGATATGCGCGCTATAGGGCCCGGTCTTGTCGTAATAATCGTCATTGCGCACCAGCACCATCTTCTGCTGATCGAGCGAGACGACCTTGTAGGGACCCGTCGCGATCGCGCCCATGCGGCCGTAATCGGCTTTGTTCTCGAGCTTCGCCAGGACCTTCGTATCGTAGATATAAAAGCGATAGGCGAAATTCAGCAGCTCGCCCGCCTGCGCCTTCTTGGAGGTGATGCGCACCTGATAAGGCCCGGTCTTCTCGACCTTGTCGACCCAGTCATAGACACTCTTGAAGCGCAGCGGGACGTTCGGGTCGATCAGATATTTGATCGTCCCGACGACGTCGTCGGCGTCGAATTTATCGCCATTGTGGAATTTGACGTCGTCGCGAAGATCGAACTCGACGGTCTTGTCGTCGATCTGGCGCCAGGCCTTGGCGAGCCGCGGCACGACCTGATGGGCGCGCTCGTCATAGCCGATCAGCGTCTCATAGACGACGGTGTAGAAGACATTCGCCTCATCGAGCGGGAATTGATAGGGATCGAGCGTACTCCACCAATCGTGGACCGCGACAGTCAGCGTATCATTCGCCTTGTTCGCCGCGCCGGCGAAGCGCCGATCGCCAGCACCGCCACCAGACCAAGAATCCCCGCCCAAATCTTGCGCACGGCTCGCCTCCCCTCGCGAAACTTTGATGTGGAGTTTCTGCCAGAACGCAAAGGGACCGCAAGCCGCTTTCGGTGGGAACACGCCTACGGCGCCCACTGGAAATCGTCGACCTGGGTATTGATCGGCGTGAGGGGGTTCTCGTTGACGGCCACATCCTTGGTGTGGATGAAGACCATGGGCAGGTCGGCCACCGGCAGGATGTAATTCTTGTTGTTCACCTGATCGATGGCCTTCTTATAGATATCGTCGCGCTTCTCGATGTCCATCTCGACCGCGCCGAGCTTCTGCGCCTCCTTGATCACCGGATCGGCGCCCCAATAGTCGCGGTTGCCGTCGAAGAACAAATCCAAGATGTTGTCCATGTCCGGCTGCGCGTTCGTCGGATAGAAGCCAAGAAATGCCGTGAGCTTGCCCTCGCCGCGCATGCGCACGTAAAGCGCCAGCGGCAGCGGCCGCACGGTCGCTCGGATGCCGACCTTGCGCAGCATGCCGGCGATGCGCCTCGCCGATATCGGCCAGCGGCTGGTGGACGTCCAGTTCGAGGTCGAAGCCATCGCGATAGCCTGCCTCGGCCAGCAGCTTCTTGGCGTCCTCGGGATTGTAATCCGGCGGCTTGGTCGACGAGACGCAACCGACATCGGCGGGAACGCAGATGCCATCGAGCATCTCCGCGATCTGGCCGCCGGGAATAACGGTCTTCGCCAATTCCGGGCGATCGATCGCTTCCATGAACGCCTTGCGGACGCGCTGATCCATCATCACCTTGTTGTCGGAGCGGCCGGCGGCATCGAGGGTCACGTACATCAGCAAGCCGTTATGCATGGGCGTCACGCGGATATTCGGGTCATTCGCGAGCTCGCGCGCGAGATCCGCCGTCGGGTTGCGGATGAGATCGATATTGCCGGTCATGAATTGCGCGGTCTGGGTCTGACGGTCGGGGATCGGCGTGACAATGATGGTCTTGATCGGCGCCTGCCGGCTCTTGTCGTAATAATCGTCAAAACGCGTCAGCACCATTTTCTGCTGGTCGAGCGACACGACCTTGTAGGGCCCGCTCGCGATCGCGCCCATGCGACCGTAATCGGCCTTGTTCTCGAGCTTGTTCAGCACCTTCGAATCGTAGATGTAGAAGCGATAGCCGAAGCCGCTGAGCTCGGTTGCGAACCCCTGTTTAGCGGTGATCCGCACCTTGTATTGATCGACCTTCTCGATCTTGTCGATCCAGGTAAAGATTATCTTTGAACCGGAGTTGCGTGTTTGGATCGATGAGAAAGCGAATGGTATCCACGACGTCATCGGCATCGAAATGATCGCCGTTGTGGAACTTCACATCGTCGCGGAGATCGAACTCGACCGTCTTATCGTCGACCTGGCGCCAGGCCTTGGCAAGCCGCGGCACGATCTTATGTGCGCGTTCGTCGTAGCGGACGAGCGTCTCATAGACTCCCCGATAAAACACGCCCGCTTCATCGAGCGGGAATTGGTAAGGGTCGAGCGTGCTCCACCAATCGACCACCGCGATGCGAAGGGTATCGTCGGCCTTGCCGGCCGACGCAGGAGCCGTGCCGAGCGCAAACAGCGTCGCCAAGCCTAGAATCCCCGCCCAAAGCTTGCGCATGGCTCGCCTCCCCGCACGGAACCTTTGCGCTAAAGCTTCTGCCAGGACGCGCTCGACCGCAAGCGCATTGGCGTGGGAAACAGCGCCGGCACAACCGGGCGCTGCTTTTTGCCCACGCCCGGTGCCCTGTGGGGCCGGCAATTCCCTTCAAATGCGCCGGGACGGTCGCCTGACCGCTGTTATCCTTTAAGCCCTCGATGGTGCGAGACGCGAGCTCATTTCGTTGATCTCGGCGCCGTTGAAGCCCATGGCCGCGAGAAATTCATCGCGCACCTCAGCCGGCTGCCCTGCTTGGAACACGTAGCCTTGGAGGGCGCGTCGGGCGAGAGGATTCTTCGAGATATTCGGCCCGTGTCTTCCCCTCGATCAGCGCCGTTCGGTCGGCGACCGGTAAAACGATTGGATCGTTGATTTTCGGGTCTCGCACGATCGCCTTCGGATCCACGCCCTTGTCGAGAGCGTCGAGGTCGGAGAGAAAACGGCGGCGTGCCATGACGACGCCGCGATCGCTCGGCGCCAGCAGTTCCTTACTCCGGTCTGCGATTTTGCCTTGGCCAACCCACGCGACGAAATCCTGGTTCATGACGTGGCTCGTGATCCAGCGTCCGGTGGCCGGATCGCTTATGGGTCCCTGCCAAGTCGGGATGCGTCCTTGCACATAAGGCTCGCGCTCGCGCGGCACACGGGCGAAATGAAGCGTGATCGAAAGTGTGGTCTCATCATCGATGGGGACGCGGAATTCGCAATGATCGCCCGTGAAAAGCGCATTCGGCCAAAGGCAGACGCGGCCGATGGTCCAGAGCTTGTCCTCGTCACTCGTATCTTGGCGGATTCGCTTATACTGGAATCCGTATTCGAATTCGGTGAAATCGACTTTCACGTGCCTTGGTGAATAAGGTTCGGTGTTTCCCTTGAGGCGGACGCTCCAGTTCGAGTGCGTCCACTCAAAATGCACCGGATCAATCGAATTCTCCTGGCACTGGAACCAATTGCACCGAATCTCGGCGGTTACGATCTGACGAAAGCCGTTTTTCCAGCTGAAGAACTCCCAGTTGGGTACCAGCGGTCGTGGTTCTGGCCCGAGATAAGCCCATAGCATCCCGCCTCGCTCCTCAATGGGATACGCCTTGATTCGGACCTCGTCCTTAAAATGCGCCTCGGGATGAGCCACATCTTCGTATGGCTGCTCGAGACATCGGCCGTCGGGGCCATAGAGCCAACCGTGATAATTGCAGCGGAGCCCGCAAGACTCGACATAGCCGTAGCTCATGTCCGCACGACGATGACGGCATTGTCGATCGAGAAGACCGTAGCCGCCGCTCAGATCCTTATAAAGGACGAGATCTTCGCCTAAGAGGCGAACGGCCTTTGTCGCTGAACGATCGAGTTCGCTTGCACCCGCGATCGGCCACCAATAGCGTCGCAGGAGCTGCCCCATGCGCGTATCGGCGCCGGTCTTCGTCAACAGTTCCCACCGGCTTTCGGCCTCGATTTTTCGCTCGTCAGGCATTGTTCACTCTCGTCGTGTTCATAAGCCCTCCTCGCCCATTGCTATTTCTTGACGGTCTCGAATAGTTGATGGGCACGGATCGTCTCGAGGCGTCGACGGACCAATGCGCCCGTACGCGCAACGTCGCCCGCCCCGAGCGCATCGAGTATTTTCTTATCCTCGGTAACGACGCGCCTTGCGACGGTATCGGTCGTACGTCGTGCGTAAGTCGGCTCGAGGACAAAACGCAATGCCTGAAACTGTGCCGAGAGCGCGCGATTGTGCGCTGTGTCGACCAAAGCAGCATGGAATTGCATGGCCACCTCCGTGAATTTAAACGCCGCCGCTGGAGTTAACTCTTTTGCGGCTATCGCACGCAACTCCGTCAATATCCGACGCAGTTTTTCAACATCGTCCGGGGTGGCGCGGCGCGCGCCAAGCTCGGCGGCCATCACCTCAATCGCTATTTGCGCGTCGAACATCTCTTCGACACTGATCCCGACGAGCTTGAGCTGGACCGAGAGCGCATCTGTAAAGCATTGCGGATCGCCGGAAGCAATCCGAGCACCTCCATTCGCGCCCATCTTGACCTCGATGATCCCTTGCGCCTGCAAAGTCTTGAACGCGTCGCGTACGGGTACGCGGCTGACACCGAATTGGCGCGCGAAATCCGTTTCCGAACCGAGCAGATCGCCGGGCTTGAGTTCTCCACGGAACAGCGCCGCGCGCACCTGATCGACGATGCGGCTCGATGCCGACTGAGATTTGACCGGCCGCCATTGAAAAGGAACGACCGCCTTCGCTCTCGAGTTGGAAACCACCTCTTGCACCCTCCGTCAGCCGACTTTGCGTGCCCCGCTTGACAGGCAAAACCAGCATGTAACATTATGTATAACTGTAATACATATATCTGGAAAGCGCCAATGCCTGTGGAAGCGTGGACGTCAGGCGGGGCGGATGGCAGAGTCCACGTGCACCGCGCTTGCCGAGCCCTTATAGGCCGCATGCTGCATGGGGGATGGAGTTACCCGTTGACCAGAATGCCCAGCGCGCCGCGAAAAAACGAGGCTTCGACATCGAGGAGCAAGCGCGGCCACAAGCGCCTTGGCGTAGGAGACTGCGCCGGCACAACCGGGCGCTGCTTTTCGTCCACGCCCAGCGCGCCGTGGAGCTTCAATCAACAAGCCCGTTTCAATGCGCCGGGGCCGGTGCTAGGCTTCGCTCGCCCCGCGCGAAGAAAAAACCCAAGCGCGTCGGCGGTCGACAGGGAGTTTGGACGCAAGAGACGACTGCGATGTCAGCGGTTCCTCATCCATCGTGCACTGATCGCGCTGCTGGTCGCGATCACCGTTTCGATTATCGGCTTCACCCTGTTGCGGCTGTCGGGCGATCTTGCCTCGGCGCTGGCCGGCGATACCGCGACGCCAGGAGCAGATCGCGCAGACCGCCCATCTCTACGGCCTCGACCGGCCGCTTTATGTCCAATATTTCGACTGGGTGTGGAAAGCGCTGCACGGCGATCTCGGCCGCTCGCTCTTCACCAACGAGCCGGTAACCTTCCTCATCAGCCAGCGCATCGGGGTGACGGTGCAGCTCTCGATCATGTCGCTGATCTTCGCCCTGCTGATCGCGATCCCGCTCGGCGTGGTCGCGGCGACGCGGCCGAATAGCTGGATCGACCGGCTGTCGCTCGGCCTCGCCGTCCTCGGCCAGGGCATGCCGAATTTCTGGTTCGGCCTCATCCTCATCATCGTCTTCGGCGTCAGCCTGCGCTGGCTGCCGATCTCCGGCACCGACCATTTCTCGAATTTCATCATGCCGACGATCACCCTCGGCACCTCGGTGATGCCGGCGATCATGCGCCTGACCCGCACCGGCATGCTCGACGCGCTCGACAGCGACTACATCCGCACCGCCCGCGCCAAGGGCCTCTCGACCGGCTCGGTGCTGTTCAAGCACGCGCTGCGCAACGCGATCCTGCCCGTCGTGTCGCTGACCGCGGTCTCGCTCGGCTTCCTCCTCGGCGGCTCGGTGATCGTCGAATCGGTCTTCGCCTTGAACGGCATCGGCTTCCTCGCCTTCCAATCGATCCTGCGCACCGATTTCCCGGTGGTTCAGTCGATCGTCGTCTTCGTGTCCTTCAGCTACATCCTGCTGACCTTGTTGTCGGACATGATCAACGCCTATCTCGATCCGCGTATCCGGCTGGGCTGAGAGGTAAAGCCATGACCTCGATCGAGCGCGACCGCCTCATCGTCTCCTCGCCGGCGCCGACCTTCGAGCTCGAAGCGCCGTCGCCGCACATGATCATGCGCCGCCGCGCGCTGACCCATCCGGGTTTCCTTTTCGGCGCGACGATCGTGCTGGCGACGGTCCTCATCGCGATCTGCGCGCCGCTGCTCACGCCCTACGATCCCTACGCTCAGGATCTGTCGCAACGCCTCATTCCGCCGGTCTGGGCGGCGAAAGGAAGCTGGGCGCATCTCCTCGGCACCGACGGGATGGGGCGCGATTACCTGACGCGGCTGATGTATGGCGCGCGCATCTCGCTCACCATCGGCTTCGGCGCCGCCGCCATTGCCGGCTTCATCGGCACCAGCCTCGGCCTGATCGGCGGCTATTTCGGCGGCTGGGTCGACAGCGTCGTCATGTATCTCGTCAATGTGAAGCTCGCCCTGCCCGGCATCCTCGTCGCCCTGTCGCTGATCGAGGTGTTCGGCGGCTCGGTGTTCAGCGTGACGCTCATCCTCGGCGTGCTGTTCTGGGACCGCTTCATCGTCGTCACCCGCAGCGTGACGCAGCAGACGCGCGTCGCGGATTACGTGACCGCCGCCGAAGCGGTCGGCGCCTCGCGCTTGCGCATCATCCTCGGCGAGGTGCTGCCGAATGTCGCTCAACCACATCATCGTCATCGCCTCGCTCGAAATGGCGGTGGCGATCCTGGTCGAGGCGGCGCTGTCCTTCCTCGGCCTCGGCATCCGGCCGCCCACGCCGTCCTGGGGGCTGATGATCTCCGAAGGGCGGAACTTCATGTTCTTCCAGCCCTATCTCGTCGCCGTGCCGGGCATCGCGATCCTCGTCCTCGTCGTCGCGATCAACATGCTGGGCGACGGCATCCGCGACATCACCGCGCCCGAAGGCCGAAATTGAGCCTCAGCCGCAGCCAGTCCTCCGCGTCGAAGGGCTGTCGGTCACGATCGATACGCCCAGCGGAACGCTGCGCGCGGTCAGCGATGTCGATCTCCATGTCGGCCGCGGCGAGACGCTCGTGCATCGTCGGCGAGAGCGGCTGCGGCAAGACCATCACCTCGCTCGGCATCATGGGGCTGCTGCCGCGGCGCGCGCGATCTGTCGGCGAACCGGCTCGAGCTCGAAGGCCGCGATCTCGCCAAGGCCTCGGCCAAAGAGCGCGCGCATCTGCGCGGCGACCGCATGGCGATGATCTTCCAGGACCCGATGACCTCGCTCAATCCGGTCTACACCATCGGCAATCAGATGGAGGAGATCTACGTCCGCCACGGCAAGGGCAATCAAAAGCAAGCCCGCGAGCGTGCCGAATATCTCTTGCAGAAAGTCGGCATCAGCGCCGCGTCGAGCCGACTCGGCCAATATCCGCATCAACTGTCCGGCGGGCTGCGCCAGCGCGCGATGATCGCCATGACCTTGATGTGCGATCCGACGCTGATCATCGCCGACGAGCCGACAACGGCGCTCGACGTAACGATCCAGGCGCAGATTCTTCATCTGCTCGACGATTTGCAGCGCGAATACCGCATGGCGTTGATCCTCATCACCCATGATCTCGGCGTCGTCGCGCGCATGGCCGATCGCGTCATCGTGATGTATGCCGGCCAGGTGGTCGAGACCGGCACGGCCGAGGAGATTTTCGCCGCACCGCGCCATCCCTATACCCGCGGCCTGCTCGATTGCATCCCGATCCCGGGCAAGACCCGGCCCGGCGCGCCGCTCGGCTCGATCCCGGGCATCGTCCCGTCGCTGCTCGGCCCGATCGAGAGCTGCCAGTTCCGCAATCGCTGCCCGCAAGCCTTCGCCGATTGCGCCAAAGCGCCGGTGCCGCTGCGCGAGACCGCGCCCGGCCGCGCCGATCGCTGCCTCCTGCCGCTCGATGCGCCGGCACAGCCGCGCCGCGCTTCCGAAGCGCTCGGAGCTGCCGAATGAACGAGGCGGCGGTCAAAAGCGACACCGTCCTCGAATGCCGCGGCGTCGGCCGGATGTTCGCGATCGGCGCCGGCATGTTCGCGACCAGCAAGACGCTGCGCGCCGTCGACGGCGTCGATCTCACGCTGAAACGCGGCGAAGTGCTGGCGATCGTCGGCGAGAGCGGTTGCGGCAAGACCACGCTGTCGCGCATGATGCTCGGCTTGCTGCTGCCGACCAGCGGCGAGATTTTCTTCGGCGGCAAGCCGATCCAATCGATCGACCGCAACGAGATCGCCCGCCGCGTCCAGCCGGTCTTCCAGGACCCCTATTCCTCGCTCAATCCGCGCAAGACGCTGGCGCAGATCATCGCCCTGCCGCTCGATGTGCATAACATCGGCACGCGTGAGGAGCGCCGGGCGCGCGTCGAGGAGCTGATGGAGCTGGTCGGCCTGCCGCGGCGGCTGATCTACGCCTATCCGAGTCAGCTTTCGGGCGGCCAGCGTCAGCGCGTCGCCATCGCCCGCGCGCTCGCGATGAGTCCCGAGATCGTGATCTGCGACGAGCCGACCTCGGCGCTCGATGTCTCGGTGCAGGCGCAAATCCTTAATCTATTGCAGGACCTGCGGCGCGAGCTCAACCTCACCTTCGTGATCGTCACGCATAATCTCGCGGTGGTCGAGCATATGGCCGATCGCGTCGCGGTGATGTATCTCGGCCGCATGATCGAATCGGGACCGACGGCGCAGATCTTCGCCGCGCCGCGCCATCCCTATACGCAGACGCTATTGGATTCGGTGCTGACGCCCGACCCAACGCGCGGCCTGCCGGAATTCGTTTTAGGCCCCGGCTTCCCCAACCCGCTCGATCCGCCGCCAGGCTGCGCCTTCCATCCGCGCTGCCCGAAAGTCATGCCGCAATGCAAGAGCGAGCGGCCCGCGATCACACGCGATAGCGCGCGCATGGTCGAGTGCCATTTGCACAGCACAATAGTGATGCCGGCTACTCAGCACTAGAATCGTCATGGCCGGGCCCTCGGGTCCGGCCGAAGGCCGGCCCGAGGACAAGCTTCACGTCCCGGCCATCCACGAGCTTGGTTCTAGACTTGCATGCCCGGCACAAGGCCGGGCATGACGCGTCTCTGTTTACTCGGTCATCATTTTGCGTGCTCGCGGAACCAACGCTCGGCGCCGGGATGCAGCGGGACGTCGATCGGCGTCTCCTCGGTGTCGCTGCCGAGCTGCGCGATGCTCTTATAGTCTTCCTCGAACGGCATCTCGAACGCGCGCGCCGCGATCGCACCGCAGACATCATAGACCGTCTTCTCGTCGAGATTGGCGCTGCAATAGATCGGCCAGCCGCTGAAATCGATGCAATCGTGGTTCTGCTTGACGCCCATCTTGCCGGCCGGGATCGACTTTTTGCGCCAGCCGAGCGCCGTCATGTGATCGAATTCGGCCTTGGTCAGATCAAGCGGCACCATACCCGCGGCAATCGATTGCGGCAGCCAGGTCTTGATGCCTTCATCGAAGATCATGTCGATCTCGCCCTTGGCTACCGGATCGAGGCGACGCACATCGCCCGGACCGCCGCAGAGCACGAGCTTGCCGCCCCAGCTCGCGACATCCTTCAGCGTGAAGCCGTGGAGCGATAGTACCTGCTCGACCAGCACATGGGTCGAATGCGTTGGGTCTTCGCGCACCGAGATCTTGAGCGGCTTGCCTTTCATCTGCGCCAGCGAGGTGACGCCGCATTTCGGATTGACGGCGACGACGAAGCGATCCCAGCTCGGATAGGACGCGACGACGCGTACCGGCAGCTTGTTCTTGAACAGGCCGACGCCGCGATAGGCCTGCGTCAACATCGCCGAAGGATTGACGAAAGCCATTTCGAGATTACCGCGGCACACATCCTCGGCCATGATCGCCGAGCCGGTGCCCAGCCGCAGCCAGGGCCTGAAGCTGTCGCTGCCGCCGCTGCCGACGGTGATGCAGGTGTCGCGATTGCCGCCGTAAGGCGTCGCCGGATTGCCGGCGATATGGAGGCCGATCTCCCACAGCATCTTCGCGCGGATGAAATTTGCGCCCTTCGGTAAGGGTTCCATGTAGCTTCCTCCCAATGATCACTTTCGGGTGGTATTTTGATCCATCCGCTCGCCGTGCGCTAGATCACGGCAGCTTTATTTATGGGCTTGCAACGCCATGACTTCGGCCGCAGCCGTCGAGCTACCGTCGGCGACGGTCGCGGCTTCGCGTAACTAACATGCAATCAAGCCTCGGCGAGGAACATGGTGCCGATACAATTCTCCTCGCAGCCGGGCGGGATGAAGATCGCCTCGACGAAGCCGCGCAGCTTGCGGCCATCGCAATTCACCTCGATGACCGCGCCGCGCGGCGGCTGTGCCTCCAAGCGTACGGAGCCGGCGCGGCGGAAATCTGCAGCGCCGCTCGCACGGAGCATAATGTGATAGATCGCGGGCCCTGCTCCCGTTTCCGGCGGTACGTCATTCATCGAGCTGCGCCGGCTCTTGCGACAGATAGAGGAGAATGCTCTGGCTGCCTGGGGTCAGACTCGCCGAGATCACCGGCCGCGGCTTGCCCATTCGTTTCGGCGGCACCGCGATCAGCACGCCACTCGCGACGAGCTTCTCGAGCACGCGCATCTCCTCGGGCGAAAGGCTAGCAAGAGCTTTCTTCTTCGGCATCGGCGTGACCTCCGCCGCTGGCGCGGCTTTAAGCGTTCCACACATAAAACAGAACAGAAAAAAGCATGCAACTATTGCGGCCAATCCATCGCCCTGCGTTGTGGCCGCGATCTTCTGACCTCGACTTCCACCATGTTTCGGTGCTGCGCTCTTCCGGAGCGCCGCCTCTTCCCTGCCCATGAAGCAGCCGCTAAACGGTGGGCAGAAAATCCAACGGGGAGGTCCGCCCATGAGCTTCGTGCCGCGCCTGCTTTTTGCCGCCGCGATGCTGAGCGTCGCCGCGTTCAATACCGCACCCGCCAACGCCAATTCCGCGATCAAGGTCGGCAACAGCTCGGCGCAGGCTTTCAATTTCCTGCCGCTCGGCATCGGCATCGAGCAGAAATTTTATGAGAAGAACGGCGTCGACGTGACCGAGATCGATTTCGGCGGCAGTGCCAAGCTGCATCAGGCGATGATCGCCAGTGCGATCGATTTCGGCCTCGGCGCCGGCACCGACATCGCGTTCCTGGTGAAAGGCGCGCCCGAGACCGCGGTCGGCGCCATCGCCATCACGCCGGCCCTGTTCGGCGTCATCGTGCCGTATGATTCGCCGATCAAGCAGCTCGGCGACCTCAAGGGCAAGCGCATCGGCATTTCGACCGTCGGCTCGCTGACACAATGGCTCGCCTTCCAGATCGCGAAGAAGGAAGGCTGGGACCCGCACAGCTTCACTTTCGTGACCGACGGCTCGGAATACACGCCGCAGCTTGCCGCGCTCGAGACGCATGCGATCGACGCGCAGATCAGCGGCGCGGCGCTCGGCTGGAATCTCGAGCTGCAGAAGAAAGGCCGGCTGCTCGCGCCGGCCTCGGAATGGGTCGGAGCCTTCCTGCAGAACGTCGTCTTCGCATCGAACGACATCATCCAGAAAGACCCGGCCGCGGTGCGCGGTTTCCTCAAAGGCTGGCTCGAGGCCGTCGCCTATATGGGCTCGCACAAGACCGAGACGATCGCCTTCGCGCGCAGCAAGGACAATTTCGCCGAGGAAATCGAGCAAAAGCAGTACACGAATGTGATGCCGTCTTTCGCCAAGGACGGCACCTTCCCGCCCGATGCAATCGCGCCGGTCAGAGCCTCTTTCGTCGATCTCGGCATCTTGCCGACCGAGCCGGATATGTCGAAATACATGACCGAGGCGTACCTGCCTGGGCACAAATAGCGACTTAACGCCACGGCGCTGCCGCGCACTCTTGGCGCGACCCGCCCGCCTCGTCACTATCGAAGAGCTTTCGAGGGGTGCAGGATGACCAGCGCCGCCGTCACCGTCGTCATTCTGTCGCGTCTGCAATTCGCGATCACGACCCTCTTCCACATCCTCTGGCCGGTGCTGACGATCGGCCTGTCGTTGTTCCTGGTCGTCACGGAATCGCTTTGGGTGCGGACCGGCGATATCGCCTGGTATCACCAGACGCGCTTCTGGGGCCGTTTGTTCTTATTGAATTTCGGCGTTGGCGTCGTGACCGGCTTGCCGCTGGAATTCGAATTCGGCACGAATTGGGCGACTTTCTCGAGTGTCGCGGGCGGCTTTTTCGGCAATATTCTCGGCTTCGAAGGCGCCATGGCTTTCATGCTGGAGGCCGGTTTCCTCGGCATCATGATGTTCGGCTGGGAGCGCGTGCCGCGCGGCATGCATCTCTTCGCGACGGCGATGGTTGCGCTCGGCGGATCGATGTCGGCCTTCTGGATCCTCGTCGCCAATTCCTGGATGCAGACGCCGGCCGGCGGCCGTATGGAAAACGGCCACTACGTCATCGACAATTATCTCCAGGCGATCTTCAACCCCGACATGCCCTGGGGCGTCTCGCATATGTGGATCGCCTGTCTCGAGACCAGTCTTTTCGTCATTGGCGGCGCCAGCGCCTGGCATTTGCTGCGCGGCAACGCCGTCCCCTTCTTCCGCAAATCCTTCCTCCTCGCGGCGGCCCTCGCCGTGATCGTGACGCCGCTGCAAATCTGGCTCGGTGACGCCAGCGGCAAAACCGTCTTCGCCGAACAACCGGCGAAAGGCGCGGCGATCGAAGGCAATTGGGATACGAACCCGCCGAGTCAGCCGGCCGATTGGGCATTGCTGGCCTGGCCCGACAAAGCCGCACAGCGCAATGATTGGGCGATCACGATCCCTGGCGTGCTGTCCTTGCTCGCGACCGGCACGCTCGACGGCCAGGTGAAAGGCCTCCACGAATTTGCGCCGGAAGACCAGCCGCCACTCTTGCCGTTGATCTTCTACGCCTTCCGCATCATGGCCGGCATCGGCTTTGCGCTCTTCTTCCTCATGCTGTGGACGATCTGGGCCGCGATCAAAGGCCGGCTGAGGATCGAGACGATCGCGACGCAGAAATGGCTGCTCTCGGCCTGGGTCGCATCGATCCCGCTCGGCTATATCGCCGTCGACATGGGCTGGACGGTGCGCGAAGTCGGGCGCCAGCCGTGGATCATCTACGGCCTCTTACGCACCAGCGATGCGGTCTCGACTCTCTCGGTAGGCAGCGTCGGCTTCACCACGGCGGCCTATTTCCTGATCGACAGCTTTGCTGCTCGTGACCTTCGTCACCTTCGCCTGCCGGATCGTCCGTAAAGGCCCCGATCTCACGCTGCCGGCGCCATCGCGCGATCTGCGCAAGCTATCGTCCGAAGGCCATCGGACGAGCGCGAGCGAGACCTGAGGAGCCGCGCGATGGATAGCAGCGTGCATCCTTTCCTGATCGATGTCTGGCTCTGCTTCCTCGGCCTCTTCCTCACCTTCTACGTCGCTGCTCGACGGTTTCGACCTCGGCATCGGCGTGCTCTCGCTCTTCGTGCGCGAAGACGCACCGCCGCGGCATCATGATGGCGAGCCTCGGCAGCGTCTGGGACGCGAATGAGAGCTGGCTCGTCGTGCTGGGCGGCGCGCTCTTCGGCGCCTTCCCGATTGTCTACGGCATCATGCTCAACGCGCTTTACCTGCCGATCATGGTGATGATCTTCGCCTTGATCTTCCGCGGCGTCGCTTTCGAGTTTCGCGAGCATGCGCATCGGCGGCTCTGGGATTATGCCTTCGGCATCGGCAGCCTGGTCGCGGCGCTCTGCCAGGGCTTTGCCTTGGGCGGGCTGATCGCCGGCCCGAGCGTCGCCGACGAGCGCTTCACCGGCGGCCCGTTCGACTGGCTCTCGCCCTTCTCCGTGCTCGTCGCGTTCGGCGTGGTGTTCGGCTATGTGCTGCTCGGCGCGACCTACCTCATTGTCAAGACCGAAGGCGCGGCGCAGCGGCATGCGATCCGCACCGCCTGGATCGCCGGCGCCTTGATGCTGATCGCCGCAGCCGGCATCTCGCTCTGGACGCCGATCCGCTATCCCTTCGTCGCCGAGAAATGGTTCGGCAGCGGCCTCATCAGCGCTTTCGTGATACCGCCGCTCTTCGCCATCTTCTGCTCGGCGCATGCTGGCGCGCGCGCTATGGAAGCGCCACGAGCACGCCCCCTTTGTGTGGACCATCGGCATCTTCCTTTCGTCGCTGTGCGGCCTGGCGGCGAGCCTCTATCCCTATCTGATACCGCGTAGCGTGACGGCGAAGGCTGCCGGTGCCGACAGCCTCAACCTCGTCATCATGATGCTCGGCATCGGGCTGCTGATCCCGGTGATGATCGTCTACAACGCCTATCAGTATATGGTGTTTCCGCGGCAAAGTCAGCAGCTCGCATTACGGCGGCTGACAGCCTGCTATTCCGCATCGGTATTGGGATCGGTATTGGGCGGCGACGCGTACTGGCCCTGCGACATGGAAGCGCCATCGTCGGGCGTGCTCGATGACTGATCGACCGGCTCTTCATCCCCCCGCATTCGGATTGGTCGCGGTCTGGCTCGGCCGCGAATCATTGATTCCGAGATTGCGCATTGGTTCCGGTCTGGCTCGGCGTCGAATTATCCGACGCGGTCGAAGACGGCGTACCGCCGCTGCCGGCGCCGAGATTGCCGTTGGCGCTATTGGGGTTCGAGCCTTTCGGGATATTCGCCTCATTCGAGGGCGATGCCATGCTCGGTGACGCCGTGCTGCCCGAACCCGCGTCCGGTGTCGCCGCTCGAAGGCGTCGGCGTATTGTTGATCGCCGGATTGCCCGCGGCCGGCTCGGGCGTTTGCGCCGAAGCGGCATCGGCGGCAGCAACAAAACGGCCGCAGCCAACGCGACAGTCGAAGCGAACAAGCCGAAGCGGAATGATTGCGCATGATGACCTCCACAATATCTTTTCCCCAACTCAATCATCGGTGGCGAAGGCGGCGATCATGTGGTTTTGTCGTGATATCTTCGCGCGGGCATAATCGGCGGACAGCGGATAACCGCGACCGTTGAGGGAGGAAATCGATGGGACTATCGCGACGGGCTTTTCGGCCTGCAGCGGCACTGGCCGCGCTCGGCATTGCCGCCTGCGTCGGCACGGCGAGCGCTTCGGCCGGCGAGCCGATCCGCGTCGGCATCGTCTCCACCTCGCTCGCCAGCATTCCTCTCGTCGTCGCCGACGCCAAAGGCTATTTCCGCGACGAAGGCCTCGATGTCACGATCGTGCCATTCGAATCCGCTCAGCCGATCGTCGTCGCGATCGCCGCCGGCGATATCGATTTCGGCTCGGCCGGCCTCACCGACGCGTTCTTCGTCCTTGCCAATCAAGGCGCGTGAAAATCATCGGCGGCGATACGGTCGAGCATCCGGGCTTCCACGGCCTCGGTTTCATCGTCTCGAACCAGGCCTATGCCGCCGGCCTCACCTTGCTCGACGGTTTCGCCGACCATTCGGTCGGCATCACCCAACTCGGCTCGCCGCTGCAATATTCGCTCGCGCTGATGCTCGAAAAGCATCATATCGCGCTCGGCAACGTGCGCGTGATCGGGCTGCAATCGAACGGCAACGTCGCCTCGGCGCTGACCGGCGGTCAGATCGACGCCTCGATCATGAGCGCGGCCAATCTCAACGCCCTGCTCGCGCGCGGCGGCGGCAAATTTCTTGCCTGGCTCGACGACGAGGTTCACGGCGCCAGCGTCACCGGCACCGTGACATCGACCAAGATCGCCAACGAGCGGCCGGACACGGTGAAGCGCTTCCTCGCCGCTTTCCGCAAAGCAGCGCAGACTCCTGGAACGCCGGTTTCGTCGACGCGCAAGGCAACCGCGCCGATCAGCGAGCGCGCCGGAATTGATCGAGCTGATGGCCAAGGGCCTCAACCAGAAGCCCGAGGTGATCGTGCAAGGCCTCAACTATGTCGAGCCGGAAGCGCGCGTCAATCTCGGCGATATCCAGCGCATGCTCGATTGGTACGAAGCACAAGGCATGCAGAAGATCCATATCGATGCGAAGAACATCGTCGATATGCGCTACGTCAAGCTGATTCAACGACATCGTCGAAATAAGAAAAGCCCCGCCGAAGCGGGGCTCGTCCTTTAGAGGCGTGCCGTTTTACTGCGGCGCCACGTTAAGCTCGCGTTTCTGCACCGGCGATTGTACCGACGGATTGCCGATGCCGGTGCCGCAGGTCGTATCTGCCGGCGAGCAGGTCGTCGGCTGCTCGTAGGCTCTGCCGCGTCCCGTTGTTGAACGGCGTTGTGGCGCGCTTTGATTGTTCGATTGGCCCCACCCCATCTCACTGCAGCCACCAACGGCCAAGAGACCCAACGCCGCGATATAGGTCATCACTCGCATTACCTTCTCCATGTTTGTTGCAAAAGCAAATTTTCTTCGGAGATGCGAGACGTAACTCCCGCAAGCGTAGCGAGGTTGCGCTCACAGTGCCGTGAGCAGCACATCGCCTTACTCGCGGCACTATGTCGTGGGTTTCATACGAAGCCGCCCGCGGCTTAAGCTTCGCCACGCGCGGCGCAGAGCGTCGCTATCTCGGTCCACTCCTTCGCGCGCTTCGGTAAGGATCGCCGCCATCTCTTGCGGCCGCGGATCGAGCTGCTCGAGCAGCGTCTTGATCCGGTCGCGGAAACTCCGGTCGCCGCGGATGCTGTCATGCACCTCGCGCAGCGCGAGACGCATCACCAGCTCGTCTCGCGGTTCGAGCGCATCGAGCCTCGCCAATACTTCCGGATCCGGCCCGGTCTCGGCCATGGCGCCTCCTCTTTCGCGCGATGCCCTTGCTAAGCACGGCGCCGCGCGATTGGCAAATTCCCATGACCTTTGCCAAGCTGGAATGCGCGGCACGGCAAAGCATCGCGCTGAGCCTGTCTTCCCTTGCCCTGTCCCGATTTGCTAAAGCTCGACCCGTGCCAGCGGATGGGTGGCCGATAAGCCTGGATCTACCGAGTCGCGGTCAGTCGTCGCCCCGCGTTCCGTCCTTTGATATCATCCGTTCCGCGCCGTCCCGTGGCGATCGTGGTGGCAATTTGAGGAGAGGCCGCTATGACCGAGTTGACCGTTGAAACGATCAAGACCCCGGAAGGCTACGACTTTCTTAGAAGCGACGGGCTGCACTTTTTTCTTGTGACCAAACCGAACGGCCAAGTGGTGTTGCACATCGGACGGCGATGGCCAAACCCTCCCGTTGTTGGCCTCGTCGAGTTCGAGGCAAGCCTCTGGGGCAAGCTCGAAGCGGCGTGTCGATGGATTTTAGACTACCGCCCCTAAAGAGCGTTTCTCATGCAAAAGAAAAGCCCCGCCGAAGCGGGGCTTTTGCGTTGAGCGCTCAGGCGACTGCCGGCGGCGGGGGCGCGCTCGCCGCGTCGGCATTGGCATGCCACAGCAACCCCTTGCGATCGGCCGCCGCGATCAGTCTATAGCCATGCGCCACGAGCTGATCGAGAGGGAGGTCGCCCCGCGGTGCGCGATTATCCCTGGCATAAAGAACGCCGTCGCTCGTCGCATAGGCGGCAATGAGATGCTGCTCGCCGAGTTCGTCGAAGCATTGCACGAAATAAGGATCGCGGCCGTCCGCGATCAGATCCTCGACGGCCTGGACCGCATAATCGTTGCAATCCCAGCCATGCGCGTCCTTCTGCTTCCGCTCGCGTGCGAAGTTATGCACGTTGTCGATGCCGTTGATCATCGCAAAAGCGATGGCGGGCGGAGTGACAGGTGGACCCTTGAACGGCAACGTAATCATGACGTCGCTCCCTACAGCATGGACGATACTGCCACCGCGATATTGACCATGTCATGACAATCGATATCCCATAAGCCAAGCAGCAGCACCGGCGGTGGATGCGTATCGAACGCTCCGTTGCCAAGCCGTTATCATTCCACAATATTGTACCGTAGCGGATGGGTGGCCGAGCGGTTTAAGGCACCGGTCTTGAAAACCGGCGTGGGTGCAAGCTCACCGTGAGTTCGAATCTCACCCCATCCGCCAGAACGAGCCTAAGCCAGAGCCGCTCCGTGACTAAGCCAATCGGACAGGGCTCGTTTTCCTACTGATGCTGCCAGTAGCGGTCGTTATCGTGCCAGCCTTGATTGCTGTCCTGGTCGTGCTTGCTGTCGTAGTAGTGACCGCCGTTCGTCGTGCGGAAGCGGGCGGCGTCCTGATTATTGGCCCAAGTATGCCAGTGATGATCGCGATCCCAATATCCATCGTTGTATCCGAACGCTGCTTCGCCTCCACCAGGAGCAACGACGCAGCCCGTTATCAGGACCGCTGATCCGGCCAGCGTGAGGGCTACGTAGACGGCTTTGAGCGGAACTCGCATGGATGCCTCCTCTTCGGTGTATCATGCATAGCGTACCACGCTCGTGGCTCGGTGCGGGGTATTACTTGTGGCTCCTGGTTCCTTAGATGAATCGTCGCGCTTTTGTCGTAACGCGGTCCGGCGGAGATCGAAGGCCGGTCGCACTGGTCGTTGGCTTCTGCCATGCCCACATAAGTTTCGTGAAGTGCCTCATTGTCTTCATGGCTGCGGCGTTCCCGATTGCGGCCCTTGCGCAGACGGCTGGCCCGACACCCGAGCAGTTGCGCACCCTTCAACTTCGTTTGAACGAGCAACAGCAGCAGATCAATCAGCAACGGCTGCAACAACCGTCGGCACCGCAGCGTAATCAGCAGCTCCAATCGCTGCAAAACCAGCTCGACCAGCAACAGATCGAGTTGCAACGGCTCAAGCAACAACAGCTGAGTTGCCCTCCTGGCCGATGCTGACGGCATATGGCGCGAGACCGGCGGTTACGTTATTGAGTGGATTGCAGCCCCGCCGTCGCCCTCGCCCCTTCCAGGCCGCGGATGACAAGCCTCCTTGACGAATCCGGAACCATGGCGCGCAAAAAGCAAAAGCGGAAAAAGAAGAAGAGCGCCGCGTCGCCGGTGAAACGTGCCTCCCCGGCCAAGCGCGCCTCGCCGGCGAACCGCGCCTCCCCGGCGCGGTTCTATCGCGGCATCGGCGCCAAGGGCTGGAACAACAGCAATTACTTCACCTACTCCTCGAGCTCGCCCGCCTTCCGCCGCTGGCTGCTCGCCGAGCTTGGCGACAAGCCGCGCGATATCCTCTCGATCGGCTGCGGCAATGGCGAGCTCGAGACTTACCTCATCGGCGAAGGCCATCGTCTCACCGGCCTCGATCCCGCGCATCCGATGCTGAAACGCGCGGTGCGCGCGGGGCTCAAACGCGGGGTCGGCGGCGATGCCCGGGCCCTGCCCTTCGCCGCGGCGAGCTTCGACATCGTGATCTTTCCTGAATCGATCGGCCATGTGCCGCTGCCCGAGGTCTTCGCCGAAGCGAAGCGCGTCTTGAAGAAACGCGGCGCATTGATGGTCACGACCTATGCCTCGCATGTCGGTGTGCATTCGCATTACCGCAAATACCGCTTCGCCGATCTCGCGCCCGCCGCCGAAGCCGCCGGCCTTGCCGTCGAGGCGCAGCGCTTTCTCGCGGCGAAGCGCAATTCGCTTGAGGATGCGCCGAGCGACGCGAAAGCGACGCTGCTTTATTTCCGGGCCAGCGCCGCGAAAACTTGAGGATTCAGTCGCGATCCCCGTCGGGCTTGTTCTTTTCCGTGACGTCGCCGCGGTCGAAGAATTGGTCGTAACGCCCTTGCCCGGTCATCTGACCGCCGCCGACATACTGAAACTCCCAGTAATTGGCGTCGAGATCGCGGAAATAGAACGAATAACCGCCGTGATGGTCGGTGATCCGCGAAATCTGATGGATGCCGTATTTGTCCTTGTGCTCATGGGCAAGCGCCAGCGCCTGATCGACTTCGGCGCGCGAAGCGAGATCGAGACCCCAATGATGCTGGCGATCGACCGGCTTCACATGCTCGCCGACCTCGAGGCAAACGATCGCGAGATAGCCGCCCTTGCGCAGCAAGACGCCGCGCTCGGTATGCTGCACGACATCGAAGCCGAGGAACTCCTCGTAGAAGCGGCGCGAGGCTTCGAGATTTTTGCAGGTGATCGTGCCATGCGACAGCATCACCGGCTTGTTGAGCGGCGCGATCTTGTCCGTGAGCGCGGTATCGGGCGCGGTATCGGGCATGGGGACATCTCCTTCCCGTCTCCTATTCTACTCAGCGAACGAAGTCGCCGCTATACATGCCATCGAATGAGGTAAGCTTGTCCGCTTGCTTGGTCAGGCCGGTATTGATCTCGAAATTCTGCGAGCTTTGCAGGATTGCCGCGGTCGGCGCCAGCGAAGCAGGCGTCGCCGCGCGATAGCTCTCGAAAGCCGCAGCCGAGCGTCTTCTCGTCGAGCGTACCGAAGCGCGGCTTGATGATAGCGAGCGTCTCGGCCGGATGATTCTTCATGAAATGCGCCGCCGCGACGATGCCGTGGCCGAGCTTCATGCAGATGTCGTGCTGCTGGCGGCAGAAATCCGGCCGCGTCACGATGATGCCGCCGCCGAACGGCACCAGCTCCGGGAAATCGCCGGCCGGCACCGAGACCAACCGCACCGCCGCGCCATCGACAATGACGGCCGTCGTCCAAGGCTGCGACACCGAGAAGCCGTCGATCGCCTTGGCCGCGAGCGCTGCCGCCATGGTCGGCGATTGCATCGGCGCGACCGTGACATCGCGATCGGCATCGAGCCCGCCTTTGCGCGCGACATAACGCAGGAAGCCGTGGTTGATCGTGTTGATCGCATCGACCGCGATGCGAAGGCCCTTCACCAGCGCCGCGCGCTGAGCAAGAGGCGCCGCCGGATCGAAGCCGCGCCCGGCGGCGATATCCTTACGCAGCACGACCTCGTCCATCGGCCGGTCGGTGAGATTGGCGATCGCCATCATCCGCTGGCCCGCGACCGCCGCGCGGATCAGCGTGCCGGCCGTACTGCCGGAGAAATCGATGCTGCCGGCGATCACCGCGTTGATCGTGCCGACACCGGCGATCTGGCTCACCGTGACATCGAGCCCCTGCTCCTTCCAGAAGCCCTTGTCCTGCGCCACGTAGATCGCGGTGAAGCCCGGCGTGATCGAGGGCAGCGCCAGCGCGGTGTGAAGCTGCGCCGACGCCGGCGTGGCCGCCAGCGACACCAGCGCGATGATGATGCCGCGAGCGCTCCTCATTTGGCGAACTCGTTGTCGATGATCGCCGCATAATCCGGCAGCTTGTCTTTCTCCGTCATGAAGCCGGCGGCGATGTTCATCAGATCGGCGTTCTCCAGCGATTTCGGCGTGGTGATCGGCGGCACCGGCGTCATCGCCTTAAGGGCCTCGTACGAGGCTTCGACAACCTTGTCGTCGAGCTTGAAGTTCTTCTTGATGATCGCCAGCGTTTCCGGCTTGTGCTCGTGAATGAACTTCGCCGCCTCGACGATGCCATGCACCATCTTCTGGCAGATCGAGCGATACTCGGGACAGAACGAGGCGCGCGCCAGAAGCAGGGCCGAGGAGACCGGCGAATATTCCTTGGGCTCGCCCTTGGCCGAATCCGAAACCAGCACGCCGGTGCCCTCGATCAGCGTTTGCTGGCTGAAAGGCGGGCCGGAGACGAAGCCGTCGATCGCCTTGCGCGAGAAGGCGGCCATGAATTCCGGCGGCTGCATCGGCGTCGTCGTCACATCGTCGCGCGCAACGCCGGCGATTTTCTGGATGGTCTTGAGCACGATGTCGGGGATCGCCGCCGCGCCGCCGGTAGCGATGGTCTTGCCTTTGAGGATCTTGCCGCGCTCGGCGAGCGAGGC
Organism: uncultured Alphaproteobacteria bacterium; assembly: GCA_963731145.1. GTDB lineage: Bacteria > Pseudomonadota > Alphaproteobacteria > ATCC43930 > CGMCC-115725 > CAIKMD01. The sequence goes on along the minus strand of CAVSUX010000013.1, from coordinate 179,922 downwards.
GTTCGGATTGAAATGTGCCGCCTCGGCGATCTCCTTACGGATGACGATATATTCGTCGGATTCCGAGATCGAGGTCGCGAGCGCGGTGAGCTTCTGGCCACGCGCATTGGCGCGGGTGATCGAGGGACCCGACGACATCGAGAAATCGACCGAGCCCGAGATCACCGCATTCATCGAGCCGATGCCCTGGATATGCTGGACCTTCACATCGAGGCCTTGCTTCTTCCAGAAGCCTTCTTCCTCCGCGACATAGCGCGTGATGAAGCCGAGATTGATCGCCGGCACGGCGAGCGAGGTGTTCTCCTCCGCCGCGAAGCCGGGCCGCGCGAGCGTGGCAACGCCGACGAGACCGAGCGCAACAATGGTGAGCGATTTCATGACCGAACCTCCCTGCTGACATATCGAGCACGTTTTCGTGCTTCTTCGCGGCCGATCTTAGCGCAAAGCGGCCTTCAAGCGCGACAACAGCAGCAATTGCCAGGCACAGAGCGCCGCCAGGAAATAGAGCGCGGCGCTGAAACCGCCGGTTGCATCGTAGAGCGTGCCGATGGTCAGCGGACCGAGCACGCCGCCGATCTCGCCCGCGGTGAAATACATGCCGGCGGCAGCGCCCATGCGCGTGCTGTCGACCTCGCGCAGCTCCATCATCACCAGCACGACGACGACCGAGAGCGTGCCGCGCGCCAGGCCCTGAAAGACGAGGCCGATCATCAGCGTGCCGCCGCCCCATTCGATGAAGAGCGGCGCGAGCAATCTGCGCGAGGAACAGCGCGGCCAGGATCTTCATCCGCCGCTCGGGGATGGCGAGGCGCGGAAAGATCAGCGCGCCGATCATGCCGATGACGACGGGAATGCTGGCCCAGAGCCCGGCGCTGGTCGGATCCATGCCGCCGAAGCGCAGCATCTCCGGCAGCCAATTGTTGAGTGCATGGCCGAAGAAGAACGTGCCGACGGCGAGATAGAGCACCGTGCGCATCGCCGGCGAGCGCAGCAGCTCGAAATATTGCGCCGACGACGCGGCCGGCTTCTCGGCGCGGCGCAAACGCTCTTGCGCGCGGCTCGCCTCGTGGCTGCTGATCGCGAACCAGCCGATCGCCGCGGTCGAGCGCGACGAAGCCATAGCCGATCAGCACCAACCGCCAATCGCCGCCGGCCAGCGCGAGGCCGATGCTCGAGGTGAGCGACAACGCGCCGATCGTGCCGAGCGACTGGCCCATATTGTAGATGCCCATGGCGAGGCCGCGCTCGCGGCCGGCGAACCAGTCGCGGATCACCGTCGGCGCGCCGACCGAGACCAGCGGCCCGCCGATGCCGAAAGCGCCGACCGCGAGCAGCATGGTGATGTAGTTGGTGGCAACGCCGCGCAGAATGCCCGAGATCGCGACCACCAGCGCGCCGAGCGCCAGGCCACGGCGCGGACCGATCCGATCGAGCAGCGCGCCGCAGGGGATCGCGGCGCCGATATAGACGAGCTGCCAGGCGCCGAGGATCGAGCCCATCTGGGTATGGCTGAGATCGAGCTCGTCGGTGATGCGCGAGACCAGCGGCGCGATCGCCGCCGCCGTCGAGCCGAAGCAGAAATAGACCATCCACACCCCGGCCAGCATGGCCCAGCGATGCGGATGCGGCACGCTCTCTTCCCCCATGCCGGTGCGGTTAGAGGATCGAGTGGACCCGTGCAAGAGCGTTGCAAAGCCGGCACGAGTCCTTCGACAAGCTCAAGATGATGAGGAAGGGAGTCGGGCATCTTCCGTCGGAAAATGCCCCGCACAATTCATCGTCACCCTGGCCGACCCGGCCAATCGTTCTTCGCGGACGTCCCGCTCCGCCGCTTTGCGGCGAGCCCTTCGGGGCCACTCGCAAGGCGAGTGGCCGGGGCGTCCCCCTTCGGGTTCACGCGCGAAGAGCGCGCGAACGGAGTCGGCCGTCGAAGGGCGCAGGCTGCTCATGCAACGAAAAAGGCGCCGGGGAAGCCCCAGCGCCTTCGTATCAAGCAACAACGAGCGCGCTTTACCCCAGCGGGCCGAGCAGCGTTTCGCCGTCGAAGGTGTCGCTTTGCCCGTCGACCGTTTCCGGCCAGGCGTTGTTGTCGATCTTGCGGCGCTCGGCCTTGGAGCGGACGCGCGCGTCCCAGCCGACCTGCTCCATGTAGTAATAGAGCTGGATCGTATGGCCATCGGGATCGACCGCGAAAGCGGTGTAGTCCATGCCGGGGAACAGCTCGGGCGGCAGGTATTTGATGGTGGCGCCATTTGCCTTCAAGAAGTCGACGGCGTCGCGGAGCTGCTTGTAGTCGCCGACCTGATTGCCGAAGCTCATGCAGCTCGTATGCGGCGAGAGGCCGAGCTTCGCGCGCAATGCCTTCGGATAAAGCGCGATCGAGTGATGCTCGGTGTTGCAGCGCAGGAAGACGCAGCGATGGCCGTCATAAACGACCTCTTCGGTCACGCGCAGACCGAGGATGTTCGTATAGAACGCCAGGCACTTCTCGACATCGTCGACGAAGAGGCGCACCGGCCCGATCCTGATGACCTTGAAGGGCCGCGGCAGCAGGATGCCGCCGACATCGTATTTGAACGGCAAGTTCTCGGTATTGCGCATGCCGGCCGTGAGGTCCATGCCCTCGGCCTTGAACATCTCGAGCTCTTGATACTCGCTGATCTGCGGCAGATCGGGCTTCTCATGGAAGCCGCGCTTGCGCACGCCCGGCGGCTTCGATTGCAGGCTCCAGCCGATCTGCTCGATGCCGTAATAGATCTCGTTGGTGTGGCCTTCCGGATCGGATGGATAGGAATGCCAGTTCGAGCCCGGCACGTCGCGGCCGACGCGGCCGGGATTGATGCCGATCGATTTGAAATAATCGATGCCGTCACCGACTTCCCGGAGCGTACCGACCTGCCAGGTGATCTGGTTGGTCGTGACCTCGGCATTCGTTACATGGCCGCCGGCACTGCCACGCCCCATGCGATCGAGCGCGGCTTTCGGGAACAGCACGAAGGAATGATGATCGGTGCCGTGCGTCGTGAAGTAGCCGACGGCTGATATGCCCTCGAATAGCTTGGCACCGTCCGGCCGGACGCGCGCGAAATCGAGCGTGTCGGTGATCCGGAAGCCCAGCAGATCGATGATAGAAATGCATGGCCTCGTCCATCTTGTAGACGTTGTAGCCGAAATGGCCGAGGCGCCGGATCTTGAACGGCCGGTCGAGCAGACACGCCGCCGACGTTGTACTTGCTTCCGATCTTGCTGGTGCCATCCATGGTGCATCCTCCGCGAGAAGCCGCCGAGCGCGCATTTTGCGCGCCAAGGTTGTTGGCAGGATGATCGCCGAGCGCCCCAACCCTGTCAACGACACCCCGGGCACCGGAAAATGGCGCGGTACCAAAGAAAACGGCGCGACCGGTTTTCCGGTCGCGCCGTTTCTCCGAAAGCTTGCGGCTTACTTGGCCGAGCGGTCTGCGCCGGGCTGTAATTCGCCGCGAGATAATCGACGACGCTCGACACCTGATCGCCCGAGACCGGCGAGCCGAAATAGACCATGCGGTTGACGATGTTCTGCCACTCGCCCTTGCTGCGCTTCGTCGCGACGACGCGATCGAGACCGTGGCAAAGCGCGCAGCCGCCTTCGACCAGCGACTTGGCCGCACCGTCGGCCAGCGACACCTGCGCCGGCTGCTGCCCCGGGAAAGCCACGCCCGGCCCGTAGCTCGCCACCATGTATTTGACCGCGGTGTCGATATCGTCGGGGCCGATCTGCGCGCCGCGCAGGACCATGTCGTAGATCTGCGTCGCGCCAAGCCGTTTCGCCCATGCGGAGCTGGGTGAAGACATTCGGGCCGTGGCATTGCGTGCAGGCGACGGAGACGATCTCGCGGCCGGGATGATCCGGGAAGGGATTCGCCGCCGCCGCACTCGAGCCGAAATTGCCGGCGCCGCCGCCGGGCGCCGGCGTCGGTGCAGCTTGCGCCGCGGGCGCCTGCGGTTGCTGTCCCTCTTGTGCGCCGGCTGTCAGCGCAACGCCCGAGGAGCACGCCCGCCAGGGCGAGCGAAACGATAATTTTCTGCATGATCAAACCTTCCGCGTGCGCTGATCGGCGATGGAGTAAGCCGGATACCAGGTCGAAGCGGCGCCGACGCCGTCGCGATCGACATGGACATCGAGGAGATACGGCCGGCCGTCGTAATTCGCCTTCTTCGCCCGCGCGAGCGCCGGCTTCAGGTTGTTCGGATCGGACACGACCTCGCCTTCGACGCCGAAGGCCTGCGCCGTCTTGGCGAAATCGACATCCGGGCTGCCGTTGTAGCAGGTCATGTCCTTGCCGGTCTTGAACTGCTGACCGGCGATGAACGACCAGATGCGGTTGCGCTCGTTGTTGTAGCTCTTGTTGTTGACGACGATGTTGGTGATCGGCGCCTTGTAGCGCGCCTGGCTCCAGAGCGGCTGCGGCCCGCCGAAGAGGCAGCTGCCGTCGCCGACGCAGGAGACGACCGGGCGGTTGGGCTGCGCCAGCTTGGCGCCGGTCGCCGCCGCGATGCCCCAGCCGAGGATGTTGGGACCGGTCGAGATATAGGACCGGCCGCCGCCACCGCCCCAGGAGATGAGCGGATCCATGGTCCGGCCGCTGTCGCAGTCGGAGACATAGATCGTGTCCTTGTCCATATGGCCTTCGAGCTCGACGCCCAGACGCTCCATCTTGATCGAGGAGCCGTTGTTGAGATCGGCGGCGATCGTCTGGCGCATCTTGGCTTGCGCCGCCGGATTGATCGTGCACGCGGCCGATGCGGCCATCGGCGATCTGCTTCAGCCGCTCCTTGGTCGCCATGCTCTTCACCGCGGCGATGAGATCGGCGACGCCGAGCTTCAGATTGCAGACCATGCCGAGATCGACCGGCCAAACGCGCGCGAGGCCGGTCGGATCGCGGCGCATCGAGATCAGCGTCGCGCCCTTCATCGTGCGCTCGGCGCCCTGGTCGCCGATGTTGAGATGCACGTCGACCGCGCCGGGGAAGCGCATATTCGCGGCATAGGCGCCGACATAGAGCGGATTGCGCGTCGGGAACGGCTTCGACCAATTGCCCTGCCCGGCCTGGCCGCACACCGTGAGGCCGAGCAACTCGGCGAGCTGCACGACTTCGCCTTCGGCGTGGTCCTGGGTGATCTCGTCGCCGACCGAGAGCAGCGGGTTCTTCGCCTCGATCAGCATCTTGGCGACGGTCTCGACGTCCTTGTGATCCGGCCGGATCTTCATCGAGACATTGAAGAGGCTGCCGTCATAGATCGCGGCCGTCGCCTGGCCGCGCAGCAGATCGTCCGGGATCGAGAGGAAGACGGGGCCGGTCGGCGGCGTCTGCGCGAATTTCAGGATGCGCCGCGTCACATCGGGGATGTCCGCCGTCGATTCCGCCAGCCACCAATTCTTGGTGATCGGCGCCATCATCTGCTCTTGATGCTCGTAATCCTGCGCGTAGTCGCGGCCTTCGACCTCGGTGCCGAAAGCGGCGACCGTCAGCAGCACCGGAATGTGATCCTTGTAGCTGTTGACGAGCTGCGTCATGCCGTTCGGCAAGCCGACATTGGCGATATGGGCAACGCCGAGCTCGCCCGACAGCCGCGAATAGCCGTCGGCCATCGCGACCACCGCGCCTTCCTGGATGCCCTTGATGAGCTGGATCTCGGGGATGTCGACCAGCGCGTCATAGAACGGCGCGTCGCCGGTCGACGGATTGAAGAAGACGTATTTCACGCCAGCGGCTTTGAGCTGCTGCATGTAAAGCGCGCCGCCATTGCCACGCATCTGGCGGACCGCGCCGCTGGCCGCGGCCTCTTGCGCCATGGCCGGAGAGATCGTCAGCGAATCGATGATCGATTTCGCCACCCCACCCGTCAGGCCGGCCGCACCGAGGCCCCGCATCAGCGAGCGCCGCGAAATTCCATTCTCCAGATATTGCTTGATGAGATCTTTCATCGGTCGCTTCTCCCCTTTGATCCCGGACAGCTCTCAGCGTGGGCGCCGGATCGGTGGGAGGATGCCCGTTTTCCGTCCCACCCGCAACGGCTGCACGAACCGGCGGCAGCTCAAACCGCGCTCTCGTTGCAAGAGACGATGCATGCCGCGATCGGCACGCGGAGCTTTGCTCTTACGGAGACGACGTGGCCCGAGCTCTTACGGAGACGACGTGGCCCGAGACACTCTCGTTGACGGTGTGATCGGCGCCGCGGTGGTCGACGACATCAATCTGGGCTTCTAATGTTGCGAACGAGTCGAAAAGTTGGCTGAGTAGAAAAGATCAGGACGAGAGCCCGAGTTGCGAGAATCTCGGCCGAGGCCGCCCTCACGGTGCAACGACCCGGACCGGACATTGTACGAAAGAAAATCGATGAAAATCATTGTGTTGGAAGAGCATATTACAACATCGCTTTATACCGAAAAGGAGATCGTCACGCCGCGCCGGCGGCAATCGATGATCGATCGGAGCGAGCGCGTCGGGCATGACGTGGATGCCGAGCTGATGAACGTGTCGAACACCCGCATTGCCGCGATGAACGAGGCCGGGATCGATTTTCAAGTCCTCTCGATGACCATGCCCGGACCGCAAGGCCTGCCGGCCGACGAGGCGATCGCCGTCGCGCGCGACGCCAATGACCGCATGGCCGATGCCGTCCGGGCACATCCCGACCGCTTTGCGGCATTCGCCTGCCTGCCGACGCCCGATGTCGCCGCCTCGGTCAAGGAGCTGCGAGCGCACGGTATCGGCCTTGGCTTCAAGGGCACGATGATCAACGGCCACACCAACGGCGAATTCCTCGACGACAAGAAATTCTGGCCGATCTTCGAGGCCGCCCAAGCCCTCGACGTTCCGGTCTATCTCCACCCGCGCGACATCCCGCCCAAGGCGGCGTTTTATTTCGACGGCTATCCCGAGATCGCGACCGCGGCCTGCGGCTTCACCATCGATACCACGATCCATTTCATGCGCCTGGTCTTCGGCGGCGTTTTCGAGGCTTTTCCGAAGCTCAAATTCCTGCTCGGCCATCTCGGCGAAGGCCTGCCCTTCGTGCTCGACCGGATCGAGGATCACACCGCCCTAGCCACCAAGCGCCGCGGCTTCAAGAAGACCTTTGCCGGAGACGATGCAGGAGAATGTCTGGGTCACGACCAGCGGCAATTTCTCGCCGCCGGCTTTGCGCTGCACCGTGGATGTGCTCGGCATCGACCGGGTAATGTTCTCGGTCGATTGGCCCTATGAATCCAATAAGGTCGGTATGGCCTTCTTCAACAAGCTCGATCTGCCGGCGGCGGATCTGGAGAAGCTTGCCCATGGCACGGCCGAGCGACTGCTAAAGCTCTAATTTTTCAGCGGGTTGCGGAACCCGCCTTCGATCCAAGCGTTGCGGATATGGGAGGCCGGTTGGAACGGCTTTCCTGGCCAAACGAAGTCGACTCATGGGTTTGGACGGAGGTCGCGATGCCTTTTGATGGAAGGGATTATTCCACACGCATCGATTCGCTAGAGAAGATCGATCGTGTGATCGACCAATTGCCGTGCGAGGACCGATGGTGCAAGGGCGCCCTTTATACCGTCGACGGCAGACGCTGCATCCTCGGGGCGATGCAGGCGGTCAACGGCGCGATGATTCTGAAGCAGCCGATCCTGCAAGCGATCCAAGAGGTAACCGGCCGGCGCTACACCGCGATCGAGACGTTCAACGACCGCCGCACGACCACCTATCCACAGGTCGTCGCCGTGCTGCATCGCGCGCGTCAAGACATCATCGACGGCAGCACGGGCTATAATCCCGGCGCTACCTCGCGGATGTCATGGCTGAAGCGACTGGTCAGCGTTTCCTGACTACGGCGACCGCCTGATCGGCACCGACCGGGCGCGAACGGCGCCGTCAGACCATCGCGCCGATAACGGAAGCGAGCTTGTCGAGCGCATAAGGCTTGTCGAGCCGCGGCAGGCCGGAATCGTCCTGCGCCGCGAGCTCGGCATAGCCGCTCGCGAGCACGACCGGCAGGTTCGGCCGCGTCTCGCGGATGCGCTGTGCCAATTCCTTCCCGGTCATGCCCGGCATCGCGTAATCGGTGATCACGAGATCGACGCTCGGCATCGGCGCCGAGCATCTCGAGCGCACGTCCGCCCGAGGACGCGACCTTGACGCGATGTCCCAGCACCTCGAGCATGCCCGCGGTCGTCTCGGCGACCATCGGATCGTCGTCGACGAGCAGGATGCTGCAGGCGCGCGTCCTGGCGCAATCGTTCTTCGCGACCAGCACCGCCGAGCAACCCGCTTCTCGGCGCCGGCCGCCACCGGCAGCCATAGCTCGACCGTCGTGCCGACCCCGACGCGGCTTGAGATTCGCGATCGCGCCGTCCGACTGCTTCGCCATGCCGTAGACGCTGGAAAGACCGAGCCCCGTCCCTTTCCCCAACCCCTTGGTGGTGAAGAAAGGCTCGGCGGCACGCTTCAGCGTCGCTTCGTCCATGCCCATGCCGCTGTCGCTGACGATGATACGGACGAACTCGCCCGCCGCCAGCTCGCGCTGATTGTAAGGGTCGATCGTCTCGCGCCGCGCCGTGACCGTCGAGTTTGCCGCCTTGCGGCATCGCGTCGCGCGCATTGATCGAGAGATTGAGGATCGCGAGCTCGAGCTGGTTCGGATCGACATGGACGAGGGCCAGATCGTCGGGGAAGGAAGCGACGAAATCGATCGTCGGGCCGAGCGTCCGCCGCAGCAGGTCGCTCATATCCTCGATCAGGCGCGCGACATCGACCGGTTCCGGCCGTAGCTCTTGGCGCCGCGCGAAAGCGAGCAAGCGCTTGGTCAGCGCCGCGCCGCGCTCGGCCGCGCGGCTCGCGCCCTCGATCAATCGGCGCGATGGATCCTTGCTCGCCGATCCGGCGCGACATCATCTCAAGATTGCCGAGGATCGCCATCAGCAGATTATTGAAGTCGTGCGCCAGCCCGCCCGTCAGTTGGCCGAGGCTGTCGAGCTTCTGCATCTCATGCACCTGCGCCAGCGCCTGCTCGCGCTCGGCGGTGCGTTCCTCGACGCGCCGCTCCAGCTCGGCATTGGTTTCGGCCAACTCGGCAGTGCGTTCCTGCACGCGGCGCTCGAGTTCGGCGTTGAGCCGCTCGAGATCGCGCGTCTTGCGATAGAGCTCGGCGAAAACACGGACCTTGGCGCGCAGCAACTCCGGCACCACCGGCACCGGCACGTAATCGGCTGCGCCGTACTCGTAGCCTTTGACGCGATCGAGATCGGTCATCGCGATCGCCGAGACGAAAATGATTGCTGTCGTCTTGAAGCGCGGATGCTCGCGGATCATGGCCGCGAGCTCGAAACCGTCGAGCTCGGGCATGCAAACATCGATCAGCACGACGGCGATCTCGTTCTTCAAAAGCAGCGTAAAGGCCTCGCGCGCCGAATTCGCCTTGAGGAGATTCTCGTGAAGCTCGGCGAGAATCACCTCATAGGCCAAGAGCTTGGCCGCCTGGTCGTCGACCAGAAGAATGTTGACTTTATCGTTCTCCGCCATGATGTCCCGATAATATCAGCGATGGAGCCACATCCGCAGCGCGGAAAGAAGCTGTTCCGTGTTCACCGGCTTCGCGAGATAGTCCGAGGCGCCCGCCTCGAGGCATTTCTCGCGGTCGCCTTTCATGGCTTTCGCGGTGAGCGCGATGATCGGCAAGCGGCGGAAAGTCGGGTTTTGCCGGATCACGCCCATGGTCTCGTAGCCGTCCATCTCAGGCATCATGATGTCCATCAGCACGATCGCGACGCCAGGCGTGTTGTCCAGCATAGCAATCGCCTCGCGGCCGGTCGAGGCGGTCAACACCTGCATGCCGCGGCGCTCCAACACCGACGACAGGGCGAAGATGTTGCGCGCGTCGTCGTCGACCACCAACACGGTGCGACCGACGAGATCGTCGTCCGACAGGTGCAGGCGCTCGAGCATGCGCTGCTTCTCGATCGGCAGATCGCTGACCACGCGATGGAGGAAGAGCGCCGTTTCGTCGAGCAGCCGCTCGGGCGATTCGACGCCTTTCACGACCACGCTGCGCGCCATCGTGTGAAGCTGCGCGTCTTCTTCGGGCGACAGCTCGCGGCCGGTGAAGACGACGATCGGCAGATCGGCGAGGCGGCTGTCGTCCTTCATCTGCTCGAGCAGGTCGAAACCCGACATATCGGGCAGGCGCAGATCGAGCACCACGCAATCGACATCCTGCACGCGCAACACCGAGAGCGCCTCGGCTACCGCTCTCGACCGAGACGATCTCGATATCGTCATGGCCGAGCAGCTCGGTGATGCTCATGCGCTCGTCGGCATTGTCCTCGACCACCAGCAGCCGCTTGCGGCGCGGCGTCGTGTATTCCTTGATGCGATTGAGCGCCTCTTCGAGGCCTTCCGGCGTCGTCGGCTTGTTGATGAAGGAGAAGGCGCCGCGCGACAGGCCGTGCTGGCGATCCTCGTCGAGGGTCACGATCTGCACCGGAATGTGACGCGTCGTCGGATCCTGCTTCAACTGGCCGAGCACGCTCCAGCCGAGCATGTCGGGCAGGAAGACATCGAGCGACACCGCGTAGGGCTTGTATTCCCGCGCCAGCGTCAACGCATCGGCGCCGCGCATCGCGACCAGGACCTTGATGCCCTTGTCGTGCGCGAGATCGGCCATGATCCGCGCATAATGCGGATCGTCCTCGACGATCAGCAGCACCGGCTCGCCGGGCTCGAGATTGTCGCGATCATCGGGCACTTGCTCGACCGCCGCTTCGAGCCGCGCATTGTTGAGCATGACCGCGGAAGGCGCCGCGACCGCCGGCGGCAGCCGTCGACATCGCCCGATGGCGAGGCGCTGCTGCGGCGCGGCCGGGCCTTTGTATTTGAGCGGCAGATAGAGGACGAAGGTGCTGCCGACGCCCGGCGCCGAGCGGAGCTGGATTTCGCCGCCGAGCAGATTGGCGAGCTCGCGACTGATCGCGAGGCCGAGACCGGTGCCGCCATATTTACGGCTGGTCGAGGCATCGGCCTGCTGGAAGGCTTCGAAGATCAGCTTCTGCTTCTCGGGCGCGATACCGATACCGGTATCCGACACCTCGAACGAGATCACCGTCGGCTCGAAGGACAAGGTCGGATGATCGGCATTCCAGCCTTGATCGGCAAGGCCGATCGCGAGCTTCACGCTGCCATGCTCGGTGAATTTGAAGGCGTTCGACAGCAGGTTCTTGAGCACCTGCTGCAGGCGCTTGGAGTCGGTGACCATGCCGCGCGGCAGCTTGCGGATCGACGCTGACCTCGAAAGCGAGCTTGCGGCTCTCGGCCTCGTGGCGGAACGGCAGCGCCACCATGTCGGCGAGATTGGCGAAGGCGATGTCTTCGGCATTCACCGACACCGTGCCGGATTCGATCTTCGACAGATCGAGAATGTCGGAGATGAGGTTCAGCAGATCGGTACCGGCGGCATGGATGGTGCGGCCGAATTCGACCTGTTTCGCCGTGAGGTTGCCCTCGGGGTTGTCGATGAGCTGCTGACCGAGGATCAAGATCGAGTTCAGCGGCGTGCGCAGCTCGTGCGACATGTTCGCCAAGAACTCGGACTTGTACTTCGAGGTGAGCGCCAGCTCGGTCGCCTTTTCTTCGATGGCGCGGCGCGCTTGCTCGATTTCCTGGTTCTTCCTTTCGACTTCGACGTTGCGCTCGGCGAGCTGCTGCGCCTTCTGCTCGAGCTGCTCGTTGGTCTGCTGCAATTCGCGCTGCCGCGTCTGCAGCTCGGTCGCGAGCTGTTGCGACTGCTTCAACAGCGCTTCGGTCTGCATCGTCGCTTCGATCGAGTTCAGCACGATGCCGCTCGAGGCGGTGAGCTGATCGAGGAAGGAAATCTGCAGATCGGTGAAGGCGTTCATCGAGGACAGCTCGATCACCGCCTTGACCTGGCCTTCGAAGAGGATCGGCAGCACGATGATGTTCTTCGGCAGCACCTTGAGCAGCGCCGAGCCGATCGGCACGACGTTGTCGGGCACGTCCGTGATCAGCAGGCGGCGGGCATCCGCGCCGCATTGGCCGATCAGCCCCTCGCCGATCATCAGCCGCTCGGGATGGCCCTCGCCCGGCCCTTGATCGGCGTAGCTCGCGAGCAGGCGCAGGCTCGGCGTGCCTTCGGTCTGCACCAGATACATGACGCCCGATCTGCGCATTGACCAGCGGCGCCAATTCGGAGAGCAGCATGCGGCCGACCACCGCGAGGTCGCGCTGGCCCTGGAGCATGTTGGTGAAGCGCGCGAGGTTGGTCTTGAGCCAGTCCTGCTCCTTGTTGCGATCCGTCGTGAGACGGAGGTTGTCGATCATCGTGTTGATGTTGTCTTTGAGCTCGGCGACTTCGCCGCGCGCGGAGACTTGGATCGACCGGGTCAGGTCGCCCTTGGTCACGGCGGTCGCCACTTCGGCGATCGCGCGCACCTGGGTGGTGAGGTTCGCGGCCAGCAGGTTGACGTTACCGGTCAAGTCCTTCCACGTACCGGCGGCACCCGGCACGTTCGCCTGACCGCCGAGACGGCCTTCGACGCCGACCTCGCGCGCGACGGTCGTCACCTGGTCGGCGAAGGTGCCGAGCGTGTTGGTCATGTCGTTGATGGTCTCGGCGAGCGCCGCGACCTCGCCCATCGATTTCACCGTCAGCTTCTGCCGCAGATCGCCGGTGGCGACGGCGGTCACCACCTTGACGATGCCGCGCACCTGCTCGGTGAGGTTGGCCGCCATGACGTTGACGGTATCGGTCAAGTCCTTCCACGTGCCGGCGACGCCGGGCACGACCGCCTGACCGCCGAGCTTGCCTTCGGTGCCGACCTCGCGCGCGACGCGCGTCACTTCGGCGGCGAAGGCGTTGAGCTGATCGACCATCGTGTTGATGGTGTTCTTCAGCTCGAGGATTTCGCCCGACACGTCGACGGTGATCTTCTTCGACAAGTCGCCGCGCGCGACCGAGGTCGCGACTTCGGCGATGTTGCGCACTTGCGTGGTCAGGTTCGCGGCCAGCAGGTTGACGTTGTCGGTCAAGTCCTTCCATGTGCCGGCGACGCCCTGCACGTTGGCCTGACCGCCGAGCTTGCCTTCGGTGCCGACCTCGCGCGCGACGCGCGTCACCTCGGCGGCGAAAGAGCGGAGCTGCTCGACCATCGTGTTGAGCGTCTCTTTGAGCTGCAAGATCTCGCCGCGGACGTCGACCGTGATCTTCTTCGACAGATCGCCATTGGCGATGGCGGTCGCGACTTCGGCGATGTTGCGCACCTGACCCGTCAGGTTCGAGGCCATGAAGTTGACGCTGTCGGTCAGATCCTTCCAGGTACCGGCGACGCCGGGCACCGTCGGCCTGACCGCCGAGACGGCCTTCGGTGCCGACTTCGCGCGCGACGCGCGTCACTTCCGAGGCGAAGGCGTTGAGCTGATCGACCATCGTGTTGATGGTGTTCTTGAGCTCGAGAATTTCGCCCTTCACGTCGACGGTGATCTTGCGCGACAAGTCGCCGCGCGCCACGGCGGTGGTCACTTCGGCGATGTTGCGCACCTGACCGGTCAGGTTCGACGCCATGAAGTTCACGTTGTCGGTCAAGTCTTTCCACGTACCGGCGACGCCCGGCACGTTGGCCTGGCCGCCGAGCTTGCCTTCGGTGCCGACCTCGCGCGCGACGCGCGTCACCTCGCCCGCGAAGCGGTTGAGCTGATCGACCATCGTGTTGAGGGTTTCTTTGAGCTGCAAGATCTCGCCGCGCACGTCCACCGTAATTTTTCGAGAAAGATCGCCATTGGCGATAGCGGTCGCGACTTCGGCGATGTTACGCACCTGGCCGGTCAAGTTACCGGCCATGAAGTTCACGCTGTCGGTCAAATCCTTCCACGTACCGGCGACACCCGGTACCGCGGCCTGACCGCCCAGCTTGCCTTCGGTGCCGACCTCGCGCGCGACGCGCGTCACTTCGCCGGCGAAGGCGTTGAGCTGATCGACCATCGTGTTGATGGTGTTCTTCAGCTCAAGAATTTCGCCCTTCACGTCGACGGTGATCTTACGCGACAAGTCACCACGCGCCACGGCCGTCGTCACTTCGGCGATGTTACGGACCTGGCCCGTCAGATTCGAGGCCATGAAGTTGACGTTGTCGGTCAGATCCTTCCACGTACCGGCGACGCCTTTCACCTGCGCCTGGCCGCCGAGCTTTCCTTCGGTGCCGACCTCGCGCGCGACGCGCGTCACCTCGCCGGCGAAGGCATTGAGCTGATCGACCATCGTGTTGATGGTGTCTTTGAGCTGTAGGATTTCGCCCGACACGTTGACGGTGATCTTCTTCGACAAATCGCCGTTGGCGATGGCGGTCGACACTTCGGCGATGTTGCGAACCTGGGCCGTGAGGTTCGAGGCCATCGAGTTCACGCTATCGGTCAAGTCTTTCCATGTGCCGGCAACGCCGACCACGTTGGCCTGGCCGCCCAAGCGTCCGTCGGTACCGACTTCGCGCGCGACGCGCGTCACTTCCGAGGCAAAAGCGTTGAGCTGATCGACCATCGTGTTGACGGTTTCTTTCAGCTCCAGGATTTCGCCCGACACCGAGACGGTGATCTTCTTGGACAAGTCGCCGCGCGCGATGGCGGTCGCGACTTCGGCGATGTTACGCACCTGGCCCGTGAGGTTGGAGGCCATGAAGTTGACGTTGTCGGTCATGTCCTTCCAGGTGCCGGCGACGCCGGGCACGTTGGCCTGACCGCCGAGCTTGCCTTCGGTGCCGACTTCGCGCGCGACGCGCGTCACTTCGGCGGCGAAGGCATTGAGCTGATCGACCATCGTGTTGATGGTGTCCTTGAGTTCGAGGATTTCGCCGCGCACGTCGACGGTGATCTTACGCGATAGATCGCCGCGCGCGACGGCGGTGGTCACTTGCGCGATGTTGCGCACCTGGTCGGTCAAGTTGCCGCACATGGCGTTGACCGAGTTCGTCAAATCCTTCCAGGTACCGGCGACGCCAGGGACGATGGCCTGACCGCCCAGCTTGCCGTCGGTGCCGACCTCGCGCGCCACGCGCGTCACTTCCGAAGCGAAGGAGCGCAGCTGATCCACCATCGTGTTGATGGCTTCTTTGAGCTGCAGGATTTCACCGCGCACGTCGACGGTGATCTTCTTCGACAAGTCGCCATTGGCGACGGCGATCGTCACTTCGGCGATATTGCGAACCTGCGCCGTCAGGTTCGACGCCATCGAGTTCACGCTTTCGGTGAGGTCTTTCCACACGCCGGTGACCTCGCTCACCTGCGCTTGGCCGCCGAGCTTGCCGTCGGTGCCGACTTCGCGCGCGACGCGCGTCACTTCCGAGGTGAAGATGCTGAGCTGGCTGACCATCGTGTTCACGATCGTCGCCGAGGTGAGGAATTCGCCTTCGAGCGCGCGACCGTCGGCTTCGAGCGGCACGGTCTGCATCAGGTCGCCGCGTGCGACGGCGGCGATCGAGCGCGTCACCGCGGTGTTGAGCCACAACAGATCGTCGATCAGCGAATTGACCGAATTCTCCATGCCGGACCATGCGCCGCCGGGCACGCCGAGCTTCACCCGTTGGCGGGTGCGGCCTTGCCGGCCGACCGCTTGGCCGACGAATTCGAATTGCTGCGCCATACGCTCGTTGGCGCTGACGATCTCGTTGAAGGCGTCGGCGACCTTGCCGGAAAGACCGTCGAGATCGTTCGGCAACCGCACCGAGAAATCGCCGTTGCGCATCGCCTGCATCGCCTGGAGCAGAATGCGCATATCGAGCGAGCCGGGACCGCCGCTATGGCCGTTCTTCTTCGATTTCTTCGGAACAAAGGGCGTCGCCCGAGAAGTGGCAGATTCTGTGGCGAGACCGGCGTTGCTGGCCTCGAGTTGCGAGCGGACGGCACGTGCCACGGAGAGCCCCTTTTTTTGGAATTAAGCGCGGAATCGAGGGTGGATTATTCGGGCCGAAATATGGCGTTAAGTCGCCCCAATTGTGGCGATTTGTGGACGGACCCTTGCCAATCAAAAAAGTTCCGTTACCGACAGTCTAAGCCTTACTGGCGCTTAAATCTGTTCGCGGTCGTGACCGCGATTCCCGGCCGGCCGGTACGATGATACTGCTCGATAAGCGCCTTGGTATATTCGTCGGCATTGACCGTCGGATAGCGCGGCGGATTGTCGGGTCCCCGACATGTCGGCAGGCAACTGATCTCCGCCGTCGCAGGCGGACCGACGAAAAACGATACCGAAAGCCGCTCATTGCCGCTGAAATTCGCCACGCGATGCAAATTCGAGGTGTAGAGATCGTTGGTCGCGAGCGCGACCAGATCGCCGATATTGACGATCACCGTATCCGGAATCGGCGTCACATCGATCCATTGGCCGGCGGCGTTGCGCACCTGCAGCCCGCCATTCCCGTCCTGCACGACGACGGTGAACGAGCCGTAATCCGTATGCGGCGAGAAGCTCCACTGCGTCCGCTCTAAGGTCGCGCGATCGAGCGGCGGATAATAATTGTAAACCATGGTACTGCCGAAACGGCCGTTCTCGCGCTCGAAATAAGCCTCGTCGAGGCCAAGGCTGCGCGCCAACGCGAAGCCAAGTCGCTGAATCAGACCGACGCTTTTAAATTGCGCGTCGATGACGAAGCGACGGAAGCCGGGCAGCGCCTCTTCTTCCGGCCATTGATGCGGCCCCGGCGGGAAGATGCCGCGGTGCTCGGCCTCGCTTAAGGCAAACTCGCGTGCGAAATAAAGCCGCTCCTTGAGGTCCGGTGCCTTGTCCTTATTCGCATCCGGATTGAGACCGCCCGGCGGCACATAGCCGCGACCGGGATCGTTCTTCCAAAACAGCTTGTTCTTCTCCGTCCGCGGCAAACGGAAGAAGCCCAGCCCCCAATCGAGCAGCGCCTGCAGCTCGGCCGCGCTGAAGCCGTGCCCCTTGGCATAAAAGAAGCCGATATCGATCGAGGCCTGGCGAATCTGGCTTCGCCACTTCATCGCGTGCGGCCTCGCTGCCGCTTTGCACGAAGGGCGCGATATCGATGACCGGCAGGCTGGCGAGATCGTTGCGCGCGACGCCTTGGCGCAAATAGCGGTTATCGAAATCGCTGAACGCCTCGATCGCGCCATCGCTGATCGGATCGATCGTCATCGCTTCGTGTGTCGCCATTAGGCGTCTCCATCCCGGCGGATAGCCAAGCTTATCCCCTCCGTCGCCGCGCTTCAAAGCCCGCCTGCCCGCAGTTTGCGGGAACCCGGACCTTGGCAGCGGGTTTAGGAGGACAGGTGGCGCCGCGAAAGCGCCGTTCCGTCTCACCGCAAGCGGAGAAATGTCATGAAGACCTTTACTTATGTGGCGGCCATCGCCCTCCTCACGGCCGGCACCGCCTTTGCGCAAATCGAGCACCGCCCAACGGCTCGACGATCAACAATTCGACGCCGACTCCCTCGGCGACCGGCCCAGCCGACAGCGCCGGCACGTCGTCCGCCACACATTCGGGCAGCATGAATCAATCCGGCTCGATGAATCAGTCGGGTTCGATGAGGCCGTCGGGCTCGATGGACATGAACAAGTCGGGCAGCATGGACAAATCGAGCAGCATGAATCAGTCGAACGACATGAGTCGGTCGAGCGGCGCAGCATCGAAGGGCGCTTCGATGAATTCCAACATGAAATCGCATCACGTCGCGGGTAACAGCCGCGCCGATACGCGCGAGAATCAGGAGACGATTCGGCTCAATCGCCAACAGCTTGCAGGCAACAGCGCGAGCATGGCGCCCGGCGGCATGAGCGGCGCAAGCGGCATGAGCTCGTCAGGCGCCGGCAACCCGTTCAACAACGGCTCGCCGCAACAGGCTCAGGCGGGCGGCGCGAATTGCACGCCGGACAATCCGAGCTGCGGCACGGGGCGCCAGAATCCGGCGATCAATTCCTCGCCGCAGCAACGCACCTACGGAACGCAGCAGCAGTAGTCCGTAATTGCGGAGGCCGGCCTTCGTCGCGCCAAAGCGCGCAAGGCTGGAGAGGCCGGCCCTGACATAAAGGTCAGGTGCCGGCCTTTTGCTGTTTCGAGGGGTCGCCAACGCCGGCCGCGGCCAACTCGCCAGCAAGCCTGCCGCTGAGCCAGACAGCGAACATGCGGAAATCGCTCGCCAGGCGACCAGAGCGGGTGGCGGAAAGTCGCCGGATGATTGTGCTCGCTGGTGAAATGGCCGATCCAGGCAGGTGCGTAGCCAAGGACAACCGAGGCCAGCAGGAACCATGGCTGGCGCAGCACCAAGGCTGCAACCAAACAGAGTATGGTGCAGCTCGTGCCGAGGTAATGCCACGCGCGGGTCGCCGGTTTCGCGTGCTCGCGCAGGTAGTAATGCCAAAACTTGGGATAGGTCGCGATCCGGGCCGAGCGTCCACGGCCGATTCGTCAATCCTTGCAATGCATTCGCGGCATGGTCGCCATGCCGAGCGGGGGCAACGTCGCGGTAGAGAACTAGGTTATCTCTAAGGGAATGACCTGAGCCTGCGTTGCCTATAAGATGGACGTGTCGCCTTTGCCGGCAACAAGGGGGAGAAGCAGGGGCCGTGAATGATGAACGACAACGAAATCAAAGGGCGTGTGGGTGGCGCCGCGTGGTCGGTCGAGGACATCCCTTATGATGCGATCGACGCCTCGCTGATCCACGACAACGCCGAACTCTTCTATCTGCTCGCGGCCGCCTCCTTTGTCGAGATCACCTCCGATCTCTACACGCGCAATCTCATCGAGTTCTATCCACGGCAATCCCGAGATCGAGAACTGGCTCGCCAATTTCTGGGAGCTTGAAGAGGTCCAGCATGGCACGGCGCTGAAGCGCTATGTGCAGACCGTGTGGCCTGAATTCGATTGGGAACGCGCCTATCGCGCCTTCTTCGTGGAATATGGCCGTGCCTGCACGATGGAATCGCTCGCCGAGACGCGCTCGCTCGAGATGGTGGCGCGCTGCGTCGTCGAGACCGGTACCTCGTCTTTCTATCGCACCCTGTCCGAAGTCACCCCCGAGCCGGTGCTGAAACAGATCACCGCCAATATCAGCTCCGACGAGGTACGCCACTACAAGCACTTCTATCGCTACTTCCTCGACTATAAGGAAAGCGAGCGACCGGGCCGCGTCGCGATCCTGCGCCAGCTCTGGAAGCGCAGCACCGATGTGAAGGCCGAAGACGCGTATTTCGCCTTCAAGCATGTCTTCCTCGAGCGCAATCCGGACGAGGCTTTCACGCAGGAAGCCTATGACGAATTCCGCGCCAGCTTCCGCCGTCTCGGCCGCACCACCTTCCCTTACGAGATGGCGGTGAAGATGATCCTGAAGCCGCTCGACCTCAGCGCGCCCGCTCGGCCGCGTCGTCCAGCCCGCCGTCGAAACCACCGCGCGCTTCCTGTTCTCGATCTAGAGAGCGACGCGACTTGCGTCTTCTCCGCCCTTGGCGGAGAGACGGGTTTCGAAGAATGCGCAAGTTTCTCTAAACTGTGCCGATGATCGAAATCCCGCGCGATACGCCGATCGCCGTCCGCCTTCCCCGTCCTTGCGGTTCTGGTGCCTTTCGCGATCGTCTTCGCGCTCTGCAACTACTATCGCACCGTCAATGCGGTGCTCGCGCCTTATCTCATCGAGCAGTTCAGCCTCAACGCCGGCGCAGCTCGGTCTGCTGATCTCGGTCTATTTCCTCGTCTCCGCGCTCTTCCAGGCGCCGCTCGGCCTCCTCATGGACCGTTTCGGGCCGCGCCGCGTGCAAGCCATGCTTATCGTCATCGCCGGCATCGGCGCGATCGTCTTCGCGCTCGGCACGACCTGGCCGGTGCTGATCACCGGCCGCGTCATCATGGGGATCGGCGCCGCCGGCGGGCTGATGACCTCGATCCAGGCGGTGACGCTGTGGTTCCCGGCCGCACGCTGGCCGTTCTTCAATGGCTTCGTCATGAGCCTCGGCGCGCTTGGCTCGCTCACCGCCACCTTGCCGACGCAATATCTTCTCTATCTGCTCGACTGGCATCATCTGCTCGTCGGCGTCGCGATCATCAGCTTCATCGGCTCGCTGATGCTGTTCGGGATCGTGCCGGAAAAGCGCAAGGCGCCGAAAGGCGAGACGCTCGGCGATCAGCTCAAAGGCATGGCGGCGATCTATCGTGACCGCTTGTTCTGGCGCTTCGCGCCGCTCTATCTCGCGACCACCGGCAGCACCATGGCCTTCCAAAGCCTCTGGGCCGGCCCGTGGCTGCACGATGTCGGCGCGCTCGACGCGCCATCCGTCGCCAGCCATCTTCTCATACTCAGCCTGTTGCAGATCGTGAGCTATTTCCTCGTCGGCTTCATCGCCACCGAGCTCGGCAAACGTAACGTGCCGCTGGTCCGCATCGTGCAAGTCGGCTCGGCGCTCTATATCAGCACGCTGACGCCGCTGCTGCTGCCGACCGGCATCGGCATGTGGAGCGTGATCCTCGGCATCGGCCTGCTCTCCAATATCAACACGCTCTGCTATCCGATTCTGTCGCAATATTTCCCGGCTGCGATGACCGGCCGCGCCACGACGGCGCTCAACTCCTTCTTCTTCGTCGGCGCTTTCATCGTGCAATTCGGCGATCGGCCTGGTCATCGACCTCGTGCCGGCGACCGACCCTGGACACTACCCCGCCCTCGCCTATCAGCTCGCTTTCGCCGTGATGATCACGCTGCAGCTTTGCGGCTGGGCCTGGTGCCTGGTCACGCCGCGCAAGCTGCGCGCCGCAGCGGGCATCGCCGAGGCTGGCCCATGAGCACGATCATTGCAATCCGCCACCTCGCCTTCGAGGATCTCGCCAACTTCGAGAGCGTGCTCAAAGCGCGCGGCCACGACATCCGCTACATCGACGCCGCGACCGACGATCTCGCCGCGCTGCCGCATGATTTGCCCGCGCCGCTCTTCGTGCTCGGCGGGCCGATCGGCGCTTACGAAGAAGCACTCTATCCTTTCATCAACGCCGAGCTGCGCTTCATCGAAAAGCGTCTCGCCGCCAAGCTGCCGATCTTCGGTATCTGCCTCGGCGCCCAGCTCATGGCGCGGGCGCTCGGCGCGCGCGTCTATCCGGCGCAAGCGAAAGAGCTCGGCTGGGCGCCGATCGCGCTGACGGAGGCCGGCCAGCGCAGCGTGCTCAAGCCGCTCGGCGCCGGGCCGGTGCTGCATTGGCACGGCGACACATTCGACCTGCCGCCAGGCGCGACGCGTCTCGCCTCGACCGCGATCTGCGAAAACCAGGCTTTCGGCTTCGGCGCGAACGTGCTGGCGCTGCAATTCCACATCGAGGCCGAGGCCAAAGGTCTCGAGCGCTGGTATGTCGGCCATACGATGGAGCTCGCCACCGCAAAGATCGCCGTGCCCACGCTGCGCGCTCAATCGCAGGAACTCGCACCTGCCGCCGCCGCGCGCGGCAATGCCTGCCTCACCGCCTGGCTCGACGCGCTCTAAGCCGCGATGGTGATCGTCAATTTCCCCGATAGAAAGATCGTCATGGCCGGGCTAAGCCGGGCCATGACGAATTGGGAGTAACGCCGTGACAGTCCTTTCCGATCCCATCCCGCAAAACGATCTTCGCGAATTCATCAAGGCCGTCGAGGCCAGAGGCGAGCTGGCGCGCGTCAAAGATGCGCATTGGGATCGCGAGCTCGGCGCGGTCGCCGAAGTGCTCTATCGCCAGAAAGTCGAGAAATCGCCGATGCTGCTGTTCGACGATATTCCCGAATACCCGAAGAACTATCAGTGCCTCTACGGCATGTTCGGCTCGCCCTATCGCCTGGCGCTGGTGCTCGGCATGGAGCCGACCTTGTCGAACGACCGCAAGGAAATGCTCGATCATTTCCGCAAGCAGATCAAGAAGAGCTTCAAGCGTATCGAGCCGAAGATGGTCGATAGCGGCCCGGTCACTCGAGAACATCGTGCGCGACAATGAAGTCGACATGCTGAAATTTCCCGTGCCGATCCATCACGAGGACGATGGCGGGCGCTATATCGGCACGGCCTGCGGCGTCGTCACGCGCGATCCCGATACCGGCCGCGTCAATGTCGGCACCTATCGCGTGCAGGTGAAGAGCGGCAACACCTGCGCCTCCTACATCTCCAACGGCAAGCAGGGCCGCATCCATCGCGACAAATATCTCAAAGCCGGCAAGCCCTGCCCGGTCGTCATCATCGTCGGCTGCGATCCGATCACCTATCTCGCCGCCGGCTACACGATGCCCGACGCGATGCCGGAATACGAATGGGCGGGCGGACTGATGGACCGGCCGATCGAGCTGGTCACGGGCGAAGTCGACCGGCCTGCCCTTCCCGGCCCGCGCCGAGATCGTGCTCGAAGGCGAGATCTCGCCGACCGAGACGACGCTCGAAGGCCCGTTCGGCGAATGGCACGGCTATTACGCCGGCGAGGCGAAGGACGAGCCGGTGATCCGCATCAAGCGCATCTATCACCGCAACGATCCGATCCTCACCTGCGCCGCCGTCGAAGAAGCCGCCGCATTCGCATCTCTTCGAGCGCTGCTTCCTGCGCTCGGCGGCGCTGCTCGACGCGCTCGAAGGCGCCGGCATTCCCGACGTGCGCGGCGCCTGGCTGCATCAGGCGGGCGCCGGCCGCACCTTCTGCGTCGTCTCGATCAAGCAGCGCTATCTCGGTCATTCGACGCAAGTCGGGCTGGTCGCATCGCAAGTCGCGTCGGTCGGCTATATCAGCCGCTGGATCGTGGTCGTCGACGACGATGTCGACCCGACCGACATCCACGACGTGATCTGGGCGATGGGCACGCGCTGCGATCCCAAGACGCGCACGACCATGCTCGACCATTGCTGGTCGTCGCGGCTCGACACGATGGTGTTCGACTACTCGAAGCTCACCAATTCGCGCATGGTGATCGACGCCTGCAAGCCGTACGAGCACTACGACACCTTCCCCAAAGTGGCGATGACCTCGCCGGAGCTTCGCGGCGAAGATCCGCGCGAAATGGCCGGAGCTTTATCGCTGACGTGCTCGATTAGCACGTCACCCCGGACGAGCCGGAAGCGACGCGATCCAGGGTCTATTATGTTATCGCGCGACTGATGATTGGCTTCGGCCGGCGTCGGGCTCGCAATCGGACGATGCCCGACTGATTACGGCTTCACCGGCAAGAACCGCGCGTCGATGATCTGATCGTCGCTCGGCTTGGTCTGCAGCATGCCCATGTCGAGGAACGAATTCTTCATCAGCGCGATGGCCTGCGGATCGATATGGCCGTCGGTCTCGAGCATGCCGATCTGTTCGTCATAAACGCGGTCGGCGATGGCGCGATCGATATGCAGCGCCTGGCTCGCGATCTCCGAGGTCTTCTCCTTGTTCGCTTTCATGAAAGCGATCGAGGCGAAGAACCCTTTGAGGAAGCGATCGACCAGCGCCGGGTTCTGATCGAGCAGCGGCTTCCGCACGAACATCATATGCGCGTGGAAATGCGGCGCGTATTTGCCCATGGTCGTCACCATGCGGCCGATGCCTTTGGCTTCGAGCTGCAGCGCGACCTCGACCGAGGCCACCATCGCGCCGACCTGATGCGTGCGCAACGCCGCGAGATTGGCGTCGCCCGAGCCGAGCGGCGTCGGCAGCACGCCGTCTTTGCCCCAGCCCTCTTGAATGGCCATCTGCCGCACCAGCCATTCGCTGACCGAGCCGGTGCCGGAGATCGCGATGCGCTGGCCTTTGAGATCGGCGACCGTCTTGATCGGCGAATCCGCCAAGCGTCGTGATCGAGATGTTGCGCGGATCGGTGGCGAAAGCGGCGACCGCACGCGCCGGCTCGCCCTTGGCGACGAAAGCGAGATCGGCGCCGCTGGTCATGGCGAAATCGACGCTGCCCGCGGTCATCGCCTGATGCAGCCGCGGCGAATTGCCGAGATTGAGGACTTCGACCTCGAGCCCGTATTTGGCGAAGATGCCTTCCTGCACGCCGATATCGGCCGGCACGAAAGCCCAGAGCGCGGAGACAGCCTTACCGACGCTGACATGATCGGCGGCCCGCGCCGGCGCGATGCAAGCACGGACGAGAGCGAAGAACGACTGAAATGAAGCGATACACGCGAATTCCCCCTATGGCTTGACCTATCTTAGCGACGCTCTAGCATCCGAATCATCATGACAGATACCGAACAAGACCCTTCGTCACCAGGTTGCCGCCGTATCGTTGCTGCTCAATGCCGAGAACATTCTCGGCTATAGCGGCCATATCAGCGTGCGCATTCCCGGCACCGACAACTTCCTGATCCAGCCGGTCGATCAGAGCCGCGCGCAGCTCCGGCCCGAGCATCTGCTGGTCTGCGGCATGGACGGCAAATCGCTCGACCGCTCGAACCGCGCCCGCCCGCCCTCCGAGGTCTACATCCACACCGAGATTTTCCGCGCCCGGCCCGATGTGAATGCGTCGCGCATTTCCATCACGATCTCACCACCACCTTCTCGCTGGTCGAAGGCGCGCAGCTCGTGCCGATCAAGAACCATGCGGTGCGCTGGGAAAGCGGCATCCCGACCCATCCCGATCCGAGCCATGTCTCCTCGCCCGAGCTCGGCCGCAGCGTCGCCGAGACCTTGGGTCCGCATCAGGCGATGCTGATCCGCGCGCATGGCCAGGTCGTCGTCGCCGAGGATCTGCCCGTCGCTGCTCAGCGATTGCGTGCATTTCGTCGAGAATGCCGAAGCGCTGTATCGCGCCGCGACGCTCGGCAAAGTGTTGCCGCTCACGGCAAAGGAAATGGAAGCGTTCCATCACGACTTCCGCCGTGACACGCACGCCTCGAAACTCTGGAGCTATTACGTCGGCAAGGGTCTCGATAGCGGCACGCTGCCGCCTGACTGGGCCCAAACCTTGCTAAACTAAAAACCGCGACGGTTGACCGGCGGCGAGCGGCCGAGGTTGAGCATGCGCTTCACGAGATCGCCGAACCAGAAGAGCGCGATGCCACCGATGAGAAGCCCGCCGCTGGCCGGCAGATCGAGCAGCCACAGCACGGCACCTTGAAGTGCAGGCGATCCGACGACACGAAACGTGCCGCCGAGATCGAGCCAAAGATCGAGCAGCGCTTTCGAATACCAGACGTGATCCTGAAACCACCACAGGCACTGCGAGCCGAAAACGAATACCCCCGCCACGGCCAGGGCGATGGCGGGCAGTTGAATCAGCCTGACAATCATCTCGGCGAGCCGTTGTCGTACAGGCCTCATGAACCGACCTTGACGCTAGGTAAACTCCCATTCCCTACTACCCGGAAGCGCATTTCCTCAAACATATTATCTTTCATATCTTTGTTGTTTTTGATATGCTGTTGCTATGTCGATTCATCCGCTTTTCCGCAACTCCCAAGGCAAACCTAGCCTCGGTCGCCCGACGCTGTCGGCGCAGCTTGTCGCCGAAGTGCGCCAGGCGCTGTTCGAGAAGCGGCTGAAGCCCGGCGATTTCCTCGGCGGCGAGCAGGACATCGCGAATCGGCGCGGCGTCTCGCGCATCGTCGCACGCGACGCGCTCCGCACGCTGGAAGCCCTCGGTATCGTCGAGATCAAAGTCGGCTCGGGCGGCGGCGCCCGCATCGCGCGCGGCGATCCGCGGCGTTTCGCCGAAGCCCTCGCGGTTCAGCTCGAACTCACCGGCGTCGATGTGTCCGAGATCATGGACGCGCAGCGCGCGGTCGAGACCCTCGCCGCCGAGCTGGCCGCCGAGCATGCGACCAAAGCCGATATCGCGCGGCTGAAAGCGCTCCTCGAAGCCGGCGATAAAGCGATCGACGACGTTGCCGCTTTCACCCAGAACGGCGCGGACTTCCATCTCGCCATTGCCGACGCTTCGCATAACCGCGTGCTCGCCGTGCAGCTTCAATCGCTGCAACACGTCTCCTGGCCGAGCCGCAATCCGACGCTGACCCGCGAGGTCGCGCTGCATGTGCAATCGGCGCATCGCGATCTCGTCAAATTGATCGAGCTACACGATCCGAGCGGAGCGCGGCGCTTGATGGACGACCACGTGAAAATGATCCGCGCGCGGCGCGTCGCCGAACACGGCACCGACGCCGCCGTTATCAACGCTTGCTGCTGACGTAAGAGGAGGAAACGAGATGGATAAATTCGTTATCGCACCGCATTTCCGGTTGCAGGAATGGGTCGCCGAGGAAAAGGGCTACTTCAAGGATGAAGGGCTCGACTACATCTTCCAGGAGACGATGCCCTCCACCAGCGGTTCGGGTCATCATCTCGGCAACAAGGTCGGCGCCTATCAGACGATCGAAGCGGGCCGCACCTGCAATATCAGCGGCGCCTGCCACTGGACGGTGAACGTCGCCGCGGCCTCGGGCCACGGCAAGCTCTATGCCGATGCTTATTCGGTCTCGCCCTCGGCCGTGTTCGTGCCGCCGGAATCGCCGATCAAGGAGCCGAAGGATCTGGCGAACGTGCCGATCTCGGTCGGCTATCAATCCGGCAGCCACTACTCGACGATCCAGGCGCTCGAAGGCTATCTGCCGCTCGACCAGATCAAGCTGAGCTTCGGCGAGGGCTTGCTCTTCAGCCGCATGGAGCAGCTGTTCGACCGCAAAGTGCCGGCGGTGTCGGTGTTCAGCGGCCCCTACTACTTCCTCGAGCAGTTGGGCTTCCGCAAGATCATCGACACCACCTTCATGATGGCGATGACCATCACCGGCAATCCCGACATGGAAGACGTGCGCAAATACTATCGCGCGCTGCGCCGCGCCCAGCGCGACATCGATCTCCGCCCCGAGCTCTACACGCATTACTACAAGAAGGAATTCCCGACGCGCTTCCATTCGATGATGGATACGCGGCGCTGGGGCCCGGGCGAGCGCATCGTCTTCGAGCCGTACACGAAGCAAGTGTTCGAGGAATCGCGCAAGTGGATCGCCGAACGCGGCATCTTCCCCGACGGCAATCTCGGCACGAACGATTACGAGCACTCGATCGTCTCGCTCGAAGCGGCGGAATAAGCGAAAGCAGCCTGCGCCTTTCGACGTCGCCCCGCGCGGAAAGTGGGCGTGGCATCCTGGGATACGGCACTGCTGTCACCCTGAGCGGAGACCCATCCACGCGCTCTTGCACGTCGATGGGTCGCACCGCTTGCGCGGGAATGCGAGCATCTAAAATGAGAAATAACGGGAGGCACTAGATGATCCGCACGCGGATTTGCGACATGTTGAAGATCGACCATCCGATCGCGCTCGGCGGGATGGGATCGATCTATGCGCCCGATCTCGTCTCGGCCGTCTCGAATGCCGGCGGGCTCGGCGCGATGGGCTGTCACGGCCTTCCCCCTGAGCGGGTTCGCGCCGGCACGGAAGCGATCCGCGCCAAGACCAACAAGCCCTTCGCGCTGAATTTCCTCTTGTTCTGCATCCGCGACGACAGTTTCGCCGCCGCGCTCGATCTTCATCCCGCGGCGATTGCCTTCGCCTGGCCGCGCCCCGAGCAGGAGCTGAAGCCTTATATCGATCGCGCCCATGACGTCGGCGCGAAAGTCACCTTCATGGTCGGCTCGGTGCCCGAAGCGATGCGCGCCGCCAAAGCCGGCGCCGATATCATCATCGCGCAAGGCACCGAAGGCGGCGGCCATGTGAGCTGGCAGGCGAGCATGCCGCTGATCCCGTCGGTCATCGACGCGGTCGGGCCAGTGCCGGTGCTCGCCGCCGGCGGCATCGCCGATGGCCGCGGCCTCGCCGCCGCGCTGGCGCTCGGCGCCGATGGCGCGCTGCTCGGCACGCGCTTCCTCGCCAGCGTCGAATCCCCGCTGCATCCGAATTTCAAGCAGGCGATCGTCGACACCGACGCGCATGACACGCTGCTCAGCGAAATTCCCGATGTCGCCGCCGGTCTCGTCTGGCCGGGCGCGATGTCGCGCTCCAAGCGCAACACTTCATCGAGCGCTGGGCCGGGCGCGAATGGGCGCTGCGGCAAAACCAGGCGCAGGCGCTCGCCGATGTGCAGGCCGCGCGCAAGGACGGGGACATCGACAACGCGCCGCTGTCGATGGGCCAGGATTGCGGCCTGATCCACGACATCGCGCCGGCGGGCGAGCTCGTCGCCCGCATCGCGCGCGAGGCCGAGGCGATCCTCAAAGAGAAATTGCCGCGACTGGTTGGATGACAGACGATCGGCGCCGCCCTTTTACCGAAAGCTGGCGCCCTCTTCGCGACGGCGCTCGGTGCGATCACGCTGATCGGGCCGCTGGCGATCCATCTCTTCCTGCCGGTGATGCCGGCGGTGAAAACCGCCTTCGCGATCTCCGACGCGGTGGTCGAGCTCACCTTCAGCGTCACGCTCTTCACGATGGCGATCGTGACGCTGTTCTATGGCAGCCTCTCCGATCGCTACGGCCGCCGCCCGGTGCTGCTCGGCGGCCTCGCGCTCTTCGTGCTCGGCAGCGCACTCTCGGCTTTCGCCACATCGGTCGACGATGCTGATCGTCGGCCGCGTCGTCCAAGCGATCGGCGCCGGCTGCGGCCTCACCCTCTCCCGCGCCATCGCCCGCGACGCTTACGGACCGGAAGTGCTGGTCAAGGCCATCGCCTATCTCACCATGGCCTATACGATCGGGCCGATGATCGCGCCGACCTTCGGCGGGCTGCTGATCGATATCTTCGGCTGGCGCGCGGCGTTCTGGTTCGCGCTGGTCGCCGGCGCCGCGATCCTCGCTCTGTCCTATTTCGTGCTGTTCGAGACGAAGCATCGCAGCAGACAGCCCGCTCGGCCGCACGGACGCGTGCTCTCGCATTACGCGACGCTGCTCAGCAGCGGCCGCTTCGTCGCCTATGTACTGCAATCGGGCGCGCTGTCCTTCGCCTTCTTCGCCATCGCCGCGGCCTCGCCGCTCTTGATGAAAGACATCCTCGGCGAAAGCGGCCTCGAATACGGGCTCTATTTCCTGATGTTTCCGATCGGCTACACGACGCGGCAATTGGATCTCGGTCCATCTCTCCGGCCGTGTGCCGATCGATACCATGGTGCTGTTCGGCTCGATCCTCTCTTTCATCCTCTTCCCGGCCAGGCCGTGCTGATCCTGGCCGGCGATCTCTCGCCGCTGCTGATCTTCCTGCCCGGCGGGTTGGTCAGCTTCTCGCAAGGCCTGTCGATGCCCAATGCGCAAGCC
Source organism: uncultured Alphaproteobacteria bacterium (assembly GCA_963731145.1). GTDB lineage: Bacteria > Pseudomonadota > Alphaproteobacteria > ATCC43930 > CGMCC-115725 > CAIKMD01. The sequence continues at coordinate 150,731 of CAVSUX010000013.1, read as the reverse complement.
GGCGCGATGCGCATCGAGCCGGCCCTTGCCGGCACTGCGGCGGGGCTCGGCGTCTTCGCGCAAATGTTCCTGAGCGCCATCTCGTCCGAGCTCTTCGGCATCCTGTCCGACGGCACGGCGCTGCCGATGATCGAGCTGCACCATGACCGGCGCCATGGTCGCGCTCGGTGCCGCGATCGCGGCCTTTTTCCTCGGCCGCCGCGCGGTCGTGCCGGCCTAGACCTTCTCGCCGACGAAGTCCGTGAGCTCGCGTCGCGTCGTGTCGCGCGCGAACCACAGGAAGAGCGGCCCCAGGAGGAAGAACGACACCGCGAGCAGTGGCAAACCTGCCGCGATCGAATGCGAGGTCGCGATCCAGCCGAGAATCGCCGGTGCGGTCGAACCGCCGGCGGTGCCGAAAGCAAAAGCCGCGCCGACTGCCGTACCGCGGATCTGCGTCGGGAAGATCTCGGTGGTGTAACCGAGCCCCGTGCCGAAGCTGCCGGTGATGAGGAAGTTCGCGACGAGGCCGACCCAGAACAAGCTTGTCGGGCTGTCGAGATGGCCAATCAAGCACGAGGAGCCCGCCGCCGGGATCACGAAGACCGGGATGACATAGCGCCGCCCGAAATTGTCGCAGAGCCAGCCGCAGATCCAATAGGCGATGATCGCGACGAACATCCAGACCGAGAGATAGCTCGCCGTGGTCTGGAAGCCGAGATGCTTCTCATTGGCGAGGAATTGCGGCATCCAGGCCGACCAGCCGATCCAAGTGAAGAGGTAGAAGAAATAGACCAGCGTCGCGATCAGCATCTCGCGCGGGTAGTCGCGCACCGGCGACCAGATATCGAGCTGCTTCTTCAGGCCCTCTTTCACCATCGCCGTGGTGACATGCTCGAAGCGCGGGCTCTCCTTGATGCCCCAAGCGACCCAGAAGACCATCAGCGCGGGCAGCAGGCCGATGAAATAGAGCGCACGCCAGCCCCAGAGCGGCACCACCGACGAGCGCGGCAAGCGAGCACAGCATGTAGCCGAAGGGATAGCCGCCGACGAGACCGCCGAGCACGGTAGCGCGCCACTTCGTCGGTGCGGTCTCCGACACCATCACCATGCCGACCGGCGTCTCGCCCGGCGAGCGCGACGCGCGTGATCGACGCGAAGATCAGCAGCGTGAGTGGCCCGACAGCAAAGCCGGTAAAGCCGCTGAAGAGCGAGAAGCCAAGGATCGAGAAGATCAGCACCGGCTTGCGGCCGTAGAGGTCGGCGAGTGCCGGGAAGGTGAATGTGCCGATAAGGCCGATCCAGCGCGACAGCGTCGTGATGTTACCCATCGTCGCCGGCGATATGCCCCATTCCTTGATGAGCAGCGGCGTGATGAGCTGCATCACCGTCATCTCATAGACGTCGAAAGCCCAGGCGAGAATGCAGATCGCGAGAACGACGGCGCTATAGCTGGTCCAGCGATTGGCGGAAACAAGCGGTTGCGATGTGCCGGCAGCAACCGGCGCGGCTGACATGGCCATGTGACGCCTCCCTGCGTTCGCTCATGCGCGAGCGTTATCGTGGTGCGACCCTGGCCGGCGGACGAAACCCCGACCGGGTTCCTCCCACGGCGATGCTGCGCCCGTTTAACCGAGCGGGTCAAGACTATTGGGTTTTGGGCACTGTCTCAGAGGAGCGGTCGGCGAGATCATTTGATCTGGCACAAGTTAAGCGCCTCTCGCACATCATGGGGCGCACATACGATTCCGCGCGTATGGCAATCTCGACCATCGACGATCAACGTGATGTGCCGGTAATTAGCCAGCACGGCATCGAATTTTCCGGATTTCATCAGGGCTCTGGTGAAACAATGGCAACAGAATTTTTGAAGGCTGATTTCCCGAAGTACGGGCTAGTGCTGATCGATGAAATAGAGTTGTCGTTACATCCGCGTGCACAACGGCGCTTAATTCGCGATCTAGCGGAAATCAGCGCACAACGTGAAATACAGATCATTATTAGCACGCACTCGCCGTATATCCTCGAAGAACTGCCGCCAGAAGCGAGAATGTACATCCTGATTTCGCAGGGCGTGAAGAAGATCATTCCGGGAGTCAATCCCGAATTTGCGCTTACAAAGATGGATGATGATCTTCATCCGGAATGCGATTTGTACGTTGAGGATAAAGCCGCCCAAATCATGTTAGGAGAAATTCTCGCGGTACATAGCCGCGAACTATTCCCTCGTTGTGCCATCATTCCCTTCGGCACAACAAATGTTGGCTATGCTCTTGGGCAAATGGTGGCGAAGCATCGTTTCCCGCGTCCATCATGTGTTTTTCTTGATGGTGACAGCGCCTCTGGCGAAGGATGCTTGATACTTCCGGGCGGCGATGCTCCCGAGCGCGTCATCTTCAATCAGCTAAAGACTCATCGGTTTGGCGATGTGTGGAGCCACGTCGCGCGCGATGTTTCATCGATCGAAGAACTCGTGCGCAGCGGCGATGACCCTAAATGATCATCACGATTGGGTTACTTTCGCTGCTAACCGGCTAATGTGTGGTGGCGATACTCTGTGGCAAGCGATGTGCTCTGAATGGCAAAAAGCTTCTTGAAAGACGATGAAGCAAAATCGATTGCCGACGCAATCCGGGATGCGCTTCCTTAACGTTTTCCCCAGCGCACCGCCGCGGCCTTCTTGGCGATCTCCGCGCGCTTCTTCTTCGACAGGCTCGCTGCCCGCGCTTTGCCGCCCAAGCTTCCAAGCTCGGCGGCGGCGATCTTGGCCTTGGCTTCGACCGTCTCGGCGATCTCGCCGGTCGCGATCCGCATCACCTTTACGGCGTTGCCGATCACGTCGGCCGGGCGCTTCTGGCCTTGGGGGCCTTTAGGCATTTCTCACCGGATAATATCGGTACGGGTCTGCAACGCCACCGTTGCCACGACGCTCAGCCTTGCGGCCGTCCACCAATCGGCGGCAATCATCGTTGACCCGCTGTTGGTATCCCTTCGCTTTAGAACCATAGATCGCTTGAGCAAGCTGCACCTGGGTACGGCCAGGGCCTTTCCCAATCGGGAAATGCAGAACATCATGAATTGTCAACATTCGTGCCTCCATGCCTACCGCTAAGCATATAGGAACCGGCGCTGGAATGCGATAGGATCGGCGGCATGACGATTGAGACAATCCATGTTTATCTTCCAGAGGAAGCGGTGGATTGCTGGTATCCCCGTCGCGCCGAATACCTTGGCGACGGTCTATACCGCATCATTGATGAAAATCCTCTCGATCCAGTCTGCCAGTTTGGGAAAGGCGACATAGTTCGTTGCCGCAAGCAAAAGCTTATGTTTGGGGTTACGCCAACGGATACGCTTGTGGCCTACGAAATTTCAAACTGAGACAGTGCCGGGTTTTGCGCGAAGACCAGAAAAGCGATACGGCGGCGCCGGGGGGCTGCGCCGCCGTATATCGGCGATCGATCGATCAGCTGAAGATCAGATTCGCCGGCAGCGACAGGGAGTCATAGATGCCCATGCTGCTTGTGTGCGAAGCCCGCATCGTCGGCGCGGTGCCCTTGAATTGCGACCACTCGGTCGTGGCGGGATAGGGCTGGCCGCGCAGCTCTTGGTCGAGCGACGTATCCGCGCCAGGCTGGCCGGGAAGCGGCATGGATTTCGCCGTCGGCGTCGACATGGACATGGTGTCGGCATGGGCGGTGGCGAAGGGCGCCGCGGCGATGGCGAGAAGCGAAGCGAAGACGATCGCGGTGCTACGAAGGGTCATGGCAGTCTCTCCTGGGGTCTCGGTTGTTGCTGGACGGATCGTCCATATCTTCATCTTCGTTTCAGAGCGGACGAGGTTACCGGCGGTGCAAAAATTTTTTGAATGAGCGGCGGCGCGGTCGATGGCCGGCGCCGCCGCCCGGTCACGCTCAGTTGATGAGATTCGCCGGCAGGCTCAGCTCGTCGTACGGCATCTTGCCATTGCTCATCTTCATGTTGTCGACGGCATAGGCCTTGCCGTCATGCATCAGCACCATCATGCCGGTGAGCGGCTTGGCGTGCTTCATCAGCTCGCTCGCCGTCCCGGCATTGACCTGACGCTCGGTCACCATCCCGCTCGACGTCACCATCATCACCATATAAGGCGCGCCGCGTAGCTCCTGACCGACAGTGGTGTCGGCGCCGGGCTGACCCGGCAACGGCTGCATGTTGTCCGCCCTCGCGGCCAACGGCGCCGCCGCGACCAGCGACGCGAAGGCAAGCGCAAGCGTATGCGCACGAATGCTCATGACTATCTCCCATAGGTTCGTATGAAGTATGAAAAGAAGGATCGGGTATCGAACCTTCCACCGAACTCTTCGTTCGCGGAGCGAAGAAAGTTACAGATGCGGAGAAATTATTTTCGCACCGTCCGCAGGCTGTCCCTTTTGGCAATCACGAACGGCGTGCTAAAACCGCCGCCAAGGCTCAAGAGAGGAGGGAGTTAGCCAATGAACGCCGACGCCAAGAAGATCGCTTTGCGGATGATCCCCTACGGGATCTATGTGCTCACCGTCGATGACGGCAAAGGCGGTGTCGCCGCCGCGACCGTCAATTGGGTGACGCAGACCGCTTTCGCGCCGCCGCTCGTCGTTGTCGGCGTCAAAACCGATTCCGGCGCCTACGCGCTGCTCAAGAACACCAAGAGCTTCGTGCTCAACATGCTGGGCAAGGACCAGAAGGGCCTCGCCTTCACCTTCTTCAAGCCGGCGCAGCTCGCCGACGGCAAGATCAGCGGCCAGAGCTTCAAGAAGGCAGCCAACGGCTCGCCGATCCTCGATGCCGCGACGGCCGCGGTCGAATGCAACGTCACCTCGATCGTCGAGCAGGGCGATCACCACATCGTTGTCGCCGAAGTGACCGAGGCGCATCTGCTCGAAGCACCGACCGGGCCGGCCGGATGCCGCCATTCTCGAGATGAAAGATTTGGGCGAAAATGTGTTCTACGGCGGCTGAAAAGCCACGTTCCGATCAGGAATACATTTTCTAACACCAGCGTTATAGAGGCACGCCCTTCTGAGGGCGTTCCTCCCTAAACTTGGGCCGCGGGAAACCGCGGCCCTTTTATTGTGCTAAACTCCCGTGCTGTAAGTCTGGGCCGTTCGACAAGAAGCGGGACCACCAAGGTGAGGAACAGCGAGCATGCCGCCTGAACCACAAACCGTGAAAATCGGCGATGTCGGCGTAAGCCTACGTCGCGCCGGCAAGGGTCCGCCCCTGCTCTACCTGCATGGCGCCGACGGCTATTCGCAGTGGCTGCCCTTTTTCGACGCGCTCGCCGAGCAATACGAGATGCATCGTGCCCGAGCATCCTGGCTACGGCGCCTCGGACGATCCGCCGCTGATCCGCAGCGTCTCCGACATGGCGATGTTCTATCTCGATTTCCTCGAGGCGCTCGATGCTGCGCGACCTGCACATCGTCGGCCATTCGATGGGCGGCTGGATCGCGGCCGAGATCCTCATCCGCGATCAGAGCCGCGCCAAGAGCCTGACGCTGATCTCTTCCGCCGGCATCCGCGTCGAGGGCGTGCCCTCGGGCGATATCTTCATCTGGAACCGCGAAGAGCTGCTGCGCAACATCTTCTACAACCAGGCCTATGCCGATATCGCGCTGTCGCTGCAGCTGACCGAGCAGCAGATCGATACCATGCTGAAGAACCGCTTCACCTCGACCAAGCTCGGCTGGCAGCCGCGCTGGTACAATCCCGATCTCGAGAAATGGCTGCACCGCATCAAGCTGCCGTCGCTCATCATCTGGGGCGAAGACGATAAGGTGATGCCGTCGGCCTACGCCGGGCTATGGCGCGAGCGCCTGCCCGATGCGCGGCTTGTCATGATCGAGAAATGCGGACATGTACCGCAGGTCGAAAAATTGAGCGAGACGATCGACCCCTTGCGCGATTTCCTCGCGGAGGTGTCACGATGAAGTTCATATCCTTCCATCTGATGCCCTATCGTCCGCTCGATTTCGACCGAGGCGGCGAAACATCGCTCGGCCTGGGTCGTGCTGCCGAACAGCCTTTACGATCCGATCAAAGGCGCCGAGGAATACGCCAACTTCATCGACTTCCTCGTCGATGGCGAGCGGCTTGGGCTTCGACGGCATCGGCGTCAACGAGCATCACCAGAATGCCTATGGGTTGATGCCGGCGCCCAATCTGATCGCCAGCGCGCTCATCCAGCGCACCAAGAAGGTCAAGATCGCGATCCTCGGCCGCGCTTTGCCGCTGCTCAGCAATCCGATGAACATCGCCGAAGAATACGCGATGCTCGACAATCTCTCGCGCGGCCGCATCATCTGCGGCTTCGTGCGCGGCATCGGCGCCGAATATCACTCGACCGGCGTCAATCCATATTTCTCGCATGAGCGCTTCCACGAAGCGCACGACCTCATCATCCAGGCCTGGACCAAGCCCGGTCCCTTCCCCTTCGAGGGCCAGCACTACAACATGCGCTACGTCAATTGCTGGCCGCGGCCGTATCAGCAGCCGCATCCGCCGATCTGGATTCCGAGCCAAGGCTCGTCGGAGACCGTCGCCTGGGCGGCCGATCCGGCGCGGAAATATCCCTTCCTCGTCACCTTCTCCGCGACCGATCTGGTGATCCGCTATCTCAACACCTATCGCGATCAGGCGCGGCAATACGGCTACGAGCCGGAGTCAGGGCAATTCGGCTGGGCCTGCCCGGTCTATGTCGCCGAGACCGACGAGCGCGCCAAGGCCGAAGCCGGCCATGCGATCGAGACGCTGTTCAACAACTATCTCCGCATGCCGATGGAGATGCTGATCCCGCCCGGCTACACCTCGCTCAACTCGATGAAGAATTTCCTCAAGATGCGCACCGCGGTCGCCTCGGGAACAAAGCGCCGACGGCCGACAGCCTCATCGCCAGCGGCACCGCGATCATCGGCAGCGCCAAGACGGTGCGAGCGAAGATCGAGGAAGTGCGCGACAAGACCGGGCTCGGCATTCTCGTGCCGATGCTGCAATTCGGCGTGCTGTCCGACGAGCTCGCCAAGCGCAGCATGGAGATGTTCGCCAGCGAGGTCATGCCGCATCTCAGGGATTGACGCGCGGCGCGGGCCAGTGGGACTTCCCCGCTAAATTGTAGTTGTGCACGGCGATGCTTCGCGGTCACCATAGGGTGGGAGGAAACACATGGCGCATGACGTGCATATCGTCGGCAGCGTGCCGCTCGCCGATGCCGCTGAAGTCTTCACCACCCTTGCCGGTGCGCTTGGCCCGGCGCTGAAGCGCATCCCCGATGGCGAGACCGGCGAGCGGCTGAGCTGGGTCGGCTGGCTGAACCGGGTCTTCGCGGCCGTCCCGCAATTGGCGCTCACCGACGAAACCTGGCGCGTCCACGAGGCGGCAAGCGGGCATCGCCTCTATCGCCTGAAACCGGGCGCGAAGGTCGCCGACATCCGTTTCGACACCCTGCCCTACGGCGAGTTCGCACTGGAATCCTATGCCGTCTTCAAGCGGCTGCGCGACACCGGCAAGATTCCGCCGGGCACGAAATTCCAGGTCGATTTCGCGCCGGCACATTCGGCGGCGCGCTCGCATGTCGTCGACAGCCTACTGCCGGAGATGGAGCCGATCTTCAACGACGCGATCATGCGCGAGATCGACCGCATCTCGGCAGCGATCCCGCATCGCAATCTCGCCTTCCAATTCGATGCCGCTTCGGCGGTCTTCGCCATCCTGCAAACCGGCAAATTCGGCCGCCACGGCAAAAACAAGGACGAAGCGGCGCAGAATTTCACCGAGCTTTTGGCGACCCTGGGCAATCGCGTGCCGGCGGATGTCGATCTGCTCTATCACTTCTGCTACGGCGACAACAATCACCGCCATTCGGTCGAGCCGATCGATATGGGCGATATGACCGACATGGCCAATCGCCTGACGCGCGCGGTGAAGCGGCCGATCAACCTCATCCATATGCCGGTGCCGCGCGACCGCAGCGACGATGCATATTTCGCGCCGCTGAAAGACCTGAAGCTCGCGCCGCAGACGCAGATCGCGCTCGGTCTCGTCCATCTCACCGGCGGGCTCGACGGCATCAAGCAGCGCATGACGACGGCCCGACGCCATCTCGGCAGCTTCGCCATCGCGACGGAATGCGGCTTTGGCCGTCGCCCGCCCGAGACGATCGCGGCGCTGATCCAGCTTCACGCCGACGCGGCGAAACTCGATTAGGCGGCGGCGATGCGCAAGCTCCTCGCCCTCGCGACCGTCACCCTTATCCTGGCACCGCTCAGCGGCCGCGCCGATCCGCCGGCGATCCGTCTTGCCTGGTCGGTGATGCCGGGCGAGCTGGCGCCGGTGATCTTCGCCAGCAAGCCCGAACTCGCGCATAACAACGGCAAGACCTACGACTTCGCGCCGGTGCACATCACCGCGAGCCCGCAGATGATCCAGGGCCTCGCGGCCAACGAAATCGACATCGCCGCCTTCGCCTTTTCGAGCTTTCCGCTGGCGGTGCAGAATGCCGGCATGACCGACCTGCGCATCATCGCCGATGAATTGCAGGACGGCGCGCCCGGCTATTACACCGATGAATTCGAAGGTGCGGAACGATAGCGGCATCGTCAAGATCGAGGGCCTCAAAGGCAAGGTGCTGGCGACGACGGGCTTCGGCGCGGCGAGCGATATCGCGCTGCGCACGATGCTGACGCGGCACGGGCTCAATCCGACCAAGGATGTGACCATCATCCAGGCCGCCTATGCCAACATGCCGGCGATCCTCAAGGACCGCAAAGCCGACCTCGTCACGGCGATTCCGCCTTTCGCCTTCGACCCCGATCTCACCGCGATCTCGCGCACGCTCTTCACCGGCAAAGACGCGATGGGACCGACCGAGAAGATCTTCTGGGCCGCGCGCAAGGATTTCCTCGCCAACAACCGCGCCGCGATGATCGATTTCATCGACGGATTTCATGCGCGCGCAGCGCTGGTTCCTCGATCCGGCGAACCGGCCCGCCGCGTTGCAGATCGTCACGGCCTTCACCAAAGCCGCGCCCGCCCTTTACGACTACATCTGGACGCAGCGCGATTATTTCCGCGATCCGCGCGGCATGCCCAATCTCGACGCGCTGCAGCATTCGATCGATGTGCAGGTCGCAGCTCGGCATCCTCAAAGCGCCGCTCGACGTGAAAGCCTATTCCGATCTGTCGCTCGTCAAGGAAGCTGCGGCGCGGCTCGACTAGGCCGCGCCAACACAAGGGAGGCAGCGATGCCCGAAGCTCATCTCAATCCGCCCTTCCATGCCGATCACGTCGGCAGCATGTTGCGGCCCGCTACGCTGCTGCAGGCGCGGCGCGATCGCCAGGCCGGGAAAGTCACCGCCGCGGCGCTGCGCGCGATCGAGGATGCGGCCATCCGCGACGCCGTGGCGCTGCAAGAGCGCGTCGGGCTGCAAGCGATCACCGATGGCGAATTCCGCCGCAACAATTGGCGCGACCGTTTCTTCGAGCGCACCGACGGCTATAGCCAGGACAAGATCCCGAGCTCCTTCATCTTCACCGAATATTCCGGCCAACAGCGCCGCGGCATGCCGGTGACCGTCGCGGTCGGCACGCTGAAACGCCGCGATCCGATCACCGCCGACGATTTCGCCGAACTGCAGAAGCTGACCAAGCGCACGGCGAAGGCGACCATCCCTTCGCCCACGGTCAATCACTTCTTCACCGGCGATCAGGGCCTCGCCAATTCGCCCTATGCCGGCGACCGCAAGCGCTATCTCGCCGATATCGCCGCGATCTATCGCCAGGAGATCGCGATGCTGGCGCAGCTCGGCTGCAAATATCTGCAGGTCGACGAGGTGCCGCTCGCCGTGCTGTGCGACCCGAAGAACCAGGCGATCGTCGAAGCGCGCGGCGAGAATGCGCAGCAACTGATCGACGATTACATCGACCTGATCAACGATTCGATCCGCGACCGGCCGAAGGATATGACGGTCTGCGTCCATCTCTGCCGCGGCAATCAAGGCCACGGCCAGGCGGACGGCGGCTATGACCCGGTCGCCGAGCGGCTGTTCCAGCGTCTCGGCTTCGACGGCTTCTTCCTCGAATACGACACGCCGCGCGCCGGCGATTTTCGGCCGCTGCGTTTCGTGCCGAAGGACAAGGTCGTCGTGCTCGGCCTGATGAGCACCAAGCTGAAAGAGCTAGAGCCGGTCGACGAGCTGAAGCGCCGCGTCGACGAGGCAGCGCGCTACGTCGACATGGCGCGGCTCTGCATCAGCCCGCAATGCGGCTTCGCCTCGAGCGCCGAAGTCGATCGCTTCACGGCGGATGACGAAGAGCGCAAGCTCTCCCATCTCGTCGGCGCCGCCAGCCAAATCTGGAAGAGCTGAGGAGCCGGCGAGATGGCGCAGTCGAGAGAGGTGCTCCTGACCGGAAGCGTGCCGCTGCGGCCGGCGGAGAAGGTCTTCGAAACGGTGGCGAAGCATCTCGGCGCCGTCGCACCGCGGATTCCCGACGGCGAGCAGATCGGCTGGTCTTCGGCGGCGCGCCGCACGTTCGAGCGCCACCCTGCGCTGGAAGCCTATCAAGCAGGTGCCGCTCAAGCCGGCGGCAAGGACCCGTCGACATCTTCCGCCTACGACCGGATACGCCGCGCAAGACCTTGTCCTCGGTCCCTATGGCTATGTCGACAACGCGACGAGTTCCTATGCCGCGTTCAAGCGACTGCGCGATGCCGGGCGTCATCCCGCAAAAGACCCGGTACCAGGCGACCCTACCCGGACCCGGCACTTCCGCTTTCTGCATCGAGCTCGACGCCGACACGCTTCTGCCGCTGGCGCGCGAAGCGCTGCTGCGCGAGATCGAAGGCATCGCCGCCGCAATCCCCGCCGCGGATCTCACGATCCAGCTCGATATCGGCATGGAGGCCGAGCACGAGGAATTCCTGCGCCGGCCGGAGGCCTGGGACCAGCCGCTCCATCGCGTCTTTCACTGGAGCCTGGCGCAAATGGCCGAATCCGCGGCGTGGCTCGCCAATCGCGTTCCGCCCGGCGTCGAACTCGGCTTCCACATCTGCTCGATCTGGCATCACGATCCGGCGGGCGGACAGGACAATCGCGTGCTGGTCGACGCTGCGAACGCCATCCTGGCACGCGTGACGCGGCCCGTCGGCTATATCCACATTCCGGTCATCCCCGCGCATCGGCCCGCGACGATTACGCGGCCTTCAAGGATCTCCAGCTCCCGTCAGATGCACAGCTCTATCTCGGCCTCGTCAATATCGCCGACGGGCTCGAAGGCGCGCAAGCGCCGCATCGGCATGGCGGAGAAAGTGGTGCTCCGATTTCGGCGTCGGCTCTTTCTGCGGCCTTGGCCGGCCGCCCGCGTACCGGACGCACCAATCCCGTCGAACCATGCGAACCCGCCGATCCCGGAATTGCGGCGCGCGACCCCGGAGACCATCGGCGCGGTGCTCGACCTGCACCGGCAAGTCGCCGCGCTGTAACCCGCGAGGGCAGAAGAAATGACCATGACGATCTGCCGATCGGCATTATCGGCGCGGTCGGCTGCGCCCTGCTCTCCTGGGGCAGTGTTTCGTCACCCGCCATGCCGACCCGCTGAAGATCCGCATCGGCTATCAGGCGTCGCCGGAGAAGCTCATTCCCATGAAGCTGGGCCGGACCGATATCGCGCCGCATCTCGGCAAATCCTACGACGTGGAATTCGTGCTGTTCCAGGCGTCGTCGGTCGAAGTCACGGCGCTCGCCACCGAGGACATCGACATCGCCACGCTCGGCTACTCCTCTTTCGGCATCGCCCTCGACGGCGCGAAGATGGAGGATGTGCGGCTGGTCGCGGACGGCTATCGCGATGGCGTCGCCGGTGCCTACTCCAACGACTTCATGGTGCTGAAGAGACGGTCCGATCCACGCGGTCGAGGATCTCAAAGGCAAGGTCCTCGCCTCGAACGGCGTCGGCAGCGTCGTCGACATCGCCATGCGCTACATGATGAAGAAGCACGGCCTCGAGGACAAACGCGATTACACGCTGATCGAAGCCTCGCTGCCCGAACATGTTCCCGATGCTGGTTCAGGGCAAGGCGGATCTTGTCACCATGAATGCGATCTACGCGCACAATCCCAAGACCGCCGGAATCGGCCAGGACCCTGTTCAAGGAACGCGACGCGCTCGGCGTTACCGAATTCGCCTTCTACTGCGCGCGTACCGGCTTTCTGCAGCGCAACCATGCCGCGCTGACCGATTTCTTCGAGGATATGGTTCGCGCGACGCGCTGGATGCTCGCCGCCGAGAACCGCGGCGACGCGACGCGTATGCTCGCCGACGTCACGAAGCAATCGTCGGACGTCCTCGCCACGTATTACCTGCTGCCCGGCGAGGATGTTTATCGCGATCCCGATGCGCGGCCCGATATCGAGGCCCTGCAACATAATCTCGACGCCATGCAGGAGCTCGGCTTCATCTGGTCGCGCATCGACGTGGCGAAACACACCGATCTGTCTTTCATTGACGCGGCTGTCGGCCCGGCTGAAGCAGCCGAGCAGTGCCAAAGCCGTCGCAACCCTAGGAAGGCATATTACGGCTTCGGCCAGCGCAAGCCCGAGACCCTTCTCGAGCGCTTGCGCATCCACGCTGCGGCCGCAAAACTCGATTGACCGGAAAGCGAGGGGGAGGACCCGCGATGAGCCAGCAAAACACCGACCGTATCCAGATCACCCATATCGGCAGCCTGCCGCGGCCGCATGATTTGCTCGACCAGATCAAGGCGAAATACACCGGCCAGAATTATGACGAGCAGCGCTTCGACAGCGCCCTGACCCGCGCGGTCGAGGACTCGGTACGCCAGCAAGCGGCTCACGGTATCGATTACGTCACCGATGGCGAATTCTCGAAGCCCGGCTTCTTCTCCTATATCCAGGCGCGGCTCGAGGGCTTCGAGCCGCGCAATCAGCGCTTCCCGATGTTCGAGAAGGAAGTCGCGGCGTTTCCGGAATATTACGCGGAGTATTTCAAAGCCGCGATGCTCGGCGGCGCGGCCGTGCCCATGGTGCCGATGGTCTGCGTCGGCCCGGTCAAATACAAGGGCGAAGCGCTGCTGCGCACCGACATCGCCAATGTGAAAGCCGCCGCGGAGATGGCCGGCGTACCCCATGACCACGTCTTCCTGCCGGCGACCGCGCCCTCGGGCGTCGGCCGCAACGAATATTACAAATCCGACGAGGAATTCTTTCATGCCCTTGCCGTCGAGCTCGGCAAGGAATACCGCGCCATCGCCGATGCCGGGCTGATCGTCCAGATCGACGATCCCTTCCTGCCCGACATCTTCGTCAACCCGCATCTCGACGAGAAGCAGATGAAGCGCCTCGCCCAGATTTATGTCGAAGCGACCAACGCGGCACTGAAAGGGGTTCCGGCCGAGAAGATCCGTTTCCACACCTGCTACGGCATCAATGAGGGGCCTCGCATCTACGAAGCCGCGCTCGCCGACATCATCCGCTATGTGCTGAAGGTGCGCGCCGGACAGTTCAGCTTCGAGGCCGCCAATCCGCGCCACGAGCACGAATATCATCTCTTCGAGGACATCAAGGTGCCGGACGGCCGGGTCGTCTGCCCCGGCGTCATCACCCATGCGAGCAATATCGTCGAGCATCCCGAGCTGATCGCCGAGCGGCTGATGCGCTTCGCCAAGCTGGTCGGACGCGAGAACGTCATGGCCGGCGCCGATTGCGGCTTCTCCTCGCAGGCGCTCTACCACACCGAGGTTCATCCGACCGTGGTATGGGAGAAATTCAAGGCGATGCGCGAAGGCGCCGATATCGCCACCAAGGAACTGTGGAAGAAGCGCAAAGCCGCGAAGCCCGCACATCCGATCAAGAAGGCCAAGGCCGCAAAGAAGGCGAAGCGCGCGAAGAAGAGGCGCTGAGCGAGAGGAGTTTGCGATGCGACACAGCACCGACCGCATCCTGACGACACATGCCGGCAGCCTTCCCCGCCCCGATGCGCTGCGCGAGGCTTGGGCCAAGCCGGGCACGAGCGACGCCGAGATCGATGCACTGCTCAAATCCGCCGTCGCCGATGTGGTGAAAGCCCAGCAAGCGGTCGCGGTCGATATCCCGAATGACGGCGAATTCGGCAAGCCGATGCGCGCCGCCACCGATCTCGCCGCCTGGGGCACTTATATCTTCGGCCGTCTTTCCGGCTTCGGCCCGACGCCGGCCGGCGCCGCCGCACCCGACCGCGCTCAAGCCCGGCCAGCCGATGCGCATCGTCGGCGAGCGCTGGGAGCAGCGCGAATTCGCCGATTTCTATGCGCAAGGCGCGGGCGTGCCGAGCATCGCCTCCCGCCCCGCCTGCATCGGCGCCGATCGCCTATACCGGCGAAGCGGCGCTGAAGCGCGATCTCGCCGATCTCAAAGCCGCCGCCGATGCCGCCGGCATCAAGGAAGCCTTCGTCACCTCGATCGCCGTCGGCAGCCTCGAGATGTTCTGCCGTGGCCAGAACGTGCATTATGCCCGCGCCGAGGATTTCCTCGACGCCATCGCCAAGGCGCTGGCGGTCGAATATCGCGCCATCGTCGATGCCGGCTTCCTGCTTGCAGCTCGACGATCCCGGCCTGCCCGACACCTGGGACATGCTCGATCCGCATCCGACGCTCGAGCAATATAAGAGCTACGCGCTGCGGCGCATCGAGGCGCTCAACCAGGCGCTCGCCGGCATTCCCGAGGATCGCGTGCGCTATCACATCTGCTGGGGAAGCTGGCACGGGCCGCATACCGCCGACCTGCCGCTCAAGGACATCGCCGACGTGATGCTGCGTGTCAAAGCCCAGGCTTTCTCGGTCGAGGCCGGCAACGTCCGGCACGAGCATGAATACAAAGTCTGGCGCGACATGAAGCTGCCCGACGGCAAGATCCTGATCCCCGGCGTCGTCAGCCACGCGACCAATGTGGTCGAGCATCCGGAGCTGGTCGCCGATCGCATTCTCGCCTATGCGCGCGTCGTCGGCCGCGAGAATGTCATCGCCGGCACCGATTGCGGTCTCGGCGGCCGCGTCCATCCGCAAATCGCCTGGGCGAAGCTCAAAGCCCTCGCCGAAGGCGCGCGCCTCGCCAGCAAGGAGCTTTGGCGCTGAGCTGCACTAAGGCAGAAACTTGTTGGTGTAGAGCTTCTCGATATCGGGCTTGTGATCGAGCAGCTTCAGCTCGAGGAAGGAATCGGCAACACGCTGCATCATCGCCGGCTCGTGCCGGCCGCTGCTGGTCAGCTCGGGCATCAGGTAGATCGTATTCCTGTTTCTTCATCCTCGGCGCTAAGGCCGGTCACCGGCTCGCGCCGCGGCGATCGCCTCGGCTTTATGGCTGCGCATATAGGCCACCGCCTCGAACCACGCCTTGATGAAGCGGCGGATCGTATCGGGATTGGACTGGATCAACGCATCGCTCGCCGACATCTCATGCATGATGAAGTCGCTGGCGTAAGTCCGACGCGACAGCGATTACGCGCGCCACCTTCTGCTTCTCGAGCACCACCCCGGTCATGAGATTGGCGACATCGGCATCGACCTGATGCGGCGCATCGCCGCCGTGCCCGGCGCCGGCGCTCGAGCTGATCGAGACCAGCGTCATGTCTTCGGGCTTCCAGCCTTGCGAGCGCGCGAGCTCGAGCGCCGCCCATTGCGTGATCGAGCCGACGGTGGCGATGCCGATCGACTTGCCTTTCAGCTCCTTGATCGATTTGAGCGGCGAATCATAGGGCACGATAATCGCAAGCTCGCGCACCGGGCGGGCGATAACCGCGACGCGCCTTGGCCGGCATGCCCTTGGCGATGGCCGCCATCTCGGTCGGCCCGCCGATCGTGATATCGACCGAGCCCGAAATCATGCCGAGATCCATCTTCGAGGCGCCGTCGAAAGCGATGATTTCGATCTCAATCCCCGCTTTCTGCAGTATGCCCTCCGACTTCGCGACGTCGAGCGGCACATAGGCAAAAGCAAACCCCGGCGATTTTCCGATCGCGCAGATGATCGGTCGCTTGCGCGCTTGTCGCGAGGCTAAGGACCGTCGCTGTGACGAGGGCAATTTTGCTTTCTTCATCACTTCGCGCCCGCGGTTTCCGGCTTGGCGACCGGCAGCTCGGGACGGCCTTCGAGGCCGCGGCGCGATTGCTCCGAATTCGGCCCGTCGGGCGGCGGCATCGTGAAGACTTCTTGCACGCTGGTGTAGTCGAGATAGCCCATCCGCGCGAGCGGGCGG
This sequence comes from uncultured Alphaproteobacteria bacterium, assembly GCA_963731145.1. GTDB lineage: Bacteria > Pseudomonadota > Alphaproteobacteria > ATCC43930 > CGMCC-115725 > CAIKMD01. The sequence goes on along the minus strand of CAVSUX010000013.1, from coordinate 134,488 downwards.
ATGCGTGTGATGTCGATGCGGCCGTCCTTCAGGACATCATCCTGATATGAATCGCCGATGACGCGGCCGATAATGAGATTGTGCCCATGATCCGGCAGCCGCCCCGGCACCACCATCGACGAGAACAGCTTGCACTCCATCTGCACCGGCGAAGCCGCGACGCGTTTCGGCTTCACCAGCGTCGACGGCAGCATCTCGAGCCCGGCGAGCGCCGCTTCATCGACTTCGGACGGCACGACCGCGGAGGTCGCGTTGACCGCGTCCTTCAATTCATAGGTCGTCATGTTGACGACGAACTCGCTGGTCGCGTTGACGTTGCGCGCCGTGTCGGTTCCGGACGCGCGCCGAGATCACGATCATCGGCGGATCGAAGGACAAATTGGTGAACTGGCTGAACGGCGCAAGATTGGGCACGCCGTCGATGCTCAGCGACGATATCCAGGCGATCGGTCGCGGCACGCAGATCGATTTGAACGGGTTGAAGCGCAGCCCGTGATTGTTCTTGTCCGGTTCGTAGAACATCTTTCCCCTCGGCTAAGTGGCGGCTGGTAGGAATTTCTCGGTGTAGAGCTGTCTTCATATCCGGCTCGGTGTCGACGATCTTCAGCTCGACATAGGAACGCGCCAGCGCGGCGAGGCCCTTGTCATCGAAGCGGCCGGTAAGCGACAGCAGCGGCACGACGAGATCGTAATTCTTCGCTTGCACCTCGGGCGAAAGCCCTGTCACCGGCCCGACGATGCGGTTGGTCTCGTCCTTGCTCTTGTGCATGAAGGCGACCGCCTCGAACCAGGCGGCGCAGAAGGCTTTCACCGCCTCGGGATACTCGGCCGCAGCCTTTTGCGAGGCGAAATTCGCATGCATGATGAAATTCGGCACGTAATCGGCGCAATTGACGATCGCGCGCGCCTGCTTTTCCGGCTCCAGGCTGAAGGCGACAGCGGTATCGGACACGACGGCGTCGACCTGATGGACGCGCAGCGCCGCGATCGCCGCTTGCGTGCCGCCAAGCCCGACCGTCTTGACGTCGGTCTTGGCCCAGCCTTTGAGCCGCGCGAGCTCGAACACCACCCATTCCGTGGGCGATCCGACCGAGGCGACGCCGACATTCTTGCCCTTGAGGTCGTCGGTCGAGCGGATCGGCGAATCATAGGGCACGATGATCGAGAGCTCCACCGGCGGGCCCAAAGTCTGGGCGATGCAGATCGCCGGCTCGCCCTTGACGATATTGACCATGGTTGAGCCCGAGCCGAGCGCGATATCGAGCGCGCCCGCGGTCATCGCCTGATGCATGCCGGCCGAGCCGGAGAAGGCGATCGAACTCGATCTCGATCTCGTGCTGAGCGAAATAGCCCTTGGCCGCGGCGACGTCGATCGGCGTATAGGCCATGAGATTGGGGATCGATTTCGCCACGGCGAGCTTGCGCGTCGCGCCGCGTAAGACGTGCGGCGCGGCGACGAGCGATGCCGCCGCCGCAATGCCCTGCAGCACCGGCCGTCTTCCAATCGTTTTTCTCATTGTTCTGTTTCCTCCCTACACCCTCCGGCCGGCTCAGGCGTCTGGCCGCTTATAGGCGAGGTTCGGCCCGCCCTTTTGCGATTTGAGATATTTCTCGACATCGCCGGTCGCATCGACGGCTTTCGCCAGCCGCTGGCCGACGAGATGATCGAGCTTCATCGCGTCGGTGAGCGAGAGATCGCGCCCCATCTGCGCCGCGATCTTGGCATGCTCCAACACGGCGAGATGGCGCAGCGACAATTCGCGCGCGAAGGCGTTGGTCTTTTCTTCGAGCTGCGCCGCCGGATAGGCGCGCGAGACGAGGCCGACGCGATCCGCCTCGGCGCCGGAGATATTCTCGCCGACGAGCTGGATATAGGCGGCCTTCTTCATCGGGATCTGCGAATGGAACAGCGTGCAGGTGGCGAATTGCCCGAAGCTGCCGCGCATCACCTCGGGCATGCCCATCTGCGAATCTTCGGCGGCGAAGACGAGATCGTGCGAATTCATCATCGCCAGCGCGCCGCCGAGGCAATAGCCCTCGACCTGGGCGATGGTGACGCGCGGGAAGAAGCGCAGCTCCTCGGCGAGACGATCCATCGTCCGCGGCTTGTCCCAATCGGCGAGACCGTCATGGCTATGCGCGCGCAGGAACGGCAGGTAGAAGCCCGAGCTGTAGCAGCCGCCCTCGCCCTTGGTGATCAGCACCTTGAGCTCGCGATCGGCGCGGATGATCTCGAGCGAATCGAAGAACGCCTTGAAGATCTCGCCGGTGAGCGAGTTCTTCTTCTCCGGCCGGTTGAGCATGATGCGCGCGACGCCGGCATCGCTCAGCCGCTCGAGCCGCAGCGCATCCGGCCAATCCTTGATTGTCGTCCAGGTGTCGGTCACGTCGGGAATCCTTTCCTTTGAAAAATCAGATGAGCTTGTCGGCGCGCATGCGGGCGATATCCGCAGCCGAATAGCCGAGCTCGCGCAGGATTTCATCGCTATGCTCGCCGAGCGTGTCGGGCGCCTTGATCGGCCCGAGCGGCGTTTCCGAAAGCGTTACCGGAAAGCCAACGAGCGAGACCTCGCCTTGCTCCGGATGCGTCGCTTTCTTGATCATGCCGAGATGCTGCACCTGCGGGTCGGCCAGCGCCTCGTCGAGCTTGTAGATCGGCGCCACCGGCACTTCGGCCGCAACCATGATGTCGAACCATTCGGCCCGCGTCTTCTGGCGGAAGATCGGGCGCAGGATCTCGTGCACGATGTGCCAGTTCTTCTGCTGATCGCGGCCGGTTCGGAAGCGCGGATCGTCGATCATATCGGCGCGGCCCGAAGCGGTGACGAAAGCGCGCCAGAATTTCTGCGGCGAGGAGAGATGGATCGCGATCGGCTTTTCGTCGCTGCACAGCGCGGTAAAGACTTTCGACATGCGCGGCCGGTCTTCCGCGGCGGGCGCGCGGCCGGCGCCGAAATAGGTCGTGAACGGCTCGTTCATGAAGCCCATCGTCGCCTGGAGGAGGCTGGTCTCGACGAGCTGGCCCTTGCCGGTGCGCACGCGCGCATGCAGCGCGGCGAGGATGCCGTAGCCGGCGAACATGCCGGTCAGCGTATCGGAGAACGTCGGTCCGACCGGTTTCGGGTCCTTCAGATCGACGAGCAGGCTGAGGAAACCGCTCAGCCCCTGCCCGACGATGTCGTAGCTCGGCCGCTGCGCGTAAGGCCCGTCGCGGCCCATGCCGGTGATCGAGCAATAGACGAGGCGCGGATTGAGCTTCGCGAGCCGCGCATAGCCGATGCCGAGCTTATCGGCGACGCCCGGCCGGAAGTTCTCGATGAAAACATCGGCATTGGCGACGAGCTGCTCGACGATCGCTCGGCCCTTTACGTGGCGCAGATTGAGGGTAAGGCTGCGCTTGCTGCGGTTGAAGGCGTGGTACATCGGCGCGTAGCCGCCGCGCTCGTCCCAGCCGCGAAACGGATCGCCGCCTTCGGGATCCTCGATCTTGATCACCTCGGCGCCGAGATCGGCGAGCAACTGGCTAGCGTAAGGACCGGTAACGAAACGCGCCGCCTCGATCACACGATAGCCGGAAAGCGGTCCGAGAGCCTCCGTCATCGCGACAGGCTTCCGCGCCACGACGCGGCAACACAAACACGCTTCACCAGACTTTCCTCCGCGGCCTTCTACCCGCGGTGTGCCGCGGCGCTGCAAAAATTGACACCCGGCAATCCCTAAAGTCAAATAACGCCCGCGCCGGTTGCCACCCGTGGAAACCAGAACACGTGTTATTAGAAGCGGCTGACGACGCCGCGGGAGGAAGGTTTTTGTCGAATTATCGTAGCGCCTGTTGCGCGCTGACTCTTTTTGTTGCCGCTCTCGCTTACCTAGGCACGGCGTCAAACGCCGCCGCCGACAAGCTCCGCGCCGGCAAGGCGACCTCCGACACCTGGCCTTATGCGGCGCTCGATATCGGCGTCGAGGAAGGCATCTTCGCGAAATACGGCCTCGATGTTGAAGTCACCGTCCTCTCCGGCGGCGCGCGTTTCCAGCAGGCGCTCGCCTCGAACAGCATCGATGTCGGCGTCTCCGGCACCGCCGCAATGGCGCAGACCGTCAAAGGCTCGCCGGTCATCGCCATCGCCGCGACGGTCGGCGCACCGCGCGGCTTCTCCGTCGTCGTCGCGCAGGATTCGCCGATCAAGACGGTTCCCGATCTCAAGGGCAAGACGATCAGTTTCGGCACCAACGGTTCCTTCCCCGATTGGCTGGTGCATCGTCTGTCGATCGCCGAAGGCTGGGGCAAGGACGGCATCAAAGGCGTCGCGCTCGGCAGCGTCGAGGGCAGCATCTCCGCCGTCATGGCGCATCAGGTCGATGCGATGATGACCGCCACCGAAGTCGGACTACAAATGGAGGAGCAGAAACGCGGGCGCATCGTCACCGAGATGGGAAAATACGCGCCGACGATCATCAACCAGGCGGCTTTCGCGCGGCAAAATCTGGTCAAGGAAAATCCCGATCTGGTCAATCGCTTCCTCAAAGGCCTGTTCGCGACCGTCGCTTTCATGAAGCACAATCGCGAGAAGACCATCGCGCTGACGACGAAGATCTTCAATCAGTCGCCGGCGGTGATGGGCAAGGCCTATGATTTCGAGATCACCACCATGGTCGATGACGGCGTCTTCGATCCGGCCGGGCTCGATGTGCTGAAGGAATCCTTCGTCGAGCTCGGCATGTTGCCGCAAAAGCCGACCGACGATCAGATCCTGACAAAGCAATTCCTGCCGGTGAAGCCGTAGAGATCGGGCCGTCGCCCGATCTCTACGCCCCGGCGGACGCCGGCGCCCATCGGCAATCACGAATCATTCGCGATCTCGCAGCGCAACACGCGCGCGGCACACGGATTAAGTTCGGGCTGGAGCGACCGGCCGAAAGAACGCCGCATTTGCGGCCGTCCATCGCCACGATTGCGCATTACATCGGCGTCATGAAGCGCGTGAGCGGAAATTCCGGGCCTTGCGCGCGCGTTGTTTCGAAAACGCTTTCTCTTTAGGACCCGCATCATGTGCCGCGCACGCCTCGCCATTCCGCTCTCGCTCCTGCTTCTCACCCCGGCTCTCGCCAACGCCGCCGATCCACCCGCGCGTGTGGGACGGCTGAGCTACATAGACGGTACGGTGTCTTTCCATCCCGCCGGCCAGCAAGGCGACTGGTCGCCGGCGACAGTGAATTATCCCGTCACCAGCGGCGAATCTTTCTGGACGGACGCCAATGCGCGCGCCGCGATCGAGGTCGGTCCGGCCGAATTGCGGCTCGACCAGGCGACCGAGGCTCGATGTCTCGCGGCTCGATGACCGCTCGACCGATCTGCAGCTCGATCAGGGCGTGCTCAATCTCCATCTCGCGCAGATGCCGCCCCCTCAAAATGGAACGGGTCAGAATGGAATGGGTGAGATCAGCATCACCACGCCGCGCGGCCGCGTCCTCATTACCGCGCCCGGCGATTACGACATCGATGCCGGCCAGCCCGATAACGACCAGCCCTCGGATCAAGTGCAGGTCTCGGTCTTCAACGGCGCGGCGAAATTCGAAAGCGACCGCGGCGCCGTCGATATCGCCAGCGGCCAGGCCGCGGTGATCAGCGGCGAGCCGCTCGACGTACAGCTTGTCGCCGTCAGCCCGAGCGATTTCGACCAATGGGCCGTGGATCAGGATCATCGCCAAGATCTCGCCAAGCTGCCGCAAGCCGTGCCGCCGGCGGTCACCGGCTATCAGGATCTCGCCGCCTATGGCAGTTGGAGCGACGATTCCGATTATGGCCAGGTCTGGTATCCCAGCGACGTGCCTGCGGACTGGGCGCCTTATCGCTATGGCCATTGGGCCTGGGTCGATCCTTGGGGCTGGACTTGGATCGACGACGCGCCTTGGGGCTTCGCGCCGTTCCATTATGGCCGCTGGATCGCGCGCGACGATCGCTGGGCCTGGGTCCCGGCGGACATCCCGCCGCAACCGGTCTACGCGCCGGCGCTGGTCTCCTTCGTCGGCGGCGACGGTTGGGGTGTCGATCTCGCCGCCGGCGCGGCCATCGCCGCGATCGGCTGGGTCGCGCTCGCGCCGCATGAACTCTATCACCCGCATTATCATGCGAGCGAGGCCTATGATCGCCGCATCAACGGTCGTGATTGGAACGCTGCCGCCTTCGCCGGCCACAACGCGACGCTGAACAATTTCCACAATCGCCAGGCCGCGACCGTCGTCCCGACGGCGGCCTTCACCCACGCCGCGCCGGTGCAGCGCGCCAGTGTGCATATCGCCGCCGACCAGCTCGCGCGCACCCGCGCCGGCAGCGCGGCGGTCACGGGTCTGCGGCCGAGCGCCTTTGCTCGCGCCGGCCGTGCCGATCCGCAAGCCGCGACGACAGTGATGCCGCGTGCCAATGCGTCGGCGAATGTCGCGCGTGGCCGTGTCACCGCAACAACGCCGGCGGCGCTGGCACAGGAAAAAGCGCCGACCGCGCCCGGCCCGCACCGCGTCGCCGCGGCCGCGCGTCCGGTCCACGCGAATGCGCCAGCCAACGCGGCCACCGTACCCAACGCACCCCGTGACCAGCGCAACGCAAGGGCGCCGAATAACGAGGCACGCCCGGCATCACCCGACGCGACCGCCGGCACGAATCCGCAAGCGATCCAGCGCGGCGAGGCGCCGAACACCGCACGCGGCCCGCAGCCGAATCAGCAGCAACGCGCCGAGCATCCGAACCCGCCCCGTGGGCCGGCGAATGCCAATCTCGCGCCGCACCCCGCGCCGCCGAATTCAGCCTGCGCGCGAAGCGGCGCATGGCGCGCCTAACGCGCCTAACGCGCCGAACGTCCGGACGGCGCCGGCGCAACGCGACCTCGCGCAACGTCCGGCGGCGCCGCAAATTGCCACGCCGCCGCGCGCCGAGCATGCGGCCCCGGAACGTGCCGTGCCGCCGAACGGGCCGTCACGTGCCGCGCACACTCAGCCGCAGCAACATGCGCCGGCCGCACCGCCGCCCTCACAGCAGAACGCCGCCCTGCCGCATGAAAATCCGCCGCCGCGGCATGCGCCAACGCCGGCGGCAGCGCCTCCACATCCCGAGGCGCAACACACCGCGCCGCCAGCCCCACCGCAAGCCCGGGCGGCCGCGCCTGCGCCGCATGCACCGCCGCAAGTCGCACATGCACCTGCGCCGATGCCGCCGCGTGCCGCACCGCCGCCGCATCCGGCTGCGCCGCCAGCCGCTCCTCATCCGGCAGCGGCACCGGCCCCGCATCCGCCGGCAGCACCTGCGCCTCACGCGGCTCCGGCAGCGCCCGCGCCGCATCCGGCAGCCGCCGCACCGCCGCATCCCGCCCCAGCGCCAGCCGCCAAAGCCGCTCCGCCAGCGCATGCAGCAGACAAGGACAAAAAGGATCAGCCGCATTGAACGCGGCACGTCTCAAAGCGAGCGGCCGGGCAATGCCCGGCCGTTGCCAGTGTCCTGATTAAAGGCTAGCCTCGTTCTTCGCCCCAGATCACAAGTTTTTCGTCCCCGCATTTAGAGCAGGCTCCTGTCTGCCGTCTAAAACTCGGGGAAGTGGCAAGCGCGTTCGTTGCTTGTTGAGCTTTGTTGGCGACGTGCCAGCCGCCCTAATGATCGCTAAAGGAATTGGTCGATCGAACTTCGACATAGGAAGAATTCAAAATGAAGACGAGCAAATGGTCCGTTCAGATTCATCCCGCTGGCGGAAGAATGCCCGAAGACCCGTTATATTTTCAGGACTTCGCGACGACCCTGATATTTGCCAAAGCATTCAAAGGGCGTGCCTCGGGAGCTATCTTGAAGGTGCACACCCCCGCCCAGGCAACATACATGGAGCGGCAACAGCTAATAGCGAGCGGTGCGACTCCAGTACCGCGCCCAAATTAGGCACCACCCGGCCGTTTCGCTCTCCGAAGATTGAGAGGGTTTAGCGCAGGGTCTCGTTGAGCTTGGCGAGAGCGGCGTTGCCGGGGACGAGATCGGCGGTGCCGAGCTCGTTGAGCGGCTTGTCGACCGTGTTGAGATAGTCGTGCAGTCCTCGCCCTGCGGATCGACATAGAGCAGGCCGGTGACGATCTCGCCCGCCGCGGCGCGCTCTTGCAGATAGTTCATCGCCGCGATGCGGTCGCTCGGATCGTAATGCGCCGCGATCTTGCGGAGGCGCAGGATCGAGCCGTCATGCTGCGTCACCAGCTCGACCGTGCCGGGCGCATAATCCGCCGTGATCGGCTCGTGATCGACCATCATGTCGAGACGGTTCACGGTCTCGTTGTGCTCGCGGACATAGTCGAAGCTCTTGGTCGAGCCGACATGGTTGTTGAAGGCGACGCACGGGCTGACGCAATCGATGAATGCGGCGCCGTGATGATTCATCGCCGCCTTGATCAGCGGCACGAGCTGGTCCTTGTCGCCCGAGAAGCCGCGCGCGACGAACGTAGCGCCGAGCTGCAAGGCGATGGCGACCAGATCGATCGCGCTGTCGGAATTGATCGCGCCGTATTTGCTCTTCGAGCCCTTGTCCGAGGTCGCCGAGAACTGGCCCTTGGTCAGGCCGTACACGCCGTTGTTCTCGACGATATAGACCATGTTGACGCCGCGGCGGATCGAATGCGCGAACTGGCCGAAGCCGATCGAGGCGCTGTCGCCGTCGCCCGAGACGCCGAGATAGATGAGGTCTTTGTTGGCGAGGTTGGCGCCGGTCAGGACCGAGGGCATGCGGCCATGCACGGAGTTGAAGCCGTGCGAATTGCCGAGGAAATAGTCGGGCGTCTTCGACGAGCAGCCGATGCCCGACATCTTGGCGATGCGGTGCGGCGGCAGGTCGAGCTCGAAACAGGCCTGAATCACCGCGGCGCTGATCGAATCATGGCCGCAGCCGGCGCAGAGCGTCGAGACCGAGCCTTCGTAGTCGCGATGGGTGAAGCCGAGCTTGTTCTTCGGCAGCGACGGATGGTGGAGCTTGGGCTTCGGAATATAGGTCATCGCTTAGGCCCTTCCCGCCACTTCCCGCAGCGGCGCGACGTTGCGCGCTTTGAGCAAGGTGGAAATCTTGTCGATGATGAAGCGCGCCGTGATCGGCGTGCCGTCGTAATGCAGCACCGGCACGATGCGCGCGGGATCGAGATTGCTCTCGGTCACGAGCAGCGTGCGGCATTGCGCGTCGCGGTTCTGCTCGACGAAGAAGACCTGCTCGTGCTCGAGCACGAAATTGACGACCTCGTCTTGGAACGGGAAGCCGCGCAGCCGCATCGCGTCGAGATAGATGCCCTGCTCTTCCAGCGTGCCGAGCGCCTCATGCATCGAGGGCGCGGTCGAGCCGAAATAGAGCACGCCGTATTTGCTCTTCTGCTTGGCGTCGCGCCGCACCGGCGCCGGAATCATCTTCTTCGCGGTCTCGAATTTGCGTAGCAGCCGCTGCACGTTCTCGACATAGACCGTGCCGTTCTCGCTGTATTTGGCGAGCCGGTCATGCGACGAGCCGCGGGTGAAGTAGCTGCCCTTGGTCGGATGCGTGCCGGGATAGGTGCGGAAGCCGATACCGTCGCCTTCGAGATCCGTGTAGCGCTGCAGATCCTTGCCGTTCTGCAGATCCTCGTAATTCAGCACCTTGCCGCGATCGATCTGGCGGCTGTCGTCCCAGGCGAAAGGCTTGGTCAGCCAATCGTTCATGCCGATATCGAGATCGAGCATGAGGAACACCGGCGTCTGCAACCGGTCGGCCATGTCGAAAGCCAGCGCCGCCATCTCGAAGCACTCGCCCGGATCCTCGGGGAAGAGCAGCGGATGCTTGGTGTCGCCATGCGAGGCATAAGCCGCGCCGATGAGATCGGCCTGCTGTGTGCGCGTCGGCATGCCGGTCGACGGACCGCCGCGCTGCACATCCATGATCACCGCCGGGATTTCGGCGTAGTAGCCGAGACCGACGAATTCGGTCATCAGCGACACGCCCGGGCCCGAGGTGCAGGTGAAAGCGCGCGCGCCGTTCCACGCCGCGCCGAGCACGATGCCGATCGAGGCGAGCTCGTCCTCGCCCTGGACGATCGCGTACTTGCCCTTGCCGGTCTCCTTGTCCATGCGGAAGCGCCGGCAGTATTTCATGAAGGCTTCGGCGAGCGCCGTCGACGGCGTGATCGGATACCAGGCGCAGACCGTCGCGCCGCCATAGACCGCGCCCAGCGCCGCGGCGCTGTTGCCGTCGATGAAGATGCGATCGCCGACCGCATCCGCCGTGCGCACCCGCAGCCCCAAGGGCGCGAGATTCTGCTTGGCGTAGTCGATGCCCATATGCAGCGCCTTGACGTTCGGCGCGATCAGCTTGTCCTTGCCCTGGAACTGCTCGCTGATCAGCTTCTCGATCACCGCCACATCCATGTTGAGCAGCGCCGCGAGCGCGCCGACATAGATGATGTTCTTGAACAGCTGGCGCTGGCGCGGATCGGTGAATTCCTTGTTGCAGATGCCGGTCAGCGGCACGCCGACGACGTTGATGTCGTCGCGGAACTTCGACGGCGGCATCGGCTTGGTCGAGTCATAGAAGAGATAGCCGCCCGGCTCGATCTCGGCGACATCCGCATTCCACGTCTGCGGGTTCATCGCCACCATGAGATCGACGCCGCCGCGCCGGCCGAGATGGCCGGCTTCGGAAATGCGCACCTCGTACCAGGTCGGCAGGCCCTGGATGTTCGAGGGGAAGATGTTGCGCGACGCCACCGGCACGCCCATGCGCAGGATCGAGCGGGCGAACAATTCATTCGCGCTCGCCGATCCCGAACCGTTGACGTTGGCGAATTTGACGACGAAATCGTTGACGGCTTCTAGCGGCTTCGGCATGCGGGTCCAGCGTGTGTCATGTCGAGAAGGAATTTCTGCATGTCCCAGGCGCCGGTCGGGCAGCGCTCGGCACAGAGGCCGCAATGCAGGCAGACGTCTTCGTCCTTCGCCATGATGCGGCCGGTCTTGAGCTCGGTCGAGACGTAGATGTCCTGCGTCCGGTTCTTCGCCGGCGCCTTCAGATGGTGCCGCAACTGCTCCTCCGGCTCGTTGCCGGTGAAGGTGATGCAGTCCATCGGGCAGATATCGACGCAGGCGTCGCATTCGATGCAGAGCGACGGCGTGAACACCGTCTGGATGTCGCAATTGAGGCAGCGCTCGGCCTCGGAATAGCCGAGCTTCTTGTCGAAGCCCAATTCGACCTCGAGCCGCACATCGGCCAGCGCCACGACCTTGTCGCGCAGCGGCACCTTGTAGCGCAGGTCGTTGGAGATATCGTTGTCGTAGCTCCATTCGTGGATGCCCATCTTCTGGCTGATGAGCGCCACATCCGGCGGCGGCCGGTTCTTCACGTCCTCGCCGTGGCAGAATTTGTCGATCGATACCGCCGCGTCGTGGCCATGCGCGACCGCCCAGATGATGTTCTTCGGACCGAACGCCGCGTCGCCGCCGAAGAACACGTTGGGGATGGTCGATTGCATCGTCGATCGGATCGACGACCGGCATGTCCCATTTGTCGAATTCCATGCCGATGTCGCGCTCGATCCAGGGGAAGGCATTCTCCTGCCCGACCGCGACCAGCACGTCGTCGCATTCATGGAGCACGTCCGGCTCGCCGGTCGGCACCAGCGAGCGCCGGCCCTTGTCGTTATAGACCGCCTTCACCTTCTCGAAGAGGACGCCGGTGAGCTTGCCGTTGTTGTGCACGAATTCCTTGGGCACGAGCATGTTGAGGATCGGAATGTCCTCATGCATCGCGTCTTCTTTTTCCCAGGGGCTCGCCTTCATCTCCTCGAAGCCGGAGCGGACGATGACCTTCACATCCTCGCCGCCGAGGCGCCGCGAGGTGCGGCAGCAATCCATCGCCGTGTTGCCGCCGCCGAGCACGATCACGCGCTTGCCGATCTTGGTCGTGTGGCCGAAAGACACGCTGGACAGCCAGTCGATGCCGATATGGATGTTCTCTTTGGCTTCCTGGCGGCCCGGGCATGCTCGAGCTCGCGGCCGCGCGGCGCGCCGGAGCCGACGAAAATCGCGTCGAACCCCTGCTTCAGCAGGTCTTTGAGGCTGGTGATGGTCTCGCCGAGATGGAGTTCGATGCCCATATCGGTGATGTAGCCGCATTCCTCGTCGGTGACGGCTTCGGGCAAGCGGAAGCGCGGGATCTGCGTCCGCATCATGCCGCCGGCCTTCTTGTCGCCATCGAACATGCACGAGGTGGTAGCCGAGCGGCGCCAGATCGCGCGCGACGGTCAGCGAGGCTGGCCCAGCGCCGATCAGCGCGATGCGCTTGCCGTTCTTCTGCGTCGGGATGCCCGGCAGGCGCGTCGCGGATGTCGTCCTTATTGTCGGCGGCGACGCGCTTGAGGCGGCAGATCGCCACCGGCTCTTTCTCGACCCGGCCGCGCCGGCAGGCCGGCTCGCAAGGCCGATCGCAGGTGCGGCCGAGGATCCCTGGAAAAACGTTGGATTGCCAGTTGATCATATAGGCGTCGGTGTAACGCCCGGCCGCGATAAGACGGATATATTCCGGAACCGGCGTATGTGCCGGACAGGCCCACTGACAATCGACGACTTTGTGGAAGTAATCCGGGACCGCGATATTCGTAGGCTCCAAAGCCTGATCTCCCTAACCGCTCACATCCCCCGTCCGGCCAGCTCTTCGTCCGGTCAGCACGCGCTCCTCGGTTCTCCGCTATCCGCGCGCTCCTCGCTGGCGCGAGGCTTGGGCAGGACCCAATTCCGAAAATCCGGCGGCACGTCATCGAAACGTAAGGGCCAGTCACTCTGCCCCATCGGTCTAGGTTTCGCAACCACCAGAAGACCATAGGCGGCAGCGGGTTTTGGCATGCCCGCGAAACGACAATCTTTTCGCATCATCCACAAGAAATCGTTCCGCCAACGGCCGCGCGTCCGCTTTTGTCTTTCAGCCATGTTAGGGTTTCCGTCGGTCAACGCATTTGGATATTCGAATAGTGGATCAACCGAAAATTTCCGCCGCACCATCTCGCCGAGCCTGGGGCGTAACCTTGCTGCTGATAGGCTTGCTCGCCTTGCTTTTGGGCGTGTTCGGCGCTGTCTATTTCCAGCGTGCCCAGGACCCGCAGGTCGCCAACAACGCGCCGGCGCAACCTCGAGTACAGCCTTCCGCCGCGGCCGCGCCGGCGCCGCCGCCGCCGCAAGCTGCCGCATCGTCGGAAAATCGGCCGCAAGAACAAGCGGCTATGCCCCCCGAGTTCGAATTCGGCCGCGCCAGCGCCGCCGGAGCCGCAAACCGCTCAAGCACCGCCGCCGCCCGCTCCGGCACCAAGTGAAACTTTGCCGCAAACTCAAGCGAATAACCCGCCGGCCCTGCTCGACAACGAAGCTCAGCGCCGGGCGGAAATCTCGCCGAGCGCCGCCCCCGCCGATGTCGCTGCAGCCGCGCCGCGCTATTGGGTCGAGTTCGGTGCGTACGAAGTTACGCTCTATGCCGACCGGCTGAAGCAGAGCCTCGACCAGCTCGGCATTGGCGCGACGGTCGACGACGCCCTGGGCAAGCACGGCCGGCACTATCTCCGCGTCCGCTCGTCCGACGACTCGGACCATTCGACGGCAGCCACGCAACTCACCACGGCCCAGTCAGCCCTCCACATCGCGCCGGTGCTCCATCGCGTCGCCGCGATCAGCCAAGCGCCAACGCGCGTCCCGGAAGCCAAAGCCAAGCCATCGCCGAACGGAGACTATTGGGTGCAATTCGGCGCCTTCCACGAGCATCAGAACGCCGAGCAGACGCTCTCTGACCTGCACAAGAGCGGCATACAAGCTTCAGTTATTGAAAGAAAAAGGAGTGGCGATGGACCGCTCTATCTGATCCGGGTCTCGAGCCTCGCCAACCGCGCTCAGGCCGTGAAGATCGCACAGCAAGGCAGCGCCGCGTTGCACAGCAATGACGTCATGATCCGCGCCAGCCGCGGCGCTGCGCCCGACTTGCGTCCGCACCAGCCGCCGGGTTAGTTCCCGTTTTATGATTCTGACCGACATCGCGCGGAAGGATTTGCCGGGCGTGATCGAGCGTTTTGCGGCTTTGCTCGAGCCGCCCGCGCGCGCCGCTTTCCGGCGGATCGCCAATCCGGCCAAAGCCGCGCGTGCCGAAGGCGCCGAGGCCGAGCGCCATCACGCCACCGCCTGCGACCTCGCCCGCAATTTCGGCATGCCGCTTCTGCCCGGCAGCCCGACGATCGATTATGCCTGGACCGGCGCGGCGCTCCGCCGTGACACCGAGGCCTACGTGCTGCTGCACGAGGTGGCGCATTTCCAGCTCGCCCCGCGCGAGCGGCGGCATGCGATCGATTTCGGCCTCGGTCCAGGCCCTGAGACCGGCGATCGCGACGGCGCCGAGCGCGCCGCAACCGTCTTTGGCCTCGAACGCGAGGCAGAAGAAGCGATGGCGTCGCTGCTCGGCGTGCTTTGGGAGATCGAACTCGGCCAGCCGGGCTTCGCCTCGTTCCTCGATCAGAACTGGCTCGAAGGTGCCGACCGGCCAGGCGCGGCGCAGCATTTCACTGCCGTGCTGGCCGCACTGCAGCAGCGCGGACTGGTCGATGACGGGGGGCGACCGGTGTGTGCCGCAACCTCCGCAGCCATCGCCGGCGAAGACCGATAACGCGGTGCCCGGTTAAGGAAGACGAAGCGCGGCTTCGACCCCGATCTCGATCTGCCCGTGCTCGATCAGACAGATTTCACGCGCACGGTCGAGCGCGAAAATCGGCGCGAGCGCGTCCTCGTGATCGACGGTGCCGGCAAGCCCCGCCGCAGCCCATAATGCCTCGACGGTCATGATTGGCTCGCCGACTGATCGGCGTTGCCGCTGGTCATGATGTGAATTGCGAGGCAGCGCTGATAAAGGCTTGGCCGGCTTGGCCGATGGCGCGTGAACAGTCGTCGTAGCCAGGATTCGCGAATCGTCCGACGCCGCCGTTTCTCCGGCCGGGCGATCGACCACGGCACCCAGACCACGCTTCCGGGGACATACCCCGAAGTCATACCTTCAGACACAGCTTTAACCCCCTGTAAAAGCGAGCACCTGAGGTGCCAACTCGGCCTCTTTTGCGCCCTAATCGTTAAAAAAGCGTTAACGAGTTGCGGAGGCGTTTACCTCCGCTTCAGCACAAACGACGCGGAATCAGCTTGTCGTCAGCGAAGTGCGCTGAGCGTCCCGGCTGTCGCCATATGGACGGCGAGGCAGCGCTGGAACAGCGTCGCCTGACGCCGGCGATGGAAAAGGCGATCCCAGGGGCTCACACGGCGCTCGGCGGGATGCTATCGTCCCGGGTGGTCGGAAGATGGGTCGTCGCAGGGAGTACGGCAGCAGTCGTCGTCAACGCACGCATGGCCAAAAACCCTCACAAGATGCTTGATCCACAACGCGCTTATGCGCGTCGTCCGATCGCGAATCGTGGTGGCCCGCCATGTCGAAGTTATGGGTGGATTGTGGAGTTGCACGGCCAAGCGCGCCGATTTCGACAGGCTCCCGACTCAATTCCGCCGCGATTCGCGGGAAAGCCACCGTCAGGGTTGTATGCCGCACGGTTGACGCGCGCGTAGCACGCGCTCAACATCGTACCAAACCGACGATATTCAGGGGACGGAGATAGAGATGGCGCAAAAAGAAACCCTGCCGCAGGCCTGGGAAGAGATGAGCAGCGGCGGTACCGCAACGGCGGCGCGCAAGAAGGATTCGAACGCGGTCGCCGACGCGCTTGAGCATAAGATGATGCGCGACATGGAGCGAATTCCGCTGCGCTCGGTGTTGTTCACCTCGGGCGAGCGCGATCCGACCGGACCGATCCAGGAGCCGCTGCCGCCCGGCAAGCATGTCGTGCAAGGCCCCGATCCGCGCCTCAAGCCGATGCCGGAAAAGCCGACGCTGACGGATTTCTTCCGCTTGCGCTTCGGCAGTGCGACCAATCACCTGCTGCAGAGCGCCAATCTCGCGCGCAAGGGCGGCTACAGCGAGAAGGTCATTCTCGCCTGCCTGTTGCACGATATCGGCGTCGTCGGATTCATCCGCTCCGATCATGGCTATTGGGGTGCGCAGCTCATCGAGCCTTATGTCGATGAGGAAGTGAGCTGGGGCATTCGCTATCACCAAGCGCTGCGCTTCTTTCCGGACAAGGATTTCGGCTACGAATATCCCGAGATGTATGTCCGGCTGTTCGGCCAAGACTTCGAGCCCGAGCCCTACATCAAGCGCGATTATGAATTCGCGCGGAAGCATAAATGGTACGGCACGGCGCGGCAGATCTGCGTCAACGACCTTTACGCGTTCGAGCCCGGCGTCAATCCGCAGCTCGAGGAATTCGAGGACATCATCGGCCGCAACTTCAAGCAACCCCAAGAAGGCCTCGGCTGGGACAGCACGCCCGCCTCGCATATGTGGCGGACGATCATGATGCCGACGCGAGCCCTGTAGGGCTCGAGCAAATTGCGGGTTCGCGCGCCGTAAGCCGGGCCGAAGACAGGGCCGACGAGTAACGTTCATGCTGACCCGCGCCAGCGCTCATTCAAGCCGCTCGACGCGGCAGAGAAAGCATCCGGGGCGACCGGTGTGGATGTTGGCGAAGCGCGTGCGCTCATCGCCAAAGCAGCGATCGAGCAGCTCCTCGAGCCGATCGCCCGTCGCCGTGTCGTTGAGATCGTAGAGCATGCGGTCGCCGCGATCGTACGGACGGACATTGACCAGCTGGATCGCGCGGATCGCCAGCGGTATCGCAGCGTCGTCGTCGTAGCGCGGGCAGGAGTTGTCGTGAATGAAGATCGGGCTCGGCTGCCAGTAGTGGCCTTTCGGCTGCGCGATGTTGTACGAGCCGAGGAGCACCGCGCGCCCCTTCCCGCCCTGACCGAGACAGTGGCGGCAGAAATAACCGGTATCGGCATCCGCCGTTAGCGCGCGGACCGGGTTGCCGAAATCGTCGCTCCCCGAGGTCCGGAACCGTTCGGCCGTCGCCGTCGGCATCGCAAAATAATGCAAACGCATCGCCTCCTCCTCTGCTGTCGTCGTCACAGCAAATGTGAGGCGAGCGGGCGCGAGAAGCGCTCCGCTTCTTGCGCGCGAATTCCGCATATCGGCGAAAAACCGACCGCCCCGGCGATCAGGCCTTCGGCGTCAGCAGATTCTGTGCGTCGGTCGCGTCTTTCTGCGCCGCCGTCATGTCTTTCGCCTTCAGCCCGGCATTCGCTTTGGCGAGCGCCGCCTGCAGTGCTTTCTTCTGCTTCGAATCCTTCGTATCCGTGATCGCGCCGTTGCCCTGATCCTTGCAGGGATTGCCGGGCGTGGCGTCGAAGCCCTTGCCCTTCGGGCCGACGAGGCAATTGACGACGTGGTGCAAATGCATCTGCGTGTCTTTCATGTCGGTCGCCTTGGCGGCGAGACCGGCATGCGTAGCAGCGGTCGAGATCTCTTTCGCCGGATCGCTATCGGCGCGCGCGGCCGATACGGCGGCAAAAGACGCGAGGGAAAATGCCGCGACGATCAACGCGGTACGGCTGAATAAAGCTTTCATGCTGCCCTCCCTGGTGTAATTGCTGACGCGTAGGAGCCTGCCCCGGAGTCGTGACCGGAACAAGTCCGCCGGAGCGCTCTCACGGCCCCGTGATCTTTAGAGCGACAAGGTCGCCGGCGGGAAAATCTCCGCGAGCGGGAGGACGCGCGGCGTCAACCCCTGCTCATGCGAATAGCGCGCGATGGTCTCGAGCACGATCGCGATTGGCGACGACGCCGTAGGGATAAGGATCGCGCCTCAGCGCCGCGCCCTCTTCCGGCGCGAGGATGCCGGTATCGAGATGCGCCTCCGCCGCATCGGATACGCCCACGAGCCAGCGGTTCTTCGCTTCGAGGAAGGCGCGATAGATATTGAGCACGACCCAGGGATGCTTCTCGACGATCGAGCGCCGCACGACCATGCCGTGATTGATCGGATAGAGGCCGGTCTTGGCGAAATAGCGGCGGCCTTCGGCGGCGCGATCGGCGAAGAGGTAATGCCCGTCGGCGCGTTCGTCGAGATTGACCTTGCTGCGATCGACGAGATTGTTCGCGGCGATGTAATGCAGCGCCGCGTCGAGCTTCCCCGAGACCAGCATCGAGGCCATGCTCTCATCCGCCGGAATGCGGTTGAGCTTCACGCCCGGCGGCGGCTTGAAGCCGGTGGCGCCGCCATGGCTGACATCCTCCGTACGCTCCATCCACCATTCGATCTCGGTCGCATCGACGCCGAATTCGTGGCGCAGCGCGCCGCGCGACCAGAGCGCCGCGGTCTGCTGATATTCCGGCACGCCGACGCGCTTGCCGCGCATCGCGCTCGGCGATTTGATGCCGCTGTCGTTGCGCGCCCACATGCCCGTATGGAAGAAGCGCCGCGTCGTGAAAACCGGCAGCGCCACCCAATCGCGATTGCCCGAAGCGAAAAGGATCAGCAGCGACGACATCGACATTTCGGAAATGTCGAATTCGCCGAATTTAAGCTGGCGCCAGAAAATCTCCGACGGGTGGGCGTTGGTGACCAAGAGATCGATACCGTCGGGCTTGATCTTCCCTTCGAGCACCGGCCGCGAGCGGACATTCGGATGCATCGCGATGCTGAGCTGAAGATCGGTCATTCGTTCCTCCCTAAAATCTGAATCGTTCTAGGTGCCGTTCCGCCGGCCGGCAAGCGCGCCCGCTTGCGTCCAGCGGCGTTTCCGCCATGATCGGCCGCAACATGGTATTCGCCCGGCGTTTCGTGCTCGTCTTGCTGCTTGCGGTGGCGATGCTTTGCCGAGGCGAGCCGGTTTCGGCGCAAGACGATCCGCCCAGCGCTCGGCAAAGCGTCGACGCGCCTCGTCCCGCCTCCGTCTCCTCGACCGCGGAGCGGATTTTCGACGCGGCGCGCGGCAAGCTCCTGCAGATCCGCACCGAGCTCGCAGCGAGCGGCCGCCAGACGACGCTCGGCTCGGCCTTCCTGGTCGATGGCGACCTCGCGGTCACCAATTACCACGTCGTCTCGCAATATGTGCTCGAGCCCGATCTCTACCGGCTCGAATATTTCACCGTGGCCAACGAGCATGGCAGCCTGCAGGTGTTGGGCTTCGACCTTGCCCACGATCTCGCGGTGGTGAAGATCGATCGCGCGCAGCCGGAGCATTTCGTCTTCGATCCGCGCAAGCTCGAAGAGCTCGTCAAAGGCGAGCAGCTCTATGCTATGGGCAATCCGCTCGATATCGGCTTCGCCATCGTCGAAGGCACCTATAACGGCCTGGTCGAGCGCGGCTACACGCCGCGCATCCATTTCTCCGGGGCGGTCAATCAGGGAATGAGCGGCGGGCCCGCCGTCGCGAGCAATGACGATGTCATCGGCATCAATGTCGCGACGCGGCTCGATGGCGAGCTGGTGAGCTTCCTCGTGCCCGCGCAATACGCCGTCGCGCTGCTGGCGAGCGTGCCGCGCGATCCGCCCAAGCCGGAGGCGCTGCGCGCCGAGCTCGGCCGCCAGATCGCTGCGCGCCAGACCGAACTCTACGCCAAGCTCGATGCCGCCGGCCTGCAATCGGCGAATTTCGGTCCCTATGTCGCGGCCGAGAGCAAGGCCGATTGGTTCACCTGCTGGGGCCAGACCAATGCCGAGCAGGTGCCGAAGCCGCGCGCGCGGGTCGAGACGACCAATTGCAGCAGCGAGAGCGATATCTACATCGCCAACGACCTGAGCATCGGCCATCTTTACGTCACGCATTCCTACATTCGCAGCGTCGATCTCAATGCGTTCCAATTCGCAACCTATGTGTCGACCCAGAACGGGCTGCAATGGCCGGCGCGCTGGCGCGAGAAACGGTACACGCCGCCGCGCTGCACGCAGAATTTCGCACGCGCCGGCGGCGTCGGCAAAGGCCCGCCGGTCGAGGCGATCTGGTGCGCCCGCGCCTATAACGACTTCCGCGATCTCTACGATGTGGCGCTCACCACCATCACGCAGGACCGCAGCACCGAGGCGCTGGTCTCGCGGCTGAGCCTGCAAGCGGTGACCTACGAAGCGGCGCAGAAACTCGGCAAGCAATTCCTCGAAGCGTTGCAATGGCACGAGTGATCTGGGTCGAGATATTGACGCGCAGCGGCCAGGTCGTCGCGCGCCATCGCTGCGCGGGTCCGGCGCTGCGCATCGGCCGCTCCTATCAGAGCGACGTGATCATCGACGATCCCGCCGTCGCGCCCGATCATCTGCTTGCGACGCAGAGCGACGACGGCGCGATCGTCGCCGCGGCGGCCGGCGCGAGCAGCGGCTTCTCGATCCGCGGCGAGCAGCGCGAGCGCAGCCTCGTCGACGGCGATACGGTGCTGCGCATCGGTCATACGTTCTTGCGGATCCGCGACGAGACCTATGCCGTTCCCGCGGCGGCGGCGATCGTCGAGCCGAAACCGCGCTGGATCGAGCTGCTCCGCACTGATCGTCGTGGCGTTGCTGATCAATGGCGCGATCCTGTGGCTCAACGAGATCGCCGAGCCGAAATTCTCGCGCTATGTCGCCAGCATCGGCGGGCTGGTCGCGGCAGTGCTGCTCTGGTCGGGACTCTGGACTCTGATCTCGCGCATCTTCGCCGGCGCGGCGCGGCTCCCGCGCCATCTCGGCATCGCCGCCGGTGCTTTCCTCGTCTACACGATCTACACAATTTTCGCTCAGGAGCTTGCCTTCTCGCTGTCCTCGGGTGCGATCGCCGGCAATATCGCAACCGGTTTCTGGGTGGTCCTGGGCGTCGCCTGTTTCCTGCACCTCCAGGTGATCGCGCCGAGCCACGCGCCGATCAAAGCCGGCATCATCGCGGCGCTCGTCTTTGCCGGCACCGCCGCGCAGCTCGCCACCCGTTTCGAGCAGCTGCGGAATGGCGCGCAACCGAGCATCGCGCAAACGACATTCCCACCCGCTTTCCGGCTTGCGCGCGCCAAGGACGAAGATCAATTCTTTGCCGCTGTCGATGGCTTGCGCGACAAGCTCGACGCGGATCGCAAAGCGGGCGCGGCCGCGCCCCGATAAGGAGGCTCCCGTGGATATCAAAGGCGGCGTCGCCATCGTCACCGGCTCGGCGACCGGCATCGGCGCCGAGACCGCAAAGCTGCTCGCCCGAAAAGGTTGCCGCGTCGTCGTCAATTACAGCCGCAGCCGTGAGGAAGCCGAAGCGACCGCGGCGGAGTGCCGCGCCGCCGGCGTCGATGTGCTGGTCCATCAGGCCGACATCGCCGACGATGCGCCATGCCGCGGCATGGCGGCGGCAGCGCTGGCACGCTGGGGCCGGATCGATGCGCTGGTCAATTGCGCCGGCAAGACCAAGCCGGCCAAGCCCGGCGATCTCGAGGCGCTCAACGGGCCCGACTTCCTCGAAATCTACGCCGTCAATGTCGTCGGCACCTATCAGATGATCCGCGCCGTCGTGCCGCCGATGAAGAAGCAAGGCAATGGCGCGATCGTCAATGTCTCGGCGCTCGGCTCGCTCGACGGCGAAGGCTCGTCGATCGCCTACGGCGCCTCGAAAGGCGGCATCAATTCCATGACGATTGCGCTCGCCCGCCAGCTCGCGCCCACGATCCGCGTCAACGCGGTGGCGCCGGGCTTCGTCGCGACGCGCTGGATGAAGAACCTCCTCGGCGAGAAGCGCTACAACGAGCGCATCATCGAGCAGGCGAAGATCACCCCGGTCGGCAAGACCGCTTATGCCGAAGACATCGCCGAGATGGTGTGCTGGTTCATTACCGGCCCCGATCTCATCACCGGCGAGGTCTTGCCGATCGATTACGGCACGCGTTTCGGCAAACTACCGGCGAATTGAGGAACAAGCGATGGATCTCGAACTCACCGGCAAGCGTGCGCTCGTCACCGGCGGCAGCCGCGGCATCGGCAAGGCGATCGCGCTGCAGCTCGCGCAAGAGGGCGTCGATGTCGCGATCGCGGCGCGCACACTCGCGCCGCTTGAAGCGACGGCGCGCGAAATCGCCGCCGCGACAGGACGCAAGATCGTACCGATCACTGCCGATATGGGTGACGACGCGGCGGTCGAAAGCCTGGTCGCAAAAGCGGTGCGAGCGCTCGGCGGCATCGACATCCTCGTCAACGGCGCCGCCGCGCCCGGCGGCACCGTGCCCTCGGCCAAGATCGAGCAGGTCACCGCCGAGAATCTGCTCTTCGACGTGAATGTGAAAGTCGCGGGCTATATGCGCGCGGCAAAGGCCGTCGCGCCGCATATGGCGAAGAGCGGCTGGGGCCGCATCATCAATATCGGCGGCGGCGCGGCACGGCGCAGCGGCAATTACATCGCCTCGGTCCGCAACGCCGCGGTTTCCTCGCTGACCAAGAATCTCGCCGACGAGCTCGGCCCCAAGGGCATCAACGTCGTTGCCATCCATCCCGGCACGACCAAAGCCGGCCAGGCGATGACCGAGGATTTCGAGAAGCGCATGACCGCGTCGGTCAGCATCGGCCGGCTCATCGAGGCGAAAGAGATCGCCTATCTCGTCGCCTTCCTCGCCTCGCCCAAAAGCATCGCGATCAACGGCGAGACCATCGCCGCGGGCGGCGGCATCATCGGGCCGATCAATTACTAGAGCGGCTCGCGGCGACCCCGTGGCGGCATCGGCACGATCATCGAGACGCGTGCGCGATAGCGGCGATATTCGTCGCCATAGGAAGCAACGAGATCCCGCTCTTCGAAAGCGATGCCGATGAAGATGTACGCCGTGGTCGCAACCGCGAACAGCAGATGGCCCACGGTCATTACCGGCGTCGCCCAGAATGCCAGTATGAAGCCCAAATAGATCGGGTGCCGCACGAAGCGATAGAACAACGGCGTGTGAAAAGACTGCTCGCCCACCGCGCGACCGCGCCAATGATCATAAACCTGAGCCAAACCGAACAGATTGAAATGATTGATGAGGAAAGTGCTCAGCAGGACGGTGAGCCAACCGAGCCAGAACACTCCCACCATCAGCCCGGCAAAGCCGGCGCTCTCGATCTGCCACACCGGTGCTGTGATCGGACGCCATTGCCAATAGAGCAGCAGCAGTGCGGCGCTCGCCAGCAATACGTAAGTACTGCGCTCGATCGCCGCCGGACAAATGCGCGTCCACCACTGCTTGAAGCCGCGACGCGCCATCAACGTGTGCTGCACCGCGAATATGCCAAGCAACACGATGTCGACGATAAGCGCCTCGCCCAGCCCCGCGCTGCGGCCATGATCGACCGACGACGGCACCCCGATATTTCCGACGAAGCCGATCGCATAAAGAAACGCCACGAGAAAGATGAGGTAGCATACGAGTTCGTATGCGACCGCTAAGAATCGCCCCATTATCCCCCCCCTTGCCGCTACGGTTGCGGCGTTACCGCGAAGGGTAAGCGGTGGGGCTTGCATCGTCAATCCGACACACAAGAGCGGAGTGGCGGGGGCCTAAAACCGAACCGACCCTTCGCGCCGGATCGATTCCGAGTCGTTACTTCACCTCAGTAGCGGCTTTGTGGACCAGGCTCGCATCGATCACCTTGTCGAAGGACAGCGGCTCGGTGTAGTTGAGCCGACCGTTCTTGCGGTGTGTCGCTTCCTCGTCGCGCAGCTTCGCCTCGTATTTGGTGATGTCGAGATTGCGGTCGAAGAGATACGGTGCGCTGTTCTCGACATCCTCGATCTTCAGGCCGGTCTGCGTCGCGATCATTCCGGCGATGGCCGGGTCCTTGTTATAGGAGCCTTGCGCGTCGCGCGCGCCGCGGATCAGCGCGCGTATGAAGGCCTCCGCAACTTTTGGCCGCTCCTGCATGAATTTCGTCGCGAGAAAGAGAAAGGTCGTCGGCACACCCTCGCCGATCGACGATTCAGGCTGGATCAACGCCGCCTGGCCCTGGCTCTTCGCCGTGGTTGCGAGCGGCTCGGGCAGGAAGCCGGCATCGATGGCGGCGTTCTTCAAGGCGACGAGCTGCAGCGAGAACTCCATCTGCGTCAGATCGACGTCCTTTGTTTCCATCCCGTATTTCTCGAGCATCTTCGTCAGGAAATATTCGGTGATGTCGCCGGGGGCGTTGATCGCGACCTTGCGGCCTTTCAGATCCTTGGCGCTCTTGATCGTGCCGTTGTCCCAGAGCTCTTTGCGCGCCAAGGGCTGCGTCGCCATCAGCGGCCCTTGCAAGCCCATCACCGCGACGATGCGCATGTCGAAGCCCTGATGCGCCGCGTTGAAGAAGCCGGCTGTCGCCGCGCCCATACTGCCGTCGAGACGGCCCGTCGCCATCGGCGCGATCGTATCGAGGGCGCTGCGCACATTGCCGGCATCGACCTTGATGCCTTCCTTGGCGAAATAGCCTTTGCCCGTCGCGATATAGAAAGGCGACTGGCCGGTGCTTTTGACGAGCTGGATGGTGACGGTCTCATCATCCGCGCGCGCGGCCGGAATAAGCAGAGTCGCGGCAAGGAATGCCGCGCCGAAAATTCGTAACACCATCTTTCCTCCCCGTTCTTTGCCTTAGATCGTAATTCTTTTCCTGGCGATCATCGCACCCAGACCGCCTTTCCAGCAAGATTAACGCTACGTTAGGCGCAAACAATCGCTTGCATCGGTCGCGAAAACGCCGCCTTATCGAAGTGGGGCGGCAGACGCCCCGAGGCATCAAACAATGTCATTGGAAAAACGGGACATGTGGGCGTCCGCGATCGCGGCCGTCATCGTGACCCTATTCGTCGCGACGGGACTGGTTTGGCTTAGTGTCGACAATCTCCGAGCGCATGGCATGGTCGGACGCGATCAGGGTCCAGCACATGGGTTCCTTTATCTACTGATCGGCGGAAGCCGCTGAATGTCGATGCTGCAAAGCCTCTCGCGCCGCGGCTTTGTCGCGGTGGCGCTTTTTCTCGCGGTCCCGTTCGCCGCGCAGCGCGTCGCAGCCGCGACGCCCGACGCATCGCGCTTCATTGGCGATCTCGGCGGACGCGTGTTGCAGCTCGTCGGCGACAAGCAACGTCCACTCGCCGAGCGCGGACAGAATTTCGAACACCTCGCCGACGAGGCTTTCGATTTCCCGCGCATCGCACGTTTCACGCTCGGTAGCTATTGGCGCGCGGCGAGCGACGACCAGAAGCAGCAATATGAGACCGCGTTTCAGGCCTACATGGTGAAGTATTACTGGTCGCAATTCAGCAGCTTCAATGCCGCCGATTTCAAGGTCACGAAGCAGCGCGATTCCGGCAGCAACTTCACCATCGTCAGCACCGAGATCGATCGCTCCACCGGCCAAGCGCCGATCGCGGCGGATTGGACGGTCGCGAAGATCGGCGACGGCTTCAAGATCACCGATGTCAGCGTCAGCGGCATCAGCCAGCTCCTCACCTACCGCGACCAATTCGCCTCGACCTTGGACCGCAACGGCGGCAACGTCGCGGCGCTGATCGATCTGCTCAAGCAGAAGGTCGCCAATTAGATCGGGCGTGCGCTCCCCTGAGATTTTTCATGAACCGGCCCATGGCGAACAGCCATTGGCCGGTTGGTCGCGGCGCTATTTCAGCCGTGCCGCCGCTTCCTTCACCAGGCTGAGATCGGCGTATTTCTTGACGTCGAGCGTCTCCTTGGTGAAGCCGAGCGAGCGCATCGTGTCGACATTCGCCTGCAGCGCATCGAGATCGGGCGTTCCGTTGGGGTCCTTGTAGTAATCCTCGCCTTTGACGAAGAGCCACGGATCGAATTGCGCCGCCGGGACCTTGGTGAAATCGGAGAAGATCTTCACCGCCGCCGCGTGATTGGCGGGATCGCTGAACCAGCGCAGCTCGCGCAGCGAATCCTCGAGATAATCGACGACCGCGGCGCGGTTCTTCTCGAGGAAGCCTTGCCGCGCGACCAGCTCGGCCATTTGCGCGCGGCCGACCGCGTCTTTCTGAGTGAAGAGCGTGCGCGCATAGACACGCAGCGCCGGATCGCCATTGGTCAAGCGCGTGCCGGGGATGAGATCGACTTTGTGCTCTTTCAGCATCGGCGGCATGTTGCCGAAACCCGCTTCGAGAATGGTGACGTCGCGCACCGGCTCGAGGCCGTTCTTCCGGAGGATCGCACGGAGCACCATGTCGACGGCGCTGCCGGCGCTGTTGGTTACCGCAACGCGGCCTTTCATATCGGCGACGCTGTGGATCGGCCCGTCGTTCAGCACGAAGAACTCGTTCGAATAGCCGCCCGGCCCGCCGTCCTGAAACATGTCGGCGACGATGCGCAGATCGGTCATATGCGCGTTGAACACCGCCGTCGGCAGCGCCGAGAAGCCGAAGCCGACGAAATCGATCTGATTGGCGGCGAGCGCCGTGATCTGAGGCGGCGAGCCCTGAAAATGCGTCATCTCGATGACGTAGGATTTGCCCTCGTGGCGCAGGACATCCTTCGGCCCGATCGTCACCAGCGGCACGTCGGAGCTGCCCGACACCCAGCCGACCCGCAGCGTCACCGGATCGGCAGAGGCGATGCTCGCGCTCGCGAGGACGACAGACGTGGTAAGCGTGGCGATCAATAGCTTCATTTCATCTCCCCCTTTTTCTCTCATCGTCATGCCCGCGAAAGCGGACATCCAGCGCTTTTCCCGGGTCCCCGCTCCTGAGCTTGGCGAAGGACGCGGGGACGACGAGTTTATGGGATAGTGGAACTGCGACTCAATGCGACGGCCGCGGCACGGCGGAGCCGCTCTTGCCGATGAGGAAGTCGAGATCGCAGCCGAGATGCGCCTGCTGCACATGCTCCTGATAGAGCTTGACCCAGCCGCGATCGGAATGCGGCTTCGGCGGCGTCCAGGTCGCGCGGCGCTTCGCGAGCTCTTGCTCGCTCACATCCAAGATGCAGCCGGCGCTTCTCGACATCGAGCTCGATCATGTCGCCGTCCTTGACCAGCGCCAGCGGCCCGCCGATCGCCGATTCCGGCGAGACATGCAGCACCACCGCGCCGTAGGCCGTGCCGCTCATGCGCGCGTCGGAGATGCGCACCATGTCGGTGATGCCTTTCTTCAGCACCTTCTTCGGCAGCGGCAGATTGCCGAGCTCGGGGAAGCCGGGATAGCCCTTCGGTCCCGCGCCTTGCAGCACCATCACGCAATTCTCGTCGATATCGAGCGCCGGATCGTCGATCCGCGCCTTGAAATCCTCGATGCTCGAAAACACGACGGCGCGGCCGCGATGCTTGCAGCAAGCTGCGGCAGTGCGCCGCCGAGGGCTTGATCACCGCGCCGTCGGGGCAGAGATTGCCGCGCAGCACGGCGATGCCGGCGCGCTCTTTCAGCGGCGTCTCGCGGCGAGCGGATCACTTCGCGCGTTCCAGTTCTGCGCATCGGCGATGTTCTCGCCGAGGGTCTTGCCGTTGACCGTCAGCGCGTCCTGATGGATGAGATCGCCGAGCGATTTGATCACCGCGGCGAGCCCGCCGGCGTAATAGAAATCCTCCATCAGGTATTTGCCGTGCGGCATCAGATCGGTGAGCAGCGGCATGTCGTGGCCGAGCCGGTCGAAATCGTCGAGCGTCAGCGGACGCCGATGCGGCCGGCGAGCGCCAGCAAATGCACGATCGCATTGGTCGAGCCGCCGATCGCGGCGTTGACGCGGATCGCGTTCTCGAACGCGGCACGCGTCAGGATCTTCGACATCCGCAGATCCTCGCGCACCATCTCGACCGCGCGCCGCCCGGCCATATGCGCCAGCACATAGCGCCGCGCATCGACCGCCGGGATCGCGGCATTCGCCGGCAGTCCCATGCCGAGCGCTTCGACCATGCTTGCCATGGTCGAGGCCGTGCCCATGGTCATGCAATGCCCGGCCGAGCGCGAGAGGCAGCTCTCGGCTTCCATGAACGCGCTCAGCTCCATCTTGCCGGCGCGCACATCCTCGCTCATCGACCACACCGCGGTGCCCGAGCCGATGCGCTTGCCCTGGAACCAGCCGTTGAGCATCGGCCCGCCCGAGACGACGATCGCCGGCAGATCGACGCTCGCCGCGCCCATCATCAGCGCCGGCGTGGTCTTGTCGCAGCCGACCAGCAGCACCAGCCCATCCAACGGATTGGCGCGGATCGATCTCCTCGACATCGATGCTGGCGAGATTGCGATAGAGCATCGTCGTCGGCCGCATCAGCGTCTCGCCGAGACTCATCACCGGAAACTCGACCGGGAAGCCGCCCATCTCCCAGACGCCGCGCTTCACATGCTCGGCGATATCGCGGAAATGCGCGTTGCACGGCGTCAGCTCGGACCAGGTGTTGCAGATGCCGATCACCGGCCGGCCGTCGAACACATGGCTCGGCAAGCCCTGATTGCGCATCCAGGCGCGATGATTGAAGCCGTCGCGATCCTGCGCGCCGAACCACGCGGCGCTGCGCAGAGCTTGCTTCTTCTTCGGATCGTCAGGCATCGGCTTTCTCCTCGTCAAGGCGAGGAGAATAGCAGATGCCGCGCATGTTGACGCGCGTCGGACCCTCAGCGCACCGGCTTCTGCGGCGGCGTCGGTGGGCGTTTGCGCCTGCTGCGGGACCGAGGAATTCGTCGCGCGGGTCCGGGATTCGGCTCGGCGGCGCCGCTCGGCATAACAGGCCGGCGCACTGGGCGCACCGGTTGTCGGCCCGGCCATTTGCGGCGTGAGCGGTTGCTGCGGCTGCGCCGCAGCGATCAGTGCGCCGCAATTATGATCTTTGCCGAGGCCGAGCTGGATCGTCGCCACCAACCCCGCCGGCGGAAACACCGCGCCGAGCGCCGCGGCGATGCCGAGCCGGCTCGCCAAGCGCGGCGGGCTCGGGCTTCACCTGCGGATCCTTGAAGCTGCCGTTGATGTCGATCGGCGCATGCAGCGCGCCGACGCTGATATGCTTGCCTTCCTCGGTGATCTGATAAGCGATGCCCTCGTTGCGCAGATCGATATTGCCGCGGCCGTAGACATTGCCCTGATCGGTATCGAGCACCAGCGCGCGCGTATCGAGCACGCCGTTCTTCAGCGCGAAATCGCTCACCATGCAATTGACCTTCGCCGTGTGCGGCAGGCCGAGCAGCGAGGCAAGCGTGCCGCCGATATCGAGCCCGGCAGCGTTGACGAGGATCGCGCTGAGATCGCCGCTGCCCATGAAGAGCTTCAGATCGCCATTGCTGTGCGCGAGGATCTGCGCCAGCGAATTGCCGGTGCCTTCGATCACCCAGCGCCCGCCGATCACGCCGACGCCCTTCGCGAAATTGACGTTCTGCAGCACGCGCTGGAAATCGACATGGCGAAAATCGATATCGGCTTTGGCGCTGGATCGGATTGACGCGGCCGTCGAGTTCGATCGTCGTTTGAATCGTGCCGCTGCCGACCGCGAAATCGAGCGGCTCGAGCCTGATGTCGCCGTCCTCGATCGTGAGGTTCGCGTCGATATGATCGAGCGGCGCCCAATCGGTGACGATGTGCTCGCCGCGATAATGCACCTTGTAATCGGTCGAGCGGAGCTTGCTCGAGATCGATCGGCGTATCCGGCAGCAATGTCGGCTTCGCCTCCTGCGCCGCGTGCTCGGCGCGCTGCTTCGGTCCCTCGGTCGGCGCTTCCGTGCGTCCCGGCGGCGCGCCGATGAAGCCGCCGAGATCGGCCATGCGCACATTATGCGATGTGAGATCGGCGGTGACCTCGGGCCGCTCGCCGACGCGATCGACGGTGAGATCTGCCTTCGAGATCGCTTTCGCCGACGCGACCCGTAAAATTGGTGAAGCGGATGCGCTTGCCGCTGTTGTCGTAATCGAGATGGCCGCGCAGCGAATAAGGCGGCGACGGCTGCAACGGCAGACTGGAGCAGCTTGTAGAGATCGGCGAGGTCCTGGCCCTTGGAGCTCGCAGTTGCAGATTCGCGCCGCTCAATTGCTCAGGATGATCGATCGTGCCGGCGAGATGAACATGCGTATCGCCCGATTGACGCCGTCAGCTCGACCGGATAAGGCTTGTCGCGATTGCGCAGCGCAAGCACCGAGCCGCCGACGAAATGCCCTTTGATCGGCTGACCGCCATAGGTGCCTTGCGCGTCGATGACGATCTGCTGCTCGTGCTTCTGATCGGCCGGCTGGGTTTGCACTTTCACCTGGAGATCGGCTTTGAGCCGCGGATCGGCGAAGCGGAAATCGCCGTCGGTGATGATCAGCGAGCCGATGCGCGGCGGCGTCGCATTGCCGGCGGCATCCTTGGCGATCGGGAAAGTCCAATTCGGATTGCCTTTCGGACCGGGACGCAGATCGCCTTCCGGGTGCTGGACGATGAGTTGGCTGACGATGATCTTCTTGCCGAAGCTCGAAACCAGCGCGCGCAGATCGAAGCTCACCCGCAGCTCGTCGACCGTGCCGGTTTGCGTTCCGTCGGGGAAATCGGGCGGATTGCCGATCGCGACGCCGTCGAGAACGAGGGTCGGCTGCGCCGAAAGTGCGTTCTCGACGTCGAAACGCTGCAACGTGACCGGGCGCTCCAATTCATCGGCGATTTTGCTCGCGACCATCGGTCGGAACCAATTCCAGTCCCATACCAGCGCGAGAACCACGAGGCACCCGACCAAGCACACCGATGCCGGTCCAGACCGGATGACGATGGAGTCGCGCTCGAAACCCGTGCCAAAGCTTCGCGCTCCCGTGTTCGCAACGTCGTTGCGGGATATAACCGTCCCGCCACAGGTCGGTTGCGATATGACGAATAAGCAAAAGGATCGAAGCATCATGAGCGAGCGCATTGCTTTTCTCGGCATCGGCTTGATGGGCGCGCCGATGGCCGAGCGCCTCGTCGCCGCCGGCCGCGATCTCGATCCTCTGGAACCGCACGCGCGCCAAAGCCGAGACGATCGCCGGCGCGCGCGTCGCCGCGACGCCGGCCGAAGCCGCCGCCAGATGCCGATGTGCTGATCACCATGCTCGAGACCGGGCCTGTCGTCGAAGCGGTGCTCTTCGGCCAGGATGGTGCGCGCCGCGCGCTTGAAGCGCGGCGCCCTCGTCATCGATATGAGCTCATCGCCGCCGCCCCTCGCACGCGATCACGCACAGCGTTTCGCCGCGCGCGGCATCGGCTATCTCGATGCGCCGGTCTCGGGCGGCGTGGTCGGCGCGCGCGCCGGCACGCTGGCCATCATGGCGGGCGGCAACGCGGCGGATTTCGCACGCGCGAAACCGATCTTCGAGCGTCTCGGCCGCCCGACCCTCGTCGGTCCCGCCGGCAGCGGCCAGCTCGCCAAATGCTGCAACCAGGCGATCGTCGCCATCACCATCGGCGCCGTTGCCGAGGCGCTGTTGCTCGCCGCGGCGAGCGGTGCCGATCCCGCTGCCGTGCGCGAAGCACTGATGGGTGGCTTTGCCGATAGCCGCATCCTCCAGCTTCACGGCAAGCGCATGATCGAGCGCGATTTTCTCCCCGGCGGCCGCGCCCGCGTGCAGCTCAAGGATCAGGACACGATCCTCGCCGCGGCCAAGGCCGCCAAGCTGCAATTGCCACTTTCCGAATGCGTGACCGCGCTTTATCGCGATCTCGTCAACCAGGGTGGCAGCGAACTCGATCAAAACGCGCTGCTATTGGAACTCGAGCGCATCAACGCGCCGGCGCGGCTCGGCCAAGCGGCGAATAAAATTCCACCGATGTAATGTTGCGGCGGTCGCGCGATCATAATTTCGCCACAGCGCCGACCTAATCTCTTCTTTGCTCGCAAGGCGACGATCAATTGCCGGAGGGAGGAGCAAATGCAGTATCGCTGCTATTATTTTCGGCGCGAGCGGCCAGCTCGTCGGTGCCGATACGATCGTGCAGGATAATGATAGCGATGCGCTTGCTGCAGCGCGGAAACTTTTCGCGCAGCGCGCCCATGCAACGGGTTACGATTTGCGGCAAGGCACTCGCTCGGTCGAAGTGCAGGAGATGTCGCGCAAGCCGCGTCCCCACGCGGGCACGTCGCGCGCCGCCTGAAACACGGGTTTAAGCCACTGGCGTCAGCAATTTCTTCCCGGCGAAATGCGCCAGTAGATTGTCGATCATAAGATTGCCCATCGCGCGGCGCGTCGCATGCGTGGCGCTGGCGATGTGCGGCGCGAGGACGACATTGTCGAGCTTCATCAAGGCTTCGGGCACGCGCGGCTCGTCGGCATAGACATCGAGCGCCGCGCCGCCGAGTTGCCGCGATTGCAGTGCCGCAATCAGTGCCGGCTGATCGACCACCGAGCCGCGCGCGATATTGACCAGCATGCCCTCGGGACCGAGCGCCGCGATCACCTTGGCATCGATCAAATGGCGCGTCGCCTCGCCGCCCGGGCAGGTCAGCATCAGATAGTCGCTGTCGCGCGCCATCGCGGTGAGGTCGTCATAGAAGGGATAGGCAACATCGGGCGCGCGGCGCCGGCCGTAATAGACGACGCACATACCGAAAGCCTCGGCGCGCTTCGCCACCGCCTTGCCGATACGGCCGAGGCCGACGATCCCCATCGTCGCGCCGCCTACTTTGGTCTGCAAGCGGAAAGAGGCCCTTGGGCCAATCGCCGGCGCGGACGAAACGATCCGCGGCGACCAGGTTGCGCGCGAGGTTGATGGTGAGGCCCATGCCGAGATCGGCGACGCAATCGGTCAGCACGTCCGGCGCGTTGGTAACGGCGATGCCGCGGGCTTTCGCCGCGGCGAGATCGATATGGTCGGTGCCGACGCTCATCGTCGCGATGATCTCGAGCTTCGGCAGCGCCTCGATCAGCTTCGCCGGTACCGGGTAGCCGGTGAAGCTGGCGAAACCGCGCACGCGATCCGCTACCGGCGCGAGAAAAGCCAGCGGCTCTTTCGCCTCCCACAGCGGGTGGATCGTGAATTCGTTTCCCAGCCCTTCCATGACCGGCTGGTAAAGCCGCGGTGCGACGACAATATCGATCTTCACGCCTTTACTCCGAACTGGGTCCTAATTCTTTGATCCCGCTGGATCATAAATTCTATCCACAGGATTTCGCCGCTACCGGCTTTTGCTTATCGCCCGAACTCAATACAATTGCCCGAGCCTGGAGGCATGCACAAGATGACTGAGACGGTAAGGCGCAACGCCGAATCCGTCATTCAGATCGGGCATACAGCCTATCCCGTGCTGACACCCGAATTCGACCGTCGGGGCCGGGCTGCGTGTCATGATCGCGAGTGGGTTGCGCAGCCTCAAAGGGGCGAGCCAGCGCGGCGGTTCCGATCGTCCCGAATCGATCCATCGTTTTCGCATCGGCCTGCGCCGGTTGCGCTCGGTGCTCAGCGCCTTCGGCAAAGTGCTGCCGGCGGACGAGCACCGCGCCCTCAACCAGCGGCTCGGCAGCGTCGGTCGCGGCTATAGCCGGCTGCGCGAATGGGATGTGTTCCTGGCGGATACAGTACAACCGCTGGCTGAATCCCTGGCCGACGAGCCGTCGATCATCGAAATCGACGCGACGGCGCGCGAGGCCCGGAAACGTGCCCTGCCCGATACCAGGCAGCTTGCGGCGCCAGGTCGACGACATCGTCACCACCATCGAAGAAGCGGAGTGGCTGGAACGCCCGACTGGCGCCTTCGAGCTCGAGTGGCAGAAGGATCTCAAAGGTTTTGCCGGCGAATTGCTGGCGAAACGCCATCGCCGCGTCCGCAAGCATCTGAAGAAGGTCGATATCGCCAATCAGGACGATTTTCACAAGCTCCGGATTGAGGCGAAGAAAATACGATATCCAACTGAAATGTTTGGAAATTTGTTCGAACCGAAAGCGGCAGATGCCTATCTCGACCGGCTGATCGCGGTGCAGGACGCGCTGGGGCATCTGAACGACGCGCTGGTAGCCCGCGACCGGCTCGTCGAGTTGCCGATTTCGTCGCGGGCGCAAGGGCTGATCTCGGGCTGGCTGGCGCATGAGGTCACAGCGCGACGCGAGCGCTTCCCGCGCGCTGCCAAAAGGCTACGCAAGGCGACGCCTTTCTGGGACGAATAGCCCAGCTTCGGCCGGCTTACGGTCGGAGGCCGCGCCTCGCCTCAACGGGGAGACGGCGCACGTACCAAGGGCGAAGTTAGCAAAGTCTTAGTTAGCAAATGCCATAAATCCCGTCGCGCGGCTCCCTGCCCGCGAAGAGAGATTTTGGCTGTGGATTCACCCGCTTCTGGCGGCTCGGGCGCGTCAGCACCGGCAATATCCAGCCGTAACGATCCGCTATTGCCCGGCCGGGCTGAGCGCGATCGGCGACGGCTGACGCGTCGCATCCTCGGCGGCGCGGTCATCGTTGCGTTGGCGATCGTCGGTCTCTCCGCCCTGATGCTGTGGCGGCTCCAGGAAGCGCAGTTCGGAGAAGGCCTCGGCAATGTCTCGGCACTCGATCTGCTGGTTGCCGCCCAGACCGAGCGTGCTTTCGAGAATGTCGGCATCGTGCTCGACGACGTCGCCACCGATCTCCAAGGCGCAAAATATCGCCTCGGCCGAAGCGCTGCGCCAGGCGGCGGGCGATGAAGCAGCGTTCCGCCTGCTCCGCGCCAAGATGGCCGGCATACCGCAGACTCGAATCACTGGCGATCGCGACTTCGGCGGGCGACATCATCAATCGCACGCGCAGCTATCCGGTTACAACCCGGACCAACGTGGCGAACCGCGAATATTTCGCCCGCCTGCGCGACCATCCCGAGCTTAAAGCCTTTATCAGCCCGCCGCTGGCAGGCGACGACGGCAAGCCGATGGTCTATATCGGCAAGCGGCTCAATGCGCCGAACGGCGCTTTTATCGGTATCGTGCTCGGCGCCATACACGCCGAATTCCTGCAACAGGACCTCTACACCAACTATCTCCGCGCGCTGCCGGGCGACGGCAAGTCGATCGCGCTGTGGCGCAGCGACGGCACGCTGCTCTCGCGCTCGCCCACCGAGCCCGACGCCGTGGTCGATGCAACGCCGCCCGACGTCACGCGGCCGATGCCGAGCAACGGCCTCCTCTCCTATTGGACGACCGGTCCGCATGGCAGCTCGGTTGCCGTCGCGCAACGGCGCCTCGACGATCTGCCGCTGACCATCGAGGTGCGGCAATCCGCCTCCGCGATGCTCGCGCCCTGGAACAGCGAGTTCCTCGCCACGGGTCTCGGCGGCAGCGCGCTGCTGCTTTTGGTCGGCGTCGCGGTCTGGATGCTGATGCGGCAGTTGCGGACGGAGGCACTCATCATCGAGGAACGTGCCCGCGCCAATCGCGAGACGGAGGCACGCGAGGATATCGAGCGCGCGCGCATGAAAGCGGAAGCGGCGATGCGCGACATGCAGCAGAGCGAAGCGCGTTTCCGCGACATCGCCGAAGTCGGCAGCGACTGGATCTGGGAGACCGACGCGGAGCACCGCTTCACCCTGATCGCCGGTGCGCGCCAGCCCAAGATCAATCTCATCGGCAAGACGCGCTGGGAGCAGACCGGCGTCGATCCCGAGACCGACCCGCTGTGGCGCGAGCACATGGCCGTGCTCGAGGCGCGTCTGCCGTTCCGCCAGTTCCGTTTCATCCGCGGCCGCACCCATCTCTGCGTCAGCGGCAAACCGATCTTCGCCGACGATGGCGGCTTCATCGGCTATCGCGGCACGGTCAGCGACGAGACCGAGTTGATCGAAACGCGCGAGCGCGCGATGCGCGCCGACGCGCTCTTGCGCAATGCCATCGAGAGCATTGCCGAAGGCTTCGTCATCTTCGATGCCGAAGACCGCTTCGTCATGTGCAACGAGGCCTATCGGAAGATGTACGGCGAGAACGCCGAAGGCTTCGTGCCGGGTAGGACTTACGAAGAGATTATGCGCCAGGCGCTCGCGACCGGGCGTCACCCCGATGCGATCGGCCGCGAAGAGGAATGGCTCGCCGAGCGGCTGCGCAAGCATCGCGAAGCGGCGAATCCGAAGAAAGCCGCCTCGCCGACGGCCGCTGGGTGCTGCGCTCGGAGCGGCGCATGGCGGATGGCGGCATCGCCGGACTGCGCATCGACATCACCGCGCTGAAGCGAGCCCAGGAAGCGCTGCGCGAGAGCCAGGTCATGCTCAACCGCGCGCAAAAGCTCTCGGGCACCGGCAGCGTCGTGCGCAATCTCGCGACCAAGGCCACCGAATGGTCCGACGAGATGTACCGCATCTTCGGCGTCGAGCGCGGTGTCTTCGAGGCTCGCACCGAGAATTTCCTCGCCCTGATCCATCCCGAGGACCGGCGCGGGTCGAGGAGCTGCTCGCCAAGGGCCGAGCCTCGAGCCGCCGACCGAATTCCGCATCATCCGGCCGGACGGCACGATCCGCTGGGTCTATCGCGAAGCCGATATCTGGCACAATCCGGACGGCACACCGGGCATCCGCCTGACGACCTATAAGGACATCACCGAGCAACGCGAAGCCGATATGCGGCACCGCGCCCTCGAGGTGCTGCTGCGCGACGCGATCGAAAGCATCTCCGAAGGCTTCGTGATCTACGATGTCGGATGACCGGCTCGTGCTCTGCAACGAGGCCTTCCGCAGGCTTTATCCCAATTCCGCGGATCGGATGATTCCCGGCACGCGCTACGAGGACATCCTGCGTGGCGCCGCCTACGAGAACCGCACGAGCCGCGCGAGGACGCGGAAGAATGGCTGGCCCAGCGCTTGCGCCAGCATCGCGAGCTCATGGAACCCGTCGAGTTGCAGCTCGAGGACGGTCGCTGGCTGTTCATCTCCGAGCGCCGCACCAGCAGCGGCGGCACTGCCGGCCTGCGCGTCGACATCACGTCGCTCAAGCGCGTTCAGCAATCGCTGCGCGAGAGCCAGCAGCGGCTTCGACCGCACGCAGCGGATCGCGCATATCGGCACCGTCGAGCGCGATCTCGCGCACCAACGGGTCGTGTGGTCGGACGAAACCTACCGCATCTTCGGCGTCTCGCCCGAAAGCTACACGCCGAGCGTCGAGAACCTTCTCGGCTTCGTTCATCCCGAGGACCGCGGCAGGTGCTGCGACGTCCTCCGGCTGCATCGACAAGAGCAAGCCAGAATCGAGCCTCAAATTCCGCATCATGCGGCCCAGACGGCGAGATCCGTACGTCTTCTGCCAGGCCGATACGCATATAACGACGCCGGGCAGCCGCTTTATATCTCGATCGCGATGATGGACATCACCGAGAAAGAGCAGGCGAATCAGCGCCAGCTCGAGCTCGAAACGCAATTGCGCCACTCCGAGAAGCTCACCGCGCTCGGCACGCTGGCCGGCGGCATCGCGCACGACCTCAACAACACGCTGGTGCCGATCCAGGCGTTGTCGAAGCTGGCGATGCGGGAACTCCCGGCCGATGCGCACCGGCGCGCGACGATCTCGAGACCATCCACCAGGCGAGCCTTCAGGCGCGCGACCTCGTGCGTCAGATCCTCGCCTTCAGCCGCAAGCAGGAAATGCTCAACGAGCCGACGGATATCGCGGCGCGGGTGCGGGAAGCGCTGCAGATCCTGCGCGCGAGCGTACCGAGCACGATCGAGATCGTCGACCGCATTCGCGCCGATCCACCGATTTCTCGCCGACGGTACGCAGCTCCAGCAAGTCGTCGTCAACCTCGTCACCAACGGCGCGTATGCGATCGGCGACAATTGCGGCCGCGTCATGGTGGCGCTTGACGAAGTACCGGGCCCATCGGACGTGCCGCGTCGGATCCAGCCTCAGCGTCGCCGACACCGGTTGCGGCATGAGCCCCGAGATCATGCATCGCATGTTCGAGCCGTTCTTCACCACCAAAGCGGTCGGCGAAGGCACCGGCCTCGGTCTTTCGGTGGTGCATGGCATCGTGACCAGCCTGGCGGCCAGATCGACGTGAAGAGCACACCGGGCGAAGGAACGGAGTTCATCGTCGTTCTGCCGGTGAAGAGCGTCGACGAGGACACGCGGACTGTCGCTGCCGTCGCCTGACGAGGAACGCGGCGGCGAATAAGTTTACGAGGGAAAAGAGTTCGTCATGAAAAAGATCTTGGTCATTGAGGACAATGCGATCGTCCGCAACACCATGATGCGTATCCTGCAGGCCGCCGGCTACGACGTGGTCACCGCGAATGACGGTCTCGAAGGCGTCGATTTGTTCCGCCAGGAGAGCCCGATCTCGTCATCTCGGACATCATCATGCCGCAGCAGGAAGGCATCGGCACGATCCGCCAGATCCTGGCCGAATCTCCCGGCACGAAGATCATCGCGATCTCGGGCGGCGGCCGCATCGGCAATACCGACTTCCTGCAGATCGCGCGCAAGATGGGCGCGGTCGACGCGCTGCCGAAGCCCTTCGATCCGGACGATCTGCTCGGCCGGATCGATAACTGTCTCAAAGCGGCTTAAACGACGCTGACCGCGTGGCCGCCATCGACCGGCAGCACCACGCCGTTGAGATAGGCGCCCGCCGGCGACGCGAGCAGCAGCAACGCACCGTCGAGATCGTCGGGCGCGCCGACGCGGCCGGCGGGAATGCGCGAGATCAACGCCTTGCCGGTGTCGCTGCGCAGGAAATCGCGATTCATGTCGGTCTCGACATAGCCCGGCGCGATCGCGTTGACGGTGATGCCGAAGCGCCCGAGCTCGACCGCCATGGTGCGCGTCAGATGATCGAGCCCGGCTTTCGCCGCCGTGTAGCTCGGCACGCTGCGGGTGGTGCGCAGCGCCAGCAGCGACGAGATATTGATGATGCGCCCGGCGCGCTTCAGCTCGAGCCAGCGCGAAGCGAGCTCGCGCGACATCAGCCACGCGCCTTTGAGATTGGTGTCGAGCACGCGATCCCAATCCTCCTCGCTATGGTCGAGCAGCGGCTTCGACACCGCGATGCCGGCATTGTTGACGAGGATGTCGATCGGCCCGAGCGCCTGCTCGACCGCGGCGACGCAGGCTTTGACGCTCTTGCCGTCGGTGACGTCGAGCGGCACGGTCGTGGCGCGGCCGCCCGCGCTCTCGATCTCGCCCTTCACTTCGGCCAGCAGCGTTCTCGTCGCGTGCCGCAAGCGCGACCGCGGCGCCGGCCTGCGCCAACACGCCGGCAAAATGCCGGCCCAGCCCGCGCGAGGCGCCGGTCACCAGCGCGATCCGTCCGTCCAAGGTGAAATCCGCCATGCGCGCCATGTTGCGGGTCGGGCTGCGCCGGGTCAACCGCGTGCTATAATTCCGCCATGCAGATCGACATCATTTCCGACGTCGTGTGTCCCTGGTGCTTCATCGGCAAGCGCCGGCTCGAGAAGGCGCTCGTCATGCGGCCCGAGATCGAGACCGAGATCACCTGGCGGCCGTTCCAGCTCAACCCCGACATGCCGGCCGAGGGCATGGCGCGCGCCGATTACATCGCCACCAAATTCGGC
Organism: uncultured Alphaproteobacteria bacterium; assembly: GCA_963731145.1. GTDB lineage: Bacteria > Pseudomonadota > Alphaproteobacteria > ATCC43930 > CGMCC-115725 > CAIKMD01. The sequence goes on along the minus strand of CAVSUX010000013.1, from coordinate 95,165 downwards.
GATAGCGGCCATTCGCGCCGCATCCACCAGACCATCGCCGAGGCCGGCGCGACGGTCGGCATCGATTTCGCTTTCGACAAGATCAAGCGCAGCCCGAACACGCGCAACGCGCACCGCCTCATCCGCTACGCCACCAGGCAAGGCGCCGGCAACGATGTCGTGACGCGGCTGTTCGAAGGCTATTTCCTGCAAGGCCGCGATGTCGGCGATATCGCAACCCTCGCCAAGATCGCCGCCGAAGCCGGGCTCGACGAGCGCGAAGCGCGCGCTTTCCTTTCAGGCGACAGCGAGCGCGACGAGATCGTCGCCGAAGACCGCAACGCCCGCCGCCTCGGCGTCAACGCCGTCCCCTGCTACATCTTCGCCGGCCAATACGCGATCTCCGGCGCACAAGAGCCGGAGTTCTTCCTGCCGGTGTTCGATCTCGTGCTGAACGGGGCGCCGACGTGGCCGACCTATCGCTCCCATAGAAGAGGCCATTAAGAACAGTCCTCGTCCCGAGCGAAGTTTGTGCGGGGCATTGGCAATAGAAAATTAGTCGCGAGGTGTGAGTGCAAGTTCGACAGCTTTCCAAAAATCGAAAGCCATCGTGTCCCCTTCCTCCATCGCCTTGTTTGCAAGCTTAGCTGCGTACATATGGGTCCCGACGCCGTGTCTCGCCTGCAATTCATGCGCGGCTCGTCCAACTTCGACATCGCATTGCGCCGCTCACTTCGCCCTTGCCATCGCGGCGGCCGTCGGCGCGGGTGCGGCCGCGATGCGCGCCAGGTGGCTGAGGATGCCGGTGACGCCCTTCAACCGCTCGCGCGTGTCTTCCCAATTGCGCATGATGACGAGCTTCTGATCCGGCCGCAGCTTCGCGGTCGCGGCGTTCTGCTGCAGGAAATCGACGAGGCCTGCCGGATTGGCGAAGCGGTTGTCGCGGAAGCCGATCGAGGCGCCCTTCTCGCCCGCATCGACCTTCTCGACCCCGGCATCGCGGCAGAGCCGCTTGATCGCGATGATGTCGAGGAGATTGTCGACCTCGGGCGGCAGCGGCCCGAAGCGGTCGACCAGCTCGGCGGCAAAGGCATCGATCTCGCGCCGATCGACGAGCTGCACGATGCGGCGATAAAGCCCGAGGCGCACCGGCAGATCGGCGACATAAGCCTCGGGAATCAGCACCGGCGTGCCGATGGTGATCTGCGGCGTCCATTCGTCTTTCGCCTCGCCGAGCGGTCGCGTCGCCGCTGCGCGCCGCCGCCACGGCTTCTTCCAGCATGTGCTGATAGAGCTCGATGCCGACCTCGCGCACATGGCCCGATTGCTCGTCGCCGAGGAGATTGCCGGCACCGCGGATATCGAGATCGTGGCTCGCCAGGGTGAAGCCGGCGCCGAGCGTATCGAGCGTCTGCATCACTTCGAGCCGGCGCTGCGCCGTCTCGGTCAGCATCTTGCCCGCCGGCAGGTGAGATAGGCATAGCCGCGCAGCTTGCTGCGACCGATGCGGCCGCGGAGCTGATAGAGCTGCGCCAGGCCGAACATGTCGGCGCGATGCACGATCATCGTATTGGCGCTCGGAATATCGAGGCCGGATTCGATGATGTTGGTCGAGAGCAGCACGTCGAATTCGCGCGCATCGAAGGCGGTCATCACCTCTTCGAGCCGCGTCGGCGCCATCTGGCCATGCGCGACGACGATCTTCGCCTCGGGCACCAGCTCCTTGAGCTGCGCCTGCACCTCGTCGAGATCGCTGATGCGCGGCGCGACATAGAAGCATTGCCCGCCGCGATGCAGCTCGCGCAGCACCGCCTCGCGCACCACCACCGGATCGTAGGGCAGCACGAAGGTGCGCACCGCCAGCCGGTCGACCGGCGGCGTCGCGATCACGCTCATCTCGCGCACGCCGGCGAGCGCCAGTTGCAAGGTGCGCGGGATCGGCGTCGCGGTCAGCGTCAGCACATGGACATTGGCCTTGAGCTGCTTCAGCCGCTCTTTCTGCGTCACGCCGAAATGCTGCTCCTCGTCGATGATGAGGAGGCCCAGATGCTTGAAGGCGATGCCCTTGGCCGAGCAGCGCATGCGTGCCGACGACGATATCGATCTTGCCCTCGGCGACTTCCTGCTTGATCTGCGTCGCCTGTTTCGCCGGAACGAGCCGCGAGAGCTGCTCGACCCTCAGCGGCAGCCCGGCGAAGCGCGCCTGGAAGGTGCGGAAATGCTGGCGCGCCAAGCAGCGTCGTCGGCACCACGACCGCGACCTGCGTGCCGCTCATCGCCGCAACGAAAGCCGCGCGCAACGCGACCTCGGTCTTGCCGAAACCGACATCGCCGCAGATCAGCCGGTCCATCGGCTTGCCCGAGGCCATGTCGTTGAAGCTGTCGAGGATCGCCTTGTCCTGATCCTCGGTCTCGGGGAACGGGAAGCGCGCGGCGAATTCCTCGTAGGCGCCTTCGGTCGGCGCCATCGGCTCGCCCTCCTTGAGCTGGCGCTGCGCCGCGACGGCGATCAGCTCGTCGGCGATATCCTTGATGCGTTTCTTGACGCGCGATTTGCGCGACTGCCACGACGTCGCGCCGAGCTTGTCGAGCGCGACATTCGCGTCCTCGGTGCCGTAGCGCGTCAGCACCTCGATATTCTCGACCGGCACGAAGAGCTTGTCGTCGCCGGAATAGATCACGCGCAGGCAGTCATGCGGCGCGCCGCCGACGTCGAGCGTCGCGAGCCCGTCATAGCGGCCGATGCCATGCTCGGCATGGACGACGAGATCGCCCGGCTGCAAGGTCGCGACCTCGGCGACGAACTGATCGTAATTGGCGCGGCGCCGCGGCGGCCGCGACAGGCGCTCGCCGAGCATGTCCTGCTCGGTGACGAGCACCGTATCCTCGAAGCGGAAGCCGTGCTCGATCGCCAGCACAGCGAGGCCGAGCGCCGTCGGCGGCAGGCGGCGGAAATCGTCCCAGCACGGCACCGACAGCGTCTCGCCCGCGCCATGCTCTTTCGAGCAGCGAGCCCAAACGCTCGCCCGAGCCGGCGCTATAGGCGGCGATCAGCACGCGCTTGCCGGCGGCGATCTCGTCCTTGATCTGCGATTGCACGATGTCGAAGAGATTGCGCGACGGATCGGCGCGCGCCGCCGAGAAATCCATGCCCGGCTTGGCCGCCGCCATCGGCCGCATCCGCGCCGCCGCCGAAAGGCGAAAGCTGCACCACCGCGCGGGTGTTGAGGAGCTGGTCCCATTCCTTCGCATCGAGGAAAAGCTGCTTCGGCTCGACCGGGCGATAGACCACCGCGCCTTTGACCGCGCCGGTATCGCGCCGCGCGGCATAGAAATCGCTGATCGATTCGAGGCGGTCGGCGCGCACGCCATCGGATTGATGATCGAGCGACACCGCCGCGCCGGGCAGGTAATCGAAGATCGTCTCGAGGCTTTCGTAGAACAGCGGCAGCCAATGCTCGACGCCGATATAGCGATGCCCGGCGCTGACCGCCTCGTAGAGCGGATCGTCATTGACGACGGTGCCGAATTGCTCGCGATAGCGCGAGCGGAAGCGGCTGGATCGCCGTCTCGTCGAGCAGCACTTCGCTCACCGGCTTGATGGCGAGCGCCTCGGCCGGGCCGGTCGTGCGCTGGCGTCAGCGCATCGAAGACGCGGATATTCTCGAGCTCGTCGCCGAAGAAATCCAGGCGCAGCGGCGCCCGCGCTGCCCGACGGATAAAGATCGACGATGCCGCCACGCACCGCATATTCGCCCGGCTCGCGCACCGTGTCGGCGCGGCTATAGCCGTTGCGGCTGAGGAAAGAGATCAGCCGCTCCACCGGCATGCTGCCGCGCACCGCGAGGCGCAGCACGCGATCCTCGAAAGCCTTGCGCGGCGGCACGCGCTGCAGCGTCGCGTTCATCGTGGTGAGCACGATGCGCGGCGCGTCGCTCGCCTCGATCAGCCGCGTCAGCGCATCGATGCGCCGGCTGGTGATCTCGGCATTGGGCGACACGCGGTCATAGGGCAAGCAATCCCAAGCCGGGAAAGTGATGACATCGATATCGGGATAGAAGAATTGCAGCGCCTGCAACGTGCGCGCCATGCGGCCGTCGTCGCGGCAGATATGCAGCAGCGTCTTCGCCGCCCCACGCGCCACCGCGCCGCCGATGACAAAGGCGTCATGCCCCTCGGGGCTCGACGCGATCTCGTGCTTGCCGCGGTGTTTGGAAGAGAGAAGTCGGTGCTGGTCATTGCGACATTCATTCTCGTCATTGCGAGGAGCGCAGCGACGAAGCAATCCAGAAGCCTCACCATGACGCTCTGGATTGCTTCGCCCTTCGCTCGCAATGACGAATAAAAAGCGGTGAATCACTCGAGCCCCCGGATATCGGAAGCGCAGCAGGAGCCTCAGCACGTCGCTCATCTTCTCCGGCGGCGGCGCGGCGCGGCCGGTGATCCAGTCGAAGAGATCGCCGTCATTCTCGTTCAGCATCGCCTCATAGGCAGCCGAGCTGCGCCGGGGTGAAGACGTCGAGATGCGCGGCGGCGAAAGCGCCGAGCAGCAGGTCGCTCTCCTTGGTGCCGCGATGGCTGCTTTGATAGAGCAGCCGCTTGCGGCGGGTTGCTATAGCCTCGTCCATACCAAGCTCCAGAATCGCCACCAGCCGCGGCGGGAATCCGGCGCGGCATTCGGACGAAAATGGCACCCGGCCGCGAGCCGGGCAAGAGCAGCGCCTCGGATGACAGGGTTGCGCCGCGCTGATAGGAAGCACCTAGAGAACGACTGGGCCATTCGGGGAGAACGCCGATGCGATGGAATCTTGCCGCCGGAAGCGCGGCCGCGGCTCTTTTCGCGCTCACCACGGCCGCGCCCCGTGTTGCCTGGGCCGATCCTTTCGCCGATCCGCGCGCCGACAAGACTCCGGCGCTGGAGCAGGTCGGCACCTTCACCAGCGAGCCGCACGATCCGGCCTGCTCCGATGCCGAAGCTGGTCTCGACCGGCGGCGCGGCGCCGCGCGACCGGCACACCCTCGCCGTGCGCTGGACCGGCTTCTCCAATTTCGAGCTCGTCTATAACGGCCAGATCATCCTGCTCGATGCGTTCTTCGACCGCGGCAGCAATTATCCGCCGCTCGGCTTCGCGCCGCCGACGTGAAGAAGGCGAATGTCATCCTTCTCGGCCACGGCCATTTCGATCACATGGCCGATGCCGCCTCGGTCGGGCTTCGCACCGGCGCGACCATCGTCGGCGCGCAGGTCACGACCGACAAGCTCAAGACCCAGGGCGTGCCGGAGAAGCAGATCCGCACCGTCTTCGGCCGCTCGCAGGAAAAGCTGTTCTTCAACGGCTTCACCGTCGAGCCGGTCCTCGCCTTGCACGGCCAGCCCGACAAGCACATCACCGAGGTAATGGAGAACGCGATCAATTCCCTGGCGCCGAAGCTCACCCCCCAGCAGCAGGCCGAGGAAAAGGCGATCCAGGATCGCGGCACCTTCGATCCGCGCGTCATCGCCCAAGGCACCATTCTCTACATCATCACCTTCGATGACGGGTTCCGCATCGTCTATCGCGACAGCGGCGGCCATGTCACCGATTACGAGAAGGCGGCGTTCGCGAAATCGCCCGGCGTCGATCTCGCCCTGGTCGCGCTGTCGGCCGATTTTCTCGAGCCCCTGGTCGAAGCACAGGCGCTGGAGCATGAGAAGCTCTACAAGCCCGACGTCTTCATGCCGGCGCATCACGACGCCGCCTTCAGCGGCCACACGCCGCTCTGGCGCGCGACCGAGCCGGTGTTCCAGGCGCTGAAAGACGCCGATCCGCACCTCACCACCGTGTCGCGCGGCTATCGCGAGCCGGTGTGCTTCGACACCGAGGTGAACGTCGCGCATGGCCGCAAGCGCGCCGGGTGACAATAGCACCTACATCAGCGCAGGCGCCTCAATAAGGACACGATCGAGTCCCATCTCCTCTTTCATGCCCGTGATACCGCGTATAAATTGGAGCGGTTGCGAGCCGCTGCCGAGCATACGATCGCGGCTTGGCGCCAGGTCAACGAACGGAAAGAATGGAAAGCAAGAATGGCAGCTAAGAAGATAAACGCGAAAACAAACGCCCCGGCCGTTGAGCAGTCAGGGCAGCAGGCAGTCGAGGATACAACCTTCCCGCATGCGGTGGAATCGCCGTATCTCGCCGGATGGGAGCATGCGTTAACCGCGAAATATGGTGTGCGTGGGAAAACGTGGACAAGCGCTAAGAGCGAGCCACAGTGGACGGTGCGCTTCAGACACGGCGAGGCAGCCGAGTGGTTTAAAAATACTTGGACCGCGGAAGCTCTGGAGGCGCCGGCAGCACAGTAACGAGCCAGTGGTAGAAATTGGCCTCGTTCTCGCGCGGATGACATCCGACATTTCCGTTGTTAGAACCCTCTCAACAATGGGAGGGATCGATGGCCGCAAAGCCGCTCGTTATCGCGCTCGAAGAACACTATCTCGACAATGAGGTGAAGGCGAAATTCTCGCCCGCCGATGCGCGCGCCGGCTCGCCGCCGGAGACTGCCAAGCGGCTGGCCGATCTCGGCGCACTCCGCCTCAAGGAGATGGACGAGGTCGGGATCGATATCCAGGTCGTCTCGCATGGCGCGCCCTCTGTCCAGAAGATGGACCCCGAAAGCGCCGTCGCGCTTGCCCGCAAGGCGAATGACCGGCTGTTCGAGGCGTGCAGCGCCAACAAGGACCGGCTGTACGCTTTCGCCGTCTGTCCGACGCCCGACCCGAAGGCCGCCGCCGACGAGCTCGAACGCGCGGTCACCAAATACGGTGCCAAGGGCGCGATGATCCACGGCCTCACCAACGGCGTCTTCCATGACGACAAGCGCTTCTGGCCGATCTATGAGCGCGCCGAGGCACTCGACGTGCCGATCTATATCCATCCCGCCTATCCGCATCCGGCGGTGGTCGAGGCCTATTACAAAGATTATCTCGGCGCCTATCCGAACCTCGCCTCGTCCGCCTGGGGCTTCGGCGTCGAGACCGCGACACAAGGCATCCGCTTCGTGCTCTCGGGCGTGTTCGACAAATATCCGAAGCTGCAAATCATCCTCGGCCATATGGGCGAGGGTCTGCCCTTCTTCGTGTGGCGCATCGATCAGAGCCTGGCGCGGCCCGGCAACGCCGGCGCGGCGAAATCATTCCGCGACGTCTTCAGCGAGCATTTCTACGTTACGACCAGCGGCTTCTTCTCCGACCCGGCGCTGCAATGCTGCATCACCGAGCTCGGCATCGATCGGGTGATGTTCTCGATCGACTATCCCTTCGTCGAAAACCCGCCCGGCATGGACTGGATCAACGCGCTGCAGATGAACGCGGCGGACAAGGAGAAAATTCTCAGCGGCAATGCGAAGCGGCTCTTGAAGATTTAGGGAGGCACCCGATGATCCAGAATCATCCCGTCATCGCGCTCGAAGAGCATTACTGGCACACCGATGTCGTCAAGAAGAGCGGCGGCGACGCCGGCGCCCATCGCTCCAACGAGACCATGGAGCGGCTCTGCGAGATCGGGCCGCGCCGCATCGCGACGATGGATGAGGCCGGCATCGATGTGCAGGTGCTGGGCCACGGCATGCCGGCGACCCAGCGCATGGATGCGGAAAGCGCCGTGCGCCTCGCGCGCGTCTCGAACGATTACCTCGCCGAGAAGTGCAAACCCTATCCGAGCCGGCTCTACGGCTTCGCCAATCTGCCGACGCCCGATCCCAAAGCCGCGGCCGACGAGCTCGAGCGCACCGTCACCAAGCTCGGCTTCAAGGGCGCGATGGTGCATGGGCCGAGCAACGGCATCTTCCTCGACGACGAACGCTTCTGGCCGGTCTGGGAACGCGCCGCCGCGCTCGACGTGCCGATCTACATGCACCCTGCGACGATGGATGAGCGCGTCGCCGGTATCTACCTGAAAGACTATCTCAAGAAATATCCGCAGCTCGTCGGCGCCGCTTGGGGCTTCACCATCGAGACCGCGACCATCGGTTTGCGCATGGTGCTGTCGGGCGTGTTCGAGCGCTATCCGAAGCTGCAGATCATCCTCGGCCATATGGGCGAGACACTGCCCTTCCTCTTGCATCGCGAGAGCGAGACGCTGCGCGCCCTCACCGCCGACGGCAAGACCTTCCGCGATATCTTCTGCAACCACTTCTACATCACGACCAGCGGCTATTACTCGACGCCGGCGCTCAACTTCACGATCACCGAGATGGGCATCGACCGGGTGCTGTTCTCGGTCGACTATCCTTATGTCGACAGCAAAGCCGGCACCGATTGGATGGCGGCGCTACAATTGAACGCGACCGATAAGGGCAAGATCCTCGGCCACAACGCCAAGCGGTTGTTGAGGTTGTAGAGGGCCTCTCCCTACGTCGTCATTGCGAGCGAAGCGACGCAATCCAGAATGTCTACGTCGCCCTGGATTGCTTTGTCGTGCTTCGCACTCCTCGCAATGACGTAGTAAAGAGCGCTTCGCGTCACCTCAGCCGTTTCGCCGCCGCCTCGACGAGCGAGAAATCGGTGTATTTCTTCACGTCCATGCCTTGCTTGAGGTAGCCATACTTCACCTGCTCGTCGATCGTCTTCTGCATCGCCGCCACGTCGGGGAGACCGGCGGGATTGCGGTAGTAATCGCCGTGCTGGCCGTCCTTCTTGAAGAGCCAGCTATCCCAGACCGGCGCCGGGATCTTGGTCGCGTCGACCGCGATCTTCACCGCCTCGGCATGGTTGGCGGGATCGAAATACCAGCGCTCGGCACGCAGCGCATCTTCCATGAAATCGGTCAGCGCGTCGCGGTTCTTGGCGATGAACTCGCTCTTCGTCACCCACATGCCGAGCTGATTGACGCCGATAGCGTCGCCGGCGGTGAACAGCGCATGCGCGTCCTGATGCGCCTTCGGATCGGCGGTAAAGGGCAGCACCCAGGCGATGAGATCGACCTTACGCTCGTTCAGCATCGCGCCCATCGTCGGGATCGGCGCCTCGATGATGTTCACATCTTTCTTGTCGTTGAGGCCGTGCTTGGCGAGCATGACGCGCAGCGGAATGTCGGTGCCGCTGCCATAGCCGTTGGTCGCGAGCACCTTGCCCTTGAGGTCCTCGACCTTTTGGATGCCGCTGTCGTTCCGCACGATGTATTCGTTGCTGTAATAGCCGGGCACGCCGTCCTGCAACTCGTCCGAGATGACGCGCAGATCGTCCATCTTCGCGTTGGTGATCGCGAGCGGCAGCGAGGTAAAGCCGAGATTGGCGATTTCGATCTCGCCGGCGGCGAGCGCCTGGATCAAGGTCGGCGTCGATTGGAAATGGACCGGCTCGAAGCTGTAGGTCTTGCCGAGATGCTTGGCCATCTCGGGCTTGGCGAAGAGGATCGTCGCCCAATTCGATACCGGCACGATGTAGGAAAGCCTGATCTTGACCGGATCGGCATGGACGGCCGGCACCAGCAGCGCCCCGGCGATCAGCGCCGCGACGCAGGCGGTGAGCTTCTTTACGCGCATCATCTGTCCTCCCCCTAAGGCCGCGATTTTGAATTCGGGCGGCTGACCGGAAGTTTAGGCCCGCTCTGCTCTACCGCGCAATCCAACCGGATTGGCGTTCAAGCCGAGGTTTTGTCGAGACTTTGGGCCTGCCGTCACGGAACATTACAGCGGCGCCTGCGGCAATCTGCGACGGCCCGTACGTAATCGTGGTTACCCCATCGGTAAGGTTTTTCCGATAGCTTGGCCGCGCTTTTGTTAGCACTGGCCCATCATGCCGCCTCGCCCACATCGCACCCGCCGCGACTTTTTGCTCGCGACCGCTCTCGCGACGCTATCTTCCGCGATGGCTCCGAAAGCCCTCCGCGCCGCCACCTCGGCCGGGGCCGACATCCGCGCCTACGGCGCGACCGGCAATGGCCATACCTTCGACACCGCGGCGATCAACGCCGCGATCGACGCGGTCGCGGCCAAGGGCGGCGGTATCGTGCGCATCCCCGCCGGCGATTATCTCTGCCACACGATCCATCTGCGCGACGGGATCACGCTCTATCTCGAGCGCGGCGCCATTCTGCGTGCGGCGCCCGCCGGGCAATACGATCCCTTCCGGCCGAACCGCTGGGACCGGTATCAGGATTTCGGCCACAGCCATTGGCGCAACAGCATGATCTGCGGCGTCGGCGTCAAAGACGTCGCGATCACGGGCGCCGGTCTCATCTGCGGCAATGGGCTCAACCGCGGCGAAGCGAGCTATGCCAGTGCGACGCGCGGCGGCGCCGACAAGATCATCGCGCTGAAGGAATGCCGCAATGTCGGCCTGAGCGGGTTCAGCGTTATCGGCAGCCCGCACATCGCCATCCTTGCGACCGGCGTCGACAATCTGCATGTCAGCCGTCTGCTGGTCGATGTCGGGCGCGACGGCATCGATATCGATTGCTGCGAGGATGTCGTCGTCGAGGACAGCGCCTTCAACACGCCGCATGACGACAGCATCGTGTTGAAATCATCGAACGCGCTCGGCTACCGCCGGCCGACGGTGAACGTGCAGATCCGCCGCTGCCTCGTCACCGGCGGCTTCAAGCCCGGCACGCTTTATGACGGCAGCCGCGTCGCCATCAGCGCCGCCGACGGCATGAAAGCGCGGATCAAGATCGGCACCGAATCCTGCTGGGGCTTCGACCGCGTCTCGGTCGAGAATTGCGTCATCTGGAACGCGCTTGGCATGCCACTGCTCACCGTCGATGGCGGCGCTCTGACCCATGTGTCGCTGCGCGACATCGCCATGCGCAACATCCAGGACGCGCCGTTGTTCTTGCGCCTCGGCAGCCGCTTGCGCGCGCCGAAAGGCGCGACGGTCGAGGCATTCGCCGGCGTCACGGTCGAGAACTTCGCTTGCGACGGTTTCCGCATGCCGGTGACGATCAGCGGCATTCCCGGTCACCGGATCGCCGACATCGCGCTGCGCAATGTCGAGCTCGTGCGGCGCGATGCGCCGACCGTGCAAGAGGGCGGCGGCTGGATTCCGCTCGCGGCCGCTTTGGCCCCGAGCGATACCGCGCCGCCGGAGAAAGCCGGCGATTATCCCGAAGCCGGCATGTTCGGTCCGCTGCCGGCGCGTTTCCTCTTCGCGCGCCATGTCGAGAATCTGGCGATCGACGGGCTGCGGCTGACATCGACCGCAGCAGCAAAACCGCTCGACGCCGCATCGAGGGCGAGCGACGTGCCGTTGTTCTGGTTCGAGGATATCGAAGGCGCGCGCTTTGCCGATATCCGCGCACCGGGCAGCGCCGCCGGACCGATCTGCAATCCGGATTCGCCTTGCCGTCCTTCCGTGACGCCGAGCGACACGAAAACCGGCATTAATTAGGCTTCCCGCCGCCGCCTGAATCCGCAGCATTCGCCACCGCATCCGGCGCGGCAAAGCGCCAGATCGTGATGTAGCGGCCGATCTGCTCCTCGCTCGCCGGCCGGCCGAGCCGCGACAGCAGCGCGACGTAATCCGTCGGCCGCTCCATCTTGCCCTGCCCCGCGCGGCCGAAGACGACCCAAAGGGCGTGGCCGGGCTCGAACCGGGCCGCGTCCGTTGGCTTCCAGGTGAGCGCGAGGTTCTGCTGATCGAGCCCGCTTTGTTTGGCAAAGGCCGCGGTCGCGACGTAATAGGCGTCCCAGCTATTGAACAGCACCACATCGCCCGGCTGCGTCTCGGCGGCGAGCCGCGCCGTCGCGAGGTCCCAGCGCGGCTTGGTCTCGGCATGGTAATAGGGCTCGAGATTGACCAGCCCGAGAAGGACGAACCCAGCGAGCGCGGCGGTATAGCGCCACGCGGTGAGACGCGCGATGCCGGCGCCGACGAGAATGAAGAACGGCGCCGCGCTCCAGGCAAAATAGCGCGGCACCAGCACCGGCGTGACGCGCGAGACCAAGAGCAGCAGCAGCGGCAGCACGCAAGCGGCGCAGCCGATGACGATGAGCGCATGCGGTTTATGCCGCAGCCGCCATGCGCCATAGGCAGCCAAACCCGCGACCGCCAGCGACAAGCCTGGCACCGTCGCCGGCAGCACATCGAAGGTGATGAAAGCGGAAATGCGGTCGAGATAGACCGGGCCGATGATCGACCAGAGCGCGGCCCATTTCTCGGGCAGCGCCCAACCCGGACCTTCGAGCGCGGCGCCGTTGCTAAAGTAGAGCACGGCGCCGAGCGCCGGCAGCCAGAGCGCGAAGATCGCAGCCTGCGTGATCACCCAGCGCCGTGAGAAAGCCGCGCGCCGCTCTCGCGCACGCCAGGCGATCGCGGCCGCCGCGATATTCGAGGCGACGAGCCAGGGCACGGCGACGTTGAGCACGCACAGCGCCGCCAGCGTGCCGCCGCCATAAGCGAGCCACGCGCCGCGTACGCCCGATCGCGGTTCGCACGTTGTCGCTTGGCGCGCGGTGGTTTGACATGCTAGGCGCACCAGTCCCCATAGCGCGACGAGGATCAGCGTCGCGACCAGCGTGTAGGAGCGCGCCTCCTGCCCGTATTGTACGTCGAATGGTGAAAATGCGAGCAGCAGACCGGCGGCGATACCGGTGCGCGGCTTGTCGGCTTCGCGCCCGATGACCACGACCAGGGCCGTGGCGATCGCGCCGAAGATCGCCGATGGCAGGCGCAGCAGCCATGGCGAGGCGCCGAGCTTGGCGACGAGCCAGAGCAGCGCGAAATAGCTCGGATAGTGCTTGCTGTGCAGGGCTTCGGCGAGCATCGCCGAAAAGCCGATGGTCGCGCGATGCAGGGTCGAGACTTCGTCGAGCCAGAGCGGCTTGTCCGCCAAGCCATAGAGGCGCAGCGTTAAGGCTGCGATGCCGACCGCGAGCGGCGGGGCCCAGGCGGCGACACGATCGGGTACCATCAGGCGCGGCATTATTTGCATTGCCATGACCAACGATTGCGCGCCGACATTGCCGCGATCGAAAACGTCGCACGCGCGGCTTCCCTATCTCTCTACATAGGATGCAAAACGCGGGCCGTGCCCAAACGCTGCATTGACCGAACAAAGAATTCGATCCATGCGTGCCGCATACCCAGTTGCAAGGCGCCGCGCTACAGTTAGCGCCAATCAAGGGAGGAGCGTGCCATGGCCACGAAGCCGATCGTCCATTTTGTCGGCAGCATTCCGCTGCCCGACAGCGAGACCGTGTTCAAGACCTTGTCGCAAAGCGCCGGCGTGCATCTCGCGCGCCTGCCCGATGGCGAGACCGGCATCCGCAAGACCTGGATCCGCTTCCTACAGGATGTGCTCGTGCAGAATCCCGCGATCGAACACGCGAGCGACGTGCCGCCGTTCAAATTCACGCAATGGGACGGCAAGGTCGTGCGCGAGATTCCGCGGCTCCGCATCAAGCCGGGACAAGTTCCAGCGGCGCGCGGCTTCGTCACCAATTATGGCGAGATGGCGATCGCGTCGTGGAAGCTCTTCGAGCAGATGCAGAAAGCCGGCGCGATCCCGGCCGGCGTCAAATTCCAGGTCTCGCTGCCGACGCCGATCGCGCCGACTTACAACAACATGGTGCCGGCCGACCGGCCACGCACGCTCTCGGCGCTGGTCGATCACTTCCAGGGCGAAGTCGCGAAGATGACCGCGGCCATCCCCAACGATCGGCTCGCGCTGCAATGGGATGTCTGCCAGGAGGTGCTCGCCTGGGAGGGCTATTACGATGCCGGCCCGGTCGATTTCCGCACCGAGGCGATCGACGTACTGATCAGGATCGGCGACGCCATCCCGCGCGCCGTCGAGCTCGGCTACCACCTCTGCTATGGCAGCCCCGCCGATGAGCATATGGTACAGCCCAAGGATGCCGGGCTGATGGTCGAGATGGTCAACGCGGTCAGCGACAGCGTCAAGCGGCCGATCGAATTCTTCCATCTGCCGGTGCCCAAGCCGCGCACCGACGAAGCCTTCTACGTGCCGCTCGAGAGATTAAACATGAAGCCGGGGACCGATCTCTATCTCGGCCTCATCCACCACAATGACGACGCCGGCAATGCCGCGCGCCTTGCTACCGCCAAGCGCCACGCCAAGGTCGACGGCATCGGCACCGAATGCGGCATGGCCCGCGGCGACCCCGCCCGCTTCCCCGAATTGCTGGCCGCTCACGCGAAATTGGCAGACGCGCGCCCGTAAGGCAAAACACCGTCATTGCGAGCGAAGCGAAGCAATCCATATGTGGACGGCCCCCGGCTTGCAAGGTCGACGAGCGGTTGTGTTGGATCGGATCGCTTGCGTCCATATGTCCGGCCTGTTGGATGCGATCGGCATATGACCGCTGGCCAAGATGGTTTTCGTGGCGGGAGTTCCACACAGAGAGGCGACGTCGCGATACGCCACTGGATTGCGCGGAGTGTCTTCCGTCTCGAACCGATCGATCCACCATCTGCTCGTTTTCTTGCAAGCGCCGGCTCAGCGAGACACGCGCCTTGTATCCCGCTGATCTCGTCAAGCCGCTGTCGGCATCGCCCCTAGCGCACGCTTGGGGTCGTAGGTCTCGCCGGTCGTCATGAGCTTCCAGACGATGCGGGCGATCTTGTTGGCAAGCGCCACGGCGACGAGCTTGGGCGGCTTGCGTTTCAAGAGGGCGAGGAGCCAGGGGGAGGCGTGACGGCTCTTACCGCGTCGCGCTTGCCAGATGACGGCAGTGGCGCCGACCACGAGCAAGCTTCGCAAGGTCTCGTCGCCGGCGCGGGTGATCACGCCGAGCCTCAGCTTGCCGGCGGTCGAATGATCCTTGGGCGTCAGGCCGATCCAGGCGGCGAAGTGCCGGCCGGAGCGGAAGGCATGCGGATCGGGTGTCTTCATCATGAGCAGCGAGGCGATCACCGGTCCCACACCGGGAATCCGAGCGAGGCGCCGGCTCGGCTCGTTGGTTCGATGCCACGCCATCAACCTGGCGTCGATCGCCTCGAGCTGGGCTTCGAGTTGCGCGTATTCTTGGGCGTGCGCGGCAAACAGCTCGCGGGCCAAGGCCGGCACGGTCTCGTCGGCCTGGAGGCGCAACAGCAGCGGCTCGATCTTGGCCCGCCCCTTGGCAGCAACGATCCCGAACTCCGCCGCATAGCCGCGGATCGTATTGGCGAGCCGCACGCGGTTGCGCACCAAGCGCTCGCGCAGGCCCGCCAGCATCAGCGCCGCTTGGCTCTCCGCACTCTTCACCGGCACGAAGCGCATCGTCGGCCGGCTCATCGCCTCGCAGATCGCCGCGGCATCCGCTGCGTCGTTCTTCCCGCGTTTCACATAGGGCTTCACGTATTGCGGCGCGATCAGCCTCACCTCATGGCCCAGCCGCGTCAGCTCGCGCGCCCAATAATGAGCCCCGCCACAGGCCTCGATGCCTATAACCGTCGGCGCCAGGCTCGCAAAAAACGTCAGAACCTCTTTGCGCTTGAGCTTGCGACGCAGAACCACCTCTTCACGGTCATCCGCTCCATGAAGCTGAAAAATCTGCTTCGACGTATCCATACCTATGCGGCTAAGCTTGTCCACGGACGGCCTCCTCGTTTGAGATCTGTAACGACCTCACTCCGGCACATCGATGCCGTTCGGGGGCCGTCCACCCCATCAGTCTGTTTCAGCCACTGGATTGCTTCGCCCTCATCCCGAGCTTGTCGAGGGACGCTCGCAATGACGAGTAGGTAGCATCATGCGTACTTCAATTCCTTCGTCGCGAGCGCCGCGCCGTCGCCGAGGGCCTTCAGCTTCGCCCAAGCGATCTGGGGATGGGAGCGGCCGCCGAAGCCGCAATCGGTGCTCGCGATCACGTTCTCTTTGCCGACGACCTTGGCGAAGCGGAGGATGCGCTGCGCCACCAGCTCGGGATGCTCGATGACATCGGTCGAATGGGTGATCACGCCGGGCAGCACGATCTTGCCCGCCGGCAGCTTCACGCTCTCCCACACCGCGTATTCATGCTCGTGCCGCGCATTGGCCGCCTCGAAGGAATAGGCGCCGGCCTTCACCGCCAGCATCACGTCGATGAAATCCTTCATCTCGAGATCGTAGGCATGCGGCCCGTGCCAACTGCCCCAGCAGAGGTGATAGCGGATGCGGTCTTCGGGAATGCCTTTGAGCGCGTCGTTCAAAATCTCGACGCGCAGCATGCAGCGCTTCTTGAAGGCTTCGAGCCCCATTGCCATGCCGATACGATCCCAGAGCGCCGGCAGCCAGGCATCGTCGACCTGCAGTACGAACCCGGCATCGACGATCGCCTTGTATTCGACGCGCATCGCGTTGGCGATGCCGACGAGGAATTCCTCCTCGCTCTTATAGAATTCATTGTCGCGATAAGGCTCGAGGCTCGCCGGCGCGGTGGTGGTGACGAACCCCTCCTCGCCCGGCTTCAGCGCCTGCTTGAGCAGCGCGACCTCGCGCTGCAGCGCGCCTTCCGCCCGGTATGTGATCGGCCCAGTGCAGACCCAGCTCGGCCGCATGCGCCGGATGAGCCCGCCCGGCTCGTAGAACAGCGTGCCCTTCTCGGTCGCATATTGGTAGAACGCGGCGAAGTCGGCGCGGTCCTTGCCCTGCGCCAGGAGATGCACCGCGCCCGGCTTGGGCGGCCGCGCCTCGAAGCCGCCGAAGCGGTCCTCGATATAAGAGAGCCAATCGCCGCCTTTGGCATATTCGCCCTCATTGATGATGTCGATGCCGCAGCCGCGCTGCTTCTCGACCACGGCGGCAACCGCCCCCGCCAGCTTCGCCGGATAATCGGGCGCGGCTTTGTCCAACTCCACCAGATAGGGCAGGCTGCCGACATGGCTGGTGAGAATTTTCTGGCCGCTACGCCGCATGATTTTTCCTCCGGTTCCTTTTATCGTTGCAGCGTAAACCCGATCGCGCAACCGGAAACGCCCTGCCTTGCGTCCCACGCCGCTCACCCCGCTCTTCGCCCCGGTCACGTCCCTGAAAGGCGTGGGACCGCGCTTGGGCAAGCTCTTCGAGAAGCTCGACGCGCCGCTGGTCGTCGATCTGCTGTGGCATCTGCCGACCGGCCTCATCGACCGCCGCTATCAGCCGAAGGCGAGAGACGCGAAGGACGGCGAGATCGCGACGCTCACGGTCATCGTCGATCAGCATCAAAAGCCGCACAACCCGCGCCAGCCTTACCGCGTGCGCTGCCGCGACGAGACCGGGTTTCTCTTCCTCGTCTTCTTCCATGTGCAGGGCGATTGGATCGAAAAGCAGCTTCCGATCGGCGAAACGCGCATCGTCTCGGGCAAGGTCGAGCATTACAACAACCAGATCCAGATCACCCATCCCGATCACATCGTCGCACCCGAGGAAGCGGCGAGCCTCAAGGCGATCGAGCCGGTCTATGGCCTGACGCAAGGCTTGACGCCGCGCGTCCTCGGCCGCGCCGTGGACGGCGCCCTTTCCCGCGCGCCCGAGCTGCCGGAATGGCTCGATCCGGCCTATGCGAAGAAGCAGAAATGGCAGCCCTGGCGGCAGGCGCTCGGCACGGCGCATGCGCCCGAGAGCGACGACGCGCTCTCGCCGCTGACCTTGCCGCGCCAGCGGCTCGCATTCGATGAGCTGCTCGCCAATCAGCTCGCTCTCGCCTTGATGCGCGAGCATGTGAAACGGGTCGCCGGCCGCGCCCTCATCGCCAAGGGCGATCTGCGCCGCAAGGTCCTCGCCACCCTGCCATTCAGCCTGACACGCTCGCAGCAAGCCGCGATCGAGGAGATCGCCAACGACATGCGCCAGCCGATCCGCATGATGCGGCTGCTGCAAGGCGATGTCGGCAGCGGCAAGACCGTCGTCGCGCTGGCGGCGATGCTCGATGCGGTCGAGACCGGCGCGCAGGCAGCGTTCATGGCGCCGACCGAGTTGCTCGCGCGCCAGCATCACGCGACCCTCACGACACTCGCGCAAGGCTCCGGCATCAAGATCGCGCTGCTGACCGGCCGCGAGAAAGGCAAACCCCGGACGCAATTGCTGCATCACCTCGCGCAGGGCGAGGTCGATATCGTGGTCGGCACGCATGCGCTTTTCTCCGACGACGTCGAATATAAAGACCTCGCCCTCGCCATCATCGACGAGCAGCACCGCTTCGGCGTCGAGCAGCGCATGCTCCTCGCCGACAAGGGCAACGGCGTCGATATCCTGGTGATGACCGCGACGCCGATCCCGCGCACCTTGATGCTGACGGCCTATGGCGATCTCGATTCCTCGCGCCTCACCGAAAAGCCCGCCGGCCGCAAGCCGATCAGGACCGTGACCATGCCGATCGAGCGCCTGCCCGAGGTGATCGCTGCGGTCGAGCGCGCCCTCGCCGGCGGCGCGAAGATCTATTGGATCTGCCCGCTGGTCGAGGAATCCGAGCTCGTCGATCTCAAAGCCGCGACCGACCGCTTCAAAGAACTGAAGCGCCGTTTCGGCGAGCGCGTCGGGCTGGTGCATGGCCAGATGAAAGGCGATGAGCGCGACCGCGCGATGGAGCAATTCGCCGGCGCCGGTATCGATCTTCTCGTCGCCACCACCGTCGTCGAAGTCGGCGTCGACGTGCCGGAAGCGACGGTCATGGTGATCGAGCATGCCGAGCGTTTCGGCCTGGCGCAGCTGCACCAGCTCCGTGGCCGTATCGGCCGCAACGACCAGCCGTCGAGCTGCCTCTTGCTCTACACGCCGCCGCTCGGCGAGACCGCGAAAGCGCGGCTCACGATCCTGCGCGAAAGCGACGACGGCTTCCGCATCGCCGAGGAGGATCTACGCCTGCGCGGCGCCGGCGAAGTTCTCGGCACGCGGCAGAGTGGCCTGCCCGAGATGAAACTGGCCGATCTCGCGGTGCATGGCGAGCTGCTCGCCGTGGCACGCGACGATGTTCAGCTCATCATGACGCGCGACCCGTCGCTCGCGAGCCCGCGCGGTCAGGCGCTCAGGACGCTGCTCTATCTCTTCGGACGCGATCAGGCGGTGCGGTATATCCGGTCGGGATAGCCGGCGACGTGGCTTCGTCGACCGCTTCGGAGTAGCATGCCGACGCGTGTTTGTGGTCGCCGCATAAGCCCGTTCAGGGCCGGCGCTTTGGTTTCATTGGGGGGATTTTTCATTGGGGGATTTTGCGGGTACGGCCGTGGTAAGCGTCACGTCTGAGGCACCCGCCACCCCAAACGGCCAGCCGGCGCCGCGCAAACGTATCGCTATCGAGAGCGCGAGCCTTGTTTGCACGATCGTGCTCGTGGTGGTCGGCTTCATTGTCGTCTATCCGATCGCGCTGCTCTTCCTCAAAAGCTTCGACATCGGCGCGCTCGGCGCGAAACCGGCTTTCGGCCTGGCAAATTGGATTGCAGCGTTGGACGAGCCCGGCTTGCGCGCCGCCATCATCAACACGCTGACCCTCACCGCGGCTCGGCAAGCGATCGCCTTTTCCTCCGGCATCGGTCTCGCCTGGCTGCTGGTGCGTACCGACATTCCGCGGGCGCATTGGCTGGAATTCGGCTTCTGGATCGCGTTCTTCCTTCCCGCGCTGACCGGCACGCTGGGCTGGATTTTGCTGCTCGATCCGGACTACGGCCTCGTCAACCATTTCCTTTCCAGCCTCGGCTTGCCGGTGTTCAATATCTTCTCGTGGTGGGGCATCGTCTTCGCGCATTTGGCGACTGGCTCCATCGCCATCAACACGCTTCTCCTCGTCCCATCCTTCCGTAACCTCGACGCATCGCTCGAAGAAGCATCGCGCATGTCCGGCGCGCGCATGGCGAGCACGATCTTTCGTATCGTTATCCCCGTTCTCGCTCCGGCGATGTTCGTGGTTCTCCTCCTCGGGGTTATCCGTTCGATGGAAGCATTCGAGATCGAGCTGATCCTCGGCTCCCCGCAACGGATCAACGTCTACAGCACGATCATCTATCGCGAAATCTTCAGTGCCCAGCCGCAATACGGCATTGCCAGCGCGATGAGCATGATCGTGCTGTTCCTGCTGATGCCGCTCATCGGCATGCAGCAATGGCTCACGGCCCGGCGGCGGCATGCGACGGTCACGGGCAAGACGAATCCGCGGTTTATCCGCCTTGGCGGTTGGCGGTGGCCCGCTTTTGTTGTCGCCGCCGGCTTCCTCGTGCTGATCACCATCGTGCCCACGGCGATGGTCGTGCTCGCGACCTTCATGAAGATCTTCGGTTTCTTCGATGTTCCGGACGGCGCGTTCACCCTCGATCATTGGCGCACCGCGCTCTCCGATCATCATCTCATCGCATCGCTCTATACGACGATCGCCGTCGCCGCCGGCGCCGCTGCGAGCGCGATGGCCGGGTTTTCGCTCGTCGCTTATATCCTCGCCCGCACGCGCTATCGGTTCCGGGCAATCCTCGATTTCGTGACCTGGCTGCCGAGCGCCGTGCCTGGCATCGTCATCGGTCTCGGCTTCCTCTGGCTGTTCGTCGGGACGCCGATTTTTCGCCCGCTCTACGGTACGATCTGGATTATGATGATCGCCATCGCCATTGGCGGCATGACGACGGGCGTCCAGGTATTGAAGGCCAATATGATCCAGCTCGGCAAGGAGCTCGAAGAGGCCGCGCGAGCGGCGCCAGCACGGCGCAGACCTTCCGCCGCATCGTGCTTCCGTTGATCAGCCCGGCCGTCGTCACGATCGGGCTGTTGAGCTTTGCCGCGGCGACGAAAGCGACCAGCCTCTTGGTCCTGCTCTCGACCGGCTCGCTGCAGCCGCTGTCGATCCTGCAGCTCAATTATATGGGCGACGGCGATTACGAATCCGCCACCGTGCTCGGCGTGATCATCCTGGTCGTGACCGTCGTCATCGCCCTCGCCGCGCAAGCCATCGGCCTCAGGTCCGGTGCGCGCGGCCGTGCCATGCGCTTCAAGCCAGACGCCGAAACATGACGCGCTATCCCGAGATTGGAATGGACGAGCAAAACCATGCTGACCCACGAGCAGAATGAGCGGCTAACCCGCGTCGGGCCGGGAACGCCCATGGGCGAGGTGCTGCGGCGCTATTGGGTGCCGGCGGTCATGTCATCCGAAGTTCCCGTGCCGGACTGCTCGCCCGTGCGCGCGAAGCTGCTCGGGGAATCGCTGATCGCGTTTCGCGACACCACCGGGCGCGTCGGCGTAGTGCAGGAATTCTGCGCGCATCGTACGGCGTCGCTCTGGCTCGGGCGCAATGAGGAATGCGGCATCCGCTGCGTCTTCCATGGCTGGAAATTCGATGTCGACGGTCATTGCCTCGAGATGCCGAACGAACCGGAGCCGCATCAATTCAAGGACAAGGTGCGCCTCGTCGCCTACCCGACCGTCGAATTCGGCGACATCGTCTGGGCCTATATGGGGCCACCCGGCAAGATGCCGCCGCCGCCCAAATTCGGGCTGACCCAGGTTCCCGCGTCCCATCGCGCCGTCTCGAAAACCTGGGAGGAATGCAATTGGGTCCAGGCGCTCGAAGGCGGCGTCGACACCTCGCATATCGGCTTCCTCCATTGGGGGCTCGCAGGGCGGACGAACGCAAAATTGTCGAGCGAGGATCCATTGAGCTTCCGCCTGCGCGCGCAAGCGCCCTCCATCGAGCTCGACATCACCGATTACGGCTATCGCTATGCCGGCATCCGCCCGCTCGCCGAGCAGGGCAATTACGTGCGCGGCTATCATTTCGTCATGCCGTGGACGCAGATCCGCCCGACCCAGGCGACTACGCGCACGACGCCCGCGGGCGAGCGCCAGCCGGTGTGGCGCACCACGATCGGCGGCCATTTCTGGGTGCCGATGGACGATGAGAATTGCATGGTGTGGAACTGGGATTACAGCTTCGGCAACGAGCCGCTCGACGACGTCGATCGCAAGGACGACAGCGCCGGCCCCGACAACGTCCATGAGGACGAGAACTTCCGCAAGAAGCGCAATCGCGACAACAATTGGCTGATCGATCGCGAAGCGCAACGCCGCTCGACCTTCACCGGCATCAGCGGCGTCAACACGCAAGATCACGCGGTGCAGGAAAGCATGGGGCGGATCATGAACCGCGCCATCGAGCATCTCGGCCAGACCGATCGCGCGATCGTCGTCGCGCGCAAATTATTGTTCGATGCGGCTGACGCCGTTGCCGCCGGCGGCGATCCGCCCGGCATCGGCGACAGCTACTACCATATTCGCGGCATCGAGAAGCTGGTGCCGCGGGGCCGAGCCTGGCGCGACGAGCTGCTGCCGCTGATGTATCCGGAAGAAACGCGCTAGTTGAAGTTCTGCTTCGCGACCGCGAGCACTTGCTTCATCAACTCGGCATGGGTTTCCGAGCCGGCGGCAATCGCTTTGCCGCTGTCGAGCGACGCGACAGCGGCTTTCGCGTCGGGTGAATCCGGCAGCGCGACATCCGTGCGGCGGCTGAAAGACTGGTCGAACGGCCAGAAAGCCTTGGCATAGACCTCCTGCCCTTCGCGGCTCGCCAGCCAATTGATGAACACGGTTGCCGCCTCGCGATGCGGCGCGTTCTTGAGTACGGCGATGCTCGGACCGCCGGGACCGCGGCACATCGTGTCGCCAACCGCGACATCGATGTTCTTGCCGAGCCCCTGCTTCTGGTAGTTCGGCAGGAAGCTGCCGCTCAGCCCGATCACGATCGGATAACGGCCGCGTACCAGCCAATCGGTGATCAGCCGCGCATCGTTGTTGGCAACGAGTGCCTGATCGCGGAACAACTGCTTGATGTAATCGATGCCGACGAAGGGCAGCGCGCAGGCGAGATCGATTTCGCCCGTCACCGGCCGCGTCGGATCGTAAATCGCGATCTTGCCGCGCCATCGCGGATCGAGCAGATCGTGCCAATTCTTGAGGCTGCCTTTCGCCGCTTTGTCCCAATTGACCGCGAAGCCGCCGGTGCCGACCGTCATCTGCGCCAGGAAAGCGAGATGCTGCTTGGTGATATCCTGCGCATAAAGCGCGAAGCCGCCGCGCCAGTTCTTGTCGTCCGTCACCTCGGGCAGGACGAAGAACGGATCGACGATCTGCAACGCTTGCGCCGGCACCAGTACGGCATTGAGATTGTTGCTCGGCCCCCAAAACACGTCCCAGAGATACTGGCCGTTCTGCTGCTCCGTAACCACCCGTGTCGTGCTGTCGCCGGGCCGCGCCTGCGTCGCCTCGAGAGTGATATCGGGATAGGCCGTCTGAAACGCATTGAGCACATCGCCATAGGCCGAACCGGTCATCGCCAAGACGGTCAGCTTCTGGCCTTTCGCCGCCGCGACGAGCTGCGTCCATTGGGCGTTGCCGTCGCCCAGCGCTGCCGAGCGCGCCGGTGTGCCGACCGTGGGGAGGATGAGCGCTGCCATAACAAAAATGATGAATGACGCGCGCCTTCGCATAACTCGTCTTCCCCCGACCATCTTTTTTGCGACCGATCCTCTTAGCGCCAATACCCGAACGTCACGCCGTGACCAGTGCCAGCGAGCGAGCGATAGCACGGCAGATAGTCGACCAGCGTCATCGTCTCGGGCGCCATCGCCGCGGCGACCGTGACCCAATTGAGGATTTCGGGCGTCCCCGGCGCGCGGTTGAGCCGGTCGCGCGGCAAGGCGCGGAGCTGTCCGGCATTGCCGGCGACCAGCGCGTCGATGACGCCGCGATCGAGTTCCTCGTCGATGATCTGATGGCTGAGCCCGCCCGAGGCGATGAGGCCGACGCGCAGATCGAGCGGCGCGGCTTCGATCTGCCGTCTGAGCGCGACGCCGAGATCGTAGCACCTCCCCGCCTTCGCCTGGTTCGGCAGATCGCGGCTCAGGAGGAACGGCACCAGCGGAAGGCTGCGCCCGGCGAAGAGCCATTGATAGGCGAAGGAGAACGCGTCATCGAGCACGCTGCCCTCGGGCAACTGATCGATCGAGGCGACATCGAAACCGTCATCGATCAGGCCGGTGAGCAGCGCATCGGCGAGCGCCGGATGGCCCGGCATCGTGCCGGTCGGCACGGTCTTGCGCGCGCCCTCGGCGAAGCGTGAATCGGGATTGTAATTCTCGATCGCGCGCTCCAGCACCGGGAAGCTCTCGCCGCGCATGATGCCGAAGACCGGATGCGGCTCGCTGCGGTGGATGCGATGCGCGTTGCTGATCATCACGACGACGTCGGGCTTCGCCGCAGCGATGCGTTCGCTCAACGCATTCATCCCGTCGCGCGCCGCTTTATGCCGCGCGCACTGCATTTCGATGGTGATCTCCTGGGCGAGGCCGGGTTTCGCCAGTTTGAGCAGCGCCTGGTAATCGAAACGCGGATCGCGCGTGTCGCCATCGCCGAGCCGCGCCCAGGATTCGGCCGGGCTTTGGATGGTCGGGCCGTGCGAGCTGCCGACAGCGAAAACGATCTTGGCCATGACGATGCCTCCCGCCTCAGAGCTTCAGGTTGAAAACCTGCTTCGCATTCTCGGAGAATATCTTCTTCTTATCGGCATCGCTCAGCCACGAGATGCTCTCGATCAGCGGCGCCGTGTCGTCCATCCATTTGCCCGTCTCGGGATCCTTCGCCGTGCCGGCGCCCGGCCGCTCGGTGCCGAACATGCAGCGCTCGGGCGTCGCCCAGCGGAACAGCATCTCGAGCGCGTCTTTCGTATAGAGCGAGCTGTCGAAATAGAGCTTGCGCAAGCCGCCGAGGAACGAATCCGAGCCCTCGCGCTTCGAGCGGCCGGCGAGAAAGCGGCCGATCTGATAGGGGATCGCGCCGCCGCCATGCGAGATGATGATCTTCAGCTTGGGAAAATCCTTGAACACGCGCGACTCCGCGAGCTGGAAGACCGCGATGCTTTCCTCGAGGATGAAATTGAGCGTGTAGGAATAGCGCGCGGCGCGGCAGCCCGCGCCGTGGATCAGCGCCGGCACGTCGAGCGCGCAGAGCTTCTCGTAGACCGGATACCAGAATTCGTTGCCGAGGCCCGGCGGCTCCGGCGCCGTGTTCTCGTTCGGGTCGGAATTGAGCAGGCAGCCGACGAAGCCATATTCCTTGACGCAGCGCTCGAGCTCCTCGACCCAGGCCTTGGGCGAGACATCCATGCTTTGCGGCAGCGACGCCATGCCGAGGAATTTCTTCGGGAAGAGCTGGCATTGCCGCGCGGTCAGATCGTTGCACGCCTCGGCATAGCGGCGCACGACGATCTCGGGCTTCTCCGAATGCATGAGCTGATAGGGCCGCGGCGAGATGATCTGCATATCGGTGCCGACCTCGTCGAGCTGCTGCAGATGCGAGGTGCCGCCATGCACGGGCTGGTTGAGCGCGGCGACGATCGCGTCGTCGCTGAGTTTCAGCCGCCCCCGCCCCCAGCCGCGGCTCGCCAGCAGATTGGCCTTATAGGCATAGAGCGCTTCGGGTGCGGTGAAATGGGCGTGGATATCGATGATCATGGTTGCTCCCTCGGCGCATCGTTATACTGACGGCGCAGTATAGGGCCCCAAAATAACCCAGGGGAGCGCGGGATGGACCACGCAGCCGATTTCAAGCGCCTCGTCGAGACCGGCAAAGGCACGCCGGGCGGCGAGCTGCTGCGCCGCTATTGGCAGCCGGTCGCGCTGGGACAAGAGCTCGGCAAGCGGCCGCTCGCCATCCAGGTGATGGGCGAGAACCTCGTTCTCTTCCGCGACAATAACGGCAAGCTCGGGTTGGTGGGCCGCCACTGCCCGCATCGCGCCGTCGACCTCGCCTATGGCCGCATCGAGGATGGCGGCTTGCGCTGCCTCTATCACGGCTGGCTGATGGATCATCGCGGCCGCTGCCTCGACCAGCCGGCCGAGCCGGTCGAGAGCACCTATAAGGACGAGATCCGCCATACCGCCTATCCATGCCGCGAGGCGGCCGGCACGATCTTCGCCTATCTCGGCCCGGGCGAGGCGCCGCTTTTCCCGAATTTCCATTTCCTCGCCGCGCCGGACGCCCAGGTCCATCAGACGAAGCTTCATCATTCCTGCAACTATCTGCAGGCGAATGAGGGCAATTTCGATCCGGCGCATCTCTCCTTCCTGCACAGCTTCGCGAGGCCGCTGACCGACCGCCAGAAAGAGGCGCAGAAGCTGCAAGGCGTGCTGATCCGCAACACGCGGCCGAAGCTCAGCATCGCCCGCACGCGCTATGGCTTCCGCATCTTCGCGACGCGCGCCGCCGAAGCCGGCAAGAATTACATGCGCATCACCAATTTCGTCTTCCCTAATCTGGGCTTTTTCGCCGGCGATGGCGGCCAGCGCGGCCCCGGCGGCTATGCCGTGCATTGGCATGTGCCGATC
The DNA here is from genome assembly GCA_963731145.1 of uncultured Alphaproteobacteria bacterium. Classification (GTDB taxonomy): domain Bacteria; phylum Pseudomonadota; class Alphaproteobacteria; order ATCC43930; family CGMCC-115725; genus CAIKMD01. The sequence goes on along the minus strand of CAVSUX010000013.1, from coordinate 68,944 downwards.
GACGACGAGAGCCATTGGCGCTACGATTTCTACTATCACCGCGCCGAGACGCTCGACAAAGCCGAGATGGACGCGAAGCACGCCGAAGAAGCCGACGAGCATTACATGCCGCGGCGCGGGCCGGGGAATCACTATCTGCAGGACGCGGGCGAGATGGAAAATTTCTCTTTCGCCGGCATGGGACGGAATTTCTCGGCGCATGATCTCTTCGCCGTGCAATCGCCCGGCGCCATCCACGACCGCACGCGCGAGCACCTCGCCTCCAGCGACGTCGCCGTGGTGGCGATGCGCCGCATGATGCTCGATGCGATGGCCGAGATAGAGCGCGGCAACGAGCCGCCGCTGGTACTGCGCAGCGCCAACGAAAACGTCTTCAACGACATCGTCGTGCTCGGCGCGCTGCTCGACGACGGCCAGGACCAGAACGCCTATTGCGAAGAGATCGTCCGCAGCGGCGATTACCACGCGCTGAGGGTTTAGAATTGCGTAGACGCCGTTGCATTCCTGTCCGTGCGTCCTTCGACGTCGCTCAGGACGAGGTCCTGTGGTGCGTGGCATCATTCATTGGAAGATGCCCGATCAAAATTCTCCTCGTCCTGAGCGAAGTCGAAGGACGCTGGATGGAATTGCAACATGGAATTGCAACGCTAGAGATCGCGGGAGCATCTTCTGCGCGGCCGTCAATTCCCGATCGCCTCGACCAGCGCCTTCTGATACTGGCCGATATATTTCTCGAGATACCAGCTCTCGACATACTGATCGGAGTACTGCACGCCGGGCTGCGGCACGACGTAATCGGGAATGCCGTCGACCTTCACATCGGTGCGGCGGCTTGGCGTCTTCCATACCGTCGAGAACAGCGTCTGGCCGGCCTGGCTCGCATACCAATTGAGGAACACGCCCGTCGCGTTGGGATGCGGCGCCAGTTTCGGCTCGGAGACGACGCTGCTGCCGCCCAAGACCGCACCCGGCCCGTCCTTCATATAGATCGCCTTGAGATTGCTCACGCCGGCGGCGCGGAAGGATTCGATCTCCGCCGCCAACGTCGCCAGCGCGATCGGATAATTGCCGTGCGCCACCCAATCGACGAGCTGGCGGCTGCTGTTCGAGAGCACGACGTTCTGATCGGCATAGAGATGCTTGACGAAATCGATACCGAAGAGATCGGCGACATAGGACGCGTTCGCCTGTCCCGGCCCGCCGACGCGTGGATCGAAGGACGCGATCTTGCCCTTGTATTCGGGCTTCAGCAGATCCTTCCAGCTTGTCAGCTCGCCGGGCTTGATCACATCCGTGTCGATGAGAATCCAGCCGAAGACATATTCGCTGCCCTCGAACATGTATTCCTGTTCCTTATCGACCCATTTCGATCTTGCCGTTCTGCCAATTCTTGAGATCGTTGACGCCGGGCAGCAGGAATTGCGGCTTGATGGCTTTGATGTAGCCGTCATTGACGAAAGGAATCAGCGACTGGCCGTCGAAGATGACGTCGATCGTCACCTGGCCGGCGCGCATCTCGCGCGCGAGGCGGGTGAATTGCTCGCGCCCCTCGCCGCCGAGGAAATCGAGCGATGATGCCGGTGTCGCGCTTGAAGGCTTCGGTCATCGGCTGAGCCATCTCGCCGCGGCCGGCGACGGCGACCGTGCCTTCCTTCTGTCCGGCGGCGAGCAGCTTTTGCCAATCCGGCGCCGGCCCCGCCTGCCAATCATCGGCGCGGGCTTGGCCGGCAAAGAGACACAGCGCCGGCAAGCAGCGCTGCGACCACAGCGGCCTTCATCATCGATCCCTCCCGCATGCCGGCATCGTGCGTGCCGTGTCTCCGTGCGCTCGACTATAGGCGAGGCCGTCTCCGCTAAAGGAGAAGCGGCGCTAAAAGCCGACGAGATCGCGCGGGATTATCGACGAGCAGCTTGCGCTGTTGCGTTGTATCCGGCGCGATCAGCGGGATGAGATCGACGAGATCGGCATCGTCCGGATTGTCGATGATGGTTGGGATGCGGCCAGTCCGTGCCCCAGATCACGCGATCCGGCGCCGCCGCGAGCAACGCCTGCGCGAAACGGCAGCGCATCGTGATAAGGCGGCCCGGCTATGGTGAGACGATCGCTGCCGGCCAGTTTCACCCAGCCGTTATCGCGCCGCACGAGATCGAGCAGCGCCTGGAAGGCCGGCTGTTCGAGTCCCATCCGCAATGTCGACCCGCCCCATGGCATCGATGACGAAGGGCACCGGCAGCGAGCGCAGGAAATCGGACATATCGACCAGGGCCTGCCCGCCGCCCAAAAAGAAATCGGTGTGCCAGCCGAGCGGGGCGATGCGCTCGACCGTCGCGCGCATCGTCCCGAGATCGGGCGGGGCGCCATGCCGCCCACGCGTGGTGAAAGTGAAACGCACGCCGCGGAATCCCGCTTCGTGCAGCGCCGCGAGCTCTTTCTCCGACGGCACTTCGAGGATCGGCGTGATGGCGCGGTAATTCGGTCCCGCGAGCGCGAGCCCTTGCAACGTGATCGCCCGGCTTTCCGGCAGCGCCTGGACAAGGATGCCGCGACCGATGCCGAGACGGCGATGCACCGCCAGCGCCGTGTCCATTTTATGCGCCGGAAAGCGCGGATCGTTGTCGTAGACATGGAAATGGCAATCGGTCGCGTTCGCGGGCAGGACGAAACGCGGCTGGCGCGGCTGGGCAGGAAGATCGGCCATCGCGCGATCATAGAGCACCGGTCAGGCCGCCGCTTTATTCATTTGGCCGCGGCCGCGTGCTGCGCTACATCGGGTCCGGACAAACCCTCTCCCACGCGTGGGACAAGAGGAAATGGGAGGATTAGTGAAGAAAATTGTCATGTCGCTCGTCGCCGCCGCGGGACTCGACAATCGCCGGGCTGTGCAACGCTTCCGACGCGCGCGCGGACGACCACATCAAGGTCGGGCTCTCGAAACAGATCGGCTTTCCCGGCGTGCCGGTCGGCATCGAGCGCGGTTATTTCAAGGCGCAGGGCATCGATGTCGAGATGGTGTTCTTCGATTCCGCCCAGCCGGCCGCGGTCGCGGTTGCCTCGGGCGATATCGATTTCGGCACCGTCGGCATGTCGGCAGCGTTCTTCGCGCTCGCCGCACAAGGCCAGCTCCGCCTGATCGCCTCGTCGGGCGGCAATGCGCCGGGTTATTTCAACCTCGCCTTTATCGTCTCGAACAAGGCATGGGATGCGGGGCTTAAATCCGTCGCCGACCTCAAAGGCCATTCGATCGCGATCAGCCAGGTCGGCACCGCGCTTCATTACACCGTCGGCGAAGCGGCGCGGCACTACGGCTTCCCGATCGAGGACGTGGCAGTGAAGCCGCTGCAATCGACCAGCAATTGCCTCGCCGCCGTCACCGGCGGCACGGTCGATACGGCTGTGGTGCCGGGCGTGACAGTCGCAGGTCCGGTCGGCCGCGGCGAGTTCCGCCTCTTGGCTTGGGCCGGCGATATCGCGCCCATCCCGGCCGGCAACGCGGTCTTCACCTCCACCAAACATGCGAATGACGACCCCGATCTGGTCAAGCGCTTCCTCATCGCCTATCGGCATGGCTCGCATGATTTCGCCGACGCCTTCATCGGCCCCGACGGCAAGCACCGCGAGAGCCCCGACGCGCCGGCGATCCTCGACATCATGTCGAAATTCACCGGTGCACCAGCGGCGGTGATCGCGAAGACGATCGCCTATGTCGAGCCTGAAGGCCGCATCGACAGGGACAGCATCGTCGACCAGATCGCCTGGTACAAATCGCAGAATTTGCTGAAGGCCAACGTCACGGCCGACGCGATCATCGATATGCGCTATGCGACCTTGATGCCGGGACAGAAGCCGTAAAGGAGAAGACGTCATGAATGCCGTGTCGCGCTGCATCGCCGCGCTCGCTATTGCCGCCATCGGCTGGGTGACCGAGGCGCAGGCCGAAAGCGTCAAGGTCGGGCTCTCGAAGCTCATCTCCTATCCCGGCGTGCCGATCGCGCTCGCGCGCGGCTATTTCAAGGAACAGGGCCTCGACGTGGAGATGGTGTTCTTCGACTGCGCCCAGCCGATCAGCGTCGGCGTCGCCTCGGGCGATATCGATTTCGGCGTCTCCGGCCTTTCTGCGAGCTTCTACACGCTGGCGGCGCAAGGTCAGCTCAGGCTCATCGCCTCCTCGGCCGGCGAAGCAGCCGCGGCTTCTACAACCTCACCTTCGTCGCCTCGAACAAGGCCTACGATGGCGGGCTCAAAACGGTGAAAGACTTGCCGGGCCACGACGTCGCGATCACCCAGCTCGGCACCAGCCTGCACTACAGCATCGGCCTCGCCGCCGAGAAATACGGCTTCCCGATGAGCGCCATCACTATCCGCCCGCTGCAATCGAACACCAATGTCATCGCGGCGCTGAGCGGCGGGACGATCGACGCGGCGGTGATGCCGAGCACCCCGACCCTCAATCCGGTCGCCAAGGGCGAGATCGAGCGCGTCGCCTGGGTCGGCGACGTCACGCCCGATTGGATGGGCGCGGCGCTCTTTACCGGCACCAAGACCGCGAACGAGCGCGACGACATGGTGAAGCACTTCCTCGTCGCTTATCGCAAAGGCACGCGCGACTATCACGACGCGTTCTCGACGCCGGACGACAAGCGCAAGGACGGGCCGGATGCGCCGGCGATGCTGAAGATCCTGTCCGATTTCGCCGGCGTGCCGGAGAAAGCGATCGACGAGGCAACGCCGTTTGCGACCGCGACGCGCGGATGAATGTCCACGATGTCGCGCATCAGATCGCTTGGTACAAATCGCAGGGCCTGCTCAAAGGCGAGGTCAAAGCCGAGGAGCTGGTCGATATGCGCTACGCCACGACCATGCCGATGAAGTAGCAACGCGCTCACCACGACCGTCATTGCAAGGCGGCCTTCGGCCGCAAACGCAACCCGCTCGCTGCCTGGATTGCTTCGCTTCGCTCGCAATGACGGCTATGCTGGCGACGACCCGCAAACCGCGGGCAACAGGGAGGAGAAACGATGCGCCGAAGGCTGGCGCCTGTCCTGATCGTAGCCATCGCATTCGGCGTTCTCGCCCTTCCCGCGCATGCCGAGAGCATCAAGGTCGGGCTGTCGCGGCTCCTGGGCTATCCCGCCGTGCCGATCGGCATCGAGCGCGGCTATTTCAAAGCGCAGGGCCTCGATGTCGAGATGGTGTTCTTCGATTCCGCGCAGCCGATCAGCGTCGGCGTCGCCTCGGGCGATATCGATTTCGGCGTCTCCGGCATGTCGGCCGGCTTCTACAATCTCGCGGCGCAGGGCCAGCTCAAGCTGATCGCGGCCTCCGGCGGCGAGGCGCCGGGCTTCCACGCCATGGCCTATCTCGCCTCGCCCAAGGCCTATGAGGCGGGCCTCACCTCGCCCAAGGATCTCGCCGGCCATAGCGTCGCGATCACTCAGCTCGGCACCAGCCTCCATTACAGCATCGCCGTCGCGGCGCAGAAATTCGGTTATCCCTTGAGCAGCGTCACGGTGAAGCCGTTGCAATCCAACACCAATGTCATCGCGGCACTCGGCGGCAACACGATCGACGCCGCCGTGCTGCCCGAGACCACGGCGGCCGCGGCGATCGAAAAAGGCGATGCGAAATTCATCGGCTGGGTCAGCGATCTCGCCACCAGTCTGGTCTCGGCCAGCGCCTGCTTCACCTCGACGAAGACCGCGAACAATCGCAGCGACATGGTGGAGCGTTTCCTCGTCGCCTATCGCCACGGCCTCAAGGATTTCCACGACGCCTTCATCACCGAGGGCGGCCAGCGCCAGGACGGCGCCAGCGCGCCGGCGATGCTGAAGCTGATGGAGGATTTCACCGGCAGCTCGAAAGACGAGATCGAGCGCACGATCCCTTATGTCGATCCCCAAGGCGGCATCGCCCCCGACAGCATCGACACGCAGATTGCGTGGTATAAATCGCAAAACCTGATCAAGAGCGACATCAAAGCCGCCGACATCATCGACACGCGTTACGCCATCCTCATCCCGAATCCGTAAAGCCTCATCCAGGGACCATCATGAAACTTTCCATTCTCCGCGCTGCCCTTCTCACTTCTGTTGCCTCCTTCGCCGCCGTTGCGCTCGCTCTCCCGGCGCATGCTGAATCGATCAAGGTCGGCATCTCGAAGCTGCTCTCTTATCCCGCTGTGCCGATCGCCATCGAGCGCGGCTATTTCAAGCAGCAAGGCATCGACGCCGAGATGTCCTATTTCGACAGCGCGCAGCCGATCGCCGTCGCGGTCGCCTCGGGCAGCGTCGATTTCGGCGTCTCGGGCCTCTCGGCCGCGTTCTACACCCTCGCCGGCCAAGGCCAGCTGCGGATGATCGCGGCGTCCGGCTATGAAGAGCCTGGCTTCTACAACATCGTGCTGCTGGGCTCGCTCAAAGCCTACGATGCCGGCCTCAAATCGCCGAAGAACCTCGCCGGACATTCGGTCGCCGTGACGCAGCTCGGCACCAGCCTCGAGCTCAATCTCGGCCGCATCGCGCAGAAATTCGGCGTCGACTTCAAGTCGCTCGAGATCAAGCCGCTGCAATCCAACACCAACGTCATCTCGGCGCTGACCGGCGGGACCATCGATGCCGGCGTCATCCCGGCGAGCCCGGCCCTGACACTGATCGCGAAGAACGAGGTCAAGACGCTGTCCTGGGTCGGCGATGACGTGCCGGGCAATACCGGCAGCGCGGCCTACACCGGCACCAAGACGGCGAATGACCGCGGCGATCTGGTGAAGCGCTTCCTCGTCGCCTACCGCCACGGTATGAAGGATTTCCACGACGCCTTCACCGACGCCAACGGCAAGCGCAAGGACCAGGCCGGCGCGCCGGCGATGCTCGAGCTGATGGCGAAATTCACCGGCGCCGCCCAAGAGGAGATCGAGAAGGCGACGCCCTATGTCGATCCGCAAGGCCGCATCGACGTGCCCGAGATCAAATCGCAGGTCGCCTGGTACACCTCGCAAGGCCTGATCAAGGGCAAGGTCGATGCCGACGAGCTGATCGACAAGCGCTACGCGATCGCGCTGCCGGGACATGACTGAGGAGCCAAAGTGAGCGGCGAAAGCCGGGCCCCTTGGTCAAGCGCACGACCGGGATGAATGACGCCCGGATCGCGCCGCTTGGCGGCTTTTCCGGGGGAGCACGGGAGGAGAGAGCGATGATGAAGCGGTTAATCGTGCCGGTCGCGATGGCTTTGGTCTGTGCCGTCTCACCCGCCTGCGCGGAAGGCATCAAGATCGCCACCTCCAGGCTCATCGGCTATGCCGGCGTGCCGGTCGCAATGGCGCACGGCTATTTCAAGGAGCAAGGCCTCGAGCCCGAACTGGTGTTCTTCGATTCGGCACAGCCGGTCGCCGTCGCCGTCGCTTCGGGCGACGCGCAATTCGGCACTGCCGGCATGTCGGCGAGCTTCTACACGCTCGCCGGCCAGGGCCAGCTGCGGCTGATCGCCGCCGCGGCCGGGGACGGGCGCGGCTTCTACAACCTCGCTTTCATCGCCTCGAACAAGGCTTATGACGCCGGCCTCAAAGCCGTCGCGGCGATCAAAGGCCATGCCGTCGCGGTGACGCAGGTCGGCACCAGCCTCGAATACGCGATCGGCGTGGCAGCGCGGCATTACGGCTTCACGATGCACGACGTCGAAGTGCGCGCGCTGCAGTCGAACTCGAATGTCATCGCCGCGATCAGCGGCGGGACGGACGATGCCGCCGTGATGCCGAGCGGCGCACTCCTCGCGCCGCTGGCAAAAGGCGAATTTCATCTTCTCTCCTGGGCGGCCGACGTAGAGCCCAACCCGACCGGCAGCGCGACCTTCACCTCGACCAAAGAGGCGAACGAGCACGGCGACACGGTGAAGCGCTTCCTCATTGCCTATCGTCACGGCATGAAGGATGTCGCGAATGCCTTCATGGATGCGCAGGGCAAGCGCGAGGACGGGCCGACCGCGCCGGCGATCCTCGATATCATGTCGAAATTCACCGGCGTCGCGCCGGCCGAGATCGAAAAGGCGATCCCCTATGTCGAACCCGAAGGCCGGATCGACGCGCAGAGCGTCGCCGACCAGATCGCCTGGTACAAATCGCAAAATCTAATGAAGGGCGATATCGATGCGGCCCAGCTCATTGATGGCCGATATGCGCTGACGAAGGTGGCAGGGAAGTGACGAATAATTTCTAGGAAATTATTCGTCACCCCGAACAAGCCGCACAGCGGCGCGATCCGGGGTCCATGGAGAAAGCCGCGCGATTGAGGAATGGGCCCCGGCCCTCGCCGGGGCGAGGAGCAACGAGAGTGCGATCTTCCATTTTCTTACGCGGCCTTTTTGTTCTCTGCCCGCTTATGTTGCTTCTAGCCGCGCCCGCGCATGCCGAATCCATCAAGATCGCGCTGACCAAGCTCCTCTCCTACCCCTCCGTGCCGATCGCGATCGAGCGCGGCTATTTCAAGGAGCAGGGCCTCGACGCCGAGATGGTCTATTTCGAGAGCGCCGAGCCGATGGCGGTCGCGCTCGCCTCGGGCGACGTCGATTTCGCCGTCTCCGGCCTCAGCGCCGCTTTCTATACGCTCGCCGCGCAAGGCCATATGCGCATCCTCGCCTCCTCCGCGATCGAGCAACCGGGCTTCTACAATCTCGTCTTCCTCGGCTCGAGCAAGGCCTACGATGCCGGCCTCACCACCGCGCATGACTTTGCCCGGTCATAGCTTCGCGGTGACGCAGATCGGCACCAGCCTGCAATACACGCTCGGACTCCTTGCCGAGAAGGATAAATTTCCGATGAGCGACGTGTCGATCCGGCCGCTGAGCACCATCCCCAATGTGATCAGCGCGCTCTCCGGCAGCCAGATCGACAGCGCCGTGCTGCCGGCGACGCCGGCGCTGCCGCTCTTGGATCGCGGCGCGATCAAGCGGCTCGGCTGGGCGAGCGATCTCGTGCCCGGCTGGATGGGCGCGGTCGCCTTCACCTCGACCAAGCACGCCGATTACGACAGCGATCTCGTGCGGCGCTTCATGATCGCCTTCCGCCACGGCTCGCGGGATTACCACGACGCTTTCGCCGGCCGCGAGAACACGCGCCAGAACAATGCGCAAACGCCGGCGATGCTCGAGCTCCTGTCGAAATTCACCGGCATCCCGGGGCCGCTGATCGACCGCGCCGTGCCTTATATCGACGGCCAGGGCCGCGTCGTCATGTCCGACCTCGCGCATCAGATCAATGGTATCGCGCCCAACGGCTGATGAAGGCCGAGCTCGATCCCACGACGATCGTCGATACGCGCTACGCCATCCTGATGCCCGAGACGAAATAGCGCCTGCTCGTCACATGAAGCCGGGATTGCGCGGCAGATAGCAGGTCCAATCGCCGAAGGCGCGCGACGACATCAGCATCATCGGAAAAGCGATGCGCATGCCGCGCGCAACCGCCGCGCCCAAGGCCGCTTCGCCGATGCCGGGGATCAGCGCCGAAATCTGCGCGCTGCCCGTTTCGCGCGCGCGTTCGAGGGCCGCGGCGAAGACGAGCCCCATGGCATCCGGCCGGCTCGCTGCCAGCGGGCCGACATGCCCCGCTTGGCTGATATAGGCATAGCCGAGGCTGGCGCTGCCCTCGCGAAAGAGGAATCCCGTCAAATCGCCTTCAGCGACGAGATAGCGATGATGCTTCTCGCGCGATCGGCCGAGGGCGCGCGCATCGATCGCCGCGAGATCCGGCAGATCGCTCAGGGTAATCGCGGCCGCGTCCAACCGGCTATCGCGTTCGGGCGCCCGCCAGGCCTCGCGCGGGGCGCTGAACAGATAAAGCGGAATTCGCGGAAAGAGGCCGTGTCGAATGTAAAGTCCCTGCGAGACCGTGTTGAACGCAAAGGTGATGAGGGCCTTCTCGCTGGCTCCGGCCTTCCGCGCATGGTCCAGGGTCCGGCCCAGCAATTCATTGCCGACGCCCCGTCCTTGTTGATCGGGTGCGATGAACAATTCCGCCAGGAACCACAGCCCGCCGCACACCCAGCTGAAGGCGAAGCCGAGAATTTCGCCGTCATCCTCGGCGATCCACAAGCCATCGGGATCGTCATGCAGCGAGAACAACTGGAAATGCGGCGGCCGCGCCGATGCCATGCGGCCGAAACCGTGACGCAGCGTCAGGTCGTTGATGCTCTCGGCGACGAGTTCCTCGGCACGTGCCAGCTCTTGCGCGCGCGCCGGCCGATAAATGATGGGCATCAGCTCACGCCTTCGGCAGGAATTTCTCGGTGTAGAATTTCGCCATATCGGGCTTGGTCGGCAGCGCTTTGGTTTCGACATAGGAACGCGCCAGCGTTTCCAGGCCCTTCGGATCGAAGCGGCCGTCGCGCGACATCTTCGGGATGACGATGTCATAGGTCTTGGCGATGATCGCAGGATCGAGCTTGGCGATCGGCGTCGCGATCTTCACCGTCTGCTCCTTGTCCTTCTGCATCATGTCGACCGCATCGAACCAGGCGGCGCAGAACGCCGTCACCGCTTCCGGGTTCGCGTCCATGATCTTGTTCGTGGCGAAATTCGCGTGCATGACGAAGTCTTTCACGTAGTCCGAGCACGGGATCAGCAAGCGCCCCGCCTTTTGCGGCTCGAGGAAAAAGCCGATGGCGATATCGACGACCAGAGCATCGACTTGCTTGGCGCGAATGGCCGCGACCGCCGCGTCGGTGCCGCCGATGCCTGCCGTTTTCATATCGCTGATCGGCCAGCCCTTCTGCCGCGCCAGCTCGAACACCATCCATTCGGTGACCGATCCGGTCGAGGCGACGCCGACCACCTTGCCGCGCAAATCGTCGACGGTTTTGATCGGCGAATCATAGGGTACGACAATGGCGATATCGGCCGGCGGACCGAGCGTTTGCGCGATGCAGAGTGCCGGCTCGCCCTTGCCGATATCCGACATCGAGGCACCCGAGCCGAGGCCGATATCGATCGCGCCGCTGACCATCGCCTGGTTCATGCGCGCCGCGCCGTTGAACGACACGACTTCCAGCTCGAGCCCGCGCTTCTGGTAGAAATTATTGGCGAGGCCGAAGTCGATCGGCGTATAGGCGAGCAAGGTCGGGATCGATTTTCCGATGACGAGCTTCGTCGGCGCGGCGCGGCCGATCCGCGGCATGGCGATGGAAGTAGCGCCGGCGGCGGCCGTGGCTGCCATGGCTTTGAGAACCGATCGTCTTGCCGGCGGTTTCGCGCGCATCGTCGAACTCCCCATTCACCGATTTTGTTGGCCGGGACTATAAGCGCGAGCATTCTTCGCCTCAAGCGCGGCGCCTTGCCTCGCGCGCCGACGCCCTGCAAGATGGCCGCGAGAAGAGGGAGAAGACGTTATGGAGAGTAAAGCGGCATGAGCGGCGCTCCGATCACCGGCGCCGCCATCCTCGATCAGGTCGCCTCGAGCGGCATCGAATTCATCGTCTCGGTGCCCGACATCACGACCAGCGCCGGGCTGCTTTGGCCGATCGTCGAGGACAAGCGTTTTCGCCTCATTCGTGTCTGCAAGGAGGATGAAGGCGTCTCGATCTGCGCCGCGATGTCGATGGCCGACAAACGCGCACTGCTGCTCATCCAATACACCGGCCTGCTCGACAGCATCAACGCGTTGCGCTCGGCCGGCTGCGAATACAAGATGCCGGTCTGCGTCATGGCCGGCCTTTTGGCGAAAGAGCCGGGCGTGCCGCCGACGCAATCGAAGAGCTTCGGCGTCCGCATCGTCGAGCCGATTCTCGACGCGATGCAGATTCCGCATGCGCTGATGGAAGACGCCGGCGACGAGCGCCATATCCGCCCGGCGATCGACGCCGCCTATGCGCGCGCCTATCCGACCGCGCTGCTGATCGGGAGGCAGATGTGAGCAACGCCCCCAGCCCAGCCATGCGCCGCGATCTCTGCTTCAAGATTCTCGCTCGTCATATTCGCGACCAGATCGTCGTGCCGGTCTATCAAGCGGCGCAGGAATGGCACGGAATCGCGCCCGATCACGCCCTTACCTATTACTCGATCGGCGCGATGGGCCAGGCCTCGTCCTGCGCCCTTGGCCTCGCTTTGGCGCGGCCCGACAGACGCGTCGTCGTGCTCGACGGCGATGGCAGCCTCCTGATGAATCTCGGCACGCTCGTCACCATCGCCGATCAGAAGCCGGCGAACCTCCTCCATTTCGTCTGCCAGAACGGCGAGTACGAAGCGAATGGCGGTCATCCGATCCCTGGCCGCGATCGCGTTGATTTCGCCGCGATGGCGCGCGCCGCCGGCTATCGGCGCGCGGACACGATTTCGGGGCTCGATGATTTCGAGGCCAAAATCGCCGGGTTGCTTGTCGAGCCGGGACCGGTCTTCGTGGCATTAAAGCTCACCGCCGGCCCGCCGCCGTCGCAGGATTACGCCTTCATCCACGGCGCCCCGACCCGCGCTGCCTTCAAGGCGGCGCTGAAGCAGAGCTAAAACGTCAGAACCGACCGTTAGGGCAAGGATAGATATAGTCCCGCGACCCCCGGCCGATCGCACTTCAAGGCTGCTGCGCGTCGCTCTGGCGATCTGCTGGTTGGTGCCGAGCTTTGACCCGCTCGCCACGCCCGGCCGGTAAGCCAGCTATTGCGGGCACGTTTTGAGGCACGCGTCCCGCGCGTCATCCGCTTCCGTTACGCATTGCTGCGTTTGTTGTTCGATTTCACGCCCGTTGTATTGGGTATAGGGGCGTCGGCAATTGCCACGGCTGATTTCATGGGTTTGGAGGCACTGGCGGAGGCAAGCCTGCGCCTCAGGCGTGTTCGCGACCGTCACGGCTGGTGGTCGAGAGACTGAAGGCTTGGGCACATAATAAAAGCCTTCGCAGGCGCTCGTGGCGAAGACCATCACGAGCACAAGGTAGCGAAGGGTCATGGTTTCTCCTGTGATTTTGGACGGCTTCGATTTCCGCCGCTCACATCGGCCACTTCAGTCAATTAAACGTCAATGTCTAACGCCAAATCTGGCGGACCCGCGCTATCCAGGCGAGCCCTGAAATAGCGAGTGAAATCTTCCCGCTGGCGTTTGCTGCCGTAATAGCACCGATGATTGTTCGTGTAGATGATCATGTTCCGCGCCTCGGGATGTGTGCGGTCCTGGGAAGCGTATCGGTACATGTCACCTATTTTTTGCATCGGAACCAGATAATAGTCGTCAGGGCTGCATATCCAGACCTCCATGCTTGCTCTGCCCAGAGTGCTGGCATAAACACTGAACGGATAGGATTTTCCATCGGGGTTGGGACCTGAGACCTCTCGGGCATGAACTGTCCACTCGCCAACTCTGAAAAAGCCGGCGCTGCGCATTTTCCACCTCGACAGTTTCGAGACCGGCTGGCCGTTTCCGATCGCGTGCATGATTCGTATTTTGAGGTCATCCATGGCGCACCTAGCCGGCAATAGACGCGCGATAGATTGCGCGTCTATTCCTAAAGGACCAAGGGAAAAAAGGGGGCACTTACGATAACTTTTCAGACGCAAGCAACCACAAAATCCGAACGAAAGTCACTTCTGACGGAGCTTATTCAGTTCGGGAAATCTGAGTTCGAATTTCTACGTTGGTGTTTCTGAGCCGGGTTTTGGAGTCCGATGCAGACGTTACCGCGAGCTTTGTTATAAGCCTCCGATTGGGACTGAACATGCGCCCTTACCATGTCGAGGTAATGCGCTCGTATTAAGCTTCCCGGGATAACGTCAATTAGCTAGATCGTTTTGACCGGCTCCGTCGTCGGAGCAGTAAGCTGCTCCGGCGGCGTCACGATGCCGGTCGAGATTACATATTTGATCGCGTCCTCGACCGCCATATCGAGCGTGATCGCATCCTTGCGCGGCACGAACATGAGATAGCCCGACGTCGGGTTTGGCGTCGTCGGCACATAGACCGCGATCGTATCCTCGCCGGTGCGGCGCTGGAGCTCGCCCTCGACCGCGGCGGTCACGAACGCGATCGTCCACATGCCCTCGCGCGGCCATTGCACGAGCACAACCTCGCGGAAGCTGTTCGATTGCTTGGCCAGCACGGTCTCGAAAATCTGCTTCACCGCGGCATAGATGCCGCGCACCACCGGCATGCGCGCGAGGATGCGGTCGGTCATCCGGACATAGACCCGGCCGAGCACCCCGGCGGTCAGTGCGCCGATGAAGGTCAGGCAGACGACGACGATGACCAGCCCGATGCCGGGAACGTGCAGATAGGTCTGGGGATTGTAGACGTTCGGCAGCAATGCCCCGACCGAGCGATCGATAAAGGTGACGATGAGCCAGATGATATACAGCGTCAGCAGCGTGGGCCCGGTGACGACGATGCCGGCGATGAAATAGCCGCGCAGATGCTCGCGGATGCCCCAGCGGCTGCGGCGGCGCGGCGGCGGATTCTCGGCGCTCGACATTTCTTACTCTACAATGGTTATTTCGTGGAAACACGCGAACATGTGATGTGCGCGGAGATGGCCTTGGTACTAGCTTGCGGTGCAGCGGCGCCGACAATCCCCACTCTAACCGCGCCGGGAAAGCACCGCCAGTGACACAGCCACCTTCCGCGAACCGTTTACCTATGCCCCGTCTCCTTTCTTTGGCCACCGCCGTGCCGAAGCACATCCTCGGCCAGGAGACGGTATCGGAGACCGCGCGGCATATCTTCGGCATGGCGGGCGTCGCCGATCTCGAGCGCATGGTCGCGGTCTTCGGCAATGCCGGCATCAACCGCCGCTATTCGACCGTGCCGGTCGATTGGTATGAGAAGCCGCATGGCTGGACCGACCGCAACAACCTCTATCTCGAGCATGCCCTCGCGCTGATCGAGGAAGCCGCGCGCCAAGCGCTCGCCGATGCCGGGCTCAAGCCGGAAGATATCGACCAGGTGGTCACGGTCTCGACCACCGGCATCGCCACGCCGAGCCTCGACGCGCTGCTGCTCAACCGCCTGCCGCTGCGGAGCGATGTGCGCCGCCTGCCCATCTTCGGCCTCGGCTGCGCCGGCGGCGTGCTCGGCCTGGCGCGCGCCGCCGACCTCGCCCGCGCCGCGCCGAAATCGCGCGTGTTGTTCCTCGTGGTCGAGCTCTGCGCCCTGTGCTTCCGCCATGGCGATTTCACCAAGAGCAACCTCGTCGCCACCGCCCTCTTCGGCGACGGCGCGACCGCGGCGGTGATCTCCTGCGACGGAGATGGACCGGCGCTCGGGCAAGGCGGCGAATTCACCTGGCCGCAATCGCTCGACATCATGGGCTGGGACGTCGCCGATGACGGCCTCAAGGCGATCTTCTCACGCGACATCCCGGCGCTCGTGCAGCGCGATCTGCGCGGCGCGACCGAGGATTTCCTTCGCCGCCACGATCTCACGATCGCCGATATCGATTGTTTCGTCTGCCATCCCGGCGGCGCCAAGGTGCTCGACGCGCTCGAGGAGGCGTTCGGTCTGACACAAGGCGCGCTCGGCCATGCGCGCGCGACGTTGCGCGATTACGGCAACATGTCGGCGGCGACGGTGGTCTTCGTGCTGAAGCGGATGCTCGATGCCGGGGTGCATGGCCGCATGCTGATGACCGCGCTCGGCCCCGGCTTCACCGCGGGCTTCCAGCTCATCGACGCGTGACCGCTGGGCCATGAACTGGCCGCTCCTGATCGTCGGCCTCGTCGCGCTCGAGCGCCTCGCCGAGCTGATCTACGCCAACCGCAATACAAGCGCGCTGCTGCGCGCGGGCGCGCATCGAGATCGGCCGTAGCCATTATCCGCTGATCGTGCTGCTGCATCTGTCGTGGCTGATCGCGATCTACGCCATCGCCGACAAGGGAGCACCGCCGGTCTGGTTCTGGATCGCGATGTTCGTGCTCTTGCAAGCCGCGCGCTATTGGATCCTCGCGACACTCGGCCGCTACTGGACGACGCGCATCATCGCCGTGCCGAACGCGCCGCTGGTGACAGGCGGGCCCTACCGCTTCCTGCGCCACCCCAATTACGCGGTGGTGATCGCCGAGATCGCGCTCCTACCTCTCGCCTTTGGCGAATACGCGGTGGCGATCGTGTTCTCGCTGCTCAACGCCGCGCTGCTCTGGCGGCGCATCCGCATCGAGACCGCGGCGCTCGATACACGGAAGTAAGAAACACCGTCATTGCGAGCGAAGCGAAGCAATCCAGTGTGTCCACTGACTGGATTGCTTCGCCCTTCGGGCTCGCAATGACGGGGTGTCTACGGCCGCTCGATCAGCTCGATCTTGTAGCCGTCGGGGTCGTCGATGAAGGCGATGTTGACGTTGCCGAATTTCAAGGGGCCGGGCGCGCGCGGAATCTTCACGCCTTCCTTCTCCAGCACTTTGCAGGTGCCGTAGATATCCTGCACGCCGATCGCGAGATGGCCGAAGCCCGCCCCGAGCGCATAAGGCTCTTTCTGGTCCCAATTATAGGTCAGCTCGACCACCGTGCCGGTCGCATCGTCCTCATAGCCGACGAAAGCGATGGTGTAGCGCCCGGCCTCGACCTCGCGCTTGCGCAGCAGCTTCATGCCCAAGAGCCGGCAGTAGAAATCGATCGACTTCTCGAGATCGAAGACGCGGACCATCGTATGCAGCAGCCGGAAGCGGCTGGTATCGATGCCGGTCGAAGGCTTCGCACTGGTCGCGGTGTCCATCTCTTTCCTCCTCAGCCGCGCTGCCCTTTGCGCGCGATCGCCGCGAGCACTTCGTCGGCGGCGCGCAGAGCGGGTGATACGCCGCCATAGCCGAGCACCTTGAGCGCTTCCTGTCCAGCGGCGATTTGCTCGCTCGCCGCGGTTTTGTCGTCGAGCAGCCGCATCACCGCCGCGGCGAGCTTCTCCGGCGTGCAATCGTATTGCAGCAATTCCGGCACCGCTTCGCGGTCGAGCACGACGTTGATGAGGTTTGCGTAATCGACCTTCACCACGCGGCTGACATAGGCGTGGGTGATGGGATTGATGCGATAGGTGATGACCGCGGGCAGCTTCGCCATGGCGAGCTCCAGCGCCACCGTGCCCGAGGCGGCGAGCGCCGCGTTGCTGGCCGCGAAAGCATCGTATTTCTCGGCGGCGCCGCGCAGCACGATGGTGGGCAGCGGCCAGGCCGCGAGCGCCGCCTCGACGGCATCGGCGACATTTTCCGTCGTCGGCACCACAACCCGCAGATTGGGATGCGTCGCGGCGATGCGCTGCGCCACCTCGGCGAAGACCGGCAGCAAGGTGCCCACCTCGCCGCGCCGGCTGCCGGGCAGCATCGTCAGCAGCGGCGCGTCGTCGGGAATCGCGTGGCGGCGCCGAAAGCCGGGGCCGTCGCCGCGATCGGCGCCGCTCTCGACCACCGAATGGCCGACATAGCCGCAGGAGAGCCCGACAGCGGTGAAATACGGCGGCTCGAAGGGCAGCAGCGCCATCAGATGGTCGTACCAGCGCGCCATGCGCTTGGCGCGGCCGCCGCGCCACACCCAGACCATCGGCGCGACGTAATGGATCATCGGCAAGCGGCTGCCGGCTTTGCGCAGCCGCTGCGCGATGCGCCAGGTGAAGCCGGAGCTGTCGATGGTGACGAGCGCCGACCGGCTTTTGCCGCTGAACGTCGTCGACCGTCTCGGCGACGCGCCGGAAGATGCGGCGCGCCGCGGGCAGCACTTCGAGCACGCCCATCACCGCAAGCTCCGACAGCGCGACGCGGCTCTCCAAGCCCTCGGCCGCCATGGTCTCGCCGCCGATGCCGGCGAAGCGCACCGCGCCTTGCGTGCGCTCTTTCAATGCCGCGCATCAGCCGCCCGCCCAGAAGATCGCCCGACGGCTCGCCGGCGACGATATAGATGAGCATCGGCTCGCTCATGCGGGGCTCACGGCGGCGCGCTCACGCCGACGACGAAAATCCCAGCGCGATCGGCCGCCGCGACGACGCCCACACGATCGAGCACGAGACACGCACCGGCCTCGATGGCGATGCCCCTCAAGCCCGCCGCCGCCGCGCCGGTCACGGTCTGCGCGCCGATCGCCGGCAGATCGGCGCGCCGCTCCTGCTGCGGCTTCGCCATCTTCACCAGCACGCCGCCTTGCGCCTGGCCGGAGCTGGCACAGCGGCGCCAGCAGCGCATCCGTTCCCGCCGCATCCTCGCGATCGACCACGGCACCCTGGCGCATCACCACCGCCTGCCCCAAATCCTGTGCGCCAAGGCCGCGGGCCGCTGCGATGCCGGCGCGGACATCGGTCTCGGCGGCGGCATCGGGTGCGACGCTTCCCAAGCATGCCCGCCGGCGCGAGAAGGCTCGCCAGGATGCTATCGCGCGCCGACGACGCGAAAGCCTTCGAGCTCGAGCTCGGCGATGATCGCGCGGAACAGCCGGTCGTCGCCGAAATCGGTGAGCGCGCGCATGCCGATCTTCAGGAAGAAGCGCATCGTGCGCCAATCGGGGCGCAGCGCGGTCAGCGAGGGCCGTCGCACGCCGCCGGCCAGCACGAGCTCCTCGACACCGTTCTCGTGCAAAATCTTGAGTCCGCGGCCGCCGGCGCCAAGGCGAATGAATTGATGCGGCTGGCCCGGCAAGCTTGCGGGATCGCAGGAGCCCTCGAAACCGAGCACGAAATAAGGCCGGGCCTCGGCGCGGCAGGCCTCGATCAACCGCAACGGCAGCTCGCCGGAGCCGGCGAGAATGCCGAGCTTACCCGCCATTACCGTTGGATTTGGGCTGGACCAGGCCGCGCGACGACTCTTCCTTGATGAAGCGCAGCACGTCGTCGACCGGACGGATGCCGGCAAACCGCGTTGTCGCCTCGACGACGCGCTCGGCAAAAGTTCCGCTCTCGCTCTCGAACAGGGCCTGATAGGCGCTGCGCAGGCCCTGGATCTCCTCGCGCGTAAAGCCGCGGCGCTGCATGCCGACGACATTGAGGCCGGAGAGCCGCGCGCGGTCGCCCACCACCGAGCCATACGGGATGACGTCGCGCTCGACGCCGGTGACGCCGCCGACCATCGCATAGGCGCCGACGCGCACGAATTGATGCGCCGCCGAGAGGCCGCCGAACACCGCGAAATCGCCGACCTTCACATGCCCCGCGAGCGTCGCGTTGTTCGCCATGATCACCTCGTTGCCGATGAGGCAATCATGCGCGACATGGACGCCGACCATGAAGAGGCAGCCGTCGCCGATCTTCGTCAGCATGCCGCCGCCTTCGGTGCCGGGATTCATCGTCACCTGCTCGCGGATGACGTTGTTGCGGCCGATGACGAGGCGCGATTCCTCGCCCTTGTATTTCAGATCCTGCGGCTGGTGACCGATCGAGGCGAAAGGAAAAATGCGCGTGCCGTCGCCGATCGTCGTGCGCCCGGCGACCACGACATGGCTGATCAGCTCGACATTCTCGCCGAGTTGGACGTGGCGGCCGACATGGCAAAAAGGCCCGATCTTGGTTGTCGCCGCGAGCGCCGCGCCCGGCTCGATCAGCGCCGTCGGGTGAACGTCACTCATTGGTGTTGATGGTGTTGTCCATGATCATGGCGGCATAGGTCGCCTCGGCCATCAGCTTGCCGTCGACCATCGCCTTTCCTTGGAACTTCCACACCGGGCCGCGGCTGTGCACGCGCTCGACATGGATATGCAGCGTGCTGCCCGGCACGACCGGGCGGCGAAAACGCGCGCCGTCGATGCTGGTGAAATAGACGAGCTTGCCGGCGGCGAGATCGCCGATCGCATCGACCACCATGACGGCGGCGGTCTGCGCCATCGCCTCGATGATCAGCACGCCCGGCATCACCGGCCAGCGCGGGAAATGACCCTGGAAATGCGGCTCGTTGATGGTGACGCTCTTGACGCCGATGGCGCTCTGGCCGCGCACCACGTTGATGACCTTGTCGATCATCAGGAACGGATAGCGATGCGGGATCATCTGCATGATCTGCTTCAGATCGATCTCCGCGGTGACGACCGGCTGGTCGCTCTGCTGCGGCATATCGGTCATAGCCATCTCATTCGCCTCGACGCTTCGCGGCAAGGCGCCGGATATAGGCCATCATATGGTGAAACTCGCGGATCGGTATCGCCGGCGAGCCGAGCACTGCCTCGCCTTTGTCGACATCGCGCATCACGCCCGCCTGGGCGCCGATCTTCGCACCTTGCCGATCGTTAAATGGCCTGCCAAGCCGACCTGCCCTCCGACCATCACATAATCGCCGAGCCGCGTGCTGCCCGAAATGCCGACTTGCGAAACCAGCACGCAGCCGCGCCCGATCTGCACGTTGTGCCCGATCTGCACCAGATTATCAATCATCGTGCCCGAGCCGATAATCGTGTCGGGTCCCGCGCCGCGATCGATCGTCGTGTTGGCGCCGATCTCGACATCGTCGCCGACGATCACGCGGCCCAGCTGCGGCACCTTCACCGGCGCATCGGGATCGGGCGCGAAACCGAAACCGTCCTGGCCGATGCGCACGCCCGGTATAGATGCGCACGCGCGCGCCGACGATGCAGTGGCTGAGCGTCGCATTGGCGCCGACGCACACATCGTCGCCGAGCACGACCGAAGCACCGATCACCGCGTTGGCGCCGATCGCGCAGCGCATGCCGATCTGAACGCCGGGACCGATCACGGCGTTGTGTTCGACGGCGCAGCCATCGCCGAGCGTCGCGCTCTGATCGATGATCGCGCTCGGCGCGATGCCGGGCTGAGGCGGCGGCATCGGGATAGAAGGCCTGGGCCGCCATCGCATAGGCGCGATAAGGCTGCGGCGTGACCAGCAGCGTCGTACCTTTCGGCGCTTCGGATGCGAGTTTCGGATTGACGATCACCGCGCCGGCGCGGGTCTCGCGGAAGCGAGGGATATAGTGGCGATTGTCGAGGAAAGAGAGATCGCGCTCGGTCGCGGTTTCGAGCGGCGCGACGTCGTGCAGAACGCGCTCGGTCTTCGGCTGCGCCGCCGAGTTCGGCGCCGATGCGCTGTCGCGATCTCGGCGACCGTGAACGGCCCGGCGACGTCGAAGAAGCGCGGATCGGCCATGGCTCAACGCGGCGGCTGCGGCAGCGTAGCGCCGCCAACCGGCGGGGCGCTACCCGGCGGTATCGCATTGCCCGGCGGGGCCGCCGCCGTGTTCGGCGCGATTTGCGGCATCGCGAGCTGCACTTGCGGCAGCTTCACATCGAGCCGCTTGATCACCTCTTGCGTGATGTCGAGCTCGGGCGCCTCGAACAGCACCGCGGCCTTGGCGACGACGAGATTGGCTTTCCGCTCCGCGGCGATGTCGGCGATGATCTGCAGCGCGGTATTCTCGACCTTGGTCATCGCGTCATTATAGGATTGCTGCAGCGCCTGTCGCGTCGCCTGGACGCGATTGTCGAGCGTGTCGTAGCGGCGCTGGAAATCGCGCATCTTCGCATTGAACGCGTCCGGCGCCAGGGTACTGCGCTCTTTTTCGAGCTCCTCCTGCGTCTTCTGCAGCTCGTTCTCCTGATCGCCCACTTCCTTCGTGTAGCGATCGGTCCGCTGGTCCATCTGCGCCTGCACGTCCTTCGCGACAAGGCTGTCGCGCAGGATCTGCTGCACATCGACGGTAACGATCACCGGCGCCGCGACCTGCTGGCTGCGCGCGGATAGCGGCAAGAGCGCCGTCAGCCCTAGAACGACGGCGGCGCCGAAGACGGGCTGCGACAGCGCATCTAGAAATTCGACCCGAAACCGACCCGGAAGAATTCCTTCTTATCGAAATTCTCCTTGATGATCGGCACTGCCAGATCGAGGCGCAAGGGACCGAGCGGCGATTGCCAGGAGAAGCCATAGCCGGCCGACACGCGGATCGAATTGATGTCCTTGACGACATCGGTGTTCGGCGGCGCCGTATTCGTATCGAAGCCCCAGGCGCTGCCGAAATCGGTGAAGACATGGCCGAGCAGGCCGAACTCCTTGGGTAGGCCCAAGGGCATGGTGAGCTGCAGCGAGCCG
Source organism: uncultured Alphaproteobacteria bacterium (assembly GCA_963731145.1). Classification (GTDB taxonomy): domain Bacteria; phylum Pseudomonadota; class Alphaproteobacteria; order ATCC43930; family CGMCC-115725; genus CAIKMD01. The sequence continues at coordinate 46,989 of CAVSUX010000013.1, read as the reverse complement.
AGCCAATAGGCGTTGGCGCCCAGCGCGTTGTTGGTCGTGATGTCGCGCGGGCCGATGCCGCCGCTGGCGAAGCCGCGCAGATTGTCGCCGCCGACGAAATAGCGATCCTCGATGCGCACTCCTTGGCCGAGGCCGATGGATATAGCCGGTCTCGCCGGTGATGCTGCGCGATCCAATTCGGCGCGAACGGATAATAGTAGCCGCCATTGACGCCGTTGCGCAGGAAGAAGACCTGGCCGCCGAGACCGGCGAGATCGGTGCTGTAAGAAGCGTAATAGCCCGAGGTCGGCTGCAAGCGGTTGTCGCGCTTGTCGTAGAGCAGCACCTGGCCGACGATCGAGGCCAAGCGCGTGCCTTGCTGCGCGACGATGAAGGGCGACGCACCCGTCGACGATGTCGGAGACAGTGTCCGAACGGATCGTGTAGCTCAGCGTCTGGCGCAGCGCCTCGTTGAACTGATAGCCGGCGCGCAGCGAGGCGCCGTAGGAGGTCTCGATATAACCGGCGAATTGCGTGTAGTCGCGCTGCAAGGCGAAGATATCGAAGCCGGCGGCGAGCTCGCGATTGAGGAAGTACGGCTCGGTGAAGCTCAGATCGACCTGGCGCGTGCGATAGGCGATCGTCGTGTCGAGGCGCAGATCCTGGCCCTTGCCGAGCAGGTTGCGCTCATGGATGCCGATATTGGCGAGCGGGCCGTCCGAGGTCGAATAGCCGACGCCGACCTGGAACTCGCCGGTCGATTGCTCCTGGACATTGACGTGGATGATCGTCTTGTCCGGCGAGCTGCCCGGCGTGTTGGTGATGTCGACCTTCTTGAAGAAGCCGAGATTGTTGATGCGCTGCTCGGAGCGCTTCAGCTTCGTCGTATTGAACGCATCGCCCTCGACGAGGCGGAACTCGCGGCGGACGACCCGGTCCTGCGTGCGGAGGTTGCCGGTGATGTCGATGCGCTCGACATAGACCTCCGGACCTTCCTTCACGTCGTAGGCGACGTCGATCGTATGGGTCTCGGCGATTGCGCTTGACCGTCGGCGTGACCTGCACGAAGGCGTAGCCGCGATCGCCGAGCGCGTCGCTGACGCCGCTGACCGAGCTGTCGATCAGATCGGCGTTGTACCAATCGCCCTCGCGCGTCGTGAGCAGCGCCTGCAGCGCTTTCGGGTCGACGTCCTTCAGCTCGTTGGTCAACGTCGATCTTGCCGAAATGGTAGCGCGTCGCCTTCCTCGATGGAGAAGGTGATGAGGAAGCCGGAGCGGTCGGGCGCCAGCTCGGCGACCGCCGAGACGACGCGGAAATCGGCATAGCCCTGCGACAGGTAGAATTTGCGCAGCAGCTCGCGGTCATAGGTCAGGCGATCGGGATCGTAGGTGTCGTCGCTCGACAGGAAGCGCCACCAGCGCGACTCCTTCGTCGAGATGATGTCGCGCAGCGTGCTCTCGCTGAATTGCTGATTGCCGAGGAAGGTGATGCCGCGGATGCCGGTCGACGGGGCCTTCGTCGATCTCGAAGACGAGGTCGACGCGGTTCTGCGGCAGCTCGATCACCTTGGGCTGCACCGTCGCGGCGAAGTGGCCGGAGCGGCGATAGAGCTCGAGGATGCGCACGACGTCGGCCTGCACCTTCTCGCGCGTGAAGACGAGGCGCGGCCGGAGCTGGACCTCGTTGTTGAGATTGTCGTCGGTGAGCTTCGAATTGCCTTCGAACTGGATGCGGTTGATGACCGGGTTCTCGACGACATGGACGACCAGCGCATCGCCCTGGCGCTGCATGTGCACGTCGGAGAAGAGGCCGGTCGCGTAGAGCGCCTTCAGCGAGGCATCGAGCTTCGTCGCGTCGTACGGCTCGCCGGGCTGCACCTGGAGATAGGAGCGGACCGTATCGGGATCGACGCGCTGCGTGCCCTCGATGCGAATCTCGCGCACGACATCGCCGGGCGACGTCTGCGCAACCGCCTGGATCGCGGGACACGGCCGCGGTCAGCGAGATCAAGCGACGACGAAGCAATCGCAGAGCGAAGCGCCGGGCAACGCCGAGAACGATCCGCAACTACTCCCCCTGTCCCGAGCGCCTTCGGTGCCGGTTCGGCGGCGACGGCCTTAGGTCACCAACGCCTTCAAGAACTTCAACCACGCGCAGATGAACAAGGTCGTTCCAGGTGGCGAATACCATCAGCGTCAGCACCAAGGCGAGTCCGAAGCGGAACCCGTATTCCTGCGCGCGATGGCCAAGCGGGCGTCCCGCGCACGGCTTCAGCGGCATAAAACAGAAGATGTCCACCGTCAAGCACAGGAATCGGGAAAAGGTTGATCAATCCGAGGTTTATCGACAGTACCGCCATGAAGCGGAAGATCGCCGAGACCAACCGTATTGCGCGACCTCACCCGACATTTGTGCGATGCGCAGCGGCCCGCCGAGCTCGTCGGTCGAACGCGCGCCGATGATCATCTGCCACACCGCCTGCAAGCGTGCCGCCGACGATATCGAAGGTCTCGCCGTTGGCGCGTCGACCAGCGGCTCGACCGGGTTGTAGCGGACGTATTGCACGCCCTGCCCCTCGATTCCGAGCAGCCCGTATTCGATGCTTGTTGCCGAAACGGTCGGTGACTTCGCTGAGCTTCGGCGTCACCGACAGGCTGACATCCTGATCGCCGCGATGCACGACAACCGCGAGCGGCTGGCCGGGATCGAGCCGCACGATGCGCTGCACGTCCTCGAAGCGCTCGATCGCGCTGGCCGTCGATGCGAGACGATGGTATCGCCGGCCTTGCATGCCGGCGGCTTCGGCGGCGCTGCCTGCCTGCACCGTGCCGATCTGCGGCGGCGTGAAAGGCTGGCCGACGGTCGATGAACAGAGCCGGTCAGCGCGACGATCGCGAAGATGAAATTGGCGATCGGGTCCCGGCCGCGACAATCGCCGCGCGCTGCGGCAGGCGCTTGTGATGGAAAGCGACCTCGCGCTCGGCCGCCGTCATCTCGGGCAGGTCGGCGCCCGGCATCGAGGCCGGATCGGCATCGCCGAACATCTTCACGTAGCCGCCCAAGCGGAATGGCGCTGATCTTCCAGCGCGTGCCGGCGCGATCGTTCCAGCCGAAGAGCTCGGGCCCGAAGCCGATCGAGAACACTTCGACGCGCACGTCATTCCAGCGCGCGACGAGGTAGTGACCGAGCTCGTGGACGAAGACGAGGACGGTCAGGACGACGAGGAACCAGAAGATGATAGTAGCCGACGCCGCCGGTGAATGCCGCATGGCCTCCATAACCACCTTTTCGCTATAGGCCGGGCAGAGGATAGCAAACTTTACGCGCCGCCAAGGTGAAAAAAAACTTAGGTGCGACAAAAGCTTACGGTTCAGGCAACGCCTAGCGAGCGGCTAGGTGGTGCTCCGCCGGCGGTCGCCGCGGCCAAGCGCCAGAGCAAGCGCCAGCGACGCCGCGAGCAGCGAATCGAGTCGATCGAGAAGCCCGCCATGGCCGGGAATGAGCCCGCCCGAATCCTTCACATTGAAACGGCGCTTGGCGAAGGATTCGGCAAGATCGCCGAACTGCGCCGCGATGGCGACGAAGGCGCTGATCGCGAGCAGCAGCGACCGGCGACATCGGCGCGCCAGCAACGCCGCGCCGAAGCCGCCGACGACCATGGCGCAGAGCAAGTCCGCCGACCGCGCCGGCCCAGGTCTTGTTCGGCGAGAGCGCCGGCGCGAGCTTGCGGCCCGCCGATGAGTCGCCCGAAAGCGTAGGCGCCGATATCGCTCGCCCACACCACGGCGAAGAGATAGATGATGCGCTCGCGGCCGCCGCGCGCCGCGATCGAGCCAGAGGATCGCGATGCAAGGCAGCGCGATCCACAGCGTCGCCGACCGCGCCCCAGAGGCGTAAGCGCAGATCCTTCTCGGCGATCGCCACGCCGGCCGCAAACAGCGAAGTGCGAGCAGCCACGCCGCGAGATCCTGCGCGAAACGCCATCGCGCACGCGGCAACGAACGGGCCGAGGATGACGAACATGACCGCGCTCGGCGATCGCGAGGCGCGACATGCCGCGCCCATTCCCAGCCCATCGCCGGCGCCGAGCAGCGCGACCAGCGCCGGCAGATAGGGCGAGCCGAACCACACCGCGGCGATCGCCACCGGCGCCATGACCGCGCGGAAAGGATGCGGAGAGTCAGCCCGCTCGAATGAGGCGCGGCCGATGACGCGGATGGGTTGGGCGAGTTCGCCGGCTCCACTCAGCCCGAGCCGGCCGATGCGCCGTAGCGGCGCTCGCGGCCGTGGTAATCGCTGATCGCCTTCTCGAGATCGGCGCGGCCGAAATCCGGCCACAGCGTTTCGATGAAGACGAGCTCGGTATAGGCGAGCTGCCACAGCAGGAAATTGCTGATGCGCTGCTCGCCGCTGGTGCGGATGAGGAGATCGGGATCGGGAATGCCGGCGGTGAAGAGCGACGACGACAGCCGCGTCTCGTCGATCGTCTTTCGCCTGAATGCGGCCGGCGGCGACATCCTCGGCGAGCTTGCGCGACGCCTGCACGATGTCGTCGCGGCCGCCATAGGACAGCGCGACGATCAGCGTAAGCCCCTTGTTGTTGCGCGTCAGCTGCTCGGCATTGTCGATGAGCGTGACGATGTCGGGCGCGAGCCGCGCGCGATCGCCGATCACCAAGAGCCGCACGCCTTGCTGATGCAGCTCGGCGATCTCGCCGCGCAGATAATGGCGCAGCAGCCCCATGAGATCGTTGACCTCGTCGGAGGGCCGCTTCCAATTCTCGGACGAGAAGCCGAACAGCGTCAGATAGGAGATGCCGAGCTCGGCCGCGGCGGTGATCGCGCGGCGCACGGATTCGGCGCCGCGGCGATGGCCCGGCGATGCGCGGCAGGCCGCGCGACTTCGCCCAGCGGCCATTGCCGTCCATGATGATGGCGACATGCGCCGGCGGCGCCGGCGCGGTCAGAATCCCGCTCCCCCGACATCAGACCTGAAGTATCTCCTTGTCCTTCTGCGCCAGGAGATCGTCGACGCGCTTGATGGTGGCGTCGGTGAGCGTCTGGATATCCTTGTCGAGCTTGCGGTGCTGGTCCTGCGAGATCGTGCCGTCCTTCTCCTGCTTCTTCAGGACGATCGAGCCCGTCGCGCCGCACATTGCGCACCGAGACGCGCGCCTGCTCGGCGTATTTCGCGGCGACGCGCGTCAGCTCCTTGCGCCGCTCTTCGGAGAGATCGGGCACCGGCACGCGGATGGTCTGGCCTTCGGTCTGCGGATTGAGGCCGAGCCCCGCTTCGCGGATCGCCTTCTCGGTCGCCTTCACATTGCCCTTGTCCCAGACCTGGACGATGAGCAACCGCGGCTCGGGCACGCTCACCGTGCCGACCTGGGACAGCGGCATGCGATTGCCATAGGCCTCGACCTGGACGGGCTCCAGCAGGCTCGCCGAAGCGCGGCCGGTGCGGAGACCGCCGAACTCCTTGCGCAGCACGTCGATGCGCACCTTCCATGCGCCGCCGTAAATCGGTGACCACCTTATCTTCGCTCATGGCCGCATCTCCTCGCTGACGCTCTATGCCTTAATCGGTCACGATGGTGAAGCGTCCCTTGCCCGAGACGACTTGGGCGAAACCGCCCTTGTCGTAGATCGAGAACACCAGGATCGGAATCCGGTTCTCGCGCGCCAGCGAGATCGCCGCCGCGTCCATCACCTGCAGATCGCGCGTCAGCACGTCCATATATTTGAGCTGGTCGTAGCGCTGCGCCTTCGGATCCTTCTTCGGATCGGCGCTGTAGACGCCGTCGACCTTGGTCGCCTTCAAGAGCGCCTCGCAGCCGGTCTCCGACGCGCGCAGCGCCGCGGCGGTGTCGGTCGTGAAGAACGGATTGCCGGTGCCGGCGGCGAAGATCACGACATAGCCCTTGTCCATATGCGCCATGGCGCGGCGCCGGATATAGGGCTCGCAGACTTCCTGCATCGAGATCGCCGATTGCACGCGCGTCTCGATGCCGAGCTTCTCGAGCGCGCTCTGCAGCGCGAGCGCGTTGATGACGGTCGCGAGCATGCCCATGTAGTCGCCGGTCGCGCGCTCGATGCCGACCGCCGCGCCCGAGAGGCCGCGGAAGATATTGCCGCCGCCGACCACCAGCGCGACCTGCACGCCGAGATCGTGCACCGATTTAACTTCGGCGGCGATGCGCGCGACGATATCGGAATCGATACCGGAGGTCTGATCGCCCATGAGCGCCTCGCCGCTGAGCTTCAGCAGCACGCGGCGGTATTTCGGCTCGTTTCCAGCGCTGTCCGGCATGTGGCGGACTATACAGTAAGCGAGGCGCTACGTCATGGCCGGGCTTGCGCCCGCCATGACAAACCCGACAGAAACGCGACTCGACTCAGTTCGGCTTCAGGGTCGCGGCGACTTCGGCGGCGAAGTCGGTCGCTTCCTTCTCGACGCCTTCGCCGAGCACGAGGCGCTCGAACGCCGCGAGCTTCACCGGCGTGCCGAGCTCCTTCGACGGCCGCGTCGACGATCTTCGCGACCTTGGTCTCGGCATCGATGACGAAGATCTGCTCGAGCAGCACGGTCTCTTCGTAGAATTTCCGCAGCCGGCCTTCGACCATCTTCTCGATGACCTTGTCGGGCTTGCCCGAGGCCTTCGCCTGCTCGCGCAACACGTCGCGCTCGCGATCGAGATCGCCCTTCGGCACCGAGGCGATGTCGAGATATTGCGGCTTCGCCGCCGCGATATGCATCGCGATCTGGCGGCCGACTCCGCCCAGCCGATCGGCGCGAGCCGGTCGATTCAAGCGCGACGAGCACGCCGATCTTGCCGAGATTGGGCGCGGTGGCGCTGTGCACATAGGACGCGACGACGCCCTGCGGCACGTGAAGCCGCGCCATGCGGCGGATCGACATGTTCTCGCCGATCGTCGCGATGAGATGCGTCAGCTCTTCCTCGACCTTGCGGCTGCCGCCCGGATAGGGCGCGACCTTCAGCCGGTCGATATCGACATGGGTGAGCGCGAGCTCGGCGACGTTGGCGACGAACTTCTGGAAGGTGTCGTTGCGCGCGACGAAATCGGTCTCGGCATTGACCTCGACCATGGCGCCGACATTGCCTTTGACGGCGACGCCGACCAGACCTTCGGCGGCGGTGCGGCCGGCCTTCTTTGCGGCGGCGGCGAGACCCTTCTTGCGCAGCCAATCGACCGCGTTCTCGAGATCGCCTTGCGTCTCGGAGAGCGCGCGCTTGCAATCCATCATGCCGGCGCCGGTCTTCTCGCGCAGCTCCTTGACCAGCCCTGCGGAAATTTCAGCCATTGATCGCCTCCGTTCAGGCGTCGGGTTGCGCTGCGGCGTCGGAACCGCGCGCATCGCCATGCGTCGCGGCCGGCAGCTCCTCGCTGACCTCTTCGGCGGCGCCGATATCGACGCCGGACGCGACCGCCTCGGCCTGCAGGCCGTCGAGCACCGCGCTCGCGACGAGATCGCAATACATATGCACGGCGCGCATCGCGTCGTCATTGCCCGGGATCGGATAGGTGATGCCGGCCGGATCGGAATTGCTGTCGAGCACCGCGACCACCGGGATCTTGAGCTTGTTCGCCTCGAGGACGGCGATCGCCTCTTTATTCGTGTCGATCACGAAGATGATGTCGGGCAAGCCGCCCATCTCCTTGATGCCGCCGAGCGCGCGCTCGAGTTTGTCGCGATCGCGCGTCAGCTCGAGAAGCTCGCGCTTGGTGATGCCGCGCTTCGGGACTGGTGACGCGCTCATCGAGCTCGCGCAGCCGCTTGATCGAGGCCGAGATGGTCTTGAAGTTGGTGAGCATGCCGCCGAGCCAGCGATGGTCGACATAATACTGACCGCAGCGCTTGGCGGCCTCGGCGACGGCTTCCTGCGCCTGGCGCTTGGTGCCGACGAAGAGCACGCGGCCGCCGCCGGCGGCGACGTCGCGAATGGCCTGCAGCGCGCGCGCGAGGAGCGGCACGGTCTGCTCGAGATCGATGATGTGCACGCCGTTGCGCGCGCCGAAGATGTAATCCTTCATCTTCGGATTCCAGCGCCGCGTGTGATGGCCGAAATGGACGCCGGCTTCCAGAAGCTGGCGCATGGTAAAGCTCGGGAGTGCCATGAATCGAGTTCCTTTCTCCGGTTGAGCCGCCGCGGGGGTTTCATCGCCTTGAGAGAGCGACACCGGAAGGCGCCTTCGGCCCTGGACCAGACCGAAACCGCATCCCCGCGTGTGGGTTGACGTTAAGCGCGCGATAGATAGGCGGAATCCCGCCGGAAAGCAAGAGTTCTCCTTGTAACGCATTGGAAATGTTCGATTACTTCGCCATGCGAGCGATCGGCGCCAGTCTCTCTATTTGCTCTCTCTATATTTGCTCTCGCGCTGCGGCGTCGTTAGCTTGGAGCTCCGCGCAGCTCCTTGAGCCCAATGAAAACGCCAAAAAACGCGACCGTCAAAAAGCCGCTCGCCGAAGCGCGCGGCCTGACGCGTAGCAGCGACTATCCGACCGGACGCTTCTATACACGCCAGATCGCCCTGCTTGAGCCGGCTGATCGCGCGCACCACCAAGCCGGCTTTCGACCGGCTTTTCAGTATCAGCCAGCTCGAATGGCGCATCCTGGTGCAGCTCGAATACCGCTCGCCCTCGAAGATCGTCGAGATGTACGAGCGCAGCCTGATGCCGAAATCGCAGATATCCTCGGCGCTGCCCGGGCTGATCGACAAGGGCTATGTCGTCGCGCGCGAACGACCCCGACGATGCGCGCGCGCCCTATTTCGCCATCACCGCCGAGGGTCTCGCCCTTTACAAGGCGGTGCTCAAGGTATCGAAACGCCGGCAGGACGGCCTCGAATCCCTCCTCACCCGACAAGAACGCAAGATCTTCGCCGACGCGCTCGATAAGCTGGTCGAATTCTATCTCGCCGAAGACGCGCGCGACGGCGACGGCCTGTTCGACGACGGCCAGAGCCAGACCCGACAGCGGAAAACTCGTTCGTAACTGAACGATCGACCTTGACGCCGCGCGGCGGCGCGAAACCTAGGCTCTTCCCTCGGCAGCCCGATCAAGGGAGGAGCATCCGATGGCATCGCTCAATCTCAGCCCGAATATCGCCAATTGAAAGCCCTGATGCAGTCGCGCCGCAGCATGCGCGCCTTCAAGAAGCAGGAGATCGACGACGATACGATCCGCCTGCTCGTCGACACCGTCCGCTACGCGCCCTCGGCCGGCAACGCGCAATTGTGGGAATTCATCGTCGTGCGCGACCCGGAGAAGAAAAAGGCAATCGGCGATTATTACGTCCAGCAGCTCGGCCCCAAGCAGGAGATCGAGAAGCTGCGCGAGCGCGGCCTGTGGTTCTCCGGCGAGAATCCGCTGCCGACGCCGGCGGCGCCTTTCGTCGACGCGGGCGCGCTCATCGTCGTCGCCGGCGATCCGCGCCTGCAGGATGCCTATTGGTATCGCGTGAAGCTCGACAAGGGCCACCAGCACATGGTGTCGTCGCTCGCCAATGTCGTGCTGTCGCTGCATCTGACCGCCGCGGCGCTCGGCCTCGGCTCGCATTATGTCAGCGACACCGCCTCGCCCGAAATGCAGTCGAAGATCAAGGTGTTGCTCGGCATTCCCGATCCGCTGTGGTGCTACGAGACCATTCCGGTGGGTTTCGCCGATTTCGCGCCGTCGAATCGCTATGTCCGCGAGGTCGACGACATCGTCCATTGGGATCAGTTCGACAAATCGCGCCTGCAGACCGATCGCCAAGTGATCGACCACATCATCGACAAGATCCGTCCGAAGAAGAAAAAGGCCTGATCGCCCTTCCCGGCCTGTCAAATTCCCGCGAACACCTCGATCCATTCCTCCAGCATCTCGGGATGGCCGTGGCGGATGGTGATCGAGAAATGATCGTAGCCGGCAGCGCGCAGTGCGCGGAGCTGCTCGCGCAGCGCCGCTTTCGTGCCGGTGAAGGTCGTCGCCTCGATCAGCTCGGCGGTGCAGAGATGCTCTTCCTCGGGCTTCAGGAACATCAGATGCCCGCGATGATTGGTGAGGTAACGCGCATCCGGCGGCTGATACGTCATATAGAGTGCGCGATACTGCTCGAGCAGCGGCTGCAGATGCGGCGCCATCGGCGGCCGCGTGAAGCCGGCCTCCGCCGCCTCGACCTGATTATGCAGCGCGATCATCGCGTGCGGGCCCGCCAGCGCCTTGGCACGCTTGCTGTCATAGGCCTCGCCTTCCGCCAGCACGCAACCGCCGACCACGGCGGTCGCGATGTGCTCCTTGCGATCGCGCGCCGCCGCCGCCCAGGCCTTGTGCATCTCGCCGATGCGCGCGCGTCGCGCCGGCGACGCTGCCGGTCGGCACGATCCAGTCGCGCGCCGAGCTCCGCCGTCAGCTTGCGCGCCCGCGGACCGGCGGCCGAGATATGGAGCGGGATCGGATCGGCGATGTTGATCGCGCCGATCTCGGGATTGAGAAAGCAGATCTTCCGCCGCTCGCCCTCGAATTCCCATTCGATCGTCTCGCCCCGCAAGAGAGCTTGCACGATGCGGATGTATTCGGCCATCGCCGACAGCTTCACCGGGCCGAGCCCCATCGTGCTGCGCGCCGTGCTGCCGGTCGAAATGCCGAAATCGACGCGGCCCGGCGCCAGCGCGTTCACCGAGGCGAGCGCATTCGCCGCGACCGGCGCGATGCGGTTGCTCGGGATCAGCACGCCCGTTGCCGAGACGGATCTTCGATGTGACCATCGCCGCGGCCGTCATGCCGACGAAGACATCGGCATTCAGCATATGCGTGTCGAAGAACCAGACGCGGCTATAGCCGAGTTCCTCGGCGCGCTTGACGATCTTCCAGCTATCGGCCGACGTGGCGAGGTTGATGCCGATATCCATGGCGCTCGGCTCCGTCCTTGGCTCAGTCCTTCGCCGCGCGCGCCGCCGCCTCCTTGACCATGGACAGATCGACATACGGCGTCACGTCGATCGCCTTCGGCACCACGCCGACTTTCGCCATATCCTCGACGTTCTTCTGCAAGCGCTTCACGTCGATCGCCGCGTCGGGCGGATAGTAATAGTCCTTCTTCGTGTAGACCCAGCTCTCGAGTTTATCGACCGGGATCTTGCTGATCTCGGCGAGCTGCCGGACCGCATCCGGCGTGTCTTCGGATCGAGCATCCAGCGCCGCATGCGGATATTGTCTTCGAGGAAATCGACCAGCACGGCGCGATGCGCTGCGATGAAATCGGCCTTGACCATCCACATCAGCGTCTCGACCGGGCCGAACGCGTCGCCGACGCTGAACATCGGCTTCAGGCTGGGATCCGCTTCGGCCGGCAGATTGAACGGCGGCACCAGGACCGCGACATCGATCTTGCCGGCCTTGAGCGCAGCAAGCTGCACCGGGAAGGCCACTTCGACGACGGAGAAATCCCGCGGCGGCGTGAAGCCGTGGCGTGCCATCACCATGCGCGCGGCGGCATCGACGTTGGCGCCGAGCGCGTTGACGGCGAAGACCTTGCCTTTGAGATCGTCGAACGTCTTTATCTTCTCCTTATCGACCCAGTAATGCGTCTCGTTGTAGCCCGGCACTTCGGTCGAGATCTGCTCGGCGATGGCGCGAAGATCGAGCTTCGCGTTGGTCACGCCATCGACCAGGCTTTGCGGGCTGAGCGTGCTGATATCGGTCTCGCCGAGCGCGAGTGCCTGCAGCGTCGCGCCGCCGCCCTTCAGCTTAATCGGCTCGACGACATAGGATTTGCCGTAATGGCGATAAACGTCCGGCGCGTACTGCGGCACCGACGGGATGAGCGCCGCGAATTGTCCGGGAAGCACCGACCAATCGGCGCGGATCGTCACCGGATCGGCGACGGACGGCGTGCTCGTGCCGGCAAGCGCGATGCCGATGACGGCCGCGAACAGCGTCGATCGTTTCACGGACCCCTCCCCTCAATGACGCGATTTTCCGCGATGCTCTCACGGCGCCCAATAGAAGGCAACCTGTTATTTGATGACAGGCTACCTGATATGATGACAGGCTACCTGATATATGGTGGAATTGCCCTGACCGGGAGGCGATAGCCGCATGGCGGCGCAAAAACCACGAACCATCTTCCTGCTGCGGCTGCTCCAGCTCAACATCTACAATTTGATGGTCGAGCGCTCTGCGCCCCGCCGGGCTGACCCCGCTTCAATACATGGTGCTCAGCATCCTCAGCCGCCGCGACACCTGGTCGACGGCCGAGCTGGCGCGCCGCTTTCACATCGCGCCGCAATCGATGACCGAGATCGTCGCCTCGCTGCAGAAGAAAAAGCTCATCGCGCGCAGCAAATCGCTGGCGCATGGCCGCATTCTCAACATCCACCCCACCGCCGCCGGCACGCGCATGCTCGACCGCTGCAATCTCGCCGTGGATCGGCTCGAGCGCGCCGTCTTCGCCGATTTCGACGCCGGCGAGGTAGCCCAGTTCCGCGATCTGCTCGGCACGGCATTGCTGAAATTCGCGCGCCGCAATGCAAAGAATGGGCGCAGCGCGACAAGCGCGGCAAAAGAGTCCCTGAGCGCGTCACCGCGGACGGCGAGTTAGACGGCGCTCAGTTCGACGGAACCAGCGCACGGCTTGCGCGTCTTTAGGAAATGGCGCGTCCCCGGCGCGGCTTGGCGGCTGGCTGCGCGCCTGGCCCCTGGGAAGGATTGGCCCTCAGGGCAGAATCGGCAAAAACAACAACGCGGAAGGAACGATGCCCGGCGAAAGCCCTCAGGCGGAAGTCGAGAACGTCTCGCCTTTCTATATCCCCTCCACGATCACCGCGATGCGGCATGCGCGCCGCGTTTTGAAAGACGGCGACAGTCTCGCGATCCTCGATGAGTTCGGAAACATCGAGGCGGCGACCGCCGCCGAAGGCTTCTTCTTCGAGGACACGCGCTATCTCTCGCGCCTCAGCCTGGCGATCAACAACCAAGCGCCGCTGCTGCTCTCCTCGGCCGTCACCGAGGATAACGCCACGCTCGAGGTTGACCTCACCAATCCCGATCAGCTTGAGCGTGGCCATGTGGTTTTGCCGCGCGACACGATCCATCTTCTGCGCAGCGCCGTGGTCGGGGAGCGCAGCTTCTTCGAGACGGTCGAGCTGCGCAATTTCGGCCACGCCGCCGCCACGCTGAGCATCGAGCTCTGCTTCGATGCGGATTTCGCCGATATGTTCGAGGTGCGCGGCACGACTCGGCAACGGCGCGGCACGCGCTTGCCCGACGAGTTGCGCCGCGACGGCGTGGCGCTCGCTTATCGCGGGCTCGACGATGTCGTGCGCCGTCTCGATGTCGCCTTCGAGCCGCGGCCGCAGGCGATCCGCGATCGTAAAGCGCGCTGGCAGATCGAGTTGCCGCCCGGCGGGCGCATTGCGCTTAATTTCACGTTTCGCGCCGAAGCCGGACGCGTTATTGCCCCAAAATCGCGCGCCGAAGCAATCGCCCATTCCCAGCATCGGCTCAACGATCGCAAGCAGCGCACCGCCGATGCCTATACCTCGAACGAAGCCTTCAACACCTGGCTCAGCCATTCGCGCGCCAATCTCGATCTGCTGATCACCGAGACGCCGCATGGGCTTTATCCCTATGCCGGCGTGCCGTGGTTCTCGACCGCTTTCGGCCGCGACGGGCTCATCACCGCGCTCGAATGTCTCTGGCTCGATCCGACGCTCGCGGCGGGCACGCTGCGCTTCCTCGCCGCCCATCAGGCGACGGCGCTCGATCCCGCCGCCGATGCCGAGCCGGGCAAGATCCTGCACGAAACGCGCAAAGGCGAGATGGCCGCGCTCAAAGAGGTGCCCTTCGGCCGCTATTACGGCAGCGTCGATGCGACGCCGCTGTTTATCGTGCTCGCCGCGGCTTATGACGCGCGCACCGGCGATCATGCGCTGATCGAGACGCTGTGGCCGCATATCGAAGCGGCGCTGCGCTGGATGGAGGAATATGGCGATCGCGACCGCGACGGCTTTCTCGAATATGGCCGCACCTCGCAGGACGGGCTCGTCAATCAGGGCTGGAAGGACAGCGGCGATTCCATCTTTCACGCCGACGGCCGCCTCGCGCAGGGACCGATCGCGCTGATCGAGGTGCAGGCCTACGCCTATGCCGCCTACAAGGGCGCGGCAACCCTGGCGCGCAAGCTCGACCGGCCGGAGCGCGCCGCCGCTCTCGCCGCGAAAGCCCATGCGCTGGCAGAGAAGGTCGAGCGCGCATTCTGGCTCGAGGAGATCGACACCTATGCGCTCGCGCTCGACGGTGCGAAAGAGCCGTGCCGCGTGCGCGCTTCCAATGCCGGGCATGTCCTCTTCAGCGGCCTGACATCGCAAGCCCGCGCCGAGCGCGTCGCCGCGACGCTGATGATGCCGGCAGTTCTTTTCGGAGTGGGGCATTCGCACCGTCGCCGACGGCGAAGCGCGCTACAACCCGATGTCCTATCACAACGGCTCGATCTGGCCGCATGACAACGGCATCATCGCCATGGGCTTCGGCCGTTACGGATTGAAGCAGCCGCTGCTTCGAAGTCCTGACCGCGCTTGTTCGATGCGATGCTGTTCAACGAGACGAGAGGCGTGCCCGAGCTGTTCTGCGGCTTCGCGCGCCGCAAGGGCATGGGGCCGACGTCTTATCCCGTCGCCTGCATGCCGCAAGCCTGGTCGTCGGCCGCGATCTTCGCGATGCTTGGCGCGACGCTTGGCATCACCTTCGATGTCGAGGCCGGGCGCGTGTTGCTCATCCGCCCCACCCTGCCGGATTGGATGGACGAGCTGCGCCTCACCAATCTGCGCTTGCGCGATTCCGCCGCCGATATCGTCCTGAGACGCAGCAACGGCGCCGCCGCGCTCTATGTCACGCGACGCGACGGTCCGATCGAGATCGTGCTGGTCGCATGAGACACGCGTGGCCGGCAGCAGCGATCTTGCTCGCCTGTCTCGCGGCGCATGCCTTGGCACAAGACGCATCGACGCCGGCAGCGCCGCCGCCGGGCCCGCCACCCGCGACAACGCCCCCGACCGACGCAACACCCAACGCCACGCCCGATAAGGCACCGCCGGCGCCGGTACCGTCATCAACACCAACGCCGAGCGCGCCGGCGCCCGCCGCCAATCTCGAGACGCTCGTCGCCGCGGATGCGCGCAGCATCCTCGGAAAGAAAGTCAGCGGCGCCGCCGGCGAGGATATGGGGCTCGTCGTCGATGTGCTCTTCGACGCGAATAAGCAGCCGCGCGCGGTGGTCATCGATTTCGGCGGCTTTCTCGGCGTCGGCACGCGCAAGATCGCGATCGATTGGCGTCTGCTGCAATTCTACGCGCCGGATTCCAAGACGCCGCTGAAGCTCGATCTCAGCCGCTCCGATGTGCAATCGGCGCCGGAATATAAGGCCGGCGACAAGACGATCAGCGTCATCGCCGGGCCGGGCGTCGTCGCGCCGGCCGTGACACCGCCGGCAGCAACGCCGCCCGCGCCAGCGCCGCCGGCATCGCCGGCACCGGCCGCACAGTAAGCGGGCCGCGGCCGTCTTGCGGGTAAGCCAACCCTGCGCATCATCGAGCGATCAGAGCGACATCGCCGCCGCCAGCCGCGGTCTCGACCATCTCAATCTCTTCGTCGCCAATATCCAGACCGGCTTCGGCCCGTTCATCGCGATCTATCTCGCGAGCCAGGGCTGGTCGCAGACGGCGATCGGCCTCGCTTTGAGCCTCGGCACGGCGGCGGCGATGGCGAGCCAGCTCCCGGCCGGCGCGCTGGTCGATGCGATGCGCAGCAAGGTCAACGCCGCCCGCATCGGCATTCTCTCTTTTACGCTGTGCGCGCTGATGTTCGCCGTCTATCCGGTGCAGCTCTTCGTCTACATCGCGGAAATCCTGCACGCCTTTGCGAGCTGCATGCTCGGCCCCGCGATCGCGGCGATCAGCCTCGCCGTCGCCGGACACCGCGCACTCGGCCTGCGGCTCGGGCGCAATGCGCGCTATGCTTCGATCGGCAACGCCGTCGGCGCGGCGCTGATGGGCGCTTGCGGCTATTACCTCTCCAACCGCTCGATCTTCTTCCTCACCGCGCTGCTCACCCTGCCCGCCTGGTACTTCATGGCGCCGCTGTCGCGTCTCCGAGCGCCGCGCATCGCCGCGGCCGTACGCGCCGACGAGACGAGCCACGCCAAGCCGATCATGCGGTTGCTCAAAGATCGGCGGCTCTTCATCTTCGCGAGCTGCGTCGCGCTCTTTACCTTCGGCAATGCGGCGACCTTGCCGCTGGTCAGCGCGACGCTCAACAAGAGCGTCGGCAATTTCGCGAGCTTGACGATCGCGGCCTGCATCGTGCTGCCGCAAATCATCGTCGCGGTGATCTCGCCGGCGGTCGGCCGGCTGGCGGAGACGCGCGGCCGCCGCTTCATCCTGGCGATCGGCCTCGCCGCGCTGCCCGTCCGCTGCCTGATCTTCGCGCTGCTTCTCGGCCATCCGAGTATCGTCGTCATGGCGCAGGCGCTCGACGGCATCGCCGCGGCATCGATCGGCGTGCTCGTGCCGCTGATCACCAGCGACATCGCCGGCCATTCGGGCCACTACAACTTGTCGCTCGGCTTCGTCGGCTTCTTCATGGGGATCGGCGGTACGCTCAGCACCGGCCTCGGCGGCTGGATGGCCGACCGCCTCGGCGATCCCATCGCGCTGCTGGGCCTCGGCACGATCGGCCTGCTCGCCATGCTGCTCGCGCTCGCCGCGATGCCGGAGACGCGCCCTGAAGACGAGAGCGCATGAAGCGCTGACGCTTCCCGCGGCATAAGCTATCTTCTCGCCACCAAAAAACGGGAGGAAGCGAATGGAATACGGCATTGCCCTCGCCACCCATGCCGAGAGCTGGCAGCGCGTGAAGCGCGCCGAGGAGCTCGGCTATGCCGGCGCTTCCTTCTTCGACACGCAGCTTCTGAATGCCGATCTCTTCGTCGCGATGGGCGCCGCGGCGATGGTGACGAAACAGATCAAGCTCACGACCGGCGTGCTGATCCCCTCGAATCGCATTCCCGCCGTCGCGGCGAGCGCGCTCGGCTCGCTCAACCAGCTCGCGCCCGGCCGCATCGAATTCGGCGTCTCGACCGGCTTTACCGGCCGCCGCACCATGGGGCTGAAGCGCATCAAGCTCGCCGACATGGCGGATTACATTCGAATCGTCGCCGGCTTGCTCGCCGGCGAGACGGTCGAGTGGCAGGCCGAAGGCAAGGCGCACAAGATCCGCTTCCTCAATCCCGAGATCGGCGCGATCAACATCGAGGACAAGGTGCCGGTCTATATCTCGGCGACCGGTCCCAATTCGCGCGCGCTGGTCGCAAAGCTCGGCACCGGCTGGATTTGTCCCTTGGGCCGCGCCGCGATGGTGCAAGAAGCCGTGGCCGACATGAAGAAGAAATGGGTCGCGGCCGGGCGCGATCTCAAAGACCTGCATATGCATGGCGAGATCGGCGGCTGCGTGCTGCGTGCGGGCGAGGCTTATGACGCGCCGCGCGTCAAGGACGAGGCCGGCCCCACGGCGATCATGGTGGTGCACGATCTCGTCGAGGAAGAGATGCAGGATCGCGCGCCGGCGAATTTACCGCCGGTGCTGCGCGGCGCGCTCGATCGCTATCGCAAGCTCTACGAGACGTTCGAGCCCAAGGACGCGCGCTATCTCGCCAATCATCGCGGCCATCTCATGTTCCTGAAGCCCGAGGAGCGCGACATCGTCGATGCCGATCTCATCAGGAACATGTCCTGGACCGCGACCAAGCCTGAGCTCGTCGAGCGGTTGCGCGCGCTGAAAGATTCCGGCTTCGAGCGTCTCTCGGTGCAAATCCGCCACCAGCATCCCTCGATGATCGAGGATTGGTGGGACGTCTTCCAGGCGATGTGACACGCGCGGATCAGCGCGCGTGCTGATCAACGTGATGGGGCGATCAACGTGATGGGACGACCCAGCCCTGGTCGGTAAATAAGGTGGTCTTGAGCGTCTCGGCGATCTGCTTGCCCATGCGCGCGGCATCGTCCTCGACGGTCGCGCCGAGTTTCTCGGACGCCACCGAGCTGCCGACGCCGACCGCCGCGGCTGTCGCCGCGTGTCCCGCCGCCGCGCCAACGCCCGCGACGGCGAGGCCCGGCTTCTTGCCGCTTTCCGAATCGGCGTTGAAGCTCTGCATCAGCCGCGGCGCGGCGCCGGATGCCTGAAGATAGACATCGACCTCCGCTGTCACCTTGCTCGCCCCCACGCCGAGGCCGACGACATTGCGCCGCGTGCGGTTTCCTTCATTGATCGAGACGATCTTCCCCGACACGATCAGCGTGGTGTAACCCGGCGCGAGCGCCGACTGCGTGCGCCCCGGCGACGTCGCGATACCCGTGGTGTTGAGTTGCTCGACCAGCGTGTCGGAGAGCTTGTGCACGACCTTGTTCGCCGTGTCGCCTTGTGCGCTCGCCGTATTGCCGCTGCCGACCGCGCGCGCGAGGCGCGGGCCGATGCCGGAATCGAGCGCCACCGCATTCGGCTCCACGGTGAAATCCTCGACGACGATGCGATCCGGCCGGGTGCCGCGCGCCGCCACCCCAGGCCCCGTCGGCTCCACATGGCTCGAGCCGCAGCCCGCCAAGGTCAGCGCGCCCGCAACAAGGTACGCGCTCAAAATACTTTTCTGCATGATTTCCCCCGCTAAGACAGGCGCGCAATGCCCCGCCGCGCCCGCTCTATGTCGTCGAGGCCGCGATCCTAGAGGATTGCGGAGGCTGCGTCACCGTCGCAATGCGGCGATCGCCGCCGCGATGCGCTCAACGCGGCGGGGTTTTGCGTTGCCGGCGCTTGACCTCGGCGGACTGGTTCCGCTGCTTCACCATCTCGGCGATGATCATGACAAGCGCGCAGGCAATCGCGAGGAGGATCGCCCAGATCGCAGTCGCTACATGCGGATTGATCACGAGCGCATGGACGCTATGGGCAGCGTTGATCGTCTCCATCGAACTTTCCTTCCGCCTTTGCTCGCGCAGCGCTGCCCATCTAACGACCGAGCCGCCGGAAGTATCCCATGCACCGCCCGGCTGCGACGATGTTTTCGGTTGGCAACGGCCGGCAGATCGGGTGGAATCGCGCCAATGCTTTTTTGGAGGGAATGGAATGAGACGCTTATTGCTGCGCTTTGCCGTGCTGACGCTTGCCGCTGTGACGTTGGGACTTCTGGATGGCGCCGCCGAGCCGCGCGCAGGACACCGCAACCCAGCGGATGCGCGGCGTGATCACCCGTGTCGACGGCGACGTGATCTATATCCGCGCGTTGAACGGTCAGCCGGCGACGGTAATGCTCAACTCCGATGCCACCGTCACTGCGGTCACGCCGGCCAAGCTCTCCGACATCGCGCCCGGCCGCTTCGTCGGCGCCGCGGCGCGGCGCGAGCCCGGCGGGCGCTGGCAGGCGATCGAGGTGCATATCTTCCCGGTCGGCTCGCGACTTGGCGAAGGCCACCGCCCCTGGGCACCGGAGCCCGGCGCGACCATGACCAATGCCGACGTCACCGCTGCGGCGGTCAAAGCCGGCAATGGCGAGATGACGCTCAGCACCGGCGGCCAGACCTATGAATTCGACGTGCCGAAGAACACGCCGATCGACATGATGGGTCCGGGCACGCGCGCGCTGCTCAAGAAAGGCGCGCAGGTCTCGATCAGCCGGGCGGAACGCGGCGCCGGCGGCTCCTACACCGCCCGCAGCATCAACGTCACCACCGCGCCCAACCGGCCGCCGAAGTGACGCGCCTCTTGGCGCGTCACCCCGCGAAAGCGGGGGTCCAGAATAAAGAATATCGTGGTTAGGCTGGATTCCCGCTTGCGCGGGAATGACGAATTTTTTTGCAGGGAGAATATTTAATGAACACACGACTCTATCTGCCGCTGATCGCCGCGCTCGCTCTTGGCGTTCCCTCTGCGCACGCCAACGAAGCGATCAAGATCGGTTCGCTCAAAGCGGCGAATGTCGGCGCTGCTTTCATCGCCAAGGAGAAGGGCTATTTCGCCGCCGAGGGCCTCGACGTCGAGTTCAGCTATTTCGAATCCGCACAGCCGGTCGCGGTCGGCGTCGCCTCGGGATCGCTCGATTTCGGCTGCACCTCGACCTCGGCCGGCATGTACACGCTGGCCGGCCAAGGCGTGCTCAAGATCATCTCGGGCATGTATAGCGAAGCGCCGGGCTTCCATAATTTCGGCATCATGGCGTCGCTCAAGGCCTCTGCCGCGGGTGTCAAAAGCTACAAGGACCTGCCTGGCCATTCCGTCGCGATCAGCCAGGTCGGCTCGCCGGTGCATTACTCGCTCGCGCTGATCGCGGAGAAGTATCACCTCGATCTCAAATCCATGACGATCGAGCCGCTGCAAGGCATTCCGCAGATCGTTTCGGCGATCGAGGGCAATCAGGTTGACGCCGCCGTCAACACCGCGACCGCGATCAATCCGCTGCTGCTCGCCCACAAAGCCGAGTTGCTCGGCTGGATCGGCGACGAGACGCCGTGGCAAGCCGCGGTGACGATGACGACGACCAAGCGCGTCGCCGAGAAGCCGCAGACCGTCGAAGCCTTCCTGCGCGCCTTCAAGCGCGGCGCGCGCGAATATCACGACGCCTTCACCGGACCGGATGAGACCCGTCGCGACGGGCCGAACGCGGCCGAGGTGCTCGCGATCCTATCGAAATACACCGGCCAGCCGCCTGAGCAGATCAAGCTCAGCGTCGCCTATGTCGATGGCGATGCGCGCATCGATGTGAAGGACATCTATCACCAGATCGCATGGTTCAAGGAGCAAAAGATGCTCAAGGACGATGTCGACCCCGCCAAGGTGATGGATATGCACTACGTGGTGCCGCTGCCGGGGCGGTGAGCGTCGCAACACGTTGCATCAACATCCAGCGTCCTTCGACTACGGCTTCGACAAGCTCAGCCTCCGCTCAGGACGAGGAAATTTCTTGTCTCGCATTATCCAGCGGAAGATGCCCGATACGATTTTCCTCGTCCTGAGCGCAGTCGAAGGACGCGCGATGCGTCTGCAGCACCCCATTGCATCAGCGGGGTTTAGACCGCAAGAATGGACACATCGTTTGTTGTTGTCGGGGGAGATCATGAGAATGCGCGTGAAGAAAGTCGGCGGTGCATCGCGCACCGTGCTCATCGCGGCGCTTGCCGCTTTCGCTTTCGCCAATGGCGCCGGCGCGGCCGAGCACATCAAGATCGGCGCGCTCAAATCGACCAATGTCGCCGCGACCTATGTCGCGATCGACAAGGGCTTCTTCGCCAAGGAAGGGCTCGATCCGGAGCTCGTGACGACGGAAACCGCGCAGACGACGGCGGTCGCTGCCGCCGCCGGCGCGATCGATTTCGGCACCACCTCGACCTCGGCCGGGCTCTTCAGCCTCGCCGGCTCGGGCGCGCTCAGGATCATCAGCGGCTTCTACGACGAGGCGCCGGGCTTCCACAATTTCGCCGTCGCGGCTTCGATCAAGGCCTATGATGGCGGCCTCAAAGGCTATAAGGATTTGTCCGGCCATTCGGTCGCGGTGACGCAAGTCGGCTCGCCGGTGCATTACTCGCTGGCACTGATCGCCGAGAAATATCATCTCGATCTCAACCAGATCCGCGTGCTGCCGCTGCAAAGCATCCCGAACATGGCCTCGGCGATCAAAGGCAATCAGGCGGACGCGACCATCATCAACTCGATCTCGATCAATCCGCTGCTCCAAACCGGCTCCGCGAAGCTCCTCGGCTGGGTCGGCGATGAGACGCCGTGGCAGACGGCTGTTGCTTTCACCACGCCGAAGATGATCGAGCAGCACAAGGCGACGGTCGAAGCCTTCCTGCGCGCGCTGAAAGCAGGCGCCCGCTATTACCACGATGCCTTCACCGGCGCCGACGAGAAGCCGAAGGACGGTCCGACCGCGCCCGAGGTCACCGCGATCCTCGCCAAATACACCAGCCTGACGCCGGAGCAGGTCAAGGCGAGCCTCGCCCATGTCGATGCGCAGGAACGCGTCGACACCAAGGACATCATCCATCAGGTGGAGTGGTTCCAGTCGCAGAAGATGGTGAAAGAGGACGTAAAGCCGCCTTCGATCATGGATTCCAGCCTCGTGGTGGCGATGCCGGCGCGCTGAGCGCGCCTCCCCGGCCCGGCTCCCGCCGTGTCGGAATCACAACTTTGCCACATTATCCGGGCTTTCGGCTTGCTAGGTTGATGCCGCTAACATGAGCGACATCACGACCCTCGGGGAATCGGGCATCCCATCCTTCGAACGCAAGCGTCCCGCCGCCTCACTTGGCGGCCGCGTGCCCGAGATGGCGGCGCGCGTGCACGGCTTCGATTGGACGAAGACGCCGCTCGGGCCGCGCGAGCGCTGGCCGCGGGCGCTGTGGCAAATGGTCGAGATCATTCTCGGCTCGGGCTTTCCGATGGCGGTGCGCTGGGGGCCCGAATTCCTCACGATCTATAACGATGCCTACATCCCGATCCTCGGCGACAAGCATCCGGACGCGCTCGGCAAGTCCGCGAGCGAGGTCTGGGCCGAGATCTATGACGAGCTCGGCCCGATCAACGAAGCGATCCTGAGCGGCGAGCGGCCGAGCTTCTTCGCCGCCGACCATCTTTGGAAGATTCGCCGCCACGGTCCGCTGCGCGAGGACGCACGTTTCACCATCAGCTACAGCCCGATCCCCGACCGGACCGCGCCGAACGGCATCGGCGGCGTGCTCGTCACCTGCATCGAGACGACGGCGCGCGTGCAGGGCGAGCAAATGCTGCGCAAGCTCAACGACCGGCTCGAGGACGAGATCGCGCAGCGTATCCGCGAGCGCGACAGCATCTGGCAGGTCTCCGAGGATTTGCTCGGCGTCTCGACTTTCGACGGCCGGTTCCTCGCCGTCAATCCGGCTTGGACGGCGCTGCTCGGCTGGAGCGAGGACGAAATCCGCTCGCTGCATGTCGATACGCTGCGTCATCCCGACGACGCGGAGTATTCGCGCGCCGGCCGCATGCGGCTGGCGCAAGGCGCGCCGCGCGTGCGCCAGGAGAACCGCTTCCGCCACAAGGACGGAAGCTGGCGCCGCATCGCCTGGACGATGACGGCCGAGCAAGGGCTGATCTACGTCATCGGCCGCGACGTCACCGCCGAGAAGGCTGCCGCCGACAAGCTGCTCGAGAGCGAGCGGCAATTCCGCCTGCTGGTCGAGGCGCTGACCGACCACGCGATCATCATGCTCGACTGCAACGGCTATGTCAGCAAATGGAACTCCGGCGCGCAGCGCATCAAGGGCTATAGCGCCGACGAGATCATCGGCAAGCATTTCTCGATCTTCTATACGCTCGAAGATCGCGCCGCCGGCGTGCCCGAGCAGGCGCTCGGCGTCGTGCGCAAGGAAGGCCGCTTCGAGATCGAGAGCTGGCGCGTGCGCAAGAACGGCGAGCGTTTTCGCGCCAGCGTCGTCATGGACGCGATCCGCGGCCGTGACGGCGAGATCGTCGGCTTCGCCAAGATCACGCGCGACGTCACCGAGCGCCACGAAGCGCAACTCGTGCTGCAGCGCGCGCAAGAGCAGCTCGCGCAATCGCAGAAGATCGAGGCGCTCGGCCAGCTCACCGGCGGCATCGCGCACGACTTCAACAACATGCTGATGGTGGTGAGCGGCCACGCGCAATCCTTGAAGACGCGCCTCAAGAATTCGCGCGATGTGCGCGCGATCGAGGCGATCGAGCTGGCGGCGCGGCGCGGCGAGCGGCTGACGCGCCAACTCCTCGCCTTCTCCCGCCGCCAGGCGCTCAACCCCTTGGTCATCCGGCTCGACGAGCGGCTCGACGCTTTCCGCGACGTCCTCGAAAGCTCGGCGCGCGGCAATATCGTGCTCGTGATCGATGTCGCCTCCGATATTTGGCCGGTCTCGGTCGACGTGCCGGAGCTGGAGCTCGCGCTCGTCAACATCGTGGTCAATGCGCGCGACGCGATCCCGGACGGCGGCGCGATCGAGATCGGCGCCGAGAATGTGCGCCTGATCGGCAGCGAAACGGCGGAAGAGCTGACCGGCGATTTCGTCGCGCTCAAAGTCGCCGATAACGGCAGCGGCATTGCGCATGAGATCCTGTCGCGCGTCTTCGAGCCGTTCTTCACGACGAAGCAGGTCGACAAAGGCACCGGCCTCGGCCTGTCGCAGGTCTACGGCTTCACGCGGCAATCCGGCGGCACCACTGCGATCGCGTCCGTGCCCGGCAACGGCACGACCGTAACCATCTACCTGCCGCGCAGCCTCGTCGACAGCGTCCGCAATGCCGTCGAACCCGGCCTCGGCGAGGAAGTAACCTCGGCCGGCAGCGAGGCGATCCTGTTCGTCGAGGACAATGCCGAGGTGAAAGCCGTCGCCGGCATGCTGCTGCAGCAGCTCGGCTATCGCGTGAACGCGGTCGACAACGCCGCCGCCGCGCTCGATCTGCTCGCCGAGGGCAAGAGTGTCGATCTCGTCTTCAGCGATGTCGTGATGCCCGGCGAGATGGATGGGCTCGCCCTCGCCCGCCGCATCCGCACCGACTATCCGCATATCCCGGTGCTGCTGACGACCGGCTATGCGAAAGCGGCGAGCCAGGCGAAGGGCTTCCCCATCCTGCGCAAGCCGTACCGGCTGACCAATCTTAGCCGCGCCATCCGCGACGCGATCGAGACGCAGCGCAAAAGCGCGTGAGCGCCAAAGCAGAGCCCGCGCTCGAGCGCGGCTTTTCCCGGCGATCGCCGAGGGCCGCATATAAATACCA
Source organism: uncultured Alphaproteobacteria bacterium (assembly GCA_963731145.1). Classification (GTDB taxonomy): domain Bacteria; phylum Pseudomonadota; class Alphaproteobacteria; order ATCC43930; family CGMCC-115725; genus CAIKMD01. The sequence continues at coordinate 22,179 of CAVSUX010000013.1, read as the reverse complement.
TATACGAAAATAAATTTACCGGCTTTCCGCCCTGGCACGGGCCATCGCCTTCGCCCATGTCTCTGATAATGGGCAACTCGGCGGACGAGAAAGCGCCACCATCGCTCGACGAACTTCTGTCACTTATGGTCGCGTATCGCGAGCGTGCGGCGGCGGCGCGACGTCTTGCTCAAGCGATCAGCGATAAGCACGCAACGACGGGCCTCATCGAGGACGCCGAAGAATTCGATAAGAAGGCCGCGGCGATCGCAACGCAGATCGTGCAGCTCGCACACCATCATCGAGACGAATGACGATACGCGTCGCGCCGCGCTGACCGCGCCGCCCTTACGCAAGCCTGGCGCGAGGTTACGCCATTCACCGCCCCTGGCCATGGATCGCGACGGCAGGTTTGGTGTTGATATTTCAATGCACGACCCGCGCGATCCCGCATTGCGACACTGGTTGCGATCGCTGAAGCCCCGCGTCGAGTTGACGGCGCGCTATGCGCTGCGCGCGAAATTCGCAGCGCTGCGCGCCGATCCGGACTTCACCGCGCGGATCACCGAGCTGCTCCATCTGCTGCAGCCCGATTCGGAAGAGCTCGCCGCCATCCTGCGCGACGCCCAACTCGTCGGCCAGGCGTTCCAGCCGAGAGAAATGGCGAAGACGCCGCGGCGCGCGCGCCGACGGGATCTCGACAACTAGCGCGCCTTTGCGTTCTCGCGCAGCACCGCAAGATCGGGCTGCACGGTCTTGTCGGCAGCGTTGGCTTCTTCGGCAACGATCGCCGCTTCCAGATCGAGTGCCGCGGCACGGCGCTCCAGCTCTTCGGCTTCGTCGAGCAACAGCCGCTCCAACCGCTCGTTCCACAGCCGCCCGGCGGTTTCCCGGCGGCATTGCGCGCGCGCCCGGAGAGTGTCCGGCGAGAGTCCCGCAGCAAAACGAGGCTTGGCGTTTCTCGCATCGACCACGATGCGCATTCCTTCTACGACCACGCCCTAAGTACACGCGAGCAATACGTCAGCACTGCGGCAAGCCCGCGGAAAGCATGCGAAAACGATGCCACGTTCACGCTCGACCCGCTCGCCGAGCCGCCGGGCAGCGAAATTCGCCGGAACTCAACTCGGCCTTGGGCGTTTGAAATCTCGAACGGCAGAAATTTGTCGCGCAAGCAGTTCTCACCGCCGCGCGCACAGCGGCTCCCCTCGCGGGAGCCGCTTTTCTTGGTGTCACCCAGGCGTCGCGCTGTATCGCTATCTATCATGTTGTCGACACGAGGCCATCGTTTTGCCCGATTTATCGTTAGGCTGAACACCAAGGTAAGAAATCGGTGGGAAGAGAAGAAATGCCGGAAATCGGATCGGCCACCTTCTATCGGCAGCACGCCGAGCGTCTCACTTTCCTTGCGGCGGACACGACCAATCCGGCAACGCGGCTTGAGTTACTGGAGATCGCGACGGGTTTTCAAAAACTGGCCGACCACGCCTCGGCCAACGGCAATTTGGCCGCGGCAGAGGAAGCCAGACAAAGCCGTGCGACGCGGAAGGCGGCCGTCGGTCAAGCTTGATCTTCGCCGTGGTGATTTGATCCGCTTGCCAAGAAGTTGTCCCCGCTTGAGGACATCTCGGGGGATTGTGGGGAAGCCCTGCCGTGAATGTCGCTGCGAGTCGCGATCGCTCAATTCTTCAGGGACGAATCTCGATCGGTGTGCCGATATCGACCGCGGCATAGATTTCCTCGATCGCCCGGTCGCCGACCGAGACGCAGCCATTCGTCCAATCCTTGTCGAAACGCACCGGGTCGAGCGGCCCCTCATACCAGCCCGGCAGGCCGTGAATTTCGATATCGCCGCCGGGATCGCGATCCGCGGCCGCGGCTCGCACGCGATCGGCCGCGTTCGGGTAGGAGACGTGCAGTGCGAGATGATAATGCGAATGCGGCTGGCGGCCGTCGATCGTGTAGCTGCCTTCCGGTGTTTTGTGGTCGCCGGCGACGTTTTTCGGTCCGAGCGGATGGCCGCCGAGCGCAATCGGATAAGCCTTCAGCACGACGCCATTCTTGAGCAATTCGAGCTTGCGCGCCGATTTCAGGACCAGGATTTTATCGGCTTTGAGCCCCGGCATCGCAAAGGCGGCTGGCGTAGCCTTGGCCATAGCGGCGCCTTCTCTTCCCAGCGCGACAGCGAGAAACGCGATGAGAACGGTCGCGATTCTGACGAGCGCACAGCGGCGCAAGCGGACGCGAGGTCCGATTTCGTAGACAGCCATGAAGGTTCGACCCCGATGCGAAGCGCGGCTTGGTTTTGATTTTGGGAGCGCGACAAAAAGGGGCTTGGGGCGTCGAATAGCCACACTATGGCAGCGTCATGGTTAAAAGAACATTAAACCGCCCAATTCGCCCCCGCGCCGGCTTGCCGCATGAATTATTTGCGGCGAAGGCGGGTTTTTTTGCCGATTAACGGAACTGTCGAAGGGAGCTTTACCTTTACCTTGGCGCGGCGTCGCATTGTCGCAACGATGGCAAACGACGCCGTGGATTTTCGGACGATCCCCCTCAATTCCGGAACGGAGGTAGTACCATGGTTCGCAAGGTTTACGCTCTCGCATTGCTCGCTCCTCTGGCGCTCGCGGCGTGCTCGCAGAGCCCCGCTCAGACCAGCTCGGTGAGCAGCGCCGATCAGCAGGCGCTCGCCACGTCGCAACAGGCGCTGCAGACCGCGCAGCAGGCTCAGGCCACCGCCAACGAGGCGAAGTCCGAAGCCGACCGCATGTATCAGCGGGGCCTGCAGAAGTAATCCTCGGCGAGAGAGCTGGGCTCGCTCCGCCGCGGCGCCGCGAGCCCAGCTCTTCGCTTCTCTGAACTCTGACGCTGCGTCTGACGCGGCTTCGCGATGTGCGGCATATCATGGTGAAAATCGCTTTCGCCTCGCTGGTCTCCGCCTTCGCGCTTGTCGCCGCTTTTCCCGCGAGCGCGATGGAGTTTTCGCTCGACCAAGGTCAGGTCGCGGTCGGCGCAACCGACACCGCCACGGTCGAAGGCAGCGACACGATGCTCGACCTGGCGCGTCAGTTCGACGACGGCTATGCCGATTTCATGGCCGCCAATCCGGGGGTCAATCCGTGGCGCCCGGGCGGCGGCAAGACCATCATCATTCCTAATTTCTTCATTCTGCCGGATGCGCCGCGCACCGGCATCGTGATCAACCTCGCCGAGCGCCGCATCTATTACTTCCCGCCGGGCGGCAAGACGGTCGAGACCTATCCCGCCGGCGTCGGCGTCAAAGCCGATGCGACGCCGCTCGGCGTCACGCGCGTCGTGCTGAAGGAGGATGGCCCCGTCTGGCGGCCGCCGCCCTCGATCCGCGCCGAGCGCCCCGATCTGCCGGCCGCGATCTATCCGGGTCCCGACGATCCGCTCGGCGCTTACGCGCTGCGCCTCGGCTGGCAGAATTACCTCATCCACGGCACCAACAAGCCGGACAGCGTCGGCCGCAATGTCAGCCATGGCTGCCTCCACATCTATCCCGAGGATATCGAGCGGCTCTTCCACGAAGTGCCGGTCGGCACGCAGGTGCGCGCGATCAATCAGCCGGTGAAAGCAGGCTGGATCGACAACCGCCTTTACGTCGAGATCCATCCCAGCAAAGAGCAGGCCGACGAGATCGACTACAACCAGCCGATGACACCAGCGCTGCCGCCGCAACTGACCCAGATCGTCACGAAAGCGGCGGGCGATCGCGCCCCGCTCGTCGATTGGGACGCGGTGCGCGCCGCTGGCCTCGCCGCCACCGGCATCCCGATGCCGGTCACCCCGGCGCCTGCCGATCTGCAGACAAGCGATGCGCCCGCGCCGGCGAGCAACCTGCCCGCCGCCGGCGTCCCGCTGCCCGCCCGTCAGACGATGCAGAAAACCGCCCCGCAAGAAGCCGCGCTGCAAATCGGCAAGTAGCGCCGCGCGGGCTCGCGAAATAGCACCGCGACTCGCGGCACGCGGCCTTGCCAGTCGCGCGGCTGCCGCCCTAAGCTTTTTTGCGAAATTCGAAATCTTGGGCGAGCCGAGGCTTCGTGGCGGATAGCGGCCAAACTCAGACCTTTCTTTCCACCATAACCGCGAGCCGCCTGCAGCGCCGCCTCGCCCTGGCGATCGTCCTATTGCTTGCCGCCGCGTTTCTTGCCACCGCGCCTTTCGCTGCCGTTCCGCTGCTGCGCGCCGACGCTTTCATCCCGGCCTATGAAAGCGCGCTTATCGTCGAAGACGCGATCACGGCGGCGCTGCTCTTTGCGCAATTCGCGATCGTGCGCGTCCCATCGCTGCTGTTGCTCGGCACCGGCTATCTCTTCACCGCGCTGATCGTCCTGCCGCATATGCTCGTCTTCCCGGGCCTTTTCACGCCGACCGGGCTGTTCGGTGCCGGACCGAGCAGCGCCGCCTGGATCTATGTGGCTTGGCATCTCGGCTTTCCGATCGCGGTGATCGTCTACGCCTTCCGCGACGACGAGCGCCGGGCGATATCGCCGGGCAAGGCGCGGCGGGCAATCCTTCTCTGCGTCGTCGCGACCGTGGGATTCGTGATCGCGCTCACCGCGCTCGCGACGATCGGCGAGCCGTTGCTGCCGCAGGTCATCGCCGCGGATCGGCGCACCGCGTCCTTTCCCTATATCACCGGCTCGATCTGGCTGCTCGCCGCCGTTGCGCTCGCGATCCTCTGGTGGCGGCGGCGGCGCAGCATCCTCGATCTCTGGCTCGCCGTCGTGCTCTGCGCCTGGCTCTGCGAGATCGCGCTCAGCGTGTTGCTGGCGCCGGCGCGTTTCAGCGTCGGCTTCTATTTCGGCCGGCTCTACGGCGTGATCGCGGCCAGCATCGTGTTGATCGTGCTGCTGTCGGAGACGACGACGCTCTACGCGCGGCTTGCGCGCGCCATTGCCACCGAGCGGCGCGTGCGCGAGCGGCGCTTGAGCGAGATGGAGGCGATGCTCTCGCATCTCTCGCGCGTCAGCGATCTCGGCCAGGTCGTGACCACGCTCATCCACGAGGTCAACCAGCCGCTCGCCGCGATCGGCAATTACCTCGCCGCGCTGCAGCGCCTCTCCGCGATGGGCGACAAGGAGAAAGTCGCCGCCACGATCGAGAAGACGCTCGGCCAGAGCGAGCGGGCGCGCGAGATCATGCGCCGCTTGCGCGAGTTCGTCGCCAAGCGCGAGATCGATCGCCGGCCGGAGCCGCTCGCGACCACGGTCGAGGACGCAATCGCCGTCGCCCTGGCGGCGACCGGCCGCATCGGGGTCGAGATCGAAACCATGCTCGAGCCACCGGCGGCGACGGTGGTGATCGATCGCATCCAGATCCAGCAGGTGCTGGTCAACCTCATCCGCAATGCCAGCGAGGCGATGGTCGAGAGCAAGAGCCCGCACCGTCGTCTGACGATCGCGTCGCGTCCGCTCGGGCCGGAAAAGCTCGAGATCAGCATCGCCGATACCGGGCCTGGCCTGCCGCCGGCGCTGCGCGCGAAGCTGTTCCAGCCTTTCGTCACGACGAAAGCCACCGGCATGGGCGTCGGCCTCTCGATCTGCCGCTTCATCATCGAAGCGCATGGCGAGAAATTGCAGGTCGCCGACAATGCCGGCGGCGGCACAGTGTTCAGCTTCACGCTGCCGCTCGCGATCGGTGCCGCGACCGCAGCCCAAGCCGCCGGCGACTGAGCGGACGATGCGCGGTTTGCGACTGATACTGACGGCCCTTGCCTTCGCGGCAGCATTGACCGCCGTCGCATCCTTCACCCCGGCGAGGGCCGACGACGCGCCGCGCTTCTTCCGCATCGGCACCGCCGCCACCACCGGTACCTATTTCCAGATCGGCGCCGAGATCGCCAATGCGATCAGCAAGCCGCCGGGCGCGCGCGACTGCGATCGCGGCGGCAGTTGCGGCGTGCCGGGCCTCGTCGCCGTGGCGCAGGCAACCGAAGGCTCGATCGCGAATGTGCTCGCCGTCGGCCAGGGCCAGATCGAAGCCGCTTTCGCGCAAGCCGATGTCGCGACCTGGGCCTATCGCGGCAGCGCGCCCGTGATCACGCCGAGCAAGGCCTGCCGCGCCGCGCCCGCGCCGCCGCAAAACGGCGTCGCATTGCTCGCCAAGACCGGGCCGATCCGCAATCTGCGCGTCATCGCCGCGCTCTATCCCGAAGCCGTGCATATCGTCGCGCGCATCGGCAGCGGTGTTCGCGGCGTCGCCGATCTCAAAAAGAAGAGCGTCGCGCTCGGCGAGGCCGGCTCCGGCACGCTCGCCGAAGCGCGTCTTGTCCTGCGGGCGAGCGCGCTGCAGGAATGCCAGATCAAGGCGCAATATCTGCGCCTCGCCGACGCCACCGCCTTGCTCGACAGCAACAAGCTCGACGCTTTCTTCCTGATGGCGGGCGCGCCGGTGCCGGCGATCGTCGATGCGGCATCGATGGAGCGCGTGCGGCTGGTGCCGATCGCCGGCAAGCCACGCGATGCCTTGCTGCGCGCCCATCCCTTTATCACCGCCACGATCATTCCCGGCGCGATTTATCCCGGCATCGACGGCGAGACGCCGAGCATCGCGGTGCCCGCGCTTTTCATCGCCAGCGCCGCTCTGCCCGACGATCTCGTTTACGGCATCACCAAGGCGCTATGGCAGGACGCGACGCGCCGTCTGCTCGACAATGGCCATCCCGCCGGCAAGGCGATCCGTATCGAGAATGCGCTGCAAGGCGTCGCGATCCCGCTTCATCCCGGCGCCGCGCGCTATTACATCGAGCGCGGCCTGAAGCTGCCGAAAGAAGCGATGGCGCCGCCATGAGCCGATCGCATCGATGACGCCGCAAGCCGGGTTGCTGCGCGAGATCGCGGTCGCTTTCCTGGTCGCGGTGGCGTTGTGGCTCGCGATCTATTTCCTCCTGCCGCCGCTGGTCGGCATGGAAGAGCCGCTGGCGCGTTTGATCTTCGCATTGAAATGCGGCTGCGTCGCGGTGCTGTTCTGCTTCGTGCTCGGCATCGAGGCGGTCGCGCATGAGCGCCTGCGCTCGCCGGCGATCGATCCGCTCGTCGGTTACGAAACGCGGCGGATGACGATCAACCTGCGCTATCTGCAGAACACGCTCGAGCAGCTTCTCGTCTTCTTGCCCGGTCTCTTCGGCCTCGCTTATTATTGCGGCAGCGGCGCCGCGATGCGCGCCGTCGTCGCAACGACCTTCGTCTGGATCGTCGGCCGTTTCGGCTTTTGGATCGGCTATCATCAAGGCCCGCTGCATCGCGCCGCCGGTGCGCCGAGCATGATGCTCGGCATGGCGATGCTGCTCTATGTGAGCGCGCGCTTCGGCTATGAATTCGCCGGCTGGGCGGGTGCCATCGTGCTGCTGGCACTGTTTTTCGCCGGCGAAGCGATCCTCGTCGTCACCACGAAGCCGCTCGAGCCTCAGTCATAGGAAGAACGCGCGTGAAGATTACCCAGCGTTGTCTCGTCGTTCTCGCGCTCGCCGCCGGCGCCGCGACCGCCCAGGCGCAACCGGGCATCCGACTGCTGATCCCGAGCGACAATACCTGCAACGCCTTCCTCGCCGCGCTCGACAGCGGCAACCGCACCGCGATGCTCAGTCTTGGCGGCTGGGCGCTGGGCTATCTCTCGGGCATCGCGCAGCAAAGCGGCAAGGACATCCTCCACGATGTGGCGAGCGAGAGCCTGATGGATCGCATCGCCGATACCTGCCAGCGTCAGCCGGACCGCGCGATGTCGTCGGTCGTCATGGAGATCGCGAATTCACTGCTAACGCAGGCTAAATAAGCACCAGGCGGCGCGATAACGCGCGTATGATGACAGGCCGTACCGGGCATCGCTAAACTCGCCGGCGAAGAAAGCATTTTTCAAGGGAGGATTTCATGCACATTCCGCTTTTTGCCGCGGCGCTCATGAGCGCCGCCGCTCTCGTCTCGTTTTCCGCATCGGCGCAGCAAACCGGCGGCGCCGGCGCCCCACCGCAACAGGCAGCGCCGCCGACGCCTTACGGCCTGCCGATCGATCTCGCGCACGCGCGCAAAGCGGCGGATGCCGGTATCGCGAAAGCGAAAGCGCTCGGCTATCCCTCGGCCATCGCCATCGTCGGCCCGGCCGGCGAGCTGATCTTCCTCGAGAAGATGGACAACGCGAATAATTCGGTGAGCGAGCTCGCGATCAAGAAGGCGTCGAGCGCCGCCGGTTTCCGCCGCCCGACCAAGATTTTCGAGGATGGCCTCGCGAGCCGGCCGGTGATCGGCCAGCTCGGCGTCACCGCGGTCGGCGGCGGCATCCCGATCGTCATCAAAGGCCATGTCGTCGGCGCGATCGGCTCCAGCGGCGCGCCGACCTCGGATGGCGACATCCAGGCCGCGCAAGCCGGCATCGACGCGCTCGAGAAATGACGCATCGGCTTTGCTGAGGCGTCACCCCGGCGAAAGCCGGGGTCCCGTGCAAAAGGCGTTGCGACCTCCGCCAGACTCAGCGCGGCGCAGGCGGCGGCGATGCGATCTGCCGCTGCAAGGCGATCGCGCGCGGGTCGCAAGGCGGCGTGTGCCGGTGTTGGAGCCTTGCTCGCCAAAGAGCGCAGCCTCGATCACGTGCCGCGTATCAGGAAGATATCGGCGCTGCTTTTCCGCCTGACCGCATCGGCGAGGCGCCCAGAACCTGTGCCGTCATGCTGCTATTGCTATTCTATTCTCGGCGAGACGCTTCAGCCGCACGACGACACATGTACCCTTGCCGATTTCGCTCGTGATATCGATCGTGCCGCCATGCTGCTCGATGATCTGCTTCACGACCGGCAGGCCGAGTCCGGTGCCGAAGCTCTTCGTGCTGAACAGCGGCTCGAACACCTTTGGCAGAACATCGGGCGGGATGCCGCAACCGGTATCCTCGACCACCAGCTCGAATTGATCGCCGGCCGTCGCGGTGGTCACCGTGACCTTGCGTTCGCGCGTCTCGTCGAGCATTGCCTGAGCGGCATTGTCGATGAGATTGACCAGCACGCGGCGCATGCGCTCCGCGTCGATCGCGACAACACTGCAGTCAGCACCGAGTTTGTGCTCCATCACGATACCGCTCGGCAGGCGCTGCTCGCCAAGTATTTCCTCGATCCACGGATCGAGCCTAAGCTTGGCCAAATGTAGTTTCCTGGCGCGGGTGTAATCGAGCAGGTCGTTGATGATGCGGTCGCACCGCGCAATGCTCCGCTCGGCACGCGAGATCGGCCGGTCGAGATCCACACCTTGCGCCGCGACGGTCTCTTTCACCGCATAGAGGGTGTTGCGGATCGCGCTCAAAGGATTGCGTAGCTCATGCGCTATGGTTGCCGTGACCTGGCCGAGCGCCGACAGCCGCTCTTTGCGCAACAGCTCGCTTTGCGCCTCCTTGAGTTCAGCCGTCCGTTCCTCGACGCAGCGCTGGAGCCGTTCGTTCTCCTCGATCGTGCGCCGTGCATTGTCGACAAACGAGCAGGCGAGGCCGAGGGTAATGATGAGTGCGGCGACCGCTGCGATGGTGATGGCCAGTAGGTTGGGCGAAAATCCTTCGATCGTCGTCGCGACCGTGTTGTCAAGCGTCAGGCTGAGCGCCGCCATCGCGGTAAAGTGAAGGCCGACAATCGCCAAAACCAACATCCCGGCAGCGCCTATGCGCTGAGCGACGCTCGGCTTTGAGCCGAGGGTCTCTATTGCCGCCGCCGCCATCGTCGCGCCGATGACCACCGAGATCGCGACCATCACCGGGTCCCACGCGAAATCGGCGGGCGCGCGCAGGGCTGCGATGCCGGTATAATGCATTGCCCCGATGGCTATCCCCACCACCACGCCGCCGATGTGGCGCCACCCGAAACTGAGCGCGATCCACATGCCGAACCAGGTCACGACGACCGCGAGCGCAACCGACGCCAGCGTCAGATTGATGTCGTAGCCGATCGGAATGCCGGGCTGGTAAGCAAGCTCGGCGATGAAATGGGTCGTCCACACGCCGGCCCCGAACACAGTCGCCGCCGTCGCGTGCAAGAGGCCGCGGCGACTGCCGCTTGCTTCCTGCGCATCGGCGAAGAGATTGATCGCGCTGAAGCACGCGAGCACGCAGACCACCGCGGCAAGCGCGACCAGCCGCAAATCGTGTTGCTCGAAAATGCAAGCGTATAGAATACGAAGCATGGTAACATTAGGGTGGGTTCCCGGTTAAAAATCCCTGAACGATTGCCGTCCCGCAGGCGCTTTACCGACCTTTCGGGTCGTGTTTTCACCGCGGGGCACGAGCTTTCAGCCAGGATCGAAATCGTCAATCCTGGCCGGACGCGTGGTGCGACAGGATGTGAATGGCGTTCTTGGCGTTCTTGGCGGCTGCGACCGCGCGCCGACGATCTTCTGCGGACACCGCACCGGGAGGTTTTTGCCATGGCTGGCACGCCGCTGAGCATCGAGGAAATCGATGATCGCATCGCGATTGTGCGCGACAATCTGCGCCAATTGGCCGAGCAGGCGGCCGCTCAGTCGGGCGCCGCGGACGACGACCGCACGTCGCAACGCATCGCCGAGCATGAGGCGGAGCTGACGCAGCTCAAGCAACAGCGCGAGAAGCTCACGCGGTCTAGGTAGGTCCGGCACGCTCAGACCTCCGCCGGGCTGACGAGATGCGGCGCGCCGTAATCGGTGATGAGGCGGACGGGATCGCGCGTCGCCGCCGCGCCGCGCTCCGATGGCGGCTTGATCTGCGCCTCGATATAGGCGCCGAGATAGCGCGAATGCGCGACGATGGCGCGGCCGAAAGCACAGCGCTCGGTGTTGTAGCGCGATAGCGCCGCATCGATATCGCCGCCTGTCGCCGCGAGCGCATCGACGAGGCACGCCGCATCGAGCGCCGCCTTGCTGGTGCCGGCGGCGACATGCGGGCGCGCGACGAAAGCGGCATCGCCCGTCAGCGCGGCGCGGCCGAAGACGAGGCGCGGCGATTCCATATCGGTGATCGCCTGCAGCAGCGGAAGCTGCACGAGGCCGACGATCTCGGCGAGCAGCGGCGACAGTTTCGCGCGCGCCGCCGCGCGCATCTCGTCGACGAATTCGCGGCGGATCAGCGCCGGCGGGATCGAGAGGCCGTGATGCCGGCCCGCGGCGTCGGTGAACATCGCGCGTTGCTGCTCCGGCGTCGCCGGCCGGTACCAAATGAAATAATAGCGCCGATGTCCCGGCCGCACTTCGTTGCCCGGCCCCGGCACATGCACCGAGAGGATCATCTCGCCTTCGGGAAAAGCGAAAGCGATGCGATCGAAGAGCAGATCGCGGCCCGATGCCGGGATCTCCTTCTCTTCGATGAGGCCGCGCCAGGCGACATAGCCCGCCTGTTTCGGCACCACCTCGGGCAGGAATTGCCGCCGCACCGTCGACATCACGCCATCCGCCGCGACGATGAGATCGGCTTCCGCCGCCGTGCCGTCGGCGAAAATCGCGCGCGCCTTCTCGCTCTCCTGCTCGATGCGCGTCAGCATCATGCCGGGCCGGTAGAGTTCGGACGGAAAGGCGCGGCGCAGCGGCTGATAGATCACCGGCCAGGTGCTGCCGCGCGAGGGACGCGGCAATTCCTGCACGATCTCATCGCGCTGCCCGAGCCAGATCGACGTCCCGGCGCTGACCGAAAGCGACGGATCGGGCTCGATGCCGATCCGCGCCATGATGTCGAACAGCTCTTTCGAGACGCCGAGCCCGGCGCCGCGATCGGCGAGATCGCTGCGGCTGCGCTCATAAACGGTGACGTCCCAGCCGGCGCGATGCAGCAGATGGCCGGCGCAGAGCCCGCCGATCGAGCCGCCGATCACCAAAGCGCGCCTTTTGCCAGCCACCCTCACCGCCCCCGCCGCACGGCCCGCCTGTTTATTGGGCAAAAGCGTCGCGACCAATCCGGCGCAGCCGCTCGAAGAGATGCAGCATGAAAGCCACGCCGATCAGCGGCGCGGCGAGATTGAGCACGGGGACGGAGAGAAGAAAAGCGATGATCGCGCCGGCGATCACCAGCCGCACGCGATAGTGCCGCCACATCGCCTTCATCGGCGCGCGCTCGAGCCGGCGACAGGCCACGGCCTCGAAATATTCCCGGCCGATGAGATAGCCGTTGATGCCGAAGAACAGCACGATGTTCACCACCGGAAAGAAGATATAGAGCGGCAGCGCGAGGACATTGAGCAACAGCGCCAACAGCGCGAGACGGAGGGCGCTCGCCAGCGACGGGCCGATGCCGATCGCGCGCGGCGGCGGCAGATCGGGGTAATGCCGGCGCTCCACCGAGGCGATCACGCGATCGAGAAAGAAACCGAGCATCAAGATCGCCATGCTCGGAAAGATCAGCCAGGCGAGGAACAGCGTCGCGACGCTGCCGAGCAAAGCGATCGCGACATTGAGCCAATGCCAGCCGGTGACATGCAGCGCCGCGATCACCACCGAGGCGCCGAGCCACAGCGCGATCAGCAGCGCGATCGTCCCGACGACCGTCAGCAAGCAGCAGCCGGCGCTCGGACGGCGCGAAAGCATCGGCGATGGCGAGCGATAGTGCAGATCCCATTTTTCCCCTCGCAGCCCCCGTCCGGTCCAGCTCCCGGCGCAATAGCACCGCGTCAATTTGACAAGCGGCGCGAGAATCTCCACGCTTTCGAGTGGCGCAAAATAGCGACGCTCCCGGTCCATTCGACAAGCCAAACTCTAGGGCGGAAACGCCCGCATGAATGTGCGACAAGCTCGAAGGCAGAGGAGAGGAAACCATGAGCATGCCCAAAGGCCCGTCAGGTCTCGTCGCTTTGATCGCCGGATGGGCGCTGTTGCTGCCGGCGGCTCCGGTCGCGGGCCGAGGATACGATCACCGTCGGCAAGGCCGATGCCGCCTCGACCTCGTTCCTGCCGGTCCATGTCGGCGACAAGACCGGCATCTTCAAGCGGCACGGGCTGGTGCTGAAAATCTCCGACTTCACCGGCGGCAGCAAGCTGTCGCAGGCGATCATCGCCGGCGCCATCGATGTCGGCCTCGGCGCCGGCACCGAGATGGCGCTCGTCGCCAAAGGCGCGCCGATGAAAGCGGTCTGCGACGGGCTCTCGCCCATTCCCTTCATCGGCATCGCCGTGCCGTATGATTCGCCGATCAAGAAGGTCGATCAGCTCAAAGGCAAGAAGATCGGCATCTCGAGCGCCGGCTCGCTCACCGATTGGCTCACCAAGCAGCTCAACCAGCACGAGAACTGGAGCGGCGCGGATGCCGCGCAGGCGATCGCGATCGGCAATGGCGCCGCCGCGGTTCTCGCCGCCTTCCGCACCAGCGCGATCGATGCCGATCTCTCGGTCACCTCCAACATCTTCAATTGGGAGGAAAAGAAGGAAGGCCGGCTGCTCGTCTCGTCCGACGCCTTCGTCGGCAATATCGCGGCGAGCACGACCTTTGCCAGCCAGCATTTCATCGACACCAACCCCGACGCGCTCAAGCGCTTCCTCGCCGCCTGGCTCGAGACGATCGACTATCTCACGACGCACAAGGCCGAGACGGTGAAGATCGAGAGCGAAGTCACCCACTATTCCGAGGCCGTGATGACCAAGGAATACGATCTCACCGCGACGAAGTTCAGCCGCGATTGCAAATTCGACGCCGAGGCGCTCGCCAATCTCAAACGCGCCTTCGTCGACCAGAAGCTGGTCGACAGCCCGCCCGACATGTCGACGCTCTACACCGAGGCGTTTTTGCCCAAGCGGTAGCGCGTCGTGGGACCGCGTCTTCGTTTGGTTTGATTCCTGCGCCAAACGAAAAAAGCCCGCGCGAGGCGGGCTTGAAGTCGTTTGACCAAAGAGAAAGGCCAAAAAGAAGAGTTGGATTTATCGCGCTGCATGTTCCCGGCCCGATGGGCGAGCCGGGGATGCCAGCGCGTCGTGTTTATAGCAACCGCAAGCCCGGCTGTCTAGAACAGACCAGGAACAACGGTGATTTTTTCGCCCTCAGACCGATCACGGTAGAGAAAAAATCCGTTAAGAATTCAATGGCCTTAATCGCGGGGCTCGCCCGAGCCGTTAGCTCGGCCGCCGGGCTCGGCCGCCGCTCGAGCCAGCGGACAAAACCGACCGCCGCCGCCGCGCCAAGGTATTGGCAGAGCACGAAGCCGGCCACATCGCTCGGCGCGATGCCGGCGAAGCTGTCGGTCAGCGCGCGCGCCAATGTCACCGCCGGATTGGCGAAGGACGTCGACGACGTGAACCAGTAAGCCGCGGTGATATAGGCGGCGATCGCCGCCGGCAGGCTCTGCGCGAAAGCACGGCGGCCGCTTTCGATCACCAGCAGCAAGCCGAACGTCGCGACGAACTCGCCCGTCCATTGGCCGATGCCGCTGCGCGCGTGCACCGACCATTCGAGGATCGGCAGATCGAACATCCGATGGGCGAGCCAGACGCCGACGATCGCGCCGGCGAGCTGCGCCGCGACATAGGCGAGCACATCGCGCCACGCGATCGCGCCATCGACGGCCAGGCGAGCGTCACCACCGGATTGAAATGCGCGCCCGACCACGGCGCGAAGACGAGGATCAGCGCGAAGAGCGCGCCGCCGGTCGCGATCGCATTCGCGAGCAGCGCGAGCGCGACATTCCCGCCCGCGAGCCGCTCGGCCATGATGCCCGAGCCGACAACGGCGGCGAGCAGGAACGCCGTGCCGAGCGCTTCGGCGGCGGCGCGCCGACCGAGGCTGAGGGGCATCGTCAGTCCGCGATCACGATGTGCGCTTTGCCGGCATTCGGTCCCGCCGATGCGATCGGTCTCTTCGCTTCAGCGTCAGCCGGTCGAGCTTGTCGAGCGGCAGCGCGACGAAGAGCTTGATGCGCGCATCGAGGCGCCGAAACGCATCGCGGAACGCGACGCGGCGCTCCTCGACCGAGCCGTCGACGGCGGCCGGATCGGGAATGCTCCAATGCGCCGTGATCGGCTGGCCCGGCCAGATCGGACAGATCTCGCTCGCCGCCTGATCGCACACCGTGATCACGAAATCCATCGCCGGCGCATCGGGCGAAGCGAATTCGTTCCAGCTCTTCGAGCGCACGTTCTCGATCGGCAGAAACAGCGATTGCAGCAGCTCGATCGCCAACGGATTGACCGCGCCTTTCGGGAAGCTGCCGGCGCTGAAGGCGTGGAACTTGCCCTTGCCCCAATGATTGAGCAGCGCCTCGCCAAGGATGCTGCGCGCCGAATTGCCGGTGCAGAGGAACAGCACGGTACGGGCCGTCATGCCGATTTCTTTCGCGAACGCGTTGCGGGGACTTTCGCCGGTTGGCAGACCGGCGCGCAGGACTGGCCGCCGCAGCAATTCTCGGTGAGATAGGCGACGAGCCCGTTCATCGCCGCGAAATCCGCCGCATAGATCAGGCTGCGGCTCACGCGGCGCTGGTTGATCAACCCGGCATGGGTGAGCTGCGCGAGATGAAACGACAGCGATGACGGCGCGACATCGAGCCGCTGCGCGATCGCGCCGGCGGCGAGACCGTTCGGTCCCGCCTCGACCAGCAGGCGATAGATCGCCAGCCGCGTCTCCTGCGCCAGTGCCGACAGCGCGACGACGGCCTCGGTTGTTGTTTTCATCGGGCCAATATTCGATATTTCGACGATAATCGAAATATAAACGCAGCGTCGATCAACCGCAAGCCGCTGCCGCCCATCGCATTCTCCGACTGGCGCGCGACGAGGACCCTGCGAGCGTCAGCACGAAAACGCCGCGAGCCGGCCGGCTTTTGCCGCTCCCGCATGAGGGAACTCGCCTAAAGAGTATTCGTCCCTCAGTTTTTCCGGCCGGCATTTGTCGGGCTGGTGCCGCCCACCGGGACCAGGAGCGGTTCGAGTATCGCCTTTGACACCCGGCTTGTCAGGGCTCTCAACATCGGCCGCTCCACGAGACAATACACGGCAACGCCGGCAGCGACGCCGATCGCCAGGAAGGGCAGCGCGATAAATGCCAAGGGAAGGGAGGCCGCATTCAGCGCGCTCGCCACCGCGAACGCCGCGTACAGCGCCGCTACGTTTATGAGATAGATCGAATAGGAGGCGTCGCCGAGAAAGACGAGCGGGCGCAGCCATGCGCCGCGGAGATGCGGCTCGAGCAGCAACGCGCCTTTGACGATGACGGCGGCGGGCACGCCCCAAGCCAGCAGTCGAACGATGGATTCGGACCCGGTTAGGACAAGGATGGCGTCCGCGCCCGGGGGTAGGCAGAAAAGATACATCGCCACGCTACCGAGCCCGACAAGCGAGGCGCCGACCCAAAGCGGCTGCACCCTGTTCGAGCTTCCTGCCGCGATCGCCACACCCGACAAAAATTCCAGAATGATCGGATTGCCCAAAAAGCGAAGCGTGGCGGAATTGAGCACAAAATATCCGAGCAGCCACGCGACGGGATAAGCGACAAGCAGCCAATAAATCGCGGGGCGCCACGACAGGACGCACGCGGCGCCGAGATAGAACAGCATCTCGAAGCAGAGTGTCCACCCGGCAGTTTCGACGGGAAGCCATGCCTCTCCATGCCATACAGGCCAGAAGGTGAAAGCTGTCATGACATTTTCGGGCCCGACCGCGGGACCGCCGACCGTCGCGAGCGCCACGCCCGACAGGGCAAGCAAATAATAAAGCGGGGCGATGCGCAGGAAGCGTCGACCGAGGAACACGCCTGCCGATTGCGGCCGGCCCGCGAATGCCGATCGGTAAATCACCACGCCGCTGAGGACGAAGAATATATCGACGCCGGCCGTTCCCAGATTGGCGCGGTCGATGAGGGGGAAAGCGACAGGGTCTAGAACATTGGCAAAAAACAGAGAATGCGAGGCCACGACCATGGTGGCTGCGATCCCGCGCAGGATTTGCAGCGACTGGATTTTCTCGCCGGCCATGACCAATAGAACCGCATTTGCGGATTAACCAATCGTTAAAGATGCGCCGCAAACTGCTTTTGGTTGTTGGTGATAAGAGGAACCGTCATGCATCGCGTCACTTCGGCTCTGGCGTTCTCCGTCGGCCTTATCGGATTTGCGTCGGACGCCTCGGACGCACCCAGTCTCGCGCAGACCCAGGCGACCAATCCGGCTTCACCGATCATCCAGGTTGCCCATCATTAAATCCGAGTTGTCGAGAATTCGCCGCATATGCGCGCCGATCGCTGCGACCTCGCAGCTTTGGGTAAAGGATAAGCGCCGATGCTCGGGGGATGGCGGACCGCGCGTGGACTCTATCGCCTTCTCCTCGCTTTGCCTCGCCGGATGCGCCGCACCCGAGCGCGCCTCGATTTCCGTGCCGACTACGAGCGTGGAATCCGCATTCGCCCCCGTGCCGATTTCGGTGCCTATCCCTGCGGCGGCGCGGACGGAAATTCCGACGTATACGCAGGGCGGAATCGCCTCCTGGTATCGGAACAAAGGCAAGTTCAAGCGAACCGCAAACGGCGAGAAACCGGAGCCGATGCAATTCACCGCGGCGCATCGATCCTTGCCTTTCGGAACCATCGTGCGCGTCACGAACTTGCGCGACGGTCGATCCATCCTCGTACGGATCAACGACCGCGGGCCCTACGTTCACCAGCGGATTATCGACGTGTCATACGCGGCCGCCGCGAACCTCGGCATTCTGGACCATGGTCTGGCGCAGGTCCGCCTTGCCGTTTACGAATCGGATCAATGCGATGCTGCCGCGAATTCGTTCTTGTGCGCTCGGGCGGCAACCGCCGTTCGGTCGCCTCGAAATCCCAAGCAGGCAGTCCGAGAGCGAAGCGCCAAATCGTCCTTGTCTGCGCGATCGGGCGGCAAGACGAGCGACAACGCAACCGCGCGCAACTAGCCCTCTGCAGAGCCGATCGATACGCTGTCGCTATTCGTCGACCACGGCGATGGACTGGATCTCCAGCAAGACGTCGGGATCGGCGAAACCGACGACCGTGATCAGCGCCGACACCGGAAAGTCTTTCTTCAATATCTCGCGCCGCAGCTCGAGGAATTTGGGGCCGTGCCGCTGGTCTTTGAGAAACACCGTCATGTACACCAGATCGGAAAGCTTGCCGCCCGCCTTGGCAAGCTGCGCCTCGATATTGCGAAAGCACTGCCGCGTCTGGCTCTCGATGTCATGATTGCCGGGCTTGCCCGCCGCATCGCGGTGGCCCGTCTGCCCCGCGACCCAGACATGGATGCCGCCAACCGTCTTGATAACCGACGAATAGCCTCTCTCCGTTTCGAACGGACCGGCGATGCATTCTTTTGCCATGTAATCCTCCCAGGTTTTGCGTTCAAACGCCTCAGCCCTCTTCCCTCGCCGCGTTCCGTCCCGCGACGAGGCCCTGCACGAGGCAGCGCGCGAGGCCGTGCATGCTGAAGCCGCCGGCGCTCTCGCCGCCGCAATAAAGGCCCGGTGATCGCCTTGCCTTGCAGATCGATCACCTGGCAGCCGGCATCGATGCGCAGCCCGGCGCGCGTGTCGTGGACCACCGGCGTGCACCAGGCGGCGTAGAAAGGCGGCTTCAGGATCGGGTATTTCGGCGACGGCTTGCCGAAATCGCTGTCGACGCCGTCGAAGACGAAGGTGTTGTAGTTCGTCACCGTCGCGCGGAGATTGCCCGGCGGCATGGCGAGGCGCTGATGCTTCATTTTGATCGTCGCCGCGAGTTCTTCGATCGTGTCGGCGCGGAAGAAGAAGCCGCCCTCCTCGTCGACATAGGGCGGGTTCGGGTCCCATTTCTCGCGCGCGCAGGCATCGCTGTCGAAGATCGCCCAGATCGGCCCGCCGCCGTTCTTGCCGTCGCCGATCCCCTGCATCGCCGCGTTCAGCCAATTGTTCGGCTTGTATTTGACGGTCTCGGCATTGAGATAATGGCCGTGCACATAGGGCTTCACCGCGTTGTAGTTGTTGCGGGTGAATTGCTTGCAGGTCTCGTCGTAGAAGCGCTTGCCCAGCATGTTGACGGTGATGACGTTTTGCCAGTCGGAGACTCGCAGCCCGGTTGCGCGGATCTTGTCGAAGATCTTGCTGCCCGGCTGCCAGTTGAGATTGACATAGCCCCATTGCGAGCCGATGCGGCCGGGCTTGGTGATGACGGCGCCGAATTCGGCGGTTTGATTGGCGAGGCCCCAGAGCGAGGCGCCGATCGCCATCGCCGCGAGCTCGCCGCTCGCGTCCTGATCGGACCACGGCATGCCGGCGAGGCCGCAATATTCCTCGGTCAGGCGCGGATCGAACATGCGGCGGAAATCGACATTGCCGGTCGAGCCGCCGGTGGCGATGATCACCGCCTTCTTCGCGCGGATGTTGAGCGTCGCGCCGCGATGCGTCACCTCGATGCCGACGACGCGTCCCGCCGGATAGGCGTTGAGGCCCTTCGCATCGCCCTTCTCGCGATGGATGCCGGTCATGCGATGCCCGAGCAAAATCTCGACGCCGCGTTTGCGCGCCGCCGCTTCGAGCGGCCGCATCAAGCCGTTGCCGGTCGAGAGAGCTGCGCCGCGCTTCCTCCGCGGCTGGCTTACCTGTCTGAACCAGATTCACGTCGAGCGGCACGGCATGCATCTCGCGCGGCACCGAATTGCCGACCGCGCCGCCGCCGCGCTGATCGGGCGCCTTGTCGTGGAAGACGACGCCATGCGCCAAGCAGCCATTCGAAGATCGGCGCGCTCTCATCGGCGAAGACGCGGATGATCTCGCGGTCGTTATAGCGATAATCGGCCGCGCCGTTCGGCTGGACCACCGACCAATCGGTCAGGTCCTTGAAGACGAGGTCGGGAGCTATCCTCGATGCCGTATTTCTTCTGCACGGAAGTACCGCCGCCGAGCGGCACGTTGCCGCCCGAGGTGATCGCATGGCCGCCGATATCGGCCTCGGCCTCGATCAGCAGCACCGAAGCGCCCGCCTCGCGCGCCGCGATCGCCGCCGGCAATCCGGTCGCGCCCGAGCCGACCACCACCACATCCGCTTCCTGCTGCCACGCGACCATCCGTTACCGCCCCCTCGAGTCCGAGCCCCGCGACATAATGGCCAAAATCTAGCAGCCAGGCCGGGTTTTCGACATTCGTTCATAGCCTGGCAAGGTCCTCCAGACCATCTTGGCTTCGATCAGTGGAGGGGCCCGAGGAGCCTGAAGTGATCGCATGGCGATCGCAGCGTCAACACATTCTCAACCAGCCGATTCCAGCGCCGCGTCGGCGTGCGTCAGCGCCGCGCCGAAGGACGAGCAGCTCAAGGACGAGCGCAACCGCTTCCTGGCTTTTGCTTTCGCCGCCGCCGATCTGCTGATCGAGGTCGATGCCGCGCTGCGCATCCGCTTTGCGGTCGGCGCCGCCGACGGCCTGGCCGGGCGCAGCCTCGCCGCGCTCACCGGCAGCGATTTCCTCGCGCTCTTTTCCGGCAGCGACCGCGCGGTGATCGCCGCCGCGGTGAAGCGCCTGGGCCCAAGCGGCCGGATGAAGCCGGTTGCGCTGCGTATGCTGTGTCCCGACGGCCGCGCGACCGTCATCGCGCTGAGCGGCTGCCGCATGCCCTTCATGGACGGCGCGATCCATTTCGCGGTCTCGACGCTGCGTCCGGCGCTCGCCGTGGCAGAGGCCGGCGACGACAATCTCCTCGATAAGGATGCGTTCGAGAAATCGGTCCTCGCCTGTTTGAAGCAGACCGACACGCTGAGCGACGACGCCGCGCTCAACCTCATCCAGCTCGACGGCGTCGAGGGGCTGCGCCTGCGCGCCGGCGAGAATGCGATCGAGGCGCTCTTTAGCGAGATCGGCGGCTGCCTGCGCGCCTATGCGATCGGCGGGCTCGCCGGCCGGATCGGCCCCGACCAGCTCGCCGCCGTGACCGAGGGCGCCGCCGCGGCGGATGTCAGCAAGGAGATCGCCGCGATCCTGAAGCTGCACGATCCCGAGGGCGCGCAGCTTCACGTCAAGGAGCTGGCGATCGCACTCGATATCGCCGATCTCAACCCGAGCGACGCCGCCAAAGCGCTGTCCTACACCCTGCAGGAATTCGCCGCCGGCGACATCGCCAATCTGCCTTTCGCCTCGCTGACCGACGGCTTCCGCGACGCTCATGAAGAAGACGGCGAAACGCGTCATCGCCTTCAAGACCTCGTTCACCGATCGCGGCATCAAGCCCGTGTTCCAGCCGGTGGTCGACCTGGCGCCGCGCCGCATCCATCATTACGAGGTGCTGACGCGCTTCGCCGACGGTAATTCGCCGTTCGAGACGATCGAATTCGCCGAGCGCGTCGGACTGATCGAGGAGCTCGACCTGCTGGTCGCCGAGCGCGCGCTCAAATATCTCGACAATGCCGGGCCGGGCTGCACCGCTCATCTCGCCGTCAACATCTCCGGCCGCTCGATCCAGAACGACATCTTCGTCGCCGAGACTCGAGAAGCTGTTGAAGCGGCACGACGTCGTGCGGCCGCGCGTGCTGTTCGAGATCACGGAATTGACCAGCATCGCCGATCTGGCGCGCACCAATCAGGTCATCCAAGCCTTCCGCGACGCCGGCAATGCCGTCTGCCTCGACGATTTCGGCGCCGGCGCCGCCTCGCTGTCCTATCTGCGCGCCTTCCATGTCGATTACATCAAGATCGACGGTGCCTATGTGCGGCGCATGCAGGACAGCGACCGCGATCTGCAGATCATGAACGCGATGATCGGCATGTGCCGCCAGGTCAAGACCGCGATCGTCGCCGAGATGATCGAGACGCAGAAGCAGGCGCAAAGCCTGCTGGCGCTCGGCGTCGAATTCGGCCAGGGCTATTACTTCGGCAAGCCCGGCCGACACGCTCGCCTCGCTGCCGCCGCTGCGCGCCGGCGCAAAGATCTAGCTTAGCAAAATTAGCCGCGTTTCTTATTCCGCCGCGGCGGCGCTCGTCTGCGGCCGCGCGGTCGCCGCCGCGCGGCGGACGCCCAGCACCGCGATGGCCGCGATCGCCGGCGCGCAGGCGCTGACGAACCAGATGACCGCGATGCTCCACCCCGTGCCGAGCATGACGCCGCCGATCACCGGGCCGACGATATTCCCGGCGCGGCCGACACCCAGCGCCCAGCCGACGCCGCTGGAGCGGATGAAGGTCGGGTAATACGTCGCCGCCATCGCATTCGCGCCGTATTGCAGCCGATAACAAACCCGCCGGCGAAGAACGCCGCGATCATAATCGGCAGCGGCGCGGCGCCGATGAC
>CAVSUX010000012.1:0-162722 GCA_963731145.1 uncultured Alphaproteobacteria bacterium | reverse complement strand
CGCCCAATCGCCACGATCGGCGATACGCTCGATCCGTCCGAAGACGGTGTCCTCCTCGCGTTTCGCGGTGCGTTTGGTCTTCCGGGAACGGCGTGCCGCCATCAGCCCGGCCGGATCACTGCATATGGGCGCGGTTGTAGTCGAGCTGGCTCTGGGTGAGCTGGAAGCCGACCACGATCGTATAAACATTGCCGAGTTGGGCATTCTTCGGGATATGCACGGTCGCCGAAATCGCTCGCCTTCGTGATCTGCGCGTCCGGCGTGAAGCTGAGCGTCATCGTATATTGCTGCTTGCCGAGGATATTGCCGGTCGCATCGGCAAGCGCGACGAAATAGGGCAGCGCGATCTGGTTGATCGCCGGTGTCGTCCGGAGGCCCGCGAATTCGACGGTCAGCTTGCTGAGCACGCCGGCATCGCCGTCGCGGTCGCATTCCGCGGTTACGGTGTTGATGCGGCCCGAGGATTGGATCGTCGCGCCGTTCGGGCCGGGAACGACCTGGACCAGCGTTTGCAGCTGGGGCACGGTGGTCGTCGCAGGACAGGTATAGGAATTGCCGCGACCGCCGAAATTAGAGCAGCCGGCCAGCGCCAGCGTCGTCAAAATGGCCAAGCTCCACCCGACAAATCTGGCTCGCCGGAGGGCGCGCTGTGCCGGCGTCGATCCCCTCATTTCCGTTTCTGTTCCTTGCGCGTGGGTCCGGTATTCGCTTGCTCGCCCGCGGCGGCAGTCGGATGATGCGGCCCGCACTTTATTCGAGGCGTCGCGGTGGCACAAGCGTCAGACGTCTCATCCGCAACCCCGCGAGCCTGGGCGGAATGGCTGTCTATACCGACGTTCCCGACGACGAGCTGAGAGCCTTCCTGGGCGGATTACGCACTGGGCGAGCCGGTCGCGTGCAAGGGCATCGCCGAAGGCGTCGAACTCCAACTTCCTGCTACGCACCGAGCACGGCACCTACATCCTGACCCTCTACGAGAAGCGGGTCGATCCAGCCGACCTGCCCTTCTTCCTCGCGCTGATCGACCATCTGGCGAACAAGGGCGTCGCCTGCCCAACGCCAATCCATGCCACGGACGGCAAAGCGCTGCGCCAGCTTTGCGGCCGGCCGGCGGCAATCGTCAGCTTCCTGGACGGCATGTGGCCACGGCGGATCGATTCGTACCACTGCGGCGGGATCGGCGGAGCGCTCGCGAAGCTGCACCGCGCCGTCGCCGACTTTCCGGGGCAGCGCGACAACGCGCTGTCGCTCGAGGGTTGGCGGAAGCTCTACAAATCCTGTGCCGCGCGCGCCGACGAGATCGCCCCCGGCCTCAAGCAGGGCTCGGCGACGAGCTCGACGCCCTTGCGCGGGTCTGGCCGCAGACCCTGCCGCGGGCGTAATCCATGCCGATCTCTTCCCCGACAATGTCTTTTTCCGCGCCGGCGAAATCGTCCCGGCGTTATCGATTTCTACTTCGCGTGCACCGATTTTTTTGCCTATGACGTCGCGATCTGCCTCAACGCCTGGTGCTTTCGAGGCCGATGGCAGCTTCAACGTCACCAAGGCGACGCTCTGCTGTTCGCAATTATCGACGCGACGCGACCTCGACACGCGACGGAATTCGAACGCCTTGCCGATCCTCGCGCGCGGCAGTGCGCTGCGCTTCCTGCTGACGCGGCTCTATGACCGGCTCAATCATCCGCCGGGCGCGCTGGTGAAGCCGAAAGACCCGCTCGAATATCTGGCAGAAGCTGCGCTTCCATCGCGGCGTCACGCCCAGCAGCAGCGCCTATCGGCCTCGACCCGATGGCCGAGGCACAAGCGCCGACGGCACGGTCTCCGATCGACATCTACACCGGATGGCGCCTGCAGCGGCAATCCGGGCCCCGGCGGCTGGGGCGCGCTCCTGCGCGCCAAGGGAGTCGTAGAAAGAGCTCTTCGGCGCGGACAATCCGACCACCAACAACCGCATGGAGCTGATGGCGGCGATCGCCGCGCTTGAAGCGCTGAGCGGCCGAGCGAGGTCATCTCCACACCGACAGCATGTATCTGCGCGACGGGATCACGCGCTACATCCACAACTGGAAGCGCAACGGCTGGAAGACCGCCGACAAAAAGCCGGTGAAGAATGTCGATTTATGGCAGCGGCTCGAGGCGGCGATCGAGCCGCACAACGTCGAAGTTCGCATTGGGTGCAGCGGCCATGCCGGCCATCCCGAGAATGAGCGCGCCGACGCGCTTGCCCGACAGGTGTCGAGCAAGCGCGGACGGTTGACGAGTGCGTCCTCTCTTTTTAGTTCGCCTACCGGACAGCCGCAAGCGGTGCGATCCGGTCCATTCGTCGATCGCGCGATCGAGAATGACCGGCTTCGCGGAAGCGAATAATTATGAGCTAAGACCGCTTAGAGCGCCTCAGGATCGCGTCGGCGCTCGAGACTTCGAACGCGCCCGGTGCTTCGACCTAGAGCGCCTTGACGACGCCGTTATCGACCACCATCGCATAGCGCTTGGAGCGCACGCCCATGCCCGGGCCGGTGAGATCGAGATCGAGACCAAGCTGCTTGCGTGAAGGCCGCGGCGCCGTCGGCCAGCATCAGCACTTTGTCGTCGGTATTCTGCGCCTTGCCCCAGGCGCCCATCACGAACGCGTCGTTGACCGCGAGGCAGGCGATGGTGTCAACGCCCTTGCCCTTGATCTCGGCCGCCTTCTCGACAAAGCCCGGGCAGGTGCTTGGCCGAGCAGGTCGGGGTGAAGGCGCCGGGCACCGCGAACAGCACGACCTTCTTGCCGTCGAAAATCTCGTCGGTGGAAATGTCCTTCGGACCTTCCGCCGTCATGGTCTTCAGCTTCGCCGAGGGAATTTTTTCGCCAACTGCAATCGTCATTGAATGCCTCCTGGTTTTCGGACTTGGATTTTCGAACTTGGGCTTTCGGGATAAGGGGAGCCTAGCTACCGGCCTGCCGCCTGGGCAAGCGCCTCGGTCACAGCGCCGCTGGTCAACAATTCGGGAAGCGGCAGCCCGCCCGGCGCCGCCGGGCCGTAGACGACGTTGAACGGAATGCCCACGCGGCCGAAGCGGGCGAGATAGCGCGTCGATCGCCGGATTGGGCCGCGTCCAATCGGCGCGCATCGCCACCACGCCGGGCTTTGTCAGATCGTCGCGCACCGGCGCGCGATCGAGCACCAGCCGCTCATTGACCTTGCAGGTGAGGCACCAATCGGCGGTGACATCGACCAGCACGACCTCGCCGTTGCGCACGTGCTCACCGATCGCAGCGGGATCGAAGACCTGCCACGGCCCCTCGCCCGATGCGATAGCGGCACGTGGCAGCGGCGGCGCAGAGCATCGGCACGAAAAGCGCGCCGATGAGCGCGGCGCCGACCAGCATCCCAGCGCGAAACCGGCTCATGCAGCACAGCGAGATCAGGACGGCAAAGCCCAAGAGCAAGGCAATCGCGAGCGCCGCGCGCAGGCCAAGCTCGCCGCTCAAGACGGCGAGCAGCCGCGGCCGCGCATGCCGAGCAGCAACGCGCCGAGCCCCCAGCGCAGATAAATCATCCACCGTCCCGGCCGCGGCAACAGGCGCGCCAGCCCCGGCACCACTGCGACGAGCAGATAGGGCGCGGCCATGCCGAGGCCGAGCGCGAGGAAGATCGCGACGATCTCCAGGGGCCCCGCCGCGAAGGCGAAGCCGAGCGCCGTGCCGACGAAGGGTGCGGAGCACGGCGTCGCCAGCACGGTCGCGAAGGCGCCCGTCGCGACGCTGCCGATCGGCCCGCGCTCGGCGATGGCGGCGACGGCGCGCGGCAACGGCACCTCGAAGAAACCCCAGAGATTGCAGGCGAAGAGCACGAGCAGCACGGCGAGGGCAATGAGGAACAGCGGGTCCTGGAATTGCACGCCCCAGCCGACGGCGAGCCCGCCGTTTTCGCCGCCGCCGTCGCGACGGCGAGCACCAGGAAAGACAGCACGATGCCCACCGCCGTGCCGAGAAAGCCGCGCCGCGTTTCGCGCAGCGTCTCGCCGGTGCGCGGCAACGCCGCAAGCAACTTCAGCGACAAGACCGGCAGCACACAAGGCATGAGATTGAGGATCAGCCCGCCGATCAGCGCGAGGCCGAGCATCGTCGCAAAGGTCGTGAGATCGATCAGCCCCTCGCCTTCGGTGACCGTCACCGGCGCGGTCATGCTGCGCGATCCATCGACCAGCGTGACGGTCAGCTTGCGGCCAACGACGTCGCGCCAATTGCCGCTGATCGGCAAGCGCAACGTCGTGGCCGTGGGCGCGCGCCTCAGCACCGCCGGCGCACCGAATACCGCGTCATCGACGCCTTCGACGAAAGCATCGGGCGCGGCGAGCGAGATTCTGGCTAGCGATGGTCAGATCGAGCGCCGCTTTCGCGCCCGGGCGCAGCGCAGCGCGGGTCAGGGCGAGGCCTTCCGCCGTGCCGTCGCCCGGCACCTGCGCGCGATATTGATCGATCAGCGCCGCATAGCCCGCGCCCGCACCGGGCAGATCGAGCGCGAGATCGGTCTCGCGCGGCACGCAAATCGCGCTGCAAGTGAGATAGGAGAGATGCGCCTTGAGATGGAGCGGCTGGCCCGGCTGCGCGACGCGCACCGTGATCGGCAAGACGACCGCGCCGCTATAGCCCGCGGTTTCGAGCCCCTGCACCGAAAAGCGCTCGGGCGCCGGCCAGGCGATCGTTGCGTCGGCAAGATTGGTCGAGCCCTTCCAATCGAGCTCGGGCGGGAAGCCGGCATCGCCGGGCGAACGCCAATATATCTTCCAATGCGGCGCAAGCTCGAAATGCAGGCCGAGGCCGATGCTCGCCGCGCTGCCGGCATCGGCCGTCGCCGCGATCAGCCGCGCCCGGCCCTGCTCGGTCTCATACCAGGGCGAGGCCGCATCGGCCGAGGCGCGCGCCGGTATAGGAGCGCCGTCACGACGATGAACAGCAAAACTGCGAAACCGGGCCGCTTCATAGCGCCCTTATAAGTCGCGGCGCCGCCCTCGCCAAAGGCGAGAAATCGTCGCAGGGCGGCCACATTTGCGTGTTCTTGCAACAAGGCCGCGCCTCGCTTATCTCAATCGGGCGAAAGGAAGCACCGTTTTGACCTCGCTCGCCGGCCAATTATTGATCGCGATGCCGCAAATGGAGGACCCGCGCTTCAGCCGCTCGGTCGTCTTCATGTGCGCGCATAATGCCGAAGGCGCGATGGGCCTCGTCGTCAACAAGACGGTCGAGCAGCCTTCGATGTGCGAGCTTTTGCAGCAGCTCGGCGTCGACGGCGACGGCTTCAAGCGCGCGCGCGTGCATTTCGGCGGGCCGGTCGAGGCGGCACGCGGCTTCGTGCTGCATTCGACGGATTACACCGAGCAGGCGACGCTGGTCGTGGGCGATGTCGGCCTCACCGCGACGATCGACATGCTGCGCGCGATCGGCCGCGGCGACGGCCCGCGCCAGCGCTTCTTCGCCCTTCGGCCATGCCGGCTGGGGGCCAGGCCAGCTCGATGCCGAGATCCAGGCGAATGGCTGGCTCACCGTGCCATCGGACGATGCGTTGCTCTTCGACGAGACGAACGAAGACAAATGGCGGCGCGCGATCGCCACGCTCGGCGTCGATCCCTTCGCCCTTTCCGGCGACGCCGGCCACGCGTAGCCCACCACACTTCGTCATTGCGAGGAGCGCGCAGCGCGACGAGCAATCCAAAGTCACGCGCGCGAAAGCTGGATTGCTTCGTCGCTTCGCTCCTCGCAATGACGTTGTCGAAAAATCGCGCCATCTAAAACACGTCACCCCCGCGAAAGCGGGGTCCAGAACACGACTCGTCTGTAATCCGGATTCCCGCCTACGCGGGAATGACGGAAAGAGAAGTTGTGCGCCCTCACCCCATCCGCTTCGCCCAGTCATGGGCGAGGATGCCGAAGAGGATGTGGTCCTGCCACTTGCCGTCGATGCAGAGATATTCGCGGGCATAGCCTTCTTCGGTGAAGCCCGATTTCAGCAACAGCCCGCGGCTCGGTGTGTTATGCGGCAGGCAGGCCGCTTCGACGCGGTGCAACCGCAAGCGCTCGAAAGCGAAGCGCAGGGTCAGCGCCAGACCTTCGCTCATATAGCCTTGGCGTGCATGCGTCTCGCCAACCCAATAGCCGACGCTGGCGCTTTCGGCGACGCCGCGGCGAACATTGGTGAGGCTGATCCCGCCGAGCAGCGCATCGTCTTCGAGACGGAAGAGCAGGAACGTGTAGCCTTGGTCGCTGTGCCATTCGAGCGCATAGCGCGCGAGACGGCGGCGGAACGCGGCGCGCGACAGCGCATCCTCGCCCCAACTCGGCTCCCACGGCGTCAGAAAAGCGCGCGAGGCGTGACGCAACTCGGCCCAGGCGCGCCAATCGAGGCGATCGGGCGCGCGCAGCACGGCGCGGCGTCCCGAGAGACGAAAGGGCGGCGGCGCTGTCCCGAACAGCCGCTGCAGTCTTAAGAGATCGAGCGCCACCCCCTCGCTCCCCGATGTCCGTTACGATCTCAATCGTTCGGCGAAAAGCTCCAGCTTCTCGAGCTTCCCGACCGGGCCGAGCGCCGCCACGGTCGGCTTGCCGGCGATAATGCGCTTCGGCCACCCGCACCACCGCATCTTCGTCGACCGCATCGATATGCCCAACCAGCTCTTGCGGATCGAGCGGCCGGCCGTGAATCAGCATATGACTCGCCTGCTGCTCGCAGCGCGCGGTCGTGCCCTCGAGCGACATCAACAGCCCGGCCTTGAGCTGCGCCCGTGCCCGTGCGAGCTCGTCGCTCGAGAGGCCGGCGACGAGCTGGCGCAACTCATCGCGCAGCACCGGCATCAGCTCGGCGGCTTCATTCTCGCCGGTGCCGGCATAGATGCCGAAGATGCCGCCATCGCTATAGGAATGGCTGAAGGAATAGATCGAATAGGCGAGGCCGCGCTTCTCGCGCACCTCTTGGAAAAGCCGCGAGGACATGCCGCCGCCGAACGCGGTCGACACCACCGACGCGGCGAAATAGTCGCGATCGCCGAAAGGAAAGCCGGGAAAGCCCAAGAGCACATGCGCTTGCTCGAGCTCGCGCAGCTCGCGATGGTCGCCGCCCTCATAGCGGCCAGGCTCGGTCCGCGCCTCGCTCTTCGCGCCGAGCGCCGTGAAAGAGCGCTC
Organism: uncultured Alphaproteobacteria bacterium; assembly: GCA_963731145.1. GTDB lineage: Bacteria > Pseudomonadota > Alphaproteobacteria > ATCC43930 > CGMCC-115725 > CAIKMD01. The sequence continues at coordinate 155,560 of CAVSUX010000012.1, read as the reverse complement.
GGCCAGCGCGACGAGCGCCTCATGCGTGAGATTGCCGGCGGCGACGAGCAACATGCCCGGCGCGGCGTAGTTCGCTTTCATGTAATTCGCGACCGCGTCGCGGCTGAGCGTCTTGATGATATCGGCGCGGCCCAGAACCGGCTGACCCATCGGCTGGTTGGGATAGGCCCGCTCTTGGAAGAGATCGTAGATGATGTCGTCGGGCGTATCCTGCGCCTGGCCGAGCTCTTGCAGGATCACCGTGCGCTCGCGCTCGAGCTCGGCGGCGTCGAAGGCCGCGTGCTGCAGGATATCGGAAAGGATATCGACGGCGAGGCCGACATCGGCCTTCAGCACCTTGGCGTAGTAGGCGGTGTGCTCGCGCGAGGTGTAGGCATTCACATGACCGCCGACCGCTTCGATCTCGGAAGCGATATCGAGCGCACTGCGCCGCTCGGTGCCCTTGAAGGCCATATGCTCCAGCACATGCGCGACGCCGTTGATCGCGGCCGGCTCGTGCCGCGTGCCGACATCGACCCAGACGCCGATCGAGACCGTCTCGACCGATTCCATGCGGTCGGTGACGATTCGCAGCCCGTTGGCGAGCTTCGTGACCTGCACGCTCATGACGCTACTCCCGCGGTTTGCGCGGCACGCGCATGAGCGCGCACATAATCCTCGACCGCGGCGAGGTTGTTCGGCAACGACGGAGCCCGCTCGGGCAGGCGCATCACCTTGGCAAGCCGCTCCGGCACTTCCGGCGGCTTGCCGATCGCGCGCTCGACCGCGTCGGGAAATTTCGCCGGATGCGCCGTCGCCAGCGCGACCATCGGCAAATTGGGATCGCGCCGCTTGGCCTTGGCGGCGGCGACCGCGATAGCGCTATGGGGATCGAGCACGATGCCGGTCGCATCATGCGTCGCCTTGATCTCGGCCAAGGTCCCGTCATCATCGACCCGCGCGGCGGTGAACGCCTCGCGCGCGATGCGCCATTCCGCCTCGGTGACCGGCAACGTGCCGGTCTTGCGGAAGGCCGCGACGCCCTCGCCCACCGCGCCGGCATCGCCTTGCTTCAGCTCGAAATAGAAGCGCTCGAAATTCGAGGCGACCTGGATGTCCATGCTCGGCGATAGCGAGGCCTCGACCGTGCCCATGGTCATGCGGCCGGTCTCGAAGAAGCGCGTCAGAATATCGTTGCGATTGGTTGCGATCACGATCTCTGAAATGGGCACGCCCATCCGCCGCGCAACCTGGCAAGCGAAGACATTGCCGAAATTGCCGGTCGGGACGGTGAAGCCGATTTTGCGTTCGGGCGCACCGAGGGCGACCGCGGCAGCGACGTAATAGACGATCTGGGCCATGATCCTCGCCCAGTTAATCGAGTTGACGGCGGAAAGGTTCAGATCGCGCCGGAAGGGCGCATCGGCGAACATCGCCTTCACCAGATCCTGGCAATCGTCGAAGGTGCCGTCGACGGCGATGGCATGGACATTCGGCGCCGTCGACCGTCGTCATCTGCCGGCGCTGCGCCTCGGAGATGCGGCCCTTGGGATAGAGCATGAAGATATCGACGAGCGCCGCGCCGCTGCAGCCGGCGATCGCCGCCGAGCCGGTATCGCCGGAGGTCGCGCCGATGATCGTGACGCGCACGCGGCGCTGCTCCAGCACATATTCGAAGAGCTTGCCGACGAGTTGCAGCGCGTAATCCTTGAAGGCGAGCGTCGGGCCGTGAAACAGCTCCTCGAGCCAGAACCCGTCGCCGAGCGCTTTCAGCGGCGCGATCTCCGGATCGTCGAAATCGGCATAGGCCGCCTCGATCATCTTCTCCCATTGCTTGGGCGCGACGGCGCCGTCGAGGAAAGGCGTGGTGACGCGCAGCGCGATCTCGGCATAGGATCTGCCGCGCAGCGCCGTCAGATCGGCCGCCGACAGCGTCGGCCATGCGGCCGGCAGATAGAGCCCGCCATCATGCGCGAGCCCGTCGCGCAGCACCGCGTCGAACGGGATGCGTTCCGGCGGCTGGCGGCGATCGCGGGTGCTGAGATAGGGCAAGGGCTATATCCGTACGGTCACGGGGCCAAGCAAAAAAGCCTAGTCCCGACAGTCGGATAGCGCAAGTTTGGCCGGCTTCGCGCGGCATCTTATCATTAACCCAGCTGGGTTCGCGCAGCCGGCATATTCAAAAGCAATTCGGGAGGACATCATGCCCAAATACCTGTTACAGGCGTCCTATACGGCCGCCGGCTGCAAGGCGCTCGCCGATGACAGCGCCTCAGGCCGCAAAGCGGCGATCGCCCGCGCGGCAAAATCGCTCGGCGGCAAGCTCGAAAGCCTCTACTACGCCCTCGGCAAAACCGATGTGTTCTTCATCATGGATCTTCCCGACAACGGCGCGGCAGCGCGTTTCGCGCTGACGGTCGGCAGCACCGGCCTCGCGACGGTCACCACCACGCCGCTCCTCACGGTGGAGGAGGTCGACAAGGCGCTCGGCCGGAAAGTCGCGTACCGCCCGCCGGGGCAGAAATAATCGCTCGCGCCGCTTAAAGATCGAGGACGAGCTTCTCGGTCTTCGAGCCCGAGCAGCAGATCATCATCGTCTTGCTCGCCTTGCGCTCGGATTCGGTCAGCACGACGTCGCGGTGATCGGGCACGCCTTCGAGCACCCGCGTCTCGCAGGTGCCGCAGACGCCTTCGAGGCAGGACGAGGCGACGTTGATGCCGGCATCGAGCAAGGTCTCGAGGATGGTCTTGCCCGGCGCGATCTGGAAGCTCTTGCCGCTCTTGGCCAGCACGACGGTGAAGCCGCCCTCGGCTGCCGGCGCATCCTTGGCGGTGAAATATTCGACATGCACGCGCTCGCGCGGCAGGTCCTTGGTCGCCGCCTCGAAAGCTTCGAGCATCGGCAGCGGCCCGCAGCAATAGATATGCGTGTCGGGCGCCGACCGAAGCCGTCACCGCGGCGAGATCGAGCATCTTGCCGCCCGGCACGCCGTCGTAATTGAAGGTGACCTTGGCGCCGGGCTTACCCTGCGCCGCCTCCATCAGCGTGCGGAAGGCGGCGTCCTTCGGCGTGCGCGCGCAATAGATCAGCTCGAAGCTGCGGCCGAGCGAAACGAGCCGCTGCGTCATGCACCAAAGCGGCGTCACGCCGATGCCGCCGGCGATCAACAGCGTGTGCTTGGCGTCCTCGGCGAGCGGGAAATTGTTGCGCGGCGCGCTGATCGTGATGATGTCGCCGGTCCTGAGCTTATCATGCACCCAGGTCGAGCCGCCGCGGCTGACGCGATCCTTCTGCACCGCGACGACATAGCGATGCCGCTCGTCCTGCGGATTGGTCAGCGAATAGGAGCGCACCAGCCCGGTCGGCAGATTGAGGTCGATATGCGCGCCCGCGGTGAAAGGCGGCAATGGCGCGCCCGACGGATCGCGCAGCTCATAGGAGAAAATGCCTTCCGCTTCCCAGGTGACGGAATGGACCCGCACCCGCAGCGGCGCAACGACATCAGTCATGACAGAATCAGTTAAGCCTCAATGCTTGTGGAAACCGGCGAGGCGCGTCAGACGCGTGGCGTTCCGGCCGACGATCATGTCCTTGGTCTTGGCAAAGAAATCCTGCACATGCGGCGTCTTGCCGTGGAGCTCGAACGCGGCCTGATCCGCATAGATCTCATATAGGGAGAATTTGGTCGGATCCTCGGTCTGCTGCGTCACGTCGAATTGCATGCAGCCCTTCTCGACATGCACCGACGTATTGGCATTCGCCATGATCAGCGGGATGAATTTCTCGACCGCTTCCGGCTTTACCTGCAAATCGGCAATCAGGACGAACAGGGCCATATGCGCCTCCTCTGGGGAGGGGCGAATTTAGAGGGATTTGCGGGCCAATTAAACCCAAGGTTTCGGACCATTTTTCTTCGTCATGCCCGCGAAAGCGGGCATCCGGAGGCAACATCGAGCTGTTGCCCTGGGTCCCCGCTTTCGCGGGAACGACGATTGAAAATTATCCGGCGATATCATTACCCGGCGATGTAGCGCGCGCGCAGATGGGCCTCGAACACCGCCGGATCGAGCGGCTTGCCGGTCGCCTGGGTGACGATTTCCGTCGTCGAGAAGCGCGACGCCTTACCGTGCACATTGGCGCGCAGCCACGCCATCAGCGACGCGAATTCGCCTTTTTCGATTCCCGGCAAGATGCCGGGGTCGGCTTGGCGTCGCAGCCGCGAAAAGCTGCGCCGCCGTCATCGCGCCGAGCGTATAGGTTGGGAAATAACCGAAGGCGCCGTCGAACCAGTGAATGTCCTGGAGGCAGCCCTGGCGGTCGTCGGGCGGCACGATGCCGAGCAGCGCTTTCATGCCGTCGTTCCACGCGCCGGGCAGATCCTTCAGCGCGAGATCGCCCGCGAGCAGCGCCTTCTCGAGCCGATAGCGCAGGATGACATGCGCCGGATAGGTCACCTCGTCGGCATCGACGCGAATGAGGCTGCGCTCGACCTGGGTGCCGAGGCGATAGAGATTCTCGGCTTCCCATTCGGGGCCGCCGGCGCCGAATGTCTCGCGCAAAATCGGCGCGAGGAAGATCTGGAATTCGCGCGAGCGGCAGACCTGCATCTCGATCAGCAGCGATTGGCTTTCATGCAGGCTCATGCCGCGCGCGCGGCCGACCGGCTGACGCCGCCACTCCGCCGGCAGGCCGCGCTCGTACATCGCGTGGCCGGTCTCGTGCAGCACGCCCATCAGCGCGCGGCGGAAATCCTCTTCCTCGTAGCGCGTGGTGATGCGCACATCGTCCGGCGTGCCGCCGGAAAACGGATGCAGGCTGACATCGAGCCGGCCGTGATTGAAATCGAAGCCGATCGCTTCCATCAGCTTCACACCGGCCATGCGCTGCAGCGCGATCGGGAACGGGCCTTGCGGCGCGAGCGGCGCCGGCCGGCGCGACTGTGCCGCGATCGCTTCGTCGATCAAGCCGGGCAGCCGCTCGCCAAAGGGATCGAAGACGCGGTCGATCGCCGCGCTGCTGCCGCCGGGCTCGTATTGATCGAGCAGCGCGTCGTAGGGCGACACGCCGAGCTTCGCCGCCTTCGCCGCCGCGACCTGACGCGTCAGATCGAGCACCTTTTGCAGCGCCGGCAGCACGCGTGCGAAATCATTCGCCGGCCGCGCCTGGCGCCACACCATCTCGCAAGCGGAATCGGCTTTCGACGAGGCTTCGACGAGATCGGCCGGCACCGCCGTCGCATGCAGCCACGAGCGGCGCATCTCGCCGAGATTGGCGCGCTGCCACGGGATCGAGATCGTTCTGCGCCGCGGCGCCTTGCGAGAAGATCGGGCAGCGCGGCATCGGCCGAGCATGATCGTGGCGGATGAGCTTCAAGGTCGCGAGCTGCTCGGCGCGCGCCTCGGCGCCGCCATCGGGCATCTGCGTCGCCATATCCCAATGCAGCACCGCCTGCGCCTCGCCGAGCGCGCCGAGGCGGCGGAAACGGGCTTCGAGCGTGGCGTAAGGGCCCGTTTTCGAGAATTGGCGGCGGCGGTCATGACGTTGCTCCGCGCGGCGAAGGGCGAAGCGGATATAGATCGCGACCAGCGCCACCGCCAAGGCGTACCAGGTGATCGCATATTGCAGGTGATTGTTGGGCAGATCGGTGATGGTCTGCCCGCCTTGCGGCCAGCCGCCCGGCATCGGCGTCTTATCGGCATCGACATAGAAAGGCAGCGCGCTACCGACGCCCGCCGCCTGCGCCATCGCCGGCAGATCGATCGAGAACCAGGAATTCTTCGCGGGCTCGTTGGCGGGCGTGAACCAGCCCGGCGGCTCGGGCAGGCGCAAGAGGCCGGTCACCGCGGTCGGGCCGGCGATCTCGCCCGCGGCGCGCGTCGCGGGCGCGTGGCGATCGGTCGGCACGAAGCCGCGATCGACGAAGATGATCGCGCCGCCCGCCAAGCGGAACGGCGTGACGATATGGAAGCCCGGATCGCCGCTGAACGCCTGCGCGTTGAGATAGAGCTCGTGCTCGTTGAGGAATTCGCCCTTCCGCGCGCACCGGATGGAATTCGAGCGCGCGCGCCCCGTCGAGGGTCTGAGGCAGCGATACCGGCGCGGCGGCGAGCGCGGCATTGCGCTCGGCGATCAGCCCCTCTTTCCAGTGCAAGACGCTGCACCTGCCAGGTGCCGAGCCACAGCAGCAGCAGCAGCCCGAGCGCCGACCAGATGGTGGGCCAGAGGAGCGAGCGACGCGTCGTCACTTCATTACACGCCCAGCAAATGATGGCGATACTGCATCGCGATGAGCCACGCCTTGAGCGGCCGCAGCATGGCGATGGCGCCGCCGATCATCACCGGTGTCCAGAGAAGAAGATGCACCCAGAGCGGCGGCGCGAATTCGATCTCGACCAGAATCGCGAGGCCGACGACCAGCGCGCCGAGGATCAGCATCGACGAAGACCGCCGGGCCCGTCGCCCGCATCCTGCGCGGCGAGATCGAGGCCGCAGACGCCGCAGCGCGGCGCCACCGTCAGCAGACCGTTGAAGAGCTTGCCCTCGCCGCAGCGCGGACAGCGGCAGCGCAAGCGCCGCCGCCAGCACGGAAACCGGTGGAGAACCGATCCGCCTCACCATGGTTTCTTTTTCGGCATTTTTCGGCGGCGAACCGGTGGCCACTTTGCCGGAAAATGCTTCGCTATTCGCCGACGGCGCGCCGACGCTGCCCCACCAATAGATGCAGATGAAGAGGAACAGCCACACCACGTCGACGAAGTGCCAGTACCAGGCCGCCGCCTCGAAGCCGAAATGATGATCGGGGCGGAAATGCCCGGCGCGCGCGCGGAACCAGCAGACCAGCAGGAAGATCGTGCCGATGATGACATGCGCGCCGTGGAAGCCCGTCGCCATGAAGAAGGTCGAGGGATACATGCCCTGGGTGAAGCCGAAGGCGGCGTGGCTGTACTCCCAGGCCTGACAGCCGGTGAAGCAGAGGCCGAGGATCACGGTAAGGCCGAGGCCGTAGATCAGCCCCTTGCGGTCATTCTCGAAGCAGCGCGTGATGCGCCCAGGTCACCGTCGTTCCCGAGGTGAGCAGGATCAGCGTGTTGAGGAAGGGCAATTCGAACGGATCGAACGGATGGATGCCCTTGGGCGGCCAAATCCCGCCCATCGCCGTCGGTCGGGTAGAGCGCGGCGCTGAAATAGGCCCAGAAGAAGGCCGAGAAGAACATCACCTCGGAGGCGATGAACAGCGCCATGCCGAAGCGCAGGCCGATCTGCACGACCGGATTGTGGAAGCCGCCATAGACCGCCTCGCGGATGACATCGCGCCACCACACGAACATGACGACGAGCACGCCGAGGAAGCCGAGCGCCATGACCCAGCTCACGCACCGTCCATGCATCCACCACACGGCGCCGCCGGTGAGGACACCGGCGCAGACGCGAGCCGACGATCGGCCACGGGCTCGGATCGACCAGATGATAGGGATGGTGATGGCCGTGATAGTCGAAATGTTCGGGCTCGAGTGGCTCAGTGGTCATGGCTTGCTCGCACGGCTCAATTGATCGGCGGTGTTGGTGGAAAGCGCCGAGGACTGGACTTGTTTGTCGTCGTCCTTGGCGTGGAACATGGTGTAGCTCAGCGTGATCGTGTCGACATCGTCGTCATCGTGATCCTTCGCGATGTCCGGATCGACGAAGAACTGCACGGCGAGATCGGCGCTCTGGCCGGGCTCGAGATGCTGGGCGGTGAAGCAGAAGCATTGCAGCTTGTCGAAATAGAGCCCGGCCTTCGACGGCGTGACGTTGAACGTCGCCGTGCCGGTCATCGGCTGCTTGCTCGTATTGAAGGCTTTGTAATTGATGACCTTGGTCTCGCCGGGATGGACCTGGACCGAGCGCTGCTCCGGCCGGAACTCCCAATCGAGCCCGGGCGCGACATTCGCATCGAAGCGGATGGTGATGGTGCGGTCCTTGACGATCTCGGCTGCGGCCTCGGTGGCGCGCTGCGTCGTGCCGTTATAGCCGGTGGCGGCGCAGAACAGGCGATAGAGCGGCACCGAGAAGCCGACGAGCACCGACATCGCCGCGACGACGCCGACCAGCGCGCCGACGGTCACGCCTTTGCGCGAGTTCTGGCCGCCATGCTTGCCGTTAGGGATGCTCATAGCTGCATCCCCATGCGGATCATGGCGATGACATAGAGCAGCGCCACCAGCGTCAGCAGAACGCCGAGCAGCGCCAAGTTCTTCGAGCGGCGACGCTTGTCTTGCGGGTCCATCGCCAGCCAGCTCACGACGCCACCGCGAAACCGAGCGCGCGATCGGCGACCAGCAGCGCGAACAACAGGAAGAGATAAAGCAGCGAGAAGCCGAACATCTGCTTGGCGGCGGTCTCGCCCGGATCGCGCATCACGCGGATCGGCGCAGAGCGTGAAGATCGCCGAGAGCGCCAGCGCCGGCGCGCCGTAGAACCAGCTCGCCGCATGCAGCAGCGTCGGCGCCAGCGGCCACCGGCCAGAGCGCGACGGTATAGAGCAGCATCTGCTTCTTGGTCTCGCGCGCGCCCGCCACCACCGGCAGCATCGGCACGCCGGCCTTGGCGTAGTCGCCGGTGCGATAGAGCGACAGCGCCCAGAAATGCGGCGGCGTCCAGAAGAAGATCAGGGCGAAGAGCACGATCGCCGGCAGGCCGATCTGCCCGGTCGCCGCGGCCCAGCCGACGATCGGCGGGAACGCGCCGGCGGCGCCGCCGATGACGATGTTCTGCGGCGTGCGGCGCTTCAGCCAGATCGTATAGACGAAGACATAGAAGCCGATGGTGATCGCGAGGAGGATGCCGGCGACGATACTGAGCGCCAGCGCCATCAGCGTGACCGAGCCGATCGCGAGGACCACGCCGAAGCCGAGCGCATCGCCCGGCGCGACGCGGCCCGCCGGGATCGGACGGTCCTTGGTGCGCTCCATCACGGCGTCGATGTCGCGGTCGTACCACATGTTGATCGCGCCCGATGCGCCGGCGGCGACCGCGATGCAGAGCACCGCGACGAAGCCGAGGAACGGATTGAGGTGGCCCGGCGCGAGATAGAGCCCGGCCCAGCCGGTGAAGACGACGAGCGACATCACCCGCGGCTTCAGCAGCGCGAAATAATCGCCGACGCCGCCGACCGCGCTACCGACGGCCAGGAACTCCGCCGCATCCGCGCGCGCCGGAAGCGCCGCAGACGTGCCGATCAGGCTGGCGGAAAGGTCGGCCATCGCTCTCAGTGATGCGCCGGCGAGGACGCGATGACCGGCAGCTCGTCATAGGAATGGAACGGCGGCGGCGACGGCAGCGTCCATTCCAAGGTCGTCGCGCCCTCGCCCCAATAATTCGCGCCGACACGCTTGCCGGCAAAGAGCGTGTGGAACACGACAAAGACGAACCACAGCGTCGAGGCGAAGGTGATGAACGCGCCGATCGACGCGACCATGTTCCAGCCGGCGAAGGCGTCCGGATAGTCGCTGATGCGGCGCGGCATGCCGGCGAGGCCGAGGAAGTGCATGGGGAAGAAGGTAATGTTCACGCCGATGAAGGTCGTCCAGAAATGGATCTGACCGAAGGTCTCGTTGTACTGCCGGCCCGACATCTTGCCGATCCAGTAATAGAAGCCGGCGATAATCCCAAAGAACGAGCCGAGCGACAGAACGTAGTGGAAATGCGCCACGACGTAGTAGGTGTTGTGGAGGTAGTGGTCGACGCCGGCATTGGCGAGCACCACGCCGGTCACGCCGCCGACAGTGAAGAGAAAGATGAAGCCGATCGCCCAGAGCATCGGCGTCTTGAATTCGATCGAACCGTCCCACATCGTCGCGATCCAGGAGAAGATCTTGATGCCGGTCGGCACCGCGATGACCATCGTCGCGGCGGTGAAATAGGCCTGGGTGTCGACGCTGATGCCGGTCGTGAACATGTGATGCGCCCAGACGACGAAGCCGATCACGCCGATCGAGACCATCGCATAGGCCATGCCGAGATAGCCGAAGATCGGCTTCTTCGAGAAGGTCGAGACCACTTGGCTGACGATCCCGAAGGCCGGCAGGATCATGATGTAGACTTCGGGGTGGCCGAAGAACCAGAAGAGGTTGAGGAACAGCAGCGGATCGCCGCCGCCGGCCGGATCGAAGAAGGTCGTGCCGAAATTGCGGTCGGTCAGCAGCATGGTGATCGCGCCGGCGAGTACCGGCAGCGACAGCAGCAGCAGAAACGCCGTCACCAGCATCGACCACACGAAAAGCGGCATCTTGTGCAGGGTCATGCCCGGCGCGCGCATGTTGAAGATCGTGGTGATGAAATTGATCGCGCCGAGGATCGATGAAGCGCCCGCCAGGTGAAAGGCGAAGATCACCATGTCGACCGACGGGCCGGGATGGCCGATCTTCGACGAAAGCGGCGGATACAATGTCCAGCCCGTGCCTGCCCCCTCCCCGACAAAACCCGACCCCAAGAGCAACGCAAACGCCGGCACGAGCAGCCAAAAGCTGAGGTTGTTCATGCGCGGGAAGGCCATGTCGGGCGCGCCGATCATCAGCGGCACGAACCAGTTGCCGAAGCCACCGATCAGCGCCGGCATGACGACGAAGAAGATCATCGTAAGCCCGTGCATCGTGATGATGACGTTGTAGAGCTGATGATTATTGGCGAAGAGCGCGTCGCCCGGCCGCATCAGGTTGTAGCGTATGATGACGGATAAGGCGCCGCCAATCAGCCCGGCCGTGATCGAGAAGATGATGTAGAGCGTGCCGATATCCTTGTGATTGGTCGCGCCGAGCCAACGCGCCCAGAAGCCCGGTACGTGATCGTGCCCCGCCTCGTGACCGTGACCATAGCCGCCGTGCGCGTGAGTATCGGTCGTCATCGCTCTTTCCTCACGAATACCTAAGCTGGGCTTACGTGCTTACTGAACCGCCGCGAGCTGCACGCTCGCGTCGGGTGTGCCGGCGATCACCGACCCGCAGCCTTCTTTTGGTCGGTCCTTGTCGAATTTCTTCTGCCCCGCAACCCACGTCGAAATCCGCTTCTCGAACCACATCGACCTCGATCGGCATGAAGGGGTGATTGACGCCGCAGATCTGATTGCACTGGCCGTAGAACGTGCCGGGCTGCTCGAACTGGAACCAGCTCTCGTTGACATGGCCGACGACGGCGTATTCCTGCACGCCGGCCGAGGGCAGATACCAGCTATGGATCACGTCGGTGCCGGTGATGAGGACGCGCACCGTCGCGCCGACCGGCACGACCACCGGATTGTCGACGCCGAGCAGCCGCGGCTTGCCCTGCTTCGCGTCGTCGGCATCGGAGAGCACGTTGCTGTCGAACGCGAAATCGCCCTGATCGGGATATTCATAGGACCAGTACCATTGATGGCCGGTCACCTTCAGGGTGAAATCCGCTTTCTCGGTACGGTTCTCGTAATAGAGCAGCTTGAAGGACGGGATCGCGATCGAGACGAGGATCAGCACCGGCACCGCAGTCCACACCACTTCGAGCAGCGTATTGTGCGTCGTCGTCGTCGGCACCGGATGACGCTTCGCGTTGAAGCGCACCATCACGTAGACGCAGCAGCCCCATGACGAAGATCGTGATCAGCGTGGTGATGACGAGCAACTCGTTATGGAAGCTCGAGATCGCGTCGCGCACCGGCGTGTCGCCCTCGAGCATGCCGAGCTGCCAGTCATGCGGCTGCTCTGCCCGAGCGGCCGGTGCCGCCATCAGCGCCAGGAACAGCCGCGCCGGCGCGCAGCGCGTGCCGAGATGGTGACCAACCGATTTGCGGATCGAAATCATGCCTTTGCCCCTCAATCCAGCCGGCGGCCACCGGCGATGCGCTAACCCAAAGCAAGCGCGGTGAAAATCTACGCGTCTCTCATAGCCCTTGCGCCCGCATGAAGCCAACCGCATCATTGCGACTTTATGCCGCATAAATAGCGGCCTGCGGGTACAACGACGCTGAAGTCTTCCCATATTTCGCACAGCACACTGGCCCTGCTTCTTGCGTCGTGGCAAGAAGCCTTTCTGGAGAATCAAAATGACCGACCTCGCGCTCACCGACGATCTGTTCTTCACCAAGACCGGCATGGACCGGGCGCGGGTCGAGAAAATCGTCGCCGAAGCGCTGCACGGCATGGATGACGGCGAGCTCTTCCTCGAATATTCGCAATCCGAAAGCCTGACCCTCGACGACGGGCGGATCAAATCCGCGTCTTTCGACACGGCACAAGGCTTCGGCCTGCGCGGCATCAGCGACGAGGCGGCGGGCTATGCCCATGCCTCCGAGCTTTCCGAGGACGCGATCCGCCGCGCCGGCCAGGCGGTGCGCGCCGTGCGCCAGGGCCATAGCGGCACCTTCGCCGCGCCGCCGCCCGGCACCAACCGCCAGCTCTATACCGACGCCAATCCGCTGCATCAGGTCGACTTCGCCGCGAAGACCAAGCTCCTCGCCGAGATCGACGCCTATGCGCGGAGCAAGGACTCCCGCGTCAAACAGGTCTCGGCCTCGCTCTCCGGCATCTGGCAGGCGGTGCAGATCATCCGCGCCGACGGCCAGCGCGTCGCCGATATCCGCCCGCTGGTCCGGCTCAATGTCAGCATCGTCGTCGGCGACGGCGACAAGATGGAAAGCGGCACCTCGGGCGCCGGCGGCCGGCTCGCCTATGAGCGCTTCATCGATCCGGCGAATTGGAAGGCGCAGGTCGACGAGGCGCTGCGCCAGGCGCTGGTCAATCTCGACAGCGTGCCGGCGCCGGCCGGCGAGATGCCGGTCGTGCTCGGCCCCGGCTGGCCGGGCGTGATGCTGCACGAAGCGGTCGGCCACGGGCTCGAAGGCGATTTCAACCGCAAGAAGACGTCGGCTTTCGCCGGTCTCATCGGCCAGCGCGTCGCCTCGCCCGGCGTCACCGTCGTCGATGACGGCACGATCCCCGATCGCCGCGGCTCGCTCTCGGTCGATGACGAAGGCACGCCGTCGAACTACACCGTGCTGATCGAGGACGGCATCCTCAAAGGCTATATGCAGGACCGCCTCAATGCGCGGCTGATGGGCATGAAGCCGACCGGCAATGGCCGGCGCGAGAGCTTCGCCTATGCGCCGATGCCGCGCATGACCAACACCTATATGCTCGCCGGCGACAAAGACCCGAAAGAGATCATCGCCTCGGTGAAGCGCGGCCTCTACGCCGTCAATTTCGGCGGCGGCCAGGTCGACATCACCTCGGGCAAATTCGTCTTCTCCGCCTCCGAGGCCTATCTCATCGAGGACGGCAAGGTCGGCAAGGCGGTGAAAGGCGCGACGCTCATCGGCAACGGCCCCGACGCGCATGACCAAAGTCGTCGATGATCGGCAACGATCTCGCGCTCGATGGCGGCATCGGCACCTGCGGCAAGGACGGCCAAGGCGTGCCGGTCGGCGTCGGCCAGCCGACCCTGCGGATGGATGGGCTGACCGTCGGCGGCACGGCCGCATAGGAGAGTGAGATTGGTTGAGAGAATTCCCCCTCACCCTCCCATCGCTAACGCGACGGGTCCCTCCCTCTCCCCAGCGGGGAGAGGGTTGGGGTGAGGGGGCTTGTCTCAGCGGCGTTTCTCTTGCCGCTCTTATCTCTGGAACATCGGCTAGCGCCTGCGATCTCGATCACGCGCCGACGACGCGCTGGTCGATCGCGCGCCACGGCACGATCAGCAGCCTCGTCACGCCCTGCGGCGACAGTTTCTACTCGACCGGCGTCAATGTGCTCGATGGCGGCGATCACCGCCGGCTATCTCGACCGGCCGCATTACGATTGGCGCAACAGCTTCTCTTCGCTCGACGACTGGATCGCGCAGACCAAGCAGCGCCTCGCCGATTGGGGCTTCAACAGCGCCGGCGCCTGGTCGCTGCCGCCGAAGCAATTGAAGCTGCCGAGCGTCATCAACTCTGGAGCTCGGCCGCCTCGCCCGCTTCCACTGGTTCGATCCCTTCGATCCCGCCGCCGAGCAGCGCATGTTCGAGCAGGCGAAGCTGCTGACCGAGACGTATCGCGATTCGCCTTATCGCATCGGCTATTTCTCCGACAACGAAGTCGGCTGGTGGGACGGCGCGCTGTTCGTGTTCTACGGCCAGAAGCCGGCGACGAGCTTCACCAAGCAGCGCTGGGTCGCGATGCTGCGCGAGCACTATCGCGACAACTGGCAGCGCTTCGCGCGCGATTTCGTGCCGCCGGACGGGCGTCGACTCCTGGGACGCGCTGCTCGCAGGTCGAGAAGCCGACCAAGCTGCGCGTCGGCGGGCAGCGGCATGCCGATCGTCGAGCGCTGGACCGGCATCGTCGCCGGGCAATACTACAAAGTGGCGCGCGCCGCGCTGAAGGCCGCCGATCCCGACGCGCTGTTCTTCGGCGACCGGCTGCCGATCTATTACGATCAGGCGGCGATCCGCGCCGAGGCGCCTTATGTCGATGCGATCGCGCTCAACTATAATGTCGACAGCCCGGAGGGCTGGCTCGCGCCCTATTTCTTCGACGGGCTGCGCAAGCTCACCGGCGGCAAGCCCGAGCTGATCTCGGAATGGTTCTATGCCGCGCACGAGAACCGCACCGGCAATCGCAACAACGGCCATCTGATGACCGTCGAGACGCAAGCGCAGCGCGCCGCCGGCGCCGCGGCCTCGGCGAAGCTCTTCGCCGGCGTGCCCGAGATCATCGGCACGCATTGGTTCCAGTATTACGACTATCCGGTCGGCGGCCGCGCCGACAGCGAGGACTATAATTTCGGCCTCGTCGATATCCGCGGCCAGCCCTATGAGGAGCTGGTCGACGGCGCTCGGCGCGGCCAATCGCCAATTGCCGACGATCCACGATCATGCCGGCGCGATCGCGCGGCCGCGCGCCAAGGATTTCGTCATTCCCTATGCGACGATCGATCCGCAGCATCTCTCGCTGATCGATTGGCCGAAGCCGGCATCGCTGCTGCCGGCGCTCAAACCCTCGCCCGGCGCTGTCGCTTTCGGCGAGGCCTATCTCACCTGGAGCAAGCAGGGTCTGGCGCTGGCGACGATCGGCCAGGATTACGACGATCTCGGCCTGCTCGATTACGGCGCGAGCTATCCGCTGAGCGAAGCCTATCGCATCGAACTCGATGTCGATGCCGGCGCCGGGCCGAAGCGCTTCACGCTTTATTTCATCCCGCCCAAAGGCTCGACCAAGGACTACCCGCCGATGGCGCCGAAGCTCTGCGCCGGCACCGGTCGCCGAATTGCAGAATAACGACTGCCCCGCCGTGCCCGGCGCACAGGCGCTTTATTTCGGCGCCGACCAGCCGCGCATCGTCGCCGAGGCCATGCTGCCGTGGAACGCTCTCGGCATCGACGGCCCGCCGAAGACGAACAAGCTCAGCGTCGAGGTGTCGGCGACCTCCTGGGACAACGCGCCGTTGGATGTCGCTGTCGGGTTTGCCGCCGCGCGAAGGGCTCGAGCGAGATCAAGCGCTGGCTGACGATGCCGCTGGCTGGCGAATAAAACGGCGGGGCGAACAGCGCGCGGCGGCAGATTGCCGCGCGGCAAGGCGGCGGGCTGCTCCATCACAGGCGATGTCCTAATCTTTGGCCTTCATGAGCACGAACCTTGAAACACCCGCATCCCGTCCGGATCTCTGGACCGCGATCAAGCGCGGCCTCATGCAGTGCTGCCCGGTCTGCGGCGAGGGCAAGCTCTTCCGCTCCTACCTGAAGCTATCCGATCGCTGTTCCTGCTGCGGCGCAGCGCTGAGCGAGTTGCGCGCCGATGACGGGCCGGCCTGGGCAACGGTCCTGATCGTCGGCCATCTGATCGTGCCGTTCTTCATCGTGACCGTGCGCAGCAACGCGCCCGATTGGGTCTATTACGCGGTGCTCTTCCCGCTCACCATCGCGCTGACGCTGGCGCTGCTGCCGCGCTGCAAAGGCGTATTTGTCGCCTTGCTCTATTCATTCGACGTGACGACCGGCGTGCCGGAGCCAAAGCCGGAAGCCTCCGCGAGTTAGACGCCGATAACCGAGCGAGGTGCTGCGATGGCCGAGAATGGTCTTGTTACAATCGCCAGCCCGCATTCCGTCAAAGACACGATCGACCGGCTCGAAGCCGAGGTGAAGGCCAAGGGCCTGACCGTCTTCGCGCGCATCGATCATGCCGGCGGCGCGAACGCCATCGGTCTGCCGCTGCGCCCGACTGAGCTTCTGATTTTCGGCAATGCGAAAGGCGGCACGCCGCTGATGCAAGCGGCGCAAACGATCGGCATCGATCTGCCGCTGAAAGCGCTCGCTTGGGAAGATGCCAGCGGCAAAGTCTGGCTGAGCTACGACGATCCCGCCTGGCTCGCCGGCCGTCACGGCATCGCGCCGCACACCGCACCCATCACGCAGAACCTCGCCAACGTCGCTTGCCGCGCTGACCAAACACGCTGTTGCAAGCTGAGCGTGCGCCGTTACCGCGTGCGCGGAATCATCCAGCCGCCGGCAATCGGCGTCATGCCGATCTTCGGGTAGTAAGCTTGCGCCGCGGGCGCCGCAACCAGGATCAGGGTCGCGCCTTCGCCGGCCGCTTGGCGAGTCTCATCGATCAACCGCTTGCCGATGCCCTGGCGTTGATAGGCGGCATCGACGGCGAGATCCGAGAGGTAGCAGCAATAAGCGAAATCGCTGATCGCGCGCGATACGCCGACAAGACGCCCGTTCCGTCGCGCGCGGTGACGATGATGTCGGCCTGGCGCAGCATGCGCTCGAGCCGGGCGAGATCGCTGACCGGGCGGCGTTCGCCCAAGGTCGATGCGATCAGGACCTCGCGAAACGCTATGGCTGAAAGATCGGGCTCCAGCGCGTAAACGATCGCCATGCGACCAACGTTTAATACGCGTCGTCGACATAGACCGGATCGACGAGGCCGCGCCAGCGCGTGGCGTATTCGTCGAGCAGCGTATCGGCCGGTGTCTTGCCCGATTCCGCCGCTTCGATCACCGGCTGCAGGAAGATGGTCTCGTCGTCGCCCTCGCCGTTCTGATGCGCGCGGCGCTTCAAGACCTGCTTTCGCGAGCCGCACGACAGCGATCGCGATCTCCTGAATCTTCTTGCCGCGGAACCGCGTCGCGAGGCCGAAGCGCGGCACATCGGCGCGCAGCTGCTCGCGCTCTTCGGCGCTCCAATCCTTGACCAGATCCCAGGCGGCGCGCAGCGCGTCGTCGTCGTAGAGCAGCCCGGTCCAGAACGCCGGCAGCGCGCAGAGATTGCGCCACGGTCCGCCATCGGCGCCGCGCATCTCGATGATATTTCTTGATGCGGATTTCCGGAAAGGCGGTGGTCAGATGATCCGACCAATCGCTGATGGTCGGAATTTCGCCCGGCAACCCCGGCAGCCTGCCGGCGAGGAAGTCGCGGAAGCTTTGTCCGGCGACATCGATGTAATTGCCGTCGCGATAGACGAAATACATCGGCACATCGAGCATCCAATCGACATAGCGCTCGAAGCCGAAACCGTCCTCGAAGACGAAAGGCAGCATGCCGGAGCGATCGGGATCGGTATCGGTCCAGACATTGCTGCGCGCGACAGAAAGCCCGAGGGCTTGCCCTCGACGAAGGGCGAATTGGCGAAGAGAGCGATGGCGATCGGCTGCAGCGCCAGCGAGACGCGCGATTTCAGCACCATGTCGGCTTCGTCGGCGAAATCGAGATTGACCTGCACGGTGCAGGTGCGCAGCATCATGTCGATGCCGAGCTTGCCCTTCTTCGGCATGTAATTGCGCATCACCGCATAGCGGCGCTTGGGCATCCAGAAGCAATCCTCGCGCTTCCATTTCGGCAGGAAGCCGAGACCGAGCATGCCGAGGCCGAGCTCGCCGGTGACCTCGCGCATCTGTTTCAGATGCGTGTGCAGCTCGCTGCAAGTTTGATGCAGCGTCTCGAGCGGCGCGCCCGACAATTCGAACTGCCCACCCGGCTCCAAGGAGATCGCACCGCCGCTATCGTCGGTGAGGCCGACAATGTTCTCGCCGTCGAGCACCGGATGCCAACCGAAGCGCCGCATCTTCTCGAGGATGGCGCGAATGCCGTTGTCGCCCTCATAAGGCACGGGATGCAGATCGGCGCGGCGGAAGATGAATTTTTCGTGTTCGGTGCCGATGCGCCATTCGGCACGCGGCTTGCAGCCGGCGGCAAGATACTCGACAAGCTGACGCTTGTCGGTGACAGGCGCGCCGCCGGAATGCGAGGGTGCCGACATAAACCCGATAGCCCTTAGTGACCGCTCCAGAACTTATTCTATCGGCGCTACCGCGCCTCGCCCCGAAGCGCCTGCAGCACCGCCAGCCCCGCCAACGCGGCCGTATCGGCGCGCAAAATTCGCGGTCCCAGACTAACCGGTGAAACAAAGGGGAGTTTCCGGAGGGCGTCAAGCTCCGTTTCGGCAAAGCCACCTTCCGGCCCGATCAACACCGCCCACGCGGCCGCGTTTTGATTGGCAAGCGCTACGGAAGCAGGCGGCGCCGTCCCGGATTCGTCACATAGCATGATGCGGCGCGACGCATCCCACGCCGCGAGCACTTCGTCGAGCGCACGCGGCTCTTCGATGCGCGGCACGGTGAGACGCTCGCTCTGCTCCGCTGCTTCGATGGCATGCGCGCGCAAGCGCTCGAGATTGAGGCGCTCGACATGGGTGTGGCGCGTAATCACCGGCACGAGCGCGCTGGCGCCGAGCTCGGTTGCTTTCTCGACGAGATAATCGATCCGCGCGCGCTTGATCGGCGCGAAGACGAGCCAGAGATCGGCCTCGGCCTGTTGCGCGCGCAAGCGTTCTTCGACGAGAAGACGCGCGGTGCGTTTGCCCAAGCGTTGGATGCGCGCGCGGAACTCGCCATCACTGCCGTTGAACAGCGCGACCGCATCGCCGTCGCCAAGGCGCATCACGTTCCTCAGATAATGCGCCTGCTCCGGGCCAAGCTCGACCGCCGCACCTTCCGCGAGCGGCGAGGTGACGAAGAGGCGTGCCGAAATTTTTGCGCTCATTCTTTAATTCGCTTTCCCCGCGCAAGCGGGGACCCAGGGGTCACAGTCACGATGCCAAATCCTGATAGAGATCGCGCCACTGCGGATTGTTCTGCTCGATGAGATCGAGCTTCCACTGGCGGCGCCACTTCTTGATCCGCTTTTCGCGCGTCAGCGCGTCGTCCATCGTCTCATGGAATTCATAAAAGACGAGATTGTGAACGCCATAGTCTTTGGTGAAGCCTTCGATGGCTCCCTCTTTGTGTTCAAAGATCCGGCGCGCGAGATCGCCGGTAACGCCGACATACGGCGTCCCATTCCGCTGACTAGCGAGGATGTAAACGCAAGGACGCCTATCGACCACGCATGAGCCCCTGGGTCCCCGCTTTCGCGGGGAAGACGGTCTAATTTATTACGTCCAGAATACCATAGAGCACGACCGCCTTCGGGGTGTTAAGAACCACCGCATGGCCGAGCTTCGCACCGATATCCGCGCCGGCGATTGGGTCGATCGCCGCGCGCCGCAGGTGCTCCGGCCATATATCCGCCTGGCGCGGCTCGACCGGCCGATCGGTACCTGGCTGCTGCTCTTCCCGTGCTGGTGGGGCATCGCCTTCGCGGCCGGACGCTGGCCCGATTGGCAGCTGATCGTGCTGTTCGGCATCGGCGCGATGGTGATGCGCGGCGCCGGCTGCACCTTCAACGACATCGTCGATCGCGACTTCGACGCCAAGGTCGAGCGCACCAGCGTGCGGCCGATCCCCTCGGGCGCGGTCAGCGTCAAAGCCGCGATCGCGTTCATGCTCCTGCAGCTCGCGCTCGGCGCGGCGATCCTCTTCTCGCTCAATCGCCTGTCGATCCTGCTCGGCTTCCTCGTGATCGTGCTGATCGCGACCTATCCCTTCATGAAGCGCATCACCTATTGGCCGCAATTCTTCCTCGGCCTCAATTTCAATTGGGGCGCGCTGATGGGTTGGGCGGCGGTGCGCGGCGATCTCGCAAGCGCCGGCGCTTTGGCTTTATGTCGGCGGCATCGCCTGGACGCTTGGTTACGACACGATCTATGCGCATCAGGACAAGGACGACGATCTGCTGATCGGCGTCAAATCCTCGGCCCTCGCCCTCGGCGCGTGGACGCGGCCGTTCCTCTTTATCTTCTATGCCGCGGCAATCGTGCTCTGGGCGATCGCCGGCGAGAGCGCCGGCTTCGGCTGGCCCTATCGCATCGCGCTGATTTGCGTGTGCTTTCAGCTCTTTTGGCAAGCCCAGCAAGTCGACACAGCGAGCCAGCCCGATTGCAGTCGCAAATTCCGCTCCAACCGCTGGACCGGCTGGATCCTCTTGATCGGCATCATCGCCGCGCATGTCCTCTGACCCCTCTCCTTCAAAAGAAGACGCTTTCATCCGTGCCAACACCGCGACCGGCACGCCGTCGCTCGTGCCCGAGATCAGGCTGCATCTCGCGACCGAGGTGACACCGCTCTGGCACGCGACCGAGGCAACGCTGGAAAAATCGCAATTGCCGCCGCCTTATTGGGCCTTTGCCTGGCCCGGCGGCCAGGCGCTGGCGCGGCATCTCCTCGATCATCCGGTGCTTGTCGCCGGCAAAAGCGTGCTCGATATCGGCGCCGGCTCGGGTCTCGTTTCGATCGCCGCCAAGCAAGCCGGCGCGGCGCACGTCACCGCCGCGGAGATCGACGCTTTCGCCATCGCCGCGATCCGCCTCAACGCTGCGCTTAACGCTGTTTCGATCGAGACCGAGAGCCGCGACCTCATCGGCGGCGACAGCCAATGGGACACGATCCTCGTCGGCGATATGTGCTACGAGCGGCCGCTCGCTGATCGCCTCACCGCATGGCTGCGCGCGCTCGCGGCGCGCGGCGCGACCGTGCTGTTGGGCGATCCGGGCCGCGCCTATCTGCCGAAAGAGGGGCTTACCGAGATCGCACGCTACAGCGTGCCGACCTCGCTCGATCTCGAAGACCGCACCCTGCGCGAGACCGTGATCTGGCAGCTGACGTCCCGCATCGCTATATGAGTGGCCGACGCCTCAAGAGGACGGAAAGATGCCGCAAACCGATGCGCTGAGCCAGCTTGGCGATCTCATCGCCCGCGCGACCAAAGCGGGCGCCGATGCCGCCGATGCCGTGCTGTTCGAGAGCGCCTCGCTCAGCCACGCGCAACGCCTCGGCAAGGTCGAGAAGCTCGAGCGCTCGGAGGGCTACGATCTCGGCCTGCGCGTCTTGATCGGCAAGCGGCAAGCGATCGTCTCCTCCAACGATCGCAGCCCGGCGGCGCTCGGCGAACTCATCGAGCGCGCCATCGCCATGGCCAAGACCGTGCCCGAGGATCCCTATTGCGGCCTCGCCGCGCCCGAGGAGCTGGCGCGCGATTGGCCGACGCTCGATCTCGACGATCCGACCGAGCCCGCGCCCGAGACGCTGATCGCGCGCGCCGCCGATCGCCGAAGATGCGGCGCGCGCCGTACCGGGCATCACCAATTCCGAAGGCGCGGAGGCAAGCTGGGGCCGCTCGAAAGTCGCGCTCGTCGCCTCGAACGGCTTCGCCGGCAGCTATTCGCGGCACGCATTCGAGCATCAGCGCCGCAGTGCTCGCCGGCAGGGACCGGCACCGGCATGGAGCGCGATTACGACTACACCACCGCGATCTGGGCCGAGGACCTGCTCGACCCGAAAGAGATCGGCAAAAGCGCCGGCGAGCGCGCGGTGAAGCGGCTCAATCCGCGCAAGATGCCGACGCAGAAAGTGCCGGTGGTGTTCGATCCGCGTGTCGCCGGCGGCATGCTGCGCCATCTGATCGGCGCGATCAGCGGCCCGTCGATCGCGCGCGGTACCAGCTTCCTGAAGGACAAGCTGGGCCAGCGCATCTTCCCCGCGCGGCACTCAGCATCATCGACGATCCGCATCGCAAGCGCGGCTTGCGCGCCAAGCCGTTCGACGGCGAAGGCGTGCGCAATCAGCGCCGCGCCATCGTCGAGGATGGCGTGCTCAAGACCTGGCTGCTCGATCAGCGCTCGGCACGGCAGCTCGGCCTCAAAAGCACCGGCCATGCGAGCCGCGGTACCTCCGGCCCGCCCGGCCCCGCGCCGACCAATCTCTATATGGAGCCGGGCAAGCTTGCGCCCGACGCGCTGATCGCCGACATCCAGCAGGGTTTCTACGTCAGCGAGCTGATGGGCATGGGCGTCAACGGCGTGACCGGCGATTACAGCCGCGGCGCCGCGGGCTTCTGGATCGAGAACGGCAAGCTCGCCTTCCCGGTGAGCGAGGTCACCATCGCCAGCAATCTGAAAGACATGTTCTTGAACCTGACCGCCGGCGAGCGATCTCGTCTTCAAGACCGGCAGCGACGCGCCGACCTTGCGCATCGAAGGCATGACCGTCGCCGGCGCTTGAAGCCCGGTTTTAGGCGATCAGCGTGAGCGGCGAGGAGGCGAGGCGGATGCTCGCCGGCAGATGCGCGCGGACATCGCCGTCGATCTGCACCGGCGCGCCTTCGGGTCCGGCGAGCTCGATCTCGCGCGCGCCGCGGACTTTCGACATCGCATTGCCGCTTGCAGCGTGCCGGTCACCACCGCCGCCATGTAGCGCAGCGCCGCGAGCCGCGAGGCGCCGGGGAACAGCACGGCATGCAGCGCCGGCTGATCGAGCCGTGCCTCGGGCGCGAGCACGAAGCGCCCGCCATAGAAATGCGCCCGCGCCACGACCAGCGAGGCCGGGCGTTCGATGCCTTGCCGTCGATGCGCGCATCGAACAGCCGCCGCTCATGCCGCCCGAGCTGCGCCAGGCTGCCGAGCGCGTAGGCGCCTTTGCCGATCTTGCGCTTCGAGCTTCGAGATTGAGATGCGCGACCACTTCGGCATCGAAGCCGATGCCGGCCATCAGCAGGAACCGCCATGGCTCGTTGCGCTCGGCGGTGACGATCTCGGCCGGGACGATCGAGCGCGCGCGGCGACGAGCGCCGCGATCTCGGCCAGCGCCTCGGGATCGCGCGGCAGACCGAGCTCGTTGGCGAGGACATTGGCGGTGCCGAGCGGCAGGATCGCCAGCGGCAGGCCGGAATGGACGATGCCGTTCACCGCCTCGTTGATCGTGCCGTCGCCGCCCGCAACCGCGACCGCGTCGAAGCGGGCCGGATCGGCGGTCTCGGCCAGGCTTTTGGCGTGGAGCGGCGCGTTGGTCTCGGCCATGGTGACGGTGGCGCCCAGGCGCGTCAGCGCGGCGCGAAAGCGCTCGAACTTGCCGCGGGCACGCCGTCCGGCCGTCGGGTTATAGATCGCCAGGATGCGGCGCACCGCCTCGCTCCTCATCGTCTGCGTCGCCCTTATCCTCTCTTCGGCGATCAATCATCCAGCGCTAAATCGCGGCTTGCGGCGTTTCGCCCGGGGAGGAAAGGCTTGCAAAACAGAGGCTTCGCCGATAAATCCGGCCCCTGCCGGGCGCCCCGTCCTTGCTATGCGGGCCCGTGCTATGATGGCGGCGATGCAGCCGCCGACCGACCGCTTTCCCGTACGATTGAGCGAAGCCTGGAATTGAGCACCCCCGCATCGACGACGACGCCGGCCCCGCCCCGCCGGCCGTGAATTCTCGCATCGGCACCTGGCCGCTGATGCGCCGGCTGGCGACGGAGTTCGTCCGCCCGCATTTCGGCAAGCTGATGCTCGCCTTCCTCGCGATGGGCGTGGTCGCGGGCGCGACCGCGGCCAATGCCTGGATGATGCAGCCGCTGATGGACAAGGTGTTCGTCGAGCGCAACGAGACGCTGCTGCTGGTGATCCCGGCGCGCGGTCATCGGGCTGGCCCTGGTCAAGGGCTTTGCCGGCTATGCGCAATCGGTGCTGGATGACGACGATCGGCCAGCGCATCGTCGCCGACATCCAGTTGAAGCTCTTCGCGCGGCTGATGCGCGCCGACCTCGCCTATTTCCACGCCAACCCGACCGGCACGCTGATCTCGCGCTTCGTCAATGATGCCGGGCTGCTGCGCGGCTGCGCCACCAACATCATGGCCGGCATCGGCAAGGAAGCGGTGACCGCGGTCTTCCTCGTCGCGCTGATGTTCTATCAGGATTGGCTCTTGGCGACGATCGCCTTCGATCGCCTTCCCGATCGCCTTCCGGCCGATGCAGCGCATCGGCAAGCGCATGCGCCGCGTCTCGGCGAATACGCAGGTCGAGACCGGTCAGTTCATGACCCTGCTCAACCAGACCTTCCAAGGCGCGCGCTACGTCAAAGCCTACGGCATGGAAGCCTATGAGATGTCGCGCGCGCGAGCGCATCATCGAGAGCCTCTACGGCCTCGTCGAGAAGGCGCAGCGCGTGCGCTCGATCTCCTCGCCGATGATGGAGGCGCTGGGCGGCGTCGCGATCGCGCTGGTCATCCTCTATGGCGGCCATCAGGTGCTGAACGGCGTGCGCACGCCGGGCGCGTTCTTCTCCTTCATCGCCGCGCTGCTGCTCGCCTATCAGCCGCTGAAGACCCTCGCGGGCCTCAACGCCAATCTGCAGGAAGGCTTGGCGGCGGCGCAGCGGCTCTTCACCGTGCTCGATATCGAGCCCGCGATCGGCGATCGCGGTGGATGCCGTCGCGCTGCGCGTCACCGGCGGCGAGATTCGCTTCGAGGATGTCGATTTCGCCTATGAGGCCGGCGCGCAGGCGCTGCGCGGCGTGACGCTTGGAGATTCCGGCCGGCAAGACCGTGGCGCTGGTCGGCGCCTCGGGCGCCGGCAAATCGACGATCATGAATCTGATCCCGCGCTTCTACGATGTCGGCGCCGGCGCCGTGCTGGTCGACGGCCAGGATGTGCGCGACGTGACGCTCGCCTCGCTGCGCGCGGCGATCGGCCTGGTCAGCCAGGAGGTCAGCCTCTTCGACGACACGATCCGCGCCAACATCGCCTATGGCCGCTTCGGCGCGAGCGAGGAGGAGATCGTCGCCGCCGCGAAAGCCGCCGCCGCCGACGATTTCATCCGCGGCCTGCCGCAAGGCTACGACACGATGGTCGGCGAGCACGGCGTGAAGCTCTCCGGCGGCCAGCGCCAGCGTCTTATCGATCGCGCGCGCGATGCTGAAGAACGCGCCGATCCTGCTGCTCGACGAGGCGACCTCGGCGCTCGACACCGAATCCGAGCGCCAGGTGCAGGGCGCGCTGAAGAATCTGATGCAGGGCCGCACCACGCTGGTCATCGCGCATCGCCTCTCGACCGTGATCGAGGCCGACATCATCTACGTCATCGACAATGGCCGTGTCGCCGAGCGCGGCAGCCATGCCGAGCTCCTGCGCCGCGACGGCGTCTATGCGCGGCTGCATGCGCTGCAATTCCTCGGCCGCGATCACGGCGCGCCGCAGCCAGCCGCCTCGCTCGAGGCCTCGGCCTGACCTATGGGGGCCTGAGCGATGTTCCAGACGAGACGCTGGCGGCGCTCGAAATTCAGCCTCGGCCTCGCCTCCTGGCTGATCGCCGCTCTACGCCAAACTCATCTGGGTCACCGGGCGCTGGACGATCGAGGGCCGCGAGCACGTACTGCGCATGCTCGACGAGGACCGCCCGATCTTCGCCGCCTTCTGGCATGGACGCATCCTCGTCATGCCCTTCGCTCCGACCGCGATCGCACGAAGTTCCACATGCTGATCTCGGCCCATGACGATGGCCGCGTCATCGCCGGCGCGATCCGCTATTTCGGCATCGAATGGATCGCCGGCTCGTCGAGCGAGGGCGGCGGTCGCGGCGCTGCGCGCGATCGTGCGTCACCTCAAGGCAGGGCGACGGCGTCGGCATCACGCCCGACGGGCCCGATGGGCCGGCGATGCGCGCCAAGCCCGGCATCGTCGTCGCCGCGCGCCTCGCCAAGAGCCGCCGTACTGCCGGTGAGCTATGCGACGCGCTGGCGCTGCATCCTCGGCAGCTGGGATCGCTTTCATCTGCCGCTGCCCTTTAGCCGCGGCATCGTGATCTATGGCCCGCCGATCGAGATCGGCGATGCCGGCGATCCGGCGGCGCTCGAAGCGGCGCGGCTGCGCGTCGAGCAGGGCCTCAACGCCCTCACCGCCGAAGCCGATCGCCGCATGGGGCATGAGATCGTCGCGCCCGGCACGCTGAACCGCGCCGCGCTGCGCGATCTGAAGCGCGCGGGGCAACGCTCATGAGCCTGCTCGGGCTTTATCAAGCCGGCACCACCGCGCTCGGCCCGGTGGTCGCGCTTTATCTCGCGCGGCGCATGGCAGCATGGCAAAGAGGATCGCGAGCGTTTCGCCGAGCGCCAAGGCCATGCCAGCCGGCGGCGTCCGCCCGGACCGCTCGTCTGGGTGCATGCGGCGAGCAACGGCGAGGCGGTGTCGATGCTGTCGCTCATCGACCGGCTGCTGGTCGAGCGCCCGGCGCTGTCGGTGCTGGTGACAACCGGCACGGTCACCTCGGCGCGGCTCCTGGCGCATCGCCTGCCGGCCGATCGCGCGTGGCATCAATATGTGCCGGTCGATCGCACGGCCTATGTCCGCCGCTTCCTCGAGCATTGGCGGCCCGATCTCGCGCTGTGGGTCGAATCCGAGCTCTGGCCCAACCTCATCGCCGAAACCGATCGCGCCGGCACGCCGCTGCTGCTGCTTGAATGGCCGCATGTCGCAGCGCTCGTTTCAGGGCTGGCAGCGGCTGCCGGGCCTGATCGGCCCGCTGCTTGCCTGCTTCGAGCTGTGCCTCGCGCAAGACGATGTGCAGGCCGAGCGCTTCCGCCGCCTTGGTGCCGCCGCCGCGACCAGCGTCGGCGATCTCGAAAACCGCGGCCGCGCCGTTGCCCTGCGATGAAGGCGAGCTCGCACGCATCGCCGCCGATGCCGCCGACCGGCCGCTCTGGCTCGCCGCCTCGACCCATGCCGGCGAAGAGGAAGCCGCCGCCGAGGTGCATCGCGGGTTGAAGCGCGAACGGCCGGGCCTGCTCACCATCATCGCGCCGCGCCATCCCGCGCCGCGCCGCCGAGATCGCGACGATGCTCGAAGCGCGCGGCCTCAATGTCGCGCGGCGCTCGGCAGGCGATGCGCTCGATGCCAAGACCGATATCTATCTCGCCGACACGCTCGGGCGAGCTCGGCCTTTTCTATCGCCTCGCCGGCATCGCCTTCATCGGCGGCTCGCTGACCCCGGTCGGCGGCCACAATCCGCTCGAAGCGGCGATGCTCGATTGCGCGATCCTGCACGGCCCCGATATGAGCAATTGCGCGGCGATGACCAAGAGCCTCGGCGAGGCCGGCGCGACCATCGCGGTACGCGATGCGGTCGAGCTCACCGCGGCCGTGCGCCGCTTGCTCGCCGATCCGGTCGAGCGGGCGGCGCGCGCCGCCGCCGCCGCCGGCGTCGCCACCGACAACCAGGCCGTGCTCGACGCGGTGCTCAAACGCATCGCGCCCTGGCTCGACCGCCTCACCGCTCATGCCCCCACCCCCTAATTTCTGGGCGCCTGAGTTCTGGGCGAAACCCGGGCTCGTCTCCGATCTGCTCGCGCCGCTCGGCTGGGCTTACGGCGCGGCGGGCGCGGCGCGGCGCGCGATGACGCAGCCGACGCGCGATCAGCGTGCCGACGATCTGCGTCGGCAATCTCACCGCTGGCGGCGCCGGCAAGACGCCGGTGGTGCTGAGCCTCGCGCAGCTTCTCCGTGCGCGCGGCAAGCGCCCGCATATTCTGAGCCGCGGTTATGGCGGCAGCCTTCACGGCCCGCTGCAGGTCGATCCGGCGCGCCACGGCGCGAGCGAGGTCGGCGACGAGCCGCTGCTGCTCGCCGCCGCGGCGCCGTGCTGGATCGGCGCCGATCGCATCGCTTCGGCGAATGCGGCAATCGCCGCCGGCGCCGACCTACTGCTGCTCGATGACGGCTTCCAGAATCCGGCGCTGCGCTACGACGTCGCGCTGGTGGTCGATCGACGGCGGCTACGGCATCGGCAATGGCCGCGTCATGCCGGCCGGGCCTGTTGCGCGAGCCGGTCGCAGCCGGCATTGCAGCGCGCGAGCGCCGTGGTGATGATCGGCGCGTGCGAGAAGCGGATCGAGCTCGCGCGTCTGCCGATCCTCACCGCCCGAGCTCGTGCCGATCGAAGCGGATGCGTTCGAAGGCGACGACGCGTCGTCGCTTTCGCCGGAATCGGCCGACCGGCGAAATTCTTCGCGACCTTGTGCGAGGCTGGCGCCACGATCGTCGAACAGCAGCGATTTTCCCGATCATCATCGCTATAGCGAAAGCGATCTGGCCGCGCTCGCCGCCGCCGCGCAAGCGGAGAAGCGCGACGTTGATCACGACCGAAAAGGATTGGGTGCGCCTGCCGCCGCGGTGGCGCGAGAAAATCCGCGCGCTGAAAGTCGCGTTGCGCTGGGACGATAACGCCGCGCTCGAGCGCGTGCTGGCGCCCGCGCTGGAGGCAACGCATGGCTAGGCGCGGCGCGATCCGCAACATCGCCGAAGGCGCCGGGCTGGTCCTGGCCTACGGCTTCTTCCGCGTGCTGCCGCGTCGATTGGGCATCGGGCGTCGGCGGCTTTCTCGCGCGCATGATCGGGCCGCGTCTCGGCGTCACCAAACGTGCCCAGGAGAATCTGAAACGCGCGCTGCCCGACCTCACATCGGCGGAGCGTAGGCAGGTCATCGCGGGAATGTGGGACAATCTCGGCCGCGTCATCGCCGAATATCCGCATCTCGACAAATTCCGCCTGTTCGAAGCGAACAGCCGCATCGAAGGCATCGATGGCGGCAACATCCTCGCGACGCGCGATCCCGCCCGGAAATACATCTTCTTCTCGGCGCATTACGGCAATTGGGAGATCGCGATCCGCACCGCGTCGCAAGCGGGCTTCGAGGTCACCGGCGTCTATCGCGCGCCCAACAATCCGATCGTCGACCGGTTCATGCTCTGGGCGCGCGGCGCCGACGGCGGCGAGCTCGTGCCGAAAGGCGACATCGCGGCACGGAAGGCTTTCGGCGCGTTGCGCGAAGGCCGCGCGCTCTGCATGCTGGTCGATCAGAAGATGAATGACGGCATCCCGGTGCCGTTCTTCGGCCGCGACGCGATGACCGCGCCGGCGCTCGCCGTGCTGGCGCTGCGCTATGACTGTGCCGTCGTGCCGATCCGCATGCAGCGAACGAAAGGCGCGCATTTCCGCATGATCTCGGAGCCGCCGCTCGCTTTGCCCAAGACCGGCAACAACGAAGCCGACCGGCGCGCGCTGATGGTCGAGGTCAACGCCGTCGTCGAGCGCTGGGTGCGCGAGCGTCCCGAGCAATGGCTGTGGCTGCACCGGCGGTGGTCGGATTAACCACCATCGTCATTGCGAGCGAAGCGAAGCAATCCAGTGCGTCCAGAGACTGGATTGCTTCGTCGCTGCGCTTCTCGCAATGACGATATTTATTGAGCCGGCATCTTCCCGGCGACGAGCTCGGGATCGAGACGCACCTGATACCAGTCGACGCCCCAATGGAGATTGGGGCCGGTGGCGCGGCCGGTCGCGCCGAGCGTGCCGATCACCTGGCCTTGCGCGACCTTGTCGCCGCGTTTCATCGCGAGCGTCGCCAAATGCACGTAGGTCGTCGAGAGCCCGTAGCCGTGATCGATGATCACCGTGCCGCCGGTGAAATAGAGATCGCGCTCGGCCAGCGTGACCGTGCCGGACGCTGCCGCTTTGATCGGCGTGCCGGCCGGGGCGGCGATATCGACGCCGTAATGCGGCGCGCGCGGCGCGCCGTTGAGCACGCTCTGGCTGCCATAGATGCCGCTGATCGTGCCCGTGACCGGCCAGATCAGCCTCTTCTCGAAAGCGCGTGCGCTGCTGTCGGCGACGAGCGCCGCATTGATCGCGGCGGCTTCGCGATGGATGCGCTCCATCGTCTTGGCGTCGGGCGACACCTGCTCTTCCGGCAGGCCGTCGATGCGGCGGATATCCCATTGCCGCGGCACGACTGTCGAGATCGCGATGCGCGTGCGTCCCGTCCGCATAAGCGACATCGAGCGATGCCTTCGCCGCCGCGTCGCGCCCGAAGCCGAAGATGAAATGCCCGTCGGGCGCGACGCGCAGCTTCTTGTCGCCGAGCGTCACGCTCGCACCCGGATCGACCTGGCCTTCGATCGAGTCCGCCTTGCGTGACGGTGCCGTCGAGCGTCAGCGTCTTCGCCTGCGCCGCGCCGCCGAGCAGCAGCAGCGCCGCGAGCGCGATGCCCAGCAGCTTGCCCTGATCGACGGGATCGGTCTTGCGCTTGCGCGCCTTCGCCTCGCCTTCGGATTTCGCCACCACGGTGCCGTCGTGGAATTCGATGGTGAGTGGCGTGCCGGGCGGCACCTGGCTTGCGGCCGTCAGGACATGGCCGCGCGCGCGCACGATGGCGTAGCCGCGCTCCAATTGCTGCTCGAGCGCGCGATAGAACGCAAGGAGCCGCGCGCCGGCGCTTTCGATCAGCCCGTGCTGGCGCTCGATCAAGCGTGACGTAGCGTCGCTGAGGCGCGGCAACAGCTCGCGCAAGCGCCGATCCAGCTGCGCGAGCTCGGTCTTCAGCAATTGCGGCCGGAGCCGCGCCGTGCCGGTATTGAGCTGCTCGCGGCGCAAACGCAGGAGTTGCGCGACGCCATTGCGCAGCCGCTCGGTGCGATCGTCGAGCCGCTGCTCGGCCTGACCGATGATGCTTGCCGGATCGGGCAGGCCGCGCGCCAAGCCGGCGAGATGCGTGCGCTGCTCGCTGAGGCTGCGCGACCAGGCGCGCATCAGCCGCGTGCGTTTGGAATCGATCTCGGCGAGCAGCTCCAATCTCACCGGCACCGCCATCTCGGCGGCGGCGGTCGGCGTCGGCGCGCGGCGGTCGCTGGCGTAGTCGATCAGCGTCGTGTCGGTCTCATGCCCGACGGCCGAGATCAGCGGGATCGCCGAGGCCGCAGCGGCGCGCACCACGATCTCCTCGTTGAAGGCCATCAGGTCTTCGAGACTGCCGCCGCCACGCGCCACGATCAGGAGATCGGGCCGCGGCACCGCGCCGCCGGGCTTCAGCCGGTTGAAGCCTTCGATCGCGGCGGCGATCTGCTCCGCCGCGCCCTCGCCCTGGACGATCACCGGCCAGACGAGCACACGGCGCGGGAAGCGATCGGTCAGGCGATGGAGGATGTCGCGAATCACCGCGCCGGTCGGCGAGGTGACGACGCCGATCACCTCGGGCAGGAAGGGCAGCTTCTTCTTGCAGCTCTCGTCGAACAATCCCTCGGCTTCGAGCTTCTTCTTGCGATCCTCCAGCAGCTTCAACAGCGCGCCGATGCCGGCGAGCTCGACGCTCTCGATCACCAGCTGATATTTCGAGCGGCCGGGATAGGTCGTGAGCTTGCCGGTGCAGACCACCTCCATCCCGTCTTCCGGCTTGAGGCCGAGGCGCTGCGCCGTCATGCGCCAGATCACGGCGTCGAGCACCGCCTCGTCGTCTTTGAGGGCGAGATAGCAATGGCCGGAGCTGTGGCGCTTGAAGCCGGAGATCTCGCCGCGCACCCGCACGTAGGCGAATTTCTCCTCGACCGTGCGTTTGAGCAGGTTCGAGATCTCGGAAACGGAATATTCCGGCAAATTGCTGCGCAGCGCGGTGGGCACGGAGGTGTCGGTCATGGGTGCTTAAGAATAGGCAGCGCGCGGAACCGCGTCACCCTCTCGCGACTAGGATTCCGATGGCGATTTGCAAACCGACATCCGGCACCGTCGCCGATCTGATCCCGCCGCGCGCGACACTCGCCAAGCTGTTGAAGCGTGCTCACGCCGCGTAATGCAGCGCGAGCCAGACCGTCGGCTCGCCCGGCGTTGTCCATTCGACGCGGTGGCGGCAATGCGCGGGGATGGTCACGTGGTCGCCGGGCTTGAGCTCGCACGCGCCGCCTTCGCCTTCGAATAAGAGCTTCGCGCCGCCGCGCAGCAGGATCACCCATTCCGCTCGGCTCTGATCGAGCCACTCACCCGGCGGCGTCGCCTGGCCCAGCGACACGATGCGCTCGAGGCGCAAGCCCGGCGCGGCGAGCAGATCGGTGAATTGCTCGGCGGCGAGTTGCGCCGGGATGTCTGCGAAGAGATGGCCGGTTTTGCGTGTCATGGTGGGCTCGATCGTTGCAGTCCGATCCTGCGTCCTTCGATAAGCTCAGGACGAGGGAAATCGAGTTCTCGGCCCCGAGCAGTATGGTCGATGCCGCGCACAATCTTCCTTATCGTGGCCGACCCGGCCAACCGCTCTTCGCGGTTGGCCCCTTCGGGTTCACGCGCGAAGAGCGCATGAAGGGAGTCGGCTGTCGAAGGACACTCGATGAATATGCAACGCGCTTGACCGGGCAGCAAAAGCGCGGAATCAATATAAGAACAAAATGAGAACTAAGGTAGGATTCTAGCTTTGTCAATGACTTACGCCTATGCCGAGCTGCAGATGGTGAGCAATTACAGCTTTCTGCGCGGGGCATCGCATCCGGCGCGAACTGGCGATGGCCGCCAAGGCGCTGGGGCTGACGGCCATCGCGCTGACCGACCGCAACACCCTGGCCGGGGTGGTGCGCGCGCATGTCGCGGCGAAGGACAAAGCTATGCGCATGCGCTTCATCGTCGGCGCGCGGCTCGATTTTCTCGATGCGGCGAGCATGCTGGTCTATCCGACCGATCGCGCCGCCTATGGCCGGCTCGCGCGGCTTCTGACCGACGGCAAGCGCCGCGCGAAGAAGGGCGAATGTCATCTCAGCCTCGCCGAGCTTTTCGCCTATGGCGAGGGCCAACGCCTCATCGCCGTTCCGCCCGACGAGCCCGATGCGGCTTTCGCGGCGCAGCTTCAGGAAATGCAGCGCCGCTTTCCTGGCGCGGTCACTCTCGCCGCCAGCCATCTTTATCGCGGCGACGATCGCAAGCGCATCGCGCGGCTCGGGGCACTCGCCGATGCTTCGGCAACGCCGCTGATCGCGACCAACGATGTGCTCTACCACGCGCCCGAGCGCCGCGCGCTGCAGGATGTGCTGACCTGCATCCGCGAAGGCTGCACCATCGCCGAAGCGGGCTTTCGCCTCGAAGCCAATGCCGAGCGCCATCTGAAGCCGCCCGAGGAGATGGGGCGGCTGTTCCGCGACCGGCCCGATGCCGTCGCGCGCACGCTGGAGCTGGTGCGCGACTGCCGCTTCTCGCTCGACGAGCTCAAATACGAATATCCCGCCGAGCCGGTGCCCGAGAGCCGCACG
The DNA here is from genome assembly GCA_963731145.1 of uncultured Alphaproteobacteria bacterium. Classification (GTDB taxonomy): domain Bacteria; phylum Pseudomonadota; class Alphaproteobacteria; order ATCC43930; family CGMCC-115725; genus CAIKMD01. The sequence continues at coordinate 122,349 of CAVSUX010000012.1, read as the reverse complement.
CCGCAGCAACAGCTGGCGCGGCTGATCGACAGAGCATTTGCCGAAGCGTTACCCGGCGGGCGCATCGCCGAAGCTGCGCGAGCAGATCGCCAAGGAGATGGCGCTCATCGAGAAACGCGACTACGCGCGCTATTTCCTCACGGTGTACGACATCGTGAAATTCGCCAACGAGAACGAGATTCTCTGCCAGGGCCGCGGCTCGGCGGCGAATTCCGTCGTCTGCTACATCCTCGGCATCACCGCTGTCGAGCCCGGAACAAGGTCAATCTCCTATTCGAGCGCTTCGTCTCGGCCGAGCGCAACGAGCCGCCCGATATCGATGTCGATTTCGAGCATGAGCGGCGCGAAGAGGTGATGCAGCACATCTTCGACAAATACGGCCGCGACCGTGCCGGCATCGTCGCCACCGTCATCACCTATCGCCCGCGCAGCGCCATCCGCGATGTCGGCAAGGCGATGGGGCTTTCGGCCGACAGCGATCGCACGGCTGTCGACGACACTGTGGGGCTGGGGACGCGAAGGCATCCGCGAAGATTATATCCGCGAGGCCGGTACTCGACCCCGACGATCCGCATCTACGGCGCACGATCATGCTCGCCGGCGATCTCATCGGCTTTCCTCGCCATCTGTCGCAGCACACCGGCGGCTTCGTCATCACCCGCGGCAAGCTCTCGGAGGTCGTGCCGATCGAGAATGCAGCGATGGACGAATCGCACCGTGATCGAATGGGACAAGGACGATCTCGACATGCTTGGCATGTTGAAGATCGACGTGCTGGCGCTCGGCATGCTGACCTGTATCCGGAAAGCACTCGACCTTCTTAAAGCGCATTACGGCATCGAGCGGAGCTCTATCAGATCACACGCGAAGAGCATCTCGAAGAGAACAAGCCAGTCTACGACATGCTGTGCAAGGCCGATTCCATCGGCGTGTTCCAGGTCGAGAGCCGCGCGCAGATGACGATGCTGCCGCGCCTCAAGCCGCGCAAATATCTACGATCTCGTCGTCGAAGTCGCGATCGTCCGCCCCGGCCCGATCCAAGGCGACATGGTGCATCCCTATCTGACGCCGCGCGATAAAGGCCCCGACGCGCCGCTTCGACTATCCCAAAGCCCGAGCTGGCGGAAGTGCTGTCGAGCACCTGCGGCGTGCCGCTGTTTCAGGAACAGGCGATGAGCATCGCCATGTCGCGGCGAAATTCACGCCGGATGAAGCCAATCAACTTCGTCGCGCGATGGCGACCTTCCGGCATGTCGGCACCATCGGCACGCTGAAAGAACGCTTCATCCAAGGCATGATCGACAACGAGCTATGAGCCCGATTTCGCCGAACGCTGTTTCAGCCAGATCGAGGGCTTCGGCGATTACGGCTTTCCCGAAAGCCATGCCGCGAGCTTCGCGCTGCTCGTCTATGCCTCGGCCTGGCTCAAATGCCTTTATCCGGCGGTCTTCGCCTGCGCGATCCTCAACAGCCAGCCGATGGGCTTCTACGCGCCGGCGCAGCTCGTGCGCGACGCCAAGGAGCATGGCGTCGAAGTGCGGCCGGTCGATATCGCCGCGAGTTTCTGGGACCATACGCTCGAGCCCGACGGTCAAGGCGGCTTCGCGCTGCGGTTGGGCTTCCGCCAGGTGAAGGGCTTCAGCGAAGAGGAGACGAAAGAATTGGTCGACGCGCGCGACCGTCGGCGATGCCGCGACGATGCGGCGGCTTTGGCAGCAACAGCAAGTTGAAGCGCGCGGCGTTCGAGAAGCTGGCCGATGGCGACGGCTGGAACGGCATCGGCCTCAAACGCCGCGACGCGCTCTGGGCGGCGAGCGGGCTCGGCGAGAAGCCGCTGCCGCTTTTCGCCGCCGCGACGCGGCCCGACACCGCGACCGAGCCGGCCGTCGATGCTGCCGGCGATGAGTCCCGGCGAAGAGGTGACGGCGGATTACAATCATCTGCGCCTTTCGCTGAAAGCGCATCCGCTGTCGCTGCTGCGGCCGAAGCTCAAGCGCGAGCACGCGCTGCGCAACCGCGATCTCGCCGCGACTGAAGGACGGACAGCGCGCGAAGCTCGCCGGGATCGTGCTGGTGCGGCAGCAGCCGGGCACCGCCAAGGGCGTGATCTTCATGACGCTCGAGGACGAGACCGGTATCGCCAATATCGTGCTCTGGCCCGATGTCTTCGCGCGCTTCCGCCGTGTCGCGGTGAACAGCCGCGTGCTCGGCGTCGAGGGCAAGGTGCAGCGCGACAAGAGCGGCTATGTCATCCATGTCATCGCCGACCGGCTGGTCGATCTCTCGAAACGATTGGCGGCGCTCGACCAGCCGCTGATCCCGCGCGAGATGCCCGAGCCCGACCCCCGCGACCGCTGGCACCGCCGCCGTGACGCCTTCCCGCCTTCACGGGATTTCCATTAGGACTCATCACCCCACTTCTCCCTCCCCGGCGAAAGCCGGGGTCCATTTTTCCGCATCGTGCTGCCGATAAATGGATACCGGCCTTCGCCGGTAAAAGGATGAATTTTACAGCTCGCGCCAATCGCCCCTCATCAAACTCCATGCTAAAAGCGCTCCAATTCTTTTCGTCATTCCCGCGCAAGCGGGAATCCAGCGGTTTCTCTGGACCCCCGCCTTCGCGGGGGTGACGGTGAAGGGGCCGGGGAAGTCAGCATGCGCGTATTGGTGATCGGATCGGGCGGACGCGAGCATGCGCTCTGCTGGGCGATCGCCGCCTCGCCGCTCTGCGATCGGCTCTATTGCGCGCCCGGCAATCCCGGCATCGCCAAGGAAGCGATCTGCGTGCCGATCGCCGCGACTGATATCGATGCGATCCTTGCCTTCGCGCAAAAAGAGAAGATCGATTTCGTCGTCGTCGGACCGGAGGCGCCGCTGGTCGCGGGACTCGTCGATAAGCTCGAAGCCGCCGGCATCGCGGCTTTCGGCCCGTCCGCCGCCGCCGCCGCGCTCGAAGGCTCGAAAGGCTTCACCAAGGATCTCTGCGCCAAATACGCTATTCCGACGGCGCGCTATCGGCGTTTTACGGATGCGGGCGCGGCAAAAGCCTATGTGCGGACCGAAGGCGCGCCGATCGTCGTCAAAGCCGACGGGCTCGCGGCGGGTAAAGGCGTCACCGTGGCGATGAGTCTCGCCGAAGCCGAGGCGGCGATCGACGACGCGCTCATCGCCAATCGCTTCGGCGCGGCGGGCGCGGAGGTGGTGATCGAGGAATTTCTCGAAGGCGAGGAAGCGAGCTTCTTCGTCTTGAGCGACGGCCAGCACGCTCTGCCGCTCGCCTCGGCGCAGGATCACAAACGCGTCTTCGACGGCGACAAGGGCCCCAACACCGGCGGCATGGGCGCCTATTCGCCCGCGCCCTGCGTCACGCCAGCAATCGCCGACGAGGTGATGGCGCGCATCATTCATCCGACGCTCGACGGCATGGCGAAGGACGGCCATCCCTATAAGGGCGTGCTCTATGCCGGGCTGATGCTCACGGCGAAGGGGCCGCAGCTCATCGAATACAACGTCCGCTTCGGCGATCCCGAATGCCAGGTGCTGCTGCCGCGGCTCAAAAGCGATCTGCTGCCGGCGCTGCTCGCCGCGCGCGACGGCGTCCTCAAGGATTTCGATCTGCGCTGGCATGACGAGGCAGCGCTTTGCGTCGTGCTCGCGGCAAAGGGCTATCCCGACGATCCGCAGCGCGGCAGCGAAATCCGCGGCCTCGATGCCGCCGCCGCCAGCGATCCGACGGTGCAGATTTTCCACGCCGGCACCAAGCGCGCGGGCGACAAGCTCCTCGCCGATGGCGGGCGCGTGCTCAATATCGTGGGCCTCGGGGCGACGATCGAGGAGGCGCGCAACCGCGCCTATGCCGTGATCGACCGCATCGACTGGCCCGAAGGCTTCTGCCGCCGCGATATCGGCTGGCGCGCGCTTAACCGATAATTGACCATCGCTTACCGACTGTTAACCGGCGCGTAAGCACGTTCCGACTAAAACAGCCGATAAGGCGGCGGGTCGGGGTAGTGGCGCAAAGCGAAAATGCAGCGATGGCGGTACGCGGCGACGGCTGGCTGCGCGAGATGCGCTGGCTTGGCCGCGTGCGTGTGCTTGCCTATAGCCGCATCTTCCTTGCGGTCGCGGTCATCGTCGCTTGCGGCTGGATCGCGACCGGAAACGGGCTCGTCGATCGCGGCCATCGGCCTTTCGGCACCGATTTTTTGAGCTTCTGGTCAAGCTCGGCGCTGGCGCTCGCCGGAACGCCCGAGGCAGCCTATGACGAAACGGCGCATGCCGCGATGGAAGAACGCGCGATTGGCGCGCAAGACCTCCCCTATTACGCCTGGTTCTATCCGCCGATCTTTCTGTTGATGGTCTGGCCGCTCGCGCTCTTGCCTTATGCCTGGTCGCTGCTTGCCTGGCTCATCGGCACGGGGACGGGTTACGCGGCCGTGCTCCGCGGCTTCGCCAAAACGCCGCACGCGCTGGTGCCGATCCTCGGCTTCCCCGCGGTATGGGTCAACGCGATCCATGGCCAGAACGGCTTTCTCAGCGTCGCGCTGCTCGGCGGCGGGCTGCTGTTGCTCGGTGCACGCCGGCCGATCGCCGCCGGGCTGTTGCTCGGCGCAATGGCCTACAAGCCGCAGCTTGCGCTGCTGCTGCCTTTCGCGCTCATCGCCGGCGCGGAATGGAAGGCGCTCGCCGCGGCCGCCGCAAGCGCGACCGTGCTTGCCGCGACATCGCTCGCGGCCTTCGGCGCGAAGACTTTTGCCGCATTCTTCGCCGCGTCGTATTTCGCGCGGCTCACGGTCGAGCAAGGCGTCGTGAGCTGGACCAAGATGGCGAGCAGCTTCGCCGCATTCCGCTTGCTGGGCGCCTCGGTGACGTTTGCCTATGCGGCGCAAATCGTCGTTGCGGCCGCGGCCGTGGTAATGATCGTGCGCGTCTGGCGCGGGTCTGCAGCGTATGAGACAAAAGCCGCGGCGCTTGCCGCCGGCACGCTGCTGATGTCGCCTTTTCTTCTCAGTTACGACCTGACGCTGCTCGGCATTCCGATCGTCTGGCTTGCGCGACAAGGCATGCGCAGGGGTTTCCTGCCCTGGGAGAAGCTGATCCTGACGCTTGCCTGGCTGCTGCCCGCCGTTTCCGAACCAATCGCCGGCCTGACCACGCTGCAGATCGCACCCATCGTCATTGGCCTGATCCTGTGGCAGATCGCGCGGCGAATCACCACCGAAGTGGCGATGGCCGTGCCAAAAACGGCCTGACGAATCGCTTCGTCCCACCCGCCCGTACTTGTCATCCCTGCGATGATCGGCGAAGCTTGCCGCGGGGAGGAACAGCAATGGCAATCGCCCAAGCAAGCACCGCGCTCGGGGACAAGGAGCAAGCGGTTCTGAAGCGCGTCTCGAACCGCTATCTGTGGTTCCTGATGCTCTGCCTGATGATCAATTTCGTCGACCGCACCAATATCGGCTTCGCGGCGCTGACCATGAACAAGGACGCTCGGCCTCACCGCGACGACCTTCGGCCTGGCGGGCACGGCGCTGTCGGTCGCCTACCTCCTCTTCGAGATTCCGTCGAACCTGATCCTCGAGCGCGTCGGCGCGCGCAAATGGCTGGCGCGGATCATGATCACCTGGGGCATCGCCTCGGCGGCGACGATGTTCGCGACCGGCCCGTGGAGCCTCGCGGGCTTGCGCGCCCTGGTCGGCATCGCCGAAGCCGGTTTCGCGCCCGGCCTCGTGCTCTACATGACCTATTGGTATCCGCAATATCGCCGCGCCGGCGCGCAGACCATGTTCATGCTCGGCCAGCCTCTGGCCGGCATGCTCAGCGCGACGGTCGGCGGCTTCATCCTCGGCCTCAACGGCGCTTGGGGCCTCGCCGGCTGGCAATGGCTGTTCCTGTTCGAAGGCCTGCCCGCGATCGTCTTCGGCATCTGGATGTATTTCCACCTCGCCGACAAGCCGAAGGACGCGAAATTCCTCTCGGAGGACGAGAAATCGACGCTCATCAACCTGCTCGAGCGCGACGAGGAAGCGCGCCGCCGCGCTCAGCCCGCCGGCCCGAAGCGCTCGATCACGCGCATGATCCTCAGCCGCAACATGCTGCTGTTGTCCTTCGCCTATGCCTGCCTCATCGCGCACGGTCAGCGCGCAAGGCCTCTGGCTGCCGCAGATCGTGCGCGGCTTCGCCGGCGCCGGCGTGCCGACCTGGCAGATCGGCCTCATCGTCGCCATCCCGCCGGCTTGCTCGATCGCGTGGATGGTCTATTGGACGCGGCGATCGGACCGGCAGAGCGAGCGCTTCTGGCATTGCGTCATCCCCATGCTGGTCGCCGCCGCCGGCTGGGCGACATCGGGACTCGCATCCTCGCCGGTCGTGCAGCTTTGCGGCCTGATCGTCGCCTCGGCCTTCAGCCTCTCGGCCTGGCCGGTCTTCTTCACGACGCCATCGATCATCCTGCCGCGCGAGGCGCAGGCCGCCGGCCTCGCCTTCCTCAACACCGTCGCCATCGGCGGATCGAGCCTCAGCCCGATCATCGTCGGCACGTTGCGCGACGCGACCGGCGGCTTCTCGGTGCCGCTGCTCGCCGTTTCCAGCATCTTGATCCTCGGCGTGATCCTGATGATGTTCGTGCCACGCGATTTGCTGACGCAAAAGAGCGTCGCGCCAGCCCCGGCGATTGCGTAACGGCGTTGGTCTAACGAAGGAGTGCCGCCCATGAAGTTCGGCCATTTCTGCCTGCCGACCTATTTCGAGGATGTCGACGGCGATGTCGGCGGCTTCATGCGGCGCTTCGTCGACTTCCTGGTGTCGAGCGAGGATGCCGGCTTCGACATGCTCTTCGCCAATGAGCATCATTTCGATGCGTATGGCGGGCTGGTGCCGTCGCCGACGATCATGATCGCGTCGCTCGCTCAGCGCACGAAGCGCGTGAAGCTCGGCTCCTCGATCATCGTCCTGCCGCTGCACAACCCGATCGAGATCGCCGAGCAATGGGCGATGATCGATCTGATGTCGAACGGCCGCGTCGAACTCGGGGTGGGGCGCGGCTTCGTCGCTTATGATTACGACCGGCTGAATGTGCCGCGCGACGACGCGCAGGAGCGCTTGAAGGACGGCGTCGCGCTCATCCGCAAGGCGTGGAGCGGCGAGACCTTCAGCCATGACGGGCCCTATTACAAATACCGCGATCTGCAGGTCTGGCCACGACCGCAGCAGCGCCCGCATCCGCCGATCTGGCTCTCCTGCGGCGGTACGCCCGATAGTTTCAAATGGGCGGGCGAGCAGGGCTTCGGCATCTTCACCGTCGCCTATCGCGGCGTCGAGCCGCTGATCCCGCTCAACAAGATCTATCGCGATGCCTGGGCCGCCGCCGGCCGCCCGGCGAAGGGGTACAAGATCGCGGCGCATTACCAGGTCGTCTTGAGCGAGGACGGCGCCGAGGCGCGCGACATCGCGGCCAAGGCGCTCAAACGCTATGTCGCCGCGACAACGCATACGCTCGACCGCTCCAGCGCCGATCGCGAGCACACATCGCGCGAGAATTATCAGAAGGTCGATCAGGAAGTCGTCAATGTCGAGCAGATGGTGAAGGAATGCCGCGTCATTGCCGGCACGCCCGACGATGCGGTGAAGCTCCTCACCAAGGCGCAAGAGATGATGGGCTTCACCCAGGTCGATTGCACCTTCTATTTCGGCGGCATCCCCTTCGAGGCCGCGCAACGCTCGCATCGCCTCTTCGCCGAGAAGGTGATGCCAAGGTTACGGCACATCTAACTTCTCTATTTTTCATCGTCATGCCCGCGAAAGCGGGCATCCAGTTTGTGCTCTGGATTCCTGCTTGCGCGGGAATGACGCTGAGGAATCAGCGCAGCGTCGCGAAAAAATCCTTGAGCAGCGCCGCGGCGCGCTGCTCTTCGATGCCGCCATAAATCTCGGGCCGGTGATGACAGGTCGGTTGCGCGTAGAAGCGCGGCCCGTGCTCGACCGCGCCGCCTTTCGGATCATAGGCGCCGTAATAGAGCCGGCGGATGCGCGCGAAAGAGATCGCCGCCGCACACATCGCGCACGGCTCGAGCGTGACATAGAGATCGCAATCCTCGAGCCGCACCGCCTGGCGCAAAGCCGCCGCCGCGCGAATGCACCAGCAGCTCCGCATGTGCCGTCGGATCATGCCGCGCCTCGACCTCGTTGCCCGCCGAGGCCAGCACATGACCGACGGCATCGACCAGCACCGCGCCGACCGGCACTTCGCCACGCGCTTCAGCCCGTCCCGCCTGCTCCAGCGCCAATTCCATCGGCGACGGCATTAGGTCCTTTGCTCCTGCTCGTTTTTTCTTGTCACGAATCCTTCCGCAGTCGCCTCAAATTCGACGAACCCGTATTCGTGAAGCGATGCCCTGACGTCATCTGTCGCTTCCGCGCCGAATACCTCGATCTCCGAATAAGGAGGACTTGCAGAATAAAACCCGTGGTGTAGGTCAATGTCTCCCAACACACCGAGTAAATTCTCCACGGGTATCGTCGAGACCGGATTGAAGACGGTAATTCCCGTCAGGTGATTGGCGCCGGAACGCACCTGCCCTGCCTGCTCGGCGGCTATTGTGTTGATCTCCGATCTCACGATCCAGACTGGCACGTGTCGCGGTTGGCTTCCGACACGAACGCCAAATGACGGATCAACAACGATTGTAACTCGATACGGTATGGATCCCATCGCTTATCCTTGCCGGACACTACCCTGCGGCCTAAGACTCATCAGCATGGCACAACCCGTCATCGGTCTCACCCTCGATTCGGAGCCGCCGGGCGGCTATTCGAAGACGCATCCCTGGTACGCGCTGCGCGAGAACTACTGCACCGCCGTGGTCGCGGCCGGCGGCCTGCCGATCCTGTTGCCGCATGAGCCGGAGCGCGCGGCGGATTATCTCGGCCTGATCCAGGGACTCGTCGTCACCGGCGGCGCTTTCGATGTCGATCCGGCGCTCTTCGGCGCCAGCAGCCAAGCATGCGAGCGTCACCACCAAAGACCGACGCACGGCTTTCGAGTTCGCCATCACCAAAGGCGCGCTCGATGCCGACAAGCCGGTCTTCGGCATTTGCGGCGGGCAGCAGCTCTTAAACGTCGTCCTCGGCGGCACGCTGATCCAGCACATTCCCGACGAGGTGCCGAACGCGCTCGCGCATGAGCAGCCCAATCCGCGCACCGAGCCCGGCCACAAAGTCGCGATCGCGCGCGGCACGCAGCTTCACAGGATCACGCAGAGCGACGAGCTCGCGGTCAATTCCGCGCATCACCAGGCGGTGAAAGACGTCGCGCCCGGCATCGTCATCGACGCGACCGCCCCGGACGGCGTGATCGAGGGCATCGAAGATCCGCGCCGCCGCTTCTGCATCGGCGTGCAGTGGCATCCGGAATACGGGCTCTCCGAAGGCGACAAACGGCTGTTCGCGGCATTCATCGCCGCGTGCCGGTGATCGACGACGCAGCATCCGAGGCAAAAGGCGAGCGCGTCGCCAAGCTCCTGGCGCGCGCCGGCCTCTGCTCGCGCCGCGATGCCGAGCGCTGGATCGCCGATGGCCGCGTCGCGCTGCGCGGCGAGGTGCTGACCTCGCCGGCGGTCAATGTTAGCGATCCGGCCGAGCTCACCGTCGACGGCAAGCCGCTGCCCGAGGCCGAGCGCGCGCGGCTCTGGCGCTATCACAAGCCATCCGGCCTCGTCACCACGCATCGCGACGAGAAAGGCCGCGAGACAGTGTTCGAGGCGCTGCCGAAAGGATTGCCGCGGCTGATCTCGGTCGGGCGGCTCGATCTCAATTCCGAAGGGCTGCTGCTCCTCACCAATGACGGCGAGCTGGCGCGGCGGCTGGAGTTGCCGGCGAATGGCTGGCTGCGCCGCTACAAGGTGCGCGTCCACGGCGCGGTCGATCCGACGCGGCTCGCGGCGCTGGAGAAAGGCGTCACCATCGACGGCGTCGCCTACGGGCCGATCCAGGCGGTCTTCGAAGGCGAGCAGCACGTCAGCAATGCCTGGCTCACCGTCTCGCTGCGCGAGGGCCGCAATCGCGAAGTGCGCAAGGTGATGGCGCATCTGGGCCTCGCGGTGACGCGGCTCATCCGCCTCGCCTACGGCCCGTTCCAGCTCGGCAATCTGCCGCGCGGCACGCTCGAGGAAGTCCCGCCGCGCGTGATGCGCGAGCAATTCGGCGAGGAAGCGAAGCCGGGCACGGCGGAGAAGAAGCCGAAGCCGCAACGACACCAACCCGCGCCGCGGCCACAGCGGCCGTCGCGCCCCCCTAAAAACTCCAGGGGCAAAAATGCCCGAATGAAGAAAAAGAAAGCGCATGCGGATCATCGCCGGTAAGCATCGCCACCGCGTGCTGCTCGCGCCGGAAGGCCGCACCGTGCGGCCGACCAGCGATCGCGCGCGCGAATCGGTGTTCGACATCCTCGCGCATGGGCGTTTCAGCGAGCAGGATGCATGCCTCGACGCGATGGTGCTCGACGCCTTTGCCGGCACCGGCGCTTTCGGCCTCGAAGCGCTGTCGCGCGGCGCGCGCCATGCCGCTTTCATCGAGAAGGACCGCGAGGCGCGCGCGGCCTTGCAGAAGAACATCGCCGCGCTCGGCGAGACGGCGCATAGCGCCATCGTCAACGGCGATGCGACGCGGCCGCCGCGCGCGACGGGCGCCTGCTCGCTGATCTTCCTCGATCCGCCTTACGACGAGAACCTTGCCGCGCCGGCGCTCAAGGCGCTGGCGCAGAGCGGCTGGCTCGCCGACGGGCGCGCTCGCCGTGGTCGAAATCGCCGCGACAGAGGATTTGGCGCCGCCGGAGAAATTCGAGGCGCTCGACGAGCGCCGCTACGGCGCCGCGAAATTCGTGTTTTTGAGATACGCGACGTGAAACCGCGGATTACGCTGCTGACGCTCGGCGTCGACGATCTCGAGCGCGCGATGCACTTCTATCGCGATGGACTTGGGCTGGCCGACGCAAGGCATCATCGGCACCGAATTCGAGCATGGCGCCGTCGCCTTCTTCGATCTGCAGCCCGGCCTGAAGCTCGCGCTCTGGGCGCAAGCGAATATCGCGCATGACACCGGTCTGCCGGCGACGCCGCGCGCGCCAACGTCGTTCACGGTCGCGCAGAATGTGCGTAGCAAGGCCGAAGTCGATCAGGTGATGACGCAAGCGCGCGCCGCCGGCGCGACCATCGTCAAGGCGGCGCAAGACACCTTCTACGGCGGCTATGCCGGCTATTTCCAGGATCTCGACGGCCATCTCTGGGAGATCGCCTTCAACCCGGCGATGCTGCCGGAGGATTGAGGTATCCCCACGCTCCGGCCGGCCGGTCCTTAGGACAGGCTTTGCCGCGGGCGCCGCACCAGCGCCTCGGCCTCGCGCTCGATTGGGCCGATGTCGGCGATCAGATCGGAGAAGGGACGCTCCGCCTCGTCCCGATGCTGGGCATAGTAGCGCCGCAACAGGACGAAGGCGCCGGCGACACCCAGCAGCGAGAGCAGAATGCCGGCCGATAGAGGCGCGCCGAAACCGATCAGCAGCGCCGCCAAGAGCGAGCCGCTGGCGCCGCCGATATCCCAGCCGCCTTCGGCCGCGACCTGAAAGCGCAACGGACATGGGGCGCGTTTCGATTGATTGTAGAGCGCGGTCATCTGCGTCGGGACATAGAGACAGATGCCCAAAGAGCCCAGGGCATTGGCGACGACGCCAAACGCGGCGCGGTCGACCGCCAGCGCGCGGAGAAGGATGATGACGGCCATGAGACCCAGCGCGAGCCATACGGCGCGCGGGCCGTGTCCGCGATCGATGTGGCGGCCGAGCACGAGACCGCAGAGCGCGCCGACAAAGGCCGACGCCGCCAACGCGCCGCCATAGGCGAGAAAGCTTTCGCCCAGGGAGAGAAACAAGGCGATTTGCCAGGTAAAGTAAAAGCCGGCCGAGATCCAGCCATCGGTCATGAAGAGGAGCATGCCGGGAATGGCGGCCTTGAAGGCGCCCGGCGCGGCGCGCGCGACCGCGATGTTGGGCGTCCAAAGCAGCGGCAGCGCCGAGATCAACAACACGGAAGCCGCGGTGCCGAAAGCGACGATCGGTCCGAATGCGACGAGCATCCAGCCGGTGACGAGCGGGCTCGCGATGCCGACCACGGCCGAGATCGCCTCGCGCGCGCCGATCTGGTGGCCGCGATGTTCGTGATCGCCCAGAGCCGCGAAATAAGCGTGATAGGTCGACCAATAGATCGTGTCGCCGAGCGCCGACAGGAAACAGAGCAGCAGAAGCGCGGGGCCGATGCCATGGACGGTCGCGAGGAACGGATATTGAACCGCGCTCAGCACGGTTCCGGCGATGACGAGCGGCCGCATGCCAAAGCGCGGCGCGAGCAGAACGACGATCGGTCGAATGACGAAGCGGCCGGCCAAGATGAGCGCCAGCGCGCCGAGGACGCCGGGCGCCGGAACGCCCGCTTGGAGCAGATAGGCGATGAAGAACGCGCCGCCGCCCGATAGCGCGATCGCATGAATGCCGTAATGGAGGTTGAGCAAATTAACGGCGTTGTTGCGGAAATAGGCCACGGGCGGATTAAGAGCCTGACTGGTTACGGCCTCATTAAGCCCTCACCGCCCATGGGCGATAGCGACCAACCGGGAGGCACGACAATCGGGCGTTACCGCCTTCCGAACAGCCTCTCGATGTCTTCGAGCTTCAGCTCGACATAGGTCGGGCGGCCGTGGTTGCACTGGCCGGAATGCGGTGTCGCTTCCATCTCGCGCAGCAGCGCGTTCATTTCCGACCCGTTGAGGCGGCGGCCGGCGCGGACCGAGCCGTGACAGGCGAGCGTGCCGCAGACTTCTTCGAGCTTTTCCTTGAGCGAGAGCGCGTTGCCGAGCTCGGCGAGCTCATCGGCAAGATCGCGCACCAGGCCTTGCACATTCATCTCGCCCAAAAGCGCGGGCGTCTCGCGCACGACGACGGCGCCCTGGCCGAAGGGCTCGATCACGAGGCCGAGCTCCGCGAGCTGCTCGGCGCGCGCGGTGAGGCGCGCGACGCCGCCTTCGTCGAGCTCGACCACTTCCGGCAATAGCAATATCTGGCGCGCGACGCCGGTCGAGGCGATGGCGACTTTCATCCGCTCATAAACCAGCCGCTCATGCGCCGCGTGCTGATCGACGATGACGATGCCGTCCTCGGTTTGCGCCACGACGTATGTTTCGTGCAGCTGCGCGACGGCGGCGCCGAGCGGGAACTGCGTCGCCTCTTCGACCGCCGCCGCGGCCGGCCGCGCGCCAGGTGCGACGAATGCATCCGACGACAGCGGCGCCTGGTAGAGCGCAGCATCTTCGGCGAGGCCGCGAGACGGCGCGTAGCTCGGCGAATTCATCCACGGCGCGCGATGCGGGATCGACGGCGCGCCACCCCCACTAAACCCAGGGGCGCGGAACGACGCGAGCGCGGCTTCGGCGACGGTGGTCGAGGCGCGATGGCCGGCATTGGCGAGCGCCTGGCGCAGCGCGCCGACGATCAGACCGCGCACGAGGCTGCTGTCGCGGAAGCGCACCTCGGCCTTGGCCGGATGGACGTTGACGTCGATCGATTCCGCCGGCCCGTCGAGGAAGAGCGCGACCATCGGATGGCGGTCGCGTGCGAGGAAATCCTGGTACGCGCCGCGCACCGCGCCGGCCAACAGCTTGTCGCGCACCGGCCGGCCGTTGACGAAGAGATATTGATCGCGCGCCGTCGCGCGGTTGAGCGTCGGCAGGCCGGCGAGACCGGTCAGGTGAAAGCCTTCGCGCGCGGCGTCGATCTCGATCGCGTTGTCGCCGAATTCCTTGCCGAGCACCGCCGCGAGCCGCAGCCGGCGACCGTCGGTCCCCTACTTCAGAGATGGGCAGATCGCGCTCGACCGCGTTGAGGCGGAGCAGGATGCGATCCTCGTCGCCGCTCACGGTGAAGGCGATACCCGGATAGGCCATCGCCAACCGCTCGACCACATCGATCGCGGCCTCGCGCTCCGACCGCGCGGATTTCAGGAATTTCAGCCGCGCCGGCGTCGCGTAGAAAAGATCGCGCATCTCGATGCGCGTGCCCTGGCTGAGCGCCGCCGGCTGCACCGCGCCTTTGGCGCCGCCTTCGACCGCGATCGTCCAGGCGCTGTCGGCGCCGCGCTTGCGGCTGGTGATGGATGAGACGGCTGACCGCGCCGATCGAGGGCAGCGCCTCGCCGCGAAAGCCGAGATGATCGATGCGCAGGAGATCGTCGTCGGGGAGCTTCGAGGTGCAATGACGCTCGACCGCCAGCGCCAGCTCGTCGCGATCCATGCCGATGCCGTCGTCGCTGACGACGACGAGGCTCTGCCCGCCTTCCTTCAGCGTGACGTCGATGCGGGTCGCGCCGGCATCGATCGCGTTCTCGACCAGCTCTTTGAGCGCGGACGCCGGACGCTCGATGACCTCGCCGGCGGCGATGCGATTGACGAGCGTTTCCGGCAGAAGGCGAATCGGCATGCGGCTATTGTGCCGCCTGGCGCCCCATCTCGCCAAGGTATTGCCGCGCGATGACCTTGCCTTCTTCGACCGCGGGCTGGTCGAAGGCATTCACGCCAAAGAGATCGGCGGCGATGATCGTCTCCAGCATGAAATGCATCAGCAGCCCGCCGAGCGTCTTCTCGTCGAGTTGCGTGATGTGGAAGCGCCGAGTCGGCCGGCCGTTGCGGATGAGGCTCTGCTCGGTCGCGCGCTGCTCGGCGTCCAGGAGATCGCCCATGCGCTTGCCGGTGAGATAGGCGAGCGACGGATCGCTGGCGAGATCGGGCGAGACGACCGGACCGGTGCCGGCGATATCGCTGGTGACGAGGGTGAACATCTTGTCGGGCGGACCGGCGAGATAAAGCTGCAGCTGGCTGTGCTGATCGACCGTGCCCATGGCGCGGATCGGCGTCGTGCCCTTGCCGTCCTTGCCGAGGCTTTCGGCCCAGAGCTGGCGGAACCAGAGGCCGAAATGCGCCAGGCGATCGACATAGGGCAGGATCACGGTCGTGCCGATGCCGTGCTGCTCCGACAAGCCGACGCTGAGCGCCGCGCCGAGCGCCGGCGCGCTCTCGCGCGGCGTGCCGGCGCTGAGCGCCGCATCGAGCGTCTCGCCCGCGCCTGCGCGCAGCGCCGCGACATCGAGACCCGCGAGCATCGCCGGCAGGAGCCCGACATTCGAGAGCACCGAATAGCGCCCGCCGATGCCCGGATCGTGATCGAGGATCGGCGTCTTCAGTCGCGTCGCGAAGCAGCCGCAGCGGATTGTCGCGCGGCTCGGTGATCGCGATGGTGTGGCGGCCGATCGCGTCGGGATCGAGCTTGGCGCGCAGCCAGTCGATGCAGATCGCGAATTGCGACATCGTCTCGGCGGTGCCGCCCGATTTCGAGATCGCGACCACGCCGGTGCGCGTCGGATCGATGCGCGGCGAAAAGCGCCGCGAAGGTCGCCGGATCGATATTGTCGAGGAAATGCAGCCGCGGCTGCGCGCGCTCATCGGCGAGCGCATAAAGCGTCTGGCCGCCGAGGCTCGAGCCGCCGGTGCCGAGAATGATCACATCGCGGAATTTCTGGCGCGGCGCCGTGCGAAAATTCTTCAGGACGCGGCGCAGCTGCGCGATATCGTCCTTGCGCTTGGGCAAGCGCAGCAGCGGCAGGCTGCCGTCGTCGCGCATGCGCTTGCAGCTTCTCGAGCGCGGGCGCGGTGCGCGCCAGCATCGCGTCGAGCGCATCGTGGTCGAGACCGCGCTGGCCGACCGTCGTCGGCGAGGCAGCCGTCAATGCTCTGCCGGTAATCCATTCCCTACAACTCCCTGAAGGATCCCCCCGGCAGGAGTAACGCGCACCGCGCCGTTTAGGTTCTCCGGCTGGCCGACGACCGTGAACAAAAGGTTGTCCGGCGACAGCAGGCGTTTCGCCACGCGTTTGGCATCGGCCAGGGTCACGCCGTTGATGATCTGGTCGCGTTTGGCGAGATAGTCGAGGCCAAGATGATCGAACTGGATCGAGACGAGGATGGAGGCGATGCGGCCGGTGGAATCGAGACTCAGTGGGAAAGAGCCGGTGAGGTAGGTCTTGGCGTCGGCCAATTCCTTCGCCGTCGGCCCGTCATCATGCATGCGCTGCCAGGTCTGCGCGGATGACATCGATCGCCTGTGCCGCATTGGCATTCTGGCTGCCGGCCTGGCCGAGGATCACGCCGGCATGCTCCAGCGGATCGAGCGATGCCGAGACCGAATAGGCGAGGCCGCGCTTCTCGCGCACCTCGAGCGTGAGGCGCGATGTCAAGCCGCCGGAACCCAGGATGTTGAGATCGAGCAGCGCGGCGTACCAATCGGGATCGTTGCGCTTGATGCCCGGCTGGCCGAACACGACGACGCTTTGCGGGACCGGCATATTCGCGATCTCGACCTCGCTCTTGGTCTGCGCCGTCACGTCGGGGACAGTGTCGGGCGCGGCGTGATCGGGCAGCGCGCCGAAAGTCGAATCGAGCAGCGGCTTCAGCTCCGCCGGCGTGATATCGCCGACGACGCCGACGATCAGCATGTCCTTGGCGAAGCGGTTATGGACGAGGCTGCGCAGATCGTCGGGCGTGATCGAATTGACGGATTCCGCCGTGCCGCGCGACGAGAGGCCGTAAGGATGATCCGGAAAGGCCGCTTTCCACCAGAGGCGGCTCGGCGAGCGCATTGGGCTGGCGCTGCTCGCGCGCGATCGCATCGAGGATCGAGGCGCGCACCCGCGCCACCGGCTCGGGATCGAAGCGCGGCTGCGTCAGGGCAAGACGCAACAGATCGAAGCTTGGCGCGAGCTTGCTCTTCAGCGCGCGCAGCCGCACCGAGATCGTATCCGGCCCGGCATTGAAATTGATCTGCGCCGCGAGGTCCTCGACCTGGCTTTGATAGGCCGTGCTGTCGAGATCGCCGGCGCCTTCATCGAGCAGATCGACGGTCATGGTGGCGAGGCCGCGCTTGTCGGCGGGATCGAGCGCCGTGCCGCCGCGGAACGCCGCGCTCATCGACACCACCGGCACGGAGTGATCCTCGACCAGCCAGGCGGTGATGCCTTTCGCGCTTTTCACCTCCTCGATGGTGACGGCGCGGGCCGGCAGAGCGAGCGCGAGCAAGGCGGCAACGGCCAGAGGAAGCGGCGCGAAGCGCGAGCGGCGATCGTCATGATGTGGGTCCCGGCATCAGCACGCCGGTCACGGCGATGTCGTCGTGGATCACGGCTTTGGCGGCGGCACGCACCTGATCGGGCGTCACCGCCGCGATCTTGTCGGGCCAACTCTGCACATCGTCGAGCGTGCGGCCGAGCGCCAGCGCCGTGCCGACGATACGCGCCGGGCCGGACAAGACTATCGCGCGCATAGATCGCGGCGGCGATCATGCGCTGCTTGGCACGTTCGACCTCGTCGGCGGTAATGCCGCCATCGAGCGCATTCTTCACGATATCGTCGAGCGCCGCCTCGAAATCGGGCACGGTGACGCCGCGCTTCAGCGTCGCGCTGAAGCCGAAGGTCGCGAGATCGAATTGGTTGGGGTCGTAGTAAGCGCCGGCCGAGAGCGCGAGGCCTTTGTCGATCACCGAGCCCCTTGTAGAGCGGCGACGCCGCGCTGCCGCCGAGCACCTCGGCCAGGACTTGCAGCGGATAGGCCTCGGTCGTGTCGCCGCGATTGTAGCTCGGCGCCAGCCATTGCCGGCTCCATTGGATCTCGGTGACGCGCGGGCTCTTCATGCTGAGCCGCGCCGACGCGACCTTGGTCGGCTCCTCGACGCGCTGCCGCACCGGCACCGGCCGCGACGGGATCGGACCGAAATATTTCTCGGCCAGCGCCTTCACTTGCTCGACCGTGGCATCGCCGGCAACGACGAGGATGGCGTTGTTCGGCGCGTACCAGCGCTTGTAAAAGTCCTGCTCATCCTGCGCCGTCAGCTTATGCATCTCGTTTTCCCAGCCGATCGTCGGGATCCGGTAGGGATGATGAAGATAAAGCGCGGTATCGAGCTGCTCGTCGAACAGCGCCGGGGGGCTGTTGTCGATGCGCATGCGGCGCTCTTCGATGATCACCTCGCGCTCGGGCGTAACGACCGCGTCGTTGATGACGAGATTGGCCATGCGGTCGGCCTCGAGCTTCATCACCAGCTCGAGCCGATCGGCGGCGACGTTCTGGAAAAAGGCGGTGTAGTCGTGCGTGGTGAAGGCGTTCTCCTCGCCGCCATTCTGCGCGACGATGCGCGAGAAATCGCCCGGCGCGCACCGCCTTGGTGCCGCGGAACATCAGATGCTCGAGGAAATGCGCGACGCCCGACTTGCCGACGACCTCGTCGGCGGCGCCGGTCTTGTACCAGACCATCTGCGTCACGATCGGCGCGCGATGATTGGGGATGACGACGACCTGCAGCCCGTTCGGCAGCGTGAAGCTTTCCGCATCGAAGAGCTTGGCATGCGCCGGCCCCGCCATCCCTTGGGCGATGCCGAGGACAAAGAAGAGCACGAGCAGGATCGATCGCGATCCCCCCCGCAATGTCGGCATCGTCATGAGCCCTCCTCGGGCGGCGTCAGAACCAGCTGAACCAGCCGGACTTCTTTTGCCCGTGTTCGAAAGTCGGTACCGGCGCGTCCGCGGGCGGCGCTGCCGCCGGACCGCCCTGGCTTGGTAACCGATTGCGCCAAGCGAATGCGCGACGTTCCTCGCCCGGATTGAGCGTCTCGTTGGAGGCCGGCGTTGTCGGCCCGGACCAGAAGAGGAGCTTGTCGACGAAGCTGCGGTCGAAGGGCACGCCCTCGGTCGGATCGGTATCGACCGTCTGGCGGATATCCGAAGGGGTCGAGGTCGCACCGGCTTGGCGCAGCAAATCCTGCTCGCCCGCGCTCATCTGTCGCGCTCGGCGCCGCCGCTGCCTGACCATTACTCGTATCGCCGGCGCGGAACACGGTCTCGCGCGCCTGATCGGTAGGATTTGCCTGCTCCGGCCCGTTGCCCACCCGAGGTGGCCGCAACGCGTAATCCGGCGGGATCGCCAACGGTGCGTTCGACACCACCTGGAACTCGTCCGGAATGACCCTGGTCTTGCCGATAGCACGGTTGAAGCTGTCGCAGCCGCCCAGCGGCAAAGTCGCAACGCCGAGCGCCGCAACCAGCAATAACGACGACCTAACCTTCACGCCCGGCGCTCCTGTTCAACGAACGCTCTCGCGCAGCATCGGAGGGCCGTACGCTTAAGCGGCTTTTGGCGCGGGCAAGCAAGCCGTCTAACAGCAGCGCGACGACCCCCAGGCAAATTGCCGCATCGGCGACGTTGAAGGCAAACCAATGCCACGTCGCCGAGATGGAAATCGAGAAAATCGACGACCGCGCCGCGGATGAGCCGGTCGATCACATTGCCGACCGCGCCGCCGATGATCATGCCGATCGCCACGCGGATCAGGGGATTGTGCGCACGGCGCAGCCAGACCAGCAATGCGATCACGATCACCACCGCGAGCACGGTGAACACCGCCGTATTCATCGCCGCATTGGTGTTGAAGAGCCCGAAGCTCATGCCGCGATTGCCGGTCAGCACGAGATTGAAGAACGGCGTGAGCACGGCGACCGGCGCGCCGCCGGCGCGCCGAGAAGAAGCCGATCATCCAGGCCTTGCTCGCCTGATCGGCGGCAATCGACCACGAGCGCGCTAGTAAGACCCGAACCACATGCTTACTGTCCTGCTCCCGCGAAGCGTCTCGACCGCCTCGGCGCAGCGATCGCAGAGATCGGCATGCGCCTCATGCGCGCCGACCTCGGGCAAGACGCGCCAGCAACGCTCGCATTTCTCGCCCGGCGCCAACGTGACCCGCACCCCGACGCCCGGCACATCGCCGCAGGGTGAAAGCATCCGCCGGCGCCGTCGCCGATGCTCGAGCGCCGCCGCCGAGGTAATGCAGAGCTTCGGGCAAATCGATCCCGTGCAAGCGGCGTGCCCCATATCGGGCGTCGCGAAAATCTCGACCGCGGCCTGAAGGCTCGAGCCGATGCGCTTTTGCGCCCGCTCCAGCTCGATCGCGCCGGTGACGACGCGGCGCAGCTCGCGGATCTTCGCCCATTTCGCGCCGAGCGCCTCGTCGCGCCAGCCGGCGGGGACATCGCGATAGAGCTGGAGATGGACGCTCGATTCCTCGCCATCGCCATGACGGGTGAGCCAGGCTTCCTCGGCGGTGAAGCAGAGCACCGGCGCGAGCCAGCGCACGAGATGCTCGAACACATGATCGAGCACGGTGCGCGTCGCGCGGCGGCGCGGCGCATCCGGCGCGTCGCAATAGAGCGAATCCTTGCGCACATCGAAATAGAAAGCCGAGAGATCGACGGCGCAGAAATTGTGCAGCGCCGTGAACATGGCGTGGAAGTCGTAAGCCTCCGCCGTCTCGCGCACCAGCGCATCGGTCTCGGCGAGGCGATGCAGGATGTAGCGCTCGAGCTCGGGCATATCCTCGGCCGCGACGCGCTCGGCTTCGCTGAAGCCAGCGAGCGCGCCCAGGAGATAGCGCAACGTGTTGCGCAGCCGGCGATAAACATCGGCCTGGTATTTCAGGATCTCCGGCCCGATGCGCAGATCCTCGGAATAATCCGAAGCGACGACCCAGAGCCGCAGGATGTCGGCGCCGCTTTGCGACACGACTTCTTGCGGCGCGACGACATTGCCCAAGGACTTCGACATCTTGCGGCCCTGCTCGTCGAGCACGAAGCCATGCGTCAGCACCGCCTCATAAGGCGCGCGGCCGCGCGTGCCGCAGCTTCCGAGCAGCGAGGAATGGAACCAGCCGCGATGCTGGTCGGAGCCTTCGAGATAGAGCGAGGCCGGCCATTGCAGATCCGGGCCGCTTCTCCAGGACGAAGCTGTGCGTCGAGCCTGAATCGAACCAGACATCGACGACGTCCATGATCTGCTCGTAATCCTTGGGATCGCGGCCCGGCCCCAAGAACTCGGCCGGATCGTGCGAATACCACGCATCCGCGCCTTCCTTCTCGAAAGCCGCGGCGATGCGATCGACCACCGCCTGATCGCGCAGCACCTCGCCGCTTTTCTTCTCGACGAAGACGGCGATCGGCACGCCCCAGGCGCGCTGGCGCGAGATGCACCAATCGGGCCGCGTCTCGATCATCGCGCCGATGCGGTTCTGGCCTTGCGGCGGATACCACTTGGTCTCGGCGATCGCCTTCAGCGCCTTGGCGCGCAGATCGTTCTTCTCCATGCCGATGAACCATTGCGGCGTGGTGCGGAAGATCAGCGGCGCTTTCGAGCGCCAGGAATGCGGATAGGAATGGACGAGCTTCGCCTCGGCGAGGAGCGCGTTCGCCTCCTTCAGCGCATCGATCACCGCGCGATTGGCGTCGCCTTCCTTGCCGTTCGGGCGATAGACGCGCTTGCCGGCAAAGAGCGGCACGCGTGTCGTAATAGGTGCCGTCGGGACCGACCGTCGCCGGCACCGGGATGTTGTGCTTCTGGCCGAGCTCGAAATCGTCCGCGCCATGGCCCGGCGCGATATGGACGAAGCCGGTGCCGTCGATATCGGTGACGAAATCAGCCGGCAGCAGCGGCACGTCGAAATCGTAGCCCTTGCCGTGCAGCGGGTGACGGCAGACCGTGCCGGCGAGGAATTTGCCCGAGACCAGCTCGACCTTGCCGCTGAGCTTCGCGATCTCGGCGAAATTCACCTCGAGCGGCGCCGCGACGACGAGCTTCTCGCCGACCTTCGCCGCGCTGCCCTCGCGCACCGACTGCACGTCGATCACGACATAATCGAGCGCTTCATTGAAGGCGATCGCGCGATTGCCCGGCAGGGTCCAGGGCGTCGTCGTCCAGATCACGACCGAGGCGCCTTGCGAGCGCGGGTACGCTCGGCTTCGCCACCGGAAATTTCACCCAGACCTGGGTCGAGGTGTGGTCGTGATATTCGACCTCGGCTTCGGCCAGCGCGGTCTGCTCGACCACCGACCACATCACCGGCTTCGAGCCGCGGAAGAGCCCGCCATTCATCAGGAACTTGCCGATCTCGCGCACGATCTGCGCCTCGGCGGAAAATTCCATCGTCGTATAAGGATGTTCCCAATCGCCGAGCACGCCGAGGCGCTTGAACTCCTCGCGCTGCACGTCGATCCAATGCGCGGCGAAGTCGCGGCATTCCTTGCGGAATTCGAGGATCGGCACCTCGTCCTTCGACTTCTTCTTGGCGCGATATTCCTCTTCGATCTTCCATTCGATCGGCAGGCCGTGGCAGTCCCAGCCCGGCACATAGACCGCGTCGCGGCCGAGCATCTGCTGCGCCCGGTTGATCACGTCCTTCAGGATCTTGTTGAGCGCGTGGCCGATATGGAGATTGCCATTGGCGTAGGGCGGCCCGTCATGGAGCACATATTTCTTGCGCCCCTTTGGCCGCCGCGCGCTGACGCTGATAGAGCCCGATCTTCTCCCAGCGCGCCAGCAGCGCCGGCTCGCGCTTCGGCAGCTCGCCGCGCATCGGGAAATCGGTCTGCGGCAGGAAGACGGTTTTGCGGTAATCCTTGGCCATGGCGTTCGGTCCTAAGGACGCGTCGCCACTGTGGTTGGATCGGCGGCAGCGTCAGAGATTGGGCAAGCGACGAAAGCCGGTCCCGAAGGGACCGGTCAGCTAATTCGCGCGTGCCGCTGCAGGGCCATGGCCATGCGCGAAAAATACGGGAACGCTCCTGGCCCGTCAACGGACCGGCCCCCTTTGGCCGCGGCGGTCAGCCTGAGGCGAGGATTTCGCGTGCCTTTGGCAATCGACGGCGATCTGCGCCTTCAAGGCATCGAGCCCGGCGAAACGCTGCTCCGGCCGCAGCCGCTCGATCAAGGCGACGCGCAGATGCTTGCCGTAAAGATCGCCGCTGAAATCGAAGAGATGCGCCTCGAGCCGCAGATCCTTGCCGCCGACGGTCGGCCGCCAGCCGAGATTGGCGGCGCCGTCATGCCACTCGGTCTTGCCGCCGTCTTCGATCCCGGCGCGCACGGCATAGACCCCGGGCGCGGGCCGGAGATAATCGGCGAGATCGATATTGGCGGTCGGAAAGCCGATGGTGCGGCCGAGCTTGTCGCCGACATCGACACGGCCGTCGATCTCCCACGGCCGGCCGAGCAGCGCCGCCGCCTCGCGCGGACGGCCGGCGACGAGATGCTCGCGGATCTGGGTCGAGGAATAGACGACGCCGCCCGCGCCGGCGACCGGCGCGACGACTTCGACCGCGAAACCGTGCTTGGCGCCTTCGGTCTTCAACAAGCTCGGCCGTGCCGCGTCGCTTGTTGCCGAAGACGAAATCATAGCCGACGACCACCGCCTTGACGCCAAGCCCGGCGACCAGCACCTCGGCGACGAATTCCTCCGCGCGTCTTCTGCGCGAAAGCGAGATCGAAATGCAGCGTGAACAGCAGATCGACGCCGAGCGCTCTCGAGCACGCAGCGATTTGGCGCGGAACGGCGTCAGGCGAAAGGGCGGCAGCGCCTGGCTGGAAGACGCACGCGCGGATGCGGCTCGAAGGTCAGCACCGCGAAAGGCGCGTCGAGACTGCGCGCCAGCGCTTTCGCCGCGCCGAGCACCGCCTGATGGCCGAGATGCACGCCGTCGAAATTGCCGGCAGCGACCACGGCGCCGCGCGCGTCATCGCTCGCGCTGGTGTGGCGGAAAACGCGCATCAGCTTTTCGGCGGCACCAGAACGGTGGCCTCGCCATCGATCACCACCGTCGCGCCGACGCGGCATTGCGTCTTCAAGACGACGCGCTTCTTGTCGGCGACGACCTCGGCCACGGTGATCACGGTCTCGACCTTGTCGCCCGGCCGCACCGGCGCTTTGAAGGACAGCGACTGGGCGAGATAGATCGAGCCCGGGCCCGGCAGTTTCGAGGCGATCGCCGTCGAGATGAAGCTGGCGCCGAGCATGCCATGCGCGATGCGGCCCTTGAACATCGTGGTCTTGGCATAGGCGTCGTCGAGATGGACCGGATTGTGGTCGCCCGAGACCGCGGCGAAGGCCTCGATATCGGCGACCGTCACGATGCGCTCGTAGGTCGCGCTCATGCCCGGCTTGAGCGCGTCGATCGCATAGCCCTGCGCGGCTTGATCGGCCATGCTGTCACCTCGAATGAAATCGCGCGAAACCTTACCGAGCGCGCTTCGGCGACCACAAGGCATGGACATGGCAGGGCGACGGCGGTGGGCCTTTCGCCGCAAAAGCTGCGTCGTTACTCTCCCGTCCGCGATACTCTTTTGCCCGCGTATTCTTTTGTCCGTGTTGGGGGAAATCCGATTTTGGAGAACGACAGCAGCGCACCGCTTCGGGAGATGTGGTACTACGCCGTCCCGGGCGAGCGGCTCTGAGACGCGGCAAAACGCTGGCAAAGACGCTGCTCGGCGAGCCGCTGCTGTTGGGCCGCGCGCAACGACGGCAAAGTCTTCGCCCTGCGCAACATCTGCCCACATCGCGGCATCCCGCTGAGCTATGGCCGCTTCGACGGCAACGAGATCGAATGCTGCTATCACGGCTGGCGCTTCGCGCCGAGCGGCGCCTGCACCGCGATCCCGTCGCTCGCGGCGGATCAGCGCTTCGATCTTGTCGACCGTGTCCGGCGCAGGCTTATCCGGCGCGCGAGGAAGGCGGCAATGTCTGGGTGTTCTTCGGCGCAGGATGTCGGCGAGCGCGCCGCCGCCGCCCGCGCTGCCGTCCGGCTTCGACGCGCGTAGATCCCGACATCTACGAGACCGTCACCCTGCCCTGCGGCATCGATCATGCCGTGGTCGGGCTGATGGATCCGGCGCATGGGCCTTTCGTCCATCGCTCCTGGTGGTGGCGCAGCGCGCGCTCGATCCACGAGAAGAGCAAGGCCTTCGCCGCGAGCCCTTACGGCTTCACCATGCTGCGGCACGCGCCGTCGAGCAATTCCAAAGCCTATAAGCTCTTGGGCGGCGCGCCCGAGACCGAGATCAGCTTCTCCCTGCCCGGCGTGCGCATCGAGCACATCACCGCCGGCAAGCATGAGGTCGTGAACCTCACCGCGGTGACGCCGCTCGTGCGCAAGAGACGCAGATCAATCACGCGATCTATTGGACGACGCCGGTCCTCTCGCTGCTGAAGCCGCTGCTGCGGCCTTATGTGCGCGCCTTCCTCAATCAGGATCGCGGCGTCATGGTGCGCCAGCGCGAGGGCCTGAAATTCGATCCGCCGCTGGCGCTGATCGACGATGCCGACACCCAGGCGCGCTGGTATTACCGCTTGAAGACCGAATACGCGCGCGCCAAGCGCGAAGGCCGCGACTTCGTCAATCCGGTGAAGGACCGCGTCTTGCGCTGGCGCAGCTAAGCGCCCAGATTCCGCGCATCTGTCTCGGATAGGAGCAGCAGATGAGTGCGCCCGATGCGACCGCTTCCGTGCTGGCGGCGCTGAAATTCGACGGCAACGGGCTCGTGGCCGCGGTGGCGCAGCAGCACGACACCGGCGAAGTGCTGATGCTCGCCTGGATGAATCGCGACGCCGTCGCCGAGACGCTGGCGACCGGCCGCGTCTGCTATTGGTCGCGCTCGCGGCAATCGCTCTGGCGCAAGGGCGAGACGTCGGGTCACGTCCAGCAGCTCAAAGAGCTGCGCGTCGATTGCGACGGCGATGCGATCCTGCTGCAGGTCGAGCAGACCGGACCCGCCTGTCACACCGGCGAGCATTCGTGCTTCTTCCGCGCCGCGCGCGGCGGCGCGCTGGTGAAAATCGGCTAAGGACGGGCGTCGGGGCGGGGGCAGGCGAGCGGCGCCGCTTGGACCTGGCGCAGCACGGCTTCGTCGTAGGAGTGACCGGCGCAGCTCGCGTTGTAGGCGGCCACCGCCTGGTTATAGCGCTCGGCGGCGTCGTCATAAGTCGTCGTTGCCGCGGCGGTGTCACCAACCGACGCGTCGCGCTGCTCCAAGAGCCGCTTGAAGGCGTCGAGCTCGGTATTGTTATAGACATTGATCTGCGCACGGCGCGTGTCGACCTGATTGGCGAGCGAAGTCTGGTTGCGCTGGCTGCTCTCGAGCGCCTGGCGGCGCGTCGCAACCTCGTCTTGCAATCCCGTGACGAATTGCTGCTGGCAGAGACAAGTGCGAATCGTGTTCGGATCGTTCACCAGCTGTGCCGAGGCCGACGCAATTCCGCCGCAAGACAGCAAACCGAGCGCCAAAGCACCATAAACGATATCGCGCATGATCACTTCCCTCCGCTAGCGCCGCCCGATGATCCCTCGCCGGCGGGGACTCTGATAGTCTCGAACGGACAAGGCGGTCAATGCGAATTCGCCGCCACGGCGCTCGCCGGCTTTGTCACGGCCGACAAGGTCGGCCGCCGTACCCGGCCCGCCGATCAATGCGCCAGGATCACCGGAATGTCGGCTTCCATGATGATATGGCGGGTCGCGCCGCCGAAGATCATCTGGCGAAGCCGACTCTGCGTATAGGCGCCTTTCACGAGTAGATCGCAGCCTGCCGCCTTCGCTTCGGTGAGGAAAACCTCGCCCGCTTGCCGTGCGGTGGCGGCGATGACGCGCGAGGTCGCGGCAATGCCGCGCCGGCGCAGCGCCGCCGCGAGATCGTCGCCCGAAGGGCCGGGTTGCATCGCGCCTTCGATCGACACCACCTGCACGCGACTGGCCTGCACGAGATACGGCATCGAGAGGGCCACGGTGCGCGCAGTCTCGGTGCTTCCGTTCCAGGCGATCACCATGCATTCGCCGATCGTCTTGGACGGTATCGGCGGCGCCATCAGCACCGGCCGGCCGCTTTCGAAGAGCGCGTCTTCGAGCGTCGCCTCGGCAAGCGAGGCGAGCTTTGCCGGCCGCTCGACCACGATCAGGTCGAAGACGCGGCCGAGCGATCCAACAACCGCGTTCTGGCGGCCCGATTCCTCGCGCCATTCGGCCCGCACGCCCTGTGCCGGCGCCATCTCCTCGGTGGTGATCGGCACGTCATGCGCGCGCATGAAATTCTCGAACAGCTCGCGTGCCGCGAGGCGCCGGTCATGCCCTTCGCGCTCCAGTGTGCGATCGACCTCGGAAGAGACCGAGAAGCCCATCTCGCCGCCGAATACCACCGCATATTCGGTGGTGAGCGCGTTGAGACCGATCACCCGCCCATCGAATTTGCGGGCCGCCAATAAAGCAGTTTCGAGCACCGGGGCTGCGGTGCCGTCCCCGACGACCGTCAACAAGGTTCTCATGCCGACCCCGTTCGCTTATCGCAGCGGGATGCTGCGTTCGCCGGCAATTATATCCTAAGCCCACCGTCAAGCCCAAATGCTTAGCGGTGCTTGCACAACCTTGCCCAAATCGCGAAAGTCCACCCCTATAAAGAGAGGCCCAACAAAGGGAGAAGCGTCATGAAGATTCATAACCCGCCCACCGTCGCGCCGGGCACCGGCTATAGCCACGGCATCGAACTGCCGCCCAATTCACGGATTCTCTATTGCGCCGGCCAACTCGGCCTCAAACCCGATGGCAGTTTTGCCTCGAACGAGATTCGCGGCCAGGCGGAGCAAGCCTGGCGCAATATCGACGCGGTGCTGCGCGCCGCCGGCATGGGCTACGAGAATATCGTCAAGCTGACGCATTATCTGACGCGGCGCGAGGACCTCCCCGCGTATCGCGAGGTACGCGCCCAATTCCTCGGCAAGCTCGCGCCGGCCTCGACGCTCTTGGTCATCTCGGCGCTGGCGCGGCCGGAAGCCTTGATCGAGGTCGAGGTCGTCGCCGCGAAGGAATAATCGGCGGCGCATGCCCGCGCGGCCGCGATAAAAAGATAATTAAATCAAATGGTTGAGTCCGGAACCGCGCGCGGCGCCGGATGGAAACCAGGGGCCCGAAAGACAGGGAGCGACGGTCGCTCAGCGGCCGCCATAGCCCTCATCGGCGAGGTTCAGCAGCGGGAAGGCGCTGAACACATGCGGCATCGTCATCGACGGCGCCGCCGCCACGTGGCTCTTCGCCACCTCATGGAAGCCGGTCACGCCGATGAGGCCGAGACAGGTGCGGATCTCGCTCTCCAGGATCTCGAGCACCCGCGCGACGCCGTCGCCGCCCGCCGCCGCGAGACCATAGAGATAGAGGCGGCCGATCGCGACCGTGTTGGCGCCGAGCGCGATCGCCTTGACGATATCGGTGCCGCGATAGAAACCGCCATCGATGATAATCTGCGCCCGGCCGCGAACCGCCTCCACCACCTCGGGCAGGATGTCGAGGGTGCCGCGCACATGATCGAGTTGCCGCCCGCCGTGATTGGTGATGTAGACGCCGTCGACGCCGTGATCGACGGCGATCGCCGCATCCTCGCCGGTCTGGATGCCTTTAAGGATCAGCGGCAGCTTGCCGCCATGCTTGTCCTTGTAGCGCTTGACCTCGGACCAGGAGAGCGATTGCTGCCGGTTGTCGCCGCCATCATCGATGATCGAGCGATTGGAAACGCGCCGCGCGATATCGCGCTCGCGCCGGCCGTAGAAAGCGCTGTCGATCGTGTAGCAAAAGGCTTCGTAGCCGGCATCGACGGCGCGATCGACGATATCATCGGTCACGCTATCGGGGCCGCGGCGATAGAGCTGGAAGAATTTCCGCCCATCGGCCGCTTTCGCCGTGCCTTCGAGGCCCGGACCGCTGACCGAGCTCAGCATCTGCGGGATGCCGAAGAGCGTCGCACCGCGGGCGACCGCCGCCCCGCCCTCGGGATCGAGGCGCTCAAGCCCGCCGACCGGCGCCAGCATCACCGGCAACCGCGCCTTCTTGCCCATCACCGTTCCTGAGCATTGGATGCCGGAGATGTCGTTCAGCACGCGCGGGCGGAAGGCGACGCTGTCGATCGCATAGCGATTGCGCTTCAAGGTGGTCTCGGTCTCGGCGGCGCCGGTGACATAGTCCCAGAGTCACCGGCGAGAGCTTCATCCGCGCCGCCTTGACGAATTCGTGCAGCGTCTCGAACTTGCCTTGTAGCCCGCTCGAATTGCGGCGTGCTTCGTCGGCCATCTCATCCTCCCCGATTGCGTCCCTCGCCACCGTAGCCAAGACCGGTACGACCGGCCAACGGCCTCACCCGTGTGCGTTGAGCACCTTGCCGCTCTTGGTCGTCACCGGTTTCGCCGCAATCAGCGAGAAGGCGATGACGCAGGGCTCTTTGCCGCGATTGATCCAGTTATGGACGGTGCCGCGCTGGACGAGGATGTCGCCGGCCTTGAGATGAACGACGGCGCCGTCGAGATCCATGTCGATCTCGCCCGACATCACGACGGCGTAATCGATCGAATCCGTGCGGTGATTGCGCGGCGTGACGCCGGGGTCGAAACGCACGACGCGAAGCACGGTCCCATTCTCGAGCGTCGTATGCGTCTTGCGCTTGGCTTCGTCCTCGGAGCCGTCATTGCCGATCGGCCAGCCTTCAGTGGTCCAGACGACGCAAGACGTCGCGCCTGGGCGACCGACGGAGACCTCCTTGCCGATCTCGTCATAGAGCACGATCGCCTTGCCATCGGCATCATGCCCGGTCACCACGCGTCGGATTTGCAAATCGCCCATCGCTGCCTCCCTCGATTGATTGCCTGCGCATCTATTTTGGTTTGCAGCGTCGCCGTCAAGGCGATGCATCACCGAACGATCGTTATCGAGCGCGATGAGGGGTGGTTCGGATCATTTTGGAGCGGCGATGGGGGTTACTTATCCACACCCTACATGTAGCGATTTGACAATCTCGCTACACAATTTCTGGGAGCGAGTGCTAAATTTTTCTGGGGTGAATGCATTGGATGGGCCGATGCAGAACCCATCGTTAAGAGGACAGCCATCATGGCAGCGAAGAGAAAGGCCAAGAAGAAGGCCAAGAAGAAGAAGAAAAAGAAGTAGGGCTCTTTTAAGTTCAGCCTCTACCCATGGCGGGGCTGCTCCCGAGCGAAGGAAAGCTCAGGGGCAGCCCCGCTAACATTTTGGGACGATGCGCCGCGCGACAAAATCTGTCGCGCGTTTTTCTTTTCAGGCACGGCGCGCATCGCGATTTTTGTGCGCGAAATTTTTTACCCGACCGCGGCGGCAACACGCGCACTCATACACGTATCGCGCGCACGGAACAAAGTAACCGCGATGCGCGAAAAACCCAGAATTCATGCGGGTTTGCGCAATACGACGCGATCGGAACGCAAAAGATCGCTCAACTCATCGTCACGCGTCGCCGATCGCACGCGCGATGCAAAAATCTTTTGTCGCGCGACGCTTCGAACATCGACGCGACGAATCGCGCGACATGGATCGCGGGAAAAATTTTGTCGTGCATCGATCATGCCCCGATCGTGCAACGACGACCGTGCGACGGCGGCCATCGATCGCAATCGCATCGTCGAATCGATGTACAGCAGTCCGTGCATCGATCGTGCGCGCGCGCGTCCGCGCGCCGGAATCGCATCAGCGGATCATCGCGGCCCGAAAATCGATCGTCGGATCCCCAACCCCTGCTCGACCCCCGAATCCGCGACTCGCGGGGGAACGGGTGGGTTTGCGTCGCTTCCACCCCCCGAGCACGACCCTATGCATCCGTCATGCTCGCTTTTGCGAAGACGCGATGCATCGATGCAACACCCTCACCGGCGCAAGCGACGTTGATCGCGACCGATGATCGGTGCGCAACGCAATCGACGATCGCCTGGCGACGATGAGCGATGCGCCAATGAAAAGAGCCGGTGGTCACCCACCGGCTCTTCGCATCGTCGATCGACGAAAAGAGATTAAGCCTGCGCTTGGCGCTTTGCCTGTGCCTGCTCGACGCGGCGCTTCAAGCGCAGCGCTTCGCCCGAGAGCTTCGAGTCCGGCATGCCGAGGAGGTAGGCATCGATGCCGCCATTGTGCTCGATGGTGCGGATCGCATTCGTCGTGAGACGCAGCTTCACCGCGTGGCCGAGCGCGTCGCTCAAGACCGAGCCGTGCTGCAGGTTCGGCAGGAACCGGCGCTTGGTCTTGTTGTTGGCGTGACTGACGTTGTTGCCGGTCTGAACGCCTTTACCCGTGATGACGCACCGCCGCGACATATTAATAACCTCGTTTGGGAAGGCGCCGTTTTAGGGGAACAGGCCCCGATGGTCAAGCCGGCCCGCGTGCCGCAGTCGCGGGCAAACGGCGCTATTCCGCCACCGCCACCGGATGGGCGGCCTCGGGCGGGTCGCCGACGACCGCGGCGAGTTCGGCAGCGCGCTGGTCGGCCTCCTGCTGGCGCCGCCACATCGCCGCATACATGCCGTCATGGGCGATGAGCTGGGCATGGTTACCGCGCTCGATGATGCGGCCGTCATCGAGCACCAGGATCTCGTCGGCATGGATCACGGTCGAGAGGCGATGCGCGATCATCAGGGTCGTGCGGTTCTCGGCCACCTCTTCGAGACTCGCCTGGATCTCGCGCTCGGTATGGGTGTCGAGCGCCGAGGTCGCCTCATCGAACAAAAGGATGCGCGGCTCTTTGAGGATGACGCGCGCGATCGCGACGCGCTGCTTCTCGCCGCCCGAGAGCTTCAGGCCGCGCTCGCCCACCGGCGAGTGATAGCCGTCGGGCAACGCGCGCACGAAATCGTGGATGTGCGCGTGCCGCGCCGCCTCTTCGACCTCGTCGGCCGGCGCGCCCGGCCGGCCATAGGCGATGTTGTAGAAGACGCTGTCGTTGAACAGCACCGTGTCCTGCGGCACGACGCCGATCGTGCGGCGCAGCGAGTCCTGCGTCACGTCGCGGATATCCTGGCCGTCGATGCGGATCGCGCCCTCGTTCACATCGTAGAAGCGGAACAGCAGCCGCGAGATCGTCGATTTGCCGGCGCCCGACGGGCCGACGATGGCGAGCGTGCCGCCCGGCGCGACGCGGAACGACACGTCCTTGAGGATCGGCCGGCGCGGATCGTAAGCGAAGGAGACGTGATCGAAGACCACCTCGCCGCGCGACACTTGCAGCACCGCGGCGTCCGGCTTGTCCTCGACCTCGGGCTTCACCTGCAGCAGGCGGAACATCGCTTCGAGATCGGTCAGCGCCTGCTTGATGTTGCGATAGACCATGCCGAGCACGTTGAGCGGCTGGTAGAGCTGCACGAGATAGGAATTGACCAGCACGAAATCGCCGACCGTCATGCGGCCGGCGGTGACGCCATCGGCCGCGAGCAGCATCACGCCGACGAGGCCGCAGGCGATGATCGAGCCCTGGCCGATATTGAGGAAGGAGAGCGTGTGCTGGCTGCTGGACCGCGGCGCGCTCATAAGCCTGAAGCGCGACATCGAAGCGCCGCGCCTCATGATCCTCATTGGCGAAATATTTGACGGTCTCGTAATTGAGCAGGCTGTCGATCGCCTTGGTGTTGGCTTCGCTGTCGCGCTCGTTCATCTCGCGGCGATATTGCAGCCGCCAATCGGTGACGATGAAGGTGAAGATGACATAGGCGACGATGGTGCCGAAGGTCACCGCGGCGAAGGTCCATTCGTACAATCCCCAGAGGATCGAGCAGACGAGCACGATCTCGAACATCGTCGGCACGAAGCTGAAGAGGAAATAGTCGAGCAGGAATTCGGTGCCGCGGACGCCGCGCTCGACCGAGCGCGACAGGCCGCCGGTCTGGCGCTCCAGATGGAAGCGCAGCGACAGCTGGTGGAGATGGCGGAAGGTCGTGAGCGCGAAAGTGCGCACCGCGCGCTGCCCGACCTTGGCGAAGACCGCATCGCGCAGCTCGGCGAGGCTTTGCGAGCCGACACGCGCGACGCCATAGCCGATGATCAGCAACACCGGCACCGCGAGCATCAGCGCCTTGCCCGGCGTCAGCGCATCGACCGCGTGCTTGTAGAGCATCGGCACATAGACGGTGCAGGTCTTGGCCACGATCAGCAGGCCGACCGCGATCACCACGCGTACGCGAAGCTCGGTACTGTTGCGCGGCCAGAGATAGGGCAGCAGCTTGGCGACGGCTTTCAGCTCGTCCTTGAAGCCGACCTCGCTGACCCGGTCGATCCGCCGGCGTTGTCCGCCGCGGTCTCTGCTCATGCTCAACGCGTTTTCTCCCCGCGGGGCAAGGCAGCGGCCATGAGAACGACCGCCACCATGATGGCCGCACCGACATAATAAGGTGCGTCGCGCCCGACGGCACCGTAAACCAAGCCGCCGATGAGCGGCCCGAGGATGCGGGCGAGGCTCTGGCCCGATTGGTTCACGCCGAGAATGCCGCCGCGCTCGATCCGATCCGGCGGCGCGCGAGACGAGACTCGTCACCGCGGGGTTGAGGATGCCGAAGCCGACCGCCAGCAGCGCCATATCGACGAGCAGCCGCGGCAAATCGGTGCTGAACGGCAGACCTGCGAGACCAAGCACCAGCAGCACCGAGCCGGTCAGCGCCATGCGCTGCTCGCCGAGCGAGCGCGACAGCCGGCCGACCAGCCCGCCCTGCACCACGACCAGCACGATGCCGATATAGAAGAAGAGAAAGCCGACCTGCTGCGGGCCCCAGCCGAAGCCGCTATTCGCCCAAAGCGCGAAAGTGCTCTCCATCCCGGCGAAGGCGATCGTCGTCAGGAAGAACAAGATAATAAGGTGCCGGAGTTGCGGCCGGGCGAAGGCGTCCTGCGCCAGCGCCAGGCGGCCGGGCCGCGCCGCGGTGCTGCGATTCTCCGGCGACAGACTCTCTTTCAGCAGGATGACGGCGAGGACCAGCGCGACCGCCGAGAGGATCGCCGCGGCAAAGGCCGGGCGCGACAGCGTCGCCGAGCTGGCATCCGAGCCGGCGAGCAGCCCGCCGATCGCCGGGCCGAGGGTGAAGCCGAGGCCGAAGGACGCGCCGATCATGCCCATGCCCTTGGCGCGGTTCTTCTCGTCGGTGACGTCGGTGATATAGGCCTGCGCCGCCGAGATATTGCCCGCCCCCGCCCCGGCCAACAGCCGCGCCGCGAACAGCATCCAGAGCGCATCGGCGAAACCGAGCCAGAGATAAGAGAGCACCGAGCAGGTCAGGCTGACCAGCAGGACCGGCCTGCGGCCGACCCGGTCCGAGAGCCGGCCCCAGATCGGCGAAGCGAAGAACTGCGCGAAGGAATAGCACGCCATCATCGCCGTCACCTCGAGCGGCGAGGCCGAGAATTTCAACGCGTAGTAAGGCAGCAGCGGGATCACGATCCCGAAGCCGACCAGATCGATGAAGACGATGAGGAGGAGGATAGCCATTGCGGAACGGGTCGTTCCTTAGCGCGGATTCGCGCGGCGAGACAGAGGGATAGCGGCTAGCTCGCCATTCCTTGATCGCGACTTGGATAGGCGCGCGGTTGGCTTCGTTCCGGCAAAGCCAAAAACCCAACTGCCTGATCTGCCGCGGGAATTTGGCTTCGTTTGGTAATTTTTATGTTGGCGCTTATCCTCTCCTGGCGCTTTAACCGCTTATTGCGTGTACATTTTGGCTAAGTTCGTTGGCTCCATTCGCACGAATGTACGCTTAACGCGTTCACTCTGCAAGGACCGAATCCCATTGATAATTATACGCTGATAGCGTATATGTACATCGTCGTGTGGGCCGCTGCCGATATCAAGATCGTTATCCTGGACGACGGTACCGAAGGGACCGTCGCCACCGCGAGGATCACGACGCCGGTCGGAACGCTTTTGCTGATGTTCGAGCGACCCGAAATTCGAGACCGCTCCCTGATTCTTCACGAATGCCATATGCATGGCGAGGATGTCGGGGCGCAGCAGTTCGGACACGAGAAAATTGACTGGCTCGCGCGAGCCGTGATGGAGCTGTTGGATGTCGAGCAAATCGAAATTGAGGGAGCTATTCGGACCTCGGGTCGAAATCCGGGACATCGACCGCGTCCCGTCCGGTTCGCCCGCGAGATACGTCCTTATCCCTGAGATGCCTTTTCACCGAACGGTCAGCGTTGCCGGGACTTTGGCGAAACGCGGCCTGACCTTGCTTCAAGCCAAACGCCTCGTCACGCGGCTCGCAAAAGGCGAAAGCGTCGCCGTTGAAATCCCGATGGTCGAAGACTTAAATGTCTTCGAGAAAGAGCTGAAGCGACACGGCGTGATTGCCGAACGGCGCGATCCGCCTGATGAGGTGAACGTCAAAGAAATCCGAGAGGGCCTCGGTCTGTCGCAAGACGAATTCGCAACGCGCTTTGGCTTCGATGCCGCCTCGCTGCGTAACTGGGAACAGCAACGCACGGTGCCGGAGCTGGCGGTGCGATCGTTCTTCAAGGTGATCGAGGCGAATCCAGTTGCAGTGGAGATCGCACTGACGATCAATTCGAAGACCGAACACAATTGACTATAATAATGCTGTCTCGACAGCCATCATCTCGGGGGCAGAAATGACAGTCGGATCAAGATTTGCCCGCTATATGAATCCGATACTGGCTGCTTTGCATGATTTAGGCGGGTCGGCTAGGCCAGGCGAAGTTTTCGATTGGATTGCGGACGATCTCGGCACGAGTGAGCAAGAGCGGACCGACGAACATCGAAGCGGCGGGTCCCGCTTTGAAAACGACGTTGCATGGGCACGCTTCTATTTAGTTCGAAGCGGTTATCTCGATTCCTCACGCCGCGGTGTTTGGTCACTCTCGTAAACCTTTTGGAAAAATTGGAACTCGGACTGATTCCTCGCACGACATACGAAGTCGATACGAAATTCTTCGAAGAATTTGACCATTAGCGACGGGTTCGACCCTACACCACCGCGCGCTGGCTCTGGATCAGTTTCAATATCTCGGCGGCGGCGGGGATGTTGGTGCCGGGGCCGAAGATGACGCCAACGCCGGCGGCTTTGAGCGCGGCCTAGCGGGCAAGATCCGTCTGACGGCGCACGACCAACCAGTAAAGCACGATGAATGGGACCATCACGGCCAGGAGCAGCAGGGTTAGTGCCGCTGCTTTGCTCGTGCCGCCATTCACCCACAGGCTCCAGACGACCACCGGCAAGGTGATGTTGCCGCGGGTGGTGAGAATGACGGCAAGCGTAAGCTCGCGGAAGGTGAGCAGCGCGATCCACAGCCACGCATAAATCAGCGTCGGCGCGAGCAGCGGGACGATCACGCGGCGCACCACGCCGCCGGTCCCGGCGCCGGACACACGCGCCGAGTTCTCCAACTCTTTATGGATTTGGATCAGCGAAGCGTTGGTCATGCGCGTGCCGTAGGAAAGCCGCGCGATCGTGAACACGAGGAGCAGCAGCCATATCGTGCCGAAGATCGGAACAGCCCGCTGCAGCACGAAAAGCGCAAACAGGAGCGCGCCGACGCCGAACACGATGTTCGGCACGGCATGCGGCAAGAACGCGATGAAGTCGAGGCCGAGCCGTCCCGGCACGTTGGAGCGCAATACGATCCACGAGAACGCGACGCAGCAGGCGATCGTCACGGTCGGGGTGAGCACCATCAGGATCGCGGTGTTCCACAACCCCTCGAACGTCAGCTCCCACGGCAGGCCCTGGAACTGTGCCAGGGAGACCGAAGCGAAAGCGGCGGCAGTGGGGAGCTGAAAATAGGGCAAGAGCGAGGCCCACACGACGACCAGGATAGGCAAGACGGTGGCAAGCAGGATGTACAGCCCGAGGAAGGCCCAGGCCCATGGTCACGCGACGACCGAGCCGGATCGGCTGCGGCCGGTATCCCTTGCCGGTGACGACCTGATAGCGGTGCGCCTGCTTCTGCAGCCGGGCGTACCACCATCCGAGCAGCCCGGCGAGAGCAATGACAAACGTCGACAGCGCCGCCGCCGCGCCGTAATGCGGCAGCGAGTTCTTCCGCTTGCAGCAGGACGAGAAGATAGGTGGAGAAGGTGAACAGCCGGTTCGCCCACCCGATGATCGCGGGCACGTCGAAGGCGGCGAAGCCGATCGTGAAGACATAGATGCCGGCGGCCAGGATACCGGGCCAGGCGAGCGGCAGTGTCACCCGGCTCGCCACCTGTCGCGTGCTCGCGCCGCACGTACTGGCTGATTCCTCGAGCGAGGGATCCATCGCGCGGAACACAGCCGCGGTCATGATGAACGCCACCGGGGCGAGGTTGAGGCCCTGCACCCAGCCCATGCCGACGAGCGAGGCGACGTTGAACGGCGGTGAAGCGAGACCGAGCTGCGCCTGGAGCCATGTGTTCACAAGCCCGATCCGCGGGTGGAGCAGGAACAGCCACCCCATCGCAGAGGCAAACCCCGGCAACAGCAGCCCGATCGTCATCACGGTATAGATCGCGGGCTTGCCTGGGATGTCGGTGCGTTCGACGAGCCACGCGGCGGGCAGTCCGAACAGGAAGGAAACGGCAAGCGTGACCATCGAGAACTGCAGCGTGTTGCCCAGCACCTGCCAA
The DNA here is from genome assembly GCA_963731145.1 of uncultured Alphaproteobacteria bacterium. GTDB lineage: Bacteria > Pseudomonadota > Alphaproteobacteria > ATCC43930 > CGMCC-115725 > CAIKMD01. The sequence continues at coordinate 84,961 of CAVSUX010000012.1, read as the reverse complement.
GTGAATGCGTCGCCCAGCATGCCGGTGTAGTTCGCAACGGTGTAGTACGCGGCGGGATCGCCCGGTTCGCCTTCGCGGAAGCTGAGCCACAGGACGATCGCGAGAAGCGCCAGGATGAGGGCGGAAAGCCCGAGCACGAGACCGAGCAGGCCCGCCGACCAGCCGTCGATCAGGCGGAGCCGTGGACGAGGCGTCGCCCTCAGCGCTATGGCCGGCGCAGTCATGCTGTCCGCCTACTTCCGCTGCGCGAAGATCTTGCCGATCGTCGTCCACGCCTCGTTGCCGACCTTGTTGTTGACCGAATCGGCGACGGTAAAGCGGGCCATTTTGACGCCGTAATCCTTCTCGACCTTGAGGATCTTTTCTTCGTGCGCGAACCGGGAAGCAGGTCGAGGTCCGATCCCCAATTGTCGTAGACGAGCTTCTGACCATCGGGCGTTAGCGCATTGGCGACGAACAGCTTGGCCGCGTTCGGATGCGGCGCATTGTTGGGCACCGACAGATAGAAATAGCCGATCACCGGAAAGTCGCGCGCCACGACCTGCGCGAGCGGCGCGCCTTTCTTGATGAGGTCATCGGCATCGTTGCCCGTGCAGGTGATGAAATAGGCGATGAACTCGCCTGACGCGATCCGGTCCAGCTCGTCGCATCGCAGCAGCCCCGCCAGATTTGGCGATACCTGATTAGCGAAATCGATGGCGCGCTTGGGCCCCCAGCCGATTTCCGAGGCGAGCATATCGAAATTCGCGACGTAGGGCGTGGAAGCGATCTTGCCGTTCCATTCCGGCTTCAGGAAATCGGTAAGCGCCTCCGGCTTATGAGGCACTTTCTGCGTGTTGTAGAGGATGCCCGGCAGTGCCGTTACGAGCTTCACCATCGTCCCGTCTTCCTCGATCGCGTCTGGCGGCACGTTGAGCGAGGCCCAGTCGGCCTTGAGGAACATGTGGCGATTGACCAACGTCGCCATCGTGCGCACGTAGGCGATGTAGACATCCGATTGCGAGGGCTGGCCCGCCGCCATCATCGTCGCGATCTGGCTGCCCATCGCCGGCATCGATGGGCCGGGCGTGAAAGTGAATTTGAGGTGCGTGCCATAGGCGCCGTTGATTTGATCCTGGAAGCGCTTCAGCCCCTCGAGCCCGCCGAGCGTTCCTCGCCCCACATGATGGTGAGGCTACCCTCTTTGTCGGCCGCGGCAGCGAGCTCCTTAGCCGCGGGCGACAATTCGGCGGCGAAGGCCGCGCCGGTAACGAACGTTGCGAGCGCGAAGCCCGCCGCAGCGGCGGCGATGCCCAGATATCGTGTGACGCGCATGAGGCAATCCCCCCTGGAATTTTTGTTGAACAAACCGACCCGATGCGAACGAAACGACTCAATCCAAAAGACGCTTCGATTGCAAGCGAGGCCCTGTGGTAACCGGCAAAAGCGTCCGGTCTTTTCTCGTCGTGCGCGAAGCCGACCCGGACGCGAACGAAACTGCCTGTCACGCCACCGCGCGCTGGCTCTGGATCAGCTTCAGGATCTCGGCGGCGGCGGCGAGGATGTTGGTGCCGGGGCCGAAGATGGCGCCGACTCCGGCGGCTCTTGAGCGCGGCGTAATCCTGCGGCGGGATGACGCCGCCGAGCGCGACGCGGATATGGGCGCCGCCGTGGGCCTTGCAGCGCGGCGATCAGCGCCGGCACCAAGGTCGTGTGGCCGGCGGCGAGGCTCGAGACGCCGATGACATCGACATCTCGCGCGACCGCCTCGCGCGCCGCTTCCTCCGGCGTCTGGAACAGCGAGCCGATCTCGACCGCGAAGCCGAGATCGGCGAAAGCGGTCGCGATCACCTTGGCGCCGCGGTCATGCCCGTCCTGGCCGAGCTTGGCGACGAAGAGCCGCGGCGGGCGGCCTTCATCCTTGGCGAAGGCCGCGACCGATGCCTGCACACGGGCGTATTCGGCGTCGTCCGCATATTCGGCGCCGTAGATGCCGGAGACGAGACGCGTCACCGCTTGATGCCGCGTGAAGGCGTCTTCGAGCGCGCTCGACACCTCGCCGACCGTGGCGCGCACCCGCATCGCCTCGACGGCGCGCTCGAGGAGATTGCCCTTGCCCGATGCGCGCGGTCTCGCTGAGCGCTTTCAGCGCCGCGTCGACCTTGGCCTGATCGCGCGTGGCGCGCACGCGTTTGAGCCGCGCGATCTGGCTCTCGCGCACGGCGCTGTTGTCGATGGTGCGAACCTCGACCGGCGCAGCGTCCGTCGCCTGATATTTGTTCACGCCGACGATCACATCCTCGCCGCGATCGATGCGCGCCTGACGCCGCGCGGCGGATTCCTCGATCTTCAATTTCGGCAGCCCGGCTTCGATCGCCTTGGTCATGCCGCCCATCGCCTCGACCTCGTCGATCAGCGCCGCCGCCGCGCTCGCGACCGAATGGGTGAGGCTCTCGACGAAATAGCTGCCGCCGAGCGGATCGACGACATGGGTGAGGCCCGCTTCCTCGGCGAGGATGAGCTGCGTGTTGCGCGCGATGCGCGCCGCGAATTCCGTCGGCAAGCGCCAGCGCCTCGTCGAAGGAATTGGTGTGCAGCGAATTGGTGCCGCCGAGCACGCCGGCCATCGCCTCGACCGCGGTGCGGACGATGTTGTTGTAAGGGTCCTGCTCGGTGAGGCTGACGCCCGAGGTCTGGCAATGCACGCGCAGCGCCAGCGACGCGGGATTCTTCGGCGCAAACTGCGTCATCAGCCGCGCCCAGAGGAGACGCGCGGCGCGCAGCTTCGCGACCTCCATGAAGAAATTCATGCCGATGCAGAAGAAGAAAGAAAGCCGCGGCGCGAAATCGTCGATGGCGAGACCCTTGGCCAGCGCGGCGCGCACATAAGCAAGGCCGTCGGCGAGCGTGAAAGCGAGCTCTTGCACGCAGGTCGCGCCGGCTTCCTGCATGTGATAGCCGGAGATCGAGATCGAATTGAAGCGCGGCATGCGCTTGGCCGTGAAATCGATGATGTCGGCGACGATCCGCATCGAAGGCTCGGGCGGATAGATGTAGGTGTTCCGCACCATGAACTCTTTGAGGATGTCGTTCTGGATGGTGCCGGAGAGCTTCGCCGCCGGCGACGCCCTGCTCTTCGCCGGCGACGATGAACGCCGCGAGCACCGGCAGCACCGCGCCGTTCATGGTCATCGACACGCTCATCTTCTCGAGCGGGATGCCGTCGAAGAGGATCTTCATGTCCTCGACGCTGTCGATCGCGACGCCGGCCTTGCCGACATCGCCGACGACGCGCGGATGATCGCTGTCATAGCCGCGATGGGTCGCGAGATCGAAAGCGACCGAGAGCCCCTTCTGACCCTGGCGCAGATTCTCGCGATAGAAGGCGTTCGATTCCTCGGCGGTCGAGAAGCCGGCATATTGGCGCAAGCGTCCACGGCCGGCCCGCATACATCGTCGCGCGCACGCCGCGGGTGAAAGGCGGGAAGCCCGGCAGGCTTGTCGTCTCGATCTCAGCGAGATCGGCGGCGGTATAGAGCGGCTTCACCGCGATGCCCTCGGCGGTCTGCCAGGCGAGCGTGTCGGCGCTCTTGCCGCCGAGTTCCTTGCTCGCCAGCGCCGCCCAATCGGCGAAGGTCTTTTGCGGGAAATCCGCCATGGCCGGAGTATAGCGCGGGCCAGCGGCGACCGGATCAGGATTTCAGGACGTGCCGCGCTGACCAGGGCCGCCGTGAGCAGGCACAGCGCGCCGGCCTGATGCGCCGCCGCGACCGGCAGCCAGACCACGGTCAGCAGCGTGGCGATGCCGAGCGCGAGCTGCAGACAGGCGAAGAAGAACAGCGCATGCAGCGCCCAGCGCTGACCTGGCGTCAACGAAGCGCGCAGGCTCGCGAGCCACAGCGCCGGCGATGACAAACCACGTCGTCTCCGCCAGCACGCGATGATCGAATTGCACGCTGGTCAGATTCTCGAACCAGTTCCGCCAGAGCGGCGTCAGATGCCAGTAATCCGGCGGCACGAACTGCCCTTCCATCAGCGGAAAGGTGTTGTCGAGATAGCCGGCGCGCGTGCCGGCGACGAACGCGCCGGCGACGAGGGTCGTGAAGATCGAGGAGAACGACGAGCAGCGTAGCCGGCCGTAAGCGCGCGATGCTCGTTCTTCTCCTCGCATTCCCGCGAAAGCGGGAATCCAGTGGCATCTGGACTCCCCGGCTTTCGCCGGAAGAGCGCGGAGGTGACGACTGAAGAGCAAACAAGTCCCAACGCCACCCACAGCATCGCGAGATAGATCACCACCGCCATCGCGAGATGGGCGGCGAGGCGGTATTGGCTCACCTCGATCCGCGCTTCGAGCCCGCTCTCGACCATCCACCAGCCGAGCGCGCCCTGTAGTCCTCCCAACACGAACAGCCCCGCCAGCGGCGCGATCAAGCGGCGCGAGACCTGGCCGCGGAATGAGGAACCAGAGGAACGGCAACAGGAACGCGAAGCCGATGAGCCGGCCCCAGAGGCGATGAATGTATTCCCAGAAATAGATGTGCTTGAACTGATCGAGCGTCATATCGGCGTGGATCGCCTCGATATTGCGGGATCGCCTTGTATCGCGCGAAGGCGTCCTGCCATTGCGCCGTGCTCAAGCGGCGGCAGCACGCCCTCGACGGGCTTCCATTCGGTGATCGACAAGCCGGATTCGGTGAGCCGCGTGATGCCGCCGATCAGCACCATGAGGAAGATCATCGCGCAGCAGGCGAGCAGCCAGATGCCGATGGCGCGATCCGACGAGGCGCGGCTGGAAGCAGGCGAAGCGAGGGCGACCATGTTCCTTTAGTTGGGCCCCCGATTATAGCCGCGTGAAGCGTACCCGCGCGCCGCGCTCGATCGCCGCGGCTGTCAGCCGGTCGAGTTGAGGCGATGGCGCAATAGCTCGAGGAGCCGCAAGGTTTCCTGGCTGAGCTCGCGCCGGGCCGCCGCCCCTGCCGCCGCGACATCGCAGGCGAGCGCATAGGCGGTCTCGCGCAACTTTGCCGGGACCGCCGATTTGACGCTCTTCAGCGCCTCTTCGAGCCCGGTCTCGCGCCCGAGCATGGCGGCGCAGTCCTTCAAATCCTTGGTCAGGCGGTTCTGGTCGTAATCGGCGAAAACCGGCAAGTGGTTGACGATATCGCCGATGATATGCAGTTCGGAATCGGCCATGTTGTTATCGGCCGCGGCCACCATGACCATGATGTAAATGAGCGCCGCTTGCGTGTCGATCATAGAGGTCCTTTCGGGAATGCGCGCAGAGTGCCACGACCAGCGCCGCTGCTGTCAAGCGGCACCGTTATCCGCTAAGTTTCGGCCATGCTAGAAGTTCCTCGCCTCTCCTCGCGTATCGTTATCCTGCTGCTGACAGTCGGCGGCTTGGCGCTCGGCGGCTGCGGCACCACCAATCTCAGCAATGCGACGGCGGACGCCGATGCGCAGGCCGCCAAGATCTTCGCCGATTGCAACGACCAGCTTCGCAGCGGGAAGTTCACTTCCTACCGCCAGGCAGCCGCCTGCGCACGAGAACCAGGTGATCTTCGCTTATTCCCAGGCCGGCTATCCCTATATGGATTTGGTGCTGTTCGATCTGCAGGAGCGCCGGGTCGGCGCCGAGCGCATCGATTTCGGCACTGTCCAACCGGACGCGGTACAGCGCGACATCGCCGAGCTCGACCGCGGCTGATGGCCGAGCGCGAGCGCCGCATCGCCGCCCGCAGCCGGCATCGGCGGCGCGGTGCCGGCGACCCGGCCCGAGCAGCTCCTGGCGGGGCTCGATTCTCTGGCGCGCGCTACCCGCCGCGAAGAGCCACCGAGTGCTTCAGCGTCGGCAGCTTCACCCATTGCAACGATCAGCCGGGTCCCAATAAGCCACGGTCCGCCGATAAAAATCCGTCGTCCCCGCGAAAGCGGGGGCCCAGGGAAGCAAACGGGTTGTCGCCCTGGGTCCCCGCTTTCGCGGGGACAACGATTTTTTATCTATCTAGCGACGATCCGGAAGTAAGAACGCCGCCGTCTCGGCAACCGCCTCCTTGATGCCGACGCGGCGAATCTCGACGCCGTCGGGGAACGCGCCCAAGAGCCGCGACGGCAATTGCCGATCGAGCAGCACGAAGACGCCGTGATCGTCGGCGCGGCGCACCAGTCGGCCGAAAGCCTGACGCAGCCGCAAGCGCGTCAGCGAATCATCGAAAGCGCTGCCGCCGAAGCGCGCCTTGCGCGCCTTGTGCAGAATATCGGGCCGCGGCCAGGGCACGCGATCGAACACGACAAGCCGCAGCGAGCGGCCGGGCACATCGATGCCGTCGCGCAGCGCATCGGTGCCGAGCAGGCAAGCATCTTCCTCGGCGCGGAAAATATCGACCAGCGTCGCGGCATCCATCGCGTCGACATGCTGCGCCAGAAGGGTCAGCCCCGCTTCGGCAAGCGGCGCGGCGATGCGCTGATGCACCGCGCGCAGCCGCGCGATCGCGGTGAAGAGCCCGAGCGCGCCGCCACCGGATGCCTCGAACAGCGCGCGATAGGCGCCGGCGACTTGCGCCGGGTCCTCGCGCCGCACGTCGTTGACGATGAAGACGCGCGTCTGTGTCTGATAATCGAAAGGCGACGGCACGCGCGCGCGCAACGCCGGCACGGCGAGATGGAGCGCGCCGCTGCGCGCCTCGGCCGCTTCCCAATCCTTGACCGGATCGCCGCTGCCGTCGGTCAGCGTCGCCGAGGTGATCAGCACGCCTTGCGCGTCCTGCATCACATGCTCGGCGAAAGGCCGCATCGGATCGACCCAATGGCGATGCATGCCGACATCGAACTCGTTGCCGTCGAAACGTTCGAGCGCGAGCCAGTCGACGAATTCTGCCGCCGGCTCGCCGTCGATCGCGGTGAGCATCGCGCGCCAGCCGCCGAGCTCGACGATGCCGCGGCGATGCAGGCTGCGCAAAGTCGCCTCGATGCGGATGCGCGTGCCGGTTTCGAGCTCCGAGGCTTCGTCCTCGAGCCGCGCAGCGAGCCGCTTGCCGAGCACCGCGATCGGCGCTTCGAGCGCGCGCAGCTTCGCCGCCAGTGCTTGCGCCGCGCCGGGCAACGTCATCGAGGCAGGGCCGCAGCTCGGTCTCGATGCTGTAGCGTGCTCGCTATCGGGCGCGCGCGCCAGCACCTGCTGCCGCACCAAGCCGAGAAAGGCTTCGAACGCGCCGAGCGGCCGGCCGTCCTGCAAGCGTTGCGACCAGCCATCGCCCGGCAGCACGCGCGCCGCCATCACGATCTCGTCGAGCGCTTTCGCGGCGACCTCGTCCTCGTCGACGAGATCTTCGATACGCCGCTTGAGGCCGCGCGCGCGCGAGCGGCCGCGGCCTTCATTGCCCAAGAGCCAGCGCCGCAGCTCCGCGCCTTCCTGGCCGGAGAGCGCCGCCGAGAAAGCATTGTCGGCGGCCTCGAAAAGATGATGGCCCTCGTCGAAGACGTAGCGCGTCGGCAGATAGGCATCGTCGAGACCGCCGAGCGCCGCCTGGATCATCACCAGCGCATGATTGGCGACGACGAGCCGCGCGCGCCGCGCCCGGCGCACGCTCTTCTCGATGAAGCAGCGATGATAATGCGGACAGGCGGAATGGATGCATTCGCCGCGGCGATCGGCGAGCGCGACAGTCTGCGCGCGGCCCAGCAGCTCGGGCAGCCAGCCGGGCAGATCGCCGCCGACCATGTCGCCGTCGCGCGTCGCGCCCATCCAGCGCGCCATAAGGCCGAGCACGACGGCGTCGTAAGCGCGCATCGGCACTTGCGCGACGCTTTCTTCGTAATTGAGGAGGCAAAGATAATTCTCGCGGCCTTTGCGCAGGACGACGCGGCGATTGCGCTCCGCCGGATCGGGATAGAGCCGGCCGAGCTCGCCGGCGATCTGGTGCTGGAGGTTGCGCGTGAAGGTCGAGATCCACACCGCCGCCCTCGTTCTTCTCGGCCCAGACACTCGCCGGCGCGACATAACCCAAGGTCTTGCCGACACCGGTGCCGGCTTCGGCGAGGACGAGACGCGGCGCTTCGGGCAGATCGCGCGGCCGGAAAGCGGCGCTGACCGCGGCGGCGTAATCCGATTGCTGCGGCCGCGGCTCGGCATTCGTGCCGAGCAGCTCGGCGAGCCGCGTCCGCGCCTCGCTTTCCTCGACCGGGAAATTGCCCGGCGGCGGCTCGGGCGCGTGATCCTGCCAATCGGTCGAGCTTGCGCCATTGCGCGAGCCCGTTGCCTGGCCGGCCGGGATCGCCTTCGCGGCAAAGCCGCAAGCACCGCCGGTCCCCAGCCCCAACCGCCTTTCGCCATCGCCGTGGCGATGGCGCGCGCTTCATTGTCGCCGGCGGCATTGAGCCGCGCGAGCAGCGCCCGCGCCGCATCGATCAACGCGGACGCTTCTGCCTCGATGCCTTTGGGCGCCGGCAGGCCAAGCGCCGCGGCCAGGCCGCGCGGCGTCGGCAGGCAGAATTTTGCCGGATAGACGAAAGCGAACAGCTCCAACAGATCGAGCGCGGCAAACGAGCCGATATTGAGCCGCCGTGCCGTCGCGCGCGCATGACAGAGAAAAGCCGGCGTCGCCCTGGCGCGCCGCGCCGCTTCGGCGAGTGTGACGATCTCGACCTCGCCATCCGCCGTGAGCCAGGCCGCTTGCGCGAAGCCGGCGACCAGCGCCGGCGCGTCGGGCAGGACGACGGAGCCTGCGACAGGAAGATGCGAGGTTTCGCTGAGCGGCACGTTACCGATATAGACGGTTCGCCGAAGCTTGTCGCGAACACTACGAAACCGAGCGCGAGTCCCTCTCCCCTTGGGGAGAGGGTTAGGGTGAGGGGGAAGCCGCGCCCCCTCACCTTCCCGCGCTTCGCGCGGGCCCCTTCCTCCCCCAAGGGGAGAGGGGAATCCGAGGCGCCCCGTTCCAATTTTTGCGATCTTGTTCTAGCGTTTGGAAAATGTCCGGCATTTTCGATCTCGCCCTGCCGCTGATGCGCCTCTTGCCGCCCGAGGCGGCGCATCGCGCGACGATTCGCGCGCTGGCGACCGGACTTGCGCCGAAAGCCCCTGCGGCCGATCCGGCCGCGCTCGAGGTGCGGCTCTGGGGTCAGCGCATCCCCAATCCCGTCGGCCTCGCCGCCGGCTTCGACAAAGATGCGGAAGTGCCGGATGCAATGCTGGCTTTCGGCTTCGGCTTCGTCGAATGCGGCACGATCACGCCGCTGCCGCAACGCGGCAACCCGAAGCCGCGGCTCTTCCGCCTGCCGGAGGACCAAGCCGTCATCAATCGCCTCGGCTTCAACAGCGGCGGGCGTCGAGGCGGCGGCGCGGCGTCTGGCGCGGCGGCGCAACCGCTCCGGCATCATCGGCGCCAATATCGGCAAGAATCGCGACACGCTCGACGACATCGGCGATTACGTCGAAGGCGTGCGCGTGCTGGCGCCGCTGGTCGACTACCTGACCGTCAACATTTCGTCGCCGAACACGCCGGGCCTGCGCGATCTGCAGCGCAAGAGCACGGTGACGCGGCTGATCGGCCGGCTGCTGGATGCGCGCGCCAAGGCCGGCCTGCGCAACCTGCCGCCGCTGCTCTTGAAGATCGCGCCCGATCTCAGCCAGGAAGAGCGCGTCGATCTCGCCGAGGCGGCGCTGAGCTCCGGCATCGACGGGCTGATCGTCTCGAACACCACCGTGGCACGGCCGGCGAGTTTGGCGAGCCCCGTCGCGCATGAGCCCGGAGGATTGAGCGGCGCGCCGCTCTTCGAGGCATCGACCGCGCTGCTCGCCGAGATGTATCGCCTGACCAGCGGCAAGGTGCCGATCGTCGGCGTCGGCGGCATCGCCTCGGGCGCCGACGCGTATAAGAAAATCCGCGCCGGCGCCGCGCTGGTGCAGCTCTATAGCGCGCTGGTCTTCCACGGGCCCGGCCTCGTGCAGCGCATCAAGCAGGAACTCGCGGCGTTGCTCGCGCGCGACGGCTTCACCTCGATCGGCGCCGCGGTCGGTGCCGATGCTCATCTGCCGTCGACGACACCGCATGGTCTCTGACGTGGGGGCCTCTGAAATACCGGTGCTCACCGGCATCGGCGGGATCGTCGACAATTACGACGGCGTGATCCTCGACGTGTGGGGCGTGCTGCATGACGGCGCGAAGCCCTTCCCTTTCGTCATCGACACGCTGCATCGGCTGCGCGCGCGCGGCAAGAAGATGCTCGTCCTCTCCAACGCGCCGCGCCGCGCCGTACCGGTGGCGAAGCGGCTCGCCGAGGTCGGCGTCGCGCGCGCGCTCTACGACGAGATCCACACCTCCGGCGAAGAGACCTGGCAACACCTGAAGCGCCGCGACGACGATTTCCACGCCGCGCTCGGCCGTACCTGCTACCACATCGCGCCGTCGCGCGAGAGCGACGTGCTCGACGGGCTCGATCTCGAGCGCGTCGACGATATCGGCGAAGCGCAATTCATCCACAACACCGGCCCCTGGGGCTGGGACGAGAATGTCGAGCGCTACGAGGACATGCTGCAGGCCGCGCGGCGCCGCGATCTGCCGATGATCTGCGCCAATCCCGATCTCGTCGTCCATCATCTCGGCCGGCGCGCGATCTGCGCCGGCGCGATCGCGCAACGCTATGAGACGCTCGGCGGCAAAGTGCGCTGGCACGGCAAGCCCTATCCCGGCGTCTATAGGCAAGCGCTGGCGCTGATGGGGATCAGCGATCCGAAGCGCATCCTCGCGATCGGCGATTCGCTGCGCACCGACATCGCCGGTGCCAATTCGGCCGGCATCGACGCGATCGTCGTCGCGGGCGGCATCCATTACGAGGAATTCGGCTGCGAGGAGGGCCAGCTTCCCGATCCCGGCGCGCATCGCCGAAGCGGCTGCAGGCCGCGAACGCGCATCCGATCGCGGCGCTCGATCAGCTCCGGTGGTGAGATACTCCTATCGTCATTGCGAGCGAAGCGAAGCAATCTAGGGCAGCACACCATGCTCCTGGATTGCTTCGTCGGCCCGTTGGCCTCCTCGCAACGACGGGTTAGGATCGAGACTGGTTCAGTGCCCGTGATGATCGGCGCGATGGATGATCGCGTCGGCGAGACCGGTCTCGTAATCCTGGCCGGCGCGCGTCAGCAGCGCCGAATCCGGAAAATGCGATTTGATCAGCCCCTTGCGCTCGAGCGCGATCCAGGCGGCTTCGTTGAACAAGCCCGACGCATCGCGCGTCGCGACGGCCGCGTCGCCCAAATGGAAATGGTCGCCGTGCGGCGGCGGCATGTTGGCGACCAGCACGCCCTCGCTTTGTTCTTTCGCGTGGTCGGGCAGACGCGCCAACGCTTGCAGAAGCGTCAGTGTCTTCAATTGCAGCGGGTTGAGATTGAGGGGATTTCGCTTGGGAGGCATGATTCCCATCATAGCGTGGCGGAACACATCGGGAATAGGCGCCGCGGAGGGGTGACGGCGCCGCGGCAATCGTGCAAACTCGGGCCGGTATGAAGAAAAAGCCCGCTATGAAGAAAAAGACTGCCGTCCTGGGGCTGGGGATCGCGCTCTGCTGCGCGGCGGGTGCCGCGCGCGCGCAATATCTCGTTTCCGGCAATGACGAGAAACGCGGCTACGACGCCAACGGCAAGATGATCGAGCTGGCGCCGGGCAAGGACAGCGTCTCGATCATCGATATCCGCAATCGCGTCGAGCCGAAGATCGTCGCGACCTTGCCGCTGAAGAATTCGATCCACGGCCCGCCGACCAATGTCGCGATCACGCCCGACAATCGCATTGCGCTGATCGCGAATGCGGTCGATTCCGTCAGCGATGGCGCCAACGGCTATAAGAACGTGCCCGATGACGAGGTCTATATCGTCGATCTCACCGCGTCGCCGCCCAAAATCGTCGAGACGCTGCACGTCGGCAAGCAGCCTTCCGGGATCGCGATCGATCGCGCCGGCACCTTCGCGCTGATCGCCGACCGCGCCGAGAATGCGATCAGCGTGCTGCGCATCGGCGGCATGATCGTGAAGTATATCGGCAGCGTGCCGCTGAGCATTCCCAACGCCGATCCGACCGCGATCGCGATCGCGCCCGACGGCAGCCACGCGCTCGTGACGCTGACCCGCGTCAACAAGGTTGCGGTGCTGGCGATGAGCGACGCCGGCCTCAGCGACACCGGCTACGCGATGACCACCGGCATCTTCCCCTACAACGTCGAGATCACGCCGGACGGCAAGCTCGGCCTCGTCAACAATCAGGGCTTCGGCGCGTCGGATGGTCAGGTCGATACGGTATCGGTGATCGACCTCGCCGCCACTCCGCCGCGCGTTATCGATCAGGTGGCAATCGGCGACGGGCCCGAAGGCCTCGCGGTGAGCCCGGTCGGCGGTTACGCCGCCTCGCTTCTCTTGAATGGCACGGGCGCGCCGAAGACCGCGTTCTATCACCACGACCATTCTCTGGTCGCGCTCTTGAAGATCGAGGGCAAGAAAGTGCGCAAGGTCGGCGAGGCGCTCGTCAGCGGCGGCGCGGAGGGCATCGCCTTCAGCCCCGATGGTCGCTTCCTCTATGTCGGCGGCTATAACGATGGCGAGATTGCGATCTTGCGGCTGCAGGGCGAGAAGCTGATGTCGGTCGGCGCGCTCCGGCTGCCCGGCCATCCGGCATCGCTGCGCGGCAACACGCCGTAGAGCGGGCGCGGCCGGGCGTAAGAATCGAAGCCCCAAGAGCGGGCATTCCGCCGCGAATGCCGGGGCGATTCGCCGATCGCGCGGTAGACCTATGGCCCGGCCTCCGCGGGGCGATGGAAAATTTTCTTTCGCGCTTTGGTTAGCGCGGCTTCAGCGACCGTCAGATCGCGCGAGATTTTCGAGCAGCTGCTTGATGAAATCGCGCGCGCCCTGATCGGTCAGCTTGCCGTCGGCGAATTTCTGCGCCGCGGTGCCGACATAAACATGCGGCAGGTTGACCATGTAGACGTTGAGGCCCGACATGATCCAGCGCAGATCGCGCTGACTGCGCGCCGTGCCGAGGGCGCCGCCGCTCGCGCCGAACACGGCGCCGGTCTTGCCGTCGAAAGGCATGTTCGGTGCGCGCGACGCCCAGTCGATCGCGTTCTTGAGCACACCCGAGACCGAGTAATTGTATTCCGGCGACGCGAAGAGGGTCGCATCATGCGCCGCGATGGCATTGCGGAAATCCTGGACCACCGGCGGATAGCCGGGACCGGTGCGCACATCGTCGTTGTACATCGGGATCGGCGCGAGATCGTAGATGTCGATGCTCATGCCCTCGGGCGCGAGCTCCTTCGCGGCATGCAGCAGCATGGTGTTGTAGGAGCCCTTGCGGAGGCTGCCGGAGAGCGCGAGCACTTTGATGGCATCGGCCATGATTCTTCTACTCCCTCAGATGTGATGATCGACGCCGCGCCGTTTCCGGCGGCACCGTTATTCGGCAGCGGCCGCTACCAATAGCGAACCGTTCCGACATCGACATGGACGAAGTTCGAATGCGGATAATAGCCGACGCCACCGGCTTTCAAACTGACCGCGACGCGGCGGACATAATGAAGGGGACGGTCGACGACGCGCAGATCGACCGCTTCGCCGTACATGTGGAGGCTGTTGGCCGCGACGCCCTCCGTCGTCTCGTGCAGCATCTCGTTGGTCTCGGGCGAGCGGTAACCGCACACCACTTGGATCGGCTGGCTGCTGCGCAAGGTGCCGCGCAGCCGCGCCATCAGATCGACCAAGCGAGGATCGATCGAATGAACGTCGTCGGTGCGGCCATCGCGCATCACCCGCGCGATCTCGCGGCTTGCCTCGGGCAGGTACTGTCCCATTGGCCCAATAGACGATGTCGAGCTTGTCGCCGGTGCGTAAATTATGGAAAGCGAGCGAGCGTTTGTAGGGCGCGACCGGCAGAGCGATGGCCGGCATCGGAAAGCTGGGCGCGGTGATCGCGCCGGCCGCGGTGGCACCCGCCAGCACAAGGAAGTTACGGCGCGTATGGCGCTTGGTCGCTTTCATCCTTAATCCCCCGAACAATTCAACCAGTACGAAACTCAGCCGCTGTGCCGCGTATCCGCGGTCTCGGCAAGATGATCGGCAGCCGCCGCGCCGCCAACGCCTCGGCGAGGCGGCGGTCGCGGCCATAGATGTCGTCACGGAATTCGACCGTGCCGTCCGGATCGACGAAAGCGGTCCAGTACAGCACATAGACCGGCAAGCTTTTATGCAGCGGCACGCTCTTGGTCTGGCCGGTGGCGATGGCGGCATCGATCGCATCGCGCGACCATTGATCCGAAGCCAGCAGTATCTCGGCGAGGCCGCGCGGGTCTTCGACGCGGATGCAGCCATGGCTGGTATAGCGGCGCGACAGGGCGAAGAGACGCTGTTCCGGCGTGTCGTGCATATAGATGTCGTCGGGATTCGGCATCTCGAACTTCACCTGGCCGAGCGAATTGCGTCGGACCCGGCACCTGGACGAGCTCTTTGCCGCCGGGCACATCCCAATAGGCAAAGCCGAAGCGATCGAGATATTTCGGATCCTTCTTCAGCATCGGGCGGATCTCGTTCTGGATGATCGAATCCGGCACGATCCAGGGCGGGTTGAGCAGCACCGACGTCAGCCGCGCGCGCAGCACCGGCGTCGGATGGACGGTCGCGCCGACGATGGCGCGCATCACGCGCACCGGCTCGCCGTCGGCGAACAGCACGGCTCGTGCGGCAGGCACATTCACCTCGACCCGCGCCGCCGCATCGATGCGCGGCAGCGAGCGCCAGCGCTCGAGATTCCAGCGGATTTGCCGCGCACGCAGCGCCGGCGAGACGTTGAGCGCGGCGAGGGTGAGCTTGCCGACCGAGCCATCGACCGGCAGGCCATGCGCGGTTTGGAATTGCGACACCGCGTCCGGCGAGCGTCTGATCGAAGGCCGAGGGATCTTCGGGTTCCGCAGCCGCATCGAGATAACCTTCGGCGACCAGCCGGTCGCGCAGATCCTTGACGATGTCGCCGTGATCGCCGAGCTGGACGGTGACCGGCGAGAACAGCGTATGCCACGCTTTCGGATCGAGCGCCGTATAGCGGCGCAGCGCCTCGCGCAGCCGCTCATAGCCCGGCTCATGCGGCGCCAGCGCCGCGAGTACGTTGTCGACATCGCCGTTCATCGCGGCGTCGAACACCTGGCCGGCATTGAAAGCCGGCGGATCGATGCGCCAATCGGTCTCGAAATCCTTGGGATCGACCCGGCCACGCGCCAGCGCCGTGGCATAGCGCAGGAACGCATCGGTCAGCAGCAGCTCGCGCTCCGCCGGCTGCGTCGTCTGTGACCTCGTAGCTGCGGGGCTCGAGCCCGTGCGAGACGGCTTCTTCGAGCGCGAGACGGAAGGATTGCTGGCGCGCTTCCGTCCAGACCGGCTGGAAGCCGCGCAGCTCGTAAAGCGTATTGAGCGCCGCTTTATCGAGGCGTCCGGCCGGCGAGCGCCAACGGATCGCTCCCCGAAAGCGCGGTCTTGATCGCGGCTTCGGGCGTGCCGGCGGCAGGCGCCGGACGCGGCGCGACCACGGCAGGTGTCGGTGCAGCTTTCGGCGTCGGCGCGGCTTTCGGCGCGGCCGTGGTCGGGGCTGGGCTGATGGCAGCGGTCGCGGGGGCTGGATGGGGCGCCGCAGCGGATGGCGCGGGAGCGGGCACGGGAATCGACACCACAACCGGGACCGCGGGATCGGCAGCATCGGCGGCGTAGCCAGGCACCGCTCCGGCGGCCGTCAGCCCGGCCAACAGCATCAGAACCGCGCCAAATCGCAAGAAGAACCCACCCCCCGGCATCAAAATATCCGAACCCCTTTCACGCCCACACCATTAAGCATATGCAACTCCCGTGCAAGCCTTTCGGCATCGCACAAACCGGCACAGGCCGGGACGGAGGGACGTTATGGAAGCCATCACCGTCAAAAACGTGACCGTGCCGGCTTTGGGCTTCGGCACCTGGGCGCTGTCCGGCAACGCCGCCTACCAGGTCACCCGCATGGTGCTCGATCTTGGTTACCGCCACCTTGATACCGCCCAGATTTACGGCAACGAGGCCGAGATCGGCCGGGCGATTCGCGATAGCGGCATCCCGCGCGCCGAGATCTTCCTCACCACCAAGATCGCCCCCAGCAACCTCCGCAAAGCCGATGTCCGCCGCTCGCATGAGGAAAGCCTGCGGCGCCTCGGCCTCGACCAGGTCGATCTCCTGCTGATCCACTGGCCGAATGCCGGCATTCCCTTGGGCGAGACGCTCGAAGCGCTGAGCGCGCTCCGCGATGACGGGCAAGACACGCAGCATCGGCGTCAGCAATTTCACAGTCGCCTTGCTGCGCGAGGCGGTCGAGCGCCACGGCGCCGACATCGTCTGCAATCAGGTCGAATACCATCCCTTCCTGCCCCAAAGCCGGCTGTTCGAAGCGATGCGGCGCTACGGCTTGATGCTGACGGCTTACGCGCCGGTGGCGCGCGGCCGCGTCTTCCGCGATCCGACGCTGATCGCGATCGGAAAGAAATACGGCAAATCCCCCGGTCAGGTTGCGCTGCGCTGGCTCTTGGATCAGGAAAAAGTCTCGGCCATCCCGAAAGCCGGCCGGCGCGAGCATGCCGCGGCGAACATCGATATTTTCGATTTTGAGCTTTCGCCCGAGGACCGCGCGGCCATCGACACGCTCGCCGCCGATGCCGACCGTATGGTCGAATGGGCCGGCTACACGCCGCGCTGGGACGAAGGCTGAGCCCCTTCGTTCCAGCAATTCGTAAACACGCTTGACGTGCCATGTATCGCAAGGCATGCTAAGCGATGATCAAGAGCTGGGGAACCAGTGTGACGCGCCGCTTCGCCGAGGAAGGTAAAAGCCGTTTCACCGGCCTCGATCAGGAGAAAGCCCAAGCCCGATTGCAAGTGCTGGATGCCCTCCAATCGATAGACGAAATTCCATCCCTCGCCTCAATCGGCCTCCACCGGCTAAAGGGCGACCGCAAGGGTCAATGGGCGATGACGATTAATGGCGCGTGGCGACTGGTCTTCGAGTTCAAGAATGGCGATGCGTACAATGTCGAAATCGTTGATTATCATTGAGGCAAGCGATGGGCGAGACCAAACGTTTTCACGGAATCCACCCAGGCAAGATCCTGAAAGAGGAGATTGAGGCGCGGGGTCTCAGCGCCGCTGCGTTCGCACTCCTGCTTCGCGTGCCGCCGCAACGGATCCAGGAAATCGTCGCAGGGAAGCGTGCCATCAGCCCGGAAACGGCCCTGAGAATCGGCACGGCACTCGGCACGGGGGCACGGCTTTGGCTGGCAATGCAGCAGGCCTATGATTTGCACAAGGTTGAGATCGAGCTCGGCGAAAAGGTCCGCGCCGAAGTTCACCGCGCGGCGTAGGCTGGATGCAGGCCCCTGCTCAGGCTCCGAAGCAAGCCCTTCAATTCGCGCCCTTCCGGCGCTAACCTCGCCGCATGAGCTGCTGCGATCCGAACACCGTCGCCTGGGACGGCATCACCATGCGCCGCCGCACCGTGCTGAAAGGCGCCGCGGCCCTTGCCGGCATTCTCGGCGCCAACCCCGCGCGCGCCGCGGGCAAGCCGATCAAGCTCGCCTTCTGCTCGCCAGCTTCTCTGTATCATCCCCTACGTCGTCGCGACGCATAACGGGCATTTCCAGAAGGAAGGGCTCGATGTCGAGCTCGTCTACATGCGCGGCGGCTCGCCGGCGATGCAGGCGCTGGTCGGCGGCGCGGTCGATTACGCCGCGACCGCGCTCGATGTCGCGCTGCAGGCCTATGCGCATGGCGCCGCGGTGAAGCGCATTGCCGCGACCGGCAAGCTGCCGCTCTTCGCCCTCGCCGTCGCGCCGAAACAGGCGGCGAAGATCGGCGCGGTCAAAGACCTCGAAGGCAAGACGGTCGGCATCTCCGGCCTCGGCAATGCCGATCACGCGCTGACGCTGTTCCTCCTGAAGCAGGCCGGCGCCGATGCCGCCGAAGGTACAATTCGCGACCATGGGCACGAACCTGCTCGAAGCCTTGCGCCAGGGTCAGGTCGATGCCGGGATGGTGCAGGAGCCGGCGCTGACCTTGATCGAGCAGGCCGGCGGCAAGGCGCTGGTCAACGCGATGCAGAGCGCCGACGCGCAAAAATATCTCGGCGGCAATTACGAATTCATGGGCATCGCGGTGCGCGCGAGCGAAGTCGAGCAGCGCAAGGATGAGATCAAAGCGCTGGTCAGGGGCATGCAAAGCGCACTGGTCGCGGTGCAGCAGGTGACGCCCGACGATCTCGTCAAAGCGCTGCCGCCCGAGCTGACGACCGGCGCCGATATCGGCCAGATGCGCGACATCCTCGGCAAGTATCGCGCCTCGCTCTATCCGGCCAACACCGCGATGGATCGCGCTTCCGAGGATCGCGTCGCGCAATCGCTCACCATCGCCGGCCTCCTGCCGGCCGGCACCGACACCTCCGGACTCTACGACACCGCTTTCGCCGGCTGAGTTGCCGACGATGCGAACGCAGCGCGCTCAGTTGATGCAACTGCGTTGGCTCCCACCCCCTTCCCAACCTTCCCCCTTGAAGGGGGAAGGGGTCTCAGGGAATCCCCCTCCCCCCTTGAGGGGGAGGGACCTTCACGCGCTCTCGCGCGGAACCGAAGGGGCCACTTGCGAAGAGCAATGCGTGTCGGATGGGTTGCAACGCCGTCCTCTCTAAGTGCTCCGCGTTTCCGATCTCGCGCTGTCCTACGGCGCGACGCCCGTCTTGGAGGGCGTCGGCATGGAGGTCGAGGATGGCGAATTCGTCAGCCTCGTCGGCCCGTCGGGCTCGGGCAAGAGCACCATCCTGCGTGCGATCATCGGCTTGCAAACGCCCTCGGCCGGCACGGTGCAGCTCGCCATCGATAAACGCGCGATCGGTTTTCTTTTTCAGGACGACGCCCTGCTGCCATGGCGGCGCGCGGCGGAGAATGTCGCGCTTGGCCTCCGGCTGCGCGGCATGGCGAAAGACGATGCGCTCCGCCGCGCCGAGGAATGGCTCGGGCATTTGGGTCTGCACGGGCTTGGCCAGCGCTATCCGCGCGAGCTTTCCGGTGGACAGAGGAAGCGCGTCGCCCTCGCGCAGGTGCTGGCGCTCGAGCCGCAATTGCTGCTGATGGACGAGCCGTTCTCGGCGCTCGATGCGATCACACGCGCGCGGCTGTCGCAGGATCTCCTGAAGCTCGTCGAGGAGCGCCATACGAGCGTGCTGCTCGTGACGCACGATCTCGAAGAAGCGATCGCGCTTTCCGACAATGTCTATCTCCTGTCGCGCGGACCGAGGGCGCGCATCGCCGGGCAATATCCGGTGCCGATCCCGCGGCCGCGCGACATCATCAAGGCGCGCACCCATCCGGAATTCGGGCCGCTGCTCGGAGCGCATCTGGCAGAATCTGTCGCGCGAAGTCGTCGGCGAGCCGGGCAAAGGACGATCAATGGGCCGGATTTTCAATCGGCCTCTGACGCGCCAGCTCATCGGCCTCGCCGTGCTGCTGATCGTGTGGCAGGTCGGCGGCGAATGCCGGCTGGCTCAACCCGCTTTACATGCCCTCGCCGTTGAAGATCTGGGCGGCGCTGGTGCAGCTCTTCGGCAGCGGCAGCATCTGGCCGCATCTCGAGGCAACCTTCGCCGCGGCGCTCGGCGGCCTCGCGATCGGCATCATCGTCGGTGTGGTCCTCGGCGCGGCGGCGGCGATCATGCCGCTCATCGCCGAGCTGCTCGAGCCGGTGATGATCCTCCTGAACGCCGTGCCGCGCGTCGTGCTGGCGCCGCTCTTCGTCATCTGGCTCGGCATCGGCCTCGCCAGCAAGGTCGCGCTGTCCTTCATGCTGGTCGCGGTGCTGATCTTCTTCACCGTCTATACCGGCATCCGCCAGGTCGACCGCAAGCTGGTCGAGCGCGTCATCACCTTGGGCGGCGGCCGCGGCACCTTGCTGCGCGAGGTCTATCTGCCCTCGGTCACCGCCTGGGTGCTGGGCAATCTCAAAGTCGCGGTCGGCTTCGCCTTCACCGGCGCCGTCGTCGGCGAGTTCGTCGCCGCGACCAAGGGCCTCGGCTATCTCCTGTCCTTCGCGCAGAGCACCTACAACGCCGCGCTGATGCTGGCGCTGGTGCATCGTGATCATGGTCTTCGTGCTGCTGATCTTCGCCCTCTCGGAATGGCTCGAGAAGCGGCTGACACGGTGGCGGGGATAGATAGAGGCATCGTCATTGCGAGGGACGACCCGGCCAATCGCTCTTCGCGGACGTCCCGCTCCGCCGCTTTGCGGCGAGCCCTTCGGGGCCACTCGCAAGCCGAGTGGCCGGGGCGTCCCCCTTCGGGTTCACGCGCGAAGAGCGCGTGAACGGGTCGTCAGCGACGAAGCAATCCAGGACAATACGCGCGGCCCTGGATTGCTTCGCTTCGCTCGCAATGACGACGAGAGAGAGCGAGTGCGCTAAGCCACCGCGGTCGGGTTGGGGCTGGTCTCGGTGTAGTCGAGCATCTTGCGCGCGAGGCGCAGCAGCATCTCGCCGCGGAGCGCTTGCGCGCCCGGCTCGTTCCAGAGATTGAACGATTCGTCGGGGTCGTTGTCGCGGTCGTAGAGCTCGCCCCATTCGACGCCGTCATAGAGCGTGAGGCGATAACGCTCGGTCACGAGGCTGCGCACCCGCGCGCGCGTCGGCAGGCCGACGCCCATGCGCTGCCCTTCTTCCTCGATCAGCACTTCTTCGTAAGGCGCCGCGCCGTTCTCGATCAGCGGCAGCAGGTTCTTGCCCTGGATGCCGTTGAAGCCTTGCACGCCGGCGCGTTCGAGGATCGTCGGCGCGAGATCGATCGTGCCGGCGAAAGCATCGCTGCGCTTGGCCGCGCGGCCCTGCGGATCGCGCCAGATGAACGGCACTTGCGTGATCGAGCGATAATGGATCGGGCCTTTGAGCAATGAGCTGATGATCGCCCATATAGTCGCCGTGATCGGCGGTGAAGACGACGATCGTATTCTCGGCGAGGCCGAGCGTCGCGAGCTTATCGAGCACGCGGCCGATGCCGTGATCGATGAAGCTGATCAGCCCGTAATTGAGCGCGATCGCCTCGCGCACCTCGCGCTCGGTCGCGGCAAAGAGCATCGGCGTCGACTTCACCGCGCGGCCGTTGTCGCGCTGCTGATGCAGCCATTTCACATGCGGCGGCAGGTGATCGGTCGGCGCGGTGAAGGACGACGGCAGCTCGACCTCTTCCGGCTTGTACATGCCCCAATACTCGCCCGGCGGCGTGAAGGGGTGATGCGGATCGGCGAAAGAGCACATGAGGAAGAACGGCGCATCGCCCTGCGCATAGTCCTCGAGCCGCGCCATCGTGCGCTCGGCGCAATAGCCGGTCGGATGCAGCGCCGGCGGCAGCTTCGTGCGCCAGGCCTGATGCACGCGCGTCAATTCATATTCAGGCGCCGGCAGCGCATTCTTTTCGCCGATCAGGCTTTCGACGTCGTTTGTCTTGGTATTGGCCCAACGGCGGTAATGGCCTTGCAGATCGTCGCCATGCTCGACCGTGAGATCGACCGTCTCGAAGCCGTAGAACGGATAATCGAGATCGAAATTCGGATCGGCCTGCCCAGGCCGGCGCCCATTCCTGATCGTAGCGGCCGCCGCGATCGGCGCGCGCCTCGATCGGCAGCCGATCCTTCGGATCGAGCGGCCATTGCGGCGGATTGCCGGTCATGTTCTGGAAGTGGCCCTTGCCGACCATGCCGGTGCGATAGCCGGCGCGGCGCATCACATCGGTGAAGGTGGTCGCATCGAGCGCCGAGGGAATGCCGTTATGGCGCACGCCATGCAGCGACGGCATGCGCCCGGTCAGCAACGTCGCGCGGTTCGGCATGCAGATCGGGCTCGCGACATAGAAATTGTCGTTGACCCACGCCTTCGCCGCGAGCGCATCGATGTTCGGCGTCTTGACGATGCGGTTGCCGTAGCAGCCGAGATGATCGAAGCGCAGCTGATCGGCGATGAAGAAGAGGAAATTCGGCCGCGCGCTCTTTCATCGCGATCCTCATCGCCACCGCGCCGCTCTCGCTTATTTCTCGGCCTGCAGCCTCTCCGCGAGCATCGGCAGCGCGCGAATGTCGTAGCCTTTCGACGCGGCTTCGGCGACCAGCGCCAGCGGGCTCGCGCCGTTGTCCAGCACCGCGTCAGCGCATACATCAGATAGCAGCGCGTGCCGCTGCGGCAATGCGCGAGGATCGGCTTGCCTTGGCGCAGCAGATTGTTCTGAAAATCATGCACGTCCTTGCGCGAGATCGCCGAGGAGACGATCGGCTGATAGACATAATTGAGGCCCTGCTTTTTCGCTTCGGCCTCGGCGGTCGCGTGGTCGAGCTGGCCCGGCTCTTCATTGTCGGGGCGGTTGTTGAGGATGGTCGTGTAGCCGGCTTTCTTGAAGGCGGCGAGATCGTCGAGCGAGATTTGCTGCGGCGACGCTGAGTCTGATCGTTGATCTTGGTGGGCTCGGTCATGAAGGCCTCCGACTGTGTTTGCCGCAGAATAGCGCAGAATTGTGCGCTGCACGATGACCCGGCGCCCGCAGTTAGCTTTCGGGCTTTGGCGCGGCCGGGTTTGGGCTTATCTTATAGGGGTGTCTGAGGGACGGCGCGAGGCGGCGCGCGAGAGCGCGTGAAAAGGCGTTTAAAAAAGCGCTTTCAAAAAAGCCTCGGCCGTGCGGAGCACTGAGGAGACGGCCATGAATGTCGAAGCGATTTTACGCAACAAGGGACGAAGCGTGACCACGATCGCGCCCGAAGCGCGCATCGCCACGGCGGTCGCGCATCTTGAGGCGGCATGCGGTCGGCGCGCTGGTGGTCAGCCGCGACGGTGCGTCGGTCGACGGCATCATCTCGGAACGCGACATCGTCACGCGCTCGCCGATCACGGCGCAGCGACGCTCGATCTCGCGGTCGCCGATCTGATGAGCCGACGCGTCGATCACCTGCCGCCGCGACGATGCGGTCGCCGATCTCGCCGCGCTGATGACCGAGCGGCGCATCCGCCATCTGCCGGTGGTCGATCGCGGCGCGCTGGCCGGCATCGTCAGCATCGGCGACGTGGTGAAGCATCGCATCGACGAGGTCGAGAGCGAAGCCAGCTCGATGCGCGAGTTCATCGCCAGCGCCTAATCGTTATGGGCGCCTGAGCGTCAGAAGGCGCCGCGGACAAACAATCGCCACGACGATACCGGCGAGGCCGAGCGCGACCAGCACCGCGGCGGCGTTGATGCTCGCGCGCCAGCCGGCGAAAGCGACGGCATAGCCGGCTTTCAGCACATTGTTCGACGCGATGGCGATCAGGATCGCGGTCGCGGCGATCGGCGCCGGCATCGCTCCGCTGCCGCCCTGCGCGATGCTCAAGACGAAGGGATCGATATCGGTGAAGCCGACCACCGCGGCGAGCGTATCGACGCCGGCGGCGCCGAAATGCGCGCGCGCCCATTCCGTCGCGATCGAGATCACGACGAAGAGCAGCGCGAAGAGCGCGGCGGCGGTGATCTCGAGCGGATTGCGCGGCGTCAGTGCTGGCCGCGGTGGTGGGCCGTGCCGGCGCGGCGATATTGCAGCGCCGCCGACGATCGCGCCGATGAGGAAGAGCGCCACCATCACCGGCGCGAGGCTTTGCGCCAGCCCCCAATCGAACACCGCGATAATCGCGAGGATGCGCAGATACATCACCGAGGTCGCGAGCATGATGCCCGCTTGCGCCATCGCGCTGCTCGTCGGTTGCGCCGCCGCGGCGCGCGCCAGAACCACGGTGGTCGCGGTCGAGGAATAGAGCCCGCCGAGCAGCGCGACCGCGAGATCGCTATCCGCCGGCGCGAGGAAACGCTGCAACAGATAACTCGCGTAAGAGAGCGTGCAGACGGCGAGCAGCGCCAGCCACGCCTTGTACGGCGTGATCGCGGTGAGCGCCGTCACCGGTTCATTCGGCAAGAGCGGCAGCACGATGCCGGTCAGGATCAGGAATTTTGCCGCGGTGACGATCTCTTCGATCTCGACGCGCTGAGCCAGCGCATGCAGCTTCTCGCGCCAGGTAAGCAGCAACACCGCCGCCACCGTGGCCGTCACCGCGACCCAGGGCGGCAAAGCGAGCGCGATCGGCCCGATCAAATAGGCGAGCGTGTTGCAGATCGGCGCGACCAGCTCGACGCTGCGCTGCGCGGTCTCGCTGTCACGCGATTGTTGCCAATAGGCGATCGCCAGCCAGGCGCCGAGGATGACGAGGCCGGCGACGAGCGGCAGGAAGCGCTGCGTGTCGATGAGGTAGAGCAGCCCGCCGGTCAGCGCCAAGAGCGGAAAGGTGCGCACGCCGCCCGGGCGCTTGCAGCCCGGAGCGGATGTTGAATTCCTCGAAGGCGAGGCCGAAGAACAGCGACAGCCCGAGCAGCAACGCAAAACCGATGACCGACGGGCCGGCAGGCGACGCCATTCATTCCCCCGCGAGACGCGCTTCGCCTTGCGAGGATCGCCGCCGAACGGTTATAAATCAAGCGGCGCGGGTGTAGCTCAATGGTAGAGCAGAAGCTTCCCAAGCTTACGACGAGGGTTCGATTCCCTTCACCCGCTCCAAGCAATCAACGCGATAACGGCTGCGGCTCCCGCATCTGATTTGGCGTACCGGTCGGCGCCTCGCGCATAGGCAAGCGCGATCCTGTAGCTCCTTACTTCCGGTGCTTTCGTCGCGGCCTCAACCGCTGACGAAGCTCGGCCACATCGGCCGTCGCGATGAGAATCGGCGCGGCCACCGATAAGCGGCGCGACCAGCAACAAGGCGCCGGCCCGCCGATTTGCCATGGCCCATGGCAGCGCCGCACCGCGTTCCCCTCGAACAACATCTTGCTTCCGCCTATGCGACGGATCGACACGCGCAGAAAGCCGCATCGCGGTTGCAACAAGCGGTGCGCGGCGCGAAGAATGACGCAAAGATGTCGCGCGGGAGGAGTGTCGTATGTCGCAGCAGCAGGTCGACCGTTACATCGACCCCGAGCCATTATCCTGGGCCGGCGTTTGGGAGCGGCACCAGACCGCGATCACGCGGCTCAGCGCCGTCATTCTGGTGCTCGGGTTCTGGGAATGGGCGGCGCGCAGCGGCAAAGTGAATCCGCTCTTCCTCTCCAGCCCGTCGCGCGTCTTCGTGAAGCTCTATCAGATCTTCGCCGATGGCAGCATCTGGCCGCATATCGGCGCCTCGGCCGAGATCGCCGGTCTCGGCTTCGGGCTCTCTATCCTGTTCGGCGTGCCGATCGGCATCGCGATGGGGCGCAGCCGTTTCATCCGCGACAGTATCGAGCCTTTCGTGATGGCGTCTTACGCTTCGCCGACCGTCGCCTTCCTGCCGCTGATCATCCTCTGGCTCGGCCTCGGCGTGTGGTCGAAAACCGTGCTGGTGCTGCTGGGCGCGATCTTCGTCATCATCATCAACACCGAGGTCGGCGTCTCCAGCATCGACCGCCGCCTCACCGAGACCGCGCGCTCCTTCTGCGCCAATGAGCGCGAGGTGCTGGTCAAGATCATCCTGCCGGCGGCGCTGCCTTTCATCCTCGCCGGCTTCCGCCTCGCCATCGGCCGCGTGCTGATCATGGTGGTGGTGGCCGAGTTCTATGCCTCGACCGCCGGTGTCGGCTATCTCATCTTCCAGGCCGGCGCCAATTACGACACAGCGCTGATGTTCGCGGGCGTCATCATCCTCGCCGGCACCGGCGTCATTCTCAATGCCGGCATGCGCGCGATCGAGGCCCGCATCGCGCCCTGGCTGTCGAAGCAGGCGGATTGAGCGAGGGCGCGATGATCGAGATTGCCAACATCACCCATCGCTTCAAGCCCGACCGTAGCGCGCGGGCGGCGCCGCTGACCGTGCTGGACGACGTATCGCTGACCATAAGCGACGGCGAGTTCGTCTCGTTTCTCGGTCCCAGCGGCTGCGGCAAGACAACCTTGCTGCGCATCATCGACGGGCTGGTGACGCCGACCGCGGGCACGATCAGCATCGATACCCAGCCGGTGCACGGCACCTCGCCCAACCGCTCGATGGTGTTCCAGGAGTTCAACCTCCTGCCCTGGCGCTCGGCGGAGAAGAACACCGAGTTCGGCCTCGAGCTCGACATCCAGAAAGAGCACCGGCCGCAGCGCGCGCGGCTGGCGCGCGAGAACCTCGCCAAAGTCGGACTCGGCAGCTTCGGCAGCTACTTCCCGCACCAGCTCTCGGGCGGCATGAAGCAGCGCGTCGGCATCGCCCGCGCCTTGTCGATCGCGCCGAAATACCTGCTGATGGACGAACCCTTCGGTGCGCTCGACCCGATGATCCGCGAATTGATGCAGATCGAGCTGTTGAAGCTCTTGGAGAACGAGCGCCGCACCATCGTCTTCGTGACGCACAGCATCGAAGAGGCGATCTTCCTCTCCGACCGCATCGTCGTCTTCGGCGCGCGGCCCGGCCGCATCATCGCGACGATCGATGTCGACCTGCCCAAGCCGCGCTGGCTCGATGACGAGAAGACCAAGGCCAGCGCGCCCTTCGTCGCCCTGCGCCACAGGATCTGGCATCTGCTGAAGGCGGAGTTGCAGCGGACGGACCCGACGGCGACGGCTTAGTTAGTTGTTCCGTCATTGCGAGGAGCGTAGCCATTCGCTCTTTCCAATTCGTCATTCCCGCGAAAGCGGGAATCCAGAGGCAACAATCGGGATGTTGCCCTGGACCCCGCTTTCGCGAGGGTGACGGTAAGAGGCATAAGAGAAGGCGCTAAGGCTTCCACCCTTCCGCGTCGAGCTTGGCGTTGGCCTCATGCAGCAGGGAGAAGTCGAACATCTTATCCGGCGTCGGCCGCTCGGCGGCGGCGATGCCCATCACCACGGAGCGGTTGGCGATCTCCTGCTGTTGCACGTCGACGGGGATGGTGCCGTCTTTAGTGTTGAGCGGACGCTGCGCGTCCATCGCCGCCTTGATCTGCTCCGCGGTCGCCGAGGGGTTACGCTTCAGCACGGCGGCGACGACATCCTCGGGATGCGCGGCGCCGCGACGACGGCCCTGCACCACCGCCCGCATGAAGCGCTCGGCCAGCGGGCGGTTGCTCTTCAGCATCGCGTCGGAGAAGACACCGCCGCCCGCGATCAGATGGACATTTTGGAGATCGTAGAGCAGCCGCGCATTCGGGATGGTCCGCATGCGCTCGACCTCGTCGGTGACGAGGCTGGCGCCGGCGAGCGCCCCCGACATCACCGCGGCGACGATGGCGGAGCGATTGGAGAGGGGCGAGAAGACGACCGTGGCGGGATCGATCTTGGCGTCCTCGAAAGCAGCGCGCATTGCGAGCTCGTGCGTGTCGCCGCGCGTTTCCACGCCGACCTGCTTGCCCTTCAGATCGGCCAGCGTCTGAATCGCGGGCGTGGCCGTCCAAAGCTGATACGGCACGCGGTCGTTGTTGACATAGACGATCCTCAATTCGCCGCCGCGCAGGATGGCGCTGATCGCGATGCTGGCCGAGGTCGAATATTGCACATCGCCCGAGAGCAGCGCCGGCGTCGCGGTGTTGCCGCCCGCCTGGATGATCTGCGACCTCGATGCCCTGAGCCTGGAAATAGCCGTGATCGACGGCGACGAAATAATCCCCGAAGCCCGAGGCCAGCGCGGTAACGGTGATCTTCATCTTGTCGGCGGCATAGGCCGGCGTCGCCAAGACCAGCACGGCCAAGCCACAGATCAAGCGCCGCATCGTTATCCCTCCCGCTTTATCGTGGCTCTTTTGATTTGAGGAGCGATTAAACCTGCCGGCAGGGCACGACGCAATCAAGCGGACGGTGTGGCACATAGGCGTGGCTCGCGTTCGAGGCGCGGCTTGCTAACGCTTGCCCTTCGCCTCCGCATCCATCTCGGCCAGCACCTCGAGCACGATGCGCTGCGTGTCGAGCGCGGCG
The DNA here is from genome assembly GCA_963731145.1 of uncultured Alphaproteobacteria bacterium. Taxonomy (GTDB): domain Bacteria; phylum Pseudomonadota; class Alphaproteobacteria; order ATCC43930; family CGMCC-115725; genus CAIKMD01. Next base: position 56,994 of record CAVSUX010000012.1, on the reverse strand, counting down.
GGGAAGCCGCAATAGCAGGAAATCTGCAGGCACACCTCGCGCAGTTCCTCGCGATTCATGCCGTTATTGATCGCACCGCGCACATGGAGGCGCAGCTCATGCGGCCGGTTGAGCGCCGCGATCATGCCGAGATTGAGGATGGAGCGGCTGCGCTTGTCGAGGCCGGGCCGGTTCCAGATGTCTTCCCAGCAATTCTCGGTGACGAGGACCTGCATCGGCCAGGTGAAATCGTCGGCGCTCGCCAGCGATTTGTCGACATAGGCGTCACCGACCACCGCGCGCCGCGTCTTCAATCCGCGCTCGAACTTTTCGCTCCGTTCTCTAGACTGGGCCATATTGGTTCCTTTCGCTGGAATGGCGATATTGGATCACGAGAAGGAGGCGGGAAAGATGGACAAGACGTATCCGGTCACGCATAGCGATGTCGAGTGGCGGCGCATCCTGACGCCCGAGCAATACGACGTGATGCGCGGCCACGGCACCGAGCGGCCCGGAAGCTGCGCGCTGCTGGCCGAGAAACGGCCCGGCACATTCTCTTGCGCGGCATGCGACCAGCCGCTCTTCGAGGGCAAGCGCAAATTCGAGAGCGGCACCGGCTGGCCGAGCTTCAACGATCCGGTCGCGAGCGCGACCGAGACCACCACCGACAATTCTTACGGCATGGTGCGGACCGAGGTGCATTGCGCCAATTGCGGCAGCCATCTCGGCCATGTCTTCGACGACGGCCCCCCGCCGACGCATCTGCGCTATTGCATCAACGGCGTCGCACTGAACTTCAAGCCCGATTGACGCGCCGCGTCATGGCCGCGACGCGCGCCGGCGACATCCGCATCAAACGCGCCTATGACCCGCCCGCACGAGCGGATGGCACGCGCGTCCTCGTCGATCGCCTCTGGCCGCGCGGCGTGAGCAAAGAGGCGCTCGCGATCGAACGCTGGATCAAGGAGATCGGGCCGAGCGACGCGCTGCGGCGCTGGTTCGGCCACGATCCCGCACGCTGGGATGCATTCCGCCGCCGCTACGAAGCCGAATTAACAAAGCAGAGCGAATTGCTCGCCGAGCTGCGGGGCCTCGCGCGGCAGGGCCCGTTGACCTTGGTCTATGCCGCGCGCGACGACGCGCATAACAACGCCGTCGCGCTGCGGGACGTACTGACACGCGCCAAACGCGACACGCGCACCGCGCCGAAACCTGGCCGTGCTAATGCCACAAGAGCATGATAATGATGATGATCGGGATCGGTATCCCCAGCAGCCACAGCAGAATTCCACGGCCCATGCGCAATTCTCCTTGTTCTTCGCCATCGTTCAATGGCAAGGGCTTGCGATGGTTCCGCGCGAGGCCGCGATTCAGACGGGGGCCGGAAAGCGTGGCTTATGAGCCATAGCCGCGCTTGAGCAGCATGCCGGCGGCACGATCGAACTCGGCTGTTGAAGGCATCGCGAAATCGAGCGCATCGGCATAGCGCGTGATGATGTTGAACAGCGTTCCCACCGCGATCGCGTCCTTCAAGGCGGCGGCGGTCATCCCTGAGCGAAGAGCCGCCGTCGCGTGCTCGACCGACAACGCCATCGGCCGCAGCGTCATGACCTCGAGGAATGCCAATGCCTCCTGGAGAGCCCCTGATATCGGCGCCGATCGGAAATCCGCCAGCACCGCATCGACCAAGGGCCGCTCCATTGTCTTTGCCGCGACCGCGCCATGCGCCCCGACGCAGAAAGCGCAGGAATTCCATTTCGCGACCATGGCCGCCATCAATTCGCGCTCGCCGACACTCCAGACGCTCGGCCCGCGCATCGCCGCTTGCGTCCATGCGCCCATCGGCGCGGCGAAGAAATTCTTGTGATAGAAGGCGACGCGCGCCGCATCCGGCAGCCGCATTCGCGAAACCAATGAAATGAACCCGATCAGCAGGCGATTGGCGAAACCGTCGCCGCGATCGATCTCAGGCAGGCGCATCGCCGGCCTCGTCCAAAGCTTTGATGGCCTGTCGCCAACGGAGCAAGCCGGCTCCCATCGCCGCGGTGGCGATGATCTCGAACGCCGCCTTCTCGCTGCCCGCGGCGGCGAGAACGCTCGCCACCTGCGCGTCCGTCGTGCGCCAGGCCGCCTCGCCGATCTGGCGCGCGAGCTCGTCATAGGGCGCTTCGACCGGCGATCCGCCCGCTGCCCTTGCTGCGACGCGCTGGCGCAGAGCCGGATCGGTTTCTCCCGGTCCCTCAAGGGCCTGGCGTCTTAGCGTTTCGGCAAATGATTGATGATCGGCCATAGTCGAGCGTTCGCCCCGCTTACGCGTCGGCGCGCGGCGGCAGACGCAGCCCGGCCTGCTCGAGGCGCGGCATCACCTCGCGCTGCCAGGCATCGAGCCCCTCGAGATAATCGACCCAGCTCAGCAAGATGCCGTCGAGGCCGATGCCGGCGAATTTCTGCAGCTCGCCGACGATGCGATCGGGCGTGCCGACCAGCGGCACCCCGCCCCATCCCGCCTTGATGCTGAATTTGATCGCCTCGCGCGCCTCGGGCAGCAGGCGCTGCATCTGCTGGCCCTGGATATTGAGGATATTCTCGACCGCCGGATCGTCGCCGAGCTCGACCACATAATGCTTCAGGTAGTCGTCGGCCTCTTCCTGCGTCGGGCGCTGCACGACATAGGCATTGCCCCAAATCTGGATCGCGCGGCCATGCTCCTCGCGCGCGAGACGGCGATAGGTCTCGATATGCGCCTTGGTCTTCTCGATATCGTTGGGATCGAGATGGATGAAAGCCATATCGGCATATTTCGCGGCGAAGTCGCGGCCCTTGCCCGAGGAGCCGGCATTCATCAGCGGCGGGAACGGCTTCTGGATCGGCTTCGGCATCGAGAAGCCTTTGGCGACGCGGATGAATTTGCCCTCGAAATCGAATTCCTCCTCCCGCGTCCAGAGGAGCTTCATCACCTCGATCCATTCGGCGGCGTATTCGTAGCGCGTATCGTGCTCCATGATGGAGCGGCCGAACATCTCGAGCTCGGGCGCGAACCAGCCGCAGACGATGTTGAGCGCGAAGCGTCCGCCGCCGATGTGATCGACGGTCGTCGCCTGTTTCGCCGCCATGATCGGATGGACCGTCGGCACATGCGAGGTGGTCAGCACGCAGCAGCGTTTCGTTGCCTGCGCGATGCCGGCAGCCCAGGTGTAAGTGTCGAAATTGGTGCCGTTGAAATTGGTCTCGCCGCCGAAGCCTTTCCAGCGCGCCACCGGCACCATCGCTTCATAGCCATAGCCGTCGGCCTTGGTGCAGATGGCGAGGGTTTCGGCCCAAGTGGCACGGAAGCGCTCTTCCGCCTTGGTGATGGCGCAGCCATTGCTGACATTGACGCCGAAGAGGCCGAGCTTCAGCCGGTTCGGCCCGAAAAGCGGATTGGTAGCCGCACGCGGATCGCTTTGGGTCATAGCGGCAGAGTATGCGGGCGTATCGCTCCGCGTAAAGAGCGCCCCTTGGCAAGCAACGCCCGCCGGCAGGAATGAGGGTTGCCGTCGCCGTCTTTCCGGGCAAGATGGCGACAACGAAACGGAGGAAGACCAAAATGAGCGATCTCGACGAAATCCTGCACGATCTGGTGGTGGCGAACCGCATCCTCGCCCATCAAAACGTGGTCGATGCCTATGGCCATGTCAGCGTCCGGCATCCGACCAAGCCCGACCGCTTCTTCCTCTCGCGCTCGCGCAGCCCCGAGCTGGTGACGCGCGACGATCTCCTCGAATTCGATCTCGACTGCAAGCCGATCGATCAGCGCGGCCGCGACATCTATATCGAGCGGCCGATCCATGGCAGCATCTATCAGGCGCGGCCGGACGTGAAGTCGGTGATTCACAATCACTCGCTCGAAGTGATCCCCTTCAGCATCTCGAAGACGACGAAGCTGCGGCCGGTCTTCCACACCGCCGCCTCGATCGGCACGGAAATTCCGGTCTGGGATATCCGCACGAATTTCGGCGACACCAATCTGCTCGTCACGACCCTCCCGCAAGGCCACGATCTCGCGAAGGTGCTGGGCGCGGGCTGGGTCTGCCTGATGCGCGGCCATGGCTGCGCCGTCGCCGGCAGCTCGCTTTACGACGCGGTCCACACCGCCGTGCTGATGCAGGACAATGCGAAGCTGCAAGCCGCGGCGGCTTCGCCTCGGCGAGATCAGCTATCTAAGCCCTGGTGAGGTGGCGAAGGCCGGCAGCCACGACACGCAAAGCCGCACCTCGCGCGCCTGGGAATATTGGTCGCGCCGCAGCGGCGCCGACAAGCTGTAACGGCGGCCGCGCCGACGGTCTCTGACGCGGCCCTGCCGGCGGCTTAGACCGTCTCCGGCTCTTTCGCGGCCGCCTCGGCGAGCGCGCCGTACCAGCCTTTCTCCGAGATGTCGAAGAGATTGCCTTCGGGATCGGTGAATTTGCGCTCGAAATTCATGCCGTTCGGATCGCCGAAATCCATGGCGTACTGACCGCCCGATTCCTCGATCACCGCCTGCGAATCCTTGAGATCGTCGACCACGAAGCCGAAATGGTGGATGCCCATCCGGCCATCGGCGGTCGGCGAGCCGGGCCGATTGACCGAGTCGTAGCTCAGCACCGCGAGATTCATCACCCCGTCGGTCAGATAGACCGCGTGATTGCCGGCCTGGAAGGCGCGCTTCATGTCGAAGCACTTCTCATAGAAGCGGCACGACGCTTCGAGATCCTTCACGACGATCGCCAAATGCCGAAGCTTGCCCATGATTTCCTCCAATCGCGCGATAGTCACGCCGAGACCCGGAAATTTAGCCCTACCGCGGCCGCACGTCACGCCCAACGATTTTCGCAGTTGGGCGATTTTCCGAATTCGATAGCAAGGCCCGGAGTGTTCGGGCGGCGGCCGATGGCCAAGTATGGCGCATCCGGCGTTTCGCCCCACATGAAGGAGCATGCTATGATCGAAGCCATGGCACACAGCACCGAGACCGCGCGGCCGCACTTTGCGAGCGACGAGGCGCGCTGGCGTGCGCTCTGCGCCGCGACGCGGCGGCGGACGGCGCGTTCTTCTACGCCGTGCGCACCACCGGCGTTTATTGCCGCCCGTCCTGCGGCGCGCGCCGGCCCAATCGCGAGAACGTCGCTTTCTATGACAGCCGCGAAGCGGCGCGTCGCGCCGGCTTCCGCCCGTGCAAGCGCTGCCGTCCCGATGCGCCCGTACCCGGGCGCAGAGCAAGCGGCGATGATCGCCAAAGCCTGCCGCCTGATCGAGAGCGCCGAGAGCGAGCCGAGCCTCGAGGCCCTCGCCGAGGCCGCGGGCATGAGCCGCTTCCATTTCCACCGCGTCTTCAAGGCCGCGACCGGCGTCACGCCGAAAGCCTATGCCGCGGCCCGCCGCGCCGAGCGGCTGCGCAGCGAGCTGCAGCGCAGCGGCACGGTGACCGAGGCCGCTCTACGGCGCAGGCTTCAATTCGAGCGGCCGCTTCTACGCCGCCTCGAAGCCGATGCTCGGCATGCGCCCGAAAGCTTTCCGCGCCGGCGGCAAGGACGCGGTGATCCGCTTCGCGCTCGGGCAATGCTCGCTCGGCGCGATCCTGGTCGCGGCGACCGAGCGCGGCGTCTGCGCGATCTCGCTCGGCGACGATCCCGAGGAATTGCTGCGCGACCTGCAGGATCGCTTTCCGCAAGGCCGAGCTGATCGGCGGCGATCGCGATTTCGAGCAGCTGGTCGCGAAAGTCGTCGGATTCGTCGAACGGCCCGGCGCAGCGCGTCGACCTGCCGCTCGACATTCGCGGCACGGCGTTCCAGCAGCGCGTCTGGGCGGCGCTGGCGCGCATCCCGGCCGGCAAGACGCTGAGCTACAGCGAGCTCGCGCGACGTGTCGGCATGCCGAGCGCGGTGCGCGCCGTCGCCAGCGCCTGCGCCGCGAACAAGCTCGCCGTGGCGATCCCCTGCCATCGCGTGCTGCGCAATGACGGCGCGCTCTCGGGCTATCGCTGGGGCGTCGAGCGCAAGCGCGCCTTGCTCGATCGCGAGGCGCGCGCATGACGGCGACGGCGCGTCGACAGGAAACGCCCGAGCCCGATGTCGCCACGCGCATCGCGGCGCTCGATGCGCAGCGCCTCGCCGCGTCGCTCGATGCCAGCGGCTACGCGGTGGCTGCCGTCGCTGCTCGCGCCGGAGGAATGCGCGACGCTTGCCGCGCACTATGACGACGCGGACGCGTTTCCGCAGCCGCGTCGTCATGGCGCGGCACGGCTACGGCCAGGGCGAATATCAATATTTCGCCTATCCGCTGCCGCCGCCGATCGCCGCGCTGCGCACCGCGCTCTATCGCGCTGCTCGCGCCGATCGCCAATCGCTGGAACGAGGCGATGCATATCGATGTGCGCTTTCCGCCCGATCACGCGGCGTTCCTCGCGCGCTGCCACCGCGCCGGGCAGCAGCGGCCGACGCCGTTGCTGCTGCGCTATCGCGACGGCGATTACAACCGGCTGCATCAGGATCTCTACGGCGAGCACGTGTTTCCGCTGCAGGCGACCGTGCTGCTGTCGCGGCCCGAGACCGATTTCACCGGCGGCGAATTCGTCCTGATCGAGCAGCGCGCGCGCATGCAATCGCGCGCCGAGGTGGTGCCGCTCAATCAAGGCGACGCCGTGATCTTCGCGGTCAATCAGCGGCCGGTGACGTCGGCGCGCGGCTTCACCCGCGTCGACGATGCGCCACGGCGTCAGCCGAGCTGCGCTCGGGCGCGCGCATGACGCTCGGCGTCATCTTCCACGACGCGAAATGAGCCGCCGCGCCGACATGCGCGACCGCCGATCTCTTTCCCGGCGTCGCCGATCGAGACCATCGTGCCCGGCGCGTTCGTTGCTGCGCGGCTTTCGCGCGCGACGATGCGCGGGCGTTGCTGCACGCGATCGAGCGCATCGCCGCCGCGTCGCCCGTTTCGCAACATGATGACGCCCGGCGGCTTCACCATGTCGGTCGCGATGACCAATTGCGGCAAGGCGGGCTGGGTCACCGATCGCCGCGGCTATCGCTATGCCGAGATCGATCCGCTGAGCGAGAAGCGCTGGCCGGCGATGCCGAAGCTCTTCGCCGATCTCGCCGCGCGCGCCGCCGCCGCGGCAGGCTTCGCCGATTTCGCGCCCGATGCCTGTCTCGTTAACCGGTACGAGCCGGGCGCGCGCATGTCGCTGCATCAGGACAAGGACGAGCACGACTTCGCGCAACCGATCGTCTCGATCTCGCTCGGCCTGCCGGCGACCTTTCTCTTCGGCGGCGCTGAAACGCAGCGACCGGCCGAGACGCCTGCGGCTCGAGAGCGGCGATATCGTCGTCTGGGGCGGACCGGCGCGCATGGCGTTTCACGGCATCGACCCCCTACCCGCAGGCGCCGATTCGTTAACGGGCGCCTGCCGCTACAACTTAACGCTGCGTAAGGCGTTGTTATGACAAGGTTGTAACCGGGAACAGCCATTCGGCCGTTTGCTTGCCGCTTTATTCGAGGGCATAGTCCCAGGCCATGAAGTCTCGCCTCTTCGGCCAGCGGCAGCGCAAGATCGAGTCGGTAGCGCGCACGGTACCGGCCGGAACGCGCGTCTACGCGATCGGCGACATCCATGGCTCGCTGGTGCCGCTGCGGCTGCTGCGCGACGCGATCCGCGAGCATGCCGCGGCGCATCCGATCGAGCGCAAATGTCTTATCTATCTGGGCGACTATGTCGATCGCGGCTTCGATTCCCGCGCCGTCGTCGATACTCCTCGTTAACGATCCGCTGCCCGGGTTCGAAGCAGGTCTTCCTCAAAGGTAATCACGAAGACGGCATGCTGCGCTTTCTCGCCGACGGCTCGAACGCACTGTTCTGGGTCGCCTATGGCGGCATCGCGACGATGTTCAGCTATGGCGTGAAGCCGCCCGATCCCGCGACCGACGAAGACGAAGTAATCCGCGCGCGCAAGGAACTGGCGCAAGAAGCTGCCGCCGGCGCATCTCGACTTCCTCGCCAAGCTCGAGCCCTATCACATCGAGGGCGATTACCTCTTCGTTCATGCCGGCATCCGCCCAGGCGTGCCGATCGAGGACGCAGCGCGAGGAAGATCTGCTCTGGATCCGCGACGATTTCCTGCACAGCCAGCAGGAATTCGGTAAATGCGTCGTGCATGGGCACAGCATCACCCGCCAGCCCGATTTCCAGCCGAACCGCATCGGCATCGATACCGGCGCTTTCGCCAGCGGCACGCTCACCTGCCTGGTGCTCGAAGGCACCAAGCAGGATTTGCTCGCGACCTGATCCCGTAAACACTCTGCGTCGGGCGGCGCCGCTTCGTTTTTCGGCCCTGACCCGATCAGCGCCGCATGTATTCGTCGCAGACGGCGGCGACATGATCGAGCAGCAGCGCCGCCGGCGGCAGCGGCACGCCGCGGCGGAAGATCACGCTCGAATCCGCGCGCAAGCGGAAGCCCGGCACGTCGAGCCGCGTCAGCGCCCGGCTTTTGAGCATGTCCTCGATCATCGTGCTGACGACGATGGTCATCAGCATTTTGTTCTCGCGCAGGAAGCGCGGCGCGTTGGTTATCGAATTGTATTCGATGAGCGGCGACGGCGGCGTTAGCCCGGCATCCTCGAAGAGTTGATCGAAGCACGAGCGCAAAAAATCCGGCCGCCGCGGCAAGAGCCAGGGCTGCTTCGCGATCTCGGCGAGCGGGACGCGCTTCTTGCCCGCGAGCGGATGGTCGCGGCGCGCGACGAGCGAGACGCTCTGCCCGCGCAGCAAGACGCGATGCGTCAGATCCCGGCTCGCCAACCCGTCCGGGGCGGAATGGAAAGCGCAATCGATCTCGCCCGTGACGACGGCGGGCATCGTCTCGCGCAGTTGAGCCTGAACGACCCCGACATCGATACGCGGATGCTTGAGCTGAAAGCGCGCGATCGCGCGTGGCAGGATCACCGCGCCGAAGACCGGGCCGGTGCCGACCACGACGCGGCCGCGCCGGCCCTCGACGAGATCGTCCATCTCGCGTTGCGCGCTACCGAGCTCGCCGAGGATGATGCGCGCGCGCCGCTCCAGCGCCCGGCCGAGCGCCGTCGGGCGCATGCCTTGCGGCGTGCGATCGAACACGGCACCGCCAACGCTCTGCTCCAGCTGCTTGACGCTGCGCGTCAAGGTCGGCTGGCTGGTCTTCAGGCGGCGCGCGGCGTCGCTGAGCGAGCCGCTTTCCACGATGGCGAGAAAATCTCGCAAATAGCGAAATTCCAGATCCACGCACGCTCCTCCCAGACAGTCGGCTGGTCTTGCGCTCTATTGCGGCAGCACGCAACTTTCAATTCGCGGGATCGGTGCCCCTGCCGATTGATCTATCTGTTTCTAACCCGCCCCCGGGAGTGGCCGGCCGCGAACCCGATTGCGCGTTTGACGATCTGCGCGGCAAGGCACTCGGCGATCTGTTAGGGAAGCTGGGCTTCCTCAAAGCGCAGATCGATATGAGCAGGCACACCGATCTAGCGCCGCGTGTGCTCGGCGCAGACCGCGCGCACGATCTCGACCAGCTTCGCCGTCGCCGGCGATAACGGTGTGTCGCGGCGATGAATGACGCTCGAGGTCGCTCCAGGACAATTCCGGCACGCGCAGACGTGCCAGCTGCCCGTCGGCGTATCTCGGAATCGATGAAGGCATCGAAATAGGCGGCTGACGAGGTCGCGCCGCTCGAGCAGAAACCGTGACGAGCCGATAATCGAGGTGTATTCGAGCACCGGCGACGGCGGCGTAATACCGGCGCGCGTCGAAAATCGTCTCGATCGCGCTCACGGAAGAAATCCGGCCGCGTCGGCATCATCCAGGGCTGCGACGGCAAGCTCCTTCAACGAGACACCGCGCTTGGCGGCGAGCGGATTGTCGTGCGCTGTGACGACCACCGGCCGCGCGCCGCGCAGCAGGACGCGATGCGTGAAACCGGGATCGAGATTTTCCGGCGCGGAATGGAAGGTGCAATCGATCTCGCCGGTGCGCAGCCCCTCCGAGGTCGACGCATCTGCGCCTGGACGATCGTCACATCGACATTGGGATATCTCGCCTGAAAGCGTGTGATCGCGCGCGGCAGGATCGATGAGCGCGAACATCGGTCCGGAGCCGATAACGACCTTGCCGCGGCGCGCCGCGACGAGATCATCGAGCTCGCGCTGCGCGCTGCCGATCTCGCCCATGACGATGCGCGCGCGCCGCTCCAGCGCGCGGCCGAGCGCGGTCGGCCGCATGCCATGCGGGGTGCGATCGAAGACCGCGCCGCCGATCGCCTTCTCGAGCAATTTCATGCTGCGCGTCGAGAGTCGGCTGGCTGGTCTTGAGCCGCCGCGCGGCATCGCCGAGCGAGCCGCTCTCGATCACCGCAAGGAAGTCGCGCAGGTGACGTAATTCGAGATCCAACTGAACCCTCCGAGCATCCCCCACCTAGTAATGACGGCAAGAACTACCGCTTCGCAACTGCTATACAGAGGCATCAAATCTTCCTATCGATCTATTTATGTTTCGGAATACTTCGAACGAATTGCATCAAACGTTGCAGCGACTATGTTCCGATCTTCACCATCGTCCGCGTACCCCACGGCGGTTCGTTTCGGCTCACGGCCCGCGGCGCCAGGCCGGCCGGCCGAAGGCACCGAGCCGCCGCCGCGCCAGCGCGCATCGCGCGGGTTGCTGATCGTAAAGAGCGCGTGCGCGGCGCTTGCAGCATCGCGACGTGCGCCGGTGCATGAACAGCACGAGGATCGCGCCGGCGATGAAGCCGCCGACATGCGCCCATACGGCGACGCCGCCGACGCTCGAGCTGCGCGCCCTCCGCGCTCAAGAACTGCATCAGGAACCAGAAGCCGAGCAACAGGATCGCCGGCACCGCGATGACGCGAAAGATGATGATGATCCAGAAAAAGACGAAGACGTGCCGAAGGGATAAAGCACGAGATAAGCGCCGAGCACGCCGGCGATCGCGCCGGATGCGCCGATCATCGGCAAAGTCGCGGTCGGATCGGTCAGCGCCTGGGTCAACGCCGCGACGATGCCGCAAAGCAGATAGAAAGCGAGGAAGCGCAGGCTGCCGAGCGCAATCTCGACGCCTTTACCGAAGACGAAGAGATAGATCATGTTGCCGATGAGATGCAGCCAGCCGCCATGAAGGAACATGCTGGTGACGAGTGTCGGGGCGGCGCGACGAGCGCGAGCCGCGCCGGCAGCCGCGCGGTGCCGAAGAGCACGGCGGGGATCATGCCGAACCCCATCGCGCTGTGCTCGATGCCGCTGCCGACCGAGACTGAGCTGCCAGAGAAAGACGATCACGCAAGCAGCGACGAGACCATAGGTCACGACCGGAAGCCGGCGCGCCGGCGTGTCGTCGCGGAATGGGATGGCGAGAAACATGCGTGCCGAATGTGGCGGTTAAATCCATCGCGCGGCAAGCAAGGCGGCGCTCGATGCTGGCCGCGCAACGCGACGCTTTCTATAGTTTCCGCTAAAGCTATGTCGCCGATTTGGGGTTCCGGAAAGGGTGGGAATGAGCTTCAAGATTTTGGTCATGGGATTGCCGGGAGCAGGCAAAACGACGCTCGCCACGGCGCTGGCACCGCGGTTGCGTGCGGTTCATTTGAACGCCGACGAGATCCGCAAAAACATCAACAAGGATTTGGGCTTCAGCCCGGCGGACCGAATCGAGCAGGCGCGGCGGATCGGCTGGCTGTGCGATCTGATCGCCAGGGCCGGCTGCCCGGTGATCGCCGATTTCATCTGTCCGACGCTCGGAAGCGCGTGTCGCCTTCCTCGAAGGCGGCCCGGCTTTCGTCGTCTGGGTCGACCGCATCAAATCCGGCCGCTTCGCCGACACCAACCGCCTCTTCGCCGCGCCGGAGCGTTTCGATCTGCGCATCCTCGCCGAGGGCAGCCCGGACTATTGGTGCGAGCAGGTGATCGCGCGGCTCGACGTGCTGCCGCATTACCGGCAGCGGCGCGCCGCGGCCTCGGACTAGGCGGCATAAGCCTTCGGGTTTTCGCCACAATCGCGGCGCAGAACGCTGTTGTGGCGACCACCCTATCCCTTGCGCGCGCGCGCCGGCGCCGTTTCGGCGCGATCCTCAAAAGCGAGAAGCTGCGCGAAGCCGCGGCAAAGCTCGGCATCGTTTGCGTTTGCCTTTTTCTTTCTATCGGTGCGTTCGTCCGTTTCGTGACGGTTCTCGATCGCGCCCCGCGCGGTCTCGACGCCCTGAGCGGTACGCAGCTTTTCACCATCGTCTGCCAGACGATCTTCTATCTGCTCGTCCTGTGGTTCACGCTGATCCGCCGCCCGGCCCTGCAGCGCGCACGCGGCTGGAAGCCGCGCGCTGTGGCTGCCATCGGCGCCTTCTCGATCTTCGGCTTCGGCTTCCTGCCGCCGGCCCAAGGCCTCGCCATCGCCTGGCATCTTGTGGCGCCATCCTGCTGCTCGCAAGCGCGGCGCTCGGCGCGCTGGTCCTACCCTATCTCGGCCGGTCCTTCAGCCTGATGTCGGAAGCGCGCGGCCTGGTCACGCGGGGGCCCTATCGCTTCGTGCGACACCCGCTCTATCTGGTCGAGGAGCTGGCGGCGGTCGCCGGCTTCATCGAAGCATTTTCGCCGGCGGCTGCGCTGCTGCTCGCGCTGCAGATCGCGTTCCAGATACGCCGCATCCTCAACGAAGAAGCGGTGCTCGAGGCAAGCTTCCCGGACTACGCGCGCTATCAAGCGACGACAGCGCGCGTGATCCCGGGAGTTTGGTAGCGCGCCCCTACTTCTGCCGACGCTCCGCCGATGCGTAATACATATGCACCGCGAGACATTTCTGGAACGTCGTCAGCTCGCGGCGCCGCCAGAAATGCAACCCGCGGCGGCCCCGCGGCGCATCCTTAACGTTACTTGGCTGCGTCGTTATCGTGCGCTTGCGCCGTGCAAAGAACGGAAAAGCGGCGTCGGTAATCATGAACAGCCTCCACCGTTGTTTCGGTCGAAGCTGATCGCAGCATTAAGCGTTGGTTAAGCGCCACACAAATCGCATAAAATTGTAGATAGTTTTAACCATGCGCGCGCCGCTCTCAGCGCAGCCGTTTCGTTTCTTTGATCAGCGCGGCGCGGAAATCTTCGTCCGGCTCTCCATTATGCAACAGCGCGCATTGCGACCGTACCCACGATAGCGCGTGCTCGCCGTACATCGCGCCCGCCGCGGGCATCCGGTGAATGTCGTCAAAGGCGCCGCCGGCGAAGATCGTCCAGTCAGGCACTTTTTTGATTTTCCAGTGGATCGTGCTGGCACACACGGGGCAGAAGACGTAATCGACCGGCCGGCCGGTTTCGGCGATACGCGTGAATGTCTTGGTCTCGCCACCGATGCTCAAGATGTCGGCATCGCCAACGACGACCGATATACCGAAAGCGCTGCCCGTGCGCTTCTTGCACGCGTCGCAGTGGCAGACCAGGACGTAAAGATAATCGCGGACCTCGAAACGCACGGCTCCGCAGGAACAGCCGCCGGCCCAGGCGCTCATATTCGCGTCCCCCAAGTTAGAAACCGCCCCTCAAGGGTATCATCCAACCGCAATCAGGCAAGCTGGCGTGATTCCAGCCACCGCTAGATATGGGCCGCGATAAGCAGGAGATAGGACGCAAACTCCTCGGACGACAAATTCTTTGCGAAGGACGACGCGGGAAACGCTTCCTTCCCGACCCTGCGCCAAAAGCGGCGCGCAGGGTGCCGAAAGGAGCGCGCGATAGCGCGCCCCCAAGCCCGCCGGCCACCCGTCCATTCCAATGCCGACATGGAACGCTACTCCCGCCTATTGCACGCTGGCAGGCTCATCTACGCACGATCGGGCAACCCGGTGCAGCCGCAAGATTGCAAAACGCCGGGGCAAAGGTGCATAACCAAGGCATGTTCGATTGGGACGACTTGAGGTACTTTCTCGCCGTCGCCCGTCACGGCAGCACCCTGTCGGCCGCGAAAGCACTGTCGCTGAGCCAATCGACCGTCCATCGCCGCCTCGAAGAACTGGAGGAGCGCCTGGGTCATCGGCTCGTGCTGCGCAGCCCGGCAGGCTACAAGCTCACCGAACTCGGGCAAGAGATGGTGGCTTACGCTGAGCGCGTCGAAGAGGCAGCGCTCGCTTTCGGCCGCCGACTCAGCGAAGCCCGAATTGGTCTTTCAGGATCGGTGAAGGTCACTTGTCCCGAGGCGGTTGGCAGCCGATTGATGCGATCGAGCCTGATCGCCGATTTTCGGCAGCGCTTTCCCGCGCTGAATGTCGAATTCATCATGAGCGACAAGCTCCTTGATTTGGGGAAAGACGAAGCCGATATCGCGATCCGCGGCACCGAGCCGCGCGACGAAGCCCTGATCTGCCGGCGCATCGCCGATACGCCGTGGGCGATCTACGCGAGCAAAGCTTATTGCGCGCGCACCGGAGTGCCGCACGCGGTCACCGATATCGGAGAGCATGAAATCGCTCTGTTCGATGTCGAATTGGGCCACCACCTCATCAATCGATGGTTCAAGCAGATCGCACCGAACGCACGCCTCGCCGCCCGGTGCAACAGCATCTCGGGGCTATTGGCCGCAGCCAAATCGGGTATCGGATTGGCCGCACTACCGCTCGCGATCGGCGGCGTCGAGGGGGATTCTGGTTCGGGTTCTGGGGCCCATCCCCGAACTGACGACACATCTTTATCTCGTCACTCACCGCGATCTGCGCGACGCACCGCGGGTGAAAGCCTTCTCTACTTTCATCGACGAACATCTGAGCGCCTTTCGTGCGGTGCTCGCGGGCAAGCCATCGCCGGCTGGCGATTAACGATCTGCCCGCACGCCTCGTGCGATACCTCAGACGAGCTCGAAATTCATCACCTCGACGCGCGCCTGGAAATAAGCGCGGCGGAATGTGTCGAGATCGGGATAGGTCGCGGCGGCAAACGGCGATAGGCGAGTTGCACCTCGCAAGCGCCGCGCGCGAAGGGGAAAGGCTCGAATGCGACCTTGCGCGGGCCGAGTGCCTGCATCGACAGGCGGACGGTGTTCTCTTTCTTGCCGTCATAGGCCAGCGGCACCGGCTCGATGTAATCGTCATAAGGTTCCTGACAGCAGAAATAGAGGCCGAGCAGATCCCAGACCTGGAGCAGGTGATAGTTGGTGCGCAGCTCGACCGGCTCGAACGATTTTTCTTCCTCTTTCTGACGCGCCTCGTTCTGCTCGATGAATTGCTCGGTATCGGCGGCGAGCTTGCGGATCGACATCCCCGGATGGCTGATCGTGTCGTAGCGTGCCCGCCACAGCCCGGTGCGATGCAGGCCGACGATCAGCCCGGCATAGGGATCGATCGAACTCATCCAATCGATGCACCATTGATAAGCGTCGAGCTGATTCGGATTGCCGGGAACCTGGCGGAACTCCGGCGTCTCGCCGGCATCGTTGATGACCGGCGACGTTTCGTAGCGCAGCCAGCCGTAATCATGGAACGCCGCGGCGCGCGCAACCGAGTCATAAGGCCGCGGCGTGGCGAACCGATCATTGCCCCAATGCGCCGCGAGCTGGCCGACCAGCCGCGAATGATCGGTCTGGCCGATCAGCAGCAATTCTCCGTTGGCTTCCTTGCGAACGATCATGATCGCGCCCTCCTCCGGGTTTCGGCGGCGCCAAGTCTAACGCGTTTTCCGGTCTCCGTTTAGAGCGTCGCGCCGGGCGCCGGCAGTGCGTTCTCGATGAGACTCTTGGTCAGGATCTCGAACGCCTCGTCGACCGAATCGGTGCGATGGAACAAGTTCACATCCTCGGCACTGATCGTGCCGTAGCGCACCAGCGCGTCGAAATTCACCACCTCGTTCCAGAATTTCGCGCCGAACAGCACGATCGGCAGCCGCTTCCTCATCTTGCGCGTCTGCACCAGGGTGAGGATCTCGAACATTTCGTCGAGCGTGCCGAATCCGCCGGGGAACAGCACCACGGCCTTGGCGAGATAGACGAACCAGAACTTCCGCATGAAGAAATAATGGAAGTGGAAATCGAGCTCGCGGCTGACGTAAGGGTTATCGAACTCCTCATCCGGGATCGAGATCGTCAGCCCGACATTGAGGCCTTTGGCCTCGGACGCGCCGCGATTGGCCGCTTCCATGATGCCCGGCCCGCCGCCGGTGCAGACGACGAAGCGATGCTGCTGCTGCTCGATCTTCTTCGACCATTCGGTGAGGCGATGGGCGAGCTCGCGCGCCGCCTCGTAATAGGAGGAGAGCTCCAGCGCCATGCGCGCCTTCTCGACCCCCTCGCCGCTCTTCTCGGCTTCGGCCACGGCCGCTTCGGCTTTGTCGCGCGGCAGGAGACGCGCCGAGCCCATGAAGACGATCGTGTCGTTGACGCGCTGGCGGTTGAAGCGCGCCAACGGCTCGAGATACTCGGACAGGATCCGCAACGCCCGCGCGTCGCGGCCGTCGAGGAAGCGTTGGTTCATATAGGCTTTGGGCGGACGTTCGTGCTCAGCCATAAGAGGTCCTTCGGTCATGCATTCACCCACAGGACTATAATAAGCATCGGCGCATGCGATTGCGCGGGCCTGGTGAGGGGCGTTTAAGGGACGCCCGGCGGAGCGAGAGGCGCCGCGTTTTGAAGCCAAGCGATGTCGATCCGCTAACGCACGATATCGCGGCACGCATTGCCGCGATCGGGAGACAACCGGCCGGTCAGGTGGAGAGCGCGGGACCCATCCGCGCAGGAGAAGATGCGCCAAGCCGTCAATCGGCTTGGCGGCGGCATTTTATTCCTCGACCGGTGGCGCCGCGCTCTCGACCAACCGCGCCATCGCCTCGATCGCCGCCCAGGCTGCTTCATCGGCCATCAAATCCGTTGCCCAGACCCAGGCGGTATAAAGCAGATCGCGCTCGTCCCCCGGATCGGCCTCTGCCGCGAGCTTGGCCGCAGCGGCCAGGTCGTGCCGCTGATCGTCGTCATAGTTAAAGTCGATGGTCCAGCCCGAACCCGCCGGGCTGCCGAAGCGATAGCGATCAACCGCGGCAACGCCTGAAACCCAGACCGAGACATCGCCGAGCACGTCGCCGCCGCGCGCTTCGGCGCTGCGGATCTCGATACCGTCGAGCGAAAGCTTACAAAGCTCCGCGCCATGGGTGATCGCAGCCATAGCTTGAGCGGCAGCGCGAAGCGCGGCCATCTGCGTAACGGTGTGCAAGGAACCCCCGAAATTCCCCTTACCCTTTTGTATAAAGAACCGCGGCAAGGGCCTCAATGCGTCATCGCGTCACGACGATAAAAGATCGGTTTGTGTGTCAAAAAAGCCGCGAGTTTGTCGGCCAAGCTCACGCTTCATCATCGAGCGTATGCATAGCCTTTCGCAGCCGGAATGACGTAAGCACGGCCGTTATAGGCGTCGGGGAAGGCCGGTGGCAGAAAAGCGGCGAGTCGCAACCCAACTCCGCATCGTCGCCGTCAGAGTGCGCGGATGGCCGGCAGGACTTGGGTCGCAAGCAGCTCGATCGAGCGTGAAACTTTCGAGTAAGGCAGCCCGCCGATGTCGATCTGCGCGAGAACGCGATCGTGGCCGAAGAGGTTGCGCTCATAGCCGAGCTTGTCGATGATCTCCTGCGGGCTGCCGACGAAGATCGGCCCTTGCGGCGCGGCGCGGGTCTCGAAGACTTCGCGCGGCACCTCGCGCGAGAAGTAGGGCCGCGCGGCATGCGACGAGAAATAGGCGCGGTAATGGGGATAGAACTCATCGCGTGCGGCTTGCGAATCCGGCGCGACATAACAATGGGTCGCGATAGCGACTCTCCGGTTCTTCGGATCATGGCCTGCCGCTTCGTAACGCTGACGATACTCCGCGATCTGGCCGGCGAAATTCGCCGGCGGCTGCGAGATATTGGCCAGCACAATGGGCAAGCCGTGATCGGCGGCGCGACGCGCACTGTCGGCGGTGCCCCCGACACCGAGCCAGATCGGCAGCCGGTTCACTGGCCGCGGTGAAATCTCCGCGTCTTTCAGCGCCGGGCGAAAGCGGCCTTCCCAACTGACGCGCTCGCTCTTGTCGAGCCGCAACAGCAGATCGAGCTTTTCGGCGAAGAGCGCGTCGTAATCGTCCATCGCCGCGCCGAAAAGCGGAAAGGATTCGATATAGGCGCCGCGGCCGGCGATGAGCTCGGCGCGGCCGCCCGAGAGCAGATCGACCGTCGCGAAATCCTGATAGACGCGGACTGGATCGAGCGTCGAGAGCACGGTGACCGCACTCGTGAGACGAAGACGCTTCGTCACGCCGGCGATCGCCGCCATCACCACAGCCGGCGAGGCGATCGCGACATCGAGACGATGGTGCTCGCCGATACCGAATACATCGAGCCCCGCTTCATCGGCGAATTTGGCCGCCGCGACGATCTCGGCATAACGCTCACGCACCCCGGCGGCGCGGCCGGTCTGCGGATCGGGCGTGATATCACCGAACGTATAGAGCCCCAGTTCCATCGCTTTCCTCGCCTGCACCCCGCGCCCGAAACGCCACAGTAGCGGCATTGCCGCGCCGCAACAGCGACTGGGCCCAGCGTCGCGCGTCGCTGTCGCCACCATTTAAGGTGGTTGGAAATGTTACGCAATCTTAACCGGTCCCGCATAGTTTGGCAGGCTCGACCACCGCAGCGCTTTTGACCCTTGTCGATCGATCGGGGAACCGATGCACATCGTGACCGCCACCGAGCTTGAGCAAATTCTGCTGAAGCAATTTCGTCGCTTCGAGGGCTGCGGAGCGATCGAGCAGGTCACGGTGATTGCGCGACGTGGCGGCGATTGGATCATCGGCCCGATCCGGCGCGGCGCCACCGATCTCACGCTGACGCGGCAGGGCGCGCAGATGCTCGAGCAGCGCTATCGCAATCTCTACGCGGTGAAACAGGAATAAGCAGCGCGGCTTAGCCCCGCTCGGCGGCCCGCCGGGGTTCGAGCGTCGCGTTACTTGAGCCGCTGTCTTCAGCGCGATATTCCTCGTCCGCGCGACATCACAAGCACGAACGAAAAGGCGGCTCCCACGCGGGGAACCGCCATACACACGGCCTGACGCCGCGCCTGCGATACTATGCGAGGAGAGAGCTCAGCGCTCCCAGACCGGCTTGCCGAAATCCCGCCGAGGGTGAGGTCACCGCGCCCGCGATGTATTCACTGCCCCTTCGCCGCTCGCCGCGCATTTTATCAAAATGAAGCGAGAAATCGGCGACAACTCAGCCCGCGTTTATTTAGGAAATGACGCAACACTATTGGGCATCGAAGGCGTTTCTCCCGTTCTTTAACCTCTCATTAATTTGCGAGCACTCAAACTGATCTCGGGTCCAAACCGAGGAGGTAACCCATGAGCATGTTCCGCAAGCTCTTCACCGACGAGTCCGGTGCAACGGCGATCGAATACGGTCTGATTGCCGCGCTTATCGCGGTCGCGATCATCGGCGCGGCAACAACGGTCGGCACCAATTTGAGCACGACCTTCAGCAACGTCGCCAACTCGCTCTAACCGTTTCGTCTCGGCTCCAGGACCGGAAAGCGCGCTCGCGTCGCCGCGAGCGAGCCCAAGGGTCAAGAAGGTACGAATGACGAGAGGCCCCGCAATCTTAAGCGGGGCCTCTTTTTTCTGCGGCGTGGCAAGATGCGCGCAGCGAGCCGCACGCCCGCTACGAAGCTCGTCCACGGATCCCGGCAGCCGAAATCCGATCGAACTACTTGGCGTCGATGACGACGCGCCGATTCCGCGGCTCGCCCACCTGGTCGCGGGTCGGCACGGCCAGATCACGCTTTCCCTCGCCGACGATCGTCATCCAGTTGGCGGGGACGCCGCGTTGGACGAGCAGCTGTTGCATACGGCGGGCACGCCGCAAGGATAGCGTGTCGTTGTAGCGAGCCGAACCGATCGTATCCGTGTGACCCGTAACCACGATTTCGGCGGCGCCGCGCTGCTTGATATCGGCATAAATCTGCTCGACGGTCGCGCGCGAAGCCGGCGTGATCGTTGTCGACCCGGCGCGGAAATAGACCGTGAAGCTGCGTGGCGGCTGCGGCTGGGCGGCAAGCGCCTGGCCGAAGATCGACGAGACCTCGGTCGGCGCAACCTCGACCGGCTTGACGTCGCTGGAGCCCGTCGCGCTGCCGACCGCGGCGTAGGCCTGATTCAGCACCGTCGTGTTGTTGTCCGCGCCATGAACGACCACCGCGCCAACATGCCCATTGGCTTCCGGCAACACGACGACGAGATTGTCTTTCGCGAGCGGCGGCGGTGGCGCCGGCGGCTCGAAGAAGTGATAGGTGAAGCTCGCCAAGATATTGTGGTTGGCGTTGTTTACGTCGAACTTTCCCCCGGTTGGACTGAACGAAAGCTTCGGATTCATGGTCGCGAAATAGCGGTATTCGAGGTTGAACGACCAATGCGGATCCAGCGCGAGTGAAACGCCGAGGATTGGCTGATAGGCGAGCACCTTGTCGCTGCCGTTGACGATCGACACGTTGCTGGCGAGATTGGTGGTCGCGACGTTTTTAAGCTGGAAATAATCGAACCCGACGCCCAGGCCCACATAGGGCTGAACCGGCCAATTCACCGGGATATCGAAGTAGCCATTCGCCATGACGGCGAGATTGGAGGAATGGCCGTTCAGGTTGGCCGTACGCCCGGTTGCCCCGGCGAAGAGGTTGTTGCCGGAGGCGGCGCCGTTTCGCATGTACTCGATCTCGAGCTCGCCGCGCCACCATCCCCATTTGTAGCCGCCGGCGGCACTGCCGATAAATCCGTCCGGTCGGTCGAGGTCGCCCTTGGCAACAGTCGACAGTGATGAACTGCTCATATCGCCGGGAATGGACCAACCCGCGCCGAGGCGGAGGTAAGGCCCGTTTTGCTGCGCCAGAGAGGGCACAGCACTGACCGACAGCGACGCAAGCGCCAGCAGCGACAGACGAACTCGATTCACTTGCACCCCCCTTGCAACCGGCGCGTTGCGCACCGGCCGTGAAATTATCGCGACCTAAACCGATCGATACGCAACAGGCGCCGATTATTGGCTGCCCGCGGCACGCACGACAAATTCCGTTCCCCTGACGCCGAGTGTGGCCGCCTGCATATGTATCCGCATCGATTCCGGATTCTGTTGCACGATCAGCCCCGACTTCACCGCCAGGGTGCCCTTGTCGAGACTCGTGTCGAAGGAACCCGTATGCGCCGCCGGATTGAATTGGAATTGGTCCAGCTTCAACTGGGAATTCGGACCGAGCGAAACCAAGCTGTTGTCGGCGAAAGTGATTCCGACCGTGCCATCCCCACCCGTCGCAATCACGTCATCCTGGAAAACCTTGTCGCCGGCCGCCGCATGGTGCGTCGCACCCGTGCGGATCACATCGACGGCGCCAGAGGCATTCTTGATCTGACCAATGGGATCGGCCGCCAATGCGTAACTTGGAACCAATAGTCCGAGAAGCATGAGAAGAGATGCGCGCCGCATGAAAGATTCTCCCTAGAGCCAGAAGGCTCGTGCACCAACTGAGAAGCTCAAGCTACCATTACTGGACGGCCAATGTAAAACGCTAGAGGGCCAAGCATCGAAGTCACTAAACTGTAACAGTCGAGAAGCGGCGCAAATCCCCAATTTTATTGGGGGAACTGCTTGCCTAGGCCTCGACCGCCGGGGCGCCGTTCCAGCGTACCGCGACTATCGTGATGTCGTCGGAAGGATCGGCACCGTCGGCAAACTTCTCCACGGCGTCCTTCAGCATCTCGATCGTTTGCTGAGGGGCGACCTCGCCTTTGAGCGGTGATAGCGCTTGCATAACGCGCTCCAGCCCCATCAGCTCGTCCGCGGGATTCATGGCTTCCGTAACGCCATCGGTCATGAGGCAAAGGACATCGCCGGGGCGGAGGCGCCAAGAACGTCGGGTATAGGGAAAAGTGTCGATGACTCCGATGGGCGGACCATGCGCATCGTCGATTTGCCGCGGCGGCTTGTTTCCCGTTATCAGGAACGGCGCATCGTGACCCGCATTGCAGAAGCTGAGCTTCTCCGGTCGTGAGATCGAGGATTCCGGCAAAAAACGTGATGAACATCATTTCGGAATTGTCGCGCGTAATCTCTTTGTTGGCGATCGCGGTGATGACCCCGATATCGCTCGTCGTGCCGCGCAACGCGGAACTCTTAAAAAGGGCCTTCCCCAAAGCCATGAACAGACTTGCCGGGACGCCTTTTCCCGACACGTCGCCGATCGCGAAATAGAGATGATCGATATCGATCTTGAAGAAATCATAGAGGTCGCCGCCGACTTCCCTCGCCGTGAGCATGAGTGCGTGAAGATCGTAGCGCGGATCGCTTTCTTGATCGTCGAGTTTCGGCAATATCCCGGTCTGGATGTTTTTCGCCGCCGCGAGCTCGCCATTGACTCGCGCGGCCTCCAGGCGCTGCTGATCGAGCGTGCGTCGCATCTGCCGACGGTGGGCGTTTGCCTCGGCGAGATTGCCGGCAAGGAGGGACACGAAAACGAGGCCATCGGCTTCAACGGGCGTTATCACGTCGATGAGCCATGTCTGGCTCGTCCACGCGAAGATTCCCGCTGCGATCAATGACAGCATCGGCACGAGCGCTACGACCGGATACCAGCGAAGCCGAATCCATGGCAACGTCGCGATCAGCAAGACGCCGATAATGCCGGTGGTCGCGAGCTCGGCGCGGGGCGCCCAGCCCGGCACTTTGGCCAATCGACCGTCAAATACGTTCTCGAGGAATTGCGCGTGCAGCTCGACGCCGGGCATCGGGCCCAGCGCCGTCGACGGTAGGTCGACGAGACCAAGCGCGGTAACGCCGAGAAGAACGAAGCGCCCGGTCAGGAAGCCGGGCGGAACCTCGCCGCGCAAGATGGCCGACGCGGACACGAAGCGACGCTCGTCATGAGGCGACAAATGGAGCCAGACGGAGCCATCGGGTTCTGTTGGAATATTGAGCCCGCCAAGGCCAATTCCCTGCAAGATGCCGTTGGAAAAGTAGACCGACAAGAGAGGCGAAGCCGTCGCGAGACGAAGCATCTCGACAGTCAACGACGGCACGAAATCGTTGCCGACGAGACCCACGAGAGGAAGCTTGCGCGTCACCTGATCGGTGCCTCGGTCCACCGAGATCAAGCCGTGGCCCGCGGCGGCATTGTCGAGCACCGGTATGCTGCGCAGGAGAGAAGTATAATTGGGGATCAGGTAATCGCGGCTTGGCCCCTTAGGATCGCCAACGACGCGGACCGGCGTCAACGGGCCGTTGGCCGCGATTGCGGTATCGCGCTGCCCCGCGACGGCGAGAACGTCGAGATGCCGCGCGAGCGCATCGGCCATGAGAGTGTCGTGATCGGGGAGAGCCGTGACCGCTTGCTTGAGATCGGGCGGTAAGGTCGTTTCTCCCGTCGCCCAGCTCGCGGGGGATGTGCGATCGGCTTCCGGCATCAACAGATCGAGGCCGAGCACCGCCGGATTGTCGGCCAATATTTTCCGGATGAGCGCCGCAACCTTGTCGCGCGGCCAAGGCCATTGACCGTCGGCATCGAGGCTGGCCGGATCGATGGCAACGACTTCAACCGGTGCGGAGGTGCGCTCGCGCGGGAACTCTCGCTGGTAAAAGTCGAACAAGGCGAGCTTGGGGCCGATGAGAAATGAATTGGCTCCCAGCGCATGCAGCGCCAGAACCACGACCAGAATGAAGGCGGCAAATATCCGGCCGTGGCCAGACCGGATGAGCCCGAGAGCGATCACTTGTTGTCGGAGAAAGCCGCGCAAGAATTTGCCTGATTCGATTCCGAACCCGACCCGACGATTTGAGCGGTATTTACGCGTAACGGATCGAATTTGCGAGCCGCACCTTGCGAGGACAGGCACGCATCGTCAGGATGAAACAGCTCACGATCATTATTCCGCGCACGGGAAGCAGGTTTGGCCGCGCGTCGCGACCGCCTTTGCGGTGCTTGATTGAAACGGCATGAGACGCGGCGTCGGGCCGGAGACCTTCAGGGGTCTGGAGCTCAAAAAAGCCTTTTCATTACCCTGAATAAGTGTTCTTCCCGTTCGCCCGTTTAAGCGTTAACCGCCCCGGTCCTATAGTTGACTTCGAGAAAGCGTCTTTGGGGATCGGGGGCTCTGGTGAGACGGTTCGCAATTTGCCTGATCCTCGTGCTGATATTTGCGCACCCGTCGAAGGCGAAGGAAATCGATTGCAGCCGGCAAAGCACGGGCTTCACGTGCCGGGTTGCCGGCGAACATGCTCCGGATTTGACGCCCTCTACCGAGATCGTGCAGCTCGTCTCCCGGGCCGTGCGCGGCAGCGACACCGATCCTCGGCTGGTGCTCGCCGTAATCGCCGCGGAATCGGCGTTCGATCGAATGGCCGTCTCGCCGAAGAATGCCATGGGCCTGATGCAGCTCATGCCCGAGACCCAAGCACGCTTTGGCGTCAGAAACCCGTTCGATGCCGAAGAAAATATCCGGGCGGGTACGTCCTATCTGACGTTCCTCATCAGGAAATTCGGGAACTTGAAACTCGCTCTTGCCGCCTACAATGCCGGTGAAGGGCCGATACTCGCCTACGGCTCGGTGCCTCCGTTTGATGAAACGACGGAATATGTGGACCGGGTGCTGCGGCTCTATGAGAAATACAAAGCCGTACGCTTCGAATCGATCGGGGCACCGCGCGAAACAATCGCAGCACCGCGCCCCGAACCGAGAATAATTGCCAGCCAACGCTGCGGCCTGATCTGTCGCGGGCATTAGGCGAGAAGGCGCCGCTCGATCCCGACGGATCGGCAGCGCTTTCCCGACGCAGAAGCGATCTCAAGCCGCAGCCAGAAATCCAATCTTATTGGCGTTAGGTTCTTCCGCTCCCTTAACCGGTGTCTCTCTCGACAACCGACCGCTTGCCGCTTCTCTCGTCCTTTCGACGACCGAAATCAGCGCCGCGAACTCATCGGTTGTTTCCCCCATGCGACGGCGCTTACGTGGCGTCGGCCGCTTCAGCTCATCCAATAAAGCCATCCGAGCGCGCGAGACCCGGCTCTTGATCGTGCCGATGCTGCAGGAAAAGACGATCGCCGCTTCAGCGTAGGAGTAACCGAGGAAGCCGACCGCAACGAGAGCTCTCCGTTGGGTCTCCGGCAGGGTCACCATGGCGCATGCGACGTTGCGCAGATCGACCGATGTTTCTTGTTCACCGAGCGGCGATGGCAGATTTTCAGCGGCGAATTCCGAAAGCGGCGTGGAGCGCCACGATCGCCGGCGATGGCTGTAATATTCATTCTGAAGAATTGTGGTCACCCAACCCTTCAGATTTGTTCCCGGCTCGAACAGGGTTTCCGCTGTCAGTGCCTTAATCAGAGCGCTCTGTGCCAGATCCTCAGCGAGCTCACGCTCTTTCGCCAAGTACATTGCGCGCTTGAAGAGATACGGGCGTAAGGCGGCGACCGCCATCGCGAATGTCTCGGGACTCGACGTTTCAGCTAAAAACTCTCTACTCAACGTATCGGAAGCGGTCGATGCCTCACGCTTGTCCATGGACGCAACACCCTCAACTGATCAACATTTCACCAGCGCCTAGTTCAAGTTAGTGGTGACGTGGGGCGGCAATAGGGCGGTGGGGGGACAATTTTGCGTTTCCACCTCGCAGGGCGAATTACACGCTTTGAGTTTCCGGCGACGCGGATCGGTCAGCCCCCGCTTCGAGCTGCGAGCACGCGATCGCTGCGGAAGCGGAATAAGGTGGAATAAGGCGGAAGTGGAATAAGTAAAGCGCACCCGGACGCGTTATGTCGGCTGGATTACATTGGAGAACGTCGCAGCGCGCCGCGCTCGAGGGGCGTTGATCTGAATACGTCCGTTGGAACCTCGGCCTCAGCTGGGCGTTTTCGCTTCACCAGCAGGGAGAGGACCAATCCCCCCGTCCTCTCTTTTTGAGGCGGCTCTTGCCGCGAGCACGTTTTGTAAGAGCCGCCTCTTTTTCCTACGCCTCACTTCTCGTTCCCGATCCGCGATTCAATCGTGCGCACCCTCCACCGCGAGGTGCTGTGCGCGCCAGCGCAGCATGCCGCCGGCGAGATTCGCGACTTGTGCAAATCCCGCTTTGCGGAGCGTCGTCGTCGCCTGCGCCGATCGTCCGCCGGCGCGACACACCGCGATCACGGCCCGGTCCTTGGCGATTTCCGAGACCCGCCCAGCGAGCCCGCCCAGCGGAATCGAGAGCGCGCCCGGGATGCGGCCCAGCGGCCCGTCATATTCGTCGGGCTCGCGGACGTCGATCACCTGCACCTCGCGCAGATGCTCCTGCACCCAGAGCGGCTGCACCTCCCAGATGCCCGCGAAGGTCAGGATCAGCGGCGCCCAATGCGGCTCGTCAACGAGATGGTCGTCGCCCTCGCGCCGGCCGCAGTGGAGATTGGCGGGCACGGCAATGTCCATCTGCTTCGGATGCGCCAGGCCGAGATTGTTCATGTAGCCGACGAAATCATCCTCGCTCAACTCGCCGCCGAGGCGCGGATTGAAGCGCTTCTCCTCGCCGACGCTCGAGACGGTGAGGCCGCGATAATCATGCGCGGGATAGAGCAAGCAGGATTCCGGCAGCGAGAAGATCTGCGCATGCACCGCGCGATACATGGCGCGCGGATCGCCTTGCTGGAAATCGGTGCGACCGCAGCCGCGGATCAGCAAACAGTCGCCGGTGAAGGCCATGCTCTCGTCGTCGAGCACATAGGTAAGGCAGCCGCCGGTATGGCCCGGCGTCGCGCGCACTTGCAGAAAGCGCCGGCCGAATTTCACCCGGTCGCGGTCTTTGAGATAGAGCTCCGCGCCCTCGGCCCCGCTACCGGCGGCAACCGCGATGCGGCTGCCCAGCCGCTGCTTCAGATTCCAGGCGCCGGTGACGTGATCGGCATGGACATGGGTTTCAAGCGTGTAGAGGAGCTTCAGATCGAGCTCGCGCAGTAACGAGGAATCGCGCGGCGCTTCCTCGTAAACGGGGTCGATCAACACCGCCTCGCGGGTTTCCGGATCGGCCAAGAGATAGGTATAGGTCGACGATTGCGGCTCGAAGAGTTGCCGGAACAGCATGACGCCCCCTTTCGGGCCCTGGTTCGCCGAGAGCGCCGCGAACTCGGGCCTCAATCGCGCAACGAGCCCCCGCGCAAAAATAGCAGATCGTCGCGGCGAGCCCCAAACCCGGAATAGCCCCATATCCGAAATCGAAGGTGCTGCGCAACGGGACGGTGCGGCCGCAATCGGGCACCGGCGATCGCCTTTTGTCCGGCTCGAATGGGATCCGTTGCGCTGTTAGCGCCGGTCGGCAAACAGGTCGCGAATCCGTCGCTCGAGGTCCATACGATGATATGGCTTCATAAGGACATCGAACTCGCTTTCACTCGTATCCGAATTGACGAGCGCGTCGGCGTAACCGGTCGTCAGCAGCACTTTGATATCCGATCGAAGTTGAATGGCAGCTTTCGCAAGCTGAATTCCCGTCATTCCACCGGGCATGGCGATGTCCGAAAATAACAGGTCGACGTCGCGATGATCGCGTAACACGTTCAATGCCTCGGCGCCTGACCGAGCATCGAGAACGTCGCACCCCGCATCCTCGAGCGTCTGACGGGTCATGTCGCGCACGAGGTCGTCATCCTCGACCAACAGGACCGTCAGCACTCGCTTGCTTGCTTCGATCTGTTCGACCGCTAGAGCCTCAGCGTGCGGCTCGGCGGCGGCGGCCGGCAGATAAAGGTGAACGCGCGTGCCGCAACCGATTTGGCTATCGATCGTCACGTGGCCGCCGAGTTGGTGCGCAAAGCCATAGACTTGGCTGAGGCCGAGGCCGGAACCCTTTCCCACCTCTTTGGTGGTAAAGAACGGTTCGAATACCTTCTGGAGTATTTCCGGAGTCATACCGTGCCCCGTATCCTCGACCGAGACCGCCACGAATTGGCCAGGCGCGGCATCGCTATTTTGCGCGAGTGCGGCTGCCGTCAGCGTGGCATTGGACGTCGATATAACAAGACGCCCGCCATTCGGCATCGCGTCCCGAGCATTGATGGCCAAATTCAAGATTCCGGTTTCGAGCTGAGCGACGTCGGCCTGGCAGAGCCGCAGATGCGGACTCAATTCGAAATGCAGACGAACGGTCTCGCCGACGGCTTGTCGCAGGAGCGGCTCGATCGCGCGAATTTGCACGTTAACCTCGACGGGTTCGGGTTGCAGACGTTGTTTTCGCGAGAATGCGAGTAGGCTGGAGGTAAGGCGCGCTCCCCGGTCGACGGCGTGAAGACCGTTTGCGACCAGCTGCTGCACGCGCTTTGGGTCGCCGTGGGCTGCCCGATCGATCAGCTCAAAGCTCCCGGCAATCGCCGTCAATAGATTGTTGAAGTCGTGCGCCACGCCTCCAGTCAATTGACCGACAGCTTCGAGCTTCTGCGCATGGATGAGCTGGGCTTCGAGCTTTTTACGGGACCGCAGGTCACGCACGATCGCGGCGGAATAAGAGGAAGAACCTGGAGAGGTGTTATCGATATTGAAAACATTGAAGAGCACCGGGATGCGCTCGCCCGTCTTGAGATTTTGCATCTCAAGCTCGCCTGCCCAGCTGCCTCGCTCGTTCAGCGAAGGAAAAATCTCGCGCTCAAAACGCGGACGATCCTCCGGCACAAAATATTCGTCCGGCCCCCTGCGACGGACCTCATCGTCGCTCTCGACGCCGACGAGCAGCTTGCCCGCGGGATTCAAATAAACGCCGCCCCGAACGTTGTCCCGTATTCCGATAAGATCCGGCGCTTTCTCGACGATCGAGGCAAGACGAGATCGCTCGGCCCATAGGGTATCGAGTTGCGCCGTACGCTCTGCGACCCGCTCCTCCAGCTTTTCATTTAGCCGGCGCAATTCCTCCGCGGCACGTTTCTGGAAAGTAATATCCACGCCCGTCGTGATGAAAAATTCGCCGAGCGGCACGGCTGTGAACTGAAAGTGCTTATCGACCTGCGATATATAGGCCTCGAACGAATGGGGCACGCCGTCCGCCAAGATTTTTTCGACGACAGGCCTATACAGGTCCAACGCTTCGGGGCCGAATATGTCGGACGGTGTTTTACCGACCACGTCGTCGAGCGCCCTGCCCCAACTCCTCAAAGACGGCGGATTTGCATCCACGAGCGTCCAGTTGGCAACAGCGCCGTCCGGGGTCCGCTGTATTCGCCACAGCCGAACCTCTTCGGCCATATTTTCGAAAAGCAGGCGATATCTCAATTCGCTCTCGAGCAATGCGTGCTCGGCGCGCTTGCGATCGGTAATATCGCGAACGATTTTCGAGGTTCCCATCAAGGCGCCGCGGGAGTCGCGAATGGGCGAGGCGGTGACCGATACGTCAATGAGCCTCCCGCTTTGATGCCGACGCACCGTTTCGAGATGGGCGATGGTTTTGCCGTGCTGGATATTGTCGAAGATATAGGCGTCTTCGCCCATTTTCTCGGAAGGAATAATCAGCGAAACAAACTCGCCGACGATGTCCGCTTCCCTGTAGCCGAAGAGACCCTCCGCTCCCCGGTTCCAGCTCGTGACCGTCCCATCGAGGCCCGTGCCGATGATCGCATCGTCGGACGACGCCACGATCGCGGCGAGGAGAGCCTGCGTTTGCTCGGCCTGTTTCCGTTGTTCGATATCTTCAACAACAGCGACGAAGCACTCCGGAGCGCCGTCCGTGCCTCGCACGAGCGATACCATCAAATTGATCCAAGCGATCGACCCGTCTTTTCGGACGTGTCGTTTCTCCATTGAGTAGGTTTCGATTTCGCCGGCGAGAAGCGAACGAACAAGCGCGAGATCCGCATCGAGATCGTCGGGATGCGTGATGTCTCGCCAGGTCATTGATCGCAGTTCGTCGGCTGAGTATCCGACGATCGCGCAGAGACGGCGGTTCACGTTGAGCCACCGGCCCTCCAAACTCATTTGTGCCATCCCAACCGCGGCTTGCTCGAAGATCGCGCGATAGCGCGTCTCGGTCGCCTCGGGTTGCGAGGCTGTCGATTGTCCAAGGGCGGTGCGGCGCGATGCTGCGTTGGCTCCGCGCACGCCGGCATCCCGATCTCTGTTGCTTTCGGCGACCATTTGGATTCGTCCTCCCGCGAGGCCGAAATGCTCCCTGTGGGAGCTTATCTTTTTCTCGATTAGGAAGGCGCGGCGCGCAATCAAATGAACCGATGCGCAAACAAAAAGGTAATCGCCGACGCCAGGATTGGAGCTTAGACCTTTTCGGCAACGCTTCGCCAAAGAAACCGTACGGCGACGATCGCACGATCTTGCCTTGCCGCCGCGATGGTCTCGCCAGTCCCCTGGGTCGACGAAATTTCCCTGTCTCATGGTTTGAGGGCGGACGCCGAGGTCCGGGCTCCTGAGCAGGCATGCCATCGCATGCGCCTTCGCGACCACACAGCGTTCCGGGGTGCCCCTTATTGTCGTATGGCCGACAATAGAGGCGTTGATCCGTCTCTCCGTCCGGGCTCTTTTTGATCGGGTATTAACCCTTCGCCCTTAAAAATCGAAACCTGCGACGCGTGTCCTCCGCCAGCGGCGGCACAACCGGCCTCGATCCGGCGGGTGAAGATGGTTAAGCCTATTTCCAGGGCCGCGGCGCCAAGCGCGGATATATTGCCGACACCGTTTAGGCGCATGTTCCGCGCCGCACACGCTATGGCGAACGCGCCGCGTTCACGATTGAGCGCGGCTCTTCTTCTCTGCTGTCTGTGCAGCATTTACGGCTGGTGGTGCTGGGCCCCCGCCTTCGCTGCGGACCCGTTCCAGGACTGGGCGGTATTTCACGCCGCAGCAACGAGCTACTTCAAGTTCGGTTCCTGGTCCGCGATCTTCGCGAACTGGGCGCTACCCGACCATCCATGGCTCTATCCACCATCCTTCCTCTTGCTGCTGTTGCCGTTCGGGACGACGGGTTTCGGCGCCGGCTGCGCTGTGTTCCTTCTGCTCACGTTTCTCGGCATGATCGTCGCGGTTTGGCGCTTCGCGGGCGAGCGACGCTGGTTGTGCTCGCTTGCGCTGATCCTCAGCCCGGCGGCAATCATGAATGTCTATTTGGGACAGAACGCGTTTCTGTCCGGCGCGCTTTTCTTCGGCGGCGCGCTGACCTTGAGCAAACGGCCGGTACTCGCCGGCATATTTTTCGGCCTGCTGACCTACAAACCGCAGAT
Source organism: uncultured Alphaproteobacteria bacterium (assembly GCA_963731145.1). Taxonomy (GTDB): domain Bacteria; phylum Pseudomonadota; class Alphaproteobacteria; order ATCC43930; family CGMCC-115725; genus CAIKMD01. Next base: position 25,763 of record CAVSUX010000012.1, on the reverse strand, counting down.
CGCGCTGATGGTCCCGATCGCGCTCCTCGCAGCGCGGCAGTGGAAGGCGCTCGGCGCCGCGGCAGCGACGGCGTCGCTCCTCGCGATCGTCAGCTCTCTCGTCTTCGGGGCGCATGCCTGGCAGTCGTGGTTGGCGACGGCGATTGGCGGCCTTCCGCCGGCGCTCGAAATCGGTCGCCTTCACGGCAGCAGCGTATTCACCTGCGCGATCCTGTTCGGCGCCACGCCGTCGCTTGCCAACGTGATACAGAACGTCGTGACGCTGCTTGCCGCTGCGTGCGTTTATATGAGCTACCGCCAGCCCATGCCCGAGCTCATGCGCGCCGCCGCGCTCGCGGCGGCGACCATTCTGGGCGCGCCGCATGTGGCCGGATACGACGCGATCCTGACGGGCTTTGCCGCCGCGCTATTGTTCGCGGAAGGTCTGGACCACGGCTTTCGTCCCGGCGAATTGCCGATCGCATGGATCGCATGGGCGAGCCCGCTCATCAACCCGCCGATGTTCCATCCGATCGGGCGGCTCACACCCATTTTCACCGCACTTCTCCTCGTAGCGATACTGACACGCGGACGAAATGCGATGGCGCGTGATCGAGGCTATGGGCGCGACGCCGCTTTCGCCAATGGATCGGAAGTCCGGGCGCACGCTTGGCGTTGAACCGATCTCAACATGCGCCCCTAAATAGAGCCCCGCTGCGCCACGCGGCGTAACGCATTCGGCCGGCCAACCCGTTGACCGGCTGCGCTACAACGCCCCGTTGCTCATCGGCTCCGCCGCCCGCCGGGATCAGGTCGATTTCGATGACAGATCGTTATCGATAATCGGCAGCGTGCGAATGCGCTTGCCCGTCGCGGCAAAGATCGCGTTCGCGACCGCGCCGGCGATCGGCGGCGTCGCAGGTTCTCCCGCACCGCCCCATTTGCTGCCGCCACTGGGCACGAGATAGACGTCGATCTTCGGCGCTTGGGCGAGCCGCACCATACGATAGGTGTCGAAATTGCCCTGCACCGCCGCGCCGTTCTTCACCTCGATCTTGCCGTAGAGCACGGCGCTGAGATTGAAGATGACGGAGCCTTCGGCCTGCTCGGCGATGCTGAGCGGGTTGACTTGATAGCGCGTGTCGAGCGCGACGGTGACGCGGTCGACATGGACATCGCCCTTCGCGCTGACCGTCACCTCGGCGACTTGCGCGCAGAGGCTGTCGGTGTCGGTGCAGATCGCCATGCCGCGGCCGCGGCCTTTCGGCAACGGCTTGCCCCAATCGGATTTCTCGGCCGCGGTGTCGAGCACCTTGAGCCAGTCCGGCTTGCCCGCGAGCAGCTTGCGCCGGAATTGATACGGGTCCTGCCCGGCGGCGGTCGCGAGCTCGTCGATAAAGCTTTCGATCGCGAAGACATTCTGGTTCGCGCCGGGCGCGCGCCAGAACCACACCGGCAGATGCGTGTTCTTGATGATCGCATCGACGCGCGCATTCGGAATGGCGTAGCCGATATCGGCAAGGCCGGCGACGGCCTGCGGCTCCGGCCCCTTCGCCGGGGCGGGGCGGCCGACCGAGGCGAGGATCGACGACGTGACGGCGCGTATCGACAACGCCGTCGGCATGCCATCGCTGCCGAGCGCCGCCCGGAAGCGCACCACCGCATGCGGGCGGAATTTGTCGTGGCGCGTGTCTTCTTCGCGCGACCAGATCAGCTTCACCGGCTTCTGCACGACCTTGGCGATGGCGATCGCTTGGCGGACCTCGTCGTTCGCATCGCGCCGGCCGAAGCCGCCGCCGACATAGCCGTTATGGACATAGACCTGCTCGGCCTCCATGCCCGCCGCTTTCGCCGCGGCCTCGGTCGCATCGAGCGCGTCTTGCGTGCCGACCCAGACGTCGAGCCGGTCGGCTTGCAAATGCACCGTCGCATTCATCGGCTCCATCGGCGAATGCGAGAGATACGGCGTTTCGTAAACCGCCTCGTGAACCTTCGCATCGCCCGACAGCGCCTTGTCGACATCGCCATGGCTGTGCGCGACCTGCGCCTCGCCGTCGAGCGCGGCGCGGAATTCCTTCGACAGTTGCGCGCTGTCGACCGTGCCGGCGGCGCCGACATCCCATTCGGGCTGCAGCTTCGCGAGTGCCTGGCGCGCGCGCCACCACGTGCCGTCGGCGACGACCGCGACGGCGTCGTCGAGCTTCACCACTTGGGGATTGCCCGGCATGCCGGCGATGACGGAGACATCGACGTTCTTCAGCTTGCCGCCCGGCACCGGGCACTGCACGATGGCCGCGAAGACCATGCCCGGGACCTGCGCGTCCATGCCGTATTTGCCCGAGCCGTCGATCTTGTGCGCGACATCGACACGCGGCATCGGCTTGCCGGCGAAGGTCCATTTGTCCGGCGGCTTGATCGCGGGCTCTTGCGCGAGCGTGACCTTCGCCGCATCGGCGGCGACCTCGCTATAGCGCAGCGTGCGGCCCGACGGGCCATGGGTGATGACGCTGTTCGCCGAGCTGCATTCGCTCGGCCGGCACGCCCCATTTCGCCGCCGCCGCCTGGATCAGCCGCGTGCGCGCGCTGGCGCCGACCTGCTGCATCTTCTGTTGCGAAGCACGCACCGAACGGCTGCCGTTCGAGTTCATGTCGCCGTAGACTTTCTTCTCGCGAAGATTGCGATTGGGCGAGGCGTATTCGATACGCACCTTCGACCAATCGGCCTGCAGCTCCTCGTTGATGATCATCGGCAGCGCCGTCATGCTGCCCTGGCCCATTTCCGAGCGCTGGTAGCGGATCAGCACGGAATCGTCCGGCTCGATCGCGATCCAGGCATCGATCTCATTGGGGTCATGCGCTGTTGTCGTCATTCCAGGGCTGCACGGCCACCGTCACGGCGTTGGCAAGATGCGGCAAGCGCGCTGATGCCGATGGCGAAGCCGCCCGCGGCGGTCACGCCGGTGACGAGGAAACGGCGGCGGGAAAGAATCGGGGTCTGATTTCCGTCCATGGTCGTTCTCCTCCTAAGCCTTCATCAGGTCGGCGGCGCGATGGATCGCGCGACGGAGACGCTCATAGGTGCCGCAGCGGCAGATATTCGTGATGTTGGCGTCGATGTCGGCGTCGGTCGGCTTCGGGTTCTGCTTCAAGAACGCGACCGTCGCCATGATCTGACCGGACTGACACCAGCCGCATTGCGGCACGTCCTCGGCAAGCCAGGCCTGCTGCACCGGATGCTTGCTGTCGGGCGAGAGGCCCTCGATCGTCGTGATGCTGGCGCCTTCGAGGCGGCCGATCGGCACCGAGCAGGAGCGCATCGCCTGCCCGTTGATATGCACGGTGCAAGCGCCGCATTGCGCGATGCCGCAACCGAATTTGGTACCGGTGAGACCAACGGCGTCGCGGATCGCCCAAAGCAAAGGCGTATCCGGCTCGAGATCGATCTGATGCGGCGTACCGTTGACGGTGATCGTGATCATGGCCCGAACTCCCGCGAGGATCACCTATTAGACTATTAAAACCGCGGTTCGCCAACGGCTCCCAAAAGGTGCTCCCCCCGGGCGGTCCGGGATCGAGACGACCGGCCAAACGGCTCCGCCAACGATAGATTCTCAGCCGCTCCGGCCCTTCATGAACAAACCATCCGTTTCGTTCGCCAGCACGCCGCCGAGAAGCTCGCCATGCCAGAAAGGCGATGCCGCAACGACCGTCGCTGCAGGAATATCGATCTGGTCGATGCCCGCTCGTTTCAAGCCGGCGAGCGAGGTGCCGAAGACCACCCCGCCGATCCCGGCCCAGACCAACGCGCTCATGCACATCGAGCAAGGCTCGGCGGTCGTATAGAGCACCATCTCAGCCCAATCGCGATTCCCGTGGTGGTGAAGATAATCTTCCATCGCCGCGACTTCGCCATGCAGCATGGGATTTCGGCCGCTCGCATTAACACCTTCGGCCATCACCTGCCCGTCGGCGATACGGGTGATGACCGCACCGAAGGGATAGGTCGGGTTGCGCCGTGCGACGGCGATCGCGCGCCGCATCGCGCTCTCGCGCGTCGCTGTCGGAATGGCGGCAAGTCGCTCGGCCGCCGCCGCCTGCTGAGGATCGGCATAGAAAGCGCCGATACCGCTCGCGGATCGACAAGAAGGGTGCGGAGAACCGCGCGGCGCGGCCATAATTTCTGCATAGCTCGTCCCCAAGATCGGACAGGTCGCAGCATCTGCCCCCTGTCAATTGTTCCGATCAGGGTAACGATTCTCTCGATACCCCACGACGCTTCACCCCGCCGCCACGAGTTGATCCAGACGCGAGTATGGCGGCAATTTTAACGGCGAATGACCGCGTGGTAGACCAAAAGCACGACAACGGAACCGATGACAGCGACAAACAGGCTGTAGAGATTTAGGCCCGTCGCGCCTGCAGCACCAACAAGGTTGAAGAGAAAGCCGCCAACGATGGCGCCGATGACTCCGAGTGCCATATCGAGAATCAGTCCTTCGCCGCGCTTGTTGACGATCTTGCTGCCGATGAAGCCTGCGATGAGGCCCAGGATGATCCACGCGATAAGCGACATTGTGCCCTCCCCCGATTAAGGAAGCCGCATCCTAGCAGATTCCTATTCTAAAGGTGGCAGGGACCGGCGACCGGGTGAAGATTGAGGTGCCGGATGCGGGCGTGCCGGCGTCTGCGCCGATGCGGTTACCGGGCGGCCGCTTTGTCGAGATGGACGAACCGACGTTTATCCCGAAGTATCGCCGTCGACAGCGTTTTCCGGTCAAGCGCGTTGGGCTCGGAGTAAACGTGCGCGTACTCCTTCCCGTCAGTCCCGACGAATACGTCGGTCACGATCAAGTCGGGCGGCGGATGACCGAACACGGTCGGCTGGGCATCACGAAAGCGCTGGCCCGCGATGACTTCATACATGGGCTATCACGCGAGACGCCCAGGCGATCGCGCGGCGCGCGAGAGAACCGCCGGCCGCATCGGCAGCTCCGAAATCAAGCACAAGCGGATCGTTCTCGCAGTGGACGTACCGATCGTCCTGCCACAATTCGAAGACGCAAGTACTGTCCGTCCGCGGGCGAAAGAATGTTCGCGCGGTCGCAATCGCTTCGGTCTCGTTGGGTGCAAGAAATCTGGCGCGCCAAACGACCTGGCCGTACCTGTCGAGCAGGTTACAACGGTATTCGAGAGGCCCCGATGTCCGCAACGTTAATACCTCGTCCAGGAGCATAAACCTCCTGGTTTACAACGCTATGACCTTAAACCAGCAAGAGGCTCGCTGGCGAATACTGCCGCTCATGCCGAAGCATTTTTCGCGGTGGTGTTGCGGGCAAGTCACACACGTTCTGTGCACGCAAGCAGTTTGTCAGCGACATCTTATCTTTGGTTCGATGGTACACATCAGGCAGAATCCGTTGAAGGACGGTTATCCGAGCTTTGTGTCCGACCACGGCGGCACCAATGTCCAAGTTGGAGCCGCATCGCAAGGTGCGATCGCGTCCTATCGCCGCTCGATCGTCTCCTCGCACACTATCGTTTCGGATCTGGATCCATTGCGTGAAGCCAAGCTGACGCCATGGCGCCGCCCTGACCTATCTCCTTCCCCGCAATACGGCGAAACGAGGAGGCGCTTGGCCGCGCCGTGTCCCCCGGAACGATCCGGCAGGATATCTGCTGCATTCGCAAAACCCGTCGCCCACCAGATCGGCCGTGGCGATGGGCCTAGGCGGGTGGCACAGGCCCGCCCTGGACGGGGGGCCAAGGCCCTGCCAGCCGGGGCATGCCGGATCGCCCGTGTGACGGGATTTGTGAAATGTTTCCAAATACTTCCTACGGTTGTGCCTTAATCATTAATATACTAGTTCGCATAAGTACTTACGGGCGTTAACTCATTTTCTCTTTTAGGAATTGGCAACCCTAGGCTATTCTGACGGCATCACCCCATTAGGGCATCCACCAAACTAATGAAGGTGATACGAGGGGATTAGTTAATTCGATTTGCGGCCACAGAATGCCGCCTCCCTCCGTAAGTGATGCCGTTGAGTATTTGGAGGGGGCTGTGAAAAGGTACGAAGAGCTTACCGGTGCGCGTGGACGCGAAATGTTTTATCGCGCCGAGCGTTTCAAGGCGGCTCATCTCTTTAAACGTGGGGCGCCGGCGCTCAACCTCGAAGCGGACCCTTTTATCCTGCATGACATCAGCCTGACCGGGCTTGGCGCAATGACAACCCACGGCGCCAATTACGTGCGCGGAGTCGGCCAGCCGGTTGCTGTGCAGCTGAAGGTGAATGAAGAGGCGCTGTTCGAAGCGCGGGGCGAAATCGTACGCACCGAGTTCGATACCCCGGGGCACGAAGGTCGGCGTCCGCTTCCTCGACCATAGCGTCGACATGGCCCGGGTCGTCACCCGCTATCAAAAACTGAAGACGCAAGCCGATCTTGACGAGCTGGCCGTTGCCGACGCGCCGGTCGGTTTGGCCTATCGCCAGCTCTGCGCCGACATGCTGCATCTTTTACGCACCTATCGGGCCACGCTTGACAGCTTCGAGGCGACCAATCCGGATGCCGGCACCGCCAATGAGATGCTGGCCGCCTGTGTCGAACGCGTTCTGCCGCGCTGGCGCGAAGCTCTGGGAGCGCGGCAACGAGCTCGTCACCACGACGATGGATCCGAGCGGCCCGGCCTGGCGGGCAGCCAAGCGGTATACAGAGCTTCTCTTGACGCCCGATTTCCTCGCGGGCGCGTCGTGGCGTCGCGCATACCAGAAGCCTCTCGGCTATCCGGGCGATTTCGAGCTCATGAATATCGTCTACGATTGGAAGCTCGAAGGCGAGCGGCTGTCCGACAAGCTCATTCATCGTATTGGCCTCGACTTCGGCGAGTGCATCGCGACGCGCATGATCATGATGCGGCAGACGATCGCCGAGGTTGTATCGAGCGCGGGGTCGAGCCCAACGCGGATCACGAGCTTGGGATGCGGCTCGGCGCGCGAAGTGATCGATTACCTCAAGGCGCCGGCGTTGCCGCGGAAGCTCGAGGTCACGCTGATCGATCAGGATCACCGCGCTCTATCGCAGGCCTATGAACGATCGCTGCCCGAGGTCATGCGCCATCGAGCCCAGGCGACGGTTTCGTGCCTGCATGCATCCTTTTCGCAGCTCCTGGCGGCGGGAGAGCTTGTTGGCAAACTGCCGGCACAGGACATGATCTACAGCGTCGGATTGATCGATTATCTGACTGCCCGCAGAGCCAAGGCACTGATCAAATCTCTCTACGAGCATTTGGTCCCGGGCGGCAGGCTCGTGGTCGGGAACATGAGATTCCGGACAGCGAAGCACGCTTTGGCCGCTGGAATTCATAACGGATTGGACTTCTGATCTATCGCGACGAGACCGAAATGCTCGATCTCGGGGCTGAATTGCCCGGCGCAACTTTGTCCGTGGACCAGAACAGCACGGGAAATGTTTGTGTCCTGACGGTGCGAAAGCCGTAAAGTTCGCGCGAAATGGAATCGGGCACGATCGCGGTTTCGCGATCATGATCTAGGCAACGGCGGCTTGGTCCACCGCGCGGACGACGCGTTTCGCCGGGAAGCAGATCGTCACCACGGTTCCGGCGCCGAGCTTGCTCGCCAGCGAGATCGTGCCGTTGTGTAGTTCCACGATCTTCTTCACCAGCGGCAAACCGAGGCCGGTACCGCCGTGCCGTCGCGCGAAAGCGCTTTCGACCTGAACGAAGGGTTCGAGGACGGCGGCAAGATTGCCTTCGGCAATGCCGATGCCCGTGTCGGCGAACCGGACAACGAGCCGGCCGTCGTCCTCCCACGCCAGAGAGACCTTCACGCTTCCGCCCGCCGGCGTGAACTTGATGGCATTGCTCAAGACGTTCAGGAAGGCTTGCTTGATCAGCCTTGTATCGCTCCAGACGATCGGCGCGTCCATGCCGGTGGTATCGAGCGACAGCCGCACGCCCTCCTGCCCCGCCCATTCGCGCAGCAAGCGCAAGCACTCGTCCAGTATATCGACGATCGGCGTATTCGCTTCCTCGATCACGAGCTTGCCGACCTCTGCCTTCGACAGATCGAGGATATCGGTGACGATGTTCAGAAGATGCTCGGCGCTGCCATGGATGTCGTCGATGTAGGACGCATAGCGTTCTGACCCGATCGGACCGAACAGAGCCATCTTCATGACCTCGCTGAAGCCCAGAATCGCATTGAGAGGCGTCCGAAGCTCGTGGCTCATGACCGCAAGAAATTCGCTCTTCGCCTTGCTCGCGGCTTCCGCCTTGATACGCAACTCTTCAGATTGCCTGCTGGCAATGCGCAGCCCTTCATCGCGGATGAAGATGCGTCGGATTTTGAGCTCCTGCAGATAGCTCGCGACGATGCCGAAAAGGATTGCCGTCGAGAGGAAGAAATCGTTGTTGATGAGCATCAGCGGCGGCAGCGGGTTGATCACCAGGATGACGACCTGGTAGGCAGCGAAAATGATGGCCGAGACCGCTGTGACCACGATCCAGCGGACCGGCAGGAGGCTCGAGCCGACGATGAGGATCAGGATCACGCCGGCATAATAGGTACTCTTGCCGGGACCTTCGGCCACCGCGGTCATCGCCACGATCCCGAGCCCGGCGATTACCATCGCCGCGGCGAAGAGGAACTGCGCGAAGCGCGGGAAAAACTTCGTATAGGTAAGACAGACCATCCCGAGCAGGACGGGACAGACCACCGCGTAGCGAATCCATGCCGCGATCACCAGGGCTTCGGGGATGATGCTGAAATCGAGGATGCCGAACGTCGCATAGGCGAGCGCCGACGCGAGGAACGCCGCCCGCACGATAGGCAGCGCCTGGAGGACGGCATCGACATGGAAGCGCCGCTCAACAGCGCGATCCACGAAGCGCAGCGTCACCGCGTTTAAGCGGTCATTCGGCTCGCCGCCGGTCCCCTCACGGTCGGGATTCGCGGCCACGCGTTCACCTCTAACTCAATAGCGAAAATAAATCGCCAAACCCATCACGTTGGAGCTGACGTTCGCCGTCCCCGTCACGGTTGCCGTTGTGGCGAGCGCCGGAAAGCTGTCGGTGCGGTTGATCGATACGGTATGCGCGAAATCATGCGCGTAGGACGCGTCGATCCCGATATGCTCGGTCACCTCATACGAGGCGCCGATCGCCAACCAGGTCCGATCGCTGTCGGGAAGAGCCGTCGACCGCGCGTCGTTCGGCGTCGGCGTCGGATCGAGCTCGAGTCCGCTGCGCAGCGTCCAGGCCGGCGCGACGTGCCATTCGACGCCGATCGAGCCGCCGACCGTGTTGCGAAAGGCTTGAGGGACGGACTGCGAGGTGCCGTCGGCCATGGCGATCTGGATGCCCTTGAAGCGCCGCCAACCGTAATAATCGACTTGCGCCAGGAGCGTCACTGCCGGAATGACTGTGTAGGCGGCACCAACCGAAGCGATATCGGGCAGCTTGAAGCTCGCCGTCGCCGCTTGCGAGGAGGATACGACGCCAGGAATGACGAGGCTCGACGTTCCCTTCAGCGTGTGATTCATACCGGAGCGGTAGCTGATCCCCAGCCGGAGGTTGCTCAGCGGCTTCAGCAAGACGCCAACGTTATAGCCAAGCGCCCAATCGCTCCCGCTGGTATTGAATGTGCCGTCGGTGGCGGGGTTCGGCGGAAAGGAGACCAGCGGGCTGGTTGGCACCGCGTTCTGCAACTCGCCGGCGGCGTATTGCACGTCGAGACCGGCGCCGACCGACAGCCACGGCGCGACGCGGTAAGCAAAGCTCGGCGCGAGATCGATCGTCTCCAGCGCGGCCTTGGTCGAATCGTAGCGACCGAAATAGTCCGGCTGATACTGGTCCTTGAGCGCGAACGGGACCGTAACCCCGAAACCGAGCCACAGCCGGTCGTCGACCGGCGCGGCGAGATAAAGGTTACCCGTGAGCTGCGGGTTGAACGGTTGATCGCTCGATCGTCCGCCCGCGGGAACCGTAAAAGGCCCAACCGTATTGGAGGATCCGCGATCGGACACATCGACGTTGGGCGCGATCACGTAAAGCCCCGTTTCGCCGACCAACCGGCCGTGCAGTTCCGTCATGCCGGCGGGGTTGTAGAAGATCGTGCTCGGATCCTCGGCCGCGGCGGCGTCGCCGGCGAAGGCGCGGCCGCTTGCGGCCACGCTTTGCTCCTGGAGATAAAACCCGGCGCTATGCGCGTCGCGCACCATTGCCAGAAGCCCGGCAAATCCGAGGACAGCGACGGCTGCCCGACCAAATCGCGTGTGCAGGCTTTTAGACATATTTTCCCCGAAGGCGGCCGATGCGAGAGGCCATGATCGGGGCACGGGGATTGAAAACCCGTTAAAAAGGGCGCCTTTTTAGTTGTGATTAAAGGGCTTGCGTGCCCCTATCCGTGCCCCGGTCAACTCGCCTTTCCCGCCTCGCGACGAGCTTTATCAAGCTTTGATTAATCGGCGGCTGGTCGCCCCGACCGTTGCGCTGCGTTCGAACACCTGCCTAAAGCCATCTCGACGCCGGCGAACACACGCGTCCATTGCGACGATATTTCCGTCCCGACGCCGGCTCCCGTCCCTATAAAGGCACATGATCAAGACGATCACCGATTTCGGCGATTTGGCAGTATTGCTGCCCTTGGTGGCGGTTGTGACCGTCTGGCTGATCGCAATCCGGCAGCCGCGTGCCGCGATATGGTGGCTTGCCGCGGTCGCGCTGTGCATGGGCTCCACAGCGGTGCTCAAAATCTATTTCTATGTATGTCCACCGTTGACGGATTTGCGCAATCCCAGCGGGCATACGAGCCTCAGCCTATTGGTTTACGGCGCGCTGACGCTCGCGGTCGCGACGAGTGTGACGGGATGGAAGCGCGTGGCAGTCATAGCTTCGGGCGCTGCATTCATAGCCGCCATCGGTATCTCGCGCGTCGTGATCCATTTCCACAGCATTCTGGAAGTCGCGCTGGGGTCGGTTGTCGGCATTTGCGCGCTCGCGCTTTTCGCCCGTCCGTTTTGGCCGAGCCATCCTCGCGAGTCCCGCTTACAGGCGATGCTCGTTGCCTCCGTTGCGCTTATGGTGATGCTGCACGGCCAAGAGCTGCACGCGGAAGGCTTGCTCCACGCGATCAGTCACTATCTTAACCACGCCGGCATGAGCTGCATTTAAGCTACTCGCAAATACTCTGCACTGTACCGGTCCGTGCGCCGAGGATGATCGAGCGTTCGTTCCATTGAACTTAGACCCATCCGCCGTTTATACTGACAGCGCTGCGTTAGTCTTTCATGTCGCGAGTATTACAGTTCGTTACTAGCTGCCGTTCTACTCCGTGCAATCCCACATCCACGCCAAGGATGGGTTGCGATCATGGCATTGCACAAACGTACCCTCGCTGTCCTCGAAGCGTTCTATGACGCCGCGCTCGACGAAACCTTGTGGCCGAGCGCTCTCCAGCAGCTCACCGAGCTCACCAACAGCCAAGCCGCAAGTTTTTGGGTGCTCGACGGAGCGGTATTACAGCATCCGACGTTCGTCACCATTAATTTCGATCCGGTCGCGATCAAAGAATACCTTGAGCACACGGCTGCGATCGATCCGAACGTACAATATCTCGCCGCTCATCCGGATGTGCCGATCGTCCATGATGGGCTGGTCATTGCTGAAGCCGAGAAAGACAAGCATCCTTACTTCGACTGGCATGACCGACGCGTCGATACGCGCTTCCGGATGATTGGCCAGGCCGAGCTGATGCCGTCGGTGCAAGCCGGCGTCGCCTTGCACCGTACTCGGACCGCCGGCCGGTATGAGCGCGCCGATATCGACCAGTTCACCGTTCTTCACCGCCATCTCGAACGGGCGCTGACGATTGGCGTCCGGATCGGCTCGCTTGGCGCCGTCGAGCAATTCGGCAAGGAGTGGTTGGATCGCAGCGACGCGGCCGTGTTTCTACTCGATAGCCACAAGCGCATCGTTTTCTGCAATCGGGCTGCCGAGACGCTGCAATCAACCCGCGACGGCGTTCACGTTTCCGCTCAACGCATTGCGCTGGCGGGCAAGCAGGATGACAGCAAATTCCAGTCGCTGATCGAGCAGGCTTTGTCGCGCAGCGGCTCGCGATACGGCGGCACGATGCGCGCTCAACGCCCGTCGGAAAAGCAGCCCTTCGGCATTTTCGTGAGTCCGCTCACGCGTGAATATCCGCGCTTGGCGATGTTCCGGCCGGCCGTCTGTGTAACCGTGACGGATCCCGACCTCCGGCCGTTCCTGCCCATCGAGCGTCTTCAGCAGAGCTTCGACCTGACTGAGGCCGAGGCTCGTCTCGCGCTTCTCTTGGCAAATGGCGAGGACCTGCGGCAGGCCGCGGAACAGTTGAATATAACCTATGGCACCGCGCGGACCCGTCTGACGCAAATCTTTCAAAAGACTGACACGAGGCGCCAAGTGGAGCTGGTTCGTCTGATGCTGACGACGGTCGTCGGGCGTTGAAGTGATCGAAGGGTCAGATTTCCGCCGACACGCCTATCATTTGCTAGTTGGCGGCTGAGCATTTTCGCCCTCAAGAATTATCCGATCCCTGACGCTAACCGGCGGCAGCGGTCGAAACATCATCGAAGGGGGCAAAATGTTCCGAGGCAATTTCAGCGGCCGCGTCTTTGCGGCTTTGGCAACGATTATTCTTGCTCTCGCCGTATCGAACGAGCATGCGGCGGCGCAAGCAGTCTACAATTACACGGGCAATCCGTTCACGCTCTTCTCTTGCGGCTCGAGCGGCTCCGGCGGGACGCTCGATTGCTCGACCCCGGCGCCGAGCAATCTGGACACGTCATACACGGCGACGGATCACGTCACCGCAACCTTGACGCTCGACAGCCCACTCGGCCCGAACTTCGCTTACGCAGATATCAGCGGCCTTTCGGGCTTCTCGTTGACCTTGAACGATGGGCATCAAACCATCACGACCCCCATCGGCCCGGGAGAGGGTCTCTTCGGGTTCGCCGGCACCGACGCCAGCGGAAACATCAATGAATGGCGATTGGGCGTCAACACCGGCGGCTTCGATAACGGAGGCATCACCACTTTCAACTTCGTCGACGCGAGCGGGTCGCATGTCTTCGACGAGGGCACGATACGCTGCTGCGATCCATCGCCCGGCGGCGACCTCGCTATCAACTTCAGCATGCCGGGAACTTGGAGCGGCGGGAGCGGCGGCGGTGGCGGCCCCACCTCGAGCGTCAACAATCTCATCGGCATGATCTCGAATCCGATCCTGGGATTGACCTCGGGCCAGATCAGCAGCCTGACGGACAAGCTGGATAATGTGCTCGCCTCCGTTCAGGCCGGGCAGTCCAAGCAGGCCGGCAATCAGCTCAAAGCGTTTATCAGCTCGGTTCAGTCATCGGTCAAAACCCAGAAGATCAGCGCCCAAACCGGTACCACGTTGATCGGAGCCGCGAACGCCATCATTGCCGTTCTCTAATCGGCGGCATGCTTCGCGTCGCGAGCGCGCAGGACGCGTGCTCGCGACCGCGCGCCGATCATTCGCTGGCCGCGAGCGTCACGAAATCCCGTTTTTCAACGCCCGCCTTTGCCTGCTTATCAGCGAAAGAGCAGGGTATTTTTATTTTTACGCGCCCGATAACGTCATTTCGCCGATCCAAAGCGGGCGAAATGCTTCGCTTTTCAGGGCGAAATCCCTAGCGGGCTGAACAGGGATTTGATCAAGGATCGCATATCAGAACATCGGGTGCGCGACGCGCGTTTCGTAAGCGTCGCGTTGTTGCACGCTTGTTCTCGTTTGTGGTGATGCGATTCTGATCGGTCGCGCGGGATGGCGCGGGCGAGGAGGATCGATTGTCCATACGGTTGGAGGAGCGGGCGCCGACACGAGCTGTCTGGCGGAGTCATTTTGAAGTCTGGGAGCTTAGTGGTCTGACGCAGCGGGAATATTGCGAGCGGCACGGTCTGTCGCTGAAGAACTTCGGCAACTGGCGAGCACAGCTGAAGCGCGAGGACGCGGCGGGGCCGAAGGCGCGGTGGGGGCGATATCCACGGCTAAGACCTATGACCAGTCCTATGACTAAAGCTAGGACGAAGGCCGCTCCCGAAAGATTATCTCTCCCGCGCCCTTCGGCTGCGATCTCGTCGGTGAAGGTGAGCGGCGAGCCGGCCGGCCGTCGGCGGTTCAGCGAAGAAGCCAAGAAAAGGATTGTCGAGGAGACGTGCTATCCGGGCGTATCGGTCTCGGCGGTGGCGAGACGGTATGGCGTTGCGGTGAGCTTGCTGTTCCGGTGGCGGCAGGCTTTGGGTGTTGTGCCGGTGACGGAAGGAGCAGGCTTCCTACCGGTCAAGATCGCCGACGAGGCGGTCGCCGGCGATACGCCCGGTGGAACGAGCGCCGCGCCCCCGTCGCTCATCATCGAGCGTCCGGCGCCGGGTATCGAGATCCAGCTGGTGGGTGGTCGGCGCGTGCGGTTCGATCGTGACGTCGATCCCGAGACGATGAAGCGCGTGGTCTCGGCGCTCGAGGGAGAGCGGCCATGATGCTGGTTCCGGCAGGGATTAAGGTGCATATGGCGGTCGGCTACACCGATCTGCGCAAGGGGCTCGACGGGCTGGCGGTACTGATCGAGCAGGTGCTGGAGAAGGATCCGTTCTCGGGACATATGTTCGTGTTCCGCGGCCGGCGCGCCGACATGATCAAAGTTCTGTTCTGGGACGGCAGCGGTCTTTGTCTGCTGACGAAGCGCCTGGAGAAAGGCCGCTTCGCGTGGCCGGTGGCGGATGAGTACGGTCTCACGGTCACGATGACGGCCGCGCAGCTGTCGATGTTGCTCGAAGGACTCGATTGGCAAAATCCGGAGCGCGTGTGGCGGCCAGCGGTCGCGGGATAATCAAAAAAAATCTTCGTCGGCTCGCAACAAGTTCTTGGTCCGGAATCGCGTCGTGCGTAGAATCATACATGCGGCTCGATCTCGCGAATCTGCCGAACGATATGACGCTCCTTCATCAGCTGGTGCACGATCTCGCGGCCGGCATGGAGCAGCGGGACGGCGAGATCGAGAAGCTACGGCTCATCATTCGGCAACTGCAGCGGAGCCAGTTCGGACGTCGCTCGGAACGGCTCGATCCGGATCAGCTCCAGTTCGGTCTCGAGGAGCTCGACGCCGATATCGCGCGCGCCGAGGCGAAGCAGCCGCAGCCAGCCCCTGTCGATCTGAGTGACGCCGAGCCCGCGAAGCGTCGGGACCTTCCCGAGCATCTGCCGCGCGAGGAGATGACGCTCGATGTGAATGCGAGCGCTTGTCCAAGCTGTGGCAGCGGTCTTCATCCGATCGGGGTGACGACAAGCGAGATGTTGGATTGGGTTCCGGCATCGCTGCGTGTCATCCGCATTCACCGGCCAAAGTACGGCTGCCGCGCTTGCGGCAAGCTCCATCAGGCGCCGGCTCCCGAGCGGCTTATTGCTAAGGGCATGGCGACGCCAGGGCTGGTGGCACAGGTGCTTGTCAGCAAATACTGCGATCACACGCCGCTCTATCGCCAGGCGCAGATCTTTGCTCGCCACGGCATCGATCTCGATCGATCGACCCTCGCCAACTGGGTTGGCGGCGCCTGCTGGTGGCTGGAAGCGCTCCATGAGCGTCTTGCCGCCGAGGTCTTCGCCTCGAGCAAGCTCTTCGCTGACGATACGCCGCTTCCGGTGCTCGATCCCGGCCGCGGCCGAACCAAGACCGGGCGGTTATGGGCTTATGCGCGCGATGATCGGGCCTGGGCAGGCCCCGAGCCGCCGGCGGCGGTCTACTTCTATAGCTCGGACCGCAAAGCTGAGCGGCCGGCTTCCCACCTAAGCAGCTTCAGCGGCGTTCTGCAGGTCGATGGCTATGCCGGCTTCGAGCGGCTGACCGCGAGCGGCAAGGTGGTGCTCGCCGCGTGTTGGGCCCATGCCAGGCGCAAGTTCTTTGAACTTCACGAGGCCACCGGCTCACCGATCGCCGCGGAAGCCTTGCGTCGCATCGCCGAGCTTTACGCGATTGAAGAAGGCATCCGCGGCCAATCCGCGCAACAGCGCAGGCTCGTTCGTTCACGCGAGGCCGGGCCGTTGGTCATGGCGATGAAGCCGTGGTTCGAGCAGGAGCTTGGTCGCGTTCCCCCTCACAGCACGCTAGCGGAAGCGATCCGCTACACCCTTGGACGCTGGCCCGCGCTTTGCCGCTTCCTTGATGACGGTCGCATCGAGCTCGACAACAACGCTGTCGAGCGTGCCATTCGGCCGATCGCACTGGGTCGCAAGAACCATCTCTTCGCCGGATCCGACGGCGGCGGTCACCGCTGGGCGGTCGTCGCCTCGCTCATCGCTTCCGCCAAACTCAATGACATCGAGCCTTATGCCTATCTCAGAGACGTTCTCGAACGCATGGCCAATGGCCATCCCGCCAACCGCCTGAACGAGCTGCTGCCCTGGAACTGGCGCTTATCGACAGCGTCAACCTTCAATTAGGTGCAACCGCGCGACGCTTACAAATTGAGTAAGACCGTATGTCCGTAGGCCGAGGTGAAGGTGGCTCGCCCTACGCTGTGTCGACGAGGGTTGCTCGGGCAGCAGCCTTCAACGGCTCTAACTCTTGGCTGGGGCAGGCTGTCGTAGGACAACGAAGGCAGCGCGATTGTCGGTAACCGGGGATTAAGGCGCACATCTCTCGCTTTGGGACAGCCGCGGAATTTAGGACACGCTGGGAAGCACCGGCACTTGGGTCAGGCTGCCATGGAGTGCTCGACCTCCTCCACTGCCTAACACCGACTCACCTACGAGAATTGCCGGCGCTGTCCAAATTTGTAGGACAGCCGAGGAAGTCTAGGACACGTTGGGAAGCGGCTTGGGTCGGGCTGTCATAGATTTTGGGCCCGTTCCATCCCGTTTCTTCGGCCGAAGCTTAGGCGTAAGGTCCTGTCGGCGTTCGGCGGGCCTCAGGACACTGCCCGTGCACGGAGGCTTCCCATGAACCGGTTCAGCGGAGTTCTGACGGTCGTCTTGCTGTCGGCGCGCCATGCCGTTCGCACCGCGGTTGCGGTCATGGCGGCAGATGATTCACAGCCACCGAAACCTACCACGGCTCAGGCAGCGCAAGCCAATTCCGCCGGTCCGCCCATGATCACCAAAAATCCTGACGGCACGTTCACGATTCAAAAAGTACCTCCCAAGGGTCTCCAAGGACAACACAGAAGGGATTGGTGATACCGCCCCAGGTCGTCGTGCCGTTCATCCTGCTCCCGACCGTCGGGAAGAAACCCTAAAGTCGCGGAGACGCAGGAGGCCCATGCTCAGGAATATCGGAAGCCTCCTGGCGACGACGTTCACGGTCGTGGCGATGGTCTTATACGTCTTCAGGCGAACACGCTGGGGGTCAGGCCTTATGAAAGCGGCCCGCTCCCGTCGAAACAGCCGTCATGCCCAAGTTCCGACCGCAGCAGCCGTCGCCGACACGATGCAACGTCGCTTCGCCGAGCCAGCGCAGTGCGTCTATTGGCACAATCCCGAGCTGGTGCGCGCCGCGCCGATGAAGGAGGGCTTTGAACTGATCGATACCTACGCAGACGAAAGTCACCTGCGCCGATATCTGCTGAAGTGCCGCGAATGCGGGCAACTCTATTTCTTTGAGTTTTACGAATGGGTCGATTGGGAGCACGGTAACGACCCGCAATACAGCAAATACATTCCGGTCCCGACCGTGGACGATGCGCAGATGCTTCGGAAGGCGAGCCAGGCCGAGCTACTTCTGTTCTCGCCTTCGCTGAACATCGATTTTCCCAAGGATGCCGACGCGCCGAAGATCTATTGGGCGGGGAAAGGTTCGTCCTGACCCGCTGGCTCTCGTCGTCAGACGAGCGCCAATAACACCGCAAGGAGTGACCGCCCGGACCGTCGCCGCGGCGCGCCACGCGTTCCCGATGAGCAGTCGTCCCGCTATCCGCGCCCTCAGGGTGCGCGACGGAATTCCAACACAGCGTGTCCCCCTTCACCGCCCGCAACACAGCTGGCGGTGTTATCGTCCTGGCGCGTGCATGTGTAGGTTCCAGCGGACCAGTTCCGTCCGTTATCGCAAATCGTTCTCGGCTTCCGCGCGACGAGATCGTTGTGTTGGTCGAAGCTCCCGATGATCGAATCGGTGCACGTGAACTTCTCGGTCGGGAAATCCGACGCCTGCGATATCCGGCCGTGCCCCGATTCATCGAAGCAGAGTCGCGCGGTGCGCATGATCCCCTGCTCGGTCCCGATGAACACGGGCACCTCGTGTCCGAGCAGCCAGCAGCCTTTGAGCATCGAGAGGTCATGCGCATCCCAGCGCTGCTGTGGCAGGTCCGCTTGCGGTTGCGGTTGCGGTTGTGGTTGTGGTTGGTTGTGGTTGTGGTTGTGGTTGTGGTTGTCGGCTGCGGCTCGGGCGTGGGCGGGGTAATGAGCGGCCCCTCGGGCTCTGATTTTTCGACGGGCGGCGCGGGCGGCGGCGGCACGGGCTCGGGCTTCTCGACGGTCGGCGCGGGCGGTGGCGGCACAGGCTCGGGCCTTGCGACGGGCGCGGCGGGCTGTGGCACGGTCGACACCGGCCACGGCCGCAGCCACCACAGCAAAAGTGCGAGCAGCAACAGCGCGGCGAGAGCGAGGAGCCACGGCCACAACCTGCGGCGCGGCGGCAAAGGCGACGGCGCGGCCGGCGCCTCGCGCAAAGGCGCCCGCAACGGCGACAGGCCTTGCTGTCCCGCGCCGCGGAATCCCCAGAAAGCGAGAACCGGCTGGCCACCGACGAGATAGAGATGCTCGAGCCCTGGTGCCACCAACGCCGCCTCGAGCACGTGCGCAAGATTGCCTTCGCGCGTGTTGATGCCGCTGGCACCGAAGCTCGAGACGAGTCCGGCAAGTTGGTCAGCGAGCGCCGCACGCGCCGGCTCGAGAGCGGCGCGGTCGGCGGGCGCGAGATCGAGCCAGCGTCTGATCTCGCCGGGCCGATCCGTGAACCACGAGATTCTTCGCCCGCGAAGCTCGGGCCGTGCGAAGAGACCGGCCGCTTGATCGCCCAGGCGCCGACGGACGGTGGCGACGATCTCAGCATAAGCTTGGAAGACGGGCCGGTTGAACGCGGTCACCGCCTCGAGACCTGCGACTCCGCCTTGGGCGACGAGCCGCTCAGCCATCACCGGTCACTTCTGACCGAGCGATTGCATTTGCACGCGGAACTTGCTGCCGTCCGAATCGTTGGTGCCGATGCAGTTCGCTTGCGCGCCACCGGTGCAGTCGGTGACTGCGCCCGGCACCGAGCTGCCATTGCTGCACCCGAGCGACGGCGCTTCCGTGATCGAGAGATGGCCGTCCGGACCGACCGTCGCCTGTGCCGGCGCATGGCACGTGACCGTGCCATCTCGGGTGCGCAAGGTGATGTCGCCTTGGCCCTGCTGATTGAAGCGGTAGAGCTCCTCGGCGGGCTTGCCGTTCATCTGCAGGCCCGAACGGCTCTGCCACGTGCCGCTCATGAAGTTGGCGGGACCCGGCTGCATGTTGGGCGGCAGCGTCATCGGCTTCTCGGGTACGGACTCTCCGGGCTTGGGCAGATCGGGCAGGTCCGGCGGGATCGTCGCCTGTGGCTGCGGGTTCTGTGTCGTCGGCGAGGGATTTTGCTGATCCGGAGTCCGCTGGTCGGGGTTCGGTGACGGTGACTGATCCTGCGGCGGCGTCACCGATCGATCGGGCAGCGGTGTGCCGTTGCCATTATCACTCGCCGTGCCGTTGGTACCGAGCGGCACAGTGCCGTTACCATTGGGCAGCGTCCTTTCGCCTGCCGTCCCGCCGCCTGGCACGACAGTGCCCGGCGCCGTGCCTTGCGGCGCGATTGGCGTGATTGTGGTGCCGGGCGGACGTGGCGTGACGGGTGCAAGCCGCGGCGTCGTTTCGTGCTGCTCGGTTGCGGGGGACACGAACCCGCCCAGTGTCACGGGCCTGTGCCACCACCATAAGGCCAGGAGCAGCAGGCAACAGCAAGAGCAGCAGCAAGAGCCACCACCACCATTTCCAGCGCCGTCCTGCGGGAACTACGGCGGCGACGGGCGCCACGGAGGCGGGCGCGATACCCGTCGGCAAGGTCATGCCGCCCGGCGCGAGGCGCAGCGGGTCGATACCGTCGCGCGCCGTCGTCGTCTTGAAGCCCCAGAAGGCGAGCACCGGCTGATCGCCGATGAAATAGAGATATTCGGGCGACGGCACGCGTATCGCCTGGGCCAGCACCTTACCAAAATTGTTCTGCGGGCTATTTTCTGCTGCAGCGTCGAGGCGCGTGCGATAGGCGTCGAAGCCGGCCTGGATCTCGCGCTTCACAGGCTCGAGGCGCTGCTGCTCCTCGGGCGACATGTCGACCCAGCGGCGTGGCTCGCCGATGCTGCTTGCGACCCAACCGATGCGGTGGCCGTCGCTGTCGACGTCGGGCCGGGCAAAATAGTCGGCGTAGCGCGACCCCAGCTCGTTCGCGAGCGCCGCGTGGATCTGCTGAAAGCTGCGATGGACCGGCTGGTTGAAGGCACCCAAAGGCGCCAAGCCCTCGGTCGATTGCAAGCATAAGAGCGATCCCGTCCGCATCGACCACAGCCTTCTAGTGGGTGGGTTTAGCGCAGGCCGCGGGCTCGCCGGCAAGAAGCTGGTTGAGCTGCTCCTCGAGCGCGTTCTTTTGCGCGATGAGACCGGCATTGCCTGCCTGGGCAACCGCCATGCGCGCAAATAGCGCCGCCGCTACGAGTACTAGACACGCCACCGCGATCGCCGCGAACGGCAGCGCCCGACCGCCAACCGCGCGCTGTTGAAGGCGCCATGGCGGTATTGCCCGGCCCGGCTCGGCGGTGCGGCGGCGGCGTCGCCGCTCGCGGCGCGCGCGCAGCAGCTGGCGAATGCCGACCATTCGGATATCTAGGGCCAGCACGCCTTCGGTCAGCGGCAATGCGCTGCCGCCTTCGTTGAGCGCCTGCGCGAACTCGGTTGGATCGAAGGGCCGCAATATCGCGATCGAGTACCGCTGGGCCGAGGGACGCAACGAGCGCCTCGCCGAGATAGTGGCCGAGTTCGTCCGGCGGTTCTCTAGAGGCGACCGCTGGGGAGCTCGGCCAGTTGGTCGGCCGCATCGTCGCGCTCGCCCGCGATTAGCTCGGCGAGGACTGCGCCGCAACCGTTCGAGTCGGGCGCGCTCGTCGGCGGCGGTGGCCCCAATTGAGGCCGCCCTTCGGCGAGGAAAACTAGTCTCAGTAGAGACTGACTAAGACCCGACGCAACAGGTTGAAACAACTGCGCTTCAGAACATTTCAGGAAATTTCAGCTCCTATAATGTAGAAAATATCGCATGACGCGCGAAACTATTCGCCTTTCATCTACGGACCAACCGTCGGAAAAGGTGAATCCAATGCTGCGGCAAGGCACAACTGGTTCTGTGAAAATCAGACTGACGGAAGCGCAGCGCAAGATGGTTGTGCGCTCTCTGGCCACAACGATGGAGAACATGCGCAGCCATCTCGGCGAATCGCTTCTCGATTTCGAGTTTCAGGAGTGGATGGAGCTAATCGCAAAGTTCGCGACGGCCGAGGAAGCCTCGCCATTCGTGCCGGCGCTGTGCAAGTATCGCAGCATCTGCCCGCACGTGCCCAAGAGCAATCGAGAGCGAAATGCCGCGCCGAGCGGACGGCCCGTTAGTTGAGATCGCGCGGGTAACGAAACGCCGGGAGATCGACCACGGTGGAGCGTTGCGCTTCGCTGGCGACAGTAGCGCGAAGGTCGCTGATGCACCGCTCTAGGGGGGCGACTTGGGCCGTCATCTTGCACGCGTCGGCGGACAACTTCTCGACCACGTCAACATTACCTCTAGCTGCTTCAAAAAACGGAGATGCCGAATTTTCCGTTCGAGGCAATGACAGCGAACATGCCATCGGCGGGCGCGGGCTTATCAGCATCCGCTCGGAACGCGCCACGCGCGTACTCCCGGCGCCACCCATTCCGCTGACAGTCAGAGGAGGATTACGATGAACCGTCGTACCACACTTGCTCTAAGCGCAATGACAGTGCTGATAGTTGCCGCTCCCGGAGTTGCGAGCGGGCAGTCCGCTAAAGACCTCGTTGGAACTTGGACGCTCGTTTCGACTGACACAGTGCGCTTCGACGGCAGCAGGATCCCGACATTCGGTGACACTCCAAAGGGACTTATTGTTTTCACTAGTGATGGTCATTTTATCTATTTGTATTCGCGCGGCGACCTCCCGAAATTTGTATCCAACAACCGCACCACGGGAACTCCCGAGGAGAATAAGGCGGTCGTGCACGGTAGCATCGCGACCTTTGGTACGTATTCGTTCGCGGGCACAGACCTCCTGATCAAGGTCGAGCACAGTACATTTCCGAACTGGATAGGTGCCGACCAGAAGCGAACGATTGCGGTCACCGGAGATCAGCTGAAGTGGACCAATGCTGCCGGCTCCGGCGGTGGGGTAGTTGAATTGGTTCTAAAGCGAGCCGCAGCCCGGAGCCCAAATTGATTCGCAAGAACCCGGAAAAAATCCCGCCGATAGAGCATCGCACGGACACAGAGCTAATCTCGGGTTGGGGCCTTTTGCGTGTAGCGTGATGCCAGCCCCTAACATACGATCATGGATCCGCGACGAGAACCCCGGTTTTTGCAGCCCTTTTGGCATCCCACCACCAAACGGTGGGAAAAGCCGAGCCACCATACTCAGGCAGCGGATCCGGCCGGCCGAAGCGGTCCCAGCGTACCGAGCGCAACCTGTCATCGGCGAATTGCGGCACGACGTAGTGGTTCCACAGCATGACACGGTCCAGCGCTCTTGTGGCTGCTACTAGCTCGGCACGGCTCTTGGCAAAAATTACCCGGTCGATCAGGGCATCAACTGCAGGATTCTTGATGCCGACATAGTTGCGCGAGCCTTGCGTATCGGCTGCCCGAGAACTCCATAAGTCGCGTTGCTCGTTTCCGGGCGATAGGGACTGCGGCCATGTGGCTATGATGATATCGAAATCGAAGTCGCGTAAACGATTCTCGTATTGCACATCGTCAACGCTTCGCACGTTGACGTCGATACCGAGACGAACAAGTGCTGGCTTGTAGAAGAGGATGAGGCGTTCCGCTCCGGAAGGATCGCTCGTTAGGCCGAGAATCTCGACGCTCAGCACCTCGCCGGTGCGGATGTTGACTTGCTTGTAATCGCGTACCTCGTAGCCCGCCTCGCGTAAAAGCCGCATCCCCTCACGCAAATTGGCGCGGACGTTCTCGGGTGTGCCGGCGACCGGGTTGGCATACGGGGTGGTGAAGACCTCGGGCGGTACCTTGTCGCGCAATCCTTCTAGGATCTTAAGCTCCTCGCCCTGCGGCAGCTCGGAACACGCCAATTCGGTGCCCTCAAAGTAGCTGTTCACCCGCTTGTATTGGCCGAAGAAGAACTGCCTGTTCATCCCTTCGAAGTCAAAGGCGAAATTGAACGCGCGTCGCACCCGCGCATCCTTGAACTTGTCGCGCCGCGTGTTGAAGGCGAAGGCCCGCATGATCCCCCGATCGCGCTGGGGGAAATCCTCAAGGATGACCCGCTTGTCGTTGACCGCAGGAAAATCGTAAGCCGTAGCCCAGTTCTTGGCACTGTTCTCGATGCGCCAGTCCGCATGGTCGGCCTTGAAGGCTTCCAGTGCGAGGGTTGGGTCACGAAAATACTCGTAGCGAATTCCGTCGAAATTGTCGCGCCCGATATTCACGTTCAGATCCTTGGCCCAATAGTCTTTTAGACGCTCGTAAACTACCGAGCGGCCGGGAACGAATTCCTTGATGCGGTAGGCTCCATTGCCGAGCGGCGGCTCGAGCGTGGTTGCGCCGACATCGCGCTTCTTCCCCGACGCGTCATTTCCTTCCCACCAGTGCTTTGGCAGTACTCTGAGTTGCCCGAGGATCACTGGCATTTCCCGATTGCCGGGGGCATCGAAAGTGAAAGTGACCTCGCGCTCGCCGCTCTGCTCAACCCTTAAGACGTTGCGATAAAAGGCGCCGATGAAGCGATTGTATTTCCTGTAGGCCTCGAAGGAATAGATCACGTCGTCGACCGTGATCGGGTTGCCGTCGTGGTGCCGAGCGGCGGCGCGCAAGCGAAACGAGGTGGACGCAAAGTTCGGGGGGTGACTCACCGCTTCCGCGATTAGCCCGTAATGGGTCGACGCCTCGTCGAGCGATGGCACCAGCAACGTGTCACAAATCGTACGGGCAGCCGCAGCCAACAAGCCCCTGACCCCGGCTATTGCCTGGTTGAAGTTGTCGAAAGTGCCGAGCGCCACGAAGCGTATCCCCCCACCCTTTGGTGCCTGCGGATTGACGTAGTCGAAATAGCTGAAACCGGGCGGATACTTGAGGTCACCGAACAGCGACAGACCGTGCCGCCACTGGGGCTCGGAGTTTTGCGCACGCGCCGGTGTTGCGGCGCGAGGCACTTGGCCACACAAGGAGGAAACGGCGGCAAACGTGCCGGTACGAAGTATAGAACGACGGGTCAGAGGCAAGGGAAACCTCCGGCAAACCAGGCGCTGCGTCGAGCTGAGCGATTATGTCTAATTTTAGTTCGACCAACGCCTGACGAGCGCTGATATGCGCGATCAACAAATATTCTACCTAGATATGCGTCGCAGCCAAGAAGAATGTAGGCAAGACACGGGGACCGGCATTCCTTTGCCGCGAACACATCATTGCAGGTGTTGCCCTTGTCCAATAGCCCATCCAGCTTCTGGCTGTCGTGCACGGCCGCATCGCTCACGGCATAATGCCGGATCAGCTTGTGCTTGGCGTCCACGTTCACAGGCATGTCGATGCGGTGCTTGAAACAGCTGCGGCTTCCTTCATGGCAGCCCCGCCACACACCCTCGGTCGCTGGGTGAGCGCTCATACGAGCAACGCCATCGTCCAGGCTGCCGCCGTGCAAAACACTGCGGAGAGTCCTGAGTAACTACTGCTCTCGGAACGAATCATGGCATCATCAAAATCAAACGAGTATTGGGCGGGCCCCGGTTGGTGGATCAACCGGAGCACTCACGGTTTCGGGAACGTACATATTCCGCAAGCCGCTACTGCTCAGTGTATGCAGGGAGCCGGTCTCGTTTCCATTATTAAATTTTGGACGGTAACTTTATTAATTGCGCCGATAGGCGACACTAGTTGCACGGATGCGTGTTGCGGGCGTCGCCGCTTTTTTTAACCGGCCGACTGGCTCAGGGCGAACCCGCCTTCCTCACGGCGACATTGCGACGTGAAGCGCGGCAGCAGAGTTGCTGCGTCTCGCACCCCCCATTTGGGTTGAGACAACCTGACCTAGCAGGCTGCTGAAAAACGTGTGGTGTACGGCTGACATTGAACTGCGAATTTGATTCCACGCTGGCGGTGGGAACAGCGGGAGGCATCGATGCGTGGTTCGGATATGCGGACGGGTGAACTATTCTCTTATGTAGACCTCGAGGAGCGGGTACCAGGACCATTCGCTGCGACTGATCCGCAGTATCGTCAACGAAGTGCTTGCCGCCCTCGACCGAGAATTTGCGGCTCTCTACGCGACGGATGGACGGCCGTCGATCGCGCCGGAGCGGCTGTTGCGGGCGCTTCTGCTGCAGGCGGCTGGGCGAAAGAACGTTACCTGGGGCGTTACCTACTGCTCGATGGCCAAGACTAAGCCAATGTTCTACCTAACGTATTATTGGCTGATCTCGTCA
>CAVSUX010000011.1:0-21874 GCA_963731145.1 uncultured Alphaproteobacteria bacterium | reverse complement strand
ACGCGGCACGAGCCGGCCGCGATCTTCAACGGCGTCGCGCATGTGCTGGAGCATATGGCCTTCAAGGGCACCGAGCGGGCGCAGTGCGCTCGATATCGCTTCCGAGATCGAAGCGGTTGGCGGTCATGTGAATGCCTACACCTCGCGCGAGCACACCGCCTACTACGCCAAGGTGCTGAAGGCCGATGTCGGCCTCGCCGTCGATATCCTTTCCGATATCCTGCAGCACGCGGCGCTTCGACGCCGCCGAGCTCGAGCGCGAGCGCACGGTGATCCTGCAAGAGCTCGGCCAGGCGCAGGATACGCCCGACGACATCATCTACGATCTCTTCCAAGAGAGGGCCTATCCCAACCAGCCGATGGGTCAGCCGGTTTTGGGCCGCGCCGATATCATCAAGACGCTCAGCCGCGACGCGGTCGCGAATTACATGAAAGCGAACTACGCCGCGCCGGGCATGTTGCTCGTCGCCGCCGGCAACCTCACGCATGAGGCGCTCGTCGCGCTGGCCGAGCGCTCTTTCACGGCGCTCGGCGCGAAGAGCGAGGCGCGGACCGAGCCTGGCCACTATGAGGGCGGCGACCATCGCGAGCTGCGCGACTCGAGCAAGCGCATGTGCTCTTGGGCTTTCCCGGCTTTCCTTTTGGCGATCGCGACTATTTCGCCGCGTCGGTGGTGTCGACCGCATTCGGCGGCGGCATGTCCTCGCGGCTTTTTCAAGAGGTGCGCGAGAAGCGCGGCCTCGCCTATTCGATCTATTCCTTCAGCCATTCCTATAGCGATGGCGGCATCTTCGGCATCTATGCCGGCACCGGCGAGAATGAAGCCGCCGAGCTGATGCCGGTGCTGCGCGATGAGTTGCGCCAGCTCGTCGCCGGCCTCTCGAGCGACGAGCTCGCACGGGCACGGGCGCAGCTCAAGGCCGGGCTGTTGATGTCGCTCGAGGGCACGACCGCGCGCTGCGAGCAGCAGGCGAGTCATATGCTGATTCACGGCCGGCCGCTCGATCCGCAAGAGCTGGTTGGGCATATCGATGCGGTCGACGAAGATGCGGTGGTGCGGGTGGCCAAGCGCATTATCGCCGGCAAACCGACCGTGGCGGCGCTCGGCCCGGTCGGGAAGCTCGAGAAGCTGGAGCTTTTCGCCGAACGATTGAGATCGTAACGGACATTGGGGAGCGAGGGGGTGGCGCTCGATCTCTTAAGACTGCAGCGGCTGTTCGGGACAGCGCCGCCGCCCTTTCGTCTCTCGGGACGCCGCGCCGTGCTGCGCGCGCCCGATCGCCTCGATTGGCGCGCCTGGGCCGAGTTGCGTCACGCCTCGCGCGCTTTTCTGACGCCGTGGGAGCCGAGTTGGGGCGAGGATGCGCTGTCGCGCGCCGCGTTCCGCCGCCGTCTCGCGCGCTATGCGCTCGAATGGCACAGCGACCAAGGCTACACGTTCCTGCTCTTCCGTCTCGAAGACGATGCGCTGCTCGGCGGGATCAGCCTCACCAATGTTCGCCGCGGCGTCGCCGAAAGCGCCAGCGTCGGCTATTGGGTTGGCGAGACGCATGCACGCCAAGGCTATATGAGCGAAGGTCTGGTGCTGACCCTGCGCTTTGCTTTCGAGCGGTTGCGGTTGCACCGCGTCGAAGCGGCCTGCCTGCCGCATAACACACCGAGCCGCGGGCTATTGCTGAAATCGGGCTTCACCGAAGAAGGCTATGCCCGCGAATATCTCTGCATCGACGGCAAGTGGCAGGACCACATCCTCTTCGGCATCCTCGCCCATGACTGGGCGAAGCGGATGGGGTGAGGGCGCACAACTTCTCTTTCCGTCATTCCCGCGTAGGCGGGAATCCGGATTTACAGACGAGTCGTGTTCTGGACCCCGCTTTCGCGGGGGTGACGTGTTTTAGATGGCGCGATTTTTCGACAACGTCATTGCGAGGAGCGAAGCGACGAAGCAATCCAGCTTTCGCGCGCGTGACTCTGGATTGCTCGTCGCGCTGCGCGCTCCTCGCAATGACGAAGTGTGGTGGGCTACGCGTGGCCGGCGTCGCCGGAAAGGGCGAAGGGATCGACGCCGAGCGTGGCGATCGCGCGCCGCCATTTGTCTTCGTTCGTCTCGTCGAAGAGCAACGCATTGTCCGATGGCACGGTGAGCCAGCCATTCGCCTGGATCTCGGCATCGAGCTGGCCTGGGCCCCAGCCGGCATAGCCGAGGGCGAAGAAGCGCTGGCGCGGGCCGTCGCCGCGGCCGATCGCGCGCAGGATGTCGATCGTCGCCGTGAGGCCGACATCGCCCACGACCAGCGTCGCCTGCTCGGTGTAATCCGTCGAATGCAGCACGAAGCCGCGTGCCGCCTCGACCGGCCCGCCGAAATGCACGCGCGCGCGCTTGAAGCCGTCGCCCTCGATGCCGAGCTGCTGCAAAAGCTCGCACATCGAAGGCTGCTCGACCGTCTTGTTGACGACGAGGCCCATCGCGCCTTCGGCATTATGCGCGCACATGAAGACGACCGAGCGGCTGAAGCGCGGGTCCTCCATTTGCGGCATCGCGATCAATAATTGGCCGGTGAGCGAGGTCAAAACGGTGCTTCCTTTCGCCCGATTGAGATAAGCGAGGCGCGGCCTTGTTGCAAGAACACGCAAATGTGGCCGCCCCGCGACGATTCTCGCCTTTGGCGAGGGCGTCGCCGCGACTTATAAGGGCGCTATGAAGCGGCCCGGTTTCGCAGTTTTGCTGTTCATCGTCGTCACGGCGCTCCTATACCCGGCGCGCGCCTCGGCCGATGCGGCCTCGCCCTGGTATGAGACCGAGCAGGGCCGGGCGCGGCTGATCGCGGCGACGGCCGATCCCGGCAGCGCGGCGAGCATCGGCCTCGGCCTGCAATTCGAGCTTGCGCCGCATTGGAAGATATATTGGCGTTCGCCCGGCGATGCCGGCTTCCCGCCCGAGCTTCGATTGGAAGGGCTCGGCCAATCTTGCCGACGCAACGATCGCCTGGCCGGCGCCCGAGCGCTTTTCGGTGCAGGGGCTCGAAACCGCGGGCTATAGCGGCGCGGTCGTCTTGCCGATCACGGTGCGCGTCGCGCAGCCGGGCCAGCCGCTGCATCTCAAGGCGCATCTCTCCTATCTCACTTGCAGCGCGATTTGCGTGCCGCGCGAGACCGATCTCGCGCTCGATCTGCCCGGTGCGGGCGCGGGCTATGCGGCGCTGATCGATCAATATCGCGCGCAGGTGCCGGGCGACGGCACGGCGGAAGGCCTCGCCCTGACCGGCGCTGCGCTGCGCCCGGGCGCGAAAGCGGCGCTCGATCTGACCATCGCCAGCCAGAATCCGCTCGCCGCGCCCGATGCTTTCGTCGAAGGCGTCGATGACGCGGTCTTCGGTGCGCCGGCGGTGCTGAGGCGCGCGCCCACGGCCACGACGTTGCGCTTGCCGATCAGCGGCAATTGGCGCGACGTCGTTGGCCGCAAGCTGACCGTCACGCTGGTCGATGGATCGCGCAGCATGACCGCGCCGGTGACGGTCACCGAAGGCGAGGGGCTGATCGATCTCACGACCTTTGCGACGATGCTCGGCCTCGCGCTTATCGGCGGGCTGATCCTCAATCTCATGCCCTGTGTGCTGCCGGTCCTGTCGCTGAAGCTGCTTGCGGCGTTGCCGCGCACCGGCGAGACGCTGCGCGAAACGCGGCGCGGCTTTCTCGGCACGGCGATGGGCATCGTGCTGTCTTTCCTAGTGCTCGCCGTCGCGACGGCGGCGGCGAAAACGGCGGGGCTCGCCGTCGGCTGGGGCGTGCAATTCCAGGACCCGCTGTTCCTCATTGCCCTCGCCGTGCTGCTCGTGCTCTTCGCCTGCAATCTCTGGGGTTTCTTCGAGGTGCCGTTGCCGCGCGCCGTCGCCGCCATCGCCGAGCGCGGGCCGATCGGCAGCGTCGCGACGGGCGCCTTCGCGACCGTGCTGGCGACGCCGTGCTCCGCACCCTTCGTCGGCACGGCGCTCGGCTTTGCCTTCGCGGCGGGCCCCCTGGAGATCGTCGCGATCTTCCTCGCGCTCGGCCTCGGCATGGCCGCGCCCTATCTGCTCGTCGCAGTGGTGCCGGGGCTGGCGCGCCTGTTGCCGCGGCCGGGACGGTGGATGATTTATCTGCGCTGGGGGCTCGGCGCGTTGCTGCTCGGCACCGCGCTGTGGCTGCTCGCCGTCTTGAGCGGCGAGCTTGGCCTGCGCGCGGCGCTCGCGATTGCCTTGCTCTTGGGCTTTGCCGTCCTCGACTCTCGCTGTGCTGCATGAGCCGGTTTCGCGCTGGATGCTGGTCGGCGCCGCGCTCATCGGCGCGCTTTTCGTGCCGATGCTTGCGCCGCCGCTGCCACGTGCCGCTATCGCATCGGGCGAGGGGCCGTGGCAGGCTTTCGATCCCGCTGCGATCGGTGAGCACGTGCGCAACGGCGAGGTCGTGCTGGTCGATGTCACCGCCGATTGGTGCCTCACCTGCAAGGTCAATGAGCGGCTGGTGCTCGATCGCGCGCCGGTGCGCGACGATCTGACGAAGCCCGGCGTGGTGGCGATGCGCGCCGATTGGACGCGGCCCAATCCGGCGATCGATGCGTATCTCGCCCGCTTCGGCCGCGTGGGCATTCCGTTCAATGTCGTCTACGGCCCGGCGGCGCCGGGTGGGCTGCCGCTTCCCGAATTGTTGACCAGCGGCGCTGTGACCGAGGCGCTTGCCCAGGCGGCAGGCCGGTAGCTAAGCTCCCCTTATCCCGAAAGCCCAAGTTCGAAAATCCAAGTCCGAAAACCAGGAGGCATTCATGACGATTGCGGTTGGCGAAAAAATTCCTTCGGCGAAGCTGAAGACCATGACGGCGGAAGGTCCGAAGGACATTTCCACCGACGACATCTTCAACGGCAAGAAGGTCGTGCTGTTCGCCGTGCCCGGCGCCTTCACCCCGACCTGCTCGGCCAAGCATCTCCCGGGCTTCGTCGAGAAGGCGACCGAGATCAAGGGCAAGGGCGTCGACACCATCGCCTGCCTCGCGGTCAACGACGCTTTCGTGATGGGCGCCTGGGGCAAGGCGCAGAATACCGGCGACAAGGTGCTGATGCTGGCCGACGGCGCCGCCGCTTTCACCAAGCAGCTCGGCCTCGATCTCGACCTGACCGGCCCGGGCATGGGCGTGCGCTCCAAGCGCTATGCGATGGTGGTCGATAACGGCACCGTCAAGGCGCTGCAGGTCGAAGCACCCGGCGCGTTCGAGGTCTCGAGCGCTGATGCGATCCTGAAGGCGCTGTAAGCGCGTCTTAGCTCGTTAATTTATTCGCTTCCCCGGCGAAAGCCGGGGTCCATTCCTCGATCGCGCGATTGATGAATGGACCCCGGATCGCACCGCCTCGCGGCTTGTCCGGGGAGGCGAATTAAAAAAGAGACTACGCTAAATCTGTCATACCGTTCCGCGCTTGCTCGACACCCTGTCGGGCGAGCGCGTCGGCGCGCTCGTTCTCGGGATGGCCGGCATGGCCTTTGACCCAGTGGAACTTCACGTCATGCGGCTCCATCGCCGCTTCGAGTCGCTGCCATAAATCGACATTCTTCACCGGCTTCTTGTCGGCGGTCTTCCAGCCGTTGCGCTTCCAGTTGTGGATGTATTTCGTGATCCCGTCGCGCAGATACATGCTGTCGGTATGGAGATGCACCTCGCTCGGCCGCTTCAGCGCTTCGAGCGCGGCGATCGCGCCCATCAGCTCCATGCGGTTGTTGGTCGTCGGATTGGCCGCGCCGAACAGCTCTTTCTCACGCTCGCCGGCGCGCAGGATCGCGCCCCAGCCGCCGGGGCCCGGATTGCCGCTGCAAGCGCCATCCGTGTAGATGTCGACGGGTACCCGCGCCCGCTCGCCGCTCGTCTCGGCCATCATTCGAGGCCATAGGCGCTGCTGCGCGTGATGCCGCGGTGGAAGCGCAGCTTCTGGCGGTATTCGAGCGGGTCTTTCGGCTTCACCCGCGCGCCCGGCGGATGGTTGAGCCGGTCATAGAGCCGCGTCAGCAGGAAGCGCAGCGCGCTGCCGCGCGCGAGGATCGGCAAAGCGTCCATTTCTTCGCGCGTGAGTTCGCGCGTGTCACGATAATTGCGCAGCAGGAGCTTCGCCTTGGTGACGTTGAAGCTGCCATCGGCCTCGAAGCACCAGGCGTTGAGGCAGATCGCGATGTCATAGGCAAGGAAATCGTTGCACGCGAAATAGAAATCGATAAGGCCGGAGACTTCGCCGGCGCGGAAGAAGACATTGTCGGGGAAGAGATCGGCATGGATTACGCCGGCGGGCAGGGTTTGCGGCCAGAGCCGGGTGAGGGCGTCGAGCTCGTCGCCGAGTTCCTGCTTGAGGCCGGGGGCGATCTCGTCGGCGCGCGCGGCACAGGATTGGTAGAGCTTGCGCCAGCCCTCGAGCGACAGCGCGTTGTCGCGTTTGAGACGGAAATCGGCAGCGGCGCGGTGGAGCTGCGCCAGGGCGCCGCCGATCGCGCTGCAATGCTGCGTCTCGATGCGCCGCGGCCACATGCCGTCGAGGAAGCTGACGATTGCCGCCGGCCGGCCGCAGAGCCGGCGCAGCGCTTTGCCGTCCTTGGCATGGATCGGAGTTGGGCAGGCGACGCCCTTGCCGGCGAGATGGTCGAGCAGCGCCAGGAAGAAGGGCAGGTCGGCCGGATCGACCCGCTTTTCGTAAAGGGTGAGGATGTAGGTGCCGCGCTCGGTGCGCAGCAGGTAGTTCGAATTCTCGACCCCCTCGGCGATGCCCTTGCACGCGACCGGCTCGCCCAGTGCGTAATCCGCCAGGAAAGCTCTCAGCTCGTCGTCGGGAACGTCGGTATAGACAGCCATCTCGCCCAGGCTCGCGGGGTTGCGGATGAGACGTCTGACGCTTGTGCCACCGCGACGCCTCGAATAAAGTGCGGGCCGCATCATCCGACTGCCGCCGCGGGCGAGCAAGCGAATACCGGACCCACGCGCAAGGAACAGAAACGGAAATGAGGGGATCGACGCCGGCACAGCGCGCCCTCCGGCGAGCCAGATTTGTCGGGTGGAGCTTGGCCATTTTGACGACGCTGGCGCTGGCCGGCTGCTCCAATTTCGGCGGCCGCGGCAATTCCTATACCTGTCCCGCGACGACCACCGTGCCCCAGCTGCAAACGCTGGTCCAGGTCGTTCCCGGCCCGAACGGCGCGACGATCCAATCCTCGGGCCGCATCAACACCGTAACCGCGGAATGCGACCGCGACGGCGATGCCGGCGTGCTCAGCAAGCTGACCGTCGAATTCGCGGGTCTCCGGACGACACCGGCGATCAACCAGATCGCGCTGCCCTATTTCGTCGCGCTTGCCGATGCGACCGGCAATATCCTCGGCAAGCAGCAATATACGATGACGCTCAGCTTCACGCCGGACGCGCAGATCACGAAGGCGAGCGATTCGGTGACCGTGCATATCCCGCTGAAGAATGCCCAACTCGGCAATGTTTATACGATCGTGGTCGGCTTCCAGCTCACCCAGAGCCAGCTCGACTACAACCGCGCCCATATGCAGTGATCCGGCCGGGCTGATGGCGGCACGCCGTTCCCGGAAGACCAAACGCACCGCGAAACGCGAGGAGGACACCGTCTTCGGACGGATCGAGCGTATCGCCGATCGTGGCGATTGGGCGCTCGATTTCTATCATCACCTGCTGACCGTCTCGCCCTGGACGCTGTTCGTCATCCTGGTCGTCGTCTATGTCGCCTTCAATCTTGTCTTCGCCACGCTCTATGTGCTGCAGCCGGGCGGCATCGCCAATGCGGCGCCGGGCTCGTTTTCGGATGCGTTCTTCTTCAGCGTGCAGACCATGGCGACGATCGGCTATGGCGATATGCATCCGGCGACGGTCTACACCAATCTCCTCGTCACCGTCGAGGTGCTGCTCGGCATGACCGGCCTCGCGCTCGCGACCGGTCTCGTCTTCGCGCGTTTCTCGCGGCCGACGGCGCGGGTGATGTTCAGCCGCGTCGCCGTGGTGACCGACCATGACGGCGTGCCCAGCCTGATGTTCCGGGCCGCCAATCGCCGGCGCAACGAGATCCTCGAAGCACAAGTGACGGTGATGCTGCTGCGCGATGAGATGAACGCGGAAGGCATCGAGATGCGGCGCTTTCACGACATGGCGGTGGCACGGCCGCACACGCCGATGTTCGCGCTGACCTGGACGGTGATCCATCCGATCGATCAATCGAGCCCGCTCTTCGGCGCCAGCCGCGAAGGCCTGCTGCGGGCGCATGCACAGATCGTCGTCAGCATCGTGGGCCTCGACGAGACCTTCTCGCAGACGATTCACGCGCGCCATACCTATGAGGCCGACGAGATCCGCTGGAACCACCGCTTTGCCGATATCCTGACCCGCGCCGAGGACGGCCATCGCCGGATCGATTACCGCCGCTTCCACGATACGGTCGAGGCGCGAGAGCCGGCGCGCGGCGAGGCGTCGTCGCGCAAGGTGAAAGCATGATCGCACGCATTCTCTCTGCCATCCTCGCGGCTGCCGCCGTGGTCGTCGCCGGCGCGGCGAGCGCGCAAGAGGAGAAGCTCCTCAACGTCTACAACTGGTCCGATTACATCGCCGAGGATACGGTCGCGAATTTCGCGAAAGAGACCGGCATCAAGGTGAATTACGACGTCTATGACAGCAACGAGGTGCTCGAGGCGAAGCTGCTTGCCGGGCATTCCGGCTACGACGTCGTCGTGCCCTCGGCCGCGCCTTATCTCGCGCGCCAGGCGGCGTCCGGTGTCTATCGCAAGATCGACAAGGCGGCGCTCAAGAATTACGGCGATCTCGATCCGCAGATACTGGCGGCGGCGGCCAATGCCGATCCGGGCAATCAGTTCGGCGTGCCCTATATGTGGGGCACCACCGGCTTCGGCTATAACCGCGCGCAGGTGAAGAAAGCCTTGGGCGACAGCGCTTCGACCGACAGCTCGGCGCTGATCTTCGATCCGGCGAATGCGAAGAAGCTCGCCGGTTGCGGCATCGAGCTATTGGACAGCGCGCAGGAGCTGTTTCCCGCGGCGCTCGCTTATCTCCACGCCGATCCGCTGAGCCGCGCGAATGAGGATCTCGACCGCGCCGCCGGCGTGATCCAGGCGATCCGGCCCTACATCCGCAAATTCCATTCCTCCGAATACATCAACGATCTCGCCAATGGCGATATCTGCGTCGCCTGGGGCTATTCGGGCGATGTCGTGCAAGCAAGGAACCGCGCACAGGATGCGAAAAACGGCGTCGATATCGGCTATACCATTCCGCAGGAAGGCGCGATGATCTGGATCGACATGATGGCGATTCCGGCGGATGCGCCGCATCCCGAGAACGCGCTGAAATTCATCGACTACATTCTCCGCCCCGAGATCGCGGCGAAGATCAGCGACACGGTCGCCTACGCCAATCCCAATCTCGCGGCGACGAAGCTGGTCGATCCGAAGATCGGCGGCGATCCCAATATCTATCCGCTCGGCCGAGGTGCGCGCGCGGCTGTTCTTCGACAAGCCGGTGACGCCGCAATACGAGCGGCTGCGCACCCGCGCCTGGACGCGTATCAAGACGGGCCAATAGGCGTGGCCGCGCATCTCGCGATCGAGCAAGTCGTCAAACGCTACCCGCGATGCCACGGCGGCGGCGGTCGATGGTGTCTCGCTGGAGATCGCCGCGGGTGAGTTCTTCGCGCTCTTGGGGCCGTCCGGGTGTGGCAAGACCACGCTGCTGCGGCTGCTCGCGGGCTTCGAGACGCCGGATAACGGCCGCATCCTGATCGACGGCCAGGACATGGCGTTCGTGCCGCCTTACGCGCGGCCGACCAACATGATGTTCCAGTCCTATGCGCTCTTTCCGCATATGACGGTCGCCGAGAATGTCGGCTTCGGCCTGAGGCAGGACAAACGGCCGCGCGCCGAGATCGCGCAGCGCGTCGCGGCGATGCTCGATCTGGTGAAACTCGGCGCCCTGGCGCAGCGCAAGCCCGGCCAGCTTTCGGGCGGCGAGAAGCAGCGCGTCGCCCTGGCGCGCGCCCTCGTCAAGGAGCCGAAGCTGCTGCTGCTCGACGAGCCGCTGACCGCGCTCGACCGCAAGCTGCGCGAAGAAACGCGCTTCGAGCTGGTGCGCATCCAGCAGCGCGTCGGCATCACCTTCCTGCTCGTGACGCATGATCAGGAAGAGGCGATGAGCATGGCGAGCCGTATCGCCGTCATGGATCGCGGCAAGATCGCGCAGCTCGGCCCGCCGGCCGATGTCTACGAGCATCCCGACAATCGCTTCGTCGCCGGCTTCCTCGGCGCGATCAATCTGCTCGCGGCGCGCGTGGCCGGCTTTGAGAGCGGCACCGCGACGCTCGAATGCACCGAGGCCGGCGCGGCGCTGACGCTCGCGCACGAGCATCCTTTGGTGCGTGGCGCGCTGGTCACTGTCGCCGTGCGGCCGGAGAAACTGCTGATCGGCAGCACCGCCAACCCTGCCTGGGCCAACGCCCTTGCCGGCACGGTGCATGGCATTGCCTATCGCGGCGAGGCTTCGGATGTCGAGATCGCGCTTGCCAGCGGCAAGGTGATGCGCGCCACCATCGCCAATGCCGATCGCCAAGCACGCAGCAGCCTCGCGCTTGGGCAAAAGATCTTCGTCGGCTGGCGGCGCGATGCCGGCGTGGTGCTCGAGCGATGAGGCGGCTCGCCGCCGTGCTGCCGCCTTATGCGTGGCTGGCGCTGTTTTTCCTCGTGCCGTTCCTCATCGTCTTGAAGATCAGCCTCGCCGATCAGGCGATGGGCATCCCGCCCTACACGCCGCTCGTCGCCAACGGCCGGATCCAGGCGAGTCCGGCGAATTACCAATTCCTCGTCAGCGACAGCCTTTACGCACGCGCCTATCTCAATGCGATCTGGTTCGCGGCGTGGTCGACCTTCGGCTGCCTGCTGATCGGCTATCCACTTGCCTATGCGCATCGTGCGCGCGCCTTTGCGCTGGCGCAATACATTGCTGCTGCTGGTGATCCTGCCGTTCTGGACCAGTTTCCTGATCCGCGTCTATGCCTGGATCGGGCTCTTGAAGGGCAACGGTCTCATCAACAGCGTCTTGCTGCAGATCGGCGTCATTCATGCGCCGCTGCCGCTCATCAACAATTCCTTCGCCGTCTATGTCGGCCTCATCTATTCCTATCTGCCCTATATGGTGCTGCCGCTCTATGCGGCGCTCGAGAAGCTCGATCCGACCCTGCTCGAAGCCGCTGCCGATCTCGGTTGCCGTCCGCGCCAGGCTTTCTGGCGCGTGACCCTGCCGCTGTCGCTGCCCGGCATCATCGCCGGCTCGCTTACTCGTCTTCATCCCGATGTGCGGCGAATTCGTCATCCCCGACCTTTTGGGCGGACCCGATACGCTGATGATCGGCCATGTCCTCTGGGACGAGTTCTTCACCAATCGCGACTGGCCGCTCGCTTCGGCGGTCGCCGTCGCGATGCTGGTACTGCTGGTGCTGCCGATGGGACTGTTGCGGCGCTATCTGACGGGCGAGCGCGCATGAGGATTATCCGATGAATCGGCGCTTGTCGCCTTTCCTTGCGATCATGATGACGCTCGGCTTCGTCTTTCTCTACGGGCCGATCGTCTCGGTGATCGTCTATTCGTTCAACGCTTCGCGCCTCGTCACCGTTTGGGCCGGCTTCTCGACCCATTGGTATGGCGAGCTGTTGCAGAACGACCAGATCAAGAACGCCGCTCTCATCAGCTTCGAGATCGCGCTCCTGGCCGCGACCGGCGCGCTGATCCTCGGCACGCTCGCCGGCTTCGTCCTGTCGCGCTACCGCCGCTTCATCGGGCGCACGCTCTTCGGCGCGCTGGTGACGGGGCCGCTGGTGATGCCCGAGGTCATCACCGGCCTCTCGCTGCTGCTGCTCTTCGTCGCGATGGAGCAGGCGCTGGGCTGGCCGCGCGGCCGCGGCGTGCCGACCATCGTCGTCGCGCATATCACCCTCGGCATGGCCTATGTCTCGGTCGTGGTCGAGGCGCGGCTCGCTGCTTTCGACCGCTCGCTCGAGGAAGCGGCGCTCGATCTCGGCGCGCGGCCGGCGAAGGTGTTTTTCGTCATCACCCTGCCGCTGATCGCGCCGGCGCTGGTCGCGGGCTGGTTGCTCGCTTTCACCCTCTCGCTCGACGATCTCGTGATCTCGAGCTTCACGACCGGCCCGGCGGCGACGACCTTGCCGATGGTGATCTTCTCCAGCGTGCGCCTCGGCGTCAGCCCGCAGATCAACGCCCTCGCCACCATCCTGTTGGTAGTGGTCGCGGTCGTTGTGGTGATCGCGGGGAGGCTGGTTGCTAGAACTCGTAATCCAGCAGCGACGTGACCGGCACGTCGAGACGCTTGCGGCCGTTCAAGCCCGTCAGCTCGATGATGAACCCCATACCGACCACATTCCCGCCGACCATGCGGCAGAGCCGCACCGCGGCAGCGGCGGTGCCGCCGGTCGCAAGCAGATCGTCGACGATAACGATCCGCTGCCCCGCCTCGATCGCATCCGACTGGATTTCGACCGTGTCGCTGCCGTATTCGAGGTCGTAGGTGTACGGGATGGTCTTGCCGGGCAGCTTGCCCTTCTTGCGGATCATCACAAAACCGCAACCCAGCAGCACCGCGACCGGCGCCGCGACCAGGAAGCCGCGCGATTCGATCCCCGCCAGCAAATCGGGCTTCAGCGGCCGTAACGCTTCGGTCATCTCGGCGATGGTTTCTTTCCAGGCGCCGGGATGTTTCAGCAGGGTCGATATGTCGTAGAATAGGATCCCCGGCTTCGGGAAATCCGGAATGCCGCGGATATGCTGCTTCAAATCCATGAAATCTCTCGCTGAGTTCTCCCGACAACTGACCTAATCTAGCCGACGTGCCTGAGCGCGGAAGCATCGAAAGTCACAATGTTGACGTTATTGGCCTGGAGAAGCTGAGCAATGGCCGAGGAAGGCTGGATCGAGGCAAAGCCCGGCGGCGCTGAGCTGGCCTATGTCGCCGGCGGCCAGTGGCTCATCTCGGCCGCGCCCGCGCTCGACCGTCAGCTCCACGCGCTCGAGCGCGCGCCGGGCACTGCCGGCCGTCAGCGCGTCTCCATCGATTGCGGTCCGCTCGAGGCGCTCGACACGGTCGGCGCCTGGCTGATCTTGCGCCTGAAAGCCGCGCTCGCGCGGCGCGGCGCCGAAGTCTCGCTTAACAACCTCGCGACGCGTTTCGCGCCGCTTCTCGAGCAGGTTGAGAAATACCATCCAGACCCGGCAAAGCATCGCCGCGGCTTACCCGGTCCGATCGATCTCCTTGCGGCGCTCGGCGTCTGGGGCGTCGATCATGTGCGCAACGCCGGCGAGGGCCTCGGCTTCCTCGGCGAGGTCACGCTTGCCGCGGGCCGCGTGATCACGCGGCCGCGCCGCATACGCCTGGTCTCCTTCGTCAGCCAGATGCAGCATACGGGGCCGGCGGCGGTGCCGATCGTCGGGCTGCTTTCTTTCCTCATCGGCGTCGTCTTCGCCTATCAGGGCGCCGTGCAATTGCGGCAATTCGGCGCCGAGATCTTCACCGTCAACCTGCTCGGCATCGCCTTCGTGCGCGAGCTCGGCGTGCTGCTGTCGGCGATCATCATCGCCGGCCGCTCGGGCAGCGCGTTCACCGCCGAGATCGGCACGATGCAGGTCAATGAAGAGATCGATGCGATGATCACGATCGGCCTCGACCCGGTCGAGGTGCTGGTGCTGCCGCGCGTCGGCGCGCTGATGGTGACGCTGCCGCTGATGACCTTCTTCGCCAATGTCATGGGCCTGCTCGGCGGCGCCGCGCTCTGCGACTTGCAGCTCCATATTCCGCTGCCGCTCTTTCTCTCGCAGTTGAATTCGGCGATCACCGGCTGGACGTTCTGGCTCGGGCTCATCAAGGCGCCGTTCTTCGCCGCGGTGATCGCGCTCGTCGGCTGCCGCGAAGGCTTGCGCGTCTCGCGCAACGCCGAAAGCGTCGGCCGGCAAACTACTTTGTCCGTCGTCGAATCCATTTTTTTGGTGATCGTCCTCGATGCCGCATTCTCCATCGTCTTTGCCCAATTCAACCTCTGATAGCCCGGTGCTGCAGGTTCGCGACCTGACCACCCGCATCGGTGGGCACGTGCTGCATCGCGATCTCGCGCTCGATCTGCACCGCGGCGAGGTGCTGGCGCTGGTCGGTGCATCGGGCTCGGGCAAATCGGTCCTGCTGCGCACGCTGCTCGGCCTGCGGCGGCCCGCGGCCGGTGCGATCGTCGCCTTCGGCCAGGACATCACGCGCCTTAGCCCCGAGAAGATGCATCCGCTCGATCGCCGCTGGGGCGTGCTGTTCCAGGACGGGGCGCTCTTCAGCTCTTTGACGGTTGCGGAGAATATCGAAGTGCCGCTCAAGGAAGTGCTGCGCATCGATTCGCCGCTGCGCGACACGATCGCCGCGCTCAAAATCGCGCTGGTCGGCTTGCCGCCCGATGCCGGCAGCAAATTCCCTTCTGAGCTTCTCGGGCGGCATGCGCAAGCGCGCCGGACTGGCGCGCGCCCTGGCGCTCGATCCGGAGCTGCTCTTCCTCGACGAGCCGACATCGGGCCTCGATCCGATCGCGGCGGCGGATTTCGACCGGCTGCTCGCCGATCTCAGGAGCAGCCTCGGCCTCACCGTGCTCATGGTGACGCACGATCTCGACAGCATCTACACGATTGCCGATCGCGTCGCCGTGCTGGTGGATCAGGAGCTGCGGATCGGCACGATCGACGAGATGCGCCGCGACCAAAATCCCTGGATCGCGCGCTATTTCGGTGGCCCGCGCGGCCGCGCGGCGGAAGTCCGCAACGAACCCGACGCCGAGCACAGAGGCTGAAAGATGGAAACACGCGCCAGCTACGTCGCCGTCGGAACCTTCGTTGTCGTATCTGCTCGCCGCGCTCGTTGTCGCCACCATCTGGTTCGTCCGCGGGCAGCTTGCCGAGAACACGACGCGCTACGAGACCTACTTCGCCAGCGTCGGCTCGGGCCTCAGCGCCGGCTCGCCGGTTCGCGTCAACGGCGTACAGCTCGGCCGCGTCGCCGAGGTGGGACTCGATCCCGACAATCCGACGCGCGTCCGCGTCACCATGGATATCTCCAGCACCGCGCCCATACGCTCGGACTCGGTCGCCTCGCTCGAGATCCAGAGCCTTGCCGGCACGACGGCGATCGAGATCAACGCCGGAACCAAGGACGCACCGCCGATCCAAATCCAACCCGACCAGAGCTATCCGGTGATCTG
Source organism: uncultured Alphaproteobacteria bacterium (assembly GCA_963731145.1). Taxonomy (GTDB): domain Bacteria; phylum Pseudomonadota; class Alphaproteobacteria; order ATCC43930; family CGMCC-115725; genus CAIKMD01. The sequence goes on along the minus strand of CAVSUX010000011.1, from coordinate 6,556 downwards.
GTCGCGCGCCTCCAATTTCAGCCAGGTCGTCGACGCGGTGCCCAATCTTGTCCTGAAGCTGACCGAGCTTCTCGATCGCCTGCAGGATCTGGTGAACGACAAGAACCGTCAGGCCTTCGCCGACACGCTCGATAATCTCTCGCAATTGACAGCGGTGGCCGCGGCGCATCGCGAGGATCTGGCGCGTCTGCTCGCGGACAGCGCGACCGATGCCCACGCCCTGCAACAGTCGATCGCCAATCTCAACGATATGACGAAGAAGCTCGACCAGATCGCCGATCAGGCCGGCACCACGGTGCGCAACCTCAACGACACGGTGCAGGAAAATCGCGTGCCGCTGAAGAACTTCACGCAGAACGGGCTGCAGCAGTTCCAGCAACTGGCGGTCGACATGCGCAGCCTGGTTTCGGAATTGTCGCGCACCGTCAATACGCTGGACCGCGACCCGGCGCGCCTGATTTACGGTGATCGCCGCGAAGGATACCGCCCGCAATGAGTTTCCGCCGCCATGAGATTTCCGCCGCCATGAGAATCTTTCCGCTCGCGCTGTTCGCCGCCGCTTTCGCGCTCGCCGGCTGCGGCGACATCCTGCCGAAGCCGGCGCCGCCGCCCGCGCTTTACCGCCTGACCGCCGTCGGCGATTTTCCCTCCGGTGTCGCGGCGGCGCCGACCCAACTCCAGATCGAGGTCCCGAACGCGGAAGCGGCGCTCGATACCACGCGCATCGCGCTGAGCCGCAGCGCGACGACGCTCGACTATTTCGCCGACGCCGCGTGGACGGATCGGCTGCCCCTGGTGCTCCAGGCGCGGCTGCTGGCGAGCTTCCAAAATGCGCATCGCCTGGTCGCGATCGCCGGCGCGGCCAGCGCTGCACAGAGCGACGCGATCCTGACCATCGAGCTCAGGCATTTCGAGGCGCAATATGACGGCTCCGGCCCGCCGCAATGGCGCATCGAGCTGAATGCCGATCTGATTTCCGCGACCGATCGCAAAGTGATCGCGACGCGCCTGTTTACCGGCAGCGCAACCGTGGGGCAGAACGACATGGCCGCGATCGTCGACGGCGCCGATCAGGCTTGGCGCGGGGTCGCGACGCAAATCGTCGATTGGGCGGCGGATACGCTGGCGCGCCGGCCGCGCGGAGCGCGCTGACCCCACGCGGCGCTTGACCCGCGGAATCGCGGCGGGACATAAATATCGCGGGGGTTCTCGTCATCGATTCGCTTTCGCCCATAACCGATTTCGCACGCTTGAGCCGTGCCGCGCTGGATGCGATGGCGGCTGCCGGTCGGGTGCTGATCGAATGCCGGCAGGCGATGGCGGCGGCCGGCACGTCGCCATCGGCGGAGGCGCTGCAAGGCGCCGCGCCGGTTTACGAATGGCGGCATTATCCCGCGGGCGATATCCACGATCCTGCCAGCCACGCGCAGTACTTCTATCACGCGCATCCACCGGGCGAGCGGCGTGCCGGCGGCGGGCAAGAGCATGGTCACTTCCACACGTTCCTGCGCGCGCGCGGCATGCCCCAAGGCGTGCGCCCGCTGGTGCTGCCGGAATTCGCCGTCGCCAATAACCCGGCGGCGCCGAAAGTGCCGCTCATCCCCTCGGCGCCCCAAACGGCAAGCGGCGCGGAAGCCGATCCCTGGAGCCATCTCGTTGCCGTCGCGATGGACGCGACCGGTGCGCCGCTGCGCTTCTTCACCACCAACCGCTGGGTGACCGGCGAGACTTGGTATCCCGCCGCCGATGTCGTGCGGATGCTCGACCGCTTCGCGTTCGGCGACGGCGGACCGTCGCCGCTGCTCAATCGCTGGATCGCCGCGCTGCTCGCGCTCTACAAGCCGCAGCTCGCCGATCTCCTCGCCGGGCGCGACGCCGCGGTGATGGATTGGCGCCGCCGCCGCCGCGCCAAGGTGCATGTCCTCGAGGATCAGCGGCTCGAGATCACGTCGGCGCTGCCGATCCATCTCGACGCGCAGATCGCGCAGATCGAGGCAGCGCTCCGCCGCGTCGCTTAAAAAATCGGAAGCTTATTGCCCCGCGGCGGGAGACGCCGCCGGCCCGGCCGGGACAACGGGCAGATGGCGCTGGCGCAGGCAATTCTGCCGATAGGCCTCGCGCTTGGCGTTGCCCTCGGGCGTATGGTCGGGATATTGCTTCGCCGCCGCCCGGGCGCAATCGGCCATCTGGTTCCAGACCGTGAAGCTCTGCTGCTGCGCGGCGTCGGCGCGGGCGAGACGTGGCGCCGCGGTCAGCGCCACAGCCGCCAGCACCACAGCGGTCGGGACGATCGCGGCGAGGCCGGCTTTCGATGGCAGCTTCATGCGTTCGAACTCCAGCGCGGGATTTTGCCGCCGGTGGCGCCGGATCGCTATCGGCACATAGGCGAGGAGATAGGCGAAAAGCGGCGCCTCGATCAGAAGCACCGATTTGCCTTGCTCGCGGCGCAGCAGCCGCTGCGCGGTTTCATGCGCTTCGGCGAGGCAGGTTCCCGCCGCGGGGCCGACGCGCTCGCCGCAGGTATCGTCGATATAGTCGTCGACTGTCGTGAGCCGGCCGTCGACCCGCACCGCATCCTTGAATTGCGGATAGATGCGCCAAGTCATCACCGCGATCCAGGCGACGACCAGCAGAAACAGATAAGACGACAGCTTCGACATCGCGGGCAAAGGCGCGGTTCTCCTATTGGCGCGGCATTATAACGGCTGCTGGCCCCCGGGCATCCGCGGCGCCGCTAAAAAATATTTCAGGCATTGGCTGGAGCTTATTCGCTCAGGATGAGGCGAAAGAGGGATACTGGCCCAACCGCCTGCGTCTAATCGATGCCGGCGGCGTGCCGCACGCTCCAGATCATCGAGCTGCGGACGACATATTCCTTGTGCCGCGCCGGATCGGCGGCGATCGCGCGCAGCTCGTCGAGATTGCGCCGGCGCACGGTGGGGTCCTTCTCCTCGAGCACTTGTTTGTTGCGGATCGACTGCGCCTGGACGAAGGCGACATTGGCGCCGCGCCGCTGCCGGACATATTTGTCGAGAAGGCTCTCATCCGCCTCGCCGCGGGCGACTTTGGCGAGCTTCTCGCCGAGATTGAAGGCCGCATGCAGCGCGCCGTTGAGGCCGAACGCGCCGAGCGGATTGTTCACATGCGCCGCATCGCCGACGATGAGAACGCGGCCCCGGCGGAAATCGGCCGCGACGCGCTGATGCACGCGATAGATGTTGGTGTGCTCGATGTCCCAAGGCCCGGGCAGGTTGAGGAAATGCGCGAGGCCCCGCGCCGCAAAAGCGTTGCCCAGCACCTCCTCGTCGGGCAAGGCCGAATCGGGCGGGAAGAGCACGCGCCACAGCCCCGGCGGCTCGTCATGCGGCATCTTGAAGATCGCGCCCCAATCGACCGGATCGGCGACATAGGCGTTGAGCGTATAGCCGTGCGGCGCGAGATCCTGCCGGATGCCGATGACGAGAAAGCGCTCCGGCCAGGTGAAGCCTTCGAAGGCGACATTCATCAGGTGCCGCACCGCGCTGCGTGCGCCGTCGGCGCCGATGAGATAAGAGCCGCGCGCCGTCTCGATGCCGCCCGGCGTCTCGAAACGCGCGCTGACGCCGTCCGCATCCTCTATCGCGTCGATGAAGCGATGCGCGAATTGCACCGTGCCGCCGAGCGCCTCGAAGCGGCGCTGCAAGAGCGGCGTCAGCTTGAATTGCTCGCAATGAAAGCGGAACGGGTAGGGCGTCTCGCCTTTCAAGAGCGAGAGGTCCCATTCGACGATCACCCCTTCCGCGCGGCCGCGGATCTGCCAGCGCGGCACGCGAATGCCGATGGCGAGGAAGTCCTGGGCGACGCCGATCGTGTCGAGCATCTCCAAGGTCGGCGGATGGATCGAGCCGGCGCGCAGATCGCGCGGCAGCTTCTCTTCGGCCTCGAAGACGCGCGAGGGCACGCCTGCCTGAGCGAGGATGGTGGCAACGGCGAGACCGGCCGGCCCGGCGCCGACGATGATGATGGGATCGGAAATAGGCAAATCACTCCTCGCGCCGCCGCGGATTCACGATGGATGGCGACCGGCGCGCGAGACTAAGGACGGGGCAGGGAGTGTCAACCGCCGCGATGTCGCGGCTTCTTGTCCAAATCCTGGTCGGGGCTCTTCTTGGCCAAACCTTCGGGCGGCAGCTCCTCTGCCGGCTCGCTAGTCTCGTCGTCCGTGCGCCCTGCTTCTTTACGAGGGGGCTCGCCCTGCGGGTCGATCAATCCGCCGCCGGGCTTTTTGTCGAAATCCTTCTCCTCGCGGCGATCGTCGTCCTTCGCCTTGGCCACGGCTTGCCTCCTGAAGCTGCCGAGAAGATAGTCGGGCGGAGAGACGTGGTTCCGCGAGGGGCGGGGGAAAAGCGATATGGGCACAAATCGGCTCGAAGCGTTCACCGACGGCGTGGTCGCCATCATCATCACCATTATGGTGCTGGAGTTGAAGCTGCCGCCGACGGTCGATGTATCCGGCCTCGTGGCCTTCCTGCCGAGCCTGCTGATCTACGCGCTGAGCTTCCTCAATGTCGGCATCTTCTGGAACAACCACCACCATATGCTGCACGCGACACGCGAGGTGAACGGCACCGTGCTCTGGGCCAATCTCTTCCTGCTGTTCTGGCTCTCGCTGGTGCCCTTCGTGATCCGCTGGATCGGCGAAGACGGCATCGCGCCGCTGCCGGTGGCGAGCTACGGCTTCGTGCTGACGATGAGCGCGATCTGTTACTATTGGCTCGAGCGCACGATCATCGCCGTCAACCGGCATAACGGCTTTCTGGCCGAGGCGATCGGCCATGAATGGAAGGGCCTGTTGTCGCTCGGGATCTATCTCGCGGGAATGGGGCTGGCTTTCGTCAGCCCGTGGATCGCGCTGGCGCTCTATTTCGGCAATGCGCTGATCTGGTTTGCGCCGGATCAGCGCATCGAGCGCGCCGGCCGCACCCATCGGCCAGAGAAGTAGCGCAAGCCGCTATTGCGGATCGTGGGTTTCGCGACGCCGCCGCGGCCGTCACATCGGCGGTTTGACGCCGTTCTTCTCGACCGTGATGTTTGCGGTCGTTAGGGCCCCGTCCGGCGCTTTGCGCGCGAAAATATAGACCGTCTTGCCGCGCTTGAGGTCCTTGGCGCTGGCCGGTTGGGGCGACGGCGCGACGATGACCGTCTTGCGGTCGACGATCATCTCGGCGGTGCTGCCCTTGTAATTGACGGAGAGCATCTGCCCCTGCGGCGCTTTCGCCATGCCGGTCACCGTTGCGTTCGTCATCACGGCCTTGGGTTGCGTGTCCCAGGGCTGCTGGCCTTCGCCGGCGCCGCGCAAGGCGGGCGGGAAGATGTGGATCTCGGTGGCGTGAAGCTTGCCGTCCTTGCCCGGCACCGAGGTCGCGCCGACGAAGTCGCCGGAATGGATGTCGGTCAGCTTCTTGCGCTCGAGCGTGCTGACGCGGTAATTCGGCGCCAGCTTCACGACCGTCATCGCGCCGTCGCGGGATTTCACCGTGATCGCTTGATCGTCGAGCTTCTGGACCGTGCCGCGCACGCTCGTCGGCGGGCCTTGCGGAGCGCCGCCTTGCGGCGCCTGCGCGAAAGCGGGCGTGCTAATGGCGGCCAGCAAAGCCGCGGCGATGAAGAGCCTCGAGCGCATGTTGTTCTCCCTGGTTCCGACGCCAACGAAAAACCGCGAGACGCCGGCATGCGCCTCGCGGTCATCCTAACCTAGTCTCGCACGACGTGCGATCACATCACGGGTTTAAAACCGTTCTTTTCGACGGTGATGTTGTTCGCGGTGAGGCTGCCATCCGCGCCCTTGTTGGCGCGAATGAACACCGCCTTGCCGGGCTTCAGGTCGGTCATGGCGCCTTCGACACCGGCGTCGATCACCGTCTTGCGGTCGATGATGACGTCGCTCGACGTGCCCTTTTGCGTGACCGTCAGCACGTTTCCGTTCTTCGCCTTGGCGATGCCTTGGACATGCGCGTTGGTCATCATGCTGCCCGGCGCATAGTCGAACGGGATCTGGTTTTCAGGAGCGCGCGCCGGCAGTCCGTGAATGTCGACCGCGTGTGGCTTGCCGTCCTTGCCCTGCACCGTGAGGATCGAGAGGTAGTCGCCCTGCTTGATGTCGCTGAGCTTCGACTTCTTCATATATCGCACGCCGGCGTCCGCCGTGAGTGCGACATTCACGGTCTGGCCCTCGCGCGTCTTCACGGTGACGTTCTTGCCGTCGAGCTTCACGATCTTGCCGCGGACATTGGTCGCAGGCGGCGGGGCGCCGCCCGGCGCACCGGCAGGGGCCTGCGCGAAGGCCGGCATGGCCAGAGCGGCCATCATCAGAGCCACGAGGAATGATTTCGTTCGCATAGGCACCTCCCGATTGGTTGTTGCCGGAAAGCCCGGCGTTCGCCGCAGAATTCCGCGGGATTCTTAGCAGATGCCCCCGCCGCCCCCGCTCACGTTTCTGTTACCCTCCTGGTCTGATTCCAACATTCGCGAAACGCTTGCTGCGACGGGATGCGAATGTTGGAATCAGACCAGGAGC
>CAVSUX010000010.1:0-18128 GCA_963731145.1 uncultured Alphaproteobacteria bacterium | reverse complement strand
GCGGACGATCCCGCGCTGCTTCTGCTGCGCAAGCCGGCAACCGTCACCTACTCCGCGGCCGGCGCGCGCGACGCGTCCTGGTGGGCCGGCGAGATCGTCGAACACGGTTACGCGCAGCGGTTTACCGCGCACGGTCCCGACGGCGCACGGATCGACGCGGGAGTGGCCCTGCCCCGGCCGGCACAATGTCGCGAACGGCCTGCTCGCGCTCGCCTGCCTCACCGCCGTCGGCGTGGACGCGCAACTCGGCGCGGACGGCGTCGCGGCCTGCCGTGGCGTGCCCGGCCGGCTCGAACGGGTCGACACGCCGGGCAAGGTCATCGGCGTCGTCGACTACCGCGCACAAGGCCGACGCGATCGTCGCCGCGCTCGCCGCGTTGCGCGACCTCGCGACCGGCCGGCTGATCTGCGTGATCGGTGCCGGTGGCGACCGAGACCGGGGGAAGCGGGCCATCATGGGCGCGGCCGCGGCCCGGGGCGCCGACCTGTCGATCGTCACCGACGACAACCCGCGATCGGAGGACCCGGCGGTGATCCGCGCCGAGGTGCTGCGCGGTGCCGTCGCCGCCGCGACCGGCACGGAGATCGTCGAGGTGGACGGCCGCCGCGCCGCGATCACCGAGGCGGTCTCGCGCGCGGCGCCGGGCGACGTGATCGCGCTGCTCGGCAAGGGCCACGAACGCGGCCAGGAGATCTCCGGCCAGATCCACCCGTTCGACGATCGCGTCGAGTTGGCGGCCGCGTTGCGAGAAGTCGCCGGGACCGCTGTCTCATGAGCCGGTGTGCGCGAATGAACCGTGTGGCAGCATTCGTGCGTCCCGCGAAGGGGAGGCACACATGATTTCCATGACGATGAGCGAGATCGCCACGGTTGTCGGCGGCGAGTTGCACGGCGACGGCACCGTCGCCAGTGTCACCGGGTCTGGTGGAATACGACACCCGCAAGATCGGCCCGGGCGGGCTGTTCGTCGCGTTCGTCGGTGAGCGGGTCGACGGCCACGACTTCGCCGAGACCGCCGCGCGGCCGGCGCGGTCGGCGTGCTGGGGCAGCGAGCGGTCGACGCCCTGCCGACCGTCGTCGTCGCCGATCCCCGAGACGCGATGACGGTGCTCGCCCACTACCTGGTCGGACGGCTGCCCCGCACGACGATCGTCGGTCTGACCGGCTCGTCCGGCAAGACCTCGACGAAGGACTTCATCGGGCAGATGCTGGCCCGGCTACGGCCCGACGATCGCGCCGGCCGGATCGTACAACAACGAGCTCGGTCAGCCGCACACGGTGTTGAAGGCGACCGAGGCCACGAGTGGCTCGTGCTCGAGATGGGCGCCCGGGGGATCGGACACATCCGCGACCTCTGCGACATCGCGACGCCCCACATCGGGATCGTGGTCAACGTCGGAGTGGCGCACATCGGCGAATTCGGTTCGGTCGAGGCCATCGCGATCGCCAAGGGCGAGCTGGTCGAGGCGCTGCCGCCGGACGGCGTCGCCGTGCTCAACGCCGACGATCCGCGGTCCGGGCGATGAGCGGGCGCACCCGGCGCGCGTGGTGCTGGTCGGCGAGTCCCCCGACGCCACGATGCGGCCGGAGACGTCGTGGTCGACCATCACGGTCGCGCGGCGTACACGCTCGTCACTCCGAAGGGACGTGCCGGTCACGCTCGGTGTGAGCGGCCGACACCAGGTCGCCAACGCGCTGCTCGCGGCGGCCGTCGGCCTGGTCGCCGGGATGCACTTGGCCGATCTGGCAGCGCGCTGGGCGAACTGCGCATCGTCTCGACCCGAAGGATGGATGTCTTCGACCGGGCCGACGGTGTCACGGTCATCGACGACTCCTACAACGCCAATCCGGCCTCGGTCGAGGCGGCGTTGCAGGCGCTGATGGCGATCGGCGCCCGGCGCGGTCGCGGTGCTCGGCTACCTGGCCGAGCTCGGCGACCACGAGCAGGCCGGGCATCTCGAACTGTCGGGCGAGCTGGCCGCGCGAGCTGGGAGTCGATCGCGTGATTGTGGTCGGCGACGCCGCCGGCGGGATCCACGACGGTGCGGTGGCCATCGCGACCTGGGGAGGTACGTCGGTGCAGGTGACCGATCAGGAGGCGGCGGTGGCGCTGCTGCGCGAGGCAGCTGCGCCCGGCGATGTGGTGCTGGTGAAGGGCTCGCGGTACCGGACGTGGGACGTCGCGGACGCTCGGCGATCCGGAGCGGCCGCCGGGACCCGGTGGGCGAGGCGGTGCCGCCGTGAGGGCGGTCATCGTCGCGGCCGCGTCGCGTTCATCATCTCCCTGCTCGGCACGCCGATCGCGATCCGCGTCTTCACCCCGCTCAAGGCCGGCCAGCCGATCCGATCCATCGGGCGTCGCCGCACCTGGCCAAGAAGGGCACGCCCACGATGGGTGGCGTGCGTGTTCATCGTGGCGACCGTCATCGCCTACGTCGCCGGCACCTCGTCCTGACCACCCTGCCCCGAACGCATCGTGCAGCCGACCGGGCCGACCATCACCGGCGTCGTCCTGCTCGGGCTGTTCGTCTTCTGCGGCGTGGTCGGCTTCATCGACGACTTCCTCAAGGTGCGCAAGCGCAACAGCCTCGGACTGTCCGCGCGGGCAAGCTGCTCGGCCAGATGATCGTCGGCGGCGTGTTCGGCATCGGCGCGCTCTACTTGCCCAGCGCCCCCAACGGCCAGACGGTGGCCGCACCACACGTCTCGTTCGTCAAGGACATCACCGGGCTCGACATCGCCAAGATCGGCGCGGTGGTCCTGTTCGTCTTCGTGGTCATGGCGATGTCCAACGCGGTGAACCTCACCGACGGCCTCGACGGCCTGGCCACCGGCGCGTCGGTCATGGTGATCGGCGCGTACGCGCTGATCGCGTTCTGGCAGTACCGGCACTGGTGCGCGACACCGCCGGCGCTACAGCCCGCGCTGGCCAACACTGCTACCAGGTGCGCGATCCGCTGGAGATCGCGATGATCGCGGCGCCGCGGCCGGCCGCCTGCTCGGCTTCCTGTGGTGGAACACGTCACCGGCGCGCATCTTCATGGGCGACACCGGCTCGCTGGCGCTCGGCGGGCTGATCGCCGGGCTCGCGCTGTCGCCACCCGCACCGTGCTGCTGCTGCCGATCACTGGGCGTGCTCTTCGTCATCGCGACGACCTCGGTCATCCAGATCGGCTCGTTCCGGAGCTCCGGCAAAGCGCGTCTTCCGGATGGTGCCGTTACACCACCACTTCGAGCTGGCCGGCTGGAGCGAGGTCAACATCGTGATCCGGTTCTGGATCGTCGCCGGCCTCGGCGTGGCGGTCGCGCTCGGCCTGTTCTACGCCGACTTCCTGCGGGGTGCGGAGTTCGCCACCACCCACACCACGACGCCCACGCACCCGCCTTCCCGTGGTCGGCGCGGGGGTGGCCGGGCGGGCCGCGCGCCGAGGTGCTGCTGGCCACGGGGGCACGGAGGTGACCGTGCTGGACCGGGCGGAGAGCGACGCGCTGGCCGGCCTGGGGCCGCGGCGCGGCCGTGCTCGCTGGGCGATGTGCCGCCGGACGGGCTGCTCACCGGCTTCGACGAGGTGGTGGTGTCGCCCGGCGTCCCGCCGCACGCTCCTGCGGTCGCCGCGGCCCGGGCGGTCGGAGTGCCGGTCTACTCCGAGCCGGAGCTGGCCTGGCGGCTGCGCGGCCCGGGGCACCACCCTGGCTGGCCATCACCGGCACCAACGGCAAGACGACCACGACCACCATGCTGGCCGACGATCCTGCGGGCGGCCGGTCGGCGCACGGCGGCGCTGGGCAACATCGGCGAGCCGTTGGTCTTCGCGGCCACTCTCGGCCGAACGACGTGCTGGCGGTCGAGCTGTCCAGCCAGCAGCTCTACTGGTCGTCCACGATGGCGCCGGAGGCCGGAGCCTGGCTCAACCTGGCTGACGACCACCTCGAGTGGCACGGCAACTTCGCCGCGTACGAGGCGGCGAAGGTCGAGATCTGGCGCTCGGCCGGCGATGGCGGCGGCGGCGCGCGATCGGCAACCTCGATGATCCGCTCGTCGCCGCCGCGCTGGCGAGGGTCACCGGCCGCCGGATCGGGTTCACGCTCGCGGCGCCGGAGCCCGGCCAGTTCGGCGTCCTGGATGGCTGGCTCGTCGACCACGCGACCGGCGAGGCGCCGGTGCAGGTTGATCGAGATAACCAGGTAGGGCATTGCAAAAGCCAGCCAAACTTGGCCAGCTCGCTTGCCAGATTGGTTGCCTCCCACAAATCAAGAATACGGTCGAAGCTCGATCGGGATACCGAAAACCCAGACGCCCCAGATGAACTTGTCGTCAGCGCCAATAATCGGAATTTCGAGGCAACCGCGAATAAAGAACTCACCGTCAATCTGGCAACGATCGCTATCGATTTTCCCTCGCCGCGACCTTTCCTCATCGCGGAGAGCTGCCCAGTGATCGGGCGTATTGCAGACGAAACCCACGGCAATGTGGAAAACGACTTACCGCGGCAACGGCAGGTCCAAGCGTGATCCATTCTCAGGTCGGCTTACCATAAAGCTGATGCGCCCTTGCCTCGAAGGCCGAGACCATGCGTTTCACCGCTTCGTTGAAGAACATCTCCATGATCTTCTGCAGCATCTTGGAGCGGAATTCGAAATCGACGTAGAAGTCGATGAGGCACTTGCCGTCGCTTTGCGGCAGGAAGAGCCAGTGATTGTTGAGATACTTGAACGGGCCTTCGCTGTAGCTGACATCGATGCGGTCGGGCGGGCTCAGCACGACGAGCGAGGTGAAACGCTCGCGCACCATTTTGTAGCCGATGAGCAGATCGCCGACGATCTCGTTGCCCTTGCGCTCGCGGATGCGCGCGCCGACGCACCACGGCAGGAATTCGGGATAGCGCTCGATATCGGCGACGAGGTCGAAAAGCTGCTCGCGCGTATAAGGCAACAGCTTCTTTTCGGCATGCGTCGGCATCGCCTCAGGCCGTCCCCTCTTCCGTCATGGCCGTGCTCGTCACGGCCATCCACGTCTTTGCGTCGGCAACCCAAGACGTGGATGCCCTGAACACCGGGCATGACGATGAGAAAGAAACCGGCATAGAACTAAACAGATGCTGCTAATTGCGCGTTTCGCGCCACGCGGAGCTTGGCGAAATCGTCGCCCGCCAAATAAGAGGAGCGCGTCAGCGGCGAGGCCGAGACCATGAGGAAGCCTTTGCCGAAAGCCTGGCGCTTCATCGAAGCGAATTCATCGGGCGGCACGAAGCGCGCGACCGCGTGATGCTTCACGGTCGGCTGAAGATATTGGCCGATGGTGAGGAAATCGACCTGCGCCGCGCGGAGATCGTCCATCACCTGCAGCACCTCGCTCGTCTCTTCGCCGAGCCCGACCATGAGGCCGGATTTGGTGAACATCGCCGGGTCGAGATCTTTGACGCGATCGAGCAAGCGCAGCGAATGGAAATAGCGCGCGCCAGGCCGGACGCCGGCGTAGAGCCGCGGCACGGTTTCGAGATTGTGATTGAAAACATCGGGCTTGGCCGCGACCACCGCTTCAAGCGCGCCGTCTTTTTTAAGGAAATCGGGCGTCAGCACTTCGATCGTCGTGTTGGGCGCGGCGGCGCGGATGGCCTTGATGGTGGCGACGAACTGCCCGGCGCCGCCATCGTCGAGATCGTCGCGATCGACCGAGGTGACGACGATGTGTTCGAGGCCGAGCTTCGCCGCCGCCTCGCCGACATGCTGCGGCTCATGCGGATCGAGTAGATCGGGCCGGCCGGTCGCGACGTTGCAGAACGCGCAGGCGCGCGTGCAGGTCGCGCCGAGGATCATCACCGTCGCGTGTTTCTGCTTCCAGCATTCGCCGATATTGGGACAGGCCGCCTCTTCGCAGACTGTGTTGAGCTTCAACTGCCGCATCAGATCGCGGGTGGCGAAATATTCCGGCGAGTTCGGCGCCTTCACCCGAATCCAGTCGGGCTTGCGCAGGGCAGGATTGTCGGGCTTATGCGCCTTTTCCGGATGACGGAGAGAAGGGTCAGCCATTCGTATCAGATGTGGAGCGCGCGGCCGTAAGCGTCAAGCACCGACTCGTGCATCATCTCGCTCAAGGTCGGATGCGGGAAGATCGTCGCCATGATGTCCTGCTCCGTGCCCTCCATGGTCTTGGCGATGGCATAGCCCTGGATCAACTCGGTCACCTCGGCGCCGACCATATGCGCGCCCAAGAGCTCGCCGGTCTTGGCATCGAACACGGTCTTCACCATGCCCTCGGGCTCGCCAAGCGCGATCGCCTTGCCGTTGCCGATGAAGGGGAAATGGCCAACCTTCACCTCGCGGCCCGCGGCTTTCGCCTTGGCCTCGGTCAGGCCGACGCTCGCCACTTGCGGCCGGCAATAGGTGCAGCCTGGAATGTTACTGACATCGAGCGGATGGACATTGTTGAGGCCGGCGATGCGCTCGACGCACATCACGCCTTCATGCATCGCCTTATGCGCCAGCCAGGGTGGACCGACGACATCGCCGATGGCATACATGCCCGGCTCGCCGGTCTGGCACCATTGATCGACGACGATATGGGTGCGATCGACTTTCACCTTGGTCTTTTCGAGACCCATATTCTCGACATTGCCGACGATGCCGATCGCGAGGATGACGCGCTCGACCTCGATCGGTTGCGCCTTATCGCCCTGCACCAGCGTCGCGACGACGCTGTCGGCATTTTTCTTCAGCTCTTTCACCTGGGTCGAGGTGAAGATCTTCATGCCTTGCTTCTCGAAGGCCTTCTTCGCGAAAGCCGAGATTTCTTCGTCCTCGACCGGCAACACGCGGTCGAGCACTTCGACCACCGTCACCTCGACGCCGAGATCGCGGTAGAAGCTGGCGAATTCGATGCCGATCGCGCCCGAGCCGATGACGAGCAGCGATTTCGGCAGCTTCTCGGGCACCATCGCCTCGCGATAGGTCCAGATCAGCTTGCTGTCGGGCTCGAGGCCAGGCATCGCGCGCGCGCGCGCGCCGGTCGCGAGAATGATATTTTTCGCCGCGAACTCGCCGACCGGCTTGTTGTCCTTGGCGACCGAGAGCTTGCCACCGCCCAAGAGCGTCGCGTGGCCATCGATCACGGTGATCTTGTTCTTCTTCATCAGGAAGCCGACGCCGTTGGAGAGCTGCTTCGCGATCTTGCGCGAGCGCTCGACGATCTTCTTGGTGTCGAAGGCGATGTCCTTCGCCGAAAAACCGTAATCGCCGAGATGCTGGAGGATGTGGCCGATTTCGGCGCTGCGCAGCAGCGCCTTGGTCGGTATGCAGCCCCAATTGAGGCAGATGCCGCCGAGATTCTCGCGCTCGACGACCGCGGCCTTCATGCCGAGCTGTGCCGCGCGGATCGCCGCGACATAGCCCCCCGGTCCGCCGCCGATAACGATGGTATCGAAAGTTTCAGCCAAGCGATGCTCCTAAAGTTCTATCAGGAGATATGGAGATCACAGCGCGACGATTGAACCCGCTCTGCGCTCCGCCTCCGCGTGGTGACGTCCGAGCCCCTCAGACCAGCAGCGTGATCGGTACTTCGATCAGCTTCTTGAAGGCCGACATGAATTGCGCGCCCAGCGCGCCGTCGACGACGCGGTGATCGAAGGTGCCGGTGCAGCTCATCACCGTCGCGACGGCGAGCTGGTCGTTCTTTACCACCGGCCGCTTCTCGCCGGCGCCGATGGCGATGATCGCGCTTTGCGGCGGGTTGATGACGGCGGTGAATTGCTTGGTGCCGAACATGCCGAGATTGGAGATCGAAATCGTGCCGCCCTGGAACTCCTCGAGCTTCAGCTTGCCGGCCTTGGCGCGCTCGGCGAGATCGCGCATCTCGGCCGAGATCTCGGGAATGGTCTTCCTGTCGGCATTCTTGATGATCGGCGTGATCAGCCCATCGGGCAGCGCCACCGCGACCGAAACATGCGCCTCTTCCCATTTAAGGATCGCATCCTCGCTCCACGAGGCGTTGACCATCGGCTGCTTGCGCAGCGCCAGCGCCGCGGCCTTGATGACATAGTCGTTCACCGAGGTCTTGATGCCGAGACCTTCATTGATCTCGGAGCGTAGTTTCAACAGCGCGTCGAGCTCGCAATCGACGGTAAGGAAGTAATGCGGCACCGCTTCGCTCTCGGCGAGGCGGTTGGCGATGACGCGGCGCATGCCGGTGATCGGCACTTCGGTGAACGGCGTGCCGCCGGCCAGCGCATGGACCTGATCGCGGCTGTAGCGCGTGATGCCGCCGCCACCGCTCGGCGCCGGCATCGCCACCATCGGCGCGCGGGCGGCCGGCGCTGCCGGAGCCGCGGCGCGCGGCGCGGTGCCGCCTTTCAGCGCCGCTTCGACATCGTGCTTCACGATGCGGCCATGCGGGCCGCTGCCTTTAATACCGGAAATATCGACCTTCGCCTGCTCGGCCAGGCGGCGCGCGAGCGGGCTGGCGAAAACGCGCGCGCCTGCTGCGTGACCGTTGGCGGCGGGCGCCGGCGCGGCCTGTGGTGCGGGCGCAGCCGCCGGTTTCGCGGGTTGCGGCGCGGGTGCTGGCGACGCGACAGCTTGCGGCGGCGCGGCAGGTTTCGGCGCGGCCGCCGGCTTCATGCTCGCCAGCGCGCTTTTGTCTTCGCCTTCTTCGAGAAGCACGGCGATCGGCTGGTTGACTTTCACGCCTTGCGCGCCTTCCGGCACGAGGATCTTGCCGATCGTGCCTTCATCGATGGCCTCGAATTCCATCGTCGCCTTGTCGGTCTCGATCTCGGCGATCACGTCGCCGGGCTTGACCGCGTCGCCTTCTTTCTTATGCCACTTCGCAAGGTTGCCCTCGGTCATGGTCGGCGACAAAGCGGGCATCAACAGCTCGATCGGCATGTTTCGCGCTCCCGCTTAGCGATAGAGAACGGCTTTGGCCGCGGCGACGATATCGGCCGTCTGCGGTAGAGCCAGGCGCTCGAGATTGGCGGCGTACGGCAACGGCACGTCTTTCGCCGTGACGCGCTGCACCGGCGCATCGAGATAATCGAACGCCTGCTCCATCATCTGCGCCGAAATCTCGGCGCCGATGCCGGAATAAGCCCAGCCCTCTTCGACCGAGACGATGCGGTTGGTCTTCTGCACCGAATTGACGATGGTCTCGATATCGAGCGGCCGCAGCGTGCGCAGATCGATCACCTCGGCCGAGATGCCCTCGCGCTGCAGCGCTTCGGCGGCCTCCATCGCGATCTGCACCATGCGCGAGAACGCGGTGATGGTGACATGCTCGCCGGGCCGCGCGATGCGCGCCTTGCCGAGCGGGACGATGTGATCGCCGCCTTCGGGCACCGGCATGCTCATGCCGTAGACGAGCTCATGCTCCAAAAAGATCACCGGATTGGGATCGCGGATCGCGGCTTTGAGCAGGCCCTTGTGATCGGCCGCGGTGTAAGGCGCGACGACTTTGAGGCCCGGGACATGCGCGTACCACGAGCCGTATTCCTGGCTGTGCTGCGCGGCGACGCGGGCCGCGGCGCCGTTCGGCCCGCGGAACACGATCGGGCAACTCATCTGCCCGCCCGACATGTAGCGTGTCTTGGCGGCGGAATTGATGAGCTGGTCCATCGCCTGCATCGCGAAGTTCCAGGTCATGAATTCGACGATCGGACGCAAGCCCGCCATTGCCGCGCCGACACCGATACCGCAGAAGCCGTGCTCCGAGATCGGCGTGTCGATGACGCGGCGTGGACCGAATTCCTGCAGCAGGTTTTGGCTGACCTTATAGGCGCCCTGATATTCGGCAACTTCCTCGCCCATCAGGAACACCGTCTCGTCGCGCCGCATCTCTTCCGCGATCGCGTCGCGCAACGCTTCGCGCACGGTGAGATTGGCGGTGGGGCCGGTCCATTCCGGCTCGCCGGCAATCGCGGCCTTTGGCTGCGCCGGCGCGGCAGCGGCAGTGTGCGCCGGTTGCGGTTGCGGCGCCTTCGCTTCTTGCGCTGGCGCGGCGGGTGCCCGTGCAGCCGCTTTGGCAGCAGGCGTGGCTTTCGCCGCGTCGTCGACGCTTTCATCCTCGCCCGCGATCACCGCGATCGGCGCGTTGACAGCGACGTTCTCGGTGCCTTCGGGAACGATGATCTTCGCCATCGTGCCCTCGTCCACCGCCTCGATCTCCATCGTCGCCTTGTCGGTTTCGATCTCGGCGAGGATATCGCCGGCCTTCACCTTGTCGCCCGGCTGCTTATGCCATTTGGCGATCTTGCCCTCGGTCATCGTCGGCGAGAGCGCCGGCATCAAAACTTCGATCGGCATCGGATCAGGCCTCGGCGTAAACGTCGGTCCAGAGTTCGCTCGGATCAGGCTCGGGCGAATCCTGCGCAAACTCCGCGGCCGCCGTCACGATATCCTTGATCTCCTTATCGATCTCTTTGAGCTTCGCTTCGTCGGCGATACCGGCTTCGAGCATGCGGTTCTTCGCCTGGTCGATCGGATCGTGCTCCTGGCGCATCCGATTGACCTCGTCCTTGCTGCGATACTTCGCCGGGTCGGACATCGAATGACCGCGATAGCGGTAAGTCTGCATCTCGAGGATGTAAGGGCCTTTGCCCGAACGCACATGCTCGACCGCTTCCTCTGCCGCTTGCGCGACGGCGAGGACATTCATGCCATCGACCTGGTGGCCGGGAATGCCAAAGGGCGCGCCACGGCCGAAGAGGTCGTGCGAGGCCGAAGCCCGCGCCTCGGACGTGCCCATGCCGTATTTGTTGTTCTCGATAATGTAGAGCACCGGCAGCTTCCAGAGCGCCGCCATGTTGAAGCTCTCGCTCACCTGGCCCTGATTCATCGCGCCATCGCCCATGAAGGTGATGGAGATCAGGCCGTTGTCGCGGTAGCGATGAGCGAAGGCCATGCCGGTGCCGATCGGCACTTGGGCGCCGACGATGCCATGGCCGCCGAAAAAATTCTTCTCGCGGCTGAACATATGCATCGAGCCGCCCTTGCCCTTGGAATAGCCGCCGCGCCGGCCGGTGAGCTCGGCCATGACGCCTTTCGGATCCATGCCGCAGGCCAGCATGTGACCGTGATCGCGATAGGAGGTGACGATCGTGTCGCCTTCCTGGACCGCGGCCGTCACGCCGACGACGACCGCCTCTTCGCCGATATAGAGGTGACAGAAGCCGCCGATCAGCCCCATGCCGTACATCTGCCCCGCCTTCTCCTCGAAGCGGCGGATCAGCAGCATGTCGCGATAGAGCTTCAGCATCTCCTCGGGCGCGAGCTCGGGCTCGGAGTCCTGGGCCTTGCGCACGGGTTTGAGCTTGCGTGTGGCGGTCGCCATGGCGGTCTGGAGCCCCCTTCTACTTGCGGTTCGGCGCGCCCGCGCCGGATTGCGGTCAACCATGACTCGCGAGCCTTAATAAGGCAACAACCCTGTAGACAAATTATTGTTTTGCAATACAAAATGAAACTTAACTGAATTTCAGTTAAACGATTTGGAATCGAAGCCGAGTGGGCAGATCGCAGCTGCGAAGGGCCGCCAAAAGGCAGCGCCAACCAACGAAAAAACTGGGTGAGGGGAGGCTTAGCGGTTCGTGCGGTTGAAGATCACGACCTCGTCGCCGCCGACGAGATTGAGCGTGCCCCGCGCCGTCTCGTCGAGGAGATCGGGATCGAGACGATCGCGCATCAAACTGACGCGATGCGCCAGCGGGTCGCGCTCGGCCTCGAGCTGAGCGAGCGTCACCCGCGCTTCGTCGATCTGCTGTGTCAGCCGCAGCCAAGCGATCAAGCCGCGGTCGCCCTGCACGAGATGATAGGCGAAATAGACGACGAGGCTGATGCCGAGGATCGGGCCGATGATGACCCGCGCGCGCAGCCTTATCGCATCAAACACTTGCATCCGGCCAGAGAATCACGGGCGAGTCACCGTGTCAATGCCGCGTCACTTCCTGCGACACAACGGGTCATTTTCTTGACTCGGGCTTCGCCGCAAACCTAGCCTTGATCAGCAGGGAGGAAGACATGGCGAACCACATACCGGGACCGCTTTATTGCGAGCAGCTCGGCGCGACGGGCGTGCCGACGCTCTTCCTTCATTCGACGCCCGACGATCATCGCCTCTGGATGTTCCAGACGGCGCATTTCTCGGCCTGGTATCGTTGCCTCGCGGTCGACCTCCCCGGCTATGGCCGCTCGCCCGCGCCACAGGCCGGCCTCAAGATCGAGGATATGGCCGAGGCCTGCTGGGAGCTGGTCGATACCGTCACCAGCGGCGGGATCGTCATCCACGGCAATTCGCTCGGCTCGCGCGTCGCGCAATGGATGGCGGCGCTGCAGCCCAAGCGCGCGCTCGCGGTGATCGTCTCGGGCACCGGCTTCGGCGGTTCGTCGGCGAATATGGAGCGCTGGGCGAAACGCTATCGCGAGGAAGGCATCGCGCTGCGCCGCCGCCAGGTGATCGAGCATTTCGCGCCCGCGCTGCAACAAGACAGGCTGCTCAACCACTATGCCGATATGGTCTGCGCGCTGAGCAATCACGGCACGCTCGAGAGCATCATCGCGGTGAACGAGGCGCTCGCCCTGCACTACCCGGCCGATCTCTTGTCGCGCATCACCTCGCCGACCCTGATCATCGCCGGTACGAAGGATTTCAGCTTCGGCACCGTGCATGAGCATAAGAAGCACATCCCGCAATCGGAGCTGCGCATCATCGAGGGCGCCGGTCACGGCGTGCCGATCGAGGCGCCGGCGGAATATGACCGCCACACGATCGAATTCCTTTCCCGGATCGGCCTCTTTCCGGGCCATACGTGATGAGTACGCGCGCCTTCGTTGCTGCCGCACTCGCAGCGCTGCTCTTTGCGGCTCAGGCGCGTGCCGACGAGCCGGTGACGTTGCGCATGGCGATCCCGGGCGGCGGCAGCTTCTCGCCGACCTGGTCGCAAATGCTGCAGCCCTGGATCAATGCGGTCGAGGCGGATTCCGGCGGCACGCTGAAGCTGCAACCCTTCTTCGGCAACGCACTCGCCGATCTTTTCAATGTCTATGACCGCGTCGTCAGCGGCGTCGCCGATATCGGCAACGGCGTGCAGGGCTCGGTCGGCGGCAAATTCCCCGGATCGAGCGTTGTCGAGCTACCCTCCGACATCAATGCACGCGAGGGCGCGGCGGCCTTCTGGAAGCTCTATCAGGATAGGCTGATCGCGAAGGAATATGAGGGCGTCAAAGTCCTCGCACTGTTCGTCTATCCGCAATCCTTCCTCAACACGAACAAGCCGGTCGCGCGGCTCGAAGACGCGAAAGGCCTGCGCTTCGCGACCCTGACCAAAGCCGACGCGCGGATGGCGCAGCTCTTGGGCGGCGCGCCGCTCAGCACCAACCCCGCCGAGGTCTATGGCATCCTCCAGCATCACGGCGCCGACGGCGTGATCATCGGCTGGCTCGGCCTGGTCGGCTTCAAGCTCGCCGAGGTGACAGACCATCACCTCGTTGTCGGGCTCGGCTCCGGCGGCGGCTTTCTGCTCATGAACAAAGCCGCTTATGACAAGCTGCCGCCGAAAGCCAAGGCCGCGCTCGACAAGCATTCCGGTTACGAAGCATCGCGCGAGGCTTTCGGCGCGGCGCTCGACCGCATCTATGCCAATTCGCAGGCGGTGATACGCGGCCAGCCGAATCAGAGCGTCGCGACGCTGTCGCCGGCGGATCAGGCGGATTACCAGAAGACGCTGGTCGAGCCGCTCAATGCCGATTGGCAAAAGAGTGTGCCGAATGGCGCGGCGATCCTCGCCGCCTATCGCGCCGAGGCGGCGCGCGTGCACCAGGAGCAAAAATGAATCGCGACGATCATCTCCTTCTCGCCGAGACCGGGCCGGGCACGGCGATGGGCAATCTGCTGCGCCGCTATTGGACGCCGTTCATCCTGTCGTCGGAACTCGTTAGCGGCGGCGCGCCGGTGCGCGTCAAATTGACGGGCGAGGATCTCATCGCCTTCCGCAACACCGAAGGCAAGGCGGGACTCTTCGGCGAGCGTTGCGCGCATCGCGGCGCGTCGCTGTATTTTGCCAAGAACGCCGATTGCAAGCTGCGCTGCTGGTATCACGGCTGGCAATACGATCTCGACGGCAATTGCACGGACCAACCAAACGAGCCGCCGCAGACGCAATTCAAGCAGCACGTAAAGCAGAAGGCCTATCCCTGCATCGAGAAGAACGGCGCGGTCTGGACCTATCTCGGCCCGAAGGACAAGCAGCCGCCGCTGCCGGATTTCGAATGGCTGAACGTGCCGGAAAGCCATGTCCATGTCGCCAAGCGCATCCAGCATTGCCATTGGACGCAGGGGCTCGAAGGCGACATCGATTTATCGCATCTCGGCTTCCTGCACGGCCATGCGATCTCGCTGCCGGTCAATTCCAACCCCGCCGCCAATTTGCGCTTAGGCAAAGGCGCGCCGGAATTCTCGGTGAAGCTCACGCCCGGCGGCCTCGTGCAGGCCACGTGCCGCCACACTGCCGACGGCCAGGATTATTGGCGTGTCGGGCAATGGTTCTATCCCGGCTTCACGACGATCCCGCCGCGCGGCGGCGATCAGCCACTGCAAGGCCATTCCTGGACGCCGATCGACAATGGCAACTCGCTGGTCTTCACCTTCACCTGGCACCCGGCACGGCCGTTGAGTGCAGAAGAATTGAAGCGCATCAGCGACGGCACGAATTTCCACGCCCATCTCGCGCCCGGCACATTCGAACCGCGCGCCAACAAGGTGAATGAATACATCACGCCCGGCTTCGAGAAAGAGAAGCAACCCTGGATGCGGATCAAGTATTTCCAGGACCAGGACATCTGCATGACCGAGAGCATGGGCCCGCTCTACGATCGCACGCAGGAGAATCTCGGCAATTCCGATCTCGTCGTCACGCGCACGCGCGGCCGTCTCGTCGAAGCGGCCCGCGACCTCGCCCGCGGCGTCGAGCCGCCCGGCCGCTCGCCGAGCGATTACCGCCTGCGCCCGGTCTCGGTGCTGTTGCCGAAGGAGACGCCGTCCTGGTTCGACGCGGTCAGCGAATGGATGGACGCGCGGCCGGGGACGTATCGCGAGGGCGTTTAGGCTCGTTGCATATTCATCGAGCGTCCTTCGACAAGCTCAGGATGAGGAGATGAGGGTGCGTGGCATCTTCCAGTGGGGGATGCCCGATAAGATTTACCTCAGCCTGAGCCTGTCGAAGGCCGCACAATGGCGCTGCACCGCTCTCACATCCGCGGAAACGGCAGTACGTCCTTATACTTCGCGATCATCGCCTCGCGCTGGTCGCGGTCGATGCGGTTGACCATCGGGAATTTCTCGCGCCAATGCCAGGGCCGCACGGCGTAGACCACGGCGCGTGAGGAGGTGTAATCGCGCGCTGCTTTCTTCTCGGGCGGCATGCGCGCGTCGAGCGCGTTGCTGCGTGTGCCGTCGACGATCTGGATGTCCTCGCTCGGCAGCGAGCGCGTCGTCATCGCCCACAGCACCTCGTTGAGATTGGTCGCATCGATATCGTCGTCGACGATCACGGCATAGCGGCTGCCGGCCGAGGAGTTCGCGCCGAGCACCGCGTTGCCGACCTGGCGCGCATGGCCGGGATACATCTGCTTGATCGAGACAGCGACGAGCCCCGAGAGATGGATGTAGACGCCCTGAATGCCCGGCACGCCGAGGCTTTCGAGCTGATCCCATAACCCGCCCGCCTCGAAGCGCACCGAGTGATGCGGCGCCCCCGGCCATTGCGGCGACATGTTGAGGATGATCGGATCGTTGCGATAATAGATCGCCTTGACGCGAATGACCGGCTCGGCACGACCGGTGCCGAGCGTACCGCCGGAGTAATAGCCGGTGTACTCGCCGAACGGCCCTTCATTGCGCGCCTCTTCGCCGGGTGGCGGCACCTCGCCTTCGATCGCGATCTCGGCATGCGCCGGGATCGGCAGGCCGGTGAGCGGTCCGGCGATGACATCGAGCGGATGGCCGAGCAAGCCGCCCACCTTGTCGAGCTCGGAAACGCCGTAAGGGAATTTCATATAAGAGAGCATGAAGACGAGAAAATCGCCGCCGACCGTCGCGACGATCGGACACGCCTTACCCTCTTTCCAATACTTCTCGGCGATGATGCGCGCTTGCGCGCCGGGATTGTTCCAAAGCCCGAGCAAGTTCCGCTCATGCACCTGCAGCCGATAGGTGCCCGAATTGACGAAGCCGGTCTCGGGATCCTTGGTGATGACGCAACTACCGGTGCCGATATAGCGCCCGCCATCCCTGCGATGACCGAAGAGCGCGGGAAATTTCAGGAGATCGACCTCATTGTCGCGCATCCGGTTCTGCATCACCGGACCAGTCTCGACATTCCGCGGCGGCACCGCGGCGGCGCCGTGAATGCGCTTCAGCGTGTGGCGCAGCAACTCGATGCGCGAGGTCTCGGGCGGCAGGCCGAGCGCGATCGCCATACGCCGGCGCGACGCTGTCGGCAGGCTGAGGATGCGAAAGCCCTTCGGATAGCCTTTGATCTCGTCGAAGAGCAGCGCCGGCGGCTCGGGAATCATCTCGGCCGTGGTCTCGCTCAACGCGCCGATCTCGAGATTCCAATCGGCGTCGCGGATCGTGGCGATCTCGCCATAGGCTTCGGCGCGCGCGAGGAAAGAGCGCAGGCCGTCGTATTGCTGCTCGCTCATTTGCTGAGCCGCGCGCCGGCCTCTTTGATAAGGCTGAGGTCCGCGTAATCGGCGGCTTTGAAGCTGCTCGGGAAGAAGCCGAGCGTATGCAGCAGATCGATATTCGCCTGCAGCGCCGCCATGTTCGGCAAGCCGTGCGGATCTTTGTAGAGATTCTTCGTCGGTGTAGATGTAGGTCGCCAATGTCTCGGGCGCGACCTTCATCGCCTTCGCCGTCATGGCGACGAATTCGGCGTGGTTCTTGGGATCGAGCGCCCATTGCTCGAAACGCAGCGAATCCTCGAGGAAATCGACCAGCGCCGCGCGATGCTCCTTGATGTAGCCGGCGCGCGACGCCCAGATCAAAAGCTGCGTGACACCGGTCGCTTCGCGCTGCGTGAACAAGGCGGTCGCGTTTTTCTGCAGCTCGGGATCGTCATACCAAGGCTCGGTGCTGGAGACGAGATCGGCTTTCTTCTGCAGCAGCATCGAATTCATGTTCGGGAAGCTCGCCTCGACGAAGGTCACGTCCTTCTTGTCGTCGAGACCGTGCTTGCGCAGCATCGCGCGGATCGCGACGTCGACCGCCGAGCCGTAGGTCAGCGAGGCAATGACGTGACCTTTCAGGTCTTCGACCTTCTTGATCGGCCCGTCCTTGAGCACCATGAAATGGCCGCTCCAGCCATTGCCGACGCCGTCCTGATTCGTGTCCATGACGATACGGATGTCGGTGAGCTTGGCGTTGAGGATCGCGGAGGTCAGCGAGGAATAAGCGAGCGTGCCGATATTGACGTCGCTGGTCGCGAGACCGGTGATCATCGCCGCGGTGCTTGCCATGCGGATCGGCGTGATCGTGTAGCTCTGGCCGTAGTGGTGCAGCAGCTCTTTCTTGTCGAGCGAGAGCGGCACCGAGCTCGCATACATCGTCACCCAGCCGACTTTGATGTCGAGCGGATCGGCTTGCGCCGTCAGCGCGGTGCCGCAAAACACGCAGGCAATGATCAATGTCTTGAGCGCGCGCATCGAGCCCTCCCCTTATTCGGCCGCGCCATGCGCCCGTTTCTCGGCAACGACAATTGCCCAAACGAGCATGGGCCGCTCGACACTGTCAACAGATTGCCCCGCCAGGGTGCGATTACCTTGACGACGCGCGCCGCCAGCCCTATCCCTGCGCGGCGATCCGGGGGGCGCTTAGCTCAGCGGGAGAGCACACCCTTCACACGGGTGGGGTCGTAGGTTCAATCCCTACAGCGCCCACCAGCCTTCGCGCGGAGCGGCGATGGCTGCCCGCCCCGGTTTTCCACAGTACGCAACTTTATTTCAAAGTAGACGGCTCGCGGTGGCTATGGCTCGTTGGGCCTTGAAATCGCGCAAAACCGCCACGATTTCCCTGGCACTCGTTAAACTCGAGTGCTAATAACCGCACTATCCGCATCAGCAGAACCATTTTCCAAACTAGAAATTG
>CAVSUX010000009.1:0-48083 GCA_963731145.1 uncultured Alphaproteobacteria bacterium | reverse complement strand
GAAATCGGTCGTCGCCTGTTTGAAGCAGACCGACACGCTGAGCGACGACGCCGCGCTCAACCTCATCCAGCTCGACGGCGTCGAGGGGCTGCGCCTGCGCGCCGGCGAGAATGCGATCGAGGCGCTCTTTGGCGAGATCGGCGGCTGCCTGCGCGCCTATGCGATCGGCGGGCTCGCCGGCCGGATCGGCCCCGACCAGCTCGCCGCCGTGACCGAGGGCGCCGCCGCGGCGGATGTCAGCAAGGAGATCGCCGCGATCCTGAAGCTGCACGATCCCGAGGGCGCGCAGCTTCACATCAAGGAGCTGGCGATCGCACTCGATATCGCGGATCTCAACCCGAGCGACGCCGCCAAAGCGCTGTCCTACACCCTGCAGGAATTCGCCGCCGGCGACATCGCCAATCCGCCTTCGCCTCGCTGACCGACGGCTTCCGCGACCTCATGAAGAAGACCGCGAAACGCGTCACCGCCTTCAAGACCTCTTTGACGGATCGCGGCTTCAAGCCCGTCTTCCAGCCGGTGGTCGACCTGGCGCCGCGCCGCATCCATCATTACGAGGTGCTGACGCGCTTCGCCGACGGTAATTCGCCCTTCGAGACGATCGAATTCGCCGAGCGCGTCGGACTGATCGAGGAGCTCGATCTGCTGGTCGCCGAACGCGCCCTCAAATACCTCGACAATGCCGGGCCGGGCTACACCGCTCGTCTCGCGATCAACATCTAGGGGCGCTCGATCCAGAACGACATCTTCCTCGCCGAGATCGAGAAGCTGTTGAAGCGGCACGACGTGGTGCGGCCGCGGGTGCTGTTCGAAATCACGAAATCGACCAGCATCGCCGATCTGGCGCGCACCAATCGGGTCATCCAAGCCTTCCGCGACGCCGGCAATGCCGTCTGCCTCGACGATTTCGGCGCCGGCGCCGCCTCGCTATCCTATCTGCGCGCCTTCCATGTCGATTACATCAAGATCGACGGTGCCTATGTGCGGCGCATGCAGGACAGCGACCGCGATCTGCAGATCATGAACGCGATCATCGGCATGTGCCGGCAGGTCAAGACGGCAATCGTCGCCGAAATGATCGAGACGCAGCAGCAGGCGCAAAGCTTGCTGGCGCTCGGCGTCGAATTCGGCCAGGGATATTACTTCGGCAAGCCGACCGATACGCTTGCCTCGCTGGCGCCGCTGCGCGCCGGCGCGAAGAGTCTAGCTTAGCAAAATTAGCCGCGTTTCTTATTCCGCCGCGGCGGCGCTCGTCTGCGGCCGCGCGGTCGCCGCCGCGCGGCGGACGCCCAGCACCGCGATGGCCGCGATCGCCGGCGCGCAGGCGCTGACGAACCAGATGACCGCGATGCTCCACCCTGTGCCGAGCATGACGCCGCCGATCACCGGGCCGACGATATTGCCGGCGCGGCCCACACCCAGCGCCCAGCCGACGCCGCTGGAGCGGATGAAGGTCGGGTAATACGTCGCGGCCATCGCATTCGCGCCGTATTGCGAGCCGATGACGAACCAGCCGGCGAAGAACGCCGCGATCATAATCGGCAGCGGCGCGGCGCCGAAATAACCGATGAAGACGAGAAAGATCGCCGCGCCGACATAATAGCCGCAGAGCACGACATAGCCGTTGAGACGCGAGATCATCACACCGATCACCAGGGTTCCGATGATCGCACCGACGCTTTGGATTGCCGGCAGGGTGGTCGCCACTTGCAACGGGAAGCCGGCGCTGTGCGTCAGCGTGGTCAGCCAATTGCCGAGAAAATAGACGCTCAACAAATTCATCGAAAACACGACCCAGAACAGCAGCGTCGCCTTGGCGCGGCCGTCGCGGAACAGATGTCCGACGGTGAGCCCGGCGCCTTCACCTCGCGATAGACGAGCGGCGCGCCCGCGGGAACGCTTTGTGGCGGCAGAACGCGTGTCGCCAGGCGGCGGACGCGGCTCTCGTCGCGGCCGCGCACGGCGAGCCAGCTGATCGATTCCGGCAGCAGGAAAAGCGCGATCGGAAAGAGGACCAGCGACGTGATGCCGCCGACGATGAACATGATCGTCCAGCCATGGCTGGCGAGGAAGCTCGTCGCGATGAACGACCCGATGATCGCGCCGACGGTGAAGCCCAGCGCCACATAGGTCACGACGGCGTGGCGCAAGCGGGCCGGCACGTATTCGGCGCTGATCGTCGTCACCATCGGCATGCAGCCGCCGAGGCCGATGCCGGTGAGAAAGCGATAGGTCACGATCATATCCGGCGACGTCGTCAGCGAGGTCAGATAGGTGAACAGACCGAAAAACGCGATGCTGGTCAGCATCACCGCCTTGCGCCCGATGCGGTCGGCGAGATAGCCGAGGATCAGCGCGCCGACGAACATGCCGAGCCCGCTTGCCGCGAAGATCGTTCCCAGCATCGCCGGCGAGACATGCAGCACGCTCAGCAGCGAGGGGCCGACGAACCCCGCCGCCGAAGCATCATAACCGTCGATAATGACGATCAGCGCGCATAGAACCAGCACGCCGATTTGAAAGCCGCCGAGGCGCGTGCTGTCGATCGCGTGACGGATATCGAATTCCTGCTGTGCCATGACGGTCCTCTCAGCGCTGGTAGGGTTTGCGAAGATTGGCCCCTTCGAGACGCGGCAGCACATCGCGCACGAAACGCGGGATACCGTCTTCGGCGTTCGGCCAAGTGAGCAGCAGCCCGTCGAGCCCGGCATTCGCGACGCCGATGATGCGCTCGGCGATGTCGCTCGCCGTGCCGCTCAAAGGGAAGCCGCCCATGCCGGTCGACATGCGGCGCTTCATCGTCGCGATCTCTTCCGGCGTCATCGGCGTGCCGCGATCCATGCGCCGGCGGATGAGCCGCTGCAAGCCGCGCTCGTCGCAATGCGCGACGAGATAATCCTCGTAATCGCGCGCCTCTTGCCGTGTATCGCGCTGGATCGTGAAGCTGTAGCCCCAGACCTGGATCTCGCGTCCCAATTGCCGCGCCACGCTCCGATAAGCCTCGATCGGCTTGCGGCAGGCTTCGGGATCGGACGGGTCGAGCGCGATGAAGGCGATATCGGCCTGCTCGGCAGCAAAGCGCCGGCCGCGCTCGGACGTTCCTGCATTCATCAGCGGGATGTAGGGCCGCTGGATCGGGTGCGGACGCGAGAGCGCGCGACGCAGCTGATAGTACTTTCCTTCGAAGTCGAATTCGGTCTCTTCGCTCCAGAGACGCTTCAAGAGCGCGACCCATTCCTCGGTGCGCTCGTAATGCTCGTCATGATCGGGCAACGTGAGCCCGAACATGCCGAACTCTTCCTCCGACCAGCCGGCGACGACGTTCAGCGCAAAGCGCCCGCCCGAGACATGATCGATCGTCGCGCATTGCTTGGCCGCGACTAGGGGATGGATCGTATAGACATGATAAGTCGCGAAGATGCTGGCGTACCGCGTCGCTTGCGCCAGTCCCGCCGCCCAGATCATCGGATCGAGCGAGCGATGCGCGCGATGCGTCGCCTCGTCCGCGATCGGGCCTTTCCAGCGCGCCACCGGAACAATGGCTTCGAACCCGGCGGCATCGGCCATCTGCGCGCATTTGACCGTGCGCTCCCAGGTCGGCTCGAAAGCATCGGGCGCGACGATATGGCCGTTGGTCGCGAGATTGGTCGCGAAGCTGCCGATCTTGAGCTTATTGCTGTTGAACAGCGGGTTGGTCGTGTTGGCCATATCTCACCCCGCGACCGTTTCGCCGGCCGGCACGCGCGTGATCTGATGCGCCTGCAGCGCCGGCAACACGTCCGCCGCAAAGCGCCGGATCTGCTCGATGAACATCTCATGCGGCATCGCGCCGCGATTGAAGGTGACGAGCACGTTCTCCGAGCCGGCACGGTCTGCCGCCGCGATGATGCGCTCGGTCACTTCCCTGGCAGTGCCCCACGGCATGTTCTCGGCCTGGCGCGCGACGTCGTCCATCGTCATGTTGCGGAAATCGGCACGGGCGCGCTCGGCGGCCTGGCGATTCTCCGGCCGGATGTAATCGGCCGAGGCCGACGACACGTAACCCGTCGTTCGCCCGACGCTGGTCTCGGTGACATTGCCGTGACTGAACAGCGTGCGGTTGAAATAGAGATGATAGGGACCGCCCTCTTTAACGGCCTGCGCCTTGCTGTCGGCGACATAGACCGATTGCGCGATCGCGAGATGGCGCGGCGTGATGCGATGACCCGCCGCCGCCAGGCATTTCGCGAAATAGCGAACGACGTCTTCCTGCAAGCCCGGCGAGCCGATACCGGGCGTGATCGTGAAATCGTGCTTGCCGGCGAACTCGATCGATTCCTTACTGTTGGTGATCGGCATCCAGATCGGCGGGTGCGGCGTTTGCATCGGCCGTGGCCATAGCGCCACGTCGTGATACGACCAGAACTTACCGGTATAGGAGAAAACTTCCTCGCGCCAGGCAGCGAGGACGATCTCGTAGGCTTCTTCGAAGCGCGCGCGCGATTCGCCGAGCGAAATGTTGTGCACCTGATATTCGCGCGGAATGCCGCGCGCAAAGCCGGAGATCAGGCGCCCTTGCGACATGCAATCGATCATCGCCAGCTCTTCGGCGAGGCGCAGCGGCTCGTGCAGCGGCAAGAGATTGCCGTAGATCAGCAGCTTCAACCGCTTGGTCCGCTGCGCCGCCGCCGCGGCGAGCAGATTGGGCGAATTCATTAGCCCGTAGGGCGAGCAGTGATGTTCGTTGAAGCCGATGCCGTCGTAACCCAGGCGGTCGAGGCTTCTCCCACGCCGCCAAATGCTCGGCATAGGTGCGCGAGGCGATCTCGGGCTCGAAATGCCTGCGCTCGAGCGGGTAAGGCAACTCGTTCCCGACCTTCAGGTGATCGAGTTGTTTCCCATAAGCCAATAGATCGAAAACGATGACCTTCATCGACGTCCCTTCCCCGGAGGGCCGCCGGTGGCACCCTCAAAACTGAATTGTTATTCAGGAAATCATACGGGCCTCGGGGCGGGCAGGCAAGCACAACCTTGGACCCGCGTTTCGTCGTTGTTGTGCGCTGCGCGCTCAGGCATTATCGCCCGCGCCCGTTCACGTCTCGCGCGATCGATCATGCCGGCAAAGAAGAAGATCAGTGTTTCTAAAGGCGAGCGTACACGCCGTCAGCTCATGGACGCAGCGCGAAGCGTTTTCGCCGAAACCGGCTATCACAACGCCGACATCGCCACGATCTGCCGCAAAGCCGGCAAGGCGACCGGTGTGTTCTATCTTTATTTCAAGAACAAGCAGCACCTGCTTTACACCATGATCTCGGAATGCCGCGCCGAAGCGCCGCATGGCTGGCTGATGCATGGCGGCGCCGAAATCGCCCTGGCGACCGATCGCAGCGCTGCCGTGGAAAGTTACTGGCAGTGGTATAAAAAATATCAGCCCGATCTGTTCGCCCTGATGCAAGCGGCAACGGTCGATGCGACGTTCCTCGACGAATGGCGCGAGCTGCGTGCTCACGGCTACAACGCCTTGGCGCGCGCGATCGCGCATCGCCAGAAAGAAGGCTTCTGTCTCGGTATCGATCCGGCGCTGGGCGCGTCGGCGCTCACCGGCATGGCGTTCTTCTGCTGCTATAACTGGATGTCGCAGAAAATCGATTTTGGCGACGCGCGGGTCGACGAGCAAAAAGCCATCGACACCCTGTCGCGCCTGATCAACGGCGCGCTATCCTATCGCGAGCCGGGCAACCCCGAAAAAGCACACGCGCGGCCGGCGGTGCGGCGCCGCAAAGTCGCCGGTGCCCGATCGACCCGCGCTTCTAAAGGGCGCGGATGACTTTCGCCGGCACGCCCGCGGCGAAGCTGTTCGGGGGCACGTCTTTGGTGACCACGGCGCCCGCGCCGATCACCGTATTCTCGCCGATGGTGACCCCGCCGAGAATAGTGGCGGCGGCGGCGATCCAGACATTCTTCGCGATGACGATCGGCTTGGCCTCGACATAGGCGCGGCGCGCGGCCGGCTTCATGCCGTGGCCCGCGGTGATGATGTTCACGTTGGGCCCGATCATCACCAGATCGCCGATCGTGACGCCGCCCATGTCGTAGATCGTGCAGCACTGGTTGATGAAGACCTTGCGCCCGACACGGATCGCGCGGCCGCCGCTGGTATAGAACGGCGGAACGAGGTTGAAGCTTTCATCCACCTCTTGGCCGGTCAGCATAAATTGGGGGCGGCCCAATGTCTGCTTCGCTTCATCGTTTTGCGGGTGGGCTAGGAGGGCCTAAGTTGCGACATGACGCTGGATACGGGGGGTATCCCGGCACAATCCGCGCGACCCGCGCTCGATTCGTCGCGCGGCGGCGTGGGGGTGTTTCTATGTCTCGCGATCCTGATCGCGCTCTGCGCTTTTCACGGGTTTCTAGCGACGACTGGCTTGTCGTTTCCGCCGGATGTCGACAGCTTGCGCGATGCCGGTGCCGTGCAAGCGATTTTGGATGGCAATTGGTTCGGCGATCCGATCTATGCCGGCGAATGGCGCTGGTATCCGCCTTTGGTGCCGTTCCTCGCTGCCAGCGCTTCATGGCTATTTGGAGCGCCGTCGCTCACTCTTTTGCTGCGCGTGGCGCCGTGGTTTAATCTTCTGACGCCTCTCGCCTTCTTCGTGATGAGTGCGCGGCTGCTCGGGAAGCCTGCCGCGCTGATGGCCGTTGCGGTCTTAGTCCTTTTCAACGGCGCTTTCGTCGCACCATCGAACGCCGCGAGCTACACGCCCTGGCCGCTGATCCCGAACTTCGCTTTACCGCTGTTTTTCGCCACGGTTTGGCTCATTGCCAAGCGGGGGGGGCCGTCACTTCGGCGATGCAGCCCTGATTGGGTCGGCGATCGGCGTGACGTGTCTCGTTCATATGGTGCCGGCACAGTTGCTTGCCGTGATTACGGTCGCGGTCGCCGTCGGAGAAAACGGCTTCCGGATCAGAACGATTCTTTGGCTGTGTTCTGCGGGTGCGGTGGCACTGCTGTGGGCCACCCTTTATTTGGCGCCCCTTGTCCTCGCATACGAACTGAGGGTCGCGAACTTTGAGAGCGCGGCGTGGGTTTCAGGCCTGCTCGATTTGACGCCAGCGCGGATCGGCGAAGTGTTGGCGCTCAACGCGCCCGGCATGGCGGCCGTTGTCGCTGCCTTGTTGTTATCGAAACGCGCACCTTTGGAGCGCCGTGCGGTCCTGGTTCTCGGCGCATGGATCGCGACCTGCCTCGCTTTTCTCGGCCGCTATTATGGGTGTTCCGCGATCGGGAGCACGGCAGCCCTCTGTCATCTCGGCACCTTGCCGCCTCATCACTATCATTTCTACCTCCAAGCAGCTTGGGCTTGCGTGATCGGCCACACGCTATACCAGGCTGTTCGGTTGTGGCACTTACGCGCCGCTAGAATTGCCGCTCACCGTTTTGTTCCGATGCTGTTTGCGGGGGCGATACTTTTGTCGGGGGCCGGGTGGCTATTGTTTCGGCCCTATGATCAGCGCGAACGGACAGCGGCTCTCACAAAGGATAGCGATTTCGATCTC
The DNA here is from genome assembly GCA_963731145.1 of uncultured Alphaproteobacteria bacterium. Lineage (GTDB taxonomy): Bacteria > Pseudomonadota > Alphaproteobacteria > ATCC43930 > CGMCC-115725 > CAIKMD01. The sequence goes on along the minus strand of CAVSUX010000009.1, from coordinate 40,547 downwards.
GAAGCGTATAGCTGGCTGATCAAGAACGTTCCAGCCGCAGACTTGTTCGTCACCGATTCGGCGGCGGAGTACGGGATCGCGGATTTTACGGTGATGGCGTCCGCACACCGCTTGGTCGCGGTTTCAGCGGTCCATTCCAACCCGTTTGTCGATTGGACAGCGCGCGAAGCACGCCGGCAGGCGTATTTATCGGCACTCAAGGCACCAGCAAACGAAATCTTGTGCGCGCTGAACGTCGAAGCGGGACCGAATGGGCACGCCTGGTTCCTATTGCCCGCGGCCGAAACGCCGCCCGACACAAATCTTGTCGAAGCGAAATACCGTGATGCAGTTCTGATCGCTTATGAAGCGAAACCAGCGGCCTGCCGACACGCGGGAGCGGCGGCTCCGTGACGAAGATCGCCCATAAAAGCTTCCGCTTAAATTACACGATCGGGTTTATCGGTACGCCCTAGCCGCGCCGCGCGACCTTGTCGGCGAGCACGGCGAGCAGCAGACCCAAGGTCAAATAGCCGAGCGTCACCTCGATCGCGACGACGAACTCGCCGAGATGCGTCTTCGGATGCACATCGCCGAGGCCCAAGGTCATGTAGGTGGTGAACGAGAAATAGAAGGCGGAGAAGCCGGGCTCGCACGCGTTCGCCGCCAGATTGTTGCAGATCGGAAACTCGATCATGTCCGGATCGGAGTAATAGACGAGACCGAAGAAGAAGATGAGGCTCGACGCGATCAGGAACACGCGGGCGATGCTGCGGCCGTAATCGATCAAGCCCCAGGCCCAGAACAGCCGCGTCAGCCAGGGCCTGCCCTGCCAATGCATCTCGAGCGTGTCGAGATAATCCTGATCGGCGGCGTCGTGGCGGAACAGCGCGTTGCCGTGACAGGAATCGAGGCCGCGGATGCCGTGATATTTGCCGCGCATGCGGCGCCGGTCCCAGACGATATGCGCGACATTGGCGCCGGTGACCTGCGCGCAGGAGAGATCGGTGCCCTTGACCTCGGCCGAGAGCATCGAGGCGTCGCTGAGATTGGCCCAGCCGAGATCGGCGTCGTCGAGCTTCGCGCCGTTGAGATTGGCGCCGACGAGATGGGCGCCGAAAAGCTGCGCGCCGGTGAGGTCGGCGCCGTCGAGATGGGCGTGGTCCAGATGTGCCCGCAATAGATTGGCTTGCACCAGCGCGGCGCCGACGAGATCGGCGCCGCCGAGATCGATCGGGACTTCCGGATGCTCCGCGCGCCACGCATTCCATTGCGGCACGCCGCTTCGCAGAAGCGCAAGCTGTTCCTGATCCGCCATACCCGACGCTGTCCCCCCGAAAGCGACCAGCTATTTCCTGGCGCTATGCCTCGACATATTCGGCGATGCTGCTGGGAGCCGGCACCTGCAACCCATCTTGCTTCAGGCCTTCGATATGGAAGCGGATCGCATCGCGAATTTCGTTCTCGACTTCCTCGACCGAGGCTCCTGTCGCCACGCAGCCCGGCAAGTCCGGCACATAGGCCGAATAATTCGCCTCGGCTTTTTCGATCACAATCGCGTAGCGCATTATCGTGTCTCCTTGAGCCCGGCCTGCTTCAAGATGCTGTTCAGAGTACCGGCGGCAAGATCATCGGCAGGCTTGCCGGCGATCGTGACCCGGCCAGGCTTGATCGGATGCTTATATTGCCGATGGCTGCCACGAGTCGCAACAAGCGCCAGCCATCCTGCTCGATGAGACGAATCACCTCGCGAACTTTCATGGAGGCGGATGCCTAGGCCTGTTTCTCGAGCAGGAACACCAGCACGCCGCCCGGCTCCTCGCGCTGCTCGATCAGCTTGGCGCCGGTGGTCTTGCAGAAATGCTTGAAATCGTCGATCGCGCCGGGATCGGTCGCGAGCACCTGCAGGCGTGCGCCGGCGCCGAGGCCCTTCAGCGCCTTGCGCGCCTTCAGGACCGGCAACGGGCATTTCTGTCCCTTGGTGTCGACGATGAGTCGGACTCGTCCGGCATCGCCTCCCGCGCGAAGGATGAAAACCGATGCCGCGCGACTCGCCATACGTCGAGCTGCGTGTCGGGATTGAAGAGCTCGGCGATGGTGTAGTCGCGCGCGCGCTCGGGCACGCGCAGCCCCGCGACCTTCGCCGCCGCCGCCGCCTCGTCGATAAGTGAAGCGCGCGGCATTTGATCATGCCGTAGCAGCGGCCGGGCCGCAGCAACGCCTCGTCGACCTTTTTGAAATCGTCGAGATTGGTGGTGAAGATCACCTTCTTGCTCGGGAACTTGATCAGCCCGTCCGAGACGTTGAGGAAGCGCGCGATCATCTTGTTGCCTTCGCGGCTGCGGCTGCCGAGGATCGTGTCGGCATCCTCGATGACGAAGACGTTCTCGCTGGTGCCGGTCAAAAAATCGACGAAGGTCGAATCCGACGACAGCAGCTTCTCCTCATAGGTCACGGCGGCATTCATGCTGTATTCATGCAACAGCCAGCGGATGAGCGAGGTCTTGCCCGTGCCCGGCGGCCCCGAGAGAAAGAGCAGCGAGGATGTGCTCTTGATGAAGCCGTCGAAATACGCGCGCAGCCCGCCCCTGATCCAGGGATAGAATTCGTCGTAGACCGGCGCCGCCGGATCGAGGATCACGCTCGATTGCCGCGTATCGTCGCCGAACATGAAATGCCAGGTGACGGTGGCGAGATGCTTCTTGCCGATCTTGTCCTCGAGCACGTCGCGCAGCGCCTTCACCTTCTCGCGGTCGACGCCGTAGATCGCGACCGAGAAGTACGGACCGCCGCTTGGTGAAGGGATCGGCATGGCTGGCGCAGCGCACGCCGATCAGCATCTCGATCTTCTGCGGCAATTGGCCGATGCGGATGACGCAGGTCTCGCTGTCGACATCGACCGCCCAGCAATCGCGCAGCGGCTTGTCGTGGAGCGCCACCGCCGCCTCCTTGACGATATCGGTCACCTCGACGCGCGAGGCATCGAGCGTGTAGTGGCGCTCGACGATGGCGATATCGCTTTGCGCGCCGTCGATGAATTCGAGCGCAGCGGCCATGCCGAGCTCGTGGAGACGCGTCTGGATGCGGCGATCAGGCAGGAAATTGCTCATACGCGCAACTATAGGGGGCTATAGGCGGCGCAGAAAGCCTTGAAAAGCCGTGGCAACCAAATCGGGCGCACGCGTTTTCTATCGCTAGCCGTTAGCAAGGAGAAGATGATGAAACTGTGGCAAGGTTTTGCGATCGCCGGAATGATGGTGTCCCTCGCCGCTTGCGGCGAAACCGTGGGCGATCGCACGCTCTCGGGCGCGGCGATCGGTGCGGGCTCGGGCGCGGCGATCGGTGCCGTTGCGGGTCCGGTCGGCGCCGGCACCGGCGCGGCGATCGGCGCGGGTGTGGGCGGCGTGACGGGTGCAGTGACGAGCCCGTCGGCGGTCGATCTCGGCCGGCCGGTTTGGGATCGCTGATCCACGAGAACTCGTAACGTGTGAAGCGCGGGTGGCGGGTGAAATCCGCCACCCGTCGCTTTTGCGCGCCTAGCTCCGCTTCGCGCGGGCCGCGAGCGCCCGCAGCTCCTGCTCGCTGCGGAAATTCATCACCCCGATCTTCATCGTGCGGAAATAGGGCAGCACCACTTCCATCTGCCCGTCTTTTTCCAGGAGCGAGACGTAACGCGTCTCGGCGCCGAGCGTCGGCAGGTTGAAATAGGTGAAGCGCTTGGCCGCCGGGTCATAACGCAACACCTGGTCCGAATTCATCAGATTGACCCAGACATCGTGATGACTGTCGACCGTCGCGTGGTAGGGATATTGATTCTCGCCGCCCGGCAGCTTCACCAGCGACGTCTTCAGCGTCTTGGTATCGATACGGAAGACGCTGCCGCCGAAGAAATCGTTCACCCACACGACGTCGCCGTGCTTATCGGCGCCCATGCGCCGCGGCCCCTCGCCCCACGGGAACGGCGTGTTGAAATCGAGGCCGCCGAATTGCTGATAGAGCGTACGCTCGGCCGGCTTCAGCCCGGCTTGCATCGCCTTAACCGGCGGCACATCGAAAGCCTGGACCTGACCGCCGGCGGGATCGGCGCGGTCGACGATATCGAGCGCCATCTGCGCCCAATAGCCATACCCCGTGCGATCGGCGGCGACACCATAGGTCAGGCCGGTGCCATGCGCCGTCTTGAAGGCGGGCGATTTGAACCCGGTGAAGCTTTGCGTGTCGGGATCGAAGCGCAGGATGCCGTCCGGCGCCGAGACCCAAATCTTGCCGGTGCCGTCGATATCGATGGTCGGCGCGCCGCCCGATCCCGACATCTCGGCCGGCGGCACGAAGATTTCGATCTTGCCGGTCGCCGGGTCGACACGACCGATGCCGCCGTGGTTGGGGATCGGGGTTTGCGACACGTTGAACCACAGCGCGCCCTTGGCGTCGCGCGTCATGCCATGCGTGTTCGCAGCGCTGCCGTTGGGCGCCTCGATCTTGAAGAAGCGCACCGCGCCCGTCTTCGCGTCGACGCGGCCGATCGAGATATCCTTGCTCGGCGTGTTGTTGGTGAACCACAGATCGCCGTCGAGATCGGGCCAGGCATCGTGGACGATATGCCCGCCCTCGATCCCGGTCGGCGTGCCGAGCGCCCAATCGCTGCCCGTGCTCGCGGGATAAGAATCCGCGCCGTAGAGCGCCGGATCGCGCGGCACGTCGTATTCCCGCCAGACAACCCGCGCCGCCTCGCCGCTCGGACGCGGTCGCAGCTTCAATGTCATCGTGCTTTCGCCCGGCCCGCGCACGCGCGCGAGATAGGCGGCGAGCTCCTTCTCGTGGAAATCGATGATCGCGTTCGGCTTGGCATCGTCGCCTTGGTAGATGCCGCCGACATTGACCCGCTTCATCAGATCGAGGATCGCGGTCCAGCCCTTCTCGTCGAAGCGCCGCTGCAGAATGTAGGACGGCGTATGACAGCCGGCGCAGTTGTTGTGGACGATGCGCTTGAGGCGCTTGTCGTCTTGCGTGCTCTCGGGCAGCGACGCGATGACCTGATCGCCGGTGAGCTGGCGCTCGGGATCCTCGAGCGGCGTCAGGGCGAAATCCGTGCGGCCGTTGCCGTTGAGAGCGACATCGACGTTGCGCGCGGTCGCGAAACCATCGGCTTGTGCCCAGACCGTGTAATGGCCCGGCGGCAGGGCCGGGAAATAATAAGCGCCTTGCGCGTCGCTATAGACGCTGGTCGTGATCGTGCCGCTTTTCGCCGAGACCGTGACGCCGCCGAGCTTTTGGCCGCCCGGCCCGCTGATCGTGCCGGAGAGATAGGCCTCGCCGCTCGGGACGAGCGGCACGAAAGCTTTCTTCGCGGCGGTGCGCGGGCCGGTGGCGAGATAGGCGACGATCGCGGTGATTTCGTCGGGCTTCAGATCGTATTTGAAGCCCGGCATGCGCTGGCTGCCATCGCGGATGATCGCGGCGATGCCATCCTCATCGCCTTTGACAAGTTCCGGCGTCAGCTCCGGCCCGTAGGTCTTCGCGACCGGCGACGGCTTCATGTGGCAGACAGCGCAGGATTGAACGAAAAGGCGGTGACCATCGGCCGGCGCCGGGCCGGTCGGTTGCGCGAGTGCCGGCGCGGCGGCCGCGCTCGCCAATGCCAATAACGCGATCGTTGCCCGAGCGATCATGGCCCTCTCCACCAGCGATGTCGTCGAATGGTATTGAGCCGCCGCCGCGCAATCAACCGCCGGTTGGAACCCGTCGCCTTAATTCGGCCATTTTATCCCCCGGCTTTTTCCAGCAGCGCCAGGAGCCCTGCGAGGATTTGCTGCGGCCGCGGCGGGCAGCCAGGAATATGGAGATCGACCGGCACCACCTTGCTCACGCCCCCGACACAGGCATCGCTGCCCGCGAACAAGCCGCCGTCGCGCGCGCAATCGCCGAGCGCGACGACGAATTTCGGATCGGGCGTGGCGTTATACGTCCGCTCCAGCGCGACGCGCATATTCTTCGTCATCGGCCCGGTGACGAGGAGTACATCGGCATGGCGCGGCGAGGCGACGAAGCGCAGCCCGAAACGCTCGAGATCGTAGAACGCATTGTTCAGCGCGTGGATTTCAAGCTCGCAGCCATTGCAGGAACCCGCGTCGACCGCGCGGATTGAGAGGCTGTGCCCCAGGCGGCGCCGGGCCGCCCGGTCGAGCGCAGTGGTCAGTTCCTTCATCGCTGCGTCATCCGGTGCGGGCGCCGTCTCCGTCAGCGGTGCCTGGATGAATTCCCTGGAAAAGATGTCTGCGCATCAGAGATCGTGACCCGAATAAGAGCAGTTGAAGGACTTATTGCACAGTGGGAAATCCGCGACGATATTGCCTTCGATCGCCGCTTCGAGCAGCGGCCATTGGAACCAGGATGGATCGCGCAAATGGCAGCGCTCGACCGCGCCGTCCCCACCGAGCCGCAGCCACACCAGAATGTCGCCGCGGAAACCTTCGACGATCGCCATCCCCTCGCCTGCGCCGCGCGCAATTTCGGCGTGCGTCGCGCCGCTCGGCAGTCGATCGAGGATTTGCGTGACGAGTTTCAGGCTCTGCTCAACCTCGCGAATGCGGATCCACACCCGCGCATCGACATCGCCCTCTTGGCGCACCGGCACATCGAAGCTCAGCGTATCGTAAGGCGCGTATGCGAGATCGCGCCGTGCATCGAAGCTGCGGCCTGAGGCGCGGCCGACATAGCCGCCGGCGGCGAATTGCTCGACCAGCGCTGTTCGCAGAATGCCGGTGCCGACGGTGCGGTCCTGCAGCGAGGCGGTACGGTCATAGAGCTTGATGAGCGGCGGGAATTTCCTTTGCATCTCGCCGACCAGTGCGCGGATCGCAGCAATGCCCGCGGCATCGATATCCTTTGTTACGCCGCCCGGCACGACAACATCGCGCATCAGCCGATGGCCGAAAGCGGCATCCGCCGCGCGCAGAACAAGCTCGCGCAGCACGCCGCAATGCGCCAGCATCATTGCGAAAGACGCATCGTTGCAGATCGCGCCGATATCGCCGATATGATTGGCGAGGCGCTCCAACTCCGCCATCAGCGCGCGCAGCCACGCCGCGCGTGGCGGCGCTTCGATGCCGAGCGCCGCTTCGGCGGCGCGCGCGAAGGCGATCGCATAAGCGACCGTGCTGTCGCCCGAGACGCGGCCGGCGAGCTGCGCCGCACGCGCGAGCGACGCACCCGCCATGAGCGCCTCGATGCCTTTGTGGACATAGCCGAGCCGCTCTTCCAACCGCACCACGGTCTCGCCGCCGGCGGTGAAGCGGAAATGCCCCGGCTCGATGATGCCGGCATGCACGGGCCCGACGGCAATCTGATGCAGATGCTCGCCCTCGGTCGGGAGGAAATCGTAAGGCTTCGAATGATCGAGCCAAGGGCGCCGGTCGAGCGCATCCTCGGCATCCAGCCCATAGAGGTCGCGGATCGTGCGCTCCAGCCGGATTGCCGGCGCATGCAAGCAGCCGAGCGACGGGAAGCGCCGCGACGGGCAATCGAGACTCAGCACTACGATGTTTTTTGCCGCCGGGTCGAGCAACGCCATATGCACGGCATCGCGCTCTCCCCAAAGCGCGAGCAGGCTCAATTGTCCATTCTGCAATTCGCGTGCGGCCAATATCCACGTTGCGGCATCGATGACGGCACGCGGCGCGCGGTGATACGCATCGATGTGCCGGCCTTTAGCGATGAGTTCTTGGAGCGATGCCATGCCCGATCCCTCAGCCCAGCAAAGCCGCGACCTGCTGGAACCAGACGACGAGCGGCCCGGGGAGATAGAGGCCGATCGCCAGCACCAGCGCGAAATGCGCGATCAGCGGCGCGTAAGAGGCTTTGACCGGCGCCGATGTCCCGCGCGGCGCGCCGAAGGCGATGCCGTTCAAGCGGAGGATCAACGCACCGAGTGCGATCAGCAGGCCGAAGACGAGCAGCAGCGCGAGCGCGGGCGAGCGCGCGAAGCTCGAGCTCACCACCAGGAATTCGCTCATGAAGATGCCGAAAGGCGGCAGGCCGGCGATTGCGACGACGCCGATGACGAGGCTCCAGCCAAGCCAGGCATGGGTCTCGGTGAGACCGCCGATCTCGGCGATGCGCTGCGTACCCTTCACCTGCGCGATATGGCCGACGGTGAAGAAGATGCCGGATTTGGTGAGGCTGTGCATCGTCATATGCAGCAGCCCGGCGAAATTCGCGAGCGGCCCGCCCATGCCGAAGGCGAAGACGATGATGCCCATATGCTCGATCGAGGAATAGGCGAAGAGGCGTTTGATGTCGCGCCGGCGGTAGAGCATGAACGCCGCGAAGATCACCGAGATGAGGCCGAGCGTCACCATCAGCGGTCCCGGCGCGACCGCGGCCGCATTCGCGGTCATCAGCATCTTGAAGCGCAGCACCGCATAGAGCGCGACATTGAGGAGCAAGCCCGACAGCACCGCCGAAATCGGCGTCGGGCCTTCGGCATGCGCGTCGGGCAACCAGGCATGGAGCGGCGCCAAGCCCACTTTGGTGCCATAGCCCAGCAGTAGGAACACGAAGGCGACGTTAAGCAGCGCCGGGTCGAACGCCGCTGCGTGTTTGACCAGCTCAGTCCAGACCATCGAGTTGACGCCCTCGCCGATCACCGGTTCGGCCGCGACATAGACGAGGATGGTGCCGAAGAGCGCGAGGCCGATGCCGACGCTGCCGAGGATGAAATATTTCCACGCCGCTTCCAGCGCCTCATGGGTACGGTAGATGCCGACCATCATCACCGTGGTCAGGGTCGCGATCTCGATCGCTACCCACATCAGCCCGATATTGTTGGCGAGCAGCGCCAGATTCATCGCGAACATCAGGATCTGATACATCGCGTGATAAAAACGCAGATAGGTCGGGGTCAGCCGCCCGATCTCGATCTCATGGCCAATATAAGAGGCGCTGAAGACGCTCGTGGTGAAACCAACGAAACTCGACAGCGCGATGAAGACGATATTGAGCTCGTCGACCAGCAGATAGGCGGTCGAGGGCGGCACCGGCAGCACAAGCAGCGAGGCCGCGGCTAGCAGCGTCAGCAACGTCGCGCCGATGTTCACCAGCGCCGCGACGCGATAATTCGCCAGCAACGCGAGGATTGCCGCCGCGAATAGCGGAATGATGAGAACCGCGGCCGTGCCGTCCCAAAAGCCGCTCATCGTCGCTCCCCGCGGAATTGATCGAGCGCAACGACATCGACCGTGTCGAAACGCTCACGGATGCGGAAGAGGAAGATGCCGATCACGATGAACGCGATGAGGATCGAGAAAGCGACGCTGATCTCGACCACCAGCGGCATGCCGCGTGCGCCCGTCGCAGCGAGCACCAGCCCGTTCTCGAGCGACATGAAGCCGACCACCTGGCTGACCGCATTACGTCGCGTCACCATGACGAGCAGACCGAGCAGCACGACGGCAAGCGCGAAAGCGAGATCCTCGCGTGCGATCGGCGCCGCGCCGCCGGTGACCCGCAACATCACCACCATAGCCAGCGCGACGAGGCCGATCCCGACCAGCATGGTGAGGCCGATTCCGACCACGGTCTCGATCTCGCGATGGATGCCGAGCCGCTCGATGATGCGGTGAAGCGCGAGCGGGATGACGGTCGCCTTAAAGCCAAGCGCGATCGCCGCGGTCACGTACAGGTGCGGCGCGTCCTGGATATAAGCCTGCCACGCGACAGCAAGCGCCAGAACGACGGCGTGCAGCGCGTAGACATTGAGGAGCGAATAGAGCCGGTCCTGATAGAGCAGCATGAAGCTGATGACGACCAGGCCGCCGGCGAGGAGATGCGAGACGTCGAAACCGAGATTGATCATCTAGAAACTCGCCGAGACGAAGCGCAGCAGCGTCGCCAGTAAACCGAGCATCAGCGCCGCGCCGAGGAATTGCGGTACGCGGAAGACGCGCATCTTGGCGATCGAGACCTCGAAGAAACCCAATAGCGCGCCGCCTATGGCGAGCTTCAGGAGATAGGCAGCGAAGCCCCAGGCGAGCGCCGCGGCACCACTCTTGGAATTGGCCAGCCCGACCGGGAAGAAGAGGCAGCCGATCAGCGATATATATAGGAGCAGCTTCAGCGCTGCGGCGAGCTCGATAAGGGCGAGATGGCGGCCGGAATATTCCAGCACCATCGCCTCATGCACCATGGTGCAGCTTCGAGGTGCGTCGCCGGATTGTCGACCGGGATGCGCGCATTCTCGGCGAGCGCGACCATGACGAGCGCGATCAGCGCGAGGCCGAGCGAGACGCGCAGGCCCACCTCGGGCGAAGCCATGAATTCGGCCATGGTCGAGAGCGCGGTCGAGCCGGCGATCAGCGCCAGCGAGAAGACGACCATCAGCATCGCGGGCTCGGCAAGCGAGGCGATCATCATCTCGCGGCTCGAGCCGATCCCGCCGAAACTGGTGCCGATATCCATGCCGGCGAGCGCGAGGAAGAAGCGCGCGCTGCCGAGCAGCGCAATGATGGCAATGATGTCGCCCGACCAGGAGAAGAGCAGCCCGGTCGCGAAGGTCGGGATCAGCGCCGTCGCGACCCAGATCGCTGCGAAGATCAGGTACGGCGCGACGCGGAAGAGCCAGCTCGCGTTCTCCGCGAGGACCGCTTCCTTGCGCAGCAGCCGCGCGAGATCGCGATAAGGCTGGATGACCGAAGGGCCGCGGCGGCGCAACAGCCGCGCCTTCACCTTGCGTGTAAAGCCGATTAGCCCCGGCGCCAGCACCAGCACGAGGAGCATCTGCAAGAGCTGCAGGATGAACGCCCCTGCCAAACCGATGGGCATCAAAGCCATAGCGTCAGCACCAGAAGCAGCACCACGAGCAGCACGAAAACGATGCTGAGATAGCGGCGGATGGTAAGGAATTGCAGCGCGTTGAGCCGGTCGGCCGCCGCGGTCACACGACATGCGATCGGCGCATATATCTCGTCCCAGATGAGGTCGCGCAGCGTCACCGCGAGCGAGGCGGCGGCCATGTCGCCGGGCGGCGGCATCACGACGCGCTCGCGCGCGGCGAAGAACACGGTGCCGAAGACGCGGCGGATCGGCTGCGCGAAGCTGGTCGCGCTGTATTGCGTCACCGGAGTCGGCACGGGGAAGCCGCAATCCCAGGCCGGGCCACGCCGCAAACGCCGCGACGCCAGGCGGTGGATAGCCGTGGCCGTGAGCAACGCCGAGATCGTGATAAAAAGAAAAACCAGGAGCCCGTCATAAGAGCTTCGGCTTTCGCTGATCGGCACAATCGCAAGCCAGGCGACGCCCGTTTGCGGCGGCATGCGACCATCGACCAGCGCTTGGGCAATCGGCGTCAGCGCATCGATTACAAAACCGGGCAGGATGCCGGCAAGCAGGCACAACGCTGCCAGCGTGAACATCGCCGCGATCGAGAAGCGATCCGCCTCGCTCGCGCGCGCCACCGCGTCCGAGCGCGCACGGCCGAGGAAAGTGACGCCGAATGCCTTCACAAAACAGGCCGCGGCCAGCGCCGCCGAGAGCGCGAGCACCGCACCGACGCCGGGGATCAGAATCTTCAGGCCCCAGTGCGGCAGCGCCGGGCTCAAGAGGATCGCCTGAAAGGTCAGCCATTCCGAGACGAAGCCGTTGAGCGGCGGCAGCGCCGAGATCGCGACGCAGCCGGTGAGAAACGCAAAGCTCGCCAGCGGCATCTTGTGGATGAGGCCGCCAAGCTTCTCCATGTCGCGCTCGCCGGTTTGGGTCAGCACCGCGCCGCTGCCGAAGAACAACAGGCTCTTGAAGAGCGAGTGGTTGAGGACATGGAACAGCGCCGCGATGAGCGCCAGCGCGGCGGCGGCGTTCATGCCCGCGGCGCGAAAGCCGAGTGCAAGACCCAAGCCGATGAAGATGATGCCGATATTCTCGACCGTGTGATAGGCGAGCAGGCGTTTGAGATCGTGCTGCATCAGCGCGTACAGCACACCGAGGAGCGCGGTCGCCGCGGCAAGCGTCAGCACGATCATGCTCGCCCACCAGCTCGGCGCGTTGAGCAGATCGAAAACGATGCGGATGAAGGCGTAGACCGCGACCTTGGTCATGACGCCGCTCATCAGGCCGGATACATGGCTCGGTGCCGCGGGATGCGCGAGCGGCAGCCACACGTGCAGCGGCACGAGACCCGCCTTCGATCCGCTGCCGAGCAGCGCCAAAATCAGCACCAGCGCCGCCAGCGCCGGCCCGTGCGCCGCGGAGCGCATTTGCGCGAAGCCGTAAGCGCCTTCGGGCCCGGCGAGCAAGCCGAAAGCGAGCAGCAGCGCCAGCGTGCCGAAGCTCGCCATGACAATATAGATGTAGCCGGCGCGTGCGTTGTCGGCTTCGCGATGATGCGCCATGACGAGCGCCCAGGAGGCGAGCGACATCACCTCCCAGCACAGGAGAAAGCTGAATGCATCGTCGGCGATGACGACGAGCGTCATACCGGCAAGGAAGAGCGGGTAGAAAGGCAGGACGCGATGCGGCGCTTCCTCGTGCCGGCCATAGCCGAGCGCATAGAGACTCGCGGTCGCGCCGCCGAGGCTGACGACGATGAGAAAGAGTGCCGCGAGCGCGTCGAGGCGGAAATGCGCGCCGATCCAAGGCAGGCCGAGCGGCAGTACGATCGATACTGCCGGCGCGCGCGTGAGCAGCGCGATGAGCGCCGGCACGAGCACCAACAGCGACAGCAGTAGGCTCGCACCGTAGACGATGGGCGTTGCCGCGCGGCTGCGCGACAGCCCTACGGCGCCGATTGCGAGGACGAGAAAACCGGCGATTGCGACGAGCGCGAGTTCGAGAACCATCGGCGCGTTAGCCCGACCTCAGCCTCACGCCGCGGCCGCCGCCGGTGCTGGCCGCGCCCTCGCCGATCAGCTCGATCCCGGCGGCGCTTAGCGCGTTCACCAGCTTCATCAGTGAATTGACATTGCCGCGCACGACGCCGCCGCTCGCTTCCATGCGCTGGATCGTCGGCACCGACAGGCCGGAGATTTCGGCAAGGCGCCGCTGGTCGATGCCGAGCAAAGCGCGCGCCGCCTTCATCTGGCCGGATGATATCATATATAAAACATCATTTATTGTATCTATAACACCTATTAGAATAATTATTCTATCTAAATAAAGGAATCAAGCATGATAAATCATGCTCCAAGTCGTACTTGTCTATGTTGTTGTTTTTGCTTCGAAACTGCTGCGTCAGCCAGCGTCAGCTGCACGATTGGGGCAGCTTCGTCACAAAGCATCACAATTCGCCCCGCTTGGCCCGGAAGTATCCCGATCGCGTCATCAATTCGTGACAGCCGGGCTCTAAATCTAAGCGCATCGAACATGAGCCATCGGGGAGTTACGACGATGCGGATGCCGAAACCGTTCAAGTCCAACAAGCTCACCCTTGCGATCAGCGCCGACACGCATGATCGCGCGACCGTCAAGCGCATGCTGACGGCGATGGAAGCCTTTATGGCGACCGCTTCAGCGAACGATCAGATCGTGCCCCTGAAGCGCGCGGCGTAAGCGAGCAGTTTGCGTTAAGTGAACTCGTGGATGGCCGGGACGTGAAGCTTGTCCTCGGGCCGGCCTTCGGCCGGACCGGGGGCCCGGCCATGGCGTGATGAAGGTGCGTAAGCAGCCTTCCCTCACGTCCCCGGCAGCGCGGTGACGTAGCGTTTATCGACGATCTTGCTGCCGTCGACTTCGGGCTTCACCATCCCCTGCGCTTTGTACCATTCGATCTGATGCATCACGTCGGCGACGTTGAGCCGGCCTTGGGCATCGAGGTGGACGAGGCCGATCTTCATCGTCTCCACCGGCACGTCGGTATATTTGGCGAGGAGCTGATACATCGCCGGCGCCGTCGGCCCGTCATGCGGGCGCTCGTCGGGGCCGATGAAGGCGTCGTGATAATCCTTCAGCCCCATGCGATAGACGTTGAGGAAGCGCTTGACGAGATCGGGATCCTGATCGGCATGCTTGGCCGAGGTCATCACCACCGCGATCTGCATCGTCAACTCGTCGCTGACCCAGGCGAGGTTGTGCATTCGGTTGCCGGCGAGCGCCTGGCGCGACACCGAGACCGCGGGGATGGCGCTGTCGGCGCTGCCGCCCGCCACGGCGGAGATCATGTTGGCGAAGCTGCCGACCGGCAGCATCGCCATGCTCGAATAGGCGAAGTGATATTTAGCGGCGATGATGCCGAGATCGTATTGCTGCAGCGAGCCGGCGGCGGTGATGGCGAAGGAATGGCCGGCGAGATCCTTAAGGGTCTTTAAGCCCTTCTCGAAGGCCTGGTTCGAGGCGACGACGACGAGGCCGCGGAAGCCGGGGCTCTCGTCGCCGTCGGCGGCGACGATCCGCATGGCGCCCTGGCCGGCGGAATTGAAGAAGCCGGCGCTCATCGCCGACATGCCGAAATCGAAATCGCCCGACAACACGCCTTGCGGCACGAGGATCGGCTGATCGCTCGGTATGCAGCTCGGCCTCGAGCCCTTCCTTGGCGAAATAGCCTTTCTCTTGTGCGAAGAAGACCGGGCCGCAGGCGCTGACCTTCAGCACGCCGATCTTGATCTTGGTGAGCTCCGCTGCCGGCGCGCCTGCCGCCATGAGCGACAGCGCCGCCGCGCCCAGCAGAATCGAATTAATAAATCCGCGCATCCTTTCCTCCCGGTTCAAGCTTTGTTGGGCTCGATATTTTGTTGGCCGATTGTGAGCCCGCCCCCGCCCCCCTTGCAAGCCGGCGCTCGCCGGCCGCGCGGAACCCGATGGCGGCAATCCCGGTTTCCCCACGAGCGGAGGTGCATCATGGCTCTCGAAGACGATCTTTTTGCGCTCGAGGAGAAATTCTGGCCGGGCGACGCGGAATTCTACCGCGCGCATCTCGACGAGCGCTGCGTCGTATCCTTCACCGAGATGGCCGGAGTTATGCCGAAGGAGCAGATCGCCGGCATGATGAAGGCCGGCATGATGAAGGAAGGTCGGCGCTGGCGCGATCTGAGGCTCGCGCGCAAAGGCTTCTATCAGCCGACCGCCGACGTCGCGATCCTAACCTACGAGATGAACGCAACGCGCGACAGCGGCGCGCCGCATCGTGCCAATGTCGGCACCGTCTATGTCCGGCGCGGCGACGGCTGGAAGATGGCGTTCCATCAGCAAACGCCGCTGCCCGGCTGACACCGGGAGCGGCGGAGCGGCGCAGGACGAAGCGCGTCAGGCCGAGATATCGACGATCTGACCGAGGCCGGGATTGCTGGCGCCGCCCGTTGCGGTACCGCCGCCCAACAGCGCGTTGGCCACTTGTTGCTCGGCCTGCAGCGTGCTCGAGAGCGCTTCGAGCGCCATCGAGACTTGCGGCGGAACGGCGGTGCTGAGGGATCCGACAGGCATGACGCGAGACTAACCGTGCCGCCTTAATATAGGTTGAACGCCAACACGCGCCGCGCCCGCGCCTTAGAGGCTGTTGCCGACGGTCGTGAAGGTGCCGCTGAGGCTGGCCCCGATCGACGTGGCGCCGGCGATAATCGCCACCGAGATGAGCGCCGCAATCAGGGCGTATTCGATGGCCGTCGCGCCCGCTTCGTCGCGCGCCAGATTTTTCAGAAACCGGATCATCATTGCCTCCTTCGGATTTAACGGCGGCAGTTTCGGCGGGAGAACCTTGCTGCCGCGTTTAAAAAACCTAAAAATTGATCGAAAAGCGCGGCGGCGGCACGGATCGAAAAGGCAAAAAGGAAAAGGCCCGCCGCATCGCTGCGACGGGCCGTATCACCACCAGCGCGACCCGGAGAGATTTACAGGCTGGTAGCAACGTTATTGAACGTCGAGCTCAGGCTGGTGCCAACGGAGCTCGCCGCAGCGATGATCGCAACCGCGATGAGGGCGGCGATCAGGCCGTATTCGATGGCCGTCGCGCCGGCATCGTCAGTCGTCAAACGCTTCAAAAACTGCATCATTTGCTTCTCGCTCCTTCAGAATGCGCACGTAGTTCTGACGGAAAGGTATTAATGAGACTTTGCCAATCCCTAAAATTCGAACAATTAGCGGGAGGCAGAAAGTTTGATGCCGGAGCGGCGGCCCGGCCGGGGATGTCGCGCCGGGTCGAATGGCCGGCGCGCACGCTGCTCCGCAAGCGCGCGCTTTCGGTGCCGGCGGCGCGAAGGCTTGGCGGCGGCCGCGGCATCCCGCTAGAGCACGATCGTTTCGAAAAGAAGCGGCCTCGCTTCTTTTCGAAACGTGAATCGTGCTCTCGATTTAAAAATTTAGACCATGATTCACGGGTGAGACGGAATCGATTTTCCGATTCCGTCTCACCCGATCATGGTTAGCGCCGGCGGATGGCGTTATCGAGCGACCAGATGCCGCCGCCGACCAGGAAGATCGTGAAGAAGAAGATGCAAAAGACCGCTTCGAGCTCGCCGCCATTGGCCAGCGGGAAGAAGCCGCGCGCCAGCCGGTTGGCGTAGATGAAAAACGCGATCGCCATCTCGCCGGAGATGAGGAACGCGACCCAGCGCGTATAGAGCCCGAGCACGATCATCACGCTGCCGATGATCTCGATGGCGCCCGCCGCGCCGACCATCGACACGATGTGGAAATTCGGCGGCTGCGGCGTGGGAAAGCCGAAATATTTCTGCAAGCCGTGCTGCAGATAGATCAGCCCCAGCAGAATGCGCACGAGGCTGAGAAGCCGCGGGCTCCAGACCTCGCGAAACGCCTGACTCTCGGACATGGATATCCTCCCTCGAGCGCATAGGGGCAGCTTAAGGCCCGGCTCCTGTCGCCGAGATACCGTACCGCGCCCGCGGCCGCCGCGTCAGCGCACGATCGATCACGAAAGCGGGATCGCCCCGCGCCGTCCCGTGGGCGCCGCCGCGGCCGCCGGTAGCGGGCGCCGCGGCTAGCGCACCATGCGCTTCATGACGATCTCGTCGCTGATCATCGCGACGAACTCATAGCCCTGCGCCGCCATGCGGTTCATCTTGAGCGTCAGATAGAAGGCGCGCTTGTCGGCGTCGTCCGGCCGCGGAATGTCTTTCAGCTCGGGATAGAAGAACTCGACCTTGCCGTCCGGATAGACGACGCACATCCGGCTGGTGCCGTCCCAGCGGATGTCGATGAACTCGGTCCGCAAGCCCGGCGCCTGGGCCTGAGCGGCGATCGTCATATCGCTCCGCGCCAGGCCGAACAACGCCACCGCCAACGCGCTCCACGCCACAATGCTCGATTTCATGGGATCCCCCTGTTGTAAGGCAGCGCTACTCTGCCGCCATGCGCCGGGGAAGCCAAGCACGAAGGGGAAACGTCAAAAATCCGTCTCGCGCCGCGCGCTATTCGCGCATCACCTTGTCGTGGATCGCGGTGCAGTGGCGCACGAGGTTTGGCCGCGTGGCGACGAATTCCTTCAGCGGCGTGGCGATGTCGTAGAAATGGATATTGGCGATGAAGCCGTAGATCGCGGCGTCGACGCTGGTCGGCGCGTCGCCATGCACATAGCCGCCGTCCGGAACGAGATCGGCGAGCACGCGCGAGATCGGCGAGGCCCCGCGCATAGGCGGCGTCCGGCGTGTAGCGCCCGATGCCTTGGAAATGATAGCGCTGGAAATTGAATTCGCGCGCCTTCGCAATCCCGTCCTCGGTCACGCTCGGATACTCGCGCATGAAGGCGGCGCGGAACGCCGGCCAGTAGCGCTCGTCCTGCCAGCGCGAATACGACATCACCCAATAGAGATCGTCGAGCAGCCGCGTCACGAGGAGATCGAGATCGCGCGCGCGCGCGCCGAGCGCCGCATCCATCGTCACCCCGTGCTTGGCCGTGAGATGGGCGATGATGACCGTCGCTGTCGCCGATCGTCTCGCCATCGTCGACGATATAGGGCAGCTGCCCGCGCGGCGCTTTCGATGCATCGAAAACATGCTCATGCACGAAGGGCAGACCGGCGAGGCGCATGAAGGCGAAGACCTTCAGCCCGTAGCCGTTGTTGTCGGCGACGCCGAAGAGCGCCGGATAAGAATAGAGCGTGATCATGGCCGCGGAACTCTAGCCCCAAGGCGGGCGCCGGGGAACGGGCGTCCGGATCGCCGTGCTCATTCTTTCGTCTCGCCGCTGCGCACGATCCGCATCAGCCGCTCGCGCAGCTCGGCACGGGCATCGCGGCGCTCGCGCTCATCCTCTTCGAGGATCGCGAAGCGGCCGTGCCCCGGCGCGCGCGTCAGCAGCCCGGTCATGCGCGCGAGGAGATGCAGCGCGGCGAGCTTGTCGTGCAGCTCGAAGCGCTGCGCCCGCGCGCCTTTGCGGCCGCCGACCGAGATCAGCTTCACCGCCGCCCTGTCCTCCGGCGTGAGGTCGCCGGAATCGACGAGCGTGACGCCGTCCGGCCCCCAATGCGCGATGCGCGCGGGATCGGCGAAAGCGATGCGCATCGCCTCGAGGATGATGCGATCGCCCGACAGCCGCGTGCGCTTCTCGCGCTCCTTCATCTCGTCGCGGATCGCGAGCTGCACCTCGGGCCGGCGCAGCAGCTCGGCGGCGCGGCCGCCGGCCTTGCCGCGCGCATAGCCGGCGCGGACCGCCGCCGCGCTGCCGTTGAGATCGATGATGTATTCGAGCACGAAACGCCGATGCCGCTCGCGCAGCGGCGGGATCAGCTCCGCCGGCTGGTGCTCGGGCGCGTCGCTCGAAGCGGATGCGGCGGACGCGGTGTTGTGCTCCGTCGCGCTGAGGCGCGACATATGTTCAACCGTCGCGCTGAGGCGCGACGGATCTTTCGGATCGTCTGACATGATTGTCTCCAGAAACGAAAAAGCCCGCGCAATCGAGCGGCGAAGAGCGCGCGATCGGGCGGATGAGTGTTTGATTTTAAAGATCGTCATGCCCGGGCTTGTCCCGGGCATCCACGAGTTGCGTTAGGTGTGATTTTCTTAAGTCGTCATTCCCGCGAAAGCGGGAATCCAGGCCTTATCAACTCACCCTGGGCGGAGTGCGAAGCGCGCAGCTCAGGAGGCGCGCGTCATACTGCACGGTCAAAGCTTAGCGACGACGTCCTCGCGCGAGACGCCTTTCGCCTTCGCGACGGCGCGCAAAATCGCATTGAGCGTACCGATCCTCAGTGAATCATGATCCGGTACGGAGACGCGATGAGCAATCGGCGTATCGGTTTGCAGAACGATATGGCTGCCGACTTGATTGACTTGCCGATAAGCCCAATGCTGAACGAGCGCCTTGACCAGCTCGCGCCCGCTCAGATCGCGCGGCAACTTCACGCTAAGACTTCGTCGCGCACCAGGTGCAGCCGAAGGCGAGACGGTGCAGGCCGATCGAAATAAAACGCCGCGACAGCTTCGCGAACATTTGCCCGCAATTCGTCCCAGCTATCGGCTTCGGTAACGATGCTCTCGCCGAGCGCTTCGGCGACAAAGCCGCCATCAGCCTCTTGCGTGACGTCGAAAACCAATTCGTCCATGTCGTGACCCAACTCGCTCAGCGTGCCGAATTCATACCACTTCGATCCGGATGGCGATATTATACTTTGCGTACCCAACCGCAAGGGCTATGTTCGCTATCCGGAGGGGTAAATGACCCTTCCTGATGCAACTGCCGTCGCCGATCTCCGCGAACGTTCGCCCTGGTCATCCCGCCGGCTTTGGAGCCTGTGGGAACTCATGCTTGAGAAATATGGACTGCTCTTTGCCAAGGCCACCCTTGAGCTAATGGATGCAAAGTGGCTTTGTGCATCTCGTTCGATACCTGGATTGCCCCCTGAGGCCCCTCGGATCGATAGGGGAACAATTGACCGCGTTACAAATCTCGCAATCCAGTCGCTACGACAGGCAAGCATCCTCACCGATTTAGATTTCAATCCTTCCGGAAATTGATCGGCTCGAAAAGTCGATTGCACTTCCTCCCGTCTCCGACATATGAGCTGCTGCCGGTTTCGTGGACACCGAGATAGGTGTTTTATGGAACCGGAGGTGAGCTCCATTTCGTGAACGACCGCCCTGAAGATTCTAGGCGGCGCTGCATGGGGAGTTCAAGCTTGAGGCAGTGAAGCTGGTGACGGAGCGCGGGTGTCGCGATCGCGCAGGCGGCACGGGATCTCGGATATCAGTGGCCAGGTGCTGCGACGATGGGTGAAGGAACTCGAGGCTGATCAGCAGCAGGCTTTTCCGGGTCACGGCCAGCAGAAGGCAGAGCAAGCCGAAGATCACCCGACTGAGACGGGAAGTCGCCAAGCTCAAAGCCGAGCGAGACATACTAAAAAAAGCCGCGGCCTACTTCGCGAAGGACAACCTGTGAAGTTCGCCTTCATCGCGAAGCACCGGGGAATATGGCCGGCGGGATGGATGTGCGGGGCGCTCGGTGTCTCGCGCGGTGGGTTCTATGCCTGGCTCGACGCGGCCGCCCAGTCATCGCTCTCGACGTGATGAAGAGCTGACGGCCAAGGTTCGGACGAGCTTCATCGGCAGTGATCGAACCTATGGCGCGCGGCGCATCTGGAGAGATGTGCTGGCCGAGGGTGTGCCCTGTGGCTTGCATCGCATCGAGCGGCTGATGCGCCAGCAAGCCTTGCGGGCTCGGCCCCGACGGCGCCGCCTGCCGTCCGATCAAGGGGAGCGGCAGGCGGGCGCCGTCGCTCCGAACGTGTTGGAGCGCAGCTTCAACGCACCGGCTCCCAACCGTCGTTGGATTGCCGACTTCACCTATATCTGGACGGCCGAAGGCTGGCTCTACGTTGCCGCCGTGATCGATTCGTTCTCACGCCGTGTTGTCGGTTGGTCGATGAACGCGAGCATGACAGCGGAGCTGGTTACCGATGCTTTGGTGATGGCGATCCGGCGGCGCGGCAAGCCCGAAGCACTTATCCATCACTCCGATCGCGGCAGCCAATACACCAGCGATCAGTTCCAACGGCTGATGGCCGATCACGGCGTCACCTGCTCGATGAGCCGTTCCGGCAACGTCTGGGACAATGCCGCGATGGAGAGCTTCTTCTCGTCGTTGAAGACCGAGCGCATCGCCCGCAAAATCTATCGAAGCCGCGACGAAGCCAGAGCCGACGTGTTCGATTACATCGAGCGCTTCTACAACACCAAGCGTCGGCACTCGACGATCGGCTACGTAAGCCCTATGGAGTTCGAAATGAAGGCCGGAGTCACTAACTGACAAGTCTAAACCGGCAGCAGCTCAGCTTTGACAATCTTCTTGAACGCGCGTTCAAACTCTCGTTTGCTATCACTCGCTTCTATCTCGCGCGCGGTTTCGCGTATGCGCTTGGCGCGTTCTTCGTCGGTTAGCGGGGGCTCAGATTTGCGCGGCATGTTAGTCAAGCCACTGCGGTTCTTGTCCGGGCATTGGAACCTCAATTTCGTTATGGCACTCGGGACAAAACCATCCTCTGCGTGCAGTCTTTCTGTTTACCGATTCCACCGTGAATTGGAGAATAAATATTTTTCCGTTGTGGTAGCAACGTGCACAGGCCCAATGAGGGGTTTCGGTGCCGCGTTCGGCTTTCTTCAGCATATAAGCTGTGCACCCATACCCAAGCCGTTTCAACTCATAGCGATTCTTCTCAGTTTTCCAGCTTTCAAAGCTAGTCACTTTTTCTTCAAGATCGCGTATGCGGTCAATCAATTGCGCTTGCGCCGTTTGTGCGGTGAGGATTTGTTCCTGCAATTCTATAACCGCCCCATTGCGAATGGCAGCGTCGTTAATGTCCTTCAATCCCTTCGCCATATCAAACATGGTCTTGAATGCGCCAAGACCCGCGAACACCTCGGCTACCATGATCGCTCCTAAGTTGCTTCCGTCAATTGGGATAGCGGGAGATGGGCGCGGTTTAGGCCGCGCCTCTCTCACCTACTTCAACGGCAGTTTGAGTTGTCGTGGATTGCTTGGCAATTCCGGCCCTCGCCAGTGGCGCTTGCGATGCACGCCTAGGGGCTCACGCTTCCGCGCGCCGTTCTCTATTAGTCGTTCGATAGGTAAGCCGCTTTCCCTTTGCACCGGTCACGATGCGAGCGGCACGGCTTTCGTCGTCAACACCAAGCGCGACACGGTTGCTATAACGAAAATCAAACTCCGCGAGATAGCGCTTCAAGTGTTCTTCGGAAACGTGCTGGTAAACGCCATCAATGCCGCGCTTCAAAATCGAGAAGTAGCCTTCGATGGTGTTGGTATGGGCGGTGCCGCGCACGTATTCATCAGCCGAGTGCTTCACGGCTTCGTGGCTCGCGAAGTTCCAACCAATCTCGGTGTAGGCCGGAAGCTCGTCAGTGCGGAAGTGCGAGGCGCGGTCAACGTGTTGCGCGATCACAGAGCGCAGAGTTTCGCCCCGCACGTTCGGCACATGGAACGACCGGACTTCGCCGCTCTCGCGCTCGACAAGCGCCACAACCGCGTTCTTGTGGCCCGCGCCACGGCGCACCTTGGTTCCCGGCTTCCGGCCAACGTAGGTCTCGTCTGCCTCGACGGTGCGGCCTTCGCCGCCCATGGGAGGGGTGAAAAGGTCATCGTTCCGCTTCATTGCCTCGCGGATGCGATGCGCCATGAACCACGCGCTCTTGAGGGTGATACCAAGGGTGCGGTGAAGCTGGTTTGCGCTGATGCCCTTCTTGCTCGATGCCATGAGATGGATCGCCACCAGCCAATCCCGCATGGCGATGTGCGAGCCTTCAAAGATGGTGCCGATCTTGACGGTAAAGGGCTTGCGGCAGGCGTAGCACTTATAGACGCCGATCCGGGTGCTTTTGCCCGACAGAGGGGCCGACTTACCGACCACGCCGCAATGCGGGCAAACCCGCGTTCCGCCCCAAACCCGTTCTTCGACAAAGGCATAGGCAGCAGCCTCGTCGTTGAAGTGAGGGGCGGAAAGTACGGACTTGGTCATGGCTAACTCCCTGAATAGCCATAACCTACCCTTAGTCTATGGGTACGTCAAGTATAATATCGCCATCCGGATTAGTCAAGAACAAAATGAGAACGCCGGATACGCGGAAATTCGGCGATCCAGCCAACCACCTGCTCGATGCGCGCGGCGACAGCCGATGCTGCTGCGGGATTTCGGCCGGCGAGATAGGTGAGAATCTCTTCGATCTCGTCGAGCGCCGTGCGGGTGTAGCGAACCCTCATGCCTGACGGAAACGAGAGAACACCTCTTCGACTTCTTGCTCGCTGGCGAAGCGGTCGGCGCGCACATCGGCCAAGCTGCGCGCCAGCGCGGCGCGGTCGTCGTCGGAGAGTTGATACGCGCCGAGATATCTGAGCTCGATATCGAAGGCCGAGCGCACCAGCTCATCTTGCGCCTCTTCCGGCCAAGCTTCCGCGCGGATGAGTAGTTCTTTGAGTTTGCCCGTCATAACAAAATTATATCACATTCCAGGGTGGCAAGCGACGCCGCCTCACCCTACCCTCTCCCAAAGGGGAGAGGGTTTAACCAGGCTCACCCAAACTTATTCTCTTTCGGGAATCCCCGCGGCGCCATCCGGCCTGCACTCGCGCGCACGCCGCGCCAATTGTCGAGGTCCATCTCGGTGCGGGTGCTCGCCCGAGCGCCACGACAAGCCTTCCGCCGCTTCGATCACCTTCGCGTCGGCGAGGCCGCCATCGTGATACAGTATCGGCCTATCCGCCATCGCCGAACAGAGCCGTGGCGGTAATCATCTGCCGATGGTATTCTTTGCATCGACGTTAGCTTCGTCAGGATGACAATCAGTGTCGACAAAATTCGACGAACTCGCGCAGCGTCTCGCCCGCATCACTGGCGAGGATACGGCAACGGCGATTGAGCGCGCTGTCGAAGAGCGGCTGGCGCGGATGGTGGCGGCTGGTCCGATCGATCGCGAGGCTGCATTGCGGCAATTCTTCGATCGGGTTTCCCGCATGTCGGTCAGAGATTCCCGGTCGATTGACGAGATCGTCGGTTACGGGCCCGATGGTCTGCCATCTTAATGATTGTCGATAGTTCAGCGATCGTGGCGGCAATCTCGCGTGAGGCCGATGGGCCGCGCTACCAGGAAGCTATGCTTCGCGCGCCGTCATTGTCCGTTTCCGCCGTCACGGTGCTCGAGACCCGTATCGTTTTGCACGCGCGACTTGGTGTCGAAGCGGTCCGCGAATTCGACGAGATGCTCGACCACTCGGACGTCTCGGTTATTCCTTTCGATGCAGCCTAGGCGGATGTGGCTTTCGAAGCTTTTCGCCGGTTCGGAAAAGGCCAAGGTCATCCCGCGCGGCTGAATATCGTCGATTGCGCTGCCTACGCGCTTGCCAAACTTCGCGGCGAGCCGTTGCTCTTTAAGGGAACCGATTTCGACAAGACCGATATTCAATCGGCGGTTTGACGGCGTGGCGCCGCCATCCCCTCATCCAAACTTATTCTCTTTCGGGAATCCGCGCGGCGCCATCCGGCCCGCGCTCGCGCGGGCGCCGCGCCAGTTGCCGAAGTCCGTCTCGGTGCGGGTGCGCTCGCCGCTGCGCCAGCTCAAGCCTTCCGCCGCTTTGATCACCTTCGCGTCGGCGAGGCCGCCGTCGTGATAGCGTTGCAGCATCACGCCGCGGCCGCGCGACATTTCGGGCAATCTCGGTCGAGCGGAAGATCAGCAGCTTGTGATTGTCGCCCACCACCGCGACCGTGTCGCCCTCGGCCGGCACGCACGCCACCGCTTTGGCGCCCCCTCCTTTATCGTTGCGCCCAGATTCAGCGCCTGCTTGCCGTTGCGGGTTTGCGCCACCACCTCGTCCGCCGGCACGACGAAGCCGCGGCCGTCGCTCGCCGCCAGCAATAATTTCTGGCCCGGCTTGTACGGCCATCACCGCGACGAGATCGTGCTCGCCTTCGAGCTCGATCATCAGCCGCACCGGCTCGCCATGGCCGCGCGCCGATGGGAGTTTGCCGGCATCGAGCGTATAGAAACGCCCGTTGCTGGCGAAGATCAGCAGCTTGTCGGCGGTCGTCGTCTCGAGGACGAAGCGCTCTTCGTCGCCTTCCTTGTATTTGAAATCGCCGTGCGCCAAGCCGTGGCCCTTGGCGGCGCGGATCCAGCCCTTCGCCGAGCACAGCACGGTGACGGGCTCGCGCTCGACCAGCGCCTCGAGCGCCGCCACCTCGATCTCGGCCGGCGGCTCGCCGATCTCGGTGCGGCGCTTGCCGATGGGGGCGTGCGCATATTCCTTGCGCAGCTCGGCGATCTCGCCGCCGATCGCCTTCCATTGCAGCTTCTCGTCGGCGACCAGCGCCTTCTTGTCCTTCTGCTCGTCGCTGAGGCTGGCGAGCTCTTTCTTGATCTCGATCTCTTCGAGGCGGCGCAAGCGAGCGCAGCCGCATATTGAGGATCGCCTCGGCCTGCAAATCGGTCAGCTTCCACTTCTTGATCATCCGCTCTTTCGCGTCGTCGTATTCGCGGATGATGCGGATGACCTCGTCGAGGTTGAGATAGACGATCATCTGCCCGCGCAGGATCTCCATGCGGCGGGCGATCGCGTCGAGGCGGAATTCGGTGCGGCGCTGCAGCACGTCGCGGCGATGATCGAGCCAGGCTTGCAGCGCCTCTTTCAGATCCATCACGCGCGGCACGCTCTGCGCGTCGAGCACGTTGAGATTGAGCGGGATGCGCTTTTCCAGCTCGGTCGCGCGGAAGAGCGATTCCATCAGATGGGCGGCGTCGACGTTGCGCGTCTTCGGCGTGAGGATGACGCGGATCTGCTCGGCCGATTCATCCTGCACGTCGTCGAGCAGCGGCAGCTTGCGCTCCTCCAGCAGCTGCGCGATCTTCTCGATGAGCTGCGATTTCTGCACCTGATAGGGAATTTCGGTGACGACGATCAGATAGGTGCCGCGCGCGCCTTCCTCGACATGCCAGCGCGCCCGCAGGCGGAAGCTGCCGCGGCCGGTCTTATAGGCCTCGATGATGTGACGCCTTCGGCTTCGATCAGCACGCCGCCGGTCGGGAAATCCGGGCCGGGCAGAAGATCGACGAGATCCTCGATGGTGGTGGCGCGCGGGCGCTTCAAGAGGTTCGCGGCGGCGTCGAGCAGCTCGACGATGTTGTGCGGCGGGATGCTGGTCGCCATGCCGACGGCGATGCCGGCGGCGCCGTTGGCAAGGAGATTGGGGAAGCGCGCCGGCATGACGACCGGCTCTTCGTTCTCGCCGTCGTAAGTCGGGCGGAAATCGACCGCGTTTTCGTCGATTCCGGCGAGCATCGCCTCGGCAACGGCCGTGAGGCGGCTCTCGGTGTAGCGCATCGCCGCCGCGCCGTCGCCGTCGACACTGCCGAAATTCCCCTGCCCGTCGACCAGCGGATAACGCTGCGCGAAATCCTGCGCCAGCCGCACCAGCGCCTCGTAGACCGCGACGTCGCCATGCGGATGGAACTTGCCGATCACGTCGCCGATGACGCGCGCCGATTTCTTGTAGCCGTTGCCCGGCGCGAGGCCGAGCTGGCTCATCGCATGAAGGATGCGGCGATGCACCGGCTTCAACCCATCGCGCACATCCGGCAGCGAGCGCGACACGATGGTCGACAACGCGTAGGACAGATAACGCTCGCCGAGCGCATCGGCGAAATTCACGTCGCGAAGATCGGCAGCGGCGGGATCGGGCGGTGGCGTCATGATGCCGGTATAGCAAGAACCTTGGTCAGCGCGTCAACATATCGGCTGCGCGCCGCGGGTAATTTCGCCTGATGCGGCGCGAAGACGCGCTGCTCGAGGAAAAACCCCACGAGTCGCAGCCCATCGAGAACGTCTTGCGGCGTAGGTCTGGCTTGCGGCTCGGGCCTGGCTTGCGACGCGGGCGGGGCCGTGGCGCCGCGCAGGAAACCGGGCAACGGCAACAGCTTCTCGCGATAGGGCGCGCCCGCCGCGGCCGACACCGCCTGGCCCGAGCGCGGCGAGACATAGACGAGATCCTCGGTCGCGCCGGTCGCGGCGCAAGACGTGAGATCGAGACCGAAGCCGAAGCTCTTCGAGCAGTGCGATCTCCCATTCGACATAGGCGATCGCCCAGCGATCGTCGGCGCCCAGCGCCTCGATGAGATGCAAGCAGCCCGCGATAGGCGCGCGGATGCGGCTCGCGCTCGGGCAGTGCCGATGCCGCGAGCGAAGCCGCCGCGGCGAGCGCGCCGAGGCGCAGAGGATCGTCGAGCAGCTTCGCCGCGTGCGCGTCCAAGACCTCGCCGGTCAAGAAGCCCAAATGCTCGGCGAGCCGCGCGCGCCACGTGACCGAGAGACGATTGCCGATCTGCCAATGCGCGCGGGTCTTCGGCGATTGCCCGCCTCTGAGGAGACCCGCATGCCGCCCATGCTCGCGCGTCAGCAACTGCACGATCAGCGCCCGCTCGCCATGCGCCCGGCTCGCCAGCACGATGCCTTCATCCGACCATTGCATGGATGATTAGGTACGCCTTTTTCTCTTATCCGTCATGGCGAGACTTGTCCCGGCCGTCCATGAGTTGTTGGCACCGTAAGACGTGGATGTGCGGGACAAGCTCGCGCATGACGATAGTGGTGTTGGAGCGTTACCAGCGCACGCTCTCTCCAATCGTCATTCCCGCGCAAACGGGAATCCAGAACCGCGCACTGGATGCTCGCTCCTAAGCCGGTCGAAGGGCGCGGGCATGACGGTGAGGAAAAAGCGCAGAGGAATTTTAAACCCCGCCCCGCCTTACTCCGGATAATCCAACCCCATCGCTTGGAAGCGCTCGCGGTCGTCGGCCCATTCGGGGGTGACGCGGACGAAGAGGAACAGATGCACACGGCGCTCGAGCAGCTTCTCGAGCTCGGCACGCGCGGCGGCGCCGATATTCTTCACTTGCGCGCCGCCCTTGCCGAGCACGATCGCCTTCTGGCCGTCGCGCTGAACGTGGATCACCTGGCTGATCTTGACGCTGCCGTCCGCGCGCTCTTCCCATTGCTCGGTCTCGACGGCGGCGGCGTAAGGCAGCTCCTGATGGAGCTGGAGATAAATCTGCTCGCGCGTGATCTCGGCGGCGAGCAGGCGCTGCGGCAGATCGGTGAGCTGATCCTCGGGATAAAGCCACGGCGCCTCCGGCACCGCGCCCGCGAGGAAAGCCGCGAGATCGGCGGTGCCGTCGCCGGCGGTCGAGGAGATCATGAAAACGCGCTCGAAATCGCAAAGCGGCGCCAGCTCGCCGGCGAGCGGCAGCAATCGCTCGCACTTGACGAGATCGACCTTGTTGAGCGCCAGCACGCGGCGGCGCTGCGTCGCCTTCAAGCGTTCCAAGATGCCGCGCGTGTCGTCATCGACGCCGCGCGCCGCATCGACCAGCACGACGACGATATCGGCATCCTCGGCGCCGGCCCAAGCGGCCGCGACCATCGCGCGATCGAGACGACGCTTCGGCGTGAAGATACCGGGCGTGTCGATGAAGATGAGCTGCGCCTCGCCTTTCAGCGCGATGCCGAGCACGCGGCTGCGCGTCGTCTGCACTTTCGGCGTGACGATCGAGAGCTTGGTGCCGACGAGCAGATTGAGCAGCGTCGATTTGCCCGCGTTGGGCGCGCCGACCAGCGCGACATAGCCGCAGCGCCGCGTCATGATGACGAGACCCAAAGCGGAGAGCGCCGCGGCGGCGGCCGCGATCTCGGCGCTGCGCTTCGACGAGCCGGTCGCGGTGGCGGTCGCCTTCTCCAACCCTTCGACCTTCACCGTCACGGTGAAGCGGCGCTTATGCGCCGGGCCTTCGGTCGCGACGATCGAGTAATCGGGCAGCGGCAGGCCGCGCGCCTGCACCCATTCCTGCAAGCTCGTCTTCGGATCGCGCGGCGCCGCGCCGCCCAGCTTGCTCAAGCGATTTTCCCAGCGCGTCTCGACGAAGCTGCGCGCGACATCGAGCCCACCATCGAGATAGAGCGCGGCGATCACCGCCTCGCAGACATCGGCGAGCACGCTCTTGTTCTCGCGCACGCCGGCGCCCTCCTCGCCTTTCGAGACGATGAGCCGCGCGCCGAGGCCGACGGCAGCGGCCGCTTCGGCGAGAGCCTCTCGCCGAACAAGATGCGTGTGACGGCGCGTCATCTCGCCTTCGGCTTCGTCGGGAAAGCGCCGCCACAGCAACTCGGCGATGACGAGGCCGAGGACACGATCGCCAAGGAACTCCAGCCGCTCATAGCCGCGGCGCGAGATGTTGCGGCGGCGAAAGGCGCTCGGATGGGTGAGCGCCTCGATCAGCAGATCGGGATTGGCGAAGCGATGGCCGAGCGTTTCTTCTAGCGCGCCGAGGCCCGGAGCCGCTTCGTCCATCAATGAATGCCTGAGAGCAGGCGGCTATAGCGAATGGTGAAGGGCCACTTCCAGACCTCCCACCAGCGGGCATAACCATCGGTCGAGAAGAAGATGAATTGCGCCTTGCCGACGAGATTCTCCGCCGGCACGAAGCCGACGCCACTGCCCGGGTCGCGGCTGTCGGCGCTGTCGTCGCGATTGTCGCCCATCATGAAATAGGTGTTGGGCGGAACGGTGAACTCGTCGGTGTTGTCGAGCGGCTGGTCGTCGCTGATCTCGATGATGGTGTGGCGATAGCCGTTGGGCAGGGTCTCGATGTATTGCGTGTAGGTCGAGGTGCGGCCGTCCTCGGTATAGAAATACGGCTCCAGGCGCTCGCGTTTCACCGGCTGGCCGTTGACGTTGAGGATGCCACCCTTCATCTGGATCTTGTCGCCGGGCAGGCCGACCATGCGCTTGATGAAATCGGTCGTGTCGTCGCAGCGCGCGGCGTAGGCCGCAGCCGTCGCCCGGTCGAGCTGCGGATACTGGCAGGGCAGCTTGAAGACGACGACGTCGCCGCGATGCGGCGCGTTGAAGAAGATGCGGCCGGAGAAGAGCGGCAGGCCCAAGGGCAGCGAGTAGCGGCTATAGCCGTAGGAGAATTTCGATACGAAGAGGTAGTCGCCGACGAGGAGCGTCGGGACCATCGAGGCCGAGGGGATGCTGAAGGGCTCGTAGAAGAAGGTGCGGATAAAAAGCGCAATAACAATCGCATAGATGATCGTCTTGAGCGTCTCGCCGATTCCGCCCGTCGCTTTTCTGGCCATTAAGAATGCTCTCTAAGCTATTGATCAGGCTTCTTTTGCTGGTACGGGGCGCTGTGAGGGCAGACTTAGCCGCGCGGGCTCGGCGAAGTCAAGGGCGAGCCGCCCTTTTTCAAGGAAGAGGAAGCGGTTCGGCGCTGATGATGACGAAGGCGCTGGCCAGAGGCGGCTCGTCGGTCAGCGTCAATTCAATCTTCGCCACCATGCCCGTCAGGGACCATTGCTGTAAGGCGCTCTAAAGCCCCACCCGTAAGCACGAGGGTTGGCTGGCCGCTCGCCAAATTGACCACGCCCAAATCCCGCCAATAAACGCCGCGGCGGAAGCCGGTGCCGAGCGCTTTGGAGCACGCCTCTTTCGCGGCATAGCGTTTCGCGTAGCTCGCGGCGCGATTCGCGCGCCGCTCGGAGCGTCGGCGCTCTTCGTCGGTGAAGATGCGTGCGATGAACTTCTCGCCATAGCGCTCGAGCGTGCGCTCGATGCGACGGATGTCGATGAGATCGCTGCCGATGCCGATGATCACGCGGTTTTGACGCCGAGTGGGTTGGCGCGCCCCTGCTCCATCAATGTGCGCATGCGGCGGATCGCACTATCGAGTCCGCCGAAGATCGCCTCACCGATCAGGAAATGACCGATATTGAGTTCAACGATGGTCGGAATCGCGGCGATCGCGCCAACTGTTTCGAAGCCAAGTCCGTGACCCGCATGACATTCGAGATCGAGCGCTTCGGCCAGTGAGGCAGCATCGATGATGCGATTAAGCTCTTGTGCGCGATGCGCAGCTTCAGCTTCGCAATACGCACCGGTATGCAACTCGACCACAGGTGCGCCGACGGCTTTTGCCGCCTCGAGTTGTTTCGGCTCCGGATCGATGAAAAGCGACACGCGGATTCCGGCTTGCGAGAGCTGCGCAACGAAGGAGGCGAGCCTCGTCGTCGCGCCGGCAACATCGAGCCCGCCTTCGGTCGTCAGCTCGGCACGGCGCTCGGGCACGAGGCAGGCCGCATGCGGCTTGTGCTTCAGCGCGATTGCCAGCATCTGAGTCGGTCGCGGCCATTTCGAGATTGAGTGGCACGGTCAACTCGCGCACGAGCCGTGCAATGTCGTCGTCGCTGATATGGCGGCGGTCTTCCCGCAGATGCGCGGTGATGCCATCGGCACCTGCTTGCTCGGCGAGACGCGCGGCGCGGACCGGATCGGGATGCTTGCCGCCGCGCGCATTGCGAATTGTCGCGACGTGATCGATGTTGACGCCGAGGCGCAGCTTGCGCTCATCTGCTTCGCGCGCCGCCATGCAATTACCCTCGGGCGCGTTCGACCGAGTTGATCACCGGCGTCGCCCGCAATGCAGCAATGATATTCGTCAGATGCCGCAAATTTTGTACTTCGATATCGACGAGAATCTCGAAGAAATCGAGCGAGCGATTGGTGATCTTCAGATTGGTGATATTGCCGCCGCCCTTACCGATCACCGTGGTCAGGCTGCCGAGACTTCCCGGCTCGTTGCCGAGCGTGACATTGACCCGGCCGACATGCGCGCCAGCGGACGCATCGTCATCCCAGGCGACATCGAGCCAGCGCTCGGGCGTTTCGGCAAAGGTCGCGAGCGTCTCGCAATCGATCGTATGAATGGTCACGCCCTTGCCGGTCGTGACGATACCGACGATGCGATCGCCCGGCAGCGGATGGCAGCAGCCAGCGTAGTGCACCGCCATGCCGGGAATAAGGCCACGGATCGGAACCGCATTTTCGGGCTTCTTGCCGCGCGCCGTGGCAAGCGGCACGACTTTCGCAGCGCGTTGTTCTGGTTTCGGCGGATGCAACGCATGCACGACCTCGCGGCCGGTATGCAGCCCCTCGCCGACCGCGACGTAGAGATCGTCGGGCGTCTGCACGTTGAAGGTGCTGAGAACTTCGCTCAAGGCTTTCTCGATCAGATCGTGGCCTTCCTGGCGGAAGGCTTTTTGCAGGATCGCCTTGCCGAGATCGAGATATTGCTGGCGCTGCTGCGTCCGCACGAAGCGGCGAATGCGCGCGCGAGCCTTGCCGGAAACAACGAAGCGCTCCCAGGTCGGCGATGGCGTTTGCGCTTTCGAAGTGACAATCTCGACTTGATCGCCGTTGACCAGTGTCGTGCGCAGCGGCACGAGCTTGCCATTGACCTTGGCACCGACGCAGGTATCGCCGATCTCGGAATGCACGGCGTAAGCGAAGTCGACCGGCGTCGACCCGCGCGGCAATTCGATGAGATCGCCTTTCGGCGTAAAACAAAAGACCTGGTCCTGGAACATCTCGAGTTTGGTGTGCTCGAGAAACTCCTGCGGATCGGACGCATGTTCGAGGATATCGAGCAGCTCGCGCAGCCAGCGATATTGCCGGCCTTCGGTGCCTTGCTGCGCCGATTGCTTGTAGACCCAATGCGCGGCGACGCCGAGCTCGGCGACCTCATGCATCTCCTCGGTGCGGATCTGCAATTCGACACGCTGCCGCTCCGGACCGATCACGCCGGTATGGAGCGAGCGGTAGTTGTTCGCTTTCGGCGTCGAGATGTAATCCTTGAATCGGCCGGGCACGACCGGATAGTTGCTGTGCACCACGCCGAGCGCGTGATAGCAGGCGCCGATATCCTCGACAACGACGCGGAACGCCATAATATCGGAGAGCTGCTCGAAGCCGACATTCTTGCGCTGCATCTTGCGCCAGATCGAATAGGGCGATTTCTCGCGTCCCGACAGCTCGGCCTTGACGCCGCCCTCTTCGAGGGTCTGCGTCAACTCGCGCAGCACGCGCGCGACGAGATCGCCGCCCTTGTCCTTGAGGAAGGCAAGCCGCGTCTTGATGCCTTCGCGCGCTTCTGGATAGAGCTCGCCGAAAGCGAGGTCCTCGAGCTCATCCTTCATCTCGTGCATGCCGATACGCTCGGCGAGCGGCGCGTAGATCTCCATCGTCTCGCGCGCGATGCGACGGCGCTTATCCGCATCCTTGATGAAGCGCAGCGTCCGCATATTGTGCAGCCGGTCGGCGAGCTTCACCAGCAGCACGCGGATGTCTTCCGACATCGCGAGAACGAGCTTGCGGAAATTCTCGGCCTGGCGGGTCTGATCCGATTGCAGCTCGAGCCGTGACAGCTTGGTCACGCCATCGACCAGCCGCGCGATCTCCGGTCCGAACAGCTTCTCGATATCGTCGAGCGTCGCGAGCGTATCCTCGACCGTATCATGCAGCAGGCCGGTGATGATCGAAGCACCGTCGAGCTTCATGCTCGAAAGGATGCCGGCGACTGCGACGGGATGAGAGAAATAAGGATCGCCCGAGGCGCGTAATTGCGAGCCATGCGCCTTGGTCGAGAAGACATAGGCGCGGTTCAGCGCGTCTTCGTCGGCGTTCGGATCGTAGGATTTAACGCGCTCGACCAACTCGAACTGGCGCATGATCGCGGCACGCCCTTCGGGCGACGCCGGTTGGCGCTGGAGCGGCGGCGCGAGTGAGCGTTTCGCCGCCTGCCATTCAGCTACTCGATCTTGTCGTCCGGCTCCATCGCCTTCCGGCATATCGGGCAGGACATCGTCATCGCCGAGAGCCGATTCGTCGCTCGCCACGAGCACGTCTTCCTGAAGCTCGTCATCGACCGCCGCTTCGTCGCCCGCGTCGCCCTCTTCGTCGCCGATCGGCGCCAGATCGCCCGCCCAATTGGCCGGCGCGCCGATCTCGACATCGTGGTCTTCCTCGGGCTCGTCGATCTCGACATGCTTCTGCATGCTCTTGATGACGTTGTTCTGCAGATTCTCGAGCGGGATGGTCACGTCGGCGATCTCGCGCAATGCGACGACCGGGCCCTTATCATTGTCGCGATCGACCGTGAGCGACGCTCCCGAAGCGATGTCGCGCGCGCGTTGAGCGGCAAGCAGCACCAATTCGAAGCGATTCGGGACTTTGAGGACGCAATCTTCGACGGTGACGCGAGCCATCTAGCAAAATCTCCGGTAAGAATATTTCAAGTTGCTCAATATATGGGGCCGGCTGTGGCACCGCAACAGGGTTTCCTACTAAGAGGCTGGGTTTTCGGCCGATTACCGGTTCAGGACCCTATCGGCTCGGCCTTTTGGCTCGGGCGGGAGCGCCGAAATCAGGCTTTCGACGGTTTTGCCGAGGGTTGGATGCCACCAACCGGGGGCTATTTCGGCCAGCGGCAGCAAAACAAAAGCCCGATCCTGCATTCGGGGATGCGGCAGGGTCAATTCGGCGCGTGTTTTCGACCCTACCGTCATAGTCGATGATATCGAGATCGAGCGTTCGGGCGGCATTGCGAACCATCCGTTGTCGGCCGAATTCCCGCTCCGACCTGCCGCAGCAACGCCAGCAGCGCCGCCGGCTCAAGCGTCGTCTCGATCCACGCGACGCCATTCACGAACCAGGGCTGATCCGAGACCGGCACGGGCGCGGTGCGATACCAGCGCGAGCGCGCGACGATATGGACGCCGCTCGCCTCGAGCCGCTTGAGCGCAGCTTCCAGGGTCTGCTGCGGCCCGCCAGCCTGGCTCGGCAGATTGGCGCCGAGGGCGATGAGGATCATCGCGCACGCGCCTGGGTTCAGACGCCCTCCGTTCCGGTCCAGGCCCAATCATCGATCGGGTGGAACATCTCGTCGACCGAATGCGGCTTTGCCATCAGCCCTTGCTCATGGGTGTATTTGCAGCGCGGTCTCGACATTGTTGCGATTGATGTCATTGAGCCCGTATTGCCACGGATCGCGGCCCAAGAGCCGGTTCTGCTCTTCCATGCTGTTCATGAAAAAGGCCAGCGGCAGGATGCGCGGATTGCGCAGATGCTGGAGCGCGATCTTCTTCGATTCATTGAAGGCGTAGGCGAGGTTCTCCGGCACCCACGGATTCTTCTCGACGATTTCCTGCTTGATGATCAGCGTGTGCATGATCGGGAAGATCTGCGTCTTCTTGTAATAGTCGATCTCGGCTTGCTTATAGTCCGGGAAAGAGCCGCGCGATGCGCTTGTCGCCGCGCAGCAGCGGCTCGGGAATGCCGGCCGACATCATCGCATCGATCTCGCCGTCGAGCAGTCGCTCTTCGACGCTTTTGCCTTCCTTGATGATCTCGATATCGAAGCCTTCCTGATGCGCGAAAGGAATATCGTGCGGCCGGTCGGTCAGCCATTTCACATCCTTATGCGATAGGCCGTAATGCTCGCCCGAGCGTGCCGCGCAGCCAGGTGCAGGCCGCCGCGAGCATGCCGCCGCTGCAGCCGAATTTGCCGCCTTTGAGATCCGAGGCTTTTTTGATGCCCTTCGCCGCGTTGACGAAGATGAAGCCATGGCGGAAGCGGCGGTGGAGGAAGATCGGTAGCCCGATATAAGGATGGCCGCGATCGCGCGCCATGTAGTAGCCGCAGAGATTGAACTCGCCGGCATCGCATTCGGCATTGCGATCCAGCCGCCAGTGCCGATCGCGCGACGAGGTCGCGCATAGCATGGTCAGGTCGATGCCGTCGGCCTCGACGCGGCCTTCTTTGAGCGGGCGAACGATCTCGTAATCGCCGCAAGTCAGGGTGATCTTCAGCTTCGACGGCATGGCGCTTTTCCTTATTTCGTCGTTCGGGCAGGAATTCTTCCGTATAGTACTTCGTCAGATCGGGCTCGCTATCGAGGATCTCGAGCTCGACGAAAGATTGCGCCAGCACCTCGAGGCCGCTCGCCAGGAATTTGCCGTCGGCCGAATACATCGGCATCACCGAGATCATATTCCTTGGTCTCGACCGCCTGCGAGCGCCGCATCGCGTTCACTGCGTAAGCGATAGTCTCGTCGCGATGCGCACGCTCATAGGCGATGGTCTCGAACCAGCCCTTGAGGAAAGCCCGCACCGCCTGCGGATCGTCGTGCACGATCCGCGTTGGTCGCAAAGATCGCATGGGTCGAGGAAATCGCCGACAATCTCGGAAGCCGGGAACAGCAAGCGTCCCGCGTTTCGTCTCTTCGAGCTGCAACCCCGAAGACGCGCCGGTGATCATCGCGTCGATCTGATGGGTCATGATGTATGAGGCCTCGGCCGCCTTGTCGGCAGCCGACCGTCACCGTCAACGAGTTCGTTCGGCGTCCCAGCCCTTTGGCCTGCGTCAGGCGATGCGCCAGC
Source organism: uncultured Alphaproteobacteria bacterium (assembly GCA_963731145.1). Lineage (GTDB taxonomy): Bacteria > Pseudomonadota > Alphaproteobacteria > ATCC43930 > CGMCC-115725 > CAIKMD01. Next base: position 4,367 of record CAVSUX010000009.1, on the reverse strand, counting down.
CAATCGGTCAGCGCAGCCCATGGTCGAGATGCCGATCTTCTTGCCGCGCAGATCATCCGACCGTCTTCGCCGGCGAGTCATACGGCACGATGAAGCCCATATCGAGCGGCGGGCCGGCCGTCGCCGCGACTGCCAGTCTCCGGCGCGCCTTTCACGAGGATACGCGAAATCGAGTCCCAGCACCGACGGCGATATCGATCGCGCCCGCCGTCATCGCCTGATGCAGCTTGGCGCTGCCGAGCAAGATCACGCGCTCAATCTCGACGCCGTTCTTGGCGTAGATGCCAAGGTCGTTACCAAAATCGACGGCCATGAAAGAGAAGGCTTCGGTCGCCGGGATGCCAACCTTTACTTTATCGAGAGCCGCGGCAGGGCGAATGGCAAAGATCGACGCTATAACACCCACAGCGAAGAGCGCTTTGCGCGCGGCGCATCCTTTTTGCACGAGGTACCTCGCTTTATGTTGTCGTGACTATGTTGTCATGACACTCGCCAGATACTGGTGTGCATCAGGCTCTTACACCTTATATTTACGTCATTCGCAATGACGAAGAAACAACGTCTTGTCGCTTCGCCGGCTTGACGCAACACGAGCGATGAATGCAAATCAACGTGTTATTGGTTCGACCGATTGATAGAGAGTTTTGGAGTTTTGGAATGCTGTTTTATCCGGAAGAGCGGATTGCGCTGTTCATCGACGGTGCCAATCTTTATGCTGCCGCCCGCGCGCTCGCGTTTGATATCGACTACAAGCGTCTGCTGCAATTGTTTGGCATCGAAGGGCCGTCTCATTCGCGCCTTCTATTACACGGCGCTGATCGAGGATCAGGAATATTCGCCGCTGCGCCCGCTAGTCGATTGGCTCGACTACAACGGCTACACGATGGTGACGAAGCCGACCAAGGAATTCACCGACGCGATGGGCCGCCGCAAGCTCAAAGGCAATATGGATATCGAGCTCGCGATCGACGTGATGGAAATGGCACAATCGCTCGATCATATCGTGCTGTTCTCGGGCGACGGCGATTTCCGGCGGCTGGTCGAAGCGGTGCAGCGCAAGGGCGTGCGCGTTTCGGTCGTCTCGACGATCCGCTCGACCCCGCCGATGGTCGCGGACGAGCTGCGCCGCCAGGCCGACGTCTTCATCGAGCTGCAGGACCTCGCGCCGCAAATCATGCGCGCGCATAACGGCAATCATCATCGCGAACCGCAGCAGCAATACTCCGACAGCGACGCGTGAGCGCAGACACCACCGAACTGCAACCGGCCGGTCCTGGCCATGATTGCGTGCTTTGTCCGCGCCTTGTCGATTTCCGCATGGCGCAGCGTGTCGCGCATTCCGATTGGCACAACGCGCCGGTGCCGTCTTTCGGCGACATCGCCGCACGGCTGCTGATCGTCGGACTCGCGCCCGGACTCAAAGGCGCCAATCGCACGGGCCGACCTTTCACCGGTGACTACGCCGGCGACCTGCTCTATGCGACACTCAAGAAATTCGGCTTCGCTGGCGGCGATTACGCCCGGCACAAAGACGACGGGCTCACGCTGATCGATTGTCGCATCAGCAACGCCACGCGCTGCGTGCCGCCGGAGAACAAGCCGACTCCGGAAGAAGTCGTCACCTGCCGCCAATTCCTCATCGCCGAAATCGCGGCGATGCCGAAGCTGCGCGCGATCCTCGCCCTCGGCCAGATCGCGCATGGCGCCGTGCTCGTCCGCGCTCGGCCAGCGGAAATCGGCCTTCCGCTTCGGCCACGGCGCGGTTTACGCTCTGCCCGACGGCAAGCTCCTGGCCGACAGCTATCACTGCTCGCGTTACAACACCAACACCGGCAAGCTGACAACCGCGATGTTCGAAGCCGTGTTCAAAGAGCTGCAGAAACGAGCGCTCGCAGTCCTAGACGCTGTGCGCGCGCATGATGCGGGCGCGGCTGCGCTGCCAATCGCGCTGCTTCTCCGCTTCCCGCTTATCGGATTTACGTTTGCCCTTGGCAAGACCGAGTTCGAGCTTGGCACGGCCGCGCTCGTTGAAATAGATCGCGAGCGGGATCACGGTCATGCCCTCGCGCTTGATCACGCCGAGCAGCTTGTTGATCTCGCGGCGATGCAGCAGGAGACGACGCTTGCGCCGCGGCTCATGATTGAAGCGCGCGGCTGGGTATTCGGGAAAATTCGCGTTGATGAGATAGATTTCGCCGCCTTCGTCACTGGCGTAAGCTTCCGCGATACTGGCCGAGCCCCTGGCGCAACACCTTCACCTCGGTGCCGGTCAATTGTATCCCAACCTCGAGCGTATCCTCGATCAGGTAATCGTGCCGCGCGCGTCGATTGAGCGCGACATACTTCTCGTCTCCACGCAGCGCCATGCGGCGCCGATAGCGCTAGTTGAGCACGCCGGAGGAGCGCATCGCCGCGCGGACCTGCTCTTGCGCCTGTGCGCTCGCAGGCACCAACGGCAGCCTCACATCCGACGTCGACTTGCCGAGCAGCGAGCACGCATATTTCACCGGTGCCGGGCTGGTCTCGCAGAAGAGCGCATCATGTAGCGGCAATAGCCGCTCGTTGATCTTCATGGCCGTCGCCGTTTCGCCGCGACGCCAGGCCTGATGCATATCGGCGCAAGCGCGCGGCGCGACATTTGCCGTGACCGAGATGCAGCCATCGCCGCCCTGCCCCATGAAGGCGATCGCGGTAGCGTCCTCGCCCGAGAGCATCGAGAATTCGGGGCCGATCGCCGCGCGCGTGCGCAGCGGCCGCGCGAGATCGTTGGTCGCGTCCTTCACGCCGACGATGTTCGGCAGCTTGGCGAGCCGCGCCATGGTCGCGACGCTCATATCGATCACGCAGCGCGCCGGGATGTTGTAGATGATGATCGGCAGATCGACCGCCTCCGTGATCGCCTTGTAATGCTGGTAGAGTCCTTCCTGGGTCGGCTTGTTGTAGTAGGGCGTGACCACGAGCGCTGCGTCGGCACCCGCCTGCTTGGCATGACGGGTGAAGTCGATCGCTTCCTCGGTCGAGTTGGAGCCCGTTCCGGCCACGACCGGCACCCGGCCCTTGGCCACCTCGACGCAGAGCTCGACCACGCGCTTATGTTCGGCATGGCTCAGAGTCGGCGACTCGCCGGTCGTGCCGCAGGGTACGACCCCTTCGGTGCCCTGCTCGATCTGCCAGTCGACGAAATTCTGGAACGCCTTTTCGTCCACTTTCCCGTCCCGGAAGGGAGTAATCAGCGCGACCAGCGATCCCTTAAGCATTTATTTCTCCCGCGCCCCATTTCCGGCGCTTCTCCGACGATAGGCCATAGCGTTAACAGCGGCAACCGCACGAAATTTCATTGTTCTGCTAACACTTGCCGGTAAAATGGATAATCGGTGGGAAATAGGAAGCAATGGGTCTCATACGGACCTTGGCCCTGCCTATCTTGGCAATGCTGGCATGGGGAGTCAGTAGCCAGGCCTGGGCAGCGCCGCTAAGCGAAAGCGACCGGCAGATTTACGCGGCGGCCTTCGACCGCGATGAAACGCGGCGATTGGAACGCGGCGGAGACGCTTGCCGCGCCGGCGCATGACCGCCTTCCGGCCCAGGCTCTCGCCTTCCTCGACTATTCACGCAAAGGCTCGGACGCATCGTTCAGCGATATCTCGGGCTTTGTCGCACGCGCATCCCAACTGGCCCAGCCAGAAGCTGCTGCAAACGCAGGGCCGAGGAAGCGATCGCAACTGCGACCGACGCGCAGCTCGCTCCCTGGTTCCAGGAGCATCCGCCGATCCTACCGGCGGCACAGCTACGACTGGCGCAAATCTGGATGCAATCCGGACCGCCGCACCGATGCCGCGCGCCTGATCCGCCAAGCCTGGATCGACGGCGATTACAGCGCGATCGAAGAAAAATTCATGCTCGAGCGCTATCACGACGTGCTGCGCGGCGAGGACAATGCGCGCCGACTCGATCGGCTGCTCTGGGATCACCAGACCGACGAAGCCAAGCACATGGTCAAGCATGTGGGGCCGGAAACGGCAGCGCTTGCTGCAGGCGCGGCTCGGCCTCGCAGCGATGGCGCCCGGCGTCGAGCGACTGATCGCGCGCGTGCCGGCGCGGCTGCAAAACGATCCCGGTCTGCAGTTCGAGCGCATGCGCTGGCGCCGCCACAAGGATCTCGACGACGACGCAGCGACGATCCTCGAGCATCCGCCGGCCGATCTAGTACGGCCCGAGGCCTGGGCGTCGGAGCGGCTGATCATCGCGCGCCGCTTACTCGACGACGGTCAAGCCGCCCGCGCCTACCGCTCGCCTCGAATAGCGGCCTCACCAGCGGCCCGACTTTCGCCGAGCTTGAATTCCTCGCCGGCTGGATCGCGCTGCGC
>CAVSUX010000008.1:0-176877 GCA_963731145.1 uncultured Alphaproteobacteria bacterium | reverse complement strand
CAAAAGCATCTTGTCGAGCGTCTGGTCGGGGCCGATGCGCGTTGATCGTGACGCCCGGCGGCGTCACCGGCGCCGCCCAATCCGCCTCGTTGCTCGGCGCATCGAGCCCGCCGACGTAATAGGTCATGCTGTCGGCGGTGACGCCGTAATCGTCGCTGCAGCGGGCCTTTCGCCCAGATGCCGGCGTCATGGCCATAGCGATGCAGCTCGCCGACCTTGCGGCCGATCAGATCGCGCGGCTCTTGGATGCCGCTGTCCTTGTTGATGAAGATCGCGCCATGGCGGAAGAGGCGATTGGGGAAGACCGGGATCGCGATGAAAGGCGGATCGGGCTGCTCGAGGCTGCGCAGGTAATAGGTGATGCCGAGCTCGGAGACGTCGAACTCGCCCTTCATCGCCCGTTCCATGATCGCGCCGACCTGCGGCGCGCTGCGATATTCGAGCTCGATGCCTGTCGGGCTGCACGCTGCCATCGGCGAGCGCGCGGGTGCGATCGTAATGCCAGCAGCCGAGGATGAGTTTGAGCTTCGCCACGTATTCCCCCGAATGGCGCAGCGACGTTCAGGCGCCGGTTTTCAGCCGCTCGACCAGCTCGTGCACGCGTCGGGATGAAGCCGTTGGCGTAGAACGGATCGCTGCCGAAGCGATAGGCGTTGTGGCCCGAGAACATCAGCTCGTGTTCGCAATCGTCGGAATGGCTGATCGCCTGCAGGGTCTTCTGGATGCAGAAGCTGCGCGGATCGGCCTTCTTGCCGGTGGTGCCCTGCTCGTTCTGCGCCCAGTTCGAGAACTGGCAGGCCGAGAGGCAGCCCATGCAATTGATCTGATCGTTGCGGATTTCGAGCGCTTTCTTCGGCTCGACGAAGACCAGCGTCGAATCCGGCGTGCGCAGCGCCTCGGTAAAGCCCTGCCCGATCCAGCCCAGCGCGCGCTCGCGATCATGCGGCGTGACATAGACGACGCGATGCCGCGCGCCGACTTCGAGCGCGGCGAGATGATCGCCCACCGCCTCGATCGAATAGGCGATCTGACGGTCGTTGCGGTCGCGCAACTCGTTGAGGAAGTCGTTGCGCACCGCCGAGGAATAGAAGCCGGTCGGGCTGAAGCGATTGAGATAGACATCGCCCTCTTTCAGCGTCGAGCAGCTTGCGCTTCCACGCATCGGAGATCGGGCTTTCCTTGGTAAGCAGCGGCCGCGTGCCGAATTGGAAAGCGATCGGCCCGAGATCGGGATTGTCGATCCAGTCTTCCCACTCCTCGAGGCGCCAGACGCCGCCCGCCATCACGATCGGCGTGTCGTCGAGGCCGAATTCGCGCATCAGCTGGCGCAATTCGAGCACGCGCGGGAAAGGCGGCTCCGGCGCTTCCGGATTCTCGCTATTGGTGATGCCGTTATGTCCGCCGGCGAGCCACGGATCCTCGTAGACCACCGCGCCCATCAAATCGCGGAATTTGTGATAGGCGCGTTTCCACAGCGCGCGGAAGGCGCGTCCCGACGAGACGATCGGATAGTAGTAAACGCCGTAACGCTGGCAGATTTCGGCGATCTTGTAGGGCATGCCGGCGCCGCAGGTGACGCCGTTGATGAGCCCGCGCGCGCCTTCCAAGCACGCCGTGCAGGATGCGTTCGGCCGCCGCCATCTCCCACAGGATGTTCATGTGGATGCGGCCCTGCCCGTTCGAGCGCTCATAGGCGACACGCGCCTGGTGGATGCCGCCGGCGATCGAGAAAGCGATCAGCTCTTCATGCCGCTCGCGCCGCGTCCGGCCTCTGATAGATCTGCTCGATCTTGTCGCCCTTCGCGTCGAAGCTGTCGGCATTGACGCCCGAGAACGTGCCGACGCCGCCACTCGCCGCCCAGGCGCCAGAGCTTTCGCCGTTGGACACGGAGATGCCCTTGCCGCCTTCGACCAGCGGCAGCACTTCGCGCCCTGACATGAGCAACGGTTTAAGCGCCTTCACGGGATCTTTCCTCCGCCCACGATCATAGCAAGTCCGAGGATCGGCTCGCCTGCCAATCCCCGGTTTTGCCTCTCAGCCGGCAATCACTGAGCGGGCTGGGTTTGCGGAGCCTTCGTCGTCATCGCGTTGGCGCTTTTCTTCGGCGACCTTGCCGCTGATGTCTTCGCCGGTCGTCTGATCGACCTGCTTCATCGACAGCTTGACCTTGCCGCGATCGTCGAAGCCCAGGACCTTGACCTTCACCGGATCGCCGACCTTCACCACATCGGTGGTCTTGGCGACGCGATGCGGCGCCAGCTCGCTGATATGGACGAGGCCGTCGCGCGCGCCGAGGAAGTTGACGAAGGCGCCGAATTCGACGGTCTTCACCACCTTGCCGTTGTAGATCACATTGAGCTCGGGCTCGGCGACGATGCCGCGGATCCAGTCGATCGCCGCTTTCGCCGCATCGCCATCGACCGCCGCGACCTTGATCGTGCCGTCGTCCTCGATATCGACCTTGGCGCCGGTGACCTCGCAAATCTCGCGGATGACCTTGCCGCCCGAGCCGATGACTTCGCGGATCTTGTCCTTCGGAATGGTGATGGTGGTGATGCGCGGCGCGTTGTTCGAGACCGCTTCGCGCGCGGCTTCGAGCGCCTTCGACATCTCGCCGAGGATGTGCATACGGCCGCCCTGCGCCTGGTGCAGGGCGATCTTCATGATCTCCTCGGTGATCGAGGTGATCTTGATGTCCATCTGCAGCGCGGTAATGCCTTTCTCCGTGCCGGCGACCTTGAAATCCATGTCGCCGAAATGATCCTCATCGCCGAGGATGTCGGAGAGGACGGCGAATTTATCGCCTTCCTTGATGAGGCCCATGGCGATGCCCGCGACCGGCCGCAGCAGCGGCACGCCCGCATCCATCAGCGACAGCGAGGACGAGCACACCGTCGCCATCGAGGACGAGCCGTTCGATTCCGTGATCTCGGACACGACGCGGATCGTGTAGGGGAACTTTTCCTTCTCCGGCAGGAGCGGATGGACCGCGCGCCAGGCGAGCTTGCCATGGCCGATTTCGCGGCGTCCGGGCGTGCCCATGCGGCCGGCCTCGCCGGTCGAATAGGGCGGGAAATTGTAATGCAGCAGGAAGTTCGAGCGGAACTCGCCTTCGAGCGCATCGATGATCTGCTCGTCCTGGCCGGTGCCGAGCGTCGTCACGCCGAGCGATTGCGTCTCGCCGCGGGTGAAGAGCGCCGAGCCATGGGCGCGCGGCAACACGCCGACCTCAACCGAGATCTGGCGCACGGTCTTGGTGTCGCGGCCGTCGATGCGCGGCTTGCCGTCGAGGATGGCGCCGCGAACGATGTCCTTCTCGAGATTCTTGAAGAGCTTGCCGGCGAGCGTCTTCTCGGCTTCGTCGGTGAAGAGCGTGCCGATCTTCGCCTTGGCAGCGTCGAGCTGTTGCGAACGCGCCTGCTTCTGCGTCTACGGCATAAGCGGTCGCGAGATCGGCCGACACGGCAGCGCGCAGCTTCTCTTCGATGGCGGCGGCATTGGCGGGCTTCTCCGGCATGGTCCACGGCTCTTTCGCCGCGACTTCCGCCAGCTCGATGATCGCTTGCAGCACCGGCTGGAAGGATTTGTGGCCGAACATCACGGCGCCGAGCATGATTTCTTCCGACAGCTCCTTGGCTTCGGATTCGACCATCAGCACGCCTTCGGTGGTGCCGGCGACGACGAGCTCGAGCTGCGAATTCGGCAGGTCGTCGAGCTTCGGATTGATGACGTATTGGCCGTCGATATAGCCGACGCGCGCGCCGGCGATCGGGCCGATGAACGGAATGCCCGAGATGGTCAGCGCCGCCGAAGCGCCGACCAACGCGACGATATCGGGATCGTTCTCGAGATCGTGGCTCAGCACGGTGCAGACGACTTGCGTCTCGTTGAGGAAGCCCGAGGCGAAGAGCGGACGGATCGGACGATCGATCAGGCGCGAGGTCAGCACCTCTTTCTCGGACGGACGGCCTTCACGCTTGAAGAAGCCGCCCGGGATCTTGCCGGCGGCGAAGGTCTTTTCCTGATAATTGACCGTGAGCGGGAAGAAGTCCTGCCCGGGCTTCGGCTGCTTGTTGGCGACAGCGGTGCAGAGCACCGTGGTTTCGCCGTAGGTCGCCATCACGGCGCCATTGGCTTGCCGCGCGACTTTGCCGGTCTCGAGGACGAGGCGTCGGCCGCCCCACATCAACTCTTTTCGATATACCTCGAACATGATCGGGTTCTCTCTCTTCTCTCTTTGCTCTCTGGTGAAAGACATGAGGGCGCGGCGCGAACGACCTTTCCGGTCGTCGCGGCGCTGGCGCCCGTTGAAACGTTAGAATGTAGTAGCTGCCGGCTCAGCGGCGGAGTCCCAGACGCTCGATCAGCGTGTTGTAGCGCGCGACATCCGCGCGCTTCAGATAATCGAGCAGGCTGCGACGTTGGCCGACCATCACGAGCAAACCGCGTCGTGAGTGGAAATCCTTTTGATGATGGCCCAGATGCTCCGTCAGATTGGTGATCCGTTCCGACAACAGACGCAACTTGCACCTCGGGCGAACCGGTGTCGTCCTTCTTGCGCTGGTATTCCTGAACCAGCTCCTGCTTGCGCACGAGCGTAATCGACATCGGTCTCTCCTTGTCTCAAAAATTCATCACACGCACGGGGCGTATCAAGCCTTTGTCGATTGCGGCCAACGCCACCAGCCTTCCGTCGCTGGTTGCGCGGATCGTTGCGCCATCTCCGAGAAGGTCGATGCGCGCCCGATCCGATGGGCGCAATGGCGTCACGACACGGCCGCAACGCAAGGCCTCCGCCTCTTCACCGCTCAAGGCCAGCGCCGGGATGTCGTCCAGCGCGGTCTCAATCGGCAGCAAATGCCCGGAAGCGGCGGGACTATGCCCCAGCGCTTCCAGTTTAGCCAGGGAAATCGCCGCGTCCAGGGTGAACCGCCCGACCGAAAGACGGCTGAGCGCACTAACATAGGCGTAACAGCCGAGCGCGAGGCCTAAATCGCGGCCAAGTGCCCGGATATATGTGCCTTTTCCGACTTCGGCCTCGAATTCGGCCTGGTTGGGATCGGGCATGGCGAGGAGGGTCAGGCGCGCGATCTCGACCGGCCGGGGCGCTAGATCGACGGTGGACCCGCCGCGAGCCAGGTCATAGGCGCGCTCGCCCTCGACCTTGATGGCCGAGAAATCCGGCGGTCGCTGGAGGATGGTGCCCTCGAAAGCCGGGAGGGCGGCGAGGATCTGCTCGCGGCTCGGCCGCGCCGCACTGGTGGCGATCACGCCGCCCTCGCCGTCATCCGTGCTGCGCGCCTCGCCCCAGCGCAGGGTGAAGCGATAGGTTTTGCGACTGCCCATGGCATAAGCGACGGTCTTCGTCGCCTCGCCCAGCGCGATCGGCAGCACCCCGGTGGCGAGAGGATCGAGCGTGCCGCCATGACCGGCCTTGGCGGCATCGAGCAGACGGCGCACGATCGCGACAGCGCGGCTCGAGCTCATGCCGAGCGGCTTGTCGAGAATGATCCAGCCATGGACCGGCTGGCCGCGCCGCTTACGCGCCATCTGTCCTCGTCCTCGGCGGTGCTTTCGTCGGCCGGACCGAGGTCGCGCGCGACATCCTCGCGCCGCAGCAGCGATTCGATGCGGCCCGCTTCATCGAAACTCTGATCGAGCGCGAAGGAGATTTGCGGCGCAACGCGCAGCTTCACTTCTTGCGCGACGAGACGGCGAAGATGGCTGGCGCCGCGCTTCAGCCCCGCCATGATCTCGTCGGCGTTGCGCCCGCCGAGCGGCATCACGTAAGCCGTCGCGCGTTTCAGATCGGGCGCGACGCGCACCTCGGTCACGGTCAGCGGCGCCTCATGCAGAGCGGGATCGTGCAGTTCGCCGCGCTCGAAGATCCGCGCCAACGCGTGGCGCATCTCTTCGCCGACGCGAAGCTGACGTTGCGACGGCTCAACGTTCGAAGACGATTTGGCAGCGCTCTGTCTCGATGGCACGGATGCCTCGCACGCGACGGGGAGAGGCTACGCGCTTAAAGTGCGCGCGCGACTTCTTCGACCTCGAAGCACTCGATGATGTCGCCCTTTTCGATGTTGTCGTAATTCTCGAAGGCCATGCCGCATTCGAAGCCCTCGCGGACCTCGCGGACCTCGTCCTTGAAGCGCTTCAAGGTCTTGAGCGTGCCTTCGTGGATGACGACATTGTCGCGCAACAGCCGGACCTTGCCGCCGCGCTTGACGATGCCCTCGGTCACCATGCAGCCGGCGACCTTGCCGACCTTCGTGATGTTGAACACCTCGCGGATCTCGGCATTGCCGAGGAAGTTCTCGCGCCTGGTCGGCGACAGCAGGCCGCTGAGCGCCGCTTTGATATCGTCGATCACCTCGTAGATGATCGAGTAGTAGCGGATCTCGACGTTATCGCGCCGCGCCATGTCGCGCGCTTGGGGATTGGCGCGGACATTGAAGCCGACGATCACCGCATGCGACGCTTTGGCGAGGATGATGTCGCTCTCGTTAATGCCACCGACCGCCGCATGCAGCACGCGCACCGAGACCTCGTCGGTGCCGAGCTTCTCGAGCGAGCCGGTGATCGCCTCGAGCGAGCCCTGCACGTCGGATTTGACGACGACGGCGAGTTCTTTCGCCGCGCCGCGGCCGCGGCCTGGGCGAACATCTGCTCGAGCGTGCCGCGCGCGCCGGCCACGGCTTGTTGCTCGCGCCGGCGACGCTGGCGATACGCGGCGATGTCGCGCGCCTGGCCTTCATCGGTTGCGACCGTGAAGTCGTCGCCCGCCATCGGCGTGCCGGAGAGGCCCAGTACCTCGACCGGCATCGCCGGCAAGGCTTCGGTGATATTTGTGCCGCGATCGTCGATCAGCGCACGCACGCGGCCCCATTCGCTGCCGGCGACGAAGATGTCGCCGACCTTGAGCGTGCCACGCTTGATCAGCACGGTGGCGACCGGGCCGCGACCGCGCTCGAGCTGCGCCTCGATCACGCTGCCTTCGGCCGGGCGATGCGGATTGGCCTTGAGGTCGAGGATTTCGGCCTGCAGCAGGATCGCTTCTTCGAGCTTGTCGAGATTGGTCTTCTTGAGCGCCGAGACCTCGATATCGAGCACGTCGCCGCCGAGCCTTTCGACCACGATCTCGTGCTGCAGCAATTCCTGTCGCACCTTGTCGGGATTAGCGCCCGGCTTATCCATCTTATTGATCGCAATGATCATCGGCGCGCCCGCCGCCTTGGCGTGGCGCAGCGCTTCTACGGTTTGCTCTTTGATACCGTCATCGGCCGCGACCACCAGCACGACGATATCGGTAACATGGGCGCCGCGGGCGCGCATCGCGGTGAAGGCCTGGTGGCCCGGCGTGTCGATGAAGGTGATCTTCTGGCCGCTCTGCAACGTGACCTGATAGGCGCCGATATGCTGCGTGATGCCGCCCGCTTCGCCGGCGACAACGTCGGTCTGGCGCAGCGCGTCGAGCAGCGAGGTCTTGCCGTGGTCGACATGGCCCATGACGGTGACGACCGGCGGCCGCGACTCGAGCGCGGCTTCCGCATCGTCGTCCTGCTTCAAGCCCGCTTCGACATCGGCTTCGGAGACGCGCTTTAGGCGGTGACCGAATTCGGTGACCACGAGCTCGGCAGTATCGGCGTCGATGCTCTGATTGATTGTCGCCATCACACCCATCTTCATCAGCGCCTTGATCACATCGCCGCCGCGCTCGGCCATGCGATTGGCGAGCTCTTGCACGGTGATGGTCTCGGGCACGACGACGTCACGCACGATCTTCGTCTGCTCTTGCAGCATCTGCAGCGCACGCTGCTTCTCGCGCTCGCGATGGCGCTTGACCGAAGCAAGGCTGCGCTGGCGCTCGTCGTCGTCGGTATTGAGCGCGCGAACCACGGTGAGCTTCGCGTTGCGGCGATGATCGTCGCGGCGCGGCGCCGTGGCGGGACGGCGGGGCGGCGCACCGGGACGCGCACCGCGACGGGCGGGCGCCTCTTCCTCGGGCTCCTCCTGGACGACCTTGATTTTGCCAGCGGCGGTCAGCGCCGCGACCTTCGCCGCCGCGGCTTTGCCGGCGCGATCCGCGACTTCGCGGCGCGAATCCTCGTCGGCCTTTTCCTGCTTGCGGCGATCGTCATCCTGCTTACGCTTGTCGACGTCATCGGTCTTGCGCTTGACGTCTTCCTCGGCCGCTTTGCGCTTGCCCTCTTCCTCGATACGATGCGCCTCTTCGGCGGCGCGGAGCACGGCTTCCTCACGCTCGCGATCGACATCGGCCTGGCGACGGATTTCCGCATCCGCGATCGCGCCTTTCAGCGCGCGAACGCGATGCGCCCGCTCTTCCTCGGTGAGGCCCTGCGGCAATACGACAGGACGACGTGCCGGCGCGGCAGCGGCTGGTTTGACAGCGGGCATCGCCGCGGCAGTCGGTGCCGGCGTCTCAGCCGGCTTATCTCCACCGGGCCCGACAACGCGCTTCTTGCGCACCTCGACCTGGACGGTCTTGGTCCGGCCATGCGGAAAGCTCTGGCGCACCTGTCCGGTCTCGATCGGCTTGCGCAGTTCGAGTTTGCCGCCGGTGCGGCCGAGACTCAGCGGCCGCTTATCCTGGTCCGTGCTATCGCTCACTCACTTCCACCTTTACGCCGACCCGGAAGCCCTGGAGCCGCCGTGCCTCGGCAATGAATAAATCCGCCAGCCGCCCTTTGCCGAGAGCGACATGGACCGCCTGCTCACGCCCGAAGGCCACGCCCAACTCCCGCGCATCGAGACAGGCGACACGAGGCAGAGACAGCGCACGCGCGGCGAGCTTTTCTTGCCCATCCGCCGCCGCGTCGGTTGCTTCGACGAGCAGCGCCGCTTTGCCCGCGGTCAAAGCTTCCTTCACCCGGACAAACCCCGCCACGGCAAGACCCGAGCGGCGCGCCAGCCCGAGAATGTCGATACAGCGTTGCACCAGCAACGTTGCGACGCGATCCTCGAGCCCCTCCGCAATGACCACCGGCGCCTTCGCGGCACGGGCAAAAACCCGCTTGCTCAACGCCTCGGCTACTATAGCCCGCTGCGCGGTGAGCCACAAACCCCGCCCCGGCAGCTTGCCCGCGATATCGGGGACGATTTGGCCCTGCGGATCGACAACGAAGCGCAAAAGCTCGGTTTTCGGCCGCACCGCGCCGGTCACGAGGCAACGGCGGGACGTGCCGGTCAGCGCCTCCTCGCTCTCCTCATCGGCCAAAGCGGGCGCGACCAAGCGGCGTCACTCTCCCGCTGCCGGCTTTTCGGCCGCGTGCCTGTTCGTTATCGAACCAGTGCTGACGCGCCGCCATAATGATCGCGTTGGCCTGATCCTCTTCGAGCTTGGTACCCGCGCCTGCCATCTCGATCAGTTCGTCGGCGGCGAGATCGGCGAGGTCGTCGAGCGTCTTCACGCCTTTCTCGCCCACCGCCACCAGCAGTGCCGATGTCATGCCCTCGATCGCCGCGATCTCGTCGCTCACGCCGAGTTCCTGGCGGCGTGCCTCGAAGCGCTCGTTCTGCTCTTGCAGGAAGACCTGGGCGCGTTGCTGCAGCTCGCCCGCGACGGTCTCGTCGAAGCCTTCGACGCTCGCCAGCTCTTCGATCGCCACGAAAGCAACTTCCTCGAGTGAGGTGAAGCCTTCGGTCACCAGCAGATGCGCGATGACGTCGTCGACATCGAGCGCGTCGATGAACATCTTCGAGCGCGTGCGCGCCTCTTCCTGGCGGCGCTCGCTCTCTTCGGCCTCGGTCAGGATGTCGATATCCCAGCCGGTGAGCTGTGAGGCGAGACGCACATTCTGGCCGCGGCGACCGATCGCCAGCGATAACTGGTCATCCGGCACCACGACTTCAATGCGGCGCTGCTCTTCATCCATCACCACCTTGGCGACTTCGGCCGGCGCCAGCGCGTTGACGACGAAAGTCGCCGGATCCTGCGACCAGGGAATGATGTCGATCTTCTCGCCCTGTAGCTCGGCGACGACGGCCTGCACGCGCGAGCCGCGCATGCCGACGCAGGCGCCGACCGGATCGATGCCGCTGTCGTTCGAGATGACGGCGATCTTCGCGCGGCTGCCAGGATCGCGCGCCACCGCCTTGATCTCGATGATGCTGTCGTAAATCTCCGGCACTTCCTGCGCGAAGAGCTTCGCCATGAATTGCGGATGGGTGCGCGAGAGGAAAATCTGCGGCCCGCGCACTTCCTGGCGCACGTCGTAGATATAAGCGCGGACACGCTCGCCCTGGCGGAAGCTTTCGCGCGGCAGCAGCTCGTCGCGGCGCAGGATCGCTTCGGCGCGGCCGAGATCGACGACGACATTGCCGAATTCGACGCGCTTGACGAGGCCGTTGACGATCTCGCCGACGCGATCCTTGAACTCGTTGTATTGGCGCTGACGCTCGGCATCGCGCACGCGCTGCACGATCACCTGCTTCGCGGTCTGCGCCGCGATGCGGCCGAAATCGATCGGCGGCAGCGGGTCGGTGAGGAAATCGCCGACTTCGGCCTCGGGATTAAGATGCTTGGCTTCTTCGAGCTTGATCTGCGTCGCTTCGTTCTCGACCGGATCAGCGACCTCGCGGAAGCGCATCAGCTTGATCTCGCCGTTCTTGCGGTCGATCTCGGCGCGGATGTCGTATTCGAGCCCGTATTTCGAGCGGCCGGCTTTCTGGATCGCCTGCTCCATGGCTTGGAGCACTTCGTCGCGATCGATGCCTTTGTCGCGCGCGACGGTGTCGGCGACTTGGAGAAGTTCGGGTCTCGGATAAGAAGCGGCGATGGCCATGGCGACCTTCTCTGATGAAAGTTGTTAGCTGTGATTTTGCGGCGTCTGTCGCCGCGATGAGTTCGTCAGTCAGAACGAGTTTGGCGCGCGCGATCGCATCGAGCGGCAGGAGCAGCGTCTCGGTTCCGACCAGGAGCTTGGCGTCGTCGCCTTCGAGCCCCATGAGCTTGCCGCGGAAACGGCGCGGCCTTCGACCGGGCGCAGCATCTCGATCTTCGCCTCGAAGCCGGCGAAGCGCTCGTAATCGGCGCGGCGGGTCAGCGGGCGATCGATGCCGGGCGAGCTGATCTCGAGCTGGTACGCGGAATCGATCGGATCGGCGACGTCGAGCAGCGCCGAGACCGTGTGGCTGATGGTCTCGCAATCCTCGACCGACATCGCCACATTGTCCAAGCGCTCAGCCATGATCTGCAGCGTCGGGCGGCTACGACCGCCGGTGAAGGCGACGCGCACGATGCTGTAACCCATCGCCGACAGCGACGGGCCGATCGTGCTTTCGATTTTACCGGCGTCGAACACGCGCTTGCTCACGCTCCGCAGACAAAGGGCCAATAACAACCAACAACAAATAAAAAGTGGGCCTCGCGGCCCACCGATCAGACTACCTAGCGAACTAGGTCTATGGACTCTTATTTTGTTGGGAATATAGCGCGTTAGCAGCGCATTTGCAAGGTCACGCGCCGATCGATCGCGCGCGCCGGCGGCAGCAAAAAAGCCGCGCCGCGCGGCCTTGCGTCTGGGCTTTCAGCTCATAGCGGGTCGGCGGCCAATCGGCCGGGCGCGGATCGGTCGGCATCGCCACGAAATCGGCATGCGCCGCGAGGCGCTCGGCGATCCATTCGCCGTAGTCGGCATCGTCGGTGGCGATACGCAGCTCCGCCCCGTCGCGCAATGCCACGGCGAGATGATCGAGCGTCTCGCGTGAGACGATGCGCCGCTTCTTATGGCGCTCTTTCGGCCAGGGATCGGGATGGAGAATGAAGGCGCGGCCGAGGCTCTGCGGCGCCAGCGCGGCGAGCGCCAGCCGCGCATCGTCGATGAAGAGCCGCACATTGGCGAGCGGTCGATCCTTCACCTCGGTCAGGAGATGCGCGATGCCAGGCTCGAAGACCTCGCTGCCGATGAGGCCGCAATCGGGATGGGCCGCGGCTTGAAAGGCGAGATGCTCGCCGGCGCCGAAGCCGATCTCGAGCCAGACCTCGCGGATCGTGTCGTCGAAGAGGCGGCGCGGATCGAGGACGCCGCTCTCGGGCATAGCGAAGCCCAGTTGCGGCAATAGGGTCTCGAACAGCGCGCGCTGGCCGACGCGCAACGGCCGGCCGCGACGGCGGCCGTAAAGCCGCCGCTGCGGCACATTCGCGCGAGTGCTCGTCACGGAAGACGTCATCGCCAGGGACAAGACGGCGCCCAACCGGCGCCGTCAAGCGTCAGGAGCCGGGCTCTCCGCTCGTCTCGGCGCTGTCGCCGGGATAAGCCGAAGCCAGAGCCTTCGTCAGCTCGAAGACGCGGCGCTTGATCTGCGGATCGGCGATCCGGAGATAGGCGCGCACCAATTCGAGCGTCTCGCGCTTCATCATCGGATTCGCTTGATAAGGATCGCCGGCCGCCTCGCCCATCCCGATCGGTGACGATGAAGCGTCGCCGAATTCCTCGAAGAAATACGACACCGGCACGTCGAGCACGCGAGAGAGATCGTAAAGCCGGCTGGCGCCGACGCGATTGGCGCCGCGCTCATATTTCTGGACTTGCTGAAAGGTCAAACCGAGTGCATCGCCCAATTTTTCCTGACTCATGCCGAGCAACGTACGCCTTAGGCGAACGCGCGAGCCGACATGAACGTCAACGGGATTGGGCTTGTCGCTTTTCTGTCTACGCCCTGAACTGCTCATTCCACTCTTTGCATCGGCACCAAGACGGACACCGATCTCCACCGATCACCATCACCCAGATCGGATTATGGACTAACACGCGTTTGCACGGCATGCTAGTAGAAATCTTGGCGACAAATTTATCCGGAAAGGCCACTCGCGTATCGCGCGTGGTCGAAACGCTAAGCTTTTCGGGAAAACCCGAAGGCACTCAGGCGCTGCCACAAGAGAGCCGCCACGATTAATAGCATGACGCCGAAGAACGGAATGTCGCCTATGCGGCTATAGAGGCGTCGGCGGCAACGGCTGCGGCAATTTCACATCGAGCACGCCGACATCATCGAGAGCGAGTCGCGCGGTGACGCGGCCATAAGGATCGAACATCGCCGAGACGCCGTTGTCGCCGGCACGCGCAAGCGGCAAGCCTTCCTCGATGGCGCGCAAGCGCGCGATCGCGAGATGCTGGAACGGGCCCGGAGGTGAATCCGTACCAGGCATCATCGGTGATATTGAGCAACCAATCGGGCCGATGCGCAGGATCGACCACCGCATCCGGAAAAATCGCCTCGTAGCAGATCAGCGGTGAGAAAGGTGGCAGGCCCGGCAGCGTGATCGTGCGCGGTCCCGATCCGGCAGAAAAATCGATCGTGCCGGGTGTGATCTTCTGCATCGGCAAGATGCCGCGCAGCGGCACGTATTCGCCAAATGGCACGAGATGGAATTTGTCGTAGCTGGCGCGGATGTTACCGTCGCGATCGACTGCAACGAGGCTGTTCCAGACATGCGTCGGCTGCTTCGGGCGCTGGATCGGTGCGCGTCGTGCCGGTGATGATATAGCCGTTTTGCGGCACGGCCTGCGCCAGCGCTTGCCGCGCGCCGCCGTCGCGATCGAGAAAGGGCGGCGCCGCGTCTTCCGGCCAGATGATCGCCGTCGGTGTTGCGTCGGTCGGCGACGTGCTGAGCGCGAAGAGGCGGCGAAAATTGCCGAGCAACGCCGTCGGATCCTGCTTCATGGTTTGCGGAATCGACGGCTGCACCAGGCGCAGATTGACGCCCGGCACATCGCCCGGATGCCCATTCGCCGAGACGCTAAGCGCCCCAGCCCGCCGGCAGCGCGATCAGCACCGCCGCGACGAGTAACGCGGACGAGCGCCGGCCGGAAAAATCGCCGAGCCGTGCCGGCAGACACGCGACGAGCACCGTCAGCAGGCTGAGACCGTAGATCCCGACGAGCGACGCGAATTGCAGCAGCGCGAGCGAGCCCGGGAAACGCGCCCGACCAGGCGTAGCCGATGAGATTCCACGGAAAGCCGGTGAGGACATGGCCGCGCAGCCATTCGGCGCCGCACCAGCAGACAACGAGCGCCAGCACGCGACCGGTGCCGCCGAGGCGCAATATGCGGCAGAGCGCGTGGCTGACGCAAGAAGCGCGGTACCGGTGAAGATCGCGAGACCGGCGGGCACGCCGAGCGACGGCAAAAGGCACCAGCCACCAGAATTGCGCGATATCGACGAAGAGCGCCGCCGCGATCCAATAAAGTCCGGCGACGAAGAAGCCGAAGCCGAAGCTCCAGCCGAGCGCGAAGGCCGAGCGATAGCCGGTATTGCCGTCGGTCAGCCAGACGAGTCCGGGAAAGCTGATCAACAGCACCGGCGTCATATCGACCGGCGGCAAGGACGCCGCGGCGAGCACGCCGAGCAGCAGCGCCGCCAGATGACGATGCCAGCGCGTCAGGCTCGCGAGCCACAACGCCGTGCGCTGCAGCGGCGCGAGCCGGCGCCGGCGCTGCCGTGCAATTCCACCACGCGTTGCTTTATCCATGTTCGGCAGGCGGCGATTCGCTGGATTTCCGGCAAGACCGCGCACGCGCAGCCGCTTCACCCGCCGCGGATCGGCGTCGAGCACCTCGAACTCGAAGCCGAGCGGATGCTTCACGATCTCGCCGCGCGCCGGCACGCGCCCGGCGAGCGCGACGACGAGACCGCCGACCGTCGTGACGCCTTCTTCGAAACCCGTCGGGCACGAGCGCGCCATCGACATACCCCTCGAGGGTCTCGATCGGCGTGCGGCCCGGCGCCAAGATCGTGCCGTCGGGACGCGCGACCAGCTTCGGCCGGTCGGCATCGTCGTGCTCGTCCTCGATCTCGCCGACGATCTCCTCGATCACATCCTCGATCGTGACGAGCCCATCGGTGCCGCCGAACTCGTCGACGACGATCGCGAGATGCGTGCGCGACAAGCGCATCTGCAACAGCAGATCGAGCAACGGCATGGTCGGTGCGACGAAGAGCGGCTTGCGCGCGATCTCGGCGAGCGCCACCTCGACGGCCATCGACGGCGAAGGGCAGCAGATCCTTGATGTGGATCATGCCGACGATGTCATCGAGCGTCTCGCGGAACACCGGCACGCGCGAATGACCGACCTCGATCATCTGCTTGGCGGCCTCGGCAAAAGACGTCTCGATATCGAGCGCCATGATATCGACGCGCGGCACCATGATATCGGAAGCGACGAGGCTCGTGCAGCTTCAGGATATTGACCAGCAGCGTTCGCTCATGCGGATCGATCGGCTGTCTCGTCGTCCTGCTCGCCAAGCATCTCGACCAGCGCCGCGCGCAAGCCTTGGCGCCTGCTCCGGCTCGCCGCGCAATTGCCGCAGCCATTGGCGCAAGCCCGGATAGCGGGCCTTCGTCTGGCTCTTGCGTGTGATCGGTTTCAGCCACGACTCGGCTCTTCCGCGCATGCGATAAGGATCGGCGACGCCGAGCGAAGCGAGGATGCGTGTCTCGAGCGCTTCCATGTGCTTCGCCGGCGCGGCCTTGCATGTGATCGTAGCCGAAAAGATGCAGCACGCCGTGAATGACGAGATGGCGCAGATGATCGGCGAGATGCTTGTGCTGCTCCTTCGCCTCGCGTGCCACCGTCTCATAGGCCAGCACGACATCGCCGAGCAGCACCGGCTTGCCCTTCGCCGGCGGCGTCGTCGCTGGCGAAAGCGAGCACATTGGTCGGCGCGTCCTTGCCGCGCCAGCGCCCATTCAAGTCGCGCACCGTCGCGTCATCGGCAAGCACGAGCGACAGCTCGGCCGCGCCGATGCTTCTTGCCCGATTGCGCCAGCGCCGCCTGCGGCTGCCGTGCGCGCGACGCTTGCCGCGCGCCGGCACGCGCGCGTTTCCATGCCGCGCACGGGATCGAGAGATCGATGTCGATCGCGCGGATGGCGTCAGTCGCTCCGAACTCATCGTGCTTCTTGTGTCGCTTGCGGTCGTGTCGATCATAAGCGCGCACGATCCGCGACACCAAAGGATGCCGCACGACATCGACATCGGTGAAATTCACCATGGCGATGCCTTCTTCGCCTTGCAGCGTCTCGAGCGCATCGGCGAGGCCCGAGCGCGTGCGCGGCGGCAGATCGATCTGCGAGAGATCGCCGGTCACCGCCATGCGCGAATGCTCGCCGAGCCGCGTCAGGAACATCTTCATCTGCACCGGCGTCGTGTTCTGCGCCTCGTCGAGAATGACGAAAGCATTGGCGAGAGTGCGGCCGCGCATGAAAGCGAGCGGTGCGATCTCGATCTCGCCCGACGAGAGGCGCTTGATCACCTGATCGCCCGGCAGCATGTCGTGCAGCGCGTCGTAGAGCGGCCGCAGATAGGGATCGACCTTCTCGCGCAGATCGCCGGGCAGGAAGCCCAGCCGCTCGCCGGCTTCGACCGCGGGACGCGACAGGACGATGCGCTCGACCGCGCCGCTCATCAGCATGTCGACTGCCATGGCGACAGCGAGATAGGTCTTGCCGGTGCCGGCGGGCCCGAGGCCGAAGACCAGCTCGTTCGTGCGCAACGCGCGCAGGTAGGCCGCTTGATTGGCGCTGCGCGGACTGACGCGACGCTTGCGGGTGCGGATTTCCTCCGCCTCGCCCCATTGCTCATGCGGCTTGAAGGCTCGCGCGCTTCAGCGCCGCGTCGACCGCGGCATTGTCGACTTCGAGACCGCGCTTCAGGCGCTGATAGAGGCTGGCGATGGTCGCTGCGTGCGGCATCGGCGCTTTCATGCGGGCCGGCGATGGCGAGGCGATTGCCGCGCGAGACCAGCGAGACGCCGAGCTCGCGCTCGATGCGATCGAGATGGCGGTCGCGCTCGCCATAGAGCTGCGGGAGGAGCGAATTGTCGTCGAACTGCATCTGCAGACGATCGCCGTCCTGCTCCATCACGCCATCACCTCCGCCAAAGTTTCGACCTCGCCCGCCAAGCTGTTCGGCCCGAACGCCGCGTGATCCGCACAGGCAATACCGTGCCCTGGCAGCGCGCCGGTGCCTGGGCATGGACCCATTGCAGATATGGGGAGCGGCCGACCAGTTGTCCCGGATGCCGGCCCGGCTTCTCGAACAACACCGGCAGGACGCGGCCGGCGCAGGCTCTCGTTGAAGCGCCGTTGCCGCTCTTCGATGAGCTCTTGCACGATCTGCGAGCCGCTCGGATTTAACGCCTTCGGCGATCTGGTCCGCGCAGCGCGCGCCGGGCGTGCCGGGCCGCTTGCTGTATTTGAACGAGAAGGCCTGGGCGAAACCGATCTCGCGCACGAGCGCGAGCGTTGCCGCGAAATCGTCGTCGCTCTCGCCGGGAAAGCCGATGATGAAATCGGAGGAGAGCGCGATATCCGGCCGCGCCGTGCGCAGGCGATCGATGATGCGGCGATAATCGTCGATCGTATGGCCGCGATTCATCGCCTCGAGCATGCGGTCCGAGCCCGATTGCACCGGCAGATGCAGGAACGGCATCAGCTTTTCGACATCGCGATGCGCCTCGATCAGCTCGTCGTCCATATCGCGCGGATGCGAGGTCGTGTAGCGCAGCCGCTCGAGCCCCGGCAGCTCGGCGAGCGCGCGAACGAGCCGGCCGAGGCCCCACACTGCGCCATCGACGCCGTCGCCGTGATAGGCGTTGACGTTCTGGCCCAGGAGCGTGATCTCGCGCGCGCCCGAGGCGATGAGCCGCTCGGCTTCGGCGATCACCGCCGCGGCGGGGCGCGAGAATTCGGCGCCGCGCGTATAGGGCACGACGCAGAAGGTGCAGAATTTATCGCAGCCTTCCTGCACCGAGAGGAAAGCCGAGACCGCTTGCGGCGCGGTGCTCTCCGGCAGGTAGTCGAATTTCGGCTCGGGCGGGAATTCGGTATCGAGGACCGGGCCGCCGCCGCGCGTGAGCTTCGCGATCATTTCCGGCAGGCGGTGATAGGTCTGCGGTCCGAGCACGAGATCGACAAACGGCGCGCGCGCGAGAATCTCTTCGCCTTCGGCTTGCGCGACGCAGCCCGCAACCGCCGATGACAAGCTGGCCGCCGTCTTTCGCCTTGTCGTTCTTCAGCGGCGCGCAGCCGGCCGAGATCGGAGAACAATTTCTCCGCCGCCTTCTCGCGAATATGGCAGGTGTTGAGCAGGATCATATCCGCGTCGTCGGCCGCATCGGTCCGGGCATAGCCGAGCGGCGCCAGGACATCCGCCATGCGCGCGGAATCGTAGACATTCATCTGGCAGCCATAGGTGCGGATGATAGAGTTTTCGCTTCGTTGCCACGTCGATCGCCTTACTGCGCCGCCAAAGCCGGTGCGCGGCGGCGGTGTCGATGGGCGCCGCTTCGCGTCCGGCAAGCAGCCGCGCCCATGCCTTCGGCGATGATTCGTGGCGCAATGCTCGGACAAGAGCTTGCGCGAGCCGAAATCCTTGAGCCGGACCGGCTCGTGAAATGTCATGACCACCGTCAACTGCCCCAGCCCCAGCATCTTCCAGAGATGCGGCGCCATCGTCATATCGCCATACCAGGCGAAGAACGGGCGATAGAACCGCCCGAGCGGAATGCCGTCAAGCAACCGATAGACCACGGAGACCGGCTGCACCATCACGCGCTCATCCTCCGCGGCGGCAAAGAGCGTCGATTTGAAGGGCAACAAATGGATGCCGTCGCCGCTCGTTCCCTCGGGAAAGAGGATGAGATTGTCGCCCGCGTCGAGCCGGCGGCGGATTTCGTCGCGCTGGCGCGCGGCGCCGGCGCGGTCGGCGCGCTCGACGAAGATCGTGCGCTGCAGCTTCGCCAGCCAGCCGAAGATCGGCCAGCGCGAGACCTCCGCCTTCGACGACAAAACTGCCTTCGATCGTCGCGCCCATGATCTCGATATCGAGATAGGAGGTGTGGTTGGAGACGAAGAGCGTCGGGCGGTACGTGGAGATCGTGCCGCGGCGTACGAGGCGAACGCCAAGCATGCGGCAGATCAAGCGGTGATATAGCGCGGGGAAATCGGCGCGCGCGCGGGCTTTTGGTCGCGAGCAGAACGCTTGCACCGGCATCGCCGGCAAGGTCACCGCGAAATAGACGGCGATGCGCACCGACGCGCAGGACAAGGCCGCTCATGCGGCGGCGGCACCCTCGCGCGAAGCCGCCCGGCGCTCGTAGTGGCGATAGTACCGATCGCTGACGAGATCGGTCTTCACCACGATCGCGACATCGGTGGTGTTGAACTGGCGATCGATCACCGCGCCATCGCCGACGAAGCCGCCGAGACGGAGATAGCCTTTGATCAGCGGCGGCAACACGCGCCTGCGCCTGCGCCGGATCGATCGCGTCTTTCGCGCAGCCGATCCATCGCGACATAGCGATCGGGCAGAGCGCGGGCGCAAAGCGCGTCGGGCGCACGATGGAAATGATGCAGATAGGAAAGCGGCAGCGCGAGCGCGTCGGGATCGGTGCCCGAGAGGCTGGCGCAGCCGAACATCAGCTCGATGCGATAATGGAAGACATAGGCCGAGATGCGCGCGCCACAGCAGCTTGCGCCGCCGGGCCGCTGCGCGCCGAGGCATCCGTGCAGGAGCGACCGAGCTCCAAAATCTCGCCAGGGTGATTCGGCAGATCCGCGCAGATCGTATTCGGCGGCGGAATAGAAGCCGCCATGGCGCTGAGCCGCCGCGCGGCGGATGAGGCGATAGGTACCGACCACCGCGCCCTGCGCGTGATCGATCACCAGCAGATGATCGCAATCATCGTCGAAGCGATCGAAATCGCGCCGCCGCGCCGCCATTTCGGCGGTCGGCTGCGCGCCCATTTCTTCGTAGAACACGCGATAGCGCAACGCCTGCGCGGCATCGATGTCGGCAGCGCTTTGCGCCAGCCGCACCTGCAAGGATTCGATAACGCACATCGACAATGGGATCGCGGGAAGGCGACGAACGGGCCGCTGCTTCAGTCTCGCTCACGACACCTCGCGCATCAGAAAACATTGACGCCTGTCACTTCTTGTTCTTGTCGCTGTCGAGCGACACCGCGAACAATTCGAGCCGGTGATCGACAAGCTTGTAGCCGAGACGCGCCGCGACTTCGCGCTGCAGCGCCTCGATCTCCTCGTTGCGGAACTCGATCACCCTGCCGGTCTGAAGATCGATGAGGTGATCGTGATGCTCGGACGGCACTTCTTCGTAGCGCGCCCGGCCGTCGCCGAAATCGTGCCGCTCGAGAATGTTCGCTTCCTGGAAGAGGCGCACGGTGCGATAGACGGTCGCGATGCTGATCTTCGGATCGATCTCGCTGGCACGGCGATGCACAGCCTCGACATCGGGATGATCGGCCGCTTCCGAGAGCACGCGCGCGATGACGCGCCGCTGCTCGGTCATTTTCAGACCCTTATCGTGACAAAGCTGTTCGAGCCGGGAGGTCATGCTGCCCCAATGCGCCGGACGCAGACTGAACGAGTATAACCCAAACCGCGACCGTCGGCCTACATCCCTGTCCGGAGCAGCGCAGGAACACGCCGCCGCCTGCGGCTTTCACCAAAGCGACACAGATGCGATGAGCGCTGACGTAACGGGCGCCTCACCCGCCCGGGCGCGGCGGCCGCGCGTGCCGAGACCGATATCTTTCGCCAGCTTGCTGCGCTGCTTGGCGTAGTTCGGCGCAACCAGGGGGTAGTCCGGCGCCAAGCCCCAACGCTCGCGGTATTGCTCGGGCGTAAGATTGTATGAGGTCTTGAGATGCCGCTTGAGCATCTTCAGCTTCTTGCCGTCTTCGAGACAGATCAGATAGTCGGGATGGATCGATTTCTTCACCGGAACCGCTGGCTGCGGCCGCTCGGCCGTCGGGCGCCGGCGCTTTGCCGATATTGGTGAGCGACTGATAGACCTGATTGATCAGCTGCGGCAGGTCGCGCGACGCCCACGGTATTGTTCGACACATGGGCCGCGACGATTTCCGTGGTCAGTGCCAGCAGGTCTTTGGAGTTTGAATTATCAGTCATGATTTCCGCTTCCCAAGGAAATTCTTTTGCGAATATATGGCGAGTTCTCGACCGGGGCAATACTCGCAAGAGATAAACGCGACAAATATCTCAATAAACTCAGGCCGCGAACAGCAACGGCAAGCAGAAGCGCCACGCATCGACCGCTGGGCCTTGCGGCGCGGCGGTAGTAATGCCGTCGAATTCCTTGCCGCGTGAAACCACAGGAAGTGTAGAGCGCGAGCGCCGCCGTATTGTCGGCCGCCACTTCAAGCAAAAGCCGCTGCGTCCCGCCGGCACGAGCACGGGCAATGAGGTCTTGCAGCAACACGCGGGCAATGCCGTGGCGGCGCCAGGCGGGCGCGACGCCGAGCGTCAGGATCTCGCCTTCGGGTCCGAGACATTGATCGAGCAGCACGCCGCAAGGCGCGCCGTCCTCGCGCATAGCAGATGCGGCCATCGGCGCCCGGCATCGCCAGCACCGTCGCCAGCGACGAGGAATTCCACGCATCATCGGGAAAGCACTCGGCGTGCAACTTGGCGACGCGCGGCAGATCGGCCGCGCGCGCCGGCTGCAGAACGAGGCTCACGGCGCTACCGGTGCGGCCTGCCGCGGCGGCATGGTCGTGTCGGGCGCGCGCAGATAGAGCGGCGCGAGTGGCGTGCGATCGCCAGCGCGCCAGCGCGCCGCGCCAAGCCGCGCCAAAGCGACCGGATCGGGTCGGCCATGGCCCGGCAATATCAGCAACATCGCTGCGCCCGAGCGCCGCCGCCAAACGCGGCGCGCCATCGCCTGCGAGGAAGCACGGCCCTGGCGGCAGGATCGCCGCCCATTCCTCCGGCGGCACCAGCGCCGGCAACCGCGGATCGGTACGGTCGCGGCGCTGGAGAAAAAGCTCCGCACGCTTGCTTTCGAGCGCGATGAAAAGCGGTTCGCTCGCGCCTGCGATCCTCGGCGTTCACCGCATCGAAGCTGGTGACGCCGATCGCCGGCAGCTTGCGCGCCAGCGCCAGACCGCGCGCCGCGGCCAAGCCGATGCGCAGGCCGGTGAAGCTGCCCGGGCCGACCGTCACGGCGAGAAGATCGAGCGCCGCCGGCGTCAGCGCGGCTTCGCGCAGCACCGTCTCGATCATCGGCAGCAAAGTTTCGGCATGGCCGCGCTCCATCGGCGCGAAGCGCTGCGCCGCCGGCCGGTCGTCGATGAGGACCGCGGCCGAGCAGGAAGCGCCGCTGCAATCGAATGCCAGGACTTTCATGCCGCCGATCATGCTAGTAGAGAACATCATGAGCTTGGTCGCGATCACGACCGCAAAGCCACGATGTCGTTCTCGACATTGCCTACGCCACGCCGAACAATTTCACCGGCAAGCCGGTCTATGCGCGGCCGCTTGTGCTATCTCCATCCCGATGCCGCCGCCAAATTCGAGAAGGCGATCGGACTGGCGAACGCGCTTGACCTGCGCTTCAAGATTTTCGATGCGTTCCGGCCGAGCGAGGCGCAATGGGTGCTGTGGAATCATACGCCTGATCCCAATTTCCTCGCCGATCCGCGGCGCGGCTCGCCGCATTCGCGCGGCGCAGCGATCGATCTGACGCTCATCGATGCGAGCGGCACGCCGCTCGACATGGGCACGGAATTCGATGCCTTCACGCCGCTGTCGCATCACGGCTCCGTCGCGATTCCGGTCGCGGCGCAGCGCAATCGCTTCCTGCTGTTGGGTTTGATGAGCGCCGCAGGCTGGGATTTCTACGGCAACGAGTGGTGGCATTACC
Source organism: uncultured Alphaproteobacteria bacterium (assembly GCA_963731145.1). GTDB lineage: Bacteria > Pseudomonadota > Alphaproteobacteria > ATCC43930 > CGMCC-115725 > CAIKMD01. The sequence goes on along the minus strand of CAVSUX010000008.1, from coordinate 154,166 downwards.
AGCTTTTCGACGCCAAGCGCTATCCGCTGTTGAGCGACGCCGACGCGCCCGAAAGATGATGAGCGCCAAGCCGCGCGGCGGCGACGCGTGCGACTAGACCGCGCGAACCTCGACGACTTCCGGAATGTAGTGGCGCAGCATGTTCTCGATGCCGGCCTTCAAGGTCGCGGTCGAGCTCGGGCAGCCCGAACATGAGCCGTGCATCTGGAGATAAACGACGCCGTCGGCAAAGGCCTCGAAAATGATGTCGCCGCCATCCGCGCCACGGCCGGACGCACGCGCGTCTCGAGCAGCTCCTTGATCTGGGTGACGACCTCGTCGTCCTCATCCTCGGCGGTCGGTTCAGACGGCGCCCGTCAGTAGCGGCTCGCCGGCGGTGAAATGCTCGACCAACGCGCCGAGCACGGCCGGCTTCAGCTCGCGACCAGGACGTCTCGTCGGCCTTGCTGACCGTGACGAAATCAGCGCCGAAGAACACTTGCGTCACGCCGTCGAGGCCGAAAAGCCGCAGCGCCAGGGGCGAGCGCGTCGCCGCATCGGCATCGGCGAAATTGGCCGTGCCCTGCTCCATCACCGTGCGTCCCGGCAGGAATTTGAGGGTCGCGGGATTGGGCGTGGTCTCGGTTTCGATGAACATGGATCGTCTCCGGCTGCTCACCCTCAATGTGGCCAGGCGCCATGATAATTCAACCCTTTATGAATTGGGGTCAAGTTAAGACGCACCCGATCAGGCCACGGCCGCGATCTGCTCGTCGTCGAGCCCGCCCGGCACGATGGTGACCGGCACGCGCAGCTTGCCGGAGTGCGAGACCAGCGCCGTGATCAGCGGTCCCGGCCCTTCCTGGCCGGTGCCGGCGCCGAGCACGACGACCGAGATGCTTGGCTCTTCATCGATCAGCGCCAGCAATTCCTCGCTGGCGGCGGCCGCTGCGCAAGATAAAGGATGGGCATCGAGCCGGCGATGTCCTTCACCTCGCCCGACAGCTTAGCCAAGAGCTGCTCGGCCTCCTCGCGCGCTTCTTCCTCCATCCGCTCCTCGATCGCGGCGAATTGCTGGATGCCGGGCGGCTCGGCCACGGCGAGGAGTGCGACCTTGCCGCCGGTGTGAAAGGCGCGCAGCGCGGCATAGCGCAGCGCTACGCGCATCTCCTCGGTCTCGTCGACGACGACGAGAAAGATGCGTTCGCGCGGTGCATCGGCGCCTGCGGCGATGGACGAAGAAGAAGTATCGCTCATGCGTTCTCCCTCGGGTGAACTCAGACATCGCGGAACGGCAGGCTGGCGAGCCAGCCGAGCAATGCCGCGCCCAGCAACCGCGGCAAGGCCATAAAGCGCGGCGTTGTTCATCGGCGAATTCGCTGACATCGGCGCCGAGCCGATCTCGGCGATCACCAGCGGCGTCGTTTGCCCCGACTACCACCTTGCCGTCGCGGACCAGCAGCACTTCGACGAGATAATTTCCGGTCGGCACATTGGCGGGAAAGTCGAGCGTCGCACGGAACAGCCGATCGCCGAGGAAAGCGACGCTGCCGGGATATTCGGCGAAGAGATGCGCGCGCTTCTGCTCGGCGATCAGCGCGGCGCGGAAGGTCGTCGCTCTCGTCCTGTGTGGTGCGCGGATCGCGCGGATCGATGCGGCAGATTGGCGATGCCGATCTGCGACAGCGCTTGCGTGTTGGCGGGGCGATGTCGTCGAGCTTGCGATTGCTGAAGACAGCGTAGTAGCTCGGCACATTCGCGAAAGTGACGTTAGGGCCGTTGATCCACATCCCGGCGAGATGGCGCTTCTGCCACACCACCAGATCGCGCTCGGGTCCGCGCACGATCGCGATGATATCGCCCGGTCCGTCGGTCGCGCCGAAGAGCACGACCGAGGTGCCGGTAAAGCCGGTGGTGATGGCGATGAGATGGCCGGTCAGATCGGCGAGCAGTGGCTGATCGGCGCGCGCCGGTGCACCACACGCCAGCGCGCGACCAGAAAAGCGAAGACGAGCAGACAGCGCCTCATAACTCGAGCGTCCCGAGCGAGAAGAGATTGTCGGGCCGCACCGTCAGATCGAAGACCAGCTTCGCCGCGACCGACGAGCACGATCAGCGCGAGCAGCGCGCGCAACTCTTCGCCGCGCAGCTTCGCGCCCCAGCGGGTGCCGAGCTGTGCGCCAACACGCCGCCGATCAGCAGCACCATCGCCAGGACGACATCGACGGTGTTGTTCTCGACGCCTGCAGCACAGGTCACGGCGGCAGTGACGAAGATGATCTGAAACAGCGACGTGCCCGGCACGACCGCGGTCGGCATGCCGCAGGAGATAGATCATCGCCGGCACCATGACGAAGCCGCCGCCGACGCCGAGCACGGCCGAGAGGATGCCGACGCAGAAACCGAGAATGACAGCGGCAACAGCGCGCTGATATAAAGTTTCGAGCGGCGAAAGCGCAGCTTGAAGGGCAAGCCGTGCAGCCAGGTGTGCTGATGCAGCTTGCGGCGGCGAGCGATCCCGACGGCGGCGGCGCAGCCAGGCTGCGCGATGCTCTCGATCAGCATCAGGCGCCGAGCGTCGACAGCAGCGTGCGTAGGAGAGACGAGATGATGAGCTCGATGTGGCCCATGCCGGCGCAGGATGGCGAAGAGCCAGACCCCGAGCACCGAGCCGGCGAAGCCGCCGATGAGCATCAGCCCACCCATCAGGAAATCGATATTGCCGCGCCGCCAATGCGCGATCGCGCCCGAGACCGAGGCGCCGACGAGTTGATTGGCCGAGGAAGCGACCGCCACCGCCGGCGGCACGCCGATGAAGATGAGCAGCGGCGTCAGGAGAAAGCCGCCGCCGACGCCGAACACGCCCGGAGAGCACGCCGACCGCCGCGCCGAGGATGAGCAATGCCATCACATCGAGCGAAACGCCGGCAATGGGCAGATAAATATCGAGAATGCCCAACGCCGAGTCCCCTCCCCTCGAACCATGTCGATCACGTCGCTAAAGCCGCAGCAATCCCATGATGTCGAACACTTCGTCGAAATGCGGCTGTGCAATCGGCATTCGCGCGCTCGGCGCCGCGCGTCAAGACGCTGTCGATATAGCCGGGATCGGCCATCAGGCGCCGCATCTCGCCGCAGATCTTGCCGAGCACTTCGGAGGAGAGATCGGCGAGCGCGGTCTTGAATTCGGAGAAATTCTTGCCCGCCCAGCGCGCGATCGCCTGCTCGCGGCTGATATCGGCGAGCGCCGCGTAGATGCCGAGCAGATTGTCGGCCTCGGGCCGCGCCTCGGCATCTTTCACGCTTTCGGGCAGCGGCAGCGGATCGGTCTTCGCCTTGCGGATCTTCAGCGCGATTGTCTTCGGCATCGTCGGTCATGTTGATGCGCGAATAATCCGACGCGTCGGATTTCGACATTTTCTTGCTGCCGTCGCGCAAACTCATCACACGCGTCGCCGCGCCGAAAATCATCGGCTCGGGCAGCGGGAAAGAATTCGACGCCGTAGCGGCGATTGAACGCGCCGGCGATATCGCGCGCGAGTTCGAGATGCTGCTTCTGGTCCTCGCCGACCGGCACATGCGTCGCCTTGTAGAGGATGATGTCGGCGGCCATCAGCACCGGATAGGCGTAGAGGCCGAGCCCGGCCTCGTCGCGCTGCTTGCCGGCTTTCTCCTTGAACTGCGTCATGCGGTTGAGCCAGCCGAGCGGCGTCAGGCAACTCAACAGCCAGGCGAGCTCGGCGTGGCCCGCAACCATGCTTTGATTGAAGATGACGCAGCGCTCGGGATCGATGCCCGAGGCGATATAGGCGGCGGTCACCTCGCGCGTCTGCGCCTTGAGCTGCGCCGGATCCTGCGGAACGGTGAGCGCATGCAGATCGACGATGCAGAAGATGCAGTCGTAATCCTTCTGCAACGCGACCCAATTACGGATCGCGCCGAGATAATTGCCGAGATGCAGATTGCCGGTCGGCTGGACGCCCGAAAAAATCCGATTCATGAGGCTTTATCGTCGCCCGAGGGAGATCAGTCAAGTTTGACCTGATCGCGGACGGGCAAGCGCGCGACGCGCTGCTTGATCTCGCGCCAATCGGCGGCGCCAAAGACCAGCGCCAGAACGAAGAATGCCACGGCGCGCGATGGCGATCACGACGATGAGGGCCGCGCGAGCGGGCGATGAAAGCGCCCGGCATAGAGCGGCGCGGCCAACTCGTTCATCAGCCAGAGCAGCACGCCCATGCCCACCGAGGCGGCGACGATCCGCGGCACGATCCGCGCGCGAGCGCGCGTCGAGGATGAAATGCCCCCGGCGATGCAGCAGCACCATCAGCGACAAGGCATTCACCCAGCCGGCGATCGAGGTCGCGGAAGCAATGCCGACGTGGCGGAAGGGCAGCAACAAGCCGAGCCCGACGGTCAGCACGAGATTGGTCGCCATCGCCGCGATCGCGACCTTGACCGGTGTCGCCGTGTCGTGGCGCGCGAAGAAGCCCGGCGTCATGATTTTGATGAGGACGAAACGCCGGCAAGCCAGCGGCATAGGCGGCAAGCGCCGAAGCGGTGGCATTCGCCTCGACCGGCCCGAACGCGCCGCGCTGGAACAGCACGGTCATGATCGGCCAAGCGGCGACGCCGAGCCCGACCGCCGACGGCAGGGTCAGGAACAGCGCCAGCTCGAGCCCGCGATTCTGCGTGTGCCTGGCGCCAGCATCGTCGCCGAGCCGCACCTGGCGCGACAGCGAGGGCAGGATCGCGGTGCTGACCGCGATGCCGACGACGGCCGAGTGGGAGCTGGTCGAGCCGGTCGGCGTAATAAAGATAGGAGACCGCACCGGTCGGCAGCAGCGAGGCGACCGCGGTCGAGACCACGAGGTTGAGCTGCGTTACGCCGGCGCCGAACACGCCCGGCAGCATCAGCTTCAGCATCCGCTTCACTTCGGGCGTCAGTCGCGGCCGCGGCAGCGAGAGGCCGAGGCCGGCCTGGTGGCAGGACACCATCAGCCAGAGGAATTGCGCGAAGCCCGAGAGGCTGAGGCGCCCAGGCGAGCGCCTCGCCCGAGATCGGCCGCACCAGCACCAGTGCGCCGATGAGGAAGATGTTGAGCAGCATCGGCGTCGCCGCGGTCGCGGCAAATCGCTCGACCGAATTGAGGATGCCGCCCTGCAGCGCGGTCAGCGAGATGAACAGCAAGTAAGGAAAGGCGATACGCGTCAACCCGACGGTCAGCGCGAATTTATCCGGATCGGCGCGAAAACCCGGCGCCAAGATGTCGAGCAAGCCCGGCGTGAAAATCTCGCCGAGGAGGACGAAGATGAAAAGCGCCGTCAGCAGCACCGAGAGCGAATCCTCGGCGAAGCGCTTGGCGACCGCTTTGCCGTCATGCGCGATCGTGCCGGCGAAGAGCGGCACGAAGGCCGCCGAGAAGGCGCCTTCGGCAAAAAGGCTGCGGAAGAGATTGGGTAGGCGCTGGGCAACGAAGAAAGCATCGGCTACCGGGCCGGCGCCGAGGAAAGCCGCGGTCAGGATATCGCGGATGAACCCCAGCACGCGGCTCGCCATGGTGTAGCTGCCGACGGTCGCGGCGGAGCGCAACAGAGCCATGACGCTGGTGTAAAGCAAGCGCGTTGCCGGTGGAAAGGACAGAAAACGTGATCGCACCGCGGCTTGACGCCAACGGCGAGGCGGGCCAGTTTCCGCGCCAATCATGAAGCTCCGGTCATCCTTCGCGCGATGGAGCGCGGCGCCCATCGCGATCGGTATACTTGCGGTCGGTATGCTATTGGCGCCTCTGGCGCGCGCCGACGACGATCGCCAGCTCGTCGAGTCGAAGGAGTCGCTCTACAACAACATCTACGTCTATAAGCAGGGCGACTATTACGCGATGACTTTCGGCTACAACCGAATGATCTATACCGAGAGCATCTATAATTCGAAAGACGATCGCGACCTGCCGGTCACCTATACGCGCGATATGACCGCGACGCTGATCTATCGCCAAGGACGTGCATTCGATCCTCGAGATCGGCTTCGGCGGCGGACGCACGAGCTGGTATCTCCATCGCTTCCTGCCGGGCGTCTCGGTGACATCGGTCGAGCTCGATCCCGATGTCGCCGCTCTCGCCAAGAAATATTTCGGCATCAAGGACGAGCCGAATTTTCATCTCGTCAATCAGGACGGGCGGCTGTTCCTGCAGCAATCGAAAGACAAATACGACGTTATCCTGATCGACGCGTATCGCGGGCCGTTCGTGCCCTTTCACCTGCTGACCAAGGAATTCTATCAGATCGTCAAAGACCATCTCACGCCCGGCGGCGCGGTCGGACAGAACGTCGAGCCTTCCACCATGCTGTTCAATTCGGCGGTGAAGACAATTCAATCGGTCTTTCCGCAGACCGATTTCTATGTTGCCGAAGGCAATGTCGTGACTATCGCTTATGACGGCCCGCCGCGCGAGCAGGGCGAACTCGAAAAGAGCGCGAAGCAGCGCCAGCTCGAGCTCAATCTGCGCTACCCACTGCCGACGCTGCTGGCGCAGCGCCGCGGCCTCGATCCGAAAACGCTCGATGCCAGCGCCAAAGTGCTGACCGATGACTTCGCGCCGGTCGAAGCGCTGAAGGCGATCGAGAACCACAACCGCAAATGGCCCGATCCGGAACCGAGCAGCAGCCAGTAGCGGCGGGCGCGGTGCAAGCCGTGTTGCTCGCCAACGCGTTCTTCGTCGGCAGCGTGCTGATGGGCTTCGAGATGCTCGGCAGCCGCTATCTCTTTCCTTATTTCGGCGGCGGCATCGGCACCTGGGCCGGGCTGATCTCGACCGTGCTCGCGGCGCTGACCATCGGCTATCTCGTCGGGGGCGCCATCGTCGATCGCCATCCGAGTCCGCGGGTCATCACGGCCTCTTGCGCCGTCGCCGCGGCCTATCTCGCGCTCGTGCCGCTGGCGGCAGATCCGCTGATGACGACGATCATGAATAATTTAGGCTACGGGCCGATCGGTATTCTGATCGCATCCGCCTGCCTGCTGCTGGTGCCGCTGTCCTTCCTCGGCACGTTCTCGCCGGTCGCGGTGCGGCTGCTGCTGCGCTCGACCGAAGAGACCGGCCGCATCGCCGGCCTCGTCTACGGCATATCGACCATCGGCAATATCTTCGGCACGCTGTTCACAACCTTCTATCTCATCCCGACCATCGGCTCGCGCGAGATCACCTATGTGTACGCGGCGGTGCTGGCGTTTTGCGCGTTGAGCCTACTGCTCGTGCCCAAGGCGCCCCGCTAGATGCGCCGCGCCCTCGCCGCGGCCTTTATCGCGCTCGGCCTCGCCGCGCCGGCTCTGGCACAAGCGCCGCCGCCCGATGTCTCGCAATGGCAGGGCCAGCGCGCCCTCGCCGACATCGACACGCTGGTCGGCTTCGGCCCGCGGGCGATGGATGTCCCAGGCCATCGCAAGACCATCGACATGATCGTCGCGGAGATGAAAAAGCTCGGCGTCACCGCGCACGAGCAGAGCTGGAATTCGACCGTCGCCGGTCAAACGCATGCGATGACCAATGTCATCGCGTCGATGTATCCCGATGCGAAGCGCCGCATCATTCTCGGCACGCATTACGACAGCATCATCCGCGCCTATGCCGATAAGCAGCGTCCCGATGCGCCGATGCCGGGTGCGAATAATTCCGCCTCGGGCGTCGCGGTCTTGCTCGAGACGGCGCGCGCGCTCGACATGCAAAGGACGCCGCCGGGTATCGGCGTCGATTTCATCTTCTTCGATGGCGAGGAAGGCCCCCTTTCCCTGGGCGCCGGCGACCCGCATTGGCAGGCTTTAGGCTCGCCCTATTTCACCGAGCATCTCGCCGAGACCTATCCCGAAACGAAGCCCGAGCAGGCCGTGATCTTCGACATGGTGTGCTGGCGCGAGATGAAGCTCCACCCCGAGCAGGCCTCGCTGCTCTACGCCGCCGATCAGATCGATAAGTACTGGAATATCGGCCGTACCTTCGCGCCGGCCTTCTTCAACCAGCAGCCGACAGCGCAGCCGATCTTCGACGACCAGATTGCGCTCAACGACATACATATCCCAGCCTTTCTGGTGATCGGCTTCGAGTACGATCCGTGGTTCAACACCACCGAAGATACGCCCGATAAATGCTCGGCGGCCGCGCTAAACGGTGTCGGCCGCACCACCTTGCGGTATATTTACGCGCACTGAGCTGTCTTCTCGTTAGGACCCATTGATCATGGCCGAGCTTCGCATCGGGATATCGGGTTGCGCCGGGCGCATGGGGCGGATGCTGACCGCCGAAGTCGCGGCGACGCCGGGCTGCAAGCTGTCGGGCGGCGTCGACGCGCCGTCGAGCCGCGATCTCGGCAAGGATATCGGCGATCTCGCCGGCATCGGCACGGTCGGTCTTATAGCCGGCAGCGACGTCGCCGCCCTTCTCGCCGCCTCCGATGTCGTGATCGAATTCACGATCCCGCAAGCGACGCTCGCCCATGTTGCGCTCGCGGCGCAGGTGAAGAAGCCGCTGGTGATCGGCACCACCGGAATCGACGAGAAGGGCCATCAGGCGCTCGCCGCGGCGGCCAAGAGCGCGCCGCTGCTTTGGGCGCCGAATATGAGCCTCGGCGTGAATTGGCTGCTGGCGCTCGTCGAGCAGACGGCGCAGCGGCTCGGCGATGATTACGACGTCGAAATTCTCGAGATGCATCATCGCCATAAGGTCGATGCTCCCTCCGGCACCGCGCTCGCGCTCGGCAAGGCCGCGGCGGAGGGACGCAAGATCGATCTTGCCGGCAAGAGTCAGCGGTCACGCGACGGCATCACCGGCGCGAGGAAGCGTGGCGATATCGGCTTCGCCACATTGCGCGGCGGCGACAATGCCGGCGAGCATCGCGTGATCTTCGCCGCCGACGGCGAGATGATCGAAGCTCACGCATCGCGCCACCAGCCGGCGCGTCTTTGCACGAGGTGCGGTCGCGGCGGCACAATGGCTTGCGCCGCAAAAGCCGGGGCTTTATTCGATGAAAGACGTGCTGGGGATTTAAGCGGCGGAGCGGACCGCGCGCTTGGCTTTTGCGACACCCTTGGGTTTTACGACGCGTTTAGCCGCGGCCGACTTCGGCTTCTCCCGCGCGAAATCGTCGAGCGTCGATTTCGCTTTGTAATCGCAGACCTGGCGCACCGGGCATTCCGGGCATTTCGGCTTACGCGCGACGCAGATGTAGCGGCCGTGCAGGATCAGCCAGTGATGCGCGTGCAACATGTATTTCTTCGGTACGACCTTCACGAGCTTGTCCTCGACCTCGCGCGGCGTCTTGCCCGGAGCAAGGCCGGTGCGATTGCCGATGCGGAAGATATGCGTGTCGACCGCGATCGTCGGCTCGCCGAAAGCGACATTCAGCACCACATTCGCGGTCTTGCGGCCGACGCCGGGCAGCGCCTCGAGCGCTTCGCGCGTCTTCGGCACCGCGCCGCCATCCTTCTCGACCAACGTCTGGCTCAGCGCGATGACGTTCTTCGCCTTGGTGTTGAAGAGACCGATGGTCTTGATAAAGGTTTTGAGCCGCGCTTCGCCGAGCGCGACCATTTTCTGCGGTGTGTCGGCAATCTTGAAAAGCGGCTCGGTCGCCTTGTTGACCGATACATCCGTCGCTTGCGCCGAGAGCACGACCGCCACGAGTAACGTGTAGGGATTGATATATTCGAGCTCGGTGCGGGGGATTTCCCGATCCTTCGTAAGAAGGCGAAAAAAAGTCTCAACCTGGGCCGGTTTCATGGATTCCATCCTATCGGCGGGCCGGCCCAAATCCAGCGCAATTGATCCCGGATTCGCCCCGTTTGCGCCCCGAAACCGCACGCGGCGCTACCTACCTTTCGTAGTCTCCAAACAGCTTCGGAGGAAGCGATGAAGAAAATCCTGATTGGCACGGCCTTGGCCGGCATGATCGTCGGCACGTTCGCGAGTTTCTCTTTCGCGGCACCGCTGCCGGCACGGCTCGACAACGGCAATGGGGCGATCGTCAACGTCGCCGACGGCTGCGGGCCTTATGGCCATCGCGTCCATTTCCGCGATCGCTTCGGCCGTCTGGTGGCGGGCCGCTGCGTTCGCGACCATCGCGCGCACGATCGCTACGACCGCTATCGCTAATATGAACGCCTAGAAGACGGGAGAGGGACGGTCCGCGCGGATCGTCCCTCTCCTTTTGTTTCTTTTTGCGTTTGTTTTCTTTTTGCGCTGGCCGCTTGGCCAGCGGTGGCGCGCGGGCTTAAGGTCGGGTCATGTCCGACACCCCGTCCGACAAGCTGATCTTCGCTACGACCGTGGCGCCCTATCGCAGCCTGCCGCCGCGCAGCCTCACCTGGATCATGGCCGGGCTTGCCGCTTTCGGCTTGTGCAGCGGCATCGGTTTCGTGCTTGCCGGCGCTTGGCCCGTTACCGGCTTCTTCGGTCTCGACATCGCCCTGCTCTACCTCGCCTTTCGCCTCAGCTATCGCAGTGCCCGCCAGCGCGAGAGCCTGCGCCTGACGCAGCAGGCACTCGATGTCGAGCGCGTCGGCGTGTCTGGCGAGCGCCAGCGCTGGCGTCTCGAGCCGACATGGCTGCGCGTCACCATCGACGAGAACGCGCAGGGCCGCGGCCGGCTGCTCCTCTCCTCCCGTGGGAAGACTATCGGGCTCGGCGCCTTCCTCGGCGCCGAGGAACGCCATCGCCTCGCCGACGATCTCAAAGTCGCGTTGCGGCGCTGGCGCGATTCGGTCCGCGGTTGATTCGCTAGCCCGTTCTGCGCCTCGGGTGTATCTTCCCGCCCAAGCATCAAGTGGAGGGAACCCCAATGCCCGTCGTCAAAGTGAAGGACATTGCCTGGGGCCGGCTGCGCTCGCCCGATCTCGATAAGCAGGAGGAATTCCTCCTCAATTTCGGCATGGTCCGCGCCGCCCGTACCAAGGACAAGCTGTTCATGCGCGGCACCGACCCGGTGCATCATCTGCATGTCACCGAGCTCGGCGAGCCCGGCTTCATCGGCCTCGCCTATCACGCCGCGAGCGAGGAAGATCTTCGACAAGCTGTCGAAAGCCCCCGGCGCGTCGCCGGTCGAGGCGATCGACGAGCCCGGCGGCGGCAAGCGTGTCCGCCTGCGCGAGCCTAATGGCTATCAGGTCGAAGTGGTCTGGGGCCTTGATAAAGTCGACCCGCTGCCGGTGACGGCGCCGGTGGTCAATTGGGGCACCGAGAAATACCGCCGCGCCGGCGATCTCTATCGCATCGCCGCGGGCCCATCACAGGTGAAGCGCATCGGCCACGGCGTGATGACCACGCCGGACATCCCCGGTACGCTGAAATGGTTCCGCGAGACGCTGGGCTTCATCTGCTCCGACGATGTTTGGGCGGGCACACCCGATCATCTCATCGGCTCGTTCAATCGCTGCGATTGCGGTGACGAATATGTCGACCATCACGTGTTCTTCGCGATCCTGTCGCCGCAGAAGGGGCTCAACCACGTCTCTTTCGAAGTCCACGATTTCGACGACGTGATGAAAGGCCACGAATACCTCGCGAAGATCGGCAAATACGAGCATATGTGGGGCATCGGCCGTCACCTGCTCGGCAGCCAGGTCTTCGATTATTGGGCCGATCCGTGGGGCCGCGTGCATGAGCATTGGGCCGATAGCGATGTGCTCAACATCCACAACGGCTCGAACTCCATGCCGGCGCATGAGGCGCTGCAATCGCAATGGGGCGAGCCGGCGCCGCAGAAATTCATCGAACATACGTCGCCCTAATTTTGCGGCAGAGCGAGCAGCAAATAAAAACCGGCCCCCGAAAGGGGCCGGTTTCTTATTCGCGCTCGCGGCGTCGCTCAGCGCAACGGGATCGTCAGGCTGAACGACGGCCCCGCATAGACCGGGGGCGGCGGCGGTGGTGCGTAGACCACCGGTGGCGGCGCATAGACATAGCCCGGACGGTAGGAATGATAAGGGTGGTAGGGGCGATGATAGTGGCGGTCGTGATGATGGTGCCACGGTTCGGCAAAAGCCGGCGCGGACAGGCTGAACACAGCCGCCCCGACCAGCAGCGCTTGGAGGATCGCGCGTTTCATGTCGGTTCTCCTTATCGATTGCGATCAGCTGCAATTCGCGGATGAGGATGGCGTCGCGGTCGTCCGCACGCGCTGATTGACGCGTTGATTGAAAACCGTGTCCGCAGTCTTTTTCTGTGCCGGCGACATCGCGTTGTAGAGCGTCTCGAAATCCGGCACGATCTTCTTCAAGCCGTCGGCATGCGTGTCGGCGATCTGCGCGTAGCTCTTGAGATTATCGACGGCGTTCATCGGCTTGGTGCTGTTGCGCGATTGGATCTCGCTCGACATCGCGCGCGCGTTGTCGCGCATATCCTGCGCCAGCGCGTTCCAATCGCCTTCCTGATCCTTGGTGATTTTCAGCTCCTTATGGAGCTGCGTGATGCGCGCCTCGGCCTGCGCGTCGCTGCGCAGCTTGACGGTCTGCGAACTCGCGCTCGGTGCCTGGGTCATCGGCGCGGCGCTGGGCGCGCTCGGCGATGTGGTGTTGGATTGGGCCTGGGCGAGCGGGGTCCAAGCGAGGCCCGCGCCGATTGCCGCGGCGGCGGCGGATGCGAGAATGGTCCGAGATGTGATCATGTTTCCTGCCCTTGCTGCGATCAAATGCGAAAAGGGAGCGGGTGAGAGGGCCAAACGCTACGGACGGCAAAAGGCGGAAATAAGTCCGGGAAAGGCCAAACTCGCGGCTCGCTTTTTCAACGCGTCCCCTAAGAAACGTTTGTTCTAAGCAACCTTTTCCGTGACAAATATTTAATGGTACGGTATAGGAGCGTTTCGTTCTTGGTCGGCCTATGTCTTTACGAGCCGGACCAATCGGACTGGCCATCGACATCAGGAGGTCGTCATGACCCGCGATACGAATACTAAATCCAAGCCGCGCCGCCTGGCGGCCCTTATCGCCGTCCTTGCCCTGGCGGGCGCCCTTAGCGGCTGCGTCGTCTATCCGGCCGGCGGCTATTACGGCGGCGGTGGCGGCTATTATCACCACTGGGGTCACGACGGTTGGCGCTAAGCGAAGGCCCCGCGGTCCGGCCCAACGCGATCCGAAGGGGGGGCCGACCGACGCGGCTTGAAGCAGCCGCGCTCGGCGACAAGATCCTCGACATCGCGACCGCTCTCTTCCTGAGCCGCGGCTTCGGTGCGACGAGTATCGAAGCCGTCGCCAGCCGCGCACGCATCTCGAAGCGGACCTTCTATCACCGCTTTCGCGACAAAGGCGAGCTCTACCGCGCCGTCGTGCGGCGCATGCTGCAGCACTGGCTGCCGGAATTCGAAGCGGCCTTCGATGCGCCGGCGACGCTCGACATCCTGCTCGAGCGTTCGGCCACGCGCATGCTCGCGCTCGCGTTGTCGCCCGAGGCGCTGGCGCTGCGCCGCTTGCTGCTGGCCGAAGCGGAACGATTTCCGGAGCTCGTCGAAATCGCGATCGAGCAAGGCGCAACGCGCGCTATCGAGCGCATCGCGGCGCTGCTCGAAGAGGAGCGCCGCGCCGGCCGCATCGCACTCGATGATTGCCGTTTCGCGGCAATGCAGTTTCAAGAAATGGTTTTGTCGATTCCGCTGCGCCGCGCGATGGGGTTCGGCACACCGCTGAGCGAAGAAGAGCGCGAAGAATGGGCACAAAAATGCGTCACGCTGTTCCTCACCGGTTGCCGTACATAAGCGATCATCGCGACCTGAGTCAGGTGGAAATCTCTATATAGTTGTATTCTAATCTATTATTACGGGTAGACGGATGCGGCGATACGTACGTGTGAAAATAATTCGCATTTGCGTAGGCCTCTCTCTATGTTTTGCGAGTCGTTTGCAGGAAGGTCCGGGAAGCCTCGATGTATATCTGCCTCTGCAATGCCCTGACCGAGCGTCAGGTCCGCCAGGCCGCCGCGAGCTGCAACGACGGCTCGAACTCTCGGCGTTTACCGGGCCTGCGGCACGCAACCCCGCTGCGGCAAGTGCATGCCCCTGGTCGAGGGCATCTTGCGCGAATTCGGCGGCGAGCCTATTCACGCCCCGAGTTGAGCCGCGCGACCCTGCACTCCGGCCGCGGCCAGCGGGCTCGCGGGAATAAGAGATAAGAACGGAGATAGCAGATGCGCGGCGACGCGACGGTCCTCCAGCACCTCAACACGATCCTCCGCAACGAGCTCACCGCGATCAACCAGTATTTCCTGCACGCCCGCATGCTGAAGAATTGGGGCGTGACGAAGTTCGGCGAGCACGAGCATCACGAATCGATCGACGAGATGAAGCACGCCGATCGCCTGATCGAGCGCATCCTGTTCCTCGAAGGCCTGCCCAATCTGCAAGATCTCGATAAGCTGCTCATCGGCGAGAACGTGCAGGAAATTCTCGAATGCGACCTGAAGCTCGAGCAGAAGGGCCTCGGCGACCTGCGCATCGCGATCGTCCATTGCGAGAGCGTGCGCGATTTCGGCACCCGCGATCTCTTGAGCGATATCCTCGACAATGAGGAAGACGCGATCGATTTCATCGAGACGCAGCTCGAGCTGATCAAGCTGACCGGGCTCGAGAACTACATCCAGCTGCAATCCGACAGCGCCAAATCCTAAACCCCTCGCCAATAGAGGTCGTGTTCGCGTAAAGTTCTCCCCGCAAGGGGGGTGAAGCGTGGTTGCGCGTGTCCGCACCGTGGCCTTTCTCGGCATCGACGCGCTCGAAGTCGAGGCTCAGGTCACGATCACATCGGGGGTCGTCGCCTTCATGATTGTCGGCCTGCCCGACAAGGCGGTGGCGGAATCGCGCGAGCGCGTGCGCGCCGCGCTGGCCGCGATGGGGCTCGCGGTCCCGGCCCGGCGCATCACGGTCAATCTCGCGCCAGCCGATCTCGCCAAAGAAGGCAGCCATTTCGATCTGCCGATCGCGCTCGGCCTGCTCGCAGCGATGGACGTCCTGCCCGCCGACGAGATCGAGCATTACGTCGCTCTGGGCGAGCTCGCGCTCGACGGCTCGATTCTGCCCGTCGCCGGCGTGCTGCCTGCGGCGGTTGGTGCCCTAACGCATGGCCGCGGCCTGATCTGCCCGGCGGCATCGGGCGGCGAGGCCGCCTGGGCCGGCGGCCTCGATATCCTCGCCGCGCCGTCGCTGCTCGCGCTGATCAATCACTTCAAGGGCACGCAACTGCTCTCGCCGCCAACGCCCCGCGTCGCCGCCGAGCGCGGCTCAGCGCTCGACCTCAAGGACATCAAGGGCCAGGAAACCGCGAAACGCGCACTCGAAGTCGCCGCTGCCGGCGGCCACAACCTGCTCATGGTCGGTCCGCCCGGCGCCGGCAAATCGATGCTCGCGGCGCGGCTGCCGGGCATCCTGCCGCCGCTCGATCCGAGCGAGGCGCTGGAAGTGTCGATGATTCACTCCGTCGCCGGGCAGCTGCGCGAAGGCGAGCTTATCCGCCGGCGGCCGTTCCGCGATCCGCATCATTCCGCCTCGCTGGCCGCGCTGGTCGGCGGCGGGCTTCGCGCCAAGCCGGGTGAGCTTTCGCTCGCACATTTGGGTGTGCTGTTCCTCGATGAGCTGCCCGAATTCCACGGTATTAGGTAGCAAGCGCACCTAGCCCGGATTCGACGGATTTAATCTAGGCTATTTCATGCTATAGGGGTTGGTCGTCCCAAACCCATTAGTATTGCTGTGGCCGACATTCCCGCTCGGGCTCGGCCCAGTGAAATACGGCGACGTTTGATCGTGCGTATAACGATTAGTGCCGGTGCTTCCGGTATAGGGATTGGTATTCCCCTGATATGAGTAGTTGTTCGTGACCGAGCTATCCGGCGCGCTGCGCGTGTACGGCTGGACGTAGGTTCCGTTGTTTCGGTAATAGCCGTTCACTTGACCCGCATATGAAGCGGCGGGTCCCGCTGCGATTAGTGTTCCGAGCATTAAGCTAATTATGATTGCTTGTTTCATGCGCTCCCTCCCAAGGTTCATCTACCAACGCTAGAGACAATAAACTGGCCGGTTTCGTGGACACCGAGATAGGTGTTTTATGGAACCGGAGGTGGGCTATGGAGCGACGGAGATTTACGCGGGAGTTTAAGCTCGAGGCGGTGAAGCTGGTGACGGATCGCGGTGTGACGATCGCGCAGGCATCTCGGGATCTGGATGTCAGTGGCCAAGTGCTGCGACGATGGGTGAAGGAGTCTCGAGGCTGATCAGCAGCAGGCGTTCCCCGGTCACGGTCAGCAGAAGGCGGACCAGGCTGAGATCACCCGGCTGAGACGGGAACTCATCAAGCTCAAAGCCGAGCGCGACATCCTAAAAAAAGCCGCGGCCTACTTCGCGAAGGACAATCTGTGAAGTTCACCTTCATCGCGAAGCACCGGGGGATCTGGCCGGCGGGATGGATGTGCGGGGCGCTCGGTGTCTCGCGTGGTGGGTTCTATGCCTGGCTGACACGATCGCCCAGCCGTCGCTCTCGCAGTGATGAGCAGCTGACAGCCAAGGTTCGGACGAGCTTCATTGGCAGCGATCGAACCTATGGCGCGCGGCGCATCTGGAAGGATGTGCTGGCCGACGGTGTGTCCTGTGGCCTGCATCGCATCGAGCGGCTGATGCGCCAGCAAGTGTTGCGGGCGCGGCCACGACGGCGCCGCCTGCCGTCTGATTCAGGTGAGCGGCAGGCGGGCGCCGTCGCTCCGAACGTGTTGGAGCGCAGCTTCACCGCACCGGCACCCAACCGCCGTTGGATCGCCGACTTCACCTACATCTGGACGGCCGAAGGCTGGCTCTATGTTGCCGCGGTGATCGATCTGTTCTCGCGTCGTGTCGTCGGCTGGTCGATGAGCGCAAGCATGACGGCAGAGCTGGTCACCGATGCCCTGGTGATGGCGATCTGGCGGCGCGGCAAGCCCGATGCGCTCATCCATCACTCCGATCGCGGCAGTCAGTACACCAGCGATCAGTTCCAGCGGCTGATGACCGACCACGGCGTCACTTGCTCGATGAGCCGATCGGGCAACGTCTGGGACAATGCCGCGATGGAGAGCTTCTTCTCCTCGTTGAAGACCGAGCGCATCGCGCGCAAGGTCTATCGCACCCGTGACGAAGCCAGGGCCGATGTGTTCGACTACATCGAGCGCTTCTACAACACCAAGCGTCGGCACTCGACGATCGGCTATCTCAGTCCTATGGAGTTCGAGATGAAGGCCGGAGTCACTTAACTGAGAGTCATCTAAACCGGCAATTGTTTCATGCCTGGGGCGGTATACACGCAAACACCGGTTGCTACCCTTCCTGCTCTGAAATCGCTGTTTCATCTACCTATTGTGCAGTTGGGTTCCGGACTACGGAAAATCGCTAAAACGCCGTCAACCCCAATATTTGGTTAGAGGCGCTCGCCGGACGCACAAAATCTTGTTGCATGCGTTGCCAAAGAGCCGCAGAATTGTGGGTTAACGCGCGACGTGCCCACCTTTATGGGCAGGGGCGTTGTCATCCCTACAGAATCGGAACGCCCCGCTCGAGTTCTGAGCTAGCTGGGCACCGGAAGTGGTTTTAATGCCGGTAGATCGAAAGGACCGCATCACCGCTTGTCGTCTAGGGGAAGTTCGAAGTTCAAGTCTCACCCGCCGCACCACCAAAATTCGATCCTACGTTCCGAGCGATCGACGACTCGCCCCTTATCTGTCAACGAGTTCCCGATGCTTTGTGTTTGCGCCCAGACCTAGGGCTTGCGCAGCATCTTGTATGCCGTTTCAGCAATATATAGATTGCGCGACTGAACTTGCCACGGCGAGCTTTCGGTGATGTGTATTGGGACACTTTTTGGCTAGTGTAACGTCCCCAATGGGATGGCAGCGAAAAGATAAAAAGACGAGGCAGAGTGACGACGATAAATCACGCTTCCTCTGGCCGCGTTGCGCGTATTCCATAGCGGCTGCATTCGCACCTTGGCAATTACTTGCGAACGACCGTCACCTCGGCTGCGGCTGCGGCCGTCGAGAAGCACCTCGATTTTCTGACTGAGAACACATGATCGCCGGTCGACAGCCGATGAATTACGCTGCTGAGCACCAAGTACCACGACGACGCACAGCCAAAGCCCAAACGCGAAGCACGCGCCAGAGCTTAGCGCACGATCTCCCACGCGACGCGTTTGCCGATACCGCCGCTCGATTGGATCAGCCCCTTTCAGCCGGTGATGGCGCAGACACGCGCCGACACGCTTTGAGACGGTTTTGACCAGCCGCTTATCGGCGGTGTTCATCCCTCGCTCTGCCATGACGTGCATGGTCAATTCCTGCGTGGAGCAAGCGCGGCCAGCATCGCGGAGCGTTCCAAGAATGATGCGCGCGACCTCGCCTTTGTAGGCCGCATGACGCGGCGGCATCGGTTTCGGCTTTATCTCCGTCAGATCCATTTCGGGCGCAAACATGCGAATGGTCGCGTCAACATTGTCTATGTCGATGAGAAGCTGGCGGGTCTTGGCTTGGTGATGCTCGAATTGCCCCGCGAGTTCCGCGCGCTTGCGTAGTAGCGCGTTCAATGCGTGTTCATTCTCCACGGGCCATGCTCCTCTGCCAGTAGCCTTTCCACTGAGCGGAAACCGGATGCTTCGCGGCGGCATTGGTCGCGATCAGGTATTGCTCGCCATTCGAGACGCGTCGGTTGTCCTCGCGCCAATCCATTTCGGCGGCATACGCGGCGAGATACGGACCAGCCACATGGTGGTGGATGCCGATTTCGGCGCGGCGCAGACGGCTAAAGAAGCTTTCCGCCTGATTTGTTGAAGTGCCGTTGCGGTCGCTGTAATTCGTGCTGTGATTGATGCGCTTGGTTAGATAGCGCGCGTGCAATTGGTCCCAATGGCTGGCCTCGTCAGCATAGACCGTGCTGCCGGTTTCGATCCGGTCGCGCAACGTCGGCACGCTCGCATCTTCCGACTTCGCGACGAACGTAAGCGTCTTGCCCTGCCGCTCGCGCATAACGATCACGACACGGCGCTTGCCGTTTTGATTGATCGCACGGCGGCGGTCGCGGCGATGCTCCTTGTAATTCGCCGGTTTGACGTAACCGCCGAAGTACGCGCCGTCGATTTCGACTTCGCCCGAAGCCTTGGCGTCCTTGTCGATCGATCCAAGCGCCTCGCGGATTTTGTGCGCCAGAACGAAAGCCGTCTTGTATTGGCAATCCAGATCGCGCGAGAGCTGCAAGGCGCTATGGCCCTTCGCGCCGTTCACGAAGATCGCGATAGCTAGGAGAATGTCGCGGATGGCGAGCTTGCGGCTGGCGAAGATGGTCCCGCTCGTCACCGAGAACTGAGCGCCGCAACCCTTGCACTTGAAGATCGGGCGGCAGGCATAGGCCAGAACGTCCGCGCAACCGCACTTGGCGCAGTAGGGCTTGCCGTCGTTATCCGACCAGCGGACGGCGACTGAACGCCGCACGGGCCTCCTCCTCGCTCATACGGGCAACAGACGCTAGCGAGAGCGTCCGGGCCTTGGATGAGAGGAGAAAGTGCTGTGACATATCTCAAAAACGATGTTTCTATCTTCTGAGATATGTTTTACGTGTGTTTTCTCCCCTTGTCTACAGAAAAATATCATATACAGATAGTGTTCTTATGCCCGCCAAGGCCAAATCCGTGGGAAGATCGTGCTCGGCTCTACCTCAAAGGGGAGATTGCCAAGGCCGATATCGGTTATGAGGAATTGGCGAAGCGGCTGGAAAAACACGGTTTCAACGAAAGCGCCGCGTCCATTGGAAACAAGCTCGCTAGAGGGACGTTTGCGGCGACATTCTTCCTGGCGTGCCTAGCGGCGCTGGAATTGGAAGGCGTGCGGCTGGAGGATTTGTAGCTCTATTTGAGAGCCACCGCTCCCCCGATCACCGCCATTCCGATTACCAAAAGAACGTGGATGACCCATTTGAATTGTTTCACCTCGGGTTCGCCGTCATCCTCGTATGAAACCGCGACATCGACGAGGTACACAAGATCGAACGGATTGGTTTTGGTCTTTACCATTTGATCCTTGTAATTATCGATTTCAGACGCGAAGAAAACGGGTAACGCTCGCTCAGTGATTTTTGCGACGATCCCGCGATCACTCGTCTGCCCAGTGGCTTTCCCCTTCTCTCTTTGTCCGTCCTGTGCCAAATAAAACGGCACCCCATATTCGGTAGATGATTTTTTGGGGGCTTCTAACAACGTCGGTTCTGGCGCCCGGCCGATTTCCCGCGCGAGCGTCATTTGCGCGTTGGCCATGTCCTGCTCAGTAAATTCAAATTCCGCGACAGTCTCGCGCCGCTTGGTCTTATGGTGATAGTGCGCGCGGCGAACATTTATATTCGCACCGCGCTTGCCTGCGACGGTTCTCAGGAACGCGTCGAGATTTTTGGCCTCTATGTGATCGAATGTCGAAGGACGCGGCGCCTTGTTTGCGAGGTACTCAAGCCCCGCCTTCACCCGATCATAAAATTCCGCCCATACGACAGCTCCACCGATTGCGGCCTGCGCGGCAAGAAAGAAGCCGGTTGGCGTTGCAAGCTCAAACTCAATGCTGCTGTATCGGGTATTAGTGACGTAGAGTTTCGCTTGCGGCCCCGTACGGTCAACGCCAGCCTCCGCGAGATGGCGATCAAATTCACGCGCAAGGCCGACAAAACCGTCGCCCAATTTATCGAGTTCGACGGCATCTTCGGACTGACAGCTTAAAGACGAGCCGGTCATCGCTGTATTCCTGCGGCATAAGCCCTCCCAGCCATTGCCGTAAGCGCGACCAGTATTCATAGAGAGAGAAACTCTGTCCTACAACTGTTTGTGCAAACACTTAACTCCTGTTCCTGCGGTGCTCAGGAGTAAACGACCTTTGGAATTCCGCTAGGTGCGCTTGCTACCTAATACCGGAATTCCAGCGCGCGACTTCTCGAAGCCCTTCGTCAGCCGATGGAAAGCGGCCGCGCTGTCGTGGCGCGCGCCAATGCGCATGTGACCTATCCGGCACGGGTGCAGGTTGTGGCAGCAATGAATCCGTGCCGTTGCGGCTATCTCGACGATCCGGCGCAAGGCTGCGGCCGGGCGCCGAAATGTGCCCAAGACTACCAATCGAAGATCTCGGGCCCTTTGTTTGACAGGATCGACCTGCATATCGACGTGCCGGCGGTGAAGGCCAGCGACCTGTCGCTGCCGCCACCGGCAGAAGGCTCGGCCGAGGTGGCCGCGCGCGTCGCAGCGGCGCGTGCCCGGCAGCAGGCGCGTTTCGCCCGGCTGCCCGCGGACCGGCGCATCCGCACCAATGCCGAAGCGGATGGCCGCCTGCTGGAGGAGATCGCGGCGCCCGATCCCGAAGGCCGGAAGCTCCTGCAAGACGCCGCCGAGCGGATGCGGCTCTCGGCCCGTGGCTATCACCGGGTATTGCGCGTCGCCCGCACCTTGGCGGATCTCGATGCCAGCGACGCGGTCCGCCGACTCCACATCGCCGAAGCGGTGTCCTATCGCCGGGTTGTTCTCGCGGCTGGCTGAGCGTCGGGCATTGTCGCATTTTACGTAGATTCCCCTACGTATAAGTGCGAATTGTGCCGCATTCCCTGAAATTGATAAAACCGAAACGCTGATCCGGCAGGCCTAGCCGGTCTTTCGATTGAGAAATGGTCATGAAAGAATATCGCTGTTACTTCCTCAACCGCCGCGGCGGCATTGTCGACGTGGTTGCCTTCACCTCCGCCGGCGACACCTCAGCCTTGGGCACGGCCCGCCAGCATTTCGAGAGCCAGAACCAATTTCCCAGCTATGAGATTTGGGAGCGGGCGCGGCTGGTACATCGGGAGCCGACGGCGCTCCAAGGCTAACCATTTCCGCCCATCGCGCCTTAAGCCGCGTGGGCAGCATCCACATTTCAAATTTTTGCGGCCTGGATTAGGCTTTGTTCCTCGGACGACGATGGGAGGAGACCGGCCATGGCCGATGACTACAATCTGATTACGCAGGCCGGCGCCGGCACACCGATGGGTGAGCTGATGCGGCAATATTGGATTCCGGCCGCGTTATCGAGCGAACTCAAGGCCGACGGCACGCCGGTGCGCATCATGCTGCTCAACGAGAAGCTGATCGCCTTCCGCGACACCGAAGGCCGCGTCGGCATCATGGATCATCGCTGCCCGCATCGTTGCGCCTCGCTGTTCTTCGGCCGCAACGAGGAAGACGGCCTCCGCTGCGTCTATCACGGCTGGAAATTCGACGTCGATGGCAATTGCCTCGACATGCTCAACATCCCCGAGCGTCAGCATTTCAAGGATCGTGTCCACACCAAGGCCTATCTGACGAAAGAGCGTAACGGCGTGGTCTGGGTCTATATGGGCGATCGCGCAAGGCACCGAGACCTGCCGCATTTCGAAGCCTGATTCGGCCGGCGAGCCACGTGCAGATGCGCTTCGTGCAGCGGCGCTGCAACTGGCTGCAAGCGGTCGAGGGCGATCTCGACACCTCGCATGTCGGCGTGCTGCATTTCGGCTGCAGCAAGCCGTCCGCGGGATCGCTCGCCAATAGCCGCCGATCTGATCGTCAACCGCGCGCCCGAATACAAGCTCCACGAGACCCATTACGGCCTGTAGCTATGGCGCGCATCGCCCGTCGCCGACCGTGCCCGGCGGCACCTATTGGCGCCTCGCGCATTTCCTCTTCCCGTTCTGGATCATGCCGCCGGTGGCGAACCTCGAGGACAATGTGATGGTGCGCGCCTTCATTCCGATGGACGACAATCACTGCATGTTCGTCGGCTTCGAATCGAACCGCTTCATGCGCCAGAACGATCCGAGCCCGCGCGCTAGGACGGCGACGGCGCCTATCTGCGCGACAATCTGCGCCAATGACGAGCGGCTGGTACGGCCGCTATCGCATGATCCAGTAACGCGAGGAGAACGACTACCTCATCGACCGCGAAGAGCAGAAGACAAAAGCCTTACCGGCATCGACGGCATCCACACGCAGGATCAATGCGTGACCGAGAGCATGGGCGGCACGATCGACCGCTCGTTCGAGAATCTCGGCGCCGTCGGACATCGCCATCGCGCGCAACCGCCGCATGCTGGCGAACACCGTGAAGGCGTTCCAGAACGGCGTGCGCCCGCCCTCGGCCGACGATCCCGACGGTTTATGCCAATGTGCGCGGCGGCCATTACACCACGACCGCGTCGGGCGATTGGATCGAGCTTTACCGGCAGGAAGTCGACAAGCTGCGCGCGCGGCCGCCCGAAGCCGCCGAATAGGAAGCATCCAGGATAGAGGCGGCGGGGAGAAAGCCGCTGCCTCTTCCTTACAATCAGCGAGAGCCCTGCGGCCATCCTGCGAGGGGCATGCGCTGAGATGAATTGGCGACGGCGAGTGGCTGCTGTGGGACGATACTTATGGCCACGAAGCGCTCAACGCCGGCGATGCGATCCGCAGCGTGCTGCTGCTCGATATCGCACGCCGCGCCATGCCGGTCGGCATGCGTGTGCTGTGCTCGGCGATGATTGCCGTGATCGCCACCAGCGTGCGCTGGCGCGGCCTCGCCTTTGACGCCGATGAAAAACAGGCCAAGCCCGCCAAGGATGGAAATGGTTGCGTCGAGAAACATGGACCTCCGTCGATCAGGCGATCATTTGGCGACGGCACCGACCCTGATGCTGGCAGAGGTTATTAAACTGAAATGACGGATTTATGTCAGTGGCAGCTTGTGCCGATATAACCCCGCACCGGCTTGGCGAGGGCGGCGCGACCGCGCCGTGGCGGAAAACTAGGCGGTAACGGCCGCGATGGCAGCGTCGCGCTCGGTGCACATTGGGATAATGCTGTCGATACCGGCGGTGTGGAGCACGGAAGCGACTTCGGGCATCGGCGACAGCAGCGCCATCTTGCCGCCGCGCGCGGCCATGGTCTTGGCGACGAGCAGCAACAGCCGCATCCCCATGGACGCGATGAAGGGGACGCCTGAGAGATCAACCACCACCGCCTTGCGCGCGCCGGCCGTGGCGTTGAATTTCAGCTCGATCGCACCCGCACCCGCCACATCGAGCCGGCCGCGCAATGCGACCTGCGTTACGCCGACGGGGAGCTCCTCGATATTCATCTCCATACCTGCCTCCTTTTGTTGCCGAACATGTTTCTACGTTAAGCGCCGGCGGCATCGCCGAGCAACGTCTCGATCTTGCCGAGCAGCCGGGGAAAATCGATCGGCTTGGTGTCGTAATCGTCGCAGCCGGCCGCCATCGCCTTGTCGCGATCGCCCACCATCGCGTGCGCGGTGAGCGCGATCACCGGAATGCCGCGCGTGCTCGCGTCGGCTTTGACGCGCCGGGTCGCTTCCCAGCCATCGATGATCGGCAAATCCATATCCATGAGGATGAGATCGGGGCCTTCGCTCATCGCCAAATCGACACCTTGCTGACCATCGGCCGCCATCACCACCTGAAAGCCTTTGCGCTCCAAGCGACGCGAAAGCATATCGCGATTTATCTCATTGTCTTCGACCAACAAAATCTTCGCCATCGCTCGCGGGCCCTCGATTAGCCCGCCGCCGCCGCACGCGCCGCCGGACGCGGCCGCAGCACGTCGCGGATCGCCGCCCGGACATCGACGCCGGTGGTCGCGCCTTTGGCGATGACCTTGCGCGTCGCGTTCTGCAGCAGATCGAGCTCTTCGGCGCCCAAATCCATCGCCGTAACGACGACGACCGGAATGCCGCTCCACGCGTCGTTCTGCTGCATGCGATCGAGGAATTCGAAACCGTCCATCACCGGCATCATCAGATCGAGCAGGATGATCGAGGGCAATTGGTTCGCCTCGAGCCAGGCGAGAGCTTTCGCGCCATTCTCCGCCTCGCCGACGGTCATGCCGATGCGCTCGAGCATTTGTCGCGTCAGGGCGCGAATCTCGGAGTCGTCGTCGACCACCAGCACAGAGCCGTCGATCGTCACATGGCTGTATTGGCGCAGCATGGTGTTGAGACGCTGCCAATCGATCGGTTTGGTCAGGAAACCGGCGGCGCCGAGCGACAAGGCAATGGCGCGATCATTCAGCATCGTGATGATGGTGACCGGAATGTCACAGAGCGCCGGATCGGATTTGAGCGCCGAGAGCACCGACCAGCCATCCATCTGCGGCATCATCACGTCGAGCGTGATCGCATCGGGATGGAATTCGCGCGCCATGGTCAGCGCTTCGGCGCCGCTGCGCGCATGCAGCACACGGTAGCCTTCCCGGCCGAGCATCGCGCCGACGGTATCGTGCACGGCCTCGTCGTCATCGACCACCAGCACGCTGACATCGCTCTCGATGTCGCCCGATATTTTCGGTTTCTCGGCCGCATGGTCCTCGGCGGCGGTCGCAACCTCTTGCGCCGGCAGGCTCAAGGTGAAGACCGAGCCCTTGCCGACCTCGCTCGTCACCGTGACGTCGCCGCCGAGCATGCGCGCGAAATGCCGCGTGATCGCGAGACCGAGGCCGGTGCCGCCATATTTGCGCGTCGTCGAGGAATTGGCCTGGGCAAAAGCCTGGAAGAGCTTGTCCAGCTGCTCGGGGGTCATGCCGATGCCGGTGTCTGTCACCGCGAAATCGATCGTGTCGGCAGCGCCGTTATGTCGGCGCATTACGGTCAGCGTCACCGTGCCGTCCTTGGTGAATTTGCTCGCATTGCTGAGGAGATTGAGCAAACTCTGTTTCAGTTTGGTGATATCGGAGTCGATCACGCCGACATCGCTCGCGCAGTCAATCACGAGCTTGTTGCCGTTTTTCGCGGCAAGCGGATCGATGATGCCGCGCACCTCGGTAAGCACGGACGGCACACTCACGTTCTCGATGAAGATCGTCATGCGACCCGCCTCGATCTTGGAAAGATCGAGGATGCCGTTGATCAGATTGAGAAGATGCGTACCTGCATTCTCGATTTTGGCGAGATCGGGTAGGTAGTCGTCGTGGCCGTCATCGCCGGCTTCTTCCTGCAGCATCTGGCTATAGCCGATGATGGCGTTGAGCGGCGTCCGCAGCTCGTGGCTCATATTGGCGAGGAAGTCCGATTTGGTGCGGCTCGCCGCCTCGGCTGTCTGCTTCGCCTCCATCAGCGCGAATTCGGCCTTCTTGCGCTCGGTGATGTCGGTGAAGATCGCAATAAAGCCGCCGCCCGGAATCGGATTGCGGCAGATCTCGATGATCGAGCCGTCCGGCCGCACGCGCTCATAAGTGACCCTGCGGCTCACCGTCGCGAGGCGCTTGCGCACCTCTTCCTCGATATCGGCGCTCTCCCCGAATTCGCCGCGCAGGCCTGTGTAGCGGAGATATTCCCCGAAAGTGTGCTCGCGATCGAAGAATTCTTCGGGCAGGTCGAGGAATTCGCGCATGCGCGAATTCCAGAGCACCATCTTCTGTTCCTTGTCGTACATCGCGACGCCCTGATCCATGTTCTCGAGCGTCGCGCGTAGTTCGATCTCGGTGCGCCTGCGTTCCGTGATGTCGCTGAAGATCGCGATGAAGCCGCCGCCGGCAATCGGATTGCGGGTGATCTCGATCACAGTGCCGTCGGGCCGCACGCGCTCGTAGGTGAGCTTGCGCCCGAGCGTCGTCAGGCGTTTCTCGACCTCCGCCTCGATATCGACCAGATGGCCGAATTCGCCGCGCGCGGCGACATAGTGCAGATAGTCGACGAAAGTATGCTGGCGATCGAAGAACTCGTCGGGTACATCGAGCAGCTTGCGCATGCGCTCGTTCCAGATAACGAGCTTCAGATCGGCGTCATACATCGCGACGCCCTCGTCCATGTTCTCGAGCGTCGCGCGCAGCGAAGCTTCGCGACTCGCGATCTCGGCGGTCTGGTCGGCGATGACCCTCTCGTGATGCTCCCGGCCACGGGCGATGGTGCGGGCGAGACCGCCGATCTCGTCGTCACGCGCCACCGGCATCTCATCGTTGCCACTGGGGTGGCGGATCGCTTCTCGGATCTGGGCAATCGGCAACACGATCGCCCAATAAGAGGCTGCCGCAACGAAAACGGCGCAGACCCCTGCGATGACGACCGCCCCCTCTACCGCCGTCACAAAACGGTCAGCGAGGTTGGGCAGCGTGAGCAGAACCGCGATCTCGGCGGCGAAAATGGCAACAAATGCCGCCAGCCCGATGCGCTGGCACAGACGGCTACGCACGAATGACAGCATGGCCTTTAAGCCCCCTGCAAGATTAGTAAATTACCGCCGCGCCAGTGGCAAGAAAAGGTGCAGTTGCGGCATATTGCGCGTCACGCTCGACCCTTTGCGGGAAGTGTGATATCGAGCCCGGGATGGCGGACGACTTAAGCGGGACTGGCGTGAGCGGAGAGCGGCTAAATCTGCGCATCGCCAATGATCTCGCCGAGCTGCCCCGAGTTGCCGAGAGCGTCGAGGAATTCTGCGCCAATCTGGCGATTCCGGCGGGTAATGCCTTCAAGCTGAACGTCGCCATCGAGGAGCTCCTCACCAACACCATCTCCTACGGCTATGGCGATGCGGGGCGGCACGAGATCGCCATCGACATCAAGCGCGAGGGCGAGGCGATCGTGACCGAGCTGCAGTGACGATGCGCGGCCTTTCGACCCGCTGAATGCGCCGCCGCCCGACCTCAATTCCGCGATCGAGGACCGGCGCATCGGCGGGCTCGGCGTCCATCTCGTGAAGACGCTGATGGACGATGTGGGTTACGCCTATCGCGACGGCCGAAACCACATCACATTGCGCAAGAAAATCGCCGGCGACTTCAGACCCCGCTTAGCAGCCGCAACGCCAGACCGGTGATGTCGTCGGATTGCGGGCAGGCGCCGGCGAAGTCGCGCACCGCCTGCACCGTCTCGCCAATGACGCGATCGAGCGGCGCGTCGGTCAGGGCGCGCAACCGTTCTTCCAGTCGCTCCTTGCCGAACATCGCATCATCGAGCGCCATCGCCTCGGTGAGGCCGTCGGTATAGAGGTAAAGCGTTTCGCCCGGCGCGAGGCGCAGCTCGCTGGTCTGAAACTCGAAAGCAGGATTGATGCCGAGCGCGATGCCTTGCGGGCCTTCGACCGCGACAACGCCGTCGGGCCCGAGCCGGTAGGCCGGATCGTGGCCGGCATTACCGAGGGTCACGAGACCGCTCAGCGGATCGATGATGCCGAAGAGCAACGTGACGAACATCATCATGTCGTTGTCTTCGCAGAGTCTCGCGATTGACGCGCGAAACGATTGAGCCGGGATCGGCCACGCCCTGAGCGTGCCGTAAGAAGCCGGTGACGACGCGCAGTAAATTCTTTGTCCGCGCCATAAACATCGCCGCCGCGACGCCTTTGCCCGAGACATCGCCGATGGCGAAAGCGAGCCGGCCATCTCCGGTCGGAAAGAAATCATAGAGATCGCCGCCGACTTCGCGGGCCGGCTCCATCACCGCGAAAATCTCGATCGGGCTTTCGCGCGAGGGCGGCGGGAAAACGCTCGGCACCATGCTCATCTGCAGCTTGCGCGCGGTTTCGAGCTCGTCCTCGATGCGCCGAAGATGCGCGCGCACCGCATCGCGCAGCGCTTTCTGCTCCAAAGTCGCGTTGACACGGGCGCGCAGCAGCGTCGGATTGAAGGGCTTGGGCAGGTAATCGACCGCGCCCAATTGGATGCAACGCACGACACTATCCATCTCGTTGAGCGCCGAGATCACGATCACCGGCAACTCATGCAGCTGGCCGCCGGCTTTCAAACGCTCAAGCACTTGATAGCCGTCGCATTTCGGCATCATCACATCGAGCAGCACAAGGTCGAAAGCGGTCTCGGCGATCAGCGCCAGCGCTTCCTCGCCGTCGGCCGCGGTCGCGATCTTGCGATAGCCTTCGCGATTGAGACGCCGAGTTAGGAGATCGCGATTATCCTCGATATCGTCGACGACGAGGATGCGTGCGCCCGTCAGCACCGATGCCGGCTTCGCCCTTGTCTCGCTCTCCTCGGCCACCCGCTCCCTCCGCCAACGCATCGACGCGCCAGGAAGAACTCTAATCGCTTCGCCGCGTCGGCGCACGTGCCGCGCAGTCATTTCGCGTGGTGACATCGGCATAGGTCTCTGAGCCGCGCATTGACCCTGGCATGATCTTGGCTGCACATTGTCGAGCAACGATGAGGGGTGGGAGGGTTCGCATGGCAAAGCGCAAAACCGGGCGTGACGAGGCACAAGCCGTCGGCCGCCGTAATTTCCTGAAAGGCGCGACCTTGGCCGGCGCCGGCGCGCTGACCGCGCCGCTCGCTGCGCCCCTCCCGGCCGCGGCCCAACCCGCCGCGCCGCCGCCCAGCATTCCGGCGGCGCCCAATCGTCAAGCCGAGCGCGGCACGCCGCCCGATCATGTTGGCGAAACGCAATCCTCGAGCGGCAGCGATTTCATGGTCGACGTCATGCGCGGCCTCGGCATCGAGCATGTCGCGGCCTTCTGCGGCTCGAGCTTCCGCGGCCTGCACGAATTGCTGATCAATTACGGCATGTTGACCGAGCCGCAGCTCGATTTCCTCGCCTGCATGCATGAGGAAGTCTCGGTCGCGATGTGCCATGGCTACGCCAAGATCGAAGGCAAGCCGATGGCGGCGATGATGCACGACACGGTCGGTCTGCAGCACGGCTCGATGGCAATCTACAACGCCTATGCCGATCGCGTGCCGATCTTCCTCATCACGCCGGCGGCGCCCGATGTGCGCACGCGCAAGAACACCGTGCCTTTCTTTCATTCGGTGCAGGACGGCGCCGCGATCGTGCGCGATTTCGTCAAATGGGACGACAAGCCCGGCTCGTTGCAGCATTGGGGGGAATTGGCGACGCGCGCCTACAAATACGCGATGACGCCGCCCTACGGCCCGGTGTTGCTGGTCACCTCGACCGACATGCAGGAAGACCCGATCGACGACGAGCCGGCGCCGATCAAGCCGAAGCCGCCGAAGATCGCGGTGCCGCAGGCCGAGGATGGCGCGCTGCGCGAGGTCGCGAAGATGCTGGTCGATGCCGAAGCTCCGGTGCTGGCCTGCGACCGCGTCGCGCGCACCCCGGCGGGCATGCAGCATCTCATCGAGCTCGCCGAGCTGCTGCAGGCGCCGGTGGTCGACGGCTCGATGCGGATGAATTTCCCCTGGCGTCACCCGCTCAACCAATCGAGCCGCGGCCGCGCCGTGATCTCGCAAGCCGACGTCATCCTCGGCATGGAGATGACCGATTTCTGGGCGACGACCCATTCCTTCGTGCCGCACACGGAATACAGCACGCGCTCGAGCGTCAAGCCGGGCGCGAAGGTGATCAGCCTCACCGCGATGGATCTCAATTTCCACTCGAACTATCAGGACTTCCAGCGCTATCCCGACGCCGATCTGGCGCTCGAAGGCGATGCCGAGGCGAGTCTGCCGACCCTGATCGAGGCGTGCCGCGGACTGATCGACCAGGCGAAGAAGTCGAATTTCGAGTTGCGCGGCAAAAAGCTCGCCGACGCGCATCAGAAAGCGCTGGTCGAGCAGCGCGCGCTCGCGGCCGAAGGCTGGGATTCGCAGCCGATCTCCGTCGCGCGGATGGTGATGGAGCTCTACAACGTCATCAAGGACGAGGACTGGACCTACGCCTCGGGTTCGCAAATGCAGAATCAGTGGCCGCAGAAGCTATGGCACGCCGACAAGCATCATCGCTACATCGGCGATGCCGGTGCCTATGGCATCGGCTACACCGCGCCGGCGACCTTGGGCGCGGCGCTCGCCAACAAGAAGCATGGCCGCCTGACGGTTTCGGTCAACGGCGACGGCGACCTGATGTGCTGCCCGTCATCGCTCTGGACCGCGGCGCATGAGAAGATTCCGATCCTTTACATCGTGCACAACAACCGCGCCTGGCATCAGGAGATCATGGCGTTGCAGGTCACGGCCAACCGCATGCAGCGCGGTGCCGACCGCACGCATATCGGCACCACGATCCGCGACCCCTATATCGACTACGGCAAGATGGCGCAGAGTATGGGCGTCTTCGGCCAGGGCCCGATCACCGATCCCAAGGATCTCGGCGCCGCGATCAAGAAGGCAGTCGATGTGGTGAAGCGCGGCGAGCCGGCGCTGATCGACGTCGTCGCGCAAGGACGTTAAGGGGGCGACGGTGAACGCTATGAAGCAATTCCTTCTCGCCGTCGCCGCGGTTTGGAGCCTCGCGGCACCGGCCTTCGCGCCCCTAGCTTTTGCCCAGGGCGCCGCGGCTGGCGATGCCGCGCATGGCAAGCAGGTTTTCCTGCAGGACGCCTGCTACACCTGTCACGGCACCACCGGCGCCGGCGGCGGACCGGCGGGGCCCGCACTGGCGCATCAGAGCCTCCCGCCCGAGGCGATCATGCAGCAGCTCAGGCATCCGCAGGCGCGCATGCCGGCCTATACCGACAAGATCCTGCCCGATAAGGACGCGGCGGATATCATCGCCTATATCCAGTCGCTGTCGCAGGGGCCGGCGCCAGCCGCCAAGGACATTCCGCTTCTCAACCAATAGCGAACCAATAGCAGCGGCCGCCTTGATCGAGACGCCACGCCGGGGCATGACTCGGCGCGCGCCGAGAATTCTTGTCGCCGAGAGGTAAGGTCATGGGTCAGTTTGGTATAGGTCAGCCGGTTCCGCGCGAGGAAGATCCCTATCTGCTCCGCGGCAAGGGCCGGTACGTCGACGATGTGAAGGCGGTCGGCGTCGCCTGCGGCTATTTCCTGCGCTCGCCTTACGCCCATGCGCGCATCGTCTCGATCGACACCGAGCCGGCGAAAGCCGCGCCCGGCGTACTGCTGGTCGTGACCGGCGAGGACCCGGCGCTGACCGCGCTCGGCTTGCAGGTGCCGCGCATGCCGCGCAAGCGCAAGGACGGCTCGCCCGGCTTCATCGCGCCGCAGCCGCATTTGGCGCGCGGCGTCGTGCGCTTCGTCGGCGAGGCAGTCGCCTTCGTCGTCGCCGAGACCGTCGATCAGGCCAAGGATGCGACCGAGTTGATCGAGGTCGAATATGAAGGCCTGCCGGCGATCGTCAGCACGGTCGACAGCTTCCAGCCCGGCGCGCTCGCGGTTTGGGAGAAATGCCCCGACAACGTCGCCTTCTATCAGGAATGGGGCAATAAGCAGGCGGTCGACGAGGCGATCGGCAAAGCGGCGCATGTCGTGCGTCACCGCATGATCATCAACCGCATCACCGCGAACACGATGGAGCCGCGCGGCTGCCTCGGCGAATACGATCTGCACGACGATCGCTACATCATCCGCGCGACCTTGCAGTCGCCGCATCGCACGCGCGCCGCGCTCGCTGCCGTGCTGAAAGTGCCGGAGACGCGTATTCGCGTCATCGCCGACAATGTCGGCGGCGGCTTCGGCATGAAGGGCAACATCTTCCCCGAATACATCGTCGTGCCGGTGGCGGCGCGGTTGCTCGATCGCCCGGTCAAATGGGTGTGCGAGCGCTCCGAAGGCCTGCTCTCCGACGAGCATTCGCGCGACAACGTCGTCGATGCGGCGCTGGCGCTCGATGCCGACGGCAAGTTCCTGGCGCTGCGGGTGCAGACCCATGCCAATATCGGCGCCTACCACACCTCCGATCGCGCCGCCGGCCCGCCGACCGCCAATGTCGGTTGTCTCGCCGCGACCTATATGATCGGCGCGTTCCATGTCGAAGTCGCCTGTGTGATGACGCATACGCAACTCACCGGCCATTACCGCGGCGCCGGCCGGCCCGAGAACGCTTACATGATCGAGACGATGATCGATCTCGCCGCGCGCAAGCTCGGCATGGATAAGCTCGATATTCGCCGCCGCAACACCGTGCCGGCCTCGGCGATGCCCTACAAGACCGGCCTCGTCTACACGATCGACAGCGGCGACTTCCCGAAGAATCTCGAGCAATGCGTCCATATGGCCGATTACGAAGGCTTCAAGGCGCGGCGCGAAGAATCGAGGAAGCGCGGCAAGCTGCGCGGCATCGGCGTCTCCAACACCATCGAGGCGACGGCAGCGGGCATGCTGGAGCATGCCGAGATCCGCTTCGATCCGACCGGGACGCTGACCCTGCTCATGGGCACGCATGATCACGGCCAGGGCCACGGCACGACCTTCAAGCAGGTGCTGTTCGAGAAGCTCGGCATCGATTCCGATCTCGTCAAATTCAAATACGGCGACACCGATACGGTGATGACCGGTACCGGCACGTTCGGCTCGCGCTCGGCGGCCTGCGGCGGCAGCGCCGTGGTGCTCGCCGCGAACAAAGTCGTCGAGCACGGCAAGAAGATCGCCGCGCATATGCTCGAAGCGGCGGAAGCCGATCTCGCTTTCGACAAGGGCAGGTTCACCGTCGCC
The DNA here is from genome assembly GCA_963731145.1 of uncultured Alphaproteobacteria bacterium. Lineage (GTDB taxonomy): Bacteria > Pseudomonadota > Alphaproteobacteria > ATCC43930 > CGMCC-115725 > CAIKMD01. The sequence continues at coordinate 120,816 of CAVSUX010000008.1, read as the reverse complement.
GGCACCGACAAATCGGTCAGCCTGATCGATGTCGCCAAGACCTCGTTCATGCCCGGCCGCTTGCCGCCCGGCATGGAATACGGGCTGTTCGAGACCGGCACGTATAGCGGCGGGCCGCCGACCTATCCCAATGGCTGCCATGTCTGCGAGGTCGAGGTCGATCCCGAAACCGGCTCGATCGAGATCCTGCGCTACAACGCCGTCGACGAGGTCGGGCGCGCGATCAATCCATTGCTGCTCGAAGGCCAGGTGCATGGCGGCATCGCGCAAGCGGTCGGCCAATGTCTGATGGAAGACATCAATTACGACCGCGATTCCGGCCAGCTCATGTCGGGCTCGTTCATGGATTACGGCATGCCGCGCGCCACCGACATGCCGTCTTTCGGCATGGAGACCAACGAGATTCCGACCAAGACCAATCCGCTCGGCGTCAAAGGCGCGGGCGAGGCCGGCACAGTCGGCGCGCTGCCCGCGGTGATGAACGCGATCAACGACGCGGTCGCGCAAGCCGGCGTCGACTATGTGCAGATGCCGTGCACGCCGCTGCGTATCTGGCAGGCGCTACAGGCCGTGAGGACCAAGCAGGCGGCCGAATAGCGGCGATCACGCCGCTTTCTTTTTCTTGCGCCGGATTGCGAAAGACCGCGTGATGCGTTGATGCACGCGCGTGCGGAGCTGCGGCCGAGGCGTATCGCCTCCCAGGGCCAGAGGCGGCGCACAAAACCAGCTTCGGGCGAGGAAAGTTCGGGGTTATCCGCCATAAACCAAGGTCCGGTGCAAGGTTTCCTTGCCTATAGCCCCGGAGACGGTGAGACGTTCGACGCTCGTCCCGGCGCTTGGTTGGTCAACGGGGCCGCGCTATGGATTCGGCAGCGCGAGAATCTGAACTCAGGGTCGAAGGGGGAGGAAAAGCGATGAGGCTGATTTCATATCGCAGCGGCAACCAGCCGGGCGTCGGCGTGATGGTCGATCAAAGCCGCTTCATCTCGCTGCGCCGTGTGCTGCCCGATCTGCCGCCGAGTCTCAAAGAGGTCATCGCGCATGGCGGCGCGTTGAAACGCATCGCCGACGCGATCAAAGGCAATGAAGGCGATCTCAAAATCGAGCAGGTCGAGCTCGATCCGGTCATTCCCGATCCGCATGCCACGTGGGCGCTGGCGCTGAATTTTCAGATGCACATCGACGAGACAGGGCTCACCACATCGGTCGACTATCCGCAGATCTTCCAGCGCATGCCGATCAGCGTCGTCGGCCATGGCGACGCGCTGTGGTGCCCCAACCCCGCCATCGCGAAGACTTTCGATTACGAAGGTGAGCTCGCGGTGGTGATCGGCGCGCCTGGCCGGCACATCCCGGTCGTGGACGCGTTGCGCCATGTCGCCGGCTATGCCTGTTACAATGAAGGCTCGGTCCGCGAATTTCAGGGCCATAATCGCCAATTCGGCCTCGGCAAGAATTTCGAGCGCTCCGGCAGTTTCGGTCCCTGGCTCATGACCCCCGACGAATTCGGCGACCCTAAAACGCATCGCGTGATCACGCGCTTGAACGGCGTCGAGAAGCAGAATGAATCGCTCGAGAAGATGCTGTTCTCGGTCGAGCAGGTGATTCATTATCTTTCGACCGGCTATACGCTGCAGACCGGCGATATCATCGTGATGGGCACGCCGGGGGCGCTGAAGAAACCGCCAGACTACGTGCCGGGCCCGTATGATTCGCCGCGCAATCCCGGCCGCACGCGCATGAAACCCGGCGATGTCTGCGAGGTCGAGCTCACCGGCTACGGCATTTTGAGCAATCCGATCGTCGCCGATCCGACGCCGCTGGAAGACTGAGATCGCGCGTGCGAAAAAGCAGAAGGCGGCACCACTCGGGTGCCGCCTTCGCCTTGAGAAGGTGCGGGATGCCTAGTTCTCGTTCGGCAGCCGAACCTGGCTCCAGCCCTCGAGCGGAAAGCCATGCGAGCCGACGTAACCGTCGCCTTGGTCATAGACGCCCGTGGTCGGCACGACAACGTTGGGATTGACGTTCGCCTTGAACGCTTGAAAGGACGATTGCTCGGTCGCTTGCGCCTGTTGGCCGGGCTGAAACGCCTCCTGTGGCGGGATCACATTCTGCGGCTCGGCTAACGCAAGGCCGGCCGGCAGCGTGAAAACGAGCGCCAAGGCGGCAAGGGATATTCTCATCGATCTCTCCTGAATAAAAAAGACGGGCGATCCGGCAGTCTTCATGACTGCTCGTTCGCCCGACGGGAGAGATGTAGTGATCTTTTGTGCAAATGCGAAATCACAATCTCGCGCGTCGGCCATGCGATAGCCTAACCGCTCGTTATCTAAAGGTTTTGTGCAATAATTGTTTCACGCGACGCGACATTGCGCCGCACAATATTAACACCCGCGTTAACTGGCGGCGAGTTGTGAGGTGCAATGCGGACAGCGCGTCGCCGCTTTCGGAATCGAGGATTTGCAGTACTCACAATCCTTCGCCTCGGCGGGTGCGGGTGCGGGCGGTTTCGGCATGAAACGGTTGACCTGTTTCACGAGCAGGAACACGGCGAAGGCGACGAGCAGAAAATCGATGCAGTTGTTGATGAAGATGCCGTAATTGAGCGTCGCGGCGCCGGCCGTTTTCGCGTCGGCGAGCGAGTTGTAATGCGTGCTCGATAGGTTGATGAACAGGCTCGAGAAATCGACCTTCCCGAGCAACAGGCCGAGCGGCGGCATCAATATATCACCGACCAGTGAAGTAACGATCTTGCCGAAGGCCGCACCGATGATGACGCCGATGGCGAGATCGATGACGTTGCCGCGCATCGCGAAGTCACGAAATTCCTTCCACATCGCCCATCCCCTTTGTCTAAGAGTTATCGTGCGCTTATCTTGTCTTGCGCATTTTTGTGGCCTAAAGGCTCAGTTAATTCAAGTGGTTATATACGCGACCCGTAACCCGTTGGGTCGCCTGCCCTTATTGCGGTGCGGCAGAGAAAGCTCTAAAGACGGCGCCGTTTTGCACACCGGGAGTGCCGCATGGCGCGAACCGCTGCCGCAGAACACCGTCATCACGGGACGGCCCATACGCGGCGCCAGAACCTGATTATCGGTGCGCTCGGCGTCGTTTACGGCGATATCGGTACGTCGCCGCTCTATACCGTTAAACAATGCTTCGTCGCCCTGGGTGGAATTTCGCCCGCGTCGATCTATGGCGTGCTGTCGCTGATCACCTGGGCGTTGTTCTGCGTCGTGACGCTGAAATATGTCAGTGTCGTCATGCGCGCCGACAATCGCGGCGAAGGCGGTGTACTGGCGCTGACCGCGCTGGCGCTGCGCACGGCAAAGCCCGGGACGAAGCTCTATTGGTGGATCCTCGCCGGTGGCCTGCTCGGCGCCTCGTTGTTTTACGGCGATGGTGTGATCACACCGGCGATCTCGGTGCTCAGCGCGGTCGAAGGCCTCAAAGTCGCAACGCCGTTGTTCGATCCCTTCGTGATCCCGATCACGATGGCGATCCTGCTCGTGCTGTTCATGATGCAGCGCCGCGGCACGGCCCAGGTCGGCGAGTTTTTCGGTCCGATCATGGCCGTTTGGTTCCTCGTCATCGGGCTGCTGGGTGCGATCGAGATCGCGCAGCATCCGGATATCCTCTTCGCCCTCAACCCCTATTACGGCTTGCACCTGTTATGGCACGACCCCGTGCATGGTTTCGTACTGCTCGGCGCGGTGGTGCTGGCCGTGACCGGTGCCGAGGCGCTCTACACCGATATGGGTCATTTCGGCCGCCGGCCGATCCGCATCGCTTGGTTGTCCTATGTCTTCCCGGCGCTGCTGCTCAATTACTTCGGCCAGGGCGCGTTGCTGCTGCATAGCGACGTCGCTTTCGACAACCCGTTTTTCCATCTCGCGCCGAGTTGGGCCCTTTATCCCATGGTCGTGCTCGCCATGGTCGCGACCGTCATCGCCTCGCAGGCGGTGATCTCGGGCGCGTTCTCGATGACCCGCCAGGCGGTGCTCCTCGGTTATCTGCCGCGTTTCGAGATCCGCCACACCTCGGAGCATGAGATCGGCCAGATCTATGTGCCGAAGGTGAATCTCTTCCTGCTGATCGCGGTCGAGGCGCTCGTCCTCGGCTTCCACAGCTCGGACAATCTCGGCTCGGCTTATGGCATTGCCGTGACCGGAACGATGTCGCTCGATACGCTCTTGGCGCTGATCTACATGGTCGGCGTCGCACGCTGGAACAAAGCGACGGCGGTGCTGGTCTTCGGCTTCTTCCTCACCGTCGATCTCGCCCTGTTCTCCGCCAATCTCGTCAAAATTCACGAAGGCGGCTGGTTCCCGGTCGCTGTCGCGGTAATCCTCTTCACGATCATGGTCACCTGGCTGCGCGGCCGCGAGACGCTGCTCGCCGAACGCTGGCGCGAGGCGCTGCCGCTCGAGACCTTCCTCGCGACCTTGAAACCCGATCGGCCGCCGCGCGTGCCCGGCACCGCCGTGTTCATGGTGCCGAATGATCGCGTCGTGCCGACTGCGCTGCTGCACAATCTCAAACACAACAAGATCCTCCACGAGCGCGTCGTGCTGATGAAGGCCGAGACCAAGGACATTCCGCATGTCCCCGACGATCAACGCATCGAGGTGAGGCATCTCGATCACAATTTCCATACCGTCTCGGTCAATTACGGCTTCATGGACGAGCCCAATATCCCGCGCGCTTTGGCGCAGCTGCGGCTGATGAATTTCCGCTTCAACCTGCTCGAGACTTCGTTTTTCGTCGGCCGCGAGAAAGTGGTGATCGGGAAATTCGGCGGCTCGTTCTGGACCTGGCGCAAGCGGCTCTTCATCTTCATGCATCGCACGATGCTGAGCGCCACCGAATATCTGCGCATCCCGAGCAACCGCGTGGTCGAGCTCGGCGGCCAGATCGAAATCTAAAAGCGAAATCCGAGAAGCCCGCCGAAATCAGGCGACGTTGGCCGTCCTGACCTCGTGCCAGGCCGGCGCGGTTGTCTTGAGGCTGAGAATTTCGCGTTTGCCGACGCTGTGATGGGCGAGCGTGTCGAGCTGGCGGATCTGCGGCGGAAACACTTCTTCCGACACATAAGCCGTCCCGATCATGACGATTCCGCCCTCGGCGTTATCTGTCGTCAGCGGCAGGAGCAGGTGATGCGCATCGAGCTGGCCTTTGGCGCCCCAGCGGAAGGTGCTGTCGGCGAAGATCGGCGCCGTCTCGGCGTAGCTCAGCCGCACCATGCGCGCGAGAAAGTCGAGATAATCGCTCTTCGGCAGGTCGGCGAGCCATTTGCCGGTCGGATCGTAGCCGAGGCGCTTGACCAGTAGCGTGCCGACGAGTTGGAAGCGAATGCGGCCGCCGCGATCGGCCATCTCGCACAGCATGAGATGCGGCAGCAGCCGCGGTCCCATCTCGATGGGATCGATATCGCGGCGCGCCGGCATCGCCCGCCCGCTGCGCTTCTTATCCCAATAGCGGAACAGCGCGCTGAGCGTCGCGTGGTTGAAAACCTCTGCTGGCATTCCCGCAAGTACCTGAATCTTTAACCGATCCTCACCACTTCGCGCCTTTCATGGTTAATGAATTGCTAACAGCTCGAAGTGATCTATCAGCCGAGCCGCATAAGCCATTCTAACTCGCTGAAAAATGTGATTTATCGGCCGCCAAAGAAGCTTGCCATAATTGTTAATGGCAGGGCTTGGACTGGGCTTTTGGGCTTAATTTTCCCGCGATTCGCGGGGAGCTTCGGGGCTCCGCGCGGCGATCAGGCGCGCTGGCGGCAGCCAGAGACTGACGGTCGTGCCGCGTCCAACCGCGCTTTCGAGTTGCAGGCTGCCGCCGTGCATCTCGATCATCGATTTGGTCAGCGGCAGGCCGAGCCCGGTGCCCTGATATTTGCGCGTCATGCGGCTGTCGATCTGGCCGAAAGGCTGCAGCGCCTTTGCCAGATCATGCGGCGCGATGCCGATACCGGTGTCGCTGACCGCGATCCGGAGTCCGCCGTCCTTGGGCAGGGTGACACGCACCGCCACTTGTCCGCCCGCCGGCGTGAACTTCACCGCATTGGACATGAGATTGAGCAGGATCTGCTTGAGGCGGCGTCTGTCGGCGTGGAGATAGGGCAGGTTGGGCGGCGTATGCGCGGTAAGCTCGATCGCGGCTTGATCGGCACGATCGCGCATCAGCCGCATGCAGGAATCGAGGATGGTGGTGAGATCGACGGTTTCCTCGGCGAGCTCGACCTTGCCGAATTCGATCTTCGAGATATCGAGCAGATCGTTGATCAGGTTCAGCAGATGCTGGCCGCTGTCGCGGATATCGGCGGCGTATTCTTTGTAGTGCGGATTGCCGAGCGGACCGAACGCCTCGCTCTGCATGATCTCGGCGAAGCCGATCACCGCGTTGAGCGGCGTCCGCAGCTCGTGGCTCATATTCGCGAGGAATTCAGTCTTGGTGCGGCTGGCGAGCTCGGCCTCTTCCTTGGCGCGGCGCAGATCCGCCTCGAAGCGCTTGCGCTGAGTGATATCGAGATAGGTCGCGAGGAGCCCGCCCTCGGGCATCGGCGAGAGGCGCAGCTCGATGACGCGGCCATCGGCGAATACCAGCTCTTCCAGCGGCGGCAGCGCCTCACGCATCTCCTTCATGCGCGCGGCAACGAGCCGCTCGGGATCGCCCGGACCGAAAACGCCTTTCTCGGCGAGAATACGGATGGGGAGCGCGGCGGAATCGCCGATGCGATACTTGCCCGGCACGACATCATGGAAGATGTCGTAGACCTTCTCGTTCCACATGCGCAGACGCAGATCGCTGTCGTAGACGACGAGGCCTTGCTGCATGGTCTGCAGCGAGGCATTGAGTAGCGCCGATTTTTCCGCGAGCTCACGCTCACGGCGCTTCAGCGCGGAGATTTCGGTCTGCACGACGACGCTGCCGCCATCGAGCGTGCGTTTTTCGCTGATCTGGAACCAGCGATCGCCGAGCCTTGCCTCGCCGACATTGGGCGCGCCCGGCTGGAAGCGCTCGGCGAGCGACGTCGCAGCGGGTCGCACGGCGCCGTGCTGTTCGCTGGCGCGATAGATCTCGGCGAGCGGCGTGCCGCCGACGAGCCAGGGCGCAATCGCGGCATTCACTTCGCGATAGCGAGTGTTGCACAGCACCAACCGATCCTTGGAATCGAGCAGCATGAAGCATTCGGGGATCGATTCGATCGCCTCGATCAGTCGCGTCTGCGCGAAAGCGGCATGCTGCTCGGCGCGCACCAGCAAAGTGAGATCGCGGCCGATGCCGCGATAACCCATGAAGCGGCCGCCATCGCCGAAGACCGGCAGGCCGGACAGCGAAAGATGATGCTCGACGCCGTTGGTGTCGCGGCAGCGGAAGCGCGTGTCGCGGAAGGGTAGCCGCACCTTGATCAGATCGACGAGACCGCGCCAATCGCCGCGCTCATCCTCGGGAATGGCGAGATCAGCGAGGCGCTGGCCGACGAAGGATGCGATTGCATTGTTGGCCGGTACCTGCGTGCTCTCCGACATCGAAATGAAGCGCAGAGATGCGTCCATCTCCCAGAACCAATCGGCAGCGGCCTCGGCGTAGTCGCGCAGTCTTTGCTCGGTCTCCCGCCCCGATTCCAGCGGGACCGGGCTTTCGACCAGCAGGAAACGCTGCTCGCCCATGTCGCTCGCTTCAAGCGCCGAAAGCGTGTGGCGCAGGCGCTGCACGCCGCCGGCGATCGCGACGGAACGCTCGCCGCGGATGATCTCGCCCGCGGCAAGCCGCGCCAGCGTCGTCTTCTTTTGATGATCGTCGACAAAGAGCGCGGCAAAGCGATCCGGGCCTTCCAGCGGCTCGGTCTTCGACCACGCCGCGGCGGCACGATTGCGCATGACGACGCGCCCGCCGGCATCGAACACCGTCGTCAGGATCGCATCGCCAGCCAACTCGCTCGCTTCGCGGGGCTGATCCGGCATCTCCACCGATGCGCGCACCGCCTGCCTGCGTAACGTCACTGCTGCCGGACCTCTACCATCACCGGCAGCCTAAGAAACCGGCGTTAACATTCCGCGAATCGGTGGTAGGGAATGGTTAATCTTTCGCCAGCATCCGCCCGAGCGGACGCTTGCCGAAAATATGGACGTGGAAATGCGGCACTTCCTGATGCCCGTCGCGACCGTGATTGGCGAGGATGCGGTAACCGCTCTCCACGACCCCTTCCTGGCGGGCGATTTCGCCGACCGCGCGCACGAAAGCCGTGATTTCTTCAGGTGAAGCCTTAGCCGAGAAATCGTCCATCGAGACATAAGCGCCTTTGGGGATCACGAGGACGTGCAGCGGCGCCTGCGGGTTGATGTCGCGGAAGGCGAGGACGTGCTCGTTCTCGAACACTTTGTTGCACGGAATTTCGCCGCGCAGGATGCGGGCAAAAACATTGTTCGGATCGTAAGCCATGGCTTACCTCTTACTCCCGCGCGCGGCTTTTTCCGCGATTCCCGAAACGCCAATGCGCCCTTCGAGCGCCGCCCAAATTTCGGCGGGCGCGACTCCGGCATCGGCCCACAGCACCAGCAGATGATAGAGAAGATCGGCGCTCTCGCCGGCGAGGCCGGCGCCGCCTGAGCCCTTCTCTTTTGTCAGAGCGGCGATCACCGTCTCGACCGCTTCCTCGCCGAGCTTTTGCGCAATACGCGCACGGCCTTCGCTGAAGAGCTTCGCCGTATAGGACACGCCGGGATCGGCGCCGCGCCGCGAGGCGATCGTGGCGAAGAGCCGGTCGAGAACGGAGCCGTCGAGATCAGCCATGGTTTCTTTCTCTTTGAGCGATCAGGCGCCGGCTTGATCGCCGGCATCGCAAATGCCGTGGAAATACATTTCCCAGACGCAAAGATTGACGTCGAGCGCATGGACGACGTCGTCCTCCATGTTGAGCCGCTGGGCATGCGCCGCGACCGCCTTCCACGCGATCTCCGAATGCTCGAGATCGGCGGCCGAGTGCATCTCCCAGAATTCGACCTGATCGTCGGTGAGATTGAAGAGCTTTTTCCATTGCGGGCGCTGCGCTCCCGCCATGCCGACCTCGCGCGCAACACCGAGGCCATAGCCCGGCACGTTGGCGCGCTCCGCGCAGGCATTGGCGACGACGCCTTCGAGCCAATGCTTGTTCGCCATCAGCCCTTCCCACGCCGCCCAGGCGATTTCGGTGCTCGGCAAGGGCCTCGCGTTCTCGATCTCCTCGCGCTTCAAACCGATCGCGATGCCCATCTCGGTCAGGATCTCCCAATGGGGCTTGCCCTGGCCGAATTCATTGTCGGCGATGATCTCCTGGCTGCAGGCCTTGATGACTTTGAGCTTCATGTCCCAATCGGGGATGTTGGTCGCGACTTTGAGCTTCAGCACCGAATTACGGCGGCGCGTGTTCTGGCGATGCTGCCGGACGAAGGTGCGAGCGCGACCGGGCGTCAGCGGCTCGGTCTGGAAGCGGTTGCGTTTGCAGAATGCGTCGACGATCTCGTCCATGCGTTCCAGGACGGCCGGGCTGCTCATGGCTGCTTGCTCCCCTGACTTTGTTGGACCGCGTGCGCGGCATCGGCGACCACCGACAGATCGGCGTATTTCGATAGGTCGAGGCTGGTTTTCAGAAAGCCCTGCTCGTGTTGCGTGTCGATATTCGCCTGAAACGCCTTCATGTTCGGCCGGTCGTCCGGATCGTGATAATAGTCGCCGTCCTTGGTGAAGAGCCAGCTATCGAGGCTCGCGGCCGGCTGTTTCGAGAAATCGGCGGCGATCTTCACCGCTTCCGCGTGATGGGCGGGATCGGTGTAGAAACGCCGTGCGCGAATTGTATCGGCGAGGAGATCGACCAGCGCGGCACGGTTCTTCTCGATGAAGCCGGTGCGCGCCGCCCAGAGGACCATCTGCGACGGACCGATCGCGTCCGCCTGGGTGAAAAGAGTGCGCGCGATCTTGCGCAGCTCGGGATCCTTCGAGAATGGGATCGCGGTGGTGACCGCGTCGCTCTTATGCGAGGCGAGCGCCGCGCGCTGATTGGCGAGCGAGACTTCGACGATCGAGAGATCGCGTTTATCCTCGAGCCCGTGCTTCTTCAGCATGACGCGGAGCGCGACATCGACCGCGCCGCCGGCGCCGTTGCTCGACGCGACCTTACCCTTCAAATCCTCGACGGTTTTGATCGGGCTATCCTTCAGCACCATGATCTCGTCGCTGTAGGAGCCGTTGACGCCGTCCTGAAAATCATCGGCGATAACGCGCAAATCCTCCATGCCGGCATTCTCGATCGCATTGGCGAAAGCGGCGTAGGAGATGCTGCCGATATCGATTTCGTTGGCGGCGAACGCCGGAATCATCGTCGGCGTGCTGGCGAAATGCAGCGGTTGCAGATCGTAGGTCTTGCCTTGATTGTGCATCAGCTCCGGCTTCATCAGCAGGATCGAGGCAAAATTCGCGACCGGCGCGACCCAGCCGACCCGGATCGGCACGGGATCGGCCCGCACGACCGTTGACGCAACAAGAGTTGCGAAAGCCAGCATCGCGGCTGATGCACAACGCATGGGCTGACCTCCCTTAAAGAGAGGTCAGAGTCGCACCGGAATGCCGGCCTTGGCAAGATGCGCCTTCGCCTCGGCCAAGCGATAGATGCCGAAATGGAAAATCGAGGCAGCGAGCACCGCCGTCGCATGGCCGTCGCGGATACCCTCGACGAGGTGATCGAGCGTGCCGACGCCGCCCGAGGCGATCACCGGAATGCGGACCGCATCGGCGACCGCGCTGGTGAGAGCAATATCGAAACCGGATTTGGTGCCGTCGCGATCCATCGAGGTGAGGAGGATCTCGCCGGCGCCGAGCGCGGCCATGCGCTGCGCCCAGCCGATCGCTTCGATGCCGGTCGCGTTGCGCCCGCCATGGGTGAAGACCTCCCAGCGATCTGGGCTGACACGTTTCGCGTCGATGGCGACAACGACACACTGGCTGCCGAATTTCTCGGCCGCTTCGCGCACGAATTCGGGCCGCGACACGGCGGCGGTGTTGATCGAGGTCTTGTCGGCGCCGGCGAGCAGCAGCTTGCGGATATCTTCGACATTGCGCACGCCGCCGCCGACGGTGAGCGGCATGAAGCATTGCTCGGCGGTGCGCTGAACCACGTCATAAAGCGTCGCGCGATTTTCCGCCGAGGCGGTGATGTCGAGGAAGCAAAGCTCGTCGGCGCCTTCGGTGTCGTAGACGCGCGCCTGCGCGACCGGGTCGCCGGCATCGACGAGATCGACGAAATTGATGCCTTTGACGACGCGGCCGTCGCGCACGTCGAGACAGGGGATGACGCGCATCTTGAGCATCGGCTCAGCCCACCATCGCCAGCGCGGCTTTGAGATCGACGCGGCCGTCATAGAGCGCGCGGCCGAGGATCGCGCCGGCAACACCGTCGCTTTCATGTGTTTTGAGCGCGGCGATATCGTCCAGCGCGGCAACGCCGCCCGAGGCGATCACCGGCGTCTCGAGCGCCCGCGCCAACGCCGCCGTCGCCGCGACATTGACGCCGGCGAGTGCGCCGTCCCGGTCGATATCGGTGAAGATGATCGCCGCTGCGCCGGCATCCTCGACGCGGCGCGCGAGATCGAGCGCCGTCATCTCCGACGTCTTCGCCCAGCCTTCGACGGCGACCTTGCCGGCGCGCGCGTCGATGCCGACCGCGACTTTGCCGGGAAACTTGCGGCAGCCCTCCTCGACGAGATCGGGATTGGTGAGCGCGGCGGTGCCGAGAATGACGCGCGCGATGCCTTTGCCGAGCCACGCTTCGATGGTCGCGAGATCGCGGATGCCGCCGCCGAGCTGCGCCGGCACGCGAACGGCTTTGAGGATCGCCTCGACGCTCGCCGCGTTCATCGGCTTGCCGGCGAAAGCACCGTCGAGATCGACGAGGTGCAGCCAGCGGCAGCCGGCATCGGCGAAGCTCTTCGCCTGCGCGGCGGGATCTTCGTTGAACACGGTCGCCGCGCTCATCTCGCCGCGCAGCAGCCGCACGCAGCGGCCTTCCTTCAAATCAATCGCGGGGTACAGGATCACGGCCGGCCTTTGGCGCGCCCTGCCAGCCGTTTGAAATAGAAATAGCCGGGGATCACCCTGCCATCGACGCGCGCGTAGGCCGGATGCGTGCCCCAGCGCTGAAAGCCCATCGTCTCGTAAAGCCCGATCGCCACTTCCTGCGTTGCACGGACATCGAGATTGAGAATGGCGAAGCCCGCGGCCCGCGCCGCATCCTCGACCACCTCCACCATCCGCCGCGCGAGACCGTGGCCGCGCGACCAGGGCGCCAGAAAGTTGCCGGTAAGCTGCGCCGCGAAAGCTTGTGCCTCGTTGTTCTTCGGCGGCGCGACAAACTGGACCGCGCCGCAAACCGTGCCGTTGAGCCGAGCGACGAAAAGGGAGCGCTCGGGAACAAGCAGTACGCCGTTCCAATAGGATTCGAGCAACGTGCGCGCCGGCGCCTTCACCCAGCCGAAGCCGCCGCCATCCTCGATCGCGGCAACCGTTGCTTCGCAGAGATCCTCGAGATCGTCGCTCCCGAAAGCGCGCAGCCGCTCGACCGCGGTGGTGACCGCTGCCGGGCTCATGGCCGCCAGCGCAGGAAATTGGCGATGAGACGCAACCCGGTCATTTGGCTTTTCTCGGGGTGGAATTGTACCCCGACGATATTGGCACGCCCGACGACCGCTGCAATTGCCCCGGCATAGTCGACATCGGCGATCAGGTCATTTTTATCGGTCGGCGCCAGCGCATAGGAATGCACGAAATAGGCGTGGGCGCCGTTCTCGATCCCTTCGAGGACCGGGTGCGATTGGCGGAATTGCAGCTCGATTCCAGCCCATATGAGGGATCTTCGAGCGATGAATCGCGCGGCGTCAGCGGCCCGACCTCGCCCTTGATCCAGCCCAGCCCGTCGACGGTCTCGAATTCGCGGCCACGCTCGGCCAAAAGCTGCATGCCGACGCAAATGCCGAGGAAGGGCCGCCCGTCGCGCAGCACGACTTGGCGCAGCGCCTCTTCCATGCCCGGCACCGCGGCGAGGCCGCGGCGGCAATCGGCGAAAGCGCCAACACCGGGCAATACGACGCGCGAGGCGTCGCGCAGGCTGTCGGCGTGGTTGGTCACCAGCACGCGGCCATCGGCGCCCGCTTCGCGCGCCGCGCGCTCAAAGGCTTTGGCGGCCGAACGCAGATTGCCCGACCCGTAATCGATAATAACCGTGGTCATATCAACCCATCAAAGCGAGCCGGCCCCTTAAAGAGAGCCACCCAGCACGCCTTTCGTCGACGGAACCATATCGAGCCGCCGCGGATCGAGCGCCACCGCCTGACGCAACGCGCGAGCAAGGCCCTTGAAGCAGGATTCGACGATGTGATGGTTGTTCTCGCCGTAGACATTTTCGACATGCAAAGTGCACCCGGCCGATTGCGCGAAGGCCTGGAACCACTCCTTGAAGAGCTCGGTATCCATCTCGCCGAGCTTCGGGCGCGAGAACTTCACTTTCCAGACGAGATAGGGCCGATTCGAGAGATCGAGCGCGACACGGGTCAGCGTCTCGTCCATCGGCACCATGGCCTCGCCCCAGCGCATGATGCCGCGGCGATCACCCAGCGCTTTCGCCACCGCCTCGCCGACGACATAGCCCGAATCCTCGGTGGTGTGATGGAAATCGATATGCAGATCGCCTTTCGCGGTGAGGGCGAGATCGATCAGGCTGTGACGCGACAGCTGATCGAGCATGTGATCGAGGAAGCCTATACCGGTCGCGATCTCGGCGATGCCGGTACCGTCGAGATCGACCCGCGCGGCGATGCTGGTTTCGCGCGTCTTGCGCTCGACGCTCGCCTGGCGGCCGGCATCAACGGACTGGGCGCGACGGGCCGGCGCGGCCTCCTTCGCTTTCGCTTTTCTTGCGGGCAAGGGATAGCTCCTTAAGGCCGCGCTTTTAGCATCCTTTGCACCGGAATGATACGCACCGCCCCTCGGCTGAAGGGCGGTGCGCCATTGGGCCGACGGGAAGCCTGTTACAGCACGAGGGCGCCGTGTGCGCTCTGGCCTTCGGTGAAGCCGCGCGACTTCATCCAGTCATAGGTCCGGCTGAAGAGGGTCGGATCGTAGTAATCGACATGCTTGAAGTGCACGAAAGCCCGCAGCAGCTCCTGCGGCTTCAGCGCGCCCTTGGTCGGGGCGCAGATGTGATGCGCGTATTTGTAGAAATCGCCGTTGATCAGATCGACGGCTTCGTTCTCGGCGTCATAATAGGCCTTGCGCTGCTCGGCCGTCAGATTGGCGCCGATCACTTCGCCGCCGCGATAGAATTCGGCCGCGATGATATGCGCGCCTTCTTTGAGGCCGAGGCTGATGAAGGGCTCCATCACCACGACGGCGCGGTGCTTGCGATCGTGCAGCGCTTCCCAGCGCTGCCAGGGCAGGCCGCCATTGTCGATCTTCACATGATCCTTGCCGACCGCACTTTCGAGCATCTGGATCGCGGTGTAGTGCGAGCCCGTGAATTCCTGCACCAGCACACCGATATCGGCGAGATCGCGCGGGGTCTGCAGCGCGTCATCGAAGGTGATAATCGCCTGGGCCGCGACCGAGGCGCGCAACGCGCCGATGCTGCCGCCGCGCTTGCCGCGCTCGAGCCGGTCGATGCTGGCCCATTCGCAGACATTGTAGCCATCGGCCGTGCCGCATTCGAATGCCTGTTCTTTCATGCGATCGAGCGACGCCATCGTGACGTTGTCGTGCTTCTCGCGGTCCGACCATTTGCCGGTCATCTGGACATTGAGCCCTGCCCTCTCGAACAATTTTTCCTCGATGCCGACCATGACCGGCAGGTCGAAAACCGGGTTGTTGGGTGCGATGCGTACCATCGGGAGTTCAATCGCCATTGTTTATCTCCTTGGCCTCTTTAAGGAAAACCGTCGACCGCTTGATCGCGGCCGCCGCTCTCCCCACATCCTTGATTTGCTGCTTCTTCGCTAACGGAAACCAGGACAATGCAGGAAGAGCCTTCGCAGATGTGGCACGGTACCACCATCATCGCCGTGCGGAAAGATGGCCGTGTCACGCTGGCCGGTGATGGTCAGGTGTCGATGGGCAACACCGTCGTCAAGTCCAACGCCAAGAAATTGCGCCGCCTGGCGGGCGGGGCGGTGCTCGCCGGCTTTGCCGGCGCCACGGCCGATGCCTTCGCCCTCTTCGATCGGCTCGAAGGCAAGCTCGAGCAGTATCCCGGCCAGCTTACCCGCGCCTGCGTCGAACTCGCCAAGGATTGGCGTACCGATCGCTATTTGCGTCGGCTCGAAGCCATCATGGCCGTGGCGGATAAATCGGTCTCGCTGGTGGTTTCGGGCACGGGCGATGTGCTTGAGCCCGAGGACGGGCTGATCGGCATCGGCTCGGGCGGCAATTACGCGCTCGCCGCGGCGCGCGCCCTGATCGACATCCCCGGTCTCGATTCCGAGGCGATTGCCCGCAAGGCGATCGCGATCGCCGGCTCGATCTGTGTTTTCACCAACGACAAAATCACCGTTGAAACCCTATGAGCACAGCTTTCTCGCCGCGTGAAATCGTCTCCGAGCTCGATCGCCACATCGTCGGTCAAGCCGATGCCAAACGCGCCGTCGCGATCGCGTTGCGCAATCGCTGGCGGCGCCAGCAGCTTCCCGAGGAGCTGCGCGAGGAGGTTCTGCCGAAGAACATCCTGATGATCGGTCCGACCGGTATCGGCAAGACCGAGATCGCGCGTCGCCTCGCCAAGCTGGCGCAAGCGCCTTTCATCAAGGTCGAGGCGACGAAATTCACCGAGGTCGGCTATGTCGGCCGCGATGTCGAGCAGATCGTCCGCGATCTGCTCGAGGTCTCGCTGGCGATGACGCGCGAGCGGCTGCGCAAAGACGTCGAGAGCAAGGCCGAGGTCGCGGCGGAAGAGCGCGTGCTCGACGCGCTGACCGGCCAGGGCGCCGGTCCCGAGACGCGCGCAAAATTCCGCAAGATGCTGCGCAACAATGAGCTCAACGATCGCGAGATCGAGATCCAGGTGGCGGACAGCAGTGGCGGCATGCCGACAGTCGAAATTCCCGGCATGCCCGGTGCGCAGATGGGCATGGTCAATCTCGGCGACATTTTCGGCAAGGCTTTTGGCGGCCGCACCAAGCCGCGCAAGATGACGGTTGCCGAGAGCTACAAGGTGCTGATCGCCGAGGAGAGCGACAAGCTTCTCGATCAAGAGAAAGTCACCAAGGAGGCGATCTTCGCGGTCGAGCAGAACGGCATCGTCTTCCTCGACGAGATCGACAAGATTGCCGGCCGCAGCGAGCAGCGTTTCGGCGCCGATGTCAGCCGCGAAGGCGTGCAGCGCGATCTGCTGCCGCTGATCGAAGGCACGACGGTCGCAACCAAGCACGGCGCGGTGAAGACGGATCACATCCTCTTCATCGCCTCGGGCGCGTTCCACTTGAACAAGCCCTCGGATCTGCTCCCCGAGCTGCAGGGCCGGTTGCCGATCCGCGTCGAGCTGAAGCCGCTCACACGCGAGGATCTTCGCCGCATCCTCACCGAACCCGAAGCCAGCCTCATCAAGCAGTACAAGGCCCTGATGGCGACCGAGAATCTGCGGCTCGATTTCACCGAGGATGCGATCGACGAGCTCGCCGCGCTCGCCGAGGAGATCAACACCTCGGTCGAGAATATCGGCGCGCGCCGGCTGCACACGGTGATGGAGCGGCTGCTCGAGGAAGCAAGCTTCACCGCTTCCGATCAGCCGCCCGATGCCGCGCTGACGGTCGACCGCGATTACGTGCGCGCGCGCGTCGGCGCGCTCGCGAAGAACGCGGACCTATCGAAATTTATTCTGTGAGGTGAGCGGAGCGGGCTTCGTGCCCGCTGCCTGCTCAGTCGGCGGAAGCGAGATTCTGCGCGGCCGGTTTGCCGCGATCCATCGCCACATCGTATTTGAGCTTCTGGCCTTCAGCCAGCGCGCCCATGCCGGCGCGCTCCACTGCCGAGATGTGCACGAAGACATCCTTGCCGCCATCATCGGGGTGGATGAAGCCATAGCCCTTCTGGGCGTTGAACCATTTGACAGTGCCGATAGCCAAGAGAGGATCTCCAAATCAAGAACGCGACGCAGACGGACCCCCGAAGGCATCCGTCCAGGGGGATAGGGTGTTTCCCTTCCGGACTTAAGGCAACAGGTTTTTTGTGGCGACATTGTGGTTAAGATACGGCAAGACCACACTGCAGCTTGTTCCGGTCGCGATCGCGCGCGATTGAGCTAAAGTGGCGATAACGAATTCGCGAGGAGGATGAGGGATGGACACCATCGAGCAAGCGTCGAAGCAGCGCGTCACGCCGCTCAATCATCCGAAAATTTTGTCGCATGGCACGCTCGAATGCAAGAACCTCGCTGAATCGCGTCCCTTCTACGAAGAATTCCTCGGCCTCGAATGCGTGCGTCACGCGAAGAAGGCGATGATGATCCGCAAGGGCGGCTATTTCGGACTCGTTTGCCTCGAGAAAGGCAAGAACGTCCGACCGGTCGGCGTCGGCAATCACTGGGGCATCGATCTCGCGACCAAGGAAGAGGTCGATCGCGCGCGCGAATTGGCGCTCGAGCACAAAGAGAAATACGGCATCCAGAAAGTGATGCGCATCACCGAGATGCACGGCACTTACGGCTTCTATTTCCAGGACCGCGACGGCAATTGGTGGGAGTTCCAATATGTCGGCGAAGGCCAGGAGACCGGCACCGGCCGCTACGACAAGCATTACGCGCGCGGCGATGTCGTCGACATGTCGGTCGACACATCGATGGAAGAGCCTGAGCCTGATCCGGAAGAGTAGCTTCTAAGAAGCGCGCGCCCGTCTGCGGCGCGGCGGCGAAGCGGGCACCGATTTGATGATGTCGAGAATCCGCGCCGTGCGATCGGGCGGCAGGTTGCGAATGCGCTCGGCCAAAAGATTGGCGAGCTCGGTCGCCGCCGGCGAGAGACCCGCGGTGTCGACGGTGACGCGCGGATGCGACAGCCGCGCCAGACGCATCAGCTCGTCGGCTTCGTCCCAGATGATGTTGAGCTGGGCACAGATCGCCACCACCATTGCATGCGTCGGCCGGCCGCGCCGGCCATGCTCCAGCGCCGAGAGATAGGCCGCCGAAACGCCGAGCGCCTCGGCCATGTCCTTGAGCGCGATGCCGCGCTCGGCGCGCAACTGCCTGAGCTTCACGCCGAACGGCGTCATCGTTTGCGTCTCAGCATGAGATAGAGCGCGCCTTCGCCGCCATGCTGCGCGTGCGCACGGCGAATGGCGAGAATGCGCTCGCGATTGCCGCTCTCGTTGAGCCAGCGCGGCACCGTGCCATGCAGCACGCCCGATTTTCCCGTGATCACCAGCACGGCGCGGCTGCCATGTTTTTGCGCGCGGGCGATGAAGCGCGTCAGCGCGTCATGCGCTTCGGTTTGCGTCATGCCGTGCAGATCGAGCTTCGCTTCGATCGTCAGCGTGCCGCGCTTCAACCGCGCGGCGGTACGGCGGTCGAGCGCATCGATGCTTTTTGCCGCGCGCGCCGGCGGTGCCGCGGGCTTGGTCGCTGCCGACACGCGGCGCGATTTGCTCTCGCGCGCCGGCTTCGGCGCAACGATCTCGTCAGACGGCGCGCTTTTTGAAACGACGGGGCGCAGCGGCTTCACGCCGCGCATCGTCTCGCGCCAGAGCGCGCGCTCCTCGCCCTTAACCGCCCGCATCGTCGATCAGCACAATGTGCAGCCGCCGAGGACCATGTGCGCCGAGGACCATGCGCTGCTCGATGTCGCCGGTGCGCGACGGGCCGGTAATGAAATTGACGGTGCGCGGCATCGCGCCGGCGGCGCGCAGCTGGTCCCAGCCATCCTCGTAGCAAGCGACGACTTCGCTCGCGCGCAGCACGACGATATGCGTGTCGGGTAGGAAATTGTTGCGCGTCGGGGTTTCGGCGCCGGAGATCAGCATCAGCGTGCCGGTCTCGGCGATCGCGGCGAATGCCCCCGTGATGCCGGCGGCATCGCTATCCTCGGCGCGGCCGCGCCGCAGCTCCAGCATCGGCCGCGCGTCCCAAGGAATGACATCGAGCTTCGGATCGGGCGTCATCACCAGCCGCGCTGGCAGATTCCGGCTGGAGAGGAAATCGGCGACCGCGCCCGGCACATCGGCGGCGGCGGCGACGTGCGCGACGGTCGCATCGACCGCCTGCGCTTCCGAGATAAAGAGCGCGACCTGGCCGGCGTGATCGAGCGCCGTCGCGCGCGCCGGAACGAGATTGCGGCGGTGCGCCGCGAGCCGCTCTTCGGCTTCGCGCTGTGCGCCGGGATCAAGCCGGCCGCGCCCGAGCCGCGCGCGGACATCGCCGAAAATCTGATCGCGTGCTTCGCTCATGCGATACGCCGCGTTTTGCGTTGGCGCTCGGCCCAGAGCGTCATGAAGCTCTTGCCTTCGGGCGCCGGCATGTCGCGCATATCGGTCCAGCCACCGGCCAGCGGCAGCGAGCGAAAGCGCCCACGCCCCGCGCCGAAGAAGCCGAGCACGCGCGCCGCAAGCGCGCTCAATTGTCGATGTAGCGCCGGGCGTTGTGCGGCGAAGGCCCAGAGCGCGAGGCCCCAGCGCTGTGTCACCGGCGAAAGGCGTTTGGAGAATTCGCGCTCGCGCCATTGCCGCATCATCTTCGGCAGCGGGATGCGCATCGGGCAGACGCTTTCGCAGCGGCCGCAGAAGGTCGAGGCATTCGGCAAATTGCCGGCTTCCTCGATACCGATCAGCGTCGGCGTCAACACCGCGCCCATTGGGCCGGAATAAACCCAGCCATAGGCATGGCCGCCGATTGCGCCGTAGACCGGGCAATGGTTGAGGCAGGCGGCGCAGCGGATGCAGCGCAGCATGTCCTGGAATTCGCCGCCCAAGAGCGCGCTGCGGCCGTTATCGATCAGCACCACGTGATATTCGCCCGGCCCGTCGGTGTCGGAGGCACGGCGCGGCCCGGTCGAGACGGTCGTATAGGTCGAAAATTCCTGGCCCGTCGCCGAGCGCGCCAAGAGGCGCAGCAGGGTCGTGGCATCTTCGAGCGTCGGCACGACCTTCTCGAGACTGGCGAGGACGATATGTGCTTTGGGCAGGATCTGCGTCAGGTCGCCATTGCCTTCGTTCGTGACGATGATCGACGAGCCGGTTTCGGCGATGAGGAAATTCGCGCCGGTGATGCCGACATCGGCGGCGAGGAATTTTTCCCGCAGCACGCTGCGCGCCTCGTCGGTCATGACCCGTGGCTCTTCGAGCACGCGATCATGCGGCAGATGCGTGTGGGTCGCGCGGAAACTGTCGGCGACCTGCTCTTTCACGAGATGCACCGCCGGCGCGATGATGTGGCTCGGCGGCTCGTGACGAATTTGCACGATATATTCGCCGAGATCGGTCTCGATCGGGATGATGCCGTTCTTCTCGAGGAAATCGTTGATCGCGATCTCCTCGCCGATCATCGATTTGCCTTTGGTGACGGTCTTCGCGTCGAGCGCGCGGCAAAGGCCGAGGACGGTCTCGCGCGCTTCGTCCGCCGTGCGGCACCAATGCACCTTGCCGCCATTGGCGACGACATTTTGCTCGAAACGCTCGAGATAGAAATCGAGATGCGCGATCACATGGTTCTTGATCGCGATGCCTTCGTCGCGCAGTGCCTCGAATTCCGGCAGGCGCGCGATCGCCTGCGCGCGCTTTTCCGGAAAACCGGTGCGCATCATGGTCATCGCGCGCTGCAGATTGGCGTCGCCGAGCGCGCGATGCGCATTCGCCTTGAAGGCGTGGCTGGTCGGCTCCATCAGCTTTTATCCGGCATCGCGATGGGCGGCGTCGCTTCGGTCATATCCGCCAATACTTCGGCGACATGACGTACGGCGACGGGTTTGCCGAGCCGCGCGAGCTTGCCGGCCATATTGAGAAGGCAGCCCATATCGCCGCAGAGCAAGGTATCGGCGCCGGTCGCGGCGATATCGGCCGCTTTGTCCGAGACCATCTTGTCGGAGATCTCGGGATATTTGACGCAGAACGTGCCACCGAAGCCGCAGCAGACTTCGGGCGTTGCCATTTCCTTGAGCGTCAATCCGTCGACCGTGCGCAGCAAGCGTCGCGGCTGCTCCTTCACGCCGAGCTCGCGCAGGCCCGAGCAACCATCGTGATAAGTCACCGTGCCGGCATAGCGCGCCGCGACCTGATCGCGCTTGAGCACATCCGCAAGGAAGGAGATCAGCTCGTAGGTGCATGCGGCGAGCGCTTTTGCCTGCTCGGCCATGGCCGGATCGTCGGCGAAGAGCGCCGGGTAATGCGTCTTGATCATCCCGCCGCAGGAGCCCGACGGCACGACAACGTAATCATAGCCGCTGAAAACCGCGATCACCTGGCGCGCGATGGCTTTGGCGTCGGCGCGATCACCGGAATTATAGCCGGGCTGGCCGCAGCAGCTTTGCGCCTCCGGCACTTCGACGACGCAGCCGGCATCCTCAAGCAGCTTCACCGCGGCAAAACCGACGCTGGGGCGGAAGAGATCGACGAGGCAGGTAACGAAGAGCGCGACGCGAAACGGCTCGGCCATGGTTCAAAGCATGGCCAAGCCGTTTTCCGAAAGCAACCCGAGCGACGAGTGGCCGCTCAATTCGAATCGATCAGCGATAGCCGGGGGGCGGGGGCGGGGGTGGCGGATAGCCCGGAGGCCCATAGCTCGGAGGCGCATAACTCGGAGGCGGGGGCGGGGGTGCTCCGTAGGCGGGACCCGGCGCGACATAGCCCGGGACCTGATTGCCGCGCGAATACATGCATTGCTGATAGGCGATGTCGTAGCGCTGCTGCACCGTCATCTGCGTGCGCTGTGCCTGTGAGGCGCCGACGGCCGTGCCGCCGATGGCGCCGGCGCCGGCGCCGATCGCAGCGCCGCGGCCGCCGCCAACCGCCGCGCCCAGACCCGCGCCGAGGAGCGTGCCGACACCGGCGCCGATCAGCGCCTGGTTCGTACCGGCTTGATTCGCCGCTTCCGCACCGCCGACTTGTTGTTCGGCGAATTGCCGGCAGACCGCTTGATCGGTCTGGAAGACGTCGAAGGGCTTATTGGGACCCGGCATCACGGCGACCGTCGGGCCGAGCGGCGGCGCGGCGCAGCTGCTCAAGGCGGTCAGCGCAGCGAAGCTGACCAGCATTGTTCTTTTCATTCGCATCACCGAAACTTCTCCTCGAAGGGTTCTTCTCGCAATGCCCTCACCACGAATCAGTGTGGTGGCGCCGTGTTCGGTTGGGATGGCACTTGCCGCCAGCCGCTGGCGCAGGAAGCGACATAAGGATAATAGCCGCGCGGACTGTCACAATAATACCAGTCCTGATTTGGTTGGCTGACATAGGCGGGCTGCGGCGCCACCGCGACCGGCGGCGGCGCATAAACTATCGGGGGTGGGGCATAGACCACCGGCGGCGGCGCGTAATACCAGGGCGCCGGGACAATCGGCACGCCAAAACCGAACCCGACAACCACCCGTGCCGCGGCCGGGTTCGATAAGCCGGCCGCGATCAGAGCGCCCGCCGCGAGGGCGAGCCCGGCTCGAGGAAGATTCGCCTTGAGACTCATCTGGTTCCTCCAAGGGGACCCGGCGAGCGCGGCGGTCCCATTTTCCGCTCAATTCTAAGGGGATAAAAGGCCCGACCATCCCTGGCGAGAACGCGCCGTCTTGATTTTCTCACTCACCGACCGCGGCATCTTACGACAAAGCGGGCAATCCGGGGAGCGTTACGTCTTTTGGTAACAGCAAATAGTATTTACCCCGCGCGCGCATATTGCCGGCGCGCGTCTCGGCATCGGCGCCAAAACCCCAGAACACATCGCCGCGCACCGGCCCGTTGATTGCGCCACCCGTGTCTTGCGCCACCATCAATCGCTGTAACGGCGACGGGTCGTCGTCAATCGCGAGATAAACCGGCACGCCCAGCGGGATGAAGTTGCAATCGACGGCAAGGCTGCGCCCCGCGGTCAGCACCACGCCTTCGCTGCCGAGCGGGCCGTCGCCCGCGAGTTCGCGAAAGAAGACATAGGAGGGATTCTCGTCCATCAGCGCATTTGCCTGATCGGGATGCGCGGCGATCCAAGCGCGGATCGATTGCAGCGAAACCTGATCCGCCGTAAGCGCGCCGCGCTCGATGAGTTTCTTGCCGATGGCGACATAGGGCTGGCCATTCTGGCCGTCATAGCCGAGCCGCATCTGCGTCCCGTTCGGCAGCGCGACGCGTCCCGAACCCTGCACCTGAAGGAAGAAGGCATCGACCGGGTCATCGACCCAAAACAGCGCGAGACGATCGGCATCAAGCGCGCCGCGCTCGATCTCCGCGCGGCTCGGATAGGGCACGAGATTGCCGGAGACGACACGGCCTGCGATACGCTCGCCATGCCAAGCCGGACGGAAGCGGCCGAGATCGACCATCACCAAGTCCGGTGGGCGTTTCAGCAGCGGCGTTTGGTATTTCCCGCCGCGCTCGCGCGCACCATGCAGCAGCGGCTCGTAATAGCCGGTGAAGAGCCCTTCGCTGTCCTTGTCGTTGCCGGCCAGATAGGGTGTGAATTGCGCGGTGAAGAACGCGCGGGCGGCGGCATCGTTGGCGGGAGTCGTGCGCGCCGCAGCACAAGGTTTGCGCCAGGCGGCGGCCGTCATGCCGAGCGCGGCGGGTCCCACAGCGCCGCTGTCGGGCCGACGATCGAGTTCGGCGCAGGATTTGAGAAAAGCGGCGAGCGCGGCCGCGCTGTTGTCGTTGTTCCAGCCCCGCAGATCGCTGAACCGCGCAGGCACCAGCGTCAGTTTCGGCGTCGGCGGTTTTGGCGTTGGCGCGCAGCTTGCCAACAGCAGCGCCAGACAGAGGCAGAGTAAATTTCGCGAGCGCGCGATCACCGACCCGTCACGGACTATGCGTCGCGACGAGGATCCAATTGGGGTTGCGCGACTGCAGCGGCCGGCTGAAGGTCCAGAAATCGGTCTTCTCGATCACCTTGTCGGCATCGCCTTCGACGACCGAGCCATCGGTGGCGCGGGTGGCATTAATCTGATCGGTGACCAGTTTAACCGTCACGAGACCATTACCGCTTTCGATCGTGACATGCTCGATCGTCGCCGATTTGATCGCGACGATCTTCGTTTCATGCGTCTCCTTCGCCGCCTGCCGGGCGCGGATCGCCTCGGAGAACGCCGCGAAAACGTCGACGCTCAAAAGCGGCTGCAATGTTGCCGTATCACCGGAAGCGAACGCCTTGACGATCATCTCGAAAGCGGTGCGCGCGCCGGCGAGGAAAGCGTCGGGGTTGAAGCTCGGATCGGCAGTGCGTAACCCCGCCAGCCCGTCCCCGCCGATAACGGCCGCTGGCGCGGGCTGCGCTGTATTCACCGGCGCGGCCGTGAAAGGCACCGCCGCCGGTGGCGCGACCGGGCGCGGCGCGAAAGGATCGGGGCGGCGACGCTCATTCCCGGTGCGGCGGCCGAGCACGCTGCGCAGGCGGAACAGCAGGAAGCCCGCTACGCCCGCGAAGAGAATGATGTCGAGCAATTGGAAATTGTTTTCCATTGATCCTCATCCCGGCGCGCGCTGTCGCGCGGGTTGTGTCACAGATAAGCGCTTCGCGGGGAAAGGGCAAGCCGCGCGCCCCTGGCGCGGTTGTGCCTTCGGCTGATCCATGCTAGCCACGCTCATCCTAAAATCAGCGTAATCGGCGGAGGCGTGCATGGCGGAAACGACGAATGGCGGGGCTGTGCCCGGTGCGGATAGCCGACGTCAGCTCGCGATCAACGCGCAATATGTGAAGGATCTTTCCTTCGAGAATCCGCGCGCACCGCATTCGCTGTTGCAGCCGCCCCAAGGGGTCGCGCCCGATCTTCAGGTCGGTGTCGATGTGAAGGCGCAGGGTCTCGCCCCCGATGTCTACGAGGTGGTGATGACCTTAAAGGTCGAGACCAAGATGCAGAACGAGGTGGTCTTCGTCGCCGAGCTTGCTTATGGCGCCGTCGTGAGCCTCATCAATGCCACGCAGGAAGACGTGCCGATCGCGCTCATGGTCGAAACGCCCCGGCTACTCTTCCCCTATGTGCGCAACATCATTTCGGAAGTGACACGTGACGGCGGCTACACGCCGCTGCTGCTGAGCCCGGTCGATTTCGCTGAGATCTATCGCCGCCGCATCGCCGAACAGCAGCAGCAGCAGCAGGCCGGCGGTCCCGCAACCGCTTAGGCCCGCTTAAGAGCTGTGCGCGTCAGCTCGTCCAGAGCGGCGCTTTGAGCTTCGCCAGGAATCCGGCGTGCGCTGCGAGCTTCTTCCTCGCTCGGCGCATGCGGCCGCGCCGGCCGCAGGATGCGCTTCACCGCCTCGAAGGCTTTCGCGGCGACGCTCTGCGCCAGGTCGAAAACCGGCTGGCGGCCGCCGATCAGTTCGAGATAGACCGCGGCCAGCAATTCGCCGTCGATCCGCGCGCCGTGTTTCTCGCGCACGCTCAGATCGATCGCGAAGCGCCGGCAGAGCGCATCAAGATTGGCCGGCTGGCCGGGGAAGCGCTGCCGCGCCATGGCGAGCGTGTCGACGACAGGCGAGGCGAGCGGCCGCAAGCCAACGCGCTTCAGTTCCATATTAAGGAAAGCGACGTCGAATTCGGCGTTATGGATCACGAGCTGATCCGCGCCGAGGAATTCGAGCAGCTCGTCGGTATGGGCGGCGAAGACAGGATGCTTGGCGAGGAACTCGCGGCTGAGGCCATGGATGGCGAAAGCCGCTTCCGGCATGTCGCGATCGGGATTGATGTAGCGATGGAAGAACCGACCGGTCGGCAGGTGATTCATCAGCTCGATCACCGCAACCTCGACGATGCGGTGGCCGTCATTCGGGTCAAGGCCGGTGGTTTCGGTGTCGATCACCAATTCGCGCATGCGCGCGATTCTACGCGATCGGGATTCGCGGGGGCAAGCTTTCGCAGCGCCGCGCGCAGGCTGCGCCAAGTGATCGCACGGCCGAGACTGCTGGGCACGATGAAATTGGCGCGTTTGCGCTTTTCCACATCCGGCATCTGCCGCGCAAGAATGGCGGCAAGGCGCGCCGGATTCATGCCCGGCCGCGCCATGACGCGGTCGCGCTGCAGAAAAGCCGGCGCGGTCACGACCATTGTCGCGTCGTAGCGCTTATGCCGCCCCGATTCGAAGAGCAGCGGCACATCCATCACTACGAGTCGCGTCTTGCGTCGGCGATGCACGGCCAGAAACGCCTTCTCGTCCTCGCGCACCAGCGGGTGAATGATCGCCTCGAGCCGCTTCATCGCCGGATCGTCGCCGAAGACCCGCTTGCCGAGCGCCGTCCGGTCGATGGCGCCGTCGCGCTCGACGCCGGGAAAAGCAGCCGCGACTTTGGCAACCGCAATACCGCCGCGGCTCATCATGCGGTGGACGGCGGCGTCGGCGTCATAGACCGGCACACCCATGCTTCGCAGCATCTTCGCGGCGGTGCTTTTGCCCATGCCAACACTGCCGGTGAGGCCGAGAACCCTCATTTTTTCTGCAAGGTCGCGAGGATCGCCTGGCGCAGCCCGTCGCCGATCTCGGGCTTCACCCCGAACCAGGCCTCAAAGCCGGGCGCGGCCTGATGCAGCAGCATGCCGAGACCGTCGACGCTGAGATTGCCGCGCGCCCGCGCCGTGGCGAGGAGCGGCGTCTCCAGCGGCACATAGACGATGTCGTTGACGACCGCCCCGGTTGGCAACGCATCGAGCGGCAGATCGAGCGCCGGCTGGCCCTCCATGCCGAGGCTCGTCGCATTGACGAGAAGCCCGGCGCCTGTCAGCGCTTCCGCGCGCTTTTCCCAGAGAACGCCGCGCACTTCGCCGCCGAGCTCTTTGGCGAGCTTGGCCGCCCGCGCCGGCGTACGATTGACCAGCCGCACCTCGCACGCACCGCTGTCGAGCAACGCGGCGACGATCGCCCGCGCCGCCCCGCCCGCGCCGAGCACCACCGCCGGCGCCTGCCCGGGATCGAAACCCGGCGCGCCGGCGCGTAAAGCGGCGATGAAGCCGTAGCCATCGGAGCTCGAGCCGATGATCTGGCCTCGTGGATTGATCACGACGGTATTCACGCCGCCGGCGCGTTTCGCCGATGCCTCGACGGTGTCGACCGCGTGCAGCGCTTCTTCTTTATGTGGGATGGTAAGGTTGCAGCCGGCAAAGCCGAGGGCTGGCAACGCCTGTAGCGCGCGGCGGAGGTTTTCCGGCTTCACCGCCATCGGCACATAGGCGCCGTCGATGCCATATTGCTTGAGCCAATAGCCATGCAGAACCGGCGACCGCGAATGCGCCACCGGCCAGCCCATGATCCCTGCGAGCTTGGCGGCGCTGGTGATGCTCATGCCGCCAACGCTCCCGCGCCGCGCAAGAACTCGAGCAGCGGCAGCAGCGGCACGCCAAGAATGGCGAAGTAATCGCCCTCGACTCTCTCCATGAGTTGCGCGCCGATCCCTTCCAGCTCATAGCCGCCAACGGTTTTGAGCACGCGCTCGCCCGTCGCGTCGAGGTAGCGATCGAGGAACGCGTCGCTGAAATTGCGCATCGTGACGCGCGGTTGCTCGACTGCTTGCCACAGCCGCTGGCCGTCGCGAACAATCGTGGCGGCAGTGACGAGCTGATGGCTTCGGCCGCGCAAGCGTTTGAGCTGGCCTCGCGCTTCCGCGTGATCGCGTGGCTTGTCAAACCACTCGCCGTCGCAATCGAGCAGCTGATCCGCGCCGAGGACGAGGCGGCCCTGATGCCGCGCGGCGACGGCGCGTGCTTTCGCTTCGGCGAGGCGCGTCGCGCATTCGATGCTCGAGCGACCCGTGCTGCGGCATTCCTCTTTGATCGCGCTTTCGTCGATATCGGCGGGATCGGTCTCGGCCACAACGCCGGCATCCGCGAGCAGGCGTTGCCGCGCCGCACTGGCCGAGGCAAGAACCAGCACGCTCATGTCTCTTCGCCGCGGGCGCGGGCCAGCAGCCGAAGAATTGCGGCCGCGGTCTCCTCGATCGAGCGGCGGCTGACATCGATCACCGGCCAATTGCGCTCCGTAAAGAGGCGCCGCGCCGCCGTCACCTCTTCTTTCACCTTGTCGAGATCCGTATATTCGCTGCGTTCTTGCTGATGCAGCGAGGCGAGGCGTTGGGTGCGTACTTGGATCAGCCGGTCGGGATCATTGGTAAGGCCGACGATCAGCGGCCGCGTCAGCTCGAACACCTCCTCGGGCAGCGGCACACCCGGGACCATTGGCACATTCGCCGCCTTAATCCCGCGATTGGCGAGATAGATGCAAGTCGGCGTCTTCGAGGTACGGGAGACACCGACGAGCACGACATCGGCGTCGTTCAGCCCCCACAGCGATTGGCCGTCATCGTGATTGAGCGCAAAGGTCATCGCATCGATGCGCTGAAAATATTCGCTGTCGAGCATGTGCTGCTGGCCCGGCAGGCCGCGCGCCTGACGCCCGAGATAGGAGGCAAGCGCACCGATCACCGGATCGAGCACCGGGATGGCTGGCACTTGAAGCCTGCGGCAGCCTTCGATCAACGGTTGACGCAACGCATCGTTGACGAGTGTATAGAGCACGACGCCAGGATTGGCACCGACACCGGTGATCACGCGGTCGATCTGCGATTTGGTGCGGATCATCGACCAGATGTGCTCGATCGCATCCGAATCCTCGAATTGTACGAGGCAGGCACGCGCCACCGAGTGCACGGTGTCGCCCGTCGAATCCGAGACAAGATGAAGGTGGAAGCGGGTCATGAATAACTACCCGTGAGGAACGGGACAGAATTGGGATAAGCCGGGTCGGACGACCAAAAGACCCAGCCGCCCCCGTCTACCGCGATTTCATCCCGCACTCGTCCGGCCGGGGATAAATGCGCCGATCTCATTGCGGTACGTGGATAAGCGTCGTCGTCCCCTACGGCTTCCCCGCTTTCCCCAGAATTCATGTGTCGCGCCGGACTGGGCGTCATCGCCATAACCATCTCGATCAGCCTCGGTTATACACGGTTTTACGCCCCCTTCGCAGCGACCCGCTGCCACTCGGGGATGAAAGCCCGGTCAGCGGTGATCCCCAGCATTCCACCCTCCCACTACCTCCACTATCTTTCGAATTCTAAAGAAAGGAAGCTAAGAGCAGAGCATGGTCGCACGGGGAAAACCCCTTCTTCGGGCATTACGCGGCGAGGCGGTTCGACCGATCCCGTACTGGCTCATGCGACAGGCTGGACGGTATCTGCCGGAGTACCGGGCGCTACGCGAGCGTGCCGGCAGTTTTCTCGATCTTTGCTATGCACCGGCTCTGGCGGCGGAAGCGACTTTGCAGCCGATCAAGCGGTTTGGCATGGATGGCGCGATCCTTTTTTCCGATATCCTGCTGGTGCCACAGGCGCTCGGCCAGAAACTCTGGTTCGAGCCCAGCGGCGGGCCGAAGCTGAATGCGCTACGCAACGATAGCGATGTCGAAGAGCTCAACTTCGAGAAGCTCGATCAGACGTTGGCGCCGGTCTATGCCGCGATCCGGACGATCGTCGCGCAATTGCCGCAAGAGACCACACTGCTCGGTTTTGCCGGCGCGCCGTGGACGGTCGCGACCTACATGATCGAAGGCGGGTCGAGCCGCGATTTTTCGAAGATCCTTGCCTGGGTCGCGCGCCGCGATGGGCGCTTCGATGAAATTATCGCAAAGCTGGTCGAAGCAACGACGCGCCATCTTTCGGCTGAGATCGCAGCCGGGGTCGAAGCGGTGCAGCTCTTCGATACCTGGGCCGGCATTGTACCAGCGAGTGAATTCGAGCGGTTGGTGGTCAGGCCGACACGGCAAATCGTCGAGCGGCTGCATCGCGACCATCCGAATGTGCCGGTGATCGGATTCCCGCGCGGCATCGGCGACCGGTATCGTCAGTATTTTGCCGAGACCGGAATCAATGCGCTGAGCGTCGATGCCGATACGTCGCTGGACAAAGCCCACGCCCTGCAATCGCTCGGCGCAGTACAAGGCAATCTCGATCCGAAAATATTGGTCGCAGGCGGCAAGGCCTTTGAAGATTCGGTTCATCGCATCCTCGACCGGCTGGGGGTTGGGCCATTCATCTTCAATCTCGGTCACGGCGTTGTGCCGGAAACGCCCCCCGATCATGTCGCCAGGCTCGGCGAGCTGATCCGTGCGCATGGCTAAGCTCGCCGTCGTGTTGTTGAATCTCGGCGGGCCGGATTCGGCTAAAGCGGTCGAGCCGTTCCTCTACAATTTGTTCTCCGATCCGGCGATCATTGCGCTGCCCAATCCGCTGCGCTGGCTGATCGCCAAACGGATCTCCGCGGGCCGCGCCCCCATCGCGCGACAGATCTATGCGAAGATAGGCAATACCTCGCCGCTCGTCCCGAACACGGAAGCGCAAGCCCGCGCATTGGAGGTCGCACTCGGCGGCGAGACGCGCTGTTTTATCGCCATGCGCTACTGGCACCCTTTTGCCGACAGAGCAGCACGAACGATCGCGCAATGGGGTGCGGATGAGATCGTGTTGCTGCCGCTCTATCCGCAATTCTCGAGCACGACGACAGCGTCGTCTCTCGCCGATTGGCATCGCGCCGCCAAACGCGCCGGGATTGCCGCGCCGACTCATGCGATCTGCTGCGCACCCGATGAGCCGGGCTTCGTTGCCGCACTGACCGAGAATATTCGCCAAGCCCTGGCCGCATGGCCGGCGGAAAAAGGGCTACCGCGCTTGCTCCTGTCGGCGCACGGTCTGCCGAAACGGACGGTCGCGCGCGGCGACCCCTATCAATCGCAGGTCGAGATGACGGCGGCCGCGCTGCGCCAGGTCCTTGCGCATCCCGAGCTCGATACCACGATCTGCTACCAAAGCCGGGTCGGGCCGCTCGAATGGCTCGGCCCCGCGACCGATGCCGAAATCCGCCGCGCGGGCGCCGAGAAACGCGGCCTCATCGTCGCGCCGATCGCGTTCGTCTCGGAGCATTCGGAAACGCTGGTCGAGCTCGATATCGAATATGGCCATCTCGCCGCGCAAAGCGGGGTGCCGCATTATGTCCGCGTGCCGACGGTATCGACGACACCGAGCTATATCGCCGGCTTGGCGAGGCTGGTCCGGGAAGCGCAGCAGGCACCGCGTGCGATCACGCCGAGCGGCAGCAAGCGCCGCTGTGCGCCGGGATTTACCTTTTGCGCCTGCGGTACGGCATGAACGCGCTGACCCCGCTTTATCCCTGGATCAAAGCGCTGCACATCATCAGCGTCGTCGCCTGGATGGCAGGGCTGCTCTATCTGCCGCGGCTCTTCGTCTATCACGCCAGCGCCGCGCCGGGCTCCGAAACCAGCGAGACCTTCAAGGTGATGGAGCGGCGCCTGCTGCGCGGCATCATGCATCCCGCACTGGTGATGACCTACGCCTTCGGTATCCTGTTGGCACTGACGCCCGGCGTCGTTGATTGGCGTGCGGGCTGGATCCATTGGAAGCTCGCGCTGGTCGTGGCTCTCACCGCGATGCATTATGCCTGCATGCGTTGGCAGCGCGCTTTCGCCACCGATCGCAATCGACGTGAGGCGCGCTTCTATCGCATCATCAACGAGGTGCCGACGCTGATCTTGATCGCGATCGTGATCCTCGTGGTGGTGAAACCGTTTTAAGCGAAAGATCCCGCGATGAAATGGCTCTGGCCGCGCAGCGGCACATTGGAAGAGATCGAATTGACCATTGCGATCCGGCTCGGCCGGCTCCTGCATTGGATCGCCATCGCTTTCGTCGGCGTGACGTGGCTCGGCGAGTTCATCGGCGTGGTTTTCGGCTATTGGCACAGCAGCAGTTTCGTCATCGGGCTTGTCATTCTGGCCGGGATCGCCATTTTTTTGCTGGGGCGCGGGCTGCGCTACGTGTTCGCCAACGAATAGTATTTCGCGACCATTTGATCTCGCGGCCAGAGCCGCCGGCCGCCCTTTAGCGTTTGGCATTTGACTTGGGCGCGTGTTTTCGGGTAATTGTGATGGTGCCCGTCGGGGCGCCTCCAATCTCCTCTGACCTTGCAAAAAAGCCGCACTTTCGGTCATCAGATTGGCCATCCGCCCTCCGGGGCCCGCGTCTCGGCCCGCCGTTAAGACCTTTCTCGGGTCGAGCGCTTCCCTCCCGCCACGATTGATTCCCCCCAAGGCCCTGTTTTCATGAACTTACAAGAACTGAAACACAAAACCCCGCCCGAACTCCTGGCGTTCGCGGAGGAGCTCGAGATCGAGAACGCGTCCTCGCTGCGCAAGCAGGATATGATGTTCGCGATCCTCAAGACGCTCGCGAATAAAGACCAGGCGA
The DNA here is from genome assembly GCA_963731145.1 of uncultured Alphaproteobacteria bacterium. Classification (GTDB taxonomy): domain Bacteria; phylum Pseudomonadota; class Alphaproteobacteria; order ATCC43930; family CGMCC-115725; genus CAIKMD01. The sequence continues at coordinate 88,388 of CAVSUX010000008.1, read as the reverse complement.
TCTACGGCGACGGCGTCCTCGAAGTGCTACAGGACGGTTTCGGCTTTCTCCGCAGCCCGGAAGCGAATTACCTTCCCGGCCCCGACGACATCTACGTCAGTCCGAGCCAAGTCCGCCGCTTCGGCCTCAGGACCGGCGACACGGTGGAAGGCGAGATCCGCTCGCCCAAGGACGGCGAGCGCTATTTCGCGCTGCTCAAGGTCAACAAGATCAATTTCGACGATCCCGACAAGCTGCGTCACCGCATCAATTTCGACAACCTCACGCCGCTCTATCCGGACGAAAAGCTCAACCTCGAGCTCGGCGATCCGACCAAGAAAGATCTCACCACCCGCGTCATCGACCTCGTCACGCCACTCGGTAAGGGCCAGCGCGCGCTGATCGTTTCGCCGCCGCGCACCGGCAAAACCGTGATGATGCAGAACATCGCGCATGCGATCGCCGCCAATCATCCCGAGGTTTATCTCCTCGTGCTGCTGATCGACGAGCGGCCGGAAGAAGTCACCGACATGGCGCGCACGGTGAAGGGCGAGGTCGTCTCCTCGACCTTCGACGAGCCGGCGGTGCGCCATGTGCAAGTTGCCGAGATGGTGATCGAGAAGGCCAAGCGTCTCGTCGAGCACAAGCGCGACGTCGTGATCCTGCTGGATTCCATTACCCGCTTGGCGCGCGCCTACAACACCGTCGTGCCGTCCTCCGGCAAGGTGCTGACCGGCGGTGTCGACGCCAACGCGTTGCAACGGCCGAAGCGCTTCTTCGGCGCGGCGCGCAATATCGAGGAAGGCGGCTCGCTCACCATCATCGCAACGGCGCTGATCGATACCGGCTCGCGCATGGACGAAGTGATCTTCGAAGAATTCAAGGGCACCGGTAATTCCGAAATCGTGCTCGACCGCAAGATCGCCGACAAGCGCACCTTCCCCGCGCTCGACATCACCAAGTCCGGCACGCGCAAGGAAGAGCTCCTGGTCGAGAAAGGCACGCTCTCGAAGATGTGGGTGCTGCGCCGCGTCCTCAGCCCGATGGGGCCGATGGACGGGCTCGAATTCCTCATCGAGAAGCTCAAGCACTCGAAGAACAACGCCGACTTCTTCGAGGCGATGAATACGTAAGCCGCCAGCGATCGGCCGTCAGCTCTCAGCTTTCAACGTCAGGACGCGTTTCTTTCTTCGTCACCCGCGGATTTGTTCCGCGGGTCCATGGATTGCCGGGACAAGCCCGGCAATGACGATTGGGGTGGGCTGACAGCTATTAGCTGACAGCCCCTCTTAAACCACCAACACCGTCGAGCCCGTCGTCTTGCGGCCCTCGAGATCGCGATGGGCCTGCGCCGCGTCTTTGAGCTTGTAGGTCTGGCCGATATCGATTTTGAGCACGCCGGCCGCGACGAGATCGAACATTTCCTTTGCCGCGTTGCGCAGCTTGTCGGTTGTCGGCACGTAATGCGCCAGGGTCGGGCGCGTCACATAGAGCGAGCCCTTGCCGGTCAGGATGTTGACGCTGAACGGCTCGACCAGGCCCGAGCTCTGGCCGAATGAAACCATCAGGCCGAGCGGCGCGAGACAATCGAGCGACTTCATGAACGTGTCTTTGCCGACGCTGTCATAGACCACGGGCAGCTTGTTGCCCGCGGTGATCTCGATCACACGTTTGACGAAATCTTCCTTGGTGTAATCGATGACATGCGCCGCGCCATTCGCCTTGGCGAGCGGCATCTTGCTGGTGCTGGACGTACCGATGACGGTAACGCCGAGATGCCTCGCCCATTGGCAGGCGAGCGAGCCGACGCCGCCGGCGGCGGCGTGGAAAAGGATCGTCTCGCCCGGCTTCACGCGATAGGTCTGGCGCAGCAAATACCACGCGGTGAGACCCTTGAGCATGATCGCCGCAGCTTGCTGGTCGCCGACGCCGTCAGGCAGCTTCACCAGCCGGCCCGCCGGGATCAATCGCGCCTCGGCGTAAGAGCCGATCGGCGCGTTGCCGTAAGCGACGCGGTCGCCGATCTTGAGATCGGTGACGCCGGCGCCGAGCTCCTCGATGATCCCGGCCGCTTCGTTGCCGAGCACCGTCGGCATCGGCACCGGATAGATGCCGCCGCGATTGTAGGTGTCGATGAAATTGAGGCCGACCGCGGTCTGGCGAATACGCGCCTCGCCGGGGCCGGGCTTGCCGATCTCGACCTCTTCCCAGGTGAGAACTTCGGGGCCGCCGGTCTTGTGGATGCGGATTGCGTGAACCATCGGCGTCTCCTTGCGTGCTTTGTGGCGCAAAATCTAGTGATCAATCAAAACCTTGTCACGCCGGGCAAAGATCGGCAAAGTGATGCCCAAGCCCAGCAAAGGGACGATAGGGAGGACATCATGACAGAGCGTTTCAGCGACGCGGCATCGCGCCGTGAATTCCTGACCGGGCTCGCGGCGGCGGGCGCCGCGGCGACCATGACGTCGAGCCTGGCGTTCGGCCAGGCCAAGATGGCGAAGCCGAAGCATCACGGTGTCATCGACGTCCATCATCATTTCTGGGCACCGGACTATCTGAAGGCGCAGGACGATTGGGAAGACGCGCATCACGTGCCGCATGCGCCGCCCATGCAGAATTGGCGCCCCGAGATTCTCGCTCGCCGAGATGGACAAGTCGGGCGTGCAGACCTCGATGCTGTCCCTCGCCTCGATCAGCGACGGGATGTGGGGCCTCGATCCGGCTGCCGCGCACAAAGTTTGCCTGTCCTGCGCGGATTACGGCGCGAAAGTCGTCGCCGATCACAAAGGCCGCTTCGGTCTGTTCGCGCCGCTCAACATGATCGATCCGGATAGTTCGCTGAAAGAGGCGGAATACGCGCTGGATCAGGCCAAGGCCGACGGCATCGGGCTGCAATCGAGCTACAACGGCGCCTATCTCGGCGATGATAAATACGCCCCGATCTGGCAAGAGCTCAACCGCCGCAAGACCGTCGTCTTCGTCCACGGCCCGAACAGCGCCTGCTGCTCGGCGATCAAGGACGGGCCCGGCATGTTCGGCTCGATCGTCGAAGTGACCTTCGATGTGACGCGCACCTGTGCCAGCCTACTGACCAGCGGCGCGCTGCAGAAATACCCGAACATCCAGTGGATCATCGCCTATGGCGGCGGCACGCTGCCGTTCGTCGCCGGCCGCATCAACAATTTCATCGAGAAGATGAAGAACGCCAAGGAGCTTGCACCGAATGGCGTCTACAACGAGCTGAAGAAATTCCACGTCGACACCGTCAATGTGACGAATCAAGCGTCGATGTCGGCGATGACGAAGTTCCTGCCGATCAGCAATATCCTCTACGGCACGGATTACTTCTATTTCAACAATGACCAGCTCGACGAGCTCGATGGCCTGCATCTTTCGCCGAAAGACCTGGCCGCGATTCAGTCCGGCAACGCCAAGCGGATGATCCCGCGGCTGGCAAAGGCGTGATCGGCGAAGGTTTAAGCATGACATCACGGCGCGAATTCATGGCGGCGGTGGCGGCGGCGAGTGCCGCCGCGGCGCTGCCCGCGGTCGGCCTAGCACAATCCAAGGGGGCGCAGTCGAAAAGCAACAAGCCGGCCAAACATCACGGCGTCATCGACACGCATTTCCATTTCTGGGCACCGGAATATCTGAAACTGTCGCAGGAATGGGGGGACGCGCACCACGCCGCGCCCGATCCGCGCATTGCCGGATGGAGCCCGCAGGTCGCGCTCGACGAGATGGATCGCGGCGGCGTGCAAACCGCGATGCTGTCGCTCGCCTCGATCCGCGAAGGCTTCTGGGGCATCGATGCGCAGCAGGCGACCAATGTCATCCGCGCTTGCGACGATTTCGCGGCGAAGATGATGAGCGAGCACAAGGGCCGCTTCGGCCTCTTCGCGCCGCTCAACATGATCGATGTCGAGACCTCGTTGAAAGAGGCGGAATACGCGCTCGATCAGGTGAAGGCCGACGGCATCGGCATCCAATCGAGCGCCAATGGCCGCTATCCCGGCGATCCCTATTACAATCCGCTGTGGGAAGAATTGAATCGCCGCAAGGCGGTTGTGTTCTTCCACGGACCGGTGCCGGATTGCTGCGGCGCGTTGAAGGTTGGGCCGGGCGTCAATCCGGCGGTCGGCGAAGTGACCTTCGACATGACGCGCGCGGTGATGAGCCTCCTCGCCAATGGCGCGCTGGCGCGCTATCGCGACATCAAATGGCTCTTCGCCTATGGCGGCGGCGCGACGCCCTATCTCGCCGGCCGCATGGAGGCGTTCTTCAAGACGGCGAAGAATCTGCATGACATCGCACCGAACGGCGTGATGGCCGAGCTCCGGCGGCTGCATTACGACACGGTCAATGTCACGGCGGCGCCGTCTTTCGCCGCGCTGACGAAGCTCGCGCCGATCACGAACATCACCTACGGCACCGACTTCCCCTATTTCGCCAACGACCAGCTCGATACGCTCGATGAGCGCGGCCTGTCGGCGAAAGATCTGGCGGCGATCCATGCCGGCAACGCCAAGCGGCTCATCCCGCGGCTCGCGAAAGCTTAAAGCCCCCCGCAAGCGAAGAAGGTTTGAAACCCATGCGTCAATTGCTCGTCACCCTGATCGCCGGCGCGATGCTCGCCGCCGCGCCCGCCTTTGCTCAAACCAATGGCGCGCAAACCAAGCTCGAAGTGAGCTTCTTTCCCGGCGCCAATTGGGTGCTGCTGATCGGACAGAACGAGGGCTTCTTCGCCCGCGAGAAGCTCGATGTGCATTTCAATCCCGTGCGCGGCTCGGTCGAGCAGATCAACAACACGATGAGCGGCAAATACGATCTCGGCCTCACCGCTTTCGACAATGTCGTCGCCTATGATGCGGGCCAGGGCTCGAAGGACGTGCAACAGCCGACCGATCTCTTCGCCTTCATGGGCGGCGAGCAATTGGCGCTGCAATTCATCGCCTCGCCCGACATCAAGAAGATCGAGGACATGAAAGGCAAGACTCTCGCCGTCGACGCATCCAACACCGGCTTCGCCTTCGTGCTCTACAGCGCGCTGGCGCGGCACAAGCTCAAACAAGGCGATTACAACATCCTCGCGGTCGGCTCGTCGCAAGCGCGGCTCGATGCGATCACCAGCGGCAAAGCGCAAGCCGCCGGCCTCAATCGCCCCTTCGATTCCATCGCGCTGACCAAAGGCGCGGTCAATCTCGGCAATATGCGCAAGCTCTTCCCGCATTATCAGGCGAGCGCCGGCTTTGCGCGCCGCGCCTGGGCGGCGCAGCACCGCGATGTGTTGCTCGCTTTCATCCGCGCCTACGTCAAAGGCTCGCTCTGGCTTTTCGATGCCTCGCACAAAGCCGCGGCGATCGATCTCTTGATGAAGAACACGCAAGGCCTCTCGCCGCAGCAGGCGGCCGACATCTACCGCGACACGGCCGGCAAAGGCGGCATCGGCTCGCCGACAGCGAAGCTCGATCCGCTGGGCGTCGCGACGGTGGTGAAGCTTCGCGGCGAATATGCCGAACCGAAGAAGAAGCTCAACGCGCGCGATTTCTACGATCTAAGCTATTACAAGGCGGCTACTGAATAGAGTCTCGCTGCCCCTCTCATCGTCATTGCGAGCGAAGTGAAGCAATCCAGGCTTTCACGCGCGGCCCTGGATTGCTTCACTTCGCTCGCAATGACGAAAGAAAATAGCCGCGCCTCTATATCAGCAGCGCGCCTTCGAGCTGCAGCAGCTTGCGCTTCGTCTCGATGCCGCCGCTGCCGGAATAGCCGACGAGCTTGCCGTCGGCGCCGGTGACGCGGTGGCACGGCAGGAGAATCGGCAGCGGGTTGCGGCCGCAGGCATGGCCGACGGCGCGCGGCTCGATATCGAGCAGGTGGCCGATATCGCCGTAAGAGCGCGTCTCGCCGTAAGGGATCGCCGCCATCGCCGCCCAGATGCGCTTCTCGTCCTCGGTGCCCTCGGGCAGAAGCGGCAGCTCGAAATCGCGCCGCTTGCGCTCGAAATAAGCGAGCAACTGCCGTTTCGCGCTTTGCAAGAGCGGCGTTGCCGGCCCGGCTGATTTGTCGCCCCAGACCAAAGCGGTGATCGCGCCGTCTTGCTCGAAGATGGTCAGCCGGCCCACCGGGCTGTCGAGCGATAGGCGCGGCATGTCATCCACGCCGGGCGAGCGCTTGGTCGAGCGCGGCGGGATCGTTCAGCGGCAGCGAGCAGACCTGGCCTTCGCAAACATAAGCCGTCGCCTTGCCGCCGATCTGGCCTTTGCCGCTCGCGGGATGCGAGGCGGGCAGTGCTGCACCGGGCGCGATCACGTTGACGATGCGGTTCGGCAGGTTGCGGCGATAGACCGAGCCGAGCAACGCCGTCATGCCGGCGGCGCTCCGATCGCCGACGATCACCACCTGCAGGCCCTTGAGCAGCAACTCGGCGGCATTCAGCAACGTCGTGTGGCCGAAGAGATTCTGCCGCGCCGCCCCGGCGAAGGCATCGAGCGTCGCCTGCGCCGCGTTGCGATAATCCTCGTCGCCGGTGAGGTAATAGAGCCGCGCCAATACCGCCGCGAGCGTGCCGTTGCCGGACGGGTTGGGCTGATCGAGCGCGTTCTTGGCTCGGGCGATGAGGCTTTCGGCATCGTCGGCGGTGAAGAAGAAACCGCCGCGCGGATCGGCGTAATGCTTGCTGGCCAGCGCGACCCAGTTCTTCGCCTGCGCGAGGTAGCGCGCCTCGCCGGTCGCCTCGTACAGCGCGAGGCCGGCGCGGCTCATATTCGCGTAATCGTCGAGGATGGCGCGATGCTGCGCGCGGCCGCGCCAGGAATGGAAGAACCGCCCGTCCTTGTCGCTCATCGCGATAACGACGAAATCGAAAGCGCCGCGCGCGAGGTCGAGCCAATCGGCGCGCTCGAAGATCAGCGCCGCGTCGACCAGCGCCGCAATCGTCAGCCCGTTCCAATCGGCCAGTACCTTGTCGTCGATACCGGGCCGCACCCGCGCGGCGCGCGCCGCCAAGAGCGTGGCGCGATCCTCGGCAAGCTCGTGCTCGGTCGTGTCATCGGCGCGCGCGATGTGATCGAGGCGGTTGAGGATGTTGTGCTCTTCCCAATTGCCGCCGGCGCTGACGTCGTAGAATTCCTTGAAACGCGCGGCGCGCGACCCGAGCGCTTGCATCGATCTCGGCCGCGCTCCAGACATAGAATTTGCCTTCGACATGCTCGCTATCGGCATCGAGGCTCGAGGCGAAGCCGCCTTCGGGCAAGCGCATCTCGCGCACGAGCCAGCCGATCGTCTCGGCGACGCGTTCGGCATAAAGCGGCTTCTGCGTCGCCTGATAGGCAGCGCAATAGCGCTCGATCAGCAGCGCATTGTCGTAGAGCATCTTCTCGAAATGCGGCGCGAGCCAGCGTGCATCGACCGAATAGCGCGCGAAGCCGCCGCCGACATGATCGTAGATGCCGCCTTGCGCGATATGATCGAGCGTCAGCAGCACCGCGTCGCGCGACGCAGGCTTGCCGCGCGCGCCGGCGCGCCACAGCAGCTCGAGCACCGGGCCTTGCGGGAATTTCGGCGCGTGGCCGATGCCGCCATGGACGCCGTCGATCTCCTGCGTCAGCTGCGCCGCGATCCGGTCGATCATGGCGAGATCGATCGCCTGCCCGGCTTGCGGCGCCGCGAGCTGGTTGAGGCCCTGGCGCAGCGCCGCGACGTTCTTGCCGATCGTTTCTTTGTCTTTGCGATAGGCCTCGGCGATCGCTTCGAGCACTTGCGGAAAGCCTGGCCGGCCATAGCGCGACGTCGGCGGGAAATAGGTCCCGCCCCAGAACGGCTCGCCTTCCGAGGTCAGGAACATGGTCAGCGGCCAGCCGCCCTGCTCGCCCATCATGTGGAGCGCATGCATATAGATCGCGTCGATATCCGGCCGCTCTTCGCGATCGACCTTGATGTTCACGAAATGCTGGTTCATCACCGCGGCGATCGCGGGATTCTCGAAGCTCTCCGACGCCATGACATGGCACCAATGGCAGGCGGCATAGCCGACCGACAAGCAGGATCGGCTTGTCCTGCGCCTTGGCGGCCGCGAGGGTTTCGGGCCCCCACGCCTGCCAATGCACCGGATTGTCGCGATGCTGGAGAAGATAAGGGCTGGTCTCGTTGCCGAGGACGTTGCGGTTGGTGTCGCTGCTCATGCCCCTAATCTAGGGCGCGAAGGCGACGGCGTCAGGATGCACGCCGATCGAGGAGGCGTCAGGGCGTTGTCGCGCTTATTCCGCCCGGGTCACGCCCCGAAAATCGCATCGTGAGTAAAGAAAGTCCGATTCGCCCTATGAGCGGACATAGCGCAGAGATGCCGAGTCAGCGGCCAAGACGCGCGTCGTTGAAGAACGCCTGGCCGCTTAGCGCGGCGGTAGGGCGGGTGTCAGGCGATAGCGTCGCATGATCTCCGCCATCTTCGCCTTGTCGGGCGGGCCGCCGGCCGCGGCTTCGAGCACGGCGAAAGTCTCGCGGAAATATTCGGGGCCGATGGCGGCGGGCGTGATGACGGCGAGCGTCTTGGCGTCGGTGCTGCCCCTGTTCTCGAAGCGATGCACCGCGCCACGCGGAATGCAGAGCGTGTCGCCGGGCTGCACCTCAATCGGGGTGCCGTCGACGGTGAAGGTCAGCACGCCAGCGATGCCGTAGATCGTTTCCTCGTAGTGATCGTGGCTATGGGGCGGCGCCGGCAATTGCTTGCCCGCCGGCACCATCAGCTCGAACGCCGCGATGCTGCCGTTCGACTGCTCGCCGGTGAGCAGAAAGTGAACCGCGAGCCCCGGCGTGACGAGAGTCTCGGCGGCGGGATTGATGCGAGCGGCTTGTGGCATGCGCGGGTCTCCTTGTGGTAAAGTGCATTTATCCCTGAACAGTAAACTGCATTTACCAACCCTGTCAATGCCCGATTCCGCCAGACATCTGCCCCTCGACGAGAACATGCTGATCGGTGCGCTGCTGCGCGTGCCGGCACAGGCGATCCATCGCCGCCTGATCCAGGAGCTCAACGCGGCGGGCTATGACGAGCTGCGCCTGCCGCATATCGCGGTGCTGCAATATCCAGGACCGGATGGGGTGCGCCCCGGCACCCTCGCCGAGCGCGCGGGTATGAGCAAGCAGGCGATGAACCAATTGCTCGGCAGCCTCGAAGACCTTGGCTATGTCACGCGCGCCGACAGTTCCGAGGAAGCCGGCGCCCGCGTCGTGCGCTGCACCAAGCGCGGCCACGCGGTCTACGCCAAGATGACCGAGGTACTTGTCGAGATCGAGCGCGAATGGGTCGCCGAGGCTCGGCGCCAAGCGCTTCGCTCAGCTCAAAGAGCTGCTGATCCGTGTGTGGGAAAGCCCGCTGGTGCGTTAGCGGAGGCGTTCGTCGGCCCGAGTCGCGTCGCGTCACCTGGATGCGCGGGCGGCCTGCCAGTGCTTCAACCGCAGCGCGACGATCGCGAGGCACAGCAGGTTGAGCGCGGTCAGCAGCGGATAGCACCACGTCATGGCGCCGACGATGGCGAGCTTGCCGGTGAAGAACCATGCCGCGACCAGCGCCGTGACCGTCGGCCCCAGCGCCAGGCCGAGGAGATTGGCGATCAGGAAATAGAACGATGTGACTTTGCCCATGAGCCGGCCCGGCGTCACCTGGGCGAGCGACAAGGTGCCTGCGACGCCATTGGCGTTGGTGAGCAGCATCGAGGCGGCATAGCTCGCCCACATCAACGGGATCGTCGGCGCGTAGAGGATCATCAACGCCGGCACGAGCTGCAGCGCGGCGATGCCGATGGCGAGGAAAATCGTGCGGTCGCGCCTTGTGCCGCCGCGCGACACCCGGTCCATGAGAAAGCCGATGATCAGCGCATCGAAAGGCAAAGCGCAGAGCGCCAACAGACCTGTGGTATGGCCGATTTCCGGCACCGCCAAGCCCCAGATCCGGCCGATCGCGGCCGCCTGCCACGCGCCCCAGGCCGAGACCGCCATCGGGCCGAAGACGATCGAGAGGAAGAGCGGCGCGTAAAGCCGCCGGTTGTCGGCGACATAGCGGAACATCTCGCCGAAACCGGCGCTATCGCCCGCCGACGGGCGTGGCGGCTCGCGCAAGGTGAAGACGAGATAGGACAGCAGGACACCGCAGAGGCCGGGCACCGCGATCACCAATTGCCATGGCCTGAGCGATGAAAGGACCGGCACGTTGGCGAAGGCGCCGGCGACGCCGAGGGCAAAGAGCGAGCCGCCGATCAGCGCGCCGAGCGCGGTACCGACACCAGTGCCGAGGTGGTAGCAACTGAACGCGCGGGCGCGATGCTGCGGCCGGACACCGTCGCGCAGCAGCGAGTAGGCCGTTGGCGGCAGCACCGCCTCGCCGACGCCGAGACCGATGCGGCCGGCGAAAAGCTGCGCGTAATTGCCGGCGAAGCCGCTCACCGCCGCGGCGCAGGACCAGAAGCAGATCGCCGAGCCGAGCAATTTGCGGCGGCTCATGATGTCGGAAAGATAGCCGGCCGGGATGCAGAGCAGGCTGTAGAGCGCCGCGAAGGAAAGCCCGATCAGCAGGCTGACCTGCACGTCGCTGATATGCAGATCCTCTTTCAGCGGATTGACGATGAGGTTGAGCGCGCCGCGATCGATGTAGTTGAGGACGTAGATCACCGTCAGCACGCCGACGAGATACCATTGCTGGGTGAGGCTGCCGGTCGTGCCGCGCGCGGCGGGGATTTCGCCAAGCGCCGCGGTTTCGTTCTCCATCATCGCTGTGTTTCCTATTCCGCGGCGGCGAGCAGATCGCGGTTGGCATCGCGGAAAGCGCCGAGTTGTTCCGCATAGGCCTCCGCCAGATGACGACCCGCGCCGGTGAGGAAATAGCCGCCGGCGACCAGCGCGTAGAGCTTCGGGCCGCTCGGCGCCCGGCGGCGCTGCGCCCTCGTCGCGCAGCCTGATCGCCGCCTCGATGAGGCGTCGTCGTGCTACCTGGATCATGCGGTCGCTGGGTGCGAGGTGTTCCTTCGTGCGATTGGCGATCCGCCCCATGCTCTCGGTGATCGCCTGATCCTGTTGGGTGATGCCGATGATGCCGGAGTAGTTCTCGTTGCGCTGCCGCGCGCGGTCGAGGAGATGGTCGTTGCGCGGATTCACTTTGAGGCGCCAGCGGCCGTACCAATCCGTCGTATCCGGCAGGTAGTCGCTGTCGGGCGAAGGCATGCCGTCGACGCCTTTGGTGCCCGCGACCTTGCGGCGGATCTGGAAAGCCAGCGTATGGGTGTCGTCCATCGGCACCCAGGCGCGCATGCCGACGCGCTCGGTGATCGGCGAGGACGGCGTGATCGACCAGAAGGGGAAAAGGAACTGGCCGACGCGCCAGTAATCGCGGCCGTCATCGGCGGGACGGATCGCGGCGTAGGTCACGCCCCATTCCTGCTCCATCACCTCATAGGTCGGCGCACGATTGATGGTGCCGAAGCGTTGCGGATCGTCGGGCCGATGATCGGCGAGCGTGCGCTTGCCGCCGTGGAGGAAGCCGACATGCGAGGTGTCGTAATCGCCTTCGAGCGCCTGCAGCCAATTGCATTCGCGCTGGAACAGCGTGAAATCGACCTGAGCGTCGGGCAGAAGATTGGCGAGGATATCGGGCAGCGGCGGCACCGCGCCGGTCTTGGCATCGCCCATCTTCCCATTGAGAGGGCCCATATAGGTCCAGATCACGCCGCCGCGCTCTGCGACGGGATAGGCCGTGATGCGGATCTTGTCCCTGAAGTCGAGATGCGACGGCACGTTCGGCATGTCGAGGCACCGGCCGTCAGCGGCGAATTTCCAGCCGTGATAGAGGCAGCGCAGCCCACCCTCTTCGTTGCGGCCGTAGAACAGCGAGGCGCAGCGATGCGGGCATTCATGATCGATGATGCCGACCGCGCCGCTGCTGTCGCGAAAGGCAACCAGCGCCTCGCCCAACAGCATAAGACGCAACGGATCGCCGTCGGCATGGAGCTCGCGCGACAACAGCGCCGGCATCCAATAGCGCCGCATCAGCTCGCCCATCGGCGTGCCAGGCCCGACTTGGCAAATCAGATCATTGTCCTGCGCCGAGAGCATGCTGACTCCTGTGGCCATTTGGGTCGGCTAAGCGCGATCCTCGATGAAGCGATTGCGCATCTTGCCGAGGCCCTCGACCTCGGTCTCCATCACATCGCCGACTTTCAGGAACGTGTTCGTGCCCTGCCCGACGCCGCCGCAGGTGCCGCAAACGAACATATCGCCCGGCTCGAGCGCGATGATGTTCGAGGCGTATGCGATCTGCTCTTCCGGCGTGTAGATGAATTGCGAGGTATTGCCGTTCTGCTTCACCGCGCCGTTCACCGTCAGGCGGATGAAGAGCTTCATATGGTCGCGGACGAAGGCGGCCGGCGTGAAGAACGGCCCGGTCGGCGCGAAATTGTCGTGGCTCTTGCCGCCGAACCAGTCGGAGCGCAGCCCCGGCCGGTCAGGCCGGATCTGGATATCGCGGCAGGAGACGTCGTTCGTCGTCATGAAGCCGGCGATATGCTCGAGCGCCCTTTCCGCTTTGACGCGCTTGGCCGGTTTCCAGATCGCGCAGGCGATCTCCGCCTCCCAGTCGATCTTCGCCATGCCGCGCGGGATCGCGATGTCGTCGTAAGCGCCGCAGAGCGCGCTCGGCGCCTTGAAAAAGAGATAGGGATGCGAGGTCGTTTTGGCGCCGGTGAATTGCGGGCCGCCGGCGGGCGTCATCCCGGCGCGCAACATCTCATCGACATGCTCTTGGAAATTCTGCGCCGCGTTGAAAATCTTGCCGGGACGGGCGATCGGCGGCAGGACGCGGAGCGAATTGAGCTTGGCGCGGTCGTGGGTGAAGCGCGCGCTGTCCGTGCTTTCCTGCTCGATGAAAGCGACCATTTCCTGCAGCACCGGGAAATTGTGATCCCAGCCTTCGAGCATGGCCTGAAGGCTGTCGATGGCGGTGAGCGGGCCGGTCTTGCCGCGCGGCGATTGGCGATAGGCCGGATAGACCGTCGCGATATCAAAGGCCGTGTCGCCGAGGACAATCGCAGCGAAATGACCCCCTGGATTGCCCGCATACATGGCGAGTTTGAAAGCCGTGCCGTTCATCGAACCCTCCCGAGCGCGTTTTATCTTTTTCATGCGCAGCCAACGCCAAGCCCCGGCGTACGGCTCGCGATCTTACGCCGGCCGCTCGAAGCGATCTACCCGAGGGAAAGCACGATAAGGCTTAGTCTTCGGCGCTGGGATTGCGCGTCGGAGAGCGGCGCTGGCCACGAGCAATGCGATCGGCAACCTCGCGCCACAGAGCCGCCCATTCGGGCTCCTTGCGGCGAAGGCAGCGATTGGCACGCTTACGTGCGGCGCTTTCTGCCTCTGCGCCGTGACACGCCAGCATGACCTCCATCATTTGCTGAAGGTGTTGCTCGTCCATCCATGAGGCTATGCCGCGGTTGGAGTCAAATTGCCTTGATCTAAATCAAGCAACCACCGGTTCCGAGTATTTTTCGTGTCTTAACGGTATTTCCACGCGCTTCGAGGATACTGTCGCGGGTTCTTCCGCGATCGCACGAAAAGCCAAGCGTGCCGCGGGTGAAACGATACGGCGCAGCGCCGGACGGTGCGCAATACGGCCGTTGTTGCGTTGCGGAAGGACGCATCGTCATTGCCGCTGTGCGTTGATTTCCTTGGAGCGCAGCGGACCTTCGCCAAAGGCGCGGTATCACCCTACTGCCGGCTTCTTCGACAACGCGTCGACGTGCGATCCGTCGGGTCCATCTTCCTTCGAACGTGCGGAATTCCGAATCACGCTCAAGGGCGGTGGCGCCGCGCCCGGGCTTCGCTATTTTCGCTGCGATGACCGATACGATCTATGCACTCGCGACCGCGCCGGGCCGTGCCGGCGTCGCGATGGTGCGGCTGTCCGGCCCCGGCGCCGCAGCGGCGCTGCGCGATCTTGCCGGCAGCCTGCCGCCGCCACGCCATGCACAACATGCGCGGTTCCGCGACCCGCAAAGCGGCGAGCTTCTTGATCGCGGCATCGCGCTCTACTTTGCGGCACCAGCCAGCATGACCGGCGAGGATGTCGTTGAGCTGCAGCTTCATGGCAGCCGCGCTGTGCTCGCGGCGGTGTTCTCGGCGCTCGCCCAACGCGCGGGGTTTCGCCTGGCGGAGCCAGGCGAGTTCACAAAACGCGCTTTTCTCAACGGTAAGCTCGATCTCACCGCGGCCGAGGCGATTGCCGATCTGGTCGAGGCCGAGACTTCGGCGCAGCGGCGCCAGGCGATGCGTCAGCTTCAAGGCGAGTTCGGCCGGCGCTGCGAAGGTTGGCGCACGCGGTTGATCGCGGCCCAGGCGCGCCTCGAAGCCGAGATCGACTTTCCCGAAGAAGGTCTGCCCGCCGAGCAATGGGCTGCCGTGCGTCGAGAATTGGCGGCGTTGCGCGCTGAGATCGCGGCCGAGCTGGCCGATAACCACCGCGGCGAGCGGTTGCGCGAAGGCGTGGCGGTCGCGATTTTGGGCCCGCCGAATGCCGGCAAATCGAGTCTGATGAATGCCTTGGCGCGGCGCGAAGTAGCGATCACCTCGCATATCGCCGGCACGACGCGCGATGTGATCGAGGTCGCGCTCGATCTCGGCGGCTATCCCGTCGTGCTCGCCGATACGGCGGGGCTGCACGACAGCACCGATAGCATTGAGGAAGAGGGCATCCGCCGCGCCCGCGCCCGCGCCGCAAGCGCCGATCTGAAGATCGTCGTACTCGATGCGACAAAGCCGGAAGGGTCAGCGGCATTACGCGATCTCATCGATGCACGCACGATCGTCGTCGTGAACAAGATCGACCTAATGCAAGAAACCCCTATGGCATGGGCCGATTCGCTCGGTGCCGGGATCGCGCTGTATTGCTCGGCAATCAGCGGTGCGGGCATCGCGGTGCTCATCGCGCGACTCGGTGCTGCGGTCGAGGAAGCGCTCAATGCAGAGACGGCGCCGCTGGTGACGCGCACGCGCCATCGCGAAGCGCTCGAGAATTGCGTTGCCGCGCTCGACCGATTCGCGGGGGCAGGGCTACCCGAACTCGCCGCCGAGGATTTGCGGGCGGCAGCACGCGCACTCGGCCGCATCACAGGCCGCGTCGATGTCGAAGACATGCTGGACGCGCTCTTCCGCGAGTTCTGTATCGGCAAATGAGCAGGGCGGCTCGATTTGGCATCGCCACGGCGCGAATCACGGCCGATCGGAGGCCTAATTGTGGCCGAGTTGGGGCATAAGGGGTAAATCGGGAACAGACCTCTCCTTCACCACTTCATTTAGTGGCCGTTCCGGGAACGTCCCGGGCACGAATCGGTCGTGCCGCGCTACATCTTGTGGCTGAATCGGAGAAGAAGCAGGGAAAATTTGTGAGGAATTACTGGGGCCTATTCTTAAGAAATACTTAAGGCCGAATAACCACCAAGAAATTCCCCCCTGGCGGGTGCGTCTGCGCGTATCGCGTGTGGTGCTGTTTCACGTGAAACATGGCGGCTCGCTTTACACCCTCGCGGGCCGTCAATAGAGTGAACACATGCTTCCTTGGGACGTGATCGTGATCGGCGGCGGCCATGCCGGCTGCGAGGCGGCGGCCGCTTCCGCGCGGCTCGGCGCCAAGACGCTGTTGCTGACCCAGAACCGCGCAACGATCGGCGAAATGTCCTGCAATCCCGCGATTGGCGGGCTCGCGAAGGGTCACCTGGTCCGCGAAATCGACGCGCTCGACGGCGTGATCGGCCGCGCCGCCGATCGTGCCGGCATCCAGTTTCGGCTGCTCAACCGCAGCAAAGGCCCAGCGGTTCGCGGGCCGCGAGCGCAGGCCGATCGCAAACTCTATCGCCAGGCGATGCAGGCGCTGCTTGCCGACCAGCCGAATCTCGAAATTTGCGAGGGCTCGGCCGAAGATTTGCGCCTCGACGATAGCGGCCGGGTGAGGGGCGTTGTCCTGGCCTCGGGCGAAGAGTTGCTGGCCGGCGCGGTCGTCCTGACCGCCGGGACCTTTCTGCGCGGTCTCATTCACATCGGCGAGGAGAAGATCGCCGCCGGCCGCGTCGGCGAAGCACCTTCGGTCGGCCTCGCCGAGACATTGGCGCGGCTGCAATTCCGCCTCGGGCGGCTGAAAACCGGCACCCCGCCGCGGCTCGACGGCAAGACCATCGACTGGGCCGGGCTTCGGGTCCAACACGGCGACGACCCGCCGGTGGCGTTTTCTTTTCTAACCAAGGCAATCACGACACCGCAAACGGTCTGCCACATCACCGAGACCCGGCCCGAGACGCACGCCATCATTCGCGCCAATCTGCATCGGGCGCCGATGTATTCGGGCCAGATCGAGGGCACCGGCCCACGCTATTGCCCCTCGATCGAAGACAAGGTCGTGCGGTTTGCCGCCCGCGAGCGGCATCAGATCTTCCTCGAGCCGGAAGGTCTCGACGACGACACGATTTACCCGAACGGAATTTCGACCTCGCTGCCGCGCGATGCTCAGGCAGCGCTCATCGCGACGATACCGGGTCTCGAACATGCCGCGATCAAGCGGCCGGGCTACGCGATCGAATATGATTTCGTCGATCCGCGCGAACTGCGGCCGAGCCTCGAGACCAAACGGGTGCCGGGCCTGTTTTTCGCCGGCCAGATCAATGGCACGACCGGCTATGAGGAGGCGGCGGCGCAGGGGTTGATCGCCGGGCTTAACGCCGCGCTGCGTGCCGGCCAAGGCGGCGAATTCGTGCTCGACCGCGCCAGCTCCTATATCGGGGTGCTGATCGACGATCTTGTTTCACGTGGAACAGAAGAACCGTACCGCATGTTCACCTCGCGGGCGGAATACCGGCTGGTGTTGCGCGCCGATAATGCCGATCAGCGACTGACCCCACGCGGCGTGGCCCTGGGCTGTATCAGCGACGCCCGGCAGGCGGCTTTCGCCAAGAAATCCAACGATTTGTCCGAGGCGCGGGCGCAGATTCGGGCATTGCGGCTGACGCCGCAGCAGCGCCGGAATCACGGACTCATGGTCAATGCCGATGGCGTCTCCCGCTCGGCGGCCGATTTGTTGCGTCATCCGGATATTTCTTGGACGCAGATCGCGGCGGTCTGGCCAGAGCTCGGGGCGATTTCCCCGGTGATCGCCGAGCAGCTCGAGATCGACGGCCGTTATGCCGGCTATCTCGACCGTCAGGAAGCCGAGATTCACGCTTTCCGCCGCGACGAAGAGCTCATGCTGCCGCCCGATCTCGATTACGGCGCGGTCGGCAGCCTCTCGACCGAGATCCGGCAGAAGCTCAGCACCGCGCGCCCGGCTAATTTGGGCGCGGCGTCGCGCATATCCGGCGTGACGCCCGCGGCGCTTGTCGCGCTGCTCCGTCATGTCAAACGCGGAGAGGTAGCCGCGTGACGGCGCCGATGGCCGCGAATGTCAGACCGGTACGCCTGCCGCTGGGTCCGACCGGCTTCGCGCGGGTCAGCGGCGTTTCACGTGAAACATTGGAGAAGCTCACCGCCTATGTCGAGCTGCTGGGCCAGTGGAACCGGCGCATCAATCTTGTCAGCGCCAACACCATGGGCGATGTCTGGCGCCGGCATATTCTCGATTGCGCGCAGCTTACCAAATATCTGCCGCGCCAGACGCGGGTCGTGATCGACCTCGGCGCAGGGGCGGGGCTCCCCGGCCTCGTTCTCGCGGCGATGGGCATACCGGAAATGCATCTCGTCGAATCCGATTTGCGCAAATCGGCCTTTCTGCGCGAAGCGGCGCGGGTCATGGATGTGCCGGTGGCGCTGCATCCCGAACGGATCGAGAAGACGGTGGCTTTTCCGGCCGATGCTGTGGTCGCGCGAGCCTGTGCGCCACTCAATCAACTCATTGATTATTCAGAGAAATTTCTATCTCTAAAGAGTGTCTGCCTGTTCCTTAAAGGCGAAAGCGCGGGCGAGGAACTCGAGGCGGCGCGGGAGTCTTGGGACCTGACCGCCGAGACGATTCCGAGCCTGTCCGATCCCTCGGGCACGATTTTGAAACTCTCCGCCATCAGCCGGGCTGCGTCATGAGCGAGGTCGAAAACGCGCCGCGGCCGCGTGCCGTCCGGATCATTGCCATCGCCAATCAGAAAGGCGGGGTTGGCAAGACCACGACGGCGGTCAATCTCGCGACGGCGCTCGCTGCGGCCGGCGAGCATGTGCTGCTGGTCGATCTCGATCCGCAGGGCAATGCTTCGACCGGTCTCGGCATTCCGCGCCAGGCGCGTAATATCACCTCTTATCAAGTGCTTGCCGGCGAGCAGCCGCTCGGCGCGGCGATCGTGCCGACGGCGGTGCCGCGTCTTTCGGTCGTGCCGGCTTCCGTCGAGCTCGCCGGCGCGGAGCTTGAGCTCGTCGCGCTCGATCGCCGCGAATATCGTCTGGCGGATGCGCTGAAAAATGTCGCGCTGCCTTTCGATCACGTGCTGATCGATTGCCCGCCATCGCTCGGTCTGCTGACGCTCAACGCGCTCTGCGCCTCGCATGCGGTGCTCGTGCCGCTGCAATGCGAGTTCTATGCGCTTGAAGGTCTCTCGCATCTGGTGAAGACCATCGAGCGCGTGAAGCGACATTTGAATCCCGCGCTCGAGATCCAGGGGATCGTGCTCACCATGTTCGACAAGCGGAACAATCTCTCCGATCTCGTCGCCGCCGATGTTCGCGGCCATTTCGGCGACAAGCTCTACGACACCGTCATTCCGCGCAATGTGCGCATCTCCGAAGCGCCGTCGCATGGCAAACCGGTGCTGCTCTACGATTTCCGCTGTCCGGGCGCGCAAGCCTATGTTCATCTCGCGAGCGAAGTTTTGAAACGCGAGCGCGGTCTCGTTCAGGCGGCAACGCCGGTGATGCCATGAGCGACGAGACACCGCGTGCGCGCGGCACGCCCGGTCGCGGCCTCGGGCGCGGTCTTTCTGCGCTGTTCGGCGACGATGAAACGCCGGCGCCGCAGAAACAGGAGAATCTGCGTACGCTGCCGATCGAGCAGTTGAAACCGAGCCGGTTTCAACCGCGGCGCCATTTCGACGCCGAGAATCTCGAATCGCTAACCAACTCGGTGCGTGAGAAAGGCATTCTGCAGCCGATCCTCGTGCGCCGCGATCCATCGGAGCCCAATCGCTACGAGATTCTCGCCGGCGAGCGGCGCTGGCGCGCGGCGCAAGGAGCGCAGCTCCACGAGATTCCGGTAATCATCCGCGAGATGGACGATCGCGCCGCGTCGGAGATCGCGCTGATCGAGAATATCCAGCGCCAGGATCTCAACGCGGTCGAGGAAGGCGAGGGCTATCGCCGCCTGATCGAGGAATTCGGCCACACCCAGGAAGAGCTCGGCCGCGCGCTCGGCAAGAGCCGCAGCCATATCGCGAACACGATGCGGCTTTTGAATTTGCCCGATGAAGTAAGAACGATGGTCGTCGACGGCCGGCTCAGCGCCGGCCATGCGCGCGCCCTCGTGGTGTCGCGCGATCCGCTCTCACTCGCGCGCCTGGTTGTCAGCGATGGTCTCAGCGTGCGCCAGATCGAGGCCGCGCTGCGGATGGAGAAGCAAGTTGGCGAATCAGGCGCGGTGAAAGCGGCCAAGGTCAAAACCAAGGACGCGAATATCGCGGCGCTCGAAAAAGAACTGGCCCAGCTCTTCGGCCTCAAAGTGACGATCGCAGCCGATGGCGATGGCGGATCGCTCACGATCCGCTACCGCACCCTCGATCAGCTCGACGAGATTCTGAAAAAAGCTCCGCGCTGGAAATTAGCGTGTTCGCGCCGCGGCCGCCGCGCCGCGCGCGATGCGCAGCAAGGCCTCGCGGCAGATCGTCTCCGCCGGCAGACCCGTTGTCTTCATCCGCGCTTCGGCCTCGTAGAGCGCGGTCATTGCCGCTTCGGCGCGGCTGGGCGGCCAGAGCCGCATCTGCCGCTTGAAGCGATCGACCAATTTAAAGAAGAGCGGCGGCCGGAATTTCAACGCTTCTTCCTCGTTTTTGCCCGCCGCTTGGCGCGCGCCGGCGAGATGGAGCCGTTGGAAATGCCGCAGCTCGGCGCGGATGAGGCTCACCGCCTGTGCGCCTTCGCCGAAAGCACGGTTGAGCGCGCGCTCGAGCTGCGCCGCGTCGCCTTCGGCGGCCGCGAAGACCGCTTCATCCATCGTCAGCTCGGCGCTGTCGCCGACGGCATCAAACGCGGCGCTCTCATCGACCGTGCCGCCATCGCCGACATAGAGCGCGAGCTTTTCGAGCTCCTGTCGGCTGACGCCGCGGTCGCCGCCGAGATGCGCGATGAGATACTGCATCGCTTCCGGCCGCGCCGTGATCTTATGCGCGGCGAAAATCTCGCGCGCCAATTCGCCGAGCTCGCGCGGCCCGTCGAGATAACAAGCGAATCGCGGCGGCATTCTTCGCGCTTTCGAATGCCCGGCGCAGCGTCGAGCGCGGCGGCAGATCGCCGGCCGAGACGACGATGAAGGCATCGCCCGGCGGCAGGTCCTTGAAGAAGCGATCGAAGAGCGCGCCGACGCTGTCGCCGGCCTCTTGCACGCGTACGAGCCGTCGCCCGCCGATCAGGCTAAGGCTCGCCGCCTCGTCATGCAGCCGCGCCGGATCCTTCGCCAGCCCGTCGGCATCGAGCTCGACGACGCGAAACGCATCGGTCAGATCGGGGCAGATCGCACGCGCGATTTTCTCGGCGCGCTCTTTGACAAGGCCGGCATCGGGTCCGTAAGTCAACGCGGCGCGCATACCGGCATCGGGCGCCTTGATGAAAGCAGCGGTTCGCGCTGCCGGCAGCTTCATTTCTTTGCCGCTGCCGCTTTCGCGCGTTGATCGCGGACGAAAATCGCGAGGCGCAATGTCATGTCATCGGCGACCTCGCGGATGGCGCGATCGCGCGCGCCATCCGCGGCGACTTGCGTCGCATAAGCGTCGTTCACCTGATCGAAATCGCCGACGGCATTGCTGGAGCTCGAATAGACGATCTTGCCGCTCAGGTCGACG
This sequence comes from uncultured Alphaproteobacteria bacterium, assembly GCA_963731145.1. Classification (GTDB taxonomy): domain Bacteria; phylum Pseudomonadota; class Alphaproteobacteria; order ATCC43930; family CGMCC-115725; genus CAIKMD01. The sequence goes on along the minus strand of CAVSUX010000008.1, from coordinate 67,353 downwards.
ACCTGGAAAGTCGCATAGACGGTGATCTCGCTGGTCGTCGCGGTGGCGTTGCGTTGAATGCCGAGATCGGCCCGCGTCACGCGCAGCCCGGTCTGCAGATCCCAGCGCTTGGTCACGCGAGACGCCTGCGGGATTGAGATTCTCGCGCAACGCCAGGGCGAGGATCTGTCCGGGCCGATCATTGATTCGCAGGACGTTGATAGCGGCGAGATCGGGATCCCAGTCGCGTGGGCCGCGTCGGCGCGTAAAGCGGATGGAAGCCGCAGCCGGCGAGCGTCACGGCGAGCGACGCGAGGCAAAACGCGCGCCGGCTCGGCCGGGTGTATCGCGCTAAGACAACGACATTGACGATCCGGTTGGGCACGACGATGGTTTTGCGCGGCGCCTTGCCCTCGAGCGCCTTCACGACCGCCGGCAGCGCCAAGGCGGCGGCCTTGGCGGCATCCTCGGCGACATTGCGCGGCAGTTCGACCGTGCCGCGCAGCTTGCCATTCACCTGAACGGCCATCGTCACGGTTTCTTCGCGCGGCGAGCGCCGGATCGAAACGCGGCCATGTCTCGTCGGCGAGAAGATTGCCCGGCCGCAGCTCTTGCCAGAGCTCCTCGCCGAGATGCGGCATCATCGGCCCCAAGAGCCGCACCGCGGCTTCCAACCCTTCGCGCAGCACCACGCCGGTCGCCGTCATCGGCTTCGATCTCCTCGAGCGCGTTGGTCAGCTCGCGAATGCGTGCGACGCCGCGGTTGAAGCGGAATTTCTCGAGATCGTCGGTGACGTCGCGGATCGTGCGATGGATGGCGCCGCGGAGCGCCGCCAGTGCCGCCGGCAGTTGCTGCAGCGCGTGCGCGCCGGCCGCGGCCAGCATCACCGGCGGCTCGGTGACCAGGCGATGCAGCCGGTTCACATAGCGCCAGGCGCCTTCGATGCCGGCATCCGTCCATTCGAGATCGCGCTCGGGCGGGCTGTCGGAGAGAAGATAAAGCCGCGCCGTGTCGGCGCCGTAAGCATCGACGATCGCATCGAGCCCGACGAGGTTCTTATTCGATTTCGACATCTTCTCGATGCGGCCGATCGTGACCGGGCGGCCGCTTCGCATCGACCGCCGAATTGTCCTGGCCTTTCGTGACCTCTTCCGGGAAGAGCCACTCGCCGTCGGCGTTCTTATAGGTCTCGTGGCAGACCATGCCCTGGGTGAAGAGGCCGGCGAACGGCTCCTTCACGCCGAGATAGCCGCATTGCTTCAGCGCGCGGGTGAAGAAGCGCGAATAGAGCAGATGCAGGACGGCATGCTCGATGCCGCCGATATATTGATCGACCGGCAGCCAGTAATCGACCTCGTTGCGATTGAACGCGGTCGGCGCGCGCGGCGAGCAGAAGCGCGCGAAATACCACGACGATTCGAAGAACGTATCGAACGTGTCGGTCTCGCGCTCGGCCTTGCCGCCGCATTCGGGGCAGGTCGTGTGCTTCCAGGTCGGATGATGCGCCAGCGGATTGCCCGGCTGGTCGAAGCTCACATCCTCGGGCAAGGTCACCGGCAGTTGTCGTTCCGGCACCGGCACGATGCCGCATTTGCCGCAATGAATGACCGGGATCGGGCAGCCCCAATAGCGCTGGCGTGAAATGCCCCAATCGCGCAGCCGATAGGCGATGGTGCGCTCGCCGGCTTTCAGCTCCATCGAGCCGGTCGGTGGCGGCGCGCTTGGCCGCCGGCACGTCGAGCCCGTTGAGGAATTCCGAATTGAAGACGGTGCCGATGGTCTCGGTATAGGCCTCGTCGCCGACCGCGAAGCGCGTCGGATCGGCATCCGGCGGCAGCACGACGGGCTTCACCGGCAGATGGTATTTGCGCGCGAAATCCAGGTCGCGCTGGTCGTGCGCCGGGCAGCCGAAGATCGCGCCGGTGCCATATTCCATCAGCACGAAATTCGCGACGTAGACCGGCAGCTCCCAGCCTGGAACGAAGGGATGCAGCACCTTGAGGCCGGTGTCGAAGCCGCGCTTCTCGGCGGTCTCGAGCACCGCTTCGCTCGTGCCCATGCGATTGCATTCGGCGATGAAAGTCGCGAGCGCCGGATTGTTCGTCGCGACTTCCGCGGCCAGCGGGTGGTTCGGCGAGATGGCGCAGAACGCCGCGCCGAACAGCGTGTCGGGCCGCGTCGTGAAGACCTCGAGCGTGTCGCTGCGGCCCTTCATGGGAAAGAAGACGCGCGCGCCTTCGGATTTGCCGATCCAATTCTCCTGCATCACCCGCACGCGTTCGGGCCAGCGCTCGAGCGTCGACAGCGCGTCGAGGAGATCGTCGGCATATTCGGTGATCTTGAGGAACCATTGCGACAGCAGCCGCTTCTCGACCGGCGCGCCCGAGCGCCAGCCGCGGCCGTCGATCACCTGCTCATTGGCGAGCACGGTGTGCTCGACCGGATCCCAATTGACCCAGCTTTCCTTGCGATAGGCGAGGCCTGCCGCGAGGAAATCCAGAAACATCTTCTGTTCGTGCTTGTAGTATTCGGGATCGCAGGTCGCGACTTCGCGCCGCCAGTCATAGCTGAGCCCCATCTGCTTCAGCTGCCCGCGCATCACCGCGATGTTCTGCAGCGTCCAATCCCTGGGATGGACCTTGCTCGCGATCGCGGCGTTCTCCGCCGGCAGGCCGAACGCATCCCAGCCCATCGGATGCAGCACGTTGAAGCCCTGCGCGCGCTTATAACGCGCGACGACGTCGCCCATCGTGTAGTTGCGGACATGGCCGACATGAAGCTTCCCCGAAGGATAGGGAAACATCTCGAGCACGTAATATTTCGGCCGGCCGGGATCGGCCTCGACGTCGAACACGCCGCGGTCGCGCCAGATCGCCTGCCATTTTTCTTCGGTTTCTTTGGCGTTGTAGCGCGCCATCGCGCGAGCCCGCTCGGCCCCTCTTACTTATCGGGTTGTGTACGGCGGTCGCTTACTTCGCGACCGTGCTCATGCGAATCTGACGCGCGCGGGTGAGGATCGCGTTTTCGAGATCGGTGCCGGTCGCTTGATCGACCGGCGCGTCGACCCATTGCCCGTCCGGCGCCTTGTTCTGGCGGAAGACACGCGCACGCACGCCATCGGCGCGGAGATCGCGGCCGAGGATGAAGATATTGAGCTTGAAGCGCTCATTCGGGCTGTCGGACGGGCTGTACCAATCGGTGATGATGGTGCCGCCGAAAGGATCGGCCGAAGCGAGCGGCATGAACGACACGGTGTCGAGCGAGGCATGCCAGAGGAAGCTGTTGACGGCGATCCCGCTGCCACCGCCGCCACCGGATGCATCGGGCTTGCCGGGCGAGAAGATCGTATCGAGCATGCTGTTCGGCGCGCCGCCATTCGGCCGGTTGCGATAATCCGAATACGTGTCCGGATTGCTCCAGCGCGGATCATTGCCATAGGGATCGGCGGCGCGGCGCGCGGCATCAGGATCTTGGCCGTGCCAGCGGTCGGGATCGAACCAGCTGGAGCAACCGCTCAGCAAGACGGCGCCCATGAACACCAGCGCGACTTTGCTGCCCATTCCCGAGAAACGCATCGCCATCGAACGCTCCTTCAATTGGCCGATCCTTCGGCGAGAAGATCGACACACCATCGCCAAGCCCCGCGGGCATCCTACACTGCCGCTGCCTCGAAACGATTTTAAATCTTTGAGGCGCCAGAAGACTTTGGAAATTCATAGCGTCCTAATTGTGCGGTCGGCAACTTGACCCGGTGCCGCGGTGTTTGCCAGGGTTCGCGATCATGACCGACAGCGCCGCCATCGCCGACAATCTCGCCGCCATCCGCTCGCGGATCGCGGCGGCGTGCAGTGCGGCGATGCGCGATCTCGAAAGCGTGACTTTGGTCGCGGTCTCGAAAACCCATCCCGGCCGAAGCCGTCGCCGCGGCGCTCGTCGCCGGCCACCGCGTTTTCGGCGAGAATCGGGTGCAGGAGGCACAGGCGAAATACCCGGCGCTCAGGGCGCGCCATCCCGATCTGCGGCTTCATCTCATCGGGCCGCTGCAGACCAACAAGGTCAAGGAGGCGGTGGCGCTGTTCGATGTGATCGAAACCGTCGACCGGCCGCGGCTCGCCGAGGCCCTGGCCAAGGAGATGGCGCGGCAGAACCGGCCGCTCGACTGCTTCATCGAGGTCAATATCGGCGGCGAGGCCGCAAAAAGCCGGAATTGCGCCGGGCGAAGCGGCCGATTTCATCGCCGAATGCCAGCGCCGTTGGAAGCTACGCGTTCGAGGGGCTGATGTGTATTCCGCCCGAAGGCCAGGATCCTGCGCCGTTTTTCATGAAATTGGCCGAAATCGCTCGCAAAAACGGCCTCAGAAAGCCTCAGCATGGGCATGAGTGCCGATTTTGAGGCCGCAATTGCCTGCGGTGCCAGCCATGTAAGGGTCGGAACTGCGATTTTCGGGGCACGAAATCCGATTTAGAGCACTCTAACCGGCAATAATGACCACGCGAAGCCCGGTCTGCAGCGGCGAGGACGGTCAGAAGATCATCGCGACCCAGCGCGACGCAGCCCGCCGTCGGCGCGAAATCCGGCGACGGCGAGATGGAGAAAGATCGCGCTTCCCTGCCCCGGCACGACCGGGTCGTCGTTGTAGCCGAGCACCACGATCAGATCGTAAAGATGATCGTCCCGCCAGAGGTTGCTCGGCGCTGGCCGGATAGGGCAACGAACCCGCCGGTTATAGGCGCGATCGGCCGGCGCATCGCACCAGCCGTCCGCCGGCGCGATCGGCCGCGCTGGGCAGGGCGGTGCGCGGCCGGGCCTCGCGATCCGGGCCGATAGAGCAGCTGGCGCATCGGCAAAGGCCCCGACCGGTGTCGCGCCGTCGCCCTCGCGCTTTTGTGTGCTGATGCCGCTGCGGCCCAGGGCGCAGCGCATTCGCCACGAGCCCCAGGCGGCAAAGCCGCTGCTATCGACCAAGAGGTCCATGACGACATTTTGCCTCGGCTGGCGGGGTGAAAGCCAATCCGCGATGCGCGCGTCGTATAATGCGGGCATGAGCATCGCCGATGGCATGCCGCCGGCCATTTTGCTTCCCGGCCGATCCGGAGTTTCCGCGAAAGCCGCGATCGCGAGGCGCGCCGCAACCATCTGCGCCGCGGCGCGATCGTCGCGGCGGCGCTGGCGCATGTCGCGGTGATCACCGCGATGATCGTCCATTGGCCGAATCTCTTTCCCGGTCAGGCCGCTCGAGCGCCCGCCGATCCCGGTGACCTTGGTCACTCGAGCCGCCGCCGCCTCCGCCGCAAGCGAAGCCCGCGCCGCCGCCACCCGCACCGGCGCCGCAGCAACAGCAGCAAGAGCGCGTCTCCGGCGCCGACACGAAAACCACGGCGCCGCCGCAAGCGGTCGATAAAGGCGAAGAGGCCGCGCCGAAGCCGACACCTCCGCCGCCGGTCGGAGACGCAGGCGAAAGCCGCCGACGTCGGAGCCGAAGCCCACGCCGCCGCAGGAGGAAAAAGCCAAGCAAGAGAAGCCGAAAGCTCGCCAAGCGCGAGACGACGCCGAAGCCATCGCGCGGCTCGGTCAATCGTGCGCCGGGCGAGCGCGCGACCGAAGGCGATCCCTATCTCAACGCGCTCTTTGCGTTGATCCAATCGCATCGCTTCTATCCGCCGAATGCGATCGGTTCGCTCGGCCTGCCGCTCGAAGGCACGGCGGTTTATCTGATCAAGATTCGCGCCGATGGCGCGCTGACCGATTTCGCGCTCGAGCGCTCGTCGGGCGCCGCCATTCTCGATCAAACCGCGCTCACGATGATCAAGCAGGCCGCACCTTTCCCGCCGCTGCCGCAAAGCGAATTCCCGGGGCCGAGCGTCGTCCTCGAAGTCACGATTCACCTTTTCCCGGGAATGGGCTAAAGTAACCAAAGCAATTGAATTGCCGCGGCGCCTGGCTTGATCAGGCGTCGATGGGGATGGGGTTCCCCCAAAACCGCCCGCCGATCTTCCGATCTTGGCGGGCTGATAACTCCTACGGTGCACGGCGGCGTGAGCTGCCGGGCGGGCTGCTGGTTGTCCGCCGTTCATCGAGGAGGTCTGAATGTACACCTATCTTTCGATCGCTCTTGGCGGCGCGCTCGGCTCGATGGCGCGCTACGCGACCGGCGTCTATGTCGGACGCTGGCTCGGCACTGCGTTTCCGTGGGGCACGCTGCTGATCAACATCGTCGGCTCGTTCCTGATCGGCGTCTTTCGCCGAATCCTTCGCGCTGCGCTGGGATGCGAGCCAATCGACGCGCGTCTTTCTCGTCGTCGGTATTTGCGGCGGCTATACGACCTTCTCGACCTTCTCGCTCGATATCGTGACGCTGATCAATCGCGGCGAAGCGCTCGCCGCTGGCGCTTATATCGTGGCCTCGGTCGCGCTGGGTCTGCTCGCGCTTTATGCCGGGCTTCACGCGATGCGGCTGATCTTCGCCTGATCGCCGGCGTTCGCGCGCGCGACGCAGCTCCGCCGTCGACGTCGTTCACCGACCGGCGCCCAGCGACGCGACGCATCCTGGCGGAAAAGCTCCGCCGTCGGATACCACGGGCTGTCGCTGCGCTTTTCCAGCCAGCGCCAATCGGGCGCGTAGGCGTTGAGGATCCAGCACCGGCTTGCCGAGCGCGCCGGCGAGATGCGCGACCGATGTATCGACGGTGATGACGAGATCGAGCGCCATGATCGCCGCGGCCGTATCGGCGAAATCGCCAAGCAACGGCGAGAGGATTTCGAGCCGCATGCCTTCGGGCGCATGCTCGGCCTCGCCGACCGCCGCGCCTTTCTGCAGCGCGTAGAAAGCGACGTTCGGAATCGAGGCGAGCGGCGCGAGCTCGGCCAGCGCCATCGAGCGATGACGGTCGCGCTTATGCTCCGGCCGTCCGGCCCAGACCAAACCGACTTTGAGCTCCGGCCCTGCCATGCGGCGGCGCCAATCCTCGACCGCTTCGGGATCGGCGCTGAGATAGGGCACGCTGTCCGGGACGTTGCGCAGTGTCGTCTCGAAAGCGAGCGGCAGGCTCAAGCAGCGGGCACTGCCAGGTGAAATCCGGCAGGCGATCGCCGAACGCGACGACCTCGTCGACGCCTTCGATCGTCGCGAAGACGACGATGCAGCTCGACCGGCGCCTCGAAGATCACGCGGCCGCCGCGCGCCGCGACCATCGGGACATAGCGCGCGAAGTGGATTGCATCGCCGAAGCCTTGCTCGGCATGGATGAGGATCGTCGCGCCGTTCAATGCCTCGCCGCGCCATTCCGGCGCGCTGAAGCGCTTCGATGCCGCGACGTTCCAGCGCCAGCGGCGGAAGCCTTCGGCGAGATCGCCCTGCACCAGCAGCGCGAGCCCGTCATTCCAATGCGCGCTTTCATGTGCCGGATCGATGGCGCAGCGCGCGCTCATAGCTTTGATGCGCGGCGGGCGCGTCGCCCTCCTCGAGCAGCACATTGCCGAGATTGATATGCGCATCGATCGCATGCGGCTGCAGCGCGATCGCCTCGCGGAAATGCCCGATCGCCGCGTCGAGCTCGTCGCGCTGCGCGAGGACGCGGCCGAAATTGTTATGCGCGGCGGCGTTCGCCGGCTGCAGTGCCAGGACGCGCTGATAGCACGATGCGGCTTCGTCTCCAGCGCCCAGCTCGTTCAGCGCGGCGCCGAGATTGTTGAGCGCGTCGACGTAATTCGGGATCGAGCGCGAGCGCGTGGCGATAATGCTCGACCGCTTTCGCGTACTCGTCGCGCGCGGCCAGCACATTGCCGAGATTGAACCAGGCGCCGGCGTAATCGGGCTTGGCTTCGAGCGCGCGCTCCAGCGCGCGCTGCGCCTGGGCGAACTCGCCCTTCTGCGGTCAGCGCGATGCCGAGATTGTTGAAGGCCGCGGCGAAATCGGGGCTTCAGCCCGACCGCGTGGCGATAGCAGGCGATCGCTTCGTCGAGCTTGCCGAGCGGTGCGATAGACCGTGCCGAGATTGTTGTGATAGTTCGGCTCGCTGTCGTTGAGCTCGATCGCGCGCTTGATCGATCTGCAGTGCCGCGTCGTGGCGGCCGAGCTGATGCTCGACGAGGCCGAGCAGATGATGCGAGCCGGGATGCTCGGGCGCGACATCGAGCACGGCGCGATAGAGCGTCTCGGCTTCGACGAGCCGGCCCTCCTGCTGCAGGCGGAAGGCGTTGTTGAAACTTTCGACAAGATCGATCATGGCATGGCTCCGACAGAACGACGAAGCCATTGGCAAGCCGCGTGCCAGAAAAAGCTGCGGCCTAAATCAATGCCTTAGAGAGGGTGTGGCAGAACCGGCGGCAGATTTTGCCGGGCCGATTTCGCCGCCGGGCCGGTTCGGGTTTAGGACGGCTTCGCCATCTTGTGGTCGATCGCGCCGAAGATCGACTGGCCCTGCGCGTCCAGCATCTCGATGCGCACGCGGTCGCCCCATTTGAGGAATGGCGTCTTCGCCGCGCCGTCCGAGGTCTCCTCGACCGAGCGCGCCTCGGCGATGGTGGCAAAGCCGCGCTTCAGATCCTGGTTCGACACCGTGCCGCCGCCGACGATGGTGCCGGCGGCTCAGAGCCTGCGTCATCGCGCAGTAAGAGATCATCGCGTCGAAGCCATGCACGGCCTCGCCGGCATCGGGATCGCCGAACAGCTTGCCGTTGATCGAGCAGCGGATCGGCAGATGCAGGCGATTGTCGCGCCAAGCGGAGCCGAGCTCGTCGGGCGTCACGCAAACCGGCGTGAAGACCGATGCCGGCTTCGAGCGGGTGAAGCCGAATTGCTTGCCGAGCTCGACCGCCTGCACCGCGCGCAGCGACACGTCGTTGACCAGCATGACGAGCTCGATCTTCGACGCGGCGACCGACGGCGATGCGCCATAAGGCACGGTAATCGGTGACGACCGCGACCTCGCCCTCGAAATCGATGTCCCAATCCTCGCTGCCGAGCGGCACGTCTTGCGTCGGCGCGAGAAAGCCGTCGGAGCGGCCTTGATAGACGGCCGGCTCCTTCAGGAACCATTCCGGCGCCGGCCGACCGCGCGTCATGCGATAGCGATGCGATTCATAAGCCGTGCCGTCGAGCCACTGGAACGAGCGCGGCAGCGGCGAATGGCAGCGCGCCTCGTCGAAGGCTTGCGCGTTGTTGAGCGCTGCCGCTCATCAGCTGGCGATAACGCTCTTCGAGCTTCGGCTTGTTGCGCGCCCAATCGTCGAAGGCGACCCGCAGCGACGGTGCGATATCCGCCGCGCTGACCATCTTCTTCAGATCGCGCGAGACGACGACGAGCTCGCCATCGGGATGTTGGCTGCGCAATGTCGCGAGCTTCATCGCCGTCGCTCCTCTTTTTGTGTTGGGTCCTTAGCCGATCGTCTCGGCGAAGAAATCCTGCATCGCCATCCACGAGCGCTTGTCGGCTTTCTCGTTATAGGCGGCGGGTACGCCGGGCGGCGGGCTCGTCGGCAGGTTCCAATTGGTGAAGGTGTGCATCGCGCCGCCATAAGAAATGAACTGCCAATCGATCTTGGCGTCCTCCATCTCTTTCTCGAAGGCGGCGACTTCGGCCGGCGGCACCACCGGATCGATCGCGCCGTGGCAGATCAGCACCTTGCCCTTGATGTTCTTGGCGTCGGCCGGGTTGGGCGTCGACAACTGGCCGTGGAACGCGACCGTGCCTTTGACGTCGGCGCCGCTGCGCGCCAGCTCCAGCACCACGATGCCGCCGAAGCAATAACCGATCGACGCGATCTTGCGTGGCATCGACCAGTCGGCTGCTTCTTGCAGACAGTCGAGCGCCGGCCTGGGCGCGGCCGCGCGTCAGTTGCCGGTCCTCGTAATAGGCCTTCGAGATCTGCTCGCATTCGGGAAAGGACTTGGCGCGGATGCCTTTGCCGAAGATATCGGCGGCGAAGGCGACGTAGCCCATCTCGGCCAGCATCTCGCAGCGCTTTTAGCACGTAATCGCCGCAGCCATTCCACTCATGGGCGACGAGAATGCCCGGCCGCTTGCCGGCTTTCGCCCTCGTCATAGGCCCAAATAGCCTTCGCAGACGTGGTCGCCGTCGCGATAGTCGTCGATCTGGCTTTTGATCATGCTGCCCTCCCGCTGGCTTTGAGCCTTGATGCCTTTCGGCTTGGCCTTCTCCTAGCATCAAGCAAGGGCGGGGAGCAATCGCGCGGGAAGGTGGCGGCTTAGATGGCGGCGATCAGCGTATTGGTCATCTGATCGGCGGTGCGGAAGACGCTCGCCGCCGCCTGATAGGCCGTCTTGGCGAGAATGAGATTGACCATCTGATTGGCGAGATCGACGCTCCTGCCCGGTATCGACGATCGCGCCGACCCCGACGCCGGGATTCATCGGCACGAACTGCGCCTGCTTTGCCGTGTAGCCGGGTGTTGTCGCATTGGCGACATTGTCGGCCGTCACCGCGAGGCTGATGGTCTGAGCGGCGAGGGCCGAGCCGGCGATGCTGAACGCATCCGTCATGCGGATCAGTGAAACACGAAAACCGCGCCGGCGCGCGTAGGAATGCAACGATCTTGCGTCAAACTTTAGACATTCGCCGCAGCTTGCCTCGTCGCGGCATCGGGCTTGCATCGTTTTGTCGCGGGATTTTGCTTTGGAAGAAGGAGGCCTTCATGCCGGTTTTTCGCCTGCCCCTGTCGGGGAACGTCACCCAGAGTATCAATCCGTGGAATTGGGTGTTCAACCCGAGTGGCGGCCAGTTCGAACTCATCAATATCGCGCTCGGCCAGTCCTCCAATCCCGCGGTCGAGGAAGAGGTGCTGACCGATGTCGCGAGCTACGGCAAACAGCTCGGCCGGATCGAGGACGCGCTGCTGTTGCTGATCGGTCGTACCGAAAAATCCGGCGCGCTTAGCGCGGACGAAAAGCAGGCTTTCGGGGCGCTCGAGGAAATGATGGGCCAGATCGCCGCGGTGAAGGCCAAACATGGCGCCGCGCCGGCTCCGCCGCCCCTATCCAAATCGCGCCGCCGGCGATAGAATGTTCCTCCTTCGTTCTAGGAGAAGCCGTGGCCCGTCGCGCCGGAAGCGCCGATCTGCCTCTTCACAACGGCCGCGTGCCGGCCTGGCTGGCGCAGCGCATGGCGAAGCTCGGCGCGGTCATCGCCGAGGCGATCATCCTCCATTACGGCCGCGACGAGTTCCTCGCGCGCCTTGCCCATCCCTTCTGGTTCCAGTCCTTCGGCGCGGTGATGGGGATGGACTGGCATTCCTCCGGCATCACCACCAGCGTCATCGGCGCGCTGAAGCGCGGCCTCGCGCCGCTCTCGGGCGAGCTCGGGCTGCATGTCTGCGGCGGCCGCGGCGCGCATTCGCGGCAGACGCCGCATGAGCTGGTCGCCATCGGCCAGCGCATCGGCTTCGACGGCGATGCGCTCGCCAAAGCCAGCCGTCTCGTCGCCAAGGTCGACAGCGCCGCGGTGCAGGACGGCTTCGATCTTTATCTCCACGGCTTCATCGTCGCCGACGACGCGAAATGGGTCGTGGTGCAGCAGGGCATGAATGGCGACACGCGCACGGCGCGCCGCTATCACTGGCAATCGGAAGGCCTCGCCAGCTTCGTCGATGCGCCGCACGCCGCGATCGATGGCGAGAATCAGGGCACGATCGTCAACCTCACCGATCATCGCGCCGCGAATTCGCGCGCGAAGCAGCTCGATCTGCTGCGCGATCTCGGTCCCGATCGCGTCGTCGACGAAATCGCGCGTATCGAAGGCAGAGCGATCGAAGCCGCGCCGCCCGAATTGCCGCTGCTGCCGCATCTCGTCATGCCGGCGCATCACGATGTGCGGCCGGGCGATGTGATCATGCGCCGCCTGCACGGCGCGCTCGCCGCCGCGGCCGATCGCGGTCCCGAGGATTTCGCCGAGCTGCTGCTGGTGCCGGGCGTCGGCGCGCGCACGGTGCGCTCGCTCGCGATGGTGGCGGAGGTCGTGCATGGCGCGCCCTGCCGCTTCGCCGATCCGGCGCGCTTCTCGCTGGCGCATGGCGGCAAGGACCGCCATCCCTATCCGGTGCCGACCAAGGTCTATGACCAGACCATCGCGGTGCTGAAAGCCGCGGTGAACCAGGCAAAGCTCGGCAATGACGAGCGGCTCGGCGCGCTCTGAAGCGGCTCGATGCGCAAGCGCGCCGGCTCGAGCGCGTCGCGACCGGCCCGTCGCTGCCGGCGCATATCGCGGAAGAGTTTCAGCGCTCGCATGACTACGGCGGCCGCAGCGTCTTCGGCTGGGAGCCGGCGCCACCGGCCGATGCCGGCCACGGCCCGGACGAAGCCGCCTGACGAAAGTTTTGGGGAGGAAAATCTGGAGCGGGCGAAGGGATTCGAACCCTCGACCCCAACCTTGGCAAGGTTGTGCTCTACCCCTGAGCTACGCCCGCATCCAAGGGGGCGGATATTAGGGGCCTGAGCATTCGTTTTCAATTACCGGAGCACCGCAGGTTGGCGGATCGGGCGACAATAACGGGGCGGCCGCCCTTGCCTAAACCTCCCGGCGCCGCCATTTTTAGGGGGTCTCCAAGGAAACCAAGCACACCACATGGAAGCGATCATCGGCGGCGCGGCTCCCGGGGCCGACCCCAACCTCATTAAGAACAGCTCGACCGAGACCTTCATGGCCGACGTGATCGACGCGTCGCATGACGTCGCGGTCATCGTCGATTTCTGGGCGGAATGGTGCGGTCCCTGCAAGCAGCTCGGCCCGGCGCTGGAAAAGGCCGTGCGCGAGGCCAAAGGCGCCGTGCGCATGGTCAAGATCGACGTCGACCAGAATAAAGAGCTGGCGGCGCAGATGCGCATCCAGTCGATTCCGACGGTCTATGCCTTCCGCGACGGCCGGCCGGTCGACGCTTTCCAAGGCGCCATTCCCGAAAGCCAGGTGAAGCAATTCGTCGCCAAGCTCGCGGCGACCGCGGCGCCGGGCGCCTCGCCGATCGCCGAAGCCGTGGCGCTCGCCAAGGAAGCCCTTGCCGCCGGCGACGAGCCGCGCGCCGCCGATATTTTCGCGCAGGTCGTCGAGCACGATCCCGGCAATGTCGACGCGATGGCGGGCCTCGCCAAGATCGCGCATCAACAAGAAGGACCTGAAACAGGCCGCCGAGATTCTCGCCAAGATCCCGGCCGAGCATGCCAATCACGCCGATGTCGCCGCCGCGCGCACCGGCCTCGAGCTGGCGCAGGAAGGCGCCAAGGCCGCCGGTGCGATCGACGAGCTGCAGGCGCGGCTCGAGAAAGATCCGAAGGATCATCAGGCGCGGCTCGATCTCGCCTCGGCGCTCTTTGCCTCGGGCGATCGCGAGCAGGCGATCGATCAGCTTCTCGATCTCGTGCGCCGCGACCGCGAATGGAACGAGCAGGCGGCGCGCAAGCAGCTCGTCAAATTCTTCGAGGCGATCGGGCTCGCCGATCCGCTCACCGTGCAGGCGCGCAAGCGCCTCTCCACGATTCTGTTCTCATGAGAGGCCGTTTCGCATGAGCTTCGAGCCGCGCTTCGACGAGCTGCCGCGGCTCCTGCCGATCTTTCCGCTGACGGGCGTGCTGCTGCTGCCGCGCGGCCGGCTGCCGCTCAATATTTTCGAGCCGCGCTACCTCGCGATGACACTCTATGCGCTGGCGCATGATCGCATGATCGGCATGATCCAGCCGCAGGAAGGAGCGGGCGATGCCGGCGATCCGGCGGTCTACAAGACCGGCTGCGCCGGCCGCATCGTCGAATTCGGCGAGACGGAAGACGGCCGCTTTCTGGTCACGCTGAAAGGCGTCGCGCGCTTCGACATCGCCGACGGAGCCGCCGCGCACCAATCTCTTCCGCCTCGTGACGCCGGATTGGCAGCGTTGGCGTGGCGATCTTCTCGAAGACGACAAAGACGTCGATCGCGACCGCATGGTCGCGGCGCTGAAGCCGTTCTTCGATCGCCACGGCATCAACGCCGATTCCGAAATCCTCACCTCGGCGCCGATCGAGCATCTCGTCAATTCGCTGGCGATGGCGTGCCCGTTCACGCCGCGCGAGCGCCAGGCGCTGCTCGAAGCGGTGACGACGCGCGATCGCGCCGGCATCCTCACGGCCCTCGTCGAAATGTCGGTCGCCTCGAGCGTCACGCCGACCGGCGGCGCCAGGAATTAAGGAGCAAGACAAATGGCCGATCCGGCGGGCGAAATCGACCGCAAGCTGCTCGAGATTTTGGTCTGTCCGCTGACCAAAAGCCCGCTCACCTATGATCGCGCGCGGCAAGAACTCGTGAGCGCGCAAGCCGGGCTCGCCTATCCGATCCGCGACGGCATCCCGATCATGCTGGTCGAAGAAGCGCGCAGCCTCGACGATGAGGAAAAAGCGGCACTGGGGCAAGATCGCACGGGATCTGAAATAGTAGGTTTCGATCCCGTGCGTGAACTCTTGCCCCCCATCAGAAAAAACTGAGCGGATTGCTTCAAAGCGATCCGGTCGGTTCGATCATGGTCTAGCGCGGGAAACCGTGACCGATCGCGCCGGCACAACGCGTTGGCCGACCGAGCTGCGGCTGAAACGCGCCGAGAGACGTCTCGACGATCACCTTCGACGACGGCATCAGCTTCGTACTGCCGGCGGAATATCTGCGCGTCGAAAGCCCGTCGGCCGAGGTCCAGGGCCATGGGCCGGGCCAGAAGCAGACAGTCGGCGGCAAGGCCGGTGTCGGGATCGCCACGGATCGAGCCGGTGGGACATTACGCCGTGCGCCTCATCTTCGACGATGGGCACGATACCGGCATCTATTCCTGGACCTATCTCCATCAACTCGGCCGCGAGCACGAAAGCCGCTGGGCGCGCTACCTCGAAGACCTCGCGAAAGCGGGACTGACGCGCTAGAGCACGATCGTTTCGAAAAGAAGCGGCCTCGCTTCTTTTCGAAACGTGAATCGTGCTTCTCGATTCAAAAATTTAGACCATGATTTACGGGCGAGACGGAATCGATTTTTCGATTCCGTCTCACCCGATCATGGTCTAGCCTCCCCGGAAAAGGGAGGATCGGAGCGATGCTCGAGACATCGACCGCGGGCAGCCTGCCGAAGCCGTTCTGGCTGGCGAAGCCGAAATGCTTTGGGCGCCTTGGGCGCAACAAGGCGACGCGCTCGCCGAAGCGAAGCGCGACGCGACGTTGCTTGCCTTGAAAGAACAGGAAGACGCCGGCATCGACATCGTCACCGATGGCGAGCAGTCGCGGCAGCATTTCGTCCATGGCTTCCTCGCGCAGATCGACGGCATCGATTTCGGCAAGCGCGTCAAGCATGGGCATCCGCGCCGATCGCTATATCGCCGAATGCCCGACGGTGACCGGGCCGCTGTCGCGTCACGCGAGCGGTTCATCGCACCGAAGCGACGCTTGCCCGCGCGCATACCAAACGCAAGCTGAAATTCACCCTGCCCGGGCCGATGACGATCATCGATACGATCGCCAATGAGCACTATCCCGATCGCGCCGCGATGGCGATGCGTTTCGCCGAACTTCTCAACGAAGAAGCGCGCGAGCTCGATGCGATCGGCGTCGATGTGCATCCAGTTCGACGAGCCCGCCTTCAACGTCTATGGCGACGCGGCGAAGGAATGGGGCGTCAAAGCGCTGGAGCGCGCGGCGCAGGACCTGCAATGCCGGACCTCGGTCCATATCTGCTACGGCTATGGCATCAAAGCGAATATCGATTGGAAGAATTCGCTCGGCAGCGAATGGCGGCAATATGAGGCGATCTTCCCTGCGCTCGCCAAGAGCAAGATCGATCAGGTCTCGCTCGAATGCATCAATTCGCGCGTGCCGCTGGAGCTTTTGAAACTGCTCGGCGATAAGCAGGTCGCGCTCGGCGCGATCGATGTCGCGACCGACCGCATCGAGACGCCGGAAGAGGTCGCCGCGGCGTTGCGCCGCGCGCTCGCTTATGTGCCGCTCGATCGGCTCGAGGCGTCGACCAATTGCGGCATGGCGCCGCTCGACCATAATGTCGCGGTCGGCAAGCTGGCTGCGTTGGCCGCCGGTGCTGCGATCGTAGCAAAGGAGGCGTCCGGGTCTTAGGACGCCTCCGTCTTGCGAAGCAAATTTAAAAGTGGCTTCGCACGCCGGCTCGGACCTAAAGATTCGGTCCTCGCCTGTGCTGCGCTTATCAATAAGGAGAATGCATGACTTTCCCGCCCGCCACCCGCACCCAGCCCGGCAGCGACATCAATCATTCGCTCGGCACCACCGGCCTTATCGTCGTCTGCAAGCGCGACGGCTTCGTCGAATTCCATGACGGCAAGACTTTCGCGCTGCAGGAAGAGATCAAGCTGCCCGACTTCCCGCATGAGGTCGTGCTCTCGCCCGATCGCAAGAAGGCCTATGTCTCGATCTACGGCAACGGCCAGGTCGGCACCAATACCGAGCCGGGCACGCGCATCGCGGTGCTCGATATCGCGGGCAAGAAGCTCGACGGCTTCATCGAGGTCGCGCCCTTCCTCGCGCCGCATGCGATGATGTTCGACAAGGCCGGGCTGCTCTGGGCGACGGCGGAATCGAGCCACGCGCTCGTCTATATCGATCCGGCGCGCGGCGTCGTTCTGGGCCATGTCGAGACCGGCACCAACCGCTCGCATTTCATGGCGGCGAATGCCGACGGCTCGAAGATCTATGTGCCGCATCGCCAGCTTTCCTTCATGTCGGTGATCGACACGGCGACGAAGCAGGTGACGAAGCGCATTCCCGATTTCCGCTACGAATGCCAGGGCGTCTGCACCGCGCCCGACGGCAACCGCGTCTATCAGGCCTCATCGGCGCGGCCCGAGATCAGCATCATCGATCCGGTCAGCGACACGGTCGCCGGCAAGTTCAAGATCGAAGGGCTGCGGCGACGATTTCCCGCCGCAGCTCAATCGGCTGCGCGTCAGCCCCGACAATCGCTATCTCGTCGTCTCGTTCAATCAATCGCGCGTCGCGGCGGTGATCGACACCGAGGATCCGGCGCGCCAGCATCTCTTCAAGCTCGAGAAAGGCCCGATGGGCATCGCCTTCGGCGCCGACATGAAACACGCCTTCGTCACCAATCACGACGAAGGCACGATCTCGGCGATCGATCTCGGCGCGATGAAGCTCGATCGCGCCGTGCAAGACCCATATCGGGCCGGAGACGATGGCGTTTTATTGAGCGTCCTTGGCCCTGACTCCCTCTCGTCACTCCCGCGAAAGCGGGAGTCCAGGACTGCACATCGGGATGCCCGCTTTCGCGGGCATGGCGATAATTGGATGGCGGTTCGCTAAAGACGTCTCGCCCTTCACCAGACGCGGCAGGTCGCCGGTCACGCCCATCGCGTGGCGCATGAAGAAGCGTTTGAGGCCCGGCGCGTTATTGACCGCGGCGAGGCCGATGTCGCGGGCCAATTTCAGAGGCGGAGCCTCGTTCGAAAACAACCGGTTGAGCCCGTCGGTCACCGTCGTCAGCGTCAGACTGTCGAAACGCCGCCAGCGCTCGTAGCGGCGCAGCAATTCGCTGCTGCCGAGATCGAGGCCGAGGCGATGCGCATCGACGAAGAGCTCGGCCAGCGCCGCGATATCGCGCACGCCGAGATTCCAGCCCTGCCCGGCGATCGGATGGATGACATGCGCGGCATCGCCGATCAGCGCGAGGCGCGGCGCGGCATAGCGCTCGGCCTGGATCAGCGACAGCGGATAGGACCAGCGGCCGGGCTCGGGCTCGACACGCCCCAGAAAATCGCCGAAGCGGCTGGCGAGCTGGCGCGCGAAATCCTTGTCGTCGAGCGCGAGCAAGGACGGTGCATCGTGCTCTTCCTCGGTCCAGACGATCGAGGAGCGATTGCCATCTTCGGTGCATCGGCAGAATCGCGAACGGCCCGGCAGCGCGGAAATGCTCGACCGCGACGCCGTTATGCGGCTTCTCGTGCCGCACGACGCAGACGATCGCGATCTGGCGATAGGATTTGCGCCAGGTCTTGATGCCGGCGGCTTCGCGCATCGGCGAGTTGCGGCCATCGGCGCCGACCACGAGCGACGCGGCGACGCGACGGCCATCGCTCAAGCGTCAGCCGCGCCTGCGCGGTGTCGAACTCGACCTGCTCGACCGCGCGCGGCGCGTGGAGCGTGAGGCTCGGCAGCGCCTCGGCGCGGGCCTGCAGCGCGCTGCGCAGCAAGCGGTTCTCGACGATATAGCCGAGCGCCTCGGCGTCGATCTCGGCGCGGTCGTAATGAAGGAAGAGCGGCGAATCGCCGTCGGCGACGCGGATCTCGCGGATCGGCTGCGCATGGGCGCCAGCGCGTCCCACACGCCGATGCCTTTCAGCACTTGCTGCGAGCCGTAGGCGATCGCGGTGGTGCGGCCGTCATAGGCGGCGTCGCGGAATTTCGCCGGGTCCTCGCGATCGATGACGGCGATCTCGATCCCGGCGGCGGCGCAGGCGATCGCCAGCGACAGGCCGGACAGCCCGCCGCCGACCACGGCTATTTCGGTACGGATATTTTGCTGAACATTCGGGGCGCTTCGGCATGGCCCGAGAGTGAAACGTGCCGGCGCCGAAAACAAGCTGACGATCGAGAACGGTATTAATCGAACTCCATCTGGATGCGCTGGCCGACGCGCTGGCCGTGCGGATGCGCATCGAATAGGGCGCGCGCCCGCGGCGCCGGAGCGCGCCAACCGCGCGCCCGCAAACGGTCATACACCGCCCGCGCTTCCGCCGGCAGATGATCGGCACAGATGCGGATCGGCTTTCCGGTCTCGCCATCCGCGGCGAGGATGACCGCCGGCGCGCCGCAGATCGCACAGGGGAAGGTCTCCACCGACTCGGCGGTCGCGCGGTGGCAGCGGGATCGAAGCGATAGTCATTGCTGACAGCGACCATAAACGACTTAACACCTGCCCCGATCCTGGGATGCGTCGGCGGTCGAAATGTCGCGCCCGATTGGGTTGAGCGTTCTACGAGACGAATCGTAATAGGCGAGCAACTTTGCGCAGAAATTGAGCAGAGGGGACGCTGTTGCCTAATTTTGGCCAAACTGATGCTGCAATGCACACAAAATAAGGCAGAATCCGGCGATTTCCCGGGGCAGGGCAACTGGCACGAATCTTGTTCTTAGATTCCCGGGGTCCGGTGGGGGCCCGGCAGATTTTCTTCGAAACGGGAGGTCCGTGGGTCATGAGATTCCGCAGGTTTTGGTCGATTGCAGCGCTGATCGTGCCGCTGCTCTTCACCGGTGCCGTTATCGGCACCAGCGTCGGCTTATGCGCAGGCTCAATCGGCAGCGCCCGCCGCTGCCGCGCCTGCCGATCAAGCGGCGGCTCCGGCCGCGGCGGCTTCGCCGCCGGCTTGCGACGGTAACGCCGATCCGAAGCTGGCGGTGCTCGAGAAATGTCAGCCGAATTCCGGCGACACGGCCTGGATGCTGACCTCGGTGGCACTCGTCCTGATGATGACCGTGCCGGGCCTCGGCCTCTTCTATGGCGGCATGGTCCGCAAGAAGAACGTCGGCGACACGGTGATGACGAGCTTCGCCATCACCTGCCTCGTCACCGTGATCTACGTGGTCTGCACCTACAGCATGTCGTTCACGCCGGGCACGCCGTTCATCGGCGGGCTCAGTCGCGCCTTCCTGCAGGGCATCTTGAGCGACATCTCCAACGGCATCGGCAATCCCAATCCGCTGGCGCCGACGATCCCCGAGACCGTCTATTCGATGTTCCAGCTCACCTTCGCGATCATCACGCCCGCGCTCATCGCCGGCTCCTTCGCCGAACGCATGAAGTTCTCGGCGATGCTGTGGTTCATCGGCCTGTGGGCGATCTGCGTCTACGCGCCGGTCGCGCATTGGGTGTGGGGACCGGATGGCTTCCTCAACAGCGCCAACAGCGACGCCTATGTGAAGGTGCTCGACTTCGCCGGCGGCACCGTCGTGCACGTCAATTCCGGCGTCGCCGGCTTGATGTGCGCGTTGATGCTGGGCAAGCGTAAGGACACCGGTCCCGCGCATAACGTCGTGCTCACCTTCATCGGCGCGGGCCTGCTCTGGGTCGGCTGGTTCGGCTTCAACGCCGGCTCGGCGGTGACCGCCGGTCTGCAGGCCGGCATGGCGATGACGGTGACGCAGATCGCGACCGCGCACCGCAGGCCTCACCTGGATGTTCGTCGAGTGGATCCATCGCCGCAAGCCGACCGTCATCGGCATCTGCTCCGGTGCGGTGGCGGGTCTCGTCGCGATCACCCCGGCTTCGGGCTTCGTCGGCCCGGCGGGTGCGCTCGCCATCGGCGTCGCCGCCGGCGTGGTCTGCTACTGCGGCGCGGTCTTCGTCAAAAACATCTTCGGCTACGACGACGCGCTCGATGCGTTCGGCGTGCATGCGATCGGCGGCGCCACCGGCGCGATCCTCACCGGTGTGTTCGCGATCAGCGAATACGGCGGCACCTCGGGCCTGATCGAAGGCAATGCCGGTCAGGTGCTGAACCAGATCGAAGGCGTGCTGATCGTCATCGTCTACGACGTGATCGTGTCGCTGATCCTCTTGAAGATCATCGATGTCGTGGTCGGTCTGCGGGTCGATGCCGAGATCGAGCAAGACGGTCTCGATCTCGCGCTTCACGGCGAGACAGTCCAGTAAGGCGACGTTTGTTGTGTTGTAACGCGTAGTACTGAGTACCGATCGTTTCTCCAGAAGCCTTGGGGGTGCCTGCAACGGCATCCCCATTTTCTTTTGTTCCCAAAAATAGTTGGGGCAATAAAGCGCAATCACGCCGCCGGCCATCGTCATAAAATCGGCGCGCTCAGTTGCTCGTGTCTGAGCCGGAACCGCGCGAGTTCGATCATGGACCCATTCCTGTTTCTCGGCCTGACTTTCGTTGCCGGCTTCGCCGGCGGCTACAGTCTCCGGGCCCGCCTCTCCTTCCTCCGTCGCCGTCGTACGGCCGCGCCTAACCTGCACCGCCATTTCGCGCTAAGCTCGACCGCATGGCCGGGCTGTCCGCACGCGCGGAAAAAATCCGCACCGTCATTCGCGTCTCCAGCGGCAATTTCCTGGAGATGTATGACTTCTTCGTCTTCGGTTATTACGCGAAGATCATCGGCGACACCTTCTTTCCGAAGGGCGACGAATTCCTCTCGCTGATGTCGGCGCTGATCACCTTCGGCGTCGGCTTTCTGATGCGGCCCTTGGGCGCGATCGTGCTCGGCGCCTATATCGATCAGCACGGCCGCCGCGCCGGGTTGCTGCTGACGCTGAGCTTGATGGCGGTCGGCGTCGCGCTGATCGCTTTCGTGCCGGGTTATGCGACGATCGGAATCCTCGCGCCGATCCTCGTCGTGGTCGGGCGGCTGGTGCAGGGCTTCTCCGCCGGTGTCGAGCTCGGCGGCGTCTCGGTCTATCTCAGCGAGATGGCGACGCCAGGCCACAAAGGCTTTTACGTCAGCTGGCAATCGGGCAGTCAGCAAGTCGCGGTGATGGTGGTGGCGCTGCTCGGCGTCGGGCTGAGCTTCGCTCTGCCGCCGGAGTCGATCGGCGCCTGGGGCTGGCGCATGCCGTTCTTCGTCGGCTGCCTCATCGTGCCGATGATCTTCCTCCTGCGCCGCAACCTGACGGAGACCGAGGCTTTCGCGAAACGCCGCCATCGCGCGACCGCGGGCGAGATCCTCCGCGGCGTCGCGGCGAATTGGCGGTTGGTGCTCGCCGGCATGATGATGACGACGATGACGACCGTGTCGTTCTACTTCATCACGGCCTACACGCCGACCTTCGGCACGCAGCAGCTGCATCTCTCGTCGACGTCGAGCCTCGTCGTCACGCTCTGCGTCGGCGCCTCCAATCTCGTCTGGCTGCCGGTGATGGGCGCGGTCTCCGATCGCATCGGCCGCCGGCCGCTGCTCATCCTCTTCACGTTGCTGACGCTCGCGACCGCCTATCCCGCGCTCGCGTGGCTGGTCGATGCGCCGTCCTTCGCGCGGCTGCTCACCGTCGAGCTGTGGCTCTCGTTTCTCTATGGCAGCTACAACGGCGCGATGGTCGTGTTCCTGACCGAGATCATGCCGGAGTCGATCCGCACGTCCGGCTTCGCGCTGGCCTATAGTCTCGCGACCGCGACCTTCGGCGGCTTCACGCCGGCGATGAGCGAATATCTCATCCACATCACCGACAATCGCGCGATGCCGGGCGTGTGGCTGAGCTTCGCCGCGCTCTGCGGCCTCGTCGCGGCGCTCGCGCTCAGACGCGCGAGCGCGCCGGTTCCTGCCGCCGCCTGATCCTCAGCCCGCCGCGCGCCAATCGCGCACGAAGTCGTTGAGCTTCCGCGCCTCGAGATCGGACACGGTCCAGAAATCCATGCCGTTCTCGCTCCAATGCACGGTGTTGTAGCCGTTGCGCGTTTCCGTCTTCGGCAGCGGCTCGCCGCCGCCCCCTTCTTTGCCGATGGGCCATACGTAAAGATTGATCACATGCTTGTCGCTGCCATAGATCAGCGCCGCGACCGGCCGGTCATTCAGATAGTCGAGCCGCCCACCGAGCAGCGGGAATTGCTGGGCAGCGAGATCTTTGACCGGCGGCGCGAAATCGATGCGGCCATCGAACCACGGCTTCACCGTGTGCTGATCGGTCGAGATCACATCTTCCAAATGGCCGGGCTGCAGCGCCCGCACATGGCTTGCGACCACCTGATCGAGCAAGCTCTGCTGCGCCGGATTGATGATCAACAGCGCGATGCCGGCGGCCAATGCCGCGCCGAGCCCAAAACTCGCACCGTCGCGCCACCACGACGCGTGGTCCGCGATGGCGCCGCCGCCGTCGCCGTGTCGCGCGTCACGTTGAGGCCGGCGCGGATCGCACGGCGGAGGCTTTCGGGCGCCCGATAGCGCGGCGCGCTTTCGCGCAGCAGCGCATGCGTTGCCGAGAGCTGCGCGTAAGCATCGCGGCAGGCGGCGCAGGTCTGGCGATGCTGGGCGGCGCGCAAGGCCTCCGCGGTGTCGAGCTCGCCGTCGAATTCGGCCTGTACCAGCAGGACATTCTCGCATTCCATGACTACTACTGTCCTTCCTCGGTTTGCACGGCGGCCGCCAGCATCCGCCGCGCGCGCCACAGCCGCGACATCACGGTGCCGATCGGTGCCTGCGTGATCTCGGCGATTTCTTTGTAAGGAAGCTCCTCGATCTCCCGGAGGATCAGCGTCTCACGCAGCTCGACCGGCAGCGCCGCGAGCAGCCGCGCCAGCCGCGCGTGGTCCTCGCGCTTGCGCAGCGCCATTTCGGGATCGTCGCCGTGATCGATCAGCTCCGGCGCGGTCGGCGCGCCGGTTTCCTCGCCGGGCAAGGCGACAGTGACCGCGCCGCGCACCAGCGCGCGCGAGGCATAGGCCGTATTGCGCACGATCTGCAGTAGCCAGGCGCGCGCATTGGCGCCGCGGAAGCCGCTGAAATAGGTGGCGGCGCGCAGCACCGCTTCCTGCACCACATCCTCGGCATCGGCCGCGTTGCGTGTGAGGTACCGCGCCAGATTGTAGGCGGCGTTGAGATGCGGCAGCACCGCTGCCTCGAATTCCGCGCTCATCCTCGTTTGCCCATGGGCTGTAACCGTCCGCAACGCTGCCGATCCGGGTAAGACCCGAAATAGGTCCAGTTTATTCCCGGCCGCCGCCGAGCCATGCGCGGCGAATAAACCGGCGTCCCGGCCGATCTTTCCCGTATCGACAATCGGGAGAGAGCATGATGACCACGAAAGACCCAAACGGTGCGACACGCCGCCGCGTTCTCCAATGCATGGGTTGGGGCACGGCGGGCATTCTCTGGACGGTGAGCGGCGGTGTGCCGCGGGCGCAGGCGCTCGACGCGGCTGGTCCTGAACAGCTCGCGGCGGCGGATTTCTCCTTCGTCCAGATCAGCGATTCGCATATCGGCTTCACCAAGGATCCGAATCCGACGCCCGACGCCACCTTGCGCGAGGCGCTGCAAAAGATCGCGGCGATGCCCAAACGCCCGGCTTTCCTGCTGCATACCGGCGATGTTTCGCATCTCTCCAAGCCCAGCGAATTCGAAGCGGCCAGCGGCATCATGAAGACCGCCGGGCTCGAGACGTTTTACGTGCCGGGCGAGCACGACACCATCGGCGACGACGGCAAGGAATTCTTCAGCCGCTTCTCGCCCAAGGGCGCGCAGCCGGGCGGCTGGTACAGTTTCGATCAGAACGGCATCCATTTCATCGGCCTGATCAACGTCGTCAATCTCAAGCCCGGCGGGCTCGGCAATCTCGATGCCGACCAACTGGCCTGGCTCGACGCCGACACCAAGGGCCTCAGCGCTTCGACGCCGATCGTCGTCTTCGCGCATATGCCGCTGTGGTCGCTTTATCCCGAATGGGGCTGGGGCACCGACGGCTCGGCGCAGGCGCTCGCGACCCTGAAGCGCTTCGGCTCGGTTACCGTGCTCAATGGCCATATCCATCAGGTACAGCAGAAGGTCGAAGGCAACGTCAGCTTCCAGACGGCGCGCTCGACCGCCTTCCCGCAGCCCGCGCCGGGTCAGGGTGCTGGCCCCAACCCAATGCCGGTGCCGGCCGACAAGCTGCGCAGCTTCCTCGGCATCCGCAATATCGACTTCGCCGGCATGAAGCCGGCGCTCGCCGATACCGCGCTCGCCTCGTGAGGTCCGGAATGCTGCACAAGCTCTTCGCAATCGCGGTTTCCGGCGTGTTTATCGGCTTTATCGGTGCCGCTTTGGCGCATGACATGGCTGAGGTGGCCATGCCGGCCACGGCGCCGGCCCAGATCGCCGCCGCGGTCGCGCCCAATACCGTGACCATCGACAATTTCGCCTTCGGCCCGGCGACGATCACGGTCGCCCCCGGCACCAAGGTGACCTGGACCAATCGCGACGACGAGCCGCATACCGTCGTCAGCGCCGACGACCCGAAGCTCTTCAAATCGGGAGCGCTCGATACCGACGACAATTTCAGCTTCACCTTCGATAAGTCCGGCACCTACCGCTATTTCTGCTCGATCCATCCGCATATGACCGGAACGATCGTCGTCAAATAGCCAGCCCGGCTGCCGGACCGGTGTCGCGGCGGGCCTCTCCGGCCCGCCGCGGCGCTTTCGGCACGCGACGGTTGGGTGCCTTTATGCTATGACTTTCCCGTCACTTAGATGGTGGTCTTAGACTTGACTGTCAACCCACGCCTCAATGCTCTCGTCGACAACCCCTTCACCAAGCTGCGGGTGTTGCTCGATAGCGTTCAGCCGCGCACCAACGAGCCGGTCTTACCCTGGGCGGTGGGCGAGCCGCAGCACGATCCGCCGCCGTTGCTGGCCGAAACCCTCGCGAAAAATGCCCATCTTTGGAACCGCTACCCGCCACCGGTGGGCACGCCGGAATATCGCGCCGCCTGCGCCGCTTGGCTGACCCGGCGCTATCGCCTGCCGCCCGGGATGGTCCAGGGCGATCGTCATGTGCTGATCGCCAATGGCAGCAAGGAAGCGCTTTTCCTCGTCGCGCAACTCACCGTGCCGCCGGAGAAAGCCGGGCGCCAGCCGACGGTGCTGATGCCGAATCCCTATTACAACGTCTATAACGGCGGCGGTACGCTCGCGGGCGGCGAGACGATCTATCTCGATTGCACGAAAGCGACCGGCTTCCTTCCCGATCTCGATGCGATCCCCGAAAGCGTTCTCGCGCGCTGTGCGCTTTTCTATCTCTGCAGCCCGGCCAATCCGCAGGGCGCGGTCGCGAGCCTCGATTATCTGAAGAAGGCGATCACGCTGGCGCGCGCTTATGATTTCGTGCTCGCCGCCGATGAATGTTATTGCGAGCTCTACGATCGCGCGCCGCCGCCCGGCGCGCTCGAAGCCTGCGCCGCTCTCGGCCGCGGCTTCGAAAACGTGCTCGTCTTCCACTCGCTCTCGAAGCGCTCGAACGCGGCCGGGCTGCGCTGCGGCTTCGTCGCCGGAGATCCGCATCTGATCGAGCGTTTCGCGCATCTGCGCTCTTACGCGGCGGCGCAAGTGCCGTTGCCGATCCAGGAAGCGGCCATCGCGCTGTGGAACGAAGAGAGTCATGTCGAAGGCGTGCGTGCGCTCTATCGCCGCAAATTCGATATCGCCGAGCATTATCTCGCCGGACGCTTGGGCTTCTACCGGCCCGAGGGCGGCTTCTTTCTTTGGCTCGATGTCGAAGACGGCGCGCGCGCGGCACTGACGCTCTGGCGCGAGGCGGGCATCCGCACGCTGCCGGGCGGTTACACCGCTATCACCAACCCAGGCGCCGAGAATCCGGGGCAACGCTACATCCGCGTCGCGGTCGTGCATGATGATGCGACGATCGAAGACGGGATGAAACGTTTGCGGCGCGTTTTGACCTGAGGGGACAGTATGGCGAGCATCACCGATTCCGGGCGCAAATATTCGGCGCGCGACCAACGCAGCTGGGGACGTTTCGCGGTCCTGACCGTCGGCCTCGTCTGCCTTGCGCTCGGCGTGTTCCTGATCGGCGCATTGATCAGCCACGATCCGGGCGATCCGTCCTGGAACCAGTCGATCAACCGCACAGCCAAGAATCTGATGGGCTTGGCCGGCGCGCGCATCTCCGATCTCTTGCTGCAATGGCTCGGCTTCGCGGCGTGGTTGTTGCCACTGGTGTTGATCGATTGGGCGGTGCGCTGCATCGGTGGCCGCGGCTTGAAGCGCTTCTGGCTGAAGCTCGCGGTCGTGCCGCCGCTGCTGCTCGCGGCGCCGCTCGCGATCTCGATCGTGCCGCCGCCGGCAAGCTGGGCGCTGAAAGTCGGCCTCGGCGGCGTCATCGGAAAGCTCGGTCGCGACGGCTTTGCGCATATCAGCGTCGCGCCGCCGCTCGCGGCGATGGCAGCGGCGATCGTCGTCGCGCTGATGCTCCTTTATCTCGTGGGCTTGTCGGCGTTGAGCTTCGTGCCGCACGCCACCGAGGGCAAGAAGCGCTATGTCCGGCCGCAGAACCGCCGCGCGCTTGCCGGCGAAGACGATGACGAGGATGAGCTCGACGAGGACGCGCCGGCGAAGCCCAGCCTGATCGCGCGCGCGCGCGGCCTGCTGCCGGCCCTGCCAATGCCGTGGAAGCGCGACGACGGAGATGATGTCGCGCCCGCCCGGCAGCGGCGCGAGCCCTCGCTCGGCGGCATCGCCGGCGGCGATGACGAGGACGAAGTCGTCGAGGACATCAAGCTGCCGCCGGTGCGCCGCTCGGCGGTACCGGTCGACATGCCCAAGAAGGCGAAGAAGCGCGAGGCGCAGCGCCAGGCGCTTCTCGATCTCGGTCCTTCGGCGGCGAGCATCTATTGCCATCGCTCGAATTGCTCGACGAGGTGGTGCCGTCGCGCTTCGCGCAGATCAGCGAAGAGGCGCTGCAGCAGAATGCGCGGCTGCTCGAATCCGTGCTCGCCGATTACGGCATCCAGGGCCAGATCGTGAAGGTGCGCCCGGGTCCCGGTCGTCGCGCTCTACGAGCTCGAGCCCGCGCCCGGCATCAAAGCGTCGCGCATCATCGGCCTCGCCGACGATATCGCGCGCTCGATGAGCGCGATCTCGGCGCGTGTCGCCGTCGTGCCCGGACGCAATGTCATCGGCATCGAGCTGCCCTCGGCCCGCGCCGAGACGATCTATCTGCGCGAGCTGTTGGCGTCGGAAGATTACGAACGCAGCGCCGCGAAGCTGATGCTGGTGCTGGGCAAGGATATCGGCGGCACGCCGGTCATCGCCGATCTCGCGCGCATGCCGCATCTGCTGATCGCCGGCACGACCGGCTCGGGCAAATCCGTCGGCATCAACACGATGATCCTCTCGATCCTCTATCGGATGTCGCCCGATCAATGCAAATTCATCATGATCGATCCGAAGATGCTCGAGCTCTCGGTCTATGACGGCATCCCGCATCTCTTGGCGCCGGTCGTGACCGAGGCGCGCAAGGCGGTGGTCGCGCTCAAATGGACCGTGCGCGAGATGGAGAACCGCTATCGCGCGATGTCGAAGCTCGGCGTGCGCAATATCGAGGGCTACAATCAGCGCCTCGCTGAAGCGAAAGCGCGCGGCGAAATCCTGAAGCGCAAGGTGCAGACCGGCTTCGATGAAGAGACCGGCAAGCCGATCTTCGAGGAGCAGCCGCTTGCCTCGACGCCGCTGCCGCTGATCGTCGTCGTCGTCGACGAGATGGCCGATCTGATGCTGGTCGCCGGCAAGGATATCGAAGCCGCGGTGCAGCGTCTGGCGCAGATGGCGCGCGCCGCCGGCATCCATATCATCATGGCGACGCAGCGTCCGTCGGTCGATGTCATCACCGGCACGATCAAGGCGAATTTCCCGACGCGCATCTCCTTCCAGGTGACGTCGAAGATCGACAGCCGCACCATCCTCGGCGAGAGCGGCGCCGAGCAGCTCTTGGGCCGCGGCGACATGCTCTACATGGCGGGCGGCGGGCGCATCCAGCGCGTCCACGGGCCGTTCGTCGCCGACGAAGAGGTCGAGCGCGTCGTGCGCTTCCTCAAGGACAATGGCGGCCCGCCGACCTATATCGAGGAAGTCACCGAGGAAGAAGAGGACGACCCGGCATGGGCGGCTTCGGCGGCGATGGCGAAGGCGGCGGCTCGGGCGACGATCTCTACGATCGCGCGGTCGCGCTGGTTTGCCGCGAGCGCAAGGCGTCGACCAGCTTCGTCCAGCGCCACCTCCAGATTGGCTATAACCGCGCCGCCCGCATCATCGAGCGGATGGAGACGGAAGGCGTGGTCAGCGCCGCCAATCATGTCGGCAAGCGCGAGGTTCTGGGCCGCAATATCGACGAACGCGAATAGTGCATCGCCGCAGGGCATCCTGTCGCGCGGTGAAACTTTTTTAAGCGGCGCGGGTTGCTTCTTCGACCTATCTTCGCCCGTTCTATGATGGGCGATCCCCGGAACAAGGAGCTCATTCCATGTCGTTGACGCGCCGCGATCTTTTCGCCGCGATTCTCTGGCCTTGGCGCCCTCTCTTTGGTGCCGGGCGCGCTGGCGCCGCATCTGGCGCGCGCTGCCGTCACGCCGGCGGATACCGCCGATCTCAACCGCGTGCAGGAATACATGAACAACATTCACACGCTGCAATCGCGGTTCGAGCAGGTGTCGAATGATGGCGGCGTCGCCACCGGCACGATCTATCTCTCGCGCCCGGGCAAGATGCGCGTCGAATACGATCCGCCGGTGCCGATCCTGCTGGTCGCGACCGACAACCGCATCTGGTACTACGACAAGAAGCTGCAGCAGGTGAGCTTCTTCGCTCTGCAGGACACGCCGGCCTGGTTCCTGTTGCAGGACAATGTCCGCTTCGGCGGCGACATCACAGTCAGCGATCTCGAGCGCGATCCCGGCGTACTGCGCGTCACCGTCAACGAGGCGAAGAATCCGAGCCTCGGCCAGGCGACGCTGGTGCTGAGCGACAAGCCGCTGCAATTGCGGAAGTGGCAGATCGTCGACGCGCAACGCAAGGAAGTGACCGTCACGCTCGACGATCCGCATTACGGCGCGCCGCTCAACCCGCAACTCTTCTATTGGACCGATCCGCGGCCGCCCAATCTGCGCGACGGCGGCTGAGCGCGGAGTTTCTTAAAACGCGTTAATCCGTTCCCTTTCATAGGTTTAAGTACCGCCGGCCCTGGACCGGCGGTATGCTTTTGGGCGTCTTCAATTTGGTAACGCTGGAGACAGCTCATGCAAATCTCTTCCCGAACTTTCACCGCTTCTTGCCGGGGTCGCCTGCGTGGCGCTGGCCGGCACGGTCGCGGCGCGCACCTTGACCCTCCAACTTCCCGATGGCACGACCGAGCAGATCGACTTATGCCGGCGATGTCGCGCCGCAGGTTTCCTTTACGCCGCCGCAGCCGCACCCGTCGCATCGGGCCTTTGGCCCGCAATCGCCGTTCGCCCTGATGCAGCAGATCTCGGCGCAGATGGATCGCGAAGCCGACGCGATGATGCGCCAGATGCAGGCGATCGCGGCCCAACCGCTGGCCGGGCCCCGGCCAGCCGATCCAGGTCGACATGACCAAGCTGCCGCCGGGCACACAGAGTTACAGCTTCGTCTCGACCCTGTCGCCCAGCGGCGTCTGCAGCCAAAGCACCGAGATCATCGCCAAAGGTCCGGCGCAAAAGCCGCAGGTGATCACGCATCGCTCCGGCAATTGCGGCACGGCCGCTGGCGGCGTCGCGACGCCGACGATCGCTACGCCCGACCAGTCGCCGGCGACGCAACCGGCGCAGCCACGGGTCCAGACCTATCAGGCGAAAGCCATCGACCATCCGGATTATCGCAGCATGTTCAGGGAGGCCAGC
This sequence comes from uncultured Alphaproteobacteria bacterium, assembly GCA_963731145.1. Taxonomy (GTDB): domain Bacteria; phylum Pseudomonadota; class Alphaproteobacteria; order ATCC43930; family CGMCC-115725; genus CAIKMD01. The sequence goes on along the minus strand of CAVSUX010000008.1, from coordinate 37,027 downwards.
TGGTAGCGGCAAACGGCGGCCGAGAGCGGGAATAGCCTTATGGAGCAGCACGTTCTTTCCTTGAAACCCTCCCCGCTCTCGGTCATCGTTCCGATCATGTCTTTTGTCGATGCGTCTCTCGACTCTTTGTCGAAGGAGCCGTGCGCCCGGCCGCTAAAGCCGGCCAAATCGCTTGCGGTCATCGGTATTCCCTGCTGCCGGCGCGAGATCGCGACGCCGACCGGCAATCATCCCGCCCATGCCGTGGTGAAGAAATACGTCGACGCCGTGCTCGACGGCGCCGGCGGCATGCCGTTCCTGATCCCGGCCGAAGGCGATGCCGATTGGGCCGATGCCTTCATCGCCCGGATCGACGGGCTGCTGATGCCCGGCTCGCCGTCGAATGTCGAGCCGCATCACTATGACGGCACGCCCAGCCTGCCCGACACGCTGCACGATCCGGCACGCGATGCGATCGCCCTGCCGCTGCTGCGCGCGGCGGTGAAGGCCGATCTGCCGGTGCTGGCGATCTGCCGCGGCATTCAAGAGCTCAATGTCGCGCTCGGCGGCACGCTACATCAGAACGTCCATCTCCTGCCGGGCCGGCTCGATCATCGCGCGCCGAACTCGCGACTCGGTCGATGAACGCTATGCGCATCGCGCGCATGGCGTCGCGCTGACCACCGGCGGCACGTTCGAGAAACTGGCCGGCGCGCACGAGCTCAAGGTGAATTCGCTGCACAGCCAGGGCATCGACCGGCTGGCCGCGCCGCTTTTTGTCGAGGCGATCGCGCCCGACGGACAGATCGAAGCGGTGTCTTTGCCGGGCGCGCGCTTCATCATCGGCGTGCAATGGCATCCGGAATTCCGCTTCGCCGAGGATCCGTTCTCGACCAAGCTCTTCGCCGCTTTTGGTGCCGCCTGCCGCAACTACGCGCGGCCAGACGCGTCCGCGCCGCAGCCTTAGCCGATCCGCTGTAACAAATCGATCAAGGTTTGCCGCTCGCGCGCGGAGAGCTCGTCGCGCGATGCGCGTTTCGTGCTTCTTCACCAGCCGCGCGAGCGTCTCGAAGCGGCTCTGCCCTTGGCGTGAGAGTTTCAACGCATGGCTGCGGCGGTCGTTCGGCCGCGCTGCGCGCTCGACCAGGCCCTGGTGCTCGAGCTTGTCGATCACCGCGACCAAGGTCGAGCGATCGATGCCGAGTATTTCCGCAAGCCGCGTCTGGCTCAATCCGGCATTCGCCTCGATCAGTGCCAGCACGCCGAATTGTCCCGGTGTCACCTTCGCGCCGTTCATGCTGGTGGCGAAATCCTGAAACACCGCCGATTGCGCGCGCCGCAAATGATAGCCGAGGAGATCCGGCAGCAAGCTGAAATCCGCCTGGTGTCTCGGCCGTTGCCGTCTTCATTTTCATTTTCGCCATCGCGCGAAAATAGAGCCTGCATCCATCGCATGCCAGGATCGCGAATAAGGCAAACTCGCGGCGATGCCGTTTTTTTGCGAGTGATTCCAAGTATCTGGATCGGCGATGCACGAGCGCGTGATTCTTGCGTGAAGACAGATTGAAAGCGCGCGGCCGCTACCCATCTTAAAATCCAGAAGCGCGGCGAGTTTACTCGTCGCCGGCCCGTAGGTGTTCCCCCGAGCCCAACGGGTCCCCCCGCAAAGGGGCTTCGAGCGCCCGGTTACCCCCCTAGCCGGGCGCTTTTTCTTGCCTGAATTTTATGAAAGGCCGCTCGCGCAACCGCGTCGAGCGGCGCTTTTGACATCCGCGTCTATGAGTGCGATTGTTGGGGTACCAAACAATCTCGGTGCCGCGCCGTGGCCGTTCGCACAGGACGCGTTGCGCTCGTCACCGGTGCCGGAGGCGGAGAATGACGACGACCAGCGATTCGAGCGCCCAGCTTTCCCCGAGCGTCGAACAGTTCGACTTCGTCCACACCGGTCCGGGCACGCTGGCCGGGCGATACCTTCGCCGCTTCTGGCAACCCGTTTACGTTGCCGAGAAGCTCCCACAGGGAAGGATCGTGCCGATCCGGATCCTCAGCGAAGATCTGGCGCTCTACCGTGGCGAAAGCGGAAAGGCGCATGTCATTAGCAACGAGTGCCCGCACCGACTGACCCGGTTGCACATCGGCTGGATCGAAGGGGAAACCGTTCGCTGCCGGTATCACGGCTGGCGTTTCGACGAGATCCGGACAATGTGTCGAGCAACCGGCCGAGCCGAAACCTTTCTGCGACCGCGTCAAAAAACTCGCCTCCTATCCCACGCACGAAGCGCACGGCCTCATCTTCGCTTATTTCGGCGAAGGCGAGCCGCCCGCCTTTCGTCCCCTGCCGGGTCTGGAAGATGGCGCGCACGAAGGCTGGACGGTCTCCGCGTCAGCCGAAATGATCCCGTGCAACTATTTTCAGAGCGCGGAGAATATCATGGACGACGTCCATGTGAACTTCGCGCATCGCGATCACCTCGTGAACACGGCGGCGCGGCCGTTCGTGCCGACCAAAACCTGGGCAGAGGAAACGCCGTTCGGGCTCACGCAATTCCAAGAGCGTGGCGAGCACGCCGATAAAATTCACTTCACCATGCCGAACCAGTGCTTCCTCGCCCACCAACTGCGCTCGGCGCGAGACGACAAGCCGTTCTGGTTCAAGGCGCTCTTCTGGTACGTGCCGATCGATGACGAGAGTCATCTGCACTTTCTCATCATGGTCTATCATACGAAGCGGCGGGAGCGCCCCGAAGCCACGCCGATCCACGAGGAAATCGAGGCGATCCTTTCCGGTCGAAAAACGTGGGAAGACATCGCGAAACACCCGAACATCATCCGTATTCAGGACGGCGTATCGATCTGCGGGCAAGGAAAGATCGAAGACCGCTCGCGGGAACAATTGGGTCGATCGGATGCTGCGCTGGTGATGCTGCGCAGAATGTGGCGACGCGAGCTGGAATTGCTTGCTGCCGGACAACCCGTGACCCCGTTCGGGACGCCGGATCCTCAGGCGCTGCGCCAGGAGGAGCTCGACGCGATGGGGTTCAACGCCTGAACACGGTCCCGCTCGTTCACCGATCCGCCGTCCCGATGGAGGAATAGGACCATCACCGCTGGTGCGTCGCAATCGCCGGCGGGAATTGCTATCTCTTCCGACGCATCATGGCTCTCAACCTCGTCACCTGGAACATCAACTCGGTGCGGCTGCGCATCGATCTCGTCAAGCGCGTCGTCGACGAGCTGAAGCCCGACGTCTTCTGCCTGCAGGAAACAAAGACGCCGGACGAATTCTTTCCGCGCGAAGCCGCCGAGGCGATGGGCTTTCCGTACATGCTCGTTCATGGCATGAAGGGCTATAACGGCGTCGCCATCCTCTCGAAGCTGCCGCTCGACAAGCCGCGGAACGAAGGCTGGTGCGGCAAGGAGGATTGCCGTCACATCATCGCCGAGCTGCCGGGCGGTATCGAGTTGCACAATGTCTATGTGCCGGCGGGCGGCGACATTCCCGATCCGGAAGAGAATCCGAAATTCGCGCATAAGCTGCGCTTCCTCGACGAGATCGCGGGCTGGTTTAAAGGCCAGCGCGCCAGCGACAAGCCGATGATCCTGGTCGGCGATCTCAACGTCGCGCCGCTGGAGACCGATGTCTGGTCGCACAAACAATTATTGAAGGTCGTCAGCCACACGCCGGTCGAGGTCGAGAAATTCGACCGCATGCAGGAATCGGCGAGCTTCGTCGACGCGGTGCGCCATTTCATCCCGCCGGAGCAGAAGCTTTACACCTGGTGGAGCTATCGCGCGCGCGATTGGGCCGCTTCGGATCGCGGCCGCCGCCTCGATCATATCTGGGTCACGCCGGTACTGAAGGATCGGCTCGCCGGCGCCGCGGTCCATAAGGACACGCGCAACTGGGCAGCTCTGCTCCGATCACGTGCCGGTGCTGGTCCGGCTTTACGAATAGCGCGGTGGCCACTCGGGGCCAGGACGCCGCTTTCACCCTCATCCCAAGCTTGTCGAAGGACTTCGTGCTGGGAATGCAACGTTGCACGCAGCCATCTTGCGTCCTTCGACAAGCTCAGGATGAGGATAGAAAGAGTCTCTGGCTCCAACCAGATCCTTAGCTTAGCCCGCGACGCGGTAGAGATGCTCGCGCGCATATCGCGCGCGCCTTCGGGCGCGGGCAGCGCTTCCCAGCCGGGCAATTCGATTGTTGCTTCGGCGCTGACGATCGCGCCGGGCCGTAGCAAGGGCGCGAGCAGCGGCGCCATTCCGCGGCGGCGCGGGCCGTCGCCGGAAAATTCAAATAGGCGAAAGCCGCTTCGCGACGCCAGCGCTCCCAGGCTTGCGGCAAGGTCTCGGATGGATCGCCGATGATGCGGTGCTCGGGCTTTGGCGCCGCGGTTTCGGGCGCGGTGATCGCCGTATCGAAAACGAAGAGATCGCGGCGGCGCAGGATCTCGCGCAGATGATCATAGGCGACGCCATCGCCCCAGCCGATCTGCAATGCCGGACCGGGAAGCGGCGTGATCAGCGAAGCGGCGCGCTCGAGGCTGGCGCGCTGCGACATCAAACGGCGGATGAGAAGGTCGAGCGCGCTCACACGGGGGGCTTCGGCTGATCCTAGGGCACGAGGCGGTAGCCGCCCGGCTCGGTGACGAGGATCTCGGCCTTCGCCGGATCGCGCTCGATCTTCTGGCGCAGGCGATAGACATGCGTCTCGAGCGTATGCGTGGTCACGCCCGAATTATAGCCCCATACCTCGTTCAAAAGGATCGCGCGGCCGATCGTCTTCTCGCCGGCGCGATAGAGATATTTGAGGATCGCGGTCTCTTTCTCGGTGAGGCGCACCTTGCGGCGCTTGGCGTCGTCGATCAGCGTCTTGGCGCTCGGCCGGAAAGTGTAGGGGCCGATCGCGAAGACGGCGTCTTCCGATGCCTCGTGCTGGCGGAGCTGCGCGCGCAGCCGCGCCAGCAGCACGTTCAGCCGGAAAGGCTTGGTGATGTAGTCATTGGCGCCGCTATCGAGGCCGAGGATCGTATCGGCCTCGCCATCGGCGCCGGTCAGCATCAGGATCGGCGCGCGCACGCCGTTGCGCCGCATGACGCGGCAGAGCTCGCGCCCATCCATATCGGGCAGCCCGACATCCAAGAGGATCGCGTCGAAATATTGCGCCTTGGTCGATTCCAACGCCTCGCCGCCGGTGCCGGCTTCGGCGGCCGCGAATTCCTCATGCAGTTGCAACTGCTCGGCGAGCGAATGGCGCAGCGCTTCGTCGTCATCGATGATCAATATCTTGCGGCCTGAGCTCATATGCTTCCCTGTTCTGCTGCCAGCCCCTTTATAAGGGCACGGTCCGGCCGCCTATCCCCGGCTAGTGTTGTGGCACATAGATCTGAAGTTCCTAAAATCGCCGCCGCAGACACCGCAGGAACTTCAAATCCGCCACACTAGCGCTCGACCTCGACGCCCTTCCAAAAGGCGACGTAGTTCTTGATCTGCGCAGCAGCGGGCAGCGGCTCGGGATAATACCACGCCGCGTCCTTATTCTCGGCGCCATCGATCGCGACGGTGAAATAGTGTGCCGTGCCTTTCCAATGACACTGAGTCGTGGTCGCGCTGTCCTTGAAAAAGCGTTTGTCGATCGTCTCGGGCGGGAAATAGACATTGCCTTCGACGATCTCGAAGCTCGGGCTCTCGGCGAGCACCTTGCCGTGCCACATCGCTTTTGCCATCTCATGCCTCCTCGGCTTGTCTTTTGCGATCATGCCGGCCGGTATTTAAGCAGGCAAGGCCAGAGGTCGCAATGGCCGACGGTGAGGCTCAGAATCCCTTCGGCGAGAAGGGCGCGGCGCGCCTTTCCCAGGCCGTCGATCCGGTCGGCGGCGTCGGGCGCCGCTTCGCGCGCGGCGCCGGCCTCGCCCGCGATCAGCGCGGCGAGCAGCATGTCGTCGCGCGGTCCCTCATCGCCCAGTACCTAGCCGCCAATCGCTCGCGACGCGCTCGACGCGGAATCCGGCTCCGCCGCAGCGACGCTTCCATCGTGTCGGGCGCGGCGCCGCCGAGCGCCGGGCCGAAATCCTTGATGCGACGCTGATGCGCGGCGAAGGCATCGGCGATCAGCGCATCGTCATCGAGACGCGGCCGCCATTCGCGCCGGCCATCGACGGTCAGCGCGGCGAGGAACGGCACGGGCCGCGATCGGCGAGCAGCGCGACGAAGCGCTCGATCCATTCCTGCGAGACGAGATCGAAGAAGGATGCGGCGGTGATGCCGTCGAATTCCAATTCCGCGAGCGTCGCGAAATCGCGATCGAGATCGAGCGGCATCGCTTCGATCTGCCAATGTGCCGGCCGTGCCTCGATCGACACGCGGCCGCCGCCGGCGGTGATCGGATAACCCTGCCGCCGCGCCCAGAGCGTGAATTCCTCGCCTTGCGCGGCGAGAAGATCGCGATCGTGATCGATCAAGCGCCAATGCTGATCGCCGGAAATGCGCGGCAGCAGCGCGCGCGTATTGGCGCCGCTGCCGGCGGCGAGATCGATGAGCCGCAGCGGCCGTGTCGCCGGCAGCGCGGCGGCGAAGCTACGTGCGAGTGTCGGGCTACGCGCGGCGAGATCGGCGCTTTCGCGCAGCCGTCAGCCAGTCGAGCGCGAAGCGCTCGCTCATGCGGCGAGCCGCATCACCGCGTCGCGCCATTGCCCGACGGCTTGCGGCCAATCGGGCAGCGCGGCGCCGGCGCGGCGTGCGCCTTCGTTCAGTGTCGCGAGCAGCTCGCGATCGGTGATCGCGCGGCTGAGCGCGCCGCGCAGCGCGGCGACATCGCCCGGCGGCACGAGGAGCCCGGCGCTCTCCGGCACGGTGTCGGGAATGGCGCCGGCGGTGGTCGCGACGATCGGCAGACCGTAAGCAAGCGCCTCGGCGATAGGCCATGCCGTAGCCTTCGTGAAACGACGGCAGCACGAAGAGATCGGCTTCGTCATAGGCGAGCGGCAATTGCTCGCGGCTGACGCTCGCCGAGCAGACGGACATTCGTCTCGAGGCGATGGCGCGCGATCAGCGCGCGCAGCGCGGCGACGCAATCGGATCGCGCGTCAGGCTGCCGATGCAATCGAAGCCGCCAAGTCTCGCGGTCGATGCTCGGCGAGCGCCTCGATCAGCAAGCGATGGCCCTTGCGCGGCGTGATGGTGGCGACGGAGAGCAGACGGAGCGGGCGGCTGAATTTCTCGCGCTTGCGCGCGGATACGGCTCTTGTCGTGCCGGGCGGCGTGACCGCGATGCGTTCGGGCGCGACGCCGTAGTCGATGAGCACATCGGCGGTGTTCGGGCTCGGGCAGACGACGCCGCGCAGCAACGGCAGCAGACGCCGCTCGGCTGCCCGAAAACGTGCGATCTCGTCGACCGTCAATCCGGTCTCGTCGGCGAGCGCGTGATGGACGAAGCCGATCGAGCTTGCAGCCGCGGCGTTTCCTCGGCGAGACAATCGCTGAAGCCTGAGCAGGCCAGTCCGTCGATCACCGCGATCGCGCCGTCGGGCAATTCGGCGAGCGCGCGTGCCGCTGCTTCGACGCGCTGTCGCATCCGCCTCGGGAAATTGGCCGGCGAGCTCGACGCACCGTGACATCGTCGCCGCCCGCGCGCAGCCCATCGACGATGCGGCGCGCGAAGAGATAGCCGCCGGTGACCTGATCGATCGGCCCGGGAACGATCAGCGCGAGCTTCACACCAACGATCCCTCGAACGCCGCCCAGGCGACCGGCGATTCGCGCAGAGTGATGCGCATCGCCGTGAGCGCTCCCGCGGTGCCGTCGCCCAGCGCGCCCGCCGCGACGCGTGTCTTGAGGCGGCGGAAAATCTCGCCGGCCAGGAATTCGGTCGTGGTGTTGCGGCCCTTGAATGCCGGCAGATCGTCGAGATTGCGGTAATTGATCTCGCCGAGCACGACTTTCAGCGTGTCGAGCGCCTTGCCGATATCGCAGACGAGACCGTCGGCATCGAGCTCGGTCGCGGCGCACTTCCATCTCGACCGCATAAGTCGCGCCGTGCAGGCGCTGCGCCGGACCGAAAATCTCGCCGACGAAGCTATGCGCGATCATCACGTGATCGCTGACGGTAAGCGTGTACATATCTCGAGACCTCAGCGATAAAGGACGATCTCGGCGAGCGCGCCATCCGGCGCGGCGGCGAGCTGTGCCATGCGCTGCGGCAGCGCGTCGAGCGTGCAGTGCCCGGTGATGAGCCGGTCGTAGACCGGATCGGCGAGCAATGCCAGCGCCAAGCCCAGCCGCTCGCGGTGTGTCCGGCGGGCGCGGCGTGCTTGCGCCACGGCGCCGACCTGCGACGAGATCAATTGCAAGCGGCGCTGATGAAAGCCTTCGCCGAGCGGCACGGCGACGGGCTTGTCGCCGTACCAGCTCACCTCGATGAGCCTGGCCTCGAAACCGGCGAGGCGCAGCGCCGTCGCAAGACCTGCCTCGCTGCGCGCTGCTATGGAAAACGATATCGCAATCGCCGCGTCGCCGCATCGGGCGAGGGCGAAGCGGCAGCCGAACGCGGCGGCGAGGCGCTCGCGCCGCGGATCGATATCGATCAGCTCGACTCGCGTGCCCGGGATTTTCGCGGCGAGCGACGCGATGAAGCAGCCGACGACGCCGCGCGCCGACAACGGCGATGCGATCGCCGAGACGCGGTCCCGCATCCCACATCGCGTTGAGCGCGGTCTCCATATTCGCGGCGAGTGCCGCGCGCTCATCGGGCACGTCGTCCGGCACCGGCACGACGGCGTCGGCCGGCACGACGTAGAGATCCTGATGCGGATAAAGGCAGAAGACGCGCCGGCCGCGCAGCGCCGCTTGTCCCGCTTCGACGATGCCGACCGAGGCATAGCCGTATTTCACCGGCGCCGGGAAATTCGCCCTCCTGGAACGGGCAGCGCATCGTCTGATATTCGCTCGGCGGCACGCGGCCCAGGAAGACGAGGCTCTCGGTGCCGCGGCTGATCGCGCTGGCGCCGGCGCGCACCAGAACGTCGTTCGCGCCGGGCGCAGGGAGGTGCTGCGGTGCGAATCTCGCCATGGCCGGGCGCGACGAGCCAGAAAGCGCGCCCCACTTCATCGCTCATCGGGCATCGCTCATCTCAAAGGCCGAAGATGCACTCGAAGAGCATGTCGGCGCCGAGCGACAGGCGGCGGATCGGCGGGCGCAGGCCAAGACCCGGCTCGCTGATCGGCGGCAAGGTGATGCTCGGCCGGCCCGAGCCGAGAATGACGGGCGCGACCGTGATCTGCAGCCGGTCGAGGCACCCTTCGCGCAGGAAGTTCGAGATCGTGACGCCGCCGCCTTCGATGAAGAGCCAATAGAGCCCGCGCGCGGCGAGCGCGGCGCGGATCGCCTTCGGTGCAATTACCGAATCCGTCCGCGGCAGCAGGATCGTCTCGACATCCGGCGCGGCGTCGCCGTTATGCCGGTCGGCGGACGCGATCACGATCGTGCGCGCGCTGCGGTCGGTAAACAGCTTGTGATGTGCCTCGAGCTTCCGTTCGGGATCAATGACGACACGTACTGGATGCGTGCCGCTGCAGCGCCGCACCGTCAGCATAGGATCGTCATGCAACACCGTATCGGCACCGACGACAACGGCGTCCGCCAGGGCGCGCATGCGATGGGTATGGCAAAGATCGTCCTCGCCCGAAATCCAGCGCGACGCACCGTTCGTCGCCGCGATCTTGCCGTCGAGGCTTTGTGCCAGATGCGCCACGGCGAAGCTCTGCCCCGGCGCCACGGCGCAAAGCGGGCCATAGAGCGCCTCGAGTCTCGCCCGCGCCGATACTGCCGAGCGGTGCGCCGCGCCGGTTGGCGAGCACTGCTCGCCACTGCGCTTCGCTGCGCCCTCTTATGTCTCCTTCCGCGGCCATGCTAAGGCTTCCCCGAACAACGCATAATGAGGCAGGGATTGGTCATTGAGTAGAAACAATTTTTCGCGAGCAACGATCCCGCAGCCCTTCGGCGCCGGGAATTGGGTAACCGCCGCCCGCGCCGTTTATGCCGCGTGTCTCCTTGGCTACGGAGTGTGGGCGCTGACGGCGGGGTACTTGCCGGGTCCGACATTGCGCTGGTTCTGGGTCGTGGGCGCGCTGGGCGCGCTGGCGCTCGATGGCGTCGATGGCTGTCTGGCGCGGCGGCTGCGACAGGAAAGTGCTTTCGGTGCGCGTTTCGATATGGAAACCGATGCTGCGACGGTGCTTGGGCTCAGTCTTCTCGTCTGGCTCTGCGATCAGGCGGGGCCCTGGGTACTGGCAATCGGCCTGATGCGCTATATCTTTGTCGGAGGAAGCTGGGTTTGGCCGGCTTTGGCGGCGCCCTTGCCGCCGAGAAAGCGCCGCCAGGCCATCTGCGTTGCACAAATAGCGGCGCTGATCCTGGCCGTGGTGCCGAGCGTGCCGTCCGAATTGGCGAGCCCGCTTTGCCTCGCCGCATTCGCGGTGCTGGTCTATTCCTTTGCGGTCGACGCGGCATGGCTGTTGGCGCGCCGTGCCGGCGAGAAAAAAGAGGCGGTGGTTTGAGTATTTCCGAGCCCGAACCCAAGGACACGCATTTGCTGCGTCGAGTTGATCGCGTGATCGGCGATCTGCGCCGCGGCCTGATCGCGATCGTCGAAGGCGATAGCGCGGCGCTGGCGTTGCAAGCGGCCGAGACCGCGACCACCGCGAGCCTTGCGCAACTCGCGGCGTTGGGCCGCGGCAAGCTATCGCTCGCTCTTACCCGCCGCCGTGCCGCCGCGCTCGGCCTTACCGCGATGCCGAGCGAGCCGCGCGGCTCGAGCGTGCTGGCGCTGCCGCGCGATACGCAACCGCATTTCGTCCATACGCTCGCCGATCCCGGCGCGGCCGTCGCGGGTCTCGGCGTCGCGGCACCCGATGGCGATCGCCTCGTCGATGCGGCGATCGAGCTGGTGAAGCTGACGCGGCTTTTGCCGGCGGCGGTCATCGTCTCGCTGACACCGGCCGCGGCGAAGCGCATCGCCAAGAGCGAAGATGTGCTTGCCGTCGCGGCCGACGATATCTTCGCTTACGAAGCCGAAGCCTCGCACAGCATGGAGATCGTCAGCGAGGCGCGCGTGCCGCTGGCGGATGCGGAGAATACGCGGCTCGTGCATTTCCGGCCGCGCGACGGCGGTGTCGGTCATATCGCGATCGTCATCGGCGATCCCGATCCGGCGCAGCCGGTGCTGGTGCGGCTCCATTCCGAATGCTTCACCGGCGATCTGCTCGGCAGCCTGCGCTGCGATTGCGGCGACCAGCTGCGCGGCGCGATCGCCGAGATCGCGAAGAGCGGCGGCGGCGCGGTGCTCTATCTCTCGCAAGAAGGCCGCGGCATCGGCCTCGCCAACAAGCTGCGCGCCTACGAGCTGCAGGATGCCGGCTTCGATACGATCGACGCCAACGAGCTCTTGGGCTTCGATGCCGATGAGCGCGTCTATCTCCCGGCGGCGGCGATGCTCAAGCAATTGGGCTTCAACAAGGTGCGGCTCCTGACCAACAATCCCGAGAAGGTCGCGGCGCTCGCGCAATGCGGCATCGATGTGGTCGAGCGCGTGCCGCACGCCTTTCCGGCGAACGAGCATAACGAGCGCTATCTGCGCACCAAGGCGATCCGCGGCGGCCATCTGCTCTAGAAGCTGTCAGCGCGCGGTTCTCACGTTGCCCGCGGCAAGATTTCTGACCCGATGCAGCATCGCCACAACGCGTCAGACGATAGATTTCTGCCGCATCGTTCTCCAAGGCGTGGGGACTGGCACCACGCTTGCACACGTTCACGGCGGAGCAACGTGGTTAAGAGGAAATTGCCGTGTCCGACGTCGCCGCCACCGCGGCCCCAACCGCCCTCAGCGCGCCGCCGGCGTCCCCATCGTCGGCGCCGCTCGGCCGCTCGATGTGGTCGCATGGCAGTTTCTCGTTCAAGGACCTGCTCGACATCGTCAACCCGCTCCAGCATCTGCCGGTCGTCGGCTCGATCTATCGCTATCTGACCGGCGACGAACCCGCGGCCGGCACGCGCGTCATCGGCGATGCGCTTTATGGCGGCCCGATCGGCTTCGGCGTCAGCGTCGTCTCGACCGCTCTTGCTGACCGATTCCGCGGCGGCCATGATCTCGGTGAGCGTCTGCTCGCCGATGTGTTCGGCTCGCGCGACCACGACAGCGAAGCCCGACCGTCGGCACGCCACAAGTCGCGACCGCGGATGGCCAACCCGCAACCCCGCAATGCCGGAATCAGCCGGCGGTCGCGAGCCAGAGTCGGCCGCGGACCCTGCCCGGCCAAGCCGCTAAGCTATGTGCCGCCAGCGCGGTCGGTCACGGCCCCGCCGGCGCGCAGCGTCGCCTCGGCTTCGGCGCCAACGAACTCCACCCCGGCCGCCGCTGCGGTCCAGCCATCCGTGCCGCAGGCGCTGACCCCGATGCCGCCGCAGCCTGTCGCCGATGAACCAGCTCTACCGCTCGGCGCCGCCAGTACCACCGGCCACGCCCGAACAGGCCTTCACGGCGCAGGCTTCGCAGTTCCAGCACCAAATCAGTCAAGGCCGCGGCACCAACGGGGCGGTACTCAACAACCACCCGTGCCGCTCGAGCTGAGCAGCAACCTCCTGCCGGTCATGCCGGCAGGCGGCCATCTCTCGCTCGGCCCGACACACCTCTGACCAGGCCGGCCCAACGCAACACGCCAGGCGCTGCTCCTTCCAGCCAGCTCAGGCCGCGGAACCGGCCCGGGCTGCGATGCCCGATCAGAAGGCGATCGCGCAGAAGATGATCGACGCACTCAACAAGTACGAAGCAGCTAAAAAAGCAGGAAGAACAACAAGATAACGCCGAAAAGGCGAACCAGGCCAAGCTCGACCTGTCGCTCTAGCTCACCGCTGCTCGCCGCCATCCCTCGCGTCCGGCGCAAAGCTGGGACGCGCTTTTTGCGCTGCGAAATAGTACCGGTTTGGTCCTTGAATAAAAACGCCTCCGGACACATCTCTTTGGTTGAGCCCGAAGGCCTACGGCCGAGCGGCTCGGAGGGAAGTCCGCAAAAGCCAACGATCCGCTTTCGTCCAACGGCATCTCGCCGGCGGAACGAATCAGGCGGCCCTGGGTTGGCGAAAGGAATGGGTAAAGGCGATGAACGTCAAGCTTGATTCAACACTCACCCGCTTCGTCGAAGAGGCCAAGCGCTATCCGATGCTGACGCCGGAGCGCGAGCGCGAGATCGCAACCGCGTGGCGTGAGCGGCGCGACCGCGCGGCGCTCGACGAGCTCGTCGGCAGCCATCTGCGTCTCGTCGTGAAGATCGCGCGCGGCTTCGTCGGCTATGGCTTGCCGCTCGCCGATCTCGTCGCCGAAGGCAATATCGGCCTGATGCAGGCGGCCGAGAAATTCGAGCCGGAGCGCGGCTTCCGCTTCGCGACCTACGCGATGTGGTGGATCCGCGCCGCGATTCAAGAATACATCCTCCACTCGTGGTCGCTGGTGAAGATCGGCACGACCGCCGCGCAGAAGAAGCTGTTCTTCAATCTGCGCCGCCTCAAGGCCAAGCTCGAGCAATTCGAGCAAGGCGATCTCTCGCCCGAGACCGTCGCGACGATCGCCAAGGATCTCGCCGTGCCGGAAAGCGAAGTGATCGAGATGAACCGTCGCCTCGGCGGCGTCGACAACTCGCTCAACGCGATGCTCGGCGGCGACGCCGACAGCGAATGGCTCGAGCTTCTGCCCGATGAGCGGCCGTCGCAGGAAACGTGATCGGCGATATCGAGGAAGGCCGCCGTCGGCGCAGCCTGCTCGGTGCCGCGCTGAAGAAGCTCAATCCGCGCGAGCGCGAGATCGTGGTCGAGCGGCGCCTGAAGGACGAGCCGGCAACGCTCGAAGAGCTCTCGCACAAATACGCGGTGTCGCGCGAGCGCATCCGCCAGATCGAGGTGCGCGCGGTCGAGAAGCTGCAGAAAGCGGTCGCCGCCAACACATCGACGCGGCCGCCGGAGCGCATCGCGGCGTGATCCAAAGCTTCGTCTCTCACGGGCCGCGCACGCGATGCTTGCGCGGCCTTTTTATTTGGCGCAGCCACCAGGCGCCGAGCGCCAGTGTCGCCAAGGTCAGTGGCGCGCCGATGCGGAAATAGGCCCAGAAACCGATATCGACCGCCTGCCGGCGTGCTTGCTCGACCACGATCAGATTGGCGACCGAGCCCAAAATCGTGAAATTGCCGGCGAAGGTCGATGCCATCGCCAGCACCAGCCAGGCGCGGTCGGGATCGGCGATGCCGCGCAGGAACGGCGCCAGCACCAGCACCGCCGGCACGTTGCTGACGAGATTGGACAGCACCGCGGCGATGACCGTCAGCACCGGTCACGCGCGCCAAGCCCGCGCATTCGCGACCGCATCGCGTACCGCCGGCGTCAGCAGCGCTTTCTCGGCGCCGGCCAGCACGATGAACAAGCCGACGAAGAGCAACAGCAGCGACCAGTCGATCTCGCGATAAACGCGCTGCGGCTTGATCGGAGTAAGCAACAGCAGCGCGCCGAGCACGATCGCGACCTTCGCCGGTGCGATGCCGGCGAAAAATCCGATGATCGCCAGCACCGTCGCGCCGAGCGCGGCCGCGAGCAGCGCCGGGTGGACGCGCGGCTGCAGTGTGGCGCTGCCGGGATCGTCGGCGCGAAAGAAGTCGCGCGGATGAAAGGCGGCGATCGCCGCGAACAGCACGATAAGGCCCATGCGCCGCGATCGGCGTCAGCGCGGCGGCGAAAGCTGGCGTAAGGCAGGTGCGAGAAGCTGCCGATCATCATGTTCTGCGGATTGCCGGTGATCGTCGCGACGCTGCCGATATTCGAGGCCATGGCGAGCGCCAGCAGATAGGGCAGCGGGCGGCGACCGAGCCGCTTCGTCGTCTCGATCACCAGCGGCGTCAGCATCAGGCACACCGCGTCGTTGACGAGGAAGGCCGACAGCACGCCGGTGAAGACGATGATCGCGCCGAGCAGGAACAGCGGCGCCTCGCGCGCGGCGGGCGACGAAGGCGGTCACCGAGGTGAAAAAGCCCGAGAGCCGCAGATGAGCGACGATCAGCATCATGCCGAGCAGCAAGGTGATCGTGCCGAAATCGATCGCGCGATAGGCCTCGTCGAGCGACAGGGTCCCGCTCGCCACCATCAGTGCCGCGCCGAGCAGAGCGGCGCCGGCGCGGTCCAGCCGCAGGAACGGCAGCCGGCCGAGCGCGACGATGAGATAGGTCGCGGCGAAGATTAACGCGGCGGTCAGCAAATCCGCTCGCTTAGGTTGCGGCATCGCTTTCGCCACGTTCGGGCGTCAAACATTAACACGAGCATTAGCACAAGGTGGCCGCGACGATCCTGCGGCTTGTGCGGTTCGATACGGATATGTTACAAGTAATCCTCAAGGCCGGGCGAGAGGCGCGCCGCGGCATTTCCGACAGCAGGGTTTTCCGGTTCATGACGCGGCGGTCCACCGGCGATCGCGATACGCGCGCTACCGCGCGCGGTGGTGCTTCCAAGCGCCCAGCCAGGCCGACGGTAGGGGCGGCAACGGCCAGCGCCGGCAGCGCGGCGCGTCGCGGCGGCCTCTTGCGCTTCCGCTGCTCGCCGGGCTTTGGTGCTTCATCGCCGGCATGGGCGTGATCGGCTTCTTCGCCCTCACTTTGCCCGATACCGGCGATCTCACCCTGGCGCAGCGCAAGCCCAGCATCACGCTTCTCGCCAGCGACGGCACCATGATCGCGACCTATGGCGATCTCTTCGGCGAGCCGCTTGCGGCTCAAGGAGATGCCGAAATACCTGCCGGCGGCGGTGATCGCGACCGAGGACCGCCGCTTCTACAGCCATTTCGGCGTCGATCCGATCGGCCTCTTGCGCGCCACCTTCGCCAATCTGCGCGCCGGTCACGTCGTCCAGGGCGGCAGCACGATCACGCAGCAGCTCGCGAAGAATCTGTTCCTCACGCCCGACCGCACCTTCACGCGCAAGATCCAGGAAACGCTGCTCGCGCTGTGGCTCGAGCATAAATTTTCCAAGCAGCAGATTCTCGAAATCTATCTCAACCGCGTCTATCTCGGCGCCGGCACCTACGGCGTCGATGCCGCGGCGCATCGCTATTTCGACAAATCGGCGCGCGACGTCTCGCTCTACGAGGCGGCCGTGATCGCCGGCCTGCTTGAAGGCGCCGTCGCGCTTCTCGCCGGCGAACGACAAGGAGCGCGCGGCGCAGCGCGCCGAGCAGGTGCTCGCCAATATGGTCGATGCCGGCTTCATCACCACGGCGCAGGCGCAGGCCGCGGCGCAGCAGAAGACGCAGCTCGCCAAGACGCCGAGCCTCAGCCGCGGCAGCCGCTATTTCGCCGATTGGATCGTCGATCAGATCGACGGCTTCAGCGGCACGCAAGACCGCGATCTCGTCGTCACCACCACGCTCGATCCGAAGATGCAGGCGGCGGGCGAGAAAGTGATTTCCGATTCGCTCGATCGCAACGGCGACAAATACGAGGTCGGCCAGGGCGCGCTGGTGGCGATGACGCCCGACGGCGCGATCCGCGCCATGGTCGGCGGCGACGATTACGCCGACAGCCAGTTCAATCGCGCGACCCAGGCGCTGCGCCAGCCGGGCTCGTCCTTCAAGCCGGTGGTCTATCTCGCGGCGATCGAGCGTGGCCTCAGGCCGAGCGATCATTTCATCGATCAGCCGATCCGGATCGGCAAATGGGAGCCGCATAATTTCGAGAACAAATATCGCGGCGACGTCACCGTCTCGGAAGCGATCGCGACTCTCGCTCAACAGCGTCGCGGCCCAGATCGTGCAGCGCGTCGGCGTCAACAACGTGATCGCGACCGCGCGCAAGCTCGGCATCACCGCCGATCTCGCGCATGATGCGAGCCTCGCCCTCGGCACCAGCGAAGTCTCGCTGATCGAGCTGACCGCCGCTTACGCGCCCTTTGCCTCGGGCGGTATCGGCGCCTGGCCCTATGGCATCGTCGAGATTCGCGATGCGCATGGCGGGGTGATCTATCGCCGCGACGGCTCAGGGCCGGGCCGCGTCATCGATCCCGCGAATGTCGCGATCGATGAACCAGCTTCTGTCCGGCGTTGATCGCCTACGGCACCGGCAAGGCCGCGAAGCTCGATCGCCCGGCGGCAGGCAAGACCGGCACGACGCAGGATTCGCGCGACGCGCTCTTCATCGGCTACACCGCCGATCTGGTTTGCGGCGTGTGGTTCGGCAATGACGACAATTCGCCGATGAAGAAAGTCACCGGCGGCACGATACCGGCGCATGCCTGGCACGATTTCATGACCGTCGCGACGCGCGGCATGCCGATCAAGCCGCTGCCGGGCGAGGGTGCCCCGGCGCTGGTCAGCTACGGCGCCGGTGCCGCCGCCGCGCGCCCAATGCGCGGCTGCCCGGCCGCCGGCTCTCGGGTTTGCGCAATCTGCTCGATCGTATCTTCGGCGGTGCTTCGGTCGATCCGCCGGCGCGCGCCGCGCCCTATTCGGTGCCGGGCGCGATGCCGCAAGGCTCGCGCCGGTTCCGGCCCTTACCGCCGAGCTGATTGCGGCGTGTGTCCTCGAGCCGGCGATAGAAGCCGGCGATCACCGAGGCGCAGAGCGCGACAACCAGAACATTGCCGCAGGTGCTGAGCACGGAGCGCAACAGGAAGAAGCCGAGCGGCGGCACCTTGATCGCCGAACGCTTCGATATGGAAACCGGCGAAGAAAGCGCTGACGATCATGGCGGTGACGAACACCACCGGAATGCTGACGAGCAGCACGGTCACGAACAGTCGCCAGGTATTGCCGCCGAGGCCGCGCCATGCCGCGGCGATCGATAGCGGCTTGCCGGACGCGGCCGCGGGGAAGAGCAGCATGCAGCGCACCGGCGCGAGCCACGCCGCCATCGATCGCAGCGCCGGTCGAGAAGCCCGATGTAATCGGGCACGCCATCGCGATCGGACGAGCAGCATCGCGACGATCAGCAGCCCGGCGATGAGATAGAGCAGCAGCGTGTAGAGCAGAAAGCGCAGCCAGGCGCCGGGGAAGATGCCCGGTCGGCGCGGCGCGCGCACCGGTGAAGAGCGTGACCTGATACCAGCGCACGGCAAAAGCCGTGAGGCAGAGCAGACCGATGAGCGCCTCGATCACATTCTCGAGGCTTGAGGCCGAGCCGATCGCCGCTCCAGACCGGCAGGCGGCGAGACCGCGATAGAGGTGGAGATAGCCGGGAAGGATCGCGGCCGCGAGCAGAAGCAGCAGCGGCAGCCAGGCGATGTCGAGCAACAGGCTCAACTGCCCGAACACCCCGCGATAGGCTTCGACCATGACCTCGGCGACCGGCACTTTGATGCGTGTGCCGGCAACGGCCACGGCCTTCTCCGCTTGTCGATGGTGCGGCGCAAAGCTAGCGGATCGGCGCGGCGTGAGACAGTAACGGCGCTCGAGAATCGACGCCGCTCAGAACCGCGCGTGACGCCTTGATCGAGGGCGTAGCCCGCGGCGCGGACGGTGCGGACGAGGTCCTTATGGCCGCCTTCGTTGAGCGCCTTGCGCAACCGGCGGATGTGGACGTCGACGGTGCGCAGTTCGACCTCGGCGTCACGGCCCCAGACCGCATCGAGCAATTGCTCGCGCGAGAAGACGCGGCCCGGCCGCTCGAGGAAGAAGCGCAGCAGCCGGAACTCGGTCGGGCCGAGATGGATCGGCTGGCCGGCGCGGCTGACGCGATGCGCCGACAGATCGAGCGCGAGATCGCCGAAGCGCAAGACTTCGGCATTGGTGGCCGGGCGGGCGCGGCGGATCACGGCGCGCAGCCGCGCCACCAGCTCGCTGGTGCTGAAGGGCTTCACCACGTAATCGTCGGCGCCGCTATCGAGGCCGCGCACGCGGTCGGTCTCTTCGCCGCGCGCCGTCAGCATGATGATCGGCACTTCGCGCCAGGCCGAGCTGCGGCGGATCTGGCGGCAGAGCTCGAGCCCCGACACGCGCGGCAACATCCAATCGAGCAGGACGGCGTCGGGCGTTTCCTCCTTGAGATGGAGCAACGCCTCCTCGCCGTCGCGCGCCTCGGCGACCGCAAAACCTTCTTTCTCGAGATTGTAGCGGAGGAGCGTGAACAGTGCGGCTTCGTCTTCGACCACGAGAACGCGGGGCTGCATCAGGCGACGTCCTCCTGGTGGCCGTTATCATCCGGCGGCGGACGTCTCGACCGGTGCGGTCGCGTTTCGGTCGGATCTGCGCCAGCGGCTTGCCGTGGACGAGGAAGTAGAGCGTCTCGGCGATGTTCGTCGTGTGGTCGCCGATGCGCTCCAGATTCTTGGCCATGAAGAGGAGATGCGTGCAGGCCGTGATGTTGCGCGCATCCTCGATCATGTAGGTGAGAAGCTCGCGGAAGAGGCTCGTATACATCTCGTCGAGCTCTTCGTCGCGCAGCCAGACCGCGAAGGCCTTGTCGGCGTCGCGCTCGACATAGGCATCGAGCATGTCCTTGATCATGCGCTTGGCACACCGCGCCCATGCGCGGCAGCGCGTAGACCGGCTTCACCGGCGCCGATTGATTGAGCACCAGCGAGCGCTTGGCGACATTCGCGGCGTAATCGCAGATGCGCTCCAGATCGGTCGAGGTCTTGAGCGCGGCGACGATCTGGCGAAGATCGCGCGCCATCGGCTGGCGCAGCGCCAGAAGCCGCACGACTTGCGCTTCGACCTCATGCTCCAGCTCGTCGACCTTGCCGTCGGCCTCGATGACGCTGGTGGCGAGATCGCCATCGCGCTTCGACACCGCGTCGATCGCGGCGGCGAGCTGGCTTTCCGCCATGCCGCCCATCTCGGCGATCGAATTGTCGAGCCGCTGCAGCTCCTGGTCGTAGCTCTTGATGATGTGTTCGGCGACCATTGATCCTTCGCTCCTTCCGACCGACCGCCCCACTCAGCCGAAGCGGCCGGTGATGTAGTCTTCCGTCTGGCGTTCCTTCGGATGCGTAAAGATGGCCTCGGTCTCGTCGAATTCGATGAGCTGGCCGAGATACATGAAGGCGGTGTAGTCCGAGCTGCGCGCCGCCTGCTGCATGTTGTGCGTGACGATCGCGATCGTGTAGTCCGACTTCAACTCGGCGATCAGCTCCTCGACGCGCTGCGTCGACAGCGGATCGAGCGCCGAGCACGGCTCGTCGAGCAGCAGGATCTCGGGCTTCACCGCGACGGCGCGGGCAATGCAAAGACGCTGCTGCTGACCGCCCGAGAGCGAGAGGCCGCTTTGCTTCAGCTTGTCCTTCACCTCGTCCCAGAGCGCGGCGCGGCGCAGCGCCTGCTCGACGCGATTGTCGAGCTCTTGCGCCGAGAGCTTCTCATAGAGGCGAATGCCGAACGCGATGTTGTCGTAGATCGACATCGGGAACGGCGTCGGCTTCTGGAACACCATGCCGATGCGCGCGCGCAGCAGGTTGAGATCCTGGCGCGCGTCGAGGATGTCGTGGCCATCGACCAGCACCTGGCCGGTGGCGCGCTGGCCGGGATAGAGATCGTAGATGCGGTTGAGGATGCGCAGCAGCGTCGACTTTCCGCAGCCCGACGGGCCGATGAACGCGGTGACGCGGCGGTCGTAGAGCTCGATGTTGATGCCTTTGAGCGCTTCGTAATTCCTGTAATAGAAGCGCAAATCCTTGATCACGACCTTGGTCTGCGGCACGCCGCGCTCGGCGGTGTGATTGACAGACACCATCGGCGCGGAGCCGAGCGGCGGGCGAGCGGGGCTTTGGGTTGGGGTTTCCACGGGCTTCACATCGATTGTCATCGGCTGGTTGAGCCTCCACTCCAGTTTGCCAGGAACCGCGCGACGATGTTGAGGAAAAGGATCGCGAAGGTGATAAGCAGCGCGCCGCCCCAGGCGAGGCGCTGCCAATCGGCATAGGGGCTCATGGCGAATTGAAAGATCACGACCGGAAGGTTGGCCATCGGTCCATTCATATTGGCACTGGAGAACTGATTATTGAGGGCCGTGAAGAGCAGCGGCGCGGTCTCGCCGGCGATGCGCGCTACGGCCAGCATCACGCCGGTCATCATGCCCTGCAGCGCGGCGCGGTAGGTCACCATGACGACGACCTTCCAGCCCGGCGTGCCAAGGGCGAAGGCGGCTTCGCGCAGCCCCGACGGCACCAAATTCAGCATGTCCTCGGTGGTGCGCACGACCACCGGCACGACCAGGATCGCGAGGGCGATCGATCCCGCCCAGGCCGAGAAATGGCCCATCGGCACGACGACCAGGGTGTAGACGAACACGCCGATCACGATCGACGGCGCGCTCAAGAGGATGTCGTTGACGAAGCGTACGACCGGCGCGAGCCAGGTGCCGCGGCCATATTCGGCGAGATAGGTGCCGGTGAGGACGCCGACCGGCGTTCCGACCAGTGTCGCGACTGCCGTCATGACGATGCTGCCAAAGATGGCGTTGCTGAGCCCGCCCTGATTGCCGGGCGCCGGCGTCGCCTGAGTGAAAGTGCTCGGCGTCAGCGCCGGAACGCCGTTATAGAGCAGCGCGCCGAGAATCAGGAACAGGATGAGCAGGCCGAGGCCGGTCGCGCAGAGCGAGAGCGTCAGGATGACGAGGTTGGTCGCGCGGCGGCGGTTGTAGATCGTCATTTCGCGGCCTGCTGGTCGAGGCGCAGCAGCAGCAGCTTCGCCGCGGCCAATACGCAGAAGGTGATGATGAACAGGATGAAGCCCAAAAGGATCAGCGACGGGATGTAGAGCGGGCCGACTGCCTCGCTGAATTCATTGGCGAGTGTCGCCGAAATCGTAGTGCCGGGCGCAAGCAGCGAGCTGCTGACGCGATGCGCATTGCCGATCACGAAGGTCACGGCCATGGTCTCGCCAAGCGCGCGGCCGAGGCCGAGCATGACGCCGCCGACGACGCCGACACGCGTGTAGGGCAGGACGATATCGCGCACGACCTCCGCGGTGGTACAGGCCGATGCCATAGGCGCTTTCGCGCAGGATCGGCGGCACCGTCAGGAACACGTCGCGCGTCACCGCGGCGATGAAGGGCAGCACCATGACCGCGAGGATGAAGCCGGCGGTCAACATGCCGATGCCGAGCGGCGGCCCGCGGAAGAGGAAATCGATGATCGGGATATTGCCGAGCGTCTCCTTGAGGAAGGGCTGCACCGTCATCTGCAGGAAGGGCGCGAGGACGAAAAGGCCCCAGATGCCGTAGATGATGCTGGGAATGGCGGCGAGAAGCTCGATCAGGATGCCGATCGGTCGGCGCAGGAAGGGCGGGCAAAGCTCGGTCAGGAACATGGCGACGCCGAGGGCGAGCGGTACGCCGATGACCATGGCGATCAGCGAGCGTGACGAAGGTGCCGTAGATCGCCGGCGCAGCCGCCGAAAATCTGCTTCACCGGGTTCCAGACATCGCCCCAGAGAAAGGCGACGCCGAAGGCTTGGAAAGCCGGCAGACCGCCGATCAGCAGCGACAGCATGACCGCGCCCAAAAGGACCAGGACGCCGATGGCAAAGACCTGCGTGGTGCCGCGGAACAGGATATCAGCCAGACGCTGACGCCGCGAATTTGCCCCAGCAGTAGTGTTCATTAATGCAGCATCTACCATGGCTGGCAATCCAGCCCGGCAAGCTCCGTCGGCATATGATGCCCCACCTTGTTTTGCGCCAGGCTGTGTAACGCCATTTTAGGCAAGAAGTACCCGGCCTCCGTTGCGCTTTTATGACAGTTTGGTTGCTGCCTCTGTCATGAACCGGGGCGGTCTGTGATGCCGGAAAATTCCGGTCAACCAACCGTGGTTGCAACCGGCAGATGGACGGTGAAAACCGAGCCCTGGCCGAGCTCGCTGTCCATATCGAGTGCGCCGCGGTGGTGGCTGACGATGTGCTTGACGATGGCGAGGCCGAGACCGGTGCCGCCGAGCTCGCGCGAGCGCGCCGGATCGACGCGATAGAAGCGCTCGGTGAGGCGCGGCAAGAAATCGCGTGGAATGCCCGGCCCATGATCGCGCACCGTGATGGCGACGGCGGCATTGCGAAGGCCGGGTCGGCTCGCCGGCAGCAGCTTGCCGGAGGCGAAGCTCGACACTTCGATCGCCGTGCCGGCGGCGCCGTATTTGATCGCGTTGTCGAACAGATTCTGGAACACCTGGCTCAGCTCGTCGGCATCGCCCAGCACCGGCGCGAGATCCGCCG
Organism: uncultured Alphaproteobacteria bacterium; assembly: GCA_963731145.1. GTDB lineage: Bacteria > Pseudomonadota > Alphaproteobacteria > ATCC43930 > CGMCC-115725 > CAIKMD01. Next base: position 13,829 of record CAVSUX010000008.1, on the reverse strand, counting down.
GCAGCTTGAAATCGAAACGCATCTGCCGCGCCGCGGCGCGCTGCTCCAGCGTATCGGCGACGGCGTGAAGAACGTTGCCGATATCGACCGCGTCGGTCGGCGCGCGGTGCTCGTTCATCTCGATGCGCGACAACGACAGCAGATCGTCGACCAGCCGCGCCATGCGTCCGGCCTGCTCGGCCATGATGGTCGAGGAAACGCTCGCGCGCCGCCGTGTCCTCGCGCGCCGGGCCGCGCAACGTCTCGATGAAGCCGATCAGCGAGGCGAGCGGCGTGCGCAGCTCGTGGCTGGCATTGGCGACGAAATCGGCGCGCAGTCGCTCGCTGCGCTTCATATCGGTGAGATCGTGCAGCACCAGCACCGCGGCGGCGCCTTCCGCCGTCGGCGGCGACAAGGGCGCGAGCCGCGCCGAGAGCGTGCGCTCGATCGGGCTGGCGATCTCGAACTCGACGACGCGCAGCCCTTCGCCGCGCAGCACTGCGTCGGTCGCGTTCAGAACCGCGGGGTGGCGCAGCGCGCCGGCGAGATCGCGATCGACGAGCCGGTCGCCGAGCAATTGCACCGCCGCTTCGTTGGCGCGGACGACGCGGCGGTTGGCGCCGAGCAGCAGCATCGGCTCGGGCAGTGCCGTCTCGACTGCGCGCGCCGCCGCAAGTTCCGACGCACGTTGCTTCAAAGTCGCGCGCGTGTCGCGCGCCCAGCGCGCCAAGGTCAGCCAGAGCTCGCGCGCGGTTGGGCTGAGGGTCTCGACCTCCGGCATTGCCGTCTCGTCGTCGGTCATGCGCTGCACGGCGGTCTGGATCGCCTGCAACCCGCTCAGCAGCGGCCGGAAGAGCAGGACGACGCCGGCATAGCCGAGGATGGCGGCGAGCCAGGCCGAGGTCGCATCGAGCGCCTCGGTCATGACCAGCACGAAGCAGGACGAAGAAAAAAGGCGATGACAGAAAGGCCGAGCCCAAGAGCAAGCGCGGCAAACCGCTCATCGCAGCATCGGCTCCGCGATGCGCGGCATCGCCGTGTCGAGCGTGTAAGATCATTCCGGCCATTTCTGGCCGGAATCTAATCGAAGTTGCCCAGCTCAGCGCCAGCGCAGGAAGACGCGCTCGAGCGCGCTCAGCGCCGCGCCGATGAACAAGCCGAGGATCGAGAGGATCACGACACCCGCCATCAGGTCGTCGGACTGCATCAGATTGCCGGCGGTGAGCAGGAAGGCGCCGATGCCGTATTGCGCGCCGATCATCTCGGCCGAGACGACGAGGATCAGGGCGATCGACACCGAGATGCGGAAGCCGGCGAGGATGCCGGGCAGCGCCGACGGCAGGATGATCTTCCAGATGATCGACCGCATCGGCATGTTGAAGCTTTGGCCCATGCGGATGAGGTTGCGCGGCGCGCCGTCGACGCCGGCGAGGGTCGCGATCACGGTCGGGAAGAACACGCCCGAGGCGATGGTGACGATCTTCGGCGTCTCGCCGATGCCGAGCCAGAGGATGAGCAGCGGCAGCAGCGCGATCTTCGGCACCGGATAGATCGCGGAGACCAGCGGCATGCCGATGGCGCGACCGGCCGACGTAAGACCCATCGCGAGGCCGAGGATCACGCCCAGGCCCGAGCCGATCACCCAGCCGGTGCTGATGCGAATCAGCGAGATCGAGAGGTGGCGCCAGAGATCGCCGCTCGACCGTGAGCTGCCACAGCGCGTCGACGATCGCGACCGGCGAGGGCAGGAAGACCGGATCGATCCAGCCGAGCGAGATCGCCGCCTGCCAGACCGCGAGGATGCCGGCGAAGGCGATCCAGGAATAAAGCGGCTTCGGCACATCGAGGAAGCCGCCGCCGCGGAAATCAACTTCGCGGCGCGAGCCGCGGTGCCGCGGTTCTGATCGCCGGTCCGTTTGCAGTTATCTCACTCATGGATCACCTCTCGATCGGCCACCGAGGCCTCGTCGCGGATCAGGGACCATAAACGCTCGCCCAACTCGGCGAGTGGCGTGAGCGCCGATTTTTGCGGTGCGCTCGCGCTGCGGGATCGGGACTTCAAGCACTTCTTTGATACGCCCCGGTCGCCGTGACAATACCACGACGCGGTCGGCAAGGCGCAAGGCTTCCTGGAAATTATGGGTGATGTAGATGCCGGCGGTGCGCTCGCGCAGCAGCAGGTCGAGGAAATCCTCCATCAGCAGGTCGCGGGTCTGGGCATCGAGCGCCGAGAGCGGCTCGTCCATCAGCAGCACGGCCGGCTTCACGACCAGCGCCCGGGCGATGCCGACGCGCTGGCGCATGCCGCCCGAGAGCTGCTTCGGCAGGGCGTCGGCGAAATCGAGGAGGCCGGTGCGCTGCAGCGCATCCGTCACGCGCGCCTGCACGGCTTGCGGCGTCGAGCTTGTGGTGCTCCAAGCGGCAGGGCGACGTTCTTGGCGACGCTGCGCCACGGCAGCAGGGCGAAATCCTGGAAGATGAAGGTCAGCGGGTTGAGGCAGTCGCGCGGCGGCTGGCCCTCGAGAAAGACGCCGCCATCGCTCGCTTTGAGGATGCCGCCGACGATGCCGAGCAGGGTGGATTTGCCGCAGCCGGACGGGCCGATCACCGCGACGATCTCGCCCTCGCGGACATGCATCTTGATGTCCTCGAGCACGAGCAATTGATCATAGGAATGGCGCTTGACGTCGACGATCACATCCATGGCGGCGTCTTTGAAATCCTTTCGCTTAGCGCGGTCGGGCGGTGGCGCGATCTGGCGCGCAGTCTCGCTGCGCGCAACGCCTCGCCTGGGCGTTCTCGCTTCCACCGGGCCTCCCTTCTCGCATTGCCGCGGCCGGATCGGACGCGGTCTCGTTAAATGGCCGGGAGCCTAGCATAAAGGGCGGCGGGCGGATGGTCCAATAGGATGGCGACCTGAGATAGCCGCCCCGGGCCGGTACCACGGCCCGGCCCGGACGATAACTAGGGCGCCTCGATCGCGTAGCGTTTATCAACCAATTGCTCGGCCTTGATGCCGGGTTTCATCATGCCCTGGCCGGTGAACCAGTCGATCGGCTCCTGGATGTCCGCCATGCGGATGCGCGATTGCGGATCGAAGTAATTGATGCCCAGCTTGATCACGCTTTCCGGCTGGCCGACATATTTGGCGGCGATCGCCACGATTTCCGGCGCCGATGGTCTGGTCGGCGCGCTTGCCCGCGGCATCGGTGAAGGCGGCATCCCAGGTCGCGCTCGCTTTGCGGAAGGCGGCCATGAAGCGCTTGACGATATCGGGATGGTCATTGGCCATTTTGGTCGTCGTGAAGGTGCCCTCGCTCTGCGCCATCGGCAGCTCGTCGCTGACCCAGCCGAGGAGATGCGCCTGGCCTTTATTGACCAGAGCGTAGGCATTGGCCGCGGTCTGGACCGCGGCATCGGCCTGGCCGCCGATCAGCGCCGAGGCGACGTTCTGATTGGATTGCAGCGGCAGGATGCGAATGCCGGCCAGCGGCACGTTGTATTTCTCCAGCACCCGGCCGAGATCGTGATCGAGCGGCGAGCCGCGCTGCGTGATCCCGACCGAATGGCCGCCGAAATCCTTGAAGCCTTTGAGGCCGGCATCATAGGCCTGGTTGGAGATGAGGAAGCCGATGCTTTGGAAGCCTTCATGCTCCCAGGTGCCGGCGCCGATGATCTTGAGCGAGCCCTGCGCGGTCAGCGTCAAGAAGGCGGCGGTCATGCCGGTGCAGCCAAAATCGATATCGCCCGCCGCCGCGGCAATCGCGACCGGCTGCGCCGATTCGAAAAAGACGAGCTCGGCGTCCAATCCCTGCTCGGCGAAATAGCCCTTGCCCGCGGCGATGAAGACCGGCGCCGGGCCGAGCGAATGCACGACGCCGACGCGGATGTGATCGGCGGCGCGCGCGGTACCGAGCGGCAGCGCGAGCGCGCAGCCGATCGCGAGCAGCAGAATCCGCCGAGTCATTCGCCGCGTGCTCCTTCGGGCATTGCGATCGCGTAGCGCAGATCGACCACATCCTTGGCTTTGACCGGGGATTTCAGCATGTGTTGCGCGACGTACCAAGCGATCAGCGGATCGATATCGTCGGGCGCCACGCGCGCTTGCGGATCGAAATACGGCAGATTCTTGCGGATCACGCTTTCCGGCTGCTGCAGATATTTGGCCACGATGGCGATCACCTCGGGCACGGTCGAGCCCTCGCGGCGCTTACCGTCGGGCCCGATCAGCGCATCGTGGAAAAAGGCGTCGCCGGCGCGCAGGCCCGCCAGATAGGCCCTGACGATGGCCGGCCGGTCGTTCGCCGTCTTGGTCGCGGTGAAGACCGCCTCGCCTTGGCGCGGCGCCAACTCGTCCGCGGTCCAGCCGAGCAGCTTGCCGTCGCCCTTGCTCGACGAGCGCCGAGATCGGCGCCGCGGTCTGCACGGCGAGATCGGCCTGACCGCCGGCGATCGCCGAGGCGACGACGCCGTTCGATTGCAGCGGCAGGAACCGGATGCTCGCTTCCGGCACGTGATACTTCGCCGCGACCTGCAGGAAATAGATATTGCAGCGGCGTACCGAGCTGCGTGATCCCGACCGGATGGCCGGCCATGTCCTTGAAGCTCTTGAGCCCGGCGGCATAGGCCTGATTCGAGACGACGATGCCGATGCTCTGGAAGCCGGCATGCTCCCAGGTGCCGGCGCCGATTATCTTCAGCGTGCCCTGCGCGGCGAAATTGAAGAATGCCGCCGTCATGCCGCCGGCGCCGAAGTCGCAATCGCCGGAAGTGACCGCGACCGCGATCGGCTGCGCCGAATCGAACATCACCAGCTCCGCGTCGAGACCCTGCGCGGCGAAAAAGCCTTTGTCGAGGGCGACCATGGTCGGTCCGCCGCCGAAGGAGCGCACGGTGCAGAGCTTCACATGCTCGGCGGCGCGCGCGGGTCCCGCCGCGATCAGGGGCGCGGCGAGGCCCCGCGCAGCGTGAAGCGAGAGGCGCGCAAGTCCGATTTCATCACTGCGTCACTGCCGGCTGAGCAATGATCGCGAAGCGCTTATCGATGATGCTCCCCGCGTCGAGCTTCTCCTTGATCATGCCCTGGCTGTAATACCAATCGATGGCGCGCTGCACATCGGCCAGCGCGACGCGCGATTGCGGATCGTAATAGGCGAATGCCCTTCGCCAGGACGTCGGGCGGCAAAGCGAGACGCTGCGATGCGATCTCCATCATCCGCTTGGCGGCGGGCTGATCGGCGCGCTTGCCGTCCTTATCGGTGAAGGCGGCGTCCCAGGTCGCTTCCGCCTTGCGGAAGGCGGCGAGGAATTTCTTCACCGTCTCGGGATGCTCGTTGGCGAATTTCGTGTTGGCGAAAGTCGCCTCGCTCTGGCCCTCGATCACGTCGCTCGCCCAGCCGAGCAGCTTCGCTTCGCCCTTCTCGACCAGCGGATAGATGTTTGCCGAGGTCTGCACCGCGGCATCGACCTGGCCGCCTTTGATCGCCGAGGCGACGTTGGGATTGGATTGCAGCGGCACGATGCGCACCGTCTTGAGATCGACGCCGGCTTTCTCGAGGGCGAGCGCGATGTTGTAGTGGAGCGGCGTGCCGACCTGCGTCAGGCCGACGGAATGGCCGGCCATGTCCTTCAGCGAATGCACGCCGGCGGCGTAGGCCTGATTCGAGACCATGAAGCCGATGCTCTGGAATCCCTTACGCTCCCAGGTGCCGGCGCCGATGATCTTCAGCGTGCCTTGCGCGGCGAGGTTGAGGAAGGCCGCCGTCATGCCGGTCGAGCCGAAATCGACATCGCCCGAGGCCGCGGCGACCGCGACCGGCTGTGCCGCATCGAACCAGATGAGCTCGGCGTCGAGGCCTTCGTCCTTGTAGAAGCCCATATCCTGCGCGACATAGAGCGGCGCGCCGCCCATCGAGCGCACGACGCCGATCTTCACATGCTCGGCGGCCTGGCTCGGCGCGATGCCGGCCAGCAGAATGCCCGCCGCCAAAGCCAGCGCGCTTGCAGAGCGTCGATTTCATGACCATGCTTCTCCTCCTATGATGCCTTCGGAGCTGTTCGTGCGGTGTCTCATTTCTTCGGATACATGATCGCATTCTGGCGATCGATCATCGCCGGAACATCGATATCGCCTTTGATCATGCCTTGCGATTTGTACCAGGCGGCGAGCTTGACGAAATCCTTCTCGACGAGGCGGCCTTGCGGATCGAAGAAGGGCACGCCGAGCTTGATCTGCTCGAGCGGCTGATTCGAGATATTTCGCGGCGATCTGCTCGGCCTCGTTCGCGGTCGGGCCGTCGCGCCGCTTGTCGTTGGCGTCGGCGAAAGCGTCGTGGAGAAAGGTCATTCCCTTGCGATAAGCCGACGAGATAGCGCTTCAGCACGTCGCCGCGCTCATTGATCATCTTCGTCGAGGTGAAGAACGCCTCGTTCTGCTCGTTCGGCACCTCGTCGCCTTCCCAGCCCAGCAGCTTGGCGCCGCCTTTGTTGATCACGGAATAGGCCGGCACCACGGTCTGCACCGCGAAATCGGTCTGGCCGCCGGTCAGCGCCGTGCCGACATTGGGATTGGATTGCAGCAGCAGGATCTGAATCTTGTTGTAATCGATATTGTATTTTTCGGCGGCCAGGGCGATCGCATATTGCAGCGGCGTGCCCGATTGCGTGATCGCGCCCTTCTTGCCGCCGATGTCTTTCAGCGAATGCAGCCCGGCCTCATAGGCCTGGTTCGAGACCAGGTAGCCGATGCTCTGGAAGCCGGGATGCTCCCAGGTGCCGGAGCCGACGATGCGCAGCGTGCCTTGCGCCGCGAGGTTGAAGAAAGCGGCGGTGACGCCGGTGGTGCCGACATCGCAATCGCCCGAAGCGACGGCGATCGCGATCGGCTGCGCCGAATCGAAGAAGACGATATCGACATCGATGCCCTGCTCGGCGAAGAAGCCTTTTTCCTTGGCGACGAAATTGGGGCTGCCGCCCATCGAGCGGACGACGCCGGCTTTCACCTTGTCGGCGGCAAAGCTCGGCATCGCCGTTGGCCGAGTGCGAGGCTCGATCCCAGGAGCAGTGCCGTCAGCATGCGCATCGTCTTCATCGTCGCCTCCCTGTCCTGCTGTTGCCTGTTTCTGCTGGCCCGGCTTGTTATTGGCTCAGCGGCACGGCATAGCGCTTGTCGATGATGCTCGGCCGCGTCGAAATCGTTTTTCACCATGCCTTGCGCGCGATACCAGGCGACCTGCTTCAGCACGTCGGGCTCGTCGAGCCGCGCCTCGGCATCCATATAGCCGAGGCCCTGATCGATCACCTCGGGCGCTTGGCCGGTGTGTTTGGCGAGGATCGCGAGCAGCTCCGGCGCGCTCGCCTGATCGGCGCGCTTGCCGTCGGGGCCGGTGAAGGCGTCGTGATAATCATGCGTCGCGTGGCGCAGCGCGCTTGACGAAGCGCTGCACCTTGTCGGCCTGCTCGTTCGCGGTCTTGGTGCCGGTGAAGGCGACGGCGAGCTGCCACGGCGATTCATCGCCGATATAGGCGAGCAGCTTGGCGTCGCCCTTGTTGATCGCCGGCCGCACCCAGGGCGCGATCGTCACCACCGCATCGGCGGAATTGCCGACCACGGCGGCGACCGCGTTGGGATTGGTCTGCAGCGGCATCAGCCGGATCGTCTTCAGATCGAAGTTGATATTTATCGGCCAGCAAGCCCGAGATCGTAATGAAAGGCCGAGCCGATCTGGGTGATCGCCACCGAATGGCCGGGCAGGTCTTTGACCGTCTTTAGTCCAGCGTCGTAAGCCTTTGTTCGACGCGGCGACGGTGTTGGCGGGAAAGCCCGGCACCTCATGCGTCTGGCCGGCGATGATCTTGAGCGCGCCCTTGCCCGGCAAGGCTGTAGAAGCCGCCGGTCAGGCCGGCGACGCCGAAATCGACCGCGCCCGAGGCGACCGCGACCGCGATCGGCTCGCCCGCTTCGAAGAACACGTAATCCGGGGTCAGGCCCTCGGCGGCGTAATAGCCCTTGTCATTGGCGATATAGAGCGGTCCGCCGACCGGCTTCTGCATGCCGATCTTGATGGTCTCGGCCGCGGCGGCGCCCTGGGCGAACAGGCCCGCGAGGTCCCAGGCAATCGCCCCAAGCCAATCGCCAGCGAAGCCAGGCGCATCGACCCCTCCCTTTCGTCGTTCTTGGCGCCGATCTTCGCCGCCGCGCGGTTTCTGGTCAATGCAGCTAGCGACCAAGGCTCATCGGCACCACGAAGCGCCGGTCGACGATCTGCTCGGCGCCCGGCCGCGTTCTTGATGAAGCCATGGTCGCGGTACCACGCGATCTGATGCATCACATCGTCGACATCGATCCGGCCCTGCCCGTCGACATAGGCGAGAGCCGGCCGAAGCTGCTCGACCGTCTGGCCGATATAATCGGAAATGATCGCGTAGATCGCCGGCGCATCGGCCTGGTCCTGGCGCGTTGCCGTCGGGCGCGGTGAAGGCGTCGTGATAATCGTGCTGCGCCTTGTGCATGGCGTTGAGGAAGCGCTTCACCGTGTCGGGATGGTCGCTCGCCATCTTCGCCGACGTAATGAGCGCGCCGAATTGCCAAGGCGCGATATCGCCTGCCCAAGCGAGCAGCTTCACCGCGCCGCGCTCGATCGCGGGCGAGGCGAAATTGCCGAGCGTCGCGGCGGCGTCGATCTGCCCGCCGCTCACCGCCGAGGCGACATTGGCATTCGATTGCAGCGGCACGATGCGCAGACCGTCGAGCGCGATGCCGGATTTCTCGGCGACCAGCGCGACGCTGTAATGCAGCGAAGACCCGATCTGCGTCACGCCGACCGAATGGCCGGCGAGGTCCTTCACCGTCTTGAGCCCGGCGTCATAGGCCTTGTTCGAAGCCACGATCGCATTGGCGTGGAAGCCCGGATGCTCTTGCAGATGGCCGGAGACGATGCGGAGCTGGCTGGCGAGGGCGTAGAGCCCGGCAGTCAGGCCGGTGATGCCGAAATCGATATCGCCCGATGCCGTCGCCACCGCGACCGGCTCGGCGGCGTCGAACGGCACGAGCTGCGCATCCAATCCCTCGGCGGTGAAATAGCCGCGCTTGATGGCGATGACTGTGACGGCGCTCGACGAGGTCTTGAGGAGGCCGATCTTGATCGTCTCGGCCCGCGTTGGCGGCGCGGCACCAGCGACCAGCAGCGCCAGCGCGATCACGCAATATGCGATGCGACGCAAGCCTTCCTCCCCTTTTATCCCCAATGTTTGGGCGCTCTCGTTGCCCGGCACTCTAAAGATGCCGCGGATTTTCTGCTAGTTTGCCGGCATGCCGGAATCCGCGCGCGAACCGATGCCTCAAGCGCAGGCCGCTTCCACCCCATGCGGTGGAAGGCGCGACGCCGGCGCTCGCGCAATATCTCGATCTGAAGCGTGCGCATCCCGACAGCCTGCTCTTCTATCGCATGGGCGATTTCTACGAGCTGTTCTTCGAGGATGCGGGCAAAGCGGCCGCGGCGCTCGATATCCAGCTCACCAAGCGCGGCAAGTATGACGGCGAGGATATCCCGATGTGCGGCGTGCCGGTGCACGCCGCCGAAGCCTATCTCGCGCGCCTCATCCGCCAGGGCTTTCGCGTCGCCGTCTGCGAGCAGATGGAAGATCCGGCCGAAGCCAAGAAGCGTGGCGGCAAATCGCCGGTCAGGCGCGCCGTCGTGCGCATCGTCACGCCGGGCACGCTCACCGAGGACGCGCTGCTCGACGCGCGGCGGCACAATTACCTCGCGGCGCTCGCCGATGCCTCGGGCGAACTCGCCATCGCCTGGCTCGATCTCTCGACCGGCGAGTTCGCGACGCAGGCAGTGCCCGCCGCATCGCTCGGTGCGGTGCTGGCGCGGATCGCGCCCGGCGAGCTGCTGCTGTCCGAGCGGCTGCTGGCCAAGCCCGAGCTCTTCGAGCTGTTCCAGCTTCACAAGGATCATCTAACGCCGCAGCCCAGCGCGCGGTTCGACAGCGAGAACGGCCGCAAGCGGCTGGAGGCGCTCTACGGCGTGCGCGAGCTGGCCGGGTTCGGCGCTTTCACCCGTGCCGAGGTCGCGGCGGCCGGCGCGCTCGTCGATTATGTCGAACTGACGCAGCAGGGGAAATTGCCGGCGCTCGGCGCGCCGCGGCGTTTCGGCAGCGGCGACGTGATGGAGATCGACGCGGCAACGCGGCGCAATCTCGAATTGACCGAGAGCCTGACCGGCGATCGCAACGGCAGCCTGCTCGCCGCGATCGATCGCACCGAGACCGGCGCCGGCGCGCGGCTGCTCGCCGATTATCTCGCCGCGCCGCTCACCGATCCGGCGCAGATCGAGGCGCGGCTCGACGCCGTCGCTTTCTTCGCCGGCGCCGAGCGGCTGCGCGAAGCGCTGCGCGACGAGCTGCGGCTTTGCGCCGATATGGCGCGCGCGATGGCGCGGCTGGGCGTCGGCCGCGGCGGGCCGCGCGATCTCGCGGCGCTGCGCGACACGCTGCGCGTCAGCGCCGGGCTTGCGCGCGCTTGCTGCGACGCAGGGGCCGATTTCACCGCGCCGCCGCCGCTCATCGCGTCGCTCGAGCGCGATCTCGGCGAGCACACCGCGCTGGTCGACCGGCTGACGCGCGCGCTCGCGGCGGAATTGCCGCTGCTCGCGCGCGACGGCGGCTTCATCGCGCCGGGCTATGCGGCGCGAGCTCGACGAGCTGGTGAAGCTGCGCGACGACAGCCGCCGTCTCGTCGCCGGGCTGCAGGCGCGCTACGCCGCCGAGACCGGCATCGCCTGCGCTCAAGATCCGCCACAACAACGTGCTCGGCTATCACATCGATATCGGGCCGAACCATGCGTCGAAGATGGGCGCGGGCTTCATCCATCGCCAGACGCTGGCCTCATCGATGCGCTATTCGACGGTCGAGCTCGGCGAGCTCGAATCGAAGATCGCGTCCGCCGCCGACAAGGCGCTGGCGCTCGAGATGAAGCTCTTCGACGATCTCGTCGCCGAGGCGCTGGCGCCTGGCGAGCGAGATCGCGCGCGCCGCGGCGGCGCTGGCGGCGCTCGATGTCGCGAGCGGCGCTGGCCGAACTCGCGGTGACCGAGCGCTATACGCGGCCGAAGATCGACGACAGCACCGCTTTCGCGATCAGGCAGGGCCGCCATCCGGTGGTCGAGCAGGCGCTGCAGCGCGCCGGCGGGACCGAGCTTCGTCGCCAATGATTGCGATCTGCAGGAAACGCAGCGGCTCTGGCTGCTGACCGGCCCCAACATGGCCGGCAAAAGCACCTTCCTGCGCCAGAACGCGATTATTGCCGTGCTCGCGCAAATGGGCTCGTTCGTGCCGGCTGCAGTCGGCGCAGATCGGCATCGTCGACCGGCTCTTCAGCCGCGTCGGCGCGGCCGACGATCTCGCGCGCGGCCGCTCGACCTTCATGGTCGAGATGGTCGAGACCGCGGCGATCCTCAATCAGGCGGGCCCGCGCGCGCTCGTCATCCTCGACGAGATCGGCCGCGGCACCGCGACCTATGACGGGCTCTCGATCGCCTGGGCCTCGGTCGAGCATCTGCACGACCGCAATCGCTGCCGCGCCTTGTTCGCGACGCATTATCACGAGCTGACGGCGCTCGCCTCGAAGCTCGATCACCTCGCCTGCTACACGATGCGGGTGAAGGAATGGCAGGGCGATGTCGTCTTCCTGCACGAGATCGCGCCCGGCGCCGCCGATCGCTCCTACGGCATCCATGTCGCGAAGCTCGCCGGCCTGCCGGCGGCGGTGATCGCGCGCGCCGAACAGGTGCTGGCGACCTTGGAGAAGGGCGAGCAAAGCGGCGCGCTGACGCGCCTCGCCGAGGACCTGCCGCTCTTCGCCGCCTCGAAGCCGCAGACGCCGCCGGAGATGGCCGAGCCCTCGCCGCTCGAGCGCTGCTGGCCGGGCTCAAGCCCGACGAACTGTCGCCGCGCGAGGCGCTGGAGCTGCTCTACAAGATCAAGGCGCTGGGCGAAGTGAAGAAATAGCCGGTATCGGGACGCAAGCGCATGCGGGTGGGTTTGCGACCTAATGCCGCGAGATTTTGTTTTCTAGGTCCTGCGCCTGCTGGTCGAGATCGTCGGCGTGCTTGTGCAGGCTTCTTGCCGCTTCCTCGTTGTCGATCTCTTGCGCCAGTCGCCGCGCGGTTGCGGCCCGATCACGCAAACTGCGAATGTGGATTCCGAGATCGCCCGAGCCGGTGATGTTACTCATGGCCCATCGTCCTAACTGAACAATGTGGCGAAATCCGCAATACCATTGTTGCGGCTCCTATCGTAGGAGGCTGCCGCTAAAGACCCTGCTTGCTGCTCTCAACTTCGGCGTGAATTAAAGGTCGACGCCGAGCACCAGAACGAGCACAAACAAGAACAGGCCGCTGATCGAAAAGGCCATAAAGCCGAACTGCGCTCGCTCAGCGTGGTAGAGGGTATCGGACGTAAATCGCCCGCGCGCATTCCAACGATGGTAGCCGGCGTAGGACACGGCGCCGAGCGCCGCGACCAACGCAAGCACAACCCCCTGAAGATCAGTTCGATTGGTATCAAGATCGTCCCGTTGCCCCCGAGCAACGCCCCTAGAACATGATACAGAGCGTTAAACGGAACGGCAACGCCCGAGATGAAGCGCGCTCGCGGTTTGGCCGGTCGGGACGTCGATGGCTGGAAGAAGAGTTTCGCGAAGGGAAAAGCCGAGGCCCGGAAGCGCTAGCGCTTCCGCTCTTTCCCGGACAAGTTCCGCATCTCGGCCATCTTGGCCAGCCGGTCATACCCCTCGGCGATCTCGATGATCTGCTTGCGGGCCTTTTCGTCGGTCAAATCCTCGGCCGTCGCCCGAGCTTCCTCGGCGTGCTGACGCCAATAGAAGGGATTATTCGAAATTGGCAGCCATTTCTTAAACCTCAAACCCCTCAACCGCGCTCCCCCCAGAATCGTGTCAAGAAAGCGGGCTTGGGGGCAGACGCCACGCCGATAGTTCGCCCCTAAGCGAAATAGGCGGGGTCACTTTGCACAATCCCCGTAAGCTTGATCTCGTTCCCAATGCCGGAAATAGCCGGCGTGGGTTGAACCCGGGTGGCGTCGACCTATCTTTTCGGGGCATGGGTTTGTTCTCTTTAACCCACTGAAAGGTCTGCGAATTTTTAAAATTGCGAAACGAACCCAATTTCCTGCCGCGCTGCGAACAAGGCCGCGACAGGCTCGCCGCTTATCGATAAGATCGACAGTAATGGCTGAAATCCCGCGCCAGCGCGAATAATCGATCGCCGTGCCCTCGCGGCGCAGCTCGACGCGATTGCCGAGAGCAGCGCCGAGCCCGATCGCAAGCGCGTACGCCGAAACGCTGAAAGCCGCGCTCGCCGCGGGCCGTGCCGAAGTGAAGAAGCGCTTCGAGAGCGGTGCGAGCGGCACCGAAACCGTGCACGCGCTTTCCTTCCTCGTCGATCAGCTCATTCGCACGCTCCATGATTTCGTCGCGACCCACGTCTACCTGATCGCCAATCCGACGGCGGGCGAGCGCATGGCGCTGATCGCGGTCGGCGGCTATGGCCGCGGCGAGCTCGCGCCGTTCTCCGATATCGATCTGCTTTTCCTCACCGCCTATAAGCGCACACCGCATACCGAGCAGGTGGTCGAGTACCTGCTCTACACGCTGTGGGATCTCGGCCTCAAGGTCGGCCACTCGACGCGCTCGGTCGAGGAGACCGTCCGCCACGCCCAAGGCGATCTCACCATCCGCACCGCCGTGCTCGAAGCGCGCTACATCTGGGGCGATCAGGAGCTCTTCGCCGAGCTGAAGCGTCGCTTCGATCTCGAGATCGCCCGGAA
>CAVSUX010000007.1:0-150262 GCA_963731145.1 uncultured Alphaproteobacteria bacterium | reverse complement strand
ATATTCTGCTCGACCAGCAGATCGAAAGGCCGCTGTCGGCGCACCTTTCGTCCGCCGAGCTTCGTCAGCCCGCTGACCATCTGCGGCGACAAGCCCTCCGTCGGCTCGTCCATCAAAATCAGCCGCGCATGGCCGACCAGCGCACGTGCGACCGCCAGCATCTGCTGCTCGCCGCCCGAGAGCGAGCCTGCGCCGTATGCCCGCCCCGTCGCGCAGGATCGGGAACAGCGCGAAGGCGCTGCGATCGTCCCCATGCGGCTGGTGCCCCCGAGGACGGCGCGCGACGGCGATCTCAGATTCTCGCGCACCGTCAGCGCCGGGAAAATGCGCCGCCCTTGCGGTACCAGCGCGATGCCGGGTTGGCCACTGCGATAGGTCGGCAGGCGCGTCACATCGTTCCGTCGAAGACGACGCGCCGGCCCGCGGTGGCGTGGAGGCGATGATGCTGCGGATCAGCGTCGTCTTGCCGACGCCGTCGCGGCCCAGCACGGCGACGATCCGGCCGCGCTCGACGGTGAGCGACATGCCCTGCAGCACGTGGCTCTCGCCGTAGTACGTGTGAATCGCCTCGACCGCGAGCATCGCGTCGCTTGTCATGAGGACACCTCGGGCCGGACGCCCGCGCGCGTCCAGATTTTCTGGAGGCTCGAACTCTTGGCGGATTTCGTCGGGCGTACCTTCGGCGACGATGCGGCCCTGATCCATCGCCGTGATCTTGTCGGCGATTTTAAACGCGGCGGCAAGATCGTGCTCGATCAGCAGCACGGTGATACCGCGATCGAGATTGAGGATGATGTCGGTCGGCGAGACGTCTCGGCCGCAGAAGCCCCGCCATCGGCTCGTCGAGGAGCAGCAATCGAGGGTTGCCGGCCAGCGCCATGACAATCTCGAGCTGGCGCTGCGTGCCGTAGGACAGATTGCGCACGACCTCGTTCCAGGAATTCGGTAGAGCGCCATTTCTCCAGCAACGCCTCGGCGCGATCTGGCGCATCGCGGTAATGCGCCGACCCGCGGCCAGAAGACGAAATGCGCGGCGGCCGAACGCCTGTACCGCGATGATCATATTGTCGATCACGGTAAGATTGCGGAAAAGGCTGGTGATCTGGAATGTGCGAGCGAGGCCGAGCGTGGCACGGCGATGCAGCGGCATCTGCGTCACATTCTCGCCGAAGAGGAAGATCTCGCCGCTCGATGGCGCGATCTGGCCGTTCACCACATTGAACAGCGTCGTCTTACCGGCGCCGTTGGTGCCGATGATGGCGCGCGGCTCGCCGGCTCGAGCGCCAGCGAGACATCAGGGCGATAGCGCGTTGCACGCCGAAATTGCGCGAAAGATGCGGATCTCGAGCGGCTTGAATCCCATGCTCCGCCGCCTTGCCTTCGACCAGTCGCGCAGATAGATCAGCGCGCCTTGCGGGCGTAGAGCAGCAGCACATAGATCACGCCGATCACGAAGAGCCAGCGGTCGGTATAGGTGCTGAGCACATATTGCAGGACGAAGACGACGGCGCCCAAGACCGGGCCGAACAGCGTGCCGGCGGCGCGAACAGGATGGTAGCGAGCACCTGCGCTGAGACGGTGACGCTGAGCGTCGAGGGGGAGACGAAGCTGTTGAGGAACATGTAAAGCTCGCCCGCGACGCCGGCGAACGCCGCGGAGACGATCGATGCGAGATATTTGTAAGCCCAGACATGATAGCCGAGCGCGCGCATGCGCATCTCATTGTCGCGGATGCCGCGCAGCGATAGCCAAGTGGCGAGCTAACGAAGATATAGAGCATCACCGCGACGACGACGAAGATCGCCAGCACGAAGTAGAAATAGCCGACCGTCGAGCCGAGAGACCACAAGCCAATATGCGGCCGCATAACGCCCGGCAGGCCGTTGTCGCCGCCGGTGACATCGGTCCAGCTCACGGCGAGGCTCCACAACACCTGCGAGAAGGCGAGGGTGATCATCAGGTAGATAGGAATGCGACGTGCGCAGTGCGAGGAGATGGAAGAGCGCGGCGGCGATCGCGCTCGCGGCAACTGCCGGCGCTGCCCGCCGCGGCGAAACCCCAGCCGAGCTTCAGCGTGCAGATCGCGGTGACATAGGCGGCGAGGCCGAAATAGGCGGCATGGCCGAGCGACGGCATGCCGGTATAGCCGTGCAGCACATCGAGGCTCATGGCGAAGATGCCGTAGATCAGCATCTGCGTGAGGAGGCCGGTGTCATAGACGGGATCAGCCGCCCAGCGCCGCCGCAATCAGGACGAAGGCGATCGCGCTCCAGAGGCCCCAGCAATTCTCAGTCATGGCACGGGCTCTAAACGCGGCCCATCAAGCCAGTCGGCCGCAGCGCCAGCACGATCACCATCGGCACGAAGATGGTGAACAGCGAAAGCTGCGGAAACCAGACATTGCCGAAATTGTCGACCAGACCGACGAGAAGACTGCCGAGGAAAGCACCGCGGATGCTGCCGAGCCCGCCGACGGTGACGACGACGAAAGCCAAAAGCGCAACCTCGAAATCGGCGCCGGGAAACATGCCGAGCAGCGGCCCGCCGAGTACGCCGCCGATGGCAGCGAGCGCGGCGCCCAGAGCGAAGATCGCGGTGAAGACCAGCGGCATGTTGATGCCGAGGCCGCGGACCATCTCTTCGTCATCCATGCCGGCGCGAACGATCGCCCCGATCTTGGTGCGCTCGAGGAAAGCCCAAAGGAAGATCGCGGTCGCGAGGCCCCAGCCGATCAGGAACAGGCGATAGAGCGGATAGACCACGCCGAAGAAGCGCACGCCGCCTTGTAGCAGCCGCGGCTCAGGCACGAGCAGCGGATCGCCGCCCCAGGTGAAGAACGCGAAATCAGCGACGATGAACAGAAGAGGCCGAGCGTCAGCAGCGCCTGCGGCATCTCCTGCTTATAGAGCCGTGCGAGGAACAGTCGCTGCACGATGACTCCAGCGACCGCGACCGCGACCACCGCGAGCAGTGCGCCGGTGCCGAAATCGCCGGTGAAGCGGATGGCGCTGATCGCGATATAGCCGCCCAAGAGATAGAACGAGCCATGCGCCATGTTGATAATGCGCATGAGCCCAAAGATCAGGGTGAGGCCGGCGGCGAGCAGAAACAAGATCATGGCCAGCGACAAGCCGTTGAGCGTATTGATGATCCAGAAGTTCACGCGTCGCCCCCTTCGACTATTTTTATTTTTATGTCATTCCCGCGCTTGTCACAGCGGGCATCCAGTGGTTTCCCTGGGTCCCCGCTCCTGAACAAGTCGCGCGGGTAAGACGAAAATAAGTTACAGCTTGAACACGCGTTTCGCGTTCAGGTGATAGAGCTTGTCCTTGTCGGCTTCCGAGAGCGGCAGCGCGTCGACGGCGTCGAAGCACGCCGGCCCGGGCGATCTCGAACGGCCAATCGGCGGCGAAGAGCACGTTATCGACGCCCCCAGAAGCTCGATCGTCATCATCAGCGGCAGGCGGTAATTCATGCCGCTGGTGGTGACGATGATGTTGTCGCGG
The DNA here is from genome assembly GCA_963731145.1 of uncultured Alphaproteobacteria bacterium. Lineage (GTDB taxonomy): Bacteria > Pseudomonadota > Alphaproteobacteria > ATCC43930 > CGMCC-115725 > CAIKMD01. The sequence continues at coordinate 146,756 of CAVSUX010000007.1, read as the reverse complement.
AAATATTCGCCCGGCAGGCGCTTCATCGGCTTTTGCAGCCCGGCCATCTCGATTTCCCAGAGATAGCGGTTGTCGATGCGCTCGAGGCTGAAGGGGATGTTCTCGCCCATATGGCCGATGCAGATCTTGAGGCTCGGGAAACGATCGAACACGCCGCCCGCCATCAGCCGCATGATATGCGTGCCGGTCTCGATCGCGTAGCCCCAGGCCACGCGGAAGCCCGGCATCGCGAGCGGCTCGGCCATGGTCGGGCTCGGCTCGCGCGGATGGAGATAGAGCGGCACGTCGAGCGCGGTCGCGCTCTCGAAGATCGGCCAGAACTTCTTGTCGTCGAGATATTCGCCGTGGGTGTGCGAATTGATGATCGCGCCTTTGAGGCCGAGCGTCTTCACCGCGCGCTCTATCTCGCGCGCGGCGTTCTCGGGCGCTTGCGGCGCCACTGCGGCGAGACCCGAAAAACGCGTTGGATATTTGCGGCACGCCTCGGCGAGACGGTCGTTCACCAGCTTCGACAGCTCGTAGCCCTGCACCGCGTCGAAGGCCTGCACGCCAGGAGAGCTGATGATGACCAGCTGCTTGGAGATGCCGTCCTCGTCCATCACCTTGATCCGGCTCGCCGATATCGGTGAGGTCGCGGGCCAGGCTTTGCGCGGAATTCGGTCGGCTGTCCGGCAAGGCCGAGCTTCTCATCGAGGGCGCGCGCCGCGGCGGCGACCTCGGGAATCATGAAGCCTTCTTCGACGGCGATGCGTTCGCGCGCCGGCGGCGGAGATTTTGCCGTCGCCATCAGTGACCACCCTTCGGCGCCGGAATGCCTTGCGCGCCGACCGGCGGCATGCCCATCGCAAAGGCGCCGGCATTAACATAGGCCGTGTCGACGCCCCAGGCGACGTGATTGCCGGCGGCGTGAACGTCGCGCCAGAAACGCTGGATCGGATTGCTCTCGATCACGCCGCGCGCGCCCGACGCCTCGAACAAGCGATCGACGCCGCGCATGGCGAGCCGCGAGGCGAGGGTGAAGTTGCGCTTGATCGCCTGCATGTCGGCTTCCTTGTTCGGCAAGCCGTTGCGCAGCTTCTCATCATTGTCCTTGGCGAGCAGATAAGCCGCATCGATCTCCGCCGCCGCTTCGCCGATGGAGTGCTGCGTGTTGAGCAGCTGCAGCATTGGATCGCGCACCTGCGATGCGGCGCGGGTCTTGGCGAAATCGGTAAAGCAATCGAGCGCGCCGCGCGCGATCGCAATCAGCGGACAGAAAATGCCGAAGGGGAAGGCGACATAACCGGGCTCGCGGAACATCACGCCGGTATTGGTCTTGGTGCCCGGGGCCGGTGCCCATGGCGAAATCGGCCGGCTCGCACGGTGAATTCCTCGCGCACGAACACGTCGTTGACGACGACGTTGTTGCTGCCCGAGCCTTTGAGGCCGACGGCGTACCAATTGTCTTTCACTTTGAATTCGCCGGGGCCGAACAGGAAGAAGCGGACATCCGGCGTCCCCGCGCCATCGGCTGGCGGCACGACGCCGCCGAGGATCGCCCAATCCGAATGATCGATGCCGGAGGAGAAGCTCCATTCGCCGCTGACTGTCGAAACCGCCGGGCGCGCGCGTGACCTTGGCTCCCGGCATGAAGGAGGTGCCGATCTTCGGTCGCGAATGCTGCTTGTAGACGTAATCCTGGCATTCGGACGGGAAGGTGCCGAAGACCCAGTGATGCTGGATCAACAGATCGAAGCACCAGCCGCTCGAGCCGCAATGCCGGCCGACTTCGGTGACGACATCGGCGACATCCATCCAGCTATCGATGCCGTAACCGCCGCGATCCTTCGGGATGATGAGGCCGATCAGATCGGACTTCGACCATCGCCTGCACGTTTTCCGGCGGCAAATGGCGCAGCTTCTCGGTGGCGACAGCATTGGCCTTGCAAACCTCGCCGACTTTCTTGGCGCGGGCGATGGCTTCGGCGTGGGTGATCGTCGGCATGGGAGCTCGATTGTTGTCATGTAACGGTGAATTCCTAACAAAATCCCACACGGCAATCCATGGGCCAATCCATGGGACAACCCGCGAGGTTGTTTCGTGGCGCGGCGCACCCGTACCGATTAGAATGTATCCAAATTTCGCGGGGAGGAAACCATGGCCACGTCCATTCCCGAACATGTTCACCTCGTCGGCAGCATCGCGCTCGATACCGTCGAGGAAGTATTCCAGACCGCCGGCACGCTGCTCGGCCGGCGGCTGAAACGCTGCCCCGATGGCGAGCCCGGCGGCCGGCGGCTGTGGATCAGTTGGCAATATCCCTTGTTACGGGCGAACGCCTATCTGCAGATCGATCCGGTCTCGCTCGGTCAGGCCGGGATGTTTCCGAAGCTGCGCCTCGCCGACGGCGTGCGGACCGAGGACATCCATTTCGGCGAACTCGGCTATGCCCGCGAGGCGCGCGCCTCCTATCAGGACTTCCTGGCCGCGCGCTCTCGGGGCGAGCTGGCGCCGGGCACGCGCTTCCAGGTCAGCCTGCCGACGCCGATGGCGGTGATCGTGCCGTTCTGTATGACGAACGACATTGCCGCGATCGAGCCCGCCTACGAAAAGGCGATGCTCGCCGAGGTCGACCGCATCTGTGCCGCGATCCCGCATCAGGATCTATCGATCCAGTGGGATGTGTGCATCGAGATGGTGATCTGGGACGGCCAGCTTGCCGCGCGCTATCCGAAGGAAGGTACTTCCCATGCCGATATCCTGGCGCGGCTGACGCGGCTCGGCGACGCCGTGCCGGGCGATGTCGAGCTCGGCTTCCATCTCTGCTACGGCGATCTCGACGCCAAGCATTTCGTCGATCCGGTCGATGCGACGAAGCTGGTCGAGATCGCCAATGCGCTGGCGCAATCGGTCAAGCATCCGATCGCCTGGATTCATATGCCGGTGCCGATCGCGCGCAGCGACGATGCCTATTTCAAGCCGCTGGCGGGGCTGCAGTTGTCACCCGCGACCGAGCTCTATCTCGGCATCGTCCATGCCGAGGACGGTGTCGACGGCCTCAAGAAACGCGCCGAGGCTGCGTCACGCTATACGAAGAATTTCGGCATCGCCACCGAATGCGGCATCGCGCGCCAGCGCAAGCCCGAGCTGGTGCGACATATCCTCGAGCTGCATGCCGACAGGATCGAAAGAGCCCGCGGCGTAGCGCGCACCGCCTAGGGCAGCGATTTGACGTAGCTTTTACTCGATCAGCGTGGCGCCGTCGAAATTGTCTTTTGACCATGCCCTGCGCCTGATACCACTTGATCTGGTGCAGCACGTATCGAACGTCAGCCGCGCATCGGCATCGACATAGGCGTCGCCGCTTCAGCGCCGTCTCGATCGGCTCGCCGGTGTATTTGGCGATTAATTCCGCAACCTCATGCACATAGGGTCCGCTCCCCGCTCGGCTACTCGTACTCCGGCCGGTGAATGGCGCGTGGTACTGCTTCGTCCCCTTGCGGAAAGCCCGCAGGAAGCGCTCGACGATGTCGCGCTGCTCGGCCTTTGGTCGGGATGAACACGGCGCCGTTTTGCCACGGTGTTTCGTCATCGACCCAGCCGAGCAGATGCGCCTGCTTCTCGGATCAGCGGCGTCGCCGGCGCGTCAGGGCGAGCAACGCATCGTCGGTCTGATTGCGCGGCAATGGCCGAGGCCATGTTCGGCATCGATTGCAGCGCGAGCACGCGGATCGGTCGGGTCGACGCCGTATTTTTCGGCGATCAGCGCCAGCGAATAGTGATAGCCCTGAGCCGATCTGCGTCACCGCGACGGTATGCCCGCCGAAATCCCTGAAGGATTTAAGGCCCGCGTCCCAGGCGCTGTTTGAGGCGCGATCGGGCCGACGGAATGAAAGCCGGGGAAATAGCGGTTCATGCCGCGATGATCTTGAGCGCGCCTTGCTTCGCCCAGGCTGTAGGCACCGGCCGTCGAGCGGCGCGGCACCGAAAGCGATATCAGCCCGAGGCGACGGCGACGGCAATCGGCTGCGCGGCGTCGAAGCATGACTGACTTCGGTATCGAGCCCTTCGGCTTTGAAATAGCGCTTTATCCTGCGCAATAAAGTACGGGCGTGCTTGACCCAACCGCAGCACGCCGACCCTCAAGTGCTCGAGCGGAAGCCGGTGCGGCCAGCGCCGCGAAAGCCGCCGCCATCGTCATTATTGGCGCCGAAGCTGCGCGCATCGCATTCACCTCTCGCTGGATCAATCGCCGCCGTTATCGCGTCATAGCCATAGATGCCGTCATAGCGCGCGGCCATGCGCTCGTGCGTCCATTTCTCGTCGATATGCTGCTGGGTCGTGCTGGCATTCTTCAGCGCATCGCCGTGCAGCCGGTCTTTCTGGTCGACGCGCGGCGAGCACGATATGCTTGGTGCGCTCGACGCGCGCGGCTTCGTAGCGCGTGAGCGCCGTCTCGATATCGTCGAATTGGTCTAGGCAGCGTGCCGAGGACATAGCCATCCTCGATCGACATCGATCCGCCTTGCGCCAGGAAGGGCAGGGTCGAATGGCACGCATCGCCGAGGAGCGTGGCATTGCCGATACTCCAGCGCTCGAGCGGCCAATGCACCATCAGCGCCCATTTGAACGGCTCGGCGGTCGAGGCGATCATCGCGCGCGCATCCTCGTGCCAGCCGGGGAAATCGGCAATCCATTCCTCATGCGTGCCGCGGTCGTACCACGATTCCTTTTGCCAATCGTCGCGCTCGACCACGGCGATGACGTTGAGCATCGCGCCTTTGCGCACCGGGTAATGCATGATGTGTGAGGCGGGCGCGATCCAGCCGCCATGGCGCATCAGCGCCGGCGGCAGCTTGTCCTTCGGGCAGAGGCCGCGCCAGGCCATGAAGCCGGTGAATTCGGCCTTGTCGGCGCCGAACAGCGTTTGGCGCACCACGGAATGGATGCCGTCGGCGCCGATCAACGCATCGCCGCTGATGCGCTCGCCGTTCTCGAAGGCGGCGGTGACGCCTTTGGCCGAAGCTTCGAAGCCGATACAGCGCATACCGAGCCTGATTGCCTTCGGATCGGCACGCAGCACCGCCTGGCGCAGCATCTCCTGCAGATCGGCGCGATGCATCGTGTAATGCGGCGAGCCGTAGCGTACAGCGGCAGCGCTGAGATCCTGCATGCGCCAGCGCTCGTCGCTGTTCCAGACGCGCAGATCGACTTTGCCGGCCATGATGCCGATGCGGTCGAGTTCGTCGCCGAGGCCGAGCTCGCGCAGCACGCGCGAGCCGTTGGCCGCGACCTGGATACCGGCGCCGAGCTCGCTCAGCGCCGGCGCCAGTTCGAAGACCTGTACCGGATAGCCGCGGCGCAAAAGGGCGAGGGCGGCGGTGAGGCCGCCGATACCGGCGCCGATGATGAGGATTTTCGGTTTCGTCGCCATCGTGCTTATTGATCGAAGATCGCGACGGCGCGCGTCCAGCCGGCGGAGGCGCCGCGGATCTTCACCGGGAAGCAGGCGATCGTGAAGCCGTCGGCGGGCAGCGCTTCGAGATTGTGCAGCTTCTCGAGATGGCAATAGCCGATATCGCGCCCGGCCTTGTGGCCTTCCCAGATCAGCCCGGCGTCATGCGGTCGTCGCGTATTTGTCTTTGGTGTGCACGAAAGGCGCGTCCCAGCTCCAGGCATCGGTGCCGGTCAGCCGCACGCCGCGCTCCAGCAGATAGAGCGTCGCCTCGCGGCCCATGCCGCAGCCGGCGGCGACGTAATCGCGCTGGCCGTAGGCCGTGCCGGCGCGCGTGTTGACGACGACGATCTCCAGCGGCTTCAGCGTGTGGCCGATGCGCTTCAGCTCGGCTTCGACATCCTTCGCCGGTGCACCACATAGCCATCCGGCAGGTGGCGGAAATCGAGCTTCACGCCCGGCTGCAGGCACCAATCGAGCGGCACCTCGTCGATCGTGATCGCGCGCTCGCCGCTTGTTCATCGTCGAATGGAAATGATAGGGCGCGTCGAGATGCGTGCCGTTATGCGTCATCAGGCGGATCCATTCGATCGCCCAGCCTTCGCCGTTCGGCAAATCTTCTTCCTTGAGCCCGGGAAAGAATTTCACCACATCGCCGGCGGTTTCCTTGTGCCGGTAATACTCGATCTTCGGCTCATAGCCGGGCGGATCGGAGGGCACGTCGTTTTCGAGATGCATCGAGAGATCGACGATCTTCCGCGTCATGGCTCACCTCGTTTCCTGCCGCCGCATTTCTTCGTTGGCGCGATCATATTAGACTGCGCCGCAACGAAAAAGGGGCGGCTATGATCTATCGCGCGGAGGAACGCACTATTCGGCTGTTACTGGCGGGCGATGCCATGCCGGCGCGCAGTCTCAAGCCGTTCGACGAGCCTCGCTACACCGCGCTGCTCGATCTCATGCGCGGCGCCGACGCTGCTTTCGCCAATCTCGAGACCACCGTGCGCGAGCCGCAGGAAGGCACGCCGAGCCTGACGCAGGGCACACCGATGTCGACGCCGCCGGCGCTGCTGGGCGAGTTGCAATGGATGGGGCTGAAGCTGCTGTCCTGCGCCAACAATCACGCGACGGACTACGGCGATGACGGGCTGATGGCGATGCTGGCGCATCTGCGCCGCGCCGGAATTCCGCATGCCGGCGCCGGCGCCAATCTCGCGGAGGCGCGCAAGCCCGCTTATCTCGACACGGCCGCCGGCCGCGTGGCGCTGATCGCGGCGACGACGTTCTATCCGCATTGGACCCGTGCCGCCGATCAGCGGCCGGACGCGCTCGGGCGGCCGGGTATCAATCCGCTCGATTTCGCGGTCAGCTATTCGGTCGACGACGCGACGTTCGCGGCGCTGGCGAAAGCGAGCGAAGGTCTCGGCCTCAGCCAAGCGCGCACCCGGCAACGTGCGATGTTCTTCAGCGCAGCCGAAGCGCCGGAAGACAGCGCCGACGCTCTGACCTTCCTCGGCCAGCGTTTCTTGCGCGGCAAGGGATTTGCCGTTGCGACCAAGGCGAAGCAAGGCGATCTCGACGGCAATTTGCGCTGGATCCGCGAAGCCAAGCGCCAGGCCGATTTCGTGATCTTCTCGCTGCACAATCACGAATACGGGCCGGGCGGCGCGCTCGCCGCCAAGACCAATGTCGGCATGGAAGAAGCCGCATCTTTCGTCACCGATGTCGCGCATGCGGCGATCGATGCCGGCGCCGATGTCGTCGTGTGTCATGGACCGCATCTGACGCTCGGCGTCGAGGTCTATAAGGGCCGCCCGATCCTCTACAGCCTCGGCAATTTCATTTTTCAGAACGACAACGTGCCGGTCTTTCCCGCTGAATCCTATCAGCGCTTCGGCCTCGACGAGCAAGCGACACCGACCGACTTTCTCGACGCGCGCACCGGCAACGAAACGCGCGGCTTCCCGGCTTCACCGGAATATTGGCACGGCATCGTCGCCGCCTGCGACTTCCGCGGCGGCAAGCTGGCAGGGCTTATGCTCCACCCACTCGATCTCGGCCACGGCACCACCCGCGCCCAACGCGGCCGGCCGATGCTGGCGGAAGGGAAGGCGGCGACGACGATCCTCGATCGCGTGAAGCGGTTGTCGGAACGGTATGGGACGAAGTTCATTCTTGATGGTGAAGCGCTAGTCTTGTCGCTAAATTAAAAAACTCGCTTCCCGCGGGCTCGTCCCCGCGGGCCCATGGGAAGAACGAATGGCGCAAGGCGGTTGGGTTTACATCATGACCAACAAGCCACGTGGCACGCTTTATATCGGCGCGACGAGCGATATCGCACGTCGCGCCTTTGAGCACCGCGAAGGTGCTATTGAAGGCTTTACGAAACGGCACGGTTTGAAGCTGCTCGTTTTTCTCGAGCAGCATGAGGACATTCAAACGGCTATTCAGCGCGAGAAGACGATGAAACACTGGCCGCGAGCGTGGAAGATCAATGTCATCAAGGCGAAGAATCCCGATTGGGAAGATTTGTATGAGAAGCTTGCCTGATACCATGGGCCCGCGGAACAAGTCCGCGGGAAGCGTTAAAAAAGATAGGATCTAACGGTGCAATTCGGGATTTTCGATCACGTCGACCGCAATGATCGGCCGCTGGCGCAGCAGCTCGACGAGCGCATTCGCTATATCGCGCTCGCTGAGGAACTCGGCTTCTACTGCTATCACGTCGCCGAGCATCATGCCTCGCCGATCAATATGGTGCCGGTGCCGGGGCTGTTCCTGGCGGCAGCGGCGCGGGCGACGAAGAAGATACGGCTTGGTCCGCTGGTCTATCTGCTGACGCTCTATTCGCCGTTGCGCCTGATTGAGGAGGTCGCGCTCCTCGATCACCTGTCGCACGGCCGTTTCGAATTCGGCGTCGGTCGCGGCGTCTCGCCGTTCGAGCTCAACTATCACAATGTCAGCTATGAGGATTCGCGCGCGATCTTCCAGGATGCGCTGTCGGCGGTTCTCGAAGGGCTGACGCATGACCGGCTCACCTATGAAGGCAAGTATTTCACCTACAAAGACGTGCCGATGGAGCTGAAGCCGCTGCAGTCGCCGCATCCTGCTGTGTGGTATGCGGCATCGAATACCGGCAGCTCGCGTTGGGCCGGAGAGCAAGGCTATCACTTTGCCACGCTCGGTTCGGTCGGGACGGCGCAGGCCAATATCGCCGCGTTCAAAGAAGGGCTTTCCACGGCGAAGGGGATTCCGACGCCGAAGCCGGAATTTCCCGGCGGCGTCGCCATCGGGGTACACCGCCAGATGTTTGTCGCGGAGACCGATGAAGAGGCCATGCGGCGCGGCGCGATCTTCCGCGAGCAGCATCACAACAGCCTCACCAAGCTCCGTCGCGAGAACAAGGAATATCCCGGCTTCACCCGCTCGACGCCGGAAACCTTCGAGGATGCGATCAAGCAACGCAACGTCATCTATGGTTCGCCGAAGACGGTGCGCGAGGAGATCGCGCGTCAGATCGATGAGCTAGGCATCAATTACTTCATCGGCTCGTTCATGTTCGGCAACATGCAGCCCGACGATGCCGCGCGCTCGCTGCGCCTCTTCGCCTCGGAAGTGATGCCCGCATTTCAGAAATGAAAAGCGGCGCGAGGCACAAGGCCTCGCGCCGCTTCGCCTCCCAACGCTTGGGGCTTACGAGACCTGGCGCAGCGCCGCGGAGCGGGCGGCGGTGCGCTGGTCGAGCCGCAAGGTCAGGCAGAAAGCGGAGCCGCCGCTGCGATGGTAGGCGGCGAGCGACGTCGGATGGACGCGGTAGCCCGCCTCCTCCAAACGCCGGCGCAGCGCTGTGCTGCAGGACGACATGACGATATTGTCGCCGAGCTTCACCGCATTGGCGGCGAAGACCGCGGCGTCTTTATCGCTCAGCGCGATGCGCTGCTCGGGCGCGACGCGTTCATAGAACTGACGCAGCCCGTCTTCCGAGAAGGCCGAGGGCACATACATCACCTCGCCGCGCGGCAACGGGGCCAGCGCGGTGTCCATGTGATAGAAGCTCGGATTGACGAGCTCGAGCGGCAACGCCTCGACGCCGTAGGTCTCGGCGACAACGCGCGCGGCATCCTTGTCGGAGCGCGGCCCGTAGCCGGTCCAGAACATCTGCCGCGCCGGATCCCAGACGCAATCGCCCGCGCCTTCGAGCAGCACGCCCTCGGGCATCGGCCGCACCGCGCCGATCACGCCGCGCGCCCAAAGCTCGCGGAAGCTGCGCTCGTAATGCGCCGCCTCGGGCTGGCGCTCGGGGTAACGGAAATTCGCGACCAGCGCGATGCCATCCATCACCACCGCCGCGTTCGCCGTGAAGACGAGATCGGGCAGGCCCATCACCGGCGGCACGAGCTCGATCGTCGCGCCGAGCTGCGTCAATTTCTGCTTGAGCCGCTTCCATTCGCGGCGCGCGGCCAAGCCGAGGCTATCCGCCTCGCGCGACCACTCGGCCGGATCCATCCACGGGTTGATCGTGTAGCTGACGTCGAAATGCTCGGGCGCGCACATGAGGATGCGCGCCCCGAAATCTCTGTCCCGGGTGTGCATGTTGTCCATGGGTCTTCCCTCTCCGTTGGAGTTAGGCCGCCTGCGGATGTTCTTGGCGATGACGTTCTTGTGGTCCTAGAGCGCCGATCACTTCCGCAATGCGATCGATCGCCCAGTTGAGGTCTTCTTTGCTGATCACCAGCGGCGGTGCGAGGCGGATCACCGTCTCATGCGTCTCCTTCGACAGCACGCCGGCCTCGATCAGCCGCTCGCACACAAGACGCGCGCTGCCATAGCCCGGGTCGATCTCGATGCCGGCGAGCAGGCCCACGCCCCGCACGGCTTTGATCGCCGGGAGGTTGAGCGCGCGGAGCCGCGCCATCATGTGCTCACCCAACTCGCGACAACGCTCGACAAGGTTCTCGTCTTCCAACACGCGCAGCGCGACGAGGCCGACCGCCGCGGCGAGCGGATTGCCGCCGAAGGTCGAGCCATGCGAGCCGGGCGTGAACACGCGCATCAGCTCTTCCGTGCCGACCAGCGCCGAGACCGGCAGCACGCCGCCGCCCAGAGCCTTGCCGAGGATCAGCCCGTCCGGCCGGATATTCTCGTGCTGGAAAGCGAACCACGCGCCGGTGCGGCCGAGCCCGGTCTGCACCTCGTCGACGATCAGCATCACACGGTGCCGGTCGCAGAGCTTGCGAACGCCCGCGAGCCAGCCCTTGGGCGGGACGATGATGCCGCCTTCGCCCTGGATCGGCTCGACCATGATTGCGGCCGTGTTCGGCGTGATCGCCGCCTCCATGGCCGCGAGATCGCCGAACGGCACCTCGACGAAGCCGGGCGCGAACGGGCCGAAGCCGTCGCGATACTCCGCCTCCGAGGAGAAGCCGATGATCGTGCTCGTGCGGCCGTGGAAATTGCCGGCGGCGACGATGATCTCGGCCTTGTCCGTCTCGATGCCTTTGACCCAATAGCCCCAGCGCCGGGCTGCCTTGATCGCGGTCTCGACCGCTTCCGCGCCGGTGTTCATCGGCAGCGCCTTGTCGAGGCCGGTGACCTGGCAGAGCTTCTCGAGGAAGAGCGCGAGCCGGTCGTTGTAGAAAGCGCGCGACGGCACCGCGAGGCGCCGCGCCTGCGCGTCGAGCGCGCCCAGGATGCGCGGATGCGCGTGGCCGTGGCTCACCGCTGAGTAAGCGCTCATCATGTCGATGTAGCGCCGGCCCTGGATGTCCCACAGGTAAGCGCCTTCGCCCCGCGCCAGCACGACCGGCAGCGGGTTGTAGTTATGCGCGGCATAGCGCGCTTCGCGTTCCATGATGTTCATGACGCACCTCTTCCTGCATAAGAATATGGTGATAAAGATGCGGCGGGTGTGGTCGAACTTGGCGGGCTACGCAGCCGAAACGAGTCCGCGACTCGCCTCTGACGACAGAATTGGCTGTCGTGATCCTTAACGCCGGCGCGGGCCGAAAAGCGAGGCGGGATAACCGCCGAAGCGGCTCACCGGGCGCAGCGCGATATGGCTTTGCAGACGGGCGATACCGAGCTTGCGGTCGCCGAGCAACTCGCCGGTCAGCGCCTCATAGCGCTCGAGATCCTCGCAGACGAAGCGGACGAGATAATCGGACGGGCCGCTGATCTCCCAGCACTCGACCGCTTCCTCGATGGCTTTGAGCCGCGCTTCGATCCGGTCGAGCCGGGCCTGCTGCGTCAGTGACACTTCCGTGAAAATCGTCACCGGCTTGGACAGCCGCTCGATATCGATGACCGCCTGAAAGCCGGCGATGATGCCGGCGGCGCGCAGCCGGCGCACGCGCTCGAGGCAGGGGCGGGGCGAAAGCCCGGCAAGGCTGGCGAGTTTCTGGATGGTCATCCGGCCGTCGCGCTGCAAAGCGGACAGGATCTTTATGTCGATCGCATCCAGTCCGCGTGATTGCTTGGCCGGCATCGACAATCACCATATCTCAATTCGGGCGTCCGGGAAAACGTTGATGCTAGAGTGGAGCCCCGAGTCGCGGAGGCGAGCGATGGGCGGCAAGGCGAAAAAATCATTTCCGGCAGCGGCGGAGGCGGCGGCACGGCTGCTGGAATTGCTCGGCGCGAGGCGTGCGCGGTTTGCCAGCGGATCGCGCGAAGTTCGCTCGCCGATCACCGGCGAGATCATTGGCCGCCTCAAGGACCACAGCCCGCGCGATGTTGGCCATGCGGTTGAGCAGGCACAAAAGGCATTCTTAGCGTGGCGCAAGCTGCCGCCGCCGCGGCGCGGCGAGTTGGTGCGGCTTCTGGGCGAGGAATTGCGCGCGGCGAAACCGGCACTCGGCGCGCTGGTGACGCTCGAAGCCGGCAAGATCGTCGCCGAGGGTCTCGGCGAAGTGCAGGAGATGATCGATATCTGCGATTTCGCGGTCGGTCTCTCGCGCCAGCTTTACGGCCTCACCATCGCCAGCGAGCGGCCGGCGCATGCGATGAGCGAGCAATGGCATCCGCTCGGCGTCGCCGGGATTATCACCAGCTTCAATTTCCCGGTCGCGGTCTGGGCATGGAACGCGGCTTTGGCGCTGGTTTGCGGTAACACGCTGATCTGGAAGCCGTCGGAGCGCACGCCGCTGACCGCGCTGGCGGTCGAGGCGATCTTCGCGCGCGCGGTCGCGAGATTCGGCGATGACGCGCCGGCGGGATTGCTATCGCTGGTGATCGGCGGCGCAAGAGTCGGGCAGGCGATGGTCGACGATCCGCGCGTGGCGCTGGTCTCGGCGACCGGCTCCACGGCGATGGGCCGCGCGGTGGCGCCGCGTCTCGCGCAACGCTTCGCGCGCAGCATCCTGGAACTCGGTGGCAACAATGCCGCGATCGTCTGCCCCTCGGCCGATCTCGATCTCGCCCTGCGCGCGATCGCCTTCGCTGCGATGGGGACGGCGGGGCAGCGCTGCACCAGCCTGCGGCGTCTCATCGTGCATAAAAGCATCCACGCCGATCTCGTCGCGCGGCTGAAGCGCGTCTACCGCTCGGTCGCGATCGGCGATCCGCGCGATGCGGGCGTGCTGGTCGGGCCGCTGATCGGCCGCGCCGCTTTCGAGGCGCATCAGGCGGCGCTGGCGGACGCGAAGAAAGCCGGTGGCAGGATCACTGGCGGCGAGCGCGTCTGCCGTCGCCGGCGACGATGCGTATTACGTTCGCCCCGCCCTGGTCGAGATGCCGCGCCAGGCCGACATCGTGAAACGCGAAACCTTCGCGCCGATTTTGTACGTCATGAAATACGACACGCTCGATGAAGCGATCGTCCTCCATAACGACGTGCCGCAGGGCCTCGCCTCGTCGATCTTCACCACCGATCTGCGCGAGGCGCAGCTATTCTTGTCGGCCGAAGGCTCCGATTGCGGCATCGCCAATGTGAATATCGGCCCGTCCGGCGCCGAGATCGGCGGCGCGTTCGGCGGCGAGAAGGAAACCGGCGGCGGTCGCGAATCCGGCTCCGATGCGTGGAAAGCCTATATGCGCCGCGTCACCAGCACGGTGAACTACGGCAACGCCTTGCCGCTGGCGCAGGGGGTGAAGTTCGAGATTTAGCGTCATTGCGAGGAGTGCGGAGCACGACGAAGCAATCCAGTCTGCGTCAACAACTGGATTGCTTCGCTTCGCTCGCAATGACGATGTGTCGCTAGCGCGTAACCGCTTCGATCAGGCTTGGCAATGCCGCGCGGAGGTCGAGCGACTGTGCGGCCTTGGCGTAATCCTTCACCGGGATCGGGCGCTTCAGATAGCGCGACATCGTCTCGAGCTTCGTCTCGATCTCGCTGGCCGTCATCGGGTTCTCGGGATCGCCGTGCGGGTGCAGCACTTCGTGCTCGTGAGTCTTACCGCCGGCTTTGATCGTGACCGTACCGCCCCATTGCTTGGGATAGAGCTTGCTGAGGCGTTCGGAGGCGACGACCTCGATAGCGTCCATGATGTGCAGCATCGCTGGATCTTCGGCGCGCACATGCTCGCGCTCGATATCGCAGAGCTCTTCCGGATGCAGCGCGCCGAGCGCGACCTGATAGTGGATGCCGCGCGATTCCGATTTAGTCTTCGGCCGCTTGTTGCGGTCGATCATGCCGCGATATTGCTGCGGCACGGCGATGGTGATCTTCTCGATCGAGGCCGGATCGATCTTGTCGCGGCGGACACATTCGATGAAGGCTTCCGTCGCCGACAAGCCCTGGCGCGACGTGCAATAGGGCTTGAAGCCGATGCGGCTCGCGAGCAGCGGCGCGCCAGGTCCGGCTTGCTCGGGCAGGCGGATGGTTTCCGGATTCCACGCCGGCGACACTTTGCCGAGGATCGCTTCATCGCCATGCATGCCGCTCGCCGCCGCTGCCGCCGCGAGCAAGCCGCTCTGCACGGCGGTCGCGAGCACGAACCAGCGCGGCGCCGGCTCTTCCTCGATACGGCCGGTCACGCCGGTGGCGCTCGACCCGGCGATCGCCATCGCGTCGCGGATCTGGCGCTCGTTGAGACCCATGATCTTTGCCGCGATCGCCGCCGCGCCGATGCCGCCGGTGAGGTAGGTCGGCCAGATGCCTTTGTAGACGATCTCCGCGCCGTTGGCGGCAAGGCCCAAGGTCAACATCGCCTGATACCCGGCGAGGATACCTTCGATCACGGTGTCCCTCGCGGCATTCGCGACCTGCGCCGCGACCAGCGCTACCGGTATCACCACCGAGCTCGGCGTGACGCAGCAGCCGATATGGATGTCGTCGCATTCGGTGAGCCGGCAGGCGGTGACGAGGATCGCGGCCGCTACGCTCGGATGATCGAGCAGGTTTTGGGGCGTATTCGCGAACACGGCTCGCGCGCTTGCGAAGCCGGCGTGCTTCAGCGCCGCATGCGTCGGCTTTATCTCCGACGTCTCGGCGCCGGCCCAGGTGCAGCCGAGCGCGTCGAGCGCATGCAGCTTCACCGCATCGACGGTCGCTTGATCGACCGAAGATGCTTTGAGGCTCGCGATCTGCGCGGCGAGATCGGGGAGGAGCTTTTTGTCGGGGGCGCTATTCGGCGGCATGCGCTCCCCGCATCTCTTGCCGCAGCTTCGTCGTCGCGTCGGCATCGAGTTGGACAGCGTCGAGCCCGCCCTTGCCGTTCAGCTTGGCGACCACGCCGTATTCGCTCTTGGCGGATTCGATCGAGACCATGCCGTCGCGGATATCGTCGATCACGCGCATCGGATCGCGCTCGAGCGGATCGCCCCAGCCGCCGCCGCCGGCGCTGCGCACCACGGCGCGCGTGTCGGGCGGCACTTGATACCAATTGGCGTTGACCGAATTCCAATTATTCTCGCCCGGCTTCTGCACCAGACGCTCCGGCTTGCCGCCGGTGTGACCGCCCCAGAGGCCCCAGGGCGGAACGCGGTGACGGCCGGTTTGCGTCAAGTTCCAGCGGCCGGTGACGAGATTGCGCACCTGCACGTCGAGACCGAGACCGCCGCGGAACTTGCCGGCGCCGCCGCTGTCGGTGCGCATCATGCGCTTCTCGACGATGATCGGGAAACGCTGCTCCAGGGATTCGATCGGCGCCGTTGCGCACATCGCCTTGGCAGATCGTGCACGACGCCGAGGGTCCATCCTCGAAAGGCCGGCCACCCCAGCCGCCGCCCTCGGTGCTCTGCACGACGAAGCGCTTGCCGGTCTTCGGATCATTGCCGAAGAACGTGAGCGCGTCGCCCATCGCGCCTTTATGCGCGGCGGGGGTCATGCGATTTGCGCGCCGGCGCCATCGCCGCGAGGATCGCATCGATCACGCTCGGCAGCGCCGTGCTCCAGCTCGCCATCGGCGCCGGGAATTGCGCCATCATGAAACTGCCTTCCGGCAGGATCACGTTCAGCGCGCGGAACGAGCCTTCATTCACCGGATCGACGCGGCGAGGTCAGCGCCTTGTAGGCGATATAGGGCGCGGCGAGGGTGCGCGAGTTGATCGCGCTGTTGCGCTGCTTCGAGCAGCCCGACAGGTCGATCGTCATATCGCTGCCCGCGATCGTGACCTTCGCGTGAATACGGATCGGCCCGTCCTGCGCCGCGGCGCTGTCGTCGAACTCGGTCTCGAATTCGTAGGTGCCGTCGGCGAATTCCGCGATCGACCTGGCGGCAATGCGCCTCGGTTTCGGCGAAGATACGCTCGATGCATTCGAGCACGGTGTCCTCGCCGTATTTCGCGAACAGCTCTTCGAGCCGCTTCAGGCCGAGATTGCACGCCGTGATCTGCGCGTCGAGATCGCCCATCGACGATTTCGGGATAACGGATGTTGTCCGAGATCAGCGCCAGCAGCTCTTCGTTCGGCTCGCCGGCCTTGTAGATCTTGAGCTGGTTGAATTGCAGCCCTTCGAGCCACGGATCGGCCGCGGCCATGCCGGCGCCGAAGCCGGTCGAGTAGCCGCCGACATCGATCCAATGCGCGCGAATAATCGTGAAGCCGTAGAGCTCGCCCTTCCAGAAGAACGGCGTGTAGACGCACATATTGTTGAGATGCTGGCCGCACACCGCCTGATGATTCATCAGGATCGACGTCGCCCGGCTGCGAACGTCTTGAGGCGCTTCACGCCGTCGCGGACGACGACGCCCATATCGGCGAGGAAGTGGCTGACGCCGCCGCCATTCTGCGCGAGGAGGTTGCCCTCCTTGTCGAGGATGGCGCAGCTATAGTCGCCGACCTCGATAGATCATCATGTTGTAGGAGGTGCGCTTCAGCACATACGACATCTCGTCGGCGATCGCCGGCAGCGCGCTGCGCAGCACCTCGACGGTGATCGGATCGGCGGCCATGTCAGTTGCCTCCTATGGTGATGATGATTTCGCCGGTCGGGCAGATCGTCGCTTCGTCGCCTTCCTGCAGCAAGGCGGTCGTCGCGCTTTCCTCGATGATCGCCGGGCCTTGCACCTTGGCGCCCGGGCGCCAGCGCGTCGCGCTGATAGATCGTGCAGCGCGTCGGCTTCTTCGCATCGCTCAGATAGACATCGCGCGTAGGTTGGCTTCGCGGCCGCGCCGCCGACGCTCGCCCGGCTTGAACTCCATCTTGGCGCGCTTGCCGATGGCGCTCGCGCGGATGTTCACGATCTCGACCGGGCGATGCTCGGCATTCTGGCCGTAATGGCGCTGATGCAGCGCGTCGAAACGCTTGCGGATGCCGTCGCGGTCGGCGCTCAGCACCTCGTGATAGGTCACCGGCGTCGTCGAGATAGAATTCCTGGCCGACATAGCGGATATCGATCGAGAGCTGGATCTGCTGCTGCGTCGGGCGCGACGCCTTCGCTTGCGAGCAGCTTCTTGCCCTCGTCGACGAAATTGTCGCAGATGCCGCGGATGGCGGCGAAATCCGCCTCCGCCATGCTGCGCGCATGGGTCTGCACGTAGTCGTGCCGGATATCGGTCATCAGCATGCCGACGGCCGAGAAATGCGCCGGCAGCACCGGCAGGATGACGCGCGGGATCGACAGCTCGCGCGCGATCAGCGGCGCATGCAGCCCGCCATTGCCGCCGGAGGCGACCATCGCGAAATCGCGCGGATCGTAGCCGCGCTCGATCGAGACGCCGCGCACCGCGAGCGTCATGTGCGCGACCGCGATCTTGAGCATGCCGAGCGCCGCTTCCTCGACGCTGAGGCCGAGCTTGTCGGCGAGCTTCTCCTTGATCGCGGCGCGCGACGCGGCTTCGTCGAGCGACATGTCGCCGCCGAGGAAGTTCTCGCCGTTGAGACGGCCGAGCGGAGGTTGGCGTCGGTGATCGTCGGCTCTTCGCCGCCGGTGCGATAGCAAACCGGGCCGGGCGCGGCGCCGGCGCTGCTGCGGGCCGACCTTCAGCGCGCCGACGCTGTCGATCCAGCCGATCGTGCCGCCGCCGGCGCCGACCTCGACGACATCGACCACCGGCAGCATCACCGGATGGCCCGAGGCATAGCCGCCGACGTAATAGCCTTCGGCGATCGCCGGCTGGCCGTCGCGCACGACGCTGGCTTTCGCTGTCGTGCCGCCCATGTCGAAAGCGATGACCTGCGGGAAACCGAGGCGCCGGCCGATCTCGGCCGAGGCGTTGATGCCGCCGACCGGACCCGATTCCATCAATGCCGACGGGCGCGCGGCTCGCCGCGGCGACCGAGGTGACGCCGCCATTCGATTGCATGATCAGGACGGTGCCGGGGAATTTCCGGTCTTCGAGCCGGCCTTCGAGGCGCTTGAGATAAGTGCTGACGCGCGGGCCGATATAAGAGTTCACCACCGTCGTCGAGGTGCGCTCGTATTCGCGATACTGGCGCAGGATCTCGTGGCTCAGCGAGACATAGGCATTGGGAAAGGCGCGGCGCAGCGCGCGGCCCATGATCTGCTCGTGGCTCGGATCGACATAGGAGTGCAGGAAGCAGACCGCGATCGCCTCGGGCTGATAGCCGGCGATCTTCTCGCACACCGAAGCGGCTTCAGCTTCGGTCAGCGGCAGGATCGCTTCGCCGCGCGCGGTCATGCGCTCGTTCGACCTCGATGATCATGCCGCGGCGAACCAGCGGCGTCGTGCGCTTGAAGAAGACGTTATACGCTTCCGGGCGATTGCCGCGGCCGATCAGATAGGCATCGCGTGCGCCGGTGGTGGTCACGAGAACCGTGCGTCGCGCCGGTCTGCTCGATCAGCGTGTTGATGGCGATGGTCGCGCCATGAACGAAGGTCTCGCAATCGCTGATCGCGACCTTCGCCTTGTTGAGGCAATTCTCGATGCCGAGCGTGAAATCCTCGGGCGTCGTCGAGCTCTTGGCTGTGACGCAGCTCGCCGGTGCTGTCGTTGAAATAGACGAGATCGGTGAAAGTGCCCCCGATATCGAGCGCGACGTGAGCTCCCATACGCGTTTTTCCTTGATTGCTTGCAACGATACGGCGCACGAAAACCCGTCGCGCGTGGGCGAATGTGTTCTGCACACGAGACCTTGTCAACAAGCCTTGCCGATTGTGGGCACGGCCAATAGGATGCGCGAAAACCGCATCAAAACGAGGAGTCGGGCTCATGGATCACGGCGGAAGAACCCAGGCGGCGCTGCAACTCATGGAGCGCGAGGGCGTCGATGTGCATGCTGGTCGCGCCCAATGAGCTCAACCGCGTCGACTCAGTCTTTCATCTGACCGGCTATCGCGGCGTCGGCGAAAGCCTCGCGGTGCTGCGCAAGGGCGAGAAGCCGCTGCTGATCGTCACGCCCGAATGGGAGACCGAACGCGCCCAGGCGCGCGCCGTCGGCTGGGATGTGCGCGGCGTCGAGGATCTCGCGCCGGCGGTCTCGTCGCTTTTCCCCAAAGGGTTGCCTGCCGGTCGGACCGGGACCGTCAATCTCGGCCGCTTGCCCGCTGGCCATTGCCAAGAAGCTCTCGTCGCTCGTCGGTGAACGCGAAGCAGCTCGACAAGCAGCTCGAGCAGGCGCTGATGCCGAAGACCGCCGACAGAGATCGAGAATGCGCGCGAGGCGACGGCGATCGCCGAGAGGGGCTTCGAGCGCATGCTGCAAGTCGCGAAGGTCGGCATGGCCGAATGCGATCTCGCTGTGCAGATGAAGCTCTATATGGAAGCGCTTGGCGCCGACGATAATTTCTGGCTGATGACGGCCTCGCCGCATAACCGCGCGGTGCAGCCTTCGAGCGGCCGCAAGCTCGAAGTCGGCGACATCATCCTCGCCGAAATGACCCCGACCTATAAGGGCCAGCTCGCGCAGATCTGCCGCACGGTGGTCGTTGGTGCGCCGAGCCCCGTTCTGTCGGAGAAATACGCGCTGGTCGTGCGCGCGATGGAAACCGGCATCAAGACGATCAAGCCGGGCATCCCGATGGGCGATGTCGCCAAGGCGATCGACAAGGTGCTGAGCGCCGAAGGCTATGCCGAATTCTGCGTTCCGCCGCATATCCGCCGCCGCGGTCATGGCTTGGGCCATGGCTCCAACGCGCCGGGCGATGTCGCGCCGTCGAACGAGACCATCCTGCAAGAGGACATGGTCTTCGTCGTCCACCCCAACCAGTACCTGCCCGAGACCGGCTATCTGCTGTGCGGCGAGCCGGTGCGCGTGACCGCGACCGGCGTCGAGCAGTTGAGCAAGAAGACCGCCTGGCTCGCGTCCGTCCCGGCCTGAGAAAGCAAGGAATAGAATCAATGCGCGTTACGCAGCCCGCGGTCCTCGTCGGCAATTACGATTGGGTCGAGAAGAACTCCTCCCGCGCGCCGAATACGATGCGCGGCTGAAGCAAGTGCTCGGCAAGCTCGATGGGCGGTCTTGCTGGCCTCGTCATCTACGGCAACAAGATCGACAATGCCGCGCTCGCCTATCTCAGCAATTTCGCGCCGAAGATTCGAATCGGCTATGGCGCTGGTGACGAAAGACGGCAAGGTGCGCATCCACGCCGCCGGCAGCCCGCAGATGATGGTCAACGCCAAGCGTCTCACCTGGGTCGATGAGGTGAGGCCGCAGCGCGATGCGGCAAAGCACATCGCCGAATGGGCGGAGGAAGCGGCGGGCCAGGGTCCGCTCGGCTTCTGGACGACCGAGGCGATGCCGGCCGATCTGCAGCCGCGCTTCGAAGCCGGCGCGAACGGCCGCAAGCTGATCGATGTCAGCGCGACGCTCAATCGCGCTGCTGCGCGAGAAATCGCCGGTCGCGTTGCAAGCTGTCGCGCGAGGCAGCGGCGTCCTCGCCAAATCTGTCGCGGCGATGAAGGAACGCGTCAGCGGCGAGAGCGGCCGCGAAGCGGCGATCGGCGGCGGACAAGCGCGGCGGCCGATGCCGGTGCCTCAGGATTCGCGCATGCTGATCGAGCCTCAGCCAGGGCGGCACGCCGACCGCGATCGATTATCCGCAAGGCGGCAAGCTCGATCCGCTCCTCGCTTATATCGCCGTGCGCTATGCCGGCTACTGGGCCGAGGGCTGCGTTGACCCTGTCGTCGATCGACGAGCGAGACGGTGAAGCGCAGCGAGGCCGCGCTGCAAGCGATGCTCGCCAGAAGCGACACGCCGGCGCGACCGTCGCCGACGCTCGCGCGATGCGGCGCGACGAGCTCGGCGGGCTCGCGATTCATCCGGCGGCGCAGCAAGGTCGGCGATCGGTGTCGGTCTGATGCTCGAAGAGACCGAGGCCGAGCCGGGCGGCGTCACGACGCCTCGACGAGCCGGCCGCATCTACTCGCTGCGCGTCGGCGCCAGCATCGCAGATCGACAACGCGTTGCTCTCGGCGATGGTCGTGCCGAAGGCCGACGGCGCGACGTGCTCTGGTCCGTCGCTCGACTAAATGGCCCGAACATCCGCTGATGTCGTCATCGTCGGTGGCGGTCTCGCCGGTTTTGCCGCCGGCCATCCGCTGCGGCCGAGCTGGGCTGAAGCCGGTGGTGCTCGAGCCAGGCGCCGACGACGACCTATCTCTGCAATTCGCGCATCACCATGGGCGTGTTCCAGGTGGCGCTGCATGACATGCTCGGCGGTGCCGATTCATTGCGCGCGGCGATCGACGAAGCGACGCGCGGCTATGTCGATGCCAAGCTTGCGCGACCGCTACGCGGCCGAAGCCGGACCCGCGCTGCGATGGCTTTTCGGTCACGGCATCCGCACGATCAATGCCGGCGCCGCGACGCGCAACCTCGCGACTTTGGCGCCGCCTGTGCCGCGTCAGCCCGGTCTGCACTGGCAAGGCCGCGCCGGCGACGTGATGCTGCGGCACTTGCTGGCAAAGCTCGAGAGCTTCGGCGGCCGTTTGCAGCGTGGCATGCGCGCGCGCGAGCTCGATCATGCGAGGCGGCCGCTGCGTCGGTGTCGTCGCGCGACGAGCGGCGACGGCACGCATCGTATCGAAGCGCGCGCCGTCGTGCTGGCTGATGGTGGCTTCGCCGCCAACCAGGATCTGCTGAGGCGTTTCATCAGCAAGCATCCCGAGCGGCTGCTGCAACGCAATGCCAAGACCGGCACTGGCGATGCGTTGCTGATGGCCGAGGCCGTCGGCGCGAAGCTCTGCGACATGGAATCGCTTCTACGGCCATGTGCAGGCGCGCGACGCGATGGACGATCCGATGCTGTGGCCTTATCCGACGATCGATTTTCCGATCTCGGCCGGCATCGCCGTCGACAAGCAGGGCCGGCGCTTCACCGATGAAGGGCTCGCCGGCGTCTCGATCGCCAATGCGATGGCGCGGCTCGACGATCCGCTCGGCGCGGTCGCGATCTTCGATCAGGCGATCTGGGAAGCGAGCGGCAAGACCTATGTCATGTCGGCCAATCCGTTCCTCGAGACACGGAAGCGACCTTCTATCGTGCCCAGACGCTCGACGAGCTCGCGGCGAAAGCCGGCGTGCCGGCGGCGGCGCTGAGCGAGACGGTCGCGCGTATAATAACGCCGTCGCGAACAACACGCTGGCGCAGCTCGTCCCCGCGCGCAGTGCCGATACCGGCCATGTCTGGGGCTCGAAGGCGCAGCCGATCCGCACCGCGCCGTTCTTCGCCGTGCCGCTCTGCGCGGGCCTCACCTATACGATGGGCGGTGTTGCCATCGATCCCGATGCGCGCGTGCAGCACAAGAACGGCGGCCGATCGCGGGGCTCTATGCCGCCGGCGCGCACGATTGGCGGCCTCGAAGGCGGGCCAGTCACCGGCTACACCGGCGGCCTCGCCAAGGCGCTGACCTTCGGCAAGATCGCCGGCGAGACGGCCGCGCGCGATATCAAAGAGAATTGATAAAGGGGAAGGCCGATGGCCGATCCGCGCCGCATCGACGTGCATCATCATGTGACGCCGCCGAGCTTCATCACCGCTGCCTCGCAGATCACCTACGGCAATGCGCCGCGCATCTCGTGGTCGCTCGAGCGCTCGCTCGACGACATGGACAAGGGCGGTGTGCAGACGGCGATCATCTCGCTGCCGCATCCGGTGACGATCTGGCCGGAGCCGAAGGACAAGCAGCGGGCACTGGCGCGCGACTGGAACGAATTCGTCGCCCGATGGCGCAGGATCATCCCGGCCGCTTCGGGCTCTTCGCCTCGCTGCCGATCCTCGATATCGAGGGCAGCCTCAAAGAGATCGATCACGCCTATAGCGCGCTCAACGCCGATGGCATCAATCTCATCACCAATATCGGCGACAAGTGGCTCGGCGATCCTTACTACGATCCGATCTTCGAAGAGCTCAATCGCCGCAAGGCGGTGATCTACACCCATCCGCTGGCGCCCAATTGCCTGCATGATTGCATTCCGGGCGTGAACGATTTCGTCGTCGAATTCGGCTCCGACACGACGCGCGCCATCGCCAGCCTCATCTTCGGTGGCGCAACGACGCGCTATCCCGACATCCAATGGATTTTCTCGCATGCCGGCGGAACGATGCCGTTCCTGGTCGAGCGCTTCGAGCGCGCGCCGGGCCGCTGGGCGCCCGCGGTCGAAGGCGGCTCGCTCGCGCATCTGAAGCGCTTCCATTACGACACGGCGCAGGCGGCGCATCCCTGGGCGCTGATGGGCCTGACGCGGCTCGTCGAAAGCACGCAGATCCTGTTCGGGACGGATTTCCCCTATCGCACCGCGACCGAAACCGCGCAGGGCATTATCGATTTCGGTTTCTCGGACAGCGATCTCGCCGCGATCGACCGCGGCAACGCCGCGCGGCTCATGCCGCGGTGGCGGTAACGAAGACGACTCTGAAAATTGCCGTCATGCCCGGCCTTGTGCCGGGCATCCACGTCTTAGGAACAAACTCGTGGATGGCCGGGCCTTGTCCCGGCCATGACGAAAGTGAGGATACCGAGGTCTCGACTAGCCCACGTCCTCGACCGCAAAGCCCGCGACGCGTTTGTAATTGTCGCTGAGCGTCTTCAACTCGTCCTGGGTGATGAATGTCGTCGAGATTGTCGTAGGGCTTGTCGCCGGTCAGCTCCTCGACGCGGATATTGATGAAATCGGGCGGGTGCTCGCGGTTGGTGCGCACGATCTTCGCCGTCGTCTCGCGACGCGCGTCGTCTCGTATTCGGCGAGGGCTTGCGCCGCGATCGCTCTGGCGGCCGAGGAGATCGGCGAGGGTGCGCGCATCGATCAGCGCCTGCGCCGCGCCGTTCGAGCCGCGCGGATACATCGGATGCGCCGCGTCGCCGGCGAAGGTGATGCGGCCGAAGGTCCAGCGCGCGATCGGGTCCTTATCGACCATCGGATATTCGAGGATCGTGTCGGCATTGCGGATCAGCTCGCCGACATCGAGCCAATCGAATTTCCAGTCCTGATAGATCGGCAGGAAATCGTCGAGCTTGCCGGATCTTGTTCCAATCGTTCTTCTCGAGATTCTGCGTCTGGATCTCGGCCATCCAATTGACGAGCTGATTTCCCTCGCCGTCGACATTGTCGATGATCGGATAGATCACGATCTTGCCGGTGCGGATCGAGCCGACGCGCATATAGGAGCGGCCGGTCAGGATCGGCTTGCGCCGCGTCACGCCGCGCCAGGTGTTGATGCCGGCGAAGGCGACCTTCTCGTCGGGATAGAATTGCTTGCGCACGGCGGAGTTGATGCCGTCGCAGCCGATCGCGATCTCGGCGTCGACCGACGGCGCGTCCTTGCCGGTCGAGGTCTCGCGTGAAGCGGATGGTGACGCCGCTATCGTCCTGCTCGATCGCCGACGCAATGCCGGTTGGTGAGCGATGCGGTCGGGGCCGAGCGCGGCGAGCGCCGCCTTGATAGAGCGCCATATGCAGCCGGCCGCGATGGATGCCGAGCTCGGGATAGGAATAGCCGGCGAATTTGCCGCGCGGCTCCTTGTAGAGGAGCTGGCCGAAGCGGTTGAAGAAGCAGCTTTCGACATTCTCGATGCGCGAGCGACTTGATCGCGTCGCAGGAGGCCGAGCGCGGTCGATCTCGCGCGTCGCATGCGGCAGCAAGCGTGATGCCGACGCCGAGCTCTTTGAGCTCGGGTGCCGCCTCGTAGACGCGGCAGTCGATATTGCGGCGCTTCGAGATTGAGCGCCAGGAGCCAGACCGGCGATGCCGCCGCCGATGATCGCGACCTTCGTATCGATACTCATGGCTTTCCTAACCGACTCTTTTGAGCTTCCGGGCCAGCGCAACATACTTCTTTGTCTGCGCCCATGCATCCGGCAGCGTCGCCGCACCTTCGGGCGCGGAAATCTCGTCGAAACGCCGCGCGACGGTCTCGGGGCTGCGCTCGCTCGGGCGGCAGATAGATGCCGGCTGTCTCGACCACCTCGGCGCGCGCGAAGCAACCGGCGCCGGCGCAGAGCATCACGCCCGACGGTGCCTCGTCGCTGACGAGATAGAGCAGGCCGGGCGTGACGCTCGCCGGATCGAGCAGCGCGCGATCCTCTTCCGGCAGGACAGTGCCTCGGTCATGCGCGTCGTCGCGGTCGGCGAGAGGATGTTGACGCGGATATCGTACTTCTGCGGCCTTCCTGATCGAGCACTTTCATCAACCCGATCAGCGCCGCTTTCGCCGTGCCGTAATTCGCCTGACCGAAATTGCCGTAGAGTCCGCGAGGACGAGTGGTGAAGACAATGCGGCCGTAATTCTGCGCGCGCATACGTTCCCACACTGCCTTCGCCGCGTGGACGGCGCCCATCAGATGCACCTCGAGCACGGCGCGGAAATCCTCAAGCGTCCAGCTTGCCGAAGCTTTTGTCGCGCAAGATGCCGGCATTGTTGACGAGAATGTCGATCCGGCCCCAGCGCTCGAGCCGCGCGCTCGACCATCGCCGCGACCTGCGCCGGATCGGTGACATCGGCCGTATCGGCGATGGCCGTGCCGCCCGCGGCTTCGATCTCGGCGACGACTCTCTCGCCGCCGCCGATCCCGGTGCCCCGATGCCGTCGACCGTGCCGCCCGCATCGTTGACGACCACCTTGGCGCCGCGCGCCGCAAGGCCGAGCGCGTGGCAACGGCCGAGCCCGTTGCCGGCGCCGGTGACGATGGCGACGCGATCGTCGAAGCGGATGGTGCTCTCGCTCATTCCCCATGCCGGCGAGCCACCTCACTTCGGCGGGTTCAGTTCTTTCCACGGATCCTTGACGTTCGGGATCGTGTCGAATTCGACATTGGCGAGCTTGCCGTCCTTCATCTCGGTCTTGCGGATGTAGATGTTCTGGACGATGTCGCGCGTGTTGGGATCGATCGAGATCGGGCCGCGCGGGCTCGCATCCGTCTTCCAATGCGACGAAGAACTTCATCGCCTCGTCACCGGTGAACTTGCCCTTGGTTGCCTTCAGCATGTCGTAGACCATGGCGAGCCCGTCCCAGCCATCGACCGAGAGGAAATCCGGGCGTCGGACTTGTCGCCATAGGCCTTATTCCACGCGTCGAGGAAAGCCTTGTTCGCCGGCCGGTCGGCGGCGACGGAGTAATTGCCGGCGGTGATCACGCCGATCGCCGCGTTGCCCATATTCGGCAGTTCCTCATCCGGCACGAGGTCCTGCGTCGAGACGACATTGATGCCGGCCTGGCGCACGCCGAGATCCTTGGATCGATTTCATCATCGCCGTTGCTTGCGTTCCGGCCGGCACCCAGACGAAAGCGACATCGGGCTTGGTATCGCGGATGCGCTGCACCACCGGCGGGAAATCAGGGCTCGCGGGCGAGAAGGCGATCGAGCCGACGATCTTGCCGCCGGCATCGGTGAAGCCTTTCTTGAAGGCGTCGTCGGCGTCATGGCCTGGAATGAAATCGCTGACCGCGGTGAAGGCGGTCTTCCAGCCTTGCTTCACCGCCCATTGCCCCATCGGCAGTGCGGTATGCCACTGCGTAAAGGAAACGCGCACGACGTAGGGCGAGATGCGCGGTGATCGACGTGCCGGCCGCGTTGGTGATGACCAACGGGATCTTTGCCTCGGCGGTCAGCGGGGCGATCGCCGCCGCGTTCGGCGAAGCAATGACGCCGAACAGCAATTGCACGTGATCGCGGGTGATCAATTCTTGCGCGAGGCGCTTGGCGACTTCCGGCGTCGAGGTGTCGTCGCGCTTGAGGAGCGTGACGGTGACGCCGGGCGGCAGGTCTTTGTCATGGAGCTGCTTGTAGAGCATCACCCCCTTGTCCATCTGGTCGCCGGGCTGGGCAAGGAAGCCCGAATAGCTATTGATGAAACCGATCTTGATCTCGGTCTGCGCCTGCGCGGGCGCGGCGAGCGCGCCGAGTGCCAATGTCGCTGCGATCGCCATCATCATCGGCGCGCGTTTCATATTTTTCCCCATGTCCTGTCCCCTTTTTTGAATCATTGTCGTTAGTTTGCCGGGCTTAGCGCCCGGTTCGCGGCCTCGACGAAGCGGTTGTCGTAGCTTGCACCGAGGTCGAATGCCTCTTCTTTGCCTTTGAGTTGCGGATCGAAAGTCGCGAGATCATGCAGCGTCGTGCGTGCCGACGCTTCGTCGGTCGTGCCGTCTGCGGTGAAAACGCCTTCGCTTTCGCGATTGTTGGTCAGGGTTCGCTGATAGATGTCTTTATCGGGGCCGTAATAGGCCGGCGGCACGAGCGCCATGACCTGCTCGATCGGGGCCCTCTTCATGAAGTGGAAAGCGCGGATGATCTGGGTCATGAAGGCCTGCACCGCGTGGGCATGGCTCTTCGTCACCGATTCCTTGCTCAGCACGGCGCTGCCGGCGAAAAGGCCGTTATAGAGATACTTGATGCCGACCTCCGTGCGGGTGTCGACGATCGGCACGATATCGCCGTCCTGGATGAGGCGCGAGATCACCGGATCGGCATGCGAGATGCCGTCGAGCCGTCCCGATTTCATCGCCGCGATCGCGCCGGCGCCGGCGCCGACACCGACCGAAGCGACGTCGTCATGGGTGAGGCCGGCCTTGGTGATGAGCAACTGCAGGGCGACGTCGAGGGCCGAGCCGGGCGCGATGACGCCCATGCGATAGCCTTTGAGGTCGGCGGGCGATTTATACGTCGCGGCACGCTCCTTGGTCAGGCCGATCACCGCTCCGTAGGTGTGGTTGATCAGCATGATGCAAACGACATCGAGGCCTTTCGGCCGCAGATGCAGCACATGCTCATAAGAGCCGAAGCCGATATCGGCGCTGCCACCGACCAGCGCCTCGGCCATCTTGGTGCCGCTTTGTACGTCGTTGATGGTGACATCGACGCCGGCCTCTTTGAAATAGCCGAGCTCGTCGGCGATGGTCAGCGGCAAATAGGCGACGATGTTGGCGCCGCCGACCGCGATCGACAGACTTTCCGCGCCGGCCGCGCGCGTCCCCGCGAGCAGCAGCAGAGCGACGAGGGCGATCGTGGCGCGCCGGGCTGTCATGGCGGCGATTTCACGAAAGCGTCGGTGTACAGCCCGTCATAGGAGGCGAGCTTGTCCTCGGGCTTCATCAGCCCGGCATCGACATTGAAGATCTCGGCATTCTCGAGCCCTTTGGCCGAGACCGCGGCGGGTTTGGGCTGATCTTGCGGATCGTCTCGAAAGCGCCGGCGAGAACCTTGTCGTCGAGCGTCGCGAAGCGCTTCTTCAAAAGCGCCAGCGCCTCGTCCGGATGATCGCGCATATAGGCTTCGGCGTCGGTGAAGGCTTTGCCCATGCCTTCGCACAGCGTCCGGCGCTGCTGACAGGTTTCGGGCCGCGTCACCACGACGTTGTTGGCGAAAGGCTCGAGATCCGCGGGCTCGCCATCGGGACCGCTCGCCAGCATCACCGCATCGCCCTTCAGCACGGGCACCAGCGGCCAGGGCGGCGACATGGCGAAGCCGTCGATCTGCTTGGTCTGGAACGCAGCGAGCATATTCGGCGGCTGCATGAAAGCGACCTGCACCGAAGTCGGATCGAGACCGGCGCGCTTCGCCATCAGCAGCACATAGCCATGAATCAGCGAGCCGGTCGCGTCCGCGGCGATGGTGCGCCCGCGCAGCAACGCGCCGCGTTTCTCGAACGGCGCTTTCGGGTCGAAGCCGCCGGCCTCGGCGATGTCCTTGCGCAGCGCGACCTGGATGATCGGCTTGGTTCGTGGTCTCGGCGATGGCGAGCATGCGCTGGCCCTTGGCCGCGGCGCGGGTCAGCGTGATCGCCGAAGGCTGGGCGAAATCCGCGCTTCCCGCGACGACGGCGTTGAAGGCGCCAACGCCCGGAATGAGCGATCATCTTCACCGCCATCCCGTTCTCCTTGAAGATGCCGAGATCCTCGGCGAGATAGGCGGCGCTGAAGGACAGGCTTTCCGCGGGATTGGCCAGGACCACCGGGGCCAGTGTGTCGGCCGCGTGCGCGGCGTTGCATGACGCCGCCGACCGCGGCGATCGCCGCGGCAATAAAGAATGTTCTCCGGTTCCTCATCATGTCCCCCTTTCGAGGCCGGTCAGTTGCGCGGTTTCACCAATCTGATCGGCTTGCCGTCGAGGAAGGCGCGAATGTTCTCGACCGCGCTCTGATAATTGATGCGCATATTCTCCTCGATCACATAGCCGAGATGTGGCGTGACGATGACATTGTCGAGCTCGAAGAAGGGATGGCCCTTGGTCGACGGGCTCGACGTCGTAAGACATCGATCGCGGCGCCGGCGATCTTGCGGCCTTTGAGCGCGGCGAGCAGCGCCGCTTGATCGACGATCGGCGCGCGCGAGGTGTTGACGAGATAGGCGGTCGGCTTCATGCGGCCGAGATCGGCCGCGCCGACGAGACCGCGCGAGCTGTCGTTCAGGTTGACGTGGATGGTGACCACATCGGACTGCGCGAAAATCGCATCCTTCTCGACACGCTTGATGCCGAGCTCGGTGGCGCGCGCATCGCTCGAAGCTGCGGCTCCAGCCGATCACCTCCATGCCGAAAGCCTTACCGTAGCCGGCGACCATGCTGCCGAGCCGGCCGAGGCCGATGATGCCGAGCGTCTTGCCCTTAAGCCGTAGCCGATGCGGGTCTGCCAGCGGCCTTGGCGCAGCGCGTGATCCTCGTGCGGGATGCTGCGAAAGAGGGCAGATAATGAGGCCCCAAGTGAGCTCGGCGGTCGAGTGGCCGACGCCGTCGGTACCGCAGAACACGATGCCGCGCTCGGCGAGCGCCGCCGCGTCGACCGACGCGTTCTGCATGCCGGTGGTGATGACGAGCTTCAAATTCGGCAGCTTCTCGATCAGCGCGCGATGCAGCGGCGTGCGCTCGCGCATCAACACCACGCATTCGAACCCATGGAGACGTTTGGCCAACGTTTCGATCTCGGCGATGTGCTCGGGAAAGGCTTCGACCTGGACTTCGGGCTGGAGGCTCTTCCAATCGGCGAGGCGCAAGGCAATGCCTTGATAATCGTCGAGAACGTGCTACTCGCATCATCGGAAACACCTCCCACCGCATGATCTTGCGAACATTGTGAGCTTGCGCCGCGGCGGGTGCAAGGAGAGCGCGGAGGCAGGTCTTGCAACGCAAGGTAGCCGCGCTCCGCGTCTTAACGACGTGTTTACGATGCCTTTCTAGATTGGCAACGCTTCCCGGCGAACGCTCGAGAGGTGGCGCGGCCTGTCCTTCATCGGACGATGGCGGGTGGAGAGATCGGTGCGATGACGCAGACCGCTTCCGGGTCGGCCTCTAGCGAGGCCGATCGCAGCACGCATTTTTTGTTCGAGCACAAGGTTTTCACGCTCAAAGGGGCGCGTTTTGCCTTGACCGAGGATGGCTCGACACCCGCCTTCCATGTCGAGCTCGGCACGCTGATCGCGTCTCTGCCGCTCGGCACGCTGCGCGGCGAGTTCGCATCGATCGCGATTCGCAGGATGACGTCGCTGCTGACAGTCGTCGAGAAGAGTCTTCGCTTCGTCAGAGAAATCCGTCCTGGCGATTCGATCCCGCGCGAGCTGCTCGACGGCACGGCGTCATGGTCGGTCGAAGAGCGTCATCGGCTGCGTGCCAAAGCGCATCTCTGGGCGCGCGCGATCGGCACGGACGAGACCTAAGGCGCGAAGAACGGTGTGCTCGAGGCTTTCGTCTCGCGGACCGGAAACGATCGACCAAGCTGAATGCCGCCGCGAAAGAGATCGCGAACAAACTCGGCTACGAGATGACCGTCGAGTCGGTGCTGGCGCGGATCGACGACCTCGCGCGCGAGCTCGCCTATATCGAGGCACTGCAAGAGCGCTGCGGCGAAGTGCTGAACATCGTGCCGAAGGTCAATCAATTGGCGCGCGTTTATCGCAGCGACCGCGCCATCGTGGACGAGCTGTCGCGCGTCAGCACGCTGATGCTGAAGCCGATCGAGCTCTATGACGGGATTTTCGCGCGGCTCGTCAAACGCCAAGAGAATATCGAGGAAGCGATCGGACAGTTCCACGAGTGCGTCGAATTCATCCGCGAGCAGCGCGATGACCTGCATCAGAGCCTGATGCTGTGGGATCCGATCCTTGCGGCGTGGAAGGCAATCGAGATGACGCGCTGCACCGAGAGCGAGTCCAAGATCAGCGAACTCTACCGTTTCATCGCGCGCCACTATCTGACGTCGCAGAGCTGGCAGCAGGGCGCGGCCTGAGCCTTCCCGCATCCCGCGCTTGGGGCGCGTGCTGGCTTTGCCCTATTGTCGGGGCGAAGGAGGCGCGATGGCAAAGCCGCTTCAAGGCATTCTCGTGGTGGCGCTGGAACAGGCGGTGGCGGCGCCGCTGGCGACCTGCCGCTTGGCCGATGCCGGCGCGCGAATCATCAAGATCGAGCGGCCGGAAGGCGATTTCGCGCGCTATTACGATCGCGCCGCGCAAGGGCCACAGCGCCTATTTCGTCTGGCTCAATCGCGGCAAGGAATCGCTCGTTCTCGACATCAAATCGGTCGAGGATCGCGCGCTCTTGGAGCGCATCCTCGCGCGCGCCGATGTCTTCGTGCAGAATCTCAGCCCGGGCGCCGCGGCGCGCGCCGGTTTCGCGCCGGAGGAGTTGCGGCGGCGTTTTCCGCGCCTCATCACCTGCTCGATCAGCGGCTATGGCGAGGACGGGCCTTATCGCGACATGAAGGCCTATGATCTTGCTGATCCAGGGCGAGACCGGTCTCGCCTCGATCACCGGCTCGCCCGAGGCGCCGGGGCGCGTTGGCGTATCGGTCTCCGATATCTCCGCCGGGCTCAATGCCTATGCTGCGATCCTCGAAGCGCTTTATGCGCGCGAGAAGAGCGGCGAAGGCAAGGCGCTGCATATTGCGCATGTTCGATGCGACCGCTGAATGGATGGCCGTGCCGCTCATCTTTCAGGAGCAACTCGGCCAGGCGCCGGCACGCGTCGGCGTGCGCCATCCCTCGATCGCGCCTTATGGCGCGTTCACCACCGGCGATGGCAAAGGAATCATCGTCGGCATCCAGAACGAGCGCGAATGGCAGCGTTTTTGCGCAACGGTACTCGGCGAGGCGACGCTTGCGAGCGATCCGCGCTTCGGCAGCAACGTCCAGCGCGTCGCCAACCGGGCGGCGCTCGACAGCCATCATCGCCGAGCGCCTCGCGCGCTGGACGCGCGAGGAAGTGGCGGCGCTGCTCGGTGAGGCCGGCATCGCCTTCGGCCGTCTCAACAGCGTTGCCGATCTGGCGGCGCATCCCCAACTACGCCGCATGACGGCGGTCATGGGCGGCGACGCGATCTCCCTCCCGGCACCGCCCGGCGTCAGCGATCCGCCGCTCAAAGTGCCTGAACTGGACGAGCACGGCGCCGGGCATTCGCCGCGAATTCGCCGGTTGACGCTGCCTGTGTCATTGCGCCGCAGCACGCGTTGTGCATTGCGTTGGAAGGGTTTAGCGGGCCAGTTTTGCCGCCTAACTACTTAGAACAAATAATTTTATGGTTTGGTTTTTTTGATGTTGATTTGTCAGTATCACTGCACCATATTGTGCATTGCGGCATTGGTTGTCGCCCGACGACCTGCCGTACGTCTTCTAGGCGTTTCCTCCCTAAACTTGGGCCGTGCCTTCGGGCACGGCCCTTCTCTTTTGGGCGCTTAGCGTTGCGGAGTGGCGCCGCCGCCCGGGCCGAGGGCGCGCTGCATCAGCACGACATCGATCCAGCGGCCGAATTTGAAGCCGACCGCCGGCAGCACCCCGACGATCTTGAAGCCGAGCTTTTCGTGCAGGCCGATCGAGGCGGTATCGCTCGGTATCGGCGATCACCGCGACCATCTGGCGATAGCCGGCGGCGGCGCAGCGATCGATCAGCACGGTCAGTAAGCGCCGTGCCGATGCCGCGATGCGCTGCCGTGCGCTCGACATAGATCGAATCCTCGAGCGTGTAGCGATAGCCCGTGCGGCGGCGGAAAGCGGCGCGGCATAGGCATAGCCCAGGATACGCCCGTCCCTGTCGACCGCGACGATGAAAGGGCAGGCCGGTCTCGAGCACCTCGTCGCGGCGTTGCGCCATCTCCGCGGCCGAGGGCGCGATTTCGTCGAAGGTCGCGAGCGAGGCCATGACGTAATGCCCGTAGATCGCGGTGATCGCCGGCATGTCGCCGGGCTCGCAATCGCGGATGGCGAAAGGCGCCGGCGCATTGCCGGCCGGACGAAGGCGTCACGCGGGCCTCAACAGCGACGGGTCGATGCCTGCCAGCGCGACGGTGAGATCGCGCATATCCTTGGCGAGCTGCGCGAAGAACGGCTTTGCGCTCGTAGCTGCGCTCGTCCATGTAGAGTCCGCGGCCGATCTCGATCTGAAGGCAGTGGCCGCCCTCGCCGGGCTTGCCGTAATGCGTCGTCGTGAAGCCGCCGGCATAGGGCGCGTTGCGCACGACCGCATAGCCTCTGTCGACGAGCACGCGCTGCGCCGTATCGGCGACGACCGGATCGCAGGACGTGCCGTGGCAATCGCCGAGCACGATATCGACCCGGCCCGCGCCCCAGCCCGTTGCGTGGCGGCAGGGTGGTCGAGGGCATCGAATGGCAATCGAGCAGCAGGTAGAAGCCGAAGCGGTTGCGCGTCGCCTCGACGAGCTGGGCGAGAGCGCGGTGATAAGGGCGGTAGAGCCGCTCGATCCGCTGCACCGCCTCGGCAAAGCGCAGCTTGCGGGCATAGATTTCCTCGCCCGAGGCGACAACGCGCGCGATCGTGCCGAGGCCGACGCGCACCCGCGGCGAATGGCGGTTGACGAAATCGGGCAGCGCGTCCTCGAACATCGTCGGATCGAGCTCGAAGGGCTCGCGATTGGGGTCGAGATAGGCGCGGGCGAAACGCGCCTTGAGCATCGGCGCGCCGAGGTCCGGGCGCGGCGCCGAAAAGCTCGTCGACATAGCTGTCTTCCGAGCGGCGGAGGCTTGAGCGGGTCGAGCCGCGAGGCGGCAATGAAATCGGGTGGATAGTTGGTGCCGCTATGCGGCGAGGCCAGCACCAGAGGGTATCGTCTGCCGGTCGGCGGCCAGGATTTCGAGCGTCGGCTCGCTGAGCGCGAGGGTTGCCACATTCCCTTCCATATCCTGACTTTAGGGGCAGAGCCGGGTTGTCGTAAACGCTTCGTTTATTTCCTGCCGTTAACCTTGCCGGAGGTCCTTTTCGCGGAAGTGTCATGGCCCGAATTCTCCTCGCCGAAGACGACGAAAATCTGCGCTTCTTCCTGGCGCGCGCGCTGCGCCGTGCCGGCCACGAGGTCAGCGATTACGGCGACGGCGAATCCGCGCTCGGCCTCATGAACGAGCATGCCGTCGATCTGCTTCTCGCCGATGTCGTGATGCCGGGTCTCGACGGCATCGAGCTGGCGCGCCGCGCCAATGATATGTGGCCGCATCTGCGGGTCATCTTCATCACCGGTTTTGCCGCTGTTGCCCTGCGCGAGGCGCGGGCGATGTCGAGCGAGGCGACCGTGCTCGAGAAGCCGTTCCATCTGCGCCAGTTGGTCAACGAAATCGACCGCGTTCCTCGCGGCGTAAGGCGGCGCCGAAGCGACTTGTCACAGGCGGTGAATTCCGCTACACCGCCGCGACATTCTTAGAGGGCGCTTAGCTCAGCGGGAGAGCACTTCCTTGACATGGAAGGGGTCAGAGGTTCAATCCCTCTAGCGCCCACCACTCTGAGACTTGAAATCCTTCCGCAAATCCCTCGCTATCTGCCCTGATGCGCTCAAACGCGATTCGAAAGTCTGAAGCGCGAATTCCTTCAAGCGTGACGAACACATCATCAATATCAATCGCAGCGACGGCATCGCGGCAATAGTCGGACGTAAGGTGTTAGATCCCGGTCGCGCTCTAACATGCCGCGCCCTCAACGATACCCAACATGGCGCTCATGGATTCCACCTGGCAAAACGTCACCGACCCGATTTTCCACTTCGCCGCGACGCGCCCCGAGGCGCCCGCACTGATCGAAGGCCATCGCACGATCAACTATCGCGATCTCGCATCGCTGGTTGCCAAAGCCTCCGTCTATCATGCGAATCTCGGCATCGAGCCGGGACAGCGTGTCTGCGTGTCGATGACCAACAGCATCAACCATTTCGTGCTG
Organism: uncultured Alphaproteobacteria bacterium; assembly: GCA_963731145.1. Classification (GTDB taxonomy): domain Bacteria; phylum Pseudomonadota; class Alphaproteobacteria; order ATCC43930; family CGMCC-115725; genus CAIKMD01. Next base: position 111,394 of record CAVSUX010000007.1, on the reverse strand, counting down.
TCGCTCGGCCTGTTGCGGCTCGGTGCGACCTTGATGGCGGCGCCGTATACACCGCAGCAGCCGCCGGCGATCACGACGCTGGCAAAATTCGGCATTCGCATGATTTTCCTGGAGCCGGGCGTGCCGGCGCCGACGGGCTATCGCTCGATGACCGTCGAGCCCTCGACCTGGCTCGACAACATCGCGAAGCTCAGCGGCGACCGCCGCTTCAACGGCAGCGGCGACGAGATCTATACGATCAGCCTGACCTCGGGCACGACCGGCACACCGAAGGGCAGCTTGACCTCGCATCTCCAATACTTCACGCGGCTGCGGGCCTATACCGAGCTCTTGGGCGATAGCGGCGTGTTCTCGGATGACAATCCGGCGAATTTCCTGCTCACCGCGAATGTCGGCTTCACAACGTTTTTCCGCCGCATGGTGAGCCATCTCATGATCGGCGGGCCGGTCGTGATCCTGCCCGAATATCTCCATGTGATCGATCTCGTGAAGGCGATTGCGAGCTGGGAGAACGCGCTCTGCTTCGTGCCCTCTGCCATGTGCCGCGTGCTGAGTGCCTGCGCGCCGGCGGAAGGTCTGCTTTTCCCGAAGTTGCGTGTTCTCGCTGCGGGCGGCGGCGCGCTCTATGCCGAGGACAAGCTTCGCGTGCTGTCGCATGTCGCGCCGAATTTCTACGAGTTCTATGGCGCCTCGGGTTTCGGAACGCTCTCGGTGCTGCCGCCTTCGGTGATGCGCGAGAAGGCCGACAGCGTCGGCCATGCGCCGTCTTTCGTCGAGGTCGAGGTTGTCGATACGCAAGGCAATCGCCTGCCGCCGGGCGTCGTCGGAAGACTGCGGTGCCGCGGCAGCGAGTCGAAGGGCTTTGCCGCCGAGAACGATGTCGAAGGCGACGAGCGTTTCCGCGACGGCTGGTACTATCCCGGCGATATCGGCTACCTCGATGCCCAGGGCTACATCTTCATCAAAGGCCGCACCGTCGATCTGATTCAGCGTCCGGGCGGCGACATCTACTCGTCGGACATCGAAGCGGTGATTGCCCAGCATCCGACGGTGCAGGAAGTCGCGGCCGTTGGCTTGCCGCGCGCCAGCGGGCCGGGCGAGGAGATCGTCGCCGTCGTGGTGACGCGCGGCGAGGCGCAGCACGAAGCGCTGGCGCAGCATTGCCGGACCAAGCTACCGCCCGAGCGGTGGCCGGATCGCGTGTTCTACACCCAGTCTTTGCCGAAGACGCCCGGCGGCAAGCTCGACCGCATGCAGGTCAAGAGCATGGCCAATGTCGAGATCAAGCGCCGCGCCGGTCTGGTCTGAAGAGCGCGTCGCCCGATCCGACGCCGTCGCGGTGGGTGAAAGAAACTCGATCATGGATTCACGCTGGCAAAACCTCTCCGATCCCGATTTTCACGCATGCGCACACGCGTCCCGACGCGCCGGCGCTTGTCGATGGACCCGATGCGCTGACCTATCGGCGCGCTGGCCGACTTTGTCGCGAAGGCCAGCGTTTATCTGCGCGATCTCGGCATCGGGCAGGGCGAGCGGATCGGCATCGCGCTCGGCAACAGCATCGATCATGTCATCCTCTTGTTCGCGCTGCTGCGCATCGGCGCAGTTCCGGCGGAGCTTCCGGCCGATGACAGCGGTGAGGCGATTGCCGCGATCGCGCAGCGCTATGGCATTCGCACGATCTTCACCGAGCCGACGAAGGATTTGCCCGCCGGCGTCACGCGGCATCGTGTCATGGCCGATTGGCGCGCGACGATCGCGCGCAAGAATGGCGATGCGCGCTGCACGGCGGAAGGCGATGCGCTCGAGCTGCTCAATCTCACCACCGGCAGCACCGGCACGCCGAGCGGCGTCATCTGGACGCATCGCAAATTTCTGCAGCGCTGCGAGGTGCGGCTCGGCACCTATTATCCGGACGGTCTTGGCGGCAACCTGCCGCGCGACATGCTGCTCACCGCGTCGATGCGCTATGCGTGGTTCTTCCTTGTCACGGTGATGCAGATTTTCGCCGGCGGCCGGTTGGTGATCCTGCCGAGCTTCGCGAAGCCGATCGAAATGGTGCGCACCATCGCATCGTGGAAAGGCGCGATCTGCTGCGCGACGGCGAATATGTGCCGGCTGTTCCTGATCGCCGCGCCCGAGAGTGACCGGCTCTTTCCCGATCTCTACGCCCTCGAAGCCAGCGGCCTGCCGCTGTTTTCGTGGGAAAGAGGCGATGATCGCGCGCCGTCGTCGAGAATTTCCGCGAAGGCTATGGCACGGCCGGCATCGGCGCGATCTCGGTGCTGTTGCCTGCCGATATGTCGCGCAAGCCCGGCAGCGTCGGTGGCCGCTGCCGCTGCTCGATGTTCAGATCGTCGATAGCGGCGGCCAGCCGCTTCCCGCCGAAGAGCCTCGGCACGATCCGCTGCCGCAGCCCGCTTTTGTCGCGGCCTTGCCCCGAGAATGGCGGCGGGCCGCGCGCCGAATATTTCCGCGGCGAATGGTATTATCCCGGCGATATCGGCATGCTCGATGCCGATGGCTATCTCTATCTGCGCGGCCGCGTCGCCGACATCATCCGCCGCGCCGGGCATGAAGTGTTTGCGCCCGATGTCGAAGCGGCGATCGTGCGGCATCTGCTGGTCGCGGAGCTGCGGTGGTCGGCATTCCGTCGCCTTCGGTCGGCGAGGAGGTGATCGCTTTCGTGGTCAAAGGCGGCGCGCTCGAGCATGACGACCTCGCGCGTCATTGCCAAACGGTGCTCGCGCCGGCGCAGCGCCCGGACCGCATCTTTTATATCGCGGCGCTTCCGCGTCTCGACGCCGGCAAGATCGATCGCGCGCGGCTGCAATCGCTCGCGCTTTCCGAAGCCGTGCGCCGCGGCGGCTAAGCGAGGCTTAAGATCATGGACCCACGCTGGCAAAATCTTTCCGATCCGATCTTTCACTGCGCGCAAACGCGGGGAGACGCCCCGGCGCTGATCGAAGGACCGGAGCGGCTCAGCTATCGCGCGCTCGCCGCGCTGATCGCGAAGACCACGGTCTATTTGCATGAGCTCGGCATCGGGCAGGGGCAACGGATCGGCGTCGCACTGACCAACAGCATCGATCACGTCATCCTGCAATTCGCGCTGTTCCGCATCGGCGCGACGCTGGTCGAGCTTCCTGTCGAGGACAGTCCGGAAGCGCTCGCCGCGACGGCGCGCCAATACGGCATTCGCACGATCTTCACCGAGGCGCATGCGCCGCGCCACCGGATATCAACCGCATCCGCGTCGATCTTGCCTGGCGCGGCCGGCTGGCGACGAAGAGCGGCGACTATCGCAGCGCCGCCCCGGGCGACATGCTGCAGATCATTGCCCTTACCACAGGCAGCACCGGCGCGCCGTCCGGCTGGGTGCTCGCGCATCGGAACATTATGCGCCATGCGGCCATTTTTAAGACGTGGCGCTATCCCGAAGATGGAGTGTTGCGGCCGCCGGCAAATCTGCTGACCGTGATGCCACTGCGCTACTTCAGAACCCTTGCTTCGGTGCTTATCCAATTCTCGGTCGGCGGGCCAGTAGTCCTCTTGCCGGAATTCGCAAAAGGCCAGGATCTCCTGCGCGCGGCGATTGCCTGGGGCGACGCGATTCTCAGTATAACGCCGAATGTCTGTCGTCATTTCCTGAGCGCCGCGCCCGATACGGGCCTTTTGCTGCCGCAGATGCGGCGGCTCGAAACCGGCGGCCAGCCGCTCTATGCGGAAGAGAAGCGGGCAATACTCAATCGGGTCACACCGAATCTTTACGAGGTCTATGGAAGTAGCGCGGCTGGTTTCATCTCGGCGCTGGACGGCGCCGACATGATCGAGCATCCCGACAGTGTCGGTCGGCCAGCGCCAGAAATCGAAGTCACGATTGCTGATTCATCCGGCCGGCGCTTCCAGCCGGCGCCGCCGGGGAGATCCGCTTGCGCCCGCTCATGGCGCAAGAGCGTTGCAGCGAGAGCGGCGGCGCCAATGCCAGTGGTGAACGAATCGCCGATGGCTGGTGCTACACCGGCGATATTGGCTACCTCGATGCCGAAGGATACCTCTATCTGAAGGGCCGCGGCACCGATCTCATCCGCCGCGGCGGCATCGAACTGTTCGCGCCCGAGATCGAGGCGGTGCTGGTCGCGCACCCGGGCGTTGCCGACGCCGCGGTGGTCGGATTGCCGGTCGTGGGTCGTAGCAACGACGAGATCATCGCTTTCATCGTCAAGCACAGCGAACTCGCGCATGACGATATCGCGCGCCATTGCCGTGAGCGGCTGCAGCCGGGCCAGTTGCCGGATCGCGTCTTCTATCTTGATGCGCTACCGCGCATTCCCGGCGGCAAGGTCAATCGCTTCCGGCTCCTCGAAGTGGCGGCGGAGCGCATACGGCAGTTGGGTAGCGCTTAGCGGACGGTCGGCAGCCATACCTACTGTGGTAGTTTGCCACGCCGGCCGCGAATGACCGCAACCATGCAAAATCGGCTTAATCGGGTTGCAGACAATCATCTGGTTGGTAGAATGAATACCAGCTCTGGTCCCGGGGTTTGAGGATCGTGCACGTTATGGGGGTATGTAAGATGAATGGTCGCGTTCTGACCGAGCGATTGCTGGCGACCACCTCGCTAGCGGCGCTGCTCTTTGCAGCGGCTGCCCAAGACGCATCCGCCAGTACCCCATGTACGATGATTCCGGCGGGCGGCAGCTACACCAACAGCGGCTCGGTCGCTTGTGTCGCCGTTTCGAGCGCCAGCGTCAGCGTCACCAACAAGGCTGGCGCCAGCATCGGTCCGTCCGGGTTGACGTTGACGGCGGTCTCGGTGAGTGGGACGTTGACCGGCGGCATCACCAATAGCGGCACGATCACCGGTAGTGCGACAGGTCCTTCGGTCTCGGCGATCAGCATTACGGGCCTTGTCGAAGGCGGCATCACGAATAGCGGAACGATCACGTCGACCGCGACAAGCCTTTTGGGCTATAGCCACCCCGTCCTCTCGATAAACGCCTCGTCGTTTGCCAGCGGCATCACCAACAGTGGTACGGTCGCACTAACGGGGGTAAGCCCCGGCGCCGTTGTTGTCGGGGTCTCTGTGAGCACCTTCAGCGGCAACATCGTCAATAGCGGTACGATCAATCTCGCCGCGGTTGCCACGGGTGCCATTTTCAATTACGGCGCTGCCGTGCTCAAGGCGAGCGCCTCGACTTTCGCCGGCAATGTCATCAATACCGGTACGATCGCGGGCTCGATCACCAATAGCTCCAATAGCAAGCTGACGCTTGTCGGTGTGCAACTGACCGGCTCGACGTTCTCGGGCAGTGTCGGCAACGGCGGTACGATCTCGGTGAACGGCGTCATGACGGGCAGCAATAGCGCTATCGTCGTCGGCCTTCAGAGCGAGTTTTCGACTTTTATCGGCGGCATCAATAACAGCGGCGTGATCGCGGCAACGGGAAGCGGCAGCGGCAACTGTTGCGCGGTGGCCGTGCGCGGCATCCAGGTCACCGGCACGAGCTTTGGCGCGACGAGCGCCGGCGGCGGTATCGTCAACAGCGGCACGATCGCGGCCACGGCGACCGTCGGCAATTCGACGAAGTCCAGGGCGGGCGCCACGGGCGTCGATATTTCAGCCAATTCGCTGGGTGGCGGCATTGCCAACAGCGGAACGATTACGGCGACCGCGATCGTCAGCGGCAATTCGTGCGACGCCAGTGCGGTAGCGACCGGCGTCAATGTCTCGGTCGTCACGCTCAGCGGTGGCTTCACCAATGGTGGCGCGATCGTCGCCAATGCGACCCTGGCGGGGAGCTGTGGCGAAGCGTTCGCGTTCGGTGTCAACCTCTCGGCTCAGACGGCGACCAACGGTGGCTTCGTCAATAGCGGCCAGATCCTCGCAACCGCGCGCACCAGCGGCACCAGTAACTTTGCGTTCGCGACTGGCCTCTCCGCCAACTCGTTTGCCGGAACGATCGCGAACAGCGGCTCGATCATCGCGCGTGCCAGCAGCACAAACAACAATGCGACCGCCATCGGCGTCGCGGTGGGCGGTTTCGGCTTCACGGGCCAGATCAACAACAGCGGCACCATCGCCGGCCTTATCACGGGGGGTAGCGGTGTCGGTATCGGCGTCGTCGTCAACGGCGGCAATGCGACGATCACCAATAGCGGCCTGATCGAAGGCACGACGTGGGGTATCGATACGTCGAACGACAGCAGCGCGAGCACGATCAATCAGACCGGCGGTCTCATCACCGGCGGCAATGCGACGAGCGGCGGCGCGATCCGACCTTTCAGGCAACGCCGATATCGTGAACATCAGCGGTGGCTCGATCGCCGGCAACATTGTCGGCGGCGGCTCGGCCAATATCGTCAACGTGAACATGGGCAGCGGCACGTTCAGCTATGCGGGCCAGGTCACGAATATCGGCGTGCTCAATCTGAAGAGCGGCACGCTGCTGCTGCAGAACATGAGCAGCGCCGAGCGTCAGCACGGTGAGCTACAACCAGAGCGCCGGCTCGACCCTGGTACTCGAAGTGAGCCCGGCGACACGAACAACCATGCGAGCATCAGCGCGAGCGGTGCGATCTCGCTCGCCTCGGGCAGCGTGTTCCAGGCGTATGAAGGCGTGTTCGCGTGGACGCCGGGCACCTATACCTATGCGGGCGTTGTCACCGGCGACACGATCACCGGCAGCTTCACACGCAACCTCGAACTCGCCGTTCTTCACCGCGACGTTGTCGCAGAGCACGAGCGTCGACAATCTGACGCTGACGATGCTGTCGCCGAGCCAGGTGCCCGGCCTCAACGCCAATCAGCAATCGGTGGCGAATGCGATCATCGGCATCTCCGGCGGCAATGCGACCCTCGATCAGCTCTTCACGCTGTCCAACCCGGGACCGGCGCTGACGCAGCTCTCAGGCTCGCAATACACGCAGACGAACTATCAGCCGCTGGTCGAATAGCTGGCAGAACTTCACGAACATCTTGTCGAACCGCCTCGCGCAGGGCGGCGGCTATCGGCGGCACCGTGACCGCGAGCTACCAGCCGGGTCAGGGCGTCCAATTCGCGCAGGCCGACATCCCGCAGGTCGCGCAGATGTCGGATGCCGGCCATGGTGGCGGCGCTGTCGTCAGCGCCGCATCAATGGGGCCTCTGGACGCGCGGCTACGGGCTTTCAGGCACGGCGCCGTCGACAGCGACCAACTCGCCCTATAGCGAGTCCGGTGCAGGCCTCATCATCGGCGCCGACAATCAGATCACCGACCGCATCGTCGCCGGCGTCGCGCTGAATGTCGCGACCGACAAGGCGACGGTCACGGGCGGCGGCTTCACGCAGTCGAATGCCTATCAAGGCTCGGTCTACGGCCAATACACCGTCGATCCGAACTGGTATGTGAACGGCATCGCCGGTTTCGGCTGGCAGACCTACAAAACGGCGCGCGTGGTGACGCTGCTGGCACCGGGCGTCGACAATGGCAGCTACGACGGCCAGAGCTATCGCCTCTACGGCGAGACCGGCTACGCACTGCATCCGGCCTTCTGCCGCAGGCGCAGATCACGCCCTATCTCGGCCTCGGCTACCTCCACATGCACACCGACGCCTTCACCGAAAACGGCAGCACCTCGGCGCTGAACGTGCAGGCGATGGATCCGAACTCGTTCACCCTGGCTCTGGGCGCGCGTGCGGCCATGACGTGGCAGATCGGGTCGACCGTCTTCCGGCCCGAGCTGCGCGCGGCGTGGCAGCACGAATTCCTGGATGAAACCGGAACAGTGCGGGCCGCCTTTGCCACCTCGCCGGGCAACGTGTTCACCGCGACCGGCACCAGCTTCGGCAGCGACAGCTTCATTGGCGGCGCCGGCATCACCACGACGATCACGTCGTCGACGCAGGTGTTCCTCGACTACGACGCGAAAGTGACCGGCGGCTACACCGCGCAAGCCGTCTCCGGCGGCCTCCGCGTCCAGTTCTAGGCGTCGTCGACTATTCGAAATGCCGCCGCGCGATCGCGCGGCGGCGTTTCGTCGTTTGTGCCGCACTGGTTTTCGCGCGGTCCTTGCGCCAAAGTGCGGCTGTTCAATTGAGCGCTTTGACATGGACCCGAACTGGCAAAATCTTTCCGACCCCATCTTCGCCTTTGCGCAAACGCGGCCTGACGCGCCGGCCCTCAACGACGGCGGCCTGCAGCTCAATTACCGCCAGCTCGCGACGATCATCGGCCAGGCGGCCGTCTCATCTCCGCGATCTCGGTATCGGCGAAGGCGACCGCGTCGGCGTCGCGCTCAGCAACAGCGCCGATCACATCATCCTCGATTTCGCGTTGCTGCGTCTCGGCGCGACCCTTGTCGAGATGTCGCCCGACGACACGCCCGACGCGATCGCCGCTCAGGCGCGCAAATACGGCATCCGTACCGTCTTCACCGAGGCGCAACTCGCGCCGCCGCCGGGCGTCGCGCAATTCCGCGTCGGCGTTTCCTGGCGCCGCGATGTGGCGCGCAAAAGCGGCGATCAGCGCAGCGCGAAGACGGCGGATCAGCTCGAGACCATCCTGCTGACGACCGGTAGCACCGGCACGCCGAGCGGCTGGGTCACGACGCAGCGCGCCTTCCTGCGCCGCGCCGAGGCGCTGCATTCATTCTGGCGCGCCAGCGGTCTCGATCCCGAGCGCGAGACCGGCAACTATCTGCTCGATGGCGCCGCTGCGCCATGTCTATTTCTTCGTCTCGCTCGTCGCGCAGTTCTGCGCCGGCGGTCCGGTCGCGGTGATGCCCGAATTTTTGAAGCGCCGCGATTTCCTGCGCGAGGTCGCGTCCTGGGACAATGTGCTGTGCTACGCGACCGCGAATATGTCCCGCTATTTCCTCGAATCCGCGGCCGAGGCGGGCTGTCTGCTGCCGAATATCCGCATCCTGCAATCGGGCGGCCAGCCGCTTTTCGCCGAGGAGAAACGCGCGCTCATCGCCCGTGTCACGCCGCAATTCTTTGACGGCTACGGCACGGCCGGCATGGGCATGATCTCGATCCTGACGCCGACGGATCTGATAACGCGCCCCGGCGCTGTCGGCCGGCCGGCGAAGGGCGTCGAGCTCGAGATCGTCGATGAAAGCGGCCAGCCGGTGCCGCAGGGCGGCTATGGCCGTATCCGCTGCCGCAGCGCGAGCATGTCGCTGCACCGCTGTCCCGAAGACGGCATCTCCGAAAGCGCCGAGCGCATCAGCGATGGCTGGTACTACCCGGGCGATATCGGCATGCTCGATCCCGACGGCTTCATCCATCTGCGCGGACGCAGCGCCGATGTCGTGCGTCGTGAGGGCGGCGATATCTTCACGCCCGAGATCGAGGCGGTGCTGCGCTCTTACACGGGGGTTGCCGACGCCGCGGTGATCGTCCGCAAAAATCGCTCCGGTCAGGATGTCATCGTCGCTTTCATCGTGAAGCGGCACGAATTCGCGCATGAGGCGCTGGCGCAGCATTGCCGCAGTCAGCTCGCGCCCGGCCGCACGCCCGACAATGTCTACTACATGGATGTCTTGCCGCGTCTGGGCGCCGACAAGGTCGATCGCGTTCGCCTCGGCGAGCTCGCGGTGCAGGAAGCGGCGAAGGCCGCTGCGCTCCGTTAGCTCGGCTGCTCGACCGATTCGGGCGCACACTCTGTGTCCCGAAACGGGGCGTGTTCTGCAACCGTGACGCTGTTCACGAGAGCGTGGCAGGGTTGTGGTCTTTTTGCCACATTTTCCGACAGAATTTAAAAAATCGCAGAAATCCGCCAGAAAATGCGACACGGTCCTTGTCCAATACATCGGGTGCGCTAGTCTCTTTGGTGGATAGGCTCCACCGTTTTAAGGTTGGCCTGCTAGCTCGTGGTTGCACTTTGTGGGGGTAGTTTGATGAGCGGCCGTATTCTGACCGAACGTTTGCTGGCGACTTCTTCTCTCGCTGCTCTCCTCCTCGCAACCGCCGGTCTGCACGACGCCAACGCCGTCCCCGCCTGCTCGACGACAGTCGCCGCCGGCTCCGCTTACAGCAACAGCGGCTCGATCCCCTGCGTCGCGGTCACCACCAGCGCGATCAGCGTCACCAACACGGCGAGCGGCACGATCGGCCCGCCGAACGTCCGGCCGCTCGGCCGTCAGCGTCACGCGGCGGGGCACGCTGAGCGGCGGCATCGTCAATTCCGGCCATATTGTCGGTATGTCGAGCGGAACGCGTCGACCGGCATCGGCGTCTGACTGGACTCGTGCAAGGCGGCATCAGCAACAGCGGCTCGATCGCGATCAACACGACCAATGCGGGCTTTGTCGAAGCTTACGGCGTCAATGTCGGCGAAACTCGGCTCGACCGTCTCGACGTTCGCGGGCGGTCTGAGCAACGGCGGCACGATCACCGCCTCGGCCAGCTCGACGGATAACTTTGCCTGCGCGACCGGTGTGTCCGCTCGGCTCGACGTTGATGATCGGCAATTTCGCGAACGCCAGTACGATCGCGGCGACGGCAACCGCATCCGGCACCACCGCCTTCGCGACAGGCGTTTCCATTAACGTCGAAACCCTGATCGGCGGCATCGTCAACTCGGGCACGATCACCGCTACCGCGACCGGCGACTTCCGCGAACGCCACTGCACTCACACAATACAATTGCAATTCCGCCCGCGGCATCTCGAGCGCTTCGACCGTCGTCACAGACGGGTTCAGCAATATCGGTATCTTGTCGGCCACCGCGAACGCGACCGGCGGCAGTGCGAACGCGGTGGGTGCGTCGCTGGGGGCTCTACTCACGTCAACGTCCGTTGTCATGCGAGGCGGCTTCAACGAATGCCGGCCTGATCTCTGGCAAGCGGCAGCCTCGGAACGGCGCAACGCCTACGCCGTCATGCGACCGCTGCCTTGCGATCTATGATTCCAGCGGCGGGCCTTAGGCGCTGCTCTTTCTGGCGGCATTACCAACAGCGGCTCGATCATCGCGACGGGACGGCGACCGGGACGGGCGGGGTCGAGGTCGCGACGGCCTGAGCAGCAAGGTTTCGGCTGCGCAACACCGGCCGTTCAACCGCAGCCATCACTGGCGATGTCGTCAACAGCGGGCTGATCAGCGCAACCGCGACGTCGGCGCAAAATTGTGCCGAACGCGACCGCGCTGTCGCTCGAGCGCCTACCAGCTCAACGGCAATTTCACGAATAGCGGTGCGATCTCGGCAACAGCGAGCGGTCGCTCTGCCGAGGCCACCGCATTGAGACTTCGAGATTTCGACTTTCAATGGCGGCTTCTCGAATAGCGGCACGATCGCGGCGACAGCGATGGCATCCGGCGCGAGCTCGAGCGCGAGCGCGCGTGGCTTTTACGGCGAGTTCGGGACGTGATGACGGGCGACGTTGCGAATAGCGGTATCATCGCCGCCACCGCCACCCAGAGCAGCCTACCGACGGTGGCCAAGCCCAGCCAAGCGCGCTGAATTTCTACGCCACGACGATGTTCGGCAATTTCGCCAACAGTGGCACGATCGCGGCCAACGCGATCGCGTCGGCACGGGTACGTCTGCGGCGGCCCGTGCGACCGGTGTCTCGTCTGGCGCGTCGGTGATGCTTGGCAATGCATCGTCGAACAGCGGCATTATCTCGGCGACCGCGGTGCAGAAGAACGGCGACACTGCGCCAACGCGCTTGCCATGAGCATCTATGGCGAGACGATGATCGGTAATGTCAGCAACAGCGGCACGATCTCGGCATCGGGAACAGCGTTGGCCGGCTACGCCACGGTGACGGGCTTGTCGGTGAGCGTTTCGACGATGCTCGGTGCCGATCGTCAACAGCGGCACGATCGCGGCGAGCGCCACGGCGCACGGCAATGCATGCGCGACGGCATTGAAGGTTTAGGCGCAACGCAGCTCGGCGGCATCACCAACAGCGGGACGATCGTGGCGACTGCCAGCGGCTCGTCCGGCTTCGCGGTCGGCGTGGACGTCGATGCTGCCTCCGTCACCGGCAATTTCAGCAACAGCGGCACGATCTCGGCGAGCTTTACCGCGACGGGCGGCGGCTCGGGCACGGCGGCGGCGATCCGCTTCGGTGCGACCTCGTTCTCGGGCACGCTGACCAATTCCGGCACGATCACGGCGACGCGGACCGGCAATGGCACAGCGGTCGGCATCAACGTCTCTGGCGTTCGGTCGGGCGCTCCGACGATCGCGAATAGCGGCACGATCAGTGCGACGGATATCGCGATCAATCTGTCGAATAGCGGCGTGGCGTTCGAGATCGATCAGACGGCGGGTCACATCCTCGGCAACACGGCGATCGCGTTCTCGACGAACGGCGACACGCTCAACGCGAGCGGCGGCAAGATCGAGGGCGCTCTCGTCGGCCCGACCAGCGGCACGCTGCCGACGATCAACGTCGCGGCGGGAAGCGGCACGTTCACCTATGCCGGCACGACGACCAATATCGGGACGATCAACGTCAACAGCGGCACGCTGCTGGTGGCGACGCAGGCGAATGGCGCGTACAGCGCCGTCAGCGCGGCGAATTTCACGCAGGCGGCGGGAGCCACGCTCGGCGTCGCGGTGTCACCGACGACGAACACCGGCGCCATCCTTACGGCGACCAATATGACGCTGGCGGGTCCGCTCGTGGTCTATGAGAACGCGGCGGCGTGGAAGCCGGGGACAACCTACACCTACACCGACGCGATCACCGCGGGCTCGCTCACCGGTGCGTTTACCTCGGTCGGCTCGAACTCGCCGCTGTTCTCGGCCAGCGTGACGCAGAGCACGAACAGCGACACGATCATCTTGGGCTTGCTGCCGGCGAGCCAGGTGCCCGGGATCAGCAGCGCCAACGCGGGGATCCTGACGGCGGCAGAGACTGCGGGCATCACGCCGATCTACACGCTGACCAGCGGCAGCCAGCTCAACACGCTGCTGACCTCGCTCAGCGGTCAGCAGAACACGCAGACCTTCCAGTACAGCCAGAGCGCCTGGAGCCAGTTCACCTCGATGCTGATCGATCGCCTGTTCGGCGACGGCGGCGAGGGGACGACGGGCGTCGCGAGCTTCAGCAAGGGGCAGGGCATCCAGTTCGCGCAGGCGGATATCCCGCAAGTGGCGCAGGCCTCGGATGCGGCACGGCCCGGCGTTGCGCCGTCGCGGCAACCGAGCAAGTGGGGCGTCTGGGCGCGCGGCTACGGCAGCTGGGCCTCGGCCCCGTCGACGGCGAGTTCGGCATCCTATGACGAGAGCGGCGCGGGCGTGATCATCGGCGGCGACGCGCAGATCACCTCGAAGCTCGTCGGCGGCTTTGCCTTCAACATCGGCACCGACAATGTCGACAGCGCGAATGGCGCGCGCAACGACATCAATACCTATCAAGGCGCGCTCTACGGCAAGTACGCGGTCGATCCGCATATCTACGTCGCTGGTCTTGCCGGCTTCGGCTGGCAGGATTACGACGCGCGACGGTTCATCGTCGCGCCGATCAGCGCCAGCGCAACCTCGAACTACTCGGGTCAGGGCTACCGTCTCTATGGCGAGAGCGGCTACGCGTTCCATCTCGCCGGTCCGCTGCCGGATACGACCGTGACGCCGTATATGGGTCTCGGCTATCTGCACACGCATGTCGACGGCTTCACGGAGGCTGGCGGCGGCGGCGCAGGACTGTCGGTGGACGCGGTCGATGCGAACTCGTTTACGACGAGCCTCGGTGCACGGGCGTCGACCTCGCTGCGCATCGGCAACACGCTGCTGAAGCCGGAAGTGCGCGTCGCCTGGCAGCATGAATGGCTCGATGACTCGACCAACGTGCAATCGGCCTTTGTCTCGGCGCCGGGCAGCGTGTTCACGGTGACGGGCGCCGGCTTCGGGCGCGACAGCTTCATCGGCGGCGCGGGCATCAGCACGACGCTGGCGGGCTTCGGGGTAACCGATCCGCGCTTCGCGCCGACGCAGCTCTTCGTCGATTACGACGTGAAGACCACCGGCAGCTACCTCGCCAACGTCGTCTCCGGCGGCCTAAGGGTGAAGTTCTAGCGGCTGCCCGTGGCGAGGCGCTCGCGGACGAGCGCCATCCGCTCGGCGTGATTGAAGTCGTTGGCCTGCAGCGTATAGAAGCTCGTCGCCTCGCCGGTGCAGGCATAAGGCCGCTTGCGCAGCTCCTCGAAGAATGAGCGATCGGCTGGGGCGTAGCCGCCTTCCGGCAGCTTGAAGGGCGTGCTCCAGAGCCGCAGCGCCGGCTCGCATTTGAGCTTGTCGATCATCAGGCAGGAATTATCGACGAAGCCGCTGAAGCGCACGGCATAAACGCCGCGATCGGGGCCGACGGATTCCCATTCGTCGATGCACAGCGGCCGCCCGGTATGCTCTTCGGCATACCAGCGCAGGCTGTACGCCCAGTCCTTACCCTGGATCGCCGCGAGCAACGTCTCGATATGCCGCGGCGCCAGCCAATTATCGTCGTCGAGATAGGCGACGTTCCGGCTGTTCGCGACATAGCTGAGGATCGTCATCAGCGCGCCGCCCCACGGATCGGGATGCAACCCGCCATTCGGCCGCGCCGTCGAATAGCCGAGGTCGAGCAGCGTCACCGCTTGATGCGACGGCCGCTCTTTCAGCACCGCATCGAGGAAGCCGCGATCGCCGACGACCTTGTCGACGCCGAGCACGATCTGCGTGCGGCCGTGGAAGCTTTGCTGGAAGATCGAGCGCAGCGCTTGCGCCAGCGACGGGCGCATGATCGTCGCGACGACGATGGCGGCGTCGAACGGCTCTTGCATGGAAAAGCCGTCATCGCGGAAGGTGCCGACGATGCTCAGGGCGCGATGCTCCGCCGCTTATCGCGGCGCGGTCTCGGCGGTGGCCGGAATGAACGGGGTCCTGCGCGGCGCGCTCGGCGCGGATTTGCGGCGCCAGCGCTTCGGCCCGCTTGCCGCAGGTGATCTGCACGAACTCGCCGTTCGACGACCCCTGGTAGGACAAGAGCGCCTGCAGCACGTAGCAGATGCTGGACGAGATATGGACGGTGAAGCCGCCGGGGCGGGGCATGTCGGCGGTTTGGAAACGTACCGCGATCCGCGTCGAATGCTCGCCCGGCACACGAATAAAGGGCAGGGCGAGGCCCAGCAGCACGATCAGCGCCAGCGTCGCCTCGAGAAATCCGACATGTCTGCGGACCAGGTGACCGACTGCCATTTGTCCCAGTAAGTCCCGTTTCGCCATGATTTTATAGGCTTGGGGCCCGGCTTGCATCCCCTGTTTGCCGAGTGCGATCCGCCGAATGCGGATTTCGGCAACCGAAACAGCGGCTTCTTCTCGCCTCTTTCCACGCCAGGGCTTATTATGGCCGCCTCCCGCCCCCGTTGATGGTCGCCATGGAAGAAGAATTCTATCGCATCAAGAGACTGCCGCCCTATGTCTTCGCCGAAGTGAATGCGCTGAAGGCGAAGGCGCGAGCGGCGGGTCGCGATGTGATCGACCTTGGCATGGGCAATCCCGACGGGGCGACGCCGCCGCATATCGTCCAGAAGCTGATCGAGACGGTCCAGAATCCGCGCGCCCATGGCTATTCGGCCTCGCGCGGCATCCCCGGCCTGCGCCGCGCCCAGGCGGCCTATTACGCCCGCCGTTTCGGCGTCGAGCTCGATCCCGAGCGCGAGGTGATCGTCACCCTCGGCTCGAAAGAGGGTCTCGCCAATCTGGCGCAGGCGATCACCGCGCCAGGCGACATCATCCTCGCGCCGAATCCGACCTATCCGATCCATTCCTTCGGCTTCATCATCGCCGGCGCCTCGGTGCGTCATGTCCCGATCGGGCCCGAGGTCGATTTCATGCGCGAGCTGAAGAAGGCGGTGGCGGCATCCGTGCCGAAGCCGCTGGCGCTGGTCATCAACTTCCCGGCCAATCCGACGGCGCAGGTTGTCGATCTCGATTTCTATGCCGAGGTCGTCGATTTCTGCCGCCATCAGAAGATCTGGCTGCTCTCCGATCTCGCCTATGCCGAGATCTATTTCGACGACAATCCGCCGCCCTCGGTGCTGCAGGTGCCGGGCGCGAAAGAGATCGCGGTCGAATTCACCTCGACCAGCAAGACCTATTCGATGGCCGGCTGGCGCATCGGCTTCGCGGTCGGCAATCCGACGCTGATCGCGGCGCTGTCGCGCGTGAAGTCCTATCTCGATTACGGCGCCTTCACGCCGATCCAGGTCGCGGCGACCGCGGCGCTCAACGGCCCGCAGGATTGCATCAAGGAAATCCGCGAGCGCTACAAGGCGCGGCGCGACGTCGTGGTCGAAGGCCTGCATCAAGCGGGCTGGGACATTCCCGCGCCGCCGGCGACGATGTTCGCCTGGGCGCCGGTGCCGCCGGCTTTCCGCGAGATGGGCAGCCTCGCTTTCTCGAAGATGTTGCTCGAAGAGGCGAATGTCGCGGTCTCGCCGGGCAATCGGCTTCGGCGAATATGGCGAGAATTACGTGCGCATCGCGCTGGTCGAGAATCGCCAGCGGCTGCGTCAGGCCTGCCGCAACATCAAGCAATTCATGACCGCGCATGGCGTCAACGCATCGGCCGCGCCGCGTCCGCGCAAGCGGGCGGTGGCCGAGGCGCCGGGAGAATAATCGGCCGCGCTCTGCGCGTGGAGCAGTACGTTGGGGGGATGATGGCGGATGGGACGGGGACGCTGGAGCGCGTCTCGATCGATTGGCAACCTCCCGAACCGGCTCGCGAACGCGTGCTCGGCCGCTCGCGCGTGGCATCAGCCCGCTCAACCAAAGCCTGTCGAGCCGTGGCTTGTCGTGCCTGCCGCGATCGAACGGCCGCCGGCGGTCGTCTCGCCGGTCCCGGTCGTGCCGAGCCGGCGCACGCGGTTTCTCGAGCGGCTGCGCCACGCGCTGAAACGCTCCGCAGCCGCGGCGCCGGCCATCGCCGACATCATCGCCGCCAACGCCAACGCGTCGCCCGATCCGCTCGCCATTCGCCAGCGGCTCTATGGCCGCGGCTATGTCATTCCCGGCGATGCCGCCTGGCTGCTGTCGCTGGTCGAGCCGTTCGAGCTCGGCGCGTCGTCATCGATGCTCGATCTCGCCGCCGGGCTCGGCGGGCCGGCGCGCGCGATCTCGCAGGCGTTTCATGCGCGCGTGATCGGGATCGAGCGCGATTACGATCGCGCGCGGCAAGGCAATGCGATGTCGTCGGCGCTCGGCGCATCGTCGCTCGTGCGCATCAAGGCATGCGATCCTGAGACGCTGGAGCTCGGCAC
This sequence comes from uncultured Alphaproteobacteria bacterium, assembly GCA_963731145.1. GTDB lineage: Bacteria > Pseudomonadota > Alphaproteobacteria > ATCC43930 > CGMCC-115725 > CAIKMD01. The sequence continues at coordinate 94,158 of CAVSUX010000007.1, read as the reverse complement.
GGCGCGGTTCGATTGCGCGCTTGGCCGCGAAGCGAGCTATGCGGTCGTCGAGAAAGAGCGCTTCCTGCGCGTCGTCGCGCAATCGCTGCGCGCGCGCGGCCAGATCGTGCTGACGGATTTCGTGCTCGATCGCAGCGCCGGCGAGCGGCCTGAACTCGAGGCCTGGCACAGCAAGCGCACCGAGCGACCGTCGCTGTGGACCGCCGCGCAATATGCCGATTGCTTCAAGAGCGTCGGCTATGGCCTGCGCCGCGCCGAGGATATCAGCGCGCTCTATCGCCGGCAGATCATCGCCGCCTGGGTCGGCTATCTGCGCGGCGGCGACATCCGCGGCCAATCGCCTGCGCAGATCGAAGCCGTGCTCGCCGAAGCCGAATCCTGCTTCCGCACGGTCGCCGCGCTCGAATCCGGCGCGCTCAAATATTATCGCTTCGAGGCGATCGCGCATTACTCCTTCTGGTGAGAGGTCCGGCATGTTTCGATGGGCGGCGCTTCTGTGTTCTTTCTGACGGCGGCGCTGCCATCGGCACAGGCCGCCGAGCTCATTGTCGTCGGGCAGGCGACGACGGCGGGTGCGCTGCGTCTGCTGGCGCCGCGCTTCGAGAAAGAGACCGGCGACAAGGTCCGTCTGATGCTCGGCAATCCCGGCGTCACCTATGACAACCTCAAGGCGACGCCGAATGCCGATGTGGTGATCGTCGCATCGGCGCTGCACGACCGGCTGATCAAGGAAGGCGCTGCTCAGCGATTCGACGCAGGTCGCGCTCGGCCAGTCGGAGATCGGCATGGCCGTGTCGGCGAAAGCGAAGAAGCCGGCGGCGTTTCGCGACAAAGCCGGCTTTCATCGCCTTCCTGCGCAAGGTGAAGACGATCGGCCTGGTCGATCCGAAAGGCGGCTCGGGCACGTCGCCGCCTTTCATGAAGGCGGTCGAGGATCTCGGCATCGCGTCCGAGATCGCACCGAAATACCGCTATTTCCAGGGCGCGGGCGAGAATGTCGCCGATGCGATCGCGCGCGGCGAGGTCGAGACCGGCGCGACCGCGATTCCCGAGCTCGTGCCCAACAAGGGCGTCAAAGTCGTCGGAGCCGGTGCCCGCCGACGTGCTGGTCTTCGGCAGCGTCACCGCGGCCTATCTCGGGCCGCATGCGGCCAATGTCGCCGAGGCGCAGAAATTCCTGCGCTTCCTCGCGTCGCCGGCGGCGACGAAAGCCTTCCGCGCGATCGGATTGAGTCCCGCCGGGCTGAAGCGCGCGTTCTTGGTGAAGAACGCTTAACGGCTTTTTCCACTACATTTCATAGGCGGTTTCGTTCTTTCTTAAGCGTCTGCGCCGCTCAATCGGTATCCCGCGGGTGGGTGCGCGGACGCCGCTTTGCGGCGCGAAAGGTTACGATGCTGGGTCTGACCGCTACCGAGGTCAGGTCATCGCCATGGCCAATATTTCGTCGCTGGCTCGCCGAGCGCTTGCCGCGATGGCATCGTGCGCCGTCGACGATACGTCGGCATCGCGCTGCGCTTTGCCATCGCGAACGCGCGTCTCGCGCGCCGCGCAAGAACCGCTGCTCGATCCGATCGTCCTTCGGCAATGGATCTACGGGCCCGGCAACGCCATCCCCGGCGATGCGGCTTACTTCAAGGAGCTGATGAGCTCCGGTCGGGCTCAAGCCCGAGATGACGCTGCTCGATCTCAGCGCGGGCATGGGCGGCGCCGGCGTCACCATCACCAAAGCCTGGAAAAGCTATATCGCGGGCTTCGATCGCAATCCCGATCTCGTGCAGGCCGGCGCCGCTTTCTTGCGCAAGCAGAAAGCCGGGCGTCACGTCCAGCTCGCCGCCTACGACCCCGAGAATTTCGAGCTGCGCGCCGGATTTTACGATTGCGTGATGGCGCGCGAGGTGATTTCGACGCTCGTCGACAAAGAAGCATTCTTCCACGCCGTGAGTTTGGGCCTCAAATCCTTCGGTCAGATCGTGATCACCGATTTCGTGCGCGGCGATGCGCCGGCAGCGATCCGAGCCTTCGCTGGCTGGGCCGCGATGCAGGAGCACAAGCCGCTGCTCTGGCCGGGCGAGCACTATGCCGCCTGTCTCGCGCGTCTCGGCTGCAACGTGTTGATCGCGATGGACACGACCGCCGCCTATCGCAGCCTGCTGCTGCGCTCGTGGCGCCGACTTCCTCGATCATCCGGAATTGCGCCAACTCCGCGGCCGCCGTGCATTGCCGCTGCTCGGCGAGGTCGAGCGTTGCATCCGCACGCTCGCCGCGCTCGATAGCGGCGCGCTGCGCTATTTCTACATCTGCGCGCAGAGCACGCGCTCGACCGCTCCGATCCGCTGATGCGCGGTGACAACGATTAGAGCGGCCGACCCGTGATGGCGAAGCTGCGCGCGATCGGTATTCAACTCGGCCTCGATCGTCGCGCGGTCGAATTCCTTGACCGCGCCGGGCGAGAAATTCTCGATCGCGGCCCAGTGCAGGAACTCGACGACCTCGTAGCAATTGCCGTCCGAATTGCCGCGATAGACCGTCGAGGCATAGCGATTGCCGGCGCCGGCATCCTCGAAAGTGAAGCGCGTGAATTTGATGCCGCCGAGCGTCGCCGTCCCGTCTGGCTTCTCGCCCTGCGCCGCTTGGCCCGTGCCGCAGGCCGCGACGATGGTCGGGTCTTTGCTGACGCCGACCGAGACGCTGGCGTTGCCGAGATTGGTACCTTTGAACTTCGTTGGGATTGATCGACACGACGACGGCCGCCGTCCGGGATCATGTCGAGCTGGCCGTTTTCCTGCACGTCGGTCTCGACCGATGCCGTGAGCGGGACGCGCAGCGAGAAGCCGTGCCGGTCGTCGATAGACCTTGGTCGTGTTGTCCGCGGCGAGGGCGGGCGAAAGGGCGGTGGCGGCCAGGAGCGAGGGCCGCGAGGAGGGTAGGAAAACGGGCGCATGGCGCGATCCTACCATGCGGTAGGTGGCCGCTATAGCGTTGCGGTTCCGGTTTCGGTCGGCTTTCGGTTGACACCGTCGCGCTCGCTTTTCCTATGTTCCCGAGCCGTTTCGAGGTCACGTTATGAAAATCGCTAACTCATTGAAAACGCTGAAAAAGCGCGACAAGAACTGCAAGATCGTGCGCCGTCGCGGCCGCACCTACGTCATCAACAAGATCAACCCGCGGTTCAAGGCCCGCCAGGGCTAGAGCACGGCGCCGCCGCGCCCGCGCGGCGGGAGGTGATCGATGCTGATGCCTCCGCCCGATCAAGCCATCATCGCCAAGCGCGCCGCGATTGCCGCGGCGCTCGAACGCATCGTCGCGGCGCCCGACGGTGTCGTCGTCCCCGAGGAAGAGCGCCGCGTCTACGAGACCGACGCGCTGACCGCCTATCGGCAATTGCCGCTGCTCGTCGTGCTGCCCTCGACCACGGCTGAGGTCTCCGCGGTGCTGAAATACTGCCAGGCCGAGGGCATCAAGGTGGTGCCGCGCGGCGCCGGCACCTCGCTCTCGGGCGGCGCGCTGCCGCTGGCCGACGGCATCATCCTCGGCATGGGCAAGTTCAACCGCGTGCTCGAGATCGACTACGCCAATCGCTGCGCCGTGGTGCAGCCCGGCGTCACCAATCTCGGCATCACCAACGCGGTGCAAGACGCGGGCTTCTATTACGCGCCCGATCCGTCGAGCCAGATCGCTTGCACCATCGGCGGCAATGTCGCCGAGAATTCGGGCGGCGTGCATTGCCTCAAATACGGCCTCACCACCAACAACGTGCTCGGCATCGAGATGGTGCTGATGAACGGCGAGGTGCTGCGCCTGGGCGGCAAGCATCTCGATGCCGAAGGCTACGATCTCCTCGGCCTGATGATCGGCTCGGAAGGGCTGCTCGGCGTCGTGACCGAAGTGACGGTACGCATCTTGAGCAAGCCCGAGACGGCGCGTGCTTTGCTGATCGGCTTTCCCTCGAATGAAAGCGCCGGCGCTTGCGTTGCGGCGATCATCGCCGCCGGCATCATCCCTGGCGGCATGGAGATGATGGACAAGCCGGCGATCCACGCGGTCGAGGCATTCGTCCATGCCGGCTATCCGCTGGATGTCGAGGCGCTGCTCATCGTCGAACTCGATGGGCCGCCCGCCGAGGTCGATCATCTGATCGCGCGCGTCGAGCAGATCGCGAAGACCGAGGGCGCGGTGTCGTGCCGCATCTCGAACAGCGAAGCCGAGCGGATGGTCTTCTGGGCCGGGCGCAAGGCCGCGTTCCCGGCGGTCGGCCGCATCTCGCCCGATTACTACTGTGTCGATCCGACGATCCCGCGAAAACGCCTGGCCGACGTGCTGACGCGCATGACCGAGATCGCGGCGAAACACGGGCTGCGCGTCGCCAATGTCTTTCATGCCGGCGACGGCAATCTTCACCCGCTCATCCTTTACGATGCCACCCAGCCGGGCCAGATCGATGCCGCCGAGGCGTGCGGCAACGACATCATGCGCTATTGCGTCGAGGTCGGCGGCGTCCTTTCCGGCGAGCACGGCATCGGTGTCGAGAAGCGCGATCTCATGGGCACGATGTTCGGCGAGAGCGATCTCAATCAGCAACTGCGCGTCAAATGCGCTTTCGATCCGAACGGGCTGCTCAATCCCGGGAAAGTCTTCCCCGAGTTGCATCGCTGCGCCGAACTCGGCCATCTCCATGTCCATCACGGCGCATTGCCGCATCCGGACATCGAGCGGCTGTAGCGCCGTGATGGCTGCGGCTTCACTCCCTCCCCAACCCTTCCCCTTCGAGGGGGAGGGGAAAGAAGGGTCAACGCGCTTATTCCCTCCTCTCTTGAGGGGGAGGGCTAGGGTGGGGGCGATGACTCGCTTCCGTCCCTCGGACGAAGCCGACCTCGTCGCGATTGTCCAGCAAGCGCTCGCGAGCGAAGAGCCGCTAGAGCTGATCGCCGGCGGCAGCAAGCGCGGTCTCGGCCGGCCGCTGCAGGTACAGCATGTGCTCGATCTCGGCGGGTTTTCGGGCATTCGCGATTATGAGCCCGCAGGAGCTGGTGCTGACGGCAGGCGCGGCCACGCCGCTCAGCGAAATCGAGACGGCGCTCGATGGCGCGCGTCAGATGCTGGCTTTCGAGCCGGGCGATTGGCGCGCGCTGCTCGGCACGAGCGCCGAGGCGTCGACCCTGGGCGGCGCGATCGCCTGCAACCTCGCCGGGCCGCGACGCATCCGCCAGGGCGCGGCGCGCGATCATTTCCTCGGCTTCCACGCGGTGAGCGGACTCGGGCGAGGCCTTCAAAGCGGGCGGTCGCGTCGTGAAGAACGTCACCGGTTACGATCTCTCGAAGCTTATGGCGGGCTCTTACGGCACGCTCGCGGCGCTGACCGAGATCAGCGTCAAAGTGCTGCCGCGGCCCGAAGCGACGCGCACGGTGGTGCTATCGGATCTCGATGTGCGGACAAGCGCTCGCCGCGATGACGCAGGCGCTCAACTCGGCGCATGAGCTGACGGCGGCGGCGCATCTCCCGGCCGAGGTCGCGTCCGGCGGCAGGGCGATGACCTTGGTGCGGGTCGAAGGGCCGGTGCCGTCGGTCGAGGCGCGCGCGGCGGCGCTGCGCCGCGAGTTGGCGAGTTATGGCGATGCCGAGATAATCGGCGATGATGTATCGCTCGAGCTATGGCGCGAGATTCGCGACGCCGCGCCACTCGCGTCTCTGACCGATCGCGCGATCTGGCGCGTGTCGGTCGCGCCGAGCACGGCGCCGGCGCTGATCGCGACGCTCGGGAAAAAGCTCGATCTTCGCTATTTCCTCGATTGGGGCGGCGGCCTCGTCTGGCTCGCCGTGCCCCCGGCGCAAGATGCGGGCGCGGCGATCATCCGCAGTGCCATCGGCGGCGGCCATGCGACGCTGATCCGCGCCAGCGATGCGATTGCGCGCCGCCGTGTCCGTCTTCCAGCCGCAAGCGCGTGAAGTCGCGGCGCTCTCGGCGCGCGTCAAAGAAAGCTTCGATCCGAAGCGGCTCTTCAATCGCGGCCGCATGTATCGCGAGCTCTGAGCGATGCAGACGAATTTCTCCATCGCGCAGCTCGCCGATGCCGACACGCAGGAGGCGAACAAAATTCTCCGCGCCTGCGTACATTGCGGCTTCTGCAACGCAACCTGTCCGACTTATCTCGAACTCGGCGACGAGCTCGACGGGCCGCGCGGCCGCATCTATCTCATCAAGGACATGCTGGAGAACGACCGCGCCCCGAGCGAGCGCGTGGTCAAGCATATCGATCGTTGTCTCTCCTGTTATGCCTGCATGACGACGTGTCCATCGGGCGTGAATTACGGCCATCTCGTCGATCAGGCGCGGCACCGCATCGAGGAGCGTTATCGCCGCCCGCTGATGGATCGTGTAGCGCGCGCGTTCCTCGCCACCGTGCTGCCGCGTCCGCTGCTCTTCCGCGCGGCGCTCTTCGGCGCGGCGCTCGCCAAGCCGCTGCGCCACATGCTGCCCGCGCGGCTTCGCGCGATGCTGGCGCTGGCGCCCAGCCTGCCCCCATCGCGGTCGCCGATGCTGCGCGCGCAGGTTTTCCTGGCGGAAGGGACGCGCAAGCATCGCGTCGCATTGTTCAGGGTCTGCGCGCAAGAGGTGCTGGCGCCGCGCATCGACGAGGCGACGATCCGCTTGCTGACACGGCACGGCTGCGAGGTCGTGATCGTCGAAGGGCAAGCCTGCTGCGGCTCGCTCACCCATCACATGGGCCGCGATTCGCGTGGGCTGATGCGCGCCGCGATCGACGCTCTGACGCGCGAGATCGATGGGCGCGGCCTCGATGCCATCGTCAGCAATGTCTCGGGCTGCGGCGCAACGATCAAGGAATACGGCTATATCTTCCGCGACGAGCCGGTCTATGCCGCGAAAGCGGCGCGCGTCTCGGCCTTGGCGCGCGATGTCTCGGAATTCGTTTCAGGGCTCGAGCTCAAGCCCGTGACTGTCCCGAAGCTCCGCATCGCCTATCATGCTGCCTGCTCGCTTCAGCATGGCCAGCGCGTGCTGGCCGAGCCGAAGGTGCTGCTCGCCGCGGCCGGCTTCACCGTGCTCGAAATCCCGGAAGCGCATATCTGCTGCGGCTCGGCCGGCACCTACAACATGCTGCAGCCGGAATTGTCCGCAGCACTGCGGACGCGCAAGCTGAAGAATATCGCGAGCACGACGCCCGACGCGGTCGCGACCGGCAATATCGGCTGCATCGCCCAGATCGCGCTCGGGGGCGGCTACCCGGTGCTGCATATTGTCGAGTTGCTCGATTGGGCGACGGGCGGACCCGTACCGGAGGCGCTCAGCGGGCTTTCCGCCAGTGCGGCAGCAGAATAGAAGCGGCGAGCGCGACCGCGCCGACGATCGCCGGCAGCAACCAATCCTGACCACCCGACGCGGCGCGACCGCCGGCGGCGCCGAAGCTCACATAAGCGATGGTCATCGGCAATTGCCCCAAGAACGAGCCGAGCGCGTAGCCGCCGAGCGAGAGCCGCGTCAGGCCGAGCGCGTAATTCGAGAAGCTGTGCGGGATCACCGGGATGAGGCGCAGCATCGTCACCGCGCGCCAGCCGCCCGCTTCGGCGCGCTGCAGCACGGGGCCGAGGCGCGGCAAGCTCTCGAGATCGATGATGCCGGAATTGACGTAGCGCGCGATGAGGAAGCCGGCGACGGCGCCGAGCACGCTGCCCGTCGCGGCCCAGACGAGGCCCCACCAGAAATCGAAGACGCCGCCCGCGACCAACCCCATCAAGGTACGCGGCACGAAGAGTAGACTCGCGACGACATGCAACAAGAGGAACAGCAGCGGCGCGATGGCGGGATGCGCTTCGATCGCGGCGCGGATCGCGTTCGGTTCGAGCGCGGCGCGGTTGAGCCACACCGCGATCATGCCGGCGACCAGCAATGCGAGAACCAAGAACCTTCCGGCGAGCCGCAGACGCGACAGCGACGCGCGCTCGGCCGAAATGCTCATGCGCCCGATCCCGTGCTGCGCAACGGGACGGCTTCGCTCGCTTGTTCTTCGGCCAGCAGTACCGGCACCTTCGCGCGATGCTGCAGCCACATCACGCCGAAGAGATCGACGATACCGACGAAGAGGCGGTCGAGCGTCCCGTAATTCGATTGGCCCCGCTGGCGCGGGACGATGGTTGACGGCGCACCGATTGCACGCTGCCGCCTTCGCGCAGCACCAACGCCGGCAGGAAGCGGTGGTTGTGATCGAAGAAGGGCAGGGCGAGATAGAGATCGCGCTTGAGCAGCTTCAAGCCGCAGCCCGTATCGGGCGTGCGATCTTTCAACATGCTGCCGCGCACCGCATTGGCGATGCGCGAGGAGACGCGCTTGATGGCCGTGTCGCGGCGCTTTTGGCGGTAGCCGGCGAGCAGCAACTTCTCGGCGCTCGGCGTGCTGCGCGCCAGCTCCCAGAGCTTCCCGATATCGGCGGGGTCGTTCTGCCCGTCGGCATCGAGCGTCGCGATCCACGGCGCGCGCGCTGCGATCACGCCGCTGCGCACGGCTGCGCTCTGGCCGCCGCTTTTCGCATGGCGTAACAGCCGCACACGGCCAGCGGCCATCGCCGCGCGCACGGCGGCGGCCGTGTCGTCGCTGCTGCCGTCATCGATATAGATAATTTCGTAATCGGCGATGCCGTCGAGCGCGGCGCGAATCTCGGCGACCAGCGGTGCGACGTTCGGCGCCTCGTTGCGCGCGGGAATGACGATCGAGAGTTCCATGAGCGAGAGGCGGTTTAGCATGATTTGCTTGCATCTGAAACACGTTAGGCCTTTTCGCCCCGCGATCTATCGTTGGCGATTGTGGCGCTTGCCCATATACTTCCGCGCCATGCGGTGGACCGTTTTGACGGGCTGTGTGGCGGTGACGGCGTTAATCGCCATGCCGACGCATGCCGGCCAGAACGACCCGCGTCTGGCGCGGCTCTTCGTCGCGCTGGAAGCTGCGCAATCGGCGGACTCCGCGCGCACGATCGAGGGCGAGATCGCCCATATCTGGGCCGAGACCTCCGATCCCGAGACGCAACGGCTCATGGAAAAAGGCCTCACCCTCATGGCCGAGGATGAAGACGAGGCGGCGCTCAATACCTTCACTGCCATGGTCGCGCAGGCGCCCGATTTCGCCGAGGGCTGGAACAAGCGCGCGACGATCGAATTTTTGCTCGGCGATTACCGCGCCAGCATGGCCGATATCGCGCATACCTTGAAGCTGGAGCCGCGGCATTTCGGGGCGCTCGCCGGGCTGGGGCAGGTCGAGCTGGCGCTCGGCAACAAGGCCGCAGCGCTTGAAGCGTTTAACCAGGCGCTGGCGATCGATCCCTATCTCGGCGATGTCGCCGAAATGGCCGAGCAGCTGAAAAAAGATCTCGCCGGCAAGCCGATCTGATCGCGCTGCCGGCAAAGGACACGGAGGTCGTTCATGTTCTTGCGCAATTACTGGTATGTCGGCGCCTATTCCGCCGAAATCGGCGAGAAACCGCTGACCCGCACCATCCTCGGCGAGCCGGTGCTGCTCTATCGCACTGCCGACGGCCGCGCGGTTGCGCTCGAGGATCGCTGCTGCCACCGCAACCTGCCGCTCTCCATGGGCGCGCGCGAAGGCGATGCGATCCGCTGCGGCTATCACGGGTTGAAATTCGACAGCGCCGGCCAGTGCATCGAGATCCCGGGCCAGCCGCAAATTCCGCCCGACGCAAAGGTCAGAACCTATCCGGTGATCGAGCGCTGGAATTTCGTCTGGCTGTGGATGGGCGATCCCGCCAAGCGCGACGAAAGCTTGCTGCCGCAGTGGCAATGCATCGGCGATCCGAAGCTTACCACCACCATGGGCAATGGCTGTGCTTTGCCGATGAAATGCAATTGGGAGCTCAACAACGACAACCTGCTCGATCTGATGCATGTCGTCTTCGTGCATCCCGCGACGCTGGGCGGGGCCGGTCTCGACAACAATCCGGTGACGACACTGCGCCTCGCGAACAGCGTCCGCATGATGCGCTGGAGCCCGCATGTCGAGCCGGTGCCGCTGCTCGCAAAGCTCGCCGGCTTCAACGGCACGTATAGCGACCGCTGGCAGTCGACGATCTGCGAGCTGCCGAGCCACTGTACCATCGATGCCGGTTTTGCCGCGGCGGATACGGTCGGCCGCGACGGCGATTGGGATCAGGGTGTCCGGCTGCGCGCTCTCATCACCGCGACGCCCGAAACCGAGACGGCCTCCTTCATGTTCTACGCGCAGTGCCGCAATTTCGCGCTCGGCGATCGAGAGGTCAGCAAGCGCTTCATCCAGCAAATCCGCGCGATTTTCGATCAGGACATCGCCGTGATGGAAGGCCAGCAGCGCATCAATTCGATGCTGCCGAACGCGCCGACCGTCGAGATCCGCTGCGACGTGCCGGTGGTCGCGATGCATCGCCTCGTCGTGCAGAGCGGCAGCGCGGGAGCGATCACCGTCACTCGTTTACACCGGGCGCGCCGGCAGCCGGCGGTGCTGGCGTCCGCGACCCAGCCGATCGAAATCGGGTCGGTCTCGCGATGATCACGTTTTAGGGATGCGTTGCGGCCGTTGCGCCTATCATCCGTCATGACCCTGACAGTTGGATGCGGCGCATGGTTGCGGCTGCGTTAACGAACGCCTTGGTGGCGGCGACCCGTTTCGGTTACGCGCCGCTGCCGGGTGAGCTTTCAGACGATCGCACAGGATCCGCGCGGCTGGGCGCTGCGTCAGCTCGATGCCAGGCCTGCGACGCTCGATCCGAGCCTGCCTGCCGCCGCCGGCATGGTCGCCGAAATGCTCCAGGCGCGGCAGGATTTCCGCAAGCAACAACGACCCGGACTTCGAAGAAGGCCGAGAATCAGCGTTTGCGTGCGGTCTATCTCGCCGAGATCGATGCACGCACGCACGCGGCGGTCGACGGCGATGCGCCGCTGCAGGAACGGCTGACGCGCTTTTGGAGCAATCATTTCACCGTCTCCTGCGTGCGGCCGATCATTCGCGGCTTTGCCGGCGCTTTCGAGCGCGAGGCGATCCGGCCGCATATCACCGGCCGTTTCGTCGACATGCTGCTCGCCGTCGAGCGTCATCCGGCGATGCTGTTCTATCTCGACCAAGTGCTGTCGATCGGCCCGAATTCGCAAGCCGGCCAGCGCACGCATCGTGGGCTCAACGAGAATCTCGCGCGCGAGATGATGGAGTTGCACACGCTCGGCGTCGATGGCGGCTATACGCAGGACGATGTCGAGGCGTTGGCGCGCATCCTCACCGGCTGGTCGATCGCGCGGCTCAAGGATCCCGATGCCGGCCAATTTCGTTTCTATCCGCAACTGCACGAACCGGGACAGCAACGCTTGCTCGGCAGGATCTATTCCGCCGGCGGTTACGAGCAGGGCGAGGCGGCGCTGCGCGATCTCGCCGCTCATCCCGCGACGGCGGCACATGTCGCGACCAAGCTCGCGCGCCATTTCATCGCCGACGATCCGCCGAAAGATTCGGTGCAGCGAATCGCGGCGGTGTTCCGCGACACGGGCGGCGATCTGAAACGCGTGACGCAAGCGGTCATTCGCGAGGACGCGGCGTGGCAGCCTTTCGCGAAGGTACGCACGCCCGAGGATTTGCTGATCGCGTCGTGCCGCGTCACCGGCTTCACGCCGCCGGCGCCCTATCAGGTGCAGACGCTGCACGTCCTCGATCAGCAGCCCTTCTTCGCGCTGCAGCCGGAAGGCTGGTCCGACCGGGCGAAAGATTGGATCGGCCCCGAATCCGTGCTGCATCGCGCCGATTGCTGCGAGAATTTCGCCGCGCGTCTGCCCAACCCGCCCGATCCGGTGGTATTGGCCGATGATGTGTTCGGCGAAGCGCTGCCCGATGAGGCCGTGCAAGCGATCCGCCGCGCCGCGTCGCGCCGCGAAGGCTTGGCGCTGCTGATCGCTAGCCCCGAATTCCAGAGACGGTGAGGACGATGACAAGAACACGCCGCGATTTTCTCGGCATGGCCGCGGGCGCTTTCGCTGTCGCCGGCTTGCCGCACGCGGTCTTTGCTGCCGCGCCCGGCGATCGCCGCTTCGTTGTCGTGCTGCTGCGCGGCGCGATGGATGGGCTTGCCGCGGTGCCGCCGGTCGGCGATCCGCATTATGCCGAAAAGCGCGGCGCGATCGCGCTGGCGGCGGATGCTTGCATTCCGCTCGATCACGGCTTCGCGCTCAATCCCGGGCCTCAAAGTGCTCGAGCCCTATTACCGCAAGGGTGAGTTGCTGCTCGTGCCGGCGTCGGGCAACGGCTATCGCACGCGCTCGCATTTCGATGGCCAGGACCTGATGGAATGCGGCCTCGCTTCGAAGACGCGTGAAAGCGACGGCTGGTTCAACCGAGCGCTGGCGCTGATCCAGCCCGCCAACAATCGCAGCAACGACAAGCGCCTCGGTCTCGCGGTCGGCGGCGCGGTGCCGCTGTTGCTGCGCGGCACGGTGCCGGTGGCGAGCTGGGAGCCGGCCGGCGTCAAAGCCGCGGATGCCGATTTCGTCACCGCGCTTGGCCCGCTCTATGCGCATGATGCGCTCTTCGGTCCGGCGCTGCAGCTCGGCTTGAAGACGCAGAATTTTTCCGACGCCGTTTTGGGCGACAGCGCGCCCAAAGGGCCGGGCGGTTTCGGGCCGAAAGCCTTCGCGCCGCTCGCCGGCGCGGCCGGCAAGCTGCTTGCGGCCGAGGATGGGCCGCGTATCGCCGCGCTCGAAATGCTCGGCTGGGACACCCATGTGGCGCAAGGCACGATTCAAGGCCGGCTCTACGAGAATCTCGCGGGTCTTGCCGATGGCTTCGATGCGCTGGCGCAAAATCTCGGGCCGGCGTGGAAGAACACGGTGGTGATCGCGACCACGGAGTTCGGCCGCACCGTCGCGGTCAACGGCACCAACGGTACCGATCACGGCACCGCCACGACGATGTTCGTGCTTGGCGGCGCCGTCAAAGGTGGCCGCATCTATGGCGACTGGCCGGGTCTTGCGCAGCTCGACGACAATCGCGATCTCCGTGTCGCCACGGATTCGCGCAGCATCGCCAAGGGTATCCTGCGCGATCACCTTGGCATCGATACGGCGAGCCTCAGAGCGAAGGTCTTCCCCGATGCCCCGTCGCTGAGGCCGGCGGAAGGCCTGCTGCGCGAATATATCCGCATTGCGCGGCGAGCGAAGCAATCCAGGGGCCAAGGTGTTCTCGATGCCGCTTCGCTCGCATTGACGATTTCTGATCAGTCGAGCGGTCATCAGTAATCAATTCTCGACCCAGGCGATGCGCAGCATATTGGTCGCGCCGGGCGTGCCGAAGGGCACGCCGGCGGTGATGACGACGCGCTGGCCCTTATCGGCAAAGCCCTCGCGCCGCGCCGCGCTCGTCGCGTGCTGAACCATCTCGTTGAAATTGCGCACGTCGTGTGTGTGAACGCAGTGCAGTCCCCAGGCCATGGCGAGCCGCCGCGCGGTGCGCAGATTTGAGGTCAGCGCGAGGATCGGCACGTCGGGGCGCTCGCGCGCCATGCGCAAGGCCGTCGCGCCCGAGGTCGTGTAGGAAAGGATCGCCGACGCGCCGATCGTATGCGCGATCTGGCCGGCGGCTGAGCTGATCGCGTCGGAGGCGCTTTGCTCCGCGGCGACCGTCGCGGCGGCGTGCAGCCCCGGGAAATAGATCGGATCGTCCTGCACGCGGCGGATGATGCGATCCATCATCGCCACCGCCTCGACCGGGTATTGTCCGGCCGCGGTCTCGGCCGAGAGCATCACCGCATCGGCGCCTTCATAGACCGCGGTGGCGACGTCGGAGGCTTCGGCGCGTGTCGGCACCGGATTGCGTACCATCGATTCGAGCATCTGCGTCGCGACGATCACCGGCTTGCCGGCGAGACGGCAGGCATGGATGATCTCGCGCTGCACCGGCGGCACGTCCTCGGGCGGCATTTCGACGCCGAGATCGCCGCGCGCGACCATCGCCGCTTCGGCGAGTTCGATGATCTCGTGTCAGCCGCTGGATCGCCGACGGCTTCTCGAGCTTCACCAGCACGCTGGCGCGGCCGGCGATCAGCTTGCGCGCTTCGGCGACGTCCTCGGGCCGCTGCACGAAAGAGAGCGCGATCCAATCGACGCCGAGATCGAGCGCGAAGGCGAGATCGGTGCGATCTTTTTGCGTGAGCGGGCTCAGCGGCAGCACCGCGTTCGGAACGTTGACGCCTTTGTGGTCGGAGATATCGCCGCCGATCACGACCGTGGTTTCGGCGAAATCCTCGCCGCAGCGCTCGACATTGAGGCGCACATTGCCGTCGTCGATCAGCAAGCTGCGTGCCCGGCTCGATGGCGGCGAAAATCTCGGGATGCGGCAAGCGTCGCGCGCGTCACATCGCCTGGCTTCTGGTCGAGATCGAGGCGGAACGGTCTTGCCGGTCTCGAGCCGCACCTTCTTGTCGGTGAAGGTGCCGAGCGCGCAGCTTCGGTCCTTGCAGATCGGCCATGATGCCGATCGGCCGGCCGACGCCCTTCTCGAGCGCGCGGATGCGATCATAGACGGCGCGATGATCGTCATGCGTGCCGTGACTGAAATTCAAACGGAAGAGATCGACGCCGGCGCGGAAAAGCGCTTCGAGCTTCTCTGCCGAGTTGCTCGCGGGGCCGACGGTGGCGACGATCTTGGCGCTGCGTTGACGGCGCATTCTGCTCCTCAATCTCCTCCAGTGATCAATATGGCACGAAAATCATTCACATTGGTGAAGGTGGGACCGGTCACCAGCAGATCGTCGAGCGCCGCGAAAGCGCTCCACGCGTCATTGTCCGCGAGCGCGGCCGCCGGATCGAGGCCCTTGAACCGCGCGCGGGTCAGCGTATCGGGGCCAATAAACGCGCCGGCATTGTCTTCGGTGCCGTCCATGCCGTCGGTATCGGCGGCGAGCGCATAGATGCCGGACGTCGCCGTTCAGAGCCAACGGCGAGGGCGAGAAGGAATTCGGTATTGCGGCCGCCGCGTCCTTTGCCGCGCACCGTCACCGTGGTCTCGCCGCCCGAGAGCAGCACCGTGCCGGTCGCCGACTGGCGCGCCTGCGCCGCTTGCCGATGAGCGACCTCGCGCGCCTCGCCCTCGATCGCATCGCCCAGCATCACGGGCATCATGCCGGCATCGCGCGCCGCTTGCGCCGCGGCGTCGAGCGCCTCGCGCGGCGTCGCGATGACGTGATAGGTCGCGTTGGCAAGTCGCGGATCGCCGGGCTTCGGCGTCTCGTCATGCGAGCGATGGAGATGGCTTGCGACCGATGCCGGCGGGCTCATCGCATAGCGCGTCAGGATGCGGCGCGCGTCGGCGAAGGTCGTCGGATCGGCGACCGTCGGCCCCGAGCCGATCACGGCCGGATCGTCGCCCGGCACGTCGGAAATCGCGAAGGTCATCATCTGCGCCGGAAACGCCGCGGCGGCAAGACGGCCGCCTTTCACCGTCGAGAGGTGCTTGCGGACGCAGTTGATCTCGGAGATCGTCGCGCCCGAGCGCAGCAATTCGCGCGTGACCTGCTGCTTGTCTTCGAGCGTGATGCCGCCGATCGGCAGCGCCAGCAGCGCCGAGGCGCCGCCCGACAGCAGGCAGATCACCAGATCGTCGGCGCTGAGGCCTTTCATCATCGCCGAGGATGCGCTTGGCGGCGGCTTGGCCGGCGGCATCGGGCACCGGGATGTGCGGCCTCGACCACCTCGATGCGGCGGCAGGGCACGGCATGGCCATAGCGCGTGACGACCAGCCCGGTCAGCGGGCCGGGCCAATGATCCTCGACCGCGCGCGCCATCTTGGCCGCGGCTTTGCCGGCGCCGATCACGATCGTTCGGCCTTTGGGCGCCGGCGGCAGGTGCGGCGGCAGCGCCTTGGCCGGATCGGCGGCGTCGAGCGCGGCATCGAGCAGGCGGCGGAGGAAGGGCAGAGGATCGCTGGCAGAACCCAATTTCTTGCTTCGCGTTGGCGGGAGGCTCCAGGATAGGATGACCGCTTGATCACAACAATTCCCCGAACGATGGCGTCCTCAAACTCTTCTCACTGCGACCGATCCACCGGTTTTCGAGCTCTGCCACCCGAACGGCGCCGCGCCGGTGCTGCTGACGTGCGACCATGCCAGCCGCCGCGTGCCGGCGGCGCTCGGCCAACTCGGCCTGACCGAGGTCGCGCTGGCGCAGCATATCGGCTGGGACATCGGTGCGGCCGCCGTGACACGGTGCCTTGCGCCGCATGCTCGATGCGCCGGCGGTGCTCGCGGGTTATTCGCGCCTCGTCATCGATTGCAACCGCCCGCCCGACGATCCGAGCTCGATCCCGAACGAGAGCGACGGCATTGCGATTCCCGGCAATGCCGTGCTCGATGCAGCGGCGCGGCGGGAACGCATCGCGTGCGCTGTTCGAGCCCTATCACGCCGCGATCGACGATCAGCTCGAACGCATCGGCATGCGGCGGCCGTGCGCCGGCGGTGATCTCGATGCACAGTTTCACGCCGCGACATGAAAGGCTTCGCGCGGCCCTGGCATATCGGCGTGCTGTGGGATGGCGAAGGACGGATCGCGAAGCCGCTTGCTCGCCGCGTTGCGCGCCGAGCTCGATCCGGCGGTTGTCGGCGACAACCAGCCTTATTCGGCGCGCGAGCCGGTCGGCTATCACGCAGCGCCATCATGCCTTCGAGCGCGGCCTGCCGCATGTCGCGATCGAGCTGCGCCAGGATCTGATCGCCGACGAGCAGCGGGCGCGGCCGAATGGGCCGAGCGGCTGGCGCGGCTCCTGAAGCCGATCCTGGCGCCACCCGGCCTCTATGTGGCAATCGACCGCTCGGAACCCCATACTTAGAGCGAGGTTGCCCGGCGCCGCCGGTGGAGCAGGCGCCGGCACAAGACAGGAGAGAATCATGGAACTCGACGACAAGACCCGCACCGAGCTCGAAGCCGGCGCGTTCCGCAAGCTGGTCGCGCATCTGCGCGAGCGCACGGATGTGCAGAATCTCGACCTGATGAATCTCGCCGGCTTTTGCCGCAACTGCCTGTCGCGCTGGTATCGCGAATCGGCGGAGGAGAAGCGGCCTCAAGCTGCCCGATCCGGAAGCGCGCGAGGCCGTCTACGGCATGCCCTACGACGAATGGAAGAAGAAATACCAGAAAGAGCCGCCAAGCCGGTCGACCACAAGCACTGAGCCTGTGGATAAAAGGATAACGTGGATAACGCCGGCGCGCGCATTGCGCCGGCGTTTCTGCTTCGATAGCGTCGCCTCGTTGTAGAAAAGACGAGGCTTCATCATGGCGAAGGCAGGCGGCGTCGCCGGCGATCATCTCAAATCCTTCATCGAGCGGATCGAGCGGCTGGAAGAAGAGAAGAAGGCGCTGGCCGACGATATTCGCGACGTCTATTCCGAGGCCAAGGCGACGCGGCTTCGACGTGAAGGTCATGCGCCAGATCGTCAAGATCCGGAAAATGGACAAGGACGAGCTCGACGAGCAGGAAGCGCTGCTCGAGACCTATCTGCTTGCGCTCGGCATGCGCGGCGCGCGCGAGGCCGCGGAGTAGCCGTCCGGCGGTCCGCGGTGCCTGGCGAGCGCATCACCGCCATCCAAACCGACATCACCACGCTCGCGGTCGATGCGATCGTGAACGCGGCGAACACGTCGCTCCTGGGCGGCGGCGGGGTCGATGGCGCGATCCATCGCGCGGCCGGGCCCGAGCTGCTCGCCGAATGCCGCAAGCTCGGCGGCTGCCCGACCGGCGAGGCGCGTATCACCAAGGGCTATCGCCTGCCGGTCGAAGCATGTGATCCATACGGTTGGACCGGTGTGGCGCGGCGGCGAGGCAAATGAGGACGAACTGCTGGCGCGTTGCTATCGCGCGAGCTTCGCGCTTGCGGTCGAGCACGGCCTCGCGTCGCTCGCCTTTCCTGCAATCTCGACCGGCGTCTACGGCTTCCCGCGCGAGCGCGCCGCGAAGATCGCGGTTGCGGAAACACGCCAGGCGCTCGCGCCCGCGCCCGCTGATCGAGCGCGTCATCTTTGCGTGTTTCGATCGCGAGACGTTGGCGCTCTACGAGCAGGAATTGAGCGAGCACTGATGAACGTAGCCCTCTCCGGCCCGGCCTCTCGAGCGGAGAGGGTGCGAGTGCGACCGAGCGGGTGAGGTGGGTGTCGATGACGGATACGATCGCGGCGCGGAAAAACACCTCACCCTCCCGTTGCTTGGCAACGGGCCCCGTCCTGCGTCCCCGCATCCGCGCGAAAGAGGGGCGCAATCGCTTAACTACTCGATTTTCTTGTCGTCGAGCGATTTTTCGGTTTTGCGTGCAGTGGCGTCGGTGCCCTCGCGCTCTTCCTTCGTGCGGCCGAAGCGCGCGCGGTTCTCGTCGCGCGGTCTTCGCCTTGGCGGCGCGGTCGCGCTCTTTGCGAAAGCGATTGAGATTGACGATCTCGGCCATGGATCTATTGCCTATGATGCTCGACCGGATGCAGCTCGCCGTTGCGATAGCACTCCAGAACGAAAACGCGCAAGGCGCTCGATAAATTCCCCGCGCGCGACGCGTCAATCGATGAAACCAACGCGTTGAGCGAAAGGTTGCGCTGTTGCGCGATGCGTTGCAGATCCTGCCAGAATTCCTCCTCCAGCGAGAAGCTGGTGGCATGGCCGGCGATCGTCGACGGAACGCTTGCGCAAGCGAACCAGTCATGCTCAATCGGGGCCGAGCATCGTCTTCGGGTCGACCCAGCGGTCGAAATCTTCGGGCTTCACATAGCCGAGCGCATCGGCGGCTTCTTTCAAGGTCTCGCCCTTGGCGAGCGCGCGTTTGGCGATCTCCGCCGCCTTGTCGTAGCCGATATGCGGCGTCAGCGCCGTCACGAGCATCAGCGAGCGATAGAGCATCGCTCTCGATCTGTGCGCGATCGGCCTCGATGCCGGCGATGCAATGCTCGGCGAAGCTTTCGCTCGCATCGGCGATCAGCCGGATCGATTGCAGCAGATTGAAGACGATCACCGGCTTGAAGACGTTGAGCTCGAAATGTCCCTGGCTGCCGGCGACGGTGATGGTGACGTGATTGCCCATCACCTGCGCCGCCACCATGGTCACGGCCTCGGCCTGGGTCGGATTGACCTTGCCCGGCATGATCGACGAGCCGGGCTCGTTCTCCGGCAGATGCAGTTCGCCGAAGCCGCAGCGCGGGCCCGAGCCCATCAGGCGGATGTCGTTGGCGATCTTCATCAGCGACGCCGCGAGCACGTTGAGCGCGCCCGACACCTCGACCAGCGCGTCATGCGCGGCGAGCGCCTCGAATTTATCGGGCGCGGAAACGAAGGGCAGGCCGGTGATCTTGGCGGCGGCGGCGGCAAAATGCTCGGCAAAGCCTTTTTGCGCATTGAGGCCGGTGCCGACGGCGGTGCCGCCTTGCGCGAGAGCATAGAGCCGCGGCAGCGTCGCTTTGACGCGCGCGATGCCGTTCTCGATCTGCCGCGCATAGGCGCCGAATTCGGAGCCGAGCCGCAGCGGCGTCGCGTCCTGCAGATGCGTGCGGCCGATCTTGACGATGTCGGCGAATTCCTTCGCCTTGTCCGCCAGCGCGCCGCGCAGCGCCTCGAGCGCCGGCAGCAAGCGGCCATCGATCTCCATCGCCGCGGCGATATGCATCGCGGTCGGGAAGCTGTCGTTCGATGATTGGCCGAGATTGACGTGATCGTTGGGATGAACGAGCCGCTCCATGCCGCGCTTGCCGCCCAGAATCTCGCTCGCGCGGTTCGCCAGCACCTCGTTCATGTTCATATTGGTCTGCGTGCCCGAGCCGGTCTGCCAGACGACGAGCGGGAATTCGCCGTCATGCTTGCCCGCGATCACTTCATCGGCGGCTTCGACGATCGCATCGCCGAGGCGCTTGTCGAGCGCGCCAAGCTCCATATTCGCGAGCGCCGCCGCTTTCTTCTGCAGCGCGAGAGCGTGGATCAGCGCCAGCGGCATGCGCTCGCCGCCGATGCGGAAATTCTCGAGCGAGCGCTGCGTCTGCGCGCCCCAGTAATGCTCGTCCGGCACCTCGATCGCGCCCATGCTGTCGCGCTCGGTGCGGCTAGCGCGTGCTCTCGGCCATGGTTAACTCCTCGCCTCGTGCGGCTTACTCAGCATATGGGGTCGCGGGCAAAGCGCCAAAACCGCGCTGCGGCAGGAATTTGTTAGGAATCGAGGGCGAAAATGACAGGGTTGGGGGTACAGGGTTGGTATTAAGGTGCTGCCGTGGATGTCTTCGATACCCTCCGAGAAGCGATCGAGAAGCGGCGCTGCGTGACCATGGTGGCCGATGGCCTGCGGCGCGATGTGGCGCCGCTCGCGATCGGCTTCAAAGGCGCGCAGAAAAAAGTCCTGACCTTTCAGTTCAAGGGCGATAGCAATTCAGGTCTCGCCCCCGGCGGCGCGTGGCGCTGCTTTCTCGCTCGACGATATCGACTGGGCGAAGCTCAGCGACGAGCCCTGGCAATCGGGCCACTACCCGATCGCCAAGCTGGAAGCGAGCTTCGACTACGTCGTCTGCGGCCTTGGCGCGCAGGTGCGCACCTACGATCACCTGAAGCAGCCCCAAGCCTAACTCACTTCCAGCATTCGAGCCGCACGGTCATCTTCACCGCCTGCTCGGCGATCGCGGCGGTCGAGAGTTCCTTGCCGCCGTCGGCGGTCGCGACCTTCACGCCATGCGCGGCGAGGAATTGCCGCGCCTCGTCGCCCTTGATCGCGAAATTGACGTTCTCCGGAACGACGCCGATGGCGCGCGCGAGCCGCACCGTGTCGAGCGTCGCCACGACGACGCCGGCGATGCGGCCGGTGCTGTCGAAGAGCGGGCCGCCGCTATTGCCGGGCTGGATCGGCGCGGAGATCTGCAACTCGTGCTGATCGTCGCGCATGCCGGCGAGCGCGCTGACGATGCCGCTGGTGACGATCGGCTGCGAGCTGAGCAAGCCGCTCAGCGGGAAACCGACGACCACCACATTCTCGCCGAGCTTGCTCTTGTCCGAGCGGAACAGCGGCGACGGCATCGACCGGCTGCGGCGCTTGCAGCAGCGCCAGATCGCGCTGCGGATCGACCGCGATCGACCTTCACGGGAATGCCGTCGTGCCGTCGCTGATGCGCATCGTCGCTGCATTCGGCGACGACATGATTGTTGGTGATGAGCGAGCCGTCGCGCGCGACGTAGAAGCCGGTGCCGGTTGCAAAGAGCTTCGGTCCGCGCGCTGACCGCGATGACGCCGAGCGCCGCGTCGTGCTTTCGGACCGATCACTTACCTCTTCAGGCTTCCAATCCTTCGCGATCTGTGCGGCATCCGCGACGTCGGCGGCGCTGAGCTTGGCGCGCGACGCGCTTCAGGCCCTTCGGCGTCTTGCTTGGCGGTGGGATCCTTCGGATCGCGCAGAGCGACCGCGTACCAGAAATAAGCTTCCTTGAAATCCTGATCGACGCCGTCGCCGCGTTCATAGAGGCCGGCGAGGTGCGATTGCGCAGGCGTGTCGCCGTGATCGGCGGCGGCCTCGTACCATTTTGCCGCCTGATTTTCGATTGCGGCGCACGCCGTTGCCGCGCTCATAGGCAATGCCCAGCAGCGTCTGCGCCGTCGGTCAATCCCTGCGCCGCCGCGGGCCGCAGCCATTTCAGCGCCGTCTTTCCAATCGTTGCGCGCTGATCGCAATCGCGCCGATCCGCCATTGCGGCATAGGGCACACCGCTCTCGGCCGCCTTGGTGTACCATTTCTCGGCCTCGGCCGAGTCCTTCGGGACGCCTTCGCCGCGCTCATAGGCGAGCGCAAGATTGTACTCGGCGGTGGGATTGCCTTGCGCGGCGGCGAGCTGGAACCAATGGAAGGCGATCGCCTGGATCGCGGGCAACACCGTGGCCTTCCGAATAGAGCACGCCGAGCATGTCCTGGCAGACCGAATCGCCGGCTTTGGCCGGCGCGTCGCACACGCGCAGCACGGTCGCGTAATCTTTGTGCTTGAATGCTTCGAAGGCCTCCGGCGCCGCTGGCCGCAGCGCTCCGATACACTTGCGAGCACGACGCAGACGATTGCGCAGAGCCATTTTCCCGACATGCATCCCCCCGAAATCGTTGGGCGGATGCTATCGAAAGTTGTGCGCTGCTGCCAAGCGCGAACGCGCGCTCAGGAAATGCTTACGGCACCACCATCTGGAAGAGGCGGCGCGCCGGCTCGTCGGGCGGCGCTTTCGCCTTTGCGGCAAGATGCGCGCGCTGCTCCGGCGTCAGCGTCTTGATGAACGTATCGAGCGCCGTCGATACCTCGCGCTGCAAGCCTACGCGGTTGCTGTTGATCTGATCGGAGAGCTTCGCGATCGTCGACGTATCGGGCGTCGGCTTGGCGATCTCGCTCCAGAGGTTCTCGATCAGCGGCTGGTTGCTCTCGCGCACGAAGCGGCCGCGCAGGCGAAGCGTGCGCAGGAATTGTTCGTAGGCTTGGCGCTGGTCGCTGTTGAGGTTCAGCGAATCGCCGAAATGCTGCATGCGCACGATCGGCGGCGGCGGCGCATGGATATGCATCCAGGCGAGTCCGGCGAGGAAGCAGATGTTGAGCGTCAGCGAAAGTGCGAGCGCGATCCACAGCAAGCGACCGCCCCGCCCGGCCTTCTGGCCGGAATCGGCGAGGGTGGTCATGTGCCGGAATCGTCGCTGAAGTAGCTACTTCGAGGCTGGGTGTGCCGAGACTGTCGATGGTCGGCTGTCGACCGCCTGGGCGCCCGAGAGATTGGCATAGGCGTCGCTGCCCATCGAGAAGCCGACGAGGCTGGCGCAAAGAAGGCTCGCGGCGACGCTGCTCCAGGCGATCGCCGTGCGCCATGGCGGTAGCCGCTGCGGCAACCGCGGCCGGAAAGGCAAGATCTCGGCGCTTGCCGGCGTGGCTCACCGGGCACCAGATTCGCTGGCCTTCTCGAGGATGTGCTCGATAGACGAGCCGCGGCGGGCGCTGATAGGTCGAGCGCGCGGCGACGATGTCGCTCGAGCCGCATCCGGTGTTGCCGCCAGCCAAGCCTCGACCGTCTCGGCCTCGGTCTCGCTCAGCCGGCCTTCTGCATAGGCAGCCAGTAGCATCGCGTCCGGCTCGGTCACCCGGGATTTCTCGCCGAGCGCCTGCCAGCGCTGCCATAGCCGCCGATCTTGTGGCCTCAGCCCCCTTATCCGTCATGCCACATCTCCTCAGCCATTATTAGGCGATTTCCGCCGCCGTCCCATCCCCGCGTGTAACATACTTGTAATCATTTCACTTCTCGCGCCGTATCGTCATCCGCGAAATGCTCGCGCAGTTTCAGCATCGCCTTGTGATGGGTGCTGCGGACGGTTTGCGGATCGATGCCGAGCGAAGTCGCGATCTCGGCCACGTCCATTTCGCGCTCGTAAAGCAGCGTCAGGACCAGCTTTTGCCGCGGCGACAGCAGCCCGTCGGGCAGGCGCAGCTTCTCCTGCGGCTCGGCCGTGACCGACAGCATCACCTCCGGCACCAAATCGATCGGCGTGATCTGCGGCTGGCGCCGGCGCTGCATATCGCGCGCGGTGCTGCGCGCGACGATGGTGAGCCAGGTCGAGAGACCGGCCCGCGTCGCGTCATAGGTCTTCAGCAGGCGGAAATTGTCCTTGCACAGGCGCGTGAACACCTCCTGCACGATATCCTCGAGCTCGACGCCCGGACGCGCGGTCGAGCCGCACGGCCGACAGGATGAGTCCGGCATAGCGGCGGACAAACCCATCCCAGGCGGGCTTCTCGCCGCGTGCCAGCGCCTGCAGGTCGATCGTATCGTTCACCGCGTCCTGCGCTTTGCTTGAGGCTTTTGGCCGCTGACTTTTTCGCAGTCCGCTTCTTCGCGGCTGGCCGCTTCGCGCGCGCTTCCGCCCGCCGTTGCGCGGCGGCGAAGCCGAGATCGGCCCATTCGCCGAGCATGTCGCTGTCCTCGATCGCCTCGGGCGGGGCCTGGTGATAGGCGAGCGCGACGAGCTTGCCGCGGCGGCGATAGCGGAACGGACCCATGCCGGCAGCAGCGAAGGCGGCGCGGTTGGCGTCGTCGCTGCGCAGAAAGAGCATCTCGTCATGGATCAGCGCGAACATCGCTCCGCCGCGAAATATGCCATGGCCGCCGAACATGCGCCGAATCTCGACCGGCCCCCAGCGGCGGAACTGGTCGCGCAGATAACGGATGAACTCAGGTTCGTTATCCCTAGCCATCCGTCCGTTACCCCGCGAAAGCGGGTCCAGAGCCAGCGTGCTGTCTCCGTGGACGCCCGTTCGCCGCTTTGCGAGCGAACCCGAAGGCACGGCCGAAGGCGGCCGCGCTGGTCGTCCGCGTTCGCGGGAATGACAACGATAGAATCTCAATGCGCGAGCTTCGCGAAGAAGTCGTTGCCTTTGTCGTCGATGACGATGAAGGCGGGGAAATCGACCACTTCGATGCGCCAGATCGCTTCCATGCCGAGCTCGGGATATTCGACGACCTCGACCTTCTTGATGCAATCCTGCGCCAGCCGTGCCGCCGGGCCGCCGATCGAGCCGAGATAGAAGCCCTTATGCTTCTTGCACGCCTCGCGCACTTCGGCGCCGCGATTGCCTTTGGCGAGCATCACGAAGCTGCCGCCCGCGGCCATGAACTGATCGACATAGGAATCCATGCGGCCGGCGGTGGTCGGGCCGAAGGAGCCGGAGGCAAAACCTTCCGGCGTCTTCGCCGGGCCGGCGTAATAGACCGGGTGGTCCTTCATATGTTGCGGCAGGCTTTCGCCGCGATCGAGCCGCTCTTTCAGCTTCGCATGCGCGATGTCGCGCGCGACGATCAGCGGGCCGCGTCAACGACAGCCGCGTCTTGATCGGATAGCGCGACAGCGTCGCGCGGATCTCGCTCATCGGCCGCGTCAGATCGATCTGCACCACCTCGCCGGCGAGCTTCGCTTCATCGATCTCAGGCAGGAAATGCGCCGGGTTGGTCTCGAGCTGCTCGAGGAAGACGCCCTTGGCGTTGATCTTGCCGAGGATCTGGCGATCGGCGGAACAGGAAACGCCGAGACCGATCGGCACGCTGGCGCCATGCCGCGGCAAGCGGATGACGCGCACGTCGTGGCAGAAATATTTGCCGCCGAATTGCGCGCCGATGCCCATCTTGCGCGTCAGCGCCAGCACCTCTTGCTCGAAATCGCGGTCGCGGAAGGCTTGGCCCGCGGCATTGCCCTCGCTCGGCAGCGTATCGAGATAGCGGCAGCTCGCGAGCTTCACGGTCTTCAAATTCATCTCGGCCGAGGTGCCGCCGATGACGATCGCGAGGTGATAGGGCGGGCAGGCCGCGGTGCCGAGGGTGCGGATCTTCTCGTCGAGGAATTTGAGCAGCGAATCGTGATTCAGCACTGCCGGCGTCTGCTGGAAGAGAAAGCTCTTATTCGCCGAGCCGCCGCCCTTGGCGACGAAGAGGAATTTGTATTCATCGCCCTCGGTCGGCGTAGAGATCGATCTGCGCCGGCAGATTGTCGCCGGTGTTGACCTCTTTGAACATGCCGAGCGCCGCCTGCTGCGAATAGCGCAGATTGGTCTCGGTATAGGTGCGGCGAACGCCGAGCGAGAGCGCGGCCTCGTCGCCGCCGCCGGTCCAGACGCGCTGGCCCTTCTTGCCCATGACGATCGCCGTGCCGGTGTCTTGGCACATCGGCAGCACTTTGCCGGCGGCGATGTTCGCGTTCTTCAAGAGATCGAACGCGACGAAGCGATCGTTATCCGACGCCTCGGGGTCGTCGAGGATGTTGCGGAGCTGCTGCAGATGGCCCGGCCGCAGCAGATGCTGGCAATCGACATAGGCCTCGCGTGCCAGCAGGGTCAGCGCTTCCGGCGCGATCGTCGTCACGGCTCGTGCCGTTGAAGTTCGCCGTGCCGACGAAATCCGCAGCTCAGCTTGCGATAGGGCGTCTGATCCTCGCCGAGCGGAAACAGCTCGTGAAACGTGAAGTCGCTCATGGGTTTTGGCGCCCGCTGTCGGAAATGATGGCGCCCGAGATACTCCGCGCGCCGGCTGGCGCAAGCGTGGGCACTGGCGCGTATTACAGCGCGTTCATCCTGGCGCGGATTTGTTCGGATTACTTCTTGCGGAATGCGTCGAGGGCGACGACTTCGCCGGTCTTCGGGCCTTTGTCGTCGGCGGGCTCTTTCTTGGCCTCGGCCTTGGCCGGCTTGGCAGCGGTTTCGCCCGCGGTTGCGCCCGGCGCGCTTGCTTCGTTCGCCTGGAACTGGAGACCGAATTTGCAGGACGGATCGGTGAAGGCGGTGATCGCCTCGAAGGGAACGACCAGCCGCTCCGGCCGGCTCTGGAAAGAGAGCGTCACCGCGAAGTGATCTTCCTCGACCTCGAGATCCCAGAATTGATGCTCGAGCACGATCGTCATGTCCTCGGGATATTGGCTCGAGAGGCTATCGGGGATCTTCGTGCCCGGATGCTTGGTCTGGAAGGTGATGTAGAAATGATGCGTGCCGGGAAGGCCGCTCGCCGCGGTGCGAGCCAAAGCCTCGCGCACAACGCCGCGCAAGGCGCGCTCGACCATCTTGTCGTAGCGGAAGAGGTCTTTCACGCGCGTTCGCTCCCCTGATCGCGTACCGCAAACCAAAAGTGGGGGGCTTCTGTTGCCCGGCGCCCCCCGAGCCGCGAGTAACTTTAGGCTTTCATTCCCCTAAGGGAATTAGGCCGCGAGTGCCTCAGGTGCGATGTTATCGTTCGCACTTAGATTGTGACCCGATAACGGCGGTATCATGCCGGGCGACAGCAAACACCTTTACTACGCGCGTCGATCCTAGTTCGCCCCCGTAAAGCCAGCCGCCCCTTTAGAAAATCTGGGCGGCTGGCGAATTGGTGGAGGCGCCGGGTACTGCCCCCGGGTCCGCTGCGCTTATTCCATGCGCCGTGTATCGCCATAGTCGGTTGCCCGACCCCCTGAATATAGGCGCTTTGCGTTAAGAGACAACCTATAGCGCGAGGCCCTATCCCGGCGCGGAAATCCGCGCGGTTCAGTCGGCGTGCAATCCGGTTTTCCGCGCCACCAGCCAATAGAGGCCGATGATCGGAATCATGCCGCAAAGCATGACAAGCGCGACCGCGGCGGCATCGCCGAGCCCGCCGCCGAGCCACAGCGACCAGATCACCACCGGCAAGGTCATATTGTCGCGAGTCGTCAGCAGCACGGCGAGGGTGAGCTCGCGGAAGGTGAGCAGCGCGATCCAGAGCCAGGCATTGAGCAGGGTCGGCGCCAGCAGCGGCACGATGATCTTCACGATGACGCTGCCGGTGGTGGCGCCGCCGACCTCGCCCAATTCCTCCAGCTCCTTGATGAATCTGGATCAGGCCGGTATTGGTCATGCGCGTCGCATAGGAGATGCGGCCGACGATGAAGGCGACCAGCAGCAGCCACAGCGTGCCGAAAGCCGGCACGAAGCGCTGCATCACGAACAACGCGATCAACAGCGCGCCGATGCCGAAGACGATGTTCGGCATCGCATGCGGCAGGAAGGCGACGAAATCGAACCAGTTCCGGCCGGGTAGGCGCGAGCGCAGCACGATCCAGGAGAAGCACACGGCCAGCGCCAGCGTGACGCGTCGGCGTCAGCACCATCAGGATCAGCGTGTTGGTGAGACCGTCGCCGATCAAATCCCAGGGCAGCGCCGCAGTAGCGCGCGAACGATGCGGAAGCGAAAGCCGCGGCCGAGGGCAGCTGGAAATAGGGCAGCACCGACGCCCAGACCACGACGAGCAACGGCAGCAGCGTCGAGAGGACGAGATAGAGGCCAATGAGGCACCAGACCGGCGCTTTGAGCCAGCCGAGCGCGATGAGCTGCGGGCGATAGGCCTTGCCGCGCACCACCTGATAGCGATGCGCGTCTTTCTGCATCTTGGCGTACCACCAGCTGAAGAAGCCGGCGAAGCCCAAGAGCAGCACCGAGAGCGTCGCGGCATTGCCGTAGCGCGGCAGCGCGTCGGTCGGCGAGAGCTGCAGCACGAGATAGGTCGAGAAGGTGAAGACGCGGTTCGACCAGCCGATGATCGCCGGCACGTCGAAAGCGGCGAAGCCGATGGTGAAGATATAGATGCCGGCGGCGAGCACGCCGGGCCAGGCCAAGCGGCAAGGTCACGCGCCACATGCGCTCGCCAAGGCGTGCGCCCGCCATCTGCGCCGCTTCCTCGAGCGCCGGATCGGTCGCGCGGAACACGGCCGCCGTCATGATGAAGACGAGCGGCGCGAGGCTCAGCCCCTGCACCCAGCCCATGCCGATGACGCTGGCGATATTGAACAACCGCGCCGACGCCGAATTGCTGCTGGATCCAGACGTTCACCAGGCCGATGCGCGGATGCATCAGGAAGAGCCAGCCCATCGCCGAGCCGAAGCCCGGCAAGCAGCAAGCCGACCGCCATCAAGGTGAAGAGCAGCGGCTTGCCCGGCAGATCGCTGCGCTCGACCAGCCAGGCGATCGGCACGCCGAAGAACAGCGCGACGAGCAAGGTGGTCAGCGCGAAGCCGATCGTGTTGGCGAGAACGCGATAGGTGAAGCTGTCGAGGAAAATCGTCGGATAGTTGGCGAAGGACCAGGCCGCATCCGCCGCGCCGAGGCTGCCGGTGCGGAAGCGAAAGCCGATAACGATCGCGAGCAGCGCCAGGATGACGATGCTCGCCGCGATCACCGCGGCGAAGAACGCACCCGGCCAGATATCGATACGCGCGCGGCGCTGGGTTGCAACAAGCGCTCGTCGTTCGACCATCGAAGCGTGTGAACTCGGCATCTCAGCGCTTGCCCTGGATTGCTTCGTCGCCGACGCTCTTAGCAATGACGAAGCTCAAAGGCTCGTCATGGCGAGCGCAGCGAGACAATCCAGGAGCCACGCACGGCATCATCGAATTCACGCCGGCGCCAGCGCGTCGAGCACATCCATGCTCGCGTCGAGATCGATGATGTTGCGATCCTCGCGCAGGACGCCGAGCGGGTCTTTGCCCGCGGCGACTGTGTCCATCCCCTCATGCAGCATCTTGCGGAAGATGGCGATGCCGCGATCGGTCCAGCCCAGCGTCTCGATCGAGCGGTCGGTGATGAGGCCCTGGCTTTCCTGCGCCGCGCGGTCCTGCTCGTGCGAGGGGATGTCCCACCAGCCATCCGGCACGCGCTCGTAAACGCCGCGCTCGCTTTTCTTGAGGCCCTGCGTTTTCAGCCGGCCCTGATCGGTGATCGAGGGATAGGCGTTCAGCCAGAAGGTCGTCGTCTTCTCGTCGTCGGTCGGCACGCGGATGCGCATATCGTGGCTCGGCGGATCGCCGACGCGCGCGCGGGTGAAGCGGTTGGTCGAGGGGAAGACGAAATGATCGACCTTCGGCGCGGCGAGGCCGGGGATGTGCATGATCGTCTTCAGCCCGTACCAGGTCGGGTCCCAATCGACCTGGCAATGCTTGAAGGCGAGCTGCGGATAGACCGCGGCATGCAGCGCGCAGAGATGATGCTGGTCGACCGTGTTCTCGGCGCGCTGCAGCCAGTTGCAATATTCCTCGTCGGCGCCGACGACGGTGAGCCCGGCCTCGCGGAACAGCAGATCCCAGCGCGGGAAGACCGGCGCCGGCTTCGGGCCGAGATAGGCGAAGATCAGGCCGCCGGCCTCGGTCGACGTCATAGCCCGCGAGCTTCACGCCGTCCTTGAGACGGCTGCCTTCGGGCTCGAGCGGCGTGTCGACGCATTGCCCGGTGCGATCGTATTGCCAGCCGTGATAGCAGCAGCGAATGCCCTCCGCCTCGACGCGGCCGAATTCCAACGACACGCGGCGATGCGCGCAATAGCGCTCGAGGAGGCCGAGTCGCCCGCCAGAATCAGGACGGGATCGCGGAAGAGGACAAGGTCTTCGCCGAGGAGCCGCACCGGCACCGGCTTGTTCGTCACCTGCTCGGTGAACCAGACCGGCCACCAATAGCGGCGCAAGAGCTCGCCCATCGGCGTGCCGGGCCCGACTCGCGTCAAACGCTCGTTCTCGGCCTTATCCATTGTTTCCTCCCGATTTCCGTCGATCTTATCGAAGTGCCGATTGCAAAACCATCCTGCGCCCTTCGACGTCGCTCAGGGTGAGGTAAACCGGAACTTTGCATCTTGCGGTAAATGCCGCGCACCTAAATCTCCTCACCCTGAGCGACGTCGAAGGCGAGGACGAAATTGCAATGCGTTGCCCGAGTCGGCCTTGACGGCCGAGCACGCACCGGTAGAGTGCCAACATGCCGATCAAAGACAGTGAAAAAGCCGAAATCGAAGCCGCGCGGACGGCGTCGTCGCAAACGCGCCGCGCCACCGTGCCGGCGCTCGAGGAAATTCTCTTCACGCCGTTGCCCGTGCTCGATCACGGCTTCGTCCGCGTGATCGATTACATGGGCGACGATGCGGCGGTGGTGCAGGCGGCGCGCGTCTCCTACGGCAAGGGCACCAAGCGCGTGAACGAGGATCGCGGCCTCATCCAATATCTGATGCGGCATCGTCACACGACGCCCTTCGAGATGTGCGAGATCAAATACCATGTGAAGCTGCCGATCTTCGTCGCGCGGCAATGGATCCGCCATCGCACCGCGAATGTGAACGAATATTCGGCGCGCTATTCGATCCTCGACAACGAATTCTATCTGCCGGCGCCCGAGCATCTGGCCGTGCAATCGACCAGCAACCGCCAGGGCCGCGGCAAGTTCGCTGCCGCCGGACGAAGCCGCGCGCGTGCTCGATCTGCTGCGCGAAGATTCGATGCGTTCCTATCGCGACTACGCCTACATGCTGAACGAAGATGAGAGCGGCAAAGCCGTCGACGAAAGCTCGCTCGGGCCTGGCGCGCGAACTCGCGCGCATGAATCTCTCGCTCAATTTTTATACGCAGTGGTATTGGAAGACCGATCTGCACAATCTGCTGCATTTCCTCTCGCTGCGCGCCGACGCGCATGCGCAATACGAGATCCGCGTCTATGCCGATGCGATGATCGACACGCTGGAGCGCTGGGTGCCGCTGGTCGCCGAAGCCTTCCGCCAATACCGCATCGGCGGCGCGCAGCTTTCGGCGAACGCGCTCACGGTGGTGAAGAAGATGCTCGCCGGCGAGAGCGTCGATCAGGCCGCGAGCGGCATGTCGAAGCGCGAATGGTCCGAGCTGATGCAGGTGCTGGGGCGCGAATAAAATTCCGTCTACTGCCCGCCGCTAGGTAAACCCTAGCCGAGCGCGGCGCGCGTTATTTCTGCGAGACGATCTTCACCAGCTTGTCTTTATTGGCGTCGATCTCGGTTTGCTTCTGCCACCAGCCGACCGTGACCTCGGTCAGCTTGCCGCCGCTCTTCTCGAATGCGTCGATCTGCTGGCGCATATGCGAGCCGGGGTAGGTGTGCAGATCCATCGCCCAAGTCTGCCAGACCAGCGCCTGTCCCGGCGGCGTCAACAGGAAGAGCGTGTAGAGCTTCGCTGCATTGGGATGGCGCACGTTCTTCGGTAGGGCGAAATAGTAATACCGCAGTGACGTGCCATCCGTCGGCAGCGCGTAGTCGAGTGGCGCGCCTTTCGCTTTCCACTTGGGCGTCGCCTGGCCCGAGCAACGGTCGGAAGGATCGGGTGCCGGGACCTTTGGATTTCCGCGTGTCATCATTTCGGTCAACGCACGCCGTATAGCGACGGCGTCTGATACGGAGGCGACCGTTACAGGCTCCCCAATTTGGTAAAAGCCCCGCTGAACCATTGCAGTTGTTGGGACATAGACCAAGCCCATTCGCAGATAAAACTGCCAATACATGTTTCGATCCGGAACGGGAATATCAGCTAACTATCTCCGCAACTATCGTGTGCGTAATTCTTGTGCGGCTTCCTCCAAAATTGCGATTCATTCGATCAGATCATCGACCGTCGAGGCAGCGGGCATCGTTTTGGTCGCATTCTTGTCAACCGTAAATGCGCCTTTATTGTCACGCGTATAGGGCTGTATTCGAAGTTCCGTCGATGTCGTCCATGACCCACAGCGACGCATTGCGTGCAAAATGTATCCAGATTTTGCGCCTGCGTATTTGCAAAGAACGGGCGGTGCTGAGCGGTCGTATTTTACGATCGGATTTCCTCGCGTGATCGTTTCTCGCAGCGCCGTTCGCAATGCACCTGTATTCGAAACGGGAACAACAGCGACGGGCTCGACCAAAAAGTATACGATCTTGTTGACCTTGCCTGTCGTTGGCAGGAAGACAGTTCCCTGCCGCAAGTAGCAATGACAGTGCATAATTAACTCCTAAAACGGTACGACGCGTATTTGGGCACGATTGCCTGCCCGCGTAGTCGCGCTGTCGATAACTTCCCGTTGTGCGGTGCTCATGCTTCCCTTTGGGACGGCTATGATTAGATGCCGTTCTGGTATTCTTCGTGACGGTAACGTCAACGCCAGCCCATGACTTCGTCGTGACATATTGATCGATCCGACGAGCCAAAATCTGGGGTTGTTGCAGTGCGACCGAATGGGCAAATTCGTGTTATTTAAATTGACATCAATTCAAATTGGTGTTAGTGTGTATCACATGAAATCGTTAACCCGCCCGCGCGGCCACTCCCGCGCTCCGAACCCGACCCGCGCTTACGACATGAGCAATCGCGCCGCGCAGGCCGAGGCGACGCGTGAGCGCATCCGCCAGGCGGCGGTGGCGCTCTATCGCGAGCGCGCGCTCGACGAGTTCACCCTGGAAGAGGTGGCGCGGCGTGCCGAGGTGACGGTGCAGACCGTGCTGCGCGCTTTCAAGAGCAAGGACCAGCTCATCATGACGGCGCTGGTCGCCCTCGCCGAGGAGACCCAGCCGATCAAAATCCCGCGCGTGCCCGGCGATGTCGCGGAAGCAGTGACGATCTTCTTCGATCTTTACGAAGAGGTCGGCGACTTCGTCATACAGCAGCTCGGCGACGAGCCGCGTCTGCCTGGAATCAAGCCCGAGCTCGATGCGGGGCGGCAGGGCCATGCGAAATGGGTGGAAGAGGCGTTCGCGCCGCAACTCGCGCGCCACGCCGACAAAGCACGCACACAAATGTTCCACGCGCTGATGGTCGCGACCGACGTTTACGTCTGGAAGCTGCTCCGGCGCGATCAAAAGCTCGACCGCGCCGACGCCGAGGCGGTCATGCGGCAACTCATCAACGGCGTCGTCAGGGAGGCATAAATGGCGAAGTTCTTGTGGCTCAATTGGTCGGGCGGCGGCAATCTTCCGCCGAGCCTCGGTATCGCGCGCGTGTTGACCGAGCACGGTCACAGCGTCGCCTTCGCCGGCCGGCCGGAGATGGTGCCGCGCGTCGAAGCGGCGGGCTTCCGCGCCATCGAGCTGACGCAGGCTTATGCCCAGATCGAGAAATATCCGCAGAACAGCCCGATGAGCCGCGCTGCCTGCTATCTCACCTCGCCGGCGGTGGCGGAGCAAGTGCGCGACGGTCGTGAAAGCCGAAGCGCCCGATCTCCTGATCTTCGACGGCATGTTCCCCGCAGCGCTGGCGCAAGCCAAGGATTTCGGCAAGCCGACGGTGGCGGTGTCGCATACCTTCGTCTTCCGCATGCTCGATCGCTGGCGCGGCACCACCAACGCATTACTCGGCATGCGGCAGCAAGCGGGATTCGATCCGCTGCCCGATCTCGATGCGCTCTGGCACGGCTGCGATCGTATTCTTGTGACGACGCTCGGCGAATTCGACAATGCCGCGCTCGCCGGCTGGGAGAGCCTGCGCCATGTCGGTCCGGTGCTCGAGGATGAGAAGGTCGCGGTGCCGACCGCGCTTCCGTGGAGTGACGAGACGACGCCGCTCGCGCTGATGAGCTTTTCGACCGGCTTCGAGCAACGTTCGCTCGACAAGCTGCAGCGTGGTCTCGATGCGATCGCCGATCTGCCGCTGAACGTCGTCGTGACGACAGGCGGCATCGTCGATCCGGCGGAATTGAAGGCGCCGCGCAATGCTTTCGTCGTGAATTACGCCGCGCATGATCCGATCATTGCTCGCGCTGCGCTGGTCATCACCCATGGTGGACACGGCACGGCGATGCGCGCGCTGAAACACGGCGTGCCGATGATCGTGATGCCGGGGCTCGCGCATGATCAGGCGGTGATTGCCGGGTTGATGGAGGAATGGGGCACGGGCATCGCCATGTCGGGCGACGTCGCTTTCGGCAGCGCCGGCAATGCGGTCGCCGTCTCACGCGCGGAATCGGTCGAAGCGCTGCGCAACGCGGTGCAGAAAATCCTCGCGACGCCGTCCTATCGCGCGAACGCGCAAAAACGCGCGGTCGATGCTCGCGGGGATCGACGGTGCGGCGAATGCGGCACGGGAGATCGAAGCGCTTCTCACCTAATCGTTGACTGCTATAGTGCGGCGATGCGGTCGGGGTGGAAATCGACCGCGACAGGGAGGGGAATTCGAAATGACTCGTACTTCGTTGCGCGTCGCCGCGCTTGCTCTCACCACGGCATTCGCGTGCTGCGCCGGCGCTCGCCGCCGACGATACCTATGACATGCAACGTCATCATCCCGCTGACCGGCGGCGGCGCGTTTCTCGGCAAGGCCGAGCAGCAAGCGCTCGATCTCGCCGTCGGCGTCATCAACAAGGATGGCGGCATCCACGGCAAGAAGCTTCAACCCGGTCTATCACGACGACCAGTCGAGCCCGCAAGTCGCGGTGCAGCTCATGACCGAGGTGATCGCCACGCACCCCGCGGTGATCCTCGGCTCGACCGTGTCGCAGCTCTGCAACGCGCAGGCGCCGCTGGTGAAGGACGCAGGGCCGGTGATGTGGTGCTTCTCGCCCTCGGTCCGCACCGAGCCGGGCGGCTATGAATTCACCTCGCAGATCGACAGCCACGATCAGCAGCGCGCGCTGATGACCTATTTCAAGGGCAAGGGCTGGAAGCGCATCGCGCTCATCACCACGACCGACGCCTCGGGCCAGGACGCCGAGAAGAGCGTCACCGATCTGGTGAAGGATCCCGCCTTCAAGGACGTGACGCTCGTCGCCAACGAGCATTTCGCGCCCAGCGATGTCAGCGTCTCGGCGCAGATCGAGAAGATCCGCGCCGGCAATCCCGATGCGATCGTCTCCTGGGCGACGACGGCGGCGGGCGGCACGGTGTTCCGCGCGCTGAAACAGGCCGGCATCGATCTGCCGACCGCGGCCTCGGGCAGCAACATGACCGTGCAGCAGATGACCGACTACGCCGCCTTCCTGCCGAGCAAAGTCTATTTCGGCGTCGGCGAATGGGCGGCGAATGGCGATCCGCGCCTGACCGTGCCGAAAGAGGTGAGCGACCAGCAGAAGCTGTTCTTCGCGACGATGAAGACGGTCAACGTCTATCCCGATAGCGGCGCCGATCTCGGCTGGGAGCCGGTGCGCGTCGTCGCGGATGCGCTCAACAAGCTGCCGGCCGGCGCCGATGCCAAGCACGCTGCACGACTTCCTGGTCAATTGGCAGGGCCATATCGGCGCCGAAGGCATCTACGACTTCAAGAAGACGCCGCAGCGCGGACTCAACATCGACAACGCGATCGTCGTGCGTTGGGATCCGAGCGCGAAGGAATGGCACCTCGTCAGCAACCTGACCGGCACGCCGATCGAATAGCCGTCAGCTATCAGCCGTCAGCGATCAGCTCTCAGCCTAAAATTCCAAAACCCCTTCGTCATGGCCGGGCTTGTCCCGGCCATCCACGAGTTCCTTTAAAGACGTGGATGCCCGGCACAAGGCCGGGCATGACGAATGAAAGGAAACGAGCTAGTTGAAAGCCGACAGCCCCTCACTCCACCACGATCTTCGGTGCTTGCCGTTGCTGGCCGCCGCCGAGGATCTGCCAGAGCCGCGCGGCGATCGCGCGATAGGTCTCGGCGTATTTGCCGTTGGGCTCGGCGATCACGATCGGATTGCCGCTGTCCGAGGTCTCGCGGATCGCGATATCGAGCGGCAACTCGCCGAGGAATTCGACGCCGAGCTTCTCCGCCTCGGCCTTGGCGCCGCCATGGCTGAAGATGTCGGTGCGCTCGCCGCAATGCGGGCAGAGGAAGTAGCTCATATTCTCGATGAAGCCCAAGACCGGCACGTCGACGCGGCGGAACATGTTGAGTCCCTTGCGCGCGTCCTGCAGCGCGATGTCCTGCGGCGTCGAGACGATGACCGCGCCGGCCAGCGGCACTTGCTGCGCCATGGTGAGCTGCGCGTCGCCGGTGCCGGGCGGCATGTCGACCACCATGACGTCGAGCTCGCCCCAATTCACCTGTCCGCAGCATCTGCTGCAGCGCGCTCATCACCATCGGGCCGCGCCAGATCGTCGGCGTGTCCTCGGCGACGAGGAAGCCCATCGACATGCATTTGAGCCCATGATTCTCCATCGGCTCGAGCGTCTTGCCGTCGTTGCGAGAGCGGCTTGCCGCGAGATGCCGAGCATGCGCGGCATCGACGGGCCGTAGATATCGGCATCGAGCACGCCGACCTTGAGGCCGAGCGTCTTCAAGGCGAGGGCGAGATTGACCGCGGTGGTCGATTTGCCGACGCCGCCTTTGCCCGAGGCGACGGCGACGATGTGTTTGACGCCGGCGACCGCGGGCTTCTGTGGCGCGGCTTCCTGCGCCGTGCGCGTGGCCGTGTCGCGTGGCCTTGACGCGGCGGCGCCATGCCGGCACGCTGTTGCGGCTTGGCATAGGGCGCGGTCGGGCGTTGCGCCGGCTTCTCGGCGGTCAGCACCGCCGTCACCGAGAGCACGCCGGGCAACGCATCGACCGCTTTCTCGGCCGCCTTGCGCAGCGTTTCGAGCTTCGGCGCACGCGCGCGCTCGACCTCGATCGCGAAAGTGACGTGGCCGTCGCGCAACTGCACGCCCGAGACCATGCCGAGGCTGACGATGTCCTGGCCTCTATCGGGGTCGACGATCTTGCTGAGCGCGGCAAGCACCTCGTCGCGCGTTACCTCGGCCATGCCGCAAATCCCTCTCGTCTTGACTTTATTGGTCGCCGCCGATACCGG
Organism: uncultured Alphaproteobacteria bacterium; assembly: GCA_963731145.1. Lineage (GTDB taxonomy): Bacteria > Pseudomonadota > Alphaproteobacteria > ATCC43930 > CGMCC-115725 > CAIKMD01. The sequence goes on along the minus strand of CAVSUX010000007.1, from coordinate 57,107 downwards.
TGGCGTTCCCGCGCACTCCGCTGCGACCGACAAGCTGACATATAAGAGATGACGGGCGCTGTGCAAAGCGAGCACTGAGAGGAACGGGCTTCATGTCGTGGAATCAAGGCGGGGGTGGCGGTGGCCCCTGGGGCTCGGGGGCGGCTCGGGCGGCGGCCCTGGGGCGGCGGCGGCCGCGGCGGTTTTCAGCCGCCCAATTTCGAAGATTCCCTGCGCCGGCTGCAGAATTTCCTGAAGCGCTGGCTGCCGGGCGGCGGCGCGGGCCTGGGTGGCGGCCGCGGCTGGATGCTCGGCATCATCATCGTTGTCTTTCTCTGGCTGCTCTCGGGCTTCTATCGTGTCGAGCCCGATCAGGAAGGCATCGTGCTGCGCTGGGGCGCGTTCGATCGCAAGGCGACGCCCGGCCTCAACTATCATTTGCCGTCGCCGATCGAAGAGGCGCTGACGCCGACCGGTCACGCGCGTCAACCGTATCGAGGTCGGCTATCGCACCAATTCGGCGGTCGAGCCGCGACCACCGAAGTGCCCGAAGAATCGCTGATGCTGACCGGCGACGAGAACATCGTCGACATCAACTTCACCGTCTTCTGGCTGGTGAAGGATGCGGAGAACTATGTCTTCAACATCCGCAATCCCGAGCTCACCGTGAAAGCCGCCGCCGAAAGCGCGATGCGCGAAGTGATCGGCCATACCGAGATCGCGAGCGCGCTCGCCGAAGGCCGCGGCAAGATCGAGACCGACACGCAGGCGCTGTCGCAAGGCATCCTCGATTACTACGGCGCCGGCATCGAGATCACCCAGGTGCAGTTGCAGAAAGTCGATCCGCCGGGTCCGGTGATCGATGCGTTCCGCGACGTGCAAAGCGCGAAGATCGATCAGCAGCGCGCCGTCAACGAGGCCGAAGTCCTATCGCAACGACGTCGTGCCGCGCGCCCATGGCGATGCGTCGCGCATCGATCAGGAAGTCGCAAGCCTATAAGGCGCAGGTCGTGCTGCAGGCGCAGGGCGATGCCGCGCGCTTCCAATCGGTCTATCAATCCTACGCGGCGTCGCAGGATGTGACCGCGCGCCGGCTCTACATCGAAACGATGGAAAGCATCCTCAAGAACACCAACAAGGTCGTGATCGACCGCGCCGCCTCGGGCTCGGGCGTGCTGCCCTATCTGCCGCTGCCCGCGATACCGGCGAATCCCGCTGCCGTGCCAGCCGCGCCGGCACCGCAGCCGACCAGCACGCCGACGCCCAGTAGCAGCGCCAATCCGCGGGGAGGCACGCGATGAACCGCACCCTCGCTTTCCTCGGCGGCGTCGCCGTCGTCGTCGTGATCGTGCGTCTACACGACGTTCTTCACCGTGCAGCAGACCGAGATCGCGCTGGTCCTGCAGTTCGGCAAGCCGGTCCGCGTCATCGACCATCCCGGGCCTGCAGTTCAAGCTGCCGCTATCAAAACGTCGTGATCTACGACCGCCGCATCCTCGATTTCGAGCCGCCGGCCGAAGAGGTGATCGCCTCCGACCAGAAGCGGTTGATCGTCGATACCTATGCGCGGTTCAAGATCGTCAATCCGCTGCAGTTCTATCAAAGCGTCGGCACCGAAACACGCGGCCGATCAGCGGCTCGACGCAGCATCATCAGCGCCTCGCTGCGCCGGATCATCGGCAATGTCGAGCTGCAGGCGGTGATCTCCTCGCAGCGCGCCCACATCATGAAAGAGATCCGCGACGACGTGAACAACGAGGCCAAGGGCTTCGGCATCGACGTCGTCGATGTCCGGCTGCGCCGCGCCGATCTGCCGAAGGAGAACGAGGAGGCGATCTACGCGCGCATGAAGACCGAGCGCCAGCGCGAAGCCGCGCAATACCGCGCCCAGGGCGCCCAGCAGGCACAGCAAATCCGCGCCGATGCCGACCGGCAACGTATCGAGATCATCGCCGATGCCCAGCGCCAGGCTCAGATCCTGCGCGGCGAAGGCGATGCGCAAAGCATCACGATCTATGCCGACGCCTATGGCAAAGACCCGGCTTTCTTTTCTTTCTATCGCTCGTTGCAGGCCTATCGCGACGGCTTGACGGGCCCGGGTACGACCTTCGTCGTCTCGCCGGACAGCGAATTCTTCAAGTATTTCGAGGGCGGTCCTGGCGGACTAGCGACGGCCGGTGCAGCGGCAGCCGCGAGGCGCCGCGGCGTTGAAGGATTTCGCGACCGCGCTGGCGCTCGCCGCGGCGATCGAAGGCATGCTCTATTCCGTCTTGCCGGGAGCGATGCAGCGCATGAACGCCCAGGTCGCGCTGTTGCCGCGCCTCGGCGTTGCGGATCGCCGGGTCTCGCCGCGGCCATCGTCGGCGTCGGCGCGGTATGGGCGATCCGAAGCTAACGGGTGGCGCGCCGGTAAACTGGTCGTCACTCACGAGCGGTCTAACCCTAATTCGGCCATATTGATCCAATTTGCAATACCGGCTCTGGCTTGATGCACGCCTGTCCCGTAAAATCATTTCGTACACTCCGATCATGCCCGAGGGAGGTCGTCTCGTGAGCCGGGTCTTTGCCCGCCTTTCAGCGCTGCTGCCTGTCGCGCGGCCGCCTGCCGGCTTGCGCGTTGCTCTGTTCGCTGCTCGTCGCCCTGCCGACCATTGGCGGCGCCAAGCCCGCGCCTGACGGCTTCGCCGATCTGGCCGCCAAGCTCTTGCCGGCCGTGGTCAATATTTCCAGCACGCAGACGCATCAAGCCGGGTGCAGGACGGCGGCGATGATGCGGATACGCCGAGCCGCGCCGGGCAATCGCGGCGGCGGCGGCAATCGCGCGACGCCCGACATTCCGCAATTCCCGCCGGGTTCGCCCTTCGAGCAATTCTTCAAGGACTTCCTCAACCGCAACCGCCAAGGGCAGGGTCAGCAGCAGGACGCGCTGCCGCGGCAGCAGACCTCGCTCGGCTCGGGCTTCATCGTCGATGCCGCCGGCCTCGTCGTGACCAATCACCACGTCATCGACAACGCCGACACGATCACCGTCACGCTGCAGGACGGCACGAATTTCAAGGCCGAGATCGTCGGCCAGGACACCAAGACCGATCTCGCGCTGCTGCGCATCAAATCGCGACAAGCCGCTGCCTGCGGTGAAATTCGGCGACAGCGACAAGACCCGCGTCGGCGATTGGGTGGTCGCGATCGGCAATCCCTTCGGCCTCGGCGGCAGCGTCACCGCCGGCATCCTCTCGGCGCGCGCCCGCGACATCAATTCCGGGCCGTACGACGACTTCCTGCAGACCGATGCCTCGATCAATCGCGGCAATTCCGGCGGTCCGATGTTCAACATGGACGGCGAGGTCATCGGCATCAACACCGCGATCTATTCGCCTTCGGGCGGCTCGATCGGCATCGGCTTCGCCATTCCGTCCGATCTCGCCAAGCCGGTGCTCGATCAGCTCGCGCGATTTCGGCCATCCGCGCCGCGGCTGGCTCGGCGTCAACATCCAGAACGTCAATGACGAGATCGCCGAGAGCCTCGGCCTCGACAAGCCCAACGGCGCGCTCATCGCCAGCGTCCATGACGGCGGCCCGGCGCAGGTCGCCGGCATTCAGCCCGGCGACGTGGTGCTGATGTTCGACGGCAAGCCGATCAACGACATGAAAGAATTGCCGCGCATCGTCGCCGAGACGCCGATCGACAAGACCGTGAAGGTCATGGTCTGGCGCAAGCGCAACGAGGTCGATCTCGACGTGAAGGTCGGCGAGCTCAAGGAAGACACGCAAGTCGCGTCGACGCTCGCCGAAGCCGGAGAAGCCGCAGGCGCCGCTCAGCACGGTGAAGGCGCTCGGCCTGTCGCTCGCCAATCTGACGCCCGAGCTGCGCGAGCGTTTCGGCCTTGCCGATGATGTCAACGGCGTGGTCATCACCGACATCGACAATGGCGGGCCGTCGGCCGATAAGGGCATGAAGGCCGGCGACGTCGTCGTCGAAGTCGCGCAAGACGACGTGAAGACGACCGATCAGATCCTCAGCAAGGTCGACGAAGCGAAGAAGGCCGGGCGCAAATCCGTGCTGCTGCTCGTCGACCGCCAGGGCGATCTGCGCTTCGTCGCGGTCAAGATCGACAGCTAGCGAAGCACAGCCGGCGCCAAATTCAGGCCGTCGGCGTCGTGCGCAGCATCAGTCGCTAAGCCGGCGATCAAGCTCGCTGCTGACCGGGCTGCGTCCGATGCCGTCAGCACCAGCACCGCGGCCGATGCGTAGCACGAGCAGCGCGCCGATGATGCAAGACACCGGCAGATGTAAGTAGTCGCCGAGGACCGAGCGCACCGCGCCGGCCTCGAAGGCGATGGCGCCGGCGCCGAGCTGATGTCCGGCCAGCAACCAGCCGAACACGATCGGCGCGTTCTGCTTGCCGAACAATTCGCGTGCCAGCCGCAAGGTCTTCGGGCAGGCCGTGGTCGATGCAGTAAGAGATCAGATGCGTGCCGATGAGGCCGTTGGTGCTGGCGCCGCAGACGAAAAAGCTGGCGAAGAGCAGCCAGAAGCCGCCTGACTTGGACGCAGTTCCCAAGACGTTGAAGGCAATCGTGATCTGGCGCGCGAGGCTGGGGCGCGCGACGCCGAATCGCTGGCCGATCAACTCGTTCTGTTGTTCGAAGGCGTCTACGCCAGCGCCCAGACTTTCGGCGGGCCGCATCCCGCGACGCGGGCGGCCGCGGCGTTGCTCGCCGCTCAACTCGACTAAGGCGTCACGATCTCGTCGTCGCGATAGCCCTGCGCGTAGAGCAGCGCCGTCAGGTCGTTATGGTCGACGCGCAGCCTTGCGGCCGCGGCGACAATGGGCTTTCCGTGATAGGCGATGCCCATGCCCGCTGCCTCGATCATCGGCAAATCGTTCGCGCCGTCGCCGACCGTCACCGCTGCGGCGAGCGATAGATGCCGCTCGGCCGCGAGCAAGCGTGAGCGTCGCAAGCTTCGCTTCCTTGCCGAGCATCGGCTCGCGCACCCGTCCGGTCAGCTTGCCATCCTCGACGATCGAGCTCGTTGGCGACGGCGATATCGAAGCCGAGCTGGCGCCGCACACGATCGGCATAGACGCGAAAGCCGCCGGAGACGATCGCGGTATAAGCGTCGTGTTTGTGCATAGTCGCGACGAGTGTCGCCGCGCCGGGGTTGATGCGGATGCGCGCGCCCGCCTCGACGAGCGCGGCTTCGGGCATATCTTTCGAGCAGCCCGACACGCTCGCGCAGCGCGCCGGCGAATTCGATCTCGCCATTCATCGCGCGCCGCGTGATCTCGGCGATTTGCGGCTGGATGCCGGCGATCTCGGCGAGCTCGTCGAGCATCTCATTGGCGATGATCGTCGCTTCCATATCGGCGACGAGAAGCTGCTTGCGCCGGCCGGCGGTGTGCTGCGCCAGCACATCGATCGCGATGTCGCTCCCAAGCGCGACGCGGATGCCGGCATCGGCCTGATCGGGGGCGAGGTCATCGAAAGGGATGTCGCAAACGCGGCCGGCGGAAAGCCAATCGCTCGGCTCGAGCCGTGCGCCGAGCTTTATCAGCGACTGGCGCGCTATATCGACGGCGCCGCCGATTGCATCGTCGCCGGCGCGCGCGGCGATCAGGGTGACGACGCTTTCGGTCATGCGGGTTTATGGCGCGGAGCGGCCGAAAGGCAAGCCTCGTGGTCTGATTCCAACATTCGCATCCCGTCGCAGCGGCGATTTGCGAATGTTGGAATCGAAAAGACCACGAGCAACTCTAGGTTTCTAGTGGAGCTTTGGATTTGACATTCGCCGCGGAGTTCCGCGGGGCAGGAGCGAATGTCAAATCCGCTCACAGGTGCTACAACGCGCATCATGAGCGAAGCGGACGCGCCGGAAATCGTCATTGTCGCCGGGCCGACAGCGAGCGGCAAATCGGCCCTGGCGCTGGCGCTCGCCGAGGAATTCGGCGGCACGATCATCAACGCCGACAGCCAGCAGGTGTATCGCGATCTTGCCGTGCTGAGCGCGCGGCCGAGCGAGGCCGAGATGGCGCGCGTGCCGCATCGCCTCTATGGCATGATCGATGCGGCGGAGAATTGCTCGGCCGGGCGCTGGCTCGCCCTGGCGCAGGTGGAGATCGACGCTGCGCGCACGGCCGGGCGCTTGCCGATCCTTGCCGGCGGCACTGGGCTTTATCTCGAAGCTTTGCTCAACGGTCTTGCCGAGTTGCCGCCGATCCCGGCGGCGGCACGCGAGGAAGCGAAGGCGCTTTATGCCGGCGCTCGGCGGCGTCGCATTTCGCGAGCGCTTGGCGATGCTCGATCCGGTCGGCGCGGCGAAGATCGCGGCGAGCGACGCGCAACGATTGACGCGCGCCTATGAGGTCGCGCGGGCCACCGGCAAGCCGCTCTCGCAATGGCAGGCCGAGCAGGCGCCGCAACCGGTCGCTGCACGCGGCGGCGGTCGTGCTGCTGCCGGAGCGCGAGGGGCTTTACCGGGCCTGCGACGCGCGGGTGATGGCGATGATCGCGCAGGGCGCCGAGGACGAAGCGCGTACCCTGGTGGCGCGGGACCTCGCGGCGAACCTGCCGGCGATGAAGGCGGTCGGGGTGCGCGAACTCGGCGCGGCGCTCCGCGGTCACACGTCACTCGCGACGAGGCAATTGCTGCGATGCAGCAAGCAACCCGTCAATATGCCAAGCGGCAATACACCTGGTTCCGGAACCGGCTTCAAGACGGCGGAATATTGCGTCGACTTACGATTAATGAGCAATTTTCGGTAAGTTTATTGCATGATATTTTTTCATTTATTCGTCAGTTCACTGTTGACGAGCCGCGGTTAGGCCTTTAATTTCCCCGCTTTCGCGGCGGAAATCGTGTGGCCGGTGCGGCACTTCGGAGCAAATCATGACGGCGGAACAGATGAACGGGGCCGAAATGGTCATCAAAGCACTGGGCGACCAGGGCGTTGATGTCGTATTCGGCTATCCGGGCGGCGCCGTCCTGCCGATCTACGACGCGCTCTTCATGCAGAACCGGCTGCGCCATGTCCTGGTTCGTCATGAGCAGGGCGCGGTCCATGCCGCCGAAGGCTATGCCCGCTCGACCGGCAAGGTCGGCGTGGTCCTGGTCACCAGCGGTCCCGGCGCGACCAACGCGGTCACCGGCCTGACCGATGCGCTGATGGATTCAGTGCCGATCGTCTGCCTGACCGGCCAGGTGCCGACCCATCTCATCGGCAATGACGCGTTCCAGGAAGCCGACACGACCGGCATCACGCGGCCCTGCACCAAGCATAACTACCTGGTCGAAGAACGTCGAACGACCTGGCGCGCGTGACCTTGCACGAGGCGTTCTATGTCGCGCGCAGCGGCCGGCCCGGTCCGGTCGTGGTCGATCTGCCGAAGGACGTGCTCTTCGCGACCGGCACCTATCGCGCGCCCGAGACCGTCGAGCGGCGCAAATCCTATCGCCCGCAGACCGAGCCCGATCCGGCGCGGATCGCCGCGGCGGCCGATCTCATCGCCCATGCCAAGCGGCCGCTCTTCTACGGCGGCGGCGGCATCATCAATTCCGGCCCGCAGGCGGTGCAAGCTCTTCGGCGAACTGATCGAGATGACCGGCTATCCCTGCACCCTGACCTTGATGGGGCTCGGTGCTTTTCCGGCGGCGGATAAGCGCTATCTCGGTCTCGTTGGCATGCATGGCACCTACGAAGCCAACCTCGCGATGCATGGCTGCGACGTCATGATCAATGTCGGCGCGCGGTTCGATGATCGCGTGACCGGCAAGGTCGCGGCCTTCTCGCCGGGTTCGAAGAAGATCCACATCGATATCGATCCGTCGTACATCAACAAGAACATCCGCGTCGATGTGCCGGTGGTCGGCGACAGCGCCAAGGTGCTCGAGGCGCTGATCGCGGCGTTGAAGGCACGGCGCTTCGCGCCCGATCATGCCGCGCTCGGCAAATGGTGGAAGCAGATCGAGACCTGGCGCAAGCGCGATAGCCTGCATTACGACCAGGGCGACAAGATCATCAAGCCACAATATGCGATCGACCGGCTGTATGCGCTGACCCGCGACCGCGACACCTACATCACGACCGAGGTCGGTCAGCATCAGATGTGGGCGGCGCAGCTCTTCAAATTCGAGAAGCCCTTCCACTGGATGACATCGGGCGGGCTCGGCACGATGGGCTACGGGCTGCCGGCCGCGGTCGGCGTGCAGATCGCGCATCCCGAGGCGCTTGTCGTCGATATCGCCGGAGAGGCCTCGATCCTCATGAACATCCAGGAGATGTCGACGGTCTGCCAGTACCGGCTGCCGGTGAAGATCTTCATCATCAACAACCAGTACATGGGCATGATCCGCCAGTGGCAGGAGCTGCTGCACGGCGGCCGCTATTCGGAAAGCTACAGCTCGTCGCTGCCGGATTTCGTGAAGCTCGCCGAAGCGTTCGGCGCCAGGGGCTTGCGCGCGACGAAGCCGTCGGAGCTCGATGACGTCATCAAAGAGATGATCGCGATCCCGGGACCGGTGATCGTCGATGTCGCGATCGATCAGAACGAGAATTGCTTCCCGATGATTCCCGTCGGGCGCCGCCCATAACGAGATGATCCTGGGGCTCGGCGACAAGAAGGCGGCAATCCGATCTCCGAAGAGGGCATGGTCCTCGTCTGATCGCGAGGATCTCGCCGGAGCGTGAAGCTCTGAGCGAGATCGAACGTCATACCATTGCGGTGCTGGTCGACAACGAGCCGGGCGTGCTGGCGCGCGTCATCGGCCTGTTCTCGGGCCGCGGCTACAACATCGAGAGCCTGACCGTCGCCGAGGTCGATCGCGGCGGAAGCGCTGTCGCGCATCACCGTCGTCACCACGGGCACGGACATGATCATCGAGCAGATCAAGGCGCAGCTCTCGCGCCTCGTGCCGGTGCGCATGGTGCATGATCTGACCGAGGAAGGGCCCGCGGTCGAGCGCGAACTGGCTGCTGGTCAAGATGGCCGGCACCGGCGACAAGCGGATTGAATTGCTGCGTCTCGCCGATATCTTCCGTGCCCGCGTGGTCGATTCGACGATCGAGAGCTTCGTTTTCGAGATCACCGGCTCGGCCGAAAAGCTCGACGCCTTCATCAATCTGATGAAGCCGCTCGGGCTCGTCGACATTTCGCGGACCGGCGTCGTCGCGATCTGCGCGCGGCGCCGCCAAATTCTGAACCGACGCTTTACGCCAAGAGGGAAATTCGATGCGCGTCTATTACGATCGTGATGCCGACGTCAATCTGATCAAGAGCAAGAAGGTGCTCGTCGTCGGCTATGGCAGCCAAGGCCATGCGCATGCGATGAATCTGCGCGACAGCGGCGTCAAGGACGTGCGCGTCGCGCTGCGCCCGGGCTCGGCCTCGGCGGCGAAGGCCGAAGGCGCGAAGTTCCAGGTGATGTCGCCGGCCGACGGCGCGAAATGGGCCGATGTCGTCATGATGCTGACGCCCGACGAGCTGCAGGCGAAGATCTATGCCGACGATCTGCTGCCGAACATGCGGCCGGATACGGCGCTCGCTTTCGCGCATGGCTTCAACATCCATTTCAAGCTGGTCGAGCCGCGGCCCGACATGGACGTGTTCATGATCGCGCCGAAAGGCCCGGGCCACACCGTGCGCTCGGAATATCTGAAAGGCGGCGGCGTGCCCTGCCTCGTGGCGGTCGAGCAGAATCCCTCGGGCAATGCGCTCGAGATCGCGCTCTCCTACGCCTCGGCGATCGGCGGCGGCCGCGCCGGCGTCATCGAGACGACCTTCAAGGAGGAATGCGAGACCGATCTCTTCGGCGAGCAGGCGGTGCTCTGCGGCGGCCTCTCGGCCCTCATCATGGCCGGCTACGAGACCCTGACCGAGGCCGGCTACGCGCCGGAGATGGCCTATTTCGAATGCCTCCACGAGGTGAAGCTGATCGTCGACCTCATGTATGAGGGCGGCATCGCCAACATGCGCTACTCGATCTCCAACACCGCCGAATATGGCGACTACACCCGCGGCCCCCGGGTCATCAGCCCGGCCGTGCAAGGAGGAGATGAAGCGCATCCTCGATGACATCCAGTCCGGCCGCTTCGCCCGGGATTGGGTGCTTGAAAACGCCGCCGGCCAAGCCAGCTTTAAAGCCATGCGCCGTCGCGGCGCCGAGCATCCGGTGGAGCAGATCGGTGCCAAGCTCCGGGCGATGATGCCCTGGATCGCCCAGAACCGGCTTGTGGATAAGATCCAAGAACTAGCCCTGCGGGCGGCTGCTGAACCGGCCGTCCAACTGCGCGGAAACCCGAGAGAAATGTTGCGATAGCCGCCGTAAACGGGATAGACATAATTGCGATGGTAAATTTTATCGTCTGGTAGGGTTGGTAAGGAATTGTAAATCAGTATGAATTTTCCTTACTGGACGTTGACGCGGGTGACGAGAGTTTGATGGTCGCAGTTTTGACACGGGACATGCAGCAGACTGGCGCAGATGCGTCCGGTCGCGCTGCACCCATGTCATGGCGAACCAGGAACTGACGCGTAGCCTGCGGTGGAGCAGGGGCGGGACGCTTCGACTTAGCCGCCCCTGAGCGCGAGGATTCTCGGCCTCGTTCGCGCTTGGGGGTTACCGTTCGCGGCCTACCCTTGTTTTCCGGACCAGAGGAATTGCGCCTATGAGCGCCCATGACCACAGCGCCGTCCGCACCGGCGGCGCCGAGAGCAACGCCAGAACCACCGCGTCTTCGCGCGTCATCATTTTCGACACCACGCTGCGCGACGGCGAGCAGTCGCCCGGCGCCTCGATGAATCTCGAGGAGAAGATCAGGATCGCCCTGCTCCTCGAGGAGATGGGCGTCGATGTGATCGAAGCCGGCTTCCCGATCGCCTCGAACGGCGATTTCGAGGCGGTGCGCGAGATCGCCAAGCAGGTCACCGAATTCGAGCGTCTGCGGGCTCTCGCGCGCCGGCCGCGCCGATATCGAGCGCTGCTGGGAAGCGGTGCAGCACGCCAAGCGGCCGCGCATCCACACCTTCATTTCGACCTCGCCGCTGCACATGAAGTACAAGCTGCAGATGGCGCCGGACCAGGTGCTACCAGGCGGTGATCGACAGCGTCACGCTGGCGCGCAAGCTCTGCGACGATGTCGAATGGTCGCTGCGAGGACGGCTCGCGCACCGAGCATGATTTCCTCTGCCGCACGCGTCGAAGCGGCGATCAAGGCCGGCGCCCGCACCGATCAACATTCCCGATACGGTCGGCTACGCCGTGCCGGAGGAATTTGCGGCGCTCATCGGCATGCTCGTCAACCGCGTGCCGAACATCGACAAGGCCGTGATCTCGGTCCATTGCCACAACGATCTCGGCCTGGCGGTCGCCAATTCGCTGGCGGCGGTCGGCACCGGCGCGCGGCAGATCGAATGCACGGTCAACGGCCTCGGCGAGCGCGCCGGCAACGCGGCGATGGAAGAGATCGTCATGGCGCTCAAGACGCGCCAGGACCGGATGCCCTTCACGACCGGCGTCAAATCGGAATACATCACCCGCGCCTCGCGGCTGGTCTCGGCGATCACCGGCTTCGTCGTGCAGCCCAACAAGGCGATCGTCGGCGCCAACGCCTTCGCGCATGAGAGCGGCATTCATCAGGACGGCATGCTGAAGCATGCGCGGCACCTACGAGATCATGACGCCCGAATCGGTGGGTCTCGGCAAATCCACCCTGGTGCATGGGCAAGCATTCCGGCCGCCACGCCTTCAGGGCGAAGCTCAAGGAGCTCGGCTTCGAGATCGGCGACAACGCGATGAACGAGGCGTTCAAGCGCTTCAAGGATCTCGCCGACCGCAAGAAAGACGTCTACGACGAGGACATCGTCGCGCTGATCGACGACGAGATCCAGCATGAGGCCGAGCTGCATCAAATTCGTCTCGCTGCAGGTGATCGCCGGCTCGCGCGGGCCGCAGACGGCCACGCTCGAGCTCGAGGTCGACGGCAAGAAGCAGACGGCGATGACCAGCGGCAATGGCCCCGTCGACGCCACCTTCAACGCCATCAAGGCGCTGGTACCGCATGAGGCGAAGCTGCTGCTCTACCAGGTAAGTGCAGTTACGCATGGCACCGACGCGCAGGCAGAGGTTACCGTGCGGCTCGAGGAAGACGGCAAGACCGTGAACGGCCAAGGTGCGGAACCGGATACGCTCGTCGCTTCGGCCCGAGCCTATATCCACGCGCTCAACAAGCTCATGGTCAAACGGGCAAAAACGGCGCCCGCCGCGATGTCGGCTTGATGCGGCAAGCACGTGTGTGGCGGTCCCGCCGGACTGCCGCTCACGGTATCTCAGCGGCGGGGGTGATTGGGAACTGATGTTCGGAAATCTGCTGGGTATTCTCTCCGCCGATATGGCGATCGATCTCGGGACGGCGAATACCCTCGTCTACGTGAAGGGACGCGGCATCGTCCTCAACGAGCCGTCGGTGGTCGCGATCGCGAGCGTCAAAGGCCGCAAGCAGGTCCTGGCGGTCGGCGACGAGGCCAAGATGATGCTGGGCCGCACGCCCGGCAACATCATGGCGATCCGTCCCTTGCGCGACGGCGTCATCGCCGATTTCGAAGTCGCCGAGGAGATGATCAAGCATTTCATCCGCAAGGTTCACAACCGCCGCAGCTTCGCCAATCCGCAGATCATCGTCTGCGTTCCCTCGGGCTCGACCGCGGTCGAGCGCCGCGCGATTCAGGAATCGGCGGAAAGCGCCGGCGCGCGCCGCGTCTTCCTGATCGAGGAGCCGATGGCGGCGGCGATCGGCGCCGGCCTGCCGGTGACCGAGCCGACCGGCTCGATGGTCGTCGATATCGGCGGCGGCACGACCGAGGTCGCGGTGCTCTCGCTCGGCGGCATCGTCTATTCGCGCTCGGTGCGCGTCGGCGGCGACAAGATGGACGAGGCGATCATCGCCTATATCCGCCGCAACCATAACCTCCTGGTCGGCGAAGCGTCGGCCGAGCGCATCAAGAAGGAAATCGGCTCGGCCTGCATGCCCGAAGAGGGCGAGGGCCGCGTCATGGAGATCAAGGGCCGCGACCTGATGAACGGCGTGCCCAAGGAAATCGTCATCAGCGAGCGGCAGATCGCCGAGAGCCTCGCCGAGCCGGTCGGCGCCATCGTCGAGGCGGTGAAGGTCGCGCTCGAGCATACCGCGCCCGAGCTGGCCGCCGACATCGTCGACAAGGGCATCGTCCTGACCGGCGGCGGCGCGCTGCTCGGCAATCTCGATTATGTGCTGCGCCATGCGACGGGTCTGCCGGTCTCGATCGCCGACGATCCGCTGTCCTGCGTCGCGCTCGGCACCGGCCGCGCGCTCGAAGAGATGAAAACGCTTGAAGTCCGTGCTGATCAGCATGTACTGACTTAAGCGAACGACGTCGCTTTCGTGAGGGCGGGGTCTTTTAGGAAGACGAGACAGATTTTCGGATGCGTATTTCAGCGCCCGTAAAGACAGCCGCGCAGCGTCTCGCGCTCCCCTTCCTCGTGCTCGTTTCGGCGGTGATGGTTCTGTTCGGCAAGACCGATCTCGCTGCTGTATGACGGCTTGCGCGCCTCGGTCGCCGATCGGGTGGCGCCGCTCCTGCAAGCCGTCGGCCAGCCGGTTGCCGCCGTCACCAACGCCGTCCAGAGCGTCTCGAACGCGGTCGCGGTCAGTCGCGAAAACGCCCAGCTCCGCGAGGAGAACGCGCGGCTGCTGCAATGGCAGGAGGTCGCGCGCCGGCTCGAGACCGAGAATACCGAGCTGCGCGCACTGACGAAATTCGAGCCGCAGAACACCGTCCACTCGTTGGCCGCCCAGGTGATCGCCGATTCGGGCGGCGCTTTCGCCCGCAACGTCCTGATCAATGCCGGCAGCCAGGAAGGCGTGGCGCGCGGTCAGGCGGCGCTGTCGGGCGAGGGGCTGGTCGGCCGCATTTCCGAAGTCGGCTCGCGCACGGCGCGAGTACTGCTGCTGACCGACCTCAACTCCCACATCCCGGTCGAACTCGAGGATAATCATCAGCACGCCGTTCTCGATGGCGACAATTCCGAACAACCGCGGCTGGTCTATCTGCCAACGACGGTCGAGGCGCGGGTCGGCGAGCGGATCGTCACCGTCGGCGCGGGCGGCGTCTTCCCGCCGGGCCTACCGGTCGGCGTCGTTTCCTCAGTCGCCAATGGCGTGATCCGTGTCGAGGCCTATGCCGAGCTGTCGCGGCTCGAAGTGCTGCGGATCGTCGATTTCGGTCTCTCCGGCGTGCTGCCGCAAAGCGCGGTGCCGCCGCCGCGCGCGTCCACGCAGAGTCTCGAAATCGGTCGCTGCCGAATCCTCAAAATGAGCCCGGTGATATGCAATGCCTATCGCCCTAGAGCGCGATATCGGCTATCCGGGCCGGCTGGTGCCATTCCTGACGACGGTGTTGTTCGCGTTTTTCTCGATGGTGCCGCTCAACCTGCCGGGCTTTGCCGTGGTGATGCCGGCCTTCGCGCTGATGGCCGTGTTCCACTGGACGGTCTATCGTCCCGACCTGCTGCCGCTCAGCGCCGTCTTCGCCAGCGGCCTGCTGCTCGATCTTTTGAACGGCACGCCCTATGTCGGCATTTCCGCGCTGGTCTTCCTGGTCGCGCGCACGGCGGTGATGAGTCAGCGCCAGCTTTTCGTCAATCGTCCCTTCGCGATCGTATGGCTCGGCTTCCTCGCTCTGGCCGTGGCGGCGTTTTTGCTGCTTTGGGCGCTGGTGAGCGCCCTCCATGGCGACCTTCGTCGACTTGCGCCCTTTCGCCTTTCCAGGCGGTCCTCACCGTCGCCTGCTATCCGGCGGCCAGTTACGTGCTGGCGCGCGCGCAGCGCGCTTTCCTGGCGCAGAGCCTGAGCCGTGGCGAATCGAAGAAGGAAAACGATCGCAGCCGACTGCTCGACGCGCCGCGCCGCGCTGCTCGCTGGCGGGCAGCTCGCGCTGCTCGGCACGCTCGCCGGCCGGCTCTACTACCTCCAGGTGGTTCAGGCCGATCGCTATGCGATGCAGGCCGACGAGAACCGCATCAACATCCGCCTGCTGGCGCCGCCGCGCGGCCGCATCCTCGACCGCTTCGGCGTGCCGCTCGCCGCCAACAAGCCGACTTTCCGCGCCGTGCTGGTCGCCGAGCAGGCCGGCGATATCCAGGCGACGCTCGACGCCGTGCGCGAGCCTCGTGCCGCTGAGCGATGCCGATCGCCGCCGCGTGCTGCGCGATGTGCGCACCAAGCTGAGCTTCGTTCCGGTGGTGTTGCGCGACGATCTGAGCTGGGACGAGATGACCCGCATCGAGGTCAACACGCTCGAATTGCCGGGCGTCTCGATCGAGCAGGCGCTGACCCGCTACTATCCCTTCGGCGACGAGATCTCGCACACGGTCGGCTATGTCGCGGCGGTCTCGGAAGACGATCTCCACAACGACGATCCGCTGCTCGAATTGCCGGATTTCCGCATCGGCAAGAGCGGCATCGAGAAGGCCTACGATCTCGATCTGCGCGGCACCGCCGGCACCAGCGAGGTCGAGGTCAATGCCTTCGGCCGCGTCGTGCGCGAGCTGGCGCGCGAGGAAGGCCTGCCGGGCCAGGACATCTCGCTGTCGATCGATATGGAGCTGCAGGACCTCGCGGTGAAGCGCTGCAAGGCGCAGGGCAGCGCGTCCTGCGTCGTGCTCGATGCCTGGACCGGCGAGGTGCTGGTCCTGGCCTCGACGCCGGGCTTCGATCCGGGCGCGTTCTCCGCCGGGCTTGACGCCGACGATGTGGCAACAGCTCATCGACGATCCGCTCAATCCTTTGAGCAACAAGGCGATCAGCGGCACCTACGCGCCCGGCTCGACCTTCAAGCTGCTGGTCGCGATGGCCGGGCTCGAGAACGGCGTGCTGACCGAGAACACGGAATTCTTCTGCCCCGGCACTTTCACCTCGGGCAATGCGCTGTTCCATTGCTGGAAGAAGGGCGGCCATGGGACGCTCGTCGCTGAAGCGCGCGATCCCCGAATCCTGCGACGTGTTCTTCTACCACACCGCCGATCTGCTCGGCATCGACAAGATCGCGGCCATGGCCAACCGCTTCGGCCTCGGCGTCGAAGCTCGATATCGATATCCCGGGCGAGAAGCACCGGCCTCATTCCGACCCGCGCCTGGAAGATGGCGACGACGGGCGTGTCCTGGCAGCGCGGCGAGACGATCAGTTGCGGCATCGGCCAGAGCTTCGTCTCGGTGACGCCGCTGCAACTCGCGACCTATACCGCGCGGCTGGTGACCGGGCGCGCGGTGGTGCCGCGCCTGGTGCGCAAGCAGGGCGTCGATGACCGCCGACGAGCGCGCTGCCGATCGGTGTCGACGGCGATTTTGCCTCGCTCGGCGTGCAAGGGGCACATCTCCAGCTGGTCCGCGAAGGCATGTTCGCGGTGGTCAACAGCAGCGCGGCACCGCCTATGCGCGCGCATCAAGGATCCCGACGATGCTGATGGCGCGGCAAGACCGGCACGGCGCAGGTCCGTCATTACAGCGAGGCCGAGCGTGCGCACGGCCACCTGACCGGTCAGCTCGTGCCGTGGAAGAACCGCGATCACGCGCTGTTCGTCGGCTTCGCGCCGTACAACGCGCCGCGTTATGTCTGCGCCGTGGTCGTCGAGCATGGCGGCGCGACCGGCGGCGAGGGCGGCGCGGTCGCCGCGCCGATCTGCCACGACGTGCTGCTCGAAGCGCAGAAGCGCGATCCGGTGAACCGCGTACCCGATCAGCCTTTCGGCGCGCCCACGACTGTGGCGTCGGGCTGAACGCGTGGCGCAATCCCTTCTCGACCGTGACGCGCCGCGCTCGAGCTTCGCGCTCAAAGTGCTCGGCATCAATTGGGGGCTTGCTGCTGCTGCTGACCGCCATCGCCTGCATGGGCTTTGCGATGCTCTATTCCGCGGCCAACGGTCATTGGCAGCCTTGGGCCGGGAAGCAGGTCGCGCGCTTTGCCGTCGCTGTCGTGATCATGATCCTCGTCGCGACGGTCGATCTGCGCTTCTGGCTGCGCTCGGCCTATCTCATTCTACATCGCCGCTGTCGTGCTGCTGGTCGCGGTCGAGATGCGCGGCGCCGTCGGCATGGGCGCGCAGCGTTGGATCGATCTCGGCGTGATCCAGTTGCAGCCGTCGGAACTGATGAAGATCGCCGCTGGTGCTGGCGCTGGCGCGGTATTTCAGCATGCTCGACGGTCGAGGAGATCGGCCGGCCGGTGCGCCTCATCGTGCCGGCGCTTCTTCATCCTGATGCCGGCCGTGCTGGTGATGAAGCAGCCCGATCTCGGCACCGCGATGATGCTGGTGCTGTCCGGCGGCGCGATCTTCTTTCTCGCCGGCGTGCGGTGGTGGAAATTCGCGCTGGTGCTGGCGGCGGCGGCGGCGCGGCGCCGGTCGCGTGGCGCTTCCTGCGCGACTATCAGAAGAACCGCATCCTCAACTTCCTCGATCCCGAGAACGATCCGCTCGGCGCCGGCTATCACAGCCTGCAATCGAAGATCGCGATCGGCTCGGGCGGGCTTTTCGGCAAAGGCTTCATGGCCGGCAGCCAAGCGCATCTGAGCTTCCTGCCCGAGAAGCAGACCGATTTCATCTTCACGATGCTGGCCGAGGAATTCGGCCTCGTCGGCTGCATCGTGCTGCTCGCGGCCTATACGCTGGTCTTCGTCTACGGCTTCGCCATCGCCTTCCGCAGCCGCAGCCATTTCGGGCGACTGCTGGCGCTCGGCCTCACCATCAACGTGTTCCTCTACGTCTTCATCAACACCGGCATGGTCATGGGCCTGCTGCCGGTGGTCGGCGTGCCGCTGCCGCTGATCTCTTATGGCGGCACGGCGATGCTGACGGTGATGTTCGGCTTCGGCCTGATGATGAGCGTCTATGTCCACCGCGACTGCGCGCTGGGGCGCGGCGGCGAGGAATAGAGTCCCGGCCAACGCACGCCGTACGAGGTCGCGCCATGGACGATGCCTGGATCAGCTATGTCGATCGACGGCACGCTCACCGATCTGGTGAAGCGCGCGAATGCGTCGCCGCGCGGCCGGCTCAATCTCAATCTCCATCCGCGGCTCGACGACCCGATCCAGCGCCTGCTCAATGCCGGCGGGCCGGGCACCTATGTCCGCCCGCATCGCCATCGCCCCCATATCTGGGAATTGGTCATGACCTTGCGCGGTCATATCGATGCGATCGTCTTCGACGCGGAAGGACGCATCACCCGCCGCGCGCCGCTGAAGCCGAACGGCGACGGCATCATCCAGAACGAGGGCGGCGTCTGGCACAGCTTCGTCTTCCTGCGAGCCGGACTCGATCGCGTTCGAGGTAAAGCCCGGGCCTTATGATGCGAAGCTGGATAAGGAATTCGCGCCGTGGTCGCCGCGCGAAGATGCGCCCGAGGCTGCGGATTTCGTGCGCTGGATGGAGACGGCGCCGGTCGGCGAGCGGTGGTGCCGCGTCTAAAGCGAATTTACGCGAGACCGCAACTCGCCCGGCCCTACTTATCGTGAAGGCCTTGCCAAGCCGCGTCGATCCAAAGGCTGTAAACCGTTCCTACCCCGTATTGATCTTAAAGAAGTTTCTTGGCTTCTTCGAGATTGTGAGTTTCCAGAGTCACCTTGATTGCTTGCTTCATGATGGAAACGCATTGAAAATTCGCCATCAACGACGACGGCGAGGAAGCAAATCTGCATGAGGCTCGCATCTGGACGACTTATAGGCTGCATCCTAAGCGGTCTCTCTGCTCTGCCCGGTGCTCTGGTGCGTCGTAGACGGCTCGATCTCAGCGATGCGTGAGGCGCAGCCTGTTGGTCCCGATTTTGACCCGCGCTATTCCTGATTGGGATTACAGGGGCAGTCCGGATGATGGCTATCCCTGAGAGCACAAAGCTGTCGATGACGGCAACGATGACCGGGTGAGAGGCTAACGGTAGGCATGGGCGAGAAAAGCGCAGCGCAGCAAATTGACGATATCACCCGGGAATGGTTCGCGTATGCCGACCGGCTCTATCAATTGAGCCTGTCGCTTGCAGCGGAAACAGAAATTCCGGTGACCCATAAAGGCACAGCCGATCCGCTCGTGTTGGCTTTCACGCTTCTTTTCCGAACGGCTTCGAATTTCAAAGCTGCGATCATGCTTGCGAAAAGTGATTCGATCGTTGAGGCCCGGGTTCTCACCCGCTGTTGCTATGAAAGCCAGTGCGCGCCCATATTGCCGAATTTCCAATCCCAGGCGGACGGAACGGCGTGGGTGATATGGACGCCGATCCTTTCGAGTGCGGTGCGAATCCAGCGCCAGCGAACAATCTCGCCAAGGAACAATCCGAGGAGCGCAGGACCGATGAAAATTAGCGCGATCCAGGCAAAGATTTTTGCGGATCCCGGCTCCTCAAACGTCAGCACGAATTCGACAAACGGAAGAGCCAGGGCGTAGTAGATGAGCGAGAGCGTGAGATACCAGAGAACTGCTTCCGGATTTGAAGGAATGCGGCCCGTGATAAAGCGAGAGCGCACATAGATGGTCACCAAGCCCGGAACGAGGAAGGCGAAGATCAGATAGAGATTTTGGACTGACTTCAGGTCTGGCAGCATCCAGCCGTTCTATCAGAGCAAGACGAGTCGCCCCAAGCGGCTGCGAAAAAGCAAACGGGACGGCCGAAGCCGCCCCGCGCCGTCTAGTGCAAGAGAAGGTACGCGACGACCAGCCATTTAAGGATTGCCGCCACGTCTACCCGCACATCAACTTTGACCGCAGAGGTCATGGTTAGCCCTCAGGGTCCACGGCCGCGAACCCGTTAGGGTTTGCGATTTCATGGTTTGCAACGAAATCGTCAAGCAATCGGGGTCAGAGTAGATTTAATTGGCGCGTATTGCTGTGTCTGCCGGCAGCCGGCCCGGGGCAGGTGGTGCGATGCGCCGGCAAGCCCTTCCGTCGGAAATTCAACTCTGACCCCGATCTCTATTTATCGCCGCCGTCGAGACCGACGACCAAGGTCGCCCGCAGCGCACGCTGTTGCAGCGTTTGAAGAGCTTCCGGAAGGCGGAGGTGAAGAAATTGCGGATGCGCGCAATTTTGCCAGGCTCTGCGGTTGTTTCCGACGGGCTCTCTTGCTTCGCCGCGCTGCGTCGCCCGGTCAGGTCGTGCATTTGCCGATCAAAACGGGCGGCCGCCGGAAATCGACGCGCCGGCCGGAGTTCTTCTGGGTTAATACAGTGCTCGCAAACGTCAAGAACAACGTACTCGGCATGCATCGCGCGGTTCGTCCGAAACACGTGCCGCGCTATCTCGCCCAATTCCAATGGCGGTTCAATCGGCGCCGGGTCGGGGGGTCGCCCGCGCCGAGAGCCGATGGGGCTGACTGTCTCTATTTGGATAGCGCAGGCAGATCAAACCGCTTCCGATCTTGATCGGTGTTCGGACATTGCCCCGCCGGGATCGGACGGCTCAGTTTGACCCTTTTCGGACAGTGGCATCCCGTCGCGCCGGCATTGAACGCTTTGTCGGCGCGCGCAACGATAGCACCACAGTCGCCGCGCCCTTATGAGCGATTTGATTGCCGATCCGTTGGCCATGGCTTCCTCTCCTTTCATGGGCGGTGCGGCCGGATCGGTCATCCGGCCGTTCGCATACATCGTTGGGGAACGAGGGATCATCAACCCGCAGCGGCCATCCCGCCGGGTTCGACGCCGGTCGGGACAGTCGCCTCGTTCGGATCGATGGCGCCAAGGCTCTTCACGATCTCGAATTTGCCGTTCTTCGCCTGCGCGATGTACATGTTCATGCGCACGTGGTGCTGACCGGGCACCATTTCCGCCGGGCCGCCCGGCCCTTCGGCGATCTTGGCGTGATCGAGCGCCGCGATGACATCGTGCTGGCGGAGCGATCCCGCTTCCTTCACGGCGGACTCCCACAGTTTCATGCCCCGGTAGAGGCCCGAACATGCGCTGCCGCCGGTGAATTGCTCCTGGCCGGGATACCGATCGTTGTAATGCGTCCAGCAGCGTCTTGCTGAACGGATCGCTGACGTCCTGGTAATAGTCGAGGCAGCCGTACAGGCCCTCGCTATGCGCAGCCGGCAGCAAGCTCAGGAGGTTCTCGTCGAAATAGGTGCAGATGAGCTGTCCGCCGCGCTTCTGGAAGCCCGCGTCGTAGAGCTGCTGGAAGAACGGCACGACGCCCGGCGGAACGATCGTGTTGAACACCACCTCCGCGCCGAGCGACATGATTTTCTTGACTGTCTCGCCGTACTCCATGCGATCGAGCGGATAGTATTCCTCTCCGACGATCGTGCCGCCGTTGGCGGTGACCAGCTCACGGACCTTCTTGTTCATCACGTGCGGCCAGATGTAGTCAGCCGACGGCAGGTAGAATTTCTTCGCGCCGGTCTTTTGCATCAGCCAAGGGATGAGCGGATCGAGCTGCTGCGCCGGCACCGGGCCGGTGCAGAAGATGAGCGGATCGCATTCCTGCCCTTCGTATTGCTCGGGATAGATATAGAGCGTGCGGCCCTTGACGACGGCTGGTTCCTTGATGGCCTGACGTGTCGAGCTGTAGATGCCGCCGAAGATTACATCGACCTTGTCCTGCTGGATGAGCTTCGTCGCTTTGGCCTCCGCGACGCTGTCGGTCGTTGCGCCGTCCTCGAGCATGAGATCGATCCGGTGCCCCAGCAGGCCGCCGCTGGCGTTGATGTCGTCGATCACCATTTTCGCCACGTTGGCGTTGGCGCCGCCCATGAACGACAGCGCGCCGGTTTGCTCCGCGATCACTCCCACTTTGATGGATGGAGTTTTCATAACTCTTGCTCCTGTCACTGGCGGCGCCACAACAGCCCGCCTCACCTTGAACAGGCTGCCCCTTGCGCCGGGGGTCGCACATGGGGTGGATTCCCTAGGCCGCCGAAAATTCGTGTGCGGCCGGCGAGGCGGGAAATTGGCGCTGGAGCACGATGGAGCGCAGCATCACACCCACCGGGCGCCGTGTTGCCCGGCGAGCGTGACCGGCAAGGACGATGAAACTCCGGACGGGGCGGGATGCTATCTGCGGCCTTACCCTAGTGCCTGGCTTCCTTCAAATCGGCCGGACTTCGGGGTCGGACACCACGCTCTGCCAGCCCTTTTCGTCCAATCGAAGATCGCCCACATGGTTCTCTTCGGAGGGACCGCGGAAGGTGGTGCAGCCACCCGGGGTACGCCGGAATAACGTTTGCCATAAAACCTATTGGCAACGGGACCATATTTCAAATTCGGCCGTTGAGCGGTGTCAATACGAATGGCTTGGGCATGTCTGGTTGTGGCACCTCTCCGACATGCGTTCTGCGCGTCGCCACGTCTCGTGATGGAGCTAAAGCGGACTCAGTTAGATCAAGGCCCTCGGGGCCGACGATTTTAACCCGAAGCGACTTTCGCTAGCCCTGGCGGAGTCAGAATTCCCTTTAGAGCGGCTGAAACTCGATGGTAATCGGGAACAGCTAACGGTGGCGCTCCCAAGTCGCCAAGGGGTTCATAAATATTTTCACTGCTCGCGAGCACGCGTCGTCTTTGAGATCGGCCCGCCGCTCGACTTGCCGCCGAACTTACGCTCCGTCTCGATCGCCTCGTCGCTTTCGAAAGATTTGATCATGCGGGCGCACTGCGGGTCGGCGAGGATCGTTTTGAACTGACAGCCACGCGTGAAGAGAGATCGGCGGCAGGATCGGAAAGCTTCTTATTTTCTCTCTTGCTCGTTTCGGCGTTTTGGTTTTGGCAACGCTTTTTCCGTGTGTTTGAGCGCGGCAATTTCCTTCATGTGTTCTTCTGCCCTCAGCGCTCGGCGTTTTTCATCAAACTTTTGGTATTGCGCCTTCGCGTGCGCCTCTGCCGAGGCATGCGAAACGTTGCCCCCATGATTGAGGACTGGTCGATTAAGATTGCGCAGATTCTTGTCGAGCTCGGCCGACACATGCGACATCAGCGTGAGTTTGCCAATCGCAAGCTGATCTTCAAAGATATCCAAGATGATCGTCGTAAGGCGATTGAGTTCGCGAAGCTCGCTATCCGCGAGGTAGTTTTTCGCGGTCGTGGCGTCGAGTTGTCGAACATCGTCCTTAGACCAAGTTTGCAGCCCCATATTAGGGCTCGTCGCATTCGCCCGGTCGCGCAAGATCATGGCCGGCGTATGCGACGTTACTGCCCAAAACAGTTTTGCTTGCATCTTCGCGTAGAATTCGTGCGCGCTCTCTGCCTTCGGATCATAGTCCTGGCACATCGCACAAATACGTCGAAGCTCGGCATAGACATTCGCTTCAGCCGCCCGGATGTCGCGAATAATCTCCCGGAGTTCGGCGATCCGATCCTGGTTGCCCGGCTCTTTCAGTCGAGGCGCATCGATGACAAAGCCCTTCGTCAGGTACTGGAAAAGCTTGTCGTTCGCCCAGAATTCGAAATGCCGTTCCGAGCGGGCCGCTAACCCTATATCCGACCGAGATTAGCGCATTGAGATCGTACAACTTTGTCGAGTAGGTCTTGCCGTCACGGCCAGTCTGTAAGGATTGCTTACATACTGCCGTTTCGTGCAGTTCGCCTTCCTTGAAGATATTGCGCAGATGCATCGTAATGTTCTGCGGCGTCACGCCAAAGGCTTCTGCCATTTGGCTTTGCGACGCCCAAAAAGTATCGCCATCAACCTTAAGCTCGACCCTGACGCCTTCGCGCGCCGAGTAGATGAGGAACCGGTCGCCAGTTGCGCCATCCTCAACTAACGGAACAGGACCATCTTCTTCAGCCATGATTGCTGCGCCCTCTTTCGGATCGGTTCGCGCGAATCGCTCCCGGGGCTTTCGCTGATCCAGTGGGAATGCTGTAGACCCAAGCGATGTCATTTCCCATAACTACTGTCTACTGGCCGATTTCCCTTGACCAATCCGGATCGAAATAGTACAAATCAGGAACGCTGACAAGGCCGCCTTTCGGGGCGGTCTTTTTATTTGAGCCGCATTCCGGCGGCCAATCGGCAGCCGATTCCGCCGGAAATCTTCCCGGCTTTTCAGCCCCCACCCATCCCAAATCCCTGAGGTTTCCCATGCCCCGTAAGTTGACGGAGCGCCAGCAGCGCTTTGTCGAAGCCTATCTCGTTTCCCGCAATGCCACCCAGGCCGCCCGCGATGCCGGCTACTCGCCCGACAGCGCGCGCAGTTGGGGGCCGATGCTGTTGCGTCGCACCCATATCGTCGCGGCCTTGCGCGAGCGCGGGCTCGACCCGCCGCAGGGTATTCATCCCGCGACGCAGCGCCGCAAACGATTGGTGAGGCAACGGCGCACCGGGATCAATCCGCTCGAGGAACGTTTCGCGCTCGCGTATCTCGCCACCGGCAGCGCCAGCGAAGCGGCACGACGCGTGGGGCTGAAGGGAGCGCACGCGCATAAAAGCGGGTGGAAAATGCTCCATCGTCCGCATGTCGCCGCCTTCGTCGAGGCGGAGCGCGCGGCCTCGATCGAGCGCACGCGCATCGATGTCGACCGCGTGAAGCGCGAATTTGCGCGCATCGCCTTCGCCAACATTGCCGACATCGCTGAATGGGACGAGGAGGGCATCGTGCTGAAGCCGAGCGCGGCGATTTCACCCGACGATCGAGCCGCCATCGAGCTTTTGCAAATCAAGCAGGGCAACAATGGGCTAAAGGCGACGATCAAGCTGCATTCGAAGCAGCGCGCGCTCGACAGCCTGGCGCGGCTTCTCGGTCTCTACCGCAAGAGCCAGTTCGTGACGATCGATCACGCGCGAAGAAACGCGACGCGAATGAAATCCTGCGCGAGCGGCTGCTGAAGATCGCGCGTGCCGGCGAGAAGAACGGGGGCGATAAGAAGGAATAGGGCAGGAGAATAGCCGGGGTGGGAGCCTTGCGACCGCCCGCCATGGCTGGCTTGGGCTGAGGCCGAGCGCAAGAGGCCGCGTGTCTCCACCGCTCGCGATTGCTTGCCGCCACGAGGCCCCGCATGTCCGTGCCGGTTTCCGCCCTAAGCCGCGTCCGGCTAAATCTGTCGAGCCCTCCTTCGGTACGTCCTCGAACTCTATCGGGGTAGCCCAAGAGACGCGTAGGCTGGGCGAGGATTGTGCGAATACAATTCGGAATGCGCTATATCCGTTCTTTTGACGGTTTGCGCGGAATTGCCGTGCTCATGGTCGTTTTCTTTCACGTGGGCCGCTTGGGGGCGGTTTCCTTGGCGTGGATCTTTTTTTCGCGTTGAGCGGATTTCTGATCACCTCCATTCTCGTCGACGAGTACGAACGCTCCGGCGGAATTTCTTTGGGCGCTTTCTATGCGCGGAGGGTATTGCGGCTCATGCCGGCATTGTTCGCAATGCTTGCTTTCTACGTCGCAATTACCCTTATCCTGATCCCGCACGCGATCCCAACATCTCACTGCCGCAGCCTTTGCTGCCGGCTACGTTATGAATTGGGTGATCGCCTTCCACCTCGGCCCCGTAGGGTTCATTGCTCATACGTGGTCGCTCGGTATGGAAGAACAATTCTATCTGCTCTGGCCAGCCCTTCTGCTCCTGGCGCTCAGCTGGGCGGGACGGCCGGCTGCCGTCGGTGTTGGCATCGTGCTGTTTGCTGCCTCGGCGATCTGGCGCAGTTATCTTGCCGCGCATGGAGCGTCCTGGGAACGGACCTATTGCGGCTTCGACACAGGTACGGATGCGCTGTTCGCCGGCTGCGTTTTTGCACTAGTAGATTTGTCACCGACGATGCTGAGCTTCATGCGTAGCTCATGGTATATCCCCAGTACCTTGATAAGCGGCTTTTGCCTTGTCGCCGCTTACGGCGAGCCCTGGATGCAATTCTGGGGCTTGACCGCATTTGCCATATCCGTTGCGTGGCTCGTTCGCGTGCTTTCCGTTTCAAGCAGCGATCTTCTTGAGACAATCCTCGAATGGACGCCACTGCGTTCCCTTGGCCGAATCTCGTACGGCGTTTATCTCTGGCATTTGCCCATCCTATGGCTGCTCGTCTTTGCGCATCTGCCGGATCGGCTGATCGTTCTTGCGATCCTGCCGCTATCGATCCTGGTCGCTTTCGCCTCATATATCGCAATCGAGCAGCCTTTCCTCAGGCTGAAGGTCAGGCAATTCTCGCGGGTAAAGCGGTACGAAGTAGCGCCGGGGATCGCGCCCGCAGGGCTATAGGTCATCCCGCGCAATCGGCGTTCTGCCGAAGGAGGATTTACGTTCGCCGGTTCACCCGGAACCGCGAGCCGCGCGTCACCCGCTCGCGCAGCGCGTCGGGCAGCATGGCGCCGATGCGCGTGCCGAGCGCCAGCCAGAACGGGAAGGCAATCACCGCCTTGTTTCGCGCCAGCCCGCGCGCGATCAGCGATGCGGCGCGCCCGGCCGAGATCTCGAAGGGCTTGCTGCCGATCTCCTGCCGTGACATCGGCGTTGCGACATAGCCCGGGCAGATCACATTGACGCGGATGCCGTGCGCAATCAGGAGATCGCGCAGCGACAGGCCATAGGCGAGCACAGCGGATTTGCTGGCGCAATAGCTGGGTGAGTCGCGCAAGGGGATCAACCCGGCGAGCGAGCTCAAAATCACGATCTGCCCCCGGCGGCGCGCCATCATGCGCGGGATCGCCGGCTGCACGGTATTGAGAACGCCGAGCACGTTGGTCTCGACGATCTCGTAGGCGGCATCGGCGGGCTCGATCGCGCCATCGACCGGCGTTCCGTCCATCACGCCGGCATTCGCAAAAAGCAGATCGATCGGAAAACGCCTGTCGTAGGCATCGAGCCACGCGGCCATTGCGCCACGCGATCGCACGTCGATCGCTTCGGCATCGACCGTCGCGCCGCGGCTGCGGCATTCGGCGGCCACACGGAGCAACCGGTCGCGATTGCGGCCGAGTAAGCCGAGATGCGTCCCGCGTCGGGCATAGTGCAGGGCGAGCGCGTGGCCGATACCGCTCGACGCGCCGGTAATCACCACGCTTCGCGTCGGCGATGTCAATTCTAGGGCGATGCTCATCTTTCCCGACGCCGGCGATTAGCCCCGGACGTCGATCTCTTTCATACGTTCCCGGACGCCGCTCAGACAAGCCACTGTCTCGTCGAGCGCGCGCGCGATATCGGCCTCGGAATGCGCCGCCGTCAAAAAGAAACGTAAGCGCGCTTGCTTGGCCGGAACGGCAGGATGGAGCACCGGCATGACGTTGATGCCGCGCTCGAAGAGGATTTCGGACAACATCACCGCGGGCAACAGTCGCCGATGATGATCGGCGCGATGGCGGTTCCCGCGCCGGTGCCGAGATCGAGTCCGCGCTCTTTCGCCAGACGCGCGAACAGCGCGGCGTTGTGGTGGAGCCGCGCGACGCGCTCCGGCTCGCGGTGGAGGATTTCGAGCGCTTTCGCGGCGGCGGCGGCGATCGCCGGCGGCATCGCGACGCTGTAAGCAAAGGCGCCGGCGAAATTCTTGAGATAGTGAATGAGCTCGGCCGAGCCCGCGATATAGCCGCCGCATGCCGCGAGCGTCTTGGAGAGCGTTCCCATCCAGAGATCGATCTCGCGCGGCTCGACGCCGAAATGCTCGGCGATGCCGCCGCCGCGCGGACCGAGAACGCCGAGCGCATGGGCCTCGTCGACCATCAGCCAGGCGCCATGGCGTTTCTTGATGTCGACGAGCTTCGGCAGATCGGGATAATCGCCGCCCATGCTGTAATGGCCTTCGACGACGATCAGCACGCGCTCGAAACGATGACGGGTCTCGCTGAGGAGACTGTCGAGGTTCTCGAGATCGTTGTGCGGAAAGCCGCGGCGATTGGCGCCTGAGAGGACGCTGCCCATCACGGCACTGTTGTGAATGACGGAATCCAGCACGACCAGGTCATTCGGTCCGACGATCTGGCCGATCACGCTCACATTCGTCGAATAGCCGCTGACCAGCACCAAACTGTCGTCGACACCGTAATGCTCCGCGATGGCGCGCTCGAGTTGCAGATGCACAGGGCGCTCGCCGGCAACGCAACGGCTCGCCGAACTCGACACGCCGTACCGGTCGATGGCGGCATGCGCTGCGGCGGTGATCTCGGGATGCGCGTTGAGCCCGAGATAATCGTAGGACGCGAAATTCGTCAGCATGAGGCCGTCGATCTTCGTTTCGGCGCCGGCGCGTCCATCGTGCAAGCGAAAATAGGGATTTCCGAGGCCAAGCTTTTCGCCGATCCTCTCATAAAGGCGCAGCTCGTCGTATCCCGGTAGGGTCGAAATCGGTCCGAGGCGAGGGCTGGTCGGGGCGCGCCGAGGACATCTTTGCCAGACGCACCGTTTCGGCGCGGCGCAGCAGATTTTCGCGGATGGTGTCGGTGAGGGAGGCGCGTTGCTTCACGCGTGTCATCCGCCCCAGGCGTTGACCAATTGGCTCAGCGCTTCGATCTGCGCCGGCCGCACGGTTTCGGCATGCCGCTGGAGGATTGGTGCGACCGTGGCGCTCACTGGGCTCTCGGCCGTGGCCCGGGCAATGACGCTGTCAGCCAAAGCGGCGATGGTCATTTCACCGACCGATCCCGTCAGCGCGATCTGAAGATCGAACGATGCTTCGAGATTTATGCCGAGCTCCAGCGCCATCAGGGAATCGAGGCCGATCTCGCCCAAGGCCCGCGTCCGGCTGATGTCCTCCTCGCGCGCATGGAGCACGCGAGCGAGCTGTGCTGCGATGAGATCGCCGATCTTCCTGCGTGCGATGTCGGGACCTTCGATCCGCAGAACGTCGCGGACATCGAGCTTGGTGTTGTCGCTGGCAAGCGATGTGCCGCCCTTGCGCAGCAGGGCGGCGTAGGTTGGAGACCGCAGCGTTGCGAGGCGGTCGCCGCCGGCGATGCCGTCATTGGGCGCGATCGTCACGGCCGCGAGCTCGGGACGATCGCGGGTTTGGCTGAGAGCTTGTGCCAACAAATCGAGCGCTTCGCGCGCGATCATGGCCCGGGCGCCCGTCAGCTTCTCCAAATCGCTTTGGAGTTTCTGCGTGCGTGCCACCACGCCGACATCGGTGATCGGCCCCCAGCCGATCGCCAATGCCCGCAGCCCGTCCTGGCGGCGACGCCGAGCGATGCCCTCCATATAGGCATTGGCGGCAACGTAATTGCCCTGACCCGGATTGCCGACGAGGGTCGTCACCGACGAAAACAGAACGAAATATTCGAGCGGCATGCCGCGCGTGAGGCGATCGAGATTGTCGGCGCCGAGCACCTTTGGCGCCAGCACCCGGTGGAAGCGCTCCTCGTCGAGGTTCGCCATCAGCCCATCGTCGAGCACCATCGCGGCGTGCAGGACGCCGACAACCGGTGGCATCGTCTGGTGGATGTGCTGGAAGACACGCTCGACCGCACGCCGATCGGCGATGTCGCACGGCTCAGCGTAAATCTGTACGCCGCGCCCCGCCAGCTGCGCCAACTCCGCTTTCGCTTCCTCGGTGGCGGCGCCGCGACGGCCGAGCAGCACCAGATGACGGGCGCCGTGATCGACGAGCCACTTTGCGGCTTCCCAGCCGAACCCGCCAAATCCGCCGGTGATGACATGCGTGCCACCGGGATTGACGGCAAACGGGCGGGTCGGCCGCGTCACCAACTCCGGCGCGGGCGAGGTGACGACGATCTTCCCGATGTGACCCGAATGTTGCATCAGGTGAAAGGCTTCGTGGATCGCATCGGCCTTGAAGACGGTATACGGCAACGGCGTCAACTCGCCTTGCTCCAGCTGCTTCATCAGGCGAGAAAATGCCTTCTGGCCGATATTGCTCTGCCCGACCATCAACTGGTCGATATCGACGCCGAAATAGGTGAGGTTCTTGCGGAATGGCCGCAGCCCGATATGGGTGTTCGCGACGTAATCACGCTTGCCGATCTCGACAAAGCGCCCGAACGGCCGCAGACAGCCGACGCCCCGTTCCATCGCCTCGCCGGCAAGGCTGTTGAGCACGACATCGACGCCGATCTTGGTGATCGAGCGAACATCCTCGACAAAAGTATTCGATCGCGAAATCGAGCACATGGTCGACGCCCAGCGCGGTCAGCAGATCGCGCTTGGCGGTCGAGCCCGCCGTAGCGATGACCTTTGCGCCGCGGCCGCGAGCAATCTGTAGCCGCCGCCATGCCGACGCCGCCGGCGCCGCCATGGATCAGCACCCACTCACCGCGCTTCAGCCGAGCCAGGGTGACGAGCGAATAATATGCCGTCAGGAAGGCGACTGGAACGGTCGCCCCGCCTCGGTGCTGATCGCATCCGGCAGTTTCGCGACGCAGCCGGCGGCGACCGTCACATGCGTCGAAAACGCGCGGCGGCGAACGCGACGACCCGATCGCCGCGCCGCAGGTTCGTCACTCCCGATCCGACCTGAACAATCCGACCGGCGCATTCGCAGCCTAGTGTCGCGCCGGTGAAACCGTCCTCGATGATGTCGTCGGACAGCAGCGACAATCCACATCAGGTCGCGGAAATTAAGACCGGTCGCCTCGACCGCGATCTCGACCTCATCGCCTGCCGGCGCCGCTCTTTCGAATGCTTGCCAGCGCAGACGCTGTGTGCCGTCGGATTGCCGCTCCAGCCGTGCCGCGTCGGCTGGCGTCCGGCCGGTACTCTCGCTGGCCCGATTGGGCGCAACGATACGCAAAGCGGAAATGCCGCTGGTCGCGATGTGCAATTCGGTCTCTGCCGTGCCCGACAAAATGAGATCGCGGATTTGCAATGCGGCCTGGTCGCAAGACATATCGTTTGCAATGGAGACGCGACGGATATCGAGATGCGGGAATTCATTGGCAAGCGTGCGCGAGAAGGTCCAGAGCCCGCGGACGACGGGGTCGTACTCCTCCGCGCCTTGGAAAACGAGCCACAGCGTTGCCTTGGCGCCGGCGAATTGCTCGGCCGCGTTTTTCATCGCGAGGCATTGCGTTGTCAGGGCGCTGACGGGATCAACCGCCTCTCTTGTCGCCGCGAAAAGCTGGATGGCGACGCGATTGCTTTGTGACACCGATATATCCGTGAGCGCCGTCTCAACGAGAATACCGGTGGCGGTGAAGGCATGACCGATGCTTTCCGCAAGCGCGTTGTTCGGTATATCAGCCAACAGCAGGGCGACCTGCAGATCGGTGGTCTGTGTCGCGGCCTTGCGCTCGGGTCGCGCCGGTGCTGCTGGAGCCTCGCCGATCAAGAAGCTGCCTATACGCGCGCCGCAGCGGATCGAGCGCGTCTCGCATTGCGTAAGGCCGGCGCGCGTCAGCTCCGTCTTCCACTCGTTTGCGGTTCGCAGCAATCCGACAGGGAAATCAGGTGTGCTTGTCGCAAACCAGTTGGGATCGAGACCGAAAATCAGATCATGGAAGAGCGAGGGCGGGCTCTCGATCGCGAGCAGGAGCCCATTCGACTTCAACCTTCTTGCCAAGCCGATCGGGCGTCAGCTCCGCGGGCAGGCGATAGAGGCCGAGAACGGAGACGATCAGATCGTATTGGCCCAATTCCGCGACGCGATCGGCGCCCAGAATTGATACGTCGCTGTTGCGCGGCAGATTTATGCGCAGCCGATCGGCGCGCGGCAGATCGGGCTCGAACACCGTCACGTGTTGTCCCGCCGTGGTCAGCGCCGAGATCAGCGATGCCGAACCGCCGAGCAGAAGGACATGCGTGGCGCGGCCGTACTGGTCGAGCCGCATAGACGTGAGGAGCCGTGTGAGCACCTCGCTCGCTTCGGCTGCCATAGGATCGCTGGCGGCTAGAAAGTCCATCGCGGCATCTGTCAGCAGCGATACGCGGTTGCCGCGCAGAGTCCTTTCACGTGCAATCCGATCGGCGAGGCCGGTTGCATCTCCCGCCAGAAGGATTTCGGCGGCGAGCTCCGGATGTTCCTTGGCGATGGCTTTGACGATCGCCGACGAACGCGGCAGTTCCGGATCTTTCGCCAGAACCCATGTGCCGTCGACGAACTCGGCCAGTCCCGCTGCTTCCAACCCTCGCAAGAGACTGACCAACCAGAGGCGGCAATCCCTCATCGAGCCGCTGTTGCTCGACCAGCGCCGCCGGGTCGATCTTGCGCCGTCGCGATAGCCCGGTGGCGATCTCATAGGCGGCTGCCGTCGCCCAGCCGTCGAGAAGTTGCGGTCCCGGTCCGGGTGCCGCCGTTTCCGAAACGAGTTTCCCGGACGCTGTCAGCTCGGCGAGAATTTGAGCTGTCGCGGCGTGGAAAGGCCCTGCGCCGGTTGTTTCCGCGATCGGCTCAACCGCCTCGACTAGGCTGACCGCTTCGAGCGCTTCGGTACGGCGGACAGGCAGCGCCTGACATCGCACATTGCGGAACGACGCAATCAGGTTTCCCGCTGCGTCGAATACATCGCAATGACAGACGATCGCGCGCTCGTTCTTGCGAAGAATCTTAAACACCGCGCATTGCGGAATAGCGTGCGCGCGAAGCAGCGTGGTTTCATCGACCCGGGCTGGCACATAAGCGACGCCGCGTTCGGCTGCCCGCAATTCCGGAAAGACCGTGATCACGCCCTGGACACAGCAATCGAGCCGCATCGGGTCGAGCAGGAACGGCGTGACGTCCTCAGCCGGCGCGAGCTCGACATGGACCAGATCGCCC
This sequence comes from uncultured Alphaproteobacteria bacterium, assembly GCA_963731145.1. Classification (GTDB taxonomy): domain Bacteria; phylum Pseudomonadota; class Alphaproteobacteria; order ATCC43930; family CGMCC-115725; genus CAIKMD01. Next base: position 24,492 of record CAVSUX010000007.1, on the reverse strand, counting down.
TCGCGAGAGGTGACGCGCGCGATCTGCTGGAAGGCAGGTCCGTAGGTGAGTCCGCTTGCCGCCGCAATGCTGTAGAGTTCTCGCTTGTCGGCAAGCAGACAGGGCCCGGAAACATGGCCATCGGTGACCAGTGCGGTGCTGCCATGGCCATGCAGAATCTTGCCGCGGCAATGCACCATCCAGCTGACGTTGGCCAGCCGCTGGCGGCTCATGATTTCGAAAGTGCTCGAGCCGGCCGAGATGCGTGTCACGACCTCGCGGGTTTGGCCGTTGGTGAGATCGAGCGGCTTCAGAATCTCGAAATTCGCGAGCGCGACATCTGCGGTTCCGAGCCAATGCGTCGCGACGGTCAGTGCAATTTCGATAAAGCCGGTTCCCGGAAGAATGACTCTGTCGCCGACCTTGTGATCGGACAGCGCAGGAAAGAGGGCTGTATCGATGTGGCTATGCCACTCAAGATCGTCATTGTCTGAATTGGGCGCCCGCCAGCGGGTGCCGATCAGCCTCGACGACGCCGACGGCTTCGAGCGTCGGCGCGTAACGAAAGCGCTCTTGCTGCCACGGATAGGATGGCAGCGCGATGCCCGCGCCCGGATCCGATCCAAAGACCGCCGCATCGTCGTGTCGCGCGCCGCAGACCAAAGCCTTCGCCACCGCTTCCGCGATCGGATCGCTCTCGCTTTCGCCGCGATCGTGCACAGCGAGCGTGGCATAGCCGGTGATTTCGCCGCTCAGGCTGTCGGCGATATGCTTGATCACCGTCGGCGATGGACCGATTTCGACGAAGAATCGCGCGCCGAGCTTTGCGGCCTCGCGCACAGCGGCAAGAAATTGAACCGGCTGGCGGATATTCTGCCACCAATAACGGGCGCTGACCTGAGATCCGGCGAGGTATGAACCGGTCACCGTCGACAGGAAGGGAATTTCGGCGTCGCGCGGCGTCAGGCCGCTGAGATCGGCGATAAGATCGGCGCGCACCGGCTCCATGAGTGACGAATGGAAGGGGTAATTGAGACCGAGATCGATGAAAGCAATGCCGCGCGCCCGGGCTGTTTCCTCGAGCCGGGTGATTGCCTCGATCGTGCCTGCCATGGTGATGGCGCGCGGACTGTTGACGGCCGCGACATCGAGGTTCTCGAATCTCGTCGACCATCGATTGGGCGAGTTCCGGCGAGGCCATGATGACGCACATCCGGCCGCTGCCGCCGACCATCTCCTGGTGCTTGCTGCGGCAGAAGATGACGCGGACCGCGGCATGAAGATCGAGGATTCCCGGCCGCTTCGGCGGCGGCGATCTCGCCGACGCTGTGGCCGAGAACGGCCGCGGGGCGCAATCCGCGTCGCGCGCAAGGCGGCGGTCGTCGCGCTTTGGATCGCGAAGATCAAGGGCTGCGCAACGGTGGTCCGCTCGATCTCCTCGCGCAGCCGATCGCTGAAAGAGCATCTCCCGCAACGACCAGCCGGCGAGTTTGGAAAAGCTGTCGTCGACCAAATCGAATTGCGCACGAAACCGAAGCGTTGCGGCGATAGGCGGCGATGCCCATCCCCGCCCACTGGCTGCCGTTTCCCGAATAAACGAACGCGACGGGAAGGTTGTCGCCCGACGGCGGTGCCATTGGCGAGCGCAGTGTGATCGCTTCCGGCCGGCGTAGGCGTTCAGAGCCTTGCGCAGCGTCTCGCGATCGGTGATTGAAGCAACGAGTTGGGTCGCCAGTCGCTCGCGACGAAAGCGGCCGCGCGCTTGCGAGAGGTGGCAACTCGCCGGGCGAGAGAGCATCGATGCGCGCGGCATAGTTCTGCGCCATCGCTCGCAGTGCCGATTCTGTCGCGGCGGATAGCATCAGATAACGTGCGGGCTCCGGCGTGGTGCTGCACCGCGGCGGCCGCTGGACGCCTGGCGCGCGATCACGACATGCGCGTTGGTGCCGCCGAAGCCGAAGGAGTTGACCCCGGCGCATTGCTGCGCAGCATCGTCAACAGACGCTGGTTGATGCGCGACAGCAGGTTGAGCTCGATCGAAGTCGATATGCGGATTGGGCTCGTCGAAATGCAGCGAGGGCGGCAAGACGCCGTGATTGAGCGCCAGCATCGCCTTGAGCAGCCCCGCCATGCCCGACGCCGGCTCGAGATGACCGATGTTGGTCTTGACCGAGCCGATCGGCAGCGGCTCGCGAGCGCTCGCGGCCGAGGCTGCGGCCGATCGCGGTGGCCTCGATCGGATCGCCGACCGGCGTGCCGGTGCCATGCGCCTCGATGAAGGCGAGCGCGAGGGTGCGATCGCCGCGCGCGAGTAGACGCGTTCGAGCAGCGCTTCCTGCGCTTCGCAGCGACGGCAGCGCGATGCCGTTGCGTGCGGCCGTCCGAGTTGACGTCCGACGCGACGATCAGCCGTGGATCGGATTGTCGTCGGTGCGCGCGCGAGCGCTGCTTTACGCAGCACGATGACGGCGCCGCCTTCGGCGCGCACATAGCCATCGGCCTTGCGCGTCGAAGGCATGGCAGCAGGCCGGTCGGCGACAGCATCGAGGCTTGCGAGAACCGATGAAGACGTGTGGCTGCCGATGATGTTGATGCCGCCGACGATCGCCGTATCGATGCGGCCGATCGCGAATCGCCTCGCATCGCTTGATGCAGCGCGACGAGCGACGACGAACAGGCGGTGTCGACCGTCACGCTCGGACCGTGCAGATCGAAAATATACGAAATGCGATTCGCCAAGATCGCGAGCGAATTGCCGGTGCCGAAATGCGCGTCGACCGCAGCCGGATCGCCGAACGCGCTATTGGCGTAGTCGACGAGCGAAGCGCCGACGAACACGCCGGTATCCGAACCGGCGAGGGCGGAAGGACGTATCCCGGCGTCTTCCAGGGCTTCCCAGGTCAGTTGCAGCAGGATTCGCTGCTGCGGGTCCATCTGCTCGGCCTCGCGCGGCGAGATGCCGAAGACCGCGCGGTCGAAGCCCCAGACATCGTCGATAATCCCCGCCGCCCAGGTGTAGCTTTTGCCGCGCTCGTTGCGCCGCGGGTGGCCGTAGCGCTGGAGCAGAAAACGTTCCTCGGGGACGCACGAAACGGCGCAACGTCCGTCGAGTAGAAGCGACCAAAATTCGGAGATCGAATTCGCGCGGGGGAAACGACAGGCCCAGCCGACGACTGCCACGTCGCTGTGCAAATGATGTACGGCACTCACCAAAGGTTCTCTTTTTTCGTTCGGCTCGCTAACGACCGAAAAACTACACGTTGCAGTGCTGAATTGGGCTATTTGCTTTCTAAATTTTCTGAAAGGTTTGACGGCCTGATTTGAGGCGGTTCAATCAGCCCTTTCGTGGCTTTTCAGCGGGCTAGCGCCAATTCTGACGACGGCGGGCGAGGGGCGATACGGGGTTGGTCGCACATCGACGGGGCTTGGACCCATGCTATAAGCCGGGGTATCTGCGTCAGAGACGCAAAGCGTCCACCGCTTTCCTCGCCGCGCCGATCATGAACTCGGGCCCTCGAGAGGGCATGAGGTATCGCGAGGGGATGAATTCTACCGACACGTCTCAGCCTCCGGTTGTCCAACGACGGAATGCTGCTTACCTGGACCCCGTCGAGCGGCGCGTGCTCGGATGGTTTGCGGCGCGTCTTCCCGTCGCTGCGACTCCGGACAGGCTCACGGCACTCGGCTTCGCGGGCGCGCTCGGTGCGTGCGGCGCCTATGCGCTGGCGTCGCGTCTGCCGGCAATGCTATGGCTCGCCTCGGCGGGGATCGTCCTCAACTGGTTCGGCGATTCGCTCGATGGAACCTTGGCGCGGTGGCGGCGAATCGAACGGCCGCGCTACGGGTTTTTCCTCGACAATTCCATCGACCTGATCGAGCAGGCTCTGCTCGCAACGGGCCTGGGTCTCTCCGGCTATATCCAGGCGACGCTGGTCGCCGCCGCCCTTGCGTCGTTTTTCATGGTCTCGATGCTCAGCCTGATCCAGGCCAGAGTCTCGGGCGTTTTCGACATCGCCTATTACGGCATCGGCCTGACTGAGATCCGGTGCGTGTTGATCCTCTTGAATGCGGCGCTCTACTTTTTGCCGCCAAGGTCTTTCACGATCCTCGGAACTCCGCTGACCTATCCGGATCTCCTCGCGAGTATCTGGATCCTCGGAAACATCATCGTCTTTATCGCCGTCATGCTGCGAGAGCTGCGGCGGCTTGATGTCGAGGATCCGCCTCGCCACGCGCGCGACCGCGCCGCCGAGCGGAGCGATAGACATGACGCAGACATGGGCGAGGGTAGCGATCGTCAATTTCAACGGCGCAGCCTGGTTGCAGAAAGCGGTCGATGCACTCGGGCGTCAGACGTTCGAGCATTTTGAGGCGGTCATCGTCGATAACGCATCCACCGACGATTTGCTGACGGCGCTGATACTCCCCGACGCGCGATTCTCGGTTCTTCGCCTCTCGAGCAATCTCGGCTTTGCCGCCGCCAACAACCTCGCCTTTCGCGATTGCCAGACACCGTGGCTCGCGACGTTGAATCCCGACGCATTTCCAGAGCCCGATTGGCTCGATCAATTGCGCAGCGGCGTCGCGCGGTATCCGGCTGTCGCAATGTTCGGCTCGACCCAGATCGACGCGACCGATCGCGGCACGCTCGATGGCTGCGGCGATTGCTATTCGGTCTTCGGATTTCCGTGGCGCGGCGGGCAGGGGCAGCCGGTCAACGCCGCGCCAGCCGACGATATCGAGGTTTTCGCGCCTTGCGCGGCGGCGGCGCTCTATCGACGCGACGCCTATGAGGCCGTCGGCGGCTTCGACGAGCGGTTTTTCTGCTATCTCGAGGATGTGGATCTGGGCTTTCGCTTGCGGCTCTTCGGGCATTGCTGCGTGCAGCTCCGGCGGGCGCTTGTCTATCATGTCGGAAGCGCGCTCAGCGGCCGCGATAGCGCGTTCACGCTGTTCCAGAGCTATCGCAACCGCGTCTGGCTGATCGTCAAGGACGTGCCGTTTCCGCTCGTGCTGCTCATGCTGCCGTACCATGTCGGGCTGTGCCTGCGCGATATCTTGCATCTGCGCGGGACGCGCGACGATTCGGCGCCACTGAAAGGGTTGATTGCCGGCATCCTCGGCGTGCCGCGGCAGTTGTTGGCAAGATGGCACATTCAACGCGCGCGCCGTGCCGGCTGGCGCGATATCGCGTCGATGCTGGCCTGGGAGAAGCAAATGATGGCGGAGCGGCGTGTGATCGCTCTCGGCGCGCTCCCGCGCTGGCGTTGCTCGTCGCGCAGCCGGGTGATAGGCCTATGAAATGGCTGACGTGAAGCCCTCAATTTTGTCCGATTTCGACGAGGCGGCGGCGACGATCGTCGCGCTCGAAGCCGCCGATGCCAACGCCATCCCCGAGCGCGGACTTCTCCTCGGCAATGCCTATCTGCGTGCCGGCCGGTTGGGCTTGGCGCTGCGCGAGGCGAACGGCTTGCTGCGCGCCGGTCGCTTCCCGGTTCGCGCCCAGATTTCAAGGTGCGCGCTCTCATGGCTTCGGGGAAGCTCGATGACGCCCAGCCGCTGGCTGAAAAGCTCGCGAGCGCCGTCGGGCCGAAAGCACTTCCCGTGCAGATCGTTTTGCTGCTGGCGCGACATTTTTTGTCGCGGGACGGCCGCAGGGCGGCGCTGAGCTTTCTCGAGCGCGCAGAAAGAATCGATGATCCGGAGGTGACGAGCCTGCGCGCGGTGCTTCTCGCCGGGCTGCGACGCGCGGAGGAAGCCGCATCGCTCGTCTCGGCGAGTTTGCCGAAGGTTGCGCCGGAAGCGCGGCCGGGGCTGCAAGTGCTCGTGGCTCGCCTCAAGGTGCTGACGAAGGACTACGCCTCGGCCAGTAACTTCTTTGCTCTCGCCCTTCGCAAGCTCGCGCCCGATCCGCGGCTCTATTACCGCGCCGCCCGTGCCGCTTTCCTGGCCGAGCGCTTTCCGCTGGCCGAACGTTGGGCCGGCATGGCGCTTGCTCTCGGCAATTCCAATGTCAGTGTGTTGCGCTCGGTCGGCAGGATTCGCTCTGGCTGCCAATAATCTCGTCGATGCGGTTAGCGCGTTTCGTCTCGCCCTGAAAGAGCAGGACGACATCGAGACTCGTCTGCTGCTCGTGACGGCGCTCGTCCGTATGGAGAATTACGCCGGCGCGAATGAAGAGCTCGCCGAGATCTTCGAGCGCGAGCCGGCGCATCAAGGCGCACGTCTGACACAGATCAGGCTGTTACAGGACGTTGGCGCGCTCGAGGAGGCGTGCGCGGCGGCAACACTATTCGCCGCCGATCATCCGGAAGACGAGACCGGTATCGAACTGCGCGGCGATACGCTCGCCGCGATGGGCCGCGGCACGGAGGCCGCCGAATGTTATCGCCGGCTCGTGGCGGCGCGACCGGATGACGACGCGATCCGCGGCAAGCTTGCCGAATGCACCGCGACGGAAGCTGGGACCGCACCGGCGACGTTGGCCGATCGTTTCAACGCGCGCGCCATCGCGACCCGCGACAAGGGCATTTTCGCGCCGTCCTGGTCGGACGACGAGCCGCAGCCGACAGGCAGCTTCGCCGCCGCCTTTGGCGCGCACGCGCGCACCGTCGGCGCACTCATGCTCCGCGACATGCGCGTAAAATTTGGCCGCACGCGCCTCGGCTATTTCTGGGCCATCGGCGAGCCGATCATCCTGGTGTGGAGCCATGTCATATTCTGGATTCTGGTCGGGACAATGCAACGCGGCCCGATCACGCCGGGGCTTTTTCTCTCTGGCGGTATCATCACCTTCTACATGTTCCAGCACACCTACACGTCCGTTGCCGGGCTCCTCAAGGGCCAGATCGTCATATTGGCTCATCCACAAGTTCATCCTTGGGACATCATCTTTGCCCGTGCCGTCTTGGAGCTTGCGACACAGTTCATTGTTTTCGTACTTTTCATGCTTGGGCTGGTGGTGGCGCGTACGCCGATGTCGATCGTTTCGCCGCTATCGATCGGCGCCGTACTTCTTCTCGCTTGGTGCGGCGGGTTGGGGCTAGGATTGCTTGTCGAGGCGGTGAGTCCGGTCATGGAATCGATCCACATCGTCATGATGCAAGCGGTACGCTTTCTCTATTTCGTCTCGGGGATTTTCTACGCGATGGATTACGTGCCTCCGTCGCTCAATAAAATCATTATCTGGAATCCCCTGGTCCATCTCATCGCGATCATGCGCGCTGAAGTCTCACGCGATCACCATCTCCCTTCGGAAGTTAGCTTCAGCTATGCAGCGGCCTTCATGATCGCTCTCCTGCTTGCCGGTTTGCTTGCCGAGCGAGTCATGCGGCACAGAGTGCTCGAAGCGGCCTGAGAAAACGAAATTTGGAAAGTCGAATGTCCGATTCTGAGAACGAGGCGCCGTTCTTCATCCTGGGATGCCCGCGCAGCGGCACGACCATCTTGCGGGACCTTCTTCGGACTCACGATCGTCTCGCTGCGCCCGAAGAGACGCATTTCTATCGTTGGTCATACGCGTTCCAATCGCCGCGTTATACGCAAATCTCCCGGCTAAACCCGGTTCTCCTTCGCCACAGAGACATAGATGGCGTCTCGGAAGAGAAGTTCGCCCGCGACTACGATGAGACAATGTCGCGAAAGGAATTGCAGGATCGGTACATGCGCGCTTACCTCGAAAAGATCGGTAAGCCCAACGCCCGCTGGTTCGATAAGACACCGCAGAATGTTTACGGCATTTTGCTGCTCAAAGGCGATTATCCGCAAGCCCGGTTTGTCCATATCCACCGAAACCCGGTGAATGTGGTCGCCAGTCTTCTGCGCGGCGAAGTCATGCAGCGCCAGTCATTGCAAGCGGCGATCAATTGGTGGCTCGAAGCGATCACAATCATGAATGCCTTCCGACAAGCCTTCCCGGATATTGTGCTCGATATTGGCTATGACGAACTGACCTCGCAACCCGACGCCGTCCTGCCGCGCATCCTCGAATTCGTTGGCGAGGCGCCGGATGCGCTTCATGCTGATCTTTCCATGCTGCGCGCGGAAAGCCGTGGCATCGGCGATTTGACGACGGCCGATGCGCAGATCGTGCTGCAGCGGTGTTCGTCCCTGATGCGATCGCTCGGTTACCCCGTTGATATCGAGTTCCTATCGATGAGCGACGGAATTCTGGGCGAGTTGTCTGCATGCCGGTGAGTGAAGAGAAAACGCCGTTCTTCATCGTCGGTGCGCCGCGAGCCGGCACGACCCTGCTTCGGGAAATTCTTCGCACGCATAGCGAACTTTGCTGTCCGGCGGAGACACATTTCTTCCGTTGGGGACATCCCTTCGGCGGAACCGCTTTTCGCGATCAATATTTTGCCGTGCCGAGTAACCTTGCCGGGACAGAGCCGATCTATCGTCTGCACCGTGCGCTCGATGGGGTGGGTGACAACGAGTTTTCTGTGTTGCTCGATCAAGCAAAAACACGCGCGGGGCTGCAGGACGCGTATTTTGCGCTTTACCAGAAGCGAAATGGTCTCGAAGGCAAGCGTTGGTTCGACAAATCGCCGCAAAATGTTTACGGCATTTTTTTGCTCAATGCGCTTTATAAGCGTCCGCAATTCATTCATCTCGTGCGCAATCCACTCGACGTCGTGGCCAGCTTGATGGTCGGCGAAGATCTACGTGCCGATGGCCTCATCGAGGCGTGCAACTACTGGCTGGAGGCAGTCGCGATTTTCAATCAATTCAAAGCAGCGTGGCCGGCGCAATCCTTCGAGCTGAAATTCGAGCGGTTCGCGAAGCATCCTGAGGCGCGATCGAGGATCTCATGCTGTTTATCGGCGAAGACGCGGCACGCCTGGGCTTCATTACGGTTGGGTGCACCGCGATTGGCGGGATTACCGAACGGTCTTGTCGGCAAGCGATATCGCGACGATCCAGGCAGTGTGCGGCGATTGGATGCGGCATTACGGCTATTCGGCCGCGCGAGCGCTCGCCCCGACCGCTTAGGCTAACCGTTGCCGCCGAATTCGCGTTTTGCCCAACGATAAAGCTCGATATCGTATTCAGTCGAGAGCGGCGATCCGCGACAAGGTCTCAGGCATATCGGCCGGCTGACGACGCTCGGCCGTCACGTTGATGCGCGGTAGAGCGAAATCGGCGAGGTCAGGATCAAGCGCGCTCAGGCGCCGAACGTCGATCAGCATCGTTTCCTGAAATCCGACCCAGGCATATCCTTTGAGATTGGCTTGCGCTCGTTTCAGACAGCGATCGAGGGGTTCGTCAAAATCCAGCGCGTGCCCGCCGAGTTGGCGGACCATGCGATTGGAGAGGTTCCGTCGCAGCAGTGCCGGATGGAGATCGAAGAAAGCCTCAACGCCATTCTTCTGCGCGGCGGCCATGTCGAGCATGAGCTCGGGCGCACGAGCGGCGCGTGCATAATAATACCAGGATAAGCAGCGATCGATCGGCTCGCGAAGAACGGTCAGGACTTTTCGACCGGGAAAAAGAGCGAGGTCTGACGCACTCAGATGACCGGCGATGAGGCGGTCGTTCTTCCATGCTTCAGCATGCGATGGGCCAAGTCGACCGGCAGCGAAGTGCGGCCCGACCGACGCTTCGCCGAAGAGATCAATGAAGCCCCGGCGCAGCGACATGCCGGCTGTCTTCGGAATGTGGACGAGAACGAACTTTGTCACGCTAACCGGCGGCCCTCTATGATCGCTAGCCAGACTGTCTGCCCCGAGGCTTCATTTCCGGATAGACACCAAATCAATCAAGGTCCTCAAGCGGTAGAGCTGAATTCGTCTACGAGTTCGATCATATCTAGTCAAGTTCCGACAGACAGTCGAATGTCGAAGTGCCGTCGGCAGAGATGGTTAGGGCAGGCGTGGAGCATGCGCGATGCTGAGCTAAGAGGCCGCCGGTCAGCCGGCATATGCGAAGCGCAGCTGCCCCTGCGCGCCGAACGCCAGCGCGACCGGTTTTTGTTCGACCCGAAGTGATCGGCCAACCTTCTCATGTGGGCCGATATGCCTTAGTCTCAGCTGGGCTCTTGCTTCGGGGGGAAAATGCCAGAACTAAAGTCGGTCTATCATGCGCGAAAGCGAGAGGCGATTAAGTCTTTTCTGGGCTTTGCGCAGGGGCAAGAATTTTCCAAGTTCCCTCTCGAGGTCTTTTTGGAGATCAGCAATCTTTGCGATCTCCAATGTGCGATGTGCGTGACCTTTTCGGCACTAAATCCTGAGCGGCCGAACAATATTCGGCGAGTGAAACGCGCGTTCACGAATTTAGATAGCCTAGAGCGGCTCGATGAGATCCTGAAGCACGCAGTCTGGGTGCATGCATTCGGATATGGTGAGCCGACGATCCACACGCAGTTCGAAGAGATTCTCGATAAACTGCGGCACTACGAGGTGCTCGTCGACTTCTTCACGAATGGCATGCATCTCACCGAAGAGCTTTGCGCGACGCTCGTTCGCAACAAGGTGTTTCGTATTACGATCAGCTTTTCGGGTGCGAATAAGGAGGACTATGAAAAGGTTTATTTAAAGGGGCATTTCGAGACGGTAATCGACGGAATTAGTCGGCTCGCGGCAGCAAAGAAGGCGGCAGGGTCGATTTATCCGCGGATCGACATCAACAGCATCGCCTTCAACCATCACGTCGAACACCTGTCCGAATTCGTGGATCTGATGTCACGCGCCGGAGCTAACCACATAAACCTCAAGCCGCTGTCACTTTACGCGAACATACCGCAACTCGAGGAGCTGAACGCCGTCTATAGACCCCACATCGAGGGACGGCTTCTTGACGATGCGCAGGCATTGGCGAAGGAGCGCGGCATCGGTCTCGGCACCGCGGAATTCAGGCGGCATGCCGTTCTCTCGGCAGCGGAAGAGGAGGACTATATCAAGGTTAGAAAGGTCGAGAATTGGCATGCGGCCGGCGAGTTCATCGCGGGGGTTCCGACGCCAAGCGCCGTTGACCATGAAGTGAGTGACCTGCTGACCAAGAGCCGTGAAGGAGCGACGCTGCGTGACAAGCCACCGCAAGACGTCGCACCGCAAAATATCGCTCCACTGGAGATGCGGCGCTTTGACGTAGAGCGTCCCTGCCTAGAGCCGTTCAAGACCATGTACATCCATGGCAATGGAAACATCCGGCCATGTTGCTTTATGGAGAACCCCAACGCAGCTCGCATTCTTGGAAATGCGATCGAGAACGGTGCGCGCGCGTGGACGACCCCCAATCTTAGCGCAATGCGCGAAGGCGTTATAACTGACCGCTATCCTACCAATTGCGGGGCTTGCCTTATCAAGGACAGCGCACCCAAGCACCATAACGTCAACACAACCGTCGCCCAATATTCCAAGTGGTTTTGGCATGAGTTTGGGGTCCCTTTTCATTCGACTGCGCAGCAAGGCGCTCGAACGTTGACGAGCAACCGCGAAATCGTCGATCTTTGGCGCGCGAAGAAGGATGACCGATAGCTTACTCTCTGTGCTGCGGGTGGTATCGAGGTCGCTATTCTTTTGCGTTCGTAGCGGCTGCATTTTGTTGTTGGCCGCTCCGACGGCTGCTGCGCAGACCGCAGCGCCAATCACGCTGTTCAATCCACCGCTTGGGTTCTGGGTGGATAAGCACACCGAAGGCACGGGTTATGACATGCGCGGGGCGACGAGTCCGCAGGCCAATTGGATGGTTGCTAGTTGGTTCAACCCGTCTGGCGCGCTCGATGATTTTCGCAGCAAGAGAGCATCGAACGGCGCGACCTATGACATGGCCACGAATCCCAGCCAGACGATAGATTTCTATCCAAGCGGAAAACGATACTCCGTCTGGCAGACTTCGCGCTTGCTCGGCTGCCAGACGGAATTTGATTCTTTTGTTCAAACGAATCCAGATCTTCCCCAGTTTCCCTCGGCCCGGGCGACCCCAGCGCGCCACACACTTGCCGGCATGGAGCGCCTCAACCATACACTCACGGTCGAGCTGCTTCCATTTGCCCTTGTCGGTCAGCCTATTTCATGCCCGGCAAATCGCCCGACGCCCACGCAAGGCGTTGTAATGACCGCACTTGTTTTGCGAGACAATTTCACGGACCCGCCGAGCACTTTTTTCTACCAATTGCGTCTAGCTTATTTTGGAGAAGGGTTGCCGCCGACCTCTTACGACTACCCTGCTGATGAGGCGTGGTTCGGACGGGAGACACCTCCCGCCTTGTGGTGGCACGATAGGGCTTTCAATCCACGGTCGCCGAACTTCAAAAACATTTTCGGCTACAGCGAAAATATTTCCAGCTACGGCGCGACTATGGCAGTGCCGGGAAAACTTTCCGAATACAAGATAGACATGCTTCCTCGCCTGACCTCGCTTATCAAAAGCGGTACGAACGGCATCGATCGGGAGCTTTCGCACTGGATCGTCCTGGGGACATATCACGGCGATGCGAGCTGGGGTCACGTAAGGTTTGGCGGGATGTGGAGCAACTTTTCCTTGTCGGCAATAATGGCGCCGACCCTGGGCGCGTCGCAAATGCCGAGCTGTGCGCTCAAAGCGCAACCGCCCGCAATCTCAGAAGGGGGCTCTGCGGCACTATTTTTCACATCTCTTCATGCCATAAGGGGCGAGATCGACAATGGAGTCGGCCGCGTCGGCGCAAGTGGCGTGCAGTCCGCGTTTTCCATATCGCCCCGGAAAACCACCACCTACACAGCAACCGTGGTTCGTCAGGACGGAAATACCGCAACGTGCAGCGCGACTGTTGCCGTCGGATAGGGGCCATCGCGTATATGCCCTTTAGGCGGAGCCTCCCGCCGTTCGAAGGGGCCGGGCCGTTGATGTGCCGCTGACCTATGAACCGCCGGTCAAGGACCCGTCCGAGCTGCAGATCGTGCAGCAGGAGAGAGCCGATGGCCCCGATCTCGTGCGCGGCTATCTGCAAGCCGCGCCGGCGCGGCAGTTGCCGAACCTAAAGAAGATGCCGATTCTCGTCGTCACCGCCGAGGCGTCCTATCACGCGCCTTACGATCATTGCACGGTGAACTATCTACGCCAGGCCGGTGTCGAGCCGCATTGGCTGAAGCTCGCCGATTATGGCATTCGCGGCAACAGTCATGTGCTGATGATGGAGAAGAACAGTAAAGCGATCGCCGATCTCATCATCGGTTGGGCGGACAAGACGGTCGATTAGGCGCAAGCGGCGCGTCGACCGGTCTCGAGCTGCGATGCGCGAGACCCTGGTTACAGCGAGTCCGGAGAAAGGCGTCTGGTCGTATCGACCGCGCCTAGATCGAGGACGATCGCATCGTTCTCGCAGCAGATGTATCGGCGGCCCTGCCAAAGCTCAAAGACACAGGTACTGTCGATGCGGTCCCGGAGAAACATCCGCGCGGTCGCAATGGCTTCGTGCTCGCTGGGAGCAAAAAATTTAGATCTCCAAACAACTCGGCCGTATTTGTCGAGCAGTTGGCAATTGTACTCGACCGGCTCTGACATGCGCAACGCAACACCTCGTCCAGGAGCATCAACTTCCCGGTTTACGACAGGGTTACATTAAACTCACACGGGCATTGCTGGCGATTGCTACCGCTTGTCCCACTGTTTTTTTCGGATCGGTGTTGCGTTCGAGTCACACTGAGCGTGCCGCGCCCTTGGCGCGGGCCTGTTACAGTCAAGCTTAAGCTTGGGGCGGGCATCAATACACCACGATTCAGAATTTATAGCTGAGGCCGGCCTCGACGGTCTGGGTGAGGAGATTGCCGGTCGGCAAGGTTGCGTGATAGGCGGCGAAGAACGCGACCCGGTTGCCCATATCGGCGCTGAGGCTGCCGCCGAGGGTGAGAGCGTCGCGCGATGGCGCGAGGCCCGAGACCGCAAAGCTCCCGCCGCCAACCGCGACGAGCGAAGGCGGCGTGTTGAAGAGCTCGTGGCTATAGGCGAGATCCGCTTCGGGCGTCAGCCGCACACCGCCGCTGGTCGTGAAGGACTCATGCGCGCTCGCGCCGATGAAGGGCCGCAGCGAATCCGAATTGCGCTTCGCGACGGAAAGATCGAAGCCGCTTGCGCCGTTCTCGGTAAAGCCGGTCTCGAACAGGTGCGTGTATTGCAGGCCGACCGCGGGCGTGATGGTGATGCCGTTGGCGAGCAGATGCGTGCGCGCTTGCAGCGCCGCATTCGCTTCATGGCCGTCATGGCTCGATGACGCGGTCTCGCCGAGGGCAATAATCGGCCGTGCCTCGGCGATGCGGTCGTAGCCGTAGCCGATATCGCCGTCGAGAGCCCATGTGCCGAAATCGTCGCTGCCGTAGAGAGCGACACGCGGCGTGTCGATCTTGCCGCGCTCGCCATCGCTTTGGCTAAGATCGATGTGGTTGTAGCCCGCGGCGATGCCGGCGATGAGATGGTCGGCGACCGGCCGGTCGATGCCGGCGAGGAATCCGCCCGCCGACGTGGTGAAGCCGGGCACGCTCGCCGTGCCGCTGAGGCGATCGAAATCGCCGATGCCGCGGAACCAGCCGCCGAGCTGTTGCATGGCGTCGGGCAACGCCGCGACGACCTGGCTCAGTTGCTGCGCGCCGCCATTGAAGGCGAGCTTGGTCTGGCCTCCAACCGAAGCCTCGCCTTCGTGGGGGGAGGGCTGGGAGGACGGCGCGCCGGCGAGATGACCGAGCAGCAATGTATTCGATTGCTGTGCGTTAAGGAGCGCCGCGGTGCCGAGCCCGGTGAAGACGGTATCGTCCGTCGGCGCGACGACGGCCATCGGATCGAGGCTGAGATCGACATCGGTGCCGGTATAAGCGATCGTCTGCGCCAGGCCGGACGGCGCTGTGCCGGCGATGGTGGAGAAGGTGCCGCTGACGCTGGCGGCGTGAAGGATGCCGTATGTCGTCTTGCTGTAGACGCCGGGTTCGTAGACGAGGGCGAGAGTGCCGGCGAGCGATGCGGCGCCGCTGACGAGAAGCTTGCTCGCGGCGCTCGGCGAGACTTCGATCGCCAAGGTGCTGGATGAGCCTTGCGTGTAGTTGCCGCTCACCGTCAGCGTGCCGATGCTGCCGCCAGGAGAGACGACACCGCCGCTCATATTCGCGACATCGCCGATGACGGTGCCGTGGCCCGCGAGCGTGCCGCTGGCGCCGACCGACACGTTGCCGGTGACGGTCGTCGTCGGATTGCCCGCATCGCCGACCTCAAGCACGCCCGACGCAACCGTCCAATTCGTCGTCGTCTGATGTCGCGCCGGTCAGGATCCAAGTGCCATTGCCGGTCTTCGTGTAGTTACCGAAGCCTTGGTACTGCGCCGCCGGGCCGATCTGCCCGAGATCGAAGCTCGCGCTGCCGCTGCCGCCGAGGGCCATTGCCGCCAACGCCGCCGGCCCCTCCGGCGACTGTCTGCGATGTTGTGAAATCGCCGGTGACCACAGTGCCGTCGCCACCGCTGCCGCCCGCGCCGCCGGTGCCTCCGTTGGCCGCACTGTTCGCGGCATTGCCGCCATCGCCGCCATTGCCGTTCGGGTCAGCACTGTTGCTGCCCAAGCCGCCTATGCCAGCGTTGCCGCCCGCGCCGCCTGTTCCGCCAGCGCCGCCAATACCGGCACTCCCGCCACTACCACCAGCGCCACCGGTGCCGCCAGCACCGCCAGCGCCGCCGAAACCCGAGGCATTGCCGCCGCTGCCACCAGGGGCAACACCGCCGCCGGGAGCGGCCCCGCCAACGCCACCGGCGCCCGCGGCGCCGCCATCGCCACCGATACCGCCATTACCGCCGAAGCCGTTGTTGGCCGTGTCATCGCCGCCCTTACCGCCCGTGCCGCCGGCGCCGCCGCCGGCTGTGCTCGCGCCACCATCGGCGCCCGCGCCGCCGGCACCGCCAAAGCCCCCGATGCCGCCATTGCCCAGCCATTGCCTCCCTTGCCGCCAAAGCCGCCATCGTTGGAGGCAATGCCGCCCGTGCCGCCGGCGCCGCCAGCACCCCCGATGCCTGAGGTATCGCCGCCGGTCGTGCCGGCCAGCGCGCCGGCGTTGCCACCGGCACCGCCGTCGCCGCCACTGCCCCCATTGCCGCCGCTACCGCCGTTGGTGAAGCCGTCGCCCGCATTGCCGCCGCGACCGCCCGTACCGCCGCCGGCCGTGTTGCCTGGGCCAAAGAGCCCTCCGGCACCACCCTCGCCGCCGCCGCCGCCGCCGCCGCCGGCCGCGCCGGTACCGAATGTGGCAGCACCGCCATCGCCGCCTGCGGAGCCGCTGCCGAAGAGCACGCCGCCCGCGCCGCCGGCGCCGCCATTTCCACCGCCCGGATCGGTACCGCCCGCGCCGCCAAGAGCGCCGGCCGCACCGCCGGCGCCGCCGCCGGCCCCGAGATTGGTTGCGTTGCCACCATTTCCGCCATCGGGAATACCGGGCGTGCCGCCGACGCCGCCGAGCCCGCCGCCATCGTCACCGCCGTCTCCGCCTGCACCGCCGTTGGACAAGGCCGGGGTGGCCATCAGGACCAGCGCAAGGCAAGCCGCCGTGACAGTGCGCAAGGCAGTGCCGCCGGCGCTGACCGTGCTTCCGAGCTCAGACGATTTCCGGATAGTCATTCGCTCCCCCTGCGGCGGCGAGCCGCCTGTTGCTCTTATCGACGCTCTTATCGGCCGGGCTTTCTGCCGGCTGCTGCATCACGCTGTCGGGCGTTGCGAGATCGATCCGCCCAACACCGGTTGAAACCGCGTTGCTTATCGCACGGATCTTCGATCGCTGAATCGAGGGAAGAGAAAGCGACGGTACGCGCGCCGATCGCGTGATCGCGCGCTGCGTAAGCCGCCAATTTTAGGATGCGACCCAAACGGTCGTGCGAAAGCGCGGGGCTCTGATCGGCGTCTGGCACCGGGCGAAGGGCGCGTCGAACCGCTTCTTGTGTTTCGCGCATCGGAGCGCTGTCGAAGAAAATCTTCACCAGCTAACAAAAACACTATTCGGACACCCGCCACCGTCGTCCGATTACGGCATTGAGTTTGTTGGCGTCCCCTGGGGGATTCGAACCCCCGTTACCGCCGTGAGAGGGCGGTGTCCTGGGCCTCTAGACGAAGGGGACACAGCGAATTGTCGTATACCGGCACGGCCCGGCGCTGACAAGAGCCGGAAAGCCTGACGAAGACTTGGTGCTACGCCGGTCGAGGGCTCAGTCGCGGAAATTCACATATTGCAGCGGCTGTTCGAGCTTCATGCCGCGCACCAGTGCGATCGCGTCCTGCAGATCGTCGCGTTTCTTGCCGGAGATCCGGAGCTCGTCGCCTTGGATCGCGGTCTGCACCTTGAGCTTGCCGTCCTTGATCGCGCGGACGATGCGCTTGCCGAGCTCCTGGTCGATGCCTTGTTTCAGCGTCACGGTCTGGCGCACGCTTTGGCCCGTGGCCTTCTCGGAATCCTTGAACTCGAGCGCGCCCGGGTCGACCTTGCGTCGCACCATATGCATGCGTAGCAATTCCTGTACCTGGCGCAGCTTCAACTCGTCATCGGCGAGGATGGTCAGCGCGCCTTCCGTGCGCTTCACCGAGGATTTGCTGTCCTTGAAGTCGAAACGCGTCGAGATTTCGCGCGTTAGCCCGGCAAGGGCATTGTCGACCTCAGCCAGATCGAGCTTGGAGACGATATCGAAACTCGGCATGACCACCCCGCGAGAGAACGCCGTCGCGGCTGATATATAGCTTTCGCGGCCGAAACCGGCCAGCGCGACGGTCTTCGTTTACGCTCCGTTAACGGTGGAATCGCAGGATGAGATGCGTCGCTCCGGGTCTTATTAAGGCATTCATCCCATGACGATTATCGCTCTGCCGCGCGCTTTTGCCGCCGCGGACCAACCTGCGGTCGTCAGGCTTTCGCCGGGCAGCGCGCGTGAGATCTGGGCCGAGCGGCGCGCGGCGTTAGAGCAGGGTGGCCGCTCATCCAATCCCGAAGGCTATCGCGGCGGCTGGCAGGGCCGCATCCTGCACGCCGCCGCCTTTGGCTTTGCATGGGCCACACGCGTGATCGGCCTTCATGCGCGCGGCCGCCGCAATGCGCTCGCGCCGGTTCTGGTCGAGCACGAATTCGCCTTTGCCGATCTGCCGGCGGCTTTCGACGGCTATCGCATCCTGCAGATCAGCGACCCGCATCTCGACTGCTTGCCCGAGCTCGCGGGCATCGCGCGGCGTCTCGTCAGCGGCGTCGCCGTCGATCTCGTCGCGATCACCGGCGACATCCATGGTTCGCCGCGCGCGCCGGTTGCGCGCTCGACCATGCCGCTCGCCGAAATACTGACCGGCTTTAAGGTGCGCGACCGCGTCGTCGCGGTGCTCGGCAATCACGATCCCGCCGGCATGGCCGATGCGCTGGAGCATGTCGGCGTCACGACGCTCATCAATGAATCGCTGGCCATCGAGCGCGGCGGCGATCGCCTCGTCGTGACCGGTCTCGACGATGTCCATCGCTTCTACACACCGGCGGCGAAGCTGGCGCTGGACGAAGCGCCGGCGGGGTTCCGGATTGCTTTAGTCCATTCGGCGGAAATCGCCGATCACGCCGCGGCGGCCGGATTTGGGCTTTATCTCTGCGGTCACACGCATGGCGGGCAAATTTGCTTGCCCAATGGCCGCGCGCTCTTCACGCGCCTGCGGCGCTGTCATTTCGGCGCACGAGGAGAGTGGCGCACGGGCGCGATGATCGGCTATACCAGCAACGGCCTCGGCGTCGGCGAAGTGCCGCTGCGCTTCAATTGTCGGGGTGAGATCGCCGTGATCACGTTGCGACGCGGTGCGACCACAAATTAGCCACTCGAAGATGCTCCGTTGATGATGAAACTCGCGCGATATGCCGCCGGTCTCGTGTTGCTGGCCGCGCTGTTTTATTTCCGGTTGATCGATTTCGACGAGTTGCGCAAGGCGCTGGCGCATCCCGGGCTTCTGGCGCTGACTTGGCTGCTGTGTGTGCTGACAATCCCGATTGCGGCGCTGCGCTGGCATATTCTCCTTCGCTCGCAAGGACTGGAGCTGCATCTCTGGCATACGATGCGGATCGTCGCGATGGGCGCGTTCTTCGCGACCTTCCTACCGGGCTCGGCTGGCGGCGATCTGGTGCGAGGGGTCTATATCTATCAGGCCTCGCACGGCCGCCGGACGAGCGCGCTGTTATCGATCTTCATCGACCGGCTGATCGGCTTGACCGCTTTCGTCGTCTTCGGCGTCGCTGCGACGCTGACGCGACCGGCTTCGGGCTACGGCGTTTTCGAATACAGCATCTTCGGTTTCGCGGCGCTCTTCGTGCTCGGCGATCATCGTGCTCTTTGTCTTCGGGCACCGGATCGCCCAACTCGTCAATCGGCTCTTCACCGGCCGCTCGCAGAAGATCGCCGCGATCATCGACGATGCGGGTGAGGCGCTGCATCAATATTCGCGGCAATGGCGCGGCGTGCTGCTGTGCCTGGTAATCTCGCTCTTTATTGTCCTTATCATCGCTGTGACTGTGGTGATAATCGCCGATGCCACCGAATTCGGCGGTTTGAGCGCGGTCGAATACGGCATCGCCGGCGTTTATGCGATGATCGCCAACAGCCTGCCTTTCACGCCGGGCGGGCTCGGCATCGGCGAGGGGGCTTTTGCCTCGGCTTGCGTTGCCCTCGAGCCGACGATCACCGGTATTCCCTACGGCACCATCTTCTTGGTGCTGCGCTGCGTGATCGTGCTGTCGACCTTGCCGGGCCTCTTCTGCTACTTCTTCTATCCGCAGCGCGCGACCTTGCTCGCGCCGGCGAAAGCCAACCCGTAAAGCCCAACCCGTAACCTCATGGCGACGAGCCGCATCTTTCTCGCAATCGCCGGCGCCGCCGGTGCAATCTCTGTCGCGGTCGATGCCGCTGCGACGCATCTTCTTGCAGGCGACGATTATCGGCTCGGCCTTGCCGCGACCGCGTCGCGCTATGGCATGATCCATGCGGCAGCGCTGCTGGCTCTCGCGCTCCTCATTGAGCGCAGCGGATTCTGGCTGTGCGCTGCCGGCTGGTGTTTCGTCATTGGCTTGGTGCTCTTCTGCGGCAGTCTCGATCTGCTCGCCGCAGGTGCGCCCCATATCATCGCGCATGCCGCGCCTTGGGGCGGCACGGCTTTCATTCTCGGCTGGCTGGCGCGTGCTGGTCGCGGCCCTGCGGCCGAAACGGGCTTAGTGCATCGTCGCCGGCACGGGGATGCCGGCTTCTTTATAAAAACGCAACGCGCCGGGATGCAGGGTGACACCCAACGTCGCAACCGTATCGGCGGTCAGTGCGCGCCACGCCGGATTTTTCTCGGCAAGCGGCCCGAGCTGCGACCAGAACGTCTTGGTCAGCGTGTAGGCCGTGGCATTGCTCATGCGCCGCGTCGTGTACATCCCAACCGGTATCGAGACCGTGGTGACATCGGCATCCAGGCTTGGATAGGTGCTCTTCGGAATCGTCTGCGGGATGATGCTGTCATCGGCCGCGACCATCTTCGTGATCACCGCGGGCGGCAGGCTGAGGATGCGGATCGGCGTTGCCTTGGCGATGTCGGCGATACGCGGGAGCGGGAAGCTGCCGGCCATGGCGAGACCGCTGACTTTGTTGGTCATCACCGCGTCGGGCGCGGCCGCGACGTCGATGTCGAGCAGTTGCACCTTCTTCTCGAGGCCGAGCACTTGCAGCGCGCTTTGCGTCACGCGCTCGCTGACGCTGCCCTTGGCGCCTGGCACGAAAGTATGGCCGGCGAGATCGGCCATCGATTGAACACCACTGTCCTGGCGCACGATCCAATGCACGGTCTGCGTCGGCAGCGGGAAGAGGGCGCGGATGTCGTTATAGGCGCGATCGTGCTTGAACGGATGCGCGCCTTGGCGGGCGCGCATCACAACGCTGTGCGAGGCGGTGAAGATCGCGTTCGCGGCGTTCTTCGGGGCGTCGATGACGTTCTGCACCGTGCCCTGGCTCTCTTTCACGTCGAGTGCGAAAGAGCCGTTCGTCGCGAGGGCGATCGCTTCGGAGAATTGCCGCGCGAGAAGGAAGTTCGGATTATCGGTCTTGCCGGCGCGTACCGAGACCTGAGTGGTTTTCTCTTTGGTGGCGGCGGTCTCTTTCGTCGGCGGGCTGCTCGCGGCGTCGGCTCGACCATAGGCGAGCGACAGGGCGATTCCGCACGCCAAGATCCACGCGCTCGCTGTTCGCATGCGTCTTAGGATCACGCCTCTCCACCTGTTCTCGTTGTGCTTGCGCCGCGCATAGATTACGGCACAGCCCGAAAAGTCACCCGCTATACCGCCGCTGCCAGCGCCCGGCAAGCGGGATCAGCCCGCGGATTGCTCGCAAAAGCGTGAGCGGCGGGGATCGTTGCGATTCGCAAACAACGCTATGCTCACGCTGACGACGCAAAGCCGGCCTTTGACGCGGTGTTTTGGTCGCAGGTCCGGCGCGATCACAACTATCGGCGCCCGCGAAGTGTTCCTGCCGAGACGATAGAGGGACAGGAGATATCATGACGACGCTGCTTTTGACCCACGAAGCCTGTCTCGCGCACGATCCCGGGTCTCATCATCCGGAATCGCCGGCGCGGCTCAAAGCAGTATTGGCTGCGTTGGGTGAACCGGCCTTCGCGCAGCTCGCGCGCCGCGAGGCGCCGCGGGCAACGCTCGAGCAGATCGCGCTCGTTCATCCCGGCGACTTCGCCAAGCGCCTGCTCGCCGTTGTGCCCCAGCAAGGCCACGCGGCGATCGATGCCGACACCGTGCTCTCGCCCGGCTCGGGCGAGGCGGCGCTGCGCGCGGCCGGCGCCTGCATCGCCGCCGTCGATGCGGTGATGAAAGGCGAAGCGCAGAATGCGTTCTGCGCCGTGCGGCCGCCGGGCCACCATGCCGAGCCGCATCACGCGATGGGTTTTTGCCTCTTCAACAATGTCGCGATCGCGGCGGCGCATGCGCGCCGCACGCATAAGATCGAGCGCGTCGCCGTGATCGATTTCGATGTCCATCACGGCAACGGGACGCAAGCCGCCTTCGAGCAGGACGGCACGATGCTTTATGCCTCGACGCATCAGATGCCGCTCTATCCCGGCACCGGCGCCGCGAGCGAGCGTGGCGTCGGCAATATCGTCAACGCGCCGCTGCGGCCGATGAGCGGCTCGGAAGAATTCCGCAAAGCCTTCGCCAACATAGATCCTGCCGGCGCTCGACGCTTTCCGGCCCGAATTCGTCATCATCTCGGCCGGCTTCGACGCGCATCGCGACGATCCGCTGGCGCAGTTGATGTTGGTCGAGGCCGATTATGCTTGGGCCACCGAGCGACTCGTCGAGGTCGCGAAAAAGCATGCACAGGGCCGAATCGTCTCTTCGCTCGAAGGCGGTTACGATCTCGACGCCCTTGCGGCCTCCGCCGCGGCCCATGTCGCGGCGCTGATGGCTGCTTAGCCCGTGGGCGGCGCCCGAATGGCGCGTCCCCGCTTGCTCCAAAACCGGGCGCTCTCTACATTGGCCGGATGATTGAAGGCAGCCTTTGATGGCCGAATTGACGCTTCCAGCCGATATCGCAGGAATGAGCTTCGAAGCCGCGCTCGCCGAGCTTGAGACGATCGTCAAACGTCTCGAGACCGGAAACGCGAAACTCGACGATGCGATTTCGTCTTACGAACGCGGCGCGCTTCTGAAGCAGCATTGCGAGGCAAAGCTGCGCGAGGCGCAATCGCGTGTCGATCGTATCGTCATGGGCGCCGATGGCTCACCCAGCGTCGAGAAACTCTCACTTGACTGACTTATTCTGGCCGGCCGACACGCAGCTTGCGGATGCGCTCGCGGATACGGTGAAGCTCACCGACGCGGCGCTCGACAAGCTGATCGTCGTTCCTCAAGGGCTTGAGGCACGCGTCTTCGATGCGATGCGTTATGCCTCGCTGGCGCCTGGCAAAAGGCTCCGGCCTTTCCTCGTGCTGGCAAGCGCGCAGCTCTTCTCGGTGGCGCGACGCGGCGCGTTGCAAGTCGCCTGCGCGATCGAGATGGTCCATGCCTATTCGCTCGTGCATGACGATCTGCCGGCGATGGACAATAGCGATCTACGGCGCGGCCGTCCGACCTGCCACAAGGCGTTCGACGATGCGACGGCTGTGCTCGCGGGCGACGGTCTGCTGACCATGGCTTTCGAGGTGCTGGCCGATCCCGACACACATGGAGATCCGTCGGTGCGGTGCGAGTTGGTCGCCTCGCTCGCCCAAGCGGCGGGTTCCAACGGTATGGTCGGCGGCCAGATGATCGACCTGATCGCCGAGCATCGCTCCGATCTCGATATTGGCGCGATCACGCGGCTACAGCGCTTGAAGACTGGTGCGCTGATCGCTTTCGCCTGCGAGGCGGGCGCGATTCTCGGTAAGGCACCGCAGGATTTACGCCTGGCGCTGCGCGGCTATGCCCATGATCTCGGCCTCGCCTTCCAGATTGCCGACGATCTGCTCGATGTCGAAGGCTCGTCCGAGGCAACGGGTAAGCCGGTTGGCGCGGACGCCGCCGCCGGCAAGGCAACTTTTGTCTCAATCCTCGGTGTCGAACGCGCCCGCGCCCAGGCATCTCTTTTGGTCAACCAAGCCGTCGCGCATCTCGAGCCCTTCGAGGCGCGAGCTAATCTGTTGCGCGATGCGGCGCACTTTGTGGTCGATCGCCAAGCATGATGGAACGCCGTTCTTTTTTGTTCGCCGCTGTTGCGGCGCTGACGGTTGCGTGGCGCAGGGCCGAAAGCCATGCCGCCGCAATGCCGGCAGCAACGCTCAACAGCTTCTACGACACCTTGCTCGCCGTGATGAAAGACGGGTCGAAGCTCGGCTTCGCCGGGCGCCGGCAAAAGCTTGCGCCGGCGATCACCCAGGCCTTCGATCTGGCGCTCATGACCCGACTCGTGGTCGGGCTGCAATGGCCAAACCTCGCGGCAGATGATCAAAAGCAGCTCGTCAGCGCCTTCGCCGATTTCAGCATCGCGACCTACGCCGGCCAGTTCGACGATTTCTCCGGCGAGAAATTCGAAGTCGATCCGAAGGCCGTGCCGGCGCCCGGCAACGACGTCATCGTCAAAACCAAGCTCATCCAATCGAATGGCGAGCCGGTTCAGCTCGACTACCTGCTGCGCCAAGAACAGGGCGAGTGGCGCATCATCGACGTGTTCCTCAGTGGCACGATCAGCCAATTGGCGGCGCGCCGTTCGGAATTCAGCAGCATCCTGCGCGAGCAGGGCGCCCGCGGCCTGATCGCCGTCCTCAAGGAAAAGACCAGAGCGCTGGCCACCCGCAACAGCTGAAAACAAAAGCGCGGCTGAATCAGCCGCGCTTCGCTTTAAGTCGTTTGAAGGTGCGCTTAGTGCGGCGTGGTGGGCGCCGGCGGCGACGCGCCGGGATCGCGGTAGAGCTCATCCATCTCGTCCGACACAGGGGCTGCCTCGCCATGGCGCAGCTCGGCTGCGCGATGCTGGCGATAAAGGCTGCGGATCTCGGCGTAGAGATCGATCGCGTTCTTCTGCAACTCGTCGAGATTGCC
>CAVSUX010000006.1:0-394270 GCA_963731145.1 uncultured Alphaproteobacteria bacterium | reverse complement strand
CATAGAGTGACTATGCGCGGCAGCGTCAATCCAGGATGCAAGAGCAAACTCTTGTGCCCCGGAGGAAGCGGTGTCGAAATCAACTTCGACAATTCCCTTGTTTATCCTTACTCGATAGATCGCGATCTTGTCGGTGAAAGGTTCTGGCGCGCACCCATCCTCAAGCCGGTATTGATACCCATGCCAAGGGCATGTGACGCACCCATCAATGATACGCCCTTCGCCAAGCGGCCCGTTCTGATGGGCGCAAACGTCGGTCAACGCACCGATGCGATCAGCTTTCCGGAAGACCGCGATGCGCTCGCCGAACTCGGTGGCGACGATCCGCGCCGCACCGTCCGGAATTGAGAGCGGCGGCCCGACGATAATCCATCCGTCCGGAGATGTGGTGGTTCCGCGATCGATCGACCGCTCACGCCAACCGGTGTAGAGATGAAGAAGGCAGACGATGGCGGCGGCGACGCCCAACGAAATCGGGATGAGAGGCGAGTGCTGTGTTTGCATCACCCCTAGCGCGACATGCATCACAAGCAAGCCAAAGGCGATGTAGACTGCCATGTGGAGAACTCTCCACACTCTCGGCGTCAAATGCTTCAGCCAAAAGTCGTGACTTGTCGCGGCCATGAAGAACAGGACGGTGATCGCGATCATGCCGAGCGTATCGTAAGGAAACAGCGTGATTGTTGCGTAGTTCGACCAATCCGTGACGATCGAAACTAGGTCCGCTCCTTTTCCGCGCGACAGGAACCAATCGATATTGAACCAAGCGTGAGCGGACGCGACGAAAAACGTCAGGACGCCGAAATGGCGCCGGTTGTCAAGCACGGGAAGAAACTTGGTGTTGAGCCGTGCAAGCGGTCCGACCGACAAGATGATCGCCAGCATCACGAACGCGCACGTGCCAAAACAGGATGCGAAGGTCTTCCCATGATGCGGGATCGTCGGCGGGGCTCAACCACCGCCGGCCAATGATCATGCTGCTCGTAATGTAGACTGTGACGCAGCCAAGCAAAACGGCATCATAGATGAGCTTTGCGCGGTTCCATTTCACCAAGCGAAGACGAGTGCTCATCGGCGGGCCGCGTCACTCGAGAGGAAAGTGGCGGCATGTGCGGGCGCACGGAAGACAAGCGCGGCGGCGAGTCCAAGGATCAGCGCGAGGGCGAGCGCGACCCACACAACACGATGCGCATTGCGTAAGGAGCGCGTCATAAACGTCGACGCAGGCCTTGGGGACGACGAAATGCAGCGGCAAGCATGGCGCAAGAGCCCAACGAGGTCGCGAGCATAAAAATCGTCCAGTCTTGCCTGGATGAGCCTTACTCTGCTCCTTCGAGGTAAAAAGACCTTGCCGACACCGACGCCCAGCGCGGGGTCGCTCGGTGTTTAACCGGATCTCATCCGTAATGATCGACTGCGCAACGGATTTATTCGCTCGAAGCGCGCGCGCATGCGCCGAAGGACGGCCATAGCGCCTCCACTCTTCGCTGGACCAGGAGCGCGCAGCACTCGGAGCTCGAGCAAACGAAAAGAAAACTGGCCGATGTGCTTTCGCGCGGGCAGCTTCTTGCGCGGCACCGTGCGACTGGGGGGACCTTTCAACATGGTGCTCGAAGTGCGGGCGTAGCCTCGCTTCGGCAGGCCTTTCTTTGGAATAAGAAGAAAGCTATCGAGGGTTAAAACAAATTGCCAGGTCCCCTCACCTCGTCCCAAGTGTGCAAACTTGGGCCCGGCATCACGATTGTTGGCGGTTCCATTCCTTTTGCTAGCCCCGGATCATCGCGCCGCGAATATTTAGCGCTGCTCCCGAGTTTAAGGCAGCGGAGACCTTCATGCGCAATCTCAAATTCGCGGCGCTCGCGGCATGCCTCACCCTTGTGCTCGCCGGCTGTGCTGTCGATTCGGCTTCCCGGATGGCATTGGCCCTGCACCGCTTTTCGCTTCGCCGGTCGCGCCCGATCAGTTTTTCGCCTCGTTCGTGCCCGGTGCCACGAAGGCATGGTGCAATTCACCGTCTTATCCTTATTGCGAGGATCCCGTGCCAGGCACGCTGGTATCGGGCGCACACCCGCCTAACGTCTATCTGGCGCTGCCACGCCCAATCTTCGGCGGCTAGTGCGCGCGCTTGCGAGCCAAAACTAACCGGAAAACCGCCAGCACGTCTCGGCGTCAGAGGACTGCAATCGCGAGCCGCCACGGAAAAAGCAAATTCAATCTCGATCCCCATCAGCCCTTAAGGGATCACTGATGTCCGGCTTGGGGCGTAAAGCGCCGGTTATGCACCGGCGGATCTCCGTCGAGAGCAGGAATGCGCTTCAGTCCTGCTCCGACGAACGACTAAGCGGATTGGTCTCAGATCGCGAATTGTTTACCGCGCTCTGACGGTGCAAAAACCTGGCAGCGAATAAAGCGAAGGCCTAACTGGTCTTCTTTTGGCGGTCGCCTCAGCGCCGCAGCTGGAAACGAGCACACCCGCGGAGGACCTCTATGACGAACGCACCCCCAACAAGGAACCAATTCACGGCCCAAAAGAATGGACCGCGGTTCTTTGGGCCCGACCTGGAGCTGCTGGCCACAACTCAGCGACGCAATGCGGAGGCGATGATCCAGATGAGCCGTATGACCCTCGATGGCGTCCAGCAGGCCTGGCAGCGCCGGCTGGATTTTATCGAGCAAACGATCGACGGCTTCGCGCACATCGGCTCCTTCGGCAATACGAATGGAACTCGATTGCGATCGACTTGCAAAGCACGCGGAATATTCGCGTAAGGCTTTTGAGAGGAACCTCGCTATCGCCTGCGAGCTAACCGAGTTAACCGCAAAGACGGCGAATGCCGCCATGAGCGTCATGGGTCAGCGCTTTTGTGCCTGTGTTGATGAGCTGTTCCCCGCGCGGGAAAAGCGGAACGGAACTCCGTAGTCGGGAACGCGAGCGGACGATGAGCGAACAACAGATGCGGTCGCGGCCACCTTCTTACGATAGGAGGGTCGGCCTTGTATTGCAGGGCGGCGGGGCGCTCGGGAGCTATCAGGCTGGTGTCTACGAGGCGCTCTCGACCTCCGAATATCTCCCCGATTGGGTCGCCGGCATCTCCATCGGGGCCATCAATGCCGCGATCATCGCGGGCAACGCGCCGGAGAAGCGAGTTGAACGCCTCCGCGATTTTTGGCAAGGCATTACAGCCCCGTCCGCGTTGTGGCCTAACTTCTCTGGCACGATCAGCGACGAATATCGCCGCACGAGCTCGCTCACGGCAATGATGTTCGGGCAGCCCGGGTTCTTTGTGCCGCGGGCACCGATGCACTGGCTCTTTGGCGGCACTCCCACGAGCTACTACGACACCAGCGGCCTCAAGTCGACGCTCGAGCGGTTGGTCGACTTCGATCGCATTAACATGCGCGAGACGCGGTTCAGTGTTGGCGCGGTCAATGTACGCACTGGCAATTTCGCCTACTTTGACAATGCGGAGATCGCGATCCGACCCGAGCATGTGATGGCGAGCGGTGCCTTGCCACCTGGATTTCCTGCGATCGAGATTGATGGCGAGCACTACTGGGATGGCGGTCTCGTCTCGAACACGCCACTGCAGCATGTCATCGAGCAGGTGCCGCGTAGAAGCCGTCTCATCTTTCAGGTCGACCTCTTTCAAGCCCGCGGCCGACTGCCGACCGACCTGGACGAAGTGACCGAGCGCGATAAGGACATTCGCTATTCAAGTCGAACCCGCGCGGCAACCGAGATGCTCCGTCGCACGCATGACGTGCGGCACAACATCAATAGCCTTTGGGAGCAATTGCCTGAGCATCTCCGGCAAACCCCGGAAGCGAAATTCCTCTACAATTTCGGATGCGTTACGACGATGGATATCGTCCAGCTGATTTATCGGCCGAGGGATGTCCAGGGCCCCGCGAAGAATTACGAGTTCAGCCGCGCCACCATGGCGGCTCGCTGGGCCGAAGGGCTGGCAGACGCGCGGGCCACGCTGTTTGCGTCTCCCTGGCTCACGCCGATGCCGCCAGAGGTTGGCGCCCGCACCTTCGACGTTCTGCGCACCCCGCCCGTGGAAAAGCAAGTTCCGGAGCTCGGCGCGAGACCATAGACGACGAATTTGCCACCGAAAATGTTGCGGAGGCAGCCTTGTTTTTTCCTGCCACGCACTCACCGGCTCAGTTCCTGTGGTCGCGAGCCAGGGCCGATTCACGACGGACTCTGCCGCGCAGCACTCGCGGAGTTCGGGCAGACGAAAAGAAAACTGGTCGATGTGCTTTCGCGCGGGCGGCTTCGCGCGTGCACCGCGCGACCGCGGGACCGTTTAACGTAGTGCCCGAGCCGCGCGGCCGTAGCCTCGCATCGGCAGCATTTCGGAACCGACGCCGCAGATCGCGGAACACGGCGCGGACCGCAGCTGACTGAGCGAAGTCCCCAATCTCTTGCCCGACGAAATGCCGCTCGCATGCGCATCGACGATGTCACGGACGGTTTTGTCGATCGTCGCTCCGTGCCGGAGGTCGAGGTCAGGGCTCAGGCTGAACGAAGGGGCCCGATCGACTGTCTCCGGTAACGAGTTGATGTCGTAGAGACGGAGGCAGTGAATTTTGATGGTCGCCATCTCGCACCTCCTGGAACGTCCTCGCCAGGTGGAGGTCAATTCGCTTAGATCGCGGAGAGCCGATATTTATTCCGTGAAAACTTCGTGACGGATTCTGACAACAAACCGTAACTCGGCATGACTAAAAGTCGCGTCCTCGACGCGCCGTGACAATCTAGGATCGCGCTTTTTTCGAACGCATCGGCGCGTCGATCGAGAGGGTTACGGCCGTTCGCGGCAGAACCGAATTTTTCAATTCAACGGACGCTTCAGCTTTTAGAATAAGGGGACGACATGAAGACGAGATATCATCTGTCGTGGCGCGGCGTGCTCGCCGTGTTGGCGACAACAACGATACTGAGCGCTGGTACGCGGACGAGCCTCGCCGCCAACGATCCCGACGCTCAGACCGCCACGCCGATCAAACATCTGGTCGTTATCTTCAACGAGAATATCAGCTTCGACCACTATTTCGCGACCTATCCGCGTGCGGCGAATCCCCCCGGCGAGCCGCCATTCGTCGCGGCCGACGATACGCCGGCCATCAACAATCTGCGCTCGGCCGGGCTGCTGACCAACAATCCGAACCTCGCCCAGCCCTTCCGCCTCGATCGGAGCGAAGCTTTTACTTGCTCGCAGGACCATAGCTACACGGACGAACAAAAGGCGGTCGATGGCGGTCTCAGCGATAAATACGTGCAAGCGACCGCTCATCTGGGTCTCGGCTGCCGCACCGATGGCTCGACGGTCATGGCTCATTTCGACGGCAACACGGTAACGGCGCTGTGGAACTACGCCCAGCATTTCGCGATGAGCGACAATAGCTTCGACACCACTTTCGGTCAGTCGACCCCCGGGGTGCTGAATTTCGTTTCCGGACAGACCGGGAATGCGCATATGGCTTTGACTTTCGGCGGCGGCCAGGTTGCGACCTTCACCCCGGTCACCGTCACCGGCGATCTCGACGCGGCGCTCGACGATTGCGGTGCCGACCACGGCGGCACCGTGCTGGGTAAGAAAACGCTGGAGCTCCAAGGCAAGAATATCGGCGACCTGCTCAACGCCAAGGGCATCACCTGGGGATGGTTCGAGGGCGGCTTTGCGCCAACCTCGCCTGCTGTGATCAATCCGGACGGATCGACCCAGACGCCGGCGGTGTGCGGTTCGACGCATCCGGGCCATCCGGGCGTTCCCAACCCGACGGCACTCGACGGCAATCTCACCGAGCCGCCCACGGACATCCATGGGCCGGTTACGGATTATGTCTCGCATCACGCCGGCTTTATGTACTACGCGTCGACGCGCAATCAGCACCATCTGCGGCCAGCTTCGGTGGCCGAGATCGGCCATAATGGCCCCGCCAATCACGAATACGACATGACCGATTTCTACGCCGCGCTTCAGGCGGGGAATTCGCCGGCCGTGTCAATCTTGAAGGCGCCAGCCTTCGCGGACGAGCATCCCGGCAATTCGGATCCGCTGTCGGCGCAGACGTTCATCGTCGATGTCATCAACGAATTACAGAAGTCGAAGGATTGGGCTGAAACGGCGGTTATTATCAACTATGACGACACGGATGGCTGGTACGACCATGTCCCGGGTCCAGTGGTAAACCAATCGGCGTTCTTGAGCGGCACGGACAACTCGCCGACGAATGCCAATAACTCGTATATTCCGGTCCTGCCGCTGAGCACGTCGACGACGCCGGCCAAACCGGCCAACATTGCGACTTCGGGAGTTCTGTGGCACCCCTGCCGGCGGAGCCGCCAGCCCGCCGCGCTGCGGATACGGACCGCGCCTGCCGTACCTAGTGATCTCACCGTGGTCGAAGGTGAACTACGTCTCGCATAAGACCATCGATCAAAGTTCGACGATTCGGTTCATCGAGTTCAACTGGGGCCTGCCGTTCATCGACGGCCCCACGGAGCCCGCTTCGGGCACCGCCTCGTATGACCGCATCGCAGGCTCGATCCTCAATATGTTCGATTTCGACGATGCTCCGAATCATCGGGCGCTTATTCTAGACGATATAACGGGCGAGGTAGTCGACGGCCGCTAACGCGACCGACGATAAACAGCGGTCTCGACGAATCCCGCTGCCGGCTCGGAGCTGGCAGCGGGATTTTCGCTTTTAGGAAGAATTGGCGCGGCAGGTCTACGTGCGGTAACGGCGGCGAGCGCCAGATAGAATGCGCCCTTCCGCGACCAGGATGCAGCTGGTCGGTCGGGCCGGGCCAGCGTTTCGCCAGCAAGCCCCCCAAATAGATCGAAAATGCCGATGTCAGCGATGTGCCGAGAAACGGAAGCAGAGAAGTTCACAGCCGAGATCGGAGATCGGCCCGCAGCACGTGGCCGAGGCTGCTCGCAGTTGCGCTGTATGGCTATGTTCGTGTTGTCTCGCCGACATTGCTTCCATCAGGCGCTCGATCGCGAAGGGCTTGCGTAGGCAGGGAATATCGCGATAGCCCCTGCATAACTAATCGCCGGTCGTAGCCCGTGATAAAGACCACTGGCACGCGCATGCTGCCAGCGCATCGGCCACGGGATAGACGAGCTCGCTGCGTAGATTGATATAGAGCGCTGCCCGTCGATGTGTTCGGCATTGAAGATCAGAGCCAGCTGCGTTTGAGACGGTCGCGACCGGGCCGGCGACCTCGGCGCCTTGCGGTTCGAGGAGCTCGGCCATGGCGACAGCGATATGGAAATTGTCCTCGACGATAAGCATTCGACGGTCGGCAAAGCCGGCTTCCATTCACTGTCACGCTGCCATCTCGCCCGCGGCACTCGTGGTGAGCGGAAGTCTAATTTGGCAGCGTAGCGTATCAGCACCGAGCTCGAAGCGTGCCTCGGCTCCGAGGGAATAAGGTAGCGCCTCCTCGATCAGCTTGCGCCCATAGCCATGCCGCACCGCGCCGGCGTCCGACAGCGAGCGGCTTCTCGAGGCGCGCCGCGCGACCGCGGGGCCGTCCAACATGGCGATCGAGGGGGGACAGCCTCACTTCGGCGGGATTTTTTCTTGGGAATAAACTTCAACGAACGGCGATTAGAAAGGTTGTTGGGGTCTTCTTCGACCCTACATGCAATCTCACCAACTTGGTCCCGTCATACCCACGGGATGCGGGGCTTTTCTTTGGCAGCGCCACCCAAACCGCGCGACATGGCTGCTCTCGGAACCGTCGAATATTGGCGTGAACTCGCGGAGAAACTGCGCGTCCTCGGCCAATTCCTGACCAATTCGTACGCAAAGAATACGTTGTTCGAGATGGCTGCAGCCTATGACGAACTCGCCCGAAAAATCGAGCAAGAGGAATCGCCGACAAAACCCTGCTTAACGCGGCGGGGCTTTTCTTTGGGAAATAAAACTGAGGCGAGTTGAGTCTAAACAAATGGCTGGGGCTGATCCCTCATGCCACCCGAACGTTAACTCGACCCCGTCACCACCCAAGGTGGCGGGGCTTTTTTGTGTCCTCGGCGCGGGGGCTTCAATGGCGGCGCGAAAGCCTTTCCCTTCGCCGACGCGAGGAGACCGCCGTTCGACGCTGAGCAACTTCACTGCCACTTGATCGCTACCAGTCGCCGGATCCGAACGGCGGGCCCCACCACGGTCCGGCCGCCTGACCGATCTGGTAATGCTCGCGCTGCAAGCATCCAGCAAATGGTTCGGTGCCCGGCTGGAATCCCTGGGTCACACACCGCTGTTCATCCGCCTGCCTTATCTGGTCTGGGGTTTCGCTTGAGCAGCTTGCCAAAATACAAGGCAGACTCCCGGTCAGCAGCATGACCGCAAACATTTGAATGGGTTTGGTTTTCACCGGTTTGGCGGCCCTGTGAGCCATGCTCGGCCTCCCTCACTTTTATCTGACAATAAAGGCGACCGGTTAGTCAGACAATAAAGCTGACTGGCCCAATAAAGCCGACCGGTTCGTCAGACAATAAACCTGGCTGGCGGCGGCTTGGTTCCCGCTTTCCGAAAAGAACCGCGCGGATGCGCCCCTAATTGGAGGCTTTGAGTGATTTCGGAATAATCGCGTAGGTCGTGAATCAAGCCGCGCCGTTTTCCGACGCCACGCGGGTAGCGAAGCACACGGCGCGGACCTCGCAGCGCTTCTATCTCCCGCACCGCTCGATCGTTACTAGTTGCCGGATCCGAACGGCGAGCCTCACAACGGTCCGGCTGCCCAACCGACTTGGTAATGTCCTCCCTCCAGACAATCCATAAACTGCGCGGCTCCCGGCGTCGGTCGTTGCCAGACGCGACCTCGCGCCAACGGCCATGGCAATCGGGTGATAAGTAACAGCTGAGAGTTCAGAGCTATTTGACCACCACCGTTCCGACCATCTGGGGATGGATCGAGCAAAAATATTTGAATGTGCCCGGCGTCGCGAAGGTGAAGCTAAACGAATCATCGCTGTCGAGCGCCGACGATTTGAACAGCCGTGGATTGTCTGCGCTCGTAACCGTGTGAGGCTCATCGTCGTGATTGGTCCAGGTCACCGTGGTGCCGGCGGCGACGGTGATCGTCTGCGGTGCGAACGCGAAGTTATCGATAGTGATGGCGTTGGGCGCGGTCGCCGCCATTTGCGCCGGCCCCCCCTCCGCCAGGGCCGGGGCCGGCATGGCCATCTCCGTCATTTCATGGGCTAGCGACGCCCCGGTAAAGCCGATGAATACGCCGGAAACCGCGATTGCTAAGATCTTATGCAATATTCCGAACCTCACGATGCGAGCGCGGTATCGGCGATCGCCGGCTTCGTGCCGACGAACTCGATATTGCGGATGCCCAGGACGCTGCGCAGCCGGTCGGCTGGCACTTTCAAAGGCCCTGGCCCGGCGCCTTGACCGGGAGCTGGTTGCGGATAGGCAGTCGAAAGCGCGGTCCGGAACGAGACGTTGCCCTCGACCTTCTGCAGCACCTGGTGAATATGACCGTTGAGCACGGTGACCGAGCCGAAGCGCTTCAGGCCCGCGAGCGCCTGTGCCGCGTCATCGGTTCCCCACCCCCATTCGGGATAGAGCGACCACAGCGGCATATGCGCGAGCACCACGATCGGCGTGCTGGCGCTGAGACCTTTCGTATCGTCGGCGAGCCATTGCAATTGCTCGGTGCCGAGATTCCCAAGGCCACCCGCTTTGAGGCCGACAACGTTGATCAAACCGATGAAATGTATGCCGTTCTGGTCGAAACTGTACCAGCCTGCCGGCCGTGCGCCCTTAGGCGAGAACCGGCTGAAAATTCCTTCCCGTCGTCGTTGATCGTGTCGTGTTCGCCGGGAATGTAGAACGTCTCGAGTTCCGCAGTTTTCACGATGCCGCTCGCCGCCTCGAACTGCGCCGGTGTGGAAAGATGCGAGACGTCGCCAGTATGGACCAGGAAGGCCGGCCTGCGTGGCATCGCCGCGATCCGCTCGAGCGCTACGCGCAAGGTAGCGTCTGGCGCCGGATTCGCGTCTTGCTTGAAGCCGATATGCGTGTCGCTGATCTGGACGAAGGAGAAATCGCCCGCATCGGCAAGGGCTTCGCCCCCCGGCGCGACATCGAGCGCGCTGGCGCGCGGCACGCCCCCGACCATCGTCCAGAGGACGCCGGCCGTTCCCCAACTCATACATTGCAAGACCCGTCGCCGGGTCGCGCCATCGTTTGTCTTCGTGACGTCCTTCGTCATGGATTTGCTCCCAGGTTGACTGCGTCTGCTGGACAATGATCGGCTCGAGCCGGGTTTTATTCGCAAGCGCGCCCTCGCCGCTGCGACCTTTGGCGCAATGCTCACATGTTGATCGAGCAGCGCTGCGAATTCGCGCCCATTCACGTGCCGACGCGAAGTGACGCGTTTTTCGCGCAAGGCGACATCGAAGCTCCGCGAGATATGGCTCCAGGTTCTTGGCTCGGTCATTGAAATTCGCCGCGGGTCCCCGCTCGATGCAGAGATGTGGAACTGATCATGTCCATTGCGGATGCTGCACGTCAGTTGATCCACCGCATGCGCGCGAGTGACATGGACTGCGAGCGACTTGGAGGTGACACGAGCTCCCAGCCGGAGCCGATCACTTCTCCGATGCGCGGCGCATTCTCGCGGAAATCGCCGGCAACGAGATGGCGCCGAGCACGGAGACGGTGGCCGCTCGATGACATAATCTCGTTCGAGTTCGTGACTCGGGGAAGACCGCGCTTAGGAACCCAATATTCCCTTGCAATCACAATATTTTACGTGTCAGTTCGATGACACCGCAAAAGCGCGTGGTTCGGCCTTTCGAACGACGTCTAAATTTTTTCGCCGCCGGTTTCGGCCGTGGTCACGAAGTCGCGCACGAAGTCGCTAAGTTCATTGCGGCTCAAATCGGAAATCGCCCAATAATCGAGATTACCCGCGGTCACGTGGACGAGGTTGTAACCCTGCTGGGCATAGGCCTCCGTGATATCGCGATCATCGGCGCCGCGCGTCCACACTTCGAGATTGATGACATGCTTGTCGTTGCGGTAGACGAGCGCGGCGCAGCGGTGATCGGCGACATAATCGAGCCGGCCGCCGACGAGGGCATAGCCCGACCGGCTTACATCGACCGCGGGCGGCGTCGCTTCGACCTTGCCATCGAAGAACGGACGCACGCTCGATGGACTGGTGAACGCCACATCGGTGAGATGCTCACCCATTAACGAACGGACATGGCTTGCGACTACTTGCCCCACGACCTGTTCTTCTCGATCGGGTGCCACATACGAGCCCGTGATGCTGACGCTCGAGGCAATCGCAAGCAGAAGCGACGCCGCGATTGCCACGGGATTCCAGCCCGTCCCCAAATAGCGCAGGCTGTGAAAGCGGCTAGGCGGTGGCGCTTGTGTCTCACGGCGGAGGCGTGCTGCGAGCAAAGGTGGCGCGGCGTAACGGCTAGCCGTCTGCTGGATCGCGGATTTCAGTGCGCGATCCCCATCGACGAGACGACGACAATCGGCACAGTTCTGGAGATGCGCGTCGACCGTGGCCATGACCGGCGCGGGAAGATCGCCATCGACATAGAGAGGTTGCAGATTGCGTAATTCTTCGCAATTCACGACGGTTGGCCTCCATATCCCAATTTGCGCAGGCCGGTCTGCAGCATCTGGCGCCCGCGGGCGAGGCGCGACATGACTGTGCCTATCGGTACGCCGGTGATATCCGCGATCTCGCGATACGAGAGATAGTGTTTATGCGTTTTCGTACTCATCGTCGAAACCATCGAAGTATTTAAACGCTCTCAACCAGGCTTCTTGCACGACATCCTGCGCGTCAGTTACAGAAAGTCGCCGTTGCGCCTTCCTTGCCAATAATCGTCGCCACGGCGTTTCTATTCCGCCCCTACGACCAAAATTTGAAAATAAATCTGCGGAGGATCTGGTCTAGTTCCATCGCCTCCGCGCGGCGCGCAGGCGCGGGAATAAACAATCATCCTACTATTGATCTGTTTGGCGTGAGGCGCCGCCGGCTGCAGCACGCAAGGAGATCGCCATGCGGTTCCCGCCCATATAATGCCGACTTATTTTCCGGCGTGACGCGCCAACCTTGACCGCCCGCTCAACCGTAGTCCGATACGCCACGAAAGCCTTCGCCGAGCGGTTCGATTGTCGCCCCATCATAACCGAGAGACTTCGCGGGTCGCTTTTATTCCATGGTCAGAAGACCTGCGCGGATCACGCCCTTGCTACGCACCAACAGAACGTTGGAATAAACGCGCGAGAACTCCGGTTCCTTTTGACAACCGCTCACGATCAATCCGATCGAGTGGCACCCGAATACAAAGGAGTCCCTCTATGCACGGCTTCGATTTCCTCCGTTCCGTCGTTCTCGCTGCATCGCTGATCGCCACTTTGGGCAGCGTCGAAACCGCTTTCGCCAACACCGTGCAACCGCACGAGGCGCAAGCTCAGCAGTCCTCGAACACCTCGCCATACGACAGCCCGAATTTTGTCGTGCCCGAGAACGACCTCA
Organism: uncultured Alphaproteobacteria bacterium; assembly: GCA_963731145.1. Classification (GTDB taxonomy): domain Bacteria; phylum Pseudomonadota; class Alphaproteobacteria; order ATCC43930; family CGMCC-115725; genus CAIKMD01. The sequence goes on along the minus strand of CAVSUX010000006.1, from coordinate 381,720 downwards.
ACGGCTGAGGTGATGCAGTCTGCGTGATGAGCGGCATTTGAAATGTCGCTCATCAATAAGCCCACAAGCGCGGCCGTTCTGGAAACGACCGATCGCAATCACCGGACGATCACCGCATCGAAATCGACGGACAGGAGATTGTGATGCTTACCCCAAGAATTCCTCTTGCCTTTGAGGCGCTTATCGTCGGCATAGTTGCAATGGTGTCGACCGGTTCGTTGGCTGCCCCGGCGATGCCGGCTCCCAATACCATCAATAATGCCACGCATGATGAGCGCGCGGTGCCGCCATCAATCGGCACGTATGATTCGGAAGTCCTATACGGGGACCCACGGGGATTCTCGCAGTTGGGTTGGCAGTTTTTGCCGCGTCCACCGAGTTGATCACGAGGGTTTTCGACGCGCGTCCCTTAGCTAGGCAAGTAGAACTGATTTTCGATTAAGGGGCGGATGCCATTCCAGACTGTTGCCCTTTTCTATTCGTGCGACGTCGCGCGGTTTGCGTGGCTTCGGCGGGTGGTCGCAGTGGTCAAAGATCGCCTTTGCCAGCGCGGCCTCGATTTCCTCTGGTTTCGCGTCCCGCCAGACCTCTCGGGCTTTGCGGTGGAACTGCCTAAAAAGACCGTCCTGATTTAACCGCAGCGCCATGCACCCGGCTCCTAGACTTTAGTCATCAAAGCGGAACCCGAGTTGTATGGCACTCGGGCGGCCGGTTTGTCTTTTTTCGCGCGCGCCTTGCTCCGGCGCTTTCGCGAAGCGATTGGTTCCGATTGCAACTTGAACTCCTCCTCAGATTTTGGCGTGACCACCATCTGGATTGGGGTCGGTCGGGAACGATCCTGTGCAGAGGCTGGCTTGCGACCAGGCGAAACCGGCAACCGGACTTGGCGCCACTCGGGAATAGCGAGGCGATTTCGGCTGAGGCGCTCGAGAATTTCCCCACGTATCAGCCAAGCTGTCTTTCGGGCAACACCTAGGATCTCCTGAAGATCGGAGACAGAACACGTTCTTCTCTTTCCGCCGGCACGTAGCGCATCCCATAGCTCAGAGTTGCTCAAAACGGAGCGATGGGGCTGCCAGCAAACATATCGCGCGAAACCACTGGTGTAAGGGCACGTGGCTCGCCTCGAACGCCGTCCCGACCATCACCGTGAACGGTTGCCGGCACTGATAGCATTTAAATAGGCCAGGCCGTGTAGTAAAGAAAACGGAAACGGGCTACTCGCGGCTCTCGTCGCCAAACAGTCAGGGCCATCTGCTGCGCTACTGCGGGAAATAATTCCCGGCCCAGCCGAGTTCCCTGTCATGGCCTTGCCGCCCTTCAGCCTGCGCCGGCTGCGCCTTGCCTCGGGAACCGTGATGTTCGTCTATTTGACGCTGCATCTCGTGAACCACGCATTGGGCATCGTCTCGCTCGATCTCGCCGAGATTGGGCTTCGGCTGGCGATGGTGCTCTGGCGCAACCCGCTGGCGTCTTTCCTTCTTTATGGCGCCGCCGCGGTTCACGTCGCGCTCGCGCTATGGACGCTCTACTCGCGGCGCGAATGGGATCTACCCTGGCTAGAGATCGTGCGTCTCTTCGCAGGGTTCTCCAGCTTTCCGCTCCTGCTTATCGGCCATGCGGTCAACGTGCGCTTGGGCGATGCCTTCTTTGGCCTGCATCCGAGCTATGCCGCGATCATCACCAATCTCCTGGCGGCCGGCACGCAAGGGCTTCAGCTCGGCCTGCTGGCGCCGGGCTGGATCCACGGCTGCCTCGGCCTGTGGATTACGCTGCGGCGCTTTCCGACTATGCACCGATTAAAGCCGCTGCTGATCGCGCGCTCGTCGTTTTAATCCCGCTCGCCGCGGCTGCAGGTTTCGTACGCATGGCACATTGCGTGGCAGCGATGCCCCAAATGGCGGTGACACCGGAATTGGTCGCCGAGCAGCAGGCGCTGGCGCGTTGGGGCGATATCGCAATGCGAGCTTATCTTGGTGCAGTCGCCGCGGCCTTCCTCGCTGGCCGGGCGCGCGCCTTCGTCAAAAGCCTGTCAGCGTGATAAGGCTTGTGTCTAGTATCTTACGCCACCGCCTTAATCGATTCTCCGACGCGATCAACCGCTCTCTTTCGCAAGTCGATGGATCGGAGATCGCCCGCTTAGCAAGCGGCGCTCCCCTGGGGATGTCCGCGAGCCGTTGCGCCGAACGGTCGGGGTAAGGGCCGCAGCATCCCAATGCCAGTTCTCGACCAGCTTGTTATTGGCAATTCTGTCCCTCGCCGACGGCGTAGGGACAGAACACACGGACCAGTTAGTGCGGCAAGTCAAGTTGGTTGCGGGGGCCAGATTTGAACTGACGAGCTTCAGGTTATGAGCCCGACAAGCTCTCCAGGAGCCATAGCACCTCTGTTCGGTCCTGCCGATTGGCCATACGTCTGATCTTATCTCCTGGTGCAACGAGCCGCACTCGCTAGTTCCCCGTATTGCCCGCTACTCCTGTGTTTGTCTGGACTCTGCCCTGGAAAAGCATGGATAGAAATTGAGAAGTGGAATCGTCCAAAATCAACATAAGCTATTGATTTTAATAGAAACAGTCGGCCCGCTTCCGGCCTCCACACTTTTTGACCGGCCGCAAGGAACGGTCCCTTCGACGGCGCTTTTTCTCCCTTTGCAGGGTTGGCCAGCCCCGCGCCGTCACGGCGCGGGCGCCCGGGCTTCGGTGATGGTCTCGAGCGACAGGCGCCCTGTCTCGGGGACGAGATATTGCGTCAGCACCGCGCCCGCGAGGCCAAGCACCGCGATCACCCAATAGGCCCCGGCCTGGCCGATACCGGCAAACAGCAACGGAAAGAAGAACGCGCTGATCGCCGCGCCGATGCGGCCGCCGGCAACCGTGATGCCCTGCACGAGGCTGCGGATCCGCGTCGGCGCCAATTCGACGCCGAGCACGCCCGCGCCCGAGACAAGGCCCGGCCCGGTCTCGGCGACATTGAAGAGGCCGAAGACGATGAAGGCGATGACCGGCATCGTCATCAATTGGTTCTGCATCAGCGCGAAAATGCCGACCAGCACCGAGCCGATGAGAAATCCCCAGACCTGCAGCGGCTTGCGTCCGATCCGGTCGATCACGAAGATCGACAGCAACACCGAGGCCGGCAGCACGAAGGCGATCTGGATGAGCAGCGAGAAGCTCACCGGCCCGAGCCCCATGCTGCTCGCGATCAGCGACGGGCCAAAGAGGATGGCCGCATAAACGACGAGGTCGTAGATCATCCATAGCAGCGCCGCCGAAAAGATTGCGTGGCCGTGCTGGGCGAACACTTCGCCAAGGCGCCGTTCGTCCGCCGCCGGCGCGACGCCGGCTTTGCCGCTGATATCCTCGATGACGCGCGCCGCCGCGGCACCGTCGCCGGCAAGCCGGGCGAGATAGCGCGCGGTCTCGGGCATGCGGCGGCGGAAATAGAGCACGGCAAACGCCGGCACTGCGCCGGCAGCAAGAACGAGACGCCATTCGAGATCGCCATCGAGGCCGAGCCCATCGAGCACCAGGGTGAACAGCGCCGCCGCCAGCGCGCCGACCGGCCACATCGTTCCGAAGCCCAGTCCAAGCGCGCGGCCGCGATCGTTGCGATTGGCGTGCTCGGCCATGATCGTCGGCGACAGCACGTAATCGGCGCCGACGCCGATGCCGAGAAGAAAGCGAATGGCGATGAGCCACGCGACATTGGGCGCGAAAGCCTGCGCGATCGCGGTGACGCCGAGAATGAGCACGTCGAGGCCGTAGAACCGCTTGCGCCCGCCTTGGGCCAGCGCACCGAAAGCCAACGCACCGACGACCGAGCCGAGCAGCGCCGACGCCGCCAGCGAGGCGCTCTCGATGCCGCTCAGTTGGGCGTCGCCGAAGCTCTTGAGGATCAGCGGCAGGACGATGCCGACCGACGACAGGTCGTAGCCGTCGCAAAAAACGCCGAGGCCGGTGACAAGCGTCGTGCGCCAATGGAACGCCGCGAAACGCTGCTCATCCAGCGCGGCGAAATCGCCCTCGCGCACCCCACTCTCCCCCTCTCGGCGTCTCGACCGCCTCTCATAGCGGCTTTACCGAGGCCGCGCTATTTCGGCTATAGCTCGGCAAAACCGTTGAAAAAGGACGCAAATCGACGTATGGAACGCGTCCGCACGGAGGACCGGCCCATCAGGGCCGGCGCCGTTATTCCGGGGTAGCTCAGCGGTAGAGCAATCGGCTGTTAACCGATCGGTCCGCGGTTCGAATCCGCGCCCCGGAGCCAGTTTAAATCAAGGGGTTAGGTGGCTTTCAGGCCCCTAGCCCCTTGAGCGTTTCTGGTTGGGGGCAAACATCTGGGGCAACGAAACGCCTTGTCAGGCAGATGCGAAATGCAAAACCAGTCCGAGCCAAGGTAGGACGGGCGGGAACGAGACGAAAAGCCCCGCCGGAGCGGGGGCCGATGCACGGGGAAAAGTCAGACCTTCGCGCCGCGTACCCGTCGAGATAGCTATTCCTAGGCGGCTGCGATCAGGACTTCAGCGCTCTCAGCGCTTTCCGTGTAAACGAGGAGCATTCCGCTCCAAAGTTCAAACTTTTCTCGCGCGTGCTCCAATAAGAGTGCCCTTGCCTTGACGATGGCTTCCCGATCGCCATTGGCAAGAAAGTCACGCCGGCCAGCAATCTTGCCGTCCGCATCGAAGAGAAAGCACGAGAAGGGGTTGTTCATTCAGGTGATACTCGTGATTCTGACTGCTCATCGACACCAGTATCTCTGCAAGATCATGGCCAATGACAGTGGGGCTACGTTGTTGTCGACGATCCGGAGGGAAGCATCGATACGACGGAAGTAGATTAATCCTATCGGCGTTTAGAGGCGGATGATGTGATCCAGGTCACTGGAGATGACTCTAAGGAAACGCCTCCGTCACGGTGTAGCAGTGCGAGGCGTGGAACGGCCCGCTTAGGTCGTTGTTGGGGGCTCGTGCGCGGAAAACACAGTTATGCTCGATATCGGTTGCGTCTTCTATGGCGCGCGGCTCCAATGAAAAGCCCCGCTGAGCGGGGCTGGTGCGTGCACTGGGATGATGTCGGAGTTAGGCCTGACGTTGGGGCGCTACAATTCGCGCCCCACTTCGGCAACGGCGGTACCGGCCGTTAGGCCACCTCATCAGCCGCACCCTTCGTAAACGAAGCTCTTATTTCCGTCTCAAGCACGTCCGCTTCTTGCTCTAGCTGGCTTGGCAGTTCGAGCATGCGCTGGGTTATCCGCACTGACCTTCCGCCAATAAGATCGCGTATTTGCTGCGCCATTTCCCGCATCATGCGCTGACTATCTTGCAAATCGCTCACTCGTTCCCTCCAAAAAGCGCAGCGGCGCGCCTTATCTCTGAAAGAGGACCGAACCCGGTAAACAACCTGAACTAGCTTCGCGCACTCGAACGTATTACCTAATACTACCGTATGTGTTGCTCATACTAAATACTCATACGGAATCGTCTGAGAACAATCTGCCAACACCCGAAGGGTAAGGTCTCATTCAGTTTGGCCGGTGGCGTAGTCTCGATGAATGACCCCCGCCGCGTACAGATGCTACTTCTTTGACCAGGATCACAAGATTTCCTGGTTTCAAGATATCGGTGTCAGCGAAGACGCCGAAGCCATCTCCACAGCGAAAGCGCTGTCAGTGATACATAAGTCGCCAGCATTTGAACTGTGGCAAGGATTACGCCTCGTTCACCGCGAAGGCTGATACAGTTTACTCGTCGGCTTTACAGCAAAGATCTTTGGCGTTCGCAGCAAAAGAAAAGCCCGCCAAAGCGGGGCTCGTCCACTGGGAAAAACGTCAGACTTTTTTTCCACGATCGCCTGGTCAGCAGCAGCAGCCGAATATCCTCGGCGCTCTCCCTGATCGCAGGGATCGAGAGCGGCGCATCGGTTCTACGGACCCAGAAGGGTCACGACCGCACCTCGGGACGTTGCTGCTAGGGTACGAGGTGTTAGCGAAAGGTCATTGGGTGAAACCGAACTCGTGGCCGTGCTTCAATATCTCACGTGGACGGCCGACGGCGTCCTGCGGCAGGTGACATATCAAAGCTTGCGCAAGGATAAGCCCGCGCGTGAAGTCGTCAGGGAACGCCTCGTATGACGGACTGGTATTTCGCCGGCATGTTCGATGAAAAGTTTTGGGCCTTGGTCGGCAATCAGGAGATCAAGGGCCGAACGGCAGCCGAGGTGCTACGCCCGCTCGTGGCAAAAGCCAGTGAGCCGGACCTATCGTGGATATCGAAGGTTCGTCTATTAGACGCACTCTGCAATTTCGAATTGGCTTTCGCGATCGAACGCAGAGGCGAGCAAGTTCAGTGGGTGTTGAATCCGTTTCGAGAGCCGCCCGAAGCGAGCGGCTTTGCCAAGACGATTGGCGAAGCAATCGATGCCCTCAGCCGCGCCTCGCGAATCCGCCACCATGCGCAACAGGATCGAACGGGCGCTAGCCTATCGTAGGCTCCAAAGATCGTTTCGCACCGATCTGACACCCGGCACCTTCGCAGCAATCGTCGTTGCCCGATCGATGGTAGCCCGAAAATCGACAAGGCCACTCAACTCGACGACGTCCCGCTCTGTCGCAACGGCCACGTTAGATGCTGCCGACGAAGACGAGGCGACGCCGGGACGTGACGGAAGGTTGAAGGTGTTGCGGCCGTCTGCCTTTGGCATCTAACGCGAGCCGCCACCCGACGAGAATATCGCTGTCCCCCATCCCGGCAGGGGAAAGCCACGAGCATCGCGAACCTGGTCAGTCCAGTCGTAGCTGCCGCTGTTGATCACCGGCCCATGCGCTGGAAAATTCTCGCAGCCGGCAATCAGCAAGACATATACGAAAAGAAGAGCGAGTTGGGGTCTCATGATGCAACGCCTGTGGACGCGATGGGATGGTGACCTCATTATCAATTTTGCCTGCGCAAATCGGTTCCCCACACTGGCGCGGCACGACTCTTTGTTGTTCCGGCAGCAGGCTGAGCAAGCGCTTTCACGCCGTAGCGCGATCGACGCGCCGATGTAATTTCACTCTGCGCGTGAGTGCGGCATTTGTCATAGTCGAACGTTTAGAGCTTTCAGGCCCTGAAGATACTGCCGCGCGAGACGCAACAACACCAAATCGGCAGCTTGGATTGCGACCTCTTCGAGGTCCGCAAAGTAGTTCAAAAGCGATTGAGATCTTAGTTGGCCCGTGAGCCAGCCTATGAGCTGTTGCGGCGTTGTTATCCAGGATGGAGGGTCAAACTCCGCGTTGCGGGGCAACGTAATGAGCAGAATCCGCAAACGGCGTTGGCGCAAATACTCGATCACTGGTTCGCGAAAGCTCGCAGCTTGATCGGCTGGGTCGTTCTGTTTCTTGGACCGCGTCATCGCCGGCTACGCTTTAAGCAAATGCCGCAGCGAGCTCACGGGCACCAATCGAAGAGCCGGAATATCTACCGGCGCCTTGCTCTCGGCGGCCTCGCTACGCACGTAGCGCATGCTTTCCCAGAGCTCAAACTGCGAGGATTTGCGCTCAAACGAGAGTGCTTTCGCTCGAGCGATTGCGTCCGCATCGCTATTAGCGTGAAAGCACTCTAGGCTGGCGAGCCTGACGTCCTGGTCAAAGAAGTAGCACGTATAAGAGGTTCTCATTCATCTAGATTAGTCCACAAACCGAGATGAATTAGAGACAAAACTAGGAGTAGTGAGCGCCATTTCACTACCCATCACGACTCGCTCCTTATACTTTAGGTTTAAACCTACTACAAAAAATAGGCGAGCTGGCTATCAATGCTGGTGCGGGTCTGATCTGCACCGCGATAAGTCTGTTAACCGACAGGTCCGCGGTTCGAATCGATGCCCCGGAGCCAGTTTGTGTTTTCACACCGGGTTCGATCAAATCGAACAACTCCAGAAGCACGCAGTCGCCGCCTTCAATCGTTCACACAGCGCTTTCGGCTTCTTTCTCTTCGAAGGAAATAACCATATGCGCCGACACTCGCGAAATTGATCAACACGGCGATGAGATTCCAGAGGACGACCGGGCGCGATACGATCAATAAACCATAATAAACCCAGACAATCTGAAATGTGCCCATAATCGCCGCCATCCGCGGATTGATACCCGCGGCCGATCGATGCCGTACCATCGCGACCAGATCCGGCACGGCGGCAAACGTCGTACCGACGCCGGCCACGAAGCCAATGATTTCGGAACGGTGGAACGTCGGTATCAAGAGGCTTTGTACGTCGCGCGCGAACTCGGCACAGCCGCCGAGCGCGACGGCAGCCGTCGAAAGCAGGGCCAGTGTCGACGCGCCGTTTGTGGGTTTAAAGCGATGGCTCGCCTGTGTTTGGATCGTATCTTTGACGCTGGTCCGTGAGATCATGCGATCGCGGAACCCGCGCATACGTTATTTCTCGTGCGTGATCTCGAAAACGTGGAAAGCCCACGGCGCCATATCCAGATAGAGTCCGCGCGAGGCAAGATCATTCTCATCGCGCACGTAAATCGCCGGACCGAACAAATCTTTGAACTTGAGCGCTTGCCCCTGCGGCTCCCGGACCGGGAGACGGACGTTGCACTGACTTTGATTGTCCGCGTAGTTGACAGCGACAAGCCGTTGCTGCCCTTCTTCGTCCTCCCATAACGCGGCGATAAAACAATCCCAGCTCCAATTGCCGTCCCAAGCGGGAACGCATTCGAGCAGGCGCCAGACACCCTTGCGAAAGATGGACTGCTTAAGCACGGCCAACAGACGGGCATAAAAAGCCCGCAGCGCAGCATCGATCGGTTCCGACGGCGCGCGCACCAGATGGGGCGAGATGCGTTTCTTGCGGCTTTCGAATTGGCCTTGGTGAAAGAAGCGCAGACCAGGCGAAAGGTAAGTGATGACAGCGGCAGCCTCGTGCATTCCGGAAGCGAAGGTTGCCGCTGCTCGAGGCTCGTCGTGATTTTCGAGAAAACGTGCGAGCTTGGCTTGGTAGTCGAGACCCGCGGAGAGATGCTCGCGGACCGGCCGCGCATGCCGATCGCGGAGGCGGTCGTAGAGCCGCTTGTCATACGCGTAATCAAACCCTTGCTGTAGCACCGTCCATTCGAGGTCCCAGTAAACTTCGGCCATGAACAGAAAACCCGGAACGGCCTTTCGCACGCGACTTGTCGCATTCGGCCAGAACAGCGGCGCTCGCCGCCCCCAGGTTCGCTCGAAGACATCCGGTAGGACGAGCATGGCCATATCGCAGCGTACGCCGTCGCATTGCATCGCGATTTTCTGCAACTCGCCAATCATCGCCTCTTGCGTATCGGGATTCCCGTAGTCGAGTTGCAACGCATCCGGCCAGCCCGAAAAGTACGGATCGCGGCCGTAGGCTAGAATCAGATCGCCGCGACGTGTCTCGATCTTGACGTAGTTCTGGGGCGCTTGTGCCAGATCCGCCGCGGTCGCTCGGACATAATATTCTGGATGTTCATCCACCCACGGATGGTCGAGCGCCGTGTGATTGGGAACAAAGTCGAGCAGCAATCGCAGCCCGCGCTTTCGGAGGCGGTCCCTCAATCGAGCCAGCGCCGCATCGCCTCCCAGCTCGGGGCCAACGCTATAAGCGGTGATCGCGAATCCCGAGCCTGCAATATCGTCCTCGCGCAGGTCCGGCAGCGTTTCCTCGAATTCCTTGCGCCACTCGGGGTTCGCGCGCGACACGCGCCGGCCGGCCGGCCCGATCTGCCAAACAGACAGGAACCAGACCCAGTCGAAGCCGACGCTCGCAAGACGGTCGAGCTCGCCGTCCGGAATATCATCGAGCGTCGCCGGCCGGCCGAGTGACGCGCGAAAGCTCCGTCAGCCACACACGCGTGTTGATCTGGTAGAGCGAGGGGTACAGAGGATCGCGCACGTCAAACGACACGCCGGCGAGGTGGGCTTTCGGTTACCCGATCTTGCGGCGCATCGACTTCTGCCGTTCCCTCTTCTGCCGAGTTCCAGCCATTGCTCGGCCGAGTTGGTCGCAAAGAAGTGCATCAGTCGAGCGATGATCCCGGTCCAGCCCGTCTGATGGCTCGCACCGATACCGGCACCGTTGTCCCCGTGAAAGTACTCGTAAAACAAAACGTAATCGCGCCAATGCGGATCGTCCTGGAATTTGCCGGCGCCGCCATAGACCGGGCGCTTTCCGTCTTTGTTTCTCGTGAAAATGCTTGTCAGGCGACGAGTAAGCTCTTCGGCGACTTGATAAAGAGTCATAAGTTGTCCGGAACCGGTCGGACATTCGATTTTGAAGTCGTTGCCGTAGTACATGTGATACTGCAGCAACGCCCTGATGATCAGCGCATTGACCGGCATCCAAATCGGGCCACGCCAGTTCGAGTTACCGCCGAACATGCCGCTATCGGATTCTGCCGGCAGGTACGAAACCCCGTATTCTTGGTCCCCTACGCGGAAGGTGTATGGCTGCTCGGCATGATAGCGAGACAGCGCGCGGATGCCGTGAGGACTCAGGAATTCTTTTTCATCGAGCATCGTGCTTAGCACGCGACGAAGTTTCGTCTCGTCGAGCAACGAGCCAAGCCGTCGGCCGCCGTGTCCGCGTTTGAGAGGATCGTGAATGAAAGTCCTAAGCTCTGGCCGAGCCTCGATGAACTTGCGAAAACGCTGTCCCGTTTCCGGCATCTTTTCGAACACGACTGCTTCGAAGCAGGTAGCCGCACACAACGGGAGCAAGCCAACCATCGAGCGCACCTTCAGACGCTCAGCCCGGCCATCAGGTAATCGGAGAACGTCGTAAAAGAATCCGTCCTCCTCGTCCCACATTCCGACACCGCCGCCGGCGCGCATCACGCCTGTCGCGATCCACAGGAAATGCTCGATGTACTTGAGCGCCATGTCGGCATAGTTCGGATTATGCAGCGTCAAGGCACCCGCGATCTCGATCATGTTTTGGCAGAACAGCGCCATCCAGGCGGTGCCGTCGGCCTGCTCCAGGTAGCCGCCCGTGGGCATTGGTGCGCTTCGATCGAAAACGCCGATGTTGTCAAGCCCAAGGAAGCCGCCCTCGAACGCGTTATTGCCTGAGCGGTCCTTGCGGTTCACCCACCAGGTGAAATTGAGCGTCAGTCTATGGAAAAGCCGCTCGAGCCAATCGACATCTCCTTCGCCATACCGGATCTGCTGGAGGCGGTAGGTGAAGATCGTTGACCAAGCATGTACCGGCGGATTGACGTCGCCGAAGTTCCATTCATAGGCCGGAAGCTGGCCGCTCGGATGGAGATAAGGGTCCCGCAGCATCAAGTTGAGCTGCTCCTTGCCGAAGTCCTCGTCGACCAGCGTCAGAGCAAGAACGTGAAACGCGAGGTCCCATGCCGCGTACCACGGATATTCCCATTTGTCCGGCATGGAGAGGATGTCGGCATTGTACAAGTGGTGCCAATGCTCGTTACGGGGCGCGCTGCGCTCCTGACGTTTAAGTGGATTGGCGCCACGCTCATCGAGCCAACGATCGACGTCGTAATAATAGAACTGTTTCGACCACAGCATGCCCGCGAGCGCCTGACGCATGACATTTGCTTCATCGGCACCCAGGGAGCGCGGCACTACTGTCGCGTAGAACTCATCTGCTTCCTTGCGGCGCACGGCCATCATGTCGGCAAACGCAGCGTTGGTAAGTTGCGGAGAAATCGCGTCGCGCAGCTGCAAGCAGATTATGCGGGATTCGCCAGGCGGGACCGTGAGGGAATAGAGGGCAGAAGCCTTCGTGCCGGTTCGTGCAGGGTTGACCGCGTTGTGCTGGCCGTCCACGAGGTAGTTGTTGATACCGTCTTTAACGAAAGCCGTCGGATTTGGCGTACCAAAAACCCTCTCTCTATTCGTCTCATTCTCTGTAAAGAGAAGTTCGCTGGCGCCGTTGCAGACGAGAAATCGTTCTCCAAGCTCTGGATGCGACGCCCCGATCGAGTTGGATGAAGCCTCGCTCAGCAGCGGTCGGATCGTGTCCCCACCCCATGACCAGGTATTGCGAAACCAGAGCGTCGGCAGCACATGCAGCGTTGCCGGATCGGGGCCACGATTCGCGACGGTAATCTGGATAAGGATATTTTCGGGACCGGCTTTAGCGTATTCGACGAATACATCGAAGTAGCGATCATCATCGAAAATACCCGTGTCCAGCAACTCATATTCTTGTTCCTGGCGGCCGCGCCGCCTACTCATCTCGACTAAATCGTTATAGGGAAAGGCCGACTGAGGGTACTTGTAGAGGTACTTCATGTATGAATGCGTCGGCGTCGAATCGAGATAGAAATAGTATTCCTTCACGTCCTCGCCGTGGTTCCCCTCGCCGTTGGTCAGCCCGAACAGCCGTTCCTTGAGGATCGGGTCTTTGCCGTTCCAGAGCGCGAGCGCAAAGCAGAGGTGCTGGTGCTCGTCGCAAATCCCGGCAAGGCCGTCTTCGCCCCAGCGATACGCTCGCGAGCGGGCCTGATCGTGCGTGAAGTACTGCCACGCATCTCCGCCGTCGCTGTAATCCTCGCGCACGGTCCCCCACTGCCGTTCGCTGAGATAAGGCCCCCAGTCTTTCCAAGGTAGTTTCCGTTCGCGCGCTTCTTGAAGCCGGTCGTGTTCCCTGGTCATCGCGCCTGCCCTAAAATGGAGGTCGAGAATTGACACGAGAATTGACTGAAAGTGCGTGCCAGCCAATTGGGTAGAGTATGTATTTTCCGGAATTGGTCGTACTGTAACCTCGGGTAGCCAACACTCTTGGCTACGCGCTCACGGGAACGGGTCGCGGCGCGCGTGAATGGCTATCGAGATCAACGTCGATGCCCGCCCCCGACGAGAGAACGGGTAAGAGTTCTTTCTACGAGCCGTCGGGCTTGGCGCCGCCATCGAGCTTCCAACTTCCGTCGGCGAGGCGGCAGTTCGTGAGCACATAGGTGTTGGTGTCGGCAGCCGAGATTTGGCTCGAGGCCGGATGCACCACATAGCGCACGCGCCGGCAGTCGCGGCCGGATGAAGGAAAAGTCGCAAGCAGCGTGACGCTGCCCGAATTGCCGCTCGCCGGGTTATTCCAATTAAGGGTTGTACCGTTCGGCTTGCCGGTCAGTTGCTCGCGTACCAACTTGCGCACCATGGCGACGTCGGTGCTCGTCAGCTTCGGTGCGTTGCGGAAATTCGTGCCGAGTTGCGCGGCGGCCGGCGGCACGGCAAGCGGCGTAATGGCGAACAGCGTCATGGCGAGCAGCCACGGCGTAACCAAGCGCATGGGCGCATTGCGAATGATCAGAAACATGGGGCGACCTCCTCGCCCGACCATCCACCTCTGCGCGCGCTCTGTCAGCCCGCGACATGTAACCTCGCGTAGCCAACGTTGCGAGGCAGAGCCGGTCTCGACAGGGTGTGCCGCGGACGTTGGGGTTGCTCGCCCGGAGCGCCGCAAGGATACGATGCAACGCCTTGTAGCGGCTGCGGCGCGCGGCACCGGCCAACGCGATGGTGAGGCAACGTTGACGGTGGGGTCACGATCAACGCTAAAGGTTTCCATATCCAACGAAATTTATCCACTGCCTCGGCACACCCGAAAATTTCCAAATCATTTTCGCCCGCACGATCTTCCTGAACAGGCGCACTATCGGCTCGCTTGCCCGTTAATGTTGATATATCGCGAGAAAACCTCGGCGCGCCCCGATAACTTCAGATTTTAGTCGCCATTCCACCTCGGCTGCCGGACAGCTTGAGCGAATGACTGGCGCTTACACATGCTATCTCGTTGCCCCGCAACACGGGGTTGTCCGTCTTCGAGACTTCCTTGCCGCGAGCGATGCGGAAGCCATCGCCATCGCGACTGCGTTCGCTATGGAGCACACGCCGAACCGGTTCGAACTCTGGCAAGGGCTGCGTCACGTTCATAACGACGATTGCTAGAGCGGGAAAATATTCTCGATGCGCTTGCTTATGGGACTCAAGGGAACGGCTCGCGGCGCGCGTTGAAGGCAACCGAGATACGCGGATTGTCGCCGCCATGCGGCGGCACGGCATGCGGCACATAGCTGGGAAAAAGGATCATCAATCCCGGCTCCGGCTTGAAGGTAACGCTGGACGCGAGAAGCTCGGGAAAGAACAGATTGGTGCGCGCGGGATCGGGATCGAACAACTGAATTGGCGTGCCCGCGGCCGAGCGCATCCCCGTCGCCATGATCGACATAATAGACGCCGGACCAGGTCGCGCCTGGATGGGTATGCACCTGATTGAAGTCGCCGCGCCGGTTGACGTTGGCCCAGACGCTCAGACGCCAATTGGTGGGCGAAGCCGGTTGTCCGAAGGACGCATAGAGACGACGTGTCGCCTCTTCGATCATGGCATGCATATGCTCGATCAAACGCACGCCGGCATCGCCGCAGAATTCGAGCCGGCCATATTCCGAATGCCAGCCGCCGTAATTGGTCAGCGCCGTTCCCGGATGGCGTTTCTCATGCTCGAGGATACGGGCGCGCAACACCGGATTGAGCGAAGCGGCATCGCTCCAGATATGCGAGAGAATGGGCGTCGCAAAGTGATTCGTCGCCTGCGCCTGTCTCGATCTCTGGCATATCTCACGACCTCGGTGCTCCACCGCCCTCCGCGGCGGCGCTACTCCTCCTTATAGCCGTATTCGGGCACGCCCTGCTGGGCGCCGTAATATTTGTACGGCAGGAATTTGCCGGACATGGTGATCTTCACGCGATCACCCTTGGGATTGGCCTCGCGCGCGAATTCCATGTTGAAGTCGATCGCCGACATGATGCCGTCGCCGAATTCCTCTTCGATCAGCGCTTTCCAGGCCGGGCCGTTGACCATCACCAGCTCGTAGAAGCGATAGATCAGCGGATCGGTCGGCGGCATTGCCGTGCCGGTACCGCGCAACGGTACTTCGTTGAGCATCGCCTGCTCGGCTTTGGAAAGGCCGAAGAGTTCGGCCGCGCGCGCTGCCTGGGTTTTGACCAGCTTCATCTGCCCAAGCAGCGCGCCGACGATCAGCACCTCGGACATGCCGCCGATCTGGTCGCAGATATGGCGCCAGCTCCAGCCCTTCTCGCGCTTTATATCGAGAATCTTCTCGGTCAAATCGGCACGCTTCATCGTCCCCTCCTCGTTTGAACGCCTCACGGCGCGGGATGGGCGAAAACGTGCAAGAGCAATGCCAGGGACGCGGCTACGCGACCCGGTCTAGCTGCTCGCCGGATAAAAGTGAAAAACTAGAGCGGGTTTTTGACGCCCCAAGGGCTGCGCAGCTGGTTGGGGATTTGGGCGCCGGGCTGATCGAAGGCGCTGGGGCTGACCGGGTTGCTGACTTCGTAGATGCTGAGGCAAAGTCCCAGCACGATACCGGTGATGACCCAATAACGGCCGCTGATGCCGAGGTAACGCCGATCGAGACGGCTTCGGGCCGGCGGCGGGGCGCGGCGAACAGGCCGGGACTGACTACGCGTATTCGTGACCATGCGCACAACTTAAATCGATCGCGGTTAACGTAAGATTACGGTCGCGCCGGGCCAGCACCCCCAAAATCCGAGGTTTCCGCCAAAGCCGCTTGACTTAGAAGGAAAAATCGCCGCCTTTCCTCCTCCTTACCGTGCCTCTTTCCTAGCCGACCCTCCCGATGATCTTCGCCGTCAGCATTGCCACCTTCTTCATGACCCTGCTCGGGGGACTCCTGGCGCTGCGGCTCAAGGACCGGCTGCATCTGATCCTCGGTTTCAGCGCCGGCGCGGTGATCGGCGTCGCATTTTTCGACCTCATCCCCGAAGCGCTCAACCTCGCCGTCCCGCCCTACACCACGCCGGCCGTGCTCGCCGTGGTCGCGCTCGGCTTCATCGTCTACATGATCCTCGACCGCACCATCGCGCCGCGCGGCCACAAGGACGCGCCGCAACGGCCGCGCTGGCAGCGCAACATGCTCGGCGCCGGCAGCCTCGCGGTGCATAGCTTCTTCGACGGCTTCGCGATCGGCCTCGCTTTCCATGTCTCGGACTCGGTCGGCGCGGTCGTCTCGGCCGCGGT
This sequence comes from uncultured Alphaproteobacteria bacterium, assembly GCA_963731145.1. Taxonomy (GTDB): domain Bacteria; phylum Pseudomonadota; class Alphaproteobacteria; order ATCC43930; family CGMCC-115725; genus CAIKMD01. Next base: position 365,686 of record CAVSUX010000006.1, on the reverse strand, counting down.
GCTGGTGCATGATTTCTCGGATGGTGTGAACACCGTCGGCATCGTGCTGAACAATCAAGGCGGCCGTCGCCAGGCGCTTACCTGGCTGTTGGTCGATGCGGCGGCGCCGGTGGTCGGCGCGGCGGCGACCTTGCTGCTCAGTCTCGGGCAAGCATCGCTCGGTCTCGGCCTCGCGCTGATCGCCGGCTTCTTCCTCTACATCTCGGCCAGCGATCTTTTGCCCGAGAGCTATCACGACCACCCGACCGGCTGGACGACGGCGATGACCATCCTGGGCGTCTTGGTGCTTTACGTGGCGATCCGGCTCAGCGCGCTCTAGGCGCACAGTCAGGGAAGAACACGTGCGTCAGAACGGCAGCAGCTTTTTGACGCGCGCGGAGAGTCCGTGGCGCAGCCGCTCGCGCCGCACCACCGCGTCGCTCTCGACCCAGTTGAGCTGCACCACGCGGCGCGGACCGTTGGCCGGCGCATGGCCGTGCCAGGAATTCTTCGTGACCTTGAAAGCGAGCAACGTGCCCGCCGCCGGCGGCACTTCGGTGATCGCATCGTCGAGGCTATCGGGCGAGCGCAGCAGCCGCAACCGGCCGCCCGGCGCTTCCCACGCCTCGTTCATATAGACCAGCACGGTGATGAGCTTCGTCGCGCTGTCGGTGTGGATGCTGCCATCCTTGAGCTGCGCCTGGCCGCGCACCGTGACCATGGTCGGCCGGCCGGCCAGATCCATGTCGAATTTCCGCGCGAAGACATCGCGCATCGCCGGCCCTTCGAGCGCGGCGAGGAAATCGCGGAATGCCGCGCCGAACCGCAAATCGCCGGTCGGGAAGCTGCCCGGACGGTCGATCTTCGGATAATCGGCTGAAAGCGCGGCGCGCGCCGCCTCCGGCACGAAACCCGGCACGATCAGATAGGGAAAAGGCTCGATTTCGAGCGGCGTCGCCTCGACCAGCCCAAGATCGATCCAGCGATCGGCCAACATGGTTCCACTCATGCAACCATCATAGGCGCGCATCCTACGAAAACCAGTCCGAATGGCCAATCCGAACGCCGCAATATCGCCTCAACTGCGCCCCAGAAATGCGCGTAAACCGGGCCAGCTTCTAATCGCCGGCAAAAATTCCGGAGACGAAGGATGAAGCTCTTTCTGACGGTCGCCCTATCGCTGACGATGATTGCGCTGATTGCGCATGCGCAATCATACCCGCCGTCCGCTTATCCACCGCCTCCGACGAACTATCCGCCGCCGGCTTACATGCCGCCGCCCCCGCCGCCGCCAACAACGGAGATCATCCCGCCGGTGCCGGGCGCGATGCAGGTCGTTCCGCCGCCGCCTTCGTACCCGTCGCCGCAGCAAGCGGTGACGCCGGCGATGCCGCCGATGCAAAACCAGGCGCAGCAGCAAGCGCCGTCCACGCCGGCGCTGCAAACGCAGCAACAGGGCAACATCACGTTCGTCAGCGGCGGCGCCAGCAGCGACGATCGCGACGCGCTGAAGCAGATCGAGAGCCAGTACAACCTGCGCCTGATGTTCGCGGCGCGGAACGGCGATTACCTCGCCAATATCGCCGTAACGCTGAGCGACGCGCGCGGCAATGCGGTACTCGACACGATCGCCGAAGGGCCGATCTTCTACGCACATGTGCCGCCCGGCCGTTATCGCCTAACGGTCTCGAACCAAGGTCAAAGCCAGAACCGCGATCTCACCATCAGCAAAGGCGCGACGCGTCAGGATTTCTACTGGGCGTCCGCGAGCTGAGCTCGCATCACGTCACGTATGGTTGTCGCTGTTACCGCTCGCCCGTAAAGTAGCCGGGTGAGCGATAACGGCGTCAAAATCACCAAGCGCGAGCCCCTGCATCGCGGCTTCTTCCGCCTCGAGCGCTATCACCTGCAGCACAAGCTTTATCGCGGCGGCTGGAGCGCCGAGATCGAGCGCGAGATCTTCGAGCGCGGCCGCACCGTCGGCATCCTGCTCTACGATCCGGATCGCGACGACGTCGTGCTGGTCGAGCAATTCCGCCTCGCGGCACATCTCGCCGACATGCCAGCCTGGGAGCTCGAGATCGTCGCCGGCATCGTCGACAAGGAAGGCGAAAGCGAGGTCGAGCTGGCGCGGCGGGAATGCCGCGAAGAGGCCGGGCTGGAGCTGATCGGCGAGCCGATCTTCATCCATCGCTTCATGCCGAGCACCGGCGCCTGCACCGAAGTGGTCGATCTCTTCGCCGGCCGTGTCGATGCCAGCAAGGCGAGCGGTATCCATGGCCTCGCCGACGAAAACGAAGATATCAAGGTCGTGGTCATGACCTTCGATGAGGCGATGCGGCAAGTCCGCGCCGATACGATCAAGAATGGCCCGACCTTGCTGGCGCTTTATTGGCTCGCCGCCGAGCGCGAGCGGCTGCGCCGCGAATGGCGCTCCATTCCAGCCAACGGCTGACGACCTGCGGCGATCGCACCGCATGGATCCCCTGACCCTACGACCCGTAGCTTCGCGACGGTCATGAGCGCCCTCGCGATTATCGTTCTCGCTTTCAGCATGTCGGCGGATGCTTTCGCTGCGGCTCTGACCAAGGGCACCTTGCTCGAGCGGCCGAGCCTAGGCGAAGCCCTGCGCAGTGGGATCATCTTCGGCGCGGTCGAGGCTTGCACGCCGTTGATCGGTTGGGCCGCGGGTCTTGCCGCAGCCGCTTTCATCCAAGCCATCGATCATTGGATCGCTTTCGGCCTGCTGGGCGCGATTGGCGGCAAGATGCTGTGGGAAAGCTTGCGCCATGACGAGGGCGAGACGAAAGCAACGCGCCATTCCTTCGCCGCGCTGTTCGTCACCGCCATCGGCACGAGCATCGATGCCATGGTGGTCGGAATCGGCTTGGCGTTTGTCGACGCCGACATCGTGATCGTCGCGCTGGCGATCGGGTTGGCGACACTCACGATGACGACCATCGGCGTCATGATCGGGCAGATCGTCGGCAAAAGGCTTGGCCGTCTCGCCGAAGCGCTGGGCGGTATCGGGCTGATCGCGATCGGCACGACGATCCTGATCGAGCACACCATGGGCGGCGGCTGATCGGGCGGGCCGGCCGATATTGATCGGTCGCGTCGAGGGTTTTAGTCTGCACCCATGAATATTCGCGACGGCTTCATCGGCTCCATCGGCAATACGCCGCTCATCAAATTGCGCCGCGCCTCGGAAGAGACCGGCTGCACCATCCTCGGCAAGGCCGAATTCCTCAACCCCGGCGGCTCGGTCAAAGACCGCGCGGCGCTGTACATCGTGAAGGACGCGGAAGAGCGCGGCTTGCTGAAGCCCGGCGGCGTCATCGTCGAAGGTACGGCGGGCAATACCGGCATCGGCCTCGCCCTGGTCGGCAACGCGCTCGGCTACAAATCGGTCATTGTCATGCCCGAGACGCAGAGTCAGGAAAAGAAGGACATGCTGCGGCTCTGCGGCGCCGATCTGCGGCTCGTGCCGGCGGTGCCCTATGCCAATCCGATGAACTACGTGCGCTATTCCGAGACGCTGGCGAAAGAGGTCGCGGCGAGCTCGCCGAACGGCGCGATCTGGGCCAACCAATTCGACAACGTCGCCAACCGCCGCGCGCATATCGAGACGACGGCGCCCGAGATCTGGGAACAGACCGACGGCAAGGTCGATGCTTTCGTCGCCTCGGTCGGCACCGGCGGCACGCTCGCCGGCACGGCGATCGGTCTGAAAGAGCGCAACAAGAACGTGAAATGCTATCTCGCCGATCCGATGGGCTCGGCGATCTATTCCTATTACGCGACCGGCACGCTGAAAGCCGAAGGTAATTCGATCACCGAAGGCATCGGCCAAGGCCGCATCACCAAGAATCTCGAAGGCGCGCCGCTCGACGGCTGGTTCCAGGTGACCGACGAAGAAGCCCTACCGGTGCTGTTCGATCTCGTCACCGAGGAAGGGCTGATCCTCGGCGGCTCGACCGGCATCAACATCCTCGGCGCGATCAAGGCGGCGAAAGAGCTCGGCCCCGGCCACACGGTGGTCACCATCCTCGCCGATTACGGCACGCGCTATCAGTCGAAGCTGTTCAATCCCGAATTCCTGCGCTCGAAGAACCTGCCACTGCCGCAATGGCTGGTGGAGAAATAAATGATCGTCATTGCGAGAAGCGCGCAGCGCGACGAAGCAATCCAGAGCACGCACAGAAACTCTCGATTGCTTCGCCGCTGCGCTCGCAATGACGGGAAGAGATAAAATGCCCTATGCACATCCGGAATCGCTGGTCTCGACCGAATGGCTCGCCGCCAATATCGATCGTCCCGATGTCCGCGTCTTCGACGCGTCCTTCACCCTGCCGGGCGTGACGCCGACGGCGCAGGAGGAATATGCGCGCCGGCATATCCCGGGCGCGGTGTTCTTCGATATCGACGGGATCTCGGATCATTCCAATCCCCTGCCCCATATGCTGCCGAGCCCGGAAGAGTTCGCGCGCATGGCCGGTGCGCTCGGTATCGGCGACGACCGACACGTCATCCTCTATGACATCGCCGGCTTCGGCTCGGCGCCGCGCGCCTGGTGGATGCTGCGTACCTTCGGATACGACAAGATCTCGCTGCTCGATGGCGGGTTGCCGAAATGGCTCGCCGAAGGCCGCGCGGTCACGACCTATGTGCCGCAACCGAAGCCCGTGACCTTCACGCCGCGTTTCGATGGCTCGCGCGTGCGCAGCAAGGCGCAGGTCATCGCCAATTTGGGCGAGAAGCGCGAGCAGGTGCTCGATGCGCGCAGCGCCGGCGCGCTTTGCCGGCACCGCGCCCGAGCCGCGGCCGGGTCTGCGCGGCGGCCACATCCCCGGCAGCATCAACGTGCCCTACGACACGCTCGGCGATCCGAAGACGCGCCGCTATCTGCCGGCCGAGCAGATCGAAGAGCGCTTCCGCGCCGCCGGCGTCGAGCGCGACAAGCCGATTGTCACGAGCTGCGGCTCCGGCGTCACGGCTTGCGCACTGACTTTTGCGCTGCATCTCGTCGGCTGGGGCAAGTCCGGCGGTCTATGACGGCTCGTGGTCGGAATGGGGTTTGGAAAATAGCGATACGCCGGTCGCAACCGGCTCTTAGGGAGGAAGCTCATGTCGGATGCGCTGCAACGCCTCGTCGATGAAAGCGAGATCAGGCGTATCCGCAGGCTATGGGCTTTCGCGCGCGACCAGGGCGATTGGGATACGGTCGCCACGCTCTTCCATCCGAACGCGCCGGTGTCGATCTCGTGGTTCAATGGCACTGCCGAGGGCTTTGTCGAGAACTCGCGCAAGATGTTCGGCCACACCAAGCCCGAGACGCGCAGCAAGCATTGGTTCGGCAACGATCGCCTGACGCTCAACGGCAATCGCGCCCTGCTCGAGACCGATATCGAAGTGCGCGCGCGCGACGATATCGACGGCGTCCTGTTCGATTTCACCTATGAGGGACGTTTCTTCGACCGCTTCGAGAAACGGAACGGCGTGTGGAAGATCGCGCAATGGACCTGTCTCTACGACAGCGACAAGGTCGCGCCGGCCGTCCCGGGCACGATCCCGCCGGGCTTCTTCGACGGCCTCGAGCTCAGCGGCGTCGAAAGCCGTATCGGCTATATGCGCTTCCGCCAGAAGAAGATGAACCGCCCCGGCGTGCCGGTCATCATCGGCGGCACCGCGGAAGAAGCAAAATTGAAAGAGGACGCGGCGCACTGGCTCCGCCAGGGCGCGTCATGAACCTGGCCGGCGCGAGCGATGCGGTGGAGCGCGCTCGCGCGATAGCACCGTTGCTCGCCGCCGAAGCCGACGAGATCGAACGCAACCGGCAACTGACACCGAAGGTCGTCGCAGCACTGACGGAAGGCGGCTTCTACAAGCTGCTCTTGCCGAAAAGCATCGGCGGCGCCGAAGTGCCGCCGGCCGTTTTCCTCGGCGTCCTCGAAGAAATCGCCAAGGGCGATGCCAGCACCGCCTGGTGCCTCGGCCAATGCGGCGTCTGCGCCATGGTCGCCGCCTATCTCGATCCCGCCGTCGCGCATGAGATGTTCGATCCGCCGCAAGCGGTGCTCGCCTGGGGCGCGACCGCCGGCGAAGCGCGCGCCGTGCCCGGCGGCTATCGCGTGACCTGGCGCTGGCGTTTCGCCAGCGGCTCGCGCCAGGCAAGCTGGATCGGCGCCCATGTGCAAATCATCGAGCCCGACGGCCAGAAGCGGCTAAAGCCCGACGGCAAAATCGCGTTGCGCACGATCCTCTTCCCGGTCAAAAGCGCGACCTTCCACGATGTCTGGGATGTCGTCGGCCTCAAAGGCACCGGCACCGACGATTACGCGGTCGAGGATCTCTTCGTGCCGGAGAAATATTCGGCGCTGCGCGACGATGCGAGCGAGCAGCGCGAGAGCGGCCCGCTCTACAAGATCAGCTCGAGCATGATGTACGGGCTCAGCTTTGCCGCCATCGCGCTGGGCGTGGCGCGGGCGACGCTCGATGCCGCGATCGAGACGGCGCGCGGCAAGACCTCGCGCGATCTCAAGACCGGCATGAAGCACAACAACGTCGTGCAGGCGACGATCGGCCGGGGCGAAGCGAAGCTGCGCGGCGTGCGCGCCTATCTCTATTCAACGCTCGACGAGGTGTGGCGCGAGATCGAAGCCGGCAAGAAGCTGACCACAGATCATCGCCTCGCGCTGCGCCTCGCCTCGACCTGGGCGATCCATCAAGCGGCCGAGGTCGTCGACGCGGCCTATCACATGGCCGGCGCGACCGCGATCTTCCACGCCCAGGCTTTCGAGCGCCGCTTCCGCGACATCCACGCCATCACGCAACAGATCCAGGCGCGCGACATCCATTACGAAAGCGTCGGCCAAGCGCTGCTCGGCCTCGACCCCGATGCGACGGTGTTCGCGACGTAGTTACTTGCTCTGTTGACGGCGTAGATCACGGCCGCCATAAAGAACACGCAAAACGGTGACGGCTTCACTCGTGACTGTTATAGCCGCGACGAGGCGCCTTTGGTATCCGACTATTCTTAGGCCGAGCATCAGATCGTCCCGACGCGTGCCGCGTTCGGGAAAATCAGCAAGCCCAAAACACCACTGCTCGACACGATCGATATAGGCAAGGGCTCGTTCTGCTCCCGAATGCTCAGCGATATAGTCGTATAATGATTGAAGATCGGCTTGTGCTTCCGGGCTGAACGAAACCTCACGAGCAACGGGAACTCTTTTTCAGCCGCTTCCTATGCCGTGCTCGGATATCGTCGAAAACCTTTTTCGCAGGTATCGCCCGCTCCGGGTTTTTCCGCATAGCCTCATAAACCGGCGCAACATCTTCTCGCAGCCATCGCTCGACAGCCTCGTCGCGCTCTTGCAATGCTCGCAGGCCGGCTCGAACGACTTCGCTTGCTGACGCATAGGTGCCGGAGCCGACGAGTTCATCGATATAGGCTGCCTGCCCAACGGGCAAACTGATCGTGCGCTTTGCAATAGATGCCATCAATCTACCTCATAGCATCTCAGGGATAGCACATCGGTATGAATTTTTCATACCGGCATTCAATGCCCCTGCGGCGCCGGGATCTGAGCGGTCCCCTCCTCGGCCGCGTGATGATGCTCCGAGCCGATCATCATATAGACGGCGGGCACGACGAACAGCGTGAACAGCGTGCCGATCGACAGGCCGGAGAAGATGATCAGGCCGATCGAGAAGCGCGACACGGCACCGGCGCCGCTGGCGGTAATCAGCGGTAGCACGCCGAACACCATCGCCGCGGTGGTCATCAGGATCGGCCGGAAGCGGATGACGGCCGCTTCCTCGATCGCCTCGCGCTTCGACTTGCCCTGCACTTGCAGCTCGTTGGCGAATTCGACGATCAGAATGCCGTGCTTGCTGATCAGACCCATCAGCGTCACGAGGCCGACCTCGGAATAGATATTCATCGAGGCGCCCGGCAACTGGAAGATCGAGCAGATCAGCAGAACGATCAACGCGCCGGCGATCGACATCGGCACCGAGACCAGGATGACCAACGGGTCGCGGAAGCTCTCGAACAAGGCTGCCAGCGCCAGGAAGATGATGATGATGGCAAAGCCGAAGGTGGCGACGAAGCCGCTCGATTCCTGCACGTATTGGCGAAGCGGTCCGCCGTAATCGATCGTATAGCCCTGCGGCAGCACGCGCTTGGCGACGCTTTGCAGATAGGCCAGCGCATCGCCCGTCGGCAGCGCCGAGACACCCTGGATCGTCGCCGAGTTGAGCTGCTGGAAGTGATTCAAGGATTCCGGCACCGTCTCCGTCTTGATCGAGGCGATGGTCGAGAGCGCGATCGGCGTGCCGTCCGCGGCCTTGATGTAGTAGCCGAGGAGCTGGTCCGGATTGAGCCGCGCGCCCTGCTCGACCTGCGGGATCACCTTGTAAGAGCGGCCGCTGAGGTTGAAGTAATTGACGTAGCCGCCGCCGAGAGCCGAGGCCATGGCTGCGCCGACATCGCTCATCCGCAAGCCGAGCTGCGCCGCCTTCTCGCGATCGATCTCGACCAGCGATTGCGGCTGGTCGATGCGAAGATCGGTGTTCACGAAAAAGAAATTGCCGCTCGACTGGGCTTCTTTGAGGAATTCCTGAGCCACCGTGTTGAGCTGCTCGAATGGCTGCGTCGTCGTGATGACGAACTGGATCGGCAGACCGAACGCGCCCGGCAGCGAAGGCGGCAAGGCGGTCGCAACCTGCTCACCCGCAACTGCGCCATTGATCTGCTGTTGCAGCAGTGGCTGGATCTGATTCGCGGTGCGCGTGCGCTGATCCCACGGCTTCAGCGCCAGACCGGCCAGCGAGCTTCCGGCCGCGCTGCCCGGCGCGTCGATCTGGAACACGTGCTGCAGCTCGGGCAATTTAGAGAAAATGCCGTAGAGCTGTTTGGTATAGAGCAGCTTTTGCTGCAGCGTGGCATTCGGCGCCGTGGTCGCGAAGCCGATGACGAAGCCCTGATCCTCATCGGGCGCCAGCTCGTTCTTCTGGAAGCCCCAGAGGAAATAGATGCTGACGAGGATGACGGCCGCGAAGACCCCTGTCACCGCCAACGTATCGAGGCTGCCATGCAGCATGCGGCGATAAAGGTCGCGCACGCGGTTGAAGTGGCGATCGACGAAATCCATGAAATGCGACTGCCACCCAGGCTCGCCGGCCTCGTGGTGCTTGAGCAGGCGCGAGGACATCATCGGCGATAGCGTCAAGGCGACGATCGCCGACACGGTGACCGCGCCGACCAGGGTGAAGGCGAATTCGGTGAACAGCGCACCGGTCAGGCCACCCTGGAAGCCGATCGGCACATAGACCGCGATCAGCACCACGGTCATCGCGATGATCGGGCCGCCGAGTTCGCGCGCCGCCTGAATCGCGGCGTCGAACGGCGTCATGCCGTCATCGAGATGGCGGTTGACGTTCTCGACCACGATGATCGCGTCATCGACCACCAAGCCGATCGCCAGCACCAGCGCCAACAGGGTCAGCAGATTGATCGAGAAGCCGAAGGCCAGCATCATCATGAAGGTGCCGATCAGCGACACGGGAATGGCGATCGACGGGATCACCACCGAACGCAGCGAGCCCAGGAAGACGAAGACGACGAGGATGACGATGACCACGGCTTCGACCAGGCTTCGCACCACTTCGTGGATGGCGCTGTTGACGAAGTCGGTCGAGTTATAGATCACCGCCGCCTGCAGACCTTGCGGCAGTTGCGATTCGACATCGGGCAGCTGGGCGTAAACACCCTTCACGACATCGAGCAGATTGGCGGCTGGCGCCGCCTGGATACCGATATAGACCGCGTCCTGGCCGTCGAAGGCGACGCGCGTATCGTAGCTGTCGGCGCCGAGCGAGACGGTGGCGACGTCGCTGAGCCGGACATTGGCGTTGTTGACCTGCTTGACGATGAGATTGCGGAATTCGTCGAGCGAATGCAGATCGGTCGATGCGGTGAGATTCACCTGCACCATCTGGCCCTTGGTCGCGCCGACGCCGGAGATGTAGTTGTTCGCCTGCAGCGCCGCCGCGACATCCGCCGCCGTCACGCTGTAAGCCGCCATCTTCGTCGGGATCGAGCCAGGCGCGCAGCGCGAAGTTCTGCGCGCCGACGATCTCGGCGGTCTGCACGCCTTGCACGGCCTGCAGCTTCGGCTGCACCACGCGCACCAGATAATCGGTGATCTGGTTCTGCTTCAGCACGTCGCTCTTGAAGCCGATATACATCGCGTCGAAGGTCTGGCCGACCTTGATGGTCAGCACCGGCTGCTGTGTGCCCGTGGGCAACTGGTTCAGCACCGAACTCACCTTCGAGGTGATTTCGGTCATCGCCTTGTCTGGATCGTAGTTGAGGCGAAGATTGATCGTGATGGTCGAGACGCTGACCGCGCTGGTCGAGCTCATGTAATCGATGCCATCGGCCTGGGCGACGGCATTCTCGAGCGGCGTCGTGATGAAGCCCGCGACGACGTCGGGGTTGGCGCCATAATAAGTCGTCGTGATCGTCACGACCGCGTTTTCGGTGCGCGGGAACTGCAGCACCGGCAGCGTCGCCAAGGCGCGGATGCCGAGGACCAGGATCATCAGGCTGATCGTGGTCGCCAGAACCGGCCGCCGAACGAAGAGATCGGTGAAATTCATCGCAATCTGCCTTTACTGCTCGGCGTGCGGCGTGGGGTTGGCATCGTCGGTCGGCTGGACCTCGTTGTTGATCTTGAGCGGCGAGCCGTTGCGCAGCTTGATCTGGCCGCCGGTCACGACGGTATCGCCGGCATCGACACCCTTGACGATCGCGACCTGATCGCCGCGCACATCGCCGGTCGTCACGAACACCTGGCGCGCGACCAGTTGATCCTGGCCGTCGGCGTCCTTGCCCTTGTTATCGACGAGATAGACGGTGTTGCCGTAAGGGTTATAGGTCACCGCCGTCTGCGGCAGCGTGATGTAGCTCTGCTTGCCGCCGACATCGATCGCAACGCTGGCGAACATGCCCGGGAGGAGCTTGTGATCGTGATTGTCGAGCGTCGCACGCACCTGCACGTTGCGGCTCGACAGATCGACCTTGGAATTGATCGCCGAGATCTTGCCGGGGAATTGCTTTCCCGGGAACGTATCGACAGTCACGTTCACAGTCTGCCCCACCGCGATCTGCGCCAGGTTCTGCTGCGGCAGGTTGAAGTCGACATAGATCGGATCGAGCGCCTGCAAGGTCACGATCGTAGTACCGGGGGCGAGATACTGCCCGACATCGACCTGGCGGATGCCGAGATGGCCGGCGAACGGCGCCTTGATGGTCTTGTAATCGACCGTCGCCTGCTGCTCCGCCACTTGGGCGAGATCAACCTTCAACGTCTGGGCGTCGGTATCGACCACCTGCTTGCTGACCGCCTGTGCCTGGAACTGGCGCTGGTCGCGCTCATAAGTAATGCGTGCGAGCTCGGCTTGGGCCTTGAGCGAATCCAGCTTCGCCCGGTCGTCGGCTGACAACAGCTCGACCAGCACCACGCCTTCCTGAACGTCGGCGCCACTGTCGAAATGGATCGCGGAAACAATGCCGCCAACCTGCGCCGAGAGATCGGCGCCGCGCACGGCGCGCAGGCTGCCGATCGCCGCGAGTTGCGGCTGCCAGTCCTGCGCTTTCGCCACCGTATCGGAAACGGTCTGCGGCGGGTTCGCCTGCGAGGCGATGACCCCCTTCATGATCTTCGGCACCACGATGCCTTCGAACACGAAGATCGCGCCGAGCACCACGCCGACGATCACCAGCATGATGATCATGCGCTTGACGGTTTTTCTGGTCATCGAAATATCCCCTTAATTCTGCTTCGGCGCCGTATCGGTATCGGCCGATTTGACGTCGCTGCGATTCCACCACCCTCCCCCGAGCGCCTGGAAGAGCGCGGCGGTATCGGCATAGCGGGTCGCTTGCGCGATCACTCGATTGACATGCGCCTGTTGATAGGTGGTCTCGGCGTTGAGCAAGGTCGTGTAGTTGATCGCGCCGAGCTGGTACTGATCGCGCGTGATACGTAGATTGTCAGAGGCTGTGCTCTCTGCTGCGACCTCAGCCTTGAGAGCGTCGGCGTCGGATTGCAGCGCGCGCAGCGTATCGGCGACATTTTGAAACGCGGTAATCACCGTGCTGCGATATTGCGCCGCGGAAACATCGAACGCAGCCTCGGCCGCACGCTTTTGATGCTACAAGCGTGCCGCCGCGGAAGATCGGAGTGGTCACGCCAGCGCCGAGGCTCCAGGTGCCGGGCGCCGCTCAGGAAGTTCGCGAAGTCGAGCACCGAATTGCCGTAGAGCTGGCGTTGATCGTGAATTGCGGCAACATGTTCGCGATGGCGACGCCGACCTCCGCGCTCGCGGCATGAAGCTGCGCTTGCGCCGACTGGATGTCGGGACGTTGCTCGACCAGCTTCGACGGCAGGCTCAGCGGCAGATCCTCGGGCAGTTGCAGGCTGGCGAGATCGAAAGTCTGGCTGATCTCTTGGCTCGGAAAGCGGCCGACGAGCGCCGTCAGCAGATTGCGCTGCTGCGCGAGCTGCTTTTGCAGACCGGGCAAGGTCGCTTGCGTCGCGTTGAGCGTCGCCTGCTGCGCCAGCACAGCCGAGCGCGCCGCCGCGCCGAGCTCGAATTGCCTTCTGCAGCAGATTCAACTGCTGCTGCTGGTCGGCGATGATCTCTTGCGTCGCGGCGATCTGTGCGCGCAGCGACGCCTCTTGGATGGCTGCCGCCACGACATTCGAGCTGATCGTCAGATAGGCGGCTTCGAGCTGGTAGTGCTGATATTCCGCTTGCGCCTCGACCGATTCGAGCTGCCGCCGCTCGCCGCCGAAGACGTCAATGAGATAAGAGACGTTCAGCGTACCCGAGGTCAGGGTGAAGATCGAATGTTTGATTCGGCTGGCCAAAAGACGCGCCGGAAATCTTCTGCCGCGTCGTCGAGTAATTGGCGTCGACCTGCGGGTAGAACACGCCCGTCTGCGCGGCAACATTCTCTCGGGCCTGACGCAGCGTTGCTTGCGCCGTTTCGAGCGTCGGATTGGCCTTGAGCGCCTCCTCGATGAGCTGGTTGAGCGGCTCGGAACGGAACAGCGTCCACCATTGGCCCGGGAATGTCCTTGCCGTCGACGAAGCGCTGCGCCGCGCCGCCGGCGCGTTGGTCGAAGTGGTCGCGGCCGGCTTCTCCGGCGTGTAACCGGCTTCCGGCGGCGCGGTCGGCTTTAGGAAATCGGGCCCGACCGCGCAGGAAGCCAGCAGCAGCGCTGTGCTGCCGAGCAAAAGCGAGCGTCTTATCACGATTTTTTCTCCGTCGCCGCGCGCAGGATCGCCTCGGTCTGCTCGCGCAGGATCGTGGCGATGGTTTTGATCTGAGGCATCGTCGAGCTCGGCCCAGCCGAGAGCCGGGCACGCGCCCATCTTGGTCGTACGTTTCTTGAAGACCAGCGCCTGGCCGAAGATCGTGAAGGTGCGGATCTTCACCGCCTCGTCGCTTTCGGCGCAGGTCGAGCAGCCGTGCGACCAGCGCGATCGCCGGACCGAAAGCCGAGCCGCAACACCGCCTGCTGAAGCGACATCGAGCGCGGCCGCATTCTCGATCTCGGCGCGGGCGATCAGCAGCGCCGCGGCTTCGGGGAATGCCGCGGCAAGCGCAGAGATCGAGAAAACCGTCGAGCAGGTCGAGCAGCAGCGCGGTCAGCTCCGGCTTGTGTCGGCTGGCCGGCAAGCGCCGCCGTGATGCGCTGCGTCACCGGATCGAGCCGCTCCTCGACCAGATTGCGCGATATGCGCGATGACGGCGCGGTAAAGGCCTTCCTTGCTGCCGAAATAGTATTGGATGGCCGGCGCGTTGACGCCGGCATGGCTCGCCAGCGAGCGAGTGCTGGCGCCCTCGTAGCCTTCGTCGGCAAAAACTTCTATGGCTGCGAGCAATATACGGCGGGCCGTGTCCTCGCCGCGGCCTGGCGTACCCGGCCGGTAATGCATTGCCATCGTTTCAGGGATCATCCTACCGGCCTCTGCGCCATTGTGCGGCGCAGTATATACCAAACGATAATATCAAATGCTATGAGCAAATGATCGGGCCGGCATACTTCTTTCGCAGCGGGAAATGGCCCGGCAAGATGGCCGTTCGCGCTTTTTGGCGTGATCTGAGATAAGGCGAAAATTTGCGATGCGCAGCAAATCGAAGAAGCCGGACACGCTCCTGGCCCATGCGGGACGGGCGCCCGAGAAGAATTTTGGTGTTGTGAACCCGCCTGTCTACCACGCCTCGACAATTCTTTTTCCGACCGTCGCCGAATACGAAGCCTCGGGCCGCAATCGCTACAACCAGATCACCTATGGCCGGCACGGCTCGCCGACCAGCCGCGCTTTCGAGGAAGCGGTCGCGACGATCGAGGGCGGACACCGCGCCGTCGCCTTCTGCTCGGGCGCCGCCGCCTGCTTCGCCTCGATCCTCGCGTTCGTCAAAGCCGGCGACAACATCCTCATGGTCGATTCCGTGTACGGGCCGGTCCGCTCCTTCTGCACCAGCTTCCTCAAGCGCTTCGGCGTCGAGACGACGTTCTACGATCCGTTGATCGGCGCGAACATCGCGTCGCTGTTCAAGCCCAACACCGTGCTCGTTTATCTCGAGAGCCCAGGCTCGATCACTTTCGAGGTGCAGGACGTGCCGGCGATCGTCGCCGCCGCGAAAGCGCGCGGTCTCAAGACGATGCTCGACAACACCTGGTCGGCGCCGCTGTTCCTGAAGCCGCTTGCGCTGGGCGTCGATGTCGACATCATCTCGGCCACGAAGTATATCGTCGGGCATAGCGACGCGATGATGGGCATCGCCGTCTGCACGGAGGAAAGCTTTCTGCCGGTGCGCAACGCCGCGACAGAAATGGGCAATCACGCCGCGCCCGACGATTGCTACCTCGCGCTGCGCGGCTTGCGCAGCGCCGGCGTGCGGCTGCGCCAGCATCAGAAACAAGCGCTCGCTCTCGCACACTATCTCGAAGCGCGACCCGAGGTCGAGCGCGTGATGTATCCCGCCCTGCCGAGCGATCCGGGCCATGCGCTGTGGAAGCGCGATTTCACCGGCGCCAGCGGGCTTTTCGGCGTCGCGCTGAAGCAGGGCACGCCGAAGAAAGCGGTCGATGCGATGCTCGACGGTTTCGAGCTCTACGGCATGGGCGCAAGCTGGGGCGGGTTCGAGAGCCTCGTGCTGCCAACCCATCCCGATCATCTGCGCACCGCCGCGCCGTGGAAGAGCGGACCCTGCCTGCGCTTTCACGCCGGGCTCGAGGATATCGACGATCTCATCGCCGATCTCGACCGCGGCTTCGAGCGGCTGAACGCGGCGAAATGACGTCAGCGACGCTCGCACTTTCATCGTCATTCCCGCGAAAGCGGGAATCCACAGGAAGCGCCATGCTGTTTCCCTGGATCCCCGCTTTCGCGGGAATGACGCTTCAAGTAAATAGTGAGCACCGATGCTCACGCCGCTCGAGATCGAAGCGCTGCAACTCAGCCTGCTGATCGGCATCGTCAGCATCGTCGTCTCCCTGCCCTTCGCGCTCGCCTGTGCCTGGTTGCTGGCGCGGCGCGAATTCTGGGGCAAGAGCTTGTTCGACGCCATCGTGCATTTGCCGCTGGTGCTGCCGCCGGTCGCCGTCGGCTTCGCGCTGCTCGTGCTGTTCGGCCGCAACGGCATCATCGGTTCGTTCCTCTACCAGACTTTCGGCATCGTCTTCGCCTTCAATTGGAAAGGCGCGGCGCTCGCCTCCGGCGTGATGGCGTTTCCGCTGATGGTGCGGGCGATGCGTCTCTCGATCGAAGCGGTCGATCAGCGGCTCGAAGCGGCGGCGCGCAGCCTCGGCGCCAGCCCCTGGCGCGTCTTCCTCACCATTACCGTGCCGATGACGGTGCCGGGCATGCTCGCCGGCGCCATCCTCGGCTTCGCGCGCAGCGTCGGCGAATTCGGCGCGACGATCACCTTCGTCTCGAACATTCCCGGCCAGACGCGCACCCTGCCCGTCGCGCTCTATACGCTGACGCAGATTCCGGGCAGCGACCTCGCCGCCTGGCGCATCGCCGGGCTGTCGGTCGCGGTCGCCCTCGCCGCGTTGATCGGCTCGGAAATACTCGCGCGACGCATGGGCCATCGCCTGCGAGGCCTCGATTGACCGAGATTGCGATCGAGAAAAAGCTCGGCAGCTTCACGCTCGACGTGAAGCTCGAGGCGCCGGAGAGCGGGGTCACGGCGCTCTTCGGCCGCTCGGGCATGGGCAAGACCAGCGTGATCAACGCGCTTGCCGGATTGATGCGGCCCGATCGCGGCCGGATCGTTGTCGGCGGCGCGACCCTGTTCGATTCCGAGCGCGGCATCAATCTGCCGCCCGAGAAACGACGCCTCGGCTATGTGTTCCAGGAAGCCCGCTTATTTCCGCATTATTCGGTGCGCGGCAATCTGCTCTACGGTGCCAAATCGCGCGGCGCCAAGGACCAAATCGGCCCGGGCTTCGACGCAGTGGTCGATCTTCTCGGCATCAAGGAATTGCTCGCGCGCCGGCCGGCCGATCTTTCCGGCGGCGAGAAGCAGCGCGTCGCCATCGGCCGCGCGCTGTTGGCGAGTCCGAGACTTCTGCTGATGGACGAGCCGCTCGCCTCGCTCGACGGGCCGCGCAAGAACGAGATCATGCCCTTCATCGAGCGGCTGCGCGACGAGCTCAAGCTGCCGATCTTCTATGTCTCGCATGAGATGGAAGAGATCATCCGCCTCGCCGATCTCCTGGTGCTGCTCGATGCCGGCAAGGTCGCGGCATCGGGCAGCGTCGAAGAGCTGACGAGCCGGCTCGATCTCTGGCCCCTCACCGGCCGCTACGAAGCGGGTGCGGTCATCCGCACCGTGCTGCGCGGCCACGATACGACCTTCGGCCTCAGCGAACTCGCTTTCCCCGGCGGACGTCTACGCGTGACGCACCTCTCGCTGCCGCTCGGCACGCCGATCCGCGTCCGCATCCACGCGCGCGACGTCGTGCTCGCGACCGAGCGGCCGACGCACCTTTCGATCCGCAACGCTTTCGCCGGCAAGGTGATCGAGCTCGCGCCGCCGCGCGGGCCGCTGATCGATCTGAAGCTCGATATCGGCACCGCCGATGAGCCGGTGATGCTCTGGGCGCGCATCACGCAGCGCGCTTGCCAGGAAATGCAACTCGAGCCCGGCAAGCCGATCTTCGCGCTGGTGAAGACGGTCGCGCTCGACCATCACTCCTACGGCCGCCACGACAACGGCGAAGCGGAGACGGCGTAGAAGAAGAATGCACAATGAGGCAGTGAGACGATGAGAAAAAATTAAGTGCGCTACGCGCGTGAAACTTTCTGACCGTCTCACCGCCTCATTGTGAAACTCTTCGCCACTACGACATCGTGGCACACCAACCCAAAACGTCATGGCCGGGCCAAGCCCGGCCATGACGACTAAGGGGCGGCTGACGTGGAGCTATTCCGCCGCGCCGCGTGACGGCGAGGCGGCGTTGCTTCGCTTCCGAGATCACCGGCTCGAGATTGAAGAAGCGCTTGGCGTTGCCGCCGAGGATGTTGCGCTTGCCCTGCTCCGAGAGGAACGGCAGATCGTAGATTGTCGACGGCAGGTCCATATCCCAATGCGGATAATCGGACGCGTACATGAGCTGCGTCTCGGCGTTGATCATCTTGAAAGTGAGCTCGAGCGCCTCGCGGTTGTTCACCATCTCCATCGGCTGCGTCGAATAGAACATCTCGCGCATATAGTCGCTCGGCTTGCGCTTCAAGAGCGGCACTTCGGACGACCGCATCATCCATTCATTGTCGAGACGCTGCATCAGGAACGGTATCCAGGCGAGACCGCTTTCGACCCAGGAGACTTTGAGCTTGGGGAAGCGCTCGGGCATGCCGTTACACAGCCAGTTTGTGCAATGGAGGATGTTGAACCAGCTAAAGCCGAGCGCATGCACGGCAAGGAAGCGGTTGCAGAGACCGATGCTCTGATCCTCGCCCCAGGCGAAAGCACCGTGGAAGACGAGCGGCAGGCCCATCTCTTCGATCAGCGAATAGGTCTTGATATAGGCGTTGTCGTAGACCGCTTTGTAGTGCGGCGCGACGATGGTGAAGCCGATGACGCCTTTCTTGCCGCCGAACTCTTTCACCATCTGATAGGTCGCTTCGGGATCGTTGAGCGGCAGATAAAGCGATGAGCGGATGCGCGGCTCCTGCGCCAGCACCTCTTCGCAGAGCCAGCGGTTATAGGCGCGGGCCAGCGCGACCTCGACTTCGTTGCGCGGCGTCAGGCCGAGGCTGAGCATCGGCGTCGGGAAAAGACAGACAACGTCGATGCCGATCGCATCGAGCCAGCGTTTCGTCAGCGCGATATCGCGCAACACGCCCGGCGGCGTCTTCTCCTTGCGCCGACCCTGATAGCGCGTGACGCGGCCCATGAGCTCCTGATAGCCGCCGCGCGAGCTGGCGATGCCGCCGCCGCCCATCCCCTGATACTTCGCCTGATCGCGCATCACCGGATCTTCGATGTATTCGCAGATCTTGGCGTAAGAGCCGCTCTCGTAATGATGCCGTCGACGTCGCAAATGAAGAAATCTTCGTAGCGGCGCTGGATCGCCTGCTGCGTCGCATGCTCGAGCATTGTTGTCGTATCGAATTCCTCGACCGACAGATCGCGGAAAGTGGTGCTGTCCATGGCCCGATTCCCTCTTCAGGATTTTGAGGGATTATAGGGCGAAGGGCTGGGCGCCAACAAACATCGCCTCCCCCGCGAAAGCGGGGGCCCAGGGTACATGCAATTCGTTAGCCTGGGCCCCCGCTTTCGCGGGGGAGGCGATGATACTGAGAGCGAGAGCGCCCTACTCCGCGGCGCTGCGCGAGGCGAGACGGCGCTGCTTCACCTCGGAGACCACCGGCTCGAGGTTATAGAGGCGCTTGGCATTGCCGCCGAGGATATTGCGCTTCGCCGTCTCCGAGAGGAACGGCAGGTCGTAGATCGTCGACGGCAAATCCATGTCCCAATGCGGATAGTCGGACGCGTAGCAGAGCTGCGTCTCCGCGTTGATCATCTTGAAGGTGAGCTCAAGCGCCTCGCGGTTATGCACCATCTCCATCGGCTGGGTCGAGTAGTACATCTCGCGCATGTAATCGCTCGGCTTGCGCTTCAGCAGCGGCACTTCGGACGAGCGCATCATCCACTCATTGTCGAGACGCTGCATCAGGAACGGAATCCAGGCGAGGCCGAATTCGATCCAGATCGTCTTGAGCTTCGGGAAGCGCTCGGGCAAGCCGTTACACAACCAGTTCGTCATTGCAGGATGTTGAACCACGAGAAGCCCAGCGCATGCGCCGCCATGAAGCGGTTGCAGAGATTGAGGCTCTGATCGCTGGCGCCGCCGAACTGGCTGTGGAAATTGAGCGGCAGGCCGCGCTCTTCGATCGCGGCATAGGTCTTCATATAGGCGTTGTCGTAAAGCTGCTTGTGGCGCGCCGTGCAGACGGTGAAGCCGACGACGCCTTTGCGGCCGGCGAATTCCTCGACGACCTTATAGGCCGCTTCGGGATCGTTCATCGGCAGATAGAGCGACGAGCAGATACGCGGCTCATGCGCCAACACCTCGTCGCAGAGCCAGCGATTGTAGGCACGGGCCAGCGCGACCTCGACATCGATGCGCGGCGTAAAGCCAAGGCCAAGCATCGGCGTCGGGAAGATGTTCAGCACGTCGATGCCGATCGCATCCATCCAGCGCCTTGTCATCGCGATATCGCGATTGAGGCCGGGCGGGGTCTTTTCCTTGCGCCGGCCGGGATAGCGCGTCACGCGCCCGCCGAGCGGCTGGTAATTGCCGCCGCCCGTGATGCCGGCGCCGCCAAAGCCCTGATACTTGGCCTGGTCGCGCATCACCGGGTCTTCGATGTATTCGCAGATCTGCTTGAAGGATTCGGTCTCGTAGTGATGACCGTCGACATCGCAGATGAAGAAGTCTTCGTAGCGGCGCTGGATCGCCTGCTCGTTGGCGTGCTGGAGCAGTGTCGTGGTGTCGAATTCTTCGACCGAAAGGTCGCGGAAATTGGTACTATCCATCGTGGCGTTTCCTCCTGGCCGAAGCCGCCCGTTCCCCGATCATAGGCCAAGGCCGTCCGTGGGCAAAATGGTCTTTGCTGACTACTTTGTTGCAAGCGGCGGCAGAAATTTCTCGGTGTAGAGCTTGGTCATATCGGGCTCGGACGGCAGCAGCTTCAGATCGACGAAGGATTTCGCCAGCACCGCTGTCGCTTTCGGATCGAAGCGGCCGTTATCGGAGAACATCGGCATGACGTCGTCATAAACGGTGCTCTCGACATCGGGGCTGACATGCGTGACCTCGGCGCCGATGCGGACGACCTCGGCCTTGTGCGTGCGCATGTAGCGGATGGTATCGAACCAGCCGGCGAGGAATTTCTTTAAATCCTCCGGCCGGTTCTCGATCGCATCGGTACTCGCGAAGATCACATGCATGATGAAGGTCGGCACGATATCGCCGAAATGCACCAGGATGCGCGCGACGCCATCATGCTCAAGCCGCGTCGCGACGCCGATATCGTTCGGCAAGCCGACAACCTGGCCGGTACGCAGCGCCGCGATCTGCGATGAATCCGCGCCAAGGCCGATCATATTGATGCCGTCAGGTCCCCAGCCCTGATGCTGCGAGAGCTGCCGCACCAGCCATTCCGGCACGCCGCCCGGCGCCGAGATCGAGACTGTCTTGCCTTTCAGATCGGCGACGGTCTTGATCGGCCCGTCCTTGGCGACAATCAGCGTCATGACCAGCGGCGGTCCCGCCATCGAGGCGATGCCGAGTTGCGGCGCGCCCTTGGCGGTGAAGATCAGCGCCGGGCCGGAGCCGAGGCCGATATCGATCGCCTTCGCCGCCAATGCCTGCTGCAGCTTGGCCGCGCCGCCGAGATTGAGACTCTCCACCTCGATACCGTGCTTGGTGAAAATCCCTTGCTGGATACCGACATCGAGCGGCACAAAGAGAAGACTTCGCCTTGCGGCTTGCCGACACGCAGCGGGTCGGCTTGCGACGGCGTGCCGAATGCGGCAAGCACCAGAACCGCGCTCGCAGCCATGAGCAGCCGGCGCCCTAAAAGCGTCTTCATAGCGAACTCCTCCCCGCACGACTTTTCTGCGCGGGAGGATGAACTATTGCCCGGCCATTGCCAAGGTGCCGGCCAGCGCCTCGCGCAGCTCGAGCAGTTTCGGCGGCTTGTCGAGCGTGCGGTCGACATTGGCCGGCATATCGCTCTCGCTGCCGCTCATGCGCCGGCCCCAGCCGGTGAGCAAGATCACCGGCGTGTTGATCGACATGGTCTTGATCGCGCGCGCGACTTCGTGCCCGTCCATGTAGGGCATGCCGAGATCGGTGATCACCACCGCGAAGGCCTCGCCGGCCTCATGGGCCGTCTTGAAGGTCTCGACGCCGGCGCGGCCGTCATTCGCCGCCGTCACCGTGTGGCCGTCGAGCTCCAGCACCAGCCGCATCGAATTGAGAATGACCGGATCGTCGTCGATGATGAGGATGCGCAGCGGCGGCACCGAGAGCGGCGCCACAACTGCCGGCGCCATGATCGTCATCTGCTCGGCGACCGGGAAGATCAGCCGGAAGGTCGTGCCCTTGCCGGGCTCGCTCTCGATTTCGAGATCGCGCGTCGTGGCGCTGCACCGACGCCATAGACCATCGCAAGGCCGAGGCCGGTGCCGCGCTCGCCCTTGGTCGTGAAGAACGGCTCGAGGCAGCGGCGGCGCGTGTCGTCGTCCATGCCGACGCCGGTATCGATCACCTCGATCTTGACTCGCCGCTGAGCCGTATGCGGGCTCGCCATGCGTGGTACGCACGGTGAGCTGTCCGCCTTGCGGCATCGCGTCGACGGCGTTGAAGATGAGATTGGTCAGCGCCTCGCGGATCTCGCTCTCGATCGCCTTGATCGGCCGGCAGAGTCTGGCGGCGAGATCGGTGCGCATCTCGATCGACGACGCCGCGCTGCTGCGGCATGTCGCTCCAGCGCGCGCGGGTCAGATCGATCACCTGATGCGCGAGCTGGTTGAGATCGACCGGCGCCAGCGTCAGCTGCGGCTCGCGCTGGCGATAGAACTCGCGCATGCGCGCCACCGTCGCGCGCGACGTCGTCGATCGCGCGATGGATGGTCTCGAGGTAGCCGCGGATGCGCGGGCTGAGATCGGCTGCCCGTCTCGAGCAGCGACTCGGTGTAGAGCGCCACCGGCGAGATCGCGTTGTTGATGTCATGCGCGATGCCGCTCGCCATCTGGCCGAGCGCGCGCAGCCGCTCCTGCTGCATCACGGTCTGCCGGCGTCTGGCGCAGATCGTCGTAGGCGTGTTGCAGCGTATCGCGAAGCTGCGCCTGATGCGCGGCGAGCGCCACGTGCTCGCTGAGCTGCTGGAGGAATTCGCAGTCGGCGCTGGTGAAGCTCGTCGGCCTCCCGCCGCGCGACGATCAGCACGCCGAACGACTGTTGCTCTCCGATCAGCAGCGGCGCGATCACCAGCGACCGGAGTCCGCCGCCGGCAAGCCGCGACGGAAAACTGAACGACGCGCCGGCAATGTCGGCTTCGTAGACGAGCTCGCCTTTGACCGCGCGCGCGAGGCCGTTCTCGTCGACCGGAATGCGGGTCTGCTCCGGCATCGCGATGGCGACGGCGATCGGCCGGCTCTTCACGCCGAGATGCGCCACCGTGATGACGCGCTCGTCGGCGTTGTAGGGAGCGATCACCGCGAAATCGACCGGCATATAGTCTTCGAGACTGCGGATCACGACCTGGAAGATGCTCGCCATGTCTTGGCGCTCGGCCGACCGAGCGCGTGATCCGATCGAGCAGCCGCATCCGCCCGAGTTGGATCTGCGCCCGGCGCTCGGCCTGCTGCCGACGCATCACCTCGCCTTTGAGCGCGTCGTTCGACTGCTCGACCTGCTTGGTGCGCTCGCGGACCCGGTTGCTCGAGTTGCGTGTTCAAATTCTGCAGCGCCGCCTCGGCACGCTGACGCTGCGCCATCTCGATCGCGCCCATCTCCATCAAGCTCATCAGAAAGAAGAGCTTGGCGAGGAACTTGCCGAAATGCGCGATCATCGCCGGCGCGTCGTCGTAGGTGTGCGAATAAAGCATCACGAAAGTCGCGACGACCATGATCCCGGACATCAGCGCGAACATCGCCAGGATGTCGCTTTGCGCGCGCCGCCGCCAACAGAGATAGCCGACGATCGCCCAGACGACGGGGGAGAAAACAAGAGTCGGTGCGGTGACGCCCAGCAAACCCGGCGGCGAGTATCGCGGGAGCGCTTCAAACAGGCCGAGCAGCGCAATCGAAAGAACGATGAGCGAGCCGAGGAACCACCCGCCGTGCCGCTTCACGCGCTCGGGCATGAAGAGGATCGCCGCCATCGCCAGTGGCAGGAAATAGGCGGTTGGCGACCAGGTCGCCGCGCGCCAACGTGTCTCCGTTTGACCGAAAATGATGTATCGCGAAATCGGTTCGAGGACGGCGATGGTGTGAATGAATTCGAGAGCCACCAGAACCGGCAAGGCCAGCGCCAAGAACCGCGGCAGCGATTGCCCCGTACGGTTGCCGATCTCCCAGAGCATCAAGCCGACAACCGCCGAGACGACGAAGACGGCCGTGCTGAGCATCGATTGAAAGACAGCGGCGTCGAGAGCCGGAACGGCAAGAAGTGCGGCGCCACCGAGTGCAAACACGGCGAGCGCGAAGGCAAGATTCCGTCCGAGACTTACTTCCGCTTCACGTTCCATTGCGCCCTATCGTCAACAAAGGGCGGCGGAGAGCGGCCCGATCTGCCCGCCGTTTTGCTATTTCTACGGGTAAAGATATCGAAATATCAACGGCCACGCTAGGCCCCGTTGAAAATACCTAACAACGGTTAAGGGTCACGTTGGGGTCAATGACGCGATCGTCTGATATGCCGCCACGGCATGATCGGCCCAAACCGGCAGTACGCGTGCGGCGGCGGAAAAGCAGGTGAAACGGCTGTAGAGCAGCCATCCCGCAACGCCACTCGAGATCGTTGACGGCGGTTTGCCGATGGAGAGACGTTCCGCCGTGCATGCTGCCAAATGCCGCGAAAAGGCCCTATCGCAAGCGCGTTTCCGTAACCGCTGGTTAACCAGTCCTGCCTATCATCGCTGCGTAAATTTCAGCGTCCTGAAGGTTTTGCTCCTTTGATGAACACCCGCGGCATCATCCGATCGCAAGGCGATCGTCCCCGCACCGATGTGGGTTGGGCAGAGCGCCGTCAGTTTCGCCGCAAGGCCGTCATTTGGGCGGCCAAGCTCGAAACCGACCATGGCGTTTTCGACTGCATCACGCTCGACCTGTCTTTGGGCGGCGCACGGTTGCGTTGCAGCCGCGCGATCGCGCTGCTCGAGCCGGCGACCCTGGTGCTGGATAAATTCGGCAGATTTCCCTCCGAAGTGGTTTGGACCACTCCGACCGAGATCGGCCTGCAATTCACCGAATCGCCCGAGCAGGTCGCCAGCCGTTTCGGCGACATCCTCCCGCTCGGGTCTTAGGTCCCCGTCGTCGCAAATTCCCTCGTCATTGCGAGCGAAGCGAAGCAATCCAGTCTGTTTCAACCACTGGATTGCTTCCTCGCGCTTCGCGCTCGTCGCAATGACGAATTGGTGGCGCGTCACCCGCTCAGCGTCAGCGAATGGCGCGGATCGGCGGCGCGGCTTTCGGCTTCGGGCAGGCCGAGCTCGCGGCGCACGAGATTCGTGCCCTGCACCAGCGCGACCATCTTGAAGAAGGCGTGCTTGCGGCTCATGCCCTCGCGCCCCATGCCGCAATCCGACGAAATCACCAGCCGCTCCGGCGGGATATGCTTCAGCGCGGTGCGAATGAGCGTCGCCACATCCTCCGGCGTCTCGACCTGCAGCGTGTGATGATCGATGACGCCGATCGCGATCTTCTTCGACTTGATGGTCTTGCCGATGGCTTCGAGATCCATGCCGCCCGAGGTGCAGGTCTCGAAGGTCAGCACGTCGGCGTCGCAGCGCTCGTAATATTCGAGCGACGGCTTGTAGCTCTGATTGCTGGCGAACATGCGCTGCTGCGAGGGATTGCCCCAGCAGCTATGGCCCCAGACCTCGGCCTTGTCGCGCAGGCCCTTCACCGTGCGGTTGAACACCTCGATGAGGAAATCCTGCGTGATCTCCTGGTCAATGGCGCCGCGCAGCGGCGCCAAATGCAGCTGCGGCTCCTCGAGCTGGATCACCGTGCAGCCGGCGGCCACGACATCGGCGAGCTCGGCATTGAGCGCATCGGCGATGGCGAGGATGCGCTCGCGCCGGTTCTTGTAATGCGTGTCTTTGAGCGCAAGCCCCAAAAGCTCGGCGGTGATCGTGCCGAATTTGATCGGGCGTTTGGTCAAAGCCTGAGCCGTCAGATAGATCGGCGTGTAATGCAGCGTGCCGCGGCCGATCGGCCCGGCGATCGTCGGCTGCAACCGTGCTTCGAGCCCCTCATGCAGGATATGACCACGCGCAAACGGCACGCGACCCATCAGCACCGGCCGGCCATAGGCCTGCGAATAGTCGATGCCGGCGAGCCGCATCAGCGGATAAGAGAACCAGCTATAGCCGCCGGTCTCGGTATCGAAACGCGCGTCGCCGTCGGTGACGATGTCGAGGCCGGCGAGTTCCTGATCGCGCAGGAAGCACGACACGGCATCGGTGTATTGCTCGCGGAAGCGCGAATTGATCATCGCTTCCATGAAGCTGCGGCGCCCGAGATTCTCGGTGTACCAGAGCGGCCGCGGCAATGAGCCGGTGATCGTCGTCGGAAGCTTGATGTCTTTCGTGGCGGTGAACATGCGCTCTCCCTCCGCTGCTGTTTGCGACTATTCTACCTCTTGCGTCGGTCCGTTGAAGCATCGGCTTGCCCACGATGCGATGCGTTCTGCCGTTCGTCCGATGGGCAAAGAATCGCGTTTCCATCCGGGGAACTTCATGGACACGTATCTTCTGCTCAAATTGCTGCATTTGCTCGGGGTCATTCTGTTCCTCGGCAACATCATCGTCACCGGCTGGTGGAAAGCGATGGCCGACCGCACGCGCGATCCGAAGATCGTCGCCTTCGCGCAAAGCCAGGTGAGCGCGACCGACCGCGTCTTCACGCTCGGCGGCATCCTCATTCTCGGCGCGGCCGGTGCCGGCGCCGCCGTCTATGCCGGCTTCAGCGCGAAGACACCGTGGATCGAATGGGGCAATGCGTTCTTCGCCGGCTCGGGCATCGTCTGGGTCGTTGCGCTGCTGCCGCTCCAGACCAAGCTCGGTCGTATCGCCAAAGGCTTCGCGCAAGGCGGTGCGATTCCGGCGGATTACTGGCGGCTCGAGCGCTGGTGGGTGATCTTCGGGCTGATCGCGACGCTGCTGCCGCTCGGCGCGGTCGTAGTCATGGTATTCAAGCCGAGCTGACGCCCCGGCTCAAAACACCGCCACCCCGAACGACGCCCGTAGCTGTCTCTTGCAGCGGCGCGCGCTGCAATAGCGTGCCCTGCGCGCGCCTTGGCGACGACGGCATCACGCAATGCGTAGCCTACCGTAGGTTACTAGAAGTCCGCTCCGCTCCCGCGAAACGATGACGATCGCTCTGGCGGGCCCTTGTGCGTAACCGGGACCGCAAAAGCCGAGGAAGCGGGCCTCATGCAGCTTTTACTCACGATCCTGATCGGTTTCATCGCCGGGCGTCATCGCGAAGACGATCACGCCCGGAACCGGCCCGAGCGGTTTCTGGCTGACGGCGGCGCTCGGTATCGCGGGTCGAAGATCGCCACCAACATGCGAAGGGCTTAGCGACAAGACACACGACTTCGCCGACTGGCCTTACGCGCGTGTCCTATCCGATGGAGGTTCTTCCATGACAGCAATCGCACGTTCGATCCCGATCGCACTGGCTGCCATTTGCGTCTTCGGCGGTATCGCGTTTGCGCAGGCGCCATCCGGCTCCACCGGAACTTGCAAGGACGGAACCTATACCAGCGCGCAAAGCAAGCGCGGTGCCTGTTCCGGCCATGGCGGTGTGAATGCCTGGTACGCGGATCAGAAGCCGGCGGGAACACCGCTAGCGGCAGCCAGCACCAGCAGCGGGAGCAGCACCGGCACCTGCGACACGCCCCTCGACAGCCGCCGCCCCCGCGGAACAACCGGGGAAGCTGCGCGCGACCACCGCTCCCGGCGGCGGCGCGGGCAAGGTCTGGGTCAATTCAGCGTCGAAGGTCTATCACTGTCCAGGCGATAAGTGGTACGGCAAGACGGAAAAAGGCGCCTACATGACCGAGGCTGCCGCCAAGGCCCAAGGCGACCAGCCGGCGAACAACAAGACCTGCAGCTAGCAACCGCTAGACCTCAATCGAAATGAGGCGGAATCGAAAAATCGATTCCGCCTCATCCGTAAATCAAGGTCTCGATTTTTGAATCGAGAGCCGCGAGATTCGACGCCGGCTACTTCGCCGGGACGAGATTGGAGAGCCGCTCTTTCGTGCGACGCTTCTCTTCATCCATGTCGCGCTTCGCCGTGGTGAGGTCGAAGCGATTGCCGTCGATGTCGTGGCCTTTGTCCTCGACATAGGGCCGATCGATCGTCGGGTCCTCGGCGCGCGGATCGGAGGGCGGGAAGCCCTTTGCGGTCAGCTTCGCATAGATATCGCCGCGGCTCTCGCCCGGGATGGTGAAGCCCCAATGATGGATGCCGTGCGGCGCGGTCGGGCGCTTGCGCGACAACAGCGCGAAATCGACCCAGCCATCGGTGATCCAGATATCGCCCTTGCTCTCGCCGGTGCGCTTCATGCCGAAGCATTCGCCGTAGAACTGCGCGAGCTTCTCGGTGTCGTCGGAGAACATCGCGATATGGCGGATGACCGGACGCTGGCCTTGCGCGAGCTCCGTCTGGCCGGTGCCGCCGCGCACGTCCTTCATGCCGGTCGAGACATCGAAGCGATTGCCCATCGGGTCCTTCACCGCATCCTCGGCATAGGGACGATGCGCTTCCGGCGCGTCGACATAGGGGCTGTACGGCTCGATGCCGTATTTCTTCATCTTGACGAGCAGCGCCGGGCGCTCGGCCGGATCGATGGTGAAGCCGAAATGATTGATGCCGACCTTCGGCGCCTTCTCGCTGCGGCGGCGCAGCAGCGCGATATCCATATAGCCATCGGTCACCCAAGCATTGCCGAGATCGTCGACGCCGGTGACCTTGATACCAAAGACCTCGCCATAGAATTTCGCGAGGTTCGCGGGATTCTCGGAAAAGATCGCGATATGCCCAATGCGCGCGCCCATGTCAGTGTCTCCTGCCCAATCCAGTGGTTGCCCAGATGGTCGCGCCGGGCGCGGCGGGTGTCAATCGGGATCGGTTGACGCGATCGGTTGGTTCAGGCTCCCGATCGGCCCGGCCCGTAAAGCTGATGCGCGCGCGTCTCGAAGGCGCCGACCATGCGTTTCACCGCTTCGTTGAAGAACATCTCCATGATCTTCTGCAGCATCTTCGAGCGGAACTCGAAATCGACGTAGAAGTCGATGAGACACTGGCCATCGCTCTGCGGCAGGAACAGCCAGTGATTGTTGAGGTATTTGAACGGGCCTTCGCTGTAGCTGACGTCGATGCGGTCGGGCCGGCTCAGCACCACGCGCGAGGTGAAGCGCTCGCGCACCATCTTGTAGCCGATCAGCAGATCGCCGAGGATTTCGTTGTCGCGGCGCTCGCGAATGCGCGCGCCGACGCACCACGGCAGGAATTCGGGATAGCGCTCGATATCGGCGACGAGGTTGAAAAGCTGCTCGCGCGTATAAGGCAACAGCTTCTTTTCGGCATGCGTCGGCATCGCCTCAGCCCGCCCCCCTCTCCGTCATGCCCGGACTTGTTCCGGGCATCCACGTCTTGCGTCGCCGCATCAAAGACGTGGATGCCCGTGACGAGCACGGCCATGACGATGGGAAGGAAACCTGCATATCGAACTAAACAGACGCCGCTAATTGCGCGTTCCGTGCGGCGCGTAGCTTCGCGAAATCGTCGCCGGCGAAATAGGACGAGCGCGTCAGCGGCGAGGCCGAGACCATGAGGAAGCCTTTGCCGAAAGCCTGGTGCTTCATCGAATCGAATTCGGCAGGCTCAACGAAACGCGCGACCGCGTGATGCTTCACCGTCGGCTGCAGATATTGGCCGATGGTCAGGAAATCGACATCGCGCGGCGCGCAGATCGTCCATCACCTGCAGCACTTCGCTCGTCTCTTCGCCCAAGCCCACCATCAGGCCGGATTTGGTGAACATCGCCGGATCGAGCTCTTTGACGCGATCGAGCAAGCGCAGCGAATGGAAATAGCGCGCGCCGGGCCGGACGCTGGCATAGAGCCGCGGCACGGTTTCGAGATTGTGGTTGAAGACGTCGGGCCGCGCTTCGACGACTACTTCGAGCGCGCCATCTTTTTTCAAGAAATCCGGCGTCAGCACTTCGATCGTGGTTTTCGGCGCGGCGGCGCGGATCGCCTTGATGGTGGCGACGAACTGGCCGGCGCCGCCATCGTCGAGATCGTCGCGATCGACGGAAGTGACCACGATATGTTCGAGGCCCAGCTTCGCCGACCGCCTCGCCGACATGCTGCGGCTCATGCGGATCGAGCAGATCGGGCCGGCCGGTCGCGACATTGCAGAAGGCGCAGGCGCGCGTGCAGGTCGCGCCGAGGATCATCACCGTCGCGTGCTTCTGCTTCCAGCATTCGCCGATATTGGGACAGGCCGCTTCCTCGCACACGGTATTGAGCTTCAACTCACGCATCAGATCGCGCGTCGCGAAATATTCGCGGCGAGTTCGGCGCCTTCACCCGAATCCAATCGGGTTTGCGCGGCGACGGATTGTCGGGCTTGTGCGCCTTTTCCGGATGACGAAGTGTCGGGTCAGCCATGTCTCGGCAAGTCTCGCATGCAGGTCCGCCCTGCGTCCTTCGACTACACCCCTTCGCCGGGCTCCGGGGCTCCGCTCAGGATGAGGAGAAATCGCGATATCGCCTCACCCTGAGCGGAGCGAAGCGAAGTCGAAGGGCGCTGGATAGGCGGGCAACCTCGTGTGTCAGATGTGGAGCACGCGGCCGTAAGCGTCGAGCACGGACTTCGTGCATCATCTCGGTGAGGGTCGGATGCGGGAAGATCGTCTCCATGAAGTCCTGTTCCGTGCCTTCCATGGTCTTGGCGATGGTGTAGCCCTGGATCAGCTCGGTCACCTCGGCGCCGATCATATGCGCGCCGAAGCAGCTCGCCGGTCTTGGCGTCGAACACGGTTTTGACGAAGCCCTCGGGCTCGCCGAGCGCGATCGCCTTGCCGTTGCCGATGAAGGGGAAATTGCCGACCTTGACCTCGTAGCCGGCTTGCCTTGGCCTTGGCTTCGGTCAGGCCGACGCTCGCGACCTGCGGCCGGCAATAGGTGCAGCCCGGGATATTGTTGGACGTTCGAGCGGATGGCACATTGTTGAGGCCCGGCGATGTGCTCGACGCACGATCACGCCTTCATGGCTCGCCTTGTGCGCCAGCCAGGGCGGCGCCGACGACGTCGCCGATGGCATACATGCCGGGCTCGCCGGTCTGGCACCATTCGATCGATGACGATATGGTCCTTGGTCGACTTTCACCTTGGTCTTCTCGAGACCCGATATTCTCGATATTGCCGACGATGCCGACGGCGAGGATGACGCGCTCGACCGTCGATCTGCTGCGACTTGCCGCCTTGCATCGATCGTCGCGGTGACGCTGTCGGCGTTCTTCTTCAGCTCTTTCACCGGCGTCGAGGTGAAGATCTTCATGCCCTGCTTCTCGAAGGCCTTCTTGCGCGAAGGCCGAGATTTCCTCGTCCTCGACCGGCAGGACGCGGTCGAGCACTTCGACCACCGTCACCTCGGCGCCGAGATCGCGTAGAAGCTGGCGAATTCGATGCCGATCGCGCCCGAGCCGATGACGAGCAGCGATTTCGGCAGCTTCGCGCGGCATCATCGCCTCGCGATAGGTCCAGATCAGCTTGCCGTCGGCCTCGAGCCCCGGCAGCGCGCGCGCCCGCGCGCCGGTCGCGACGATGATGTTCTTGGCCGCGAGCTCGCCGAGCGTCTTGCCGTCCTTGCTGACCGATGAGCTTGCCGCCGCCGAGCAGCGTGGCCTGCGCCGTCGAACACGGTGATCTTGTTCTTCTTCATCAGGAAGCCGACGCCGTTCGAGAGCTGCTTCGCGACCTTGCGCGAGCGCTCGACGATCTTCTTGGTGTCGAAGGCGATGTCCTTGGCGGAGAAGCCGTAATCGCCGACGATGCTGCAGGATGTGACCGATTTCGGCGGTGCGCAGCAGCGCCTTGGTCGGGATGCAGCCCCAATTGAGGCAAATGCCGCCGAGATTCTCGCGCTCGACGACCGCGGTCTTCATGCCGAGCTGCGCCGCGCGGATCGCCGCGACATAACCGCCGGGGCCGCCGCCGATGACGATGGTATCGAAAGTTTCAGCCAAGCGATGCTCCTCAAAATGTCAACCTACGGAGAACGACGGAGTCATAGCAGAAAGCTGATCTGCACCTGCTTAACCGCCAAGACGCAAAGACGCTAAGATCCTGATATCGGCCGCGACGCGGCCATCAAACTTCTTGGCGCCTTGGCGCCTTGGCGGTTCGCATTCTATCTCCGTGCGCGAGGTATCTCGTGCGTGAACCAAACCTCAGATCACCAGCGTGATCGGGACTTCGATCAGCTTCTTGAACGCGGCCATGAATTGCGCGCCGAGCGCGCCGTCGACGACGCGGTGATCGAAGGTGGCGGTGCAGGTCATCACCGTCGCGACGGCGAGCTGGTCGTTCTTCACGACCGGGCGCTTCTCGCCGGCGCCGACGGCGATGATCGCGCTTTGCGGCGGGTTGATGACGGCGGTGAATTGCTTGGTGCCGAACATGCCGAGATTGGAGATCGAGATCGTGCCGCCCTGGAACTCGTCGAGCTTCAGCTTGCCGGCCTTGGCGCGCTCGGCGAGATCGCGCATCTCGGCCGAGATCTCGGGAATGCTCTTCTTGTCGGCGTTCTTGATGATCGGCGTGATCAGCCCTTCGGGCAGCGCCACCGCGACCGAGACATGGACCTCTTCCCATTTGAGGATCGCATCCTCGCTCCAGGAAGCATTGACCATCGGCACTTTGCGCAGCGCCAGCGCCGCCGCCTTGATCACGTAATCGTTGACCGAAGTCTTGATGCCGAGGCCTTCATTGACCTCGGAGCGGAGCTTCAACAGCGCGTCGATCTCGCAATCGACGGTGAGGAAGTAATGCGGCACCACCTCGCTCTCGGTGAGGCGGTTGGCGATGACGCGCCGCATGCCGGTGATCGGCACTTCGGTGAACGTTCGTGCCGCCGGCCAGCGCGTGCACCTGATCGCGGCTGTAGCGCGTGATGCCGCCACCGCCGCTCGGCGCGGGCATCGGCGACCGGCGCGCGCGCTGCGACGGCGGCGCGGCCGCGCGCGGCGCGGTGCCGCCTTTCAGCGCCGCTTCGACATCGTGCTTCACGATGCGGCCATGCGGGCCGCTGCCCGTGATGGCCGACAAATCGACCTTCGCACTGCTCGGCGAGGCGCCGCGCCAGCGGGCTGGCGAAGACGCGCGCGCCGGCGCGTGGCCGTTCGCGGCGGCGCCGGCGCGGGTGACGGCGCAGGACGCGGCTCCCGCCGCTGGCTTCGCGGGCTGCGGCGCAGCGGCTTGCGGCGCGGCGCCTGCAGGGGCTGGCGGTTGCGGTGGCGGCAGCCGCGGGCTTCGGCGCGGCGGCTGCAGCCGCCGGCTTCACATTCGCCAGCGCGCTCTTGTCCTCGCCTTCTTCCAAAAGCACGGCGATCGGCTGATTGACCTTCACGCCTTGCGCGCCTTCGGGCACGAGGATCTTGCCGATCGTGCCTTCATCGACGGCTTCGAATTCCATCGTCGCCTTGTCGGTCTCGATCTCGGCGATGACGTCGCCGGCCTTGACCGCGTCGCCTTCCTTCTTGTGCCACTTCGCGAGGTTGCCCTCGGTCATGGTCGGCGACAGAGCGGGCATGAACAGCTCGATCGGCATGTTTCGTGCTCCCGCTTAGCGATAAAGAACGGCTTTGGCGGCGGCGACGATGTCCGCCGTCTGCGGCAGAGCCAAGCGCTCGAGATTGGCGGCATAAGGCAGCGGCACGTCCTTCGCCGTGACGCGCTGCACCGGCGCATCGAGATAATCGAACGCCTGCTCCATCATCTGCGCCGAAATCTCGGCGCCGATGCCGGAATAGGCCCAGCCTTCCTCGACCGAGACGATGCGGTTGGTCTTCTGCACCGACTTGACGATGGTCTCGATATCGAGCGGGCGCAAGGTGCGCAGATCGATCACCTCGGCCGAGATGCCCTCGCCCTGCAAAGCTCTCGGCGGCTTCCATGGCGAATTGCACCATGCGCGAGAAGGCGGTGATCGTCACATGCTCGCCGGCGCGCGCGATGCGCGCCTTGCCGATCGGCACGACGTGATCGCCGCCCTCCGGCACCGGCAAGCTCGCGCCGTAGACGAGCTCGTGCTCGAGGAAGATCACCGGATTGGGATCGCGGATCGCCGCTTTGAGCAGACCCTTGTGATCGGCCGCGGTGAACGGCGCGATGACTTTCAGGCCCGGGATATGCGCATACCAGCTAGCATAGTCCTGGCTGTGCTGCGCGGCGACGCGCGCGGCGGCGCCGTTCGGGCCGCGGAAGACGATCGGGCAGCTCATCTGCCCGCCCGACATGTAGCGCGTCTTGGCGGCCGAGTTGATGAGCTGATCCATCGCCTGCATGGCGAAGTTCCAGGTCATGAATTCGACGATCGGGCGCAAGCCCGCCATCGCCGCGCCGACGCCAATACCGGCAAAAGCCGTGCTCGGAGATCGGCGTATCGATGACGCGGCGCGGGCCGAATTCCTGCAGCAGATTCTGGCTGACCTTATAGGCGCCCTGATATTCGGCGACTTCCTCGCCCATCAGGAACACCGTTCGTCGCGCCGCATCTCTTCGGCGATCGCGTCGCGCAAGGCTTCGCGCACGGTGAGATTGACGGTGGGGCCGGTCCATTCCTGCTCGCCGGCGATCGCGGCTTTCGGCTGCGCGGGCGCGGCGGCGGCAGGCGCCGCCTGTTGCGCGCGGCGCTTTCGCCTCTGGGGCGGGCGCGGCTTGCGCGCCGGCGCTGCCGCTTTCGCGGCGGGCGTGGCTTTCGCCGCGGCATCGACATTCTCGTCCTCGCCGGCGATCACCGCGATCGGCGCGTTGACGGCGACGTTCTCGGTGCCTTCGGGAACGATGATCTTGGCGAAGCGTGCCTTCGTCGACCGCCTCCATCTCCATCGTCGCCTTGTCGGTCTCGATCTCGGCGAGGATGTCGCCGGCCTTGACCTTGTCGCCCGGCTGCTTGTGCCACTTGGCGATCTTGCCTTCGGTCATGGTCGGCGACAGCGCCGGCATCAATACTTCGATCGGCATCGGATCACGCCTCAGCGTAAACGTCGGTCCAGAGTTCGCTCGGATCGGGCTCGGGCAATGTCCTGCGCGAACTCGGCGGCGGCAGTGACGATGTCCTTGATCTCCTTGTCGATCGCTTTGAGCTTCGCCTCGTCGGCGATCGCCGGCCTCGAGCAGGCGGTTCTTCGACCTGGTCGATCGGATCATGCTCCTGGCGCATCCGATTGACCTCGTCCTTGCTGCGATACTTCGCCGGGTCGGACATCGAATGGCCGCGATAGCGATAGGTCTGCATCTCGAGGATGTAAGGGCCCTTGCCCGAGCGGACGTATTCGACCGCCTCCTCCGCCGCCTGCATGCACCGCGAGCACATTCATGCCGTCGACCTGGCTGGCCGGGAATGCCGAAGGGCGCGCCGCGGCCGAAGAGATCGCTGCGACGGCCGAGGCGCGCGCCACCGACGTACCCATGCCGTATTTGTTGTTCTCGATGACGTAGAGCACCGGCAGCTTCCACAGCGCCGCCATGTTGAAGCTCTCGCTGACCTGGCCCTGATTCATCGCGCCGTCGCCCATGAAGGTGACGGAGATCAGGCCGTTGTCGCGATAGTGATGCGCGAAGGCCGAGGCCGGTGCCGATCGGCACCTGGGCGCCGACGATGCCGTGGCCGCCGAAGAAATTCTTCTCGCGGCTGAACATGTGCATCGAGCCGCCCTTGCCCTTGCGAATAGCCGCCGCGCCGGCCGGTGAGCTCGGCCATCACGCCTTTGGGGTCCATGCCGCAGGCGAGCATGTGGCCGTGATCGCGATAGGAGGTGACGATCGTGTCGCCCTCCTGCACCGCCGCCATGCACGCCGACGACGACGGCTTCCTCGCCGATATAGAGGTGGCAAAAACCGCCGATCAGCCCCATGCCGTACATCTGGCCGGCCTTCTCTTCGAAGCGGCGGATCAGCAGCATGTCGCGATAGAGCTTCAGCATCTGCTCCGGCGAGAGATCGGGCTCGGATTCTTGCGCGTTGCGCATGGGTTTGAGCTTGCGTGTGGCAGTCGCCATGGCGGTCTGGAGCCCCCTTTGCTTGCGGTTCGGCGCGCCCGCGCCGTGTTTCAGATGGCGTAACTCGAGCCCTTAACAAGGCAACAACCCTGTGGACAAATTATTGTTTTGCAATACAAAATGAAACATAACTGAATTTCAGTTAAGCCACTTGGAATTGAAGCGCAGTGGGCAGACCGCACCTGCGAAGGGCCGCCAACAGGCAGCACCCGTCAACGAAAAAAGTGATTGGAGTGGCTTAGCGCTTCGGGCGGTTGAAGATCACGACCTCGTCGCTGCCGACGAGGTTGAGCGAGCCGCGCGCCGTCTCGTCGAGGAGATCGGGATCGAGTCGGTCGCGCATCAGGCTGACGCGATGCGCGAGCGGATCGCGCTCGGCCTGGACTTGCGCCAGCGTCATATGTGCTTCGTTGATCTGCTGCGTCAGCCGCAGCCACGCGATCAGGCCGCGATCACCCTGCACCAAATGATAAGCGAAATAGACGACAAGGCTGATGCCGAGAATCGGGCCGATGATGACCCGCGCGCGGAGCCTTATCAGCGTTAAACGCTTGCATCCACCCAGAGAATCACAGTGAGAGTCATGGTGTCAATGCCGCGTCGATGCCTGCAACACAACGAGTTCCTTTTTTCTTAACTAGAGCTTCCGCCAAAACCTAGCTTTCACGCTGTCGGAAATAAGAACCGATAAGTGGGGAGGAAAAATGGCGAAGCACATACCGGGACCGCTTTATTGCGAGCAGCTTGGCGCCACCGGCATGCCGACGATCTTCCTCCATTCGACGCCCGACGATCATCGCCTCTGGATGTTCCAGACCGCGCATTTCTCGGCCTGGTATCGCTGCCTCGCCGTCGACCTCCCTGGCTATGGCCGCTCGCCCGCGCCGCAACCGGGCTTGAAGATCGAGGACATGGCCGAGGCGTGCTGGGAGCTGGTCGATACCGTCACCAGCGGCGGCATCATCATTCACGGCAATTCGCTCGGCTCGCGCGTCGAGCAATGGATGGCGGCGATGCAGCCGCAACGCTCGCTCGCCGTGATCCTCTCCGGCACCGGCTTCAGCGGCTCCTCGGCGAATTGGAGTGCTGGGCGAAGCGCTACCGCGACGAAGGCATCGCGCTGCGCCGCCGCCAGGTGGTCGAGCATTTCGCGCCCGAGCTGCAGCAGGACAAGCTCCTCAATCACTACGCCGACATGGTCTGCGCGTTGAGCAATCACGGCACAAAACAAAATATGTGCAGCGCTCGGCGGCGAGGGCGGCACTGAAGCTGCCCTACGAGGATTTGCAGTCCTCTACATAGAAATCAGAACATGGCCGACAGGACTGCGAAAAGCCTATTCCCGAGATATTTCGGCTTCACAAGGCTCGTTGCCAGGCCTGGCTGCTTCGCGCTTTTTAGGGACTGAAACTATAGACCACCGATCTGAGATCGATGGTGGGCGCTGTAGGGATTGAACCTACGACCCCACCCGTGTGAAGGGTGTGCTCTCCCGCTGAGCTAAGCGCCCCGACCGACGGGTTGCCGGCAGGCATAAAGCGGGGCTAGCATGCCGTCAAGGCGCAGGGTATGCACGAGGGCGCAGAGGCAAGACCGGTATCGCAACGTGCATCCGCGGTCTTCTTCCTGCCGTAAGTAATTTTATTTCAAAAAGATATTTTTCGGCAGGGTTTGTGTTTCCTGCCCTTGAAATCGCGCAAAAGCGCCACGATTTCCCTGGCACTCGCTAAACTCGAGTGCTAGTAACCGCGCCATCCGCATCAGCAGAACCATTTTCCGAACTAAAATTGAGGAGGAGTTTCATGAAGTTCCGTCCCTTGCATGACCGCGTCGTCGTTCGGCGCGTGGAGCAAGACTCGAAGACCGCCGGCGGGATCATCATCCCGGACACCGCCCAGGAAAAGCCGATGGAAGGCGAAATCATCGCGGCCGGCTCGGGCGCTCGCAATGAGCAAGGCCAGCTCGTCGCGCTCGACGTGAAGGTTGGCGACCGCGTGCTGTTCGGCAAGTGGTCGGGCACCGAGGTCAAGATCGACGGCGAAGACCTGATGATCATGAAAGAAAGCGACATCATGGGCATCATCGAGGGCACGCCGGCCAAGAGCCGCAAGGTCGCCTGATCCCCATCCGATTTTTCAAGAAAACCTGAAGAGGCAAATCCATGGCAGCCAAGGAAGTTAAGTTCAATGTCGACGCGCGCGACCGCTTGCTGCGCGGCGTCGACATCCTCGCCAACGCGGTGAAGGTGACCCTCGGCCCGAAAGGCCGCAACGTCGTCATCGACAAGTCGTTCGGCGCGCCGCGCATCACCAAGGACGGCGTCACCGTCGCGAAGGAAATCGAGCTCAGCGACAAGTTCGAGAACATGGGCGCGCAGATGATCCGCGAAGTCGCCCAGAAGACCAACGACCTCGCCGGCGACGGCACGACCACCGCGACCATTCTCGCCCAGGCGATCGTGCGCGAAGGCGTCAAGGCCGTGGCCGCGGGCCTCAACCCGATGGACCTGAAGCGCGGCATCGACATCGCGGTCGATGCGGTCGTCGAGGACATCAAGAAGCGCTCGAAGAAGGTCTCGACCAATGACGAGATCGAGCAGGTCGGCACCATCTCGGCCAATGGCGAGAAGGACATCGGCAAGAAGATCGCCGAGGCGATGAAGAAGGTCGGCAACGAGGGCGTCATCACCGTCGAAGAGTCGAAGAGCCTCGAGACCGAGCTCGACGTCGTCGAGGGCATGCAGTTCGATCGCGGCTACATCTCGCCGTACTTCGTCACCAACGCCGACAAGATGGTCGCCGAGCTCGACGAGCCCTACATCCTCCTCTACGAGAAGAAGCTCTCGGGCCTGCAAGCGATGCTCCCCGTCCTCGAGGCGGTGGTGCAGTCGGGCAAGCCGCTCCTGATCATCGCGGAAGACGTCGAAGGCGAGGCGCTCGCGACGCTGGTCGTGAACCGTCTGCGCGGCGGCCTCAAGGTCGCGGCGGTGAAGGCGCCGGGCTTCGGCGATCGCCGCAAGGCGATGCTCGAGGACATCGCGATCCTCACCAACGGTCAGCTCATCTCCGAAGACCTCGGCATCAAGCTCGAGAATGTCACGCTCGACATGCTCGGCAAGGCCAAGCGGGTCCGCATCGAGAAAGAGAACACCACGATCATCGACGGCTCGGGCAAGAAGGCCGACATCCAGGCCCGCGTCGGCCAGATCCGTCAGCAGATCGAGGAGACCACCTCGGACTACGACAAGGAAAAGCTGCAAGAGCGTCTGGCGAAGCTCGCCGGCGGCGTCGCGGTGATCCGCGTCGGCGGCGCGACCGAAGTCGAGGTGAAAGAGCGCAAGGATCGCGTTGATGACGCGATGCACGCCACCCGCGCGGCGGTCGAGGAAGGCATTGTCGCCGGCGGCGGCACGGCCCTGCTCTACGCCACCAAGGCGCTCGCCAAGCTGCGTGCGGCCAATGACGACCAGAAGACCGGCATCGACATCGTTCGCCGCGCGCTGCAAATCCCGGTGCGCATCATCGCCGAGAATGCCGGCACCGACGGCTCGATCGTGATCGGCAAGCTGATGGACAAAGACAACGCCAACTGGGGCTACGACGCCCAGACCGGCGAGTATGTCGACATGGTGAAGGCCGGCATCATCGACCCGACCAAGGTCGTTCGCCTGGCGCTGCAGGACGCGGCTTCGGTCGCCGGCCTGCTCATCACCACCGAGGCGATGGTCGCCGAGAAGCCGGCGCCGAAGGCCGCCGATGCCCGCCCACGATCACGGCGGCGGCATGGGCGGCATGGACTTCTAAGATTCGAAGTTCATCGCTTCTCAAGGAAGCCAAGTCGATCAGGGCCGCAGCATCCGCTGCGGCCCTTTTCTTTTGCCCGCTCGCCTTCCCGTCGTCGAGCTTAAGTCCGGATAATAAAGTTTCGACGGCGCGCTTTCACCAAGCGGCCTTGCGGCGGTGGAGGTCGATCGACAGGCTGGTATGACTTCCTTCCGTTTTAGGGTGCGGGTTTCTGTGTCAGCCGATTTACCGCGCTGGTGATGGCACGCAATGAAGCGGCGACGATACTCTTGTTCATGCCAACACCGAACAGGGAAAGACCGTTGGATCGGCTCATTTCGACGTAAGCGATGGCGGTAGCGCCCGCTCCTCGTCCAATGGATTGCTCGTGATAGTCCAATATCTCGAAATCTTCGCCGACGACTTTGGCCAGAGCCCCGACATACGCGTCCACCGGGCCATTGCCGCGCCCCTCGAGCCTCCTTCGTGTACCGTTCTCACTGATGGTGGCTTCAAGCCCGCGACTCCCATTCTCTTCAGGCCAGGTCCGATGGTCGACAAAGCCGAGCGGACCTTGCTCGCCGAGATACTCTCGCTCAAAGCATTCCCATATGCGCTCGGAGGTGAGCTCGGTGCCTTCGCTATCCGCAATCCGCTGGACGACCTTGCTGAATTCGATCTGCAATTTGCGCGGTAGTACCAGCCCGTAATCCTGCTCCAGAACATAGGCGACACCGCCCTTACCGGATTGGCTGTTAATACGGATGACGGCTTCATAGCTGCGGCCGACATCCTGCGGATCGATCGGTAGATAGGGGATTTCCCACAATGGCGAGTTGCTGCCGCGCATCGCTTTGAAGCCTTTGTTGATGGCGTCCTGGTGCGAGCCCGAGAAGGCCGTGAAGACAAGCTCGCCAGCATATGGGTGACGCGGATGGACCGGCAGTCGATTGCAATGCTCGGCCACCTGCTTCAACGCCTCGACATCCGAGATATCAAGGCCGGGATCGATTCCCTGCGTGAACATATTCAACGCGAGGGTGATGATATCGACATTGCCGGTACGCTCGCCGTTGCCAAACAGAGTGCCTTCAATGCGGTCCGCACCGGCCATCACGCCAAGTTCGGCCGCAGCCACGCCGGTGCCCCGATCATTGTGCGGGTGGAGAGACACGATGATCGAGTTGCGGTTTTTTATGTTGCGGGAGAACCATTCGATTTGATCGGCATAAATGTTGGGCGTCGCCATCTCGACCGTGGCTGGAAGATTGAGGATCAACTTGCTCGCGGGTGTCGGGCGAAACACGTCCATGACGGCTTCGCATATCTCCTTGGCGTAATCGAGCTCCGTACCCGTGAAGCTTTCTGGCGAATACTCGAAGGAGATAGTGCTCTCGCCAGCGACGTCCTTGGCGAGATCGCGGATGAGCGCGGCGCCATCGGTGGCGATCTTGGTGATGCCAGCGCGATCCAGTCCGAAAACAACGCGGCGTTGAAGCTCTGACGTTGAGTTATAGAGATGGACAATAGCGCGGCGGCATCCCCGAATCGATTCGAAGGTCCGTCGGATCAAATCCTCGCGTGCCTGCGTCAGAACCTGGACGGTTACGTCTTGCGGAATACGATTTCCGTCAATGAGGCTGCGGACAAAATCGAAATCGGTGCCGGAGGCCGCTGGGAAGCCGACCTCGATTTCCTTAAACCCCATGGCAACCAGCGTATTGAAGAAGCGGTTTTTACGCTCGGGTCCCATCGGCTCGACGAGCGCCTGGTTGCCGTCGCGAAGGTCGACGCTACACCAGATTGGCGGGCGCGTGAGTGTTGCTGCGGGCCAGCGCCGGTCGGGCAATTCAATCGGGGGAAACGCTCGATATTTTCCGGTGGGATCGATTTTCATGATTCTGCTCCTTCATGCGCTCGCCCAAGGGACGCGGGCGCAGGGTTATCTCTTAGGGTGCAATTGGAAAGCGTACGGAAACTCGCCTCGCCAGGAGGCCTAAATCAGGCCGGGTAGCGCTGGCGAGTGGTCCTAAGTCGCATCTGCGACGAGCTGCACGCAGGAGCCAAGATAATCGAGCCGAACGGCGAGGGATTCATGATTGGCATTTGTTGTATCGGGACGGAAGAAACGGAAAAGCAACGCGCTTAACCCGACGCCGCTAGAGCGCCGGGCCCGTAAGAAGAAGTCCCGATACGAAAATGTTCTCAATCATCCCTCATAAGTACGGGTTTAGGGGGTGACGATCAAGGTGTAGATCGGCGCGCCCATATGGTCGAGAAGCCACGCGGCAAGGCCGCAGCGATGCTGCGGCCCTTTTTCTCAGTACGGCGCTCGTTTCAGGTCTTGCGCGGCGTGTGATCGGCAACGAGGCCGTCGAGCATTTGCGGCAGGCGCGAGGCCGGCCCGTTGGGACCGATGCTTTGGATGCTGGTGCGGGCGCCTTCGCAGAGGAGGAACATCTTGTCGGCGAGGAGATCGGGCTCGACCAGCCCCGCCTCGTCGCAGAGCGCGATCAGCTTCTGGCGGAGCGCGCTCTTATGCTGCTCGATGACGCGTCGTGCCGGATGATTCTTGTCGGGCAGCTCGGCGGCGGCGTTGATGAAGGCACAGCCGCGCTCCGCCTGCTGCAGCTTGAACTCGCCGACATAGCGCAGCCAGCTATGGAGCTGGCCGAGGGCATCGCCTGGATGCTTTGTCGCGATCTCGTCCCAGGCGGTTTCGCAATTCGGCGACATAGGCGGCGAGGCATTCGGCGATCAGCACATCCTTCGAGCCGAAATGCCGGTAGAGCGTCATCTTGTTGGTGCCGGCCGCCGCGGCGATCGCGTCGACGCCCACGGCGTGGATACCCTGGCGATAGAACAGATCCCGGGCGACCGCGAGGATGCGTTCTCGGGGAGGCCCGTCCGTCGACGCCTTGGCCGCGGCTTCTTTCTTCGTAGCCACGGCGTGGCTGTGCATTTCCAAATCCCCTGTTGACATGTTACTTACCGGTAAGTATCGTTCGGGTGTTACCGTTCAGTAACATAATTTGTGCCGCTCGTCACGTCTTTTCAAGAGCGGCGCCAAGGAGGGCAGAATGTTTGGCTGCAACAACGAGCCGGCGCTCCGCGATGCGCTGGCCGACCCCATCGTCCAGACGATCATGGACGCGGATCATGTCGATCCGCGAGCACTCGAAGCAAGCCTGCGCGAGACCGCGCGCAAAGTCTCGTCGCAATCCCGCAAGCGTGCAGCGAACGAGAACTGAGAACCCATGCGAGGTACCGAATTCGGCGGGTTGACGGCTTTCGTCGCGGTCGCAGACCACGGAAACTTCTCCAAGGCCGCGGCCGCGCTGGGCATTTCGACATCGACCATGAGCCATACGATCCGCGTGCTCGAGGAGCGGCTGGGCGTGCGCCTGCTCAACCGAACGACGCGCAGCGTCGCGCTGACCGAGGCCGGCGATCAGTTGCTGCGGCAGATCCATCCGGCGCTCGATGAGCTCGACAATGCCGTCGAATCGCTTGGCGCGCTCAGCGGCACGCCGTCCGGCGTGCTGCGCCTCGCCGTGGGCAGCCTCGCCGTGAAGATGGTGATCGATCCGATCCTGCCGAGCTTCCGCGCCGCCTATCCCGACGTCGTGCTCGACATCACGATCGATGATTCGCAGCTCGACATCGTCCACGGCCATTTCGATGCCGGCATGCGTATCGGCTCGCGCATCGAGCGCGACATGGTCGCGGTCCGCGTCAGCTCCGGATTCGCGCTTGATCGCGGTCGCATCGCCCGCCTACCTCGCGGCGCATGGCCGGCCGTCGAAGCCGGAGGATTTGCGCGAGCACGACTGTATCCGCTTTCGCGACACGACCGGCGCGATCCGGAAATGGGAATTCGAGCGCGGCGCGGAGACGATCGAAGTCGCGGTCGAGGGCTCGCTCATCACCAACGATCTCGATCATCTCGTGCGTGCCGCGCTGAACGGCGCTCGGCATCACCTACATGCTCGAAGATTATATGCGCGCCCCATATCGCAGCGGGCCGCCTGGTTCCGGTGCTCGAAGGATGGTCGCTGCCCTTTGCCGGCTTTCACCTCTTCTATCCGAGCCGCCACCAAATGCCCCCGAAGCTCCGCGCCTTCATCACTTTCCTGCGCACTGACGGGCCGCGGCGCGCTGCCATGCGCCCGCATCTCGCCACAGAAAGCGACGCCGCTTAGCGCCCCCGCCTCGGCGACCATCGCCGCGTTCTTTTACGCCCTCGCCTTCGCGGCATCGTTGGCGCACACCGAGCCGGCGGCGGAGATCGCACGCCGTCTCTGGGCCGATGCCGAAGCGTTGTTCCGCTAAGCGAGAAGGTGCTTATTCCGCATCGGGCTGCTTCTCCGGCACGGCGCGGTCGAAGGCCTCGAGCTTCATGCAATTCTCGAAGACGCGCATGATGCTC
Organism: uncultured Alphaproteobacteria bacterium; assembly: GCA_963731145.1. Classification (GTDB taxonomy): domain Bacteria; phylum Pseudomonadota; class Alphaproteobacteria; order ATCC43930; family CGMCC-115725; genus CAIKMD01. Next base: position 321,852 of record CAVSUX010000006.1, on the reverse strand, counting down.
GGATAAGGCTTCAAGTCGAAGCTCGGATAACGCCGCGCGTTGAAGACTTGCGGCACGAGGCAGATATCGGCAAGGCCCGGCGTGTCGCCATGGCAGAACTTGCCGGCCTTGCCGTCGCCCGCCAGCGTCTTCTCGATGCCCTCGAAGCCGAGCGCGATCCAATGATTGAACCAGGTCTCGATGTCCGGTTCCTTATGGCCGAACTGGCGCGACAGGTATTGCAGCACGCGCAGATTGTCGATCGGATGGACGTCGCAGGCGACCGCCTCGGCCAGCGAGCGCACCCGGGCGCGGCCGACCGAATCGCGGGGCAGCAAGGCAGGATCGGGCCGGGTCTCTTCGAGATATTCGATGATAGATAACGATTGTGTGAGGACGGCTCCATCCTCCGTGACCAAAGCTGGTACCAATCCCTGGGGATTGACGCGCAAATACTCGGCCGAACGCTGGTCACCCTTGCGTAAATGAATGAAGGCCTGCTCGTAATCCAAGCCCTTGAGATTGAGGGCAATACGCACCCGGAATGCTGCCGAGGAGCGAAAATAGCCGTACAGCTTCATTTTTTCCTGCTTTCCCTGCCCCGCTTGACCAGCCGGCAGTCTCGGCAGTGCGGCATTTTCGTCAAGCAGGCATTCCCAGAGAAATTATCGTGTCGCGGGGATAGAATGGCTTATTGTTGCTTAGCACTGGTAATTGAGCACGCACACTGGTTGATTGTCGCTAACTTGCCGATGACCCATAGGGGAGATGCGGGGTGATCATATGAGTAAAGATGCAGCGGCAGCGTTGGCTGCGCATTTCCCGCGGCGGAATTTCGAACTCGGCAAATACCTGCCCTTCCGGCTCACGGTCCTGAGCAACCGGCTGACCCGCCGGGTGGCGCGCTTCTATGGCGAGCGCTTCAAGCTCTCGGCGCCGGAATGGCGCACCATGGCGGTGCTCGGCCAACAGGGCGCGATGAGCGCCAATGCCGTGATCGCGCAGACCACGATGGACAAGGTCCGGGTCAGTCGCGCGGTCGCCAAGCTGCTGAAGGCCGACTTGATCACGCGCGACGCGGATCCACAGGATCGGCGCCGCGCCATCCTCGACCTCACCGCGGCGGGGCTGGAGATCTATCGCCAGATCGTGCCGCTGGTGCAGGAAATCGAGTCCGAAATCGTCGCGACGCTGAACGGCACGGAACGCGCCGTGCTCGACAACGCTCTGGCCAAAATCGAGGCTTACCTTGAGCAGAGTGGCGCGAGCACGGTCGACGTCGAGGACGACGAGGAGGAATAGCCTCCCGGCTTTTCTCGATCGATAGATCGTCAAGCGACGGCGCGGATACTCTCCGCGCCGTTGGCGTTTTTAGCGTCAACGTTTTCATGGGCTGCGAGCGGCAGCGCGATCGTCACCCGCGCTCCCTCACCCGGCTCGCTCTCGACCGCGGGATCGCCGCGCAGCACGCAGCCGACATATTGGTTGTCGCGCCAGAGTTCGGCGGCAACGCGATATTCGTGATCGGTCGACAGCCGCCGCGCCGCGCCGATCGCCGCCGGCATATTGGACGCCGGGAAGTTCGCCGTACCGATGATGCGCGAGGCCGCGTTGAGGAAATGGCTGCGATAGTGATCCATGGCCGCCCTGCGCTCGCTGAGCGTCTGCCATGATGCCGCGGAGGGCTTGGCATTCGATTAATGCCAAGGCGGAAAATGCCTCATGCCGAAGAAAAATGCTGTTGAAACAATAATGTAACATAGCGTGCGCGCCTGCAACCTATGCTAGGCGGGCACACCCACGCGTGCCAGCGATGCGCGCAATGCGGCCGCCTCGCCGATGCCGTAAGCCCGCTCGAATTCCGCCTGCGCCTCGCGCCAGCACGCCACCGCCGCCTTGAAGCGTTTCACCCCCGCCGGCGTCAGGCGGACGAGCTTCGTCCGCGCATCGCTTCCCGCCTCGATCGCCACCAGCTTGTCGCGTTCGAGCGGCTGAAGCGCGCGACCGGTCGTGGTGCGGTCCATCATCATCTGCGCCGCCAGCGCATTGATCGACAGCGGCCCCAGACGCGACAGCTTGGCGAGGATCGAATATTGGCTCGCCGTCAGCCCGGCGGCTGCGAGATGGCGTTCATAAAGCTGCGTGATCTGGCGCGCCGCCTGGCGGATCGCGAGGCAGTTGCAGGCCGCGATGTCAGGCGTTTCGGCGATTTCGGTCTCAGGCGTCTTCCGCATGGCTCCCATACAATATAGGTGCATATGCACGCTTGTGCAAGCTCGGCCAACCGGCATATAAGCGCATATGCACCCATTGGAGCCGAAAGGGAGGACCGGGATGGCGATGGACCCGAGGACGCGCGCGCTGCTCGAGGCGCCGATCGGGCGGACGCTGCTGCGCCTCGCTTTGCCCAATGTGGTCGTTATGGTGGTGCAATCCGCTATCGGCCTGATCGAGACCTATTTCGTCGCCAAGCTCGGCACCGATGCACTCGCCGGCATCACCCTCGTCTTTCCGATCCTTATGCTGGTGCAGATGGTGTCGGCCGGCGCGATGGGCGGCGGCATACTCTCGGCGATCGCCCGTGCTCTCGGCTCCGGCAAACGCGAAGAAGCCAACCGCCTTGTCTGGCACGCCGTCGCCATCGCGTTGACGCTCGGTTTTGCGACGACCGGCTTAGCGCTCGTCGGTGGCCCGTTTCTCTACAAGCTGATGGGCGGCAGTGGCGCGTCGCTCGCCGCGGCGATGACCTATTCCAACATCGTCTTCGCCGGCGCGATCCTGCTCTGGCTCTATAATTCGCTTGCCGCGATTATTCGCGGCGCCGGCAACATGATCTTGCCGGCGAGCGTCACCGCCATCGGCGCTGCGATGCTGCTGCCACTATCGCCGTCACTGATCTTCGGCTGGGGCTTCCTGCCGCAGCTCGGCATCGCCGGCGGCGCCGTCGCGGTGCTCTTCTTCTACGCGCTCGGCAGCGTCGTCTTCGTGATCTATCTCTGGTCGGGACGCGATGTGCTGCGACCGCAATGGCGACCGGCGCGGCTGCGTTGGGCACCGATGGCGGATATCCTGCGCGTCGGTGCGCTTTCATCACTGATCAGCGTCTCGACCAACATCATCATCGGCACCGCGACCGGTTTCGCCGGCCGCTTCGGCGCCGCGGCGGTCGCCGGCTACGGCACGGGCGCACGGCTCGAATATGTGCTCGTGCCGCTGGTGTTCGGCCTCGGCACGCCGCTCGCCACCATGGTCGGCACGGCGATCGGCGCGGGACAGCGCGCCCGAGCGCTGCGGGTGACCTGGACCGGCGCCGCGATCGCGGCGGTATTGACCGAAGCGATCGGCATCGCCGCCGCGCTCGCGCCGCAAGCCTGGCTCGGACTCTTCAGCAGCGATGCCGCTGATGAACGCGACGGGCACGCAATACATGCATATCGTCGGACCGTTCTACGGCTTTTTCGGTCTCGGCCTCGCGCTCTATTTCGCCTCGCAAGGCGCCGGCAAGCTGACCTGGCCGCTGCGCGCCGCCGCCCTTCGACTGATCGTCGCGGTCGGCGGCGGCTGGCTCGCGCTGCATCTGATGCCTGGCAACATCGCCGGCGTGTTCGTCGCGCTCGGCGTTGCGCTGGCGGTCTTCGGCACGATGAACGCGCTCGCCATCGCGCTCGGCGCGTGGTTCGGACGCAGCCCCAGCCCCGCCGCAGCGTTCAACCCGCAGCCGGCCGCGACGCCTTGCGACTAGCGCAGCGCGTTTGCCCGACTCGGGCGCATGCTGCTATAAGCCGCCGCACCAGCACGGAGAGCGAGCGTGGCCGGTGCGGCGATCCTGGTCCTCAACGGACCCAATCTTAATTTGCTCGGCGTGCGCGAGCCGAAGACCTACGGCTCCGAAACCCTCGCCGATATCGAGGAAGCCTGTCTCGAGCGCGCCGCGGCACTCGATCTCGCGCTCGATTTCCGCCAATCCAATCACGAGGGCCAACTCGTCGATTGGATTCAAGAAGCGCGCGAAAGCGCCGACGGCATCATCATCAATGCCGGCGCCTACACGCATACCTCGATCGCGATCCTCGATGCGCTGCGCGCCTGCGAGTTGCCGATCATCGAGGTGCATCTCTCCAACATCTTCGCGCGCGAGCCCTATCGCCATCATTCCTATATCAGCAGCGTCGCGCGCGGCGTGATCTGCGGCTTCGGCGCGCAGAGTTACATCATCGCCCTCGACGCGATCGCCTACGTGCTCGAAGCGGCGACCGGCGAGGAATGAGCCGCGCGCCCGCGCAGCGGCGAATATCGCGCGGGTCGGTTTGAAAAGCCGACGGATTGTCTATAGTCCCTGCCGCATCGTCGTGATCCGATGAGTGGGCCAAAGAAGTCTTATGGCAGGTAAAAGCGACTTGAAGATCGATAGCGAGCTGGTCCGCACGCTGGCGGCGCTGCTCGAGGAAACCGGGCTGAGCGAGATCGAATATGCCGTCGGCGAGCGGCGCATCCGCGTCGCGCGCAATGGCGGCGGCGCGGCCGTGGCGATGGTTGCCGCGATGCCGGCCGCCGGACCTGCGCCAGGGGCGGTAACGGTCGCCGAGCCGGCGGGCGCCGTCAAATCGCCGATGGTCGGTACTGCCTATCTCGGCCCGCAGCCCGGCGCCACGCCTTTCGTCGCCGTCGGCGACACGGTGCGCGAAGGCCAGACCCTGTTCATCATCGAGGCGATGAAGGTGATGAATCAAATCCCGGCGCCGCGTGCCGGCCGCGTCGCGCAAATTCTCATCGTCGACGCGACACCGGTCGAGTTCGGCCAGATCCTCGCCGTCCTCGAATAGAGCGCGCGGGCGATGTTCGAAAAAGTGCTCATCGCCAACCGCGGCGAGATTGCGCTCCGCATTCACCGCGCCTGCCGCGAGATGGGCATCCGCACAGTCGCCGTGCATTCGACCGCCGACGACAACGCCATGCATGTGCGGCTCGCCGATGAAAGCGTCTGCATCGGTCCGCCACCGGCGCGCGAGAGCTATCTCAATATCCCCGCGATCCTCTCCGCCGCGGCGATCACCGGTGCCGATGCGATCCATCCCGGCGTCGGCTTCCTGTCGGAGAATTCGAATTTCGCCGCGATGGTCGAGGAGCACGGCTACACCTTCATCGGCCCCTCGCCCGAGCACATCCTGCTCATGGGCAACAAGGTCTCGGCGAAACGCGCCGCGAAAGAGCACGGCATTCCGATCGTGCCCGGCTCGGAATTGATCGAAGATCTCGAAATCGCCAAGGGCGTTGCGGCGGAGATCGGCTATCCGGTTCTCATCAAGGCCGCGGGCGGCGGCGGCGGGCGCGGCATGCGCGTCGCGCGCGACGCCGCGATGCTCGCCGAACTCGTGCCGATGGCGCAGGCCGAGGCGCAGGCCTTCTTCGGCAACAGCTCGGTCTTTCTCGAGCGCTATTTCGACCGGCCGCGGCATATCGAGATGCAAATCCTGGCGGACGGCAAAGGCGGCGTCATCCATCTCGGCGAGCGCGATTGCTCGCTTCAGCGCAGTCACCAGAAGGTGCTGGAAGAGACGCCCTCGCCCGCGCTCAACGGCGAGGAGCGCGCCAAGCTCGCGGCGATCGCGACAAATGCGATGCGCGGCCTCGGCTATCGCAGCGCCGGCACGCTCGAATTCCTTTATCAGGACGGCGAGTTCTTCTTCATCGAGATGAATACGCGGCTGCAAGTCGAGCATCCGATCTCGGAAGAGATCAGCGGCGTCGATATCGTGCGCGAGCAGATCCGCATCGCGGCCGGCATGACGCTTGGCTATCGCCAGGAAGACATCGAGCTTTCAGGCCACGCCATCGAATGCCGCATCAATGCCGAGCATCCCGAGACCTTCCGCCCCTCGCCCGGCACGATCACGAGCTATCACGCGCCCGGCGGGCTTGGCGTGCGGGTCGATAGCGCGATCTATCAGGGCTACACCGTGCCGCCGAATTACGACAGCCTCATCGCCAAGCTCGTCGTCCATGGCCGCACGCGCAATGAATGCCTGATGCGGGTGAAGCGCGCGCTCGAGGAATTCGTCATCGGCGGCATCGACACGACGATCCCGATGCATCAGATGCTGGTCGGTACGCCCGGCTTCATCAACGGCGATTACGACATCCACTGGCTCGAGCGGCTGATCGGACGCGAGTGATAAATCAACGATCAGGCTTTAATCATTCGTCATGCCCGGCCTTGTGCCGGGCATCCACGTCTTGAAAACTCGTGGATGGCCGGGACAGGCCCGGTCATGACGAGAATGTAGGTCAAGCGTGTCTGTTGGATTAACCCCCGACCTTCTCCTCCGCGCTTACGCCGCGGGAATCTTTCCGATGGCGGAATCGGCCGACGATCCCGAGCTTTATTGGGTCGACCCGGTGCAGCGCGGCATCCTGCCATTCGACAAATTCCATCTGCCGCGGCGCCTCGCGCGCACCATCCGTTCGGAACGCTTCACGATCGGATGCGATCACGACTTCGGCGCGGTCATGCGCGGCTGTGCCGAGCCGACCGCGGAGCGGCCGCAGACCTGGATCAATGACGAAATCGTCGCGGCTCTACACCGCGCTGCACGCCGACGGCCATGCGCATAGCGTCGAGGCCTATAGCGGCGGCGCGCTCGTCGGCGGGCTTTACGGCGTGTCGCTCGGCGGTGCATTCTTCGGCGAGAGCATGTTCAGCCGCGTCGCCGATGCAAGCAAGGTCGCGCTGGCGCATCTCGTCGCTCACCTCATCCGCGGCGGCTATCGCCTGCTCGATACGCAATTCGTCACCGACCATCTGCAGCGCTTCGGCACGATCGAGATATCGCGCGCGCGCTATCGCCGCCTGCTCGCGGAGGCGCTCAGGACCGAGGCTTATTTTCCGGTTGAGGGGTTGGGCGGCGTCGAGGTCGTGTCGATTTTGCAATCGAGCACGTTGATATCGTAGATCGGATCCTCGAGCGCCGAGATCGCCGGGCTCGAGGCGAACATCCAGCCCGAGAAGACGCGTTTCGATTGGACGCCGTTGGCGTCGCCCGGCCGCACCTCGTCGATGATGAGAAAAGCCGCCGTGTTCGGCTCTTCTTCCGGGGGCGTCTTGACGCAAGTGCGCACCGTGATGACGAGCGTGCCGAAGCGCACGGTCTGATCGACCGGCGCATCGAATTTCGAGACGCGCGCCGTCGTCTTGTCGAGACCTTGCAGCACGGCAATCGTGTTGGCATGCGCGACCATTGGCGCGAGCAACAGCGCGGCCGCTATCCCCCAGCTTCGCGGGCTCACTTCGTCTCTTTATTGTATGGATTGACGAGGTCGCGCGCGATCGTCTCGATCACCTGGCGGAATTGGCGTTCATCGCAACCCATCAGCACCGCGTCCTCGAGCGCTTCCTGCGCGAGCTCGTAGATCTCGGCGAGGTTGTCGTTCAGCACCTTGATCTTCTCGACGCAGGAGACTTTCTCGCCCTGGGGCGTGAGCCAGACCGGAAGATCGAGCTTCTTGTCGCTCATGCGCTCCTTAGGGATGCTGTTGCGTCCGTCGCCACCGCCGCTCGGGTTCTTCGCTCCGCCCGCGCCTTGTGTCTGGCTATAGATTACCTGACCGATGAGATTTTCAAGGCTCATCTGCGCCTGGGTGTGTGTGATTGCACCACCTGCCGGAATGAGCTCGTCCTCATTGCCTGGCTCGATCGAGATGAAATTATCGCCGAGCAGACCCGTAGAGGTGATCTGCGCAACAGAATCGACCGAGAGCTTGATCGACGGATCGATGCTCATATGCACGATCGCCTGGAAGGTCTTGGAGTCGAGCGTCTCATTGGTGATCGAGCCGACCTTGATGCCGCTGATGCGGACGTCGCCGCCATTCTTGAGTCCGCCGGCGTTGCTGAATTTCGCCAACACCTCATAGCCACGCACCGTCGAGACCTGGCTCGTCGTATAGGCGAAGAACAGGAACAAGGCGGCGACCACCAACACCAGGGCGCCCATCACCGTTTCGACGGCATTGCGGCTCATGTCCAGCAGCTCTCCTCGGATCGATCCGTCACTCGGGCTTCCAGGCCTCGTAATCGTCGGCCGTCGGCGCGCGGTGACCGCCGCGCACCAGCGAGCCCGGCGGCCGATAGGCGTCGGGCGTGCCCGTCAGATTCGGCAGATGCGGCTTCTGCCAGGAATATTTCAGCGCGCCGCCATCGGCGGGGATTTCATTGACGGTGTGATGCAGCCAGGCATGCCATTCGGGCGGCACGCGCGAACCTTCGGCCTCGCCGTTATAGATCACCCAGCGCTTCTCGCGACTGAAGCGGCCGCCGCCGCGCTCCAGCGTCCGCTTCGACTTGTCGCGATAGTAACGGTTGCCGAAGGCATCAGTGCCGACCGGCTCCCCGCGGAACCAGGTCATGATGCGCGTGCCGATGGTCATCCGCTTACTCGGCCGCGCCGATGCGCACGTCCATCGCGCCGATCTTCTCGATCTCGCAATGCATGACGTCGCCGGGCTTCACCTGGCTGACGCCCGAGCAGGTGCCGGTCATGATGATGTCGCCCGGGAGCAGCGTGTAATATTCCGAGCCGAACTGGATCTGGCGCTTCAAGTCCATGATCATGTTCTTGGTGTTCGACTTCTGTTTTATCTCGCCGTTCACCGCGAGCGAGAATTCGAGATTCTGCGGATCGGCGATCTCATCCGCCGTGACCATCCACGGACCGGCGACGCCGTAGGTGTCGACCGATTTGCGCATCGAGCGATCCTGCGAGCCGCGCACCACCATATCGAGCGCGATGCAATAGCCGGCGACATAATTCAGCGCGTCCTCAAGCTTGATGCTCGAGGCCGGCTTGCCGATGATGACGCCGAGCTCCATCTCGTGATCGGTGCGGCGCTGCGGAAAGCGCAGCTTCACGACTTCGCCCGCGCCGACGAGGCAGCTATTGGCTTTGAGGAAGAGGCCTTGATCGTCGATATTCGTCGAGGGCCGCTTCATCGTGAAGACATCGCGCTGCTTGTCCGCCTCCGCGATGTGATCGGCGTAGTTGGTCGGCGTACCGATGACCTTCGACGGCGCCGCGACCGGCGAGAGGAATTTGACCTCGCCGATCGGCGTGCCGCTGCCGGTTGCCGCGGCTTCGATCTCGGGCCGCAGCTTGGCGAGATGGACGATCAGCGGATCGCCGCTCTTGGCCGCCGGATAGCTCGGTTTCGGCAGCTTCTCGAGCGCCTTTGACGCATCATAGACCCGGTCGCCCTTGACCAGTCCGAGGCGATTGTCGTTGTACCAGCAAATCCGCATCGACCTTCTCCTATCCCCGCTGCCCTGAAAACGGGGCGCAGCCTACAACGCCGATCCCTCAGGGTGAAGCGTCTGCGCATCGCTTGCATCGTCGCGGACGGACGCAATATCCCAAGCGCGGCGGAAGGATATCGCATGGGCCTTCTCTTTTTAGCGATGTGGGTGGGCTGGGTCGCCTATTGGGCGATCGCCGCGCGCGGCACGAAGGCAACGCTATGGCGCGAGCCGCCGCGCGCCGATTGGCTCCATTATGCGCTGGCCTGGATCGGCACGATCGCGCTCGTGGTGCCGCGCGCCACACTCGCGATTCTGGGGGCGCCTTTCCTGCCGGCGAGCCTGATCGGCACCGGCCTTGGCGTCATCCTCACCGCACTCGGGGTCGCGATCGCGGCACGAATCACGCTCGCGGGAAATTGGAGCGCCCAGATCGAGATCAAAAAAGACCACATGCTGATCCGCAGCGGGCCTTATCGTTAGGTCCGCCCCCCGATCTATTTCGGGATTCTGCTCGCTTTGCTGGGCAGCGCGATCGCCCTCGACCGCTGGCGCGCGCTTTTGGGCTTCGTCCTGATCTTCGCGGCGCTGCTGCTCAAAGCCCGCCATGAGGAAACCCGGCTGCGCCACGTGCTGCCGGGTTACGGCGCCTATGCAAGCGAAACGGCAGCCCTCATACCCTTCCTGCTCTGAAATCCTTGTTTCATCTACCTATTGTGTAGGCGGGTTCCGGACTACGGAAAACCCTAAAACGCCGTCAACCCCAATATTTGGTTAGAGGCGTCGGCGGATGCACAAAATCTTGTTGCATGAGTTGCCAAAGAAGAACAAAGTTTTGATTCTGTCGGTGCGCGATCCCCCTACATCTGGTGGGGTGCGTTGGGCAAGAAAATAGCAGTTTGGGGGAGTTAAAGCATGCGTATCGAGCGTCGCTTCACCGTCGCTGGCGAAGATCCTTACAAGACCATCGAGTTCAAGCTAGCGACCAGCGAGATACGCAATCCCGACGGTTCACGGGTCTTCCACATGTCGGACTGCGAAGTCCCGGCCGAGTGGAGCCAAGTCGCTTCCGACATCCTGGCCCAGAAATATTTCCGCAAGGCGGGCGTGCCGGCGAAATCCGTCCCGGTGGTCGAAGAGAACGTCCCCGATTGGCTGTGGCGCCATGTGCCCGACGAGGCAGCGCTCGCGAAGCTACCCGCCGGCCAGCGCCTCGGCTCCGAGAAGAGCGTGAAGCAGGTTTTCCACCGTCTTGCCGGCACCTGGGCCTATTGGGGCTGGAAGGGCGGCTATTTCGATAGCGAAGCCGACGCGAAGGCGTTCTATGACGAGACCTGCTTCATGCTGGTGAAGCAGATGGCGTCGCCCAACTCGCCGCAATGGTTCAACACCGGCCTGCATTGGGCCTATGGCATCGACGGTCCGGCGCAGGGCCACCAATATGTCGACTTCAAGACCGGCGAACTCATGGCCTCGACCAGCGCCTATGAGCGCCCGCAGCCGCATGCCTGCTTCATCCAGTCCGTCGCCGACGATCTCGTCAATGAAGGCGGCATCATGAATCTCTGGGTGCGCGAGGCGCGTATCTTCAAATACGGCTCGGGTACCGGCTCTAATTTCTCGAAGCTCCGCGGCGAGAACGAAAAGCTCTCGGGCGGCGGCCGCTCCTCCGGCCTCATGAGCTTCCTCAAGATCGGCGATCGCGCTGCCGGCGCGATCAAATCCGGCGGCACGACCAGGCGCGCCGCCAAGATGGTGACGGTCGACATCGATCATCCGGACATCGAAGCGTTCATCGACTGGAAAGTGATCGAGGAGCAGAAGGTCGCGGCGCTCGTTGCCGGATCGAAGCTTGCGCAAAAGCACCTCAATCTGATCATGAAGGCCTGTCACGACGCGCCGGCAGCCCTGGGCGAGGGGCGGTTCGATCCCAAGAAGAACCTCGCCCTGAAGCTCGAGATCAAAGCGGCACGCCGCGCGCTGCTGCCCGAGAATTACGTGCAGCGCGTCATTCAGTTCGCGCAACAGGGCTATACCCAGATCGACTTCCGCGCCTATGACACGGATTGGGACAGCGAAGCCTATTTGACCGTCGCCGGCCAGAACTCGAACAACTCGGTCCGCGTCACGAACGACTTCTTGGAGCGCGTCGAGACGGATGCCGAATGGCACCTGACCCGTCGTACCGACGGCAAGGTGTCGAAGACGCTGCCGGCGCGCGAGCTCTGGGAAAAGATCGCGCATGCCGCTTGGGCGAGCGCCGATCCGGGTCTGCAATACGACACGACGATCAACGACTGGCATACCTGCCCGGCATCGGGACGGATCAACGCGTCGAATCCATGCTCGGAATACATGTTCCTCGACGATACGGCGTGCAATCTGGCGGCGATCAACCTCCTCGCCTTTCGTACGCCGGATAACGGCTACGACATCGCCGGCTTCGAGCATGCCGTCCGCCTCTGGACCATCGTGCTCGAGATTTCGGTGCTGATGGCGCAGTTCCCGTCGCGCGAGATCGCGAAGCTCTCTTACGAATACCGCACCCTTGGCCTCGGCATCGCCAATCTCGGCGGCCTGCTGATGACCTCGGGTCTACCCTATGACGGCGACGAGGGCCGCGCTTACGGCGCCGCGCTCACCGCGATCGTTTGCGGCAAGGCCTATGCGACCTCGGCCGAGATGGCCGGCGAGCTCGGCGCCTTCCCCGGCTACGAGTCCAATCGCGACCACATGCTGCGCGTCATCCGCAACCATCGCCGCGCGGCGCATGGCGAGGCCGGCGGCTATGAGAAGCTCTCGGTCCTCCCGGTCGCGCTCGACACCGAGCATTGCCCGATCCCGGCGCTGGTCCAAGCCGCCAAGCATGCTTGGGACGTCGCCCTCGCCCTCGGCGAGCGCTACGGTTATCGCAACGCGCAAGCGACCGTGATCGCGCCGACCGGCACGACCGGCCTTGTCATGGATTGCGACACCACCGGCATCGAGCCCGATTTCGCGCTCGTCAAGTTCAAGAAACTCGCGGGCGGCGGCTATTTCCGCATCATCAACCGGGCTGTGCCCGAGGCACTGAAGACCCTCGGCTTATACTCCCGCCGAGATCGAGGCGATTACACGCTACGCCGTCGGCTATGCGACTCTCGAGAATGCGCCCGCACTCAACCACAAGCAGCTCAAGACCAAGGGCTTCACCGAAGGCGCGATCGAAGCCTTGGAGCAGGCGCTGTCGACGGCGTTCGACATCCGCTTCGCCTTCAACAAATGGACCTTGGGCGAGGAATTCTGCAAAGCGGCTTTCGGCTTCACCGCCGAGCAGATGAACGATGCCGGCTTCGACATGCTGGCGGCGTTGGGCTTCGCGAAAGCCGAGATCGACGCGGCGAACACCTATTGCTGCGGCGCCATGACTTTGGAAGGTGCGCCGTTCCTCCTGGAAGAGCATCTCCCGGTTTTTGACTGCGCCAATCCCTGCGGCCGCAACGGCAAGCGCTTCCTCTCGGTCGAGAGCCACATCCGCATGCTGGCCGCGGCCCAGCCCTTCATTTCGGGCGCGATCTCCAAGACCATCAACATGCCGAATGCGGCGACGGTCGAGGATTGCAAGAACGCGTATATGCTGTCCTGGAAGCTCGGCCTTAAAGCCAATGCGCTCTATCGCGACGGCTCCAAGCTCTCGCAGCCGCTGCAATCGCAGCTCCTCGAAGACGAGGAGACCGAGGAAGGCGTCGCCGAGCTGATGGAGAAGAACCCGGTCGAGCGCGTGCCGGTCGTCGCCGAGCGCATCGTCGAGCGGGTGATCGAGCGCGTCGTCGCAAGCCACGAGCGCCGCCGCCTGCCGCAGCGCCGCAAGGGCTACACCCAGAAGGCGGTCGTCGGCGGACATAAGGTCTATCTCCGCACCGGCGAATACGAGGACGGCAGCCTCGCCGAAGTGTTCATCGACATGCACAAGGAGGGCTCGGCCTTCCGCTCGCTGATGAACAACTTCGCGATCGCGATCTCGATCGGCATGCAATACGGCGTGCCGCTCGAGGAATTCGTCGAGGCCTACACCTTCACGCGCTTCGAGCCCTCGGGCATCGTCGAAGGCAACGACGCGATCAAGATGGCGACCTCGCTGCTCGACTATATCTTCCGCGAGCTCGCGATCTCTTATCTCGACCGCAACGACCTCGCGCATGTGCAGCCGGCGGATGTCCTGCCCGACACGGTCGGCAAAGGTACCTCTGAGTCGAACCTGCCCGATGGCGGCGGCGGCCGTCCGGAATTCGCGGCGGTGGTGCAGCGCGTTGCCTCGACCGGATATATTCGCAACCGCCTGACCGTGCTGCAGGGCGGCCAGGCCAACACCGGCGTGGCGACGGCGAGCCGCGGCAATGCGGCGCTCGATCTCGCCCTCAACGAGATGGAAGATGCGCGCTCGACGCAAGCCGTCAACGAGACGCTCAAGACCGAGCTCAAGAGCTCAACCGCGATCGATAGCCGCGCAGAGAAGATCCGCATGGCGCGGGCGCGCGGCTACGAAGGCGACAATTGTCACGAATGCGGGAATTTCACGCTGGTGCGCAACGGGACCTGCCTCAAATGCGATACATGCGGCAGCACGACTGGCTGTAGCTAATACGCAACGCGGCGCCGGCTCAAAGCCTCCCAGCTAGCGCCGTTAACGAGGCAGAAATTTGGGGGTGCGACCTCGGTCGCACCCCGCTTTTTTTGACCGATGTTCGCGATTTGCAAACCTAATCGTGCCTATGGCCCGGAAGGCGTAACAGCAGTTCTGCGACGTCGCTTTCTAACTCAGCGATAGTCCGCTCCATATTCTTAATGCGGCCACGCTGTTGAATCTTCTTAATCCGGTCGCGTAATTCGGCAGCGGCTTTCCGCTTCTGCTTAATTTCCAGCGCCGCCGATGGCACTCGCAAGAACTGCCCGCACGCTTCAAGCGCCGCTTCTATGTTACGCAAGGCGTTCCGCCTCAGGTTCGGCCATTTAAATACTTCTTCCGCCGAAAGAACTATCAACGCCTCGAAACTCGATATCCGATGCGCTCGTAGTCCAGCTTTGGCTCTCACGCTGAGCGACCCGACGAATTGATCCCGCGAATCCATCATTGCCCTTTTGGCGGCCTCTCTTTGACGATTCCCTATATCGCCCGCTTGAACGTTTCTTCGTCCGTATGCGCGCCAAGGCGCCGCGCAATTTCTACGAGCTGCGCATACTGATTGCTGGATTTTCTCGGTCGCTTGCAGGTTTGCAAAGGGGGCTGGATTCGCGGCAAAAGGAAATCCTTGGATACCCATGGGCCATGATCGAAGAGATCGTCCCAAGGGCCTTTCGAGACTTTCTGTCTGGACATCGCATCCCTTTCCGCCTTACCGGCGAAAGCCGGTATCCATTCTGCCAGGTCATGCCGACCGACAATGGGTCCCGGCCTTCGCCGGGACGACGAACTATTCTATCGCGAATTTAAGCGCGAAACCTGCCACTTTGCCTTTGCCCACCGCAGCCGATGGGCGGTACGATCCGGCGCAAAAGAAGGGCGCGGCAAGCGCCCGCCAAAACAAACCGGGGCAACACTCTGGGCAGGGAACGCGAGCATCATGGCCGAAGCCGACAGCTACAATTTTACCTCTGTCATCGATCAGGCGAAGATCAGCGGCCAGCAATGGCTGGTGCTGCTGGTCAGCCTTTTCACCGCCATGTTCGACGGCTACGACACGCAGGGCATCGCCTATGTCGCGCCGGTGATGGCGAAGGATCTGGGCTTCGGCCCGGCGCTGCTCGGGCCGATCTTCAGCTCCGGCCTTTTGGGCCTGACGCTCGGCGCGCTGTTCTTCGGCATGCTCGCCGACAAGATCGGCCGCAAGCAGGCGATCATCTGGCCGATGGCGATCTTCGGCGCGTTCTCACTGGCGACGCCGCTGGGCCACACCGTGACGAGTCTCGTCGTGCTGCGCTTCATCGCCGGCTTCGGTCTCGGCGGCACGCTGCCCAACGTCACCGCCTATGTGCTCGAATACGCGCCGCGGCGGCGCCGCGCGCTTCTGGTCAACAGCACCGCCGCGTTCTTCGCTTTCGGCTCCATCGTCAGCGGCGTGCTCGCCAACATCCTGATCCCGACGCTCGGTTGGCAGTCGACCTTCTATATCGGCGGCATCGTACCGCTGCTCGCGATCATCGTCGTCGCGATCTATCTGCCGGAATCGGCGCGCTATCTGCTCCTCTCGGGCAAATCGATGGATCGCGTCTGTGACATCATGCGGCGCATCGTGCCGGAGCGGAATTTCGCCGCCGGGACGCGCTTCACGCTGGAGCCGCAGATCTCCGGCATCACCGTCAAGGCGCTCTTCACCGACGGCCGCGCCTATCCTACGGCGATGCTATGGATCGCCTTCGTCGCCAATCTCTTCATCCTGACCTATCTCGTCTTCTGGCTGCCGAGCCTGCTGCGCCAAGTGGGACAGCCGCTCACCGTCGCGATCACGGTCACGATCTGGTACGCAATCGGCGGCTGTATCGGCGGCCTCACCATGGGCTGGCTCGCCGACAAGCTCGGCTCGCTGCCGAAGGTGCTCGCCACCGCCTATAGCATGGCGGCGATCACCATCTGCGTCGCCGCCTTCTCGCTCACCAACACGCCCGTGCTGATCGTGGCGATGTTCCTGACCGGCTGCTGCGTCAATGGCGGCCAAGGCTCGCTCAACACGATCTCGGCGATGTTCTATCCGACGGCGATCCGCGCCACCGGCATCGGCTGGGCGCTCGGTGTCGGACGCATCGGCGCGGTGATCGGCCCGGCGGTCGGCGGCTTCCTCGTCGGCGCGGCTTTCGCCCCGTCGAACGTCGTCCTCACCAACGTCTTGCCGGCGGTGATCGGGGTAATCGCGATCGCCCTCTTCAATGTCCGCCATGCAACGCGTGGCGAAGCGGCAGTCGCAACGAGCGCGGCTTCCTGACAAAGATTTTAGCCCCGGGCCGGGGATGACGCGCACCGGCCGCGCCTACACCCGAATGACCCTCGCCTACGGCGAGGGGCCACGCGCAGTTGACTAGCCGGCTATCCGTTACGGATGGCCGGCTTTTTTATTGAATGATGACGCCGTTGAGCAGCGGCGCGAGCGCCTGGAAAGGCAGCTCGTTCATATTGACCGGCCGTGCGAACAGCTCAGGCTTTTGCGGGCCCTCTTTGACGCCAGCGAGTTTCATTGCGATCTTGGTCTTGTGCCCGGACGGCGAGGTCACGACTCCGTCGAGCCGCATCAACACGCCGCGCTTGCTCACCCAGGCAAAGCCATCGCCATGCGACCCGTCGGAGGTGGTCGTATCGACCCGGTATTTTATCGTCGGGATGTTATCGACAGTCTCCTCGCCGACCGGTTTCTGCTTTTCCACCTCGGCATCGACCAGCGCCGACAGCATCGGCGGGAACGGAAAGGCGACATAAGTCTTGATGCTCGGCACGACGAGGAAGCCCTGGCTCGACGGACCGTCGAGGATGAAGGCCACCTCCATCGCGCCAAGCTTCTGCTCGTCGCGCTCGCGGCCAGGCGCGTGGAACGTCGCGCCGGTGTAGGGTTTTCCGTCGATCATGACGGTGCGTGTCGCGCTGAACGAGACCGGCGCGTCGAGTAGCGCCGTAGCATGCGCCGGCAGAGCTAGAAAAGATGCGACGACGAGAAAGGCAGCGAAGCGAATCACGAATGATCCTTTAAAAACACGCGTCACGGCCGGGCTTGTCCCGGCCGTCCACGTTTTGGCTTTTGACGTTTGCGATGTTGATGAGATTATACGATCGCAAGCGAGAAAACCATTGAGCTGCGCCCTCGCTTTTCCACTCGCCGCGAACCCAACTCATGGATGGCCGGGCTTGGCCCGGCCATGACGGTATTGGGAAAGCAGCGAGATCGGCTAAACTCGGGCGATCGAAATAGGAGAATGCGTCCCATGGCCGGAAAGATCGACCAGCGACTCGCCGAGTTGAAGCTCGAATTGCCGAACCCGGCCTCGCCGATCGCCAATTACATCCCGGCCGTGCGCAGCGGCAATCTTCTTTTTCTGTCGGGCCAGATCTGTCAATGGAATGGCGAGCGCCGCTTCCTCGGCAAGCTCGGCGCCGAAATCTCGCTGGAGCAAGGCAAGGAAGCGGCCAAGCTGTGCGCCCTCAATCTGCTGGCGCAAGCCAAGCGCGCGCTCGACGGCGATCTCGACCGCGTTGTGCGCGTCGTGCGCCTCGGCGGCTTCGTCAACGCGGTGCCGGACTTCGGCGACCAGCCGCAAATCGTGAACGGCGCGTCCGATCTGATGGTCGCGGTCTTCGGCGACGCCGGCCGGCATGCACGAACCGCGGTGGGCGTCGGCTCGCTGCCCGGCGGCGCCGCGGTCGAGGTCGATGCGGTGCTCGAGGTCCGCTAGATGGCCGATGGCGGCGAGCGGCTGACGGTTCGGGTCGTCGACGACCTTTCCACCGTTTCGGCCGCTGCTTGGGACGCCTGCGCCGGCGACGACAATCCTTTCGTCTGCCATGCCTTTTTGCAGGCACTGGAAGAATCTGGCTCGGCGACGCGCGAGACGGGCTGGCTGCCGCAGCATGTCATCATCGAGGACGATGCCAAACGCATCCTCGGCGCCGTGCCGATGTATCTCAAAAGCCATTCCTATGGCGAATACATATTCGATCACGGCTGGGCCTCGGGCTATGAGCGCGCCGGTGGCCGTTACTATCCGAAGCTGCTCGCCGCCGTGCCCTTCACGCCGGCGACCGGTCCGCGGCTCATGTTGCATCCCGCGGCCGATGCCGAGATTGGGGGTACGCTGATCGCGGCGATGATCGAGATCGCCAAGGCGCGCAAAGTCTCGTCGCTGCATGTCAATTTCGCGCCCGAAGCCGAATGGCGGCAGCTCGGCGAAGCCGGCTTCGTGCAACGCGCCGGCCGCCAATTCCATTGGGAGAATGACGGCTACAAAAGCTTCGACGATTTCCTCGAGGCGCTCAATTCGCGCAAGCGCAAGCAGATCCGGCGCGAGCGCCGCGATTCGCTCGATGGCGGGATCGAGATCGAGACGCTGACCGGCGATGCCTTGACGCCCGCGCATTGGGATGTGTTCTTTCGCTTCTATATGTCGACCTCGGATCGCAAATGGGGCTCGGCCTATCTGACGCGCGAGTTTTTCACGCTATTGCACCGGCGCATGGCAGATAAGGTGGTGCTGATCATGGCGCGCAAAGGCGAGCGCTGGATCGGCGGCGCGCTCAATCTGCTCGGCAGCGACACGCTCTTCGGCCGCAATTGGGGTTGTAACGGCGACTACCCCTTTTTGCATTTCGAGGTGTGCTACTACCGCGCGCTCGATTTCGCGATCGCGCGCGGACTGAAGCGCGTCGAGGCCGGCGCCCAGGGCCAGCATAAAATCCAGCGCGGCTACCTTCCCTCGCCGATCTATAGCGCCCATTGGATTCGCGATCCGGGCTTCGAGCGCGCCATTGCCGATTTTTGTGCCCGTGAACGGCGCGCCATCGAGAATGAAATGGAAGAGCTCGAAGAAGGGCTCTCGCCGTTCAAGCGCGAAGCCGAATAGTTGCGAGCCAGAGTAGCTCGCCATTTTATCGCGCCATTTACTATGTATCCGTGTTGCGATAACGCGCTGGACTCGCCGCAGGCGAGCCGCGAGCGCATCGATCACGCATTTCCGAACTGCCGACCTTTACGCGCACCGAAGCGGTGCGTGGAGCGATATTGCCGATCAGAATGACCTGATATAGAATTTGAATGACCTAGACGGATGAGGCTTCGGCGCATCATCGCGTCCATCGCGCGGGGGTGATGGGGAAGGTAATGAGCCTGAACACGGAAGACGATTACGACGCCGACACGGCCGAAGCCGGCCAGGAACCGCTTACGCCCTATCTCGCCCTCGACCGCCTCTTGCGCTACGCCTGGAGCGAGGCGCTCAGCCAACACCGCGAAAAAACCGCCCGCCTGATCGAAGCGGCGATTATCTCCCTACCCGACACGACCGGCTTCTCGAGTCACTAACCTCCTCCCGACAACGCGGCCCGGTGCCGATAGCGCTTCGGGCTACGCCGCCCGCTAGAATGATGCTACGCGGCGCGGCAATTCGCGCGCGCGGGAGGAGATCGATAATCATGCGATCGCTGCTGCGATTGACCGTTCTGATGGCGGCTTTGCTTGCCGCGGGCGCCACGCGCGCCGAAGAGCGCGTGCTGATGTTCGCGACCACCAACGCGCCGTCGACCCGTCTCAATATCCAATTCCTCCACCCCTGGGCCGAGGCCATCAACCAAGACGGCAAAGGCGTTATCCAAATCGATGTGCGCGACGGCACGGCTATCGCCAGCGTCGCAAATTATTACGATCGCGTGACGACCGGCGTCGTGCAGATTTCCTGGGGCCTGCTCAGCACCGTCGCCGGCAAGTTCCAGCGTGTCGATGTCGCGACCCTGCCCTTCATGGCGAAAAGCGCTGCCGACGGCTCGCAGGCGTTGTGGCGGCTCTACAAGCCGGTGTGTTGGGCAATGAATTCGCGGATCTCCATCCGCTGATGATCATCGCCTTGACGCCCTCCGGCATCCATATGTCGCATCCGCTGAAATCGCTCGACACTCTCGGCGGCGCGAAGCTGGTCGTTGCGTCGAAGGTCAATGCCGATGCGATCACGCTTCTCGGCGGCTCACCGCTCTCGATCCCCTTGAGCGAGATGTATGAGGCAATTCAGCGCGGCACGGCTGATGGCGCCACGGTTGCCTGGACCTCCTTCGATCCATTCAAGCTCGCCGAGGTTACCAGCTACCACGTCGACACGCGACTCGGCACCTCGACGGCGATGATGTTCATGACCAAGGCGGTATGGGATTCGCTCTCGCCCGAAGCGCAGAAGGTTCTCGACAAGTATTCGGGCGAGGCCGAGAGCCGCGCGTTCGGAGCGTGGTGGGATGGGGAGCGCAAGACCGGCAAGGACGACACCATCGCACGCGGCGACAAGCGCACGATCGTCGAGCTAACACCCGAGCAGACCGCGACTTGGCAGAAGAAGCTCGAGCCGCTCAACGATAATTGGGTGAAGGCGACGCCCGATGGCGCCAAAGTGCTTGAAGCCTTCAAAACCGAGCTCGCCAAGATCGAGGCCGGGGATTGAGCAATACGGCGGCGGCCGAGCATGCCTGCGGCTTCGCGCGCGGGATCGCCGATTATTGGCAAGGGCAGCTCGGCGAGCGTTTACTCGGCTTTTATCTCATCGGCAGCCTCGCCCATGGCGGCTTCAGCGCATGGTACAGCGATATCGATGTCGGGCTGATCTCGACCGACGGCCTCATCCAACTCGAGATCGAAGCGATGCGCCAACATGCGCGGAAATTCTCTCCCGATCTGGCGCCAAGACTGTCGCTGTTCTGGTCCGATCGCGACTTCACGATCGGCCGCTTCCCGCCGCTCGACCGGCTCGATTATCTCGATCATGCGCGACCGCTCGTCGAACGCGAGCACGCCGCACCGCCACGACCAAGGCTCGACGATGTTCGCACCTATCTGCGCGGGCAGCCGCTCGATTCCTGGCGCGAGCAGATCGC
This sequence comes from uncultured Alphaproteobacteria bacterium, assembly GCA_963731145.1. GTDB lineage: Bacteria > Pseudomonadota > Alphaproteobacteria > ATCC43930 > CGMCC-115725 > CAIKMD01. The sequence goes on along the minus strand of CAVSUX010000006.1, from coordinate 301,003 downwards.
GCGCCTCACGGCATTAACCGCACTCGACGATGCAACGCGCAAACGCTACATCCGCGCCCTGCTCTACACTGCTCGCTTCCTCTATAGCTGGCACACCGGCCGCATGGCGTCGAATGACGACGCGGTCGCCTTCCTCCACGCGCAGCCGCAGCCCGGCATCGATCTCGATCTTATCGACCGAGCGCTCGCCTGCCGAACCGCCAATCGTCCGCCGGACGAGCTTTTCGGCGAGCGCGGCAAGCTTGCCGATCTGCTTGCGGCCAGCGTTAAGATCGCCGGTGCCTGAAGGAGAGAGCCATGCCCCTGCCCCCGGGACCCGATATCAAGACGTCGGCGCTCATCATCGTCGATATGCAGAATGATTTCGTGCATCCCGAGGGCGGCTTCGCGCATCGCGCGCGCGAGAACCCCGAGGCAAAGATCGACATGCCCTTCCTCATGGGCACGGTCGGGCCGGCCGCAAAGCTCGCGGCCGCCTTCCGCAGGGCCGGACGGCCCGTCGTTTATATCGCACATGTGCTGAAGCCCGATTATTCCGACGCGCAATTCCCTTATTGGCGAGCGACGCGTGGGTCGCTCTCGAGCAACCGTACCTTCATCACCGAAGGCACTTGGGGCGCGCAGATCATCGATGAGCTCAAGCCGAAGGATGGCGAGCACCTCGTCGTCAAGAAAGGCTTTGGCGGCTTCTCGAACACGCCGCTCGACACGATTCTGCGCAATCTCGGCGTGACCACCTGCGTTGTTTGCGGCGTCACCACCTGCGTCTGCGTCTCGACCACCGTGCGCGGCGGCGTCGAGCACAATTACCGCATGATCCTTGCCAGCGACGCGGTCGCCGAAGTCCATCGCGACGTGCATGAAGCCGAGCTCAAGACGATGCAGCGCGTTTTCGCCGAAGTGAAGACGGTCGACGAGATCGAGGCGATGCTGAGCGCCGCCTAAATCCGCTAGAGCGATTCGACCGCGCCGACGAAGACCACTGGCCCGCTCGGCTTGTGCTGATCGGGAGAGCCGCCGGGCGGCTCGACACTGATCGCCAAGGTCGCGCCGAGCCGTACATCGGGCGGCAATGACGCGACGCGCAGCACGCCGCTCGCCGGGATGACGCCGATCGCTTGCGGCGTCGTGGCGCCCGGCGCGATCGCCCAAAGCTCGTAAGCACGGCCCGTCGGCGGCGGCGCAGCCGAGGCAATCATGCGGACAGTGAGACCGTCGCGGCCAACCGTGGCGATAAGGCTCGTCTGATCCTGTTGCTGCGGCGAATGCAGCATCGCGACGTAATTCGGCGCCGCGGGCGTGCCACCGAGCGCGATATAAAGCAACAGCGCCGCGGCCGCGGCGGCAAAGCCGCCGGTCGCCCAGCGCCACGGCGCCGGGCGATTCCACCAGCTGCCCCACCTGCTTGCGACGTCGCATCGAGCTGCGTCGCGATCTTCTCCCAGAGGCCGGCAGGCGGCTCGGCCGGGGCGCGAGCGAGGACAGCGGATGCAATTGCTCCTCCCAGAAGGCGACGGCGCTGCGCAGCTCGCGTTGGTCGCAAGCGCGGCCTCGATCTCGCGCTGCTGCATGGGCTCCAGCAGACCCAAGACATATTCGCCGGCCAAGGCGTTCAGCTCTTCGCGATCTTCCGGGAATCATGATTCGAGACAGCTCCGCAACGCGAGCAAGCCGCGCCGCACCCAACTTTTGACGCTACCCAGCGGCGCGGCGAGATGCTCCGCGATCTCCGCATGGGAAAACCCATCGACGAAGGCGAGCGTAACGCAGCGCCGCTGCTGATCGTCGAGCAGGCCGAGACAGCGCTTCAGCGCGCCGGCTTCGGCCTTGGCGGCGAGCCGATCGACGACATCCGGCTCCTGCGCCTCATCGCCCAAGCCGGGATCGTCGGACAGCACCTCGCGCCCATACTTCCTCACCGCGTCGAGCGCGCGGAAGCGCACGATGCCGGTGAGCCAGGCACCGCCGGCGCCGCGCTCGGCCGAGTAGCTCTGGGCGTTCTGCCAGATCTGGATGAAGGCTTCCTGCAGCACGTCGGCGGCGACCTCCGGCCGGCGCACGATGCGCAGCGCGATGCCGTAGAGCCGGCGCGATTCGAGCTCGTAGAGCCGCTTGAGCGCCGGACGGCTGCCGCGTGCGACAGCTTCGATCAGCGTCGCGGTGGAAGCCAACCCGATGGCCGTTTGGACGTCGCTCATATCCTCTGGGCCTTAAGCCCATCCCCTGCGCGATACCGTGGCGCGGAATGCGCCACCTGTCCACCGGGTCAGTCATAGGGATTACGCGCCCAATCTTTTTCGGATGCTTTTTTCGGATGCGCGCTGCATCCGGTCGCGAAACCGCTTCGTAGAGGAGATGAAGCCGCGCAGGCAACGGGCAGGCCGACGCCCGCGGCAGACCGCTAGGGAGCAGAGCCATCATGATCAATCTCAAAGCCCAAAATTTCAAAACATGGGGCGCCAGCGCCCTGATCAGTTTCGCCATCGTCGGTTCCGCTTTTGCCGCCGAATGAGCCGATGGTCGGCGGCGCGCCGATGTACGCGAACAAGAACATCATCCAGAACGCGGTGAATTCCAAAGACCACACCACGCTGGTCGCGGCGGTCAAAGCCGGCGGCCTCGTCGACACGCTCGAAGGCGCCGGGCCGTTCACGGTCTTCGCCCCGACCAACGCGGCTTTCGCGGCCTGCCCGCCGGCACGGTCGACACGCTGCTGAAGCCCGAGAACAAGGCGACGCTCGACAAGGTGCTGACCTATCACGTCGTGCCCGGCCGGCTCGATTCCAAGGCGCTCGACGAGCAGATCATGACGGGCGGCGGTAAGGCAACGCTCAAGACCGTCCAAGGCGACATGCTGACGGTCACCGGCAGCGGCAAGAAGCTCTGTCGGTCACCGACGATAAGGGCAACACCGCGAAGGTGACGATCGCCGATGTCTATCAGAGCAACGGCGTCATCCTGGTTGTCGATAAGGTGCTGATGCCCAACTAACCTCTAGGGCATCAAGGCCGGGCGGTTCGCTTCCCCCAAACCGTCCCGCCCGGCCGGCGCCTTCTCTTAAGCGATGGAGAGCGTCCGTGAGCGACGATCGCCGCTTCTATCGTCACCGGCTCTGGGTCCGCGTGACGCATTGGATCAACGTCGTCTGCCTGACGCGTCCTGCTGATGAGCGGGCTGCAGATCTTCAACGCCCATCCGGCGCTCTATTGGGGCGAGCACTCCGACTTTCGACAGTCCGATCCTCGCGATCGGCGCGAGCCAGGACGGCGACGGCCGCGCGAGCGGCGTCACCACGATCGCTCGGCCATTCCTTCGACACGACCGGCGTGCTCGGCCTCTCGAGCGAGGACGGCGCAGATCGATCGCGCGCGGCTTTCCCGCCTGGGTCGACCATGCCGAGCTATCAGGATCTCGCCACCGGCCGGCGCTGGCATTTCTTCTTCGCCTGGCTGCTTCGTGCATCAACGGCCTCGTCTACCTCGCCTGCGGCTGCGTCGAGCCGGCATCTTCGGCGCGATCTCGTGCCGACGCGCGCGCGAGCTCGGCCATATCGGCCGCAATCGATCGGCGATCATCTGCGCCTGCGCTTCCCGAAGGGCGAGGAGGCGAAGCGCTACAACGTGCTGCAGAAGCTCGCCTATCTCGTCGTCGTCTTCGTGCTCGTGCCCGCTGATGATCCTCGCCGGGCCTCACCATGTCGCCGCGGCTCGACGCGCAGCTTTCCGCAGCCTGCTCGACCTCTTCGGCGGCCGGCAGATCGGCGCGCACGATCCATTTCATCTGCGCCTTCGCGCTTCGTCGCTCTTCGTCGTCGTCCACCTCGTCATGGTGCTGGTCTCGGGCGTCTGGAACAATCTGCGCTCGATGATCACCGGCCGGTACGATCATCGGAGAGATCCGATGAGCGAGCCGATGGCCGCTGATCGTCTGCATCGCCGCCGCTTCCTCGCGCGCGCGCCGGCGGTCGGCGGCGCTCTGCCGCTCGTCGGCTGCGACCAGCTGTCGCAAAGCGACTGCGCTTTCGCTCGATCCTCGACAGCGCCGAGCAGCCTGACCGGACCGGGTGCAGCGCGCTGCTCGCCGGCGCGAACGCGCTGGCGCCGGAATACAGCGAGGCCGATCATCTCGCCGGACGTTCCGCGCCAACGGCACGACCGATCCGCAGGACGACGACTATCAGCGCGCTCGCCGACAACCAGTTTCGCCGACTGGCGGCTGGAGGTCGGCGGCCTGGTCGAGCGGCCGGTGAGCTTGTCGCTCGCCGAGCTGCGCGCGCTGCCGTCGCGCACCCAGATCACGCGGCACGACTGCGTCGAGGGCTGGAGCTGCATCGGCAAATGGACAGGCGTGCCGCTCGGCGACGCTGCTCGACCGCGTCGGGCGTCAAGCCCGAGGCGCGCTACGTCGTGTTCCACTGCGCCGACACCGATGGACGACGCTCGACCGGCACCGAGACAGCCGCTACTACGAGAGCATCGACCTCGATCGACGCCTATCATCCGCAGACCATCCTCGCCTACGAGATGAACGACGCAGCCGCTGCCGGTCGCCCACGGCGCGCCGCTGCGCCTGCGCGTCGAGCGCCAGCTCGGCTACAAGATGGCGAAATACGTCATGCGCATCGAGCTGGTCGAAAGCTTCGCCGACATCGGCGGCGGCAAGGCGGCTACTGGGAAGACCACGGCTACGAATGGTACGCGGGGATTTAGTCGCTCCCGCTAGTTCGCGCCGTCCATCACCGGCAGCAACAGACCGCGACGGATAGCGCGCATCGTGGTGGATGATGTCGCGCCCGACCTTGTCGGGCGTGTAGGGATGCGAGAAGACGCCTTCGGTCACGCTCGAATCGCCGTTCGCCAGCTCGAGCCGGATGCGGCTGCCGCGCTTGAAGCGATAGGCCGTCGGCATCACCGCGATGGTGAATTCGTAGACACGGTTCGGCGTCAGCATCTGCGGCTTGGTGTGGCTGTAATGCGGCGCATGCGGCTTCGATAGCTTCTTGTCGATCGCGCGCATCGAGGCACGGAGCCAGCCCTTGGTGACGATGCGCGAGCGCGGCTGAACGTCGGCCTTGCGATCGGCTTCGTCCTGCGCGCATCTGCTCGGACAGCTTCACGAAGAAATCGGTATCGTTCCGGCTCGATGCCGCATGCAGGATCAGCTCGATCGGCCCGGCGATCTCGAGATCGCGCTCGAGCGGCGGCGTGGTGAAGGTCAGCACGCGTCGCACCGGATCGGGCCGGCCATCCTTGCCGAAGCCGACAACGCCGATCCGCCAGCCCGCATTGGGATAATCGAAGACCGTCGGTGCCGCCCTGCGCCGCGGGCGCGGTCTCCGATAGCGCGCCGTCATTGAGCGAGGTCGACGCTGCCGGTCGGGCCAGCGCCGAGATAATACGGCACGGTAGCGCGAATTCTGCGGCGGCCAGGTCGGCGCGCTGTCGAAGCGATCGGCGCCGGTCACGAAATAGCGCACATCCGGCTCGTCGAGATAGGACGTGCGCTTGCCCTTGAGATAGCAATCGTAAAACGGCAGCAGATATTTCTCGTGGAAGGCGATGCTCGAATAATCGGCGACCGCGGCGTAGACATCGGATGAGCCGAAGACGAGCAGCTTCTTCGGCCCGCCGGCGCGCTGATAGCCGACGATATTGCCGTTGAGATGGAGATCGACCTTGCTCCAGACGCCGATCGAGAAGACCGGCGCCTTGATCTTGTCGAGCTTCTCCGCCGCGGCACGCTCGCGCCAAAACGCATCGTAGGTCGGGTGACGCTTTACCTGCGCCGGATAGTCGTAATCGACGAAGCGCGGCTTGCCGGCGATCGGGATAGCGGTTGACCGTCCGCACCTGATCCCACCAGCTCGTCGGATAACCGCCGGGAATACCGCCGGTATAAGCGGAATCGCGATAGGTATCGATATGCCCGTCATAGGGCGCGACGCAGCCGAGATGCGGCGGGTTCTGCGTCGCCATGAACCACTGCGAGCGCGCGAAGTAGCTCTGGCCGATGCCGCCGACCTTGCCGTTCGACCAGCGCTGCGCCGCGATCCATTCGACGACCTCGTAGAGATCGCGCTGCTCGCGCTTGCATTGATAGCGATACTCGCCGCCCGAGCGGCCGGTACCGCGCACATCCATATGGACGTAGGCGTAGCCCTGCTCGAGATACCAGCCGATCGGCCCGGTCTCGCGCCACAGGAACATCGGAATCGCCGGCGCCATATCGTTGTCGAAACGATAAGGCGACGCGGCCAGGAGCGTCGGGAAACGCTCCTTGCCCGGCGGCAGAAAGAGAGCGACGGCGATCTTCACGCCGTCGCTCATCGGGATCGAGATGAGCCGTGTTGGGGGTATCGGCTCTTCACCCGGCAACGTCATGCTTACGAACCTCCGTTCGACACGTTTGGCCGCTTCTTCGACCGGGCCGAGATCGACATATTTCGGCGACACCTTCACGGTCTGCTTGATGATGTTGTATTTCACCTCGACATCGAGCGCATGCTGCGTCCCCTCGATATCGGGCTTGCCGTCAGGCGAGCGATAGGAGTCTTCCTTGGTGAAGACGTAAGCCAGCGTCTCGGGCTTCGCCTTGGTGACCGCGGCGCAGATCGCCACCGCCTCGTCGTGATGCGCGGGATCGAGGAGCCAGCGGATCGCGCGGATATGATCGGCGAGGAAGTCGACCACCGCCGCGCGATGCGCCGCGAGCACATCGGCGCGCATCGCCCACAGCACCGCCTGGATACGTCCCTCGCCATCTGCCGCGGTGAAGAGCTGTCGATATTTGTGCTGCTCGGTCATCAGGTAGCGGAATTGCGGCAGCAGATTGATGAGGTCGACTTTGCCCTCATCCATCATCGCCGGCATGGTGTTGAAATTCGCCTCGACGGTGGTGAAGTCCTTGTCCTCGAGGCCGTGAGCCCGCAAATTGATGCGCATTGCCGAATCGCCGAAGGAGCCGATGGCGTTGGTGGCGACGACCTTGCCACGCAGATCCTCGATCTTATGGACCGGGCTGTCCGCGCGCACGACAAAGGTGATGGTGCCATAGCCAGGCACGCCGTCCTGGAACACATCGGCGATGGCCCTGACATCGAGATGCGCGTTGTCGACCGCCAGTGCGAGTGCTTCGGGTCCGAAAGCCGCGATATCGAGATCGTTGGTGGCGAGCGCGGTGATTTGCGGCGTCGTGCCCTGGAAATGCATGCTCTCGACGTCGTAGGTCTTGCCGTAATTCGGAAAGATATCGGGATGGCGATTGTGCAACTCGTCGATGATCGGCTGCGCATGCGTCGGCGTCGTTACCCAGCCGACACGCACCTTCCACGGATCGGCGCTGGCGCCGCTCGCGTTACCGGCGACGAAAGCGGTAACCGCCGCCGCAACCATCATGGTCCTGAGCTTCATGGCCTTACCCTCCCATAGGTGATCGCCTTTGTGTTTTATTGACGATCCGGGAGAAGTCTAGCACAGGGCTCGGCTTCGGCACCCTCGTTTAGCGCGGCGCTCCTAGCGCAAAGACGGAAGTCCCGGCTTGGTGCCGGGGTCGAGCTGCATATCGAACGCCGTGAGGATCGCGGCCGTGCCGGCGTAATTCGCCATCAGCGCGACGAGATCGACCAGCGCGCGCCGGCCGAATTGCTTCAGCGCCGCGGCGTAAGTTGCGGAGCTCACCTTGCGCGCGCCGAACATCTCGCGGCCGAGCGCGATGATCGCCGCATCGGCGGGATCGACGCCGGTCAACGGCGCGCGGCTGCGGATCACATCGATCAGCGCCGGCGCGATGCCTTCCTTCAACGCTTCGGGCTCATGCGCCGCCCATTCGAACTGGCTGTCGCATTCGCGCGCCGTGGTAAGGATTGCGATCTCGCGCACGCGCGGCGTGAAGCCTGCTTCGTAGCGCAGATAGTAGTTCACCGGCCGCGCATGCTTTGAATATTTCGACGAGTGAAGCTGAATGCCGCTCGGGCCTTTGAGGCCGCGGATCGCGCCGGCGCCGCCTTTGACGATGCGGTCGTAAGAGGCCTGGGCTTCCGGGTCGAGGTCCTCGCGTTTCGGCAGCGGCAGACGGCAGCCCGATTCAGGATCGATGTCGCTCGGAAAACTCATGCAATGCTCCTCCCTTGCAATTGAAACCAATATAGCCGCGCCGCTACCCGACGTCCGCGTGCCGTACATGGACATCGCGCGAAGCATTCAGCGAAACTACCTGCCGAATTTCGCGTTTAGCAGGAATGATAACCGCTGTTGCGCTCACGTCGTCGTGAACACGACGTGCATGCTGCAGCGCAGCAAGCCCGTCGATCACCGCGCCCCTTTTGTCGAGGACCCATGGCTCGTTCACCCGAACTCTCCTTTGCTTCCGCAAGCGGTACAGCTAGGCTAGTCACGACGACGCACATTAGACAACAAATACGGCCGGCACGGAAAAACGCGACCGGCCGAAAACACCAAGCGAGGCGGCACGCCTCGCTCAACGCGATCTGCGGGGGGGAAAACATGTCTTTCTTGAGCAAAGAGCGCACCATCGCGCCACCAGGCTACAGTCGATGGCTGATTCCGCCGGCTGCGCTCTGTGTCCATCTCTGCATCGGCGAGGCTTACGCCTTCAGCGTGTTCAACCTGCCGATGACCAAGCTGCTCGGCATCGCGCAATCGACGCCCAATGATTGGAAGCTGACGGATCTCGGCTGGATTTTCAGCCTAGCAATCTTCTTCCTCGGCGTATCGGCGGCGCTGCTCGGCCGTTGGGTCGAGGAAGGCGGGCCGCGCAAGGCGATGTTCACCGCCGCGCTGTGCTGGGCCGGCGGCTTCTTTATCTCCGCTTTCGGCGTCTACATCCACAACATCTGGGTGACCTATTTCGGCTATGGAATTGTCGGCGGCTTCGGCCTCGGCATCGGCTATATCTCGCCAGTCTCGACGCTGATCAAATGGTTCCCCGATCGCCCGGGCATGGCTACCGGTATGGCGATCATGGGTTTCGGCGGCGGTGCCTTCATCGCCTCGCCGCTCTCGGTTTGGTTGATGAGCAAGTTTACGTCAGCGAGCCACGTCGGCGTCGCCGAGACCTTCATCGCCCTCGGCGTGATCTATTTCTGCTTCATGATGGTCGGGGCAACGATGGTGCGCGTGCCGGCGCCGGGCTGGAAGCCCGCAGGCTGGGTCGCACCGGCGCAACCGAAGAAGCTCATTACCACCAAGAATGTCTATGTTTACGAGGCGCTCAAAACGCCGCAATTCTGGCTGATCTGGTGGGTGCTGTGCCTCAACGTGACCGCCGGCATCGGCGTGCTCGGCCAGGCTTCGGCAATGAGCCAGGAAATGTTCCCGGGCCACGTCACCGCCGTCGCCGCGGCAGGCTTCGTCGGTTTGATGAGTCTCTTCAACATGGCCGGGCGCTTCTTCTGGGCCTCGACCTCGGACTATATCGGCCGCAAGAACACGTATTTCACCTTCTTCATCCTCGGCGCGGTGCTCTATGCCTTCGTACCTTATACGGGTTCGGCAGGCAGCGTCGTTCTGTTCGTCTGCGCCTATGCCATCATCTTCAGCATGTATGGCGGCGGTTTTGCGACCGTGCCGGCTTATTTGCGCGACATGTTCGGCACGCGCTATGTCGGTGCGATCCACGGTCTGTTGCTGACCGCGTGGTCGATGGCCGGCATCTTCGGTCCGGTGCTGGTCAACTACATCCGGCAATGGAACATCGATCACGGCGTGCCCAAGGCGCAGGCCTACAACGTCACCATGTATGTGATGGCGGTGCTGCTGATCATCGGCTTCGTCTGCAACTTCTTCGTCAAAGATGTCGATGAACAGCATCACATGACCGCGGCCGACGAAGCGAGCCACGGCGCCGCGGCTTGAGCGCGAGGAAGGAGAAGCACCATGGCTGATCAACAAGGCGCCTCGGGCAACGGGCTGAAGCTCACCCTCGCCTGGCTCTTCGTCGGCATTCCGCTGACCTGGGGCGTGGTTCAGACCTGCCTCAACGCGCTCCTGCTCTTCAGGTAGCGCGGAGGCCGTTATGCGGTGTGCGTCGGGGCAGCCGACGCCGCCGCATAATCGGCGAGCCGGTCGAACTGCGCTGCGGTCGTCAGTAAAAATGCCCTGATCTGCGGATCGGGCGCGTCGGCCGCCAAAGCGCGCAGCCGTATCGCGCGGCGGCGATAATCTTGGGCCGAGTTCGGCCGCGCGAGTGTCGCGAGGGCAATCCTCGCCCATAGAGTGCCTGGGGCTGGCGAAGGTTGCGGCGCGCCGGTTCAACCGGTTACGACCGCCGCAAGCGCAGCCTTGGCGACGATCACATCCTCTTCGATCTTCGCACCGCCGGCGGCGACACCACCGATCACCTGCCCGTCGACCGTGACCGGAAAGCCGCCGGGCACGTTGGTAAAGTCGCCGTCCATGCGGATCTGCATGCTGAGGACGTTCGCTTCCGGCGCGTAGCCCGTCGGCAGCCGCTGCGAGGCGGAGGTGATCGCTTTCTTGATCGTGGTGCGGCCGGAGAAAAAGCGCGCGCCGTCCATCATCAGGAAAGCGATGAGCTGACCGCTCGCATCGACCACGGCGAGGCTGATCTTGCAGCCGATCTCATTGGCCTTGGCGACACCGGCTGCGAGCATCTTCATGCTGGCATCGTGGGTGATACGATGAGTCGCGACGAAATCTGTCATATCTGCCTCCCGTAATTTCCGCCGATGCTAGCAATGTCGCACCATACTGGCCATGGCAACGCTGCGCCTGTATCGTGACGCGATCATAGAAAAGACACCGGTACTGGGGAGAATCGCATGAAGTGGTTGGTGGTTCGGACTCTCGCACTCGCGACAATCGCTTTGCTGGGTGCCAGCAGCGCGCGCGCCGCCGATCATCTGACCGTCGGTAAGGCGTCGCCAACCTCCTCCCCAATGCTGCCCGTCGATGTCGGGGTCAAGACCGGTATCTTCGCCAAGCACGGTCTCGACGTCGAGATTCAGAATTTCGGCGGCGGCGGCAAAATGCATCAGGCCGCGGCAGCCGGCGCGATCGATATCGGCGTCGGTGCGGGGCCGGAGTTGGCCCTCATCGCCAAGGGCGCGCCCGAGATCGCGATTTGCAACGCCGTCGGACCGGCGGCCTTTCTCGGCATCGCCGTCCCGGCCGATTCAAAAGCGAAGACGGTCGCCGATCTGAAAGGCACCAAGATCGCCGTCTCGAGCAACGGCTCGCTGACCTATTGGCTGGCGCAGCAATTGGCGAAGAAGCAAGGCTGGGCCGACAGCGACATCACCATCGTCGCCAATGGTAGCGAGCCCGCGACCGTCGTCGCCGCTTTCCGCACGCATAACGTCGACGCCGATATCATTCCGACGTCGTTGACCTTCGAGATGGAAGAAAAGCACGAAGGCCGGCTGCTGGCGCCGGTGTCGAGCTACATGGGCAATATCAGCGCCGGAAGCATCTTTGCGACCACGAAGCTGGTCCAGTCCAACCCCGATGCGATCAAGCGCTTCCTCGCCGGCTGGTTCGAGACCATCGACTTCATGCGCCAGAACAAGGGCGAGACCGTGAAGATCGGCATGGGCATGACCGGCTTTTCCGAGGCGGTGCAGGCGAAGGAGTATGATCTCACCATCGGCATGTACAGCCGCGACGGCAAATTCGACGCCGATACGCTGAAAAATCTCCAGATCTCCTTCACCGATCTGAAGCTCGTCGACAGTCCGCCCGATATGTCGAAGCTTTACACTGAAGCTTTCCTGCCCAAGCGATAAGGAACATCGCGCCGTGCGTCATCCCTTGCCGAGCCGCATCGCGAGCTTCAGCCCGAACAAGCTGAAGCTCGGACTCTTCGGCAGCAATTGCTCGGGCGGCCGGGCGGCGACGCGCGTGCCCGAGCGCTGGTCGGCGAGCTGGGAAGACAATCTCCAAGCTCGCGCAGCTCGCCGACGCCGCGGGCATGGATCTGATGCTGCCGATCGGCCGCTGGCGCGGCTATGGCGGCGAGACCAATTTCGAAGGCGCGAGTTGGGAGACCGTTACCTGGGCCTGCGGCCTCCTCGCCCAGACGCGGCACCTCAATGTCTTCGGCACCGTGCACGCGCCGCTGGTCCATCCGGTCTATGCGGCCAAGCAATTCGTCACCGCCGATCACATAGGCCACGGCCGTTTCGGCCTCAACGTCGTGTGCGGCTGGAACCAGGACGAGTTCGACATGTTCGGCGTCGGTCAGCGCGCGCATGACAATCGCTACGAGTACGGCGCCGAATGGCTCGAAGTGATCAAGGCGATCTGGGAAAACGACCAGGATTTCGATTTCACCGGGTCGTTCTTTCAATTGAAGAACGTACAGGCCAATCCCAAGCCTTACGGCGCGACGCGGCCGCTCGTGATGAATGCCGGCTCCTCACCCGCCGGCCGCGCCTTCAGCGCCAAGGCCGGCGATGTGCTGTTCCGGCCGCTGCGCTCGCTCGAGGCCGGCGCGCAGGAAGTGAACGACACGATCGCGGCGGCGCGCGCGCATGGGCGCGAGATCGGCGTTTACGGCAACGGCTATGTCGTCTGCCGCAAGACGCGGCGCGAGGCGGAGGAATATCACCGCTACTACGCCGAGGAGATGGGCGATTGGGACGCCGTCGACCGCCTGATCAGCATCAACCAGATCCACTCGCAATCCTATTCGGCCGAATTCTTCAAAGCCTTCCGCATCCGCTTCGCCGCCGGCCATGGCGGCTTCCCCATGGTCGGCGATCCCGACGATGTCGCGAATACCTTGGCGCAAGTCAGCGCCGCCGGCTTTGCGGGGATGTGCTTTTCGTTCGTCAATTACCTCGACGAATTCCCCTTCTTCCGCGACGAGGTGTTGCCGCGGCTGGAGCGGTTAGGCCTGCGCGAGCCCGCGCGCTGCTGAAGCAAAAGCATCGCGGCCGGGACGAGCCCGGCCCCGACGGATAGATCGTCAACAACCGATGCAGAATGCGGTTCCGATGGCGACGCCCTAGCATCCTCGCGCGGCGTCGGATAACCCATGCGGCGCTTGAACTCGGCAATACGCTCTTTGACCAGCGTGGAGAGTGGCAAACTGAGCCCGGTCGCGGCCGCCTCCTGCAGCACGATGCGCATGTCCTTTTCGGCCCAAGGCGTTGGCCGCTCATCGGCGCGCGCGCTCAGCGAGAAATTCTCGGCGCTCGAATGGATCAGCGCATTGCGCAGCTTCTGGGCATCGATGCCGAGCGCCTCGCCGAGACGCAGTCCTTCGTCATTCGCCGTCATGCACGCCCAGAGGATGAGATTATTGACCATCTTGCCGACCTGCCCCGCGCCGAAGGGACCGAGATGGAAGATGTCGGAGGCAAAGCAGCGCAGCACCGGCTGGCACGCAGCGAAAGCTGTTTCGTCGCCGCCGCCGAGCACCAGCATCGTCCCCGCTTCGGCAAACGGCTCGCCGCGCGTCAGCGCCATATCGATCAGCACGACACCGCTGCCCTCGAGCCGACGCGCGAGATCGCGCGCGAAAGACGGCGCCACCGTCGACCCCATGCCGAGGATGAGCCCCGGCCGCGCCGCCTCGCGAATGCCGTTCGCCCCGAAGACCGCGCGCTCGACCTGCGCGTCGAAGCCGACCACGATCAGCACCGCATCGCTTTGCGCGGCGAGCTCGCGCGGCGTCTTGGCGATCGTCGCACCGAGCGCCGCCACGCGCTCGCAGGCCGCAGCGTCGACGTCATAGCCCGCGACGCCGAATCCCTTGGCGATGAGATGCCGCGCCATGGGCCGGCCCATCGCCCCGAGACCCAAAATGCCAATCCGTTTCGGCGTTTCCATCCGCTCTTCCTCCCTTAGCATCCGGCGCACTATAACCCTCCCGAGGATTGGGGAGCATGGGCGTGGCGTCGGGCGAAGCCGCCAAAGGCGATTGGTCGGAGCTGTTCCGCGACGGCCGCGGACTTTACTCGGCCCTGATCATCGGCGGGATCGCGATGCACGCGACCCAGATGCTGGTGATCGCCATCATCATGCCGACCGTGGTCGGCGATATCGGCGGCGCGGCTTATTACACCTGGGCCGCGATGGTCTACACCATCGGCTCGATCATCGGCTCATCCTCGACCGGCGTGGTCTGGTCGCGGCTCGGCGCCCGCAAAGGCTATGCGCTCGGCGCCAGCGTTCTCGCCCTCGGCACGCTCGCCTGCGCGCTCGCCCCCGATATGTTCAGCCTGATCGCGGCACGCGGCATCCAGGGCTGGGCCGGCGGCCTCGTCTCGGGCGGCGGCACGGCGCTCATCGCCAGCCTTTACGACGCACGGCTCCGGACACGCATCCTTGCGATCTCGCAAGGCACCTTCACCTGCTGCCATCTCGGCGGCCCGGTGGTGGGCGGGCTCTTCGCCGCGTTTCATTGGTGGCGCGGCTCGTTCTGGCTGATGGCGCCGTTCATGATCGCCTTCGCGATCATCGCGCTGATCAAGATCCCGGCGCGGCTCGATACCGAGGCGGAGCGCGGCACGATACCGCCCTTCCCCTTCTTCCGCCTGACCATGCTGGCGAGCGGCGTCTGCGCCGTCGCGGCCATCGGCACGATCGACAATTTCATCTGGGAAGCGAGCTGCCTCGTGCTCGCGGTCGTGCTGGTCGCGGCGACGTTCCGTCTCGACCGTGAGGCTGGCAACAAGCTCTTTCCCTCGCATGCACTGTCTTTCAGCATGCCGATCGGCCTCTGCCTTTGGACGCTGACCTTGCACGCGACGGCACAGACATCGGTGACGCTGTTCCTGCCGTTGTTGCTGCAAGTCTTTCACGGCGTCTCGCCGGTCTTCGTCAATTTCGTGACGATCGTGATCTCGTTCTCTTGGACCATCGCAACGGTCATGGTCTCGGGCTGGTCCGGCGCGCGCGAGCGCCTGGCCCTCGGCTTCGGCCCGCTGCTCGCTTTCACCGCGCTCGTCAGCATCACCCTCGTCGCGACGCAGCCGCAGCTCGCCCTGCTCACGGTCGCGGCGGCCGCACTCGGTTTCGGCATCGGCATGTACAACGTGCATCTCGTCGCCCGGACGCTCGATCGCGCCCCGGCGGGCGAGCAGCGCACGACCGCCGCCGCGCTCAACTCGGTGCGCTCGCTCGGCACCGCTTTCGGGGCCGCCATCGCGGGCGTGATCGCAAATGCCGCCGGGCTGGGCAACGCGACCGATCCGGTCGCGGTCGGCCATGCCGTCCAGATCGTCTATGCCTGCTGCTGCGTGCCCTTCGCGGTCGCCGCCCTATGCGTGCTACGCTTCATCCGTATCGCGGTCCCGCGCGAGCGGCCAATCGCCGAGGCCGTCGCCGATTAGAAACCAGTCTTTTCAAGGGGGGGAACAAAATGACGTTGACGATTTATGGCCAGACGGCCTCGCGTACGAGCCGCGTTGTGTGGCTTGCCAAGGAGCTCGGGCTTCAATTCGAGCAAGTGCCGCTCAACCAGCGAGCCGGTGATACGCGTAAGCCCGATTTCCTGCAGATCAACCCCAACGGGCATATCCCGGCCATTCGCGACGGCGACCTTGTCATGTGGGAATCGCTCGCGATCAACGAGTACCTTATTCACAAGCATGGCGGGCCTCTCGCGCCGAAGACGAACGAAGATTGGGGCCGGCTCTATATGTGGACGATGTGGGCGATGACGGAAGTCGAGCCGCAAACCGGCTTTATCTTCCAGCACACGGTCGTGCTGCCGGAGGAGAAGCGCAACCCGCAGATCGCGGCCAACGGACGCGAGGCACTGAAAGCCCCCTTGAGCGTGCTCGAGGGCGCGCTTGCGAAGAGCGAGTACCTCTTGGGCAATGCTTTCACGGTCGCCGACCTCAATGTCGCTTGCACGCTGTCGAACATGCCGCGCGTCAACTACGACCTCTCGCCGTGGCCCAAGGTCGCCGCGTGGCTGCCGAAATGCCTATCGCGTCCCGCCGCCCAGCCCTAGGTACCCGCACTTTCAGAAAACTCGATCGGGGTGCCGACGCACCGACCAGGGGGAGACCATGAGAAAAGTCGCTAAAAGCATTTTCGTCGCCGTGCTTGCCGCCGCCGTGCCTTTGACGGCACACGCCGATCCCAAAACGCTCCGGTTCGGCAACGCCGGCATCCCGAACGCGCTGTATGTTCCCATGGCGGAGACGCCGTTCGCCGATGCCGTGGCGAAGGATTCCGACGGCACGCTCGAGGTGAAGTTGTTCCTCGGTCCGACCATTGCCGACAACAACAATGTCATCGATCGGCTCAAGGACGGCGTCATCGAGATCGGCACGGGGCTCGTCGGGCTTTACCCCGCTCTATTCCCGCGCACGACCGTCGCGATGCTGCCGTTCGAATCCAGCAACTCCAACGAGGCCGGTGTCGCGCTGATGCGACTTGCCCAGTCGGGCATCCTCGATCCCGAGTTCCATGACTACAAAGTCCTGGAACTCGGCCTCTACGCCAACATGTCGGTCCACACCAAAAAACCCGTCAACACCTTGGATGACATCAAGGGCATGAAAGTGGCGGTGATGTCGAAGACCATGGCGCAAGTGATCGAACAATTCGGCGGGGCGCCGATCAGCATGCCGCCGAACGATTTCTATTCCTCGATCCAGCATGGCGTCGTGAACGCAGCCGGTATCGGCTGGCCCGGCATGCCGCCCTTCAAGCTACAGGAGGTGGTGCAGTATCACTTGCAGGCCTCGCTGACCGGCGAAGGCAACTTCACCCTGATGAAGAAATCGACCTACGAGCAGCTGCCGGAGAAAGCCCGCGCCGCGATCGACAAGAACGCCGGCATGCCTTTCGCGCTTCTCTGGGCAAAGGCCATCAAAGCGATGGACGATCAAGGCATCGCGATGGTCAAGGCGGCGCAGCAGACGATCACGGCGCTGTCGCCCGAGGAAGAAGCGCAATGGAAAGCGCACGCGAAACCGGTAGTCGATGCTTGGGTGGCATCGACGCCCGACGGCGCCAAGGTGCTCGCCGCTTACCGCGCGGAGATCGCCAACATCCGCGCGGGCAAATAATCGCCCCCCGTCCGGCGAGAACGAGAAGCCGCACGCTCGCCCAGCGGCGTGCGGCTCTCACTTAAGCGTCTCGCCTCACCGCGTTCGCGCGAGGCGGAGCACGACGCCCTTGCCGCGGACTTCCGCCTCTTCGTAATCGGCGGCGGCAATTGCGCGGTCGAGCGCCGCGCGCAGTTCCTTGGCCGTCTCCAGCGTCAGCTCGACACCCGCCCGCGCCCCCGGGTCGAGTTCCGTGTTGATGAAATCGAGCGTGATGACATCACCAAACGGCGCATGGCGTGCGTGGTCATAAGCGACCACGGCTTGCGACAACGGGAACCATTCGTCCCCGCGTTTCGCCATGCCTTCCGCACGGGCGATCTCGATGATCGAGGTGCACATGCCCGCCCTCCTACTTTGCCAGATGCCTGCCGAAGAAGGCGTGGACCTTGCTCCAGCCATCCGCCGCCTGCTCAATCCGATACATCGGCCGGTTCCAATAGAAGAAACCATGACCCGCACCGTCGTAGCGGCGGAATTCATAGTTCTTGCCGTGCTTCTTCAGCTCGGCTTCATGCTGGTTCACCTGCTCGGGGCTTGGCGAACGATCTTCGTTGCCAAAGAGGCCGAGCAGCGGGCACGAGAGGTTCTTCGTCAGGTCGATCGCCGCGACAGGCTTCTTTGCCGTGAGGTCTTCCTTGGCTGCCACCACGCCGCCGCCCCAAAGCTCCACGGCGGCATCGACGTCCTTGCGCGTGCAGGCATAGATGAACGTGTGTCGCCCGCCCGAGCACGAGCCGATCAGACCGACCTTGCCGTTATGCTCGGGCTGCGCCCGCATCCACGCCACCGCGCCGGCCGTATCGCCGACCATCTGCGAATCCGCGATGCCGCCCCCAGCGCGCACTTTGGCGGCGACGTCGTCCGGGTTGGCGTCGCTGCCGCCTTCGCGCTCGTAGAGATTGGCGCAAATCGCGAGATAGCCGTGATGCGCAAACCGGCGCGTCTCGTCGATGTAGAACTCGCTCCATCCCGGGACGTGATGAATCAGCACGACGCCCGGAAACGGGCCAGGACCCGATGGTTTCGCGACGTAAGCGGTGATCGGCGTTCCCTTGTCGCCTGTGATAGTGACGTTCTCGCAAATCATGCCTCGGTAGAATGACATTACTTTTTACTCCCTAGGATTGGGCCTCGATGAGGCCATCTGAGCGCAACGCCCCCATCGACCGCGGGGTCAACGCGCATTGCTGCAGAGGACATCGTACCGCCAATATTCGGCGATCGCGTGCCGGGCGCAACAGGAGACCGGTGAAGATCAAACAGGCATCGGACGATGCACGCAATAAACTGAACGAAAAACTCGGATGACGACTTCGAGCCCAGGATAAATCTTCGATCAGCCGGTCGGTAACTTGCCGGTGTTAACCGCCAATTGAGCGTCGAAGGCACGCTTGTAGGCGGCCCGCACTTCGCCGCGGGCCAGGCGGAGAGGTTCGGATATTCGTCCAGCATACCCGATGCTTTCAGCCTGAGCAGCACCGACACCATCATCAGGTCGCCCGCGCTGAACGCGCCATCGAGCCAGTCGGCATCGCCAAGGCGACGGGAAAGTTGGCTCAGCCGGTAACGGACGCGATCCTCGACGAGAGGCATGCGTTGCGCGGACCAGGACTTGTCGCCCTCAAGGAGCCTGGCGGTTCCGAGTTCAAGGATCGGCGGCTCCACCGTGCTGAGTGCGGCGAACATCCATGTGATCGCGCGCGCGGGCATTGGCGGTCAATGAGTCCTGACCCTAGGCTTTATGGCCGTAGAGCCAATCGAGCGGCGCGTAATCCGTCGCCTGGCGTCCCGCGATCATCGCATTGCGCAATTGCGCGTTGACGCCATCGAGATGGAAGAACGCGCCCATCGCCCGGGCGGTGAGCTGGACGCGCGCGGTGCGCAGATAGCGCGCTTGGCGATAAGCTTCGAGCGCCTTGGCCGGGTCCGGCGTCGCCGTGACCTCGTGCGCGAGGCAGAAGCCGTCCTCGATCGCCTGGCACGCGCCTTGGGCGATGTATTGGAACATCGGATGCGCGGCATCGCCGAGCAGCGCGATACGCCCCTTCACCCAATCGCTAATCGGCTCGCGGTCATACATCGGCCAGCGGACATGGCGCCACATCAGCTTCGCGCAATCGCGCACGTAGCCGCAGCATTGCGCGAAATGTGCGTCGAGCTGCTCGGGCGTGCCCCATTCGTCGTTGTTGGTCGAATAGGTCGGAGCCTTGAACACCGCGACCTGGTTGAACTCTTCGCCGCCGCGGATCGAGTATTGCACAAAATGCATGTTCGGCCCGACCCACATCACGACCGTGTCGGCGCCGGCATGCGGCGAGATGCCCTTGATCGGCATGGTGCCGCGATAAGCGACATAGGGCACGCGGCTCGGCTCGTCGGGATGCAGCAATCGGCGGATGCCGGACCAGAGCCCGTCTGCACCGATCAGCAAACCGGTCTCGAAAGTGTCGCCATTGGCGCAGCGCGCCAGCGCGGTGTTGCCGCGATCCTCGACCGCAACAACGTCGCGCGAGGCTTCGAGCGTGACCCGGCCCGAGGCGCGGCAGGCTTCGAGCAGCGCGGTCAGCAGATCGCCGCGATGCATCACGAGATAGGGATAGCCGAAATGCTTGCGGAACGGCTCGCCGAGATCGACCGCGGTGATCGGCTTCTCGGCCAGCGCATCCATCCAGAGGAGCCGCGCCGGCGCCACCGCATGCGCCATCAGCGCGTCCATTACGCCGAGCTCGGTCAGCACGCGCGTCGCATTGGGCGCGAGCTGCAACCCGGCGCCGATCTCGGTGAAGGCATCGGCCTTCTCGAGCACATGTACATCGCGGCCGCGGCGCGCGAGGGCCAACGCCGCGGTCAAGCCGCCGATACCGCCGCCGACAACGAGACAGGGCACTTTAAGCGAAGTCATACCGCTCCTTCGTAGCGCAAGACGGACGCGCCGGAAATGAATTGACACCAAGTTGTCAACATGCAAGCCTCAAGTCAATAAGGTGCGACTTCTGCGCTTGACGCAAGAGCCGACACAAGAAATGCGCGAGGGGTGCGCGCGATGGGAGGATAGGCGATGGTCGCGAGAATGGAATCGGTCGGCAGCGAGGTGCTCTCGAGCACCGTCGTCAGCAAGCTCTTCTGGCGGATCATTCCGCTGCTTTTCCTGCTCGTCATGCTCAATTACATCGACCGCTCCAATCTCGGCTTCGCCGCGCTGCAGATGAACAGCCAGCTCGGCTTCACGCCCCAGGTTTACGGCACCGGCGCATCGATCTTCTTCATCGGCTATCTCTGCGCGCAGATCCCTGCCAATCTGCTGACGCATAAATTCGGCGCGCGGCGCATGATCGCCTGGATCATGGTGGCCTGGGGCCTCATCGCCGCCGCGATGGCGCTGATCAGCGACGCCAAATCCTTTTACGCGCTGCGCTTTCTGCTCGCCCTCGCCGAGGCCGGCATGATCCCCGGCGCGACGCTCTATATCAGTCAGTGGTTCCCCCAAAGCGAGCGCGGTCGCGCCATCGGCACGCTCTACACCGCGACCGCCGCCGCGGTCATGATCGGCGGCCCGCTCTCCGGCGCGCTACTCGAATTGCCGGGCTGGCTCGGCCTCGCGCCCTGGCAATGGATGTTCATCCTCGAGGCCGCACCGACCATCCTGCTCGGGCTTTTCATCGGCCGCATCCTCAGCGACGATCCCAACCGCGCTTCCTGGCTCGATGAGCGCGAACGCAACGAGCTCGTCACCACCCTGGCGCAAGAGCGGCGCAATGTGGGCACGCTCAACGTCACCGGCGGCTATGCCGTGCTGGCGAATTGGCGCGTCTGGGTGCTGTTCGTCACCTATATCTGCATCGGCGCCCAATTCCTCAGCATGGTGTTGTGGCTGCCGCAGATCATCCGCCATCTGCAAAATCTGCGACCGTTCGAGATCGGGCTGATCAGCGCGATCCCCTACCTCATCAGCGTCGTGCTGATGTATTACGTCGGCCAGCATTCCGACCGCACCGGCACGCGCTCGCCCTACGTCATCGCCGGGCTGATCATCGGCGCGGCGGGTTGCGCCGCGAGCGCCTATCTCACCGCCAGCCCGGTGCTCTCGCTCATCGCGCTCATTATCGGCATCAGCGGCTGCAATCCGCTGGTCGGGCCGTTCTGGTCCTTCGCCACCGGCTTCATGCAAGGCCGTGCCGCAGCGGTCGGCATCGGCCTCCTCTCCGGCGGCGGCTCGATCGGCGGCTTCCTCGCGACGTATTCTGCTTGGCGTGTTCCGCCAGCAATTCGGCAGCTTCGAGGTCGGGCTTTATTTCATGGCCGGCCTCGCGCTGCTCGGCGCGTTGCTGATGTGGCTGGTCGCGCGCAACCGGGAAGCCGCGCTGCTCGGCCGCGCGCCGGCGACGGCACGCTAGCTGGCCGGCAATGTCCGCCGATCCTCACCCCCTAGAGCAATCGCTCTGCAGTTTGGAGCCCCGGCAAGAAGGCGTATAAGAGATCGGATTCTCTCTTCGTCAGTTTCAGGAATAATCAATGGCCCATCCCGTGGAAGCTACCATCGAGATCCACGAGGTCGGTCCGCAAAAATTCGAACTTGTCGTGACGTTCGACGGGCAGCGCTTCGAATGCGGCAATTACCTAAACCGAGCCGCGGCACAGCAAGCCGCCAAACTATTTGTGGCACGCAAAGAAGGCGAGCGTGCGGGCCGCAAGAAGTCGCCCCGGCGGAAATGAAGACCGGTCTACTCAATCGAGACCACCACAACCACCGTCACGCGTAAGGTGATTGTCTTGCTACCCTGTTCCCCGATTTATTTTGCGATGAAGATTATTTGTACTCCGCCATCGTCAGCATCGTAATTCACATAAGCTGAATACGCGGTGCGCCCGACCGGGGCTTGTCCCGCAACCTCCAGGCGTTGCTCGGCAAAACGCTGGCGCCACTTGCCGACCGTCCCTGACAAAAAGAACCTCTATGGTATAATAGCTGTGCTACGAGGCATTACTGGTAGTGGCAGTCGCGACCGGCCTCAGTTTGACAAAGAAGAAAGGACGCGAAGCACGACCATGAAATTCTGCATGCATCTCAGCACCCGCATCCAAGACAAACGGAATGAACTTCCGCTCATCAACTGCATGACCGACCTCGCGCTCGAGGCGGATGCCGGTGGCTTCGGCGCGATCTCCCTGACCGAGCACCACCTCCACGAGAACCAAGGCTATCAGAATTCGCTCTTGTTCGCGTGCGCGCTCGCGCCTCGGCTGACGCAGGCAACGCTCATTCTCGCCACGGTGAACCCGGCGCTGCATCACCCGGTGCGGCTGGTCGAGTCGTGCAACCTGATCGACCAGCTGAACGCCGGGCGGCTCGTCGTCGTTTTCGGCTCGGGATTCAAGGACACCGACCTGGTGGCATTCGGGCGTGACCTCGCCGAGCGCAACGCCCTGTTCGAGCAGGGGATGCGCACGGTCGTCGACATCTGGGGCTACGACGGCACGGGCGGACCGCTCGAGTTCGCGGTCGGCGCAGACCGTGGAAGGCTCGACGTCGCCGTCAACCCGTCGTCCTTCCGCAAGCCGCGCCCCATCCTGGCACGCGGAACCCTGAATCAGGCAGCGATTGCCGATGCCGCCGCGCGCGGCTGGCCGGTGTTCACGGCGATCAAGAGACCCCGCGGGCGCGCGCGAGCAGATGGCCGGCTATCACGCGGCGCTTGCGGCCTCCGGCCACGACGCCGAGACGATCAGGCTCGCCAGGGAATGGTCGTCGGTCGGTAAGGCGGTGCACGTGGCGGAGACCGACGAACAGGCCAGGTCGGAGGCCGAGGCTTTCTTCATCAAGAACCCGAGCGGGGCGATTGCGCGCAACCCCGATGACATGATCTGCGGCAGCCCGGACACCGTCACACGCAAGATGCGCGCTTTTGCAGAGTCCGGCGTGGGCGTGATGATCTGCGGGTTCCTCATCGACCTCGACAACCTGTCGCAGCTTCGATCGCAGCGTCCGCCTGTTCAAGGAAGAGGTCATCCCGGGGGTGGCGGCGTAAAGCGATAGGATGGAATACCGCTTCGGTGGCATTCCATCCTCACTTTCATCGCGCGTCGAAACGACCGTGACAATGCATGAAACGCGCGCCTGATTCGCACGGACACAGCGACGGTGAAGTTTCTGACCCGTCACTTCCGATCGACTGCTGAGCACGAGGGAGGAACAATATGACCGATATCCAAATGAGCTTCGCGATGGGTCCCAATCCTCGCAACCACGCGATTTTCGACAGGACCGTAAAGCCGTCAGGCATCGATCTCAATCTCCATAAAGTCCCCGTCAGCGAGCTGTTCTGGCGTCAGCTCCGTTTCCAAGAATTCGACGTGTCGGAAATGTCGATTTCGTCGTTTCTGATGATCATGGCGAACGGTGACAAGAATTGGATCGGCCTACCGATTTTCACCACGCGTCATTTCTTCCATACGCTGGCGTTCGCACGAAAGGATTCGGGAATAAACAGCCCTGCCGATTACACGGGGAAGAGAATTGGTGTGCCTGAATTCCAGCAGACCGGCGCGCTTTGGGCCCGCGGCGCGATGATACATGAGTTCGGCTGCAAGCAGGAGGACGTGGAATGGTGGATGGAGCGTACGCCAGACCATAGCCACGCGGGTGCCGTTGGCTTCAAGCCGCCGCAAGGTACGACGCTGAAACAAATTCCGAAAGAAAAGAGCATCGGCTCGATGTTGTTATCGGGCGAGCTCGACGCGACCAGCCTCTATTTCGGCAACGAGGTGAACATGGTTGATCGCACCTCCGTCGATCTGCGCAAGCACCCCGATATCAAACCGCTGTTTGCGGACACCCTGGCCGAATGCGCGCGCTATTACAAAAAGACCGGCATCTACCCGATCAATCACGCGATGATCATTCGCCGCTCGTTGGTCGAGAAGTATCCCTGGGCTCCCATGTCGATCTATCAGGCCATGGCCGAGGCCAACGAGATCGCGAACCAAGAGCGCATCGAGCACATGCAGTACTACATCAACACGGGGCGGGTGCCGCGTGAATACGCCGCCGCCATCGCGGAGCCGATCGTTCAGCATGGCCTGAAGGCCAACCGGAAGACCCTCGAGACGTGCGCTCAGTATTCCTATGAGCAAGGCCTGACCCCTCGCTCGATGACGCTGGAGGAACTTTTCGCGCCGTCGACCCTCGGCGAATAGCAAATAGAAAGAAGCTCCACAGCGCAGGCTGTGAGGCTTACTCTTGACCTCAAGGCAGCAATAAGACTTCGTGCGGCCCCGAGATACGGCCGGCTTAGTGTCCTACCGCGTTGTCGATGGCGTTGCCGGTGCTGCGGGCGCCCGAGCCAATCGCCTGGCCTGTAGCATGTGCGCCGTCAGAGAGGGCGTGGCCCGTGTCGGTCGCGGCGTTGCCAATCGACCGACCGGCGGCATTGAAGTTGTCTTGCGCGCGTTCGCCATCGCGGTTGCATCCGGCGAGGCCCAGCACCGCGACAGCGAAGATGACCAAGGGAAGCTTATTGTTCGTCATGATACTCCGTCCCGTCCTGCCATTAAGTCAGGCTGTTAACATCCGATCCTCAGAATCGATTCCGCCGCCGGCGCAATATATTGGCTCACGGACAATACGATCTCGGAACCGACGGAGGATCGATCGCATGGGCGGTCGCGGATAGACTTGGCCGAAGAACCCAGTACACCTGACGCCCGTGACTTTAGCATGGACATGAGCGACGCGTTCGTCGAGCTTAATCATCGCGAGGCCCTCAAGATCACGATCGGGGTGCTCCTCCCGCTATTCCTCGGCTCACTCGACCAGACGATCGTCGGCGCGGCACTGCCGGCAATCGGCCGAACTTTCGGCGACCTGCAAAACGTTCCCTGGGTGGCAACGGCCTATCTCCTCACCGGCACGGCGGTGACGCCGGTCGTCGGCAAACTGAGCGACATCCACGGCCGGCGTGCAACCATGCTCGCGGCCATTGCTGTCTTCCTGGCCGGCTCGATCCTCTCGGCGCTGGCGCCGAGCCTCGTTGTCCTCATCCTCGGACGCGCGGTTCAGGGCTTCGGCGGCGGCAGCCTGATCGTCGTTGCCATGACCATCCTCGCCGACATCGCGGCGCCGAAGGACCGCGCCAAGTATTACACCTACTTTGTCATCGTCTTCGCGAGCGCGGGTGCGCTCGGTCCGGCCCTTGGCGGCTTCTTCGCGCAATATCTCGACTGGACGGTGATTTTCTGGATCAACCTGCCGCTCGGCCTGCTCTCCTTCCTGATGTCGAACGGGCCGCTCCGGCGGCTGCCCAGACACGGGCGGCGGCACCGGCTCGACCTCGCCGGTGCGGGCTTGGTCATGGCGGCGACGGCCACGTTGATGGCGGCCATCGACCTCGGCGGCAGCCGCTTCGACTGGGGATCGGCCCCCATCCTCGGTCTTGCGGTGCTCTCCGTGGCGAGTTGGATCGGCTTCGCCGTGCGGCTGCGGACGGCGCGCGAGCCGTTGGTTCCGCTCGGCGTGCTCTCCAATCCCGTCGTCATCTTCGCGGTCCTGGCCAACGCGATGGGGGCGAGCTCGATCATGGTGCTGAACCTCTTCCTGCCGATGTTCCTTCAGCTTTTGGTCGGGCTCGGCGCCTCGGATTCCGGCCTGCTGCTGATGACGTTGATGTTCAGCTTCAATGTCGGCGCTGGAATTTCCGGTCACGTCACCGGGCGGGTGCGCCGTTATAAGGTTTTGCCCATCATAGGCGTGCTCTTGGCGCTGTCGGCGACGGTGGCGCTCGGCTTCGCTGCCGGAAGTTTTGGGCTCATCACAATCGAAGTCGCTGCTGACGATCATCGGACTTGGCTTCGGCACCGTGCCGCCCATGGCGACGGTCGCGCTGCAGAACGCGGTAGAGCGGACTGAGCTCGGCGCCGCGACCGCGTCCCTCAATTTCGTCCGCAGCCTCGCCGGGACAATGTGCGTCGGGGCGGTTGGCGCGCTCCTCGCCGCCAAGCTGGGGCCGGCGATCGGAACGACAGGGGGCTTGCACGAGACCCTGTCGACAGCGGCAATCGGAGAACAGAGCGCCCTCGCCCAAACGTTCCAAATCGTATTCTTCGGGACTTCGGCCGGTTTTGCCTTGTCCCTGGTAGCGCTCTGGCGGCTCGAAGAGCGGCCGCTTCGGACCGGCAGGACCGCCGGCACGCCCGACGATCTGACCCTCGCGGCAAGCACGAACGACTAACTATTCATTCGGAGGATAACGATGCAGACGAAGAGCGGTGTCAACCTGGGCATTTCACTGCCCTACTCGTTTCCGGACGCGCGCGTCGATCACGCGTACATCCGCAGGTTTGTCCGCCAGGCCGAAGCGCTGGGCTTCGACGACGGATGGTTGACGGAGGGCATCCTCAATCCGAACTTCGTGCTCGAGCCGGTGACCTATATCGCGCACCTCGCGGCGCTGACGGAGAAGATCCGGTTCGGCATCTCGGTGATCATCCTCAACCATCGCAACCCGATCCAGCTCGCCAAGCAGCTCGCCACCGTCGACCACCTCAGCAATGGCCGTCTCACCGTCGGCTTCGGGCTGGGCTCGGGAACAAGCCTCTACCCGGCATTCGGTATCGGCCCGGAGAAACGTGTCACGCGTTTCGAAGAGGCGATGAAGGTGATGACCGCGCTTTGGACCGAGGAGCGCGTCACCCTCGATGGGCAGTTCTGGAAGCTCAACAACCAGGGCATGCAGCCGCGCCCCTTGCAGAAGCCGCACCTACCGGTGTTCCTCGGCGGACACTCGGAGCCGGCCATGCGCCGCGCTATCAGGCTGGCCGGCGGCTGGATGGCCGCCGGGTCCATCGGTAACGAGGAATCGCTCGTCGATCTCGGCCGGATGCACGGCTACCTCGCGGAAGCCAATGTCGATCCCAAGCGCTTCTGGCTTTCCAAACGCATCTACATCGCGGTGGAGGACGACCGGGCGAAGGCCAGACAGAAGCTGAACGCCGCACTCAGCTATCAATACGCGGGGCGCGATCAGAGCCACGTTGGGCTTGCAGCGACGCCGTCGGAGGCCGTGGAGTGGCTCGGGCGCTTCATCGACGCGGGTGTCGACCACATCCTGCTCAACCCCTGCTACGAGCATGAGAGCCAGATGGAGATATTGGCCACCAAGGTCGTGCCGCAGCTTTAGGATTGCGCGATCTCGATCTCAGACGCCACCGACCCTGCTATTTGATCAGCTAGGCGGGAGTGGAGGCGCTTCACGTTGCTTTGAACTGTTGAGCGCTTCCCGCGACGCGTCCGACGCAGAAGCGGGCAGTCTCCGTCTCATGCCTGATCCGTCCCGGACTTACGCCTTGGCGGCGTTCTGGGCCGCCGCGAAGACGTCGCGTGCGGACGTCGTACCCGCCACGTGCTCCGTACCCTCAACTCCGAGGTCCATCCATCCTGCATTCACGGCCTCAAACGCTTTTTCGGCAGGTCCGGTGTGGCCCTTCGGGATGCCGAATTGCTCGAACGCTTCCGCCCACCCTGCACGCGGAACTGCAAAGGCTTTCACGTCGAGATTCAGGACTTCACCCAATTGCTCCGCGACTTCATCCGCGGTGACCATCGAACCAAGCTCGACGACGCGCTGCCCTGACCACGCTGGCCCGATCAGCAGCGTTACCGCCTCAGCGCCGATGTCGTTTGCTGCGACCATCGTCGATTTCCGGTTGGTCGGATTGTAGTAGACGGGCAGCGTGCCGCCCTGGGCGACGTGCAAGCCGTAAAGGAAGTTTTCGAAAAACCCGCCGGCGCGCACGAAGGCGATTGGCGATGCCAGGTCACGAAAGCCTTGCTCCAGCAACGACAGCGCCGTGATCATCCCCAGCCCGCTGGTCTTGTTTGCCCCCATCGACGAGAGCGCAACCACCCGCGGCGGCGCTGCCCTGGTGAGCGCCTCGACATAGTTTGCAATCACACCCTTTGCTTCTTTGAAATCGGGCGAGGGCGCCCAGACGGCCGGCAACATGACAAACGCGCCTTCGACGCCTTTGAGCGCCCGCTCGATGGCTGCCGAATCATTCCAATCGCCGTCGACCAACTCCACGCCCTGGTTCGCCCAATTCGACGCCTTCTCGCGATTGCGGACGAGCGCGCGTACCTCCATGCCGTGCGTCAACAGATGTTCGGCCGTCGCGCTACCCACTTTTCCCGTAATTCCCATTACTAAAAACATGTGTTTTCTCCTGATCTTGAGGGACAGAGCACTGCCTCTGTCGGTTCAACGGATGAGCGGCAGAATGGCCCGGATACGGGGATCGCGCGCGTAGAGGCCGCCCCATGTCAGCGCGCCCAGAAGCAGGGAAATGAGTTCCGGCGGCGATCCCAACTCACCGATGCGGACATGAGAGCAGATCGCACCTCCCAGAAAGCCCGTCACCAGGATCGCGCCAAGGACGGCGGTGGCCGGGATGGCGTAAAGGATGGCGCTGACGAGTATGATCGGACCCACGATACGGGTCAGGTCCATCGCGAACCCGGTTTCCTGCAACATGCTCGCGATCTGTGCTGGCGCGAAAAGCTGAATAGTCCCATCTGCCGCCAGAGCGATAACGACAAACGCGCTCATGATCCGGCCGGCCCACAGGGCGCGATACAAGGTCATCGTTTCAGGCACCTGATGCAGGTTCATCGTTTCGGACATTTGTCATTCTCCGATGGGGGATCCACAATTTCGAAGCTACTGTGTCTCTTGGACATGATAAATATCGAGGAAGTGAACTCACTGTTCTTTCTGCCGTGAACAATACCAAGGCACGAAAATGCAAAATCTCGAACCCATCCTCATTTTCATAACGGTAGCGGAAATGGGGAGCTTCACCCGCGCAGCCGATAGCCTGGGCATTCAAAAGGGAAGGGCCTCAACGGCGGTCCGGAAGCTGGAAGAAGATGTCGGTGTCAGGCTTCTGCATCGAACGACGCGCAGCGTGCAGTTGACAGAGGACGGACGCGCATTTCATGCACGTGCCCGCGATCTGCTTGCTGACGTCGATGACCTACACTCGATGTTCGCAGGTGATAGCGTGGCACTTCGCGGGCGTTTACGGGTCGATCTTCCGAGCGAGGTGGCGCGCACAACGATCGTGCCGGCCTTGCCGGATTTCATGGCGACTCACCCCGCGCTGGAGCTGGAGGTGTCGAGTACGGATCGGCAAGTCGATCTGGTTCAAGAGGGGTTCGACTGCGTATTACGACTTGGTCCCATCGGGGACGAGACGCTGATCGCCCGCCCGCTGGGCCTGTTGCGCACGGTCAACGCCGCCAGTCCTGCCTACCTGGCGCGCTATGGCGTCCCTCGATCGCTAGAAGATCTCCAGCGTCAGGACCATCGGACAATTCATTTTTCGACGATACTGGGCGCAAGACCCTATGGATGGGAATATCCGGACGGCGACAGCTACGCGACGGTTCAGTTGCCGGGTGCGCTACACGTCAACAGCGCGCAGACCTACGAAGCCGCTGCCCTCGCCGGCCTTGGCCTGATTCAGGCGCCACTCTTAGGGATTGGCCGATACTTAGAGAGTGGAGCGCTTGTGGAGATCCTACCCGATTTTCGGCGCGGGCGCTCGCCGTGTCCCTCGTCGTAGCACATCGGAGCAATCTGTCGCGCCGAGTCCGCGCATTCATGAAATGGATCGAAGATGTGCTGACGCCGTATCTCGAATAGCGAGACGAACATCTTCGTCCGGCCCTCGAAATCAAAATAGGACGTAGAGATCGGGGCAATACGCGCCACTTAAATCTACTCTGACCCCGATTGCTCTACCGCCGCCACCAGAAGAAACAAAGATAAGATGCGTCATCCCTGCTCTCCCCGAATGCTCCGCGTGTTTCCGCGAGAGTCTGTGAGGTCAGCCTAACGTGCTCGACGCTGCCCACAATGGTTTTGCGTAGCACTGTGGCGATCAGACACCTCGCATCAAGCTTGCGTTAAGGTCACGACGCCGTCCTCGATCGTCACCTTATAGACGGGAACTTTGAGATCGGAATTGGTCGCGCTCTCGCCGTAATCGAGCTTGAAGCGGAAGAAATGCCAGGGACAGATCACTTCCCGGTCCTCGACACTGACAGTGCCTTTGCTCAAGGGAGCGCCGCGATGAGGACAGGAATCCAGCAACGCATGGACGCTGTCGCCGCAACGGACGATAGCAATCGGAAAATCATCGTCGACCATGAAACGACGGATGCTGCCATCCGCGAGTTCATCGAAACGACAGACCGGAATCCCCGCCATCTTGGCTCCCCGCGAATGAGATCATGCAACCACCCGGACGGCAGCTTCTTCGACAGTAGCTGGGCTGAGCATAGCCGACACGCCGGCTCGCGGTCTAACGCGCGCACGTGGTCACGCAAGCAAAGGCCCGGCAGAAGCTGACCGCGGCGCTCAATTATCAATACGTTGGCCGCGACCAGAGCCGAAAACACGGGTCAGCTAAGGGTAGTTGCAAGCCTGGCTTAGTTCAGCACCCCCTGCTCGCGGTAATACCGCGCGGCGCCCGGATGGAGCGGCGTCGGCGTCTCCGGCGCGTGGCGGAGAGCGTAAAAAACGTCTTGCGCCATCCACGCCCGCTCGCTGGTCTCGTTCAAAGCCTTCGCGAGGCGGTAGGCTATGTCGTTAGATACGTGCTCGCCGATGACGAGATCGAAGCCGGGATTGGTGATCGTCAGGCACGGCGCGCTGCCCTCGATGCCGCGCATGAAGTCGGGCTCGATGTTGGTGACCGGCGCGCCGTAGTCGCGCTCCATCGCCTGGGCAATGTCCGCATCGAGCGGCAGCAGCACCCAATCGCCGAGATGCGCAGCGATCCCCGCCGGCCCGGCCGAGGTGTCCGTGCGAAAGATCGCGTTGCAACTTCCGTCGACGACATGCGCCAGCGTATGGGGATGCGACGTGATGAGGCTGCCGCCCCACGCCTCGATGTCGCGCATGAGATCGATGCCGTAATG
Source organism: uncultured Alphaproteobacteria bacterium (assembly GCA_963731145.1). Lineage (GTDB taxonomy): Bacteria > Pseudomonadota > Alphaproteobacteria > ATCC43930 > CGMCC-115725 > CAIKMD01. The sequence continues at coordinate 269,978 of CAVSUX010000006.1, read as the reverse complement.
CTTGAGATACATCTCGGTCACGTAGCCGGGGCCGTAATCGGTGACCTCGATCGACGCGTGCAGCACGGGTTTCTTCTGCGCCAGCTCGGCGAAGGACCGCACGCCGAGGTCGGCGCGAACCATGTTGAAGAAATGCTGATCGGGACGGATCAGGCGCGCCAGCGCGCGGATACGCGACGCCTTGCCGTCCTTGTAGGGGCCGACCGCTTTTGCCGCCATCGCGGCGCCCACCGTTAGCGACACCGCAACATCGGCCTCGCCGCTGGAGACGCGATAAAGCGGATCGTTCCATGCGCCCGCGCGCGTGCGCTCGACATCGAGCCCGCTATTCTCGAATGCTTTCGCCGCCCACTTGACCGATTTCCACCACTGGCCGCCGCCGTTGGAACTCGTCACCCTGATCTTGTCCGCCATTGGTGTCCTCCGCTAATCGCGCGTCGCTTCGGCGTGGATTTCGAGCAGGCGCCGCACCGTCTCCGGCGCGCGGCGGCCGAAGCCGCATTCCGTTGCGATACCGAAATCCGGACGCACCCGCGACGCGGCCGCGATACGGCGGTGCGTGCCCTCCACGCCATCGGTGAAGTGCACGAGACCGAGATAGAGCTCGGTCTGCGGCCGCAGCGCGAGGCGCGCGAGCGGCGCGAAATAGGCATCGTCGTCGCGGCCGCGCGGCACCGGCATATGGATAAAATCGATGGGATGGGGCAGGACACGCGCGAGGTCGTTGGCGAGATCGACCATCACCCCGGTATCGCGCGGCTCGAGCGAATGCTTGTGGTTCATGTCGCCGTAGCAGAAGTGATAGCCGAGCTCGACCTCGGCGGGTAATGCCGCGCCGAGCCGGCACAAACGGTCGATGAGACCTTCGCGCGTATCGTCGATCTGGCTCTTGCGCACGCCTTCGAGGATCAGCAACTCGAACACCGTGTCCCATTGGATCGCAAGCTTCTCGGCCGGCACGATGGTGGCGAGCGCCGCGACCTCTTCCAGCATACTCTGGAAATAAGCCTTCTCCAGCGCGGCGCGCTGATCGGGCGCGACGAGCACTTGCAGGAAAGCGAGCGGCGTCGGCATCGCGACGAGGAAACGTGTCGCCGCCGGGATCACGCCCTCGCCGACGAGGCGTTCGAAGATCGGATAGGATTCGCGCGCCGCCTCGGCATAGCCGAGCGCGCCGAAACGCACCGTCGCGGGATCGAAGCCCGGCTTGACGCGGTAGTAATTGCGCAGATCGCGCGTCGCGGAATAATCGATCGCGCCGGGCAGCTCGAATTGCGGATGGCGGCGCAGCAGATGTGACAGCCACTGCACCCAATCGCCGCGCGCGCCGGTCTCGCCATCCGGCAGGCGCTTGATGCGCTCGCCGAGAATTTTCGCGGCGGCGCGGAACACTTCCTCGCCATTCGCGAGCGGTACGCTGCCGACGAGGTGAACCGCGCGAGCCATCGTCTTAGGTCAGATGGCCGGCGTCGCGGTAATAGCGCTCGGCGCCGGGATGAAGCGGGATCGGCGTGCGGCACACTGCTTTGGGATCGATCGGATAGGACACCGGGCTGTGCTCCGGCGGGATGTGGCGGTATTGCATCTCGAGCGTTTCATAGCGCTCGATCAGCGCCCAGGCGAGCGCGTAAGCCACGTCCTCCGGCAGATCGGTGGTGGCGATCAGCGCGAAATGCGAGAAATCGAGAAATTCCATCTCGCGATCCATGCCGCGCAGATAATCCTTGCGCAGCGTCGCGCTCGGCAGGCCGTACTCTGCCTTGAGCGTGTCGCGCGCCTGCGGCTCGATCGGCAGGAAGACGAGGTCGCGCTTGTTGGCAAGCTCCTGCCAATAGGTCGTCATCACCGCTTCCTGGACGATCGCGTCGGCTGCGCCATCGAGCATCGCCAGCGTGCAGCCGCGCGGCTCGTCATGCTCGATGAAGCTGCAGCCTTGCTTCTCCAGCACCGCGCGCGGCAGGCCATGCGCGTCGAGCAGCATGTGGCCGGCAATGCCGATGAAGGAAACGTTGTCGTTGGGGCCGAGGGTGATGCGCAGCTTCGGCTTCTTCTCGCGCCATTCGGCCCAGGAATTGATGCCGAGATCCTTGCGCAACGCGACGATCATACGGTCGTGCTGCGGCACATAGCCGAGCATGCGCAGATTGGGGAAAGTCTCGCCGGCGCAGGCGCCCTTCCCTTCCATCGCCATACGCATGAAGGGTACCGGCACGGCAAGCGCGACATCGATTTCGCCGCGGCCGACAGCCTGGATGTTGTCCATGCCGCCGCGCCCGTTCCAGATCGCGTAACGCGTATAAGGCCCGGCCAGGCCGGTGAACTCGTAGCCGAGGAAGCCGAGCGCGCGATGAAGATTGGCGCGGCCCCAATCGCCCTGGAATTGCAGCCGGAGCGAGCGCTGAATCCGCGGCGGCGGAACGGTAGAGCGTTTCTTCGCCTGGCGATTGGCCGGATCTTCGGCCTCGATCTTCGTCGTGTCGCTCATACTTTTCCTCCGGTCATTGGCTGCGTTTTTCGAGCACCTTTTTGAGGCGCTTCAGGATATCCGTGGTCGCGCGTAGTTCATCGGCGGTGAAAGGCCCGCCGCTTGCATTGGCCCAGCGCGCCTGGCGCCGGCCGAGTTGCTGTCGCAGCGCCGCGCCCTCTTTGGTCAGCGCGACCAGCTTGGCGCGGCGATGATTGGGGTTGTCGACGAATTCGGCAATGCCGCTTTCGACCAGCCAATCCGCGATGCGCTGCACGTTCTGGCGCGTCAGCCCCATCTGGCGCGCGGCGGCAGCGACGGTCTTGGGCTCGCTGCCGATCGCGCCCAGCACCTGCCAGCGCGACGCCGTCATGCCGAGATCGCGCGTCATGTCGTCGCCGACCGCGACCATCGCGCCGTTCAAGCGGAAAAGCTCGATCACCAGCTCGGTGAAAGCGGCACCGGCTTCGGTATGCGCGCCGGCGCCGGCGGAGCGCCGCGGCGAAGAGGGGGTGCCCTGAGACATCGCCGGCCTATCGGGCCATATTGACAACATCTTGTCAATATGGCGTGATACCGGGATCGCGCATCGATCGCGAAGGGAGGCGGGCATGCGGCGCAAGAATCGGTTCGAGACCTATAAGGAAGCCGTCGAGCGCGGCAATTACGACGAATTCCCGATGCTCGAGCTCGGCATCGACCCGCAGCTCCATTTGAGCCGCAACAGCGTCGCGCAGCCCTTCTTCCTCGTCTGCGAGCAGGACACCATCATCGCGCAGATGTCGGGCAGCGCACGCGTCGAGTTCCGCAATTCGCCCGCCAACTATTTCAACATGGCGCTGGGCGATTTCGTCTACGTGCCGGGCGGCACGCCGCATCGGCTGGTGCCGAGCAGCGAACTCAATCCACCTCCGCTACAAGGCGGCGCGTCCCGGTCTCGAGGCCGTCGCCTGGTACAACGGCAATGACGAAGTCGCGCGCGTCACCTGGGATTGCGCCAAGGAATTGCCGCAAGAGGCTTATCTGCGCGCGTGCCGCGCCTTCAACGCCGATCCGAGCGTGCGCAAAGGCTTGCCCGAGGTCGATCTCGCGCCTTTCCGCTGGGCAGAGGTCGGCGCCGAGGTGAAAGAGACCGAGGCGTTCGAGATCGAGCATGCGCATAAGAAAGCGAATGGCGAAGAGGTGAGCGGGATCCGCCCGTCCGCCAACGGCAAGATCGCGGCGCCTGCGGACGACCGCAGCCCGCTCAAGGTCAACATCTTCGATTTCGCGCGCGTGGCGACCACGGCGCTCAACCCGCTCTTCCCCTATTTCGCGCCGGGCTGCATCGTGCCCTGCGTCACGCTGCAGGATCCGGGCGCGCGCGGCGAGATGGGTTATTTCGTGCACTTCAATACCGTGCAGGAGGTGAATCTCTGCTTCGGCTCGAGCGGTTCCTATCGCGTACCGGGCGGCGTCTCGGTCGGACCGACGACGCATCCCGTCGGCCAGAAGCCCGACCAGCCGCCGAGCCCGGCGATGTTCAATATCGCCGTGATCACGCAGCGCCAGGCGATCGGCGTGCCGCAACGCGAAGCGATGATCTTCCATTGCGATAAATGCGGTGAGCCGCTGCTGCGCCACGATTACGATGCCCACGAATTCCCCGACCGGCTCGACGGCCCGACCGACGCGCAAATCATCGGCTTGCCGACGATCTCGCAATCATCGGCGGCTGTCGAGGCCTTCAACAAAAGCGAGGCCGCGCGCACCTGCAAAAGTTGCGGCCACGTCAGCAAGCCCTTCCCCGCGGCCTATTGGGGCTGGGACCATTACCGGCGGCGCACCGCGATCACCGTCGCTTCGCGTAAGATCATGGCCGACACCGCCCTGCAGGGCGCCGTTGCTAGCGCCGAGCCCGTGGCGAGCACGGCCGCCGCGAGCGCAACGAAAGCGGCGGATACCGGCGCGCTGCATTTCCATGCCGTGGCGAAGATTTCCGACCTGGCCGAGGGCGAAATGAAATCGGTCGCTATCGGGGCAAAGACCGTCGCGCTCTACAATCTCGGCAATGGCCGCTTCCACGCGACCGAAGCCTATTGCACGCATGGCCACGCGCTACTGACCGAAGGCTATATCGAAGGCGCGATCGTCGAATGCCCGATGCATGGCGGCACCTTCGAGATCGCGACCGGCAAAGCGGTCGGCGCGCCTTGCACCATGCCGCTCGCGAGCTATCCGGTGCGCGTCGAAGGCGACAGCATCTCGATCGGCCTCAGCGGGGACGCTTAGGCGGCGAGACCGGCGCGGGCATAATCGAAACGCGCCGGCGCGATGTCGCCGCGGAAGATGGCGGCGATGCGCTGCTCCGACAGGGGCATGCTGAATTGCGCGTTGCGCATATGGATGCGCTGCTTCATCTGCGCGACCACGAGCTCGCCGAGCAAGCGCCAATCATCGGCGCCGAGACCCTCATTGGCGATGCCGGCGATGCCCGCCAGCATGTGATCGATCTCGTCCTCATAGACGAGGCCGCAAGCGGTCGCGATCTTGTCGTCGACACCGCCGCGGCCGGCAAGCGCCTTGCCTTCAGCGAACAGCGCGCAATAGCCGCCCTCGGTGAATTTGCAGGCGCGTAGCCCGACCGTGCCATGCTCGGCCTGATGGCGATAGCGCAGCTGGGTCAGCGCATCTTCCGCGGGCCAGCTCTGCACGCTCGCCGGGTTGAGCTTCGGCGTGCCGCCGGGCCGCAGCGCGTCGTAGATATCGGCGAAGGCGCAGTAATGCGAGAATTCGGCCTTGATACCTTCGAGCCAGTCGAGCACCTCGTAGCGATCGATTGAAATATCGATCTCGGGCGCTCGCTCGATCACGCTCTTCATCACGCCGAGCACCACACCGCCGCGATCGAGCTTGCTGAGGCCCGAGCCCCAGAACTCCTTGAAGCATTGCCGCGCCAGCCAGATGCAATCGGTCTCGCGATTGCGGATCGGTGCGGCCCAATAGGTGCGCACGACTTCGGCCTCGCCGGCCCAATAGGGCGCCGCGAGATCGATCAGCCGCGCGAGATTGGTATCGACGCTCATCTCGCCCTCCCTTACATCGCCCGCTTCACATTGCGGGCGCGAATTCGTAGCTGAGGCCTTTGCGCACGACGTGGCCGAAGCCGGGCGCGTTCACATGCGCGCCCGCGACCATCAGCTTCTCATTCGCCGCCATGTCGAGCACGCGTTTGCGCGCCGCGACCGCTTTGTCGGCATCGAGATCGTAGGCGAGCTTGGTCTCGGGATGCGAGATCTGCACCGCCGAAAGATGGACGAGATCGCCCCAGGAAATGAATGCCTCGCCGCCGGCCGTGATGCGCCACACGGTGTGGCCGGGCGAATGACCCGCGGCGAGCACGACGCCGCAGCCGAGCAAACTCCTCGCCATCCTTCATGCGGCGGATGCGCGACATGTAGGGCTTGAGATCGATCAGCGCGCGCTCATGCATCGGCCGTGTACGCTCATGCGCGCCCGCCTTATCGGCGCCGAGCCAGAAATCGAATTCGGTCTCATGCACGACGAGCTCGGCATTGGGGTAATGCGGCGCGCCGGCATCGTCGACGAGGCCGTTGGCGTGATCCGGATGGATATGCGTCAGGAGGATATGCGTGATCGAGGCGGGATCGATGCCGCCCTGGCGCAAATTCGCCGGCAGCTTGCCGAGGGTCGGCTGCATCGTGTTGCCGGCGCCAGCATCGATCATGATGGTCTTGCCGTCGCGCTGGAAGACGAAATTGTTGACCGGGATATAGAGCGCGCCCTTGTCGTCGGCGCCGCTAAGCTGCGTCGCCTGCGCGCGATCCATATTGAGCACGAGATCGAGCGAGGTCTTCAGGATGCCGTCGCTGAAGGCTTTGACCTCGAGATCGCCAACTCGAAATACCGGCTCCATCGGCACGCCCTCCTCTTCCTGGTTTTGCTCCAGGTTTGGGGAAAAAGCGCGTCCTGTCTATCCCACGTCGATCCCGCGCCGGGGACAGCTAGCGATGCCAGCCGCCGCGCCAGCCGCCGCCACGCCAGCCGCCGCGCCAACCAAAACCGACGCCGACGAAGGCGGGACCGTAGTAAGCCGGACCATAGTAATAAGGATAGGTTGGATAGTAGGGATAAGCCGGATAGGGATAGGGCGCGGCAGAAGCGGTTTGCGCGACCGGCATCTGCGGCGCGCTCTCACCCTTTGCCGACATGCACTGCACATAGCCGGTGTCGTAGCGGTATTGTACCGAATCGGCCGAGTACTGCGCCGCGCCAGCCCCGTAACCCGTGCCAAGCACCGCGCCGCTGCCGGCGCCGATGGCCGCGCCCATCGCGGGGTTGCCGGCCGCTGCGCCAATCGCCGCGCCAGCCGCCGCGCCGAGCACCGTGCCGAGCGCCGCGCTGCCGACGAGGCTTTGATTGGCGGCTTCCTGCGGCGCGATGCCGGTCTGCTGCGCCGCATATTGCCGGCAGGCGGCATCGTCTGCCTGGAAAGCCTCGAAGCTCTTGCCTTGGCCCGGCATCACCGCAACCGAAGGACCGCTCGGCGGCGCTACCGCACAACCGGCCAAAGCGACCACTGCAACGACCGCAGTCCCGAAACGAACGACACGCATCCTATTTCTCCACCACACTCAGTAAGCGCAAGCCAATGAATTATAGGACGCTCGCCGGCGTCGCATCCGCAAGGAAGAAATTTCTCTAACGACGGGTAGTCGACGGATCGGATGCTGCGATCAGGCGCTTGCGAGCTTTAGAAAAATGTTCCTTTTTTGTTCTCTATCGACTATCATGCCTTTTCGCTCGTCCGTTGAGGGAGAAACCAATGACCCAGAGCCAAATCGCTGGTACCCCCGCTCCAGCCTCCGATGCCAAGACGGTCGACGATTTTCTCCAGGCGCGCTTCGGGCTCGGCCTCGAAGACGTGCTGTGCGATGGCTGCCTGATGGGCCGGCTCGACCAGCAGCTCGGCGCCGGCGCGCGGCTCGTGCTGCGCGACCAGCGGATCGAGCGCGAGGATGATGGCGGCGAATTCGGTGCTTATGCCGGCGTGCTGATCCTCGACGGGCTGTGGTACCGCTTCGCCTGCCATATCTTCGTCGATGCCGGCGGCCAGTGTTTCGTCGCCGATATCGCGACTTTCGAAGCGATCGAGTGGAAGCTGCGCATGGCAGTTTAGCCACGGCGGCTGCGGTTGCCGCGAGCGAGGCGGCACCGCAATATGCGCCATGCCTCTTTTCAGCCCCTACGCCTATGACCGCACCGGCGCGCTGCTGCTCAATCGTTACAATTGGCGCGGCTTGCTGCGCGCCTGCTGGGTCATCACCAATCCGCTGAAATTTTTCCTTGGGCTGGCGCACCATCGCGCACCGGAGACGCTCACGGTGCGCACGCCGACCGGTACGATCACCCTCGCCTTGCGCAATTTCGAGAGTCTCAAAACCCTATTTGGCGTGTTTTGCCGCGACGACTATGCGACCGATTCCGGGCGAGCTTTCTTCTTCTTCGATATCGGCGCCAATATCGGCTTTGCCAGCGCCTATTTCCTCAGCCGTAACCCGCAGAATCGCGTCTGCTGCTTCGAGCCGGACGTGACCAATCTGGCGTGGCTCACCCGTAATCTCGCCGCGTTCCCTGGCCGCGCCACGATCATCAACCGCGCCGTCGCGACGACAAGCGGCGAGACCGTGCTCTATCGCGCCGAGACCGGCAAGCACAGCGCGCTTCACCCGAACGACATCGCGACGATTCCGCAGAAGGTCGCGAGCAGCGGCTTTGGCGACGTGCTCGCGGCGCCCGCGCCCGACGCGTTGCCGACCGTCGTGAAGCTCGATGTCGAAGGCGCCGAGGAAGAGCTGATCAAGAGCGTCCAATTCGAGAATTATCCGCAGCTTCAGCGCCTGCTCTGCGAATCGACAACGTGCTCGCAACTCATCACGCGGCCGCATCGCCGCGCGCTGCGCAATGGCTATATCGAGGATTTGAGTTTCGTCGGCTGAGTGAAACGCGAGATCAGTGCGTCACTTCTTGGTCGAGGGATAATCCGTCTTCGCCCGCGTCAGCTTTTCGGGATGGACGATGGTTTTGTTCACCACCGCGCGTGCCGCGCCGAGATTGGGGAACTCCATCTCCGCGCCGTCGCGTTTCAAAATGTACTGCGCCGAAACCGTCTTCGCCGCACGCTGATCGGCAACGGTGCGCTTGACGATTGTCCAGTCGACACGCCGTGTACCGCCTTCCACCGACGCTTCGCCTTCGGCCGGTGGCGGCACCGCGACATCCTCGAAGCCGCGATCGACGACCAACTCGAATGAATAAAGCTTCGGCGCCGGCTTGTCGCGTCGTCCATCGCGCCCGCCGCGATCGCGGTCGCCGCCTTTGCCGAAAGGCTTGCCGCCCTTGCCGCGCCGCGGTCCACGATCACGATCGCGGCGCTCGCTATCGCGCGGCTGGCCTTCGCGGCGCTCGCCGCGCCCTTGACCACCGCCGCCCTGACCCTCGCGGCTCTGACCGTCTCGGCTCTGACCGTCTCGGCCGGTGCCGTCGCCACGCTGGCGATCGCGATCGCCATCACGTCGATCACGGGGGCCGTTCCGGCGCGGGCCACGTTCGCGACGCGGCTGTTGCTGTTGTGCGCCCTCGCCGGCGGAAGCCGCTACGGCCTCGCCGCCCGGAGCCACCACACCTTCGGGCCGAGCGCCGCGACGGCGACGCCGGCGTCGGCGCGGACGATCGCTCCCCGGTAACGCCGCCAGAGTGAATTCGCCGCCCGAAGCAATCGCTTCGACCCGTATCCGGCGCGGTGGCGGTTGCGTGACAGCTTATCGCCTTCGGCTGCGGCTTCGGCAGGCGCCGCATCATTCGTCGTTCCAGAAATCGCCGCATCGGGCGCAGCGCCTTCCGGCTTCGGCCCCTGCCGGCGTCGCCGCCGACGACGACGGCGCGGCGGATCGCCTTGAAGGCGCAGCGTGCGCGGCGCGCTACCCGCCAGGGTCGTATCCGTCGCTTGTGGCGTCGCGTCAGCCTCGCTCGCGCCAGCGGTTTCGCTTGGCCCGGCAGGCTGGGACGCAGCAGGCTCAGGCACGGCAGTCGGCTCGGCATGCGGCGCCGACGTGCCTATTGTCGTGTCCGGATTTTCGTCATCCCCGATCATTACGCCGAAACCTAGGACGAGTTGCTGCTCTTGTCACGAGTTCGGACGGAACGGATCGCACCGCCCCGCGTTGGCCACTGAGTAAGGGCGTCGATCAGCGCGGCGCTCCAAAGGAGGTTGAATGTCGATGAAGCGTTTCTTGTTGACGACATCCGTGCTGGCGCTTGGCTTGGCCGGAACCGCTTTCGCGCAATCGCGGTGCCGGCTCGAGCGCGGGCGCTGGATCGATGGGCAGCAATTCCGGCAGCCCGTCCTATTCCAGCCCGAGCACGAGCGGTGGCGCGACCGGCACGCAAGGCTCGGCCGGCTCGGCCATGCACAATCAGGACATGAACGGCACCGGCGCAAATGGCGGGCCAATGGCCAGCGGCACAAGCAGTGGCCCGTCGAACAGCGGCATGAGCAGTGGCAGCATGAGCAGCAACGCCTCGGGCGGCACGTCTTCGGAAGATATCCGCCAGGCCCAGGAAGCGCTGCAAGACAAAGGCCTCTATAAGGGCCAGGTCGACGGCAAATGGGGCCCGCAAACCAAGCAAGCGGTCCAACAATTCCAGAAGCAGAACGGTCTGAAGCAGACGGCGCAGCTCGATCAGCCAACCTTGGGCGATCTGCAAAACGGCTCGATGAACGGCAGCGATAATTCGGGCAGCAGCCCCAACAGCAATCCGAGCTTCAATAGCGGCGGAGCGAGCAGCGGCACGGGCGGCGGCAACGGGCCGGCAACCATGCAGACCAATCCGGGTGGCCAAAACCGCACGAGCAACCCAACGCGCTAAGCTATCAGCTCGAAGCTTCGACGAGACCGCCGGCAAGCCCGGCGGTCTCTTTTTTTCCGGGGAGTTCTTATCGGGGCGTTTCGACCGCCTCGCGCGGCCGCATTTCCGTGCCGCGCCAGGTGAAGCCGCTGCCCAGCCAGGCGTCGACCCAAAGCAGCGGCAGCAAAATGTCGCGCAGCACGCAAGCGAACGCCATGCGGATCGACCAATGCCAGCCGGCGGCGCGAGCCAGCGCCGCTTCGGCGCCGAGCCAAAGCCCAAGGAACGCCACCGCGAGGGCGCCCATCTCCACGGCACCGATCTGCGCATGGACGGCGAAGGCCATCGCCGCGACGAAGGGAAAGAACGCGCCGGGCAACAGTTCCGGCACGAACATCAGCGGAAAGGTCATGCGCCGAAGCCGCGACCAGCGCGTTTGGCGCGACCAGACTTCGGCAGCGCTGCGCGCGCCAAGCGGCTGCTCGAATGGATTGTTGACGAGATGGACCTTCAGCCCCGCCGCATACAGCAACTTGGTCAGCGCCGCGTCCTCCGCGATCTCGGCGCCGAGCGCACGGATGCCGCCGCCCTGCTCGATCACGCTTTTGCGCATCAGCATGCTCTTGCCTTGCGCGAAAGCGATGCCGAGCGAATCCGCGGCATATTCCCAACGTGCCTCATAGGTATTGAGAAAAGCGCATTCGAGCTCGGCCCAGAAATTCGTCGGCCGCGACGCAATCGGCACCGAGCAAACGACACCGGTATTGTGCCGCCAACGCGCCCGTAGTCGCTGGATGTAATCCCGCGGCATCAGCACGTTGCTGTCCGCCATGATGATCCATTCGTTCCGCGCCGCATCCCAACCCTTCACCGTATTGTTGAGCTTCGGATTGAGGCTGACGCGATCGTCGCCGACCAAAAGCCGCGCCGGAATTTCCGGATGCGCGTCGATCAGGCGATAGACGATCGCCGTCACCGGATCGTCTTCGCGCGCGACGCAGAACAAGAACTCGTAATTCGGATAATCGAGCGCGAAGCTCGAGCCCAGCGTCTCGCGCGAAAACGCCTCGATGCCGCAAACCGGCCGGATCACCGTCACCGGCGGCGCATCGGCCGGCACCGGCATGGCGCGACGACGCATCCGCACACGCCGCACCGCCAAACCGATGCTGAGGAGATGCAGCGCCAGGGCGAAAAAACAAAACACGGCAAGCGCCACGGTCATCGGGACAATTCCATCTCCGCGGCAACGAGATGGGTGTTCGCACGGGTGACGTGATCGAGGAATTGCGCCGTCGCGTCGGTCCAGGAGAATTTGAGCGCATGCGCGCGGCAGAAACCGGGATCGATGCGTCATCGCCGCATCGACCGCGTCGGCGAGATTTTCTTGGAGCGCGCCGGCGCCGCTGTCGCCGATGACATCGAGCGGCCCGGTGACCGGATAGGCCGCGACCGGCAGGCCGCTCGCCATCGCTTCGAGCAGGACGAGGCCGAAAGTCTCCGACGGCTCGGAAAGACGAACACATCGGCCGCGGCGTAGAACGCCGCCAGCGTCTCGTCATCGACATAGCCGGTGTAATGCGCGTCGGGATATTGCGCTTTGAGGCGCTTGAGGCTCGGCCCCGCGCCGACGACATATTTCGTGCCCGGCAGTTTCAGCTTCAGGAACGCGTCGATATTTTTCTCCGGCGCGACGCGGCCGGCATAGAGATAGATCGGCCGCTTGTCGCTGAGGAAGGATTTGCTGCGCGGCCGGAACAGCTCGCCATCGACGCCGCGCGACCAGTAAGCGAGCTTCTCGAAGCGCTGCTTCGTCAGCCGCTCGATCATCGTGTCGGTCGGCACCATCACCGCGCTCGACGGGCGATGGAAGCGGCGCAGATAAGGCGTAACCGAGGCCGAGCGTGCCGTGGATGCGCTCTTCGACATATTCCGGGAAGGCCGTGTGATAGGCCGAGGTGAAAGGAATGCCCTCGCGCAGGCAGAAGCGCCGCGCCGCCGAGCCGAGCGGGCCTTCGGTGACGATATGCACCGCATCGGCCGAGGCCGCGCCCAGACGCCGCGCGACTTCGCGGCCGGGAAAGAGCGCGAGCGGAATCTCGGGATAGGTCGGGCACGGCATGCAGCGAAAGCCGTCGGGCGAGATCACCTCGACGCGATGCCCGGCGCACTCGAGAAGGCGGATCGTCTCCTGCAAGGTGCGCACGACGCCATTGACCTGCGGCGGCCAAGCATCGGTGACGAGAACGAGCTTCACCGTGCTGCCATCCGCGCCGAGCGGCGGTGAGCGCGAAGATGACGGATCTGTTGCAACGAGCCGATCCGTCGCTTCGCGGTTGACAATGAAACGATCTTCAATGTCCTCTCAACGCCTAGTGTTGCACATGCGCGAAACCATCATTTCCTTGTGACATTGATAACGCGGCTCAATGACAGATTGATGGCGAAGCGCGACACGAATCCGATTCGGCGCGGCGCTCGCTCGTCGGCAACCTCATCCGCATCGGCGCGGGCTTCGCGCTGCTGGCAGCTGCTGTATTACTGGCAGCGTCATCGATCTCGGCGCGCTCAACATTCTCGTGGCGCGACCCGATATCCTCGTGCTCGCCCTCGCCGCCTCGCTCGCCAATATCCCGCTCGAAGCACTGCGCTGGCACATCCTGCTCCGCGCGCAAGGCATCGATCTCCGGCTCTGGCGCACGATCCGCGTCCTCGCGACCAGCGTCTTCTTCGCAAATTTCCTGCCCGGCGCCGCGGGCGGCGATCTCATTCGCGGCGTCTATGTCTACAAAGCCGCGCCGGGCCGGCGCGCCGCCGCGATGCTGTCGATCCTGATCGATCGGCTGATCGGCCTCGTCGCTTTCGTGCTGCTCGGCCTTGCCGCGATGCTGACGCGGCCGATCGGCAGAGGACCGCTCGAATTCTCGGTGCTCGCGCTCTCGGCGCTTTTCATCGCGCTGCTCGTGCTGCTCTTTTTCTACGGCCATGTCATGGCGCAGGTGCTGCAGCGACTTGCTGCACGGGCGCAGTGCGCGGCTCGCGCAGATCGTCGACGATACCGGCGCGGCGCTCCGGCAATATGCGCGGATTGGCGCAGCACCGGCCTTGCCATGCTGCTCTCGGTGGTGATCGTCGGCTTCGCGGTCGGGCCGATCGTGCTGATCGCCGAAGCGATGCCTTTCGCCGGCCCCAATTTTATCGGCCCAAGTACAGCGGATTACGGCATCGCCGGGCTTTACGCGCTGATCGCCAATAGCCTGCCGGTCACGCCCGGCGGCCTCGGCATCGGCGAAGGCGCTTTCGCCTCGGCCTGTCATCATGCTCGCGCCGCAAGCCGCGCGCGCCGCCTACGGCACGATCTTCCTCGCCTTTCGCTGCGTGTTCATCATCTCGACCCTGCCTGGCCTCGTGGCCTATCTGTTAAAGCTATAACCGCGCAACGCATCGACGAGCGATAAGGCGCTCGCCCCAGCAAGCCGAAAATTCTGCCGATCCGGCAAAACCGACGCGGCAGATCTTGCCGCATCCGTCCTAGTCGACGTCCGAAAATCGCATTTTGTAACGGTTACTGCGCTGGCATGCAGTTTGCGACGCCGGGGTAGACCATTTCGGTCCTTCAGGGGTTGACGTCGCCACGCGCGCAGGAAGAATTCCTCGCGCTGGTCACGCGGCTTTCCCAGCTCGCCCTCGATCCATCACTCGCGCTAAAATCGATGCATGAATGCCGCCGCGCGGCGACTTGCCCGCCTCACCTGCCTGCCTTTTCTCACGCTCGTGCTGCTACTGTCGCTTGCGGCTTGCGAAACGCCGCATGGCTCAGTCGCCGGCGGCGCGAGCAGCGATCACGGCGGCGGCCGCATCAAGATGGGGTGGCCTTTCTAGACGGCGGACACCGCCTAGTATTTGATCCCCAGCCAGGTATGCGCCGGCTCGGAAATATCGAAGATGATCCCATGCGGATCGGCATATTTTGTCTCGAGCGCCTGACCGGCGGTTGCCTTGGCATGGAACTCGCCGCCATTCGCCTTGATACGCGCGTCCATCGCTGCGTATTCCTTCGGATCCTCGATGACGAAGCCGATATGGTCGACGCCGATGACCGCCGTCCCCTGTTGCTTATCGGCGTAGCGATCCGGCGAGTACGGCAGCAGCGTCACATTCATCACGCCGTCCGAGAGGCTGATCGCCCGATCGCTCTCGCTGTTCTTGCTGAAGCCGAAGACCCTCTCGAAGAATTCCGCTTCGCGTTTGATGTCCGGCACGGTGAGCGCGATGTGCCGGAGCTTTGCTGTCGCCATTCCGTTTCCTCCCAATGAAGAAGGCCGCCGAGAGCACGGTCGTATCGAAAAAAAGCTACTCGCTTCTTTTCGATACGTGAAATCGTGCTCTCATTTAAATAATGAGACCATGATTCACGTGCGAGACAGGATCGCTCCGCGATACTGTCTCGCACGATCATGGTCTTGGCGGCCTTCTCATGATCTTGTTATTCCGCCGCGACCTTCGCGGTGTCGACGAATTGCGAAATCCAGGATTTGCGGCGCTTCAGCCCTTCGCGATACATCGCCTCGAATTCCGCCTCGGGGAAAGAATGCACGCTCGGCCGCGCCAGCAGCGCCTTCGCCCAGGCCTGGACGCGCGGGAATTTCTCGATATGGCCGACGCGCTTCACTCGGTCGAGATAGTAATAGCGCTGCAGGAAGGGCGCGTAGCTCGCATCGACCAGGGAGAATTTCTCGCCGTTGAAGAACGGTCCGTTGCCCTGCTTCTCGAGCGCCTTTTCGAGCCGCTCGAACGCCACCGGCACTTTCTCGATCGCCTTGTTGTAAGCCTTCTTCGGTCGGCGCATAGCCGGCGCCGGTCACGCTCTCGGCGAAAGTCGGGACGTAATCGGTCCAGGCGCGGTTGATGGCGCGCTCGATCGGGTCTTCGGGATGGAGCCGCGGCTGGATCGTCTCGTCGAGATATTCGGCGATCGCATTCGATTCAAAGAGCGAGATCTTGTCGTCGATGCGCAGCACCGGGACTTTCTTGTGCGGCGAGATGGCGAGGAACCAATCCGGCCGGTTGTCGGGCTCGATATGGCGGAATTCGAAATCGATCTTCTTCTCGCGCAGCACGATCGCGGCGCGCTGCACCCAGGGACAGGTCTTGAAGCTGACCAGCATGTATTTCGTCATGGTTCCTCCGCAGAATTAGGTGAGGGATGATGGCACGGGTCCTCGAACTCGCGCAAATCGCGCTATTTAATGAGGCCTTCGGCCTTCATGGCCTCCACCACATGCGGCCGGTGGCGCACGCGATCCTGGAAAGCGACGACATTGGGATAAGGGGTCAGGTCGAATTTCACGAGCCGTGCCCAGTTGCTCACGGTGAAGAGATAGCCGTCCGCGACGGTGAACTGCTCGCCCATCAGATAGGATTTGCCGGCGAGCTTCTCGTCGACGAAGGCGTAGCGCTCGGCCAGCGTCTTTCGCGCGATCGTCTTGTACGCCTCGGGTGCGTCCGGATTGAACAGCGGTGAATAGGTCTTGTGCAGCTCCGAGGTGACGAAATTGAGCCACTCCATCAGGTGATAGCGCGCCATCGTGCCGCAAGGCGGCGCGAGGCCCGAATCCGGCTTCTGATCGGCGATCCATTGCACGATCGCCGGGCCTTCGGTCAGAACTTCCCCATCATCCAGCACCAGCACCGGCACCATGCCTTTTGGATTGTCCTGGCGGATATCGCCGCCCGAGGCGGTCTGCTTGCTCTCGAGGTCGACTTTCTCCAGCGTGAAATCGAGCCCGGCCTCGCGCAGCGCGATATGCGGCGAGAGGGAGCAGGCGCCAATCGAATAATAAAGCTTCAAGGTCATGGCGCTCTCGGCCGGCTCAGGGCTTCAGCGCACGGGTCGTGTCGTCGAACAGCTCGTCGACGGCGAAAGGTCGCGGGATCAGCTTCTGCTTGTAGGAATAATCGATGATGCGCTCGAGCGAGGTGCGGCACGCCTCGACACCGAACCGGATTCCCGCCGCCATCTCGGTTCCCGGCTGGACGCCTTGCTTGGCGCTCTCGACAAACATGCGGAAGACTTCGCGCACGATATCGGGCCGCTCTTTCGAGATCGATTGCCGCACGACGTACATGTGATTGATCGGCACGCCGCCATTCTTGTCGGCGAAGCGTTTGTTGGCGGCTTCGTGATCGGCGACGAGATATTTGAGGCGCGGATCGGGAATCGTGTCGCCGACGATGGCGGCAATCGTTTCGCCCTCCAGCACCATCTTCGGAATGCTCTTGTCGTCGGCAACGCGCACGACCATGCCCGGCGGGTCCTGGTATTCGGCGAGATGCGGATCCTCGGTCGTAACCCAGGTGATGCCGTTGACGTCGACACCGTAATCTTCCTGAAGGATGCCGCGCACCCAGGCACCCGTCGTCTGCGTATAGGCGCGGACGCCGACCTTCTTGCCGGCGATATCCTTGGGCGTCATCGTCCCGCGCTCGCCGTCATAAGCGATGGTCTGAAGCTGGCCGCGCGACACCGCGACCGCCGGCATCAGCACGTAGGGCTTGCCGTAGGTCTTGGCCTGCAGAAACGTGACGATGGCGAGCTCGCTGACATCGTATTTCGCCTCGCGCACCACCGCCTTGAAGTGCTGGTTCGCGACCTTCACATCGACGAAATCGAGATTAACCAGCGGCGACGTCGCCTCGCCGCTCTTGAGCGGCTGGGTGTTCGGATAATTGCCCGTCATCAGGCTGAGCTTCACCGGCGCGTCGGCCATAATTCCCTCCGTTTTTTGCTTCGAAAGAAAATACAGGCCGCGGCAAGCGAGGGGAAGCTCACGCCACCGACAGCGTCGGCAATACGGCGCGCGTGCCGGCGTAACGGCCTTCGTGATCGAGCAGCCAGCGCTTGCGCGGGAGGCCGCTGCCGAAACCGGTCAGCGACCCATCCGCGCCGATCACGCGATGGCATGGCACCACGATCGGAATCGGGTTGGCGCCGTTGGCGAGCCCGACCGCGCGCGATGCCGTCGGCCGGCCAAGCTTCGCCGCGAGGCCGCCATAGCTCAGCGTCTGTCCTGCCGGAATGCGGCGCAACCCCGCCCAGACCAGGCGCTGGAATTCGGTGCCCGCTTTCGCAGTCTCGAGCCCGGCAACGGCATCGAGTTCGCCATCGAAATAAGCTTGCAGCGCGCGACGCGCCGGCGCGGGCTGCGTCGCCCCGCGCAGCTCGAAACCTTCGGCGCCGTGATAGCGGCGCAGCAGCTTCTCGAGACGCGGCCGATGGTCTTCCCATTCCATGCCGCGCAGACGCTGCGCGTCGTCGGTGACGACCAACAGCGGGCCGATCGGTGTGGCGAGGCGGTCGAGAGAGAAAATCTGATGCGGCATCGCGAGTCGCTCCTTCATGGGAAGCGGGATATGGCTCTGGCGCCTCGCCGCCGCTGGCGGCTTTCGGACATCGAAGGCATCATTTTGACGATGTCCGAAAACCGCTAGACCCGATCCACTCCCCGCCCCACCTATAGGGCATGGATCTCAGACCAGCCGATCTCGATCACGATGCCTGCTACCGCGCGGTCGTGCAACGCGATCCGCGCTTTCGACGGCCGCTTTTTCACCGGCGTGAAGACGACCGGCATCTATTGCCGACCGATCTGCCCGGCACGCACGCCGCGCCAAGAGAACGTGACCTTCTTTCCGACGGCCGCGGCTGCGCAAGAAGCCGGCTTCCGTCCCTGCCTGCGTTGCCGGCCCGAGACGGCGCCCGATCTCGGCGCCTGGCGCGGCACCTCCAACACCGTGTCGCGCGCGCTGGCGCTCATCGAGGCCGGCAGCACTCGACGAGACATCGCTCGATGCCTTCGCCGAACGACTCGGCATCGGCGAGCGTCATCTACGGCGGTTGTTCCAGCAGCATCTCGGCGCCTCGCCCATCGCCGTCGCGCAAACCCGCCGCGTGTTGCTGGCGAAGCAGCTCATCCATGAAACCAAGCTGCCGATGGCGGAGATCGCCTTCGCCGCCGGCTTCGGCAGCATCCGCCGGTTCAACGAGACATTCCAAACGTTGTTCGGCCGCGCGCCGCGCGAATTGCGTCGTGTGCGTGCCGAAGACGTGCCGGCAGGACCGAGCGGCGAGATCACGCTGCTGCTGCGCTATCACCCGCCTTACGATTGGCCGACCATGCTGGACTTCCTACGCCGGCGCGCGATCGCGGGGATCGAGGTCGTGACCGAAGATCGCTATAGCCGCACGATCGCGCTCGACGGCGCGCAAGGCATCGTGACGGTCGAGCATGTCCCCGAAGCGAATGCGCTGCGCGCGACCGTGCGCTTTCCGAAACTATCCTCGCTGCCGGCGATCATCGCGCGGCTGCGCCGCGTCTTCGATCTCGGCGCCGATCCGGTTGCGATCGCCGCGCATCTCGCGCAGGATCCCGTACTGGCACCGCTAGTAGCAGCGCGGCCGGGGCTACGCGTGCCTGGCACCTGGGACGGCTTCGAATTGGCGATCCGCGCCGTGCTGGGACAGCAGATCACGGTTGTCGCGGCGCGCGGCCTGGCGGGCAAGCTCGTCGCCCAATACGGCAAGAAACTGCGCCAGCCCGAAGGCGCACTGACGCATGTCTTTCCCGAACCGAAAGCGCTGGCGAAAGCCGATCTCGACCACACTCGGCATACCACGCAGCCGCGCCGCCACGTTGTCGGCCGTTGCGAGGGATGCGCTCGTGCACCCGCAGATCTTCGAAGCAACCGGCGATCTCGAAGGGGCGATCGAGCAACTGCGCACGATCCGCGGCGTCGGCGAATGGACGGCGCAATACATCGCCTTGCGGCAATTGCGCGAGCCCGATGCCTTTCCCGCCAGCGATATCGGCCTGATGCGCGCCATCGCCAAGCACGAAGGACGCGACTTTTCCGCCGCCGAGCTGCTCAGCCGCGCCGATCCGTGGCGGCCGTGGCGCGCCTATGCGGCGCAGCATCTCTGGTCGGCCGCTTAAGCTATTTGCCGAGCGCCGGATAAAGCGACAGCGCGGTCTTCGAGAAAATCCACTCCTGCTCCTCGGCCGAGAGCGTCGCGAAATTCTCGCGTGCCAACGCCAGCAGCGAGGTCAGTGTGCCCTCGGCCGCCGGGAAGTTCGAGCCCCAGAAAATCCGCTTGGCACCGAATGCGTCGACCGCGCGGCGGAAAAAGCTTGCCGGTGTCGCCTGACCGCTTTTCGCCGCGGCGAAAGTATGCGGGCTGGCTTTGAAATAGATGTTGGGAAAGCGCGCCAACGCCCAAAGACCGGCGGCGCGCCCATAAGGCGGGCCATCGGCGAGATCGGGCCGGGCGAAATGATCGAGCAGGATACGCACACGCGGGAAACGCTGCGCGAGCAGCTCGACTTGCGGTAGCAGTTTCGCGGTCATCTGCAAACCGACCGGTAGATCGACCTGCTGCGCGTATTCCCAAACCGGAAAACTGCGCGAATCATCCAAGATTTCGAGCTGTTGCCCGCCCATATTGCTGCCCGTGGTGAAGATGCGCAGCCCGGTGATGCCGCTGTCGAGCCAATGCTTGAGGACAGCGACAGCATCGGATTCGAGCGTATCGACCGAGCAAACACCGGTGAAACGGTCGGGATGCGCCGCCACCGCATTCGCGACATAGGAATTATCATGGCCATAGCAGGTCGAGGCTTGCACCAGCACGGTGCGCGCGACGCCGGCATTATCCATCGCCGCAAGCATCGCATCGGCGTCGACCGGCCGGGTCTGCGACCAGTCCGAGGCGCGACCGCCGATCGGTGCGCGCGGATAGTGGCGCGTATCCGACGAGATGATGTGAGCATGCGTATCGAACGCGATCATTCCGTCACTCCGCGTGCGGCGCGGGCTCGATGAACAGCTCGTCGACATAGCACCAGCCCCAATCCTCGTCCGGCTGGAAGCTTTTCATCATCGCGTGCTGCGTCGCGTGGAAATGCTTGGTCGCGTGTTTGCCCGGCGATTGATCGCAGCAACCGACGTGGCCGCAGACGAGACACATCCGCAAATGCACCCAGCGTCCATGCGTCTTCAAGCATTCCTCGCAGCCTTGCGGCGTGCGCGGTGCAACGTTGCGGATCTCGTCAAAATGACTGCAGCGCTCGGCCAAGCCGGCCTCCTTCCAGAACAGGGATGGATCGTGGCATTCTGGGTTGCGCGCGACCACTTCACAACCGCGCTTAGAGGCACCCCATGGCGATCATCGATACCCGCCGCAATCAGATGTATCCGGTGCTCGATGCGGCACAGATCGCGACCGCCAGCCGTTTCGCCAGCGGACCGGCACAGGATTTCGCGCCGGGCGAGCCGATCTTCGCCATCGACGCCCAGGCGGGACCAAGCTGGCTCGTGCTGAAAGGCTCGATCGAGGTCACGCGACGCGACGGCCTCAACGGCAGCGTGCCGGTCATGACCGAGCTTCCCGGACAATTCTCGGGCGAAATCAGCCAGCTCAGCGGCCGCGGCTCGCTCGCCGAAGGCCATGCCGGCCCCGAAGGCTGCACGGCCCTGCCCTTCGATCCAGCGCATCTGCGCGCGTTGCTGATCGGCTCGGCCGAGCTCGGCGAGATCGTGATGCGCGCTTTCATCCTGCGTCGCGTCGCGCTGCTCGAAGCCGGCAGCTCGGGCGCTGTGCTGGTCGGCCGGCCCGGCATGCCGGATCTGGTGCGGTTGCAGAATTTCCTCCGGCGCAACTCCTATCCCTTCACCGTGCTCGATGCGAGCGATGACGAGAAAGGCCGCGCGCTGATCGAACAGCTCGGCGTGCAGCCGGACGAGCTGCCGCTGGTCGTCTGCCCGAAAGGCGGCTTGCTGCGCCGGCCGAGCGATGCCGAGACCGGCGCGTTCCTCGGCATCACGCCGAAGATCGATACGTCGCAAGCTCTACGACGTCGCTGTCGTCGGCGCCGGGCCGGCGGGATTGGCGACAGCGGTCTATGGCGCGTCGGAAGGCCTGTCGGTCATCGTCCTCGATCAGCGCGCTTTCGGCGGCCAGGCCGGCGCGTCGGCGCGGATCGAGAATTATCTCGGCTTCCCGACCGGCATCTCGGGCCTCGCCCTGACCGCACGCGCCTTCAATCCAGGCGCTGAAATTCGGCGCCGAGCTGGCGATCCCGGTCGAGGTCGAAAAACTCGATTGCGATGCGCGGCTCAAAGACCCGCGCGCGCCGTTGCTGCTCCATCTCACCCATGGCGAGGCGATCCGCGCGCGCACGGTCGTCATCGCTTCCGGTGCGCGCTATCGCCCGCTCGCCGTGCCGAACCTCGCGCAATTCGAGAGCGCGGGCGTCTCCTATTGGGCCTCGGCGATCGAGGCGAAGCTTTGCGAAGGCCAAGAGATCGCGCTGGTCGGCGCCGGCAATTCCGCCGGCCAGGCGACCGTCTTCCTCGCGCCGCAGGTGAAGAAGCTGCATCTCATCGTGCGCGGCAAAGGCTTGGAGGCGTCGATGTCGCGCTATCTCATCGACCGCATTACCGCGCTGCCCAATGTCGAGCTGCACACCGGCTGCGAGATCGTCGCGCTCGCCGGCGACGCAACGACCGGCCTCACCGGCGCGACCTTCCGCCATCGCGCCGGCGGCGACACGGTCGAGCATGCGCTGCGCCATGTCTTCCTCTTCATCGGCGCCGATCCTAATGCCGATTGGCTGCGCGGCTGCGTCGATATCGACGGCAAGGGCTTCATCATCACCGGCTCGCGTGCCGGCGACGGCAGCGTGCGGCTGCCGCTCGAGACCAGCCTGCCTGGCGTCTTTGCGATCGGCGATGTGCGCGCCGGCTCGACCAAACGCGTCGCCGCCGCGGTCGGCGAAGGCGCCGCGGCGGTCGCGCAGATCCACAGCGTGCTGGGCGGCGTTGTCTCGCGCGCCTGAGCGGCGCGAGACGATGCCCGCTCAGAACTCCTTGCCGATCATCTGATCGACCGAGGCCTTGCCGCCGCCGCCGAACAGGAAAGCAAGGCAGCAAAGGCCGAGCAGCATCTCGAACTCGAAGCCGCCCGCCGAGAGGCCGGGGAAGCCCGGTTGGATCGCGGTCGGCGCGAAAGCGATCATGCCGTTCGCCCATTTCACGACGAACACGATCACGATGAATTCGATGACGAGCGCGGCCGAAACCAGCCGCGTGAAAAGACCGATCGCCAGCAGCGCGCCGCCGCCGCATTCGACGCAGGCGATGATCCAGGCCCAGAGCAGCGCCGGCTCCAGATGCAAGCTTGCCGGCGAGGAAGCCTGAGAGCCCGGCCGCGCCGCCTGCGAACACTTTCGGAAAGCCGTGCCGCACGATGATGGCGCCGACGCAGAAGCGGATGAACGAATACGCATAAGGGCGCGAGCGACGCGTAGTAGCGGCGCAGCGCCGGGATATAAGCTTGAGGCTCGGTAGTCGCGACAGTCATGACGTTCCCCCTGCGGATGTCGTTTCTGGAAAAATGCGAGCTATCCAACTGAAATATAGTAAGCGCGCGCCTGTGGCTCGGGTCGATCACAAATGCGTGGATGACCGATTCGCCCACGCGCGACTCGTCTCTTGCCCGCAACGGGGCTCGGGTTGTAGAGGTGGGCAAACGCCGGCAATCCGAGGGAGGAAGATCATGGCAATGAGTGCGAAGGCCGAGAACCGCGTCCGCCGCTGGCGCGAGCAGCGCTGGCTGCTCGATACGGCCGTCGCCGAGCAGGGCGTCGAATTCGATCAGGCGCGCATCAACTACACCGCCGGCCCCGCCGGGCCTCGAAGCCATGGGCGAGTTCCGCATGACGGCGTCGCGCTGCAAGAAGATCAACGACATCGCCCGCGAATACGCGATCCAGGCGCAGCGCCGCGAGGCCAAGGCGCGCGCTTTCGAGGAACAGGGCCGCGCCGTCGCCGCGCGCGAGAGCTACATGATCGCGGCGATGCTGTGGTCGATCGCGCGCTGGCCGATCTTCGAGATGAACGACGAGCTCGAGCATCTCGAGAAGAAGATGAACGAGTGCTACGCGAAATACATCACATACGCGGCGCATCCGATCGAGCGCGTCGAGATCCCCTTCGGCAACGGCCAGTTCCTCCCCGCCTATCTCCATCTGCCGCACAAGCCGGCGCCGGGCGAGAAATTCCCCTGCATCATCGCCGTCGGCGGCATGGACGGCACGAAAGAGAATGCCTGCGCCATGTATGGCGACAAGCTGTTGGAGCGCGGCATCGCCATCTTCGCGGTCGACGGGCCGGGCCAGGGCGAATGCTTCGCGCGGCGCGTGCTCGTCACCCACACCGTCGCATATGGAAGCGGCCGAGGCGAATTACAAATTCGTCTCCAACCATCCGGCGATCGACAAGAACAAGATCGTGCTGCGCGGCTCGTCCATGGGCACGTTCTTCTCGACCCAGGCCGCATCCGTGCTCGGCAAGCGCATCATCGCGCTGTCGCAATCGGCCGTCTGCCACGAGCCCGGCCACGACACGATCTTCAATCACGCCGCCGCCGTCGTTCAAAATGCGTTTCATGTATATGGCCGGCTTCGAGGACGAAGACGCCTTCGACGAATGGGTAAAGAAATGCGATCTTCGCCCGCTCGCCAAGGACATCGTCGTGCCGTACCAGGTGATCGCCGGCGAGGACGACCAGCTCTCGCCGCTGCAATACACCCGCGAGCTGCTGTCGCTGGTGAAGACGCCGCGGCAATTCGTGATCTATCAGAGCGCCGTGCACGGCGTCTACAACGCGCCCTCGACAGTCGTCGGCGAGAATCCGCAAACCTTGCAGGCCGATTGGATCGCCGACCGCGTCGCCGGCAAGCCGATCGCACGCTCGGAAGAGATCTTCATCGGCAATGACGGCCGCGCGACGGTGAAGCCGCTGGAGTAACACCACCACTCGTCAAAACGTCATTGCGAGGAGCGCTGCGACGAAGCAATCCAGGGCATCACACGCTGCTCCCTGGATTGCTTCGCTTCGCTCGCAATGACGTTAGACAGTTAAGGCAGCAACTTCTCCGTATAGAGCTTCGCCATATCGGGCTGCGGCGGGTAGCGTCTTCATCTCGACGAAGGACCGCGCCAGCACGACGAGCGCTTTCGGATCGAAGCGGCCGGTCGTCGAGAAGTCGTTCATCGTCTGATCGTAATTCATCGCGACGATGTCCTTGTCCTGATGCATGACCGGCGCGGCGAGCGCGACCGTCTCGTCGCGATGCGCGCGCATCCAGTTGATCGTCTCGAACCAGCCGGCGAGGAAGTGCTTCAGCACATCAGGCTTATCCGCGATCGACTTGTTGGTGGCGAAGATCGCGTGAATGATGAAATCCGGCGCAACGGTGCCGAAATGCACGACGATGCGGCCGATCTTCTCTTTCTCGAGCTTCGCCGCAGTCGCGACATCGATCACCATGCCATCGGTCGTGCCGGTGCGCAGCGAGGCGGTGCGGCCGGATTCCGAGCCGAGCGGCACGCCTTCGATGCCTTCCGGCCCCCAGCCCTGCTGGCGCGAGAGTTCGCGCACCAGCCAATCGGTCAGCGAGCCGACGGTCGAGAGACCGATCGTCTTGCCCTTGAGATCGGCGACGCGCATGCACCGGCCCATCGGCGCGGACGATGAGCACTTGGCTGTTCGGCGGCCCGGCGAAGACCGCGATGGCGAGATCGGTATTGCCCTTGGCGACGAAAGCGAGCTCCGGTCCGAGCCCAATCCGACATCGATCGCATCCGCGCCGAGCCCTTGCTGCAGCTTCGCGCTGCCGTCGAAATCGACTTCCTCGACATCGATGCCATGTGCTTTGAAGAAACCCTTCTGCAGGCCGATATCGAGCGGCACGAAATCGAACGGCCCGGCCACGGCCTTGCCAACGCGCAGCTTGTCGTCGGCATGTGCGTGACGGCGCCGCGAACAGTGCGCGAACAGCACTCCCAAAACGAACTTCATACCTCGAACTCATGCCCGTTCCCTCTCCCATCATTATGATCGTCGTTCCCGCGAAAGCGGGAACCCAGGACCGTAAGCTCGCTGTAAGCCTGGACCCTCGCCTTCGCGGGGGCAACGAAGGTTTTTTCTAGCGCGATCGAACTTACCCCTTCACCTCCACATCGGCGAAGGATTCGAAGAACTGCACGAGATGCTGCACGTCTTGTGCCGAAGCCGCGTTCCAGATTTCGGCGATGCTCGATCCGACGAAGGACGGCAGGCCGAGCGCATGCGCCGTCTCGGCGTAGAGCTTCATGTCCTTCGACATGATGCGCATCGAATTGCCGCCGAATTTGCGCGTCAGCACGGTGCGCGCGAAACGCTCTTCGGTGGTGACATTACGGCCGCTGCCCGCATTGACGATATCGAGCAATAGCTTCGGATCGATTCCCGCCTTGACGCCCATCACCATCGCCTCGCAGGCAATGGTGAGGCCGGTGATGGCCAGCGCCGCGTTGACGCATTTGCAGACTTGCGCCAAGCCCGGCTTCTCGCCGGCATAGAAGACGTTGCGGGTCAGCGATTTGAGGATCGGCTCGATGCGCGCGAAGGCATCGCGTGGCCCGGCCGTGATCGTCGCCATCTTGCCTTCGGCGACACCGGCGCCACCGCCGCCGCCGACGATCGGATTGTCGAGGAATTGGATATTGTCGCGCAGCGAGCCCGGCCGCGATCGCATCGATCGCCGTCAAGCCGAGGGTCGAGGTCTCGACATAGATCTCGATCGCCTTGCCGGCGGTAACGCCGCCGTCGCGAGCGCGACCTCTTCGCAGACTTCCGGCGTCGGCAAGCAAGCGAAGACGATCGCCGCTTCATCGCCGACGGCGCGCGCCGAGGCGAGCGGCCGCGCGCCCTTCTCTTCGAGCGCAGCCATCGCCTTGCCGTCGGTGTCGAAGATCGCGACGTCGTGGCCCGCTTTCAGCAGCGCTGCAACGATCGCGCCGCCGAGATTGCCGGTGCCGACAAAGCCCAGCGTGCCGGTTCGGCGTTTCGCTCATTTCGACGCAGTCCCGCTACGCCCACCGCCCTTCGTCGCCGGAGCTTCGATGGCGTAGCGGAAATCGGTGATCTTCTTCGCATCGACATGCGTCTTCGATCATGCCTTGGGCGTAGTACCAATCGAGCGCGCCTTGCACATCGGCGACCGAGACACGGGCCTGCGGATCGAAATACGGCAGTCCGAGCTTCACGACATCTTCCGGAAACGCCCAGCCCTTTCGCAACGATCGCGATCATCTCGGGCGCCGAAGGCTTGATCCGCGCGATTGCCGTTGGCATCGAGGAAAGCCGCATCCCAGCTCTGCTCCGCCTGGCGGAAGGCGGCGAGGAAATGCTTCACCATCTCCGGCCGGTCGTTCGCGTTCTTCGTCGAAGTGTAAGTGCCATCGCCTTGCGCATCGCCGAGCTCGTCGCCGAGCCAGCCGAGGAGGTGAGCCGAATGCTTGTTGATGAGCGCGAAAGCATTACCGGAGCTGAGCATCGCGCCATCGGCCTGTCCACCCGTGACCGCCGAGGCGACATTGGGATTGGATTGCAGCGGCAGCACGCGCACGTCTTTTAGATCGACATCGTATTTCTTCGAGCATGAGATAGAGGTTGTAATGCAACGCCGTTCCGGTCTGAGTGATCGCGACCGAGTGGCCTTTCAATGCCGCGATCGCTTTCACGCCGGAATCCCAAGCCTGGTTCGAAGCAATAAGGCCGAGGCCCTGAAAGCCTTTGCGCTCCCAAGTGCCGGCGCCGATCAGCTTCAAGACACCGTTATCGGCAAGGGTGAAGAACGCGCCGGTGAGACCGCTCGAGCCGAAATCGATATCGCCGGCCGCCACTGCGACCGCCACCGGCTGCGCGGAATCGAAATGCACCAGTTCGACATCGAGGCCCTCGTCTTTGAAATAGCCTTTGGCATCGGCGACGTAGATCGGCGCGCTGCCGAGCGATGAGACAACCGCGACCTTGACCTTGTCGGCCGCCACGGCGCGCTCCATGCCGAGCGCCAAACTGATGAGCGCCGCGGCGAGTGCGATACCGCGACCGGCGGTGAACCTGACCATCTGGAAATTCCTTCCTGATACGAATGACGCGCCGAGCGTAGATAAGAAAACCCGCACCGCCAAGCAGCGATGAATTGCTTGGCCGAGTGCGGCGGCTTGGGATATCGTGATCCGCGCGCGTTATCGCGTCAGGCGCCAAGACCCACGGAAAAAAGCGGAGGCGCATCAACAGGGAGAAATGGCCATGGCCAACACAGCAACGGCGGAAGACCGCGGCGATATGCGTCACATCGTGGCGCGGCTGGAACGGCTGCCCTATTGCTCCTGGCATCGCAACATGCGACTCATCATTTGCACAGCCTGGTTCTTCGACGCTTTCGATTCCGCCGCCATCGCCTATGTCCTGCCGCCGCTGATCGGCTTATGGCATCTCAGCCCGCAACAGACCGGCACGATGATCGGCGTCGGCTTCGCCGGCCAGCTCATCGGCGCGCTCGCTTTCGGTCTCTCGGGCGAGCGCTGGGGTCGGCGCAATTCGATGCTGTTCACGCTGCTGCTCTTCGCCCTTGCCTCGCTCGCCTGCGCCTTCGCGACGAATTACGAGACGCTGCTGAGCTTGCGCTTCGTCCAGGGTATCGGGCTTGGCGGCGAAGTGCCGCTGATGGCGGCTTATGTCAATGAATTCGCCAAGGCGCAGAACCGCGGCCGCTTCTCGGTCTCGATCCAGGTACTGTTCTCGATCGCGTTGTTCTTCGTCGCGCTGATCGGCGTCTGGGTCGTGCCGCATTTCGGTTGGCAATGGATGTTCGTGCTCGGCGCGCTGCCGGCACTGGTCGCGCTGCCGCTGCGCACCGTCCTGCCGGAATCGCCGCGCTGGCTTGCGAGCCAAGGCCGTTTCGCCGAGGCCGACGCCGCGCTCGCCGGCATCGAAGCGATCGCCGCGCGCGAAGGCAAGGAGCCCGCGCCGCTGCCGGCGAGCCTACCTGTCATCAAAGAGGTCAAGCCGCGCATCGGCGACCTCTTCAAGGGCATCTATCTGAAGCGTACGATCTCGGTATGGTTCATCTGGATTGGCGCCTATTTCGTCTCTTACGGCCTCAACGCCTGGGCGCCGTCGCTCTATCGCACGGTCTATCACCTGCCGGTCGACGAGGCGCTGCGATACGGGCTCTATACCAGCGCCGTCGGCCTTTGCGCCTCGGCGTTGACGATCTGGATGATCGAAGCGGTCGGGCGCCGGCCGATGCTGATCATGAGTCTCAGCGGTTGCGCGATCTTCCTCCTCTCCTTCGCCTTCCTGCCGCAGCTCAGTGCTTTCGGCACCTGGATCATGACGACGTCGGGATTTTTCTTCCTCGGCTTCTCGCTCCTGAGCCTCGCGACCTATACGGCGGAGATTTATCCGACGCATCTGCGCGCTTTGGGCGGCGGCGTCGCCAGCGCCTGGCAGCGCGGCGCCTCGATGGTCGGCACCACGCTGGTCGGCTTCATCCTGCCTTATTGGGGCATCAACGCGGTCTTCGTGGTGTTCGGGCTTTTCGCGCTGCTGGGCGCGGTGACCGCGATCTTCTTTGCGATCGAAACCCGCGCCCAGGTGTTGGAGCAGCTCTCGCCCGCATAGACTTCGAACTGCTAAAACACGAAAGCACCAAGAGACATTTCTCTTGGTGCCTTCGTACCATCGCGGTTCGCTTTGTTTTACTCGGCTGCCGCCGCGCGCTGTAGCGGCACGAAGTGATTGCCTTTGGAGATCGGACCGATCGCATCGGCGATGCGCGTGAAGCTGTCGCCGCCATCCTCGCTCATATAGACAGCGCCGTCAGTGTCGCCGAGGAAGAGGCTATAGCCCCCGGGCCAAGCGGCGATGCTCATCGCCTCGATGTTACACGGCGCCGTCCCCGGAATGCCACGCGTCAGATGCTCCCAATGCTGGCCGTCGTCGCGGCTGCGCAGCACCGCCGTGCCCGCATCATGCGATTGGCGCCAGAGACCCGGATGCCCCGCCGCGCCCGACATGAAGAGTGTCTTCTCGTCGGGCGAAAGCCCGATATGATCGGGATACGCCAAGCGGAAGCTCTCGTCCGTCATGCGCGCCCAATGTTGCCCGCCATCCTCGCTGCGATAGGAGCCGCAGCCCGTCGTCATGAACATGTGCTCGGGCCGCGACGGCACGATCACGACGTTATGCAGATCCTTGAAGGCACGGTCGTCGGGCCGCGAATAGTCGGCGAGCTCGTGCCAGCTCTCGCCGGCATCGCGCGTCTCCAAGAGCGCACCCTGCTCGATCGCGGCGAAGATGTGTTGCGGATCGCGCGGATCGAACGCGAGCATCTTGGTATGCGCGATATGCGGCGGTCCCGGGAAGGTCCAGTCCTTGTTCTTCTGTTCGCTGATCCCCGGCCGCTCGGTCCAGCTCTTGCCGAGATCGGTGCTCCGGAAGAGCGAGGCCGGCTCGGTACCGGCATAGATGACGAGCGCGCCGTTCTCGATCACCGCGGCAAGAGTGTAGATATCCTTGAGGCGCAGGCCTTCGTTGCGCGGCACCCAGCTATGACCGTCGGCGCTCCAGAAGATGCCGTCGCCATGCGTGCCGGCGAGAACGCCGTGCCGCCCGCCCGGCAGCATCGTCATCGTGCTGATGTGATGCTGCTCGAGCGCGATCGCAGCGAGCTGCCACGGCATGCTGCGCTTTTCGCGCTCAAGGATTTTGACGCCGGTCGCGGTGGCGGCGATGAGCTTGGTCGGCGGCGCGCCGCCGTCAAAGCGGCTCTGACCATTCGGCGAGAGAACGGCTTCCATGGCAAAACCTCCTCTGGATTCTGCCGACCATCTTACGCCCGGGTTGGGGTCCGGCCCAAGCCCCTTGCCGAGGCCCCTTAGCCGTTGATCGCCCTCTAACTATTGATGGCCCAGGCACGCTGCACGGCAGGACGCGCGCCGATCGCGTCGTGCCAGCGCTTCAGATTGGGATAGGGGTCGAGGCCGAGATCCGCGCCCGAAATCCGCGTATCGGGATAACAGGCGATATCGGCAGCCGTATAGGCATCGCCCGCGAGATAGGCGTTGTTCGCGAGATGCTTGTCCAAAACGGTGAAGCAATCGCGGACCACTTCGGCATAATGCTTCTTCGCAGGCGGCACATCCTCACTGAAGCGCCGCGTGAAGAGCCCGTATTGCTGCGCCAGCGGGGTGAAGGTCGAGCTACCGTAGAAAAGCCATTGGTCGACCTTGAGCCGCGCGGCCGGCGATGTCGGATAAAGCGCGCCGCCGGCTTTCTCGCCGAGATATTTGAGCATCGCGCCAGATTCGCAAAGCGTGACGCGCGTGCCGCCCGGCCCATCGTCATCGACCAGCGCCGGAATTTTATGACCGGGGCTGATCTGCAGATATTCCGGCGAGAATTGCGCCTTTTTCGTCAGATCGACCGCCACCTTCTTATGCGGCAGGCCGGTCTCCTCGATACCCTGCAGCGCTTTGCGGCCGTTGTCCGTGAGCCAGTAATAAATTTCGATCACGTTCCATCCTCCCCTTTTTGCCTACGTGTCATGCAGTGCCTGCTTCTTATAGAGGCAGAAAACGCTCCAAATGACAAATCACCCCGGCCGTGGCCTTGGCGCGGAGCTTGCACGGTTTGGCCAAACCGGGGGGATGCATGACCGTTGAGACCGATTCCGCGGATCGTGAGCTGCAACTCATCCTTGATGAGGTCTATCGTAGCAGTATCGATCATCGCGACGGTGCGCTCGCCGATTATATTCCGGAACTTGCCAAGGTCGAACCCGATCGTTTCGGCCTCGCCATCGCGACGGCGCGCGGCCATCTCGTCACCGCCGGCGACAGCACCACGCCTTTCACAATCCAATCCGTGTCGAAGGCCTTTACCTATTGCCTCGCGATCGAGCTGATCGGCCGCGACACCGTCTTAGAACGAGTCGGCGTCGAGCCGAGCGGCGATGCCTTCAACGCGATCGAATTCGATCCCCATACGCGCCGCCCCTACAACCCGATGGTCAATGCCGGGGCGATCACCGTCGCCGGCATCATCCACGAAGTCCACGGCAAGGATGCGTTCGATTTCATCAGCGAGCGCTTCTCGCGCGCGGCCGGACGCCGCCTCGGGCTCGATGAAGCGGTCTATCGCTCGGAATCCGCTACGGGTCATCGCAACCGCGCGATCGCGCATCTGTTGCTGAGCGCCGGTGTCCTGTCCGAGCCGGTCGAGCCGATCGTCGATCTTTATTTTCGCCAATGCTCGATCCAGGTCACGGCGATCGATCTCGCGTGGATGGGCACGACGCTCGCCAATCTCGGCACGCATCCGCAAAGCGGGGATCAGATATTCGATCTGCGCGCCGTGCGCGACACGCAGACCGTGATGTTCACCTGCGGCATGTATGATTATTCGGGCAATTGGGCGAGCGATGTTGGCATCCCCGCGAAGAGCGGCGTCGGCGGCGGCGTGATCGGCGTCGTCAACCGCCAGCTCGGCATCGGCTCCTACTCGCCGCGCCTCGATCGCAAAGGCAATTCGGTGCGCGGTCTCGCGGCTTTCGCCGCCCTCTCGGACGAGCTCGGCCTGCACACCTTCGACTGCACCAATCGCGGCTCATCGCTCGTCGAGAGGTTCGTGCAGTAGCCCAAAGCAAATAGGCCGCCCGGAGGCGGCCTATTCGTTGATCGCACTACACAAGGGACCTATTCGACGTATTCCGGCTCTTTCGGCGCGTCGGGCTCTTCGGGCGTCGCGGGACGCGGCGGGCTCGCTGCTTCCTCGAAGATAAAGCTGAGCTTGTCGGTCTCCTTGTCGACCGAGACCTTCACCAAACCGCCCTTGGTGAGCTTGCCGAAGAGCAGCTCTTCCGCCAGCGGTTTCTTCACACTCTCTTGGATCACGCGACCCAGCGGGCGGGCGCCGAAGAGCTTGTCGTAGCCCTTCTTCGCCAGCCAATCGTGCGCCGCCTCATCGAGCACGATCTGGCACGTTGCGGTCGGCGAGCTGCTCCTCGAGCTGGAGGATAAACTTGTCGACGACGCGGCCGATCGTCTGCGGCGAGAGCGCCGAGAACGAGATGATCGCATCGAGCCGGTTGCGGAATTCCGGCGTGAACATGCGATTGATCGCTTCCTGATCGTCGCCCGTCCGCACCTCGGAGCCGAAACCGATCGCGGGCTTCGCCAGATCGGCGGCGCCGGCATTCGTGGTCATGATCAGGATCACGTTGCGGAAATCGACCGTCTTGCCGTTGTGATCGGTCAGCTTGCCGTAATCCATCACCTGCAACAGGATGTTGAAGAGATCGGGATGCGCCTTCTCGATCTCATCGAGCAGCAGCACCTGATGCGGATGCTGATCGATCGCGTCGGTCAGCAAGCCGCCCTGGTCGAACCCGACATAGCCCGGAGGCGCGCCGATGAGCCGCGACACCGTGTGCCGCTCCATATATTCCGACATGTCGAAGCGGGTGAGCTCGATGCCGAGGGTGCGCGCGAGCTGGCGCGCGACCTCGGTCTTGCCGACGCCGGTCGGGCCGGAGAATAGATAGGAGCCGATCGGCTTTTCCTGCTCGCGCAAGCCGGCGCGGGCGAGCTTGATCGCCGCGACCAGCGCTTCGATCGCCGTATCCTGGCCGAAGACCATGGTCTTGAGATCGCGATCGAGATTCTTGAGCACCTCTTTGTCGTCGCGCGACACGCTCTTGGGCGGGATGCGCGCGATGGTCGCGACCACCGCCTCGACCTCTTTCGCGGTGATGGTCTTGCGGCGCTTGTTCTCGGGCAGCAGCATCTGCGCCGCGCCGACCTCGTCGATCACGTCGATCGCCTTGTCGGGCAGCTTGCGATCGCCGATATAGCGCGCCGACAGTTCGACCGCGGTGCGGATCGCCTCGGCCGTGTAGCGCACCTTGTGATGCCGCTCGTAGTAAGGCTTCAGCCCGCGCAGGATCTTCACCGCATCCTCGACCGACGGCTCGTTGACGTCGATCTTCTGGAAGCGGCGGACCAGCGCGCGGTCCTTCTCGAAGTAGTTGCGGTATTCTTTATAAGTCGTCGAGCCGATGCAGCGGATATTGCCGCCGGCAAGCGCCGGCTTCAGCAGGTTCGACGCATCCATCGCGCCGCCCGAGGTGGCGCCGGCGCCGATCACCGTGTGGATCTCGTCGATGAACAGCACCGAGCCCGGCGTCGCCTCGAG
Organism: uncultured Alphaproteobacteria bacterium; assembly: GCA_963731145.1. Lineage (GTDB taxonomy): Bacteria > Pseudomonadota > Alphaproteobacteria > ATCC43930 > CGMCC-115725 > CAIKMD01. Next base: position 236,460 of record CAVSUX010000006.1, on the reverse strand, counting down.
CTCGGCGAGCACGGCCTTCAGGCGCTCTTCGAAATCGCCGCGATAGCGCGTGCCGGCGAGCAGCGCGCCCATATCGAGCGCGAAGATCGTGGCGTTCTGCAGCACCTCCGGGCACTTCGCGCTGCACGATACGGCGCGCGAGGCCTTCGGCGATCGCGGTCTTGCCGACGCCCGGATCGCCGACATAGAGCGGATTGTTCTTCTGGCGGCGGCAGAGGATCTGGATCGTGCGGTCGACCTCATGCTCGCGGCCGATCAGCGGATCGATCTTGCCGTTGCGCGCCTTCTTGTTGAGGTTGACGCAATAGGCATCGAGCGCATCGTGGCCGCGCTTCGGCTTGCCGCCTCCTCGTTGCTGCGCTCTTCCTCCTCGGAGCCCTGCACGCGCCGCGTCTCGGAGCGGCCCGGCGCCTTGGCGATGCCGTGCGAGATGTAATTGACCGCGTCGAAGCGTGTCATCTCCTGGTCTTGCAGGAAATAGACCGCATTCGATTCGCGCTCCGCGAACATCGCGACCAGCACATTGGCGCCGGTCACTTCCTCGCGGCCCGAGGATTGAACATGGATCGCCGCGCGCTGCAGCACGCGCTGGAACGACGCCGTCGGCTTCGCGTCCTCGACATGGTTCGAGACGAGATTGCCGAGCTCGTTGTCGACATAGTGTGTGACGTCGCGGCGCAGCTTGTCGAGATCGACGGAGCAGGCACGCAGGACGGCCATCGCGTCCTGGTCCTCGATCAGCGCCAGCAACAGATGCTCGAGCGTCGCATACTCGTGCCGACGCTCATTGGCGTAGGCGAGAGCGCGATGCAGGGTCTTTTCGAGATTACGCGACAACATTGACGTCGTATTCCTGTTGCTGTGGCAGTGGCTGAGAGGCTCGGCTTCTCCAGATGGTCGCTACGTTCAACCCTATATCTAGTCCTTCTCCAACGTGCATTGTAGCGGATGTTGGTGCTGGCGGGCGAAATCCATCACCTGTGTCACTTTGGTCTCCGCTACCTCGTATGTATAGACGCCGCACACGCCGACACCGCGGCGATGGACGTGCATCATGATGCGAGTCGCCTCCTCGCGGTTCTTGTTGAAGAACCGCTCGAGGATATGGACGACGAATTCCATCGGCGTGTAGTCGTCGTTCAGCATCAAAACCTTGTACATCGACGGCTTCTTCGTCTTCGCCTTCGGCTTGACGATGACGCCCGTGTTGGGACCCTCGGTCCCGTTTCGCTTCTCGATGTCGCTCATGCCGAACCGGTCGGTCAAACATCCCGTGCTGTGGACAAAAAACAGAACCGACACGCCATGATATGGTCTCTTTTGCCCAAGGGCAAAGCCGCTTTCTCTGCCACCTCCGACGATAAAAGACCCGGCCGTTGCGCTAGGGTTTTTGCTGAGGGCAAAAACGCCGGCGCCGCGCCACTCAGCTCTTCGCTCGCGCGCCCAGGCGCCCACGCTCGCGCCGATGAGCGAGCAGCCGAGTTCCGATAGCTTCGCGCTGCGTTCGACGAAGTCTTCGAAGCTGCGCTTGGCGAAATCGCTCTGCAACCGGACGACATCCTCGAAAGTGCGCGCATCGAGCAGACTGCGCGCGGTCTCGCCGGCGCTCTCGAAGGTCTTGTGCGAGTATTGCGCGACTTCCTGGCCGATCGCGTCCAGCGCGGCGCTCAGCGCCGTGTTGGAACTCATCGCCGCGTCGATCGTATCGCGGCCGAATTCGATGAAATCGGCACAACGCGGCACCGCCGGCAGCGATACATCCGACGCGAGTTCTGGTCGAAACCTTGGCCATGGCCAATTCCGTACGTAGTAGAATACAACGTAATATAGGTACAATTTTGCTGGAATCTATCTTACGGCGCAAATTTGTGCAGCGCAATAAACTATGGCTGGCGAAGGGCTGCGCACGAATCGTTCAAATCGCAGCCGATCGGCGTAAAAAAATTTCAATGACCGTCGCATTGTCGTTCTTTACGTTACATCAATGATTTAGTAACCTATCTTCGCTTGATTCTATATCTTTGGTGGCGCACTCGGGGAGTTTGATGGTGAAAAAGGGGTTTTTGCGGTCTGGATTTGTGATCTTTAGCGTGGTCTTGGCCGTTTTTGTGACGGCGGTCGCCTTCTCGGCTACGTGCCTGCGCGCCCAGTACTCGTCGATCGTGATCGACGCCCAGACCGGACAGGTGGTCAGCGAGTACAACGCCGACTCGCCGAATTATCCGGCCTCGCTCACCAAGATGATGACGCTCTACCTCACCTTTGAGGCGCTGGAGCATCACACCACCAGTCTCGACACCGTCTTCCCGGTCTCCGCTCATGCGGCCGCCCAAGAGCCTACCAAGCTCAATCTGGTTCGCCGGGCAGACGATTGCGGTCCACGACCTGATCCTCGGCCTCGTCACCCAATCCGCGAATGACGCAGCGGTCGGTCCTGGCCGAAGGCCTTGGCGGCACCGAAACTGCCTTCGCCGAGAAGATGACCCGCACCGCGCGGACCATCGGCATGGACAACACCACCTTCCACAACGCGTCCGGCCTGCCGAACCCTTTGCAGAAGACCACGGCGCGCGATCTGTCGAAACTCGCCCGCCACCTCTACCTCGATTTCCCGCGCGAATACGCCTATTTCGGCACCGAAGCCTTCACCTATCACGGCGTCACCTACGGCAATCACAATCACCTGATGAGCAGCCTTTGCCGGGATGGACGGCATCAAGACCGGCTTCATCCACGCCTCGGGCTTCAATCTTGCCGCCTCGGCCGTGCGTAACAATCGTCGCCTGATCGGCGTGGTGATGGGCGGCGTCTCGGCCCATGCTCGCGACTGAAGATGGCGTCGCTGCTCAACGCTGCGTTCGACGGTCGTCCCTCGCCCGACATCATGATGGCCGAACCAGCCGACGAGCGATGGTGCGTCGGCGAACGAAGAAGGCGCCGCAGAGCCACATGACGCTGCATATGATCGCCAAGCGCGCAGTCGGCGGCCTGTCCAGCCTCTCGCCGATCAGCAAGGCGGAAGCCGCGCCCTCGCGCGCACAGTGCCCCGCATTGGTGCGATCCAGGTCGGCGCTTTCCGCGCCCGCGCCTCGGCCGCGCGCGCGGCGACACCGCACGCGCGCATGTCCCGGCGACGCACGGCAAGCCGGTCGTCGTGGTCATGACCCGCTCGCGTCACGGTGCGGTCTACGACGCGCGCATTACCGATCTGAACGCCAACGAAGCGCAAATCGCGTGCAACACGCTGCATCGCCAGCACCGCGCTTGTACGGTGCTGGGGCCCTCGGTGCAGGTTGCCGGTCAGAAAGCTGGCGGTGCGACGCCGGCGTCGCGCAGCTGATCGACCAGCAGCTTCTTCAGGATTTCCAGTCCGGCTTCGTCGCGCGCTTCGGCGCGCGCGACGAGCACGTCTTGCGTGTTCGACGCACGCAGCAGCCACCAGCCTTCCTTCGTCTTCACCCGCACGCCATCGATCGCTGAGAGCGCGGCGCCGGCTTTTTCGAGCCGCGCGCGCACTTCCTCGACCACTTTGAACTTGCGGTCGTCGCCGCAGGGAAAGCGCAGCTCCGGCGTGTTAACGACCGTCGGCAGGCTGTCGCGGAATTCGGCGAGGCTCTCCTTGCCGCGCGCCAGGATGCCGAGGATACGGACGCCGGCATAGAGCGCGTCGTCATAGCCGTAATAGCGGTCGGCGAAGAAGATATGGCCGCTCATCTCGCCGGCGAGCGGCGCGCCGGTCTCGGCCATCTTCGATTTGATCAGCGAATGGCCGGTACGCCACATCAGCGGCGTGCCGCCCATGCGCTCGACCTCGTCGAACAGCACCTGGCTGGCCTTCACATCGGCGATGATCGTCGCCTTGGGCCTGGTGCGCACGACATCGCGCGCCATCAGCACCATGAACTGGTCGCCCCAGAGGATGCGGCCCTTGCCGTCGATCAAGCCGATACGGTCGCCGTCGCCATCGAAAGCGACGCCGAGATCGCAGCCATTCTTGGTCACGGCTTCCTGTAACTGGACGAGGTTCTTCACCTCGGTCGGATCGGGATGATGCGCCGGGAAACGGCCGTCGATCTGCTCGTTGAGCAAGAGGTGCTTGCCCGGGAGCTTGGCGACCAGTTTCTGCAGCGCTTCGCCGGTCGCGCCGTTGCCGGCGTCCCAGGCGACGTGCAGGTCGCGCGTGCCGTCGTAATCCTTGAGCAAGCGGGCGACATAATCGTCGAGCACATATTGCTCGCGCACAGTGCCGCTGCCACGCGGGAATTTGCCCTCGGCGGCGATCGTGCCGAGACGCAGGATGTCGGTGCCGAAGAACGGCTTCTTGCCGAGCATCACCTTGAAGCCGTTATGCGTCGGCGGATTGTGCGAGCCGGTGACCATGATGCCGCCATCGACGCCGAGCGTGTTGACGGCGAAATAGAGCATCGGCGTCGGACCGAGGCCGATGCGAACGACGTCGATGCCGGATTCGCGCAAGCCCTCGACCAGCGCATTTCTCCATCGCCGGCGAGGAGAGCCGGCCATCGCGGCCGACCGCGACGGATTTGCCGCCGGCCTCTTTGAGCGCCACGGCGAAGCTGCGGCCGATCGCACGCGCATCGGCCTCGTGCAGCGTCTCGCCTACGACACCGCGAATATCGTATTCGCGCAGAATGGTCGGATCGAAGCGATGTCCGACGATCGTGTCAGCCATGATCACCTGGTGGTTAGCGGTATCGCGGAGAGAATGCGCTGGACCGGCTCGCGCATATCGGGCCGCGCGAGCGCGAAAGCGAGATTGGCCTCGAAGAAGCCGACCTTGTCGCCGCAATCGAAGCGTTTGCCCTCGAAGCGCAGGCCGAAGAACGGGCGCTTGTCGGCGATCAGCCGCGCCAACCCGTCGGTCAGTTGGATTTCGCCGCCGGCGCCGCGGCCGATCTGGGTGAGATGGTCGAAGACCTCGCGGCTCGAGCACGTAGCGGCCGATGATCGTTAAGCGTCGAGGGCGCGTCCTTGGGCTGCGGCTTCTCGACCACGCCTTTGACCTTCACCAGCTTGCCGTCGTCGCGCTCGATATCGAGCACGCCGTAGCGGTTGGTGTGCTCGCGCGGCACTTCCTCGACGGCGACGATGTTCGCCGGCTGGTCGTTGAAGACCTCGATCATCTGCTTGAGGCAGCCCTTCTGCGCCAGGACGAGATCGTCCGGCAGCAGCACGGCGAACGGCTCGTCGCCGACCAGATGACGGGCGCAGAGCACCGCATGGCCGAGGCCGAGCGGGGTCTGTTGCCGCGTATAGGCGACCTGGCCGGGCGCCGGCTGCCAGGAGGCGAGGCCCTTGAGTTCGGCTTCCTTGTTCCGCTGCTTCAGCGTGTCCTCGAGCTCATAGGCGCGGTCGAAATGATCCTCGAGCGCGGCCTTGCCGCGGCCGGTGACGAAGATGAATTCCTCGATTCCCGCTTCGCGCGCCTCGTCGACGGCATATTGGATCAGCGGCCGGTCGACGACCGTCAGCATCTCTTTCGGCATGGCCTTGGTCGCCGGCAGGAACCGGGTACCGAGACCAGCGACGGGGAAAACGGCTTTGCGTACGCGCGAGGTCATGAAGGAATGCTCTTTAAGGTTCGAACGCCCCGACAACGCTGCATTACGGCGGGTTGTTCCCGGGTTCTATAGCGCAAAGCGCTAAGCTTCTCATAACAAAGCGTTTACTGCCTATTCTCCGAGCAGGAATTCTTTCGCCCGGTTAATCTGCGCGGCCAGAAAGGTCGAGCCGCCGTGGTCGGGATGGAGCTTCATCATCAGCCGGCGATGCGCATCCTTGATCTCCTCGTCGCTGGCCCCCGGCTCCAAATCCAGGATGGCATAGGCTTGTTCCCGCGTCATGACATCGCCGGCCGCTCCAGCCCCGCCGCCGGAGCCGCCGCCCGGCACCGCCTGACGCCAATCCGGCCGCAGCCGGTCGAGATAGGTCTCGAGCAGCCGCGCGCCCGATTCGTCCTCAGCGACGCATTGCCGCCAAAGCGCGATCAACTCGCCCTGATCGAGATCCTCGATCCGCCGGCCGGCATAAGGGCCGCGCCGCACTTGGCCGCTCATCGCGCCGGTGTCGTGATCGAGTCTCATACGCAGCAATTCGGTCTCGACCTCGGAGGTCTTGCCACCGGCGGTCGATGCTCCGTCATGATAGCGTCGCCATAAAGTGCGGCCGCGCAGCACCAGCGGCGCCAAGCCGCCGGCCACGGCGAGTGCCGGACCGAGACGGTCGCTGGCGATCAAGCCGATCAGCACAGCACCCGCGCCGGCCACGCCGAGACCGGCCGCAAACCAGCCGAGGATGCGGCCGAGCCTTGTCGGATCGGCATTGACCAGCACCCTCGCTGCGAGGAGCAGGCAACCGAGCAGGTGACGCCGAGGATGAGATAGGGCATCGCCGCTACGATCCCGCGCCCAATTGCCTCGCCAGCAGCAGCGTCGAGCCGCCTGCCATCTTGCTGTAATTCGCGAGCGCGCGATGCCCGCCGGCGGCATAGGCCGCGACCGCGCCCAAGAGCGCGCGCAGCTCGCCGGCGCTACTGGCATCGAAGCGGCAATAGGCGCCATGCGACAGCCGCGCGATATCCTTGAAGGCGCGCTCGGCGACCGTGTCATGGCCCTCGTGGAAGACGAAAGCCGGTACGCCGCGCAAGCCGAGCTGCCCGGCAAGGCCGCAGAGCTCGTCGAGCTTTTCCTCCATCGCGTCGCCGACGAAAACCAGCGCGCCGATCTTCTGCGCCTCGGCCGCTTTCAGTGCGTGGCGTAGCACGCGCGCGATCTGCGTCTCGCCGCCCATGCAGAAGACCGCGCGCATCGCGCCATGGAGCGAGCGGTGCGGTCGGAGAGCCACTTGCTCGCCTTGCATTCGGTGAAGCCGCGATAGAAGACGAGCTGCACATCGAGGCCGCCGAGCGCGCGGTCGCCTCGAACATCTCGCCCTGGATCTGGCAGGCGTGATCCCAGCTCGGCTCGCGGCTCGCCGTCGCATCCATCGCGAAGATCAGCTTGCCGCGACCGCCCGCCGGCCGGGCCGTCGGGCATGGTCGCGACTTTACGCAGAAACGCATCCACCTCGGCATTCTTGGCCGAGGCCGGCAAGCTGTGACTTGTCGTCTTTGTCGGGTCCTTTACCGGACATGGCGCTTACCATCCGTTGCGCGCGTTTCCGATTATTGATCCTGAGGCGACGAGCGCGCAATGGCCGCGCGGCGACGGTGCGATCTGGCGCGGCATCACGTCAGCGTGTAGCGTTCGCACATGGTCGATCAATCGTCCGAGAAGCCGCGCCGTCGGGCGCGGCGCTGGTTTCTCTTCTATCCGTTCGATCTTCTCGCCCGCTTCTGGCCGGTTTTCGGCAAACCGCGCGGCGTGCTGGTCGTGCGCATCGACGGCATCGGCGACATGGTGCTGTTCCACCCCGCTTTCGCGCACTATGCGCAAGCACTCGGTGTTGCGCCGAGCGATATCACCCTTCTCGGCTGCCAAAGCTGGGCCGAGCTCGCGCCCGTGTTCTTTCCCGGCATTAGATTCCACGCGATCGATGAGCACGCTTACGACCGCAGCCCACTCTATCGCTTCAAGGTCTCGCTGTGGCTGCGGCGACAGAATTTCGCCGTCGCGCTGCTCGACAGCTTCATGCGCAAGCCGCTGGTCGCCGATAGCCTCATCTATGTCTCGGGCGCGCCAACGCGCATCGTCGCCAAGCCTTATCTCAGCCCCAAAACGCAACGGCTGTTCGATTGGTATCTCACACGCTGCCAGCGCGTCGTCGACACGGGCCCGCATCCGACGCATGAAATCCCGCGGCATTTCACCTTTGTCTCGGCGCTTGCCCGCCGCAGCGTCGCGCCCGAGCCGCCGCGCCTGCCCTGGCGCGAGAACATGCCGGCGGTGACGCAGCCCTATGCGATCATCAATTTCGGCGCCAACGAGCCGGGCCGGCGCTGGCCCTTCGAGAATTTTCTCGCTGTCGCGACCGAGATCAAGAAACGCGGCCTCGCGGTTGTCTTCGTCGGCGGCCCGGCCGAAGCCGCTTACAAGAACCGTCTCGGCGGCCAAGGTTTCGTCGATCTGATCGGCGCAACGACGCTCGATGAGTTGCTCGATCTTCTGCGCCATGCCGCGCTGGTCGTCACCAGCGAAACCGGCCCGGCGCATCTTGCGATCGGGCTCGGTGCGCCGACGGTGACGATTCTCGGCGGCGGGCAATTCGGCGGCTGGATGCCCTTCCCGCCGGAAGCCGCGCCGCCCCAGCAGCGCGTCGTTTATCGCCGCATGCCCTGTTACGGCTGCTTGTGGAACTGCACCCAGCCGCACCGCCGCGGCGAGGCTTTTCCATGCGTCGCCGCGGTCGAGACCGGCGAAGTGATCAATGCCGCGCGCGAATTGCTCCGCGAGACCGTGGCATAAAATTCCGCCGCCTTCTCAAATCACGCACATCACAACGACCACACCGAGCGTCGTCCAAATCAACGTATTGACCAACATTCTGACGACCGAGCGTTCATTTTCGTTCGCGATGTGAAGATTGTCGCAGACGAGATTGGCCGGATAGGCCAGCGCGCGAACGAGAACTTGAGCCGGCGTACGCATTGAGCTCATGATCGGAGTCCCTCCACAACGATAAAATTCGACGACGAAACGAACCGGGCCGCAAGCTTCGATCTCATGCGTGATCGTCGGCTCGATGACCGCCGGAATGGTCTTCGACGTGAGCAGAAATTCCATCGGCGGCCGACGCGAATCTTTGACGCGATAAGCTAGCTTGCCTTCATAGACATGGATCAAGCCCCAAACGCCTTCCTTCGTGCGGTGATCGCCCAAAAGCCCGGCAGGAATCGTCGTCTCGGTAAAGACCGGCGTTTGGCGATAACGCACCGCATCGTCCGGCAGTTTCGGGATCGCCATCGCTGTCAGGAGGCGCTGGCGTCGGTTAGTTGCGGCGTCAGCATGGCGATGCCCCGCTGCAGGCTGCGCGCGATCATCTCGGAGCGCATGACGAACATCTCGGCGGCCGGCGGCGGACATAGCTTCTCGACCGTCTGGCGGAAGAGATGCAGCCAACGCGCGAAATGCGTCGGCCGGATGCCGCCGACAGCGACGTGCTTCGTTATCGGATTGCCCTCGAAGCGGCCGGTCATCAACAGCACGGACGACCAGAAATCGCACATCTTGGCGAGATGCGGTCCCCAATCTTCGCCGATGACGCGCCTGAAAATAGGGCCGAGTGCCGGATCGGTGCGAATCGTAGCGTAGAAACTATGCACGACGTCGTGGATCATTTCCTCGGTGACGCCGACCCGCATGCCGGGCGGGACGATGCGTGTCGTAACGGCGACATTCTCGGTGCTCATGGCTTCTCCATATGCGACTTAAAGATGAATATAATATATATCTTTAAGCCAACGCGGGACGAGAGGATGGCGTGCGACCAAGCGACACAGGCTCAGGCTGGCAGGGCGGCGCCGAGATCGAGCAACCAGGCGAGCGATTTCCGCGGCTTCACGAGGTCATCGAGCGTGTAGCGATCGAGAACGGCGAGAAACGCCGCCATCGCCTCGCCCAAAGCGCGGCGCAGGATGCAGGCGCCCTCGATCGGGCAATAATCCGTCTGCTGCATGCAGCCGACGATGCCGAGAGCTTCCTCGAGATCGCGCACGACGGCGCCGACCTTGATCTGGCTCGGCTTTTTCGCGAGGCGGAAGCCACCTTTCTTGCCGCGTATGGTATCGAGATAGCCGGCGCGGCCGAGAGCGTTGACGACCTTCATCAGATGCGTCCGCGAAATGTCGAAATGCTCGGCAATCTCGGCGATGGTCGAGAGCGTCTCGCCTTTCAGGGCGGCGAACATCAGAACGCGAAGCGAATAATCGGTGTGCAGCGTCAAGCGCATGGCAAAGCCCAAGCCTGTTCAATAGATAGACACGAAATCTATGTTTTCATGTCGCCGGACGCAATCGCGGCGTGCGATCAGGCTTCCTCGTCGTCCTTCAGCGACATCAGGCTGGCATTGCCGCCAGCCGCGGTCGTGTCGATGGACAGCGTGCGCTCGGTCGCGAAGCGATAGAGATAATGCGGGCCGCCGATCTTCGGCCCGGTGCCCGAGAGCCGCTCGCCGCCGAAAGGCTGCACGCCGACAACGGCGCCGATCATGTTGCGATTGACGTAGCAATTGCCGACCGGCAGCCGCTCATGAATCGCGCGCACGGTCTCGTCGATGCGGCTATGGATGCCGAGCGTCAGGCCGAAGCCGGTCGCGATCACTCGCATCGAGCACGCGATCAAGATGTCCGCCTTGCCAGCGGATGACATGGAGGATCGGCCCGAACACCTCGCCGGTCAGGCGGTCGAGCCGGTCGATCTCGATGAGCCGCGGCGCGAAGAAGGTGCCGTGCTCGGTTCCGCGGCGGCAGCGCGCAGCGTGTGGAGGATCTTCGCCTCGTGCTGCATGCGCGCGACATGCGCCTCCAGCGCGGCGCGTGCCGGCTCGTCGATCAGCGGGCCGATATCGGTGCCGAGCAGCATCGGATCGCCGATCGTGAGCATATCCATCGCGCCCGCCGAGCATCGCGATCACGCGATCGGCGATATCGTCCTGCACGAAGAGCACGCGCGCCGACGAGCAGCGCTGACCGGCGCTGTCGAAAGCCGAAGTCAGCACATCGGCGACGAGCTGCTCGGGCAGCGCGCTTGAATCGGCGATGAGCGCATTCTGCCCGCCAGTCTCGGCGATGAACGGCACGATCGGTCCGGGCCGCTCGCGCCAGCGTCTGGTTGATCGCGCGCGCCGTGTCGGTCGAGCCGGTGAAGGCGATGCCGGCGATGCGCGGATCGGCGACCAGCTTCGCGCCGACCGGGCCCTCGCCCGGCAGAAGCTGCACCACATCGCCCGGAATGCCGGCTTCGTGCAGCAGCCGGATCGCGGCGGCGGCGACAAGCGGCGTCTGCTCCGCCGGCTTGGCGATCACCGCATTGCCGGCGGCGAGCGCGCCCGGCGATCTGGCCGAGAAAGATCGCGAGCGGAAAATTCCACGGCGAGATGCAGGCGAAGACGCCGCGGCCGTGCAAGCTCAAGCAGATTGCGCTCGCCGGTCGGCCCCGCCAGCTCGGCCGGTGCGGCGAATTCGGCGCGCAGCCGCGCCGCGTCATAGCGGCAATGATCGATCGCCTCGCGCACTTCGGAGACCGCGTCGGGGATGATGCGCCCGCCCTCGCGCACGATCAGGGCGATGAAAGTCGGCCATCCGCTCTTGCAGCAGATCGCCGGCGCGATCGAGCAGCCGCGCACGTTCTTCAGCCGGCGTACTTGTCCCAGCCGGGCGCGGCCTTCGCGGCCACCGTCAGCGCGCGCTCGATCTGCGCCGCGCTCGCTTCGCCGACGCTGCCGACGGTAACGCGCCGATCGGCTGGCGTCGTGACCGGGCGCGACGGGCCCGCCTCTTCCGCGCCGTCGATGATCGGCAAAGCCAGCGCCGGCTTTGCCGATGCGATCGCGAGCGCTTGCGACAGCGCGGCGAGACGCGGCGGATCGCTGAGATCGATGCCGCGCGAATTGCGCCGGTCGGGATAGAGATCGCGCGGCAGCTTGATGCGCGGATGCGGCTTCGACTTGAGCGCCTTGAGGCGCGCCACCGGATCGGCGACCAGCGCCTCGACCGGCGCGCGCTCATCGACCAGGCGATTGACGAAGGAGGTGTTGGCGCCGTTCTCCAAGAAGCCGCCGCACGAGATAGGCGAGCAGATCCTCATGCCCGCCGACCGGCGCATAGACGCGGCACGGGAATTGCGCCGGGCTCGAGGCCGACGATCTGGTCGTAAAGCGCCTCGCCCATGCCGTGCAGGCGCTGGAACTCGAAATCGCGCTCTGTCCCGACGAGCTCCAGCATGGCCGCGACCGTATGCGCGTTATGCGTCGCGAATTGCGGAAAGAACGCATCGCGCGCCGCCCAGATGCGCTTGGCGCAAGCGAGATAGGACACATCGGTCGCCAGCTTGCGGGTGTAGACCGGGAAGCCGTCGAGGCCGCGCTCCTGCGTGCGCTTGATCTCGCTGTCCCAATAGGCGCCTTTGACGAGGCGCAGCATCAAGCGGCGATGTGTCGACGTGCGAGCGCGGCGAGCCAATCGATCAGCGGCAGCGCGCGTTTCTGATAGGCCTGCACCGCGAGCCCGAGCCCGTTCCAACCGGCCAGCTCCGGCGCCGCCGCCAGGCTCTCGATGAGATCGAGCGAGAGATCGAGACGATCGGCTTCCTCGGCATCGATGGTGAAGCCGATGCCGGCGCGCTTCGCCTGCTGTGCCAGAGCCGAGCAGGATCGGCGGCAACTCGCGCAGCACGCGATCGCGCTGCGCTTCCTCATAGCGCGGATGAAGCGCCGAGAGCTTCACCGAGATGCCGGGCGCGCGGTGGAGATCGCGGCCATTGACGCGCGCGCCGATCGCAGCGATCGCCGCGCGATAGCGCTCGGCATAGCGCGCGGCATCAGTCGGCGGTGCGCGCCGCCTCGCCCAGCATGTCGTAGGAATAGCGATAGCCGTGCGCTTCCTCGGGCGTCGGCGCGGTCGAGCGCCTCGTCGATGGTGCGGCCCATGACGAATTGATGGCCGAGGATGCGCATCGCCGCGGTCACCGCCTGGCGCAGCACCGGCTCGCCGGTGCGTGCGACGAGCCGGCGCAGCACCGCGCCGAGTTCCTGCTCTGCCGGGATCGTCGTGCAGCAAGCGGCCGGTCAGCATCAGCGCCCAGGTCGAGGCGTTGACGAAGAGCGAGGCGGAATGGCCGAGATGCCGCGCCCAATCGGCGCCGGCGAGCTTGTCGCGGATCAGCCGATCGACCGTGTCGGCATCGGGAATGCGCAGGAGCGCCTCGGCGAGGCACATCAGCGCGATGCCCTCGCGGCTCGACAGCGCGAATTCGTTGAGGAAGGCGTCGATGCCGCCTTTGCCGTGGCGCTGACGCCGCGCTTCGAGCACGAGGCGGCGCGCCGTCGCGGCGACCCGCGCCGTCGTCGCCTCATCGATGCCCGGCCGCGGCGAGAATGCGCGCGACCGCCGCACTCTCGTCAATGCGATAGGCTGTCGCGTACCGCCTGGCGCAGCGCATCGGGCACCGGCGGCGGCGAGGCATAGACCCAGGCTCATCGGCGGAGACGATTAAAGCGGTCTTCGGTTGCGATGCCATTTCAACCGAAGAAACCGTGCAGGAACCAGCGCGGCGCACTATCGGGGCGATAAAGCCCGGCGCGATAGAGCCAGAAGCGCTGCCCCTCCTCATCCTCGACGCGATAATAGTCGCGCGATTCCGGCGCGGAGAGGCCGGAACCTATCTTCGAATCCTGGCGCCACCATTCGCCGCGATGCGCTCCGGTCCATCGGCATAGCGCACGCGATGCGCACGCTGGCGCCAGCGGAAGAGCAGCGGCGGATCATCGGGGATCAGGCGCCATCGCCTCGATCGGCTCGGGCCGCGGCAAGAGCCGGATCGGACGGAGCTTGCTCGGCATTCCAACGCGCCGGCGTCTGCGGCTCGGCGAGCGGCGCCACGAAGCGCACCGCGCGCTCCGGGATATGGCTTTCGCGCAGCACCGGCCGCGCCAGCGCCCGCATGCCGAGGCGATTGGCGAGACGATCGACCAAAGCGGCGAGATCGGCGCTGTCGCTGCGCGCCGCCTCGCCATCGAGGCCGAGCTGCGCCGCAGCGAGCTTCTCGACGCTCTCTGCCGTCAGCACCATATCCTCGATGCCGAGCCCAGGATCGATCTGCGGCCAGCCTCTCCTCGAACAAGCGCCAGAGATGGCGCATGTCGCGCGACGGGAATGCCGTGCCGATCGCGATACGCTCGATCCGGCCATCGATGCGATAGAGCCGCGAGGCTGAGGCGGCGCGCGCCGAGCCCCTCCTCGCCAAGGCGCCGCGTCAGATGCTGCAGCAATTCGCGCAGCGCCGCGGCGATTGCTTCCGCCGTCGCGATCGGCTCGGGGCAAGAGCGGCGCGACCACAGCAGTGACGCCGGCGGCAGCGGCGAGAGTGGCTCGGCGGCAAGACCGAGCGCCTGATCGAGACGCAGCGCGACGCTATCGCCGCAGCGCGCAGTCGAGCGCGACGCGCGGCAGCGGATAAAGCTCGCCGATGCGCTGCAGTCCCAACCGCTCCAGCAACGCGACGGTCTCGGGCTCGAGCCGCAGCGCCGCCACCGGCAGATCGGCCAGCGCCTGCTGGCGCCGCCGCGCGGTACGCACGGCGACCGCGCGCCTTGCCGAAACGCGACACTGCCCAGGCGGCGCCGAGCGTATCGGCAATGGCGGCGCGCGCTTCGATGCCTTGCCGCGCCAGCCGCGCGACCGGCCTGGCGCGCAAGCCCGGCTTCATCGCCGAAGAGATGCGCGCAGCCGGTGACATCGAGCAAGATGCCATCGGCTGCCACAGGGACGTGACCCAGGGGCTGAAGCGGTCGCACCATTGCGGCAAGCTTCGCCAGCGCCGCGGCATCGGCAATGAAATCGGCTTCCTCGATCAGCAGCGCCGGATCGAGCGCACGCGCATCGGCGACACCCATACCCGGCGCGATGCCTTCCATGGCCGCCGCCGCGCTCACCGCGGTGACGACGCGCCGGCCGCTCGCCGTCGTTGCGAGAACGAAAGGCCTATCCGGCCGCGCGGATCTGCCCCCTCGTTCCGATGTTGGGCGCCGGTCGATCGGCCAGCGCGGCAGAAACAGCGACAGATGCCCGATCTATGCATCGCATGCCTCCACATCCCACGCCGCCGGCATGCCGCCGCGACAGCGCAGCATTTCCACCCGCCAGCGCGGCTGGCCGATGCCGGGCTCGCCCGCGACCGGCGACGCTTGGCAAAGCGGCGACGCGCCAGCGCGTCACCGCCGCCGAGGCCGCAGCATGGCCGGCGCTTCGATGCAGCACGAAACCGGTGACACCCGCGCTTTCCGCCGCGAGCTGCAGCCGCCGGCTGGCGGGCGTCGACAGCGTCTCGACCTCGCCGACCACGGCGGCCAGAGCGCGGCTGCGCAGCCCCTCCTCCATCGCCCAAAGAATTTCGCGCTCATTCGGCGCGCGCAGCAGCACCAGCCGCTGGGCATCGAGCCCGGCCAGTGCCAGGCCGGGCGCGTGGAGGTCGGCGCGCTGCAGGCACCACAGCACCGGCCGCGCGGGCGCCAGCCGCGCCAGGATGCCGGCGAGAAACGTCACGACCGCGCCATTCTCGTCGATGGCACCGGCATTCTCGATCTCATGCAGGGCAGCCAAAGGCAAGCCCTGCCAGGGCAAGGCCGTCATCGATCTCCGGTACCCCAAAGGGCAGCACGGCGACATCCTGGCCGAAGCCCTCCGCCTCAGCCAGGTAACGGCGCAAATCGGCCAGCCGTGCCTGGCGGGCGATTTCGGCAGCCTTTCTCATGTTCTCTATTTGTTCAAATTCATCTCTGAGAGTCAAGACCGCCGCTGCGGACAGTCGTTGCCCCGCCCCGACTTTGCCCTTAGACACGAAAGCCCGTTTTTGCTTCCCTATGCTTTCCCCATAAGGACGTGGATTGAGCTTCGCCGAACACGTCCATCACTTCGTCACCGATTACGGCTATCTCGCCGTCTTCCTCGGCATCTTCTTCGAAGATTTCGGCCTCCCGACGCCCGGCGAAACGATGCTCATCGCCGGCGCGGTCCTCGCCTCGCATGGCTCGCTCAACATCTATTGGCTGCTCCTGATCGCCTGGGTCGGCGCGATCACCGGCGACAGCATCGGCTACGTCATCGGCGCCAAAGGCGGCAACAAGCTGCTGACGCGTTACGGCAGCAAGATCGGCATCACCGAAGAGCGATTGCAAAAGGTCGAAGCGTTCTTCGAGCGTTACGGCGACATCGTCGTCGTCGTCGCGCGCTTCTTCCTCATCCTGCGCCAATTCAACGGCATCGTCGCCGGCACGCTGGAGATGCCGTGGCCGCGCTTCTTCCTCTACAACGCGATCGGCGCGGCGCTCTGGGTCGGCTTCTGGGGCGGCGCCACCTACTGGATCGGCCGGCGCTTCTTCGAGTACCTGCGCTCCTTCGGCTGGAGCGGACGCCTGGTGCTGGTGCTCGTCGCGCTCGGCGTGGTCGCGCTCGTCGCCAAGCTTTGGTGGAATTGGCGCTCGCATCGCGGCGGGCCGGCGCGCGATGCCACCCGCGAGCAAACCCTCGACGAGAAGAAATAGGCCGATCTATTCCGCCGGTGCGGCCGTTCGGTTCGGCCTCGGGGCACGGCCGAAAAGCCGCATGAGCAAGCCGATCAGCACCACCGTGCCGAGATAGAAGACGAGCTGGATGCCGGTCGGCCGCGCGACATAGCCGACCAGCGCATGCAGCGCCTGGCCGACGATGCTCTTCTCCGAGAGAATGGCAGACGTATCCCACAGATTGCCGAGCGGCGGCAGCAGATCCGCCTGCAGCAGGAAGGCCGCGCCTTGCGATGCCATACCCGCCGCGAGCAGCAGGATCAGCCAACTCGTCACGGTGAAGAGATGGCGCATCGGAATGGTAAGAAGGCCGAAATAGAGCGCGGCGCCGACCGTGACGCCGGCGATCATGCCGATAACGCCGCCGGTCAGCAGGCTCATCGCACTCCCGCCCTGCGCGGCGACAATGCCGTAAACGAAGAGCACGATCTCCGAGCCTTCGCGCGCGACCGCCGCACCGCAGACCACCGCCAGCGCATAAAGCGGCCGCGTTCCGGCGAGCACCTCGTGGCCGACGCGAGTCGCCTCGGCGACATGTTCCTTGGCATGCCGGCTCATCCAGACATTGTGCCAACCGAGCATCAGCACAGCCGTGAACAGGATCGCGGCGTTGAACAATTCCTGGCCGATACCATCGACGGCGCTGGCAATCTCATCGGTGAAAGCGGCGACGATAAGGGCGATCAACACGCCGCAGCCGATCCCGCCGGCGACCCACTTGCCGCGCTGCGGAACGCCTCGGCTCGCCGCCAGCACGATGCCAACGACCAAAGCGGCTTCAAGCACTTCCCGGAAGACGATGACAGCAACGGCTAACATTGACTCGCCTTGGACTCTGCTGGAAAGTACAACCAACATTTAATGCAATTGCGAAGCGTTCGCAAGATAGCCTGACTCGAGTAAGCAAAGCAAGGGTCAGGCGGTCGCATAAGCAGCGAAAGACATGAGCAGGGCATAAATGGCAGATTCCCTGACCGATACCGACGCGGTCCTCAAAGCCAATCTCGATTTCTATCGCGCCTTCAATGAGCGCAGCCTCGAGGCCATGAAGGCGCTTTGGTCAAGCACCGCGCCCTGCTCTGCGTTCATCCCGGCTGGACCGCCCTCGCCGGCCGTGATGCGGTGATCCAGAGCTGGCGTGCGGTTCTCGCCAATCCCGACGCGCCGCGCGTGATGTGTCATGACGATCGCGCCTTCCTCTATGGCGATCTCGCGATCGTCCAATGCGAGGAAGAACTCGATAGCGGCCATCTCGTCGCGACGAACATATTCATCCGCGAGAGCGGCACCTGGAAGATGATCCATCACCAGGCGAGCCCGCTCATCGTCCGCAGCGGTGGAGAGCGGCAGCGGCGTCCCTCACCGACGCGGCATTAGCCACCGAGCACGCGGCGGATCGCGCGCGTCAGTGCGCCGAGTTCGTCTTCGCCGATGGTGAAGGACGGCGTCAAATAGACGATGTTGCCGAAAGGCCGGATCCACACGCCCTCATCGAGAAAGCGCCGGCGCAGCGCGACATGATCGACGATACGATCGAGCTCGACCACGCCGATCGCGCCTTTGACGCGCACATCGCGGACGCCCGACAGGCCACGGCACGGTGCAAGATCGCGCGTCAGGATCGCTTCGATCGCCGTCACCTGGCCCAGCCGATCTTCGAGGGCAAAAAGATCGAGCGACGCATTCGCCGCGGCGCAGGCAAGCGCATTCGCCATGAAGGTCGGCCCGTGCATCAGCGCGGCCTCGGCATCGTCCGATAGAAACGCCTCGAAGACCGGGCGGCGCGCGACGGTCGCGGCGAGCGGCAGCACGCCGCCGGTCAGGGCCTTCGACAGCGTGATGATGTCGGGCACGATGCCGGCGGCTTCACATGCGAACAGCGTGCCGGTGCGGCCGAAGCCGGTGAAGATCTCGTCGGCGATCAACAGCAGACCATGGCGATCGGCAGCCGCGCGCAGGCGGCGCAAGGTCGCGGCGTCGTGGAAGATCATGCCGCCCGCCCCTTGCACCAGCGGCTCGACAACGATCGCTGCGATGTTCGATGCCTCGCGCGCCAGCAACACGTCGAGCCGCGCCGCGCTCGCCTCATCGCACGGCAGATCGGCAATGAACTGATCGGGCAGAAGACCGCGGCCGCGGCCGTGCATGCCGGTCGGCGGGATCGCTGACCGCCATCGCTGCCGCGGTATCGCCGTGATAGCCGCCGCGAAAGGCGACGAACTTGCTGCGCTGCTCGCCGCGATTGCACCAATATTGCCGCGCCATCTTCAGAGCGATCTCGACCGCGACCGAGCCCGATTCGGAAAAGAACACGCGCTCGAGATCGCCCGGCAGCAGCGCGGCGAGGCGCATCGCGAGACGCGCCGCCGGCTCATGCGCGAGGCCCGCGAACATGACATGCGGCATTTGCTCGAGCTGGCGCGCGATAGAAGCGGCGATATGCGGATGATTGTAGCCATGGCACGCCGTCCACCAGGACGCGATGCCGTCGATCAGCACACGGCCGTCAGCGAGGAAGATGCGACAGCCTTCGGTGCGCTTTACCGGCAGCGGCGCCGGCGCGGTCTTCATCTGCGTATAAGGCAGCCACAGATGAGCGAGCCCCGCTGCGAGCCAATCCGGCTGGTCGGCGGCGACCATCAGCTACGGCTTGGCGCGAGGCCGAGCCGATCCATCAGCGCTTGATCGTGGTCGCGGCCGGGATTGGGCGTCGTCAGCAGTTTCTCGCCGCAGAAGATCGAATTGGCGCCGGCGAGGAAGCACAGCGCCTGCAGTCTCGTCGCTCATCGCCTCGCGACCCGCCGAGAGCCGCACCATCGAGGCGGGCATGGTGATGCGCGCAACGGCGATCGTGCGCACGAACTCGATCGCATCGAGCGGCGGCGCCTCCGCCAGCGGCGTGCCGGCGACGCGCACGAGAAGATTGATCGGCACGCTTTCGGGATGCACCGGCAAGGTCGCGAGCGCCGCGATCATGCCGACGCGGTCGCCGCGGCTCTCGCCCATGCCGACGATGCCGCCGCAGCAGACATTCATGCCCGCGTCGCGCACCTGCGCCAGCGTGTCGAGCCGCTCCCGATAAGTCGCGCGTGGTGATGATCTGCGCCGTAATATTCCGGCGAGGTATCGAGATTGTGGTTGTAGTAATCGAGCCCGGCGGCGTTGAGACGCGCGGCCTGCGCCTCGGTCAGCATGCCGAGCGTCACGCAGGTTTCGAGGCCGAGCGCTTTGACGTCGTCGACCATCGCGCAAACCTGCATCGAGATCGTGGTCCTTCGGCTCGCGCCAGGCGGCGCCCATGCAAAAGCGCGAGGCGCCGCCTGCCTTCGCGGCTTGCGCCGCGGCGACGACGTCCTCGCGCCGCATCAGCTTGCCGGCTTTGACACCGGTCTCGTAATGCGCGCTTTGCGGGCAATAGGCGCAATCCTCGGGGCAGCCGCCGGTCTTGATCGAAAGCAGGGTCGAGAGCTGGACCTCGCGCGCGATCGAAATGCCGGCGATGCGCGAGCTGCGCCCGGAAGATCAGCTCCGGCAGCGGCAGATCGAAGAGCGCGGCGATCTCGTCGCGCGTCCAATCGTGCCGTACCGGTTTCGTCGGCAAGAGAATCAGGCATCAACCGCGCCCCATCCGTTGAGCAGGCTGTCGCGTACCGCTATACCCAGCCTGGGTCAAGCATGCGCTCGCTCGACGAATTCGCCGCGGCCAAGCTCCGCGACCTCGAAAGCCAGGACCGCCGCCGTTCCTTGAGCGACAGCGCGCGCGAGGATGGGATTTGGATCGAGCGCGGCGGACGACGCCTGCTCTCCTTCTCCTGCAACGACTATCTCAATCTCAGCCAGCATCCGGCGGTGCGCGAGGCGGCCATTGCGGCAATCCGCGGTTACGGCGCCGGTGCGGGCGCCTCGCGGCTGGTCACCGGCAACCATCCGCTTTATCGCAAGCTCGAAGAGCGGCTCGCCCAGATCAAAAACAGCGAAGCTGCCTGTGTCTTCGGCTCCGGGCTATCTCGCCAATATCGGCATCATCCCGGCGCTGCTCGGCGACGAGGATCTGGTGCTGGTCGACGCGCTGGCACATGCGTGTATCTGGGCGGGCGGGCGCATGAGCGGCGCCAAGATCATGAGCTTTCGCCACAACGATGCGACGCAACTCGCCGAGTTGCTCGAAGGCGCACGCCACCAGCACCGCCACGTGCTTATCGCGACCGAAGGCGTGTTCTCGATGGATGGCGACCGCGCACCTTTGCGGCGGCTTGCACAAATCGCCGAGGCGCATGATGCGTGGCTGATGGTCGACGACGCGCATGGGCTCGGCGTGCTCGGCCAAGGCCGCGGCACGAGCTTCGCCGACGGCGCGCCGGTTGCGGTGCCGCTGCAGATGGGCACGCTGAGCAAGGCACTCGGGTCGTATGGCGGCTATCTTTGCGCCGCGGCCTCGGTCATCGAGCTGATGAAGAGCCGTGCGCGGCCGCTGATCTATTCGACCGGCCTGCCGCCCGCAAGCGTCGCCGCGGCACTCGCTGCGCTCGATGTGATCGCGCGCGAGCCCGGCCTGACCGAGTTGCCGTTGGCGAAGGCGCGGCGCTTCACCACCCTCGCCGGCTTGCCCGAGGCACAAAGTGCGATCGTGCCGGTGATCCTCGGCGAAGAGAGCGCCGCGCTCGCCGCATCGCGCTGGCTCGAAAGCGAAGGCTTCCTCGTCACCGCCATTCGGCCGCCAACCGTGCCCGACGGCACCGCGCGGCTGCGCCTTACCTTCTGCGCGCAGCATCCGGACGAGGCGATCGAGCGGCTCGCGGGCCTGATCCGCGACCGTTTCTTGCGATGAGCGCATTCTTCGTCACCGGAAGTGGGACCGAGATCGGCAAGACCTTCGTCACCGCAGCGCTGATCCACGAATTGCGCCGCCGCGATCGCCATGTCGCAGCGCTGAAGCCGGTGGTGAGCGGCTTCGACCCGGCGCATCCGGAGGGCAGCGATCCCGGCATGCTGCTTGCCGCGCTCGGCGAACTGCCGACAGGAGAAGCGCTGGACCGCATCGCGCCCTGGCGGTTCCCGGCACCGCTCTCGCCCGATATGGCCGCGGCGCGCGAGAACCGCGCGATCGATTTCGCCAAGCTGGTCGAGCATTCGCGCAACGCGATCGCGGCCGCGCCTGGCACGCTGCTGATCGAGGGCGTCGGCGGCATCATGGTGCCGCTGGACGAGCGCCACACCGTGCTCGATTGGATCGCGGCGTTAAGCATCCCCGCGATCGTCGTGGGCGGCAGCTATCTCGGGGCCATCAGCCACGCCCTGACCGCGCTCGAGGCGCTGCGCAGCCGAAGCCTCGTCTTGACAGCGCTTGTCGTCAACGAGACGCCGCAAAGCAGCGTCGCGCTCGACGAGACGGCCGCGACGATCGCGCGCTTCGCCGCCGGCGTGCCGGTGGTCACGCTGCCGCGTCTTGCCCAAGCGGGGCAGCCGCATCCGGCGATCGAACGGCTGACGGAACTACTCGATCGGTTCTAGGATAACGGCCTCGTACGCGGCTCTTCGTGAAAGGATTCCGTTCATGCGTCTCGCCATCGTTGGTCAGCAAGCTTTCGGTAAAGCAGCGCTCGACGCGTTCCTCGAGCGCGGTGACGATGTCGCAGGCGTTTTCGTCGCTCCTGAGCCACCGGGCTCGCGGCCCGATCCCCTGCGCGAGGCGGCGCAGGCAAAAGGCCTCCGCTGCTTTCAATTGAAGAGCCTCGGCTCCCCCGAAGCGCTGAGCGCGCTCAAGGAGCTCAATGTCGAGCTCGGCGTGATGGCCTATGTCACACAATTCGCGCCGCAATCTTTCGTCGCGCTTCCAAAGCACGGCATGATCCAATTCCACCCCTCGCTGCTGCCGCTGCATCGCGGCCCGTCCTCGATCAACTGGGCGATCATCCAAGGCCGCAGCAAGACCGGCCTTACCATCTTCCGCCCCACCGACGGGCTCGATGAAGGCGCGGTTATCCTCCAGAAAGAGCTGGAGATCGGTCCCGACGATACGCTTGGCAGCCTCTATTTCGATCGCATCTTCCCGCTCGGGGTTAAAGCGCTGCTCGAAGCCGCCGATGCCGTGGTCGCCGGCAAGGCACGCGAAACCGTGCAGGATGAGTCGCAGGCGACCTATGAAGGCTGGTGCCGCGCCGCCGAATCCCAGATCAACTGGGCGAGCCACGCCGACAAGATCTACGATCTCATCCGCGGCTGCAATCCCGCGCCGGGCGCTTGGTGCAAATGGGGCGAGAAGAAGCTCTATCTCTTCGAATCGAAGAAGATCCCCGTGCATGTCTTCGCCACGGTGAAAGGCTTCAAGCCGGGTCAGGTGATGAAAGTCGAAGGCAACAGCTTCACCGTCTGCGCCCATGGCGGATTGATCGAGGTGCAACGCTGTCGCGTCGACGAAGGCAAGAAGATCGCCGGCAACGAAGTCAACATCGAGGCCGGCACGATCCTCGGCTGATCGTCCGGCCCAGCCTTACTTTCGAGACCGATCGCGGCGGCGTCCTGCCGGCGCGCGGCTTTGCCTATCGGGCCGATTCAGCGTGCCAAACGAGGAGGCGTCGGCGCACGATCTCCATCAGCTTCACGACCACGGAGCCGACGATGGCGATGGCGACGATACCGGAGAACACGCCGGGCGAATCCGCAAAGCGCATCGAGGTCATCATCGAGCCGCCCAGCCCCTCGCCGCCCATTGTCATCTCGCAAATGATGACAACGATCAGCGAGATCGGCAGCGCGATCTGCAGGCCGGTGAAGACGCCGGGCATCGCCGAGGGCAGAACGATCTGCCAGAGCAGCGCACGACGATCGACGCCGAGGCTTTGTGCCGACCAGACGACGTATTTGTCGACATTCTCGGTCGCGGCCCAGGTCGCGACCACGACCGGGAAGACCGAGGAGAAGGCAACCATCGCGATCTTCGACCAGTCGAAGACACCGAACCACAGGATGAAGATCGGCAGGAAGGCGATCTTCGGCAGCGGATTGCCGACCGAGACGATCGGATCGAAGAACCAGCGCACGGGCCGCACTCGCGCGATGGTCACGCCGATCACGACGCCGGCCACCGCCGCCATGGTGAAACCGGCGAAAGTCCGCGCCATGGTCAAGCCAAGCGCGATGGGGATTTCGCCCGAGATCGACGTCGTCCCAGAGCCGCTCCAGCACCGAGGACAGTGACGGCAGCAGGAAGTCGGAGACGAAATGCATCCGCGCGCCCCACTCCCAGGCGACGGCAAGCAGGACCACCGAAGACGAACGCAGCAGGCGTCGCTTCCAGATCGGGCTTAGCACGCTTTTCTTTTCTACTCTCTCCATACCAGCGTCCGGCGCATGAAATAGAGATAAGCTCGGTCGGCGAAGAAGCCCAGGGCCGAGACCGTAATGACCACGGCGAACATCGCGTCATAAACGCCGCCTTCGCCGAGGAACGAGATGAGATAGCCGAGGCCGCGCTGGCCGACGAGCAGTTCCGAGGCGACCAGCACGATGAAGGAGATCGCGACCGCGTTGCGGATGCCGGCGAGGATGTCGGGCAAGGCACCCGGCAGGATCACCTCCCACAGCACCTCGCGATTGCTCGCGCCACAGGCCCGCGCCGACCAGATCAGCGTCTGATCGACGCCGCGCGCGCCGTTATAGGCGCTGAGGATCACCGGCAGCAGGCAGCTCATCGCGATCGAGGCGATCTTCGAGCCGGCGCCGAGGCCGAGCCACAGGATCATCACCGGGATGAGCGCCGATTTCGGCATCGGATAGAGCGCCTTGACCAACGGGCTCGCGATGTCGTCGATGGTCGTCGACCACGCCATCATGACGCCGAGCGGCGATGCCGACGATAATGCTGGAGCCGAGGCCGAAGAACCAATTGATGAAGGACGAGACACCGTTGGTCCAGAGATCGCCATCGAGCAGCAGCGACCACCAGGCGACGGCGACCGCGCTGAGCGGCGGCAACTCGCTCGGATCGACGAAATGGACGCGCGGCGCGATCTCCCAGAGCACCGCCAGCAAGAGGAGCGGCAGATAGCGGATGAAAATATTCTCGCTCGTCATCCGTGCTCTTCTTCCTGAGCGCGGATCGCTTCGTCGCGCACCAGGTTCCAGAGGTAATCGACCTTCGCGGTGAATTCGGGCGTTTGCTGGTATTCGATGCGGTCGCCGCGCGGCGGCCGCGTGTCGACGATCTCCTTGATGCGGCCGGGCCGCGCCGTCATCACCGCGACGCGATCGGCGAGATAGACCGCCTCGCGCACGTCGTGCGTGACGAAGACGACGGTCTTGGGCGAGCGCTGCATGATCGCCAGCAGCTCTTCATGCATCAGCGTGCGGGTCTGCGCGTCGAGCGCGCCGAAGGGCTCGTCCATCAGCAAGGTCGCGGGCTCGATCGCGAGCGTGCGCGCGATCGCGACGCGCTGCTTCATGCCGCCCGAGAGCTGCGAGGGATAGGAATCCTCGAAGCCCTTCAAATGCACGAGATCGATCAGCTCTTGCGCCCGCTTCTCGCGCTCGGCCTTGGGCATGCGCTGCTTCTCGAGGCCGTAGAGCACGTTCTGCTTCACGGTCTTCCACGGGAAGAGCGAATAGTTCTGGAACACGATGCCGCGATCGGGTCCAGGCTCGCGTCACCGGCTTGCCGCCGACCGTGATGCTGCCGCTCTCGATCGGCAGGAAGCCGCCCAGGAGATAAAGCAGCGTGCTCTTGCCGCAGCCCGACGGGCCGAGCAGCGCGACGAACTCGCGCTCTTTCACCTCCAACGACACGCCGTCGAGGGCAAGCACCGGCCGCCCGCGCAACGGGCGATAGGTGTGGCTGACCGCGCCGAAGACGATACCGCTCCCTGCCATTCCCTCGTGCCTCGAAATTTCCTGCCCGTCTCTCATGGATGGCGCCGTTTCGCGGCTTCGTCGACCAGCGACAAATCCGCATATTTGGCGACATCGATATCGATGTTGAGCAGACCCACTTCCTTTTGGGTTTTGATGTTGTTCTGCAGCGCGGTCAGGTTCGGCCGCGCGTCGGGGTCCCGATAGTAGTCGTTTTTCGTGAACAGCCAATCGCTAAAATCGGATTCCGGCTGCTTCGTGAACTGGGCGACGATCTTGATGCCCTGCGGCGCGGTTGGCTGGGTCGAGATACCAATGCAGCATAGTCTGCACATCCTCGAAGAAATCGACCAGCACGGCGCGATGCGCGGCGATGAACGACTCCCGCGCCGCCCACAGCGTCAGCTGCGTCGGTCCCATCGCCTGGCCGACATCGAAGAGGCTCTTCGCCGTGCCGTTTTTTTGGGCGACGACCGAGTAGGGCGTGCCGATCTCGATCATGTCGACTTTCTTCTGCTCGCAGCGCCGACACCATGTTGGGGAATTCGATCTCGATGATCTGATAGTCGCGCTTCGGCTGTAGCCCGCGCTTGCTCATATAGACCTGGGCCGCGATATCGAGCGCGCCGCCGATGGCGTTGGTGGCGACGATCTTGCCCTTGAGATCCTCGACTTTTTTGATCTCGCCATCGGGGCGAACCATCATCTGGTTCGAGTAATAGCCGGAGACCGCATCCTGATAGAGATCGGAGACCGCGCGTATGTCCTGCATATGCGCGTTCTGGATCGCGAGGGCGAAAGAGGAAAAGGCGAGCGCCGCAAGATCGAGCTCGCCGGCGGCAAGACCGGTGATTTGCGGCGTGCTGCCGCGGAAATGGATCGCCTCGACTGTGTAGGATTTGCCGTAATGCTTGAGAAGCTCGGGCTTGGCCCAGAGCACCGAGGTCAGCTGTGCCGGCACGACAGCCCAGCCGACGCGCAACTTCAACGGCTCGTCGGCGTGGCCGGGCAAGGCAAGCCCAGCCAGCATGCCCGACACGATCAGCGCCGACGCTATGTTGCGCCACAAGCTCATCGGAAGCCTCCCTGCCTAAATTTCTTGTTAAACTGATTTCTTGCCGATTCTATCGCCGCATCAAAGGCATGCGCCGCATTGGTTGTCAACCGCGCTGCATTGTCAGTGGAGCCGCGCCGCCGCCTCGTCGACCAGCGAGAGATCGGAATAGGCCTTCACCTCGATTGCCTCTTTCAGCACGCCGAGTTGCTTGGCGATGTCGAGATTTTTCTGCATCGCCGCGACGTCGGGGCGCGAATCCGGCGCGTGATAATCGTCGCCCTTGGTGAAGATCCAGTCCGACCAGAGCGATTCCGGCTGCTTGGTGAAATCGACGACGAGCTTGATAGCCGCTTCGCGATTTTTCGGATCGAGGATCCAGCGCATCGCGCGATTGGTGTCCTCGAAATAATCGACCAACGCGGCGCGGTTGGCTTTGATGTAGGGCATGCGGCCGGCGATGATGGTGAGTTCGGACGGGCCTTCCATCGCGTCCTTTTCGGTGAACAGCGCGTGCACTTGCCCGCTTTTCACCGGCGCGACCGAGAAAGGCGTGGTCAGGAAGCCCAAATCGACGCGCTTGGCGGTCAGGGCCGACATCATGTTGGGGAATTCGATCTCCACGACCGTATAATCGCGCTTATCATCGAGGCCGTGGCGCTTCAGCATCGCGCGCATGCCGATATCCATGGCGCCGCCGATGCTGTTGTCGCCGATAACCTTGTCTTTGAGGTCCTCGACCTTCCTGATCGGGCTGTCGGCGAGCACGGCGAAAGGCCGCGTGAAGTAATCCTGATAGCCGTCGCGCGTCGCGACACCGATCAGCCGCAGGTCGGTCATGTGCGCGTTCTGGATGGCGAGCGCGAAGGCCGCCGGCGCGAAATAGGCGAGCGAGATATCGCCGGTCGCGAGCGCCGTCGTCTGCGGGCCGCTGCCCGGTGCGCGAATCGCCTCGACCGTGTAGGATTTGCCGTAATGGACGAGCTGATCCTTCATCTGCATCAGGATCGGGAACATCTGCCCCGGCACCGCGGCCCAGGCCGCCTTGATCACGACCGGGTCAGCCTGAGCGACCGACGCGGTCGAATGTCGCCGCCATCATCGCGCCGAAGAATACACGCCGCATCCTTAGCCACTCCTCCCTGTTTTCTTGTCGGCATGATCGCCAGATGCCGCAGCTTGTCAATCTTCGCGCATCGGCAAATCCTGTGTGGACAATCGCGGTGACGGCGGGCACGATCCGCCGCGCTCGTGTTGCGGAAGAGGTCCTCGTGGATGTGCCTGAACTGACGATTGTCGTGCCGACCTTCAACGAGCACGCCAATATCGTCCCGTTGCTCGAACGCCTCAACGCAGTGCTCGCCGGCATCGCCTGGGAAGCCATCTTCGTCGACGACGATTCGCCCGACGGCACGGCCGATGCCGTGCGCGAGGCGGCACGGCGCGACGTGCGGGTGCGCTGCATCCAACGCATCGGCCGGCGCGGCCTCGCCGGTGCCTGTATCGAAGGCATCCTCGCCTCGTCGGCGCCTTATGTCGCAGTGATGGACGCCGATCTGCAACATGACGAAGCGATCCTGCCGCAGATGCTCGAGGCCTTGCGCAACGATGGTTGCGACATGGTCGTCGGCAGCCGCTATATCCAAGGCGGCGGCGTCGGCGATTGGTCGGCGCAGCGCCAGCGCGCGAGCTCGCTCGCGACCCGGCTCGCGCATCTCGTGACCAAGACCGACATCGCCGACCCGATGAGCGGGTTCTTCATGCTGCGGCGGATGGTGTTCGAGCGCGTGATGCGCGGCCTCTCGACCCAAGGCTTCAAGATCCTGCTCGATATTCTGGCGACTGCCGAGAGGCCGCTGCGCATCAAGGAGATCCCCTTCCATTTCCGTCAGCGCGTCGCCGGCGAAAGCAAGCTCGACACGCTCGTCGCCTGGGAATTCGCGATGCTGCTCGCCGACAAGCTCGTCGGCCATATCGTGCCGGTGCGCTTCCTGCTGTTCGCCGTCATCGGCGGGCTCGGCGTCTTCATCCATATGGGCGTGCTCGCCGCGGGGCTGAAGCTCTTCGGCCTGACTTTCGTCGCCGCGCAGACCACCGCCGCCATTGTCGCGATGACGGTGAATTTCTTCCTCAATAACCTTTTCACCTACGCCGATCGCCGCCTCAAGGGCTGGCGCATGCTGCGCGGTCTTTTGTCCTTTTATGTGATCTGCAGCTTCGGCACGGCGGCGAATATCGGCGTCGCATCCTATCTCTTCGCGGAGCAGCAGGTATGGTGGGTCGCCGGCATCGCCGGCATCATCGTCGGCTCGGTCTGGAACTACGCCGTCTCGTCGATCTTCACCTGGCAGAACAGGTGACGGGCAGAACAGGCGACGGGCAGAACAGGCGACGGGCAGAACAGGTAAAGCTTACTGCCGCCGGCTGGCCCGCAGCACGTAGCGATCGCCGGCGAAACGCTCGAAGATCGTGTCGATCGTCGGATGCGTGATCGGGCCGTTCTCGGAATCCGGCACGAGATTCTGCTCCGACACATAAGCCTCGTACGGCCCGCCCTGCGCGTTTTGCGCGAGCAGATGATAGAAAGGCTGATCCTTCGACGGCCGCCGCTCGGCCGGGATCGAGTTGTACCATTCGTCGGTATTGTTGAAGACCGGATCGACGTCGAAGATCACGCCGCGGAACGCGTAGAGGCGGTGCCGAACGATTTGTCCGACCGCGAATTTCCCGGTGCTATAAACCTGCGGCGTCACGAGAGCCAGCCTCCTCTAACCGGTGCGTCGGCACCGCAAGAACGAGCGACCATTCTAAAAAAATCCGCGCGCACGACAAGAGGCGCGGGAAAACGCTTCACAACGACGCGATCGTTGGAGACGCGAAGGGATGGATCGGCCCCGGTACAATCCAGCGCCTGCCGGATCGTCCGAGACCGATCGTTCCCTTCGACAACCTTCCCTGAACTTTGGGCCACATCTAGCTGCGCGGTGCGCATACCCTTTGCCTGTTATATCAGCAAGGAACGGGCCAGCTTTGCCGAATCAATCACTTAGCTTCGCAGCCCAGCGATGTGTGCAAAATCGGCCGACAACAAGCGATCGACTTAACGCGGCGCGAGATATTTCCGCGCGAGCCGCAGCAATTCGAGATCGCAAGTCTGCTTCGCGATCTCTTCGAGATCCTCGAAATAGTTCTTGAGCGCTTGCGGCGTCAGGCGGCCGATCAGCCAACCGATGAATTGCTCCGGCGTCTTTACCCAAGCTGGCAGAGGATCGAGTCCATGGCCGTAAGGCAACGCGACGCGCAGGATACGCCAGCGGCGGCGACGAAGCTGGTCGTCGATCGGATCGAGATCGGGTTCCAGCGTCCAACCGGGACGGCTCTGAACCCCATTACTGCGTGCAGCCATTGCTCTTCGGCCCCCCGGCAAACGGGACGCGAACGACACGTCCCTCTTCTCCCGCTCGTTCGTTTTACGGTTAGCGCGGGTTAAGAATGAACATAAATATAAAAGCGGGCCTTTTGCGAAGCAATAATAATCGACTGTTCACCAACGATATAAGCGCACGGACGCCAATAATTTTAGCAATTTTGTTAATAATTCCGGCGCGACGACAAGAAGAGCGCTGGAATCTTTTACTTGTTGTCGCCGCGGTGTAAAGCCGACCAACGGTCCGGCTTAAATCTCCTGCACCGAGAGCACGCCGGGCAGGCGTTGTACCGCCGAGAGCACCTGCGGACCGATGCGGAAACCGCCGGGGAGCGCGATCTCGACCTCGCGAGTCGGCAGCGGCACGACAACGTTAACGTGTC
Organism: uncultured Alphaproteobacteria bacterium; assembly: GCA_963731145.1. Lineage (GTDB taxonomy): Bacteria > Pseudomonadota > Alphaproteobacteria > ATCC43930 > CGMCC-115725 > CAIKMD01. The sequence continues at coordinate 206,516 of CAVSUX010000006.1, read as the reverse complement.
CGCGCCCGCCTGCCTCGCCGAGCAGCAGGCTCTTAAACGCTGCCAACGCCGCCGCCTCGCCAAGCACGACTTTGAGCCCCGCCGCTGCTTGAGCGACGATCTTATCGAGCGGCTCGATCCGCTGCGCTGTCAGCCGCAGCGCGTCGTCATCGGCGCGAATATCGACCGTGACCAGCAGCGGCTTGCCGCTCTCCAATAGATCGCGCACCTGGGCGAGCACTTCCGAGAACAGTGTCACCTCGAAAGTGCCGGTGGCGTCCGACATCTGGACGAAAGCAAAGCGCCGGCCTTCGGAGGACGAGCGCTCTTTCTTGCTGATGACGATGCCGGCGAGCTTGAACCGCGTCGAGCCGCCGGCCGCGAGCCGCTCCGGCAGATCGGCGAAACGGACCACGCCGACCCGCGCCAGACTCTTGCCGTAAGCGTCGAGCGGATGGCTCGACAAGTAGAAGCCGAGCGCGGCGAATTCCTGCTGCAGCCGGTCGAGCGCCGACCAATCCTGCGCTTGCGGCAGCGCTATGCGCTGCCCCGCCCCCGCCCCGGCAGCGCCGAAAAGACTGACCTGCTGACTCGACCGCTCCTCGGCTGCGAGGCTGGCGTGGCGCAGCAGGAGATCGATCGCGGCGAAAGTCTGTGCACGATTGGGATTGAGACAATCGAACGCCCCGGCGCGGATGAGATTCTCGAACTGCCGGCGGTTGAAGCTCTTCACATCGAGGCGGCGTGCGAAATCGAACAAATCCTTGAACGGAGCATTCGCTTTGCGCTCGGCGAGGATCTCGCGCATCGCCGCGGCGCCGACACCTTTGACCGCCGCCAGCGCATAGCGGATCGCCGCGCCATCCTTGGTCTGCGAGCCATCCCTAATCTGTTCAACCGAGAACTCGACCTCGGAGCGGTTGATGTCCGGCGGCAGTATCTTGACGCCGAGCCGTGCGCATTCCTGGCGGAACTCGTTGAGCTTGTCGGTATTGCCGAGATCGAGCGTCATCGACGCGGCGAGGAATTCGACCGGATAATTCGCTTTGAGATAGGCGGTCTGATAAGCGATGAGCGCATAGGGTGCCGAGTGCGACTTGTTGAAGCCGTAGCCCGAGAATTTCTCCATCAGATCGAAGACAAAATTCGCTTGCTCCTCTTCGATCCCTTTTTTGACCGCGCCACCGACGAAATTCGCGCGCTGCGCGACCATCTCCGACTTGATTTTCTTGCCCATCGCGCGGCGCAGAAGATCGGCGCCGCCGAGACTGTAATCGGCCATGATCTGCGCCGCTTGCATCACCTGTTCCTGATAGGTGAAAACGCCGTAGGTTGGCTTCAAAATTGGCTCAAGCAACGGATGTGGATAAGAAACCGGCTCTTCGCCGTTCTTGCGCTTGATGTAGCTCGGGATGCTGTCCATCGGTCCAGGCCGATAGAGCGCGTTCATCGCGATGATGTCTTCAAACCGGTTGGGTTTTAGCTTGCGCAAGCTGTCGCGCATGCCTGAGCTTTCCAGCTGGAATATGCCGTGCGTATCGCCGCGGGCGATCAGCTCGTAGGTCTTCTTGTCGTCGAGCGGTATCCGCACGAGATCGAGTGGCACGCCGCGCTCGGCAATGAGATCGACCGCTTTTGCTAACACATCGAGCGTCTTGAGGCCGAGGAAGTCGAATTTCACCAGCCCCGCGAGCTCGACATATTTCATGCTGAACTGCGTCACCGGCATGTCGGAGCGCGGATCGCGGTAGAGCGGGACGAGCTCGTCCAAACGCCGGTCGCCGATCACCACGCCGGCCGCATGGGTCGAGGCATGGCGATAAAGCCCTTCGAGCTTCAGCGCGATGGCGATAAGACGCGCGACCGATTCATCCTCGTCGCGCATCTGCTGCAACGCCGGCTCGCCATCGATTGCTTCCTTCAGCGTGACCGGGGCGGCGGGATTGTTCGGCACCAGCTTGCAGATCTTGTCGACCTGGCCGTAGGGCATGCCGAGAACGCGGCCGACATCGCGCAGCACGGCGCGCGCTTGCAGCTTTCCGAAAGTGATGATCTGCGCGACGCGGTCATGGCCGTATTTCTGCTGGACGTGGCGTATCACCTCGTCGCGCCGCTCCTGACAGAAATCGACGTCGAAATCGGGCATCGACACGCGCTCGGGATTGAGGAAGCGCTCGAAGATGAGGCCAAAGCGCAAGGGATCGATATCGGTAATGGTAAGCGCCCAGGCGACCACCGAGCCGGCGCCCGAGCCGCGCCCCGGTCCGACCGGAATGCCCTGCGCCTTCGCCCATTGGATGAATTCGGAGACGATGAGGAAGTAGCCGGCGAAACCCATCTTGATGATGACGTCGAGTTCGTATTCGAGACGCTCGCGATAAGGCTTGGCGGCCGCTTCGCGCTCGGCCTCGCTCATCTCCTCTCGCCAGACATGCGATTTGAGCCGCGCGTCCAAGCCGGCGAACGCGGCGAGGCGCACCTCCTCCTCTTCCTTGCGGCCGCTGTCGGTCGGGAAAGGCGGCAGGATCGGCTTACGCGGCTCGGGCATATAGGCGCAGCGCTTGGCGATCACCAGCGTGTTGTCGCAGGCCTCCGGCAGATCGGCGAAGAGCAGCCGCATCTCGGCCGGCGATTTGAAATAGTGCCGGCCGGTGAGGCGGCGGCGGTTCGGGTCCGCGAGCGTGACGCCCTGCTCGATGCAGAGCAGCACGTCATGCGCCTGCTCGTAGCTCGGATCGGGAAAGAACGCATTATTGGTCGCGACCAGCGGCATATCATGCGCATAGGCGAGGTCGATGAGGTCGCTCTCGATGCGCTCCTCTTCCGACATGCCATGGCGCATCAGCTCGACATAGAGCCGGCCGGGAAAAAGCGCGGCGAGCTTCAGCAGCATCGCCTCGGCCGCTTGCTTTTGCCCATCGACGAGCAAGCGACCGACCGGACCGCCCGGACCGCCTGTCAACGCCAGCAACCCGTCGTGATGGCTTTCGAGCGCGGCAATATCGATCTGCGGCTCCTCGCCGCCATCGGTCTCGAGGAATGCCTTGCTGACCAGCTTCAGGAGATTGCGATAGCCGGTCTCGCTCTGCACCAACAAGACGATCGGATCAGGCGGCAGCACCGGCCCGATCCGCGCGCCGAGTTGCACATTATCCACGTCCCCGCGCCGCAGCCCGAGTTCGCAGCCGATGATCGGCTGCACCCCCGATTCGGCCGCCGCCATCGCGAATTCGAGCGCACCGAAAAGATTGCCGATATCGGTGATCGCCACGGCCGGCATGACGTTTTTCTTCGCCAATTCGACCAGCGCTTTGACCTTGATCGCGCCCGCCGACAGCGAATAGGCGGAGTGGGCGCGGAGGTGGATGAAATCGGCGTGCGGCATCGGTGATCAAGCTTGGCAGAGCGCGGCGCGGGAGCAAGCGGATTCTACAGAGCGGCGGCGATCCGCTACACTCGGCCGCAACGACGGTGCCATGAAAGGGAGGGCTCGATGACTCGTATCGCCATTCTGAAACGCGAAGAGATGAACGCGGAGCAAGGCCGCGTCTATGACGACGCCAAGGCGGCGAACCAGCCGGTCGGCGGCCCCTACTACGCCTATATCCGCAACCCGACGCTCTTCACCGCCTCGCAGAACATGGGCAAGGCGTTCGCCTCGTTCAAGATTTCGAGCCGCGAGCGCTTGATCGCCGTGCTGACCGTGTGCCGCTTCTGGGGCGCGAAATATCCCTGGGGCGCGCAAGCGCGCAATGCGCTGAGCCAAGGCCTCGACCAGGCCACGATCGACGCGATCAACGCCGGCAAGACGCCCGATCTCAGCAATCCGCGCGAGGCGATGGCGCATAAGCTGCCGAAAGAGCTGCTGAGCAATAAGGGTCTCAGCGGGGCGACCTATCAAGAGGCCGAAAAGCTCTTCGGCACCGACGATCTCGTCGGCCTGATTGCCAGCGTCGGCCAATTCTCGATGGTGTGCTGCAGCGCCAATGCCTTCGACATCACACCGACCGCGGAGATGCAGAAGCTCGCCTAGACTAGCGCTGCTCGCTGACCGTCCCGTCCTGCAGCGTCAGGATGCGGTCCATGCGCCGCGCGAAGCTCGAGATTATGCGTCGCGATCAGCGCTGCGAGGCCGGTGCGGCGCACGAGATCGAGCAGCACGGCGGTCACTTCATCGGCGGTGGTGTGATCGAGATTGCCGGTCGGCTCGTCGCCCAGGAGCAGCTTCGGCTGATTGGCGATGGCGCGGAGGATGGCGACGCGTTGCTGCTCGCCGCCCGAGAGCCGGGCCGGGCGATGATCGGCGCGCGGCTGCAAGCCGACGAGGCCCAAAAGCTCCATCGCCCGCGCGCGTGCCTGGCGTCGCGGCACGCCTGCGATCATCTGCGGCAGGATGATGTTCTCGACCGCGGAGAATTCCGGCAGGAGCTGGTGGAATTGATAGACGAAGCCGATCGAGCCGCGGCGTGCCGCCGTGCGCTCGCTGTCGTTCATGCGGCTGCAATCCTGGCCCTCGAAGACGACCGCGCCGCCATCCGCCCGGTCGAGCAGCCCGGCGACATGCAGTAGCGTGGACTTGCCCGCGCCCGACGGCCCGACCAGCGCGACGATCTCGCCCGGCTGGATCGCCAGCGAGACACCACGCAGCACCGGCAGGCCGCGGCCGGCTTGCTGATAAATGCGTGTGACTTGGCGCAGTTCGAGCGTCGGCCCTTTATGTGCGCTTGCGGTCGTCGCCATCATCGTCATTCCCGCGAAAGCGGGAATCCAGTGCTCCAAAGACGGAGCCGTTGCCCTGGACCCCCGCTTGCGCGGGGGTGACCGTAAGGGAAAAAAATCTCCGCGGCCTCACTCATATCGCAGTGCTTCCACCGGATCGAGCTGCGCCGCGCGCCAAGCGGGGTAGATCGTCGCGAGGAAAGACAGGCCGAAAGCCATCGCGACCACCGCGCCGACCTCGTACGGATCGACACGCGCCGGGATCTGCGTCAGGAAGTAGATCTCGGCCGAAAAGAGATCGGTGCCGATGATCGACTGGATGAATTGCCGGATCGCCTCGATATGGGTGGCGAATTCGACGCCGATCGCGAAGCCGAGGAAAGTGCCGACAAAGCCGACGCTGGCGCCGGCGAGGATGAAGATGCGCAGGATCGAGCCGCGCGTCGCGCCCATGGTGCGGAGGATCGCGATATCGCGGCCCTTGTCCTTCACCATCATGATCATGCTGGAGATGATGTTGAACGCGGCGACGAGGATGATCAGCGTCAGGATCAGGAACATGACGTTGCGCTCGACCTCGACGGCGTTGAAAAAGCTGAGATTGCTCTGCTGCCAGTCGAAGATCTTCACCTTGCCGCCGAGCGCGTTGAATATCTCGCGGTCATAGAGCCGCACCTGATCGGGATCGGCGACCTTCACCTCGATGCTGGTCACGGCCTTGTCGATGTTGAAATAGGTCTGCGCCGTGTCCATCGGCATGAAGATGTACGCGTTGTCGAATTCGTACATGCTGACATTAAAGGTGCCGGCGACGGTGTAGCTTTTGATCCGCGGCACGGTGCCGAAAACCGTCGCCGAGCCTTGCGGCGAGATCAGCGTGATCGAGCCGCCCGGCTTGATCCCCAGCGTCTGTGCCAGGCGATAGCCGATGATGACGTTGTTGTCCTTGAAATTGTCGAGCGCGCCGGGCGAGAGGTTGTTCGCGATCAGCGATTGGGCCTTCAGATCGTCGCGGCTCAAGCCGCGCACCAGCGACCCGCTCGATTGCGAGCCGGCAGTCGACATGACCTGGCCCTGGATCGTCGGCGTTGCCGAGACGATGCCTTGCAGCTTTTTGATCTGCGCCGCGAGATCGTCGTAATTGGTCAGCGAGCCTTGCGCCGCATAGACGTTGATATGGCCGTTGAAGCCGAGGATGCGGCCGAGGAGCTCGGCGCGGAAGCCGTTCATCACCGCCATGGTGACGATGAGGGTCGCGACGCCGAGCGCGATGCCGGTCAGTGAGAAGATCGCGATGACCGAGATGAAGCCTTCCTGGCGCCGCGCGCGCAGATAACGGAAGGCGATCAGGCGCTCGAGTGGACCGAACATGGATCAGCGCGCCGCCAGCAGATTGAGCGCCGCGTCGGGCGCCAACTCTTGGCGCTCGCCGGTCTGGCGGTTCTTCACCTCGACGACATTGTTGGCGAGGCCGCGCGGCCCGATGACGAATTGCCAGGGCAAGCCGATCAGATCCATCGCCGCGAATTTCGCGCCGGCGGATTCGTCGCGATCGTCATAGAGAGCATCGATGCCGGCATGCCGCAGCTTGCCGTAAAGATCGTCGCAAGCGGCGCGGCATTTCGCATCCGCGGCGCGCAGATTGATCAGCCCGACCGTAAACGGCGCGACGCTCTCCGGCCAGATGATGCCGGCATCGTCATGGCTCGCCTCGATCAGCGCGCCGACGAGGCGCGAGACGCCGATGCCGTAAGAGCCCATCTCGAGGGCCACGGGCGCGCCGTCGGGACCCGCGACGACGGCATCCATCGGTTTCGAATATTTCGTGCCGAAATAGAACACCTGCCCGACTTCGATGCCGCGCTTCTCGCAGCGCCGCGCCTCGGGCACGCGCGCCTCGAACTCCGCCTGGTCGTGCTTCTCGTCGGTCGCGGCATACCAATTGGCGATGTATTTCTGCACGTCGGGCGAGGTTGGATCGATGCTCTTCTCGTCGAGATTGACGATATCGCTATCGTAATAGAGGCCGCTCTCGCCGGTATCGGCCTGGACGTGGAATTCATGACTGAGATCGCCGCCGATCGGCCCGGTATCGGCGCGCACCGGGATCGGCGTCAGGCCCATGCGCTTGAAGGTCTTCATATAGGCGGCGAACATCCGGAAATACGACGCGACCGCGCCGGCCTTATCGAGATCGAAGGAATAGGCGTCTTTCATCAGGAATTCGCGGCCGCGCATCACGCCGAAACGTGGCCGCACCTCGTCGCGGAATTTCCACTGGATGTGATAGAGATTCTTCGGCAAGTCGCGATAGCTCTTGATCGAATTGCGGACGATATCGGTGATGAGTTCTTCGTTGGTGGGGCCGTAGAGCATGTCGCGCTCGTGACGATCGCGAATGCGCAGCATCTCCTTGCCGTAATCCTCGTAACGCCCGCTCTCACGCCAAAGTTCCGCCGGCTGCAAGGTCGGCATCAGCAATTCCTGCGCCCCGGCCGCGTCCTGCTCCTCGCGCACGATCTGCTCGACCTTGCGCAGCACGCGAAAGCCGAGCGGCAGCCAGGAATAGATGCCGGCGGCCGATTGCCGAATCATGCCCGCGCGCAGCATCAGGCGATGCGAGACGATCTGCGCCTCGGCCGGATTCTCTTTCAGAAGCGGCAGGAAATAGGCGGAAAGACGCACGGATTTTCCTCAGGCCGGGGATGCCGCGGAATGTAGGAAACGCCGCCGCCGCTGTCCAACGCGCAGGGTGAATTCGGCTTAATGCCCGCTCGGTTTAATGCTTCGCCGCGCGGCACGCCTCGGCGAGCGCCGCTGTCTGATCCGCGTTGAGCGGCTGGCCGTTGAAATAGGCCTGGTTGCCGCGGACCGTGACATAGCCGAGCACCGCCTTGGCATTGCCGCCGGGCGGCAGGTTGAAGCGATGGGCGAGACGCTGGTCGATCTCGATCGGGAAGTTATCGACGCTCGGCGTCGATGGAGTCGACGGCAGATCGGCGGGCGCGACGGCATTGCCGTCGACGTCGACGCCCGGCTGGTAATCGGCGCTCGGCACGCCCCCCTTCACATTATTGGGTGCAGCGCCGGCGAGCGTCGCGCAAATCTGCGACGACATCACCAGCCCGCCATCGGGCGCCGCGGCGACTCCGCCCGGCGGTGGCGCCGGCGTATTCGCCGCCAGAGCGGGCATGGCGAAAATCACCGATCCGAGAATCGCCAATAGGGAGCGACGCATGGCGAAAGACTAGCCGAACGTGCGGCGCTCGGCCAAGATGATGCGGGGTCGCGTTGCCAAAAATCGGGGGATTCATGCTGGAGCGTTATTTCCAACTTCATGCCCATGGCACGACGGTGCGGACCGAAATCGTGGCGGGCTTCACCACTTTCTTGACCATGGCCTACATCATGTTCGTCAATCCGGCGATTCTCAGCGATGCCGGCATGGATCGCGGCGCGGTCTTCGTCGCCACCTGCATCGGCACCGCGATCGGCACGCTGATCATGGGGCTTTATGCCAATTACCCGCTCGCCCTCGCGCCGGGCATGGGGCTTAACGCCTATTTCACCTACGGCGTCGTCAAGGGCATGCATTACTCCTGGGAAGTCGCGCTTGGCGCGGTGCTGATCTCAGGCGTGCTGTTCTTGATCCTCAGCCTGTTGAAACTGCGCGAATGGATCGTCGATGCGATCCCGTCATCGCTGAAGATGGCGATCTCGGCCGGCATCGGCCTCTTCCTCGGCATCATCGCCCTGCACAATGCCGGCATCGTCACCGCCTCGCCCGACACGCTGGTTACGCTGGGCGACGTCAAAGCGCCGTCGGTGATCCTTGCAGTCTGCGGCTTCCTCGCCATCGTCGCGCTCGATGCCAGGCGCATTCCCGGCGCGATCATCATTTCGGTGCTCGCCGTCACCGCCATCGGCATCGCGGTCGGAATCTCGCCTTTCGGCGGCATTGCCGCGATGCCGCCAAGCCTCGCGCCAACCTTCCTGAAGCTCGATCTCGAAGGCGCACTCGATGCCGGACTGATCGCGATCATCTTCGCCTTCTTCTTTGTCGATCTCTTCGACAATACCGGAACCCTGGTCGGCGTCGCGCATCGCGCCGGGCTGATCGAGAAAGACGGCAAGATCCCGCGCCTCAGCCGCGTCTTCATCGCGAACTCAACGGCGACGATCTGCGGCTCGCTGCTCGGCACCACCACCGTCACCAGTTACATCGAGAGCGCGGCCGGCGTCCGGGCCGGCGGCCGGACCGGCCTTGTCGGGGTGGTCGTCGCGATCCTCTTCCTCTTGAGCCTGTTCTTCTCGCCGCTGGCCGGTTCTGTTGCTGCCTACGCCACGGCGCCCGCCCTCCTCTACGTGGCCTGCCTGATGGCGCGCGGCCTCGCCGAGATCGATTGGGAGGACCCGACCGAATACGCCCCGGCGGTCATCACCGCGATCACGATGCCGCTGACCTATTCGATTGCCACCGGGATCGCCTTCGGCTTTATCGCTTACACGGCGGTAAAGTTGTTGGCCGGCAAATGGGGCCAGGTTAGCCCTGCTTTGGCGATTCTGGCCCTACTCTTTCTCGTCAAATTCGCGGTCCTCGGCTCGACTTGACGTTTCCGTGAGAATTTACGTGACCTAAGCGAGCGATTTTCATACACTCGTTTCGGTTCAAGCGTTTCTTGCGCAATAAAACGACACGGTCCAAGTTTAGGGAGGAAGAGCCGCCAACGGACGGCTTGGGGTTCAACCCTTTCGAAGAAGCCGCTTAGTCGAAAAGACAAACGGTGAGGCAAGATCTCAGGATCTTGCCTTATTTTTTTGCCGATTATTTGGTCTTGAGGGGCCGAGCGGATCGATTACTTCGCGGACCGGGATAATAGTCGGTTCGCTCCATGGTTTCTTCCCGCGTCGATAACTGTCGCCTGCCCGCGCCTGTACCAAAACCGAGGCGCGGCTGCCTTCGTGAAATCGGGTCGGGGCCTTCGGGCCCGGCCTGTCGCTGCACTTCAGACGGATGCCACAGCCTTACCCGCCACTTTGCCCGCTGCCTTGCCCGCCCAGGGCGGATCGAGCCGCGCGACCTCGGCATGCACAGGACAGCTCGGCACATGCGCGCCTTTGAGATAGCCGAGGCTCATCAAGAACTCGCCGACGATCTCGCCGCCGGTGAAACGGAAGGTTTGCTTGAACAACTTCACCCATTTCTCTTTGCTCAGCGGGTGATGCGCATCGAGCCAGGCGGCGAAAGAGCCGTGGCTCGCGCGAATAGCCTGTAGCCGCTTGGCATTCTCGATCACCGCTTCGATCTTGAGGCGATTGCGGATGATGCCCTCGTCATTCATCAGCCGCTTCACATCGCGCGCCGTGAAAGCCGCGACCTCATCGATGTCGTAGCCGGCGAAGGCGGCGCGAAACGCGCTTCGCTTCTTCAGCACGGTAAGCCAGGAAAGGCCGGCCTGGTTGATCTCGAGCACCAGCCGCTCGAACAGAACCGCATCGTCGCGCGCTGGAAAGCCGTATTCGCTGGCGTGATAGCTGCCATGGAAAGGATGGCCGGGCGCAAGCCGGCAATAAGCGGCGCTCATCGCCCTACCCCCTCAAATCCACCAAGCCGAAATGGATGACGGCAAACACGATCAACCAGAGCACGGCGGCAACAACACTGGTCACGCCAACCTTGAACCAGAGCCGCGGATTGGCAGGCGCCCCAGCGCGCGCGCCGAGATCGCCCTTCTCCGCCGGCTTCACGCCCAAGGGCAGCACCGCGAAGATCGCGATCCACCAGATCACGATATACATCGCGATGGCGACGAACCAATTCATGCCAAGACCTGCTCGAGCTCGATCAACGTGCCGGCGAAGTCCTTTGGATGCAGGAACAGCACCGGCTTGCCATGCGCGCCGAGGGTGGGCTCGCCATTGCCCAACACGCGCGCACCTTCCTGACGCAACTTGTCGCGCGCGGCGATGATGTCCTCCACCTCGTAGCACAAATGATGCATGCCGCCATCGGGATGGCGCTCGAGGAACGAAGCGATCGGCGAATTCTCGCCCAGCGGCACGAGGAGCTCGATCTTGGTGTTCGCCAGGCCGACGAAGACGGTCGTGACGCCATGCGCCGGCAGATCGAGCGGCGCCGACACTTCGGCGCCGAGCACATCGCGATAGAGCGCCGCGGCGCGCGCCAGATCCGGCACGACGATCGCAACATGGTTGAGGCGTCCGATCATGCGCTGAGTTTTAGCGCGGCGCCCGGGCGGCTAGAAGCGACATTCAGTCGCTCGCCGCGGGCCGGCCGGCTTCCCGCGGAATGGGCTGACGCACGGGACTGAGCCCGGCCGGGATGCGGAAAGCGAGCACGAAAAGCCCGAGCGCGAGGACGCCGGCGACGAGATAGACGTTATGGATGGCCGCCGCGATCGCGTCCGAAAGCCGCAACGCTTCGGCCGCATCGATGCTCGCGCGCGTCGCCGGCTCGAGCAGGCGGTTGATCTCCTCATCCGCGCCGGCGATCCGACTGCCGACGCCGAGATTGAACATCGCGCCGAATATCGCGGTGCCGACCGACTGGCCGACGGTGCGGAGAAACATGTTCGCCGAGGTCGCCGCGCCGCGTTCGCTCCAACCGACGCTGGTCTGCGTCGCGATGACGAAAGTCGTGTTGCTGAAACCCATGCCGAGGCCGAGCACGGCCGCGGCGAAGCCGACCCAGGCCGGCCCATATTCCGGCGTCGCGGTCAGGAGCAACGCAGCGCCGATGATCATGATCACGCCGCCCCAAATCGCCGCCGCGCGATAGGACAGCCGCACCATCACGCGGCCGGCGCCGAAAGTGCCGAAGGTCCAGAGGATCGAGGAGGCGCCGAGCGCCAAGCCCGCGACCGCCGGGCTCGCACCCATGGCGCCTTGCACATAGGTCGGCAGGAAGGCACCGTTCGACATCATCAGCGCGCCGATGCCGAAAGAGCCGATATTGCCGAGCACGATGATCGGCAAACGCCAGAGTCGATAAGGCACGATCGGCTCGCGGATACGCGTCTCCTGCCAGGCAAGCGCCCCCAGCGCGACGACGGCGATCGTGCCGAGGCCGATGAGCATCGTGCCGTCGAGACTGCGCGCTTGCACCAGCACCACCATCAGCGCGCCGATGCCGATCATCAGCAGCACCGCGCCGAGATAATCGATCTCATGCCGCCGCGGCACGATCCGCTCTTTCAGGAACACCGCGAGCATGACCATCGTGGCGATGCTGACCGGGATGTTGATCCAGAACACCAGCGGCCAGGAGAGCTTCTCGACGATGAAGCCGCCGAGCAGCGGCCCGGCAATCGCCGAGGTGCCGAACACGGCCGAGAGGTAGCCCTGCACCATCGCGCGCTCTTTCGGCGGATAGACATCGCCGAGAATGGTCCAAGCGATCGGCTGGATCGCGCCCGAGCCGAAGCCCTGGATGGTGCGCAGGACGATCAACGGCACCATGCCCCAGGCGAAGCCGCAAGCCGTCGAGGCCACGAGGAACAACGATGCGCCGAAGATGAAGACGCGCTTGCGGCCATAGACATCGGCGAGCCGGCCATAGATCGGCGTCGAGGCCGCTTGCGCCAGGAGATACGACGCGAACACCCAGGAAAAGAGATGGAAGCCGCCGAGATCGGCAACGATCGTTGGCATGGCAGTGCCGACAATGGTCGCTTCCACCGCCGCCATGAATTGGGCGAACATGCAAGCGGCTAGGATATAGCCGCGCCCTTTCGGCGCGGCGGTGCGCTCCCGATCTTCCGATGCCTCAATGTCCTCGGCCACCCCGAAACCCTAACGAGCGCATCGTACCCCGACCAGTGCGCTAGCGGCGGGAGCGCTATGCGCGTGGCGGTTTGGTTGCGGCCAGCACGACCACGGGAAAGATGAAGCGTTCCCCGTCAGGCTTCGTGCCGACCTCCAGCGCATCCTTGGCCACGAGATCGTCGATCATGCGCCGCAACGCGACGCGATTGTCATCGACCGGAAAGGATGTCGCGACCAGCTCCTCGATCGCATAGGTGACCTGGAACGGCTCGATCGCGGGTGTGGACAGGCCCGCCTGCACGAAAAGATCGACCAAAGCGGAGAGCGGCAGAAAGGCCGCCGTGGACGGATCGCGGAAACGCTCCGTCGCGTTAAAGGCTGCCGCCTTCCTCGCGTCTGCCGGCGCGACGCCGTCGCAGAGCACGATGCGTCCGCCGCCGCCGCAGACCCGCACCATTTCGGCGAAGGCGCGGGCCGGCTCCTGCAAATGATGAAAAGCGAAGCGGCAAGTCACGATATCGAAGGAGGCATCGGCGAAAGGCAAAGCATACACGCTTGCGGCGCGCCATTCGACATTATCGAGCTGGCGCTCGGCCCCGAGCCGTCGCGCCTCGTCGAGCATGGCCTCGGTCGCATCGATACCGACCGCGCGCCGCACGCGCGGCGCAAACGCCGCCACGACACCACCCGGCCCGCAAGCCAGATCGATCATCGTCTCGTGCGGCTGCGGCCGCGCCGCATCGATGAGAGGCTTCAATTGCGCATCGCCATGCAATTCGGGCGAGCGCGCGAATAGCTCTGCTTGGCGGCTGAACTGGTCGCGGATCACATCATCGTGAGAGATAGGAGAAGAAGCGGCGGACGAGCCGCCGGGGCGATCTTGCGCAGACATGGAATACTCCGAGGAGAAAAACGACGACAGCACGGCACCGGCTCCCGTAAGAGCCGGTCAGCTAAGTCGAATCATCCTCGGAAGAGTGAGCATGGCGCATCGATCATAGCAAAAAATCCCGGGATATCAAAACGCCGTCATTGCGAGCGAAGCGAAGCAATCCAGGGCCTCACACGTTGTCCTGGATTGCTTCGTCGCTACGCTCCTTGCAATGACGATAAAAAACCGATGCTCGCTAAAGCCAATTGGCGTTGGCGGCCAAACTAGATCCGCACCACATGCACGTCGGTGACGGGGCGCTTGCCGTGCCAGGCCTTGAGCGCGCGGCGGATCGCGACGCGCACCGCCACGCGCACCGCCTCGTCGTCGCGCCGGTCGTTGAGCGACAAATCCTCGATCGCTTCCTCGACGCATTCGCGCAGCTCTTCCGCCGCCGCGGCCGCATCCTCGGCAAGGCCCTGCACCGTCACCTGCGGCGGCGCTTTGAGCTTGCCGTTGCGGTCGACCACGACCGTCGCGACGGCGGTGCCATTCCACACCATGCGCTGCCGGCTCTTGAGCGCTTCGCCGCCGAGCGGCAGCAGCGACTTGCCGTCGACGACCAGCCGTCCCGTCGGCACTTCGCCGATCACGCCGGGTGTGCCGGGAGCGAGCTTCACGACTTGGCCGTTATGCGTGACGAGCGCGTGCTTGGCGCCCTGCTCCTCGGCAAGCTTGGCATGGGCCATCAGATGCCGCGCCTCGCCATGCACCGGCAGCGCGATCGTCGGCTTCACCAGCGCATACATGCGGGCAAGCTCGTCCTGCGCCGGATGGCCGGAGACATGGACGAAATGATCGTGTTCGGAAATGATCTCGACGCCCAACTGCGCGAGCTTGTTCTGCAAGCGGCCGATCGCGCGCTCGTTGCCGGGAATGACGCGCGACGAGAACACGACCGTGTCGCCCGGCTCGAGCACGATCTCGGGATGCTCGTCCTCGGCGATGCGCCAGAGCGCGGCGCGCGGCTCGCCCTGGCTGCCGGTGCAGATCAGCACAACCTTGTCGCGCGGCAGATAAGCCGCTTCCTCGTCGGTGAGGAAGGGCACGACATTCTCGAGGTAGCCGGTCTCGCGCGCGGCATGGTCCATGCGCCAGAGCGAGCGCCCGACCAGCGCGGCGTGGCGATCGTTCGCGGCCGCCGCCGCCGCAATCGAGGCGAGCCGCGCGACGTTCGAGGCAAAGCAGGCCACCGCGACACGTTGTTTTTGCTGTGCGACAACTTCGATCAGCGCCTTGCGCACCTCGGCCTCGGAGCCCGCTTCGCCCGGCCGCAGCGCGTTGGTCGAATCGCAGACCATCGCCAGTACGCCTTCCTCGCCCAGGCGCTGCAACGCCGCTTGATCGGCGGTCGGGCCAACCAGCGGATCGGCATCGAATTTCCAATCGCCGGTGTGGAGAACCCTCCCGAAGGGTGTGCGCAGCACGACCGCGTTCGGCTCGGGGATCGAATGGGTCAGGGTGATCAGCTCGAGATCGAATTGCCCGACCGAAAAGCGGCCGGACATCGGCACTTCGTGCAGCGGCACCTCGTGCTCGAGGCCGGCTTCGGTGAGCTTGGCGCGGAGCACGGCGGCGGTGAACGGCGTCGCATAAACCGGGCAGCGGAAGCGCTTCCAGAGATAGGCGACGGCGCCGATATGGTCTTCATGCGCATGCGTGCAGACGAGCCCGTCGAGCCGGTCGGCGCGATCGGCGATGAATTGCGGATCGGCCATGATCACATCGATGCCCGGCACGGTGTCGTCGGCAAAGCTGATGCCGCAATCGATCATCAGCCAGCGGCCGTGATAGCCGTAAAGGCTCATATTCATGCCGATCTCGCCGACACCGCCGAGCGCCAGGAAGACCAGCTCGTCGGGGCGATTGATCGTGTCGGATGCGCCCTTGCTCATACGGCGATCGTCTTCGGCCGGTTGCGCTCGTAAACCAGCCGCATGCCCCAAAGGTTCAGCGTACCGTCGATCCGTTCGATCAAGGGGCTGGCATGCTCGAACACCGGCGCCAGACCGCCCGTCGCGATCACCCGCATCGGCGCGCCATATTCCTTGGTGATGCGCGTGACGATGCCTTCGATCAGGCCGACATAGCCCCAATAGATGCCCGACTGCATACAGGCGACGGTGTTGGTGCCGATGACTTTCGCGGTGGCGCGGATCGCGACGCTCGGCAGCTTCGCCGCGGCTTGCTGCAGCGCTTGCAGCGAGAGGTTGATGCCCGGCGCGATGACGCCGCCGCGGTAATTGCCCTCATCGTCGACCACGTCGAAAGTCGTCGCCGTCCCGAAATCGACGATGATCGACGCTCCCGGATAGCGGTCATGCGCCGCGATCGTGTTGATGAGCCGGTCGGCGCCGACCTCGCCGGGCCGATCGACCAGCGCCTTGATGCCGAGCTCGACGCCGTCCTCACCCACCATCAGCGGCGTCGATGCGCAATAGTCGGTACAGAACTTGACGAGGTTGAAATTCGCGTCCGGCACGACGCTGGCGATGATCGTGCCGTCGATCCGGCCGCGCGCCAGCCCGCCGAGGCCCAAGAGATGATCGAGCCAGACGACGTATTCGTCGGCGGTGCGCTTCGCTTCGGTCGCGATGCGCCACACGCCGTGCAGCCGGTCGCCATCCCAGAGAGCGAAGACCGTGTTGGTGTTGTTGGCGTTGATCGCAAGCAGCATGGTCGCTCCTCAAGCGGCGGTCGCGGGAAAGACCTCGCCCGCGGCGATGCGGTGGCGGCCCGTCCCGGTATCGAGCAACAGCGCGCCGTCGGTATCGAGCCCGGCGAACACGCCCTCACGCGTCTCGCCCGGCAGGCGCACCCGGATCGGCTGGTTCAAGCCCTGCGCCCGCGCCAGCCATTCCGCGCGGATGGTGGCAAAGCCGGCGCCTTCGCGCCAGCGCCCATACCAGGCTAGAAAAGACGCGGCGAGCGCGCCCAGCATCGCGTCGGCATCTACATCGGCACCGACCGCAGCCAGCGCCGTAGCGGGATACTCAACCTCGACCGGATAGGTCGCGAGGTTAATGCCGATGCCGAGCACCAGCCAATCGAGCATGCCGTCGCCTTGGCTTTGCGATTCGAGCAGAAGCCCGGCGAGCTTGCGCCCGGCAAGCAGCACGTCGTTCGGCCATTTGAGGCTGATGGCGGCGTCGGGCGCGAGCGCTAGGCACGCATCGGCGACAGCGAGCGCGGCGACGAAGCTTAGCTGCGCCGCCATCGCGACAGGCACGGGGGGACGGAGGATCAGCGAGGCGTAGAAATTGCCGGCAGGCGAGACCCAGCCCCTGCCCTGGCGCCCGCGCCCCGCCGTTTGGACACGCGCCCAGACCAAAGTACCGGCGGGCGCGCCCTCGGCCACGAGGCGTTTAGCTTCGTCGCTGGTGCTGGCAATGCGCTGGTGCGCAACGACGCGATAGAACGACGGCAAGGAGAGCTGCTGGCTCATCCGGTGAAGAGCGCCGCGGCGACTGCATCGGCGCCGTCGACTAGAAGGCCCGGCCAGGCGAAGAAGAAGAAGATCACCAGCGTCGAGACGACCAGCACCGCCTGGATCTCGCGGCCGATCGGCCCATCGAAGGCGGCGGCCGGCTCGTCGAAATACATCAGCTTGACGATGCGCAGATAGTAATACGCGCCGACCACGCTGCTGAGGACGCCGATCACGGCCAGCACGTAAAGCTGCGCGTCGATGGCGGCGAGGAAGATATAGAGCTTGCCGAAGAAGCCGGCCATCGGCGGAATGCCGGCGAGCGAGAACATGAAGATGCCGAGCGCCAAGGCCAGCGCCGGATGCGTGCGCGATAGGCCGGCGAGGTCGTTGATACCCTCAACCTGCTTGCCGTCGCGGCGCATGCAGAGGATTACGGCAAAGGCACCGACATTCATGAAAACGTAGATCGCGAGATAGACGAGGACGCCGCGCACGCCCGCGGCGCTGCCCGCGGCAAGGCCGATCAGCGCATAGCCGACATTGGCGATCGAGCTATAGGCCATCAGCCGCTTGATGTTGCTCTGATTGATCGCGGCGAAAGCGCCCAACAGCATCGAGGCGACCGAGATGAACCAGATCACCTGGCGCCATTCGGCGACGAGGCCGCCGAACGGCCCAACCATCACGCGGACGAAAAGCGCCAGCGCCGCGACTTTCGGCGCGACCGAGAAGAACGCCGTCACCGGCGTCGGCGCGCCCTCATAGACATCGGGCGTCCACATATGGAACGGCACCGCAGAGACCTTGAAGGCGAGGCCAACCGCGATCAGCACGATGCCGATGATGAGGCCGATCGAGACCGTTCCGCCATCGGCGAAATTATGTGCCAGCGTGTCGAAGCTGGTCGTGCCGGAAAAACCGTAGACCATCGATGCGCCGTAGAGCAGCATGCCAGAGGCGAGCGCGCCGAGAACGAAATATTTGAGCCCGGCCTCGGTGGAGCGGATGTCGTCGCGATGGAAAGCGGCGATGACATAGAGCGCGAGGCTCTGCAATTCGAGCGAGACATAGAGCGAGATGAGATCGTTGGCGGCGATCATCATCATCATGCCGGTGGTCGAGAGCAGCACCAGCACGGCGTATTCGGGCCGCGCGATGCCTTCGCGCTCGTTGAAGCGCATCGCCATGATGAGGGTCAGCGCCGAACCGATCAGCACCAGCATCTTGGAGAACGCGCCGAAACCGTCGACCACGAAGAGGCCATAGAGCGCGACCTGGCGCGCCGGTCCGTGGCTGTAAAGCGGCGACGCGACGAGGGCGAAAGCGACGACCAGCGCCGCGACCGCGAGCCAGGCGATCTCGCGCGCCGCCTTGTCGCCCTGGAAGGCGCCGAGGATGAGGAGCGCGAGCGATGCCGCGGCGAGAAAAATCTCAGGCAGCGCGGCCATGAAATCGGGGAGCGCGAGATGCATGAGTTCCGCCCTACCGTGCCGCGAAACGATGGCCGGTGTCGCGTGCCGCCTGCACGCTCGAGATCAGATTGCCGATCGTCGGCTGCAGCGGCCGCAGGAAGCTGTCGGGATAGATGCCCATCCACAGCACGACCGCGATCATCGGCACGAAGACGACGATCTCGCGCCAATGGAGGTCGAGCATCGCGCGGACATCATCCTTGGTGATGACGCCGAAGACAACGCGGCGATAGAGATAGAGCATATAGGCGGCGGAGAGGATCATACCTGTCGTGGCGAAGAACGCGACCCAGGTATTGACGCGGAACGCGCCCAGCAGCGCCAGGAACTCGCCGATGAAACCGCTGGTGCCGGGCAGGCCGACCGAGGCGAGCATGAACACCATGAAGCAGAAAGCGTATTTGGGCATGTTGTTGACGACACCGCCGTAACGCGCGATCTCGCGCGTGTGCAGCCGGTCATAGACCACGCCGACGCACAGGAAGAGCGCGGCGGAGACGACGCCGTGGCTCAGCATCTGGATCATCGCGCCTTGCAGGCCTTCGGACGTCACCGTGAAGATGCCCATGGTCACGAGGCCCATATGGGCGACGGACGAATAGGCGATGAGCTTCTTCATGTCGTCCTGCGCCAGCGCGACGAGCGAGGTGTAGACGATCGCAACAACGGAAAGCGTATAGACGAACGGCGTGAAATAGGCGGAGGCGTCGGGGAACATCGGCAGCGAGAATCGGATGAAGCCGTACCCCCCCATCTTCAAGAGCACGCCGGCGAGGATGACCGAGCCCGCGGTCGGCGCCTCGACATGCGCGTCGGGCAGCCAGGTATGGACAGGCCACATCGGCACCTTCACGGCGAAAGAGGCAAAGAAAGCGAGCCACAGCCATTTCTGCAGCGCCGGGTCGAAGCTGAAATTCAGCGCCTGGACAATATCGGTCGAGCCGACCTGGAAATAGACGGTGATGATTCCGAGGAGCATCAGCACCGAGCCGAGCAGCGTATAGAGAAAGAATTTGAACGCGGCATAGACCCGCCGCGGCCCGCCCCAGATTCCGATGATCAGGAACATCGGGATCAGCACGCCCTCGAAGAATATGTAGAAGACGAAGAAATCGAGGGCGCAGAACATGCCGACCATTAGCGTCTCGAGCACGAGGAAGGCGATCATATATTCCTTTACCCGGACCTTGACCGAGGTCCAGCTCGCGACGACGCAGATCGGCGTCAGGAACGCCGAGAGCACGACGAAGAACAGCGAGATGCCGTCGATCCCCATCTGATAGGCGATGTGAAATTGCGGCAGCCATTCGGCCTGCTCGACGAATTGGAAATCCGAGGTCGTCGGATCGAAGCGCGCCCAGATGACGAGCGAAAGCACGAGATCGATGAGCGAGGTCCAGAGCGCGATCCAGCGCGCATTGCGCGCGACATCCTCTGCATTGCCGCGCAGGATCATGATCGCGAAGACACCGGCGATCGGCAGGAAAGTGACGAGGCTGAGGAGCGGCCAATTATCCATGCTTCCGCTCACCCGATCTGGAACAAGAGATACCACGAGACCAGCACCACCACGCCGATCAACATCGCGAAAGCATAGTGATAGAGGTAGCCGGTCTGCAGCCGGCTCGCGCCGATGGAGAGGCGCCGCGTCGTCGAAGCGAGCCCGTCAGGCCCGAGCCCGTCGATCACTGCGCCGTCGCCCTTCTTCCAGAGGCCGCGCCCCAGCGCCATCAGCGGCCGAACGATGAGGAAGTCGTAGATCTCGTCGAAATACCATTTGTTGAGGAACAGCAGGTAGATCGGGCGGAAGGCGCGCGCCGTCGCGGCCGGCAGTCCCGGCTGCCAGATGTACGCGACCCAGGCGACGAAGATGCCGAAAAGACCCACGGCCAGCGGTAGCTTGCCGACCCAGAACGGCACGTTTTCCGCGCCGGCGAGCGTATCGTGCTGCGGTAACACCAGGATCGCCTCGCGCCAAAACTCCGTCCTGCCCTCGCCGACGAAATGGTTGAAGCCGAGGAAACCGGCGACGACGGCACCGATCGCCAGCACGACCAGTGGCCAGAGCATCACCGGCGGCGATTCATGCGCATGATGCAGCACTTCGTGATCGGCCCGGCTCTTGCCGTGGAAAGTCATGAAGAGGAGGCGCCAGGAATAGAAAGCGGTGATGAAAGCGACGAAGACGCCGAGCCAATAGGCATACATGCCGACGCCGGTGCCCGCCGCGTAGGAAGCCTCAAGGATCGTGTCCTTGGAATAGTAGCCGGCGAAGGGCCAGATGCCGGCGAGCGACAGGCTGCCGATCCACATCAGGATATAGGTGTAGGGTACGAGATGGCGGATGCCGCCCATCTTGCGCATATCCTGCTCGCCCGACATCGCATGGATGACCGAGCCGGCGCAGAGGAACAGCAGCGCCTTGAAGAAAGCATGCGTCATGAGATGGAACATCGCCGCGCCGTAAGCGGAAACGCCGGCGGCAAAGAACATGTAACCCAATTGGCTACAGGTCGAATAGGCGATGACGCGCTTGATGTCGTTCTGCGCCATGCCGATGGTCGCGGCGAACATCGCCGTGGTGCCGCCGATCACCACCACCACCGCGAGCGCGGTCGGCGAATATTCGAAAAGCGGCGACAATCGCGCCAGCATGAAGACGCCGGCCGTCACCATGGTCGCCGCATGGATCAAGGCCGAGACCGGGGTCGGGCCTTCCATCGCGTCCGGCAACCAGGTATGGAGGCCGAGCTGCGCCGATTTACCCATCGCGCCGATAAAAAGCAGAATGCAGGTCACCGTCAGCGCCGGCCAGACATGGCCGAGGAAGTTGATATTGGTCTTCGCTACGTCCGCCGCCGCGCCGAACACCGTGTCGAATTGCAGCGAGCCGAAAAGCAGGTAGACGGCGAAGATGCCGAGGATGAAGCCGAAATCGCCGATGCGGTTGACGACGAAGGCCTTGATCGCCGCGGCATTGGCGCTCGGCCGGTCATACCAGAAGCCGATCAGCAGATAAGAGGCGAGACCGACACCTTCCCAGCCAAAGAAGAGTTGGACGAAATTGTCCGCGGTCACCAGCATCAGCATGAAGAAAGTGAAGATGCTGAGATAGGCCATGAAGCGCGGGATCGAATGATCATGCGCCATGTAGCCGATCGAATAGACATGGACCATCGACGACACGATGGTGACGACGCAGATCATCACGGCCGAGAGCGTGTCGAAACGCAGCGCCCATTCGACCTGGAGATCGCCCGTATCCATCCAGTTGAAGAGGTCGACCGTCAGCGCCTGGCCGCCGATCGCTACCTGGACGAAGATGACGATCGCGAGCATCGCCGAGATCAGCACCGCCGCGCAGGTGACCAGCTGGGCGCCGCGGTCGCCGATCCAGCGGCCGAAGAACCCAGCGATGATCGCCGCGATCAGCGGCAGGAAAATGGCGGCAACGGTCACGATCAGCCTTTCATCAGGTTGATGTCTTCGACTGCGATGGTGCCGCGGTTGCGGAAATAGACGACGAGGATGGCGAGGCCGATCGCCGCCTCGGCCGCGGCCACCGTCAGCACGAACATCGCGAAGACCTGGCCGACGAGATCGCCGAGGAAGGACGAGAAGGCGACGAAGTTGATGTTGACCGCGAGCAGGATGAGCTCGATCGACATCAGGATGATGATGACGTTCCGCGGTTGAGGAAGATGCCGAAGATGCCGAGCGTGAAGAGGATCGCGGCGACGGTCAGGTAATGGGCCAAGCCGATCTGCAGCATCGAATTACACCCCCTGCCGCGGCCGGACCTTGACGATCTCGACCGAAGCGTCGCGGCGACGCGTCACCTGTTGACTGATCTTCTGGCGCCGGACGCCCTCGCGCGAGCGGAGCGTCAGCACGATCGCGCCGATCATCGCGACCAGCAGGATCAGACCGGCTGCCTGGAAGGCGTAGATGTAATGCGTGTAGAGCAGCGCGCCGAGTGCCGCCGTGTTGGTGAGTTGCGTCACCGCCGGCGTCGGCGCCGCGGCGGCCGTGCCGATATCGGGCGAGAGCGTCCAGGCGCCGAAGACCAGCACCAGCTCGACCAGCAGCACCAGCCCGACCAGCGCGCCGATCGGCAGGTATTGCATGAAGCCGTGACGCAACTCGACGAAATTGATGTCGAGCATCATCACGACGAAAAGGAACAGCACCGCGACCGCGCCGACATAGACGATGACGAGGATCATCGCCAAGAACTCGGCGCCGAGCAGCACGAACAGCCCCGCCGCGTTGAAGAAGGCGAGGATGAGGAACAGCACCGAGTGGACCGGGTTGCGGGCCGAGATCACCATCACGCCCGACGCGACCGCCACGCCGGCAAAGGCGTAGAAGCAGATCGCTTGCAGGATCGCGCCGAAATCCATCGCGGCTCCTACCGGTAGGGGGCGTCGAGCGCGATATTCTTCGCGATCTCCGCCTCCCAGCGATCGCCGTTCGCGAGCAGCTTTTCCTTGTTATAGAAAAGCTCTTCGCGGGTCTCGGCGGCGAATTCGAAATTTGGGCCCTCGACGATGGCATCGACCGGGCAGGCCTCCTGGCACATGCCGCAATAGATGCATTTCGTCATGTCGATGTCGTAGCGCGTGGTGCGGCGGCTGCCGTCTTCGCGCGGCTCGGCCTCGATCGTGATGGCGAGCGCCGGACAGATCGCCTCGCACAGCTTGCAGGCGATGCAGCGCTCTTCGCCATTGGGATAGCGGCGCAGCGCATGCTCGCCGCGGAAGCGCGGGCTAGAGCGGCCCCTTCTCGAAGGGGTAGTTCACCGTCACCGGCGTCTTGAACATGTATTTGAGCGTCAGCCACAAGGCCGGAGACGATCTCCGTAAGGAGCAGGCCGCGCACGCCGCCCGATCCATGATCGCCATCATTACCCTCCACCGACGGGCAGCCAGCCCATCGTCACCAGCACGCCCGCCGTGAGCACGAGCCACAGCAGCGACAGCGGCAGAAACACTTTCCAGCCCAGCCGCATGAGCTGGTCGTAACGGAAGCGCGGCAAGGTCGCGCGCACCCACAGGAAGCAGAAGAGCACGAAAGCGATCTTGCCGAAGAACCAGCAGATCGACCACAGATGCGCCAACGGCCCGGTGAAAGGCTGCCAGCCGAACGGCGCGAGCCAGCCGCCGAGGAACAGGATCGTGGTCATCGCGCTCATCAGGATCATGTTGGCGTATTCGCCGAGATAGAAGAGCGCGAAGGTCATCGCCGAATATTCGACGAAGAAGCCGGCGACCAGTTCCGATTCGCCTTCGGGCAGATCGAAAGGCGAGCGGTTGGTCTCGGCGAGGCCCGAGATGAAGAACACGACGAACATCGGCAGCAGCGGAACGCAGAACCAGATCGTCCGCTGCGCCTCGACGATGGTCGAGAGGTTGAGCGAGCCGACGCAGAGCAGCACGCTCACCATCACGAAGCCGATCGAGACCTCGTAGGACACCATCTGCGCCGCCGAGCGCAGCGCGCCGAGGAAGGCGTATTTCGAATTCGACGACCAGCCGGCCATGATGATGCCGTAGACGCCGAGCGAGCTGATCGCGAAGAGATAGAGGATGCCGACATTGATGTTGGCGATCACCACGCCGCTCATCGAACGGGATCACCGCCCAGGCGACGATGGCGCAGACTGAAGGTCACGATCGGCGCCGCGAGGAAGACGCCGCGATTGGCGCCGGTCGGGATCACCGTCTCTTTCATCAAGAGCTTCAGCCCGTCGGCGAGCGGCTGGAACAGGCCGAAGGGCCCGACGACGTTCGGGCCTCTGCGCAAGCTGCGCCGCGGCCAGCACCTTGCGCTCGGCATAGGTGAGATAAGCGACCGCGAGCAGCAGCGGCACGATGATCAGCAAAATCTCGCCGACCAGCAGCGCCGTCGGCAGGCCGTAGGTGGTAGAGCGAAGTTACCCATGCGTGCCCGTCTTCTGCGCGCCGGCTTCGGCGCGCGCTGGCGGCGCATTCCGCCATGGTCGGCGAAGCGCGGCTGATCGCGTCGGTGCGATAGAAATCGCGGATCGGATAGACGAAGGCCGCATCATCGACCGCGCCGGCCTTGCCGAAGCTGCCCCAGGCGGCCTGCGGCGCCTCGTCGATCTCGGCGAAGGTCGGATACGCCTCGCACCAGACGGCGGCGCAGCGCGGCGAGCGAGTCGTAAGGCAGCGGCTTGCCGAGCGCGGCCGACAGCGCGCGCAGGATCGCCCAATCCTCGCGCGCCTCGCCGGGCGGGAACACCGCGCGCCGCGCGAGCTGCACGCGGCCCTCGGTGTTGACGTAGCTCGCGTCTTTCTCGGTATAGGCGGCGCCGGGCAGCACGACATCGGCGCGCGCGCGCGCCGCGATCGCCGTGATGGCCCTGATAGATCACGAAGGCCGAGCCGAGCCGCGCGGTGTCGATCTCGTCCGCGCCGAGCAGATAGACGACGTCGATCTCGCCCTTCTCCGCGCCGGCGAGGATGCCGGCGACGTCGCGGCCGCCCTGCCCCGGCACGAAGCCGAGATCGAGCCCGCCGACGCGCGACGCCGCGAGATGCAGCACGTTGAAGCCGTTCCAGCCGTCGCGCACCATGCCGGTGCTTTCGGCGAGCGCGCGCGCCTCAGCCAGGATCGCCGCGCCGTCCTTGCGGCGCAGCGCGCCCGTGCCGAGGATCAGCATCGGCTGCTTGGCGTCTTTGAGGAATTCGCGCGCGCGATCGGCGAGACCTTGCGGCCCCGATGCCGAGCGTCGTCACCGGGAAAGTCAGATCGAGCGCCGGGCCGAAGGCGCCGACGCGGAAGCCGCCTTGCAGCCAGCGCTTGCGCAGCCGCGCATTGATGATCGCCGCCTCGTAGCGCGGATTGGTGCCGATCAGCACGCAGGCATCCGCCTTCTCGATGCCGGCGATGGTCGTGTTGAAGAGATAGCCGGCGCGGCTCGACGGATCGAGCGCGGCGCCGTCCTGGCGGCAATCGATATTCGGCGAGCCGAGCGAGCGCCATCAGATCCTTCAGCGCGAACATCGCCTCGGTATCGGCGAGATCGCCGGCGATGGCGGCGATGCGGTTGCCAGCGGTGCCTTCAAGCCGCGTGGCGATCAGCGCGAAGGCTTCCTGCCACGTCGCCTCGCCGAGCTTGCCGTTGCGGCGCACATAAGGCCGGTCGAGCCGGCGCTTCGCGAGACCGTCGACGGCAAAGCGCGTCTTGTCGGAGATCCACTCCTCGTTCACCTCTTCGTTGAGGCGCGGCAGGATGCGCAGCACGGCCGGCCCGCGCGCATCGACGCGGATGTTGCGAGCCGACCGCGTCGAGCACGTCGACCGATTCCGTCTTGCGCAGCTCCCACGGCCGCGCCGCGAAGGCATAGGGCTTCGAGGTCAGCGCGCCGACCGGGCAAAGATCGATGATATTGCCCGACAGCTCGGATCCGAGCGCTTTGCCGACATAGGTGTCGATCTCCATGTTCTCGCCGCGGCCGATGCCGCCGAGATCGGCGACGCCCGCGACATCGGCGAGGAAGCGGATGCAGCGCGTGCAATGGATGCAGCGGGTCATGCTGGTCTCGACCAGCGGCCCGAAATCCTTGTCCTTCACCGCGCGCTTGTTTTCCTCGATAGCGGCCGCGATCGAAGCCATAGGCCATCGCCTGGTCCTGCAGATCGCACTCGCCGCCCTGATCGCAGATCGGGCAATCGAGCGGATGATTGATCAGCAGGAATTCCATCACGCCCTTGCGCGCCTTCTTCGCCTTCTCGCTGTCGGTGAGGATCACCATGCCGTCGGCGACGGGCATGGCGCAGGAAGCGATCGGCTTCGGCGCCTTTTCCTGCTCGACGAGGCACATGCGGCAATTGCCGGCGATCGCAAGCCGCTCGTGGAAGCAGAAATGCGGCACCTCGACGCCGGCCTGCTGGCAGGCCTGCAGCACCGTCGTGCCTGCCGCGACCTCGACCTCGATGCCGTTGATCGTGAGCTTCGGCATCGTCCCTACTCCGCCGCCAGCGGCGCCGAAGCGCGGTATTGCGCGATGCGCCGCTCCATCTCCGGCCGGAAATGCCGGATCAGGCCTTGCACCGGCCAAGCCGCCGCATCGCCGAGCGCGCAGATCGTGTGGCCTTCGATCTCATAGGTGACTTCGAGCAGCATATCGATCTCGGCGACGGTCGCATGGCCTTTGACCATGCGCTCCATCACGCGCCACAGCCAGCCGGTGCCCTCGCGGCACGGCGTGCACTGGCCGCAGCTCTCATGCTTATAGAATTGCGACAGCCGCGCGATCGCTTTGATGATGTCGGTCGATTTGTCCATCACGATGACCGCGGCGGTGCCGAGGCCGCTCTTCACGTCGCGCAGCGCGTCGAAATCCATCAGCACCGTGTCGCAGATCTCTTTCGGCAGCACCGGCACCGAGGCGCCGCCCGGAATGATCGCGAGCAGATTGTCCCAGCCGCCGCGCACGCCGCCGGCATGCGTCTCGATGAGCTCTTTCAGCGGAATGCCCATCGCCTCTTCGACATTGCACGGCTTGTTCACATGGCCGGAGATGCAGAAGACCTTGGTGCCTTCGTTCTTCGGCCGGCCGATGCCCGCGAACCACGACGCGCCGCGGCGCAGGATGGTCGGCGCGACCGCGATGCTCTCGACATTGTTGACGGTGGTCGGGCAGCCATAAAGACCGACGCCGGCCGGGAAAGGCGGCTTCAGCCGCGGCTGACCCTTCTTGCCCTCGAGCGATTCGAGCAGCGCCATCTCCTCGCCGCAGATATAGGCGCCGGCGCCGCGATGGAGATAGATGTCGTAATCGTAGCCCGAGCCGCAGGCATTCTTGCCGATCAGCCCGGCCTCGTAGGCTTCGTCGATCGCGGCCTGGAGGTTGATCGCCTCGTTGTAGAACTCGCCGCGGATATAGATGTAGCAAGCGGTCGCGCCCATGCCGACGCCGGCGAGCAGGCAGCCCTCGACCAGCTTGTGCGGATCGTTGCGGAGGATGTCGCGATCCTTGCAGGTGCCCGGCTCGCTCTCGTCGGCGTTGACGACGAGATAGCGCGGCCGGTCGCTGGTCTTCGGCATGAAAGACCATTTGAGCCCGGTCGGAAATCCCGCGCCGCCGCGGCCGCGCAGGCCCGAGGCCTTCACCTCGTTCACGATCCAGTCGCGGCCTTTGAGGATCAGGTCCTTGGTGCCGTCCCAATCGCCGCGCGCGCGCGCGCCGGCGAGACGCCAGTCGCCCGTGCCGTAGAGATTGGTGAAGATGCGATCCTTATCGGCGAGCATTCACTTGATCCCACGCAAATCAGGAGAGGTGAGCGTCTTCGGCCCGCCTTCGGGCGCCGAGCCCTGGCGGCCGATGACCGAGCCCTCGGGCGGCTTCTCGCCGCGCGCCAGCGCATCGATCAGCTTCTCGGTCGACGGCCCGTCGAGATCCTCGTAGAAATCGCCGTTGTTGATCTGAATGACCGGCGCGTTGACGCAAGCGCCGAGACATTCGACCTCGAACAGCGTGAATTTCTTGTCGGCCGTGGTCTCGCCGATGCCGATGCCGAGCTTCTTCTTGCAGGCGGCGACGACCTCGTCCGAACCCCGGAGCCAGCACGGCGTCGTCGTGCAGACCTGCAGGAAATAGCGCCCCACCGGCCGCAGATTGAACATCGTGTAGAAGCTCGCGACCTCGTAGACCTTGATCGGCGGCATCTCGAGGATTTCGGCGACGTGATCCATCGCCGCGCGCGGCACCCAGTTATCGTGCTGGTCTTGCGCGAGATAGAGCAGCGAGATCACCGCGCTCGCCTGCCGGCCCGGCGGATATTTGGCGATATAGGCTTTCGCCTTTTCCATATTCTCGGGCGTGAAGGCGAAGCTCGCCGGCTGCTCGAACGGCGCGCCGTTATCGTGGCCGCTCATCGATCGACCTCGCCGAAGACGATGTCCATCGAGCCGATGATCGCCACGATATCGGCCAGCATGTGTCCGCGTGCCCATGAATTCGAGGCCTTGCAGGAAGGCAAAGCCCGGCGCGCGGATCTTGCAGCGATAGGGCCGGTTGCTGCCGTCGGTGACGAGATAGACGCCGAACTCGCCTTTCGGCGCTTCGACCGCCGTGTAGGTCTCGCCCGGCGGCACGTGATAGCCCTCGGTGTAAAGCTTGAAATGATGGATCAGCGCTTCCATCGAGGATTTCATCTCGCCGCGCGGCGGCGGCATGACCTTGCGGTCGTTGACGCGCACCGGGCCCGGCGGCATGTGATCGAGCGCCTGCTTCATGATCTTCAGCGACTGGCGCATCTCTTCCATGCGCACGAGATAGCGGTCCCAGCAATCGCCGTTCTTGCCGATCGGAATGTCGAAATCCATCTCCTCGTAGCCGTCGTAAGGCTGCGCCTTGCGCAAATCCCACGGCAGGCCGGAGCCGCGCAGCATCGGGCCGCTGAAGCCCCAATCGAGCGCCTGCGCCGCCGTGACGATGCCGATATCGACGGTGCGCTGCTTGAAGATGCGGTTCTCGGTCAGCAGATGCTCGAGATCGTCGACGCGCGGGCCGAATTGCTCGATGAAGCCGTAGATATCGTCGATCATGCCCGCCGGCATATCCTGCTGCACGCCGCCGGGACGGAAATAAGCCGAATGGAGACGCGCGCCCGAGACGCGCTCGTAGAACTCCATCAGCTTCTCGCGCTCCTCGAAGCCCCAGAGCAGCGGCGTGATCGCGCCGACATCGAGCGCGAAGGTCGTGAGGTTGAGCAGATGATTGAGGATGCGCGTGATCTCGGAGAAGAGCACGCGGATCATCTTGGCGCGCGGCGGCGGATCGATGCCCATGAGCTTCTCGACCGCCAGCGCATAGGCATGCTCCTGGCACATCGGCGAGACGTAATCGAGCCGGTCGAAATACGGCACCGCCTGCAGGAAGGTCTTGTACTCGATCAGCTTCTCGGTGCCGCGATGAAGCAGGCCGATATGCGGATCGGCGCGCTCCACCACCTCGCCGTCCATCTCGAGGACGAGGCGCAGCACGCCATGGGCCGCCGGATGCTGCGGCCCGAAATTCATCGTGAAGGTCTTGATGAGCGCCTGCGCCTCGTTGGCGGTCGGCACGGTGTTCATGCCGTCGGCACTCATTTCTTTTCCTCGGCTTTCGGCAGCTCTTTCGCCTTCTCGTCGCCCGGCAGGACATGCGCCATGCCTTCCCAGGGCGAGATGAAATCGAAGCTGCGGAATTCCTGCTTCAGCTTCACCGGCTCGTAGACGACGCGCTTCTGCTCTTCGTCGTAGCGCAGCTCGACATAGCCGGTGAGCGGAAAATCCTTGCGCAGCGGATGACCTTCGAAGCCGTAATCGGTGAGGATGCGGCGCAGATCGGGATGATCGGCGAAATAGATGCCGTAGAGATCCCAGGCCTCGCGCTCATACCAGCCGGCCGCGCTGAAAAGCCCCGTGACCGATGGCACCGGGCTGGTCTTCGTCGGCCATCGCCTTGACGCGAATGCGCTGATTGAGCTTCATGCTCAGCAAGATTGTAGACGACGTCGAAGCGCTCGGGCCGCTCGGGATAATCGACGCCGCAAACATCGACCAGCACCTGGAAGAGGCATTTCGGATCGTCGCGCAGGAAGGCGAGCAGCCGCGTCACCGCATCGCGCTTCACCGAGACCATCAGCTCGTCATGCGCGATCGCGGTCCCGGTCACGTCTTGCGGGAAAGCGGCCGCAACGTGATCGCCTAATTCGCGGAGCGCCTCGGTAGCCATGATCAGCGGGAAATCACGCGCTTGCGGTTGATCTTTTTCTGCAGCTGCAGGATGCCGTAGAGCAGCGCCTCGGCGGTCGGCGGGCAGCCCGGGCACGTAGACATCGACCGGCACGATGCGGTCGCAGCCGCGCACGACCGAATAGGAATAGTGATAATAGCCGCCGCCATTGGCGCAGGAGCCCATGGAGATGACCCAGCGCGGCTCGGCCATCTGGTCGTAAACCTTGCGCAAGGCCGGCGCCATCTTGTTGCAGAGCGTGCCGGCGACGATCATCACATCGGACTGCCGCGGGCTCGGACGAAAGACGATGCCGAAACGGTCGAGATCGTAGCGGCTCGCCGCGGTGTGCATCATCTCGACGGCGCAGCAAGCGAGGCCGAAGGTCATCGGCCAGAGCGAGCCGGTGCGCGCCCAATTCACGAGCTTATCGAGCTGGGTGACGATAAAGCCTTTGTCCTGAATCTCCTCGCCCATCTGCCGCAGCAGCAATTCTTGCGAGGCGGTTTCTACTCCCATTCGAGGGCTCCCTTCTTCCACTCGTAGATGAAGCCGACCGTCAGCACGAAGAGGAACGCCATCATCGACCAGAAACCGAAGATGCCGATCTTGCCGAGCGCGACCGCCCAGGGGAACAGAAACGCGACTTCGAGATCGAAGATGATGAAGAGGATCGCCACCAGATAGTAGCGAACATCGAATTTGCTGCGCGCGTCGGCGAAAGGCTCGAAGCCGCATTCATAAGGGGACAGCTTTTCGACATCCGGACGCTGGCGCGCGACGATGAAAGAGGCCGCGACGATGATGATCGCCAGCGCGACCGCGATGCCGATGAAGAAAAGGATGGGCAGATATTCGGAAAGCAGGCTGTCCATCGGAACGCGACCCTGGGTGAGCCTTACCACGCGAAATGGCGGGAGTGACGGGGCTCGAACCCGCGACCTCCGGCGTGACAGGCCGGCGCTCTAACCAACTGAGCTACACCCCCGGGAGCACGCTCTCGCGGCAGGCTCTCGTAGCCCCCACACCGAGGAGTGTCAAGCGGAGGTGGCCGTTTTCCACGGCTTTTCAGCGCGTTGCAGACATGTAACGGAGCCGTCGGAGAGTACGAGTCGATGGTCGGAAGAAGCTACAAGCCGCTTCTTCGCGAAGGCCCGACCGGAGGACGATTTGAGGTATTCTCAAAGGCAAAGGCCCTGGCTTCGTCCGAAAAGGCGACGTACGTCATAACCCTCCGTGGACCAAATTTGGACGTGTGCGGCACGTTGTGCGCATTGTGGCTCTCAACCGCTCCTTCAAATCTGTGGTGCAGCCCCTGTAATGGCGATCAGGATCGGCGAGACTTTGCAGGATGTAAACGTACTGCATCGACGACCCTGAGGGCTTTCCGGCAGCCCGCTTCGGGCTACGGCGTGGCAGTCTTCGCGCGCAGACCTGGCTTGCCCAGTCGCAGCGCGCGTCGCGCGCGAAGACTGGTGGGCGATGAAGGTTTCGAACCTCCGACCCCCTCGGTGTAAACGAGGTGCTCTACCGCTGAGCTAATCGCCCGACGCGTCGTCCAGCATAACGGAGAGTCGGCGCGCTATTGGATGGCGTCTTTGAGGCCCTTGCCGGCGCGGAACTTCGGGAGCTTCGAGGCGGGGATCTGAATCTTCTCGCCGGTGCGCGGATTGCGCCCTTCGGAAGCGGCGCGCTGCGAGACAACGAAGGTGCCGAAGCCCGCTATACGGACCTCGTCACCGCTCTTCAGCGCGTTGGTGATCGCGTCGATCACGGCATCGACCGCGTGCGTGGCATCGGCTTTGGTCATATTGCTCGACGAGGCGATGGCATCGACAAGATCGTTCTTATTCACGGACCGGCTCCCTTATTCCGTTTCCGATCGGCGTCGCGTCAACGGGCGCGGAGTTTAGTTCGCGCTTCTCGCGCGCGTCAACCTCATCGCGACGAGTGTGATCGACGCACAAAAAGACGACGCCGTCATCCTTGCGGATGGCAGCGTCGGCAAAAGATCGCGCGATCAGTGCGCCCGGCTTTAGTGCGTGAGCCCGGGCCGGCCTTCGTCGCTCTTGCGGCGGCACCATCGCCGACGGCTCCGGCGGCTCGGTCCACTCGATCGGCGTCGGCGGCGTGACGAGTGCATGCTTCAACAGCTCGTCGGCCGACGTCACCGGGATGATGGTCAATCCCTTCTTCACATTGTCCGGGATCTCGGCGAGATCCTTCTCGTTGTCCTTCGGGATCAACACGGTCTTCAGGCCGCCACGCAATGCCGCGAGCAGCTTCTCCTTGAGCCCGCCGATCGGCAGCACGCGGCCGCGCAGCGTGATCTCGCCGGTCATGGCGATGTCTCTGCGCACCGGAATGCCGGTCAGCACCGAGACGATCGAGGTCACCATCGCCACACCCGCCGACGGTCCGTCTTTCGGCGTCGCGCCTTCGGGCACGTGGACATGGATGTCTCGCTTGTCGAAGAGCGTCGGCACGATGCCGAAGGCGATGCTACGCGATCTGACGTAGCTCTCGGCGGCCTGCACCGATTCCTTCATCACGTCGCCGAGCTTGCCGGTGGCGGTCATGCGGCCCTTGCCGGGCAACAACACCGCTTCGATCGTCAACAACTCGCCGCCCACCTCGGTCCAGGCGAGACCGGTCGTCACGCCGACGAGATCGGTCTCCTCGATCTCGCCATAGCGGAACCGCTTCACGCCGGCATATTTCTCGAGATTGCGCCGCGTGATGACGACCTTCGTGCGCTTCTTGATCAAGATGTCCTTGATCGATTTGCGCGCCAGATTGGCGATCTCGCGCTCCAGGTTGCGCACGCCGGCTTCCCGCGTGTAGTAGCGGATCAGGTCGCGCAGCGCGTCGGGCGTGATCGACCACTCGCTCTTCTTGAGGCCGTTCGCCTTGACCTGTTTCGGGATCAGGTGGCGCTTGGCGATCTCGACCTTCTCATCCTCGGTGTAGCCGGGGATGCGGATGATCTCCATACGATCCATCAGCGGCTGCGGCATGCGCAGCGTGTTGGCCGTGGTGACGAACATCACGTCGGAGAGATCGTAATCGACCTCGAGATAATGGTCGTTGAAGGTCGAGTTCTGCTCGGGATCGAGCACCTCGAGCAGCGCCGAGCTCGGATCGCCGCGCCAATCCTGGCCGAGCTTATCCACCTCGTCCAAGAGGAAGAGCGGGTTCGAGGACTTCGCCTTCTTCATGCCCTGGATGACCTTGCCGGGCATCGAGCCGATATAGGTGCGGCGGTGACCGCGGACCTCGGCCTCGTCACGCACGCCGCCCAGCGACATGCGGACGAAGTTGCGGCCGGTCGCGCGCGCGATCGACTTGCCGAGCGAGGTCTTGCCGACGCCGGGCGGGCCGACGAGGCACAGGATCGGCCCCTTCACCTTCTTCATGCGCTGCTGCACGGCGAGGTATTCGAGGATGCGCTCCTTGACCTTCTCGAGGCCGTAATGATCCTCGTTCAGCACCTTCTCGGCGGCGCGCAGATCGCGCTTCACCTTGGTGCGCTGCTCCCACGGAATCGACAGCAGCCAGTCGAGGTAGTTGCGCACGACCGTCGCCTCGGCCGACATCGGGCTCATGGCGCGCAGCTTCTTCAGCTCGGCCTGCGCCTTCTCGCGCGCCTCCTTCGAGAGCTTGGTCTTGTTGATGCGCTCGTCCATCTCGGCGAGCTCGTCCTTGCCGTCCTCGCCCTCGCCCAGCTCCTTCTGGATCGCCTTGAGCTGCTCGTTGAGATAGTACTCGCGCTGCGTCTTCTCCATCTGGCGCTTCACGCGGCTGCGGATGCGCTTCTCGACCTGGAGCACGCCGATCTCGGACTCCATATGCGCGAAGATCTTCTCGAGCCGGCCGGTGACCGAATCGATCTCGAGCATCTCCTGCTTCTCGGGAATCTTGAGCGGGAGATGCGAGGCGAGCGTGTCCGCGAGCTTTGCCGGATCGTCGATCTGATTGATCGAGACCAGCACTTCGGGCGGGATCTTCTTGTTGAGCTTGATGTACTGCTCGAACTGCGCGACCGCCGTGCGCGACAGCGCCTCGACCTCTTGCTTGTCGCCGACCTGCTCCTGGATCAGGCTCGGCTTCGGCCTGGAAGAAGGCCTCGTGGTCGGTGAAGCGCTGGATCCGCGCGCGCTGACCGCCTTCGACCAGCACCTTCACGGTGCCGTCGGGCAGCTTCAGAAGCTGCAGCACCGTACCGATGGTGCCGACCGTATAGATGTCGCCGGGCGCCGGATCGTCCTGCGCCGCGTTCTTTTGCGTGACGAGCAGAATTTGCTTGTCGTCCTTCATCACGTCTTCGAGCGCACGCACCGATTTCTCGCGGCCGACGAAGAGCGGCACGATCATGTGCGGGAACACCACGATGTCGCGGAGCGGAAGGACGGGGTAGAGGTTACCTCGGGCGATATCGAGCATGGCAGCCTTTCTGCAGGGCCGGAACGGGGAACTCCGTTCCGCGGCGACGGCCGATCATAAGAATAGCGCCGTGCCGCCTTGGGGATGCCATCATAAAGTGGAGTGTCGCGGTGAGGTAGATCAAGAGGAAGTGTGTTGCGGCGCAAGCAACCGCTAGGAATCCGCAGGATTCCGCGGAAGCGGCCAAACGACGAACGGCTCGATGACGATAGCTGAGCGCGGTTTACGCGCTGGTAGCGCCGGTCCCGGCATCGCCGCGCCAATCGGCGTAATCGCTGCGCCGCTCCGAATAGATGTAGAGCGGCTTGGCGCGTCCCTCGACGACTTCCTTGTTGATCACCATCCCGGTGACCCCGTCGAGTCCGGGCAGCTCGAACATCGGCTCCAAGAGGATCGCTTCCATGATCGAGCGCAGGCCGCGCGCGCCGGTCTTGCGCGCGATCGCCTTGTGCGCGATGGCGCGCATCGCCTCGTCGTTGAACTCGAGCTTGACGTCTTCCATCTCGAAGAGCCGCTGATACTGCTTCACCAGCGCGTTCTTCGGCTTGGTCAGAATCTCGACCAGCGTGTTCTCGTCGAGATCGTCGAGCGTCGCGACCACCGGCAAGCGGCCGACGAATTCGGGAATCAGACCGAATTTCAGCAGATCCTCCGGCTCGAGCTCCTTCAGGATCTCGCCGGTCTTGCGCTCCTCGGGCGAGCGTACTTCGGCGCCGAAGCCGATCGAGGTGCCCTGACGGCGCTGCGCGATGATCTTCTCGAGGCCGGCGAACGCGCCGCCGCAGATGAAGAGGATGTTGGTCGTGTCGACCTGCAGGAATTCCTGCTGCGGATGCTTGCGCCCGCCCTGCGGCGGCACCGAGGCGACGGTGCCTTCCATGATCTTCAGCAAGGCCTGCTGCACGCCTTCGCCCGAGACATCGCGGGTGATCGACGGGTTGTCGGATTTGCGGCTGATCTTGTCGACCTCGTCGATATAGACGATGCCGCGCTGCGCGCGCTCGACATTGTAGTCGGCGGCCTGCAGCAGCTTCAGGATGATGTTCTCGACGTCCTCGCCGACATAGCCCGCTTCGGTGAGCGTCGTCGCATCGGCCATGGTGAAGGGCACGTCGATGATGCGCGCCAGCGTCTGCGCCAGCAGCGTCTTGCCCGAGCCGGTCGGGCCGACGAGCAGGATGTTCGACTTCGCCAGCTCGACATCGTTGCTCTTGGTGCCGTGAGCGAGGCGCTTGTAGTGGTTGTGGACCGCGACCGAGAGGACGCGCTTGGCGTGGTCCTGGCCGATGACATAATCGTCGAGGACCTTGCAGATATCCTTGGGAGTCGGAACGCCGTCGCGCGATTTGACCAGCGTCGTCTTGTGCTCTTCGCGGATGATGTCCATG
Organism: uncultured Alphaproteobacteria bacterium; assembly: GCA_963731145.1. GTDB lineage: Bacteria > Pseudomonadota > Alphaproteobacteria > ATCC43930 > CGMCC-115725 > CAIKMD01. The sequence continues at coordinate 170,619 of CAVSUX010000006.1, read as the reverse complement.
CACAGCTCGACGCATTCATCGCAGATGAACACGGTCGGGCCGGCGATGAGCTTGCGCACCTCATGCTGGCTCTTGCCGCAGAAAGAGCAGTAGAGGGTGTTCTTCGAATCGCCGCCGCTGGCTTTGGTCATACGCTCTCCGTAAACGACCGGACGGGGTCTCGATCCCGTATCCTACGCATTTGGGCGCTCACGTCCCGATCCGGGAAGACAGCGGCCCCGGCCGGGCTCAGCGAACCACGCCCCACCCACAACCGCATATTATGGTCGGCGGCGGGGCTCAATAACCAGTTAAAGATGTGACTTTAACCAGACCGTTGCAATAACGCTCTTTGGCTAAAATAAGGCAGCTATTTCGCGGCGCTAGAGGCCGCAAAAATCTTATTTTTCCCGCGAGTCGCCGAAAATCGGTCGAGATCGGTTTAAGCCCGAAGCTTAACTTCTTCCTCGCGCGGCGGCCGGTTGTTCATCACCTCGTCGATGAGACCGAAGACCTTGGCCTCTTCCGGCGACATGAACTTGTCGCGCTCGACCGCCGTCTGGATGACATCCAGCGACTGGCCGGTATGCTTCACATACATCTCGTTGAGACGCTGGCGGAGTTGGAGGATTTCCCGCGCCTGGATCTCGATATCGGTCGCCTGGCCCTGGGCGCCGCCCGAGGGCTGATGGATCATGATCCGCGAATTGGGCAGCGAGACGCGCTTGCCCTTGGCGCCGGCGGTCAGCAGCAGCGAGCCCATCGAGGCCGCCTGACCGATACAGACCGTCGCGACGTCGGGGCGGATGTATTGCATCGTGTCGTAGATCGCGAGGCCGGAAGTCACGACGCCGCCTGGCGAATTGATATAGAAGGCGATGTCCTTGGTCGGGTTCTCGCTCTCGAGGAAGAGAAGCTGGGCGCAGATCAGGCTCGCGACCCCGTCATTGACCGGACCGACCAGGAAAATGATCCGCTCCTTCAAGAGGCGCGAATAGATGTCGTAGGCGCGCTCGCCGCGATTGGTCTGCTCGACCACCATCGGCACGAGGTTGTTCATATAGATTTCGTACGGATCCATGACCCTATCCTCTTTCCGCCCGTTTACTTGTCGCCCCGGTTACTTGTCGCCGGCGCCCGCGCCGCCTTCGGCAACTGCCGGCGCATCCTCATCCTCGTTTTCGTCCATCGCCAAGAGTTCCTTGAGCGACACCGGCTTGTCGGTCACCTGGGCGAGTTCGAGGATGAAATCGACCACCTTGTCCTCGTAGATCGGCGCGCGCAGGCCATCGACCGCGCCGGGATTGTTCCGATAATACTCGATGACATTGCGCTCCTGGCCGGGAAAACGACGCGCTTCCTCGGCAATGGCGCGATTGAGCTCGTCCTGTGTCACAGTCAGATTGTTCTTGCCGCCGATCTCGGCAAGGACAAGTCCAAGCCGGACACGACGTTCGGCAATGTCTTTATATTCGGCCTTCACCGCCGCCTCGTCCTTGGGCGGCTCGGTCTGTTCGGCGCCCGACTGTTTCGCGCGCTCGAGCTGGGCCTGGTATTGGCGCCAGATCGTGTCGAGTTCGATATCGACCATGCCCGCCGGCACGGTGAAATCGTGGCGCTCGGCGAGGCGATCGAGCAATTGCCGCTTCAGCTTCTGCCGCGCGATGCCGGAATAATCGCGCTCGATGCGCTCGCGCACAGTCTGGCGCAGCGCCTCGAGATTCTCGAGACCGACCGCCTGGGCGAGGGATTCGTCGATCGGCTGCTCGGCCAGCGCCTTGACCGCCTTGGCGTTGACCTTGAACTCGGCCGCTTTGCCGGCGAGGTCCTCGGCGCCGTAATCGGACGGGAAATCGACCTTCACGATCCGCTCCTCGCCGGCCTTGATGCCGATGAGCTGATCCTCGAAGCCGGGGATGAAGCTGCCACTGCCGAGCTCGAGCGAGTAATCCTTGGCGCTGCCGCCGGGGAATTCGACGCCGGCGACCGAGCCGACGAAATCCATGACGACGATATCGCCCTTTTCGGCGGCGCGCTCGACCGGCTCGGCCTTGCGCTGCTGCTTGGCGATGCGCTCGAGAGCGCGATCGATCTCGTCCTCGGGCACGTCGGGCTTCAGCCGCTCGATCTGAATCTCGCCGAGATTGGCGACCTCGATCTGCGGCAACACCTCGACCGCGAGCTTGTATTGCAGATCGGTGCCTTCGTTGAAGGACACGATCTCGACCTTCGGCTGCAGCGCCGGGCGCAGATTGCGCTCGCGCATCGCCTCGGTCGAGCTGTCGGAGACCGTACGCTCCAGCACCTCGCCCATGACCGAGGGGCCATAGCGCTTGCGCAACACGGTGAGCGGGACCTTGCCGGGGCGAAAGCCCGGCAGGCGGATGGTGCGGCCGATTTCGCTGAGGCGATCGGTCACGCGGCGCTCGATATCGGCGGCCGCGATGACGACGGTCATCTCGTGTTTCAGGCCGTCTGAATTGGTTTCGGTAACTTGCATGCCGGTCTTCGGATTCTCTGTCCTTGGTGGTGCGGGCGGAGGGACTTGAACCCCCACGACTTGCGTCGCTGGAACCTAAATCCAGTGCGTCTACCAATTCCGCCACGCCCGCGCTGCAACGCCGGCGCAGCCCAGCGTTACGGAACTGGGCGTCCGACAGAATCGGGCGCCGCCGATAGGGGCGGCTTCATAGCACACGCGTAATGGCAGGGGAAGCAGCGGCACCGGACTGGTTTCCTGGCCATTCGGCCAGGACGACACATCAGGACCCGTCCGGCCCAATGCCGCGGAATTCTCGCTCGCGACGACGCCTTTCTATGCTTTCAGCAAGCGCAGCACGGGTTGCGATGCGGTGACGCGGCCCTCGCCCGTATAGGCCTCGTGATTCTCTTCGATGTCGTCGAGGCGGTAGAGATAATTGATCATCAGCCCAGCGGATTGCTGCAAGCCCTTTGGGCGACAGATCGCCGAGCCAGTTGATGCGCTCGAGGCGGGCGCCGTTGCTCAAATGGAAATGTGCGACGCCGTCGAGGGCGCGGCCGCGCGGCGTCTTCTCATTGATGAGATAGCGCGCAGCGAGGCGCAGCAGCGGCACTTTCACCGCCTGCGCCACGTCGGGGTCCTCATACCAATCGGACCGCGCCAGCAGATTGGTCAGCAGGTGATCGGTCGGCGCCGAAGGCAGCGCCTCGATTGCCTTGCGCTCCGCCGCCGTCAGCAGACTCCTCGCCCTCTTCGGCGCTGCGCTGCTCGAGCCAGGCGCGGAAGCCCGGCATCGGCGACAGAGTTGCGTAGCGTGTCAGATGCGGCAGCTCGGCATTGAGGCGATCGGCGACGCGCTTGATGAGGAAGTCGCCGAAGCTGATGCCGGAGAGGCCGCGCTGGCAGTTCGAGATCGAATAGAAGATCGCCGTATCGGCGGTCTGCGGATCGCCGACCGGCGCGGTCTCGTCGAGCAGCGATTGGACGTTGTCGGCCATGCCCTGCACCAGCGCGACCTCGACGAAGATCAACGGCTCGTCCGGCATGCGCGGATGGAAATAGGCAAAGCAGCGGCGATCGGCCTCGAGCCGGTTCTTGAGATCGGACCAGCTGCGGATCTCATGCACCGCCTCATAGACCATCAGCTTCTCGAGCAACGCGGCCGGCGAATCCCAGGTGATGCGCTTCACCTCGAGGAAGCCCTCATCGAACCAGCCCGCGAGCAGCGCGCGCAGATCGTGATCGAGCGCCGCGAGAGCTCTCGTCATGCCGCGCAAGCTTCATCAGCTCGGCGCGCATATCGACGAGGAATTTGACTCCGTTGGGCAGTGCGTTGAATTGCGTCAGCAGCTTGACGCGCGGCGGCTCCGAGCGCCTGGCGCAGCGCGCGCTCGATGCGGCGCCTCTCGTCCTCGCTGCGCGCATGGGCGACGCGCTGGCAGGCGGACGCGACGGCGACACGGTCGATATCGAATTCATCAGCAAGCAGGCGCAGGAAGCGCGCCCGGCCTTCTTCGGGCGCCGCCAGATAGGTCTGGCCGAGTGCCGCCGCACGGGCGCGCGCCGAGACTTCGCCGCCGCGCGCTTCGAGGCAATCCTGCATCTGGCGGCGCAGCCGGTCGGCGTCGCTGTCGCTGAGCAGCGTCGATATCGCGGCCTTCTCGCCGGCGAAATCGCGCCAGCGGGCTTTCAGCGTGCGCAGATTGTTGCGCGTGAAATCGTAGACGCCATCCAAGAAGCTGCTGCGATCGGTCATGAGTCCTTCAGTATCCCAAAGATCGAAGCGAGCGCCTTCAAGCGGCGCAGCGCCGGAGGCAGGGTATCGATCAAATCATCCGCGACAAGCCCCGGTCCGAATTCGCGCGCCGCTTCGCCATGCAGCCAGCATCCGGCACTCGCCGCTTCGAACGGCGCGACGCCGTGCGCCAGCAAACCCGCTATCAGGCCCGCGAGCACGTCGCCGGTTCCGCCGGTTGCGAGATCGGGCGGCGCATTGGCGTTGATGGCGGCGCGGCCGTCGGGCGCGGCGATCACCGTATCGGCGCCTTTGAGGACGATCACCGCGCCGGCCAGCTTCGCCGCCTTGCGCGCACGGCTCAGCCGATCACCCTCGACGCCGAAGAGCCGAGCGAACTCGCCCTCATGCGGCGTCAGCACGGTAGGTCCCTTGATCGCGGCGATCAGCGTCTCGGTCGATTGGGCGAAACGCGGTGAGCGCATCGGCGTCGAGCACGACCGCGCGCCGCGTGCCGAGCGCGGCCAGGGCCGCGGCACGCGTTTCCGGCGTGACACCGGCGCCGGGCCCGACCACCATGGCGCGCACGCGCTCGTCGTCGATGAGTGCCGCGAAATCCTCGGGCGTGCGCATCGGCCGCACGATGATCCCCATCAATGCGCTGGCATAGATCGGCCAGGCCGCCTCGGGCGCGGCCACCGTCACCAGCCCCGCCCCTGCCCGCGCCGCGGCGCGCGCCGCCAGTCGTGCCGCGCCGGTCAGCTCCGTCGCCGCCGAAGACGACGACATGGCCGCGGCGATATTTGTGATCTTCGGCTTGCGGCCAGGGATAGAGCCCGAGCCAGAGCGGCGGCCCGTTCTCGAAACAGCGCGGTGCGATATCGCCGAGCACGCTGTCCGGAATGCCGATCTGCGCGAGCCGCGTCGTGCCGCAGAGCCCGCGCCCGGGATAAAGCAGATGGCCGGGCTTCTTGCGAAAGAAAGTGACGGTGAGATCGGCTTTCGGCGCGACGCCGCGGACCTCGCCGGTCGCACCGTCGACGCCACTCGGCACATCGACCGCCGCAACCGGAATACGCGACGCGCCCAGCGCCTCGATCACCGCGTGCGCGATCCCCTCGATCGGACGCGACAGGCCGGCGCCGAACATCGCATCGATGACAACGCCGGCGCCCGTCGATCACGTCCGGCGACAAGCGGCTCGACCGCACCGCGATAGCGCGCCGCATGATGCGCGGCAGCGCCGGTCAGACGATCGCGAGCGCCGAGCAGCCGCCAAGCCGCACCGGCCAGCCTTCCACGGCAAGATGGCGCGCGGCAACGAAGCCGTCGCCGCCATTATTGCCGGGACCGCACAGCACCGCGACCGGCCGCTGCGACCAGCGCGCCGCCACGGCCTCGGCCACGGCGCGGCCGGCGGCTTCCATCAGCGCGATCTCGCTCACGCCGCCGGCCACCGCTGCCTTGTCGGCACGGCCCATCTCGTCCGGTGTCAGCAGCGCATTGTCAAAAGCCAGCATCGCCGCTCAATCTGGTCGCTTATACAAGCTTGTCGCTTATAAAAGAGTCTATACCCTCGTCCATGACCGGCGAAAGACACGAAGCCGGCCACTCTGGCGACTCGGCTTGACGCTGGCGGGCCCAAGGGTTAGGAGCAGCGCCACGGCGGCGGGTGTAGCTCAGTTGGTTAGAGCGCCAGATTGTGGATCTGGATGTCGCCGGTTCGAACCCGGTCACTCGCCCCAATTTCCCTACCCTTTTCGCGCGATCTCCCTCTTATTTTCGTGATGCCGGCCGGTTCCGATCTGCTTTTGCTGTTCGTCGCCGGCATCATCACCGGCCTGATGAATGCCGTCGCCGGTGGCGGCAGCTTTGTCGCTTTTCCGGCGCTGCTGCTGGTGGGCATTCCCGCGATCTCGGCCAATGTCACCACCACGGTCGCGACCGTTCCCGGGCAATTCGCCAGCGTCTGGGCCTATCGCCACGACATCCGCGCCGCGACCCAATTCGACATCAGGCTGTTGCTCGCGATCAGCGTCGTCGGCGGGCTGGTCGGCGCGGTGATCCTGCTGGCAACGCCGAGCGCGGTTTTCTCCGGCGTGCTGCCCTGGCTGATGCTGCTCGCGACCGCGATCTTCATCTTCGGCAATTTCGCGCCGAAGGCGATCCTGCAGCGTTTCACCATCGGCACGCGCGGCGTGCTCATCGCGCAATTCGCGATCGCGATCTACGGCGGCTATTTCGGCGCCGGGATCGGCTTCATGATGCTCGCGGCGCTGACGCTGTACGGCATGCGCGACATCCATGCGATGAACGGGCTGAAGCTGGTGCTCGCGCTCTGCATGACCGTCGTCTCGTCGATCGCCTTCGTCTATGCCGGCAAGGTCTATTGGACCGAAGCGCTGGTCATGTGCGTCGCGACGTTGATCGGCGGCTATGGCGGCGCGCTTGGTGCCAAGAAGGTCAAGCCAGAGCTCATCAAAATCTTCATCGCGCTGCTCGGCGCCGGGCTTACGGTCTACTTCTTTATCCACGGCGCCTAAACATCACCTTTTTGTTGCCCTACACTTCCGATCTCGGCCGCGTGATCGGTGTGCTGCGCCGGATCGCGGCCGAGCAGCACGAGAGCGCGCTGATCGGCGTCGAAGAGCTCGGCGACGCCGCGATCAAGCTGCGCTTCCAGGCCGGCGTTCCGGCCGCGGAAGCCGATACCGCCAAGCTGTCACTCAATCTGGCGATCCGGCAGCAACTGGCCGCCGCCGGCATCCAGTTCATGCAGGAAGCCGCTCAGCCCTTGTACGGCCCCAGCCCACCCCGGTCGCTCCGCCACACGCCTAAATTTCGCGACAGGAAAATCAACCAAGGCGGGAACCGGCCATTCTCCCGGCGGGTTGCATCTCGGATGTGACTTTTCTCACGGAGATGCACATGCGCCTGCGTATTCCGATGAATGCGCGGCTATTGGCCGGCGGCTTTCGCCGCGGCGGGCCTCGCCTGCGCGCCTTTCGCGAAAGCGGAGCCGCCCCCCAATGCCGATCCGGCATTGGCGCCCTGGTATCAGAGCCTCAAACAGCCAAATACCGGGGTCTCGTGCTGCTCGATCGCCGATTGTCGCGCCACGGACTATCGCACCGATGGCGATCACTACGAGGTCCTCATCAACGACAAATGGACTGTCGTGCCGCAAGGACAAGGTCCTGCAGCGGGTCGACAATCCGGTCGGGCGCGCGGTTGTCTGCTGGACGCCGGCGCTCGGCATCATGTGCTTCGTGCGCGCTACTGAAATCTGAGCTCAGCCGCTCGGCCAGGCCGAATCGCGCGGCGGCTGCTCTGTCCGCGATCAAACGATCGAGCAGCCGGCGCGCGGCCAACGGCGCGGCATCGACCTTGATCGAGACCGACGGCGCGAAGGGCTTCAGATCCATCATCCGCTGCTGCGCCTCGAGCACGGCGACGTCTTCGCGGAAGACATTGACGAAATCGACGTTGAAGACCTTGTCGAGCGCCGCGATCGCCGAGGCCGAATTTGCGCGGAAAGGCGAAGAAATAATGCGTCGTGCGCTCGGTCTCGGGCGTCGGCGCGCTTAGCGCCATCAGCTCGATGCCGCGGCTGCGATCGCCTTGCGGCGCGCCGGTGCCGGTCGCGGCGCAGCCGGCGAAATTGACGCTGAAGCAAGGCGGTACATGCTCGACGATCTGCCAGCGATCGACATTGCCGGCGAATTTGCCCGCCGCCTGATACATCGGCGGCGCCGGGCGATCGATGATCCAGCGCGTCAGTCGCACCAGATTGCCCTCGCGCTCGGTCGTCGCCGGGAAATCGTTGATCGAGGGATTGCCGATCGATGACGCATGCACATAGACGAGATGCGTCACGTCGAGGACGTTGTCGTTGATGAGCTGATAATTGCAGGCGACGGGCATCATGTCGGGCTTGGCGCAGGCCCAATCCGGGTGATCGGCCCACCACCAATTCGGGATCAGCGCCGGATCGGCGCGTTTCGGATCGCCCATCCAGATCCAGACCCAGTTGAAGCGCTCGACCAGCGGGTAGGACCGGATCGCCGCATCGCGCGGAATTTGCGCCTGGCCCGGGATTTCGACACAGCGACCGCTGGCATCGAAGCGCAGCCCGTGATAGCCGCAGCGCAACGTGTCGCCTTCGAGCCGGCCGAGGGAGAGCGGCAGATGGCGGTGGCAGCAGCGATCCTCGAGCGCGACCGGTCGTGTCATCCTCTTGGCGGTAGAAGACGATCGGCTCGCCGAGGATCATCCGCGCCAGCGGCCGGCGGCCGATCTCGCGGTCCCAGGCCGCGACATACCAGGAATTGCGCAGGAACATGAACCGCCACCCCAATAAGCTCGCCTCAGCATGGTGGCACCCGTGCTATAGCCGGGCAAGCAAGCTCAGCAGGACCTTCGCCCTCCTGCCTAATTTCCAGGCAATTGGCTATTTTCTGGACGGCAGCAAGGGCTTTCGCTATTGATCGCGGTGGCATTTGCCGTGACGCGGAGGCTTAGAGCGTTGGCATGCCTCGTGCTTAACCGGGAGAGGCATCCGGCGGGCCCGCCGGCGAGCGATCCAATCGCACATAGGCGGAAAAACCATGAAGAAAGTCGAAGCGATCATCAAACCGTTCAAGCTCGACGAAGTGAAGGAAGCGCTTCACGAGGTGGGGATTCAGGGTATCACCGTCACCGAGGCCAAGGGCTTCGGCCGGCAAAAGGGCCATACCGAGCTCTATCGCGGCGCGGAATATGTCGTAGACTTCCTGCCCAAAGTGAAGATTGAAGTGGTGATGGATGACGCGCTCTTGGAACGCGCCATCGAGGCAATTCAGCACGCGGCACGCACCGGCCGCATCGGCGACGGTAAAATCTTCGTCACGACCGTCGACGAAGCCATCCGCATTCGCACCGGCGAGAAAGGCGCTGACGCCGTCTAATCGGCGTAAGTGGGGGGCAGTTAGAGGCGACGAAGGTCCAGCAACGAAGGACTAGATAACGATGGCCGATGCGGCGATCCAAAAAGCACTCGATATGATCAAGGAGCACGACGTCAAATACGTCGACTTCCGCTTCACCGACCCGCGCGGCAAGTGGCAGCACCTCGCGCACCACATTCGGACCGTCAACGCCAACTTCCTCGAAGAAGGCTTGATGTTCGACGGCTCGTCGATCGCCGGCTGGAAGGCGATCAACGAGAGCGACATGCTGCTGAAGCCCGACTGCTCGACCGCGGTGCTCGACCCGTTCGCCGCCCAGACCTCGCTGATCATCGTCTGCGACGTGCATGAGCCCGGCACCGGCCAGCCCTATGGCCGCGACCCGCGCTCGATCGCGAAGAAGGCCGAGCAGTACGTCATCTCGTCCGGCATCGGCGACAAGGCGTATTTCGGTCCCGAGGCCGAGTTCTTCGTGTTCGACGACGTTCGCTTCAAGAACGGCATGAACATCTCGATCTACGAGATCGACAGCGAGGAAGGCCCCTACGTCACCGACAAGAAATATCCCGACGGCAACACCGGCCATCGCCCGCCGATCAAGGGCGGCTACTTCCCGGTGCCGCCGGTGGACGGCGCTTCCGATCTTCGCGCCGAGATGCTCTCGACCATGTTCGAGATGGGTCTCGCGGTCGAAAAGCATCACCACGAAGTCGCCCCCTCGCAGCACGAGCTCGGCGCCGAGTTCGCGACGCTGGTCAAGGGCGCCGACGGCATGCAGATCTATAAGTACTGCGTGCACAACGTCGCGCATCAATACGGCAAGACGGCGACCTTCATGCCGAAGCCGATCAAGGGCGACAACGGCTCGGGCATGCATGTGCATCAGTCGGTGTGGAAAGGCGACAAGCCGCTTTTCGCCGGCAATGGCTATGCCGATCTGTCGGAATTCGCGCTCTACTACATCGGCGGCATCATCAAGCACGCCAAGGCGATCAACGCCCTCACCAACCCGACGACCAACAGCTACAAGCGGTTGATCCCGGGCTTCGAGGCGCCGGTGCTCCTCGCCTACTCCGCGCGCAACCGCTCGGCTTCGTGCCGTATTCCGATCGCGTCGAGCCCCAAGGCGAAGCGCGTCGAAGTTCGCTTCCCCGATCCGGCGGCCAATCCCTATCTCGCTTTCGCGGCGATGCTGATGGCCGGCCTCGACGGTGTGCAGAACCGCATCCATCCCGGCAACGCGATGGACAAGAACCTGTACGACCTGCCGCCGGAAGAGCTGAAGGACGTCCCGACGGTTTGCGGCTCGCTGCGCGAAGCGGTCGAGAACCTCAAGGCCGATCACGCCTTCCTGACCAAGGGCGACGTGTTCACGAAGGACTTCCTCGACGCCTACATCGATCTCAAATGGGAAGAGATCTACAAGTTCGAGCACACGCCGCACCCGATCGAATTCGAGATGTATTACAGCGTGTGATGTGACCTCGGCCGGATAACGGCTGCGCCATCAAGCCCCCGGCGATCTTCGGATTCCCGGGGGCTTTTCGTGTGGCGACACGTCGACACCAGATTATTCGTGCGCGATCTGTCCGAGATAATGCTCGATGACGACGGGATCCGATTGCAGCTTCCGGCTCGGGCCCTGATGCACGATACGTCCGCGCTCGATCACGTAGGCATAATCGGTCGCGTCGAGCGCGCGCTTCGCGTTCTGCTCCACCAGCAGCATGGTGAGGCCGCTTTTATGGACGCGCCGCAAAGTCTCGAAGACCTGCGCGACGATCGCCGGCCCCAAGCCAAGGCTCGGCTCGTCGAGTAACAAAAGCCGTGGCCGCCCCATCAAAGCGCGGCCGATCGCCAACATCTGCTGCTGCCCGCCACTCAACTGGCCCGCGATCTGGTTACGCCGCTCGGCGAGGATCGGAAAAAGCGCGAAGACCTGCTCCACATCCTCGCGCACGACGCCGCCGCGACCCGCCGCAGCAAGATGGCCGAGGCGCAGATTCTCGGCGACCGTCAACGGTCCAAGAATCTGCCGCCCTTCCGGCACCATGACGACGCCCTGCCGCGCAATCTCGTAAGTGGCGAGCCGCGCGAGGCCCGCGCCATCGAATTCGATCGCGCCCGCACTGGCGCGCAGCAATCCGCAAATCGTCTTGAGGAGCGTCGTCTTGCCCGCGCCATTAGCGCCGAGGATCGCCACCGCCTGGCCTTCGCCGATGGCGAAGCTGAGATCGTGGAGAACCGCGACCGCCCCATAGCCAGCGCTGAGGTGACGAATTTCGAGCATCTATCCACCCAGATAGGCTTTGATCACGGTCGCGTCGCGGCTGATCGCGGATGCGTTGCCCTGCGCGATAAGCCGGCCGGAATCGATGACATAGATCATGTCGCAGAATTCCATCACGAAACGCATATTGTGCTCGATCAGCAAGACGCCGATGCCTTCCTGCGCGAGATCGCGCACGATCGCGCCGAGCCTACGCGCTTCGACTTCGTTCATCCCCGCGACCGGCTCGTCGAGCAGGAGAAAATCGGGCTCCATGGCGAGAGCGCGCATGACCTCCACCAGACGCTGATGGCCGTAGGACAGCCCGCCGGCGGGAATCCCGGCAAGCTCCTCGAGATCGAAGCGTCGCAGCAGCTGTGCCGCACGCTCGCGGAATGCCCGGCGCTCGCGCCAGACGGCCGGAAAGCCCAGCGTGTTCGCGAGCAACGACGTCCGCTCATGACGATGCGCGCCGACAACGATGTTCTCGAGTACTGTTGCCTCGCGCAGCAACCGGACGTTCTGGAAGGTGCGCGAAATGCCGCGCCGCGCCACCCGGTAGAGCGGTTCGCCATCGAGCTCGTCATCGCCCAATCGGATATGACCGGCGCTCGGTGCCATGAGGCCCGAAATCATGTTGACGATGGTGGTTTTACCCGCGCCGTTCGGCCCGATAAGACCGGTGATGCGGCCGCGCTCGATCGCGAGCGAAAGCTCGGCAACGGCCTCGAGGCCGCCGAAACGCTTACCGATGCCCTCAAGCCGAAGGGAGTTCACGCGCGCCCTTCCGCTCCGCACCGTGCGTGCCGTTGGTGGCACGGCGCAGTCTCCAGCGATGGCTCAAAGAATCGACGATGCCTTGCGGCAGATAAATAATGACGAGGATGAGCAGCAGCCCCTGCAGCAGCAGCCGCGCATCGGCGAGCGGGCGGATCAGCTCGGGCAAGATGATGAGGAAGGCGGTCCCGACCAGCGGCCCCGCCACCATCGAGCGGCCGCCGAGGATGACGGCGGCGATGACCAGAACCAACATGGGGAAACCGAAGACATCCGGCTGGATCGAATAGGTGTTGTAGGCGAGAAGACAGCCGCCCAACGCACCGATCGCGCCTGAAAGCGCGAAGCCATAGCGAAAATACCAGCTGACGGAGATGCCCAGCGACATCGCCACTGTATAATCCTGGCGAATGGCGTCGAAGGCGCGGCCGACGCCGGTGCGATTGATGACCGCGAGGAGCGCCGCCAGCGCGATGATCACGGGGACGAGCACGGCCGTGCCCGCGACCTTTGGAATGGCGTTGAGCCCGAGCGGACCGCCGGTCAGCGGCTGCGCATAGAGCGTCAACGACACCATGATCTGGACGAAGCCGATCGTCGCAATCGACTGGAAGGCACCGCGCAGCCGCGCGAGCGGCAATGACAATATCAAGCCGGCAGCGACGCCGCACAGCATCGCGCCGCCTGCCGAAAGTACCGGCCCGAGCGACGTTTCCTTGAGGAGGATCGCCCCGGCATAGGCGCCGATCGAGGCAAAACCCGGTGTCGCGAGCGAGAAGAGCCCGGCGCGCAGGGCTACGTACTGGCTGTAGGCGAGAACCGTATAGATACAAATGAGATCGAAAAGCGGACGGTACGTCAGAATGAACGCCATCGTCAGGCGACTCGGTACTCGGTATGGATCCCCGAAAAGAAGCCGTTCGGCCGAATGAGCAGGACGATGAACAGGAGACCGAACACCACCGCGTCGGAGAGCTCGGTCGAGATATAGGCCGTGGTGAGAGTTCTGGATCATGCCGATGACGATGCCCGCGAGCACGGCGCCGACGACGCTGCCCAGCCCGCCGAGGACGATCACGACGAAGGCCTGAAGCATGATTGCCTCCCCCATCACGTAAGTGACGGAGTTGAAGGCGATGCCGAGGATGACGCCGGCGGCGCCGGCAAGCATGCCGGCGATGAAGAACGAAGCGAAATAAACCTTGCCGGGATTGACGCCGAGGAGCATCGCCGTCTGCTCGTTCACGGCGACGGCGCGCGCCTCGCTGCCGAGGCTGGTGCGGAAGAGAAAGAACAAGAGCCCGAGGACGATGACCGCCACCGCGACGAGAATCACGATCTGCTGCAGCGAAATGCGCATGCCGGGCAGGTTGTAGAAGACGACCGGAAAGATGCCGAAAGGAAAACGCAAGGTCTGGGCATTGGTCGCCTGTTGCGCGAGCTGCATCAGGATGAGATTCGCGCCGATGCTGGCGACGATGGTGCCGAACTCGTCGCCTTGATGCCGCCGCAGCGGACGGAACACGAAGAGATCGAGCGCAACGCTGATCATGCCGGCCCCGATCAGCGCGGCGATGAAAGCGATCCAGAGCGGCATGCCGCCGAGCGTTACCGCGAAATAGCCGATGAAGGCGCCCCACATGAAGACGGCGCCGTGCGCGAGGTTGAGGATACGGTGCATGCCGAAGACGAGGGTGAGGCCGAGCGAGAACAGCGCATAGACCGCGCCGACGACCAGGCCGTTCAAAAGCTGCTGCGCGAGCATCGCTTCCCTTCCCCTCGCCGCCGGCCGCGGGACCGCTCGCCTATTTGACCAATTGCTGCTGGCCGTTCACGACCTGGAGCATGATTAGTTTGAAATCCGGCATGCGATCCCGATCGTAGGAGAATCTACCCGCGCCCAAGGGCGTATCGACATCCTTCAGCTTCGCGAGGGCGTCCCGCACCTTTGCGCGATCGGCGCCGGGACCGGCGTCATGGATTGCATGGGCAAGCAGAAGCATGCCGGTATAGGCCCAGGCGGCATTCTGATCCGGGACCTTGTTATTGCGCTTGCGATAGGCGTCGACGAAATACTTGTTCTCTTCCGCCGGCATGTCGGCGTCATAATCCGCCGGATATTGGATGCCATTCGCCGCGGCACCGGCGATGTCGCGGAAGACGGGTGACGAGACCTGTCCGCTGGCGATCAGCTTGACACTGGGATCGAGCCCGGCCTGACGCACCTGGACGACGAAATTGCCGGCGACCGACGGCACCGATTCTATATAGAGCACATCGATCTTCTCGCTCGCGATCTTGGTTGCGATCGGCGCGAAATTCGTGTCTTGCTGGGAGATACCGTCTTCCGACACCACCGATCCGCCGTGCTCCTTGAAGAATTTTGCGAAGGAATCCTTGAGCCGTACGGAGGCGTCGTTGGCGCGATCATAGACCAGCGCAGCAGTCTTCACCTTCAACCGCTCGGCTGCGTATTGAGCAAGAATCTTCATCGAGGAATCGGGTTGCTCGATCAGGATGAAAGACCACGGCCCTGCCTGCACGATCGCCGGCGACGCGGCGATCGCAAGGAACGGGATCTTCAACTCGTTCGCCACGGGCGCCGTCGGCAACGACAGATAAGAGCCGTAAACGCCGAGGACCGCGAGGGCATTATCGGAGGTCGCGAAGCGGTTCATCAGGGAGATCGCCTGGTTACGGTCGCCGGCATTGTCCTCGACGATGACTCTGAGGGTGCGTCCTTCCCCTAGCATCTTGGTCTCGTTAATGCGCTGGATCGCAATCTCGGTCCCCTCGCGCAAGAACGGTCCCGAATAGGACGCCATCGGGCCGGAAAGCGGATATTGCGCCGCGATCACGACTTCTTCGGCGCGAAGCGGCGAGCCTGCACAGAGGAAAATTCCCAGACCCAGCACCAACGCGTTTGCGATCTTCATCACGTTCGCTCCCTCTTCTGTCGCGATGCATGCGCGGCTTTTTGCTTTACGCCTTGAGGCACTTATTTGCTCGGTAGTCTAGGCACAGTGCCGCCGGCCAATCAACTCAGAAGGTCCTGTCGATCGCCGGCCATTCGCAACGGCTAGCATCGCCACGTGGGATATTCGCCAAGCATCGCTTTGCCCACGCGGGGCATAAATCTGAATAGACCCGATGAATGCAATCTGATTGAATCGCGGCAAGCTCATAAGCGTCTCGGCCGGCGGCGCGGCCCTAACGAGAAGGGAGATTCGCATGGAACGCACCAACCCACCCTTTCGGGCCGACCACGTCGGCAGTCTTCTCCGCCCGTCCTGGCTCATCGACGCGCGAAAGGACTTCCAAGCTGGAAAGATCTCACACGAGGAATTGCATAAGCACGAAGACCGCGCCGTACGCGCTGTCGTCGCGATGCAGGAAGAGATCGGCCTCCATTCGATTACCGATGGCGAATTTCGCCGCCAGACCTATTTAAGCGAATTCCTGAATCCGATCGGCGTCGAGCTGCTGCCGCAGAAAAGCGATGATCTGGTCTACCATGACGATCATGGCGGCACCGTTCCGGCGACGAAAGCCGTCGTCGACCGACGCATCAAATGGAAATCGTCGATCAATGTCGATGCTTTCGCTTTTTTGAAATCGATAACACGCGGGACGCCCAAGGTGACGTTGCCGGCACCGACGCAAGTTCATTTCTTCGCCGGGACGACCGGAATCAGCAAAACGGCTTATCCCGATGTCGAGCAATTCTGGGATGATATGGTGGCGGCCTATCGTGCCGAGTTGCAGGCACTGGGCAAGGCGGGCTGCAGTTATGTGCAGATCGACGAGACCTGCTTGCCGAAACTGGCGGACCCCGCGATCCAGCAAGTGGTCGCGCGCCGCGGCGACGATTGGCGCGCGGTCACGCGGAAATACGCGGACGTCATCAACCGGATCATCGCCAGCGCCCCGGCCGGAATGCACATCGCCATCCATCATTGCCGCGGCAACAACGCCGGTTTGTGGCAAGCTCAGGCCGGTTACGACGCGGTCGCCGAAATCATCTTCAACGAGATCAAGGCGCCCGCCTATCTGCTCGAATATAATTCATCGCGCGCCGGCGACTTCGCGCCCTTGCGCTTCATGCCGAAGGACAAGACCGTCGTCCTCGGCCTGGTCTCGACCAAAAGCACGCGGATCGAAACTGCCGGCGAGCTCAAATCCCGGATCGAGGAAGCGAGCCGATACGTGCCGTTCGACCAACTCTGCCTCGGACCGCAATGCGGCTTTTCTTGCAGCTTCACGGGCTCTCCCATGACCTACGAAAGTCAGACGCGGAAATTGCAACGGATCGTCGAGGTCGCCCGCGCGGTTTGGAACGTCTAGATCGGGAACGTCTAGATCGGGAACTCCGGCCCTTTCTTCGGATCTGGCGCGACAGCAATTCGGTGAGCCGATATAACGCTAACAACTTTGAGAACCGAATAAGCCGTCACGCCGGCCAGAGGAAAGCAAAAACGCCATGCGCTCGATCTATCGTGCGACGATTGCCCTTGCGATCGCGATTGCGGCTGTTCCTGTCCTGGCGCTCGCGGAAACGCCTTTGACCGTTGGCAAAGCAATTTCCAGCGCATCGGTCATGCTGCCGGCCAATCTCGGCGTGGAATTCGGTATTTTCAAAAAACGCGGGATCGACGTGAAGGTTGTGGACTTCACCGGTTCCGCACGCATACGATCGACGCCGACATCTTTTCTACGGCGGAAATCTTCGCGATGGAGGAAAAGCACGAAGGACGCTTGCTTGCCGACGTTGCCGATTTTACCGGCAACATCGCCGCTGGCATGATCTTTGCGACAAAGGATGCGATTCGCCACGCTTTAGGCGAGAGGAAACGAGATGACTGACGCGGAGAAAGCGCCCGATTGGAAAGCGAACGGCGTCAAGGTCATTCCGGGCGACCAACTCGATCTCAACACGGCGCAGACGCCAGGCATGGAGCGCGCGGCCGCTATCAATCTAGCGCGCGTGGGTGCGCAGAAACTGTGGGCCGGTACCGTCAAAATTCACGCCAACGCCAAAACGGGCGCGCATCACCACGGGCCGCTCGAAAGCGTCATCTTCGTTTTGCGTGGCCGCGCGCGCATGCGGTGGGGAAACAATCTCGAATACGTGGCGGAAGCGGGCCCGGGCGATTTCATCTTCGTCCCCCCTTACGTGCCGCACCAGGAAATCAACGCGTCGAGCGACGAGCCCCTCGAATGCGTTCTCGTCCGCAGCGATAATGAGGCCGTCGTGGTGAATTTGGACATCACGCCCGTCGAGCCACCCGAAAATGTGCCCTGGATCGATCCGATCCATCGTCTCAGCTAGGCTCTAGCGCGGCGGCAATTCGATGAAACGCTCGCCGAGCACGCGATAGCGCTGCACCTTCGGCTTGCTCGCATCCTCGGGGCGCACATAGCGGATCGAGGTGCGGCCTTTGCAGGAGCGCGGCAGGATGAAGCAGCGCACGAAAGCTGGTTTCGGCATCGGGTGAGGTTGGTGCCAGGACCGGCGCCGAGCCTGATTTCGAACCACGCTTCGCCCGGCCCGTAGACATTGACGTGGCCTTCGGTCTCGATACGGATGCCGCCTTCGAGGCAATAGCGGATGCCGGGACCTTGATGGATATGGGTGTAGGCGATGCCGCCCTTGGGGAAGCTCACGCGGTCGCAGCGCATCAGCCAGCCGAATCCCGGATCGAGGTCAATCGTCGCGGAATTCGCCACGACCGATTCGCAATGCGGCGCCGCGCGCAACACACCCTGATCCTCGCGTCGGCGCGACCAGCTCCCACCGCAGCAAGCGCGCGCCCTGCCCGCCCGCCAGAACGGCAACGGCGTTGTCGCCGATCCAGGCCGAGTTTCGATCGCGATGCGTGCAGCCGACCGCCGTCTCGACCGTGGCATCGCCTTCAACCACATAAAGCGTGCGGGCGGGGATCGCCGGAAGGTAGACCGGATCGCCATTTGCAGGCACCCGGTCATCGAGAAGACGCAAGACAAAACGCTGCATGGATCGGCTTCCTCCCGTCTCGGCGCCGCGCTTCAAATGCGGGCTATTCGTCCTCGGTCGTCTTCCACGGCGCGATCCATACCTCCGCGCGGCGGACGATGGCCGTCAGAAGGATGCCCAGCCCCATCAGCACCAGTATCGGCACGAACATCGAGGCGGTATCGTATTGATTGCCGTATTTTATGATGAGCGCGCCAAGACCGGTAATCGCGGTGAAGAATTCCGCGACGACCATGCCGATGATCGCGCGGCCGATACCCAGCCGCAGTCCTGTCATCATGTAAGGCAAGGCGGCGGGGAGGATGATCTTCGTGAAAACCTCGCGCTCGGTCGCCGCAAAGGCCGTACCGACGTCGATGAGCGACTCCGAGACATTGCGCACACCGCTCGCCGTGTTGATCAGGATGGGAAAGATCGCGAGGAGGATGACGATAAACAGTTTTGCCTCGAACCCCAGTCCCAGCCACAGGATGACGAGCGGAATGACGGCGACCAGCGGCGTGGCGTAGAGCGCGTTGACGAGCCAGTCGGTCGTCGCTTCGAACGCGCGATAGCGGCCGATGGCGAGACCGAGCCCGATTCCGAGAACCGCGGAAATCGCAAAGGCAAGAAGAAGTGTCTCCAGGCTGACGAGCAAACCCTGGATAAGCTCTCCATCGGCAGTCATGGTCACGGCGGCAGCGGCGATCGCCGACGGATAGGACATGAAGAGCGGCGCGACCTGCCGCCCGAGCAATTCCCACGCAATCATCACCGTCAGGAAGGATGCGATCCGCAGCAAGTGATTGCGGTAAGACCGCGGCGGCGGCCCGATCTCTTCGATCGCTTCTTCGTTCGGCGTCGCGGTTTGCGGCAATGCCTCAGCCATTGGAGCCTCCCATGGCCGCTTCGCGTGCAGGAGCCGGTGTGTTGCGGATGAGATCCCATATCTCGGCGCGCATCGCCTGAAAGACCGGATCGCCACGCAATTGGGGCAATTCGATCCGCGGACGATCGAAGGGCACATCGATCACGCGTTTGATTCGTCCGGGCTTCGCCCCCATGACGATGATCCGGTCACTGAGATAGATCGCCTCATCGAGATCATGCGTCACGAAGAGTATTGTCTTTCCGGTGCTGCGCTGAATCCGCAACAACTCCTGCTGCAAGACTTCGCGATTCTGTGCGTCAAGCGCGCTGAAGGGCTCGTCCATCAGCAAGATCGCGGGATCGATCGCAAGGGCTCGCGCCAACCCGATGCGTTGCTGCATGCCGCCGGAGAGCTGGTGCGGAAATTGCTCGCCCGCCGCCCCGAGACCGACGAGTTCGAGCAGCTCCCGCGCACGGCGGGTTCGGGCGGCGCGGTCGACTTTCTGCAGCTCCAGACCGAATTCGATGTTTTGCCGCGCGGTGCGCCACGGCAAAAGGGTCGCTTGCTGAAAGACGAAGCCGCGGTCGCGGCCCGGCCCTTCGACCCGCTTGCCGTCGACCAGGATCGTGCCGCTGTCGAGGCGGACGAGTCCCTGGACGATGCGCAGCAGCGTGGTCTTGCCGCAGCCGCTCTCGCCGATGAGAGAGACCACCTCGTTCTCGTAGACGTCGAAGCTGAGCTGGCGCAGCACAGGCAGGAGAGATGCCTTTTGGCCCGCGCCGCCGCGGACACGAAAGGTCTTCGATACCTCTTGGATGGCCAGCTTTACCTTGCGCAAGCGCGCCTCGCCGAACTACGACCTATCAGCCGAGAAGCTTCAGCGCTTCCTTCGCCAGCGACATGTCGGCCACCTCGCTGAAGGGAAGAATCTTTTTCTGAATCCCGAATTCGACGTTCAGATTTTGCATATAGCGGATCCGCTCCTCGCTCAGCGTCAGATCGGTGGCGTAGGGCTGATACTTCTGGGCGAATTGCCATTCGAATTCGCCATCGGCCGCATCCGATTTCTTAAAAACGGCCGCCCGCGCGCGCATGAAAGCGTCGTGCGATTTGGGTCCCGAAACGAAACGATAGAGCTTGCCGTAGGCCGCCAGCACACGAACCAGCGCCTCGCGCTTTTCGGCGATGGCGCGATCGGAAGAAAAAGAGCCTTGATAGGTATATTCCGGCAACTCCTTCCAGAGATCGCCATCGACCAACGAATGGACGCCGTATTTCTTCTGTTCGGCATAGACATCGATGAGCGACGGCCCGGCATCGACGGTGCCGGCGACCACCGCATTGAAGACAGACGCGCTGCTGCCGATGTTGACGAACTTCACCTTGCTTACATCGACGCCCTTCTTGCGCAAAAGAGCGACCGTGAACTGATGGAGAAGCGCGCCAGGCGAGCCCGTGCCGACAGTCCTTCCTTCGAGATCCTTGACGTGTTGAATCTCGGGCTTTGCCGAATAGATCGCATCTTGCAGGAGCAGGCCGGCACCGGCGACAATCTTCAGCTTGCCGCCCTTTTCGACCGCCGGGAAAACTTGGCTGAAGCCCGACAGGATGCAGATATCGCTGCTGCCGCTGAAAAGCGCGCCCATGAGCTTCGAGCCGTCGGCGACGTTGAGAGTCGTCGGCGCGACGCCGAATTCCTCGAAAAAGCCCTGCTGCTTCAGCAACTCCTGGAACGCCATCGTGCTGTTCGACGCGGTGTTGACGATGTTCACTTGTATCGGCGCTGTCGCGGCGCGCGCTGCGCGATTGAAAGTGGTGAGGCCGGTGGATGCCGCAACGCCGGCAAGCCCGGCCATGCCGCCCAAGCGCAGAACGTCGCGCCGCCGCCATTGATTCTTGATTGTCATGTCTGCCTCCCAGATTTCCATGCTACGCCCGAGCGTCGCACATTGTAAAAGCTAGCCGTAGCAGCCGCCTAAGCGCAATAGAACGGCCGATGCGTCCGATCAGCCGAGATCGCCCAACAGCGCCTTTGCCGGCGCCAGTAATTCATCGGCAGTCATTTTGCGCGGCAGCAGCAATTGCTGATCGCAGGTATCGAGCGCGATCTGCAGCGGCTCGCGTATCGCCGCGAGACCGAACAGGCTCTTGCCCGACGACGTCCCGTTCTTCTTCGCCACTGCATCCGCATCGCGCATCATGCGATAGGCCGTGCGCACCGCCTCGGGGTGCTTCGCGATCACATCGTTCTTGGCGCAGACCATATGGTTCGTCGGCATGAAGTGGTGCTTCGCCTGCCACGCCGCGTCGACTTGCTTGTGGTTGGGAATGACGGGCACGAAATCCGGGTCGTCGGGCAGATCGTTGCCGAGAATGCAGGCGGCGATGTCGCCATCCTTCAGCATCTGGACCAGGTTTTTGTCCTTGGCCACATGCTCGACAATCGACGGGTCCTCATATTCCTCGACATGCGCCGGGTCCTGCGTGACCCAATGCATCTTCTCGATCGGCAAGCCAAAATCCTCGGCCAGGGCCGCGCGCACCCACATGCCGGTGGTCTGCGTGTAGGCGCGAACGCCAATGCGCTTGGTGACGAGGTCTTGCGGCGTCACCACACCGTTCGGCTTGTAATAGACGATGCAGCCGCGCTGCAGCCGCGAGGCGACAACGATCGGCAGCAGCGTAATCGGCTTGTTGTAACCGGCCGCCTGCAGATAGGTGACGATCGCCACTTCGCTGATATCGTAAACCTGCTTCCGCACCATCGGCGTGAAGGCGTGATGGATCGGCTCGACCTCGGTGAATTTCAGCGTCACCGACGGATCGGTGATCGTGCCGTCCTTGAGCGGCACGGTGTGCGGATAGGTGCCGAGCACCGTCGAGAGCGTCACACCCATCAGTTCCTCGCCAAGCTCGGATAAAGCCGCTTCGCCGTGCCGCCGAGGATCATGTCCTGATCCGCCTGCGATAACGGCGCCAGGCCGCGACGTGCATCCTCCAGCAGTTCCGGCAACGGCTCTTCCGCGGCGGGAAAGTTCGAGCCCCAGGCAATGCGGTCGGCGCCGAAGGCTTTGACCACGAAAGGCACGAATTGATCGGCGGTCGATTTGCCCGCATTGGCAGAGGCAACCGTGCGATTGGTCAGCTTGAGGAATACGCCCGGATACGTCGCCAAGCCGAACAGCGCCTTCGCCTGCGCATAGGGTGGCCCGTCATCGAGCTTCGGGCGCGCCAAATGATCGAGCAGCACGCGTACTTTCGGGAAACGCTCGAGCAACCGCACGAGCATCGGGATGCCGTCCTGCGTCATCTGCAGGCAGACCGGAATGTCATGCGCCTCGCAATAGGCCCAAGCGGGAAAGGACTGTTCGCTGTCGAGCCATGTTGCCTGGCCCGGCATGGTCGTGCCGGTGGTGAAGAGACGGATGCCGGCCATGCCCGCATCCATCCAGCGCTTGATCTGATCGACGGCGTCCGCCGCCAGGACATCGGCGGAAAATACGCCGATGAAACGATCGGGATGCGCCTTCACCGCCTCGACCGCGTAGCGATTGTCATGGCCGTAAACCGTCGAGGCCTGGACAACAACCGACTTCGCGATGCCTGCCTTATCCATTGCGGCGATCAAGCCGTCGTGATTCACCGGCCGTTCCTGCGACCAAGTCGATTGATGTCCTCCAATTGGCGCCAGCGGATATTTGGCCGTGTCCGACGAGATCACATGCGTATGCGTATCGAAAATCTCACCCAAGGCATTCCCTCACGGCTTGTCCCGCGTTTGCGCAATGCCGCTAACCTAAGGCCGCCCGTTGGCATCGCCCGCATAGAAAAGATCAGTGCAGGCCCATCAATTTATGCTAATATTGCAATGCACAAAAATCGATGACCAACAACACCCGGGACTTTCCGCGCCCCAATCTTCGCCGTCTGGTGATGTTCGATGCGGTGATGCACAGCGGCTCGACTGGCGCCGCGGCCCGACAACTCGGACTGTCACAGCCGGCGGTCAGCGACGCGTTGTCGAAGCTGGAGGTCGAGACCGGCACGCGTCTGCTCGAGCGCGGCGCCGGCGGCAGCGTCGGCACGGAGGCGGGAAAGCTCCTTCACCGCCGCGTCACACGGATGCTGCGTCAAATCGAGCAAGGGATTGCGCATATCGGCGAAGTCGATGGCATTGCCATCGATACGCACGCGATCACCCGTCTGCTGACGACAACACAAATACGCTACCATATCGCGATCGCCGAGCATGGCTCGTTCCGGGCAGCGGCGCGACATCTTGGCATCGCCGAGCCCACCCTTCACCGCACCGTGCGCGACTTCGAGAGCGGCCTCAAGATCGCGCTCTATCGCCGGCATCTCCGCGGCATGGCGGCGACCGAGCTCGGCACCCATCTCGCGGTCAGGCTGCGTGTCGCGCTGCGCGAGATCGACCAAGCGCTTGCCGAGATCGCCAACGCGCAGGGGCTTGCGGAGGGACGCATCTCGTTCGGCTGCCTGCCGATGATGCCCAAGCAGCTTCTAGCCCGTGCGATCGGACGCATGCTTCGCCTCCATCCCGGCGTCGAGATCGAGATGGAGGAAGACAGCCACGAATACCTCATGGGAACCTTGCGCAACGGCACGACTGATTTCGTGATCGGCGCCTTGCGCCGCGATGGGATCGCGCCCGATCTCGTCGAGACGGCGCTGTTCGAGGATCCTTACGTCGTGGTCGCGCGGTCGACGCATAGGCTGGCCCGGGCCGCTCGTATCAAAGATGCGGATCTTTCCCGACAGCACTGGATCATCCCGCCGCGCGGCCTGCCGCGCTATGCCGCCTTACAGGCGCTATTCGCGCGATTGCCCAAGCGGCCGGACACCGTTCTGGAAACCAGCTCGCTCGCGATGATGACGAGCGCGCTGGCGGAGAGCGATTGTCTCAGCGTGCTCTCCCGTTCCCAAGCGTCCGCACAAGAGTTCAATGCGAGCATCGCCGTGCTGCCGGTCGAGATGCCGTGGCCCCAGCGCTTCGTCGGCACAACCACCCGCGCGGGTTGGCTGCCGACCCGCATCCAAAGGCACTTCCTCACGCTCGTCCGGCAGGAATGCCGCGTAATGAATTTGGCCGCGTGAGTTCGCGTTCAACTTTCGAGAATCCGCTTGACGCTTCGGCGGCGAGAACTAGCCTCAGCCCCGCTGTGGCCACCATCACCCAATCCCAAGCTGCGCCTCTGCCGCCGCTGATCCGCTGGAAATTCGCGTGGATCTTCGTTGCCGGCATTGTGCTCATCATCCTCACCGTCAATGACGAGAAGTTCCTGCCGCAGCAAGAAGCGCTTTGGTTCCTCAACTGGGTGCATGTGTTCTTCGGCCTAGCATGGACCGGCATCGACCTGTTCATGGGCTTCCTGCTCGGCCCAATCCTGAGACGGCTCGATCCGCGGCTGCGCCGCACCGTCAGCCAAGAGCTTTCGTGGCGCTTCTTCTGGCTCTTTCCGATGCTGTCGACGGTGACGCCGACCGCCGGCTGGGAACTTGCGCGCCGGCTTGGCTACCTCGACGTACCCTATCCCGGCTTCTACTGGGTCGAAGCGGCGCTCGCCCTCGTCATCATCATGGCGTTCTTCGGCATCTTCATCCTGGCGCCGGTCAATCTTTGGGTGCTGTGGGAGACGCGCAAACCCGAACCCAACATGGCGTTGGTGCAAAAGCTGATGCGCGTCTATCTCGCCATCACCGCCCTCGAAGCGCTGCTCCAGCTCACGACGATCGTGATCATGACCCGCTTCCGGATCGGCATCTAGCGCGTCAGCCGCGTCTTCGATGACAGCCGGCGTCAGACCTCGGTGACCCCGTTCGCGTCGATACAGGAGCACCGCCGGCAATCGTGTGATCCGGTCGAGTGAACGCGCCAGCGTTTGGGTGGCCGTTTGCGTCGCCGCTTTTTTGTTGAGACAATGACGCCAAACCGCAACGCACCAAGCAGGTGTATTTGGGGAGGCATCGCATGAGGAAGGATGTCGCAAGCGCATGGTTGGCGCGACATGCCGATCGCGTTTTCCCGATCTTGCTGACGATCTTTCTGTTCGCGAGCAGCGGCACGGCGCTTGCGCAAGACCGCGGCGATACGGAATGGAACAAGCTCGTCGCCGCCGCCAAGCAGGAGGGCGAGGTCGTCCTTATCGTTCCGCCGAGTGCGACGCATCGCGACTTCCTCGCGCGGGAATGGCCGAAGGTCTTTCCCGAAATCAAATTGTCGCAAACCTCGGTGCCGCCCGGTCAGCAATTCGCGCGGCTATCGGTCGAACGCGGCGCTGGAAAATATCTCTGGGATCTCGTCTTCACTGGCTCGGACAACGCCTTCCAGCTCCGCGATGCCGGCATGCTCGATCCGGTGCGCGAAGAATTCATCTTCGCCGATGTGAAGAATCCCGAAACCTGGGGCGGCTGGGACGAAGCCTTCGCCGACACCGCGGCAACACATGTCTTCACCTCCCGCACCTTCCTGAAGATGCCTTTTTACAACGCGAAGCTGCTCGTACCCGATAAAGTGAAGGCAGAGGGCACCAAGATCTTTCTCGATCCGGCACTCAAGCAGAAAGTGATCTGGGACGATCCGGCTTTCGGCGGCAGCGGCCGCACCTTCGCACCGGTCATGCTGCGCCTTCTCGGCGAGGAGGGCTTGCGCCAATTCGTCTCCAGCCAAGTCGTCTTCACATCGCAAATGTCGGACCTCGTCGACCGCATGGCGCGCGGCCAATACATCATGTCGTTGGGGCCAGTGCTGACGGGGCTGCTCGACCGTTATCGCGACGCCGGCGTGCCGCTCGACATTCGCCCACTCGGCAATACGCCGGAGCTCGGCGCCTATGCCAATACCGGCGCGTCGAATATCGTCGTGATGAAGAACCGCCCGCATCCGAACGCGGCGCGCGTTTTCCTCAACTGGTATCTCTCCAAGCCGGTCGAGGGTGCGCTCGCCAAGGAAATGGGCGAGGACACGCGGCGCACCGATGTGCCGCAACAAGTCGATCCCGCGCAGCAGCGTCTGCCCGGCGTTAAATATTACGAGGCGCAGAACGAGGAGAATACACCGGCAGCACGCAAGGCGCAGGAACTGATCGCGAAATTCCGTGGCAAGTGACGGCCGATGCGACGCGGCTCAGCGCATCGTCGCCGGCAGCCAGAGCGTGATGATCGGGAATAGCACGAGCAACGCGAGCTTCACGAAATCGGCGGCGAGGAACGGCACGATGCCGCGGAAGATCGTGCCGATGGTCACGTCGTCGCCGGCGACGCCTTTGATGATGAAGGCGTTGAGGCCGAAGGGCGGATGGATCAGCCCGACCTCGACCGCGGCGATGGTGATGATGCCCCACCAGATCGGATCGTAGCCGAGGCTGGCGATCAACGGCATCACCACCGGCACGGTGATGAAGAGCGTCGTGATCGGATCCATGAAGAAGCCGAGCAGCAGATAGATGATCAGCAGCAGGAAGACGACGATCAGCGGCGCCCAGATGCTGCGCCTGGATGAAGGTGACCAGCGCCTGCGGCAATTGCGTCACGCCGATGAAGAACGAGAAGGCGACGGCGCCGAAGAGCAGCATGTAGATCAGCGCCGTGTTGCGCGCGACATCGCCCATCACGCGCCAGAACGCATCGCCGTTGAGACGGCCGCGCGCCAGAGCGAAGAGGAACGCAAAGCCGCCGCCGACCGCGCCGGCCTCGGTCGCGGTGAAGATGCCGGCATAGATGCCGCCGATCACCGCACCGAACAGCGCGACCACGCCCCAACTATTGAGGATGGCGGCGATGACTTCGCGCAACGGGACGCGCTCGACCGGTCCCGCCGCGCTCGGCTGGACGCGCACATAGACCGAGATCGTCAGGATATAGAGCACCGCCGCGAGCAGCGCCGGGAAGACGGCGGCGACGAAAATCTTGTTGATCGAGGTCTCGGTCAGCACGGCATAGAGCACCATGATGCCCGAAGGCGGGATCAGCGAGCCGAGCGTGCCGCCGGCGGCGACGCAGCCGGTCGCGAGCTGCGGCGAGTAACCGCGGTTGCGCATCTCCGGCACGGCGATGGTGCCGATGGTCGCCGCGGTCGCCAGCGACGAGCCGGTGACGGCGCCGAAAGCAGCGCAGCTTCCGATCGTCGCGATGGCGAGACCGCCGCGGCGCCGCGCGAAAAGCGCATGCGCCAGACGATAGGCATCGGTCGAGAGCCCGGCCGCCGTGGCAAAGCTGCCCTTCATCAGGAAGAGCGGCAGCACGACGAGGTTGAGGCTCGAGAGATAGCCGGCGGATTGCAGCACGATCGTGTTCATCGTCGGATTGAAGCCGACGAGCACGCTGCCGCCGGCGAGCCCGGCGCAAGCCATCGCGATGCCGACCGGGATCATGATCGCGATCGGCACCCACATCGCACCGAAAGCGAGCATCGCCAGGGTGATCGGCGCCGAAGGCGCTGCCCCATTGCAGGATCGCGTCATAGAGCAGCGCGGTCGCCAGCGAAGCTCGGCAGCACGATCGCCGCGCCGCGCAGCCATGAGCCGGCGCCGCTGTCGCTATCGAGCGCCTTCGCAAGTTGATTGAGGAAGATCACGACCTGCAGCGCGGCGCAGATGCCGAGCATCACCGTCACCGCCCACCAGAACGGCGCGATCGGCAGCGAAATGATCGTCGTCACATCATGGCGCAGCATCAGCCGCTCGGCATAGGCGGCAAAGCGCAAGGTGAGGATCACCATCATGCCGAGGACCAGCGCGCCGCCGATCGCCTCGAGCACGGCCTCGTAGCGCGGCCCGATCGGGCGCTTGAAGAAATCGATCGCGACGTGATTGCGCGTCGCGATACCGATCGGCAGGCTGGCGCTGACGATCACCGCCATAATGAGCTGCGTCGCCTCGTCGAGACCGGGGATTGGCGCGCTGAAGAAATAGCGCAGGCTGACATCGACGATGGTCAGCAGCGACAGCGCCAGCATGCCGACGACGGCGATGATGGCGATGCGCCGCGCCAGCGCGATCGCAGCCCTGCTCCAGCGCTTCGAGCCGCGATACCGTGCCGGGCGCCTCGACGACGGCCATCAATGCGCCTATTTCGCCTCGGCCGCGAGCTTGGCGGTTTCGGCGCGGAAGCCGGCGAGGATTGCGGGACCGTTCGGCACCGCCTTGGCCCAGGCCTCGGCCACCGGCTCGGCGGCTTTCTTCCAGCGCGCGAATTCCTCGGGCGAGAGCGAATAGGGCGCATCGATCTTGCCCTTGGCTCGCGAGCGCCGCGAGCTGAGCGCGCACGCGCACGACCTCGCCGTCATTCGATTTGCCGAGCGCGCGCGACATGATCTCGCCGGAATGCTTCTCCATCGCTGCCTTCGCCGGAGCGGGCAGCGCGTCGAAAGCTTCCTTCTTCATGATCAGCATGCCGCCGCCGCCATTGAGCGGCGCTTCGAGGAAGTAATGCGCGATCTCGTCGACGCGGAACTGCCCGGTCAGCACCAGCGAGCTCCAGGTACCGTCGATTACACCGCGATCGAGCGCCTGATAGACCTCGTCGACCGGCACGCTGACCGGCGTCGCGCCGAAAGCGCTGACCGTCGCCGCCTGCCACTTGCCTTGCGCGCGCAGCTTCAGGCCCTTCATGTCTTCGAGGGTCATGACCTTCTTCGACTTGCTCTGCACCTCGGCGCCGGGCCAGGCGGTCAGGCCGAAGAGCTTCACCTGGTCGAAATCGCTGGCGATCAGGCCTTTCGCATAGAGCCGCCACAACGCGGTCGCGCCGATCTCGCCGGTGTCGTAGCCGAAGGGCAATTCGATGACGCTCGATTTGACGAACTTGCCCGGCAACGAGCCGAGCAACGCCCAGCCGATATCGGCGGCGCCGGTCAGAACCGAGTCATACATATTGCCGGCATTGCCGAGCACACCGCCGCCGTAATAGGTGATGTGCACCGTGCCTTGCGAACTCGCGATTGACCGCTTCGAGCCACGGGATCAGCACCTCGACGTAGAAATAGGATTGCGGCGGACCGAAGGTCGCGAGCTTCAGCTCGATCGGCTTGCGCCTTGGCGAGCGCGACCATCGACAGCAAAGCGGCGCAGGCCATGCCTGCGATACGGCGAAGAATTCTCGACATTCCCCCTGCTCCCTCGCTTCGGGATCGATTTTCTTGCGGGCAATCTTGCGCTCGGAGCGAAACGGCGCAACGACAACCAGATGTCCGATGATTTCGTAAGACGATTTGAAAGTCAATGCGGCACGGCCATCCGCGCCAAAGCGATCACGCTTGGAAACGCGTCACACTGACGCACGTCGTAAGGATGCAGCTCGGTCACTTCGGCCACGCCACGGATCTGCTGGAGCAGATCGGCGATCGGCTCGCTGGCGACCGCTTGCCGGTAAGCATCGACGCTCGCCCATTGCTCGTAGCTGGCGACATACGCGGGTTGATAGCCACGATGCGTGGCAATGCCGACAAAGCCCGGCGCCGGCGCGACTTTGAGCGCCTCGCCGTAGCGCTTCAGCAACGCCAGCAGCTCGCCTTGCTTGTCCGCCGCAACTGTGAAGATGCCGACGACGCCGATACTGCCGCGATCGTCGCGGATCTCGATGCGATCCTCCGGCCCGGCCGCCGTGACGACATCGGCGATCTCGTACCAGCGGATCTCGTGCTTCTCGGAGAGATCGTGGGTCCGCTTCATCAGCGGCGCGACATTCGCCTGCGTCCGAAGGAACTGGCCCTGCGCGCGATCCGTGTATTGGTTGTAGTTGATGATGATCGGCGCATCGATCGCGCGATGGAAATTCGCCGACACGATCATCGGGTATTTATGCGTCAGTATCTCGCGGTTGATCGCCGTCAGCGTATCGATCAGCGCCTGATGGCGTTCGGTCGGCAAGGTGAAGACATTGATGCCGGTGGCGAGCTTGCTCGCCGCGAGCGATGGGTGTGACCGGCATGAATTCTCTCTCCGCAGACGATTTCGTCCGACAATAGGGCGCGGCTTCGCGACCTCGCAAGCCGCGGCGTTTACCGTCTGCTAACCATAATCTGGGCTTACTCCTCTGATAGAGGAGCGGATCCATGGATTCACTCGAGATTTCGCGGCATCGACGATGTCGGCTTGCCGATGCCCAAAGGCTTGCCGGAGGAAATCGCCGAGCCCTTCGTCGAGCACGTCGCGGCCAAGGCGATGGCGCTCCGCACGCAGGCGATGGCCCTCGCCGGTCCCGACCGTCGCGGTCGGCCGCAATCCATGGATACGCCTCAAATTCATGCTCGACATCATGGGCGCGTCGATCCTGCCCCAAGCCGAAAATACCATCGCCGAATTCGTTGCCGCGGCCGAGGTCCAATGCCGGGCCGGCTGCAGCTTTTGCTGTCATCAGAATGTCGATGTGACGATCCCCGAGGCGATCCTCGTCGCGCTGCAGCTCGGCGACGAAGCCGATCCGCGCCGCACCGCCATCCTCGCCGCAGCCGATGCCTTCCGCGACCTCGACGACGATACGCGCATCGCCACCGGCAAGCCCTGCCCGCTGCTCGTCGATCATCGCTGCTCGGTCTACAACGTGCGCCCGATCAACTGCCGCTCGTTCACCTCGCCCGATGCAACGAACTGCCATGAGTCGATGCGCCGCCTCGAAGCCGGCGAAGTCACTGGCGAAAGCCCTCTGCCGATCGAAGTTTACGTCGTGCTGCGCTTTCTCTGCGGCGGCGAACAGGCGGCGATCCGCGGTATCTGCCGCGATCTCGGGCTGCAAGCCGACATCGTCGAGCTGACGCAGACCGTCGCGGCCATCATCCGCGACCCGATGCTCATCGAGCGCTGGGCCTCGGGCGAGCAGGTCTTCACCGCGCGCTGCATTTTCAGCCGGCGACGCTTTCGATCCGCACCGGCACCAGCCCCTCTTTCACCATATCGAGCTTCTTCGCGGCGGCTTTCGAAAGATCGATCACGCGGCCATCGGCATAAGGGCCGCGATCGATGATCGTCACATCGACCGACGTCCAGTCTTGAGATTGATGACGCGAACGCGCGTGTTGAGCGCCAAGGTGCGATGCGCCGCGGTCAATTTGCGATCGTCGAAGGGTCTGCCGCTGGCCGTCGATTCGACCCTGCCACTGCATCGCCATACCAGGACGCGACCCCGGTCGTCATCTCGGTGTTGCGATATCGGAGCCGGCTGTATCGGTTCAGGCGGTTGTCGGCAGCGGGCGGCGGCGGCTCCAACGCCACAACCACGATCGGACCTGCGGCGTCGCCGGGATTTTTGGCCACATCCCGGCCGCACCAATCAACAAAGATGTCCGAACGCAATAATCCAGCCAGACACAAAGAAGCCGCGTCGTGACGAACCATTTTTTTGATTCTCCCATCGGGCCAAATGCCAGCGGAAGGAAATGGTTCCCGACGCAGTAGCCGGGCACCGCCAAAAAACGGCGGCGCACGGCGCGTAAGCAGGTGTTACTTTAGGCTTTCAGATGTTGCGCGAAGAATGCCTTGGCGCGATCCCAGGCGAGCTTCGCGGCGTCGGCGTTGTAGCGATCCGTCGTGTCGTCGAAGAAAGCGTGGTTCACGTTGGGATAGACATACGGCCGTGTAATCGACATGCGCGGCCTTCAGCGCGTCTTCATAGCCGGGCTTCGTTGCCGTTCACGCGCTCGTCGAGCCCGGCGTAATTGAGCAGCATCGCCGCTTTGATCTTCGACACTTGATCGAGCGGCGGCGCTGTGCCGTAGAAAGCGACACCGGCATTGAGATCGGGACCGGCGGCCTCGGCGAGGCGATTGACCATGCCGCCGCCCCAGCAGAAACCGATCGTGCCGATCTTGCCGCTCACATCGGACCGCGATTTGAGAAACGCGACCGCTTGCACCAGCTCGCCCGTCGCCGCATCGGCTGTGAGCTTGGTGAAATCCTTCATCGCCTGGTCTTCATCCTTCGGCGTGCCGCCCAGCACCGACATGCAATCGACGCCGACCGCGACATAGCCTTCGAGCGCGACGCGGCGCGTCACATCTTCGATATGCGGATTGAGACCGCGATTCTGATGAATGACAACAATGCCCGGCAGTTTCGCATCGCCCTTCGGCCGCGCGAGATAGCCCTTTCACCGCGCCGCTGCCGCCCGGCATCGAGACGTTCTGACGTCGTGAGCCGCGCATCGTCGACGGGGATCGGTCGCGGCGCGCGCGTAGTCGGAGCGCAGCGCGGCCATGATCGTCATCGCCAGCGCGCTCGATCCGACGAGCTTCGTCACCTGTTCGATGAACAAGCGCCGATCGAGATGGCGATGGGTGAAATCGTCATAGAGCTCGATGATTTTTTGATCCATGCAATTCTCCTCCCGGTATGTACGGCCAGCAGCATGCCCGAGCACAGCGCGAGCGCGCCCGTCACAGCTTTGTGAGCGAAGCTTCAGCTGCGCCGGCGGTCAATCGCGATCGCGGCTTGCGGTCCGGCCCGATCGCGACATAGGTGAAAGTGCCTTCGGTGACCTTGATGCGCTCGCCTTCGACATTGCGGCGTACCCAGGTCTCGATCTTCACGGTGATCGAGGTCCGGCCGATCTTGACGATCTCGGCGTAGCAACTGACCTCGTCGCCGATGAAGACCGGCAGATGGAAGGTCATGCCGGTGACGGCCACCGTGGCGACAGCGCCCTCGGGCGCGGCGATGGGCGATGACGCCGCCGGCCAGATCCATCTGCGACAGGACCCAGCCGCCGAAAATGTCGCCGGCCGGATTGGCGTCGGCCGGCATGGCGATGGTGCGCAGGGCCGGCTCGCCTTCGGCGGGGATCTGGTGGTCAGTGGTCATCGCGCACCTCCTTGTGCTCACAAACTATAGTAGTTATTTGTTTCCGTCACCCCTGCCGGTAGCTTGTCCAGCCGGTTTGTGCTTCCTATAGTCGGTGTCATGCCTGATTTGTTTGACGAACTCCAATACCCGTAAATCGGGTTCGGGCTATTCGGCCAAGGATATCGAGGTCCTCGAAGGGCTGGAGCCCGTCCGCCGCCGTCCCGGTATGTATATCGGCGGCACCGACGAGCGCGCGCTCCATCACCTCGTCGCCGAAGTGCTCGACAATGCGATGGACGAGGCGGTCGCCGGCCATGCCAGCCGCATCGAGCTCGAGCTCCATGCCGATGGCACAGTGCGTCGTCTACCGACAATGGCCGCGGCATCCCGGTCGATCCGCATCCCAAATTCCCCAAGACCTCGGCGCTCGAAGTCATCCTGACGATGCTGCATTCCGGCGGCAAGTTCGGCGGCGATGCCTATAAGACCTCGGGCGGCCTGCATGGCGTCGGCATCTCGGTGGTGAACGCGCTCAGCGACAAGCTCACCGTCGAAGTCGCGCGCGACAAGAAGCTCTATACGCAGGAATACAGCCGCGGCAAACCGAAGACGAAGCTCAAGGAGAGCGGCGGCGCACGCGAACAAGCGCGGCACCACGATCCGCTTCCATCCCGATCCCGAGATCTTCGGCCGAGCTCCATTTCAAGGCGGCGCCGATCTATCGCATGGCGCGCGGCAAGGCCTATCTCTTCCGCGGCGTCGAGATCCGCTGGTGGTGCGATCCGTCGCTGCCGCGGCCCGACGATGTGCCGCAGGAAGAGAAGCTGCACTTCCCCGGCGGGCTCTCCGATTACCTGACCGCGCTGCTCGAAGAGCGCGAGACGGTGACGCCGCGTGCGTTCGACGGCGAAGCCGAGCTTCAACGGCAGCGGCCGCGTCGAATGGGCGATCGCCTGGCCGATCGATCACGAAGGCACCTCGGCCTCGTTCTGCAACACCGTGCCGACGCCCGAAGGCGGCACGCATGAAGCGGGCCTGCGCGCGGCGCTGACGCGCAGCCTCAAAGCCTATGGCGAGCTCACCAACAACAAGCGCGCGCAGCAGATCGCGCCCGAAGACGTGATGGATGGCGCGGTCGTCATCCTCTCGCTCTTCATCCGCGATCCGCAATTCCAGGGCCAGACCAAGGAGCGCCTCTCCTCGCCCGAAGCCGCGCGTCTTGTCGAAGGCGCGCTGAAAGACCGCTTCGATCACTGGCTCTCCGACGATCCGCAAAGCGCGCGCGGCCTGCTCGATGCGATCATCGACCGCGCCGAGGATCGCCAGCGCAAGCGCCAGGAGCGCGAGCTCGAGCGCAAGACCGCGACGCGCAAGCTCCGCCTGCCCGGCAAGCTCACCGATTGCAGCCGCTCGACGCCGGGCGGCACCGAGCTGTTCCTCGTCGAAGGCGACAGCGCCGGCGGCTCGGCGAAGCAGGCGCGCGATCGCGACACGCAGGCGATCCTTCCCTTGCGCGGCAAGATCCTCAACGTCGCCTCGGCGTCGAGCGACCGGCTGCGCGCCAATCAGGAGCTCGCCGATCTGACCCTCGCCCTCGGCTGCGGCTCGGGCGATCGCTACGAGGAGGGCAAGCTGCGCTACGAGCGCGTCATCGTCATGACCGATGCCGATGTCGACGGCGCGCATATCGCCTCGCTGCTGATGACCTTCTTCTTCCGCGAGATGCCGAAGCTGGTCGATGACGGCCATCTCTATCTCGCCGTGCCGCCGCTCTATCGCCTCAGCCAAGGCGACAACACGCATCTATGCGCGCGACGACGCGCATAAGGACCAGTTGATGAAGTCCGCGTTCCCGGCCAACAAGGGCAAGGTCGAGATCAGCCGCTTCAAAGGCCTCGGCGAGATGCCGGCGCGCTATCTCAAAGACACGACCATGGACCCGAAGAAACGCACCCTGCTGCGCGTGAAGCTGCCGACGCCGAACGAGCGCGACGATGTCAAGACGACGTTCGATCTGGTCGAGAGCCTGATGGGCCGCAAGCCCGAGCTGCGCTTCGAGTTCATCCAGAAAAACGCGAAATTCGCCCGCGACCTCGACGTGTGAGGCAAAACGATTGTAGCGGTAAAGACCGCCTACGCACGAGGTTTACTTCTCGGACCGCAACTCGGTTTTGCCTAATCGACAAGACAGGCGCACACTATGGGCACCGAGTAGCGATTATGGGCAGCAGTTCAATTCACTTTCCGGCGAACTTCTTTGTCTGCCAAGCCGGCACGCCGGACAGCGATGATCCGGATATCAGGCGAGCCGTTAACTGGTTCAAGAGTTTCCTCACTGAAGCGGAATGGACTGAACGGCGAAATAGGGTCGCAAACCGCTTGTACGACGCTGCCCTTCAGAAAACACAAGACGAAAAGGGCCGGTTCTTTGACGAAAACGATACGTTTGGCTGGTATTTGTTCCTTGGTGAGGCATACGTCGATCACATTCATAAAATCTGTCGACCGCAACAAGCTTGCCTCCAGTCTGTCCCGATTCGATATCGACACAAACCAAACTGCAGCAGGGTTCGGTTTAGCCCTTGACCATATCTATGATGCGCTCATCTCCGAAATCGGCACCGCCGCGAGAGAGATTAAGGTTGCACTGAGCAACGCCTAGGTGGTCGAGGGCAAAGCGCTTCGCGCTTGCCATAAAGCCACAGCCGCGAGACACTCGCCGCCGCAGATCGGTGTGATCAACAACACCGGCTTAGGGAGAATCGGGAATGGGCATTTCGCTTGGAAAAATTGTCGCCGCCGCTGTCGCGGTGCTGAGCATGATCGCGGTCGCGGCGCCGGCATCGGCGCTCGAGAAGCTGCGCACCGGCAAGGCGATCGCCCTGCCCTTCGATTTCACGCCGCTCGATATCGGCATGGAAAAGGGCTTTTTCCAAAAGCACGGGCTCGATCTCGATATCACGTCCTTCGCCGGCAGCGCCAAGCTGCAGCAGGGATTGGCCGCCGATGCGATCGATATCGGCCTCGGCTCCGGCCCCGAGCTAGCGTTCGTCGCCAAAGGCGCGCCGGTGCTCGGCATTTGCGCCTATGCCGGGCCGGTCAATCTCATGATGGTGGTACGGCCGGATTCCGGCATCAAGACCGTCGCCGATTTGAAGGGCAAGCGCATCAGCGCCTCGACCGTCGGCAGCCTCACCGATTGGGTGACGCGCGAAGTCTCGCGCCAGCAAGGCTGGGGCAATGACGGGATCATCGTCACGCCGCTCGGCACCAATGAAGCACAGGTCGCGGCCATGCGATCGAAGGAGACGGAGGGGCTCGCGGTCGACCCCGCCGGCGCCTTCGAGCTCGAAGAGAAAGGCGTCGGCAAGATCCTGCTGCGCTATTCGACCGTCGCGCCCGTGTTCATCAACCACGTCAGTTATGCGACCAATAAGATA
Organism: uncultured Alphaproteobacteria bacterium; assembly: GCA_963731145.1. Classification (GTDB taxonomy): domain Bacteria; phylum Pseudomonadota; class Alphaproteobacteria; order ATCC43930; family CGMCC-115725; genus CAIKMD01. The sequence goes on along the minus strand of CAVSUX010000006.1, from coordinate 134,335 downwards.
ATCGCCGAACATCCCGAGCAGCTCAAAGCCTTCCTCGCGGCGTGGTTCGACACGGTCGCCTGGATGAAGGCGAACAAGGACGAGACGGTGAAGCTCGCTTCGCCCGTCATGCACGCGACGCTCGATATCACCGCGCGCGATTACGACGAGACGATGCCGACCTTCTCCGACACCGGCAAGTTCGAGCCCGCGGCGCTCAAAGTTCTGTCGCGCTCTTTCGTGCAGATGGGCGCGCTGCCGTCGGAGCCAGATATGAGCAAGCTCTATACCGAGAAATTCCTGCCCCGCATGCAGAAGTAGACCGGTTTTCGACGAGCGCGACCTTCTTCCGTCATTGCGAGGAGCGAAGCGACGAAGCAATCCAGGGCAACACCCGGGCATATCCCTGGATTGCTTCGCTTCGCTCGCAATGACGTTGGTGGTGACATTTCACGGCCGGAAGAGCAGCGCCACTGTCATCAATTGGCGCTCCACCGTCTCGAGGTGGAAGCGCATCAGATTTTCGGCTTGCATTCCGTCGTGCCGCGCGATCGCTTGGACGATGCCGCGATGCTGCCCGTCATATTGCTTGCGCAGCTCCGGCGTGAGGAAATCGCCGTCGAGCCGGCCCCAGAGCACGCGATGGCGCACGTTGTTCATCGAGCGGAACAGGTCGACCAGCAGCGTGTTGTGCGAAGCCTCCGCAACGGCAAGATGCAGATCGGCATCGAATGTCATGAACAGCCTCACGTCGGGCGCGGCAATCGCGCGCTCGAGGCAGCGATCGAGCCGGATAAGATCGTCGGCGGTCGCGTGGGTTGAGGCAAGCCGCGAAAGCTGCGGCTCGAGCGCGATCCGCGCCTCCATCAACTCGCGGGGATTGGCGCTGCCCTCCGCGGGCACGGGTTGAGGCTGCTCTCGCGTCGGCGGCGCGCCGAAGAAGGTGCCGCGCCCGACATGCCGCCAGATCAGCCCTTCGGCTTCGAGCTGCTTCATGCCCGAGCGCAGTTGCGTGCGCGTCAGGCCAAGCGTTTCCGCGAGTTCGCGCTCCGGCGGCAACCGGTCTTGCGCGCGATAGCGCTTTTCTTCGAGGAAGTGCCGAATAACGGCCAACGCATTGCGGCGTGGCATGCTGCGCCCATCGATGCGAATTGCCCGCAATGATTATGACAGTTCCCCTGACCCTGTCCAAGCCGGACCTCAAGGCATCTTTTTGGTGTTTGCTCGGGGCAGATCGGCGTCGGCCCCGCGGTTCGCTTCGCCGCCCAATCGCAAACCAATGCGGCGAAATGATTTGACTTGGCCCGCGCCGCGTCACGATCCTCTATCGCAAAGCACCGGCTCCGCGACGGAGCCGGGCGACAAGGAAAGCGAGGGAAAAATGCCGAGCTATCGCAAGAGTGAAGCGCGTGACTGGGCATGGCAGCATCTGAAAGGCTGCGCCAATGTCATCATCCCCTCCTACACCGCCGATCTGAAAGGCCTCAACGAGCGCGGCATCCGCCACGACGTGCGCAAATGCCTGGAGCACGGCTTCACCGGTACACTGCTCGTCTCCGAGACCGCCGTCACGCTCTCCGAATACGCACAGTTCTTCGAATGGTCGAACGATGAATCGAAAGGTCGGCTGAAGCTCATCCTCCATGCCGCGTTCAACACGCTCGAAGAGAATATCGAGGCGGCGAAAATCGCCGAAGCGAATGGCTGCGAGCTGGTGCTGCTGTCCTATCCGGCGAATTTCTATCCCGAGAGCCTGGACGAGATTTACGAATACGCGAAGGCGTTCTGCGACGCGACCAAGCTCGCGATCCTGCTCTTCCCGGTGCCGCTCTGGGGCTTCTCGCGCCTCCATGCCTCGGACATTCCGTCCGCAATCATCCGCAAGTTGCTCGACAATTGCCCCAACATCGTCGCGATCAAGGCCGAAGGCGGCATGCCGTCGATCATGGGCTTCGTCGAATGCCATCGCCTTTTCGGCGAGGAGGTGATCGTCGAGACGCCGCTCTTCGGCGATCTCGTGCCGTTAGCGCAGCTCGTCCCGATCCAATTCACCGGTACATCGAACACGCATTTTTTCGGCGCGACCGTGCCGCAGGTGATGGAGCTGCTGCAGCAAAAGAAATTCGACGAGGCGACCGAAATCTATTGGCGCACGGCGCCCGGACGCCAAGCCAACGGCGCGGTGAATGCGTCCTCGGCGGGCGGCCACTTCCTCAATCGCATGGTCTGGGGCTATGAGGGCTGGCTCCAGGGCTACAACGGCGGGCCGCTGCGCCAGCCGACGATGAAGATCCACGGCCAGCAGATGACGATGCTGCGCACTGGGCTCACACGCTCCGGCCTCAAGCCGACGGACTCGCCGGACAAGGATTTCTTCATCGGGCGCAATCCGGTCGGGACGGCGACATCGCGCAATCGCGCCGCAGCCGAATAAGAAGGCGAGCGAGCATGACTTTCGGAGGGAAGATCGCGGTCGCGCTTGGTGCCCTGGCGCTGGCGTGGACCGCGATCGGTAACGCGCGCGCCGATGACGTGCCGACGCTGATTCTCGCGACCGCTTTGCCGCCCGGCAATCCGCTTGCCGACCAGGTGCTGCATCCCTGGGCCGATCGCGTCAACGCAGCGGCCGAGGGCAAGCTCAAGATCGACATCCGCGACGGCATGGCGATCGCCAATCTCAACAATTCCTACGATCGCGTCGTCGCCGATGTGGCGCAAATCTCCTGGCTGACGCATGGCAATTTCGCCGGCAAGTTCCAGCGCTCGAATGTCGGCGGCCTGCCGTTCATCGCCGGCGACAGCTCGGAGAAAGCCTCGGTGGCGCTGTGGCGCCTCTATCGCGACGGGCTGCTCGGTGCCGAATACGACGAGGTACAGCCGATCATGCTCGCCGTGCTGTCGCAGGCGGGCTTCCATTTCCGCAACGCGCCAGCCTCGCTCGCCAATCTCAAGGGGCTGAAGGTCATCCCGCCCTCGAAGGAGACCGGCGATCTGGCGCAGCGCCTCGGCATGGCGCCGATCGTTCTCGCGGTGACGCAAAGCTACGAGGCGCTGCAACGCAATACCGTCGATGGTGCGATGCTCGGCTGGACCGCAATCCTCTCCTTCAAGCTGCAAGAGGTCACGACCTATCACGTCGAAGCGGCACTCGGCACCTCGACCGGCATGCTGTTCATCGGCAAGAAGCATTACGCATCGCTGCCAGCGTCCGCAAAGGCGGTGCTCGACAAATTTTCCGGTGAAGGCGAGAGCCGCGAGCTCGGAAAATTCTGGGACCGGCTGCAGGTCTTCGGCGACAAGCTGGTCAAAGGCCTGCCGAATCAGACCGTGATCGACGCTTCGCCCGATCTCGTCGCCAAATGGCGCAGCGAGGCCGAGCCGGTCGCGGCAGACTGGGCGCGCCGCACGCCCGATGGCGAAAAAGTCTTGCAGGCGTTCCGCATAGAACTCGCCAAGGTCAATGCCGGTCAATAAATCAGTGGGGCAATAGGGAGAAGCGACATGCCGATCATGGGTCTTGAAGCGGTGGTCTATGGCGTCGACGATGTCGACACGGCGGCGCGCTTTCTGAGCGATTTCGGTCTCGAGACGCGCGACAGCGGCGTGGCCGGCGCCACGCTGGCCGTCGCCGGCGAAGGTACGCGCGTCGAGCTGCGCAAGCTGAGCGACACGTCGCTGCCCGAAGCGGTCGAGGCCGGGCCGACCCTGCGCGAGATCGTCTGGGCGGTCTCCGACAAAGCCGCGTTGCAGGACGTCGCCGGCGATTTAGCCCGCGACCGCAGCGTCACCGAGGACAAGGAAGGCCGGCTTCACGTCAAAGGCCCAGGTGGCTTCGGCCTCGCTTTCGAGGTCACCAAAGCCAAGCGCGAGACGGCGCCGCTGCCGCGCTCGGCACACGCCGCGAACGAGCGGTTTCGCGGCTATCAAAAGGCGACGCCCGATCATCTCGGCCATATAGGCGTCTACGCGCCGAATATCGACGAGATGGCCGAGTTCTATAAGCGGCTCGGCTTCACTGTCTCCGATGTGATCAAGGGCGCCGGCATCTTCGTGCGCGCGCCGGGCTCGATCAATCACCACAATCTTCTCATCGCGCGTCGGCCCAATCCCGGCATGCAACATCTATCGCTGCGCGTCGCCGATATCGACGAGCTCGGCGTCGGCATGACGCAGCTCGTGATGAAAGGCTGGAAGCGGCTCTGGGGTCCCGGCCGCCACGGCCCGGGCTCGGACATGTTCGTCTTCTTCCAGAATCCGGCCGGCTCGACGATCGAATATCATTGCGACGAGGATTTCATCGTCGACGTCGGCAAATGGAATGCGCGCGAATGGGAACCGCGCACGCTCTCGCATTGGGGCGGACCACCGCCGGCGGAAATGGTCGGCGGCTCGGGTCTCGGGGGCGCAGGTGGACCGCCACCGGGCGCTCCGCCGCGCTAGAGCGCGTCACGCATCAAACCAGGGGGACAGGGGGAAACGATGACAGTCGCAGCTTCAGCCGTTCCAGCAGATCGCACGCAAACCACCGTCGGCATCGCGCGGATCGTGATGGGTCTGTGCTTCATCTATTACGGCGTCAGCAAATTCTTCTTCATTCCGGGCACGATCGCCTTCGTCGGCACGAAGCTGCCGATGCCGGCCGCGATCTTCTGGCTCTCGATCCTGATCGAGGCCGGCGGCGGCCTGCTGCTGGTGCTCGGCATCGAGACGCGCTGGCTCGCCGCGTGGTTTGCCTTCTATTGCTGCTTTACGGCGGCGGTCTTTCATTTTGTCCCGGAGAATCGCGGCTTGCTCGACCACTTCTTCGAGAACGTCGCGCTCGCCGGCGGCTTCCTTTTGCTGATGGCCGTCGGACCCGGCGCCTACGCGATCGAGAAGGATTAAGCTAGTCGGCTTTGACCGACAGCTCCATCGGCAATTCGGTCGCGAGGCCCTGGCGCAGCGCCTCGCGATAAGCGAGCTCGGCCACCGCCAGATCCTGGAGCGAGGCACCGACCGAGCGGAACATCGGCTGCTGCGCCGCGCGCAGCCGATCGTCGGCCTTGCCCGCCATGAGGTCGTTGAGCGAGACAAACTTGTCCTCGAAGCGGATGCCCGCGGCATGCGCGGCGCGGAAGCAGCCGGTCTCCTCCATCACCTCGCCCGGCATATCGGCGACAATCAAATCGCAGCGCTCGATCGCCGCCGTGTCGATCTCGATATGCTCGGGCAAGGTCGCACCAATCGAGGCGACGAGCATCTCCGGCGTCAGCCACGCGCTCTCGAAGACCGGCTTGCCGTCGAGGGTGCGCGTCGCGCCGACGACCAGCGTCGCGCCCGTGACCGCGTCCTTCGCCGAAGCCGCCGCTTTGACGGGCACGCCCAGCTCTTGCGTGAAGCGCCGCGCGAAGGCCTCGCGGTTCGCTGCCGTGGGACTGAAGACGCGCATCTCTTTGATCGGCCGCACCGCGGCGACCGCACGCGCATGCGAATGCGCCTCGCTGCCGCTGCCGAGCATCGCCACGACCGCGGGACCTTGCGCCGCCATGCGATCGATCGCCACCGCCGTCGTCGCCGCCGTTCGTAGCGCCGTAATGCTGCGTCCGTCGAGCAGCGCGAGCAGCTCGCCCGATTCCTGGTCGAAGAGTGTGATCACGTAGCGGACGGTGCGGCCACGCGGAAAACAGAACTGCTTCGTCCCCATCACCGAGCCGCCGGGCAGCACGCCGGTGAGCGTGCGCATCCAAATGCCCTTGCCGCGGGCCAGCGTGCGCGGCGGGCCCGCGAAAGGCGGATGCTCGACCGAATAGACCTCGCGCAGCTTGCCGATCATCGCCGGCCAGCCCAGCACTCCTTTGACCGCCTGTTCGGAGACGAATACCGGACGGCTCATGCCTGCCTCACTTCTTCTGCTTAGCGTCCATTCCAACGCCAGCACCCCGGCGGGTCAAGGCAACCATGCAAGCGATTGGCGCGCTTCGCGAACCAATCGACTTACTTGACGAAGCTGTTGTCGATCAGCGGCGCGTAGTCGGCGAGTTTCTCCTCGGGCTTGAGGAAGCCGGCGGCCTGATTCATCAGATCGCCGTTCTCGAGCTCCTGCGCCGTCGTGATCGGCGGATTGGCGGTGACGGCTTTGAGCGCCTCGTAAGACATGGCCAGCACTTTCTCGTCGTAATCGGGAAAGTGCTTCTTCATCGCGGCCATCGCCGCTTTGGGATCGTCCTCGATGATCTTGATGGCCGCGACGATGCCGTGGATCATTGCCGCGCAAGTCGCGCTGTGATCGTTGCAATAATCGGCGCGCGCCATGACCATCGAAGCCGCCACCGGCGAGAAGCGCGTCGGCTCGCCCTTCACCGAATCGGTCACCACCACGCCCGAGCCGTCGGCCAGCACCTGCTGTACGTAGGGCATCGAGTTGGAGAAGCCGTCGATCTGCTTCGTCTTCCACGCAGCGAGGATTTCCGGCGGCTGCATCGGCGCGGCGATGACATCGTGCGGCGCGATACCCGCTTCGCTGGCGACCGCTTTCAGCACCGCGTCGGGCAGCGAGGCAACACCGCCGATCGCGATCTTTTTGCCCTTGAGGATTTTCGCGCGGTCGGCCATCGGTGCGTTCAGGTTGAAATGCTCGGCCTCCGCGATCTCCTTGCGGATCATCACCCATTCGAGTGTCTGGTCGATCGCGGTTGCGATCGCGTGGAGCCTCTGGCCGCGCGCCCAAGCACGGGTGATGGAGGCGCCGGAGCTGACGGCGAATTCGGCCGAGCCGGCGATCAACGCATTCGTCGAGGCCGTGCCCTGCAGCATGATCGTCTTCACCTGCAAGCCTTGATCCGACCAGAGGTGCAAATCGTCGCCAATGTAGAAAGCGAGAAACGCGATGTTGATGCCCGGCAGCGAGAACGTGACCTGCTGAGGCGGGTTCTGCTGTGCCGATGCCACGCTGCCGGAGAACGCCAACGCGCCACCGATCGCGGCCGCAATCATCGAACGCAGTCGCATCATTGGATCATCCCCTAGCGCGCTTCGGCAAAGAGCGGCACTTCGCGCCGCAGCGCGCTCAGATCGGGCAGGCCGATGTGGAAAATCTCGGCGTCGTTGTCGGCGCAAATCTCCAACTGTTCGCCTGCCGCCGTATGGATGGTCGTATGCTTGCGCCACGCCGCGTCGCCGATGCGGCCTGAGCCTGACACCACGAAATACAGGCAGCGGCTATCGAGCAACCGCCGCGCGCCGGCGGCGAGCCCGATAAAGCCCAGCCGCGTACCCCGCTCGCTGAAATCCCCGAGCAGCTTGTAGGCCGAGCCCGCGCCGTCGCTCACCCAGGAAAAATTTTCCGGGCGCATGAAGATAGGCTGGTCGTAGCGCGGCTTCGCATAGTCGATCGGGCGTCGATAAGCATTCTCCCAGACCGCCTCATAGCCATCCTGGTTGCACTTGCGCCCATCGGTCCCAATCACCGTATAGATGCCATCGTGGAACTCACCCTTTTGCTTCAGCTCGGCGATGCTCGCATTGTATTCGCTGTCGGAGAGATACCCCGAGCCGCTCGGGCCGGCGTGCTGCAACAGCAGGATCTTGCTCTCCTCGCCCGACGCGGACGGCCCATAAGCCGTGCCTTCGGGGAAATAGCCGACCATGCCCTCGGTCATCGTGCCGAGCCCGTCGTAATCGAAGTTGCCGCCGACCTGGAGGCGGATCTGATCGAAATTGTGCCGATGGCGCGGTGTCGTGTAATCGGCGTGGGTAGTGCCGAGGATGAGCTTGAAATTGTCGATCGCGCCGGGCGTGCCGGTGAGCAGACTGCGATAGTCGATTGTGCTGCGCACGGTCTTGCGCACGATGAGCTCGATGTCGTCGAGATGGACCAGCCGCATCCTTCCTCCCGTCGTTCTTTTATCCGCGCAGTCTAGCCGCAGCCCGTCAGCGCCGACAATAACGCTGCGAGGATGAAAGATGCGTCGCGCCCTTTTGCGTGGTATTGATCGGCGACAGGGAGGAACGATGCGGCGTCGAAACACCGCTGTCGCGGCAATAATCGCGAGTCTGTTCGCGCTGGCGACGGCACATGCCGATCCGCTGACCATCCGCAGCGGCTGGGTGGTCATGACCTCAGGCTACACGCCGATGGTCGTCGAGGCGAAGGACCAGCTCAAACATTACGGCAGCTCCTACATCCTCGAGCCGATCCATTTCCAGGGCAGCGCACCGTCGATGGCCGCGCTGGCGAGTGGCGGCGTCGACATCATCCCGATCGGCTATTCGACGCTGCTAACCGCCGTCACCAACGCCAAGATGGACGATATCCGCGTCGTCGCCGATGATTTCCAGGACGGCGTCGACGGTTATTCCTCGGTGCCGTTCATGGTGCGCAACGACAACAGCATCGCGAAGGTCGAGGATCTGAAAGGTCATGTCGTCGCGACCAACGCCATCGGCGGCGCCTTCGATATCGGCATGCGTGCGATGCTCAGGAAGCACGGGCTGGAGGACAAGCGCGACTTCACCGTCGTCGAATCCGACTATACCAATATGAGCCCCATGCTGCTGTCGAAGAAAGTCGATCTGACCATCGGCGCGCAGCCCGGCGTCAGCGATCCGGCGTTCCGTGCCGCCACCCATCCGCTGTTCACGATGCGCGACGCCACCGGCGGCCGCACCCAGGTGCTGGTCTTCGCCGCGCGCGCCGGCTTCCTCGAGAAGAACCGTGCCGCGCTGATCGATTTCTTCACCGACATGCTGACGCTGTCGCGCTGGTTCCACGATCCGGCGCACCGCCCGGAAGCGATCGCGCTGGCCGCGCGGGTGACGAAGCAGCCCTATGAGCGGCTCAATTCCTATCTCTTCTCGACCAGCGATTTCTACAGCGACCCGAAAGGCATCCCCGATATCGGCGCGCTGCAATCAGGCATCGATATGATGGTCGCGCTCGGTTTCGCGAAGGAAAGGATCGACGTAAAACGTTATCTCGATCTCAGCCTTGTTCAGGAAGCAGCGAAACGACTCCCATGACCATCATCCGTATTTTCATTGCCGCCGCCCTTGTTCTAACGCTCGCCCGCACGGCCGACGCCGATCCGGTGACGATCCGCACCGGCTGGGTGGTCGCCACGTCCGGCTATTCGCCGCTCCAGCTCGAGAAGAAGGATCTGCTGAAACATTACGGCACGTCTTACGTGATGGAGCCGCAGCATTTCCAGGGCACGGCGCCGCAACTCACGGCTTTCGCCGGCGGGCAGATCGACATCGCGACGATCGGCTATTCGACCTTCGCGCTCGCCGTTCTCAACGCGAAGATGGAAGATATCCGGATCGTCGCCGACGGCTTCCAGGACGGCGCCGACGGCTTTAACAGCACCGCTTTCATGGTCCGCAACGATGGCGGCATCGCCAAGGTCGAAGATCTGAAAGGCAAGGTCGTCGCTAGCAATGGTTTCGGCGGCGCTTACGATGTCGGCATGCGCTCGATGCTCCGGAAACACGGGCTCGAGGACAAGCACGACTATTCGGTGATCGAATCCGATTTCGCACATATGAACGCGGTGCTGCTGGAGCGCAAGGCATCGCTGACCATCGGCTCCATGCCTTTCCTGCTCGATCCTGAGATGCAGGCGAACACGCATGCGCTCTTCACCTTGCGCGACGCGATGGGCCGAACGCAAATGATCGTGCTCGCGGCGCGCCAAGGCTTCCTCGATAAGAACCGCGCAGCGCTCAACGATTTCTTCGAGGACATGCTGGCGTCGTTCCGCTGGTTCCACGACCCGGCCAATCGCACCGAGATGCTCGCCATTGTCGCGAAAGTCACCCATCAGCCGGCCGATCAGCTCGGCAAATATCTCTGGACCGGCAAGGACTTTTACTACGACCACAACGGCCTGCCCGATCTCAGCGCACTGCAGATCAACATCAACGCGCTGCACGATCTCGACATGATCAACGACGATGTCGATGTGAAGAAATATGTCGATCTCAGCTTCATCAAAGAAGCCGCGAAGCGGCTCAACTAGCTCGTAGCACAGGGAGAAACAGTGATGCGCGTCGCAGGTATCTTTGTCGCCGCTTCGGCTTTCGCTTTGATTGCCGTTGGGGCGAACGCCGATCCCGTGAAAATCCGTGCCGGCTGGAGCAACACGCCGACGGCAATGGCGCCGATCATCTTCGCCAAGCCCGAGCTCGCGAAGCATCTCGGAAAGAGCTACACGATGGAGCCGGTGCATTTCGCCGGCTCGGCGCCAGAGATCACCGCCCTCGCCAGCGGCGACCTCGACATCGCGACGCTCGCCCCCTCCTCGATGGCCTCAGCGATCGAGAACGCACATATGAGCGATATGCGCGTCATCGGCGACGAGAATCAGGACGGCGTCGAAGGCTGGTTCACCAGCCTGTATTTCGTCGCGAAAGACAGCCCGATCAAGACGGTCGAAGAACTTAAGGGCAAAGTCCTCGCCTCGAACGCGATCGGCGGCGGCCTCGACATCGGCATCCGCGCGATGCTACGCAAGCACCATCTCGACGACAAGCGCGACGCCACGATTATCGAAGGACCGTTCTCGGCGATGCTGCCGATGCTCGCCGAGCACAAGGCCGATCTCGTCGCCGCCGTGCCGCCCTTCAGCTTCATCGGCGAAGCAAAGGGCAATGTGCGCACGCTCTTCACGCTGCGAGACTCCATCGGCACGTCGGAATTCATCTTCGACGTTGCACGCAAGCCGTTCATCGACAAGAACCACGCCGCGTTGGTCGATTTCACCGAGGATTGGATCCGCGCCGAGCGCTGGTTCCTCGATCCCAAGAATCATGACGAGGCGGTGAAGATCGTCGCCGATTACACCAAGATTCCGGCGGCGGGCCTCACCGATTGGCTCTTCACCCATAAGGACGTCTATCGCGACCCCGACCACCGCGCCAACATCAAGGCGCTGCAGAACACGCTCGACATCCAGCAGCAGCTCGGCATCCAGAAGACCCATATCGATGCCGCGAAATACGCCGATCAAAGCCTAGTCGACGAAGCGGTGAAGCGCATTCACTGAGCCGGACGAGAAAAGGCGTGAGTGGAAAGGCAGCGATAACGACGGGAGGGCGCCATGTGGTTCCGGGCATTTGCTTTTGCCGGCTGTCTTGTCGTTTTTTGTCTTGGCAACGTCGCGCATGCCGATCCGGTCAATATCCGCATCGCCTGGATCACCATCGGCAATCCGCCGCCGCTGCTCGAGGCAAAGAAGGACCTCGCCGCGCATTGGGGCACGAGCTACACGGTCGAGCCGATCCATTTCCAGGGTACGCCGCCCATCATGACGGCTTTCGCATCCGGCGAGCTCGAGATCGCGAATTTGAGCTTCCCCTCGCTCGGCAACGCCATCGTCAATGCGGGTTTGAGCGATCTCAGGATCATCGGCGATGAAGGCCAGGACGGCGCCCCCGGCTACCACTCGATCGAATATCTCGTCCTCAAGGACGGGCCGGTCAAAACCGTAAGCGATCTCAAGGGCCGCGTGCTCGCCACCAACATCATCGGCAGTGCCGTCGATATCGGCGTGCGGGCGATACTGAAGCGCAACGGCTTGGTCGACAAGCGCGACTACAGCGTGATCGAGGCGGCGTTCCCGAACATGCCGGCGCTCCTGCTGCAGCAGAAAGCCGACCTCGTCGTCGGCGTGCCGCCTTTCTCGCTCGATGAGAAGTTCCGCGGCCAGACGCAGACGCTTTTCACCCAGAAGGACGCGATGGGCAAGTCGCAACTCGCGGTGTGGACGGCGCGCGCGCCGTTCATTGCCAAGAACCGGGAGGCGCTGGTCGATTTCTTCGCCGACTATCTAAGCATCATGCGTTGGTATCTCGACCCCGCGAACCGGCCGCAGATGCTGCAGATCGTCGCCGGCGTCTTCAAGGTGCCGGTCGAGCGCCTCGAAAAATCGACCTACAACCACGACGACGTCTATTACGACCGCAACGGCATGCCCGACATGAAGGCCCTGCAATCAGATGTCGATGCGGCCGCCGATCTCGGCTTCCTCAAAGAGCACATCGATCTCGCGAAATACACCGATCTCAGCATCGTGGAAGATGCGGTGAAACGCGTCGGCGCCGTTAAATAGCGCGGCTACTCCGTCAGCCATTGCCGCAGCGCGACGCTGGTCTCCCACGGCCGCTCCATCGTCGTGAGATGACCGCAATCCTCGATGATCTCGAGCTGCGCGCCGGGGATCAGCGAGGCGATCTCCTCGCTCCAAGCGAGCGGCGTCATCTGATCCTGTCGGCCGCAGAGCACGAGCGCCGGGCAGTTGATCTTCGGCAGGTTCGGCCGGTTGTCGGGCCGGCCCATGATCGCGCGCTGCTGACGCAAAAACGCGTCCTTGCCGACACGCTCGGTCATCGCCATGACCGCCTCGGTCAGCGGCTTGTCGCTCAAGCGATCAGGGTGGACGAAGAGCGGCAATAGCCGCGGCGTCACGCCATGGAACTCGCCCCTCTCCGCCAGGTCGATCAGCCCGTGCCGCCGCGCCGTTTGCTCGGGCGTATCGGCCATGGCGGTGGTGTCGAGCAATGCGAGCCGTTCCACGCGCTCAGGCGCCTCGCGCATGATCGCCTGCGCGACATAGCCGCCCATCGACAGCCCGGCCAGGGCAAAGCGCCCGGCCGGCGCCTCGGCAAGGACCCGCCGCGCCATCGCGGTCATGGAATTGTCACGCGTGACATCCGCCACCCAGGACTGGGCAATATCGGCGAGGTCTTCGACCTGCCCGCGCCAAAGCGCCGCATCGCACAGCAATCCAGGTACAAGGACCAGACTTGGTTTGTTAATCATAGCTTAACCATAATTCGCGATGCTGGAATTGCCAGGGTCGAAAAGTACGTAATGACGCGTAAAAGCCCCGAAATCGATTGACTTTCCGACCCCTACGCCCAAATAAAGGGGCGTAAACATCAACAACACACGAGAAAAGCATATTTCCGTATGAGTTTTGAAGATCTAGGCCTCTCCCCTGAGGTCTTGAAGGCGGTCGTAGACGCTGGTTACACCGCGCCGACCCCCATCCAGGAGCAGGCCATACCTTACGTGCTGATGGGACGCGACGTTCTCGGATGCGCCCAAACCGGCACCGGCAAGACGGCCTCTTTCACCCTTCCCATGATCGACATCCTCGCAGCGGGCCGCGCCCGCGCCCGGATGCCTCGCTCGCTGATCCTCGAGCCGACGCGCGAGCTCGCGGCGCAAGTCGCCGAAGCCTTCGACGTCTACGGCAAGTATAACAAGCTCGATCAGGCACTGCTCATCGGCGGCGAGAGCTTCGTCGACCAGGAGCGCAAGCTCGATCGCGGCGTCGACGTGTTGATCGCAACGCCCGGCAGGCTGATCGACCTCTATGAGCGCGGCAAGATTTTGCTCAGCGATGTGAAGATCCTCGTCATCGACGAGGCCGATCGCATGCTCGATATGGGCTTCATCCCCGATGTCGAGCGCATCGTCGGGCTGCTCTCGAAGATCCGGCAGACGCTGTTCTTCTCGGCGACCATGCCGCCCGAGATCCGCCGCCTTGCCGATGCCTTCCTGATGAATCCGAAAGAGATCTCGGTTGCGCCGCCGGCTTCGCCCGCGACCACCGTGACGCAAGGCATCGCGATCGTGAGCGAGATGGGCAAGCGCGAAGCGCTGCGCCGTCTCATCCGCAGCGAAGACGTCAAGAACGCGATCATCTTCTGCAACCGTAAGCGCGATGTCGATGTGCTGTTCCGCTCGCTGACGAAGCACGGCTTCGACGCGGCCGCACTGCACGGCGACATGCCGCAATCGAAACGCACCGAGACGCTCGAGCGTTTCAAGAACAGCGAGATCCGGCTGCTCGTCGCGAGCGATGTCGCGGCGCGCGGGCTCGACGTCCAAGGCATGTCGCACGTGTTCAATTTCGATGTGCCGATCCATGCCGAGGATTACGTGCATCGCATCGGCCGCACCGGACGCGCTGGACGCGAGGGCCGCGCCTTCACCCTGGCGACGCCGGAGGATGGCCGCTTCGTCGAGGCGATCCAGCAATTAATCGGCAAGGCGATCCCGCCGGTCGAGGTTCCCGGTGTCGAGACCGAGACCTTCAGCGAAGGCGATGAAGCGCCGCGCAGCCGCGGACGCGGCGGTCGTGGCCGCAGTCGTCGGAGTGGCAAATCCGAGGGCCACGGCGCACATCGCGAAGAACGGCCGCAAGCGGCAAAGCCACAGCAAGAGCCCCCCACGCGCGAGCATCGGGAACATCGCGAGGCGAAAGAGCATCGCGAGCCGAAACGCGAGCCAGCCCGTCCGGCGACCGCCAAGGAACGTGCGGCCTATGCGCCGATCACCATGAATCCCGACGCGATGGATCAGGCGCTGCCGAGCAACGTGACCAAGCTGCCGCGCCGCGATCATCAGCGCGACGAGCATGAGGATGACCGCCGCGTCGTCGGCTTCGGCGATCACATGCCGGCCTTCCTCGGCCGCAGCGCGGTGCGCCGAACGGTCTAAACCCTTGCGGAGAGCCGACATCTAGCGTCGGCTCATTCTCCCGCTATGATGCGCCGATCACAGGGACGGCGCCATGAAGACCATCTTCGTCATGATGAAATGCGATCTCGGCAAGGCTTATCGCGTCGCCGAGGCCGCGGTCGAAACCATCGAGCAGGTGTCCGAGGTCTATTCGGTCTCGGGCCAATACGATCTGCTGATGAAATGCTATCTGCCGGATGACATGGATACCGGCCATTTCGTCGTCGAGCATCTGCAAAAGCTCGCCGGTGTCCGCGACACCTTCACCATCTCCGCCTACAAGGCGTTCACCCAGGACCGAGCGTGAGCGCTAAACACGTCGTTATCGTCGGCGCAGGCCATGCCGGCGGCCGCGCCGCCGAAGCCTTGCGCGCCGCAGGCCATATCGGCCGCATTACCCTTGTCGGCACCGAGAAGCACCCGCCTTACGAGCGTCCGCCCCTGTCGAAAGAGCTGCTCGCCGGCACGATCGAGCATGCGAAAACCTATCTCAATCCCGAAGCCTTCTATACGGGGAAGGACATCGCGCTGCGCCTCGGCACGACGGTCGGCGCGATCGATCGCAAAGGCCAGCGCATCGAGCTCGCTGATGGCAACACGATCCCTTACGACGCGCTGCTGCTGACCACCGGCGCGCGGGCGCGGCACCTGCCGTTGCCAGGCGGCGACGGCCCGCGCGTCTTTTATCTGCGCGATATCGACGACAGCATAGCCCTGCGCGAGAAGCTGGCCGAAGGCATGAGGCTCGCGGTGATCGGCGCCGGCTTCATCGGCCTCGAAGTCGCGGCCACAGCGCGCAAACGCGGTGCGCAGGTGACGGTGCTCGAGCTGGCGCCACATCCGCTGGCGCGCGTCGCCGCGCCGGAGATCGGCCAATATCTCGCCGCGCTCCATCGCGCGAAAGGCGTCGATCTTCAGACCGGCGTCAAAGTCACCGCCATCGAGGACACCGGCAAGGAGCTACGCATTCTCCTCGACGGCGGCACGCCGATCATCGCCGATTACGCGGCGATCGGCATCGGCGCGCAGCCCAATGTCGAGCTCGCACAGGCAGCCGGCATCGAGACGCGCGATGGCGTGATCGTCGACGAATTCGGTCGCAGCAGCGATCCCGCGATCTTCGCCGCCGGCGATGTGACACGCCATCTCAACCCCCTTCTCGGCCGGCACATCCGGCTCGAAGCCTGGCAGAACGCGCAAAATCAGGGCATCGCGATCGCCAAGATCATTGCCGGCGGCACGCAGGCTTTCTCCGAGGTACCCTGGTTCTGGACCGACCAGTATGAGACCAATCTGCAGATGGCCGGTGCGCCGGATAAGTGGGATCGCGTGATCTTCCGCGGCGAGCCGGCCGACCCGGGCTTCACCCTGTTCCAGCTCCTGGACGGCAAGGCGGTCTCGGCGGTCACCGTCAACAACGCGCGCGATATGCGCTTTGGCCGGATACTGATCCAGAACGGCAAGATCGTCGATCCGGCGCTGCTCAGCGACAAATCGACCAAGCTGCAGGATCTGGTTCGCTGAATGCTTGCCAAGCGGCGACGCAAACGCCAAATTTGCGCGCGATGCGGGGGATAACAGAGGAAGTGCGATGGCGGAGAACGATAGCGGCGAATGGGTGAGCGTCGCCGACAAGGGATCGATTGGCGAAGGGGAGATGAAAGGCGTGACCGTCGGCAGCCAGGAGATCGCGCTCTACAATCTCAAAGGCGAAATTTACGCCACCGACAATCTCTGCAGCCACGCCTACGCGTTCCTGAGCGATGGCTGGCTCGACGGTGAAGAGGTCGAGTGCCCGCTGCATGCCGGGCGTTTCGAGATCAAGACCGGCAAGGGCCTCGGGCCGCCGATCCCATGCGACATCAAAAGCCTCGCGGTGCGCATCGAAGGCGACAAGATTCAGGTGAAGCTCGGCGGCTGAGCCCGCGCATAAGTCACGACAAAAAGCGGCGCCCAAAGGGCGCCGCTTTTCTGTTCTCGATGCGTTGCAGACTTCCAGAACGCATTAACCAAGTATGGTTAACGGAAGGAAGCAATCTATCCAAAATGCAAATATCCTCGGCCGCGCTTAGCACTTCCGGCGCCGTCACTTTCTTGACCAGCGGCGCGCAAGTCTTCCTTTACCGATACCCCCTATCACTGGGGCATGGATGGATCCGCCAAGCTTGCCTTGAGCCGGCCCGATTGGCGCGGCAGGCCCAAGGCGGACGATTTCCTCGATCGCCGTCGCGTGGTGATTTTTGGCGGCGTGCTGCTCGCCATCGAGATCGTCATCTTCCTTTTCATGGTCGCCGGCACGCATGGCTGGATCGTGCCGCTCGAGCGGCCGACAAGCACCGATTTCGTGAGCTTCTATTCCGCCGGCCGCCTCGCCGATTCCGCCACGCCCGGCCTCGCCTATGACCAGGCCGTGCACTACGCCACCGAGCAACAGGTGACGGAACCCGGCATCGAATACAATTTCTTCTATTACCCTCCGGTCTACCTGCTGATATGCGCGCTCTTCGCCCGCTTGCCCTATATGGCGGCGTTCATCGCTTTCGAGGCGGCGAGCCTGCTGCCCTGCCTGCTCGTCGCGCACCGTACGGTAAAGGCGAAGAGTTGGACGGCGTTATTGCCCCTGCTCGCTTTCCCGTCCGTGTTCTGGACAACCGGGCTCGGTCAGAACGCCTTTCTCACCGCCGCGCTCTTCGGCGGCGCACTCCTGCTGATCGATCGGCGGCCAACTCTTGCCGGCGTGCTTTTCGGCCTGATCTGCTACAAGCCGCATTTCGGCTTGCTCATTCCCGTCGCGCTCGTCGCGGGCGGCCGCTGGCGCGCTTTCGCCGGCGCAGCCATCTCGGGTACGGCGATAGTCGCGCTGTCGATCGCGGTCTTTGGCTGGCAGACTTGGCAAGATTTCTTTGCTCTCGCCGGCATCTCGCATTCGACTTACGAAACCGGCCGCGTCGATCTCGCGGGCTTCGTCACGCTCTTCGGCGGGCTACGCCTGATGGGCGTACCAACGACGATCGCCTATGCCGTGCAAGGCCTCGGCTCGATCGCCGCAATCGCGCTCGTCGCGGTGGTATGGCGGGGCAATTACAGCCTCGCGATCCGCGCCGCCACGCTCGCGGCCGCGACGCTGATCGCGGTACCGGTGGCTCTGGTCTACGACTTCCTCCTCGCCGGAATCGCCATGGCCTGGCTAATCCGCGCCGGCAGCGAGAGCGGTTTCCTTCCTTGGGAGAAAACGACGCTGGCCGCGGTCTTCGTCGTGCCGTTGCTGTCGCGCAATTTCGGCACGGCGACGCATCTGCCACTGGCGCAGATCGCCTTGATCGCGCTGCTGGCGCTCATCATGCGGCGGGCATGGTGCGAAAGCGATAAGGCAGGGCGCTGGCCGAGCCTTACTTCTTCCGCGACTTCCTGAGTTTACGCGGCCACCGAGCCCATCATTCCGGGGCTCGTCGGACCGTCTATTCCCCAAAACAAATGGAACGCGCGGCTCATGCCGATAAATCGGCATTTGTGCTTCACGGCTAATCCACAAGCGCGACTCGCGATCGCTGACGCGGCGCACCGCGCGAAGCCCATAAAATATGCGAGTCGCACACGAGGAAGTCAGGCGACTCGGCATATTTACGTCGCCGAAAGCATCGATATTTGCTAGGTTTCTGCGAGCCCGACGAAGGTTGGGCCCAGCAAACAAGCCAACGGAGAACACTATTCATGGCCGCTAAAAAGACGGGAAAAGCTCCAGCCACCGTCACGCTGAAACACATTGCCGCGAAGATCGCGGAAGATCACGAGATCGCGAAGAAGCAATCCGAAGCCCTTCTCGGCGACACGATTGCTCTGATCGTGAAGCATCTGAAAGGCGGACAACGCATCCGTCTCGCCGGGCTCGGCATCCTCGTGGTGCGCAAGCGCGCTGCCCGCATGGGCCGCAACCCCGCCACCGGCGAGGCGATCAAGATCAAGGCGAGCAAGCGCGTTGCGTTCCGCGCCGCCAAGGAACTGAAGGAAGCAATCTGACCGTTCATCGGTAGGCTTCCCGTCAAGGCCACGTGCCGCCCGAACTCGTTTCGGGCGGCATGTTTGGCCTTTTTTACTGACTGAGACTGCTTTATTTCCCGCGCTGTAGCGCCGCCCAGAGCCGGGCGGGCGTTGCCGGCATGTCGAATTCACGGACATTCGCCCGGCGCAGCGCATCCACCACGGCATTCATGCAGGTCGGCAACCCGCCGACCGCGCCCAATTCGCCGGCGCCCTTCGCACCGATGATGTTGTTGGGGCTCGGCACGCCGCAATCGAAAGCGCGCAGCTCGCCTATCAGATCGGCATGCGGCATGACGTAATCCATGAAGCTGCCGGCGAGCATCTGGCCGCTTTCCGGGTCGTAATGGCAATCCTCGCCGAAGACATGCCCGGCGCTATGGACGATGCCGCCATGGAGCTGGCCCTCGGCGAGCTGATGGTTGATGACGTTGCCGACATCGTCGATCGCAGTATAGGCGACGATCTCCACGGCGCCGGTCTCGGCGTCGATCTCGATTTCGGCGACATGCGCGCCGCTCGGGAAAGCGCGCGCCGCCGGCACTTCGGCGACCGTGTCGAGCGGATGGGTCGCACCGCCGGCATGGCGCAGCACGACCTCCTGCAGCGCGATCGTCTTGTCCGTGCCTTTGACCGTGTAGCGCCCGCCCTCGAACTCGACATCGAGCGGCGAGGCTTCGAGTGCTTCGGCGGCGAGCGCCAAACCCTTCTTCACGATCTCGTCCGCCGCGACCTTGAAGCCGCTGCCCGAGGTCATACCGGTACGCGAACCGATCGCCGCGCCACCGAGGATCGGCGGCCCATCGGGATCGCTGGCACGCACTTCCATCTTCGCCGGATCGAGGCCGGTGATCCCGGCGATGATGTCCGGGAAAACGGTCTCGTAGCCCTGCCCGCTCGCGGTCGCCGTGAGATAAAGCCGCGCGACGCCTTTCTGATCGAACTGCACCGCGACCTGATCCTTGGGCGCACCGCCGCCGCCCGAGGGCTCGATGAAGGCCGCGCAACCAATGCCGCGCAGCTTGCCGCGCTTCGCTGCCGCCGCCAGCCGCGCCGGGAATTCGCGCCATTTCGATTCGCGCTCGGCGCGGTCGAGCAGCGCCGCGAAATCGCCGCTGTCGAAGACGATGCCGGTATGGGTCTTGTAGGGGAATTTCGTCTTGTCGATGAGATTGCGGCGGCGTAGCTCGAAAGGGTCGATGCCGAGCGTGGCGGCGGCTTCATCGACCAGCCGCTCGATCACGAGCGCCGCTTCCGGCCGGCCCGCGCCGCGGAAAGCGCTGGTCGGCGCGGTATTGGTCATCACTTGGCGATGGCGCGCATAAAATGCTTCGACCTCATAGACGCCCGACGACATGCTCATGCCGTTCGAGGTATTGGTCATGGCGCCGGCGGAACTGAGATAGGCGCCGGAATCGCAGAGCCATTCCGTCTTGAAGGCGAGGAACTTGCCGTCTTTGTCGAGGGCAAGCTCGCCCGCGATCCGGATCGCGCGGCCGTGAAAATCGGTGACAAAATCCTCCGACCGCGTCGACGTCCATTTGATCGGCTTACCGAGATTCTTCGCGGCATGCAGCAGCAGTGCATTTTCGGGGAAAGGCTGCGTCCGCGAGCCGAAAGCGCCGCCGACATCGACCATATGCACGCGCACTTCCGCCGGCTTCGCGCCGAGCATCGCCGCGAGCGCATCGCGCATCGCGAGGCCGCCCTGATTGCCGCAGCGGATCTCATAGGTCTGGCGCGCGGTATCGTACCAGGCGAGCACGGCGCGCGGCTCCATCGGCGTTGGCGCGATGCGCGGGCTTTCGATCGTCGCACGTGCGATCCGGGCCGCGCGGGCAAAAGCCGCGTCGGCTTTGGCCTGATCGCCATATTCGATGTCGAAGCAGACATTGCCCGGGATGTTCGCATGGAGCGCCGGCGTATCCGAGGCGAGCGCCTTGTTGAAGCCGATCACCACCGCCAAATCCTCGTAATCGATATCGACCAACTCGGCCGCATCGGCCGCCGCGGCAGCGCTGGTCGCGATCACCATCGCGACCTCTTCGCCGACATAGCGCACGCGATCGGACGGCAGCAGCGGCCGCTCCGGCACCAGGATTTTGCTGCCGCCGCGGCCGGGGAACGGCATCATTGGGGGCACGGTCCTCAAGCCGAGCTCGGCGACGTCGCGGCCAATGAACACGGCGACCACGTCCGGCGCCGCCTCGGCCGCGCTCTTATCGATGCTGCGAATCGCGGCGTGAGCGCGATCGGCACGGCGGAAGGCGGCATAAAGCTGGCCCGGTAAGCTGAAATCGGCGCTGTAGCGCCCGCCACCCGTGAGCAGCCGTTGATCTTCGCGCCGGCCAGCCTGTTTCGTCGTCATCGCGCCCTCGTCGCTTGTTCGAAAAGCATTTAAGCAAAGCGCGGCTTGCCCCGCCACGCTTGCCGCGCGTCGGGCTTTCGATAGGATCGCCGATGGAGGATCGCCCGTGCCCGTCACCAAAGTCGCCGATATCGCCTATGCGCGGCTGAGCGCGCCAGACCTCGACCAACAGGAAGAGTTCCTGACGCATTTCGGCCTGGTGCGCGCGGCCCGGACCCGGACCGCACTCTATATGCGGGGCAGCGACCCGGCGCATCACCTCCACATCACGGAGTTCGGCGAACCGCGCTTCATCGGCCTCGCCTACCACGCCGCAAGCGAGGACGCGCTGGCGAAGCTCGCAAAAACCAACGGCGCGTCCGGTATCGAGACCATGGACGAACCCGGCGGCGGCAAGCGAGTGCGTCTAACCGACCCACACGGCTTCCAGATCGAGGTGATCCACGGTCTCGAAGCGCTCGCGCCATTGCCGCTCGCCGAAAACACCGTCAACACGGCTGAGGCGCGCGATCGCCGCCTCGGCACGCTAACCCGCCTGCCCGCAGGGCCGGTCCCGGTGAAGCGGCTCGGCCACGGCGTCATCGTCAGCACCGACCTCCAAAAAGCGCTCGCCTGGTATCGCGAGATGCTGGGCTTCATCCCGAGCGATGAGATTTTCCGCGACGACGAGCGCAACGTGATCTCGTCCTTCAACCGCCTCGACCGCGGCGATGCCTATGTCGACCACCATGTCTTCTTCTGCATGCAAGGGCCGAAAGCGGGATTGAACCACCTCGCTTTCGAGGTCGCGAATTTCGACGCGGTGATGCTCGGCCACGAACATATGAAGAGCGTCGGCAAGTACCGCCCGATCTGGGGCGTCGGCCGGCATATCTACGGCAGCCAGATTTTCGACTATTGGGCCGATCCCTGGGGCCGGGTGCATGAGCACATGACCGACAGCGACCGGCTCAACGCCGCGGCCGAGCCGCATCTCAACCGCGCCGCGCCCGGCGGCAACCGCTCGCAATGGGGCGATCCCATGCCGGCGCATTTCATCAATTACGCGACACCCTAGCCGCCTTGTGGCGGCGGGATGCGCTCTCTAATCTCCCGACAAAGATCGGGAGGAAAACATTAAGGCCATCGTCATCCGCGAATTCGGCGGCCCCGAGGTGATGAAGCTCGAGGAAGTGCCGACACCCGAGCCCGGTCCGGGCGAGGTCCTGATCGAGGTCGCCGCCGTCTCGGTCAACCGTACCCTCGATTGCATCGTCCGCTCCGGCAAATATCCGCGGCCGGTGAAGCTGCCGCATATCCTCGGCGTCGATCCGGTCGGCACGGTGGTCGCCACCGGCGCGGGCGTCACCGATCGCAAGATCGGCGATCGCGTCGCGATGACGCTGCATCTCAGCAAGCCGGGCGAGCCGCTCAACCTCATCGGCATCGATTGCTGGGGTGGCTATGCGAAATATCTGAAGTTGCCGGTCAGGAACACCTATCGACTGCCCGAGAAGCTCGATTTCCACACGGCCTGTGTCGTCGCGCGCCACGCGCCGCTGGCGCACAACATGCTGCGCAACAAGGTGAAGCTGCAATCGGGCGAATGGGTTTTGGTGATGGGCGCGGCCGGCGGGCTTGCCAGCTTCATTGTCCAGATCGCCAAGCATCTCGGCGCGCATGTCATCGCCGCCGCCGGCACCGATCATCATGTCGAGGTGGCGCTGGGCCTCGGCGCGGATCACGGCATCAATTATCGCAAGCAGGATCTGACCGTCGAGGTGCAGAAACTCACCGGCGGCAAGGGCGCGCAGGTGGTGTGCGAGAATATCGGCGATCCCGAGCTTTTCCCGAAAGCCTTCGCCGCGCTCGCCATGCGCGGCCGCGTTGGTCACCGCCGGCGGCCACGGCGGCGGTGTCGTGCCGCTGCATATCTTCAATCTCTATGCCAAGAACACGACCATCTACGGCAGCACCGAACAGACGACCGAGGACATGGTCGAGAGCCTCAAAGCCGCGGCCGATGGTCATCTGAAGGCGCTGATCGACCAGGTCCTGCCGCTATCGGAAGCGGTGCGCGCGCATCAGATGATTGAAGGCCGCGGCGGTACCGGCAAAGTGCTGCTGACGCCGGATTGACGCTGGAGGAATCATGAAGGCCATCGTCATCCGCGAATTCGGCGGACCCGAGGTGATGCGGGTCGAGGAAGTGCCGACACCCGATCCGGGCCCCGGCGAGGTGCTGGTTCAGATCGCCGCCGTCTCGGTCAATCGCACCCTCGATATCATCGTCCGCTCCGGCCAATACGCGCGGCCGGTGAAGCTGCCGCATGTGCTCGGCGTCGATCCGACCGGCACGGTCGTCGCGCTCGGCGCTGGCGTGAAGAACCGCAAGCTCGGCGATCGCGTCTGCATCTCGTCGCGCCGCGTCGTGCGCAAGCCCGGCGAGGCCGATGACCATGCTCGGCATCGATAGCTGGGGCGGCTATGCACAATATGTCGCGCTGCATGAAGACATCACGGCCATGATCCCCGACGCGATCGATTTCCACACCGCGACTGTCGTCGCGCGCCACGCGCCGCTCGCCTTCAATCAGGTACGCAGCAAGGCGCAGCTCAAGGAAGGCGATTGGGCGCTGGTGATGGGCGCGACCGGTGGCCTCGGCAGCATCATCGTCCAGGCCGCCGCCTTTTACGGCGCGCACATCATCGCCGCCGCAGGCGCGGATGAGCGCGTCGAGGCAGCGAAGAAACTCGGTGCGCAGCACGGCATCAATTACCGCAAGCAGGATCTCACCGAAGAGGTGATGAAGCTGACCGGAAAGCGCGGCGTCGATGTCGTGTTCGAGAACATCGCCGATCCCGAACTCTTCCCGAAAGCGCTCGCTTCGTTGCGGCGCGGCGGCAAGCTCTTCACCGCCGGCGCACATGGCGGGCCGATTGTGCCGCTGAATGTCAGCACTCTCTATATGAACGAAATCAGCATCATTGCCGGAACCGGGCACACCATTGACGACGTCGCGGCGGCACTCGATGCCGCGGCGCACGGCGAGCTAACGATGTTGATCGATCGAATCATGCCGCTGTCGCAAGCGGCCGAGGCGCATCGCCTCGTCGCGGCGCGCACAATTACCGGCAAGGTTTTGCTCACGCCCGACCAAGCGCTGGGCTGAGCTAAAAGATAAAGAGGAGATCGCCATGATCAATACGGTTTCGATCGAAGCACCCGGCGGCAAGATGGAGGTGGTGCTCGGCGTGCCGGACGGCGCCGGCCCTTTCCCGACCGTGGTGGTCTGCCACCATCGCTGGGGCCTCGACAAATTCACCCAGAGTGTCGTCCAGCGGCTCAACGAGAACGGCTTCATCGCCGGCGCACCGAATTTCTATCACCGCCGGCCGGCCGGCGAAGACACCGCCGAGGCCATGAAATATCTCGATGATGAAGACATCATCGGCGATATCCGCGTCACCACCGCGCATCTGCAAAAGCAGGCGGCGGCGAAGAAAGCCGGCGAAGGCATCATGGGCCATTGCATGGGCGGCCGGCATTCCTTCCTCGGCGCGACCGCGCATTCTTTCAAAGCATCGGTCATGCTTTATGGCGGCAGCGTCAACCAGCCGCGCAACGGCAAGCCGGCGTCGCTGTCGCGTGCCAAGAGCATCGCCTGCCCGATCCTCGGCTTCTTCGGCAAGGACGACAAAAACCCGAGTCCTGCCGATATGGCCGAGATCGACGCGCAACTGACGCAGCTCGGCAAGAAGCACGAATTCCACGCCTATGACGGCGCGGGCCACGCTTTCCAGAATTTCAGCGACGAGCGCTATCGCCCCGAAGCCTCCGAAGATGCGTGGCGGCGCTACCTCGCCTTTTTCCGAGAAACGCTTTGACACACGCCGACATCGCCAAGGTCAACGTCACCGAGCTTATCGTTTCGCAAGTCCGCGGCATCGATCCGCGCAAGCTTCCCGCCGATGTCCTCGAAGCGGCGCGGCATTCGCTGCTCGATTGGTGCGGCATCGCCATCGCCGGTGCGACCGAGCCGCTGGTATTGAAGCTGATCGAGGAAGCACGCGAGCAGGGCGGGCATCCGCTCTGCACGGTCATCTATCACGGCGAGCGCACCTCGCCCGCCTATGCGGCGCTGATCAACGGCTCGGCCGGCGACGCGCTCGATTTCGCCGATTCCAACCTCGCGATGCGCGGCCACACCACGCCGGCCGTGGTCGCGACCGCGCTCGCTGTCGGCGAGGCGAGAGATATCTCCGGCCTCGATCTCCTCGGCGCGATTGTCGCCGGCATCGAGACGGGATGCCGCGTCGGCACGTTGGTGAACTTCCCGTTCCTCAAAAAAGGGTTTCATCCGACCGGCAATCTCGTGCCCTTCGGCGCGACCGCCGCGGCGGCGTACATCATCGGCCTCACGCCGCAGCAATGGGCGCATGCGCTCGGCATTGCCGCGACACAGGCAGCTGGGCTGCTCGCCTCGGGCGGCACGATGTCGAAGCCTTTCCATTCCGGCAAAGCGGCGAGCAATGGCGTGTTGGCGGCCAATCTCGCCAAGCGCGACTGGATCGCGCGCGCCAACGCGATCGAGGCCAATGACGGCTTCATCGAGACCCATGCCAGCGGCGCGCATGTCGACAGGCTGCGCGAAGCGGAAGGCCACTTCTTCATCCTCGATACGCTGTTCAAGGCGCACGCTGCCTGCCAGCTCACCCATAGCACGATCGAGAACATGCTGGAGCTGAAGAACACGCAAGGCGTCACGCCGGCGAATGTCGAGGCCATCGAAGTGCAGGTGCCGCCGACATTCCTGACCGTGTGCAACATCCAGGAACCGAAAACCGGCCTCGAATCGAAATTCAGCTTGCGCGCCGTGACCGCGATGGCGCTGCTCGGCGACGACACGCATGACATCGCCGCCTACAACGCGGAGCGCGCCAACAGCCCCGAGCTCATCAAGCTGCGCGATCGCGTCCACGTCGTCGGGAGCGACAAGCTGAGCGGGGGCATCGCCATCGCCAATGTTCAGCTCAATGACGGCCGCAAGCTCAGCGTGACC
The DNA here is from genome assembly GCA_963731145.1 of uncultured Alphaproteobacteria bacterium. Taxonomy (GTDB): domain Bacteria; phylum Pseudomonadota; class Alphaproteobacteria; order ATCC43930; family CGMCC-115725; genus CAIKMD01. The sequence goes on along the minus strand of CAVSUX010000006.1, from coordinate 108,402 downwards.
AACGATTGCTACAAGCCGCTGCGCAATCTGGCGAAGCAGCGCGAGGTGGTATCGCAGAAATTCATGCGGCTGGTCTCGCCGGCGCTGGGCCGCGATCGCGCCGACAAGCTGCTGCGCCAGATTCTCGATATCGACACGCTCCCGTCGGTGCGGCAGCTCATTCCCCTTACCTTAAAGCAAGGCTGAGCCATGAGCCGGATTTTTGGCGCGATCCGCCAGATGGCCTATGTCGTGCGTGATATCGAGCCGGCGATGCGCCATTGGATCGAGGTAATGGGCGTCGGCCCATTCTTCTATCTCGAGAACCACACGGCACCGAGCTCGACCTATCGCGGCCGGCCCTCCAGTCTCCGGCTCAGCATCGCCTTCGCGCAATGTGGGCCGATGCAGATCGAGCTGCTGCAGCCACTGAATGACGCGCCATCGCTGCTGACCGATTTCCTTAAAGCGGGGCGCGAAGGCTTGCAGCATGTCGCCTTCTGGACGACGAGTTTCGACGCCGACATCGAGCGCTATCAAAAGCTCGGTTACAAGCTGGTGCAGACCGGAGGCATGGCCGGCCCCAATAACGGCAACGCCTTCTTCGAAGCGGAAGGCTACCCCGCGGTCGCGCATGCGATCGAGATCTCGGATATCAGCGGCACCAAAGGCCAGATGTTCCGCCGCATCGCCGAAGCGGCCGAGGGCTGGGACGGGCGCGACCCGATCCGCAAGCTGAACTAAAGCAAACACGATGCAAGCAAAGCAGGCGCTTTTCACCGCGCGCGGTAAAGTCTCGCTTGAACCCGTGACGGTCGGCGAGCCGGACGAGAACCAGCTTCTCGTCGAGACACTCTATACGGCGATCAGCCCCGGCACCGAGCGCGCGTTCCTGCTCGCCGAGCCGAACACGATCACGCAGCGCCGAGGCTTTCCCTTCCCGCCCGGCTATTCGAATGTCGGCCGCGTGCTAGCGGTCGGCAGCGCGGTGACCCATTTCAAGCCCGGCGATCGCGTCGCGACGCGGCTGCCACATGTCAGCCACTTCCTTGTTCCCGAAACGCTCGGCCCCGGCGAGGTCGCGGCGAAATACCGCGAGCAATTCCGTTCGCCGATCATGCCGGACGCGCCTGCGGTCGGGCTGCATTATCTCTGGAAGCTGCCAAACAATCTCGGCGAGGCGAAACTCAAGGAAAGCGCGCCTTTCGGCATCGTCAGCGTCGGCGTCACCGGCGCGCGTTACGGCCGCATCGATCTCGGTGAATCCGTCCTGGTGATCGGCCTCGGCCCGGTCGGGCTCTCCGCCGCACAATGCGCACGGCTCGCCGGCGGCTTTCCCGTGCTCGGCCTCGATCCGGTGGTGGCACGCCGCGCGTTGGCGCTGAAGCTCGGCGTCGATGCCGTTTATGCGACGCCGGAGGAACTCGCGAACGGCCATCCCCTCATGGCCGGCAATGCGCCGCGCGTGGTCATCGAAGCGACGGGGCGGCCCGATGTCGTCAACCTCGCCTTCAAGCTTTGCGGCCGCAATGGCCGCGTCGTGCTGCTCGGCTCGACGCGCGGCGTCACGCCCAATGTCGACTTCTATACCGACGTGCATCGCAAGGGCCTCACCGTTATCGGCGCGCAAGTGCTGACCCGGCCGACGCTCGACAATTCCGATGGCCGCTGGAACGCTTGGGACGAGAATGCGCTGGTGCTGCGGCTTATCGCCAGCGGCCGGCTCGATACGCGGCCGCTGATCGAGCATGAATTTCCGGCAACACGCGTTGCCGATGCCTATCGCCTGATCGAGGACTCGCCCGAGACGCTGGGCGTGCTATTGAACTGGCAGAACTGATCTAACGACGGCGCGCCCGCGTTGGGGGCGTCGCAATACTAAGGGGGAGTGATGCGCAAGGCGGTAGAGAACCGGTGGTGGGTCGTCTTCGGCTGTTTCGTCGCCTTGATGGTCAATAACGGTGTCGTCAGCAATTTCACCTTCTCGGTATTCCTGAAGCCGATTACCGAAGAACTCGGCTGGGGCCGCGCCACCATCACCTCGGCGATGTTCCTCGCCGGTGTTGTCGCCGCTTTCGTCACGCCGGTAGTCGGCAAGCTGATGGACATCTACGGCGTGCAGCGCGTCACCCTGCCCGGCCTCGTCATTTATGCGATCCTCATCGGCTCGTTCTCGCTGCTCCAACCCTCGCTGCTGATGCTCTACACGATCGCCGGAACCGCCGCGATCGCCGGCCACGTCCAGACGCCGATGGGGTATTCCAAGGTCATCTCGAGCCGGTTCGAGGATTATCGCGGCATCGCCCTCGGCATTGCCGTGTCGGGCGTTGGCGCGGGAACGATTGTCATACCGCAGATCGCGCAATTCCTCATCGCGCATTTCGGCTGGCGTCTCGCCTATGTCGGCGTCGGCTTCACCGTCCTCATTTTCGCTCTGCCGATGGTCTATTTCTTCCTTGGCGAGCCAGGCCGCTCGAACGCCGAGCGCGCCGTGTCGCTCGATACCCAGCCAGGCCCGACCGCATCGGCGATCATCAAAGGCGACAAGCGCTTCTATCTGCTGCTGTTCATGTTCTTCTTCTCGGCCATCGCGATCAACGGCACGATCACGCATATCGTGGCCTCGATGACCGACCGCGGCTACACGCCTGCGGTCGCAACCAGCGTGCTGTCTTCGGCGGGCGCCGCGCTGATCGTCGGCCGGCTGATCTCGGGCTACTGCCTCGATCGCTTCCACGGTCCCTATGTGGCGACCGTATTCTACCTGATGGCGGGATCGGGCATCGCGCTGATCGCCAGCGGCGCCGGCGGCCTGCCGATGGCCTTTGCCGGCACGGTGCTGTGCGGCATGGGATTGGGCGCCGAAGGCGATCTGCTCGGCTATTTCGTCAGCCGTTATTTCGGGCTCCGCTCTTTCGGCACGATCTACGGGTTCATGATCGGCATTTTCTCGCTCGGTAACGGCGTCGGCCCGTTCTTGATGGGTCTGTCCTTCGACAACACCCATTCCTACCTGACGGCGGCGCTCGGCTTCGAAATCCTGCTGCTGGTCTGTTGTGGCCTGGTACTGTCCCTCGGCGCTTATACCTTCCCGGCGGGGCGCCATAGCGGTGCGACGGCGACCCTCGCCGAGGCAAAATCCTAGAGCGCGGGTTTCATCGCAGACCGGGTTCCGTGTCCGCGTCGTAGCGTACTTCGACCGCGATCGGCCATTCGATCGCGTGGTTGAGGCTCGACAATTGCCCGTCGCCGGCGATGGTCACGTGATCCATCGTCACTGCGTCATCGTCATTGCCGCCGACGACGCTGAGTATATTGTCCTGGCGCGCGACGACAATCGCGCAGTGGCCCGGCCAGAAGCCACTGGTCGGCAGGTCGCTGAAGCGCAGATGCGATGCCCATTCGCGGCCGAAGCACAGCAGATCGCCGAGCTTGGGCGCATAGGATTGCGGCGCATGCGCGAGCAGAATGGAAGAACGACCCGAGGCCGCCGCGTTTACATAGCTTGCGTGATTGGACGCATAAGGAAAGCGATCGCCGGCGCCGGCGATGCGCATGACATAGGAGATGAACGCCGCCGACCAAGCGTAACGCTCGTCATCCATTGCCGGAAAGACGCGGCCGTTGTCGTCGTGCTTGCCGGTCCAGCGCGCTTCGCGTCCCTGCCCGCCGAGCCCTAGCCACCAATATTCGCCGACGCGCTCCCAGAGGCCTGGCGCGCGCTCCGGCTTCGCCACCGCCGGCTCGGGCGAGCCGGGCAAATCGCTCAGACCGCCGAACAGCCGCCATTCGCGCAGCGCGATGGCGACGGCGTCCTCGCGATTGAAGGGAACATAAGGCTTGGCGGCGAAATCGGGCACGACATTGGCCGTCGCGCGCAACCTGTCAACGCGGCGGCGAGAAAGACGATCGCAATCCGGCGCCGCATGACCTGCTCCCAACCTGTCCCGACGGCCAATCTAGAGAGCCCCCGCGCCCCTTGCCATTGGCGCTGCGCGCGGGTGTCGCCTAGACTTCACCTACGCCGTTATGGGGAGGAAAATCATGCAGCCGATCGTCGAATGGCACACCCACGTCATCCCGCCCGAGGACACGCTCGACCCGCACTGGCGCGGCAAATGCCCGCTGACGATCGAGAATGTGATCGAGGCGCATGACAAGACCGACATCGCGCTGTCGGTGGTGACGGATTCGATCCATCAGCTCAAGGACTACGACAAGCGCAAGGCGCTCGACATGCTGAAAGTCTGGCACGACCGCGCCGCCGGGCTGCAGGAGAAATACCGCGGCAAGGTCGTGTGCTTCGCCTCGACCGTGCCGACCGCCGGCGACGATTTCAACAAAGAGCTCGAGCGCGCTTTCACCCAGCTCAAGCTCAAAGGCGTCTTCATCACCTCCTCCATGTGGAAGACCTATCCCGATGACGACGAGGCGCTCGGCTTCTGGGAAGTGCTGACGCAATACGACAAGCCGGTCTTCATCCATCCGCCGGCGAGCGCCTATGGCGAAGAACGGATGCGCAATTACGGCCTCAATTCCTCGATCGGTCGGCCGGCCGACAACATGCTCTGCCTCGCGCGGCTGATCGTGCGCGGCATCCTCGAGCGTTTCCCCAAGGCGAAGATCGTCGGCTCGCATCTCGGCGGCGGCATCTCCGAAGTCATCGGCCGCATGGATTACGCCTATGAGATGCGCGAGGACAGCTTCCTCGGCTCGCTATTCGCCGCTGCTCATCAAGGCGCCGCCGAGCCACTACCTCAAGAAGATGTATCTCGATCTCGCCTGCTATGCCCTCCCCGCCGCGAAATGCGCGATGGAGACGGTCGGCGTCGATCACGTCGTCTATGGCAGCGACGCGCCGCCGCTCACCTGGCTGAAGCCGCGCGCCATCCAGCTCGTCAAAGACCTGCCGGTCACCGAGGCGGAACGCGCGCAGATCTTCGCCGGCACGGCGCTGAAGCTGATGGGCCTCAAGAAAGACGAAGTGCCCGAGGTGCTGAAGCCGCTCGCCGCCTAATCGGCGGCTGCGGTGGCGCGTTTGCGCTTGGCGGCGCGGCGCGTTTCCTCGAAGCGCTGCAGCAGCACGAAGAAGGACGGCACGAACAGCACCGCGAGACAGGTCGAGGCAAGCATGCCGCTCGCCACCGAGACGCCGATCGAGCGCCGTGCATTGGCACCGGCGCCGGTCGCGAGGACCAGCGGCAACATGCCGAGGATGAAGGCGAAGCTCGTCATCAGGATCGGCCGGAAGCGCGTCTGCGCCGCAGCGACGGCGCTCTCGATAATGGCGAGGCCTTCAGCCCGGCGCTCCACGCGCCACTTCGACGATGAGGATCGCGTTCTTCGCCGCCAGAGCGATGAGCAGCACCAGGCCGATCTGCGTATAGAGATTGTTGGCGACGCCAAGCCCATGCAGCACCAGCACCGGTCCGACCAGCGACAGCGGCACCGACACCACCACCGCGATCGGCGCGATCCAGCTTTCATATTGCGCGGCGAGCAGCAGATAGACGAGCAGCATCGCCAGACCGAAGACGATGTAGATCTGCCCGCCGACCAATTGCTCCTGATAGGACATCGCCGTCCATTCGCTCGCGGTGCCCGGCGGCACGACATTTGCCGCGATCTCGTCCATCAGCGACGAGCGCCTCGCCCGAGCTGAAGCCGGGCGCCGGCTGGCCGAGGATCGTCGCGGCCGGATAGAGGTTGTAGAGGCTGATCAACCCCGGCGCGACGACCGGCTCGACCGTCAGCAGCGAGCCGAGCGGAATCATGTTGCCGGCATTGTTGCGCACCGTGAGCTGCATCAGCGCTTCGGGACTCGCGCGGAACGCGCTGTCGGCCTGGACATAGACCTGATAGACGCGGCCGAAAGTGACGATCTGGTTCACATAGGACGAGCCGAGATAGCCCGCCATCGTCTGGAATACGTCGTTCAGCGAGACATGCAGCGACGCGGCTTTGGTGCGGTCGATATCGACATGGAATTGCGGCGCCTCGGCGCGGAACGAGCTGGCGACATGCGTGACGCCGCTTTGCGCGCTCGCGCGCGCGACGATCTCGCGCGTCGTGGCTTGCAACTCGGGATAGTCGAAGCTGCCGTTGCGCAACTCCGTCATCATCGAGAAACCGCCGGAATTGCCGATGCCTTGGATCGCCGGCGGCGGGATCACCAGGGTCTGCGCCGTCTCGACCGGCGCGAGCGCCGCGTTGAGATTGTTGTAGGTGCCGAGCAGGCCCTCAGTCCTTACCGCGCTCGCTCCAATCCTTGAGGATCACGTAGACGACCCCGGCGCTCGACAGGCTGGCATTATTGTCGAGCGCGGAGACGCCGGCGATGGTCAGCACCTGTGCCACGCCCGGCACTTTACGTACCGCTGGCCGATATCGTCGAGCACCGCCTGTGTGCGTTGCAGCGCGGCGCCGTCGGGCAGATTGACGGCGACCAGCATATAGCCCTGGTCTTCCAGCGGAATGAAAGCCGTGGGCAATTTGGCGAGCCCGAAGACACTGAACGCCATGATCACCACCGCCACGCCGGCCATGATCGCCGCGCGCCGCGTCATCGCGCCGATCAGCCGCGTATAAAAACGCTCGAACGGGTGATAAAGGCGGTTGAAGCCGCGAAAGACGACATTGCGGCGATCCTCCGGAACCGTCGGCCGCAGCCAGAGCGCGCATTGTGTCGGCTTCAGGGTCGCGGCGTTGATCGCGCTGATCAGCGCCGTTGCAGCCATGACGACCGCGAATTGCGCATAGAGCTTGCCCGTCAGTCCCGGCAGGAAGGCGGCAGGAACGAAGACGGCGAGCAGCACGAGGGTGATGCCGATGATCGGGCCGAACAGCTCGTCCATCGCCTTGATCGCGGCCGCCGCCGGCGCGAGGCCGCGCTCGACGTGATGCGCCGCGCCTTCGACGACGACGATCGCATCGTCGACGACGATACCGATCGCCAGCACCAGCGCGAAGAGCGTCGAGAGATTGACGGTGAAGCCGAGCGCCGCCATGGCCGCGAAGGCGCCGATAATCGTCACCGGTACGGTCGTCGCCGGCACCAACGTCGCACGCCAATCCTGCAGGAAGAACAGGATCACGACGAGGACCAGCACCGCCGCCTCGATCAAGGTCTTGTAGACCTCGTCGATCGAGGCGCTGACGAATTTCGTCGTGTCGAACGGCACGGCATAGGCGATACCCTGCGGGAAGTTGCGCGAGAGCGCGGCCATCTTGGCGCCGACCGCTTTCTCGACTTCCAGCGCGTTGGCGTTTGGCGACTGATAGATCGCGATGCCGGCCGCCGGCTTGCCGTCGAGCGTGAAAATCTGGCCATAGGTCTGCGCGCCGATCTCGACGCGGCCGACGTCGCGCACCCGCGTCACCAGCGTGCCGGGATCGCTGCCGCTCTTCACCACGATATCGCCGAATTGCGCCGGATCGCTGAGCCGGCCCGAGACATTCACCGTGAATTGGAAGGCCTGATCGGGCGGTGCCGGCGGCGCGCCGAGTTGGCCTGCCGTCGCTTCCTGGCTCTGGCTCTGGATCGCCTGGATCACGTCCTCCGGCATTAAATTCAGCGCGCGCAAGCGCTCGGGATCGAGCCAAACGCGCATCGCATATTGCCCGGCGCCGAACACGTTGACATTGCCGACACCCGGCACGCGCGCAAGCTCGTTGACGAGATTGAGCGTCGCGAAATTGCTGAGATAAAGCCCGTCATAGCGCGGATCGCTGGCGCTCAGCGTCACGATCTCGAGAATCGCCGTCGATTTCTGCTGAACATTGACGCCTTGCGCCTGCACCGCCTGCGGCAAGCTCGGCGAGCGCGGCGTTGACCCGATTCTCGACCAGGACCTGCGCGAAGTTGAGATCGGTGCCGATGTCGAAGGTGACGATGAGGCTATAGGTGCCGTCCGACCCGCTGGTCGATTGCATGTAGAGCATGCCCGGCACGCCGTTGACCTGCTGCTCGATCGGCAGCGCCACCGTATCGATGACCGCTTGCGCGCTGGCACCGGGATAGCGCGCCGTCACCGCGATCGTCGGCGGCACGACATTGGGATATTGGCTGACCGGCAAGCTGAAGATCGCCACGATGCCGATCAGCACCGTCACCAGCGCGATAACATTGGCGAGAACCGGCCGCTCGATGAAAAATTTCGAGATCACGCGCGCTCGCGTTCCGTTCACTTCGCGGCCGAGGCAGTCTGGACTTGCGGCTGCACCTTCTCGCCTGGCACGGCGCGCTGCAGCCCGGCGACGACGACGTTGTCTTCGGCCGCAAGGCCGCTCTCGACGACGCGCATCGAATCGACCGTCGGACCGAGTGATCACGCGCTTTTGCTGGACGACATCGCCGCTGCCGACCGTGAGCACATAGCTGCCGGCCTGATCGCGGCCGATCGCGGCTGGCCGGCACCAGCAACGCCGGCACGTCGCGCTGAGCGGTACGCGCACGCGGACGAAGCCGCCCGGCGGCAGCGCATTTCCTCATTGGCGAGCACGGCGCGGACCGCGACCGTGCCGGTCGAGTTGTCGACCAGCGGCGCGACGTAATCGACCTTGCCGCTATGCGGATAGCCGGTCTCGGTTTGCAGCCCGACCTCGACCGGAATGGTCCCGATCTGATCGCGCACCGTCAATCCCCTTGGCGGCCAGCGCGACCCGATAGCGCTGCAGCTCCTGATCGCTGACGTTGAAGTTCGCGTAGACGGGATCGAGCTGCAGGATCGTCGCCAGCTTGGTCGGACCGTTCGCGCCGACCAGCGAGCCGACCGACACGAGATGCGCCGCTCACCACGCCATCGAAGGGCGCCGTGACCTGCGTATAATCGTAATTGATCTGGGCAAGCTGCGTGTTCGCCTGCGCCGCGACGAAATTGGCACGATTGCTGTCGCGCAGCGAACGCGATTGATCGAGGGCGGTCTGCGACGCGAAACTGTTCTTGGCGAGGCTGGCATTGCGATTGTATTCGGCCTCGCTTTGCGCGACCAAGGCCTGCGCCGCATCCTGTTGCGCCTGCGCCTGATCGAGTTTCGCCTTATAAGGCTGCGGCTCGATGGTAAAGAGCAGATCGCCCTTCTTGACCGACTGGCCGTCGGTATAGTTCTGCGAGACCAGAAAGCCCTGGATCCGCGCCATGAGATCGGCCTGATCGATGGCGGCCGTGGTGCCGCTGGTCTCGTAATAGCGGGTGATGTTGCGCGCTTCGGGATGCGCGACGGTCACGGCCGGCGGCGGCGGCACGACATATTTATTGTCGGGCTTACAGCCCGCCAACAGCGCCACCAGAATCAGCGCCGACCGGCCACGCGATAGGCGCGAACAGCGGCCCGACCTTCACCTGCCCCATCGCAACATTCCCCCGTATCGCACCGGAGGAAAAATACTCTACCTGCCGACCAACGGCCAGCCGGGTGAATACCGCCTTAGGGCGACACCTCCTCCAGCACGCGCTTGGTCGTCTCGGTCATGAAGATCGCCGCCAACAGGCCGATGACGGTGACGATCGAGAAGAGGAAGAAGACGCCGCCGATGCCATAGCCCGACAGCACGTAAGCCAACGAGAATCGGGCCGACGGTCGCGGCGAGGCGCAGCCAGAACGTCGCCCAGGAAATGCCCATCGCGCGCACGCGCGTCGGATAGATTTCCGCCGTATAGAGGAAGATGCTCATGCTGACCGAGCCGGTCCAGAGCGAGCAGAAGGCGTAGCCGAGCATCATGCCGAAAGCCGTCTCGGAGCCGACCAGCCAGAGCTCGAGCAGTCCCGCGACGAGCAGCGTATAGGCGCCGATGAACCAAAGCCGCCGCCCGGTGCGATCGATGAGGAGCGCACAGAGCAGCGCGCCGATCACCGTGCCGATCGGCGCCGCGACCGCATAATTCAGCGATTGCTGCAGGCTGAGATGATAGACCTCGCGATAGACCGTCGGGATCCAGCTCTGCAGGCCTTGCGAGACGAGATAGGTCGAGGCCCACAGCACCCAGACGATCAGCGTCCGGCGCCGGAGATAGGGACCCTGAAACAGCTCCTGCCAGCGCGTGCGCTCGCCGAGCGGCTGGGTCTTGATCGGCACGACCGGCGGCAGCGGATCGCGGCCGTCATGCGAGACCTTGCGCTCGATCTCCGCCATCACCTTCTCCGCCTCGTCGAGCCGGCCTTTCTGCGCCAGCCAGCGCGGCGATTCCGGGCAATAGCGGCGCAGAACGAGCGAGATCAGCGCCGGGATCGCGCCGATGATGAACATCCATTGCCAGCCGAAACTGGGAACGACGATCGCGCCGATGATGCCGGCGCCGAGCAGCCCGACCGGGAAGATGATTTGGTAGCCGAGGAACGAGCCGCCGCGGCGATCGGCGCGCAGGATCTCGCTGATATAGGTCGAGGCGACCGGTATCTCGCCGCCGAGGCCGATGCCTTCGAAGAAGCGGCACCAGAACAGCTCCTGGTAATTCGAGGTGAAGGCGCAGACGAGGCTCATCACGGCGTAAAGCGCGATGGTGATCTGCGCGGTCCGGACCCGCCCGATGCGTTCCGCCAGCCAGCCGAAGAAGAGCGCGCCGAGCGCCTGGCCGACATTGGCGATCGAAATCAGCCCCCCGACATTCTGTAGCGGGATGTGCCATTCGCGGATCAACACCGGCAGTACATAGGCCGTGGTCAGCGCATCGAAGCCGTCGAAGAAGATGGCGACACCGAGGAACGCCGTAACCGTGATATGCCAGCGCGAATAAGGCAGCCGCTCGAGCCGTGCGGCAATCGATTGATCGGAAATCAGCGACGTCTCAGACATAAATCCCCCGTTCCGACTTGATGCGCTTATCGATGGCGCGTGGGCCGCACCATCGCATTGTTCACGCGCCAAGCCAACCCGGGAAAACACGCAAAACTACCGGTTCGGCTCGCGAGGCGACCGCGCACCCTCATGTGATGTCTTCGGGATTGTCAGTGCCGCGCAAACGGCGCTTGCCACGGCCAGCACCGAGGCCGTGAGCATGACGATCCGGAACGCTTCGAGGAAGGAAAGTCGGAGGAATGCTTCGAGCGTTTGCCTCAGCGCGCCGGTGACGTCGGGTGGAACCGCGGCTTCAGCCAGCTTCGGTATTTGCGCTTGCACCGCATCGCGCAGAACCGGCGCAAGCTGCAACCCGTCGAGCGACGCATCAAGCGCCTTGCCGAAGACGCCGACCGCCAGCGCTCCGAAAAGCGCGACAGCCAGCATGCCAGCGATCCGCGCGATCGCATTGTTGATGCCTGATGCCGTGCCCGCATGGCGCTGATCGACCGCGCCCATGACAACGGTCGTCAGCGGCGCGACGCTGATCGTCATGCCGATCGCGAGCACCACCATCGCGGGAAAGAAGGTCGTCCAGTAAGAGCCGCCGATCCCCGGTAATGCGAAAAGCGCGAAACCGACAGCCGCGATCGCAGGGCCGACGATCAACGGCAATCTCGCTCCCGTGCGATCGACCAGAGCGCCGGACCAGCGCGAGAGTCCGCCCATGATGATGCTCATGGGTAGGAACGAGGCACCGGCGGCCGCCGTCGAATAGCCCTGCAAGCGAATGAGATCATACGGCAGGAAGAACAGCGCGCCGCTCAGCCCGGCATAAAGTAGCAAGGTCATCGCATTCGCGCCGCTGAACGCGCCGGCGCGAAACAGCGCGAGCGGCACCATCGGCGATTTCGCCCGTGCCTCCCACCAAAGGAAAAATGCGAGCACGGCAATACCTGCAAGCATGGGACCGTAGACGATCGCCTCGCTCCAGCGCGTACTGGACCAAGCGCTCGCGCCAAAAGCGATGCCGAAGAGGCCGAGGCTGGCGAGCGCGCCGCCCTGCCAATCGATCGCTGCCGCGGCATCGCCGCCATGACTCTCCGGGACATGGCGTCGTGCAATCGCAAGCGCGACCGCCGCCAGCGGCAGGTTGATGAAGAACACCGCGCGCCAGCTCAGCGCATCGACAAGCGTTCCGCCCAGCACCGGGCCGAGCGCGGTGGTCAGCGCAGAGAAGCCGGCCCAGGTGCCGATCGCCCTGCCGCGCTCGGTCTCGGGAAAAGCCGCGCTGATGATGGCAAGGCTCTCCGGCACGAGCAGCGCGCCGCCGATACCCTGAACCGCGCGCGAAGCGATCAGGATCGCGGCGTTCGGCGCCAGCCCGCACGCCATCGATGCCACCGTGAACAGCACGATACCGAGCATGAAGATGCGACGGCGACCGAAACGGTCGCCCGCCGCGCCGCCGACCAAAATCAACGCGCCGAGCAGCAAGAGATAGGCATTGACCACCCATTGCGCCGCCGCCACGGATTCCGCGAACTCAGACTGGATCGCAGGCAGCGCGACGTTGATGACGGTCGCGTCGATGAAAGCCATGCTCGAGCCGAGGATCGTCGCCGCCAGCACCCAAGGCTTGCTGCGCTCGGCGCAAGGCTGCGTGGCGGCGCCGGCACCGATGACACCGTCATCGCAAGGTGTCGGACCGAGCGCCAGCGTCACGCTACTCTCCCGTCAACGGCCAGCCATCGGTGTTCGGCGACCCATGAGCCCAGGATCAGCGGCCAGTGGTCCTGGCCGAGCGCTTCCAAATGGCCCCTCTCCTATTCTCAAAACTAGGCGACGATGCGCGATACGATCTCGCCATCGCAAACGACCAGCAACTCGCCCCGGCTCAGCGGCGTCCATTCCTCGCGCGTCAGCGGCACGCTTGCCGCCAGAAAGACCGGGTGATTGACCTCGTCGACGGTCACGCCGCCCTGGCCGGCGAAAGGCTGGCCGGCGTCGGCGTCGTGCTGGATGATGAAATGCAGGCCCGGCGCGCTCGTCGGTCCGCCCAACTGCTGGTGGTGGCGCCGGTCGCCGTGAAGGAAGGCGTATTCGCCGTCGGAATAGAGAAAATTCGCCATACCTTCGCGCCGCAGCCGGGCGGCGAAATCGCCGACGATCTCGATCCGCCGCTCGAGAGTAAGCGGGCGCTCGGCCGCCTGACGCGCGACCGCGAGCCGCTCCAGCAACGCGCAAAATGCCCATTCCGAATCGGTGTCGCCGAGTGGGTGAAAGCGACCGAGCGCGAATTCCGCGGCGCTGAAGATCGATGGAAACGCGCCGTTATGCGCGAAGACGTGCGGCTGGCCGCCGAGCTCGCGCATGAAGGGATGAGTATTGCGCAACGCGACGACACCGCTGGTCGCGCGCCGTATATGGGCAAAGACGAGCTGGCTGCGCAGCGACATGCCCTCGACGAAGCCGATCCAGGGGCTGGCGAAAGCCGGCGCCGCATCCTTGATCAGGCGGACATCGCCGTCTTCGAAATAGGAGATTCCCCAGCCATCCTTGTCGGGACCATCGCCGCCACCATGACGAGCGAAGATGCCGAGCGCAAGATTGACCGTTGCCGGTCGCTGACTCGACATCGCCAGAAGTTCGCACATGCCCCGCTCTCCCCGAAGCGGGATGATGCGAAGAAACATCGCGCTGTCAATTCGACGATGTCCCGTCACCGCCGCGCGTCACAAATGTGTCTCGCCTTGCCAAGCTTTGGCGCCGCTCCTATCGTCGCCGCAAACTTTGGGCTGGGGAGGTCCTCACATGAAGCTTCTGTCTTTCGAAAAGAACGGTGCCGCAACGATCGGCGCGCATGTCGCCGAAGGCGTGGTCGACCTAACCGCCTGCCTGCGCACCACCCACCCCAACATCCAGACCGCGCATTCGATGCTGCAGATCATCCAATCCGGTCTCGACATCGACCGCTTCGGCGAGGAGAGCCTCAACGAGCTGCGCGGCAGCGGCCGGCTCGCGCGCTTCGTCGCGGAGAAGCCGAAATACCTACCGCCGGTGACCAACCCGCCGAAGATTCTCGCGCTCGCGCTCAATTTCCAAGAGCATATCGACGAAACCAATCTCAAATTCTACGAAGAGCCGATCGTCTTCGCGAAATATCCCAGCAACATGATCGGCCACGAGGCCGAGATCGAGTTGCCGCCCTTTCCGCAAAAGGTCGATGAGGAGCATGAGCTCGGCCTCATCGTCGGGCGCGACTGCCGCCACATCCGCCCGTCGCAAGCGCCCGACTATGTGTTCGGCTGGACAATCTGCAACGACGTCTCGGCGCGGCAGCGCCAGCGCGAGCGCGGCCAGATGGGCCAGCCCTACGCCTATGCCAAGAACCTCGCGACCTTCGCGCCGATGGGCCCGTGGATCGTGACCAAGAAGGAGCTGCCCGATCCGCGCAACCTCAAGATGGATGTGCGCATCAACGGCAAGGTCACGCGCAGCGGCAATACCGGCAAGATGATCTTCGATCCCTATGCCGTGCTCGCCTATTGCTCGGACTACACGCCGATGCAGGCGGGCGACATCATCTCGCTCGGCACCTTCGCCGGCGATAAAGAGATCCACGCCGGCGACACGGTCGAGCTCGAGATCGAGAAGATCGGCATCCTGCGCAACAAAGTCGTCGCCGCGAAGGCAGCCTGGCCGAGCTTCACCCAGGACAAGCCAACCGGTCCATTAGTGAAAGAGAATAACCGCTAACGCGTAGATCGGACCGGTTGTCCCCGCGAAGGCGGGGACCGAGGGTAACCGCCGGATCCCGCTGTCGCAGACATGACGCCTTAGAATAGTGTCGCGTCTTACCTCTGCGGCATCGGCACGACGTAGCGCTTGTCGATAATCGTCGCGCCGTCGACCGAATCTTTCAGCATGCCCTGACTCTTGAACCAGGCGATCTGGTGCATCACGTCGTCGACATCGACGCGTATCAGGCGATCGATATAGGGAACCGCGCGCCGCACCTGATCGGGCGTCTGTCCGATATATTTGGAAATAATCTCCAGCACCGCCGGTGCGCTCGGCTGGTCCTCGCGCCGCTCGTCCTTGTTGGTGAAAGCGTCGTGATAATCCTGCACGCCGCGTACATAGGCGCGCAGGAAGCGTTTCACCTGATCCGGATTGCCATCGGCAATCTTCGATGAGGTGAAGACCGCACCCAGTTGCCACGGCACGATGTCGCCGGCGAAACCGAGGAGCTTCAGCTTCCCGCCCTGTAACGCACCGGTAAAGACGGTCGACGGCATCATCGCCGCATCGACCTGCCCGCCGATCACCGCGGTAAGCTGGTTCGGGTTGGATTGCAGCGCGACGACATGCACGGCCTTGAGATCGACGCCGAAATGCTCGGCGATCAGCGCCCAAGCGTAATGCGGCGCGCCGCCGATCTGCGTCGTCGATACGGTCTTGCCGCCCATATCCTGGAACGAGCGGAAGCCTTTGTCATAAGCGGCGAGCGAGACCACCGCGCCATTCGCCTGAAAGCTCGGCCAATCCATGATGTAGCCGCCGATGATCTTGAGAGCGCCCTGTCCGGCAAGCGCATAGAAACCGCCGCCGGGCGGCGTCGCGCCGAAATCGATATCGCCCGAGACATTCGCGACCGCGATCGGCTGCGCCGCCTCGAAGAAGACGAATTTCGGCGTTAGCCCCTCGGCCGCAAAATAGCCGCGCGCCTCGGCGAGAAACATCGCGCCGGCACCCGCGACCTTGATCGTGCCGATCCTCACCTCTTCTGCTGTCGCGCGCGGGACCGGAAGCGCGAGCGACGCCGCGAGAAAAAGTAAGAGCAAAGCCAGGCGTTTCATCGCATCACATCCTCATGATAGGGCTGGCCGAGCAGATGGCGGCCCCATTCACGGCCATGCATCTCATGCTGATTGGTGACATGCTGCCGGCCGGCATTGATGTCGGCGAGGATGCGGCCGAAGCGATGCTGCGAATAAAGCCCCGCCGCGCCCGCCGCCTGGAACAAGCGCGTCGCGATCGCGCGACAACGCTCGGTCGCCGTCGCCATCTGGAATTTGTATTTCAGCCGCTCTTCCTGCGGCGGTATTTCATCACGCTCGGCATAGGCAACAAGATTGCGCACATTGCGATGCAGCAGCAGCTTCATCTCGTCGACCGCGTGATCGGCATCGCCCATCGCCAGCAACGCATCCGGGTCCTCGACCGTACGACGGTTGCCGAGCCGCATGCGTGGACCGGCATAGGCGCGGAAATCGTTGAGCATGCCTTGCAGCGCGCCAATCGCCGCATAAGCGACACCGCCGCCGAAAACCTGACCGAAGGGAATGCGATAGAGCGGCGACAGTGTTCACCGCCTGCCCCGGCCCTTTGCACATGACGTTGTCGAGCATGCGATGCATGCGATAAGCCGGCACGAACGCGTCCTTGATGACGATGTCGTTGCTGCCGGTGCCTCTGAGGCCGGAGGTGTGCCAGGTATCGACGATCTCGTAATCGCTTTTCGGCACGAGATACATGCGCCATTCCGGCATGCCGTCGGCACGCGGCGGATCGGATGGCACGAAAGCACCAAGCAGCGCCCAATCGCAGTAAAGACAGCCGCTGGCGAAAGGCCAGCGTCCGCTGATGCGAAAACCGCCTTCGACCGGTACGATCTTGCCGGCCGGCGCGAGCGAGAGCCCGACCAGCGCGTTCGAATCCTTGCCCCACACGTCTTGCGCCGCGCGATCGTCGAGCAGCGCCATCACCCATTGCGTGACGCCGACCACCCCATAGATCCAGCCCGCCGACATATCGCCTTCGGCGAGCGCCATCTCGATCTCGTAATAGGTGCCGACATCGATCTCGTAACCGCCCCAGCGCTTCGGCTGCAGCGCGCGGAAGAGGCCGGCGGCACGCATTTCGTCGATCAGGCGATGCGGCACGCGTCGCTCGCGATCGGTCTCGGCGCTGCATTCGATCAGCTTCGGAATGAAGCTGCGCGCCCGGGCGATCAACTCCGACGGCGCGGCATCAACTGGCATGACGGCAATCCTCCCGCCGCAAAGCCTATGGTGGCGGCCTGTTTTGGGCAAGAAGCGGCCGAAGCCGATGGGCAGCCCGCTCAACCCAATAGCTTGCGGAAATAGACGACGCGCTCGGTCTCGGCGAAGCCCCAGCGGCGATGCGCGTCCTGCGAGGTCAGATTGGCGAGCTGCGTGTCCGAGCCGAGCTCGCGAAAGCCGCGTGCGCGCAAGAACGCTTCGATATGCGCGATCAATTGTTTGCCGATGCCGCGACGGCGCGCCGGCTCCGCGACCCAAATACCTTCGAGAAAGGCGACCGGCTGGCTATCGCAGCCATTGGCATACGGCCGGGTCGCGACTTCGGCAAAGCCGATCGCCGTGCCGTCAATTTCGGCGATGAAGCCCCAGGCATCGCCGCGCGCGAGCAGCGCATCGATCCCGCGCATAAGCGCTTCGGTATCCTCTTCCGGCCAGAGCGCGGCGCGCATCGCCGCCCAGGCAGCTCGATCCGCCGCCCGCGCCGCGCGAACGATGCAGCGATCCTCGCCCGCCATCGCGCTTAGGGTAGATATCCCCGCTCGCGCCAGAAGCGCTCGGCGCCGCGATGAAGCGGCAAATAAAGCGGCCCCTCGATGCTATCCTTGCACATCGTCTCGAGCGCCATTGGACCTTTGCCGTACCAGGGAATGCGGTCCTTGCGCGCCTCCAGCGCCTCGCAGAATTTATAGATCATCTCCTCGGGCGCGCTTTCGAGGCAGAAGATGGGCCAGCCGCTGAAATCGAGCGTCGGCACGTCTTCTGGCAAGGCCGGGGAATTCCTGGCGCGTGATCATCGCCCGCTTCAGCCCATCGGCTTCGAGCGCCTTAAGCTGCGGCTCGTCGATGGCGAGGAAGCGCATGCCGAGCTCCAGCGCACGATTGGCGAACATCGGCAGCGCCTCGTCCCAGAGCGCATCGACCTCGCCGCGCTCGACCGCGCCGATGCGGTCGCGCGCATTCGGCAGGCCATCGCTCGGCACCAGCTTGCCGCCCCATGAGACGATATCCTCGAGCGACATGCCATAAGCGGCGAGCACGCAATTGCAGATGAGATGCACGGAATGATCGGGCTGGCCGCGCAGCGAGATCTTCAGCGGGTATTTCGCACGCTTCAGATCGGCAAGCGTCTTGAGGCCGGTCGAGGCTTTGACCGCGAAGCCGAGCTGGTCGAATTGCGGGATCGCCATGATCGAGCGCAGCGCCAGCGGCCTACCCTTCCACGGGCCCTTGCCCGCCGCTGCCATCGCCAGCACGCTGCCGGGATTGCAGATCGCGATATCGGCCTCGCCGCTCGCCACCGCATCGACCGAACCTGGCGCATCGCTTGCAAAGAAGCGGATCTTCCACTCGCTGGCGCCTTGCACGCGGAAGAGGATCATCGTCTGCTTGTCGGCCCATTCGTTCGCGGCGATGAGCTCGCTCGCCACTTCGAGCATGAGCCGCGAGCGCATGATCACCGGCGTGCGGATGGGATTGGGAATCGTCAGCAAGCGGAACCTCCCTCTTGAATTTCTCGATTTTCGCAAATTATTAAATCGTCATGCCCGCGAAAGCGGGCATCCAGTGCGTCTTCGCTGGACCCCCGCTCCTGAGCTTGTCGAAGGGCGCGGGGGTGACGATTTTTTTATGACGCTCCCGTAGGCAATCAGCGCTGGCCGAAGACTGCCGTCACCTTGGTCGCGTTGAAGATGTAAGTCGGCAGGATGTTCGACCAGACGATCTTCTGGTTGAGCTCTTGCATCGCACCCATCAGCGCGAACCAGTTGAGCGTCTCATGGCCGCCGCAATCCTCGACCTGCTCCAAGGTCATCTTCTTCCAGAAGTCGTAATTGCCCGTGACCATCGCATCGTAGAGCTTCATGTCGGTCTCGATATCCGGGACCATGCGCCAGGTCTTCTGCGTCAGGAAGGAATGCGACCAGCTCGACGACGCCATCAGCGCGACGCGGTACGGGCTCTCGCGCGCGATCTGCGCCACCGCCTTGCCGAGGGCGAAGCAGCGGCTCGGCTTCGGTGAATGCGGATCGGGCGGCGGCTTGTGGCCGAGATTGTCCGCGAAGCCGTGATAGCCGATCACCTCGCGGCCGTAGCAATTGATCGAGCACGGCACCATGCGATGCGGGAAGCCCTGGCGATGATAGTCGAGATAAAGGGCTGCATTGAGGAAGGCATGCGCCAAGCCGGGATGCTCGTTCGGCTGATAAGAATACGAAATGTCGAAATCATGATCGAGCAGCTGCTCGACGAAATACTTCGCCGCCTCGCGATGGAAATGGAGCTTGAACTCGAAATCCATCGGCTCGTTCCAGACATTGGGCTTGCCCTTCATCGAGCCGGATTCCGACGCCTGCTGCCACGGCTTCACCGTCATGTCGCCGTCATAGGCGAGGATCGAGAAAGGCGGGATGATGCCTTCCTTGTAATTCTCGTACTGATCGTCGCCCCACATGAAGATGAAGTCGGGCTTGAAATCGTCGATCACTTTGCGCGCGCGCATGAAATCGGCGAGCATCGCTTCGTGATGCGCGGCTCCGGCGGCGGCGCCGCGGTCGTTGCTCCATTCCTGGCGCATCGCCTCGGGCCATTTCGACTGGTCCTTCGCCGAATCCGGAATATCCGGATCCTTGAGCCGGACGCCCAGCAGGAAGGCCATATCGTTCTTCGGCCGGCTGAACAGCGGCGAATGCGAAATCCCGATACCCAAAACCTCGCCCATAGCCATTCTCTCCTCGGGTGAACTGTGTTTGGTCAAGAGGTTAAACCGCCGCCCGGGCCTTTTCCAGTGCGGCCTCCATGCCCTAGAGTGACGCCAATCGGAGCAATCAGACTCCCTTGAGGAAGGCGCTAAATCTCATGAAAATCGGTATTGCCGATCTGCCCTGGCCGTTCCTGGCCGAGCCGCGTGTCGTCGCGCAAAACGGCGCCGGCACCTGGCACGATCTGCACACGCTTGATGACCGAAGCCGGGCTTGCCGCGCCCGACCAGGCCACGACCATGGCCGCGACGCTTGTCGCACCTCTCCGCCCTCGGCAGCGGCGGGCGCAAGAAGCTGGAGCGCGCGCTGGGCAGCGCCAAGCATCCCGATCGCCAGCCCCGCCCTCGCCGCGCCGATCGATCCGCTGGCGAAGATCCTGCTGACCGAAGGCCGCGTCGCCCTCGCCCGCTCCAACGACCAGCTTCCAGCGAAGATGGTCGTCGGCTTCTCGAAATTCGCCAGCGCCTGCGCCGCGCCCGGCGCTGCGTTGCGCCTGCCCGATCCGGGCGCGCGCTACGATGTCGAGGCGGTGCTGGTCGCCGTGCTCGGCAAAGAAGCCGCGCGCGTCTCCGCCGGCGAGGCGACGCGCAGCATCATCGGCTTCACCCTGATGGCCGAGATCACCAACCGCGACATGTTCGATCGCGAATGGAAGACCAGCAACAACCTCTACGCCAAGAACCATCGCGGCCTGACGCCGCTCGGCCCGTCGATCTGGGTCGCCGCGCCCGGCGAGCTCGATACCGCGACCGAGATCACGCTCACCCTCAACGGCGCAGTGAAGCAGCGTTTCGCGGTCTCCGATTTCGCCCATAGCATCGCCAACGCGACCAAGGCCTGGTCGCGCACGGTGCTCGAGCCGGGCGACATGGTCGCGCTCGGCGCGGCGATCTCGCGGCCGCGGCCCGGCAACGAGGTGGATTCGCCGGTCGAGATCAAGGTCGGCGACAAGATCGAGATCGCCTGCGCGCCGATCGGCACGCTCAGCGCCACCATCGCCGGCTAGGAGTTAAGAGACATGCGCTTCGTCACTTTCGCACCGGCACCGGGCATCGAGCGTTTCGGCCTCGTTCTCGCCAACGGCAATATCGTCGACATCGAAGGCGCCTGCGCCGCTTTGCTGGCGCGCGAATTCCCGCTCGATCGTGCACTGGTGCTCGCGCATGCGATGGCGCCGCCTAATGCGCAGGATTTCATTTCGACCGGCCGATTTGCTCTCGACGCCGCCCATCAGGCGCTGCTCTTTGCCGAGGAGCAAGGCGAAGCGATTAGAGGCCCGCGCGGCGAGAAGATCGTCTTCGCGGCCAGCGATGTGACTTTGCTTGCGCCGGTGCCGCGGCCGCGCAAATTCATCGCCGCCGGCAAGAATTATTTCGAGCATCAGGACGAGATGGGCCGACCAGCGGATGCGAAAGTGCCGCAATTGCCGATCGCGCATGTGCAATTCGCATCGACTGTCGTGCCGCCGAACGCCACCGTCGCGATCCCCCCCGAAACCAAGCATCTCGATTACGAAGTCGAGATCGCGGCGGTGATCGGTCGCCCGGCCTTCCGCGTGGCGAAGGAAAATGCCCTCGATTATGTCTTCGGTTACACCGTCTATAATGACCTCTCCGACCGCGACACCTATCGCGGCGAGGCGAGCAAGGGCGGCGGTGTCGGGTGCTTGGGCAAGAACTTCGCCGGCTTCGCGCCGCTCGGCCCCTATCTCGTCACGCCCGACGAGATCGGCGATCCGCAGCTCCTCGCGCTGAAAAGCCGGGTCAACGGCAACATCCGCCAGAACTCGACCGCGCAGCGCATGATGTACAAGATCGACGAGCAGATCGCGCATTGGTCGGGCATCGGGCTCGAGCCTGGCGACATTCTCGGCACCGGCACGCCGGGCGGCGTCGCCGCCGGCCGCAAGCCCGATCAAGAGCAATGGTGGCTCAAATCCGGCGACGTCGTCGAGGTCGAGGTCGAGAAGCTCGGCACACTCGTCACCCGTATCGCTTGAAGCAAAGGAGAAGAGACATGGACGCCAAGCAGCGCAAAGAGATCGATCAGGAATGCCGCGACCTGGTGATCGCGATCACCCAACACGGCGATCACAAAGAGACCGAGAAATGCATCGCGCTCTTCGCCGAGGATGGCACTTGGCTGCGCGGCGGCAAGCCCTATAAGGGCCATGCCGAGATCCGCTCGTCGTATAAAGCCTCGACCCAGGTCACCCGCCACATCAACGGCGGCACCATGGTCAATGTGATCGACGACAGCCATGCCGAGAGCGTGACCTACTACGTCGCGCTGCATCACGATCCGAAGGTCGACAATCCGAAATTCCCCCTGCCCTTCGATCCGCCTTTCAGCATGGGCGAATGGCACGACAAATTCGTGAAGACGGCACAGGGCTGGAAGTTCTCCTCGCGCGAAACCAAGCGCCTGTTCGAGCGCCAAGGCGGGCATTGATCGCGGCATCGCGATGAGACTTCCCCCTCACCCTCCCGTCGCTTCGCGCCGGGCCCCTCCCTCTCCCCGGCGGGGAGAGGGTTGGGGTGAGGGGGCGATCGTCGCTCTGTCTCTCCTTTTGGCACTCGTCTTCTCAACGACCGCACATGCCGAGAAGACGACTCTCTCCTACGTCACCTGGAATGCCGATTTCGGCTACATCATGGCCGCGATCGACAAAGGTTATTTCGCCGAGGAAGGCCTCGATGTCGATCTGACCTCCGCCGGTGGCGGCGTCGCCGTGCCGGCGATGATTTCCGGCACTCTCGATTTCACCGGCTCGGGCTCGAGCGCGATCAGCGCGATCCTCAAAGGCGCGCATATGAAGGTCGTGATGGTCGGCCAGGACCGGCCCGGCTGGCAGCTTTGGTCGGTGAAGCCGGGTTTGAAGACCGTCGCCGATCTCAAGGACCAGCTCGTCGCGGTGATCAGCCGCGGCGATAGCGGCGAGATCGCGCTGCGTTATCTTCTCAAGAAACATAACCTGCCGCGCGATTATTTCGCCTTCACGGCGCTCGGCAACGGCGCCGCGCGGCTAGCCGCGATTTCGAGCGGCTCGATCCCCGCCGGTATCATGGTCTGGGGCGAGGTCGAAAAGCTCAAGACCTCGGGCGGGCTCCAGCACGGGCATCTCATCAGCAATCTCGCCGAAGAGGTGCGGATGCCCTTCAATGGCCTCGCCACCAGCGACAAGCTCATCGCCGAAAAACCCGATCTCGTGCAGCGCATGGTACGCGCCCTCCTCAAAGGCCAGACCTATGTCCGCACCTATCGCGTGCAGGCGATCGCGATGATCGCGCGCTACGCCAAGACCGAAGAAAAAGATGCGGAATCGGATTACGATCACATCCAGGGCGGCATTGCGCACGACGGTACGGTGCCGGCCAATGTGCAGAGCGAAGAGATCGCTCTGCGCAGCGAGATGGTGGATGTGCCGCCCGCGCAACAGATGAAGCCGGCGGCGATTTTCGATTTCGGCCCGGCGCGCAAAGCGCTCGCCGACCTCAACGCCAAGGGATGGAAGCCGAAGCCTTAAAGGGGTACGCCATGAAGAAGTCCGAGAATGAATTGCTGACGCGGATCGGGCCGGGCACGCCCGCCGGCAATATGCTGCGCCGCTATTGGTGGCCGGTCATGCTCGCCGAGCAGCTCGGCAAGGAGCCGAAGATCGTCAAGCTGCTGCATGAGGAATTCGTGCTGTTCCGCGCCGGCAACGGCAAGCTCGGCCTCCTCGACAAGCATTGCTGCCACCGCAACGCCTCGCTCGAATACGGGCGTGTTGAACAAGAAGGGTTACGTTGCTGCTATCACGGCTGGCTCTACGACACGCAAGGCAAATGCCTCGATCAGCCTTGCGAGCCCGTCTTCAGCGACTTCAAGGACAAGGTCCGGCAAGGCGCCTACGCGGTGCGCGAGGTCTCGGGCCTCATCTTCGCCTATATCGGGCCGAAGCCGGTGCCCGAATTCCCGAATTACGATCTGCTGTTCGACGCACAATGTCACAAGATCCTCAACGCGCGCGACATCTATGGCAATTGGCTGCAGCGCGTCGAGAACATGGTCGATTCCCTCCACGTCATGGCGCTCCATGCCAGCGTCTATCCCGAACTCGCCATGCAGCGGCCGGATGTCTGCCAGTGGATCGAGCGCGATTACGGCATCGAGATGTATCTCGAATATCCGAATGGCGTGCATGATCGCCATCACTATGTCTTCCCGGCGATCAACCGCGTGCAGGTCTGCCGCTCCGGGCAAGAGCCCTATCAATTCATGCAATGGGTGACGCCGCTCGACGACACAAAGGCGATCACTTTCCAGGTCTGGGGCTCGGAACGCGGCACGGCGCCCTACACGATCACCACCGCGAAATACCAGGCGACGCAGCCGGGCGATTTCAAGCGCATCGAGGACGGCTGGTGGAATCTCTGGGACCGCGACCAGGACGACGCCGCGATCGAGAGCCAGGGTCTCGTCACCAACCGCGCGAATGAGAATCTCGCAACCTCCGATCGCGGCATCGTCATGATGCGCAAGATGGTGAAGCAGGCGATCGACGACGTGAAGAAAGGCAATGACCCGATCCACGTCATCCGCGGCGACAATCCGACGATCAAGCTCGAAGCATTCAAATCGATCCTCGGCGACAAGAAAGGCGAGATCCGCAATCCCGAGCTCGGCAAGAAGCTGCAAGTGATCGAGCCGTTCGATCTCTAATCATTCATCTCCTTGAGGTAAGACCCATGCCCGATTCCGTCTCCGCCAACTCCGCCGCCGCACAGGTCGCCGCCGAAATCCGCAAAATCGGCCGCAACTGGAATCCCGAGGTGCTGAAGGCGACCTACGCGCTCTTCAAGCCGCTGCAAGAGCGCGCGCCCAAGGATGGCGTCGAGCCCGCGAAGGACATCGCCTACGGCCCGCATGAGCGCCACCGGCTCGATATCTACATGCCGGCGCAGAAGCCGACAAAGGCACCGGTCGTCGTCTATTTCCATGGCGGCGGCTATATCGGCGGCGAGCGCAGCCCGCTGCCCGGCCTGATCTACGACAACGTGCCGATCTTCTTCGCGCGCCATGGCATGGTCGGCGTCAACGCCACCTATCGTCTGGCGCCGGAGCACAAATGGCCGAGCGGCGCCGAGGATGTCGGCAAGGTCGTCGCCTGGCTGCACGACAATATCGCCAAATACGGCGGCGATCCCGACCGCATCTTCATCATGGGGCAATCCGCCGGCGCGACCCATGTCGCGACCTGGACCTTCGTGCCGCAAGTGCATGGCAGCGCCGGACCGCGCATCGCCGGCGCGCTGCTGCTCTCGGGCGTCTACGCGCCGCAGCATCCGGTCTACAGCCCCGGCAAGCCGGCGGAGAACTCGGTCGCCTATTACGGCGCGGATGAAAGCAAATACGCGGCGATGAGCCCGCTGAACCACGTGAAGCCCGGCCACCCGCCGGTTCTCGTCGGCGTCACCGAATACGACCCCTACCCGCTCGCTTGGCCGAGCCACGCACTCGCCGCCGAGCTGGTCAAAGCCGACAAGAAGGCGCCGTGGTTCGTCTTCAGCCGCGACAACAACCACGTCTCGCCGACGATGCAGCTCAACTCCGAGGTCGACGGCCTCGGACAAGAGCTGCTGGCGTTCGTCAGGAACCCGGCTTATCGCGCGCAATTCTACCTCGCGTCCCTCGACTTCGCTCGGGACGAGGAAGACCGATACTCGCAGCTTTTGGCTGTGCCGTACGCGGTTTACCTCGTCCTGGCCGACCCGGCCAATCGCTCTTCGCGATTGGCCCCTCCGGGTTCACGCGCGAGGAGCGCGTGAACGGAGTCGGCTGTCGAAGGACGCAGAATTGATGTGCAACACCTAGCGGCGTCGATTACCGCCGCGCTTTCTTCTTTGCCTTCTTCCTGGCTTTCGCCTTCTTCGCGACCTTGCGCGCCGGCGCTTTCTTCGCGGCCTTCTTCTTCGCTGCTTTCTTGGCCAGCCGGCTTCGGCTCGCGCGTGGCGCTGCCGCCCTTGGCCCAGAGTTGCTTCGTCGCGAGCCGCGCGCCCTCGACCATCGCCTCGAACTTCGCCCAGCAGATTTTCGGATCGTTGACGCGCGGGCCCATGCCGCAATCCGTGCCGGCCATGACATTCTCGCGGCCGACGAGGTTGGCGTAGCGCGTCAGGCGCTGCGCCACCAATTCCGGATTCTCGATGAAGTCGGTGCAATGGCCGACGACGCCGGGGATCAGCGCCGCATCCTCCGGCACTTTCGCGTTCTCGAACACCGCCCATTCATGCTCATGCGCCGGGTTCGACGCCTCGATCGAATATTCCGAGGCCCGCACGCGGAAGATGATGTCGGCGATGTCCTTGAGCGGAATGTCGTCCGAATGCGGGCCGTGGAAGCTGCCCCAGCAGACATGCAGCCGGATCTTCTCGCGCGGGATATCGCGCAGCGCGTGGTTGAGCGCGTCGGCGCGCAGCCGCGCATATTTGCGATACTCCGCGACCGACATGTCGGGATACATCAGCCAGCCATCCGGCAGATCCGGATCGTCGATCTGCAGGCGGAAGCCGGCATCGACGATCGCCTTATATTCCGTCGCGCATCGTCTCGGCGATGGCTTCGACGAATTCTTCTTCGCTGCCGTAATATTGGTTGCGCAGCCAATGCTCGATCGTGCCGGGCGAGTTCGCCGGCACATAAGCCTCGCCGTAGTCGACGCCCGAAAGCGCGTCCTTGAAGCGCTGCAAATCGGCCTGCAGCTCGGCCTGGCCGGTATAGCTCAGCGGCCCGGTGCAGGCATAGGTCACTCTTCGGCGGATCGAGCCGTCACGAATTTCGCGTGGCCGTTGGCGAAATACTCGCGGAATTTCTTGATATCGCGCGCGCCGATCGAGAGCGGCTCGGGATCGCGCGACGGATCGTAAGGATGCACCTCATAGCCCGAGATGCGGCTGGCGCAGTATTGCGTGAACGAGGTCTTGCTCAGCTCGCCGTCATTGATGCTGTCGATGCCGATATCGACTTGGCGGCGGATGGTCGCCGCGAGCTCGTCATCGAGCCGGCGCTGCAGCTCGGCCTCGTCATAGGGCGTGCCGTTGCCCTTCGCCCAGACGAGCTTGGCCAGATCCGGCGAGCGCGGCAGCGCGCCGGCGTGGGTCACACGAATTCGATTGCCCGATGCCATGGAAAGCGCCCCCGTTTGTTGCCAATACGCGGCAACGCCGCGCGATTAGCCGCGAGTTTTCGGGCAGCCCCGCATCACTGTCAACCGCATCCCTGCCCACGCCCTGCGTGGGCGATGGGCTCAGCCTTTCAGCCGCGGGAAGACACGCCGCGCATTGCCCTCTTCGATCTTATGCAGATCCTCGGCGCTCAACCCGAGCGCGCGCATCGGGTC
The DNA here is from genome assembly GCA_963731145.1 of uncultured Alphaproteobacteria bacterium. Lineage (GTDB taxonomy): Bacteria > Pseudomonadota > Alphaproteobacteria > ATCC43930 > CGMCC-115725 > CAIKMD01. The sequence goes on along the minus strand of CAVSUX010000006.1, from coordinate 81,444 downwards.
GCGGCTCGCCGCCATGGTGCCCCAGGGATAGTCGCTGCCGAACATCAGCTTGTCCGGCCCGGCGAGCGTCATCATCGCCGCGAAGCTGAACGGGTTGTTCATGCTGGCGGTGTCGTAATTGAGCTTCTTCAGTGTCGGGATGGCACCGCCCGGCGCCTTGTCGGCGAACGAGCGCGACCAGCCGGCGATACGGCCGGCCAGCCCGCCAGCGCGCCGCCACAATGCGAGAAGATGAAGCTGATATCGGGGCAACGCGTGAAAGTGCCGCTCTGCAACAGGCTGACGATCGCGCGCGTATTGTCGAACATGAATTCGAGGATCGCCGGCGGCACGCTCGGCTGGATGTTGAAGCAGCAAGGCGCCGCGGCGGCATGCGAATAGACCACCGTCTTGCGGCGGTTGAGCTCGTCATAGACCGGCGCGAAAGCCGGATCGCCGGGATAGTTGCCGTCGTAATTGGTCGAGCAGGCAGATGCCGTCGGCCTTCAGCGTGTCGAAGGCGTATTCGATCTCTTTGAGGCTGCCGTCGACATCGGGCAGCGGGATCGTCGCGAAGAAGCCGAAGCGCTTCGGATGGTCGCGCACGATCTGCGCCTTGTAGTCGTTGATGCTGCGCGCGAGCTTGCGGCTCTGTTCGACATTGCCGGTCCAGGAGCCGGGCGTCGAGATCGATAGCATCGAGACATCGGCCCCGACCTTGTCCATCTCCTCGATCGACCAGGACGGCGTCCATTTCTGCAGCTCGGCGCCGGCATAGCCGCTGGCGGCAATGCGCATTTGCTGCGAGCTCGAGAAATTTCGGCTCCATGATGTGATGATGGACGTCGACGATGCCCGGCATGAATTTCCTCCCCTCGTTGCGCGGAAAATTAGCGGTTACGGCGATAGCAGGCAACGCGAGCCGCCCCTGTCCCGGCGCAGTGGAGCAATGGACACCGGCTTTCGCCGGTGAAGGCGATAAAATCGGCCAGTTCCGGTACAAGATCACCTTCATGGCATTCGATACCGAGAAATTCCGGCTGCGGCGCTTCGTCGAAAAACTGGCCGCTTTGGGCGAGGTCGAAGAAACATGCAGCGCCGGTCGCGCTCGGCGCCTTGGCGACTCTGGTCGAGAATTCGACCGAAGGTCATGCATTTCCATGCCGTCGGGCCGGAGCGTTTCGAGATGGTCGCCGGCGTCAACGCCAGCCCGAAGCGCGTCGCCGCCGCGTTCGATGTCGCGGAGAAACAAGTGCTGCCGGAATATCTGCGCCGCTTGCAGCAGAAGCAGGAGGTCGCGGAAATCTCCTCGGCCGAGGCGCCCGTGCATCAGGTGATCCTGACCGGCGACCAGATCGACCTCACCCGCCTGCCCTTTTATCTGCAGCATGAATTCGACGGCGCACCTTATATTTCGGCGGCGCTCGATTTCGCCATCGACCCGGCGACGAACAAGCCCAATGTCGGCTGCCGTCGGCTGATGCTGAAAAGCCGGACGACATTGCGCTCGAACCTCACTCAACCCTCCGATCTGCGGCGCATCTATCTCGGCTGCGTCGAGCGCAAAGAGAAGCTGCCGGTGAGCTTCGTCATCGGCGTGCATCCTTGCGATTTCCTCGCCGCGACGTCGAAAGCGCCGATCGACGAATTCGAGCTGATCGCGCGCATCCGCGGCGAGACCTTGCCGATGGTGCGCGGCGTCACCAACAACGTGCCCGTCCCCGCCGATGCCGAGCTGGTCATCGAAGGCTATTTCGACGAAGCCGGCTATTCCGAGATCGAAGGCCCTTACGGCGAGCTCTACGGGCTTTACGGACCGATGCATCCCGATCCGATCTTCCACGCCACCGCCATCACCATGCGCCACGACGTGCTGCATCAGACCTTGCTGCATGGCGGCCTGCATCTGACGCGCAACGACGCGGCCCAGCTCAGCGCGGTGAATTTCGCGGTGATGGTGTGGCGCGCGGTGAAAGAGGCCGGCATCGATGTCGCCGATGTCTATCTGCCGCCGGCCGCGACCGGGCTGCATCACGCGCGCATCGCCATCCGCCAGAAAGCCGCCGGCGAAGCGCGCGCGGCGATCGCCGCGGTGATGAAGCTGCCGTTGGTGAAGCATGTCTTCGTCACCGACGACGATGTCGATCTCCGCTCCGAGGAAGCGATGGAATGGGCCTTCGCGACGCGCTTCCGCGCCGATCGCGATATCGATCACCGAAGGCGGCCACTTCGCCATGTCGATGGACCCGACCGGCGAGAACGGCAAAATGGTGAAAGCCGGCTTCGATCTGACGCGGCCGGTCGGCGCGCCCGACATCATCGAGAACCGGCTCTCGCAGACGCCGCATCTGAAGCTCAATCCGCGCTATCAGAATGTGCAGCAGGCGCTGGAGAGCGGACCCAAATATTTCATCGAGCTGATGGAGGGCATCGGCACGGATGACGGCCGCGCCCTCACCCTTGAACTCGACCGGCTGCAGCGCGATGGTATCCTTGGCCGCGGCAGCAACGGCGAATGGCTGCTAAAGCCGCGGACTGCGTAAGTAGGTAGGAGACGATCATGGCGAACGAACCGCACGATCACGAACACGAGCACGATCATGGCCACTCGCACGACCATGATCATGATCATGATCACGGACACAATCATGATCATTCTGGCAACTCGGAGCTGACCGAGCAGCAGGCTCGCGTCCGCGCGCTCGAGACCGTGCTCACCGAGAAAGGCTATATCGATGCAGCCGCCCTCGACCGCATCGTCCAGACGTTCGAGACGAAGATCGGGCCGCATATCGGCGCGCGCGTCGTCGCCAAGGCCTGGGCCGATCTCGCGTTCAAGAAACGCCTGCTCGAGGATGCGACCAAGGCGATCAATGACGACGGCACCCTCGGCCGCGTGTCCGATCATCTCATCGCGGTCGAGAACACGCCGCGCCAGCGCCACATGATTGTCTGCACGCTGTGCTCCTGCTATCCCTGGGAAGTACTCGGCCTGCCGCCGGTCTGGTACAAATCCGCCGCCTATCGCTCGCGCTCGGTCATCGATCCGCGCGGCGTTTTGAAGGATTTCGGCGTCACCCTCGCCGCCGAAACCGAAATCCGCGTTTGGGATTCGACGGCCGAGACGCGCTTCATCGTCATCCCGACGCGCCCCGCCGGCACCGAGGGCTGGGACGAGGAGCAGCTCGCCGAGCTGGTAACGCGCGATTCCATGGTCGGCACCGGCGAGCCGCTGAGAGCGAGCGAGGTCGCGCGATGAACGGCGTCCACGACATGGGCGGCATGCACGGCTTCGGCCCGGTGACGCCCGAGAAAGACGAGCCGGTCTTCCATGCCGCTTGGGAAGGCCGCGTCTATGCGATGCAACGCGCGACGGGGCTGCTCGGCTATTGGAACATCGATATGGGCCGCGCCGCAGTCGAGAAGCTGCCGCCGCATATCTATCTCGGCGTCACCTATTACGAGAAATGGCACCGCGGCCTCGAAGCGCGGCTCTTGTCCTTCGGTCTCGTCAGCCAGGACGAGCTCGAAACCGGGCATGCGCTGCATCCGGCGAAACCGGTGAAGCACAAGCTCACACGCCGCCGAGGTCGATGCCGGTTTGCAGCGCGGATCTTACTTCCGCAAGGAGCAATCTCCGGCTCGTTTCAAGCCTGGCGACAAGGTGCGCACCAAGAACATCAACCCGACCTCGCATACGCGGCTGCCGCGCTATGCGCGCGACCGCGTCGGCACGGTCGAGGCGATCCGCGGCTGTCACGTCTATCCGGATTCGGTCGTGCTCGGCAACGGCGAGGACCCGCAATGGCTCTACACCGTCGTCTTCGACGGCACGGAGCTGTGGGGACCCGACGCCGCCGCGGGGCTCAAAGTCTCGATCGAGGCTTTCGAGCCCTATCTGGAGCCGGCATGAGCAGACGATCCGGCAACCGTGAGCGCGATCGCCGCAGCGGTTCCCGGCTTGCCGCTCGACAGCGAAGGCCCGTTGTTCCGCGAGCCGTGGGAAGCGCAAGCTTTCGCGATGGCCGTCGCGCTGCACGATCGCGGCATCTTCACCTGGAGCGAATGGGCCGAGACGCTTGGCGCCGAGATCAAGCGCGCCCAGGCCGCGGGCGATCCCGATCGCGGCGACACCTATTATCGCCATTGGCTCGCTGCGCTCGAGCGCATCGTCGCAGCGAAGCAACTCAGCGATCCGGCGACCTTGCGCCGCTACAGCGACGCCTGGAGCCACGCCGCGCTCCGCACGCCGCACGGCACGCCGATCGAGCTGAAGCCGATCGATTTCGATTAGAGACGCCGAGCCTCAGTAGGTCGCGCGGCCGCCGGAAATGTCGAACACGCCGCCGGTGCTGAAGCCGCATTCTTCCGAGCACAGCCACGCGACCAGCGCCGCGATCTCGGACGGCTGCACGAAGCGGTTCATCGGGATCTTCGAGCGCATATAGGCGATGTGCTCTTCGGTCATCTGCTTGAACAGATCGGTCTCGGCCGCGGCCGGGGTCACGCAATTGACCATCACGTTCTCGGTCGCGAGCTCTTTGCCGAGCGATTTGGTGAGGCCGATGAGCCCCGCCTTCGCAGAGCTGTAGGCCGCGGCGTTGGGGTTGCCTTCCTTGCCCGCGACCGAGGCCATGTTGACGATGCGGCCGTAGCGCCGCGCCATCATGCCCGGCACCAGCGCGCGCGAGCAGAGGAACGCGCCAGTCAGATCGACATCGATGACGCGACGCCATTCCTCGGACGTGAATTCCCAGGTCTTGCGGTTCGGCCCGGTGATGCCGGCATTGTTGACGAGAATATCGACCTGGCCGAGCGCATCGCTCGCCGCTTTCGCCGCCGCCGCGACGGACGCCTCGCTGGTGATATCGACGGTGACGGTATGCGCGCCGCCGAGCTTGCTTCGCCGCATCGGCCAGCGCTGCGGCGTCCATATCCCAGAGCGAGACTTTCGCGCCGGAAGCGCTGAGACGTTCGGCGCAGGCATAGCCGATGCCGCGCGCGGCCGCCGGTGACGACGGCGCCGCGGCCGCGAAGGTCGATTTGATTCATGCCATCCTCATGACGCTACTGCGCCTGCGGCGCGTTCCAGAAAGCGAGACGCCGCTCGACCCAGGTGAAAGAGCCAGGTGAGCAGCAAGCCGAGCAAAGCCAGGACCACCAGCCAGGCATAGGATTCCTTCACCAGGAAGGTCCGCTGCGCGCTGAGGATCGAATCGCCGAGCCCGCCGCTGCCGGCGATCATCTCCGCCGTCACGACGAGGATCAGGCCGAGGCCGAGGCTGATGCGCATGCCGGCGAGGATATAGGGCGCGCTCGCCGGCAGCAGGATGCGCCGCCAGATCGTCATCGTGCCATGGCCGAAAGTGCGCGCGGTGTTGATCATCGTCGGCTCGACAGCGCGCACGCCCTGGATCGTGTTGATCAGTACCGGGAAGAAGCAGCCGAGCGCGACGATCGTGATCTCCATCCGCGCGCCGAGGCCGAGGAAGAGGATCAGCGCCGGCAGCAGCGCCGGCTTCGGCAGCGGCCGCAGCAGCTCGGTCAGCGGCTCGAAGAGATTGAAGATCGGCCGCGACGAGCCCATCAGCACGCCGAGCGCGATCGCCGCGACGCAGCCGATGCCATAGCCGATGAAGAGCAGCAGCAAGGTCTGCGCCAGCGGCGCGATGAAACTGCCCGAGGCGATGATGCCCCAGAAGGTCGCGAGGATCGCGGTCGGCGGCGGCAGGAAGGTCGGATTGACCCAACCGCTGCGCGAAGCGATCTCGAGCACGGCCAGCCCGGCCAGCGGCACGACGACGCCGAGCACGAGCTGCCGTCGCGCGATCGCGCCAGCTAGGCATGCGCGCCGTCCTGATTGCGCGCCAGCAGATATTTGAGCAGGCGATGGCGCAGCGCGAGGAATTCGAGCGATTCCCGCGTCTCGATCGAATGGCGCGGCCGCGGCAGCTTGGTCTCGATCACTTCCGAGATCGTCGCCGGGCGATGCGTCAGCACCGCGACGCGATCGGCGAGGAAGATCGCCTCGTCGACGTCATGCGTCACCAGCACGGCGGTAAAGCGCTTCTGGCTCCAGAGATCGAGGATCAGCGAATGGAGATCGAGCCGCGTCAGCGCGTCGACCGAGGAGAACGGCTCGTCCATCAGCAGCACGCGCGGCTCGGCGGCGAGCGCACGGGCGATCGCGACACGCTGCTGCATGCCGCCCGAAAGCTGCCAGGGATAATGATTGCCGAAATCGGCGAGACCGACCATCGCAAGATAGTCGCGGCAGCGCGACTGCGCCGCGGCGCTGGCTCAGCTTCATGCGATGGCTGAAGGCGAACATCACATTGTTCGCGACCGTCATCCAGGGCAGCAGCGATTTGCTGTATTGCTGGAAGAGATAGACCATGTGCGCCGGCTCGCCGGTGACGTCCTGATCGCCCAAGCGCACCTTGCCGGATGACGGCATCATCAGCCCGGCGATGACCTGCAGCAGCGTCGATTTCCCGCAGCCGCTCGGCCCGACGATGGCGAGGAACTCGGCCGGCGCGACGTCGAGGCTGACGCTGCCGATCGCCGAGATCGTGCCGCCATCGGGACCGAGGAAGCTCTTGCCGATCTGATCGACGAGCAAGCGACTGCCCGCGACCGGCACGCCGGTCGCGCCGCCGCCCGTTTTGGCCGAGCGCCGGTTGGTCACGACGCTCATCGTGGCTCTCCGCGCATGGCCTCGACCAGCCGCGCCCAGCGAATGGCACGCGCCTCCCAGGCGACGAAGGCGCGATTGAGCAGATAGGCGATCGCGGTCAGCAGGATGATGCCGGCATACATCTCCGACGTTCGCATCGCGAATTGCATCGTGACGAGGTAGTTGCCGAGGCCTTCCTGGCCGACGATCATCTCGGCGATCACGGTGACGACGAAGGCGAGGCCGAGGCTGGTGCGCAGCCCGGCGAGGATGAAGGGCAGCGAGGCCGGAAAGACGACGCGGCGCAGCGCCGTCGCGCGCGGCACGCCGAAAGTCCGCGCTACCTGGTGATAGACCGGCTCGACCGAGCGCACGCCGGCGATGGTGTTGAGCACCACCGGAAAGAAGCAGGCGAAGGCAATCGCGAAGAGCCGCAGCGCATCGCCGAGGCCGAGCAGGAAGATCAGCGGCGGAATGATCGCCGGGATCGGGATCGGCCGCAGCAGCTCGATCGTCGGCAGCAGAAGCTGGCGCACAGGGCGATAGAGCGCGATGGCGAAACCCACCGTCACGCCGAGCGCGCAGCCGATCGGCATAGCCGCGCGCCATGCGCCAAAGCGTCGAGATGACGAGCGGCACCAGCTCGCCATCGCCGAGACCGGCCACGAGCGTCGTCATCACCGTGCTGAAAGGCGGCCAGTTGGTGCTCTGTACGATGCCGAAACGCGCGCTTGCTTCCCACAGCGCAAACAGCGCCAGCACCAGCACCACGCCGGTCGCACGCGTCTCGCGCCAACGCGAAACGCGCAGCCGCGGCAGGCTGCGCGCGCCCGGATCCAAAACCGCTTGGGTCACGAAAGCGCTCGCCGCGCTCCGCCGCCCGCAACGCCCACCATCTGCGGCGGGAACAGCGCAAAGCATTTCGCCGAGTTGAAGATGTGCGTCTCGACGTAATCGACGACTCTCGGCCTTCTGGCCAAGCTCGGTCATCGCGCCGGCGAGGCAGATCCAGTTCAGCACCTCGTGCTGGCCGGAATCCTCCATCTCTTCCTGCGTCAGCTTGCCCCAATCGCCGAAGCGATTGCCGCGCAGCTGATCGAAGCGCGTGCGATCGGTGACGAGATCGGGATAAAGCCGGCCGTGCTTTTGCGTGAGCGAGCCATGCGACCAGCTCGCCGAGCCGATCAGCGCGACGCGCCACGGCGAATTCGCGAAGATAGCGCGCGGTCGCGCGGCCGAGATCGAAGCAGCGCGCCGGGCTCGGCGATGGCGGCGAGATCTCGTCCGCGCCCTCGCCCACGACGCTCGCGCTGGTCTTGATCAACTGGCTGCCATAGCAATTCACGTGGAAGGGAATGATCGGATAGTTGAAGCCGAAGCCCTTCTGCTCGTAATCGAGATAGATCACGGTGTTGTTGAAGGAATGCGCGAGTCCGGCGGGATGGCGGACCTGTTGCGAATAGGCGACGTCGAAGCCGCCTTCGATCGAGCGTCTGAGTCAGACCGCGCGCGCCTTTCGCGTGGCAGGCGATCGGCAGCTCGGTATCCTTCGACAGGCCCCAGACATTCTGATCGGTCTTGAAGACGGCGAGGCCGCCGCCATAGGGCTTGCTGACGACCTTGTCGTAGATGCCGACGCAGAAAGCGGGAATGCAGTCGCGCTTGAAATTCTCGTACTGATCGTCGCCCCAGATCAGGACGATGTCGGGCTTGAACGCATCGAGTTCCTGGCGCAGCCGCGCATAACCGGCGATCAATCGGTCGCGATGCTCGCGCGCCGCGCCGACGCCGTCGTCATTGCCCCATTCGCGCCGCATCGCCTCCGGCCAGCGGTCGCGCGCCGCGAAATCCTCGGCCTTCACCCGGCCGAGCTCGACCCAGCGCTGCAGCATGCTCGGCCAATGCTCCACCGGCACCAGCGGGCCGGGATAGTGGCTCAGCCCCATCCCCATGATTTCGGCCATAGCGTGTCTCCCTTAATTCCTACTTTGCCGCGCTTTGCGTGCTGGGCGTGTCAACTCGCTGCGAAAACGTGCTGCTCGTCGCTGCCCGCGCGCGGCTTGGTCGCGCTCTCGAAGGCGATGATCGCATTCTTCGCCGGATCGCGCACCACCGCGACATTCGGCTCCTCGCCGCGCTCGACGCGCTCGATCTGCTCTTCCAGCATGCGGCGGAACATGACGATGCCGCGATCGGACGCGCCGAGCGTCTCGGTGCTGCGATCGAACACCGCGCCCTGCGTCTCCCACACGACGCGATCCTGACCGTAGAAGGTCATGCAGCTCTTCATCGCTTTCGGTCAGCGGCTTGTCGGGCGAGTATTCGAAGGTCGTCTTGCCGGCGTTCGGATCGGGACCGTCGCCGCGATGCGGCAGCAAGCCGACCCAGAAGATGCGCGTATGCGTGTCGTCGATCGGCACGCGGAAATGCATCGCTTCGACCGGCCCTTCGGGAATGCGCAGGATGTTCGGGAAGATCAGCGGCGGGCGGATCTCCATCTCCGGCTTGTCGCCGCCATAGTCCAGCGTCTTCTCGATGCCCCATTCGCAGACGCCCCAATCGTAGCCTGTGATCGGGCGATAGAAATAGGCGCCCTGCCCCAAGGTCGGCAGGTTCTTCACCGCCGACATATGGCCGTGCAGATAATAGGTGTGCACGGAATCGACCGTGTTCTCCTGGATCTGCAGCCAGTTGCAGGTATGGACCGGCAGCACGATGACCGTGCGGCGGCGATCGTTGCGCGCCAGCACGTCCCAGCGCGGCAGCAGCGGCGCGCGCGCCGGATCGGGGCCCATATAGGCGAAGAGCAGCCCGCCGAGCTCCTGCACCGGATAGGCTTTCAGCCCGAGATTGTCGGGCGTCTGCTTCTCGAACGGCCGCTCGATGCATTCGCCGGCGCAATCGAACTTCCAGCCGTGATAGCAGCAGCGAATGCCGCCCGGCTCGATGAAGCCGTAGAACAGCGAGGCGCGGCGATGGAGGCAATGCTCCTCGATGCAGTACATCGCACCGTCGTCGCCGCGATAGACCAGCAGATCCTCGCCGAGGAGGCGCACGCGCTTCTTCGGAGCGGCCTGCGCGTGATCTCGCCGGCGGGCACAGCACCTGCCAGTAGCGGCGCAGCAGCTCGCCGCCCGGCGTGCCCGGCCCCACCTGGGTGAGGCGCTCGTTCTGCTCTTTGGTCAGCATGGTAACGCCTCCTCGCTTCGCGCTATTTGAAGCCGAAGAATTCGCGGATGATCGCCGTCGCCTCGTCGGGCTTGTCGGTCTGCACCTGATGGCCGGCGCCGGGCACCCAATGGAACTTCGCCTCGGGCACGAACTCGCCGATCTTCTTCCCGGTCTCGGGCAGCGCGAAGGTATCGCTGTCGCCCCAGATGAAGATCGTCGGGATGGTCTTCACCATCGTCGGCAGGCTGCGCGTCATATCGTTCTGCAACGCGAACAGAGCGTTCTGCCGGAGGGCCGCCGTGCCGCGGCCGAAAGCCTTGAAGGCTTCGAGCGCGCCCGGCCGCATCGCCGCCGTCTGGCGGTCGTCGATCAGCTTATCGGTGATGCGCTTCGGATCGATGATCAGCGCCTGCAGGATGCGGCGCATGCCTTCGCGCGTGCCGTCGTAATCGTTGAGCGCCTTCAGCGCTTCGGTCGGACGCTGCGGGATGTTGAGCGAATTGGCGATGGTGAGCGACGAGATCAGCACCATCTTCTCGACGCGATCGGGATGCAGAATCGCGTATTGCGCGCCGGTCCAGGCGCCTTGCGAATTGCCGATCATCGAGACCTTGTCCAGGCACAACGCATCCATGAAATCGGCGAAGTGCTGGACGCGGCTCATCAAGCCGTAAGTCACCGGCGCATAAGGATCGGTCAGGCCGAAACCGCCGATCGAGTCCGGCGCGATGCAGCGCGCGTCGCCGCCCAGGCGCTCGAGCAGCGGTCCCATCCCCGCCATGCCCGATGACCCGGCGCCGCCGCCATGGAGCGCAACGACCGTGGGCCCGCCATTGCCGGATTCCCAGTAATGCGTGCGCACGCCATTCGCCATGACATAACGCGACCTGATCTCATGCAGCATCTCGACCCCTTTCGAGCAATCTTTACGCGATAAGAAAAATCTGTTACGGATTACGTAACGAGTTTCGTTAGGAGAACACGCTTGGCGGTTGATGTCAACGAGGTCGACATCTTCGAGCGGCCGGCCAGCACCGGGATCCAGTCGATCGAGAACGGTACGCCGGTTCTTCGCGCTCTGGTTCAAGCTAAAGCGGCGATGAGCCTGACCGCCATCGCGACTGCCACCGGCATGGCGCCTGGAAAAGCGCATAAATATCTCGCTTCTTATATCCGCGCTGGCCTCGTCACGCAGAACGAGACCGGCGGCCGCTACGATCTCGGGCCTTTCGCTCTCGAGTTGGGCGTTGCCGCGATGCGCCGCATCGATGTGATGGAGATCGCGCAAGCGGCGATGGACGATCTGCGCAACCTGCTTGGCTACACGGTCTCGCTCGCGCTTTGGGCCAATCACGGCCCGACGATCATGCGCATCGCCGAGACGCCGGACATCATGTCGCTGACCGTGCGTTTCGGCACTGTGATGCCGCTGCTCACCTCATCTTTCGGCCGCATCTTCGCGGCCTATCTCGACCGCCGCATCACCCAGAACATGATCCAGGCCGAGCTCGCCGATCCCAAAGGCGTCGCCGCGGTGGCCGGGCTCAAGACTTTCGGCGATGTCGACAAGATGCTCGCGCAATTCCGCGCGCGGCGCATGTCGGTGGCCGAGAATCTCAGCACGCCGGGCCGTGCCGCCCTCGCCGCACCGATCTTCGACCATAACATCCGCATCGTCGCCGCGATCGCGGTGGTCGGCATGCAGGGCCGGCTCGATCTCGACGCCGACAGCCGGCCGGCACGCGAACTGGCCAATACTGCGCGCAAGCTCTCGCAACGCCTCGGCGCCGCGCTCGATCAGATTGCCTAACAGCGTCGTATATGCATGAGCATGAAAGTCATCGACGTCCATTGCCATATCGTCCCAGCGGATTTTCCCGCCGCACCACCGAGCTGCGCGCCCGGGAAATGGCCGCGCATGGAAGATCGCACTAACGGTCAGCGCGCGATGATGGTCGACGGCCGGGAAATGCGTGTGGTCGACAACCGCGCCTGGGAAGCGGCGCGCCGCATCGCCGATATGAATGGCGAAGATGTCGGCATGCAGGCGATTTCGCCGATGCCGGAGATTCTCTCCTACTGGCTCGACGCACCGTCGGCGTTGACGATGGCGCGTTACATGAATCGGACGATCGCCGAGATCGTCCGCGCTGCGCCCGACCGTTTCGTCGGCCTCGGCATGGTGCCGCTGCAGGATCCTGAGCTCGCGGCGAAAGAGTTGGCCACGCTGCGCGGCGATGGTCTTGTCGGCATCGAGATCGGCAGCAACATCAACGGCAAATCGCCGGGCGATCCGTTCTTCGACCCGTTCTACGCCGAGGCCGAGCGCCAGGATCTCGCGATCTTCGTCCATGCGCTCCATCCGACAATGACCGATCGCCTGGTCGGCCCGCCGATGGTCGCGCCTTATGTCGCTTTCCCGACCGATATCGGCCTCGCCGGCGCGTCGCTCATCACCGGCCGCGTGCTGGAGAAATTCCCCAAGCTGCGCATCGGGCTGAGCCATGGCGGCGGCACGCTGGCGATGTTCCTGCCGCGGCTCGAGAACGGCTGGCAGAAGCTGCCGGCGCTCAAAAAAGCTTTCGCCTCGCCGGCGCAAGCAGCGCGGCAGCTTTATTACGACAATGTCGTCTTCGACAAGCCGCTGTTACGCTATCTGATCGAGGCTTACGGCGATACCCAGGTCTTCGTCGGCTCGGACTATCCTTTTACCGCCGGCCAGAAGGATTCGGCAGCGATGTTCGAGGGTATCGGGCTGTCGCCCGACCAGCTCGAGCAGTTACGCGGCGGCAATGCGTCGAGGTTCTTGAATTTGCAAAACGCCGCGAAGGCGTGACGATACGGGAGGCAAAATGAGCGACGCGATCGAGCAAGCAGCTTTGCGGCTGCGCGAGGCCGGCGAGAAACATCAACCCTGCCCGCCGATCCGCGATCTGATCGCGCCGACCGACGTCGCCAGCGCCTATGCGGTGCAAGAGATCAACACGAAATATTGGCTCGGCCGCGGCCGTAAGCTGGTCGGACGCAAGATCGGCCTCACCGCGGTCGCGGTGCAAAAGCAGCTCGGCGTCGACCAGCCCGATTTCGGCCTGCTGTTCGACGACATGCTCGCCGCCGAGGATCGCGCCATTCCTTTCGCCGAATTGATGCAGCCGAAGGTCGAGGCCGAGATCGCGATCGTCCTCAAGCAGCCGCTGACGAAAGCGCAACACAGCGTCGCCGATATCGCCGATGCGACGGATTACGTCTGCGCCGCGATCGAGATCGTCGGCAGCCGCATCGCCAATTGGGACATCAAGCTGGCCGACACCGTCGCCGACAACGCCTCGAGCAGCCACTTCGTGCTCGGCACGTGCAAAGTGCCACTGGCCCAGGCCGATCTCGTCAATTGCGCGATGAGCATGGTCCGGGGCGGCGAGACGGTTTCGACCGGCTCCGGCGCCGCCTGCATGGGCAATCCGCTCAACGCCGCCGTCTGGCTCGCCGACACGATGGTGAAATACGGCCGCCCGCTGCAGGCCGGCGATGTCATCATGACCGGCGCCCTCGGCCCGATGGTCGCCGTCGCCGCCGGCGACATCGTCGAAGCACGTATCGAGGGCCTCGGCCAAGTCCGCGCGACCTTCGGCCATTGACCGTCGCCGTGTCGGAGAACGTGCGCCGCACTCTTGTCGGCGCGGTATTCATTATCGTCATCGGCGCCATCACCTTGGCGCCGGTGCTCTATGTCGTCGCGGCGAGCTTCGACATCGCCGATCTCGGCGCGAAATTCCGCTTCGGCCTCACCGGTTGGCACGACATCTTCACCAGCGCGCGGACGATCGCGGCGATCGGCTATTCCTTCGTGCTCGTCATCCGCGTGCCGATCGCGCTGGTTATCGCCTTCGCCATTGCCTGGCTTTTGGTGCGCGTGCGCCTACCGGGCCAGCGCTTCATCGAATTGGCTTTCTGGTTCGGCTTCCTGCTGCCTGTTTTCCCGATGATGATGGGCTGGATACTGCTGCTCGACGCGCATTATGGGCTGATCAATATCGCGTTCCAGGCACTGCCTTTCGTGCATACGGCGCCGTTCTCGATCTATTCGATTCCGGGCATCATCTGGGTGCATCTGACGCTGACCACCGTGCCGATCATGGTGATCCTGCTGACGCCGGCATTGCGCCAGATGGATGCATCCTTCGAGGAAGCGGCCGAGATTTCCGGCGCCACGACCTGGGCGACGCTGTGGCGCGTCACCATTCCTTTGCTCGCGCCGTCGATCCTCACCGCTTTCGTCCTGGCGCTGATCCGCAGCCTCGAGGCTTTCGAGGTCGAGCGCGTTCTCGGCGTGCCGGTCAATGTCGATGTCTACGCGACGCGTATCTACGATTTCGTCAGCCTGGAGCCGCCGCTCTTCGCCCAGGCGATGGCGCTGAGCGTCGTATTCCTCGCCATGCTCCTGGCGCTGGGCATCCTCTATCAGCTTTATCTCGCGCGCAGCGGCGAGCGCGCGACGGTCGGCGCGCGCGGCGTGCGATTGCAGCCGCGGGCGCGGACCTGGTGGGCCTATGTCGCGTCGGCGATCATCATCGCCTATCTCTGCCTGTCGCTGCTCCTGCCGGTGATCGTGCTGATCCTCGGCTCCTTCACCAAGCTCTTCGGCTTCTTTTTCCTGCGCGATGCCTGGACGGCGGCGCATTGGCGGGACGCTTTCGCCGACACGCGCTTCATCCATGCGGTCTCGACCTCACTCGGCCTTGGCTTCACCGTCGGGCTGATCGGCACGCTGCTTTTTGGGCTGCTGAGTTGGGTGCTGGTCCGCACCAAGATCGCCGGCCGGCATTGGATCGCCGTCATGATCTGGCTGCCCTGGGCCATTCCCGGCATCGTGCTGGGCGTCAGCCTGCTGGGCCTCATTCTCGAAACGCCCGGCCTGTCGATGCTCTACGGCACCATCGTGCCGCTGATCATCGCGCTGATCATTCAGCAGATGCCGATCGGCGTACAGTTGCTGCGCACGGCAATCGCGCAGATTTCCGCGCAACTCGAGGAAGCGGCGATGATGTGCGGCGCGAGCTTCACGACGATCTTCTGCCGCGTCACCCTGCCGCTGATCATGCCGATGCTGATTTCGGTCTTCCTGCTGGTTTTCGCCGCGACGCTCAAGGACATCAGCACGACGGTGCTGATCGCCGCGCCCGGCGTCCGTACTATGTCGCTGTTGATGTTCGATCTGACACTCTCGGGCCAGCTCGAATCTGCCTCGGTGATCGGCGTCGTGATCGCGGTACTCTGCCTGATCGTGACCGCGATTTCCTTCCGGCTCGGCGGCCGGATGGGTATCCGCGGCTAGACTAGGAAACCGCGATAGGACTGGCCTTACCGCCCGCCCAGCGCGTCCAGCACTTCGTCGATGATCTTCTTGCGCTGATTGAGCGCCCAATCCTCGGTGTACTGATCGAGATAGTCGACACCGGATTTCGGCACGGTGAAATCGAGCACCGTCGGCTCATGCACATCGACGCGGCGGCTGAGCTGATGCTCGACATGCGAATAGACTGCCTGGCCGCGCTGGCTCGCCGCCCAATTCAAGAACACGGTCTGCGCATTGGGATGGGGCGAGCCCTTCGGCATGATGAAGACGCTGAAGCCGCCGGACAAGGTTCCGGGACCGTCGGTCATTTCCGCCGGCACGAGGTTGGTGATGCCGGCATTGTGCAGCGTCACGTAATCCGGCAGCAGCACGCCGAGACCCACCGCATAGACGCCGCGCACGATCCATTCCGACATCTGCCGGCTGTCTTGCGAGAACACAGCCTGCTGGCCGATGTAGACCTGCTTCAGGAAGTCCATGCCGAATTTTGCGCCGATATAGCCGACCATCTGCTGGCCAGGGCCGCCGGCGCGCGGATCATAAGCGACGATCTTGCCCTTGTATTGCGGCTCGAGCAGTTGCTTCCAACTCGTCAACGGCGGCTTCACGGTGTCCGAATTGAAAAATGGAATCGATTGCACGGTCGCTTGCGTGCGCAGCATATATTTCTGTGTGTTGTCGACCCAGGTGAGCTTGCCATCCTTCCAGTTCTTGGGATCGGCCGTACCGGGCAGCAGCAGCTTCGCCTTCTCGTCCTCGAAGAAACCTTCCTTGATCAGAGGAAGCTCGGCCGTGCCGGTAAACATGAAATCGACTGTGACGTTGCCGGCGCGCACTTCGCGCGCGACGCGGCTCTGATTGACCGCAGCAACGCCGCCGAGGAAATCGACCTGGATGCCGGTGTCCTTGAGGAAGCCCTCGGCCATCGGCACGGCCAGCTCGGACGGGCCGACCACCGCGACATGGCCTTCTTTCTGCGCGTCGGCGAGAATCTTCGCCCATTGCGGCGGCGCGCCCGCTTGCCAATCGGCTTGCGCGAAAGCCGCCGAGCCCCAAGCCATCGCGCCGGCCGCGACAGCCCCGAAAAGAAAAAGCCGACAATGATCGTGTTTCATCGCTCCCCGTCCCTCATCCCTGTTCTGATTATTTTGTCTTGTGTTGTTCTTACGCGGCCGGTTTGAGCCGCGGCCATAGACGATAGGCATTCTCGCATTCGATCGCACGCAACTCGGCGTCGCCAAAGCCGCAGTCGCGTAGCGCCTTCGCGTCGTGATCGGCATGGCCGAAACGGAAAATCGGTACCGAACATGAGCTGCGAGATCGCGATCAACTCGCGGAACGAGCCCATCGCGTAGCGGTTCGAGGTGTTTGCCGTGTCGTAATAGAATTTGTTCAGCATGGCAGCGAAGCCGTCGGGCATATTGGCTTTGAGCTCGGGGCTCAGGCGGCCCGAATGCCGGACAAAGCGGAACGCCGAATAAGGCAGGCTGCCGCCGGCATGCGAGAAGATGACGCGCATGCGGGGATAGCGCGCCGCCGAGCCGCCATAGATCATCTTGGCGATGGCGCGCGACGTGTCCGCGCCGTATTCGATCACGGAATCGTTGAGCTCAGGCAGCAGATCGCGGCAGCAATTGGGCGCGACCGGATGCGTGTAGAGGATCGTGCCGCGACGGTTGAGTTCTTCGAAGACCGGCGCGTAATGCGGATCGCCGAGCCATTTGTCGCCGATATTGGTCATCAGCGCGACACCGTCGGCTTTCAGCGTGTCGAGCGCGTATTCGATCTCCTTGAGGCTGCCGTCGATATCGAGGATCGGCAGCGCGGCAAAAATTCCGAAGCGGCCGGGATGATCGGCCGCCATCTTCGCCATGAACTCGTTCCAGCCGCGCGCCAGCGCGCGCGCCTCCTGGTTGTTGCCCGGCCAGATCTGCACGCCATGCGGCAGCGACAGCAGCGTGGTCGCGACGCCGCCGCGATCCATGTCCTCGAGCGACTTGGCAACGCTCCAATTCTTTTGCGGCTCGTATTGCTTATCGCGCTCGAAGCGCGATGCGAGATAAGTCGGCGGCGACGGATGATGATGAACGTCGATACGGTACGCCTGTGCCATCGCCTCACGCTTCGTCGGTGGTTTGCCCCGAAACCACTCTAGCATTTCGTCCGACGATCGCAACGCCGTCGCTGCAGCGCGCGCCGCTATTCCTTGCGCTGCTCTTCGGTGGTGAGCGCTTCGAGCGCATGAGCGAGCGTCGGCGTCACCACGTGGGTGTAGCCGGTGTCGCGCAACGCAAGGCGCTTCGCTTCGTGACAAAGCTGGCGCAGCCGTGCGCCGGAGAAGCCTTCGGTGCGCGCGGCCAGCGTCTCGACGATCGGCTCGATCGCGGAGGTCGTCTTGCCGCGGCTGCCGAGATGGATGCGAAGAATGGAGCGGCGGTCATTGGCGTCGGGCAGCGGCACGTGGATATGCATGCCGAAGCGGCCGGGCCGCAGGATCGAGGGATCGACGAGATCGATGCGGTTGGTCGCGCCGATGACGATGACGCGCGCGAGCTGCTCGACGCCGTCGAGCTCGGCGAGCAATTGATTGACGACGCGCTCGGTGGTCATCGAGCCGTCATGCGCGCCGCGCACCGGCGTGATCGAATCGAGCTGGTCGAAAAAGATCAGCGTCGGCGCGACCTGGCGCGCGATGCGGAAAATCTGCCGCACGCCCTCTTCGGATTCGCCGAGCCATTTCGAGAAAATCTCGGGCCCGTCGACGGCGATGAAATTGACGCCGCATTCATTGGCGAGCGCCTTGGCGAGCAACGTCTTGCCGGTGCCCGGCGGGCCGTAGAGCAGCGCGCCGACATGCGTCGCGAGCCCCATCTCCTGCAACACCTGCGGATTGTGGAGCGGGTGCTCCATCATCTCCTTGAGGCGCTCCTTCACCGCGTCGAGCCCGCCGATGTCCTCCCATTTGACATCGGGGACGCTGATCAGCGTCTCGCGCATCGCTGAAGGCCGCACCTGCGCCACCGCATTGTCGAAATCCTGGCGGTCGACGCGCAGATTGGTCATGTCGATGCGGAAGGCGGCTTTCGGGTCTTCGAGATTGAGCGTCGAGCGGCGCAGCGCGTTGAGGCCGGCGTTGCGGCACAGCTCCATCAGATCGGCGCCGACGAAGCCGTGCGTGCGCTTGGCGACATCGATGAGCCCATCCTGCGCGTCTTCGGTGAGCGGCATCTCGCGCGTCTGAATCTCGAGAATTTCTTGCCGGCCCTGCACATCCGGCGGGCCGACGAAAATCTCGCGATCGAAGCGGCCGGGCCGGCGGAAGGCGGGATCGACAGAATCGACGCGGTTGGTCGTGCCGATGACGATGACGGAGTCGACGCGCGTCAGACCGTCCATCAGCGAGAGGAGCTGGGTCACCGCGCGGATGTCGGAATGCGCGCCGGTCTCGCCGCGTTTCGGCGCCAGCGCATCGAGCTCGTCGATGAAGACGATCGAGGGCGCGTGATGCGCCGCCTCGCCGAAGATGCGGCGCAGATTGCCTTCGGTCTCCCCGGCATAGGTGCCGATGATGTCGGGACCGTTGATGTAATAGAACCGCGCCTCGACCTCGTTGGCGACGGCGCGGGCGAGATGCGTCTTGCCCGCGCCGGGCGGACCGTAAAGGATGATCCCGCGCGGCGGATTGATGCCGAGCTGGCGATAGACATGCGGGAATTTCAGCGGCAGCTGGACGAGCTCGCGCACCAGCTTGATCTGCCGGCCGAGCCCGCCGACATCTTCGAAAGTGACATCGAAGACGCCTTGCGGCACATGCTCGTCGTGGAAATGCAGCCGGACGTCGGTGTCCTCGGTGACGTAGCCGACGCCGTCGGGCAGGCGATTGACGTCGTAGGTCGTGCCCGCCTGCGTGCCCGGAAACGGGATGTAGAGCACCGCGCCGATGCTGAGCGGCGTGCGGTTCTCGACCAGGATCTTCTTGAGATGCGGCACGAGATTATGCGCGGTCGAGACGTCGATCGCGGGATTGAGCTCGACGAGCTTCGCCGGACCGAGCTCGGCCGGCTCGATATCGACCGTCTCGTTGAGATGCGCCTTCAGCGCCTGGCGTAGGAAGCGATCGATACGGACCACGCCGCGGCCCTTGTCGGCGGCAACCGGCTTGTCGAGCCGCACGAGCACGGCGCGGCCACGCTCCGTCGCGACGCGCACGATCTCGTCCGGCTTGAGGCCGGATTGATGCATCAGCTCTTCGTCGATGGCAACGAGCAGTTTGCTGGCGGTCGCATAGTCGTTGGCGAGATGATCGACCGTCGCCTTGAACTTGCGGCGCGGATGTGTGTGAACATGGCCGTGGTCATGGCCATGATCGTGTCCCTCATGCGGCACGGCGTTTACCCGTTATCGATCGTTTGAAAAATCAGCGCCGGTATTCCGGCGCATCTTCGATCTGCTCGAAGCCCGAACCACGATCGACGCTGGTGCAGGCATAGAGATTGGGCTCGGCCGCGACGAATTTCGCCGGCTTGTCCGGGTCCTCGTTCACATGCTGGACGATGATGCCCTGCTTGCGCAGCGGCAGATTGAGCACATCGCCCGCTTCCCAATGATGCTTGACGCCGTCGATCAGCGTGTAGCCCTTGCCTTCGAGGATATAGATCACCTGCTCGCCCTGGAATTTCAGCATGCCGGAGCGGCTGCCGGGCGGAATCTCCTGCTCGAAGAAGATATGCGTGTTGAGGACGGTGTCGGTGATCGCGGGATGAAGATACCAGCGCATCAGGCCCTGGCGATTGATCTCCTGCGGCAATTCCGAGCCTTTGATCACCATCAGCCCGTTCTTGCGCTGGGCGCGCTGCTGGTCGCGCAGCTTCAGGATTTCGTCCCAGAAATTCGTCTGCGCCAAGCGTTTCGTCCGCTCTTCCGACATCACCACCACTCCTTTGCCGATGGGCCAGAATAGTCACCGTTCGATGAAATCGTCAAACGACCGGCCTTGTCGGCTTTTAGACGCTTGTGGCGCCTTACCGCATCTGGCATGAATCAAGCCTATGGCAGCCCCGAAAGCCGCGACCAAGCCCCGCGCCGAAGAAACACGCGACCTCGACACCGGCTTATCGGCGGTCGATCAGGTCATGGAAGCGATCAAAGCCGGCATCCGCAATGCCCGCTACGTGCCCGGCCAGCGCCTTGTCGAGCCCGACATGATGCGCGATTTCGATGTCAGCCGCGGCACCGTGCGCGAGGCGCTGCGCCGTCTGGCGGCCGAGGGCTTCGTCCAGATCGAGCTCTATCGCGGCGCCAGCATCCGCAAGATGTCGCGCAGCGAATTCGTCGAGCTCAACGAGATCCGCGCGCTGCTCGAAGGCTATGCCGCCTCGCTCGCGGCGCAGCGCATGAGCAAGGCCGAGCGCAAGAAGCTCCTCGAATTGGAGCAGCTCTGGGATCGCGGCACGCAGAACCTCACCTACGCGCAATATAACGAGCAATTTCACACGCTGGTCGTCGAGGCGAGCCGGCACAAGCAATTGCCGAATTTCGTGCAGCAGGCACAGCTCTCGATCTTCCGCCTGCAATTCCACAGCATCCTGCAAACGCCGGTGGCGACACGGCGCTCGCGGCTCGAGCATCGCCGCATCGTCAAGGCGATCCTCAAAGGCGATGCCATCGCTGCCGAAAGCGCGATGCGCCAGCACATCCAGAACTCGGCCGTCGTGATCATGGGCGCGCCGGATACGTTCTTCTCGGCCTGAGCGCCGCAACGCGTCCGATGAAATCGTCGGACGCTTTAGCCTTTTGCGCTTGAAGGCCGGAAACGCCGTTTGTAGATTGAATTTCGTTCGTGAGGGTTGAAAGCCATGGCTGAATTCGAGCGCACCCGAGTCCGTGAAAAGGAAGCGCCCAAGCAGAGCTCTTACGAGCTGGCGATACAACAGGACAGGGAGCGCGGCGAGCGGCAGATGACCGGCCGCATCGTGTGCAAGCTCGCCGATTGCCCGCAGAACCTCACCCGCCAAGGCCGGCTGCGCAATTACCTCGGCCTCACCATCGAAGACACGCCGCTGCAGGATTGGATCGTCTTCACGCACGAGGTCCGCACCGTTTCCGGCAAGCATCGTCACCAGGGCGGCCTGATCATCTATGTCATCGACGGCAACGGTTATTCAGTGGTCGATGGCGTCCGCTACGATTGGGAAAAGGGCGATCTCGTGCTGCTGCCGCTGCGCGAGAAAGGCGTCGAGCACCAGCATTTCAATTCGAACCCGGAAAAGCCGGCGCTGTGGATGGCATTCATCCATTCGCCGACGCGCGATTACGTCGCATCGGAGATGACGCAAACCGAAGTGTCGCCGGAATACAAAGCCGCAGAAGAAGCCGGGCAGCGCTTAGAGGCATGGCCGAAGCGGTGCCCGAAGACGCCGGCGGCCGATCGAGAGTAGGGAGGAAAGATGAGTTCTGCGATCTCGCGCCGCGAGGCGCTAGCGACTTTTGGCGGCGGCGCGCTGGCTGTGATGGGTATGTCCGGTGCGAAAGCGGCCGACCTGCCGCTGGCGCGCGTCAGCATTGTGCCGATTTTCGCGGTCGCCGCGCATTTCGCCGCTGAGAAACAGGGCTACTTCGCCGAGCAGGGCATCGCGGTGACGACCCAGCCGGTGCAAGGCGGCGCCGTCGGCATTCCCGGCCTCGCCAGCGGCAGCTTCGACGTGCTCTATGCCAATTCGATCTCGTGCCTGACGGCCCTCGAGCGCGGCATCGATCTGCGCTTCATTGCGGAAGGCGCGCCGATCCCGCTACAGCCGCCCGATCCCGGCGCGCTGCTCGTCCGCAAGGGCGAGAACTTTAAAAGCGGTAAGGATTTCGAAGGCAAGATCATCGGCGTCAACGCCAAATACGACATCCAATGGCTGGTGATGCAAGGCTGGGTGAAGAAGACCGGCGGCGATGTCGACAAGATCACCTATCGCGAAGTGCCACTGCCCTCGATGCTCGATGCGATCAAGAGCAAGCAGGTCGACGGCGCGCTGGTGCTCGACCCGTTCATGACCGTGGGGCTCGGCCAGCCCGATTTCGAGCGCGCCGGCTGGCCGCTCTCGACCGCGATGCCGGGCCTGCCGACCTCGTTCTGGATTGTCTCGGCCAGCGTCGCCGAGCAGAAAAAGGACCTGATCCGCCGCTATCAGATGGCCTTCCTCAAAGGCGGCGAATGGATCAACGCCAATCTCCGCGACGACGCCTACAACCAGCTCGTCGCCAGCTACACCAAGACCGACCCGGCGCTGATCGCAAAGATGGTCGCCTCCGAGCAGCCGCTCAGCATCGGCGTCGACCCGGCGGTGAAGCTCATTGCCCTGATGAAAGAGTACGGCCTGCTCAAGACCGATATCGATTTCAAATCGAAACTGTTCGCGGCCTGACAAAATCGGCAACAGTACGCGAATTTTGCCCTTGCCCACGCTTGGCCGAGTCCGCATCCTCGGTCCGCGAAGGGTGAATGGGAGAGGTCACGCCGATGCCGGAAATCACCGAAAAAGACCTGCTGAAAACCGGGCCCGGCACGCTCGCCGGCGGCTACCTCAAGACCTTCTGGCAGCCCGTCTATCTCTCCGCCGATCTCGAGAAAGGCAAGGCCAAGCCGGTCCGCGTCATGGGCGAGAACTACACGCTCTATCGCGGCTTCACCGGCAAAGCGCATCTCGTCGGTGCGCGCTGCGCACATCGCGGCGCGCAACTCTCGGCCGGCTGGGTCGAGGATGACTGCATCCGCTGCATGTATCACGGTTGGATGTTCGACGGGACCGGCCAATGCGTCGAGCAGCCCGCCGAGCCGCCGGTCTTCAAGGACCGGATCAAGATTCCTGGCTTTCCGACGCAGGAATATCTCGGCCTGATCTTCGCCTGGCTCGGCGAAGGCGCTCCGCCGCCCCTGCCGCGCTATCCCTGGTTCGAGGAAGAAGGCGTGCTGGAGGCGGATACCTATCTCCGCTACTCGAATTATTTCTACACGCTCGACAATCACAGCGACGAAGTCCACGTCGTCTTCACCCATCGCAACACGAATTTCTCGCGCGCCGGCCTTCAGGAAGTGCCGACGATCGAGGCCGAGGAGACCGATTACGGGCTGCGCATCGTTGCGCGCTATCCCAATGGCAACCCGCGTGCCAATCAGCTGCTGATGCCGAACATCATCATGTTCAAATCCTCGCCGGCGGCTGGCGATCAAGGCTTCTCCGACCGTGCCGCCTGGCGCGTGCCGCAGGATGACGACACGCATCTGAGCTTCGGCATCGATCTGCGCCATCTCGAAGGCGACGCGGCGAAACGCTATCGCGATGCCCAAGCGGAAGAGCGCGCGCGGATGAAAGCGCTGAAGCTGCAGCCGGTCGACGAGGTAGCGCGTCAGATCCTTGCCGGGCGCCGCGGCCTCGAAGACGAGGACATCCTGGCACGGCCCGATCTGGTCAATATCCAGGACTGCGTCGCGCAGATGGGGCAGCCCAAAGTCGAGGAAGGTCCTTACGAGAATCTCGGCCGCTCCGATCGCGGCGTGATCCTCTATCGCAATATATGGCTGCGCGAGCTGAATGCCCTGGCCGACGGCCGGCCGCTGAAACGCTGGCATGTGCCGAACGCACTGACGACGCAAACCGGTGTGACGCCGAACTGACCGGCGCCAAAAGCAAACGGCCCGGCGATAAGCCGGGCCGTTTCGTCGTCACGATGGCGCGCGGTTATTCCGCCGCCTGGTATTGTTCTTGCGGGAACCACTTGAACATCTTCGGATCGATCGGGGAGCCGTGCTTCTTCATCTCCGACACCCACAGCGGATGGATACGCGGATCCTGATCCTCGTATTCGATCTGGTCGCCGCCTTCCTTGATGCTCAGCGACACCGCTTGCTTCTTGTTGTTCGTCGCCGCCGCCCGAGCGCCGGCTCGCCGCCGTCAGCGGATAACGGATGCCGCCGACATTGGTCGCGAGATAGCGTGCGTTGCGGTTGCTGGTGTTGAAGTGCTGATGGAGCTGGCGATCGGCCGGCGGGAAGAGGACGCCGTGCTTCCAGTCGACGCGCAGATAGTCCTTCTGACCCTCGAACCACAACAGCGAGAAGCCGGTGCCGACGACGCACATGACATGCGCCCCGGGGCCGTGGCGATGCGCCTTCTTATACGTGCCGGGCACCATCTCGGAGATATGCGCATGCATCGAGCTGTCGGCGAGGACGAACATGATGTTCGAGCTGCCGGCGCCGCGATCTTCCCAGGAATGCAGCTCGAGATTCTCGAGATCGGGAACGAAATTCGTCTCCCACATATGGTTGCCGGGACGCACCATCGTGAGATCGCCTTCGCCGTTGTAGTACTCGTCCTTGCCCATGCGATCGGCGAAGACCGCGCTGTTGTTGAAGATAAAGTTCTCGTTGTGGAAAATGTTCATGATCATCGGCATATTTGTCGTGCAGACCATCAGCGCACGCTTCTGGCCGCTGCCGTTGAAGTGGCGATACTTCGCGTTGAGCGGGATCGCGAACATGCTGCGCGGGCCCCATTCGAAGCTGCGCTTGGCGCCGTCGGGGAATTCGAGCTGCGTGCTGCCCGGTGCCTTCGAGGATGTAGGTCACCTGCTCGTAAACATGGTGCTGCGGCGAGGAGCTGCCGCCGGGCGGGAGCTCGAACAGGAACATGCTGGTGAAATCGCCGCGGCCTTTGAGATGAAGGGCCGCGCCCTTCATGCCATAGCGCGCCCATGGCACGGTTTCGACCGCGAAGGTGTCGATCGCGAAGTCCTCATGGACGAGGACGCCTTCCTTGTTGATCCACTCCTGATAGGAATCGACGCGTAAGCGCGGGACTCGATCGTCTGACATGGTTTCCTCCTGGTAGTTCTCTCAAGAAAACAATAGCGATTTGATCACGACCGGCACGACGCCCGGCGGCGACATCAGCTCGCCGACATCGACGTAATCGAGATCCTGCAATTGCACGCCGTCGATCGAGACGAGCGGACCGGGCAGGCCCAGCTCCTCATGCAGCAGCCGGCCGATGGTGCGGCCGATATCGCCGTCGATCATCAGGAAGAGCGGCTCGGTGCGCTTGGGCGCAACGGCGGCGATGATGGCTTTGCTGGTCGCCGCGAGGCGCTCGAAGCTCGGATCGCCCTGCCAGGAGAAAGCGATCGCGGCGCGTCCATCGGGCCCGAGGTCGAGGCCGACGAATCCCTGACGAATCGCTTCGGCTAGCTTCTCCGGCTGTTCCTCGGCGGTTCGGCCGACATGCATCACGGGCACGCCGTGCACCGGCAGCATAGACGGATCGGAGAGATAGATCGTCTTGCCGCTGACCTGGATCGTGAATTGCGAGGCGCCGATCACCGTCGCGCGGATGCGCTGCCCGGGATCGATCAGCGGCAGCTTGGCGCGGGTCGTCAGCTCTTTGATCATCGCGTGCGCCAGCGGCATGGCGATGTCGCCATATTCCTGCGGCTCGGTGCCGAAGATGTATTCCGAGACACCGCCCGAGAAAGTCAGTGCCGTCGGCTCGACCGTCCGCCGCAGCGGCTCGGTCAGCATGAGCTTCTGGCCGAGCGTGTCGAGCTTGGCGCCGAGCACATAATCGGCCGCGACCTTCGCGAGGCGCTGCGCCGTGGCTTCGCGCTTCTCCGGATCGGCGAAAGCCTCGGGTGTCGGCGCGAAGCCGAGATCCTCGGCGGTCAGCCGCGCCGAATCATCGATGCGCGTCCACTTGCCTTGGTCATCTGTCGCAACGAGGCGTCCACCGACCGCGAAGGCCGCCGAGCTCACCGGCGTGCCGCGATCGATCAGGGTGAGCTTGGTGGTGCCGCCGCCGACATCGACGTGGAGCACGCATTGCGCTGCGGTCGCGCGACAGCTTCACCGCGCCCGAGCCATGCGCCGCCAGGCGGCATTCGAG
Organism: uncultured Alphaproteobacteria bacterium; assembly: GCA_963731145.1. Taxonomy (GTDB): domain Bacteria; phylum Pseudomonadota; class Alphaproteobacteria; order ATCC43930; family CGMCC-115725; genus CAIKMD01. The sequence continues at coordinate 55,340 of CAVSUX010000006.1, read as the reverse complement.
GATGTGGCCGGCGGTGGCGCAAACGAATTTTCCTGCCTCGTCGGCGAAGAGCTCGTCGATGGCGCGCGCGTTCTTCCGCTTGATCGCCTCGCCGGTCAGGATCACCGCGCCGCTATCGACATCGGTGCGCTCGAAGCCGGCTTCTTTGTAGGACTTGTCGATGAAAAGCTTCAGCGCCTGCGCATCGATCAGCCCGTCGGGCAGGAAGGGCGTGAGCATGATCGGCGAACGCCACAGCACTTGCCGGTCGACGACCACGAAGCGGGCCGAAAGACCTTCGCTTTGCCGCTGCAGGACCACCTTGGCGAAGAGCAGATGCGAGGTCGAACTGCCGATATCGATGCCGACCGTCTTGAGCTCGACGTGTTCCTGGCTCCAGATGAAGGCGGCGAGCTGCGGCACGCTGCTCTTCCGACAAGGTTTCGCCGAAGATGCTCGTGATCGAACTCGGTGTCGTGCATCTCTTTGTCTTTATCACTCATTGTGCACCGACATGATAGAAAGTCGGCCCGGCCGAAACAACCTGATAGAGCGGGTCAGGCTGATGGAGCGGGTCAGGGCCCAGCCGGAATAAACTGCTTGGCGAGATTCCCCGCCTCCTGACGATTGGCAAGATTTTCCTCGGTCTGTTCGGCAATGTAGGTGACGCCGGGCTGGGGCGCGAGCCGCGGCACCGCATAAGGTATATCGATCCGGCGGCTATTGCCGCCGATCTTGCCCCAATCGGTCTGCCCCGCTTTCGAGAGCAGCCAGTTGATATAGACCTTGGCGGCATTGGGATGCGGCGCGTTCGCCATCAGCGCCACGCTGCCATAGGCAAAATCCAGCGTCGGGTGCGGCATCGGCGCCTCGAAAGAGACGACGTTCTTGCCCAGCCCCAACTGCTGGAAGCGCGCGATTTCGTCGGAAGAGGCACCGATGCCGATTGGGTATTTGCCGCTAACGAGCCACTCGACTTCCTGGTGCGGATTGGTGATGTAGACGATCTTCTGTTGGCTATAGAGACGTTTCAGCCAGTCCTCGCCGAAATTGAGCAAGTAGCGCTGCGCCGCGCCGAGCCCCGGTCCCGGCAGACGCGGATCGTCGAACACGATCTTGCCGGCGACTTTGGGGCTCAGCAGATCGTCATAGCTGCTGCAGGAGATCGCGCGCGACAAAGTCCCGATTGACCGCCGTCGTCTCGGTCACGGTCGCCTCGAATCCGAAAATGAATTTCTTGTCGCGATCGACCCAGCCGCCATCGAGCCCGCCATACCACGCTTTGTCGTCGAGCGACCTCGGGCAGGATGAAAGCGGGCCGGATCGGCGCGAAAGCGTTGATCGGCTTGAGGCTCTGCAACAGCGACGATGAGCCACCGATATAAACGTCGATGCTATAAATTCCGGCCGCGCGCTCGCGCACGATCTTCGGGATCGCGTCGCGGCCGCTGAGCCCGCTGAAATTGACTTTGATCTTCGGGAAAGCCTGACGGAAACCGTCGGTCAGGATGTGATGGAAGACCTCACCGGGGCCGCCATGCACATCCACCTCGCCTTCGGCAATCGCCGCTTTGACGGTGTCATCCCACGTATCGGCCCAAGCTCGCGGCACAGCCGCCATCGCCGCGAGCGCAAGCATGCCCAGCAAGGCAAAGCGCGCCGTTTTCAATCCGTCATGCATGGCCGTCCCTCCCCGTTCGATATTTCCCTTTGCGTGGCAGGGCCCCGCCGGGATGTTCTGCTTGGCGATCTGCTCCGCCTGCTGCCGCGTCGGCAGGTTCTCTTCATTCTGCTCGCCGACATAAGTAACCCCCGGCTGTGCGGCAGTCTCGGGCGTCGCCACTGGCACATCGAGCCGCCGGCTGTTCTCGCCGGTCTTGATCCACTCGTTCTGGCCCGCTTTCGACATCAGCCAATTGATATAGACCTTGGCTGCGTTGGGATGCGGCGCATGCGAGAGCATCGACACCGTGCCGTAGCCGTATTCCAGCGATGGATGCTCGAGCGGATAGAGAAAGTCCGTGACGTTCTTGCCCAGCCCATGCTGCTGGAAGACTTTCAGCTCTTGCGGCGCGACGCCGATACCGATCGGGTATTTGCCGCTGATGACCCATTCGGCAAGCTGTCGCGGATTGGCGATATAGGTGATCTTCTGCTCGGCAAAGAGCCGTTTCAGCCAATCGGCACCGTAATTGACGAGGAAGCGCTGCGCCGTCGAGACGCCCTGACCGGGCACACGCGGATCGTCCCACACGATCTTGCCGGCGAATTCGGGCCGGAAGAGATCGTCATAGGTCTTGAGCTTATCGTGGGAGATGAAATCCCAATTGACCGACAGCATCGGCGTGACGGTCGCCTCGAAGCCCATCACGTATTTCTTGTCCTTGTCGATCCAACCGGCATCGAGCCCACCGAGCCAGGCCTTGTCGTCGAGCACCTCGGGCAGGATGAAAGCCTCGCGCAGCGGCTCGAACGCGCCGATCGGCTTCAGTGCCTGCAGGATCGACGAGGTGCCGCCGTTATAAACGTCGAGGCTGTAGATGCCGGCCTCGCGCTCGCGCACGATCTTCGGGATCGCATCGCGGCCGCTGAGCCCGTTGAAGTTCACCTTGATCTGCGGATAGGCCGAGCGGAAGCCGTCGACCAGGATGTGGCGGAACATCTCGCCCGGCCCGCCGTGCACATCGACTTCGCCTTCGGCATTCGCGGCTTTGACGACATCGTCCCACGATGCCTCGGCCGCCGATGCCAGCGGCGCCGCGATCATCGCGCCAAGGCCGGCCAGGGCGGCAATGCCGCGTATCAGGGTAGCGCGCCGGCCACGATCGCGTTGACCCATCGTTCTCCTCCCGCAAATGAACCGCGCGATTGGCACACCGCGACAGCGTTCGCATGACTTTAGCAGCTTTTTCGACCACGCGCTTCGCGCATGCTGCGTTGACGGTCGACGAGCCGCGACGATAGAGTTTCGCCGATCGATCCCGTATGACGAGACAAAATCGGGACGACAGGGAGGCGCGTTGGCGCAAGCATTCGTTCAACTCGATCGGCTCGGCAAGAGCTACGGCCCGGTATCCGCGGTCACGGATTTGTCGATCGAGATCGCCAAAGGTGAAGCGCTGACGCTGCTCGGCCCCTCCGGCTGCGGCAAGACCACGACCTTGCGCATGGTCGCCGGGCTCGAGAAGCCGGATACGGGGGCGATCTACTTCGACGGCAAACCGGTGGTCTCGATCGCCGATCGCATCAACCTGCCGCCCGAGAAGCGCAATATCGGCATGGTGTTCCAGTCCTACGCGATCTGGCCGCATATGACCGTCGCGCAGAACGTCGCTTTTCCGCTGAAGGTGCGCCGCGTCGATGCGGCGACGATCCGCGAGCGCGTACGCGCAGCGCTGACGATGATCGGCCTCGGCGGATTGGAGGACCGTCCGGCGACGCGTCTCAGCGGCGGCCAGCAGCAGCGCGTCGCGTTGGCGCGCGCCTTGATCCACGAGCCGGCGCTGCTGTTGCTCGACGAGCCGCTCAGCAACCTCGACGTGAAGCTGCGCGAGCAGATGCGCGTCGAGTTGAAGCTGCTCCAGGCGCGGCTCGGCCTGACCTTGATTTATGTGACGCACGATCAGAGCGAGGCGCTCAGCCTCTCCGACCGCATCGTCGTGCTCAATCGCGGCCGTATCGAGCAGATCGGTACGCCGCGCGTGCTCTACGAGCAGCCGGCGACGCCGTTCGTGCGCGACTTCCTCGGCAAATCCGTGACCCTGCCCGGCCGCGTCAAATCGCTCGCCGCCGGACGCGCCGCGGTCGAGCTCGGCGGCGACGGCGGCGCGCTTGATCGAATGCGCAGTACCGGCCGGGCTCGATCTCGCCGCCGGTCGCGAGGTCGATATCTCGCTGCGGCCGGAAGCGATCCGCCTCGCCGATGGCCAAGGCAGCACCTTGCATGGTATCGTCGAAGCGGTGCTCTACCAGGGCGAGCGCTCCGAATGTGAGGTGAAGATCGGCGCCAAGCGCGCTTTCGCATCTATCTGCCCTCGGACCGCCACGCCGCGCCCGGCGACAAGATCGCGCTCGCCATCGAGCCCGACGCCGCGCGGCTCTGGGCGAAGCCGGAGCGGAGCCGCGTGATGGCAGCGCCACGCCGGCCCTACCGCGACAAGACGCACGATCGATCCGCAATATGCGGTGTTCCTGATCGTCCTCGGCATCGTCGGACTGTTCGTCCTCTATCCGGTGCTCGTCATTCTCGTCGACAGCTTCGTCGTCGGCCCGATCGGCGGCGCGCGGCATTGGGGCCTCGACGGCTGGCGCGCCGCCTTCACCGATCCGACGATGCTCACCGCCGTGGCCAACACCGCCAAGGTCCTGGTCGCGAATGAGATCGATCTCGCTGCCGAGCGCGGTGCTGCTCGCCTGGCTGCTCGCGCGCACCGATCTGCCGCTGCGCGGCACCTTCGAATTCGCCTTCTGGATCACCTTCTTCCTGCCGTCGCTCTCGGTGACGCTCGGCTGGATCGTGCTGCTCGGCCCGCAGAACGGGCTTTTGAATCAGATCGCGCTGGCGCTGCCTTTCATCGGCAAGCCGCCTTTCGACATCTATTCCTTCTGGGGCATCGTCTGGGCGCATATCAGCACCAGCTCGCTCGCGATCAAGGTGATGCTGCTGACGCCGCTCTTCCGCAATCTCGACGCCGCATTCGAGGAAGCCGCGCGCTGCTCCGGCGCCGGGACGCTGGATGACGCTGACGCGCATCGTCATTCCCGCCGTCGCGCCGGGCATCCTCACCGTGCTCGTGCTCTCGGTGATCCGCGCGATGCAGACCTTCGAGATCGAGATGGTGCTCGGCCCGCCCTTCAATTTCTGGGTCTTCGGCACGAAGATCTATGTCCTCGTCGCGCAAGTGCCGCCCGAATTCGCCTCGGCGACGGCGCTGGCCGTCGTCGGCTTCGTCATCATCACGCCGCTGATCGCGCTGCATCGCTGGCTGACGACCCGCACCGACTACACCTCGATCACCGGCCGCGAGCGCAGCCAGCCGACGCCGCTCGGGCGCTGGCGCTGGCCGATCTTCTGCCTTGTCGCGCTGCTGGCCGTGACCATCACGATCCTGCCCGTCACGTTCCTCGTCACGGCGTCGTTCATGAAGCTCTTCGGCTTCTTCAACATCGCCTCGCCCTGGACGATGGCGCATTGGGGCTCGGTGCTGAACGACGATTTCTTCATGCAGTCGCTGATCAACACGCTGATGCTCGCCGCCGGCACGGCGCTCGGCGCGATCGTGCTCTGCTCGCTCGCCGCCTACTTCACCGTGCGCTCGCGCTATCTCGGCCGCAATGTCCTCGATTTCCTCTCCTGGCTGCCCTTCGCCATTCCCGGCATCTTGCTCGAGCGTCGGCCTGCTCTATGTCTTCCTCGGCAATCCGCTGCTGAAATTGCTCTATGGCAGCGTCGCGCTGATGATCCTTGCCATGGTGATCGCCGGCATGACGCTGGGCACGCAGATCCTGAAGACGACGATCATTCAGCTCGGCGCCGCGCTCGAAGAGGCGGCGCGGACCTGCGGCGCGTCGTGGTGGTACGCGTTCCGCCATATCATCGTGCCTATCCTGATGCCGACCCTGGTGCTGGTCGGGGTCATCAACTTCATCGCCGCATCGCGCGATATCGCCAGTATCGCCCTCCTCTCCTCCAACACATCGAAGACCCTGTCGCTGCTGCAGCTCGACTATATGGTCGATGGCCGCTGGGAAGACGCGGCGGTCGTGTCGGTCGTCGTCATGCTGGTGACGACCGGCGCCGCCTTCCTGGCGCGGCTCTGCGGTCTCCGGCTGGGCGTGCGAGGCTAGACATGAAACGCTCCTCTCTGCGCGCTGCTCGCGCTGCTGGCGTGGCTCGGCCTCGCGCCGCGCGCGCAGGCAGATGCGATCAGCGACTTCTATGGCAGCCACACGATCCGGCTGATCGTCGCGACACCGGCCGGCGGTCCTTACGACAATCATGCGCGGCTGCTGGCGCGCCATCTCAGCGACCATATTCCCGGCCATCCGACGATCGTGGTCGAGAATCTCGCCGGCGCGACCGGCATGCTGGCGGCGAATTACGTCTACAATATCGGGCCGCAAGACGGTACCGTCCTCGCCAATCTCCACAACATGCTGCCGCTGATCAAAGCGCTCGGCCAGAGCGACGTGAAAGTCGATCCGGCGCGTTTCAACTGGATCGGCAACATGACGCGCGAAGTCGGCGATGTGATCGTCGCGGCGAAATCGCCGGTGAAGACGATCGACGATGCCAAGCACACGACCGCGATGATCGGCGCGCCCTCGCCCGATGGCGGTGGGCGCGATCTATCCGCGTGTGATGAATTACGTGCTCGAGCACGAAATTCCGCGTCGTCATGGGCTATGACGGCGCCGCCGGCGTCGAGCATGCGATGGAGCAAGGCGAGGTCGAGGGCGACGCCGGCGACACCTGGTTCAGCGGCCAAGGCAATACCTACGAATGGTACAAGGCCGGCAAGATCCGCGTGCTCGTGCTGATCGGCACGCGCACGCCCGATCTGCCGGATGTGCCGCTGCTCGTCGATCTCGCCGGCAACAGCGACGATCGCTCGCTGCTCGAGCTGTTCTCCGCGCCGTACACGATCGGCAAGCCGACGGCGGTCGGGCCCAAAGTGCCGGCCGATCGCGTCGCGGCGCTGCGCGCGGCCTATGTCGCGACGATGCAGGACCCGGCCTTTCTCGCAGATGCGAAACAGGCTCGGCGTCGAGGTCGCGCCGGTTTCCGGCGAGGAGCTGGCGAGCCTGATGGCTCGGCTGATGAATTTGCCGCCTGCGCTGATCGAGCGCGCCAAGCAGGCCATCGCGCCCTGACTTGATCTTGCGCCCGCTCCAATGGCGGGCCTACGATATGGGCGCACAACGAAAAATCGTGGAGACGGACGATGTTGAGCCGTGAGGATAACGAGCGTCTAGTCCGCGTCGGTCGTGGCACGCCCGCGGGCGAGCTTTTCCGCCGCTATTGGCAGCCGGCCTGCCTGTCGATCGAACTGCCCGAGAAAGACGGCGCGCCGATCCGCGTGCGTATGCTGGGCGAGGATCTGATCGCGTTCCGCGACACGAACGGGCGCGTCGGCCTCGTCGACGCCTATTGCCCGCATCGCCGCGCGCCGCTGTTCTTCGGCCGCAACGAGGAATGCGGGCTGCGCTGCGTCTATCACGGCTGGAAATTCGACGTCGACGGCAATTGCGTCGACCTGCCGAGCGAGCCCGCAACCAGCCCGATGAAGAACACCATCAACGATCAAGCATTACCCGACCTTCGAGCGCGGCGGCGTGGTCTGGGCCTATCTCGGTCCGCAAGAGACCATGCCCGCACAGCCAGATTACGAGTGGATGCGCGCGCCGGCGACGCATGGCCATATCTCGAAGACCTATGAGGCGTGCAACTACCTGCAGGGTCTCGAAGGCGGTCTCGACACCGCGCATTCCTCCTATCTGCACAACCTCAATCTCGCCAACAAATCGCTGCCGCGCCAGCGCGACCGCGCGCCGCAACTCGAAGTCGTTGCGCAGCGATTACGGCTATTCCTACATCTCGACACGCCGGCTCGGCGAGGACGGCAACTATGTCCGCGTCTATCAATACGTGATGCCGGCGCAACAAATGCGCGGCGGCATCAACGGCGTGCAAGGCCGCAACGAAGTGCCCCAACTCGACGGGCATCTCTGGGTGCCGATCGATGACGAGCAGACCAATGTCTATAACTGGTGCTACAGCGCGGATCCGACGATCGCGATGTCGCCCGAGTACTTCGAGGCGCACGAGCATCATTCCGGCCGCGGCCAGCAGGATCTTATCCCCGGCACCTTCACGCTGAAGCGCAACCCGTCGAACGACTATCTCATCGACCGCCATATCCAGAAGACGCAGACCTTTACCGGCATCGACGGCGTGAACACGCAGGACTTCGCGATTCAAGAAGGCATGGGGCCGATCGTCGATCGCTCGGCGGAATATCTCGGCACCACCGACCGCGCGATCGTGACGATGCGGCGCATGCTGCTCGAAGCGACACATGCGGTCGAGCGCGGCGAGATGCCGCCTGGCGTCGATCCCAAGACCCACGCGCAAATCCGCCCCTATGACGGCATCGTGCCGCCAGACGTTACTTGGCAGGACGCCTTCTCCGAGGGGCTCCGCTGCAAATGGTAGGCGGCGGCATGCGCCGCCGTGCTTAGGCCTCTACCGTACCCGCAACCTTTTCCAAGCGGAGCCGTTCTTTCCGCGCTATGGCGCGCGCGAAGAAGAAGAAGAACGGGAAATCGTCACCAACGCGCATACCCCTGCACGGCGCGGCCACGCTGCCGCGCGTGCATATCGATACCTATGGCGCACAGCTCCGCGACGGTGACGAGCAATATGGCGATCGCGCCAACAAGGGCGCTTTCGCCGCAATCCTCGAGGATTGGCGCAAAGGTTCCGCGCGCGGCGGCGGCGATCCGCTCGCCGATGTTCCGCCCGCCGCGCTGAACAAGAAGAATCTCGCGAAATTTCTCAACTCCACGGATCTCGAAGCGGCAGGGCTCGTGCTCGGCGTCATTGACGCATTTTCGATCGAGCTCGCCTCGGTCATCACACGCTTTCTACGGCTGAAAGATTGGAACGGCACCGAGTGCATCGCGATCGGCGGCGGTTTTCGCGGCAGCCGTGTCGGCGAGCTGGTGATCGGCCGCGCCGCGATCCAGTTGAAGCGCGACGACATGCGCGTCGATATCTGCCCCATCCGCGAGCATGTCGACGAGGCCGCGATGGTCGGCGCCTTACAGCTCGTGCCGAATTGGATGCTCGCCGGCCATGATGCCATCCTCGCCGCCGATATCGGCGGCACCAATGTGCGCGTCGGCGTGGTCACCTTTCGTTTCGGCCGCCAGGAAAGGACGCTTTCCGAAGGCCGGGTGATCGTATCCGAGAAATGGCGCCATGCCGATGACAAGACGCCGTCCCGGACGCGCGCCGTCGAGCGGCTGACCGGAACTTTGCGGAATCTCGCGCAGTACGCCCGCAAGCGCCGCTTGCGACTGGCACCCTTCATCGGGATCGGCTGTCCGGGAATCATCAACAGCGATGGCTCGATCAAGGTCGGCGGACAAAATCTTCCCGGCGATTGGGAGAGCGATAATTTCAACCTCGCAACCGAGTTGGCGAAAGCCCTGCCGGCGATCAACGGCGAGCCGCCCTTGATCATCATTCACAACGACGCGGTACTGCAGGGGCTGAGTCAGGTGCCGTACATGCTCAAGGTAAAGCGCTGGGGGATCCTGACGATCGGAACCGGCCTCGGCAACGCGCGGTTCACCACTTTGGCGCAGCGCGGTCACCGCGGAAGAAGGTAACGTGTGCTTCGGCTTGCCGATCGAATTGCCGCCCCGTTAGCGGACATCGTTACTTCGCGATCGATCCGGTATCACCCACGCCGCTGATGGAGCTCACGGGCAAGGTCATCACCTTTGCCGCCGATGAAAAGCCGCTGCTCGCGAGCGCCTCGCTCGACTGGTTCTACCGCTGCGGCTTGCCTTGGTTAGCTTAAGGAGCGCGCGTATCGGTGCTTTGCAGCGAATGGAGCCGGCTGCGCAGCTCCTCGGTCGCGGCGCGCGCATCGGCGGCGTTGTGAACGATGCGCGGCGACAGCAGGACCAGCAGCTCGGTCCGTTGGACACTGTGATCGGTCGAGCCGAAAACGGCGCCGATCACCGGAATGTCGGATAGCAGCGGCAGGCCGTTCTTGGTCAGGCTGTTCGTATCCTGAATGAGGCCGCCGAGCGCAACGGTCTCGCCATCCTGCACCGTGACGCTGCTCTGCAGCCGCCGTTCCGTGATCGTCGGGCCGAGGCTGCTGCTGCTACTGGCCGAGGCATTCGTCGCCGCAACGGCGCTGACCTCCTGCCCGACTTCGAGCGTGATCAGGCCGTTCGCATTGACGCGCGGCGTCACCTTCAGGATGACGCCGGTATCGACATATTGCACCGTGTTCACGATCGGCGCACCGGCGGTGACAGTGCTTTGGATCTGAGCCGTCGGGATCGGGATCGCATTGCCGACAAGCAGCGACGCCGATTGGTGGTCGAGCACCAGCAGTTGCGGTGACGAGATCACATGAACATTGGTGATGCCCGAGAGCAGGTTCAGCACCACATTCGCATTGGTGCTGCCGAGAACGTAGTTGAAGCCGGGGAACGTCCCCGCGATCGTCGAGGCCGCCGCGGAGATCGGCGTCTGCGTGCTGCCGAAGATGAACTGGCTCTCGTGCTGATGGAAGAAATACTGCAGCCCGTATTGCAGATCGTTGCTCAGCGTGACCTCGGCGATCGTCGCCTCGATCAGCACTTCGAGCGGCACGACATCGATGCGCTTCAGCGCCTCTTGCACCATCTGGTAGTCGCGCGGCCGCGCATAGATCACGAGCGTGTTGTTCTTCTCGTCGGCGACGACGCGGATCGGCGGCAATTCGAGGCCGTTAGGCAGCGGCGCACCGGTCGCGCCCGGGCCTGACGACGACTGGCTCTGATCGAGCGGCGATTGCTCGGCGACTTGCGGCGGCCCGCCTTGCTGTTGCGTCCCGTTGGCAAGCGGCGACGTGGGCGCGTAGTTCCCGCCACCGAGCATGCCGGAAGACTGGCCGCCCGAGGAAAGTCCGGTGCCGAGCCCCGGCGGCGCCGTGCCGCCGCCACCCGCCGAGTTGCCGAGCCCGCCGAAGTCCGGAATTGCCGCCGATCGTCGTCCGCGCTCGTGCCGGGCGCGGTTTGCGGCTGCACCGTGCTCACCTGGCCGTTCGTGAACAAGCTGCGTCAACACGCTGCGCAACATCGACGGCGCGGCTGTTCTGCACGTGATATTCGTAAATCTGCGGCTTGTTCTCTGCCTCGCCGCGATCCAGCCGCTCGATCCACATCCGCGCCTGCTCGACATAAGCGCGCTGCGGCGAGACGACGAGGATCGCATTCATGCGATCGAGCGGCGCGAAGCTCAGCATGCCCGGCAGCGGCACGCTGCCCTTCGGCCCGAAGATAGTGGTGAGCTCGTCCGCGACCTCTTTCGGCGGCGCGGTTTGCAGCGGCACGATGCCGAAGGACATGCCGGCGATCCAATCGACATCGAAGGCTTTCACCATATCCGTGATGGTCGAAAGATCGATACCCGCGCCCGAGAGGATGATCACGTTGCGCGTCGCATCGACTTGCAGCGTCGCGTCCTTCGGCACGAAGGGCTGGAGCGTGCGCTGCAAATCGGCGGCCGAGACGTAGCGCAGCGGCAGGATCTGCACGTTATAGACCGGCGCTCGGCGTGCCGCCGACGTGCACCGGCGCCGTGCCGAGATGCACGGCCTCCTCCGATGCGGTCACGCGATAGACACCGTTCGCTTCGACCAGAGCGAGACCGCTGGCGCGCAGGGTCTCCTGGAGCACCGGCAGGACGTCCTGCTGCCGCGATCGGCCGGCTGGTCTGGATGGTGACGTTCGCTTGGACCTTGGGATCGATCGTGTAGTTGAGATGGAGGATGTCGCCGAGCACGCGCGGCAAGACCTCGCGCACATCGGCATTGACGAAATTGAGCGTGATGTCTCCCGATGAGGCGGCAGTGGCCCCGACGCCGCCGCTCGGGCGCGACGCGGTCCCGATGAGTGGCCCCGTACCGCCGATGATCTGGGGGCGTTCGGTCGGAACGGCCGGCGTCGGATTGGCAACTTCCGGTTCATTTACCGGCGATCGCGCTCAACGATGTCGGCACAGCGGTGCTCGATGCCGCGGTCGCCGACACTGATTTCTCATCCGTGGGCGGAAAGCGCTTGTTGCGGATTGGTGCAAGCGGTGACGGCGAGCAACATCGCCCCATCCACAACGCGCATACCAACGGCGCGAGAGCGGAGCGGCGATAACGCAAGGGTAGGAGCATCTCGGATCGTGACCTAGTCAGGGGCGCTTTGTCCAGTCGCCACGCTATTACGCTAATTTTTCGGAAAAATGACAGTGCCACAATTTCTTGCGGGCGCGTGCGGATTTGTTTAGGGATTCCGGCTCATTTCGCATTGCGGCGTTCCGGCGCACCTAAGTCGGGCTTCGACGGTAAGTAGTGAAACCTCCAGGACATTTTCTCGATAGCATAGGGTAACAGCACGCGGCGACCACTTTTGTCGGTGCAACCCATGTCTGCTTCCGCTAGCCCGTGAATTCCCACGTGATATCAATGGTTAAGCCGCGACATTGTATAATATCAATGTTAAGCCGCGAGATTGCAGGCCCTGTGCATTTTTACATCCGCCGATCGCCGCGCCCGGCCTAAATACCATTCAGCCAATCTTTATTCGTCCAGTGTCTAATCGTCACGTGCGCACCGCGTGAGTTCGGGGCGCCATCACGACAAACGCAAAGCCGGAGCGATCCGGCGACGCAAAGCCCCCGGTCCGCGAGCGGTTGGCGGGTTGCGGAATGGGGCACGGAGATGTGGGGTAGATCGATATGGGCGGGCTGCGCCTTCGCGGCAGCCTGCATGGCGGCCGTTCCGTCCTTCGCCGCCAGGGTCCTTTCCATCGATATCAGCTACGACCGAGAATCACAACGACGCGGAGCACGCGCCGCTTTTCGGCTCGAGCGAGGTCTACTCGCGGAGCACCTGGCGCTTCAAGCAATGGACCGACATGCTGGCACGCGCCGATGCCGAGAACAAAGATGCACAGCATGTCTGCACATCGCGTACGGATAAGCATTGCGTTCCGGCCGAATGGCAAGGTCTGATCGACCGGCTTCGCGGCCTTGACCTGCGCCAGCAGATCGCGATCGCCAATCAGGCGATAAACCGTCATCGCTATGTGCCAACGGCGGTGAATTGGCACCGCTCGATGTACTGGGAAACGGCGTTCGAGTTCCTGCGCCATGGCGGCCAGTGCCAAGACTATGCGATCGCTAAATATCTGCTGCTGCGCGCCGCGGGCGTATCCGCCGATCACATGCGCTTGGTCGTGCTGCGCGACACCGCGATCAATCTCGATCACGCCGTGCTCGCCGTCTATGTCGATGGCGAGCCGCAGTTGCTCGACAATCTGCGCGGTGACGTCGTGCCGGCAAGCAGCGTCGGCGAGTACCACCCCTATTACTCGATCAACGAGAATGGCTGGTGGACTCATTTTGGCGGGCAAGCGGTGACCCGCGTCGCAGCCAGCTATCGCTAGGTCCCGAAATAGAATCTCGCACGCGGTTCGGGTCGTTTCGAAGCGGCGGAGTGGTTCTAGCGCGACTTGTTCCCGGCTTGATAGCCGACGTTTCTACACTGCGTATAACGACGCCCACCGACCACTGATGCCGGAGCGCTAAGCCAAAGCTCTCTCACCGCTCTGCTTCATGCGCATTAACGATATGCGTTTCAGTGGATTATCTATCTGAACTAAAGCTTGTGAAGAAGCATCGCTCGCATGTACCATCGTTAATAGCGACTTGTCTCAACAACCAGCAATTGTGGCTGGGAAAATGAAAAGGGGGATCGCGGTCCTTGGACCTGGTCTCGGGTCGGGATCGGAGGCACACCTAGCGTGGTCAACCGGGGCGCAAGCGCCACACCGGAGCCAGCAGGGTTTGTCTTTACGCTGGCGCCTGTTGCTCCTTGTTTTAACGAGCATCGTACCATTACTGGTCTTCGCGCTCGCCTACCAATACAAGCAGTTCCGCAACGACGTCGAGACGACCGGCCGTCAAAACCTGGCGCTTGCCCGTAGCCTGGCTTTGCAGGTGGAAAACCAATTGCAGGCCGATATTGACGCGCTGGGCGTGCTGGCCGGATCGGAAGCTCTACAAAGTGGCGATTTCGATCGCTTCCGGAACCGCGCCGAAGCCGCTATTCGCCAGCAATTTCCGGGGGCCGCTCTCCTGGTCATCGGGCGCGATGGGCAGCAGCTCCTTAATACGCGCGTGCCGTCCGGCACAGCGCTATCGCGGCGCGCGGCAATGGCATCGACACGGCAAGTCTTCGCCACCGGGCGTCCCGCGGTATCCAATCTGTTCGAGGTCGGACCGGCCAAACGCTTCGTCGTTGCCATCGACGTGCCGATCATCGGCAAGGACGGAAAGACTGCCTACGTCCTCTCGATGAATCCCGATCTCGAGGATTTTGGCCGGATACTGCAACAGCAAAAGCCGCCGTCGGACTGGATCGCCTCCGTCTTCGACAGCAACGGCGTTATTATCGCGCGCATTCCCAACGGCGACCGCTTCGTCGGGCAGAAGGCGGGGGCGAACTTCTTCGACAGCTTGATGAAACTGCCGGAAGGGATCACCGAGAACATTTCTCGCAACGGGATTCCCGTGCTTTCCACGTTCAGCCATGGCGAGGCGTTCGGCTGGTCGGTCGGTATCGCCATGCCGCGCAGCGATATGACGCGTCCCGCCCAGCAAGCGGCAATCAACACGCTCATTGCGGGCAGCGGCTTCCTCGCGATCGGCCTCGCTCTCGCGCTCTATGCGGCGCGGCACATCGCGCAACCGATCGAATCCTTGCGGCGGCTCGCCGTCGCCGTACATAGCGCCGCCCCCGCCATGCCGCCGGTGACCGGCCTGCCCGAAGTCGACGACGTCGCGCGCGCATTGCATGCCGCCAATGAAGCGCGCCGGCAAAGCCAGGACGCCGAGGCGGTCTTGCGCGACGGCATCGAGACCATGCCCGAAGGGCTCGCGGTCTATGACGACCAGGATCGCCTGGTGATCTGCAATGAAAGTTACAAGCACCTATTCCCCAATCGTCCCGAGGATGTCGTTGTCGGCGCGCGGTTCGAGGACATGCTGCACTCGGGTGTCGTCACCGGCTATTACACCGGCCCCGCCGGTCGCAAAGAGGAATGGATCGCGGAGCGCATTCGCGACCACCAGCAACCGGGCGCCGCCATCGAGGAGCGGCTCGCCGACGGGCGCTGGGTTCTGGTGAGCCATCACCGCCTGCCGAATGGATGGCTGGCCGGTCTCCGCGTCGATATCACCGAGCGCAAGGAGACCGAGCACAAGCTCGTCCAATCGCAAAAGATGGAGGCGATCGGCAACCTCACCGGCGGCATGGCCCATGATTTCAACAACCTCCTCGGCATCATCATCGGCAATCTCGATCTCGCGCGCGGCGCAGACCGGGGGCGAGGTCGAAGAGCTCGTCAGCGACGCTCATGAGGCCGCCTGGCGCGGCGCCGATCTGACGCGCCGCCTGCTCGCTTTCGCGCGACGCCAGCCGCTGCGTCCGGAGCCGATCAGCGTCAACGATCTCGTCGCCAACACCGTGCGCTTGTTGCGGCCATTGCTCGGCGAGGCGATCGAGGTATCGCTCCACCTTGCCGACGATCTCCGGCCGGCAACCGCCGATCCCGCGCAGCTCGAAAGCAGCCTCGCCAATCTCGCGACCAATGCGCGCGACGCGATGCCGAAGGGCGGCAAGTTGATCATCGCAACGGCCAATCGACGGCTCGACGCCGATTACGCCACCGCGCATGTCGATGTCGCGGAAGGCGATTACGTGATGATCGAGGTTAGCGACACCGGATGCGGCATGGCGCCGGCGACGCTGGAGCGGATCTTCGAGCCCTTCTTCACGACCAAGGATCGCGGCAAGGGTACCGGTCTCGGCCTCAGCATGGTGTTCGGCTTCCTCCGCCAATCGGGCGGCCACATCAACGTCTATAGCGAGCTCGACGCGGGTACGACGTTCCGCCTCTATCTGCCGCGCGCCACAACACCGGCACAGGCGCGGGAAGATAGGCCCGTCACGACGCCCGCACAGGGCGCGGGCGAGACCATCCTCGTCGTCGAGGACAACCCCGAGGTCCGCCGCATCGTCATGCGCCAGTTGAAGGGACTCGGCTATCGCGCCGTGGAAACCAGCACCGGCGCCGAGGCGCTCGAGATTCTTGACCGCGAGCCAGTCGACCTGCTTCTGACCGACATCGTCATGCCGGGCGGCATCGATGGGGTCGATCTCGCGCAGATTGCCCTTGAAAAATGGCCCAAACTGAAAGTCGTCCTGACTTCAGGCTTCCCCGAAACGCGGATCGAGATCGAAGACGAGACGCTGCGGAATCTGCGCCTTCTCGGCAAACCCTATAGCCGTGCCGAGCTCGCGACGGTGCTGCGCAGCGCGCTCATTAGTTAGGCAGGCGTTATGGCAGAGATTCTTATCATCGAAGACGACGCGCAGATGCGGCGGTTGATTACCCGCATCCTCAAATCCGCGGGTCACCATGTGCGCGAAGCAGCCAACGGCTCGACCGGCATGAAGCAGTTCGGCGAGGCGCAGCCTGAACTTGTGGTCACCGACATCTTCATGCCCGAAAAGGAAGGTATCGAAACGATCCGCCTGCTGCGCCAGCAAGCCCCCGACCTGCCGATCCTCGCGATCTCGGGAAGCGGGCTGAAAGATTATCTTCACTTCGCCATGCAGCTCGGCGCGACCGCCGCGCTGCCAAAGCCGTTCAGCGCCCATGAGCTCCTGGAAACGGTCACGCGGCTGGTCGAGGGCAGCACCCAGCCGACGGCGTAATCGCGGCGCTCGACGCGAGCTACCTCCGCTTGATGAGATTGTCGACGATCTCGGCGACGATCTCCGGCTGGTCGGTCTGGACCTGATGGCCGGCATTCTTGACCCAGTGGAATTTGATATCGGGCAGCAGCGCTTCGAGCTCGCGGCCATGTGAAGGCGCAGCGAAGATGTCGTTCTCGCCCCAGATGAAGATCGTCGGAATTTTCTTGGCCAGCGCCGGCAGGCTTTCGCGCATATCGAACAGCGCCGTCGCGAGCGGATCGGTGCGCACCGCGCGATCGATTTCTCGGAGGCGGCGAAGGCCTCCATCGCGCCCGGCCGCGTCGCCGCCGCCTGCCGCAGATCGACCAACGCGTCGGTGATCACCTCCGGCCGCGCCGCGAGGCCTTGCATCAGGCGCACCATCGATGCACGCGTGCCGTCGTAAGAGCTCAGCAGCTTGTGGCCCTCGCCGCGCGGCGCCTTCAGTCCCATCGCCCCGCCGATCGTGATGCTGCTCAACAGCACGACATTGTCGACGCGCTCCGGATAAATCATCGCATAGCGCGCGGCGCACCACGCGCCCTGCGAATTGCCCATGATGGTGAAGCGATCGAGGCATAGCGCGTCGGCGAACGCGGCGGCGTGATCGACGCGGCTTTGCAGTCCGTGCCGCATCGGCACCGTGTCGGTCTCGCCATAGCCGCCGATCGAATCGAGACCGATGACGCGGTAGCGATCGCCGAGCAACTCCGACAGCCGACCGAGCCCTGCCTCGCCCGAAGAGCCATGCCCACCGCCATGCATCGCGAGGATGACAGGGCCGTTCGCCGCTTTCCGTGTAATGCGTCTTCACCCCATCGACCATGACGAAACGGGATCGGCGCGTATTGGACATCAGCTCATCCTCCCTTGCGGCGTCGCGTGCGATACTCACGGCTCGGCCAGGTTTTCATGGGCGCGCGTCAGCAGCGCGTGGAACGATTGCCGCTCGTCGGCACTGAAGCCGGCAGTGACCTTGGCATTGATGCGGCGCATCTCGCGCAGCGTCTGCTGCGTCCTCTTGCGCCCCTCGGGCGTCAGATAGAGATCGATGCGCCGCTTATCGATTCGGCTCGGCTCGCGCGATAGACGAGCTTATGATGCTGCAGCACGCCGACGATCACGCCGGCATGCGCGTCGCCGAAACCGAGCATCTGGCCGAGCTCGCGCTGCGTGATGCCTTCGTTGCGATAGAGCACGCGCAGCGGAAACCACACGCGCAGCGGAATGCCCGCCTTCGCGATCCGCTGCTCGATGTATTTATAGAGCCGCAGACGCGTATCGCGGATGAGGAAATCGAGGCTCGTCGTCAGCTCGTCCGCGGCTCCGGCGCTGCGCGCGTCTTCTTCGCCGGCATCGTCAGAAGAACGTCGTCAGATTGCGCGACAACAGCACGCTCTGATCGAGATAGATCGTGCGGCGCAGCACTTTCAGCGCGCCTGGCTCGCGGCGCAGCACGTCGACGCGCTTGCCGATGAAGAGATCGACATCGTGCTCCAGGCGAAAGCCGCAAACGATGAAGCGGCTCTTCACGGTGATATCGCTCCCTTCGACCGACTCGATGCGCACATTGGCGACGAGATGCGTCGTGCGCGAGCGCGGCTCCTCGGCCCAATGATCGCCGCCCTGGATCTGCAGCACGCGCTTCGTCAGCGTATCCTTGCCTTCGTCGAACCAATTCGCCTCGACGCCTTCGCGCGTATATTCGAGCTCCGGCTGGTTGAAGCGGACATTGCGCGCGATCGGCATCCAATAGCGGATGTCGTCATGCAGCAGATTGAGCCAGTCGTCGAAACGCCGCTCGTCGAGCAGCTCGGCCTCGGCGCTGAGGAAGCGCTCCACTCTCGGCCTCGAGCAGCAACCGGTCGAGCGCGTTGTCGCGATCCACGCTCATGATTCGTCGGCGACGAGCCGCGCCCAATGGCCGTAGAAGGCACGTTGATTGTGCTCGGTCACGTCCTCGGTGATCGTCACATCCTTGCCGAGCCATTCATCGGGACGCGAGCGCCGCTCGAGCCCCATCGCGAGCTGGTAGTTGAACGGGTAGCGGCGCGAGACGAGGCTTTCGGCACCGCGCTGCGCCGCGGTCCAATTCTCCATATCGTCCTGCTCGACCATGCCCGCGGGACCGGCATAGCGCAGATAATATTCGCGCAGCGTGTCCTTGACGGCGCTCGGCGCGTTGCGCGGCACGAAGAGCCAGCGCCACACCTCGGTGTGCCCGGCGCTCAGCGGCAGCCAGAGCCCGATCGTCGTGCGGCCGGCGCTGTTGAAATGCGTGTTCGGGAAGATCACGCCGCCATGGATCATCAGCCGCGACTTGTCGCCGAGGCGCTGCTGTCGCTGCTCGTGGCAGTGGCGGTAATAGTCGTTCACCTCGGCCGCGGCGGCTCGCCTGCTCGTCATAAGCGGCGAGCGCTTCGAAGACGCTGGCGCGGATCGTATGGCCGCGCTGCGGATCGGCGACGCTCATCGGCTGGCGCTTGACTTTCGACCCCGGCAAAATTGTGCCGCGAGGTCTTGCCGCTGAGGCCGACCGACAGCCGCTCGACCGAGATATGGCTGTAGCCGTGATAGTGATCGCCGGCGAAATTCTCGGCGCCGAATTTCCAATTGCACGGCACCTGCCATTTGACGATGCCGCCGATCACCTCGTAGCCGTCGTCCTCGCCATCCGGCCCCTGCAGCAGCGCGCGCAGATAGAATTGCATATCGGCGCCGAGATAATCCTCGAAGGACGGCGCGCGTTTCGTCGAAGGTGGCCCAGATCGAGCCGTGGAACACCGCGACGCGTGCGCGGACGAGGCCCCATTTCTCGCGCTCGAGCTTGCCCTGGTAGCGTTCCTTGAATTTCGGCACGCCGGTCAGCGCGCCGTCGAGCCCATAAGACCAGCCGTGATAGGAGCAGATGAAGCCGTTGCCGTTCCCCGAATCATAGCGGCAGGCCGGCATGCCGCGATGACGGCAGCTATTGAGCAGCACATTGATCGCGCCCGTCTCGTCGCGCGAGACGATCACCGTCTCGGTGCCGCAACGCGACAGGAAGAAATCGCCGTTCTTGCGGCAGTTGGCTGGTATGGCCGACGAAATTCCACCCGCGGGCGAAGACGCGCTCCAGCTCGCGACGGAAAATCTCCTCGCTCGCAAAGCTCGCGCGGCTCAGCGTTCCAGCCTCGGCATCGATCAGATCGGACAGGCGCATATGTTATGCACTGTATAACACCTATGCGATTAAGTCCAGTAAACCGGTCTATTCCGATTGACAGCCGGACAGCCGGCGTCTAGCGTTCCGGTAAAAGAAGAACTCGGATTTGAACGGAGGATTCGGCGGTGAATTACGCGCGTTGCTTGGCTCTCCCCATCATGGCTGTCGGTTTGATCGCCGCCTCACCGGTGCGCGCCGCCGAGCCCTATGAGATCAACACGATCCTCTCGCTGACCGGCAACATCGCCTTCGTCGGCCAGACGCAGCTCAAATCGTTGAAGGCGATCGAGACGATGGTGAATGCCGATGGCGGCATCAAAGGCCGTCCCGTCTCCTTCGTCGTCTCCGACGATGAATCGAGCCCGCAAATCGCGGTGCAGCTCGCCCATAATCTCATCGCCAAGAACGTGCCGATCATCCTCGGTTCGTCGAGCCCCAACGCCTGCGGCGCGATCGCGCCCCTGGTCGCCGCGAGTGGTCCCCTGCTCTACTGCCTCGCCAATGGCGGCGATCCGGTCGATCGGCGGTTACGAATTCCTGACCTCGATGTCCTATGATTTGCAGATGGCCGTCGCGGTACGCTATTTCCGCGAGCGCGGCTGGCACAAGGTGGCGACGATCTTCGCGACTGATTCCGGCGGCCAGACTTCGGAAAAGGCGTTGCAAGGTGCGCTGGCACTGCCCGAGAACAAATCGGTCCAGGTCGTGACCGCACAGCATTTCGCGCCCGGCGATGCGAGCGTCGCCGCACAGATGGCGGTCATCAAAGGCGCCAATCCCGATATCATCGTCGCCTGGGCGACCGGCGGCGCGGCCGGCACGCTGTTCCGCGGCGAGAAGGATCTCGGCATCGAGCTGCCGACCTTGACCTCGCCCGGCAATCTGACCGGCGCCTTCCTGAAGCAATACGCGGCCGTGCTGCCGCCGAATTTGATCTTCGCCGCGGTTCCTTATTACGGCGGCGACGCGGATGATGCCGCGACCAAGAAGGCGGTCGCCGAGATGGCGAGTGCGCTGAGCTCTTGCCGGCGCGCAGCCCGACATGATCACGATCAGCGCCTGGGATCCGGGCCTGCTGTTGGTCACCGCCTTGCGCGAGCTCGGCCCGAACGCCAGTGCAACGCAGCTCCGCGACTACTTCCTGAAGCTCAAAGGCTGGACCGGCACCAACGGACCTTACGATTTCACCACCGATCCGCAGCGCGGCGTCGGCGGCCGGAACGTCGTCATGGTTCGCTGGGACGTGCCGCTAGCCAAGGCCGTGGCCCTCAGCGAACTCGGCGGCGCACCGCTCGCGAACAAGTAACGAGCCCCGTGCCCAGCGCCGCGCGACCGCGTTCGATCCTCCTCGTCGGCAGCGTCCCGCTCGCTTCGGCAATGGAGGTCTTCAGCACGGTGGCGCAGACGCTGGGAGACTTGGCGCCGCGCATTCCCGATGGCGAGACCGGCGAGCGCCTGGGCTGGATCGCGTGGACGCGCGATCATCTCCGCAAATTGCAGGCGCTGGAACCCATCGGCCGGCGCGGCGAGCCAGGCCCGCGCTTCCGGCTCAAGAGCCAGGCCAGCGATATCGATCTCGGCCCCCTGCAATACGCGCCGGCGGCGATTCTATCCTATGCGCAATTCCGCACGCTGAAAGCGCAAGGCAAAATTCCCGGCCGAACGCGGTTCCAGGTTTCGCTGCCGACACCGTTCGGCATCGTCTTCGGTCTCTTTCCCGATGCCGATATCGTGACCATCTGGCGACTCTACGAGAAGCGGATGCTCGCGGAGATCGCCGCCATCGCCGCTTCCGTGCCCGCAGACGAACTCGCGCTGCAATGGGACATCGCGGTCGAGACCATCAGCGTGCTGGAAAATCCGCACAACGTGTCCGGCATCACCGCCGAGGCCGTCGCCAATTCGATCGCGCAGCTCAGCGAGCAAATTCCTGATACGATCGAGCTCGGTCTCCATATCTGCTATGGCGACCGCGATCACCACCATTTCATCGAACCGAAAGATCTCGGCACCGCCGTCGCTTTCGCCAATCGGCTTTTCGGTCTGATTCAGCGGCCGATCGGCTGGGTCCACATGCCGGTGCCGAAAGACCGCGACGACGAGGCTTATTTCGCTCCGCTTCAAAATCTTCGGCTTCCCGCCGGCACGCAGCTCTATCTCGGCCTCGTACATCTCGGCGACGGCGTTGCGGGCGCGATGCGGCGGATGATGGCCGCCGGCCGATTTGTCAAAGGCTATGGAATAGCCACAGAATGCGGTTTGGGACGCCGGCCGGCCGAGACGATCCCGGCCGTGCTCGCCCTTCACCGCGATGTCGCAACACTCGATATATAAGGAAGCGAGGTGACCATGATCGCCAGCCTCTCGCCCAACGGGCAAAATCTCAATCGCGGCGATACCGCGCCGACCCGTCTCCTCGTCGCGACGCTTCGCGGCATCAACTGCTTGGAACGCAGCGGATCGGGCATGGCCTGGACCGATCGCGGTCGCACGCTCGACGGCCATCATTGCAGCTCGATCATGATCGAGCCGAAGCGCGGCGGCATCTTCGCCGGCATGCATTCAGGCGGACTTTATTTCAGCGGCGATGGCGGCCTGACCTGGGAGAAGCGCGCCGACGGCATCACCATCAATCAGGTGTTCTGCGTCGGCTACGCCCATCACGGCGACAAGGTCGCGCTCTATGCCGGCACCGAGCCGGCCTCGATGTTCCGCAGCGACGATTACGGCAAGAGCTGGATCGAGCAGCCCGGCGTCAAAGAAACGAAGGGCCGCGATAAATGGTCCTTCC
This sequence comes from uncultured Alphaproteobacteria bacterium, assembly GCA_963731145.1. Classification (GTDB taxonomy): domain Bacteria; phylum Pseudomonadota; class Alphaproteobacteria; order ATCC43930; family CGMCC-115725; genus CAIKMD01. Next base: position 32,782 of record CAVSUX010000006.1, on the reverse strand, counting down.
CGAGCCCGCCGCATCTGGCGCATGTGAAGACCATGACGATCGATCCGCGCGATCCGAACGTCATCTATGCCGGCGTCGAGCAGGGCGATCTGCTGAAGACGACCGACGGCGGCGCGAATTGGCGCGTGCTCGACGACTATTCGAAGCCGACGGACTGGACCTATCGCGACATCCATCTCGTCGTCGTCCATCCCGAGAATTCGGCCGAGCTCTATATGACGACCGGCATGGGGCTTTATCGCAGCACCGATGCCGGCGCGACCTGGACGCTGATCGTCGATAACAGCTTCGCCATCGGCTATCCCGATCATCTCATCGTCTCGCCGCGCGACGGCAACACCATGTTCATGGCCGGCGCCGGCGAGAATCCCGGCACTTGGCGTGAATCGAAAAATGCGCGCGCGACGATCGCGCGCTCGACACGATCGCGGCGTGACCTGGACCGATGCGAGCACGGGCCTGCCCGCCGATCGCCGTCCCAATATCGAGGCGATGAGCATAGCCGCTTACAACGGCGGCTTCACGCTCTTTGCCGGCGACACCGACGGCGTCGTCTATGCGAGCGAGGACGGCGCCGAAAGCTGGACTCGCATCGTCGGCGGTTTGCCCCCGGTGACCAAAGGCAATCACTACCGTCCGCTGCAACTCGCGTCATAGGACGAACCCCCGTGCCTGTCGTCCTTGGCCTCGCCTCGTCGCATGCGCCGTCGATGTTCGTCAGCGCCGAGCATTGGCCGGCGGTGCATCGCGGCCTTGCCGGCAACGTCGCCGCAGCCGCCCGAGCTGGCGCAGGAAACGCCGGCGGTGCTCGAGGATTATGCGCGCCGCGTGACGCAAGGCTTCGCAACGCTGCGCGCCGCAGCTCGAAGCGGTGAAGCCCGATGCGCTTTTCATCATCGGCGACGATCAGAACGAGCTGTTCTCGAAAGCGCTGATCCCGAGCTTTGCCATGTTCATCGGCGACGCCGCGGAAGGCACGACCGCGATCACCTGGATCGGCGAGAAGGTGCAGGACAAACGCATCACCCTGCCCTGCCACGCCGCGATCGCGAAAATCGCGCTCGCCGGCCTGGTCGAGCGCGGCTTCGATTTCGGCTTCGTCGAGAAGATGACGCCGCTCGCCCGGCCGGAGATCGGCCTCGGCCATGCCTTCACGCGCATCGGCCAGGTGATGCATCTGGTCGAGAGCGGCATTCCGATCATTCCGATCTTCACCAACGCCTATCACCCGCCACAGCCGAGCGCGGCACGCTGCTACGCCCTCGGCCAGGCGCTGCGCGATGTCTTCGCCAACCGGCCCGAGCGCGTCGCGATCTATGGCTCCGGCGGGCTGTCGCACGATCCGCGCGGGCCGCGAGCCGGTTGGGTCGACGAACCGCTCGACCGCTTCGTGCTCGACCGCATCGCGCAAGGCGATGGCGCGGCGCTCAAGCGGCTCTTCACGCCCGAGATCGCGAGCTTCGGCGCCGGCACCGGCGAAATCCGCAACTGGGTCGCGGTCGCCGGCGCTTATGAGGGCGTCAAAGCGACCGTGGTCGATTACATCCCGGCGCGCCACGCCGTGACCGGGCTCGGCTTCGCTTATTGGAAAAATTGATCCGGGCCGCCATGCGCATCATCGCGATCGAAGAGCATTTTTCCGACCCGGCCTATCGCCAGAAGACCGGCGCCAACGAGGCGCGCAGCTATTACATGAGCTCGCGCAGCGAGAAGCTCGGCCACGACATCGCCAAGGAGATCGACGATCTCGGCGAGAGCCGCCTCAAACAGATGGACGCGAACGGCATCGACATTCAGGTCCTGTCATTCAACGCCCCGGTCGCGCATGGCTTCACCGCCGACGAAGCGATCGCGATGGCGAAGAGTCTCAACGAGCGCGTCGCCGCCGCGATCAAGGCGCATCCGACGCGTTTCGCCGGTTTCGCGGCGCTGCCGATGAACGCGCCCGAGGCCGCGGCCGACGAACTCGAGCGCTGCGTCAAGGATCACCGCTTCGTCGGCGCGATGATCCATGGCCACAGCGAGGGCCGCTTCCTCGACGATAAGAGCTTCTGGCCGATCTTCGCCCGCGCCGAGCAGCTCGGCGTGCCGATCTTCCTCCATCCTGCCTTACCCAATCCCGACGTGATGAAGGGCTATTTCCAGGGCTTCGAGGATTTGATCGCGCGGCCCGGCTGGGGCTTTGCCGTCGACACCAGCATCCATTTCCTGCGCGTGCTGTTCGCCGGCGTGTTCGATGCTTTTCCGAAGCTTCAATTCATCATGGGGCATCTGGGCGAAGGCTTGCCCTTTGCCATGCATCGCCTCAACGATCACACGCATCTCGTCGCCAAGCGCCGCGGCTTGCAGAAGACGCCGCTCGAATACATCCGCGATCATCTCTATGTCGCGACCAGCGGCAATTGGTACGAGCCGGCCTTCGTCTGCACGCTGCTCGCGATGGGCGCGGACCGCATCCTCTGGGCGATCGATTGGCCCTATGAAGCCAATCAAATCGGCATGGCGTTCTGGAACAAAATCAGCCTCAACGACAGCGATCGCGAAAAGATCGCGCATCTCAATGCGGAAAAACTGCTGCGGCTTTAGGTGAACGGGGAGTCGTCGATGGCACGAGAGATCACGAGACGCGCGGCGCTCGCCGCAGCGGGCGGCACGCTGGCCGCGCTCAATATCCCGAAAGCATTCGCCGCCGATCTGCCGCTGCTGCATGTCAGTATGGTGCCGATCTTCGTCGTCGCGCCGCATGTCGTGGCCGACCGCATGGGCTTTTTCGCGGCCGAGGGGATCGCCGTCACGACCCAGCCGGTGCAAAGCGGGAATGTCGGTATCCCGGGCTTGATGAGCGGCAGCTTCGACATTCTCTATTCGAATTCCGTTGCCGTGCTGACCGCGCTGGAGCGCGGCATCGATCTGCGCATCATCGCCGAAGGCACGCGGATTGCCGAGAAACCGCCCGTCGCCGCTGCATTGCTGCAACGCAAGGACGGCGGCATGCACACCGGCAAGGATCTCGAGGGCAAATCGATCGGCATCGCCACCAAATACGACATTCAATGGCTGATCGCGCAGGCATGGGTCAAACTGAAGGGCGGCGATCCGAGCAAGGTCACTTATCGCGAAATGCCATTACCGTCGATGCTCGACGCGCTCGCCACCAACCAGGTCGACGCCGTTGTCGCGATCGATCCGTTCCTCGCCGTCGGTCTCGGCGACCCGCGCTTCGAGCTGCTTTCCTGGGCACAGGCCGATGTGATGCCCGGCATGCCGAGCTCGCTGTGGGTGATCACCGGCGAGACCGCCGAAGAACAAAGGCGATCTGATCCGCGCCTATCTCCGCGGCTTTTATAAAGGCGCCGAATGGGTCGACGAACATCTCGGCGATCCCGAATACATGAAGCTCGTCGCGAGCTTCACCAAGACCGACCCCGCGCTCCTCTCCAAGATGGCCCTCAACAAGCAGCCGCTCGACATCGATCCCAAACAGATCGAACGCGTCGCCGCGCTGATGAAGGAAAACGGCCTGCTCAAGACCGACCTCGACATCGCGGCACACGTCTTCAAATAAGGGGCGCCCGCCCACATGTGCGCAGGTACAGGCGCCGCCAGATCATCCGGTCGCTACACTGTAGAAGCGCCGGCGATCAATGCTGCTTGCCCAACGCGATCCTCTTCTGCCGCGAACAAAGCTTCGTGCGCCTTTTCTTCATCGAGGGCGCCCATCCACTTGGCGACCACGACCGTGGCGAAGATGTTGCTGAAGAGATTGGTGACCGCGCGTATTTCCGACATGAAGCGCTCCACGCCGAGGAGCAGCGCCAGCCCGCCGACCGGCAATACACCGATCACCGGCATGGTGGCAGCCAGCGCGACGAAGCCACCGCCGGTGACACCCGCCGCACCTTTCGATGTGAACAGCATAATGAAGAGCAGCGTGAGCTGCTGGCCGAGCGAGAGATTGATATCGGTCGCTTGCGCGATGAAAAGCACCGAGAGCGTCATATAGATAGCGGTGCCATCCATGTTGAAGGAAAAACCGGTCGGCAGCACGAGGCCGACGACATCCTTGCTACACCCCATGCGCTCGAGCTTCGCGATTGAGCGCGGCACCATGGCTTCGCCGGACGTTGCAGTGAAAGCGATAAGCAGTTCCTCACGGAAGTAGCGAAGGATTTTCCACACGCGCAGGCCGAATAGCCGGGCGATCGTGCCGAAACCGAGAAGGACGAAGATGATCGACGTGAGATAGACGCCGCCGATGAGTTTTCCCAAGCCAAGCAGCGTGCCAAAGCCGAACTTTCCGATCGTAAACGCCATCGCAGCGAAAGCGGCCAAGGGCGCGAGATACATAACAATGCGAACGACGGCGAAAATCGCCTGGGTGAAATCGTCGATGAGAGACACCACACGCCGGCCGCGTTCGCCCATCTTGATAAAAGCGAAGCCGAACAGCACCGCCATAATCAATACCGGCATCATATCGCCTTTGGCGAGATCGCCGATCAGATTGGTTGGTATCATCTTCATGAGGAAATCGACGATCGTCAGCGATTGCGCGCCGCTGACGAAGGTCGCGACATGCTTGGGATCGAGCGACGCCGGGTTAATGTGCAGACCGGCGCCGGCGGGGAAAACATTCCCGATAACGAGTCCCACGATCAGCGCGATCGTCGACACGACTTCGAAATAGATGAGTGCGCGCAGGCCGACGACGCCGACGCGGCGTATATCGCCCATCTTGGCGATGCCGACGACCACGGTACAGAAGATGACGGCCGGAACGACCGCCCGGATCAGCGCGATAAACGCGTCGCTCAGCGGCTTCAGCGTGACCGCGATGTCCGGGAAAATCTCGCCGACAACGATGCCGACGGCGGTGGCGAGCAGCACCTGGACATAGAGCTGCTTCAAGCCAAACCGTTGAAAAAATCGCTGCGGCGTGCTCGGAAAGCCATCCAAAGAGATCGTTACCATCTTATACCCCCATTTCGCTCTGGTGGACCTGAACAACGACTTTGATCGCATCCTCGATTCTCTCGCGCGCGTATTTGATAGCAGTCGGCACATCGGCGAGCGGGAAGGTATGCGTATGGATCATCTTCGCGTTGAAACGTTTCTGCGCCATGAGTGCCGCAGCGCGGTGCGTCGCACTTCTGCCTTCGCCGCGGATGCCAAAGACGTAGATGTTGTTGCGGACGAGTTGGGCGAGGTCGACCTGCGTCGGTTGCGCCGGAAAGGCAGCCAGGCAAATCCGGCCGCCCCGGTTCACCATTTGGGCCGCCTCGTTGAGAGCGTTGGGCGCGCCCGAACATTCGAGCACGTATTGCACGCCCTTGCCTTTGGTAAGGCGGCGGACCGCCGAAACCGCATCTTCCTGCGTGACGTTGATCGTCGCATCGGCACCCAATTCCCTGCCCATTTGCAGGCGCCGTTCGCGGGTACCGGTGAGAATGACAGTGCCGGCGCCGAGCGCCTTCGCGACGGCGGCACCCATCAAACCGATGGGGCCCGGTCCCATGACTACAACACTCTCCCCCGCGATAATCCCACCCATCACGTCGAGGCCGTACATGGCCGTGCCCGCGGTGACGATGAGCGTCGCTTCCGCGTCGGACATGTAATCCGGCACATGCACGAGCGTGTTCACGTTGTTCACGGCATATTCGGCAAAGCCGCCATCGGTCGTGAAACCGTTCGCGCGATGGCCTTTTTCGCGGAAGCCATAGTTGAGGCACGAAGTGTACATGCCCTCCCGGCACCGCGGGCAGCGCCCGCAGCCCGCGTGCACCTCGACCGCTATGCGATCCCCGATTTGGAATTCGTCAACCGACGGCCCCAGCTTCACGACGGTGCCCATATACTCATGCCCGATCGTGAAGCCCTTGTTGAAGGGAAGCTCGCCATCCACGGAGGCGGGCAATCCGTGCCTCATGATTTCGATATCCGTGGCGCAAACCGCGATCGCATCGATCCGCACAAGAACTTCTGCCGCTTTGGGCTCCGGCACCGGCTTCTCGACCAGCGTCAGCTCGTCCGGCCCGCCCAGCACCCACGCTCTCATCGATTTCGGTATCTCGAACGCGTTGCTCGTTCGCTGGCTCGCGGGAATTGCGGAATTCATCGTTGGGTCCTTTCCAAAAGCCTGTGGCAAGGCGCGCGAAAGCGGCGCGGCAGCATCAGCGATCGAGCCAAACATCGGTTAAGTCCTGCCCTATGAAATGGCTGGGCGTGATGCTCCATCCTTTGACGAAGCTGTCCATGGCGACGAGCCGATTCCACCAAAGCAGCGGCACGGTGTCGGCCTGCCGCAAAGCATGTTCTTCGAAGCTGCGCACGATCTGGGCCCGCTTTTGCGGGTCGACGGAAACCGCTTGGCCAACAAAGAGTGCGTCGAGAAAGCGGTCGATGGAGCCGGAGAAATTCATCGGCGAGAAATCTTGCGAAATATATTTGGTCAGCTGTATCGACGGGTCGTCGTAGAAGTCTCCCGTGAAATCTTGCGCGATATCGAAATCGCCTTGATCGACGACCTTTTGCCATTCACCGATCTCGCGGGTGTCGATCGTCGTCTCGACGCCGATCGTGCGCCAGCTCTCTGCCAGCAATTGGGCCCCGGCAAAATGCGGCATCGGGATTTTGCGGACGAGAAGCGTGACCTTGAGATCGTGCACACCCGCTTCCTTCAGCAACTCCTTCGCTTCTGCGCGCGACGCGGCAATGTCATGCGAAAATCCCGGCAGATCGGTCAGCTGCGATTTGGGCGTGGCCATGGTCGAGCCCGGCCGCATGATGCCGCCAACATATTTGAGAAAGGTGGTATCGCCGAGCGCCTCGGCAGCCTTCCATCGGTCGATCGCCAGCGATAAGGCACGCCGCACCCGCACATCGTCGAACGGCGGCCGCTTGGTGTTGAACACGACGAGCAGATTCGACAGCCAGGGACTTTCGCTGATCGAAATTCCGCTACCCATCGTCTCGAGCAGATCGACGCTTTGCGGCGGTGTTACGCCACGGAACTCGGCCATGATCCGACCCGTCTTGAAGGCGTCGATGACTTGCGAATCGGGCATAAAAATCGCTCGATAGCCATCGAGATAGGGCTTCCCCGGCTGGAAATATCCGTCCCAGCGCTTTCCTTCCCAAAACGCGCCTTTCACATACTGCGAAAACACGAAAGGCCCGGTGCCGAGGATATGGGTTTTGGGGAAGAGAGGGTCTTCTTTCAGCTTCGCGGCGCTGTAGATGCAGTTCCAGGGCGAGGCGAAATTGGCCAGCATGGACGCGTCCGGCCATTGAAGATGGAAGGTCACCGTGAGCGGATCCGGTGTATCGATGCTCACGATCGCCGCGTAATCGGCGCGGCGCACGGAACGCACGCCTTGCGGCGGATGAACAATTCGTTCGAAGGTCGCCTTGATATCGGCGGAAGTCAGCGTCGTGTGATCATGGAAGAGAACATGCGGTCGCAGATGAAAGGTGTAGGTTAGGCCGTCATTCGAAACATCCCAAGACTTGGCCACGTCTCCGACGATCTGCGGATAGTTGGCGGCGTCGAACTTGAGAAGCGTCGAATAATGCGGCGCGATCGGATGCAAGAACGCGAAGGAGAGATTGCTCTCGCAGTCGTAATCGTTGGGCTCAACGCTGACGGCAAACTGAAGAACGCCACCGTGCTTGGGCGATGTGGCATCCTCCGCGCGGACAGCGAACGTTACGAGCGCCACGGCGAAGGTGCCGATCGCCGTGAACAATAGCCGGCGCCAGCTAAAGTTTTTCATCGTAATCTCAACCTTGCGGTCAGCGTTGGGTGGATTGCCAGCGCCGGAACTGGTCAAACAGGTCGTCCTTCTGGTCCTGGCTCATCTTTCCGCCGGCGACGAGCAATCGTTCCTGGATGAAGCGCTCGAAGATCTGCTTCAGATCGTCGGGTTCGGGGGCCTTCGCCACCGTCGCGTTGCGTTTCAACCACTGATCCGCCGCCGGAAACCGTTTCCAGCCCGGCACGTCCGCAGCGAGATTTACGTCGCGCCATTTGGGGTGATGACCCGGAGAGAGCAGCGATTGAAAACCTGTGAAGAACGTCTCGACGAAATTGGCGACGTTGCGATAGCGCTCCGAGAGCGGCTGCAGATTCGCGACTGCTAAAACGGCACCGACGGCGATCGTATCGATCGGCCGATTCTGCGCGACCAAGCCGGGATAGTCGGCCGCCGTGATCCGTGCCGGCAGGTAGGTGGACGTGATATTCGTATTCAGCGGGATCGAGAGCAGGTGCAGCCCCTGGCTATTGTCGATCCCGTCGAACAGCGGGGCCGGCTTGCCGGCAACGAAAGCGACCGCCGCGATATCGCCCTTCTTGAGCTTCTCGAGGGCGACCTGCTCGGTATCGTTGCTGAGGTTCGGCGTTACGTTCAACAGACCGAAAATTCGCGTCGCGGTAATGGCGGTCCCGCTGCCGGGCCGATCGATATTGACGGTCTGCCCGGCCAAATCCGTAACGGATTGGATATCCGGCCGCGCGAGCAGATGGAATTCTTCGTTATAGAGCTTGGTTACGTAAGTGATGCTGCTGTTGGGGCCGAGTAGGTGTTGCTGCCGCAGGTAATCGATGACATCGGTCTGCAAGATCGCCATGTCGATTCCATGGAGCTGCGACAGATCTGAGAAATTCTGTACGGCACCGCGCCCGACTACCGGCAAGACCCGTCGGGTTGCGCCATCGTCAACGATATCGGCGATTTCTTCGGCGATGCGAACCGAGATGTTGGAAGCGCCCTCCGTCTCGAGTTCCACCGCGCCTTTGTTGCGCGCGTTGTCGGCGCTCGCGCCCGCGCCGGCTTGGACCGTCAGCAGTGCCGACAAGATCGCCGCACCGAAACAGCTGTGCACAAGCTTATGAGAAAGTTGGAGGAGTTTAGTCACGGCGGTTTTCCTTCACTTGATTCTCGAAATTCCTGTCGCCCGCGAGCACATACGCGCGCTGATACCAATAGTCGGCTTTTGCCTGGTCGCCTTTGACGCCGCGCACTCCCGCCTTGGCCAGCTCGACCGGATCGAAGGTCTTCGCCATTCCGAGGGCCGAGCGTGCATCGCCGGCATTCGCCGCGCGCTCGAAGAACAGTCGCGCAGACGCGATATCTCCCGCCGCCAGCAACTCGTTGCCGCGCTGCGCGAAGAGCGCCCGGTCGGCATCCGAAAGCCTCCCCTCCGGCGCGGGAATGTCGCGCTTTGGCGGGACAGCGACGGAGGCCGATTTCGGGGGCATTTGGCTTTCGACAGGCTCCGCGGGCGCCAAAACCGCTCCCGCTTTATGCTCTGGCGCCTCGTTAGCGGCGGGGACGCTCGGCGCGCTTTTCTCCGGCGTATTCGTCAGCACTGTGATCGCCGGCGCAGCGCGAGCGTCCTTCACGACGAGGTTCGGTGCAGCGGCAGAGGGCGGCGATACAGGTGCGGAGTCCTCAGTTTCCGAAAGCCGCGGCGGCAGCGACGTGGTCAGCGGAAACTGCGCTGGGGCTTCGCCCCTGGCGACCGCGGTTTGCGGTTGGCTAGACACCCACGACAGCACATAGATGGTACCGCCGCCAACGAGCAGATAGCCGATTGAGAACGCCATTGTTATCGCTCGGCGTCGATAGCGTCCGGCTCGTAAAAATTGCGTTCTCCCGAGGCGAGCCCCAATGTTCCTCGCGATAGAAGAGCCGCCGGCTCCACGAACGGTTGCTCCATTTCGCACCGTCAAGCGTTCGAGCAGCGGGGAAGGAAGCTGCGCCAGGTCAAGGGGCGCAAAGCCGTCGACTCGACCTTGGCGATCGGCGGCACAGACAGCACCGTATGAGGAATGTTGAGACCAAAGACACGCGGAGAGCGCGGTTTTGATGTGCGCGAGACGCGAATTCTGCATACGCAACAAAAATTCGGGTTTCGCCAGGAGGACAACGCCGAGCGGTCCGTGCTTGCCACGCGACAGTCGGTACATCGTCTCGAGTTGTTCATCCTCGAGGCCTTCTGCGCCGTCGCATATGAAGAGCATGGGCGCATGGCGCGTTTCGATCGCCAACGCCAACGTGCCGGGGCTTGCGAGGCTTCGCGACGTGGAGGAAGCGCTCGAGATAAATTGGGGCAAACTTGGGATAATTCGCGCGTTGGCGATTGCCTGCCGGCACGGCACTTCAAAGACGCGTAAATCGCGGTGGATTTGCTCGAGCGTTTCGCGAAGGAAACAGCTTTCCACGGACGAGTCGGCGACGACGAGGGATATGCCGCCGTTTTCGCCGAGCGATCCCAAAATGCTGTGGGCCAGGAAGTTGTAACGCGCGTCGGGAGCCTCGGGCGACACACTCTCCGGCACGCCCGATGAATCAGGTAGTGGATCCAGAATGACGACGGCCATTAATTCATATGACTTATGAACTCAATCCAATTGGCTGATCACAATTTTGGGGACGTGCGCAAGTGCGCAATGGCCGCAAAGAGGCACGCTTAAATGTGGCGCGAAGGCGCGAATCGCAGCGACGTCGCGTTTCCACCATCGTGTCGCAGGTTAAGTAACACCGCTAAGCCATACGTTTCGTTCAGCAACTATCGTGCTGAATATGAGTGAAGCCGGTGCCGAACAGATTTGCTTCAGCGAAATGCGAGCCGGGATGCTGCCGATGGATTTCGGCGCTCGTTACACGCGTTGCGTTAAAATTTCTTCGTTACGCGATTCGCAACACTTAGGTCTCCCACGATTCGAATAGACGGCCACGCTACCCCGACGCGTAACGCTACTGGAATCGAAGTAGCGGATGTGTTCAGTGCCCGACAAACCAATACGTTCCGATGTCGCTTGCGATCGAGCAGCGTCGGCGCCGCTAGGTCCTCGCCATCGAAGAGCGCCGGATCGAAAGGAAACGGGAACGCCGCCGCGACGTCCGCTCCGTCCACGTAAGTGGGGCGGCAACCCGATCAGGCGAGATCGGCGGCGACGTATCGCCTATACCGCAGCCGACGTCAGCCAACAGTCTCAGGCGAAGAAATACATCGATGCCACGCTCGCGAAGCGGAAACGTATCGATGTGATCTTCAGCATGCCGGCAATCATGGCGTCCATGGGCCGATCGCAGACTATCCCGAGGACAATTTTGACGCGGTTTGGGGCGCGCATGTCAAAGGCGCGTTTCTTGCCGCGAAGTACGGGCTGCCGGATGCGATCCGCCCTGCCACGCGGCCTGCGTAGTATCCGATCCTATCGCTAGCGCTACATCACCGCCTACTGTGGCCATCCTAGCTTTGTAGATCAATTCGCAGCCGCGTGATCGCGGCGGGGTTCGGTCATTGACGAGATGGGGGATGACGCGACGCAGAATCATGGCCGCTACTCGCAGCCATGTGCACTGTTTCCGAGCGTCGCCAACATCGCCGTCCACTGCCGCACGATCAAAGAAGCAAATGCGCTCGACCTGATGGAGACTGACATGACAATGCGATTAGCTATTGTTCTTGCCTGTACGTTGCTGGGGCTCTCGGCCTGCGTCGTTGAGCCCTATGGCCGCGGCGGTGAACGCGGTGGCGGCTATTACAACGGCGGCAACAGTGGACACAGCGATTATTACGGCGGTGGCGGCCACGGAGACGATGGCCAGCGCGACCGCCATTAACGTTGGGCCGGTGCACGCATTGACAGGCATCGGTAGCGCCATGAGAAACGCTTCATGGCGCGGCCCGACAAACGCGATCTAAATTCCGTCGCCGCCCTTCGCAAAGCGGCGCGCCGCGCCAGCAAACTGACCATTCATGGGCAAGAATGACTTTCTAAGTCATTGAAAGAATGGTGCCCAGGGCTGGAATTGAACCAGCGACACCGTAATTTTCAGTCACGTGCTCTACCAACTGAGCTACCTGGGCGCCGTGCCGTGCGGGCGCGGGCTTATCGCAAAAATCGCCGCTTCTGTCCAGCCTCCGGGCCCCGCCCGGCACGGCCCATGGGCATTTCCCCGAGGCCTTGGTTTGCAGCCACCGGCGACTTAAGCTTCGCGAAACACGTCGGCTCGACCGACAACCAAGGGGGTACGTCATGCGATTCGGGCGGCTTGTCCTATCCATCATCGGTTGCGCCCTTATCGCATTGGGCGCGGCGCGCGCCGAGACCGCGGCCGCACTGACCGGCAAGGTCGTCGGGCCGGACGGCGCGCCGCTCGAAGGCGTTGTCGTCAGCGCCGGGAGTCCCAACTCGACGATCACGGTTTCGGTCGTGAGCGGTGCCGACGGCACCTATCGCTTCCCCGCCACCAAGCTCGCGCCGGGGAAATATTTCCTTGGCATCCGGGCCACCGGCTACGATCTCGATGGCGGCGGGGCGGCGACCATCGCCTCCGGCCGCAGCGCGACCGCCAATCTCAAGCTCAAGCCGACGCACGATATCGCCTCGCAGCTCACAAATGCCGAATGGCTCGCGAGCTTTCCCGGCACCGATCAGCAAAAGCTCGCGCTCTTGTCGTGCACGGGCTGTCACAGCCTGCAGCGCATCGCGCGCTCGACCCATGACGAAGCCGAATGGCTTACGACGATCAAGCGGATGGCGACCTATGCCCAGGAAAGCAGCCCGCTGAAACCGCAGAAGACCGAAGACAGCTTCCTCGGCCGCACGCCGCCCGAGGTACTGCAACGCCTCGCCGCCTATCTCGCCTCGGTCAATCTCAGCGCCGGACCCGAATGGAAATACCCGCTCAAGGTGATGCCGCGCGTCACCGGCCCCGGCACACATGTGGTCGTCACCGACTACAAGCTGCCGCAGCCGACTTTCGAGCCGCATGACGTCATCCTCGACAATAAGGGCCAGGTATGGTTTTCGGATTTCGTCGAGTTGAAACTCGGCAATCTCGATCCGAAGACCGGCAAGGTCACGGAATATTCGTTGAAGCAGCGTAAGGCGAACGCTCCCGTCGGCGAGCTCGATATCGAGCAGGCTGGCCCGCATGCCCTGGTGATGGGGATGACCTGGCAGGCGACGCTCGCGCGTTTCGACACCGACGCCAAAACGTTCCGCTTCTATCCCATCCCGGCCACTGCCGACGACAAAGTCGCGCAGCTCATCATGACCACCAATCGCGCGGATGTGGACGGCAAGGTGTGGACGGCGAACGAAGGCCACCACGAATTCTATCGCGTCGATCTCGCCACCGGTGCGATGGAGAAATTCGGGCCGTTCGAGCACACCAGCTACGGCCTCGCCGCCGATAGTCACGACAATCTCTTTTTTGCCGATTTCGGCAATGACACGATCGGACGCGTCGATGCGAAGAGCGGTCAGGCGACGTTCTATAAAACGCCGACCAAGATGTCGCGGCCGCGGCGCGGGCATATGGATGCGCAGGACCGGTTCTGGTTCGCGGAATTCAACGCCAATGCCGTCGGCATGCTCGACAGCAAATCGGGCGCGATCACCGAATGGCAGACGCCGACGCCCTGGACGGCGCCGTACGACGCGATCGTCGATAAAAACGGTGAGGTCTGGACCGGCGGCATGACCACCGATCGGGTGGTGTGGCTCGATCCGAAAACCGGTCAGGCGATCGAATATCCGCTGCCCGACAACACCAATATCCGCCGCGTCTTCGTCGACAACCGCACCAACCCGGTCACCTTCTGGACCGGCAGCAATCACGGTGCGGCGATCGTGAAGGTCGAGCCGCTGAATTAAATCGGAAACCAAGATGGGCGCCGTCGCCGGCACCCATCACGCGCTCCCTTCTTAACGAGGAAGGACGTAGTAAGGCGGGCCGCAATTCTGATCGATGCCGGCATCAAGCGCCGGCCGGATGTCGGGCTGCAGCCTATCCTGGTTCGGCGCCGCCATCTGCTGCAACGCCGCCGCGGGTCCGGCAATCGCCACCGTCGCGATACAGACAGGCACTTTCAGCGCGATCAGGAAGGGCGTTCCAACAACGCTGGACGGGTTGACCTGGCTGACCGGCTGCGCCGGCGGCGGGGACTCGGCGCAACCGGCGAGGAAAAGCGCAAAAGCGAGAAAACCAAACCGACCGCAGCGATCGAACATATGCCTCTCCTGATATCGGAAAGCCGAGCGTCGAACCCGACCGTCAAAGACTTTACCGCTTTCGCGCGTTCCCGGGAAAGGTCTCGGAACAACAGGCTTTACGCTCGAAATCTTGCGGTATGATGTCAATCGGCGAACAGCGGGGAGCCGAAAGTGGGCCGCGATCACTCGATCTGGAGTTTCTGTTTCTGCCGCGGCCACGTGCCCGCCGATTTTTTTGGCGGGTGTCCGATCTGCAGCAATCAGGGGCTCGTCGAGGTGCCGATGCACTACACGCTCCTCGCCACCGGCCCGGCGATGGAGCAGCGGCGGCTCGTCCTCGTCGATACCGGTTTCGAGCGCGGGCGGTCGATGACCGGCCGGCTGTTCGAGAATATCGAATTGCCGCGCGTCACCCTCGCCAAGATCGGTTTTCGCCCCGAAGACGTCGATCTTGTCGTGCTGACGCATTTGCATTTCGATCATGCGGGCAATCTCGACGCCTTCCCAAAGGCGCGTTTCCTATGCCAGCGCCGCGAATACGATTTGTGGAAAGAGGCGATCGCCGCGATCCCGGACACCTCGCCGGGCAAAGCGCTGTGGGCGCTGTCGTCGATGGATCTCGACGCCTTCAAGCGTTTCGAGGACACGATCGCCGCGGGTCGCGTCGATTTCATCGACGGCGATCGCGAGATCAGCGCCGGCATCCATTGCCGCCTCGCCGCCGACAGCCACACTTTCGGCTCGCAATGGGTCGAGGTCGAGACGGCGGACGGGCCGCATGTCATCGCCGGCGATTGCGTTTATTGGTATGCGAATCTCGAGCGCCTATGGCCTTCGGGCTATCTCCAAGGCAATCCGTGGAATCTGATGAAGACCTATGAGCGGATCCGCGCGCTGGTCGGCAACGACCGGCTGCAGCGCGTTGTCCCCGGCCACGACATGCAGATCTATCAACGCCATCCAAGCTGGATCGCAGGTCTCCATCCGGTTGCCGAAATCCATCTCGCTGACGGCGAGGGCTCACGGATCGGCGGCCGTTTTGCGCTCAAACAATAAGGAGGAATCGATGACCGACATCGTCTCGGCGCCGCAAGGCGGCTACAGCTTTCTCAAAGGAGGGATGCATCCCTTCTCCGGCGGTATCGCTTGCCACAAAGGTCACGCGCTGACGCGGGTTCGTTTCCGGACGCCGCTGCCTCTGGCCGAAGGGCTGGCGAAAGCCGCATCCTTCATCAAGACGCAAGGCCGCCCGCTCGCCGCCCTCGCCGCCTGCGAGTTGCGCTCGCCGGCACAGATGTCGCTCGCCGATTTCGCCGCCTTCAACCGTCAATATGTCGACGTCTTGAAAGCCAATGGCTTCCCGTCGGAGGCACCCTTCCCGATGGCGCGCAGCAACGTCGCACCAACCCTGGCGCCGCCCTCGACCAACACGCTCTTCGCCTTCACCTATGCGACGACAGCGGCCGAGGCGAAGGCGCGTCCCGATTTTCTCATCTCGGGCAAGGCCGAGATCATCGACGAGCCGCGCACCGTCATCGCCGAAGGCGATCCGTCGCCGGCCGGAACGGAAAAGAAAGCGACGCTACGTTTTCGAGCAGCTGCGTATCCGCGTCGAAGAGCTCGGCTGCCATTGGGCCGACATCACCGGCGTCCAGATCTATACGCCGCGCTCGCTCGATCCGGTCGCTGCCGCTCTTGAAGCGCATCGGCCTCGCCGATGTCGGCGTGACCTTGCATCCGGCGTATCCGCCGGTCGCGCCTTATGAATTCGAGGTCGATGTGCGCTCGGTCGGCATCGAGCGCGTGCTCTAGCCTCAGCCTTCGTCTTCTTCGTCGAGCGCGGACGGAGAATCCGCTTCTTCCTCATTGCTCTGGCGCGTCGGTACGTGGTAATTGCCGCCAATCCAGCGGCCGAGATCGATCAGCGCGCAGCGATGCGAGCAGAACGGCCGATGCCGCGTCGCCGCTTGCTTGCCGCAGATCGGGCAGGCGCCGGTCGGGATTTTCTCGGCCGCTTGTCGTCGTCGGGATTTTCGTCGCTCATCGACCTCTATAAATAAGTCATGCTGCGCAAAAGTCGACCGTCTCGCGCCGCCTGCACCGGCGGCGCTAGGTCTCCCCGAAATACGTCGGCTCACAAAGAAAGCCGACTATCGGGAGGATCGATGATGCTTCGACTGTGGCTGATCGTCGCTGCGTTCATCGCCTACCGCTTTGCCGGCACTCGCCGCCGATCACGTGAAAGTCGGCACGACGCGCCTCATCGGCTATGTCACCGTGCCGGTCGGCCTGGCGCATGGCTATTTCCAAGCCGAGGGGCTCGATGTCGAGCAGGTCTTCTTCGATAGCGCGCAGCCGATCGCGGTTGCGGCCGCCGCGGGCGATATCGATTTCGGCATCGCCGGACCGTCGGCCGGTTTCTACAACCTCGCGGCACAGGGGCATGTGAAGCTCATCGGCGCCTCCGGCGGCGACAGCAAGGGCTTTCACGCGCTCGAATTCCTCGCCTCGAACAAGGCCTGGGACGCCGGGCTCAAGACGCCGCACGACCTGCCCGGCCACAGCGTCGCGATCACGCAACTCGGCACCGCGCTCCACAACGTGATCGGCATCCTCGCCGAGCGCGACGGCTTTCCGATGAGCGCGATCGAGGTGAAGCCGCTGCAATCGAACAATCGGTCGTGATCTCGGCGCTGATCGGCGGCACGGTTGACGCCGTCCGTGGTGCCGAACGGGCCGATCCTCAACCTCGTCGACAAAGGCCAGATCCAATTTCTCGGCTGGACATCGGATTATGCGCCGTTGAAAGCCGGTGTGATGCTGCTGGGATCGAAGCGCGAGCTCGACGAGCACGGCGACGTCGTGAAGCGCTTCCTCGCCGCTTATCGCAAAGCGTGCAGCGATATCCACGCCGCCTTCGCGGACGCGACGGAAACCCGAATCGACGGGCCGACCGCGCCCGACATCATCAAGATCATCAGCGAGTTCACCGGCCAGCCGCCCGAACAGGTCGAAAACAGCGCCCCTTACGTTCAGCCCGACGCACGGATCGATCTCGCGGCATATGCCAGCCAGATCGCCTGGCTCCGCTCGCAAGGGCTGCTCAAAGGCGATATCAAGATCGAGGATTTGATCGATAAGCGCTACGCGCTGACGACGGCGGCAAGTAAGCGGCCGGCCTTCAACCGGCGCGCATATCGATCGCGTCGCGCGCCCGTTGCGGATCGGCCGTCACCGCGAGCGTCCGCCCCAGCCGCGCTTCGAGCCAGTGCCGCGCGGCCTGACCCTGCTCCCTGATCGAGCGCGGCGGCGATGTCGGGATGCGGCGACGAGCGCGAAGCCCTTGCCCGGCCGCGCCGCCGCCTCGCGCGCCACGGAACGCAAAGCTTCGAGCGCGAAGGTCAGCGCCGTCTTGCGCATCGTCCCATCGGCGGCTTGCTCGAAAAGAAATTCGGCCAGCGGCGGCTCGCGCCGCGGCCGGATCGGCTCGACATGGCCGAGCTTGGTCCAGCCGAGCAGTTCCAGTTTCTCGTCGTTGTCCGCGAGCGCCGCTTTGAGCGCCGCCGTCACCTTGTCGCGCTCGTCGCGGCTCTTCATGCCGACGAAATCGATCACGATCGGCCCCGCGAGGTTGCGCAGTACGATCTGGCGCGCGATCGCCGCCGCCGCCGCGCGATTGACGACGAGCGCGCCGCGCGTCCCGCCATCGACATCGATCATCGTCGCGGCATGCGATGCCTCGATGAAGATCGCGCCTCCGCCCGGGAGCGGCACACGCGGCTGCAGCACCGCATCGACCTGCTCGGCGATTCCGAGCGTCTCGAAGAGCGGTGTGCCTTCGCCATGAAAGGCGAGCCGCTCGGCGAGATCGGGATACGCCCGGCGCAGCGTCATCAGCGCGCCGCGCTCGTCGATCGGAATGCGCTCGACCGCGCCGTTCAGCAGCGGCTTTGCGGCGCGGAGGATGGCCGGCTCCGGCGGATCGCAGCCGCGCCGGCGGCGTCGCGTCGCGCGCGGCCGTTTCAAAAGCGTCACGCCTTGTATCGGCGGCACGCAACACACGGAGGCCTGCGGCCTTATCGGCGCGTGCCGCTTTCGTCACTTCGACGATCAGCGCCTGGCCCTCGGTCAGGCCCTCGATGCCGCGCTTGCGATCGACATCGCGTGCATCGAGAAAGCCCGGCCGATCGAGGCCGATATCGACCAACACCGCCGGCAGTTCCGGCCGCAACGCGACGATGCGACCGAGAAACACGCCGCCGACCACATCGGCATCGCCCTCACGCACGACGCGCAAGCCGATCAGCTCGCCCTCTTCCATCGAGCGCGGCCCAGACTTCGCCCGGCGAGACCTGGCAGGCGAGCGTGCGGCTCACCGGCGGAAGTCCCCTACCACCGGAAACCCTGGCCTTCGAGCAGCATCGCCGTCTCGAAGAGCGGCAGGCCGACGACGTTGCTGTAAGAGCCGACGATCTCGCGCACGAAACGCGCGGCGCGTCCCTGGATGGCATAGCCGCCGGCCTTGCCTTGCCATTCCTCGCCGGCGAGATAGGCGTCGAGCTCTTGCGGCGAGAAGCGCTTCATCGCCACCGCCGTCGTGACGCGGCGCTGCACCAGTTTGCCGTCCGGCGTCACCAGCGCGACCCCGCCATGCACGCGGTGCCGTCGGCCCGACAGCAGCGTGAGACAAGCGCGCGCTTGCTCGATCGTCTCGGCCTTCGGCAGGATGCGGCGGCCGCAGCCGACCACCGTGTCGGCGCCGAGCACGAAAGCGCCGGGATGGCGCTTTGCCACGAGCTGCGCTTTCTCCGCCGCGAGACGCTGCGCATGCTGCGGCGGCAACTCGTCCTTGCGCGGCGTCTCATCGATATCGGCGGGATCGATCGCATCGGGCACGATGCCGATCTGCGCCAGCAGCTCGCGGCGACGCGGCGAAGACGAAGCGAGGATCAGCGTCATTCAGGTTTCGCCAGACGGGAAGCGCTCGAGAATGCGCTTCTGCAACTGATCGCGCACCATGCGATAGGCGGTCAGCGTCTCTTCGCGGTTGCCTTCCATGCCGGTCGGATCGAGCACCGGCCAGAACTCGACATCGCAAGCGACGCTGCGCGTCAACTCGACCGCCGTGTGCTGCGCGTCGGGCGACAGCGAAATGACGATATCGAAGGACGTGTCTTCGAGCTCGTCGAAGCTTTTCGCCTGATGATCTTTGATATCGACGCCGATCTCGGCCATCACCGCGACCGCGAAAGGATCGATCGGCGCGGTACGCACGCCGACGGAATCGACGAAGACGCGGCGGCCATGGAGATGACGCATCAGCGCCGCCGCCATCGGCGAGCGAATGGAATTGAGGGTGCAGGCGAAGAGCACGCTACCGGGCAACCGCGCCATTCACCTAACCCCGGATATGCAGGACGCAAAGCAGCGTAAAGAGCCGCCGCGCGGTGTTGTCGTCGATCGCGACGCGCTCGGCGAGGCGCTCGGCAAGCTTCTCGCTGCCTTCATTGTGCAGCCCGCGGCGTCCCATATCGATCGCCTCGATCTTGGCCGGGCTCGCCTCGCGCACGGCGCTGTAATAGCTTCCGCAGATCATGAAATAGTCTTTGACCAGCTTGCGGAAAGGCAAGAGCGGCAGCACCGCCTGCTCGAGCAGCTGATCCTTGGTATCGCGGATATCGAGCAGCAGCCGGTTCTCCGCGACGCCCAGATGGAGATGGAATGGGCCCTTGATCGCCGAGACCGGCGCGAAATGATTGTCGGCAAGCAGATCGTCGATCGCGACCTGGCGCTCATGCTCGATATCGGCGTTGCGGCGGACGACGGTGTGTTCGTCGAGCGTGATTTGCGCGATACGCTGGTCACCGCGCGCCATGGCTTCAGCCGCCGTCGAGATTGAGCCGCACGCTGACCGAGCGCGCATGCGCGTCGAGCCCTTCGGCTTCGGCGAGCGCGATCGCCGCCGGACCGATCGCCTTGAGGCTGGCGGCATCGCAGCGCAAGAGCGAGGTGCGCTTCATGAAATCGAGACGCCGAGGCCGGAGGCGAAACGTGCGCTGCGCGCCGTCGGCAGCACATGATTGGGGCCGGCGACGTAATCGCCGACCGCTTCCGGCGTGTGACGGCCCAGGAAGATCGCGCCGGCATGCGCGATGCGCGCCGCCAGTGCTTCGGGCTGATCGACCGCAAGCTCGACATGCTCGGCCGCAATGCGATCGGCAAGCGCCGGCGCTTCGGCCAAGTCTTTCACCAGGATGATCGCGCCATGATCCCGCCAGCTCGCCGCGGCGATCGTGCTGCGCGGATAGCTGTGTGAGCTGGCGCGTCACTGCTTCGCGCACCGCGCCGGCAAAGCCGCGGTCGTCGGTGATGAGGATCGATTGCGCCGCCGTATCGTGCTCGGCCTGCGCCAGCAGATCGGCGGCGATCCATTGCGGATCGTTGTTGCGATCGGCGATCACCAGCACCTCGGACGGGCCGGCGATCATGTCGATGCCGACCGTGCCGAAGACGCGGCGCTTGGCGGCCGCGACATAGGCATTGCCCGGGCCGGTGATCTTGTCGACCGGCGCGATCGTCGCCGTGCCGTAAGCCAGCGCGGCAATCGCCTGCGCGCCGCCGACGCGATAGATCTCGCCGATGCCGGCGATCTGCGCCGCGGCTAGGACCAGCGGGTTGAGCACGCCGCCCGGCGACGGCACCACCATCACCAGCCGCGCGACACACGCGACTTGCGCCGGCACCGCATTCATCAGCACCGACGACGGATAAGCCGCCGTGCCGCCGGGCACGTAGAGGCCGACGGCGCTGATCGGGCGATAGCGCCAACCGAGCTTCACGCCGCTGGCATCGGTGTAGTCGAGATCGGCGGGCAGTTGCTTCTTGTGATAGTCCTCGATCCGCGCCTTGGCGAAGCGCAGCGCCTCGAGCGCCGCCGGCTTGCATTGCTTCGCCGCGGCGTCGATCTCGGCCTCTGTCACGCGCATGGTCGCGGGCGTGAGGTCGAGCTTGTCGAGGCGCTTGGTCTGCTCGATCAGCGCGCCATCGCCCCGCGCTGCGCACATCCTCGATGATGGCCGCCACCGCGGCATCGACATCGGCCGCGAGCTCGCGCTTGGCGGCGAGGAATTTCGCGAAAGCCGCCGCGAAATCCGTGGCGCCCGTTTCGAGCTCAAGCGGCATCGGCCGCCTCGCGGAAGCGCTCGATCCAGCCATTCACCTCTTCGGCGCGGGTCTTCAACGCAGTGCGGTTGACGACGAAGCGCGAGGTGATGTCGGCGATGTGCTCGATCTCGACGAGGCCGTTGGCGCGCAAGGTGCTGCCGGTAGCGACGAGATCGACGATCTGCCGCGCGAGGCCCATGCTCGGCGCCAGCTCCATCGCGCCGTTCAAGACGATGCATTCCGCCTGCACACCGCGCCGCGCAAAGTGCCGCCGCGTCATCTCGGGATATTTGGTCGCGATGCGCACGTGGCTCCAGCGTGAAGGATCGTCGCGTTGCGCATCCTCCTTCGGCGCCGCGACGACAAGGCGGCAGCGTCCGATATTCAGATCGAGCGGCACGTAGATTTCGGGATAGGAGAATTCCATCAGCACGTCGCTGCCGGCGACGCCGAGCTGCGCCGCGCCGAAAGCGACGAAGGTCGCGACATCGAAGCTGCGCACGCGAATGACATCGAGCCCGGCATGGTTGGTCTTGAAGCGGAGCTGGCGCGACGACGGATCGTCGAAAGCCGGCTCGATCGCGATGCCGGCGCGCTTCAGCAGCGGGGTCACCTCCTCGAGGATGCGACCCCGAGGCAGCGCCAAGACCAGCGTTTCGTTACCGCGCACGGACAAAGACATGCTCCCTTGAAAAACCGGCTGGGAAGAAACCGCGCCGCTCAGCCTGCATCCGCGACCGGATGCTTTGGCCGCCAACGCGTCGGCCAGGGCTCGCCGAGATCATCTAGATGGCACAGGATCTGCCCGACTTCCAGCCGCACCGAGCTGCCGCCGGCGAAATCGAGAATAACCGATGCCGGCGCACTCTCGCCTTCCGTGCGCAACGCCAGCAAGGAAAGAATGCGGTCGCCATCGCGCGGCGAGAAACCGCGCCGGCTCACGGCTTTCACGCCGTCGATGCAGAGGCCGGTCAGGACGCGCTCGCCCTTCGCCGGAACGGGCCCCGATTGCGGCTCCCATTTGAAGCGATTGGCGACCAGCACGAAGCGGCTCTCATCGGCCAGATAGGCCATCTCGGCGACGGTGACGAGCGAATCCTGCAGGATCGCCGAGATCACCGCGAGATCCTCGGCATCGGCCGCGCGCAGCTTCAGCCCCGCCATGGCGCGACCCTAATCATCGGTCAGCCGCTCGATCTCGGCGCCGCACGCCGCGAGCTTCTCCTCGAGCCGCTCATAGCCGCGATCGAGATGATAGATGCGGTTGACGATGGTCTCGCCTTCGGCCGCGAGTCCCGCCAGCACCAGCGACACCGAGGCGCGCAGATCGGTCGCCATCACCTCGGCGCCGGTCAGATGCGGCACGCCGCGCACCATCGCCGAAGCGCCATGCACGTTGATATTCGCGCCCATGCGGCAGAGCTCGGGCACATGCATGAAGCGGTTCTCGAAAATCGTCTCGGTGATCATCGCCGCGCCGTCGGCCTTGCTCATCAGCGCCATCATCTGGGCCTGAAGATCGGTCGGGAAGCCGGGGAACGGCTCGGTCATCACATCGACGCCTTTCAGCTCGCCGTTACGGCGGCGGACGGAGATGCCGCGATCGGTCTCGGTGACTTCAACCCCCGCGCCGTCGAGCGTCTTGGCGACCGCGGCGACGAGATCGTAGCGCGCACCGGCGAGCTCGACATTGCCGCCGGTGATCGCCGCCGCCATCAGATAGGTGCCGGTCTCGATGCGGTCGGGCACGACCGAATGCTCGGCGCCATGCAGCTTCTTGACCCCGGTGACGGTGATCCGGTCGCTGCCGGCGCCGGCGATCTTGGCGCCCATGGCGTTAAGGCAAACGGCGAGATCGACGATCTCGGGCTCGCGCGCGGCGTTGATCAGCACGGTCTCGCCCTCGGCGAGCGACGCCGCCATCAGCAGATTCTCGGTCGCGCCGACCGAGACTTTGGGGAAGATGAACTGCGCGCCGCGCAGTCCCTGCGGCGCCTTTGCGTCCATGTAGCCTTGCTTCAACTCGATCTTGGCGCCCAGCGCTTCCAGGCCCTTGATGTGCAGATCGACCGGGCGCGTGCCGATGGCGCAACCGCCCGGCAGCGACACCCGCGCCTCGCCGCAACGCGCGAGCAGCGGACCGAGCACCAGCACGGAGGCGCGCATGCGCCGCACCAAGTCATAGGGCGCCGTCGTCGAGATGATGTTGCGCGCATCGATCTTCAGCGCATGGCCATGCTCGTGCGGCGTCCGCGCGCCGACCATGGTCACCGCGGCGCCATGCTGGACGAGGAGATGCGACAGCGTCGTGATGTCGGCGAGCACCGGCACATGCCGCAGCGTCAGCGGCTCCTCGCTGAGGAGCGCGGCCGTCATCAGCGGCAGCGCCGCGTTCTTGGCGCCGCCGATGGGAATGGTTCCGGAAAGCGGTTTCCCGCCGCGGATGCGAATCCTGTCCATCGGCTTAGATCACTTGGC
This sequence comes from uncultured Alphaproteobacteria bacterium, assembly GCA_963731145.1. Classification (GTDB taxonomy): domain Bacteria; phylum Pseudomonadota; class Alphaproteobacteria; order ATCC43930; family CGMCC-115725; genus CAIKMD01. Next base: position 9,123 of record CAVSUX010000006.1, on the reverse strand, counting down.
TACGGCCCGGGGGTTAGGCGCGACCGGGCTCGGCCGGTTGTAACGGAACCGGGCCTTCGGCTCAAGTCTTCATAAAATCAATGGGTTATATCAGGATTTGGGCTGTCGTGGCGGGCTCGACATCGCGCTCGCGGGCCTCGGGCTCGCGGGACTGGGCCTTACGGCGACGAAGATTGGCCCGGAGGGCCGCGGCGAGCCGCGCCTCGCGCTCCTCGGCCGCGCGATTGGCCGCCTCGCTCCGATGCGGCTGTTCCTTTTGCTTATCGCCGGGCCTATCGCTCATGGAGCGCGACGATGCGGGCCGCGCGGCGCAGCGTCAAGCGCGGATCAGTCGTCGCGATCCTTGCCGAGCGACGCGCCCCGCACCGCGGCCGTGAGCTGACGGCGCAGATCATCGGGCGTCACATGCGCACTGCGCAGCACCGGCGCCATGATGTCGTCGCGCAGCAGATCCTCAAGACTGGGTTCGTTCGTCATCACAAAAATCCGGTCGGCCATGATTGATTCTAAGCTGCATCGACAACGCGCATCCCTGGCGATTTATGCCGATCATGACGATGTTTTCCGCACGCGAGCGCATAACTTTTCTGACAGGCATCGCCGACGCGCGCAACCTTGCAACGTGACGGCGATGCGAGGGCGACGATCACCGTGGCGAACAGCGCGACAAAACGGCCCCCGCCGGCGAACGGTTTCCCGATCTTTACCATCTTTCGCTTAAGTCAGGCCTGACCGACACCGGTCGTCGGCTTGCCAGCCGCGGGCCGATCCTGTATTTCCGGCCGCCGCGGGTTTTGGGTTTCCGAAGCCGGGTTTTGCTGCCGTAGCTCAGTGGTAGAGCACTCCCTTGGTAAGGGAGAGGTCGAAAGTTCAATCCTTTCCGGCAGCACCATCCTAAACCGTTGATGCAACAGAAGTTCCTATAGATCACTGGTTTCTTGCATACCTCTGGTGTACAAAGGAGGTGTACAAGTGAGTAGTCTAATGCCTCAACCCTGGAAGCACCCCAAACTCGGAACCTACTACTTCCGCAAGATCGTTCCGCCGCACCTTCAGAGAGCCGCTCGGCCGTCTGCTGAACAAGCCGAACGGCAAGCTAACCGAGCTTCGCCTACCACTCGGGACATCTAACGCGCAACAAGCGAAGCTCCTCTACCCCGAGAAGGCTGCAGAAGCCGACGCGTTGCTGGCGCGTGCAGCAGGCGGTGCGGTGCGGCTTACCCAACAGCAGGTAGTCGCCTTGGCTGGCACTTGGTATGCCAAAGAGCTTGCGTGGCTGGAAGCGGAGCCGGGCGATCCTGACGATTGGGACACCATGCTCGGCGTTCTGAGTGACGCTGTTGACGAGGGAGAAGGCTTCCGGCGCGGCACCGTCGCCAAGCAGGTAGCCGGCGAAGTTGACGCCCTACTCGCCTCGGAGCGCATCGCCGTTGACGGTGCCACGCGAGCGATGATCGAGGAGCGCGTCTTCTGGCTCTCCGTGGAACTCTACCAGGCGCTCAAACGGCGGGCCGAGGGAGACTACACACCTGATCCCAAGCTCAACACCTTCCCCGAGTGGCGCGGCCCTGATCAAGCGCCGAAGGTAGCGCCGGCCGCAGCAGTATCGGTGTCGGACTTGTTCGCCGCCTGGGCCAAGGAGCGCCGCTTCGCGCCGAAGACGAAGGACATGTGGGAGAAGATCATCGGCAAGCTGACGGCTCATGTGGGCCATGAAGATGCCGCTCGCATCACCGATACCGACATCATCGCCTGGAAGGACGCGATGGTCGCGGCCGGGCTGCTGCTGCCGAAGACCATCTCTAACAACCTCACGGCCGCGAAGACGTTCTTCCGGTGGGCTTTGAGCAACAAGAAGATCACCGGCAATCCAGCCGCAGGTGTCGAGTACAAGGCGAAGCGCAAGCCGGGCGAGCGTAGGCAGTCCTACAGCAATGAAGACGCCAAGCGCATCCTGCTGGCCGCTCGCAATGAGACAAATCCGGTGAAGCGTTGGGCTCCGTGGTTATGTGCGTTCTCGGGCGCGCGCATTGACGAGATCGCAGGGGCGATGGTGGCTGACGTTCAGAAGGCCGGGCGTGTGGACTTCATAAGGATTGATCCTGCGAACCGCGAGGAAGGCGCGTCGGTCAAGAACGAAGCGAGCATCAGAAGCGTGCCACTGCACCGCGCCGTGATCCGTGAAGGCTTTCTCAAATACGTGAAGGAACTACCGAAGGACGGCCCGCTGTTCCCTGGCATCAAGCCTGATAGATACGGCAAGCGTGGCGGCAACGGGCAGCGTACGGTCGCACGATGGATCAGACAGAAGGTCGGCATCACCAGTAAGCTAATCTCGCCCAACCATAGTTGGCGACACAGGTTCGCCGATGAGTGCCGCAAGGTTGGCGTGGCGCGCGAGATCAGGTTCGCGATTGACGGTCACGCGGATAACAGCGTTGGTGGTAAGTACGGTGATCAAGGGTTTCCGTTGAGCGTGCTGGCGGAAGCCGTGGCGAAGATCGAGAGTCCGGTCTGACACTCTCGGTGGCGCGTCACTTGAGACGAAGCGTAAGGCGATTGAGAAACTGCGTTATCCCGTCTGATGCTCGAAGCGTTAGATGGCAGCGAGCCAATTTCCATCTTGGCAGCGGACTTTGTCGGTCTGTCCGTTCACGGTGATCGTGTACTCGCCGTCTGGCAGACGCTTCGACACGTTCCTTACGGAGAACTGCCCATACGCGGGCGGCAAGCCAGAGCCTGGAGCGGACGTCTCCGTCATTAGCACTGTGCAAGTGGCTTCATGCCCTTGTCCTCGGAGAACACCAGGGAAGCTAACCTGTCTCTTTGTAGATGCCATGCTAACTCCTCTCTTGAATGTTCATTATGGCACCGACCGCGCGGCGTAACGATCCCGCCTATCGAGATACGAGGCCGACGCAACCAGAGCTTGGCCTTAGTCACCCGGCAAGTGGTGCGAACGACTCGATTGTTGCCGGCGAACGGCGTACCGTGGGCTAAGCCTGGGGGAGGCAAGCACATGGGACAGCGTATCCTCGTGGTCGAAGACGACGAAGTAACCCGCTCCGCGATGGCCAGGACGCTAGCGGCCGTTGGCTATGACGTTGCACAAGCCAATGACTACCGTGACGCGTTGGCGATCTTGGAAGGGAACGGCACCATCGATCTGCTTCTTACCGATCTCGTCTTACCCGCCGTTAACGGCTTCGCGCTCGCTCGTATGGCACACCTACGACGCGGCAACCTCAAGGTCGTCTACGTCACAGACCATGACGACATTCCAGCCCATGAGGCGATAGGCCCGATCCTGCGAAAGCCGGTCATGCCCGATACGTTAGTGATGACGGTTCGCAGGGAGTTGTTGGTGGCAGCGTAGCGGCAGGCGCAGTTAGATCACGTCGATTGCGTGTTGTGTAGCCTTCTGCTCCGCTATCTGTGCGTCGAGCTTCGCGACCTCTCGATCCAGGTCATCAGCGTACCGCAATATCTCCTCGCGCTCCTCCTGATCTGAAAGTTGCTCGACAACTTCACGCGCGCGAACGGCCTCAGCGCGTCGCTCTGTCACGAACAAACTCAGTTCTGCGAAGTCTTTTGTCCCTAGAAGGCAACGAGACGAAGATGTTGGCGAAGCATAACGAGAGATGCGGCCGATTGCTTTGATGCAGGTCAAGGCGCACGCCATTAAGCGAGTCGGTAGCTCATTAACAGATCTTACTATCGCTCTGTGCGCGACTGTCGCCGCGATCTCGTCAGCAACTCTGTGCCATCGCTCGGCCCATCCTACTTCACCACGGCGCTGGCACCGTCTCGACCGCTTTCGTGCCATACTCTCAGCATCGGGGCCATGACATCTGAGAAGCAGTTCGGTCAACACAGTAATATCGTCATCGCACATTGGCATCCCCCCGGGTAGCCACTTGGCAACTAAGGCATCATACAGCCAGAAGCACGCAACTTCACGACCACATAACGAGCCACGTAACGAGCCACGAAAGACCCGCAAGGTGTCGCGTTAAGTGGCAGTGACGGTGCGCGGCAGGAAGGCGATATTTCACCGATAAAATTCGAGCCCCTTGGCGCAGGGAGCGGACGGATGGTCATCCCCCGGTGGGGCGGCGGCTCGGTCTACGCACACGGTCGGCCGCGCGCATCACGCATGATCGGCCGTTCACAGCCATCGTCTAGCTACGTTCGCGCCAGTGTTCCACGGCAAGGTCTTCGGCAAACACCTGCATCTGCTCAACCAACGTCTCGTAGCGTTCTGCGATCTCGTTGTAGTGCGTGGCGATCAACGGGTCTCGCTCTTTGCTCGCAGCTTCACGCATATGTTGCGCGGCTTCATCGTAGCGCACCGCTTGATCTCGCGCCCATTGCAGGACTTGCATCTGCGTCTCCCGCTCCTCAGTTGATCCGCTGCACGTGATGCTCTGGTGCGGGTTTTAAAGACAGTCACGCTGCCGCGTCTTCGATGGCGGGGAGTTGTTTTGTCGCACCCTCGAGCGACTTCGATGCGCGTAGAACTGTTCGTAGTTGGGCCATTGTCGCAACAGATGCACATCATGGGAGCGCAGAGAACATGACGAAACCAGCCCTTCGACCTGGTCGCGCCAACCGCCGAAAATCGAACAGTGATGCCAACACGTCGCAAGAACGCCGATCTAAGGACGCGCGAATACCTCACCGTTAACGAGGTTGAGAAGCTGATCACCGCCGCGAAGCGCAACCGCTACGGACACCGAGACGCCACTATGGTCCTCGTTGCGTACCGTCATGGGCTACGAGCGGCAGAGCTTGTGTCCCTTGAGTGGTCTCAGGTCGATTTCGCTGGCGGCTACCTACACGTCAACCGCGTCAAGAACGGCTCACCTAGCGTGCATCCCATGCGGGGCGATGAACTACGCGCCCTGCGGAAGCTGCAACGCGAGAGCGAGCGGACACGCTTCGTCTTCGTGTCAGAGCGAGGTTCACCCTTCACCACTGCAGGCTTCGCGAGGATGATCGAGCGTGCCGGTGAGGAAGCTAAGCTCGGCATCAAGGCCCACGCGCACATGCTGCGCCACGGTTGTGGCTACTACCTTGCCAACAAGGGGCACGACACGAGGGCGCTGCAGGCGTGGTTGGGACACAAGAACATCGCCCACACAGTTCGCTACACCGAGCTTGCTCCCGACCGCTTTAAGACCTTCTGGCGGGAGTGAGGGTGATGAAGCTCTGTCCCAGCCGCGCCTTGGCGGCGCTCAAGCTGCAGCGGTTGGACCGCGAGCTGATCTCGCCGTTAGTGGTGCCGGCCGTGATCCTCGCGCTGTTGGCGTGGTCCCTCGCATAGCGCGGCTGGCAGGTCTAAGACCGTGCCCATCTCCCGCAGGAGCTTGCGCGTCTCGTCAAGCAAAGCGTCCAGCGCCGCCAGAGCGTCTGCTTCGGCGCACTGTCTTTGCAGGTCACGCCGGGTTGAGTTGTTCTCGTCGGTCGTCATACAACCCATTACGCCACTCACTCGCCAACAGAAGGTTAACAGCCGAGCAGTCGGGCGCGCGCTTCGCTCTCAGTCAGCCGCTTCTCGGCCTCACTGATCAGAACTTCCAACACTCTCCTCGCTGTTGCGTCGGGGTCGAGTTCGAGCAGCGTTCGATACCGTTGGATGCGCTCGCGGATCGCGTCAGGGTTGTTCGGGTCTTGGGTTGCTACAACTCGGCTCATTCTGGCGATCAACGTCAGCGAGGCAGTATCGTTGCACAGCCCAAGGCAGGTAACCCCGCCGCGTCAGCGCACACGCACAGGCAGAGTCACCAAGATCCAATCTAGGTCGCTCGGGTGTCCCAACATGGTCTCGTTACGTGGCGCGTTAGGTGGCGCTCTGTGGAGTCCTACGTGGCTTCCCGCGCGGTGCTAACACATACCAAGAGAAATGTAGGGCAAAGTCGTAAGAGAGGGACTAGTACAGAGATTGCCCTACATTTTCGTCACTGCCACCTCACGCAGCATCAGCGCCACGTGAGCTGCTGCCGGTTTCGTGGACACCGAGATAGGTGTTTTATGGAACCGGAGGTGAGCTATGGAACGACGGAGATTTACGCGAGAGTTCAAGCTTGAGGCAGTGAAGCTGGTGACGGAGCGCGGTGTAACGATCGCGCAGGCGGCACGGGATCTGGATATCAGTGGCCAGGTGCTGCGACGATGGGTGAAGGAACTCGAGGCTGATCAGCAGCAGGCGTTTCCGGGTCACGGCCAGCAGAAGGCAGAGCAAGCCGAGATCACCCGACTGAGACGGGAAGTCGCCAAGCTCAAAGCCGAGCGAGACATACTAAAAAAAGCCGCGGCCTACTTCGCGAAGGACAACCTGTGAAGTTCGCCTTCATCGCGAAGCACCGGGGGATATGGCCGGCGGGATGGATGTGCGGGGCGCTCGGTGTCTCGCGCGGTGGGTTCTATGCCTGGCTGACGCGACCGCCCAGTCATCGCTCTCGCCGTGATGAAGAAGCTGTCGGCCAAGGTTCGGACGAGCTTCATCGGCAGTGACCGAACCTATGGCGCGCGTCGCATCTGGAGAGATGTGCTGGCCGAGGGTGTGCCCTGTGGCTTGCATCGCATCGAGCGGCTGATGCGCCAGCAAGCCTTGCGGGCTCGGCCCCGACGGCGCCGCCTGCCGTCCGATCAAGGGGAGCGGCAGGCGGGCGCCGTCGCTCCGAACGTGTTGGAGCGCAGCTTCAACGCACCGGCTCCCAACCGTCGTTGGATTGCCGACTTCACCTATATCTGGACGGCCGAAGGCTGGCTCTACGTTGCCGCCGTGATCGATCTGTTCTCACGCCGTGTTGTCGGTTGGTCGATGAACGCGAGCATGACAGCGGAGCTGGTTACCGATGCGTTGGTGATGGCGATCTGGCGGCGCGGCAAGCCCGAAGCACTTATCCATCACTCCGATCGCGGCAGCCAATACACCAGCGATCAGTTCCAACGGCTGATGGCCGATCACGGCGTCACCTGCTCGATGAGCCGTTCCGGCAACGTCTGGGACAACGCCGCGATGGAGAGCTTCTTCTCGTCGTTGAAGACCGAGCGCATCGCCCGCAAAATCTATCGAAGCCGCGACGAAGCCAGAGCCGACGTGTTCGATTACATCGAGCGCTTCTACAACACCAAGCGTCGGCACTCGACGATCGGCTACGTAAGCCCTATGGAGTTCGAAATGAAGGCCGGAGTCACTAACTGAGAGTCATCGAAACCGGCAGCAGCTCACACCGAGCCACTCCACTGACACAAACGTAGTCGTTGCGAAGTCTTCTGGCGGTCGTGCCTTGAGCGGTGACGAGATCAGAAGTGACTCGGTAGTGACGCTTCAACGGGATGCAGACCACCGTTCGCGGTGCCGAGGCAGCAGGGATGATCGCCCGCAATGGTGCTGGCATCTTCGAGTTCACCGCCAAGGCGAAAGCCTTCGGACAGGGAAGCGCATCGAAGCCGGCGAGCGCCACGCCAGCAGCGCCGCAGCAGCAGGAACAGCCGCAGCAACCCGAACAGAAGCAGCCGCAGCAAGAAGCCGCCGAGTCCAAGCCGGTGCCACTCGACGAGGCGGGAGAAGGTCTCCTGCAGGAGTTCAAGTCTGCGGTCCCTGGTGACGTACTGGTCAGCGGCATGGCAAACGTGATCGCGTCGGGCGAGCTTTCCAACACTGACGTTGCGACACTCTCTAAGCACATGGGCATATCCCAGGACGAGGCACGCGCCAAAGCTATGCTCTTTTAAGAGAGTTCGACCCGGCAAGCTAACGATGCCGTAGGCCCGCAGTCTGCCGCAATCTGGGACTACGCGCGCAACACTGATCCTGCAGCGTTCCAAGAGGCTCAACACAAGCATCTCCATTACGGAGACTTGAGTGGGTATAGGGCTCTTGCCGGCAAATACCTGTCCAATCTCGACGTGGCCGATCCGCAGATGATCCTGAACAGCAAGGACGCAGCGGAACGCCAGCCGAGGGTCGAAGCCAACGGACGTATCTCGTTGGTTCATCCCAAACACGGTCGTATGCTTTGGTCCTCGTATATCAAGGTCGCGGCTGCGAAGCCGTCCTTCTACAAGCTGTGATCACCGCAATGGCGAACATTGGTGGGGTAACTGCCGCCCTGGTGTTCCTTCTGATCCTTGTAATGAGTTTGCCGCGTGTCTGACGACAAGCCCGCCACCAACCCCGCCGAGCCCACAACCGCAGAGTTTATCGACGGCTTCGTAATGAAACTGGTCGAACAAGGCGAGAGTGTTGAAGCCATCCGAATACAGACGTGGCATCTACCTACAGCGGCGCGGCAACAAACGGTCGCTGATGCGCGCGGCACCGAACGTAAACACCTGCGAACGGTAATCCGCGCCCATGGGAAGCCTCAAGGTTGTAACGACTAAGATGTCACTCCTCCTTCTCCTCGGCGCGCCTGGACCACACGGAACTCCCGGCCCCGTTCTGTCGCCAACGACGCTCGATCCTTCCTCTTGCATCGAGTGTTCGCTGACAGGTGGCAACCTCTCCGTTGTCGACGTACCTAGCGCAGGCAACAACTTCGTCCGCTCAGTCGCGTCGTTCGCGGCCGGCAAGCTGTATTACGAAGTCTCGGTAGTGTCGTCATCCAACATCACGATTGGCATGTGTAACGCCACCTTCGACGGCTCTAGTCTTCACCTAGGCGGCGGGCACGACAGCGTCGGGTGGAGCGGCACGAACGTAACGCTGAATTTCAGTCGCATCGTTGACGGCACTCCCAACCTCACCAGCGGTATCGTCGCGGGCGTCGCCATCGACTTCGATAACAAACTGATCTGGGTTACGAGTGACGGCTCAACGTGGAACCTAGGTGGCACCGCTAACCCGGCCACTGGTGTTGGCGGCGCGGACTTCTCCGCAATCGACGCCGGCCCGTACTTCGCGGCCTACTCAGGCTCGAACTGTCAATCGGCGTTGGAATGGGACCCCGGATCGGCGTTCAAAAGGGACCCCCGATGAAGCGCAGGGAAGCGCGCGTCGCGGAGTGACCGCAAGAGTTCTACGCAGCGACGCGCGCGCTCTATCCGAATCAGGGGTGCTAGGGATCAGGCGCGGTTTTTGAAGCGCCAGCTTTCGTTCCCTGTCTCGATGAT
>CAVSUX010000005.1:0-768968 GCA_963731145.1 uncultured Alphaproteobacteria bacterium | reverse complement strand
GACGGTGAAATCGACGCACTGTTCTCGGCTTGGATCCCGCCCTCGATGCGCGCCGGCTCGCCCAAGATCGGCCGCCTGTTCGAGGATTTCGAGACGGTCGAGCGCGATTATTTCGCACGCACCAAGGTCTTTCCGATCATGCATGCGGTGGTGATCAAGCGCTCGGTCTATCGCGAGAATCCATGGGTCGCACGCGCGGTCATGGACGCGTTCGAGAAAGCGAAGCAGGCCGCGCAGAATATCCATCGTACGGGCTCGATCTTCTTCTCGCCGGCGCTGATGATTCCCTGGGCCGCTGCGCTGCAAGAGCGCAATCGCCGGCTCATGGGCGACGATTTCTGGCCCTATGGCGTCGAGCGAAATCGCAAGGCACTCGAGACCTGCCTGCGCTACAACCGCCAGCAGCGGCTCTTGTCGCGCGACTGGAAACTCGAAGAACTCTTCGCGCCCGAAACCCTCGGCTAAGCCAACCCCGTCAACGCTTCCGGCAACGGCGCGAGATCGAAGCGGCCGCGTTTCAGATCGTGGCCGGCGCCGTCGATGGCCATCAGCCGCGTCGGCGCCGGGATCGCTACGATCGCGGCTTCCAGCTCCGCGATGGTGCCGAATCCGTCTGTTGTGCCCGATATGAAGAGCGCCGGCATGTGCAGTTGCGGAAAATGCTGCGTGCGGCGCTGCGCGGGCTTGTTTGGCGGATGGAGCGGATAAGAAAGCAGCAGCAGCGCCGCGGCGATGTCGGGCGCTTCGGCCGCCAGCATGCTTGCTTGTCGCCCCCCATAGCTATGGCCGCCGAGATAGACCTTGCCGGATACCCGTTCGCGCAGAACCGCGAGCGCCTCCTTGAGGCCCGCGCGATCCGCGGCGGCTGTGGCCGGCGAGGGCGGGCCTTTGGAGCGCTTGCGGCGAAAGGCGAGGTCGCAGCGCAGCACGATAAAGCCTTGCTCGCAGAAATGCGTCGCTACAGCGACCAGCAGAGGCGCCGTGCAATCGCTACCTGCGCCATGGGTCAGCGCCAGCCCCGCGCCGCTCGCCTTGCTCGGCGCATGCAAGAAGCCACGAACCGTCGCGGTATCGAGCGCGGTGATGCGCGCCTCGGTCACGCGCGCGCGATTACGGCTTGCCGAACAGCTCGAACCAATGGCTGCGCATCGCTTCCCAGGAGCGCGCGTCGGCATCGGCGTTATAAGCGAGTGCGGGCATGCGGCCGCCGGCATCGGGATTGGTGAAAGCGTGTTTCGCGCCGCCATAGGTGATGACCTGCCAATCGATAGTGGCCTTGGTCATCTCGGCCTCGAAAGCCGCAACCTGCTCGGGCGGCACCAGAGGATCCTCGGCGCCGGTGCAGACGAGGATCTTGGCGGTGACGTTCTTCGCTTCGTCGGGATTCTTGGTCGACAGGATGCCGTGGAAGCTGACGACACCGGCGAGCGGCGTACCCATGCGCGCGAGCTCGAGGACGCAGAGTCCGCCGAAGCAATAACCCATCGCGCCAATCCGCTTCGCATCGACATTCGGCCGCGCGATAAGCGCGTCGTAGCCGGCGCGCACATGCCGGCGGAGCTTGTCGTTGTCCTCGCGCAGCGCGCCCATGAGATTCATCGAATCATCGGGCTTCTGCGCGGTGCGGCCGCCGCCATACATATCGACGGCGAGCGCGACATAGCCGAGCTCGGCGATCATGCGCGCGCGGCGCTTCGGATGGTCGTTGAGGCCCGGCGCTTCATGGACGATCAGCACACCGGGGCGGCGCCCGCTGCCTTCGGGATCGGCGAGATAGCCGTTGAATGTCGTATCGCCGGCGGAATAGGTCAGAGTCTCGATCTTCATGGCGCGCCTCTCCTTGCGGGATTCTTATCGCTGGATGGGGGCTTATAAGCGCGCTTGGCCCCGGCCGGCAATTCCGCTAAATTTAGATTGCCTCTAAACTAGCCGGTCACCCGTTCCCATATTGGCGTCATGAGCAATCATCGTCCTTTTGCCAATGCTCTCGAATTGCTGCGCGCGGCCAAGCTGCGGCCGACGCGGCAGCGTTTGGCGCTGGCCAAGCTGCTGTTCGAGAAGGGCGATCGCCACGTCACCGCCGAACAGCTGCACGACGAGGCTGTGGCCGCATCGATCCCGGTATCGCTCGCGACGATCTACAATACGCTGCATCAATTCGTCGGCGCGCGGCTGTTGCGCGAGGTCGTGGTCAATCCAGGCCGGTCATATTTCGACACCAACATCGCCGACCACCACCATTTCTTCTTCGAAGAGACCGGCAAGCTCATGGACATCCCGAGCGACAAGATCGAGGTGACGAATCTGCCGCAGCCACCACATGGCGCGATCCGCCGTGTCGATGTCGTGATCCGCGTGGCACCGAAAGGCTGAGGCCCGGATCAAGCTCAGGGCTAAGCGTTGACAACCCGGCAGACCGGTGTTAACTTAGAATCATTCTAAACTAGCACGTTCCAGACCGACTGAGGAGGACCACATGGCCAAGCTACAAGGCAGCAAGACGGAAACGAATTTGAAGGAGGCTTTTGCCGGCGAGAGCCAGGCGAACCGCCGCTATCTCTATTTCGCGCAAAAGGCCGATGTCGAAGGCTATAACGACGTCTCCGCCGTGTTCCGCTCGACCGCGGAAGGCGAGACGGGCCATGCACATGGCCATCTCGAATATCTGCAAGAAGTCGGCGACCCGGCGACCGGCAAGCCGATCGGCGACACCGCGAAGAATCTCGTCTCCGCCGTCGCCGGCGAGACGCATGAATACACCGACATGTATCCCGGCATGGCGAAGACCGCCCGCCAGGAAGGCTTCGACGAGATCGCCGACTGGTTCGAGACGCTCGCCAAGGCCGAGAAATCGCATGCCGGCCGCTTCCAGAAGGCGCTCGACACACTCGGCAAGTAAGCCGTCATCACGCACGAAGAGGGGCATCGCTCGCGGTGTCCCTCCTCGTCTTTTCGATTTCTGTACGGAGTAGCGGATGTCCGAGGGCGGTCTCGGCGCGCCGACGCGCCACCCCATTGCCTGGCAGAATCCCGATTTTTACGACGCCGCGAAGATCGAGGCGGAGCTTCACCGCGTCTTCGAGATTTGCCACGGCTGCCGGCGCTGCTTCAATCTCTGCGACAGCTTCCCGCGGCTCTTCGACATGATCGATGAGGGGCCGACCGGCGAGCTCGACGGCGTACCGAAAGAGAAATACGCCGAAGTCGTCGAAGCCTGCACGCTTTGCGACATGTGCTTCATGACGAAATGCCCGTACGTGCCGCCGCATGAATTCAATATCGACTTCCCGCATCTGATGCTGCGCCACCGCGCGGCGCAGGAGAAAGCCGGCAAGATTCCCTTCACCGATGGTGCGCTCGCCGAAACCGATCGCAACGGCAAGCTGGCGCGTCCCGTCGCGCCGTTCATCAACTGGGCCGGCAAGCTTGAGAACAAGCTGACCCGGCCGATCCTGGAAGCGGTCGCGGGCATCGATCGCCACGCCGCGCTGCCCAAATTCCACACCCAGACCTTCGAGGCGCGGGCGCTGCGCCGCCCGGCGAAGCCCGACGAAACCGCGCCGGGTTTCGGCCGCAAAGCGGTGCTCTATGCAACCTGCTTCGTCAATTACAACAATCCGCGCATCGGCGAGGCGACGCAGGCGGTGCTGGCGAAAAACGGCGTCGCGACCGAAGTGGTCTATCCGGAATGCTGCGGCATGCCGCAGATGGAGCAGGGCGAGTTGCCACGCGTCGCGGGCAAGGCCAAGCGCGTCGCGCTCACGCTGAAGCCTTATATCGAGAAAGGCTACGACATCGTCGCGCTCGTGCCGTCCTGCGCGCTGATGCTGAAATTCGAATGGCCGCTGCTGCTGCCGGACGATGAGGATGTGAAGCGCCTCTCCGACGCGACCTTCGATCTCACCGAATATGTCGTCGACATCGCGAAGAAAGGGGGAATCGCGCCGGGCCTCAGCGCAATTCCCGGCGGTGTCAGCCTCCATCTCGCTTGCCATGCGCGGGCGCAGAATATGGGCGCGAAAGCCGCCGAGATGCTGCGGCTGTTGCCCGATTCCGATCTCGACGTGATCGAGCGCTGCTCCGGCCATGGCGGTAGTTGGGGTGTGAAGAAAGAGAATTTCGCCGTCGCCATGAAAGTCGGCCGCCCGGCGGCGCGGCAAGCGGCGCGCGATAACAAAGCGGTGCTGTCGTCCGAATGCCCGCTCGCGGCGCTACATTTGCAGCAGGGCGTCGCCGCGACGGAGCGCGATGAAGGCGCGAAACCGCCCGAGACGCTTCATCCGATTCGAGCTCATGGCCCGTGCCTACGGGCTTCTCGAAGGAGATCGGCGATGACCACCGCAGCCAAGGCCAAACGCGAAATCACCCGCGCGGACATCCTCGACCCCGCGGCCTACGCAAAAGAGCGGCGCGAGTACAAGCAGCGCGTCACCGAGTTGAAGCGCGACCGTCGCGTCGAGGTCGGTCCGTTCGTCACCTTCTATTTCGAGAGTTACGACACGATGTGGCATCAGATTCACGAGATGCTCTACATCGAGAAAGGCGGCGAGCAGCAGATCACCGACGAGCTCGAAGCCTATAATCCGCTCATCCCCAAGGGCGAGGAGCTGATCGCGACGGTGATGATCGAGATCGAGGACCCGATACGGCGCGCGCGGGTGCTGGGAACGCTCGGCGGAATCGAGAGCAAGATGTTCATCCAAGTCGGCGGTGAGCGGGTCGCCGGCGTTCCCGATTCGACGCGCGAGAACACTTCGCCCGAAGGCAAGGCGTCATCGGTGCAGTTCCTGCGCTTTCCTTTCACTGCGGCCCAGGTGAAGGCGTTCAAAGCGACTGGTGCCCAGGTGCTGGTCGGCATCGATCACGAGAATTACGGCCATATAGCGGTGATGCCCGAGCGCGTCCGCGCCGCACTGGAGCGCGATTTCGTTTAGTACCGCCACGCGTTATCTCTTCCCCGTCATTGCGAGCGAAGCAAAGCAATCCAGGGCACCGTGAAGGTCTGGATTGCTTCGTCGCGCTTAACGCGCTCCTCGCAATGACGAATCCCCGCTTTCGCGGGATGACGTCCTTTCAGGACGTCACTTCACCACCTCGTTCGGCAGGACGCCCCAGATCTGGTTGCGGCTGAGCCAGCCAGTGACATCACTGGCGCCGTTCTGCACCTCGATGCGACACCAAGCGGCGTTGCATTCGAGAAGATGGGCGATGACGCCGGGATCGAGCTTCGCCACCGGCGCCGCGCCATTATCGGCCGATGCCCGCAGGACGCGCTGCGCGCCCTGAACGACGACGCTGCGCGTGCCGTTGACCATGCGCTGATGCACCCAGCCCTCGGTGCCCTGCCAATCGCGCACCTGGCGCCATTGGTCGAATTCGGCGACGATCTCGAGCGGATAACCCTTGCGATGATAGACGTATTCGATCGGATAACGGTTGCCGGGGCCGGTGCGCAGATTGACCGTATCGGCGCGCAGGCTGACGAAACGCGGCACCGGATCGGTGGATTTCTCGGCGGCTTGCGCCGTATCGACCAGTCCCGACAGCAGTACCAGTACCAGCGCGGCCGTAAAAATTTTCACGGTTTCGTCCCGCAAGTCGGACAATCGGGATCGCGCGGCAGCTTGATGCTGTGAAACCCGGTGCGCAGCGCATCATAGACGAGCAGCGTGCCGGAAAGGCTCTCGCCGATACCCAGTAATTCTTTCAGCACTTCGGTTGCTTGGAGCGTGCCCATGACCCCGGCGATCGCGCCGAGAATGCCGGCGGTCTCGCAGCGCGGCACGGAATCGGGCGGCGGCGGCTCGCGGAAGAGGCAGCGATAGCAGGGATGAGGCGGACCGAGATAGGCCTTGAATGTCGAAAGCTGGCCGTCGAACGGCGAGAGCGCCGCGCCGATCAGCGGTTTTTTCAGCCGGTAGCATACATCGTTCAAGAGATAGCGCGTCGCGAAATTATCGCTGCCATCGGCGACGAGATCGTATTGCCCGACCAGAGCCGCGGCGTTGTTCTCGTCGAGCCGCAACGCGTGTGTTTCGATCTTCACCTCGGGATTTATATGTGTGAGCGTGCGGCGCGCGCTCTCCACCTTGGGCACGCCGACGCTCTCGGTCGCATGGATGATCTGGCGCTGGAGATTTGAGAGGTCGACGTGGTCGTTGTCGACGACGCCGAGCGCACCGACGCCGGCCGCGGCGAGATAGAGCAACAGCGGCGAGCCGAGGCCGCCGGCGCCGATCACCAGCACCCGCGATTGCAGCAACTTTTGCTGGCCTTCCTCGCCGACCTCGTCCAGCACCAGATGCCGGGCGTAGCGCTCGAACTGCGCCTCGCTCAATTCCATGCGCGGCGAACCTATCCTGGGATCACAGCCCGTCGAACAGAGCGGTCGAGAGGTAGCGCTCGCCGGTATCGGGCAGCACCACGGCAATCAGCTTGCCGGCCATTTCGGCACGCTGGCTGAGCCTCGATGGCCGCCGCGAGCGCTGCTCCCGACGAAATACCGACCGCCATGCCTTCGAGCCGCGCCACTTCACGCGCCATGCGGAAAGCGCTGTCATTCGAGATTCGCAGCACCTCGTCGATCAGCGTGGTGTCGAGGATCTGCGGGATGAAGCCGGCGCCGATGCCCTGGATCTTATGCGGGCCGGGCGGTCCGCCCGACAGCACGGCGCTATCCTCGGGCTCGACCGCGATCATTTTGAAGCTTGGCTTGCGCTGCTTCAGCACCGAGGCGACGCCCGTCAGCGTGCCGCCGGTGCCGACGCCGCTCACCACGGCGTCGATCTTGCCGTCGGTGTCGCGCCACAGCTCCTCGGCGGTGGTCTCGCGATGGATCTGCGGATTTGCGGGGTTGCTGAATTGCTGCGGCATGAAGGCGTCGGGCAGGGTCTTCAGCAACTCCTCGGCGCGCTGGATCGCGAAGCGCATGCCCTGCGCCGCCGGAGTGAGCTCGAGCTCGGCGCCGAGCAGCTTCAGCATCCGCCGCCGTTCCATCGACATGCTGTCCGGCATAACGAGGATGCAGCGATATCCCTTGGCGGCAGCGCAGAAAGCGAGTGCGATGCCGGTATTGCCCGAGGTCGGCTCGACGATCACCGTCTTGCCCGGACGCAGCTTGCCGGCTTTTTCGGCGGCGTCGATCATGGCGACGCCGATGCGGTCCTTGACCGAGCTCAGCGGGTTGAAGAATTCGCATTTTGCCATCAGATCGGCTTTGACGTGATGCTCTGCGGCTAGGCGCTTCAAGCGCACGAGCGGCGTCGCGCCGACGGTATCAACGATGCTGTCATAGACGCGACCGCGAAAATTGCCTTCAGCCATGATCGTTCTCCCTGCCGGCTCTCAGATCGAGAAATCGAGCCGCGCTGCATATTCGCCGGCGACCCCCGCCCGATGCGCGCGGGTGCACAGCTCCTCGATGGTGACGGTATCGAGCTGCTTCATCAACTCTTCTTGCAGCTCGGCCCAAAGCGGGCGCACGACTTGCCGGCCAAGCAGCGATCCCGTCTCGCCTTCGAGGAGATCATCGCCGCTTTCCAGCGTCCGCACCACGCGCACGATCTCGCCCACCGTGATGCGGCGGCGCTCGCGCGCCAGGCGGTAGCCGCCGCGCGGCCCGCGCACGCCTTCGAGGATGCCGGCGCGGACGAGTTGTTGCAGCACCTGCTCGAGATAGCGTCGCGGAATGCCTTGCCGGCCGGTGATGTCGCCCGATTGCACCGGCATGTTGCTGGCGTTGTAGGCGATATCGAGGACGGCCTCGATCGCGAAGAGCAATTTCTTGGTGAGGCGCAGCATTGCTCGCTCAGGTCCCGGTCGAGCCGAAGCCGCCCGTGCCGCGTGTCGTCGCCGGCAGCTCGCTCACGACTTGCCACTCAGCGCGGCTGACCGGCGCAATAACGAGCTGCGCGATGCGCTCGCCGCGCGCGATCGTCACCGGTGCGCCGCCGAGATTGGCGAGGATGACGCGGATCTCGCCGCGATAATCGGCATCGATCGTGCCGGGGCTGTTGAGGACGGTGATGCCATGCCGGAGCGCGAGGCCGGAGCGCGGACGGACTTGGCCTTCCCAGCCGGGGGGCAGCGCCAGCGCGATCCCGGTTGGCACATCCTTGCGCTCGCCTGGCGCCAGCGTTAGCGGCGCCTCGAGCGCGGCGGCGAGATCGACGCCCGCGGCATCCGCCGTCGCATAAGCCGGCAGCGGCAGGCCGCTGCCATGCGGCAGGATTTTCAGCTTCACGCCGACAGCGCTCATTCCGCGGCGGCTTTCGCAGCGAAGAAGGCAGCGATCCGCCGCGCGAGCCGGTCGCCGACATCGCGCTTCGACATCGCCGGCCAATTCTCGATGCCGCTGTCGTCGACCAGATGGATGGTGTTGCTTTCGCTGCCGAAAACGCCGCTTGCCGGCGAGACGTCATTGGCCAGGATCCAGTCGCAGCCTTTCTTGCTGCGCTTCGCCTGGGCATTCGCGACGATATTCTCGGTCTCGGCGGCAAAGCCGATCACCAGCTTCGGCCGGCGATTGCCGGCTTTCGACAGCGTCGCAAGAATGTCCGGATTCTCAACCAGCTTCAGCGCTGGCGGCGCGCCGCCTTTTTCTTCAGTTTCGAACTCGCGGCCTCGGCGCGCCAATCGGCGACCGCGGCGGCGCAGACCGCGATATCGGCCGGCAACGCGGCCTCGCAGGCGGCGAGCATCTCACGTGCGGTTTCGATGCGTACGACTTTGACGCCAGGCGGATCGGGCTCGTTGGTCGGGCCCGAGACCAGTACGCAATCGGCGCCGAGCCGCGCGAGCGCGGCCGCGATCGCATGGCCCTGGCGGCCCGAGGAGCGATTGGCGATGTAGCGCACGGGATCGATCGGCTCTTGCGTCGGGCCGCTCGTCACAAGCGCGCGGCGGCCGGAGAGCGCCGCATCGGCGGCAAAGATTTTTTCGATCGCGGCGACGATCTCCAGCGGCTCGGCCATGCGCCCCATGCCGCTTTCATTCTCGGCCAGGGGTCCGGCATTGGGTCCAACCTGCTTGACGCCGCGGGCTGCGAGCCGCGCGAGATTCTCCTGTGTCGCCTTGTGCTCCCACATGCGGAAATTCATTGCCGGTGCAGTGAGGATCGGCTTGTCGGTCGCGAGCAGCGCGGTCGCCGCGAGATCGTCGGCGATGCCGCCCGCCATTTTCGCGAGCATATCGGCCGAAGCCGGCGCGACGACCAGGAGATCGCTTTCCTGCGCCAGGCGCAGATGGCCCATCTCGCTTTCATCGGTCAGCGAGAAGAGATCGGTATAGGCTTTTTCACCGGAAAGCGCCGCAGCTGAGAGCGGGGTGATAAATTGTTGCGCGCCGGCGGTCAGGATGCAGCGCACGCGCGCGCCGCGCTCCTTGAGGCGCCGGATGAGATCGAGCGCCTTATAAGCGGCAATACCGCCCGAGATGATCAATAGGATGCGCCGGCCGTGGAGCATGCTTCTAATTTCACGCCTGAATGACGTAGTTTCTCTCTATAGGCGCGGCTGAAAGCCTGTGCAACCCTATAGGTAACGCTTAGAGCCGCCAGCCGGAATGGATCGCGGCGATGCCGCCGGAGAGATTGCGCCAGCCGACCTGCTCGAGGCCGGCACGGCCCATCATCGCGGCAAGTTCTGCCTGCATCGGAAAGCGGCGGATGCTTTCGACGAGATATTGGTAGGCGTCGCGGTCGCGCGCGATCATGGCGCCGAGCCGCGGCAATACCGTAAACGAATATAGATCGTAGAGGCGGCGCAGCAGCGGCGCCTCGACGTGGCTGAATTCGAGGCAAAAGAAACGTCCGCCGGGCTTCAGGACGCGCCGCGCCTCTTCGAGCGCCTCTTGCTTGCGCGTCACATTGCGCAGACCGAAAGAGATGGTGCAGCAATCGATGCTGGCATCGGCAATCGGCAATTCCTCGGCGTTGCCCACGAGCCAGGTGATGCCGTTGAGCATGCCGTCATCAAGCGCACGGTCACGGCCCGCCGCCACCATGGCGGCGTTGATGTCGCAAACGATGACCCGACCACTCTTGCCGGCGCGGCCGAGGAAGCGCCGCGCGACGTCGCCGGTGCCGCCGGCCAGATCGAGCAGGATTTCGCCCGGCCGCGGCTTCAAGCGGTCGATGAGTTCGGCCTTCCAGCGGCGATGGATGCCGCCGCTCATCAGATCGTTCATCAGATCATAGCGGCTGGCGACGTGGTCGAAGACCTCGCGCACCAGCCGCGTCTTCTCCTCCTCGCCGACTTCGCGGAAGCCGAAATCGGTTTGGCGCGCTTGCGATGCGCGGCTATGCTGGCGCGGCATTTCAAGAACTTAGCGCAAGCGCCGCGTTTCCGCCAAACCACCTGCCCGATCTGCGACGATGCCAGAACTTCCCGAGGTCGAAACCGTGGTGCGCGGCTTGGCGCGCGCGCTTACCGGTAAGCGGCTCGCGCGGCTCGATCTCGCGCGCCCCGATTTGCGCAGCGCTATTCCGCCCGGCCTCGCGGCCCATATCGCCGGCAAGCGGATCGAGCGCTTTTCCCGCCGCGCCAAATACATCCTCATGCATTTCGAGGGCGCCAAATCCTCGGAGGGGGGCGTGGTGATCGCGCATCTCGGCATGTCGGGCCGGCTGATCATCGTGCCGCCGGGCAATGCGACGCCGCGCGAAAAGCACGATCATGCGGTCTTCCATTTCGAGGACGGCACCGAGCTGCGTTTCAACGATGCACGGCGCTTTGGCCTGCTCGATTACGCCGAGGAAGCGCATCTCGCCGAGCATCCGCGCTTTCGCCTGTTGGGGCCCGAACCGCTCGGCAACGAATTCAACGGTCCATCGCTGGCGGAATCGCTGCATGGAAAGAAGACGCCGATCAAATCGGCACTGCTCGATCAGCGTGTCGTCGCCGGCATCGGCAATATCTATGCCTGCGAGGCGCTTTACGGCGCGGGTATCTCGCCGCGGCGGCTGGCGAAAACCGTGCAAGGCGAGCGCG
This sequence comes from uncultured Alphaproteobacteria bacterium, assembly GCA_963731145.1. Classification (GTDB taxonomy): domain Bacteria; phylum Pseudomonadota; class Alphaproteobacteria; order ATCC43930; family CGMCC-115725; genus CAIKMD01. The sequence continues at coordinate 757,980 of CAVSUX010000005.1, read as the reverse complement.
CAGAGCGGCTGGCGACCGCGATCCACGACGTGCTGACGCGCGCCATCGCCGCCGGCGGCTCATCGCTGCGCGATTATGTGCAAACCTCGGGCGAGCTCGGCTATTTCCAGCATCACTGGGCGGTTTACGGCAAGGAAGGCGAGCGTTGCCCTGGCTGCGACTGCAAGAGCGGCATCCACCGCCTAGTCCAAAGCGGGCGCTCGACTTTTTACTGTGCCAAGCGACAAAAGTGAGTAGGCTCCGCCTCATGCGCGGGTCGCTGTCGCTTCTTGTTCTGCCGCTGTTCCTGCTCGTCGCGTCGCCGCTGCGCGCGGAGGAATTCGTTGCCGGGACCGAGGATGTGCCGTTGATGCCGGGCCTGAAGGCGGTGCCCAATTCCGACGTGGTTTTCGACAAGCCAGAAGGCCGCATCGTCGAGGCGCGGGCCGAAGGCGCCACCACGCGCGAGAAAGTCGAGGCGTTCTACGCCGCGAGCCTGCCGCCCTTGGGCTGGAAGCCGGCCGGCCGGGACGTTTGGCAGCGCGATGCCGAGCGGCTCCGCCTTGATTTCACGGGCTCGGTCGGCCGGCTCGCGGTCGGCTTTAGCCTCTCGCCCCGTAAGTAATTCGTGTAACGGAGCTTATCCGATGACCTATCAGAACATCCTCGTCGAAACCCGTGGCGCGGTCGGCTTGATCACGCTTAACCGGCCGCAAGCCTTGAATGCGCTTTGCGATGCGCTGATCCGCGAGCTCGGCACGGCGCTCGACGCATTCGAGAAGGATGCCGCGACCGGCGCGGTCGTCTTGACGGGCAGCGAGAAAGCATTCGCCGCCGGCGCCGATATCAAAGAGATGGCCGGTAAGACTTTCGTCGAATGTTACATCGAGGATTTCATCACCAACGGCTGGGAGCGCATCACCACCTGCCGCAAGCCGATCATTGCTGCGGTCGCGGGTTTCGCGCTCGGGGGCGGCTGCGAGGTTGCGATGATGTGCGACACGATCCTCGCCGCCGAAAGCGCCAAATTCGGCCAGCCCGAGATCACGCTTGCCATAATTCCTGGCTCGGGCGGCACGCAGCGCCTGACGCGCGCCGTGGGAAAAGCGAAAGCGATGGAGATGATTCTTTCCGGACGGATGATCGACGCGGTCGAGGCTGAGCGCTGCGGTCTCGTCAGTCGAGTTGTTGCCAATGATAAACTGCTCGAGGAAGCGTTAAAGCTCGCCGACAAGATCGCGGCGCAATCGCGGCCGGCCGTCCTGGCCGCAAAAGAGGCCGTAAATCGGGCATTTGAGAGTTCTCTCGCCGAAGGCGTGCGCTTCGAGCGCCGCCTCTTCCATGCGCTATTTTCGACGGAAGATCAGAAGGAGGGCATGGCCGCCTTCGTCGAGAAGCGCAAGCCGCAGTTCAAACATCGCTGACTTGACCTGCGAGGGCGCGGTCGGTATAAGCCGACCTTCCCAATTTATACAACGGATCGGCGATGGCCAATCATCCTTCGGCTGAAAAACGCAATCGGCAGACGCAGCGCCGCACGGAAGTGAACGGCGCGCGCAAGAGCCGCATTCGAAGCTTCGTTAAGAAAGTTGAGACTGCAATCGCGTCGGGCGACAAGAACGCGGCGAAGCAAGCCTTCGCCGATGCTGCGCCCGAGATGCAGCGCGGTGCGAGCAAAGGCGTGGCGCATCAACGCACTGTCGCGCGCAAACTCTCTCGCCTTTCTGCGCGCATCAAAGCGCTGTAACGCTGTCAAGCGTTGCGCCGAAGTCGCACTCGAAAATTTTTGCGTCAAATTCTTTTCAGAGTTGTTGCCTTCCTTGAATTCGCGTAGGTAATGTTGTCGGCGATCGTTGTGCGACGTGTAGAGCAGAAAAATCCGGCGCGCGCGATACGAGTTGAGAGGCGGGTTTTCAAACCAAAGAGTTAGGGGTCGCCTGGCACGGATTACTTGAGGGTTTTCCGGTAACTGGTGACTTCGGTGAGTGAATGCGGTGGGGACCGGAAGGGGCTCCGTTTCCGCCGAGTGAGAACTGCGTGCCCGTTTTTCCAGCCTGCTCTTGAGTGTGTTTCGTGGGGGAGTGACGGAATGGCGGACTCGTTGGGGCAAGGGGGCGAGGTTCAGTCCCAATGGGTACGGGTACGGGCGCGGCTGCGCGCTGAATACGGCGATGCTGCCTATCGCAGCTGGCTGCGCAATATGAGCCTCCAGGGGATCGAAGAGGGGCGCGCCAAGATCGCGGTGCCGACCCGCTTCCTGCGTGATTGGGTTGCGGCGCATTACGCCGATCGCATCCGCGCTTTGTGGAACGGCGAGAACAACGGCGTTATCGCGGTCGATATCCTCGTTTCGGGTGGGACACCGCAGGTCGTGGCGACGGCCGAGCCGGCGCCGGAGCTGTCGGCCGAGGCCAGCGCCGAGACGGTGGACGAGAAAGACGTCAGCGCGCCGCTCGATCCGCGCTTCACTTTCGAGAATTTCGTCGTCGGCAAGCCGAACGAGCTGGCGCATGCCGCCGCGCGCCGCGTCGCCGAGGCACAAAGCGCGCTGCAGCGTTCGGTGCCGTTCAACCCGCTCTTCCTTTATGGGGGTGTCGGGCTCGGCAAGACCCATCTCATGCATGCGATCGCCTGGCACATCCGTACGCATGCGCCGAAGCGGAAGGTCATTTACCTTTCGGCCGAGAAATTCATGTACCAGTTCATTCGGGCGCTGCGCTTCAAGGACACGATGGCCTTCAAGGAGCAGTTCCGCTCGGTCGATGTGCTGATGATCGACGATGTCCAGTTCATTTCGGGCAAAGACACGACACAGGAAGAGTTCTTCCACACTTTCAACGCGCTGGTCGACCAGAACCGCCAGATCGTGATCTCGGCCGATAAATCGCCGACCGATCTCGAAGGCATGGAAGAGCGTATGCGCTCGCGCCTCGGCTGGGGCCTCGTCGCCGATATCCATCCGACCAGCTACGAGCTGCGCCTCGGCATTCTCCAGGCCGCGGCCGAGCGGCGGAAGCTGCAGGTGCCGCTGAAGGTGCTGGAATTTCTCGCCCACCGCATCACGTCGAATATCCGCGAGCTCGAAGGCGCACTCACCCGCATCTACGCCCACACCCAATTGGTTGGGCGCGAGGTCACGCTGGAGACCGCGCAAGAGGTGCTGCACGATCTGCTGCGCGCCAATGATCGCCGCGTCACGATCGACGAGATCCAAAAGCGTGTTGCCGAGCACTACAACATCCGTCTCGCCGATATGCATTCGGCGCGCCGTGCCCGCGCCGTCGCCCGGCCGCGCCAGGTCGCGATGTATCTCTGCAAGCAATTGACGCCGCGCTCGCTGCCCGAAATCGGACGGAAATTCGGCGGCCGGGATCACACCACCGTGATGCATGCGGTGCGCAGGATCGAGGAGTTGCGGAGTTCGGACCGCGCCATGGCCGAAGATATCGAACTCCTCAAGCGGATGATCGAGAACTAATCCCGTCGGGCGCTGGATTTCGTCTCTGGCCCGCCAGCAGGGCCGTGCAGAAAAGCCCATAAAATAGGCATTTCCGGGGCCTCCGCCCCGCGACTCGGCACGCTTCGCCCGGCCTCGGCGCTGGTGGTGTCGGGCGTCCGTTCATGCTATTGTTTCCTACCGTTCCGCGGCGGTTTTCAGGGGGTCGTCCGGAGCGGTTTTCCGGGTCTTCCGCAGGAAGATTTACCTCGAATTACCGCCTCCAGCGAGCGTCACCGCGAACCATGAAACTCACAATCGAACGCGCCGCGCTGCTTCGCGCTCTGGGCCATGTGCAAAGCGTCGTCGAACGGCGCAACACCATTCCGATCCTCTCCAATGTCCTGTTGAAGGCCGAAGGCGCCAAGCTCGCGCTTTCCGCGACCGACATGGATATCGAGATGGTCTCCGCGCTGGCGGCCCAAGCCGGCAAGTCGGGCGCGACCACCGTGCCGGCGCACACGCTCTACGACATCGTGCGCAAGCTGCCCGATGGCGCGCAGATCGAGCTCGAGACGACCGGCGAGAAGGGGCTGATGACCCTGCGCTCCGGCCGCTCGACCTTCACGCTCTCCTGCCTGCCGCCCGAGGATTACCCGCTGATGGCGGGCGGTGAGCTGGCGCATAATTTCCTGCTCTCGGCCGGCGATCTGAAGCGGCTGATCGACCGTACGCGCTTCGCGATCTCGACCGAGGAGACGCGCTACTACCTCAACGGCATCTATCTCCATGCCGCGAAGAGCGACAAGGTCAACATGCTGCGCGCGGTCGCGACCGACGGCCATCGCCTGGCGCGGATGGAAATCCCGCTGCCGGAAGGCGCTTCCGGCATGCCGGGCGTGATCGTGCCGCGCAAGACGGTGACCGAGCTGCAGGAAGCTGCTCGACGAGTTGGATCAGGACGTCTCGGTCGCGCTTTCCGACACGAAGATTCGCTTCACCTTCGCCGAGACGGTGCTGACCTCAAAGCTGATCGACGGCACTTTCCCGGATTACGACCGCGTTATTCCGTCAGGCAATGACCGCATCCTCGAGGTCGATTGCAAGCAATTCGCCGAGGCGGTCGATCGCGTCTCGACCATATCGACCGAGAAAAGCCGCGCGGTGAAGCTCGCGATTGAGCACGGCAGCCTGACGCTCTCGGCGACCAGCCCGGAGAATGGTACGGCGACCGAAGAGATCGAGGTGCGCTACAGCGCCCAGCCGCTCGAGATCGGCTTCAATTCGCGCTACCTGCTCGACATCACCGAGCAGATCGAGGGCGATGGCGCACGGTTCGCGCTCGCCGACGCTGCGTCGCCGACCGTCGTGCGCGACAGCGCCGATGGCAGCGCGCTCTATGTCCTCATGCCGATGCGAGTTTGAGGCCGCTTGGCATTGGCAGTGAGGGTGATCGCAACCGGGGCCGTACCGATCGAGGCACCCGCCGCGCCGACGGTGCCCGCGATTGCGCGCATCGCGTTGCGGAATTTCCGCTCTTACGCCGCGCTCCAACTCGATATCGCGGCGGAGCCGGTGGTGCTCGCCGGGCCCAATGGCGCGGGCAAGACCAATCTCCTCGAAGCGCTGTCCTTCCTCGCGCCCGGCCGCGGCATGCGCCGCGCCAAGCTCAGCGAGATCGATCGCCGTGGCGGCAGCGGTGGCGCCTGGACGCTTGCGGTCCAGCTCGCGACCGCCGATGGGGTGGTGCAGATCGGCACCGGCCGCGATGCCGCCAGCGACAGCGGCGAGCGCCGCATCGTCCGCATCGATGCCGCGCCGGCCAAGACCCAGGCGGAGCTGGCGAAGCTCGCGAGCTTCGTCTGGCTGACGCCGCAAATGGATCGCCTCTTCACTGAAGGCGCCGGCGCGCGGCGGCGCTTTCTCGACCGGCTGGTGCTCGGCTTCGATCCGGAGCATGCCAACGCCCTCTCGCTCTATGAGCGCGCGACGCGCGAGCGGCTCCATCTCCTGCGCGACGGACCGGCGGATGCGTCCTGGCTCGCCGCCCTCGAAGAGACCATGGCGGCGCAGGGCGTCGCCATCGCGGCGGCACGGCGCGACGCGGCGTTGCGGATCGACCATGCTTGCACTGCGAATGCAGGGCCTTTCCCGCGGGCGCGGCTGGTGATGGTGGGCGAGGTCGAGACCGCGCTCGGCTCGATGCCGGCGCTCGCGGCCGAAGACGCGCTGCGCCAGCGCTTTGCCGAGCAGCGGCGTATTGATGCCGAAGCCGGCGTCACCACATGTGGACCACACCGTTCCGATCTTCTCGTCGAGCATGTCGGCAATGGCATGCCGGCGCCGCAATGCTCGACCGGCGAGCAAAAGGCGCTGCTGCTGGCGATCCTGCTGGCGCAGGCGCGGTTGCTCGCGGCGGCGCGGGGCACGGCGCCGCTATTGCTGCTCGATGAGGTCGCGGCGCATCTCGATGCCGAGCGGCGTGCCGCGCTCTTCGCCGAACTCTTGGATCTCAAAACCCAGGCCTGGCTCACCGGCACGGATGCCGCTTTGTTCGCCGCGCTTCGCGGCAGGGCACAGTTCTTCGCCGTGGCCGAGGCCCGCCTTTCACCGATGGATCGTTTCAGATGAGTGAGCCTGCTTCTCCCGATACCCCTCGTTCCGACGACGCCTACGATGCGCAGTCGATCAAGGTCCTGCGCGGCCTCGACGCGGTGCGCAAACGCCCCGGCATGTATATCGGCGACACCGATGACGGCTCGGGCCTTCATCACATGGTCTATGAGGTCGTCGACAATTCGATCGATGAGGCGCTCGCCGGCTATTGCGACACTGTCACGGTGATGCTCAACGGCGACGGCTCGGTCACGGTCGGCGATAATGGCCGCGGCATTCCGGTCGATATCCATCAGGAAGAAGGCGTCTCTGCCGCCGAAGTCATCATGACGCAGCTCCATGCCGGCGGAAAATTCGACCAAAATTCCTACAAAGTCTCGGGCGGGTTGCATGGCGTCGGCGTTTCGGTCGTCAACGCGCTGTCCTCGACGCTCGAGTTGCGCATCTGGCGCGGCGGCAAAGAGCATTTCATCCGATTCAAGGACGGCGATCCGGAAGCGCCGCTCGCCGTCGTCGGTGACGCCGGCGACCGCACCGGCACCGAGGTGACCTTCTGGCCGAGCAATAAGACCTTCACCAAGCTCGATTTCGACTATGCGACCTTGGAGCACCGCCTGCGCGAGCTCGCCTTCCTCAATTCCGGCGTCACGCTAGAGCTGACGGACGCGCGCGGCGTCGAGCCGAAATCGGTCAAGTTGCATTACGAAGGCGGGCTTATCGCTTTCGCGCAATATCTCGATCGCTCGAAGCAGGTGCTGCACAGCCCGCCGATCGTGATGACGGCGGAGCGCGACGGCATCACGGTCGAAGTCGCGATGGAATGGACCGACAGCTATCACGAGACGATGTTGTGCTTCACCAACAACATTCCGCAGCGCGACGGCGGCACGCATCTGGCCGGATTCCGCGCCGCGTTGACGCGTACCATCAATAATTACGCCAATGAGAGCGGCATTGCGAAGAAAGAGAAGATCCCGCTCACCGGCGAGGATATGCGCGAGGGCCTGACCTCGATCCTCTCGGTCAAGGTACCCGATCCGAAATTCTCCTCGCAGACCAAGGACAAGCTTGTTTCCTCCGAGGTTCGGCCGGTGGTCGAGGGCATCGTCGCCGACAAGCTGCAACAATGGCTGGAAGAGCATCCTGCCGATGCGAAGAAGATCGTCGCCAAGGTCGTCGAAGCCGCGGCGGCGCGCGAGGCGGCGCGCAAGGCGCGTGATCTGACGCGGCGCAAGGGCGCGCTCGACATGGCGAGCCTCCCGGGCAAGCTCGCCGATTGCCAGGAGCGCGATCCGGCGCTCTGCGAGCTCTTCATCGTCGAGGGCGACAGCGCCGGCGGCTCGGCCAAGCAAGGCCGCGACCGCAAATACCAGGCGATCCTGCCGCTCAAAGGCAAGATCCTCAACGTCGAGCGCGCACGTTTCGACAAGATGCTGAGCTCGGCCGAAATTGGCACGCTGATCGCGGCGATCGGCACCGGCATCGGCGCCGAGGAATTCGATGTCGAGAAGGCGCGCTATCACCGTATCGTCATCATGACCGACGCAGATGTCGACGGCAGCCATATCCGGACGCTGTTGCTGACGTTCTTCTTTCGCCAGATGCCGCAATTGATCGAGAAGGGCTTCCTCTACATCGCGCAGCCGCCGCTCTTCCAAGTGAAGCGCGGCAACGCGAAGGCGATCTATCTGAAACACGAGGCGGCGCTCGAGGAATATCGCATCAGCGCGGGTCTGCGCGATGCCGTCTTCACCCAGCATGATGGCGCGCAGCGTGCCGGCAACGATCTGCGCGCGGTGATCGAGTTCGCACGCACGACACGCAATCTGCTGCAACCCCTCTTGCGCAAGATCGGCAGCATCGATGTCGCCGAACAGGCCGCGATCAACGGACTGCTGAACCTGTCGATTCTCGATCATCCCGAGCAGATCGCCGAAGCCGCGCGCTTCCTCGCGCGCAAGCTCGATGCGCTCTCGCCGCCGGCCGATCGCGGCTGGCGCGGTGAAGCGTCGGCACAAGGCTTTATCCTCACGCGCACGCGCCATGGCGTCACCGAGCGCTACGAGCTCGATGCGCAGCTCTTGAAGAGCGCCGAGGCGCGCCGGCTCGATGAACGCACCGGCGAGCTGCAGGAAGCCTACGCCAAGCCGGGCAAGCTTGTCGCCAAGGACAAGGAGTTCACGGTCAAAGGCCCGTGCTCGCTGATCGATGCGATCCTCGATCTCGGCCCCAAGCACGGCGATATCCAGCGCTACAAAGGTCTGGGCGAAATGAATCCGGAGCAGCTCTGGGAGACAACGCTCAATCCCGATGTGCGCTCGCTGCTGCAGGTGAAGGTGCCGCATGCGGCACAGGCGGAAGAGACCTTCTCGACCTTGATGGGCGATCTCGTCGAGCCGCGCCGCGACTTCATCCAGGCCAACGCCCTCGAAGTCGCCAATCTGGACGTGTAATTAGCGGCGTTCGGCGACGCGCCGGGCGCGTTGACGCTCCAGCTCCGGCGTCAGCTCGTCGAGCCGTTCGATGAGCCGCACGCCTTCCGGCCAATCCGCCGAGGCGGCGCTGTCCGGCGTCACCGCATAGCAGCGGATGCCGGCGGCGAGCGCGGATTTCGCGCCGGCCGGCGAGTCTTCCACCGCGATCGAAAGCTCACGAGCGCAACCGCTGCGCGCGAGCGCGATGCGATAGGGCTCGGGCTCAGGCTTGCCAAGCACAACCTCGTCGCCGCCGATCACGATATCGACAAAAGCCGCAAGCCGCGTGCGCGCGAGCCAAGCGCGGCTGCGCGCGCCGGTCACACCAGTGACCACACCGACGCTCCAGCCATTGCGGAAAGCGGTCTCGATGGTCATCGCGGCACCGGGCGCGGGCGCGATATCGAGGAACGCCGCGTCGATCAGCGGCATATAACGGCGCTGCAATTCATCCAGCGTGAAGGGGAGCGACCAGCGGCGTTTCAGCAGCGCGATTGCCATCGGCAGGCTCACGCCGCCGATCTCGGCAAAGATCTCGTCGCTGGCCCCGCCGCCGCATAGCGTGGCGAAGCGATCGAAAGCGCCGCGCAACGCGCCGGCACTGTCCGCCAGTGTGTTGTCGAGATTGAAGAAGATGCCGCGCCGGACGGTGCGGCTCATCGCAGCGCGTCCCAAGCGATCGGCTCGCCGCGCGCGATGACGCGCCGCGCCGGCTTGCCGACAATCTCGGGCAGGCAACGCGGCGACAGGCCATGGCCGGGGCGGATGCTGCGCACGTTGTCGTGGGTCAGCGTCTCGCCGGCGGCGATATCGGCGACAGCATAGAGCGAGCGGCGGAAAACGATCGATTGCTCTTCGCGCCTTGACGGGCCGTATTGGGTACCACCGCGCGCGAGATAGGCCTCGCGGCAGGCTTTGACCAGCGCTTCGAGCTGATCGGGCAGGCAGGAGAAAGTCGAATCCGCGGTCGCCGGCGCGCGCGCATCGATGACATGCTTCTCGACGATGCAGGCGCCGATGCCGACGGCGATCGCCGCGGGCAAGGTCTCGACCGTGTGATCGGAATAGCCGATCGGCGTATCGAAGCGCCGGATCATATCGGCGATGGTCGCGAGATTGGCTTCGGCCGGATCGGCGGGATAAGCACTGTTGCAGCGAAGCAGCGCGATCTCTTTGCCGCCGCCGCGCTTGGCCGCGTCGTAGGCGATCTCGATATCGGCGAGGGTGCAGAGACCGGTCGAGATGATGACCGGCTTGCCGGTCGCGGCGCAGGCGGCGATAAGATCCGTATCGACCGCTTCGAAAGATGCGATCTTGTAGGCAGGCGCACCGAGCTGCTCGAGCAGTTCCAGCGAATCCTGACCGAAGACCGAGGCGAAGGCCGGAATGCCGTGCATCTTGGCGTGGGCGAAAAGCTCGGGGAACCAGGCAAAAGGCGTCGCTGCTTCTTCGTAAAGCGCGTGCAGGCGCCGCCCCTTCCAGGGATTGTCGCCTTGAATGAGGAAATCGGATCGCTCGCTGTCGAGCGTCATGCTGTCGGCGGTATAGGCTTGGAACTTCACCGCGTCGGCGCCTTTTTCGGCGGCGATATCGATAATGCGCTTGGCGCGCGCGAGATCGCCGCCGTGATTGGCGGAGACTTCGGCGATGATATAGGGCGGCGCGTCGGGACCGATCCGGCGCCCGGCGATGGCGATGGATTGCACGGGGACAAGACACCTATTCGCTGTCCCCAAAGCTTCGCCTTTTATGCTTAAGAAGGGGTGAATAGCGCCCGTAGATGCGCGCCGATCAAGGACTTTGACCCGCGTTGCGGGCCGGCGGTAACATCGCACCAGCATAAAAAAGGGGAGGCTTGCTTCATGGACGATTCGCCGTTTCCGTCGACCGGGCAGCAAGGGACCGAAAGCGCCGCCGAAGTGCTGCTGCGCTCGCTCAAGGCCAGCGGCATCGATCATCTGCTGGTCAATCCCGGCACCGATTTCGCGCCGTTGATCGAGGGCATCGTTCACAGCCAGCGCAAAGGTGCGGCGATCCCGAAGCCGATGGTGATCACGCATGAGAATTGCGCCGTCGCCATGGCGCATGGCTACTACATGGTCACCGGCAAGCCCCAGGCGGTGATGGTGCACACCAATGTCGGCACCGCGAACACGCTGAACTGCCTTGCCGATGCCTGCCGCGAGAATGTGCCGATCCTGCTGATGGCCGGGCGCAACCCGATCACCGAGCAAGGCGTGCTCGGCTCGCGCGGCGGTCCGATCCATTGGGGCCAGGAAATGTTCGATCAGGCCGGCATGCTGCGCGAATTCGTCAAATGGGATTACGAGATGCGCTTGCCGATGCAGGCCGACGAGCTCGTGCCGCGCGCCCTTGAAGTGATGATGACGGCGCCGCGCGGCTCGGCCTATCTGACGCTGCCGCGCGAGGCGCTGGGCGGCATGTTTCCGCCGACCAATCGGCCCGAGAAGCCGCGCGTCCATCCCTCGCAGCCTTATCCCGATCCAACGGCGGTGAAGAGCCTCGTCGGCATGATCGCCAAGGCCGAGCGGCCGATGATCATCACCTCGGCGGCGGGCCGCACGATCGCGGGTGCCGAGGCGCTGGCACGCGTCGCCGAGCGTTTCGCGCTCCCCGTCGTCTCGTTCAATGCGCGCTACGTTAATCTGCCGACCAGCCATTCGATGAATATGGGCGCGATGCCGCGGCCGCTGCTCGACGAGGCCGATCTCATTATAGTGCTCGATTGCGATGCGCCCTGGTATCCGTCGCAGGAAAGCCCGCCGGCCGGTTGCCGCGTCGTTCACATCAACGACGACCCGGCTTTCTCGCGCTATCCGATCCGCAATTTCCCCAGCGACCTCTCGATCGCCACCGAGACCGCGGCGGCGCTCGCCGCGCTCGAGGCGGGGCTCGCCGAAGCGGGCGTCGACAAGTCTCCCGCGACGACGGCGCGGCGCGGCAAGCTCGCCGAGCGCTGGAAGGCGATCCGCGGCGCGTGGAAGGGCATGATCGAGAAAGCGGCGGCGCAGCCGACGATCAAGCTCGAATATCTCAATCATTGTCTCGGCCAGGCGGTCGGTCCGGACGCGATCATCGTCAACGAATATTGGGTGCGGCCCGATCTGTGCGGGCGCGAGAAGCCGGGCACCTATTTCGGCTCGAGCCCGGCGGGCGGTCTCGGCTGGGGCCTCGGCGCGGCGCTCGGCGCGAAGCTCGCGCGGCCCGACGCGCTGGTGGTCTCGACCGTTGGCGACGGTGCTTATATGTTCGCCAATCCGACCGCATGCCATTGGGTCGGGCAGGCGCACAAGCTGCCGGTGCTCACCGTCGTCAACAACAACGCGGTCTATAACGCCGTGCGTCGCGCGACTCTCGGCATGTACGAGAAAGGCGTCGCGCAGCAGAAGGACGATGCGATGACCCTCGCCGATCTGCAGCCCTCGCCGGCTTTCGAGAAACTGATCGAGGCGAGCGGCGGCTATGGCGAAAAAGTCGAGAAGCCGGCCGATCTGCCCGGCGCCCTCGAGCGCGCCGTGAAAGAAGTGCGCAATGGCCGTCAGGCGCTGCTCAATGTCATTACGTCGCTCTGACAACAAACGTCATTGCGAGCGTAGCGAAGCAATCCAGGACAATGTGTGAACGGGTCGTTCCGGTTGCTTCGTTGCTAATGCTCCTCGCAATGACGAAATAAAAGGCGGCATGTGACTGCCGCCTTTTTTGTTTCGTTCTCGCTGAACGTTACGCGTTGCCGCGCTGCTCGCGGAAGAAGTCGAGCTTTTCTTGTGCGACGCGGTCGGAGAAGCTGAACACCACAGCGTTGGACGTTGCCTCGTGCTCGTGATAGAGCCAACTCGGCACGGTCCAGACGTCATGCGGTCCCCATTCGAAGACCTTGTCGCCGATGCGTGTCTTGCCGGTGCCTTCGACGCAGACGAAGACGACGCCATCGGTCGAGCGGTAAGGCATCGATGTGAAGCCCTTCGGGAAGAGCGACATCCAGGTCGAGATCGTCGGCATCGCCCAGCCGCCATCGATCGGATTGATGAATTTCATCTTGTAGCCGAAGCACGGATCGATCGGATGGAACTTCGCCATCTTCTCGAGCGCCTCGCGCGAGCGTGCATAAGGGTAGTTGAAAATCGGCGTCGTTTGGCTCGACGGCTTGTAATCGACCGGCAGCAGGTTGAAGGCGAATTCGGCATCGGCGGCGCCCTCCGGCCGTGTCACCGGATGCGTCTTATCGGGGTAGCCGTCGCGGAAGCCGGCATCCATCAGATTGACCAGATGCATGTCGAGTCCGTCGAGCCACACCATCGGCTCCTGGCTGAGATTGCCGTGATCATGCCAAGTCCAGGACGGCGTGATGACGAAATCGCCGGGTGACATCATGGTGCGCTCGCCCGAGACGGCGGTGTAGGCGTTCTTACCCTCGATCACGAAGCGCAGTGCCGAGGCGACATGGCGATGCGCCGGCGCGACCTCGCCCGGCAGGATGATCTGCATGCCGGCGAAGAGGCTGCGGGTGATGCGGGATTCGCCCTTCATGCCGGGGTTTTCGAGCACCAGCACGCGGCGCTCGGCTTCCTCGGCGGTGATGATCTTGCAGGCTTCCATCAGATAGGGGCGGACTTCGCCCCATTTCCAGATTGCCGGTTGGCAGGGGCTCTTGGGCTCGTCGAGCACCAACCCGCCCAGCACGCGCCAGAGCGGCGCCAAATTCTCCTGACCGGCGCGGCCGTAGAACTCCTGCCGGCCTTTCTCGGCCTCGCGGTTTACAGTGTGGGCAAAGCCGTCATCGGCCATCGGAGTCTCCTCGCAAATATCGCGGCGCGGCAGGCGCAAAAGCCTGGATTTCGGCGCGAAATGGGTTCTTTCGCTCGATATTGAGCCCGCCCGGGCGGGAGTCAAGCGCGCTTACTGGCGCTTGGCGGCCGGCAAATCGTCGATCGCGTGACCGATGGTGATCCGGTTGTAGATCGCGTTGACGATCGCCCCCACGATGAACAGCAATGGGATCAGCAGGGCGAAAGTCAGACGCACCGGTCCCGGATGCATAAACATGCGTGCAGTCACCAAAAATGCCTCAAGCACGGCAATCGCCAGCCACAGGATATTGGTGAAGTTCAGGGTCACGGCTTCGCCTTCAGGTTTTGCGTTGCTCGCTCCGAAGCCGAGTTTAAGTTTTCGCGCGCCGGCTTGCAATGCGCATGGCCGGAGCGGTGGTTATCTCTGGCCTACGATCGGGAATTTAAGCGGCGGGAGCGTGCAATGCCGCCGAAACCCGGCGCATCAGCCGGGTCGAGCGGTCGTCGTCGAAGAGTTCGCCGCAAAGCTCGGCGGTGGCGCGGGCCTGCGCCTCGATCACGGCGGCGCGTTCGGGCGCGAGCGGCGCGGCTTCGCAGAGATCGTTGATGCGATGATCGATTTCTTCGGCCAATGCTTCGATCGCGTCATGCGCGGGCTTGGCAAAGCCGTGGCGCTCGCCGCGCTGCGTCAGCAACTTCAAGAAGCCGCCGGCCTCGCTCGCCAGAGCCATTGTTTCACGCTGCGGCGCGGTCGAAAGATCCGGACCATGGCCGAAATGCTCGACCCGCGGCAGCAGCGCGAGGATCAACGCGCCGATACGGTCGAGAAACCCCTCGTCGAGCGCATCGGCGACATCGGTGCGCGTGCGGAGGATCGCCATGCCCCATGGCGAATCGCGGCGCACGCCGATCTCGCTCAACACGCCTTCCGATTCGTCGAGATAGTGAATGAACGCAGTGCCGAGCGCGCGCGGCGAAGGCAAGGGTCCGCGCCGCGGCATCTGCGAGAGCAGCGCGCGCGCCGAACGCTCGACTTCGCCGATCAGCCGCGCGCCGACGCAGAAGAATTCGGTATTCGCTACCAGCGAATTGTTTGGCTTCCCGGACAGCGCCCCGCCGAGACGGAGAATCTGATGCGAATGCTGCAAGCGATTGAGTACGGCGAGGGCGAGGAAGCGCGCATCCATGCCGTGGCTTTCGGAGAGCGCGAGATATTCCTTCTTCAAAAGCGTGATGCAATCGGGAACGAGATCGGTGATACGCCGCCCCTCGAGCAGACCAAGCCGCGCCCCGACACGCTGCAGCGTCTTCATCGCCGTGGTGAGCGGTTGTGCGATCGTCAGCACATGGGCGATGACATCGACATCGCGCGCGACGAGTTCGGGCAGGAGCTTGCTCAGGTCCTGCAGCGGTTTGGGCTTGGCTAACTCCAAGCCAAGTGACGCCGACCAGCGCGCCGCCGCTTCCCAGGCCTCGCTCTGCAGCGGTTCCAATTTCGGTACCGGTGCGACGAGCTGCTCGCGCAGCCGGGCTTCGAGAACCTGGACCTCGCCGCCGGCGATCAGTGCGACCGCCTGCCACCAGCGCGGGATCGAGGCGCGCGGGATCAGCCCTTCGAGCCGCGGATCGTCGTCGCGGTCGGTAAGAAAATCCTCGAAGCCGGCGCAGATGAGGCGCTGCAGGCTCGGCACGCGCGGCGGCTTCGTCAGCCGCAGGGTCGGGCGCAGCGCGTCGAGGATCGACGCGCTGGGCATCGCTTCCGTCTCCCGCCCGAGGGCGCGGGCGAGCTCGACCGTCCGGGCAAGCTCGATCGCCTGCTTCAGCGGCAGGCGCCCGAGGGCGGTCTGGAGCTGTGTGACCTTATCCATGCTCCGACCAGGGTCGAGGAACAGGGTTAAGCCCATCTTAATGCGGGTGATCCGACCGCTTATCCGCGCCTCGGAGACGTGAGCGTGGCAGGCTTGCTTACCCCGTCTCAGGGCGGGATACTGCGAGCAGCCAGCCGCCGTAACCGGGGTTGGAGGACGAGCATCGTCAACCATAGCGACGCGCCATGACCGTCGGCCCGCAATTTGGCACCGTGATCGCCGGGCAGCGCCTCTCTCCCGAGGTGATGAACAGCATCCGGGAAGCTGCGACCAAGACGGGCATCGATTTCGATTTTCTGGTTGCGCAAGCAAGCCTCGAAAGCGGCTTCCGCGGCAATGTTCATGCGACTAGGAGCAGCGCCACCGGGCTCTTCCAGTTCACCGGCGCGACTTGGCTGCGCATGATGCATGACCATGGTGCGCAATACGGCTATGCCGACCTCGCCAAGTCGATAAAGCTCAACACCCAAGGCGCGGCCGTCGTCGCCGACAAGCAGACCGAGCGCAAGATCCTTGAATTGCGCGGCAATGACCGGCTGTCGGCGCTGTTCGCGGCGGAATACGCCAAGACCAACGGCAATCGCCTCGAGGTCGTGACCGGCCGCAAAGCGACGCCGGCCGAGCTCCATCTCGCCCACCTCCTTGGCCCGAACGGCGCGATCAAATTCATCAAGGCGCATGACGTCAATGGCAGCCAATCGGCGGCCAAGGTCGCGCCGGCAGCGGCGCGGCAAAATCCCGGGCTGTTCTACAGCCGCGGCTCGAACACCGCGCAATCGGTGGCGACGGTGTATCGCAATATCCAAGAAAAGCTGAACTTGCCGCTGCGGCAGGTCGCGGAGGTCGAGAATGCCCCGTTGCGGCCGGCGCTCGGCCTGTCCGCCAATCCGCCGCGGCTGCGCACCGACCGTCGCGCCTGAGCCCGCTAGCGTCCGCCGTCCAACATGGCGCAGCGTGTAGACGAAGAAAAACGTGCGATCTTGGCAGCGGTCTCGAGCCTCGCGGTAACGCGCCTCGGGGCAAGCCGCGCCGTCCCGGTCCAGCGCTTCATCGCGCAATTCTACGATTACGTCGCCGCGGACGACCTCGCTGGTCGTGCCGTCGGCGATCTTTACGGCGCGGCGCTGTCGCTCTGGCAATTCGCGCAGGAGCGCAAGCCGGGTAAAGCGAAGCTGCGCGCGCTTAATCCACGCACCGCCACAGATGACTGGAATACGCGGCACACGATCGTCGAGATCGTCAACGACGATATGCCGTTCCTCGTCGATTCCGTCGGTATGGCGCTGCAGGCGGAAGGCGTCACCGTCCATCTCATCATTCACCCCGTCTTGCGCGTCGCGCGCGATCGCGCCGGCCGCATCACCGATCTCGCCGAGGATGGCGCGCCCAAAGGCGAGCGTGAATCGCTGATGCATGTCGAGATCAGTGAGGTCATCGATCCGGCGCGACTTGCGGCGATCGTGACGCGGCTCGATGCCGTGCTCGAGGATACGCGCGTCGCGGTCGCCGATTGGCGCAAGATGCGCGATGTGCTGGCCGAGACGCGCTCGGCGCTCGATGACACCAAGCCGCCGCTGCCCGAAGACGAGCGCGCCGAGACGCTCGATTTTCTCGCCTGGCTCGACGACGACAATTTCACTTTTCTCGGCTGCCGCGACTATCGTTTCGATGAGGGCGGCAGCGGCGTCGCGGCCGGTCTCGGCATCATGCGCGATCTATCCTATGTGCTGTTCGGCGGCTTGCGGAATTTCGGCACGCTCTCGCCAGAAGCACAGGCTTTTTTGCGCGCCGCCAATGCGCTGATCATTACCAAATCGCATCGCCGCGCGACGGTCCATCGCCCCGTTCGCATGGACGCCGTCGGCGTGAAGCTGTTCGGGCCGCAAGGCGCCGTTATCGGCATGCGCGTCTTCCTCGGCCTCTTTACCTCGCTTGCCTATAGCCGGGCGGCCAGCGCAATCCCGTTCCTGCGGCTCAAAATCGCCGGCGTGTTGCAACGCAGCGGCTTCGATCCGCATAGCCATGATGGCAAGGCGCTGGCACATATTCTCGAGACCTATCCGCGCGACGAGCTGTTCCAGATTTCCGAGGACGAGCTTCACGACATCGCAATCGGCATTCTCGGCCTGCAAGAGCGGCAGCGCGTCGCGCTCTTCACGCGCTGCGATCCGTTCAAGCGCTTCGTCTCCTGTCTCATCTATGTGCCGCGCGAGCATTACGGCACCGCCCTGCGACAGAATTTCGCCGCGATCCTCGAACTAGGCTTCGGCGCGCGCGTCGACAGCTTCACGACGCTGCGCGACGATGCAATCTTGGCGCGGGTGCTTTTCCTGCTCCGCGCCGAAGGTCCGCTGCGCGATGCCGATACCGCCGCGATCGAGCGCGCGCTTGCTTATGCGGCGCGGAGCTGGGCCGACAAGCTGGGCGACGCGCTGATCGAGGCGCGCGGCGAGGCAACGGCGCTGGCGCTGGAAGCGCGCTATGGCAATGCTTTCCCAAGCAATTACCGTGAGCGCTATCCGGTCGCGGCGTCGCTCGGCGATATCGATCGCATCGAGCAGGTACGCGCCGGCGCGCCGCTGGCCCTGTCGCTTTATCGGCCGGAAAATTTCGAGCCCGGCGCGTTGCGCTTCAAGCTCTATCGCGTCGGCAGCCCCTGCGCGCTCGCCGACGTCTTGCCGATCTTGGAGGATATGGGGCTCGAGGCGATCACCGAAGAACCCTTCGAAATCCGCCCGCAAGGCGATGCACAGCCGGTGTGGATGCAGGATTTCGGCCTCGCCTCGCGCTTCGGCGATTTCGACATCGCGGCCGAGCATCGGCGCTTCGAAGAAGCTTTCGCGCATATCTGGGCCGGACGCATGGAAAGCGACGGCTTTAACCGCCTCGTCCTCGCCGCAGGCCTCGATTGGCAGCAGGTGACTGTGCTAAGGCTTTATGCGAAAGCGATGCGTCAGGCCGGCTCGGCTTACAGCCAGGCCTATATGGAAGACGCGCTGGCGCATTACCCGGCGATTGCCGGCCGGCTCGCGACGATGTTCGAGGCGCGTTTCGATCCAGCGCAAGCCAATCGAGCGATCGTCGAGACCGAGCGCCGCGTTAAAGAAATCACGCAAGAGCTCGACCGGGTCGAGAGCCTCGATGAAGACCGCATCCTGCGCGGGTTCCTGCGGCTTATCGAGAAATCGCTGCGCACGAACTATTTCCAGCGCCAGGCGGACGGCTCGCCCAAACCCTATCTCTCGGTGAAATTATCGAGCCGCGAGGTCGAGTTTTTTCCGCTGCCGCGCCCGCTTTGCGAGATTTATGTCTATTCGCCGCGTATGGAGGGCGTGCATCTGCGCGCCGGAAAAATCGCGCGCGGCGGCATCCGCTGGTCCGACCGAAAAGAAGATTTCCGCACCGAGATCCTCGCGCTGATGAAAGCGCAGGTGGTGAAGAACGCTGTCATCGTGCCGACGGGCTCGAAAGGCGGCTTCGTCGTGAAGCGCATGCCGGTCTTGCGCGCCGAACAGCCGGCTGAAGTGGTTGAATGCTACAAGACCTTGATGCGCGGCATGCTCGACATCACCGACAATATCGTCGGCGGCAAGCTGATACCGCCGCCCGATGTCCTGCGCCATGATGGCGACGATCCCTATCTCGTCGTCGCGGCCGACAAAGGCACGGCGACCTTCTCCGACATCGCCAATAGCGTCTCGGCCGAATACGGCTTCTGGCTCGGCGACGCCTATGCCTCGGGCGGCTCGGCCGGCTACGACCACAAGGCGATCGGCATCACCGCGCGCGGCGCCTGGGAGCTGGTGAAACGCCATTTCCGCGAGCTCGGCAGCGATATCCAGGCGGCGGATTTCACCTGCGCCGGCATCGGCGATATGGCCGGCGACGTTTTCGGCAACGGCATGCTGCGCTCGCCGCATACGAAGCTCATCGCCGCTTTCAATCACCTGCACGTCTTCCTCGACCCCGATCCCGATCCGGCGAAAAGCTTTGCCGAGCGCCGGCGGCTCTTCGACCTGCCGCGCTCGAGCTGGGCCGACTACGACAAGGCGCTGATCTCAAAAGGGGGCGGGATTTTCGAGCGCAGCGCCAAATCGGTCGCGCTCTCGCCGGAGATCCGTGCGCGGCTCGATATCAAAGCCGAGCATCTGACCCCGGCGGAGCTGATCCAGGCCATCCTCAAAGCGCCGGTCGATCTCTTGTTCTTCGGCGGCATCGGCACCTTCATCAAAGCCTCGACCGAGACGCACGCCGATGCCGGCGACAAAAGCAATGACGCGCTGCGCGTCGACGGCAAGGATGCGCGTGCCAAAGTCGTGGGCGAGGGCGCCAATCTCGGCGTGACGCAGCGCGGCCGCATCGAATATGCGATGAAGGGCGGACGCATCGATACCGATGCGATCGACAATTCCGCCGGCGTCAGCACCTCGGACCATGAGGTCAATCTCAAAATTCTGCTGAACGGCGCCGGCCGGATCACGCTCGATGAGCGCAATGCGCTGCTGCGGCAGATGACCGACGAGATCGCCGCGCATGTGCTGCAGGACAATTATCTGCAGGGTTTGGCGCTCTCGCTTGCCGAGTCTTATGGCGCCGAGCGGATCGACAGCGAGGCGCGGCTGATCCGCGATCTCGAACGCGCCGGCCGGCTCGATCGCGCGGTCGAATTCCTGCCCTCCGATGATGTGCTCGCGGCGCGGGCGCAAGAGCATCAGCCCCTGACCCGTCCCGAGCTTCTCGGTGCTCCTCGCCTATGTCAAGAACACGCTGGCCGAGGATCTGATCGAGAGCGATTTTCCCGACGATCCGCAGCTCGAAGACGATCTCTTCGGTTATTTCCCGAAAATCCTGCGCACGCGCTTTCGCGACGAGATCGTGCATCACCGGCTGCGGCGCGAGCTGATCGCGACCGTCGCCGCGAACGATCTCGTCAACCGCACCGGCATCACTTTTCCACATGAGCTCGCGGCGCGCACCGGCCGGGGCGTCGGCGATGTCGCGCGCGCCTATATGATCGTGCGCCAAATCTTCGATCTCGATGTGCTCTGGGCCGATATCGATGCGCTCGACAACAAGGTACCGGCACAGTTGCAGCTCGACTTGATCCGCACCGCGCTGCGGCTCGTCGAGCGTATCACCGCTTGGTTCCTTGCCGGCTCGCGGCTCGATATCAAGGCGCAAATCGAAGCCAATCGCCCCGGCGTTATGCTGCTGGCGGAGCAAATCGGCGAACTCATTCCCAACGCCGAGAAGGACGAGCTTGCGCGTCAGATCGAGGCTTTCGCCGACAAAGGGGTGCCGCGGGAGCTCGCGCTTCGCGTCGTACGACTCAACTTCCTGTTATCGTCGGTCGATATCGTGCGTCTCGCCAAGACCGGACAGCACGATCTTCTCGAAGCGGGGCGGCGCTTCTTTGCAATCGGCGAACGCTTCAGGCTCGATGCGCTCCGCGCTGCCGCGCGGAAGCTCGTCGCCGAGACGCAATGGCAGACGCTCGCGGTCTCGGCACTGATCGACGATCTCTACGGGCATCAAGCCGATCTCACCGCGCGTGCCTTGGCGCGCGGCAGCGATTTCCAACCTTGGCTCGATGGTCATGCGCGCGATCTCGGCCGGCTCGATACGCTGGTACGCGAGATCGAAGCCGCGACCCAGCCCGATCTCGCGATGCTGACGGTCGCCAACCGCACGCTGCGCGGGTTCCTGGCGGAATAGCGGCGGTGCGACGCGCTAGAGCACGATCGTTTCGAAAAGAAGCGGCCTCGCTTCTTTTCGAAACGTGAATCGTGCTCTCGATTTAAAAATTTAGACCATGATTCACGGGTGAGACGGAATTGATTTTTCGATTCCGTCTCACCCGATCATGGTCTAGCCGATCACCGCGATGCCCTGCACCTCGACCAGCAACTCCGGCCGGGCGAGACCGAAGACAGTGATGAGGGCGCTCGCCGGGAAATTGTCGCCGAAAATTTCGCGGCGGAGTTGGGTGAAGCGGTCGCCGTAGCGCGGATCGGTGATGAAGACGGTCATCGTCACCATATCGGCAAGCTTGCCGCCGGCTTCCTCGAGCGTCTTGCCGAGCTTGGCGAAAATCTCGCGCGTCTGGCCATCGAAATCGCCATGCAGCGCTTTGCCCTTGGAATCGACCGAGACGGTGACGCCGGCGAGGTACACGCTCGTTCCGCCTTGCGTGATGACCGCCGGCGAATAGCCGCGCGTCTGTGGCATCTCGCCTTTTATGTAGCGCCGTGTATGGGCCATATGGTCACCCTCGGTTCATGCGGTTCTCGACAAGATCGGTGACGACGCTCGGATCGGCCAAGGTGGTGGTATCGCCGAGCTGATCCTGCTCGTTCGCCGCGATCTTGCGAAGGATACGGCGCATGATCTTGCCCGAGCGCGTCTTCGGCAGGCCCGGCGCCCATTGGATGAGGTCGGGCGTCGCGATCGGACCGATCTGCTTACGGACCCATTGCGTCAGCTCCTGGCGCAGATCCTCATTCGCCTCGATCCCGAGTTTCAGCGTGACATAGGCATAGATGCCCTGCCCCTTGATGTCATGCGGATAGCCGACGACCGCGGCCTCGGCCACTTTGGTGTTGGCGACGAGGGCGCTTTCGACCTCGGCGGTGCCGAGACGATGGCCGGCGACATTGATCACGTCGTCGACGCGGCCGGTGATCCAGTAATAGCCGTCGGCATCGCGGCGCGCGCCGTCGCCGGTGAAGTACTTGCCCTTGAAGGTCGAGAAATAGGTCTCGACGAAGCGCTTGTGATCGCCATAGACGGTGCGCATCTGGCCGGGCCAGCTATCGATGATGCAGAGATTGCCCTCGGCCGCGCCTTCCAACACGTTGCCGTCGCCATCGACGATCTGCGGCTTGATGCCGAAGAACGGCTTGGTCGCCGAGCCGGGCTTCAGCGGCGTCGCGCCGGGCAACGGTGTGATCAGGATGCCGCCGGTCTCGGTCTGCCACCAGGTATCGACGATCGGCACGCGGTTATCGCCGACCACGCGGTGATACCAGAGCCAGGCTTCGGGATTGATCGGCTCGCCGACCGAGCCCAAAAGCTTTAGCGATTTGCGCGAGGTCTTTTTGACATAGCTGTCGCCATCGCGCATCAGCGCGCGGATCGCCGTCGGCGCGGTGTAGAAGATATTGACCTTGTGCTTGTCGATCACCTGCCAGAAGCGCGAGGCGTCCGGATAGTTCGGCACGCCTTCGAACATCAGCGTGGTGGCACCGTTCGCCAAAGGGCCATAAACGATGTAGCTGTGGCCGGTCACCCAGCCGACATCGGCGGTGCACCAATAAATCTGTCCGTCGTGATAATCGAAGACGTATTGATGCGTCATCGACACATAGACGAGATAGCCGCCGGTCGTGTGCAGCGCGCCCTTCGGCTTGCCGGTCGAGCCCGAGGTGTAAAGGATGAAGAGCGGATCCTCGGCGCTCATCTCGGTCGGTGGGCAATCCTTCGACGCCTTCGCCATCTCGTCGTGGTACCAGATGTCGCGGCCGTCCTGCCAAGCGATGTTGCCGCCGGTGCGCTTCACCACCAGCACCTTCTTGACGCCGGGGCAGGTCTTCAGCGCTTCGTCGGCATTGGCTTTGAGCGGCACTTTGCGGCTGCCGCGCAGGCCTTCATCGGCGGTGATAAGGTAGGGCGAATCGCAATCCTGGATGCGGCCGGCGAGGCTGTCGGGCGAGAAGCCGCCGAAGACGACGCTGTGGACCGCACCGATGCGCGCGCAGGCGAGCATCGCGTAAGCCGCTTCCGGGATCATCGGCAGGTAGATGGTGACGCGGTCGCCCTTCTTGATGCCATGGGCTTTCAGGATATTGGCGAGCCGGCAGACATTCTCGTGGAGTTCGGCGTAGGTGATGTGCTTGCTCTCATTCGGGTCGTCGCCTTCCCAAATGATCGCGGTCTGGTCGGCACGGTCCTTCAGGTGCCGGTCGACGCAATTGTACGAGGCGTTGAGCGTCCCATCCTCATACCACTTGATCGAGACGTCGCCCTCGTAGCTCGTATTCTTGACCTTGGTATAGGGCTTGATCCAATCGAGCCGCTTGCCCTGCTCGCCCCAGAATTTCGCCGGATCGGCGATCGATTCCGCGTAGAGCTTTTTGTATTTCGCCTCGTTGATCCAGGCGCCAGTGGCGACCGTGGACGGGACGGGAATTGTGCTGTCATCCGGCATAGGCGAAGGCTCCCTTTTTGGCTTTGCCGGAAGAATAAAACCGTTGCTTGCCCTCAACAAGGAGAGGTTAACGGCGTGTTTACCATGTTACGTCAGGGTGAGGGCATGGCTATGTCGCCTGTATCCGGTACGCCCTCTCCAGCCCAGCTCGCGGTCATGGAGCAGATTCGTGCCTTGCGCGCGGCGAAAGCCCCGGTCTCCGTGCAGGCGACCGCGCCGGTCCAATCGGCGGCACCGGTGCAGATGAGGCCGGCTGCCGCTCAACCGGCCCCGGCGCCGCCGCTCGCGACCGCGACCGCAACGGCGAATTCGATGCTGGCCACCCGGCCGCGCGGCTCCATCCTCAACATCACCGTCTGACTTTTCTGCATCGCACTCGCGTGCCAGACTGCACCCATAAAGGTGCAGGGAGGCAGCAATGCGCTTGGCAGGCAAAGTGGCGATCGTCACCGGCGGCGGCTCGGGCTTCGGCGAGGCGATCGCCAAGCGCTTCGCCGAGGAAGGCGCGAAGCTCATCGTCAACGACATCAACGACGAGGGCGGCGCGCGCGTCGCACAAGAGATCGACGGCGCGCAGGGCCAGGGCAGCGCGACTTACCTTCGTGCCGATGTCGCGCGCGATAGCGACATGGCGACGCTGATAACCGCCTCGCTCGATCGCTACGGCCGTGTCGACATCATGGTCAACAATGCCGGCATCACGCATGTGAACCGGCCGATGCTCGAAGTCGGCGAGGAGGAGTTCGATCGCATCTATGCCGTCAATGTGAAATCGATCTACCTCTCGGCGCGTCATTTGGTCCCCGTGCTTCGCACGCAGGGGACAGGTGGTTGCATCATCAACACCGCCTCGACCGCCGGCATCCGGCCGCGGCCTGGTCTGGTTTGGTATAACGGCTCCAAAGGAGCCGTTATCACGCTCACAAAAGGCATGGCGGCGGAGCTCGGTCCCGACAAGATCCGCGTCAACGCGCTCTGCCCCGTCGCAGGCGACACGCCGCTGCTGCCGAGCTTCCTGGGCGGCGCGACCGAGGCGCATCGCCAGCGCTTCGTCGCGACGGTGCCGCTGGGCCGCCTATCGACACCGAAAGACGTCGCGAATGCCGCGCTCTACCTCGCTTCGGATGAAGCCGAGTTCATCACCGGCGTCGCGCTCGAGGTCGATGGCGGCCGCTGCATCTAGTCGCGATCCGCCAAACAAATCGGCCCGGAATTGCTTTCGGGCCGATCGCGTTTCGATATGCCGTTAGGCGATTACATCGTGATCTCGACGCGGCGGTTCTGCGGCTCGCGCACGCCGTCTGCCGTCGGCACGCGCGGGTTCTCCTTGCCGTGCCAGCTCGCATCGATCGCCCCGGCCGGCACGCCGTCCCGCACGAGGGCGGCTTTGACCGTGTCGGCGCGGCGCTTGGAGAGCGCGAGATTGTATTGCTGCGTGCCGGCGAGATCGGTGTAGCCGGCGATCGCGACGCCCGACTTGCCCGATTTGAACGCCGCGGCCGCTGCATCGACGACCTTCCTGCCGTCAGCCGTCAGCGACGATTTGTCGAATTCGAAGAAGACGATGAACACCTGCTTCGAGGGCGCAACCGCAGCCGGCGGCGGTGCCGCAGCGACCGGGACCGGCGGCGGGGCGACGCTCGCACCACCACCAAACGGCACCGTGAGCTTGAGACCGACGTGATAGCCGAGTTCGCTGTCATACTTGATCGCGCTCGTGCCGCCCGCCACAGGGTTGGCGACCCCGGCAACTGCGGAATCCCAGTCAACGCCGCCCGAAAGATCGAACGCACCCCAGCCGACGTTGTAGCGCAGGCCCAGCTGGCCGCTCGCGCGGCCGCCGACAGTATTCTTCTGGCTGCTGGTCGCAGTCAAAGTCCCTGCGCAAGGCACGCCACCGCTGGATCCCGAGAAGCAGTCATTGGCGGCGAGGCGAGAGAAAGCACCGTACACCCCGCCGGCGACGCCGCCGACGATTGCCAGTTGCGGCATGATCGGGAAGCGCGCACCGAGCGAGAGCAGGCTGCCGATGCGATCGGTGGAGACGTTTTCGTGCTGGTACTCACGGAAGTTGACGCCGGCAGTTTCGACATCGTCGTAATCGAAGGAGGTCTTCGTATTGCCCCCGAAGATGCCGACGGCGGGCGTAATGGCGACGGGCCCAAACGCTGGGATATCGGTCGCAGCGCGCAGGGCCAGGTCATAACCCTTGTATTCGGTGCGCAGCGAGTTCGAGAGGACGCCGCCGGTAGTGCTGGTCGTTGGCGAATTCACGAACGTCCATTGCGTCGAAGTCGATGCGCCGCTTCCATAGTTCGTGCTGCTGTTGTCGGTGAGATCGAACACTTGCCCTTGCAACTCGATGCGCGCGGCCTGACCGAATTGCGACCACGTGTTGGGCAGGAAGAAGCCGGCCGTGACGCCGCCGCCCGGCCCGCTCACCGTCGGCGATTTTGAATATAAGAAGGTGGTGCTTCCCGGCCCGAGCGAGCCGGTCTGGAACTTCGGCAGATTCTGCCACATGTAGTCGAAGTTCGGCGCCAGATACATGGCGCTCGTCGGCGGCGCATCGACGGGCGTCGCGATCGGCCCGGCATAGCCAGCTACCGGCAATAACAACGCAAAGCCAGCGACAGCGCTAGTCAGGAAAGACTTCGTCATAGATCACCCCTAAAAAGTACCTGCCCGATTTCTTAAGCATACCCTTTGACGGTCGCTCCATCCAAAGGGAACACAGACTTAGCCCCAATTTCTGAGCCGCTGTCGCATCAAGGCAACACTTGCCTGGAGGGTGCGGAATTCTTGCTCTTATTCAAGGAATATGTCTGTCTCGGCCAAGCAAGTCGAATGCAAAGGTCGTTACGCGCCACGGCAAAGAAAATCGGCCCGGAATGGCTTCCGGGCCGATTGCGTTTCGATATGCCGCTGGGCGATTACATCGTGATCTCGACGCGGCGGTTCTGCGGCTCGCGCACGCCGTCCGCCGTCGGCACGCGCGGGTTCTCCTTGCCGTGCCAGCTCGCATCGATCGCCCCGGCCGGCACGCCATCCCGCACGAGGGCGGCTTTGACCGTGTCGGCGCGGCGCTTGGAGAGCGCGAGATTGTATTGCTGCGTGCCGGCGAGATCGGTGTAGCCGGCGATCGCGACACCCGACTTGCCGCTCTTGAACGCCGCGGCCGCTGCATCGACGACCTTCCTGCCGTCAGCCGTCAGTGACGATTTGTCGAACTCGAAGAAGACGATGAACACCTGCTTCGAGGGCGCGACTGCGGCCGGCGGCGGTGCCGCTGGCGCAGCGACCGGCGCCGGGGCACTGCCGCCAAACCGAATGGTCAAGCCCACCATCACGCCGAAATCGATCTGATCCGTCGAACTCAGCCGGGCGGGACCCGTTGCGTTGGCAACGCCGCTTCCCGCGCCGATCACGCCGGCCAAACCCGGATAAGTAACCGTCGGCACGTTGGAGATGTATTGCATGCCGGCTACGAGGAACTCGCCGAAATTCGGCGATTCGTCGTGCTTTAGGCCTGTGTAGAAATTGACGTGGGTGCCGATCCCATTCTTGCTGCCGCTGGCAGCGTTGTTCCCGGGCGCAGGGAATGCGCAACCCGGGCATGAAAAGCTTTGCGCCGCGTCGAATTGCGAATGAACAACATCGAGCGAAGCACTGCCGTAATTGACCCAGGTGAGGCTCGGCCACGGCAATGCCATATCGGCACCCAGGCCCAATCCAAAACGATAGTAATTGCTATGGATATTGGACTTCTGTTTCCAACCGAAGACGTCGGTGGCACCCAACATCGTCGCGTTGTCCATTTGATCGATGCGATCGAAGCCGATGAAGCCGGTGGGCTGCAATGTGAAGGGGCCCGCGGCGGCTTGGAGACGCGCACCGGTCTCGAAGTTATATTGGTTCTGGGTTCTCTGAACCGAAACCGTTCCCTGCTCGACAGTTAAGAACGACCCGAAGGCCCCGCCCGAGGGAGCGCCGCTCAGGGTCGGCAGAAAGGTCCCGTTAGCGTTGGACCGGCTGTTCAGCGTTTGCGTAATGCTTTCGTAGCTGAACCGACCATAGACATCAGCCGGCATGCCCATGATAGATCCAAGTCCCGTGCTGGCCGCGACACTGGGGACGATCATCGTCGGATTTTGGCCGCCTGAGTCGTTGGTGACCGCAGAGCCGCTCGGAATGCCGCTAGACTGACCAGCAAG
Organism: uncultured Alphaproteobacteria bacterium; assembly: GCA_963731145.1. Lineage (GTDB taxonomy): Bacteria > Pseudomonadota > Alphaproteobacteria > ATCC43930 > CGMCC-115725 > CAIKMD01. The sequence goes on along the minus strand of CAVSUX010000005.1, from coordinate 730,379 downwards.
GCCAAAATTGAAATTGCCCATTGTCGAAGTGCCGCCGCCGAATGCGCCATCGACATTGACCGTTCCTGGCGCCGCGAGATTCAGCGGCCCACCTGCCATTTGCGCGTGCGCCATCGACGCCATCGCCAGCAAGGCGGCACTGGTCGTAGTAGCCAAACCAAAGCTTTTCATGTGTTCCCCCGGTCGCAGTTCTATAGGAGCTATTTTAGCGTCAAGACGCCCGCAACCGTTGCGATTTTGCCGACCAAGTCGCCACTTACTTAACGGGTGTTGCGCCTGCGCAACAGGTCTACCCTGAAAACTAGATTATGCGCCACCAGAAGCACATCGGCCCGGAATTACTCCCGGGCCGATTGCGTTTCGATATGCCGCGAGGCGATTACATCGTGATCTCGACGCGACGGTTCTGCGGCTCGCGCACGCCGTCTGCCGTCGGCACGCGCGGGTTCTCCTTGCCGTGCCAGCTCGCATCGATCGCCGAAGCCGGCACGCCGTCCCGCACGAGGGCGGCTTTGACCGTATCGGCACGGCGCTTGGAGAGCGCGAGATTGTATTGCTGCGTGCCGGCGAGATCGGTGTAGCCGGCGATCGCGACACCCGACTTGCCGCTCTTGAACGCCGCGGCCGCTGCATCGACGACCTTCCTGCCGTCAGCCGTCAGTGACGATTTGTCGAACTCGAAGAACACGATGAACACCTGCTTCGAAGGCGCGACTGCGGCCGGCGGCGGCGCGGCAGGCGCTGCGACCGGCGTGGCGGGCGTCGGCGCAAGGAACTGGAACACCAGGGCGAGGCGGATGATGTTGCCGGAATTGACGAGCTTAACGGTGTCGAACGGGGAGATGCTATCAAGTTGGCTCATGCTGGAGGAGACGCGAAAATAGGTATCCTCAAGCCGCAGAGAGATGGCGTCGCTCGCCGCATATTGAAGGCCGGCACCGGCCGACCAGCCGTAACCGGTCTTGGTGCCGCTCTGGCCTACCGCCGTCGGACCTGCACTGAGTGACGCGCGTGTTTGAGCGACAGCGAAACCGCCGGTGCCGTAGACCAGCAAAGGACCCGTCGCATAGCCGACCCGCGGCCCTAATGTCGCCAACCACTCGATACCCGAGGTGCAGTTGAAGGACGGGTTTGGACATGGGGCCGAACTCGTTCCGTTGATCAGGTCGAAGTTGCCCTCAAGACCCGTGACGAGCCACGAGGGGGTTCCCCAGCCCCAACTTGCCCCGGGCTGCTGCACATCAAAGCCCGCGGTAAACCCACCAAATGGGACGTCATTGGTGCGATTTGCGCTGCTAGGAACTCTCTGGAATTGGAAGCGCGTATGGCCGATGTTGTAGCCAATCTGTGGACCGAGGTAGATGCCGGTCCAGTTATGTGGTGTCCAGGCGAACCAGCCGGGCGAAGCGGGCGCAGCAGCTTGAGCCACTTGGATCGGGGCATTCGTCGAGGCGTTATCGGCCGCCAGAACCGGCGTCGATGCAAAGCTCACCAGGATTGCTGACAAACCAAAAATGGCGTTCGCCAAATACGTTTTCATTCGAGCCCCCCAAGGCTATTGGTGCAATAGGCTATTTTAAGCTTGCTTCGGCGGCCGCCAGCAACTTCTGCTTTCGGTAAATCTTTTTTGTCGCTAACTGTTGTATTTCGGCTACAGGGGGCCTTGGACACGTCGGCCTGGGATTAGTTCCCGCGCTGACGGCCGCCAGACCCCCCTTAGAATCAGCCAATCACATTGCGATTTGACGCAGCGGTTCTGCGGCTCGCGCACGCCATTCGCCGTCAGGACGCGTGGATCCTGTCTGCCGGTTCACCTCTCGCCACCTCATGCGACAGGTATTCGCTCAACCCTTGGGCGCGGTTATTTTACGTTATCTTCACCTTACTGACGCTGCCATCGTAATCGACGGTCCAGTATTCGCTCTGGAATGGCTTGCCCTCGAGTCGCGCCGCCAGCCAATCGGCCTGCACGTCGCGCGGATTGGGGCCCTTCGTCGAGGCGGTGGTGAAGGCGATGCTGTGATTGCCGCCTTTATAGACGACGAGTTGCTTTGCCCCGCCCAGCGCCTTCACGAAAGCCTCGGCGTGTTCGAGCGGGCAGAGCTGATCGTATTCGCCGCACGCGACGAAATAGGCGCCCTTGATCTTCTGCGCGTAGCCGTTCCAATCGATCGTCTTGCGGAAAGCGTCGAACTCGTGCTCGTCGGTGACGCCCGACATGAACATGAAGCGCTTCTTGAAGGTCGGCGATGCCTGATTGAAAATCGTCTCGCCGCCTGGCTCGTAGCAGGTGCCGGTAATCGCGCAGGCTTTGAAGCGCGCATCGCCCGACATCATGATCGCGCTGAAGAACGAGCCGAAGCTGACGCCGGTCATGCCGATCTTGGTGACATCGAGCTCGGGGCGTTTGGCGATCCAGTCGCAGACCAGCTTGCCGCATTCGGCCCAGCCGGGCACATCGACATAGATGCCGCGAAGCGGCGGCTCCCAATAGCCCGGCCCTTCGAAGGCAAGGACGGCGTAGCCCCGTGTCAGGAAGCGGTCGTCCTTGAGCGCGGTCGAGCCTTCCTTGAACCCGTCCATGCCCGAAATTACGACGATCACCGGCACTTTGCTGCCCGCTTGGTAGTTCGGCGGCAGGTGCAATATCCCGGGCAGCGTCTTGCCGTGATAAGGGAATTCGACCCATTCGATCTTATGGTCGGCGGCGGCCATGTATTTTTTGTAGGTTTCGAGTTTCTTGCTGTTGAGCATCTGGAGGTGGTCGTCGACCTCGTCGATGGTCCACATCGCCGAACCCCAATAGCGCGCGGCAAGGTAGTAGTGCTCGCGCGCTGCGTCCTTGTTGCCGGCTTGCTCGGCCTCTTTCGCCAGTCCTTCGCGCTTCTTTGCCAGCGCGATGAAAGCCGGCTCGATATCGACCAGCCGCACGACGCGCTTCTTCAACTCGTTCATCTCCGGGATCGTGCTCGGGCCGCCCGAGCCGATGACGACGCCGGTATGGCTCTGATCCCAATCGACGCCATTCGCCTGGATCACGTTGTCGAGCACCCAGCGCTGCTCGTTGAAGCGCTTCACCACCGGCTCGCCCTTGGGATGCCGGAAGCCCCAATCGCGACCGGCGGTCATGGTAGATGCTGCGGCTTTATGGGACTCAGCAGCATGCGTATCGGGCGCAGCAGCGGCGGGTGTGACGGCGCCAGCTGCGGTTGCGGCGAGCGTTGCGGATTGCAGGAAAGCGCGACGATCCATGGCGTCCCTCCGAGAATGTTTATTGGTGATGTTCGGAGGATAAGCCCGGCGCCTCAAACGAACAACGGCCGCGAATTGCTCCGCGGCCGTTGTCTGAAGAAGGAACGCTCGACGGTTTTAGGTGTCGAGCAGGTCCGGAACGAAGATCTCCTCGATCGGGATTTGCCGCGAGATGTAGCCCTGGTCATGCGCATAGCGCACGAAGGTCTCGACGATCTTGCGATTGGCTTTGAGCCCGTGCCGATAAGGCGGCCGTTACATCTAGTCGCGATCCGCCAAATAAATCGGCCCGGAATTGCTTCCGGGCCGATTGCGTTTCGATATGCCGCGAGGCGATTACATCGTGATCTCGACGCGGCGGTTCTGCGGCTCGCGCACGCCATTTGCCGTCGGCACGCGCGGGTTCTCCTTGCCGTGCCAGCTTGCGTCGATCGCCCCGGCCGGCACGCCGTCCCGCACGAGGGCGGCTTTGACCGTGTCGGCGCGGCGCTTGGAGAGCGCGAGATTGTATTGCTGCGTGCCGGCGAGATCGGTGTAGCCGGCGATCGTGACACCCGACTTGCCCGACTTGAAGGCCGCGGCCGCTGCATCGACGACCTTCCTGCCGTCAGCCGTCAGTGACGATTTGTCGAACTCGAAGAACACGATGAACACCTGCTTCGAGGGCGCGACTACGGCCGGCGGCGGCGCCGCTGGCGCTGCGACCGGAACCCCCGGGGGCGGCGTCGGGGCTGCGAAGCGATAGCTGAACCCGATCCGGATCGCGTGAACTTGCAGATCCGCGGAGTGGCTGAAGGTATTGGTCGGGAACGCGATCGCGGGCGTAAACGCCGTCAGGGCGGTGCCACTTGAGCTGCTGCGTCCGAAGTCGGTGTAGAGGTACTCGCCCTTGAGCGACCAATTGTTATTCAGGGCATATTCGATACCGGTACCAACCGACCAGCCGACCCGCGTGCTGGTCTTGTTTGCCGTCTCCGATGCGCTCGCGAAAGTGTCGGTGAAGGTGAAATTGGTACGCAGATTGGTCAGCGACACGCCGCCCGTCAGATACGGCAGGAGATTTCCGAAGGCATAGCCGACGCGCGGACGGAACGACAAGAACCAGTCGGTCGAAACCTTGTTCTTCACCGTGAAATTCGTCGGCGCGCAGCACGGATAAGTGACCGTCGAGCCCGACGATTCGTTTAGCGCCAGAGCGCCGAACTCGCCAATCACACCGGCGACGATGCTGCCGAATTGCCAGTCATAACCTGCGTGAAGGCCGCCTATGACGCCGTCGGGAGAGAGCTTCTTGGAGCCGGCTCCGTTGACGGCGGGCACGCTTGACGAAGCGAAATAGCCGGTCGGACTGAAGACCGTGGATTGCTGCGTTTTCGACTGGCCCAAAGCGGCGCCGACGTTGCCGCCGACATAAGGTCCCGCCCAATTCGTTTGCGCTTGCACGGGCAAGGCCGCGATAGCGAGAGCCGCGAAAGTCGAAAAGGCGGCGACGGATAGGTTTCTCATAGCACCCCCCAATATGTAACCCCGATAGGAGACCTTAGCCTTCTCCGAGTCGCAGAAGCAACGGCCGCGAATTGCTTCGCGGCCGTTGCCTGAAGAAGGAATGATCGACGGCTTAGGTGTCGAGCAGGCCCGGAACGAAGAGCTCCTCGATCGGGATTTGCCGCGAGATGTAGCCCTGGTCATGCGCATAGCGCACGAAGGTCTCGACAATCTTGCGATTGGCTTTGAGCCCGTGCCGATAAGGATTCATGCCGTAAGCCGCTTTCTGCTGCTCTTGGATGAACACCGAATCGAGATAGGAATAGCGCTTCGGATCGTCCTGCAGCATCTCATCGGCCGATTTTTGCGCGTCGACGAAGGCATCATAGAGGCTGCGCGCAATCCACGGCTCGCGCTCGGCCAGCTCTTTCTTCATGACCAGCGTGTGGGTGGTCGGCATCACGCCGGTGCGCTTGACGAAGCGCTGCATCTCGCCCTGCGTGTCGAGGAACAAGCGGCGCACCCATGTCTCGCCGTTCTGGAAGGCCGGCGTGACCGAGGTGCACCAGATGGCATCGACCTCGCCGTCTTTCAGCTTCTCTTCCGGCGATTTGCCTTTGCGGATCTCGACCTTGACGTTCTTCGGGATCACGTAGCCGGCGGCTTCGGTCTCGTTGGTGACCCAAATCGCCTGCTCGGGCGCGAAGCCGTAATGCTCTTTGAAGATGCCGCGCACCCAGAGATTGACGGTGTAGCGATAGCCTTGCGCGCCGATGCGCTTGCCGATGAGATCGCTCGGCTTCGTGATATCTGAGTCGGCGCGGACAAAGAGGTAGGCCCAGACGGCCATGCGCAACGGGAAGATCGGCAGGGCGATGCAGGGCTCGCCGCGATCGCGCGCCGCGACATACCAGGAGAAGGACATCTCGGCGGCGTCGTAATCCTCATAGACCGGCCGGGTGCAGAAATCGCCGATCCAGGCGGTGTTGGTCTTGAGCGCGAGGCCCTTCGCCTTGACGCGACCATCGACCAGCGGCCGGTGCCGATCGTAATCGGCGAAGGCGACGTCGAGCGGATAAAGGCCTTGCGTGCGCGCAGTGTCGCGCTCGAGAACGACCGGTCCGTTATCGGGTGACGTCATAAGGTTTCCTCCTAAGTGCCTTGGCCGCAATTCTATGGGTGGGCGCGGCCGAAGGCCAGGGGAAAGGGATAGGAGAAAAGGAGCGAGAATCCGGCCGTCGGCCGCGGTCACGCTCGCCGCCGGCTAATGTCGGAAGTGTCGCATCCCCGTGAAAACCATGGCGATTCCGGCCTTGTCGGCGGCGGCGATCACCTCGTTATCGCGGACCGAGCCACCCGGCTGGATCACGGCCGTGGCGCCGGCGGCGATCGCGGCCTCGAGCCCATCGGCGAAGGGGAAGAACGCGTCGGAGGCGACGACCGAGCCGATCGCCGGGCTCGCTTTGAGCCCGGCGGTCAAGCCGCTCTCCTCGGCCTTGTATGCGGCGATGCGCGAGCTATCGACGCGGCTCATCTGTCCGGCGCCGATGCCGACGGTCGCGCCGTTCTTCGCGTAGACGATCGCATTCGACTTAACATGCTTGGCGACGCGGAAGGCGAAGAGCAGATCGACGCGCTCGGCGTCGCTCGGCGCACGCTTGGTGACGACCTTCAAATCGCCGTCGCCGATGCGCCCGTCATCGCGTGTCTGCAAGAGATAGCCGCCGGCGAGCGAGCGCAAAGTCATGCCCGGCGCTTTCGGATCGGGCAAGGCGCCGGCCGAGAGCAGACGCAGATTCTGCTTCTTCGCCAGCAGCGCTTTCGCCTCGTCGGTGATCTCGGGCGCGATGATCACCTCGACGAAGAGCTTGCCGATGGCCTCGACTGTTGCCGCATCGAGCGGCCGGTTGACCGCGATGATGCCGCCGAAGGCGCTGACCGGATCGCAGGCGAGCGCTTTCTGAAAGGCATCGCGGAGATCGCTGCCGGTCGCGACACCGCAGGGATTGGCGTGCTTGATGATCGCGACGGCCGGCGGCTCGAATTCGGCGACGCATTCATAAGCCGCGTCCGTATCGTTCAAATTGTTGAACGACAGCTCCTTGCCCTGAAGCTGTGTCGCAGTGGCGATGCCGGGCCGCTTCGCGCTGTTCAGATAGAACGCCGCCGCCTGATGCGGATTCTCGCCATAGCGCAGCTTTTCTTTCAGCGTGCCGGCGAAGGCGACGACCGGCGGGAATTTCTCGCCCTCGAGCGCGGCGAACCAGGCGGAGACTTCGGAATCGTAAGCCGCGGTGCGCGCGAAAGCGAGACCGGCGAGCTTGCGGCGCAGCACCAGAGTCGTCGCGCCGTCATGCGCCGCCATCTCGGCGAGCACGACGGCGTAATCGCTCGGGTCGGTCACGACCGCGACGCCATCGTGATTCTTCGCCGCGGCGCGGATCAGTGCCGGCCCGCCGATATCGATGTTTTCGAGGCATTCGTCGAAATCGCCGCCGCGCGCGCGCGTCTGCGCGAAGGGATAGAGGTTGACGACGACGAGATCGATCGGCGCGATGTTGTGCGCTTTGATCGCATCGAGATGCGCCGGCACGTCGCGCCGCGCCAGAATTCCGCCATGGATCGCGGGGTGGAGCGTCTTCACGCGTCCGTCGAGCATTTCGGGAAAGCCCGTTACCGAGGCGACATCGGCGACGTCGAGCCCGGCCTGGCTCAGCGCTTTCGCCGTGCCGCCGGTCGAGATCAGGGCCACGCCGCGCGCGGCCAGCGCCCGGGCGAAATCGATCAGGCCGTTCTTATCGGAGACGGAAATCAGGGCCCGTTTTATCGGACGAAGCACATCGGAAGTGTCGGTCATGGGCGGACCTTAATTGGCGCCGCTGCCGGCTATCAAGGGGCGATCAAGCGCCGGTCACGATCGCCAGCAGCTTATCCACATTTTCCGGCACGCGATCGCCGCGCCAGGCGACGATCTGGTCGGGACGGATCAGCGCGAGGCGCGCTGCGTAAAGATCGTGCAGCTCCGGCTCCGGCCGCTCGACGATAGTGAGCGGCATCCCGCGCGCCGCTGCGGCTTTGGCGAAGCCGGCGCCGTCCGGCGCATTCGGCCCCAGGCGCAGCAGGCTGAATTCGAAGCTGAGCGTGTCGTAAAGCGAGCGTCCATCGGCGAGCCAGGCATGTGGCGCGCGGCCGCCGGGCACGGCGCTCGGAATGTATTCATTCGGGCGATCGGGCGGCAGTGTCGCGCCGTCGCTGACGATGATCGGTGATCCGTCATAGCGCGCGCCGAAAGTGATGCCCGGAATATTGAACTCCTCGCGCACATGGCGGTTGAGATAGACACCCGCCTCCTGCCGCGCCGCGTCACCCGCCGTGCCCTCGTCTTCGATCTCGGCTGCGGGCGTGAAATTGCCGATCGAATTGGCGTAATAGCGCGAGTAGCCGGTGTTGCGCTCGGCGGCCGGCTTGCGTTCGCGCTCGTAACTGTTGAGCAATTGCGCGCCGCCCCAGCCATTCACGACCGCAGCAAGCTTCCAGCCGAGATTGACCGCGTCCTCGATCGCGGTGTTGTAGCCGAGCCCGCCGGTCGGGGTGAAAAGATGCACCGCGTCACCGGCGAGGAAAACGCGGCCGTGCTGAAATTTCTCGGCGACCAGGGCGAGACCCGCGGTCCAGGGCAAGCGGCCGATCATGGTCAGCTCGCAATGCGCGCCGAGCGATTGATCGAGCGCCCGGCAGGCCCACTCGTCGGTGATCGAGGCTTCGTCCATATCCGGCGGAAGCTGGAACATGAAGACGAATTCCTCGCGCCCATCGATCGCGACGATGAGCCCGCGCTGCGTGCGGTTGACCGCCCAATATTGCCAGGCGCGCGGGAAGGGGATTAGCTTGTAAAGCTCGGGCGCGCGGAACCAGATCGAGAGCATCCGCCCGCCCATATAATCGCGTGCGACACCCGCCTCGCCGCGGAAGTGGAAGCCGAGCTGCTTGCGGATCACGCTGCGCGCGCCATCGCCGCCGACGAGATAATCGCCGGTGAAACATTGCGTCGTGTTGTCGGCGAGACAGGTCGCTTCGACCGCTACGCTATCGCCCGCATCGACGAAGCGCTCGACACGCCAGCCGAAGCGCAGCGTGACCGATTGAAGCTTCTCCGCCTCGGCACGCAGCACGCGCTCGACATAAAGCTGTGAGCCGCGATGCGGCAACTCGGCCGCGCTCCATGAGCCCGATAGCGTCTTGATCAGATCGCGCGCCTCGCGTGCCGCCGGCAGCGAGAAGCGCGCCACTTGATGCTGCGTGATGCGCGTGAAATAGGCGACATCGGTCGGGTAATCCGGCGGCATGCCGACGGCGCGCACCGCATCGGCGAAGCCGAGGCGCCGGTAATGCTCCATGCTGCGCGCCTGGGTTGCGTTGGCTTGCGGAAATGTTGTCGTCGACGGCCGATCGCAGAGCAGCAGCGTCGGGATGTTCCGCCGCCCGAGCTCATTCGCCAGCATCAGCCCGGCCGGGCCGCCGCCGGCGATGATCACCGCCGCATCGCGCTTCGCCACCGCCGCTCCTTAATACAGCGCTGTTTCCTTATGTCGCCGGGGCGATCGCCGGCTCATCGCTCTTGCTGGGACGCCGGCGGGACAGCATGAAACACACGATCACCAACAGCACATAGGGAAACGCGATGATGTTCATCACCGTGCTGAAGGGCAAGCCCGCCGACAGCAGAAACCCGCCGATCACCGGCCCCGGAATGGCACCCAGCCGGCCGAGGCCGCTGGCATAGCCGACGCCGTTGCCGCGGATAGCCGTCGGATAGAATTGGCCGACGATGCCGTTCAGCGAATCATGCGTGCCCGCCGCGACCGTGATCACCGAAATCATCATCGCGACCATCATCGTCGCGGAAAGATCGAGCGCGCCGAGGCAAAATAGGGCCGCAAGGGCGACCAGCGCTGCGAGCGCAATGACCGCCGCGCCGAATTTGTCGACCAGTCGCGCGAGGATCAGATGCGCGAAGATGCTGCCGATGCCGCCATAGGCGAAAGCAAGCGACGCCATGGTCGGCGACACGCCGTTATTCTGCAGCAGCACGACCGACCAGCTCAGAATGGTGAAGAAGGTCAGCGCTTCGAAGAAATAAGCGCACCACAAAAGCGGCGTCGCTGTGCGCAGCGCGCCGCGGAACAGGATCGCGATATTGAATTTTGCCACCTTGCGCTGTTGCTCGAGGTGGAACGCTGCATCGGGTGCCAGGGCGCGCGCCGGCGCGGCGCGCGCGATCATGCGGCGCAGGCGCGGCGATGCGGGCTCGGTCAGAGTGAGATAGCGGATCGATTCCGGCAGCGCTGCGTACAGTAGCAGGCTGAGCACCAAACCCAACGCGCCGACGATGATGAACACGGCCGGCCAGCCGTAGTGCGGGATCGTCGCCGCGGCCAAGCCGCCAACCGCGGCCGCGCCGAGCGAATTGCCGATCAGCGAAACGATGACGAAGCTGGCGCGATATTTCTTCGGCGCCGATTCGTTGAGCAAGGCAATCGCATTGGGCACGACGCCGCCAATGCCGAGTGCGGTGAGCGAGCGCAGGATCAGAAGTTCCGTCGTGTCGCCAGCGAAACCGGTGACGAGCGCGGGCAAGCTATAGGTCAGCACGCCAGCAATGATGCCCAGGCGGCGGCCATAGCGGTCGCCGATCTTGCCGAAGATCACGGCGCCGACCAGGAGGCCGAGATTGCCGGCGCCGAAGACAAGGCCCATGGCGTTTTGCGGCAAATGCCAGTCGCGCAGGATCGCCGGTGCCGCCACGAGGACGGTGCCGAAATCCATGCCGTCGAGGAACAGCGCGATGAAGCACAGAGTGAAGACGACGATGTGTAGGCGCCCGAGCTTCAGCCCGTCGAGCAACGCCGCGACATCGATATTTTGCGTGGCCACGATTTCCCTCCCCTTGCCGCCGCGAGGCGGCCTTTTCATGAGATCAGGATGCCGCGCACCGTTTTTGTCAATCGAAAAATGAGCATAGTCATTTTCCGGCCGTCGGCGCCTAGCGCCGCGCCGGCCCGGGCCGCGGCTGCATGCCCTCGAACAGAATGGTGAAATCGCGGCGCAGCGCGGCGACGGCGTCCGGGATGATCGGCGGATCGTTGCCGAGGCAGCGCCGGATTTCCGCGCGATAGATCAGGAAGATGAGCTCGGCCGCGGCGAGCGGCGCTACGTCCTGGCTGACGAGATCGTCGGCCTGGGCCTGCGCGATCACTTTGGCGAGGAGTTGATGCGTCCGCTCGAGCCCCGCCTGAATGCGATTGCCGACGCCCGATCCCATGAAAGTGACCTGCTGCATCATGTAGCGCGACAGCCGCGGCGTCTCGCTGAAATAGTCGATAAACACGCGAAAAACCGCGAGAAGCTGGTCAATGAAGGGCGTGCTGCGTTTTGCCTTCGCCACCGCTCGGTCTGACAGTTTATCGAGCTCTTCATCGAAGAGCAGCAACAGCAGGTCGCGCTTGTCGTTGGCGTAGAGGAACAGCGTGCCGATCGCGACACCGGCGCGCAGCGCGATCTCGCGCGTCGTGGTTTCCTCGAATCCCTTTTCGATGAAAAGCGCGCGCGCGGCATTGCGGATGCGCGCGAGCTTGTCGCGCTTGTTGAACTCGCGCCGGCCGCTTTTCGCGACCGGCTTCGCCGATTTTGCCTGCGCCTTGGCCACGATCGATTATGGCGGCCGGCGTCGCGAGCGCAATTCCAAAACTGAGCCCGGTCAGTTTCTTGTCAGCCGCCGGTGACTTGGGCGAGCAGCGCCGCCGGATCGTCGGGTACGCGGTTGCCGCGCCAAGCGACGATTTGATCGGGGCGGATCAGCACGAGATCGGCCTCATAGAGATCGCGGATTTCCGCTTCGGGCCGGTCGACAATCGTCAGCGGCATGCCGCGCGTTTGTGCCGCCTTCGTAAAATTCGTCCCATCGGGTGCGGTTGGTCCCAAACGCAGCAGGCTGAACTCGAAGCCGAGCGTGTCGTAGAGCGAGCGTCCATCGCTCAGCCAGACATGCGGCGCGCGCCCGCCGGGCACGGCGCTCGGCACATAGTCGTTCATTTTGTCCGGAGGCGGAGCGGTGCCATCGCCTGCGATGATCGGCGAGCCGTCATAGCGCGCGCCAAAGGTGATGCCCGGGATGTTGAATTCCTCGCGCACATGGCGATTGAGCAACACGCCCGCCTCTGCGCGCGCCGCGTCACCCGCCGGTGTGTCGTCCTCGATCTCGGGCGCGGGGACGAAACGACCGACCGTGTCGGCGAAATATTTGGCGAAGCCGGTGTTGCGCACGGCGACCTGACGGCGCTCGGTCTCGTAGGTGTCGAGCAAGCGCGGACCGCCCCAGCCTCGCACCATCGCCGTCAGCTTCCAGGCGAGATTCACGACATCCTCGACCGCGGTGTTGTAGCCGAGCCCCCCGGTTGGCGTGAACAGATGCACCGCATCGCCCGCCATGAAGACGCGGCCGCGCTGATAGGCTTGCGCGACAAGCGAATAGCCCGCGTGCCAGGATTTGCGGTTGATGATCTCGACCGGGATATCGGCGCCCACCATCGTGCGGAACCGTGCGATGCTCTCGGCCGGCGAGATGTCGCTTTCCTCTTTGTCGCGCGGCAATTGCATGCCGAAAGTGAATTCGCCCTTGCCGTCGATCGTCACCATCGTGCCGCGCTGGGCGTGATTCATCGACCAATATTGCCAGGCGCGGTTGTGCTTCATGACGTCATAGACCGCGGGCGCGCGCAGATAGGTCGTAAGTTGGCGCCCGCTCATGAACGGGCGGTCGACTTGCGCCAACCCATCATAATGCAGATCGAGCTGCCGCCGTACCGTGCTGCGCGGCCCGTCGCAGCCGACGACATATTGCGCCGTCACGCTAAGTCTCGCGCTGCCATCGGCGCTCTCCGCCTCGACGGCGACACGATCGCCGTGATCGATGAAGCCCGTCACGCGCCAGCTGAAATAGAGCGAAACGGATTTCTGCTGTCGCGCCTCGTCGAGCAGCGTTTGCTCGATATACATCTGCGTGCAGCGATGCGGCAACTCGGCCGCGCTCCATGAGCCGGATAGCGTCTTGATCAACGCGCGCGCATCCTGCGCCGGCGGCAGCTCGAGCCGCGCGATCTCATGGCGGGTCACGCGCGTAAAATAAGCCACATCCGTCGGGTGATCGGGCGGCAGGCCGCGCAACCGCAGCTTCTCGGCAAAGCCGAGCCGGCGATAGAACTCCATCGTTCGCGCTTGCGTCGCATTGGCCTGCGGATAGGGCGAAGTCCCGGGCCGGTCGCAGAAGAGCAGCGTGGCGATGCCGCGATGGCCCAGCTCGTTGGCGAGCATCAACCCCGCCGGCCCGGCGCCGACGATGATCACCGCGGCGTCGAGCGCGGCATTCATGTGCCCGTGGCCTTTTGTACGATGGGCAAGACCTCGTTGATCATCAGCCTCATCGAGGCCTCGACGCGATCGGCTTCGAGCGCGCCGAAATTAGAGAGCGTCGCCACATGCTCGACGCCCATGCGATCGAGCGCGATCAGCTTCTCGGCGATGGTCTCGATAGAGCCGAACAGCGCGAGCCCATTTTCGCGAATCTGCTCATAGGTCCATGGCTTGGCATAGAGCCGCGTGCGGCAATAGAAGCTCGAAGGCGTCGCGCACCAGCGCCTCGGCCTCTTGATCGCTGCGCGCGACGTAAGTGTGGAACGTCGTGATATGCGGCGCGAGGCCGCCGGGCATCGGCGACACGCCCGCTTCCTTGCGCCCGCGCGCGAAGGCTTCCTGCAGCGCGCCGATCTGCTCGAAATTCTCGAGCGTTCCATAAGGGATGGTCAGCAGCCCGTTGCCTTGTCGGCCGATGTGATAGACGGCCTCTTTGTTCAGCGCCGCGACGTAGATCGGCACGTACTTCTGCTGCGGCGTCACATTGAGTTGCACCGCATCGAGCGATGTGAACTTGCCGGCATGGGTCACGCGCGCGCCGGTCAAGAGCTGCTTCACGATCGCCATGTTCTCGTCGAACCGGTCTCGCTTCTCGGCCGGGTCGCGGCCGAAGCCGGCGAATTCGTGTTTCAGATAGCCGGAGCCGAGACCGAGGATAAGCCGGCCGCCCGAGAGCTGATCGAGCAGAGCATAATCCTCGGCGACCGTGCGCGGATCGCGGAACGGCAGCACCGTGATTGCCGGCCCCAAGCGGATGCGGCTGGTGCGCTCGGCGATCGCTGAGAGCAGCACCGCCGGATTGGGCACCGTGCCGTAGGGGTGAAAATGATGCTCGGCGATGAAGCAGATCTCGTAGCCGAGGCTTTCCGCCAGCGCGGCCTGGTCGATGATCGCGCGATAGAACGCGCTCTGCTGGCGCATGCCATCGGGATAGTGATCGGCGACGGAAAGAACCGATAGTTTCACGGATACGCTCGCTTGCCCGACTGCCTGCCCGTTTCTACTTTGCCGGGCACCCCAAGGCGAGGCGCCCATGCTCTACCTCTATCAAGGCAGCACTTCGGTCTGTTCCGTCAAGGTGCGATTGGCGCTCGAAGAAAAGGGCCTCGCTTTCGAGGGTGAGATCCTCGATCTGCAGCGCGGCGACCAGCATCGCCCGGATTACGCCAAGCTCAATCCCAACGAGGTCGTGCCGACGCTTATCCATGACGGCAAGGTGCTGATCGAATTGACGCTGATCCTCGAATATCTCGACGAGGCGTTCCCGAACCCGCCGTTGATGCCGACCGATCCGGCGCTGCGCCATCAGGCGCGGCTCTTCATGAAGAAGATCGACGATTATCTCCACGCCGCTTGCTCGACCATCACCTTCGCGACCGCCAACCGCAAAGTGCTGATCCAGAAATCGGCGGAAGAGTCTCGCGACGCATCTCGCCAAGATTCCCAACCCCGATTATCGCGAGCGCCAACGGCTCTCGATAACGCAGGGACTGGCCGCGCCGCATGTCGCGCAGGCGCTCAAGAACTACGACAAATATATCGGCGATATGGAGGAAGCGCTCGGCGCCCATCCCTATCTCGCGGGGCCGCACTACACACTCGCCGATGCGGCGACGACGCCTTACATCTTCCGCGCCGAAGCGATCGGCCTCGACGGGCTGTGGCAGAAACGGCGGCCGAACGTGGCGGCGTGGTATCAGCGCGTGCGGGAACGCGCGAGTTTCGAGAAGGCGGTGATCGCACCGATCTCGGCGGCGGATCGCTATCGCTTCGATGTGCCGCGCGCCGAAAGCTGGGCGAAGGCGCGCGAGGTCTTGGGGATCGCCTGATCGTTCAGGCGGCCTGTGGTCCGGTGCGGCCGTTCTCGACGGTCCAGCGCTTCAATGTCGATAGCGTCGCTTTGGGATCGGCCGCATCCGATACGATTTGCATCTTTACATCCATCCGCTGCCGGCCGGTATCGACCAGCACATAGCCGCGCTTGCGGCTTTCGAAGAATTTGACGTGCGGATTGTTGGGCAGAAACTTCACGAACGTGTCGTAGGGCGGTCCGAAAGACGTGATCGAGGTGCCGACGAGTTCGGTCGCGACCGGCGCCGCGCGCCGGTCGGAATTGTCGATCCTCAGCTCGTTCGCCCAGAAGGAATGGATGTCGCCGCCGATCACCACCGGGTTCTTCACTTTCGAATCGTGAATGTGGTGAAGCAGTCGCGCGCGGCAGGCGGGATAGCCGTTCCAATCATCGGTCCAGAAGCCGTAGCCGCTGCCAGCGGGCATATTCTCGCGCAGCTCGGCCATGAGCACGTCCTGCGCAATCACATTCCACCGGGCTCGCGACTTTGCGAGCCCATCAAAGAGCCAGCGCTCCTGCTCCGCTCCGAGTATCGAGCGTGCCGGATCGAGCCGTTCGGCGCAGGTCGCGTTGCTTTCGACATGTCCGCCGCCGTTATTGGGCGGCGCATAGCAAGCCTGGCGCGAGCGGTATTGACGCCCATCGAGCACCGAGAACTCGACGAGATCGCCGAAAGCGAGCCGGTCATAGACGCGCATATTCGGCCCGTCGGGATGCGACAGGCTCGGCCGCACCGGCATGTGCTCGTAGAAGGCGCGATAGGCGGCGGCGCGGCGCTGCAGGAATTTCGCCGGATCGTCGAACGTCTCGGAAAGATCGTCGGCGTAATCGTTCTGCACCTCGTGATCGTCCCAGGTCATCAGCGCCGGCACTTGTGCATGCAGAAGCTGGAGATCGGGGTCGGTGTGGTATTGCGCATAGCGATTGCGATAGGTGCGCAGATCGGTGGCGGCGACGCCGTCGCTGTGCTTGCGCACGCCCGGACGCCGGCCGACGAATTCATAGATGTAATCGCCAAGGAAGATCGCGATGTCGGGCTGCTCCTCGGCCAGGTGGCGATAGGGCGAAAAATAGCCGAGCTCGTAATTGGCGCAGGAGACGAAGCCGAAGCGGAATTTGTCGAGCGGCGCGCCTGCCGCCGGCGCCGTCATGGTGCGTCCGATCGCGCTTTGCGCCGCGCCGACGGCGAAGCGGTACCAGTACGGCCGCCCCGATGGCAGGCCGGCGATCTCGACATGCACCGACCACGCATCCTCCGGCGAGGCGAGCGCCGTGCCGCTGCGCACGATCTGTTGCATCGCCGGATCGCTCGCGATTTCGTAAGCGACCGGCACGGCGCCGCCGCTCATGCCGCCGGGCGTCGCCGGATCGGGGCTTAGCGGCTCGGGCGCAAGTCTGGTCCAGAGAACGAAGCCATCGGACACCGGATCGCCCGAGGCAATGCCGAGGCTGAACGGATCGCCCGACCAGCGCGGGCCCGACGCGGCACAGCCAATGAGGCCCGGCAACACCGCCGCACTGGCGAGCGCCGCGCCGCCGCGCAGAAGCAGGCGCCGTGTGGGCCGATAAAGCTGCTTCATGCTCCGGTTCGTAGCGGCCGCCGATGACGGCCGCATGACAGCACGCCGCGCTACAAATCCTCTGCCAGCGAGGGCTGCCTATCCTCGTTCGGCTTCTTCGTTTCGCGGCGCAACGCCCATTTGACGATGGCGCCATTGCTGCCGACATGACCGTCGAGCACGATCTGCCGCGTCTTCTTGGTGCCGCCATCGCCGACATAGATGCTCTCGGCGATGCTCAGCACCGCGCCCTGCATCCTGAGGCGCCAGCCCGCGCCGCCCGGCAGCCGCAGCAGCACGGCATTGCCATCCTGTGCCAGCGAGGCCTGCACGCTGGGGTGCAGATGGAAGCGGACCGCGAAGCCTTGGCCGGCACGGCCGGTCAGACGATCCTCGCCGCGGAAATCCTCGCCGTCGGCGGCGAGGAACAATTGCCGCGCATGGGTGAGGCCGAGCGACTTCTTGAAGCCGTCATGGCTCGCCGCGACCCATTGCGCGCCGGCATCCTCGGCGCGCATCGCCGTCACTTCCTGCGGCCCCGCGGCGACGCTGCCATCGGCGCGGAACTCGACCGAGCTGGTATCGGCCGCGATCAGCGGTCGAATGCGCCGCGGTCGCGCGCAACGCGGCATGCCATTCCGCGCTCGGCCCGTGATAGGCGCCGCAATTCACAATCAGCCGCTCGCGTCCATAGCTCATCTCGAAAGCGAGCGCGCCGGCGTGATAATCGCCATCGAGCCCGGCGGGCGGCGGCTTGCCGCAATCGAACAGCACCAGCGAATGGCCGGCACGCAACCGCTCATAGCCGCTATGCGGCGCGGTCGCCGGCGCACGGCCCTTGGCATCGGCGCGGTTGAGCACGCGATCGACGATCGCGCCGTCGCTTTCATTGGCGCCGTTGAACAGCGCGAAACGTCCGTCGCCATGGCGAAAGAAGCGCAGCATCGGCGCGGCGCGATCGATCGCCTGCTGGATCGCGCCGTGGATCTCGTTATGCGAGGCGGCGAGCGCGGCGCGTGCATCGACGAGATGGCGCAGCGAGGCGAGCTGTGCCTCGGGGTTGCGCGTGGCATGCCCGCCATCGGCGAGGATCTGCGTTTCGATCTCGCGTGCGAAATGGGCGAGGGCGCGAGCAAGCGCGCGGTCGAGTCACTTCGCGCCGCGAGCGCGGCGATGAGGCCGCGCAACGCGGCGAGGCGCGGCAAGCCGGGCACTTCGCGATGCGCGGCACGGGCGAGGTGGCGCGACTGCCGCCCGAAGCTTTTCAGCATCGCGGCACGCAGCGTTTCGTCGACCGCGAGCCGGTCGAAATATTCGAGCCAGGCGAAGAGCCGGTCGCCAATCACATCGGCCCGCCAGGCGAGCCGGTCGTAGATATCGAATTGCTGCAGCCATTCGGCAGTCCAGCGCCGCGCCGCTTCCCATGCCGCTTCGTTGCCGACCGCCGCGAGATCGCCGAGCCATTGGAAGCGATGCAGATCGGCGCGCCATTCCTCGCTGGTGTCGGCGCGCCAGGGCGGCGAAGGCGCGCGCACCGTCTCGCTCTGGAAACAGAACTTCGCCGGCGAGCAGCGCTTCGCCTTGCGCCGCATCGCCCGGCCATGGATCGAGCTTCATCGCCAATTCGCGCGGCGAGTGTCCGCTCAGAAGGAGATGGTAGATCGCCGAGCCGTGATAGAGCGCGCGTAAACCGGGGCTCATGGCGAGGAGCCGCCGCCGGACTTACCCGGCGCGCGGCTTGGCCGCGCAGGCGACGAATATTGCCGGCATAAGCGTTGGCGCCGCCGGCGAAGGTCGCGGTGCCCGCGACCAGGACATCGGCGCCGGCGGCGATCGCGGCGCGTGCCGTGTCCTCGTTGATGCCGCCATCCACTTCGAGGTCGATCTTGCGGCCATGCTTGTCGATGCGGGCGCGCAGCGCACGCAATTTCTCGAGCGCCTCGGGAATGAAGCTCTGCCCGCCGAAGCCGGGATTGACGCTCATCACCAGCACGAGATCGATATCGTTCAGCACATATTCGACATGCTCGATCGGCGTCGCCGGGTTGAGCGCGACGCCGGCTTTTTTGCCGTGCGATTTGATGAGCTGGATGCGTGCGATGGAGATGCGGTCCAGCTTCAGGATGCACAGTGATGATATCCGAACCGGCCGCGGCAAAGTCGGCGATGAAGGGATCGACCGGCGCGATCATCAGATGCGTGTCGAAGATCAGCTTCGGAATGCGGGCGCAGCGCTTTGACCACGGCTCGGCCCGATGGTGAGGTTGGGCACGAAATGGCCGTCCATCACGTCGATATGGATGTAATCGGCCCCGGCTGCAATCGATCGCACGCACTTCCTCGCCGAGCTTTGCGAAATCGGCGGAAAGGATCGACGGCGCGATGCGGACCGGCTGCTGCATGCCGTCCTAGGTAACAGGGATGACCGGGTGGGGCAAGGAAACCGCGGGAGCGTCCCGGAGTACTATTTCCGGGCCGATTCCGGTCCTATTTCAGGGTCGCGAGATAGGCGATCAGGTCGTCGACATCGCCGTCATTGGCCATGCCCGAGAAGGGCATGCGGTTGCCTTTCACCTTGCCTGCGGATCGTGCAGATAGTCTTTGAGATTGGCCGGCGTCCAATCGAAGCCGGCACGCTGCATCGCCGGCGAATAGCGGAAATCGTCGAGCGACCCGGCCTTGCGGCCGACGATGCCTTTGAGGCTCGGTCCGTCGGCATCGGGTCGGTCGTTATGGCAGGCGGCACAAGCCTGGAAGACGCTGTGCGCCATGCGCGCAACATCGGCCGCGCGGCGCGATCGGCGGACGCAAGCGTCGCGAAACAGAAGAATACCCAGAAAAGATTGTTTTCGCTTGCATGATCGGCTGGCGTTTGGCGCGAAAGATAGCGGGATCGCGCTTCACCCCAGCGAATTTCGCGACGCTTGTGACGTGGTTCACGATCAGGCATGGACCAGCGGTCCCGGCGATTTCAGATATTGGCTGGTGATCGCGTTCGCCGACCAATAGGCAAGCGCGCCGATCGTGCAGGTCGGGTTGTGGCCGGTGGCCTGCGGATAGGCCGAGCCGCCGACGACGAAGAGATTGCTCGCCTGCCAATTCTGCAGATAGCGGTTGACCACGCTGCTCTTGGGTCGGTGCCCATGATCGCAGCCGCCGGTGTGATGCGAGGCGAAACCGTTGATGCCGCCGAAATTGCCGCGCCGCGGTAGCGACGTGACGACCTTGGAGCCGGTCGCGCGCGCGATCTCCACCGCTTTGTTGGTGATATAGGCGGACATCTTGTAGTCGTTGTCTTTGAAGTTGAAGGTCATCCGCACCAGCGGCCGGCCGATCGAATCCTTATAGGTCGGGTCGAGATCGAGATAGTTGGTGCGGTGCGGATAGTTACAGCCATGCGCCATGAGCGCCGAGATTGTGGTTGTAGTATTTCGCGGTCGCTTCCTTCCACGCCGTGCCCCAACGCGGCGTGCCGGGCGGCGTGGCGCGTACCTGGATCGGCCGCCCGCCGCTGCCCGAGATGCAGATATAGCCGCCGCCGAAAAAGCCCAGCCCGCTGTGGTCGAAATTGTCGGATTGGAAATCGTCGATCGCCGCGGCTGAGGTGCCGGTGCCGATCCAGGGATTGACCTCGTCCTCGACGAAGAAGCCGGCAATGCCGATCGTCTGATAGCAATAATTCTTGCCGACGACGCCCTTGCCGGTATGCGGATCGTAAGCCTCGCCGATATCGGAAAGCCGCAGCAGCAGCGTATTGTTGAACGGATAGGCGGTCAGGATCACGAGATCGGCGGGCTGCGTGATCTCCTCGCCGCTCACGCGATCGACATAGACGACGCCTTTCACCTTCTTCGCATGCCTGTCGTAATCGAGCCGCGCGACATGCGCGTTGGTGCGCAGCTCGAATTTCTTGTCCTGCAGCAAGGCCGGCAGGACGCAGACCAGCGGGCTCGCTTTCGCATTGGCTTCGCAGCCGAAGAATTCGCAATGGCCGCAATATTGGCATTGGCCGATCGTCAAACCCTCGGGGTTCGTGTAGGGCGCGCTCGAATTCGAGGCCGGCGTCGGGAAGACGTGATAGCCGAGGCTCGACGCGGCTTTATTAAAGATCATGCCGCCTTGCGACGTGATCAGCGGCTTGTTGGGGTATTCGGACGAGCGCCGCCCTTCGAAGGGATTGCCGCCCGGGACAATCTGGCCATTGAGATTGCCGGCTTTGCCCGAGACACCGGCGAGCTTTTCGAATTTGTCGTAATAGGGCTCGAGATCGTCATAGGTGACGCCCCAATCCTGGATCGGCATGTCGGCGGGAATCGCGTTCTTGCCGTAGCGCTGCGTCAGATGGCTGCGCAGTTGGAACTCGGCCGGGCTGAAGCGAAAGGTGATGCCGTTCCAATGCACCCCGGCGCCGCCCAAGCCGTCGCCGAGGGGGAACAGTTCCCAGCGCCGCTGCGGCAGTGCGGTCTCGCTCGGATCGTGGCGCATGGTGATGGTTTCGGTCGATGTATCGAGCATCGATTCGAGACGCAGCCGGTATTTCAATTCGTCGCGCACCGTCGGCAGGACGAAATTCTCGCGCGTGCTGCGCATCGCGCCGCGCTCCAAGCCCACCACGGTGAGCCCGGCCTTGGTCAGCTCGCGCGCCATGATGCTGCCCGCCCAACCCATGCCGACACAGACCGCGTCGACATGCTTCATCGTCTTGGCCATGGCTTCCCCCTCAGCTCAGATCGGCGATCGATTGCGGCGGCAGGTTCACTTTCTTGCCGCGATATTCTTCGGCCTTGCTGGCATACGTCGCCGGCAGGCCGGGGTAGCCGACCATCTTCCACGACACCTTGTCGCGATTGCCGCCATAGATCGGATCGGCGAAGAAACCTTCCATCGCCGATTCGTAAAGCTGATCGAAAAAGTACTTGCTGTTGAAGTCGGTGAACTCGGCCTTGCCGGCATCCATCGTCTTCAGCGCTTCGTCGCGTTGCGCCGGATCGAGTCGGTCGAAATCCCTGCCGTGGGTGCGGCGCGACCATTCATTCGCCGCGACGATGCCGGCGGCGAAGAATTCGCGCGGCGTCAGCGAGAGTTGATAGCCTTGCTCGGGCTTGCCCTGGAGGAAGGGACCGGCGCGATAGAATTTCGCGCCTGTGCCCCAGGCGCCGGCGAGTTGGCGATCGATATAGACGACGAGGCCACAATCCGTGCCGGAAGGCGAATACTGATCGGCGGGGATGAAAGTGTCGTAGGCCGCGCTGAGGAACGCCGCCTCGGTTGGGGTCAGCGTCATCATAGGTTCGGAAAGCGGCGTGTTCTGTTTGGCCTGGGCCGCCGGTGTCTGGCCCTCGGCGCACGCGGTCAGCCCGCCGGTCAGCGCGGCGGCGGCTGCGGTGCTGGCGGCGCCGGCCCCCTTCAAGAAATTGCGACGCCCGATCGGTTGATCGACCACTTCCTCCCCCTTTTCTCGCGTCTCGGGACGCGTCTTGTGGGCAGGATACGCTTATCGCTGGAGGGACGGCAATTTAGATTTCACCGAAACAGGGTCAGGCGAGGCGGCCGGGCGCTGCTAGGTAGCGTTCGGTAATCGCTTCCGCGGCCCAATAAGACAGCGCGCCGACCGCACCGGTCGGCGGATGCGCGGGGTTCTGCGGGAAAGTCGAGGCGCCGATCACGAAAAGGTTGTCGGCATGCCAGTTCTGAAGATGGCGATTGACGACGCTGGTCTTCGGATCGGTGCCCATGATCGTGCCACCGGTATTGTGCGTCGATTGATACGGCACGATGTGGAAATTGCCGCGCCGCGGCATCGGCGTGCCGAGGATCGTCGGCTTCATCGCTTTCGCGATCTCGACCGCTTTGCCGGTGACGAAAGCCGAAAGCCTTTTGTCGTTGTCGCGGAAGTTATAGGTCATGCGCACGAGCGGATTGCCGAGCTTGTCGCGATAGGTCGGGTCGAGATCGAGATAATTATGCCGATGCGCGAAATTCGCGCCGGAAGCGTGGATGGTGAAAGCGTGGCTGTACCATTTCGCCGTCGCCTCTTTCCAGCCGCGGCCCCAGCGCGACGTGCCGGGCGGCGTCAACCGCCCCATGATCGGCCGGCCATGCGTCGGGCTGGCGAAGATCAGCGCGCCGCCGAAAAAGCCGAGTCCCGCGTGATCGAAATTGTCGCCGTTGAAATCATCGATGTTCATGGCGTTGGCGCCGGTCGCCATGAAGGGATTGATCTCCTCGTTCTCGAGGAAGACCTGCACCGTGCCGGTGACCTGGTAGCAATAATTCTTGCCGACCGCGCCGTTGCCGGTCGCCGGATCGTAAGCCTCGCCGATGCCGGACATCAGCAGCAGCTTGGTGTTGCTGAAGGGATAGGCGCAGAGCAGGACGAGATCGGCGGGTTGCTCGTATTCCTCGCCGCTCACCATATCGACGTAGCGCACGCCCGTCGCTTTGCGCGCCGCCTTGTCATAGACGATTCGCGTTACCCAGGAATTGCAGCGCAGCTCGAAGAGCGGTTCGTCGAGCAGCACCGGCAGGATCGTCGAGTTGGGACTCGCTTTGGAATTGGTGGCGCAGCCGAAACGATCGCAATGGCCGCAAAAGATCGTCGGGTTGAGCACTGCACCTTCGGGATTGCGGTATTCGCGGCTGAGATTGGCCGAAGGCGTCGGATAAGGGTGATAACCCAAGCTCTGCGCCGCCGTGGCGAACAGCTCGCCGCCGCGCGACGGCGTCAGCGGCGGATTGGGATACTCCGCTTGCCGCGGCCCCTCGAAGATATTGCCGCCCGCGATCAATCGCCCTTGCAGATTGCCGGCCTGGCCCGACGTACCGCAGAGCTTCTCGAAGCGGTCGTAATACGGCTCGAGCTCGTCATAGCGCATCGCCCAATCGGCGATAGTCAGATCCTCGGCGATTGCTTCTTTGCCGTAACGCGCGGCGATGCGGCTGCGCATCTCGTGATCGAACGGCGTGAAGCGCCAGGTCATGCCATTCCAGATCGTGCCGGCGCCGCCGAGGCCGATGCCCGGCATGAAGGCGCCGAAGCGGCGGAAGGGTAGCGCGGTCTCGTTGATCTCGTGCCGCAACGTGAGCGTCTCGAGAGACGGGTCGAGGATCAACTCTTGCCGTACCGCGTATTTGAGTTCGTCGCGGATATGCGGCAGCGCGAAATCCGTCTCCGGCGTGCGAAACTTGCCGCGCTCCAGTGCGACGACCTTGAGTCCCGCCTTGGTCAGCTCGCGCGCCAGGATGCTGCCAGTCCAGCCAATGCCGATGATGACGGCGTCGGCGCGCTTGAGTTTGGTTGTCATCGCGACCGCGGACCCCCCACCCTAACCCTCCCCCTCAAGGGGGGAGGGGACGCACACTCAATATCCCCCTTGAGGGGGAGGGTTAGGGTGGGGGGTGATGCGCGCATCACTCTCTCAGGCGTAATCGCCAATGGAGCGCGGCTTCGGGCGATAACGCTTGCCCCGGAAATGCTCCATCGCGTGCTGATAATCGGCGGGCAGGCCGGGATAGCCGATCATCTTCCATCCGGCCATGTCGCGATTGCCGCCGTAATAAGGATCGGCGAAGAAGCCTTCCATCACGATCTGCAAAAGCGCCTCGAAGAATTCGCGCGCTTCGAAATTCGCGAATTGCGCGGTGCCGCTGTCGATCTCGGTGAACGCGGCTTGGCGCTGCGTCTCGTCGAGCGCCGCGAAACGCGCGCCGAACCGCGTCTCGGCCCAGGCATCGGCGGCGGCGATGCCTTGGCGGAAGAATTCGCGCGGGGTCAGGTCGAGCTGATAGCCGTGCTCCGGCTTGCCTTTGGCGACCGGCCCGTCGCGATAGAGCCGCGCGCCTTCGCCATAAGGCCCGGCGAGCTCGCAATCGATGAAATCGACCACGCCGCATTCGCTGCCGGAAAGCGATAGTTCGTCGGCGGGGATGATCGTATCGGCGGCGGCTTTAAGGAAAGCCGCTTCGGCTTCCGTCAGCGTGAGATAATCGAACTCGGCCATCTCGCTCGGATCGGCCAACTCAAATCGGAATCACGAGCAGCGTGTCGACGCGGCGCGATTCCTGCACGACGATGCGCTCCTCGAACATCGCCTTATCGCCGAGGATGATCCGATCGTAATAGACGCCGCAAGAGAAGATCATCATCTCGCCGTTCACCATCGTGCGAATCACGGCGTAACTCTGGCGGCAGCGCACATGCGTCGCGTCGATCGGCTCGATGACCAAACCCGAGAGCAGATGCGTGTAGCGCTGCGGCTCGTAGATATTGACGCGGCGATAGCCGAAGACGCGATCGATCAGCATGCCGCGGCTGGCGCATTCCATCAGCGGCAGCGGCAGGTTCTGCGAGAAATTCTCGCGCGTCGTGATGCGGTAGAGGCACTCTTCGGTGAAGAGATTCGGCCAATCTTCCAGCGCGTCGTCGTCGATCGCGCGGATATAGCGCGTGTTCAGCGCCTCGATCTGATGGCGCACGGCATCCGAAACTTCGGCCATATCAGTAGCCCATCAACTCGCGATAGGCCCGCCAGAAGCCGCGCAGCGCCACTTCGGTCGCACGCACGCCGGGCTGCGGCTCGATCGTGCGGCCGCCCATTTCCATCACCGCCGCGGCATCTTCCTCGGCGCCGGCGTGCCGCGCTGGACATAGCCGCCGACCGATCCGTCCTCCATCGAGACATAGCCGGCCGGGCCGATGAGATTGGCCTGCAGATTGCGCATGCGGCGCAACTCGGGCGTGTCGTCCTTGTAGCCGAAGCAGGTCCAATGCAGCTCCGCCTTCTCGAGGCCGAGCGGCACGGTCTGGCGGATCGCCAGCGTGTTGTAGATCTGCTGCGTGTTGCAGGTCGGGAAGATCGATTGGATGGCGACGGTGATGCCGTCGTCGAATTCCTGGATGCGGTCGAGGAAGGTCGAATCGGCGAGGCCGACATCGCGGATCACCGAGCGCAGATGGCCGCCCTCGTAATTCTCCTTCTGGATGTCGCGTTCCGCGGCGGAATAAAGAAGGTTATGCCAGCCCTCTTTGCCGAGGGAGACGCCGCCCAGCATCGACAGGCGGTTGAGCTTAAACGTGGCGTAGAAGGCATGGAGAATGGTCGCGTGATACGGATCGCGCGAATTCTCCATATAGAGTTTCCAATTGTTCGGCAGGACCTGGTGGTAATAGCCGAGGATCTCGACCGGGCGGTTGAAGATGCGCCGCACATGCGCCGCCATATCGGGGCCGAGATAGGTTTCGACGTTCTCGACGCGTGTCGCTGAAGGTGCCGAACACCATGCCGCAGAAATTCTCGACGCGGATGCGCGCGAGGCCGTGCTTCGTGACGTCGAAATCCGTCGGCATGCCGCCCTTGCCGGCGAGGCCGCGCTGAAAGGCGATCGAGGTCAGCGCGCCTTTCAGATCATAGGTCCAGGCGTGATAGACGCAGGCGAATTGCTTGCGGTTGCCGTGCGGCTCGATGCACAGCATCGCGCCTTTATGCGCGCAGCGATTGACGAGGGCGTTGACGTTCCCGTCCTCGTCGCGGCAGACGATGATCGGCATCTCGCCGATGAAGGTGGTGCGGTAATCGCCCGGATTGGGCAGCTCGGCATCGAGGCAGAGGTAATGCCAGGTCGGGCCGCGGAAGATGCGGTCCATCTCCTGGCGATAGATTTCGGGGTCGTGCATCACCCGATAGGGCGCACGGGTCGGGCCTTCTTTCGGCCAGGCGATCAGGGGTTCGTCGTTACGCATAGCGGCGAGCAAGCCACCCGCCGGCCACCTCTGTCAAGGCGGCAAACCGTCCCGTAACCGCAAGTCAGTTGCGCACGAGCCGCGCGGCAAAGAAGCCGTCGAGCCCATCGAGCTCGGCGAGGTGGCAGGGCAGGGTGCGGACATCGCCCTCGGCGCTGATGCATTCCTTGAGGCCGCCGATCTCGGCGGGGTCGACGGGCACGCGCTTGATGGGCGCGCCGCGCGCCGAGCAGCTTCTCGACCTGCTGCTTGCCTTCCTGCGCTTCGAGCGAGCAGGTGCAATAGACGAGCGTGCCGCCGGGCGCGAGCATGTCGACCGCCGCATTGCAGCAGACGCTCCTGCACCGAGGCGAGCCGGGTCACGTCTTCCGGCGTCTTCAGATGCGGCACGTCGGGATGGCGGCGAATGGCGCCGGTCGCCGTGCACGGCGCATCGAGCAGGATGTATTGCGCCGGCTGCTGCGGTCGCCATTGGATCGCGTCGGCGACATGCGTCTCGCCATCGAGACGAAGACGCGTGAGATTGGCATTGAGGCGCTCGATGCGCCGCGGCGAGCGATCGAGCGCGATGACATGCGCGCCGGCGGCGGCGAGCTGCGCGGTCTTGCCGCCCGGCGCCGCGCAGAGATCGAGCACCGTTTGCTCATTGACCGGTCGCCGAAGAGCTTCACCGGCAGCGCCGCGGCGGCGTCCTGAACCCACCACGCCGCTTCGTCATAGCCCGGCAGATTGGCGATCGGCCCGCCGGCCTGACGGCGCAGCGTGCCGGTGGGCAGCATCACCGCGTCGAGCCGATCGCGCCAGCGCTCGGGATCGCCGCGCACCGAGATGTCGAGCGGCGCCTCATGCAGATGCGCCATCGCGATCGCGCGCGTCGTCGGCTCGCCATAGGCCTCGCTCCAATTGCGCCACAGCCAAGGCGGCACGTTGAGTCGCGCTTCGTCCTGGCTCGCGATCAACGCCGCGCCTTCCTGGCTCAAGCGGCGAAGCACCGCGTTGACGAGACCTTTGTAGCGACAGGAAGCCGCGCGCTTCGGCGAGATCGACGGAGGTCGCGACCGCGGCATGCGGCGGCGTGCGCAAGAACAACAGCTGCGCCAAGCCGAGACGCAACAGGTCCTGCGTTGCCGACGCGCGCGCCGGCAGCGGCTTCTCGAGGCAATGCTCGATCAGCGCATCGATCTGTCCCAAGCGGCGCAACACCGTCGCGACAAGCAAGCGCGCGAAAGCGCGATCGCGCGCCGGCAACTCGCTCATCGCGGGATGATCGTCGATCGCTTCATCGAGCGGATGTTTTTGCCGAAGCACCGCGCCGATGAGATCGAGTGCCGCACCTCGCGCGGAAACTGAACTAGAGGTGCCTCTGACAGCAGACAAACTCGGCATCGTCATAAACTGGCGCCTGCCGCTTTCCGCTTCAATACGCTAGAGGCGATCTTAGTTTGGCCGGAATGCAGCCCCAGTTCCGTCACTTTGCGCGTGTATCGCTGAACGATATGCGCTGAGCAAGCGCGCAAAGCTCAAGCCAAGTGCAGTCTCGATCTCCGGCTGACGTCCGAGCCGCGCTAAAGCCAGCGCCGCCGCTTCCAATGTCGATAATCCTTCCCGACGCGGTTCGCGGCGCAGCTTGCCATAGCGCGATGGCTGCTTCGGGTTGAGCGCGAGGCGCCGGCATTTCAAGACCCAGGGATTGCGCCACCAGAGCGTCTTTGCCTGACTCCAGCTGCCATCGAGCACGATGACGCCGTCGATCTCGGCAAGCGCGCGCTCTTGCTCGGGCAGCGCCACGTTTTTGCCGTCGAGCAGATTCAGCTCGCGATCCCTCGGCAAGGTCGCGGCGCTGGCCGCGCCGAGATAGAGCACCGCCCAGCGTTTGGGATTGACCTCGCGCCCGAGCGCTTTCGCGAGGCTTGGCCAACTCAAGCCGGACTTTCAGTGTCGCGTGCTTCAGATGCAGCGCCGTCAGGCGCGCGGTACCGAGCTCGCGGTCCTGCTCTTGCGGATGCTGCAGGATCAGGAGCGCGATACGGTTGTCGATCGGCTCGATGCCGGCGCAGACGCACAGCGGCGCGGGCTTGCCGCAGCGCGCGCATCCCGCATCGTCGGCCGTTATCGGTGCATCGAGATTGACCATCGCGTCGCTATATCGGCGCGAGCGCGCGCTCGCAAGCGGGGCTCTGGCATCCGTTGCATGGGGCCGCCATATTATGCGCATGTCCGAGCACAAAACCGATCCCAAGCCGAAGCAATCGCCTCCGAGCCAATCGCCCCCGAGCCAATCGCCTGAACCCGCGACGAAGCCGGCGCCGGCATCGGGCGCGCGCGAGATCGGCGGCCCGAAAGGCCCCGAGCCGACGCGCTACGGCGATTGGGAGATCAACGGTCGCTGCTCGGATTTCTGATGGCGCGATATTTGGGGGCGCGAAGTGGCTGATTTTCGCGAACGTCATGTTGTCGTTACCGGCGGCACCGGCGCGCTCGGCACCGCGGTCGTCGGCGAGTTGCTCGCCAGCGGCGCCATCTGTCATGTGCCCTATTACGTCGATACCGAGGAGCAGCATTTCGCGCACCGCTCTCATCCGCGCGTCAAGCTGATCGGCAGCGCCAATCTCGCTTCGCAGACGGTGGTGAAGCGGATCTATGACGGCGTGCCGAAGCTCTGGGCGTCGATCCATCTCGCCGGCGGCTTCGCCGCCTGGCCGATCGCCGAGACCGACGAGGCCGAGCTGATGGGCATGGTGCGCAACAATCTGCTCAGCTGCTACCTCTGTTGCGCGGCGGCGGTCGCCGCCATTCGCCGCGCCGGTGGCGGCGGACGCATCGTCAATATTGCCGCGCGGTCGGCGCTCGAGCCGCGATCGGGCGCGGGTGCGACCGGCTATACGGTGAGCAAAGCCGGCGTTGCCGCGCTGACGCAATCGCTCGCCGCCGAAGTGCTGAAGGAAGACATTCTCGTCAACGCGATCGCGCCGTCCACCCTCGATACCGAAGCCAATCGCAAAGCGATGCCGAAAGCCGATCATTCGGCGTGGCCGAAGCCGGCCGAGGTCGCGACGATCATCTGCAACCTCGCCGCGCCGAGCAATCGCGTCACCAGCGGCGCGGTCATTCCGGTTTACGGCCGGGCTTAACCGCTCTGCCGCGGGCAAAAGAAAAGGCCCGGCTGCTGGCGCGGCCGGGCCTTTGTTGTTCGATGTTTCGCGGGCTAGTTGCGGCGATTGCCCATCAACTGCATCAGCATGATGAAGAGGTTGATGAAGTCGAGATAGAGCCGCAACGCGCCCATGATCGCCTTCTTACCGGCGACGACGGTGCCATCGCCTTCCCAATACATCTCCTTGATCTGCTGCGTGTCCCAAGCGGTGAGGCCGGTGAAGACCAGCACGCCGATCACGGAGATCGCGAATTGCAAAGCGGCCGATTGGAAGAAAAAATTCACCAGCGAGGCAATGACGATGCCGATGAGGCCCATAAAGAGGAACGAGCCGAAGCGCGAGAGATCACTGCGGGTCGTGTAGCCGTAAAGGCTCATCGCCAGGAATGTTGCAGCGGTGATGAAGAACACCTCGGCGATACTCGTGCCGGTATAGACGAGGAAGATGGTCGACATCGAAAGGCCCATCATTGCCGCATAGCCCCAGAACGTCGCCTGTGTGGCGCCAAGGCTCATGCGCTGAATCCCGAAGCTCAGCACCAGCACGAAGGCGATCGGCGCGAAGATCAGCACGTACATGAGCGGCGAATGCTGTTGCGCCAGTTGCTGCACGAAGCCTTGGCTGAACCAAGCGACGAGGCCGGTCAGGACCAGCGCCCCCGCCATGTAGTTGTAGACGCGCAGCATATAGTTGCGCAGGCCGGCATCGACGCCGACTTGCGGGATCGCCGTATTGGCATTTGCCGACCAGCGATTGGTGGGATCGTATGACATGGGAAAACCCCCGTGGAGGCTTGAGAAGAGACTTGGCCAAGATATTGGCAGGTTCCACGCCGAATTCAATGAGATTGCAGGACCATGAAGCGCTGTACGGCCAAGCTTTGAGCCGTCTTGCGGCTTAAATCGCTGTCACAAAGCAAACGCTTGATGATCTTCATTGACGACGCGCGCCTCGCATGTTATTTAACTAATATGTTAAATATGAAGAAACATCGTGACGGCGATCCCGCTCGATAGCGTCTTTGGCGCTTTGGCCGATCCGACACGGCGCGCGATCGTCGAGCGGCTGATGGTGCGCGGCGAGCTCGCTGCCGGCGACATCGCCGCCAATTTCGACATCAGCTTTCCGGCGATCTCGCGCCATCTCCGCGTACTCGAAGAGGCGGGACTGGTCCAGCGCCGCGCCGAGAAGCAGAAACGCCTGGTGCGCGCGCGGCCCGAGACGCTGGCGCTGGCGCAATCCTGGATCGAGCAGCAGCGCGCGCATTGGACCGCCGCCCTCGATCGCCTCGAAGCCGTACTCGCCGCCGAAACACCCAAAGGGAGAAAGACATGAGCGATAGCGTGTTGCATCTCGAGCGTCTGATCGCGGCGCCGCCCGAACGCGTCTTCGCGCACTGGGTCGAGCCGGCGCTGCTGGTGAAATGGTGGGGGCCGGAAGGCGCCGACATTCCCGAGCATGCGATCGATGTCCGGCCCGGCGGTTCGTGGCGTACGACGATGCGTTTCCAGGACGGCAAGCGCATGACCGTGAGCGGTGCGTATCGCACGATCGAGGCGCCGAAGCGCCTGGTCTTCACTTGGGCCTGGGAAGGCGAGAAGGGCGAGCGCGGCCACGAGACCGAAGTCACGGTCGAATTCGCCGCGGCGCCCGGCGGAACGCGGATCACGATCACGCAACAGGCTTTCGCCACCGCCGATAGCCGCGACCAGCATCAGCGCGGCTGGAACTCGAACTCTCAACTGTCTCGATAAGCTGCTCAGCGGAGGAAAATAATCATGGCTACCGTGGAAATTCTCGGCTTCGCGCCGTCGACCTTCACCCGCACCGCACGTATGGCCTGCGAAGAGAAGGGCGTGCCTTACGAGCTGATACAGGTCCCGCCGCATTCGCCCGAGGTGCTGGCAATCCACCCATTCGGCAAGATCCCGGCGCTGCGCCACGGCGATTTCGAGCTCTGCGAATCGAAAGCCGTCGCCGACTACATCGATCGCAGCTTCGACGGCCCGGCCTTGTTCCCGAGCGATGCGCGCGAGCGTGCCCGCGCCGAGCAATGGGTCTCGATCGTCAACACGGTTGTCGACCCGGTGATGATCCGCACCTATCTCTTCGGCTATTTCTTCCCCAAGACCGAGGACGGCTCGCCCAACCGCGCGGCGATCGACGGCGCCTTGCCGGCGCTCCGGCAGCAGATCGCCATTCTCGACAAAGCCGTCGCGCCGACCGGCTATCTCGCCGGCGATCGTTTTAGCTTCGCCGACATCAATCTGATGGTGATCCTCTACTACGTGAAGATGTTTCCCGAAGGGGCCGAGGCGCTTGCCGGCGCGAAATCGCTCGCCGCTTATTACGAGCGCCACGCGCAGCGGCCAAGCTTCAAGAACACGATCCCGCCGCCGCCTCCGGCGCGGCAGGCGAAAGGCTGAAGGGGACACGTGATATGACCGCCCATCCAATCGTCTCGCATGAGGAATGGCTCGCGGCGCGCAAGCGGCTGCTCGCCGAAGAGAAATCCTTCACCCTGGCGCGTGACCGGTTGAGTGCGGCACGGCGTGGGTTGCCGTGGGAGAAAGTCGAGGACCACAGCTTCGCCAGCCCCCAGGGCGAGGTGCGGCTCTCGGATCTCTTCCGCGGCCGCTCGCAGCTCATCGTCTATCATCTGATGTTCCATCCCGATTGGAACGCCGCCTGCAAGAGCTGCTCTTTCTGGGCGGATAATTTCGAACGTGCGATCGTCCATCTCAACGCGCGCGACACGAACCTCGCCGCGGTGTCGCGCGCGCCGCTCGAGAAGCTCGAAGCGTTCAAGCAACGCATGGGTTGGAGCTTCGAATGGGTGTCCTGCGGCCCGGCCGGCGCATTCAACCGCGATCTCGGCGTCAATTTTACGCCGGCGGAGACCAAGCAACCGGACAAGAACTACAATTACGGCACGATCCATTTCGGCATGGAAGACGCGCCCGGGCTCAGCGTCTTCGCCAAGGACGAAAGCGGCTCGCTCTATCACACCTACTCGACCTATTCGCGCGGCCTCGACATGCTCAACGGCGCCTATCACTACCTCGACATCGTGCCGAAAGGGCGCGACGAGGCGGGGATGGCGCATGCGATGTCCTGGGTGCGGCTGCGCGACGAATACGCGAAAGCCTGATCGGCGCGGCCGGTTCTATGCTATGTTTCCGTCTTCCAAGGGGGAGACGGGAGATGAAGCGCAGCCTCTCGATTGCGGCCGCCGGGCTGATCGCGATGATTGCCGCGTTGCCCGTACTCGCCCAGCAAGCCAATACCGCGCCGCCGCCCACCTACATGTACCATCGCCATATGTGGCATGGCGGCTTCTTCGGGCCGCTCCTCGTGACGCTTGCGATCTTCGCCCTGGTTGCGCTGTTCGTGCGTTTCGGCTTCCGGGGCCGGCAGGGCTATCGCTATCACCGCTCGGGCGGTGCGCTCGACATTCTCGAAGAACGCTTCGCTCGCGGCGAGGTCGACAAGGCCGAGTTCGAGGAGAAGCGCAAGCTCCTGATGCGCTGATCCTCGGTGCCGCTCGGCCGCGGCTGAGAGCTCGCGGCCGAGATAGTGGTCGATCGAATAGCGTCCGCCGCCGCGGAAAAAGATCGCGGTGCACAGCAGCAACCACAGCAGCGCGTATTCGACGCCTTTCTGCGTCCAGAAATAGCCGTTGTCCCACTGATAGAAGACGATAATCACCGCCATCTCGATCCAGACGGTGGCGGCGGCGAAACGTGTGAGAAAACCGATCGCGATGAAGAGCGCGGCGAAGGATTCGGAAAACACCGTCGCCCAGGCGAGCAGCTCGGGGAACGGCAAGCCATGCGACGCCACGCTGGCGGGGTTCGGCGGCAGATGCATCAGCTTTTGGATGCCGTGCGGCACGAGAACCGCGCCGGTGCAAAAGCGCATGAAGCCGTAGGCGAAAGGCGAGCCTGCCTGATAAAGCCCGGCGAGACCGGGAAAGACCAGGCGTTTGGGATCGACGGAATCTCCGCTCATGCGCGTTCTCCCCTGCAAACCGCGTTGCGGCTGTCGGCCGTAGCGTAGGTGTTGGCGGCGCGTGACGGAATGACAATCCCGTGAGCCGGCGCCGATCGCTTGTGCGGCGCTATTCGTTGCGCAGGAAAGGCGCGGCCTTGGCGCCGAGCGCGCGCCAGGTGCCGGCAAGCCCGGCGGCGAGCGTCAGAACAACCGCGCCGAGCCCGGTGAGCGCGACCGTCCCGGCAAGGAAATCCCACGGCGCATGCATGACGCGCGTGAGCAGGAAATAGGCGGCGATGGTGCCGATGGCGCAGGCGATCATCGCGGCGGCGACGCCGATGAGGCCATATTCGATCAGGAAACTGCCGGCGATCTGGCGCCGCGTCGCGCCGAGCACTTTCAGGACGACGGATTCATAAACGCGGCGGCGATGGGTGGCGGCGCTCGCACCGGCCAGCACCAGCGCGCCGGCGGCGAGGGTGATCGCCGCGGTGATGCGTACCGCGGCGGCGATGGCGCCGACGATATCGCCGAGCGTGCCGAGCGCGTCGCGCACATCGATCGCCGAGACATTCGGGAAAGCATCGGTCACGGCACGCTCGAGCGCGGCCTCGTTGCCCGGCGCGGCGCGCGCCGTGGCGATGAAGGTCTGCGGCGCGCCGTCGAGCGTGCCGGGCGACAGCACGATGGCGAAATTGATGTTGAGCGAGGTCCAATCGATCTCGCGCAGATTGGCGATCGTCGCCGTGACGTCGCGGCCGAGCACATTGATGGTGATCGTGTCGCCGAGCTTGAGCTTCATGCCGCGCGCCAGATCGGCGGCGAAGGAGACGAGCGGCGCGCCGCGATAATCAGCCGGCCACCATTGCCCGGCGACGAGGCGCGATCCTGCCGGCAAGCTTGTGGCGTAGGTCAGGCCGCGTTCCGAGCTCGTCGCCCAGCGTGCATCGGGACCGACAAAGGCTTTCTCGATGGGAACGCCGTTCAACGCGCTGATACGGCCGCGCAGACTCGGCACCTGGCGCACGTCGCTGACGCCTTGCATCCCTGCGAGCAGTTTGTCGAAAGCGCCGATCTGATCGGATTGGATATCGATGAAGAAGAAAGACGGCGCGCGTTGAGGCAGGCTCTCGCTGATCGCGGTGGCGAGATCGCCATGGACGAGGCCTACCGCCACCAGCACGGCGAGGCCGAGACCGAGCGAGGCGACGATGCCGGCGGTCGTCGCGCCGGGACGATGCAGATTGGCGAGAGCAAGACGCAGCCCCGGCCGGCGCGGCCGCCCGGCGAGCGCGGCGAGCTTCATCATGCCTTGGGCCGCGAGGCGGAAGACGATCAGCGCGCCGGCCGTGCCGGCAATGAACCAAGCCGCGACGGTGCGGTCGGGCGCACTGACGAGGGCGAGGATGAGCAGGCCGAGCGCCGCACCGGTCGCGATCAACGCCGGCACCGGAGACGGCCGCGCCTGCTGCGGCGCCGACGCATTGCGGAAGAGCGTCGCCGCGCGCGTCTCGCAGGCCGCACCGATCGGCCAAGCGGCAAAACAGAGCGTCGCCAAGATGCCGTACGCCGCGGCGAGCAGCAGCGGCAGCGGATAGATGCCGAGCTGCGCTTCGACCGGCAACTCGGCCGGTAGCAGCGGCACGGCGGCGAAGGGTGCGGCAATGCCGATCAGCAGGCCGATCAGGATGCTGCCCGCGGCCAAGGTCATGATCTGCGCGAGATAGACGAGGAAGACGAGCCGCCGCGACGCGCCCAGGCATTTCAGCGTCGCGATCGTATCCATCTTGGTCGCGAGATAGCTCTCGACCGCGTTCGCGATGCCGACGCCGCCGACCAACAGCGTGGTGAGTCCGACCAAGGTCAGGAACACGGTGACGCGGTCGAGCAACTCTTGCAGATTGGGTGCGGCATCGGCAAAAGAGCGGATGCGCCAGCCGGCTTCGGGGAATTTCGCCTTCGCCGCGCCGATCACCGCGGCCGCGTCGCCGGTTGGCGGCAGACGCAAGCGATAGGCATAAGCGACGAGCGAGCCGGGCGCGAGCAGACCGGTCGCGGCAAGCGCGGCTTGCGACACCATCACGCGCGGGCCGAGCTCGTAGATGCCGCTGACGCTGTCGGGCTCGTGTGCCAGCGTCGCGCGCAGGATGAAGTGAGTGCTCCCGATGCGGATTGTATCGCCGAGCTTCTGCCCCAGGCGATCGAGCAGTGCCGGCGCGACGACCGCGCCCCAGGCGCCGTCGCGCTCAGCCAGCGCCGCGGCGAGCGGCTGCGGCGGATCGAGCGTGATGCTGCCGTAAAGCGGATAGACGCCGTCGATCGCTTTCAGCTCGATGAGGCTGCGCGATGCGCCATTGTCGGCAATCGCCATCGCGCGCAGCCGGGTCGCGCGCGACAGCGTGCCTTGCCCAGCCAGGAAAGTGCTCTCCGCCTCCCTTGCCGGCCGCTGCGCCAGGCTGAATTCGATATCGCCGCCAAGCAAGGCTCGCGCATCGCTATTGAGTCCGGCATTGATCGACGCGCCGAGCGAGCCCACGCCGGCGATGACCGCGACGCCAAGGCACAGACAGGCAAGCAGAATGCCGAAACCCTTCAATCCGCCGCGCAGCTCGCGCTTCGCTAAGCGCCACGCAAGGCCGAACTGGCTCACGCTGTTGCCCCGTCGATTTGACCGTCGCGCAGATGGATGATGCGGTCGCAGCGCTCGGCCAGCGCTTGATCATGGGTAATGAGGAGCAAGGTCGTGCCGCGCTCCGCATGCAGCGCGAACAGCAGATCGATTACCTGCTTGCCGGTTTCGCCATCGAGATTGCCGGTCGGCTCGTCCGCCAGCAGCAGCGATGGCCGTGGCGCGAAAGCGCGGGCGATCGCGACGCGCTGCTGCTCGCCGCCCGAAAGCTGCGACGGATAATGAAGCAGCCGATCTTTCAGCCCGACGGCTTCGAGACCGGCGGCGGCTACGGCGAAAGCGTCGGCGCGGCCGGCAAGCTCCAGCGGCACGGCGACATTCTCGAGCGCGGTCATGGTCGGGACGAGATGAAAGGATTGAAAGACGATGCCGATGCGGTCGCGCCGAAACCGCGCCAGCGCATCTTCGGAGAGGACGTTGAGATTGGTGCCGGCGATCTCGACCTTGCCGCCGGTCACGCGCTCGAGACCGCCCAGCACCATCATCAGTGTCGACTTGCCCGAGCCCGACGGCCCGACCAAGCCGATCGTGGTGCCGGAGTCGATCGTCGCGGAAATGCCGCGCAGCACGTTGACGGGACCCGCCGCGCTGGTCAGGGTAAGACGCACATCCTCCAAGAGGATCAGCGGTTTTCCAATGTCTTCTTGTTTCATCGGCGCGCGCCGGGGTTATGGCCGCGGGGCGCGCTTTGTCAATCGAGCGGTACTCGCTGCGCTGATCACGCTTCTGCTAGCGCCGTTATCGGCGGGGCCGGCTGCGGCTGTGACGCGCATCCTCGCCTTCGGCGACAGTCTCACCGCCGGTTTCGGCGTCGCGCCGAGCGAGGCTTTCCCGGCGCAGCTCGCCGCGCGTCTCAAAGCCGATGGTTATGACGTCATCGTCGAAAATGGCGGTGTCTCGGGCGATACGACCGCCGACGGGCTGGCGCGTTTCGACTGGGCGATGGGCGATCGTCCCGACGTCGTGCTGCTCGAATTGGGCGCCAACGACATGCTGCGCGGCCTCGATCCGCAACGCGCCGAAGCCAATCTCGATGCCATGCTGGGCAAGCTCCAAGCCGCCAAGGTGAAGACGTTGCTGCTCGGGATGCGCGCGGCGGCCAATTGGGGCGCGGATTACCAAAAAGCCTTCGATGGGCTCTATCCGGCGCTCGCCAAGAAATACGACGTGCCGCTCTACCCCTTCTTTCTCGATGGCGTGGCGCTCGATCCGAAGCTCAACCAGGCCGATATGCTCCATCCCAATCCGGCAGGCGTCGCGGCGATCGTTAGCCGCATTGCGCCGGCGGTGGAGCGCCTGCTCGGCAGGCCGGCGGGGTGACGCCATGCTCAGGCTCTTCGTCGGCATCGAGCTGCCGCCCGAGCTCAAGCTCTCGCTGTCCTTGATCGCCACTGGCGTGCCGGGCGCGAAATGGGTCGATGCCGGGAATTACCATCTCACCTTGCGCTTCATCGGCGAGATCGATGAGGGCCGGGCAGAGGATGTCGATGCCGCGCTCAACCAAATTCACGCGCCGCGTTTCGATCTCGCCCTCGCGACGGTCGGGCATTTCGGGCTACGCCAGCTTTGGGTCGGCGTTGAGCACAATGACGCGCTTCAGCATCTCCACGGCAAAATCGAAAGCGCGCTGTCGCGACTCGGCTTCCCGCCGGACGAGCGGCGCTACACGCCGCATGTCACCTTGGCGCGGCTCAAAGGCACGAGCGAGGGCCGGCTGCAGACGTATCTCACGCAGTACGCGCTCTATCGCGCGCCGCCGTTTCGCGTCGAGCATTTCTCGCTGATCGCGAGCTATCTCACAAAGAGCGGCGCTATCTACGAGGATCAGGCGGATTATCCGCTCGGGTGAGCGCCAAGCCCCAAAAAAGCAGTCGCGGCCGATGCGGTTGAGGGGGGACCGACATCGACCGCGACCATCGCGCGCGAAAAAACGCATCACGACCGAGCCAATGATCACCCGGCTGTCTTCTACGCTACGGAAAACAGTCTAAGGAACCGTAAAATCGGCGTTTCGCGCGGGTGCCCGCGATTTTTACGCAGAGCGACACGACGTCGTTAACCATAAGCTGCGCAATAAATCCCCCGGTCGGGGGCCGGAACCGCCTGCGGCAGCGGACGTTCTAAGGCGGAGCAGTAATTTGGCTAAGGAGTACACAATGCGCAGCTTGTTGATTTTCGGTGTTCTGGCGCTGGGCCTTACGGCCTGCGTCGATGTTCATAACCCGCCGCCGCGCGCGCAGGAGCCGAGCACGGTCGTCGTGCCGACGCCGGCGCCGAGCCATACCACCGTGATCTGCCCGGCAGGCTCGATTTGCTGATCGCGGCTGTCGAGAAAATCGAAGACTGAGAAATCGAAGGCTGGGTCGCGTTTTATGGATTGCGCGGGCCCAGCCGCTGCCGCATGACCCAGGGCCGTCCGTCCGGCGCCTGTTGATAGAAGACGTCGAATTCGCCGAACGCCTTCGCCCAATTCTCTTTGATGGCGCGCTCGCCGACGACGAAGCTGTTGATGCCGACGCGTTTCATGAACATCAACTGATCGCGCAACACTTCGCCCTCGGCGCGCAACTCGCCTTGGTAGCCGAAGCGCGCGCGCAGCAATCGCGCTTGCGAATAAGCACGGCCATCGGTGAATTTCGGGAAAGAAAGAACGATCAGCGCGAAGCGCGACACATCGCCGGCGATCTCTTGCGGGGCGATCGTGTTGGGCAAGCGCAGGCCCAGTTTATCGGCGCGCGCGTGCAAGGTCGACTCGTCGGTCTGCCAGCGCGCGAAGGAAACGGTGATCGCGCCGCTCGCGGGGATCGGCTCGTCGTCAGAGAGGTGATGCCAATCATCGACGCCGAGGGTGCCGTCCTCAGCGAGAAGCATAAAGCGCCTCTTTGAACGGAGCCTGGCCGACGCGGCGATATGTTTCGGGGAAGCGCTCGCCCTCTTGGCGCAGCTTCATATAAGCCTCGACCAGTCGGTCGATCGCGGCTGGGACTTCCTCGCTCTTGACCGAGGGGCCGGCGATGGCGCCGATCGCCGCGTCATTGCCGGCGTCGCCGCCGAGCGTGATCTGATACACCTCCTCGCCATTCTTATCGACGCCCAAGATGCCGATATGGCCGAGGTGATGATGGCCGCACGCATTGATGCAGCCGGAAATCTTGATGTTGAACGCCCCGATCGCGTCTTCTTTCGCGGCCATATGCTCGGCGATGCGCAGTGCCACCGGGATCGAGCGCGCGGTGGCGAGGCTGCAGTAATCCATGCCCGGGCAGCAGATGATGTCGGTGATCTGATTGATGTTGGAGCTGCCGAGGCCGGCGGCATCGAGGCGCTGCCACAGCCCGAAAAGCGCGTCGCGCCGCACATGCGGCAGAACGAGATTCTGCTCGTAGGCAACGCGCACTTCGCCGAAGCTCAGCTCGTCGGCAAGATCGGCGACCAGCTCCATCTGCTCGGCGCTGCAATCGCCGCCGGTCTTGCCGACCTCTTTCAGCGAGATTGTGACGACGGCGTGGCCCGCGATCTTATGCGGATGGACGTTGTGCTTCACCCAGCGCGCAAAAGCGCGATTGCCAGTGATCGCCTTTTGCAGCGCGGCCTCGTCGACGGGCCGCTTATCGTAGTCCGGCAGGGTGAAGGCCGATTGCATCTCGGCGACATAGGTTTCGGGCAGTGCCACGGCTTCGCGGTCAGATGCGAGCCATTCGGCCTCGACTTCCTCGGCGTATTTCTTCGCGCCGAGGCTCTGCACCAGGATCTTGATGCGCGACTTATAGAGATTGTCCCGCCGGCCGTACTGATTGTAGACGCGCAGACATGCCTCGATATAGGACAGCAGATCGCGGCGCGGCAGGAATTTCCTGATTATCTGCGCCAAAAGCGGCGTGCGGCCAAGCCCGCCGCCGGCCAGCACTTCGAAGCCGACCTCGCCCTGCTCGTTCTTGTGCAGATAGAGTCCGAGATCGTGCATCTTCACTGCGGCGCGGTCTTCCTTCGAGGCCGAGACCGCGATCTTGAATTTGCGCGGCAGGAACGAGAATTCGGGATGCAGCGTCGCCCATTGCCGGATGATTTCGGCATAAGGGCGCGGATCCTCGAGCTCATCGGCCGCGACGCCGGCGAAAGGATCGGTCGTCGTGTTGCGGAAGGAATTTCCGCTGGTCTGGATCGCGTGCATCTCGACGCTCGCCAGCTCGGCGAGGATGTCGGGAGTCTCCTCGAGCTTGATCCAATGGAGCTGGAGATTCTGCCGCGTCGTGAAATGACCGTAGCCGCGGTCGTATTTGCGCGTGATGTGCGCGAGCTTCCGGAGCTTCGTCGAATCCAGCATGCCGTAAGGGATGGCGATGCGGAGCATATAGGCGTGGAGCTGCAGATAGAGGCCGTTCATCAGTCGCAGCGGCCGAAACTCGTCCTCGCTGAGCTGCCCCGCAAGCCGCCGGCGCACCTGGTCGCGGTATTGCGCGACGCGCTCGTCGATGAAGCGGTGATCGAAATCGTCGTAGCGATACACTCTGGATCTCCGGATCCCGCGACGGACCTAAATCGAATAATCGTCGACGCCCGACGCGGGGTTTGCATCGAGGGCGGTATGGCCGGTCATCGGGCCCGTGGTCGGGCCCGAGGCACGAATGCGCTCGCGCAAGGTCAGGGGGCGCAGATGATCGCCTTCCCGCATGACCTCGATCAGGACGGGCCCCACCGCAGGGAGTGGCGGGAGGCCGACCTGCGCCTCGGCCAGCAGAGCATTGGCATGATCGTCTTCGGCAACCAGGGCCTTATCGATCGACGGCGTCCACTCGCCGGCGCCGGCGAAATAGATCACCACCCCGTCGCGCAATCGATTGCCGGTCACGATCTGCATAAGGCCCCGCCGCTCTTGGCTCAGGATGGCTGTGATGTGGTGCGGAGATACGGCTTCAGCGTCTTGAAGCCGGGGAAGAGCGTCTTCGCCTGCTCGTCATTCACCGCCGCGGTGATGATCACATCCTGGCCCTGCTTCCAATCCGCCGGCGTCGCCACCTTGTGCTTGTCGGTCATCTGCAACGAATCGATGACGCGCAGGATCTCCTGGAAATTGCGCCCGGTCGCCATGGGATAGACGAGGATCAGGCGGATCTTCTTGTTGGGATCGATGATGAAGACATTGCGCACGGTCTGATTGTCGGCCGGGGTGCGCTTGGCGGGATCGCCACTCGCGCCGCCGGGCAGCATGCCGTAGAGCGTCGACACCTTGAAATCGCCATCGGCGATGATCGGATAGTTCGGTGCCGTGCCCTGGGTCTCCTTGATGTCGCTGGCCCAGCGCGTGTGATCGCCGACGGAATCGACCGAGAGGCCGACCACCTTCACGCCGCGCTTGTCGAATTCGTTCTTGAGCCGCGCCACGGCGCCAAGCTCGGTGGTGCAGACCGGCGTGAAATCCTTCGGATGCGAGAACAGCACGACCCAGGAATTGCCCGCCCATTCATGGAGATGGAGCGGACCTTCGGTCGATTCTTGTGTGAAATCAGGGGCGACGTCGCCGAGTTTAAGCGTCATGACACACCTCCTCCTGTTGGTTCTTTGATCTCGCTGCCGCGATCATTCGCGGCCAGCGCAACGGAATGCTGTTTGGGCCAGCCGTAGCGGCCTATCCGTGCCGCCGTCAAGCGGCGGACCGCGGCGTGGCCGGCGCCGGCATCGTGCCACGCTCGGCGCAGCGCGGCGATCCGATCCAGCCGGCCGCGCCACTCGGGTCCGATCAGCCCGGCGAGCAAATCGCGCAGCTCGGCGGCCAGTCCCGGCGCCGTGCCGTTGGTCGCGACCGCAATCGTCAGAGCGCCGCGGCGCAGCACTGCCGGCGCATGGCTGTCGGTGAGCGCCGGCGCATCCTCGACATGAAGGATGGCGCCGACCGAACGTGCGAGGCCGGCGAGGGCGGTGCGCTGCGGCTCCGGAATATCGGCGATGAAAACGAGCTGAGCGCCGCGCAGCTCGTCGCGTTTCGGCCAATGTCGGCGCAGATGCCGGCCGGCTTCGCTGGCCAGGGCGGGCGAGGGCTTGACGGAAAACACGGCGA
Source organism: uncultured Alphaproteobacteria bacterium (assembly GCA_963731145.1). Taxonomy (GTDB): domain Bacteria; phylum Pseudomonadota; class Alphaproteobacteria; order ATCC43930; family CGMCC-115725; genus CAIKMD01. The sequence continues at coordinate 688,131 of CAVSUX010000005.1, read as the reverse complement.
GGGATTGCGCCCCGGCCTCGTCCAATAGCCGCAGCCTCCGCAAGCAGGCATCGCCATTCCCGATAAGAACGAGGTTCAGCCGCGCCAGGTTGAGCGACAGAGGAAGCATATTCTCCAATTCAGAATTGCTAAATAACTCCTCCCTCTAAGATATTTCACGAATCTTTGTGTTTCAATACTATTATATAACAAAATTATATAGGTAAATTGATCCGAAGGGTTCCGCCGGGCCTAGTGCGCTGAAACGCAGGCCGATTTATGCTGCGGGAACTGATGGCCTGGAATCCCCAGCAATATCTCAAATTCGCCGATGAACGGCTCCGGCCCGGTTTCGATCTTCTTGCCCAGATCGATGATTTGCCCGACGGACCGCTCTTCGATCTGGGTTGCGGGCCAGGCGCTCACGCGCGTGCAATCGTGGCGCGCTGGCCGGATCGTCCGGTGACGGGCGTCGACAATTCCGCCGCCATGCTCAGCGAGGCGGCGAAAGATCCATCACCCGCCGACTGGGTCAATGCCGATATCGCGCGCTGGCAAGCCGATGCGCCGGCAGCGCTGATCTATTCGAACGCGACCTTGCATTGGCTGACGGGTCACGCGCGGCTCTTTCCGCGGCTCTTCGCGATGCTCGCCGCGGGCGGCGTATTGGCGGTGCAGATGCCGCGCAATTTCGACAATCCGTCGCAAACCCTGCTGCGCGAGACCGCGGCGCGCGGGCCATGGGCCGCGCCGCTCGCGCCGCTCTTCGATCCCGATTGTCCGACGCCGTCGATGCTGCGCCCCGATCCGGTCGCGCCATCCGATTTCTACTACGATCTGCTCGCGCCGCGCGCCAAAGGTGGTATCGATCTCTGGGAGACCGAATACGTTCATCAGCTCCGCGGCGACAACGCCGTGCTCGAATGGATGCGGGGCACGACGCTCAGGCCGGTACTCGACGTGCTGAATGATCAACTACGCACGGCGTTTCTCGATGCCTATGCGCAGCGCCTCGCCGCGGTGTTTCCGCGCCGCGAGGATGGCAAGACCTTGCTGAAATTCCGCCGCCTCTTCCTGGTGGCGCGCGCCTGAATGAAGAGGGGATGGGATGGCTTACTGGCTGATGAAATCCGAACCGAGCGCTTATTCCTGGGATCAACTCGTCAAGGATAAGCGCACCAATTGGAGCGGCGTGCGCAATTTCCAGGCGGCGGCGAATCTCAAAGCGATGAAGGTCGGCGATCACGCCTTCTTCTATCACTCGAATGAAGGCCTCGCCGTCGTCGGCATCGCCGAGATCGTGAAGACCGCTTATCCCGACCCCGGTGATAAGACCGGCAAATTCGTGCAGGTCGATATCGTGCCGGTGATGCCGCTTAAAGAGCCGGTGACGCTCGCCGCGATCAAGGCCGAGCCGAAGCTCAAAGAGCTGAAGCTCGTGAGGCAGGGCCGGCTTTCCGTCTCGCCGGTCGGCGCCGAGGAGTGGAAGGCGATCTGCAAGATGGGCGGCGTGAAACCTTGATTGACGGGCGCCTGCTCCACCGGCGGCGCCCGTGGTGAAATTCCTCTGCGCCGAGGCTGATATTCGCGAAGGCGAAGGCCGCGGTTTCGTCTTCGGCAGCGGCACCGAGCGCGAAGCAGTCTTCGTCATTCGTTGGCATGGCGCGCTCTTGGGCTATCGCAATGTCTGCCCGCATGCCGGCACGCCGCTCGATTGGCCCGAGAACCGTTTCTTCGACAGCGCGAATGAATTCCTGATGTGCGGCACGCATGGCGCCGTCTTCCGCCCCGAGGACGGCTATTGCTTCGACGGCCCATGCAGCGGCCGCTCGCTTGTGCGTATTGCGATCAAGCTCGAGAACGGCGACGTATTCTGGATAAGCTGAGGCGGTTAATCGCAAGAAGAGCCGCCCCTCGCTCGTGTCTAGATCGTCGGGGAGGGAAGCGATGGATTTAGATGACATAAAAACGCTCGTCGAAGTGATCGGGAGCGGCGGATTCGTGAAGGCTGCGCGCCGTCTCGGTTTGGCCAAGTCCGTCGTGAGCCGACGCATTGCGCGCATCGAAGCCGAACTCGGAACGCAGCTCGTCAATCGCACAACGCGCGGCGTGGCGCCGACCGACGCGGGCCGCGAACTTGCAGAGCGCGGAAAGCGCATCCTCATTGAGGTCACGGACGCAAAAACGGCGGTTGCCGCGCACCGCCATGGCGTGGCCGGCAGCATCCGCATTTCGCTCCCGCTGTCTTTCGGAATCCGCCTTATGGCGCCTGTCCTCGCGAGTCTCCGAACGACCTATCCGGACCTTGATATAGACGCCAGCTACAGCGATACCGCCGTCGATCTCGTCGCCGGACGTTTCGACGCTGCAATTCGCATCGGCCATCTCACGCCTTCGACCCTCGTCGCTCGGCGCATCGCGCCCGTTGCGTTGATTCTCGTCGCCAGTCCCGACTATGCGCAACGTTTTGGCGCCCCGGCATCGCCATCGGACCTCGCGCGACATGAGTGCATCATCCACTCGGGAGGACCGGACCGGCAGGTTTGGCGGTTCCAAAGCGCCAACAGACGATGGTCGATCTCGCCGCGCGGCCACCTCCGCTTAGACAACGGCGAAGGTCTGTTACAGGCGGCGGAGGTGGGCCTGGGCATCGCTGCGCTACCCGATTTCATCGCGTCGGACAGCATCAAGTCGGGCAGGCTTGTCGTGCTTTTGAAAGACTATTCGCTGCGGGGTGGCGCGATTTATGTGGTTCGCCCGCCGGGCAGCATGGTGACCCCAAAAGTACGCGCACTCACGGAGCTGATGGTCGAGAAGTTTGGAGGTCGGCGCGCCGCCTAGCGCGGCAGATATCCGAGGCTCCAGGCTTTGGGTCCCGTTGCCAGATATCGAACGCAGTGTTCGATAGCCCGGGCCTTTTTCGATTTCCGGCGAACGGCTACCTGCGACTTGATCGAGACGATGCCGTCCGGTTCTACGCCGAAGGGCCCGGTCATGACCGCAACGACATCCGAGGAAGCCCGCGACGAGTGACCCACTGAACTCACCAAGGGAGCGAGCCATGCACACCATCCGGTTCCAGCGCCAAGATGCCATCGGCAGCATCGTTCTCGCCAATCCGCCGTTCAACCGCATCGATCTCCAATTCGCGGAATCGCTTCGGCAAGCGGTTCATCAAGCGAGCGAAAGCGACATTCGCGTCCTGGTGATCAAAGCCGAGGGACCTCACTTCAGTTTCGGCGGCGAAGTGCGAGAATGGCCTGGTAAGGACATCAATTGGTTCCGTACCTTCGTCGCGGAAGTCAATTTGTCCTATCGCTCGCTCGAGGCGCTGCGCGTCCCAACCATCGCGGCAGTCCAGGGAGTGGCGTTCGGCGGCGGCTTCGAGCTGGCGCTCAACTGCGACTTCATCATCGCCGCTGAGAATGCTGTCTTCCGGTGCGTCGAAGTAACGACCGGCATGCTGCCGCTCGCGGGAGCGGTACAGCGGCTGGCGGAGCGCGTCGGCCGCGGACGCGCGTCGCGCTTTTCGATGCTGGGCGAGCCGATACCCGGCCCTCTGGCCGGACAGCTTGGGATTGCCATGGAGGTTGTCCCCGAGGCCGAACTCGCCCAGGCAACCGACACCTTCGCCGCGAAGCTCGCCGCGGGGCCGACGAAGTCTTACGCGGCTACGAGGACGCTTTTGAAGGCTTGGTCAGCGGGTGGCGTGGCTGCGGCCGATGCCATGATGCTCGACATCACCATGGATCTTTACGCCACCGAGGATTCCACCCGCGGCTTTTTGAACACCGCGAAGGCCTTCGACGAAGACATTGAGCCTCCGGACATGGTCTTCCATGGCCGTTGAGGCACAGATATTCCCGCTTGGGGATTAGACCACCCGGAAATTCTTGAATTGCCAGGGATCGCCCTTGTCGAGATCCTCGGGGAAGAGGCGTTCGCGATCGTAGAGCGGGTTCCAATCGCTGAATTCGCCGACCACTTTGCCGAGATAGGGCCGGCAAATATCGAGGATGCGCTCGTGATCGATCTCGTCGGGCTCGACGAGGCCGCGTTCGGGATTCTCCAGCGCCCAGATCATGCCGGCGAGCGCCGCGGCGGTGACTTGCAGCGAGGTCGCGTTGTTGAAACGCACCAAGCGCCGCGCTTCTTCGACCGAGAGACGCGAGCCGTACCAATAGGCGCCCTTCGCATGGCCCATGAGCAACACGCCGAGCTCGTCGATGCCGTGCTCGATCTCATCCATCATCAGGCGCTTCGATTCCTGCAGGCGGAAATTCTTGCCCCAGAGCTCGTGCACCGAGAGCACCGCGTCGTCGCAGGGGTGATAGGCGTAATGCACGGTCGGGCGATAGCGCACCGTGTCGCCTTCGCGATGCGTGTAATAATCGGCGATCGAGATCGCCTCGGCGTGGGTGATCAAGAAGCCGTGATAGGGGCCTTCGAGCGGCGTCCAGCTTCGGACCCGCGTCGCCGCGCCGGGGCGGTTCAAATAGATCGCGCAACCGGTGCCGAATTCGTGCTTGCTGCCGTCGGATGGGAAGTGCCGCTCATGCGTGCCCCAGCCGAGCTCGGCCGGCTGCATGCCCTCGGCGACGAAGCCGTCGATCGACCAGGTGTTGACGAACTCGCCCGGCTGTTTCGCGATGCGTGCGAGTTGCGTGTCGCGCTCGGCGATGTGGATGACTTTGACGCCGAGCTCCGCGGCGAGCGCCGCCCATTGCTCGCGATTCTTGGGCTCGGCTTTGAGCCCCGATTCTTCGGCAAGATCGAGCAGCGCGACTTTGACGAAATGCTGCACCAGGCCGGGATTGGCGCCATGCGTCACCACCGCCGTCGGCCCGCCTGGGCTCTTTGCCCGGAGTGCCAGCGCGTTCTCGCGCAGCGCATAGTTGGAGCGCAGCGAGGGAGAGAGATCGGGATCGGTATAGCCGCCGGGCCAGGGTTCGATGCAGGTGTCGAGATAGAGCGCGCCCTTTACCCGGCAGAGCTCGATCAGCGCCAAGCTCGAGACCTCGACCGAGACGTTGAGCAGAAAATCGCCGGGGCCGAGCAGCGGCTCGAGGATCGACGCATAATTCTCGCGCGTCAGTGGCTCGACCATGAAGCGGACGCCGAGGTCCTTGGCTTCCTTCTGGCCGCGATCCTCGGCGGTGACGACGGTCACCTGATTAGCCTTCATATCGATGTGGCGAAGGATCAGCGGCAGAATGCCCTGACCGATGCTGCCGAAGCCGACGATCACCAGCCGGCCGCGGAATTTCACAAATTTTGTTGTACGCGCCATCGCGCTTTCGCTCTAAGGAAGCGGCGCCGGAGTGTCAAGAAAACTGTTGCAGTGCGAGACAAGGCCGGGAGACTCGGCTATCGAATCACGTCCGATGTGCTAGATAGATGGAGGATTTATCGCGATTTCACCCGGTCGAACGGAGGCCTCCATGGCGGATGATCGCGCCATCACGAAGACCGCGGGCGACGAGGTGCAGGAGCTGACCGACGGCTTCCACCTCGTCATCGATGCGCTGAAGCTCAACGGCCTCAACACGATCTACGGCGTGCCCGGCATCCCGATCACCGATCTGGGCCGCATGGCGCAGGCCGCCGGTATTCGCGTGCTCTCCTTCCGTCACGAGCAGAATGCCGGCTATGCGGCGGCGATCGCAGGCTTCCTGACCAAGAAGCCCGGAATCTGCCTCACCGTGTCGGCCCCGGGCTTCCTCAATGGTTTGACGGCTCTCGCCCATGCCACAACCAACTGCTATCCGATGATTCTGATCTCGGGCTCGTCCGAGCGCGAGATCGTCGACCTGCAGCAGGGCGACTATGAGGAGATGGACCAGCTCGCCATCGCCAAGCCGCTGTGCAAGGCGGCGTTCCGCGTGCTGCATGCTGCCGATATCGGCATCGGCGTTGCGCGCGCGCTCCGCGCGGCGGTTTCGGGCCGGCCGGGCGGCGTCTATCTCGACCTGCCGGCGAAGCTCTTCGGACAAGTGATCAATGCGGCGGCCGGCAAGAAGTCGCTGGTGAAGGTCATCGATCCGGCGCCGGCCCAGATCCCGGCGCCGGAAGCGGTCAAGCGCGCGCTCGATATTCTCAAATCCGCCGCGCGGCCGCTGATCATCCTCGGCAAGGGGGCTGCCTATGCGCAGGCCGACGAGGCGATCAAGACGCTGGTCGAGAAGAGCGGCGCTCCGTTCCTGCCGATGAGCATGGCCAAGGGCCTGTTGCCTGATACGCATCCGCAATGCGCCGGTGCCGCGCGCTCGACCGTGCTCAAGGATAGCGATGTCGTGCTGATGCTCGGCGCGCGGCTCAACTGGCTGCTGTCGCACGGCAAGGGCAAGAATTGGGGCGATGCGCCGAAGAAATTCATTCACATCGACATCGAGCCCAAGGAAATGGACAGCAATGTCGAAATCGCCGCCCCGTTGGTCGGCGATATCGCCTCGTGCGTTGCGGCTTTGATCGACGGCATGGGCGGCAACTGGCCGAAACCGCCAGCCGCATGGACCGATACCGTCAACGGCAAGCGCGAAGAAAACATCGCCAAGATGGCGCCGCGCTTGATGAACAACAATTCGCCGATGGACTATCACGGCGCGCTCGGCGCATTGCGCACCGTCATCATGGAGCGGCCGGATACCATCCTTGTGAACGAGGGCGCCAACACGCTCGATCTCGCGCGCGGCGTCATCGACATCTACAAGCCGCGCAAGCGTCTCGATGTTGGCACCTGGGGCGTGATGGGCGTCGGCATGGGCCAGGCCATCGCCGCGGCCCTCGAAACCGGTAACCGTGTGCTTGCGATCGAAGGCGACAGCGCCTTCGGCTTCTGCGGCATGGAGGTGGAGACGATCTGCCGGTACGACCTGCCGGTCTGCATCGTCATCTTCAACAATGGCGGCATCTATCGCGGGACCGATGTCAATGCGGGCGGCTCCGACCCCGCGACGACGGTCTTCGTCAAAGCCGCGCGCTACGACAAGATCATGGAGGCCTTCGGCGGCATCGGTGTGCAGGCGGAAACGCCCGACGCGCTGAAGCAGGCGGTCGACGCTGCCCTAACGTCGGGCAAGCCCACGCTGATCAACGCGGTCATCGATCCGGCCGCGGGCAGCGAGAGCGGACGTATCGGAAATCTCAATCCGCAAAGCGCGCTGAAGAAAAAATAGGATTTCGGGGAAGATGCGGCGTGGTCGCCGCGCAGGCTTGAACTAAACGAACGCAACGAAGGAATTCTGGAGAGGAACATGGGCAAGGCACTCGACGGCGTTAAAGTTCTCGATTTCACCCATGTGCAATCGGGACCGACTTGCACGCAGCTTCTCGCCTGGTTCGGCGCCGATGTCATCAAGGTCGAGCGGCCGGGCGCGGGCGACGTCACGCGCGGCCAGCTCCGCGACGTGCCCGGCGCGGACAGCCTCTATTTCACGATGCTCAATCACAACAAGCGCTCGATCACCATCGATGCGAAGAACCCGGTCGGCAAGGAGCTGATCGAAGGGTTGATGAAAACCTGCGACGTGCTGGTCGAGAATTTCGGCCCCGGCGTGCTCGATCGCATGGGCTTCACCTGGGAGCGTATCCAGGAGATCAATCCGCGCCTTATCTACGCCTCGATCAAGGGCTTCGGCCCCGGCCCCTATGAGGACTGCAAAGTCTATGAGAATGTCGCGCAATGCACCGGCGGCTCGGCCTCGACCACCGGCTTCCGCGACGGCCCGCCGCTCGTCACCGGCGCGCAGATCGGCGACAGCGGCACGGGTCTTCATCTTTGCCTCGGTATCGTCACCGCGCTCTATCAACGCACGATGACCAACAAAGGCCAGCGCGTCACCGTCGCGATGCAGGACGGCGTGCTCAATCTCTGCCGCGTGAAGCTGCGCGATCAGCAGCGGCTGAAGACCGGGCCGCTCACCGAATACAGCCAATATGGCCAGGACATTCCTTTCGGCGATGCGACGCCGCGCGCCGGTAATGATTCGGGCGGTGGTCAGCCGGGCTGGATCCTCAAATGCAAAGGCTGGGAGACCGATCCCAACGCCTACATCTATTTCATCACCCAGGCGCCGGTCTGGGCAGAAATCTGTAAGGTGATCGGCGAAGAGGGCTGGATCACCCATCCCGATTACGCGAAGCCCGAGGCGCGGCTGCCGCGCTTGAAGCATATCTTCGATCGCATCGAAGCCTGGACGATGACCAAGACCAAATTCGAGGCGATGGACCTTCTCAACCAATACGACATTCCGTGCGGCCCGATCCTCTCGATGAGAGAACTCGCCGAAGAGAAGAGCCTGCGCGAGACGGGCACCGTGGTCGAGGTCGATCATCCGAAGCGCGGCAAATATCTCTCGGTCGGCAATCCGATCAAGTTGTCGGCCAGCCCCAGCGAGGTCGTACGCTCGCCGCTTTTGGGCGAGCACACCGACGAGATTATGCGCCAGGTGCTGCGCTACGACGAGAAGCGCGTGGCCGAGGTGAAGGCATCGGGCGCGGTGGGCGCCGGCAAAGTCGCGGCTGCGGAATAGCAGAACGAAGCGCGGTCTTCATAAGTCCCGCTTTCTTCGGCGGGCGGCTCCCAATTTCGCCGTAATTGCAGGCAAGGGTCGGCACGATTGGGAGGGCGTGAGATCGGTGGCTTGGCAAAAGCACCTTCGTAACGCGAGCGCGTGGAGCCTGCGGACGCTTGCTCTCTGCCTGTTGGCGGTCGCCATCACATCTGCGCGCGCGAGCGATCCGCAGAGCTATACGGTCGCGATCGATGAGACCGGCGACAAATCGCTCGATACCGCGCTCGGCGACGCCTCGCAGCTCCAATCGCTCAGGGATAAAGCACCGGCCGGGCCCTTCGCCCTGATCACCCGCGCTAAAAACGATTACGACCGGGTGCAAACCGTGTTGCAGTCTTTCGGCTACTATCAGGCGACGGTCACGATCGCGGTTGATGGCGTCTCGGTCAATGACACGAGCCTGGCGGAGAAGCTCGATAATGTGCCAAGCGGCCAATCGGTCGAGGCCAAGATCGCGATCGATAAAGGCCCGCTCTTCCACCTGCGCAAGATCGAGGTTCACGGCGATCTGCCGTCCCATGTGGATGCGGCGGAAACGCTCGGGCTGAAGCCGGGACAGCCGGCGGTGGCGTCGGACATTCTCGGCGCCGGCACGAAACTCCTTACCGCGCTCGAAGAGGATGGCTACGCGTTTGCCAAAGTCGATACGCCGATCGCCACGGAAGACGCCCCGGCGCTCTCGATCGATGTCGTCTTTAACGCGACCGCCGGCAAGCGCGCCACGGTTGGCGCGATAAGTTTGAACGGCCTGCATGATGTGAATGAGGCTTTCGTCCGGCGCCGTCTGCTCCTGCAGCAAGGCCAGCTCTATCAACCGAGCAGGATCGACGCCGCACGCCAGGATCTGCTCGCGCTCGGCGTCTTCTCCGGTGTCTCCGTGCGTGGCGGCGATGCCATCGCGCCCGACGGCAGCTTGCCGATCACCTTCGATTTTCAGGAGCGGCCGGACCATGCCGTCGGCGTTACGGGCGCCTTCTCGACCGATCTCGGCGCCAGCGCGAAAGTGACGTGGTCCGACCGCAATCTCTTCGGCAACGCCGAGCAACTCAATCTTTCAGCCGCGGCCATCGGGCTCGGCGGCACCGCCACGACCGGACTTGGCTACAACATCACCGGCCAATTCATCAAACCCGATTTCCCGCAGCGCGACACGTCGCTGGAATTCGATGCCGCGGCGCTGAAGCAGAGTTTGCAGGCCTATGACCAGACGGCCTTTACCGCCGGCCCGTCGCTGCATCGGAAATTCGGGCCGCTCTGGACGGGCAGCGTCGGCATCACCGGCGAGCGCGAGCATATTCTACAAGAGCGCGTCGGAAGTAATTTCACGCTGGTCGGCCTGCCGCTGACCGCGAATTACGACAGCACCGGCCTCGCCGATCCGACTCAAGATCCGACGCATGGCATCCGCGCCGCCTTCATCGCGACGCCGACGGAATTGCTCGGGCGTGCAAGCAGCACCTTCGCGATCCTGCAGGTCTCGGGCTCGACCTACCTCGATATCGGCGACTGGCTCTTCGGCGCGAAGCCGGGCCGTAGCGTGCTCGCTTTCCGCGGTCTCGTCGGCAGCGTCCAGGGCGCATCGCAATTCGAGTTGCCGCCGGATCAGCGCTTCTACGGCGGAGGCAGCGCGACGATCCGCGGCTTCAAATATCAATCGGTCGGGCCGCTCTTTCCTGATCGCAATCCGATGGGCGGTACGGCGATCGATGCTGGAACGATCGAATACCGCCAGCGCTTCTTCGATAGTTTCGGCGCCGCGGTCTTCGTCGATGGCGGCCAAGTCAGCGCCGACAATATGCCGTTCTCGGGGACCGTCCGTATCGGAACCGGTTTCGGTTTGCGCTATTACACGCCTGTAGGTCCCGTCCGGGTCGACATTGCGCTGCCGGTGAACCGGCCGCCGGGCGCCGACAAGTTCGAATTCTATATCGGGCTTGGCCAATCCTTTTGACGAATGGCTTTTTGACGAAGCGCAGCGCGAGAATAGCGGCATCGATTGCCGGCGTGGTCATCGGCCTGCCGCTGCTCGGGCTGTTGTTCATCGTCATTTTCGCCAATACCGACGCCGGCCGCGCGACGATCGAGAAGCTCGCGGCGCAACTCAGCGGCGGGACGATCGAGCTTCAGGGTTTTGGCGGCCGCTTTCCGGGCGCGCTGCGCCTCGCCCATGCCGAGATCCGCGACAAGAACGGCGCCTGGCTCACGCTCGACGATGTCGCCCTCGATTGGTCGCCGCTCGCGCTCTTTGGCGGCGAAGCCAAGATCGATCGCGTGACGGCGGCGCATATCGCTGTCGCGCGTCTGCCGGCGAGCGAAGCGTCCTCGAGCACGAGCAAAGGTAATGCGAGCCTGCCGCCGCTGCGTGTCGCGTTGGGCGAACTGCGCGTCGATCGGCTCGACCTTGGCGCTGCTCTGGCCGGTGTGCCGGCGAGCGTCCACGTCAGCGGCAATCTTCGCTTCGCCTCGCTCACCGACGGCGATGTCGCACTCGATATCGAGCGGCTCGACGGGCCCGGCAGCTACAAGCTCGCCGGCAAGATGAGCGCCGATGGCGACAATGTCGCGCTCAATGTCAGCGAGCCCTCGCATGGGCTTTTGGCGGAGCTCGCACGCTTGCCCGATCTCGGCGCGGTGTCGGTCGCGGCCACGCTCGCCGGCCCGCGCAATGCCGAACGGCTCGGTCTCGCGATGAAAGCCGGCGCTCTCGCCGGCAACGGCAAAGGCACGATCGATCTCAAAGGCCAAAGCGTCGATCTCGATCTCACGATTGCCGCGCCGGCGATGGCGCCGCGCCCCGATCTCCATTGGAGATCGGCGAGTTTCGATCTGCATGTGCATGGGCCTTTCACCAGTCCCGACGCGACCGGGAAGCTGGCCATCGCCGATCTTGCCGCTTCGGGCGCGAGCATCGGCCGCATCGCCGCCGATCTCCAGGGCAATCGCGGCAAGATCGATGTGAACGGCGTGGTCGAGAGGGTGCGCGTGCCGGGGTCGCAGCCCGATCTTCTCGCCGCTGCGCCGATCGCGCTTCAGGCCGAGGCGATTCTCGATCGATCTACGCTGCCGCTCACTTTCACCGTCACCCATCCGTTGATCGGCGTGACAGGCGCGGCGCAGCTCGGCGGCGAAATGAGCGCGACGGCAACGGTGAGCCTCTCGAATCTCGCGCCGCTTGCGGCACTGGGCGGCATGGCGGTCGAAGGCCATGGTGCTGTGGTCGCCAAGCTCGCGCAGCAGCAGCGCGGCACGACGCAAATCTCGCTCGACGGCACGCTCGATATCACCGGCGGCGAGCCGATGGCGGCGGCGCTGATCGGCGAGAATGCGACGCTCGCTTTCGCCGGGAGTATGACCGGCAGCGACGTCACCATCGATCGCGCGACGGTCGACGGCAAGGGGCTGCAGCTCTCGGCGCACGGCGCTTCGACCGGGGGCACCCTCGATTTTGCCTGGGGCGCGACTCTCGCAAATCTTGCCGCGCTCGCGCCCAATCTTTCGGGACCGCTCTCGGTTGAAGGCCGCTTGCACGGACCGCGGGACGATCTCGCGCTGAGCGTGCAGGGCCACGGCCAGATCGCGGCGCCGGGCGTGCCGAGCGGTCCGGTCGATGCGTCGGTCGATGCGACCGGCTTGCCGGCGCATCCCACGGGCCAGATCGATGTGCGCGGTCAGCTTGTCGGCGCGCCGATTACGCTCGGCAGCAAGATCCGGCGCGGCGATGACGGCAGCACGCAAATTACGCTCGGTCGCGCGCAGTGGAAGAGCCTCAACGCGCAAGGCGATCTGACGCTGCCGCCGGGCGCGGTGGTGCCGCTGGGGCGCATGCAGATTTGTGTTGCGCGGCTCGCCGATCTCGCGCCGCTGATCGGCATGCAGCTCGCCGGCAGCATCGATGCGACACTCGACACCGCCGATGCCGGCGGCAAGCCGCAAGCGAAGCTCCATGCCGAGGGTCGTCAGCTCGCGGCTTTGGGCGACAGCGCCGAGCGCGCGACGCTCGATGCGACAATCGCCGATCCCGCGGGCCACCCGGTCACGGCATCGCAGATCGTGCTCACCGGCATCACCGCCGCGAACGGCGTCACCGGCAGCACCCGGCTCGAAGCGAACGGGCCGCAGGAAGCGCTAGCGCTGAAGCTCTCCTCCGATCTCAACACGGCGCAAGGCGCGGCGCATATCGCCGGCGCAGCGACCGCGAACCTGCCGGAGCGCATGCTGCAATTGACCGCGCTGCAGGCCGATTATCGCGGCGAGACGGTTCGCTTGTTGGGACCGGTGAAACTGCGCGCGGCAGATGGCATCGCCATCGACCAGCTTCGCCTTGCCAGCGGCGGCGCAACCTTGACCATCGCCGGGCAGATTGCGCCGAAGCTGCAGGCGACGGTAGCGTTGCGCAACGTGACGCCGGCGCTGGCCAAGCCCTTCTTCCCCGATCTCAAAGGCTCCGGCACGCTGGCGCTCGACGCAAAGCTCAGCGGTACGCTCGCCGCGCCGGCGGGTACGATCCGCGCCACCGGCCGCGGCTTGCGCATCAGCAACGGTGCCGGCGGCGCGCTGCCGCCGGCCGATCTCGATGCCGACGTGACGCTGCGCGGCGAGAGCGCACAGCTAACCGCGCATCTCGCTTCCGGCAGCAATCTGCGCTTGCAGCTCGCCGGCATCGTGCCGCTCAAGGCCGAGGCGCCGATCGATCTGCGCAGCACGGGCAGTATCAACCTCGTGCTGCTCGATCCGCTGCTCAATGCGGAAGGCCGCAGCCTGCGCGGCCAAGTGACGCTCGATCTGGCGGTTGCCGGCACGATGGCGAGCCCACGCGCCAGCGGCTCGGTACGTCTCGCCAATGGCTCAGTGCAGGATTTCGTCCAAGGTATCCACATCACCGCGATCAGCGGCACGGTCGCGGCGAATGGCGACACGCTGCAGCTGCAGCAATTCACGGGCAAAGCGGGCGACGGCACGATCGCGATCGGCGGCACGATCGGCGTCGCCGCGCCGATGCCGATCGATCTCACGATCACCGCGCGCAATGCGCGACCGCTCGCCAGCGATCTCGTCAATGCGACGATGGATGCCAATCTCACGATTTAAGGCGCGGTCGCGGGCGATCTTGCGGTGGGCGGCCGCATCCGCATCGCCAACGCCAATATCCAGATCCCCGATAAACTGCCGCAAAGCGTCGCGGTACTCGAGGTGCGCCGTCCCGGCCAGAAGCCGCCACCGCCACCGCCGCCCAGCGCGCCGATCGCGCTTAATCTCACGATCGACGCGCCCGAGCAGGTCTTTGTGCGTGGCCATGGGCTCGATGCCGAGATGGGCGGCCAGTTACAGCTTGGCGGCACAGCGGCCGCGCCGCAGATCGCGGGCGGGTTCGATTTGCGCCATGGCAATTTCAGCCTCGCCGGCCAGACGCTCAATTTCACCAAGGGCCGCGTCGCTTTCGACGGTTATGGCCTGCAATCGAGGCTCGACCCGACGATCGATTTCACCGCGCAGAGCACGGCGAACAGCGTCACCGCGACGCTCGCGATCACCGGCTATGCCGATCAGCCGAAGATCCGTCTCTCCTCGAGCCCCGATCTGCCGCAGGACGAGATTCTCGCGCAGCTTCTCTTCGGCCAGAGCATGAAGCAGCTAACGCCGTTTCAGGTGGTCCAAATCGCACAAGCGTTGGCGGCGATCAGCGGCATCGGTGGCGCCGGCGATCCTTTGGCCGGCGTGCGCCAAGGGCTGGGCCTCGACCGGCTCTCGGTTGGCGCCGCCTCGGGCGGTGGGCTCGGCGCCACGGTCGAGGCCGGGAAATATGTTGCCAATGGCGTCTATGTCGGCACGAAACAGGGCACGTCCGGCGGGACCCAAGCGCAAGTCCAGATCGACCTAACGAAGCACTTGAAGCTCGAGACCCAACTCGGCACGGGCGGCACGCCGGCAACGGGAAGCGCTGTCACACCGGATAACGACCCGGGCAGCAATATCGGGCTCACCTACCAATTCGAATACTGAGAGCGTGCCGCCGCCGCATCTGATGCGGTGCAGCATCTTTACCTTGCTCCGGTTCCGGCCTATGCCTAGGTGGTCGTTGCTGCGAACCACCCGCGTGAGAGCGTTTTTCCGACATGAACATCCATGAGTATCAGGCGAAAAGCCTGCTGCAGAAGTTCGGCGTGGCCGTCCCGAAAGGCGGCGTCGCCTACACGCCGCAAGAAGCAGAGAAGGTCGCCAAGGGCCTTGCCGGTCCGGTCTATGTCGTGAAGGCGCAAATCCATGCCGGCGGCCGCGGCGCCGGGCATTTCGCCGACAATCCCTCGGGCAAGGGCGGCGTGCGCATCGTCAAATCGACGGAGGATACTGCCAAGGCCGCGGCCGATATGCTCGGCCATGTACTCGTGACGAAGCAGACCGGTCCCAAGGGTCGCGAGGTCAAGCGCATCTATGTCGAGGAAGGCTGCGACATCAAGCGCGAGCTCTATCTCGGCATGCTGATCGACCGCAAAACCTCGCGCATCACCGTGATGGCTTCGACCGAAGGCGGCATGGAGATCGAGGAAGTCGCGGCCAAGCACCCGGAAAAGATCCTCCGCATCGCCATTGATCCCGTGACCGGCATGCAAGGCTTCCACGCCCGCGAGCTCGCCTTCGGGCTCGGCCTCGAAGGCAAGCAGGTCGCCGCGGCAACCAAATTCATGCTCGGCATGTACAAGGCCTTCACCAGCCTCGATGCCTCGATCGTCGAGATCAATCCGCTGGTCGTGACCGGCGCCGGCGAGGTCATCGCGCTCGATGCGAAGATGAATTTCGACGACAACGCGCTCTTCCGTCATTCCGACGTCGAAGAGATGCGCGATGAAGCCGAGGAAGATCCGACCGAGCTCGAAGCGGCCAAGCATCAACTCAACTACGTCAAGCTCGACGGCAATATCGGCTGCATGGTCAACGGCGCCGGCCTCGCCATGGCGACGATGGACATCATCAAGCTCTATGGCGCGAGCCCGGCGAACTTCCTCGATGTCGGCGGCGGCGCCACGAAAGAGCGCGTCACCGCGGCTTTCAAGCTCATCCTCTCCGACGCGCATGTCGAAGGCATTCTCGTCAATATCTTCGGCGGCATCATGCGCTGCGACGTCATCGCCGAAGGCATCGTCGCAGCGGCGCGCGAGGTCAGCCTGCACGTGCCGCTGGTCGTGCGCCTGGAAGGCACGAATGTGAAGCTCGGCAAGGAGATCCTCGCGAAATCGGGCCTGCCGATCCTGTCCGCGGACGATCTCGCCGACGCGGCGGCCAAGATCACCAAAGCGGTGAAGGAGGCAGCCTGATGTCGGTCCTCGTCAATCGCGATACCAAAGTCATTTGCCAGGGCTTTACCGGCGCCCAAGGCACGTTCCATTCCGAACAGGCGATCGCCTACGGCACCAAGATGATGGGCGGCGTCACGCCGGGCAAAGGCGGGACGAAGCATCTCGACCTGCCCGTCTTCGACACGGTGAACGAGGCGGTGGCGAAGACCGGCGCCAACGCGACGGTGATCTATGTGCCGCCGCCTTTCGCTGCCGAGGCGATCCTCGAGGCGATCGATGCCGGGCTGCCGCTGATCGTCTGCATCACCGAAGGCATTCCGGTCATCGACATGGTGACGGTGAAGCGCGCCCTGACCGGCTCGAAGAGCCGGCTGATCGGCCCCAATTGTCCCGGCGTCATCACGCCCGATGAATGCAAGATCGGCATCATGCCCGGGCACATCCACAAGAAGGGGCATGTCGGCATCGTCTCGCGCTCCGGCACGCTGACCTACGAGGCGGTGGCGCAAACCACGGCCGCCGGCCTCGGCCAGTCGAGCTGCGTCGGCATCGGCGGCGATCCGGTCAATGGCACGAATTTCATCGACGTGTTGGAGATGTTCCTCGCCGACCCCGAAACCGAATCGATCATCATGATCGGCGAGATCGGCGGCACGGCCGAAGAGGAAGCCGCGGACATGATCAAGCGCAACAAGGTCAAGAAGCCGATGGTCGGCTTCATCGCCGGCGCGACGGCGCCGCCGGGTCGCCGTATGGGCCATGCCGGCGCGATCATCTCGGGCGGTAGCGGCACCGCCGAGAGCAAGAAGGAAGCGATGAAGAGCGCGGGCATCACGGTCACGGATTCGCCGGCTGCCTTGGGCTCGACGATGGCGCAGCGCCTTAAGGGCTAGGGTTTAGGCGCCGCCGAATCCGGCTATGTTCGCCCACGATTTGTGGGCGGGCAAAATCCCACGAACTCTTGCCTCCCCGATGGTTGAGTTTCAATTGGCGGCAGGCCTAACTTGCCTGTGGCTAACCGAGCGGCCGGCAGCGAATCCATGAGCCAAGAAGCGCAAACCACGACGCGGCGTATTCATCCGGGCTCTGGCCGGCGGCGCGGCCGCGACCGGCCGAAGGGACGGCAGGTCGATCCGCAATCCCTGACGGAGGTTCAGGCGTTGCTCGGCGAGCAGCCGCGGCGGCGCGATCTGCTGATCGAATTCCTCCATCTGCTGCAGGACAGATATTTCTGCCTCCACGCGCGCCATCTCGCGGCTCTTGCCGCGGAAATGAAGCTCGCGCTGGTCGAGGTCTATGAGGTCGCGTCCTTTTACGCGCATTTCGACATCGTGATGGATGACGAGACGCCGCCGCCGGAACTGACGGTGCGCGTCTGCGACAGCCTCACTTGCGAATTGCTCGGCGCGCAAAAGCTGCTCGCCCAATTGCCCGGCAAGCTCGGCGCCAAGGTTCGGGTTGTGCGCGCGCCCTGCATGGGCGGCTGCCACAATGCGCCGGTCGTCGCCATCGGTCATGCGCTGCACGAGCATGCGACCGTCGACAGCGTCGCCGGCGCCATCGCCAAGGGCGAGACGCATCCGCATCTGCCCGCTTATCCCGATCTCGCCGCTTATCGCGCGCAAGGCGGCTACAAGCTTCTCGATGCCTGTATCTCGGACACTATGACCCGCGACGCGCTGCTCAAGCTGCTCGACGATGCGCAACTCCGCGGTCTCGGCGGCGCGGGTTTTCCGACCGGGCGCAAATGGCGCGCGGTGCTGGCCGAGCCGAAGCCGCGGCTGATGGCGGTCAATGGCGATGAAGGCGAGCCCGGAACCTTCAAGGACCGCTATTATCTCGAGATCGATCCGCATCGCTTCTTGGAAGGCATGCTGATCGGTGCCTGGATGGTCGAAGCGCCCGATACTTACATCTATCTGCGCGACGAATATCCGCATATTCGCGAAACGCTCACGATCGAGATCGCCAAGCTCGAAGCCGCGGGCCTGTCGCGTCACACCAAGCTCCATCTCCGGCGCGGCGCCGGCGCCTATATCTGCGGCGAGGAATCGGCGATGCTCGAAAGCATCGAGGGCAAGCGCGGCCTGCCGCGTCACAAGCCGCCTTATCCCTCGCAGGTCGGGCTCTTCGGCCGGCCGACGCTGATCAACAATGTCGAGACGCTCTATTGGCTGCGCGACATCGTCGAGCGCGGCGGCGAATGGTTCCTCAATCAAGGCCGCCGCGGCCGCAAAGGCCCGCGCAGCTTCTCGGTTTCGGGCCGCGTGAAATCGCCAGGCGTGAAGCTGGCCCCCGCAGGCATCACTGCGCGCGAGCTGATCGATGAATTCTGCGGCGGCATGGCCGATGGCCATGTCTTCAAGGGCTATCTCCCGGGCGGTGCTTCGGGCGGCATCCTGCCGGCGTCGATGGCCGATTTGCCTTTGGATTTCGGCACGCTCGAGCCGCATGGCGCGCTGATCGGTTCGGCGGCGGTTGTCGTCCTCTCCGACAAGGACGATATGAAGCAGGTGGCGCTCAATCTGCTGCGTTTCTTCGAGGATGAGAGCTGCGGCCAATGCACGCCGTGCCGCGTCGGCACCGAAAAGGCGGTGAAGTTGTTACAGGCGAAGAAGTGGGACAGCGCGCTCTTGGCCGATCTCGCCTGGGTGATGACCGATTCTTCGATTTGCGGCTTGGGGCAAGCCGCCATGAACCCCGTGAAGCTGGTGCTGAGGTACTTTCCCGAGGATGTGTCATGAGCGACGGATCGGGTGTGCTGCCGCACGGCGTGAAATTCTTCCTCGACGGCAGCGAGATCGAAGCGCTTCCCGGCGAGACGATCTGGACTGCGGCACACCGCCACCAGACCGAGCTGCCGCATCTCTGCTACGCGCCCGAACCGGGCTATCGCCCCGACGGCAATTGCCGCGCCTGCATGGTCGAAATCGAAGGCGAGCGCGCGCTCGCCGCGTCCTGCATTCGCCAGCCGAGCGCGGGGATGAAGGTCAAGACGCAAAGCGTGCGCGCGGTCATCAATCGCAAGCTGGTGTTCGAGTTGCTGGTCGCCGACCAACCGGCGCGGGCGACAACGCATGATCCGGATTCGAAATTCTGGGTGCACGCGGATCACGTCGGCGTCGCGGCGAGCCGCTTCCCCCCGCGCGCGCAGCCGGCGCCCGACCGCTCGCATCCGGCGATGGCCGTGCATCTCGATGCCTGCATCCAATGCAATCTCTGCGTCCGCGCCTGCCGCGAGGTGCAGGTCAACGATGTCATCGGCATGGCGGCGCGCGGTCATGGCGCAAAGATCGTCTTCGATTTCGACGATCCCATGGGCGACAGCACCTGCGTGGCGTGCGGCGAATGCGTGCAGGCTTGCCCGACGGGCGCGCTGCTCCCCGCGACCATGGTCGACGCGCACGGCACCGCGCAGGCGAAGCCCGATCGCCATGTCGAGAGCGTTTGCCCCTATTGCGGCGTCGGCTGCCAGATCACCTACAACGTCCGCGACGACAAAATCGTCTCTGTGAGCGGCCGCAACGGCCCGTCGAACGAGCAGCGGCTCTGCGTCAAAGGCCGTTTCGGCTTCGACTACATCACCCATCGCGACAGGCTGATGGTGCCGCTTATCCGCAAGGATGGCGTGCCGAAAAATGCCGATGACGATGTCGATCCGTCCAATCCCTGGACGCATTTCCGAGAGGCTACTTGGGACGAGGCGCTCGACCGCGCCGCCATTGGCTTCAAAAAAATCCGCGATGGGCATGGCGGCGACGCGCTGGCCGGCTTCGGCTCGGCCAAGGGCTCGAACGAAGAGGCCTATCTCTTCCAAAAGCTGGTGCGCGCCGGCTTCCGTACCAACAATGTCGATCACTGCACGCGGCTCTGCCACGCCTCATCCGTCGCGGCGCTGATGGAGGGCATCGGCTCGGCCGCGGTGACGGCGCCGTTCACGGCGGCGCAAGATGCCGAAGTCATCATCGTCATCGGCGCCAACCCGACCGAGAATCATCCGGTCGCCGCCACTTATTTCAAGCAGGCGGCGAAGCGTGGCGCGACAATGGTCGTGATGGATCCGCGTGGCCAGACCTTGAAGCGGCATGCGACGCATATGCTGCAATTCAAGCCAGGGCAGGACGTGTCGATGCTCTCGGCGATGATCCACACGATCATTCAGGAAGATCTCTACGACAAGCAATATGTCCAGGCGCATACCGACGATTTCGAAGCGGTGAAAGAAAGCGTCAAGGATCGCACGCCCGAGGCGATGGCGGTGCGCTGCGGCATCGACGCCGAGACGCTGAAGACCGTCGCGCGCAAATATGCCCGCGCCGAAACCGCGATCATCTTCTGGGGCATGGGCATCTCGCAGCATGTCCATGGCACCGACAATGCGCGCTGCCTCATCGCTCTCGCGATGATCACCGGGCAGGTCGGCCGGCCCGGCACCGGGCTGCATCCGTTGCGCGGCCAGAACAACGTGCAGGGCGCATCCGATGTCGGCCTCATACCGATGTTCTATCCCGACTATCGCAAGGTCGAAGATGTCGAGATGCGCCGGATCTATGAGGAGCTCTGGGGTGCGGCGGCCGATTTGAAGCGCGGCCTCACCGTCGTCGAGACGATGACCGCGATCCACGAGGGTCAGGTTCGCGGCATGTACATCATGGGCGAGAATCCGGCGATGTCGGATCCCGATGTCGAGCACGCACGCGTCGCGCTGGCAAAGCTCGAGCATCTCGTCGTGCAGGATATCTTCCTCACCGAGACCGCGCGTTTTGCCGACGTCGTGCTACCGGCCTCGGCCTGGCCCGAGAAGGACGGCACGGTCACCAACACCAATCGTCAGGTCCAGCGTGGTCGCACGGCGCTGCCGCTTCCCGGCGACACGCGGCAGGATCTCTGGATCATCCAGGAGATCGCACGCCGCATCGGCCTCAGTTGGAATTACAGCGGCCCCGGCGATGTCTTCGCCGAGATGAAGAAGGGCATGCCCTCGCTCGACAACATCACCTGGGAGCGCGTCTCGCGCGAAAGCTCGGTCACCTATCCATGCGACGCGCCGGACAAGCCGGGCAATGAGATCGTCTTCGGCGAAGGGTTCCCGACCCAAAACGGTCATGCCAAACTGGTCGCCGTCGGCATCGTGCCGCCGGCCGAAGAGCCCGACGAGCAATACCCGATGGTGCTCACCACCGGGCGCCAGCTCGAACATTGGCATACCGGCGCGATGACACGGCGCGCCAGCGTGCTCGACGAACTCGAGCCCGAAGCCGTCGCGTCGCTCGCGCCGTCCGATCTTTGGCATATGGGTGTTAAGCCCGGCGATCCGATCCGCGTTGCCACGCGTCGCGGCATGATCGAGCTGAAAGCACGCGCCGACAGCGCCGTGCCGCCGGGCATGCTTTTCATCCCCTTCTGCTACGCGGAAGCGGCCGCGAATATGCTGACCAATCCGCAGCTCGATCCGTTCGGGAAGATTCCCGAATATAAATTCTGCGCGGCGCGGGTGGAAAAGCTCCCCTAGCGTTTCCGCGCGCGGTAGTCGATCAAGCCAGGCCCTCTTCCGTGGTCGCGATGTCCGCCGAGTTGATGTGATGCGCGAGGCGCCAGGGTTTCAGTACGAACAGCGCCAAAACCGCGACGACGAGGTTGGCGATGGTGGCAATCACGAATACCGCATGCCAGCTTCCGGTCGATGCCTGAATCGCGCTGGCGACCGGCACCAGGAACGACGCCGTACCTTTGGCGGTGTAGAGCAGACCGGCATTCGTCGCGGCATATTTCGAGCCGTAGGTATCGGTGCAGGTCGCGGGAAAGAGGCTGTAGATCTCGCCCCAGGTGAAATAGACCAGACCGGCGGCGAAGACAAAGCCCACGGGTGACGTGCCGATCGAACCCAACCCCCAATAGGCGGCGGCGCCGCAAGTGAAGACGATCGCCATCGTGTTCTCGCGGCCGATATGATCCGAAATCCAGCCGAAGGTCGGTCGTGCCAAGCCGTTCAAGACATTGTCGACGATGCCGGCGACGACGATCGTCGTACCGGCGATGAAGAATAGATCGACATGCACGCCGGCGACCTTGTAGTCGCGCGCAATCGGCGCGACTTGCGCGGTGACGACCAGCCCGCTCGCCGCGACCAACACGAACATCACGTAAAGCAAATAGAAGATCGGCGATTTCAGCATCTCGGCCGGGGTGAAGTCGCGTGACGCCTGGCTTACTCGCGCTGCCGCCGCCGGAACCTGGCCGGCTTTTGGCGCGCGCAGAACGGCGGCCAGCAGCAGGATGATGATGCCTTGGCCAAGACCAAACCACAGGAAGGCCGATTGATAGCCATGCGTCGAGATCGTGGTGATGATCGGATAGACGGTGAGCGCGGCGCCGGCGCCGAAGCCGGCCGCCGTCAGCCCGGCGGCGAGGCCGCGGCGATCGGGGAACCATTTTAGCGCGTTGCCGACGCAAGTACCGTAGACCGCGCCCGCGCCAATGCCGGATAGGATCGCGCCGAGATAGAGCATCGGCAGCGAATCGGCGACCGAGTTGAGTCCCCAGGCGATCGCAACCATCACGCCGCCGAAAGCGATCACGCGCTGCGGTCCGAATTTATCGACGAACCATGCTTCGACCGGTACCAGCCAAGTCTCGGTGGCGACGAAGAGCGAGAACGCGAATTGAATGCCTTCGCGGCCCCAATGATGCGCTTGGTCCATCGGGTCGACGAAATAGGTCCAGCCATATTGCAGATTGGCGACCATCACCATGCAGATGATGCCGGCCAGTAACTGCAGCCATCGATAAGAATTGTTTGCCGTTGTTTCGGTCATGGCCTCACCCGTTTCATCCCTCGATAGAACGCGCGGCTATGACGATCGATGCAAATTGCTTGTGATCGCGGCGTTCGTTGATTGTGGTCATCAATACGGCATTCTTGCCGTTGCTGACAAAGGATTTCTATTTCTGCGGCAACTGGCGGCTTTTGCTTTCGCGCTGCAATATGTGTTCTCAAAGCGTCGTCGGCGCCATGAAGGAGCTAGGATCATGTGGGTTTTCAGGCGGTTTTGGTGGGGATCATTTGCGGCTGCCGGCGTGCTGCTGGCGGTCCTTTCGACTGCAGTTGCACAATCGGCCCCGCTGCAGTTGGCGCAAGCCGATCAGAGCACGCTGCATCTCAGCGAGACGGCGCAGCGGGACGTGCCACGCGACCTTCTGCACGCGATGCTCGCGGCTGAAGCGACCGATCCCGACGCCGGCAAAGTTCAGAGCGAGATCAATCAGCGAATGAGCGCGGCGATGACGCGCATCAAGCAGGTTGCGGGGGTGACGATCGAGACCGGTGGCTACAGCGTCTATCGCGAGACGCCGGACAAGCAGCCGCCACGCTGGCATGGCAGCCAGACCGTCAATCTGACGAGCAAGGATTTCGCCGCGTTGCTGAGCCTGATCGGCACGTTGCAGCAGCAGGGCCTGGTGATCCAATCGCTCGCGCCCGATATCTCGCGCGAGGCGCGGCAGTCGGTCGAGGATGCGCTGACCGACGAAGCGCTGACACGCTTGAAGCAACGCGCCGATCGTATCACTGCGACGGCCGGCGTGAAGCTGCGGGGGTTTCGCATGCTCACCGTCGGCAATGTGAACGCACCGCCGCCGATTATCCGGCCGATGATGCGGATGGCTGCGGTCGCCGCTGCTCCGGAACCGTCGCCGGTAGCCGAGCCGGGCAATGCGACGGTCTCGATCACCGCAACAGCCGAATTCGCGCTCGCGCCGCCGTGAAGGGCGCTGCGCGCCCTGCATAGCCCCCGCGCTGGACGGGAATGTCTTCCGGGCCTACATAAATCAGGCGCCTGAAGGAGGCCATCATGGCTGAGCTCGCCGAAATCGAAGCACCTGCGACCATCGAAGCCTCGGTCAATTATATGATCGAGGATGGGCAACACCTCTTCACCTATACCGGCGGGCCCGGTTCGACCGATATCCGCACCGGCGGCACGGCGGATGCGCATACCGTCACGATGCATAACGGCCGGCTCGTGTCCGGCGGCTTCGCGCTCGAGCGCAACGGCTTCCATTTCATCGATCACGACACGCGGATGCGCGACTTCTTCGACGAAGACGAGATCGCGCGCGTGTACTACCCGGAGATGGAAGCGCTGATCAAACGCGAGACCGGCGCGTCGCGTGTCGTCGTTTTCGATCACACGCTGCGCACCGCCGATGACGAGATGCGCGAGGCGAAGAAGATCCGTGAGGTCGTGCGCCGCGTGCATAACGACTACACCGAATGGTCGGGGCCGCAGCGCGTGCGCGATCTAATGGGCAACGAGGCCGAAACGCTGCTCGAGAAGCGTTTCGCGATCGTGCAGTGCTGGCGGCCGATCCGGCATCCGGTCGAGACTTTTCCGCTCGCGCTCTGCGATGCGCGCAGCATGGTGTTCGAGGATTTCGTCATCTCGGAGCGCCGCTATCCCGATCGCATTGGCCAGACCTACGCGGTGAAATACAATCCCAAGCATCAATGGTATTGGTTTCCGCTGATGCGGCGGGACGAGGCGCTGGTGTTCAAGGTGTTCGATTCGGAAAAGAATGGCGGCGCGCGGTGGACGGCGCATACAGCCTTCGACGATCCGTCGGCGCCGCCGAATGCAAGGCCGCGCGAGAGCATCGAAATCCGAACGCTGGCTTTCTTCGACTAAGTCAGGCCTGCTGGCGCGTCGCCCAGTGCTCGCCTAAGCTCGGCCCAATCGCGTCGATTGGGAGGGCAATATGCGGGTTTTTTCCTATCGCCAGGGCAATACGCCGGGCGTCGGCGTCATCGCCGACCATGAAAGCTTCGTCGCGCTGAGCGAGGCGGCGCCCGATTTGCCGAGGACGCTCAAAGGCATTCTCGAACAGCCGAACGGGCTCGAGCGCGCGAAAGCGGCGGCCGCAACCAAGAAAGGGCTGCAGGGTCTTGCCGGCGTCACTTTCGATCCGGTGATCCCCGATCCGCAGGCGATCTGGTGCCTCGCGCTCAACTATAAGCTCCATATCAACGAAACCGGCCTCACCACCTCGGCGAAATATCCGCAGATCTTCCTACGCATGCCCTGTACCCAGGTCGGGCACAATCGCCCGATCCTCTGCCCCGATCCGAAGGTCGCGGTGAAATACGAATATGAGGGCGAGCTCGCCGTGATCATTGGCAAGGGCGGACGCCACATCCCGGTCGAGAAGGCGCTCGATCACGTCGCCGGTTATTCCTGCTACAACGAGGGCTCGGTGCGCGAGTATCAAGGCCATAATCGTCAATTCGGCCTTGGCAAGAATTTCGAGCAATCGGGCAGTTTCGGCCCGTGGATGATGACGCCCGACGAATTCGGCGATTGGCAGAAGCATCGCATCGTCACCCGCGTCAATGGCATCGAGCGCCAGAACGCGACGCTCGATCACATGATCTTCGGCGTGCCCCAGCTCATCAATTATCTCAGCCAGGGCTATTACCTGCGGCCGGGCGATGTGATTGTCTCCGGCTCGCCGGGCTCGCTGACGCTGCATCCGGGCGAGAAGCCAACCTCCAAGAATGAGGGCGGCGTCTATGTCGAAGGCATGGTGCAGATGAAGCCCGGCGATGTGTGCGAGGTCGAGGTCGATGGCCTCGGCACGCTCAGCAATCCGGTCGTCGCCGACGCCAAGGCGGAATATCAGACGACGCTGTTCACGCCGCGCTGAAACTCGATCGCCAGCTTGCCGAAATGCTTGCCTTCGGCGATGGCGGCGATCGCGACCCGCGTCTCGGCGAAGGCAAAGCGATGATCGTCGATCGCCGGCTTGATGCGATGCCGATCGATGAAGCGTACCATCGCCTCGAAATCGTCGCGCGAACCGAGCGTGATCGCCTGCAAACGGAGCCCGCGCGTCACCACGCGGCCGAGCTCGATCTCCGCCTTCGCGCCGGAGAGCACGCCTATCAGTGCCACGGTGCCGCCGGTGCGAACCGCGCGGATCGATTGCGCCAGCGACTGCGCGCCGCCGAGCTCAATGACGACATCAGCGCCGCGTCCGGTGATGCGGCGCAGCTCCGCCGCCCATTCCGGCTGGCTGCGATAGTTGATTCCGTGCTGCGCGCCCAAGGCGCGGGCACGCACAAGCTTCTCATCGCTCGATGAGGTCAACACGACGGTCGCGCCCATGGCGTGCGCGAATTGCAGGGCAAAGAGCGAGACGCCGCCCGTGCCCTGCGTCAGGACGAGATCGCCCGGCTTCGCCCCGGCGAGTGCATTCCAGGCGGTGAGCGCGGCACAAGGCAGGGCGGCAGCCTCGACGGCGCTGTAGCCTTGCGGCGCTCTCACGACGGTCTCTTGGCCGAGCTTCATCTGCTCGGCCATCACGCCATCGACCGAGCCGCCCAGCGTTGCGCGGCGATGCTCGTCGCGCATCGGTCCGCTCAGCCAGCGTGGCATGACGATGGGACAGACAAGGTCGCCCGGCTTGGCGCGTGTCACGCCCGAGCCGATCGCGGCGACGATCCCGGCGCCGTCGCTCAGCGGGATGATCGGCAACGCGCCGCTTTCGCGGCCATAGCCGCCGCGGACGAAAACGAAATCGCGATAGTTCACCGTCGCTGCGCCCATTGCGACGAGCACCTCGCCGGGTCCCGGCGGCGCGGGATCGGCACGCTCGCCGACGGTGATCTGCTCCAATTGCCAGCCGGTTAGCTCGATCACTTTCATTGTCGCATCATCCTAAGAGAGCCTGGTTTTGCCCGCCAGATCGCGGCTTTCTCGCCATCGCTGTCATCACACCTCGGCCCGCCATGCGAGGAAGTTGTTGATTCATGTGGCCAGCGGTGAGACTGTGAGGCGGGCTGAGCGCTTGTCCGCGCCGCCAATCATCGAATAGAAGCGGCGATCTCACGGCCAGCCGCCAAACTGAAAGGGGAGTCTAATGAGTAAGCAGGCACTCGTCGAAGCGCTGAAGAAGACCGGTCTCACGACTTCGGTGGCCAACAAGGCTGTCGACGCGGTTATGGGGGTGATCGCGAAAGAGCTCAAAAAGGCGCAAAAATTCAGCATTCCGGGCTTCGGCTCGTTCCATGTCAGCAAGCGGTCGGCGCGCATGGGCCGCAATCCGCGCACCGGCGAGCCGATCAAGATTCGGGCGAGCAAGGGTGTGCGCTTCAAGGCCGGCGCCAGGCTGAAAGGTTCGCTCTGAACTCGCACCGGCCAGCGGTCTGAAGCCATTTGCATTTTGCCGGCCGCGGCAGCATTTGCCGCGGCCGATTTCATCTCATACTATGCCGCCGCGATGAGTTTTACGCCCCGCGAATTCCGCGACGCGCTCGGCCTTTTCCCCACCGGCGTCGCCATCGTCACCAGCGTCGATGCGCAAGGCCAGCCGGCCGGCATCACTGTCAATTCCTTTACCTCGGTCTCGCTCGACCCGCCGCTGATCCTGGTGTCGATTGCGCGCACCAGCCGTAACTTCGACCTGTTCAACGTGGTCGATCATTTCGCGATCAACCTGCTGCGCGAGGAGCAGCGCCATGTCTCGAGCGCTTTCGCCAACCCGACGGCCGACCGTTTTGGCGCGGTGAAACACCGTCCCGGCCACGGCAACGCGCCGCTGATCGACGCACATCTCGTCGCCTTCGAATGCGAGACCTATGCGCGGTATGACGGCGGCGATCACGTCCTGCTGCTCGGTAAGGTGCTGCGGCTCAATCATGACCCAAGCCTGCCGCCCAAGCCGCTGCTCTATTTCCGCGGCCAGTATCGCGAGCTATCCGAGCTCCACGCCGAGCTTCGCGCCGTTCCGCCTCGAAGGCTGGTAGAAGCGCGCCTAACGCTTGTCCCAGCCGGGCACCGGATAGCGCGGCTTGTTGATCGTCGTCTCGCCATAGATCGGCACGACCTTGCCGTCCTGGATCTGGATGGCGATTTGCGGCACGTCGATCTGGCCGTTGGCGGCGAATTTCACACGGGCGTAGAGGCTCTGGAAATCGCTGGCGGCGATGGCGTCACGTACCGCCTTCTTGTCGAGCGAGCCGGCCTTGGCGATCGCCTTGGCATAGACCTCGACATCGGCTGCGGCCGAAGCGGCGTGATAATCGGGCTCGTAGCCGAATTTCGCGATATAGGCCTCGTTAAAAGCCTTATCGTCGCCGAACCATTCATCCTTGAGCGCGCCGGTCGGGACCCAAGGCGTCATGCCGAAAGCGAATTCGGCATCCTTGTCCAACGCCTTGCGGAAATCCGCTGTGGGCGGACCGACGGTGAAAGAGGTCAGGCCCTTGGCGTTGACGTTGAGACTCTTTGCCTGGCGGATGCTGTTCAGTACCTCGGCCAGCAGCCCGCCCCAGAGCACGACATCTGGGCTCTTCGATTTGGCGAGCGTCAGCACGGAAGAGAAATCCGAGCTGTTGGCGGCATATTGCTGATCGAGCACGGTCTCGAACCCGGCCTTTTTCAGCAATTCGCGCGTCCCTTGCGCGACCGAAACATCGAAAGCGTCGTCGGCGGTGATCAGTGCGACGGTCTTCGGCTTGGGATCGAGCTGGCCCATCATCGCGATGGTGCTGCTGAAATAATCCTCGGCGCGGGGCAGGGTGCCGAACACCCATTTATAGCCGCGGGCGAAGATCTGGCTGGCGGCGCCGCCGCCTTGCACCATCGGCATCTCGAATTTTTCCGCGACCGAAGTGTCGATCAGCACGACCGCAGTCGAATAGGAGCCGAGCAGGAAGTCGACTTTGTCCTGCGTGATCAGCTTGGTGTAGAGCTGCACGTCGAGGTTGGTGTCGGATTGATTGTCGAGAATGTCGAGCTTCAGATTGTATTTCTTGCCGCCGACGGTGACGCCGCCCTTCTCGTTGATCTTGTCGATCGTGAATTGATACCCGTCGCGGTAGTAGCGGCCGGTATTGGCGTCCTTGCCGGTGAGCTGGACGGCGGTGCCGAGGGTGATGGTGTTGGTCTGCGCGAAAGCCGGTCCGGCGCCGAGCGCAGCCACAACCGGTACGATCGCCCAAAAATGCTTCATGACGCCATCTCCCCTTGAAGTCTTCGCGCGATGATGGCTGCGTTGCGACGGCTTCGCAAGCGCTACGGCCTCGGCTAGCCTGCGATGATGATTCGCGTCACCCCGCACATTGCGCTCGATGAGAGCGAGATCGTCGAGCAGTTCATCCGGGCGAGCGGGCCTGGCGGCCAGAATGTGAACAAGGTCGCGAGCGCGGTGCAGTTGCGCTTCGATGTCGATGCTTCGCCGGCGCTTGATGCCGAGACGCGTCGGCGGCTCCGTACGCTCGCCGGCCGCCGGCTGAACCGCGCGGGCGTGATCGTCATCACGGCCGAGCGCTTCCGGACCCGCGAGCGCAATCGCGCGGATGCCCTCGAGCGGTTGGTGGAGCTAATCCGCCGGGCGGCGGAGCGCCCCAAAATCCGCCGCCCGACTAAAGTGACCAGGGCCGCGAAGGCGCAGCGCCGCGACGACAAAACCCAGCGCGGGCAACTTAAGCGTCGGCGGCGATCTTATTTCATCGATGAGGGCTAGTTGCCCGTTTTTCGTCCCGGCGCGCGCTGGTGCTATAATCCGGCATCGCCGATCAGGGAGTCCGGCATGTCATCGCCGAGCGATTGGGAAATTCCGCAGCACGCCCAGCCCAGGCAAGAGGATTGGAATTTCGACCTCGACCAGGCGCTCGCTTCCTGCCTGGTCGTGCGTGCGACGATTCCGTCCGACGGCTACACTGCGCAAACCCTCGGTACGGAGCGGGCCGGCAACGGCGTCATCATCCGCGAGGACGGTGTCGTCCTGACGATCGGCTATCTCATCACCGAGGCCGAGACGATCTGGCTCAATACCTCCGACGGCCGTGCGCTGCCCGGTCATGTGCTGGCTTATGACCAGGAAACCGGCTTCGGCCTGATCCAGGCGCTCGGCCGGATGAAGCTGCCGGCGCTGAAGCTCGGCCATTCCGGCACCGCGCGGCCGGGCGACCGCGTCGTCGTCGCGGGCGGCGGCGGACGCAAGCATGCGATCTCGGCGAAGATCGCCGCGAAGCAGGAATTCACCGGCTATTGGGAATATCTCGTCGACGACGCGCTCTTCACCGCACCGGCGCATCCCAATTGGGGCGGCACGGCGCTGATCGGCGGCGACGGCGAATTATTGGGGATCGGCTCGCTGCATCTCCAGCAAGGCGGCGAGAAGGGCACGCCCGAGCATCTCAACATGCACGTGCCGATCGATCTCTTGAAGCCGATCTACGACGATCTGCTGACGCTCGGCAAACCCAACCATCCGCCGCGGCCGTGGCTTGGTCTCTACGCGACTGAAGTCGACAGCAAGGTCGTCGTCGCGGGTCTCGCCAATGCCGGGCCGGCGCGGCGCGCCAATCTCAAGACCGGCGACATCATCCTGGCCGTCGGCGGCGAAGAGATCGGCGATCTCGCCGGTCTCTATCGCAATATCTGGCGGCAGGGGAAAGCGGGGGTCGATGTGTCGCTGCTCGTCTATCGCGACGGCAGGACGATCGATCTGCATGTGCACTCGGCGGATCGCTCGCGCTTCCTGAAAGCGCCCAGCATCCACTAGCAAGCCTCCGCTAGCGGCGGCGAATTATCCGCGGCGGAGGTTGCGGACCTCGCGCAGCTCGGCGCCGTCGAATTTGGCGCGGGTCGCGGTCGCATCCTTGAAATTGGCGTTATGCAGATCGGCCTCGCGCAGATCGGCATGCTCGAGCATCGCGCCCGAAAGATCGGCGCTGGCGAGCTTCGCCTGACGAAGCTGCGCCGAGGTGAGATCGGCACCGGCAAGCTTCGCGCCTTCGAGATTGGCGGGGAAATCGTATTTCCGGTCGCCGACATTCTCGAGCGGCATGAGATTGGCATGGGTCAGCGTCGCACCCGATAGATGCGCGCGCACCAGCTTGGCACCGCGCAGATCGGCGCCGTCGAGCCGCGCATCGCGCAGATCGGCAAGCGAGAGATCGCACATCGCGA
Organism: uncultured Alphaproteobacteria bacterium; assembly: GCA_963731145.1. Classification (GTDB taxonomy): domain Bacteria; phylum Pseudomonadota; class Alphaproteobacteria; order ATCC43930; family CGMCC-115725; genus CAIKMD01. The sequence continues at coordinate 657,315 of CAVSUX010000005.1, read as the reverse complement.
GCGAGGCGTTGGTGAGGTCGGCGCCGCGCAGCACGGCGCGCGCGAGGACGCTCAATGCCAGCTTCGCATTGCCGAGCGAGCAGCCCGTGAGATCGTAATCGCTCAGCACGGCGCGCTTGCCTTCCTTGCCGTGGCTGTCGAGCCAAAGCTGATGGTCGCGCAGAACGTCCTGCATCTGCTTGGCGTCGAGCTTGTTGAGGTTGACGCCCTGCAAATCTTCCATCGCGGCGGCGGAGAGCAATTCACGGTCGAGGATCGCACCGCTGACATCGACGCCGCGCAGTTCGGCGCCGTCGAGCTTGGCGTTGGAAAGGATCGCGCCGCGCAAAGTCGCGCCGCAGAGGTTGGCGCCGCTGAGATCGGCGTGCTCCAGCACCGCGCCGGTGATGTTGGCGTGGCGCAGATCGGCGCCGCAAAGATCGGTGTTGGTAAGGATCGCATCGGTCAGATCGGCGCGGATGAAGGCGGCGCCGGAAAGATTGGCGCCGGAGAAATCGCAATCATGGGCCTCGACCGAGGAGAGATCGGTGCGCGGCGCGTCGTCGACCGCGGGGCCCTTGTCGAGCGCCGAGAGCTGGATCGGCGTAAGCTTGCTCATGTCGACATTGGGCAGCTTGGCGTTGTTGAGCTGAGCGCCGCGCAGGCAGCTCGAGCGTAGATCGGCGCCCGTCAGATCGGCGCCGTTGAGATTGGCGGCACGCAGATCGGCGGTCGAGAGCGTCGCCTCGCGCAGAACGGTGTTCTTGAGAATCGCGCGATGCAACCGCGCGCCCGTCAGATCGGCGCCGGTGAGATCGTGATCGCTGAGATCAGCGGATGACAGATCGTAATACGCCAACACGGCGCGCCGCCCAGCTGCTTCGCGCGCGAGATAGAGTTCATGAAGCTGCAGAATCTGCCGCAATTCTTGCGGCGTTAGCTGACGCAGCTCGCCCATACCGAGGTTAGGATTTCCGTCCATTTCGGCATTAAAGCCGGAGACGTCTTACTAAGCTCTAAAGGAAAACCTTGGATTTTCCGTAAGTTGGTTGTGTCCTGCCGGGATTTGCGCGGCTCTAGGAACTGTGCGCGACAATCAGCGCACGCCAAGACGGAAGCTCGTCAAGCCGCTCGCTAAGTTCCTCGCAGATTTCGGTTGCCAAGGGCAAAAGCGGCGGCAGAACCTCGCGCCAGCCCGACAAATTAGAAACCTGCGCGAGCATTTCTTTTTGCGCTTGCGGCGTTGGATAGCGATCGAAGGTCTGGCGCACCGTGGTTAATGCTTTCTGCAGCCCATCCGCCTCGCGGCTCTCCCACTCCTCGTGGACCGCGCCGGCGAGTGGCGCGGTGAGGTTGACCGTCGCCGAGATGCAGCCCTGGCCGCCGGCGCGCAGCGTCTCGAGCAGAAACCTCTCGGTCCCGGAAAAGATCGCGAGTTCGGGAAAGTTCTCGATCAGCGACTTGGTCGTGTGCCAATCACCGGCGCCGTTCTGCACGCCAGCGATGATCGTGCCGAACTCGCGGCGCAGCCGCGTGATCAGCGCGTCGGTGATCGGCGCGCCCGAGGCTTGCGGCCGGTGATGCAGCACGGCCCGCAATCCCGGCGCACCGACGCGCTCGATCAGCGAGGCGTAGAAGCGGAAGAGTCCATCCTCGCCCGTATCGCGGTAGTAGAAAGGCGGCAGCAGCAGCGCCGCCGCTGCGCCCGAGGCGACGATCGCCTTGGTCAGGGTCACCGCTTCGTCGAGCGCGCAGGAACCGCCGCCAACGATCATTTGTGACAGCGGCAAGCCGGCACCGCCTGCCGCATCGATCATGCCGAGGCGCTGGCGCAACGACAGCGAATTCGCTTCGCCGGCGGTGGCGAGCATGACAAGACCGGTGCAGCCATTGTCGAGCAGCCAGCGGCAATGCGCGAAGAGGGTCTTGGTGTCGGGCTCCAGCGCCTCGGTGAAGGGTGTCACCAAAGCCGCCAAGACGCCGTGCGGCAGATCGGTCATGGCATACCTCGCGCCGCTATCTTGTGACACAATGCGCGCGCCAGGAAGGGCAGAAGAGGCAAAAGGTGAGCGTTTCGGAAAGCGGCGCGATCGAGATCGACCTGACCGCCGTGCTGGTGGCGGTGACGGGCGAGGAGCCGCGCTTGCTGACCATCCAGGACGGGCGCGCGCTGCCCTCGGGCCCGTTCGAATCCGGCCATCGCTCGCTGCAGACCGGGCTGCGTTCCTGGGTCGAACGCCAAACCCATCACCCACTCGATTATGTCGAGCAGCTCTACACTTTTGCCGATCGCGACCGCACCCTCGACGGTGCGCGGGTTATCGCGATCTCCTATCTCGGCCTGACGCGCGAGGCCAAGGCGACCGGCGAGCAGGATCCTGGCTGGCGCAACTGGTTTCGGTATCTCCCCTGGGAGGATTGGCGCGAAGGCCCACCCGCCTTCATGGCGACAGTAGAAAAGCGTCTTGATGCCTGGGCGGCCGCGGCGGGCGATCCGTCGCAGCGCCGCGCACGACAGCAGCGGGTCGACGCGGCCTTCGCCTTTTCCGACAAGCGCTGGAACGAGGAGCTGGTGCTGCAGCGCTATGAGCTGCTTTACGAGGCGCAACTGGTGCCCGAGGCCGGCCGCGCCAAATCGATTCCCGATCCGCTGCCGGGTGAGCCGATGATGCACGACCATCGCCGCATCCTCGCCACCGGCATCGCGCGCTTGAGGGCCAAGATCAAATACCGCCCGGTCGTGTTCGAGCTGATGCCCGAAAGCTTCACGCTGCTCGATCTGCAGCGCGCGGTCGAGGCGTTGGCGGGTCTGCGGCTGCACAAGCAGAATTTCCGCCGTCTGATCGAGCAGCAGGGCCTCGTCGAAGAGACCGGCAAGGTCTCGACCGAGACCGGCGGCCGGCCGGCGAAGCTGATGCGCTTCCGCCGCGAGGTGCTCTTGGAGCGCGCGATCTCCGGCGCGCGGCTGCCGGTGGTGCGCTCGGCCTAGTTACTCCGCCGGAACGCTCTCGGCTTCGCTCGTTCGCTCGGCTTTAAGTTTGGCGCGTTGGGCCACTGTCGCGGCATCGTCGATCGAGAGATCGTCGCTCACAATCACGCCGTAGAATTTCGCCGCCGCCTCGCGGGTGACGAATTCGTTGAGCACATCCTCGCGCACGCGCGCGATCTCGCGCTCGAGCGGGTCGCCCCAGCCGCCGCCGCCGCCCGTGCGGGTGGAGACGACGCTGTCCGCCGGCAGCGGCGTGCGGAAGCCATAGGTCGGCTTGAAATCGTTCTCGCCTGGCTTGCGCACGAAGCATTCCGAATAGGTGCCGCTCATGCCGCCCCAAAGCCCCCAGGGCGGGCAGTTGCGGCGATCGGATTGCTGCAGATTCCAGCGGCCATCGATCAGGCTGCGCGAGCGCACGAGCAAGCCAACGCCGCCACGGAATTTGCCCGGCCCGCCGCTGTCCGGACGGAAGCCGCGATTCTCGATGAGGATCGGCACTTTCAGCTCCATGCCCTCGATCGAGCCGTTGCGCACATCGCCCTGGCAGATCGAGACGCTGCCATTCTCGCCATCCTCGGTCGGACGGCCGCCCCAGCCGGCGCCTTCGATCGACTGCGTAACGAAGCGGCGCTTGGTCTTGGGATCGACGCCGGCGAAGATGATCGAGCCGCCGCCCATCACGCCGTGATGCGCTGCCGGCACGCGATCCGGCATCGCCGGTGCGAGCGAGCGCACGATGGTGTCGACGACCGTCGGCAGGATGCGAACTCCAGCCGGTCATCGGCGCCGGGTAATGCGCCATCATAATGGTGCCTTCGGGCAGCACGATATCGAGGGCTCGGAACGAGCCCTCATTGACCGGCGCCAACGGCTGGGTGAGCGCTTTATACGCGATACGGGCGCCCGCAAGCGTTCGGGAATTCAATCCGCGCTGCCGCTCCTTCGAGCAGTCGGAGAGGTCGATGATCATGCTGCCGCGATCGATCGTGACCTTGGCGTGAATGTTGATGCGCTCGGGCCCGGCCGGCGTGTTGTCGTCGAGGAAGGCCGAGGCTTCGTAGACGCCGTTCTTGATCTGCACGACGACGGCGCGGCATTTGGCTTCGGTCTCGTCGAAGATGCGCGCCACGGCCGCCTGCATGGTCTCCTTGCCGTAGCGTTGATAAAGCTCGTCGACGCGACGCAAAGCGAGGCGGCAGGCGGCGATCTGCGAGCGCAGATCGCCCATCGGCTTCTCCGGGAAGCGGATATTGTCGCGGATCACTTGATGCAGCGTCTCGTCGAGCACGTCGCCGCGATAGAGCTTCAGCTGATTGAGCTGCAGGCCTTCGGCCCAGGGATCAGGGCAATCGGGACCGGCGCCAAAGCCGGTGCTCGTGCCGCCGACATCGATCCAATGCGCGCGCACCATCGAGAACAGCTGCAGCTCGCCCTCGTAGAAATAGGGCATGTAGATGACGATGTTGTTGAGGTGCTGCCCGGCGACGGCCTGGTGATTCATGATGATCACGTCGCCGGGCGCGAAGCCGTCGCGGCCGTATCTCTTCACGCCGTCGGTGATGATGATGCCGAGATCGGCGACGAAATGCGACACGCCGCCGACATTCTGGCACAGCAGCTCGCCATCGGCATTGACGAGGGCGGTACAGAAATCGCGCACCTCGTAAATCATCATGTTGTAGGAGGTACGCTGCAGATCGGCGGCCATCTCGTTCGAGATCGCCGGCAACGCGTTGCGAATGACCTCGAGCGTCACCGGATCGAAACTTACCGCCATCGATCCACCCTCCCGCAAAACTCCGTTGCCCCCAATCAACCGGAGGATGGGCCGGCCCGCAAGGGTTTCCGCCCTCGAGGGTTTCCCAAGGCGCTGAACTCCCCTGCACGGAGCGCCGGGCTCCGCGGGTCATCCCTCTTGATCTTATGCTCAGAGGCAGTATATCTTTAAGGAAATTGCTCACCGTGAGCATAAGAGGCATTTAGGGGAAACCGCCGTGCCCGACACCGCGCTGCTCTATGACCGGGTCAAAACCTTCATTCCGCCGATGGAATGGGGCGTCTTTGCCGAGGATATCGAGGCGATCCTGGCGCTGAAGCGCCAGCGCAACGCTGTCCTGCTGGCGCATAACTACCAGACGCCGGAGATTTTCCACTGCGTCGCCGACATCACCGGCGACAGCCTTGCCCTGGCGCGCGAGGCGCAGAAGACCCGGGCCTCGGTCATCGTCCTCGCCGGCGTCCATTTCATGGCCGAGACGGCGAAGCTGCTCAATCCCGAGAAAACCGTGCTGATCCCCGATACGCGCGCCGGCTGCTCGCTCGCGGAGTTGATCACCGCCGAAGATGTGCGGCTGATGCGTCAGCGCTATCCCGGCCGGCCGGTGATCACCTATGTGAACACTTCGGCGGCGGTGAAGGCCGAGAGCGATATCTGCTGCACCTCGGGCAATGCGAAGAAGGTCGTCGAATCCCTCGGCGTGCCCGAAGTCATCATGCTGCCCGACGAATATCTCGCACAGAACGTCGCCAAGGAGACGAAGGTCAAGATCATCGCCTGGAAAGGCCATTGCGAGGTGCACGAGCGCTTCACCGCGGCGGAAATCCGCGAGCCTAGGGCGAGCCATCCGGGCGTCGTCGTGCTGGCGCATCCGGAATGCCCGCCCGATGTCGTCGCCGAGGCGGATTTCGCCGGCTCGACCGCGGCGATGAGCGATTACGTCGCCGAGCGCCATCCGCGCCGCGTCGTGCTGATGACCGAATGCTCGATGAGCGACAATGTTGCCCTTCAGCACCCCACGACCGAGTTTGTTCGACCCTGCAATCTCTGCCCGCATATGAAGCGCATCACCTTGCCGAAGATCCGGCTGGCGCTCGAGACGATGCAGCATGAGGTGGTAATCGACCCGGCGCTCGCCGGGCGCGCGCGGCTCGCGGTCGAGCGCATGCTCAGGGTCCGCTGAGGCGCGTCATGACGGTCCCGCCGCTGCCGCGCCTGATGATCGAAGACCAGGTGCGGGCGGCGCTCTTGGAAGATCTCGGCCGCGCCGGCGATATCACCACCGATGCGATCATCCCGCCGACCGAGACGGCGAAGACGGCGCTGGTCGCGCGGAAAGCCGGCGTTGTCGCCGGGCTCGACGTCGCGCTCCTCGCTTTCGAATTGATCGATCCCGCGATCAAGGCGCAAATCGAGAAGCCCGATGGCAGCCGCCTCGCCAAGGGCGACACGATCGCGACCATCGCCGGGCCGGTGCGCGGCATCCTGACCGCCGAGCGCGTGGCGCTGAATTTTCTCTGTCATCTCTCCGGCATTGCTTCCGCGACGCGCGGCGTGGTCGATGCGGTCGCGGGCACCAAGGCGCGGATTGTCTGCACGCGTAAGACGATCCCCGGCCTGCGCAATCTTCAGAAATACGCGATCCGTGTCGGCGGCGGCTTCAATCACCGTTTCGGCCTCGATGACGCGGTGCTGATCAAGGACAACCACATCGCCGCGGCTGGCGGCATCAAGCCGGCGGTGGAGCGCGTCCGCGCCGCGATCGGCCATCTCGTTAAGATCGAGATCGAGGTTGACACGCTCGCCCAGCTCGAAGAGGCGCTCGCGGTCGGCGCCGATGCGATCCTGCTCGACAATATGAATGTCGATCAGATGCGCGAAGCCGTCGGCCGCGTCAAAGGCCGCGCCATCACCGAAGCCTCCGGCGGCATCACGCCGACCACCGCGCCGGCGATCGCGAAGGCCGGCGTCGATCTCCTCTCCCTCGGCTGGCTCACGCATAGCGTCCGGCAGCTCGATATCGGACTGGATTATTTGTGACCGCTGCTACGAAGCACCTTTCTCGCCGTCTATGATTATGGGACGGGTGGTGTCTGGTGTGTGGTCGATGCTCGCTCGCCCGATGAGATCGATATCGATGATGAGCCCTCCGGTTGGTTCCAAACGCTCGTCGAGAATCGAAAGTCGAGCTAACTTTAACCTCTGAGCTGCCGCGCTATGATGCGCGCATGAAATCGCGCTGGCGTGACGACGACGCGGAAGGGATGGTGCGGCGCTATGCCCAGCAGGGCATCGGCCGCGATCTCGCGCTGCGCGTCTATACATCGCGGCTCCTCGGCCAGGACCCGTTGCTCGTACTGCATGGCGGCGGCAATACCTCCGTGAAGACGAGGGCGACCGATCTCGCCGGCGACGAGGTCGAGGTGCTGTGCGTCAAAGGCTCGGGCTGGGACATGGGCGACATCGAGCCCGCTGGGCTGCCGGCGGTGCGGATGAAGCCGCTCCTCAAGCTGCGCGAGCGCGACAAGCTCTCGGACGAAGACATGGTGCGCTATCAGCGCGCCAATCTGCTCGACCCTGGCGCGCCCAATCCCTCGGTCGAGACGCTGCTGCACGCGTTCCTGCCGCTGAAATATGTCGATCACACACATTCGACGGCGGTACTGAGCATCGCCGATCAGCCGAACGCAGCGACGCTCTGCGCCGAAATCTACGGCAAGCGCATGGGCTATGTGCCCTACATCATGCCGGGCTTCGCGCTCGCCAAGAAAGCCGCCGAGGTATTCGAAGCCGATCCTGCGGTCGAAGGTCTGGTGCTGGCCAAGCACGGCATCTTCACCTTCGGCGGCGATGCGCGCGAAGCCTATGAACGCATGATCGCGATGGTGACGCGCGCCGAAGAGCGGCTCGCGAAGAATCGCAAAAGCGGGTTCGCCGCCGCGTCGCTGCCGAAAATGCTGGCGAGCGTCGCTTCGGTCGCGCCGATCCTGCGCGGTGCTTGTTCCGAGAAGGAGGCGAAGAGCGAAGGCGCGTGGCGCCGTCTGGTGCTCGATTTCCGCGGGAATGCAGCGATCATGGCCTATGTGAACGGCGCCGAGGTGAAGCGCTATTCGCAACAAGGTGTGGTTACACCCGACCACACCATTCGCACGAAGAACATCCCGTTGGTTGTGCCGGCGCCCGATGCGAGCGATCTCGCCGGTTTCCGCGCGGCGGTGCGCCAGGCGGCGGCAGATTTCGTCGCCGCCTATCACGCCTATTTCAAGCGCAACAATGAAGGCCGCGAGCCGGCCAAGCGCGAACTCGATCCGCTGCCGCGCGTCGCGCTGGTGCCGGGCGTTGGGCTTTTCGGCATGGGGCGCAGCAAGAAGGACGCGGCTATCGCCGCCGATATCGCCGAGAATACGGTGTTGACCATCACCGACGCCGAAGCCATCGGACACTTCGAGGTGTTGCGTGAAAGCGAGCTCTTCGAGATGGAGTATTGGTCGCTCGAGCAGGCGAAGCTCGGCGGCGTCGCCGAGAAACCGCTCGCGGGCCAAGTCGCCGCGATCACCGGCGGCGCCGGTGCGATCGGCGCGGCTTGCGCCAAGCTTTTCAAAGATAATGGCGCGGAGATCGCGGTGCTGGATCGCGACGGCGCGGGCGCGCAATCCGTAGCGAAGAAGCTCGGCGGCGCGGCGCTCGGCTTTTTATGCGATGTGACCGATGATGCTTCGGTACGTGACGCGATCGAGAAGATCGCGGCACATTTTGGCGGGCTCGATATCCTCATCTCCAATGCCGGCGCGGCATGGCAAGGCAAGATCGGCGCAGTCGAGGAAGCCGTGCTGCGCGAAAGCTTCGAGCTGCAATTTCTGGGCGCATCAACGCGTGGCGCAGGCCGCGGTGAAGATCATGCTGGCCCAAGGGACGGGCGGCTGCCTGCTCTTCAACGTCTCGAAACAAGCGGTCAATCCCGGTCCCGATTTCGGGCCCTATGGCCTGCCTAAGGCCGCGACGCTCTTCCTATCGCGGCAATACGCGCTCGACTATGGGAAGGACGGTATCCGCGCTAACGCTGTCAATGCCGATCGCATTCGCAGCGGCTTGCTGACACAAGAGATGATCGCCGAGCGTTCGACGGCGCGCGGCCTCAGTGAGAAGGATTATCTCTCCGGCAATCTCCTCGGCCGCGAGGTCACCGCCGAGGACGTCGCGCAGGCTTTCCTGCACCAGGCGCTGTCGCTCAAGACCACGGCCGATGTGACGACGGTCGATGGCGGCAACATCGCCGCGGCGCTGCGCTAGCCGAACACCTTCTTCAAGAGATCGGTGGTGCGCGCCGCAGGGTTGGAGCGGATCGAGGCTTCCTCGATCGCCATGTAATGGAACAGCCCGTCGAGCGCCTTGCCGACGGTGAAATCCGTCAGGTTGAAGCTCGCTACCTCCTGGCCGGCCAGCGGCATCGAGGAGGCTTGGCTCTTGACGCTGTTGAAGCGTCTTGACAGCGCCAACTTGCGACAGCGTGCTGTCGACCATCGGGCGGAAGGCGTGGTGAGCGGGCCGACGTGGTCTTTTTGAAATACTGCGTCGCCGCGTCTTGCGGTCCGGTCAGGATCGCACGTGCATCGGTGATCGTCATCTTCGATGCCGCATCGACGAAGATGTTGAGCGCCTTGGGCGCAGCCTGCTCGGCGGCGCGGTTCATCTTGAGCTGGAGATCGCCGAGCATGCCGCCGGCGCCAATCGCTTTCAGCGCGCCGTCGACCTTCTCGACCGGGCCGGGTAGGGGAATACGGATGGCGCGTCGCCCCAATAGCCGTCGGTCTTGCCGACCCGGCCGACGACGCGCTGCGACGCCACTTTCAGCGCGTCCTTGAGGCCGGAGCCGATCTCGGCTTGCGGCAGCGACGCCCCCGCGCCTGTGCTGCTGCTGCCGCTATTGCTGCCGCCGCTCGGGCGATTACCGCTGCCTTTTGGCACATCGTTGAGCAGGCTCTTGCCCTGATCGAGCAGCGAGCCTTGAGCGAAGGCCGCCGTCGGCAACGCCGCCAGAAGGGTGCCGAGCAGGGCCCGGCGCGATGCGGAATGTTCCATCAGGTCCTCGCTACAGCTTCAGCATCCGCTTGGCGTTGCCTTCATAGATCTTCTCCAGATCCTTGATCGGGCAGGCCGAGTTGATCGAGCATCTTGATGATGTCGCGGATGAACAGCGGCCCGCCTTCCGGATCGAACGGGCAATCGGTGCCGAACAGCACATGCTCGCAGCCGAAGAAATCGATGCCGCAGCGCGTGCCCGAGGCCGAGCCGTTGATCGCGGTATCGGCGTAGAACATGCGGAAATAATCGACCGGGCGGCGGCCCTTCTTCTTCATCGCCTCGATGATCTTGGCATAGCTCTCCTCGGCGCCTTCGCGCGTACCGAGCTGGTCGAGGCCGAGGCCGACGCGCGCTTCGAGGAACGGCACCATCGCGCCCAGATGATGGGTGATGATCTTCAGGTTCGGCCATTTGTCGAAATAGCCCGAGAACACCATGCGCGCCATCGCCGCGCTGGTCTCATAGGGCCAGCCGAAGACCCACCAGATGTCGAATTTCGAGCTGGTCTCGCCGGGATAATCGGCGAATTTCTGCGGCCGCGTCGGATGCATCCAGATCGGCAGATCGTAGGAATGCAGCTTCTCGAAGATCGGCGCGAATTCCGGATCGTCGAGCGGGCGGCCGTTGACGTTGGTGAAGATCTGGATGCCGCGCGCGCCGAGCTTCTCGACTGCGCGGTTGATCTCGTCGAGCGTTGCCTTCACGTTGTTCATCGGCACCGACGCGACGAAGGCGGGAAAGCTGCTTCGGATGCTTCGCCACGATCTCCGCCATGCCGTCATTGGCGAGCTTGCGCGAGCTCGGGCGATTGGTCGCCGGCGCGACATACTCGATCGCCGGCATCGAGAGGGTCAGGATCTGCTGATAATCCGGCCCGAACTCCTCCATCATCGCGAGGCGCGCGGTCGAGATCGTAGAGCACGGGGATATTGGTCCAGCGCCGGATCGCCGCCTTGTTGGGGATGACCTCGACCATCTTGTCGAAATAGGTCTTGGGGAAGATGTGCGGGAAAATGTCGATCTTCTTCATCGGGCGCCTCGGTGGTTTCTTCTGCAGGGCGCATCATAAGCGGTGACGCCGCGCGCGCAACGCGATTCAGCGTTGCTTTGCCCACATCTACGCGCGGCGCTAGAAGCGTTTCATGCCGACAACCCGCCTCGATGCACTCTATGCGGAGATCTGTGCTTGCACGGTCTGTGCGGCGGATTTGCCGTTGGGGCCGCGGCCGATCCTGCGCGGCAAGCGCTCGGCGCGGCTGCTGATCATCAGCCAGGCGCCCGGCACCAAGGTCCATGAGACGGGCTTGAGCTTCAACGACCGCAGCGGCGATCGGCTGCGCGACTGGCTCGGCATCGACCGCGAGACGTTCTATGACGAGCGGCGCGTCGCCGTCGCTGCCGATGGGGATGTGTTATCCCGGGCGCTACGACCGCGGCGGCGATCTGCCGCCGCGACCGGAATGCGCGCCGCTCTGGCATGAGCGTGTGCTCGGCGCGCTGCCCAAGCTCGAGCTCATCCTGCTCGTCGGCTCATACGCGATCGATTACTACATCGCCGAACGCGGGAAGCCGCGCATGACCGACACGGTCGCGGCGTGGCGCGACTACTTGCCGCGCTATCTCCCGCTGCCGCATCCCTCCTGGCGCACCATGTTGTTCGAGCGCAAGAACCCGTGGTTCGAGGCGGAGGTATTGCCCGCGCTGCGGAAGCGGGTGAAAAAGTTGGTGGCAGCGTAATCTTTTATTTCGTCATGCCCGGATCTGTTCCGGACGACCCGTTCAATCGCTCTTTGCGATTGAACCCGCAGGGGCCAACCCACGACTTGGAAACACGTGGATAGCCGGGACAAGCCCGGCCATGACGGCGAAATAGCCAATTCCTACGCGTTCTCGATCCGCTCCATATCGTCGTCGGAAAAGCCGAAATGATGGCCGATCTCGTGGATCAGCACATGGCGTACCACGGCGGCAAGGTCCTCGCCGGTCTCGCACCAATAATCGAGCAGCGGCCGGCGATAGAGGAAGATCATGTCGACATCGTTGCGCGTCGCCATCACGCTTTGATGCGGTAACGCGACGCCGCGATAGAGGCCGAGCAGATCGAAGGGGCTTTCGAGGTCCATTTCTTCCTCGGTCTCCTCATCGGGGAATTCCTCGACCCGGATGACCACGGCACCCACATGCCGCCGCAATTCCTCTGGTATAGTGGCGAGCGCCTGCTGCGCCAGGCTCTCGATGTCGGCGGCGGAAGGCGGAAGCTGGCTCATGCCAATCTACGTCGTTGGAGCAATGGAGGCGGCAATGGTCGAACGGCTGGTCGGTGCAAAGCGCAAGGAAGCGGTCGCGGAACTTCGGGGCTGGGCCGAGGTCGAGGACCGCGACGCGATCCGGAAGACCTATCATTTCGGTACCTTCAGCGAGGCTTGGGCCTTCATGTCGCGTGTCGCGCTGCTGGCCGAGAAGATGGATCATCACCCCGAATGGTTCAATGTCTATAACCGGGTGGAAATCGTGCTCGCGACACATGACGTCGAGGGGTTGAGCGAGCGCGATATCAAGCTCGCCCATGCGATCGACGAGATCGCGCCGCAGCGCGATCGCGGCTAGAGGCTATCGCGCCGCGAGCACGCAGGGCGATGCACCGTAGCATCGCCGCTTACCGCGTGTTATTTCTCTCGCCTACCGGAATGGCGGAAGCGGAAGAGCCCCGATGGCGAATAAGGTCTATCCGACGGCCGATGCGGCGCTCGAAGGCGTGTTGCGCGACGGCATGATGATCCTGTCCGGCGGCTTCGGCCTCTGCGGCACGCCCGACGCGCTGATCGATGCGATCAAGAAAGCCGGGACCAAGAACTGACCGTGGTCTCGAACAACGCCGGCATCGACGGCGCGGCGCTCGGCCTGCTGCTCGAGACGCGCCAGATCAAGAAGATGATCTCGTCCTATGTCGGCGAGAACAAGCTCTTCGCCGAGCAATTCTTGAAAGGCGAGCTCGCGCTGGAATTCAATCCGCAAGGCACGCTGGCCGAGCGCATCCGCGCCGGCGGCGCCGGCATCCCGGCCTTCTACACCAAGACCGGCTACGGCACGGTGATCGCCGAAGGCAAGGAAACCAAGGATTTCGACGGCGAGCATTATGTGATGGAGCGCGCCATCGTCGGCGATCTCTGCCATCGTCCATGCCTGGAAGGGCGATACCGAAGGCAATCTCGTCTATCGCAAGACGGCGCGGAACTTCAACCCGGTGATGGCGACCGCCGGCAAGATCACCGTCGCCGAGGTCGAGCATCTCGTGCAGCCGGGCGAGATCGAGCCCGATCACATCATGACGCCGGGCATCTACGTCCAACGCATCGTCCACATCAAGAATGCGGTGAAGCGCATCGAAGTGCGCACCGTCCGGAAACGCGCGTAGTCGATGATCGACCGGCCCTTACCATTTTGCGTCATCGCCGGGCGTCAATCCGCTCCTCGCGGCTCGACCCCGCCGATCCACGTCTTCAAGTCGTGGACGCCCGGAACAAGTCCGGGCATGACGTTGTTTTTTGATCAGGAGGCGTAACCATGCCTTGGACACGCGATCAGATGGCGGAACGCGCGGCAAAAGAGTTGCGCGACGGCTTCTACGTCAATCTCGGGATCGGCATCCCGACCCTGGTGTCGAATTACATCCCGCCCGGCGTCTCGGTGCAGCTCCAAAGCGAGAACGGCATGCTCGGCTTCGGGCCATTCCCCTATGAAGGCGAGGAAGACGCCGACCTCATCAATGCCGGCAAGCAGACCGTCACCGAGCTACCGACGACGAGCTTCTTTTCGAGTGCCGACAGTTTCGCGATGATCCGCGGCGGCCATATCAACATCGCCATCCTCGGCGCGATGCAGGTCGCGGAGAACGGCGATCTCGCCAATTGGATGATCCCCGGCAAGGTCGTCAAAGGCATGGGCGGCGCGATGGACCTCGTCGCCGGCGTCAAGAAAGTCGTCGTGGTCATGGAGCATTCGGCGAAAGACGGGCCGAAGCTCCTGAAGCGCTGCACCTTACCGCTCACCGGTTCGCGTGTCGTCGACATGCTGATCACCGATCTCGGCGTATTCGAGATCGATCGCCAGGGCAATGGTGGCATCGAGCTGATGAGCTCGCGCCCGGCGTGACGCTCGATGAAGTCCGCGCCAAGAGCGAAGCGACGATCAACAGCGGCAACTAAATTCCCTCTCCGCGCTTGCGGGGAGAGGGGGGCCCATCACGAAGTGATGGGTGAGGTGTCGCGCAGCGGCGCGTTCTCATCTGATGAAAGAACACCCACCTCACCCTACCCTCTCCGCCCTCTAGGGCGGAGAGGGTAATGCCCTCGAGGGCAGGGGCAAACCTCACCGGTCCTTGATCGCGTCGAGCGCGGTTGCGACGGTGCGGGCCTCCTCGCTATCGGGCGGCATCTTGTCTTTCACCTTCTCCCAATCCGCGCGCGCGGCCTTGAAATCGCCTTGCTGCGCGGCGTTAAGGCCGAGATACCACAGCACCGCCGGCTCGTCGGGATCGATCGCCTGAATGCGATCGAGCAGCGTGACGACTTGCGGGGTCAGCGCTTCCGCTATCGGCCGCCCCGCCATCAGCGCTTGCGCCTCTGTCAGCAGCACGGCGGGATCGTTGGGCTTCAGCTTCTCGGCGCGCGCGAAAGCCGCCGCGGCATCGTCGGGCTGGCCGAGCACGGCGTAGGAGCGTCCAAGGCGCAGCCAGCCTTCGACATCCTCGGGATGCTGCTTCATCTCCTCGGCAAGCTTCGCCACCATGGCGCGGATTTGATTGAGCTGCGCCTGTTGCTGTGCCACTTGATCGCGCTCCGCCTGACGACCCGCGTAAGGGGCGTCGGGCACGCCCGGCGAGCCGAGGCGCCGATAGAGCCCGCCTGCGACCAGCACGATTGCTAGGGCGAGAGCGCCGGCCAGCAGCGGTCTGCGCGCGCCGCCGGTCATTGCCTTGTCCTCGCTATCGGCGGCGAGCAAGCGGCGTTGCAATTCAAGCCGCGCCGTCGCTGCTTCGCTTTCGGCTACCGCGCCGCGCGCGACCTCGCGATCGAGTTCTTTTAACTGGTCGCGATAAACGGCGCGGTCGAAGGCTTCGCGCGTCGCTGGCGCCCGCGCCGGCTTCAGCAGCGGGCCGAGCACCAGCGCGAGCACAATCAGCGTCGTGCCGATGATCGCGAGGAGCAGCGCCAGCATCAGCTCTCTTCCTTGAGCAGATGCTCGATACGGCGCTCTTCCGCGGCGCTGAGCGGCGCGACCGGTGCGATGGCTTTGCGCCGGCGCACGTAGAGCGCGGCGCCGCCACCGGCGAGCAGCAGCACGATGATCGGGCCGAACCAGAGCAGATAGGTCGCGGGCACGACCGGCGGCCTCAGCAGCACGAAATCGCCATAGCGATCGGTGAGATATTTCACCGCCCGCGTATCCGTGTCGCCCGCGGCGATGCGCTCGCGCAGCAGCACGCGCAGATCATGCGCCAGCGGCGCGCTCGAATTCGTCGATCGTCTCGTTTTGGCAGACGAGGCAGCGCAGCTCTTCGCTGAGTGCGCGTGCGCGTGCTTCGAGCGCGGGATCGCTCAGCCGTTCGCTCGGCTCGACGGCGCGTGCAGGGGGGACAAACGCGGCCGGCGCGAGCAGCAACAGCGCGAGCAGGGCGAGGATCGCTCTCACGAATGCTGCAACTGCTGCACCAGTGGCAACAGTTCCTGGGTGACCTGGCGCTCGCTCAGCGGCCCGACGATGCGCTTGCGGATGCGGCCTTCCTTGTCGATGACGTAGGTCTCGGGCACGCCGTAAACGCCGAAATCGATCGCGGTGCGGCCATTCTCATCGACGCCGATCGCGTGATAGGGGTCGCCGAGCTGCTTCAGGAAGCGCTCGGTGTCGGGCTGCTTGTCCTTATAGGCGATGCCATAGATGGGCACGCCGATCTGCTTCTCCAATCCCATCAGCAGCGGATGCTCGTCGCGGCACGGCTCGCACCACGACGCGAAGAAATTGACGATAATGACCTGGCCTTTAAGCGCGGCAAGCGCGATGCCTTGTCCGCCATCGAGCCCGGCCAATTGAAACGCCGGCGCCGGTTTATCGATCAGCGCGGAGGGCACAAGCTGCGGATCGCGGTTGGGATTGAGCGCGAGGAGAAAATAGACCGCGACGGCGACGAAGAGCGCGACCGGCAACAGAAACAGCAACCGCCGCAAAATCTATTCTCCCGGTGCGGGATGTGCCGCCGGCAAGCGCCGGCGCGAAGCGACACCGACGCGCCAGCGCCGATCGCTAAGGCTCAACATGCCGCCAAACGCCATGATCACGGCGCCGATCCAGATCCATGGCGTCAATGGCTTCCAATAGGCGCGCACGGTCGATCCGTTGCTGTCGTCGGGATCGCCCAGCGCGACATACAGATCGGCGAGCAGATTGCTGCGGATCGCGGTGACGCTGGTGGTCATCTGCTGCAGCGGGAAGAAGCGCCGCTGCGGGTGTAGTTCTTCGATCGTCGCGCCGTTGCGCTGCACGTCGATGGTCGCGCGATCGGCGGTGAAATTCGGGCCTTGGACTTTTTCCGTGCCGTCGAATTTCAGCACATAGCCCGCGATATTCAGCGTATCGCCGGGGTGCAGCATCTGGATCTGCTCGACCTCGAAGGCCGAAGCGGCGATGCCGGCGACGCTGACCGCGAGGCCGAAATGCGCAATCGTCATCGCATAAGACGCGCGCGGCAAATGGCGCGCGCGGCGCCAAGTCTCGGCAGGGCCGGCACGGAACAGCTTCACGCGCTCGGCCCATTCGACGATCGTGCCGATGCCGACCCAGGCCGCGAGGGCGAGGCCCAGCAGCGCGAGGATCGGCTTGAAGCCCGCGAGATAGAGGCCGATCAGGGCGACGAACAGCGCCACCGCGAAAGCGAACCACAGCCGCTGGAACGCACCGCGCAGATCGCCGCGCTTCCAGGCGAGGAGCGGCCCGACCGCGACGGCGAGCAGCGCCGGCACCATCAGCGGCACGAAAGTACGGTTGAAGAAAGGGAAGCCGACCGAAAGCTTCGGCCCGCCGATCGTGTCGAGGAAGAGCGGATAGAGCGTGCCGAGAAAGACGGTCGCGGCGGCGGTCGTGAGCAACACGTTGTTGAGCACAAGCGCTGCCTCGCGCGAGATCGGCGCAAAGAGCCCGCCGCCTTGCAGCGCCGGCGCGCGCACCGCGTAGAGCGTCAACGAACCGCCGATCGCGAGGACAAGCAGGATGAGAATATAGGTGCCGCGCGTCGGGTCGACCGCGAAAGCGTGCACCGAGGTCAGCACGCCCGAGCGCACGAGGAAGGTGCCGACCAGCGACAGCGAGAAGGTCACGATAGCGAGCAGGATGGTCCAGCTTTTGAGCGCATCGCGCTTCTCGACGACGATCGCGGAATGAATGAGCGCCGTGCCGACCAGCCACGGCATGAAGGACGCGTTCTCGACCGGGTCCCAGAACCACCAGCCGCCCCAGCCGAGCGTGTAATAGGCCCACCAGCTTCCCATCGCGATGCCGATGGTGAGCGCGCACCAGGCGGCGAGGCTCCATGGCCTGACCCAGCGCGCCCAGGTGGCATCGACGCGGCCCTCGATCAGCGCGGCGACCGCGAAAGAGAAAGCGACCGAGAATCCGACATAGCCGAGATAGAGAAACGGCGGATGGAAGGCGAGGCCGGGGTCCTGCAGCACCGGATTCATCCCGTTGCCGTCGAGCGGGGCGGGATTGGCGCGCAGGAACGGGTTCGAGGTGAAGAGGATGAAGGTGAGGAAGCCGACGCCGATCATGCCTTGCACGGCGAGCACGCGGGCGCGCAAAGTCGGCGGCAGATTGTCGCCGAAGAGTGCGACCGCCGCGCCGAACAGCGACAGGATCAGTACCCAGAGCAGCATCGAGCCTTCGTGATTGCCCCAGACGCCGGTGATCTTATAGAGCAGCGGCTTGGTTGACTGGCTATTGTCGACCACGGTCGCGAGCGAGAAATCCGAGGTAACGTAAGCGTTCACGAGAACCGCGAAGCTCGCCGCGATCAGCAGGAACTGCGCCACCGCCGCGCTTTGCCCGACAGCCATGAGGCCAGCGTGGTTGCGCGATGCGCCGTAGAGCGGCAGCGTCGATTGCAGCACGGCGAGGCAGAGCGCGAGGATCAGCGCGAAATGGCCCAGCTCGATAATCATTGGTGCTCGCTCATCATGGCTGCTTCGCGTTGGCGGTCGCGGCGGTCGCGGCGGCCGCTGTGTTCGAGGTGGGGCCGGGCTTGGCGCCTTCCTGCCAATGGCCGCTGCGTTTCAGCGCATCGACCACTTCGGGCGGCATGTAATTCTCGTCGTGCTTGGCCAGCACGCTCGAGGCGCGGAACGTGCCTTGCTGCAGCTTGCCTTCGACGACGACGCCTTGGCCTTCGCGGAAAAGGTCGGGCACGTCGCCCTTATAGGTGACGGGCACGGCGCTATTACCGTCGGTGACTTTGAAATCGAGCGTCACCCCATCGGGTTCGCGCTTGACGCTACCATTTTCGACCAAGCCGCCGATGCGGATGTCGCGGCCGTCGGGCACGCGTTTGGCGACGAGATCGGACGGCCCGTAGAAGAAGACGAGATTGTCCTGAAAGGCCGACAGCACAAGCGCCGTCGCGACTCCCAGGAGAGCAAGGCCGCCGATTACGATGTAAAGCCGTTTGCGCTTGCGCGTCATGGCCGGCGCTTCTCTGCTTTGTCGAGCGCGCGCTGGCGCCTGCGATAGGTGACGACCGTCTCGATTGCGAATCCGCCCAGCACGATCACCGCCAGCGCATAGGCCGGCCAGACGAAACGCGCATAACCGCCCATGGCGAGAAAGTGATCGAGTGTCTCCATCTCATACCGCCTGCTGCAGCCGCAAGGCGCGCAGCTTCGCCGCCATCAGCGCGCTGCGGATACGCATCAGCCACAGCGTGACGAAAAGCGCGGTGAAGCCCAGCGCCATGATCGCCAGCGGCCACAGCATCGAGGGCGCGATGGTCGGGCCGCCCAAGCGGAAGATGCTCTCCGGCTGATGCAGCGTGTTCCACCAATCGACCGAGAATTTGATGATCGGCAGATTGACCACGCCGACCAGCGCGAGGATCGCGCCGGCGCGTGCGCCGCGCGTCGGCTCGTCGAACGCGTTGACGAGCGCGATGTAGCCGAGATAGAGGAAAAACAGCACCAGCACCGACGTCAGCCGCGCGTCCCAGACCCACCAGGTGCCCCACATCGGCTTGCCCCAGAGCGAGCCGGTCACCAGACAGAGCAGTGTGAATCCCGCGCCGAGCGGCGCAGCCTCCCGGGCCGCGATATCGGCGACCGGATGGCGCCAGATCAGCGCGACCGCGCTCGCCGCCGCCATCACCGCATAGACTGTCGTTGCCATATAAGCGGACGGCACATGCACATACATGATGCGCACGGACTCGCCTTGCTGATAATCGGGCGGCGCGACGAAAAGCGCGAGATAGAGTCCGATGCCGAGCAGCAGCACGGTCGCGATCGCGCACCAGGGCAGGATCTTGCCGGACCACTGCATGAAGCGATTGGGATTGGCGAGGCGGAACATCTAGCTCTTTTTTAAGCAAGCACCAGGGCGACCGTGCCTATTCTAGCGCCAGGCGGAGCGCCGCCGCAGCGGCAAAAGGAACCAGCCCCGCCGCCAGCACCAGCAGCGCCGCCAGCAGCAGCAGGTCCGGCCGGGGACCGAAGCCCGCGATCTCGGCCTCGATCGCGGCGACGCCGAAGATCAGGACCGGGATATAGAGCGGCAGCACCAGCAGCGAGAGCAGTACGCCGCCGCGCCGCGCACCCAAGGACAGTGCCGCCCCGATCGCACCGATGAGGCTGAGGGTCGGCGTGCCCAGCACCATGCCGGCGATCAGCGCCGGGTAGCCCGCGGGGTCGAGATGCAGGAGCAGCGCCAAGAGCGGCGCGACGATGATCAGCGGCAGGCCCGTAACCAGCCAATGGGCGAGGCATTTCGCCAGCACTTGTGCTTCGAGCGGCAGCGGCAGGAGGGCGAGGGCTTCGAGGCTGCCATCCTCGTAATCGGCCTGAAACAAGCGCTCGAGCGAGAGCAGCGCGGCAAGCAGCGCGGTCACCCAGACAATGCCGGCGGCGATGCGCTGCAGCAGCTCGGGCTCCGGGCCGACCGCGAAGGGAAACAGCACCACACTCAGCACGAAGAAGGCGATGACCATCCCGGCATCGCCGCCCTGCCGGAGCGCGAGGCGTAGATCGCGGGCGACCAGCGTCAAAAACGCGCTCATGCCAGCCGCTGCGCCGGTGCCGGGCGAAAGTCGGCGAGCGATAAGCGCGTTGCATCGCCGAGATCGATCGGTGCATGGGTCGAGAGCACAACCCGGCCACCCGCCCCGCGATGCTCGGCGATCGCGGCGAGAAGTTGCGCCGCGGCGTCGGTATCGAGGCTGGTCAGCGGCTCATCGAGCAGCCAGAGCTCGGCCGGTGCCGCGACAAGCCGCGCCAATGCGAGGCGCCGCTTCTGCCCTGCAGAAAGGTAGCGGCAGGGCAGCGCGGCGGCGTTGCCGAGGCCGAAGCGCGTCAGCGCCGGCTCGATCGAAGCGTTTGTGCCGCGCATCTTGGCCCAGAAGGCGAGGCTCTCGCCGGCCGAGAGGACTGGTTTCAGCGCATCGCTATGGCCGATGAAATGCAGCCGGGCGCGATGCGCGCCCATGTCTTCGCGGATATCGGTGCCGTTCCAGGCCAGCAAGCCCGCTTCACGTGGCGTCAACCCGGCCATCAGCCGCAGCAGGCTCGATTTGCCGCTGCCATTGGGGCCGATCAGGACGAGCGCGCCACCCGGCGGCAGGGTGAAGTCGAGGCCGCGGAAAATCAGCCGTTCGCCGCGGCGGCAAGCGAGGCTTTGTCCGGAGAAATCGCCAGAATTGGGAAGGGTTTGGACGGCGGGCATCGGGCGGCGCGATTGTGACCGCTTGCC
Organism: uncultured Alphaproteobacteria bacterium; assembly: GCA_963731145.1. Lineage (GTDB taxonomy): Bacteria > Pseudomonadota > Alphaproteobacteria > ATCC43930 > CGMCC-115725 > CAIKMD01. Next base: position 636,490 of record CAVSUX010000005.1, on the reverse strand, counting down.
GCCGTTAAAGCAAAGCAGATGGGCGCTTAACTGCCGTAACTGTTGTTGAACAGCACGCCGATGCCGACCCCAGCGAGCGCGGCCGCGATCCCGACGGTGACGGTTTCGAGAATCGTCCGTATTTGCGAGCGTTTGCCGATGATGCCGCGCCCGACGCCGAGCGCGGCCAGCAGCAGGATGGTGATGCCAGCGGAGACGATTCGCGCCGACGCCACCGGCATCAGCATGAAAGGCACGATCGGCACCGCGGCCGAGAAGAAATCCGCCACGAGCATCCACACCGCCTGCACGATCGGGTTCGTCTCGGCTGCGGTGCCGCCTTGCATGGCCATCAGCAATGCTTTGATCGCATCGGGCTTGTCGCGCACCGCGCCGGCCAGCGCGCCGGCCTGCGGCCGCTCCAACCCGATGGCCGTCAGCCGCTCCGCCAGCATCGTGTCGACCCCGCCGGGATCGCATTTGAGATCGATCTGGAGTTGTTGTTGGCGCGCTTTCTTTTCGTCGCGATCGGTCTCGGATTCGAGAAACGATCCGGCCATCATCGACACGGCCGCCGCCGCAGCGCCCGAGGCGCCGGCGACCAGGACGACGCTGTTGCTATTGGTTGTCGCGGCGACGCCGAAGACGAGACCGAAGATCGAGACCGTGCCGTCTTCCATGCCGAAGACGATCGTGCCTGCCGATGCCGCGAGCGAATCCTTGAGCCGCCGCAGCCATCCGGTTTCCGCAATCGTGTCCGACATGGGAGCCCCCTTCGAGCCAGTCTCAACAGACCAAGTCCCCTCGGCAAAAGGAAGGCGCGCACAAAAGAAATGCGGCCTCGGTCGGGGGAACCGAGGCCGCGTATGAGCGGTCGGGGGGATTGACCGCTACGGAGAGGGAGAAAAAGCCAATAGCCTCTCTCACCCGCGCGTAGAAGACACCCCCTTTGGGACGCTGGCGCGTAAGAATCATGGCGAAAGCAAGGTTTTTGCCCTAGTTTTCCCCAATCAAGATTATCTTATTGTAACAATTGATCTTTTGACAAACGGCTCGATAAAAGGGGAGGGCTCGATGAGCGCGATCTCGAGCGCCAGCCGCCGTGGTTTCCTGGGTGCGGCCGCGTTTTTGGCCGCCGGGCCGGCACTGGCAGCGGAATGTCGGCTGGGACCGCCACCGCATGAGAAGGGCCCGCCGGTCTTCATGAATTACGACCAGGCCGAGCTCGATGCCGCCTACGATCAATCGGCCTATGAAGCGAATATTGCTCAGATCGGGGTGCGTGGTGCCTCGAACAGCGACGCCGTTCGTGCCCGGCTCGGCGCGCCGCAACGCGTCGCTTACGGCCCGACGGCGATCGAGCGGCTCGAAATCTATCGCGCCAAAGAGGCGCATGCGCCGATCTTCATCTTCATCCATGGCGGGACCTGGCGCACAGGCTCGTCGCGCGGGAGTGCCGCGCCGGCCGAGCTGTTTCACGATCACGGCGCCCACTACATCGCGCTCGATTTCGTCAACGTGCTCGAAGCCGGCGGCGATCTGCGGCCGATGGCGCAGCAGGTGCGCCGCGCGATCGCCTGGGCCGCCAAGCACGCGGCGAGCTTCGGCGGCGACGCGCGGCGGATTTACATCGGCGGCCATTCATCGGGCGGCCATCTCGCGGGCGTCGCACTGGTGACCGATTGGCAGAAGGATTTCGGCTTGCCTGCCGACACGATCAAGGGCGGCATTTGTATCTCGGGCATGTACGATATGAAGCCGGTGCGGCTCTCGGCGCGCAGCAACTACGTGAAATTCGACGATGCGATGGAAGATTGGATGAGCTCGATTCGCCATCTGTCGCGGCTGCATGCGCCGGTGACGGTGGCTTACGGCACTTTCGAGACGCCGGAGTTCCAGCGCCAGGGCCGCGATTTCGCCGCGGCCGTGAAAGCCGCCGGCAAGAAAATCACGCTGGTCGAGGGCAAAAACTACGCGCATATGGAGATGGGCGAATCGCTCGCCAATCCTTACGGGCCGGGCGGCCGAGCGGCGCTCGCCATGATGGGACTTGGCCGCGCCTGTACGGCTTGATCTGATGCTCCAAAGGCGGTAGCAGCAGGGGAACCCCCGCCTTTCCCGCGTCCCGAGGAGAAAAAAGTGCCTGTCACTGGCCATGATTCGCTGAAAACCCGTCGTACCCTCACCGTCGCCGGCAAGAATTACGACTATTTCAGCTTGGAGGCGGCTGCGCAGGCCGCAGGGCTCGGCGATATCGCGCGCCTGCCATTCTCGATGAAGGTGCTGCTGGAAAATCTGGTCCGGCTGGAGAATGGCCGCACGGTGACGGTCGACGACATCAAATCGGTCGCCGAGTGGCTGAAGACGAAAACCTCGGAGCGCGAGATCGCCTTCCTGCCGGCGCGCGTGCTGATGCAGGATCTGACCGGCGTGCCGGCCATTGTCGATCTTGCGGCGATGCGCGAGGCGATGGTGAAGCTCGGCGGCGATCCGACGAAGATCAATCCGCTCGCGCCGGTCGATCTCGTCATCGATCACTCGGTGATGGTCGATAATTTCGGCAACCCGCAAGCCTTCTGCAACAATGTGAAAGTCGAGTTCGAGCGCAATCAGGAGCGCTACACCTTCCTGCGCTGGGGCCAAGGCACGTTCGATAATTTCCGCGTCGTGCCGCCGGGCACCGGCATCTGTCATCAGGTCAATCTCGAATACCTCGCACAAGTCGTGTGGACGACCGACGAGGGCGGCAAGACCATCGCTTATCCCGACACGCTGGTCGGTACCGACAGCCACACGACGATGATCAACGGCCTCTCGGTGCTCGGCTGGGGCGTCGGCGGCATCGAGGCCGAAGCCGCGATGCTCGGCCAGCCGATCTCGATGGTGTTGCCGGAAGTCGTCGGCTTCCGCGTCCATGGCGCGCTCAAGGAAGGCGCGACCGCGACCGATCTCGTGCTTACCGTCGTGCAGATGCTGCGCAAGAAAGGCGTTGTCGGGCGCTTCGTCGAATTCTACGGCCCAGGCATCGCCAACATGGCGCTCGCCGACCGCGCCACCATCGGCAACATGGCGCCGGAATACGGCGCGACTTGCGGCTTCTTCCCGATCGATGCCGAAACCATCCGCTATCTGAAACTCTCGGCCCGCGATCCGTCGCGCATCGCGCTGGTCGAGGCTTATGCCAAGGCGCAAGGCCTCTGGCATGACGAGAAAACGCCCGAACCGGTCTTCACCGACACGCTCGAATTCGATCTGTCCACGGTCGAGCCCTCGCTCGCCGGTCCGCGCCGGCCGCAGGATCGCATCGGTCTCGCCGGCATCGCGCAGAATTTCGCCGCCGAAGCGCCGAAGCTCGCGCCCAACCGCAAGAGCCCGAAGACCGAGGTGGCGGTGAAAGGCGCGAATTACGCGCTGAAGGACGGCGCTGTGGTGATCGCCGCGATCACCTCTTGCACCAACACCTCCAATCCCAGCGTCATGCTCGGCGCCGGCTTGCTGGCACGCAATGCTGTGAAGCGCGGCCTCAAGGTGAAGCCGTGGGTCAAGACCTCGCTCGCGCCGGGGAGCCAGGTGGTCACCGACTACTACGCCGCCGCCGGCTTGCAAGGCGATCTCGACAAGCTCGGCTTCAACCTCGTCGGCTATGGCTGCACGACCTGTATCGGCAATTCCGGGCCGCTGCCCGATCCGATCGCCGACGCGATCGATGAAGGCGATCTCGTCGTCGCCGGCGTGCTTTCCGGCAATCGCAATTTCGAGGGCCGCATCCATCCGCAAGTGCGCGCGAATTACCTCGCCTCGCCGCCGCTCGTCGTTGCCTATGCGCTCGCCGGATCGGTGAACATCGATCTGACGAAAGAACCACTCGCCGAGGATCCGGACGGCAAGCCGGTCTATCTCAAGGATATTTGGCCGAGCAATCGCGAGATCGCCGACACGGTGCATAACGCGCTCAACGACACGATGTTCAAGAAGCGCTACGGCAATGTCTTCGAAGGTCCCGAAGAGTGGCGCAAAGTGCCGAAGGTCGAGGGCATGACCTTCGCCTGGGATCCGGGCTCGACCTATCTCGCGCTGCCGCCTTATTTCGACAACATGCCGAAGCAGCCCGGGCCGCTCGCCGATATCAGCGGCGCGCGCGAGCTCGCGCTGTTCGGCGACAGCATCACCACCGACCACATCTCGCCCGCCAGCTCGATCAAGAAGGAAAGCCCCGCCGGGCAGTATCTCGTAGAGCACCAGGTGCGGCCGCAGGATTTCAATTCCTACGGCGCGCGCCGCGGCACGCATCACGTGATGATGCGCGGCACTTTCGCCAATATCCGCATCAAGAACGAGATGGTGCCGGGCGTCGAAGGCGGCGTCACCAAGCATCAGCCCGACGGTAAGGTGATGCCGATCTACGACGCGGCGATGCTGTATCAGAAGGAAGGCGTGCCGCTGGTCATCGTCGGCGGCAAGGAATACGGCACCGGCTCATCGCGCGACTGGGCGGCCAAGGGCACGAAGCTCCTCGGCGTGCGCGCGGTGCTGGTCGAAAGCTTCGAGCGCATCCATCGCTCGAACCTCGTCGGCATGGCGGTAATGCCGCTGCAGTTCAAGGACGGCATGACGCGCCAGACCTTGAAGCTCGACGGCACCGAAAAATTCGATGTGCTCGGCATTGCGCAAGGCTTGAAGCCGCGCAGCGATCTGACCGTCCGCATCCATCGCGCGAATGGCCAGACCGAAGAGATCAAAGTCCTTTGCCGCATCGACACGCTGGATGAGCTCGAATACTTCCGCCACGGCGGCATCCTGCAATACGTGCTGCGCAGCATGATGAAGTAGCGCCGCGCGGCGCTATTTCATCGGCGAGAAAGCGGTCGGCACCAGGATCTTCGTCTCCTGCGAGATCAGCGGCGAGGGCTGCGGCCCGTTCTTGAGGAACGCCTGCCATTCGGGATCGGCATAGAGCGCGGCGCGCCGCGCCTCGCGGTCGGCCAGGGATTCGTAGCGCCACATATGGACGATCTGGTTAAGCGGCCCGATCTCGCTGGTGAAGAAACCCACGAGCTGGCCGAGATGGCGTTTCGAGGGCGGCAGCCCGTGCTTTTCGTAATGCTCCAGCCAGCGGGCGGTCCCGCCGCCGGTCTGCGCCGTATAGGTGCGGACTTCCAGGATCATTTGTTTCCTCCCCGATTTGAAGGTTGAGAACCTGCCGCCAGGGTTGCAACGGGGTCAAGCCTCACCCCCTTGTGAAGGATAGTGCTTTGCGAATTCGTCGGGCGAAGTGCAGGATGGAACGATGCTCCGGCCGGCCTCTTTCGCCTTACTCGCAGTGCTTGTCGCGGTGACGCCGACCCTTGTCCGGGCCGACGATTCGCCGGTCGTTGTCGAGCTTTTCACCTCGCAAGGCTGCAGCTCCTGCCCGCCGGCCGACAAATATTTCGGCGAGCTCGCCAAGCGTTCCGACGTCATCGCGCTGGCCTTCCATGTCGAATATTGGAATTACATCGGCTGGACCGATGCTTATTCGAAGCCGTGGGCGACCCGGCGGCAGCGCGATTATCAGTCGGCGATGAAGCTGCGCTACGTCTATACGCCCGAGATGGTGATCCAGGGCGAGAAGGAAGGCGTCGGCTCCGAGCCGGCGGCCATCGAGCCGATGATCCGTGCAGCCGAGGCCAAGCGTAAGCCGCATCCCAGCCTGACCTTGCGCTGGCGCGATGATGGCGCGCTCGTTGCCGATGTCGGCGACGGCCAATCGCCGCCGGGCCAGCCGGCGACGCTCTGGCTCGTCGGCTTCGACAAGATGCGTACGATGGCGGTGACCACCGGCGAGAATGCCGGCAAGACCGCCTGGGACCACCACGCCGTGCGCAGCTTCCGCCGTCTCGGTTCCTGGGCCGGCTGGTCGGAAGAGCTGATCGTGCCGCCCGAGGAAGCCAAGAATCTCGGCGATTACGGCGCCGCCGTGCTGCTGCAACAAGACGGCAACGGCCCGATCCTCACAGCCGCCAGCGTCCAGCTACAAGGGCGCTAGGGCCGCAATCGGCCTGCCAACGAGCGGAAGTGGCGAGCCCTAGACCTTTGGAAGATTTCCACTTAGGCCAAGATCACGCATAGCTTTGCGAAAGTTCACCATCTGACGCATGCCGTCCAGAAAAGCGTGTCGGCAGTCTAGGTATTTTTTTCGGGCCAGCTTTTTGTTCTTCGGCCAGTGGTGACCGAGATTTCGGTAGTTAGCTATATGGTTCCTTATTCCACCTATAAGGCTTTCTTTGCGTGTACCGAACCACCACTGGCCTATGAACGGGCTGCGGATATCTCTGCACCTCTCTACCGCCAAAATTATCTGCAACTCGAAAACCGATTTCGTGGACGCTTAAAGCACGAGACCGAAGCGCTAGCCACCAAATCCTATAGCAACCTTGTTGCTGTCGAAAAGAATCTCGCGAATGCATCAATAAGTGATGCGTGGCGAAAAGAGAGACGACAACTTGCCACGAACCCGCTCACGGCTCCGTATCGACTTTTCTCGATCACATTTGCGGGCGGATATGTGGGCATCAAACAGGCACTTCAAATCAACTCCATCCGTTACGCAGTCGACTCTCTCAAACGTCAGAATCAAATAGATCAGCATCAACACCAGTGGATGAATCTGGCGCTATGTCAGGCTGTGAGTATGTTCCTGCGCCCATCGTAGACTCACTACGGGTATCGAACAGTTGCGAATTGCCGCACAGAATTTTTTTGAGGAGTTGCATGAAATTGCGCACATCCATGTAGGTTCCGAACTGGATGGGAAGCTTAAGTGGATAGCGACTGACGATGCGAAGATCTGGATATCATTACACCATACTTGCCGGGTGGGCCCGACAGCAGAGGCGATCGCGCAGACTCCGGAAAAAACGTCAAGCAAGGGTCCGCTTGGGCCCTGGGCAATGACAGCGGCTACCGCGGGCGCGATCTTCTCTTTCGTGCCCATGTAACTAACTTGAACTGGCACTGCGTCCCCCGACCTAGCGCCTCAACTCCCCGAACCTGGCGTTGCTTTTCTTCGCACAGCCCCACCTTATGCGATATTCGCACTTGTTCGGTGTCCAAGGCAAGCAGTTCGCACCGAGGCTGGCGCCGAGGTGCGCTACGGCCACGTTATCGACCGACGCTTCCGCCACGGCACGAAGCTGGCGCGCTGACGTCGGGACAAAGCGCCGCGCCATTGCAGGAATGGATTAGCTCCAGGAAAAGCGCGGCCGTGCCTGCTCTACGCCGTCGAGCCGCGCGGCAAAAGCCGTGCGTCTCGCGAGGAACGCGTCTAGGCGCTAGGGCCGCCGCGGTGGCGTCGCGGCAACGTGGCTGCCGACCGGCTTAAGGGCATCTTCTTTCGCTTTTTCGGCATGACAACGCGGACAATGATTGTCGGTCGTTGCCTCGCTGGTGCAATGGCCGGGCCGGTGGCCGTGCGCGCTCGATGGGCATTGGCACTTCATGGTTTGGATTTTTCCTCAATGACGACCGCCCGTATCACAACGAGTCCGCGCCGGCAATGAGCCGCGCCGGCTCTACGCCGTCAACCCGCGCGCCAGCACGGAAGACAAGCGTTTGGCGAAGGCCGCCGGGTCGGGCAGGGTCTCGCCCTCCAAAATCCGCGCCTGATCCAAGAGCAGCCAGGCGAAATCGCCGAGCGCGTCCGTCGCGCCTTCCTTGCCGGCTAGATCGACCAGCTGCGCGATCAGCGGATGCTTCGGATTGATCTCGAGGATGCGCTTGGCATCGACGCCGGCGGCGAGCTGCTGGTGCTGGCGGAGCAGGCGCTCCAGATGCATGTCGATGTCGCGCTCATCGGCAACGAGGCAAACGGCGCTCTCGGTCAAACGCTTCGAGCTGCGCACATCCTTTACCGCATCGCCGAGCGACAGTTTCAGCAGCGCAACGAGCGAAGCGACGTCGCCTTCCGGCTTCTCCTCGGCCGGCGCGCCGTCTGTTTTCTCCTCGGGAGCGATCTTGTCGAGATCGGCGCTGCCGCGCGTCACCGATTTGAATTCCTTTTTCTGATACTCGCCGACCGCCGGCATCCAGAATTCGTCGACCGGGTCGGTGAGCAGCAGCACCTCGATGCCGCGTGCGCGGAATCCCTCGAGCTGCGGGCTTTTCTTCAATGCTTCGAGGTTTTCGCCGGCGATGGTGTAGATCGCCTCCTGGCCCGGCTTCATCCGCGCGATGTAGTCGTCGAGCGAAGTCAGCTCGTCGCCGGCGGTCGAGCGGAAACGCGCCAGCGGCAGGATCTCGTCCTTGTGCTCGCGATCCTCGTAGATGCCTTCCTTCAGCACCGCGCCGAAATTCTCCGAGAATTTGACGAATTCCGCCGGCTCGTCCTTGGCTTTCTTCGCCAGCTCGCTCAAGACGCGCGTCGTGATCTGGCCGCGCATCCGCTTCAGCATCGGATTGTTCTGCAGCATCTCGCGGCTGACGTTGAGCGGCAGATCTTCGCTGTCGACCACGCCGCGCAGGAAGCGTAGATAAGGCGGCAGCAGCTCTTGCGCATCATCGGTGATGAAGACGCGGCGGACATAGAGCTTCACCTGGTGCTTGCGCTGCGGATCGAAGAGATCGTAGGGCTTGCTGCCGGGAATGAAGAGCAGCGTCGTGTACTCGTAAGTGCCTTCGACTTTGTGATGCAGCGTCAGCCACGGCTCGTCGAAAGCATGCGCCACGTGGTGATAGAATTCCTTGTACTGATCGCCGGTGATCTCGGTCTTCGGCCGCATCCAGAGGGCCGAGGCGGCGTTTAGCGTCTCTTCCTTGCCGGCCTGATCGAGCACAATCGGCAGCGCGATGTGATCGGAATATTTCTTGACGATCTCGCGGATGCGGTCGGGCTCGGCATATTCCTCGTCCGCCTCGTTGAGGTGGAGGGTGATCGTGGTGCCGCGTTTCTCGCGTGCCGCCTCGTCGATCGTGAATTCGCCCTTGCCGTTCGAGACCCAGCGATGGGCGATTTCCTCGCCGGCCTTCCTCGAGATGACATCGACCTCGCCCGCGACCATGAAGGCGGAATAGAAGCCGACACCGAACTGGCCGATGAGGGCGACGTCTTTCTTGCTGTCGCCGGAGAGTTCCCTGACGAAGGCGGCGGTGCCGGAGCGGGCGATCGTGCCGAGATTTTCGATCATCTCCTGCCGGCTCATGCCGATGCCGTTATCGGCGATGATCAGGGTCCGTTTCTTCTTGTCGGGCTCGATGACGACCCGGAAATCGGTGTCGCCCTGGGTCAGAGCCGGTTCGGTCAAGGCGAGATAGCGCAGCCGGTCGCAAGCATCGGAGGCGTTCGAAATAAGCTCGCGCAGGAAAATTTCTTTTTCGCTGTAAAGCGAATGCGCGACAATCTCCAGCAGGCGGGAAACTTCCGCCTGGAATTCGCGTTTCTCGCTGGCCATGACCCCTTTCCCGTCCGCTCGGCCGAATGTTTTGGGCCGCCGCAGATATGTGGCGGCGGAGGCAATCCTGCAAGGTGTCGGGGTAAAGGCCCAAACCAACCCGTGGGGCCGTGATAGGATGGGGCGATGAGCTACGTTCAGAAGGTTCTGCAGCCGGGAGAGACGCTGATCTACCGCACAAGGCTGCATTGGCTGATCTATAGCCGGGCGATCATCCTCGCCGGGCTTGCTATCGCCGCGGTCGTGGCCGGCTACGCGGCCGGCACGAATTTCCAGGATGCCGGCCTCATCGCCGGTGGGCTCCTTCTTGCGCTGGCGGCGATCTTCGCGATCCTTGCTGCGATCAAACGCGCCACGACCGAGCTCGCCGTCACCGATCATCGGGTGATCTTCAAGCGCGGCATCGTCAGCCGCTACACGATCGAGATGGCGCGCTCCAAAGTCGAGAGTGTCGATGTGATGCAGAGCATCGGTGGCCGCATCTTCAATTACGGCACCATTCTCGTGCGCGGAACGGGCGGGTCGCTCGAGCCGTTTCGCGATATCGAGGACCCGCTGCGTCTCCGGAGTACGATCACCGCCGCGTAAGTGTTGGCATCAGTCGCAAGAAGCCGCGCCGACCGCGGTACCGACCGCCGCGCCGCCGATCAGGCCCATGATTGCTGCGGCGCCACCATCGGCGCCACCATCGCGATTGTGGCTGCCAGCCCCGGCGCCGATCAGCGTGCCGGCGGCTGCACCGATCAACCCGCCGACCAAAGCATTGTTGCAGGATCGATACGCCACGGGCGCCGGATAGGCCGGAGCCGCGTAAGGCGTGGGATAGGGCGCGCCGTAAACCGGCGCCGGCGCAACATAGGCAGGTGGCGGGGCAACGTAGACCGGGCGCGGGCGATGCCAATCGTGCCAATCCCGATCATGCGCCAGAGCGGGGAGCGGCGCCGCGAGCACCCCGATCATACCGGCTACTAAAACCGCACGAGTTGCGAGGGAACGGTACGAAATCCGGGTCATGGCGGACCTCCTTTGGGCCCAAAAAATATCTTGCGTAGAGATATACGATTGAGGTCCGGCCAAAAGTCCCGCCCAAGTCATGAAATTCCTGTCATTCGTCGCCGTGGCTTGCCGCGATACTTGCGTTTCGACCGCCGACACCCGATGATTCAGGACATGGGCGTGTTTACCCCGGCGGCGCGGGTCCTGGCAGTGCTAGGGCCCACCAACACCGGCAAGACCCATCTCGCTATCGAGCGCATGCTCGGCCATCGCACGGGGATGATCGGCTTCCCGCTTCGGCTTCTGGCGCGCGAGAATTATGACCGGATTGTTGCGCTCAAAGGCGCACGCGCCGTCGCCCTCATCACCGGTGAAGAGAAGATCGTCCCGCCCCATCCGGCTTATTGGGTGTGCACCGTCGAATCGATGCCGCTCGATCTACGGGTCGATTTCCTCGCCGTCGACGAGATCCAGCTCTGCGGCGATGCCGCGCGCGGCCATGTCTTCACCAACCGGCTGCTCCATGCGCGCGGCATGTCCGAGACCATGTTCCTCGGCGCCGAGACGATCCGGCCGCTGCTGAAGCGCCTGGTACCGGAAGCCGAATATGTCAGCCGCCCGCGCTTTTCGACGTTGTCCTATACCGGGCCGAAGAAGATCACACGCCTGCCGCCGCGCAGCGCCGTGGTCGCTTTCGCCATCGCCGATGTCTTCGCGCTCGCCGAGTTGATGCGCCGTCAGCGCGGCGGCACCGCCGTGGTGATGGGCGCTTTGAGCCCGCGCGCCCGCAACGCGCAGGTCGGGCTCTTCCAATCCGGCGAGGTCGATTACCTGGTCGCGACCGATGCGATCGGCATGGGCCTCAACATGGATCTCGACCATGTCGCTTTCGCGCGGCTGGCGAAATTCGACGGCCGCGGCCCGCGGCGTCTCGCGCCGGCCGAGATCGCGCAGATCGCCGGCCGTGCCGGCCGGCATATGAGCGACGGCACCTTCGGCACGACCGGTGAGCTTCCCGGCATCGACGACGACGTCGTCGAGGCGGTTGAGAATCATCGCTTCGATCCGCTGCCGCGGCTCTATTGGCGCAATGCCCGGCTCGACTATCGCTCGCTCGGCGGCTTGTTGAAGAGCCTCGAAGAGAAGCCGTGTCATCCCGGCCTCATCCCCACGCGCGAGGCCGACGATCATCTGGCGCTCGTCGCGCTGGCGAAGCTGCCCGATATCGCTGCGGCGGCGACCCATCCCGAAGCCGTGCGGCTCTTGTGGGAGGTCTGTCAGATTCCCGATTTCCGCAAGATCATGAGCGACACGCATGCGCGGTTCCTCGCCTCGATCTATCGCCATCTGATCGGCCGCGCCACAAATGGTCAGGGGGGCCGGCTGCCGATGGATTTCGTCGCCGGGCAGATGAGCCGGCTCGATCGCGCCGACGGCGATATCGACACGCTGATGACGCGGATCGCGCATATTCGCACTTGGACCTATATCGCGCATCGTTCCGACTGGCTGACCGATGCGCCGAGCTGGCAAGAGAAGGCGCGCGCGATCGAGGATCATCTCTCGGACGCGCTGCATGACCGCATCACCCAGCGCTTCGTCGATCGCCGCTCGGCCTTCCTGGTGAAGCAGCTTTCCTCGTCGCGCGAATTGCTCGCCTCGGTGAGCCGCGCCGGCGAGGTGAAGGTCGAGGGTCATCCGGTCGGGCGGCTCGACGGCTTCCACTTCGTGCCCGATGCCGTGCCCAACACCGAGGCAAGCAAAACTTTGCTTGCCGCGGCCAACCGTGTGTTGCGCGGCGAGATCGAGGCGCGGGTGAGCGAGCTCGCCGCCGCGCCGGATGACGAATTCGCGCTCGGTCCCGAAGGCGAGCTGCTGTGGCGCGGTGGGGTGGTTGGACGCCTCGTCGCAGGCGAAAGCGCGCTCGATCCGCAAATCGAGGTCTTTGCCGGCCATTCGCTCGATTCGCCTTTGCGCGAGACGATCCGCCGGCGCCTTACTTCCTTTTGGGGCATGGAGAAGCGCCGCCGCCTCGCGCCGCTGGTGCGGTTGCGTCATGCCGAATTCGACGGCGCGGCGCGTGGTCTCGTCTATCAGCTTTGCGAAGCGCTCGGCGTCCTTCCCGCGAGCGACGTCGCGGCGCAATGCGCGGCGCTCAGCGGCAAGGATCGCAAGCTGCTCGCCAATCAGGGCGTGCGGCTCGGCACCGAGACGGTCTATCTCGATGGCATGCTGAAACGCGACGCGATGACCGGCGCGGCGCTGCTTTGGTCGATTCACAGTAAGCTCGACGCGCCAAAACTCCCCGGCGGCGTTGCGGCGCCGCGCGATCGCGCCATCGGCAACGATGCCTATCGTGCAATCGGATACCGCGTGCTCGGACCGCGCATCCTGCGGGTCGACAAGGCCGAAAGCCTGGCCGCCGCGGCGCGTCGTCTCGCGCGCCAAGGCGTTTTCGGTGTGACGGCGGAGTTGCTCAGCCTTGCCAGCGCGTCGCGTCACGATCTCGCGGCGATGCTGACCGATCTCGGCTATCGCGCCGTGCATAGTGAGAGCGGCATCACCTTCCACGCGCGCCCGGCAAAGAAACGCATTGCCGCCGCCGATTGCTCGCGCGCCGACAGTCCTTTCGCGAAACTAGCAGCGTTGACCTTCGTCCGATGAGAAACGAAACACCGTCCCCAGCGACCCTGCGCCTCGACAAATGGCTATGGTTCGCGCGGCTCGCGCGCACGCGCTCGCTGGCCGCGCGGCTCTGTGCGGAAGGCCGTGTCAATATCGGTGGCCGCGACGGGGTAAAGCCGCATCATGCGGTACGGGTCGGCGATGTCGTCGCGATCGAGCTTCCCGCATCAGCGGCGGCGGCTCATTGTCCGCGCGCTGGGCGAACGGCGCCGCTCGCCGGCGGAAGCGAAGCTGCTTTACGATGAGCCGACGCCGCCCGTCGCGCTCGAGACGCTGGCGCCGGGCTGGGTCTCGCTCTTCGATGACGCTGTATTCGAGACCTAACGACGCACTGCCTGCGCGGACTTAATGGTGGATGCAGTATTTGTAGCGGCCGAGGTCGAGATGGATGTGATCGACATGGTCGCGATCGGAATCGGGATCGAGCACTTCGTTGAAATAACGACAGGCTTGCGCCGCGACCGCGCGTAGGAAATCGTGGCCTTTGCCGCGCTTCGTCCAGTCCTGCTTCACCGAGATCATCGTGCCGTCGGTCAGCTCGAAGCCGGCGATATCCATCGCCAGCCCGTGAGCATGCTCGCTCTCGCGGCCGGCATGAGTTGGGCGGCAGCTATAAGCGCCGAAATGGACGACAGTCTTCAGGTCGCGGCCGAAGGTGCGTTTGGCCAACGGCCGGATCACCTCGCGCTCGAATTCATCGAATTTGAGCACGAAATTGCAGGCGGCGACCGTCGGTCGGCTGAAGGGGATGGTCGCGGCCGAGACGCGGATCGGGTTCTCGACGAGGCAGGCCGGGCTCGTGCTTGCCGATTGCGGCTCGACCTGATACTGCACGCCGAGGCGGTTGAGTTCGGCGAGGCATTGCTCGTCGCTCCGGCTTAGCGGCGGCGGGCCGGGTGGTGCCGAGACGTGCGAGGCGCAGGCCGCCAGCACCGCGAGCGCCGCCAAAGCGAGCCAGCGGCGCGTCAAGCCGCTGAACGAGAGCAGACCGGGCATCGATGGAATTTCGGCACGATTCCGGTAGCTTATACCCCAAATCTAAGTCCGAGCGACAGATATTGCTCAATGGCAGTTGATTTAACGCAAAGAAATCTAACGAAATTCGATCAAGCGCAGGTCGTCGTGACCGGCGGGCTCGGCTTTATCGGCTCTAATCTGGCCGCCAAGCTCGCGGCATTGGGCAGCCGGGTGCTGCTGATCGACAGCCTGTTGCCGAATTACGGCGGCAACCGTTTCAACATTGCGCCGATTGCAGACCGGGTGCGGATCGAGATTGCCGATATCCGCGACACGGCGCGGATGCGGGAGCTGCTCCAAGGCTGCGACTATCTCTTCAACCTTGCCGGCCAGACCAGTCATCTCGATTCGATGCACGACCCGGTGACCGATCTCGAGATCAATTGCCTGGCGCAACTCACCTTGCTCGAAGCCTGCCGCGCGATCTGCCCGAAAGCAGCCGTGGTCTTCGCCTCGACGCGGCAGATCTATGGCCGGCCCGATTATCTGCCGGTCGACGAGAAGCACCTGCTGCATCCCGTCGACGTCAATGGCGTCAACAAGATGGCCGGCGAGGCCTATCACATCCTCTATCACGATGTGTATGGCATCGAGGCGACGGCATTGCGCCTCACCAATACCTACGGCCCGCGCATGCGGATCAAGGATGCGCGCCAGACTTTTGTCGGCGTGTGGCTGAAGGCGGTGCTCGAAGGCAAGCCGTTCGAGGTCTGGGGCGGCGAGCAGAAGCGCGATTTCACCTATGTCGACGACGCGGTCGATGCATTCCTCCTCGCGGCGGTTACGCCGGCGACCAAGGGCAAGGTGTTCAATCTCGGCGGCGAGCGGCCGGTGAGCCTCGATCAACTCGCCGATCTTTTGGTCGCGGCGAATGGCAGCGGCGCTTTCGCGCGCCATGAATTTCCCGCCGAGCGGCGGCGCATCGATATCGGCGATTACTTTGCGGCGGACACGCTGTTCCGCGACATCACCGGCTGGCAGCACAGTGTGCCGCTCGAAGACGGCTTGAAACGCTCCCTCGCCTATTTCCGCGAGCACGGCCGCCACTATGCCTGAGAAAATGAGTCCGCCCTCTTTTATTCCTCCCTTTTCGATTCCTCAGGCCGATCCGCGCGCCGGTTACCGCGCTCATCACGTCGAGATCGATGCCGCCCTCGCGCGCATGCTCGAAGGCGGCCGGTATATCCTCGGCCCCGAGGTCGAAGCCTTCGAGCAGGAATTCGCCGCCTATATCGGCACGCGCCACGGTATCGGCGCGGCGAGCGGCACCGAGGCGCTGGTGCTGGCGCTGAAAGCGCTCGATCTCGGTCCGAACGACTATGTCGCGACCGTATCGCATACCGCGGTTGCGACGGTTGCCGCGATCGAGCTCGCCGGCGCCAAGCCGCTGCTGGTCGATATCGACCCCGCGACCTACACGATCGATGCCGAGAAGCTGGCGGCGACGCTCGCCAAGCCGCCCGCCAATTCAAAAGGGGGCCGTATCGCGGCGGTGATCCCGGTGCATCTTTACGGCCTCGGCGCGGATATGAATGCGATCGGCGCGCTCGCCAAGCAGCATGACTTCCGCATCGTCGAAGATTGCGCGCAAAGCCAAGGCGCCTGGCTCGACGGCCGGCGGCTGGGCGGTATCGGCGATCTTGCGGCGTTCAGCTTCTACCCGACGAAGAATCTCGGCGGCATCGGCGATGGCGGTGCGGTGCTGACGAACGACGCGGCGCTCGCGGCGCGGCTCAAGGAGCTGCGCGAATATGGCTGGCGCCGGCGCTATATCAGCGATCGCATCGGCATGAACTCGCGCCTCGACGAAATGCAGGCGGCGATCTTGCGCGTGAAGCTGCGTCATCTCGACGGCGACAATGCGCGGCGCCAGGCGATTGCCGGCATCTACGATTACGGGCTGCGCTGGTGCGAGGGTATCGGCTTGCCGGCGCGGCGTCGCGGCGGCACGCATGTCTTCCATCAATATGTGCTGCGCTGTCGCGACCGTGACGTGCTGCAAACGGCGCTGAAGGCGTGCGGCGTCGGCACCAACATCCATTATCCGATGCCGGTGCATCTGCAGCCCGCCTACCGGGACCGCGTCGCGCTCGGGGCGGGCGGCTTGCCTGAAAGCGAGCGCGCGGCGCGTGAGGTACTGAGCCTGCCGATGTTTCCGGAGCTTGGCGAGGATCGGGCCGCGCGCGTCGTTGCGGCGCTGAAAGCGGTCAGTTCCGGCTGATGATCGCCGGCTGCGCACCGCGCCGCTCGACCGGCTCGGCGCGCGTCACCGAGCGCACCACCGATTGCGGCTTGCGGTTTACGGTGAGATAGAGCCGGCCGAGATACTCGCCGATGAGCCCGAGCATGATGAGCTGCACGCCAAGGAGCAGCAGCATGGCGACGGTGAGCGAGGCCCAGCCGGGCGGGGTTCCGTGAAAGATGGCCTCGGCGATCGCCCAGATCGCGCCGAAGAGACCGAGGCCGCTCATGACAAAGCCGGTGAACGTCGCAATGCGGAGCGGCATCACCGAGAAATTGACGAACATGCTCGTCCAAAGACGCAGCAGCCGTGACAGCGTGTAATTGCTGCGCCCGGCATTGCGCGGCAGATGCTCGACCTGCAGCGTGCCGATGCTCTGCGTCGCCTGCAGGATCAACCCGTCGATATAGGGAAAAGGCCCGCGATACTGCGTCACCTGGCGCGCGGCGAAAGCGCTGATGCAGCGGAAGCTCGAGAGGTAAAGCCCTTTCGGCTTGTCGAGCACTTTGTCGGCGCACCAATTGGCGAAGCGGCTGCCGAGATTGCGCCAGGCGGCGTGCTGCTTCTTGGCATAGTGGGTATAGATCACATCCTTGCCGGTCTTCTGCGCGTAATGCAGCAGGCGCAGCACCTCGCCCGGCGGATTCTGCAGATCGTCGTCCATGGTGATGATATGCGCGCCGCCGGCCTCGCGCAGCCCGGCCATCACCGCATTATGCTCGCCGAAATTGCGCGCCAGATCGACCAGGGTGATCGGCACTTTGGCGCGTGCCTGTAGCCGTTGGCATTCGAGCAGGCTCGAATCCGGGCTCGCATCGTTGACGAGGATGATCTCATGCCCGCCCGGCACGCCGAGCGCTTCGAGCGCGTCGACGAGCTCGCCGATGCTGTCGGCGCCGTTATAGACGGGAACGACGATGCTGAGGGCGTAGGTCATGGCTTTACCGCAGTCGCTAAGATTGAGCCCCCGAAGGGTAAACGCAAGCCGCAAGCGGCGAGCGCAAGCTCGCAACGCAAGATAGAGCCGAAGAGCCGCTCGACGAGCGGCGGCAGCAGCTCGACATCGCTTTTGGCGCCGCGATGAATGAGGCGCTGCGCCACCATCAGCGGAAAGAGCAAGCTGTTCCAATAAGCGATGCTGATGTCGATGAAACCAGCGGCGCGCAGCAGCGCGCGGACTTCGCCTGCGTCGAAGCGCCGTACATTGTCGACCGCGAGATCATGGCCCGAGAACAGCCAGCGATAGGCGGGCAGGTTGAGCAAGAGAAGTCCGCGCGGCTTGAGACAGGGCGCGAGCGCCGCGAGTGCCTCGGCCGGCTCGACGCCGCGATGGCAAAGCACGTCGGCGCTGAAGATCGCATCGCAGGATTGCGGCGCGAGCGGCGGCGCGAGCACCGAGCCGACCATGAGTGCGGCGCCGCTTTTGTCTCGCGCCGTCTCCGCCGCGCCAAGATCGAGCTCGATCCCATAGCGCCGCGCGGATGGCGCCGCTTGCGCGAGCTGCGTCAGCAACCCGCCGGTGCCGCAGCCGGCATCGAGCAGAACCGCGGCGCTCGCCGGCGCGCGGCGGCGCTGCCAGGCGCGGATAAGGCTGGCGTGCAGGCCACGAAACCACCAACCGCGCTCTTCGACCGCGGCGAGGCGCTCATACTCGCGGCGTTCCATGGCCGCTCCCTGATTCGCGCGTTAATTGGCGCCGGCGAGCAGGCCGGGCCGACGCGTGCCGGCGACGATCGCGCGGCGGTCGAGCACGAGCGAGAGCAGCGTACCCATGCGCTCGACGCGATAGATCTCGGTACCCGGCAGCGATTTGTCGCAATCGTCCTTGGTGAAGGCGATGAAGAAATCGGCGTTCTCGCGATCGTCGGTGAAGATGAAATTCGGCGGAAAATAATACGCAGCGGAGCCCGGCGGGCCGCAGACCGCGACGGTGAAATCGCGGTCCATGAAATCGGCGCCGTATTCGGCTTTCAGATAATCGCGAAGCCCGTGCACGGCCTCGTCATAGGAGTTGGCCCAGTAATCGAGCTTGAAGAGACCCTGCGCGCCTTTGGTGCCGCCGATGAAAGCGTTGTAGTAGACATATTCGTCGGGATGCAGTTGTGCCATCGTGGCGATATGCGCGACGCCGTAAAGCGCGAGCACGGCGAAGGTCGCATGGCGCAGCTTCGGCGAGGTGAGCTTTTGCCAGGCGCGGTCGGCGAGCAACGCCGTCACCGCCGCGATCGGCGGCAGCACGAAGATGAAGTGTCGCATGCCGTCGAACAACACGGCTTTGATCGCGATCGCATAGCCGACGGGGAAGAGGATCGCGAACGCCACCATGAAACGCATCAGCATGCGGTTGCGGCCGATCGCGCTGAAATCGCGCCAGAGCAGGAACAGAGCGACGAAAGGCGATGCGACGAGCAGCAGCAGCACCAACTCCGGCAGCGCCAAGAGAATGTGCACCGGCAGGTAGGTCCAGGGCAGGTCGGCGGCCATGATGTAATGGCCGGCGAACAGCGTGCGGAACGGGAATTCCTGATGCGAGAAGGTCGCGAGCGCCGCGAGCGGATTGGCGATCGGTCCGCGTTGCGCCCACGGCCAGAAGATCAGCATCACCGGATAAGCGATGGCGATCACCGGAATGAAGACGCGGAAACCGCTCATGATGCCGTCGCGGAAGAGCACGCTGATATGCCGTGTCTCGAGTGCGCGCCACAGCGCAAAGAGGCTGAGCAACATGCCGATATAGGCGAACAGCAACAGCCCGCCGACGCGCACGCCGAGCGTCAGGCCGCAAGCGAGACCGAGCTTCAAGACGAGCTGCCAGCGCGGCCGCGGCAGGCCCGGAATGATGAGGACGAGGTAATAGAGCGCCCAGATGCTGCCGGCGGCGAAGGGGATGTCCTTCGGGTTGTTGAACATCTGGCCGTAGTAATTGGGGATCAGCACGAGGAAGAGCGCGGCGAGAAAGCCGACGCGCGGCCCGCCGAGCACGCGGCCGAGCTTCCATGTGCCGACCATGCCGGCAACACCGACCAACGCATTCAGGAGATGCCGCGTCTCGTAAGTGCCGAACGGCGAGACGGTGTTGAGCGCGGCGGC
Organism: uncultured Alphaproteobacteria bacterium; assembly: GCA_963731145.1. Lineage (GTDB taxonomy): Bacteria > Pseudomonadota > Alphaproteobacteria > ATCC43930 > CGMCC-115725 > CAIKMD01. Next base: position 617,056 of record CAVSUX010000005.1, on the reverse strand, counting down.
GATCGAATCGAACGCCGCGCCGTAATTGAAAAAATCCATCCAGTGCAGGGCGCGCAGATCGGTGAAGCCCGACACGTAGTAATTCAGGACGAAGACGCCGTACCAATTATGGCCGTCCTCGTCCCAGGTGACGCCGTAATCCTGGAAGGTCAGCAGCGCGATGATGGCGACGACGCCAAAAAGAATGCAGGCGAGCCCGTCCCAAGACGGAACGGACCAGCGCGCAGCACCGAATTCGGTACGTGCCGCCTGTGACGGCAGTTCCGTCGTACTCATCCCGAACCCGTTCTCCACGCGCACACCGCGCCGAAATCGGCCGGTTTCTCTAGGCCCTGCAGCCTAAAGCCCGGCGTCCTGCATCATTTTGCCGACAACGCGCTCAGAGGCGAAAAATTCCTCTGCCAGCCGGCGCGCCGCCTTGGCGTGCCGTGCGTAATCGGCGTTGACCGCCGCGATCGCAGCCAGGGCACCGGCCTTGTCGGTGTATTCGAAGAGCCCTTCGCCGACCGGATAGAACCGGCTGAACTCGCTCGCCATGGTGACGACCGGCCGGCCGGAGGCAAGATAACAGACGCTGCGGTCGCTGAACCAGCCGCTTTTCGGCCGCACATAGATGTCCTTCGCCACGGTGAACTCGGCGCGCGAGCCGCGGACGAAATCGCCGTAAGCATCGATGCTGGCCGAAACCGGCCGCGGATCGGTCAGGCGCCAGCCGGCGGCGGTGACTTGTGCCTCGATTTCGGGCGTCGGCGGCAGCATCGCCATGGTGAAGGGCACGCCCGCGTCTCTCGGCACGTCGAGCATGCGCAGGAAATTCACATGCTTTGACCACACATAATGCTCGCCTTCGAACTCGATGTTCTTGCCCTTGTTCTCCCAGGTGGCGATGGTGCTGAAGGCTTCGGGCGCGCCCGGCGTCTCGGGCCAGAGGCTGGTCTCGACCGGCGGCCGCGTCGGCTTCCAGGGAATGCCGCACAGCGGCACGATCCAGCCGGGTCCGCCGACATTCTCGCCATAGGTGAAGAAATGCGTATGCGCGTCGAGATAGGCGCGCGCACCGGGATCGGCCGTGGCGTATTTGATCTGCTCATAGACCGGATCGGTATCGACCATGATGCGCACCGGGCAGGCCATATGCTCTTCGCGGAGCCTGGTCGCGCCGCAGAGATTGATCAGCGCATCGGCGCTTTTCAGCAGATCGAAGACGCGCTCGCGCGAGAGGCCGTGATAGACGTCGTTGATCGCGTCCCAATAGGCCCAGCGGCCGGCGAAGCCGAAACGCTCGATCGAATCCTTGAGGAAGGCGACGTTGTAGCTGCAATCCATCATCACGCTGTTGGCGCGCGGATCGTAAGGATTGGCGCCGTGATTCTCGACGTACCAGGTGTCGTAGCCGAGCTTTTGCAGTCCGACGAGATATTGCAGAGCCTGCCAGGCGATGCCGGCCATCGGCATTTGGGCGACGAAATGCAGCAGGACGACGCGACCCTTGGCCATCGTCAATTCGTGTCCGGATAGTCGATGGCGATGACTTCGATCGTCTCGACGCCGGCGGGCGTGTTGAGGTCGACGGTGTCGCCCTCGCGCGCTTTCAAGAGCGCGCGTGCGATCGGCGATACCCAGCTCACGCATTTCGCATCCGACGTTGCTTCGTCGACGCCGACAATGGTGATGGTGTTCTCCGTGCCGTCCGCGGTCGCGTAGGTCACGGTCGCGCCGAAGAACACCTGGTCGCGCCGCGTCTGGCGCATCGGGTCGACCACCGCGGCGCTTTCGAGACGCTTGGTGAGATAGCGGATGCGGCGATCGATCGCGCGCAGCCGCTGCTTGCCGTAGATGTAATCGCCATTCTCGGAGCGGTCGCCATTGCCGGCCGCCCAGGCGACGGTCTCGACGACTTTCGGACGGTCCTCGCGCGCGAGCTTTCTCAATTCGTCCCGCATCGCGGCGAAGCCCTGCGGCGTCATGTAATTCTTGAGACCGCTCGGCAGCGGCGCGCCGCCTTCTCGCGCATCGTCCTCCGCCGCATCGGTCTCTTTGGTGAAGGCCTTGCTCATGAATATCAGTTTATCGACCGATTGTGCCATCGTCGAGAAATGCATAGACATCGCCCGCTTTGTCGTCGCGCGGCAGGCGCTTCAATTCGGCGCCGATCTCCGCGGCGCCAAGCCAGCGCGGAATGGCCAAGGCCATGCTCTCGCCGACCGAGCGATTGAAGCGATACGTGCCGAGACGGTTGAGCCGCGCGATCGCGACAAGCGCCGGCTCGAGGGCTGCCGGCAGATATTCGAGCGACAAGCCGGGCAACGGTCGCGACAGGCCTTCGAGGACCGCATGCTCGTAGCCTTCGACGTCGATCTTGCAGAAAGCCGGCGCGCCGTGTGCCGCGATCAGCGCATCGAGCGTCGTCACCTCGACCTCGACTTCCTCGCGCCAGCGCACATGGCGAAAGCCGCGGCTCTCGCCGGCTTGGGCGATGTAGTCGGGCGAGAGTGTCGCGACGGTGGGATGCGCCGGGTCGATCGCAAGCCGGGCTTTGCCGTGCGCCGCGCCGAGTGCGGCGTCGATCAGAATGACGCTCGGGTCTTTGCCGAAGCGTCGTTTCAGCCCGGCCATCAAACGCGGCTGCGGTTCGACCGCGACCACGCGCGCCCCAAGGCTGCGGAAATGAGCGATGCGATCGCCGACATGCGCCCCGATATCGAAGCAAAGATCGCCGGGCCGAATGAACTGGCGATAAAAAGCCCTGGCCCGCCGCAGCTTTAGCGGATTGCCGCGATAGATCACCGTCGAGCGGGCGATGCCGTAGCCGCGCCGCAGCGCTGAAACGAGTTGCGTCATGTCACCCGGCGCACGAATTCGATCCGCACGATTTTACCGTGAAAATAAGCCTGCGACACGGATCTTGCGTTCGAGCGCGGAAATTTTGCATTTGGCGGCGGCATGAAAAGCAATAAGATACTGCTCGTCAGGTTAGACCAGGGGAAACTGGAATGTCTGCTCGGGTCCTCGTCGTCGATGACGATGACGCGTTTCGTTATGCGATGGTCAAAATGCTGGTCGATGCCGGGTTCGAGGCCGTCGAAGCGCCGGATTATCGTCAGGCGCTGGATATTCTCGACGACAAGAAGCCGCTGGCTCTCCTGGTCATGGACATCGTGATCCCCGGCGTCAACGGTTTCGCGTTGACGCGGATGGCGCGGATGCGCCATCGCGATCTCAAGGTCATCTACGTCTCGGCCTTCGATGTGCCGACCGCCGAGGCGATCGGACCGATACTGCGCAAGCCCGTCGATGCCGCCGTCCTCATGGCTGAGGTCCGCAAGGCGCTCGCGGGCAACGCCTAAAGCCCCCCTTGAGTGCGCTCGCCGACATAGCGAGCGCGGTCCTAGATCGAGCGTGACATTAGAAGTGCCGTCCGTAGAATGGGCGGCGCGAAAACCGGGTTACCTCGGGAAGGCATAACATAATAAGTGGCTCAAACGAGCCCATGCGTGCCCCGGTTTCTTGCTCACGCCGCGCGCGGTTTTCAACTGACCTGCGAGATCGATCTATGGCCACAGCCGAAAATGTTCTGCTTCCGCAATTGATCGCCAAGCATCGTGACGCGCTGCTCAGTGCGTGGCTCGATCAGCAACGCGCCGCCAATCGCGGCAGCAGCGAGGATCAGGCCGAGTTGCGCGATTACTCGCCGCGCTTTCTCGATTCGTTGCGCACGGCGGCAACGACGGGTCAATTCGAGGACATCACGACCGCGTCCTGGAGCGAGGCGCGGCATGTGCTCGAGGAAGTCTCGCGTGCACGGGCCTCGCGCGGCGGGACGCCGACGCAAACCGCGACCTTCGTCTTCTCGCTGAAATCGCCGCTCTTCGAATTGCTCGGCCGCGAGTGCGGCAAGGACGCCGGTGCGCTCGCGCGCGAGGTCTGGCTCGCGACCACGGCTGCTCGACAAGCTCGGCCTCTACACGACCGAGGTCTTCCAGAAGAGCCGCGAAGAGGTCGATCCGGCGCCAGCAGGACGAACTGCTCGAGCTGTCGACGCCGGTCGTCACCTTGTGGGAAGGCGTTCTCGCTTTGCCGCTGATCGGCACGCTCGACAGCAATCGCACGCAGGTCGTGATGGAAAATCTGCTGCAGACGATCGTCACAACCGGCGCGGAGATCGCGATCATCGACATCACCGGCGTGCCGACCGTCGACACGCTGGTGGCGCAGCATCTGCTGAAGACGGTGTCCGCGGCGCGGCTCATGGGCGCCGATTGCATCATCAGCGGCATCCGGCCGCAGATCGCGCAGACGATCGTCCATCTCGGCGTCGAGCTCAACGTCGTGTCGAAAGCGACCATGGCCGATGCCTTCGCGCTCGCGCTGCGCCGCCTCGGCAAGACGGTGGTCGATCGCGCCAAACCGGCGGCGGCCGACGCCCAGCCGGCGGAGTAAGGCGATGGAACACATCCCGATCCTGAAGATCGGCGATTGCCTGCTGGTCACCATCCAGGTGGATATGCATGACCGCCTGGCCATGGCACTGCAGGACGAGCTGACCGGCAAGGTCGTGGAAACGCGGGCGCGCGGCGTGCTGATCGACATCTCCGCGCTCGAGATCGTCGATTCCTTCATCGGCCGGATGCTCAACAACATCGCGGCGATGACGCGTGTGCTCGACGCCGTCACCGTGGTCGTCGGCATGCGGCCGGCGGTCGCGATCACCCTGGTCGAGCTCGGCTTGCAATTGACCGGCGTGAAGACCGCGCTCAACGTCGATTACGGCCTCGCCCTGATCCGTCGTCTGATCGACGATGAGGAGCGGGCCGATTGAACGTCGAGAAAAGCACCGCGATGCCGATCAAAGCGGCGGAAGACGTGGTGCGTGTACGACAGGCCGTCCGCGTTCAAGCAGTCGAGGCGGGGTTCAGCCTCGTCGACCAGACCAAGCTGGTGACCGCCGCCAGTGAGATCGCGCGCAATACCCTCGAATATGGCGGCGGCGGCGATGTATTGATCGAGACGTTGCGCGACGGCATCCGCCGCGGTCTGCGGCTGTCCTTCACCGATCAAGGGCCGGGCATCGCCGACATTCGCGCGCGCCATGACCGACGGCTATACCAGCGGCGGTGGGCTCGGGCTCGGGCTTTCGGGTGCCAAGCGACTGTCGAACGAATTCGATGTCCAATCGAAGCCAGGCAAGGGAACCAGGGTGATGCTCGGCCGTTGGCGATAGCTCATGCTGATTGCCATCGCCGATCAAAGCCAGATTGCTGCCGCTCGTCGCAGCGCCGAAATGCTTGCGCGCGATCTCGGCTTCGACGCGTTGCGCGTCGGCCGGGTAGCGCTCATCGCCACCGAAATGGCGACCAATATCCTCAAACACGCGATCCATGGCGATCTCATAGTGGCGCGTTTCGCCGATGGCACCGGCAGCGGGATCGAGCTGCTGGCGCTGGATAAAGGGCCGGGCATCGGTGATGTCGCCCGTTCGCTGGAAGACGGCTATTCGACCACAGGCACATCGGGCACGGGGCTCGGCGCTATTCGTCGACAAGCCGACATATTCGACATCTATTCGCGGCCGGGCGCCGGCACCGTGCTGATGGCGCGCATCCTCGGCGAGGATAGCGTGGCCGGCGCGCTGGCGGATTGCGAACTCGGCATCTTCCTCGTCCCCTATCCCGGCGAGGTGGAATGTGGCAATTCCTGGGCTTTTGGCCGCAAGAGCGGGGCTCCGACCCTCTTCGCTGTTGACGGCTCGGGCCACGGACCACACGCTGCCTCGGCTGCGCGCAGTGCTGTGGAGGCATTCGAGAAGAGCGATCAGATGGACAGCGTCCGGGTCATGGAAACCATCCATCGCGCCCTTGCCCCCACGCGCGGCGCCGCGATCGCGGTGGCGCGGATCGACCGACCTGCGCAACTCGTGCGCTTTTCCGGCATCGGCAATATCTCGGCCGCGCTGATCAGCGCAGGCGCGACCAAGCGCATGGTCTCGCTGAACGGGACGGCGGGCCATGTCGCGCCTCGGGTACGGGAATTCACCTACCCCTGTCACGGCGCCGCGACGGTCATCCTTCATTCCGACGGCGTCTCGGCGAAATGGGATTTGGCATCCTATCCCGGCCTCGCCTCCTGCCGGCCGAGCATCATCGCCGGTCTCCTCGGCCGCGATTTCCGGCGCAGCCAATGACGATGCGCTGGTTGCCGTCCTGCGTGTAGCGGCATGAGCGCGCGTCTTCTCGCGATTGCGATCGAGCAGGAGCACGACATCGTGCAGGCGCGTCAGCGTACGCGTCAGATCGCGGGGCTGCTCGGCTTCGTGGCGCAGGATCAGACGCGCATCACCACCGCCGTGTCCGAGATCGCGCGCAATGCGATCGAATACGGCAAAGGCGGGCGCATCGAATACCGCGTCGCCGATAAGGACGGCGCTCCGCATCTCGAAATCATCGTTCGTGACACCGGGCCGGGCATTAAGGATATCGACGGCATTCTCGACGGTGTCCATCGCTCGACCACGGGCATGGGCATCGGCATCCTCGGCGCGCGCCGCCTGATGGATGCGTTCGCGGTCGAGACCGCGCCGCGGCATGGCACCAAGATCACCATGGCCAAGCGGCTGCCGCGCGCCGTCTTGGTGTCCCCGGCGCTCCTCACGCGGATCGGTGAGGCGCTGGCGAAGGATGAGACGCTTGACCCGATCGCGGAAATCCGGCGTCAGAATCGAGAGATGCTCGTCCAGCTCGAAGAGCTGAACGATCGGCAGCAGCAGCTCGCGGTGCTGAACGAGGAGCTGCAGGACACCAATCGCGGCGTTGTCGCGCTCTACGCCGAGCTGAACGACCGCGCCGACCATTTGCGGCAGGCGGACGAGCTGAAATCGCGCTTCCTGTCGAATATGAGCCACGAATTCCGCACGCCGCTGAATTCGATCCTCGCGCTAACCCGGCTGCTCCATTCGCGTGTCGACGGCGATCTCGTCGCCGGAGCAGCTGAAGCAGGTGCAGTTCATCCAGAAGGCGGCGGAAAGCCTGACCGAGCTGGTGAACGATCTCCTCGATCTCGCCAAGGTCGAGGCCGGACGCACCGTCGTTGCACCGGTCGAATTCACCGCCGCGGATCTCTTCAGCGCGCTGCGCGGCATGTTGCGGCCGCTGCTTGTCGGCGATGCTGTCGCGCTCGTCTTCGATCCGCCGTCTGAGATCCCGACGATGCGTACCGATGAGAGCAAGGTGTCGCAGATCCTGCGCAACTTCATCTCCAACGCGCTGAAATTCACCGAGCATGGCGAAGTCCGCGTCACCGCTAGCTTCGATGAGGCGACAGATAATGTGACTTTTGCGGTGAGCGACACCGGCATCGGCATCGCCGAAGAGCGATATCGAAACGATCTGGCAGGAATTCGGCCAGGTCGCGAATGCAATGCAGGCGAAGGTCAAGGGCACGGGGCTCGGCCTGCCGCTATCGAAGAAGCTCGCCGAGCTCCTCGGCGGCAGCGTCACGATGAACAGCGCGATCGGCCACGGCTCGCGTTTTGCCGTCACCTTGCCGCGTGCCTTTCCGTTCAGCGGCGACTGCGCCGAACTCGATCCGGATTGGATCGTCGATCGCAATCGCATTCCGATCCTCGCGGTCGAGGACGATCCGGCGGAGATCCTCAACCAAGAGCGCATCCTTGCCGGTACGCGCTATCAGCTCATCGCGGCGCGCTCGACCGCGCAGGCGAGACGCGTGCTGGAGCGCATCGTTCCTGCCGTGATCATTCTCGACATCATGCTCGAAGGCGAAGAAGCTTGGCGCTTCCTTATCGACACCAAGCATAACGAAGCAACCCACAACATTCCTTTCGTCGTCGTGACGAGCACGCGCGACGAGCGCAAGGCGCGCAGCCTCGGCGCCGATCATTATCTCGACAAGCCGGTCGATCATGCGGCGTACCTGCGGATTGTCGACGAGCTGACCGGCGCGCGCGCTGCAATCAAGGTTCTGCTCGTCGATGACGAGGAGATTGCCCGCTATCTCGTGCGCCAGCTTTTGCCGCGCGGCGCCTTCCATCTCTGCGAAGCGAGCGACGCGCTCACCGGCCTCGAGATGGCGCGTACAGAACAGCCTGACGTGATCATCCTCGATCTCAACATGAAGCCGATCGACGGGCTGAGCTTCCTCGATCTTCTGGCGTCGGAAACGGGCGGGCGGCTGCCGCCCGTCGTCATTCTCACCTCGCTCGTTCCTCAGGACACTCAATCCCTAAGGCGGGCCGGCGCGACAGAATTCATGTCCAAATCCGAGCTGACGGGCGCGGCGCTGATTGCGGCGATACGGCGGGCGCTGAGCGTCGAAGAAGCCGTCGCATGACGACCAAGCCCGGCAAAGTCCTCGTCGTCGATGACGATGACGCCGGGCGCTACGTCAAACGACACATCCTCGAGCAGGCGGGACATTCGGTCACCGAGGCGCATGAGGGGTTCGAGGCGCTGCGCATCATCGTCGCGACCAAGCCCGACGTGGTGGTCCTCGACGTCAAGCTGCCCGATATCAAGGGCACCGAGCTGTGCCGGAAGCTGCGCGAGAACGGCGTCGGCGTTTGTGTCCTGATGACGTCGGCGGCTTTCGTCGACCCGGCCGACCGCGTCGCGTCATTGGACAGCGGCGCCGATGCCTATCTCATCGAGCCGTTCGATCCGAACGAGCTCGTCGCCGCGGTCAGCAGCCTGCTGCGCATGGCGCGCGCCGAGCATAGCTTGCGCGAGACCAATGCTACGCTGGCCCAGAAAATCACCGAGCGTACGCGCGAGCTCGCCGCCGTTGCGACCGATCTCGAGATCGCGAAGGAGAATTCGGCGCGGGCGGAAGAAGCGCTCTGGCACACGCAAAAGCTCGAGGCGATCGGCCGGCTGACGGGCGGCATAGCGCATGATTTCAACAATCTTCTGACCGTGGTCCTGGGCAATCTCGAGATCCTCGAGCATGGCCTGCGCGATGCGCCCGGCAACGAGAAATGGCTGCGCCATATCCGTTCGAGCCGTCGCGCCGCGAGCGATTGCGCGGATATCGTGCGCCAGATGCTCGTCTTCGCGCGCCGCGACGGGATGCTCTCGGAGGCAGTCGACATCAACAAATCGGTCGCGCGGCTCGAGGACTTCATCCGCCGGTCGCTCGGCGAGCAGATCACGTTGGAGATCGCGCTCAGCCCGCAGCCTGCCGTCTGCAAGCTCGATCCGATGCATTTCGAAGCGGCGGTGCTCAACCTCGCCATCAACGCCCGCGACGCGATGCCGAAAGGCGGGAGTCTGAGGATCTCCGTCGAGACGCGGAAAGTCACGCCCGGCCGCGCGATCGAGAGTGCCGGAACGCCATTCCCCGCCGATATCCTGCCGGGCGATTACGTCGTCGTCACCGTCGCCGACACCGGAATCGGCATGAGCCCCGACATCGCCGCGCATGTGTTCGAGCCTTTCTTCACGACCAAAGATATCGGGAAGGGCAGCGGATTAGGCCTTAGCCAGGTCTTCGGCTTCATCAAGCAGTCGGACGGCTATATCGCGCTCGACACCGCGCCGGCCAAAGGCGCGCGTTTCGGCTTGTTCTTTCCGGCCTCGGATGAAGACGCCGTAACCCGGGCGACGCTCGATGCGGTCGGGGCCCTGCCGCGCGGCAGCGGCACGATCCTCGTCGTCGAGGACAACGATCTCGTGCTCGATTACGTCGTCGCGACGACCACGGAGCTCGGCTATCGCGTGCTCCGGGCGACGAGCGGCAAGGAGGCGCTCGAGGTGATCGAGCGCGGCGAGCCGATCAATCTTCTTTTCACCGACGTTGTGATGCCCAATGGGATGAGCGGCATCGATCTGGCGCGCGAAGTCCGCCAGCGCCGCCCGGACGTGAAGGTGCTGATTACCTCCGGCTACTCGAACCGAGTTGGCGGCGATGGCGGCGACGCCGAGTTCATGTCGCTGGTGAAGCCCTACAGCAGTGCCGATCTGGCCAAGCGCCTGCGCGAGGCGTTGAGCGGCTGACGCCGTCGCACGGCTAGTGCTGTGCCCACCAGACGAAGCTGTAGAAGGCGGCGAGCGGGAAGGCCGCGGCGCCGAGCGCGAGGAAGACGCCCGTCAGGAGAAAGCCGCCGAGGATGCGCCCGATCCTCAAACGCTGCCGGCGCGGCGGCGCCGTCCGGCTGATCGGAGCTTCTGCCCCCGAAGCGGGCACCCCTGCGTCGATGATGCTCATCGCTTCTTGTCTCCCGAGTTCATGTTAGCAGATGTGCCTTGGCTAAACGGCGGGAATATGACGCGGATGAGGAGTTCTGCGGCCAGGCCGGCAAAATCACGGGCGCTCGTGAACCAAAGCGCGCGGGGCGGGTTGCTGGCAGGTATGATGACGGAGCTGATCGGCTGCCGCCGCGGCTATCCTGGTCGCGACCATCGGCCGGCAGGTCTATACGCAATGGCGCGCCGGGACGACGGCAGGCGTTTCCAAATGGCTGTTTATCGGCCAGGTCTCGGCCTCGACCGGCTTCGTCGTCTATAGCGGGCTGGTGCGGGACTGGGTCTTTGTCGCAACCAATGCGGTCATGCTGGCGACCGCAATCCTCGGCCAGTGCGTCTATCTGCGGAATCGCCGGAAAAATCGTCGCAGCGATACGCCGGCATAGAGCAAAAAAGCCATATTCTGTGCGGGGTTGAACCCCAGAAACCCCCATGCTAGGCCAGAGCGACGATGATGGATCGCTTGTTCGCGTGGCTCAAAGACGGCGAGAGCACGCTTCCGCAAGGTGGCGATGCGCTACAACTCGCGGTCGCGGCGCTGCTCCTCGAAGCCGCCGTGGTCGTCGACGGCGATTTCGATCCGCATGAGCGCGAAATCGTACGCCGCTTGTTGCGGCGCTGCTTCTCGCTCTCGCCGGACGACGCACAGCTTCTGATCGCCGCGGCCGAGCGCCGGGTCGAGATGTCGTCCCAGCTTTTCGGCTTCACCAGCACGGTCAACAGCCGGTTGAGCCGCGAGCGCAAGGTCGAGCTCATCGAGATGCTGTGGGAAGTCGCCTACGCCGACGGCGTGCTCGATCCGCTCGAAGACACATTGTTGCGCCGGATCGCGGGGCTGATCGATGTTTCCGATCACGAACGCGGCGAGGCCAAGCGCCGCGTGCTGCAGCGGCTGGGGATGCAGCCCGCTGGATGACCACTTTCCCTGAACTTCGCTACTGAGAGTGATGCGCCATGACTTATGTCGTCAACGAAGCCTGCATCAAATGCAAATACATGGACTGCGTCGAAGTCTGTCCGGTGGATTGCTTCTACGAAGGCGAGAATATGCTCGTCATCCATCCGGATGAATGCATTGATTGCGGCGTCTGTGAGCCGGAATGCCCGGCCGAGGCCATCGTGCCGGATAGCGAGCCTTCGGCCGAGAAATGGGTCGAGATCAATCGGCAATACGCCTCTTCCTGGCCGAACATCACCCGTAAGGCCCCCGCCCCGGAGGATGCCGACCAATGGAAAGATGTTCCCGATAAGTTCGAGAAGCACTTCGATCCCAATCCGGGGAAAAGATAGAAAAAAGCCCAATAAATATGGGCAGTTGCGGGTGCCGCATGGCTCCCGTGCTGGCTTTTCCTGCCGTTTTGTGGTAATTGTAATAAATGGCACGCAATACCCGCGTGCTTATCCCGGTGACATGGGTCCGGGTAACTGAGCCGATGGGGCGGACGCACCTCGCTTTATCGGAGGCGGCTTTGCGCGCTCAGCAAGGACCGATGACACCCCGCGGAGGGTGAGATGGCCACGGCAGTGAAAGAGAAAGAGGACAAGAAGCATTCCGAGAAGAATGTCGAGAAGCTAAATTTTGGCGCCGGGGATCTGGTGGTTTATCCCACCCATGGCGTTGGCAAGATATTGGCGGTCGAAACGCAGGAGATCGCCGGCCACACCCTGAATGTTTTCGTGGTGCATTTCGACAAGGACCGGATGACGCTGCGTGTCCCTGTCGCCAAAGCGAAGAATTCCGGCCTTCGCCGCCTGTGCACCCGCAAGGAGATGGAAGCGGCGCTGACCCAACTCAAAGGCCGCTCGCGCGCCAAGCGCACGATGTGGAGCCGCCGCGCCCAGGAATATGAGGCAAAGATCAATTCGGGCGATCCCGGCTCGATCGCCGAAGTGGTGCGCGATCTCTATCGCAATGCCAGCCAGCCCGAGCAGTCCTACAGCGAGCGCCAGATCTATCAGGCGGCGCTCGACCGGCTCGTGCGCGAATTCGCCGCCGTCGAGAAGATCGACGAAGACGTCGCGGTGAAGCGCGTCGAGCAAATGCTGAGCGTGGCTTAACCCGGCGGGCGACGCGGCGTTGGCCGCCATCCCGCCCTGCAATTCCGAAATCTACGGCCGCTTGCTGCGCGCCCGGCGGGTCTGGGCGGTCGGCTCGATCCACGGCGAGGCGCATCGCATCGTCGCCCTGCATGCGCGGCTGGCGCCGCGGCTCAATCCTGGCGATCGGCTGGTCTATCTCGGCAACTACACCGGCTTCGGCCCGTCCGCCGCGGCGACGCTCGACGCGCTGATTCTTTTCCGCCGCCTTTTCCTGGCGCGGCGCAACGCCTTTGTGGGTGACATCGCCTTTCTGCGCGGCAGCCAGGAAGAGATGTGGCAAAAGCTCCTGGAGCTGCAATTCGCGCCCAATCCGCGCGAGGTCCTGCCCTGGATGCTCGATCACGGCATGGGCGCGACGCTCAATTCCTATGGCGTCGATGCAAAGCAAGGCCTTGCGGCAGCGCGCGACGGGGTGTTGTCGCTGACGCGCTGGACCGCAGGTCTGCGCGCCGCGCTCGAGGCGCGCTCCGGCCATCGCCAGCTCATGACGGCGTTGCGCCGCGCCGCCTTCACCGATGACGGCGCGCTGCTCTTCGTGCATGCCGGCGTCAATCCGCTGAAGCCGCTCGATCTGCAAGGCGATACCTTCTGGTGGTGCGATCGCGATATCTTGCAGCTCGACGCGCCTTTCGCCGGGTATAAGCGCGTCGTGCGCGGCATCGATCATCAGCACACCGGCATCGTCGAAGCACGCCATGCCGTGTCGATCGATGGCGGCAGCGGCCTCGGCGGGCGGCTGATGGCGGCGTGTTTCGCGCTCGATGGCAGCATCGTCGATCATATCGAAGCCTGAACCCGCCGCCATGCGCCGCGCTCTCCTGGCGCTGATCGTTTCTCTCATCGCGACGTCGGCGCAGGCCGAGCCCGCTTTCACCGAAGGCGGCGCGATCGAGGTGGCGCGCGTGGTCGACGGCGCGACGCTGGTGCTCAAGGACGAGCGCGTGCTGCGGCTCGTCGATATCGACGAGCCGTCGCGCGGCGCGTTCGCGGCGAAAGCGAAAGAGGCGCTTGCCGCGTTGATCGACGGGCAGGCGCTCAGCGTGAAATTCGCCGGCAACGCCATCGACCGCCAAGGCCGCGTGCTCGCCGAGCTCTATGCCGGCAAGATTTGGGTGCAGGGCGAACTGCTGCGACGCGGCTTCGCACGTGTCCGGTATTATGTGCCTGATGCACAAACTAGCGTCAGTTCCCCAAATAAGGGTTGACGCTCTTTCGTTCTCCCCCGAAAGTGTTGGCGCGCTTTACGGAGCGCCGGGGGAGGAACGAGATGAAAATTCACGGCTATCGTGTCGAGCCGCGTGGACAGATTGCGCTCGATGCTGTCTTGAACCATTTACAAGCATTACCGCTCGCAGCACGGACGCGCACCGTTTGGGAAGTTCCCATGCGGCTTGAAACGGCAATCCGCCAAGGCGCTTATTGGCTTTTAGATTTTGCGATGATCCGCCGCGAAGGCCCCGGTCGTGGGTCAATAGAAAACCCGATCACGGATTTTGACCTTCGCGACAACGAAGGGTTCGGCGAGGAAACGGCAGGCTGCTTCCATCGCGCTTCAGGCTTTATGACGCTCCAATACAATCACCGGGGTCCGCGTCATGGCCGAATTCAAAGTTATCTTTTCCGATTTGCCCAATTATTGGCTGGGTTGCCCGAAGGGGATGACGAAGTCGAGCGCGATAACGGCTTCACTTTGTTGCCCATCCTAACCGCCCAAGCGGCGGCACGTCTCGACCAAATGGATATCGTCAAAAAAATTGAAATGTCGTTTTACGTTCCCAGGCTAGCTGCGCGAGCAGCGCATCAAAGGCAATCACTTGGTGGATTTCTCGAACTTCCGCTTCTTGGTCACGCTGAAAAGGTGAAATTGGAAATAACAGCAAGCCAACGGCGCGGATCGTCGCTCAATCCACGAAATATCAGGCGCACCGTACGAGAATTGTTAGGTGCGCGGGAAGATTTGCTGAGCCTCAACGTAGTTGCAAAGGAGGCCGACGAAGATCGCGGTCAAGCAATAGACTTTCTTGAGGAGCGATTGGTGACCGATGTTTCATTGGTTTTGCGGCGCGGAAGCCGACGCTACGCCAAAGAGGATCGGTTTGCTGAATTGGTCAGAGCGTTTACGCAATGGCGTCATGACGGGCTTTTAGAGTGAAACGCTCGCCGCTGATAGAGGTGTGGTGGCCTTGGGTTCTTTCGGGCGCAATTGTCATTGCTTGGATATGGATGGGCCGACCGTTTCCGACGCAGGGGAAGGCCGATGCCTTATTCGGCACCGCAGCCACGGTTTCGTCAGTGTTTGCGAGCTTCTTAGGTGTATCAAAGGCCATCGTTCTGAGCATTAAGACAACTGAGGTCTATAAGATTCTACAAAAGGGAAATTATACAAACCTGCTTTTCGGTTATCTCCGAAGCGGAATTTTCGCCTCAGTGATCTTTGCGGCTCTGTCGATAGTCGGGTTCTTCATCAGCGACGTTCGGATGATACTTGGCTATAAGATCATTGATGTCTTCACTTTGATTTGGACATTTTGCGGTTCACTCGCATTATTCACGTATCTAAGAATTTCCAACGTTCTTTTCAAATTGTTGAAGGTGGCTTAGGGACTCGTAAGTCCCCACACCATCCGCTGACCAACGCCTTGTGCAGATTTCACTTTGCCGCGCTGTCTGTGATATCGAAGCACCGATCCAACTCTCTTTTCAAACTTATCAATTAGGCGTTTATCTGCCGTGTTGAGCTTCTTTTTTGCCATCACGTTCATTGCTATTTCATAGGCCGTAACCGGTTCGCGCGCATCGCGCAGCGTATCCAAAACAATTCTAAAAATTTCTCCTCGATAAGCCTGATGCCATGGAAGCGCCGCTGACGGCTTTATTTCCTCCAATTCAATCGACGGATCGAACAAACGCAACGTTGCGTCAACGTTATCTAGATCGATACAAAGTTGACCCAGCTCTGCCTGTACCGCTTTTATACGTCCCGTAATTTCCGCGCGCTTCCGTACAAGCGCTGCAACAGCATATTGTTCTGTCATTTTGTTCTCCTATGGCTGTACCCAGCCCATTGCCGAGAAACGGGATGCTTCGCGACAGCGTTAGCCGCAATTAGATATTGCTCGCCGTTGCTGACACGGCGGTTGTCCTCACGCCAATCCATTTCGCCAGCGTAGGCGGCGAGATACGGGCCGCTAATGTGGTGATGCGTGCCGATCTCAGCCCGGCGCAGACGGCTAAAGAAACTCTCGGCTTGATTGGTACAGGCCTCGCCATCGCTATAGGCTTGGGAATGATTGATGCGCTTCGTTAGAAAACGTGCGTGAAGTTGATCCCAATGGCTGGCCTCGTCGGCATAGACCGTGCTGCCATGCTCGATGCGGTCTCGCAGGGTCGGCACGCTCGCATCCTCTGACTTGGCGACGAAGGTAAGCGTCTTGCCCTGCCGCTCGCGCATAACGATCACGACGCGGCGCTTGCCGCTCTGATTGATCGCGAGGCGGCGGTCGCGGCGATGCTCTTTGTAATTCGCCGGTTTGACGTAACCGCCAACATAGCAACCGTCGATTTCCACTTCGCCGGAAACCGTCGTGCCTTTGTCGGTATCAACAATCGCTTCGCGGATTTTGTGCGCGAGGACGAAAGCTGTCTTGTATTGGCAATCGAGATCGCGCGAGAGCTGCAATGCGCTATGGCCTTTCGCGCCGTTCACGAAGATCGCGATGGCTAGGAGAATGTCGCGGACGCCCATCTTGCGATCCGCGAAGATCGTCCCTGAGGTCGCAGAGAACCGGTAGTTGCAGCCTTTGCATTGCCATTGATGGCGAGTGATATAGGTGTAGAGGTTGAGACAGCCGCACCGTGAGCAATAGGGTTTGCCTTCGCTATCGCTCCACCGGATTGCCTGGAATGCAGATCGGGCTTCCTCCTCGCTCATACGGGCAACAGACGCTAGCGAGAGCGTCCGGGCCTTGGCTGAGAGGAGAAAATGCTGCGTCATATCCCAAAAGCGATATTTCTATCTTCTGCGATATGTTATAGGCGTCATTTCTCCACTTGTCTACAGAAAAATACCATATAAGATATGTTTTATGCCCGCCAAGGCCAAATCCTGGGAAGATCGCGCCCGGCTCTACCTCAAAGGGGAGATAGCCAAGGCCGATATCGGTTATGAGGAATTGGCGAAGCGACTGGAAAAGCACGGCCTCAATGAGAACGCCGCGTCGATAGCGAACAAGCTGGCGCGCGGAACCTTTGCGGCAACGTTCTTTCTCGCCTGTATATCTGCGTTGGAAATCGAGGGGTTCCGGCTGGAAGACTTATAGCGCCGAGTCGCGGGGAATCACCCGCAAGAAGCGGGTGTTCTGCCCAGGATTCGTGTATTATTTGGCTGACGGCGGGACTGCCATCCCAATGCCGTCAAGATCGGCGTGTGCAGCCGGATCGTGTGGATTCTGTCTACACGAAACGAGGACGGCTGTCACCATGTTTCAGGAAGCGCCGGGTGAGATGCGGGAAGGTCCCTACGATCCGCGCAGTATTTGCAATTTGATGCTGGACGAGGCGGACCGCAACGAAACACCGATTACACATCTCGCACTACAGAAGCTTCTTTATTTCGCGCACGCGCTCTATCTGACTCGCACCAAAAACCCGCTTGTTACGGGCTATTTTGAAGCATGGCAGCATGGCCCAGTTCATCCCGGAGCCTATAAAGCGTTCAAGGCGGCTGGCGCGCGGCCAATTGTCTTTCGCGCGGAACGCCAAAATCCGTTAACTGGCGAACGCAGTCCGCTTCCTAAGCTGAGTGATCGATTTGTGATTCAGTTGGTCCGGGACGTGATGCTCTCATACGGACCGATGACGCCTAGCAGACTGCGGGATATCTCACACGCCAAGGGAGCGCCTTGGGACTGCGTCGTAAGCGAGGGTCGCCAAATTCCGGTATTTGGGCTGAGAATTTCCGATGATATAATCGCAGCCAAATTCCAACATCACAAAATCAGCGTTGGGAGGAACGAAGCAGAAGCAACCGGAGAACCGTGTGAAGACCGTCCGTTTACCTGAAACTGATCTAGCCCGTATCGCTCCCCTACCGGCACCACAAAGACAGACCGCTCTAGAAGCCGTCAAACTCGGGCATCCGCCCTACAATCTGCACCCGGTAAGAAACCGCGTCCTAGACATCCTCAATGTCGAAGTGGGGATGTTGACGGGAAGTGTGCGAGCATCGTTATCCGTCATAAAGTCCCTAATTCGAAGTGAGTGTAGCTCGCAGGCGCAGTTAGAAGCGAACATCGCGACGGCCCGCGCGCTCTACAAATTCGCTGAGTTACACGAGATTAGGGGCCTACAGCACGATTTCCTGCCGCTTCCGGTCGGTCTACGTGAGAAAGTCACCTACTGGTCGCAAGCGGTTGTCTCAATCGACGGAAAGCCGACGATCCCGTTTATTGATCCTCGTCTTTCCAAGAGGCTAAGCGGGATTGGTCGCCGCTTTGCATTTTCAGCGCAGTACGAACGGTTCCGCGTCGATGAGGACTTAAAGGAGGTCCGCTTCGCGATAATTCAGTTTCGGGGCCTAGATGATGGGTCGCGTGTCGCCCGGATGTATACCAGCGATAACGTCGCCATTATCCCGTTCGAAGAGCTTAAAAAGATGGTCGCCGAGACCTATACGGCTTGGTACCAAATTCTGGGAAAACGAGAAGACGACGCGCGCCAGCAGGAAGGCCCAGCGGGACCTCTTTTCGGCTAGTTCACCCTAGGTTTGTGCATCAGGCACATAATACCGCACGTGTCGCCGGCACCGCCGACAATCGCATCGGCCTGCCGGAGATGTTGAAGCTCGAGCGCCAGGCGCGGCGCTATCGCCGCGGGTTATGGGCCGATGCGGCTTACGCGATCGTGGCCGCGGCGGAAGCGGGCCGTCATGCCGGCAGCTTCGCGCTCGTCACGGGCACGGTGGCGCGCGTCGTCAACACATCGAGCGGAACGCTGCTGGTCTTTGGTGCCGATCAGCATAGCGGCCTCGTTCTCGCCCTCGCGCCCGATGTCGTGAAGCTCAGCCGGGCGAGCGGGCTCGATCTAGCGGCGCTCGCGGACAAGGCCGTGCTGACGCGCGGCTATATCGACGGGACGCGCCGCCCCACCATCGCGATCTCTTTTCCCGAGCAGATCGAAATTTTGCGGCAAAAGAAAGCGGCCCCGAAATCGCTTTCGGGGCCGCGCTAAAGCGAGCTTTGCTGACGCTATTCGGCCGGCTCGCCGCCGACCTCGTCCCAGATGCGGTGCAGATAGGTCTGCCTGAAGCCGAAGAGACCCACCACCACACCGATCGCCGCGATGCCGATCGGGTAATAGAGACCGACCAGGTTGACGCTGGGATAGGCCGCCGCCAGCGATGCGCCCATCAGAGGCACCACGCCGCCGAAGACGCCGTTGCCGATGTGATACGGCATCGACATCGAGCTGTAGCGGATCTTCGCCGGGAAGATCTCGACGAGGAACGCCGCGATTGGCCCGTACACCATGGTGACGAGGATCACCATGTAGAAGGTCAAGATACAGAGCAGCGTTGGATTGTCCTTGTAGGTCGTGAAGGCGCCGAACACCGGGATGTAGGTGAGCACCGCCAGCAGGAACCCGGCGATCATGATTGGCCGCCGGCCGATGCGGTCGCTGAGCGAGCCGAACACGACGAAGAACGGCGCGCCGCACAGCAAGGCAAAGATCAGGATCAGATAGACCTCGACATAGGGCAGCTTCAACACCGTCGAGAGGTAGGTGAGGGCGTAGAACTGACCCGTGTACCACACGACGCCTTCGGGCGCGGTCGCGCCGAAGAGAGCGAGCAGCATCAGGCCCCAATTCTTGCCGCTGCTATAGGTATCGCGCGCCGGATTCGTCGACGCCTTGCCCTGCTGCTTGAGCCGCGCATAGAGCGGCAATTCGGTCAGCTGCAACCGGATATAGCCGGAGAGAATGACCAGCACGGCCGACAGCAAGAAGGGAAAGCGCCAGCCATAGGAGCTGAATGCCGCGTCGCCCATGCCGAGCCGGAAGGCGAGGATCGATAGCAGCGCGGCGACGATGCCCATCGTCGCCGTGGTCTGGATCCAGCTCGTGAAGAAGCCGCGCCGGCCATCGGGCGAGTGCTCCGCGATGTAGGTCGCGGCACCGCCATATTCGCCGCCGAGCGCGAGGCCCTGCACGACGCGGCAAGTGACCAGCAGCACCGGCGCGAGAGTGCCGATGCTGTCATAGGTCGGCAGGCAGCCGACCAGGAACGTCGCGAAGCCCATCAAAGCGAGCGTCAGCATGAAGGTGAATTTGCGGCCGATGAGATCGCCGAGATGGCCGAAGAGCAGCGCGCCGAACGGGCGCACGAGGAACCCCGTCCAGAACACCGCCAGGCTCAAGATGAGCGAGATCGTCGGATCGAGGCTCGGCGAGAAGAAATGCTGGCCAAAGAATACGGCGAGCACGCCATAGAGATAGAAATCGTACCACTCGATCAGCGTGCCGACCGAGGATGCGCCGATGATGTAGCTGAGGCTCCTTTGAGGCGCAGCAACCGCGCCGCCCACCGCCGTAGCCGATACCATGACGTTTCTCCCCCATTGGGTCTGTTGTCCTTCCGCGCTCAAGGCACGGAAGATTAAAAGGATTTTAGCTCGCCGGACAAAATGTCGCAATCTGGATCGCCATCGATCGGCGCGAAAGGCGCGAAACGTGGCGGCCCGGGCCGGGCGAAAAGATCGGCCCCGCTTAGCAACGCGAGCGGCCGCCGAAGGGAGCCGCGGTTGGGTAGGCGCAACTTCCGGCGCTATCATCGCCGCCACGTCCCCGTAGCTCAGCCGGATAGAGCAACAGTTTCCTAAACTGTGGGTCGGGTGTTCGAAGTCACCCCGGGGACGCCAATCCAGCGACAAGAATGCCGCTCAGCGCACCTCGTCTTCTTGCCGGCGCATGATTGCGGTCATCCACACCGCGATGATCGAGACCGCGGCAAGATACCAAGCCGGCGACAGGGCATTGCCGGTCGCGGTGATGAGATAGACCGAGACCATCGGCACCGTGCCGCCGAAGATCGACATGGAGAGGTTGTAGCCGACCGAAAGGCCCGAGCAGCGCACATGCTTCGGAAAGGCCTCGACCATGAAGGCCGGGGCCGCGCCGGCGAAGCAGCCGACGAAAATCTCGAGGCCGAATTGCCCGGTGACGATCGACAGGATCGTGCCATGGCCCATCCAGCCGAGCAGCGGCACGGAAAACAGGATCAGTCCAATGCCGCCGGTGAACAGCACCAGCTTGCGGCCGAAGCGATCGGACAGCGCGCCGAGAAACGGCGTCATCGCCATCATCAGCCCGAGGCCGATGCTGTTGAGCAGCAGCGCGATCGGCACCGGCACGGCGGCGACTTGATGCAGCCAGGTCGTGCTGAAGACAAAGCAGAGATAGAAGCCCACGGCGGTGGAAAGGTTGAAGCCGATGACCTGCAGCATCGCCCATTTCTGGGTGCGGAACGCATCGATCAGCGGCGCGGTCTCGGTCTTCGGCGCAGTGATCACCGGCTCGCGTGGCAATCGGCGGCGAATGAGGAACACGATGACGCCGATCGCCAGCCCCATCACGAAAGCGAGGCGCCAGCCCCAGATCGCCGCTTGCTCGGCCGTGATCGAGTCGGTGATCGCCCAGCCGATCGCCGAGCCGAGCAGCAAGCCGCCGAAAGCGCCGAACGGCGCGAAGCTGCCGACGCGGCCGCGCCGGCTGGGCAGCGCCTGTTCGACCAGCAGCACCAGCGAGGTCGTGTACTCGCCGCCGACGGCAAGGCCTTGCGCGAGGCGCAGCAGGATAAGCAAGAGTGGCGCGGCAAGGCCGATCTGTGCGTAGGTCGGGAGCAAGGCCATCAGGCAGGTGGGCACCGCCATCGAGACGACGGAGCTGACGACGGCCGCGCGCCGCCCCAATTTGTCGCCGACATGGCCGAAGACCATCCCGCCCAGCGGCCGCGCGAGGAAGCCGATGGCGAAGACGCCGAACGACGCGATCAGCGAGACGGCGGGATCATGCGCGGGAAAGAATTGCGAGCCGATGGCGGCGGCGAAGAAGCCGTAGACGCCGAAATCGTACCATTCGAGGACATTGCCGGCGAGGCCGGCGATCACCGTCTTTCGCTCCGTCGCACGGAATTCGAGATTAAGCTGCTGCGCGGCGAGGGCGATCTGCGCGCCGATGAGATCGAGGCGGCAAAGCTGCCGGATGCGGTATTGAACCTTGGCGAGCTCGCGCGGCGCCAGGATGCGCTCGAAGACGAAGCAGGCATCGGCCATGGCGATAAGCGCGACATCCTCGGGCGAGGGGATGGTGTCGCTGAACAGCAGCTCGAAGATCCGTCGCTTGGTTTGAGGCGCGGCGCTGGTCGCGCTCCAGAGATAACGCGGTCCCTCTTTGCGCAGGATGCCGCGCTCGCAGAGCTGCCGGATCGCGGCGTCGCGCATCGCCATCGCCTTGCCGGACAAGCGCACGATCCAGGCACGGGGATCGAGCCGCGCCGATTCGTCGGCGATTTCAGCAAGGACGCCGTCGAGAACGGGGTCGCCCGTCGGGCTACGGTCCATCGCCCAGACGCCGGTCAGGTCGGAATCGAGCTTGCCGCGAAGCGAAAGATCGATCAGCGCGCCACCGGCAATGCCGCAAACCAGGAACGCCTCGGGAACACGATCGAATTCGCCGCCGCGATCCTCCAAGGTCAGGAGCAGCAGCTCTTCGACCAGACCAAATTTTTCCACCACAACCCCCTAAAACTAACCACGAGCCCGCGCCGTTAACCTTTTGTTAACCATAATCTCCGAATTCTGTGGGCCTGACGCTAGCGCAAGCCTCCCTGCTAGCGATCCCAAGGAAACTTCTAGGCGCGCCTCAACGGCGCGCTTTTTTTGTACTCTGCGAGCAAAAGGGGGACCCATGGCAAGATATTTCCGGTTCGGTTGGGCGACGGCGGCAGTCGCGTTCGGAACGATGCTCGCTCTTGGCGCGAGCCCCGGCTTCGCAGCCGACAAGCTGGTCGTCGCGCGCAGCTCGACCACCGGCTTTACCTTCGATGCGCTCAATATCGGTATCGAGAAAGGCATCTACGCTCGCGACGGGCTCGATGTCCAAATGTCGGTCATGGAAGGCAGTGCCAAGCTGCATCAGGCGATGCTCGCGGGCGCGCTCGATATTGGCCTCGGCGCCGGGACCGATCTCGCCTTCCTCGTCAAAGGCTCGCCCGAAACCGCGGTCGGCGCGATCATGGTCGGCGCCGGCATTTACGGGCTGGTGCTCGGGCCGAATGCGCAAATTCACACCGTCGCCGATCTCAAAGGCAAGAAGATTGGTATCTCGACCGTCGGCTCGATGACGCAATGGCTCGTGCTGCGCCTGGTGCAGCAGCAAGGCTGGCAGCGCGACGACATCACCATGGTGACGGTCGGCTCCGAACTCGGTCGCCCAGACGGCCGCGCTCGAAACCCGTCAGATCGACGCGGTGATGGGCGCTGCCGCGCTCGGCTGGCAGCTCGAGACGCAAAGCCGCGGCCGGCTGCTGATCCCGGCCTCGCAGATCGTCAACAACTTCCTGATGAATGCGGCCTATTCCTCGAACAAGCTGATCGTCGAGCGGCCCGAGGCGCTGCGCGCCTTCCTGAAGGGCTGGTACGAAACCGTCGCCTATATGCGCGCGAACCGCGATGAGACGGTGAAGCTCGCGCGTGCGATCGACGGCTTCGCGCAAGAGGTGGAAGAGCGCAATTACGATTCAGTGATGCCGTCGATGTCGGGCGATGGAAAGTTCCCCGTCGAAGGCGTCGAAGGCGTGCGGCGCTCTTTCGTCGACCTCGGCATTTTGCCGAGCGAGCCCGACGTCTCGAAATATGTGACCGAGCGCTTCTTGCCGAGCTTACACTAATCGGGATTCGCGCATTAATTGGGGTTGCAGATCGCCTTGAGATTCTGCCACTCGGCTGGTGACAGCGCTTGGGCGCCCCCGGCGGGCGCGGCTTCGATCAGCTTCGCGCGCTGGTCGCTTGGCGGATGGGTGCGCAGGAAGGGGATCGGAATTTCGCCGTCGCCTTTCTCGGCCTGAAGCCGCTCGAAGAACGCGCCGAAAGGCGCGACATCGAGCCCCGCCTTGCTCATCAACGTGATCGCTTCGGCATCGGCGGCGCTCTCGGCATCGCGGCTGAAAGCGGTGACCAGCAATCCCGTGCCGGCGACCGAGATCGCCGAGCCGCCGAAAATATCGCCCATCACCAGCCCGATCAGGAAGGCGGTGCCGCTTTCGCAAATCACCAGGCGTATCGGATGCTCGAGCTGCAGGTGTCCCATCTCGTGCGCGAGCACCCCAGCGAGTTCGTTCGGCCCGCGCGTGAAATCGATCAGGCCCTTGAAGACCAGGATCTCATCGCCCGGCAAGGCGATGGCGTTCACGACATCGGAATGGATCACGCGGATGCGCGGGGTGCTGCGCAGCGACAGCCCGGCCTCGAGCGGCGCGACCAGCTTGGCGAGCGCGGCGCGACCTTTCGCATTCGTGCATTCCGCATGGTCTTTATCGACGCCGGAGGCCGTGAAGCGGATGATGAAATCGGCGAGCTGATCGCCGAGCTGGGCTTCGAGCCGCGGCGAAACCCACTGGCTCGCATGGTCGGCGAGGAAGGGAATGACGCCGAGGATCAGGAAGGCGAGTGCGGCCAGCGCCGCGCCCGACCAGATCGCGACCGCCCGCCAGGACGACTCGCCCCCCATGCTTTGATGCAAGGATTTGCAATGCAGCTCGAGCGCGCGCAGCGCATCGCTATCCTCGACGCTCAGCCGCGCATCGCCGCCGCGGCGGCCGAGCCGGATCGCGCCCCGAGCATCCGGTCCGTCGACGAGCCGCACCTCGTCGCAAGGCCAAATCTCGCGCGGCGCGCCGTCTTCGCCGGCAATGCTCAGCCCGTCCTCGCCGATCCGTGCTTCGATGCGATAGAACGCAGCGCTGCGGCCGTCGCTGTAACGGCCGAACCAGGCAAGGCGCGGCGGCTCAGAAAGCGCCAAGCTCGAAACTGTCGGCGATGCCGAGCTTTTGGCGCGGCCGGGTCGATTGCGTGATCTCGTCCACCGCGGCGAAATTCTCGATGTCGAGCGTCGTCGCCAGATGCTTGATGATCGGAATCCACAGCCAGCAATAGGTGACGATCTGCATCACCCAAAGGAGGATGATGTAGATCGGCAGCATCACGCCGACCGCGATCAGGACCAGCATTTGCGGCGCGATCGCCTTGCCGGCAATGACGCCTTTCGCAATCGGTACTGCCGCCATGCCGACAATGAAAAACACGATACCCATCGCGATCGATATGCCGATCAGGCCGAGATAAAACAGTAGGACGCGGCCGACGCCCGACATGCCCTTTGCGTCCGAGTGCAGTTGCATCGTGCCCAGCCGAACGCGCGAGGCGAGATAACGGAAGGCCTCGATGCGATACCACACCAGCGCGAGCCCGCCGAGGAAGGCTGCGAGAAAGAAAAAAGCGAAGGCGCCGGGATGCGGTATTAGCTGCCGCGGTGGCCCTTTCGGCTGCGGCACATAGACGGGGTGCATGAACGCCGACAGATTCGGCAGCACGGCCAGTGCTACCGGGATGACGAGCAGCGCGATCACGACCAGCCAGCGCCAAAAGAGAGCGCCTCCCTTTGCCTCGATATGCATGGTGCGATTGCCGAAGGTGGTGTTGTTGAGCTTGTAGCGGGCGAGCGCGACATGCATCCACGGCAGCGCCAAGCCGAGCGTCACGATTGTCAGCACGCCATAGCCGAGGAAGAGGCCGAGATAATGCCAGGTCGATCCGGTCTGCCCGGCATAGATGCCGCGCCAAATCGTGCGTGACAGGCGGTAGCGGCGCGAGCGAAAAAGTGCGACCTGCAGGAAGATGAAGAGCGCGAGGAAATAAGCGCCCTGGATGCTTGCCGCCAATACCGGATTGCCGAGCGATAAGCGGTAGACGACGATATAGGCGATGCTCAGCGGCGCGAGCACCGCGAGCGCGACGAGGAAGCCGAGGAAAAGCTCGCGGCCGGTGCCGGTGTATTCGAGCCCGTCGCCGTCGATGCGGATATTGCTCCAGAGATAGCGTCTCAAGCGTGTCGCTGCCCAGAAGCGATAGATGCCGATCGTGATCAGCGTGAGAAAATAATTTTTCGACAGCAGCCCGATGAGACCCGGCCTGCCCTCGTAAGCCACATGCTCACGGGCGCCAACGCCCATGATGCCGCCAAGTTCTGCCATGTGAATCCCCCGATCCCAGACACCCAATCAGGGTAGCCCTGGCGGGCGACAATGTCATGACAGAGGTTGACGGCCCGTAAATGGGCGAAGGAACGCCTGCGTGCTAGGTTGGCCAAAAGCGTGGCCCCGTTCCTGTGCGAGGGTGCCGCGCGCATTTCTTGAGGGGGTCATGCCGCGCATCGATACGCATCATCATCTCGCCGCACCGGCGTGCCTCGGGCCGCTGCAGGAAGTCGGCATTATTGCCAAGCACGATGCCGATGCGATGAATGCGAGCCGCGCGCTCGAGGATATGGATCGCGGCGGCGTTACCCTCGCGGTCAATTCGACGCCGGCGCCGCCGCGTTTCGCGATCGAGAATGCCGCGCGCGGCGCCGCCTGGGCGCGCGAGAACAACGACTATCTCGCGCGGCTGGCCGCCGATCATCCCGGCCGCTTCGGTGTGTTCACCGCGCTGCCCATGCCGCATATCGATGCGACCCTCAACGAAATCGAATACGGGCTCGACGTGCTGAAGGCCGACGGGGTCTATCTGATGACGAGCTATGTCGACAATTGGCTCGGCGACAAGGTCTTCGCGCCGGTGTTCGAGGAGCTCAACCGCCGCAAGGCGCTGATCTACACCCACCCGCATTCGCCTTATTGCTGCACGCGGCCTCTGAAAGAGATCGTGATGCCGGATGCGATGATCGAATACGGCACCGACACGACGCGCGCGATCGCCAATATGGTTTTCACCGGCACGGCGCAACGCTGCAGCGATCTCAAAATCATCTGGTCGCACGCCGGCGGCACGATGCCGTTCCTGATCTATCGCCTCTTGAAGACCGCCAACATTCCCGCGAACGCCAAGCTTTTCCCGCAAGGCATCGTCGCCGAGCTGAAGAAATTCTATTACGACACGGCGCAAGCGATGCATCCGGCGATGCTCACCATGCTGCGCAGCGTCGTCGGCCTCGATCACACCGTGTTCGGCTCGGATTATCCCTGGGGCGAATCGGACAAATGCTGGGCGGAGCTCAAAGCGACGGGCGTCCTCAGCGAGGCCGAACTCGGCGCGATCGAATATCGCAATATCGCTCCGCTTCTGCCCCGTTTCCGTTTCTAGGGTTTTCGTTTCTCGGAGGGCTCTTTTTCATGGCGCGTATCGACGTTCATCACCATCTCGTCTCCCCGAAGCACGTTCCGCAATTGCGCGAATGGGGCGTATTGACCGCCCATCTTGCCTCGATCATGAACGAGAAAGATGCGCTCGAGGATATGGATAAGGCCGGGGTCACCCTGGCCGTCAATTCCGCGACCCTGCCCGAGCAAGTGAAGGGCGAGGCGCGCCGCGCCTATTCGCGCGAGAACAACGAATATATGGCGCGGCTGGTGCAGGATTACCCCGGCCGCTTCGGCCATTTCGCCAGCCTGCCGCTGCCCGATGTCGATGGCGCGCTGAAAGAGATCGAATACGCTTTCGATGTCCTGAAATGCGACGGCGTCCATCTCATCACCAGCTACGAGAACCACTGGCTCGGCGACAAGATCTTCGCGCCGGTCTTCGACGAGCTCAATCGCCGCAAGGCTGTGATCTACACCCACCCGCACGGACCGATGTGCACGCAGGGCATCCTCAAAGAGATCGTGATCCGCGATTCGTCGATCGAATACGGCACCGACACCACGCGCGCCCTGGTCAACATGCTGTTCGGCGGCACGTTCCGGCGCTGCCCCGATATCAAGATAATCTGGTCGCATGGCGGCGGCACGATGCCGTTCCTGGTCGAGCGCTTCATCCGCATGGGCAAGGAGGCGCGCTACAAGGAACTGGTGCCGCAAGGCTTCGTCGCCGAGGCGCGGAAATTCTTCTACGACACGGCGCAGGTGTTGCACGGCGCGCCGCTCTTGGCGCTGAAGCATCTCGTGCCGCTGGCGCAGATCTGCTTCGGCACGGATTATCCGTGGCGCTATTCCGACGAATGCGTCAACGGCCTCATCGCCAGCGGCGCGTTCACCGCGGAAGAGCTCAAGACGATCGACAATAACGCTGCGTCGCTGTTCCCGCGCTTCCGTTAGAGCGCGGCCCCGCTGCGCCTATTCTTTACGATAGGGCGCAGCGGGGCTTGACTCGATCAGTGCGCGATCACCACCTCGGTGGCCGACATCGTTTCGCGGCCACGGAGGCGCCGAGTGAGGACGAACATCGACAGCGCGGCGACCAGCGCCGGTACCGCGATCATGAAGAAGAGATTGCGCGGCGTGAACTGCTCGGCGAGTAGGATGCCACCGATCACCGGCCCGATGATCGCACCGACGCGGCCGACGCCGAGCGCCCAGCCGACGCCGGTCGAGCGCACCGCCGTCGGATAAAGCACCGCCGACATCACATTGATGAAGCTCTGGCTGCCGATCACGCACATGCCGCAGCCGATGATGGTGATCGCCAGCAGCGTCACATTCGCACCCGACAGGCCGATCGCGAAGATGAAGGCGGCGGCGAGTATGTAGAGCACGGTGCAAACGCCGGGTGCGCCGACGCGGTCGACGACCGGCCCGAGCACCAGCGTGCTTACGATGCCGCTCCAGCTCACGAGACTGCCGAGGCGCAACGCATCGTCGAGGGGTACGCCCGAAGAGCGCAGCACGAGCGGTAGCCAGCTCGAGAGATAATAGATGATGAGGAGATTGCTGAAGAAGGTGATCCACAGCAGCACGGTGTTGAGGGCGCGGCCTTCGGTCAGCAGATGCTTCACCGCGAAGCCCGGCAGATGCTG
Source organism: uncultured Alphaproteobacteria bacterium (assembly GCA_963731145.1). Taxonomy (GTDB): domain Bacteria; phylum Pseudomonadota; class Alphaproteobacteria; order ATCC43930; family CGMCC-115725; genus CAIKMD01. Next base: position 588,635 of record CAVSUX010000005.1, on the reverse strand, counting down.
ATCCATCGGCATCGTGAAAGCCTCGGTGCCGTCGAATTGCCGCTGGCCGGTGAGGCGGTTGAGCAGTGCCGCGAGCGTGTTGGGGCGATTGCCGCGATTGACGAGGAAGCGGATCGATTCCGGCAGCACGAAGATCGCGATCGGCAGCAAGATCAGCGGCACCAGCCCGCCGAGAAGGAAAAGGCTCTGCCAGCCGTAGCTCGGAATCAGTGCCGGCCCGATCCAGCCGCCGGCGCCGGCGCCCAAGGGAAAGCCGAGGAACATGATGGCGACCACGGTTGCGCGGATTCGCTTCGGTGCGTATTCCGCGGTCAGCGCAATCGAATTCGGCATCAAGCCGCCGACGCCAATGCCCGTGAGGAAGCGCAACATCCAGAGCTGGTCGATCGAATGGACGAGTGTGGTGGAGAGCGCGAAAATCGAGAACACCAGAGTCGAGGTGAGCACGACCACTTTGCGCCCGAACCGGTCGGCGAGCGGTCCCGAAGAAAGCGCGCCGATCATCAGCCCGAAAAGACCCGCGCCGAAGACCGACGTGAAAGCCGGCATGGCGATGCCCCACTCCTTGGTGATGACCGGAGCGGCGAAGTTGATCGCGCCATTGTCGAAGCCGTCGAGCGTGACGAGCACGAAGCACCAGCTCGCCACCATCCATTGGAATCCGCCGAAACGCCCGCCGTCGATGACTTGCGAGACATTGACGGTCTGACCGGTTGCCATGATCCATCCTCCCTGGTCGCTGCCGATTATCGGTTTTTCTTTTGATTATGCGCCGGATCGCCCCGGCGCAGGGAGGGAAAATTGTGTCGCGCTACCCGATTTCGGTGGGCCCTGCCGCGACGGCAGTGGGTTTGATGGGCATGCGGCGGCCGAGCAGCAGGATTGCCACCGCGGCGACCGCTGCCGGAATCGCGGTGCTGTAGAGGATCGCCGACGGCGCCATCTTCGCCGCCAGCATCAGGCTGCCGACAATTGGGCCGAGCATCGTGCCGGCGCGGCCGACGCCGAGGGCCCAGGCGATGCCGGTCGAGCGCATCGTCGTGGGATAGAGCGCGGCGGCGAGAATGTTGCAGAAGCTTTGGCCCGCGGTGATGCAACCGCCAGCGGCGACGATGGAAACAGCAAGCAGCGGCACGTTGCCGCCGGCCCAGCCGATGCCGACCACGGCGATGGCCGCGCCGATGAAGAGACAGGTGACGACACCGGTCGCACCGAGGCGGTCGACCACCGGGCCGAGCAGCAGAATCGATATAACGCCGCCCCAGCTCAAGGAGCCGGTCAGGCGAAAGGTCGTCTCCAGCGGCACGCCGGTCGCTTTCAGCACCGTTGGCAGCCAGGCATTGAGCGAGTAGATGATCAGCAGATTGCAGAAGAACGCGACCCAGAGCAGCGCCGTGTCGGTGCCGCGGCCGTCGGCAAAAAGCTGCTTTACCGGGAAGCCGCGCGTGCGCTCCTCGGCGATGGTGTAGCTATCAGCGGCGGTGTAGTCGCTGCCGCGCGTCAGCTTGTTGAGCAAGCGCGCGACTTCGCCCGGCCGGTCGCCGCGCACGACGAGGAAGCGGATCGATTCCGGCAGCGCTATCGCCGCCAGCGGCAGCAGGATCAGCGGCACCGCGCCGCCGATCACGAACATCGACTGCCAGCCATAGGTGGGAATGATCTCGGCGGCGATGAAGCCGCCCGAGCCGACGCCGATCGGAAAGCCGAGATACATGATCGCCGTCATGGTCGTGCGGATGCGCGTCGGCGCATATTCCGCGGTCAGCGCGATCGAGATCGGCATCAGCGCGCCGATGCCGAGGCCGGTTAGGAAGCGCATAACGATGAACGGCGCGATCGCTCCGACGAGCAAGGTCGCGAAGCCTCGAAGAAGCCGAAGGTCGCGACCGCGCCGAGCGCGACGCGCTTGCGGCCGAAGCGATCCGCGAGCGGTCCCGCTGCCAGCGTACCGAACAGCACGCCGATCAGGGTCGAAAGAAAGACCAGGCCGAAACCGGCGGGGCTTACATGCCATTGCGGCGCTATCACCGGCACGACATAGGCGGTGGTGCCGATATCGAATCCGTCGATGATGACGAGAAAGCCGCACCACAGCGCGACGAGGAATTGGAAACGGCCGAAGCCGCGCTCGTCGATCAACTCGGTGACGTTGACGCTGCGGCCCGCCATTGTTTTCCCCGTGCAATAATATTTAGGGGAGAGTTAAATCACGAAGCCGGCACGAGACCAAGGATTCTCGCGCCGCGTCACAGCGCGCGCAGATGCGGCATGACCTCACGCGCCCAAAGCGTCATCGAGCGATGCACCACGTCGTCGGGAATGTTCCCGATCTTCATGTTGATATGCATGATGCCGTGGCCGAGCTCGCGATGGATACGCTGCGCCTGGTCGACGACCATGTCGGGCGTGCCGCAAAGCACCAGCCCGCGCTCGATCCGCTGATCGATGTTCGATGTCTTGAGCACATCGCGATTGGCGGCGAGGCGGCCGGCCATTTTCTGATCTTGATAATAGGCCGTCTCCTTGATCACGCGCTGCTGCGCCGTGCGCGGGCCACCCATCAGGGTCTCGTAGAGATAGCGCGTGCCTTGATCGAGCCAGCGTTTGGCATCCTCGGCGGTTTCCGCGACCAGCGTGTGCGCGCCGACCAGGATATGGTCGGGCGTCGGCTCCCAGCCCGCTTTGCGCGCAGTTTCGCGATAGATGCGGATCGATTCTTTCGCGGCCTCGAGATTCGCCACCATCACGATGCCCATGATGGCGCGGCGCTCGGCGGCGAAGCGCGCCGATTCCGGGCTCGACGCCGAAATCAGGATCGGCGGGTGCGGCTGCTGGCGCGGCCGGGGCCAGATCGATACCGAGGGGAAATTGTAATATTTGCCATGCCACGCGAAGGGCTCGCGCTCGGTCCAGGCTTTGACGATGAGGTCATAGCCTTCGGCCAAACGTCCCCAGGATTCATCGGCTGAAACGTTATAGGCGACGTATTCGTGCGGGATGCCGCGCATCAGCCCGGCGATCAACCGGCCGCCCGACATGACGTCGAGCATCGCGTATTCCTCGGCGACGCGCACCGGATTGAGCAGTGGCACGAGATTGCCGCACATCGCGATGTTGATACGGCTGGTGCGCTGCGAGAGGACGGCGCCGATGAGATTGCAATTCGTCATTAGCCCATAGGGGCTGAAATGATGCTCGTTACAGCCGACCCAGTCGAAGCCGCATTCCTCGGCATAGGCCATGGTGTCGATATAGGTCTTGTAAAGCTCGGTCCCGCGTTCCGGATCGAAACCGTGATTGGCCACTGGCCAATCCGGCCCCGGACCTTCGAGCCCGCACCACGGCATGAGATGAAAATAACTGAACTTCATGAGATCGTCCTTTACGAGGCGATACGTTCGAAGATGCGTGTCGTACGTTTCTCGCCGATGCGCCAGCCATCCGCCGTGCGCACGAGCTTGTTGGTGGAGAGGCCGACCATGTACGGCCCGGTGAGCGGCACCGGCGTCGCACCGTTGCGTGCGCCTTCATGGCGATAGACCGTCAGATACGTGACCGCCTCGGCATGGTCTTGATCGATCACGTCAACGACGATGTTGCTGATGACATGGCGAATGGTGAGATCGCCGCTTTCCGGCCGCGCCTGCAGCGCAGCGAGAATGCCTTCGGGGCCGCGCGCCGGTCCGCCCGGCCGGAACCACTGGCCGTCGGCGGTGAAAAGTTTTGCGAGCGCCGGATAGTCGCGCGCGTCGAGACGATTGATGAAGCGCGTCAGCACTTGCTGGCAGTCCCATTCGATGGCGCGTTTCGCGTCGGCGTCCATGGCGTTCCTTTCGGCTTACGTTTTGCCGCGCGCGGCGAGCAGGCCGACGCGGATCGAGAGCATCAGCACCGCTATGATGACGAACATCGACAGCCCGATCGCGGCCGCCGAGCCGTATTGTCCCGTCGCCCAAAGCGTCCAGATCCGCACCGATACAACGACGTTATCGGGACCGGAGAGCAACAGCGGGATCGTCACCTCGCGCAAAGCGAGCAACGCTACCCAGACGGCCGAATAAGCAAGCGACGGCGCGATCAGCGGCACGATGATGCGGCGAATGGTCTGCAGCCGCGTCGCGCCGCAGATTTCAGCGCCCTCGTCGATCTCCTTGTGAAGCTGCAACATTGCCGCGTTGGTGATGCGCGTCGCGAAGGGAATGCGCTCGACCAGGACGCCCAAGAGGATGATCGTCAGGCTGCCGTAAAGCGGGATCCCGACGAAACGGTTCAGCAGAATGCCGAAGACCAGCAGGGCAAAGGCGAAAGCGACGCCGGGAACGACATGCGGCAACATCGCGATGCCGTCGAGGAGGTGGCGGCCTCTCAGAGTTCGAGCGCGTCGTCACCAGTGACATCGCTACCGATACGGCGACGACGCTGATGGCGCTAACGACCGTCAAGACGATCGTGTTGTTGAAGACCGGCCAGCCGCCGAGTTGTCGCCAGGCGGCGGCGTATTGAGCAAGATCGATGTGGCGCAGCGCGGCGGCCGTCGGCATTTCCAGCGCGGGCAGCAGCGACATCCACAGCAGCGTCAAGATCGGCATCAGCTCGTCGAGGGCGAGGAACGCCGCCACGAAAGCAAGGCCGAGCCAGGTCCAGCGACCCAATGCAACCCGGCGCGGCCGATAGCTTTTGCCGGTGACGACGGCAAAGCGCTCGGCGCGGCGCGTGGTTCGGCTGTACAGCCAGAGCGCGCCCAAAGCGACGGCCATCATCACCACGCCATAGACGGCGGCGTAAGCGAGGTTGATCGTGCCGCCGACCGAGCGGACATTGAGGAAGAGCTCGGTCGAGAGCACCGGGATGCGGTCGCCGAGCAGCAGCGCCGCTACTTCGTAAAGCGACATCGCCGAAACAAAATTGTAGATCAGCGCCGCGAGAATCGCCGGCCAGAGCAAGGGCGCCAGGATGCGGATGATCGTCGCGGCGCGGGATGCGCCGGACATCTGCGCCGCTTCTTCGAGCGTCGGATCGCAAGAGCGCATGCTGCCGCTGATGAGGAAGAACATCGCCGGCGTGAAAGTCAGGCCTTGGACGAAGATCACGCCGCCCAGCCCATAGACATTGAACGGCGCGGCGCGGAGGTCGAAGACCTGCATCAGCAGATGATTGACGAGGCCGATCTCGGGGCTGAGCAGCAACAGCCAGCCCATGGCCTTGAGAAATCCGGGAATGAGGATGCTCAGCGCGATCAGCGTGACGATCACCGACCGGCCCGGCAGATCGGTGCGCTCGACCAGCCATGCCATCGGCACGGCGAACAGCAGATTGATCGCTACCGTGCCGGCGCCGACGATGAGGCTGTTGAAAAAGGCGATATAGGCCGTGCTGTGGCCGAGGATGTCGGTGTAATTCTCGATCGTGATGCCTGGATCGCCCGGCAAGCCGGGGATGAAGCTCATCCAGACAATCAGCCCCAGCAAGGCGAGAATGAAGGCGGCAACGACCCAGGAGAGGCCGGCACAAATCGCCAGCCCGCTATCGATACGCCTCAGAAAAGAGCGTGGAGAGCTGCGCCAGCCGATATCCGTATCACTGGCCGCGGATAGCATTCGTCAACTTACGCGTGAAATCGCTACCGTCTTTGCTGGCCAGCCAGTTGAGCTTTGCGTATTGCTCGTCGCTATCGAAGAACGATACCGGCGTCATGCCCGCCGCTTTGGCCATCGTCAGCGCCTGATCGATGGCGTCCGTGCCGGGATAGAGGGCGTTGCCGAGATCGATCGCGCCACCCGACAAGGCGACGGCCTCGCGTCCGGTCATCCACAAAACGAAGAGCTTCGCGGCATTGGGGGCGCGCGCGCCTTTACGCACCACGTCGATCAACACGCCGCGCGGCACCACGTCGTGCCAGAGCGCCGCTTGCACCTTGGCGCCCATCTGATTGACCGCGATCGCCTGCTCGGTGCTTTGATAGAGGCCGATCGAGTATTCACCGAGGGCGACATGCTGCGCCATCTGGATCGGATGCAGCATCGCGGCGCGGTTGTGGCCGATACCGGTCGCGATCTTCAAGAACTCATCCGGCGAATATTTCAGCAGCGCATAGTTCCAATTGCTGGCGAAATCCGAAATCGCCAGCTTGCCGGCGAAGCGGGAATCGGCGGCGTCGGCGAGATTCTGTGGCAGCTCGGCCGGCGTGATCTTCGCCGGGTTATAGGCATAGCCCCAATACTGATCGTAGGTGATGAAGCCGCGTCCCGCGATCGGTCCCGGGCTCAGCGATTTGTTGGCGCCTTCGGGCAGCATCGCGTCCCACCCGTCGATCGTGTCGAGGGCTTTGGCGGCGTCGAGCGCGGCGAAAGCCTGCTCCGGCAGCAACATGGCATCGTAAGACGGCGTCGCACCGGATTTGTATTCGATCACGCCCTGCGCGGCTTTCTCGGAATAGCTGCCGGTGACATCGGCGCCCAACGTGATGTGGGTGCCGTAGTGCGCGTTGAACGCGCTCTCGAGCTTTTTCACGACGTCGGGCGCGATGCGTGGGAACAGCGTCACCCGCAATTCGCTCTCGCCCTTGGCGCCGGCGGTCAATTGGTCGAGCGTGGCCGCTTTGGCGGTCGATGACAGCACGAGAGGGGCCGCGATCAAGAGCGCGGCGACGGTCTTGATCACGGCTCTGCACTCCCTGCGGTGGTCAGTGCTTATCCGGGTTTTTGACGCCGCGCAGGAAATCGTGGATCGTGCGATTCACGAATTCCGGCTGTTCCCAGAAGATGCCGTGGCGCGCATGCGGCACGACGACCAGCTTCGAGCCGCGGATCTTGGTGTAAAGATGCCGGCATTGCTTGATGAACGCGCCGGTGCCTTCGGCGAATTTGTCTTCTTCGCCGACCATGATCAGCGTCGGCGCGATGATGCGGTCGAGCTTGTTCGTGATGTTGAAGTTCTGCCGCGCGATGATGTGGCGAAGATAGGGCTTCAGCGGCGGCGGATCGGCCATCGCGATCTCGATGATCTTGGCCATCGTTTCCGTCTGCGTGCGGCGGAATTCGGGCGTGTACCAGAATTCGCCGAGATGGGAATCCTTTAACCGCTCGGCGACGGAACCGTCGACCCGTGCGAAGGTCATGCAGGTCTGAATCGGAATGCCGCGCTCGAAATCATGGCCATCGAACGGCCCCGAACCGGTATCGGCCAGCACCAGGCCGTTGACCTTGTCGGGGTAGTCGAGCGCGAATTGCTGCGCCACCTGGCCGCCCATCGAATGGCCGACGACATGCACGCGCTCGCGGATGCCGATGGCGTCGAGCAGTTGGCTCAGATCCTCGGCGAACATGGCAATGGTGTAGGGCTCGTCCGGCATGTCGGATTTGCCGGTGCCGCGATGATCGTAGACGATCGTCTTATAATGTTTCGAGAAATAGGGCAGTTGATACATCGCCCATTTCTGCCAATGCGATCCCGTTCCGGCCACCAGAACCAGCGGCTCTCCTTCGCCGTGAACTTCGTAATAGAGGTTTACGCCATTGGGTATCTTTACTTTCGGCATCGAAAACTCCACTGCGGCAACCCAAAAACGGTAACTTACCATAGACCCGGGCGTCCAAGAGCGAAATGATATTGCCCGATAGGCATGCCTTATCGCATGAAAATACGCCGTCTATAATGAGCGGGTGCATCGGCAGGAGCAGCTTTCATGAACGAGCGCCAACTTCGCTACGCGCTTGCCGTCCGCGACGAGCGGGGCTTTAGCCGCGCGGCAAAGCGGCTGTGCGTTTCGCAGCCTTCGATCAGCCAGCAGATCAAGCTGCTGGAAGACGAGCTGGGCTTCGCTTTATTCCTGCGCACGAAAAGCGATGTCGACATCACCTTTCTCGGCCGCAAGTTCCTCAGCCAGGCCGAGCAGGCGCTCACCGGCTTCAATGGTCTTCACGATGTCGCGCGCCAGTTGCGGCATGGCGCGAGCAACACGCTGGCGCTCGGTGTCAGCTCTGGTATTTCGCCTTTCGTGGTGCCGCTGGCGATCGAAGCGTTAACGCCGGTGTTGGAGAAAACACGCATCGAAATGACATCGGCGCCGTCGCCGCGCATCCAGCAACTCGTCCTGCAAGAGGTCTTGGGTCTCGGCATTGTCGTCGAGATTCACGCGCGCCGCATCCTGCCGGAGTTGCGACGCGACTGCCTTGGCACGATCGATATGGCGCTCTTTGTCGCGCCGAGCCATCCCTGGGCCCAGCGCCGCACGGCGATCGATCTCGCGGAGATGACGGGCGAGCGGCTGATCACCACCGAGCCGCGCACGGGCTATGGCGAATTGGTGCAGTGCATGTTCACCGATCGCCGGCTGCAACCGAATATCGTCGCCATTTCCGACCGCGTTGGCATCGCCAAATTCATGGTACGCGCGGGGATCGGCGGCGCCATCCTTCCGGCGGTCTGCGCGCCCGACGAGATCCGCGGCGGCCAGCTTGTCTGTCTTCCGATCCATAACGCGCCATGCGTTTCGATCGATCTCGTGCAATCGCCCGCCGTCGGCGATCGCACGCCGACGACGGCCGCGGCTGCGATCGCCGCTCTTTTGCGCAAGCGCCTCGCGACCAACCCCGCCAAGCGCAACGTCGCGTGAGCGTGTTGCGCCGCTAGGCGTTGCCCCACACCTCGCGCGAGACGTCGAGGATCAGCTTCAGCTTCGCGATCTCGTCGGCGACGGTCAGCTTGTTGCCTTCGAGCACGCTGGCGAAACCGCATTGCGGAGAGAGCGCGAGCTGTTCAAGCGGACAGTATTTCGCCGCTTCCTCGATCTTGCGGATGACATCTTCTTTCTTCTCGAGCTGCGGCGTCTTGGTGGTGACGAGGCCGAGGACGATGGTCTTGCCCTTCGGCACGAAACGCAGCGGCGCGAAATCGCCGGCGCGCGGGCTGTCGTATTCGAGGAAATAGCCGTCGACATTGACCTGGTTGAACAGCACCTCGGCCACCGGTTCGTAACCGCCTTCGGCGATCCACGCGCTGCGCGAGTTGCCGCGGCAAAGATGCATCGCGACGACCATGTCGGCGGGCTTGCCGGCGATGACCGAGTTGAGGAGCTTGGCATAGGTCTGCGGCAGAGTCGCAGGATCCTCGCCGATTGCTTTCACCTGCTCGCGCAGCGACGGATCGCAGAGATAGGCGAAGTTCACCTCGTCGAGCTGGAGATAGCGGCAGCCGGCTTCAGCGAGGCCGGCGATCTCTTCGCGATAGACCTTGGCGAGATCGTCGAAGAACCCGCTCATCTCGGGATAGGCCTCTTCGCTCACCGCCGCCCGGCCGCCGCGGAAATGGAGATTGGAGGGACTGGGGATCGTGATCTTCGGCGCGGTCTTGCACACCGATTTCAGGAATTTGAAATGATCGACGAAGATTGGTTTCGGGCGGAAGAGCTTGCCCTCGATGCGGAAACCGGGCGGCGTCATCTCGGTGTCGCCGTCATGCGTGTGGAAACGCATCTTGAGGTTGTTCTCGACCATCCGCACATTGCCGATCTGCTGCAGGAAGTCGCGATGCCAGGACGAGCGCTGATATTCGCCGTCGGTCGCGAGCTGCAGGCCGAGCTCCTCTTGCAGCTTTACGACGCGGCGCACCGCTTCATGCTCGATGCGCTTCAGCTCGGCTTCATCGATCTCGTGTCCCTGGAAGCGCTTCCACGCCGCGATCAGCTCGGGCGGGCGCAGCAGGCTGCCGACGTGATCGGCGCGGAACGGCGGTTTGGTGCGTTGTGCCATGAAATGCCTCTCCAAATCTTCGCTAGTCGACTGGCCGCGCGCGTAGGGTTGGCGTGGCGGCTGCGCGCGCGGCCAGCAAAACCAAGAGGCGCATCCTGTTGGTGGGCAATGTTGAATTCAAGCCGTGGGCGGCCCCTGCGCTGGAATTTCGCAGCGAAAGAGCTAATTTCCCTTCCATAACCAATCCGGCCATAAGCCGCTAAGGGAGTCTGACATGCCGTTCATTCGGACCGGCGATATCGTCACTCATTACCTGCTCGAAGGGCCGGAGAACGCTCCGGTGGTGATGTTCTCCAACTCGCTCGGCACCAGCCTCGCGATTTGGGAGAACCAGGCGGCGGCGCTCCGCGGCAAGTATCGCGTGCTGCGCTACGACACGCGCGGTCACGGCCTGACCGATGCGCCCGACGCCGGCGAGGCCGGCTATTCGATGGACATGCTGGCGGATGATGCGGCGGCGCTCATCAAGGCGCTGGGCCTCAAGAAGGTGCATCTCTGCGGCCTCTCGGTCGGCGGGATGCTCGGCCAGAAGCTGGCGGCGAAAGCGCCGGAGTTGCTGGCCTCGCTGATCCTCACCGACACCGCCTCGCAGATGAGCCAGACCATTTGGGACGAGCGCATCGCCGCGATCCGCAAGGCGAACAGCATCGCCGGCACGGTCGATGCGACGATGGAGCGCTGGTTCACCAAGCCCTTCCGCGACCGCGATCCGATCGCCATCGCCGGCATCCGCAACATGTATGGCCGCACACCGGTCGCCGGTTATCTCGGCTGCGCCGTCGCGATCCGCAATATGGATTTGCGGCCGGACGACGCCGTGATCGTCTGCCCGACGCTCATCCTCGTCGGTGAGCAGGATCCGGCGACGACGGTGACCGAAGCGCGCAAGCTCAACACCGCCATCAAAGGCTCGAAGCTGACGATCATTCCCGAAGCGGCGCATATCACCGTGATCGAGCAGGCGGCGGCGGTGACGCGGGCGCTCACCGACTGGCTCGCGGCGCAATAGGAGCGATTGCGTGGACAAGAACAGCGAGACGTTCAAGCGCGGCGCCGAAGTGCGCAAATGGCTGCTGGGCGAGAAGCGTTATGCCGAGGCGCAGGCGCGGCGCACGGATTTCACCGAAGAGTGGATGGATTTCGTCAATCAATACGCGTTCGGCGAAGTCTGGGCGCGGCCGGGCCTCGATAAGAAGACGCGGCACATGCTGACGATTGCGATGCTGACGGCGCTCGGCCGGCTGGAAGAGCTGGAGACGCATCTCGGCCTCACGCCGAATTCCGGCGTATCGCGCGACGAGGTGAAAGAGGTGCTGATGCAGGCGGCGATCTATGCCGGTGTGCCGGCGGCGATGTCGGCCTTCAACCGCGCGAACAAGGTCTTCACCGAGATGGATGAGAAGGGCAAGAAGTGATGGCTGATTTCAACTCTTATTGCCTCAACCCCTCGAAGCCGACATTCACGGCCCCGCCCGGCGCGGTCGACGCGCATTGCCACGTCTTCGGTCCGGCGGCGAAATTCCCCTTCGCGCCGGAGCGCAAATACACGCCCTATGACGCGCCGAAGGAAGCGCTCTTCAAGCTCAGGGATTTTCTCGGCTTTCAACGCAACGTCATCGTGCAGGCGAGCTGCCACGGCACCGACAACACCGCGGCCATCGACGCGATGCGCAACTCCAACGGCATGGCGCGCGGCGTCGCCGTGGTGAAGGCGTCGATCGATGTCGGCGAGATCAAGGAGATGGACAAGGCCGGGATGCGCGGCGTGCGTTTCAACTTCCTGCCGCGGCTTGTCGATGCGACGCCGCATGAGGTGTTCCTCGGCGTCGCCAAGAAGATCGCGCCGCTCGGCTGGCACACCGTCGTCTATTTCGAGGCGCCGAGCCTGCCGACGATCACGCCGTTCCTCGAGGCGCTGCCGACCACCATCGTGCTCGACCATATGTCGATCCCCGATGTGAAGAAGGGCATCGATCACCCGGACTTCCAGGCCTATCTGAGGCTTCTCGATAAGAACCTAAAAATTTATGTGAAGGTGACGGGGCCTGAGCGAATTTCGGCCAAAGGCCCGCCCTATGACGATGTCGTGCCCTATGCGCGCGCGATCACCGAGCGCTTCCCCGATCGCGTCCTTTGGGGCACGGATTGGCCGCATCCCAATATGACGACCCATATGCCGGATGACGGTGTCTTGACCGATATGATTCCGAAATTCGCGCCGACCCCGGAGCTGCAAAAGAAGCTCCTGGTCGACAATCCGATGCGGCTTTATTGGAGCAACTAATATGGCCGGAGAAGCTTACGAGGATATCCCCGGCACGCAGGTCTTCGATGCGAAGCGCTCGCGCGCCGGCTATTGGCTCAACATGTTCTGCATGTCGCTGATGAAGGACGAGAACCGCAAGGCGTTCAAGGCGAACGAGCCGAAATATCTCGACGCGCATTTTCCGCATGTGACGGCGGAGCAGCGCGAGGCGATCCTCAAGCGGCAATGGAACCGGATGCTCGAGCTCGGCGGCAACATCTATTACACCTCGAAGCTCGGCGCGACCGACGGCTTGTCGTTCCAGAATCTGGCGGCGCTGATGACCGGCTCGACGCAAGAGCAATACGCGGCGATGATGCTCGCCGGCGGCCGTTCGCCCAACGGCAATCGCAGCAAATCGGAATGGAAGAACCGTGGCTAAGCTCATCGCAGGCGTTACCACCTCGCACGTGCCGGCGATCGGCGCGGCGCTCGACAATGGCAAAAGCGGCGAGCCGTACTGGCAGCGCGTCTTTGGCGGCTACGAGTTCTCGAAGAAATGGCTCGCCGAGCTGAAGCCCGATGTCGTGTTCCTCGTCTACAACGATCACGCCTCGGCCTTTTCGCTGGAAGTGATCCCGACCTTCGCTTTGGGCTGCGCCGAAGAATTCCCCATCGCCGACGAAGGCTGGGGCCCGCGGCCGGTCCCGGTGGTGAAGGGCCATCCCGATCTCGCCTGGCATATCGCGCAATCGACCATCCTCGACGAATTCGACATGACCATCGTCAACAAGATGGAAGTCGATCACGGCCTGACCGTGCCCCTGTCGCTGATGACCGGGCAACCCAAGGAATGGCCGTTCCGGGTGATCCCGCTCTGCGTCAACGTCATCCAATATCCCCCGCCGACCGGACATCGCTGCTACATGCTCGGCAAGGCGATCCGCAAGGCGATCGACAGCTTCCCGCAGGATCTGCGCGTCGTGATCTTCGGCACGGGCGGCATGTCGCATCAATTGCAGGGGCCGCGCGCCGGCTTCATCAATTCGGAATTCGACAACCGCTTCCTCGACAAATTCGTCGCCGATCCCGTGTCGCTGACGAAGATCCCGCATGTCGACTATATCCGCGAAGCCGGCTCGGAGGGCATCGAGCTGGTGATGTGGCTGATCGCGCGCGGCGCGCTCGATGAGCAGGTTCGCCAAGTTCATCGCTTCTACACCGTGCCGGCCTCGAACACGGCGGTCGGTCATCTCATTCTCGAAAACACGCACTAAGCTCGACTTCAAGAGAGGCAGAAGACATGAAAGTCGCACTCGCCGGTCAAGGCGCCTTCGGCATCAAGCATCTCGAGGCGATCCAGAACATCCCCGGCATCGAGGTGGTCTCGCTCGCGGGCGGCCGTCCCGCCGGCACCGAAGAAGTCGCGAAGAAGTGGAAGATCCCGCATTGGACCAGCGATTTCGGCGAGATGCTGAAACAGCCGGACATCGAAGCGGTGATCATCGCCAGCCCGACCCAGATCCACGCCCAGCAGGCGATCCAGGCGATGCGCGCCGGCAAGCATGTGCTGATCGAGATTCCGATCGCCGACACGCTGGCCGACAGCGAAGAGATTCTGAGCGTCGCCAACCAGACCGGCGTCGTCGCGATGGCGGGGCATGTGCGCCGCTTCAATCCCAGCCATCAATACGTCCATAACAAGATCACGGCCGGCGAGTTGAAGATTCAGCAGATGGATGTGCAGACCTATTTCTTCCGCCGCACCAACATGAACGCGGTCGGCCAGCCGCGTACCTGGACCGATCATCTGCTGTGGCATCACGCTTGCCACACTGTCGATTTGTTCCAGTGGCAGACCGGCGAGCTGCCCTCGGTCGCCTATGCCGTCGAAGGCCCGCATCATCCCGAGCTGAAGATCGCGATGGATATGGGCATCCTCTTGAAAACGCCGAAGTCGGGCTCGATCCTCACCCTGTCGCTGTCCTTCAACAACAATGCACAGCAGGGCTCGTTCTTTCGCTACATCGGGGATAGCGGCACCTACAAGGCCTATTACGACGATCTGTCGGACGGCAAGGATAACGTGATCGACTTGACGAAGGTCGATGTCTCGATGAACGGCATCGAGCTCGAAGACCGCGAATTCTTTGCTGCGATCAAAGACAAACGTCAGCCGAAATCGAGCGTCAAGGATTGCCTCGAAGCGATGCGCACCCTCGATCGCCTCGAGAAGGTGATGAATTCGCAGAAGAAATAAGGCGATAGGACCGCTATCTGAGCAATCCCGCGCGACACGGGGTTGCTCTCGGCGGCGCAAGAGCCGGCAAGGCTACGGCTTACGCCCCCAACACTGCACCAGCAGTTTTTCGATCACGGTCGTCGTCGGGTCGTTCAAATGTTCGAGCAGCGCCTTCCGGTGCTGCTCCAGCACCTCGGCGGAGAGCAAGCCGGCCGATACGATTTTTTCGCGTATTGAGTCGATCAGCGAGACGAGGTGCGTGCGGCGATAGTCGCCGAGCTGCAATGTCTCGACGTTGATCTTCGTCTTTATGTCTCGTATTCCGGCGCGCCGCATCAGCTCGGGAAGGCGCCGGCCAATAAAGCCGTCACCGCCGCCGCGGTGAAATGCCGAATGGAAGGTGTCAAAAAGCACGTTCCAAGACGCATGGGCCGGCTGGCAAAGCCACGATACGTTGTCGACATCCTCGAGCACCATGACGCCGCCGGGCCGCAGCAGCGATGCCATTTCGGCGAGAAAGGCTTCGCGCTCGCGCACGTTGATAAGCACGAGCCGCTCGTGAGCAAAATCGAATGAGCCTTTCTCGAGTCCGGTGTTCAGCGCATCGGCTTCGATGACCGTCACGTTCTGTAGGGCCCTTTTTGCGATTTCTTGTTCCGCCATCGCGACGAAGCGGCTTTCCCGTTCGACGCCGACGACCTTTCCAGTGGCGCCAACTCGCGGCGAGAGGAGGTCGAGAATTCCGATCGGACCGCAGCCGATATCGACCGCTCGCCATCCTTCCTTGATTCCGACCTGATCAAGTAGCGCATTCGCGATGGGCTCGTAGGTCTTCGCCTGGACCAGGAGGCGCTGCTTTTCGACTTCCGAGCCGCCCAGCGGGTAGGCGGCGGATTTCTCATTCATGGCGGCGTCCTTACCGGCGCGGAAATTCGATATGCTCAGATAGCTATGAGGCGCCGGCTTCGCTCGCGATCAACTCCGCCATCATGCGCGTCGCCTGAACTCCGCCCCAATCGGCATTGACGTTGACGGTCGGCGTTGTCGGATCGAGCGAGATCACGCGCTGCTGCGCTTCCAGCATGTCTTTGTCTTCATTGAAAGCGGTGGTCACCGTTTTCAGGAAGAATTCGGAGCGCGCCTTGTTCTCCTGGTCGAAGTCGCGCGCATTGACCCAGAAATAATGACAGCTCGTGTCGGTCTCGGGCGTGATCGCGTTGAGGATCATCACGCGGCGCTGCATCGGCTCGTTGCGGCCTTCGACCGGCGCGGCGTCGCGCGTCGGAATGTCGATCCAGATATTGGAGGCCGGCGTGAAGGTGATGATCTTGGTCTGATCGACAACCGGCGCGAAGCCCAGGCTCTGCATCGAAGGCGGACAGGAGATGCCGGGCGCGTCGCGAATGACGCGGACGAAATCGTCGCCGCGCTCGAGTTTCAGCTTCGCGTTGGTGTCCTCGGTCGAGCCGATGGTCGAGGAATGAACGAAGGCGACATGCGACAGGTCGATGAGATTTTCGACCAGCAGCAGATAGTTCGCCTCGACATGGAGATTGGCGCCGACCGCGGCCCAGTTCGGATCGTCGTTGCAGGAGAAATCGGGAATCTTCGCCGCATCGGCTTTGTCCTTCTCGCCCATCCAGATCCAGATATAGCGATGGCGCTCGATAACGGGATAGCCGCGCACGCCGACGCTCGGCGCCACGCGATCCTGGCCCGGAATGTCGATGCAGGCGCCGCTCGCATCGAAGGTGAAGCCGTGATAGCCGCATTGCAACGCATCGCCGATGACCTTGCCTTTGTGCAGCGGCGCGCGACGGTGGCAGCAGCGGTCTTCCAGCGCGACGGGCGTGCCGTCCGCGCGGCGATAGAGCACGACCGGCTCGCCCAGCAGCACGCGGCCGAGCGGCGCGCGGCTTACCTCGTGCGCTTCGGCGGCGACGTACCAGCAATTCTTGAGGAACATGGCGTCGTCTCCCGGAACGTCGGCAGAACTATAGCACGGCCCAATGAGGGGCATGCTATTTTGGCCGAACGGGGAGGGAACCCATGAAACAACAGCTTTACGCCGCAGCCCTGTTATCGGCGGCGGTGGTTTTGATGGTGTCGGGCGCGCGCGCGGATACGACGATCCGCCTCGGCCAGGTGCCGTCGACGATGAAGAGCATCGGCGCGGTGCCTTATGCCATCGCGGAACGGCAGGGCTTCTTTGCCCGCGAACATCTGATCGTGCAGCTCGTGCCGCTCCAAGGCGGCACCGATCAGATGGTGAAGCGTCTCGATGCCGGCGATGTCGAGATCAGCTCCACGGCAACGCCCTACTTCATTCAGGCGGTCGCGGAAGGCCGCTCGAAGGCGGTCGCGGTCGCGGCGGAGAATGCCAATCCGATCTACAGCCTCATCGCCAAGCCGGCGCTCAAGAGCTTTGCGGATCTCAAGGGCCGCACCATCGGCTTGTCGCTCGACATCGACACGATCTCGATCTCGACGCGCAAGCTCCTGGCGTTGCACGGCCTCAAGGACAGCGACTATCGGGTAAAGAATCTCGTCGGCACACCGGTGCGCCTCGACTGCCTGAAGCGCGGCGAATGCGACGCCGTGCCGCTCGGCCAGCCGGAAGATTTCACCGCCATCGACCAGGGCTTCCGGCGGCTCGGCCTGTCGACTGATGCGGTGCGGCATTTCGAATTCAAGCTGCTGATCGTGCGGCCGGATTGGGCGAAGCAGAATCGCGCGGCGCTGGTCGCGTTCCTGCGCGGCTTCGCCGCATCGCTCCGCTATTTCCGGGATCCCGCACATCGCGACGATGTCGCCAAGACGATCGGCGCCGTCTCCGGCGTCTCCGACAAGATCGCGCGCGAAACCCTGGCGCTCTATTTCCAGCCCGATCGCGGCGTCATCCCGCGCGCCGGCGAGCTCGATCTCAAAGGCCTGGCGCAAGTCATCGCCTTCATGGGCGAGGCGGGCGTGCTCAAAGGCCCCTTGCCGAAGCCGGAGCGTTTCGTCGATCGCAGCTATCTGCGTGCGGCGGGTGTGCGCTAGGCGCGGACTTCCTGGCGCTGGAAGACGATATAGGCGCCGACGAAGAGCACGATCACGCCGGCGATGAGGCCCGTCACTTGCGGCCAGACGAGCAGCAGGCTTTGACCGAGCGGCAGCGGATTACCCATCACCGCGCCTTGGAGCTGCTCCATGAACACCGGGCCGAGGGCGCGGGTCGAGGGATGCATGATGCCCAAGAGCAATTCGGCATAGAGCGTGTTCGGCGAGAGCCGCGCGAGAGTCTGCTGCAGCATGAGCTGCTCGTAGCTGGGGCCGAGGATGAGATTGAGCTGCGTCGTCGGAAAGATCGCGCTGGTGATGAATTGCGAGAGCAAGGGCCAGAGCACGCTCATGAGCAGCCAAAGACCGAGCGCGACCAGCGCCGAGGTCGCAGCGGCGCGGAAGATCACCGAACAGAGCATCGCGACGGCGAGCCATAAGCCGCCATAGGCGAGCGAGACGATCAGGAAGCTGATGCCGCGGATCACTTCCTCGCCGGTCGGCGGCACGCCGAGGGTGAGCAGGCCGAGACCGATGATCAGCAGCCAGAGCGTCACCAGCGCGACGCCGAGCGTTGCGATGCCGGCGAAGAATTTGCCGAGCAGCAACGCGTCGCGATAAACCGGCTGCGCCAGGATGCGGCTCATGGTGCGGCGGTTGAATTCGCCATTGATCGCATCGAAGCCGAGGCCGATCGCGACCAGCGGGATCAGGAATCCCAGCACCGCCATGAAGGACGGCAGCGGGTCATGAGCGTCGGTGAAGAGGCGCAGGAAGAGGAACGGGTCCTGCGAGGTCGTGGTCTTCAGATCCTGGATCGCGGTGTAGACCGCGCCGATACCGGTCAGCAGCACCAGCCATTCGAGCACGCGCATGCGGCCGCTGCCGAGATGATCGGCGAATTCCTTCATGAAGACCGTGCCGCAGCCGGTCCAGACCGAGCCGCTACGCCGCGCCATGCTGTTGTCCTTCAAAATAATGGCGATAGACCGTATCGAGGCTGGGCTCGATATGGTCGAGCCGCATCAGCGCGCCGCCCGAGGCGACGATCGCAGCCCCGAGCCTCGGCGCGGATATCGCGCGCGGCGACGAGATTGTATTTGCCGCTGCCCGTTTCGGTGACGCGTAGCACGCCGTCGATGCCGCCGAAGATTTTGGTGAGATTGGTGCCGACCGCTTCGATTTCGACGCCGTAGCCGCCGCCGAGCACTTGCTTCGACAGCGCCTCGACCGTGCCCTCGATCGCGATCTTGCCGCGGTTGAACAGCGCGACGCGATCGCACACCGCCTGCACCTGATCGAGCAGATGCGACGAGAGCAGCACCGCGACGCGATCGGCTTTGAGGCCGCGGATCATGTCGAGGAATTCGAACGTCGCCTGCGGGTCGAGGCCGGAGGTCGGCTCATCGAGGATCGCGACCTCGGCGCGTTTCATGATCACTTCAGCGAGCCCCAGGCGCCGCTTCATGCCGTGCGAGAAAGTGCCGACGCGGTTGTCGCCGACATCGGCGAGGCGCACGCGCTTCATGCCGTCCTGGATACGATCCTCGATCTCCTCGCGCGGAATACCGGCGAGCTTCGCGGTGTAGCGCAGATTCTGCCGCGCCGTGAGATTGTCGTAGAAGCCGACCGAATCCGGCAGGTAGCCGACATGGCGCTTCACCTCGAGCGGCTCGCGCATCGGGTTGCAGCCGCCGACGGTTACCGTGCCGCTGGATGCCTCGGTGAGGCCCAGCAGCATCAGGATGGTCGTCGTCTTGCCGGCGCCGTTCGGGCCGAGCAGGCCGAAAATCTCGCCGCGTCGGATGGTGAGATCGATGCCGTCGACGGCGACGGCACGGCCATAGAGCTTCCGCAGCCCCGATGCGGAAATGATGATGTCGCTGCCGGAATCGGCCATGGCTTTCAGCCTGGGCGAGCGATCAGCGGCGGCCGAAACGTGCGACCGCGCCGACCGCGATCAACAGGGCGATCGCGACGATGGCGACGCCGATGATGCCCCACATGGTCGAGGTCGAGACCGTGACGCGGATATCGGCCGAGCTCGATGCGCTGCCCGTGCCGTTGGCGCTGAAGGTCGTCATGTAATCGCCGGCGATCGCCTTCGACGACGGCGTCAGCTGCGCCTGCACATCGATCTTCTGGCCAGGCGCGAGCTGCGCGACCTTGTCGGGCTGGAAGGTCACCTTCCAATCCGTCGGCGGCGATGAGGTCAGCGCGATGTCCTGCGCCGGCGCGCTGCCGTCATTGCTCAAGGTGAGCGAGACCGGCGACGTCGCGCCGGCGACCGCCGTGGTCGAGAGGCGCCCATCCTGGCCCGTCAGTTTCAATGTCGGTTGCCCGGTGACCTGCATCACCATCTGGCCGTCGGCGGTCGTGTCCTCGGCCTGGACCTGGACCGCGACCGGGTAATTGCCGGCCTTCGTGTCGGAAGGCGGTGTGACTTTGACCTTGAGGTCCTTGTCCTTGCCGGCCTCGATCGGAATCGAAGCGATATCCTGCGTGCCATAGGCTTCCTGGAACGCGGTCTGGAAGCCTTGCGGCGCATGCGCGGCGAATTTCACCGTGAGGTCGCGATCGCTCTGATTGGCGACGTTGAACTGGAATTCGAAGCTGGTCTTGGCCGTGCCGATCAGCGACGGGTTCTTGGCCTTGAAGACGAGCTTCGCCGGCAGTACCTGGCCGACGCTGACATCGATCGGCAGCGCCACATTCCCATCGGGCGCCTTGGCGCGCAGCGTCACGGTCTGCGTGCCGCTGCTTACGCCGCTCGGGATATCGAGCCGAAGCTGGATCTGAACATTGTCGTCGGTCGCGGGCATCGCCGCCGTGATCGGCGCGCCGCCACCGAGGATTGTCGCCGTCCAGCCTTGCGGGACGCCATCGACCGAGAGCGCGACGCGCTCCGGCGGGAGGCTGTAATTCTGCAGCTTGATTTTGACCGTGGTGCTGTCGCCGGCGCGGGCGGTCACCGACGGGTAATCGGTGGTGAGCCACAGCCCCTTGGGATGGCCCGAATTCGTGTCGGCGGCGAAGGCAGGTGCCGCGAGCGCGAACAGCAAGCCGATAGCGAAAATAAAGGAGCGCATGGCGATTGATCCCCGTGACGTTTCTTATTCCTCGAGCACCACCCCATCGGATGCTCGCGAAGCCGCGGAAAAATAGCGCCCAGCGCCCGCCGTCAACAGTTAAATCGATGTAAGTCGTTCCCTGGTGACGGGTGGACACGGTTGGCGGCCGGTTAAGCGTCCTTTATGGTTCGACCGGCCATGCCATCAACCCCCCGCAGCGCCCCCTCCGCCGACCGCTCACCGAGGCAAACCTTCGGCCGAAAGATCGTGCGCCACCGTCCGCGCGGCCGCCGCCTGTTGCGGCTCGCGCTGTTCGTCCCGCTGATTGGCCTGTTGGCGCCGGTCCCGTTCGTCATCGCCTATCGCTTCGTGCCGCCGCCGATCACCCCGTTGATGGTGATCCGCTGGCTCGGCGGCACGCCGATCGACCGGCATTGGGTGCCGTTCGATCGCATTTCGGCGGCGCTGCCGCGTGCGGTGATCTCGAGCGAGGACGAGAAATTCTGCACCCATCACGGCTTCGATTGGGCCGCCTTCAACAATGCCTATCGTGACTGGCGCGCCGGCCGCGAGCCCAAAGGCGCCAGCACCATCACCATGCAGGTGGCGAAGAATCTTTTCCTCTGGCCGGGACGCAGCGTCATCCGCAAAGGCATCGAGGCTTATCTGACGGTGCTGCTCGAATCCTTCTGGGACAAGCGCCGCATCATGGAGGTCTATCTCAATGTCATCGAATGGGGCGATGGCGTCTACGGCGCCGATGCGGCGGCGCATCGCTATTTCAAGAAGCCGGCATCCGCGCTGACGACGCCGGAGGCGGTGCTGCTGGCCGCAGTGCTGCCCAATCCGCGCGCATGGTCGCCGGTCCATCCGACGCCCTACATCGCCGAGCGCGCCGCAAGCATTCGCGACGATATGCCGGGAATGACGGTGCCGAGCGCGAATAGCTGTCGCTGATCGGAAGTCAGAGCAGCGGAAAACCCGGATCGAGGCCGAGCGCGACGCGGCCGAACATCGTGCCGTTCGCATCCCAGTTCAGCCCGATATGGCCCTGCGCCGCATGCGCATCGCGGAGCGCGCGCTGCAGCGGGTGAGAATCGACGATCGCCGCGCCGCCGGCGCCGGCGAACAGCAGATCGATCGCCTTGATGCTCAGGCGCACTGCATAGGCTGCATCGCGCCGCCAGCGCGTTTTCTCTTCCATGCTGGCGAGCTTGCCCGCCTCCGCGACGTGCATCGCTTCGTCGCAATCCTTGAGCATCAAGGTCTCGGCGGCATCGATTTGCGTCGCTGCTTCGGCGACGCGCAATTGCATGGTGGCGAGGTCGGCGAGCTGGCGGCCGGTCGCGGTAGCAACGCGCGCACGTGTCGCGGCGATAAATTCTTCGGCCGCGCCTTGCGCGATACCCAGCGCGGTCGCGCCATTCACGAAGCCGAAAAGCGCGTACCAGGGCAGCTTGTAGAGCGCACTGGCGTTGACCTTGCTGCCGGGATGCGGCGCACCTTTGCCGTCCGCGGCGGCGAGCGTGCGATGCTCGGGCACGAAGATATTGTCGGTTGTGACGTCCTTGCTGCCGGTGCCGGCGAGGCCCATCGCATACCAGTTGTCGATCACGCGATAATCGCTTTTTGGCACGATGAAAAGACGCGGCTCCGGTGCCGTGCCGTCGCTGCCGGCGACTGGCGCCGCCAGCATCATCCATACCGATGCGTCGACACCGCTGGAAAACGGCCATTTGCCCGAGAGTCGATAGCCGCCAGGCGCTTTCTCCGCGCGTCCGGCAGGGAAGACGAAGGACGAACCGATCAGCGCGCGCGGATTGGCCTGCCAAACTTCGTCCTGCGTCTCGGGCGACCAATAGCCGAGCATCCAATTATGCACGACAAGATTGTTGAATACCCAGGAGGTCGAGCCACAACCGCGGCCGAGCGCACCGCCGATGTCGATGAAAGCGCGGAACGGCGCTTCGATGCCGCCGTAGCGCATCGGCTGAAACAGTCGGAACATCTCGGTTTCGTGAAGATCGGCCACCGTCGCATCGGGCAGCCGGCGGAGCTTCTCGGTTTCAGCGGCGCGCTGGCGCAACACCGGCACCAGGAGTCGCGCCCGCGCCACGAGCTCCGGCAGATTGGTTTTTGTCATTCCCATCGCGCAGTGCAGGCAAGCCGAAGCCGCGTGCCGTGTCAATCGCTCCGCGCAGGTGTTTGCGCTATCGTCGCAGCGATATCCGTGCGTGATGAGTTGACGCCTTGCCCGAATCCGCTACGCCGCCTATCGCGGCCGATACGCCCTCTCACTCGACCGCGCGGCGCCGTTGGATCCTTGCCGCGTGCTGCGTCGCCGTATTTATGGTCTCGGTCGAATCCTCGATCGTCGCCACCGCGACGCCGTCCGTGGTCGGGGCGCTTGGCGGCTTCGAATATGTGAGCTGGGTCTTCGCCGCCTACCTGCTGGCGCAGGCGGTGACGATCCCGATCTATGGCCGTCTCGCCGATCTTTGGGGCCGCAAATGGCTCTTCATCGGATCGACGATCGCCTTTCTCGTCGGCACGCTGCTGTGCAGCGCGGCCTGGGGAATGATCCCGCTGGTCATCTTCCGCTTCATGCAAGGAGCCGGCGGCGGCGGATTGCAGCCGCTCGCGCTGACGATCATCGGCGATCTCTACCCGCCGGTTGAGCGTGTGAAGGTGCAAGGCAATCTCAACGCGATCTGGGGCATATCGGCGCTATCGGGGCCGCTGATCGGCGCCTTGCTCACCGCGACGCTCGGCTGGCGCTCGGTATTCTGGATCAACGTGCCGCCGGGTCTCGTGATGATTGCGATCCTCTGGATGGCCTTCCACGAAGAGCGCCATTTCCGCGCGCATCGCGTCGATTACGTCGGCTCGCTGCTGCTGGTGATCGGCGTCGGCGCGCTGCTCTTGACGCTGGTGCAATTCTCGGCGCTCACCGGCGAGGTGATCGCGATCCTGCTCGGCACCGCCGCAGTCGCGCTGGCTATCCTCGCTTATTGGGAGGCGCGTGCGCCCGAACCGATCGTGCCGCTGGAGCTGTGGCGCAATCCGATCGTCTCTACCACCAATCTCGGTTCGCTCGCTATCGGCATGGTGATGATGGGCGTGATCGTCTTCATCCCGCCTTATGTGCAAGGCGTGATGGGGAGAAGTCCGGTTGTCGCCGGCTTCACGCTGGTCAGCCAATCGCTCGGCTGGACGGTGATCGGCGCTTTCGCCGGGCGGCTGCTGGTGCGCATCACTTATCGCACCATGGCGATCTGGGGCGGCGTGCTGCTCATCTTCGGCGGCATCATGCTGGTGATGCTCGATACCGAGCGCGGTCCGGTCTGGGCATTCCTGAGCGGCGGCTTGATCGGTTTCGGCATCGGCTTTTGCAATACGACATTTTTGGTCGCGGCGCAGAATGCCGTGCCTTATCAGCAGCGCGGCGCCGCGACCTCCGGCAATCTTTTCATGCGGCAAGTCGGCGCATCCTTCGGCGCGGCGCTTTTGGGCGGTGTCATCAATTGGGCGCTGGCGCAGCGCATATCCGAAGGCCGCGATGCAATCGATCAGTTGATGGATCCGACGCAACGCGCCGCGATGGCGCCCGAAACACTGGAGCGGCTCTCCACGGCGATCGCATCATCGCTCACCACAGTCTATGTCGTGGTTCTGATTCTGGCGGTGATTTCTTGTGCGCTGTGCTTCCTCGTTCCCGCCGGCCAGCGCACCCAGCGGTAGAGTTCGGTCAGACGGTGCCGAGCACCGCTTCGATCTTTTTCTTCAGCGTGTCGGCGTTGAATGGCTTGACGATATAGTTGCTGACACCGGCTGCCTTGGCAGCGACCACTTTCTCGGTCTTGCTCTCGGCGGTGATCATGATGAATGGCGTTTCTTTCAAAAGCGCGTCGTTACGCACTTCCTTCAAGAACTCGAGACCGGACATCGGCGCCATGTTCCAATCGGAAATCACCAGCCCGATATTGTGCTCGCGCATCTTCTTGAGGCCGCCCGCGCCGTCTTCCGCTTCCTCGACATTGGCAAAGCCGATCTGACCCAACAGATTGCGCAGGATTCTGCGCATCGTGTTGTAGTCATCGACGATCAGCACCTGCCGGTCGGCATTACGCATCCGCAAATCTCCACCCTCGCTGCGGGCAATGAAGCCTTAGGCGATCCCTGTCAGAGATAGCAGGGGATGGTTGAGCGTTCGTTAACAGCGATTAACAACTCGGTCCCCTCGATTGAACACAAAGTCGCAGCCATGCTTATTATCCGGAAGGATGAGAGGCCCGATTCGATGCGGATAGCGGTCCTGTTGCTGCTGGTCGGTGTGGCCGTCGCCACCGGACTGGTTGCCTGGTTCGACACCGGCGCGATTCTGGCGACGCTGGTCGCGATCGGCTGGGGCGGGTTTGTTCTCATTTGCGGTTTCCATTTCTGCCTGATCGCGATCAACGGCGTTGCTTGGCATGCGCTAACGCCGGAACAGGCATTGCGGCGTTGGCCGATCTTCGTCTGGGCGCGGCTGGTACGCACGGCGGCGGCCGAAGTGCTGCCGCTGTCGCAGCTCGGCGGCCCGGCGGCGGGCATTCGCCTCACGATCTTGCATGATGTTCCGGCTGCCATCGCGGCTGCCTCGGTGATCGTCGACGTCGCGATCGAATTCCTGACCCAGCTCGCTTACGCCGTGATCGGGTTGTTCCTGCTCGCAACCGTGCGGCCGACGACCAATCTGCTGTTGCCCGCTATTGCATGGCTGGCAGTGGCAGCCGGGCTCTGCTTCGCTTTTTTGCTTGCTCAGCGCCGTGGCGGACGTTTGCTCGAGCGTTTCGAGCCGTTGATCGCGCGGCACTTCTCGAATGCGCTTCCCGGCAAGATAGAATCAGTCGCCGCTGCGCTCGCGCGCATTCACGCCGATCGCCGGCGCGTCCTTTTTGCCACGGTGCTGCACTTTCTCGAATGGCTGGCGACGGGCGCGGAGGCTTGGCTGGCGCTGCATCTGATGAATGTGCCGATGTCGTTTGCTGCCGCTACGGGGCTCGAAGGCCTGCTCTATGCATTGCGGAGCGTGGCTTTTATGGTTCCGATGGCTGCCGGCGTTCAGGAAGGAGGCTATCTGCTGGTGGGTGCTGCTTTCGGTTTGCCGCCCGATCAGGCTCTGGCCTTGTCGCTATTGAAACGTGGCCGCGACGTGGCGTTGGGCCTGCCGGCGTTGCTCGGATGGCAGGTGCTGGAAGGCGGTCATTGGTGGCGCGATCGTAGCGCGGCGCCACGCGAGGCGAGTCCCCCCGAACGCGGCGAGGGAGCCGGGGATTAGGACGTTGTCGATTTGCCTAAGCACTTTAGGGGCGAAGGGAGCAGCACCGTGGAATCCAGTCCAATCCAAGCCACCATTGCGCCGGTCGGCATTGGGACGCCGCCTCTGCTGTTGCGTGCGGCGGATTGGCTCTCGGATGCGGTCGGATTTCTGCGTCGGCCGTTGGTGGTGGAAGAACTTATCGCGGTCGCGCAGCGGCGGACCGGGCTCACGGATTTCGGCGAGTGGCAGTTTGTCACGCCACTGCGCGTCCTGCTTCAGGCCTGCGAGAGCGAGGCCGCGCTCGGCGCTTTCGGCCGTTTTGCGCTGCGCTGGGACGCGCTGCGCTTTCTCGAGAATCTGCTGCAGCTGCGCGCAGCCGAGAAAGCAAGCAGCATGCCGCCGCCCGTGATCGAGCGTCCAATCTTCGTCACCGGCCTGCCGCGCAGCGGTACCACCTTCCTGCACAATCTTCTGATCGAGGATCCTGCCAACGCCGTGCCGCGCTGCTGGCAAACGATCCATCTCGGGATCGCCGGCGATGCGGCCGGCGAGGCGCGCTCGATCCGGCAGGTCAATCGTCAGCTGAAATTGTTTCGTCGCCTTGCGCCCGATTTCGGCGCGATGCACCCGATAACGGCGACGGCCCCGCAGGAATGCAGCGAGATCACCGCGCATGTCTTTGCCAGTCTGCGTTTCGATACGACGCATCACGCGCCGTCCTATCGTGCCTGGCTCGATAATGCCGGTCATCGCGAGGCTTATCGCTTCCATCGCCGCTTCCTCCAGCATCTCGCGGGCCATGGCAAAGCGGGACAACGTTGGGTGCTGAAATGCCCCGACCACGTCTTCGCGCTCGATGCGATCCGCGAGGTCTATCCCGATGCGCGTTTCGTCTTCGTGCATCGCGATCCGATGCGCATGCTTGCCTCGGTCGCGCACCTCACCGAAGTGTTGCGCCAGCCTTTCACACGGCACCTCGATCGCGCCACCATCGGGCGCCAGGTTTGTGACCGCTGGGCCGAAGGTGCTGGACGTGTCGTCGCAGCAGGCAAAACTCTGCCCAACGATCGCGTTGTCCATATCCGCTATTGCGAGCTGACCGACGATCCGGTTGGCGCGGTCGCGCGGCTCTATGCAAAATTCGTCCTGCCTTTCGATGCGGCTTTCGAGCAGCGGATCAAGGCTTATGTCGCCGCCAAGCCGAATGGCGGCTATGCTCAGCTTCGCCACCGGCTCAAAGATTACGGTATCGACGCGTCGCGCGAGCGGACTCGTTTCGCCGATTACGTGGAAACGTTCGACATCGGGCCGGAGCGGCGCCCGAGGCTCGCGGAAGCGGCAGCTTAAAGCGTCAGGTAGTCGTCACGGCAAATTTATCATGCCGAGCGGTATCGACACCATCAGCATCAAATTCTCTTCGCCCGGATTCTTCTTTTTGATGCCGGCGTTGGAGATGTGGTCGAAAGCCGGACCAACGCGTATGCCATTGGCGAAAACAAGATCGATCTCGACGCCCGTCTTGAATTCGATATGCGAGCCGAGATCCTTGCCGTTGCCTTTCTCATAATCGCCGACGGTGGCGCTCGGCAGGATCAGCAGATGCTTGCCGACCGGGATCTCGAGCCGGAAGCCGCCATAGGTGTAGATCGAGCCGCGATTGGTGAACATCGTCCCGACCAGGGGGTGCCAATAGAGAAGGCTCTGCTCGAAACGGAATTCGACGCGTCCTTCGCCAGCGGTGTTATTACGGAGGACATCGAAAGCGCCGAGCCCGCCGGTGACATAGCCTCCGAACTCGGCCTTGGCCGGATTGCTCGCAACCGCCATCGCGCCGGCGAGCACGCTCGCCAAGACCATACGCCGCAACCATCCCGGCATTTAAATCCCCCAACTCGCTCCCGATCCCGACGATATCTTCCGGGAAAGCCCTGAAGCAGGCAAGGGAAAGCGTCGCTCTAGCGCGCGCCCAGCGGCCTGCGCTCAGCGCAGAGCTTTCAGCCTCTCCGTCGCGGCGACAAGCTGGACCCGGATACCCGGCTCCATGGCGGAGTGACCGGCATCGGGCACCACGATGTATTCGGCCGCCGGCCAGGTGCGCGCCAGCTCGTCGGCATTGACGATCGGGCAGACCATGTCGTAGCGGCCCTGCACGATCGTGCCCGGGATGCGATGGATGCGGTCGATGCGCGCGATCAGATCGTCTTCCGGCTTGAAAACGTTGTGCCGGAAATAATGCGCCTCGATGCGTGCAAGGCCCAGCGCCATGCGGTCCTCACCGAACGCCGCGACCGTGTCGGGGCTCGGCAGCAAGGTTGAGCACGCGCCTTCATAGGTGCTCCAGGCGCGCGCGGCGGGCATGTGCACGGCGGGATTGGGGTCGACCAGCCGGCGGTAATAGGCACCCAGAAGATCGTTGCGCTCGGCTTCCGGTATGTAGCCCGAGAAATTGCGCCACGCTTCCGGAAAGACGGTCCGCATGCCGTAGAGGAACCAATCGATCTCGCTTTGCCGGCAGAGGAATATGCCGCGTAGCACCAAGGCGGGGACGCGCTCGGGATGCGCCTCGGCATAAGCGAGCGCGAAGGTCGAGCCCCAAGAGCCCCCGAACACCGTCCAGCGCTCGATGCCGAGGTACTGGCGCAGCGCTTCGAGATCGGCGATGAGATGCGGCGTCGTGTTGTCGTCGAGCGAGCCTAAAGGCGTCGAGCGGCCGGCGCCGCGCTGATCGAAAACGACGATGCGATAATATTGCGGATCGAAGAAGCGGCGATGCGTTGCCGTCGAGCCGGCGCCCGGGCCGCCATGCAGGAAGACGATCGGCTTGCCTTCTGGATTGCCCGACTGCTCCCAATACATCGTATGCACGGCATTGAGCCGCAGCATGCCGCTGGCATAGGGCTCGATCGGTGGGAAGAGATCTTGGCGGGCAAGCGGCGGGTTACGGTCCATCATTTATAGTCTAAAACAGATGGTTGTTTAGGCAACCCCGCGCGCGGTCGCAGCACTATCATGACAGAGGCAAAGGCCGGTCGGCCGTGCCTTATTGCCGCCGGATTTGCACGCTGTAGATGGAATGATGCTTCCGCTCCTCGCACCCAACGCGGCGCTCTTTCTCGATGTCGATGGCACGCTGATCGAATTCGTGCCGCGACCCGAGGACGCGCGTGTGCCGCCGGCGCTGCTCGATACGATCGATGCGCTGCGTCGCGCGCTGGGCGGCGCGCTTGCGGTGGTCAGCGGACGCAAGCTCGCGGATATCGACCGGCTTTTCGCTCCCCTCTCTCTGGCGGCCGGCGGGCAGCATGGCGCCGAAGCGCGATCGGTTCCGGGGGGCGATGCTGACGTCTTCGTCTCGCCCGAGCGGCCGCTCGCTGCCGTGTTGGAGCATCTCGAGCCGTTTCTCGTCCGGCATCCGCGCGTTCGCGTCGAGCGCAAAGGGTTGAGCACCGCTTTCCATTATCGCGACGCGATCGAAGTTGCGCCGGCGCTGCGCGCGGGTATCGCAGAGGCGGTCGCGCCCTTTGAGGATTCGCTGCACCTGCTCGATTCGCATCTGTGCTACGACGTGCGCGCGCTTCATGCGAACAAAGGCAAGGTCGTCGAGCGCTTCCTCGCGGCGCCGCTTTTTGCCGGCCGCGTGCCGGTCTATGTCGGCGATGATTGGACCGATGAGGACGGTTTCACCGCCGCGCTCGCCGCCAATGGCCGCGCGATCCGCGTCGGCGCGCCGCGCCCCACTCTGGCAACCGAGGCGCTGAGCGATCCTGCCGCCGTGCGGCGCTGGCTCGAAGACTCGCTAGCCGCGCTGCTGCGCTAATCGATTGCGACCGATGCGAGCTTGGCACTGGCAGGCGCGGAGGCGCGCGGCTTGAAACGCAACGCGCGTTTCTCGACGAGGTGCCAGGAGAGAAAAGCGAACACGGCGGTGACGGGCAGGGCGAGGGCGAACAGCGCCCGCCACGACATCGCGCCGCCGTTCAGCCAGACGATCGCCTGCTCGACCGGCCACCCATAGATGTAGAGCCCATAGGATAGATCGCCGAAATGCGCCGCCGGCAGCGGCTTCAGCCACGGCGCGAAGGCGAGATAGATGACGAGGTAGGAACCGAAAATCGGGAACAGGAGAATGAACGCCTTGAGCGGCACGCTGAGCGCCAATCCGGCGCAAGCGAGAAGCGCGAAACGGCCGTTGATGAAGCCGCTGTCGCGCAGGCGATAGAGCGCCATGCCGCTGGCGAAGAAGGAGAGCAGCCAGAGCGCGCTGCCGCTGAAATACTCGCTCGACGCCGTATCGAACCAGATGCCGCCCATGCCAAGGACGATCAGCGCCGCGATCACGCGGAGATCGATCGCGCGCAAGACGCCGAGCAGCAGCACCATGACGTACATCGCGAGCTCGCAGGGCAGGGTCCAGAGCGGCCCGTCGACCACGCCGCCCGCATCCCATTTCGTGAACCATACGCCGGGCAGAGCACGCGTCGGATCGATCATGGTGAAATTGCTGACGACATAGGCATAGGCGCCGCTATCGTTGAAATAGGCGCCGGGTGCCAGCGACGTCGCCCAGGGGCCGAGCACGAAGCCCGAGAGCAAGAGACAGACAAGCAGGCCCGGATAAATGCGCAGCGCGCGTTTCGCGGCAAAGCGCGGTGCCGAGCGCGTCAGCTCGAAGCTTTGGGTGACGAGATAGCCGCTGATCGTGAAGAAAACGAAGACGCCAACCACGCCGAGGATGGTCTGGCCGTCCGTCAGCCGCATCAACGGCTCGCCGTCTTGGCGGCCTTCGCCGATCAGAAAAGCATGCGAGAAGATGACGCTGATCGCGGCGATCAGGCGCAACGCATCGAAATTGTTATGCCGCTCCACCACATCCTCAATCGGATAGAGAGGAACAGCATGCGGGCCGGCGCGGTGCTGTCAACCGCGCGGATCGCCGCGTTACTGTGCGGTGCTCGCACGATCGTCACGATCGTAAATCGTGAATCCGATTTGTGTTCGCGTCGTCACGCCGCCTTGATCGTGCCGGCCAACTGCGTGCCTTCGAGATCCGTGCCGTCGAGCCTGGCGCCCGTCAGATTGGCGCTGGATAGATCGGCGCCGCGCAACACGGCCTGGGTGAGATCGGCGCCGCGCAAATCGACATTGCGCAGGATTGCCCGGTCGAGACGGCTGGCGAGGCGCTGCCCATCCTTCACGACCAGCGGCCCGAGCCGGCAATCGCGCATATCGCTATTGATAAGCCGCGCGCCCTTGAGGCTGACGCCGCGGAGATCGGCGCCGCGCAAATTGCAGGAGCGCAGATCGGCACGGTCGAGCAGCGCCGCGGCAAGACCGATGCCGGCCAGGTCGAGGCCGTAGAATACCGAATCGCTTGCTTTGAGGGCGGCGAGTTCGGCGCCGGCAAGAGGCGGCGCGTTGCGCAGATCGAAGCCGCTAAGGTCGAGCTGCGCGCCGTCACGGCCCTGGCTCTCGACCCAGCGCTCATGCTTGGCGAGCAGCATCGGCAGCGGCTCGCCGAGATCGCTGACCAGGAAGTCCGGCCGGCTTGTCGTCGAGCGCGCCTTTGAGATTGGCGCCGACGAAATGCGTGTTTTCGGTCACCGCGTCGGTCAGTACGGCATCGTTGAGATCGGCGCCGCGCAGATCGGCGCCCGACAAATCGGCGCCGCCGAGATCGGCGCCGGCGAGCATCGCCATGCGCAAATCGGCGCGGACGAGCCGCGTGTTGCGCATCACGGCGTCGGAAAAATCGGTGTGCGCCGATGGCGTCGGCTTGCGGACCGTGCCGTCTTCCGAGGGCGCCGTGCCGCGTGTCTCGACCTCGACATGCTGAAGCTCGCCCGAGCGCTGCCACATCGTGATGAGGCCGTCGCGCAGATCGGCGTCGTAAAGATCGGCGCCGGTGAGATCGGCGCCGCGCAAGAGAGCGCCGCGAAGATCGGCGCGCACCAGCTTCGCGTTGCGCAGGTTGGCCTTGCTGAGATTGCTCGCGAACAGAACCGTGCCGGTAAGATTGGCGCCTTCGAGATTGGTGCCGACCAGGAACGCGCCGGTGAAATCGGCGTCGGAAAGCTCGCGCTTGCTCAGATCGAAACCCGACAGATCGCGATAGGTGAAAAGCGCGCGCTGCCCGCCCGGCTTCGATTGCCGATAAGCCTCGTGCAGGCGCAAGGCCCGCTCGAGCTCGGTTTGCGAAATCGCCCTGCGCCCCTGCATTCCCTGTTTCGCTTCATAAACCATCCGCCAAGACTGCAGGCTCAAGATTAAAGTGCACTTAAATCAAATTCTTGGCGGCTTGCGGCGAGATGCCTGCCGTGGAGCCATGTCAGCAATCGATTAACTATAATTTCGCGGGCTGAGACGAAGGGCCGGCGCCGTCGATCTTCGAGCCCACGGCACGGCGAGGCGCGCCGGCGCCTTGATCCAGCGCGGCACCAATCTTTCCTGGGCCGTTCCTGCCTTGTGGCCGTCCGGCTGGTCGACGCCGAGCTGCTCTAGCTCCTATCGCCGGCGCGCATAGATTCGACGCTGGAATCGCGCGGCGGCTTCTTGCACATTCGGCGGGGATAAAGAGGGATCATCGAGGAACGCATGGCGGAGATCGCCGAGACGCGCCCGCGGCTGAGTTTGGCGCAACTCTTCCTTATTTTCTTGAAAGCGGGCTGCGGCTTCGGCGGGGGGCTCGGCGTGCTCGCGCTGCTGCAAGAACAGCTTGTCACGCTGCGCCGCATCTTGCCCGACAAGGAGTTGATGACGCTTTGGAGCATCGGCCGTTTGATGCCGAGCGGTACGATGACCGCGGTCGCCGTCGCGGTCGGCCACCGGCTTTGCGGCTTCGCCGGCACGGTGGTGGCGCTGGTCGCGATGATCATCCCCGGCTTCGTCTGCGTCGTCGTGTTGACGATCGCCTATGGCTATCTCGCCCATGGCGCGGTGCTCGATTACATCGATGCGACCTTGCTGCCGGCGGCGCTCGGCATCGTTGTCGTCTCGGCGGTACGGCTGGGTAAGCCGCTGTTCCGCGTCTCGCTCGACATGGTGTTCGCGGCCGCCGCCTGCGTCCTGCTGCTCGTCGCCCATGTCGGCCCGGCCGAGATGCTACTCGTCGGCGGCATCGCCGGTGCGTTCCTGCTGCGCGGAAAGCCGGAGGAGACGAAACCGTGAGCATCGGTCAGCTTCTGATCGTCATCTTCACCTACAATCTGCTGACCTTCGGCAATGGCAGCGCGGTGCTGGCGCTGCTCCAGCATCGCCTGGTCGATGGCGGCGTCCTCAACCTCGACCAGTTCCTCTACGCCTACGCGCTCGGCCGCGTGACGCCGGGACAAAACAATCTCTACCTTGCGTCGGTCGGCTACATGATCTGCGGCTGGCTCGGCGCGCTCGGCGCGATCGTCGCGATCCAATTGCCGGGCTATCTCGTGATCCCGGTGCTCAAGGGCTATGAACGTGTGCGCCATCAGCGTTCGGTGCAGGGCTTCATCCGCGGCCTCACCGCGGCGTCGGTCGGGCTGATGTTCGCGGTCGCCTTCAATATCAGCCAGGAGGCGCTGACCGGGTTGGTGCCGTGGATCGTCTTCCTGACGACCCTGGCGCTGGTCTTCATTGCCAAGCGTGGCTTGTTGACGGGTATGGTCGGGGCCGCCGTCCTGGGTGTCGGGCTGAAATTTATTCTCTCGATTTAGAAGCCTTTTCCAATCGCTTAGAAGCCGCGTGCCTATTATACATAATTATATTGTGTTGTTTTATTATTTGACATAATAAATGCGGGTTTAGATAATGAAATACTTTTAAGGAGTGCAGTATGGGCAAGCACTGGGGCGCGGATTTTTCGCATGTCTCGCGGCAATGGCTTGAGGCGGGTTTGGAGCCGGCCCTTGTCGATCTTCTCGCCGATCCGGTGGTGCATCGGGTGATGCGCCGCGACGGCGTGAGCATGACCGAGCTCTGCAATCACATTGCAACCGCGCGGGCGCGGCTTGGCCTCACCCGTTTCGGCGAGGGGCCCTGTCGCTGCGCGGCCTGACGACACAACGCACGAGACAAAAAGATAACGGGAGACGGTCATGAGCAAGGTGGAAGCGGATTTCGGCCGGAGCGCGATTCCGCGCAGCAGCAGCAATGGCTGGCGCGAATTATGGCTCAAGGAAGATTGGTGGGCGGTGTGGCTCGGCCTCGGCATCGTCGTCATCGGCCTGGCGCTCTTCGCGCATGGCGGCTCCTGGCGCTGGGTTGCGGTCGTGCCGCCGCGCTGGACCAGCTTCGCGCAGCTCGGCGCACATTTTGCCGATGCGTGGCTGCGCTATCTGGCGCAATTCGTGTTCTGGGCGGCGGCTTTCTCGGTCGCGCTCGGTGCGCTCGGCCATAAGGTGCGCGAGTTCCTGCCGTCCTTTGTCTTCCTCTATGTTCTCTCGGTCGCGGTCTTCGTCTTCGGCCAATGGGACACGGCGAGTTACTACAATCTCGAGCCGCCGCTGGTCGCGCTGGTGCTGGGTCTCGTCATCGCCAATGTCGTCGGCCTGCCGCGCTCGCTCGATGCCGGGTTCCGGGTCGAGTTCTACATCAAGACCGGCATCATCCTGCTCGGCGCGACCTTGCCGTTCACCCTCATCATCTGGGCGGGACCGGTCGCGATCCTGCAAGCCTCGATCGTCTCGATCGCGACGTTCCTCGTGATCTACTGGGTCGGATTGCGCTTGGGTCTCGACCGTCGCCTCGCGGCGACGCTCGGCGCCGGCGGCGCGGTGTGCGGCGTCTCAGCCTCGATCGCCATCGCCGGCGCGGTGGGCGCGAAGAAGGACGATGCGCCGATCGCGATCACGCTCGTGATCCTCTGGGCGATCGTCATGATCTTCGTGTTGCCGATCGTCGCACGACTGCTCGGATTGCCGAGCGGCGTCGGCGGCGCCTGGATCGGCACATCGGAATTCGCCGATGCGGCCGGCATTGCCGCGGCGCAAGCCTATGGCGGTTTCGCCGGCCACGGCATTTCGGGCACGCCCGATCAGTCGCTCTTCGCCTTCACCTTGATGAAGGTCGTCGGCCGCGATGTCTGGATCGGCATCTGGGCCTTCATCCTCGCCATCGTCGCGACGACGCGTTGGGAGCAGCGCGAATTGGGCCGCAAGGCGAACGCGGCCGAGATTTGGTGGCGCTTCCCGAAATTCGTAATCGGCTTCCTCGTCGCCTCGCTGCTCATCACCTGGGCCAGCGCCGGCTACAGCCTCGCCGATTACAACAAGACCGTCGTGCCGAACCTCGTCGCGCCGATCAAGGATCTGCGCACCTGGGCGTTCATCTTCTGCTTCCTCAGCATCGGTCTCACCACGCGCTTCCGCGATCTCGCCAAGGCTGGCCGCAAGCCCTTCCTCGCGTTCAGCGCGGGCGTGGTGGTGAATGTGGTGCTGGGCCTCATCCTCTCGGCCTGGGTCTTCGCCTCGCATTGGACGAATCTCGGCCAGTGAGGCGGCGGTGAAACGCGAAGCGATGACGGGACGCTGCCGGGCTTGTGTGCATTTCCGCAATAGCCCGGCGTTCCTCGAAGCGATCTTTCCGGGGATGAGCGCGATGTCCTCGGCCTGGGGCTCGACCCGGGCCGAGGATGGTCTTTGTCTCAAGCACGATCGCTATTTGAGCGCCGATGCCGGTTGTGCCGATTTCACGCCGGCCGTGTCGCCGGTTGATGCGGCGGCACGTTAAAGGCGCCAGCGCTCGGGCGATCAGCCGTTCCAGTTGCGCACGAAAGACGAAAGCTCGGGTGGCGACTGCGCCGCCGGCATCGTCGCCGGGGTGCCGAGATAAAGGAAGCCGACGATTGCATCGCTCGGTGTCAGGCCCAGCGTCTCCTTGACGAAATTGTCGTAAGCCGGCGCGCCGGTCTTCCATGCGGCGCCATAGCCGAGCGCATGCGCCGCGACCATGATGTTCTGCGCCGCGGCGCCGGCAGAAAGCAGCTGCTCCACAACCGGGATCTTATGTCCTTCCTGGATCGCGGCGACGAGCACGACGATCAGAGGCGCGCGCAACGGCTTCTCGCGCTCGCGCTCCAGCATATTCGCCGGAACATCGGGTTCGCGCCGCTTCATCGCCTCGACCATGACGTCGCCGAAGCGTTTGCGCGCATCGCCGCGCAGCACGATGAAGCGCCACGGTTTCAGCTTGCCATGATCCGGCGCGCGCATCGCGGCGCGCAAAATCTCGGCAAGGGTCGCGTCGTCAGGGGCCGGCTCGGCGAATTGCGCTGCGCTGCGGCGGGTGGTCAGGGCGTCGATCGCATCCATCGGGGCACCATTTTGAAGCTCTCTACCTCTTTAGCATGGCGCCCGTTCCGGCCAACGCCGAATCGCCCGACCGAGTGATCGGCGAAACCTATAGGACAGGA
Source organism: uncultured Alphaproteobacteria bacterium (assembly GCA_963731145.1). GTDB lineage: Bacteria > Pseudomonadota > Alphaproteobacteria > ATCC43930 > CGMCC-115725 > CAIKMD01. The sequence goes on along the minus strand of CAVSUX010000005.1, from coordinate 552,603 downwards.
AGTCCCGCGATCATGGGCAATCTCCGCCAGCAACTTTCATCCCTTTGTGCACCCCGATCCAAGCGTCCCTCTACGTATTGTGGTTGGCGACTGTCTGACCCCTATAGACAGGGTGGCTAAACCTAATTACTAAAATCAAGAAGACCAGGAATCTTATTGATTGAATTAGGAATTAACCTGGCGTTAACTGTTTAAGGGATAGGCGCCCCCGCGAAAGGCGCTGGAAAGTAGAATGGTCGGCCACCCGCAACTTATTGATTTGGTTCAGGACCGGATTGCCGCCGAGCCGAGTGCAAAGCCGGCTGAGCAACTCCTGGCCGAACTGGTGGGCGCCGACGACGACCCGGTCCAGGCGGCGCTCGACGCTCATGAATTCAGCGAATTCGACCTGGATTACGATCCCGACGAGAAAATCCTTTTCTGCTATTTCGATTTCGCCGGCCGGCCCTGCTTCACCGAATCGGTCCTGGCTGAGGCGCGCGCGGTCCAGCGCATGGCGCGTGGGCTGTTCGGCGAGCGCGCCGAGAGCGAGCCGCCGCTGCGCTATCTCGTGCTCGGTTCGCGCCAGCCCGGCGTCTGGAATCTCGGCGGCGATCTCGAGCTTCTTCGCGCAGCTCATCCGCGATCGCGACCGCGCCGCGCTGCGCCGCTATGCGCATGCCAGCTGCGAGGTCGGCTTCATCAATGCGACCGGTCTCGGCTTCGATCTGCCGATCATCTCGGTGGCGCTGGTGCAAGGCGACGCGTTGGGTGGCGGCTTCGAGGCAGCGCTGTCTTCCAATGTCATCGTTGCCGAGCGCGGCGCGAAATTCGGCCTGCCGGAGATTCTGTTCAATCTTTTCCCCGGCATGGGCGCCTATACCTTCCTGACGCGCCGTGTCGCGCCGGGCCTGGCCGAGCGCATCATCATGAGTGGCGAGCTCTATAGCGCCGAGCAGCTCCATGCGATGGGCGCGGTCGATGTGCTGGCGCCGGACGGGCAAGGTGTGGCCGCCTTCTATGATTTCATCGGCCGCGGCGGCAAGCGCTACGCCGCTTTGCGCGCGCTCTATCGCGCGCGGCGTCTCGTTAACACCGTGACCTTCGAGGAAATGACCCGGATCGCCGATCTCTGGGTCGAGGCGGCGCTGAAACTCGACGAAGCCGGCCTCAAGCGCATGCTGCGCCTCGTCGCGGCACAAGAACGGCGTACGCTTCGCTCTCGCGCCTGAACGGCGCGTTGGGTCGTCCTCGCGCCGGAACGGCGCATTGGGTCGCTCCCGCGCCTAATCCACCCTTTCCCCGCCGTTGACCGGAGCCGCGGCGCGGCCGACAATCCAGGCCATAACTTTGGGGAGAGAGGCGATGGCCACGGTATTCGCGTTGCGCGACAAATGGGCGAAAGGTGAGACGGTCTTCGGCATCTTCGCCTCGCTGCCGTGCGCATTCGCTTGCGAGGTCGCGACCATCAAGGGCGTCGACTACGTCTGCGTCGATCAACAACACGGCGTCACCGATTATCGCGACATGATCGAAATGGCGCGCGCCATCGACGCGCGCGGCGCGGTGCCGCTGACCCGCGTTCCGGCGAATGAAGATTGGATCATCGGCAAGAACCTCGATGCCGGTGCGCAAGGCGTGATCATCCCGATGGTCAGCAATCCCGAGCAGGCGCGCAAAGCGGTCGCGGCTTGCCGCTATCCGCCCAAGGGCGAGCGCTCGAACGGTCCGGCGCGCGCCGCGATCGTCATGGGGACGCGCGACCAAAAGGCGCTCGGCGATGGCGTGCTCTGCCTGCCGATGATCGAGACGCGCGAAGGCTTGGAGAAGGTCGAAGAGATCGCGGCGACGCCGGGCCTCGATGGCCTCTATATCGGCCCGAGCGATCTCGCGATCTCGCTGGGGCTGGGGCCCGGCCTCGATCGTGATGAGCCCGAGCATGTCGCGGCGGTCGAGAAAATCCTCAAAGCCTGCCAGAAGAACAACATCATTCCCGGCATCCACACCGGCTCGCCACGTTTCGCCAAGCAATTCGCGGCGAAAGGTTTCCGCCTCGTGACCTTCGGCGGCGACGCGGGCTTGCTGCGCGCGGGTATCGAGCGCGCGGTGGGGGAGTTGAAGGGGTAACACGAAACGCCGCGCCTATCCGGCCGCAATAATGACACGCCGAGGCCTTGTCACCGTCGCTCTGGCGTTGGCCTTGGCGAGTTGCCGGAATCCGGAGCCGTTGAGTCAACCACAGCCGATAGCGGCTGATGGCGTCTACGTCCATTCGGCCTCAGGCATGACGTTTCCGCCCGTCGTTGGCGATTTCCAACGGGTCCAGGTTATGCGGTACGACGTTGCAGGAGCGGATGTCAGCGCCGGCTATAATTTCCGGTCGCCGAACTCAACGATCGTCGCGACGGTCTATGTTTATCCGGCGCCGCCGCTCGTCTCCATCGGTTCGCCGTCCGATGTCGTCCAATCGGCGCGAGCCACGCTCTGCAACAGTGAATTCGCACGGAGAAAGAACGAAATCACAGCCGCTCATCGCGATGCGCGTTTATTGAGCGAGGGCAATGCGGTCAGGCCTCACTCAGGTCCTCCGGTTCTTGGGAAAGTCGCGGAATATGAATTCTCCGCGCCGAACAGAGAGCCGTTGCGCTCCGGTATCTTCGTTTATTGCTATATCGGCGATAAATGGGCGTTCGAATACCGCTTCACGTCGCAGAAATTTCCGGACGCCAGCGAACAAATCAGCGCTTTCATGAAGGCGCTGCCTTGGACCATCCCCGAGAAACCGTAGAGCGCTACTACCGCCGCTGGCTTTCGACGAGCTGGCCGAGGAAGGCGTCGAGGCGGGTCATCTCGCTCTCGATCTTTTCGACATAGCTTGCGCCGTTCGCGCGCAGATCCTTGGTCGAGACGTCACGCAGACCGGTGAGAGTTTGGCAGAGCTTGACGCCGCCGACATTCGCCGCGCCGCTCCTGAGGCTGTGCATCAGGTCGCGGAATTCGCGGATGTCGGCTTTCTCGACCGCGCCTTTGAGCTGCTCGACGATCCGTGCGCCGTCCTTGCGGAAAGTGTCGACGACCTCGAAGACGAAATCGCTGCCACCCAGGTTCTTGAGGGCCTCGAAGGTCGATTCATCGACTGTCGTGCCGGAATCCGGAATGAAGCGCGGATGTGCGGTGATCGGCGTCACCACCATCGGCGGCGCGCCGACGGCGATGCGCTCGGGCCGCATCAGCCGCGCGTGGATATCATCGAGCGTGCTCAGAAGCTGCACCGCGTCGACCGGCTTGGTTAGGACCGCATCCATGCCGGCCTCGCGACAGAGCCGTTCGGTCTCGCTGGTCGCGTCCGCCAGTAACGCGACGATCGGCAAGCGCCATTCGCCGATATGGCCGACGCGATAGAGCTTTGTGACCTCGTAGCCATTGATCTCGGGCATGTTGATGTCGAGGAGCGCAATGTCGAAGCGTGTGCGCTCGAGCGCAGAAAGTGCCGCCTCGCCATCGTTCGTGATCTCGACCTCATGGCCGGCACCTTCGAGCACGCCTTTTAGGACCTTCATATTGCCGGGATTGTCCTCGGCGATCAGAATTTTGAGCGGCTTGGCGGCGGCGATCGACGGGATCTCGATCCGCTGCGTCGCCGGCGCGGCTGCTGGTGCGGCCGTTGCCGTGGGTGCCGCGCTTATCGCCGCCGCGACAGCAGTGCGCGCTGCCGGCGGCTCGGTCTCGGCGAGCTTCGCTAGCCGCTCGTCGCCGGCGAGAATGCCGAGCAGGGCGCTGGCAAGATCGGTGTCGGACAGTGGCGCTTCGATCACGGCGGCGAGCTGCGAGGCGGCAAGCCCGGCGATGGCTTCGCTGCCCTGCGCCGGCGCGATAAACAGCATCACCGGCGGCGTTGCCATCGCCGTCATCGCGCGATGTGCCAGCGACAATCCGGCGAGCGGGTTCTGCGTGCCATCGAGAATGAGCACGACCGGCCGATCGCTCCGGCCGATGAGGGCGAGCTCGCCGAGCGCTTGTTCGGGATCGCCGATCCATTGCACTTCGCCGCGCCAGGAGCGGAGTCGCGCCTCGAGCAAGCCGGCGAAGTCGGAATCGCTCGAGATCAGCACCATCTTACGGCCGAGAAGATCGGGCACCCGCACCGTGCCGCTCGTATCCTGATCGAGGGTCAGCGCCACGGTGAAGGTGCTGCCCTTGCCGATCTCGCTCTCCAGCGCGATCGCGCCGCCCATCGCCTCCACCAGCTGCTTGGCGATCGTAAGGCCGAGTCCGGTGCCGGCCGCGCGTTTCTTCTGCTCGTCCCCGTGGGCGAAAGCGTCGAAAATCCGCTTTTGCTCCTCATGCGCGATGCCGCCGCCTTCATCGCGCACCGCCAAAATGAGTTTCACCTTGCCTTCGCCTTGCGCGATCAATGTGCCGTCCAGCGCGATATGGCCCTTGGACGTCAATCTGATCGCATTGGCGAGGAGATTGACCAGCACCCGGCGAAGCTGCAGCGGCATGCCGCGATAGGCGGGCGGCAGGCGCGGATCGATGCGTAAAGTGAGCGCCAGACCCTTCGCCGCGGCTTGCGGGCGCACCATCGCGATCGCGCCGCCGATCACCTCGTGCAATTCGAAGAACTCGATCGGCGCCGCGATCTTGCCGGCCTCGAGTTCGGAGAGATCGAGCAAATCGTTCATGATGGTGAGCAGCGTTCGCGCCGAATGCTGCATCGTCGCCAGCATGTCGCGCTGCTCGTCGTCGAGCTTGGTGCGCGCGATCAGCGAGCCCATGCCGATGACGCTGTTGAGCGGCGTGCGCAGCTCCTGATTCATCACCGCGAGGAAGCGGCTCTTGGCTTGCGCGGCTTCCTCGGCCTGGGCCTTGGCGGCGGTAAGGTTGCTCAGCAACGTCGCGGCGTAGCTCGGCAGCAATACCAGAGCCGCGCCGATGCCGGCAGCGACCGGCCAGCGCAGTTCCCAGTAGGGTGTCGACGCGACGACTGCGGCGAAGCCGGCGGTGGCGAGCGCGGCGCAGGCCGCGAGCGCCGTGACACCAAAACGGAAGCCGAAGCCGAAGATCACCCAGAGATAGATCGAGAACCAGGGCGCGGCGTAAGGCCCGCCGACATGGAGAAAGACCGAGATCAGGGTGATGTCGTTGACCATCGCCGCGCCGCGCCGCGCCAGCGAGGGCTCGGGATCGGCCATGAGATGGACGAGCAGCAGCCAGGCGGTGAGCACGCCCGGGACGTCGACGGCGAGGAGCGGCAGGATTGTGTCGCCGCCTTTGCCGAGATAGCCGAGGCCGGCGATATAGACGAGCACCGCGCCGGCAATGGCGAGGCGGATGATCGCCTGCTGCGGTTCGGTGTCGGAACGGATGGTCAGATCGCGCGCCACGACGTTGAGGCCGCGCAGCGCGATGGTGACGGTGGCAAGCCCCGGGCCGAAGAGCGCGAGGCCGAGCCCGACCATGATGAATTGGGGCGAGGGCACCGGTACCAGCTTCAACGCGCCGACGCCGGCGACCAGCAGCGGCGTCGCGACGGCGTAAAACGCGAGCGCAATGATCACCCAACGCGCGGCACGGCTAATCGCGGCAGGTGGCAAATTCTCCTGGCGGACGGTCACTGGCTGGCGCTCATGAACGCGGCTGTCCGGCCCCCGACCCGGTACAAGGGGACGCTTTCGCCCAATCGAAAACGCCACAATGCAAGCATGCCGGTAATTGGCAGAAAAATCTATACCTTGATAATGACCGGCTTGTCACAAACCAGATGTTGATAACTTGCCGCGGGTGCTCGTGCGGGAATACCAGTATATGTAGCCGAGCCCGGCCGCGGGCACGATCAACGGCCGGCGCAGGGTCGCAAAGCCCGTCGCGCCCAGCGCCGCGCCGACCGCATAGCCGAGCTTGGCGACGCCGTAGATGGCGAAAGGCGCCGATTTGCGGCCATGTCGAACGACGCGTCCGACGAGGCCCTCGGCGAAGCGCAGGATGTCGTCGGTGATGAACGTGGTGCTGAGTGCCAAGCCGAACCGCTGCGCCAGCGGATTCTGCAGTCCCATGGCCACCACCGGCAGCAGGATTGCCCAAGCGCCGCGGAAGATTTCCGGCAAGAGCAGCGCGACCGCTTCCGCGACGAGCAGCACCAGCGGTGGGCAGCGCCAACGCAACGCGGCAAAGGCGATGGAGGAGGTGATGAAGAAAATCGCCAGCACGGCGGCGTATTCGCCGGGCGGCCGATCGGCGCGCTGAAGAAAGGCGAGGCCCATCAGCACCGTATTGCCGGTCATCATTCCGGCGAACGCTTTGTAGCGAAGATAGCCGATCGCATCGGCATAGCCGGCAATCGCTGCGAAGGCGAAAGCCAGCGGCAAGACAGGCCTTCTTAAGCAGAAGCGGCGATTGTCGTCGCGGTGAGGGCGCGCTCGCGCGGCAAGGTGAAGCTCACCGTGGTGCCGAGGCCCTTCTGGCTTTCGACCGCGAGTTGGCCGCCATGCAGTTCGACGAGGCCGATCGCCAGCGGCAGGCCGAGGCCGGTGCCGGGATGGCGGCGGCTCCAGGCGCTCGCCACCTGGCCGAAGCGCGTGATCGCGGTCTCGATCTCGGCCGGATCCATGCCGATGCCGTGATCCACGACCGAAATCTCGTAACCCTTATGGTCGAAGCGTGCCGAGAGCAGCACGCGATCACCGCTCTGGCTGAACTTCACCGCATTGGTGACGAGGTTGAGCAGCACCTGCTTCAGCTTCAGCGGATCGGCTTTGAGTTGCGGCAGATCGGGCGCGAGATCGACATCGATGCCAATCTCCAGCGCGCGGGCGCGCTCGCCGACAAGCTGCATCACGTCGCGCACCACCATCGAAATCTCGGTCTCTTCCTCGTCGAGCTCGACCTTGCCGGCTTCCAGCTTCGAGACGTCGAGAATGTCGCTGATGATGCCAAGCAGATGCTGCGCGCTCGAGCAGATATCGCGGGCGTAACCGACGTAACGCTGGCTGCCGAGCGGCCCCATAATCTCCTCGGCCATCACCTGGCTGAAGCCGATGATGGCGTTGAGCGGCGTGCGCAGCTCGTGGCTCATATTGGCGAGGAACTCGGTCTTGCTGCGGCTCGCCAGCTCAGCTTCGTCCTTGGCATGGAGCAGGGCGAGCTCGGCCGCTTTGCGGTCGGTGATGTCGTGCGCGGCGGTGACGACCAGCGCCGGCCGGCCGGCGGCGTCATGCAACAGCGCTTTGGTGGTCAGCAGCACGCGGCGTTCGCCCGTCTGGCCGTTTTCACTGGCGGCGGGCGGCAGCGTCTCCTCGAAACTGCCGGGTTGATCGATGCCCGCCATGATGCGGCGGTCGCGCTCCATCGCGCCGCGCGCGGCGAGATCGTCGCGCACCTGCAGCGGCGTCAGGCCGATGATCTCATTCGCCGGCTTGCCGATGCGCTTGGCGAACCAGTCATTGACGAAGACATAGCGGCCTTCGCGATCGGTCGCCGCGACCATCACCGGCACGGCATCGATCACGCGCATCAACAGCTCGTGGCTCTCGCGCAGCGCGTCGCGATGGCGCTTCGCGTCGGCTTTCATCTTCTGCTCGAGCGAGGAGGCGCGCTCCTTGAGCTGCAATTGCTGGCGGCGCAGTGTCAGCAGATTGCGCGAGCGGACGCGGAATTCGTGATGATCGACGGGCGAGATGAGGAAGTCGGTCGCGCCGGCTTCCAGCGCCTCATAGCGCAGCGCCCGATCCTCATAAGAGGTGATGACGATCACCGGCACGTCGGCGCAGGACGGGATCGCGCGGAAGCGGCGAATGAATTCCGCGCCGTCGAGTTCCGGCATGTTGAAATCGGTGATGATGAGATCGGGCGGATCGAGCGGCGCCGCGTCGAGCACTTTCTGCGGCCGATCGAAGATCTTCACTTCGATCCCATCCATCAGCGAGCCCGCGAGCCGCTCCAGAATCTTCAGATTGGTCGCGCGGTCGTCGATGATCGCGACGGTCTGATGCCTGAAGTTGGTTTCCGGTCGGGCCAAGGTCGACGCTCGCAATATGGTCTCCCGAGTATTCCTAAGGCCAAGGTCCCGCCGCAAGGCGCAACGGGATTTACGGCTTATTAACTCTGATACCCGGATGGTTAATAAAACGTGAAGACCCGGTTAATTGCTAAAGTCGGTAATTTTTACAGCGCCGGCGATGCCGTTTAGCTGCGGAAAGCCTTGAATTGCTTGGCCAAGGCTAGGCCTTGGCCCTGGTAGTTGGATCTAAGGCTGGCACCGTAAAGCCGGTCCGGCCGGCCGGCCATCCGCTCATATTGCAGCCAGCCGACGGTCTGCCCATCTTCGAGCGTGAACGGCACCTCGTGCGAGCGGACTTCGAGCACCGCGCGGCTCACCGCATCGCCCCAGCCGAAGCCGGGATCGAAGAAGCCCGCGTAATGCACGCGGAACTCGCCAACCGATGTGTCGTAAGCGACCATCTCGGCGGCGAGTTCGGGTGGGATACGCACCGCCTCTTTGGTGACGAGGACGTAGAACGCGTCGGGATCGAGGATCAGCGGCGGGTCGCGGTGGTAGTGGATCGGTTCCCAGAAATCGAGCGGGTCGTAATGGCCGATCTGGTCGAGATCGATGCGGTCGGTGTGCTTCTTGGCGCGATAGCCGATGAGGCCGCCTTTGCCCGCGCCGTGAAGATCGACCGATAGGCGCAGCATGTTGCGCTCGATGTAGTTCTGCTCCGGCGTATTGGAGAGGACGAGGTGACCTTCGTCATGCAATCGTTGCAACTCGCTGCTTGCCATCACCGGCGAGCCGCGCCGGAAGCGAAGCTGGTTGAGGCGCGTGCCGGCATGGACGACGACGCTGAAAGTGCGTGGCGCAATCTCGACATAGAGTGGGCCTGAATAGCCCTTATCGAGCCGGTCGAAATTGTGACTGTGATCACCGATCAGCCGCGTCAGGATGTCGAGCCGCCCGGTCGAGCTCTTCGGATTGGCGAAAGCCGTGACGCCGCTTTTGAGATTGAGCGCTTCCAAGAGCGGCGCGACGTAGACGCAGCCTTTTTCGAGGACCGCGCCGTTGCTGATATCGATCGGATAGGCATCGAGCGCCTGGATTTTATCGAGGACAGTACTGCTCGGACCCGGCAAGAAGCTCGCGCGGATGCGATAGGCGACGGGGCCGAGGCGAAGATCGATGCTCGCGGGCTGGACCTGATCGGCGAGGATCTCGGCTTTCGACCAGATCTCGTGCTCGCGCAGCATGGCGTTGATCGATTGAAACGGCAGAATGCCGGTGCGCGCGGCATTCCTTGCGTCGTCGGGAAAGAGGCTTGTGCCAGTGCTTTCGGCCATGCGACCGACTTTAGACGCTTGCCCGCGCGGCGGCAAAGCGCATCGCACTCACAATCGATCCACAGCTTTCCCGACGATATTCACGAGCGAAGTCGTTGAACCACAAGCGCGCTTCGATTTGTCCCCAGCATTCAACCTGGTGGCGCCGATTCACTTCACCGGACGCCGGCGCCCGGCGGCGGGGTGTTTTGCCGTTTGGCGACGCAGCGCTTTTGCCACCACGAGCCCTTGCGCGACCCATTTCTCGAGCGCTGCTTCCGTGCGGTAGCCCGGCGGATCGATCAGGACGAAGCCGCGCGCCCGCCGGCGTCCAATCGTCAGCGGTCGCACATGCGGCTTGGCAAGGGCGCGCTCGAAACCGTCGGCGCTGACCCGGACCATCAGCGCGGAACCGGTAACGCCGCAGCACATCGTGCCGCCGGCCATGACGCACAGCGCGCCCATCATCTGTTTTTCGGTGATGCCGCGACGGCTATCGAGCGCTCGGCGCACGCGCTCGGCCGCCGTCTCGTCATAGGCCATCGCGTGGTGCCGTGGCGATGGTCTGTCCTCATTCACGGCTTTACGATACCGACGCGGACGATCCGGGTTTTGATGAAGGCGACCCTTCATAGAGCGAGAGGTCCTCGTTGATACCGACGAGCTTGAACACCTGACCACCCGGCGCCTGGAAGTAAAGATGCGGATCGGGCACATCGAGCTGCTTGGCGCCGAAGGAAAGAATTTTCTGTTTCATTTCCTCGATGTTGTCGGTCTTGAGCTCCAGGTATATCGTTTTCAAAAAGTCGCTCTCGTCCAGCGCGGTGGTCTGGTAGACAAAGCAGAAATGGACGTCATCTAACTGAAAGCGGTCCACTTCATCGGTTTCCACTCTGACTTTGCAGCCCAGGACATCGCGATAAAATTTACGAATCCTGTCCTGGGCTGAGCGCGCGGCGAAAACCGCCGTGTGATTTCCAGAGAATCACCTTTGCCATGGTCGTCGCCTCCTGAGGGCGTTTACCGCCGCAGCATTTCGTGGACGAGATTCTGCGGCTTGGTTTGCTGCACGCTGGCGCGCGCCATCTGGCGGTCGAGATAGGCTTTGAGATGGTTGGTCTTCGCCATCAGCGCTGCGCTTTCGGGAACCGCATTCATGTAGAAGGCGATCGGCGTCAGAAAGGCATCGGCGAGGGTAAAGCTGTCGCCGACGAGATATCCGGTCTTGGCGACAGCGCGGTCCATCACCGCGAATTGCGGCGCCATTTTGGGAATCGCCTCGGCGATGCGCGCGCGGTCGACGACGCCGTTGCCGCGCACCGCCAAGACATAGGCCGCGTAATATTGGCGCAGCCAAAGCGGATCGAGCGTCGTGCAGACGATCGAGGCCCATTGCTCGACTTGCGCGGCGGCGACCGCATCGCGCGGCATCAGCGACGGCCCATCGAAGGTCCGATCGATATAGGAGATGATCGCGCGCGATTCGCACAGCGTTACGTCGCCGTGGCGCATCACCGGGATCTTGCCGAAGGGATGAATGGCATCGACCTCGGGCGTGTGCGGCAGGACCGGCACATGCTGATAGGGCACGCCTTTCTCGGCGCAGACGATCCGCGTCGTCCAGACGAAATTGCTTTGCGGTCCGCCGATGATCTGCAACTCGGCCATGATGCGCCTCCTCCCTTAGGTTGCGTGTTGAGCGAAACTGTCGAGCAGCAAGCCCCAGCCGCGCGTGAACGCGTCGCGCATGCCGTCGGCGCGCTCGCCCATGCGCTCGATGAGCCGATGCTCGAGCTCGACCAGCGTGCCGCTATCGGCCCGCGTGAAGCGGATTTCGACCTCGGTGAGCAGGCTCGGATCGTATTTGAAATCGGCATTGATCTGCCAGGCGAGCAGCAGCCGTGACGGCGGCTCCCAAGCCAGGACCTTGCCCCAATCGCATTCGCCGCCGTCCTCGCCGCGCTCGAACCAGCGGCCGCCGGCGCGCGGCTCGATGACCACGTCTTTTATCGGCGATTTCGTTGCGCTGATCGTGTGCGTCTTCAGCCACCAGCGACTGGCGCCGGTCGTGAAAATCTCGAAGGCGCGCGCTGGGGACACTTTGACTTGGACCGAGCGGCGGATCGGCGCGGGCGCAATGGTCTGGGTCATTCCTCGGCCTCCTTATCGGCTTCCGCCTTGAAGGCGGCGAGCGCATCGTCCCAGAAACGGTCGAGCCATTGGCGCAACACGCCGAGCCCGGCCGGGTCGATCCGGTAGATTCGTCTGGTACCGTCGGCGTGGTCGGTCACGAGCCCCGCCTCTTTCAATTGCTTCAGATGCTGCGATACCGCGGGCCGGCTGATCGGCAGGCCGCGCGCGATCGCCCCGACCGATCGCGGCCCGTCGCCCAGCTGCTCGAAAATCGCCCGACGCGTCGGATCGGCAAGCGCTGTTAGGGCCGTAGATACGTAAGCCATAACTTACCGTAAGTTAAAACTTACCAATAGTCAAGCGAATTGGAGCGTAGCCTCGCCGATGCCGTCCAGCCTTGCCGTGACCGTCGCGCCGGGCGGCGCGTCGAGCATGCCGGTATGGCTGCCTGTGGTGATGATCATCCCGGCTTTGAGCGGCAGGCCTCGGGACGCCGCGTGATTGGCAAGCCAGGTGAGCAAGCGCTTGGGGTGGCCGCCCGGCGTGCCGGCTTTGGCGCGGCGCACCTCTTTGTTGCCGATCCAGACGCTCGCTTCCGGCGTCGCGACATCGAGGCCGCGCCAATCCTTCACCGCGGCGCCGCAGCAATAAGCGCCGTTGTTCAGAAGATCGCCGAGCACCGCATATTCCGAAATCTTGCGCCGGTCGATGAAGCTCGATTCCAGCACCTCGATGCCGACATGCAGCGCCGCCATCGCGTCCCACACCTCGCCCTCGCTATAGCCTTGCGAGCGCGTCGGAAGATCGCGGCCGAGCGTGAAAGCGACCTCGCCTTCGACCGTGCGGAACGCGTCGGCCGGCATCGCAAAGCGCGCCGGGCTCGGCTTCAACCGATCGGCGAGGATCGGTCCCGCTTGCGGCGCGGCGGTCGGGCTTGATGCGCCGACTTTCCATCCGGCAATCGGGATGGCGAGGCGCTTGAGGATCGCATCCTGCACCGCATAGCCTTCCGCGGCGCTGGCGGGAATTTCGTCGGGCGCCAGCGCGGCGAGGCGAGCAATGCTGCGCCGCGCCTCGATCAGTTTTTCGGCGAGCGCCTCAACGTGCATGGCCGGCGATATTGCCGCCGAAATAATCCATCGCCGCCTGCACGCCGCCGGCCTTGTGCTTCACGCCGGCGGCTGCAAGACCGAGCTCGACGCCGGCGATGCCGCCGATCAACATCAGCTCATTCATCCAGCCGAGATGGCCGATGCGGAACACTTTGCCCGCAACCTTGCCGAGACCGGCGCCGAGCGAGACATCGTAGAGATCGAGGATGGTCGCGCGGACCTGATCGGCATTGACGCCTTCCGGTACCACGACCGCGGTCAACGCGTTGGCATAGGCTTTCGGATCCTGGCAGAGAATCTCAAAGCCCCAATGGCGCACCGCACGCCGGGTCGCTTCAGCCATGCGCTCATGCCGCGCGACGACATTCTCGAGCCCTTCCTCTTCCATCATGGCGATCGATTCCTTCGCTGCCATGAACAGGCTGATCGCCGGCGTATAGGGGTAAGAGCCGGTGCCATTGGCGTCGACCAGCGGGTCCCACTCGAAATAGCCGCGCGGGAGCTTGGCCTTCTTATGCGCTTCGAGTGCCTTCGCCGAGATTGCGTTGTAGCCGAGGCCCGGCGGCAGCATCAGGCCTTTTTGCGAGCCGCAGATCGTGACGTCGACGCCCCAATCATCGTGGCGATATTCATGCACGCCGAGCGAGGAGATCGCATCGACCATCAGCAGCGCGGGATGCTTGGCCGCGTCCATTGCTTTGCGCACCGCCGGTACGTCGCCGAGGACGCCGGTCGAGGTCTCGCTGTGGACGATCATCACCGCTTTGATCTCATGGCCCTTATCGGCCGTGAGGCGGCGCTCGATCTCGGCGGGATCGACGGGATGGCGCCAATCGCCCGGAATGAAATCGACTTTGAGCCCGTGCTTTTCCGCCATCACCTTCCACAGCGTGGCGAACTGCCCGCTCTCGAAGGCCAGCACCTTGTCGCCTGGCGACAGCGTGTTGAGCAGCGCGGTTTCCCAAGCGCCCGTGCCGGAAGACGGATAGATCGCGACCGGGCCCTTGGTGCGGAAGATGCGCGCCATGCCGGCGGTGATGTGTTTCACGAGATCGAAGAATTCCTGGCTGCGGTGATCGATCACCGGATAACCCATCGCCGCCAGCACGCGATCGGGCACGTTGCTCGGTCCCGGAACGTGCAGGAAATGCCGGCCGCGCTTCACTTTATTCGCCATCGTCTCGTTACTCCTATCGAAAGCTCGTGTGGCAATCCGAAATTCGCTCTCCTCTCGGAGCGAGACCGGGCGCGAATTTCGGATTGAAAACCATACGAGCAACTTATTGAATAGCGCGCGGTTTTCGGATTTGACGTTCCTAAACGCGGGTGCCATGGAAATCTTAGGAACTTCAAATCCACCGCGCTCCCCGAATGTGCGCCGGAAAAGCCGGCTTTCGCAAGCCCGTGCTTGCCCACCTGCGGCACTGTGTTGCGGGCAGTTGAAAAGCCTTAGCGCTGCGGCACCGGTACGCGATGCAGCTTCATCGCCATCGCGACGGTGCTGTAATAGCCGAGGAAGACGAGAAGATCGGCGAGACTTTCCTCGCCCAGCGCCGCAATCGCGCGTGCGAAGACGGCATCGCTCGCCGGGTCGGCATCGGGTGCGGTCAGCGCGATCTCGACGACCGCCGCTTCGCGTTTATCCGTCAGGTTCGGCATGCGCCCGGTGCGAATTTCCTCGATCACGCTATCCGGCACACCCTGCTCACGCGCGACGCGCGAATGGACGGTGAAGACGAAATTGCCATGCCAATGACGCGCGATGGCGAGGATCGCCAGCTCTTGCTCGCGCGGCTTCAGCGAGGATTTATTGACGAGGAACGTGCCGAGCCGCTCCAGCCGCTGCATCATGATCGGGCTGTGCAGCCAGATCTTGTAAGGACCGGGAATACGGCCGCGGCCACCGATCACCGCCTCGATCGCCGCTTTCTGCGGCGCGGTCAGTTGCTCCGGCGGGATCTCGCGAATTCGGCTGGGCCCTTCATTCGCCATGACATACCTCCCTGATTTATCTTCAGCGTCTGCCGCCGCAGAGGCAGCGGGCGAAATCGCTGCTTTGATCGGTGCCGACCGAGCAACGATAGGCCGAGAAATTCTGCAACGTCACCACCGCGCTCGCCGGGCCCTGCACGGCATAGGCTTGAGTCCAGCGTTGCTGTGCCGCTTCGGAAGTGCCGAGGCGGCGGTAAAGCGTCTCGAGGTTCGCGGTATCGAAGCGTGGCAGATCCCAGCTGTTCTCGAAGCTTGCCTCGGCACGCCACTGCGGTGCCGCGCCCGCGACGGCGTCGCCGAGATTGGCGAGGTAATAGGTGTTCACCGCGCTGATCGTGCCGTCATCGCTGAGGGTAAAGCGGCGGAAGGACGGATTCTGGCCGAAGATCGGGCTGATGGCCGGCGCGATCATGACGAAACCGAAAGGCTTGTCGCCGTTGCGCAGGATGCGGAACGCGTCGGTGTGCAGATGGCCGGCGATATTGGCGACGATCGTACCCTGATAGCGCTGCATCAGCACATGCAGCTCGGTCGCATAAGGCTCGGCCAGCAACGGTACCGGCGTGACCGGGCACGCATCGTGGCGCGCGGTCGCAAAAGCATCCGTGCCCGGCGGGATGTGATAGAGGAGAATCACCTTGCGCTGCGCCGCCGCCGCATCGGCGAGCGCGCGGTTCAGCCAGGCGAGGGTCGCGCGCGCCGGATTGCCGTCGCCTTCGCCGCCGCAGGAATTACGGTAACGCGCGGAGAAATAATTGTCGTTCAGCGCGATCACGCGGAAGCCCGGCTGCGCCGGGTCGTCGACGGCGTAGCTGCCGAGCGCCATCCAGCTTCGCGCGACGCTCTCGCCCGCCGGCCGTGCGAGATGGGAGGGGCCGATCATGCCGACAACGATCGCTGCGGTGTCGGCAAGATAAGCACCGCCCGGCCGGAGTCCGTAATCGCCGCAATCGGAATCGTTGTTGCCGAGCGCGGGGAGGATCGGCGTTTTGGGAAGTGTGTTCGCGAGCTCCAGCGCGAGGAAGCGCATCGTCTTGACGACGAAGCGGCGATAGGCGACATCGTCATGCGCGGCAACGCTGCGATTGAACGCGTCGCGAAACCCGTGCGCCAGGAAGTCGCCGGCGATCAAAACGACATCCGGCCTTTTCTGCGCCTGTAACGCGCCGAGTGTCGTGCGCAGCAGCTTCCAGTCGCTGTCCTCGGTGTAATTGCTCATCCGCTCGTTGCCGCGATCGAGGATCGCGGGCCATTGCTCTGCCGGCGCCGCGGCGAGCGGCTCGGCCAGCGCCTTGTCGGCAAGCGGATTGAAATGAATGTCGGTGAGAACGAGAACGTCGCTCGCCGCTGCCATGTGAGCGCCGGCAAGCAGCAGCGCGAGCGCGAAAAGCAGCTTTCGCATCTCAGCCTTCAAGACCGACGAGGCTGCGCGCGAAATCGGCGGCGACGAAGGGGCGGAGGTCCTCGGCGCTCTCGCCGACGCCGATGAAATGCACCGGCAAGCCGTAGGCTTGCGCAAGCGCGACCAGCACGCCGCCTTTGGCCGTGCCGTCGAGCTTCGTCATGACGAGGCCGGTGACGCCGATCATGTCGCGAAAGATCTGCACCTGCGAATGGGCGTTCTGCCCGACCGTCGCATCGAGCACCAGCAGCACGGCATGCGGCGCGCTCGGCTCGGCCTTTTTGAGCACGCGCAGAATTTTCTCCAATTCCCCCATCAGCGCCGTCTTGTTCTGCAGCCGGCCGGCCGTGTCGATGATGACGATGTCGGCGCCGCCGTTCTTCGCCGCCACGACAGCGTCGAAGGCGAGGCCGGCGGCATCGGCGCCGGCCGGGCGCGATATCACCTCGGCGCGGGCGCGCTCGCCCCAAATCTTGAGCTGCTCGACCGCCGCGGCGCGGAAGGTGTCGCCGGCGGCGAGCACGACTTTCTTGCCGCTATCGCCGTAGAGCTTGGCGAGCTTGCCGATCGTCGTGGTCTTGCCGCTGCCGTTGACACCGATCACCAGAAGCACGAAGGGCTTATGCGCCGCGTCGATCGCGAGCGGCTGCTCGGTCGGCTTCAAGGCGTCGATGATGCTCTCGGCCAAGGTCGCGCGGATTTCCTCGCTGCTGATCTCTTGGTTGAAGCGCGTGCTTTTCAGCTTCTCGGTGATCTGCTGCGCGAGGCCGAGACCGAGATCGGCACCGATCAGCAGCTCTTCGAAGCTCGTCGAGCGACGCCTGATCGAGTTTCTTCTTGATGACGATGCTGGTGATGCCTTCGGTCAGGCGCTGCGCCGAGCGCGTCAGCCCCGCTTTGAGGCGACTGAAGAACCCGGGCTTATCACTCATGCAATCACGCCCGACAAAACACCGCGCGCGGCTTCGGCGATGCGCACATGCGCGATGCTGCCGACCGCCGCCATGCCCGAAAAATGCACCGGCGCGTAATGCTCGCTATGGCCGAAGCCGTTTTTCTCGACCAGCACTTGGGCGATGGTGCCGATGCGTGCGGCCAGCGCCCGCGCGGTCGCCGCCGCGCCCGCTTCGCGGAGCTTTGCCGCGCGCGCTTTGACGACGTTGCCCGGCACTTGCGGCATGCGCGCTGCCGGCGTGCCCGGCCGCGCGCTGAACGGAAAGACATGCAGATAATCGAGCGCCGCTTCCTCGACGAAAGCGACGCTGCGCGCGAACATCGTTTCGTCTTCGGTGGGGAAGCCGGCGATCATATCGGCGCCGAGCGCGATATCGGGGCGCGAGTCGCGCGCGCGCCGGCAGGCGGCGAGCGCATCGGTACGCAAATGACGGCGCTTCATGCGCTTCAGGATCAGATCGTCGCCGGCCTGGACGGAAAGATGCAGATGCGGCATCAGCCGCGGTTCTTCGCCGATCAGCCGCCACAGTCTCTCGTCGATCTCGACCGGATCGAGCGAGGAGAGCCGCAACCGCTCGAGTTCCGGCACAAGCGCGAGCAAGCGGCGGCAAAGCTGGCCGAGATTGGGTTGCCCCGGCAGATCGCCGCCGAAACCGGTGATGTCGACGCCGGTCAGCACCAGCTCGCGATAGCCCGCATCGACCAGCCGCTCGGCCTGGCGCACGATCTCGCCGACTGGTACGGAGCGGCTGTTGCCGCGGCCGTAAGGGATGATGCAGAAGGTGCAGCGATGATCGCAGCCCTGCTGCACTTCGATGAAGGCGCGCGCGTGGCCCTCGAAACCGTCGACGAGATGCGCCGCCGTCTCGGTCAGCGCCATGATATCGCCGACCGCGACGCGCGCCGCGCTCGGCGCATAGCTCTCGCGCTTCAGCTTCTCGTCATTGCCGAGAACGAGATCGACCTCGGGCATCGCGGCATAGCGCGCCGGATCGATCTGCGCCGCGCAGCCGGTGACGATGAGCCGCGCTCCCGGATGATCGCGGCGCGCACGGCGGATCGCCTGCCGCGCCTGGCGCTCGGCCTCTTTGGTGACGGCGCAAGTGTTGACGATCACCGCGTCGTTAAGTCCGGCGGCGGCCGCGTGTCCGCGGATCACTTCTGACTCGAAAGCGTTAAGGCGACAGCCGAAAGTCAATACTTCCGTCGCCATTGCTTAATCCAACAGACTTGGATCGATCGTGCCGCGGAAACTCGTCGCGACCGCGCCGGTCATGATGACGTGATTGTCTTGCCGCCACTCGATCTCGAGCGTGCCGCCATCGGCGACGATCTCGGCACGGCGCTCGGTCAAGCCGCGGCGTGCCGCCGCAACGAGCGTCGCGCAAGCGCCGCTGCCGCAAGAGAGGGTCAGCCCGTCGCCGCGCTCCCAGACACGTACACGAATGCGTTTCGGCGAGGCGATTTGCGCGACGCCGATATTGGCGCGTGCCGGAAAGATCGGATCGTGCTCCAGCGTCGGGCCGAGCGTCGCTATGTCGATCGCGGCGAGATCGGGGACGAAGAAGGTCGCATGCGGATTGCCCATGCTGGTGCAGACCGGATCGCTCAGCGGCCCGCGGCTCAGCGGCACATGCAGCGTGTCGCAATCCTTCGCCAGCGGAATCTCGCGCCAGCCGAGACGCGGCTCGCCCATATCGACGGCGATGCGATGATCGCCGGCGTGCTCGGCCGCGACTGGCCCGCCCAGCGTCTCGAGCACCACGCGGTCGGTTTTGTTCTGCTCCATCAGCAGCGCCGCGACGCAGCGCGCGCCATTGCCGCAAGCCTCTGCCTCGCTGCCATCGGCGTTGCGGATACGCATGAAGGCGGTGCCGGCCGTACTTTTCGCCGGTTCGATGATGAGGATTTGGTCGCAGCCCACGCCGCGATGGCGATCGGCGATGATTTGCGCCGTTTCGGTGTCGAGCGTCAACGCATGCGCGCGCGCATCGAGAATGACGAAGTCGTTCCCGAGCCCGTGCATCTTGACGAAATCGAGCGCGCGCATCGCGCGGTTATAGAGCGGGCGCGCGGGCCCACCAACCCCGAAGCAGGGCGCCCCTCATGCAAATTGGCGAGACCGCAGGCTGACGCAGCAAAAAAGCGCAGGGCTCGAAAGCCCTGCGCCTCCTTGGTCGCGCCTCGGTACAGAAGGGGTCGTCGGTACCGGGTTAGTGCTGGACGGTCGCGCCAGCCGAGCTGTTGATGCCGGCCGAGCTGCCCACCGACGGGACGGCGGGGGTCGCCGGCTTCGCCGCGGTCTGCTGGTGCAGCTTGTCCTTGGTGTTCTTCGACTGCTTGTCGATCTTCTTCGCGGTCGACGCCTTGCTCTTGTCGGCGTTCTTGTCGACCGAGCCCTTCGTCTTATCGATCGAGGTGCCGACATTGGCCTTGGAGTCGGTCGAAACCGACGCGTTCGGCGCCGACACGACGGGGGCGGTCATATCGGCGGCGAAAGCCGGCAGGCCGGAGACGGCGAGGATGCCGGTCAGCGCCAGCGCTTGGAGAGTGAACTTGGTCATTGCTAGGGGGTCCTTGTGGGTTGTTCGTTGTCTCGAATGGCCGAGACAGCAAGACAACGTGGCCTCGCGACGCCCCATCCCGGATTACACTCATTTCATCTCGCCGCCATGACGGGCCGGGAATCGGTCAAATTTGACTTAGTCGTCTCAGCGGCCTAGTTTCCCGCCGCTTCCCCGGAAGCATTTCGAGCTTTTGCCCCGGTTTGGGGTCGGTCGGTCCGCGAGTGTCGCGCACCGGCTATTTTTGATTTTGCACGGGTAAAGCTTGGCAATGGGGTCATGTTCGAAAGTCTGAGCAACCGCTTCAACGACGTCTTCGACCGGCTGCGCCGCCGCGGTGCGCTGACCGAAGCCGATGTCGATGCGGCGATGCGCGAGATCCGCGTCGCGCTGCTCGAAGCCGACGTCGCCCTGCCGGTGGTGAAGACCTTCGTCGACGGCGTGCGCGCCAAGGCGGTCGGGCAGGACGTGCTGCGCTCGGTCTCGCCGGCGCAGATGGTGGTGAAGATCGTTCACGACCATCTCGTCGAGAGCCTCGGCTCCGATCAATCGGGCGCGCTCAACCTCAACGCTGTGCCGCCGGTCGTCGTGATGATGGTCGGCCTGCAAGGCTCGGGCAAAACCACCACCTCGGCGAAGCTCGCACGGCTGCTCAAAGACCGCGAGCGGCGTAAAATTCTTTTGGCGTCGCTCGACGTGAACCGCCCCGCGGCGCAAGAGCAACTCGCGATACTGGCGCAGCAAGTCGGCGTGCCGTCGCTGCCGATCGTCGCGCTGGAGCGGCCGGTCGCCATCGCCAAGCGCGCGCTCGATACCGGCCGGCGCGAAGGCTACGACGTCGTCATCCTCGACACCGCCGGCCGGCTGCATATCGACGAGCCGCTGATGCAGGAAGTCGCGGCGGTGCGCGATGCGACGCAGCCGACCGAGACGCTGCTCGTCGCCGACGCGCTCACCGGCCAGGACGCTGTCAATCTCGCCAAGAGCTTTGCCGAGCGGATCGGCATCACCGGCATCGTGCTGACCCGCATCGACGGCGATGCGCGCGGCGGCGCGGCGCTCTCGATGCGCGCCGTCACCGGCCAACCGATCAAATTCGTCGGCACCGGCGAAAAGCTCGATGCGATCGAGGCGTTCCACGCCGATCGTATCGCCGGCCGCATCCTCGGCATGGGCGATGTCGTCGGCCTGGTCGAGAAAGCCGCCGAGACCATCGATCGCGAAGAAGCGGAAAAGCTGGCGAAGAAGCTGCAGAAGGGCAGCTTCGATCTCGACGATCTCGCCAGCCAGCTCAAGCAACTCCGCAAGATGGGCGGCATGAGCGGCGTCATGGGGATGCTACCCGGCATCGGCAAGGTGAAAAAGCAGCTCGAAGAAGCAAATATCGACGAGAAGGTGATCAAGCGCCAAGAAGCGATCATCGCTTCGATGACGCAGAAAGAGCGGCGCAATCCGAAGCTTCTCGACGGTTCGCGCCGGCGCCGCATCGCGGCGGGCTCGGGCACGACGGTGCCCGAGATCAATCGGCTCCTGAAGCAGTATCAGGACATGGCCGACATGATGAAGCGCATGAACAAGCTCGGAAAGAAAGGTTTGGCACGGCACGGCGTTCAAGCGTTGCTGCCGGGCGGCGGCCTTCCGGGCGGCGGCCTGCGCCGATGAGCATGATCGATCACCTGTCGCTCGGCGTGCGCGATCTCGCGCATAGCCGTATTTTCTACGACGCGATCCTGGCGCCGCTCGGTTATCGCCGCGGTTCCGACCATGACGACGTCTCGGGCTATGGCTTGCCTGACAAACATCCATTGGGTGAGCAGGCGCTGCCGTTCTGGATCGGCGCCGAGCCGGAAGGCGCGGCGCTCAACGGCCATGTCTGCTTTCTCGCGCCCGATCGCGGCGCGGTCGACGCGTTTCACAAAGCGGCGCTCGCCGCCGGTGCGCGCGACAACGGCGCACCGGGTCTGCGCTCGCAATATCACGCTTGCTATTACGCCGCCTTCGTCATCGATCCCAACGGGCATCGTCTCGAAGCGGTCTGTCATCAACCGGTCGAATCACGCGAATTATCGAGATAAGGAGAATTCATGGGTCTTAAGATTCGTATGTCGCGCGGCGGCGCCAAGAAGCGCCCCTTCTACAGCATCGTCGTTGCGGATTCGCGCAGCCCGCGCGACGGCCGCTTCATCGAGAAGCTCGGCACCTACAATCCGATGCTCGACAAGAGTCATCCCGAGCGGGTGACCTTGAAGACCGAGCGTATCGAGCATTGGCTGAAAGCCGGCGCGCTGCCGAGCGATCGCGTCGCGCGGTTCCTCGGCGATGCCGGTATGCGGCCGAAGCCGAGCTACAACGAGACGCCGAAGAAGTCCACGCCGAAAGCCAAGGCGCAAGAGCGTGCCAAGGCCGCGGCGGATGCGGCTGCTGCCGCTTCGGGCGAAGCTGCCGCGGCGCCGAGCGCCTGAGGTTGATGCAAGATGATGATCGCCTTGTCCCCCGTGGCTGATCGCCACAGCGATCGCAGCGCACCGCCTTCCGCGATGGAAGGGCGGGACGCGGGGGATTCCGCGCGCGTCTGTCTCGGCATCATCACCGGCGCGCATGGCATCAAGGGTTGGGTCAGGGTGAAGAGCTTCACCGCCGATCCCGAAGCCATCGCCGATTACGGACCGCTCTCCGACGAAAGCGGTGCGCGCCGTTTCGCGCTCGAACTCGTCGGCACGCAAAAAGGCGTGCTTCTGGTGCGGATCAAGGATGTCGATGATCGCAACGCGGCCGAGCGGCTCAAGGGCCTGCGGCTTTATGTGCGCCGCGCCGATCTGCCGCCGCCCCAGGAGGGCGAGTTCTACGAGGCCGACCTCATCGGTCTTGCAGCGATGCGCGAAGACGGCACAGGCTTCGGCACGATCCGCGCGGTGAATGATTTCGGCGCCGGCGCCAGCCTCGAGATCGAGGACCCCTCGGGCAAGATGGTGCTGGTGCCTTTCACCAACGCCGCCGTGCCGGTGGTCGATGTCGCAAATAAGCGCATCGTGGTCGTGCCGCCGAGCGGCTTGCTCGATGCGCCCTCGCGCGATGAAACTGGGGGCGATGCCGACAGTGAAGCGGACGAAGGCTGACGCAATGGCTTGGACCGCGACCGTGCTGACGATCTTCCCCGAGATGTTTCCGGGCCCGCTGGCACATTCGCTCGCCGGCAAGGCGCTCGCCGACAAGATCTGGCAGATCGACACGGTCGATATCCGCAATTTCGCGCAAGACCGTCATCGCACGGTCGATGACGCGCCGTTCGGCGGCGGGCCGGGCATGGTGATGCGACCCGATGTGATCGATCGGGCGCTCAACGAGACGCCGGCGGTCGGATCGACGATCTGCCTCTCGCCGCGTGGGCCGCGCCTCGATCAGGCACGCGTCGCCGCGCTCGCCGAAGGGCCGGGCGTACGCCTGCTTTGCGGCCGGTTCGAAGGTATCGATCAGCGCGTCATCGAGGCGCATCAGATCGAAGAGCTCAGCCTCGGCGATTTCGTGCTCTCGGGTGGCGAGCCGGCGGCGATCGCGTTGCTCGATGCGATCATTCGTCTGCTGCCCGGCGTCGTCGGCGACGCAACGACCTTGGAAGAGGAGAGCTTCTGCCAAGGCCTCCTCGAATATCCCCATTACACGCGGCCGCAGGAATGGCAGGGCCGCGCGGTACCCGAGGTGCTGCTCTCGGGCCATCACGAAAACATCCGCCGCTGGCGGATGGCGGAAGCGGAACGGGTGACGCGCGAGCGCCGGCCCGATCTTTGGCAACGGTATTTGGCCCGCGAGGGTCGTCACAGAAGCGCTTAGGTTGGAGAGAAAGATGAACCTGCTGCAATCGCTCGAACAGGAAGAGATCAAGAAGCTGGCCGCCTTGAGGCCGACGCCGGAATTCCGGCCGGGCGACACGCTTCGCGTCAGCGTGAAAGTCGTCGAAGGCGAGCGCGAGCGCGTTCAAGCGTTCGAAGGCGTCTGCATCGCACGGAAGAATTCGGGCGTGAATTCGAATTTCACGCTGCGCAAGATTTCCTATGGCGAAGGTGTCGAGCGTATTTTCCCGCTCTATTCGCCGCGCATCACCGCGATCGAGGTGGTGCGTCGCGGCGCCGTGCGGCGCGCGAAGCTCTATTATCTGCGCGCGCTGCGCGGTAAGGCGGCGCGTATCACCGAGCGCGGCCGCGATAATACGGCGCCCGTCGCTGTGCCGGAGACCGGAACGCAAGAGGCATCGTGATCCATGACTGGTCCACGTACTCTCTTCGATAAGATCTGGGACAGCCATCTGGTCGATCAGCAGCCGGATGGCACCTGCCTCCTCTATATCGATCGGCATCTCGTGCACGAGGTGACGAGCCCGCAGGCCTTCTCCGGCCTGCGCGAATCGGGTCGCCAGGTGCGTAACCCGAAGGCGACGCTCGCCACCGCCGATCACAACGTGCCGACGACCGATCGCTCGCGCGGCATCGAGGAGGCGGAATCGCGCTTTCAGGTCGAGACGCTCGAGCGCAACGTCAAGGAATTCGGCATCCCCTATTTCGGGATGAACGATGTGCGCCAGGGCATCGTCCACATCATCGGGCCGGAGCAGGGTATGACCCAGCCGGGCATGACGATCGTCTGCGGCGACAGCCACACGGCGACGCATGGCGCTTTCGGCGCGCTCGCTTTCGGCATCGGCACGTCCGAGGTCGAGCATGTGCTCGCGACGCAAACCCTGATCCAGCGCCGCGCCAAGAACATGCTGATGCAGATCGATGGCGATCTGCCGTTCGGCGTCACCGCGAAGGATCTGATCCTCAACATCATCGGCCATATCGGCACCGCGGGCGGCACCGGCCATGTGATCGAATATGCGGGCTCGGCGATCCGCAAACTGTCGATGGAAGGCCGCATGACGGTCTGCAACATGTCGATCGAAGGCGGCGCGCGCGCCGGCCTCGTTGCGCCGGACGAGATCACATACGAATATCTCAAGGGCCGGCCGATGGCGCCGAAAGCCGCGGCATGGGAGCAGGCGTTCGCTTTCTGGAAGACGCTGCCCTCCGATCCGGGCGCGCATTACGACACGGTCGTGAAGCTCGACGCAGCGAAGATCATCCCGCAAGTTACGTGGGGCACCAGCCCCGAGGACGTGTTGCCGATCACCGGCGTCGTGCCGAATCCCGCTGACGTGAAAGACGAGCCGAAGCGAGCCGCGATGGAGCGGTCGCTCGAATATATGGGTCTTAAGGCGGGCACGCCGCTGAAAGAACTGGTCATCCAGCGTGCTTTCATCGGCTCATGTACCAATGGCCGGATCGAGGATCTGCGCGCGGCGGCGGCGGTGGCGAAGGGCCGCAAGGTCGCGGCCGGCGTCAACGCGCTGGTCGTGCCGGGCTCGGGTCTCGTCAAAGAGCAGGCGGAAGAGGAAGGTCTCGACAAGATATTCATCGAGGCCGGTTTCGAATGGCGCGAGCCGGGCTGCTCGATGTGTCTCGCGATGAACGCGGACAAACTCGAGCCGGGCGAGCGCTGCGCCTCGACCTCGAACCGCAATTTCGAGGGCCGGCAGGGACGCGGCGGCCGAACGCATCTGATGAGCCCGGCGATGGCCGCGGCTGCGGCCGTCACCGGGACGTTGGCGGACGTTCGAGATTTAGGTTAGGCGCGCGAGCGCGGCTAACACCTACTCGTCATTGCGAGCGAAGCGAAGCAATCCAGGTTTTCATTTGTTGCCCTGGATTGCTTCGTCGCTGTGCTCCTCGCAATGACGATGATCAACCGCCGAACTTGATCATGTCGCTACGGGTCAAGGTCACGTGCTTCGTCGTGACGGGAGGCCCGCCGCCACCCATATGCCAGGCGGCGTAGGCTTCGCGGAAGGCGCTTTCCGACGGCAGGCAGTCGATCGGATAGATCACTTCGTAGCCGCGTTGCACCGCGCCCGCGCCCGAGCCGATACCGACGCCTTGCGCCGAGGTGCCGCAAAGGATGACGGTCTTGATGCCGTGTTCCTTCAAACGCTGATCGAGATCGCTGCCGATGAATTTATCCGGCCCACCCGCCTTCTGATCGACGACCTCGCTCTTGTCCTGCGGCGCGATGCCCGGGTCGATAGGTTCGCCGTTGTTCGGAAAGGTGTACGCGACCAGCATCTTCGCCGCACGCGCCTTGTCGTCGAGCGCTTTCAGCTTCGGCACGTCCTCGACGCAGCGCGGCCGTGCGCCGCAATTCTCTTTCATGAAATCGAACAGCAGGAGAGCAGTGGTCTTCGGATCGATCGTGACCTGCTTCAACTCCGGCGCCGCCGGCATCTGGATCGTCGACCATTCGCCGATCAGATCGGCGGCCATCGCGCGCGTCGCGATCAGCGCCGCGGCCATCGCGGCAAGCCCTAATACCTTCGTTATCCGCATGCTCTTCTCCTCCCTCGATGAATAGGCTTTTGCCGCATTCTATCGGGGCAGGCTAAGCGCTGCCATCACGGGACGGTGAGGCGATTAGAGGCGGCGCAGGAAGCCGCCGAGGAGCCCCACAAGCACCAGCGCCGCGATCAGCGGCAGGGTGATGGCGAGCGCGCCGAGGAAGACGAAGAAGCCGAGCGCGCCCAGCGCCGCCAGCACGGCGAAGATCGCGATCAGCCCGAGCGGCCCTGGCCGGCCGTGGCGCAACCCCGCGTAGCGCGGGTCGCTGCTCCAGGCCCAGACCCGGGCCCGTTCCCGCCCGTTTCCGCGCTGGTTCGCCCAGGGCGTGGGATCGGGTGCCCCAGGCGGGATGATCTCCGCTTCGGGGTGATTATTACCGCGGTCGCTCATCGCTCCTATGTGTGGTCGGAAGGGGCCTAACGCAATGGCTCCGCTTGCCTATTTCGTCCTCGTCGCCTAAACAATCTGCCGCGAAAAGCGAGGCATCCCATGGATAAATTTACGACCCTGACCGGCGTCGCCGCGCCGCTGCCGATCATCAATGTCGACACCGACAAGATCATCCCGAAGCAGCATCTGAAGACGGTCGAGCGCACCGGCCTCGGCAAGGCGTTGTTCGAGGAGATGCGCTATCGCGACGATGGCAGCGAGAATCCGGATTTCGTTTTGAACCAGCCGGCCTATCGCCAGGCGAAGATACTCGTCGCGGGCGAGAATTTCGGCTGTGGCTCCTCGCGCGAGCACGCGCCCTGGGCGCTGATGGATTTTGGCATCCGCTGCGTCATCGCCTCGTCCTTCGCCGACATTTTCTATAACAACAGCTTCAAGAACGGCATGCTGCTGATCAAGCTGCCGCAAGCCATCGTCAACGAGCTGATGGACGATGCCAAGAAGGGCGCCAATGCCCGTCTCAGCGTCGATCTCGCCAGCCAGACGATCACGCGGCCGGACGGCGGCACGGTGAAATTCGATATCGATCCGTTCTTGAAGGATTGTCTGTTGAACGGGCTCGACGATATCGGCCTCACCCTCAAGAAAGAATCGAAGATCGCCGCTTACGAACAGAAGCAGCATCTGACGCAGCCTTGGCTCTAAATGGCCTGGCTCTAAGCGGAGATCGTTAAATGGCCGCCAATCGAAAAATCCTTTCGCTGCCCGGCGACGGCATCGGTCAGGAGGTGATGGCTCAAGTCGGCCGCGTGGTCGAATGGTTCGACAAGAAGCGGATTGCCAGCTTCGACGTGAAGGAAGGCTTGGTCGGCGGCGCCAGTTTCGATAAATACGGTACGCCGCTGACCGACGAGACCATGAAGCTCGCCCAGGAAAGCGACGCCGTGCTGTTCGGCGCGGTCGGCGGCCCGCAATGGGACAATCTGCCTTTCGCGCAAAAGCCCGAGCGCGGCCTGCTTCGCCTGCGCAAAGAGATGGATCTCTTCGCCAATCTGCGCCCGGCGCTGGTGTTCGATCCGCTGATCGGCGCGTCGACCTTGAAACCCGAGGTGATCGAAGGCCTCGACATCGTCATCATCCGCGAGCTGACCGGCGGCACCTATTTCGGCGAGCCGCGCGGCATCACCACGCTGGCCGACGGCACGCGACGCGGCGTCAACACGCAGGTCTATACGACGCCCGAAATCATCCGGGTGGGCCGTGTGGCTTTCGAGCTCGCGCGCAAGCGCAACAATAAGGTCTGCTCGGTCGAGAAGGCCAATGTCATGGAATCGGGCGTGCTGTGGCGCGAGGAAATGCAGAAGCTGCACGACACCGAATACAAGGATGTCGAGCTCTCGCATATGTATGCCGATAACTGCGCGATGCAGCTCGTGCGCAATCCAAAGCAATTCGACGTCATCGTGACCGACAACCTCTTCGGCGATCTGCTGTCCGATTGCGCGGCGATGCTGACGGGCTCGCTCGGCATGCTGCCCTCGGCCTCGCTCGGCGCGCCGGATTCGAGCGGTCGCCGCAAGGCACTGTACGAGCCGGTCCACGGCTCGGCGCCGGACATCGCCGGCAAGAACGCTGCCAACCCGCTCGCCTGCATGCTCTCCTTCGCGATGATGCTGCGCTACTCCTTCGACATGGGCGAAGAAGCCGATCTCGTCGAGAAGGCGATCAACAACACGCTCACCTTGGGCGTGCGCACCGGCGACATCATGCAGCCGGGGATGAGGCGCGTCTCGACCAGCGAGATGGGCAACGCCGTCCTCGCCGAGCTCGCGAAGCTGACTTAATTTCTATCGTCATTGCGAGCGAAGCGAAGCAATCCAGGACTGCGGCGCGGGTCTCTGATGGGGTGGACGGCCCCCGAACGGCATCGATGTGCCAGAGTGAGGTCGTTACAGAATCTCAAACGAGGAGGCCGTCCGTGGACAAGCTTAGCCGCATAGGTATGGATACGTCGAAGCAGATTTTTCAGCTTCATGGAGCGGATGACCGTGAAGAGGTGGTTCTGCGTCGCAAGCTCAAGCGCAAAGAGGTTCTGACGTTTTTTGCGAGCCTGGCGCCGACGGTTATAGGCATCGAGGCCTGTGGCGGGGCTCATTATTGGGCGCGCGAGCTGACGCGGCTGGGCCATGAGGTGAGGCTGATCGCGCCGCAATACGTGAAGCCCTATGTGAAACGCGGGAAGAACGACGCAGCGGATGCCGCGGCGATCTGCGAGGCGATGAGCCGGCCGACGATGCGCTTCGTGCCGGTGAAGAGTGCGGAGAGCCAAGCGGCGCTGATGCTGGCGGGCCTGCGCGAGCGCTTGGTGCGCCACCGCGTGCGGCTCGCCAATACGATCCGCGGCTATGCGGCGGAGTTCGGGATCGTTGCTGCCAAGGGGCGGGCCAAGATCGAGCCGCTGCTGTTGCGCCTCCAGGCCGACGAGACCGTGCCGGCCTTGGCCCGCGAGCTGTTTGCCGCGCACGCCCAAGAATACGCGCAACTCGAAGCCCAGCTCGAGGCGATCGACGCCAGGTTGATGGCGTGGCATCGAACCAACGAGCCGAGCCGGCGCCTCGCTCGGATTCCCGGTGTGGGACCGGTGATCGCCTCGCTGCTCATGATGAAGACACCCGATCCGCATGCCTTCCGCTCCGGCCGGCACTTCGCCGCCTGGATCGGCCTGACGCCCAAGGATCATTCGACCGCCGGCAAGCTGAGGCTCGGCGTGATCACCCGCGCCGGCGACGAGACCTTGCGAAGCTTGCTCGTGGTCGGCGCCACTGCCGTCATCTGGCAAGCGCGGCGCGGTAAGAGCCGTCACGCCTCCCCCTGGCTCCTCGCCCTCTTGAAACGCAAGCCGCCCAAGCTCGTCGCCGTGGCGCTTGCCAACAAGATCGCCCGCATCGTCTGGAAGCTCATGACGACCGGCGAGACCTACGACCCCAAGCGTGCGCTAGGGGCGATGCCGACAGCGGCTTGACGAGATCAGCGGGATACAAGGCGCGTGTCTCGCTGAGCCGGCGCTTGCAAGAAAACGAGCAGATGGTGGATCGATCGGTTCGAGACGGAAGACACTCCGCGCAATCCAGTGGCGTATCGCGACGTCGCCTCTCTGTGTGGAACTCCCGCCACGAAAACCATCTTGGCCAGCGGTCATATGCCGATCGCATCCAACAGGCCGGACATATGGACGCAAGCGATCCGATCCAACACAACCGCTCGTCGACCTTGCAAGCCGGGGGCCGTCCACATATGGATTGCTTCGCTTCGCTCGCAATGACGAATTGTGAATGATCGCAACGCTAGGCAGACTATGGTAATGCCAAACGCCTTGCACTATTGCGGCATCGATTTCGGCACGTCGAACTCCACCGTCGCCCTCGCGGCAGAGGGCGAGCACTTTTTGGCGACGATCGAGAACGCCGAGCCATCCATTCCCAGCGCGATTTTCTTTAATTCTGCGAATGGCCGCGCTGTCTTTGGCCGCGCGGCGATAAACGATTACTTGTCGGGCGAGAGCGGTCGGTTGATGCGCGCGCTCAAGAGCGTGATTGGACGGCCGCTTTTCCACGAGAAGACCCGGATCGAGAAGCGCGATGTGACGCTCGCCGATATTTTAAGTTTGTTTTTGCGTCACCTCAAAAAGACTGCCGAGCGCCAAAGCGGGCACGAGTTGAGCGAGGTGGTGCTTGGCCGGCCCGTCCAATTCATCGAAGATGCGGCCGATCTCGATAACCAGGCGCAACACGATTTGGAGAAAGCCGCCCGAAAGGCGGGGTTCAAGCATATCGAGTTCCAGTTCGAGCCCATCGCCGCGGCGCTTGAATACGAAACCTCGATCGCAAACGAGCAGATCGTTTTGGTCGCTGATATCGGCGGCGGCACATCCGACTTTTCGATCGTTAGGGTCGCGCCCGAAAAGATCAATCTGCCGGACCGGACAAAGGACATACTGGCGAATCGGGGCATTCGCGTCGGCGGAACGGATTTCGATCAACAGCTGTCGATGAAGCAAATCATGCCCAGTTTCGGGCATGGCTCGGCATATGGCGCCAAAGATCTGGAAATGCCGACATGGATCTATATGGATCTGTCGACATGGTCGAACGTCAATTTCGTTTACGAGAATAAAGTCGTCTCCGAAATTCGCTCGTTGCGGAAAGAATCGAAGGCGCCGGAACTATTGGGTCGCCTCTTGTCCGTAATCGATGCGCAAGCTGGCCATCACCTCATCGGCGATGTCGAGCGGGCGAAGATCGCCTTGAGTCTCGAGGACAAAGCCGTCCTCGATCTGGCGTACATCGAAGACGCGTTTTCTATTCCAGTCAGCCAACGGAATTTCGAAAGATCAATTTCAGATCTGGTCCGCAGGGTCGAGGATTGCATTTCGAAGACGGTGGCGGATGCCGCCGTTCCGGTCGAGCGAATCAACACGGTGTTCTTGACCGGCGGCAGTTCGATGGTGCGGCCCATCCAATCTTTGATCCGCAAGCTGTTCCCGACGGCCGAGATCGTCAGCGGCGATGTTTTCGGCGCTGTCGGGAAAGGCCTCGGCTTGGATGCGAAACGGAAATTCGGCTAGCGACGCTCGTCAGCGAAACGCCGGCCGGACCTCCTCGGCAAAGCGGGTCATTTCGTCTTTGACCTGGCTGTGCGGCTTCAAGCCGACATTGAAATAAAGGATCACCTCGTCGAAACCGGCGGCCTCGACCTTCTTCAGCGTATCGGTGATCTGCTGCTTGCTGCCCAAGAGCACCGAATTCTCGGTCAGGTCTTCCGGCTTCACGTGATGCAGCCGCTCGGTCATCTCGACCATATAGCGATAGGAGGGCGGCGCTTTGGCGGCGTCGCTCGGGAAAGCCGGGATCACGCACTCTTTGTAATAGCGGATCTGTCGCGCGCGCTGCGCGGCTTCCTGCTCCTTATTATCGGCAAAATGCGTGAAGTAGCTGCAGATCAGCCGCCCGGGCTTGGTGCCGGCGGCGATGCATGTCTCCTTATATAAGTCCGCGACCTGCTTCAGCCCGCCATAGCTCATCGCCGCCGCAAAAGGCGCGACGACCAGGCCGCAATTGAGCTTGGCGGCCAGCTCGATCGACGGCTTCGAGAATGAGGCGACATAGGCCGGGATCGGCTTCTGCACCGGCTGCGGCGTGATCGTCATGTTCTCGAAGGAATAATACTTGCCCTTGTGCGTCACCGGGCCGGTGCCGGCCCAGAGCTTCTGCACAACTTCCATGCCCTCGTTGAAGATCGCCTGGTTCTCGGCGAAGGAGATGTTGAAAGGCGAGTATTCGCGCGAATCGTAGCCGCGGCCCGCGGCCCAGTCGACGCGGCCGCCCGAAAGCAGGTCGAGGCTCGCCCATTGCTCGGCGACGCGGATCGGATGATGCAGCGGCAGCACCGTCACCGCCGGTGCCAGGCGGATGTTCTTGGTCTTCGCCGCAGCGTAGGCGAGGGTCAGATCGGGGCAGGAGAGCACGCCCAGCGAGCTGAAATGATGCTCGCCGATCCAAGCCGAATGAAAGCCGAGGGCGTCGGCATGCAAGGTCTCGTCGAGAATGTCGGCGACGAACTGGTTGGGGCTGCGCGAATTGTTCTGATAGTGGTTATCGCTCAGCGTGAAATAACCGAATTCCATCGATCCCTCCTTGAGGACGCCGCCCACACATGTTTGAGGCGCTAGCTTGATCGCAGGCGCGCGCCGGATCAAGGCGTCTGCACGCGTACCCGCGCGCGATGTTGACAATGGGCACGACCGCCGTAGCGTTTGTGGTATCGCGCGTGCGAGAAAGCGGACCGGCAATCGCCGGCGTTGGGGGATAAATGTGATGCAACGGCGAATGCTCGCGCTGGCTGTGGCCGCGCTCATCGGCATGGCGGTGACAGCCCCGGCTTCGGCGCAGGTCCGTTTGATCTTCCCGTCGCAAAGCCTCGCGACCTCGACGTTCGGCCAATTCTTCAGCGCCTGGGCCAAGCGCGTCACCGAAGCGTCGCAAGGTACGGGTGTGGTCGATTTGCGGGAAGGCGGCACCCTCGCCAATTTCGGCAATGTCTATGATCGCGTCCTCGACGATGTGGTTCAGATCGGGTTCGGCCAGCAGGCGCTCATCGCCGGCAAATTCCCGCTGACCGAAGTCGTCGTCCTCCCTTTTATCGTCAAGGACAACACCGTCGGCTCGGTGGCGCTGTGGCGGCTTTATAAAAGCGGGTTGCTCGATAACGAGTACAACCAGATCGTGCCGATCTGGATGAACCTGCTCGGACCCAGTTATCTCCATTTCAACAAGGCGCCGGCCTCGCTCGACGATCTCTCGGGCCTGAAGATCCGTGTGACCGGCAAGGTGAATTCGCAGATGGTGCAGCGTCTCGGCGGCGCGCCGGTCTCGCTCCCTGCCGAGAATATGTATGACGGGCTGCAGCGCGGCGCGATCGATGGGCTCATCACCTCTTGGTCGGCCTTCGCGCCTTATCACTTGGCGGAGGTTTCCTCTTATCACGTGCTCGCGCCGCTCGGCGTGGCGCCGGCGATGTTCTTCATGGCAAAGAAGAAATATGAGAGCCTGCCGCCCGCCCTGCGCGCCGCGCTCGACGCCAATGGCGGCGAAGCGCAAAGCCGCACCGCCGGCGAGGCCTGGCGGCAAGACGGGCTGACGACACAGGCCACCCTGGCCGCCTCTGGCAAGCACAAGGTAACGGAACTATCGCCGGCGCAGACCGCGGCCTGGGAAGCGCGTACCGAGCCGTTGATCAAGGAATGGGCGGCCAGTGTTCCGGGCGGCGAGAAAGTGCTGGCGACCTATCGCCAACTCTACGCCGATATCGAAGCAGGGCGCTGAGCGTTCGCCGCCATCGGCCGTCCGGCGGCCCGATATCAATTCAATCGCTTTGCCGGGCATCGCCGGCGCGTTCCCGCGCAATGCGCGATTAGCCGCAACTGCTGTGTTAACCAAATATTCGATAGGACAACACAATATTCGTTAACCATAATTCATGGAGCGTAGATCATATTATTGGTTAAATCCCGGAATTTATGGTTATTTTCTGTATAAGTTTCCTTTGTTACTTGGAAACTCATTCGACATCGGGTATAGCTTCGTTTGCAAGTCGGGGCACGGCGTCGCTTTTT
This sequence comes from uncultured Alphaproteobacteria bacterium, assembly GCA_963731145.1. Lineage (GTDB taxonomy): Bacteria > Pseudomonadota > Alphaproteobacteria > ATCC43930 > CGMCC-115725 > CAIKMD01. The sequence continues at coordinate 519,172 of CAVSUX010000005.1, read as the reverse complement.
CTGCACCCGTCGCAAGCAACGAATCCTTGGGCATGCAGCGCGGAAACCTCTTCAACGAAGGTGCTCGTTAAGCCTATGACAGTGGCGGGTGCTTCTGCCCTCTTCTGCGTTGTCCTTTACGTCGGGCTCCTCGCGCTGACGCTGACGCGTCGGCCCTGGAGTTCGCGAAACGGCACTCGCTGCGCTGGCTTGCGCGTTGACGGCGGTGTGGGCGATGGGCGTGTCCGCCGGCGACGCAATGCCGGCGGCCGCGCGGCCGGCACTCGAAGTCGCGCCGCTGCTGGTCTGGACGCTTTTCCTTTCGCTGCTCATCGCGCCGACCGTCAACACGCGTTTCGATCCGCGGCTCCGCTTCCTGATGCTGACGGTCCCGGCGGTCGTGGGCTGCGGTGTACTGTGGAACGATATCTTGTCGGCGCTGCGGTTGGGCGCCGGACCGCTCACTCAGGCGCAGATCATCGGCCGCGTGGCGCTCGCGATATTCGGCCTGCTGCTGGTCGAAAATCTCTTCCGCAATACCTCGGCGCGGCGGCAATGGCACGTCGTGCCGCTCTGCATCGCCCTCGGCGGCCTCTTCGCCTATCAGCTCTTTCTCTATTCCGACGCGCTGCTCTTCGGCTGGGTGAGTGATCCCTTCATGGCCGCTCGGCCTGCTGTCGTTTGCCTGGTTGCGCCGTTCCTAGCGCTGACCTTGCTGCGCAACCGTGGCTGGAAGGTCGAGCTTCATCTCTCGCAACGCGTGGTGTTGCACACCCTCACGCTCGTGGCGTCGGGTGTGTTCCTGCTCGCCATCGTCACCGTTGCCCGCTTGTTGCGGGATTGGGGCGGCGAATGGGCCCGGGTCGTGCAGGTGACGGCTCTCTTTGGCAGCATTCTCGTGCTCGCCTCGATCATTACCTCCGGTAGCATCAAGGCGCGGCTCAAATACCTTATCGCGCGCAATTTTTTCGCGCGACGCTACGACTACCGCGCCGAATGGATGAATTTCATCAACATACTCTCGGCGCGCGACGCGGGCGAGGATTTGAAGCACCGCGCGATTGAAGGCATTGCCAACGTCGTCGAGGCTCAGGGCGGCGCGCTCTGGCTATGCGACGGCGTGCCCGGCAATAGCGATTTCGTGCCGGTTTCGGTCTGGAATATGCGCCTCGCCAGCGATGCGAGCGAGCCGGCCGACAGCGCCTTCGTCAAAGGTTTCCGCGGTGGGCGCTGGATTCAGGAATTCCATCGCGGCCGATCCTATACCGCTTTCGGCGAATGCTGGCTCGCGGTACCGCTCGCGACTCAGGATCAGCTCATCGGCTTCATCACCTTGTCGCCGTCGCGCGCTCCAATCGAGCTCAATTGGGAAAGCTTCGAGCTGCTGCGCGCGCTTGGCCGGCAAGCGGCAAGCTATATCGCCGAAGAGCGCTCGGGCCAGCAGCTTCAGGATTCGCGCCGGCTGCAGGATTATGCGAAGCGCTTCACCTTCGTCGCGCATGACATCAAGAATCTCGCGGCGCAGTTGCGCATGGTCACGGTCAACGCCGAGCGCCACGGCGACGACCCGGCCTTCCGCGCCGACGCTTTCGCGACGATCCGTCATTCGGTCACGCGGATGAACGATCTCTTGGCACAGCTCCGGGCCCATCAAGTGCTCGACAACGCAGCGAGCGCGCCGGCGACGATCGACGCCGTGACGGTGCTTCGGCGCATGCTCGATGGCCGCGGCACCGGTCTCGCGCGCATCCGCGGCGCCTTCGAGGTCAATAGCGCCCCGGTGGCGATAGAGGCCGACCGTCTCACCTCGATCGTGAAGCTGCTGCTCGACAACGCGATCGAAGCCTCGCCCGCTGGCGCGAGCATCCTGCTCGGCCTGCGCTGCCGCGATGACAAGTTGGTCATCGACATCGCCGATCAGGGCGCCGGCATGGATATCGATTTCATCCACGGCCAGTTGTTCCGGCCGTTCCGCTCGACCAAGGCAGAAGGCTACGGCATCGGCGCCTATCAGACGCGCGAGTTGCTACGCCTCGCCGGCGGCGATCTCGACGTGATCAGCGCCCCCGGCGCCGGCACGACCATGCGAATTACTCTTCCGCTCGCGAAAGTAGGGGCCGTCTCGACGGCGGCTTAGGATCATGAAAGACACGAAACTCAACATTCTTGTGGTCGAGGACGATGAGGGGCTCATCCGCCAATATCGCTGGGCGCTCGCCGATTGCGAGGTAACGATCGCCGGCAACCGCGAGAATGCGATCGCCGAATTCCGCCGCGCGCGGCCGCCGGTTGTGATTCTCGATCTCGGCCTGCCGCCCGAGCCCGACACGGTGCGCGAAGGCATGATCACGCTCGAGGCGATCCTTGCGACCGCGCCCGAGACCAAGATCATCATCGCGACAGGCCAGGAGAATCACGAGGCTGCGCTGCGCGCCATCGCGCTCGGCGCCTATGATTTCTACCAGAAGCCGGTCGATGTCGATCTGTTGCGCCACATGCTCGAGCGCGCCGCGCGACTCGCCGAGCTTGAGGGTGAGAATCGCCGGCTGATCGAGCTGGCGCCGCGTTCGCCGGTCGATGGCATCGTCGCGGCGAGCCCGCAAATGGCGCGGACGTTGCGCACCATCGAGAAGATCGCACCGACCGATGTCGCCGTGCTCCTGCTTGGCGAAAGCGGCACCGGCAAAGAGGTACTGGCGCAAGCGATCCACCGCCTGAGTCCGCGCGCCAAGAAGCCCTTCGTTGCGATCAATTGCGCGGCGATCCCCGAGACGCTGCTGGAAAGCGAACTCTTCGGTCATGAGAAAGGCGCTTTCACCGGCGCGGTGAAGCAGACCATCGGCAAGATCGAGGGCGCCAATGGCGGCACGCTTTTCCTCGACGAAATCGGGGATGTGCCGCTGGCGATGCAGGTGAAGCTGTTGCGCTTCCTCCAGGATCAAGTGGTCGAGCGTATCGGCGGGCATCGCCCGATCCAGGTCGACGTGCGCATCGTTTGCGCCACGAACCAAAATCTCGACGCATTCATTGCCAGCGGCAAGTTCCGCGAGGACCTCTATTACCGCCTCAACGAGGTGCGGATGGTGATCCCGCCACTGCGGGAGCGCGAAGGCGACGCGATGCTTCTCGCGACCTTTTTCCTCAAGAAGTTCAACAATCAGTTCAACCGCAAGCTCAAGGGTTTCGGCTCCGATGCGCTGGCGGCGATAGCGACCCATCCCTGGCGCGGCAATGTCCGCGAGCTGGAGAATCGCGTGAAGCGCGCGGTGGTGATGGCGGACGGCACCACGATCTCCGCGACCGATCTCGAACTCGCCGCGGCCGAGCTGCCGAACGGCTCGCTCGATCTGCGCGAGGCGCGGGCTCGGGCCGAGCGTGGCGTCGTGCAGATGGCGCTCGCTCAGACCAACGGCAATCTTTCGCGTGCCTCAAAGCTGCTCGGGATCAGCCGGCCGACGCTTTACGGCCTGCTCGAAGGCCTTGGCCTCGAGGTCGCGTCGTAACCGGCTCAGCGCCGATACCGTCGCCGTGGAGCGCCGACCGAATACCGTCAGCCTCGGTTCACGCCGCGTGGTAGCCGAGCTTCTCGAGGCCGAGCGCGATATAGTGCTCGAGCCGCACGCCCATGAGATAGCCTGTTTGTGCCGGCAACGGGATGCGCCGCGTGCGCCGCATCGCGCCGGCGAAATCGAGGCTCGGCCGCTGTGCCAGCCATACCAGCGCGATCAGCTCGCGCCGCGCCTCGGGCGATAGCCGCTCGATCGCCTGTTCGAGGCGCTGCCGCTCATCGCTCTCGAAGGCGGCGAGATCGATCGTGTCGGCGATCGCGAAAGGCGTTCCTGCTTGCGTTTTGGCCGCACGCTGCGTTTTGCGGCCGATGCCGAGATAGTCGACCATCGCGCGCTCGTCGCAGCTACGGCGGCGCGAGGCTTCGGCGATCGCAAGAGCGTCGGCGATCTGGAGCGCCTGGAGCATCGCGCTATCATAGGCGCGATAGAGCGATGGTCAAAAGCGCAGTGCGCTTCTTGCGGAACTGCGCGTGCCCTCGTCGCCGGCTTTTCTCGGTAATTCCTGGGGTTAGGCAAAATCATCCGGCTGCACGAGCCGACCTGCTTGCGTATCTTCCGCCAGATACAGGAAACTAAGGCATTCGAGGCGCGAGCGATCATCGTCGAGGGGGAAGAGATGGCGGATCCAGCAAGCACGGACCTCATCCAAAGTCTCGGCAATATCGTCGCCGCAATAGCGGCTCTTGGCACGGCGTCGATGGGCTTCGTCGATGCGCTCAAGGCTTTCGATGGCGGCCCGTCCAATTTCGGCTTTTCCAGCATCAAGCGAACGCTCGGGTCCTTCTTGCCGAAGAAGGCCAATGGCGCGTTCAACGAAGCGGAGCTGCTCGAAGCTCTCAAATCCAATTGGATCAACGGTGTTGCCAAAGCAGACCAAAAGGCCAAGGCGAAAGCGCTGGTCCATCTCGGCCTTACCGCCGGCAATGCGGTGGAGTTGGCCCAAGCGGCGGGGGTCGATGAAAAGACGCTGGCTTCGGTCGCGAACAAGGTCGCGGGGCGGGTGCAGGGAAACACCGCGCTGACGCCGGCAGAGATCAATACGCTCGGCCAATTCGATGCGATCTTGAGTGCGATCCTCGACGAAGCCTACGAACGCGCCGATCAGCAATATCGCAACGGTACAAAAATCCTGGCGATGATCTTCGCCGTCGTCTTCGGCATTGCGGGCAGCTGCCTGATCAACGGGAGCAACTGGAAGGCAGCCGGTCTCGGCTTGCTCGTCGGCCTCGTGGCGGTGCCGCTTGCGCCGGTCGCCAAAGACCTGGTTTCATCGCTTCAGGCCGCCGTCGCCGCGCTGCAGGCGACTCAGCGCGGTGTTCGCCGATGACCTATTTCCTCAATTTCCGCTCGGCGGGCGTCGGCGGCGCGGTGATCGATCCGTATCTGCTCGAAGGCGACGGCACCACCGATCCGCCATCGCTCAGCGTTGTTCCGTGGGCGCAAGTGCCGGCGGTCTTCGCGGGGCGTAACATCCTCTTCGCGACCCACGGCTTCAACGTCAACTACGCCGAGGGTGCGGAGGCGCTGGGGCGGCTCGGCGACTATCTCGCTCTTCCGGGCGCCAATATTTTCATCGGCCTATTATGGCCGGGCGATGCCTGGATACCGGTGATCGATTATCCCTTCGAAGGCGATGTCGCGATCGATTGCGGGCAGCGCCTTGCGCAGTTTTGCAATAGCTGGGCCGCCGGCGCGCAGAGCTTCTCCTTTGCGTCGCACAGCCTCGGCGCGCGCTTCGTGCTTCGGGCGATCATGGCGATCAGCGGCCGCGTCGACACGGCGTGCATCGCGGCCGGGGCGATCAATTGCGATTGCTTCACCGCCGAATATGCCGCCGTCCTGGACCGGGTCGGGACGGTGTCATTGCTGGCGTCGCATGAGGACGATGTGCTGAAGATCGCCTTCACGATCGGCGATCCGTTCGCCGATCTGCTGCATGACGATCACACACCGTTCCGGCCCGCGCTCGGCTATGGCGGGCCGTCGCTCCCCGCGCCGGCACAAATTCTCGCACCCTGGCAGATCGCGAATAGCGAGGATTACGGCCACGGCGACTATCTCCCCTCCGACGGCGACGACAAATGGAAGAAAGTCGCCGATTTCATGCGCTTGACCTTCCTGCGCTTGCCGTCTCCCTGGCCGGGCTAATCGGCTTTTCCTACCCATCCGGCGGATGGTGCGGGTTGCCGCCGGCGGCCATATCGAGGTCATGCAGCCAGCGGAGAGCCTCATGACCGACACCCCCGACATTCTCAGCCAGTTTTCCGATCGCATCGCCGATCTTGCCGAACAGGCGGGCGGCGGTGTTGTCGCTGTCGCCGGCGGCGGGCGCCGGCCGGTGAGCGGCATTCATTGGCGACCCGGCGTGATCGTCACCGCGGAGGAGGCGCTCGAGCGCGATGGCGGCATCGAGGTGATGACCGCCGACGGCAAGATCCACCCCGCGACACTCGCCGGCCGCGATCCCAGCACCGATATCGCCGTGCTGCGTTTCCAAGCCGATGGTGCAAACGTCGCGACACTTGGCGATGCGGCCAATCTGCGTGCCGGCAATCTCGTGCTCGCTATCGGCCGGCATGAACGCGGCACGACCGCCGCGTCGGGCATTGTCGCGGTCGCCGGCGGCGCCTGGCACAGCCGGCGCGGCGGCGCCATCGATCATCTCATCCGCCTCGATCTGCGCCTGGCGCCAAGTGCCGAAGGCAGCGCGCTGATCGGCACGAAAGGCGAGGTCCTTGGCATGGCCGTGACCGGTCCGCGCCGCCGCGCACTCGCCATCCCGCGCTCGACCATCGATCGCGTCGTCGATCAACTCCTCGCCAAGGGCCGCATCGCGCGTGGCTATCTCGGCGCCGGGCTGCGGCCGGTAGCGCAGCCGGCGGGTGTGCTCGCGCTCGGCCTCGATCCCGAAGGGCCTGCGGTGAAGGCCGGGCTGCTTGTCGGCGACATCATCACGGCCTGGAACGGCAAGCCGGTGACGCGCGTGCGCCAGGTGATGCATCTGCTGGCACCGGAATCGGTCGGCACGCAAGTGGAACTCGATCTCGTCCGCGGTGGCGCGCCGACGAAGCTCAGCCTTACCATCGGCGAGCGGCCCATTCCTAATCAGGGAGCGCGTTAGCCCAGCCTTGGGCAGGCGCCGCGGCGCTCCCACATAAAGGCAATGCCGAACATTGCCATCTTCGCGCGCGAGGGCGTCCGTCGTGACGCTCTCGAAGCCGTTGCGCGTACGAATGGGGTGCATGTCGACAGCACAGCCGATGTCGCGGCGCTGCGGCGCCTGCTCAACCGGCACGCGATCGATGTCGTCCTGGCGGAAGCGCTCGGCGCGGAGGATCTCGCCGCACTCGGCGAGCGCGCGGGCGGCTGCATCATCCTCGCCGATGAGGACGATGCAGCCGATCTGGCTCTGGCCGGCGCGGCGGCGGTGCTGCCTCGGGACGCGAGCGCCGAAACCATCGGCGCGGCGATCGCGCTGGCGGGACGGGGCTTGCGGCTATTGTCCGATCTCGCCTTCGACCGCCTGCGCGCGCTTGCCGGAATTGAGAGCGCGCCGCACCCCGACGGAGGGCCGGCGCTGACGCCGCGCGAGCGCGAGGTGCTGGCGGCGATGGCCGACGGTGCCTCGAACAAGGTGATCGCGCGCCGACTCGGTATCTCGTTCCACACGGCTAAATTCCACGTCGCCTCGATCCTGGCCAAGCTCGATGCCGATACGCGGACGGAAGCACTGGCCCGCGCGGCGCGCAGGGGACTGGTGATGCTCTAATCTTGTCGCGGCTATGGACCATCCCCATTTGATGTCACCCATGAGCAACATCAATACTCTCGATCAGCTCCAACCCGATCCCGACGATCTCGCCAGTACCGGCACCCGCGATCTCGTCGCCTTCGACGCCTATTCGCAGGCCGTGATCGGCGCCGTCGACAAGGTCGGCTCGGCCGTGCTGCATCTCCAGATCGAGGCGCAGAAAGGCCCGGGCGGCAGCGGCTCCGGCGTCGTCTTCACGCCGGACGGCTATGTCCTCACCAACAGCCATGTGATCGCCGGTGCCAAGCGCATCACCGCGACGTTTGCCGACGGCCATTCGCTGACCGCCAGCATCGTCGGCGACGATCCCGACACCGACCTCGCCGTGCTGCGCCTCAATGGCGAGACGCCGGCCTGGGCGCGGCTCGGCAGCTCGCGCGATTTGCGCGTCGGCCAGCTTGTCGTCGCCATCGGCAATCCCTTCGGCTTTCAGGCGACGGTGACCGCCGGCGTGGTCAGCGCGCTTGGCCGCAGTCTGCGCTCGCGCTCCGGCCGCCTGATCGACAGCGTCATCCAGACGGACGCCGCGCTCAATCCCGGCAATTCGGGCGGGCCGCTGGTCAATTCGGCCGGCGACATCATCGGCATCAACACCGCGATCATCGCGATGGCGCAGGGCATCTGCTTCTCGATCTCCGTCGATACGGTCGAGTTCGTCGCCGCGCGGCTGATCCGCGAAGGCCGGGTGCGCCGCTGCTATATCGGCGTCGCCGGCCAGAACGTGCCGATCCCGCGCAAGGTCGTGCGCTTCCATAATCTCGCGCGTGAGAGCGGCGTGCTGGTACAAAGCGTGGCACAGGACGGCGCGGCTTCGGCGGCGGGCTTGCTGAGCGGCGACATCATCGTCGAGCTCGATGGCCATCCGACCGGCAATATCGACGAGCTGCATCGCCTGCTTGTCGAGGATCGTCTCGGCATTTCGGTGCCGATGGTGGTGTTACGGCGCGAGCTGAAGCTCACTCTGCCGGTGGTGCCGCGGGAAATCCCGCCGGCAGCATGAGCTTCAGTTAGGTCTCGCCTTCTCGGCGAGATCGGGCCAGAGCCGCTGCGCCAGCTCGCCATCTTCCGAAAAAGCGTGGCAGGTATTGAGCAGCCGTGCCTGGCGATTGGTCTGCGCCGGCGCGCCGGTCTGGGCGCTCATACGGTTGCGATAGGGGAAGATCGTCTGAAAGGCGACCGTCGCCAACCGGCCGATCAGCTCGACATGATGGGTGCAGCCGCGCACCCCGCCGAAGAGTTCGAAGACCTTGGCGTTGAAGCCTTTGGCGATCTTCAGCCCTTTGAGATTCTGGAAATCCGGCAAGATCGCCGGGCAAATCGCGAAAGGGCTGTTATCGGTCGCTGCTTCGACCGCGACGATGGTCAAGGTATCGTCGACGGTGAGGCGCAGCCACATCTCGTGGATAAAATCGCCGATCTTCACCTCGCCGCGATGCTCATTCTTGAAGGAATAGCTCTTGCCGTCGGTGAGGCGGCCTTCGATGTCCCAGAGCCCGTCCTGGCGTAGGTAGCCCTGGCATTCGATGCGTCTCGTATGAATCGGCTCGCGCGGGGTGGCGGCGGGTAAAGGCATGTCGCAGCTCTTTCGGAATGAAACTAAACGGTCGCGGGTGCGGCGGCGGTCTCAGCAGCGAGGAAGGCTTCGAGCGTCGCGCGTTCGACCTCGCGCGAGATGAAAGCATTGCCGATATCGTGCGCGAGGATCAACGTAATGCGGCCGTCGCGCACTTTCTTATCCCTGCCCATATGCTGCAGCAGCGCGGCCGGCGTGAAGCGGCGGGCATTGCCGATCTGGCTGATCGCGATCGGTAGGCCGACGGCTTGATAATGCCGGCGCACGCGTGCCACCGATTCGGGCGGGCAGAGGCCGAGCTCGGCCGAGAGATCGAAAGCGAGCCGCATGCCCAGCGCCACCGCCTCGCCATGCAGCAGCGCGTCGCCGAAGCCGGTCTCGGCTTCGAGCGCATGGCCGAAGGTGTGGCCGAAATTCAAAAGCTGCCGCTCGCCGGTCTCGCGCTCGTCGATCGCGACGACAGCGGCCTTGGCGGCACAACTTTTCAGCACCGCTTGGCGGCGCGCATCGACATCGCCCGCGACGAGCTTCGGCCCCGCTTGCTCCAGCCATTCGAAGAAGGCGCGATCGCGGATAAAGCCGTATTTCACTACCTCGGCATAGCCGGCGAGCAGCTCGCGCGGCGGCAAGGTGGCGAGCGTGTCGATATCGGCCAGCACCAGCAAGGGCTGGTGAAAGGCGCCGATCAGGTTCTTGCCGTGCTTGCTGTCGATCGCGGTCTTACCGCCGACCGAGCTGTCGACTTGCGACAGCAACGTCGTCGGCACCTGCACGTAATCGAGGCCGCGCAGCAAGGTCGCGGCGGCAAAGCCGGTGAGATCGCCGATAACGCCGCCGCCGAGCGCGATCAGCGGCGTGCCGCGCTCGATGCCGAGCGCCAGCACATCCTCGCACAGCTTCGAGAAATGCGCGAAATCCTTGGTTGCCTCGCCGGGTGGCAGGACAATCGCGTGATGCGCGATCCTCGCCTTGTCGAGCCCGGCCTCCAATGTCTTGAGATGGAGCTTCGCGACATTCGCGTCGGTGACGATGACGGCGCGTTTTTGGCGCACCACCGGCGCGATCAGCGCACCGGCGTCGCCCAAGAGGCTGGCGCCGACCAGGATGTCATAGCTGCGGTCGCCGAGTTCGACGCGGAGCGTGTCGCGCTGGCTCATGGGCCGACCCCGATCGCCGGCGCGAGGAAATGATCGAGCGCGTCGATAACCTTGGCGAGCGTCGCTTCCGGCGGCCCGTCGACCGTGTCGACCGTGATATCGGCTTCGGCATAGACCGGGTAGCGTTCATCGACGAGCTGCGCCAGCACGGCACGCGGATCGCCGGTCTTGAGCAGCGGCCGGTTGTTGCGCCGGCCGACTCGGACCAAAAGCGTGTCGATATCGGCGCGCAGCCAGACGGAGATCGCGCGCTCGTGGATCAGGCCGCGCGTCGTCGAATCCATAAAGGCGCCACCGCCGGTCGCCAGGATCTGTGCCGGGCCGTCGAGCAGCCGCGCGATCACCCGACGTTCGCCGTTGCGGAACACCGCCTCGCCGTCGCGTGCAAAAATCTCCTCGATGCTCGCACCGGCGGCGGCTTCGATCTCGGTATCGGCGTCCACGAAGGGCAGGCCGAGCGCCTGCGCGAGTCGCCGTCCGATGCTCGACTTGCCGGCACCCATCAGCCCGACCAGCGCAATCGTCTTCGGTGCGTGCCAGGACAGGGCATGCGTCATTGTTGCATCGCTCCGCGACGCAGCGTCGTTGAAACGCGCAACATCCACCGATAAACTGCACTCAAATTGATCATGGCCGCAGCCTAGCATACCGCTACGATGCTTCGCCAATCGCGCTTCCCCGTCACCAGTTCCGGGCACAATAAAAATGGGTCGTTTCCTCCTGATCGTTGTAGCACTCGTCGCCGTTATCCTGGTCGGCGGCACGGTATTTCTTATGGTCTGGAATGTCCCGGCGCCGGCGACTCGCGTCGAAAAGGTGATTCCGGATGCGCGTTTCCCGCGCTGAGCGGAACTCGACCGCCTTCCTGCTGATCGCCCTGGCTGCCTTCTCGCCAGTGCCGGCTTTCGCCCAATCCGGCGCGCCGATTCCGCTTTACCCACCGAACACATCCGCCGATCCCAGTGAGACTCGGGCGGGACCGCCTTTGCCAAGCGTGCCGCCGGCGAGCGATAACGGCATCGAGACTGAAACGCTGGCGCCGGTCGATCTCGTCCTGGACGGGCACCCTCGGCGTCGCGGATCGTGCTTTGCCGCGCGATATGTGGTCGACCACGCCGCGCAGCTTCGTTGCGACCGCGTTGCCGCTGCTGCAACCGACGACCTCGCCCGTGTTGCAGGGGCTGATACGCCGCTTGTTGCTCAGCGATGCGCTCGCGCCGCGCGGCCAGGATCCGGCCGGAAGGCCGAGCTTGATCGATCGCCGCGTCGATCGCGTGCTCGCTTTTGGCTATGGCGACGGCGCCGCGCTCGTTACCGCCTTGCCGCAGAACAATGTCAGCGAGACTTTCGACCGCGATACGGTGGAACTGCGCATTGTCGCGGGCGACCTCAGCGGTGCTTGCGGTGCCGTGAGCGAGCGTTCGGGCCGCTACAGCACGCGGTGGTGGAACGAAGCGCTGATCGGTTGCCAGGCGCTGACCGGTGCTTATGACCAGGCGAACCTCGGTCTCAGCGCGATGCGCGAGCAAAAAGTCGATCGCGATCCGGTTTTCGAGACGCTGATCAGCGCGATCCTCGGCCATCGCGGCAAGCTCGATAAGCTCCCCGATCCGTCGCCTTTCCGTATGACCTTGCTGGCCGCGGCGAAATTGCCGCTGCCCGCGGACGGGCTGGCGAATGCCGGACCGGCGTCGCTCGCCGTTTGGGCCACCAGTGACAAGGAGCCGATCGTAGCCCGGCTGGCGGCCGGCGAAAAAGCCGAAGCGCTCGGGGCGTTGCCGCCGGCAGCGCTCGGCCTGCTCTATGGCGCGGTCGAAGCGAAGCCCGAAGAGCAGGGCGCCTTGTTGAAGAGCGGCAAGCTGCCCGACGATCCACGCAGCCGCGCCATCCTTTACAACGTCGCACGCACCAACGAGCCGGGGGCGCTGCGCGCGTCGGCGCTCGCGTCGCTGATCGCCGACGCTCGCCGCCGCGGCGCTTTCGTCCCAATGGCGCGGCTGATCGTGCCGCTTGTCACCGAGCTGCAGCCTTCCTCCGATCTGCAAAGCTTCGCACCCGAGGCGGCGCGCGTGCTGCTCGCAACCGGCGCTTACGATCGCGCGACGCCTTGGGTCGCGCTCGCCGACCGGCCGGAATTGCGGGTGGTCGGGAATTTCGCGCAGATCGGTGCCAACGAGAATGCCTCGGTCGGCGATGCGATCGCGGCGCTGGCGACGCTCGATGCGGATGCCGCGCCGCGTCAGGCCGATCTGCTCGTCACGCTCGCCTCCGCTCTCGGTGTGCCGCTCAATGGTGTCGATCTCGCGACGCTGTTGCGGTCGACCCATTCGGGCACCATGCCGAATGGCGTGCTCTGGCTCGATCAGCAGCAAGCGGCGAAAGCCGGCCGTATCGGTGAGACCGTGCTGACGACGGTTTTGCTAGCCTCGGCCGGCGATCATCTTTCGTCCGAGCCGGTCGTGCTGGCGCAAGCGGTCGCCGGGTTGGAAGCGGTCAGGCTCGATGCCGATGCGCGTGCCCTCGCGGTCGAAGCCGCGCTCGATGCCGGTATCTGACCCGCATAGGAAAGACGGGCGCAAGAAAGCGCGCGCGCCGGCGCCGGAATCGCGCCATGTCGAAGCGTTTCTCGAAATGCTTGCCGCGGAGCGCGGGGCGGCGCGTCTCACCATCGCCGCCTATCGCAACGATCTCGACGATCTCGCGCGCTTTCTTGGCGGCGACATTGCGCGTGCCGAGAGCGACGATCTGCGCCGCTATCTTGCGGGTCTCGCCCGCGCCGGAACCGGCGCGCGCACGGCGGCGCGGCGGCTTTCGGCTTTCCGGCAATTCTTCCGCTTTCTTGTTGTCGACAACGTCCGGCGGGACGATCCGACGCAAGCGATCGATGGACCGCGCCTGCCGCGCGCTTTGCCGAAACATCTCGAGGAAGACGAAGTCACGGCACTGATCGTGGCTGCGCAAAAGCATGAAGGCGCCGAAGGTGCGCGGCTCATCTGCATGCTCGAATTGCTGTACGGCGCGGGGCTGCGTGTCTCGGAGTTCGTCGCGCTGCCGCTTGCGGCGGCGAAAAGCGACCGCCCTTATCTCATCATTCGCGGCAAGGGCGATAAGGAGCGGCTGGTCCCGCTCGGCGAGCTGGCGCGCGCCGCACTGGCTGCTTATCTCGATCAGCGTTCGCATTTCCTGGGCGAGGGCAAAGCGTCGCGCTTCCTTTTTCCCTCGCGCGGCAGCGACGGCTTCCTCACGCGTCGGCGGTGCGGCCAGATATTGAAGGGCCTGGCGCTCGAATCCGGGCTCGATCCGGCGCGTCTCTCGCCGCACGTGTTGCGTCATGCTTTTGCCAGTCATCTCGTCGCGCGCGGCGCCGATCTGCGCAGCGTGCAAGAGATGCTCGGCCATGCCGATATCGCGACGACGCAGATCTATACGCATGTACAGAGCGCGCGGCTGCAACGACTCGTTGCCGAGCGCCACCCACTGGCGCGGAAAAAGCCGGTGCGCTGATCGCGGTTGCACCCCTTACCGGGGTGGCGCCTTGCCAAGGCTTATGCTAGGTCAATCCGGTGATGCGACACTTTCTCGAATTCGAGAAGCCGCTCGCCGAACTCGAAGGCAAGATTGAGGAACTTCGCCATCTCGCCGATGGCGGCGATCTCAATATCGCCGACGAGGTCGAGCGACTCGAGAACAAGGTCGATCGGCTGCTGCGGCAGACTTATGCCAAGCTCTCGCCATGGCAGAAAGTACAGCTCGCGCGCCATCCCGAGCGGCCGCATGGCCGCGATTACATCGCCGGCCTGATCACCGAATTCACGCCGCTCGCGGGCGATCGCGCTTTCGCCGAGGATCGCGCGATCATCGGCGGGCTCGGCCGTTTCCGCGGCCGTGCCGTCGTTTTTCTCGCGCACGAAAAGGGCGCCGACACCGAGGCTCGCGTCAAACACAATTTCGGCATGGCCAAGCCCGAGGGCTATCGCAAGGCGATCCGGTTGATGCATCTGGCGCAGCGCTTCGGCCTGCCGGTGTTGAGCTTCGTCGACACCGCCGGCGCCTATCCCGGCATCGAGGCGGAAGAGCGCGGCCAGGCTGAAGCCATCGCGCGCTCGATCGAGGCGTGCTTGCAGATCGAAGTGCCGTTGGTCGCGACGGTGATCGGCGAAGGCGGCTCTGGCGGCGCGATCGCGATCGCCGCCGGCAACAAGGTGCTGATGCTGGAGCACGCGGTCTATTCGGTGATCTCGCCCGAAGGCTGCGCCTCCATCCTCTGGCGCAGCGCCGGCAATGCGCAGGACGCGGCCGAGGCGCTGAAGCTGACGGCGCAGGATTTGCTGAAGCTCGGCATCATCGACCAGATCGTTGCCGAGCCGCTGGGTGGCGCGCATCGCGACAAGGCGGCGACGATCGAGGCGGTCGGCAATGCGATCGAGAGCGTGCTCACACCGCTGCTCGATCTCGACGGATCGGCGCTCAGGAAGCAGCGGCGCGAGAAATTCCTGGCAATGGGCGCGAGCAGCCTCTAGCCGCTCGTCAGGCTTTCAGCGTGTAGCCCGAGCCCCGCACCGTGTGCAGCAGCGGCTTCTCGAAGCCTTTATCGATCTTCTGCCGCAGTCGGCTGACATGCACGTCGATGACATTGGTCTGCGGATCGAAATGATGATCCCAGACCTTTTCCAGAAGCATCGTGCGCGTGACGATGTGGCCGGCGTGGCGCATCAGATATTCGAGCAAGCGGAATTCGCGCGGCAATAGCTCGATCGGCTGCTCCGCACGAGTCACGGTGCGCGCCAGAAGATCCATCTCGAGATCGCCGACCAGCAGCTTGGTCTCGGCGCTCGAGCGCCGGGTCAGCGCTTCAAGCCGCGCCAGCAATTCGGAGAACGCAAAAGGCTTGCTGAGATAATCGTCGCAGCCGGAGCGCAGGCCTTTGACGCGCTCTTCGACATCGCCGAGCGCGCTCAGCACCAGCACCGGCGTCTGGTTCTTGGCGGCACGCAGCGCGGCGATGATCGACAGCCCATCGAGGCCGGGAAGCATGCGATCGATGATCATCGCATCGAAATTCTCGCGCCGGGCGATATCGAGTCCGGTACGCCCGTGATCGGCGAGATCCACGCGGTGACCGCTTTCGGTCAGGCCTTTGACCAGGTAAGCGGCGGCCTCATTGTCGTCCTCAATGACCAGGATATGCATGGCATCGATCCAACCCAGAAAGAGTTGAGAGAGGCCGGCGGCTGCCGGCCTCTCTCGTTTTCACATCAGCCGTTGCTTTGATTGCTCAGCGACAGGGCGACGTATTGATTGACGCCGTTGCGGTTGAGCAGGATCAACACGTTCTGATCGCCCTTGCTGCTCTTCGCGTTGTCGAGCGCGGAGACCACCTCGCCTGGCGACGAGACCGGCTTCTGATTGACCGATTCGATGACGTCGCCGCGCTGCAGGCCGAGATCGGCGAGCGGGCTGTTATCGGAGACGCTGGTGACGACCACGCCCTTCACCCCCTTGTTGATGTGAAGCCGCTGCCGCCACTCGGTCGACAGCGGCGCCAGATGCAAGCCCATGGTGCTGCTGTTCTGCGCCGTAGCGCCGTCATTATTGTCGCGGTTGCTGTTATTGCCGCGGCCGGCCTGCGCGATCTGCGGGTTATCGGGCATCTGAGCGATCTTGGCATCGAGATCGGCCTCGCCCGATTTGCGCCAGACATGGACCTTCGCATCGTTGCCCACCGGCGTTTCGGCGACGACGATCGGCAGGTCGCGCACTTTATTGATGTCGTGCCCGTTGAAGGACAGGATCACATCGCCTTGCTGGAAGCCTGCCTTGGCGGCCGGCCCGCCCGGCGTCACATCCGCGACGAGCGCGCCTTCCTCTTTCGGCAAGCCGAGGCTCTTGGCGATTTCCGGCGTGATCTGCTGGATCTGCACGCCGAGCCAACCGCGATCGACCTTGCCGTGCTCGCGCAATTGATCGATCACCGGCTTGGCGAGAGACGACGGGATGGCGAAGCCGATACCGACCGATCCGCCATTCGGCGAATAGATCGCGGTATTGATGCCGACCACTTCGCCGTTGAGATTGAAGGTCGGACCGCCCGAATTGCCGCGGTTGATCGACGCGTCGATCTGGAGGAAGTCGTCATAGGGGCCGGCATGGATGTCGCGGCCGCGCGCCGAGACGAAGCCCGGGCTGACGGAGCCGCCGAGGCCGAACGGATTGCCGACCGCCAGCACCCAATCGCCGACCTCCTCGCTATCGCTGTTGCCCCAGCTTACGTAGGGCAGCGGCTTCGGCGCGTCGATCTTCAAGAGCGCGAGATCGGTCTTCGTGTCGCGGCCGATGATCTTCGCCGCATGCTCGCTGTTGTCTTGGAAAATCACGGTCACCTTGTCGGCGTTCTGGACGACGTGGTTGTTGGTGACGATGTAGCCGCTTGGGTCGATGATGAAGCCCGAGCCCAGCGCGACCGTGTGCTCACGCTGCTGGCGCGGCGTGGGTTGGCCTTGCTGCTCGAAGAAGCGGCGCAGCATCTCGTCGAAAGGCGATTGCGGGAAGCCGCGATTGGGGCCGATGCCAGGGCTTTGGTCCTGATCCTGGCCTTGGTCTTGGTCGCCATTGTCCAAGTCGAGGCCCTCGCTCGCGGCCGCGCCCGCCTTCAATGTCGCCGACACATTGACGACGGCGGGCATCACTTTCTTGACGAGCGGCGCGAAGCTTGGCAGCGCCGCGGCGGGCGGCGAGTTGCTTTGCGCATAGGCAGGCGACACGCCGGCCAGCGGGCTGAAAGCGAGCGATAGCGCGACGCCGGCCGCGAAGGTGGCGAGGCGCAGCTTAGGGGCGGATGAGCGGGTAGGGAGCGAAGACATCGGTTGGGGACCTCTCGGGTTCGGTGATCGTCGCGCGGTGCCGTCGCCGCGCTTCCGGGTGATGCTGTGCGTTGAACATGGACGAAGACGGGTTACGCACCGCCTTCGCTGCTATTAAATCTTTGTCATTCCGGAATGGTTGCCATTCGGCAACCACGGCGGGATTTTGCGCCTTTAGACGCGCCCGTGACAGTGCTTGAATTTCTTGCCCGAGCCGCACGGGCAAGGCGCATTGCGCGGTGTCTTGGCCCAGGGGGACGCCGCTGCCTGCCCGGCGGGAGGCGGTGCGACCGCGAGGGCGGTATCGCCGTCTTGCGCCGAGCCGCTGGACCAAGCCGGGTCCTCGCGCGTCTCGACCATGCGCTGCCGCGCCGGCGGCACCGGTTCGCTCGGCAGCGCTTGGTCTTGATCATCCGCGCGTTGCACGCGCAGCTCGACGTGGCAGAGCACGCTGGTCACTGCTTCACGGAGATGATTGAGCATCTCCTGGAACAGCACGAAAGCCTCGTGCTTGTACTCGTTCAGCGGATCGCGCTGCGCATAGGCGCGCAGATTGATGCCCTGCCGCAGATGATCGAGCGCGAGGAGATGCTCTTTCCAGGTCTGGTCGAGGATCTGCAGGAGCAGGCTGCGCTCGGCGAGACGCATCAGCTCGGGACCGTAAGTCGCCGCCTTCTGCGCCATCTTGGCGTCGGCGGCATCGGTAATGCGCTCGCGCATATTGTCTTCGGCGATGCCTTCTTCCTTCGCCCAATCGGCGACAGGGAGATCGAGATTGAGCAGTCGGCCTATCTCGGCATGGAGGCCCGCTATGTCCCACTGATCGGACAGCGAGTTGTCGGGTACGAAGCGTGTGATCAGGCGCTCGATCGTCTCGTGCCGCATATCGACGATCATCTGCGCGATATCGGTCGCGCTCATGATCTCGCGGCGTTGCTGATAGACGACCTTACGCTGGTCGTTCATCACGTCGTCGTAGCGCAGGAGATGCTTGCGGATCTCGTAGTTGCGTGCCTCGACCTTCTCTTGGGCTTTCTCCAGCGCCTTGTTGATCCACGGATGGATGATCGCTTCGCCTTCCTTGAGGCCGAGCTTCTGCAACATCCCGTCCATGCGCTCCGAGCCGAAGATGCGCATCAGATCGTCGTCGAGCGAGACGAAGAATTTCGATGCGCCCGGATCGCCTTGGCGCCCGGAGCGGCCGCGCAACTGATTATCGATACGGCGGCTCTCATGCCGCTCGCTGCCGATGACATAGAGCCCGCCGGCCTTCACGGCCTCGTCATGCGCCGCGGCGACCTCGGCACGGATGGCGCGCTGTTTTACCTCGCGCTCCATCGGATCGGTGATCGTCGCCGCTTCCTGGCGCAGCCGCATGTCGAGATTGCCGCCGAGCTGAATATCGGTGCCGCGGCCTGCCATGTTGGTCGCGATCGTTACCGCGCCCGGCCGGCCGGCTTGCGCGATGATATAGGCTTCCTGCTCGTGATAGCGCGCGTTGAGAACCTGATGCGGGACTTTCTTCTTCTTGAAGAGCTCCGAGAGCACCTCGGATTTCTCGATCGAGACCGTGCCGATCAACACGGGCTGCTTGCGTTCGCGGCATTCCAGCACCTGGGCGAGGATCGCCTCGTTCTTCTCGCCGGCCGTGCGATAGACCTCGTCGTCGGAATCCTTGCGGATGCAGGGCTCGTTGGTCGGGATATCGATGACGTCGAGCTTGTAGGTCTCGTTGAGCTCGGTCGCCTCGGTCATCGCGGTACCGGTCATACCGGCGAGCTTCGGATAGAGGCGGAAGTAATTCTGGAAGGTGATCGAGGCGAGAGTCTGATTCTCGTTCTGGATCGTGACGCTTTCCTTGGCCTCGAGCGCTTGATGCAGGCCTTCGGAATAGCGCCGGCCTTCCATCATGCGCCCGGTGAACTCGTCGATGATCACGACCTTGTCGTCGCGCACGATGTAATCGGTGTCGCGCGCGAAGAGCTTGTGTGCGCGCAGCGCCTGGTTGGTGTGATGCACCAGTGCGATGTTGTGGATGTCGTAGAGCGTGCCTTCGGTGAGAAGGCCGTGCTCGCGCAAGAGAGTCTCCACCTTCTCGACACCGGCTTCGGTCAGCGTCACCGTGCGTTGCTTCTCGTCCTTCTCGAAATCCTCCGCGACGAGATGCGGCATCAGCCGGTCGACCTGGCGATACATGTCGGAGAAATCTTCCGACGGGCCGGAAATGATCAGCGGTGTGCGCGCCTCGTCGATCAGGATCGAATCGACCTCGTCGACGATCGCGTAATTGAACGGCCGCTGCACCATCTCCTCGAGCCGGAACTTCATGTTGTCGCGGAGATAGTCGAAGCCGAACTCGTTGTTCGTGCCGTAGGTCACGTCGGCCGCGTATTGGTCATGGCGCTGAACGTCGTCGACCCCATGGACGATGCAGCCGACGGCGAGGCCGAGGAAACGATAGATCTGGCCCATCCATTCACTGTCGCGCTGGGCGAGGTAGTCGTTCACGGTGACGACATGGACGCCCTTGCCCGAAAGCGCGTTGAGATAGACGGGAAGGGTCGCGACCAGCGTCTTGCCTTCGCCGGTCTTCATCTCGGCGATCATGCCGCGATGAAGGATGATGCCGCCAATCAGTTGGACGTCGTAATGGCGTTGACCGAGCGTGCGCTTGGCCGCCTCGCGAACCGTGGCGAAAGCCTCGACCAGGATATCGTCAAGTTCCTCGCCCTGAGCCAGCCGGTCCTTGAATTGCTGGGTGCGGGCGCACAGCGCCGCGTCGTCGAGCGCGGCCAATTCCGGCTCGAGCGCGTTGATGTCATCGACCAAGGGGCCCAGACTCTTGACGTAGCGATCGTTTGCCGAACCAAACAGTCGCCGGGCGAGGGCGCCAATCATCAAAGCCTCGGGCAAGGTAATGGCGGGGACCCCGGAGACATAGGAATAACCCCCTAAAGTGTCAATTCATCACAATAATTTAAGAGCAATCGGGCGGTTCTGCGCTTGTTCCCGCTGGGGCTTTATGCTTTAAGGCGCGCCAGACCCGGCCCCCGCTGAGCGGACATTGGCGCCGGGTCTTTAAGCGAAAGGATGATCGCCATGGCGTATCGCGTTCTGATCGCCGCTTCCCTTGCCGTGCTTGTGGCCATGCCGGCCTTTGCGCAGCAGCAGAAGTCGTCGCCGAAAGGAGCCGCTTCGAAAGACGCTGCTTCGGCCCTGTCCAACAGCGGCGGCGGCGATGACCCGGTGGTCGCGCGGGTCAACGGCCAGGTGGTGCATCGCTCCGATCTCGAGATTCAGCTCCGCAGCGCACCAGCGCAGATCCAGCAGCAGCCGCTCGACAAGATCTATCCGGCGCTCATCAACAACATTGTCAACGCCGAGCTTTTGGAACAGGCGTCGCGCAAGGCGAAGGTCGATCAGAACTCCTCGGGTCAAGCAGGAGATCGCTGCGGCACAGACCCAGATACTCGTCAACGCCTACGTCGCTTCGCTTGCGCGCAGTCAGATCACCGAGGCGAAGCTGCGCCAGGCCTATGACCAGTACGCCAAGGAAGCGCCGCAGACCGAGGAGGTGCACGCGCGCCATATCCTTGTTGCGAGCGAGCAGGAGGCGAAGGACATCATCGATCAGCTGAAGAAAGGCGCGGATTTCGCGGCTCTCGCCAAAGATAAGACCACCGATCCGTCGGGCAAATCGAATGGCGGCGATCTCGGCTATTTCACCAAGCAGGATATGGTGCCGGAATTCGCCAATGCGGCTTTCGCGATGAAGCCCGGCGATTTCTCGCAGACGCCGATCCATACGCAATTCGGCTGGCACGTCATCAAGGTCGAAGATCGCCGCCCGGGCAAGGCTGCGACCTACGAGCAGGCGGCGCCCGCGATCCAGGATCAGATGGTGCAGCAGATCGTCGCGCAAAAACTGCAGGAGTTGCGCGGCCAGGCCAAGATCGAGGTCTTCGGTCCCGACGGCAAGGCACTTGCCTCGAATGCGCCAGCGCAGCAAGCGGCGCCGCAGCAACAGCAGCCAAAGGCACAGCCCGTCGCGCCGACGCTCGCGCTTCCGGGCGGCGGTGCCGGCAATGGGCCGGTGCCGCCGACGCTCTCGCCCGCGACCGCGCCGGATCAGCTCGGCAAGTAGTAAGCGGACGGCGTGCGGGGGCGCAGCCATGGCCGATAACGTCTCGCCGCTCGCGCCGGAACGGTTCCCCGATCTGCCGGCGATCGACGGCGTCCGCCTCGCCAGCGCACATTGCGGTATCCGCTACCAAGGCCGCACCGATCTGATGGTCGCCGTGCTTGATCCCGGCACGACGGTCGCGGGCGTTTTCACGCGCTCGCTGATGCCGGGTGCGCCGGTCGATTGGTGCCGGCGCGCGCTGCCGCGCGGCAAAGCTCGCGCCATCGTCGTCAATTCCGGCAACGCCAATGTCTTCACCGGCCGGCAAGGAAAGGCAGCGGTCGAGGCCACCGTCAAAGCCGCGGCGCAGAAACTCGGCTGCGACCGACGCGAGGTTTTCGTCGCCTCGACGGGCGTCATCGGCGAGGAGCTGCCGGCGGAAAAAATCGTCGCCGCGCTGCCCGGCGCCTTCGCTTCGGTGTCGGCGGAAGCCTGGGCCGATGCCGCCCGCGCGATCATGACGACGGATACTTTCCCGAAAGGTGCAACGCAGCGCGCGACGATCGACGGCGTGCCGGTTACGATCAACGGCTTCGCCAAGGGCTCCGGCATGATCGCGCCCGATATGGGCACGATGCTCGCCTATATCTTCACGGATGCAACGCTGCCCGCCGCGGTGCTGCAAGCGCTGCTCGCTGCCGGCAATGAGCGCAGCTTTAGTTCGATCACCGTCGACGGCGATACCTCGACCAGCGATTCGCTGCAGCTCTGCGCGACCGGCAAGGCCAGGCATAAGCGCGTGACGCGTGCCACCGATCCGCGGCTCAAGGATTTTCGCCGCGCGCTCGATGCGGTACTGGTCGATCTTGCGCAGCAGATCGTGCGCGACGGCGAAGGCGCACAAAAATTCGTCACCATCCGCGTCACCGGCGCGGCCTCGGCGCGCGCCGCGCGGAAGATCGGCCTTGCGATCGGTAACTCGCCGCTGGTCAAGACCGCGCTTGCGGCGGGCGATGCAAATTGGGGCCGCATCGTCATGGCGGTCGGCAAGGCGGGCGAGAAAGCCGATCGCGACAAGCTCGCGATCTCGGCGGGCGGCGTACGCATTGCCGAGAAAGGTGGCGCCGTCCAGGGCTATGACGAGGCGCCCGTCGCCAAGCATATGGCGGGGCGCAATATCCTGATCGAGGTCGATCTCGGCATCGGCAAGGGCCGCGCCGAAATCTGGACCTGCGATCTGACCCATCGTTATATCGACATCAATGGCAGCTACCGGAGTTGATCCGCTCCCGATCGTTCCCATCGTCAGCGCCGCGCTGATCGACGAGCGCGGCCGGGTGCTGCTGCAGCAGCGGCCCAAGGGCAAGGCGATGGCGGGGCTCTGGGAATTTCCCGGCGGCAAGATCGCCAGCGGCGAGACGCCGGAAACCGCGCTTTGCCGCGAACTCGAGGAAGAACTCGGTATCACCGTCGCCGAAACCGATCTCGAAGGTTTCGGCTTCGCCTCGCATCGCTACGAAACCTTTCACATCCTGCTGCTGCTTTATCTCTGCCGGCGCTGGCAAGGCGCGCCGACCGCGCGGGAGACGCAAGTGATTGCTTGGACGTCGCCCGCGACGATGTCGGGTTATCCGATGCCTCCGGCAGACGCGCCCCTGGTCGCGCTCTTGCAACGGCGGCTCTAAGCGATCGTCTCGACGCTGCCGTCGAGCGACATCAGCAAGGTTTCGACCGCGAGCTGGGGATAGGTTCCGCGAACCTCTCGCGCGAGGCGATGGAGTTCGCGCGCATGCTGCGCCTTCTCTTCGTCGCCCGACAGATTGGTACCGAAGATGACGCGATAACTGCCGCATTCGCGGTGATCGAGGATGATGACGCGGCGGATGCCGTGCAACCTGATCGCCAGATCGAGGTGATCGCGAAAGCTCTGTCCCCAATGGGGGTAGAGCGTATTTGTCGCTCCGAGCGAAGCGCCGGCCAGGATGACGTGATCGTAATTCGCGGCGAGGCCGCGTCCTTCCATGTAGCGTGCGATTTTGCCCGGCAGACGATAATCGATACAGCTCAGCAGAAGTGCTTCTGCCTGTCCGGTGCCGGCGGGAATGACGACTTGCCTCGGCTCTGCCATTTTCTTTCCACTCGTGACAACTGATCCAGGCCACTCTCACGGCGTCGCTTCGTCGCCCGCCGGTCGCTCTTCGGTGCCGAGCGCGTCTGCGAGCCGTGTCTCGGCGCTGCCCGGGCGCAAGGCGCGCGGCTGTGTCTTATGCGGTGCCCAGGCGGTCAATGTGGCGATCTCGAACTCCGCCGGGATGCGCCCCTTATCATCACCGAAACGCGCGCGATAGATATCGGCTGCACGGAGCAGCGTCGTGCGGCGCGTGAAATGGCGGTGGCGCAAAGCCGTGGCATTGGTCTCACCCATCGCGCGCAGATCGCGCATCAGCTTCCAAACGTCGGGATAATCGACGGTAATGCGGTCGCTATCGACGACCGGCAACGCAAAGCCGGCACGCTGCAATAAGCCGGCGAGATCGCGCGCATCGGCGAAAGGGGAGATGCGCGGGCTCGCGCCATTCTCGATCTCGCTTTCAGCTTCGAGCAGCGCAATGCGCAGCGCCTCGAGCGTCTCGCCGGCGAAGAGATTGACCAGCAACAGCCCGTCCGGCTTCAGGATGTGGCGCAGTTGCAGCAGCGTGCCGGGCAGGTCGTTGATCCAATGAAAGGCGAGGCTGCTGGTGACGAGATCGAAGCTCGCCGGCGCGAAGGGCAGGGCTTCGAGATCGACGTGAAGCGCCCCCGTTTCGCCGGCGGTCACCGTCTCGATGCCGGTGGCGCGCAGCCGCTCGGCGACCAGCGGATCACGCGAATCGAGATCGAGGGCGCGGGCGAAAGGCCGCTTGATATCGGCGAGGCGATCGAGCAGTCGTTCGGCGCCTTCGCGAAAGAGGAAATCCGCCTCGACATCCCGCTGGGCGGCGCGGGCGCGGTGGCGGCGCAGCGCGTGGCGGTCGAAAATCGCGATCGGGCTCGGCGCGGGGGTCGGAACCGGCATGGAAGCCTATATGGCACGCGGCTCTTGCTCCGTCACCCGCTGCGGGGCGACAATCCGGGCGATGCTCGCTCTTGCCCCGGCCGCCGGGCTGCGCCGCGCGCGCGACCGCCTGCTCGATCTTCTGCTGCCGCCGCGCTGCCTTTCCTGCAGCGTGCCGGTCGCCACGACCGGGACGCTCTGCGCCTCCTGCTGGCGCGCGATCACCTTCCTCGGCGCGCCCTGCTGTGCCCAGTGCGGCTACCCGTTCGATTTCGATGTTGGGCCCGGCGGGCTCTGCGGTGCCTGTATGGCCAACGTACCGCGCTTCGATCGCGCGCGGGCGGCGATGCGCTATGACGATGCCAGCCGCCCATTGATCCTCGCGCTGAAGCATGGCGACCGGCTGCATCTCGCGCCGCCGCTGGCGCAATGGATGCAGCGCGCCGGCAACGAGATCCTCGCCGATGCCGATCTGCAATTGCCGGTGCCGCTGCATTGGACCCGGCTTTTCGCCCGGCGTTACAATCAGGCCGCGGTGCTGGCGCATGCCGTCGCCAAAGCGGGTGGCCCGCCGGTCGCGGCCGGTTGTTTGACCCGTCGCCGCCGTACCCCATCTCAAGGCTACAAGAATGCCTCGGCGCGGCGGCGCAACGTCTCAGGCGCTTTCGCGATCAAGCATCCGGATAAAATCCGCGGCAAGCGCGTTGTCCTGATCGACGACGTGCTGACCACCGGTGCGACAGTCGAAGAATGCGCCCGGGTGCTGAAACGCGCCGGCGCGGCGCGGGTCGATGTGTTGACACTGGCGCGCGTCGTGCGCGCCCAAAGATAGAAGGGCCGCGCGTGGTCCGCGTCCAAAGGTAGAAGGGCCGCGCGTGGTCCGCGTCCAAAGGTAGAAGGAAGAACATGGCGAAAGTCGAGATGTATACGACGATGTGGTGCGGCTACTGCGCGCGGGCACGCAGTCTCTTGCAGCGCAAAGGCGTCGATTTCGCGGATATCGATGTCGAAGCCGATACATCGAAGCGTACCGAGATGGTGCAGCGCGCCGGCGGACGCACGACGGTGCCGCAAATCTTCATCGATGGTGTGCATGTCGGGGGCTCGGATGAGCTCGTCGCGCTCGATCGCGCCGGCGAGCTCGATCCGCTGCTTGGCATCAGCCCGTGACGATGTTCAAGGCGGCTTGTATCCAGCTCAATGCTGGCCGTGAGGTCGAGCCGAATATCCGCGCCGCGAGCGAGCTCGTGCGCCGTGCGCGCGATGCCGGCGCCGATCTCATCTTGACGCCCGAAGTCAGCGACATGATCGAGCCGAAACGCGCGCTGCGCGAGGAAAAGGCGCGCGCCGAAAACGCGCATCCGATGCTCGCTTCGTTCCGCGGTCTCGCGCGCGAGACCGGGGCGCATTTGCTGCTCGGCTCGATCATCGTGCGGATGGAAGGCGATGGGCGGCTCGCCAATCGCTCCTTTCTCATCGCGCCCGACGGCGGCATCCTCGCGCGCTACGACAAGATCCATATGTTCGATGTCGATCTGCCGGGCGGCGAGAGCTATCGCGAATCGGCGGTGTTCAAGCCGGGCGAGGGCACGGCGCTCGCGGCGCTGCCCTGGGGCCTGCTCGGCCTCACTGTCTGCTACGACCTGCGTTTCCCGCAGCTCTATCGCGCGCTGGCCCAGGGCGGTGCCGATTTCCTGACCGTGCCCTCGGCCTTCACCGTGCCGACCGGCAAAGCGCATTGGCATGTGCTGCTGCGGGCGCGGGCGATCGAGAATGGCTGCTTCGTCTTCGCCCCGGCGCAATGCGGCGAGCATGCCGAGGGCCGCAAGACCTACGGCCACAGCCTCATCGTCGCGCCTTGGGGCGAGGTGCTGGCCGAGGCCGGAGAGGAGCCGGACTTCATCCTGGCCGAGATCGACCCTGCCAAGGTCGCCGAGGCGCGTCGGGCCGTCCCGTCGCTCGGCCATGACCGGCCCTTTACACCACCCGCGAAGCGCCCGGCAGCGGCCGAATAGGCCGGCGGCCGTTCGCCCTGGCACTTGATCCGCGGGACTGCTAAACCAATATAAAGCGTTGCTTTGTAAGGGATGATCTCGGGCCGAGCATGATCGTTTTCACTCTCCGCTGCCATGACGGGCACGAATTCGAGACTTGGTTCCGCGATGGCGCGACCTATGAGCGCCAGGCGCGCCGCGGCCTCGTTGCCTGCCCCGAATGCGGCTCCACCGAGGTCGAAAAGGCAGTGATGGCGCCGCGGCTCGGCCGCTCCGCCAAATCCGATCCGGCGCCGCGCGAGACCCATCAAGAGGCGCCGCCCGAGGCGCCCGCGACGCCGCCGGCTGCCGCCGCGCCGGATCGGCCACCGACGCCGGCCGAGTTCCGCCGTGCGCTTCAGGTCCTGCGCAGCTACGTCGAGACCAATTGCGAGAATGTCGGCAAAGGCTTTGCCGACGAGGCACGGCGCATCCACAAAGGCGAGGCGAAAGCGCGCGGCATCTATGGCGATGCGACGCCGGCCGAAGCGGAGAAGCTCGCCGAGGATGGTATCGAAGTCGCGGCGATTCCCTGGGTCCCGCCGACCGACGCTTGAAACTATCCGATGGCTGATTTCCACACGCTCGATGACATCGAGGTCCGCGGCAAGCGGGTTTTGCTCCGCGCCGATTTGAACGTGCCGGTGAAAGACGGGCGGGTCACGGACGCGACCCGCATCGAGCGCCAGGCGCCGACGATCCGCGAGCTTGCCGAGAAGGGCGCGCGCGTGGTCGTCATGTCGCATTTCGGCCGGCCCGAGAAAGGTCCCGATCCCAAACTGTCGCTGAAGCCGCTGGTCGAGCCGCTCGCCAAAGCCATCGGCCGACCGGTCGCCTTTGCCGAGGACTGCATCGGCGCGCCGGCGCGCCGCGTCGTCGACGGCTTGAAGGACGGCGAGGTCGCGCTGCTCGAGAATGTCCGCTTCCATCCCGAAGAGGAAAAGAACGATCGCGGCTTTGCTCGATCGCTGGCGGCGCTCGGCGATATCTATGTGAATGACGCGTTCTCGACGGCGCATCGCGCTCATGCTTCGACCGAGGGAGTGGCGCACCTCCTGCCTGCGGCGGCGGGCCGGTTGATGCAGCAGGAGCTCGAAGCGCTGCATGCCGCGCTTGGCGCGCCGAAGCGTCCGGTGGCGGCGATCGTCGCCGGCGCCAAGGTCTCGACCAAGCTGCAGCTTCTCGACTTCATGCTGAAGAAGGTCCAGGTGCTGGTGATCGGCGGCGCGATGGCGAATACGCTGCTGCTTGCACAGGGCAAGAAGGTCGGTCGCTCGCTGGTCGAGAAGAACATGCTCGATGCGGCACAGAAGATTCTGGCGGATGCGCGCTCGGCCGCCTGCGAATTGATTCTGCCGGTCGATGCGGTGGTTGCGCCGGAGCTGAAAGCCGGCGTCGCGACGCAAACCGTCGCGATCGATCGCGTGCCCGACGATCAGATGATCCTCGATATCGGTCCGCAAAGCGTCACGGCGATCGCGCAGCGTCTCGAGCAATGTCCGACGCTGGTGTGGAACGGACCGGTGGGTGCGTTCGAGACCAAGCCTTTCGATGCGGGCACGGTCGCGCTGGCGCAGCGCGTCGCAGAACTAACGCGCGCCGGCAAGATGCTCAGCGTCGCCGGCGGTGGCGATACGGTCGCGGCGCTGCATGAAGCGGGTGTGGTCGATACGCTGAGCTACGTCTCGAGCGCGGGCGGCGCCTTCCTCGAATGGCTGGAAGGCCGGGATTTGCCTGGTGTTTCAGCGCTGAAGCCGCATAATTAGCTATAATTCTCAATATCTTAACCTTGTAGTAAGGCTAAGGAAATGCTAGCCTTCCCTCACGGTCATTGGTGAGGGTTCGTCTACCATGCAGGTCGCGCCGACAACCGCGATCATCGAGGTAATTCCGCTGGTGCCAGCCGCTCCGGTCGTGCGCGAGGCGGCGCCCGCGACTCGTCTGCAGTCGAAGAATTGGGCCGCGCCGTCAACCGTTGGCCGCGGTCAGTTGATCGATTTGCTGGTTTGATCGAC
The DNA here is from genome assembly GCA_963731145.1 of uncultured Alphaproteobacteria bacterium. Lineage (GTDB taxonomy): Bacteria > Pseudomonadota > Alphaproteobacteria > ATCC43930 > CGMCC-115725 > CAIKMD01. The sequence goes on along the minus strand of CAVSUX010000005.1, from coordinate 491,018 downwards.
GCGCTCGCGCCGATCTGATGGCCAAGAAGTTGGCCACTTTCTGATACCCCTTTATTCAGATACCCCCTTATATTGATTCTATAGTGATTCCAAGATGACGTCGTCTCGATAGACGACGCGTTTGTCAAAGGGGAGGGGAGTCAGCATGCACACGACGCCACGTTTCATCATCGCGCTGCTCGGCGCGTCGCTTGCCGGTATCGGCATCGCCGCGGCGCAGACGGAGATCAAGGTCGGCGTGATCTCGACGATGTCGGGACCCGACGCACAGCCCGGCGACGAAATGAACAAGGGTATCGATCTCTATGTGAAGACGCATGAGAAAGACCTGCCGCCCGGGGTCAGGGTGACGCTGATCTATCGCGACGACACCGGCGCCAATCCGGATGTCGCCAAGCGTCTCGCGACCGAGTTGGTGACGCGCGATCGCGTCAATTTCCTCGCCGGCGTCGTGTGGTCGCCGAATGCTTCGGCCATCGCGCCGGTCGCGACCGAAGCGAAGGTGCCGTTCATCGACATGAACGCGGCGGCCGCGCCGATCCCGCGGCTCTCGCCCTACATCATCCGCACCTCTTTCACCTTGTGGCAGGTCGCCGGGCCGATCGGCGAATGGGCGGCCAAGCAAGGCTGGAAGAAGGGCTACACCGCGGTGACGGATTATCCGCCGGGCTATGACGCCGAGGGCGGCTTCACCACGTCCTTCGAGAAGGGCGGCGGCAAGGTCGTCGATAAGGTCCGCATGGCTTTCCCAACAGAGGATTTCGCGCCCTTCGTCCAGCGCATCAAGGACAGCAAGCCCGATGTCGCCTTCATCTTCGTGCCCGCGGGCAAGAAAGCGACGGCGGTGATGAAGGCGTGGAGCGATCTCGGCCTCAAACAGGCCGGCGTCACGCTGGTGACGACCCAGGACGTGATGCTCGATGAGGAGCTGCCGAATATGGGCCAGGTGGCGAACGGCATCGTCAGCTCGGGCACCTACTCCGTCGCGGCGACGCGTCCCGCGAACCAGGTGTTTCTCAATGCTTGGAACGCCGCTTACGGCGGTAGAGCAATTCCCGATTTCCTCTCGGTCCAGGGCTGGGATGGCATGGATGCCATCTACGCCGTGATCAAGCAGACCGGCGGCAAGTTCGACGGTGAGCAGGCGATGAAGATCCTGACCAACTGGAAGACCGACGCAAGCCCGCGCGGGCCGATCTCGATCAATCCGGCGACGCGCGACATCATCGAGAATGTCTATATCCGGCGCGGCGAGATCGTGAACGGCAAACTCGCCAATGTCGAAGTCGACACTATTCCGAACGTGAAGGATCCGTGGAAGGAAGCGAATCCTCCGAAGTAAGCGCCATGTGCGGAGACGCGCATTCCGTTGGATTGAGTGATGGACAGCGCGATCTCCGCCGCCATTAGCATCGCCTTCCATGGCACCGCTTTTGCCATGGTGCTCTATCTCGTCTCGGTCGGCCTTTCTGTCACCATGGGGCTGATGGGCTTCGTCAATCTCGCCCACGGTGTCTTCGCGGTGGCCGGCGGCTACTTCATGACGACGCTGATTTTCGGCCTCGGCATCTCCTTTTATCTCGCTGTACCCCTCGCGACACTGGCCGTGGCGCTGCTGTCCGTGCCGCTCGAGCGCTTTCTCTATCGCCCGCTCTACGGCGCCAGCGACCTCGATCAGGTGCTGATGACCATGGGCCTCATCTTCATGTCGGTGGCCACCGCCAAATATTTCTGGGGGCCGACGGCGCAGCCTTTCTATCCGCCACCGGCGCTGAGCGGCCAGCTCCAATTCGACCTGCGCAGCTTTCCCACCTATCGCAGTTTCCTGATCGCCAGCGGCGTGGTGCTGGTGACGCTGCTCTGGCTCGGCCTCGACCGCACGCGCTTCGGCGCGCAGATCCGTGCCGCGGTCGACAATCGGCAGATGGCGCAGTCGGTCGGCATCAACACCTCGCAGCTCTTCACTTTGGCTTTCGCGCTGGGCAGCGCGCTTGCCGCGCTCGGCGGCTCCTTGGGCGCGGAGATCATGGCGATCAGTCCGAGCTACGCGCTCGATCACCTCGTCTATTTTCTCATCGTCGTCTCTGTCGGCGGCCTCGGCACGATTCGCGGTCCCTTTGTTGCGGCGATGCTGCTCGGCATTTCCGATACCGCGTTCAAATATCTGCTGCCTGAATTCGGCGCCTTTTTCATCTACGCCCTGACCATGGCCGTCTTGCTGTGGCGGCCGCGCGGCTTGTTCGGGCAAGCGTGACGACGACCGGCGAGAACGACGTGGTTGCGCGCTTCGCGCGCCGCCATCACCTTCGCCCGGCGGAAGCACTTCCCTGGCTGCTGATCGTCGCGGGCTTTTTCCTTTTCCCCGATTACCTTGCGCTCGGGGCGCAGATCCTCGCGACGACGCTGTTCGGTCTCTCGGTCGATCTCGTCCTCGGCTATGCCGGCATCGTGACTTTGGGCCACGCGGCTTTCTTCGGTGTGGGCGCTTATACCGCCGGCTACCTCGCGGCCCATGGCGTGGGCGCACCGGTCGTCGGCATGATTGCGGCGATCGTCATGGCGGGCGCGGTCGGTTTCCTCTCCGGCCTCATCATCCTGCGCGCCCAAGGCCTCTCGATCCTGATGCTGACGCTGGTGGTCTGCGTCATGCTGCAGGAAGCGGCGAACAAGGCGACCTCGATCACCGGCGGCGCCGATGGCTTGCAGGGCATGGAAGTCTCGCCGGTGCTCGGCCTCTTCCGTTTCGATCTCTACGGCCAGACGGCCTATTGGTATGCCGCCGTCGTGCTCTTTCTCGGCTGGGCGGTCGCGCGCACGTTGGTGCATTCGCCCTTCGGCCGCTCGCTGACCGGGATTCGCGAGAATGTCGCCCGCATGCATGCGATCGGCACGCCGGTCTTTCGACGGTTGCTGACGATCTACACGATCTCGGCGGCGATGGCCGGCGCTGCCGGTGCGCTCATCGCCGAGACGACGCAACTCGTCGCGCTCAACGCGCTCAGCGTCGATCTCTCCGGCCTGATCCTCGTCATGGTGATCTTCGGCGGCGTTGGCCGGCTCTACGGCGCGTTCGTCGGCGTCCCGCTCTATATGATCGCGCAGGACCGCTTCTCGCAGATCGATCCGACCTATTGGTACTTCTGGATCGGCTTGCTGCTCGTCATCGTCGTGATGTTCGCCCGCGGCGGCATGCTCGGCCTGACCGATATGTTGTGGCAGCGGCTGCAGCGGGGGAGGAAGCGATGACGGAGCTTCGCGCTCGAGACCCGCGCCTTGTGCAAGAATTTCGGCGCGCTCGCGGTTGCCAGCGAGATCAATTTCAGCCTCGCGACTGGCGCGCGGCACGCGCTCATCGGCCCCAACGGTGCCGGCAAGACGAGCTTCGTCAATCTCGTCACCGGCGCGCTCGAGCCGTCCTCGGGCCATGTCCTGCTCGGCGGACATGACGTGACGCATCTGTCGCAAGCGCAGCGGGTGAAGCGCGGCCTCGCCCGCACCTTTCAGATCAACCAGCTCTTCCGCGGCCTGACCGTGCTCGAGAATGTGACGCTCGCCATCACCGAGCGGCACGGCTTCGCCGGCGATTTCCTGCGTGCCGCCGGTTATCGCCGGGCGCTGATCGAGGAAGCCTATGCGCTGCTCGAGCGCTTGGGCATCGCCGATGAGGCGCTGCGTCCCGTCAAGGAACTCGCCTATGGTCGCCAGCGCCTCGTCGAGATCGCGGTCGCGCTCGGCCTCGATCCCAAAGTGCTGCTGCTCGATGAGCCGGCGGCGGGCGTGCCTTCGGGCGAAGCCGGACGAACGATCGTCGATGTCATCGAGCAGCTCGGCGCCGATATCGCGCTGCTCATCATCGAGCATGATATGGACCTCGTCTTCCGCCTCGCGCGGCGCATCACCGTTCTGGTGCAGGGCGCGATCCTGGTAGAGGGAACGCCGCAGGAGATTGCCGCCGATCCGCGCGTGCGCGAGGTCTATCTCGGCGAGCGTGCGCATCACTGATGAGTGCAGAAGCCAAAAGCGCGGGCGGGCTGCGCATCGATCAACTCCACGCCGGCTACGGCGAGACGGTCGTGCTGCATCACGTCTCGCTCGATTTGCCGCCCGGCGGCACGCTCGCGGTGCTGGGGCGCAACGGCGTCGGCAAGACGACGCTGCTCGCGACCATCATGGGGCACACCACGCGGCATCGCGGCACGGTCGAGTTCGGCGGCGAAAATATCGCCGGCTTCGCGCCCTATCGCCGCGCGCGGCTCGGCATCGGCTTCGTGCCGCAAGAGCGCGAAATCTTCCGCTCGCTCAGTGTCGAGGAGAATCTGCTTGTCGCGGCGCGCAGCCCCGCCGGTCACGCCGGGCGCTGGACGCTCGAGCGGGTCTACGATTTCTTCCCATCGCTGGCTAACCGGCGCCGCAACCGCGGCAATGCGCTCTCGGGCGGCGAGCAGCAGATGCTCAGCATCGGCCGCGCGCTGATGGGCAATCCGTCGCTGTTGCTGATGGATGAGCCGCTCGAAGGGCTGGCGCCGGTCATCGTCGAAGCCGTGCTCAAAGGACTCGAGCGCTTGAAGCGCGAGGACGATCTCGCGCTACTGCTGGTCGAGCAGCATGCGCGCATCGCGCTCGAATTCGCCGAGCGCGCGCTGGTCTTGGATCGCGGCCTCATCGTGCATGCCGGCGCGAGCCAAGAGCTGCTGAGCCGTCCCGATTATTTAGCCGAACTGATGGGTGTCGGCGCCCGTGCTTAAAAAAGAACCCGCCAGCCTCTCGGCTAGCGGGCTTCAGGCAACTGGTAAGCTGGGGGCCTACCAGTAGAAGGCGAAGCTCACATTTTGCGCCCAGGCATTGGCACCGGTATTCGAGGCCTGGACCTTGCGGTCGTAGTAATCGAGCTCGACCTTGATATCGATCTGGCCCGGCACCGGGCTGTAGGTCAAAGACACACCCGAGAAAATGTGCCGCTTCTCGATCGAGGCCAACTGCGCCGCCGTCGCACCGCCGGCGCAGAGGCTGTTCGCCGCCGCGCCTGTCAGAGTGCCGCTGGTGGAGCAGTTGCTCCAGCTCCTCGCCGCATCCGGCTTGTTGAAGAAGCCGATGCCGAAGGCGCCCGACATACGCCAGTTCGGATTGAAGCGGTGGATGTAGTTGGTGGTTAGAGCCAGTTCGTTGATCGAGCTGACCTGGCCGGTCTGGCCATTGATCGCCATGTCAACAGTGCCCGCGGCCATATCCGACATGTAAGTCGACAGGCCGTGGCTGTAATTGACCAAGCCACGCCACTGGTCCTGGCCCCAGGTGTTGACCATCACACCACCTTCGACCGCCCAGTGCCACTGAGTGATGTTGTTGCCTTGGCTCGTGCCGCCGAGAATCGCCGTCGTGGTCGCATTGCGAATCTCGGAGCGGCCGACGCCCACGCGGGCCATCAAGTGACCCCAGGGCTGGTCCCAGGCAACGCCGGTGTTGAAGCTCGGCAGGTTGACGAGGCCGCCGTTCGCCACGTCGGCGTTGGTTGAGCCGGTGCTGGTGATCGCCGATGGTGCCAGCGTCGCCGTGCCGATACAAGTCGCCGTCGCCGTGGCCTGGCAATACTGCGCGCCGCTCGACATCGATTCGATCGAGCCGGACAGCGTGATGCCGTTGCCGGCGAGGTAGGTGTAGCGGATCTGCGGCCGGCGGATGTTGACCGTCTGCATCGGACCGACCTGGTTCTGGTCGCCGATATCCGGCGCGGACAGCAGCGGATCGGCCCAAGCCGAATTGTATTGGCCGAACAACCAAGGCCCTAACGTGCCATAGGACCATTGGATACGCGGGATGCTGTTGTTGCCGGCGCCGACCTTGGGATTGATGTTCGTGGCGGTGACGCCCGCGCCGGTGTAGTTGCCCTGGCCGGCGAGCAAGCTGAAATCCATCAACATGACGGTCTTGATTTCGCCGAGATCGGACGGTGTCCGCGTCTCGAAGGCGAAATTCGTCGACCCGGCCGAAGCACGCAGCCCGCCATGGAACGAGCGGAAGACGTTGCTGAAGTTGGTGCCGCCGGCAGCGCCTGGGCCCTCAAGCAGCAGCGAATTCATCCCAGGCGCGCCCGTCGTCGGGCTCGGCGTGGTCTCGCTGGTATGCATGCTGCCGATATTGTCATGGAGGCTCATCTGTATCTTGCCGTACAGGCTGAGCGAGGTGTTCGTGCCCGGAATGAGGAACGATTGCGGGAAAGAGCCCGCGCCCGCACCCGTCGGGGCAACCGGAGGACCGGACCGCGCCTGACCCGAGCCGATTTGTGCTTGTGCCGTGCCGAGCCCGGCAAGCAGAGCGACGGCGGCCGTCAGGCTCCCTAACGCGACCGCTCCCTGTTGAATTTGTGTTCTCATTGATCAAAACCCCGATCTAGTTCCCGAAAGGAGAAGGGCCGCGCCCTCCTCCAGTTATCAAGAACTAATCGTTATTCATGATCAATCAAAATGGTGGGCGTTAATGCTATTTCTGGCTAATTGTTGCATTAATACAACAATAGACCGATTCCGATATAAGTGCCTGTCTCACAAAGAAAAACCCGCCAGCCGAGAGGCTGGCGGGTCGATAGAGAGAGAATTTCCTGAGCTTACCAGTAGAAGGCGAAGCTTAGATTCTGCGCCCAGGCAGAGGCCCCTGTGTTGGATGCCTGGACCTTGCGGTCGTAGTAATCGAGCTCGACCTTGATGTCGACCTGGCCCGGCACCGGGCTGTAGGTCAGCGCCACACCCGAGAAGATGTGCCGCTTTTCGATCGAGGCCAGCTGCGCCGCGTTGGCGCCACCGGCGCAGAGGCTGTTCGACGCTGCGCCTGTCGTTGTGGCATTGGTCGAGCAGTTGCTCCAGCCTGCCGCCGCAGACGGCTTGTTGAAGAAGCCGATACCAAAGGCGCCCGTTGCACGCCAATTCGGGTTGAAGCGGTGGATGTAGCTGGTGTTGAGGGCCAATTCGTTGATCGAGCTGACCTGGCCGGTCTGGCCGTTGATGACCATATCGGTCGTGCCTGCGGCCATGTCGGACAAGAAGGTCGACAGGCCGTGGCTATACACGACCTGACCGCGCAACTGGTCCTGGCCCCAGGTGTTGATCATCGCGCCGGCTTCGACTGCCCAGTGCCACTGGGTGATGTTGTTGGCCTGGTTGTTGCCGCCGAAGATCGCCGTCGCCGTGGCGTTACGAAATCTCGGAGCGGCCGACGCCCGCGCGGGCCATCAAGTGACCCCAAGGCTGGTCCCAGGCGACGCCGGTGTTGAAGCTCGGCAGATTGACGAGACCGCCGGCCGCCACGTCGGTGTTGTCGGAGCCGGAACTCGCGATCGCCGACGGTGCCAGCGTCGCCGTGCCAATACAAGTCGTCGTCGCCGTCGCCTGGCAATATTGCGCGCCGGTGTTCATCGACTCGAGCGAGCCGGACAGCGAGATGCCGTTGCCGACGAGGTAGGTGTAGCGGATCTGCGGCCGGCGGATGTTGACCGTCTGCATCGGACCGACCTGGTTCTGATCGCCGATATCCGGCGCGAACAGCAGCGGATCGGCCCAAGCCGAATTGTATTGGCCGAACAGCCACGGGCCCAACGTGCCATAGGCCCATTGGATACGCGGGATGCTGTTGTTGCCGGCGCCTGCTTTTGGGTTAAGGTTCGTGGCCGTGACGCCCGCACCGGTGTAGTTGCCCTGGCCGGCGAGCAAGCCGAAATCGACCAGCATGACGGTCTTGATTTCGCCGAGATCGGACGGTGTCCGCGTCTCGAAGGCGAAGTTCGTCGAATTCGCCTGCGCGCGCAGCCCGCCATGGAACGAGCGGAAGAGGTTGTTGAAATTGGTGCCGCCAGAAGCGCCGGGGCCTTCAAGAGAGAGTGAGCCCAGTCCAGGCGCGCCAACCGTCGGAAGCGGCGTCGTATCGCTGGTATGCATGCTGCCGATGTTGTCGTGAATGCTCATCTGCACTTTGCCGTACAGGCTGAGCGAGGTGTTCGTGCCCGGAATGAGGAACGATTGCGGGAAAGAGCCCGCGCCCGCACTTGTCGGCGCCGGTCCCGGCGGGCCGCCTTGACCCGTACCGATCTGCGCTTGGGCCGTGCCCAATCCGGCAAGCAGTGCGACGGCCGCTGTCAGGCTTCCTAGCGCTACCGCTCCCTTCAAGCTTCGTGTGTTCATTGATTTAGACCCCCAGTGATATGTCCGCGGATGCGAAGAGAAACGCCTCTTCGTTCGGGAGCATCAACCAATGAATTTCTTAGGGCAACGATTAATGAATAATATCGATAGTTTTCCGTCATCTGTTGCAGATAAGCAACTATAGGAGCAAGCCGAGTATTATTAGTTAGTTATTACTAATTATATGGCTGAGAGGAGCTGGCCTTACCCTTACGAGCCGAGTAACGAATTGTTACGCAAAGAAAAACCCGCCAGCCGAGAGGCTGGCGGGTCGATAGAAAGAGAATTTCCCGGGCTTACCAGTAGAACTTGAAGCTCAGGTTTTGCGCCCAGGCGCTAGCACCGGTCTTCGAGGCCTGGACCTGGCGGTCGTAGTAATCGAGCTCGACCTGGATATCGACCTGGCCCGGCACCGGGCTGTAGACCACGGTCGCGCCTGAGAAGATGTGCCGCTTCTCGATCGAGGCCAACTGCGCCGCCGTCGCACCACCGGCGCAAAGGCTGTTCGCCGCCGCGCCTGTCAGCGTGCCGCTGGTGGAGCAGTTGCTGAAGCCCGCTGCCGCATCCGGCTTGTTGAAGAAGCCGATGCCGAAGGCGCCGGTCATACGCCAATTCGGATTGAAGCGGTGGATGTAGCTGGCGTTGAGGGCCAACTCGTTGATCGAGCTGATCTGGCCGGTCTGGCCGTTGATGACCATGTCGGTCGTGCCCGCGGCCATGTCCGAGAGGTAGGTCGACAGGCCGTGGCTGTACACGACCTGACCGCGCAACTGGTCCTGGCCCCAGGTGTTGATCATCGCGCCACCTTCGACCGCCCAGTTCCACTGGGTGATGTTGTTGGCCTGGTTGTTGCCGCCGAGGATCGCCGTCGCCGTGGCGTTACGAATCTCGGAGCGGCCGACACCCACGCGGGCCATCAAGTGACCCCAGGGCTGGTCCCAGGCAACGCCGGTGTTGAAGCTCGGCAGATTGACGAGACCGCCGGCCGCCACATCGGTATTGTCGGAGCCGGAGCTCGCGATCGCCGCCGGTGCCAGCGTCGCCGTGCCGATACAAGTCGCCGTCGCCGTGGCTTGGCAATACTGCGCGCCGGTGTTCATCGACTCGAGCGAGCCGGACAGCGAGATGCCGTTGCCGACGAGGTAGGTGTAGCGGATCTGCGGCCGGCGGATGTTGACCGTCTGCATCGGACCGACCTGGTTCTGATCGCCGATATCCGGCGCGAACAGCAGCGGATCGGCCCAAGCCGAATTGTATTGGCCGAACAGCCACGGGCCCAACGTGCCATAGGCCCATTGGATACGCGGGATGCTGTTGTTGCCGGCGCCGACCTTGGGATTGAGCGACGTGGCGGTGACGCCCGCGCCGGTGTAGTTGCCCTGGGTCGCGAGCAAACCGAAATCGACCAGCGTGACGGTCTTGATTTCGCCGAGATCGGACGGCGTCCGTGTCTCGAAGGCGAAGTTCGTCGATGCCGCCAATTCACGCAGCCCGCCATGGATGGCGCGGAAGACCTGACTGAAGTTGGTTCCGCCCGCGGCGCCGGGGCCTTCCATCAGAAGCGAATTCAAACCAGGCGCGCCGACCGTCGGGGCTGGCGTCGCCTCGCTGGTGTGCTGGCTGCCGATGTTGTCGTGAATGCTCATCTGCACTTTGCCGTACAGGCTGAGCGAGGTGTTCGTGCCCGGAATGAGGAACGATTGCGGGAAGGAACCCGCGCCCTGACCTGTCGGCGCGGCCGGCGGCGGTCCCGCCTGACCCGTACCCATTTGGGCTTGCGCCGTGCCCAATCCGGCGAGTAGTGCGACAGCCGCTGTCAGGCTTCCTAGCGCTACCGCTCCCTTTAAGCTTCGTGTGTTCATTGATTTAGACCCCCAGTGCTATGTCCGCGGACGCGAAGAGACGTGAAAAAGAGCCGCTTTTCGCGAATCCGAGCGTCGCCCGATCACTGCAGGGAGGGCAAGTATTATCTATAACCGATGATTAATTACGTGCGCCCTGTGTCTGTCCTGCAACAGTATTATTAAGTTGATCGCAAATATATATTGTCGCATAATAATCATTATACAATAACAACAATTAGTGCATTTGCTATTATATTAGTTGATTGCAGCAATCTAAATTCGTTATATTTGGATAATGAAAAAGGTCCGAAACACAGCGTGTTTCGGACCTTAATCTCGCTCGAGAAATCGAGGAGGCGCTACTGCATAGATCCGGACGTGCCGCCGCCACCTTGGATAACGTCGCCCCAGCCGGGCAGCGGGAAGCCGCGCGCATCGCGCACCTGATCGGTCCAATCGTAGCTGCCGCTATTGATCTGCGGGCCTTGCCCGAAGCCTTGGCAGCCCAACAACGTGCAGCAAGTGAGTCCCAGTAAAAAGAGTCGACACATCATGGTCGCGTACTCCGCTTTTCCCTTATTCTAGTCGCATATGGCGTAAGACCAAATCAACTAGCCGTGCGCCTCGCGACTCTCGTCATCGTTGTTGTCGGAGTATCCTGATGCTCAACCACATCCCGGCGGTTCTCACGCCCGAACAAGTCGCCGAATGCCGAAAGCTGCTCGATCGCGCCGAATGGGTCGATGGTCGCGTCAGCGCGGGCTTCATGGCCGAGCGGGTCAAGAACAACCAGGAAGTCTCGCTCACACATCCGGCGTCACGTCAGGTTGGCGATCTGATCCTCAACGCGCTGGCGGCAAACCCGTTGGTCATTGCGCTGGCTCTGCCACTGCGTGTCACGCCGCCTTTCTTCAATCGCTATCAGGGCGGCGAGACCTATGGCACGCATAACGACAGCGCGCTCATCACCGTGCCCGGCGCGCCGGTACCCGTGCGCGGCGATCTGGCCGCAACGCTGTTCCTCACCGCGCCGGATGCGTATGACGGCGGTGAGCTCATTGTCGAAGACACTTATGGCACGCGGCGCGTGAAGCTGCCGGCGGGCGATATGATTCTTTATCCGGCATCGAGCCTTCATCGCGTGATGCCCGTGACGCGCGGCGCGCGCGTCTCCTCTTTCTTTTGGATTCAGAGCATGGTGCGCGACGACGCCAAACGGGCACTGCTCATCGAGCTCGATCGCGCCCGCAGCGAGTTAAATCGCGCGCTGCCGGGCAACCCGGCCGTCACGCAGATGCTGAACGTCTATCACAATCTGCTGCGGATGTGGGGCGAGACTTGAGGGCCCAGCCTCAGCTTGCGGGCTGCGCGCACCATTGACGCCAGATGCTGCGCAAGCCGGTTTCGAATTGCCGGGCAAAATGCGGCGCATCGCAGAGCGTCGAGCGTTGCATGCGCCCGCGCAGCTCACGCCTGATCTGCGCCAGCCGCGGTAGATCCGCGGCAAGCCCCGCTGCCGTCGCAATATACGACTCCGCGTCGCTTGCGGCGAGTTCGTTCAGGCCAATCCGGCTCAACAGATCATAACCGACGCGCGAGGCGTGGCGGTCGCCGATCATGCTGATCACCGGCACGCCCATCCAGAAGGCCTCGCAGGTCGTTGTGGTGCCGTTATAGACCAGCGGGTCGAGACCGATATCGATCTCGTTGTAGGCGCCGAGGTGCTCGCCGGCCTCGAGGACATGCGAGCGCAAATCGAGCCGATGTTCCTCGATGCCCGCGGCCATGAATTGCTGCAGGTATGAGGCGCGCAGCGGCGGGTCGGCGAAAGTGCCGGCTTTGAGAACCAGGCGCGAGCCGGGCACCGCAACGAGAATCGCCGCCCAGCAACGCATTGTCGCCGGCGTCACTTTAAGGATGTTGTTGAACGAGCCGAAGGTGATCGTGCCGCGCGTCGAGGCCGGCAAAGGCGCGACAGCAGGCGCATCGTCGCGCGGCTCATAGCAAAGGAAGCCGTCGGGCAGGCGCAGCAACTTCTCGACGTGATAGCGTTCGTAACCGGGTGGATCGGCGATCGCGTCCGTGATGCGCCAATCGATCGCGGGCAGGCCGGTCGTCGCCGGATAACCGAGCCAACTGGCCGCCAACGGCGTCGACCGCACGGCGAGCGCGCTCAGCCGCGTGCCGCCTGTCTGGCCGGATAGATCGATCGCGATGTCGATGGCATCGCGCCGCAACTGCTCGCGCAAAGCCGCGTCGGGCTCGCTGCCGCTCATGATTCGCCAGGTGCCGCCGGCTTTTTGCAGCACGTCGGTATAGGCGTCGATGCGCTCGCGCTCGGCATAACAATAGATATCGAGCGCCGCGCGATCGTAATGCGCGAGCAGCGGCCGAAAGAATCGTGCGACCGGGTGGTCCTTGAAATCGGCAGAGACGAAGCCGACGCGCAAGCGCCGTTCCGGATCGCGCGTGTTGGCAAGCGGCCTGGTCTCGGCAGCCGCTATCGCGGCGAGCTCGGCGGTGATCTCATCTCCCCAGCGGCGGTGCCGAGCGAAGATCTCGTCCGGCGTCCGCCCGTCCTCGTAGAGGTCGTGCATCAGATCGCAGGTGACGAGATTGCTGCGTGCGATTTTGTGATCGGGATTGCGGAGCAACGCGTTCCGAAACGCCTCGCTCGCCGCGGCCCAGCGGCGCAGCGAATAAAGCGAGGTCCCGAGTTCGCAAAACGCATCCGCGTTGTGCGGATCGATGACAATCGTGCGCTGGAAGATTTCGACCGCTTCGCTCGGCAAGCCGTGCGCCGCAAGGCATGAGCCGAAACCAAGTAACGCGTCGATATCGGACGGACCGAGTTCCACGGCTTCGCGATAAACCGGTACTGCTTGCGGATTCTTCGCTTTCTGCAGCCGCTTGCCGAGCTTCTCGCAGATATTGTGCTGCGATCCGCTTCAGCTCCTTCTCATGCTCGGGCTTTTGAGCGTTCTTGCACGCCGCCAGCGCCGTGTCGGCGGCACTGCGATACGCCATGAAAAGTTCGGGCCGCAATTGCACGGCTCTCTCGAAACAAGGCAGAGCCTTGCCCGGATCCTCGAGATGGCGATAGGTCTCGCCGAGGTTGTGGTAGATGTCGGCGTTGTTCGGATCGCGCTGCAGCGCCCGGAGGAAATAGTCGATCGCGACATGGAAATCGCCGAACATGCCGGCGATCATGCCGAGCAGCACCAAGGCCTGAGGATGCGTCGGATCGAGCTGCAGCACGGCGCGATAGACGCGTGCAGCGGCGTCGAAATTCTCGGCCTGCTGATGGCGTACACCCTCGGCCATGAGGGCATCGATCCGCTGCGACGTCTCGCTCATGCGCTCAACATGTGCGGTCCTGGCCGCGCGGATGTGCGCCAGTAGCTCGGCCCGTCACACGAGGATTTATCGCCGCTCCGGTGCGGTGTTTCAGAGAAACCGCGTCTCATGCGCCACTATTGCACGCCCGCGACAGCAAGGGAACGCAGGGCGCGGCGCGTCAGGAGAATTTGGTCTGAGCGGGCGGAACCGGGCCGCAGCCGTAGCCGGGATAATAGCCCCAAGGCAGATTGCCGCGTGCTTGCTGCGCGCAAGCCGCGATCTCGCGCGATCGTCATAGGATCCCGCTGCACCATTCCTGCCACATGTGGCGCAATCCGGCCTCGAAAGCGCGGGCAAAACGCGGCGCATCGCAGAGGGGAGAATTTTCGCATGCGCTCGCGGAGTTCTTGCCGCAGCCGCGCGAGAAGCGGCAGGTCGGATGCCGAAGCGACGGCCTTGGCGATGTAGCTCTCGATATCTGCCGCCGCGAAGTCGGCCAGCCCGACCTGGCTCAGCAGATCGAACCCGACACGGGCGGCATGATGATCGCCGACGAGGCTGATCATCGGCACGCCCATCCACAGCGCTTCGCAGGTTGTCGTCGTGCCGTTATAGGGGAACGGATCGAGCGCGATGTCGATCTCGGCATAGGAATTGAGGTGATCCATGATGTCGGTCTGTAGCTCGCGCAGCTCCAAGCGCTCGGGGGCGGTGCCATGCGCCGCGAAACGCTCGCGGAAATAGTGCCGGCGCGAAGGTTCGGCGAAGAGCAGCGATTTCAGTATCAGCCGCGAGTGCGGAACCGCCGCTAGAATCCGTGCCCAGGCGGCGATCGCCGACGAGGAAAGCTTCAGCGGATTATTGAAAGAGCCGAACGTGATCGTGCCGCGCGTAGCCGCCGGGAGTGGCGCTACCACCGGCATGACATTGCCGTAGAAGTGATAGCAAAGGAAGCAGTCCGGCAGCCGCAAGAGCCTCTCGCTGTGGAATGCCTCCTGCCCCGGCGGGTCGACGCGCGCATCGGTGATACGCCAATCAATCGTCGCAAGGCCTGTCGTCGCCGCGTAGCCGAGCCAGGTCGCGGTGACCGCCGCCGGCTTGATCGCGAAAGCGCTGAGCCGGCTATTGCCGGTATGGCCGGCGAGGTCGATCGCGATATCGATTTTGTCGGCACGCATCTGCGCGCGAAGCGCCATGTCGTCGAGGCCATATGTTTTGCGCCAGACACCGCCGCGCTGTTGCAGCGCAGCGGTGACGAAATCGGGATTCTCGATCTCGGCATAGCAATAGGCTTCGATCGCGTTCGTATCGTGATGCGCGAGCAGCGGCTCAAAAAAGAAGCTCACCGCGTGATAGCGGAAATCGGGCGAGAGATAGGCGACGCGCAAGCGCCGCTCTGGCTCGCGCGCATTGGGGAAAGGTGCTGCCGTGGGATTGCTCTTGCCCGCCTCGCTGATCAGCTCGTTGCCCCATTCGCGATGCTTCGCGAAAATCTCCGCCGGCGTGGACGCGCTGTCGTAAAGCATATTGATCAGCGGCCGCGACAGCATGCTCTCGCGCACCGCGCGTTGGCTCGGATCGATATCGAGCGCGCGGCGATAGGCGGCTTCCATTTCCTCGTAGCGGCCGAGCGATTGCAGCGCGTTGCCGAGTGTGACATGGGCCGAAGCCTGCTTCGTATCGAGGGCGATGGCACGACGCAGCGGTTTTTCCGCCTCGCTGTAACGGCCGCGCGCTTCCAGGAATTCGCCGAGCGCCGCATAGGCCGTCGCGCCCTTTGGATCGAGCACGATGGCTTCGTGGAGGCTCGCTTCCGGATTGCCGGGGACGCCGTGACGGCTCTGGCGCCGCGCTAGCGCGATCAGATACATCGCGGCGAATTTCTTGAGATCGGCGACGGCCTTGCTCGGCAGGCCCGGTTTGCGCGCCTGTGCCAGTGCCGCATCGGCAGCGCCGCGATAGGCATCGATGCAGTCGGGATCGAGCGTGATGGCGCGCTCGAAGGCCTGGATCGCGCGTCCCATGTCGCCGCTCTGGCGGCAGCACCCGCCGAGTTCGCAGAACAGCACCGCGCTTTGCGGCTGGCGCTCGATCGCGCGGTGATATTGCGCGATCGCCGCCGGCCAGTTTCCGGCATCGCGCTGCGCACGCGCTTCAGCGGCAATATCGTCGCTGGGTGATGCGCTCGCGCTCATGGCGGAGCCGAGGACGCGACCGGCCGCGCGATGCGCTACTTGCCGAGCAAGCCTTTCAGCAATCCGCCCGCGGCCGATCCGGTGCCCGAGCCGCCATTTTTCAGCGCATCGAGCGCTTTCCCTGGATCTTGTGCCAGCCCCTTGGCGATGCCGGCAAGATCGGGGCGATAGCTCAAATTGTCCCACGGGCCGGTGATATCGACCGGCACGGTGAGGACACCGGCGACGTTCGGCGTCACGCGGTAATTGACCTGGCGCTGCGGCAGATCGACCGTGCCGGCGCCGGTCATCGGTACCTCGGGCGAGGTCAGCTTCAGGTCGTTGTTCTTGAGGATGCCGTTGGTGATCGTGTAGGTGCCGGTGAGCGCGCCGAAATCGGTCTTGTTATTGCCGCCGACGGCGCTTGTCAGCGCCGAAGCGGTGTTCTTCACGAAAGCGACGAGGTTGACGCCCTCAATGTTGCCGTTCGCGAGATTGAGGCTGCCTTTGCCGCCGAGCGAGCCGACGATCTCGCGCTGACTCTTGCCCCGTCCGCTCACATCGATGACGACGCTGCCGGTGCCGCTCAAGCGATCGAAATCGGCAACGTCTTTCGCCAATGGCTGGATGGCGACGCTCGACAGATCGAAATTCATCGCGATTGCCGGCGTGGCGCCGCTGCCGTCGGCGGCGAGCTTGCCCTGCCCCTTGCCTTGATAAAGCGCCATCTGGCTAAGATCGGCCTCGAAGCGGCCGTCCTTCAAATGCAGGGCCAGCGCGCTGCGGCCAATCTGGATCTTGCGATAGAGGATCGAATTGGCGCTCAGCTCGAAATCGGCGTTCGCCAGCTTCAGCGGCGACAGATCGATAGGCGCATCGCTCCAGCCCGCGGATTTCGCGCTCGACGGCGTCGCCGGTGCAACGCCGCTCGGTGCGCTGCCGCTCGCGCCACCGCTGCTGCTCGCGCTCTTCGTCACGGGCGGCAGATAAGGATTGACGTCGAGCTTATCGACATCCAGCCGGCCGGAGAGAACGGGCTTTGCGCCACCGGTGTCGACGGTCAGCGCACCAGTCGCCTTGATCGCATCGAGTGCGATAACCGCGTTGGTGAAAGCGATCTTCGAGGCGTCCTTGTTGATCTTGCCGGAAAGCGTCATCCGGCCGAAGCCCGTACCCGGCGCGTCGAATGCTATACCGGCCCATTTCGCGAGACCGCGCACCGAGGGAATCGAGAGGTCGATCCCGCCGGCCAGCTTCGACAGAGTCGCGCCCGTGGCGTCGCCTTTGAAAGCGAAATTGATCGGCGTCGCGGCGAAGGTGATCGCGACCGGGCTCGCGCCGCCGCGTTGCAGCGTGCCGGGCTTGTCGATCTGAATCGTCAGCGTCGCCTTCTCGCCATTCCACACTGCCGAGCCTTTGGCGGCAAAAGCCTGATCGAGGCTGGGCAGCGACAGCGTCATGTTGATGCCGGTGAGCTGTTTCTTCTCACCCGTGCGCTGATCGAGATAGCTCGCCTGACCGTCGACGATGCTGACATCGCCGAGGCTGATCGCGGAGAAGTCGGGGCCGCTGCTGCTGCCCGCAGCCGGCGCCGAATTTGCCGGTGGTGCGGCTTGCGGCGCGGCGCCGGTTGGGGCCGGCGTGCTGAACGCCCAACTCGGCTTGCCCTGCTTGTCGATTTCGAGCGCGATCGCCGGCTGCACCAGCTTGAATTGGGAAATTTCAAGACCGCCATGCAACAGCGGAAAAAGCTTCAACTCGACGGCGAGGGTTTTGAGTTGAACCATATTGGGCGTCGCGGCGCCTGGTGGGTTCGAGAGCGACACGTCATTCGCCTCGAGCGCGACACTCGGCAAGAGCGAGAAATGGACTGGTCCGTCGATTTTGAGGTCGCGCCCGGTCTCGGTCTTCACCAGCGCGATGATCTTCCCCTTATAGGTATCGAGCGGAATGAAAAACGGGACCGCTATCGCTGCAGCGATGATGAGCACGATCACCACCGCCAAGCCGATGAGTAGCTTTTTGACCACAGCACGCCTCCCGATTTCTGCCGCGAGCCGTAGCTGAACTGCCGCTACGCCCGCCGCGCGCCTTCATTTTAATCACGCTTTGCGCTTTGCCGATAGCGTGTGCCCGATTGTTTGGTTCCGGCAAGTAATCTGTGGCTTTTCCGCACCACTACGCGGAATTCGACGTGCTCCTTAGGGCATTAATTGATTTGTCCGGATGCCAGTCATAAAAGTTACAAGCAACGAAAATGCAGAGACGAAGTGTTCATCCGCAACCCGAGATCGTGGGTGCCAGAATTTCTGGCAAGGGATTTGCACTTTTGGGGACGGAGGGGTCGCGTCAGCCCGATTTTCTGTCCGCGGTGTCGAATTACTAGGCAATCTGCACAGAAAAAAGGCGCTGAGGGCGGGTCGTCACTGAAACGGGTCCGTAAAATTCTCAACGAGGGGACAAAAATATGAGTCTACGCTTTCTCACCGGTGCTGCTGCGGTCGCGTTGATCGGGGCTTTGGCACCTCTCTCGCCGGCGAGCGCCCAGCAAGCTGCGCCGGCACCCGCACCCGAGCCGGCCGCACCCACACATTTCGTATGGAACGGCGTTACGTTTTCGGGCCACATCGATGCGGGCACGAACATCAACCCGGATAGCCCGGACAACAATATCAATTTCGGTCAGCTCTTCACCGACCGGGCGAATAGCTTCCGTATGAATCAGGCGAATCTGGCGGCCGAGCAGGACATCGACTCGTCGGCCTCGACCTTCAATTGGGGCTGGCGTGTCGAGGGCATGTACGGCACCGATGCACGCTTTACGCACACCTTTGGCCTTTTCGACCGCGCGACCAACAGTCCGTATCAGTGGGATCTGGTTGAGGGCAGCGTCTCGGGCCATTTCCCGGTGATCTTCTCGGGCGGCATCGACGTAAAGGCCGGCATCTATCCGACGCCGATCGGCTATGAAGTGATCGATGCCAACGGCAACTTCTTCTACACCCACTCTTACATCTTCAATTACGGCATTCCGCTGAAGCACACAGGCACCTACGCGACCGGCCATATCACCGACATGATCGATGTTTGGGCCGGCGTCGATACCGGCGTGAACGCCGGTATGCCATTCTTCCGCAGCACCGACAACAACCATTCCGCCTCGATCCTCGCGGGCATTGGGATCAACAATCCGATCCCGAACCTGACTATCCTCGGTCTCGCCCATATCGGTCCCGAGAACGGCTATGTCTCCGGTGCGTCTTGCTTCACCGGCGCGACAGCGTGCTACGCGCATGATCCGAATAGCACCGCGCGCCAGATCTACGACGTCGTGACAACCTGGAAGGCCACCGATCAGATCACGGTGGTCAACGAGACCAACTACATCCGTGACGATCTCTTCCACGCCACCGGCGAAGGCACGGCTTTCTACGGCATCTACAAGATGAACGATCAGTTTAGCTTCGGCGCCCGCGGCGAAGTCTTCCGCGACGATCAGGGCTTCTTCGTTACCTCGTTCCAAGAGAGCCAGGCCTTCATGAATGCCCAGCGCGGCATCGGCATGGGCAACACGGTCGGCCCGGCCAACATCTACAACACGGGCTACAACGCAGGCAAAGCGACCTATACCGAATTGACCGTCGGTGCGAATTGGTCGCCGGCGATCGCTTTCCCGAGTCAGCTGCCCTCGACCCTTGGCCTCACGCTCCGGCCTGAAGCTCCGTTGGGATCATGCTTGGGGTCTCAACCCCGGCGTCCATCCCTTTGGCATCACCAAGGCTTCGGTTGCGGCCGGCACGGTGGGCACGAAGGACGATCAGTTCCTGCTCTCGGTCGACGCCATTCTCGCTTTCTGACAGCGGGAGCACGTTCTTGTACCGCGGGGCGGTCCTTCGGGACCGCCCCAGCTCTTTCTGGGCGAGGCTCCGGTCCAGCCTCCGGTGACCACAAATCCTTAATCGCCGGAATCCTTAGCAAAGTGTTTAGACACTCCCGGCGATAATTTCGTGCCGGGCGTGGCGCGCGCGGCAACGTGTTCCTTTGAGCATTTTTCCGCGATGGCCGATCTTCTCTTCTTAGCGCATCGCATGCCGTACCCGCCCGATAAGGGCGACAAGATCCGGTCGTGGCACATCCTGCGCCACCTGGCCGAGCGGCATCGCGTGCATCTCGGCTGCTTCTACGATGATTCCGCCGGCAGGCGGCACATCGGGGAGCTGGAGAAGATTTGCGCCAGCGTGAAGTGTCTGCCGATCCATCCGCTGCTGCGGCGTTTCAAGAGTTCTCGGTGCGTTACGCAGCGGCGAGGCGATGAGCGTCGCCTATTCCCGCGACGAACGGCTGATGCGCTGGATCGCCGAGACATTTGCACGCCGGCGGCCAAGCGCGGCCTTCGTTTCGGGCTTGTCGATGGCGCCCTACCTCGACGGCTACCGTTTCGAGACGCGCGTTGTCGATATGGTCGATGTCGATTCCGAGAAGTGGCATCAATATGCCGATAAGCGCCCCTGGCCGATGAAGGCGATCTATCGCCGCGAAGCGCGGAAGCTGCGCCAGGTCGAGATCGCCGCGGCACGCAGCTTCGATTACATGCTCTTTGCTTCGGCGCCCGAGGCGTCGCTCTTCCTGAAGCGCACCGGCCGCTCGGCCTCGCGCGTCCTCGCGATGCGCAACGGCGTCGATTACGATTTCTTCGATCCCGCGCATGCCGGCGACAATCCTTATCGCAAGGGACGCAAATCAATCGTCTTCACCGGAGCGATGGACTACAAGCCGAATGTTGAAGCGGCGCAATGGTTCGCCACCGAGGTGATGACCGCGCTGCGCCATCGCTTTCCGGCTTTCGATTTCTGGATCGTTGGCGCGCGTCCGGCCGCCAGCCTGCGCCGTCTTGTGCGCGGCGACATCCACGTCACCGGCCGCGTTCCCGATATCCGTCCCTATATCGCGCATGCCGACGCGGTTGTCGCGCCGCTGCAGATCGCGCGCGGCATCCAGAACAAGGTGCTCGAGGCGATGGCGATGGGTAAGCCAATGGTGGCGACACCCGCTGCACTTGAAGGCCTCGACCTTAAAATTGGCGCTGAGGTGCTGGCCGCGAGCAACGCGCAGCAATTCGCCAATGCGGTCGCCAAGCTCTTCAACGGCGAGATGGCCGCGCTCGGCACCGGCGCTCGCCAGCGCATCGTCGCCGATTACGGCTGGGGCGCCTCGCTTCGCGTGCTCGACGACCTGTTTGCCGAACCGCAACCGGAGCTTCTCGCGACCGCATCATGAGCGTCTCGGCGCTTCCCCTCGCACCAGCCGAAAGCGGTGGCTTATGCCTCGCCGCGTAAGCTTTTCGACGATAGGCCGCAAACGAGGCGGTCGTCGCTCCCAACCAGCCCACTAACCGTCAATGCCTGGCCACGAAAGATCGGTGCCGCTCTTCTATCCGCAACATAAAAACACGATGCTCGAAACCGTGCCGCGGCTCGTTCACTATGCGGGGCTGTGCCGGCGCCGCGGTACTGGGCGGTGGGGCGCCATGCGCGATTTCGCCGCGGAAGGTGACCACGCTGCTGCCGCGCCGGCTAGGGCCAAGCCCTGGAAGTGATCTTAACCTTTTGAATAGTCAACGGATTTTTCTATCGCCGGAAACACTTTTGCCCTTATAACCCTTATTGAACCAAGCCACGTTACGGCGCGGAATTTTTTCGATCGCGGCAGCGTTCTTGGCGAGATCGGAACGGAGCATCCATGCGTATTGCGGTAATCGGCTCAGGCTATGTCGGACTTGTCTCCGGCGCCTGCTTCTCGGAATTCGGCGTCGAAGTGATCTGCGTCGATTTGGACGAGGGTAAGATCGCCTGCCTGAAAAAGGGCGAAATGCCGATCTATGAGCCCGGCCTCGACCAGCTCGTCGCCAGCAACGTTGCCGCCAAGCGCCTCTCCTTCACCACCGATCTTGCCGGCGCCGTCAAAGCCGCCGACGCGGTGTTCATCGCCGTCGGCACGCCCTCGCGCCGCGGCGACGGCCATGCCGATCTCTCTTATGTCTTTGGCGCGGCCGAGGAGATCGCACGTGCGCTCGACGGCTATACCGTCGTCGTCACCAAATCGACCGTGCCGGTCGGCACCGGCCGCCAGGTCGCGGAGATCATCCGCAAGACCCGGCCCGATGCGAATTTCGATGTCGTGTCGAACCCCGAATTCCTGCGCGAAGGTTCGGCGATCGGCGACTTCATGCGTCCCGATCGCGTCGTCATCGGCGCCGAGACCGAACACGCGCAAGCCGCGATGAGAAGCTCTACCGTCCGCTCTTCCTCAACGAAACGCCGATCCTCTTCACCGACGATTGAGACCGCCGAGCTTACGAAATATGCGGCGAATTCCTTTCTCGCCGACCAAGATATCCTTCATCAACGAGATCGCCGATCTCTGCGAGAAGGTCGGCGCCGATGTGCAAGACGTCGCCAAGGGCATCGGCCTCGACGGCCGCATCGGCCGCAAATTCCTCCATGCCGGCCCCGGCTATGGCGGCTCGTGCTTCCCGAAGGATTGCCTCGCGCTGGTGAAGACCGCGCGTGATGCCGGCGCGCCGATCAGCATCGTCGAGGCGGTGATCGGCGTGAACGATGCCCGCAAGGAAGCGATGGCGGAGCGCGTGATCCATGCTTGCGGCGGCAATGTCGCGGGCAAGACGCTGGCGATTCTCGGCGTCACCTTCAAGCCGAACACCGACGATATGCGCGACAGCCCGGCGCTCGACATCATTCCGGCGCTGCAAAAGGCCGGCGCCAAAATCCACGCTTTCGATCCCGAAGGGATGAAAGAAGCGGCGAAGATGATGGACAAGGTCGATTTCTGCGCCAATGCCTACGAGGCGATGGAAGGCGCCGACGCTGTCGTCATCGTCACCGAATGGAATGAATTCCGCGCGCTCGATTTGTCGCGGGTAATGAAATTATTGCGCACCCCAACCGTTATCGATCTGCGCAACATCTACAAGCCCGAAGACATGTCGGCGGCGGGCTTCTACTACGTCAGCATCGGCCGTGCGCCGGTCGAGCCTTCAGCCACGCGCGAGCGGCGGCAAGCGATGGGAACCACACGATGAGCTCAACACGCAAACGCATTCTCGTGACCGGCGGTGCCGGCTTCCTCGGCTCGCATCTCTGCGAGCGCCTGGTCGCCGAAGGCAACGACGTGCTTTGCGTCGACAATTACTTCACCGGCCGCAAGGACAACGTCGCCTCGCTTCTGGGCAAGCCCAATTTCGAGGCGATGCGCCACGATGTGTGCTTCCCGCTCTATGTCGAGGTCGACGAGATCTACAATCTCGCCTGCCCGGCATCGCCGATCCACTACCAGCACGATCCGGTGCAGACGACCAAGACCAGCGTCTCCGGCGCGATCAACATGCTGGGCCTCGCCAAGCGGCTGCGCGCCAAGATCTTCCAGGCCTCGACCTCCGAGGTCTACGGCGATCCGACGGTTCATCCGCAGACCGAGGATTATCGCGGCAACGTCAATCCGATCGGCCCGCGCGCCTGCTACGACGAAGGCAAGCGCTGCGCCGAAACCTTGTTCTTCGACTATCACCGCCAGCACAAGCTGCGCATCCGCGTCGCACGCATCTTCAACACCTACGGCCCGCGCATGCATCCGAATGACGGGCGCGTCGTGTCCAACTTCATCGTCCAGGCGCTGCGTGGCGATCCCATCACCCTTTACGGCGACGGCAGCCAGACGCGCGCCTTCTGCTATGTCGACGATCTGATCGAAGGCTGGGTTCGTTTGATGGCCGCGCCCGATGATGTCACCGGTCCGATCAACATCGGCAATCCGGTCGAGACCACCGTCGCCGAGCTTGCGCATAAGATCATCGATCTGACCGGTTCGCGCTCGAAGATCGAGCACCGCCCGCTGCCCGTCGACGATCCGACGCAGCGTTGCCCCGATATCAGCCGCGCGAAGAGCCTGCTCGGCTGGGAGCCGAAGGTGCCGCTCGAGACCGGTCTCAAGAAGACGATCGAGTATTTCGATCGCCTGCTCGGCAGCAATGCCGCGCCGGTCGAGGCCCGTCCGGTCGCTTAAGGCACCGCTCTCGTTAATTCTTCCGCTATCTGAGCACCGCGCGCAGAGCCAAGGCGCGCGGCGTGGCGACGTTCCCTATCTTAGGGTGTTCGCTGATCTTCCTCGGGGGTGAGGGCGCTCAGTTGCAGGGCATGGACGCCGCCGGCGAGCTCCTCGGCCAGGATGGCGTAGACGCGGCGTTGCCGGACGACGCGGTTCTCGCCGCTGAAACCGGCGGCGACGATCACCACCCGGAAATGCGTCTCCTCGCCGGCATGGGCGCCATCGTGATGCCCAGCATGGAGGTGGGAATCATCGTGGATTTCCAGCCGCGCCGGCTGCAGCGCGGCCTCCAGTTTTTGCCGAATTCGCTCCGCGGTGCTCATGCTCGATCCGATCAAGATTGGGCGGCGTCTCGCGCCAAAAAGTCTCGCTGTCAAGCGCTCTTAGCGGCCATCGGCGCGGCTTGTCACCGTTCCGCCCAGCCCCCATACTCAGATCATGCCCCGTCCGCGCTTCTCTTATAGCGACGATCCGGCGCCGGCCCTGCGGCCTTGCGACCATCCGGGTTGCGCCGGCTCGGGCGAGTTCCGCGCCCCGCGCTCGCGGGCGACGCTCGATAATTTCTATTGGTTCTGCCTCAATCACGTCCGCGAATATAACGCCTCCTGGAACTACTACGCCGGGATGAGCACCGCTGAGGTCGAGGCGCATATCCGCTACGATACGGTCTGGCAGCGCCCGACCTGGCCGCTCGGCGCGCGAATTGGCACTTTGCGCGGCGCGAAATGGCGCGGTTTCGGCCTCTTCGATCTCGACGAGGAGGCGCCGGCGAAGCAGAAGCCCAAGCAGCCGCGCTCGATCCAGGAAAAGGCGCTGGCCCTGTTCGATTTGGTGCCGCCCCTCACTCTCGCAGGGCTCAAAATGCGCTATAAAGAGTTGGTGAAGCGCCATCACCCCGACGTGCATGGCGGCGATAAAGAGGCCGAGGAAAAGCTCAAAGAGATCAACCTCGCCTATTCGACCCTCAAGGCCAGCTACTTCCCGACCTGACCTTTTCTCCAAAGCCCGAAGCCCGAAAGAAGACGATAAAGATTATGCCCGAAACCGCGACTGCGACTGACAAGTACCAGAACGATATGCCGATCACGATGCCCGACATCACCGTGTCGGTGCGGCAGACTTTCGGCATCGACAGCGATCTCCAGGTGCCGGCTTTCTCGAAAACCAATGACCATGTGCCGGATATCGACGATGCGTATCGCTTCGACCGCGACACGACGCTCGCGATCCTCGCCGGCTTCTCGCATAACCGCCGCGTCATGATCCAGGGCTATCACGGCACCGGCAAATCGACGCATATCGAGCAAGTGGCCGCGCGCCTCAACTGGCCCTGCATCCGCGTCAATCTCGACAGCCATATCAGCCGCATCGATCTCATCGGCAAGGATGCGATCGTGCTGCGCGACGGCATGCAGGTGACGGAGTTCCGCGAGGGATTGCTGCCCTGGGCGCTGCAGCATCCGACCGCGCTGGTGTTCGACGAATACGATGCCGGTCGTCCGGACGTGATGTTCGTGATCCAGCGCGTGCTCGAAGTCGAGGGCAAGTTGACCCTGCTCGACCAGAACCGCGTCATCCGCCCGCATCCGGCCTTCCGTCTGTTCTCAACCACCAACACCGTCGGCCTCGGCGATACCACCGGCCTCTATCACGGCACGCAGCAGATCAACCAGGGCCAGATGGACCGCTGGAACATCGTCGCGACGCTGAATTACCTGCCGCACGATGCCGAGGTCGAGATCGTGCTCGCGAAATCGCCGACCTTCGACAATGAGGAAGGCCGCAAGACGATCAGCGCCATGGTCGCGCTCGCCGATCTGACGCGCTCGGGCTTCATGAACGGCGATATCTCGACCGTCATGTCGCCGCGCACGGTGATCACCTGGGCCGAGAATGCGCGCATCTTCAACGATTTGGCTTTTGGCTTCCGCGTGACCTTTCTCAACAAATGCGATGAGGTCGAGCGCGCGACGGTGGCCGAATATTACCAGCGCTGCCTCGGCACCGAGTTGAAGGAAACCGGAGTGCGCACGGCTTCGGCATAAGGCGTGATCGATGGCCGACGCCGAATCCCCCGTCGAAGCCTTTAAGCGCGCTACCGCCGCGACCGTTCGCGCCATCGCCGAGCGCGACGACGTCACGGTCAGCTATGGCGCCGAGCCTGCGGGCGCCGCGGGCACGCGACTGCGTCTGCCGCTGCCGGCACGCGATCTCTCCGATGCCGAAGCCGGGCCGGTGCGCGGCGCCGCCGATGCGATGGCGCTGAAGCTGCGCTATCACGACGCCGCCGTGCATGCGCGTCGCGCGCCGATGGGCGAGACCGCGCGCGCGATCTTCGAAGGCGTCGAGCAGGCACGGGTCGAAGCGTTGGGCACGCGGCGCATGGCCGGCGTTGCCGCCAATCTCGGGGCGATGCTCGAAGAGCGGTATCGCCGCCAGGGCTACGAGCATATGACCGAGCGCAACGACACGACGCTGGTCGAGGCAATCCGTCTGCTCGCGCGCGAGGCACTGTCGCAGATGCCGCCGCCGCGCGCGGCGAAGAAGGTCGTCGATCTGTGGCGTCCGGTGATCGAGAGCCGCATCGCGCGCGATCTCATGGAACTCGGCAAGCTGGTCGAGAACCAGGACGCCTACGCGTCGGCGGCGCGGCAGTTGCTGACCGATCTCGATATGGATCTCGGCGAGTCCGAAGAGGGCGAGCAATCCGAGAATTCCGAAGGCGAGAGCGAAGACGCCGAAGAGAATGAGGGCCAGAGCGAGGGCGGCGAGGGCAAGGCCGCGGGCTCGGAAGGCTCGCTCGAAGGCGGCGTGCCGGAACAGGACAAGGACGGCGACGACGAAGGCGGCGCCGAGGAAGTCGCCGGCGAGATGATGCCTGGCACGGGCGATGAAGATCCCGGCCGGCCGGGCCGACCCGGTATTCTGCCGCGGCGCCAGGGCCTTAACGACGATCCCGCGGTCTATCGCGCTTTTACTGCCGAATTCGACGAGGTCGTTGAAGCCGACGTGCTTTGCGACGCTGACGAGTTGACGCGGCTGCGGAGTCTGCTCGATCAGCAGCTCGCGCATCTGCAAAGCGTTATCAGCCGTCTTGCCAATCGCCTGCAGCGGCGCTTGCTCGCGAAACAGGCGCGCGCCTGGGAATTCGATCTCGACGAAGGCATGCTCGATACGGCGCGGCTCACGCGTGTCGTCACCAACCCGACCTATCCGCTCTCGTACAAGCGCGAGAAGGAAACCGAATTCCGCGACACGGTGGTGACGCTGCTGATCGACAATTCGGGCTCGATGCGCGGCCGGCCGATCACCGTCGCGGCGATGAGCGCCGACATCCTCGCGCGCACGCTGGAGCGTTGCGGCGTCAAGGTCGAAATTCTTGGCTTCACCACCCGCGCCTGGAAAGGCGGCCAGGCGCGCGAGCGCTGGATCGCCGCCGGCAAGCCCGCCAATCCCGGCCGGCTCAACGATCTCAGACACATCATCTACAAGCCCGCCGATGCGCCGTGGCGGCGCGCGCGCAAGAGCCTCGGCCTGATGCTGCGCGAAGGTATCCTCAAGGAGAATATCGACGGCGAAGCGCTGATCTGGGCGCATAGCCGCCTGCTCGCGCGCAGCGAGCAGCGCCGCATCCTGATGGTGATCTCCGACGGCGCGCCGGTCGATGATTCGACGCTCTCGGTCAATCCCGGCAATTACCTCGAGCGCCATCTGCGCGAGGTGATCGCCGAGATCGAGCGCAACTCGCCCGTGAAGCTGGTCGCGATCGGCATCGGTCACGACGTCACGCGCTACTATCGCCGCGCCGTCACTATCGTCGATGCCGAGCAACTCGGCGGCGCGATGCTCGACAAGCTCGCCGAGCTCTTCGACGAAGGCGAGACCCCGGCGCTCTTACTCCGCCACAGGGCTTGATCCGGCGCATCGCAACGCGGATGCATAGACGCTCCGTCCCGCGACTCGCGGCGGAATAGATCGATCTTCGCTCCAGGAATGTTAGTGCAGCGGCGAGTTGCCGGTCAGGCCGTCGCCGCTTTTTGCCGTGCGCGACAGCACTTCGCCGAGATCGCGCCAGCCATAGGCCACTGCTTCGACGGGCTGGCCGCCGACCGGGATCTTGCGATGCATGACCATCTGGCCGCTGAGCCGCTCATAGAAGAAGCGGCCGGGATTGGCGCGTACCACCCAGACCAGCGCCGTCGCGTGACCGGTATTCACCAGCCGCTGGAACAGCGCCAGCAGCAATTGCCGGCCGAAACCTGTGCCTTGGCGATCCGGCGCGACGTAGAGGGTATAAACCTCGCCGGCGAAGCGGATGGTGTTGTCGCGTTGCGTGCCGCAATTACCGAAGCCGACGATATTGCCGTCGCTTTGCGCGACCACGACGTCTTCCGGGCGGTGGCGCAGGAAGCTGGCCCAAGAGCCGGTCTGGCGGCGCTCTGACATATTGAGGAGCACGCGATCAGGCAGCATGCCCGCATAGGTCGAGCGCCAAGTTTCGACCTCGATCCGAGCGATCGCCCGTGCATCCTCCAGCCGTGCCGGCCGCACCGCGTCCATATCCGGGGCCTCCCGCATTAACCAAAACATCATAGACCGGACGCGTCCGCTTGCGAGGATTTTTTGTCTTCTCTGTGGCAAAATTTCGCGTGCGCGGTGGCACCGCTCCATTTTTGAGCGCGTTACGCGCGGATACGCTGAAGCTTGGCAGAGCGCGTCCGGTTTGGTTATGGTGCGATATGCGATTCCTGTTTCTCTTGGCTGCGCCGCTCATGGCGGTCGCGCCGCTCACCGTTACCGCTGTCGTAGCTCAACAGAAGCCGGCCCAGGCCGATGCAGCCGCGCCCAAGTCGCTTGGCACGTCGAAGAATTGGAGCGCCTTCAGCGCCGGCAGCGGCAAAAGCCAGGTCTGCTATCTCGTCGGCAAACCGGCGAAGACGCTGCCCGAGCATGTGGCGCGCGGCCGGATCTCGGCGAATGTCACGCATCGCCCGGGCGAGCACGCGCTCTACACCGTGAATTTCCAGCTCGGCTATGATACGAAGCCCGGTTCGAGCGCGGAGCTGACGATCGACGGCAAGAAATACGATCTCTTCACCGCCAAGCAAGGCGCCTGGGCCGCCGATGCCGCGACCGACAAGACGATCGCCATTGCGCTGTCCAAGGGCAAACAGGCGGTGATCAAGGCCGTTTCAGACCACAACAACACCTCGACCGACACTTACTCGCTCGAAGGCTTCGAGCCGGCGCTGGCGTTGATCGACAAGGCGTGCAACGTTAAGCGCTGAATGAGCGTGTCTCCGAAGAAGAATCTCATCGGTCTGTCGCGCGACGAGCTTGCCGCTGAATTGGCGACGCTCGGCGCCGCGCCGTTCCGCGCGCGCCAGCTCTGGCATTGGATCTATCACCGCGGCGTTTCCGATTTCGCGCTGATGACGACGCTGGCAAAGGATTTCCGCGCCCAGCTCGCCGCGCATTACGTGATCGCGCGGCCGCTCGAATCGCGCGCGCAGCTCTCGAATGACGGCACGCGCAAATGGCTGCTGAAATTCGCCGATGGCCAGGAAGCCGAATGCGTGCAT
Organism: uncultured Alphaproteobacteria bacterium; assembly: GCA_963731145.1. GTDB lineage: Bacteria > Pseudomonadota > Alphaproteobacteria > ATCC43930 > CGMCC-115725 > CAIKMD01. Next base: position 461,790 of record CAVSUX010000005.1, on the reverse strand, counting down.
ATTCCGGAAGAGGATCGCGGCACGCTCTGCGTCTCGTCCCAGGTCGGCTGCACGCTGACCTGCAAATTCTGTCACACCGGGACGCAGCGGCTGGTGCGCAATCTCGAAAGCGCGGAAATCGTCGGCCAGGTGATGCTGGCGCGCGATGCGCTCGGCGAATGGCCGTCGCCGCCGGACGATCGCCAAATCACGAATGTCGTGCTCATGGGCATGGGCGAGCCGCTCTACAATTACGACAATGTCGCCAAAGCCGTGAAGATCATCATGGATGGCGAAGGTCTGTCGGTCTCGAAGCGCAAGATCACGCTCTCGACCGCCGGCGTCGTGCCGGTGATCGAGCGCTGCGGCGCCGAGCTCGGCGTCAATCTCGCGATCTCGCTCCATGCCGTGACCGACGAGCTGCGCGACGTGCTGGTGCCGCTCAACAAGAAATATCCGATCGCGGAGTTGATGGCTGCGTGCCGTGCCTATCCGGGCTTGAGCAATGCGCGGCGCATTACTTTCGAGTACGTGACGCTAAAGGGCGTGAACGACTTGCCCGCCGAAGCACGCGCCCTGGTGAAGCTGCTGGAAGGCATTCCCGCGAAGGTCAATCTCATCCCGTTCAACGCCTGGCCCGGTGCGCCTTTCGAATGCTCGAGCGATGAAGCGATCGAAGCCTTCGGCGATATCGTCAATGCGGCGGGCTATGCCTCGCCGGTCCGGACGCCGCGCGGCCGCGACATCCTCGCGGCCTGCGGCCAGCTCAAATCCGACAGCATCCGGCTGAAAAAGAGCGCGCGCGCGAAGGCGCCGGCGTAGCGTTTTAGGCTATTGTCCCCGCGCCGAACGAGGGGAGAGAACAATGCCCAGAACGATTCGCCGGGTCGTTACCGGCCATGATGCGCGCGGCAAGGCGGTGGTGATCTCGGACGGGCCGTCGCCTTTCATCCATATCAATCCGCGCGATGCCGGCAACGTCTCGACCGATATCTGGCGCACCGGCGAAATGCCGGTGCCGATCGCCTCGCATCCGGCCGAGCCGACGCTCGGTCCGCGCCGGCAAATGCCGCAAAAGCGCGGCACCGTCGTGCGCATCAATCAGGTACCGCCCGAGAACGAGCACACCCGTGCCATGACGCCCGAGGATTCGCGCCGTGCCTTCACCGCGCTCGGCAACGCGCCGGCGGCGCTCTGGGGTAGTGGCGGACGGCATCCGCTGATGCATCGCACCGAGACGATCGATTACGCGATCATCCTCGAAGGCGAGATCACCATGGTGCTCGATGAGGAGGATGTGGTGCTGAAAGCGGGCGATGTCGTCGTGCAATGCGGCACGGCCCATGCCTGGAGCAACCGCTCGAACGCACCTTGCACGATCGCCTTCGTGCTGATCGACGGCGAATTCGAGCCGGAGTTGAAAGAGAAGTTCAAGGAATAAGCCCTCACCCTCGCGCCGCGATGCGGCGGGTCCCTTCCTCTCCCATTTCTCATGGGAGAGGGGCCGTAACGCCCCTCGCCCGCATAGCGGGAGAGAGGCCCGGCCGCCGGGGCTGGGAGGGTGAGGGTGCTTAATTCAAACCAATTTCAACTGTTTCTTCAGATGCGCCGTCGGCTTCATGAAGAAGACCAGCATGGTGCAGCCATTGGGCGCGGTCGGCGCATGGCGGCTGCCCTTGGCGCGGATGACGAAATTGCCGGCGGTGCATTCGCCTTCGTGATCGAGCAGGGAGCCTTCGAGGACGAAGGTCTGCTCGAGATCCTCATGCATATGCGCCGGAATACCGGCGCCGGGATCGAGCTTTGTGAGCAGCGTCAGCATCTCGGTGGTCTTGTCGTAATAGATCACCTTCATCTTGTTGCCCGGACCGCTGTCGACCCATGGCACCGATTCGAGATTGACGAAGCGCGAGGCGAGTTCGCCCGGATTGGAGAAGAAGCCTTCGGCCATGATGATGCCCTCCCTTTGGCGATGCTGATAGGCAAGCCTACGCCTGCGGCGGCGGCCGGTCCATCGCCGGTGCGCGGGGTGGCGCTGCGCCCGGAAGGCGCCAGCCGCTTCAATCGTGGCGGGATATCCGTCTGGCGATCGGCCACAGAATCTCGTCGTGCAGCGCGAGGAGCGCATTATTCAGCCGGCAATGCGCTTCGAGGAGTATTTGCAGGGGGCTGTGCAGCTTCACCCGACAGGCGCGCATCTCGACCTCGTCCAGCCAATACTCGGTCGCATCGAAAGCATCGCGCGCGATATCCGTCAGCATGCGTCTGTCGAGGCCCTCAACCGGACCCATGCGGTACTCGTCCGCGATGTACTGAAGAATCCGGCTGAGCGCCTGATCGCACTGTTCGCGCGCGCAGCCGAGCCGCTGTTTTGCGACGGCAGAATCGCCCCCGCTGTCCTCATAAGCGGCATAGATCGCGTCGTAGTCCTCGGCTTGCAGCGGCGCCGGGTCGGTGGCCTCGACGGCTTCCTGCGCGATGGCGCCCATGGTCTGCGCGAGCCGCGCTAAGAATGCCGCGTCGAAACTCTTTTCATTCATCGCCATCGCGGTCAGGCCGCGCGGCTAAAGCTTCGCGACAAGCTGCTGCGCGCAAAGATCGGCCGAGCCGGAGACTGGATCCTTGAGCCCCGGCAAATTGGCCCAGCCGCCTTTGCGGATGAAATCGCTGCGGTCCCAGCTATCCAGCTTGTTCAGCGCGGTGAGTTGTGTGGCAGCGTCGGGATTGCGATTGAATTGCGCAGTGCAAATCTCCGCGGCAAGGGTGGCGCGTGCGCCTTCGGCAGCTTTGTCGGCCATCGCGCTCGCGGTGCCGGAGGTCGTCCAGCCGCCCCACATAAAGCCGACGATCATGGTGGCTATGACCGAAAGGACACAGCACCAGCCAAGCGCCGCTTTCGACGGCCGATAGGTTTCGAAACGTTGCGCCAAGCTCGGTGTGGACAATGTCATCGGTTCCTCCCTGATGGTGTTGCGCTTCGGGAGCGCGGTTGTAGTGGTCGTTAAAGCAACGCTGTCAGCCCACGCCGCTGTCGCTATGGTGCTCGACATGGTATTTGGTGGCGTCATTCGCATGCCGGGCTGCGAGCTGTGCGTGGCCGTGCGCAATGAGCGCCTGATGCGCAGCGTGCGCGTGGTCGCCTTCTTGATAGTGCTTGGAAGCATTGCGGTGATGCCGCGCCGCTGATTCATGATGGTTGGCCGCCGCGAGATGGTGTTCCTGGCCCGTGAGTAATTTAGCCATGGCTTCTCCAATGCGGTCATGTGATGGCGGGGGCTGACGTCCGATGCGCTCGAGCGGCGGAAATTCAGGCAGCCTACTTTCTTAATGTAGGCGTGATAGGCTTATTTTACGAGAAAATAGCGTCAGATATTTGAACCGATCCGATTCTATTTGCGAAATACGAAGAAATTCAAGTCGTTCGAAATCATCGACGGCGCTGTTTTATTAAGACAATTCCCGTTTTATTTGACTTTGGGGCGAGTAATCGCCATATCATGGCTATGACAACAACCAAGACAAAGCAATGGCCGCGCAAGTCTTATGGCTCGAGTTGGCATCGCTTGTCGGTCACCGAGGCCGATAACGGCGAGCGCTGGACGATCGTCTGGGATACGCAGCGGCGTCCCGGCGGCGAAGGCCGCAGCATCGCGCGCGAGAAGCTTCAGAGCGGTGCGCTCGATCGCGCACGGCACATATTGCGAATGGGCTTCGTTGTCTATGAAATCCGCGAGCCCTCCGGGGCGCTTTTCCTGGACGGCGATGCGCTGCACCAGCGCCTCGGCGCGCCGGTCGGGGCTTCGTGAGTTTTCCCCTCCGGCGAAACGCCATGGACCGGCAGAACGCTGCCCTGCCCACGGCGTTTTGCTTGTTGCGATCCGAGTTCAACGATTTCCTGTTCGCGCCGGTCGGCAATGATGAGGATCATCGCACGCTGAGCGTGCTGTCCGCGTTGACGCGCGCCGGGCTCGATCCCTGGAACGAGGCCGCATGGCTCGCGCGATTGCCGCGCGATACGGCGCTCGAGACCCTGACATCGATGCTTGCGGCTTTGCCTGGCCGGTCGTGCTCCGACGCCGAGACACGCGACGCAGCCGGCCGGTTGATCGCGCTTCTGCCACGGCAGCCTTCGGCCAAGAAACGCTTTGCCGGCGCGATGCGCCAGGCCCGCGGCGCGGTCGCGCTACTCCTGCGCCGCTGAACGCGCGGCCGGCAGGCGCGACGCTTTATCCCCTTATTTAAGCCGCGCCGCCGCTTCGTGGACGATGCTGACGTCCGAATAGCGTTCGACGTCGATCTTGCCCTTTTGGATGCCCATCTCCTGTTGCAGGTCGAGGCTGTGCTGCAGCGCTGTTAGATTGGGCTCGGCATTAGGATCGCGGAAATTGTCTTCCTTGGTGAAGAGCCGGCCGAGTTGCGCCGGCGGCTGCTTGTTGAATTCGCCGACCAGCGCGACGGCCGCGTTGTGGTTCTTCGGGTCGGTGAACCAGCGCACGGTGCGGATCTCGTCCTCCATGAAATCGACCATGACGGCGTGGTTCTGATCGAGGAAAGGCTTGCGCGCGGCGAGCGAAATGAGCTGCGTCGGCCCCATCGCATCGGTCTCGGTGAAGAACATGCGGCTGACCGATTGCAGCTCCGGATCGAAGGCAAAGGGCGGCGCGATCGCCACCGTCGCGGCTTTGCCCTGGGTGAGCAGCGCCTTCATGTTCGGGAACTGCGCCTCGATGATGCTGTAATCGCGCTTATCCTCGAGACCGTGGCGGCGCAGCATGATGCGCGCCTGCATGTCGGTAGCGCTGCCGATGGTCAGCACGGCGACGACCTTGCCTTTCAAATCGGCGAAATCCTTGATCGGCCCGTCTTTCAGGACAAGGAAGCCGCTGCCGTTCTCATGCCCGTCGACGCCGTTCTGGATCTCGTCGGCGAAGATCCGCAGATCGGTCAAATGCGCGTTCTCGATCGCGGCGCCGATCGCCGAATAAGAGATATCGACGATATCGAGTTGGCCGCTGGCGAGCGGCACCAGCTCCACCGCGGTCGAGACGAAATGGATCGCCTCGAAACTGTAGGTCTTGTCGCGATGGATCGAGAGGTCGGGCTTCATCGTCAGCAAGGTCGCGACCGAGCCCGGCGCGACCACCCAACCCATATGGATTTTCACCGGCTCGGCGCTTTGCGCTGCGTGGGCGCCGACGAAAAGCGCGGCCGCTGCCGCCAGGATTTTGATCACGCGCATTTCCCCCTCGCGCTTTATTTGATTCGCGCTGCCGCCTCGTGAATGAGGCTCACATCGGCGTATTTTTTGATGTCGATCTTGGTTTTCTGCATGCCCATCTCGTGCTGCAGATCGAGGCTGTGCTGCAGCGCGTCGAGATTAGGCTCGGCATTGGGGCTGCGATAATTATCCTGTTTGGTGAAGAGCCGCTGGAGCTGCGCCGGCGGCTGCTTGGTCAGCGCCGAGGCAAGCTGGATCGCCGCATCGTGATTCGGCGGATCGATGAACCAGCGCACGGTGCGGATCACATCTTCGAGGAAATCGACCAGCACGGCGCGGTTCTTGTCGATATAGGATTTGCGTGCCGCGAGAGCCAGGAGTTGCGTCGGACCCATCGCATCGGTCTCGGTGAAGAACATGCGGCTGACCGATTGCAGCTCGGGATCGAAGGCGAAGGGCGGGGCGATCGCCACCATCGTCGCTTTGCCCGCGGTGAGCAGCGCTTTCATGTTCGCGAATTGCGCCTCGATGATATTGTAGTCGCGCTTATCCTCGAGCCCGTGGCGGCGCAGCATGACGCGCGCCTGCATGTCGGTGGCGCTACCGATGGTCAGCACCGCGACGACTTTCCCTTTGAGATCGGGGAAATCCTTGATCGGACCGTTCTTCAGCACGAGGAAGCCGCTGCCATTCTCATGGCCGTCGACGCCGTCCTGAATCTCGTCGGCGATGATGCGGAGATCGGTCAGATGCGCGTTCTCGATCGCCGCACCGATCGCCGAATAGGACATGTCGATGATGTCGACCTGGTCGCTGGCGAACGGCGCCAGCTCGACCGCGGTCGAGGTGAAATGCATCGGCTCGAATTTATAGGTGACATCGCGATGCACGGAGGCATCGGGCTTCATCATAAAGAGGGCGGCGGTCGATCCAGGCGCGACGACCCAGCCCAGGCGGATGGTCGGCAGATCGGCGGCGCTCGCCTGCCGGCCAGCCCAGAGCGGGCATGCAGCGAAAAGCACGGCTGCGGCTGCCACAATCCGAAACGCCTTCACGCTACCTCCCCAGGCTTGGTCGACCGGCGCAGGATGAGCAAGCCCGCGCGGGATTGCCAGGGAAAAGAAGCGATACTTCCTCGCCGTTGGCGATCGTTCGTTCGTGGGGCGACCTTGAGGTCGCGACATGCCCAACGATGAGAGGATCTTCAGGCGACTTTGCCGCGGCGGATCGTGATCGGCGGCGATGCGACGATCGGATGGCCGAGCGCGCGGCTGTAAGCGGCGAGATAACCCTCGACCGAACAATCCCAGCTCCGCTCGCGCTCGACGAAATCGCGCCCGGCACGGTGGAGCGGCGGCCATTGCGCGTGGCGCGTGGTCGCGGCGTCGAAGCTGCGAGCCGGTGCTTTCGCATCATCGGCGGCGAAGAAGAGACCGATGCCGTTCGGCACGACCGAGATCTTCTCGGCCGCGATGCCGCGTGCAGCGATATCGGCGCGCAGACCCGCGCAGATGGTGACGATGGCATCGGCCTTGCGGAAAGCGTGCTCGTCGAGCAAACGCGTTGCGCGACAGCGTAGCGAGCCTTTGCTATTGAACCCATCGCCGACCGCGGCATCTTCAGAGAAGACACGGATCTCGTAGACGGTGGGAATGCCGAGTTTCTTACCGGCCCAGACGGCGGCGATCGCGTTGAGCGCGGGCGAATGCGCGTGGATGATGTCGGGCTTCTCGTAGGAAGCGATGTGGCGGATGCGGCGCGCCGTGGCGCGCATCAGAGCGAGCTCGTTCAGCCCCGGCCAGCGCGCCAGCGAAGCCGCGACGGGCGCCGTGCGGTGGAAGGCGAAACCGTCGACCTCTTCATAGGTCGGGCCCGGCATGGTGTGCTTGGGCGTGGTGAGATGAACCGTTTGCCAGCCCAGCCGATGCTGCGCCTCCAAGAGGGCGAGGCTGCGCATCGAATAGCCGCTCATCCGCGGCGGCGAATGGTCGAAAACGTGAAGAATCTTGAGCGCCGAACCAGTCACATTAACTCTCCCGGTTCGGGCTTTGCCTCCATGCCGAGCGTTCTTTGTCGCGCCCGTGCGACGGGTTGGCAGTATCAAGAAATTCGTAACCAAGTCAAATAAAACTTTAGAAATCAATCAGTTAAGGTTAACGCCCGCGTGTTGATCCGCGTCAATCGACCGCGCTCACAACACCGTCAGCACCTTTTCCGCGGGGCGGCCCAGCGCGGCGCGCTTGCCGCTGATCGCGATCGGCCGCTCGATCGCGATCGGATGCTTCGCCAGGCCGGCGATGATCTGCTCGTCGCTCATGTCCTTGGCCAGGCCGACGGCCTGCGCCTCTTTCACGCGCAACAGTTCGCGCGCCGGGATATCGAGCATTTGCAAGATGCGTTTGATCTCGGGTGCGGTCGGCGGTGTCTTCAGATATTCGATGATCTTCGGCTCGATGCCCCGCTTGCGCAGCATCTCGAGCGCCGTGCGCGAGGTGCGGCAGCGCGGATTGTGATAAAGCGTCACGGTGGTCATGCGTCATCCTCCTTGGCGAAGTCGCCGGCGAAATTCAACCCGTCGATCCAGGTCGCGCCGCTGCGCTTGATGACGGTGAGCGGCTCGACCGCGCCGTTGCTCGCGATGGCGGCCGCCAATCGTTCGGAATGGGTGACGAGCCAAATCTGCGTGCGCTCGGACGCGCGAACGATGAACCGCGCCAGCGGCTCGAGCAGATCGTGATGAAGGCTTGCCTCGGGCTCGTTGAGGGCGATGAAAGCCGGCAGGCGATAGGCGAGGAGCGCACCGGCGAGGCCGAGATAACGCAACGTGCCGTCGGATAATTCCGCGGCTTCGAATATGCGCTTGGGCTGATCGGGAAAACGCATGCCGAAGCCGGCGAAGCGGCCTGGTGGCGGTACCACCAAATTCGCGCCGGGAAAGGCGTCCTCGATGGTCTGATCGAGATCGACCGTATCCTCGCGGATATGGGTCAAGGTCGCGAAGACGGCAGCCAGATTATCGCCATCGGACGAAAGCGTCGGGCTGGTCACCGCGAGACAAGGCTGCCGCAAGGGTGCGGCGCGATCGGTGCGCAGATCGTGATAGAAGCGCCAATCGAGCATCGTGCTGCGCAGTCCGGCGATATCGGGATAGCGCGCGCCGTCGCTGATCGCGCCGAGCGCGGTTTCGGAAGCGAGCAATTCGGTCCCGACCGCCGAGCGCTCGCCGCCGGCATCGCGCGCCATCGCCGATGGCCCGCGCCGCTCCAGCAGCTTATGCGCGCGGCCGCGGTGATGGTGAATAAGAGTCTCTTCTTTGATCTGCGGCTCGAGCGCGAAGGCGGCGGCTGCGATCGGCAGGCGCGAACCGTCGTCGAGTTCCCGGGACGGCACGACACCGGCGGCGACTTCATAGGAATAATCATTGTCGCCGATCGGGGAGAGCGCGAAGCCGCCGCGAAGGATGATTCGCGCCGGCTCGTGCCGCCGCCGCTCGCCGGCCCAAAGCGCCGAACTCCATGCCGCCCTCGGCGGCCAGCGCATGGGCGAGCGTTCCCGCGGCAGAGGCCTGGAGGAGTTCGAGGGCGCGGTAGAGGCTGGTCTTGCCGACCCCGTTGGCGCCGACGAAAACGCTGAGCCGCCCGACCGGAAAATGGATCGACCGTAGCGAGCGGTATCCGGCAATCCGCACATCGCACAGCATCAACGCCATATCCGATCCGAACTCCTGTCAAAGTGCCGCGGCCGCCACCTCAAATGTTTCCCGATGTTGTGCTGGCGCGCGCTTCCTTTATGATCGCGGGCGGCGAGGCCGAGTCCAGAAAAATCACCGCGCCGAGGCGATTTATGAACCCATCCCGGAATTTGCGGGCCGGCATTTTCCTGCCGCCCTTTCACCCGGCCGACGAAGATCCGACGCTCTGTATGGAGCGCGATTTCGAGCTGATCGAGTATCTCGAGAAGCTCGGTTTCGCCGAGGCCTGGATCGGCGAGCATCATTCCGGCGGCTTCGAGCTCTACGGCGCGCCCGACCTCTTCATCGCCATGGCGGCGGCGCGGACCAAGCGCATCATGCTTGGCACCGGCGTGCTCTCGCTGCCCTATCACCATCCCTTCATCCTCGCCGACCGCATGGTGCAGCTCGACCATCAGACACGCGGCCGCGCCATGTTCGGCGTCGGGCCAGGGCTGCTGACCTCGGATGCGATGATCCTCGGCATCGATCCGGACACGCAGCGCGCGCGGATGGAGGAATCGCTCGAGATCATCACGCGGCTGATGGCGGGCGAGACCGTCACCAAGAGCAGCGACTGGTACACGATGAAAGAGGCGCGGTTGCAGCTCCGGCCCTATACGCAGCCGCGGCCGCAGCTCGCCATCGCCAGCGCGATCACGCCGAATGGCGGCAAGGTCGCCGGCCGCTTCGGCCTCGGCATGCTCAGCGTCGCGGTCTCGAACGGCATGGGTTACGACGCGCTCGATCTGAATTGGAAGATCGCCGCCGAGACGGCGGCGCGGAGCGGACAAACGGTCGAGCGCCGTAATTGGCGGCTGATGGCGCCATTCCATATCGCCGAGACGCGCGAGAAGGCGATGGAGAATGTGCGCTGGGGCTTCGACAAATGGCAGAACTATGCCTACGCGATCAGCCCGCTGGGCGGCCAGGCGATCGGCCTCGGCAGCCTCGAGAGCATCATCGCCGATGGCCGCGGCGCGATCGGCACGCCCGATGACGCGATCGCGGTGCTGGAGAAATTCTGGGACAAGACCGGCGGCTTCGGCGGCATCTTGATGCTGGCGCATGATTGGGCGGATTGGGAAGCGACCAAGCGCTCCTATGAGCTCTTCGCGCGCTATGTGTTGCCGCGCTTCAACGGCGCCAATCAATCGCGCAACGAATTGATGGAATGGATGCGCGCCAATCGCGAAGAGTTCAGCACGCAAAATCGCGCCGCTACCAAGACGACCATCGACACGCATTTCGCCGCTGAGGCAGCGAAGAACCGCGCTGCGGAATAGGATCAGTGATGAAGAAGAACGTGAAGAAAGTTGTGCTCGCCTATTCGGGCGGGCTCGACACCTCGGTCATCCTGCGCTGGCTGCAGGAGACTTACGGCTGCGAGGTGGTGACCTTCACCGCCGATATCGGCCAGGGCGAAGAGCTCGAGCCGGCACGCAAGAAAGCCGAGCAGATGGGCGTGAAGGAGATCTTCATCGACGATCTGCGCGAGGAATTCGTGCGCGATTTCGTGTTCCCGATGTTTCGCGCCAACGCGCTCTATGAGGGACAATATCTCCTCGGCACCTCGATCGCGCGGCCGCTGATCGCCAAGCGCCAGATCGAGATCGCGGGAAAAGTCGGCGCCGACGCCGTGGCGCATGGCGCGACCGGCAAGGGCAACGACCAGGTGCGCTTCGAGCTCGGCTATTATGCGCTGAAGCCCGACATCACGGTGATCGCGCCGTGGCGCGAATGGGATTTGGGGTCGCGCACCAAGCTCATCGAATATGCCGAGAAGCATCAGATCCCGATCGCCAAGGACAAGCGCGGCGACGCGCCGTTCTCGACCGACGCCAACCTGCTGCATATCTCGGCCGAGGGCAAAGTCCTCGAGGATCCGTGGAATGAGCCAGAGGAATATGTTTACAGCCGCACCGTCGCACCCGAACAGGCACCGAGCGAGCCGCAATATGTCGAGATCGAATTCAGCCACGGCGACCCGGTCGCGGTCGATGGCGTGAAGCTGTCGCCGGCCGGGGTGCTGACAAAACTCAACGAGCTCGGTGGCAAGCACGGCATCGGCAGACTCGATCTCGTCGAGAACCGCTTCGTCGGCATGAAATCGCGCGGCGTGTACGAAACGCCGGGCGGCACGATCCTGCAAGCGGCGCACCGCGGCATCGAGAGCGTCACGCTCGATCGCGGCGCCGCGCATCTCAAGGACGAGATCATGCCGCGCTATGCCGAGCTCATCTATAACGGCTTCTGGTTCGCGCCCGAGCGGCTCATGCTCCAGGCGCTGATCGACAAGAGCCAGGAGAATGTCGACGGCACGGTACGCTTGAAGCTCTACAAGGGACAGGCGCGCGTCGTCGGACGCAAATCGCCGAAATCGCTCTACAGCCTCGCGCATGTTACCTTCGAGGCCGATCAGGTCTACGACCAGCGCGATGCCGAAGGCTTCATCAAGCTGCACGCATTGCGGCTGCGACTCGGGAAAAAAGCGCAGAAACCCTCATAGACAGCGTCGATTCCGCCCTGAAAGCGAGGGTAAAATACCCCGCCTATGCCGTTTTCCAGCCACAATCCCTGACCATCCTTTCCGCCATCGCCCATGTGGGCTCAGCACGGAAGGATGATTACGATGAACACGCGCTTTGGGATTCCTGTCCTCTTTGTTGCTGCCATTGCTCTCGCGGGTTGCGGCGAAACCGTTGGTGATCGCGGCCTGTCGGGCGCCGGTATCGGCGCGGCGAGCGGCGCTGTGATCGGCGCGATGGTTGGCAATCCGCTCGCCGGCGCGGCGATCGGTGCGGGTGCTGGCGCGGTTGCCGGCGCGGCGACCTCGCCGTCGGCTGTCGACCTCGGCCGTCCGGTCTGGGAACGTTAATTCCTGATCATCGCTCGTGATCTGAGAGGGGGCCTCTCCGCCGCAGGCGGAGAGGCTTCTCTTCGTTGCGGTTCCCTTATTGCAATCGAGGGGCATGAAATAAGCGAAAACGCCCCCGGGACATTTCGATGAATCGTCATCGCACTTTCTTGTCGGCGCTGGCTGTTATTTCCGGAGGCTTCCTGCTCGCCGGCTGCTCCGATTGGAGCTACGCCCCTCCGATGCACGGCAACTTCACGACCGAGCCGATCAACCATTCGCGGGTCGCTGCCGCGGCGCCCCCGGCCGGCGGCAATTTCATTCAAGAGACCGCGCATGATTATGCCGGCCTCGCCGAATATCTTTCTCATCGCGGAAGCTCCTATCCCGGCGATTACGCCGATGTCGATTACTTCGCACGCAAAGGCATCGCCGCCGAGCGCGGCGCGTTGGTGCCGCCGGAAGACAATGCGAACTGGGCGATTCCGTTGGAGCAGCCTTATCACTTCCGCACGCAGATGGCGCAGGCGCGCCTTCGCCTCGTGAACGCCCTCGACAATGGCGGCCGCGATCGCTTCCCCGGCCTCGCCGCTCGTGCTCAGGTCGCTTACGATTGCTGGCTCGAGCGGACCGAGGATGACTGGGCCAGGGAATTCGATGGCCAGTGCCATAAGGATTTCATCGCCACCATCACGGCGCTGGAGCAGGCCTTGAGCGGCAAAGCGATCGCTGCTCCGGGTGCGCATCAATACAATGTCTATTTCGAATTCGACCGCTCGACTTTGACTCCGGAAGGCCGCCAGGTCGTCGATACGGTCGCGCAGGCGGCGAAGGGACAGCCGCATATCCGCATCCGCCTTGTCGGCAAGGCCGACCTCACCGGTACGGACCCATACAACATGGCGCTTTCGCATCACCGCGCCGACACGGTCCGCGCACGGCTGCACGCCGATGGCGTCGACCAGAAGCTTATCGATGAGACGTGGGACGGCTTCCGTAATCCGCCGGTGCCGACGGCGAAAGGGCTCCGCGAGCCGCGCAACCGCGTCGTCGAGGTGACGCTGCCGTAAAGGAAGCCTTCGGTTATTCTTTATTCGATCGATGGCGCGGGCAGGCCACGGCGGCGGCAAGCAGCGAGAAGCGCGTTGCGTAGCAGGCAGGCGATGGTCATTGGGCCGACGCCGCCCGGCACGGGCGTGATCGCCGCGGCGATGCCTTGCGCTTCGGCGAAGGCGACATCGCCGACGATGCGCGACTTGCCGTCGGCCAGATCGATCCGGTTAATGCCGACATCGATCACCACCGCACCCGGCTTCAGCCAATCGCCGCGCACCAGCTCGGCATGGCCGGCGGCGACGACAAGAATATCGGCGCGGCGCGCGATGTCGGGCAGGCCACGGCTTTTGCTATGCGCCAGCGTCACGGTGCAGTCCTCGCGCAGCAGCAGTGCGGCCATCGGCTTGCCGACGAGATTGGAGCGGCCGATGACGACCGCTTCGGCGCCGCTCAGTTTTGGCAGCGTATCGCGCAGCAGCAAGAGGCACCCATAAGGGGTGCAGGGAATCAAGGCCGGCCCGCCGCTCCACAGCCCGCCGACATTCTGCGCATGGAAGCCGTCGACGTCCTTCGCCGGATCGATGGCGTCGATCACGCATTGCCGGTCGATTTGCGGCGGCAGCGGCAATTGCACCAGGATGCCGTCGACGCGGTCGTCGCGATTGAGCCGCTCGATCAGCGCGAGCAACGCGGCTTCGCTGCTTTGCGCCGGCAGCTTCTCCTCGAAACTTGCAAAGCCGGCCTCGATGCTCGCCTTGGCCTTGCTGCGGACATAGATCTGGCTGGCGGGATCGTCACCGACGAGCACGGTGGAGAGCCCCGGCACGATGCCGTGCTCCGCTTTCAATGCCGCGGCATGTGCGGCGACATTGGTGCGCAGCTTTGCCGCCCGCGCTTTGCCGTCGATCAACCTGGTGTCGAGCACGTCCCGCTCTCTTATTCGATGCGTTCCGTCTGGACTTCGGGATCGCCCGCGAATTGTGTCCTTGGGCTCAATCCGCGTAGAGATAGAAGACGAGATGCGCGAGTTCCATCTCGACCAGCCAGATGATGAGCAACAGGAGCACTGGCGAGATATCGAGGCCGCCGAGGGGCGGAACGAACCGGCGGATGGGGCGGAGCGCCGGTTCGGTGATGCGATAGAGGAAATCGAGCACCAACGCGACCGGGCGGCTATAGGTATTGATGATGTTGAACGCGATCAGCCAGCTGATGACGGCCTGGATGATCACCAGCCACCAGTAGATATCGAGGATGGCGATCACCACCCTGATCACCGGCACGACAAATCCGCCCATCCGCTCTTGGTCCCCTTAAGAAGCGCGCGCGAGCGTAACTTTTGGCCCACCGCGGCGCAAGCACCGCCGCTGCGGCAATCGCGCCGATGGTTAAACCCGCGCCCAGTCTTGACAGTGCCGCAGTCGCCTTACATGATCCGCCACTCGGCGGGCGGGGCAGTAGCTCAGTTGGGAGAGCGCGACGTTCGCAATGTCGAGGTCAGGGGTTCGATCCCCCTCTGCTCCACCATTCTCTTCAAGATCAGTAGGTTAGACCGAGCAGAAACGGGCCCGCATCAGGGCCCTGTTAGCCGGCGAAGGCGTGCCTCAGCCGGGAAAGAGTCCGCGCGTCTTGAGGAAGTCGGTGCAATAGCGGTTGAATTCCCAAGGCGCTTCGAAATTGGACGAATGTCCGGCACCTTCGACGACCTTATATTCGCAGCCTTTGATCCGCCGCGCGAGCTCGGGCGCGTTCGGATGGTTGCGGTCCGCCGATCCGCTGATCAGTAGCGCCGGTGAGACGATGCCTTCGCCGAATTCGGCGGGATGTGTCGTCTGCAGTGCTTCGTTCATCGCGACAATGCTCTCGACCGTGCCGAGATTGTCGAGCGCGCAAAGCGTATCGGCATACCACAGCATCAGCGGATCGTTTCGCCGCGCCGGCGTGAAGTGATAGAGGATCTGCTCGTGCCGCAGCTTCAGCCTTCGTTGCGGAAGCGCTCGCCCCATTCCTTCATCTGGCTGTGCTCCGGCTGATAGGCGCAGCCGGAGATGATCAGCGCCAAGGTGCGCTTGGGCCGCTGCGCCACCATGATGCGCGCGATCATGCTGCCCATCGAATTGCCCTGGATGATGATGCCGCCGGAGGTGATCCGATTGACAATTTCCCAGCACGCATCGGCCTGATCGACGATGCGCACGCCCGATTGCGGCGCGGGCGAACGGCCGTAGCCGGCGAGATCGACCGCGATGGTGCGATACCAGGCCGAGAAATAGGCGTTGAAACATCCAGAGACGATGATCGTCGGGCGTCGAATGAAGGAAGAGCATCGGGATGCCGCTCTGTCCCTGCTGCTCGTAGTAGAGCGGCCCCGGAATGTGATTGGCTATCAGCTTCCTTCTTTCGCCAGCGCAGCTTGCAGCGGGACGCCTTCTTCCTCGACGATCTGCGCCCAGTAGTTCCAGAGCAGCATCGTGCCGCCACCGCCCACGCGGCCGCCGCGCCGCTCAGCGATGAGTTGTTCCCAAAGCTCGTTCGGGAACGGCTTGGCGCCGCCGAGGACTTCCGCCTCGATCTGATACTGCGCGTTTTCCTCGATGAACGTGCAGGCTTGCAGGCATTGCTCCGGCGTTTCGTGCCAACGCCGCGGCCGCCTGAGTCGGGTCGTGCGACGGGCGTGATTTGTTCCCGTCGCACTCCTCCCGGCCGAAGCGCCGAGCGCCCACATTGCCCACGCGCCAAGGCTTGATGCGGCACGGCGCCGCGCGTGTCCCAATCGCGCGGGCGCTCGCCTTTTGATATAAGCGCGGCATGACCGCAAAAATCATCGATGGCGTCGCGATCGCCCGCAAAATCCGCGGCGACATTCGTCGCCGTGTCGAGACGCTCATCGCGCAGCGCGCGACGAAGCCGGGCCTCGCCGTGATCCTCGTCGGCGCCAATGCCGCTTCCGAGGTCTATGTTCGGAATAAGGTGCGGGCGAGCGCGGAGGTCGGCATCCATTCCGAAGTCTTCCGCTTCGACAGCGACGTCGCGGAAGAGAAGCTGCTCGATTGCATTCGCCGGCTGAATGCCGATCCGGCGATCCACGGCATCCTCGTGCAACTGCCGCTGCCGCCGACGATTTCGGTACAACATGTGCTGACGACGATCTCGGTCGATAAGGATGTCGACGGCTTCCATCTTTATAACGTCGGCGGCCTCGTCATCGGCAACACCGTCTTTCCGCCTTGCACGCCTTATGGCGTCTCGAAGCTCTTGGAGTACGAGAATATTCCGGTCGAAGGCCGCAACGTCACCGTGGTCGGCGCGAGCAACGTCGTCGGCAAGCCGATGGCGCTGATGCTGATGGCGCGCGAGGCAACCGTCGCGATCTGTCACGCGAAGACGCGTGAGCCTCTCGCAATACACCATCCTTGCAGACATCCTCGTGGTGGCGGCGGGGCATCCGAGGTTGATCGTGCCGCAGATGGTGCGGAGCGGCGCCGTCGTCATCGATGTCGGCATCAACCGCCTACCCGATGGCAAGCTCGTCGGCGATGTCGATTTCGCGGGCGTGCGTGAGAAGGCATCCTATATCACGCCGGTTCCCGGCGGCGTCGGACCCATGACCGTGACCATGCTGCTCGACAACACCGTCGCTTCGGCAGAGCGCTCGGTCGGCATCGTCACCCAGCCACGTTGATGCGCCGCTCTCCGCGGCTTGACCTTACGGCGTTCCGGGCGAAAATGACTGCGGAGTGGGGGGAGTGCCTGCCGTGTATTCCGAAGTCACCCGGTCGATCCAAGTCGTGGTCAACCCGTATTATCTCGAGGACCAGTCTTCCCCGGCCGAGAATCGTTATGTCTGGGCCTATCACGTGCGGATCGAGAATCGGGGTGCCGAGACGGTGCAGCTGCGTCGCCGTCATTGGCGGATCACCGATGCGCAGGGCCGCGTCCAGGATGTGCGCGGCGCGGGCGTCGTCGGCGAGCAGCCGGTCTTGGGTCCGGGGCAAAGCTTCGAATATACCAGCGGCACGCCGCTCGCGACGCCGTCGGGCATTATGGTCGGGACCTATGAGATGGAATTGCCGAGCGGCGAATGCTTCGCCGTGGCGATTCCCGCGTTTTCGCTCGATAGCCCGCATCAGCCGCGCCGGCTCAATTAAGCAATAAGGAGTTCCGTTCATGGCGGCGAGATCCTCGCGCAAACGCGCTTCTTTGAATGTTGCCGCCATTCGCCGGCCGACGCGCGAGCAGGCGGAGGAGGCGGTGCGCGTGCTGCTGCGCTGGGCCGGCGACGATCCGGCGCGCGAAGGATTGCGCGGCACGCCGTCGCGCGTGACGCGCGCCTTCGAGGAATATTTCACCGGCTACCAGATCGATCCAGTCGAGCAGCTGCAGCGCACCTTCGAAGAGACCAACGGCTATGACGAGATGGTCGTCTTGAAGGATATTCGTTTCGAAAGCCATTGCGAGCATCATCTCGCGCCGATCATCGGCCGCGCGCATATCGCCTATCTGCCGAACAAGCGCGTCGTCGGCATCTCGAAGCTCGCGCGGCTCGTCGACGTGTTTGCAAAACGCCTGCAGATTTAAGAGAAGATGACGGCGCAGATCGCGACCACCCTGTCCGAAGTGCTGCGCCCCAAGGGCGTCGCGGTGGTGATCGAGGCGGCACATCAATGCATGACGACGCGCGGCGTGCACAAGCCCGGCGTGTCGATGATCACTTCGCACATGATCGGCGCATTCCGCACCGATCCGTCGACGCGGCGCGAATTCCTGGCTCACATCGATCTAGATGGGCATTCGCTCGCCAACGTCTGAGCCATAAACGGGTGCGTGCGACGAACAGGGTGGTGGTTGTTACCGGGTGATCGGTGATGTTGCCGGTGGGTGTTGATCGTTTTCTGCGCGGCACGGTTCGCTCAATCTGGCAGCTCGAGCTTCCTCTTGCTGCTGCACCGACAGCGGGCGCGCTTATGGACCGCGGATGAGCTGGTGCGCGATTTGCGGGCGAGCATGCTGATCGTTGGCGATGCTCTCGATACGCTGCAAAAGGCGGGGCTCGTAAGCCGGAACGCCAACGATCAGTATCAATATTGGCCGATCACGCCCGAGCTTCGACCATCTCATCGACGAGGTCGCCGCAGCCTACGCGGGTTCGCCGGTCGCGGTGACCGAGGCCATCCTCTCGGCGCCGAGCAGCAGCGTTCGCACCTTCGCCGATGCGTTCAAAATCAAGAAGGATTGAGGCGTCATGCATCTCGCGGGCCCGATCATCTATATCCTCTGCGTGCTGACAAGCCTGACGGCGATGTTTCTGCTGCTGCGCAGCTATCGCCAGAACGGTTCTCGCTTGCTGTTGTGGAGCGCGGTTGCCTTCGTCGCTTTTGCTCTCAACAACCTGCTTCTCTTCGCCGATATCGTATTGCTGCCGAATGTCGATTTGCGGCCGTTCCGGGCGCTGACGGCCTTGGCGGGCGTGGCGATCCTGCTTTACGCCTTCATCTGGGAAGTCGACTGAGGGGCGCAATGATGAACATCTACGATTTCATCGGCGGTGCGTTGATGCTGGGCTATCTCGTGCTCGGCCTGTTCTTTCTGAAATTCTGGCGGCGCACGCGCGATCCGCTCTTCATGATGTTCGCTTTCGCATTCTGGCTGCTCGCGGCCAACGTGATCGTGGTTTCCGCGACCGAGGGCGTCGATCTCGATGTCGGCTGGACATATCTGCTGCGCCTGCTCGCTTTCGTGCTGATCATCGTCGCAATCATCCGCAAGAACACCGAGACGAAAACGCCGCTCTGAGCGCATGCTGCGCTCAGCCGGGCAGGAGATATTGCCCGAAGCCGCTGCTGATTCGCGCTTGGGCCTGGTTGTCGAAATCCGCCATCATGTCGCGCACGAGGTTATAGCGCACGCGCGCGCGATCGTTTGCCGTCGCGCTTTGCAGCACGCTCGCGCTGCGCGATACCGTGACGCGCGCCGATCGCACGGCGACGCCGGTGGTGTCGAGCAGCTCGAGCGCCGCATCGACGGCGATGTCGTATTGCTGCGACACTTGATCGGTGAACGTGCCGCTGATCCCGCCCTTGACCGGCAGATTCGTGATCCTTGCCATTGCGTTGGCGATGGTGAGGCGCGCCGGACCGCCCTGGCCGCTGGCACGCAACCGGTCGCGGGCCCAGTTCTGAATCGCGCGCAGCGGCGACACCGGGAAAGCGTTATCGGCATCGCCAGGCTGATAGAGCGTGCGGATTTCGATGTGCGATGCCTGCAGAATAAAGGGTGGCTCGCCGCTGAAGCGGATATCCGGGAAGGACGGCGCCTCGGGCGGCGGCGCGCAGGAAAGGAGGGTCAGCCCCGAGCCGAGGCAAACTCCGGTCAAAATGAACTGGCGTCGAGTGGTCATCAAAGCGCCTCCGCTATCCGAACACGCTCGGACCGATCCGGTTGCATGATCCCAAACCGTCGAACGACGCTGACGGATCACCCTGAAACCAGAGTGCCGAGCGCTTCTTCGTCGAAATCATAGACCGTGCTGCAGAATTCGCACGTCACGGTGATCTTGTCATCGATCTTCATGTCCGCGATTTCATCCGGGGTGAGGGCACGCAGCACGGTTTCGACGCGGTGGCGCGAGCAGCGGCATTTGGCCATCAGCAGATGCGGCGGATAGGCGCGCACGCCGTCTTCATGGAAGAGACGGAAAAGCAGCTGCTCGGGTGCGAGCGCCGGATCGATCAGCTCGGCCGAGGTCGAAGAGCCCATGAAGATCGCGGCGCGGCGCCAGGCGTCGTCCTCGGTCTCGCGCTCCAGCGTGAAAAATTCGCGCGGTAGACGCTGGATCATCAGCGCGCCGGCGCGCCAGCGCGGCGTGCCGCTCTCATCCGGCACTTGTGCGACCGCGACTTTGAGCGCCGCCTCGACCTGCTCGCTCTGCCGGAAATAATGATGCACGCATTCCGCCAGCGTGCTGCCTTGCAGCTCGACAATGCCCTGATAACGCTCGGTGTGTTCCCCCTGATCGACGGTGAGGGCGAGATAGCCGGCGCCCAAAAGCCGCGGCACCGAGCCGGTCGCGGGCGCGCCGGCTTCCAGCCGCGCAGCATCAAATTGCGCATAGCCGCGGATCGCGCCGGCCGTCGTCACATCGGCGACCATCATCCTGATCGGCCCGTCGCCTTTGGTTTGCAGCGTGAAGACGCCTTCATATTTGAGCGCGCCGGCGAGGGCGACCGCCAGCGTGATGGCCTCGCCGAGCATCGCCGCGACCGGCGCCGGATAAGCGTGCCGCGTCAGGATCGAATCGATCGCCGGGCCCAGCCGCACCAGGCGGCCGCGTAGGGCAAAAGGCTCGATCTGGAAAGGTTGAACGAGATCGTCCGGAATGCCGGGCATCGCTTAAGCGAGGCACCAGGCGAGGATCGCCTTTTGCGCATGCATGCAATTCTCGGCTTCGTCCCAGACCACCGATTGCGGCCCGTCGATCACGGCGGCGGTAACTTCCTCGCCACGCTTCGCCGGCAGGCAGTGCATAAAGATTGCATCGCGCTTGGCGCTCGCCATCAGCGTCTCATCGACGCGATAAGGCGCCATTGCTTCGGGCCGGAACAGCTTCAAATCCGTGTTCATCGACACCCAGGTGTCGGTGACGATGCAATCGGCGCCGACCGCCGCTTCGCGTGGATCGGCGACGCAGGATACCTTGCCCCCCTCGCGCTGCGCCCAGGCGAGCACCCGCGCCGGCGGGCGATTGCCGTCCGGACAGGCGAGGCGCAGCTCGAAATCGAAGCGCACCGCGGCATGGATCCAGCTTACGGCGACATTGTTACCGTCGCCGCTCCAGGTGACGATCTTGCCGGCGATCGGGCCTTTATGCTCTTCGAGCGTCATCACATCGGCCATGATCTGGCAGGGATGGCTCGCATCGGTCAGGCCGTTGATCACCGGCACGGTCGCGTTCGCCGCGAGCTCTTCGAGCTTCGCGGCGGAAGTCGTGCGGATCATGATCGCATCGACATAGCGTGACAGAACCTTCGCGGTATCGGCGATGGTCTCGCCGCGCGAGAGCTGCGTGTCGCCTGCCGTCATGGTAACGACATCGCCGCCAAGCTGCTTCATCGCGACTTCGAAAGAGAGGCGCGTGCGCGTCGACGGCTTCTCGAACACCATCGCCAGGATTTTGTCGGCAAGCGGCTTGGAGCGGTCGCCGCTCTGCTTCCACCGCACGGCTTGATCGAGGATGCGGCGCAGCTCGACCGTGCTCAGCCGGTCGAGATCGAGGAAATGACGCGGCGGGGCCTTCACCGCCGGGCGGGTCACAGTTTCCATTGCCCCGCTACCTTGTCGATGATCTGCACCGCTTCCTTGACGTGCGGCTCATCGATGATGAGCGGCGGCAGCAGGCGCACGACATTCTCGCCGGCAGCGACGGTGATGAGCCCGCCCCAGCGCAGCTTCTCGACGACTTCGGTATTCGGCACGACACAACGCAGCCCGGCGAGCAGGCCTTTGCCGCGCTGCTCGGCGAAGATTTTCGGATGGCTGGCGACGACTTCTTCGAGCCGCTGGCGTAACAGCCCCGCCATCTGATTGACGTGATCGAAGAAGCCGGGTGCCAGCATCACATCGAGCACGGCGTTGACCGCGGCCATCGCCAGAAGATTGCCGCCGAAAGTCGAGCCATGGGTGCCCGGCGTCATGCCGACCGCGGCGCGCTCGGTCGCCATGACCGCGCCGACGGGGAAGCCGCCGCCCATACCTTTGGCGACGCCCAGGACGTCGGGCGTGATGCCGGCCCATTCATGCGCGAAGAGCTTGCCGGTGCGGCCCATGCCACTTTGCACTTCGTCCATGACGAGGAGAATGCCGTGCTGATCGCACAGCGCGCGTAGGCCTTTCAGATATTCGGGGGTGCCGGTCGCGAGCCCGCCTTCGCCTTGCACCGGCTCGACCAGGATCGCCGCGGTCTCGGGCCTGACCGCGGTGCGCATCGCCGCGAGATCGTTATAGGGTACATGCGTGAAGCCGGCCGCCGGCGGTCCGAAGCCGCGCAGATAGCGCTCATTGCCGGCCGCGGCGAGTGTCGCCAGCGTGCGGCCATGGAAGGAGCCGGTGCAGGCGATGATGTCGTATTTCTCGGGATGGCCGGTCTCGGCGTGATATTTGCGCGCGACTTTGATCGCGCCTTCCATCGCCTCGGCGCCCGAATTGCAGAAGAACACCGTGTCGGCAAAGCTCGCCGCGACCAGCCGTTCGGCGGCGCGTTGCTGCGGCGCGATCTGATAGAGGTTGGAGCAGTGCCAGAGCTTCTGTGCCTGGCTGATCAGCGCCTCGATCAGATGCGGATGGGCATGGCCCAGGGCGGTGACGGCGACGCCGCTGCCGAAATCCAAATATTTCCGCCCGTCGGTCGCGATGAGATAGGGGCCTTCGCCCCGCTCGAACGTCACATCGGCCCGAGCGTAAGTCGGCAAAATGGCTGGAATCACGAAAGTCTCTCCGGCATGTAGGTGAAAAGGAAGGGTACGGCGGAAGCGTTTAGCTTCGTCGCTCGAGCCCTTCGCGGTGCTTTATCCCGCGTTCTACCTGCATTGCCCTGCTCCAACCCTTTGGAGGGAAACACAAAGTATGGGGATTGAGAGCGCCACTGTCAATTGCGGGGCGCGGCCGGGCGGCTGCCAGCGGCACGGCGCGGCCCGAGTGCTATGGTCCGGCCGCATGTTCGAGAACTTCACGCGCGAGCAAGTCACGGTCGGCGACGTCGAGATCGCCTGCGTTATCGGCGGCGAGGGGCCGCCGGTGTTGCTGCTGCACGGCTTCCCGCAGAGCCTCGCGATGTGGGCGCGCGTCGCGCCGCGCCTGGCCGAACATTACACGGTGGTCTGCGCCGACCTGCGCGGCTATGGCGATTCATCGAAACCGCACTGCCTGCCTGATCGCTCCACCTATTCGTTTCGCACGATGGCGGCGGATCAGCTCGGCCTGATGCGCGCGCTCGGCTTTGCCTGGTTCCATGTCATCGGCCATGATCGCGGCGGGCGCGCCGGCCATCGCCTCGCGCTCGATCATCCCGATGTCGTGCGCACGCTGACGGTAATGGACATTGTGCCGACCTATGCGATGTTCATGGACACGAACCGCGATATCGCCGGCGCCTATTGGCATTGGTATTTTCTTTCCCAGCCCGAGCCGCTGCCCGAGCGGCTGATCGGCAATGATCCGGTTTTCTTTTTCGAGACCTGTTTCCGTAGCTGGGGTGCAACTCGCGTCGACGATCTCGATGCCGAGATGCTCGAGGCCTATCGCCGTGCTTGGCGTGATCCGGGCATGATCCACGGCTCGTGCTCGGATTATCGCGCCGCGGCGACGATCGATCTCGAACACGATACCGCCGATCTCGATCGCAAAGTGCAGTGCCCGGCGTTCGTTTTCTATGGATCGAACGGGGCGATGGCGAAGCTTTTCGATATACCCGCGGAATGGCGCAAGCGCTGCGCCAATGTCACCGCGGCATCGCTGCCGGGTGGGCATTTCTTCGTCGATCAATTCCCCGATGAGACCGCCGAGCATCTGCTGCGCTTCCTCGGAAACAATCGATGAAGGTCATTGTCGTTGGCGGCGGGATCAGTGGCCTCACCATGGCGATGAGTTTGCATCAGGTCGGTGTCGAGGTGCGCGTTTATGAAGCCGCACGCGCCGTGACGCCGCTGGGCGTCGGCATCAATGTCCAGCCCAATGCGGTGCGCGAGCTGACCGAACTCGGTCTTGGCGAGCGCCTTGCGAAGATCGGCATCGCGACGGAAGCGCTCTCGTTCTTCAACAAATTCGGCCAACCGGTCTGGCGCGAGCAGCGCGGCCGCGCCGCCGGCTTCGCCTGGCCGCAATATTCCATCCATCGCGGCCGGCTGCAGGCGATGCTTGCCGAGGCGACACGCGAGCGCATCGGCGACGCGCTGCGCACCGGCCATGTGTTCCAGAAATTCGTCGAGCGCGGCGATAAGGTCATCGCGACTTTCGCCGATCGCAACGGCGCGACGATCGCCGAGGACGAAGCGGATATCCTGATCGGCGCCGACGGCATTCATTCCGCGGTGCGGCGGCAATTCTATCCGGATGAGGGCGAGCCGAATTTCGCCGGCCAGATCCTGTGGCGCGCCGCGGTCGAGACGACGCCGTTCCTCGGCGGCGCGACGATGATCATCGCCGGTCACTTCCATCGCCGCGTCGTCGCTTATCCGATCGCGCCCGGCGCGAAGCCCGGCACTCTGCTGACCAATTGGATCGCGCAGATGAGTGTCGATACCAAAGCGCCGCCGCGCGAGGATTGGAATTGCAAGGTCGATAAAGAGCGCTTCCTCGACGCGTTCCGCGATTGGCGTTTCGACTGGCTCGATTTCCCGAGACTGGTCGAAGAAACCGCGGAGATTTTCGAATTCCCGCTGGTCGATCGCCATCCGGTCGAGCGCTGGAGCTTCGGCCGCGTGACGCTGATCGGCGATGCCGCGCATCCGATGCAGCCGACCGGCTCGCAAGCCGGCTCGCAGGCGATCGTCGATGCGCGGCTGCTGACGGCGGCGCTGTTGGCGGAGCGCGATCCGGTGGCGGCACTCGCCGCCTATGATCGCCAGCGCCGGCCGGTGATGAACGACATCACCTTGCGCAATCGCAATTTCGGCCCGGAAGCGGCGATGCAGCTCGCCGAGGAGCGCGCGCCAAACGGCTTCGCGCAGATCGAGGACGTGATCCCGCGCGCCGAGCTCGAGCATATCGCGCGCTCTTTCCAGCAGGCCGCCGGTCTCGATCCCGCCGGGCTCAATGCCCGCCTGCCGCTGGTGCCGCCGGGCACCCGCTACGCTCCCTAGCATCAGCTTGGCCGCGCCGCAGCGCGGAACGCTTCGGCCGGGCTTGGGTTAGTGCCAGCAAAGGCGCCGCTAGGCGCGTGGCTGGAACAGGATGGTCTATCCATGGCTGAGAATTCAGGTGGCACCGGTGGTGGCGCAGGCGGCGGCCTCTATTTCGTCGGCGCGCTCGTCGTTGTCGTTGGCGTGATCGGCTTCGTCGCCTTTGGCGGTCACATGCCGCATTCGGGTGGTAGCGCGCCGAGCGAGGTCGAGCTGCAACGTCACGACGCTGGCGCCCGCACCCGCGAAATAAGCAGGCTGGGTTAGGCTTCCCGCCGCAGGCTTCCAAGGGTGCGCGAAACCACCTAGATAGATCGCCGAATTTTCGGCGGAGAATTCGACGGTGGAAACGCGTGCTCTCGGCAAGAACGGTCCCCAAGTCTCGGTCATCGGGCTGGGCTGCAATAATTTCGGCGGCCGGCTCGACCTCGCCGGCACGCGCGAGGTGGTCGCGAAGGCAATCGATCTCGGCATCAATTTCTTCGACACGGCCGATATCTATGGCGGTCGCACCTACAATAATTACGGCGGCTCCGAGGTCGATCTCGGCGCGGCGTTGGGCGGCCGGCGCAAGGATGTCGTGCTCGCGACCAAATTCGGCATGGTGTTCGAAGGCGCCGGCAGCGGCGCCAAACGCGCTTACGTCATATCGGCCTGCGAAGCGAGCCTCAAGCGTCTCAAAACCGATTACATCGATCTTTATCAAATCCACACACCCGACAGCTCGACGCCCATCGAGGAGACGCTGCGCGCGCTCGACGATCTCGTGAAGCAGGGCAAGGTACGCTTCATCGGGTGCTCGAATTTCTCGGCGAGCCAGATCGACGCGGCGATGAGGGTCTCGACACAGAGCAAGCTCGCGGCTTTCGTCTCCTCGCAAGACGAATACAGCCTGCTCGTGCGCGACGAGGAGCAGGCGACCGTGCCGGCGCTGCAGCGCGCGGGGCTCGGGCTGCTTCCATATTTCCCCCTGGCGAGCGGTATGCTCACCGGCAAATACAAGCGCGGCCAGCCCGGCCCGAAAGGCGCGCGGCTCTCGGCGCCCGGCCTCTCCGGCCGCTACATGAACGATGCGAATTGGGCGATCGTCGAGAAGCTCGAAGCCTTCTGCGCCCAGCGCGGCAAGACGATCCTCGATCTCGCCTTCGCCTGGCTCCTCGCGCATGCCTTCGTGCCGAGCGTCATCGCCGGCGCGACCAGCACAAGCCAGGTCGAGCAGAATGCGCGCTGCGCGAGCTGGGCATTGACCGCGGCCGAGAAGGAAGAGGTCGATCGCCTGACGCGGCAGTAGTCGCCGGCCTTATACGCTTTTCCGTATAAATAGTTTATACGGTTTTCCGCATATATTAAATTTATGCGGAATTCCGTATATTGACAATATATACGAAAAAGCGTATATTTTTGTTATGAACGACCTACCTGTTTCCTCCGCGCGAACACTCAAACAGCTTGGCTCCAATCTGCGCCGCTATCGTAAGCTGTGCAATCTGACGCAAATCGATTTGAGCAACCAAATCAATAAGCGCCAAGCGACGATCTCGACACTTGAAGGTGTCGGCAGTGGCACTCTCGAAACGCTCTATGCCGTCCTCGCGGCCTTGGACCTCGAGCTTGTTATTCGGCCTCGCTCCAAAACCGGGGGCGCTGAGTTGGGTGACATCTTCTAGTGCCGCGCCGTCGCAAATCCGGTCGGCTGAACGTTTTTCTCAATAGTCGACTCGTCGGCCAACTGACCCACGAAGCTTCGGGCGCGATCGATTTTCGATATGACCCTGCCTGGCTCGGGTGGGAACACACCATACCGGTATCCTTGTCGTTGCCGCTGCGCGAAGATCGATATATCGGAGCGCGGGTCCTGGCTGTGTTCGATAACCTTTTACCCGACAACGCCGGTATTCGCCGAACGATTGCTGAATGGGTAGGGGCGGAAGGCGTGGATGCCTTCAGTCTTCTGGCTGCCTTAGGTCGTGATTGTGTCGGTGCCCTCCAGTTTCTTCCCGAAGCGGACGAACCAAGTCCCCCGGGCATTGTCGAAGGGCATCCGGTCAAGAATTCCGAGATCGCTACGCTCCTCGGGAACCTCGCAAACAATCCGCTGGGGGTCGACCGGGACCAAGACTTTCGTATTTCGATTGCCGGCGCTCAGGAAAAGACCGCTCTCCTGCGGTCCAATGGCCGGTGGTTGAAACCCATTGGCACGACGCCTACGACACATATTTTTAAACCGCAAATTGGCCACCTTCCCAATGGAATCGATCTATCGAGTTCCGTTGAGAACGAATACTTCTGTCTCACTCTACTCAAAGCATTGGGACTCCCATCTGCACACGTCGAGATGGCAACTTTTGGGGAAAGGCGAGTCCTTGTTGTCGAGCGCTTCGATCGCCTATGGACCAAAGACAAACGCCTTTTACGAGTGCCGCAAGAGGATTGCTGCCAAGCGCTCTCAGTCCCCTGGACTCAGAAATACGAGAATGAGGGTGGACCAGGCATTGAAAAGATATCACGTCTATTGACAGGCAGTGACGACGCGACGTCCGATCGTAAAAATTTCTTCAAGGCGACAATTGCTTTTTGGCTGCTCGCTGCAACCGATGGTCATGCAAAGAACTTCAGCATATTCTTGTCGCCAGGGGGAGGCTTTCGGCTGACGCCGCTTTACGACGTGATCTCAGCTCAACCAAGTCTCGATGCCGGCCAAATCCGCCATAACCAGATGAAGTTGGCCATGGCAGTCGGCGAAAATCGTCATTACGCGATCAAGTCCATCACCGAGCGGCATTTTTTGCAGAGCGCAGAGAAAGCTGGCCTCGGTGCCAACGTGACGATGGAGGCCATCAACGATCTTCTCGAAAACGGAGAAGCGGCCTTAAAGAAGACCGTTGCCGATTTGCCGAAGGACTTTCCGGAAAGAATAGCGCGATCGATCGCTGAGGGATTTCGGTCTCGCCTCAAAAACTTCGATCACGGCCGGCAAGGGTAACAAGCGGGCGTTTATTGTGCCCCGGTTGCCCTTTAAGCTTTGAGCTTATAGCCGCGATCGATCATCAGGTAAGCGAGATAGAGCAGCGCCGCGTTGATCGCGGTGAGGAAGAGGACGCCGAGCCAGAGCGGCGCCTCGGTCTGACCGGTGAGGCCATAGCGGAACCCGTCGATCATGTAGAAGAACGGGTTGCACAGCGCGATCGTGTGCCAGAGCGGCGGCAGCTGCTCGATCGAATAGAAAGTCCCCGACAAGAAGGCGAGCGGCGTAACGATGAAATTCGTCACCGCGGCAAGGTGGTCGTATTTATCGGCCCAGATGGCGCCGACGATGCCGAGCACCGACAGCAGCAGCGACGCCGCGCTGGCAAAGAAGATCGTCGCCCAGATCGAGGCGATCTCGACATGGACGAAGATCGCCATCGCCGCGGTCACGACCGCGCCCACCATCAGCCCGCGCGTCAGCCCGCCGAGCGCAAAGCCAAAGGTCAGCTCCCAGGCATTGATCGGCGGCATCAGCAGATCGACGATGTTGCCCTGCATCTTCATGATCATGATCGACGAGGTCGTGTTGGCGAAGGCGTTCTGGGTGATCGACATCATCACCAGCCCGGGCGCCAGGAATTGCAGGAAGGGCACGTTGCCGACGACGCGGCTCTGGCCGTTCATCGCCAAAAGGAAGATCATCAGGAAGATGAGCGTGGACACCACCGGCGCGAACAGCGTCTGCATCGACACCTTGAGAAAGCGCCGGACTTCGCGCAGATAGAGGGTCCAAAGGCCCTGCCAGTTGACGGCGCCGAAGTGGCGCACCGGCCGCGCGAGCGGGGCGTGCATGTAAGCGTTTCTCCCGTGACGAGCGACGAGATTACGGGCAGGGTGGAGCAGCAGCAAGGCAACCGGCGCATGGCAGAGTTGAGAAAAGCGCGAGTACGTAAGCCGCCGCGGCCGCTGACCGCGGCCTCGCTCGAGAATGCCGCCGTCTACTATCTCAGCCGCTTCGCCTCCTCGAGCGGCAATCTGCGCCGTGTGTTGATGCGCAAAGTCGCCCGCGCCGCGCGCGACGGCGAGGAAGGCCAGGCCGAAGCGGGCGCGCAAATGGTCGATGCGCTGATCACGCGCTACCTCGACAAAGGCCTGCTCAACGACCGCGCTTATGCGGCGCAGGCCGCGTCATCGCTCGCGCGGCGCGGCGCCTCGCGCTACTCGATCGCAGGCAAGCTCGGGCAAAAAGGCGTCGATAACGAACTCGTGGCGCAAACCATCGCCGGGCTCGACGAGGAAGGCGGCGTGAGCGAACTCGCCGCTGCCTGCGCGCTCGCGCGCCGCCGGCGCCTCGGGCCTTACCGCACGCCGGACAAGCGCGCCGATTTCCGCGAAAAGGATCTCGCCAGCATGGCGCGTGCCGGCTTCAGCCTCAATCTCGCGCGGCGTGTGCTGCGTGCGAAGGATGTCGAGGCGCTGGAGCGGTTGGCGCGCGGCGCGGAAGATGAAGATTAGGTCGGCGGCGGTGCCACCACCGGCTTGGTCTCGCCGACGGGGCTGCGTGGTCCCGTCGCGACGGCGAGTTGCTTCGCGTAGTTGAGCTGATTGACCGAAGCCATCTCGATGCCGGCGCGGTCGAAAGCCTTTTTCAGCACGCGGTTGAACTCGCGCCCCAGCTCGAGCTGAAAGGGCGGCGCCGTCTTGATGCGCGCGCGGATGATCATCGCCGTATCGGTGAAGCGCTCGATGCCGAGGATTTCGAGCGGCGTAAGGACATAGCGCGACCAGCGCGGTGCGGCGGCCAGCTCCTTGCCGGCCTCGCGCATCACCTCGATCACGCGATCCGGATCCTCGCGATAGACGATGCCGGCATCGCAAACCACATACGCGAAGTCGCGGCTCATATTGAGGACGGTGGTGATCGCGCTGAACGGCACGGTGTGAACGATGCCTTGAATATCGCGCAGCCGGAAATTGCGGATCGATACGGCTTCGATCACGCCGACATGGCCGCCGCCGACATCGACGCGGTCCCCCACGGCAAATGTGTCCTCGAGCAGCATGAAGAAGCCGGTGATCACGTCCTTGACCAGCGCTTGCGCGCCGAAGCCGATGGCGATGCCGGCGATGCCGGCGCCGGCCAGCAGGGGCGCGATGTTGATGCCGATCTGCGACAGGATCATCAGCCCCGCGATGATGATCAGAACGACCAGCACGGTGCTGCGCAAGAGCGGCAACACCGTCCGCGCGCGCGAGCGGCCGGCATGGTCGATGCGGGCGAGCTTGCGTTCGATCGTTGCGCTGAAAAATTCCCAGAGCACGAGGCCGCCGAGCAGCACGATCGCCAGCGAGATCACGCTGCGCGCACTCGGCTGCTGCGCGAGATCGGCGAGCCAGGTGAAAGCCGCGATGCCCCAAGCCTCGAGCAGCGCTGCCGCGGCGAGGACATAAATGATCGCGCTGGCCGCGCGGGAGATCAGCGCCGTATAGCGATTGGCGCGCGCCTCGAGCCGCGGGAAACGCTCGCTGAGTTCGGGCGAGACCGCGAAGCTCCGGCGCAAGAGGCGATCGCTGAAACGCGCGAGGATCGCGGCGCCGGAAATCACCACGAGACTGAGCGCTGTTGCGCGTAGCAGCAGCGTGAAGCCGCCTTCGGCATTCAGCACATAGACGCCGAACGTGCCGACGACATAGGCGATGGCAAGGACGTGCCATGATTCGCCGAGACGGCTGCGCAACACGCGCCAACGAACGCCGTCGGCCTGGTCGCTGCCGCGCAGCCACTCGGCGACGGGCGCGCGGTTCTGCAGCACGAAGACGATGGCGAGGATCGCCAGCACCAGCACGGCGCTGCGCGTCAGCAGCCCGTTGATCGCGCCGGCCGCGCCAAAATACCAGGCGCAGACCGAGATCGCGTAGCCATAGGCCGCGCAATAGGCGAAGCGGCGCATCCAGATATAGAGATAGACGCGCGTCTCTTCGCCGAGCGGATAGAGCAGCTGCGCGCGCGGCGACAGCAGCACGCATCGCGCGATCGCGAGGAAGCCGCGCGCCCAGACGGTCGTGGCGATCAACATGCTCGCGACGCCGCGGGTTCGCGTCGCCGGCTCGGTCAGCGGGGTAACGAAGATCGCGACCGCGGCGAAAGCCAGCACGGGCAAAAGTTCGACCATCACGGCGAGCGCCAACAGCAGCGCCTGCACCGGCAGGCTCTCGCTCTGACGCGCGTGAAGGAAGCGCGCCGGCCGACGCAGGAGAAAGCGCGTGATCAGATCCGCGGCAAGGCCCGCGACCAGGATTAGGAGAAGCTTGCTGGTAATGTCGATCCAACGTTGCCGCAAGACCGGGTCTTCGATCTGGCGCTCAACCCAGGCACCGATCGAGGGCGCTTGCGCCAGGATCGGCGCTGCCGCGAGGATTTCGCCGCCGATCGCATCGAGTTGGCCGGGCAGATCGGCAAACCAGGATTTCGGCGTTGCCGCCGTCGCTTGCTGCTGTGCATTCTGCGCCGCGATCAATGCTTGCAATTGATCGATCAACTGCGCGCGAGCTTTGTCGTCCTTGAGCGTTGCGACGAGTTGCTGCAGTTGCTCGACCGTCGGCGCGGCCGGCGCGCTCGCTTGTGGCTGCGGCGCGGCGCTTTGCGCCCGCGCGCCGAGCGCCGGCACGAAGCAGAGCGCCAGCAGGGCGACCCACGGTAATACCCTTCGCCGAATCATGGGGGCAAACCTTACCCGCGCGTCAACGCAAGGCCAAGGAGCGATCCCTTCAGCCGACCGCACGCAGGCCACGAAGCGCGAGCACCAGCAAGCCTCCCCCGGAGGAAAGGAGTATCGCGCCGGAGACTCGGTTGAGCCACAGCATGACGATATCGCCTGCCATATGCCGCACCGAAGCAATGCCGAAGCTCAAGCCCAGCCACCACAGCAGCGAGCCGAGAAAGACGCCGCCGACCAGCACCGAGACGTCGCCCATGCCGGCGATTGCCTCGGCGCCGACCTTGGCGAAGATCACCGCAAAAGAGAGGATCGTGATCGGATTGGCGATGGTGAGCACGAAGGTTGAAGCGAATGCACTGAGCAGCCGCTCCCCGCCCAACGGTTCGGGCTCGCGCGCATGGCCAAGGAACAGTGCCTTGATGCCGAAGATCAGCAGGAACACGCCGCCGGCAAGACCGAACCAATCCTGATAATCGAGCAGCCAATCGCGCAGATAGGTGAGGCCGAAACCGGCGATCGCGCCGAAGGTCGCATCCGCCGTTGCCGCGCCGAGTCCCGAAACGAAACCGTAGCGCACCCCCTCGAAGAGGCAGCGGCGCACGCAGAGCACGCCGACCGGACCCACGGGCAACGCGATGATAATGCCGACGACGATGCCTTTGGCGAGGATGAGCAGCAGCATGGCGCGGCGACAGTGTCGGCGATGCCGGCGCCGCGATGCAATGGGAATTCCCTGGCTCCGGCCGGGGGGCTAGTCTCGCCCTATGGGCGATGAGCCGGATGACGACAAGCTCGCCGAGTTGCGGCCGAAGCTGGTCGCGGCGAAGGAGCGTTGGGCGCGCGAAGGTAGGTTACTGACCGGCGGCCGCGGGGCGCGAGGCGAACGCCTACCGCCGGGCCAGCATCTGGTGCGCGACTGGCCGGTGCTCGATCTCGGCATCTTGCCCGAAGTCGAGGCCAAGGATTGGCGGCTGCTCGTCGATGGCTTGGTCGAGAACAAGCTCGATTGGAGCTGGGACGAATTCTCGGCGCAGCCGCCGTTCCGCGACGTCTCCGATATCCATTGCGTCACCGCGTGGTCGCGCTTCGACAACCGATGGGACGGTGTCAGCGCCAAGCACATTCTCGCTCTCGCCAAGCCGAAGCCCGAAGCGCGTTTCGTCGTCTTTCATTCCTACGACGATTACACGACGAATTTGCCGCTCGCCGATTTCAACGATGACGATGTGCTGATCGCCCATTCCTGGCAAGGCAAGCCGCTGCCGCGCGAACATGGCGGGCCGGTGCGGGCAATCGTGCCCAAGCTCTATTTCTGGAAGAGCGCGAAATGGGTGAGGCGCATCGAATTCATCGCGCGCGACCGCCCGGGCTTCTGGGAAGAGCACGGCTATCACGATCGCGGCGATCCGTGGCAAGAAGAACGCTACAGCTAACTAACGCGTTGCTTATCCACCGATAAATCCCCGAGCGTCACGGCACTGTCGTCGCACTGCAACCCAACAGTCATAATCTGACGCTAGCTTTTCGCGCATTCCACAACTTTCCAGGGGAGTCCCGAAATGACGGCCAATATTGGCGCGCCACGTGTATCTCTGCGCCTTCTGTTGCTCGCCGGTACCATGTTTTCTGCTGCCGGCGCCAATTTCATCACGTCGGCCGACGCCGGAACCCCGTCTTTCGTGTTCGATCCGGGCACGCTGGTGATCAGCAGCACCACTTACGACAAAACGCAGGGCGACGTTAAGACGCTCGGCGTCGGCTCAATGATCGGGACCGTCACCGGTAAGGCGGCCACCGCCGTTGCCAGCAACAACTACGTCGACGTTTGGAACAATGGTTCGGTCGATGGGAACTTTGGCGTGACCTCGGCGATCACGCTCAGCGACGTCGATCCGGACACAGGCCACGTCCGGCATCAAGGCATCGTGCCAACCGATCAGGTCGTGACCAGCTTCTCATCGAAATCGGAAGGCGGCCTCCACATCGCGCAGGCTTGGCCGAATACGCGTCTCGTCATCGTCGGCTATTCGGGGGCCGGTATCGGCGTCGGCAAGTTCGACGTCTCCAACTCGGACGCGGTGCCGGGCCAGGATCTGAGCAATCCTGTCACCATGGCTTTCGGCACCAATTACGCCTTCCAGCGCACCGTCGTGTCGATCGATAGCGAAGGAAACATCGGCTATACGCCGACCATCGCTTATGGCGGTGATAACGGTCGCAATGGATTGCTCGGCAGCAATGGCCTTTATTACACGGTTGGCAACTCGAATGCCGGTAAGGCAGCGACTTTTGGCAACTGTCCCGCTACCCCCGTCGTGAGCACCAAGACCATCAACTGCACCATGCCCGACGTGACGGAAACCACCGGGCTCGAAGCGGTCAATCCGATCGACGCAATGTTCCTGCCGACGACGATCCCGGCCGGGAACTCCGCCGAAGTCGATCCGAAACTTATGACTATTGCTGGCGACAAGCCGGGCAAGGATAACAATTACCGGGGCGTCACCGAATATGGCGGCGCGCTGTATTTCACCAAAGGCAGCGGCAGCAACGGCGTACAATCGGTTTATACGATCACCTCGCAGCCGGCGCTGCCGACCGTCGACCAAGCGGGCGCAGCGACGATCGGCATCGTGCCCGGCTTCCCGACGGATCCAGCGACGACCGGCGGCAATTTCACGCCCTTCGCTGTGTTCTTCGCCAATTCGACGACGATGTATGTGAGCGATGAAGGTACCGGCAACAGCACCGATGCCACGACCCATGCGGGGATCCAGAAATGGAGCCTCGTCGACGGAACTTGGCAGCTCGACTACGTGCTGAACAAAGGCCTGATGACCACCGACACCAACCTTAACGGTCCGGATGGCCCATATCCCGATGTCACCACGGTCGGACTTCGCAACATGACCGGCGTTGTCAACGGCAACGGCAACGGCACAGTGGCGCTCTGGGCAGCCACCGCGACCACAAGCGCCTCGGGCGATCCCGGTGCCGATCCGAACCGGATCGTAAAGATTACGGATAAGCTCGACGCGACAACGATGACCAACCAGGTGAAGAACGAGTTGTTCGTCACCGTCGCCGGGCCGACCTATGGCACGGTGTATCGTGGCGTTGCCTACGTCAGTTCGCCCGGGCAGTTGAAGAACTAACCCCGGCTGACAATCGCCTAAAGCGCGAAAGCCTCCCTTCGCCTGAGGGCGAAGGGAGGCTTCTTTTATTTTGCGTCCGTGCCGCCGCTGGACGGCGCGCGCCGAATCCCTATGAATAGAGCGAACTGTTGCGCGTGAAGGGGAGGGGTATGGATACAACAACGAGCGCAGCGCTCGATCGCGAATTGCGCGAACTGCTCGGCTTGTCGGTGCCGCCGATCGCGATCGCTTTCGTCGACACGGTGCCGGCGAATCTCGCGCGGCCGCAGAGCACGATGCCTAGGCCGACGGCGGATGGACGCACCGGCGCCGTCCCGGCAGGCTGCGTCTTCTGGAACAAGGCGACGGAAGGCGCTTTCGCGACTATCGCGGTCGATCACGGCAATTGCAGCGTCGGCAGCTATACGCATGGCTTCAAGACGCTCGCCGAAGCCGCGCAAGGCGCCGATGTGCAGGCGCTGGTCGGCGCCGATTGGGTGAGCATGGAGGCCGCAGCGAAAATCCCCACCGTCAACGAGAAGCCGGCTGCGGTTCTCTATGGCCCGCTCGCCGCCGGCGCCTTCGATCCCGATGTCGTCTTCCTGCGCCTCACCGGCAAGCAATTGATGCTGGTCAATGACGCTTGGCCCGAGCTACGCTTCGAAGGCAAGCCGCAATGCCACATCATCCCGATCGCGCAAGCCTCGGGTCAGGTCGCGGTGTCGAGCGGCTGCATGTTGAGCCGCGTGCGCACCGGCATGTCGAATAACGAGGTCACCTGCGCATTGCCGGCGGCGAAGCTCGGCGATCTCGTGGCCCGGCTCAAACGCGCGCAAGCAGCCGATATGAAGGTCGCGGCTTATGCGGCAGAGGACGCGAAGCGCTTCGCGCCGGCGTCGGCATGAACGCGCATGATTTTTCGTTCCGCAAGATCGATGGTGGCGATCTGGCGCTTTCGGCTTGGCGCGGCAAGCCGGTGCTGGTGGTGAACACCGCCTCTGAATGCGGCTACACGCCGCAATATGCCGGGCTCGAGAAGCTCTGGCAGCGCTATCGCGATCGAGGCTTCGTACTGCTGGGTGTGCCGTCGAATGATTTCGGCGCGCAAGAGCCGGGCAGCGAGAGCGAGATCAAGAGTTTTTGCGAGAAGAATTTCGGCGTCGATTTCCCGCTCGCGGCGAAAGAGCCGGTGACGGGCGGCAAAGCGCATCCCTTCTATCAATGGGTCGCGAAGGAGGGTGGCGCGCCGCGCTGGAATTTCCATAAATATCTCATTGCCCCTGACGGCACGTTCGCCGGCGCTTGGGCCTCGCGGGTCGGCCCCGACGACAAAGCGATCACCGATGCGATTGAAGCGGCGTTGAAGCGCTGAGAATTCTTTCAACATTACAGCGAATTAAGCGCTGCGTGCGGCGCGCGGGGCTTGATTTTCCCCGCCGAAATACGCCTTATGGCCCAAGGGCTATCCCTTGGGCCGATAAGAAGAATTTGGGAGCGAGACGGTCGCTATGGACGTAATGATTGATGTTCGCCACCTGACCCGGCGCTTCGGCCCGGTGACGGCGGTGAACGATGTGTCGTTCTCGGTCGATCGCGGCGAGGTGCTTGGCTTTCTCGGACCGAACGGCGCCGGCAAATCGACCACGATGAAGGTCATCACCGGCTTCCTCGCGCCGACCAGCGGCACGGCCGTGGTTTGCGGCGCCGATATCGTTACCAATCCGATCGCGGCCAAGCGGCATATCGGCTATCTGCCTGAGGGCGCGCCGGCCTATCCCGACATGACGGCGCTCGCTTTCTTGCGCTTCATCGCGCGCATCCGCGGCTTCAGCGGTGCGGATGCCGAGCGGCGAATTGAGCTCGCGATTAATCGCACCTCGCTCGGCGGCGTGCTGGCGCAATCGATCGATACGCTCTCTAAAGGTTTCAAGCGTCGCGTCGGTCTCGCCCAGGCGCTGCTGCATGACCCCGATGTGTTGATCCTCGACGAGCCAACCGACGGTCTCGATCCCAATCAGAAGCATGAGGTGCGTACGCTGATCACCGAGCTCGCGCCCTCGAAAGCGATCGTCATCTCGACGCATATCCTCGAAGAGGTCGACGCGGTCTGCACGCGTGCGATCATCGTCGCGCAAGGCCGGCTTTTGGCCGACGGCACGCCGCTGCAGCTCGAAGCGCGCTCGCGCCATCACAACGCGGTGCGGCTCGCGATCTCGGGCGAGGCGCCCGATGCCGCGACCGCGCTGCTGCGCCTACCGGGCGTGCAATCGGTCGAGCCGGTCGACGATGCCGAGGGTGCCGGGCTGATGATCTTCCCGCGCGAGGGTCATGCGATCGTTTCCGAGGTCACCGATCTCGTGCGCACCGCGGGTTGGCCGATCGCCGGGATGCGGGTCGAGCGCGGCCGGCTCGACGATGTGTTCCGCGCCATCACCGCGCCGGCAGCCTGAGCGAAAAACCAATGCACAACACCTGGGTCATCTTCCGTCGCGAGCTCGCCAGTTATTTTGCGACGCCGCTCGCTTACGTGTTCATCGTAATCTTCCTCGTGCTGGCAGGCGCGCTGACTTTCTTCCTCGGCAATTATTTCGATCGCGGCCAGGACGATCTCGTTTCCTTCTTCAGCTTCCATCCCTGGCTCTATCTCGTCTTCATTCCGGCGCTGTCGATGCGGCTCTGGGCGGAAGAGAGGAAGAGCGGGACGATCGAGCTGTTCCTGACCTTGCCCGTGTCGTTGAGCGCGGCGGTGATGGGGAAATTCCTCGCCGCCTGGGCCTTTGCCGGAATCGCGCTGATCCTGACTTTTCCGTTATGGATCACGGCGAATGTGCTCGGTAGCCCGGATAACGGCGTGATCCTCGCTTCTTATATCGGCAGTTTCCTCATGGCGGGCGGCTATCTCGCGATCGGCTCGGCGCTTTCGGCGCTCACCAAGAACCAAGTGATCGCCTTCGTGCTGACCGCTGCGGTGTGCTTCCTCTTCACGGTCAGCGGCTCGACCGTCGTGCTCGGCTTCCTGCAGAATTGGGCGCCGGCGAGTTTGCAGGATGCGGTGGCCTCGTTCAGCTTCTACAGCCACTTCAATGCGATCCTTCGCGGCGTGATCGATCTGCGCGATGCGGTCTTCTTCGTCTCGGTGATGGCGCTCTTCCTCTACGCCAACGCCGTCATCATCGATCTCACCAAGGCGGATTGAGCACGATGTCCCGTCGCACTCTTGCGGTCATCGGCCTGCTCACCGCCGCGATTCTCTTCATCGCGGTCAATGTCATCTCCGGTCGCACGCTCGGCACGACGCGTATCGATCTGACGCAGGGCAAGCTTTACACCTTGTCGGCCGGCACGCGCGCGACGCTGTCGAAGCTCGACGAGCCGATCGTGCTGCGTTTCTACTACTCGAAGAAGCTCGGCAACGAGATTCCGTCTTACGGCGTCTATGCGCAACGCGTGCGCGAGATGCTCGAGGAATACGAAGCCGCGGCCAACGGCAAGATCCAGTTGCAAGAGCTCGACCCGCTGCCGTTCTCGGCGGTCGAGGATCGCGCCGTCGCTTTCGGCCTGCAGGGCGTGCCGCTCGATCAAGGCGGCGAGCAGATTTATTTCGGCCTCGCCGCGACCAATTCGACCGACGATCTGCAAACCGTCCCCTTCTTCCAGCCGGAGCGCGAGCAGTTCCTCGAATACGACCTGACGAAGCTGATCCACAGCCTCGCTTTTCCGAAGAAGCCGACGATCGGCCTCATCACCGATCTGCCGCTCGAAGGCGACATGATGGCGGCGATGCAGGGTCAGCCAATGGTCCCCTATGCGGTGATCGATCAGATCAAACCGCTCTATCAGGTCAAGGATCTCTCGAGCGATCTCGACAGCATCCCGTCGGATGTCGATGTGCTGATGATCGCGCATCCGCAGCATCTCTCCGACAAGACGCTCTACGCGATCGATCAATACGTGCTCGGCGGCGGCAAGGCGCTGGTCTTCGTCGATCCGAACTCGGAAACGCAGCAAATGCATCCGAGCCAGCTCAACCCGCCCGGCATGCCGCTCGACAGCGATATGCCGAAGCTGTTCAAGGCCTGGGGCCTGTCGATGGACCCGAAAGAGGTCGCGGGCGACCGGCGCGCGGCGCGGCGCGTCAATGCCGGCACGCAGCAGCACGTCGAGGCGATGGACTACGTCGCTTGGTTGTCGCTCGACCAGCAGGATCTCGATCACGAAAGCCCGATCACCGCCAATCTGACGCATATCAACATGGCGTCGGCGGGCATCTTGCAGCCGGTCAAGGATGCGAAGACAAGCTTTATGCCGCTGATCACTACCTCGATCGATTCGATGCCGATCGATGTCGCGAAGATCAAAGGCGTCAACGGCGTGCCCGATGTCGGCGGCTTGCTGCGCGACTTCAAGCCGAGCGGCGAGAAGCTGGTGCTGGCGGCGCAGGTGACGGGAACGGCGGAGACCGCCTTCCCGGATGGTCCGCCGAAGGACGAGAAGAAAGACGACAACGCGAAGCCGGCCGATGCCAAGCCGGCCGATGCCAAGCCCGCCGATGCGAAACCCGCCGATGCAGCGAAGCCGGCGGCGCCGGCGGGGCCGCCGCAGATCAAGACCTCGGCCAAGCCGATCGATGTGATCGTCGTTGCCGATACCGATATCCTCGAGGATCGCTTCTGGGAGCAGAGCCAGGATTTCTTCGGCCAGAGCGTCGTCATTCCGGTCGCGAACAACGGCGATTTCGTCGCCAATGCGCTCGACTCGCTGGCCGGCGGCGATGACCTCATCGCGCTGCGCAGCCGCGGCACCTCGGCGCGGCCCTTCACGCTTGTCGCCAATATCCAGCGCGCCGCCGACGCGCGCTATCAGGCGACCGAGAAGGATCTGCAGACCAAGCTCAAAGACACACAGGATAAGATCAAGCAGCTCCAGGATCAGGGCGGCCGGCCCGGCGTCGCGCTCGCCAACCAGCAAGAGCAGGCGATCGACAATTTCCGTACCGACATGCTGTCGATCCGCCAGCAATTGCGCCAGGTCCAGCTTGCGCTGCGCCAGGATATCAACCGGCTGCAGGCGATCACCGAATTCTTCGATATCGCGCTGGTGCCGATCCTCGTCGCCATCGTCGCCATCATCATCGGCTGGGTGCGTTTCCGCCGGCGCAAGCGCCAGGCGCGCGGCACGGCGGTCGCGTAAGGGGAACGCCATGCAGCAGCATAAAGGGCTCGTCGCTTTGGTTGCGGTGACGGTGCTGGCCGTCGTGCTCGCCGCGGTGGTGGCGCGTACGACCGGGCCGCAACCCGATCCGCTGGCCGGCAGGCCGGTGCTGTCCGAAGTCGCGTCGCGGCTCGGCGACGTCGGGCGCATGGCGCTCGTCCATGGCGATCAAAAGACGACGCTGGTGCGCGATGGCGACAAATGGTCGGTCGAGGAACGCGGTGGTTACGCCGCCAACGTGACCAAGGTGCGCCAAGCGCTCTTGGGTCTCGCCGATCTCACCTATGTCGAGCCCAAGACGGCGAAGGCGGCCTCCTATTCGCGGCTCGAAGTCGAGGATACGGGCGGCAAGGATTCGAAATCGACCATGGTGACGCTCGCCGATACCAAGGGCGCGCTGATGGGCGATGTCATCACCGGCAAGCATCGCGACGATCAGCTCGGCGGCGGCGAGGGCGGCGTCTATGTGAGGAAGCCCGGCACCGCGCAATCCTGGCTCGCGCGCGGCAAGCTCGATCTCGCCGGCAATACGGCGGAATGGCTCGACAAGACGCTGCTCGATCTGCCGGGCGTGCAGGTGAAGCAGGTCGTGCTGAGCCAGGCCGACGGGTCGAGCATCACAATCGGCCGCGACAAGGCCGGCGACAAACTTGCGCTCGCCAACATGCCCAAGGACAAAAAGCTCAAATACGACAGCATCCTCGACGATGCGGCGGGCACGCTGGGCGGGCTGCAGCTCGATGATGTTGCGCCGGCGAAGGATTTCGCTTTCCCGGCCAGCGGCGTCAGCCATGCGCAATTCATCGCCTTCAACGGCGAGACGATCGCAATCGATCTCGCCGATAAGGACGGCAAGAGCTGGGCGAAGATTACCGCCACCGGCACGGGCGATGGCGCGAAAGCCGCGACCGACCTCAATACCAAGGTCGCGCCCTGGATTTACGCGCTGCCGAGCGACAAGGCGAAGACGCTGCGCGACAAGCTCGACGATCTCGTCGAAGTTCCGAAGGCATCATAAGCCCGAAAGCACTGTAAGGCTGGGCCGAAGAGTGCCGGCATCGCCGGCGCCTCACCGAATGCCTATATGAACTCTCAAGTAATTTTATTGAGAGGGCCAGATCATGCTCGACCAGACCGGCAGCAGCCGCCAGGTGGTGAAACTTTCGCAGGGCCAGCCGACGAGCGATGGCGCCGGCGTGAAGCTCAGCCGCGTCATCGGCAATCGCAGCTTGAGCGAGCTCGACCCGTTCCTGCTGCTCGACGAATTTCGCTCGGAAGACGGCGCCGACTATATCGGTGGCTTTCCCGATCATCCGCATCGCGGCTTCGAGACCGTGACCTATATGCTCGCCGGCCGCATGCGCCATGGCGATAACAAAGGCCATAGCGGCTTGCTGCGTCCCGGCAGCGTGCAGTGGATGACCGCGGGCCGCGGCATCGTCCATTCGGAAATGCCCGAGCAGGAAGAGGGCTTGATGTGGGGCTTCCAGCTCTGGGTGAACCTGCCGGCCGCCGACAAAATGACCGCGCCGCGCTACCAGGAGTTTGAGCCCGAGCAAGTGCCGGTCGCAGAACTGCCGGGCGGCGTGAAGGTGCATGTCGTTGCCGGCAAGGTTGGCAATGTCGTGGGCCCCATCAACGGTATCGCCACGGCGCCGACTTATCTCGATGTCGAATTGCCGGCCGGCGCATCGGCGAGCTTTGAGCTGCCGCTCGGCCAAAGCGCTTTTGCCTATCCGTTCGAGGGTGCGGTTGCGATCGGCGATCGTCTCGTGCCGCGCGGCACACTTGCGGTACTCGGCGATGGAAGCGGCGTGGTGCTGACGGCGACGGAAGCGCCCGCGCGGGTTCTGCTGGTGGCGGGACAGCCGCTCGACGAGTTGGTCGTGCGCTATGGCCCCTTCGTGATGAACACGCAGGAGCAGATCCGCCAGGCGATCGCAGATTACCAGGCGGGCCGGTTCTGATTTACTGCAGGAACGACGGAACCGGGATCAACGGTTTGCGCGCCGGCGCCGAATAGGGCGCCGCCGCGGCGACGCTGTTCGGATCGGGATAGACGCCGGTATAGCCGGCAATGCGATCGGGCCGGGCCTCGGTGTAGCAATCGACCGAAGCGAGGGTGCGGTAACAATATTGGGCCTGGATGGGCGGCGGCGCCGCGTCGGCCGCGACCGGCGAGGGATAATTCGCCGGCCAGCGGCTCTGCGGCGCGGCGAATTCGGCCCGATTCTGCCAGGCATTGCAGCCCGACAGCGTCAGCAGCAACGCGACCAGCGACAATCGACCAAGCCAATGATCGGAAATTGTGTCTCGGTGCATTGAAGGCAAGATTTATCCTTAATCTCCGGCTACTCTAAGGCCCAGATAGTTAACCGAACCTTGCCGCGGCGCTCCTTGTCGCAGCAGCCGAGAAAGGGGACGAGCCTTGAAACAAGCCATTCTTGTCGCATTGGCGGTCGTCGTTACCGGTTGCGCAGGCTCGGGCGATTGGACCCGCTCCGGCACTTCGCAGCAGCAAACCGCTGCCGAACTTTCTAATTGCCAGAGCGAGGCGCGTGCCGCGACCGAGCGCGACACCAACATCATGAGCGACATCATGGCGACGCGCGGCAATGATTGGCGCCAGACCGGCGTCATGAGCACGCAGATGTCGGAATTCGCCGCCGAGAACCGCAATCGCACCGGCGACATCGTCAATCGCTGCATGATCGGCAAAGGCTTCGTGCCGAGCAGCTAAACAACGGCAGCCACTGCCTGCGGCTGCGAGCGCGATCTAATTCGATCAGCCTGCGGCTTTGTCACCGGGCTTGCGCTTCTCGACCGGCGCCGCGCCATAGACATGCTCGGGACCGGGAAAGCGCCGGGCGCGCACATCATCCGCATAGGCCGCGGCGGCGGCCGAAATCGCGCCCGATAATTCGGCATAACGTTTGACGAAACGCGGCTTGAAGCCGGCGAAGGTGCCGAGGATGTCGTCGATCACCAGGATCTGGCCATCGCAAGCGGGCGAGGCGCCGATGCCGATCGTCGGTACCGCAACGAGCGCGGTCAGTTTTCGCGCGACGGGCTCGGCCGTGCCCTCGACCACGATAGCGAAGGCGCCGGCTTCGGCGACCGCTTGGCCGTCGGCGATCACCCGCGCGGCATCGGCCTCGGTTCGGCCCTGGGCGTGAAATCCACCGAGCGCGTGAACCGATTGCGGCTGCAGCCCGATATGCGCCAGCACCGGGATGCCGCGCGCGGTGAGAAAGCGGATGGTCTCGGCCATAATGGCGCCGCCTTCGAGCTTCACGCCCGAGCAACCGGTCTCGGCGAGGATGCGCGCCGCGTTATGAAAAGCTTGAGCCGGGCTTTCCTGATAGGCGCCGAAGGGCATGTCGACGATCACACAGGCTCTGCCGGCGCCGCGGACCACGGCTGCGCCATGGGCGATCATCATCTCCATGGTGACCGGCAGGGTGCTGTCGAGGCCATAGACCACCATGCCGAGGGAATCGCCGACCAGCAGTAGATCGCAATGCGGATCGAGGATCCGCGCTTGCGAGGCGGAATAGGCGGTGAGGGAAACGATCGGCGTACCGCCTTTGCGGGCGCGCAAAGCGGCGGGGGTCTGCTTCTTCTCGACCGGGGTGACGCTCATCGGGGTCTCCACAACGGCAAGATCTTACGAACTTCAAATCCGCCACACTGGCGGCGTGGGCAGACTGGACCGCGGCTGCCCGGCGGGTCAAGCCGAGCAGCCATGCGGTCAGCCGGGGTGATGTCTTCGTAGCCGGAATGCCAATACCAACATGGCGATACCGAAGACCAGCGCATAGGCCCCGATCCACCAGGCCCACACCAGAATCCCAGCGATCGGGAACAGCGCCACCAGGATGCCCCAGGCGATCGACAGCAGCCCGGCCAGGATCATCATCCATTCGCCGTGCTGCCGCTGAAGCCGGAAAGCCGCGACCAGCAGGGCGATGCCGCTGACCAGGGCCCAGAACGCGGCCATATAGACGAAGACCACCAGGGTCAGACCCGGCCACATCACCACAACAGCACCGGCAA
The DNA here is from genome assembly GCA_963731145.1 of uncultured Alphaproteobacteria bacterium. Taxonomy (GTDB): domain Bacteria; phylum Pseudomonadota; class Alphaproteobacteria; order ATCC43930; family CGMCC-115725; genus CAIKMD01. Next base: position 417,972 of record CAVSUX010000005.1, on the reverse strand, counting down.
CAAGGTCGAGCACGCCTTCGAGCGCCAACGCGCCCCAACGCTCGTGATGCTCGGCGGCTTTGAGCCCGGCGATCAGGGCAAAGACGCCGTCGACCAGCAGATACGCGGCGAAGAACAGCACCAGCACGGTCAGCGTCACGCCCGGTAGGGCGAAGGCGATGATGCCGAAGATCACCGCCGCCACACCGCGCAGCGCCAAGGCCCACCAATTCCGTGCGAGAAGGTTGTTCATGGGCTGATTTCCCCGGTTTGCAGGCGGATTATACGTCTATTTCGGCGCCCAGACTTGTCAAATACGGGCCAATTCGGCTAGGGGGGCCTATCAATCAGGAGCTCGCCTATGGCGTATAAGGTCGCGGTGGTCGGCGCCACCGGAAATGTCGGCCGTGAAATGCTTGGTATCCTCGCCGAGCGCAAATTTCCGATCTCGGAAGTTCACGCCGTTGCCTCGGTGCGGACGGCCGGCAACGAGGTCTCGTTCGGCGAAGACGATGTGCTGAAGGTCCAGGACCTCGAGAAATACGATTTCAAGGGTGTCGATATCGCCCTGTTCTCGCCGGGCGCCAAGGTCTCGGCCGTGCACGCGCCGCGCGCCGCCAAGGCCGGCGCGGTGGTGATCGACAACACCTCCTATTTCCGCATGGACAAGGACGTGCCGCTGGTCGTGCCCGAGGTCAATCCGCAGGCGATCGCGCAGCACACCAAGAAAGGCATCATTGCCAATCCCAATTGCTCGACCATCCAGATGGTCGTGGCGCTGAAGCCGCTGCACGAGCTGGCGAAGATCAAGCGCATTGTCGTCGCGACCTATCAGTCGGTTTCGGGCGCGGGGCGCGCGGCGATGGACGAGCTCTTCGCCCAGACGCGCGGCATCTATGTCAACGATCTGCCGAAGCCCGAGCTCTTCCCCAAGCAGATCGCGTTCAACGTGATCCCGCAAATCGACATCTTCATGGATGACGGCTCGACCAAGGAAGAATGGAAGATGGTGGTCGAGACCAAGAAGATTCTCGACCCCGCTATCGCGGTCACGGCGACCTGCGTGCGCGTGCCGGTGTTCATCGGCCATGCCGAGGCCGTGAATATCGAATTCGAGCGGCCGATCGACGAAGACACGGCGCGCAAGGCGTTGCAGAAAGCCGAGGGCGTCATCGTCGTCGATCATCGCGCCAATGAAGGCTATGTGACGCCGGAAGAGGTGGCGGGCGAAGACGCTGTCTACGTCAGCCGCATTCGCAAGGACCCGAGCGTGGCCAACGGTCTCAACCTCTGGATCGTCTCCGACAATCTGCGCAAAGGTGCCGCGCTCAACGCGGTGCAGATCGCGGAACTGCTGTCGCGCGATTACCTGACCGGCAAAAAGGCCTCGGCGAAAGCGCCGCAAAAGGCGATGTGACGCAATGGCGGTGTCGGGAAGACCAGCCTCGCGCCCGCGCCGCAGCGTTCTCTTCCTGCCCGGCAACAATGCGCGCGCGCACGAGAAAGCGCGCGAACTGCCGGTCGATGCGCTGATCTTCGATCTCGAGGATTCGGTCGCGCCCGATGCGAAGGACACCGCGCGTGCGCAGATTGCCGCCTCGCTCCGCGCCGGCGGTTATGGCCAGCGCGAGCTTATCCTGCGCGTCAACGGCGCCGAAACGCCATGGCAGGATGACGATCTGCGCTTCGCCGCACATCTGCGGATCGACGCCGTGCTGCTGCCCAAAGTCACCGGCCCCGACGATGTCCTCTCGGCGGAAACGATGCTCGCCGGCGCTGGCTTGAAGCATCGCATGCCGCTCTGGGCGATGATGGAAGTGCCGCTCGCCTTCATGCGCGCCGAGGCGATTGCTTCATCGACGCCGCATCTCCGGGCGCTCGTCATGGGCACCGAGGATCTCGGCAAGGATTTGCGCACGCGCGTTATGCCCGATCGCTCGACGCTGATGACCGCACTGCAGATTTGCGTGCTGGCGGCGCGCGCGCACGGTCTCGATCCGCTCGATTCCGTGCTGCCCGATTTCAAGAATCTCGACGCTTTCGCCGCCGCCTGCCGCCAGGGCCGCGATCTCGGCTTTGCCGGTAAGACGCTGATCCATCCCAATCAGATCGCGCCGGCGAATGAAGCCTTCGCGCCGAGTGCCGAGGAGATCGCCGAGGCCAGGCGCGTCGTCGCGGCTTATGCCGCGGCAAAAGCCGAGGGCCGCGCCGTCGCGTCGCTCGATGGCCGCATGATCGAGCAGCTCCACGCCGACACCGCGCAGCAAAGCCTCGATCTTGCGACGGCGATCGCCGAGCTCAGCGCGGAGCGCTGACAGCGGTTGTCGGTTCCGCCTCGTCGGTCGGCAGCCAGCCGAGCCGTTTCATCAAGAAGAAGCCGCGCCGGCCGAGCGCGGCGCTGCCGATGATCATCACGCCGAAGCTGATGCCGCCGATCGCAGAGCGGAGCGCGAGCGCCGTCGCGAGCGGAAGCATCGTGCCGAGCGCGAAATAGAACGCGGCTTTGAGCAGGAAATAGGCCGCCCAGGCATAGGTGAAGAGCTGGAAGTAGCGGCGAACGTCGCGGCGCTCGGGCAACGGGCCGGAGCGCTGCTCGGCGAATTCCTGGATTAACGGCTTGGCGCCGTTTGCACCCGCAATGAAGAAAAGCCCGGTCGCGACGTTTGTGACGACCGCTTCGTATTTCAACATGAAGGGCGTTGCCGCGATAAGATCGATCGCGCCGAATACGACCGCGAGACCGCTCGAGAGCAGATAGACGCGCGTGAATTGTCGTTTGCGGCGAAGCCGAACCGCGAAGTCGCCAAGCACATAGACGAGTGTCGCGGCGATCGCGGTACGAATCCCGAATGCCAGGTAGAACGCCCAAAAGGCGATCAACGCCCCGAAATCGGCGAACAAGAAACGCAGGAAGCGCCGTAACCGCGCCATGGTTGTTCTCCGTCGCGGGATGGCGACCCGGATGAAAGCGGTATCGGCATCGCGCCGCAAGCGCCGGCGCTCACAGCAGGGCCGAGCCGGCACAGCAAACCCTTGATCTGGCAACAGCAATCGAAGCTCTCGCGGCCGCATAGGAGGGCTGCGATTGGTTGACTTGGCCCACCATGCGGGTTAAACCATCGCCGCTTTTGCCCGCCCCGCGATCGAGCCGAGAATCTCCGGATGTCGCAAGTTCAACGGCCGCTATCGCCGCACCTTCAAGTTTATAAATGGCAACTGACCTCAGTTCTCTCGATCGTCCATCGAGCGACCGGTTTGGCGCTGGCCGGCGGCACGATCTTCCTCGTCTGGTGGCTGCTCGCCGCCGCGACCGGCAATGACGCCTTCGGCATCGCGCAGGCCTTCTGGTATTCCTGGTTCGGCCGGTTGCTGCTTCTCGGCTGGACCTGGTCGCTCTTCTACCACCTGAGCAACGGCATCCGGCATCTTTTCTGGGATGCGGGCCACGGCTTCGAGCTCAAGACCACTTACGCCTCCGGCTGGACCGTCGTCACGGCGAGCGTCGTGCTGACGGTGATCGCCTGGATCGCCGCTTACATGGTGCGAGGCTAGCGATGGCCGACACGCGCTTGCGGAGCCCCCTCGGCCGGGTGATGGGGCTCGGTTCGGCAAAGGAAGGCGTCGCCCATTGGTGGGCGCAGCGCCTCACCGCCGTCGCGCTTATCCCGCTGCTGCTGTGGTTCGTGATCGAGGTGATCAGCCTGACCGGCGCGCCGCGCGCCGCGGTGGTTGCCTGGCTGCACAGCCCGTTCGCCGCGATCACCACCGTGCTGCTGCTGATCGCCGTCTTCTATCACATGGCACTCGGCGTGCAGGTCGTGATCGAGGACTATGTCCACAGCGAGTGGTCGAAGATCACGCTGCTGGTGCTCAACAAATTCGTTGCTTTCGCGCTCGCCGCCGCCGGCATTTTTGCGGTGCTGCGCATCGCCTTTCAGGGCTGACACACGATGCCGCAAGCCTATCCCGTCACCGAACATCTCTATGACGTCGTTGTCGTCGGCGCCGGCGGCGCCGGTCTGCGCGCGACGCTCGGCATGGCCGCGGCCGGCCTCAAGACCGCCTGCGTCACCAAGGTCTTCCCGACGCGCAGCCACACCGTCGCGGCGCAAGGCGGCATCGGCGCCGCGCTCGGCAATATGGGCGAAGACGATTGGCGCTGGCACATGTACGACACCGTCAAAGGGTCGGACTGGCTCGGCGATCAGGACGCGATCGAATATATGTGCCGCGAGGCGATCCCCGCGGTCTATCGAGCTCGAGCATTTCGGCGTGCCCTTCTCGCGCACCGAAGATGGCCGCATCTATCAGCGACCTTTCGGCGGTCACACCGTCAATTACGGGAAAGAGATGGCGAAGCGCGCGGCCGCCGCGGCCGACCGCACCGGCCACGCCATCATCCACACGCTCTACCAGCAATGTCTGAAGGCGCAGGCCGAGTTCTTCGTCGAATATTTCGCCATCGATCTGGTGATGGACGAAGACGGCGCCTGCCGCGGCGTCCTCGCCTGGAATCTCGAAGACGGCACGCTGCATCGCTTCCGCGCGCATATGGTGGTGATGGCGACCGGCGGCTATGGCCGCGCCTATTTCTCCTGCACCTCGGCGCATACCTGCACCGGCGACGGCAATGCGATGGTGCTGCGTGCCGGCCTGCCGTTGCAGGATATGGAATTCATCCAGTTCCATCCGACCGGCATCTACGGTGCGGGCTGTCTCATCACCGAAGGCGCGCGTGGCGAAGGCGGCTATGTCACCAATTCCGAAGGCGAGCGCTTCATGGAGCGCTATGCGCCGTCGGCCAAGGACCTGGCCTCGCGCGATGTCGTCAGCCGCGCGATGACGATCGAGATCCGCGAGGGCCGCGGTTGCGGTCCGCTCAAAGACCACATCATGCTGCATCTGGAGCATCTCGATCCCAAAGTGCTGCATGAGCGGCTGCCCGGCATTTCGGAGACCGCGAAGATTTTCGCCGGCGTCGAGGTGACGAAAGAGCCGATCCCGATCCTGCCGACCGTGCATTACAACATGGGCGGCATCCCGACGAATTATCACGGCGAGGCGATCGCGCCGACGGCCGCCGATCCCGAACATATCGTGCCCGGTCTCATGGCGATCGGCGAGGCGGCTTGCGTCTCGGTGCATGGCGCCAATCGGCTCGGCACCAACTCGCTGCTCGATATCGTCGTCTTCGGCCGCGCCGCGGCGCTGCGCACGGCGCAGATCGTGAAACCCGGCCAGGCGCACAAGCCACTGGGCGCTTCTGTCGATGATAAAGCGCTGGCGCGCTTCGACCGCGTGCGCAACGCCAAGGGCAAGCTCAAGACCGGCGAGATACGGCTTGCCATGCAAAAAGTGATGCAAGAAGACTGCGCGGTGTTCCGCACCGCTGAGACCTTAGAGAACGGCCGGCGCAAGATCGACGACATCGCCGGCTCGGTGCGCGATCTCGTCGTCAACGACCGCTCGTTGATTTGGAACAGCGATCTCGTCGAAGCGCTCGAAGCTCGAGAACCTCATCGCCCAGGCCAAGGTCTCGATCTACTCCGCCGTCAATCGCACGGAAAGCCGCGGCGCCCATGCGCGCGAGGATTTCCCCGACCGCGACGACCAGAAGTGGATGGTGCATACGGTCGCTTGGCTCGGCGATGACGGCTCGGTGAAGCTCGGCACGCGGCCGGTACATATGTACACGATGTCGAACGAGGTTCAGGTCTTCCCGCCCAAGGCGCGCGTTTATTGAGGCATCATGGCTGAGTTCACGCTCCCCGCAAATTCCAAGGTCGGCACGGGCAAGACCTATCCGGCCGCCGCCGGCGCCAAGCGGGTCAGGAATTTCAAGGTCTATCGCTGGAATCCCGACGACGGGCAGAATCCGCGGCTCGATACTTATCAGGTCGATCTCGACCAATGCGGGCCGATGGTTCTCGACGCGCTGATCAAGATCAAGAACGAGATCGACACCACGCTGACCTTCCGCCGCTCCTGTCGCGAAGGCATTTGCGGCTCGTGCGCGATGAATATCGACGGCACCAACACCCTCGCTTGCCTGAAGGCGATCGACGATGTGAAGGGCGAGGTGAAGATCTATCCACTCCCGCATATGGAAGTGGTGAAGGACCTGGTTCCCGATCTCAACCTCATCTATGCGCAGTATCGGATGATCGAGCCGTGGCTCAAGGCCGATTCGCCGCCGCCGCCTGATCGCGAGCGCCGCCAATCGGTCGAGGAACGGTCGAAGCTCGACGGGCTCTGGGAATGCATCCTCTGCTTCTGCTGCTCGACGAGCTGCCCGTCTTATTGGTGGAACGGCGATCGTTATCTCGGTCCCGCGATTCTGCTCCAGGCCTATCGCTGGCTCGCCGATAGCCGCGACGAGCATAGGGGCGACCGGCTCGACGCGCTGGAAGATCCGTTCCGGCTCTATCGCTGCCATACGATCATGAATTGCACGCGCACTTGCCCGAAAGGCCTCAACCCGGCCAAGGCGATCGGCGAGATCAAGAAGATGATGGTCGAGCGCCGATGAGGCGCAGCTGACCGTTGACGCCGCCGCCGATCGCTGACGAGGACGCGACAGCGGAAGGTCCGCTCGCCCTTTTCCATGCGCGTCTGACCGCGGGCGAGTTGGCGCCCGATCCGCGCCAAGCCCGTGCCGCCGAGCGTCTCCAGCAACTCTGGGACGAGCTGCAAGACTATCATCCGCATCCCGGCGGCGGGTTTCTCGCGCGCTTCGGCCTGGCCAAGCCGCCGCCGCGCCCGCCCAAAGGGCTCTACATCCATGGCCGTGTCGGGCGCGGTAAATCCATGCTGATGGATGCTTTCTTCTCGACCGTGCCGGGCGAGAAGAAGCGGCGCGTGCATTTCTTCGCCTTCATGGCCGATGTCCATGCCCGCATCCACGCACGCCGCGCCGAGAAAGGCGATCCGATCATGCCGGTCGCGCAGGATATCGCCGGCGAGACGACGGTGCTGTGCTTCGATGAATTCCATGTCGTCGATATCGCCGATGCGATGATTTTGGGCCGGCTCTTTGCGGCGCTTTTCGCCGCCGGTGTCGTCGTGGTCGCGACCTCGAACCGTGCGCCCGACAAGCTTTATGAGGGCGGCTTGCAGCGCGAGCGCTTCCTGCCCTTCATCGATCTCTTAAAAGAGCGGCTCGACGTCATCGAGCTCGACGGGCCGCGCGATTACCGGCTCCAGCGCTTCAAAGGCCGGCAGGTCTATTTTACGCCGCCCGATGCGAAGGCTGCGGCCGCGCTGGCACAAGCTTTCGCCGATCTGACCGATAGCGCGACGCCGGCGCGCGAGACATTGACGGTGCTCGGCCGCGCGCTCGACGTGCCGCGCGCGGCGAAGAGCGTCGCCTGGTTCACTTTCGAGGAGCTCTGCGTCAAGCCGCTCGGGCCAAACGACTATCTCGCGCTGGTCGGCCACTATCACACCTTCATCGTCGACGGCATTCCGAAGCTCAATGTCGAGCGCCGCAACGAGGCCAAGCGCTTCAACATCTTCATCGACACGCTCTACGACGCGCACGGCAATCTCGTCTGCTCGGCCGCGGCGCCGCCGCAAGAGCTCTATACCGAAGGCGACGGCTCCTTCGAATTCCAACGCACCGTCTCGCGCCTCATCGAGATGCAGAGCGACGATTACATCGCCGCGCGCCGCGACGGGATAGGCGGCTAAGTCCTAACCGTCATTGCGAGGAGCGCATCGCGCGACGAAGCAATCCAGGGTCATCGCGTGATTCCTGGATTGCTTCGCTTCGCTCGCAATGACGTGTTGTTTCAGCGTGGCGCTTAAAGCTCGCGGCCGATCCGCCGATCGAGCGAGTAGGGGCCGCCGCCGCGCAGCGCGATGGCCAGCATCGCGAAGCCCCACCAGAGCGTGTACTCGTAATGACCGTAGCCTTGCGGCCAGAACACGGTGAAGCAGATGATCGCCAGCTCAATTGCGGCGGCGGCGGCGAAGAAGCGCGTGAAGAGGCCGAGCGCGATGCAGATGCCGCCGACGAATTCGAAGAACATCAGGACGATATTATGCGCCGGATCGAGTTGCGGCTTGAGCGCCGCGGTCGTGCCGGCGCTGATCGCCGCGAAGATCGCGGGCAAGCGGACGACTTTCTCCCAGCCATGGATGGCGAGATCGATGCCGAAGCCGGCGCGAATGACCAGCCAGGAAAACGGAATCGCCCCATCGTAAAACGGCGCAAGGAAAGGCAGCAGCAGCTTCTGCTGCCGATCGGGCGAGGACATGGGGGTTCTCCGAAATGGTCGCGACTGCTCGTCTTAGGCCGCCGCGACCGAATCCGTCCCCATGTTGCTGCTTATCCCGCCGCGCGTTTTTCCGCGTCCTGCTTCAGCCGCTCCAGCGCGTCTTTCGGATAGTAGTTGCCGTTGCGGACCACCGCGTCGATGCGGTGGAGATTGGCCGCGCTAGCGACGGGATTGCCGTCGAGCAGGACGAGATTGGCGTCTTTGCCGACCGCGACGGTCCCCATGCGGTCCTCGCGGTGAAGGAATTTGGCGCCGTTCAGTGTCGTCGTTTGCAAGATGGTCAGGGGCTTGAGCCCGGCTTGGTGCAGCAGGTCGAATTCCTGATGCAGCGCGACACCCGAGACTTCCCAATGCCCGGCGCCGCCGGCATCGGTCCCGGCCATCATCGGCACGCCTTGCTGCTCGAGCAGCTTCGTCAGGCGCAATTGCAGCACCCAGAACTTCTTCAGCATCGCGCGGCGGTCAGGCGTGACGATTTGCGGGAATTGCTGCGCCATCTCTTCCCACAGCGCGCGCGTCTTCGCCGGCACGTAGCGCAGATCGGGATTATGTCGATAGGCCGGATCGTCGCCGAACTCCATCGTCCTGAGCCGAATCAAAGTCGGCGTCATCCACATGCCGTCTTTCTTGATGCGCGCGGTCAGCGCGCGGCATTTATCCTCGCTATAGGTGTCGACGACGCGCTTCATCAGATCGAAACTGACAGGGTCGGTCGACATGATCGGGTTGGTGGTGGCGCGCAAGGCGCGGTCCGCCGGGCCCGGACCCGTTGCGGAGGGCGGCGCCTGCGGCGGTTTCGCGGCGATAATTTTGCGCAGCGCGTCCTCATCAGTCGAGCAGCCGAGCAGCACGCTTTCCCTCGGGCCGAGATGCTCGATCGCCGACATGCCCTCATCGGCGGCTTTCTCGATCGCCGAGGTCGCTTGCAGATGCCCATCGAAGACCAAGCCGAGCTTCTTCGATTCCGCTAACGCCGCAAAAAACGGGTCCGGCTTCACATCGATGACCTTGATGAAATCCGCGCTCATCTGCTTTTGCCGATCGACCTCGGCGACCGCGGCTTCGGGCGTGCCGGCATTGGCACCCGTCAGAACGGTGCCGGGCATCGCCAGCAATTCGGGCCCATCGGCCGTCAGCTTGAGCTGGCCGTCGCGGCGCTTCGCGAGCAACTCGGGCGAGCCGGACATCTGGCGAACGCCGGTGATGCCGTAAGCCAGCATCAGCTCGAGGCTCGCGGTCGGGTCGGCCGCGTTCAACGAATGCACATGCATGTCGAGATAGCCGGGCACGAGATATTTGCCGCGCGCATCGATCGCTTTCGTCGCGGCGCCCGCTTTGATCGCGCCGGCGCGCGCGATCTGCACGATCTTGCCGCCATCGATCGCGACCGACTGGTTGCGCGTCAACTTGCCGCTCTGTGTGTCGACGATCGTCACGCCGTTGAGCACGAGGCTCTGCGCGAACGCCGATGGCGAGAGCAACAGCAACACGCCGAGCAAGGCCAGCCAAGCGAATTTCCGCATCATGAGCGTTCCCCCTTTATCTTTAGTTCAGCCGCGGCCGACGAAGGGCATCTTCGTCGCCATCACCGTCATGTTGAGAATATTCGCGTCGAGCGGCAGCGCGGCCATGGTGAGCACGGCTTTCACGACATGCTGCAGATCGAGCACCGGCTCGGGCGCGATGCGGCCGTCGGCCTGGACCACGCCTTGCTTGAACTTATCGGCCCAACCGGTGTCGGCATTGCCGATATCGATCTGGCCGCAGGCGATGTCGTATTTGCGCCCGTCGAGCGCGGTCGATTTGGTGAGGCCAAGCACCGCGTGTTTCGAGGCGGTGTAGGGCGCGGTGTTGGGCCGCGGCGTATGCGCGCCGATCGAGCCATTGTTGATGATGCGGCCGCCGCGCGGGTTCTGGTCCTTCATCAACGCGAAAGCGGCGCGGGTGCAGAGGAAGACGCCGGTGACATTGGCATTGATCACGTTGAGCCAGGTCGCGACCGGCAATTCCTCGACCGGCACGGCGGGCGCATTGACGCCGGCATTGTTGAAGACGAGATCGAGCCGGCCATAGCGCTGCTTGATCGCGGCAAAGAGCGCGCCGACCGATTCGGGGTTGCCGACATCGGTCGGCACGGCCAGCGCGTCTTTCCCTTCGCGCGCCACGGCTTCGAGCGGCTCGCGCCGGCGCCCGGCGAGCACGGTGGCGTAGCCTTCGGCCATCAGGCCGAGCGCCACCGCCTTGCCGATCCCGCTGCCTGCGCCCGTCACCAACGCGACCTTGCCGCCGCTCATGCGTTCCTCCCCTAAACCTCTGCGTTGATTAAGTTTTGCTCATCTTTGGCGCCGCCGCCAGCCCTTGCCGCTGGCGGCGAATCGCGCTAAGACGCGGCCAATTCATCCGAAAATACGAGGGTCGATGATGGCACGCAGAAAGATCGCGCTGATTGGCGCGGGACAGATCGGCGGCACGCTGGCTTTGCTGGCTGGTCTCAAGAATCTCGGCGATGTCGTGATGTGCGACGTCGTCGAAGGCGTCCCGCAGGGCAAATCGCTCGATCTGGCCGAAGCCTCTCCGGTCGAGGGGTTCGACGCGAATTACACCGGCTCGAACGACTATTCCGCCATCAAGGGCGCGGATGTCGTGATCGTCACCGCCGGCGTGCCGCGCAAGCCCGGCATGAGCCGCGACGACCTCATCGGTATCAACGCCAAGATCGTCTGGCAGGTGGGCGAGGCGATCAAGCAGAATGCCCCCGGCGCTTTCGTCATCTGCATCACCAATCCGCTCGATGTGATGGTGTGGGTGATGCGTGAAGCCACCGGCCTGCCGCATGAGCGCGTGGTCGGCATGGCCGGCGTGCTCGACAGCGCCCGGTTCCGCTACTTCCTCGCCGAGGAGTTCAAGGTCTCGGTCGAGGATGTCACCGCTTTCGTGCTCGGCGGCCATGGCGACAGCATGGTGCCGCTGGTGCGCTATTCGACCGTCGCCGGCATTCCGCTGCCCGATCTCGTGAAGATGGGTTGGACGACGCAAGAGAAGCTCGACAAGATCGTCCAGCGCACCCGCGACGGCGGCGGCGAGATCGTCAATCTCCTCAAAACCGGCTCGGCCTTCTATGCCCCGGCCTCGTCCGGCATCGCGATGGCGGAGTCCTTCCTGCTCGACAAGAGGCGCGTCCTGCCCTGCGCCGCCTATCTGACCGGCCAGTATGGCGTGAAAGACCTCTATGTCGGCGTTCCGGTGGTGATCGGCGCCAAGGGCGTGGAGCGGATCATCGAGGTCCAGATGAATGCCAGCGAAAAGGCTGAGTTCGACAAATCGGTCGGCGCCGTCCGCGATCTCTGCGAGGTCGGCAAAAAGCTGCTGAAAGAGGCCGGGAAGCTCTGATCCCAGCCCTTTTTAGAGGCAAAACTGGAATAAACGGCGGTTTTCCGGCGTTTCTGACGGCCTATTGACCAAAAAGGTAACATTTACGGGCTAGGTATTGGGGTTGCGAATCCCAATCTATAGCCCATCCCCTTCATCACCGATCGATCATGCCCGAGCGCCAGCACAGCAGCTTCCTGACCGGCCACAACGCCGATTACATCGCCGAACTCCACGCCCGCTACCTCGAAGACCCGACCAGCGTCGACGAGAGCTGGCGGCAATTCTTCGCCGAGCTTCAGGACGAGCCGGAAAGCATCGAGAAAGACGTGACCGGTCCTGGCTGGGGCCGCCCGGCGCCGATGCAGATCGTCAACGGCCATGCGGCGCCCCTTAACGGAAATGGGGCCGCCGCGCTGAGCAACGGCCATGCGGTCTCCGCCGTGCTGCCGCCGGACGCGCATCAAGCGGCGCTCGACAGTCTGCGCGCGATGAACCTGATCCGCGCCTATCGCGTGCGCGGCCATCTGATCGCCGATCTCGATCCACTCGGTCTGCAGCGCACGACCTACCACCCCGATCTCGACCCGGCGACCTACGGCTTCACGGATGCCGATTACGACCGGCCGATCTTCGTCAACAATCTGCTCGGCTTCAAAATCGCGACGCTGAAAGAGATTCTGCCGGCGCTCCAAGCGACGTATTCGGACAAGATCGGCATCGAATACATGCACATCCAGGAGCTCGAGCAGCGCCAATGGATCCAGGCGCGTATCGAGGTGCCGCGCAACCACACCGAATTCACGGTGCTCGGCAAGCGCGCGATCCTGCAGCGCCTGACCGATGCCGAGATGTTCGAGCGCTTCTGCGACAAGCGCTACACCGGCACCAAGCGTTTCGGCGTCGACGGCGGCGAAGCGCTGATGCCGGCACTGGAACAGGTGATCAAGCGCGGCGGCCAGCTCGGCATGAAAGAGCTGGTGATCGGCATGCCGCATCGCGGCCGCCTCAACGTGCTCACCAACATGATGGGCAAGTCGTTCACGGCGGTGTTCTCGGAATTCCAGGGCAATTCGGTCAATCCCGAGGACGTGCAGGGCTCGGGCGACGTCAAATACCATCTCGGCACATCGAGCGATCGCACCTTCGACGGCAATCCCGTCCATCTCTCGCTGCAGGCCAATCCCTCGCATCTCGAGGCGGTCAATCCGGTCGTCCTCGGCAAGGTTCGAGCCAAGCAGCAGCAGCGCAAGGACACCGTGCGCGACCAGGTCGTCGGCCTGTTGATGCATGGCGACGCTGCTTTCGCCGGCCAGGGTCTCGTTGCCGAATCGCTCGATCTTTCCGAGCTCAAAGGCTATCGCACCGGCGGCACGATCCATTTCGTCGTCAACAACCAGATCGGCTTCACCACCAGCCCCGCCTACTCGCGCAGCGGTCCTTATTGCACCGAGGTCGCGAAAGAAATTCAGGCGCCGATCTTCCACGTCAACGGCGACGATGCCGAAGCCGTCGTGCACGTGTCGCGCATGGCGACGGAATTCCGTCATCGCTTCAAGAAAGACGTGGTGATCGACATCTTCTGTTATCGCCGTCACGGCCATAACGAAGGCGACGAGCCGGCCTTCACCCAGCCGCTGATGTACAAGGCAATCGCCGCGCATGCCTCGACACGTGAGATCTACGCCAAGCGCCTCGTGAGCGAGGGCGTGATCAAGCAGGAAGAAATCGACCAGATGGCCGCGGAGTTCACGGCCAAACTCGAAGTCGAGTACGAAGCCTCGAAGAGCTACAAGCCGAACAAGGCCGATTGGCTCGAAGGCGCGTGGACCGGCCTGCAGGCTGCTTCGGGCGACGATCGCCGCGGCGAGACCGCGGTGCCAATGGGATTGCTGAAGGAAGTCGGCGCGGCGCTGTCGCACACGCCCGACGACTTCGATCTCAACCGCAAGCTGGTGCGTCAGCTCGAAGCCAAGAAACACGCGATCGAGAGCGGCGAGGGCGTCGATTGGGCGACCGCCGAGGCGCTGGCTTTCGGCACGCTTTGCGCCGAAGGCACGCCGGTGCGTCTCTCCGGCCAGGATTCGGGCCGCGGCACCTTTTCGCAGCGGCACTCGGTGCTGATCGATCAGACCAATGAGAACCGTTACATCCCGCTGAACCATGTCCGCGACGGTCAGGCGCCGTTCGAGGTGATCGATAGCCCGCTGTCGGAAGCCGCCGTGCTCGGTTTCGAATACGGCTACAGCCTCGCCGATCCGCATGCGCTGGTGCTGTGGGAAGCGCAGTTCGGCGATTTCGCCAACGGCGCGCAGGTCATCATCGACCAGTTCATCGCTTCCGGCGAAGCCAAATGGCTGCGCATGTCGGGCGTCGTGCTGCTGCTGCCGCATGGCTTTGAAGGCCAGGGGCCGGAGCATTCCTCGGCGCGACTCGAGCGCTATCTCCAACTCTGCGGCGAGGATAATTGGCAGGTCTGCAACCTGACCAGCTCGGCGAACTACTTCCATCTGCTGCGCCGTCAGGTGCGGCGTAATTTCCGCAAGCCGCTCATCCTGATGGCGCCGAAATCGATGCTGCGCGCGCCGGAGATGATGTCGAAGCTCGCGGATATGGGCCCCGGAACATCGTTCCATCGCGTCTTTGCCGACCACGATCCGGCGATCGATCCGGCCAAGGCGCGCCGCGTCGTACTCTCGACCGGCAAGGTGTATTTCGATCTCGCGAAATACCGCGCCGAGAACAAGATCGCCGACGTTGCGTTGATCCGCATCGAGCAGCTCTATCCGTTCCCGATCAACACGCTGGCGAAAGAGCTGGGTCCTTATAAGAATGCCGAATTCATTTGGTGCCAGGAAGAGCCCGAGAATATGGGCGCGTGGCATTTCGTCGACCGCAAGATCGAGCGCGTGCTGAGCGGCCTCGAGGTCAAGGGCAAGCGCGCGCGCTATGTCGGTCGTCCGGAAGCAGCGGCGACCGCGACCGGCTTGCTGCGTCGTCACAATGCCCAGCAGGCGCAACTCGTAGCCGAAGCTTTCGCGAAGTAAGCCGCGAAGCAATTTCGCCAAAGGGCGAGAGGGGAGTTCGATGGCAACCGAGATCAAAGTCCCAACCTTGGGCGAATCGGTGAACGAGGCGACGGTCGCGCGCTGGCTGAAGCACCCGGGCGACACCGTCGCGATGGATGATCCGCTGGTCGAGCTCGAGACCGACAAAGTGACGCTCGAAGTCAACGCGCCGGCCGCTGGGACGTTGACCGAAGTGCTCGCGGCTGAAGGCGCCAATGTCGGCGTCGGCGCGGTGCTCGGCGTTATCGGCGAGGGCGCGGCGAAACCCGCACCGGCCGCCGCGAAGCCCCCTACGGCCGCGGCGAAACCGGCTCCGGCCGCACCCGCCGCGGCCAAACCCGCTCCAGCGCCGACGACCAATGGCGGCGCGGGTGTGGATATTCTGGCGCGCTCCGGTCCCGCGGCACGCAAGGCCGCCGCCGAGACCGGCGTCGACGTGACCAAGGTCCAGCCGACCGGCAAGGATGGCCGCGTCACCAAGAGCGATATCGCCGCCGTTGCCGCGAAACCCGCGCCGACACCTGTGGTGCGTGAGCCGCGTGAATTGGGCCCGCGCGAAGAGCGCGTGCGCATGACGCGGCTCCGGAAGCGCATCGCCGAGCGCTTGAAGGATGCGCAGAACACCGCCGCCATGCTCACCACCTTCAACGAGGTGGACATGACCGAGGTCATGGCGCTGCGCGAGCGCTATCGCGACAGCTTCGAGAAGCAGCATGGCGTGCGTCTCGGCTTCATGTCGATCTTCGCCAAGGCCTGCATCCAGGCGCTGAAAGAGATCCCGGCCGCGAATGCCGAGATCGACGGCGACGACATCATCTACAAGAACCATTACGACCTCGGCGTCGCCGTCGGCACCGAGCAGGGTCTCGTCGTGCCGGTGGTGCGCGATGCGGATCAGCTCAGCTTCGCCGATATCGAGAAGCGCGTCGCCGATCTCGGCCGCCGCGCGCGCGACGGCAAGCTCTCGCTCGACGAGCTATCGGGCGGCACCTTCACGATCACCAATGGCGGCGTCTACGGCTCGCTCTTGTCGACGCCGATCCTCAACCCGCCGCAATCGGCGATCCTCGGCATGCACAAGATCCAGAAGCGCCCGGTCGTGATCGGCGACAAGATCGAGGCACGGCCGATGATGTATCTCGCGCTCTCTTACGACCATCGCATGATCGACGGCCGCGAGGCGGTGACCTTCCTGGTGCGCGTCAAGGAATGCATCGAGGACCCGCAGCGCATGCTGTTCGGCGTTTGATTATTTGATGGGTGCGCCGCGCACCCCCCTCACCCTCCTATCGCTTCGCGATGGGCCCCTCCCTCTCCCCAAGGGGCGAGGGGTTTGGTGCAGCGGCGATAACCTCCCTCTCCCCTCGGGGAGAGGGTTGGGGTGAGGGGGCCTTCTGTTTTTTCTTCGCGAGGTAAAATCACCTCATGGCTGATTCTTACGACGTTATTATTATCGGCAGCGGTCCCGGCGGCTATGTCGCGGCGATCCGCGCGGCGCAGCTCGGCATGAAGACCGCTTGCATCGACAAGCGCTCCTCGCCCGGCGGCACCTGTCTCAATATCGGCTGCATCCCCTCGAAAGCGCTGCTGCAATCTTCGGAGAAATTCGAGGAAGCCAATCACGCCCTCGCCGTGCACGGCATCAAGGCCGGCAAGGTCGAATTCGATCTTCCGACGATGCTCGCGCGCAAGGACAAGGTCGTCAACGAGAACACCAAGGGCGTCGAATTCCTTTTCCGCAAGAACAAGGTCGCCTTCGTCAAAGGCGCGGCGAAATTCACCGCGAAGGACACGCTCAGCGTCACCGGTGAAGACGGCAAGGTTCAGGAGCTGAGAGCCGGCAAGGCGATCATCATCGCCACCGGCTCCGACAGCGTGAACCTGCCAGGCATCGCGATCGACGAGAAGACCATCGTCTCCTCGACCGGCGCGCTGTCGCTGTCAGCGGTGCCCAAGCACCTCGTCGTGGTCGGCGGCGGTTATATCGGCTTGGAGATGGGCTCGGTGTGGCGGCGTCTCGGCGCGCAGGTCACGGTCGTCGAATTCCTCGATCGCATCACCCCGACAATGGATCTCGAAGTCGGCAAGGCGCTGCAAGCCTCGCTGACGAAGCAAGGCTTCGCTTTCAAGCTCGGCACCAAAGTGACCGGTGCGAAGAAGGCAAATGGCGGCTGGTCGCTATCGCTCGAAGCTGCGGCGGGAGGCAAGGCCGAAGAGCTGCCTTGCGATGTCGTGCTCGTCTCGGTCGGGCGGCGGCCTTACACCGACGGTCTCGGCCTCGATGCGGTCGGCGTGAAGCTCGACAACAAGGGGCGGGTCATGGTCGATCCGCATTTCGCGACCAACGTGCCGGGCATCTATGCGATCGGCGACGTCGTTGCCGGGCCGATGCTGGCGCACAAGGCGTCGGAAGAAGGCGTCGTGCTGGTCGAGACGCTGGCGGGCCAGAAGCCGCATATCGATTACGACGCGATCCCGGCGGTGATCTACACTCATCCGGAAGTCGGCTCGGTCGGCAAGACCGAGGAAGAGCTCAAGGTCGCCAACGTCGCCTACAAGATCGGTAAATTCCCGTTCTCGGCCAATGGCCGCGCGCGCGCGAACGCCGATATCGAAGGCTTCGTCAAAATCATCGCCGATCAGAAGACCGATCGCGTGCTCGGCGTGCATATCATCGGCGCCGATGCCGGCACGATGATCGCGGAAGCCGCGCTGGCGATGGAGTTCGGCGCGACGTCGGAAGATATCGCCCGCATCGTCCACGCACATCCGACGCTGAACGAGGCGGTGAAAGAAGCCGCTCTCGCAATCGGCCCCGGCGCGATTCATATCTAAGACTCGACACCCACAGGGAACGGTTTTATCGTTCTGCCATGGCCGACGACACGAACAATCTAGTTCTTGAGCATCTCCGCGCCATCCGCGGTGAGATTGCTGACGTCAAAGCCGATCTCGTAGAGATCAAGACCCGGCTGGGCCACATGGAAGGCCTTTACGCCAATTTGTCTGGCCGTGTCGATCGCATGGCTGGCGATATCGTTCAGGTTAAGCGCCGCCTCGATCTCGTCGAAGTCTAGCCGAAAACTCAGTTCTTGAACCGGTTGCGCAGCGCGTCCCATTCGGCGGCACCCATGCGGCGCAGCCGCTCGCGGACATCGACGGTCGCGGCGGGAAGCCGGCGCTGCGTCTTCAATTCGCCAAGCGTCGCTGCAAACGCGGTCATCGCTTCCTGGAGCAACAAGCCCGGCACGATCGCCACGCGATAGCCGGCGCGCTCGGCTTCGTCGAGATCGCGCAGCGGCGTCCGGCCGCCGATCGACAGGTTGAGCAGGCAGGGCCCGCGAACGCGCTTGGGCACGGCCGCCACTTCCGGCAGCGTCTGGGGCGCTTCGAGGAAAGCGATATCCGCGCCCGCCTCGAGCGCCGCGTTCATGCGCTCGACCGCGGCATCGAGCCCCAGCACGGCGCGCGCATCGGTGCGGGCGATGATGACGAAATCGGGATCGGGCCTGGCCGCGACCGCGGCCTTCACCTTGGCGATGAACTCGGCATGCGGGATCACGTCCTTGTCGTCGAGCTGGCCGCATTTCTTTGGGAAGGTCTGATCTTCGATGTGGAGGCCGGCGACGCCGCGTTGCGCGTACTCACGCACGGTGCGTGTGACGTTGAGCTCGTTGCCGTAGCCGGTATCGGCATCGGCGATCACCGGCACTTTCACCGCAGCCGCGATGCGTCCTGCGTTCTCCGCCATCTCCGACATGGTGACGAGGCCATAATCGGGATAG
Organism: uncultured Alphaproteobacteria bacterium; assembly: GCA_963731145.1. Classification (GTDB taxonomy): domain Bacteria; phylum Pseudomonadota; class Alphaproteobacteria; order ATCC43930; family CGMCC-115725; genus CAIKMD01. The sequence continues at coordinate 399,492 of CAVSUX010000005.1, read as the reverse complement.
CCGAGGCTCGCCGCCGTGCCCGAACCCGTCATATAGACCAACGGAAAGCCGGCCTCCTCGATCGCCCGCGCGCCGATGCAATCGTATGCCGCCGGCGCGACGATCATCCCATCCCGGCGCAACAGCGTGCGAAGCCTGGCGGCGTTGCTTGCTTCGGATGTCATGCTCGTCACCCCTTCGCGCGCGGATGCGCCTTGTCGTAGACCGCGGTGAGGCGTGTCGCGTCGACCGCGGTATAGCGTTGCGTCGTCGACAGGCTCGCATGGCCGAGCAATTCCTGGATCGAGCGCAGATCGGCGCCTTCGCCGAGGAGATGCGTTGCGAAACTGTGGCGCAGCGCATGCGGCGTCGCGCGTTGATCGAGGCCGAGCATCAGCCGCAGCTTCGCCATTTCCGCCTGCACCGGCCGCGCGGTCAGCGCCTTGCCGCGCGCGCTGATGAAGAGCGGCGCATCGCGTGTCAGCTCATGCGGGCAGGCATGCAGATAGTCGCCAACCGCCGTTGCCACCGCCGGCAAGATCGGCACCATGCGCGTCTTATTGCCCTTGCCCGTGATGCTGATCGCACCGGGCTTCATCGGCGCCTCGCTGCGCTTAAGCGAGAGCGCCTCGCCGATACGCAAGCCGGCGCCGTAAAGCAGCATCAGGATCGCGAGGCTGCGCTTGCCTTGCCAATCCTGGCGCGCGAGTTGCGGCGCAAGATCGAGCGCAGCGCTCGTTTCATCGACGGTCAGCGCCTTGGGCAGCGCTTTCGGCAATTTCGGCGAGCGGATCGCGGCAAGGGCAGCGTTCTTGGCGAAGCCGCGGCGATCGAGAAAACGGAAAAAACCGCGCAGCACGGAGAGCGCGCGTGCCGACGAAGAATGCTTGATCGAGGCATAAGCGCGCGATGCGAGGAAGGCACGGAAATCGGCCGGCACCAGCGCCGCGAGACCGGCGAGGCTCGCCGTGCCGCCGCGATGCTCGGTCAGGAAATCGAGGAATTGCACGAGATCGCTGCCATAAGCCGCGACCGTATGCGGCGAAGCACGGCGTTCGGCTTGCAGCCAGCTTTGCCATTCGGCAATCGCGTGCTGCAGATCGGACTTCGCGGAAAAACGCGCCGGATCGATCGGCAAGGGACGGAGTTGTGCGGGCTCTACGCCGGCAGATCGAGCCATGCGGCGATGGTGATGCCGAGCGTGCGGGCGAGGAAGGACAGAAGCTCGGTGCTTTGATGCCCGGTCTGGAATTTGCCGGATTTGCGCGTGCCGATGCAGAGCATGCCGGCGGGCGATGCCCGGCCGACCGGCAGCCGCACCAGCGCCGCCGAGCGCACCAGCCCCGCGCCGGCACCGAAGAGTCGCGGATCGCCCTGGATATCGGTCTGAAAGACGACGTCGTGATCGGCGACGAGCAGTTCGGCGACCGTACCGGGCTCGAGGATCTCGATGCCGTGATGCGGCATGCGCGCCCGCGCACCACCCTGGCGCTCGACCGCGATGGTGACGACATCGGCATCGAGCAGGCTCGCAAGATCGGTGATGACGATCTGGATCAGTTGCTCGAAGCTCTGCGCGCCGATGATGGCCAGCGCTGCGGCGTGCACGCGCGCCTGGCCCATGAGATTGGCGCGCGTCGTCGCGACCAGGCTTTTATTCTGCGCTTTGAGCCGCGTGATCTCGCTGCGCTGATGCTGCACCATGAAGTGCTGCATATCGATCACGCGCTCGCCGCGATCGAGCTTGGGTGGCGTCAGCACGCCGAGGAGATCGGGGTGTTCGTTGATGAAATCGGGATGTTGCTTGAGGTAGCTGGCAACTTCGCCGGCCGAAAGCGCCCCCTTGCCAAGTGAGGGGCCGAGGGAAGGCGCTGCCGGCTGCGGGGCGGGCAGTGAAGGCAGCGCGTGTTTCTTGTCCTTCGGCAAATCCATGAACCGATCCTACGCGCCCTATTGTTACTCCGCCGCGACCTTCTCGTCGTCCCCCAAAATGCTCTGCCCCGTCTTTTTCCAATCCGCGAGGAAAGACGCAAGTCCTTTATCGGTGAGCGGATGCGCATACATCTGGCGCAGCACAGCCGGCGGGATCGTGCCGACATGCGCGCCGAGCTTCGCCGCTTCGGTGACGTGCAGCGGAGAGCGGATCGACGCCACCAGCACCTCGGTCTTGATCTCGGGATAATTGCGATACATCGTGACAATTTCGCGAATCAGCTCCATGCCGGTCTGGCCGATATCGTCGAGCCGGCCGACGAAAGGCGAGATGAAGCTCGCGCCGGCCTTCGCCGCCAGCAGCGCCTGCGCCGCCGAGAAACACAGCGTCACATTGACCATCGTGCCTTCCTGGCGCAGCGTGCGGCAGGCCTTCAGCCCGTCGATGGTCAGCGGCACTTTGACCGCGACATTCTTCGCGATCTTCGCCAGCTTGCGGCCTTCGGCGAGCATCGTCGCCGTGTCGGTCGCCGTGACTTCCGCGCTGACCGGGCCGGGGACGACGCTGCAAATCTCACGGATAGCATCGACGAATTTGCGCCCCGATTTGGCGATCAGCGTCGGGTTGGTGGTAACGCCATCGACGAGCCCGGTTGCCGCGAGCTCGCGGATTTCGCCGATATCGGCCGTATCGATGAAGAACTTCATGTCGAAGCTTCCTTTCCTGCTTTTCGTAGCGCGCCGCAGGCTTTCACTCTAAAAGTCTAGCCCATGCAAGAGCGCCACGCCAGTTCCGCCGAGAGCACGGAACGCCGCGTCAGCGTGTTGCTGCCGCTGCCCTTGGCGGGTGCCTATGATTACAGCGTTCCCCACGAGCTAAACGTCGTGCCGGGCGATTTCGTTGCGGTGCCGCTCGGCCGGCGCAAGCTCGTGGGTGTTGTCTGGGGCGCGGGCAGCGGCGGCGTTGCCGATGCGAAGCTGAAGCCGATCGAAGAAATCCTCCCGGCGCCGCGTCTGCCCGACGAGCTGCGCCGCTTCGTCGATTGGGCCGCGAATTATACGCTCGCGGCGCCGGGCGCGGTGCTGCGCATGGCGATGAGCGTCCCCGATGCGCTCGTGCCGATGCGCTCGCTCGCGGGCTATGCGCTGACGGATGCCGGGCGCGCCGCACTGACAGACAGCGACGGGGCGCTGACCAAGCCGCGGCGGCGCGTGCTCGAAGCCGCGAGCGACAGCGCTTCGACCGCGAGCGATCTTGCCGAGCGCGCGGCATGCAGCGCCGGCGTGGTGAGGGGACTCGTCGCCGCCGGCTTCTTGCGCAGCGTGGATCTGCCGCGCCGGGTGACGCCGCCGGCACCCGATTTCCGCTGCGATGGCCCGGCGCTCTCGCCGGCGCAGGAGGGCACCGCGCGCGAGCTGATCGAGCATATCGTGCAGGATGCATTCTCGGTCACGCTGCTCGACGGTGTCACCGGCTCGGGCAAGACCGAGGTTTATTTCGCGGCGATCGCGGCTTGTCTCGCGCGCGGCAAGCAGGCGCTGGTGCTGTTGCCCGAGATCGCACTCTCGGCGCAATTCCTCGCACGCTTCGAGGCGCGGTTCGGCGCGCCGCCCGCGCTTTGGCATTCGGAGCTGCGCCATGCGCAGCGCCGCGACACTTGGCGCGAGGTCGCCGAGGGCAAGGCGCCGGTCGTCGTTGGCGCGCGCTCGGCCCTGTTCCTGCCTTTCCCCGATCTCGGCCTCATCGTCGTCGATGAGGAGCAGGATGGCTCTTACAAGCAGGAAGAAGGCGTCATCTATCACGCGCGCGACATGGCCGTGGTGCGCGGCTCGCTCGCAAAGCGCCCGGTGGTGCTGGTCTCAGCGACGCCCTCGCTCGAGACATTGGTCAATGTCGAGCAGGGCCGTTATCGCCGCCTGCATTTGCCGTCGCGTTTCGGCGCGGCGCAGCTTCCCGAAATTCGTGTCGTCGATATGCGGCGTAATTTGCCAGAGCGACAGCGCTTCATTTCGCCGCCGTTGGTCAAAGCGCTCGGCGAGACGCTGGAAAACGGCGAGCAGGCGATGCTCTTCCTCAATCGACGCGGCTATGCGCCGCTGACGATTTGCCGTGCTTGCGGTCATCGCCTCGAATGTCCCAATTGTACGGCGTGGCTCGTCGAGCATCGCTTGCTCGGCCAGTTGCAATGCCATCATTGCGGTCATGCCGAGCCGATGCCGGCGCTCTGCCCGAATTGCGGCGAAGCGCATAGCTTCGTGCCTTGCGGGCCGGGCATCGAGCGGCTGTCGGAGGAAGTCGCGTTGCGTTTTCCCAAAGCGCGGCTCGGCGTGATGGCTTCCGATACGCTTACCGGTCCGCATGCGGCCGAAGAGATCATCCGCGCCGTCGAAGCGCATGAGATCGATGTGTTGATCGGCACGCAGGTCGTGGCGAAAGGCCATCACTTTCCGCTGCTGACCTTGGTTGGCGTGGTCGACGCCGATCTCGGTCTCGAAGGCGGCGATCTGCGCGCGGCCGAGCGCACCTTCCAGCTTCTGCATCAGGTCTCGGGCCGCGCCGGCCGCGCCGAGCGACCGGGAATCGTCTATATCCAGACTTGGATGCCCGATCACGGCGTGATGGGCGCGCTCCTCGCCGATGACCGCGACCGCTTCTTCGCGCTCGAAGCGGAAAGCCGCAAAAAGCACGGCATGCCGCCTTTCGGCCGGCTCGCGGCGCTGGTCATCTCCGCGCCCGATGATGAATCGGCGGATTTCACCGGCCGCGCTTTGGCGCGCGCCGCACCGCATCTGCCGGGCGTCGAGACGCTCGGTCCCGCGCCGGCGCCGCTGCGCGTGCTGCGCGGCCGCCATCGCCGGCGCTTCTTGGTGAAAGCACGGCGCGACGTAAATCTACAGGCGGTGGTGCGGCAATGGCTCGCTCGGGTGAAGGTCCCGGCCAATGTCAGGCTGCAGGTCGATATCGACCCGTATAGTTTTTTGTAGAGAAGTCCCCCTCACCCCAACCCTCTCCCCGCTGGGGAGAGGGTTGGACCCGACGCGAAGCGGCGGGAGGGTGAGGGGGAGATATCGAATCAGACCAGCGCTTTTTCCTTTTTCGGCGCAGGGGTCTTCTTGGCGTCGCGCTCTTCGTTGGTCTCGGCGCGCTCGAAGCCGTGCTCGGAAAGGTCGAAGCCGTTGCCTTCAGTGTCGCAGCCGCGGAACTCGGCATAGGGCCGGTCGGCCGGGCGCTTCTTTGGCTCTTCGATCTCGGGATCGAAGGCGGCGATCTTCTTCATCATGTCGTCGACGCTGTCGATCTGGAAGCCGAAATGATTGAGGCCGAGCGAGCCGTCATTCTCGAGCTTGTGCGGCAGCACGGCCATGGTGATGTAGCCGTCCGAGAGGAAGAAAGCGGTGCCGGCGGAGTTCTTATGGATGACCTCCATATCGAACACCTTGGTGTAGTAATCGGCCATCTTCTTCGGATTGCGCGCAAGAATGGCTAGATGACGGATCTTCGGACGTGCCATGTTCGACCTCAATCTTCCAGGGCGTTTTCAGGTGGGCGTCATTGTCGCGCGTCGCGATGAGGCCGACAATCTCTTTGTTTGGGCGTCGCGCTTGACTCGCTCCTCGCCGTAATGTACGCTTATAGAGTACACTGCATATTACGATGATTATGGAGTTTACTCGCTTTTAGAACTCGGGTGCGTACACTTTTGCGAATCGGCTAAGTCATGGAGGCAGAACGCGAAATTTGAAAATTGCGAAACGAACCCAATGCGCCGAACGCGGCACGGCGTGAGTGCGGCGCTGAGACAAACTGTCTGCCCTCGTCGGGTTGCGCCGCAGCAACCCCTGTGTTAAAAACCCGCCGCTTTCCGGGCGGGTTGGCATCGGGGAAAAAAACTCCGGGGACTTTGCCGGAACGCGCGTCATTTCAGGCACTTCCGGCGCAATCCGCTTTCGTCCCGGAGCAAACGAGGGCTCTCTCACCGTGGCATCCAAAACCGCAGGCGCAACCGGTCTGGGCGAGCGCTACGCGACCGCGCTGTACGAACTCGCCGACGAGCAAAAAGGGCTCGATACGGTGGCTGCCGATCTGCGGACTTTGCGCGGCCTCATCGACGAAAGTGCCGATCTGCGGCGCATGATCCGCAGCCCGGTTCTCTCCCGTGCGGCGCAGGGCAAGGCGATCGCCGCCTTGGCCGAGGCCGCGGGGCTCCAGCCGTTGGTGCGCAACATTCTCGGCCTCCTCGCCAAGAACCGGCGGCTCTTCGTGCTGCCGCAGGTGATCCAGGCTTTCCTTGCCGAGCTCGCATCGCGGCGCGGCGAGGTCACGGCGCATGTCGTCTCGGCACAGCCGCTCAGCGACGCGCAGCGCCAATCGCTCGACGAGCGGCTGCGCCGCGCCGTCGGCGGCAAAGTCGCTATTGAAACCCGGGTCGATCCGAGCTTGCTCGGCGGCCTGATCGTCAAGCTGGGCTCACGCATGGTCGATGCGTCGCTCAGCAGCAAGCTGCAACGCTTGCAGCTCGCCATGAAGGGGGTCCGGTAAGATGGAAATCCGTGCGGCGGAAATCTCCGCCATCCTGAAGCAGCAGATCGCCGATTTCGGCACCGAGGCGGATGTCGCCGAGGTCGGACAGGTGCTCTCGGTCGGCGACGGTATCGCCCGCGTCTACGGCCTCGACAAGGTCCAGGCCGGCGAACTGGTCGAGTTCCCGAACGGCGTCAAAGGTATGGCGCTCAATCTCGAGAGCGACAATGTCGGCGTCGTGATCTTCGGCGACGACAGCGGCATCAGCGAAGGCGCGACGGTGAAGCGTACCGGCGCCATTGTCGACGTGCCGGTCGGCAAGGGCCTGCTCGGCCGCGTGGTCGACGCGCTCGGCAATCCGATCGACGGCAAGGGCCCGCTGAAAGACGTGACTCGCACCCGCGTCGAGGTGAAGGCGCCGGGCATCATTCCGAGAAAGTCGGTGCACGAGCCGGTGCAGACCGGCCTCAAGGCGATCGATGCGCTGGTGCCGGTCGGCCGCGGCCAGCGCGAGCTGATCATCGGCGACCGCCAGACCGGCAAAACCGCCGTCGCGATCGATACCTTCCTCAATCAGAAGGCGGTCAACGAAGCCGGCGACGAATCGAAGAAGCTCTATTGCGTCTATGTCGCCGTCGGCCAGAAGCGCTCGACTGTCGCCCAGATCGTCAAGACGCTGCAGGATTACGGCGCGCTCGACTATTCGATCGTCGTTGCCGCGACCGCGTCGGAGCCGGCGCCGCTGCAATTCCTCGCGCCCTATACCGGCTGCGCCATGGGCGAGTTCTTCCGCGACAACGGCATGCACGCGGTGATCGTCTATGACGATCTCTCGAAACAGGCGGTCGCCTATCGCCAGATGTCGCTGCTGCTGCGCCGCCCGCCGGGCCGCGAAGCCTACCCTGGCGACGTGTTCTATCTCCACTCCCGCCTGCTCGAGCGCGCGGCGAAGATGAACGAGGATCACGGCGCAGGCTCGCTGACGGCACTGCCGATCATCGAGACGCAGGCCGGCGACGTTTCGGCCTACATCCCGACCAATGTGATCTCGATCACCGACGGCCAGATCTTCCTCGAAACCGAGTTGTTCTATCGCGGTATCCGTCCGGCGATCAACGTCGGTCTCAGCGTGAGCCGCGTCGGCTCCGCCGCGCAGATCAAGGCGATGAAGCAGGTCGCCGGCAAGATCAAGCTCGAGCTCGCGCAATACCGCGAAATGGCGGCTTTCGCGCAGTTCGCCTCGGATCTCGATCCGGCGACGCAGCGTCTCCTTGCGCGCGGCGCGCGGCTGACCGAGCTGTTGAAGCAGGCGCAATTCAGCCCGATGCCCGTCGAAGAGCAGGTCGTCTCGATCTTCGCCGGCACCCGCGGCTATCTCGACAAGATCGAGACCTCGGCGGTCAACCGCTACGAGGCGGCGATGCTCAGCGAGCTCAAAGCGAAGAAGCCCGAGATCCTGGCGTCGATCCGCGACAAGCGCGAGCTTGCCTCCGATACGGAGAAAGATCTCGCCGGCTTCCTCGATAATTTCGCCAAGACCTTCGCCTAAGGACGAGACACCCCGGCGATGGCGACGCTTAAGGAATTGCGGCTGCGTATTCGCAGCGTGCGCTCGACGCAGAAGATCACGTCGGCGATGAAGATGGTCGCCGCCTCGCGTCTGCGCCGCGCGCAGGAACAGGCCGAGGCTGCGCGTCCCTATGCACAGCGCATGGAGCGCATGCTCGGCTCGCTCGCCGCCAATCTCCGCGGCATGGTCAACGCGCCGCCGCTGCTCGCCGGTACCGGCAAGGATCAGACCCATCTGCTGGTGGTCGCGACCTCGGATCGCGGCCTTGCCGGCGGCTTCAATGCCTCGATCCTGCGCGAGGCGCGGCGCGTCATTCGCAATGTTTCGGGCTCGGGCAGGACCGTGAAGATCATCACCATCGGCCGCAAGGGCCGCGATGCGCTGCGCCGCGACCATGCGCGGCTGCTCGTCGATAGCCTGACCGAGATCGGCCGGCCGCGCCTGACGTTCGACAATGCGCACGATATCGCCGACCGCCTGCTGACGCGTTTCGCGGCCGGTGAGTTCGATAGCTGCAGCATCATCTACAACCGCTTCCAATCGGCGATGACGCAGGTCGTGACGCGCCAGGCGTTGGTGCCGTTCGCGCCGCCCGAGGCGGCGGCGCCTTCGGCCAATCAGGGCGTCTATGAATTCGAGCCCGAGGAAGCCGAGATCCTTGCCGATCTCCTGCCGCGCAACCTCGCGGTCCAGATTTTCACCGCGCTCCTCGAGAACGCGGCGTCGGAGCAAGGCGCGCGCATGACCGCGATGGACAATGCGACGCGCAACGCCGGCGACATGATCAACGATCTGAACACGACGTATAACCGCTCGCGTCAGGCGACCATCACCAAGGAATTGATCGAAATCATCTCGGGCGCCGAGGCGCTCTAAAGAGGACTTGCGACTATGGCGAAGAACAATATCGGCTCCATCACTCAGGTCATCGGCGCCGTCGTCGACGTGAAGTTCGATGGCGAGCTGCCGCCGATCCTCTCCGCGCTGCACATCCAGAATCAGGGCAAGACGCTGGTGCTCGAAGTAGCGCAGCATCTCGGCGAGAACACGGTCCGCACCATTGCCATGGACACGACCGACGGTCTGGTGCGCGGCGCCGAAGTGACCGACACGGGCGCGCCGATCTTGGTGCCGGTCGGCCCCGAGACGCTCGGCCGCATCATCAACGTCGTCGGCGAGCCGGTCGACGAGCGCGGCCCGTTGACGACCAAGTCGAAGTCGCCGATCCACAGGCCGGCGCCGGAATTCATCGATCAATCGACCGAGGCGGAAATTCTCGTCACCGGCATCAAGGTCGTCGATCTGCTCGCGCCTTATGCGCGCGGCGGCAAGGTCGGGCTCTTCGGCGGCGCCGGCGTCGGCAAGACCGTCATCATCATGGAGCTCATCAACAACATCGCCAAGGCGCATGGCGGCTACTCGGTCTTCGCCGGCGTCGGCGAGCGCACCCGCGAAGGCAACGACCTCTATCACGAGATGATGGAATCGGGCGTCATCAAGACCGATGGCCCGGGCTCCAAGGCGGCGCTGGTCTATGGCCAGATGAACGAGCCGCCGGGCGCGCGTGCGCGCGTCGGCCTGACCGGCCTTACCCTTGCCGAATATTTCCGCGACGAGGAAGGCCAGGACGTGCTGTTCTTCGTCGACAATATCTTCCGCTTCACCCAGGCGGGCTCGGAAGTGTCGGCACTCCTCGGCCGTATCCCCTCGGCCGTCGGTTATCAGCCGACCCTCGCCACCGATATGGGCGCGCTGCAAGAGCGCATCACCACGACCAAGAAGGGCTCGATCACCTCGGTGCAGGCGATTTACGTGCCCGCCGACGATTTGACCGACCCGGCGCCGGCCACCTCTTTCGCGCATCTTGATGCGACGACGGTGCTGTCGCGCCAGATCGCCGAGCTTCGGCATCTATCCCGCGGTCGACCCGCTCGAACTCGACTTCGCGCATGCTCGATCCGCGCGTCGTCGGCGACGAGCATTACAAGGTCGCGCGCGACGTGCAACGTGTCCTTCAAACCTATAAGTCGCTGCAGGACATCATCGCCATTCTGGGCATGGACGAGCTCTCCGAAGAGGACAAGCTCACCGTCGCCCGCGCCCGCAAGATCCAGCGCTTCATGTCGCAGCCCTTCCATGTCGCCGAAGTTTTCACCGGCACGCCCGGCGTGTTCGTGAAGCTCGAAGACACGATCAAAGGCTTCAAGGGCATCGTTGCCGGCGAATACGACGAGCTGCCCGAGAGCGCTTTCTACATGGTCGGCACGATCGAGGAAGCGGTCGAGAAGGCGCGCAAGCTCGCGGCCGAAGCGGCGTAAGCGCCGATGGCCGACAAGCTGCAATTCGAGCTGGTCTCGCCGGAGAAGCTGCTGCTCTCCGAGCCGGTCGGCATGGTCATCGTGCCGGGCACCGAAGGCAATTTCGGCGTCCTGCCCGGCCACGCGCTCTTCATCTCGACCGTCCGTCCCGGCGTCATCGACGTTTATGAGGATAAGACCGTCAGCGAGCGCATTTTCGTCTCGGGCGGCTTTGCCGAAGTGACGCCCGAGCGCTGCACCGTCCTCGCCGACGACGCGGTGCCGATTTCCTCGCTCGATCGTGCCGCGATCGAGGCCGAAGCGCGCTCGCTCGAATCGACGATCGGCGGCTTGAAGGATCAGGCCGCGCGGCTTTCCGGCGCCGAGCGCGAGGAAGCGCAGAGCAAGCTTCGCCACGCCGAGCGCCAACTTGCCGTTGCCGCAGCGAAGCTCGCGGCCCTGGGCGCCATTCACTAAGCCGCCACAAGCCGCATTCTCCGCGCTATAATGCGGCGATGCCGCAGTGGATGCTCGCCGATATTCCGTGGGAGCGTTTCGAGCCGCAAAAGCTCGATCCCGAATTGCTGCGCATCGTCAAAGCCGCGAGCTTGGTCGAACAGAACGGCGCCGATTACGCGCGCTATCTTTGCGGCGTGTTCGCGGATGATGCGGCGTTCCAAGAGGCCGCGCGGCGCTGGGGCGAGGAAGAAATCCAGCACGGCCTGGCGCTCGGCCGCTACGCGCATCTCGCCGATCCGCGCTTCGATCACGCCGATGCCTGTGCGCGCTTCACCGCGGGCTATCGCGTCGATCTCGATGCGACGGCCTCGGTGCGCGGCTCGCGCGCCGGCGAGCTGGTCGCGCGCTGCATCGTCGAGACCGGCACCAGCTCCTATTACACCGCGCTCGCCGAGGCGACGGACGAGCCGGTGCTGAAAGCGATCTGCCAGCGCATCGCCGCCGATGAGCTGCGGCATTACAAGCTGTTCCTGACGCATCTGCGCCGTTATCTCGAAAGCGAAGGGCTCGGCATTTGGGGAAGGCTGCGCATCGCGCTCAGCCGGATTCGCGAGAGCGAGGATGACGAGCTCGCTTTTGCCTATCACGCCGCCAACGATCCCGCCGGCGTCTACGATCGCAAACGTGCGAGCCGCGCTTATGCCCGCCGCGCCTATGCGGTCTATCGCCGCCATCATGTCGAGCGCGGCATCGCCATGGTGCTCAAAGCTGCCGGGCTCACGCCGAACGGCCGCATCAACCGCGTCGCGACCGGTCTCGCTTGGTGGGGGATGAAAAAGCGCGCCGCGCAGCTGGCGCGCGAAGCGGCTTAGTCGCCAGCAAAAAGCGCCGCGAATTCCTTGAGCGCGGCCTGGTAGAGCGGCCGCTTGAAGGCGACGATGTCGCGCAGCACTTCCTCGCGCGTCGCCCATTTCCAGGCATCGAACTCGGCCTCATGCGCGTCGAGCCGGATGTCCAAATCCTTGCCGAGAAAGCGCATCGCGAACCATTTCTGCTGCTGGCCGCGATAGCGCCCGCCCCAGGCCTGGAGATGCAGATCGCCCGGCAGCTCATAGGTCAGCCAGTCGCGTGTCTCGGCGAGGATCTCGGCCTGATGCGTGCCGACTTCTTCGTGGAGCTCGCGCCGCGCCGCGGCGCGCGGTGTCTCGTCCTTGTCGATGCCGCCTTGCGGCATCTGCCACGCGTCGGGCGTGTCGATGCGCCGGCCGACGAAGATGCGGTTGTCGGGCGCCAGCAGCATGATGCCGACGCCGCGCCGATAGGGCTTGGACGATACGTCGCTCATGCAAATTCGGTCATTGCGCCGGCTGTGCCGCGGTTTGGCGATTGGCAATGGCGCTGGCCGGGGCGAGGACGACGCCCTTGCCATCGAGCGAGGGGAGCCAGGTTGAGACGCGGTCGAGCAGCGCCGGCGAGAGCGCGGCGATACCGAGCGCGGCGCCGTTGCGCTTCGCGATTGTCTCCAGTCCCGCGAGCGTCTGATCGATCGCGGCCGGGTCGCTCTCGCTGTCGATGACGCTGTTGCCGGCCGCCCAAGCGAGCTTCATCTGCGTCGCGATCGGTGCGACGACGCTTTGCTCCGGCGCCTTGTTGTCGGCGAACATCAAGCCGCGACGCTTTAGAGTTCTCGAGCACCGGCAGCAGGCTCGAATTCTCGCCCTCGAAACGCGCGCCCATGATGGCGACGAAGCCGATATAGCCGCTCGCTTTGCCCATCAGCTTCATCAGCCGGTCAGTGTTCTGCGATGCATCGAGCGAGGTCAGCAGCGTCAGCGGGCCGGGGTCCTGACGCGGATAGTCGAGCGGCTCGAACGGCAGGCCGAGCAGCGCTTCGTGGCCGAGGCTGCGCGCATTGGCGATGTTGTCCGTGACGTTGTCGGCATAAGGATCGAAGCCGAAAGTGACCGGGCCAGGCAAGCGGTCGAGCGCCGCCTGGCTGAGCGTCTGGTCGAGGCCGATGCCGGTAACGATCAGCGCGATGCGAGGCCGCGTCTCCTTCGTGTCGAAGGGACGCGCATAAACCTGCCATGGCTGACGGCCATCCTTGCCGATGATTGGCAAAGGGCCGTTCGGGCTGTCCTCCACAAGATTCGGATCGGGCGCCGGTTTGAGCAAGCCCGCCTTGCCGCCGCCGGCGGGCGGCAGCGGCACATTGATCGCGCCGCTCACCGACTGTGCCGGCGGCGGGCTGAAATAGGCGAGGGCGAGTCCGATGAGGATAAGCGCGATCGCCCCGCCGAGCCATAGCAGCCGGGTGCGACCGATATCCTTCCAACCCATAAGCGAGCGGCGCAAACTCACGAGGGACACGACGCTGCCTTGTCGACTGCGCGGAGCTGTGGCACTCACGGCGCCGCGGTCGGGCGACGGCCGAACAGTGCCACGCCGCGCAGCATGTCGATCGCGCGAGCGAGCTGATAATCCTCGGTCGTCCCGATCACGGAGGCGTCGACCGTACCGGTCTGGTCGCTCGGCGCCGCTTGGTTCTGAGAGGAGCCGTCATTCGGCTTGGCCGGCTGATTTTGGTTCGCCGGCGCCGGCGTCGCGGGTTTGGCGCCGGGATCGGTGTTCTTCAGCGCGCCGCGCAGATCGGCTTCGTGTTGCGTTAGACCTTCATTGATCTTCTGGATCTTCGCCGGCTCGACGACGATATCCGGCTCGATGCCTTCCGCCTGGATCGAGCGCCCCGACGGCGTGTAGTAGCGCGCCGTGGTCAGTCGCATCGCGCCATGGCCGGGCAATTGAATGATCGTCTGGACCGAGCCTTTGCCGAAAGAGCGTGTGCCCAAAAGGATTGCGCGGTGATGATCCTGCAGTGCGCCCGCGACGATTTCCGATGCCGAGGCGGAGCCGCCATTGATCAGCACAACCATCGGCAGCCCGTGCGTCAGATCGCCTGGCGGCTTCGCGTTATAGCGCTGCGCATCTTCGGGGTGGCGGCCGCGGGTGGAGACGATCTCGCCTTTGTCGACGAAATCGTTGACCACGGCGATCGCCTGTTCGAGCAGGCCGCCGGGATTGTTGCGCAGATCGAGCACGATGCCTGCGAGCTTCGATCCGTTCTTCGCTTGGAGCGATTTGAGCGCGCTTTTGATGCCGCTATCGGTCTGCTCGTTGAAGCTGGAGATGCGGATATAACCGATATCGTCGCCTTCGGGCTGCGATTTGACCGATTGAACCTTCACGACCGCGCGTTTCAGAAGTCACGTCGAAGGGAGCGGCGTCGCCGCGCCTGATGTTCAATTTGATCGAGCTGTTGATCGGACCGCGCATCTTGTTGACGGCATCGGTCAAGGTCATGCCTTGCACTGGCTCGCCATCGATCGCGACGATCAGGTCGTTGGGCTTCAGGCCCGCCTGTGCCGCGGGCGTGTCGTCGATGGGCGAGACCACCTTGACGAGGCCGTTATCCATCGTGACTTCGAGGCCGAGGCCGCCGAATTGACCCTGAACCTCGACCTGTAGGTCTTGGAAGTTTTTCGCATTCATGTAGCTCGAATGCGGATCGAGCGACGACAGCATGCCGCTGATCGCGGCTTCGATGAGCTGCTGGTCGGAGATATCGTCGACATAATCGGCGCGCACGCGCTCAAACACCTGGCCGAAGAGATCGAGCTGGCGATAGGTATCCGAACTGGTTTCTGGTTTTGAGGCCGGTTGATCCGCGGCACGCAACGTCGGAGCCGGCACAAGCAGAACGGCCAACATCGCGACCGAGGCCGCTGCGATGGGAAAACGCATCATCCTTTTACCTTTTCATCGCGGGTCGCCAGCCATGGCAACGGATTGATCGGCTGGCCATTGTGGCGCAGCTCGAGATAAAGGCGCGGCTTCGCCTCATTGGCGGACATGCGGCCAATCGGCTCGCCGGCGACCAACCATTGGCCGACGTTGCTGTCGATTCGGTCGAGTCCCGCCACCAGGGAATGATAGCCATCGCTATGTCCAATGATCAAGATTTGGCCATAACCGCGGAAGGCGCCGGCGAACACGACTCGGCCGTCGAATGGCGCGACGACTTCGGCGCCGGGGCGAGTCGCGAAAGTAATGCCTTTGGCCGATTCGCCAGCCGGAACGGGGCCGCCAAAACTGACGACCATCTCGCCGGCGGCAGGCACGACCATTCGTCCTTGGGCTTGCGAGAACGGGCGGATGCCCGCCGGCCGTGCCGGATCGGGCGGAGCGGCCGCGACGGCTTGCTGCTCGGCGGGATTGCCGCCGCTCGCCCGGTTCTCCGGCCGTGGCGTGGCCGCAGCCGACGCAGCCAGTCGCGCAGCTTCGGCCTCGCGCTTACGGCGGGCTTCGGCTTCGCGCGCTTCACGCGCCTCGCGGGCGCGTTCGGCAGCTTCGGCGCGCTCGATCAAATCTTTGAGATCGCTGGCCTGCGAGGCGAGACGCTCGACTTGCTGCGCGCCGGTGGCCGCACCCTGCGCGGCCTGGCGTTGCAAGATGGATTTCTGGCTGGCCAGCGCCGCCAGCTTCGTCTGCTCCTTGGCTAACGCGTCGGCCTCACCCCGGTGCTGTGCCTCCGCGTTGCGAAGCTGATCCTGCAAATCATTCATGGTCTGCAGCTCGCTTCCAAGGCGCTTGGCGCGCTCGACCAGCGGCGGCACGGCCGCGCCCATCAAGATGCCGCCGCGCAGGAGATCGATCGGCGTGCCGTCGGCCAGCGCCAGACCGATCGGCGGGTTGCGTGCGAGATGGAGCAGTGCGGCAAGCACGGTTTGCTGCTCGCTACGACGCTTTTGCAACTCGGCACCCTTTGCCTTGATATCCTGTGTCAGCTGCGTGCGCTGCGCTTCGAGGCGGGTCAGCGCCGTCTCATGGGCTTGCACGGATTGCGCGGCGGCAACCTGCTGCGCGCGCAACTGTTCGATCTCGCCGGCGAGCGCAGTTGATTGCTGCGACAGGGTTTGTTGTTGCTGCTTGGTCTGCTCGAGCTGCTTCTGCACGGCTTCGAGCTGCGATTGAGGCGCGTCGCCGGCGTGCGCCGAGCCGCAAACGACAACAGCCGCGATGATCAGCGGCGCCAGCAGCGCGAGGAAGCGGTCAGGCGGAGGCACGCTCGCGCAGTTTTACCAGCGCATGGCCGGTCATCGCCTTGGGCTGCGGGATGTTGAGCAGACGCAGCAAGGTCGGCGCGATATCGCTGAGTTGCCCGTCGGCGATGCCGGTGACGCCGACCGGCGGATTGATCAGGATCAGCGGCACGGGATTCGTCGTGTGCGCGGTATGCGGCTCGCCGGTTTTCGGATCGCGCATCATCTCGGCATTGCCGTGATCGGCGGTGATGAGCAGCGTGCCGCCAGCGCGTTTCACCGCATCGGCGAGACGGCCAAGGCATTGATCGACGGTTTCGACCGCCTTGATCGTCGCTTTGAGGTCGCCACTATGCCCGACCATGTCGGTATTGGCGTAGTTCACGACGACGACGTCGAAGCGGCCGCTATCGATCGCTTCGACCAGCTTGTCGGTGACTTCGGGCGCCGACATCTCGGGCTTCAGATCGTAGGTCGCGACTTTGGGCGAGGGCACGAGGATGCGGCTCTCGCCGGGGAATTCCTCTTCGCGACCGCCGTTGAAGAAGAACGTCACATGCGCGTATTTCTCGGTTTCGGCGATACGCAATTGCGTGAGACCGGCATGCGAGATCACCTCGCCGAAGGTGTCGCTGAGGTCCTGCGGCGGGAACAGCGTCAGAAGAAGGTGGCTGAGCGTCTCGGAATACTCCGCCATGCCGGCCGCGGCAGCTAAGCGCACGATTCGCGCGCGCGGGAAGTCCTTGAAATCAGGATCGACCAGCGCGGTCAGGATTTCCCGCACACGGTCGGCGCGGAAATTGGCGCAGATCACGCCGTCGCCGTCTTTCATTCCCGCGTAATCGCCAATGATCGTCGGCAGCACGAATTCGTCTGTTTTGCCGGCGGCATAGGATTGCGCGATCGCTGTCTTGGCATCGGCTGCGCGCTCGCCCCTGGCGTCGACCAGCGCCTCATAAGCCTTGTCAACGCGGTCCCAGCGCTTGTCACGATCCATCGCGTAATAGCGGCCGCTGACCGTGGCGATGCGGAGCTTCTTGCACCCGGCGACGTTGCTCATAAGCTTCGCCACATAGCCCTCAGCGCTTTTCGGCGGCGTGTCGCGGCCGTCGAGGAAAGCATGGATTGCCACCGGTACACCGGCGGCCGAGAGCGCTTTTGCCAGAGCGACGATGTGGTCCTGATGCGAATGGACGCCGCCCGGCGAGACCAGCCCCATCAGATGCGCGGTGCCGTTCGATTTCTTTACCCGCGCGATGAATTCCTGCAGCGCTCGGGTCTTGGCGATCGAGCCGTCTGCGACCGCCTTGTCGATGCGCGGCAGATCCTGCGTCACGACGCGGCCGGCGCCGAGATTCATATGGCCGACTTCGGAATTGCCCATCTGCCCGTCGGGCAGGCCGACATAATGCTCACTCGCCTGCAACCGGGCGTGTGGGCTGGTCTTCAGGAATTCGCGCCAATGCGGCGTATCGGCGTCGAGGATGGCGTTGTCGGCCTTGTCGGCGCGCTCGCCCCAGCCATCGAGGATGCAGAGAATGACCGGACGCGGAACGGTAGGGTCGGACATGTCAGCCTTATAAAACAATGTGCCTTATAAAGAAACGCGCGCGAAGACGCATCTCCGCGCGCGTTCCAGGGTCGAGATCGGATTTAGCGGGCGACTCGGCGCCCACGCCGCGAAACTTTGGCCCGCGCGGTCGCTGTCGCAGCGGTGCGCCGGGCTTTGCTTACCGCCCGCGTGGCCTTGCCCTTGGTGTTCGATCTGGCCGTCCGCGTCGCCTTCCGATCCGGCGTCGTGGCGCCGCGCAGCTTGCGGTCGGCCGCCTGGACGGTTTGCAACGCCACAACCAGCGCCTGATGCGCGGCATTGAGTGCACGATCGCGGATGAGTTTGCCGGCTTCGGTCGTCAGCTCGGTCGCGCCGCGCCGGATATGCGAGATGGAGGGTCTCGTAGCCATAATCACTCCACACAAAGATATTCCTAAGACAGGAACGATCTGGCGCGAGCTTCGTTCCCGCGTCGCAAACCTATTCGCGGTGGTAAGGATGGCCGGCCAGGATCTGCTGCGCGCGATAGAGTTGTTCCAGCAGCATGCCGCGCACGAGGAGATGCGGCCAGGTCAGGGCGCCGAGCGACAGCAGCAGCTTGGCTTTATCGATGATGCTGTCAGCGAGGCCGTCGGCGCCGCCGATGACGAAAGCAAGGCTCGCATCGGCGTCGCGCCAACGTGCGAGACGGTCGGCGAAATCAGTACTCGATAGGCCTTTGCCGCGTCCATCGAGCGCGATCATCATGGCGTCTTTCGGCAGCGCGCCGAGGATCAATTCGGCTTCGCGCGCTTTGAGTTCGGCTGGCGGCAGCTTGCGGCGCTCTTCGACCTCGCGGATCGTCAGCGGCCAGCGGATGCGCTCGGCGTAGAATTCCTGCAGCGCTTTGAGCGGACCGGCCTTGTGCCGCCCAACCGCAATGACGGTGAGGCGCATCGCGCGCGCTCCCTTCGGGCGCTATTGCCCCCTAGATCTATTGGCCAGCCGCTTCGGACAGCGCCTCGCCCCACATTTTCTCAAGATTGTAATAGGCACGCGTTTCGGGGCGGAAGAGATGTACCACGATATCGCCGGCATCGATCAGCACCCATTCGCCATGGCGCATGCCTTCGACCGCGACATGTTTGCAGCCGGCTCCCTTCAACCCTTCGGTCAGGCGCTGGGCAAGCGCCATCACCTGCCGCGCCGAGCGGCCGGTCGCGATGACCATGAAATCGGCGATATCGGATTTGCCTTGGAGATCGATGGCGGCGATGTCTTCCGCCTTGCCATCGTCGAGCAGCTTCTCGGCAAGGGTGAGAAGCTTTTGCACCGGCGATTGCTTCGCCTTGCGCCGGGGTTTGGCTGAGCTGCTAGCGCGTGGGATGGGCATTACCTCTTCAAAGCAGCGCCTTTGGGGCGCGGATCGCCGTGGCCGAATGGAAATCGAGCCTGACCGGCAGGAAGACCCAGGCCGGCGGTTTGATCTCACTGAAACGCCGCGTTTCCCGGATAACGCGGGCCCGGGAAAAACGCTGCGCTGCCAGCTCAGCCAAAGCTGTGCGACAGTAGGTAGGGCGTGCGAAAACCGCAATGGGAACACGCGCAAAAATCGCCTGCCAATGCTTCCAATGGCGGATTTGCGCGAGATTGTCGGCGCCCATCAGCCAGACGAAATCGATTCGCGGCCAACGCCTTTGCAGCGCGGCAAGTGTGTCGGCAGTGAAATGCGTACCGAGTTGCGTTTCGAGATCGAGGACACGAATGCGCGGATCGCGGGCGACGCGCATTGCACTTGCGATGCGTTCCTTCAGGGGTCCCATGCCGGCGGTGGGCTTGAGCGGATTCTGCGGCGCGACCAGCCACCAGATTTCATCGAGGCCAAGGCGCTTCAGCGCCTCGCGGCTGACATGCAGATGGCCTTGATGCGCGGGATTGAACGAGCCGCCGAGCAGGCCGATGCGCCGCTTCGGCAGATGACCGAGGCCGGGGATTTGGCTTAGAGGCGCACTTGGGCTCAGGGGCGCACCTGGCCGTTGCCGCGCACGACGTATTTGAAGCTCGTCAGCTGCTCGGCGCCGACCGGCCCGCGTGGCGGCAGGCGATTGGTCGAGATGCCGATCTCGGCGCCCATGCCGAACTCGCCGCCATCGGCGAATTGCGTCGAGGCGTTGCGCAGCACGATCGCGCTGTCGACCTCCTCGAGGAAGCGCTCGGCCGCATCGTTGCTCTCGGTGATGATCGCATCGGTGTGATGCGAGCCATAGTGATTGATATGCGCGATTGCGGCGGCGAGGTCGTCGACCACGCGTACGGCAAGGATCGCATCGAGATATTCGGTGAACCAATCCTGCTCGCTCGCGGGTTTGGCTTGCGGATCGAGCTTGCGCACCGTGTCGTCGCCGCGAACCTCGCAGCCGTCTCGATGCAGTGCGGCGAGGATCGGCGGCAACGCCTTTTCGGCGATCGCGCGATCGACCAACAAGGTCTCGGCCGCGCCGCAAATCCCGGTGCGGCGCAGCTTCGCGTTTATCACGATCGACAGCGCCTGGTCGAAATCGGCGGCGCGATCGACATAGACATGGCAATTGCCCTCGAGATGCGCGATCACCGGAATGCGGCTCTCGCGCTGGACGCGCTCGATCAGCGATTTGCCGCCGCGCGGCACGATGATGTCGATGAATTCGGTCATGGTCAGCATCATGCCGACCGCGGCGCGATCGATCGTCGGCACGAGCTGTACTGAAGCGGCAGGCAATCCCGCGCTGGCGATGCCGGCTTGCAGCGCTGTGGCGATGGCGCGCGAAGAATGGAAGCTCTCCGAGCCGCCGCGCAGAATCGCGGCATTGCCGGCACGCAGGCAAAGCCCGCCGGCATCGGCGGTCACGTTCGGCCGCGATTCGTAGATGATGCCGATCACACCGAGCGGCACGCGCACCCGCGCGATGTCGAGCCCGTTGGGCCGGGTCCAGCGCGCCAGCTCGGTGCCGATCGGATCGGGAAGAGCGGCGACCTCGTCGAGGCTTTTGGCCATCGCCGCGACGCGCTTCTCGTCGAGCCGCAGCCGATCGCTCATTGCCGGCGACAGATCTTTTGCCGCCGCCATGTCCTGGCGATTGGCATCGAGGATGGTCTTCGCCCGATCGCGGATCGCCTGCGCCGCTTCGTGCAGCGCCTTGGTCTTCTTCGCGGCGTCGGCATGGGCCAGCGTCGCTGCGGCCTGGCGCGCGGCGGCGCCGAGCGCCTTCATCTCGGTTTCGATGCTTGGGCTGATCTGACCGTCGGCGCTCATGTCACCACCAGATCGTCGCGATGGATCATCTCGTCACGGCCACGGTAACCGAGGATGGCCTCGATTTCACCGCTTTTATGCCCGGCGAGAGCGCGGGCATCCGCTGCGGAATAGGCCGAGAGACCGCGCGCGATCTCGCGGCCATCGCCGTTTCTCACCACCACCGCATCGCCGCGATCGAAATCGCCCTCAATCGCCGTGATGCCGGCGGGAAGGAGGCTGGTGCCGCGCTTCAAGGCGGCGGCCGCGCCGGCATCGACGATCAACACGCCCATCGGATTGAGGCTGCTCGCGATCCAGCGCTTGCGTGCGGTGCGCGGCTCGGCCAAAGGCAGGAACCAGGTGGTTTTCGCGCCGTCCTCGATGGCTTTTAGCGGATACAGGCACTGGCCTTTGGCGATCACCATGCGGCAGCCCGCACCCATGCAGATGCGCGCGGCGACGAGCTTCGTCACCATGCCGCCCGAGCTGTAGCCGGCGGGTGCTTCGCCGGCCATCGCCTCGATCTCCGGTGTGATCTCGCGTAGCTCGTCGATATGGCGGGCGAGGGGATCGCGTCGTGGATCGGCGGTGTAGAGCCCGTCGATGTCCGACAAGAGCACAAGCGTGTCGGCACTGATCATCTGCGCGACGCGCGCGCCGAGGCGGTCATTGTCGCCGAAACGAATTTCCTGCGTCGCGACGGTGTCGTTCTCGTTGATGATCGGCACCGCGCCAAGCGCCAATAGCGCTTCGATCGTCGCACGCGCATTGAGATGGCGGCGGCGCTCTTCGGTGTCGTCGGGCGTCAAGAGGATTTGCGCGACCGCGACGCCGTGCTTGCCGAGCGCCTCTTGATAGGCATGTGCGAGGCGGATTCGGCCCGAGGCCGCGGCGGCTTGCTTTTCTTGGAGCTTCAGATTGCGGCCGGTGAGGCCGAGATGCCGGCGTCCCACCGCCACCGCGCCGGACGAGACGATGATCACTTCTTGGCCACGCGTGCGACAGCGCACGACATCCTCGACCAACGCGTCGAGCCAGGCGCGGCGCACATCGCCGTTGGCATCATCGACCAGCAGGGCCGAGCCAATCTTGACGATCAGGCGCTTGGCGGTGGCAAGCGATTCGCTCATGGCGCGAAGACAGGCTCGCTCGCGGCCTGTTGTTCCTTCTCGGCTTCGGCGGCGCGCGTCGCCTGCACGGTTTGTAAGAGCGCGGTCAGCACCTCGTCGACGCCCTGGCCGGTTGCGCCCGACATGACATAGATCGGCCGCTTCGCCGCGCGTTTCAGCTTGGCGCGCTTCTTGGTCAGCTCTTCTTGGGGCATCGCATCGGCTTTGTTGAGCGCGATGATCTCGGGTTTCTCGGTGAGGCCGTGGCCATAGGCTTCGAGCTCGCCGCGAATGGTGCGCCAATTGCCGACGATGTCTTCTTCGGTTGCATCGATGAGATGCAGCATCACGGCGCAGCGCTCGACATGGCCGAGAAATCGGTGCCCCAAGCCGGCGCCTTCGCTGGCACCCTCAATAAGCCCGGGCAGGTCGGCGATGACGAATTCCTCGCCATGCGCCGAGACGACGCCGAGCTGCGGCCGCAGCGTGGTGAAAGGATAACCGGCGATCTTCGGCCGCGCGCGCGAGACGCGCGCGAGGAAAGTCGATTTGCCGGCGTTGGGCAGACCCAGCAACCCGGCATCGGCGATGAGCTTTAAGCGCAGCCAGATCCAGCGCTCTTCACCGGGCCAGCCTTTGGTCGCTTTGCGCGGCGCGCGATTGGTCGAGCTTTTGAAATGCGCGTTGCCGAAGCCGCCATCGCCGCCTTTCAGCAGCACAAGGCGCTCGCCCGACTTCTTCAGATCGAGCAGCACGGTCTCGTTATCCTCGTCGAGGATCTGCGTGCCGACCGGCACGCGTAACACGATGCTTTTGCCGGCGGCGCCGCTGCGATCGGAGCCCATGCCGTGATGACCGATCTCGGCGCGGAAATGCTGCTGGTAGCGGTAATCGATCAGCGTGTTGAGATTGGCCACCGTCTCGATAATGACATCGCCGCCGCGGCCGCCATCGCCGCCCCACGGCCCGCCATGGTCGATGAATTTCTCGCGCCGGAACGCGACGACGCCCGCGCCGCCATCGCCGCTCTTCACATAGATCTTGGCCTGGTCGAGAAATTTCATGGTGCTGCGGGTCTAATATCGATGCTCAAACAAAAAGGGGGAATGTGGCCATTCCCCCTTTTGTTCTTGCGGCGAGGAACGGCGTCAGTCGGCGGCTTCTACCGGCATCGGGTTCACCGAGATGAAGGTGCGGCCCCCGCTCGACGTGCGGAAACCGACAGTGCCGTCGGCCAGAGCGAAGAGCGTGTGGTCGCGGCCGAGACCGACATTCTCGCCCGGGTGATAGGTGGTGCCGCGCTGCCGCACGAGGATGTTGCCGGCGAGCACGATCTGGCCGCCGAATTTTTTCACCCCGAGGCGCCGGCCCTTGGAATCGCGCCCGTTGCGCGAAGAGCCGCCCGCTTTCTTATGAGCCATGAAATTCGCTCCTTAAACTTGCCAAGCTCAGCCGGTGATGTCGGTGATACGCAGCACGGTCAGCGCCTGGCGATGGCCGTTCTTGCGGCGATAATTGTGCCGGCGCTTTTTCTTGAAGACGAGGATCTTGTCGTCGAGCTTTTGCTCGAGCACGGTCGCCGTCACTTTGGCGCCCGCGATGCGCGGCTTGCCCGTCTTGGCTTCGGCGCCCTCGCCGATCATCAAGACGTCGTCAAGCGTGACGCTCGCGCCTTCTTCGGCATCGAGCTTCTCGACGAAAACGACCTCGTCCTTGGCGACCCGGTATTGCTTGCCGCCGGTGCGGATCACTGCATACATGGCTGGTTCTTTGCTGAATTGTCCCCCGGCCGGCTAGCCCGTCCGGAGCCGGGGCACTATAGCTATGAAGCACTACCTGTCAAGCCCCGGCGTAACAAGATATTGGCAGGTCAAAGGCTTAGCTGCCCTGTGATCGCTGTTCGCCGGGCTCGAAGCGGGCCAGGAGGGCGATACCGGCGGTAACCAGACAGGCGAGGCTGAGCAGGATCAGGCCGGCGGCAAGGCTTCCGCTCGTCTCGCGCAGCCAGCCGACCAGATAGGGGCCAACGAAACCGCCGAGATTGCCCAGGGAATTGATGAGGCCATGGCACCGGCCGCGGCGGCGCCGGAGAGAAAGCCAGTCGGAAACGCCCAAAATACCGGCAACGCCGCATAAATTCCCCAGGCCGCCACGCAGAGGACCAGCAGCGCCACGGCTGGCGGCCCGACATAAGGTGTAGCGATAAGGGCGACGCCAGCGATCGTCGCGGCGAGGGCGAGATGAAAGCGGCGCTCGCCGCGCGCATCGGAATGGCGGCCAAAAAGATACATGCCGCTCGCAGCTACGATATAGGGGATCGCGGTAACGAAGCCGATCTGCTGCGTGCCGAGGCCGAAGCCGCTGGCGAGCTGCGGCAGCCATAGCACGATGCCGTAGAGCTACATCGCCAGCCTGAAATAAATCGCCGCGAGGAGCAGAATCTTCGGGCTGGCGAGCGCGCCGGCCCGATCGACGCGGCGCCGCGCTGTATTGACTTCTTGCTCGGCGGCCAAGGTCGCGGTCAGCCCGTCTCGCGCTTCCCCACTCAGAAATCTTGCTTCGGCCGGTCGATCCGGCAAATAGAACCAGACTCCAATCCCGAGCAGAACCGCCGGCACGCCTTCGAGAATGAAGAGCCAGCGCCATCCTTCGATGCCGCCGACACCATCAAAGCCCATCAGGAAGGCCGAAAGCGGATTGCCGATGACGCTCGAGAGCGGCACGCGGTCATGAAGGCGCCGACGATGCGCGCGCGGGCGGCTTCCGGGAACCAGTAGGTCAGATAATAGAGGATGATACCGGGAAAGAATCCGGCCTCCGCGACGCCGAGGAGAAAGCGCAAGGTGACGAAGCTCGCCGGACCGGCGACCAGCCTGACCACCTGTTGCGGCTCGATCATGTTTCCTCGCTGCGCAAATTATCGCGCGGCGCGCCGAGCCGGCGTGTTGAGCGAGCACGGCTGCTGCGCTAGTGTCCGCAGCGGAGAGGTGCCAGAGTGGTCGATCGGGGCGGTCTCGAAAGCCGTTGTACTCCTCGCGGGTACCGTGGGTTCGAATCCCACCCTCTCCGCCAACTCTAGCAGATAAATTCCGATATCTACGGTACGGCGGCGGCTTACAAAAGTTGGCCGCGTGATGAGGGCGGAATGCAGAGTGTTGCCATCCGTACGTTGAGTACAACGGCGCGCGAGCGGAGGTCCTATCGGCAACGGGGCTTCACGCTGATCGAACTTCTGGTGGTGCTAGCGATACTCGGCATGCTTGCCGCGATTGCGGTGCCGCAAGTCCTCAAATATCTCGGCCGCGCGAAAGAGGATGTGGTGAAGGTGCAGGTGCAATCGCTCGGCACCAGCCTCGATCTTTTCCTCCTCGATGTTGGACGCTATCCGACCGAACAGGAAGGCTTGCAGGCGCTGGTATCCCAGCCCGCGGGCCTCGCACAATGGCATGGCCCTTACGTCACGAAGGCCAGCAGCTTGATCGATCCTTGGGGACGTCCTTACGTTTATCGGCAGCCGGGCGAGCGCGGCACCGATTACGATCTCTATTCGCTTGGTCCCGATGGAAACGGTCAGCCGCCATCCACCGGATCGCCAAACCTCAGGTCCGGCTCTCCTTGATCGATGGATTTTCCAGATAGTGGATCACGTCCGCCCGTGCCGCGCACACGGATGGCGTTCCGCGATCAGCGAGGCTTCGCCCTCATTCTCGTCATTGCCGTTCTGAGTGTTCTCGCGCTGCTCGCGGCCGCCATTGCGGTCGAAACGCGGAGTACTGCTCTTGGGGCGCATTCACGGCTGGAGATCGTCCAGGCACGCGCCCTGGCGGATTCCGGCGTGACGATCGCGATTATGCACGTTCTCGATCGCAACAAAGCATCGCGCTGGCAGGCCGACGGGGCAATGCATGAAGAGCGCTATGGCGATGGCAGTGTGCGGATCACGATCGAGGACGAAGCCGGCAAAATCGATCTCAACAACGCTCCGAAAGAGCTTATCGCCGGACTCCTCGGCGAGTTCGCCAGCACCGAACAGGCGAGCGCCTTGACCGACGCCATCCTCGAGCGCCGCGCCAGCTTCGCCGCGATGCCGGAAAGTGCTGGACGTCTTTACGCGGGCGGCTTGGCCGGCTTTCAGAGCCTCGCGCTTCTGGCTTTTTCCGACATATCGGAGCTTCATCTGATTCCGGGCATGAGCGCTGCCCTTTATGATCAGCTTGCGCCTTACGTTACCGTTTATTCGCAAAGCCCGACGCTAAATCATCAAACCGCGTCGCGTGTCGCATTGCTTGCGATCCCCAATGTCGCGGCCGGCGATGTCGATGCGCTTATCGCCTCGCGCGGCGCCACCGAGGCGATCGCGCCGGCGCAGCTCTCGGCTTTCGCGCGCTATACCCGGGTCGCCAATCTCCAAGCCGCCACCATTGTCGCGGAAGCGAGTTTGCCGGGAGGAATTTCTTTCACCCGTGAGGCGGTCGTCGCCATCGAACCCGACCTGCCGCTCGCATCGCCTCGTATTCTGCGTTGGCGCCAGCGTGCCGAGGGCGACGATCGCGTCGCCGCTGCCGTCCAAGACCCCGATTAGGGGCTGGGCCGCCGTGGCGGCGGCGTCGATTGCGTCTGAGGGAATGCGCCTTTGTCGATCAACCTCAATTCGTGTTCCGTCGACTGGTCGCTGAAGACCACATGGTCGGGATAAATCGCGCTGACGGTCCAGCCTTCGACCGTCTGTCCTTCCGCGAGATGCGCGATCGTCGGCGGTTTGCCATGCGACACGAGCGCTTGGCGCGACTGCGGCGTGATGACGATGCCGGCGAGCGCGAAGGACGACCATGCGCCGCTGTTATCCGCGGCTCGAGCGGCGGGCCGGCGATTGGGCGAGAAGAGCGGTCGCTCGGTGACGCTCGCAAAACTGCTGAGCGCCGGCAGAGAGAAGTTCGTCTTTGCAGCGGTGGGCTCGATCTTCGACGAAGCTGGAGCGCCGGGACCCGATGACTCCAGCGTGGCCGCGTCGGAACCGGCCAGCTCGACAATGGCGCCGCCTGCCAAGGCGACGCATAGAACCGCGAGAAGCGTTATCAGCAGGCGGTGTGAATGCATGGGATTCTCTCAGCCGGAGCCATGGGTATAGCCATAGACATCGAATTGGACTTCGATGATTTCGTCGGCGGCCGGCGCATTGGCGCGCGTCGCGGCCAAGCGCGTCCGCAGGCTGATATTGTCGAGGAAAAGCGATGGCGAGCCCGGGGCCTCAAGGCCGTGAAACACGGCCAAGATGCCGCCGATGGTGCCGGTCAACTGCTCGCGCACGGCGATGCGTTTCAGCTTTCCTTCTTCTGCGCCCGGCAAAACCTGGCTGCTACGAAGATCGACCTTAGCCGCATCGGCCAATGACTTGATGCGATTTTGGATCTGCGCGGCAATTAACGTGTCGCTCGGTCCCTGAAGGAAACCCGCGGCGCTTGCTTGATCGCGCGCCAGCGCGTCTAACTGCGCTTGGCGCGCAGGCAGTTCCTCCGCAGCGCGCCGGTACTTCGCGCCTGCATCCTTTAGCTGCGCGACCGTTTGCCGGTCGGCGAAATAATTATCGGCCAGCGGCTGTACCAAGCCGAAATAGAGGACCGCGATCAGGACGATCAGAATTGCGACCGCGAGGCCGCGCTGGACAGGCGGCGAAAGCGAGCCGTTCACGACCCGCCTCGCTTTGCGATGCCCACGGTGATGTCGAAGCGTTCGCGATTGAGGCGCGGGTCCTGGACGATCGGGGATTGGAATGCCGCACCGTGAAATGCCGGCGATTGATCGATGAGCGTCAGCAGCGCGGTCGCCGAGTTCGCGACGCCGACGAGGCGGACGCGGTCGCCGGTGATCGTCATCTCGGTCAGGTAAGCATCGTCGGTGATCAACTGCGTCAATGTCGCCAAGAGCTCACTCGCGGTCGGCATGGCGCGCTTTCGATCGGTCAGGAATTGCTGTTCCTGCCGCTTCGCGTCGATCTGCTTCTGCAGCGCCGCGGCGGCTTCCGCTTGATGTCGCGCTTCGGCCATTTGCGCCGTCAGGGTCTCGATAGCCGAAGATGCATGCCAGAACGGAATTGCGAGACAGATCAGCGCCAGCACGGCCGCCGCCGCCGAAAGACCGATGACGATCCGTCGCCCGGCTTGCATCGCGCTGCCGGCCGCGCGATCGCCCAAAGGGATCGATGTGACCTTGGACTCGAAACCGGACTCCGCTACCTCGAGTCCCACCACCGGCAGCCCGAGCGCGCCGAGTGTCTGGCTGAGCTTCGCCACTTCAAAACGGGGAAGCACGATCAATTCGAGGCGCAGCATCTGCGCTTGCTTGTCGCGCGCGGTCACCCGATAGGCGTAGTAGACGTCGGGACGGCTGAAGGGAACAAGCCGCTCGAATTCGAAGCCGACAACGTCGGGCAGGTTCTTGTCGGCGGCTAGTGGCAGGGAAACGGGCGTGCGCAACGCGCGGCTCGCCGGGAAGCGCAGCACCAGTCCCGTCGCGCCATTTCTCGCTGCGCGCGGAACAGCAGCCAAAACTCGGCGAGCGCGCCCGGGAGCTGGCGCGTCCAGGTCGACGCGTCCCAACCGGCGTGAGCGTTGACCGGTTTCCTCGAGCAGATTGTCGCCGGGCGCGTCGACCAGCAAGATAAGACGGGTGCGTTGGCCGACGAAATGGCGTCGCACGGCGTCCGGCACGAGTGCAGCCAGCTCGCCGAGCCACCATTTCACCATGTCGCCGAGCGACGCCTGGATCTGGCCGCGCCACTCACTCATGCTCTTCCCTCAACCCTTCTATCCCTGCTCGCTGCCTGCCGTGATTAACGATCATTGGGCTGGCTCTCCGCCAGCCGCGGGGCGACAATCATATCAGGAGAAGGCGTGCCATCCGCGAGAATGATGCGCAGGCGTACCAGCTGCGGCAAATCGGGCCGATCCGCCCAGCGCTCGATCCAGTTCGGCGGTTCGCCCACCGCGGGAACACCGAAATAGGCGAAGGTGATGGTGTTTACGCCGTCCATCAGTATCGACGGGCGAGATGCGCCCGGTTGCGCTGCGGCAGGCCCGCGCGCCAACGGCTCCCACGAGACCTCGATTCGTCCATCAATCAACTGCAGATGGAGAAGATGGAATCCGCCAAGCCCGAGAAAAGCGGGCGGCAGGCCGATGAAGCTGATCGCTTGAGGTTCGCCGTCGAACTGGATCGCGTCCGTCGAATCGGAGGGCACGGGCAGGGGCACGGCGGCGGCGATCTCGCGATCGATGAAGTCCTGCATCAAGGCGAATTGCGTCGCTGCGTCCGCGTCGGGGTTCGCGCGGTTGGCCGCGCGCGAACCGATGCGGAAAGCCTGGTAGAGGCTGAGGGTCAGCAGCCCGGTCAGCGCCAGCACCACGAGCAACTCGACGAGCGTGAAGCCGTCGGTGCTTTGGGCATGCGAACGCGCCATCATTGCGGCGGTACCTTGCCGGGCGCTAGACGTGCCAATTGGAGCATTTGTAACGCCACAGAACGGGTTCGCGCGCCTTCCGGCCAAGACACGGTGACGCGAATTTCGTAGGGCCGCACCGCCATGCGGTCGTCGAAAGTACCGATCGCATAGGGTGCCACGGACGTGCGGACGCTGTATCGACCCTGACTGCGGTCGGACGACGTTTCGCCATTGAAGACGGGATTGGCTGCAGCCGTCTCA
Source organism: uncultured Alphaproteobacteria bacterium (assembly GCA_963731145.1). GTDB lineage: Bacteria > Pseudomonadota > Alphaproteobacteria > ATCC43930 > CGMCC-115725 > CAIKMD01. The sequence goes on along the minus strand of CAVSUX010000005.1, from coordinate 370,021 downwards.
AGTCCTCCGTCTCTGCGATGATGGTCGCCTCGGTCAATATGTCGCTGCGACTCCTGACGAGAAGGCCGCTCGAAAAGCTCCGCATCAGGGGCAAGAGCAGCAATGCCATCAGCGTGATCGCCACCAGCATTTCGATCAGCGTGAACCCCGCGGCGTCAATGCGATGGCGCATGCGAGCCTTCTTCGATCGAGACCCGGCCGCTCAACCAATCCACCAGGACTTGGTTGCGATCGTTTCCGGCCCAAACGTCGATGCCGCCGCCGGTCGAGGTTCCATCGGGAAAGAAGCGGATACGGCCGGTCTGTGCGTTCAGGCGATCGCCGGTTGTCGTCGTCAGAACGAGATGAATGCCCCCCGGCAGATGGCCGGCCTTCGAGCCCTGCTGAAAGGCGCCGCGAGACGTATCGATGATCAAGGCTTGAGGACGACCCTGCGCCATCGCGATGCTGCGCGTCGCACGAAGCGCGGCTTCCAGCTCGCGCGCCGCCGAGCGTACCGCTGTTCTTTGCGTCGTGCTCGCGAGGCGCGGGACCACCAGCGCTGCGACGAAAGCAGCGATCGCCAAGACAACCAACAACTCGATCAAGGTGAAGCCGCATATTGAGGCGATGCCGTCGTTTTCCCGGTGGCTATCGCGCGAGAGAATCACGTCGTCTCAGAATGCGAGATCGTAAACGCTAAGAATAGCGGTCACGATCGAGCCCATGACAACGGCCACCAGAAGTCCAAGAGCGATGGTGACGCCGGGCACCAGGAGCGCCAATAGCCGGTCGATGCTGCCCTGCGTTTCTTGGTCATAAATCTCACTAACCTTCAGCAACATCTCGTCGAGGCGTCCGGTCTCCTCGCCGACGCGTGTCAGTTGCACGGCGAGGGGAGGCGCCAAGCCTGTATCCTCGAGCGGCTTCGAAAGCCCTCTGCCCTCCTTGAGACTGTCCATCACCACGATGAGCGCGCGGCGCAGTACCTTGTTTGCGACCGTCTCGACCGTGATGCCGAGCGCGGCGAGAGGGGATACTCCGTTCCGGAGCAACGTGCCTAAAGTCCGGCTGAAGCGTGCGAACTCGATTTTCAGCAGGAGATCGCGCAAATACGGCAGCGCGAGCAACCAACCGTCCCAGCGCTCGCGTCCGGCCGGCGTGCGAAGCGCCCAGCGCACGCCGGCAAATGCCGCGATGGCGAGCAGGGCTATCGCCCACCAAGCCGCGGCGACGAAGTCGCTGGTGGCGAGTACCAACCGCGCGCTTGTCGAGAGCCGCGCGCCGGCATCGTCGAAGAGTGGACGGAAACGCGGGATGACAAAACCGAACAAGACCATAAGGGAAAGAGCGCCGGTCGCCAGCACGATGATCGGATAGGTCAGACCCGATTTGACATGCTCGCGCGCGGCGCGCGATCGCTCGAGCAATTCGGCCAGCTGACGTAAGGTCGTCTCGAGCGAACCGCCGGCCTCGCCGGCGCGCACCATGCCAACGTAATAGCCGGGAAAAACCTTGGGCTGCGCGGCAAGCGCATCCGCGAGGGAGCTGCCGCTCCGGATTCGATCGAGCACGGCTTGCAGGCATTGTCGTTCGCTCGCGCGGCTCGCGATGTTGGCAACAAGTTCAAGTGCGCGGTCGAGGGGCAAGTTCGCCTGCAACAACGTCGCGAGCTGCTGCGTGAGAAATGACAGATGGCGCACGTGCCCGCGTCGCCAAGATGCGTTCGACGCCGTGCGCAGCCACGATAGAAGATCGCCATGCGCGGGATCAGCGCGTATCGGGACATAACCGAGACCGTGCAAATGCTCGATGACGGCTTTCTGACTTACCGCATCCATTTCGCCGCTGACGAGCTCTCCCGATCCCGCCGCGGCTTCATAGCGGAAAACGGTCACGCAAGATCTCGCGTCACGCGCAGCACCTCATCAATCGAGGTGATGCCCTGGACCGCCTTTGCGAGACCGTCTTCATACATCGAGCGCATCCCTTCCTCGGCGCCGGCGCGGTGGATCTGCTGCGCGGTCACGCGTTCGAGGATGAGCTGCCTTACCGCGTCAGAGAGCGGCAGAAATTCAAATACGCCGATTCGACCGCGATAGCCTGATTGACATTGCACGCAGCCGCGCGGTCGGTAGAGCGTCGGTAAGTCGCCGTCCGCAAGCGGCAAGCCGAGATGCCGCGCGAGTTCCGGAAGCGGTTTGTAGGCCTCGCGACAATGTTCGCACAGTTTGCGCACCAGGCGTTGCGCCAGCACGCCGTTGAGTGTCGAGGTGACCAGATAATCCTCGACGCCCATATCGAGCAGGCGCGTGATCGTTCCAGCGGCGCTGTTCGTGTGTAGCGTCGACAGCACCAAATGACCGGTCAGCGCCGCCTGAACGGCGATTTGCGCCGTTTCGAGGTCGCGCATTTCGCCGACCATGATGATGTCGGGGTCCTGCCGGAGGACCGAGCGCAGCACATGCGCGAAAGTAAGCCCGATTTGGGGCTTCACTTGAATCTGATTGACGCCGTCGAGCTGATATTCGATCGGATCTTCGACGGTAAACAGCTTCCTCTCGCTCGAATTCAGCCGCATGAGCGAGGTGTAGAGGGTCGTGGTCTTGCCACTGCCGGTGGGACCGGTCACGAGCAAGATCCCTTGCGGACGCTCAAGAATGCCGAGAAAGCGGGTCAGCAGGTCCCCGCTCATGCCGAGTGCGTCGAGATCATTGGCGAGACTCGCGCGATCGAGGATGCGCATGACCACGCCCTCGCCGTGCAAGGTCGGCATGGTGGAAACACGCAGATCGAACTCGCGGCCCTGCACGGCGAGACGAATACGGCCGTCCTGAGGCAAGCGGCGCTCGGCGATGTTCAGCTTCGCCATGATTTTGACGCGGGAGACGATCGCCGCGCGCAAATGAATTGGCGGCGCGGCGATTTCGCGCAAAATCCCGTCGATGCGGTAGCGCACGGCAAGCCGATTTTGCAGCGCCTCGACATGGATATCGGAAGCCCGGCTCTCGACGGCCCGCGAGATCAACTGGTTGACCAGGCGAATAACCGGCACCTCGCTAGCCAGGTCACGCAAACGGCCGACATCTTCAAGAAAGTCCTCGTCGCTCGCCGGTTCCGCGACGCTCTCCGCGATAGACGCGGTCGACTTGTCGCCATAAAGACGCGCATAGGCCGTTTCGAGATCCGAGGGCAAAGCGATGCGACGGACGACAGGACACCCGCTCGCCATCTCGATCGCGCGCGCCGCATGCTCGTTCAGCGGATCGACCATCGCGAGAATCAGTGTGCCGTCGGCTTCCGCGAGCGGCAGGACGTTGGCGTGCTTGAGGAACTTCGCCGTGAACTTATTCTCAAGGACCGGCGCCTCGGGATATTCGGATGGCTCGACGATGGCCAAACCGAGTTCGCCGCCCAGCGCCTCGGCGACATCTTTTTCGCTGGCGAGACCGAGCTTGACCAAGAGGGCCTCGAGCCGCTCTTCACTGCCGTTCTGCAGCCGGATCACGCGGTCGAGTGCGGCCCGATCGAGCTTGCCCGAATGAATAAGGCGATTCGCCAGCTCACGCTCGACGTTCTGACGCCCTCGGTTTTCGCTCTTTTCTATGTCGTCCAACATTTTCGGCGCCTGTCGCTGCGCCCGTGTATTAGCCCCCCAAGTGTTTCCGGCTATTTTTGGCGGGCCGGGTCGCGTGCGCCAAGAATAAGCGCTCGCACCCTAAAAATCACGGAAAATGCCTGTGCCGCCACTGGGGAAGACGGCTCCGTGCGATTAACCGCGAAAGCATTGTAACAAGTAAAGCAAATGAGTTGGCTCCGGTACCCGGCTCTACTATGGTGTTGAGTACAAGCTGCTTGCTGTGCTTGCAGTTGTACATTGATCGGGGGAATTCTTCATGATCGGATCGTTGCGCGCCGGCGCCGCGTGTGTCGGTGCCGGATTGTTGTTCTTGGCCCATGCCATGCCGGCCGCGGCGCAAGAGACGCCGCCCGCGCCGACGGTCACCTACCCCAACTCGACCCAAAGCTCGGCCCCGCTTTGGACCGCTCCTGGCGCGCGCGCTTCGGTCGCGGGCGAGGTGCCGAAGACGCAGCCAATCCATCCCTTGCCACAGGGCGAGCCGGTCCCGGGCGGCGAGCACGCCAACGATCGTGCGCTCCAAAACAAGGCGGGACAGCATCTCAGCGTCGAGCCAAGGCCGGCTTTCCAGGGAATCATTCAGGACGGGTTTGTGCCCTCGGATCAGAATATCGCGGTAGGTCCGAACCACATCGTCCAAGTGGTCAATTCCGAGATCGCGATCCTCGATAAGAACGGGATCATGGACCCGGGCTACCCGAAGGCGCTCAACAACCTTTGGACGGGCCTTGGCGGTGCCTGCGCGCAAAGCAACAACGGCGACCCGATCGTCCAATACGATCGATTGGCCGATCGCTGGATCGTGACGCAACTGGCGAGTTTAAAAAGTCCCTTTGCCGAATGCATCGCCGTCTCGAAGACTAGTGATCCGAGCGGCTCTTATAATCTCTACTCGTATAATTTCGGCACCAATCTCAACGACTACCCGAAATTCACGGTTTGGCCGACGACGAGCAACAGCGCGTATCTCGGAACCTACAACCTCTTCGCCAATGGCAACAGTTTCGTGGGTGCGGATCTCTGCGCTTATGATCGTACGGCCATGCTTGCGGGCGCTCCGGCGCCGGCACAGGTTTGCTTCCAGGTAAGCGATGGCGGCGTGTTGCCGTCCGACCTCGACGGATCGACCGCGCCAATTGACGGTGAGCCGGGCTATTTTCTTGATTTCAGCAACCTGACCACCCTTGCGCTGCGCACATTGTCGCCCAATTTTGCGACACCCGGCGCGTCGACGCTGAGCGCTCCGACCAATCTGACGGTTGCCGCTTTCCAGGAAGCCTGTGGCGGCGGCACCTGCATTCCGCAGCCGGGGACGTCGCGGAAACTCGATTCGCTGGGCGACCGGCTCATGTATCGGCTTGCCTACCGCAACTTCGGCACGCATGAGAGCATGGTGGTGAACCATTCCGTGGTTGCCGGTTCGAGTGTCGCACCGCGTTGGTACCAGCTCGATGCGAGCGTACCGGGTTCGAGCAATTTCGTCATAAAACAGCAGGGCACTTATGCCCCCGACGCTTCCTATCGCTGGATGGGAAGCGTCGCGATGGATCAATTGGGCGACATAGCTCTTGGGTACAGCCTCTCGAGCAGCACCGTTTTTCCCAGCATCGTGGTGACCGGCCGCACGCCTTCGGATCCAGCCGGCGTTATGGAGGGTGAGACGGTTCTTCAGGCCGGAGCCGGCTCGCAAACCGGGACAACACGTTGGGGCGATTACAGCTCGATGCGGATTGATCCCGCCGATGACTGCACGTTCTGGTACACGAACCAATTCTATCCGAAAACGGCCAGCGCCAACTGGTACACCTATATCGGTTCCTTCAAGTTCAGTTCCTGCGGCGGCAGCGTTGGAGGCGGCGGCAGCGGGGATTTCAGCCTCGCCCTGAACGGCGTGACCTCGCCAATCACGCTTGTCGGCGGCGCTTCGGAGTCGAATTCGACGGTCACGGTGTCGCCAAGCAACGGCTTTACTTCCGATGTTACGCTCACCTCCACTTGCACCGCGACGATAAGCTGCAAATTTGTCCCAAATCCGGTGGCCGGGGCAAACGGCACGTCGACCTTGACGGTGAGCGTTGCCAATAATGCGCCGTCCGGATCCGCCCCAGTGACGATCACCGGGACCGGCGGCGGCATTACCCACTCGACAGCCGCTTTCACGGTCACAGTGCCGGCCGCTCATTTCACGCTCGGCGCGGCGCCTTCGAGCATCACGGTGAAGAGAGGATCGAATAGCTCTGCTTCGATCATGGCGAGCGATGTCGCGAGCGGAACAACGAACAGCCCCGTCAGCCTCACTCTTGTCACCGGCCATTTGCCACGCGGCGTGAGCGCGAGCCTTAGCTCCAACTCCGTCGGCTCGAATGGTGGATCTTCAACTCTGAAGATCACGGTCAACCGCAATGCGCCGGGCAACACATCGTTTTCGGTAACGATCAACGGCAGCGATGGGAATGCCTCCAGCGTAACGGTGCCGGTGATCATTCAGTAGCGATTAAATCGCGAGTCTGCGGGATCGCGCGGTGCGGATTTTTGCACCGCGAGATCGTCAGTCTATCCGGGGACCGTGCGTCGCCGCGGCGTCGCGTTTTCGCGACAATGGCGTGACGTTGCCAACCGGCATCCCGTGGGCGCCGCCGACCCCCGCGTAGGCGCGTGCAACTACATGTGCCCGCTGACAGCACCGGTCGTGGCATGGTCCGTAGGGACCAGCTTAACCTCAATCCCCCGCGTCGAAAGCTTTGCCTGCACGCTATCCGGTCCTGTTAGGTGGCCGGCCCCGACGGCGACGAACCGAATGCCACTCTCTTTAAGCATGTGGTCGATGCTCTCGGCCCAGTGCTCGTTTCGCGTAACGATGAGCGTGCGGTAAAGATCCGGAAAAGGCTTGCGCAGATCATCGACGATCAAACGCGTGATCGTGTTTTGGTCGCCCCTCATCCAGGCATCGACGATGGCGTTGAGCTTTGCGATACCCTGATCGAATTCATCGAGGGTGTTTTCGAGGACCTCCTGCTGCAGGTGCGGCGGCATATCCGCAAAGAAGTGCATTTGTTGTTCCAGCGTTTCGAAGCCGCGTAATGGCTTATGGGTTCCGCTCCATGCTTCGAAAAGCGTATGTTCGACGCCCGCGTTTGGATCATATCCGGCGTGAAGAATTTGAGCATCCGCCAGGGCCAGAGCCGCGAGCCAGGGTCGCATTGGTTCGAGCGTTGCCTCGCCCTGGGGCAGTCCTATCGCGGTCGCCGCGGTCTGCAGCCGCGCTAGCGCCTTCGGCGGCAGTATCGTGGAAAGCGGATGCCCAGCATCGTAGCCAAGTTGCGCGACGAGCCTACGTGCCGTGCTTGCATCCTCGAAGTCCGGAACCTCCAACCAAAGTTCCTGACTCGCACCGAGAGCCTCTTTGATCGCCGGGCTTTCCCAATCTTGATTCTGTTGGAGAAGATGGATCGTGCCGAAGAGGTAGATGGTCGCTGTGGGGCTTTTGACGACCCAAAGGCTAGGCGCCGCTCGCGCGGCGGATGCGATGCCGACCATGTACAGGAAAGCCGCCATGATCGCGGCTTTTGCGGTTAAACGCAGGGCCGTGGAAAGCCTCAAGGGTCTCTCCTTCCGGGTTGCTTTAAAGAGTGACTATCTATCACGCCTCCAGAGGCGAATGCTATCGCTCCTGGCAAACATGAGGAGGGCTCTCGCCCCGACCTGCAAGCTCAAATCTTGTACCGCGAGACCGGATGAGGCCTTGGCGTAATTTTAGCTTTTTAGGATCAGGTCTCTCGGATGGCGCCATCTCGTTTGCAGGTTCTCCTAATAGGGGCGCAGAAAATCGTAAACTCGCCGGCGCCACTGAGGCAGACCGGCATCGAGGAGGGACTTGATCATGGAGGAGAATACGGTGCCGGCGCGTGAGAGCTTCTTTCCACGCTGGAGACCGACGCGCGAGGGGCTGGTGCTGCCGGAGGAGCGCTTGCCGGCCGGGCCAACACTGATCGCCGGCATTCAGCACATCGTCGCAATGTTCGGCTCGACCGTCCTGGCGCTACTCCTGATGGGCTTCGACCCCAATGTCGCGATCTTTTTCTCGGGGATTGCGACGCTGATCTTCTTCGTCATCACACGCGCCGCGTGCCGAGCTATCTAGGCTCCAGCTTCTCCTTCATCGGCGTCGTCATCGCGGCCACCGCCTATGCCGGCTCCGGTGCCAACCCCCGGATGGGCCTCGCCCTCGGCGGCATTCCGGCGGCAGGTACGCTCGATGCCTATCTCGGACGCGCCTTTCTCAGCGATGGGCTCGCCACCATGTTGTCGGCGGCGTTCGGCGGCCCCGGGGTCACCACCTATGCCGAGAACATTGGCGTCATGGCGGTGACGCGGATCTACTCGACGCTGATCTTCCCGGTGGCGGCGGTCATCGCCATCGTCATCGGCCTCTCGCCCAAGATCGGCGCCTTGGTCCTGACGATTCCCGAACCGGTTATCGGCGGCTTATCGATCGTCGTCTTTGGTCTCATCGCCGCGACCGCCGGACGGATTTGGGCTGAAAACCGAGTCGACTTCGCCGATCCGCGCAACCTGCTCACCGCCGGGGTGGCACTGACTCTCGGCGCGGGCGATCTCGCGCTACCGCTCGGCACGTTCTCGCTGAGCGGTATCGCGACGGCAACATTCGGCGCTATCCTGCTGTACCATGCCTTGAGACCGCGCGCTTAAGTCGCTGCGATCGGAAAGACTACCTATGCCGAGGACATAGTCGAGATGGTGTGCAGGTTTATCGAGGGGCTGGACCTGATCACCGGCGAGGCGCTGCCGATCGACGACGGCACGCGCTCCGACAAGCTCAGTTTCATAGCGAAATAGCGCGTTTTCGAGCCTGACCACCGTGTCGCAACATTCACGCACCAGCCCCGTTGGCTTGTGGAGCGACGCTCTCCGCCGGGAGTGGTTCCTCGGCGTGAGCTTCGCGACCACGCTCGGCTTCGCGCTCGGCGGGGAAGCACTTTATAGCGAGCTGAGCAATCCGATTTGGCTCGCGGTCGTCTTCCTTTGGCTGTTCGGAACGGTCATGGGCTCGGCGTTGGCGGTGGTCCGCCACGCCGATCGAGTCGCCGAGGTGCTCGGCGAGCCTTACGGTACGCTCGTCTTGACACTGTCGGTGACGGCTATCGAAGTCATGAGCATCACCGCTGTGATGCTCCACGGCGCGAACAACCCGACCCTGGTGCGCGATACGCTGTTCGCGATCATCATGATCGTGCTCGGCATTATGGTGGGTGGATCGCTGCTGATGGGCGGTTGGCGCCATCGCGAGCAGCAATACAACCTGCAAAGCGCCAATGCCTATCTGGGTGTCATCATCCCATTGTCGGTGCTGACACTGAGCTTGCCGGATTTCACGATGACGACTCCGGGACCGACTCTGTCTTTCGCACAGCAGCTGTTCCTCGTCGTCATGTCAGTCGGGCTTTACGGTGCATTCCTCGCGATTCAGACCGGCCGTCACCGCAGCTATTTTCGTTTTAACGAGCAAGAAACCGAGCATCATCCGCACACCGCGCCGCATGCACCGCCGCGTCTCGTACCCCATGCCGTTCTGCTGATCGCCTATATGGCGCCGGTCGCCTTCCTGGCCGAGCAGCTCGCACATCCGATCGACTATTTCATCGAGACTCTCGCCGCGCCGGCGCCGGTCGGCGGCGTCATCATCGCCATCCTGGTCGCCACACCCGAGGCTCTCGGCGCCACGCGCGCGGCTTTGGCGAATCATCTACAGCGTTCGGTGAACATCTTCCTCGGCTCGGTACTGTCGACCATCGGCCTCACCGTGCCGGCGATGCTGGCGATCAGCTATTTCACCTCGCACGAGGTCTATCTCGGACTGGATGCCGCGAACGATCTGCTGCTCGTGCTCACGCTTGCGGTGAGTGTCGTGACCTTCGCCAGCGGTCGCACAAACGTGCTGCAGGGCGTGGTCCACGTCGTATTATTCGCCGCTTTCGTGATGCTGATCTTTCAAGGCTGAGCCTCGCGCCGCGAACGCGCGGTCACCCGCCCGCGGCTCTCTTGCGATTGGCTTCGAGCCGCGCATCCACCAGTGCAATCTGCGCATCGATCGCCGCGTTGCTCTTGCCTTTCTGGCGCGCGATGAGCTGCACTAGCTTGTCTGCGCGCTCGATATAAGGTGCACCGTTTTGCAGTGCGCGCGCGGCCGAGGCGGGGCGCGAGAGGCTTTGCGCGGCGGCGGCATATTTCTCGAACGGCACAAGGTCTTCGCGCTTTGCGCCGAGTTCGACGCAGAGATCGAAGACGAAATTATAAACCGCCCGCGCCTCCTCGGGATTTGAATTCACCGCCTCTTGTGCGGTGCGCATGCCGTCCTTGGTGATGCAGCGATAATTGCCGGCGAGCAGCATCGCCCATTTGGCGAGCGGCACGAAGATCGACTCATAGGTCTTGAGCTTCACCGGCAGCTCGATCTTGCCTTCACGCGTGTCGAAGCGCGCGGCGTCGACATCCTTTTCGAGCACGCGGATGATCTGTGTATCCGCATCGCTGGTGAAGCGCGCGCATTTGAAATTGGTCGGCAAAGTGACAAGGAGCTCATTCGCCTTGCCGTCGGGCGGGCGGATCGCCTGCGGGTCGGGGCTGTTGAGCGTGATCTTCTCGGGCGCGACCGAATCCCAGACGCGCGGATCGGTGAAGGCCGGCTCGAGTGCCTTATAATCGAGGCCCGGAACGCGCTTCAGATAGGGCAGCGGCGGCATGTTCATGATCGACATGCAGGGCACGCGCGCCTTGCCGACCGCATCGAGCAGCTCGCGCACGCCGGGCGAGCGGTATTGCGGCTCTTGCATGCAAAGACCGACGAGGTCATAGGCCGAGGGATCGACGCCCTCGGCGGGGCCTGCCGTGACCTTACCGGGCAGTTTGCCGGATTCGAGGAGCACCGGCTCGGCGCGGCCTCGCACCGGCAGCCTCACCTTGAAGCCTTCGGCATTGATGAGGTCCGCTTCGGCCGGCAGGCAGACAAGATGGATCGAGTGACCGCCGAAGAGGAGCTTCGAGGCAAGGAGCGATCCGTAGGATGCACCCATCAGCAATATTTTATAGGCCGGCATGCGCTTCTCCCATCACTGCGCCTTTTCCGCAAGGCTCGCTGCCTGATCGTATAGCTCGACCGCGCTTGTCAAAAGCCCCCACGGTCAGTGCGCCGGCAGAAAGCGCGTGGTTAGATATTTTGTCATGTCGGGCCATTCGGTCAATGAGCCGACCGCTGTGACACCGATCTTCTCGCTCGTCATTGAGCGACAGCCCGGCGCCGATTGCTCGCCAATCCGGGCCAGTCGACCAAATCGACGGCAACCTGTTGCCAAGCCAAGCAGATGGCGAGCGACATGCCGCTTACACCGCCGCCGACAATGAGGACGCGGTATCGGTCGTCATGGCTGGCCATCCGTGGCTTTACGGGCCAACGGCTTCCGCCACTTGGGCAATGATGTCGAATGCATAGATATCTTCGATGTAGATGTTGCCGCTCGGCGTCGCTGTATCGCTCGATTTGCGGGGGCCGGCCATCATCGCCTGGCGCGTGCGCGCCGCCAGCTGGACGGCGGTGGCGCGCGGCAGGCGAAGCTCCTCGTATTTCTTCACCGCCGCCGCGCCGGGCAGGCGCGCCAGCAACGTGCCGAGCGCGTAGGCGTCTTCGATCGCCATGACGGCGCCCTGCGCCAGGAACGGCAGCATCGGATGGGCCGCATCGCCCATCAAAGTCACGCATCCATCGGTCCAGCGTGGCAGGGGATCGCGTACGAACATCGCCCATTTGTTGACGCGCCCGGCGGCGTCGATCAGATCATGGACCGCAGGATCCCAGCCGGGATAGGCGCGATGAACCTCGTCGCGGCTCGCCTCCAGATGCCAGGATTCGACGAACCATTCGCTCGATTCGACATAAGCGACGATGTTCACGCGACGACCCGCCGAGACCGGGTACATGACGATATGACCGCGGGGCCCATGCCAGGTGAGGGGCTCTGGCACGGTCGCGAGCTTGCCGCTGTCGACGAGGAAGCGCCAGCAGATGTGGCCGGCAAAGCGAGGTTGATCCGCGCCAAAGAGAAGCTCGCGGATTGTCGAGTGGATCCCATCGGCGCCGATAAGCGCATCCGCGGTATAGGTCGTGCGATCCGATTTAACCGAAACGCCGGACGCCGTCTGGGCAACGTCGGTAACGCTCTCATTCAATTGGATCACGCTATCGGACAAATGCCCCTTGAGGATGTTCAGCAGATCGGCCCGGTGAAGCTGAAAATGGTCTTCGCGATAAGCGATCGTGTGCAGCTCATGGCCGTCGCGCCAATCGACCGCCCGAAAGCTTCGCGGATTGCAGGCGACAGCTCGCATATCGTCTTCGAGCCCGAGCCAGCGAAGGACGCGCATGCCGTTGGCGCTGATTTGGATGCCTGCGCCGACCTCGGTCAGTTCCGCCGATCGCTCCAATACACGAACCTCGACACCGTGCTTCCTCAGCACCAGGGAGAGGCAGAGCCCCGCGATACCGGCACCCGCAATGATGATCGTCGGTTTTGCGCTCACGTTTTGCCTAAAAGTGGGAGAGGCCGGCCGGCGGCCGAGCATGACCGAGCCATAGCGGTCCGGCGACACCCGATTATTGCCCAAATGCATGCCGATGGCATTATGGAATGAGCGCACCAACGCGTTCGCTGCCGCCGGATTTGTAGAAAGCGGAGTGGCAGCCGAGCTCACTCGGAGCAGTTATCGGGCGATGCTTTATGTCGGTCGGCCTCAGACAGGAGTTCGCGCAATTTGGTCAAGTCGGTCTTGCCATTCGGGGTCACCGGAAAGGCATCCAGTACACGGTAGGCTCGAGGCTGCATGGGCGGCGACATGGCGCCTCGTGCAAACGTCTTCAGAGCGCGCACGGGCTCTGCTTGACCGTCGGCTAATGTAATTGCAGCAACGACCATCTCGCCCATCAATTGGTGGGGTACGCCGACGATGGCCGCGTCACGCACGAGACCCGTGTTGCGAATCATTGTCTCGATTTCATCGGGGCTGACCCGGACCCCCATCGATTTGATCAGCCGATCACGTCGACCCTTGATCATCAGGAAGCCGTCAGAGTCTTTCCAGCCGAGATCGCCCGTAAATACGGCCAGGGGGGCGGGAAGGTTGTCGTGCCGCCAAAGCGGATCTGGCCGAAGGACTTTGGCAGTGGCTTCGCGTGCAGCCCAGTAGCCGAGAAAAACTCCGGTGCCCCGATGGATGATCTCACCGATCTCGTTCGGCTCCGCTTGCTCGCCGTTTTCACGCAGAATTGCCAGATCAACTCCGGGGTAAGCAAAGCCAACCGATTCGGGGCGCCTGGCGGCGAGATCCACGGGCAATCCCGCACTCCGGTAAGTCTCCGTCATACCGTAATTCAAGGAGATACTGCAGTGGCCGAAAACCTGCCGCAGATCGGCAAAAATCGCTGGCGCGATGGGACCGCCGGTGTTCGTAACCAGCCGCAGCGATGTCAGGTCCGTTTGCCTGAGGGGCGAGACCCCTCGCAGCAAAAGGGCGAAGATCGACGGCAGGCCGGCGAAAATCGTTGGACGGTGCGCTTCGATGGCTTCGCACAACGAGAACGAGTTGCGCGCCGTCGGTAAGACCTGCGTAAGGCCTATGAGAACGGTCGATAGAAGTTGTCCGTAGCCATAGTCGAATGACCAGGGGATTGGACAGAGAATGCGGTCATCGCCACGCAGTCCTAAATGGCTCGCGACCATTTCGCAGCCGGCGATAAGGGTCGCGTGCGATTGAGTGACGCCTTTGGGTGCGCCGGTGGAACCCGACGTAAAGAAGATCGATGCGGGTTCCAGACAGTGCGCCAGCAGCCCGCAGTCCCGTCGTTCGAATATGTCCACGGCGCTTTGGTCGGTGAGGCGCTGCGTTGGACAGTCGAGCACATCGACCGCGATATAGAAGCGCGGCTCGTCGACGAGCGCGAAAGCGGGTCTCGTAACGCCAGCAATATGGTGCAGGTGCGCTAACGGCGCTTCATCGTTGAGAAGAACGACAATTCCACCCACCAACCACGTCGCGAGCATGGCGGCGGCAGCCTCCGGCGAGTTGTTCGCCCAGATGAGACACCGTTCCCCCGGTCCCATTCCGTGGCGCACCATGACACGGGCAAAGCTTGCAGCTCTGCCGCGCAATTCGCGGAAAGTAACGGTGCGGTCGCCTTGAAGGATCGCCGGAGTTTCCGGGATGCTGTCGGCAATCCGGTCAAACCTTTGCCAGATCGCTGTCGACATGCCCTCAGCCTCCGCCTGAGGTTTTGTCGACCGCATTCTGTGGCGAGGTCCGCCACCGGTTGGCGGTGCTTTCGGTGACGTCGAGAATGTCGTCGCCGACAACCAGCCATTCGGCCGGCTCCGGATGGCTGATAAAGCGCGTCGGGCTGGCCGTCAGGCCGTAAGCGCCCGAGTTTTCGACCGCGATCACATCGCCCACTCTGACTTCCGGCAGATCGATGTTCGATGCCAAAACATCGATACTGGTGCACAGCGGCCCCACCAATGTGTACCGGTGCGGCGCGGCATCGGGATTGGACAGGTTGAGGATGCGCCAATTACGCCGAATGACCGCGCCAAGCATGCCGCAAGCGGCTAAATGATTGTTGAAGCCCGCGTCGCAGGCACGAAAATCGATACCGCGGCTATGCTTTTCGCTCACCACGCGCGTCAGCAGCCAGCCCGCCGGGCCGATGATCCAGCGGCCCATTTCCAGCACGAAGGCGGCATGCGTGAAAGGTGCGTCCGCTCTCAGCTCATCCAGCATGGGTCCAACGGCGCGCGCGACCCGCGCGACGTCGAGCTCGACTTCCGTCGCGCTATAAGGCACGCCGAAGCCGGAACCGAATACGAGCTTTTCAGGGGCAATGTTCGCCTGTTCCGTCGCTCTTTGAAACAAACGAATAAAGATAGAAAAATTCGTCACGATCGCGTCGGCATCAAGGCTATTCGTGCTCGAAAATATGTGGAAGCCAACAAGTGTAAGGTGGGGAAGGGAGAGGATGCGGTCGATCGCTTCCGCTAGTACCTCCTCGTCGATACCGAACTGGCTCGCGCGCCCCGAGAAACTCACACCCGACCGGGCGGGATGGGTTGCAGGGTTGATGCGGATGAGGATTCGTTGCTTCAGCCCGAGTTCGGCGGCCACACGATCCGCTGCCTCTGCCTCGGCGACGGATTCGATGACGAGCTCCCCTAATCCGCCAGCGATAGCGGCGCGCAGTTCTTCGATGCGTTTAGCCGGTCCCGAGAAGGTCAGGCGTTGAGCGGGGCAGCCGGCTTCCAGTCCCCGTTCTATTTCTTTGTAGGACGACACATCGAAGCTCGCTATGTGCGGCAAAAGACGCGCAAGCAATCCGATATTAGGGTTAGCCTTGACGGCATAGCTGATGTCGAAACGATTCTCGAACAGGCGCTTGAGCATATTGAGTCGTCGCTCAACCTCGTCGACATCGTAGATATAGAAGGGGGTCGGTCGCCGCACGGCGATCTCAGCCAGCCTGTGACGGGCGTCGGAAAGCATCGTGGTTTCGAGCGAGGGCTCCATCGCCATGTTAATTCCGTCGAGCGTCAAGTTGGCGCGGCCCCGACTCCGTGTGCATAGGCGAGGATGCGTTCGATGCTGTCGAAGTTGTTGAGGTTCACGTCTGTCGGCTCAATCAGAAAACCGCCCTCCGATTCGATGTAAGTCAGCAGGCTCACAAAGCCGAAGCTATCAACGAGTCCGCTGCTGAACAGGGGCGTTTGAGCGGTGATTTCGGCCGAATCAATGGCAAGCTCATCCGAAAGAAAGTGGAGCAGACCCTCGCAGGTTACAGACATCGCGGACTCCCTCTGGTGAGCAGAGAACATTTCTTGGAGAAGCAGTTCGTGCCGCGCTGTCGGTTTTCGCCGTTCTGGTCAAGATTTGGCGCGGCAGTCGGCGCATGCAAAGCGGCGAGATGCCGCTGTTGTCTTGTGGCCAGCCTCGCGATCACGCCGTGTTCATGTTTTGGCGGGCTGCTCGACTGTATCTGAGCGTCCCAGTCGTACATGAAGGTCCTGCGCATCGCCACGACCCCTGGTGTGCCGCAAGCCCGAGGAACGTGAGTAGCTCGTTTGAAACAAGGTTTTGGCTAGCTTGAGAGAGCAAGGGGTGATCGAACTCCCGGCAACACCGAGAAGCGCACGCCGGGCAGCCGCCGCAACCAAGCGGCACCTCGGCCGAAATCCGCTTCCACTCCCTGCATCGCGGCATCGCCCTGACCAAAGATGAGCCCTATTCGGGCGCCACGGTCAGCGGCGCCGGCGAACAACGCTCGCGTCGCCTTACAGAGCGCATCCGGTCGACGCGACATCCACGCTTGTCTGATACGAAAAGCCAGACCTGCGGGAATCCGACGGATGTCCATTTCGCCTTTTATCAAGCGCGACCATGCACGCTGCTGAAAAACGGCGCCAAGTCGCGTGGGCAAGGGCCTGGGCACTTCGAGAGAGCCACCCGGGCGCCAAATGAGCCAGCTATTGATTGCAATGGCGCGCGTAAACCGATTGTCCTCGAGGACCGCACGGACAGCATGGTAACCGCCGGCGCAAATACCGGCGACCGTCACGTCGCTGTATCCGTAGGTGTGCAATAGGTCCGCCGCCTGATGGAAGTCATTGACGCGCGATGTTTCGTAGATATGGCTGCGCCAGTGATTCCTTGTTGCGCTCTCGCCGATGCCCAGGAAATCAAAGCGCAATGCACCGATCCCTGTCGCAGCGAGTGCGCGGCACGCTTTTGTCGCAAATCCACCGACGCCGGCACGGGGATCGCCAGCCGTATTGCCGAAGATAATGGCTCGGCGGCCGACGGGACATGCAGGTAGGCACAGGACGCCCCGCAAGCCGCTACCAAAGCTGACAGGCTCTTCGATCCAGCCCGAGCCGTACAGTTTTGCGTTCAAGGGTGTGATCGAAGGCGCATCGCCTCCGGCGGGCATCGGCGTTGTATGCGCAGCGTCGGAAAATCGCTCGAGCCAAGCGGTCGCTTGCTCGAACAGTTTGGTCGGCGGCTCGTTCAGATGAGCTTCCTTGAAAAGCTTGCCATAGCCGCTGAACGGCACGTGGGTCAGATTCGGCCCGAGACTCTTGGTGAGAGCATCCTTCGGCCCGACACTCGCGAGGAACGCCGCGCGCCAAACGGGATTCTTCAAGCTCACGAAATGATTTGTTCGTTCGATGGTGCTGACGGTCGCAGCCGATAAGCGTAGCCCATCCACTTCAAGAACGTCGCCCGGCTGCGGCGCATCTGATTGCACCGCGGCAGCAAGCTTCAGTTCTCGTAACCAAGCTTGACCGCTGGAAAATGGCGCGAGAAGCATCAGACCGTCGGGTCTTGACGCTTGCGCCGTTGCTGCGGCCAACGTAGCTCCGACCCGCAATCCAACCACGATAAGTCCTCGTGTCGGAGCATAGCCGCGGACGAACTCGGCGGCCTCTATGGCTCCGCGAATCCAGACGGACCACTGATCCGCTCCCTCGTCGAGGCTCTGTGAGTCACCTTCGCCGCGGTGGTCATAGCGAAGGACGTGGAAACCGAGGCAAGCCAGCGTGTTGGCCCATAGGAACAGGGGTCGGTACGCACAACGAGCGTCGCGACCAAGCGCCGGACAGAGCAATAGCGCAGGCCGATCTTGTAATCGGTCGGCCGGCCGATGGAGCACTCCAGCGTGGCCATTGAACGAAACGGGGACGAGTTCAGCGGCGGCAGTAAGGCGGCGCTCTAGGTTTGAACAAGGTAAAACGGGCACTTGTGGCAATTCGAGCGCCTTCCTGATGCGTTGTTGCGGAGAAAAGTACGTGGGTGCGACAGTTCGCAGGCCGCGCGTCGTAAATGCGCATGGGGACGCCGCGGTTCCGGGATAACGCGCAATGGTGGCGTAGCTTCGCCTGAACTATTATCTCGCGCCACCCGACATCGATGGTCGCGGAGCATTAGGGAGGCGAGATGATCGCTCGACGCATGCTTGCTTATGCGCTCACGGTCGCGATCGCCGCGGCTCCAGCGGCCGCTCAGACCATCAGCATGACGCCGGAACTCGCAAAGGTGGTGGCTGATGCGAAGGCGGAGGGCAAATTATCGCTTCGGTCCGCCGTTGCTGCGTTTGGCGGGCCCGAAGGTGCGCAACGCGTCGGCGACGCGATCAACAAAACTTTCGGCACAAATCTGACGGTCGAGTGGTCGCCTGGTCCCGCTTATGGGCCGATGGCAGCGATCCTCTATCAGGAGTTCCACGCGGGTCAGCCGGCCTCGACGGATGTTTACACGGCTTCGGCAGTTCAGATCACCGGCTATATCGACAAAGGTCTCTTCCGCAGAGTCGATTGGCATGCACTCATGCCGCAACGCGTGACTGCGCAAATGTCGGAGTCCGAAGGCCGCGCGCTGCGC
Source organism: uncultured Alphaproteobacteria bacterium (assembly GCA_963731145.1). GTDB lineage: Bacteria > Pseudomonadota > Alphaproteobacteria > ATCC43930 > CGMCC-115725 > CAIKMD01. The sequence continues at coordinate 351,912 of CAVSUX010000005.1, read as the reverse complement.
TTTCAAACGGTCTTGCAAGGGCTCTTGTACAACGTCAAAGCGGCACCCTGGGCGCCTGCGATCCGCACGACCGAGGATTTCCTCAAGCCGCAATATAAAGGCAAATTCTACACGACACCGTTCCTCGGCGGCTTTGACGTCATGCTCGCCGACGATGTCTGGGGTGTCGACAAAACCACCGCCTATATAAAGAAATTCGTCCAGCAGATTGGCGGACTCGCGGGGTGTGAGGCGATGGATCGTATTGCGTCCGGCGAGATCCCCGCTTTGTACGACTGTACCGGCGGAGCGACCAAACGTGCCCAATATCGCGGCACCGGCATCCTCGATTATCACGTCATCTCAGATATGGCACAGAAGCGGGAGAATTATCTGGCGGTGCCTGTGAATGCTCAGCACCCGAATGCGGCCATATTGTTCTCGCTCTTTATGATGACTCATGAGGGCCAGGAGCGATTTGTCTACGATCTGTACGGCAACGATCTATCCGATTTTCCGGACTCGCATATCCGCGGCGAGATCGACGCGCTAGCCACTAAAGGCGTAAGCTTCGTTGATGTGACGACCGATTGGTGGCGGAAGCATCCGGGTCTCGATGCGGCGAATGCCGCCCTCGCCAAGCTGATCCGCGATAGGTAGGCCGACTTGGCCGCAGAGCAGGAGCAATATCGATGGCGCTGGATCCCGTGACGACATATGTCGGTCCCATCGAAGGCGAGCATGTCATCATGCGCGGTGGCAGCGTCGTCATTAAATCGAATGCCGGTCTTTCGGGCAGGCCGGCCATGGGCACTCAGCAGGTCCTGCGCGGCGTCGGCATTCCCATCCATCGTCACTTCGAGATGGACGAGACTTTCTACGTTTTGGAGGGCGGTGGAACGTTCATTTTAGACGATGTTCGATACCCCATTGCCAAAGGCGGATCGATATTCATCCAAAGGAATTCGTGGCACGGTTTCGAGAACCAGGATGAGGAGCTTCTCCTTCTCTGGATAATGGCCCCTCCCGGCGTGGAGGGCATGTTTCGCGCGTTAGGTGCGCCGCCGGGCTCGGTTGCCGCTCAACGGGCGAAGGATGAAATAAATCGGATCGCCGGAAAGTACGGCACCGAATTCAAATAATTTTTGAGGCCTGTGTTCGAGGCAATGGTCAACTCGGTCTGAGCCGCGGGAGCACCGCGAGCGCGTTATCCCAACCGATCGCCTGCAGTTCGGCTGTCGACAATCCAAGTTCGGTCATGGTTCCAGCCGATTCAGCAAGCGGCCGGAACGGGTGATCGCTCCCAAACAGAATTTGGGTAAGGGGAACAAGACTTGTGAGCGCCGCGATGGCCGGTCGATAGCCGCTGACAGCGATATCATAATAGAGGCGTCGCAATTCATGCTCGACGCCGCGCGGCACCTTATCGGTCATATCGCGCGACGCATATAGGCTGATGCGCCGCGCCATCGCCGGAAGGGTTCCGCCGGCGTGACACAGGATGAAACGGATGCCCGGGAATCGGGTGAGCGTGCCTGAGAAAAGCAGGCTGACGACGGTTCGAGCGGTGTCGTGCGGGACCTCGAGCATGGGTGTCGCGATACCCGGCATCAGGCTTTGGCAGCAGGCCGGTGCCGTCGGATGAATGAAGACGGTGGCTTTGCGACGGTTGAGTTCATGGAATACCGGCCCGTATGCCGGATCGCCGAGCCATTTGTCGTCGTAGCTCGATAGAAGCCCCACGCCGTCCGCGCCGAGCACGTCCAGAGCATAGGTAATCTCGCGGAGGCTCCCCTCGGTATCCGGCAGCGGTATTGCGGCAAAAAAGCCGAAGCGGCCGGGATGCCTTTGGGTAAGCTCAACCGAATATTCGTTGAAACGGCGTGCCGTGCGGCGAGCGGCTTCGACATCTCCAAACCACAGGCCGGGCGTGGTCAAGGATAGAATCGCTAGGGCGACGTTGTGGGCGTCCATGGCTTCCAAAGACCGCTCGGGTGTCCATTCAAGCCAGGCGCGCGTGATCTCACCGCCGCGCGATCCCGCGATCCGATCGCGATTCTCGGCCAAATAAAACGGTGGGATCGGATGATGATGTACATCGATGAGTTTCGATGCGGGTGCGATCGCCATGAATGTCCTCTCGAAAAGTCGTTTTAGTGCACCCGTCGCGGTCGTCGCGCAAAAACGACGAGCGTTCCTGAAAAACACTGCGCACCGGCAAGAGCCAGTGCCGGCGCGGTTTTCCGCCGCTCAGGCCTGGTAGACCACTTTACCGCCGGTATAGGTCCGCTCGATCTTGATGTCTTTGATCTTCTCCGGCGAGATCGTATGCAGGTCGTCGGTCAGCATGACGAAGTCGGCAAGCTTGCCCTCGGTGATCGAGCCCTTGTCGTTTTCCTCGAAAGTGGCATGGGCACCGTTGATGGTGTAGACGCGGAGCGCCTCGTCGATGCTGATGCGCTGATTGGCGCCCCACACCGTTCCGTCCCAGCCCTTGCGCGTGACCATGCCCTGAATTCCCATGAGCGGCGCGAGCGCACCAGCGGTGAAGTCGGAGCCGGCGCAGACCGGAATGCCCGCATCGAGCAAGGTCCGGTACGCCATCATGTGCTTCATCATGTCTTCGCCATAGAAGTGGAATTTGTCCGAGTTGTAATAGGCATAGGTGGTGAAGAGCGCCGGCACTGCGCCGAGAGCCTTGATCCGGCGGACCAGGTCGGGGTTGATGTCGGTGCAATGGGTGATCTTCGGCCGCGCATCGCTTCGCGGGAACAGCTTTTGCGCGCGCTCGACCGCCGTCAGCATATGGTCGATCGCCACGTCGCCATTCGCGTGGCAGTTCACCTGGATGCCGGTACGGTGGATCCGCTCGACCCAGGCATTCAATTGATCCTGGGTCTCGGCAACATTGCCGTAATAGGGCGGGTTGGTGCCGCTATAGGGCGTACTCAGCGCCATGGTGCGCTCGGAGAACGAGCCGTCGATATTATGCTCGAAGGTCGCGCCGAACTTGATCCACTCGTCGCCAAGGCCGGTCTCGATGCCGGTCTTGATCAAATTTTCGAGGATGTCGAGATTGGCTTCGTAACTGACGCGATGAAGCAGCTTGCCGGCGGCGCGGATCTGCTGCAGGGCAAACAGATTGCCGGCCGAATGAGCGACGCTGGTCAAGCCGTACTTGACGAATTGCTGTGAGATGAAGGCCAGCCCGTCGCGGTCGCGTTGGGCCTGCTGGTCGGCGGTGAAGGTTTCGCGCTGGCCGACTTTCTCGAAGACCTTGCGCGCTGTGTCGGTGACGCGTCCGTTCAGCTCGCCTTTAGCGTCCCTGTCGTAGGTGCCGCTCTCGGTACTGGGTGTGTCCTTGGTAACCCCGGCGAGCTGGAACGCCTTGCTGTTGTAGAACGAGGTATGACCGCCGCGGTGATTGACGACCACCGGATGATCGGTTGATACACGGTCGAGATCCTGAACCGTCAGCTGGCGGTTGTCCTTGACCTTCGTGTCGTCGAAGTAGAAGCCGGTCACCCACGTGCCCGGCGGCGTCTTCTGCGCGCGCTCCTTGAGCTTGGCGACGATACTGTCGACGGTGACGAATTCGACGTCATAAGGATTGCCGACAATGACCTCGGTCAGCAATTGGGTGCCGGGCGCGTGATTGTGGCAATCGATGAAGCCCGGGATCACGGTCATGCCGTGCGCGTCGATGACGCGCGTTTGCTTGCGCGCGAGGCTTTTGATATCGGCTGTCTGGCCGACGGCCATGAAGCGGTCGCCTTTGACCGCAAAAGCCTGGGCCTTGGGCTTGCGGCCGTCGATCGTATAGACGTTGGCGTTGACGACGATCAGATCGGCCTCGCGCGGGTCGGCCTTGGCGAGCGTCGGCCATGCGGCCCCGACCAGTCCGGCGGCTGCGGCGGCGCCCATGAAATCTCTTCTTGTGGCGGCTTTTCCTCTCATGTCGCGTTCCTTTGTCTATAGTGCTTCTGCGATCTTACGGGGACGGTTTGCGGATCTGGCCGACGAATTTGATCGCCTCGACGAGGTCCTGTGCATGTTCTTCGCGCTGGGTCTCGAGATAATGCGCGCCTTTGACCGGCTGGCGCTCCGGCTCCGAGACGGAGGGCAGATCCTGGCGCCGCGAATCCTGCAAGGTCGCTTTCGCGAGGCCGAGCTGGATATCCTTGCTCAAGATCCAATTGACGAAGACACGCGTCGCATTGGGATGCGGGCGCTTGTTGTAGACATAAAGCCCGGCGCCGCCCGTTCCCATCTCGTTCATCGACGGGTCGTTGCCGAAAGCGCGGACATCCATTTTGATGCCGGCGGCGAGATAGGGCGCGAGATGCGCGCGCACGAACGGTCCGATACCGATCCAGCCGACGCCGCGCGCCATTGCCTCGACGACCTGGTCTTGCTGCGCCATGAACACGACCTGCTGGTCGAGGATCAGCTTCTTGAGCAGATCGTCGCCGAGTCGCGTGCGCAGCACATAGGCGAAAGTCTGGCCCGAGCCCGAGACCAGCGGGTCGTGCCAGAGGATTTTGCCTTTATAAGCGGGATCGAGCAGCGTCTTGAGGCCGAGCTTCGCGACCTCGTCGGCTGATACCTTTGCGGTGTTGTAATAGGGTGATTTGAGCGCGGCCGACATGCCGAACACATATTTGTCGGCCTTGTCCATGAACACATTGTCCCAGCCGCCCCAGGTCACCGGGTTTTTCACATCCGGCAGGATGAATTCCGGTTGCAGCGGGTCGAGGATACTCTCGTGGTAGAGCGTATAGGCGGTGGTGACGCTCGAGACCGACACGTCCCAAAGATATTTATCGACCGAGCGTTCGGTACGGATGCGGGCGAGGAACTGCGTGCCGGGCGTGGTCGAGACCGAGAGCGCGATCTTCGGATAGGCCTTCGCCCATTCATCTTGGACATATTTGCGCATCTCGATATTGGGCTGCGAATCGAGCACCAGCGTGCCTTCTGCATTGGCGGCCGCGACCACCTTGTCCCATTCGGCCCTCCAATCCTGCGCGCTGGCGGACGGTACGCGGAGCAGAATCATGCCTGCCACCGCGGCAGCCAGCCAAAACACGCGCCTTCCCATTTATCTCCCCCCGACTAATTCTTAACCCGGCCACAGACATCCGGAATTTCGCTTGCCGTCGCGCAGTCTAGCGCGTTTATCTTCTCTTCGCTGCGCGGAAGAAGAGGGGCGGGTTTTCATGACCATTCGCTGGGCATTGCTGGGTCCGGGCCGCCATGCCGGCCGAAGCGTCGTGCCGCAACTGAAACAGGCGGTCGATACCGAGCTCGCGGCTGTCGTCAGCCGCGACCGTTCCCGCGGCGAAGCCTTTGCCCAGACGCATGGCGTGCCAAAGGTCTACGCTTCGATCGAAGAGGTGCTGCGCGATCGCGACATCGACGCGATCTATGATGCGACGCCCGACGGGCTGCATGCGCAGCACGCCATCGCTGCGGCGGAAGCCGGCAAGCATGCACTGATCGAAAAGCCGCTGGCACTGTCGGTGGCCGAGGCGGCGAAAGCCATCGCGGCCAGTCGGCGCCATGGCGTGAAGCTCGGCGTCGTCTTCAATCAGCGGCATGAAGGCGTGCATCAGGAGGCACGCCGCATGTTGCTGGGCGGCGCGATCGGCGAGGTGAAGCTGGTTCATGTTCAGATCGCGCTGCGTACCGCGATATCGCGTGGCGGCGCGGGTGCGCCCGTGACTTGGCGCACCGATCCTCGATTTCGTGCCGGCGGCATCATCGTCAGCATCGGGGATCATGCCTATGACACGCTCGCCTATCTTGTCGGGCAGGAGATCGAGTCGGTATCGGCGCTGACCGATGCGACTGAGAGCAACCCGCCGAACGAGCGCGTCGCCAGCATGTTGCTGAAGCTATCGGGTGGCGCGATCGGCTATGCCGTCGCCAGTTTCGTGACGCCCTTCGCGCGCCGTCCGTTCGAGATCCACGGCACCACCGGCACGATCGTCATCGAGAATTCTTATACCTATCTCACCGGCGCGGCTGACGATCCGACACCGACGCTAACCCTGGTGAACGCGGCGGGGAGCACGGTGCACCGCTTTCCGGCGACGGATTCTTTCCGGCTCGAGATCGAGCAATTCAATCGCGCCATCGCAGGCAAGTGCGAGCCGATGACGCCGCCGGAACAGGGGCTGCGCGCTCTTGCAATCGGCGAAGCGCTCTATGCGGCGATCGAATCCGGGCAGCTGCGCAAAACCGCCGATTTCCTGCCGACATAGTGCATCCAGTCCGCCGGTCCGGCGTTCTGCCGCGTTGCGCGCTTTTTTCCCCGCGGCGTGACCGGCGCGTATACGGAACTCGGCGGTCCATCATTGGGTTGCCGGTTAATGAAGTACCTCAACCGGGCACGGAATTGCGCCGTGCCGTTGGCAATGATGCTCGGTCTTGCGGCTTGTTCGGGCACCAGCTCCGGCATCGGTGCCGCGCTCAGCTCGGCATCGACGGCGGGTATCGCGTCCGGCATCACCTCCGCGACCGGTAGCGCGCTCGTCGGGACCGCAGCTGCAGTAGGCCGCGCGGCCAGCGATTGCGTTCGATCTAGATGCGCGTGATCCCCGCGCGTCGTGCGATGGTCGCGTAGACGAAGAGGATCGGCAGCATTAAGGCCAGCATCGTCACTGCGACCGCGGAAGCCTGGCCTGAGGAATTGGAGAGGACGAGGCTCCAGACGATGACCGAAAGCGGCTGGTTATCGTTGGTCGAAAGGACGACCGGGATGGTCAGCTCGCGATAAGTGAGGAGCGCGATCCAGATCCAGGCATAGAGGATCGCCGGCCGCAGCAGGGGCACCAGCACGGTGCGCAGCGTCGCGGCGAGGCCGGCGCCCGCGACCATTGCCGATTCCTCGAGCTCGCGATGGATCTGGATGAGCGCGCCGTTGACCATACGCGTGCCGTAGCTCAGCGTTGCGACGACATAGACCGGCACCAGGATCCAGATTGTACCGTAGATCGGCAGCACGTCGCGCAGCACGAACAAGGCGAGCAGCCACGCGGCGACGCTGAAGACGATCTTTGGCACGGCGTGCGGCAAAAACGCGAAGAAATCGAACACGGCACGCCAGCGCAGCCGCGAACGCAGCACCACCCAAGACAACGCAACGCTGAGCGTCAGCGTGATCGTCGGCACCAGCAGCATCAGCGCGGCGCTGATGCCGATCCCGCCGAAGACGAGGCCCTCGGGCAGATCGCGGAAATTCTTCAGCGACAGGCTGGCGAAAGCAGCGCTGCTCACCGGCCGCAGGAAAGGCAGCCCCGACGACCAGAGCAGCGTCAGGATCGGCAGGAGTTGGCTGACCATGAGGTAGAGGGCAACGAAAGCAATGGCGAGCCAGCGCCACCGGCCAAGCCGGATGAGCGCCGGGCGATAGGCCTTGCCGGTGACGACGGCATAGCGCGGCGCCTGGCGCTGCACGCGGCCGTACCAGACGCTGAAACCCAACGCCAAAACCAGCATGAAGACGCTCAGCGTCGCGACGCCGCCATATTCGGGCAGGCCGTCGCTCGGGCTGATTTGCATATAGACATAGGTCGAGAAGGTGAAGATGCGCGCCTGCAGGCCGAGGATCGCCGGCACATCGAAAGTGCCGAAGCCGATCGTGAAGATATAGAGGCTCGCGGCGAGCACGCCGGGCCAGGCGAGCGGAATGGCCACGCGGCGCAGCGATTGCCACACGCTGGCGCCACCGATCCGCGCCGCTTCATCGAGCGTGGGGTCTACTGCACGAAATACGATCGCGGTCATGACGAAAGCCAGCGGCGCGAGACTCAGCCCTTCGACAAGGCCCATACCGAGCAGGCTGGCGATATTGAATGGCGCCGTCTTGAGGCCGAAGAGCGATTGCAACATGACGTTGATGAGGCCGATGCGCGGATTGAGCAGGAACAGCCAGCCGAGCGCGACGGAAAAACCGGGAATGAGCAACGCGATCGCGAGCAGGCTGAAGATCAGGCGCTTGCCCGGCAGGTCGGTGCGCTCGACCAGCCAGGCAAGCGGCAGGCCGAAAGCCAGCGCCACCGCGAGCGCGATCGCCGAGAACAGCACCGTGTTGCCGATCACGCGATAGGTGAAGGGGCTGAGGAAAACCTCTTCGTAATGCGTGAGCGTATAGCCGAGATGGTAATCGCCCGGCGTGCCTTCGGCGAAGCTCAGCCAGATCGCGACGCCGAGCAACACGGCGATGACGAGACAGGCGAGGATGCTGAGCGTGACCATTACCGCTGCCGCGCCGTCGCGCCGCCGTGGCTTCACGGCATTCTCAGCGAAGCGCTCGGCGATAGCGGTCATCACTCAGCTCATTGTTGGGTGACGATCTTGATCAATTTCTTGAGATCGTTGTCGATCTCCTCGTGCGAGTTCCACCACGACGTCGTCACGTCCTGGAATTTGACGCCCTGCTGCTCGAGCGCGGCGGTCACCGGATGCGAATAGCCGTCCGGATAGGTGTCGAGATCGGTGCCGTAGAGCGAATATTGGACGTTATGCTGCCCCTCGGGCGACGAGATGAAGAGCGCGAAAAGGATGCCGGCGTTCGGATGCGCGGCATTGGTTGGGATGCAGATGTAGTTGAAGCGCCGCATCGCTGCGTCGCGGATGATATTGTGCGCTAGAACATCCTTGTATTTCGGCAGGTTCTGTTCGTTGCCGCCGCAATCCATGGCAAGCGCGGGGATTTGGCCGGACGCGACCTGCTCGGTCGCGCCGCAGCGCACGAGCCCGCCGACCTGCGCCGAATAGGCTTTCACGAAGGCGGTGGTCTTGTCGGAGCCCCAGACGCTCTTCGCAACGAGCACATCAAAGCCGGCGAGATAGGGCTCGGTATCGATGCGGCCTTTATACTCGGGCTTCAAGAGATCGGCCATGGTCGCGACCGAAGCGAAATCGGCGCCCGACGTTTTGTTATAGAGGATGCCGGGCGTGGCGGTGACGACGCGCAGCGCCCGGCCATCGGCTTCGGCGATGTCGGGTGTGATGCGCCCAGGATAGAGCTTGGTCCAAGGCACGCTACGGAAGAGCCCGCGCGCGAGATAGGGATCGAGCTCGACCGCGGTCGCGTTGTAGACGTCGCTCGAGGCTTTCTGCCCCGCCTGCATCTCGGTGAAGATTTTGCTCGCCATCGGTGCGAAGGAAGGGCCGGGATGGAAGCTGACCTGCAGATCGATGCCGAACATCTCTTTGATGCCGGCAGCCGCGAGGCGCGAACCCTCGGCGCCACCCAAGATCGCATCGCCATATTGTAAGGTGAGGGCGCCTTCTTTCTTCGCACCGTCGATCACCTGCTGCAACTCGGGCGAGGGCGCGATCGCGGCGGCGAGGGCCGGCGACACGGTGAGGACGAGCGTAGCCGCCGCCAGCAATGTGTGATGAATGCGAAATCTCACACCATCCTCCCTGTACGCGAAGCCGCGTTTCTTTGCGAAAAGCGTAATCATAGCCCTGTCCGGGCGCAAGCAGCTTCGGGGCTGTTGCGGCTGCCCCAAAGGGTTTACCATGCGGTTCGCATAGACCGGGCGAGGAAATTCATGTTCGCGAAAATCAATCACATGGCGATCGTGTCGTCGAACCATCTCGGCGTCGGAAAATTCTATGAAGCGATCTTCGGCATGAAATTCCAAGGCGATCGCCGCGGCGGGCTCGGCGCGGTGACGGTGCGCGACGGCTATGTCGGCCTCAACATCAATTCGCGCAAGCCGGGCCGGCCCGGCGGCCTCGATCATTTCGGCGTCGAGGTGCAGGACGTCGAGACGGTCTACACGAAGATGCGCGCGAACTATCCGACGGTGAAATGGCTGAAGCGGCCGACCACGCGGCCTTATGCCGGCATTTCGACGCACGATCCCGACGGCAATGTCTTCGACCTGTCGCAGAAAGAGATGGCCAATCGTGACGGGCTTTACACCGAGGCCGAGACGCAGCAGCCGCGTTACATCAACCACTTCGCCATCCGCACCGTGCGGCCCGAGCTTTGCGCCGAATTCTATCGCGACGTGCTCGACCTGCAGCCGACCAATCAGAAGCAAGGCGACCCGAATTATTACCTGACCGATGGCCGCGTCACGCTCGAGATCATGCCTTGGGATGTGCAGGTCTTCGACAAGACCGGCATCGTGCGGCCAGGTCCCGATCATATCGGCTTCAAGGTCGAGGATGCCGAGAAGGTGAAGCAGGAGATCGAGGAGATTTCGCTACGCGCCGGACACTACGGGCCGTGGCCGCTCGATCGCGACGAGGACGCCGTGCGCGCCGATATCCTCAAGCGCAGCTGCCCGCTCGGCACCTATCAGTTCTGCGACAATGACGGTGTGATGTTCGATATCGCGAGTTGATCGCGCTATTCCGCGGCCGCTGCCAGCGGCCGTAGCTTCTCCGCCAGGTATTTGCGCGAGCGCGCCATCGCCAGCTTTGCGGCCTCGGGAAAGCGGGTGTTGCCAAGGCTGAAGCCGTGATCCGCTTCATAAACGTAATGGCTGAATTCTTTGCCCGCGGCTTTCATCGCCTCGGCGAAAGCCGGGATCCGGCCGGTGATCGGCGTGTCGGTCGAGGCGTAATGGCCTTCGAGCGGCGCGATGATCTTCGGCACGAGATCGAGCTTCGGCGGGCTGCCGTAATGGATGACGCCCGCGCCCAGCGCCGCGCCGGTCGCGGCCAGCTCGCCCACCAGCCGCCCGCCCATGCAGAAGCCGATCGCGCCAATCGCGCGGATATCGCGCTGCGCGCTCAGCCGCTCGTAGGCGCCGCGCACGGTGTTGATATAGGTGTGGCCCTGGCGTGCATTCAGCCAATCGCGCGCTTTGACGATCCGCGCCTGTTGCTCGGGTGAATATTGCGCCAGCTTGGCTGTCTGCCCGGCCGCGTCGGCGCCTATATGTGCCGCGATCTCGACATCCTCGTGGCGATGCTGCTTGAAGCCCGGGTCGGTCGCATAGATATCGGGCGAGGCAGCGTAATAGCCCTCTTCGGCAAAGCGTGCGCAAAGCCGCTCGATATGGTTATCGATGCCCATGATAGCGTGAACGACGATCAGCGCCGGCCAGGGCGGCGGGCTCGAGGGTATGGCGACAAAGCCCGGCAGATCGCCGCCGATCTTGGTCCATTCGCCTGTGAGAGCCATCGCTTTCTCCTCCCGCCGTTGCGGTACTATATTATGGCGAGCAGAGAAAAGACGCGAGGAAGCGATGAGCGTAAGCGTACAAGCTGCGGTGATGACCGAGGCGAAGCGGACCGAAGTGCGGGAGTTCACCTTGCCCGAGATCCCGCCCGATGCCGGGCTGATGCGGGTCGAGGCGACCGGCATCTGCGGCAGCGATTGGGGCATGTACCTCTCGCCGAAACCTGGGCCGCGCATTCTCGGCCATGAGATGATCGGCGTGATCGAGAAGCTCGGCGATGTCGCGCGGGCGCGCTGGGGCGTCAAGGAAGGCGATGTCGTCGCGCTTGAGGAATATCTCCCTTGCGGGCATTGCGAATATTGCCGTACCGGCGAATACCGCTCCTGCCTCGAGACCGATTCGCGGATTCCCGGTGCCATCCGCTATGGCTCGACGCCGCTGACCGTTACGCCGTCGCTCTGGGGCGGCTATTCGCAATACCTCTATATGCATCCGCGCAGCGTGCTGCATCGCGTGCCGGCGGGCGTGCCATCGCATATCGCCGCGATGGCGCTGCCGATCGGCAACGGCTTTCAATGGGCCTATCTCGATGGCGGCGCCGCGCCTGGCAAGACCGTCGTCGTCCAGGGCCCCGGCCAGCAGGGTCTGGGCTGCGTCATCGGCGCGAAATCGGCGGGGGCGGCGCTTATCATCGTCTCGGGCCTGACACGCGACGAGCGGCGCTTGGCCGTGGCGAAAGAGCTCGGCGCGCATGAGACGGTCTTCGTCGATAAAGAGAATCTCGGCGAGGCGGTGAAGCGCATCACCAATGGCCGCATGGCCGATATCGTCATCGATTCAAGCGGCGGCGGGGCGGACATCGTCAACCCGGCGCTCGCGCTGCTCAGGAAGCGCGGCGTGCTCGTCATGTCGACGCGCAAGGGCGCGGTCGACGGTTTCGACCTCAACCAGATGGTCGATAAACAAATTGTGGTCCGCGGTACGCGCGGCCATTCCTATGGCGCGGTTGAGCTGGCGTTGAAGACGATGGGCGCGAAGACCTTCCCCTTGGAGAAGATGTCGAGCCATGTCGTCGGCCTCAAAGAGATCGACCACGCGTTGAAGATGGTCGGCGGCGAGAGCGACGAGCGCTCGATCCACATCACCGTCGATCCGTGGAAACAGTGACGCGCTAGCTTTCCCATTCGTCATTGCGAGCCGAAGGCGAAGCAATCCATATGTGGACGGCCCCCGGCTTGCAAGGTCGACGAGCGGTTGTGTTGGATCGGATCGCTTGCGTCCATATGTCCGGCCTGTTGGATGCGATCGGCATATGACCGCTGGCCAAGATGGTTTTCGTGGCGGGAGTTCCACACAGAGAGGCGACGTCGCGATACGCCACTGGATTGCGCGGAGTGTCTTCCGTCTCGAACCGATCGATCCACCATCTGCTCGTTTTCTTGCAAGCGCCGGCTCAGCGAGACACGCGCCTTGTATCCCGCTGATCTCGTCAAGCCGCTGTCGGCATCGCCCCTAGCGCACGCTTGGGGTCGTAGGTCTCGCCGGTCGTCATGAGCTTCCAGACGATGCGGGCGATCTTGTTGGCAAGCGCCACGGCGACGAGCTTGGGCGGCTTGCGTTTCAAGAGGGCGAGGAGCCAGGGGGAGGCGTGACGGCTCTTACCGCGCCGCGCTTGCCAGATGACGGCAGTGGCGCCGACCACGAGCAAGCTTCGCAAGGTCTCGTCGCCGGCGCGGGTGATCACGCCGAGCCTCAGCTTGCCGGCGGTCGAATGATCCTTGGGCGTCAGGCCGATCCAGGCGGCGAAGTGCCGGCCGGAGCGGAAGGCATGCGGATCGGGTGTCTTCATCATGAGCAGCGAGGCGATCACCGGTCCCACACCGGGAATCCGAGCGAGGCGCCGGCTCGGCTCGTTGGTTCGATGCCACGCCATCAACCTGGCGTCGATCGCCTCGAGCTGGGCTTCGAGTTGCGCGTATTCTTGGGCGTGCGCGGCAAACAGCTCGCGGGCCAAGGCCGGCACGGTCTCGTCGGCCTGGAGGCGCAACAGCAGCGGCTCGATCTTGGCCCGCCCCTTGGCAGCAACGATCCCGAACTCCGCCGCATAGCCGCGGATCGTATTGGCGAGCCGCACGCGGTGGCGCACCAAGCGCTCGCGCAGGCCCGCCAGCATCAGCGCCGCTTGGCTCTCCGCACTCTTCACCGGCACGAAGCGCATCGTCGGCCGGCTCATCGCCTCGCAGATCGCCGCGGCATCCGCTGCGTCGTTCTTCCCGCGTTTCACATAGGGCTTCACGTATTGCGGCGCGATCAGCCTCACCTCATGGCCCAGCCGCGTCAGCTCGCGCGCCCAATAATGAGCCCCGCCACAGGCCTCGATGCCTATAACCGTCGGCGCCAGGCTCGCAAAAAACGTCAGAACCTCTTTGCGCTTGAGCTTGCGACGCAGAACCACCTCTTCACGGTCATCCGCTCCATGAAGCTGAAAAATCTGCTTCGACGTATCCATACCTATGCGGCTAAGCTTGTCCACGGACGGCCTCCTCGTTTGAGATCTGTAACGACCTCACTCTGGCACATCGATGCCGTTCGGGGGCCGTCCACCCCATCAGAGAGCCGCGAATGTGGCTCTGGATTGCTTCGCTTCGCTCGCAATGACGGTTAGAAATTAGCCCGCACGCTTCAGCGCGGCACGGGCGAAGCTCAGATCCCACATCGCCAGCGGATTGAAGTCCTTGAGCTCCGGCATGCGGATAAGCGCCATGCGCCGCGTATTGGCGATGCCTTCGGGCGTCGGGATCGGCTGCTCGGAGAGCTCCTCGCGCAGGATGTCATAGAGGCGCTCCATCGCGGCGCGGCCATCGAGTTTCAAGAGCTTCACCGGCTCGCGCATACAGATTTCCATCGCCGCCGCGGGATCATGCTTGAAGACGCGCGAGGCATCGAAAGCGGCATCGACCAGTTTCTGCACGTCGTCGCGTCGCGATGTCGCGAAGTTTTCAAGCGTTGTCAGCGTGACATTGCCGATGAAGCCGTAAGGCTCCGGGTCCATCTGCTTCAAGCCTGCCGCACGCGGTTCGTTCTGATAGAAATTCGTGACGAAGGTGCCGTGGCATTCGCCGGTCACGACCTTCTTCCATTGGCCCCAGCGCCCGACCTCGTCCTCCGACACAGTGACTTGCGCCACATCCTCGGCGAGGCCGTGGTCTTTCAGCCAGAGGCCGGGGATGAGCTGCGACGGGCCAAGGCCGCGGATCGCCAGTTTCTTGCCCTTGAGATCGGCGAGCTTGCCGATGCTGGGGTGAACGAAAAGCTTCTCGTTCAGGTTGGAGACCGCCGTTGCGACGCTGACCAGCGGCTGGCCCTTGGCACGTAGTGCCTGGAGCTGCCAATAATTCTCGGCGAGGAAGTCGGTGGCGCCTTCCAACAGGAATTCCGGAAAGCGCCCGCCGAGCTCGGCCTTGGTGATCACGACATCGAGGCCGAGCCGTTTGGCGCACGTCTGCAGCGTATAGAGATAGGGCGCACGATCGTAATCACGATAAAGAATGCGGATCGTGTTCATCGCCACGCGCCGCGCCGCCTATTTCTGTGTAACGGCGATGAATTCGATCTGGATGATGAAGCCGCCGGGCAACTCGCCGCCAATGGTGTGGCGCACCGGCCGGTCATGCTCGTCCGGAAACATCGCCACCCAGTATTTATTGACGACCTCGCGCATATTCCGGTCGGCGAGATAGACGACCATCTTGCCGATATCGCCGACCGTGCCGCCGACTTCTTCGACGCATGCCTTCACATTGGCGAAAGCGTGCTCGATCTGCTTCTCCGCATCCTTCGGCAGCTCGCCGGTCGACAGATCGGTGCCCGAGAGCGCCGAGGAGAAGATCACATTGCCCACCCGCGTGACCGTGGGGAAAGGCTGCTTGTGCATGGCTTTTCCCTTGGGGTGTGCACCCTGGCGATGCTGCATGGCTGGCTCCCTTTGTGTGTTTGTTGCGATTGAAAACAGCATAGAACATCGCGCCTTTCCTTGCCAGACGCGGCGCGCGTCGCGATACTTGGCGCAACACATAAATGGAGGACGCTATGTACAAGGGCAAAAAGGTTTTCGACGTTCACGGTCACATCTCGACGCCGCCGCATTTCCGCGCCGCGGCGATGAATCTCATCGCCCTGCGCACCGCCGCCGAAAGCGCGGCGATGCCGGAGCCGGCGGTGAAGCAGGCGCTCGAGCGCCATCTCCGCATGCTCGACGAGCGCAATGTCGATGTGCAGCTCATCTCACCGCGGCCGGTGGCGATGCTGCATTGGGAGCGGACCTATCTCGTCGAATCCTGGACCGACATCACCAACAAGGTGATCTTCGATCAGACCAAGCGGCACCCCGACCGCTTCGTTGGCGTCGGACAATTGCCGCAAAGCCCGGAAATGAACATCAAGGGCTGCGTCAAGACGCTTGAGAAATGCGTCAAGGAATATCAATTCGTCGGCGCGACGCTGAATCCCGATCCGGGCGGCGATCGCCAGGCGCCGGGCATGGATGACGAAGCCTGGTTCCCGCTCTATGAGAAGGCCGAGGCGCTGCAGGCAACGCTCGTCGTGCATCCCTCGATCTCGCGCGATCCGCGGCTCGACCGCATCCCGCATTCCTATCAGTACAACAACATGACGGAAGAGACGCTGGCGACCTTGCTGCTCGAGAACAGCGACGTCTTTCAGCGCTTCCCCAAGCTCAAGATCCTCATTTGCCATTGCGGCGGCTGCTTGCGCCGGCTGATGGAAGCCGGTGAGATCGTCGATCACACCAAGGCCTCGCGCGGCGCCGACAATGTCATCGGTCGCACCGGCGAGCGCGGCGGTGGCCAGGCGACGGAAAAGGACGCGGCGATCGATGTGCCGCCGCCTCCCGGCCCCGATCTCAGCGAGAACCTCTTTTTCGATACCTGCTCCTACGATCCGTTCTACCTCGCGGCAGCGATCCGCCAGCGCGGGCCGCATCGCATGGCCTTCGGCACGGAATCGCCGGGCTCGGGCTCGGCGCAGCGCAATCCGCTCACCGGCCGCCCGGCGGACGACATCCTCGCGACGATCGACAGCTTCGATTTCCTTAGTGAAGCGCAGAAGATTCAGATGGTGAACACCAACCCGCTGAAATTCTTCCCGCTGCTGGCGAAGCGGATGTAATACCCCCCGTCATTGCGCGGAGCGTAAGCGACGAGCAATCCAGCGACCCGTTCACGCGCTCTTCGCGCGTGAACCCGAGGGGGGCAACTGCGGAGAGCAGTTGGCCGGGTTGCTCCTCACATGCGGTTCTGGATTGCTTCGCTTCGCTCGCAATGACGATTACTGGTCTCTTGCCTTAACTTGAGCCGCGAGCTCGCGCACTTTCGCCAGCACTTTGGCGTGGGCGTCGTCGATGGTGCCCCAAGCTTCGATCATTGGCGAGACGCGTGCGGTCCAGGTTGCGCGCTGCTCCGGCGTCAGCGTGACGACTTTGTGATCCTTCGATGCTTCGAGCTTGGCGCGCACGCTTTGCTCGAAGCGGTCGAGCGTCGCGCCGACGCGGCGGCTCTGTGCCTCGCCTGAATTCTCGTCGAGGATTTTGCGCACCTCGGGCGGCAGGCTCCGATATTTCGCTTTCGCCATCCACACGCCGCCCGGCCCGCCGCCAAGCGAGGCGAGGATGTGATAGCGCGTCACCTCGTCGAGCTTGAAATCGGGCAGTGGCGCCATTGGAAAGCTAAGACCATCGGCGGTCGAGCGCTGCAGCGCCTGATAGGTGTCGCTGAGACCGATCGAAATCGGTGTGCCGCCGAGCTTGGCGATCATAGCGCTCGGGATCTGTCCGGCGATGATGATACGCAAGCCGCTCAAATCGGCCAGCGGCGTGGCCGGGATTTTCGTCAGATGCAGCGCGACTTGCGGGAAGGCGTAGAAATAGAGGGGCACGATCTGGTCGAATTCGGAATCGAGCAAACCAGATTTATAGAGCCGCCAGAACACGACCGATTCCTGCTCGGCCGAATCCATCACGAAGGGCAGCGCCATCACTTGGCTGAGCTGGAATTTGCCGGCGAGGTAGTTGAGCGAGCCGAAGGTGATCTGCATCACGTCGGAAAGGAGCCGATCGTAGAAATTCGTGCTGTTGGCGAGCGCGAAGCCGTCGCGCACATCGATCGAGACGATGCCTTTGCCGGCCTCGTTCACGCGATTGGCCCAGCCGTGGTAATTCTCCTGCCCGACTTGCGAGGTCGGCGAGGAGATCGTTGTCATGATGAGCTTCGTCTCTTCGGCGCGCGCGCCTTCCATGGCGACCAGGGGCGCGGCAAGCAGCACTGCGGCAATCGCGAGGAGGAGTCGACGCAGCTTCATGCCTTCTCGTTCCCCATGGCGCGATCCCATTCCTGCTTCACTGCTTCCGGCATGCCCGCCTGGAACGGGAAGGTCGGGACGTGGCCCGGCTCGACGCGGCGGCCTTGCCCATCGAGATTGCCTTCGCGATCGGCAACCGGCAGCCGGACATTGCGTGCGATCGCCGGATCGCGGATCACCGCTTTCGGATCGCCGCCTGCGGCGATCGTCTCGAGATCTTTCAGGAAACGGCGGCGGATCATGGTGATGCCGAGATCGCTTGCGCCCAGGAATTCCTTATCACGCTGCGCGATCGCGCCCTGGCCGATCCAGGCGATGAAATCCTGATTCATGATGTGGCTGGAGAGATAGCGCCCGGTCTTCGGATCGCGCACCGGCCCGTTCCAGGTCGGGATGGCATTCTGCTCATAAGGCTGCCGCTCTTTCGGCACGCGCGCATAAAACCAGCCGACACTCAGCGTGTTGGTGTCGTCGACCGGCACGCGGAATTCGACATGCGTGCCGGTGAAGAGCGCATAGGGCCAGAGACAGACGCGGCCGACCGTCCAAAGCGGATCGGCTTCGCCGCTGACTTCGGTGATGCGCTTATAGGTATAGCCGTATTCGAATTCCTCGAAGCCGACTTTGAGATGCCTGGGCGCGATGCCGGTCTTGCCGAGGATACGCAGCTCCCAATGGCGATGCTGCCATTCGTTATGCACTGGATCGATCGAGTTCTCTTGGCATTGCAGCCAGTTGCAATCGAGCTCGCTGAGGACGATCTGGCGGAAGCCGTTTTTCCACTCGAAGAATTCCCAGCGCGGCAGGCAGGGCGCCGGCTTCGGGCCGAGATAGGCCCAGAGCAGCCCGCCGCATTCCTCGACCGGATAGGCTTTGACGAGCACCTGCGCTTTGAGATTGGCCTCGGGATTGGCAATGTCGTCATAGGGCTGTTCGAGGCAGCGGCCCTCGGCATCGAAATGCCAGCCGTGATAGGAGCAGCGCAGCCCGCAATCCTCGACGAAGCCATACGTAAGATCGGCGCGGCGATGCGGGCAATGCCGGTCGAGCAGGCCGTAATTGCCGCTGCGATCCTTGTAGAGCGTCAAATCTTCGCCCATCAGTCGCACCGGCTTCGTCGGCATCTCGTCGAATTCGCTGATGCCGGCGACCGGCCACCAATAGCGGCGCAGCAGCTCGCCCATCGGCGTGCCGGCGGCGGTTTGGGTCAGCAGATTATTCTGTTCCGGCGACAGCATAGCCCGATCCCTCCAACGATTTTCATTTTCCGGCCTTCACCTCGGCGACATTTTGCTTGAAGGCGGCGAGGATTTTGGCACCGTCGGGTGTCGCTTGCACCCAATCATTCGTCACCGGCTCGATACGCCGTCGCCAGCTTTCGGCTTGCGCCGGTGTCAGGCGGACGATGGTATGGCCGCCTTCGGCGGCAACGCGGGCACGCGCGGATTTCTGCGTGTCGTCGTAATACTGGCCGGCAAGACGGCTCGCGTCCTCGCCCGCATCGGCGTCGATGATCGTCTTCGCGGCGGGTGACAGCGCGTCATAGCGCTTCTGCGTCATGAACAGCATGGCAAGTGAAGCGCCAAGCTGCGTTTCGAGATGATAAGTCGTCACCTCGTCGAGCTTGAAGGTACCGAGCCCCTGCCAGATCATCACGCTCCCGTCGATCGTGCGGCGCTGGATCGCCTCGTAGAGATCGGGCGCGGTTAGGGATGACGGCGCCGCGCCGAGATCGGCGATCGCCTGGGTCATCGCCTTGGCGCCGGCCGCGATCTTGAGCCCGGTCAGATTATCGAGATTGGGGATCGGCTTCGCCATATGCAGCCCGCCTTGCGGCAAGGACGCGAAGAGGATCGGGTGGATGTCGTGGAATTCGGCGTCCAGCAGCCCGCTCTTATAAAGTCGCCACAACGCGACCGAGGCGCTCTCCGAATTGTCGGCGACGAAAGGCAGGTTCATCACCCCGGCGCGCGGGAATTTGCCGGCGATGAAATTGACCTGGCCGAACGCAAGCTGGACCACATCGTCCATCACGCGGTCGTAGTAATTCGCGTGATTGGCGATCGCGCCGCCATCGCGCACATCGATATGCAGAACGCCGGCGCCTTCCTCATTGACGCGATCGGCCCAGGGATGGAGCAGTCGCGTATTGAGCTCGATCGTGCCCGGGATCGGTCGTCGCAAAGATCAGCGTCGTCTCATCGGCGTGCGCAGCCGCGGCGAGGCCAAGGAAAGCCATCGCCGCGAACGCCGCTTTTATCCTCCCGTGCATCGCGTCGTCCCGCTCAGCGGCAGCGCAGCGCGGCGGTCCGGTCCGTGTCGAGCGCCATCGTGTCGGGATTGATCGCGACGCCGTAATCGCGCTCCGCCGTCTCGATCGAGACATAACCGTTGAGCACGTCTTCGAGCACTTCTTCGGCCGGGCCGCTTCTTCGGATCGCCATAGCCGCCGCCGCCCGGCATCTCGACCATGAAGGTCTCGCCCGGCTCCATGCGGATGGTCTCCAGCGGCTTCAGCGGCCGCTCGTGATTGGTGCCGCGATTGAGCGTCGCGCGTACCACCGGCGGATTCTGGCCGTCGAAAATGCCCCAGCCGCCGAATTTGAATTGATGGCCGAGGCGCAAGGTCGTCGTCGCATGACCGAGCAGCTCGTATTCCTTGCGATTGCCGATGCCGCCGCGATGCGTGCCGGCGCCGCAGGAATCGGTGATCCATTCATAGCGCTTCACGCGGATCGGGAATTCGGTCTCGATCACCTCGATCGGCGTGTTCGGCGTCACATTGAGGAAGCCGACCGTGCCGGACGAGCCGTCATGATCCGACTTGCCGCCTTGCGCCGAGGTGAACAGCTCGTACTGCACCGCTTTGCGGCCGGTGCGGTTCTGATCGTAGCCGACCGCGATCGCGCCGAGGCCGAGGCCGGGCGAGGCAACCGCGCGGCTCGGATTGAATTTGGCGAGGGCGCGGTTGCAGGTGCTGTAGAGCACATTGGCGAGGCCGAAATAGGAATTGATCGGCGCCGGCCATTTCGGATTGGTGATCTTGCCTTCGGGATTGATGAAGTGGATCGACGCGGCGCATCCCGTCATTGAACGGGATGGTCGGATCGAGCATGGTCACGAGCGCCATCACCGCCGCGACATGGCTCACCTGCGGCCGCAGATTGGTCGGGCCTTTTACCTGATCGTTGGTCTGCGAATAGTCGAAGGTGATGTCGCGGCCTTTCTTCACCACCTTCACATGGATGCGCAGCGGCTTGTCGAGATCGACGCCGTCGTGATCGACCATCGCCTCGGCCTCGGCCTCGCCATCGGGCCAGGCTTCGATGCCGTCGCGCACGCGCTTCTCCGACATCGCCAGCACCGCCGGCATCGCCGCCTTGATCGTCTCGGTGCCGTATTCCTTGCAGAGGGCGCGCACCTGATCGGCGCCGACCAAGGTGCAGCCGACTTGCGCGCGCAGATCGCCTTCGATGATCTCGGGGATGCGGCAATTGTGCCGGATGATCGCCAGCACTTCGGGGATGACGCCGTCCTTGGTCCAGAATTTGACGCCGGGCAGGATCAGGCCTTCGTGGAAAATCTCGCGCGCCGCGGCGCCGGACGAGCCGGGGACGAGGCCGCCGACATCGGGCTTATGCGCGTGCGAGCCGCTGAAGCCGATGACTTCGCCGTCGACGAAGATCGGCGTGATGATGACGATATCGGGCACATGCAGCGTGCCGCCGAGATAGGGATCGTTCGAGATGAAGCAATCGCCGTCCTTCATCGTCGCGATCGGATAGCGGTCGAGGATGCTGCGCACCGTGTAGTAGATAGGAGAAGAGATGCAGCGGGCCCGCCCGAGCCCTCGATGCAATTGCCTTCCGTGTCGAGCAAGGTACAGGAGCCGTCATGCGATTCGCGCAGGATGGTCGAATAGCCGCTGTGGAACAGCAGATGCTCCATCGTCGAGACCAGCTCTTGCAGCCGGGCGATGATGATTTCGAGCGTGATCGGATCGAGCTTCATCGCGGCTTTTCCGTTCGTCGCGTCGGTGCTCATGGCGTTCACCTCGATGATGATATTGCCGTAGCGCTCGATCTCGGCTTTCTGGCCGGGGAGGATAACGGTCGTCGAATCGAGCTGCTCGATGATCGCCGGGTCCATTGATGACCGCGCCGGCGCCGAGCTTGATACGGTCGTAGATCGGCGTGTCGAGATAGCCTTCATGCTCGTCGAACAGCACCTTGCGCCGCGCGACCGGTTTCGGATCGCGCTCGCCTTTGGGCAGTTCGGGCAGGTCGAGCTTCGCGACCTCGGCGACCGACATGACGCGGACATTGACGATGTCGGGAATCTCGCCGGTCGCCGCCGTGCCGTAGACCTCTTTGTGCGAGTCTGATCGAAAGCGGCGCGGACCTTCGCCTTGTCGTCCTCGGTGAAGGCCTCGTTGCTGCAATCGATCGTCAGCTCATAGCCCTGGAAGGGATAGCGCATATCGAGCTGGCGCTGCAGCTTCACGGCTTTCGGCTCGAAGCCTTCTTGCGTCGCCTCGCGCCGGGCGCGCTCTTCGAGCTGGGTGAAGATGGTGTTGAGCTCGTCGACCGGCACTTTGGCGAGCGAGCCCATGCGCGTCTGCAGATAGTAATGCTTCACATCGGTCTGCAGCAGGCCCATGGCGCAGGAGATGCCGGGATAGGGCGGCACGATCACGCGCGGGATGCCGATATCCTTGGCAACGCGCGTGCCCAGCACCGGCCCGCCGCCGCCGAAAGCGAGCAGCGAGAACATGCGCGGATCGAGGCCGCGCTCGACGAAGGACAGGCGCAGCCCGACTTCGATATTGGTGCAGACGACGCGGATGATGCCGAGCGCCGCTTGCTGCGAGCTGAGATTGAGCGGCTTGGCGATCTTCTCGGTGATCGCTTTCTCCGCGAGCTCGGGCACGATCTTGAAACGGCCGCCGACGAAATTGTTCGGATTGAGATAGCCGAGCACGATATTCGCGTCGGTGACGGTCGGGTTCTTGCCGCCATGGTCGTAGCAGGCGGGGCCCGGATCGGCGCCGGCCGATTGCGGCCCGCCTTTCAGCAGCCCGTCCGGTCCGATATGCGCGATGGTGCCGCCGCCGGCGCCCGAGGGCGCGGATCTGGATCATCGGCGTGCCGATATCCTGATCGTGGATGCGGCCGTGGCGCGTTTCCTGATAGGCGTTCTTGTAAAGCACGCTGATATCGGTGCTGGTGCCGCCGACATCGAAGGTGACGATGTTGGGCTCGCCGATCAGCTTGCCGAGGCCGGCGCCGAAGACGACGCCCGCCGCCGGGCCCGACAGCAAGCGTCTGGTTGGGATATTCGGTGGCGATGTCGATCTGCATCAACCCGCCATTCGACTGCATGATGAAAAGCTTCTTGGTCGTCGAGCCCGGTCTCGCGCAGCCGACCGGTGATCGCGCGCAGATAATTCGCGACGACCGGTCCGACATAGGCATCGAGCACCGTGGTCGAGAGCCGCAGATATTCGCGGATCAGCGGCAGCACCATGCTCGACAGCGAGACGCGCGCCGTCGGATGCTCTTCATGGATGATCTCGGCGGTGCGCTGCTCGTGCTTCGGGTTGATGAAGGAGAAGAGATAGCAGACGGCGATCGACTGTACGCCTTGCTCGCGCAGCTTGCGCGCGGCCTCGCGCACCGCGTTCTCGTCGAGCGGCTCGAGTTCTTCGCCGTCGAAGCCGAGGCGGCCGCCGACCTCATGCGTCATCTTCTGCGGCACGAGGCCGACCGGCTTCTGCCAATGCGTGTCGATGAGATCGGGTCCCATCGGCCGGTTGCCGCCGCGCATGTCGTAGATCGCGCGGAAGCCCTTGGTGATGAGCAGGCCGGATTTCGCGCCCTTGCCCTCGATCGTCGCGTTGGTCGCGACCGTCGTGCCATGGGCGAAGAAGTCGATGTCCTGCGCTTTGATCTCCGGATGGACTTCCATCAGATTCTGCAAACCCGCCGCGACTGCGCGCGACGGGTCGACGGGAATGGACGGAACCTTCGTGACGAGGATCTTCCCCGTCTCGATCTCCATGCCGACCACGTCGGTGAAAGTACCGCCGATATCGATGCCGACGCGCCAACCTGGCATTGAAGCTCCCCCGATTTCCTAAACTCGTTTACGACCACGTGGCGAACGCCATCGCGTTGCCGGTGCCCGCTTCCGAGCGATAGCACGGCACATAATCGAGCAGCTTCATCGTGAAGCCGGTCGCGGCCAGCGCGCCGCGCGCCGCGATCCAATTCTTGGTCTCCGACGTGCCCGAGCGGAACAGCGCATCGTCCTCGCCGGTGATCGCATCGACATCGTCGCGCTGGAACGCGCCGAGGATGCGATGATCGAACGCCTCGTCGATGACGAAATGGCTGAGACCGCCCGAGCCGACGACGGCAACGCGCGCATCGCTCGGCCAGCCTGCGATGGCGCGGCCGACCGCGCGGCCGAAGTCGAAGCAGCGCGGGGCGAGGGTTGGTTCGGCGGATAGAAGGTGTTTACCAGCACCGGCACCAGCGGCAGCGGCCGATCCTTGAGCAGCCGGCGATAGATGAAGCCGTAGGCGTGACCGAGATTCTTGGTCTCATACGCGTTTTTGGGCTGCGCCATGATCGCCGCGACATCGAAACCATCCCGCATCGCCTGGGCGATCATATGCTCGGCGAG
Source organism: uncultured Alphaproteobacteria bacterium (assembly GCA_963731145.1). GTDB lineage: Bacteria > Pseudomonadota > Alphaproteobacteria > ATCC43930 > CGMCC-115725 > CAIKMD01. Next base: position 327,715 of record CAVSUX010000005.1, on the reverse strand, counting down.
GCCTTGCGCGACTGGATAGGGCTGATCCACCGGCGGGTGATTGCCGCTGATTGACGGCGCCGCGACCCTCGCGCGTGTGTTGCTCCATCTCTTCGGCAGTCGGCGCGAAATTGATGACCTGCTCGCCGCAGAAGATGCCGAAAGTCGGCTGCAGCTCCTCGGTGAACCATTCATGCTGGTCGTCGCCGATGACGACCATGATGTCGGGCTTGGTGGCGGTAAGGATGTCGCCCAGCGCGTCGAGTTGCTTCTGGCAACGATCGTAATGCGCCTGGCGCGCCGGCGCGGTGTTGCGCGCGGCGAAATCCTCGGCTTGGCGCAGTGCGTAGAGCTGGTCGAAAGAATAAGCGTTGCCGCGGAAGGCGAGGGACTTGTTGCGGCGGTCCGCGGCGGCGCGGCCGTCCCATTCCTGCGGCGGCGTCGACAGCATCGAGCCATGCGATGTGCCGATGCCCAGAACCAGTTCAGCCACGCCCTTGCCTCCCGAGGCCGCCCTTCCCGAGTTGGCCAGCGGGCGGCCGGTGCCTGCGGCTGTAATGGATTTAAGGGCGCTTTTCTATAGCCAAACGAGCGGGCGCGGCGTTGCCGACACCTCAGTCGAACGCTGCGACCTGGCGGTGCAGCGCGAACACCTCTTGCATAGTTTCGGGTGCGAAATAGCGGCCCATGCCGCATTCCGTGCCGATGCCGAAAACCGTCGCGAATTTCCGCGCCGTCGCGACCTTCCGCCGGGCACCCGCAATCCCGTCCAGGCGATGGACGAGGCCCAGCATCAACTCGGTCTCGGGCCGGAGGCGCAACGCGGCGAGCGGCGCGAAATAGGCTTCATCCTCGCGTTCTTTCGGCACCGGCAGATGGATCCAGGCGATGCCATGCTTCGCCCGTGCCGCGATCGCGTTGTGGAAGGCAACCATCACGCCCATATCGCGCGGATTGACGTAGTGCTTGTCCTCGCCGGCATCGCCATAGCAAAGATGAATCCCGGCCTCGACCGCGTCGGGTAGGCAATCGAGCGCCCGGGCCACGGCGGCGGCCAGCTCGTCGGCGGCAAATTCCCGCATCGAGCCGTTCGGATTATCGAGCGATTGGGTGATCTCGACGGCGATATCCCATTGCACGGCGAGATATTGCGGCGGAATTTCGCGCGCGATCGCATTGATCTCGGCGAAGAGCTGCCGCTCATAGATGGGCCAGACATCGCGCACGGCATCGAGATCGATGCAATGCCCCATCACGCCGAAAGCCGTCGGGATGCTGATCTGGAAGCGGGTCCCGGGGGAGATCTTGCCGACCGCGCGTGCGGCGGCGAAGAGCGCATAGGATTCTCGCGCCGCCGCGAGGTAGCCAAGCGGGCCGAAATCAATCGCGTCCAGATCTTGGTTCGGCGCTGGCCGATAGCGCTGATTGGTCATGCGGAGATAGCGCGCGACCCCGCCTGGGATCATGCCGGCCGCACGGCCGATGATCGGCGCTTGCGGGCGCAGCCAGCCGCGCTTCTTCTCGCCGTCGGGCAAGCGCTTGGCGAGCGGACCGAAAGATGCGCCGGCAAGCTCGAAGACCTCGCGCGCCTCGAGCGGCACGCCGCCGACGAGATGAATGGACCGTTCCGCCATGCCGCTCAAGATAGCAGGCGTCACGCGGCCGACAACGAAGCCGCGGCGATGCTCATTCGATAAGCGTAGCCTATCCGGGCGGCGACGCCGATTAAGGATTGTCGTCCGAATTCCGCTCGTTTGCTTTAGTGTCGCGCCCGCCCCATATTTCGCCGGACGACTCTGTGACGAAAGAGGATGCCCATGGCGGGGCCGGATGAAGTGATGCGAGGCGGGATGGCGCCGGCGGCGGGCCGGCCGATGCTGAGCGAGGCCGAGCTTGAGCGGCGGCGCGGCCGTTCGTGGACGCTCAAGGTCGTCAAAGCTTTCGATATCGACCCGCATATGCGCCGCGTTCAGCTGACCGGCGACGAATCTCGACGAATTCACCCCGAAACCCGGCCAGGAAATCGTGCTGCAGATACCGCAGCCGGGCGGCGAACCGGCGCGGCGGCATTACACGATCCGCTGCTATGACACGGCCAGCAAGCTGATCGACGTCGATTTCGTGCTGCATGGCCATCGCACGCCGGGCGTGAGCTGGTCGCTCGAGGCCAAGCCGGGCGACGTGATCGACATTCGCGGTCCGCGCGGTCGTATCGGACTCAATCCCGATGCCGACTGGCACCTCTTCCTCGGCGACGAGACGTGCCTGCCGGCGATCTACGCGCTGATCGAGGCGCTGCCGCAAGGCGCGCGCGCCTTTGCCCTCCTCGAGAGTCGGCGGGGCAGGAGGACAAGCAGGAACTGACGGCGCGGGCCGATGTGAAGCTGCAATGGCTGTTGCGCAACGGCGCCGCGCCGGGACCGAGCGATATGCTGTCGAAGGCGCTCGCGGCTTTCACCTTCCCGCCGGGCAACGGCCATGCCATCGTCATCGGCGAGACCAGCAACGTCCGCAACCAGCGCCACGCGCTCTTGGAGCGCGGTTTCGATCGCAGCCAGATCTATGCCGAGGGCTATTGGCGGCCGGGCCGCGTCGGCGGCCACGACCACGTCAACGACTGAGCGCGGTCAGCGTTTGCTCGGCTTGATGATGCGGCGATTGCTCGTAATGCAGCCGTAAGAGATCGAGCCCGTAATCATTGCCGTTCGGCGTCCGCACGATGGTGTGGACGTGGAATTTCGCCGGCTCGGCATTGGTCAGGAACACGCCGATATGGTGGTCGAACTCGATCAGCACCACCGGGCTCTGCACGCGATAATAAAACGTGCTGTCCTCGGCGAAACCGCCGATCCAGCAGAAATGCGTGTCGTTCAGATGGCTGCTCGATCTCGGCCATGCGCTGCTTCTCGGGCTCCGGCGGTAGCGGCGCGATATAGCGGCCGACGAGATCGAGGAGATTGCGGCGCTGCACCGCCGACATGTCGGCGGCGGTGATGCCCTCATAGGGAATGACTGCGATTGTCCTGATGTCGCGCCGGCGAGATGGAGATTGTCGGCGAAATGCCGCCGGCCGGGCGGCAGATCGCCGCCGACCATCGAATGCGCGACGATCGCGCGGCGCTGTTGCTCCGGCGAGAAACGAGTGCATCAGCGTGAGCCCGGCGCGTTCTTCATCCTCGAACAGCGTCGTGCCGGCGAAAGGTCCGACATCGGCATGGCTCGGCTCGGCGCCCCAGAAGGTCGGCGTCAGCACCATCTGCCCGCCGATCACCATGCAATTGAGGCTGAGATGATGGCCGAAAAGCTGCCAGCCCCAGGGCTCGCTCGGTCGACGGCGTGCCGAAGAGACAGAAATTGTAGCTCCATTCGCCGAGGATCGCCGGCCCGCCGACGAGATCGCCGAGGAAGCGGTTGAGCCGCATCACGTCGCGCGACATCTGATAGCCCTTGGCGCTGAGGCTCGCGCGCAGGATCGCGAGCACGGCCTCGCGCTGCGCGTCGGTGATTTCTTCGAGCCGGAGGCCGTAATCCTCGAAAAAATTCTCGGTGTTCTGCCAGCCCCGCCAAGTCTTGGAATCGGCGGGAAAGCACGACGCGTTGCGTTGCGCTTCGGTGAGGAGGCCGAGCAGCGCCCTGGCCGCATCGGTCATCGCCGCGACCGGTGCGCCGTTGGGCTTGAATTTATAAAGGCCGGGAACGGCCTGGCCATCCGTGGTGATGCCTTTGAAGGGCTCGGCTAACTGCTTTTCCCATTGGGCGAAGAATTCCTTGGCGCGCGGGCTTTGCCGCCGCGCATCCGCATGGGCGCGCGCCGTCGGTCCGGCGATCTTCGATTGCCCCGGTTTTGGCAAAAACGGATGGTAATCAGGTCGTGACATCGCGAGGCTCTCCTTTGGACCGGCTCGCGAGTGTAAGATCGCGGCTATCGGGCCGACAAGCGCTGGATAGGTTTAAGGCTGACCATGGCTCGTATCACGCTGGTGATCTCGGATGTCGACGGTACGCTGGTGACGTCGCAAAAACGCGTGACGGATCGCACGCGCGCGGCGGTGGCCGCGCTGCATGCGCGCGGTATCCGCTTCACGGTCGTAAGCAGCCGTCCGCCCTTCGGGCTGCGCATGCTGGTCGATACGCTCGGCATCACGATCCCGGTTGCCGCTTTCAATGGCGGTGCGATCGCTTCGCCGGCGCTGCAAATCCTCAACCAGCGCAGCATCGAGCGCGATGTCGCGCGCGAGATCGTCGCTTTTCTCGATGCGCAGCGGGTCGGCGTGTGGCTCTTCACCGGCGAGGAATGGCTGACGCGCGATCTCGCCGGGGCGCATGTCTCGCATGAAACCGTCACCGTGCAGCAGAGGCCGCATGTGGTTGAGAATTTCGACGCCGTCATCGATAAGGCCGGCAAGATTGTCGGCGTCAGCGACGATTTCGCGCGGCTCGAGGCCGTCGAGGGCGAGGCGCAGGCACGGTTTGCCACGCGTGCGATGGCGGTGCGCTCGCAAGCCTATTACCTCGATTTCGTCGCGCCCGGTGTCGATAAGGGGATAGCGGTCCGCGAACTTGCCGGGACGGTCGGCGTCCCGCTCACCGAGATCGTCACGCTCGGCGATATGGAGAATGACGTGCCGATGTTCCGTCAAGCCGGATTTCAGCATCGCCATGGGCAATGCGAGCGACGCCGTGAAGGGCGAGGCGCGCGAAACCACGCTGAGCAACGATGAGGACGGTTTCGCCGCGGCCGTCGAGAAATTCATCCTGCCGCGCGCAGGCGGGGGCTGACGCATGAGCGGCGAAGCACCGGGTCGGCCCGGCATCCCGGCGCGCTGGACGTCCAGCGCCAAGAGCGCGTTCGGCACGGCATTCACGCCGCAAAGCCGCGTCTGGTACACGATCAGCCACGGCATCCTCAACGAGATTTATTATCCGCGCGTCGATTATGCCTGCACGCGCGATTTCGGCTTCATCGTCACCAATGGCCGCGATTATTTCTCGGAAGAAAAGCGCCACGCGCGCAGCACGGTGCATCCGGTGGAGGACGGCGTGCCGGCCTTCACGCTTGCCAATGTCGCGGCCGATGGCCGCTATCGCATCGACAAGACCGTGCTTGCCGATCCGACCCGCGACGTCGTGCTGCAGCGCATTTCCTTCCATGCGCTCGATGGCGCGCGCGATTATCGGCTGTTCGCGCTGCTGGCGCCGCATCTCGTCAATCGCGGCGCCGACAATGAGGCCTGGCTCGGCACCCATAAGGGGCATGAGATGCTGTTCGCCGCCGGCAGCGGCAATGCCATGGCAGTGGCCTGTTCGGCGCCGTGGCGTGCGCGCTCCGTCGGCTTCGTCGGCTCGTCCGATGGCTGGCAGGATCTAAGCCGGCATTTCGCGCTAACCTGGAACTACGATTCGGCACGCGGCGGAAATGTCGCACTCGCTGCCGAGATCAACCTGTCTGACTGCAACGGTGAATTCGTCATCGCACTCGGCTTCGGCCGACGCGCGGAAGAAGCGGCGCATCGCGTCATCGGCAGCCTCGCGGATGGTTTCGATGCCGCGCTCGCGGGTTTCACCGATGGCTGGCAGGATTGGCAGGCGCAGCTTCTGCCGCTCGATCCGCCGCGCGGTCCGGGCGGGTCCAACACCTATCGCATCAGCACGGCGGTGCTGCGCACGCATGAGGCGAATTCGTTCCCCGGCGGCATCATCGCCAGCCTCTCGATCCCGTGGGGCTTTGCGCGCGGCGACGAAGACCTCGGCGGCTATCACCTCGTCTGGCCGCGCGATCTGGTTGAGACGGCAGGCGCGCTGGTCGCTTCCGGCGCTTTCGAGGATGCGCGCCGCGTGTTGCGCTGGCTCGAATCGACCCAAGAGGCCGATGGCCATTGGCCGCAGAATTGCTGGCTCGATGGCGAGCCTTATTGGAACGGCGTCCAGATGGATGAATGCGCCTTTCCGATCCTGCTGGTCGATTTGCTGTGGCGCGAGAGCGGGCTGACCTCGGCCGAGCTGCACCGCTACTGGCCGATGGTGAAGAAGGCCGCGGCTTTCGTCATGCAGAACGGGCCGGTGACGGGCCAGGATCGCTGGGAGGAGGATTCGGGCTATTCGCCGTTCACCCTGGCGGTCGAGATCGCGGCGCTCTTGGCGGCTGCCGATATCGCCGATCATGCCGGCGAAACCACGCCGGCGGCCTATTTGCGCGAAACCGCCGACGCCTGGAACGAGCAGATCGAGCGCTGGATCTATGTCACCGATACCACGCTGGCGCGTGAGCTGGGCATCGAGGGCTATTACGTTCGTATCGCGCCGGCCGATAGCGCCGATGCGTGCTCGCCGAGCATGGGGTTCGTTCCGATCAAGAACCGACCGCCGGACCAAAGCCGCGAGCCGGCGGCGCTGCTGGTCAGTCCCGACGCGTTGGCGCTGGTGCGCTTCGGTCTGCGTGCGGCGGACGATCCGCGCATCCGCAACACGCTGCGCGTGATCGATGCCTTGCTGAAGGTCGAGCTGCCCGCCGGACCGTGCTGGCGCCGCTACAACGGCGATGGCTATGGCGAGCATGAGGACGGCAGGCCTTTCGACGGCATCGGTATCGGCCGGCCCTGGCCGCTGCTGACCGGCGAGCGGGCGCATTACGAGCTCGCCGCCGGTCATCGCGACGAAGCCGAGCGGCTGCTCGCGGCGATGGAGGGTTTCGCCAGCGACGGCCATCTCATTCCGGAGCAGGTCTGGGATAGCGACGACATCCCGGAGCGCGAGCTGTATCGCGGCCGTCCGTCAGGCTCGGCGATGCCGCTGGTCTGGGCGCATGCCGAGCATATAAAGCTGCTGCGCTCGCTGCGCGAGGAACGCGTCTTCGACATGCCGCCGCAGCCCTATCAGCGCTATCAGGTCGAAGGCGTGCGCTCGCCGCTGCGCATCTGGCGGCTCAATCAGAAATGCCGCACGCTTCCGGCCGGTAAGATTCTGCGCATCGAGCTACCGCGGCCGGCGCTGATCCACTGGAGCAGCGATGACTGGCAGCGCGTCGTCGATACGCCGACGCAGGTGACGGCGTTTGGCACGCATATCGCCGATCTCGATACCGAAAGCCTGATGTCCGGCGACGCGGTCGTTCTGACCTTCTATTGGCAGAACGACCAGCGCTGGGAAGGCACCGATTACCGCATCGATGTCGTCTGACCCGTGATGCGTGGCAAAGCCGGTGCCCGAATCCCCAGGGCGACGGCGTCTTGCGAAGCTACTTAAAGAAGTGGCTTCGCACGGTCGGCCCCTTCGGGTTCATGCGCGAAGAGCGCATGAACGGAGTCGACCGCGCCTAAAGACGCGAGCGGGACGTGTCCGCCTGTGCTCCGCGCTAGTCCTGCGGCTCGAGCTTCACGATCGACGCGCCGTGATTGCTGCCGACCCAGATCGCGCCGTCCTTGTCGACGAAGACGCGGCGGATATTGGTCGAGCGCGGCAGCAGATACTCGACCCACTCGCCGGTCTTGGGATTGAGCCGGTCGATGCGGTCGGTGAGCATCGAGCCCGTCCAGATATCGCCGCCCTTCGCGGGTACGACGTCGTAGGGATCGAAATACGGTGTCGGCACTTTGAACTCGGTGATCTTCTCGGTCTCCGGATCGAAACGGCCGATGTTGTTGCCGCCATATTCGGCGAACCAGAGAATATCGTCGGCATCGACCCGGCCGCGGCGCGGACGCGAGAATGCCGTCGGTGTCGGATAGATGTTGAGCTGCTTGGTCTTGGCGTCGATCTTGCCGATCTCGGCGCCGCCGAAGGCGAGCAGATAGAGATTATTCTCGTGATCGGCCGGCATGCCGTAGCCGGCGACGCCTTGGCCATGAAGGTCCTTCACCGGCCCGAGATTCTCCCATTTCCCGCTCTTGGTATCGAGCCGGAAGGTCGAATGCTTGTCCTGATCGTTGCTCCACACCTGACCGTCGACTGAGGCAAAGGTCGGCGTCACCATCGATTCCTGCGTGTGGTCGCTTTGCCAATCCTTGGGCAGCGGATAGACGGTGAATTTCTTCGCCTTCATATCGAAGCGCGCGACGCCGGTCTGATACATCAACGAGACCCAGAGATCGCCTTTCGGATCGGGCTCGAGATCGAGCGTGCCGGTCGGGAAGCCGGGCTTCACCACCGGCAGCGCGTAATCCGTCACCTTGCCGGTCTTGGGATCGAGCGAGCCGATGAATTGGTGGCCGAAATCGGCATACCACACCATGCCGTCCGGCATGCGCACGACATCATGCGGCTGCGCATCCTGCCGGGGCAGATTGTATTCGGTGATGATGACGTGGGCCGCTCGGCCGCTCGGCCGCGGCAACGTCTTCAGCGGAAAATCCCAAGTATCCTGCTTGCTGAGATTGATCGTCGTCATCCAGTCGGCGAACGGCTGTAATTGCGCCGGCGTGCCGAAACCGCGCTGCACCCCGCCGACCGTCGGCTGCGGATGCGACGGTACGCTGCCGGGCGAATAGCTCGACATGCGGGCATAAATCTTCTGCCACTCATCGGCGGTATGCGTCGATTGGAAGATGCGTTGCAGCGAGTGGCAGCCATCGCAATTCGAGAGGAATTGCTGCTGTTGCGGCGTGCCCGGCGCGCTGATCATCCATTCCGCGTCGGTGAGCTGGGTGTAGAGCTGCTTGGCCTTGCGGAGCTTGAGGTCGGCGACGCTCGGCTTGCCGACGGCGACCGTCGCATTCGGGAAGCCGTCGATCTCATAGCCGACGGCGCGGATCGCGAGATCGTATTTGCCCGGCGCCAGGCGCGAGGCGGGGAAGGCGTAACGACCCTGATCGTCGGAGACGACGGTGGTGGTGATGGTCGAGCCGGCTTTGGTGGCGCTGACCAGCACGCCGCCCATCGCGCCTTCGGCATCGGAGCGGATCGTGCCTTGCAGCGCGACGGCGCCGGATTCCGCCGCGGAAGCCGGTGGCGGCGCCGTCGAGGCGAGGAGAAACAGAAACGCGAGGGAACCAAGGCCGACACGCATCTTATTCATCGTCTCCTCCGATCCGAATTATTGTTCGAGCCCCAACCTCCGGCTACCCCACCACCACCAATTCAGCGCCGCCGAATCAGGCCGGCTTGTATTTCCCGGTCAATTGCGGCGCCATCACATTCTCGAGGCCTTTGTCCTGTCGCTCGAGCCGCGTTTCGCGCGTCCAGGTGCGTTTCAGATCGTCGCGCACCTTGATCGTCAGCCGGCCGAGGCCTTCGGTCTCGAGCTCGACCGTGTCGCCGTCCTGGAAGGCGTTGAGGCCGCGATGATTGGTGCCGGTGGCGAGGATGTCGCCGGGCTCCAGCGTGTGGATCGAGCTGATGAATTCGACGCAGCGCGGAATCTTATGCGCCATGTCGTCGGTGTTGAAATTCTGCTTCAGTACGCCGTTGACCCAGAGCCTGATCTGCAGCTTCTGCGCGTTGGTGATCTCATCGGCCGTGACGATGTAGGGGCCGATCGGCGCGAAAGTCTCGCGCGCCTTCATCTGATAGAAGGTGTTGCCAGCCGGCGGCAGGCCGCGCGCCGAGCCGTCGATGAAATTGACGTAGCCGAAGATGTGGCTCATCGCGTCGGCCGCTTTCACATTGGTGCCGTGCTTGCCGATGACCAGCGCGACCTCGGCCTCGCCCTCGAAGACATTTGCCGGCACGTCGGGCAGGATCATGGTCTCGTTCGGACCGATGATGCTGTTCGGCGATTTCATGAAGGCGTTGATCGGCGCCGGCTCCTTGCGCGTGCCGTCCTCCATATAATTGACCGCCATGCAGTCGATGTTGTTCGGCTTGGGCAGCGGCGCGCGCAGTTTCACCGCCGAAAGGGGCTGGCCCTTGCCGCTCGCCGCGGCGTCTTCGAGCTTCTTGCGGTAATCGCCGAAACGCTCGATCAGCCCGTTCATCAAATTGCCGGGATTGGTGTGCGGGATATCGCGCACCGCGGCGGAGACATCGACGATGCTGTCGCCCTTGATAACGCCGAGACGATAATCGTCGAAATAGCCGATTCTCATTGGGCCCTCCCTTGGTTGAGGACCGTTCTAGCCCTGCCCGGGCGGAGCGGCAAATCGCCCTTAGCCGGCTTTTTCGATCACCTTGCCCCAATCGGCCAGCATCTCCATCTCGTGCCCATTGCGCAGATGGATCGCGAGCTGGCTGAAGCCCGCTGCCTTGAAGCCGCGCACACCCTCGACCAACTCCTCCTGCGGGCCGGTCATGGTCATGTTGCGGATGAGATCGGCGGAAAGGAGCTGCTCTTCCTCGGGCCGCAGGAACATCAGATGGCCGCGATGATTGGTGAGGTAGCGCGCATCGGCCGGCTGATAGCCTTTATAGATTTCGAGATAGCGGTCGTAGAGCGGCTTCAAAAAGGGTAGCGGCTTGATGATGGAGCCGAGCTCGTCATGCTCGGCGTAATCGTGGAACAGCATGGTGATCGACGGGCCGGCCTGCGCCTTGGCGCGGGCGCTGTCGGCCGCTTCGCCCGGCGCCAGCACCGCGCCGGCGCAGAAGGTCGTGGAATAGAGATCCTTCACGTCGCGGCCCGCGGCGGTCCAGGATTTCTTCATTGCCTCAAGCGCCGCGCCCGATTGCGGCGGCTTGCCGCCGCCCGAGAGCCAGCCGGTGCCGAGCTTGGCGACGAGGTCGCGGCCGCGCGGCCCGAAAGCCGAGATATGCGCCGGAATCGGGTCGTCGATGTTGATGTAGCCCTTCTCGGGATTGAGGAAGCGGACCTTGTGAGTGCCGTCCTCGTGCCATTCGACCGTCTCGCCGCGCAGCAGCGCCTCGACGACGCGCAGATATTCCTCGAGCCGGGCGAGGGTGATCGCGGGCAGGCCCATGGTGCGGCGACCGGTGAAACCGGTGCCGAGACCCATGACGATGCGTCCCGGCGCCAGCGCGTTGAGCGAGGCGAGGGCGCTCGCCGCGACCGGCGCGATGCGGTTCGACGGGATCAGCACGCCGGTGCAGAGCTTGATCTTGCTGGTGGTGACCGCCGCCGCGCCCATGGCGACAAAGACCTCGGCGTTCAGCAGGTGCGTATCGTAGAACCAGGCATGAGTGAAGCCCCATCTCCTCGGCGCGCTTCACGACTTTCCAATGATGCGCCGAAGTCGCGAGTTGTATGCCGTATTCCATGTCAGCCTCCCTTATGTCTCTGCCCGCTCGTAACGCCGGGCCGGCGTGTCGATCGGCGGTGCCAGCGGTGCCGCGTTGAAGGATGCGCGCTGCCGTTCTGCGGGCGCTGCTTGATAAAGCGTCGTGCGCTGCCACGGCGTCACGGCCGAGATCGCGGATGATCTGCTCCATCGCCTCGGGCGGCATTTCCTGGCCATGCGCGGCGCCCGCGGCGCGGGTGATGCTCTCATTCATCAGCGTGCCGCCGAGATCGTTGCAGCCGGCATTGAGACAGGCCGCCGCGCCTTCGGGCCCCATCTTCACCCAGGACGTCTGGATGTTCGGGATCACCGGATGGAGCGCCAGCCGCGCGACCGCATGCATCAGCACCGCCTCGCGGAAGGTCGGGCCGAGACGGCAACCGCCGCGCAAATGAATCGGCGTCTCCATCGGCACGAAAGGCAGCGGCACGAATTCGGTGAAGCCGCCGCTCTTTTCCTGCTGCCGCCGCAGATGCAGCAGATGCCGCGCCCAATGCCGGGGATGATCGACATGGCCGAACATGATCGTCGCCGTGGTCCTGAGGCCGATGCGATGCGCCGTCTCGACCACGGACAGCCATTGCGCGGTACTCACCTTGTCCGGACAGATGATCGCGCGTACCTCGTCGTCGAGCACTTCCGCTGCCGTGCCGGGCAGCGAGCCGAGACCGGCGTCTTTCAGCTCGGTCAGAAATTCCCCGATCGAAATGCCGAGCGTCGCGGCGCCTTGCGTGATCTCGAGCGGCGAGAACGCATGCACATGCATGCCGGGCACGGCGTCTTTGATCGCGCGGCAGATCGCGAGATAGGTCGCGCCGGTATAATCGGGATGGATGCCGCCCTGCAGGCAGACCTCGACCGCGCCGCGCTCCCAGGCTTCGATCGCGCGGCGCGCGATCTCGTCGAGATCGAGATCGTAAGGCCGGCCGCGCAGATTTTCGCTGAGCTTGCCCTTGGAGAAAGCGCAGAACTTGCAGCGGAAATAACAGATATTCGTGTAGTTGATGTTGCGCGTGACGACATAGCTCACGCGATCGCCGATCGTTTCGGCGCGCAACGCATCGGCGGCATCGCACACAGCGCGCGAAATCCGCTCCGCGCGCGGCGAAAAGCGCAACGATATCGCTTTCATTCAATGCACGGCCGCGCGGCGGCGCGATCGAGCATCGGCGTGAGCGACGTGCTGCCGCGCAGCGCGGGCATCGCTGGCGGCGTCAGCTTCGCGCCCGGCATCCACGCATCGGCGCGGGCGAAATTCTCGGCTATCGGCTGACGCGCAGCACGGCAGTGCGCAGCGCCGGTGCCAGCCAGCGCTCGGCTTGCGCGCCATAGGCCGGATAGATCGCCAGCCGCTCGACCAGCACCTTGCCGGCGACTTCGGTCTCGCGCGCGAGCGTTTCGAGCGCGGGCCAAGGCCGCTCCGGATTGACATGATCGGGCGTCACCGGCGAAACGCCGCCCCAATCGTTGATGCCGGCGGCGATAAGACGCGGCAGCGCGCCGGCGGCGAGATTGGGCGGCGCCTGGATGTTCATCGCCGCGCCGAAGATCAGCCGCGCGATCGCGATGGTCCAGAGATGATCGGCGAGATCGGGTTCGGCCGCGCTGGCCATCTTCGTACCCGGCTTGGCGCGGAAATTCTGGACGATGATTTCCTGGATATGGCCGTAGCGCTCATGCAGATCGCGCAGCGCCAGCAGCGCGTCGATCCGCTCTTCGCGCGTCTCGCCGATGCCGATGAGAATGCCCGAGGTGAAGGGCACCGCGGCCTCGCCAGCCGCCGCCGATGGTGGCGAGCCGCGCGGCTGGCAGCTTGTCGGGCGAGCCGAAATGCGGCCCACCGCGCCGGCACAGCCGCTCCGAAGCCGATTCCAGCATGAGCCCTTGGCTCGCCGATACCTCGCGCAGCCGAAGGATATCGGCTTTCTCCATCACGCCGGCATTGATATGCGGCAACAGCCCGGTCTCGCGCAGCACCAGCGCCGCCATGGCATGGAGATAATCGAGCGTCGTCGCATAGCCGAGCCGTGCCAACTCGTCGCGCGCCGCGCGGTAGCGCAGTTCCGGCTTGTCGCCGAGCGTGAACAAGCGCTTCGCGGCAGCCAGCCGCGGCGCCGTCGCGCGCGATCGCCAGCACCTCGTCGGGCGAGAGATAGGCGAGCTCGCCGCGGCGCGGCGGATGCGCGAAGGTGCAGTAATGGCAGGAATCGAGACAAAGCTGCGTCAGCGGGATGAAGACCTTGCGCGAATAAGAGATGACGCGGCCATGCGCTTCGTCGCGCAGCGCGGCGGCGCGGGCCATCAGCGCGTCCAGATCGCTGTCGGCAGCGAGGGCGAGCGCCTCGCCGCGTGTGACGCCGCTCATGCCGCTCGCACTCCGACACTGTCGAGCAAGGCGCGAGCGCGGGTCCGCGAGGGGCGCGCGAGAAAAGCGGCGAGATCATCCGGCGTGTCGATATCGAGGCCGATGCCGGACAGCGGCAGCACCGTCGGCTCGATGCCGCGAGCGCGTGCCGCCGCAAGATGCGGAAAGAAGCTGTTGTCGCCGAAACGCAGCGGCACCGCATCGGCCGGCGCGGCGAGGATGGTGTTGGAGCCGAGCTCGTCGCGTGCCGGCACGATGACGAAGCGATGGCCGCGCCGATGCGCGGCGATCACGCGCTCGATCTCGGCAGATGTGACCAGCGGCACGTCGCCGGGAATGGTCAGCATCGCGTCGTTGCGCGCGGCGAGACTGCGCGCCGCACCTATAACGGCGGCGGTATGGCCCTCGGTCGCGTGGTCTGCGGAAATCTGCGCGCCATAGCCCTGCGCCAGCTCTCGCGCCACCGGATCGACGGTTACGACGATGATGCCGCTGAGGCCGCGCGCGCCGGCAAGCGCGTCGAGCACGTCTTCAAGCATTGCCAGCGCCAACGCGCTACGTTGCGCTTGCGGCAAAGCGGCAGCGAGGCGCTGCTTCGCACTGCCCGTGTCCTTCACCGGCACGACCGCCCAGATCGCGCTCATTGCGCCGGCTCCAGGACGCAGGCCGCCGCTTCCAGCGCGATGCGCGCCAAGGCTTCGCGATCGGCGAGCGTCTCCATCAGTGCCTTCGCCGGTACGATCGCGCAATCGAGGCCGGCGCAGTTCGGCGCATCGGCAGGATCGATGACGTAAGCGTCGATCAGATCGCCATAACGGCGTGCGACAGCGGCCGCGCTGGTCTCGAGACCGAGCTCTTGCATCATCTTCGCGGTCGGGCCTTTGACCGCGCGGCCGTCGATGATCGGCGATACGGCGACGACCGGCGCCGCGCAATCGCGCAGCGCCGCGCGCACGCCGCGCAGGGCGAGGATCGGCTCGATGCTGATGAAGGGATTAGACGGGCAGATGATCACCGCGCCGAGTGCCGGATCGGCTGAGCGCCGCGAGGAATTCAGGTTGCGGCTGGGCATCGGCCGCACCGGCGAATTCGATCGCGGTAATCGCCGGCTCGCAGCGATGGCGCACGAAATAAGGCTGGAAATCGAGCCAGCCGTCTTTCGTCTTCATCCGCGTCCGCACCGGATCGTCGCTCATCGGCAGGATGCGCGTGGCGATGCCGAAGCGCTGGCGGAAGTCATCGGTGATCTGCGACAAGCTCTCGCCGGCGCGCAGCCGCCGCGTGCGCTCGATATGGGTCGCGAGATCGCGATCGCCGAGACGGAACCAGGTCTCGCCGCCGAGCGCTTCGAGCGCGGCCATGAAATTCCAGCTCTCGTCGCGTCGGCCCCAACCGGTCGCTTGGTTGTCGAGCCCGGCGAGCGTGTAGAGCAGTGTGTCGATATCGGGCGAGATCGAGAGGCCGAGATGCTCGAAATCATCGCCGGTATTGGCGATCACGGTGAGATCGCCCGGCGGCAACACGCGGCTGAGGCCGAGCGCCAGCTTGGCGCCGCCGACGCCGCCCGAAAGCGCGATGATTCGATGGCGCGGCATCAGCGGAACATATCCTCTTCGGCGGCGCGGATCAGCGCTTTCGCCGGCTGCGGCTGTGCCGACCACATCAGGCCGCGCACCAGCACGGCCGGCTGCGCTTCATCGGCCTGTCCCATCAGCAGCGAGGCCGCCGCCGCGATCTCGTCGGCGAAGCCGATCTCGGTGACGCGCAGTGCGCGGCCGTAGAGATCGTCGTGGCCGCGCATATCGACAAGTGACGGCAGACCGGCGGCGCCGAGCGCGATGCCGGTCGTGCCGCTGCGCCAGGCGCGGCCGAAACTGTCGCTGATGATGACCGCGGGCGCGATGCCGAAATGCACGGCGAGTTTCTCGCGCAGCGCCGCGGCCGAGGCATCCGGATCGCGCGGCAGCAGCAGCACCGGCTCTGCGCCCATCGGCCGGATCGATGTTGGAGCGATCGACGCCGGCATTCGCCATGACATAGCCGAGCCGATGTTCGACGATCAGCACGCCGGGGCGGTGGCGCACGATGCGGCGGCTCTCATCGAGGATCACCTGTACCAGCCGCGCGTCCTTCTCGGTCGTCGCGCGCCAGGCGCTGTGCCTCGTCACCGGGCTCGACCCGTGCCAGATCGACATAACGGCTTTCGGCTTTGGAGACGATCTTTTGGGCCACAACCAGCACGTCGCCCGCGCTGAGCAATTTGCCGATGCGGCGCTCCAGCGCCGCGGCGAGCAAGCCGGCCAGATCGTCACCCGGCTTGATGAGCGGCAGATCGGAAAGGGCGATCAGAGAGGCCGTGTCGGACATGACTCGCTGCGATGAGGACGGATGGCGGCCAGAAAGACCGCGGCGAGCCTCGCGACAATTCCCGTTGCTGTCAATCGCCGCTGCCGCGATGATGCGCGGTGACATTTCGCGTAGGGAGAATGAATCATGTCCGGGCGATCGACCATCGCCATCATCGGGGGCACCGGAGCGGAAGGCGGCGGCATCGCGTTGCGCCTCGCCAAAGCGGGGCATCGCGTGCTGATCGGCTCGCGCGATGCGGCGAAGGCCAAGGCGGCGGCGGTCGATCTCGCCACGCTGGCCGGTGTCGAGATGACCGGCGACGGCAATCGCGCGGTGGCGGCGGCGGCCGAGATCGTCATCCTGACCGTACCTTATGCGGCACAGCGCCCGACGGTCGACGACATCCGCGACATCCTGGCCGGCAAAATCCTGGTCGATGCGACGGCGCCGCTGGTGCCGCCGCGCGTCAATCGCGTGCAATTGCCGGAAGGCGGCTCGGCGGTCGCGGCGATTCAGGCACTGCTCGGCGAGTCCGTGCGCGTCGTCTCGGCGTTCCAGAATGTCTCGGCCGAAAAGCTGCGGCATCTCGATCGGCCGGTCGATTGCGACGTGCTGGTCTGCGCCGACGATGCGCCGGCGCGTCAGGCGGTGATCGATCTTATCGCGACGATGGGGATGCTCGGCATCGATGGCGGACCGATCTGCAATTCGGCCGCGGCCGAGGCGCTGACCTCGCTGCTGATCTGGATCAATCGCAAATACAAAGTGCCCGGCGCCGGCATCCGCATCACCGGGCTCGACAGGCTAAGGCTATTCAGGGACGACGTCACTCCCGCGAAAGCGGGAGTCCAGGAAACACACTGGATGCCCGCTTTCGCGGGCATGACGATGAGAGCGGATGGTTTGTTTCCGGTCTCGCTTGGAATCAGCCGAGCGACGGGTCGAGGATGATCTTGCCGGTCGCCGGCGAGGATTCGACGAGGCGATGCGCCTCGACGGCTTCGCTCAGCGGCATCACGCGCTCGACCAGCACGCGCATCTTGCCGGCGGCGGCGTCGTTCAGCGCCGGCATCGCGTCCTCGCCGCGGCTATAGGGGCTGCCCATGATGGTGATGCGGTGGTCGTAGACGTGGAAGAAATTGACCGGCACTACCGGACCGCCATGCGCGCCGGCGGTGACGAGGCGGCCGTCGAAGCCTAGCGCCTCGATCGCTTTCGCGGTCGGGCCGGGATTGGCGATGTTGTCGTAGACAATGTCGACGCCCTTGCCGTGTGTGATGCGCAGCAGCTCGTCCTTGAGATCGGTCTTGCTGTAGTTGATCACGTGATCGGCGCCGAGCTCGGCGCCGATCCGCGCGCGCTCGTCGGAGCCGGCGCAGGCGATCACCTGTGCGCCGAGGTTCTTCGCGAGCTGGATGCCGATCGAGCCGAGATTGCCGGCCGCGCCCATGACCAGCACGGTTTCGCCGGCTTTGAGCTTGCCCATATGTCACCAGCAGATTCCACGCGACCGGCGCATGTCGCGCCAAGACGCAGGCATCGGCGTAGGAGACGCCTTTCGGCACCACGCAGGTCGCGAAGACCGGCGCCTTGGTGAATTGCGCGTTGCCGCCCCAGCAATGGATGCCGAACATGCGGCGCTCGCCGAGGCCCTGGAACACGGCGACGACCTCGCCGACCTTGCGATCGATGACGCCGGGCCCGACGGCGGTGACGATGCCGACCGGATCGACGCCGCCGACATGCGGCAATTGCACCTTGCGCTGCGGCTGCTTGCCGGCGCGTACCGCGACATCGAGCACGCGATTGACCGAGCAGGCATGGACTTCGAGCGCGATCTCGCCCGCGCCCGGCACCGGCTCCGGTAAATCCTCGTAATGCAGCACGTCGGGCGGGCCGAATTCGCGATAGATCATCGCTCTCATGTCATGCCCGCCCGATTGCTGTTGCGCGCCGCGTTAAAGGCGCGGCTTGACCTTGTCGAGCTTGAAGAGCTTGCGCGCATTGTCCTCGAGGATCGCCTTCTTGTCCGCCGCGGAGAGCCAATCGAAGCCTTTGATCATCGGCGCGATGTCGTCCATGTAGCGGCCGGTATCGGGATTGGTCGCCGAGCCGGTGCCGGGGCATTCGGTCGCGAAGAGGCAGCGATCGACGCCGACGGTCTTGATCAACAGCTCGAGCGCCAGCGGCGTGTAGAGCGTGGTATCGAACCACAGATTGCTGCATCTTCTCCGAGAAGCGCTTGCCGCTGCCGGCGCCGCGCAGGGTCGGCGCTTCGAAACGGCCGAGCTGATAGGGGATCGCGCCGCCGCCATGCGGGATGATGAATTTCAAGGTCGGGAAATCGTCGAAGACCTTGGAATTGAGGAGGCTGACCGTGGTCAGCGTCTCCTCGTTGATGAAATGGGTCGAGTAGCTGGTGCGCTCGGATTTCGAGCCGACGCCATGCAGCATCGCCGGCACGTCGAGCTCGACGAGCTTCTCGTAGAGCGGATACCAGTAGCGATCGCCCATGCCCGGCGCTTCCTTGCCCGAATTCTCATAGGGGTCGGAATTGACGAGGCAGCCGACGAAGCCGAGCTCTTTGACGCAGCGCTCGAGCTCGGGGATGACGACGTTGATCGGCTCGCCCGCGACCTGCGGCAGCATCAGCACGCCGGCGAAGCGATCGGGATAGAGCTTCACCGCGCGATGGATGATGTTGTGGCATTCCTCGTGGAACCACTGAACGATCTTGGCCGGCCGCTCGCTATGCATCATCTGGAACGGACGCGGCGAGATGAGCTGGAAGTCGGTGCCGTGCTTGTCGAGGAGATCGACATGCCCGGCGCCGAAGGTCTCTTTCGCTTGATAGGATTCGCGGATCTGGTCGTCGCTGACCGTGACCTTGCCGCGGCCATGCGCGCCGCGGCCCGCGAGCTGAACGGCTTTATAGGCCCAGAGCTCGGCCGGCGCGCTCATATGGCCGTGTACGTCGATGATCATGTGGATCCTCCCTTTTTAGTGCCGTCAGAAATCGTATTTGATTTCGTGCATCTTCGGCAGCGGCAGCTCGAGCTCGAACGCCTCTTTCGGGAAGAGGTCTTCGAGCTGCGGCCGTGGTCCGTCGAGCACCTGGTCATGCACGATAGCCGACCAGCGTGTCGTAATTGCGCTTGTTGAGATCGCTCAGCCCGTATTGCCACGGATCGTCGCCGAGCATCGCGCGCTCTTCTTCCCAATAGGTGCGCCAGAAGGCGAGCGGCACATTGCGCGGATTGGCGACGCGCTTCATGGCGAGCTGCTTCGCTTCTTCGAAGGCGAGGGTCAGGCTCTCGACCACCCAGGGATATTTCTCGACGATCTCGGTCGGCACCGTCGTCACATGCATGATCGGGAAGAAGCCGGTGCGGCGGTAATAATCGAGTCTCGACCTCTTTGTAGTTCGGCCACAGCCGGACGATGCGCGGATCGCCCT
The DNA here is from genome assembly GCA_963731145.1 of uncultured Alphaproteobacteria bacterium. Lineage (GTDB taxonomy): Bacteria > Pseudomonadota > Alphaproteobacteria > ATCC43930 > CGMCC-115725 > CAIKMD01. Next base: position 308,400 of record CAVSUX010000005.1, on the reverse strand, counting down.
TGGCATGCGCCTCGCTGACATTCGGCATGATGATCGCATCGACTTCGCCGGTCGAGGATCATCTGCTCGACATTCTTGCCCTTCGGCAGAACCTCGATCTTGGTCGAGGCGGGCGCCCGTTCCGAGGCTTCGTCCGGATCCTGGATCACCCAGGTGATCGAGCGATGCGGCGCGCCGTGCTCTTCGAGATGGCCGCGCATCCAATAGGCCGCCGCCGCGCCGATGCTGCGGCACGCGACGCGCCGCCCGGCCAGGTCGGACGCCTTGGGTGATGCCCTTGCTGGTGTTGATGTAGATGAAGCCGTGGCGGAAGCGGCGATGCAGGAACACCGGGATCGCGGTGATGTCGTCGCGGCCATGCGCCTTCTGCACGACGTAATGCCCGCCATTGTATTCGTTGATGTCGCAGGCCTTGCCATGCGCGACCTGGTCGTGGATGCCGCGCGTGCCGGGATAGCCACCGATCACCAGCTCGATGCCTTTCGGTTGCACCGTGCCGTCCTGCAGTGCGCGCACGATCTCATAGCCGCCGGTCAGCATGGTAAGGCGCAGCTTGCCGGCAACGCGTTTCGCTTCTCGGTGCGGCTTTCTTCGCGGCGGCTTTCTTCGGCACAGCTTTCTTCGCCGCTTTGCGCGCCGGCACTTTGCGCGCGGGGCGGCTTTCTTCTTCGCGGCTTTCTTTGCTTTCTTCTTCGCTGCCATGATCGCTCTCGTCATCCTTTTCTCAGTGTCTCGTCTCGTCGCGCAGGAAATCCAGGCGCCGGAACAGCTCGCGATCCGTGATCTGGAAAATCCGCGCCTTGTCGGTCGAGGCGCGATGGCTGATCCACTGGTTATGCGGCAGGATGAAGATGTCCTTGGGCCCCCAGGTGATCGTATCGTCGCCGACGCGCGATTGGCCTTCGCCCTCGACCACGACGCAGGCGGCGTTGCTGTTGGTGCGATAGGCCGTGCGTCTCGGCGCCTTTGGTCAGGCCGAGCAGATAGCAATCGATGGTCGACAGCACCGCGCCGCCGGTCGTCGGGTTGGTGTAGCGCAGCCGCCGCGCGCCATCGGCATCGGGCGCGGTCGCGTCGAGCGCCTTCGCCGCCGTCTCCCAGGGATAGCGGAACATCGGCGACCAGCTCGTCGGCGTCGATCGGCTTGGCCGGGGCGAGGCCGGCGGCGAACACCTCATCGGCCGGCGGCGGCGCCAGGCCGCGCACCGGGCCCGGCTCGAAGACGCGGTTCTCGAGAAAGCCATGGATCGGCACGTCGAGCGCATCGACCCAGACCGAGCGCTCGTTGGTGTCGTTCACATGCTCATGCCAGGTCATGCCCGGCGTCAGGATCAGATCGCCGGGCAGCATGGGGCAGGGCTTGCCTTCGACGATGGTCACCGCGCCCTTGCCTTCGAGCACGAAGCGCAGCGCATGCATCGTGTGGCGATGCGGCCGCGCCTTCTCGCCCGGCATCAGCACCTGAAGATTGACCGAGAGATTGGGCGCCGCGCCCTGACGGCCGGCGCCGGCGAGGCCCGGATTGGACAGGATCAGCACCCGGCGTTCGGCGTCGTCCATATTGACGGCACCGGCAGCCTCGCCGATCAGCGGGTTCATCTCCTGCCAACGCCAGATATGCGACGGCACCAGCGGCAGATTGGGCCGCAGCTCCTGGTCCCACATCGCGATGACATTCGATGCCGCGAATTTGTCGCGCAGATCGGCCATGCCGTCCCTCCCGCTTATACGCGTTTCGTCCCGACGCTGATTGTCCCGGCTTCGCGGGCCGAAAGCAATGCTGGACCGCGCATCTGCGGTGGTTGGCCAATGCCCATCGTTGACCGCCGCGGAAGCCCACCTTACCGTTCTTTTCATGAGCGGCGAATCAATTCCCGTCCTGATCGCCGGCGGCGGCCCGGTCGGGCTGGCGCTCGCGATCGAGCTCGGCATGGCCGGCATCCGCTGCCTGGTGGTCGAGCGGCGCGACGGCACCATCTCGATCCCGAAGATGAGCGGCCTCTCGATCCGCTCGATGGAATTCAACCGCCGCTGGGGCATCGCCGAGATCGTCCAGAATTCCGGCTGGCCGAAGCACCATCCGCAGGGCCTGACCTATTGCACCAGCATGGTCGGCTTCGAGCTCGCGCGCCATCACGTGCCCGCCTATATCGACCAGAAGCTCGACTACACGCCGGAGCCGCGCGTCGCCTGCGCGCAGATCTATTACGACCCGATTCTCCTCGCGAAGGCGCGCTCGCTGCCTTCGGTGACGATCCGCCATCTGACCAGCCTCGACAACTTCGCTCAGGACGAGGACGGCGTTACGGCCACCATCACCGACCGGCAGAGCGGCAAAAACGAGACCATTCGCGCGCGCTATCTCGTCGGCTGCGACGGCGCCGACGGCACGGTCGTCACCGTCGCTTGGCTTCGGCTATGAGGGGCTCGGCCTCGTCGCGCATAGCGTCAACGTCTTCTTCCGCTCGGCGGAGATGATGAAGATCCACGACAAGGGCTGGTCGCGCTTCTTCCGCTTCACCGATGCCGGCGGCACTTGGGGCGAGATCATCGGCATCGACGGCAAGGAGCTGTGGCGCCTGTCGGTGCTGAAGGCCGATCCGCAATTCGACGCCGATCGCTATATGCGCCGCCTGATCGGCCGCGACGACGTGCCGTACGAGGTGCTCTCGGTGATGGATTGGGAGCGGCGCGAGCGCGTCGCCGCAGCATTATCGCGATCGCCGCGTCTTCCTTTGCGGCGATGCCGCGCATCAGAATTCGCCGACCGGCGGGCCTCGGCCTTCATACCGGCCTCGCCGATGCGGTCGATCTCGGCTGGAAGCTGGTCGCGACGCTCAAAGGCTGGGCTGGCGCCGCGCTGCTCGACAGCTACGAGGCCGAGCGCAAGCCGATCGCGCTCTACAACGTGCAGGCCTGCACCGACGAATTCGTGCTGCTGGCCGATCTGCCGGGCGGGCCGGAGATCGCCGAAGATTCGCCGGAAGGCGCGGCGCTGCGCAAGCGCTGGGTCGAGGCCTATCGCGCCTCGAACGGCGCCAACGGCCCGACCTTCACCGAGAATTCTGCGGCTCGGCTACTATTACGAGGGCTCGCCGATTGTCGTGTCCGACGGCACGCCGCCGATCCTGTACGAGACAGTGCCCTTCGTGCCGAGCGCGCGGCCCGGCACGCGCGCGCCGCATGCGTGGATGAGCGAAGCGAGGCTCGACGAGAAGCGCTCGACGCTCGATCTCTTCGGCAGCAATCGCTTCGTGCTGCTGCGCTTGGGCGCAGAGCCGCCGGAGGCCGGCCGGCTCGCCGACGCGGCAGCGACGCGCGGCGTGCCGCTCACGGTGATCGATCTCGCCAATCCGAAGCTGCTCGACCTCTATCAGCGGCGCCTGGTGCTGGTGCGACCCGACGGCCATGTCGCCTGGCGCGACGATACGCCGCCGCCGGATGTGCTTGGCCTGATCGATCGCGTGCGCGGCGCATGATGGAGATCATCCCGCGCCTTCATGGCCGAGCATGCCGCGCGTTTCGACGACGCGCTCGAGATCGCCAAGAACGAATTCAAGTCGCTCGACGCCGATGCGCAATACACGAACGCCTTCGCTCGGCTGCTCAAATGGGATCCGCTCGAGCGGGTTGCTCATGCTCGGCACCGATCAGCGCGAATTGTTCGTTCCCGTTTTGAGAAATGTCATCCGCGCGCAACGCCGCGAGACGTCGGAGCCGTTTGGCTTTTTCGATATCGGCTGCGGCGACGGCCAAACCTTCGCCCTCGTCGCCGATGCGTTTCCCGACGGCGCGACCGGCGTGATCCTCGATTGCAACGCCTATTACCTCTCGCAATACGAGGCGGCGGTTCGCGCCTCGGGGCGCCTGCATGTTCGCCGATCGATCTGCGCGCCGTTCCTGCCGGACACGGCGGTCGAGGAGAGCGGCTTCGACCTGATCCTCGCCATTCACGTGCTTTATTATTTCGACGATCTGCGCGCATCGCTGGCGCGGATTTACGAGCTGCTCAAGCCCGGCGGTGCCGCTTTCATCGTTTTCGCCGACGAGAAGACCGCTTACACGGGACAAGCGCTGCGCGCCTATCATCGCGGCGATAAGGCGTTTCTCGCGGGCTTCGATGAAACCTGCGACCTGCGGCGCCGGCTGTTGCTGCAGGGCGCGGACGGCGTGGCCGAAATCCAGCAGCATCTCGATGAGCGGTTTCCGACGAGCCGCGCAAGTTTGCGCAGCGAGGTTCAGGCGAGCCGGCTCTACGGTCACACGCTGGTGGATATCCTGGCGCTCAGCCTCATCACCGGCCTCGATCGGGTCGAGACGCCGGCGAAATTCGATGCGGTGATGGAATTGATCCGGACGCAGCCGGAAGCGATCGGGCTGCGCATCGAGCGCGGCGGCCATCCGGCGCGGGAAGGGATGCTGAGCGTCGTCCAGTCCCAGGTCGTCGTCGAGCTTCCGGCGCGGTGCGCGCGCCGGCTAGTTTTCGGCCGGCGCTCTCTCCAACAGCATCGCGTAGCGCGTATCGATAAAGGCCTTCGCGTCGATATGCGACTTCTGCATGCCCATCTTCTCGTACCAATCGACCATGCGCTGGGCGTCGCTGACCGCGATCCGTGCTTCGGGCTCGATGTAGTTGAGGCCGTCGACGACGACCTTGATCGGCTGGTTCAGGCCCTTGGCCATCAGCGCGACCATGTCTTGCGCGCCCGGCTGATCGGCGCGGTTGCCGGTCGCGTCGACGAAGGCGGCGTCCCAGGTTTGGGCGGCGCGGCGGAAGGCGGCGAGGAAATGGCGTATCGTGTCTGCCCGGCTCTCGGCGAGCTTGGTCGAGACGACGGTCCCGGTCAGGGCAACGTTGTAATGCATCTCGTCGTCAAGCCAGCTGAGCCGCTGGCCGCCGTTGCGATTGACGACCGCCAAGAGGTTCGCCGAGCTCATGATCGCTGCGTCGACCTGACCGCCGATCATCGATGAGGCGACGTTCGAATTCGACTGCAGGGCGATGACGCGAACGCCCCTGATATCCAGGCCGTACTTCTCGAGCACCACGGCGAGGGAATAATGGAGCGGAGAGCCGATCTGGGTGAGGCCGAAGGAGTGTCCCGCGGCATCTGCCATCGATTTCAGGCCCGCCGCATAGGCCTGGTTCGACGCGATGAAGCCGATGCTGTGGAAGCCCGCATGCTCCGACGTGTCGCCGCCAATAATTTTTAACGAGCCCGCCTTGGCGAGAACAAAGAATGGATTGCTGATGCCGGTGGTGCCGAAGTCGATATCGCCGCTGGCGACGGCGAGCGCGATCGCATCCGATGACTCGAACCCGACCAAAGCGGCATCGAGCCCTTCATCCTTGAAGTAGCCTTTGGCGCCGGCGAGGACGATCGGCGTGCTCGCCAACGACGTACTGACATAGCCGACGCGGATCGGATCGCCGGCCCTGGCGGTCTCACCGCCGAGCACGATCGCGACACCGCTTAGCGCCAATATGGCCGCGATCCGGCGCAAGACCGGAACGAAACGGCGAGGCGACGGACACTGTGCTGTCATCGATCTCCTCCCTCGGGCATCGACCAGCCTTGAGCCTGCGACGAGCAAGCTTCGCCGGTTCTAGTCCACGAACCCGGCCTACCGCTCTCGCAAAGCGATAGTGCGGATTTCAGCGCTCTGGGCAGGCGGCCATTGCGTCGCCCATGACACCCTTGAACGCGCGCTCGATGCGCCACGTCTCGATCGCGCCTTCGAGAACTTCGTTCTGCTTTTCAGCGGTCGTCGCATGGCGGCGCGCTACCTTCATGAGCAGCTTGGCGTGCTCGACATCGGCCTTGATGTGCTCGGCGTTGTTCGGCTGCTCCTTGAGCGGGATGCCGAGATCCTCATGCAGCTTCATCGCGACACGGCGCGAGAAGGCGCCGCCCGCGATGATCTCGTCCGAATTCGACAGCTCGGTCGCCGCGCAAACCGGCAGCGCCTTGAGCCAAGGCCAGTCCTTGGCGATGTGGATCCACGCGTAACAGCACGCCACCGTGCCCGGAAGCGGCGGCGTGTTCGCGAAATCCTCTGTTGAGAGACCGATGACGGCGCCTTCGCGCATGCCCAGCGCGTAATGGTTCTCGACGCCACGCTCGTCGTCGCCCATCAGCTCCTCTTTTTCGTGATCCCAGATGATCTGCTTCACGTCGAAAGGGACCGAGCCCTGCAGATAGGCCCAGCAGTCGCGCCGGTTGAGCACGAAGTACGCGCGCTGCACCATGTAGATGCGCGCCCGCTCGCGCGTCCATCTCATTCCCAAGATGCGTCTGTATTCAGGCGAATCGAACTGCGCGTTGGCGCACTCGGCGAGCTTGCTCTCGAGTTCTGCGAAGCCATCGACGACCGCTGCCATAACCGCCTCCCACGAATTTCGACGCAGGCGAGGGGATGTTCCGGCCTCCGATGCGAGCGTGTCAAGATCGTCGCAGACGCCCCGATCAGAGCTCCTGCTCGGCGAGCGCGCGAAAATCGTCCGGCACCGAATGGGCGAGCCCCAAAGCGACCGATCCGTATCCGACCGCTCCCCATCCAAAGCGCTCGCGTATCCGGTCGACGGCGCGGTCGGCCGCGGAGCGCGCCATGCCTTTCTTGCTGCCGGGACGCCGCGCCTCGTCTTTTAGGCCGAGCGGCAGGTCGAGCTGTATTTCCGAGGTCTTCTCGAGCTGCGATACCGAGATCGCCAAGAGCGAGATCTTCCGCTCATGGCGATGATTCGCCAGGACCGTTCGCACGAGGTCACTGGCGACCTCGGCGAGCGTCGCCGTCGCCGAAATCGGTGCGTCGAGCGTCACCGCGTGGGTGACCGCGTGCAGATCGGCAAAGCGAACGCGGACGGTTATTGTCCGACCCGATAAAGATTTCGCCCGCAGCCGCGCGCCGATCCTGTCCGCGAGATGGAGCAGGGTGGGACGAAAGACCGTCTCGTCGGCCGGCTTCCTGCCGAGTGCCGACTGCGCTCCCGCCGATTTCGCCCGGCGATGTGTCTTGATCTCGCGCGGGTCGCGATTCCAGGCGAGCGCGGCAAGCTTCTTTCCTGCGGCAGAACCGACCAGCTTTTCGAGCGACCATCCCGGCGTTTGCGCCAACTGCCCAATCGTGAGCACGCCAATCCCGGCCAACTGCGCCTTGGTGACGGGACCCACGCCCCACATCAGCTCGACTGGCAGATCGCGCAGGAAGTCCAATTCCGTCGCCGGATCGACCACAACCAGGCCATCGGGTTTCGCCACTTGCGAGGCAATCTTCGCGAGATGTTTCGTGCGCGCGACGCCGACCGAGATCGGCAAGCCGAGCTTCCGCGCGCACGCGGCGGCGGATCGTTGCAGCAATCTCGGCGGGCGGCCCAAAGAGATGTGTGCAGCCCGTTACATCGGCAAACGCCTCGTCGATCGAAATCCGCTCGACGAGCGGTGTGTAATCACCGAGGACCTCGATCGCGGCATCGCCGAGCCGCTGATAATCCTTGAAATGACCGCCGACAAAAGTGAGCTCTGGGCATAGCTCGCGCGCACGCCATCCCGACATGCCGCTTTGGACGCCGAAGGCTTTGGCCTCGTAAGAGGCCGCAAGCACGACGCCTCCGCCGACAGCGATCGGCTTCCCCCGCAGCGATGGGTCGAGCAATTGCTCGACCGAGGCATAGAAGGCGTCGAGGTCCGCATGGAGGATCGTCGCTTCCATCTCGGCCTATGCGGTTGAGAACATAAAGAGAACATTTTTTTGTGACATTGTCAATTCGCACGCGTGTCCCCGTCATGCGGGGCGAGCCTTGCGATTTTCCGGTCCCAGGCAGCAACCACATCGAGACATCCGGCTTAGGAACGGGCGACCGCGCCCTCTCAATAGCCGTAATCGGGGTCGCCTCTAGTCTGGGGCGAAAGGTTCGGGCGATATGGCGTTAGATGGCTCGCGCGGAGTTTTACCGGCAGCGCGCGACAGCGGTCCGCGGCATTGCGGAGAAATGCCGCGACCCCGACATCAAAGATCAGTTCGAGACCGTAGCGAAGGAATACGAGGCGCTTGCGCTCTCGGTCGACAAAGGCGTGCTGAGCCACTAGGTGCGGTTGCTACCCAACATTGCGATTTTCCGATTCACAGCGTCACGGCACGGTCGATGCGAAGCGGGCGTCGATCAGCGAAGGCGCGTCCATCTTCGTCTTGATCATGCTCTGCTGGTAGAGCCAATCGAGCATGTTCTGAAGATCGGCAAGTTTGAGCCGCGCATCGGGATCGAAATAGCCGATCCCCTTGGCAACGGCGGCAGGCGGCAGGTTGAGGGTCGTGGCGACGACGCCGATCATCTTCTCGGCTTCGGGCTGGTCCTGGCGCTTGCCGTTCGCGTCCATAAAGGCCCGGTCCCAGGCCGCGCCGGCCTTGCGGAAGCCGTCGAGGAAGCGGCGCACGATATCGGGATGGTCCTTCGCCATCGTGCCCGTGGTGAAGGTGAAGGCGGTCTGCTGGTTGCCGAGCTCATCGCCGACCCAACCGAGCACCTTGGCCTTGCCGGCATCGGCCAGCGCGTAGACGCCGGATGAGCTCTGCACCGCCGCATCGACCTGGCCGCCGCCAATCGCCGAGGCGATGTTGCCGTTGGTCTGAAGGCCCAAGATGCGCACCGTCTTCTCCGGGATGCCGTATTTCTTGAGCGCGAGGTCGATGTCGTATTGGAAGGCGCCGCCGAACTGGGTCGTGGCAACCGAATGGCCGCCCAGGTCGCGCAGACCGTGCAGCCCCTCGCCATAGGCTTTGTTCGAGACAACGAAGCCGACAGTGTGAAAGCCGGGATGCTCTTCGCCGCCCGAGCCGATGATCCTGATCTTGCCCTCATTGGCAAAGACACAGAGCGGCGCGTTGATACCGGTCGAGCCGAAATCGATGTCGCCTGCGGCAGCGGCCGTCGAAAGCTCATGCGCAGCGCTGAACTGCACGATCTTCGCGTCAAGCCCGTTCGCGGCGAAATAGCCGAGCGCCTCGGCGACAAAAATCGACGCGCCACCGGTGGAAGCAACGGTGCCAATCGTTATTCGGTCCAAGGCGAGCGCCGGCGATGCGAGCGCAAGAACCGAAGCCGCAAGGAAAAAGCGAGCAAGAACGGCCTGCATCGGATCGCCGCGCCTTTCTGAGGGCACGCCCTATTTCGTCCAGGCGAAGTCACCCACCTCGGTATTGATCGGGCTGGTGAGGTCGTCGAGGATCTGCACGTCCTTGCTGTGCAGCATAACGAGCGGCAGATCGGCGACCGGCAAGATATAGTTCATCTTGTTCACCTGATCGATGCCGGCCTTGTAGATCTCGCGGCGCTTGGCCTCGTCGTTCTCGATCGCGCCGGCCTTCTGCGCCGCCTGGATCACCGGATCGTTCCAATAGTCGCGCGTCTCGTTGAAGAAGATGTCGAAGATATTGTCCATGTCGGGCTGCGCGCCGGTCGGGTAGAAGCCGAGGAACGCGGTGAACTTGCCCTCGCCGCGCAGGCGGACATAGAGCGCGATCGGCAGCGGCCGCACGCTGGCGCGGATGCCGACCTTGCGCAGCATGCCGGCGATCGCCTCGCCGATCTCCTTGATCGGCTCGTGCACGTCGAATTCGAGATCGAAGCCGTTGGGATAGCCGGCCTCGGCGAGCAGCTTCTTCGCGTCTTCGGGGTTGTAGTCGGGCGGCTTGGTCGATGACGCGCAGCCGACATCGGCGGACACGCAGATGCCGTCGAGCATGTCGGCGATCTCGCCGCCCGGGATGACGGTCTTTGCCAGCTCTTTGCGGTCGATCGCCTCCATGAAGGCTTTGCGCACGCGCTGATCCTTCATCACCTTGTTGTCGGAGCGGCCGAGCGCGTCGAGCGTGATATAGAGCAACAGCCCGGCATGCGTCGCGGTCACGCGCGCATCGGGGTCCTTGCCGATTTCGCGCGCCGTATCGGCTGTGACGTTGCGGATGACGTCGATATTGCCGGTCATGAATTGCGCGATCTGCGTCTGGCGATCGGGGATCGGCGTGACGATGACATGCTTGATCGGTGCGCGGTGCAACGCGTTGGGGCCCTTATCGTAGTAGTCGTCGAAACGCTCCAGCACCATCTTCTGCTGGTCGAGCGAGACAACCTTGTAGGGCCCGGTCGCGATGGCGCCGAGCCGGCCGTAATCCGCCTTGTTGTCGAGCTTCGAGAGGACCTTCGAATCGTAGATGTCGAAGCGATAAGCGATCGTCTCGAGCTCGGTGGCGAAAGCGTGCTTCGCCGTGATGCGGACCTTGTAGGGGCCGAGCTTCTCGACCTTGTCGACCCAGTTGTAGAGGTTCTTGAAGCGCAGCGTGGTCTTTGGGTCGGTGATGAAATTGATCGTCGCGACCACATCGTCGGCGTCGAATTTGTCGCCGTTGTGGAATTTCACATCGTCGCGCAAATCGAATTCGAAGGTCTTGTCGTCGACCTGCCGCCACGATTTGGCGAGGCGCGGCACGAATTTATGAGCGCGTTCGTCGTAGCTGATCAGCGTTTCGTAAACGTTGCGGAAGAAGACCGCCGCCTCGTCGAGCGGAAACTGGTAGGGATCGAGGGTGCTCCACCAATCATTGACGGCGAAGCGTAGCGTGTCGTCGGCTTTGCCGGCGAAGGCCGGCCGGCCCGAAAGCGCGAGCGTACCCAGTAGCGCAGCGATGACGAAACGTCGCCAGCTCATCGATATCCTCCCTATTTGCCCGCGCGCTTGATCGCGCGCAGGCGCTGCCAGCCTCGAGCCGAGGGCCCGGTCAGACCTCGGCCAAGACCTTCGGCCGGTCGACCAGCAGATGCAGCTTCTCTTTCGGCCGGTGCCAGTTCTTGAGCGGCTTGCCTTCGCCGATCTTCTTGAGCTCGCGCTCCCAAAGCTTGCGCAAGAGGATGACGCCCTTGTCCGACTGGCCGAGCCAATCGCGGCTGCGATCGACGATCCGGCCTTGCCCGGCGAGCGCGACGTTGTCCTGCACCACGAACAAGCCGGGATATTTCGGGTCGATATCCTGGATGCGGATCTTGCCGGCAAGCACGTCCTCGGTCATCTGCGCCGGATCGGGCTCGATCGTCTCGCGCCGGCCCGTCGTGTTCGATCCGACCGGCCGTATCGCGACGCTCAGGGTCACCATGTTCTCGTCATCCACCGGCACGCGATAGGCGAGATAGACCGTCCAATGCGGATGCGAGGGCGAGGGCGGCAGGTCGAGGAAATGCACATTGGGCATCATCCAATGCGCCGTGCGCGTCTGGTTGGCGCCGCTGCCCTGGCGCGCGCCGACGCGCAGAATGCCGTAATCGGTCTCGGTGCAATCGATATCGGGCAGCTCGTTGAGGCCATAGCTGTCGGTCGAGACGCGATGGACGAAATGCACATGCGTCTCGTCGAGATCGTTCTCGACGCGCTGGAAGTAATTGCACTGGCACCGGATGGCGGTTGGCGACCAGAACGCCTTCGACATCGTCGAGCTCGGGGAAGCGCGGCAGCTCGCGGCGCCTCGCCCTCGCCGAGATAGGCGAAGATCAGGCCGAGATATTCCTCGGTCGGATAGGCGCGCGCTTTCACCTTGGCGGCGAAGCTGGCTTTCTCGGCCGGCTGCTCGATGCATTGGCCGTGCCCGTCGAATTTCCAGCCGTGATAGAAGCAGCGGATGCAGTCGCCCTCGACCCAGCCGAGCGCGAGCGAGGTCTGGCGATGCGGGCAGCGATCCTCCAGCACATAGGGCGTGCCGCTGTCGCCGCGGTAGAGCGTGAAATACTCGCCCAGGATCTGGATGCGCACCGGCTGGCCCGGCTTCAAATCGCTGCCGACATAGACCGGCTGCCAGAAATGGCGGATGAAGCGGCCGGCGAGCGTGCCCGGCCCCGTATGCGCGAAATCGCTGTATTTGCTTGGCTTCATCGCGTTCCCTCCGTTGCGGCGGGATTATCCCCGATGCGGCCGGTCGAGGAAAGAGCGCAGAAGCCCCGCGCAGCCCGCCGCGTGGGAAAAGGGCAGCCCATGCCGCGCATGGCCGAAGACGTTGAGCTCGGCATTGGGCAGAAGCCGGTGCATCTCCGCCGCGACCGCGACCGGGATGAACGGGCTGCCATCCGGGTGAAGCAGGAGCACCGGGCAACGAATTTCCGGCAGACGGGGCGCAAGGTCGGTGCCGACCAGCACTGCCAGGGCGCTGAGGATCGCATTCGGTGTCCAGGCTTCCTGCTGCGCCGCGAACCAGGTCCAGCGCTCGGGCGAAAGCGCGTCGTCATGGAAGCGGTCGCGCATGAAGATGTCGGACCAGCCTTTGACGCCGCCCTCATCGAGCTGGCGCCGCCATTCATCGACGCGCTGGATCGAGGCGCCGAGATGCCCGCCATTGCTGACGGTCAGCGTCGCGATGCGCTCGGGCCGCGCCAGCGTCGCCGCAAGCCCGATCGTGCCGCCGATCGATTCGCCGACGAGATGGAAACGCTCGATTCCCGCCGCATCGGCGACGGCGAACACATCGGCGATGAAGAGGTCCAGCGACCAGCGGAAATCCGGCGGCGGGATCATCGAGCGGCCATAGCCGCGCATGTCGAAAATAACGATCGGGTGGCGGTCGGCGAGCGCCGCGATCCACTCGGTCCAGATCCCGGCCGAGGCGCCGATGCCATGATGGAAGAGGATCGGGTCGCGCCGCTGTTCCCAGGGCGCGACCCGATCGATCACCTCGTAATAAAGCGCGCCGTGCGATGTTGATGCGAGTGGCATTTACGGAAAGCCCGCGAGTGTCAGTCGATTAATCCCGAGCCGGGGGTGCCAAGCATTAATTAGCCCGTCGCGTTGTTCGCCAGGGATCGCGTACATCACGTGGATTACGAAATCCCCCAAAGCATATGCGTAGAGTCCAAACGCAACCGTATCGTCGGGCTTGAGGGTCGCCATGACCAAATCCGAGTTACCTACCAGTTGACCGCTCTGCGAGATGCCAAATTTCAGGTGAACGTACCTATTTGGCTTGTTGTTGAGAATTGATGTAGCGAGAGCTACCCGATCGAAGTTCGCATTCGCCGTAACCAGGTGACAGCCGATGAGCTTCGTAAAAATAAAGATGCACGTTCCGCATTTCTTGCGTCGCACGCTGTGCATAAACGCGGTCGGCCCGGACAAATTCCCCTGCCTTCAGGGAAGGTTTCCGGTTTCGCAGCCAATTAGACAATTGTTCCCACGCGAGGTCGTGAGGCTGCGTCCTCTCGTTGTTGCAGCGAGCGCAAAGGCGCGCGGGAGATTTGAGGAAATCCCCTTTGAAGCTCCCGATCGCTCGGTTGCGATTGTTTTTGTCGTGATAATATAAAGGCTTCTTTTGCGAGGGCCTGCCTAGAATGGCCCGCAAATCAGAATGCTTGGTTTTGTGCTCGCCGGTATTGGCGGGGTCACTACAAATCCAACAGTCCATACAGCGATTGTAGCAGGCCCGCGAAAAAGCGGGCCTGCTACGACAGCGTTACGCTTTACCCCACAACTGCTTCGTGGCGCGGCGCGCGCCTTCCGCCATCGCTTCGAACTTCGCCCAGCAGATCGACGGATGGCCGACGCGCGTGCCGATGCCGCAATCGGTGCCGGCGAGCACGTTCTCGCGGCCGACCAGCTTCGCATAGCGCACGAGACGCTGCGGCGACGAGATCGGGATGCTCGATGAAATCGGTGTAATGGCCGATCACGCCGGGCACCAGGGTCGCGTCCTTCGGCAGCTTCACTTCCTCGAACACGTGCCATTCATGCTCGTGGCACGGGTTGGAGGCTTCGATCGAAAAGCTGCCGGCATTGACCCTGAAGATGATGTCGACGATGTCCTTCAACGGAATGTCGTCGTGATGCGGGCCCGTGGAAGCTGCCCCAGCACACATGCAGCCGCACTTTCTCTTTCGGAATGCCTTTGAGCGCGTGGTTCAGCGCGTCGACGCGCAGCATCGCGTATTTGCGATAGTCCTGCACCGACATGCCCGGCAGGCAGTTCCAGCCGTCCGGCAGGTCGGGATCGTCGATCTGCAGCTGGAAGCCGGCATCGACGATCGCCTTGTATTCCTCGTGCATCGCGTCGGCGATGGCGAAGACGAATTCCTCCTCGTTCTTGTAGTACTCGTTGCGCCATCCAATGCTCGATCGTGCCCGGCGTGTTGGCCGGCAGGTAGGCTTCGGCGACTTTCGCGCCGGCGATCGCGGCCTTGAAATTGTCGAGATCGCGTTTCAGATCGGCTTGGCCGATATAGCGCAGCTTTTCGTTGCAGACCGCTGCAACTGCGTGCCGGCGGTTTGCAGCCGGGCGCGCGGATTGGCGGTCTGCTCGAAATAATCGCCGAATTTCGTGCGGTCGCGCGCGGTGATCTCGAGCCGCCGCCGCTGGTCGGTCGAGCCGCATCTCGAAGCCGGCGATGCGGCTGCGCACATAATCGGTGAAGTTGGATTTCGACAGCTCGCCGTCGTTGACGCTGTCGATGCCGCTCTTCGACCTGCTGCTTCACGGTCTCGGCGACCGCCGTCCTGAGCTTGGCGTCGAGCGCCGCCTGGTCGACGGCTTCGCCGCGCGACTTGGCGAGGACCATCGGCCGCAGATCGGCAGGGCGCGGCAGCGCGCCGGCATGGGTGACGAGAATTCGGTCGGTGCTGTAGAGGGTCGGCATCAGTTGCTCCAGTAAAAGTCGCGGATGTGGTTGTCGATGCGGGCTTAACGGGTCGGGGGTGATCTTCACGTCTTTCGTATGCAAGGAACACCATCGGGAGATCGGTCAGCGGCAGGATGTAGTTCATCTGGTTGATGCGATCGATCGCGCCTTTGTAGATTTCGTCGCGCTTCTTCAGATCGAATTCCGCGGCACCGGCTTTTTGCGCCTGTTTGAGCGCCGGGTCGTTCCAATAGTCGCGATTGCCGTTGAAGAAGAAATCCATGAGATCGTCCATGTCCGGCCGCGCATTGGTCGGACGATAGCCCACGAAGGCGGTGAATTTGCCTTCGCCGCGCAGCCGCACATAAAGCGCGCTCGGCAGCGGTCGCATCGAGGCGCGAATGCCGACCTTGCGCAATTGCCCGGCAACCGCCTCGGCGATCTCCTTGACCGGCTCATAAGCGTTGAGCTCGAGATCGAAGCCGTTGGCATAGCCGGCTTCGGCGAGCAGCTTCTTCGCGCCTTCGGGATCGTAATCGGGCGGCTTGGTCGAGGAGACGCAGCCGATCACGCCCTTCGACGCAGAGGCCGGTCAGTACATCGGCGATGTCGCCGCCGGGAATGACGGTGCGTTTCAGTTCGTCGCGGTCGACTGCCATCATGAAGGCCTTGCGCACGCGCTGATCGGTCATCGCCTTGTTGTCGGAGCGGCCGATCGCGTCGAGCGTGATGTAGAGGAGCTGCCCGTCATGCAGCGGCGTCACGCGCACATCCGGCATCTTCGAGAGCTCGCGCACCGTGTCGGCGCTGGCGTTGCGGATCACATCGATATTGCCGGTGATGAATTGCGCGATCTGCGTCTGGCGGTCTGGGATCGGCATGGCGACGATGTGCTTCACATGCGCGCCGAGCGGGCCCTTGATGTCGCCCCACCAGCCGTCGAAGCGGTCGAGCACCATCTTGTCCTGCGCCAGCGAGACGACCTTGAACGGGCCGGTGCCGACGATGGCGGTGCGGCCGTAATCGGCCTTGTTGTCCATCTTGTCCAGCACCTTCGAATCGAAGATGTAGAATTGATAAGCGATGGTCTGGAGATCGACCGGGTTCGGCGCTTTGGCGACGATGCGAACGGTGTAGGGCCCGACCTTCTCCGCTTTCGCGACCCAGTCATAGACGTCCTTGTGACGCATCGGATATTTCGGATCGATCGCGTAATTGACGATCGACGACCACGTCGTCGGCGTCGAACTTGTCGCCGTTGTGGAATTTGACATCGTCGCGCAGCTCGAATTCGAGCGTCTTGTCGTCGATCCGCTTCCAGGATTTGGCCAGCCGCGGCACATATTCTTGCTTGCGCTCGTCGAAGCTGCACCAGCGTCTCATAGACCGTCTGGTAGAAGACGGCGGCTTCGTCGAGCGGGAATTGATAGGGGTCGAGCGTGCCCGAACCAATCGGTGACGGCGATGCGCAGCGTATCGTCGGCCTTGTTGGCGAAGGCGTTTGGCATTGTGCAAGCGAGCGCGCACAGCAACGCCGCGATCCCGAGCCGTAGCCTGGCTATCATCGCCTGATCCTCCCGTCACGCATTGTTGCGCGCGGCGCCCGGCGACGGCAACCGCAATCGACGCTACGATATCGGGCTCATCCAAGCCGTGATTTGCCCACGGACGCTGCGTGGGATTACGTGAGACCGCCAACGAGAGGGAGCGCTCCATGAAGACCAAAGCCGCGATCGCCTACGAAGCCGGCAAGCCGCTCGTCGTCGAGACGGTCGATCTCGATGGGCCGCGCGCCGGCGAGGTGCTGATCGAGATCAAGGCGACCGGCATCTGCCACACCGACGAATTCACCCGCTCGGGCGCCGATCCGGAAGGGCTCTTTCCCGCGATCCTCGGCCATGAAGGCGCGGGCATCGTCGTCGATGTCGGGCCGGGCGTGACGACGCTCAAGAAAGGCGATCACGTCATTCCGCTCTACATGCCGGAATGCCGGCAGTGCAAATCCTGCCTCTCGCACAAGACCAATCTCTGCACCGCGATCCGCGCGACGCAGGGCAAGGGCTTGATGCCCGACGGCACCAGCCGCTTCTCCTTGGGCGGCAAGCCGATCCATCACTATATGGGCTGCTCGACCTTCTCGAATTTCACCGTGCTGCCCGAGATCGCGGTCGCGAAGATCCGCGAGGACGCGCCGTTCGACAAGGTCTGCTACATCGGCTGCGGCGTCACCACCGGCATCGGCGCGGTGATCAACACCGCGAAAGTCGAGCCGGGCGCGAATGTCGTCGTCTTCGGTCTCGGCGGCATCGGCCTCAACGTCGTGCAGGGCGCGCGCATGGTCGGCGCCGAACAAGATCATCGGCGTCGACATCAATCCGAAGCGCAAGGCGCTCGCCGAGAAATTCGGCATGACGCATTTTGTCAACCCGAAAGAGGTCGGCGGCGACCTCGTCGCGTATCTCGTCGCCCTGACCGATGGCGGCGCCGATTACAGCTTCGAATGCATCGGCAATGTCGATGTCGATGCGCCAGGCGCTCGAATGCTGCCATCGCGGCTGGGGCGTGTCGGTGATCATCGGCGTCGCCGGCGCGGGGCAGGAGATCAAGACGCGGCCGTTCCAGCTCGTCACCGGCCGCGTCTGGAAAGGCACGGCGTTCGGCGGCGCGCGCGGCCGCAGCGACGTGCCGAAGATCGTCGATTGGTACATGGACGAAGAAGATCAACATCGACGATCTGATCACGCATCGGCTCGCGCTCGGCGATATCAACAAGGGCTTCGACCTCATGCATGCGGGTGAATCGATCCGCAGTGTGATTGTCTATTGACGCGATGCGGCAGCGCGGATAGGCGTGCCGCGAAAGCGTGGCTTTAAAAAATGGGGGAGGAATATGGGCAGGATTAGTCTCGGCGCGCTCGGCGTCGCCGCGATCGCACTGGCGGCCATGCAGCCGGCGAGCGCTGCGGTCAAGATCGGGCTGCTGACCGATTTCTCGGGGACGCAAGGCGCGTTCGGCGCGCTCTACAAGGACGGCATCGATATCTTCTTGAAGCAGCATGGCGGCAAGCTCGGCGGCCAGGACGTGCAGATCGTCGTCGAGGACGGCGCCGGCGATCCGGCGACGACCATCGCCAAGGCAAAGAAGCTCGTCGAATCCGACAAGATCGATGTGCTGTTCGGGCCGATCAACTCGGCGACGGGCGCGGCGCTGCGGCCCTATATCGTCGAGCAGAAGATGCCGACGCTGATTCAATCGACCACCGATGAGGTGATCGACGATCATTACATGTTCCGCACCTCGTTCGCCGGCAATGAGGACGCCTATCTCATCGGCTATCTGCCGGGCAAGGCCGGCTACAAGAAAGCGGTGCTGCTCGCCTCGAACTACATCGCCGGGCAGAACGCGGTGAAATATTTCGAGCAGGGCTTCACCGCGGCGAGCGGTACGGTGGTGCAGAAGCTGATGCCGCGGCTCGGCAATGCCGACTATGCGCCCTTCATCTCGCAGCTTTCGCCCGATGCCGATGTCATCATCTGTTTCCTGAGCGGCTCCGATGCGATCCGCTTCATGCAGCAGATCGCCGGCTACGATGTGAAGATACCGCTCTACGGTTACACCTCGGCGGTCGATGAGACGCTGTTGCCGGCGGAAGGCAAAGCGGCGATCGGCTTCATCGGCGCCGCGACCTATTTCTCGACCATCGACACGCCCGAGAACAAAGCCTTCGTCAAGGAATGGGAAGCGATGTTCCCGCCCGGGCAGCGTCCATCCTGGCCGGGCATGGGCGGCTATGTTGCCGCGGCGGTGCTCGATCAGGCGCTGACGAAAACCGGCGGCAATGTCAAAGACACCGAGGCGCTGCTGACCGCGATCCGCAATGCGCAGATCACGACGCCGGGCGGCCCCTTCCGCTTCGACGAGCATCACAATCCGGTCGAGCCGCGCTACATCACGCAGATCCGCGAGGTCGACGGCAAAGTGCAGCCGGTGGTGATCGGCGCGATTCCGGAATTCCTGCCGATCCTCGCGCCGCCGGCACTGCCTCCCGATCTGGTATTGCCCAAGAAATGAACTAGACTTCACGCGGGACCGGCGCAAAGCCGGCAAGGGAGGATTCTATGAAGATCGTCGTTTACGGCCTCGATAAGCGCATCGGCGTGCTCAAGGACAATTCGGTCATCGATCTGTCCGCCGCCTATGCAAAATATTTGCATGAGGCGAAGGGCGAGACCCGCGCGGACGAACTCGCGGCGGCGCTGGTGCCGTCCGATCTCGCGAAACTGATCGAAGGCGGCCGCCGCGCGCTCGACGACGCGCAGAAGGCGCTCGAGCACCTTGCCAATGCCAAGGACCAGAAAGCCGTGAACGGCGACAAGCTGGTCTTTGCCGCGAATGCGGTGAAGATCCATGCGCCGCGGCCGAACGGCACGCGCATGGCCTGCGCCGGCTCGAACTTCACTTCGCATCGCGAGCGCATGACGGTGCGCTCCGGCCGCGAAATCCGCCCGCCTTTCATCTGGGGCTTCTGGAAGGTCACCGATCCGATCGGTCCCGATGAGGATATGACCTATCCGGCGCGCTGCGACCGGCTCGATTACGAAGGCGAGGCGGCGATCATCCTCGGCAAGGGCGGCAAGGATTTGAAGCCGAACCAGCTCAAGGATTTCGTCTGGGGCGTGACGCTGTTCTGCGATTGGAGCGTCCGCACGCGCGAGCCGCTGGGCCCGATGAATTTTGCCCCGGGCAAGAATTTCGATACATCGGCTTCGCTTGGTCCGTGCATCGTCGTCGACGAGGTCGATTGCACCAACATCGATATCGAGACCTTGGTCAACGGCGAGCGGCGCCAGGCCCACAACACGAAGGACATGACCTTCTCCTTCGGCCAGTATCTCGAATATCTGTCGCGCGATCTGACCTTGAAGCCGGGCGATCTCATCTGCAGCGGCACCGGCGAAGGCACGGCGGCGGATGTCAGCCCGACCAATCCCGACGGCACGCAGCCGCCGGACAGGTTCCTGAAGATCGGCGACAAGGTCGAGATCAAGTCGCCGCAGATCGGCAGCCTCAAAGCGACGATTGTCGCGAAGAGCAAATAGCCGGCCCTATCGTCATTGCGAGGAGCATGGCGACGAAGCAATCCAGAAGCCCCACGTGAGGCTCTGGATTGCTTCGCTTCGCTCGCAATGACGGATTGAGTTCTATCGCAAGAAATAATTCGGTATCGCGAGCGCGATCGCCGGGAAAGCGATGATCAGGCCGAGGCGAAGGAAATCCCCCATCCAGAAGGGGATGACGCCCCAATAGATCTGTTTCAGCGGAACTTCGGGCAGCAGCGACTTCAGCACGAAGATGTTCATCCCGAGCGGCGGGTGCAGCACGCTCATCTCGACGACGATCACGAGCACGATGCCCCACCAGATCAGATCGTAGCCGAGTGCGCCGACGATCGGCACGAAGATCGGCACGGTCAGGAAGATCAGCGCGAAGCCCTCGATGAACATGCCGAGCAGCACGTAGAAGGCCATGATGATGATGACGATCTCGAGCGGCGAGGCGTCGAGCGTGTGGATGAAGTCGAGCACGCTTTCCGACATGCCGGAGATGTTGACGAACTGGTTGAGCACCAGCGCGCCGAAGATCACGCTGAACACCATCGCCGTCGTCGTCGCGGCGTCGACCAGCGATTCGTAAAAGATGGCCCAGCTCATCTTCCGCCGCAGCAGGGCGAGGCCGAGCGAGCCCGCGGCGCCGATGCCGCCGGCCTCGGTCGCGGTGAAGACACCGAAGGTGATGCCGCCCATCACCAGGAGGAACAGCGCCATCACGCCCCAGACCTTGTAAAGGCCGCGCCAGCGCTCGGCCCAGCTCACGCGGTCGGCACGCGGTCCCGCGTGCGGCCGCACCAAGGTCACGACCCAGATGACGAAGAAATAAACGAGGATCGAGGCGAGCACCGGGCCGAGCGCGGCGAGGAACAGTTTCGCGATGTCGGTCTGCGGTCAGCAGCCCGTAAACGATGAGCGCGCCGCTCGGCGGCACCAGCATGCCGAGCGCGCCGCCGGCGGCGACCGTGCCGGTGCTGAACCAATCGGCATAGCGATAGCGTCGCATCGACGGCACGGCGACGCGCGCCATCGTCGCGGCGGTGGCGATCGAGGAATGACAGACCGAGGCGAAGCCGGCGCAGGCGGCGATGGTCGCGAGCGCCAAGCCGCCGCGGCGATGACCGAGCCAGCGATGCGCTGCCTCGTAGAGATCGTCGGAGAGATTGGCGTGATTGACGAAGCTGCCGGTCAGGATGAACAGCGGCAGGACCGAGAATTGGAAATCGAGCGTCAGGCCGAGGATTTGCTGTCCCGCCATCGCCGGCGGCGGCGGGCAGCCCGGCGGGATGGATCAAGGCGAAGCCGAAGAAGCCGACGGTGAACAGCACGATGCCGAGCGGCACGCCGAGGAAGAAACCGACGAGCATCACGGTGAAGCCGGCGAGCGCGGTCAGCATCAGTCGGGGCTCACGATGTCGATATCGGTCCGCTCATACGCCTCGGCGAGCTTCTCTCCGCGCAAGAACGCGACCAGCAGCGCAAACGCGACGATGGCCGCCGCGGTTATCAGAGCGGCATAGAAGTAAGCGAAAGGTGCTTCGGGAATTTGAAGAAACGTGCTGAGCGTGCCTTCTTCCTGCAATTGCGCGCCCTGGAGAAAGAGCAGATAGGCGATGAAGGCGAAGCCGAAGCCGGTCAGCGCCAGCACGAAGGCGCGCTGCACGAAAAGCGCGCGGCCTTTGAGCAGCGCGGCGAAAGCGCGGACCGCGATGTGCCGCTGGTGATAGGTGACGAGCGGAATCCCTGCGAAAGATGATGAAGCCGAGGAGGAAGGACTGGATCTCTTCGCCGCCGGCGATCGGGCGGTTGAAGAAATAGCGCGCGATCACGTCGGTGAAGGTCAACGCCATCATGCCGAAGAGGCAGACCGCGGCGATCGGTCCCAAGAGCCGCAATGCCCACCCCGATCCCCAGGGACCGCGGGGCGGCGCCGCGATCCGCGCCAGCGCGTGTTCAACCGCCTCGGGATCGACCGGTTCGGGGTCGGCTGGCTCGGGCTCGATATGGCTCATTTCGCCATTTCGGCGGCGACGTCTTGCGAAGTCTTGGCGAAATAATCGTAAGCCGCCTGCGCGTCGATGCCGCGCGATTTGGCGTCCTTGAACCAATTGTCTTTGAAGAAATCGACACGCGCTTTGAGCTGCGCCATGAATTCCGGGCTCGCGACGATCGTCTGGATGCCGTTCTCCTTGATCAGCGGATCGGTGAGATTGTCCTGATCGACGAAGCCTTGGCCTGCCATGCGCGATAGGTTCTCATACGACACCTTGTCGATCACCGCCTTGTCTTCGGGCGAAAGGCTGTCGTATTTGCGCTTGTTCATGAAGAAGGTCTCGGCGTTGTAGCCGAGCTGGCCCGGGAAATAGGTGATGAATTTGGTATAGCGCGCGAGCTGGAAGGAGATCAGCGAGCCTTTGCCGGTCACCGCGCCGTCGACGATACCGCCCGACATGTAATCGAACATGCTGTTCGCGGCTGCGCCGGTCACCGGCGTCGCGCCGAAATCGCCGAGCGCTTGCACCATATTCGGCGTGGCGACCCAGACCTTGAGGCCTTTGAAATCGTCCATCTTGGTGATCGGCCGCTTCATCGTTTGCAGCGTGTTGCCGCCATTCACCCAAATCCCCAGCAGCTTCACGTCCTTATATTCGTTCGCCTTGGCGAAATATTTCTCCTGCGTGCGCCAGATCGCGACCGAGGCGGCGACGCCGTTCGGCGCGAGGAACGGCAATTCGGCGAGGAAGGGCAGCTTCACCCGCTCGCGGATATAGTCGTTCGGCGTCAGCGCGACATCGGCGACGCCGCTGGTCACCATCTCCCATTGCCGCGGCAGCGGCGCCATCGAGGCGGCCGGTATCGTGATCTTGATACGGCCTTTCGATTCGCGCTCGACCGCGTCGGCCCAGGGCTTGTAGACGCCGATGAAAAAGGACGAGGCGCGCGGCATCACCACATTCATGGTGAGAACCGCATCGGCGCGCGCAGGGCCGTTCCATCCCGCCGCCAACAGTACAGCGCCTGCTAGAAAAAGCTTGTTCATTGCACGCCTGGCCATCGTTGTCTCCTCCCTGCCTCTTGCTTTCGGCTTTGTGCGAAACTATGCGACCGGCTGCGCTCTGTCGAGCGCGACGATGCGGTTGATTTTGTGGGCGATCACTCGCCAAGCTGGGTGCATGGGCAAAGCGCGGAGGACCAGGCCATGATCATCGACATCTACAATCATTTCATGCCGAAGCCGTTTTTCGATCGGCTGGCCGATCTCATTCCGGGCCATGTCGTGCTGAAAGCCTTTCCGCGCCTCGAGACGCTTGTGGGATATCGACGCGCGGTTGAAGCTGCTCGATCGCTTTCCGCGATTACAGCCAAGTCTTGTCGCTCGCCAATCCGCCGCTCGAGATTGCTCGGCACGCCGGAGCAGACGCCGGAGCTCGCGCGCATCGCCAATGACGGGCTCGCCGAGCTCTGCCGCCGCGAGCCGGCGCGCTTTCCGGCTTTCATCGCCTCGATGCCGATGAACAACGTCGCCGCCTGTCTCACCGAGATCGACCGCGCGATCGGCACGCTCGGCGCGCGCGGCATCCAGGTTTTCACCAACGTCAACGACAAGCCGCTGTCGGCGCCGGAATTCCGGCCGATCTTCCAGAAGATGCGCGAGCACGATCTGCCGATCTGGATCCATCCGATCCGCGGTCCGAATTTCCCGGACTATGCGAGCGAGAGCGCGTCCGAGGCCGAGATCTGGTTCACCTTCGGCTGGCCGTATGAGACGACGGCGGCGGTGACGCGGCTGATCTATTCCGGCATCTATGACGAGCTGCCGGGACTGAAGATCGTCACCCATCACATGGGCGGCATGATCCCGTATTACGCCGGCAAGATCGGCCTCGGCTTCAGCCAGATTTTCTTCGGCGAGACCGATCGCAATCCGGCGGCGGAGCAGGCCGGACTGAAGCGCAAGCCGGTCGAGTATTACCGCATGCTCTATGCCGATACGGCGCTCAACGGCAACATCGCGGCGACGCGCTGCGGCCATGATTTCTTCGGCAGCGATCATTGCCTTTTCGCCACCGACGCGCCCTTCGACGCCGAGCGCGGGAACTGGCTGATCAGCGGCACGATCGAGGCGGTCGGCGCGATCGAGACCGGCGCGGCCGATCTCGCTCGCATCCGTGCCGACAACGCCCGCAAGCTGCTGCGACTGTCATAAACCATAACGCTGCTTTGCGCGGCTGCGGCGCTTGGCCTAAAGTGCCGCCGCTCAACCAGGATGGGTCGACAGAGATATGCAGTTCGAGGTCAGGGGATCGATTTGGGAAATAGTGACGATGACGGCTGCGGCGCTCAGCCTGATCCTGGTCATCGTCAATGCCGGTCTGGTGCTGCGCAATCAATCGATCCAGGTCGATGTCAGTCAGCGTCAGCAAGTCATCAATCAGGGGCTGCAATTTCAACGCATCCGCCAAGTGCTGGCACAATACATCGCCAATGTCGCTACGGCGAAGAAGGATAGCGAGTTGACCGATGTGCTGACGCGTCACGGCATCACGCTCGCCGCGCCGCCTGCGCAGCAGGCGCCGGCCGCGCCCGCTGCGCCGCAGGGGAAGTAAGCCATGATGATGCAGCGCGCACTGACCACGCTGGCGATCGCTTTCTTCCTAACGGTCGCTTTCCAGACGTATGAGCTGTTCCGCGAGCATGCGAAATCTCGAGAGTGCCCAGGCGGGCCAGCAGGCGCCGCTCGAGCAGGCGGTTCAGACACGCCAGGAAACGGAAGGCCTGGCGGGCGATGTCGCGGCGCTCGCGGATAAGGGCAATGCGAATGCCAAGCAGATCGTCGAGGGCATGCGTCAGCAGGGGATCACCCTGCGCACACCGCAAGCCGCCGCGGGCGCCAAGGCGCCCGCGCGTTAGGCCGCTCGGCTATGGCGCAACCGCTCGATAAACTCGGCCTGACCGATATCGAGCGCACGGCGCGCGATCGTATCCTCGCCGGCGAGATCGCGGATTTCAGCGGTGCCGCCGAAAAGCCGTTGCTGCGCGCGGCCGTTCTCGACGCGCTGGCGAACGCTGCCCCGCCGCGCGGTATCCGCGTCAAACATGCGCGTATCGACGGCGCGCTCGATCTCGGCGACGCGGCGCTGCCGGCGCTCGCGCTCGATCACTGCGATATTCCCGCGCCGCTGATGCTCGATGGCGCGCGGCTCGGGCGCTTGTCGATCATCGGCAGCCGCCATGCGGGGCTGCGGGCGCGCGCCGCGACCATCGAGGGCCAGGTCGATTTCGCCGGCGCGACGCCGCTCGCACAGCAATCCTGGATCGATCTCGGCTCGGCGCATATCCGCGGCTCGGTCGATGGCTGCGATGCACAGCTCAACGCGCCGCCGGCGCGCGCCAAGGAAGACGTGCCGCCGTGGGATCATAACTATGCGCTGCGCCTGTCGGACGCGCATATCGCGGGCAGCCTCTTCCTCAACGGCAAGGTCGTCGCCAATGGCGGGCTTTGCCTCGACAACGCGCATGTGAAGGGCTCGGTCTGGGCGCGCGGTGCGACCATCATCGCCGGCGAGGGCGACAGCTTCCATCCCGGCGATGCGATCCATGCGCATTGCGCCGCGATCGACGGCATGCTCGCGCTCAATTTCGATTTCCGCGCGCAAGGCCGCGTCTGGCTCCTCGGCGCGCATATCGGCGACCGCCTCACCGTCGGCTTCGGCGCCAAGCTCGCGCGCGTCGGCGAAAGCTGGGATTGGGGCAACCGGCTGATGAATCAGACGGTGCTGCTGCTCTTCGATCAGGCCGAGATCGGCGGCAGCGTGCATATCGCCGATTTCGCTTTCGGCGGCGCGATCAGCCTGACGCAATGCGCGGATCGGCGCCGGGCTCTCGATCATCGAAGGCAAGATCGGCAATCGCACCGCCGATGGCCGCGGCGCGGCGGTGGCGGCCGATGGCGCGCAGATCGAAGGCGGCGTCACCATCGGCAAGAAACTTGTCGCCGAAGGCAAAGTCTCGCTCGCCCATGCGCGGATCGGCGGCGCGCTCGATTGCCGCGGCGCGACGATCCAGAACGCGACCGAGGACGGCAAGGGCGTCGCGCTCGATGCGCAATATGCCACGATCGCCGATGGCGTGCTTGCCGGCGGGCCTCGCGGAATCGGGTGGCGGCGAAGGCTTCACCGCCGAGGGCCGCGTCAATTTCGCGAAAGCGCGGATCGGCGGCTGACCGCCGTGACCGACGATTATCTCATTCGCGCCATGTCGCGCGCCGAGCTCGATCGCGCGCTCGAATGGGCGGCGATTGAAGGCTGGAATCCGGGTCTCGGGGATGCCGATGCGTTTTATGCGGCGGATCCGGCGGGCTTCTTCGTCGGCTGTGCTGGCGGGCGAGCCTGTCGCGTCGATCTCTTTGGTTGCTTACGACGCACAGTTTTCGTTTCTCGGCCTTTACATCGTGCGGCCGGCGCATCGCGGCAAAGGTCTGGGACTGAAGCTGTGGCAGCGAGGCCTTGGCACGTCACGGCACGCCACTGATCGGGCTCGACGGTGTCGTCGCGCAACAGGACAATTATAAGAAATCGGGCTTCCAGCTCGCCTATCGCAATATCCGCTATGGCGGTGCGCGTACCGGGCAAACCAAGCGCGCGATTGGTTGCGGCTGACACAGTGCCGTTCGAGCAATTGCTGGCCTACGACCGCGAATTCTTTCCGGCGCCGCGCTCGGCGTTTCTCAGCCGCTGGATAAAGCCTGCCGACGGCAAGCGCGCTTGTCGCGACCGATGACGGTCGCCTCACCGGGCTTCGGTGTCATCCGCGCGTGCCTCGAGGGCCTCAAGATCGGGCCGCTCTATGCCGAGACCGAACGCATCGCGGAGGAATTGTTGATAGCGCTGGCGGCGACGGCACGCGGTGACACGATCTATCTCGATGTGCCGGCGCCGAATACAGCGGCGATCCGCCTTGCCGAGCGGCATGGCATGAAGCCGATCTTCGAAACCGCGCGCATGTATACCGGCGCCGGCGCCCGATCTGCCGCTGTCGCGGCTGTTCGGCGTAACGAGCTTCGAGTTGGGTTAGTCCTCATCGTCATCGCGACAACCCGAGCCAATCGCCCTCGCTCATTACGACGCTTCGCTAAAATCATCGTCATCGCGAGCGAAGCGAAGCAATCCAGGGCTTCGTGCGATGCTCCGGATTGCTCCGTCGGCCCTTCGGGCCTTCTCGCAATGACGAATTAATCGTAGCCGACGCGCTCGGCGGGAGCGGCGGCGGCTTTCTCGCTCGGCGGCGTGCCGCCGAGGTCGATCGCCAGCGGATCGCTCGGCGTCTTCTGCGACGGTGAAGCGCGGCATCACCTCTTTGACGAAAAGCTGCATCGATTTCTCGGTGAGCTTGCGCCGCTCGTCGTCGTAGAGGCCGTTGTTGAACGACAGCAGCACATTGCCGAGGCCGACATCGGCGAGCGTCTGCATCTTCTTGGCGATCGTGTCCGGGCTGCCCCAAAGGCACCAGCGCGTGTAATAGCTCGGGATCGGTCGCGGGCGGACGGATGCGCAGATTGGCTTGGCTGACGCCGCCGACGCGCTCGGCCTCTTGCATGAAGGGCAATTGGCGCAGACGGAAGCGCTCATGCCCTTCCATCGTCGCATACATGTCCTTGAAGGCCTGCTCGTCGGTCTCGGCGACGAAGATGCCCTGGAAGGTCTCGGTCGTCCATTCCATGCAATGCTTCAGCACCGCCGGCGCATGACCGGCGCGCGACCAGCTCGTGGCGGTATTTGCGCAAGGATAGCGATGAAGCGCTCGCGTCCCATGAAGCCCGAAACGAAGACCGGCCAGCCGTTGCGCGCGGCGCGGGTGATGCTCGAATCGCGCGAGGCGACGCCCATGATATTGGGTCTCTTCTTGCGGTAAGGCGCCGGCACGATGCGCTCGAACAGCCAGCCCGAATAATTCGGCGTCTCGAAATGATAGGGCGGGTCCTCGAGCGTGTGGTCCCAGAGCTTCTCGGCGATCTCGAGATTCTCCGTCGTCATCGATTTGATCTGGTAATCGTAATCGAGACCGAAGCCGACGCCTTCCTCGGCATGGATGCCGCTGCCGATGCCATAAAGCACTTTGCCCTTGGCGAGATGATCGAGCAGGTTCATCTGCTCGACGAGATGCACCGGGTGATGCAGCGGCACGACCACGACCGCCATGCCGAGCCAGGCCTGCTTCAATTGCGGCGCGACATAAGAGGCGATCTGGAACGGCGCGCTACCGCGTCGGCGAATAGCCGTGGAAATGATGCTCGGGAAAGAAGACGCCCTTGAAGCCCAGCGCGTCTGCGGCGAGCGATTGCTCGACGATGGCGTCGATGACGTGCTCGTCCTGCGCCGCGTCCCAGGAGCGGGGGAAGTGGATGATCGAGAATTCCATTATTCCTCGGTCGCACGGCGGGAAACGGCATAGGCGCTTTATAGCACGAGCAGGAATCTGCCGCATGGCCGCGATGCGGCCATGCGATTAGGACGGCGGCGGCGCGGCCGAGGTCTTGAGTTGCCACAGGCGGTCGGATGAATCGCGGAGCCGGACGCCGAGCCCGAGCTGATAGCCGACCGCAAAACCGCGCAACCGCAATGCGTTCCAGCCGGGATGAAGGTCGAGGGTTTGCGCCGCCGGCGATGCGACGTCGATCGGGGGCGGGGAGTCGCGTTGGTTGGGCAGCGCTACACCGTTGAGCCAAGCATCGATCTCGTTCTGCGGCGGATGCAAGAACTCGGCTTTCACCTGGCGTGCATCGGGCGACCAGATCCACGCCGCGGCGTAATAGAGCGCCCCCGGATCGCTCAGATGAAGTTCGTCATCTCCTTCGTTCGTCTGAACGTCGCGCCAGGCGAGCGCGTGCGCCGCTCCGCTGGCGTCCATAGAGAGAGGTCCCTGATAAGCGGTTCCGACCGGAGCACCCGGCGCGTCAGGCGGATAATGTGCGCTGCGATACAACGCCAGGATTTCGGCCTTCCAGCGATTACTATCGGCGCCGGGTCCAGGCGGCACAATCTTTGCCAGCCCCGGCCCGCCCCAAGGGCCAGATACCGACCAAGTCCGCAACGGCAAGGCATCGCCCAAGGGCGCGAATTGCGCATTGCCCCATGCCGCCGGGTAGAGCCGCGCCTCGGACGGCACGTCCGACGTGATCGTGCTCGCCGCGCCATCGATGTTCGACCACCAGAATTTCGTTTTGCCGCCGAGCGTCGCCTCGAAATCGATTGTCGTATGCTGGATGGCAGCAGAGCCGGGCTCCGGCATGCCCGGGATCGCGCGTCGCGGCAGCGCGATCGAGATCGTGAACCCGCGGCCGTCATTGTCCACCGTATCGCCGAGCCTCGCTTCCGTGATCGGCGCGACATGCGCGAAGCGAACCTGGCCGACCGGCGAGGAATAAGTCACCGGATGCGCCGAGGCTGCGTCTTGCCAGGAGGGATACATGCCGACGACGACCGGCTTGAGCGCGCCGTGATCGTCGACGAGCGCACAAACGAAACGTACATCGCCGCGGCGTCCATCCACTGATGCACCCGAGACCGAGGGATCGCCCTGAAAATAAAGACTCACGGTGTCGGCCGCTGTCGCGTCGGCAAAGATGTTGTCGAGATTGTCGGCGGCGGCCGGCTGGATCGGGCGCGGCAAACGCAGATGTACACGGAAGTAAAGCGTGTTCGGGTCGTACATTGCCCGGATATCGACCGCGCGATCCTGGTCGAGACCAAACGATATCGGCGTGGCGGATTCCCAGCCGAACAACGATCCATCGATCGCCGGACCGCCGCCCGGCGCCGGCGCGATCGCCACGACCCGCTGAAGCGCGCCACCTTGCCGAACGCGCAGCGCAAAAGACGGCGCGGGCGCTGTGTCCTTCGCGGTGAGAGTCACCTCTGGCGGCAGAACTCGATTGTCGAGACAATGGACCCGGTACCGGTCCAGCCATCCACACGATAGAGCGTCCCAGCATCACGCCCGATCGCCAGATAGACGTTGCCGTTCCGTTTGTTGAGGAAGGCGTAGCCATTGAACAACTCGCCCCCGAGGACATAAACACCGCCCTTTTTTGGATCGCGACGATACTGGTCCACCAGCAGCGTATCCACATAGAGCCCATCATCCGTGAAGACATGGACCAGCCCGTTACCGTCCTCGACCGCGAGCAAGCCGTTGATCGGCGCGCTTGCCCGGAGAACGCTGTACATTTCGCCGGGCTGCGCGAGGCCAAAAGCCTTGCGGCCGGTCCGCCAGGCGAGACGAAAATGTCCATCGTCGCTGGGGAGATAACGAGTGATTTTGACCTGCGAGCCGCTGCTGCCGCTGCTGTCGATCCCCTCGGGCCAAGCCGGCCCCGCCGTCGCAGCGACGATCAATCCGCCATCGGGCATGGCGACGATGTCTTTCCAGTCAGGGCCGGGTAGCAACTCGTTGCCGCCGCGGAGCGGATCGCTTCCGCCCTGCGCCAGGGCTTCCGTGAACGGGTCGGTCAGAATTTTTTTCCAATCGTCGTTCCGGAAGACCGGATTGCCCTGCGCGTCGAAGCGCGCGGGCACGATGCGCCAGGCATATCGGCCGCCGTCGGCAAGCATGACGAGCGAGAGATCGTCGAACCATTTGCCGCCCCAATAGCTCATCGGTATCGGCAGTTCGACGGCGCGATCCGACGCTTCGCGCGATATAGCCTTTCGATAGCCGTCCGTGCCGCTCCACCACGCAAAGCGCGAAGGCCCTTTATCGTCCGGACCGCTGGGCAACCGGACGATACCGGCCGAGGGCAGCCAGCGATCGCCCGCGAGCCGGTAAATCGTGTCGCCGCAGGGATCTTCATTCCCGCGGCTGACCGAGAAGGTCAGATATTTATGGCCATGCGCGTTGATGAGCTGCGGAAACATCGAGCCGCCAGGACAACCCTGGGCGTCGGCGATATCGGGCCATACCGCGTCGAGGCGCCACTGTCCCTTGTCGTAATCGACATGGAAGCGGATGACGCCGCGTCCCGAAGGCGAGATCATGTAGATCTCGTTCGGATCCTCCTGATCGACCGCGTAGCCGCTATTCGCTGTGGTAATGCCGGGGAACCATTGGCGCAGAAGACGTCCTTCCATGCTCCATTCGCTGATCCGGCCGGCGCCGCCGCGCTCGACGACGATGAGCTTTTGTATGCCCTTTGCATCGGTCCATAACGCGATGCTGCCGGGCGACATGAAAGTACGATTGTCGTAATGGCCTGGTCTTTGACGCGAGCCACGCCCAAAGCGCCGTCGCAATTTGCCGGCCTGGTCGAAGGCGTAGACCTGATTCCCGGCCATGTCGCTGACGAAGGTGCGGCCCTTCGCATCGACCTTGATATCGCTCGCGTCCGCGACATTGCCAAGACGCAACCAAGGCTGCCACGCGCCAGACGGCAAGCCGGCTTGCAACGGCGCACGCTCGATCAGCCAATGATTCTCTGGATCGCGATGAAGCACGAACAGGAAATTGCCCGCGGTCGTGACCGCCCGAATGCCGCGCATGGGCTGCTTGGCAAGCGCGGTTCCCGTCTTGCCATCGAAAACCAGTAAATCGGAAGCAGCGCCGCCCTCCGCCGCATAAAGATAAGAGGCTTGCGTGCGTGGATCTTGCCAGGCGGCAAGGCTTCGAACGGGGCCCGCGGCGGCGTAGACACCGGCGCGATAGTGGCCATTATCGCTGCCAAAGGGCTGACCGTCGGCGCGATAAATCATATCGCCATCCCGACCCTCCGGGCTGACGGCCCAGATGATCTGACCATCGGTCGCGACCGCTTCACCGCCAGCCGTGCCGCCGGAAGGATAGCCACGCAGGATCTGGTCGGGACCGACCGGCTTGGTCAAATCGACGAGGAACGGATTCTCGAAATTCTCGAGGTAATTATGGAGGAAGACCGCCTGGCCGTTCTTGCCGACCGCCACCGCGGTCATCGTTCCGCCGCCGGCAGCCCTCGTCCATGGCGGCCTTCCGTCCTGGCTCGGCGAGGGGAACCACGAATCGCCCGCCGCTACCGTCAACTGCGCGACGAGCGAGTGATACTCGCCTGTGATTTTCCACCGTCGCGCCGGCATGAAGATGCCTTTGACGGCATAACGCCCGGCGGGAACGGGCATGAAATTGTCGTCGAGCCCATTCCAGGTTTCGGTAAACTTTCCCCGGTTCTCGGCCGTGACGGTACGAACGCCGCCGGCGACAAAGGTGCTGACGATCTGATGCGAGTCGTCGTGCGCGGTGATCGCGAGCGTAACACGATAAGTTTTCGGTAAAGGCCCGGTGACCGGAAGTTGATAGCTGATTTTGACGCCCGGCTCGCCCGGCGGCTCTGCCGCGACAGCGGCGATGCATTGAACATCGATCGCGAGAAAAAGCGCGAGCGCTAACGCAGTTCGGAATACCGTCAGTAATCTCACCAAAAGCATCGGACGCCCACGGTCAGTCTCTGAGTCGATCGACGCTTATACTTGCCCCTCGTTCGCGAGATAGCGATGGACGAAGGCGATCGCCATGCTGCCTTCCCCGACGGCGGACGCGACGCGCTTGACCGGGCTCAGCCGCACGTCTCCGCACGCAAAAATACCCGGCACGCTCGTCTCGAGGAGATAGGGATCGCGGTCGGACGACCATCGCTTGGCCTTCACCACGTCCTCCCCGGTCAGCACGTATCCACGCTTATCGCGCGCGATGTCGGCCGGCAGCCATCCGGTTTCCGCATCGGCCCCGATGAAGATGAAAAGGCCGCCGCTTTCATGGCGGCGTACCGTATTGCTGCCTCGATCGCGAATATCGATGGCCGTCAGGTGCGTGTCGCCATGGGCGCCATGCACTTCCGCCTGCAGTTCGACCGCGATATTCGATTTGCGGCGCAGTTGCTCGATCAGGTAATGCGACATGCTGTCTTCCAACGAAGCGCCGCGCACGACGAGGGTCACTTTGCGCGCGTGATTGGCGAAGTAGATGGCGGCTTGGCCGGCCGAATTCCCGGCGCCGATAAGATGAATATCGAGACCTTGCGTGGCGCTCACCTCGCTGCGCGACGCACCATAATAGACGCCTTTGCCGATGAATTTGTCGAAGCCTTCGATCGCGAGGTGGCGCCACGTGACCCCTGTCGCGAGAATGAGGGTCCGGCCGCGCACGACCTCATCGCCGTCGAGAAATACTTGGCGCGTCGTCGCGTCGACGCGCGTGACCGAGCGGGTCACGAGAATTTCCGCCCCAAGCCGCTTGGCCTGCTGGAGCGCGCGGCTGGCAAGCTCATCGCCGGAAACGCCGCTCGGAAAGCCGAGATAGTTTTCGATGCGCGACGATGTTCCGGCTTGCCCGCCGGGCGCCTCGCGTTCGACGACCACGGTGCGCAGGCCTTCCGACGCACCGTAGACCGCGGCGGCAAGTCCCGCCGGTCCGCCGCCGATCACCACCGTGTCATATTCTGGCAGTGTCGCGCCGGTCTGAAGCCCCAGCAATCTGGCGAGACCACGCACATTCGGTTGCTTGAGCTCCGTCCCATCCATGAGCCGCAGCACGGGGCAGTCGCTGTCGGCCAGGCGTGCGCCCGGCCATTTGGCGTCGAGATCGGGTGCATCGGGCGTCAGCCATTCGAAGGTGATCTGGTTGCGCGCGAGGAAACGGCGCAGATCGCCGCAGACGCTATCCCAGCGATGTCCGAGAATCCGAACGCGCGGCTTGGGCGGTTCTTGCGAGATCGCTTGCAGACCGCCGATACGCTCGCGCGCGAGCGCGCCCATCTTCTGGGCGAAATCCGCCGACGCGGCGGCGGTCGCGTAATATTGCTGGGCATTCAAATGCAGCACGCGCGACGGTTCCGCTGCTCGATAGCCTCCCGGAAACGGCGAGCCGAGCGCCAGCGGCACTTCGCCGAAGATGGTGCCGGGCAGCCGCCAACCGAGCGTGCGCGCAACCCCGTCGAACAGTTTGAGCACTTCGACCTTGCCGGAAACGACGGCATAGAAGGCGCGCTCGTCGCCCTCGTGAACGGCCCACTCTCCGGCCGAAAGCTGCATGTCGGCGGCCGATGTCGCGAGACGCTCGAGATCGGCCGCTTGTAGTGCGGCAAAGATCGGGATGGCCCGCACTTCGTCGGGTGTAAACACAATGTGCCTCGCGCAAGCCTAAAGCGGGATGCCCTGCATATCGACCTTGGTCTCCCAGAAGCGCCAGACGACCTTGGCGACGTCGAGCGTGCCGCGCAGCTTGATGGCGCGGTCGACGATCTCCGGCGCGAAGGGCACGGCGCCGCCGAAAGGCTCGGCCATCACCTGATAGCGCGCGGTCTCCTCGATCGCGTTGCAATTCATGAAGCAGGTCTCGGGCGTCTCGCCGACCACGACCGAGCCGTGGCCGCGCATCTGCACAGCGAGCTTGTCGCCGAGGGTACGCGAGAGGTCCTTCGCCTGCTCGTCCGCGAGAACGAGCTGCGGATTGTCCCAGGTCGGCACGCCGCCACCGAAGACGAAGCCCTGATTGAAGACCGGCTGGATCGGCCGGTTGACCACGCCGAGCAAGGTCGACCAGGTCGAATGCAGATGCGCGACGCTGAGGATTTCCGGCCGGTCCTTGTGAATCTGCGTGTGGATGCGCCACTCCGCCGGGATGGTCAGCGGCCGGTCGCCGCCGGGATGGAAGAGCAGCTTGCCGTCGGTGTCGTAGACAAAGATCTGATCGGCGCGCACGACCGTCTTCTCGGCGCCGGCGCCCGGCGTGATCAGCACGAGATCGGTCTTCGGGATGCGCAGCGAGATATGACCGAAGATGCCGATGAAGCCCTGCATCCCGATCATCCGGCACATCACCGCAAGCTGGCGGCGATGGGCCCAATCCTCTTCCTTCGAAATCCCCGCGCGCTCCGCGATCTCGCTCATTGTCCTGCTCCTGCCAAGCTCAAAGCCTTGCTGCGCTCTTCCGCCGGCCGCAGCCGCGGCAGGCCGAGCACACAGATCGCCGCGATCAGCGCGGGAATGGCCTGCACACTGATGATCGCCGCCACATCCCATTGCGCCGCGACGAGCACGCCGCCGAGCGTCGGGCCGACGATCGAGCCGATGCGGCCGATCCCCATCGACCAGCCGACGCCGGTCGAGCGGATCGCGGTCGGGTAAAGCATGCCGGAAATCGTGTTGAGGCTGTTCTGCGAACCGGCGACGCCGAAGCCGGTGACGCCGACCGCGATCGCCAGCATTGTCGGGTCGCCGATCGAATGCGCGACCAGGGTGATGCAGCAGGCGGTTCCGACCAAAGTCATCGACAGCACGATGAAGGGATTGCCGAGATCCATCATGCGCCCGACCATGATCGCGCCGAACACGCCGCCGACGCTGAAGCCAACGGTCGTCCAGATCGACGCTTGCAGCGACAGCCCAGCCTCGCGCAGCAGCGACGGCGTCCAGTTGAGCATGAACAGCAGGACCAGCAGATTCATGAATTGCGCGAGCCACAGCAGCCCGGTCATCGCGGCGCGGCCATCGTTGAAGAGATGGCGCACGGTGAAGCCGGTAAGCTTCTTCTCCTGGACAGTGAAGCGGGGCAGAGGATCGAAATGCTGCGCCGGATCGACCCGCCGCAGGAGCCGCGCGATATGCTCGGCCGGCGCGGCTTTTTTCAGCACGAGGAAGGGCGCCGATTCCGGCAGCCAGAGGGCGAGCAGCAGCAGCGAGATCAGCGGAATCGCGCCGCCGACATAGAACATCGCATGCCAGCCATAGAGCGGCAGCAGAAAGGACGAGACAGCGCCGGCGAGCAGCGCGCCGCCGCCGAAGCCGCCGAGCGTGATGTTGACGAGAACGCGCATGCCTTGGGGTGCGTATTCCGACACCAGCGCCACGACATTCGGCAGCGCCGCGCCGAGGCCGAGTCCGGTCAAGACACGCAAGGTCAGCAGCGCCGGAAACAATTCCACGCTCACCGTCGCGATCGACAGCACCGCGAACAATCCCGTTGAGACGAGGATCAGCGGCTTACGGCCGAAATGATCGGCGAGGATCGGCAGGCAGAGCGCGCCGACGGTCAGCCCGACCATGCTGGCGCCGAAGAGGGCGCCGAGCGACGAGAAAGGAATGTGGAAATCGCGCACGATCATCGGCCCGACATAGGCGATGATCTGCGTGTCGAAGCCGTCGAAGATCGCGACCGTCGTGCAGAGCGTAACGATGAGGATATGGAAGCGATTGATCCGCGCGCCGCGGATGATCGCATTGATCTCGACCTCGCTACGCTCGCTCATCTTTTCCTCCCCCGGGTTCGACTTTCTGCGATGCTAGCAGGCTGCTGAAAAAACACTACGCTCGTCATTGCGAGGAGCGCTCCTGAGCTTGTCGAAGGGGCGCGACGAAGCAATCCAGAAGGGCAACGAACTGCGCTGCTTTTCTGGATCGCCACGGCCGCTTTGGACGACCCGGCCAACCGCGAAGAGCGGTTGGCCGGGTCGTCCGCGATGACGGCGGAGGGACTTGTTCAACAGCTCCCAATCTAACCGTCGATCAGGAAATTCCCTGCCTCGCTCTTGATCGGCGGAACGCTCGCATCGAAAGAGACGCCCGCCGGATCGCCGCCTTGCGCGACGATGTCGGCTTGCTGGAGCAAGAATCGGCGCAGCATCACGACGCCCTGATCGGTGGTCGCGAGATGCTCGTCGGAATGCGAGCGTGATCGGGCCCTGGCCGGTCTGCGCCTCGTAATCGTCGGGGAAGCGCTGATGCTCTTCCTCCGTCATCTCCCACCAGCTCTTGCCGCCGGGCTTGGTGAAGCCGCGCTGCCAGCCGGGCGTTTTGCGCAGCGCCGCGTAGAGGATGTAATGCGTGTCGTCGACCGGCAGCAGCCAGCTCACCGATTCGCATTTGCCGGAGCGCGACGGCACGGTATCGGGCACCAGCCGCGCAGTGGGCAGCACGCCTTCGACGATGCGCAGGAAGGTCTTGCCGTTATCGGCTGGGCGGCGCGAAACCGTCTTGATGCCGCGCTCGGTCAATTCCCAGGTGATCTTCGGCATCCGGCTCATCAAATCGTTGAACTGCGTGCCGCTGTTCGAGCCGTGCAGGATCGGCACGTGATAGTGATCCGGCACGTTGTCGAAATGATGCGTCCAGCTGCAGGGAATGACGACCGGGCCGCTGGCGATGAGATTGGAGGCTTCGACGATCTCGTCGGGATCGAGCTCGTCGAGCACATCCCAGCGCGGCAGCACCGGCTTTTTCTCGGGCGGACCGAGATAGGCGAAGATCAGCCCGTAGCGTTCGAGGGTCGGATACCAGGGCTGGCGCACAGTGTCGCGATGCTTGCCGAGCTCGGGCTCGCAAGGCTGCTCGAGGCAGTGGCCCTCCGCATCGAACAGCCAGCCGTGATAGCAGCAGCGGATGCCGCGCTCCTCGACCTTGCCGTAATAAAGCGTGGTGCCGCGATGGGCGCAGCGCGGATAGAGCAGGCCGGGCTTGCCGCTGCCGTCGCGGAAAAGGATCAGATCCTCGCTCAGCACGCGGATCTGCGTCGGCCGGTTGGT
This sequence comes from uncultured Alphaproteobacteria bacterium, assembly GCA_963731145.1. Lineage (GTDB taxonomy): Bacteria > Pseudomonadota > Alphaproteobacteria > ATCC43930 > CGMCC-115725 > CAIKMD01. Next base: position 271,111 of record CAVSUX010000005.1, on the reverse strand, counting down.
CGCCTCGCTCGAAAGCGCCGACCGGATGCCAGTAGCGGCGCAGCAGCTCGCCCATCTTGGTGCCGGGACCGGTCTCGGTGTAATCGCGATTGATCGTCCCCGGCTTGCGGCCATAGGCCGTGCCTTGATCGATGTCGTGCCAAGCGCATGGCGTATCTCCCTTACGCGTTGCCGAGATTATTTCGGCCCGGATTATTTAGGGAGGTCGTGACCCACGTCAAATATCCGCTAGATTTGCCGCATGGCGCGGCAGCGGGCGTTGATCGTAGGCGGATCGGTGGGCGGATTGTTTGCCGCGCACCTGTTGCGCGCGCAGGGCTGGGACGTCGCCGTGTTCGAGCGCAGCGGCGGCGCGCTCGCCGATCGCGGCGCCAGCATCGGCACGCGCGCCGAGCTGTTCGATATCCTGCGCGGCATCGGCATCACGCTCGATCCCTCGGCCGGCGTCGCAGTGACCGCGCGCATCTGCCTCGACCGCAGCGGCGCGATCGTCGGCGAGTTGCCGGTGCATTCGATCAACAGCGCCTGGGATCGCATCTACCGCCCGCTGCGCGACGCGTTGCCCGATGACGCTCTATCGCGCGGCGACGCGCGTCGAGCGCATCGAGCAGGATGACGACAGCGTCACCGCGATCCTCGCCGACGGCACGCGCGAAAGCGGCGCGCTGCTCATCGCCGCCGACGGCATCCATTCCACGATCCGCGCGCAGCTCGCGCCGGATGTGACGCCGCGCTACGCCGGCTATGTCGCCTGGCGCGGTGTCATCGAAGAAAGCGAGATGACCGCTGCCGAGCATGCGCTGCTCTTCGGCCGCATGTGCTTCGCGTTGCCGGAGGGCGAGCTGCTGCTGGCGCTCGGCATGCCGGGGCGCGATGCCGACACGCGGCCCGGCCATCGCCGCTATTACTGGATCTGGTTCCGTCCCGCCGACGAAGCGAACGCGCTGCCGGCGCTCTGCACCGATGCGACCGGCCGTTGCCACGGCAGCTCGATCCCGCCGCACCTCGTGCGCGCCGAGGTTGATCTGCGATCTGCACGCAAGCGGCGGAGGCGAGCATCGCGCCGCCGCTCGCCGCCATCATCCGCCGCACGCGCAAGCCTTATCCGCATGGCATTTTCGATCTCGAAGCGCCGCGCCTTACTTTCGGCCGCGTTGTGTTGCTCGGCGATTCGGCTTTCGTCGCCCGGCCGCATGTCGGCGCCGGCATCACCAAAGCGGCGCTCGATGCCGCAGGGCCTTGTCGAGGCATTGGCGGCGGAGCCCGATCTCGCCGCGGCGCTGGCGCGCTACGACCGCGAGCGCCACGCCTTCGGCAGCGCGCTGGTGGCACGAGCGCGCCATCTCGGCGCCTATCTCGAAGCGCGAAGCGAAGCAGCGCGGCGCGATCGCGCGGCGGCCGGAAACCGTGCTGCGCGAATACGGCACGGCCGGGAAGATCGAAGGACGATAGTCGTCGGCGCATTTTTTTTTGAACCACCAAGACACCAAGGTTCTTCACCACGGAGACACTGAGAAGAGGCAGATAACGTTTAAGCGCGCAAGCGCAGGATTCTATCTTCGTGGCCTCCGTGCCTCCGTGGTGAAATCTGTTCTTGGTGTCTTGGTGTCTTTGTATCTTGGTGGTTCATAATTCCGGTCTTGGCCTATGCCTAAAATCGGCAGCTGACATGAGCGCGCGCCGTTTGCCGCCGCGTGGCGCCTCTCGCATACTTGCCGCATGACCCAGACCGAAGTCGAAAGTCTTGAAATCGCTGAGCCGACGCTGGTCTCGGCCGCGCCTGCGCACAATGTCGACAAAGTCGCGATCGGCATTCTCAGCGCGCTCAGCTTCTGCCATTTGCTCAACGATCTCATCGCCTCGGTCGTGCCGGCGATCTATCCCGTCTTCCGCGACACCTTCCGGCTCGATTACGGGCAGATCGGTCTGATCACGCTCACCTATCAATGCACGGCGTCGGTCTTTCAGCCGCTGGTCGGGCTCTATACCGATCACCGGCCGAAGCCGTTCTCGCTGCCGGTCGGCATGGGTTTCACCTTCATCGGCATCATCCTGCTGGCGCGCGCGCCGAGCTTCGAGGCATTGCTGATCGCCGCCGCGCTCGTCGGCATGGGCTCGGCGGTGTTCCATCCGGAAGCCTCGCGCGTCGCCCGCATGGCCTCGGGTGGCCGGCACGGTCTCGCGCAATCGCTCTTCCAGGTCGGCGGCAATTTCGGCTCCTCGCTCGGGCCGCTGCTTGCCGCCTTCGTCGTCGTGCCGCTTGGTCAGGGCAGCATTCAATGGCTCACCCTCGCGGCGCTGCTCGCGATCGTTTTCTTGACGCGCATCGGCTTCTGGTACAAGCGGCATCGCGTCGTCCATGAGAAACGCGTCTCGCGCCATGCCACGCCGAACACCGCGTCGTTCTCGCGCGCCAAGATCGCGCTGTCGCTTTTCGTGCTGCTGGCGCTGATCTTCTCGAAATTCTTCTACACGGCCGGGCTGCAGAACTACTACACCTTCTATCTCATCGAGAATTTCGGCCTGTCGATTCAAAGCGCGCAATTCTATCTCTTTTCGTTCCTCGCCTCGGTCGCCGTCGGCACGGTGATGGGCGGGCCGCTCGGCGATCGCTTCGGGCGGAAATTCGTGCTGTGGTTCTCCATCCTCGGCGCGCTGCCGTTCACGCTGCTGCTGCCCTACGCCAATCTCTTCTGGACCGGCGTGCTCGCCGTGCTGATCGGCCTCATCACCGCCTCGGCTTTTGCGACGATCTTGGTCTATGCGCAGGAGCTGATCCCCGGCCGCATCGGCCTGATCTCGGGCCTCTTCTTCGGCCTCGCTTTCGGCATGGCGGGCATCGGCGCCGCGGCGCTCGGCCATCTCGCCGATCTCACCAGCATCGGCGAGGTCTATCGCGTCTGCTCGTTCCTGCCGCTCATCGGGCTCTTGACCTTCTTCCTGCCCGATATCGAATCGATACATTCGCACCGCAAGCGCGCGAAGGCTTGAAGCCGCGACGAGACGAGCGCCCAAGGCGTCGAAGCACTGTGGACGCGAGCAACGCGGAAGATATCGGCCGTTGCGAGTCGCTCGCGGCCCGCTAGTTCGGCGATCCCTCGACCAGGTAAGCGCGAAATTTTGACGACTTGTCGCGCACGGGTATCAGTTCTCGATACGCCGGCAAATCCCTGAACGCCTGTGCTTTTTCCAGGCTGTCGAATACCGCGATGATCGCACGCTTCGGTGGGTCGCCCGCGAACGCATCCAACTTCCCGCCACGCGCCAGGAATCGAGCACCGAATTGGCCGTAGAGCGGCCCACCCTTCGCTTGGTATTCCTGGTAGAGGTTCGCATCGGTGACGTCGATTTTCGCGATGAGATACGCTGGCGGCTTTGTTTGCGCATGCAGTACCTGCACAGCACCAGCGCCAAGCACCGCCCCTATAATTCCAACAAGCAACGATTTACGTGAGTTCATCTCGCCTGTCCCCCCTTTGCCCGTCGCCGGCACACTTCGGTAAGCCCGCTTTTATCGGCACTTTTAGCCTATCACCCTCGCGGACACGACTCAACCGCGCCCGAGATTGGCGGAAAGTCGTTGTCGTTGTGCGAGCGAAGCGGACATGGAACGGCCGGTTATCAGTCCACGCTTTAGTGTCCGGTCGCGAGTGCGGCGAGCTCTTGCGGATTGTCGGGCGGCGTGTTGCCGCGCCACACGACGTGCAGATCGGGACGCAGCAATAGAAGGTCAAAGCCGTAGATCGCGCGCGTGGGCTCGTCGCGAATATCGAGCGAGGTGACCTTGGCGCCGTAAGACGCGATCGCCTTGGCGAGGGGCGAAAGATCGGCCTCGTTCTTGCCGAGGCGCAGGATGGTGTAGCCGTCTTTCGGCAAGCGATCCTGAATGCCCGTGCCGTCGTTCAGCCAGGCATGCGGCAGCCGCGCGCCCGGCCATGTCGTCGGCTCGTAGGTGCGGAAGAGATGCTCCGGCCCGCCGGGGATGTCCGCGATAATCGGTGAGTCGACATAGCGATAACCGAGCTCGGCGCCGATCATGTCGTTGCTCTTGCGCTGCTCGAGATCGGCGGCGCGCGACATCGCCGCGCGCAGCGCGGCGCCCTCGGCTGTGTTGTCGCGGATGTGAGGCCGCCACATGCCGCGCCAGCGCCGCCGGCCCAAGGTCGCATAGCGCGAGGCGCCGACATTGCGATCGCCGATCTGCCGCCGCTCGACCTCGTAAGAGCGCAGCAGATTGGGGCCGCCCCAGCCTTGCAGCGTTCCGGCGAGCTTCCAGGACAGATCGATCGCGTCGCCGACGCCGCCATTCATGCCGAGCCCGCCGGTCGGGATGACGAGATGCACCGCATCGCCGGCGAGGAAGACGCGGCCTTCGGCGAAGCGCTCGGCGAGCAGCAGATTCTGCCGCCACGGATTGCAGGTCAGCATCTCGTATTTCACCGGCACGCCGACGATCTGCTCGAACAGCGTCTTCATGTCGTCGTCGCGCTGGACCACGGCGTGCAAGGTCCAGTGCTTGGTCGAATCCTGCATGATGAGGAAGGAATTGTGGCCGTCGGCGACATGGTAATGCCGGCCATGGCCCGGGCCGTCGCCGAGCGGCAGGCGGTCATAGAGCTCGTCGCAGCGATAAAGCGCCTGGCGCAGCTCGAGGAGATTGGCTTCGCCTTTGAGCTTGATGCCGAGCTGCTTCCTGACCGTGCTGGCGCCGCCGTCGCAGCCGACGAGATAATCGGCGCGGATGGTCTCGGTCTTGCCGTTGCTGCGCACCGTCGCGGTGACGCCCTGCGCGTCCTGACTGAACTCGACCAACTCATGGCCGAAGCGGACCGAGACATTCGGGATTTCTTCCGCGACCTGCTTCAGCAGCGGCTCGAGCGTGTATTGCGAGATGAGCTGATAGGGCTCGAGCGCCTGGCGTGCCGTCATTGATCGCCATGATCTCGGCGCGCGCCTCATTGACCGAGGGGTAATGATGCGCGACCAACGGCTTCTCGGTCAGCGACAGAACGATGAACACATCCATCGGCACATCGGGGCCGAGCCCCGCGGCACGAACACGTTCGGCGATGCCGAGCCGGCGATAAATCTCCATCGTCCGCGCGTTGCAGCGCTCCATCTTCGGCAGAAAGGCCGGCGCGTCTTTCTGCTCGACCAGCGTGGCGCGGATGCCGCGCTGGCCGAGATCGATGGCGAGGGTCAGCCCGACCGGGCCGCCGCCGACGATGAGTACCTGAGGATCGCTCACACGCTTTGTCCTGACATGAGGGCCAATAGTTTGCCGTAGATGGCTGTTCCGTCAACCGCCTGACTGTCGCGTCCGTCGCATCGCGCTATAGTGTCGCAAAGTACATCAGGGGAGGATGAACATGAAAAATTGGGCTCTATCGACGGCGGCCGTACTGGCGGCGCTAACCTTGGGCGGTCTTGCACAGGCGGCCGAGCCGGCTTGCAGCAGCTACACGCCTGCCGTTGCCGGCGGACCGGTCCCGGCCAAGAGCTCGACCATCGTCGTCCTGCGCTGGCTCGGCAATGCGAATTACGAGGTCGATTACCAGGGCCACGTCTTTCTCTTCGATGCCTATTTCGATCGCACCGCGCGCAATCACGACATCGGCGTGACCGTGCCGCAGATCAAGCGCGCCGACGCCATCCTCGTCAGCCATGCGCATTTCGATCATATCTCCGATGTCGCGCCGATCGCGGCACAGACCCACGCGCCGGTCGTCGGCGCGGCGCTGACAATTGCCACCGCCGAAAAGCTCGGCGTGCCCGCGTCGCAGACCATGACGGCGAAAGACGGCGACAAGCTGCATTTCGGCGATGTCACGGTCGATATCGCTCTGGCGCAGCACAGCACCATCCAGGACGGCTTGATTGCCGCGCTGGCGCAAATCTACAAGGTCGATTCGCGTCCCAATACGCCGGAGGAAGAGGCGCACAACAAGGAAGTGACGGCGCGCGGCACCTTCGATCCCAAGGTCATCACCGAAGGCACGCTGGCCTATGCGCTGCGCTTCAAGAACGGCTTCAGCATCGTCGTCATCGGCAGCGCCGGTCCGATCACAGCGGGCGACCGCGCCTTGGCGCAACGCTTGGGCCGCGCCGATATCGCGATCGTCGCCTATCAGCCGCATCCCGTCGCCGAGCATCAGGTCGCCGATACCTGGCCGCTGGTGCAGCTCTTTCATCCGCGGCTCTATCTGCCGGCGCATCATGACGCCGCTTTCGGCACCTGGCTCGATCTCGGTCTCGAGCCGATGTTCATGAAGATCCGCGCCGATCAGCCGGATACGAAATTCGCGGCGCCGCTCTACCGCTCGCCGATCTGCATCGCGACGACGGGCGCGCAGCGCGGCAAGATCGTCAGCCTGATGTACTAGGCGGAGATCGCGCCGTGGCGCCGCATATTCCAGGGCCGCTCTATTACGAGCGGCAGGGCAAGACCGGCCTGCCGATGGTGTTCCTCCATTCGACACCGGACGACAACCGGCTCTGGCTGTTCCAGACGGCGCATTTCTCGAACTGGTATCGCACCATCGCCGTCGATCTCGCCGGCTATGGCCGCTCGCCCGCGCCGCAGGACGGCGTCACCATGGCGGATCAGGCGGCGGCGATGTGGGAATTGCTCGATCGGATCACCGACGGGCCGGTGATCGTCCAGGGCAATTCCATGGGCTCGGAAGTCGCGATGCATATGGCGGATCAGCGGCCCGAGCGCATGCCCTGCATGATCCTCTCGGGCTGCGGCTATCTGCCCGACATCCGCGAGATTCAGCTCAAGGGCAAGGAGGCGTACCGCGCCGAAGGCATCGCGCGGCGGCGCGGCGCCGTACTGTTTCATTTCCATCCCAAACTGCGCGAGACGCCGCTCGTGCAATACTACGCCGACATGGTTTGCGGCCTCAGCAATGCCGGTACGCTGGAGTCGATCATTTTGATGAACCAGGCGCTTGCCGATGCCAGCCCCGATCTTTATCCGTGTCTCAAAGTCCCGACGCTCATCATCATCGGCGCGGAGGATTTCACGCGCCAGGGCGCCGATAAGCTCCAATCCTTCATCAAAGGATCGGAGATCGTCGAGATGCCGGGCGCGGGCCACGCGAATTGCTTCGAGCAGCCCTGGGAATACGACCGCCTCGCGATCGAGTATCTGAAGAAAAAGGGATTGTTCCCCGGCTAATCCAAATTCGTCATTGCGAGCGAAGCGAAGCAATCCAGGGCGACACGTGAGGTCCTGGATTGCTTTGTCGCGCTTCGCGCTCCTCGCAATGACGGCTTAAATCTTACTTCCCGCCTCTAATCGCCGTCAGCTCGGCGCGGAAGGCGGCGAGGACGTGGGCGCCGTCGGGGGTGGCCTTGACCCATTCCTCGGTCACCGGCGCGACCGCTTCTTTCCAGCGCGCTTCCTCGGCCGGATCGAGCTGCGCGATCGTCTGGCCCGCCATCGCCTTGGTCGCATCGCGGCCGACCGCCTGCATCGTGTCGTCGGCGGCGACCAGGCGCTCGACGAATGGCTTATCCGAGAATTTGTCGATCGCGGCTTTGCCGGCCGGCGGCAGCTTGGCGTAGGTCTCGTTGTTCATCGCGACATAGCCGGTATTGAAGCCGAGCGGCACTTCGAGGTGGAAATTGGTCACCTCGTCGAGGTGAAACGTCGGCACGCTCGGCCAGCCTTGCGGCACGGCATCGACCAAGCCGCGTTGCAGGCTTTGATAGAGCTCGCCCGGCTGCAGCGAGATCGGCGCCGCGCCGAGCCGCGGTATCATCTGGCTGAGAACGCGGCCTTCGACGCTGATCTTCATGCCCTTCATGTCGGCGAGTGTGTGGATCGGCTTCTTCGAATGAATGACGAGGCCGGGGAAGACGACGAAGGCGAGCGGGATGGAATTTGGTGAATTCGTTCCGGATGATGCCTTTCTCATAGAGCGCCCAAAGCGCCAGCGCGTCCTCGCGGTGATTGCGCGCCTCGAAGGGCAGGGTGCCGACATTGGTCTTGGGGAAGACCGACGACACCGGGCCGAAGACGGCGAAGCCGATATCGGCGACGCCGCCGGTCACGCGGTCATACATGTTGGAATTGTCGGCGATGACGCCGCCGGGGAAGAGTTTCACTTCGATCGCGCCATTGGCGGTCCTGTTGACGTCATCGCTCCAGCCCTGCATCGCCTGGAACAGCGCATTGTTCGGCGCCGACGGATAGGCGAATTTGATCTGCACCGGATCGGCGAAAGCCGGCGCGGCAAGCAAGGCGAGGCCGAGCGCGGCCGCAAGCGTCTTCTTCATTTTCTTCCCCCTTGTTGAAGTCGTTAAACGCGCGCGGCGCGGATGGCGCGCCACACGCGCTCCGGCGTCAGCGGCATTTCGATATGGCGGATGCCGAGCGGCGCGAGCGCATCGAGTGCGGCATTCATCACCGCCGGCAGCGCGCCGACCGTGCCGGCCTCGCCGGCGCCTTTAGCACCCAGCGGATTCATCTTGGTCGGCACGGCGTGATCGTCGACCTCGATCGCGCAAAGATCGTCGGCGCGCGGCATGCCGTAATCCATGAACGAGCCGGAGAGGAGCTGTCCCGATTGCGGATCGTAGACGATGGCCTCAGAAATCGCCTGGCCGACGCCTTGCGCGACGCCGCCATGGACTTGGCCCGTGCAGGGTCAGCTCGTTGATCACGGTGCCGACATCGTCGACCGCGAGATAGCGCTCGATCGCTGATCTTGCCGGTGTCCTCGTCGATCTCGAGCTCGCAGATATGCGAGCCGTAAGGGAAGGTCTGTGCCTGCGGCTCGAACACGCCGATCTCGAAAAGGCCCGGCTCCATGCCTTTCGGGATGCGTCCGGGCATGAAAGCGGCGCGCGCGATCTCCTTGATCGGCATCCGCTTGTCGGTGCCGGCGACGGCGAAGTTGCCTTTGGCGAATTCGATATCGGCTTCCGCCGCTTCGAAGATGTGCGCGGCGATCTTCTTGCCCTTGGCGATGATCTTCTCCGCGGCGAGCACGGCGGCCGAGCCGCCGATGACCGCGGCGCGCGAGCCGAAGGTGCCGACGCCCCAGACGACTTTGTCGGTGTCGCCCTGGATGAAGCTGATATCGCTCGTATCGATGCCGAGCTTGTCCGAGAGGATGATCTTGTACATCGTCTCGTGGCTTTGGCCTTGCGCGGTCGTGCCGGTGATGAAGGTGACCGAGCCGGTGGCATCGAAGCGAATCTCGGCGGTCTCGGCGCCTGGCGGCGCGGCGGCGCGCTCGATCGCGTTGACGACGCCGAGGCCGCGCAGCTTGCCGCGCTGCTTCGCGTCGGCGCGCCGCGTCTCGAAGCTCTCGACTCCGGCGTGATGCAGCGCCTTGTTCATGCACGCTTCGAATTCGCCGCAATCATAGGTGTAGACGAGCCCGGTTTTGAACGGCATCGCAGTCGGCGGGATGAGATTGCGGCGACGCAGCTCGATGCGGTCGATGCCCATCTCGCGCGCGGCGCGGTCGATGATGCCCTCGATGACGTAGCACGCCTCGGGCCGGCCGGCGCCGCGATAGGGCGCGGTCGCGGTCGTGTTGGTGAAGACACCGAGCACGCTCACATGGATCGCGGGCGTGCGATAGACGCCGGCCAGCGTGCCGAGATTGGAGAAGGTCGGCAGCAGATTCGAATCGGCGCTGAGATAGGCGCCGAGATTGGCGAGCGTCTTGACGCGCAGCGCGAGGAAATTTCCGTCCTTGTCGAGCGCGCAGCTCGGCATCGGTGACGTTGTCGCGGCAATGATCGTCCGAGAGGAAGCATTCGCTGCGCTCGGCGACCCATTTGACCGGCCGGCCGAGCTTGCGCGCGGCGTAAAGCGCCAGCGTGTTCTCGGGCGCGGTCACGCCTTTCGAGCCGAAAGCGCCGCCGATATCGCCGGAGACGACGCGGAAGCGGTTCTCGGGAATCTTGAAGATGTCCTCGGCGAAGGCGCGGCGCGCGCCGTGGATCGAGCCGATGCAGCCATTGAGCGTGAAGCGGCCGAAGCGCTGGTCGTATTCGGCGACGATGCCGCGCGGCTCGATCGCGTTGTGCATGATGCGCGAGATGACGAAATGCTGGCGCGTGACGTGATGCGCCTTGGCGAAAGCGGCATCGACCGCGGCCTTGTCGCCGACCTCGAAAAGGTTCGAGATGTTGTCGGGGCAATTCGCCCAGACCGCCGGCGCGCCGGGCTTCACCGCATCGCCGGTCAGCACGACCGAGGGCAGCGGCTCGTAATCGACCTCGATGCGCTCCGCCGCGTCTTTCGCTTCGGCGAGGCTTTCGGCGACGACATAGGCGACCTGGTCGCCGACGAAATGCGTCTGCGTCGCGTGCGAGGCCGGGATGCGGGCTGGTGAAGATCGGCGCGCCGTCCGGGCGCTTCCGCGGCATGCGCACTTTCAGCGTGCCGATGCCGTCGGCCTTCAAATCCTCGCTGGTATAGACCGCCAGCACGCCGGGCATCTGCTGCGCCGCGCGCGTGTCGATGCCGCGGATCTTCGCATGCGCATGCGGCGAGCGCAGCACATAGCCATAGGCCATGCGCGGCCGGCTCACATCGGCGACGAACTCGCCGTGCCCGCGCAGCAGCCGCGGATCTTCCTCGCGCTGCACCGCCTGGCCGATCCCGAATTGTCCCATATCTTCTTCTCCTAACGATCGACCCTAGCGTCAGGCCGAGGCGCGGCGCAGCCCGGCTTGCTCCAGACGCGGCATCACATCCTTATGCCAGCGCCGCAGCCCGTCCCAATAGTCGACCCAGCGGACCAGTACCCCGTCGACACCGATGTCGCTGAGCTTTTCGAGCCCGGCGACGATATCGTCCGCGGTGCCGGTCAGCGGATAGCCGCCCCAGCCGAGCTTGGCGCCGAAGCGCAGCTTCTCGGCGCGCTCCGGCATCATCTTGTGCATCTCGATATTCTGGATCGCCAGCATGTTGTCGCAGGCGACATCGTCGCCTTTTTCGACGACGTAGTAATTGAACGTAGTCCTCGGCCTCTTTGCGCGTGTCGCGCTGCGTCACCGGCGCGCCGATCCAGATCTGGATGTCGCGGCCATATTCCTCGCGCGCCAGGCGGCGATAGGCCGCGATATGCGCCTTGGTCTTCTCGAGATCGCTCGGATCGATATGGATGAAGGCCATGTCGGCATATTTCGCCGCGAAATGCTGGCCCTTGCCCGAGGCGCCGGCATTCATCAGCGGCGGGAACGGCTTCTGGATCGGCTTCGGCATCGAGAAGCCTTTGTTCACGCGCAGGAACCGGCCCTCGTAATCGAACTCGTCCTCGCGCGTCCAGAGCATCTTCACGATCTCGATCCACTCGGCCGCGTATTCGTAGCGCATATCGTGTTCCATCAGCGGCGCGCCGAACATCTCGAGCTCCGGCCGGAACCAGCCGCAGACGATGTTGAGGGCGAAGCGCCCGTTGCTGATGTGATCGACGGTCGTCGCTTGCTTCGCCGCCATCACCGGATGGACGGTCGGGACATGCGAGGTGGTGAGGACGCCGATGCGCTTCGTCGCCTGCGACAGGCCGGCGGCCCAGGTATAGGTCTCGAAATTCGTGCCGTTGAAATTCGATTCGCCGCCGAAGCCTTTCCAGCGCGCCACCGGCACCATCGCCTCATAGCCGTGGCGGTCGGCGATCTCGGCGATGCTCAGCGCGTTCGGCCAGTTGAGCTCATAGGCTTCCTCGGCCGTGGTGATGGCGCAGCCATTGCTCACATTGGTCGCGAAGATGCCGAGCTTCAGCTTGTTGTCGCTGAACAGCGGGTTGGTGCCGCGCCGCGGATCGGCCGACGGGTTGCTCATGTCTTGTCCTTACCTCCGCGGGGCGATGCCGCCCGCGATCAGTTTCCCATCGTCGTGACCAGCCACAGGGTGATGACCGGGAACACCAGCAGCAGGACCAGCTTCACCAGATCGGCGACGACGAAGGGGAAGACGCCTTTATAGACCGTCCATATCGAGACGTCGGGCTGGATGCTCTTCAGGACGAAGACGTTGAGGCCGAGCGGCGGATGGATGAGGCCGGTCTCGACGACGCAGATATTGATGATGCCCCACCACAGGATGTCGTAGCCGAGATGGAGAACGAGCGGCGTCACGATCGGCACCGTGATCACCATCACCGCGAAGGATTCCATGACCGAGCCGAGCAGCAGATAGACGACCAGGATCATCGCCATGATCTCGATCGGCGCCCAGTCGAGATGCTCCATCATAATTGGTGGCGGATTCGGTGAGCGCGCTGACGCCGACGAAGAACGAGAAGATCTGCGCGCCGAAGATCAGGCCGTAGATCATCGCCGTCGTCGCGGTCGTGCTGGCCATGACGTGCCAGAAGGTCTTGCCGCGGAGCTTGCCGCGCCAGAGGGCGCAGAGGAAGGATTCGAAGGCGCCGACCGCCGCGGCTTCGGTCGCGGTGAAGATGCCGAAATAGATGCCGCCGAGCACGCTGCCGAAGAGCAGCAGCGCCGGGCCGCAACGCGACAGCGCCGCCCATAACCGGCCGGGCGTCTCGTCGCGGTTGAGCGGCGCCGCATCCGGCCAGATGCGGACATAGATCGCGATGGTGATGAGATAGAGGAGCGTCGCAAGCAGGCCGGGCCCGACCGCCGCGACGAAAAGCTGGCCGACCGAGGCCTCGGACAGCAGCGCGAAGAGGATCAGCGGGCCGGAAGCCGGCGGCAACAACGCGCCGAGCGTGCCGCCCGCGGCGCAGACGCCGGTCGAGAAGGCTTGGCTATAGCCGCGCGCCTGCATCTCAGGCAGCGCCACTTTGCCGATCGTCACCGTGGTCGAGATCGAATGACCGGTGAGGGCGCCGAAACCGGCGCAGCCGGCGATCGTCGTCAGCGCCAAGCCGCCGCGCAGCCGGCCGAGCATCACATGGGCGAGGCGATAGACGTCCTCGGAAATATCGGCGACGGCGGCGAAGCTGCCCATCATCAGGAAGAGCGGCAGGGTCGCGAGCTGGCTGTTGCCGAGGAAGCCCGTCACCTCGGTCGAGGCCGCGCCGAGCGAGGGCATCAAGCCGATGAACAGGGTCGAGGCGATGACGCCGACAATGCCCATGATCGCCGCGATCGGGATCAGGATCAGCGTCATCAGCCACATGATGATGAAGACGAGCGTCACGGTGAGGCCGATATGGGTCTGCGCCCAGGAAGCGAGCATCACGTGGTTGGCGACCCACCACCAGGTACCGAGGCCGATCAGCACGGCGACGACCGCCGCCATCGTCGTCGCGCGCGTACCGTGGACGGCCGCGCGGCGCGCCTCGTTGATGATGATCAGCGTCTGGACCAGCGTGCCGAAGGCGAGCAGGGCCGAGACGCAATACATGAACGGCGCTTGCGGCAGGCCGAGAATGACGGTGGTGCGGCCCTCGGAGGCGAGCGTGTCGGCATAGATGCCGATGCGCCAGGCGAGCACGGCGTAGAACAGCCAGAGGCAGGCGCTGCCGAGCACCTCGAGCCAGGCATGCATCGGCGGGCTGAAATAGCGCGCGACGAGATCGATCTTGAGATTGACGCGCTGGATCATGCCGGCCGGGATGCAGGCCGAGATCGCGACCGAGAAGGTCATCTGCACGATCTCGTTGATCGCCGGGATCGGCTCGTTGGCGAACCAGCGCAGCAGCACATCGACCATCGTGATCGCCGCGACGAACAACATGCCGCAGACGCAGGCGATGGCGACGACGCGCGACGTCTCGCCGACATAGTATTCGGCCCAATCGAGCGACGAGCGATCGGCGATCTCGATTTCTTCAGCGGTATGAGCGTGAACAGTCACCGGCAAATTCCTCCCCTGCTTGCCGGACCTGGTTTGTGCGGGCCGCGTTTGAGACGCGATCGCGATTGACAGGCTCCGCAAGCGGACGGAAATCTAAACCACAACAGGCAGGCCGCCAATCCTATTGCGTGGGTGGAATTCGGCAGGGGAGGAAGAAAATTGAATTTTGCCCGGAAAAGCAGCGTCTTTCGCCGAGCATGGCTCAACGAAAACGGGATTCCCGCGTGCCTGCCGCTGGCCGAACGCATTATTCTCGAGGAAAGCACGACATGACCGAATTCGCGCGCGCCCAAGGCGTCTCGGAAGCCGATGAATTTGCCTGGCGGCGCAAGCTCGCCATCATGTGCCGCATCGTCGGACTGCAGGAATCGATCGGCCTTTTCGGCCATATCTCGATCCGCATCCCGGGCACCGATGTGATGCTGATGACGCCGGGCGCCGGCTCGGAGAAGACGGTCGTGCGTACCGACCAGATCTTCGTCTTCGGCACGGACGGCAAGATCCATTACCACCCGGGCGGCGACCGGCCGATGCAGATCCCAGCCGAATGGCGCATCCATACGCAAATCCACAAAGACCGGCCGGAGATCGGCTCGGTCGCGCATCTCCATGCCCATGCCTCGACCTTGCTCGGCATCGCCAAGAAGCCGACTCCAGCCGGTCTTCGCGCAAGGCGCACTGTTCAAGGACGGTGTGCCGGTTTGGGACAATCCGCGGCTCGTCGTCACCGACGAGATGGCCGCATCGCTGTCGAAATCGCTTGGCGACAAGCGCGCCTGCCAGATGCGCGGCCACGGCTCGGTCGTGGTCGGCACCACCGCCGAGGCCTGCCTCGTCGCCTGCACTTTTATGGAAGAGAACGCGCGCTATCAGATCGAGGGCGATGCGCTCGGCGGCGCCATGCCGATGTCGGCGGAAGAGATCGCCGATTGCTCGCGCGGCAGCGTCGGCGGCGGGCTCGATCGCATGCTCTGGGACTATTGGGAGCGGCGCGTTACCGTCGCCGGCGTGCCGCTCTGAGCTGGCTTCATCAACGCGGGCAGCGGTAGAATCTGTGCTGCCGAGGTGAAGCAACGCGGCCGATACATATGCTTCGGTGAGTTCCGGCTCGGACAATGCGAGCAACGCGGGCAGGCGGAGGAAGCCGCTTGCCAGTCACCCGCGAACATGCCCACACTCTTGCGAGCAGCGGCGTTGAAGGCCGCGCCGGGGAGGTGACGCGATGCGTGGATGGCTGGCCGCTGCGGCGGCGGTGATGACGATCGGTGGGGCCGGTGCAGCCGGGGCCCAGACGGCCGGCGCGGACAAGCCGCCGATGTCGCCTGAGCTGCAAAAGATCGTCGATGGCGCTAAGACCGAGAAGTCGATGCTGAGCAGCACCAACCCATTGGTCTTCGGCGGCCAGGCGAATGTCGACGCGGCGAAAGCCTGGATCAAAAGCACTTTCGGCGTCGATCTCGATTTCAATATCACGAATGGCGGACCGTTCGGCATCATCGGCGCGAAGATCGCGACCGAGTTCCGGGCCAATCAGCCGTCCTCGGTCGATGTTTGGACGGCAGGCATCGCGCAATACGATCCGCTCTTGAAGAGCGGCATGTTCGTCGAGGTGCCGTGGCAGAAACTCTGGCCGCAGCGCATCGTCGCGCAGCAGATCGGTGCCGACGGATATAGCATCGGCATTTCGACCGGCACGCCCGGCGTGCTCTACAACATCGCGAGCGGCGCCGACTTCGCGCAGGTCGAGACGATCGACGATCTGCTGAAGCCGCAATACAAAGGGCGCTTCGGCACCACCGCTTTCGCCAACGGCTTCGACGCCATGTCGGCCAAGGGCTGGGAAGGCGAGGCGAAGATGGTCGATTACATCGGCAAGCTGGGCCATCAGGCGCAAGGCATCCTCAATTGCGGGGGCCAGGACCGCGTCGCTTCGGGTGAGTTTCAGGCGCTGGTGCTCGATTGCACCGGCGGCTATCCGTATGTCGATCCTTATAAGGGCAAGCTCGCGCTCGCCGTACCGACGGATGCGGCGCAGCTTCAATATTACGAGGTGCTGATTCCGAAGAATGCGCAGCATCCCAATGCCGCGATTCTCTTCACGCTCTATCTGCTCACCGAGCAAGGCCAGCGCGGCATCCGTAATGGCGGCGGCATCGATCTCGACTATTATCCCGAGACCAGTATGCACAAATTCGTCGCCGACGACGAGGCGAAGGGCATCAAGTTCCATCGCATCGATTATCGCTTCTGGAAGGACAATCCCGGGATCGACGTGTCCGGCGGCAAGCTGGGCAAGGCGTTGAAAGAAGCGATCGGCGGGTAAGACGCGGGCGCTGTCGCGATGAGCGCCGTCACGATGACAGCTCGGTCGCCGCAGCCGAAAGCCGAACGGCCGAGCGGGTGGGCGATCGGAATGGGGACGGTGGCGGCGCTCGCCAGCCTCATCGTCCTTGTCCTGATCGCGATCGTGCTGTGGCTCAGCCTGATCGACGGCGAGCCCGGCGATCCCGATCTTGCCTACACCGCCGCCAACTATATCGAGACTTTCGGCGATCGTTTCGTCTGGCGCGTGCTCGCCAACACTTTTGTGTTCTCCGGACTGACGCTCGCGGTGGCGATGGCCATCGGTGCGCCGTTGGCCTGGATCATCGAACGCACCGATTTTCCCGCTAAGACGCTGGTCTTCGCGACGATGACAATCGGATTGCTGGTTCCGGGCTTCGTCACCGCGATCGGCTGGGAGTTCTTGCTCCATCCGCGCATTGGCATGGTCAACACGGCGCTGATGACGTTATTCCGGCTGTCCGGGCCTCCGCTCAGCATCACGAATCTTTGGGGCATGGGCTGGGTCCAGGGCCTTGGGCTTGCGCCGGTGGCGTTCGTCATGACCTCGGTGGTGCTGCGCGCGATGGATCCGGCGCTCGAGGACGCGGCCTCGATCAGCGGCGCGCGCCCGCATCGCGCGTTGCTGCGGATCACGCTGCCGCTCGCCTGGCCGGGGCTGCTGGCCGCCGGCATCTTCATTTTCATGATCGGCTTCTCGGCCTTCGACGTGCCGGCGATCATCGGCCTTGCGGGCAAGGTCTACACTTTCGCGACCTATACCTTCGAGCAGATGCAGCCGGCGCAAGGCGAGCCGCAATATGGCGCTGTCGCCGCGTTCTCGGCCGTGACGGTGGCGCTCGGCTTGCTGCTGTCGTGGTGGTACGCGCGCATGCAAAGGCGCGCCCCACAATACGCGGTGGTGACCGGCAAAGCCTATCGTCCCCGCGTGATCGCGCTCGGCGGCATCGGTAAGTTCGTCGCGATCGCGTTCGTCGCGATCTATCTCTTCCTGTCGCAGCTCTTGCCGGTCCTCGTCATCCTGTGGACGTCGACGGTGCAATTCCCGCAGCCGCCGACCTTCGAATCCATCGCCTCGATGTCGTTCGCCAATTACGCCCATCTGCCGATGGACATGGTGTGGCGCGGCCTCAAGAACACGGCGCTGCTGATGGTGCTTGCTCCGCTCATCACCTTGGCGATTGCGCTGTCCATCAGCTGGATCGTGCTTCGTTCGCGCGTGCCGGGGCGGGCGCTGTTCGATTTCATCGCCTTCTTGCCGCTCTCGGTGCCGAGCATCGTCTTTTCGATGGCGGCGCTGGTGCTGGCTCTGTTCGTGCTCAACCGCGCCCTGCCGATCTACGGCACGGTGTGGTTGCTGCTACTGGTCTACGTCGTGTCCCGCATATCCTATGCGACGCGCATCACCAATACCGCGCTCATCCAGATTCATCGCGAGCTCGAGGATGCGGCGTATATCGCCGGGGCCGGACTCGGCGGCGTGATGCGGCACGTGCTGGGGCCGCTGCTGCGGCCGAGTCTCGGTTATGCCTTCATCTGGATCGCGCTCTTGACCTATCGCGAGCTGCACCGTGCCGGTGCTGCTCTCGACCAACGACAATCTGCCGCTCGCCGTCGAAATCTGGAATCTTTGGACCGCGTCGCAATTCGCGCCGGCGTCGGCCATCGTCGTCATCATGTTGGTCGCGATGATGCCGCTGATCTATCTCGGCTTTTGGGTCTCGCGCGGTCGCGCCGTCGTCGACCGGTAGAGCGCGACGGTTCAAGGATCGCGGCCTCGCGCGCGGTCTTTGGTGCAAAGTTGTCGCGAATTTTATTACTTATTTATTACTTATAATCTGCCATATTTATTTGACTGGAGAAGTATATGCGCGCGGTGTAAAGGTATTGGTGGTAGGGCTTTCATTGCGCCCGCCTTTTCATTTCGGGGGTCATCATGAATCATTTGCGCTTCGCGCCGGCCGCGGCGCTCGCGGCTGCGGCCATCGGCTTCGCTTTTGCCACGCCCGCTCTCGCCGATCCGCCGCCGCTGCACGGGCACGGACCCGTTCAAGTGCATCGCAAAGACGACGGCAGCCTCCAGCGCGGACCGCATTTCGAGATCCTGACCGCGAATTGGGCGGGCTACGCGGTCGCGAATTTTCAGACCGGGCAGAAATACACCGCCGCCCGGGCCGCCTGGACGGTCGCGCCGATCACCTTCGGGCAGACCCTTTCCGACGGAAGCGACGAATATGCGGCCAGCTGGGTGGGTATCGGCGGCTATTGCACGAACCTCCAGTGCACCGGCGCCGACAACTCGCTGATTTAGCTCGGCACCGCATCCGAGATTACCGAAGACGGCACCGCGACCTATTCCGCTTGGTACGAGATGCTGCCGCAACTTCCCGGTACGATCCCGCTCACGATCCATGCGGGCGATGAGATTACGGCCTCGCTGGAATGCGCGGGCTCGTGCAACGGGAAAAAGCAAGCCTGGAAGCTCCACATGACCAACCTCACGACCAACGAGAGCTGGTCGAAGACCTTCGCCTATGCGTCCTCGCTGCTCTCGGTCGAGTGGATCGAAGAAGCGCCGGTCCTCAGCGGCGTGTTGCCGCTCGCCGATTTCGATATCGCGCATTTCGTCTCGGCCGGCGCCAACGGCGTCACGCCTGTCATCAGCCTTGCGGACAACGGCATCGTGATGCTGGATCCGTGGGGACAGGTCGCCAATCTCTCGGAGCCTAACGGCACCGATAATTTCGATGCGTGTTGGGGATTCTTGGCGGTGACGCCTTGTCCCACGCCCTAAACGCGCGCCGACTCACTTCAGCG
Source organism: uncultured Alphaproteobacteria bacterium (assembly GCA_963731145.1). Taxonomy (GTDB): domain Bacteria; phylum Pseudomonadota; class Alphaproteobacteria; order ATCC43930; family CGMCC-115725; genus CAIKMD01. The sequence continues at coordinate 252,147 of CAVSUX010000005.1, read as the reverse complement.
TGAAGGCGAGCAACTCGTCGGTTGGCTTGTCGGCGCAGCGTGTCGCGCTGCCCGTCCAGCCGCCGGCGAAATAAGCCGTATCGCCGATCACCGCGGCGCCGAAGCCATGCCGCGCGCCGGGCAGCGGCGCGAGCTCCGACCATTTCCCGGTCTTCGGATCGAACGCTTCGTTCAGCGCGAAGGGCTTGTTGTCCTTGCACTCGCCGCCGGCATAGATGATGAGGCCGCGGTAATAGACGATGGCGCCGGCGCTGCGTGGCTCGGGCAAAGGCGGCGCGCTGCTCCATTTGTCGGTCGCCGGATCGTAGATATCGTGGAAAGCGGTGTTGTCGGCGGGTTCCTTCGTGCGGCCGCCGACGACATGGACCTTGCCGTCCACGACGACGACGCCGGCATGATCGCGCGCCACCGGCAGCGGCGCGACCGGTGTCCATTTATTGCTCGCGGGATCGTAGACTTCATGCGTCGCGACCGTGACCTTATCGAGGCCGCGGCCGCCGATCGCATGGATCTTGCCGTTGATCGCGACGAGCCCGACCGATGCACGCGGGCTCGACAGCGGCGCGAGGTTCTTCCACTGATCGGTCGCCGGGTCGTAGCTGAAGAAAAGATCATGCGCCCCAGTATGGATCGGGAAGGCGAAGCCGCCGGCGACATAGATCTTGCCGTCGAGCGACGTTATCGCGGCGTGGTTCATGCCATGCGGCATGCCGGCGCGCTCGCGCCAGCTATCGGTGACGGGGTCGTATTCGTCGTTGACGTAAAGATCGTTGCGCTGGTCGTTCTGGCCGCCGATGATATAGAGCTTGCCGTTGGCCGCGGCGGCATAGACTTCCGAGCGCACGGTGGGCAGCGGATGCTTTTTGGTCCAGATGCCCGCCAGGCTCGCTTGCGCACGGCTCGGCCCGGACGCCGAGAAGACGATCATCATCAGCGCCAGCAGCGCCGACGCGCCGATGAGCGACATGGTTTGCCACGATCTCATAACGTCCTCCTCCTATCCTTATATCGGCGGAGCCTATCAGGCTTGGCGCGGCGCCGCGAGGTTGGATAAGCTCGGCTCATGACCGGCATTGCCCATGAGCTGAGCTTCACCCTCCGCCGCGGCGCGCATGAATTGCGCGAGACCATGATCCTGCGCCACGGCGTGATCGCCGGCTGGACCGGCAGCGATCCGGCCGCGGTCGAGCATCATATCAAGGAGCTCGAAGCCATCGGCATCGCGCGCCCGGCGAGCGTGCCGATCTTCTATCGCGTCTCGGCATCGCGCTTTACGCGTGGCGAACATCATCGAAGTGCCGGGCAGTGAATCGAGCGGCGAGGTCGAATTCGCGCTCGTACAGCAGGGCGGCCGCCTCTATCTCGGCTGCGGCTCCGACCATACCGAGCGCAAGGTCGAAGGCTACAACGTCACCGTCTCGAAGCAGATGTGCGAGAAGCCGCTTGGAGCCACGCTCTGGGCCTATGACGAGGTGAAGCCGCATTGGGACAAGCTCGTGCTGCGCTCTTACGCCCTGGAGCGCGGCGAGCGTGTGCTTTATCAGGAAGGGCCGGTCACGGCGATGCGCTCGCCCGAGGAGCTGATCCGGCTCTACACCAACGGGCGCGGGCTCGAAGACGGCACGATCATGTTCTGCGGCACGCTCGCCGCGAAAGGCGGCGTCCGCCCGGCGCCGCGTTTCGAATTCGAGCTCGAGGATCCGGTGCGGAATTTGCGCATCCGGCATGGCTACGATATCGCGGTCTTGCCGGTGATGGGCTGAAGGAGGGTTTGATGACGGTCAACAAGAAGCATCACGAATTTCACACGCTCGATCTCACCACCGGCTGGGAGATGCTCGAAGGCTATCCGCCGGGCATCCAGCAGAAGATCATCGCGGGCGGGCTCGATGAAGCGAATCATCGCGGCAGCCGCACGCGGCTCCTGCGCTTCGAGCCCGGCGTCTACACCACCGCGCCCTTTATCCATGATTATTGGGAAGAGGTGTTCCTGGTGACCGGCGATCTCACCGTCGGCAACGACGCCAACGGCAAAGGCGGCAAATCATTCCCCGCCTGGACCTATGCGGTGCGCCCCGCTGGCGCGGCGCACGGCCCCTTCCGCTCGGATGGCGGCTGCGTCCTCCTCGAGATGCATTATTACGACCCGCCGTGAGCGCGCTTCGTCAGCGCATCATCGTAGATAGATACTGCGCCAGCGTTTCATAGCTGGCATCGAGAAAGCCGGGATTGTCGGCCCGCGCCCGCTCGGCCGCGCGCTTCGCATCCGCGGCGAGATCAGCGCCGCTGCGCCGGAAATGCGCGGCGCAGTCCTTCTCAAACTTCACGGCGCGCTCAATCGCAAGCATCAGCGCTGCATCCTCGGCTTCGGGATGCGTGATCTTGAGGCGATCGCGCGTCGGCCCGCTCGCCGCCTGCGCGCGCTCGGCATCGAGTGCGCCGATCGCCTGCCGGATCTGGGCCGGATTGCCGGATAACGTCGGCGCCGACGATTTTCCGTCCCAGCGCTGCAGCGTGCGCCGCAGTAGCCACAGCAGCAGCGCGGCGTCGAGGAGCGGCAAGCCCGCGGCGCGCTCGATCTCGGGTGGAACGGCGGCCATGGCTCAGATCGCGCGGCGCCAATCCTGCGGCGCCTCACAGAGGAAGACCGAGAGATCGGGCTGCGGCGGCCGCGCGCCTGCTTCGAAGAACATCTCCGCGACCCAGCCGCGATGGTAGGAGCCGTGCGTGACGAGATGGAGAAACATCTCGCCGCGCTTCATCGCCGCCTTGTTGCCGTTGACGAAGGTGAAGGGCACGTCCTCGTCGAGCGCCGCATCGCTCTGCGCCTTCGCCCAATCGATGATCCAGTCGTTGACCTGCTGCTGCGCCGCCCAAAGCACCGATAGCTCGGGATGGATCAGCACGTTGCGCGCCTTGAAGCCGTGCTCACGCTGCTCGAGATGCGCCTGCCAGATGAGATCGACGACATAGATGTGATTGAGCGTGCCGATCATCGTCTTGAAGAGCGTCTTGCGCTCTTTCGCGGCCTCGCCCGGCGGCAGCGAAGCGATACCGTCGAACATCACCTTGTCGGCCCAGGCCTTGTAATGCGCGAGCATCCGCGCGGTCTTGGTGTTGAGCATCGGCAGAGTCCTCCGTGACGCGATCATAAGAGGGCGCGGCCCAACGCGGCTGCTCAATTTCTGTTGACTTTGTTCCTGATTTGTTCTAGAAGAGCGAAAAACGCCAATGAGGGGCTATGCAGGGACATTCGGGAGCCGCTGCCCGTAACAGCGCGCCGGGCGGGGGCGGAAAAAGCCTGCGTCTGCTCGTCAATCCGCCGCGACTTCAACTCGACGATCGCACCGTCATCTTCAAATACACCGGCGATGGCGGCTGGTTCTGCGCGTCTTTCGGCGACGGCGCGAAATACATGCGCGCCACCAAGGAAGATGCTGTGCTGCGCCGGCGCATCGAAGCACGCGCGCGACATATTCGGCGCAATCGCGACGCGCTCGGCCCCGATCTCGCGCGCGTCATGGCCGCCGTCGAGCTGGCGAAGGATTACGATCCTGACCAGGAGCGCGATGAGCAAGGCCGCTGGACGAGCGGAGGTGGCAGCGCGAGCGCCGCAATCGCCGGAGCCGTCGCCGATGCGGCGCGAATGTTCGGCAATCCCGCCTATGCTGAAGGACTTCGGCAATTAGCCGCGCGCGCTCTGGCCGCCGTGCCAGCTGCTGCAGCGGTCGGGGAAGTAACTGCTGCTGCCGCGCCCGCTGCGGCGTTCTTCGGCACGCTGTTCATTCCCGCGCCACGCAATGTCACGTCGGACGGCACGTTGCCAGATGCGCCGGATTTTTCTTATCACTTCGATCAGGAAGCCGGCCATCTCACGATTACGCATCAGCTCGCGGATGGTACGCGCGAAACCGTCTTCGACGGGCGCTACGACAAGGATGGCGTCTTTCGCGACGCCGACGGCAATGCCATCGGTCGTCACCTAGGCAGCAGTGTCGCGCTCGATGCAGATGCGGTGCGCGGCTACGAAGCAAGGCGGCGCTCGGACGCGCAAGCACTGCCGGGCGCAATCGCCCAAAGCACCGCGAGGACACGCAGCGATCCTGAGGTTTGTCCAGAACCTGGCCCGGACAAACCCGGGAGAAAAGATCCGGGCGCCATTGCGTATCAGATGTACGTCCAGCAGACAGTAAACGGCGCGCCGCTAGGTATTGGGCTCGCCATAAAAATGACTAGGCCCAATGGCGAACCAACCTATTTTGACGATTGCGACCATACCAAAGAAATGGGTGCCCTAATCGATGCGAAAGGCTTTGGCTATCTTCGGCTATTGCAGCAGGGGGAAGACCGCTATCCGTGGCTCGGCGCTCTGCAAAAGCTTATCGACCAGTCAGGGCGGCAAATCGAGGCTGCGCAAGGGCGTCCAATAAGATGGTATTTTGCTGAGCCGCAAGTTGGGGTAGCCGTGAGACGAGTATTTGAGCGTCTGGAAATTCCGATAAGGATCGTCGATTTGCCCCCGCCAAAGGGATTGATTGGTGACCTCAAAAGGATTTTTGAAGGAAGCGTCGCATGAGCTTCGACATCTTTCTTCAATGCTTTCGCAACGGAGAGCCGGAGGCGATTCCGCGCGTGGTGTTCGAGGCGATCTTCGCGCGGCATGATACCCATCCGCATTTGCGGGAAGAGGACCCCGGTTACATGGTGGTCAATTATCCCGACGGCAGCGGTGGCGCGATATACTGCGGCGGATACGAAGACGGCAAAGACACAAGCCATATGATGTTCAACTATTGCGGCGGCGAAGCATTTTACAACGACATGTATGAACTTGCTCGCCGTACAAGGTCGATTATTTTCTGGCCCAACGAGAACCCGCTCTATTTGTACACCGACCCATCGGTGCCCGCAGAGCTGAAGGGAATGGAGTATTTCGAAGAGGCGCGATCTATCCTCATCCACTGTGGCGCCGACATCGATAAGGCAATCGCTTCGAGCTGAGCGCCCCAATTACCGCGCCCCGCCTCACTCCGCCTTCTTCGGCGCGCCGACCGCGATCATGAGGTTGCCGTAACGGATCGACGGTCAGCTTGTCGCCGGGCAGCACGACCGTCGTCGAGGCGTGTTCTTCGATCAGCGCGGGCCCTGCGATCGCGTTGCCGGCGAGGAGCGCCACGCGCGCGAAGGTCTTGGTCTGAACGAACTCATTGGTCTCGGTGAAGAAGACCGGGCGCGTGCCGGTGAAGGCGCTCGCTTCGGGCGCGGCTTTGCCGACGGCGATCTTCTCCTGCGGCGGCTTCGCCATCACGCCGGTGATGGTCGAGCGCAGCGACACGATCTCGGCGCGCTCGTTCGGCGCGTTGGTGCCGTAGCGCAAGAGGTGCATGTCGTCGAAGGCTTTCTTGATGCCGTCGCGATCCTTCTTGGCGAAGAGCTCCATCGGCAGATCGACGGTCACGGCGTGCTCCTGGCCGACATAGCGCATATCGGCGGCGCGGGCGATCCCGATCTCTTGCGGCTTGATCGAGGTCGCGGCGATCGATGCGCGGCCTTGGCCCTCGATCTCCTCGTAGATCTTCTCCATCTCTTCGAACGGCGCGCGCTCCAGCCGCTCGAACCAGCTGCGCACATAATCGTAGCGCAGATCGGAGAACAGCATGCCGAAGGCCGAGAACACGCCCGGCGCGCGCGGAACGATGACGCGGCGGATGCCGAGCTCTTTCGCGATCGCCGTCGCATGCAGCGGGCCGGCGCCGCCATAAGCGACGAGCGCGAAGTCGCCGATATCGAGGCCACGCTCGGTGGTGACGGCTTTCACCGCGTAGGACATCGCGGTCGAGGCGATCCTGCAGGATGCCGTTCGCCGCTTGCGTCGCGCTCATGCCGAGCGGATCGCCGACATGTTGTTTCAAGGCGCGGCTCGCGGCTTCGGTATCGAGCTTCATCTCGCCGCCGAGGAAGCGATCGGCGCCGAGGCGGCCGAGCGCGAGATTGGCGTCGGTCACCGTCGGCTCGGTGCCGCCGAGCCCGTAGCAGGCAGGACCCGGTGCGGCGCCGGCGCTTTGCGGGCCGACGCGCAGCATGCCGTCCTCGACCCGCGCCATCGAGCCGCCGCCGGTGCCGACCTCGAAAATATCCATCATCGCGATCTGGATCGGCAGCGCGGTGTTGTAGCCGCCCAAAAGCGCCGCGCCGGTGGTCAGCGCTTCGCCCTGATAGATGACGCCGGCTTTCGCCGTCGTGCCGCCCATGTCGAAAGCGATCGCATTCGGCAGGCCGATCGCATGGCAGAGCGCGCGCGTGCCGATGACGCCGGCGGCCGGGCCCGATTCCATCATGCGGACGCAATGCGCCTGCGCCTGATCGGCCTCGTAGAGTCCGCCGGTCGACTGCACGACGAGGAACGAGCCTTTGCAGCCTTCCTCGCGCAGATGCTGGTCGATCTCGCCAAGATAGGCGCGTACGCGCGGGCCGATATAGGCATTGGCCGCGACGGTCGAGCAGCGCTCGAATTCGCGATATTCCTGGCTGAGCTCGTGGCTCGCCGAAACGAACATCCCCGGATGATTGCGCAGCAGGATCTCTTTCGCGCGCGCCTCGTGCTGCGGGTTGCGATAGGAATGGAGGAACATGATCGCGACGGCATCGATGCCGAGTTGCTCGAGTCGCTTGCCGAGTGCGACGATCTCGTCATCGCTCATCGGCGTCCGGATCGAGCCGTCGGCGACGATGCGCTCGTTGACCTCGAAGCGCAGCGCGCGCTCGACCAGCGGCACGTGCTTCTTGAAGAAAAGATTGTACGAGTCCGGCCGGTTGACGCGGCCGATCTCGTAAATGTCGCGAAAGCCCTTGGTGGTGAGCAGCGCCGTCTTGGCGCCGGTGCGCTCCAACAGCGTGTTGATGGCGATGGTCGAGCCGTGAAGGAAGAGCCCGGCGTTCTGATAAGCGGCACCGGCTTTGGCGACGCCGTTGTTGATGCCCTCAACCAGGCGTTGCGGCGTCGTCAGGCTCTTGCCGAGGAGCAGCTTGCCGCTGGCTTCGTCGAAAGCGGCGACATCGGTGAAAGTGCCGCCGATATCGGTTCCAAGCCGCAAGCCTTCGCCCGCGCGCGACGCATCTGCCATCGGAATTTTGCCCCTCTTTTCGGCGGCGGAATGTAGCGAGCGCGCTATCGCTGCGCAATTCTGATTGGTCGTTGCAAGCGGGCCGCAATTGCAACGTCTCTACGCCTGCCGCATATTCCAGCCAATTAATCCAAGGGAGCTTCCATGCCCGATACGCTCGCCACGCGCAATCGCCGTGCCGATCCGGTGATCACCGAGATCGTGCGCTCGGGCGTGCTCGCCGTCACCGGCGAGATGAAGACCAATCTCATGCGCACCGCCTACAACCTCATCATCTACGAGGCGCTGGATTTCACCTGCGGGCTCTTCACCGCCGACGGGCGCACCGTGTCGATCGGCCTCGGCCTGCCGATGTTCATTCGCGGCATGGGCGAGACGATCAAGGCCGAGCTCGCGCATTTCAAGGACGACATCAAGCCGGGCGATATCCTCATCACCAACGACGCCTATATCACCGGCTCGCATCTCAACCACGTCACGCTGTCGGTGCCGATCTTCCATGGAGGACGCCTCGTCGGCTTCTCCTGCTGCATGGCGCATTGGCTCGATATCGGCGGCGTGCTGGCGAGCGTCACCACCGACATCTATTCCGAAGGACTGCAGATCCCGATCTGCAAGCTCTATCGCGGCGGCGAGGTCAATCAGGACGTGATCGATCTCATCCGCATCAATGTGCGCGTGCCGGAGCGCGCGATGGGCGATCTGCGCGCGCAAGTCACGGCGGTGAAGACCGGCGAGAAGCGCTTCCAGGAATTGGTCGAGCGCTACGGCACCGACGAAGTGCTCGCCTCGATCGACGAGATCATGGATCGCTCCGAGGTCTCGGCGCGCGCCCGCACCGCGACCATCCCCGATGGCGTCTACGAAGCCGAATCTTTCATGGACGACGACGGCTACGAGCTCGGCAAGCGCGTGCCGATCAAGGTGAAGTTCACCGTGAAGGGCGACGAGGCGACGATCGATCTTTCCGAGGTCAGCCCGCAAGTGCGCGGCTTCTATAATTCGGGCTACAGCACCGCGATCGCCTGTGCGCAGGTCGCGTATAAATGCCTCACCTCGCCGACCGATTATCCGATCAACGACGGCAGCTTCCGCTCGCTGACGGTGATCGCGCCGCCGGGCCGCGTGGTCAGCGCGGTGAAGCCGGCGGCGATGCGGCGCTGGATGACCTTCCCGATGACGATCGTCGACACGATCTTCAAGGCGGTGGCGCCGGCGATCCCGGATCGCGTCGCGGCCGGGCATCACGCCGATCTCATCATCGCGCAGTTCATCGGCTTCAGTAACAACCAGTTCATCTTCGCCGGCCTGTCGCATGCCGGCGGCGGCTGGGGCGCGAAGAAGACCGAAGACGGCGTCAGCGCGACGATCGCGATGAATGACGGCGACACGCATAACTCGCCGATCGAGCTGCTCGAGGTGAAATATCCGCTCTTCGCCGAGCGCTACGAGCTGGTGCCGGATTCAGGCGGCGCCGGCAAATACCGCGGCGGTCTCGGTGTCGATCGCGAGGTGCAGCCGCTGATCGAGCTGAAATTCACCAGCCATATCGAGCGCTCGCAATGCAAGCCGTGGGGCTTGTTCGGCGGCGACGACGCGATGCCCAACGCGCTCTTCCTCCGCAAGGACGGCAAGAATCTCGGCGATCTGCCGAATGCCAAGGCGTTCACCCTGTCGCTGAAGCTCGGCGACAGCGCCACCATCCGCGGCGGCGGCGGCGGCGGTTATGGCGACCCGACCGAGCGCGAAGCCCGAGAAGGTCCGCGAGGATGTCTATCAGGGCTATGTCTCGCTCGGCGCCGCGCGCGATACTTATGGCGTGGTGCTCGATGCCGAGACGCTCGACGGTCGACGTGGCCGCGACGCAGAAGCGGCGGGCGGAGATCAGGTCAGCGCAAGTAAATTTCCCTCTCCGCGCTTGCGGGGAGAGGGAAGGCGCCCATCGTGAAGCGATGGGAAGGGTGAGGTGTGCTTCAGTCGCGCGCTTCACTGCCGAGAAGTCACCGACCTCAGCCTACCCTCTCCGCCCTCGAGGGCGGAGAGGGTATTTTAGGGTGAAATCGCTACTCCGCCGCGCTTGCCTTCGCCGGCGTCAGCCGCGCGATCGACCTCGTCGGTCGACATCACATCGCCGAAGATGCGCAGGATGTTGGCGAGCGTCGCGTTGTGCTCGTCATCGGTCGCGGCGGCGTTCGCGTCCGAGACCATGACGGTCTTGTAGTTCAGCATCATCGCGTCGCGCGCGGTCGATTCGCAGCAGGTGTTGGTGACCGTGCCGGTGACCAGCACCGTGTCGATGCCGCGTTCTTTGAGGAGCTTGTCGAGATCGCTCGAGCCCTGGATGAAGGCGCTGAAGCGGTTCTTCTCGACCTTGAGATCGTGCGGCTTCACGTCGAGCGCGTCGTAGCAGCGCCTGGCCATGCGTGCCGCGGCCGAGCCGCTTCAGGCCCTCGCGTCTTGTTGATCGCGTTGCGAGACGTTGTCATAGAAGACGCTCCAAGTCTTCTTGTCCTGCTCGGTATGCGTCATCTGGATCCAGACGACCGCGCCGCCCGCGGCGCGTGTCGCCTGCGCGAGCTTGTTGACGTTCGGCACGATCGTCGCGCGCCAGCGGCACTTCGGTCGGATAGGGCGGCAGCATGAAGCACATTCTGCAGATCGACGACGAGCAGCGCGGTCGACGGCCCGACCAGCGTGTCGAAAGCATGCAGCTTGCCGCGCGACTTCGTAACGCGGTCGATGATGTATTGCGGAATGTCGATCTTATGCATCGCGCTTCCCTCCTGTTCATCCTATTCCCGTCATCGCGAGGCCACGAAGTGACCGTGGCGATCCAGTGGTTGCCCCTGGATTGCTTCGCTTCGCTCGCAATGACGGCTTAGACATTCGATTGTGCCTCATGAAGTGCCCGCCAGACGCGCTCCGGCGTGGCCGGCATTTCGAGATGCTTGACGCCGAGCGCGTCGGCGATGGCGCCGATCACCGCCGAGGTCGCCGGCGTGATGCCGGCCTCGCCGGCGCCTTTGACGCCGAGCGGGTTGCTGTCGGTCGGCACGGCGTTCTGGCGCGTGACGAAATTCGGCAGCTGATCGGCCAGCGGCATCGCGTAATCCATGAAGCTGCCGGAGAGAAGCTGGCCGCCCTTGTCGAAGACGATCGCCTCCATCAGCGCCTGGCCGATGCCTTGCGCCGCGCCGCCATGGACCTGACCCTCGACGATCATCGGATTGATGATGCGGCCGGCATCGTCGACCGTCGCATAGCGGACGACGCGCACGCTGCCGAGCTCGGGATCGATCTCGACCTCGCACGCCGCAGCGCCATTGGGATGCGCGTGGAGCCGCGTGTTGAGGATCGAGGTCGCGGCCAGCGGCCCGCGCAGCTCCTCGGGCAGGCGCGGGATCCTCGGCGGCGACGGCGAGATCGAAGAGGCCGATCGAGCGATCCGTGCCGGCGACGGTGAAGCGGCCGTCGGCAAAAGCGAGATCGCTCTCGGCGACTTCGAGCTTCAACGCGGCGAGCTTCTTGGCGCGCGCGATGATCTCGGTCGAGGCGCGCACCAGCACCGCGCCGCCGAGACGCATCGAGCGGTCGGAATGCGTGCCGCCGCCCGACACCGAGACGGCGGTGTCGCCGAACAGCACCGAAACGCGCTCCAGCGGCACTTGCAGGATATCGGCGACGACTTGCGCGAAGCTCGTCTCATGGCCCTGGCCCGAGGCCTGCGTGCCGATCGCCGCATCGACGCGGCCTTCGGCGAGAACGCGGATGTCGCTGCGCTCGTCGACGAAGCCGGTCGGCGATTCGAGATAGTTCACGACGGCGATGCCGCGCTGCAGGCCCTTCGCCGCGGCTGCCGCGCGCCGCGCCGGAAAGCCTGCCCAATCGACGAGCGTCAGCACGCTTTCCATATTCTCGGCGAAGGCGCCGCAATCGTAGCGATGGCCGAGCGGCGATTGATAGGGCAGCGCGTCGCCCGGGATGATGTTGCGCCGGCGCAGCTCGTCGCGCGCGATGCCGAGCTCGGCGGCGGCGAGATCGATCATGCGCTCCAGGATGAAATTCGATTCCGGCCGGCCGGCGCCGCGATAGACCGACATCGGCACGGTGTTGGTCGCGACGCCTTTGACGCGCACATGAATCGCCGGGATGTCGTAGACGATCCCGCGCCATGCGCGTGACGTTGTTGAGCACGGCGTAGGACACCGGGTAGGCGCCGAGATTGCCGGTATAGGAAAGCTGCAGCGCGAGGAATTTGCCGTCCTTGTCGAGCGCGAGCGCGCCTTCGACCTCGACATCGCGCGCCTGATAATCGGCGAGGAAGGCTTCGGCGCGGCTCGAATTCCATTTGACCGGCCGCCCGACCTTGCGCGCCGCCCAGGCGAGCGCCGCATATTCGGGATAGACGGACGAGCGCACGCCGAAGCCGCCGCCGACATCGCCGGTGATGACGCGCACCTTGTCCATCGGCACGCCGAGACAGGCGGCGACGGTGAATTTGATGCGATGAACGCCCTGGCTCACCGAATGGATGGTGTAGCTGCCGCTCGCCTTGTCGTATTCGGCGATGGTGCAGCGCGGCTCCATCGGCGCGCCGCTGACGCGCTGATTGTGGCTGTTGAGGCGAATGATCTTATGCGCGCGCGCGAAAGCTGCTTCGGTCGCGGCGCGATCGCCGTTCTGCGATTCGACGAGGAGATTGCCGCCGCGCTCGTCCCAGAGAAGCGGCGCATCCGGCGCCAGTGCCGCTCGCGATATCGACCGCGGCCGACAGCACCTCGTAATCGACGTCGATCTGTTCCGCGGCATCGCGCGCTGCTCGAGCGTCTCGGCGATCGACATAGGCGACCGCCTCGCCGACGAAGCGCACCTTGCCCTCGGCGATCGGCGGCTGGCCGGGCGGCGGGCCGAACGGCATCGCTTCCGGGCCGAAGGCCGGCTTGGTGATCTCGAAATGATCGGCGCCGCTCGGCCCGTGCTGCATGGCTTTGAGCCCGTCGGCGTCGTAGTCGCGCGCCGGTGAGGATCGCGAGCACGCCCGGCAGCGCGCCGCTTCGCCGCTATCGATCGCGCGAATGCGCGCATGCGCATGCGGCGAGCGCAGCACCACGGCATAGCGCCTGGCGCGGCAGATTGAGATCGTCGGTGAAACGGCCTTGGCCGGTGAGGAGCCGGTGATCCTCTTTGCGCCTGATGCGGTTGGCCGATGAGCGTGGTCATGGGGTTCCCCGAAGCGAGGCGTAACTATTTGGCGAAAGCCGGTTCCTTGATGCGCACGAAATCGTAGACGCGCTCGGCCAATGGCTGGTCCTTCGGCATGGTGAAGCGGCCCGAGCGCACGCGATAGCTCGCCGGGTCGAGGCCGGGCGGCGTGCCGCCGGCTTCGAAATCCTTCAGCGCGCGCAGCAGCAAACGCCGGATCTGGATGATGGTCGTGTCGCTCTTGCCGAGATGCTCGATCGTGCGATCGGCGACCGGTCCCATCGATTCCTGGATGCCGCAATCCTGAATGCCGAGGCCGAACATGCCGGTATAGGATTTGCCGCTCGTCTGCAGCGCGCGGTCGATCCTGTAGTCGTTGTCCTTGTTGAGGATGGCGCGATCGCTGCCGGGCAGCAGCTCGGGATGGATGAAATGGAAGTTCTTCGATTCTTCCAGATCCTCGTCCGAGAGCGGCCGGTCGGGCCAATATTCGACGCTGTAATTCATCGTCGTCTCGTCATCGAGCGGCACCCAGACATGCGCGCCGATCGGCGAGGTCGAGATCAGCTTGTGGAACGGCATCAGCATGACATTCGCGGTGAGCGCGCTGTTGCCGTCGGGCAGGTCGCGGCCGGTGATCGAGATCAGGCCGCAATCCGCCGGGATCACCTCATAACGCGTCGGGATCGGAATCGGACGGCCATCGGGCCCGTCCGCCGTGCCTTGATGGAGGAAGCTCAGATGGCTGACATCGAAGCCGCCTTCGAGCGCTTGCAGCCAATTGCATTCCTGCAGATGGCGCGTGACGTAGCGATGCGATGACGGCACCAGCGTCCATTCGATCTCGGGGAAATCGGGCTTCAGTTCGGGCGGGCCCATATAGGCCCAGACGAGGCCGCCGCGTTCGACGCAGGGATAAGCCGTGATCTTGATCTTGCGCTTGAAATCCTTGTCCCAAGGCTCGCTCGGCAGATCGACGCAATTGCCCTCGATGTCGAATTTCCAGCCGTGATAGACGCAGCGCAAACCGCATTCCTCGTTGCGGCCGAAGAAGAGCGAAGCGGTGCGATGCGGGCAGCGCTCATCGATGAGGCCGACGCGGCCTTGCGTATCGCGGAAGGCAACGAGCTTCTCGCCGAGCAGCTTCACCCGCACCGGCGCGACCATCGGGCTCGGGGAGCTGGTCCGAGAACAGCGCCGGGATCCAATAGCGCCGCATCAGATTGCCCATCGGCGTGCCGGGGCCGGTCCGGGTCAGCAATTCATTGTCTTCGCGCGAAAGCATTCGTTTCCGTCCCGGCCCGTCCTGCGGGCATGTTCAGCATTGGCTGGCGGAAAAATGCGCCGGCCCGGAAAGCCTGTCAATTGGCGGCTAGGCCTGGCCCTCGGTCGCGAGCAGCGCTGGCCGGACGCGATAGAGCAGCAGCACCGCCAGCATCAGCAGAATCATCGCGCTCAGCGCCAGCGACCAGTGTACGCCGATAAAGCTGCCGCCAACGCCGATGGTGACGCCGCTGAAGGCGCGCAGCCCTTGGGCGAACATATTGTAGAGACCGACGACGCGGCCGCGGATCGGCGGCGGCGCGTTGAGCTGCACCAGCGTCTGGTTCATCGCATCATAGGCGAGGCCGAGGAAGCCGGTGATGAGCATCAAGATCACGGCGATCGGATACGAACTCGTCAGCGCGAAGCCGATCAGCGAGCTGCACCACAGCATCAGCAGCAGGAACGGCGTCAGCGGCTTGGGCTGCAGCCAGCCGCTCGCCTCGAGCGCGAAGCCCGCGACCAGCGCGCCGAGCGCGTTGGCGCCGAGCAGCAGGCTGTAATAGAAGCCGGCATCGCCATGGCCGAGATCCTGCGCGAATTCCGGCATCTGGGACTGATAGCCGCTGGCGACGAAAAACGAGGAGCACGACGCCAGCAGCATGATCGAGATGATGACGCGGTTGCCGCGGATGCTCTCGATGCTCGCGAAGATATCCGCATAGCCGCGGATCGGGCGCGGCGGGCGCTTTTCCTTGCGGAAAGCCGGGCCGTAGGGTGCCTTCCACATCAAGAGCACCAGCGGCAAGAAGGAGCAGATATTCAAGAGGATGCCATGCGCCGGGCCGAAGGCCATCATCACCGCGCCGCCGACAGCGGGACCGGCGAGCAGACCGAGATAGCGGCCGGTCGAATTGAGCCGCACCGCGCTCGGCAGCAGTCTCGGTGCCGACCATGTCATGCAGCAGCACCTGGCCCGGCGTGCCCCAAAACACACCGGCAAAGCCGTGCACGGTGAGGATCACGATCGCATGCCACATCTGCAGCGAATCGGTCAGGAACAGCACGCCCCAGGCGAGCGAGCATGACGCGAAGAGGAACATGCCGAACTGGATCATGCGGCGTGGGTCGTAGCGATCGGCGAGCGCACCCGAAAGCACGCCGAAGAACAGGAACGGCAGCCAATGCGACAGGATCGCGAAGCCGCCGAGCGCCGGCGAATGGAATTTCTGGAAGATCATCCAGTAGCTGATGACGTGCTCGGTGCTGTCGCCCATCATCGACAACGCCGTGCACGACGAAATAGCGGCGATACTGCGGATGGCGCAGCGCCGCGAAGGATTGCCGCGGCGGTCGCGCCGCTGTCGCGCCGCGCTCGCTCATGCTAATCGCCGGTTCCCACTTCGGCGAGGCTCGGCCGGATGCGCAAGCGCAGCAGCATGGTGATGAAGAGCAGCAGCCCCGCGCTCAAGCCGAGCGACCAGTGGACGCCGATCAGCGAGCCGCCGACGCCCGACGGTCAAGCCGCTGAAAGCGCGCAGCCCCATGCCGGCTTGATTGTAAAGGCCCAGCACGCGGCCGCGGATCTCCACCGGCGCGTTGAGCTGCACCAGCGTCTGGTTCATCGAGTTGTAGGAGAGCTCGACGAAGCCGGCGACGAAAAGCAGCGCCACGGCGATCGGATACGAACGTCGTCAGCGCGAAGCCGGCGAGCACGCAGCACCAGATCGTGACGAGCATGAACGACGTTTTGACGCGCGGCTCCAGCCAGCCGGTCGCTTCCAGCACCAGCCCGCCGGTCAGCGCGCCAGCCGCATCGGCGGCGAGCAGCATGCCATAGAAGAATCCGGCATTGCCGTGGCCGAGATCGGTCGCGAAATTCGGCATCTGCGCCTGATAGGAATTGCTGACGATCAGCGAAGGATGCAGCGCCGAGAGCAGCAGGATCGAAACGATGATGCGGCTGCCGCGGATGCTCTCGATCGTCATCACGATGTCGGCGAGGCCGCGCACCGGCCGCGGCGGCGGGCGATCCTTCTGGAATTTCGGCCCATAAGGCGCTTTCCAGAGAAAGAGCAGCAGCGGCGCGTAGAAGAGGATGTTGAGGAAGATGCCATGCGTCGGGCCGAGGCCGAGCAGCAGCGCCGCGCCCACGGCCGGTCCGGCGATGAGGCCGAGATAGCGCGAGGTCGCGTTGAGCCGCACCGCGCTCGGCAGGCGCTCGCGGCCGACGATGTCGTGCAGGATCACCTGGCTCGGCGGGCCCCAAAACACGCTGGCGAGGCCGTGCACGGTGAGAATCGACGACGGCGTGCCAGGCTTGCAGCGAGTCCGTCCAGAACAGAACGCCCCAGGTCAGCGAGCACAACATGAACAGCGCCATGCCGATCTGAATGAGGCGGCGGCGGTCGTATTTGTCGGCGAGCGCGCCGACGACACGCCGAGGAACAGCATCGGCAGCCAATGCGAGAGCACCGCGTAAGCCGCCGAGCGCCGGCGAATGGAATTTCTGGAACACCATCCAATAGCTGATGACGTGCTCGATGCTGTCGGCCATCATCGCCAGGGCGGAACAGATGAAATAAGTAGCGGAAGCCGGCATCGCGCAGGGCAGCGAAGGACTGCCGGGGCGGCGCGGCCGCCGGCCGCGAAGCTTTGCTGTCGGTCAAATCGGGTCTTTCACGCGATCAAAAACACTAAGCCGTATCGTCAATGCTAGAAGTCAGTTTAGCATGCTTCTAGCTCGCAACGACCGGCAAGTCGGAAGCGCGCCTATGCGTTGGCGGCATAACGCCACGCTGCGGCCCGCTTTAGCGCCGGGCGCTCCCTTAATGGGGACGAATGTCGTTGTTGATGTGCCGGTCGCCGCCGAGCCAGCGTTTCAACTCGCTATGCGCGTCGGCGCGGCGAATGTCGTTGATCCGCTCGACATCGGCGGCATCGACCGTGAACTCGACCCGCAGCCCGTCCGGGGCTGGTGATGTAGAGCGACACGCAATAGCCGTGATCGGTCACGCGATGCTGGATGCCCTGTGCCTTCACCCGCGCGAGCAGCTCGTCGAAGCTCTTCTGCGAGGCTTTGAGCGCGATATGCCACCAGCCGCCGCCCGGCGGCAGGATCGCCTTCGCCTTCTCGTAGATGTCGCTGTCGGCGAATTGGAAGAAGGCGAGGGCGCCGCCATCGGCGAGCGCATAGAAAGTGTGGCAGTAATCGAATTCGCGGCCGAAATCGGGATGGTAGGTCCGCTCGCACCAGGTCGCGACCAGCGGCATGCCGAGAATGTCCTCGAAGAAATGCCGGTTGACCTCCTGGTCCTTCACCACGAACGCATGATGATGCAGGCGCGAGGGCAATTCGGCGAGATGCTTGGCGCTTGGGTTTCGCGTATCGGGTTGATCGAGCATCGGCTGTTTCCTCCGCGGGAACGCCATCATCTGACGGCGCATGATATAACAGCGCCAGAGCCGCGCCAATTGCCGCGCGAAATGGGAGGAAGAAGATGGCTTACGAGCTTTATTACTGGCCCTCGACGCCCGGCCGCGGCGAATTCGTCCGCCTCGCGCTCGAAGAAGGCGGCGCCGATTATGTCGATATCGCGCGCCGCGGCAGCGGCATGCCGAAGATGATGAAGCTGATGAACGGGCCGCGCGTGGCGACGCCGCCTTTCGCGCCGCCTTTCCTGCGCTCGGGCAAGCTGCTGATCGCCCAGACCTCGAATATCCTCCTCTATCTCGGCCAGGAATTGTCGCTCGCGCCGGCGACCGATGCGGGCCAGCTCTGGACGCACCAGCTTCAGCTCACCATGGCCGATTTCGTCGGCGAGGCGCATGACACGCATCATCCCGATCGCGACCTCGCTCTACTACGAAGAGCAGAAGCGCGAGGCGAAGCGCTACGCCGGAATTCTTCCGCAAGAAGCGCGTGCCGAAATATCTCGGCTATTTCGAGAAGGTGCTGTCGCGCAATCCCAAGGGCGAGCGCTATCTCGTCGGCGCGCGGCTCACCTATGCCGATCTCTCGCTGTTCGAGATCGTCGCCGGCATGCGCTACGCCTTCCCGCAAGCTGATGAAGCGCCAGGAGAAGAAATATCCGCGGGTCATGGCGCTGGCCGATCGCGTCGCGGACCGGCCGCGCATCACCGCCTATCTCGGATCGCCAGCGGCGGCTGCCCTATGACCAGGTCGGGATTTTCCGCCATTATGCGGAGCTGGACGGCTAAGCGTCGTCGCACAAGCGAGGACGAATCTTCCAGGACCGCGCCGTCGTGCGAAGCAGAGAAAGAGGAGGCTGATATGGGCGTGCTGATCGACGGCAAATGGCGCGATGAGGAATTGCCGCAAGAGACGGCGCAGAGCGGCGCGTTCCAGCGTACCGACAGCATCTTCCGCAACGTCATCACCGCCGACGGCTCTTCCGGCTTCAAGGCCGAAGCGGGGCGCTATCACCTTTACGTCGCCTATGGCTGCCCCTGGGCGCATCGCACGCTGATCTTTCGCGCGCTGAAGAAGCTCGAGAAGCTGCGATCAGCGTCTCGCCTACGCCATCCCCAGTCTCAAGACGCAAGGCTGGACCTACGAAGAGAATCCGAATTTCCCCGAATGCGAGCCCGATCGCGTCAACGGCTTCCGCTATCTGCACGAGGTCTATAGCGCGAGCGAGCCGCATTACACCGGCAAGGTCACGGTGCCGACGCTCTGGGACAAGAAGACGAAGAAGATCGTCAACAATGAATCGTCGGAAATCATCCGCATGCTCAACAACGAGTTCCGCGGCATCGCCGGTGACGACACGGATTACTATCCGGCGCCGCTGCGCGCCGAGATCGATCGCTGGAACGAGCTGATCTATCGCACGGTGAATAACGGCGTCTATCGCTGCGGCTTCGCGCGCTCGCAGGCGGCGTATGAGCAGGCCTATGACGCGCTGTTCGAGACGCTCGACAAGATCGAGGATCATCTCGGCACGCATCGCTATCTCGTCGGCCATCAATTAACCGAGGCGGATTGGCGGCTCTTCCCGACTTTGGTACGTTTCGACGTCGCCTATAATTCGATCTTCAAATGCAACCGCAGCCGCATCGCCGACATGCCGAATCTGTTGAATTACATGCGCGAGCTTTACGCCGTGCCCGGCATCGCCGCGACGGTGAAGGCGCGGCATTACGTGATCAATTACTGGTCGATCCCGCGCGTCAATGCGACCGGCATCATCCCCAAGGGCACGCCGGTCGATTACACCGCGCCGCATAACCGCGCGCGGCTCGCCGCTTGAGCGATTCGAGCGGGGCGGGCGATTTGGCCGCAGCGCCGCGGCCGCGCAAAGCCGCGCGGCTTGCGCTATCGTTGCTCGTCGCTTTTGTCCTTCCTCTGTCGGTGAGTGCTTGCGTGTTCGGCCGCGATAGTTCCGTTCCCTGGTACGACGCGCGGCGCGATGCGACCGGCCTCGCGCCCGATCCGGCGAAAACCCCCGACGCCGTCATTCAGGTCTATGCCGCGCGCGCGGTCTCGTGGCGCGGCATTTTCGCGGTTCATACCTGGATCGTGGTGAAGCCGAGCGACGCGCCGAAATTCACGCGCTACGAAGTGGTGGGGTTCGGCGTCTCGGAAAGCAATCCGGCCATCAAGGTCGACCGAACGGGCCCCGATAATTATTGGTTCGGCGCCAAGCCCGAGCTGATCCTCGATCGCCGCGGGCCGGGGGTCGAGGCGCTGATCGCCAAAGTGCGCGACGCGGTCGGCACCTATCCTTATCCCAACGAATACACGGCCTGGCCCGGTCCCAACAGCAACACCTTCATGGCCTGGATCGCGCGCCAAGTGCCGGCGCTCGGCCTGGCGATGCCGTCGAACGCGATCGGCAAGGATTATCTGCCGGGCGGCGCGGTCTTCGCTGCCGCGCCCAGCGCGACCGGCTATCAATTCTCGCTCTTCGGCGTGATCGGGTTGTTGGTTGCGCGCAACGAAGGCATCGAGATCAATCTGCTCGGCATGGATCTCGGGATCGGTTTCAAATCGCCGGGCGTAAAGCTGCCGGGCGTCGGTCTCGTCGCCTGGCCGGCGGAGACAGGCTCGGCGGCTTGACAAAATCTGGGGCGAAAAGCACCCCGATGTTTGGTAAGGACGAGGAGGCTGGGAGAGGTTTAGGGCATGGAATTCGGTATCCAATTCTTTCCGGATGTCGGTCCGGAAGAGAAATCGGCACAGCACTATTGGAATGAGAGCCTCTACCTCTCCGAGCTCGGCGATCAGCTCGGCTACGGCCATGTCCGCACCGTCGAGCACTATTTCCACCGCTATGGCGGCTACAGCACCAATCCGATCGTCTTCCTCGCCGCCGCCTCGCAGCGCACGAAGAAGATGGCCCTCATTACCGGCGCGGTGCTGCCGATCTTCAACAGCCCGTTCAAGCTTGCCGGCGAGCTCGCGATGCTCGATGCGATGTCGAACGGCCGGCTCGAGATCGGCTTCGCCCGTGCCTTCATGCCGCATGAGTTCCGCATCCTCGGCCGCTCGATGGATGAGAGCCGTGCGCGTTTCGCCGAAGGGATCGAGCAGGTGCGGTTGCTGCTCGAGGAAGAGAATGCCACCAGCCGCGGCCAGTTCTACAGCTTCGAGAACGTCACCTCGTTCCCGCGGCCGACGCAGAAGCCGCGCCCGCCTTTCTGGATCGCGACGACGGCAAGCGCGGAATCGCAGATCTTCGCGGCCAAGGGCGGTCATTCGATCATGACCGTGCCGGTCGGCGGGCCGCAGCAGGCGCGCAAGGTGATCGACACGTATCGAGAAGCTTGGGTGGCCGAGGGCCACCCGGGGCGTGGAAGGGTCATGATCGGCCTCCATATGTATTGCGCCGAAACCCAGGACGAGGCCGAGCGCCGCGCCAAGCCGCGGGTCGAGAATTATTTCGTCTCGCTGCTCGATGCGCACACGAAGGAGAAGGCGGCGCCGTCGAAGGATTACCCCGCCGCCAACGACAAGATGATCGACGCGATGCGCCGCGCGACTTTCGAGGATCGCATGAAGGCGAATGTCGTCTTCGTCGGCAGCCCGAAAAATCTCATCGAGCAGATCGAGAGCTACGACCGTCTCTGCGGCGGGCTCGACAAGATCAGCCTGCAGGTGAATTTCCACGACATGCCGGTCGACGAGGCGGAAGCCTCGATGCGCCTCTTCGCCGAAGAGGTGATACCGCATTTCAATAAACAGGAGGTTTCCTAATGCAACGTCATTGCGAGCGCAGCGAAGCAATCCAGGGTAACATCTGAGGTTTCTGGATTGCTTCGTCGCGCGATGCGCTCCTCGCAATGACGCAACTGATAACGGGAGGAAATGAGATGGACGATCTACGCAATGTCGAAATGATCAGCGCGAGCCTTCGGCAAGAGCTCGACAAGCTTGCCAAGGGCGGGCGCATTCTCGAGCTCAACGGCCATGGCGACCGCATCTTCGGCCATATCGCGATGCGCGATCCCGAAGGCCGCGGCTTCTGGCTGAAGCGCCATCACATCTCGCTCGGCGAGCTGTTCGATCACCGCGACTTCATCCTCTGCGATTTCGACGGCAAGCAGCTCCACGGCGCGGGCCGCCGGCACAGCGAATGGCCGATCCACGCCGAGGTCTTCAAGGCGCGGCCCGACCTCAACGCGATGGCGCATACGCATCCTTTCTATTCGGTGATCTATAGCGCGACGACCAAGCCCTTGGGCTCGATCTCCGGCCCGGGCAAGCCGCCGCCGCGTTTCACCGGCACGTCGGAATATATCGACACGCCAGAACTCGGCCGCGCGCTCGCCGAATCGCTCGGCAAGGAATCGAAAGTCGCGATCATGCGCCATCACGGCGTGATCTTCGCCGGCCGCACCATCGAGGAGATGGTGCTTGCAAGGCATCGATGTCGAGCATCGCTGCCATCAGATGCTGACCGTCGCCAATGCCAGCGCGGGTCTGACCTTCGAATGGCCCGATCCGGCCGAGCTGCAGCGCAAATTCGGCGATGCGTCGAAACGCGTCGGCGGCAGCAACGCGCAATGGGATTATTTCTGCCGCGTCCTTGCCCGCGCCGAATTGCAGGGCGATCCGCGGCTGTCGCATAAATGTTTGCTGTAACGGGTGAGGGGAAATGAGCGACGCTTTCAAACTGGCGACGGTGTCGAGCGCGGGCAGCCCGCGTTTCGTCGCGCTGGTGATCGACGATAAATCCGTGGCGCTCAACGCCGTGCTGCCGCATGTCGCATCGGCGCAAAAGGCGCCGCTCGATTCCGGCACGATGCTCGGCCTGCTCAATCAGTGGGAGCGCAGCTTCGACGTGCTGATCGAGGCGGTCGCGCTGCTTGAAGAAAGCCGGGTTGCAGGACAAGCGCTGGGCCGGCGCGGTGGCGCCGATCGGCGCGGTCAAGATCCATGCGCCGATCGCGCGGCCGCCCAAGATGTTCTATGCCGCGATCAACTATCCGCGGCCCGACCGGCCGCCGCGCGACGACAAGAAAGACAATATCGTTCGCCGGCCCTATATGTTCGAGAAGACGACCAGCGCCGTCACCGGTCCTTACGACGATGTGCTGAAGCCCAAGGGCTACAACGATATCGACGGCGAGGTCGAGCTCGGAATCGTCATCGGCAAGGCGGGCAAGAGCATCCCGGTCGAGCGCGCGATGGAGCATGTCGCCGGCTTCATGATCTGCAACGATCTGACGGTGCGGAATTTCCGCGTGCCGGGCGAGTTGCCGGTGCCGGGCGCCGATTGGCTCGGCAGCAAATGCTGGGACGGCTTTGCGCCGCTCGGGCCTTATCTCGTTCCGCGGCAATTCGTGCCCGATTGCCGCAATCTGCGCCTCACCCTCAAAGTGAACGGCGACATCCGCCAGGACGGCAACACCAAGGACATGATCCATTCGCCCGAGGCGCAGGTCGCGCATATGTCGAACCAGCTCGCGCTCGAGCCGGGCGATGTGATCTCGACCGGCACGCCGAACGGCATCGGCATCTATACCGGCATCTTCATCAAATCCGGCGATCTCATCGAATGCGAGATCGACGGGCTCGGCGTGCAGCGCAACCGGCTGGTCGCGGAATAATTACTTTCCCGCGTTCGTCGTCGCGAGGTATTTGCTGACCGTAAGCGAGGTCCGTTCGGCGCCAGCAACGGTCGTCTCGCAGACTCACTGCGCCGGTAGACCGGCCTTTCGTAATCCTACGGCAACACGTGCGGCGAGTTGCGGAACAACGCCCTTCGGCAGCGCGCGCATAACCCCGGCAATTGTCGGTTCGCAATGGAACTCGCTCACTCGATCGAGACATGTGCGCGCTTCCTCAACACGACCAAGGTGGCCGCAGAGGCTGAGCTTGAGACGTAGCGCCGGCATGCCGCCGTTTTCGCGCAACGCCGCTTCTGCCCATGGCAGCCCGGCCTCGTAGCGGCCCGCCGCCAGTTCCGCGAGGGCGAGCGCCTGGTAGAAGGAAAAGATCGCCGGATCAAGGGGGCTTAGCCGGATAGCCTGATGCGCCGAGTGGATCGCCTCGTCGGGGCGATCGAGATACGCCAGAACGACAGCACGATGGCCGAACGCCAGTGCAAAGTTGGGGTTGAGCGCGATGGCGCGATCAAGCGCGCTCAGCGCCGCATTGTTGTCTCCAGCAAGCTGCGCCAACGCCAAGCCGGCAAAATCCAGTACCCAAGGATCATCGCCGGCGGCGACGATCGCCTGCCGTGCCAGCGCGATCCCTTCCTCGACTTCCGGGCCAGCCGGCGGAATCCAGTTTCGCTGCCGCTGCATGCCGCGGCTCAAGGCGATCCGCGCAATTGCCGGACCGTAGGCCGGATCGAGCTTCGACCGCCAACCGCGCGAGCCGTATCGACTCAGCTAAACCCTCCGCGCTTCTTTTGTAGGCTTGCGCCTGCGCGCGTAGGTGGAGGTCGTAGGCATCGAGGCTTGCAGTTGGCTTGCGACCAGCGCGTTCTGCTTCGACGCGTCGCAGCTGCGGCTCGATCGCGCCGACGACACCGCTCGCCACCCGGTCCTGAAATTCGAAGATGTCCTCGAGGGTGCCGTCGAAGCGGTCGGCCCAGATATGCGCGCCGGTCGTTGAGTCGATCAGCTGGCCGGCGATGCGCACGCGACTGCCGGCCTTTCTGACCGAGCCTTCGAGCACGTAGCGCACGCCAAGTTCCCGCGCCACCTGCTTCACATCGATGCTCTTGCCCTTGTAGGCGTAGCTCGAATTGCGCGCGATGACGAAGAGGCCCGGGCAGCGCGCGATGGCGGTGGTGATTTCTTCAACCATGCCGTCGGCGAAATAGTCCTGCTCGGGATCACCGCTCAGGTTCTGGAACGGCAGCACCGCGACAGACGGCTTTTCGGGAACCGCCGGTTCGGCAATCTGCGTTACCTCGCCGACGAAGCGGATGCCTTTGCGCGTGAAGGTGCGGATCAGGCGCTGCGCTGCGCCGTCGTCGCCGAGCGCCCGTCGGACCGCATTGATCCGCGTGGTCAGCGCCGATGCGGAGACTACCCGCCCGTCCCAGACCGCCGCCAGCAGATCGTCCTTGGTGACCACGCGATCGCGCTGCCAGACAAGGAAAGCGAGCAGATCAAATGCCTTCGGTTCCAACTCGATAAGCTCGGTGCCGCAGCGCAACTCGCGGCGTTCGATGTCGAGCCGGTATTGGCCAAACGCCAGAACCACGCGCCAACCCCGCCTAGATTTCGCCCAAAATCATAAGCCGGCCGTAAGGAAGAAAAAAGGCGGCGGTAAAGCATTTTCTGCACTCTCAGGGCATCATGGGCCCGGCTTGGGAGGACACGATGAGGATGAACACGTTTTCCGGCAGGTTTATCGCCACGATCATCGCACTGGGCACGATTGCTTGGTCGGGGTCTGGCTGGGCGCAGCAGCCACTCAAGGTCGCAGGTCAGGACGTGCTGCCTTGGGTTGTCCACGAAAAGAATTCGAACGCGCTCTCCGGGGTCTTCGTCGACTTGACAAGCGCCATCGCCAAAGATGCGGACCTGCTGGTCCACTATCAGGTCATGATATTCGCCGATCTCATCCCGGCGCTGACAAGCGGCAAGATCGACGTAATCGCCACTGAGATGGCAATTACGCCCGCGCGCGCCGCACAAGTCGATTTCAGTAACCCGGTTTACAATCCTCCAAGGGAAACCGTCGTCGTCCCGGCCAGCGATACGAGAGCCTACCGAACGCTGGCAGACCTCAAAAATATCCCGGTGGGTGTCCAGAAGGGGAGCGTTCAATTTGCGCTCCTGCAGCAGACGGGCGGTTTCACCCAAATGAAGGTCTATGACACGGTACAAGATACTTGGGCGGCGGTCGCTTCAGGTCAAGTAAAGGCGGCGGTAACCGCCGGCGCCGACACAATATTTGCTGCTAAACAGGGGCAGCTTCCCAACCTGCGAATTGTGAGCTCCTACCAGTCGCCGTCACCGTTACCTCAGGTCGGGATTGCAGTCCGCAAGGGAGATAGCGAGCTGCTGGGAAAAATTAATCGCTCTTTGGCCAAGCTCGAAGCGGACGGCACCGTCAAAGCGATCTTCGCCAAGTACGGCGTCGATGATTGGGCCTCGCCCAAATAGCGCCGTCAGGCGCTCAAACGAGTTAGACGCTCCGCGCAAGAGCAAAGCCGCTAGGCGTCGAAGCCGTAAAATGGTCGGAGTTCGAGATCGGACCGCAGTTGATGGACGCGCTGGGTACAGACGCCATCGACTTCGGTTGGGCTGGCGACGTGCCCGCCATTGCTGCCCAATCGGCCGGCGCCAAAGTCGTTTATGTGGCACTCATGCCTTGGTCGGCGCATGGGATGCTGGTGCCGGAAGGATCCGCCATCCGTTCTCTCGCGGAGATCAAGGGCAAGAAGATAGCCGTTGCCCGCAACACCACCGGGGAAAGCGTCCTGTTGAAATTGCTTGCCAAGGCGGGCTTCGCCTACAGCGACATCGTGCCCGTATTTTTGTCGCCCACAGATGCCTCCAAGGCGCTTTCGCGCGGCGACGTCGACGTCTGGGTCGTCCATGACCCCTTCTTTGCTTTAGCGGAACACGTCCAGAAAGCGCGCGCGATCGCAACGACGAAAGACATTGTCAACGGCAATTCCGTCTACGTCGCCAATCTTGAGTTCGCCAAGAAACATCCCAAAACCCTCGCGGCGGTCATAGACGAGATGACAAACGTTACGACATGGGCGGCGCAACATCGCGACGAGGTTGCAAAGGCTAATTCGGCAGCCATCGGCATGGACCTTGATGCGGTGCGTATCGCAATGGATCGCAGCGACTTGGTCGTCGGGCCTGTCACGCCCACGATCGTCGCTCAGCTGCAGCAAACCGCCGACGCCTTCCTGAAGGTGGGGTTCATTCCCAACCCGATCGTGGTCCGCGATTCCGTCTGGTCGCCGCCCGCTGGCTGACGAGGCGGCGCGGCCAATCCAAAATTACTGCTTCGCTCGCGGCACGACGTAACGCATATCAATGATTTTCGAGGTATCGACATCCGGCTTCAGCATGCCTTGCGACTTGTACCATTCGATCTGACGCCGCAAATCGTCGATGTCGAGACGCCCTTCGGCATCGACATGTGCGATTCCTGAATTTCATCGTCTCGATAGGCACGTCGGTATATTTGGCCATCAGTGCGTAGATTGCGGGCGCGGCGGGGCTGTCGAGTGGCTGCTCGTCTGGCCCGGTAAAAGCGGCATGGTAGTACCGCGCCCCCGTGCGGTAAGCACGTAAGAAGCGCTCGACGAGCGCGCTTCTTTCATCGGCGGTTTTGCCCGACGTAATGACGGCTGAAATCGCCATGCGCATTTCGTCGCTTACCGTTGCCAGCAATTGCAGCTTGCTCTGCACGATCGCCTCGCGTGCCGGTGACATCGGCACGATGGCCGAGTTGGCCGTGCCGCCTACGACCGCCGAAACCGCGTTGGGATAGGAGCCGAGAATGACCAATCGGACGCTTGCGTAGTCGAACCCGTGCTTTCTTGCGAGCGCGGCGAGCATGTATTGCTGCGGCGTGCCGGCTCCGGCTATTCCCAAGGAATGGCCGGCCAACTTGTCAATTGTCGTCAGCCCTGCCGCATAAGCCCGATTTGAAACGACGACTACGTCGCCAACAAAACCGGGGGCTTCGTCGATATCGCCCGCGATGATCCGCATTGCACCTTGAGCCGCCGTGTTGAGGAAACCGGCTGTCGGCGCGGTGAGCCCGAAATCGAGATCACCGGCCATCACCCCTTGCGAGATTATCTGAGGCGAATTGGCGAAGACGAGCTCGGCTGAAATCCCTTCCTGGGCGAAATAGCCCTTGTCCTGAGCGATCATGATCGGGCCAGCCGCCGTGACCTTGAGCATGCCAACCTTGATCGTCGCGGCAGCACGGGTTTGACCAGCGAACCCAAATACAACTGCCGCGCTGAGCGCCAGACTCAGCGCCGATACTCTTAGCGCGTGCATTGGCTTCCCTTAGTTGATGCCCGCGAAGCATCAGGTGTAACAATCAACGGAAAATGATCGCATGACGAAAAGTGGAAGCCAACGACTTCCGGAGTGGGCACAAACTCGCCCTTAATCCATTTCCGCTCGGCTGTCCGCTTTCAGCGGCAAAAGCGGACATCCCCATTTTATGAGTTCACGCCTCTCGCGATCACTTTCCCGCGTTCGTCGGGCGGTCGGTCGCGAGATAGGTCGCGAGGTACTTGCTCACTGCGTCGACATCCTCGGGGAAGAGCTGCGCGCCGTTGCGCTGCATCTGCAGCACGGTCGCGTGCCATTCCGCGGCGGTCTTGTGTGCCGCGAGGATCTTGTCCGATTGGTGACAGGCGCCGGCGCAGAATTCGAGCACCGAATCCTTGCCCGTCCCGTCCGGGAGCTTGGCCGCTGAAGGGTCGGGCTGGCGCTCCTGCGCCCAGCTGGCCGAGGCAACACCGACCGTCGCGATGCCGGCTGCGACGACAGCGGCCAACAAGCTCCGCATCGCCATCAGACTTTCTTCGTGCGTTGGTCGGCGACCGAGTAGCGCGGATACCAGGTCGATTCGGCAAGCGGCCCGACGCGCTCGGCGACCACGTCGAGGACGAAGGGCCGTCCTTCCTTGGTTTCGCGCACGCCGGCTTTCAGCGCGTCGGCGATCTGGCCGGGCTTAGTCACGGTCGCGCCTTTGATGTCGAAGGCTTTCGCCGCCTGCTCGAAGCTGACATCGGGATTGCCGAGATAGGAGCCGAGATCGAGCTTTGCCGCTTGCATCTTCGGCGCCATCGGCATGACGCGCATGCGCGTATCGTTGAAGCTGCGATTGTTGAACACGATGTAAAGCACCGGCGCTTCGAAGCGGCGCGCGGCCCACAGCGCTTCGATCTGGCCCATGAGGAAGGCGCCGTCGCCGATCAGGCACGCGACCTGGCGGTCGGGCTTGGCCATCTTGATGCCGACCGACGCGCCGACCGACCAGCCGAGGCCGGAGCCGACGGTGCGGCCATAAAGCTCCTTGTTGCCGCGGCCGAATTCGAACCACGGCATGACGCGCGGCGCCGCCGAATTGAATTCGTGGTTGATGATCGCGTCTTTCTCGAGGACGAGATTGGCCTCGCGCGCGACGCGCTCCCAGGCGATCGGCTCGCTGTCGAGATGATCGGCGACGAGCTGCTCGCGCGCCTGTTTGAGCTTCTGGTTGAAGGCGGCGGATTCCTGGATGCGATCCTTCGCCGTCTGCTTGTTCGCCGCGCTCATCGATTGCGACAGCGCATCGACCAGCGCCCGCGCCGTCTCGCGCACATTGGCGACGATCGAGACATCGGCGGGGTTGAGCTTCGCCAAATCGTTCGGTATCGACGCCGCTTCGATCAGCTTCCAGTTGCGCGGCACGATCGGCGTCGGCCCGTCCTGATAAAGCGCATGCGCGCCCATCGACAGCATCAGATCGGCGTCGCGGATCGAGCGGAAATTGCCGAGGGTGCGGTCGGTCTGGCCGATATAGAGCGGATGGCCGGTCGGGAAATCGGTATAGGGGCTGAGGCCTTGCACCACCTGCATGCCGACCGTCTCGGCAAGCTTCACGATGTCGTCATAGGCGTCGCTGCGCCACACCTCCATGCCGACCATCATGAAAGGCTTCTTCGCCTCGATCAGCATCTGCGCGGCTTTCTCGACCAGCCGCGGATCGGGCTTCGTCGTGACCGGCACGGTGAACAATTCCTTCGGCGCGATGTCGGCCTTGGCGACGGCTTCGGCGACATTGGTCGGGATCGAGAGATAGGCCGGGCCGCCAGGCGGGATGGTCGAGATACGGATCGCGTTGCGCACCAGCTCGGGCACGCGGCTCGCCAGCGGGATCTCGAAGCTCCAGCGCGTGAATTGCTTGGTGATGGCGACCAGATCGTCGACCGATTCGAAACCGTCGCGGCCGGTGCCTTCGGTCGTCGCGGTGAAAGCCGAGACGACGAGCGGCACGCCGTCCTTCTTGGCGTTGAACATGTTGAGCATCTGATGCGCCGTGCCGACCGTGCCGTGCACATTGACGAAAGTCGGCTTGTTGCTGGCGAGCGCATAGCCGCCCGCCATCGAGGTGACGATGTTCTCCTCGGGGCCGAGGATGAGATGAATGTCGTTGTCGCCGACCATCGCGTCGAGCATCGCCGCCGAGGACGTGCCGTTGCCGTAGAAGATGTGTTTGACGCCGGCTTCCTTGAGTTGCTCGCAGCAGCAGATAGGCGCCGGTGCCTTCGACGGTCCGCACGCGGCCGGCGGCGGCTTCTTGCGCCATGGCCATCGGTGCGAGCGCCGACAGCACTGATTCCGCGGCGGCGAGCGAGAAGCCGGCGGCGGTCATGCCTTTCAGGAAGCCGCGCCGATCGATATTGCGCTGGATATAGGCGTGAACGAGGTCTCGCATGGCGCCGCTCCCTAAAATTGTCTTTGCTCTTTGCCGCGGGAAACGCGATCCCGCTTGTGAAAAAGCCTAATTCGCGGTCCTCGGCGAAAGCAATTGCGCCATCCTCGCCTGGTGGCCGCTCTCGGGTGTAGGCTCTGCGGACACGACAAAAGGGTCGCTCCATGCCGCGCACATCCAAGGGTCGCCGTCCGCCGATCGCGATCGGCCATGTCTGGTTCAAGGCGCGCGATGTTGCGGCGGCGGCCGAATGGTTCGAGACGGTCGGGCTGCGGCCAATCGCCGGCGGCGAGGATTTCGCGGTGCTGGAGCTGCGCGGCGGCACGCATCTCGTCGTCACGCAAGGCACGCAGCGCGCGAAGCGCAGCGCTGAAGCGCCGTTCGATCTCATGGTCGACGATGTCGATGCGGCGCGGCGCGGTTTCGCCGCCAAGGGCCTCGCTCCCTCGCGCATTCATCGCGGCTCGATCCACGATTCCTTCGAGCTGCCCGGGCCCGAGGGCGCCCGCTTCACCGTGCTTTCCTCGCACGCCGGCCGCCGCGCGGTGTAAGCTCTCCTCCATGCCGCGGTGCGGCTGGGGGTGCCATGGCCGACGGCGAAGATTGGGTCGATATCGGCGCGGTTGAGGAATTGTCGCGGCTGCCGGTGCAGCGCGTGCTCGCGCGCCGCCTGCCGCTTGGCGCTGTCCTTCGCGGACGGGCGCTTCGGCGCGGTCTCGAATGTCTGCAATCATGCCGGCGGGCCGCTCGGCGAGGGCGCGCTCGATGGTGAGTATCTCGTCTGCCCGTGGCATCACTGGAAGTTTCATCGTGCCACCGGCCTCGGCGAGCCGGGCTTTGAGGAAGATTGCGTGCCGGCTTTTCCGGTCAAGATCGAAGCGGGCCGCGTGCTGGTCGATCTCGCCGCCGCGACGGCGCGCAACCGCAAGCCGCACCCCGCCCATCCCTTGGAGCGCGAGCCGGAGCGCGCGCCGGGCGGGCTGCGCCTTGCCGGCATCGCGACGACGGTGATGGACGAAGCCTATCCGCGCTTTTCGGGCTCGGATCATCTGCTGCGCCATGCGCTCGACGCCGCGGCGGCAAAAGGTGTGGAGACGCGGCTGATCGCGCTCAACGCGCTCAAATTCCGCGCCTGCGAGGGCTATTACTCGAAATCGGCGCAGGCCTGCACCTGGCCGTGCTCGATCACGCAGATGGACGAGGGCGATCAGATGGACCGCGTCTACGAGGCGCTCGTCCACTGGGCCGATGCGGTGATCGTCGCGACGCCGATCCGCTGGGGCGCGGCGTCATCGCTCTATTTCAAGATGGCCGAGCGGCTTAACTGCGTGCAGAACGCCATCACCACCCGCAACAAGGTGCTGATCCGCAACAAGGTTGCGGGCTTCATCGTCGTCGGCGGCCAGGACAATATCCAAGCTGTCGCCGGACAGATGCTCGGCTTCTTCGCCGAGCTCGGCTTCCTCTTTCCGCAGTTCCCCTATATCGCGCATTCGCGCGGCTGGAGCCACGAGGACATGGAGCACAATGTCGAGGTCGTGCGCGACGAGCGAGGAGCTGAAGATGGGCGCGGCCGAGCTCGCGGAGCGCTGCCTCGATTTCGCCAAGCGGCTCATCGATTCGCACGAGATGACGCCCGAGCACATCATGCGTGGCGGCCGCAAGGCGCATCCGCTCGATATGGAATGAAAAACTCTCCCCCAAGGGGGGATTTTGGCGTAGACGCCCGGCGCTACGAATGCCCATCGTCGAGCCGCGAGCGCCGCCATATCCCTATTCGATCCGCTTCCAAACGATCACGACATTGCCGCCCGCTGTCCGCACGGGATTATCGAACCGCAACTGGTCGCCCGTCAGCGTAACGCGGCGCGGCGAGTCCTCGCCCGTAACCTGGTTCGGGTAAGAGCTGCGCTCCACTCGGAAATTGATCAATCTTTCGGCTTCGCTGACGGTGTAGGTGCCGAAGAACGACAGCACGCCATGCGCAAGCGCCCTATCTTCCGTTGGCGTCGTGTTGAGGCGATCCTTGGACGTGAGCTTTGGAAATTCGGAAATGATCTGGACGGACAGAAGTCCGCCGCGGGTCAGGATGAGCCGGCCTTCGAGGTCGCCGCCCTCCATGCTGGGCACCTTCTTGCCGCTTGGATCAAAGGATTCGAACGACAAAAGCGCCCATGTTCCGGCAAGTTGATCGCGCAACCCTTGGGCCTGGGCGGTTGCGCTGCTGAGAAGCGCGGCGCTTGCGAGAAGAAAGATTGCCGCGACGGCACGAATCCCGACAGCCTTCATCTTCGCCCCTTCTTCGCTACGTCTGGCCTTCATATTTCGATGGACGTTCGAGAATCCGCGGTTTCACTCGAACTTCGCCGGCACGGAGAACGGTTGAGTGGCGTCGACCACGAACAGGATGATGGCGGTCAACTCGGTCGTTGCCGCCATTGAACACTTGCATCGGCGTTCCAGCATCATGGCCGTTCATCGTCTGGCCGGCGCCGATATAGTTGATGCCGACCGGCGTCCTTTGGCCCAGCCGTCCGGCGACGACGTAGAAAGCCTCAGAACCGGGATGCGAGTGGATGGGCGTCTCGGCGCCTGGCGGTCCGCTCCCTTCATTGACGCGCAGCAGGTACTCCGGCGCTGCGATCGAGGGCACGGGCCCGATCTCAGCCACTTTGGTGCCGCCGGGCGGCGCTCCACCCCGCGGCCCGAGCGTGAACAGCCACGCCTTTCCCGCAATTTCGGCGATCAGCGAAGGCGATCCCTGGTAGCTTACGGTATCCGGGCTCCAAACATACGCGCCGGCGGCGGCCTTCGCCTGATCAAGCGACGGGAAATTCTCTATCCGCCAGTACAATGGGCCGGTCGGTAGTTGCTTGACTTTCATCTCGGTGACCGGCTTGACGACGTACTGCGCTCCCGTCGCCGCCGTTGACGGTGCCAACGAGCTGAGGACGCAGAGAAGAGGAATGATGGCGCGGACTGCGGGCATGAGCGGATTCATGCAATCCTCCAGGCTTTCGATGAGCTTCTGCGCTTATCGCAGAAGCGGCGCGCGGCGTCTTTCAGATGGCCTTAATTCTACCTTTGCGTTCCCTCCTTTTTTCCTCGGGAGGGCGTGTGCTATCGTCCTCGGCGAGCGCCGAGTGGGATAAAATCTTGCGTTATGTGTTCGATGAATATGCGCTCGACACGGAACGCCGCGAGCTGCGCCGAAACGGCGATCTTGTGGCGATCGAGCCCCAGGTCTTTGACCTCCTTGTTCACTTGGTCCGTTATCGTGATCGCGTGGTCAGCAAGGATGATCTTCTCGCCTCGGTCTGGGGCGGGCGCGCCATCTCAGAGTCCGCATTGTTCAACCGGATCAACGCGGCCCGGAACGCGATCGGCGATTCCGGGGGGAAACAAAAGCTGATCAAGACGCTGCCGCGCAGAGGTCTGCGTTTTGTCGGTGCCGTTCGAGAGGAGCCCGGATCTTCGGGCCCGGTTCGGATAAAATCCTGCGCGAAGCATCCAGCAAACCGGCTATCGCCGTGCTGCCCTTCGAGAAATCTTAGCGGCGATCCGGGGCAGGACTACTTCACGGATGGGATCGTCGAGGACCTCACCACCGCGCTGTCCCGTAATCGCGGCTTCCTCGTCATCGCCCGCAACTCGTCGTTCACATACAAGGGGGCGCCTGTCGATACGAAGCGGGTCGCGCGCGAGCTGGGCGTCCGCTATTTGCTCGAAGGCAGCGTGCGAAAATCGGGCAACCGGGTGCGTGTCGCAGGACAATTGATCGAGGCGGAGAGCGGCTGGCATCTTTGGGCCGATAAGTTCGACGGCGACACGACTGAAATTTTTGAATTGCAAGATCAGATCGTCACGCGAGTCGTGGGTGCGATCGCGCCGCACCTCGAGCAAGCGGAAATCGACCGCGTCAAGCGCGTCGCGACCAGCAATCCTGCTGCCTACGATCTTTACCTTCAGGGTCTCGATCACTGGAATCGATGGACCAGGGAGGGGAATGCGGAATCATTGAAGCTCTTTTACGCTGCCATGGAAAAGGACCACGACTTTTCGACCCCCTACGGCCTGGCCGCCTCGTGTTATCTTCTCGCCAAGGCGAACGACTGGCGGTCGCACTTTGACGAGAAGGAAATCGCTCAGGTCGTCGAGCGTGCGGCCGATATCGGCACGAGCGATCCCGTGGCCCTTTGCTGGGCCGGACATGCACACGCTTACTTTTTCGAGGATGTCGACCGCGCGTTGTTGCTGATCGATCGCGCGCTCGAGCTCGACGAGAACCTGGCGATCGCCTGGCAACGAAGCGGTTGGGTTCGCGGCTATGCCGGCGAACCCGACCGAGCAATCGAAAGCTTAAGCAAGGCGATCCGCCTCAATCCGCTCGACCCTCGCGTATTCCTGACGCAAAGTGCGATGTCGTTCGCGCATTTCATCGCCGCTCGCGACGATGAGGCTGCCGGCTGGGCAGCACTGGCTCTGCGCGTCAAGCCGAACTGGCTTCCCGCACTTCGTGTCGCGGTTGCATCCAATGCGATGCGCGGCAATGGCGACGAGACGGACCGGCTGTTGAAGCTGTATTCCCGCCTCGATCCCGAAGTGACCATTACAAAAGTATGTGGATTTTACCCCTTGCGCCGGGCGGCAGATCGGCAACGGCTGATCCTTGCCATGCGCACTGCCGGCATGCCGGAATGACAGGCAGCCGGGTCGCGTTGGCTCAACAACCTTACGGCATCCGCCCATGAGTGAGGATGTAGTACCCAAACCCTCAACTCATGAGCCTATCGCAATACCCCTCGCTCCCCGTTTCGCGCGGAAAGGGGCAGGCGGTTACGGCTTCTGGAATTTCAGCACGTAGATGTCGATCGGCACTTTCGCGTTGAAGATGATGAAGTCGTGCGTGTCGCCGGGCGCGCGAAGGAAATTGGCTTCATCGATCAGTTTGAATCCCGCCGCTTCGATCTCGCGCTTCTCGATCGCCTCGTCGAGGCGATGGAATTGCTTGCCGGTGGTGACCGGTGCGCCGGGCGCCGCGGCGTAATCGGTCACGACGAGCGTGCCGCCCGATTTCAGCGCGTCGAACATCGCCTTGTCCATCTTGGCGCGATCGACCGGCAGGTTGGTCGTATCGTGATAGCCGAAGAGGAAGGTGACGAGATCGAGATTGCTCACGCCCGCCGGGATCGGATTGTCGAAAGCCTGGGCATCGAGCACGGCATTCTTCATTGCCGGCGTCTTCATGCGCGCGTTGAACGTGTCCATCACGCGTTGCGGCATGCCCGGCGCGTTCTGCGCATAGACCGTGCCGTTCGGCGCGACGCAGCGCGCCATCAACTCCGTGCTGTAGCCCGCGTCCGCCGCCATATCGAGCTCTTTCATCCCGGGCCGGCAGCCGGTGAAGGGGAGAAGCTGCGCCATATGCCGGCGCTGGTCGTTCTGCTTATCCGCGTCGGTGCGATCGGGCTGGGCGAGGATCGCATTGTAATCGGGAAGGCTTTGCGACGCG
Organism: uncultured Alphaproteobacteria bacterium; assembly: GCA_963731145.1. Lineage (GTDB taxonomy): Bacteria > Pseudomonadota > Alphaproteobacteria > ATCC43930 > CGMCC-115725 > CAIKMD01. The sequence continues at coordinate 217,151 of CAVSUX010000005.1, read as the reverse complement.
GCCATATCGCAAGAGGTCAGCACCAGGCTAAGCGCGATCAGTGACAGCGAAAATCCAGCGAATCCTCTCATGGCATCCTCTTCCGGGCGTTGATGGCGGGGAGTGTGCGCGCCGCGCCGGCCCACCGCAAGCGCCTTGCGGACACGATCGCGTGTTGAAATAATCCCGCCAAAGAGAATTGTGACAAAACGGGGGAGGATGGGGATGAAACGGGTAATCCGGACCACGTGTCTCGCCGCGGCCGCGCTGATCGTGCGGGGCTGGCCGCGCCTCGGCTGACGATCTGGTGCTGAAATTCGTGACGCTCGACAATCCCGATGCGCATCACAATGTCCGCGTTCAGCATCCCTGGGCCGAACGCATCAACCAGCAGGCGCATGGTCTCTTCCGCATTCAGGTTTTCGACGGCGTCGTCGATCGCCAACCAGCTCAACGTTTATAACCGCGTGCTCGACGACGTCGCGCAGATCGGCTGGGGTTTGCCCGATCTCGCGACCGGCAAATTCAAGCTGACGCAGGTCGTCGAGCTGCCCTATCTCACGATCAATTCCGAGGAAGCCTCGGTCGCGTTCTGGCGGCTCTACAAGACCGGCTTGCTCGATAGCGATTTCGATCAGATCGTGCCGCTGAAGCTGATCGTCTTCCCGCAATCGGGCGAGCAGTTCCGCGAGAAGCCGGCGACGCTCGACAATCTCAACGGGCTGAAAGTCGTCGTCGGCAGCAAGATCACCGCCGATGTCGCGGCGGCGCTTGGCGCCGCGCCCTTGGCGTTCCCGATCAATCAATATTACGAGGTGCTGCAACGCGGCACGGCCGATGTCGTGCAGGTCGGCTGGACCGCGTTCCAGCCCTTCAAGCTCGCCGAGGTGACGAAATATCATCTCGACGTGCCGCTCGGCAGCGCGCCCGGCTATGTCTTCATGGCGAAGACGAAATTCGATTCGCTGCCCGCCGACGTGCAGAAAATCCTGATGGCGAATGCCGGGGAGAAGGAAAGCCGCGAATTCGGCAAATTCTGGGACGATGTGAACCGCGAATGGCGCGACGCGACCGGCAAGCTGCCGGGTCATACCTTGCTGAAGCTGACGCCCGAGCAGGACAAGGCCTGGCATGACCGCGTCGAGACCGTGACCAATGCCTGGGCGAAGAGCCAGCCCGGCGGCGAGAAGCTGCTCGCGACCTACCGGCAGATTCTCGCGGACGTGAGGGCGGGGCACTAACTCTCGGCGTCATTGCGACGAGCGCAGCGACGAAGCAATCCATATGTGGACGGCCCCCGGCTTGCAAGGTCGACGAGCGGTTGTGTTGGATCGGATCGCTTGCGTCCATATGTCCGGCCTGTTGGATGCGATCGGCATATGACCGCTGGCCAAGATGGTTTTCGTGGCGGGAGTTCCACACAGAGAGGCGACGTCGCGATACGCCACTGGATTGCGCGGAGTGTCTTCCGTCTCGAACCGATCGATCCACCATCTGCTCGTTTTCTTGCAAGCGCCGGCTCAGCGAGACACGCGCCTTGTATCCCGCTGATCTCGTCAAGCCGCTGTCGGCATCGCCCCTAGCGCACGCTTGGGGTCGTAGGTCTCGCCGGTCGTCATGAGCTTCCAGACGATGCGGGCGATCTTGTTGGCAAGCGCCACGGCGACGAGCTTGGGCGGCTTGCGTTTCAAGAGGGCGAGGAGCCAGGGGGAGGCGTGACGGCTCTTACCGCGCCGCGCTTGCCAGATGACGGCAGTGGCGCCGACCACGAGCAAGCTTCGCAAGGTCTCGTCGCCGGCGCGGGTGATCACGCCGAGCCTCAGCTTGCCGGCGGTCGAATGATCCTTGGGCGTCAGGCCGATCCAGGCGGCGAAGTGCCGGCCGGAGCGGAAGGCATGCGGATCGGGTGTCTTCATCATGAGCAGCGAGGCGATCACCGGTCCCACACCGGGAATCCGAGCGAGGCGCCGGCTCGGCTCGTTGGTTCGATGCCACGCCATCAACCTGGCGTCGATCGCCTCGAGCTGGGCTTCGAGTTGCGCGTATTCTTGGGCGTGCGCGGCAAACAGCTCGCGGGCCAAGGCCGGCACGGTCTCGTCGGCCTGGAGGCGCAACAGCAGCGGCTCGATCTTGGCCCGCCCCTTGGCAGCAACGATCCCGAACTCCGCCGCATAGCCGCGGATCGTATTGGCGAGCCGCACGCGGTTGCGCACCAAGCGCTCGCGCAGGCCCGCCAGCATCAGCGCCGCTTGGCTCTCCGCACTCTTCACCGGCACGAAGCGCATCGTCGGCCGGCTCATCGCCTCGCAGATCGCCGCGGCATCCGCTGCGTCGTTCTTCCCGCGTTTCACATAGGGCTTCACGTATTGCGGCGCGATCAGCCTCACCTCATGGCCCAGCCGCGTCAGCTCGCGCGCCCAATAATGAGCCCCGCCACAGGCCTCGATGCCTATAACCGTCGGCGCCAGGCTCGCAAAAAACGTCAGAACCTCTTTGCGCTTGAGCTTGCGACGCAGAACCACCTCTTCACGGTCATCCGCTCCATGAAGCTGAAAAATCTGCTTCGACGTATCCATACCTATGCGGCTAAGCTTGTCCACGGACGGCCTCCTCGTTTGAGATCTGTAACGACCTCACTCTGGCACATCGATGCCGTTCGGGGGCCGTCCACCCCATCAGGATCTCACGTGATGCTCTGGATTGCTTCGCTTCGCTCGCAATGACGATTTAGGAATGCGAGCGCTAAACTCGGCGGCGTCCAGCTCACGAAGCCCATCGCGTTGCCGGTGCCCGCGATCGAGCGGTAGCACGGCACGTAATCGACGAGGTTGAAGTCGAAGCCGAGCTCGGCCATCGCGCCGGCGACGGGCACCCAATTCTTGATCTCGGACGTGCCCGACTGAAACGTGTCTTCGCCGAGCGCGGCGAGGTCGTCGATGCGCCGCGTCTTCATCGCTTCGATGAAGGTCTGGTCGATGCTCTCATCGATGACGAAATGGCTGAGCCCGCCCGAGGCGATCAGCGCGACGCGCTGATTGCCCGGCCAGCTCTCGATCGCGCGCGCCAGCGTCTTGCCGAATTCGTAGCAGCGGCGGATCGTCGGCTGGTTCGGCGGGTAATAGGTATTGCACGCCAGCGGCACGCAGGGGATGAGCTTGTCGCCCATGATCTGGCGATAGACGAAGCCATAGGCGTGCGGCGTCTCGTCACCCGGCAGGCGCTTCATCGCCGCGACGTCGAACCCGTTGCCGATCATCTCGCCGATCAGATGCTTGCCGAGCGCGGGCACGCAGGGGTAGCGCGCGCCGCTCGGCGGCACATGGCCGGGCACGGCGACCAGCGTGCCGATCGCGGCCTTGGCTTCGCGTTCTTTGGTCCAGGGATTGTTGACCAGCTCTTCGCCCCAGAACACGGTGAAAGCGGGGACGCTCGATTCATCGAACATCTCCATGTGATCGTTGCCCATGATCACGACCACATCGGGCTTCGCGGCATCGAAGATCTTGGCGAGTTGCGCGAGCGCCGTGCGGCAGGCGGCGTGGCGGCTGCGCCACAGCTCGGGCGTGATCTCCTTCTCGAAATGGTTCTCGGCGCGCGCCGCGACCAGCTCGTCGAAGCCCCACATCCGGCCTTTCCAGGGATGCTTCACCGTGCGGTCGAATTGGGCACGCAGGGTCCATTGGTCGGGCGGGGTCGAGAGCATCGGCCCATGCGAGGTGCCAAGCCCCAAAACGATCTTTGCCATGGCGCATCTCCTTGGGCGCCATCATAGCGCGAAACGCCCGCGACGGCGCACCGGCTTGTCGCGGGGCGCCCGCCTACCTAGAAATAGGAAGAGAAACGCCGGATTTCCGCCTACCAGCCCATTAGCCCAGCCCGTAGCGAGGCCATACCATGCTGAAACACGAGGACAACGAGAAGATCTGCCGGGTCGGTCCGGGCACGCCGATGGGCGATCTCATGCGCCGCTATTGGCAGCCGGCGGCGCTGTCCTCGGAATTGCCCGAACGCGACGGCGCGCCGATCCGCGTGCGCCTCCTGGGCGAAGACCTCATCGCCTTCCGCGACACGAATGGCAAGGTCGGGCTCGTCAGCGCGTATTGTCCGCATCGCCGCGCGCCGCTGTTCTTCGGCCGCAACGAGGAATGCGGCCTGCGCTGCGTCTATCACGGCTGGAAATTCGACGCCGACGGCAATTGCGTCGATATGCCGAGCGAGGCGGCGACCAGCCCGATGAAGAACGGCGTCAAGATCACCGCCTATCCGACGGTCGAGCGCGGCGGCGTCGTCTGGGCCTATCTGGGGCCGAAAGAGCATCAGCCCGGCCCGCCCGATTTCGAATGGACGCGCGTGCCGTCGACGCATTGCCATGTGTCGAAGACGTTCGAGGATTGCAACTGGCTGCAGGCGCTCGAAGGCGGGCTCGACACCGCGCATGGCTCGTTCCTGCACAACAACCAGCTCGGCAACAAGAAGCTGCTGCGCCAGCGCGACGGCGCGCCGAAGATCGACGTCGAGAAGACCGATTACGGCTATTACTACGTCTCGACGCGCAAGCCGCAGCCGGACGAGCATTATGTGCGCGTCTATCAATACATCATGCCGGCGCAGCAGATGCGCGCCAACGTCATGGGGCGCGAAGGCGGCCGCAACGAAATCCCGAAGCTCGACGGCCATGTCTGGGTGCCGGTCGATGACGGGCATTGCTGCGTCTACAATTGGTGCTACGCCTACGATTCATCGACGCCGATCTCCGACGAATATTACGAGGCGACTCGAGAAGACCTATGGCCGCGGCAAGGACGATTTCATTCCCGGCACCTTCCATCTGAAGCGCAACCTGTCGAACGATTACATGATCGACCGCCAGATGCAGAAGACGAAGAACTTCACCGGCATCGAAGGCATCAACACCCAGGACTTCGCGCTGCAGGAAGGCATGGGCCGCGAGCCTGGCTCGGGAGCCCTCGTCGATCGCAGCCTGGAGCATCTCGGCACCTCCGATCGCGCGATCGTCTTTCATGCGCCGCTTGCTGCTCGAGGCGATCGACAATGTCGCCGCCGGCGCCAAGGCGCCCGGCGCCGATCCGCAGACCCATCGCGGCGTGCGGCCGCATGAGGGCATCGTCCCGGCCGGCCAGGATTGGCGGCAGGTTTTCGGCAGCGACATCGTTGCCAAATGGTGATTTAGCGAAATCGTAATCGGCTGATCACTAAACGATTGTTCGGGAAAGCCGAATAGGGCTGCCGGCTTTGCGCCGATTAATTGCGCGCCGGGGCGATCCCATCTCCTTGGCTGTGAGGACGCCACTGTCGGCGCCTCGATCGGAACCAAGGAGCAGGATCATGCGTACCTCGTCACTTCTTCGCAGCGCCACCCTCGCGCTGTCACTGGTCGCCGCGACGGGCGCGATGACCGCCGCTTTTGCGTCGGACGCCCATGCGGCGCCGCAACAGGCCGCGAATTCGAGCAGCCCGTATGACAGCCCGGACTTCATTGTCCCGCTGAACGACATCTACTAATGCAAGCCTTGGGAGGATGGGCGACATCCGCGATGTCGCTCATCGCTCTTTCCTATTTTTTATTTTTCATGCTGACCGTCTTTGCCGAGCACGCTTCGCAATCGTCCTGGCGCAGCAGATCGCGGCCTTACCAAGCGGCCCGAACGATCCCGCGCCCGCGATCCCGCGAGCGATATCGTTCAGCGCGACGCGCCTGCGCTATTTCGCAGGAAATCGATCAGCGCCTGTAACGCCGCCGGCGTTTGCCGCCGGCTGGAATAATAGAGCGCGAAGGGCGCGCCGCTGGGCTGCCATTCCTCGAGCAACGACATCAGCCGCCCCTCGGCGATCGCCGCGGCGACGTAGGCGCGCGGCAATTGTGCGAGGCCGACGCCGTCGAGCAGCGCCGGCGCCATCAGCGAGGTCTCGTTGAGCGTGAGCGAGCCGCTCACCGCGATCTCGAAGTTCCTACCGTCTTTCTCGAAACGCCACGGCAATACCGCGCCGCTCGCGAGGCGCAAGCGGATGCAATTATGCGCGGCGAGATCTTCGGGGCGCTTTCGGCGTGCCGCGTTTAGCGAGATAGGCGGGCGCGCCGACCGTCGCCGAGCGCCATTCATCGGTGACCTTCACGGCGATCATGTCGCGATCGATGCGGTCGCCGGAGCGGATGCCGGCATCGAATTGCTGCGCGACGATATCGACATTCGCGCTATCGACCGAGATCTCGAGCTTGATGTCGGGATATTGCGCGAGGAATTTCGCCAGCAGCGGCGCCAGCACGGATTGCGCCGCCGGCGGTGCGACGGTGAGACGCAAGAGCCCGGCCGGCTTGTCGCGGAACTCGTTGAGCGAATCGATCGCAGCCTCGTAATCGTCGATCACGGGCCTGAGGCGCGCGAGCAGCTTTTCGCCGGCCTCGGTCGGCGCGACGCTGCGTGTCGTGCGGTTGAGGAGGCGCACGGCGAGACGGTCTTCGAGATGGCGGATGGTCTCGCTCAGCGTCGCCGGCGAAATGCCGAGCTGCTTGGCGGCGCGCGTGAAATTGCGCTGCTCCGCCACCGCCATGAAAGCGCTCAACTCGCCAAATTCGGTACCGCGCATTTCGTCATGATAGAGGGCGGCACGCCACCTGGCGATTATTCGGGTTTCACGATTGCCGCATTCGCAACGGCCCGGCTTATCGCCATACGCGATATCGACGATCTTGAGGCAAGAGACAAATACGAAGGAGAACATGATGCGTGCCGCAACTGCCGTTTCCGTTTCCTCGATTTATCGGGCTTATGCCCTGGCGTTTGCGCTCGGCCTCGCCTTCCTCGGCATGGGCGTCGGCCTGGCGCATGCCGATTCACCTCCACCCGTCGCGCCCCAACAAACCGTGCAGGGCCTGCTGCCGTCGGCGCCGAACAACTCATTCGTTTGCCATGCACGGCCCGGCGGCTGGTGCGACCTACGCGACTGGCGCGGCTTCGGCCAGACGACCGTCAACTGACATCCATCAACCCAGGAGTTTTTGTCATGCGTCAGAATGTGAAAGATATCGCCGTACTGGTCGGCAGCCTGCGCAAGGATTCGGTCAACCGCAAAGCCGCGCTCGCTCTCGCCCAATTGGCGCCGCCCGCGTTACACCTCGATGTCGTCGAGACCGGTGATCTGCCGTTCTACAACCAGGAATTCGACGCCGATCCCGGCGCGACCCCCGCCTCGTATCGCGAGTTTCGCGAGCGCATCGCCCGGGCCGACGGTGTGATTTTTGCGACGCCCGAATACAATCGCGGCTTTCCGGCCGTCCTCAAGAACGCGATCGATATCGGCTCGCGGCCTTATGGCAAAAGCGTCTGGTCGAATAAGCCGGCAGGGGTGATCAGCGTCTCGCTCGGTGCGCTCGGCGCCTTCGGCGCCAATCAGCAGCTTCGCCAGCAGCTCGCCAATGTGAACATGCGCGTGTTGCAGCAGCCGGAAATCTATCTTGCGACGGCCGACAAGCTGTTCGATGCCGACGGCAATGTCACAGTCGCATCGACACGCGATCTCTTGCGCGGCTTCGTGGATGCCTTCGCCGCCTGGACGCCAGCCGGCGGCGGCGCTCGCCGCTTAGACGGTGATGCCCTTCCAGGCGTGGTCCGGCTCCGAGATATCGAAGACGATGCCGTGCGGGTCGCGATATTTGATCTCGACCGCCATGCCGGCGCGGCCCTCGAAATGGAACTTGCCGCCATTGTCCTTGATCTTCTGATCCATGCCGGCCCATTCCTTCGGGTCGTCGACCACGAAGCCGATGTGATGCAGGCCGACGAAATCCTTGCCGCGTTCGTCGCCGGCATCTTCGTCGCTGCGGAATTTGAGCAAGGTCACGTTGACGACGCCGTCCGACAGGCTGACCGCGACGTCGTTCTCGCTGTGCTTCTCGAAACCGAAGACGCTCTCGAAGAAGGCGGCTTCCTTTTTCAGATCGTTGACCGTGATCGCGATATGCCGGAGTTTCGCTGTCATCTCGCCCCTGCCGTGGAAATTGCTGCCGCCGATCCTAGCAGAAGCGCCGGCGCTGCGAAATCAGCGCGGCTTCACCGGATGCGCGCGCACGGCTTCCTCATTCACATCCGTACCCCAGCCCGGCCGCGTCGGGATCACCAATTCGCCGTTCTCGATGACAGGCGGATGGGTGACGAAATCGTGCTTCCACGGCACGTCGTCGACCTCATATTCCATGATCCGGCAATTGGGGATGGCGGCGCAGAGCTGTGCGCTCATCAAGGTGGCGAGATCGCCGCAGAAATTATGCGGCGCGACCTGCACCTCATAGGCGTCGGCGAGCGCGGCGATGCGATAGGATTCGAGAACGCCGTTCCACGCCGGATCGACGATCGCGACATCGACCGCCTGCTTGCTCGAAGAAGGGGCGGTAGGTGCGCAGGCCGTGAATGCCTTCGAGCGAGCCGATCGGCGTCGAGGTCGAGCGCCGCACCAGCGCGAGGCCCGTCCGGATCGTGGGTGTCGATCTCCAGCCAGGTGAGATCGTAGGGTTCAACGGCCTTGGCAACACGCCGCATGCCTTCGATGCGCTGGCTGAAATTCAGATCGATCATCAGCCCGGTCTTTTTGCCGATGCCGTCGCGCAGCGCGCCCAGCACGTCGGCGATAGCGGCGATGGTGGCGCCGTCGATATTGCGGTCGAGCAGCTTCGGGCCGAGCGCGAAGCCGCCATCGAACATGCGCGGCTCCGGCCCGTCGAAGAAGAGCGGATTGGTCTTCACCGCGGTGAAGCCTCGCGCGACTGCTTCCTTGCCGAGCGCGGTGAGATCGTCGAGCGAGCGGATGCGCGGCCGGCCCAGCACCTTCTCGAAGAATTCGCCATGCCGCACGCGGAAGCTGCCGATATGCGACCAGTAAAGCCGCATCCGCTCGCGCGTCGGCCCGCCGAAGAGCGCATAGACCGGCACGCCCAGCGCCTTCGCCTTCACGTCGAGGCAGGCGTTCTCGATCGCGGCGATCGCCTGATTGGCGAGGCCGCCCATTGCGAGCTGCGTCATGCCGTGAAGCGAAGCGCTGATCTTGCCGACGGCGCGCGGGTCCATGCCGGTGACGATGGCGGCGTAGCGCGGCAAGAGCGCCGTGATGCTGCCGCTGATGCCGAAATTGTCGATATATTCCGCCCAGCCGACGAGTCCTTCGTCGGTGGTGAGCTTCAGGAAATAGAAGGTGCGCCAGCCGGCATCGGCGGGCAGCGTCTCGAGTTTGGCGATGCGCATCGCAAGGTCTTTCCTCTCACCGTCATTGCGAGGAGTGCGAAGCACGACGAAGCAATCCAGAAATCGTACACGATGCTCTGATGGGGTGGACGGCCCCCGAACGGCATCGATGTGCCAGAGTGAGGTCGTTACAGATCTCAAACGAGGAGGCCGTCCGTGGACAAGCTTAGCCGCATAGGTATGGATACGTCGAAGCAGATTTTTCAGCTTCATGGAGCGGATGACCGTGAAGAGGTGGTTCTGCGTCGCAAGCTCAAGCGCAAAGAGGTTCTGACGTTTTTTGCGAGCCTGGCGCCGACGGTTATAGGCATCGAGGCCTGTGGCGGGGCTCATTATTGGGCGCGCGAGCTGACGCGGCTGGGCCATGAGGTGAGGCTGATCGCGCCGCAATACGTGAAGCCCTATGTGAAACGCGGGAAGAACGACGCAGCGGATGCCGCGGCGATCTGCGAGGCGATGAGCCGGCCGACGATGCGCTTCGTGCCGGTGAAGAGTGCGGAGAGCCAAGCGGCGCTGATGCTGGCGGGCCTGCGCGAGCGCTTGGTGCGCAACCGCGTGCGGCTCGCCAATACGATCCGCGGCTATGCGGCGGAGTTCGGGATCGTTGCTGCCAAGGGGCGGGCCAAGATCGAGCCGCTGCTGTTGCGCCTCCAGGCCGACGAGACCGTGCCGGCCTTGGCCCGCGAGCTGTTTGCCGCGCACGCCCAAGAATACGCGCAACTCGAAGCCCAGCTCGAGGCGATCGACGCCAGGTTGATGGCGTGGCATCGAACCAACGAGCCGAGCCGGCGCCTCGCTCGGATTCCCGGTGTGGGACCGGTGATCGCCTCGCTGCTCATGATGAAGACACCCGATCCGCATGCCTTCCGCTCCGGCCGGCACTTCGCCGCCTGGATCGGCCTGACGCCCAAGGATCATTCGACCGCCGGCAAGCTGAGGCTCGGCGTGATCACCCGCGCCGGCGACGAGACCTTGCGAAGCTTGCTCGTGGTCGGCGCCACTGCCGTCATCTGGCAAGCGCGGCGCGGTAAGAGCCGTCACGCCTCCCCCTGGCTCCTCGCCCTCTTGAAACGCAAGCCGCCCAAGCTCGTCGCCGTGGCGCTTGCCAACAAGATCGCCCGCATCGTCTGGAAGCTCATGACGACCGGCGAGACCTACGACCCCAAGCGTGCGCTAGGGGCGATGCCGACAGCGGCTTGACGAGATCAGCGGGATACAAGGCGCGTGTCTCGCTGAGCCGGCGCTTGCAAGAAAACGAGCAGATGGTGGATCGATCGGTTCGAGACGGAAGACACTCCGCGCAATCCAGTGGCGTATCGCGACGTCGCCTCTCTGTGTGGAACTCCCGCCACGAAAACCATCTTGGCCAGCGGTCATATGCCGATCGCATCCAACAGGCCGGACATATGGACGCAAGCGATCCGATCCAACACAACCGCTCGTCGACCTTGCAAGCCGGGGGCCGTCCACATATGGATTGCTTCGCTGCGCTCGCAATGACGCATTAATGACGGCATCAGGGCGTTACCAAATGCTGTAGTGCCTCGCCCCTCAAATGGCGCGTCACATTCTCGCCCACGACTTGCGCCAGACGCTTGGCCGTCACCGAGCCGGGCGCGCCCGCCATATGCGGCGCGATGATGAGATTGGGCGCATCCCACAGGCGATGGCCGGGCGGCAGCGGCTCGGGCTCGGTCACGTCGAGACCGGCGCCGGCAATGGTGCCGTCGCCCAGCGTCGTGGCGAGCGCCTCGCAATCGATGATATAGCCGCGCGCGATGTTGACGACGACCGCGCTGCGTTTCATCAGCGCGAATTCCGGCGCCCCGATCAGATGCCGCGTCTCGGGGCTCGCGGCGAGCGCGATCACCACCGCGTCGGCGCGCGGCAGCACGGCGCGCAGCTCCGTGATCGAGAGGCTTTCATCCGCATGCGGATGCGGTTTGGCGCTCCGCGTCAGCGCGACGACGTGCGCGCCGAAAGCCTGCAGCAAGCGCCCGATCTCGCTGCCGATATAGCCGAAGCCGAGCACGGCGATGGTGCTGTCGATCGGCGCGGCGCAGCGCTCGCGCGCGCCGCCCTTGTCCCAGGCATGGCGCTTCTGATCGGCGAGCAGGATGGGAAATTGCCGCTGCACGCCGAGCAGCAGGCCGAGCGCTTGCGTCGCGACCGCCGGTGCGAAAGCCGGCCCGGCATTGGTGACGGCGACATTCGCGGGACAGCCATGCCGTCCCACCGCATCATAACCGGCGGATAAAAGCTGTATCCAGGCGAGCTTCTTGGCACGCTGCTTCAGGGTTTGCGCCGTCTCGGCCGAATAGTGGGAATCCGGCAGCAGCAGCAGCTCGGCATCGGGAATGGCGGCGGCAAGCTCATCCTCGGTGTCGACGACGATCACCTCGACGTCCGGCACGTGCTTCAGCCGCGCCAGGATCGCCGCCGCTCCCAATCGCGCGCGCATCACCGCTTTCATACGGCCGCAAGTGTTGAAGGAGCGGCTTTCCCGTGTCAACCTGCGGCAACGTTTGGTCGGGATTTGCAACGTCGGTGCTCTCTCCCATGCGTCATGCCCTGGCTTGTTCCGGGCATCCACGACTTCAAGGCGTGGATCGCCGGGACAAGCCCGGCGATGACGGTGAAAGGGGACTAAGGCACCCTAAAAGAGGAGGAGTATTCGCATGGCTGCCGACAATCTGCCGGGGGGCAAGAACGTCAAAGTCGAGATCGAGGATGGCGTTGCCTGGGTGACGCTCAACCGCCCGGAGAAGCGCAATTGCATGAGCCCGGCGCTCAATGACGAGATGGTCGAGGTATTGGATGCGCTCGAGATCGACGATCGCGCCAAAGTGCTTGTGCTGACGGGCGCCGGCGATGCGTTCTCGGCCGGCATGGATTTGCGCGAATTCTTCCGCGCCACCGACGGTCTGCCCTATGTGCAGCAGATGCGCGTGCGTCGCTCCTCGGCGACGTGGCAATTCCAGCAGCTCGCGCATTACCTGAAGCCGACCATCGCCATGGTGAATGGCTGGTGCTTCGGCGGGGCTTTCACGCCGCTCATCTCCTGCGATCTCGCGATCGCCGCGGAAGAGGCGCAGTTCGGCATCTCCGAGATCAATTGGGGCATCATCCCCGGTGGCCAGGTGACGAAGTCGCTGGTCTTCGCGATGAGCTTCCGCAACGCGATGTACTACACGCTGACCGGCGAGACTTTCGACGGCAAGCAGGCAGCGGCGATGGGCATCGTCAACGAGGCGGTGCCGAAAGCGCAGCTGCGCGCGCGCACCAAGGCGCTGGCCGATCAGCTCAAGGGCAAGAATCCGCATGCGCTGCGCGCCTGCAAGGAAGCGATCCGCGCCTGCATGAACATTCCCTTCGAGAGCTCGGGCGATTATCTCGCCGCCAAGAGCACGCAGCTCCGCTTCGTCGACGACGAGAACGGCCGCGTTGGCGGCTTGACGCAATTCCTCGACGAGAAATCCTATCGCCCCGGCCTCGGCGCGATGCGCCGCGAGAAAGAGAAGAAGTAGCAGAGTAGGGGCCCCCTCACCCCAACCCTCTCCCCGCGGGGGAGAGGGAGGGACCCGGCGCGAAGCGGCGGGAGGGTGTGAGGGGGCGGAGTTCAAAGATGCCCACAATCGACATCTCTCGCTTGATGCGGCCGCGCTCGATCGCGATCGTCGGCATCTCGCCCGAGCCGAGCTCGGCCGGCTTCCTGATGCTGAAGACGCTCGAGGAATATTCCTATTCCGGCGCCATCCATCTCGTCAGCCGCAATCGCAGCGATGTCGCCGGGCGGCCTTGCGTCAAGACGATCGAGGATCTGCCCGACGGCGTCGATGCGGCGATGCTGCTGATCCCGCGCGTCGCGATCGAGGAGGCGGTCAAGTCCTGCGCCAAGAAGAACATTGGCGGCATCGTCATCTTCGCCGCCGGCTTCGGCGAGGCGGGCGGCGAATGGAAAGCGGCGCAGGATCGCATCGCGGCCATTGCCGAGGAGAACGGCATCGCGCTGTGCGGCCCGAATTGCCTCGGCCTCGTCGATTTCATCCATCGCATTCCGCTGACCTTCTCGCAGCAATTGGGTCCGGTGCTCGATGTCGAATTCGGGCGTCGTCGTCGTGGCGCAAAGCGGCGGGCTTGCCGGCGTGGTGCGCGTCGCGCTGCGCGCCAAGGGCATTCCCGTCACCTGCTGGGTCTCGACCGGCAACGAGGCCGTGCTCGGCCTCGAGGATTACGCCGGCTATCTCCTCGAGGAGAAGACGACGCAGGTCGTCGCCTGCTTCGCCGAGCAGATCCGCAAGCCGCGGCGTTTCCTCGAAGTGGCTGCGCGCGCGCGCGCGACTCGGCAAGCCGATCGTGCTGCTGCATGCCGGCAAGAGCGCGGCGGCACAGGAATTGGCGCGATCGCATACCGGCGCGATGGTCGGCGATTACGCGGTGATGGAAACGGTGCTGGCGCACAGCGCCGTGCTGAAGGTCGACACGCTCGAAGAGCTGATCGATGTCAGCGAGTTGATGATCCGCTTCCCCGTGCCGCCGACCAAAGGCTGCGCGATGGTGACGGATTCGGGCGCGGTCAAAGGCATGACGCTCGATCTTTGCGATTCGCTCGGCCTCGATCTGCCGCCGCTGACGCCGGCGCTCGAGGAGCAGCTTCAAGCCGAGCTGCCGGAATTCGTCGGCGCGTCCAATCCGCTCGATCTGACGGCGCAGGCGATCACGCATCTCGATATGTATGCGAAGACGATCGCGCCGCTGCTCGCCGACGATCGCTATGGCAGCCTCGTGCTGGCGCGCGATCGTCTCCTCGGCGAGCGAATACGCGCTGGTCAAGGGCCGCGCCTCGCTGAAGCCGCTGATCGGTGCGAAGAAGCCCGTCATCTACGCGATGCTCGGCGACGAGGCTGAGGTGCCGGAGAAGCTGATTCCCGAAGCGCGCGCCGGCAACGTGCCGTTCTTCCGCTCGCCCGAGCGCGCTTTCCGCGCGCTCGCGAAAGTGACGGCTTACGGGCGTGCGCTCGAAGCATCACGTTTGCGCTCAAGCTCTCTTACCCGTCATTCCCGCGAAAGCGGGAATCCAGCGGCTGCTCTGGATGCCCGCTTACGCGGGCATGACGGAAAGATTTTGCAACCAGGTACCCTCACCGAAGCCGCGAGCAAGCACTATCTCGCGGCGTGCGGCATGAAGATGCCGCACGGCAAGCTCGTGACAACAATCGCCGAAGCGCGCCAGGCGGCGCAAACGATCGGCTATCCGCTCGCGGCGAAGCTGCAATCGCCCGCCGCCGCGCATAAAAGCGATATCGGCGGCGTGATCCTGCGCATCGCCGACGAGAAGCAGCTCGACGCCGCGTTCGAGAAGCTGCAGGCCATCGCGCGCGAACGCGGCCTCACACTCGACGGCATTCTCATCGAGCAGATGGCGCAGCCGGGTATCGAGATGATTCTCGGCGCGCGGCGCGATCCGCAATGGGGTCCGGTGCTGGCCGTTGGAATCGGCGGCATCTTCGCCGAGGCGATTGCCGATATCCGCATCCTCCCTGTCGGGCTCGATGCGGCCGAGATCGAGGCCGAGCTGCGCCAGCTCCGCGGCGCCAAGCTGCTCGCCGGCATGCGCGGCGCCAAGCCCGCCGATGTGAAGGCGCTGGCCGAGACTGCCGCGCAGCTCGGCGCGATCATCGAGGCCGAGCCGCGCATCACCGAGATCGATATCAATCCGCTCGCGGTCTTCGCCGCGGGCGAGGGCGTGCTCGCTCTCGATGCGCTGATCGTCGCGACGTAAAGGGAGATAGGCCCCGTGAAACATCTGCACCTTGCCGCCGTGCTGGCTCTGGCTTTCGGGGCGCTGCTCTCTGTCGCGCCGGCGGCGTATGCCGCTGACAAGATTCGCGTCTCGAAATCGGAAGCGACCACCTTCGCTTTCGCCTTCCTCGAAGTCGGCGTCAAGGAGGGGATTTACGCCAAGCATGGAATCGAGGTCGAAACCCTCGACCTGGCCGGCGCGGCGAAAGCGCATCAGGCGCTGCTTGCCGGCAGCGCCGAGATCGAGCTCGGCTCCGGCACCGAGCTGATGTATGTCGCCAAGGGCTCGCCGACGAAGGGCGTCGCGACCTTGGCCGGTCCGCCGCTCGGCTTCGCCATCATGGTCGCTAAGGACGGCAACGTCCGTTCGGTCGCCGATCTCAAAGGCAAGCTGATCGGCGTCTCGACGGTCGGCTCGCTCAGCGATTGGCTGCCGACCGAGATTTCGCGGCGTCAGGGCTGGGGCAGCGACGGCATCCGGCGCGTCGCGCTCGGCAGCCAGGACGGGCTCACCGCCGCGCTGCTGTCGCATAATGTCGACGGCATCATCGGCGGCACGCAAACCGGCTACAGGCTGGAGCAAGCGGGCAGCGGCAAGATACTCACGACATTCGGGCCGCTGATTCCCGATTTCATCGCCCATATGATCGTTGCCAGCGACGCCTTCATCACGGCGCAGCCCGACGCGCTGCGGCGGTTTCTGGCCGGCTGGTTCGAAACGGTGCATTTCGCCAAGACGCATAAGGACGAGACGGTGCGCGATACGATGCCGCTGACGCGACTGCCGCCGGACCTCGCCTCGCGGCTCTACGACGAGCAGATTCCGATGTTCTCGGATGACGGCCGCTTCCAGCCGAAAGCGGTGGCTGTGATCAAGGATGCGATCAAGAATCTGGGCCAGCTCGACAAGCTGCCGCCGGATAACCAGCTCTATACCGAGGCATTCCTGCCGGGCGCGCAACCGGCGCGCTGAGCGGGGGGTTCGCGGTTACGATTTCATCGCTGTATCGGAGAGAAAAATGAGGCTGTTTTTGATCGCCGCTGCGGCGGTGCTTTTCTGCTCGCTGGGCGGGACGGCGCACGCCGCCGATATCGATTGCATCAGCACGACGTTCAACCTGCTGTCCCCGAACGACAAGGTCTGCGTCAGCGCGTTCGAGGACTCGCAGGTGCCGAATGTCGTCTGCCACATCTCGCAGGCGCGCAAGGGCGGCTGGGGCCAACCCTTCGGCCTCAACGAGGACCCGTCGAATTTCTCCGTGTCGTGCCGGCAGGTCGGGCCGATCGATGTCGATCTCGCGAAACTGAAAGAGGGCGAGGAGGTTTTCACGCAAAAGACCTCGATCTTCTTCAAGCGCACGCGCATCTACCGCATGATCGACAAACCGCACAACACGCTGATCTATCTCGCGGTGAGCTCGAAGATCGTCAACGGCTCGCCGGCCAACGCGATCAGCACCGTGCCGATCATGCCGTGGGGGAAATCGTGACTAGGTGAGCAGACGAACGGACTCGCCGCGCTCGGTCATGAGCTTCGCGGCTTGCCGATCGAAGGACACGAAAATCTCGGCACCGAGCCAGCGGCCTTCATAAGCGATAACGCCATCAGCAAAGTCGCCGCCGGCATCCAGGTGAACCAAGCCTGCTTCGACGGCGGGCCGGTTCACGGCGACATTCGTGCCGTCGATCAAGCGGCGGATCGCGACAGCAATCTCGGCCGACGGAATCCGGTAGCCCTTGGTAAGGACCCAAACGAGCTCGCAAAGCATGGGAAGCGGCAGGACGATCAACTCGGCCGCCGCGAGTTCCGCCTGCGCCAGCTTGCTTTGCCGCTCGTCATCCTCGGCGATGGCGCGAACCAAAACGTTCGTATCGGGGACGATTTTCATGGGTCAGCGCTGACCGGCCCAGCCCTGCTCGGTAATCTCCTTGATCTCTTCGATCGATAAGCTGCGATCCGTCTTGTTCTTCAACAAGCCGAAAACATCGGAGATCTTGCCGCCCGCGCGCACGGCCTTCATTTCGATCCGCCCGTCTGGAAGCAAATCGAGGGTAAGCTTGCCGCCAGGATGGACGCCGAGATGCTCCAGCAATTCCTTGCGGAGCGTGACTTGGCCTTTGGCCGTGACGGTGAGCGTGCTCATCGGAACCTCGCTTTCGAGATATGTAAGGCAAAATCGCCTTACTTTCAAGGCGGCGCTTGACTCTCTGTACGTTAAATTGTACGCTTTACACGTTTATCGGATCGAGTGGCAAAGGGAGACAGACAGCACAAACATGAAAATTACCAAACAAAGCCGATTTTTTGCGCTAAATTAAAGACACTGCCGATTTCGCTTCACTGTACGCTAGGTCCAGTCGAAGAGATCGGGCGGGTCGGCCTGCTGGCCCGGAACCAGGTCATGCGCGGTGACGCCTACCAAGCGGTAGCGCGTGCCGTCCAGCTTCAGGCGCAGCACCGGCACCACCGCGGCGAGGATGGTCTCGGCGCGCTGCGTTGGATCGTGCAGGCGGCAGGCATGGGTCGTGGTGTAGCGGTCGTGGCGGCGCAGCTTGAGGGTGAGCGAGGTCGCGGCGAGATCGGAGCGCACCAGCCGCTCGGCGACGCGCTGGCTGATCTGTTCCACCACGGCCATGATGTCCTCGGCGCGCGCGAGGTCTTTGGCGAAGGTCCGCTCGGCGCCGACCGAGACATTGCGGCCGCGGCCGAATCCGACGCGGCGGGCATCCTCGCCATGGGCGCGCGCCAAGAGGCTGCGGCCCCAGCGGCCGAAGCGATGGGTCAGCTCGTCGAGCTTCGCCGCGCGCAGTTGGGCGATGGTCGCATAACCCATCTCTTCAAGTTTCCGCGTCATCACCGGGCCGATGCCGGGCAGGGCGGAGACCTTCATCGGCGCCAGCACGACGAGCTTGTCGCTCTCGCCGATGACATAGAAGCCGCGTGGCTTGCCGAAATCGCTGGCGATCTTGGCCAACATCTTGTTGGGCGCGAGGCCGATCGAGATGGTGACGCCGACGCGCTTCTCGACTTGCAGCGCGAGCCGGGCGAGGGAGCGTGCCGGCGGCTCGTTGTCGCCGCCCTCGCTCAAATCGAGATAGGCCTCGTCGATGGAAACGCTTTCGACACGCGGGGAGAGCGCTTCCATCAAGTCGCGGATGCGGCGGCTCTCGCGCCGGTATTTCTCCATGTCCGGCTTGATGACCGCGGCGCCGGGGCAAAGCTGCAGTGCCCGCGCCATCGGCATCGCCGAGCGCACGCCATAACGCCGCGCGATGTAGCAGGCGGTGAGCACGACGCCGCGCTGGCTGCCGCCGACGATCAGCGGCTCGTCGATCAGCTCCGGGTGGTCGCGCTTCTCGACCGAGGCATAGAAAGCGTCGCAATCGACATGGGCAATGGCGAGGGCGGCGAGCTCGGGATGGGCAACAATCCGTGCCGAGCCGCAGCGGCTGCAGGCTTCGGGGACCGGCGTGGCCTGGGCCGCGGCCTGGGCTTCGATACGGGCCAGCGTCCCGCAGTCGCGGCATAAGCTATTGGGCAGGCTGTCGGTTTCGGGCGCGGCCGGTGCGGAGTTCCATCGGTTGCGCAAAACCCCCGCGGCTGATAGGATTTTTCGCAATATCGGCCGTATCGCGCAACGAATCAACCAAAGGGGCGGCCTCCTAGGGGCCGAGAAACGCTATGACATCCGTGGACATGCATTTCCATTGGGGCCCCAAGGGCTTTGCCGACGCGCTGCGTCAGCGCAGCGTCCGTCCGCGCATCTTCCGCGGCGATGACGGCGCCGAGTATTTCGAATCCGGCTTCAACCCGAACAAGCTGCCGGCCGATCACGACAGCGCCGAAGCGCGCATCGCCGAGATGGACAAGAACGGCGTCGAGCACGCCGTGCTCTCGATGAGCCCGGTCACCGGCATCGAGGCGCTGGCGCTGCAAGACGCGCTGCCGCTGGCGCGCGCTTACAACGACGCGGTCGGCGCGGTCTGCGCGCAATACCCGTCGCGCTTCTCGGCGTTCGCCATCCTGCCGGTCGGCAACATGTCGGCGGCGGTGACCGAGTTCGAGCGGGCGATGGATATGCCGGGCATCATCGGCGCGGTGCTGCCGGGCGACGGCTTCCTCTCCGAAAAGCGCGCGCAGCGTTTCGCGCCGCTGATGGAAGTCGCTAATAAGCGCCACGCGGTCTTCCTCGTGCATTACGGCAAGCTGCCGGACGATCCGGATGCGCCGAAGCCCGATGTGACCGACAACAACCGCAGCCGTTATGGCACGCTCGACATGCAGGCGCGGCTGTCGTCGAACATGATCACCTTCTGCATGACGGATTTCCTGAAGCCCTATCCGAATGTGACGGTGATGAGCCACAATCTCGGCGGCAACATCCCGTTCGAGGTCGATCGCATGGATCATCGCAATATGTGCGATACGCCGAACCTCGAGGTGCCATCAAAGAAGTTCAAGAACGCGCCGATCATGGTCGATTGCAACTCGCTCTCGGGCCGCGCGATCGAACTCGCGGTGCACGTCTATGGCGCCGACAAGATCGTGTTCGGCTCCGACGGCACCGATTTCGGCATGAACTGGACGAACAACGCGATCAACGAAGCGCGTATCACCGACGCCGAGAAGCAGGCGATCCGCGACGGCAACGCGCGCCGCCTACTCGCACGCGTCAGCAGCCGCACGGCCGCGGCCGCGGAGTAATATCCGCTACGTCATTGCGGGCGACCCGGCCGCGATTGGCCGGGTCGCCCTCGCAACGACGCTCTAGCTGAGAAGCTTTGGTCCTAAAGTTGCGAGCGCTGGAAAACGCTCGGCCACGGCGCTCGCGCCGTTGGCCATTTCCTTTTTGCCATAGCCCCAGGCGGCGAAGATCGTCGGCAGGCCCAGCGCCTTGCCGACGGCAACGTCGTTGGCGTGATCGCCGACCATGAGGCTGCGCGCCGCCGTACCGCCGGCGGCATTGATCGTTCCGGCGAGATGTCCCGGGTCCGGCTTGCGCACCGGGAAGCTGTCGCCGCAGCCCAGTGCCGCGAACCACCGCGCGATATCGAGCGCCGCCAGCAGCGCCCGGGTCGCCGCGGTCGATTTGTTGGTGCAGATGGCGAATTTCCAGCCCGCTTCTTGGAGCCGCTCCAGGGTCGCGTTGACGCCGGGATAGGGCCGGCTTTCGCTCGCGACGTGGTCGGTGTAATCCGCGACCATCGCGCGCTCGGTCGCGTCGTCATAGAGCGCGCCGCGCGCGGCGAGCGCCCGCTCGACCAGCTTCTTCGTGCCGTCGCCGATCATCGGGCGTATGTCGGCTTGCGCCAGCGGCTCAAGGCCGCGCGTCGCCAGCATGCGATTGAGCGCGGCGGTAAGATCGGGCAGCGCATCGACCAGCGTGCCATCGAGATCGAAGACCATCAGCGGGAACGACGCCATGCGCTTTGACATTTCCTCGACGAAGTGAGATGAGGCTTTTATCACGACGAGGCGAGAAACGCATGAGGGCGTTCCGCGCGGCAATTTCGGGCTTGGCGGCGCTTGTTGCCGTCGCGTGGGTCGCGCCCGCGGCGCCGGCTGCGGACGATAGCGATCAGCCTTCGGCGCGGCCGGGCGAGTTCCTGATCGCCGCGCCGGGGATGAACGATCCGCGCTTCTATCACGCTGTCGTCCTGATTGTGCAGCACGACCGTGGCGGCGGGTTCGGCTTCATCGTCAATCGGCCGGTCGAGGGCGAGCCGCTGGCGAAGCTGCTGCTGGAGCTCGGCCAGAAGACCGACGGCGCCAAGGGCAAGATCGCGATCTATGCCGGCGGGCCGGTCGAATCCGATGTCGGCTTCGTGCTGCACAGCGCCGAATACAAGCAGCCCGAGACCATGGCGATCGACAACGCGCTGGCGATGACGTCGAGTCCCGCCGTGCTGCGCGACATCGCCACGCAGCACGGGCCGCGAAAATACATCTTTGCTTTCGGCTACGCCGGCTGGGGGCCGGGCCAGCTCGAGAACGAGCTGGCCCATCGCGTGTGGTTCACCGCGCCCGGCGCCGCGAAGCTGCTGTTCGACGACGACCCGGCGAAGCTTTGGCAGGACGTGCTCGACCGCCGCGAGCGGGCGCTTTAAGGCGAACGACCTTCGCCGCCTTCTTTGCGGCCGGCTTCTTCGCGGCCTTGCGCGCCGGCGCTGTCGCAGCCGCTTTGCGCGGCGCGCTCCACAGCCTCTTGCTCGCAATCCGCGCGCCCGCGACGAGGGCTTCGAGCTTCGCCCACATGATGCTGGGATGGACGCGGCGCATGAACGGCCCTTGGGCGAAGCCGCAATCGGTGCTCGCGATCACATTCTCGCGCCCGACGCCTTCGGCATAGCGCATCAGACGCTGCGCGATCAGCTCGGGATGCTCGACGACGTTGGTCGCATGGCTGATGACGCCGGGGATGAGCACGCGGCCCTTGGGCAGTTTCACGCTCTTCCACACTTCCCACTCATGCTCGTGGCGCGGATTGGCGCCCTCGATGACATAAGCCCCGGCTTTGACGCGCAGGACGAGATCGACGATGTCTTTCAGCGGCACATCGGTCGTATGCGGGCCGGGCCAGCTTCCCCAGCAGACGTGGTAGCGGATCTTCTCTTCGGGAATGCCTTCGAGCGCGTGGTTGAGCGCGTCCATATGCATCGCCACCCAATCGCGATACTGCGCGAATGTCTTGGGCGGCACCTGGCGGTCGTAGGTGACCGCGGCGCGCGCGTCGTCGATCTGCACCAACAGCCCGTTATCGACGATCATCTTGTATTCGGTCCGCATCGCATCGGCGATGGCGTGGACGATGTCTTCTTCGCTCCGATAGTACTCGTTCTTACGGTCGGGAATCGCGCTCGACGGCGCGGCGACGGGGAGAAAGCCCTCGGTGACATCCACCTTGGCGAGAGCGGCTTTGAAATTATCGATATCGCGCTGCAGCTCCACCTGGCCGGTGTAGTGAATCGGGCCGACGCAGACCACGTCGCCGCCGCGAGCGCCGCCGTCGCGCGCATCCAGCTCCTCATAGAATTCCGGAAAGCGCTGACGGTCGGCGCCGTAAGCGTAAGGATCGTGGCCCGATGTGCTCGGCCGCGATTCGAAGCCCGCGAGCCGCTCCAGCACATATTGCGACCAGCTGATCGACTTGCCGAATTCGCCGTCGCTGATCACGTCGAGGCCAATCTTTGCCTGGTGCCGCACGATCTCGGCGACGCTGTCGGCCAGGCAGCGCTGATAATCGTCCTCGTCATAGGAATCGCGATTGCGCTTGGCCCGCAGGAATTGGATCAACTCGGGCGGCCGGATCAGGCTGCCGACATGCGTGGTCAGGATTCGCTTATCGCTACGCTTCAAGAAGGATCTCCCATGCGTTCGAAACTTTGCGGCGGGCACATTTTCTAGCGCAGGCGGCCGCGAAAAGAAAAGCGCGCCCGCGAAGGCGGACGCGCTCCCCGTCTCTAAACGCCCACTATTTCGCGGCTTTGCCGGCGGAATGGAGCTCGTGCCAGGGGTCCTTCACATCGGGAAAAGCCTTGAGGACCACATTGGCGAGCTGCCCATTCACCTTCTCGACCTTGGTCACATAGTCGGTCTGGGTCAGCTCGCGGGTGTTCGGATCGACGGTGACCGTGCCCCGCGGGCTCTTGAAGGAATAGCCCTTGATCGCCGCCATCATCTTGTCGCCGTCGGCCTTGCCGCCTGTCGCCTTCAGCATGTGGAAGATCATCTGCATGCCGTCCCAAGCCTCGACATCCATGAAGCTCGGCAGGCCGCTCACCATCTTGTCGCCGTATTTGGCCGCCATCAGCTTGACGAAGGCCTTGTTCTCGGGATTGTCGAGGCTGGGCACATAGATTGTCGAGGCGATCACGCCCAGCGCTGCGTCGCCGGTCGCCGGGAAGTCGAATTGGGTTCCGACCGAGCCGGCCAGCACCATGCCCTGCTTGGCGAAGCCGCGATCGGCGAAGCCCTTGATCGTGCCGGCCGACATCGGTCCGCCGGGCATGAAATCGACCAGGCATTGCGGATTGTTGTCATGGACTTTCTGGAAATATGACGAGAAATCCGTGGTGTTCATCGGCACCCGAATCGGATCGAGCATCTTGCCGCCGCCCTTGGCGAAGCCATGGCCGAAGGAATCGATCGCGTCCTGGCCCGGCGCGTAGTCGGCGATGAACATCTCGCAGGTCTTATATCCTTGCTGCAGCGCCCATTCGGCCAGCGGCACATAGGTTTGCCAGCTCGTGAAGCTGGCGCGCACCAGATAGGGCGACTTGTCGGTGACGATGGCTGTCGCGGTGTTGAACGCGACGAACGGCATCTTCGCCTCGGTCATCACGTCGGCGACGCCGAGGACCGTCGTCGTGAATTCGAGCCCCCCCATGATCGCGACGTTGTCGTTGACGATCATCTCCTGCGCGAGCTGCCGGGCGCGCGGCGGGTTGTCGCCGCCGACATCGCGGAAGATCACCTGGACGGTGGGGTTGCCGTCCTTCCCATTGTATTGATCGAGGAAAGCGTCGATCGCCTGCTGGAAGCTCTGGCCCCAGATGGCGTAAGGCCCCGAGGTCGTGCCGAGAAGGCCGACCTTGATCGGATCGGCGGCGAAAGCGGGCAGTGCCGTCCCCGTCGCGAATGCCAAGCCCGATACTGCGATTGCCGATTGGATAAGCCGTTTCATGGCTTCCTTCCTTGTTGCCAATATGATTTTCGGAACAACCCCCGAGTCCTGGTGCTATTTCGCCGGCTGTTGGCCGATATGGAATTCGTGCCAGGGATCCTTCATCCCCGCATACGTCTTGAAAGCGACGTTCTCATATTTGCCGTCGACCTTCTCGACCTTGCGGATATAGATGTTCTGGACCAGCTCGCGGGTCTCGGAATCGACCTGCACCGGGCCGCGCGGGCTTTTCCAGGAATAGCCTTTGGCCGCTGCCATCTTCTTGTCGCCATCGCCGCCGGCCTTCAGCATGTGGAAGAGGATCTCCATCCCGTCCCAGGCCTGAACGTGGATGAAGCTCGGCAAGCCGCCGGCCATCTGGTCGCCGTATTTCGCGACCATCGCTTGAACGAAGGCCTTGTTCTCCGGATTGTCGAGGTAGGGGCCGTAATGGAGCGCGGTGACCGTGCCGAGCGCCGCATCGCCCACCGCAGGGAGATCGTATTCCGGCGTCTCGCCCGAGCCCATGAGCTGAATGCCCTGCTTGGCAAAGCCGCGCTCGGCGAAGCCCTTCAGCGTGCCGGCCGACATCGGTCCGCCCGGCATGAAGGCAACGAGGCAATTCGGCGCGTCGTCATGGACGTGCTGGAAATAGCTCGAGAAATCGGTCGTGTTCATCGGCACGCGGATCGGATCGAGCATCTTGCCGCCGCCTTTGGTAAAGCCGTAGGTGAAGGCGGCGATCGCATCCGCGCCGGGCGCATAATCGGCGACGAACATCTCGCACGTCTTGTATTTCTGCTCGAGCGCCCATTGCGACAGCGGGTAGAGCGCCTGCCACTGCGTGAAGCCGGCGCGGATGAGGTAAGGCGATTTGTCGGTGACCACCGAGGTCGCGGTGTTGAAGGCGACAAAGGGGATCTTGGCCTCGTTGATCACGTCGGGCATGGCGAGCGCCGTGGTCGTGAATTCAAGCCCGCCGAGCGCCGCGACGTTCTCGTTGACGATCAGCTCTTGCGCCAATTGCCTGGCGCGCGGCGGGTTGTCGCCGCCGACATCGCGATAGAGGATCTCGACGTCGGGATTGCCGTCCTTCCCGTTATGCTGGGACATATAGAGCTCGATCGCTTGCTGATAGCTCTTGCCCCAATTGGCGTAGGGACCGGTGGTCGTGACCAGGATGCCGAGCTTCACCTTATCGGCGGCTTGCACATGGGAAACAATGCCCACTGCAAGGGTGGCGGCGAGTGCTAAAGTAAAGTGGGAAACGCGTCCCATGTGACTTCCCCTCCCTCGATGCGATTGCAGCTTTTTCGTTGCCGCATGACCCACCACGCTATATCAGGGTTGCGCGCAATGCAATTTCGTCGCGTATTTGCAGCGGCGGTGATCATGCGGGCGCATAGGGAGGCTCGTTCGCGGTGTTGAAACTTGCGGCAACTTTCGTCGCGTTGCTGGTCGACGGCGTCGCCTATGCGATGATCCTCTTCCTGATGTCGGTCGGCCTTACCATCACGCTCGGCGTGATGCGCATCGCCAATCTCGCGCATTGCGCCTTTGCGATGATCGGCGGCTACATGGCCTTTGCCCTGGTTTCCTCGGGCTATTTCAGCCTGTTCACCGCCCTGCCGCTCGCCGTGGCGGGGACGATGATCCTCGGCGCCCTTGCCGAGCGCAGCGTTTATCGTTGGGTCTATACTACCGGTCAGCTCGGCCAGATCCTCATGACCCTGGGCCTGGTCTTCATCATCGTCGCCACCGGCAATTTGTTCTTCGGCTCCAATCTTCACGCCATCGGCCTGCCGGATTGGCTGAGCGGCAGCTGGAGCTGGGGCGCGATCGCCATCTCCGCCTATCGCACGTTCATCATCGCGGTCAGCGTCGCCATCGCGGCGGTGTGCTGGGCGATCCTCGAATTCACCGATTTCGGCGCGAAGCTGCGCGCTGCGGTCGACAATCCACGCATGGCGCGTTGCATCGGCATCGACGTGCCGCGGGTGTTCTCGATCACTTTCTCGGTCGGCTGCGGCCTTGCCGCGGCGGCGGGCGTCCTCGGCACCGAGATCATGCCGCTCGAGCCGTGGTACGCTTTCGAATATCTCGTGCCGCTCTTGATGGTGGTCGCGGTCGGCGGGCTCGGCAGCCTCAAAGGCTCGTTCTATGCCGCGCTGATGCTGGGCATCATCGACACGTTCGGGCGTTACTACCTGCCCGCGGCCGGTGCTTTCGTGATCTATCTCGCCGTTGTCGCGCTGCTGCTTTGGCGGCCGCAAGGCGTCTTCGCGCGGGCTTCCGCATGAGCGCCCCAGCTAATCAACAAGTGGCCGATCGACAGGCGATCGAGACGACGCGCGCCGGCTTCGCACGGCACGGCTTCTCCTGGCTCGATCTCCTGCCGTTCGTCTTCGCCGCGCTTGTCTATTTCTTCCTCGGCCGTTATCTCGCGCTCGGCACGCAGGTGATGATCCAGATCGCCTTCGCTCTCTCGCTCGATCTCGCCCTCGGCTATGGCGGCATCGATTCGCTTGGCCATGTCGCGTTCTTCGGCATGGGCGCCTACGCCGCCGGGCTCTTCGCCATGTATGTGTCGAGCGAGCCGATCTCCGGCCTTGCCGCCGCGGCAGTGATCGGCGCGATCACCGGCCTCATCACCGGTCCGCTCGTGCTGCGTACGCGCGGTCTCACCTTGGTGATGCTGACGCTCGCCGTCGCGACGATGCTGCAGGAGCTGGCGAATGCCAGCCTGATGAAGCCGATCACCGGCGGTGCCGACGGGCTCTTCGGCTTCAAGATCGCGCCGGTCTTCGGCGTCTTCGCCTTCGATCTGCGTCGGCCATACCGGCTACTGGTACGCGCTCGGCGTCGTCGCTTTCGTATTCTTTACCTGCAAGGCGATCGTCAATTCGCCTTTCGGCTTGGCGATTCGCGGCATCCGCGAGAATCCGGTGCGCATGCGCATGCTCGGCGTTAACGTGACCGCGCGGCTGGTGACGCTTTACTGTATCTCCGGCGCGCTAGCCGGCGTCGCCGGCGGCCTCTCGGCGCAAGTGACCAAGCTCGTCGGCCTCGACAGTCTTGGCTTTCTGCTCTCGGGCAACGCGTTGGTGATGCTGATCCTCGGCGGCACCGGCAATCTCTACGGCGCGATCATCGGCGCGACGATCTTTGTCGTGCTGTCGGATCGTGCCGCGGCGATCGATCCCTTCAACTGGCTCTTCGCTATCGGCGCGGTATTGATCCTTGCGGTACGGTTCGCGCCGCAAGGTGTGGTCGGGCTCATCGAGCAGGCATGGCGGCGCCAGCGGGCGAGATGGACGCGATGAGCGTTTCGCCGGCTCTTGCCATCGAGCACGTCTCGAAGAATTTCGGCGGTTTGCGCGTTGCGCGCGATGTCTCGCTGACCTTGCCGGTCGGCGCGCGGCATGCGCTGATCGGACCGAACGGCGCCGGCAAGACGACGCTCGTCCATATGGTCAGCGGCTTGCTGGCGCCGTCGGCCGGCACGATCCGGCTCGGCGGCGTCGACATCACGCAGATGGCCGCCGAGCGTCGCGTCGGCCTGGGCCTCGCGCGCACCTTCCAGATCAGCTCGCTCTTTCCGCATCTCACCGTCGCCGAGAATGTCGGCCTTGCTTTCGAGGCGCGGCATGGGCTCGACCGTCGCCTCTGGGGCAACTACGCAGCAACCATGCCGAGATCGTCGATGGCGCGGCGGCGCTGCTGCAAAAGCTCGGCCTGCTCGAACTCGCGGCGCGCCGCATCGCCGATCTGCCCTACGGCCAGCGGCGGCTGGTCGAGATCGCGCTGGTGCTGGCGCTCGAGCCCAAGACCTTGCTGCTCGACGAGCCGGCGGCGGGCCTCGCCGCGGCCGAACGCGGCGCGCTGCTCGATCTTGCTGCTGCGCATGCCGCGAAGGCCTCAGCATCCTCGTCATCGAGCACGATATGAGCCTCGTCTTCCGCCTGGCGCAGCGCATCACCGTGCTGGTCGAAGGCGCAATCCTCACCGAGGGTACCGTCGCGGAAATCCGCGTCGACGAGCGCGTGCGCGATATCTATCTGGGCACCCGGCATCATGGCTGAGCTTCTCGCCGCTCGATAACGTCACCGCCGGCTATCGCGACACCGTCGTGCTCGAAGCCGTGTCCGCGGCGGTCGGCACGAAGGAGTGCTGGGCGGTGCTCGGCCGCAACGGCGTCGGCAAGACGACCCTGCTGATGACGATCATGGGTCTGACGGCGCTGCGCGGCGGCAGCATCGAATTCGAAGGCGCCGAGATCACATCGGCTCTCGACGCATGGCCGGGCGCGCGCCGGCATCGGCTATGTACCGCAAGAGCGCGAGATCTTTCCGTCGCTGACGGTCGACGAAAATCTGCGCGTCGCCGCGCGCGCCGGCGAATGGGATGCGCGAGCGCGTCTATGACCTCTTTCCGCGCCTCGCCGAGCGTACGCGCAATTACGGTAATCAGCTTTCCGGCGGCGAGCAGCAAATGCTGGCGGTCGGCCGCGCGCTGGTCGGCAATCCCAAGATTCTCCTGCTCGACGAGCCGTTCGAAGGCCTGGCGCCGGTGATCATCGATACGATCGTCGCGGCGCTGGCGCGGCTGCGGCGCGAAAGCGCGATCGCCACCGTGCTGGTCGAGCAGCTCGTCGATGTCACGCTGGAGATGACCGAGCAAACGCTGGTGCTCGATAAAGGCCAGATCGTGTGGCGCGGCGAAAGCCGGGCGCTCGCCGCCGATCGCGAGCAGCTTGCCGCGCTGGTGGGACTGCAGGAAGCGGCGAGCCGTTAATTCAGCGGCGAGCCGTCCGGGCGCACCGTGCGGTTGATGCCCGACAGCGCGTCCGACAGCGCGTAGTCGTCGTCCATCTTCAGGCCCATCGCCTCTTCATAGGCGCGTTTCACCGCCTGCGGCTGGCCCTGCTGGAAGACGAAGCGCGTCGGCGACACGTTGTCGAAGACGCTGGCGCTCATCAATTGCTCGCGGGTGAAGCCTTCGACGAATTGCTTCTTGCCGACGATCGGCAGCGGCAGCGACTGATTGATCTTTTCGATCGCGCACGACTGCTTTCGGATCGCCGCCTTTGGCGATGGTCTCGATGTCCTCGAAGAAGCGGTTGCGGATCATGACGATGCCGCGATCGCTGCGCGCGAGATGCTCCTGGCTGCGATCGGCGATCGGCGCCTTGGCCGACCCAGGCGGCGAAATCCTGATTCATCACGCCGCCGGTCAGCCAATCGCCCTTCGCGTCGGTCACCGGGCCGTACCAATGCGGGATCGAGTTCTGCACATAGGGCTCGCGATCCTTCGGCACGCGGTTGAAGAACCAGCCGACCGACAGCGTCGTCTCGTCATCGACCGGCACGCGCCACTCGAAATGGCCGCCGGTGAAGAGGCAATTCGGCCACAGGCACACGCGGCCGACCGACCACAGCGGATTGTTCTCGTCGGTATCCTCGCGGATGCGGCGATAGACGTAGCCGTATTCGAATTCGTCGAACCCGACCTTCAGATGCTTGGCGCCATAGGGGCCGCGCTTGCCCTTGAGCCGCATCGACCAATTCGCATGCATCCATTCGAAATGCACCGGATCGATCGAGTTCTCCTGGCACTGGAACCAGTTGCAGGGAATGGTCGAGAACACGATCTGCACGAAGCCGTTCTTCCAATTGAACGGCTCCCAATCCGGGACCAGCGGCACCGGCTGCGGGCCCATATAGGCCCAGAGCAAGCCGGCCTTGGCTTCGACCGGATAGGCCTTGATCGGCGTCTTGTCCTTATAGGTCGATTTCGGATCGACCGTGTCGTCGAAAGGCTGCTCGATGCATTTGCCGGTCTCGTCGAAGAGCCAGCCATGATAGTGGCAGCGCAACCCGCATTCCTCGGGATAGGCGAAAGTACATATCGGCGCGGCGGTGCGGGCAATGCCGGTCGACGAGGCCATAGCGGCCGCCGAGATCCTTGTAGAGCACGAGATTCTCGCCGAGCAGGCGGACGCGCTTGGTCGGCTTCTCCTCGAGCTCGCCGACCGCGGCGATCGGGTACCAATAGCGGCGCAGCAGATCGCCCATCGGCGTTCCGGCGGTCGTTTGGGTCAGGATCTTGTTGTTCTCGGCGGTGAGCATCGATCATCCTCTTGCGTCTCTGGCGCTGCCCCGGGCGCCACCCATACCTCAGTCTAGCACCGAGAGCCGCGAAAAAAATGCCGCCTTAGCCGCTCCTTTGGGCGTGCCTTTGCGCTCGCTATCGCTGTGGTCGCCCGCACGAAGGAGCAGAAAGCGATCGCGCATCAACAACCGCATCGGCATGCCGCATGATCGATCTCTTGTCCGGAGCGCGGGCCGCGCGGGGCAGCGAAGGGGTCGCGAGCAAAGGTTGACGCGGGTTAACAATAACGAGCGTTATGCTTGCGCATCGCGCCTCAATTGCTAGGATGAAGCCCCAACGATTACACCGAAGCTCGCTGCGTTTTCAAAAAGACGCGAATAGGGGGACGGGATGCGGACAATCGCCACGGCGTTGTTGGTGGGGGCTCTATCGTTGCCGAACTTCGCTGCCGCCGATCAGGTTCGGCACGCGAAGCATTCGAAGCATCCGCAACTGTCGCGCGGCGTCGCTTCCGTCGAAAACAAGCACCCCGAAGAACCGCAAGTCTCGCACGGCATTGCGTCGGTTTATGCACGCAGCCTTGTCGGGCGTCGCACCGCCAATGGCGAGCGGCTCGATATGGAGCATATGACCGCCGCCAGCCTCAAACTGCCGCTCGGCACGGTCGTGACCGTCACCAATCAGCGCAACGGCCGCAAAGCCACGGTGCGCGTCAACGATCGCGGTCCTTATACGAAGCGCTTCGTGATCGATCTGTCGCCCGCCGCCGCTGCGGCGCTCGGCTTGGGCCGCAAAGGTTCGACTCCGGTCGAGATCAAGATCGCTTCCAACGCCCATCATTCGTGAACATCTTCTTGACGCCGGCCCGCATCGGGCCGGTCGAGATCAAGAACCGCATCGTCATGCCGCCGATGACGACGCGGCTTTCGGATGACGAAGGCTTCGTCACCGACGAAAGCATCGCCTATTACATGGCGCGGGTGCGCGGCGGCACCGGCCTCATCACCGTCGAGATGGCTTCGCCCGAGCGCGCCGGCCGGCATCGCCGCCGCGAGCTCGGCATCTACGACGATCGTTTCCTGCCCGGGCTGCAAAAGCTCGTCGCTGCGATCCATGCGGGCGGCGCCAAGGCGTCGATCCAGCTCGGTCATGGCGGCGGGCATACGCGACGCGACATCTGCGGCGAGACGCCGGTCGCGCCGTCGGCGATTCCGCATCCGGTCTTCGAGACCACCTTCGAGACGATCATCCCCGAAGCCATGTCGAAGCCGCGCATCGATGCATGCGTCGCGGCCTTCGCCGGCGCCGCGGCGCGGGCGCAGCGCGCCGGCTTCGATTGCGTCGAGATCCATGCCGCGCATGGCTATCTCATCTCGCAATTCCTGACGCCCTTCGAGAACCGGCGCGACGACGACTATGGCGGCTCGCTCGAAAACCGCGCGCGTTTCGGCCTCGAAGTGCTGCGCGCGGTGAAGACGGCGGTGCCGGGCACGGGCGTGATCTTTCGCCTCTCGGTCGAGGATTATTTTCCCGAAGGCATGCCGTGGTCGGAGGGCCGGCAGGTCGCGATCTGGGCGGCGGAGGCGGGCGCCGACGCGCTGCATATCGCGGCCGGTCATTATCGCTCGCTGCCCTCGGCGGCGCGGCAGATCCCGCCGATGGAATATCCCGATGGCGTCTTCCTCGATTACGCCGCCGGCGTCAAAGCGGCGGTGAAAGTGCCGGTGATCGCGGTCGGCCGGCTGGGCGATCCGGCGCTCGCGACGAGCGCGTCGAAAGCGGCAAGGCCGATTTCATCGCCCTCGGCCGCACGCTGATTGCCGAGCCCGAATGGGTGGCAGAAACTTGCGCGCGGCGAGCCGCCGCGGCGCTGCCTTGCCTGCAACACCTGCGTCGACGAGATGCGCGGCGGCGCGCGGCTCGGCTGTGTCGTCAATGGCCGCGCCGGACGCGAGGCGCTGTTCGAGAATGCGAGACCGCCGCAGGGCGAGCGCATTGCCGTGATCGGCGCCGGACCCGCCGGCCTCACCTATGCTTCGCTCGTCGCGGACGGCAATGAGGTCACCGTGTTCGAGCGCCTGGCGCAGCCGGGCGGTGCGTTCCGCTACGCCGGCAAGGCACCGCTCTTTCAGGGCGTCGCTGGCGAACGAGGAATCCTTCACGCGCTATATCGACCAGCTTTACGGCGCCTGCGTCGCGAAGCAGGTGCGCTTTGCGTTCAACACCGATGTCGCGCGCCGACCGCTGTTGCTCGACGGTTTCGATCGCATCGTGATCGCGACCGGCGCGCGCTATCGCTTTGGTCTCGGCCCGATCGCGCGAGCCATGCTCGATCTCGGCGCGGCGCGCTGGCCGGGGATACGCACGCTGTTCGAGCAGTCGAAATTCCGCGATTGGTTCTACTACCGCGCCCGCGAAGGCACCGCGCCGACCTTCAAGAACCTCGCCAAGCCGACCCAGAAAGTGATCGCGATCGGCGATGCGGTCGAAGCCGGCAAGAGCAAAGCCGCGATCTCGTCGGCCTTCGAGGCGGCGTTGCTGACGCATTAGCTCGCATCGTCATTGCGAGCGTCGTCGTGGCACCGGATTGCTTCGTGCCATCCCGAGCTTGTCGATGACGCTCGCAATGACGAACTTAGCCTCGCGTCACTCGTGACAAGAGGCTGTCACTTCGCCGGTTCGGTGACCTTCGCGTCTTTCTTTTGCGGCGTGCGGTCGCGGAAATAGGGCAGCACCTCTTGCGCGATCGCTTCCATATTCGCCTTGGTCATGTCGCGCGGCAGCGTGCCGAACTGCGTCTTGGTGAGGCTCGTGCCGAAGCCGGCGAGATCCTGATATTCGGCAAGCTTCTCGCGCACCGTGCTTGGCGAGCCGACGATCACGACGCCTTGCGCCACGAGATCCTCGGCCGTCTGGATCTTGCCCGCTTGGCGCCCCTTGATGGCGGCGACGCGTTTGATCGATTCGATCGTGGAATAGCCTGGCGGCAATAGCATTTCGACCGGCATGCCGAGGAAGCTATTGGCCAACGCTTCGAGATGCGGCTTGGCTTCCTTCATCGCCTTGGCGTCGGTCTCGGCGACATAGATCGAATTCGACCAAGCGAGCTGCTCGGGTGTCGCGGTGTAGCCGTTCTTTTCGGCCTCGTCGCGATAGGCCTGGAAGAAGCGCGCGACGACCGCGATCGGCGACAGTGTCTGGCAATAGGTGTAGCGCATCTTCGCCGCCCATTGGATCGTGCTGGTCGAGCCTTGGCTCGGAATCCAGATCGGCGGATGCGGGTTCTGATAAGGCCGCGGCCAGGGATTGACGTAGTTGATCTCGAAATGCCGGCCGGCGTAGCGGAACGGGCCCGGCTGCGTCCAGGCCTTGATGATCAGCTCATGCGCTTCATCGAAGCGCGCTTGGCTCAGGGTCGGGTTGATGCCCATCGAATGATATTCGGCGCCGATGCCGCGCACGAAGCCGGCGATGAAGCGGCCGCGCGTGAGATTGTCGAGGATCGCGTATTCCTCGGCCACCGCCAGCGGATTCTGCAACAGCGGCAGCGCGCGGCCGAGGATCGCGATCTTGGCGTTCTTGACCGACCGTGCCAGCGCACCCGCCAGCACGCCCGGTGTCGGCATCAGCCCGTAGGCGTTTTGATGATGCTCGTTGAGCACCACGCCGTCGAAGCCGAGCTTGTCGGCGTATTCGAGCTCGTCGAGATAGCGATTGTAGAGCTCGGCGCCTTTCTTCGGATCGTATTGGCTGTTGGAGAAGGTCACCCAGGCCGTGCCGTTCTCGGCGATCGCGTCGAGATCGGCATCGGCATACGGCATGAGATGGAAATTGAAGATCTTCATGGGGTTTCCTTCTCCTCGAGCCGATCGCGTTACGGCTGATAACGCGGCGTCTTATGCAGGTAGAACTTGCTCATCGCCGGACGGTATTGCGCCATGATGTCCTTGTCGAGATCGGTATCCGGCTTGGCGCCATCCGGCACCAGCGAGAAATACGGCGTCGCCTTGGTCGCCTGCTCGAATTCCGTCATGCGCCGCCTTCAAGACATCGGGCGAGGTCATGAAATCGAGGACCGAGTCGGCGAGCGCCTTGGCGCCGGCGACTTCGCCCTTATGCGCGATGGTGCTGGTCGGCGTCACCGCCGCGACCCAATTGTGATAGGGGATGCCGGGCACGCTGGCCGGGAAGCTGTAGACCACAGCCGGCACGACCCAGGAGACATCGCCGCTATCGTTCGAGGAGAAGGATTGCGGACGCTGTCCGCCGTCCGGGATCTTCGTTGACAGGCCGACGACCGGCTTGCCTTCCGCCTTCTGGAAATCGCGCGCGAATTTCTGCTCCTCGTCGCTCCATTTCGGCAGGCCGACGGCCTCGAAGTTCTTCTGCACGACCTGCGACAGCGCCTTGTTCGAGAGCGCCGGCCAGGCCGAGGCCTGATAGATCACGTCATGCGTCGTGCCGGTCATCAGATCGGCGCCCTTGGCGATGTTGAGCAGCTTGTCGTAGGTCGCTTTGGCGTCGGGCATGTTGGCGTCGCGCACGAAATACCAGATCTTGGTGAAGTCCGGGATGACGTTCGGCTGGATGCCGCCATCCATGATCGAGCGATGGATGCGGTAGGTCGGCTTCATCTGCTGGCGCAGGAAGGCGACGCCGTCATCCATCAGCTCGAGCGCATCGAGCGCGTTCTTGCCGTCCCACGGATCGACCGCGGCATGCGACGTCTTGCCGTGGAAGGCGAATTGCACGCCGATCGCGGCGTAATTCTGCAAGCCCCCAGCCGGTGCCGAAATTATCGCCGATATGAAGATAGATCGCGGCATCGACATCCTTGAAATAGCCGGCGCGGACGATGAAGGGCCGGCTGGCGATCTCTTCCTCGGCCGGGCCGAAATTGACCGCGATCGTGCCCGGCAGATGATACTTGTCCATCACCTGCTTCACCGCGAAAGCCGCGGCGGTGGCGACGCCGCCATGGGTGTTGTGGCCTTCCATATGGCCCGGGGCGCCCGGCACCATCGGCTTATGCTCGAATTCGAGCGGCGTCTGGTTGCCGCCCGGCAGCGCGTCGATCTCGGTCTCGATCACGATATAAGGATGGCCCGAGCCGTAGGTCGCCCACAAAGCCGTCGGCATGCCGGCGATGCCGAGCTCGACCTTGAAGCCGGCCGCTTCCATCGTGTCCTTCAAGAGCTTGGTGCTCTCGAATTCCTGCATGCCCATTTCGCCGAAGTAGTAGATCGAATCGCCGATATCCCAGATCGTCTGGGCGTTCTTATCGACAATCGCCGCGGCATCTTTCTTTTGCTCATCCGTCGCCGCCTTCGCGCCGATCGGCGTCGAACGCGAGCAGCGCCGCGAGCGCTGCGCCACCGAGCAGTATGTCGTTTCATCTTTCTTCTTCCCCTCCTGGTTATTCGGCGGCCGCAACATCGCGCCCCGAAATCGCACTATCCGGAAACTCTTCTTTGAGGCGCGGATAGACCTCGCGCGCAAAACAACGAATGCCGGCGACGGTCTCCTCGTGCTCGAGATGGCCGGCCTGGCCCATCAGCAGCAAATTCCCGAAGCCGCCGACATGGTGATAGAAGGTCTTGATCTGCTCGAAGACCTTGTCGGGCGTGCCGCAGAACATCGTACCGTTGGCGACGGCGTCGTCGACCGTGGTGTTGGCGCCGAAATTGCCGAAGCCGCCGCCGGCCGCATCGCCCAGCATCATCTTCACATTGAGCCGCGATCGGGCTGTAGCCCGCCGGGTTGCGGAACCAGGGCGAGACCTTGTTCGCGGTGATGTACCAGAGCAGTTTCTCGGCGCCGGCACGCGCCTTGGCCTCGCTGTCGGCGACATAGACCATCGCCGCATAGGCGAGACGATTGACCGGCACGTCCTTGCCCTTGCCGGCGTCGCGCCAGCCCTTGCGATAGCTGTCGTAGATCGCCGGCGTGCCTTTGAAGCCGGTCAGGAACGTCGCCTGGATATAGCCATGCGCGCCGACCTGGCCCGCGCCGCCCGGGGCTCGTGGTCGAGACCCAGATCGGTGGATGCGGCGATTGATAGGGCCGCGGCCAGATATTGATGTTGCGGTGATGGAAGAAGCGGCCCTCGAAGCTCGTCGGTCCGTCATTGCTGGTCCAGGCCTGCACGATGAGATCGAGCGCTTCCCAATGCCGCTCGTTCATGCGCACGGG
Organism: uncultured Alphaproteobacteria bacterium; assembly: GCA_963731145.1. Classification (GTDB taxonomy): domain Bacteria; phylum Pseudomonadota; class Alphaproteobacteria; order ATCC43930; family CGMCC-115725; genus CAIKMD01. Next base: position 181,150 of record CAVSUX010000005.1, on the reverse strand, counting down.
ATTGCTGTTGGCCGGCAGGATCTCGGTCGGCACGCCGCGCACGAAGCCGGCTTCGAGCCGGCCTTTCGACAGCACATCGATCAGCGCCATCTCCTCGGCGACGCGCACCGGCTGGCGGCGATTGGCGATCGGATTGCCGAGGATCAGCAGCCGCGCCTTATGCGTCAGCCGCGCCAGCGCGGCGAGCACCAGCGGCGCCGCCGGATCGACGCAGGTCGCCGACTGATGATGCTCGTTGAGCATGATGTTGACGCCTTCCTCCTCGGCGATCTGCCATTCGCGGAGGAAGCGGTCGTAAAGCTCGGCGCCTTTCTTCGGATCGTAGAGCCGGTTCGGCAAGGTGACGCGGATCGAATTCGAATTCGATCCTGCGGCGGCAGGAAGGGATAGGCGTTCTCGCTGAAATGCCAAGCGCGCATGGGTCAGGCTCCCGTCCAATTGGCCGAGGAAAGCGGCGAGCGTCGCGGCGAAAGCCTTCGGCTGCTCGATATGCGGCAGATGGCCGGCCTCGGCGATGGTCTCGATGCGCGCGCCGGGCACCAGCTTCGCATAGCGCTCGAGATACTCGGCCGAGACCAGCCCGTCGCTGGCGCCGCGCATGAAGAGTACCGGCATCGTCAGGCGATGCAGCCGGTGCTTGAGCTTCGGATTGTGCATGTAGGGCTCCCAGACGAGCAGCGCGAGCGTCTCGTTGTTGCGCGCGATCACGCGCATCTGCTCTTCCGAGAGCTTGGTGAGATCGATCTTGGCTTTCGCCGGATCGTGGAAGCGCATGCGATCGAGCGCTCTCGGTCGAATGCGCGAAGATGTCGGGAATGTCGAGCTGCTTCGGGCCGCCGGTCTTCACGCCGACCGGTCCGATGAGCGCGACCTTGTCGAAGCGTTCCGGCGATTTGGTCGCCATTTCCGCCGCGATCCAGCCGCCGATCGATGCGCCGACGAGCGTCACGCGCTCCAAATCGAGCCGGTCCATCAGCTCGAGATAGATATGCGCGATGTCGTCGATGCTATCGATCCAATCGGGCAGGCTCGAATAACCGAAACCGGGATGCGAGGGCGCAATGACGCGATGGCGCTCCGCGAGCAAGCCGACGAAAGCATCGTCCGGCGCGAAGCCCGCGCCGCTGTGCAGAAAAAGCAGCGGCGCGCCCGCGCCGCTCTCATGGAGCTCGAGCTCGACTCGCCGAGTTTCAGCATTTGCCGCTTCACGCGAGCCTCCGATTCTTTTTCTACTCACCACTATTTCATCGCGTGGCGTTCGAGGCAAGGCTGGCGCGGCGCGATGCCCGAGATTTCCGTCACGAGTTTCTGGAGGATCGCATCGGCGAAATTGTCATAGCTGTCGATGCTGATGACGAAGGCACCCGGCCCGCCGATGACGCTGTTGCGGTAATAGGCGTCGAGGCCGGGCTCGATCCAGGTGATGGGCAGGCCGTTGATGGTGATGCCGGCTTTGACCGCCTCGTCGCGCGCGGTCTCGGCGAGGCGCCCGGCATTGTTCGAACCGTCGCCCGAAATATCGATGACGCGCCGCGTCGCGCGGAAGGGGCTCGCGGCCAGCATCGCGGCGCCGGTATCGATGGCGCCGCTGAGCGACGTGCCGCCGCCATAGAGCTGGCGGCGGCTGGCATCGATCGCATCGGCAAGCGCCTGCGCCGAGGCTGCGTCCGAGATGCGCGTCCAATCGATCACCTGGATATGGAGGCTGGGGCCCGGTCCATTGCACCATCGCCACCGCGATCGCGTGGTCGCGCGCCGGCAGCGATCGCCTCGATCACTTCGCGGCTGCGAAAGGCCTGCGCATAGCCGTGTTTCTGCAGGTCGAAGCGCGTCTGGTTGACGCTGCCCGAGGCATCGACGGCGAGGACGAGAGCGAGATCGACCGGCGGGCCCGATCCCGAGGCGATGGCGCGTGCGATTGCGCGCGCGCGACAGGGCCGGCGACGAAAACCAGTAGGGCAGCGAGGACGAAAGCCCTAAGCTTCATGCCGACGATATTAGACCGGCGGCGGGAGGACAGCGATGGGCGAGGAGCTGGGCTTTGTCGGCCTCGGCAATATGGGCGGGCCGATGGCCGGTCGCCTGATCGATGCCGGCCATCGCCTCGCGGTCTACGACATTCGCGACGAGGCGATGGCGCCGCTCATCGCGCGCGGCGCGACGCGGATGAATTCGTCGCGTGCCGTCGCCGATGCGTCGGATATCGTCTTCTTCAGCCTGCCCGAGCCGAAGGATGTCGAGGGCGAGGCGCTCGGCCCGGCCGGCGTCGCCGCGGGGCAGCGCGCGAAGATCTTCGTCGATCTCTCGACCACGGGCCCGCGCACCACCGCACGCGTCGTCGCGGGCCTGACCGAGCGGGGTATCGCGATCGTCGATGCGCCGGTCTCGGGCGGTGTCGCCGGCGCGAAGAAGGGCACGCTCGCGGTGATGGCCTCGGGCCCGCATGCGCTCATCGAGCGCGTGCGGCCGCTGCTCGCGATCTTCGGCAAGGTGTTCCATGTCGGCGAGCGGCCGGGGATGGGCCAGGCGATGAAGCTCTGCAACAACATCCTCTCCGCCACCTCGATGGCGGTGACGGCCGAGGCGATGGTGATGGGTGTCAAAGCCGGCCTCGATCCCGAAGCTGATGCTGGAGGTCATCAATTCCGGCACCGGCCGCAACACCGCGACCGAGACGAAATTCCCCAACGAGGTGATTACGCGCCGCTTCACCCAGGGCTTCTATACCGGCCTCATGTACAAGGATGTGCGGCTCTGCCTCGAAGAGGCCGAAGCGCTGCAGGTGCCGATGTGGGTCGGCAGCGCGGTGCGCATGATGTGGCAGCTCGCCAATGCGAGCTCGGCCCGCAATCCGATTTCACCGAGATCGTGCGCCTCCTCGAGGATTGGGCCGGCGTCGAGGTGAAGGCGGGGAATTAGCGGAGGCGGCGATGGAATACGAGGTCTACGCCATCCGCTACGCGCATCACGAACGGCGCGCGGCGGAGAATTTTCTCGGCGGCGATCCGCATGACGCGCCGATGCCGCTCGACTATTTCGTTTGGGCGATCATCGGCGGCGGCAAGACCTATGTCGTCGATACCGGCTTCGGCGCCGAGCAGGCGCGGCTCAGGAAGCGTGAGTTGTTGCGCTCGCCGCTCGAGGGGCTGAAAGCGATCGGCGTTGATCCCGACAAGGTCGAGGATGTGATTATCACTCATATGCATTACGACCATGCCGGTGGGCTCGATCTCTTTCCGAACGCCGCATTCCACATCCAGGAGCGCGAGATGGCTTTCGCGACCGGCCGGCCGATGTGCCATCACGCTTTCAGCCATTCACTCGCGGTCGACGACGTTGTCGGCATGGTCCGCCGCGTCTTCGCCGGCCGCGTGCGCTTCCATGACGGCGATGAAGAGATCGCGCCCGGTCTCAGCCTTCATTTCATCGGCGGTCACACGATGGGGCTGCAGAGCGTGCGGGTGATGACGAAGCGTGGCGCAGTCGTGCTGGCTTCCGATGCGGCGCATCTCTACGCGCATCTCGATCAAGGCCGCGCTTATCCGATTGTCTACAACGTCGCCGAGATGCTCGAAGGTCATGCGACGCTGCGTCGGCTCGCGTCCTCGCCGCGGCATATCGTGCCGGGCCACGATCCGCTGGTCGCGAAGCTTTATCCCGCAGCGCGCAGCGGTCTCGACCGTATCGTGATGCGGCTCGATGTCGAGCCGATGGCTTAAGCCGAGAGACTCTTCGACGCCATCTCGTAGGTGTTCTTGCTGAGCGAGGGCAGCGCCAGCACGCGTTCGAGCTCGCGTTTCATCAGTGTCTGCCGCGCCGCATCGTGGCGCCGCCATTGGCCGAGCGGCTGGATCAGCCGCGATGCCATCAGCGGGTTGAGCGGATCGAGCGTGATGACCTGATCGGCTAGGAAGGCATAGCCGGCGCCGCTCGCATCGTGGAAGCGCAACTGATTGGCTTGCGTGAAGGCGCCGACCAGCGAGCGCATGCGGTTCGGGTTCTTGATCGTGAAAGCCGGATGATGGGTCAGCTCCTTGACGCGCGTCAGCGTTCCGGGCAGCGACGACATCGCTTGCAGGCTGAACCATTTGTCGACGACGAGCTCGTCGCCTTTCCAGCGTTCATAGAAACTCGCCAGCGCCTCGGCGCGGGCCGGTTGGTCGAACTCGTTGAGCACCGACAATGCGGCGAGCACATCGGTCATGTTGCCGCTGGTGTCGAATTGCGCCTTGGCGCGCGCGATATCGCCATCGCCGAAGGCGAGATAGCCGAGCGCGACATTGCGCAGCGTGCGCTTGCCGATCGCCGCGCCGTCGGCGCTGTAAGGCCCGCGATCGGCCAGCCGGTCATAAAGCGCCGCGAAATCGCCGGCGATCGCCGCGCCGATCTGCCGCCGCGCGAAATCGCGCGCCGCGTGAATGGCGTCGACATCGACGACTGTCCATCTGATCGGCGAGAAAGGATTCCGACGGCAGGCTGAGCTGCTCGGCGGCGAAAGCCGGATCGGCAATCGGCGTCGACGAGTGTCAGCCGCATCTGATCGACGAGCGCCGCATCGAGCGCCAGCTTGTCGCCGCGGCGATGCGCGCCGATCATGCCGAGCAGCAGATGCGTCGCGACCTGCTGGCCGGCTTCCCAGCGCGCGAAGGGATCGGTGTCGTTGAGCGCAAGGAATTGCTGGCGCTCGAGCGGGATGTTCTTGAGCTTCACCGGCGCCGAGAAACCGCGCAGCAGCGAAGGTGTCGGCTGGCTCGGCACGTCGACGAAGTGGAATGTGTGCTTGGCCTCGCCGAGCACCAGCACGCGCGCGCCCGGTGCCGCTCTGCTCTCGTCGTCGAGCCGCGTTGTCTGCTCTTTGCCGTCCGCGCCGATAAGTCCCATCGCGATCGGCACGACCAGCGCCTGCTTAGTCTCCTGGCCGGGCGTCGGCGGGACCGCCTGCGACAGGGTGAGGTCGTAGGTCTTCGCCGCGGCGTCGTAGCGATCATCGACGGTCAGCTCGGGCGTGCCGGCCTGCTTGTACCAAGCGAGGAAATGCGAGAAATCGGCGCCGTTGGCGTCGGCCATCGCGGCAACGAAATCCTCGATCGTCACCGCGTGACCGTCATGGCGCTTGAAATAAAGATCCATGCCCTTGCGGAAGCCGTCCTTGCCGAGCTGCGTTTCGATCATGCGCACGACTTCCGCGCCCTTGTTGTAGACGGTCGCGGTATAGAAATTGTCGATCTCGATGTATTGCGCCGGCTGCACCGGATGCGCGAGCGGTCCGGCGTCTTCGGGGAATTGCGCGGCGCGCAGGCGCCGCACATCGCCGATCCGCTTCACCGCGCGGCTGCCCATATCGGCGGAAAATTCCTGATCGCGATAGACAGTCAGACCTTCTTTCAGCGAGAGCTGAAACCAGTCGCGGCAAGTGACGCGGTCGCCGGTCCAATTGTGGAAATATTCATGGCCGATTACCGATTCGATGCCCTGGAAATCGGCGTCGGTCGCGGTCTCGGGCTTCGCCAGCACGTATTTCGTGTTGAAGATATTGAGGCCCTTATTCTCCATCGCGCCCATGTTGAAGTCGCTGATGGCGACGATATTGAAGACATCGAGATCGTAGGCGAGGCCGAATTTCTCCTCGTCCCAGTGCATTGCATGTTTCAGCGACTCCATCGCGTGCGCGCATTTGTCCTCGTCGCCGCGCCGCACCCAGATCGCCAGCGGCACGGTCTTGCCGGTGCTCGTCTTGTAGCTGTCGCGGAACGGCACGAGATCGCCGGCGACGAGCGCGAAGAGATAGGAGGGCTTGGGGAAGGGATCGACCCACTTCGCCCAATGACGTCCATTGCTGCTCACGCCCTGATCTGCGGGATTGCCGTTCGAGAGCAGCACCGGATAGCGCGTCTTGTCGGCGACGATGGTCGTGGTGAAGCGCGCCATCGCATCCGGCCGGTCGAGGAAATAGGTGATGCGGCGGAAACCCTCGGGCTCGCATTGGGTGCAGAAATTGCCGCCCGATTTGTAGAGGCCGGACAGCACCGTGTTGTTCTGCGGCTCGATCCGCGTCTCGATGTCGAGGGTGAATTCATCCGGCACCGAGCCGATAGTCAGGGATTCTTCGTCAACGACATAACGATTCGGCCCGAGTGCTTCGCCGTCGAGCGCGAGCGAGACCATCTCCAGCTCGCGGCCCGCAAGCGTCAGCGGTGCGCTTGGCTCCTTCGCCGCGGGATTGCGCCGCACGGATAGTCGCGCCTTGACGCTGGTCTTTTCCTCACCGAGGTCGAAGACGAGATCGACCGCGTCGATCAGGAAAGAAGGCACCTGGTAATCGGCAAGGCGGATCGGCTGATGGGGAGCCAAATCACGCGAGGCATCGGGCATGGGATTTCACCGGAGAAAATGGGCAGGAGCGGACTTTAGTCCGGCCGGCACGCGAGTTGAAGGCGCGCCGGCCCGGACGCATACTCCTTCGTAAAATCGAGGGCGCTATGAAGTTCAATTTCTTCCATCTCATGCCTTGGCCCGATTACCCGCGCGAGCCGCAGGAATGGCCCGTCAGCAACAAGGATTTCGACCCCGAGCGCGGCCGCCAACTGTACTCGGATTACATCGATACGATGGCCTATGCCGAGGAATGCGGTTTCGATTCCGTGGGCTGCAACGAGCATCATTTCAGTCCCTATGGGCTGATGTCGAACCCGAATCTGATCGCGTCCTCGTTGGTCTATCGCACCAAACGCGTCAATCTCGCGATCCTCGGCAATCTCGTGCCGCTGCTCAATCCGATCCGCGTCGCCGAGGAATATGCGATGCTCGACGTGATGTCGGGCGGGCGCGTGATCGCCGGCATGATGCGCGGCATCCCGCATGAATACATCGCCTATAACGTGCCGCCCTCGGATTCGCGCGAGCGGCTGCGCGAGGCGGTGGCCCTCATCATCAAGGCCTGGACCGAGCCCGAGCCTTTCGGTTGGGAAGGCGAGTTCTACCAATTCCCCTCGGTCTCGATCTGGCCGCGGCCCTATCAGAAGCCTTATCCGCGGCTGCTGATGTCGGGCACGAATGAGGAATCGGTCGAGTTCGTCGCGCAGCATCGCGCCAAGCTCGGCATCGTGCTGATCGCCGATCTCAACGTCGCGCGCGGCAATATCGATCATTACTACAAGACCTCGCGTGCTTTTGGCTGGGAGCCGATGGTCGAAGACATCCTGATCGGTCATCACACTTGCATCGCCGACAGCGATGAAGAGGCACGCGAGCACATGCGCAAGGGCCTCGAATATTTTCACCACATCCTGATGCGGCCGCAGCGCAGCGCGCAGCAGCTCGTCATCCAGAAGACGCGCTACTATCAGCGCGAAGGCTCGAGCGACCGCTTCGAGGCACGACTCGCGACGTTGCGCGCGCGCAGCCTCGAAGAGCAGATCGAATCCGGCTCGATCTATTGCGGCAGCCCTGAAACGGTGGTCGAACAAATCAAGCGCGTACACAAGGCGCTGGGTCACGGCGTCGAGCAATTCACCATGAAGGTCGGCAACATGCCGGATAAGGTCGTACGGCGCGGCATGGAGTTGTTCCGCGAGCGGGTGCAACCCGCGCTCAAGGACCTTTAAGGGAGCGCGATATGGCATTCGAACGCAAAGAAACCCGCATCGGCTCCGGCCCGATCAGCTATTTCGTCGGCGGCAGCGGCGAGCCACTGCTCTATCTCCACCCGGCCGCCGGTATCGGCATCAGCACGCCGATCGAGGCGCTGGCGCAAACCCGCACCGTCTACATGCCCGTGACGCCCGGCTTCGATGGCACCGCGCCGCATGACTCGATCAAATCGATGGAGACGCTGGCCGACGTCGCCGCCTCCTTCATCAATGTCGCGATCGGCAAGCGCTGCGATGTGATCGGCGCGTCCTTCGGCGGCTGGGAAGCGCTCTGGCTCGCGGTGAAACATCAGGACAAGATCGATCACCTCGTGCTCGAAGCGCCGGCCGGCGTGCCGGCGGGCGGCAAGGGCGGGCTGCCGAGCGATCCGGCGGAGCTGCGCCGCAAGCTCTTCGCCTATCCCGATCGCGCGCCGCCGATGACCAAGCCGATAGAGCATGTCCAGGGCAATCGCCGCATGCTCGATCATTACGGCGCGGTATCGCTGGCCGATGGCACGCTGTCGGGCCGCGTCGCCGAGATCAAAGCACCGACACTCATTCTCATGGGCACGAAGGACGAGATCATCCCGCCCGAGACCGGCCGCTATCTCAAAGGTGCGATCGCCGGCTCGCATCTTTCCTATATCTATGACGCCGCGCATGCGATCGAATCCGATCAGCCGGAGCGGCTGCTGCGCATCGTCTCGGCCTTCCTCGAGCGCGGCGATGCCTATATCGTCAATTGGGGCTCATCGAGCGCGTCTGCCGTGCCCGGCGGCGTGCGCCGCTAGGACGGAGGAGAGATCATGGATTCGCCGGTCACCGGTCACATTGTCCCCGGTAAGATTGCTAAGGGCACCGAGGATATGCGCGCTCAGATCGAGGCACAGGCTTCGGTCAAAAACCAGCCGACTTTCTTCCACCTTCGCGCGCAACTGCCGCGCCAGGGCCGCACCGACACGCCGATGGCCGCAACCGATCGCATGTGGGTCGTCCTGAAGACCTATGCCTCGGATGGCGAGAACGAGCTGCATGCGCATCCGAACGAAGACCATGTCTTCCTGGTACTGCAGGGCGAGGCCGAGTTCTTCGGGCCGAAGGGTGAGTTGAAGCGGGTGAAGAAGCACGACGGCATTCTCCTGCCGCGCGGCGCCTTCTATTGGTTCAAGGCGATCGGCGAGGAGCCGCTGGTGATGGCGCGGATCGGCGCCGTGGTCGATGCGGCAAAGGACGCGCTTGCCCGCATCGATATCGACGGCAAGCCGATGGACGGCAATTCCGCAGCCAACAAGACCGTACCCGTGACCCTCGGCGATCGTTGGTTCGACTAGAGCACGATCGTTTCGAAAAGAAGCGGCCTCGCTTCTTTTCGAAACGTGAATCGTGCTCTCGATTTAAAAATTTAGACCATGATTCACGGGTGAGACGGAATCGATTTTTCGATTCCGTCTCACCCGATCATGGTCTAGCGCGCCGGCTCAGGCCGCGCGGTAGCCGAAGCGGCGCACCTTATCGAGATCGCGGCCTTCGATGCGTAAGAGCCGCGTCGGTCCGTCGCGGCGCGGCGAGTGGAGATCGCCCTCGTTGTAGAGATGCGCCTTGCCCGGCGTCAGCGTGTAGCTCTTGGCGAACGTCACCTTGCCCATCTTGCCTTCGCCGGGCGGCTCGAGCAGCGTCCAGTCGCTCATCACCGTCTCGCCCGCGACCTGACCGTAGATCGCCCAGGCGGGCCCATGATCATGCGGCTGGCTCTCGCGCGCATCGGTGTAGTTATGCGCGCAGATGCAGAAGCCGAGCTCGGGATCCTCATAGAGGATGTCGCGCTGGCCGGTGCTCGATGTGTAATGCGCGGCGACGAAAGCCTGGTCCTTGCATGCCTCTTCGACGAGCGCGCAGACCTGTTTGCGGCCCTCGACGCCGGAATTCGCCTGCAAGGCACGCCGGCATTCGGCTGCGAATTGCTCGAGTGTCAGGCTCATGAATGTCCTCCTTAGCCGCGCTGATAAGGGTAGCAGCGTTCGCGTTCGAGCGTCAGGCCGAAATGATTGCCCAGCGCTTTGATGGCATCGCCCTCGGTGGGATAGGGATCGGCGTTGCCGGGGCCGACGATGATGAAGCGTACACCGGCATCGGCCTTGCCGTTCGGCGGCAGCATCGCCGTGACATGCGCCTTGCCGTCCTGATCGCGCAAGCGTCAGGAAAAAGCGGCATCGCGCGCTGGATATGCGCCTTGAGGCCGATATCCTGCTCGATGAAGCTCTTCGAGACAGGTTGGTAGCTCCGCACCGCCTTCTCGTGCTCGATCCGGAAGTATTTCTCGACCGCGTGGCGCATGAGTTGCAATTCCTGCGCGGCTTCGCCTTCGGTTTCGAGCCGGAACCAGGATTTACCGTTGGGTGCATCGACGACGAAACGCATGTCTCGTGATCCCTTCATGTCCCGCGCGAGACAAGGGGAAGTCTACCCCGTATCCGCACAGCGCGCAAAGCGATGAAACGCGCGGCGCCCCGAAACCGGCACATTTGACGCCGCTGCTTCTCCTATTCTATAGCGCCGCGCGATCATGGCGCATGAAATCACGTTAACATCGCGGCGCAACTTCGCCGCACCGCGCGCAGAGCTGCGCATCGTGCATAGCTCCGACCTGCATGTCGGCGAAGGCTTCACCGAGCCGTTGCACAAGGGTGACGGCACGGCGGGCTTGCGCGTCGTACTTGCTGCGGCGCGCGCCGCGAAGGCCGATGCGCTGATTCTCGCCGGCGACACCTTCGAGCACAACCGCCTGTCGGCGTCCTTGCTCGATCGCGCGGCTTCGCTGCTGGCCGATGCCGGCTGCCCGTTGTGATCCTCCCCGGCAATCACGACCCGGCGATCGCGGATTCCGTCTTTCATCGCGCGATCGCCGCACCGACGAATGTCAGCGTCCTTGGCGTAACCGACGAAGCGGTGGTTTCGCTTCCCGATCTCGCACTCGAGATTTGGGGCAATGCGCATCGCGACTACGGCGATAACGCGCCGCTGGCTCAGCCGCGGCCGCGGCGCAGCTTCTGGCAGATCGCGGTCGCGCATGGCCATTACGCGCCGGTGGCGGATCGCTCGACCAATCTCCGGCCCGGCTGGCTGATCGGCGATGACGAGATCGTGGCGACCGAAGCCGATTACGTCGCGCTCGGCCATTGGAACCGCCATGTCCGAGTCGGCGGCGATAAGGTCGCGGCGTATTATTCCGGCTCGCCCGATTATGCGCTCACCGTCAATCTCGTGACGCTGTCGCCGAGCGGCACGGTGACGGTCGACCGCGCGCCGGTCGATTGGGATTAGCGCTCTGCTTACCACGTCATTGCGAGGAGCGAAGCGACGAAGCAATCCAGGAGTCGTGTGGACACTGGATTGCTTCGCTTCGCTCGCAATGACGAGGCTGCTTAAATCTTCTCCAGTGCCGGCATCACCTCTTTGGCGAAGAGATCGAGCGAGCGTTTCGCGTCGGCATAAGCTGAGCGTGCCGAAGAAGAGATAGGCGAGCAGGTAATTGGTGCCGAGCTCGGCCATCTCGCGCTCGATCGCGGCGCGCACCGTTTCCGGCGAGCCGGCGAGGATCATGCCGTTGCCGACGCATTCCTCGAACGTCGAGCCGCGGCGTACGTTGAGCCGGGTGACGAGATCGGAGCCGCCGGCAGCGCGCGCCCGATCGCGCAGCCATTCGAGGCTCTTCAGGTGATATTCGAAAGCCGGCTTGGCGATGCGCTGCGCCTCGGCATCGGTTTCGGCGACGACGATATGGCGCAGAATGCCGATCGCGGCGCCGCCCACGAATTCGGATTTGGGCATCGCGGCGCTGCCGCGCTTCGCCAGCGCCTCTTTGAAGGCGGCGATGTTGGGCTTGGCCTGCGCCGTCGGGCCGTTGGCGGTGAAATGCAGACCCTGCTCGCCGGCCCAAATCGAACCGACCGTGTTGGATGAGCCGTACCACAGCGCCGGATAGGGCTTCTGATAAGGCCGCATCGGCATCGGCGTTTCGCCATAGGTGAAATATTTTCCCTGATGCGAGAACGGATCGTTGCTCAGCGCCGCGGTGAGGCATTCATACGCATCGAAGAAGATGTCGCGTGAATCGGCGTGATCGACATTGTTAAAGTGCAGCTCGAAAGGCGAGACGCCGCGGCCGACGCCGACCTCGAGCCGGCCCTTGCTCAGATGGTCGAGCATGCAGATCTCTTCCGCGAGGCGCAGCGGCGAATAGAGCGGCAGGAGATAGACCAGCGGGCCGAGATGGATTTTCTTGGTCAGCCGCGCGATCGCGCCGAGATAGACGCTCGGCGCCGGCACCATGTTGAGCGGCGTGCAGTGATGCTCGGCGACATGGGCGCAATAGAAGCCGGCCTCGTCGGCGGCGGCGAGGAATTGCAGCCGCTCGTCATATTGCTGCGAGAGCGGCCGATCGACACGCTCCAAATGATCGAAAAGACCGACTTTCATCGAACCTCACTCATAAAAATCAGATGCGGAAGCCGCCGCGTTTGCGGCCTTCAGAGACGTCGAGGAACATATCGTCGAGCGTGAGCGGGCGCTTGGTCAGCCCGTGCTCATGCGAATAGCGCAGCAAGGTCTCGATCGTCTTGGCGTTTTGCTCGGTGAGGCCGTTGGCCCAGGGATCGGGCCCGAGAACTTCCTGCTGCTCTTCCCAGGTTTCGCGATACCACGCGAGCGGCGCGATGCGCGGATTCTCCATCCGCTTCATCGCCGCGGCTTTGGAGCGCTCGAAGGCCTTGAAGAGATTGATCGCGACCCAGGGATATTTCTCGGCGATCTCCGCGCGCAGCGCGACGACATGCATGATCGGAAAGATGCCGGTCTTCTTGAAATAGGCCTGCTCTTCCGCCTTGTGGTAGGGAAAGAGCCGCGCGACGCGCTTGTCCTTCTTGATGAAGGGCTCGATCAGATCGGAATGCAGCACCGCGTCGAGCTCGCCTTCGACCAGCATCGCCTCGACGCCCTTGTCATGCGGCAGCCGTGTCAGCTTCAAACCGGGCGGCGGCGTGAACTCCACATCCTCGTCGATCTCGGCATGCCAATCGATCGAGCGATGCGGCACGCCGTATTCGCTCTCGAGAATGCCGCGCAGCCAATTGATCGCCGTCACCTGAAACGATTTGACGCCGATCTTCTTGCCGATCAGGTCGCGGGGCTTGGCGATGCCCTTGCCGGTGTTGATGAAGGCGAAGCCGTGGCGAAAGCGGCGATGCGGAAAGACCGGGATGCGCGCGAAACGGCAAACCCTGGTCGCGCGCGACGACATAGGAGGAGCACGAGCATTCGGCGATATCGAATTCGCGGTTGCGCAGGAAGCGCCAATGCCGCGTCGACGAATCCATATCGGTCAGCACGGTGAGGTCGACGCCGTCGACCGGCACGGCGCCTTCCTTCAAAGCGCGATGAATTTCGTAATCACCGCAGGCGAGGGTCGAGGGGAACGCGGCCGGTCATCCGCGCCCTTGCAGTACGCGGTCGATCATCTCCCCGGCGACGCCGAGGTAATTCGCCGGATCGACCAGCTTCGCCAGCTCGTCGCGCTTCATGTGCTTGGCAATATCCGGGTCCGCGGCGAGCAGATCGAGCAAGGATTCCTTCGCGGTGATCGATTTGCGGCAGATGTCGTAGACCAGATCATGCGCGCGCTGGCGGCCGAGAGCGGGGCCAAGCCCCATCATCACCGCTTCCGAAACGATAAGCCCGCGCGTCAGATCGAGATTGGCGCGCATCCGCGCCGGATCGACTTCGAGCCCTTCCATCAGGAAGCGCGCCTGATTGAGCGCGCCTGAAGCGAGACAGAAAATCTCCGGCACCGCGATCCATTCGATCTCCCACGGGCCGGTCGAGCGCTCGTGATCCTCGACCATCGCATCCAAGAGCGCTGCCACGTTCTGCCGCACCATCGACGTGCAGGCGACGATGTAGTTGCAGGAGATCGGGTTGCGCTTTTGCGGCATGGTCGAGGACGAGCCACGGCCTTCGGCGAACGGCTCGTAAACCTCCTCGACCTCGGTCTGCATCATCAGCTTTACATCGGTCGCGATCTTGCCGAGCGTGCCGGTGACGAGGCCGAGGAAGCAGCCGGTCTCGGCGATGCTATCGCGCATGGTGTGCCAGGCGATCGCCGGCTGACCGAGGCCGAGCTCTTTCATCAGCGCCTCTTGGACCTTGAGCCCGTCTTTGCCCAAGCGAAGCGAGGGTGCCGGCAGCGCCGCCGAATTCGCCGACCAGCACGCGCGGGCGCAGCTCTTTGAGACGCTCAAGATGCCGGTCGAAGCCCGAGAGCAAGGTCGCGGCCTTGAAGCCGAAAGTGATCGGCACCGCCTGCTGCAGATTGCTGCGCCCCGCCATCGGCGTGTCGCGATATTTCTTGGCGAGGCCGGCGAGCGCCTTGCTGATCGCCTTGAGCTCGCCCTCGACCAGATCGAGCGCCTCGCGGATTTGCAGCACCGTCGCGGTGTCGGTGATGTCCTGCGTCGTCGCGCCCCAATGGCACCATTCGCCGACGCCGTCCGCGCATTTCTTGACGAGCTGCTGCACCACCGGCAGCACCGGATAGCCGATGCGCTCGGTCTGAGTTTTGAGCAGCGCGAAGTCGTACTCGGCGGCCTGGCAATGGCGGACGATCTCCGTCGGCCGCGTCCTTCGGGATGATGCCGAGCCGCGCCTGCACCTTCGCCAGCGCCGCCTCGATATCGAGATATTTCTGGATGCGGTTCTCGTCCGAGAAGACCCGGCGCATCGTCTCGGTCGAGAAGATGTCGCGGAAGATCGCCGAATCGAGCGCGGTGGCGGACATGCTGGCCCTCTAGCTCTGTGCGACGAGCCTCTAGACGAGGCCGGTCACATCGCGCAAGCCCGGCCAGAGATCGCCGATCAGGGATTGCGGCCAGGGCAGCGCGAAGATGCGGTCGAAGACGAGATAGATCGCGATCGTCGCCACCGCGGTGCAGATTGCGGAAATCATCCAGCGCTCGGTGAATTCGAAGCGCATCAGGAGGAAGGTCAGCAGGCAGAGCGCCGGCAAGCAGGCCGATGCCGGCGCCGAGGATGAGGAAGCCGATCAGCCAGAGGAAGCAGCGCACACCGCGCAGCTCGATCGCCTTGGTGAAGACCGGCATGGCTTCATGCGCGGCGGTGCCGGCCGATGATGGCGCTTCGGCCGGGCCAGTGAGCTTCGCGGCGGGATCGCCGAATACTTCGGTCAGCATGTTGATGACGGCGAAGAACAGCGCGATCCAGCAGGAAGTGTCGGGCACGAACTTCGCCGCCGGCGGCCAGAAGCGCGAGAACCACATCGCGACGAGGATGGTCGCGATGAGGATGAGGCTGAACCACGCATCGCGGCCGAAGCGCAAGGACGCGACGCGCAGATCGCGGAATGCCGCGGCCGTGCCGGCGAGATGCGTCTTCATCGGCGGCAGCACGACCCAGAGCGCGCAGATAAAGACGACCACCACCACAGGGCGCAGCGTCCAGGCGGCACCGTAGATCTGGGTCGAGATGAAGAAATAGCGCTCGAAGATGCCGCCCAAGACGAAGCCGAGGATCAGCGGCGGGCGCGGCCAGCCGAGATGCTTCATGATCCAGCCGAGCGCGCCGAACAGCACCAGCGAATAAAGATCGCCCCAGGCCTGCGAGCCTTCGAAGGCGCCGAGGAAGATCACCATCAGCACCAACGGCACGAGCAGCCCCGCCCGCACCACCGCGAGCCGGGCGAACAGCCCGCTCGCCGCGATGCAGATGCACCGCGCCGATCACATGCGAGAGCGTCAGCGTCCAGATGATCGAATAGGTGACGTCGAGATGCTTGGTCAGCATCTCCGGCCCGGGGACGAGGCCGTGGATGAGGAAGGCGGAGAGCAGCAGCGCCATCGATGCGCCCGCCGGCACGCCGAAGGCGATGGTCGGCACCAGATGCCCGCCTTCCTTGGAATTGTCCGACGCAATCGCCGCGATCACGCCGCGGATATCGCCCTTGCCGAAATTCTCGGTGTTCTTCTCGGTGCGCACGGCATGGCCATAGGCGATCCAATCGATCACCGCCGCGCCGAGGCCCGGCACGGCGCCGAGGAACGCGCCCAGCGCCGAGCAGCGCAGGATCAGCCACCAATTCTTCAGCGCGTCGTGCCAGCCTTCCCACTGGCCATGAAAATCGATGCGCGCGCCTTCACCGGTGCGGGCGATCGATGGTGCGCATCGCCGCCATGTCGATCAAGCTCGGGGATGGCGAAAATGCCGAGGGTGAAGGGCACCAGCGGCAGCTTGTCCCAGAGATAGAGCGAGCCGAAGGTCCAGCGCAGCGTGCCGGTCTGCGCATCGCCGCCGATCATCGACAGCATCAGGCCAAGGCCCGCGGCGGTGAGGCCTTTGAGCGGCGCCTTGCCCGATAGCACGGCGACCATCGACAGGCCGAAGATGCAGAACGACAAGAGCTCGGGCGAGGCGAGGTAGAGCACCACCGGCCGCAGCACCGGAATAGCCAAGGCGAGCAGCAGCGCGCCGAAAATGCCGCCGATCAGCGAGGCGCCATAGCCGGCGCCGAACGCGCGCGCCGCCTGGCCCTGCTGGGCGAGCGGATGGCCGTCGAGCACCGTCGCCGCGGCGCCGACCGTGCCTGGCACGCCGAACAGCACGGCGGGAATGAGGTCGGAGATCGTCGTCACCGAAGCCATGCCGAGCAGCAGGGCGAAGGCCGAGAACGTGTCGAGGTGATAGGTGAAGGGGATCAGGATCGCGAGGCCGACGACGCCGCCGAGCCCCGGAATGACGCCGAGGCTCAGGCCCAGAACGACGCCCGCAGTCATGATCGCCAGGCGCTCGGGCTCTAGAATGAGCAACAGCGCCTGCCACGCGGCTTCTCCCATACCCGAACGAGCCTCCCTGGACCGCTACTAAGCCAACTAAACGCCCCGCGGTCAACTTTCGGCGCGGCGATATGTGGGTAGCGCCGCTGATTTGCTTGAGAGATCTTGACGTGACGCCAAGCGTCGCTCAGGCCTATCCCACACTATCGTTTCGCTGCGGAAAGCCAGGCGATGATATCGCTCGCGCTCCGATCCGGCGGGAACACCGGGTAGAAAACGTGCTTCACGATCCCGTCATCGATGACCAGCGTGAAGCGCTTCAGCAGAGTCATCCCGCTTGTCGCGAAGGTTGGCAAATTCATCGCGCGGGTCAGTCGCAAACGCTCGTCCGACAGAATGGCGAACGGCAGATGGAGCCGCTCGGCGGCTTCGCGCTGATAGGCCGGGTCCTGCGTCGAGAGGCCGAAGAGATGAGCGACACCCAGCGCCTGCAATTCGGCGAAATGATCGCGGAACGAACAGCTTTGCGGCGTGCAGCCGCGCGCGCCGGGGATCAAGTCCCAGCCCGGCGGGTTGTCGATTCCGGGCAGGCCGGTGCGTGGATAGGCATAGACGATGCCGCGGCCGCGCAACGCGGCGAGATCGACCACGCGGCCATCGGTCGCCGGCAACGCAACCGATGCCATCCGTGCGCCGAGCAAGTGGCGCGTTGCGCCATCGTCAGGCGGCGCGGGGATCGTCGACCAATCCGGTGCGTCGGTGGAGATTTTTGTCTCGGTCATGTTTCTGCTTCGCGATCTTCTTTTCCAGCCCAATCGGCTGAGGCTTCTCCGGCTACCAAGGCAGCAGTCTCGATAGTTGATGAAAGAGAGTTAGTATGGCCGCCAGCGGATCGCCTATGACGTCAAAGGCGTGCAATACCTCTGTGGCCCCAAAGACCACTAAAACAAGCGCAAGTGCGCCCACCCACCAGTCCATGTCCGCTCCAGGAAAACCAACAATACCGTTAGGGAACGATGACGCTGCGCCCGCATCTGGCCGTGCACAACATGAAGCTTTGGGGGCGGCCAGCCTTTATTGCATCATGGCCGCCCTTTTTTGCCGCCGGCTCCTGCTTCGTGATCCTCTTTAGCCGTCGCTCGAACCGCTCTCTATCCACGTCCGCCTTTACCGCTTGAAATCGTCGTTGGTGAAGAGCGAGACGAGCTCCAAACCTTCCTTCTTCAGATTGTCGCGCGCGCCTTCGAGGCGGTCGACGATGGTGACGATCTTCTCGACCTTGCCGCCTTGCTCGCGCACGGCTTTGACCGCCTTCATCGCCGAGCCGCCGGTGGTGGTGACGTCTTCCAAGACGATCACCTTGCTGCCGGGCGCGAAATTGCCGTCGATCAGCTTGGCGGTGCCGTGATCCTTCACTTCCTTGCGCACGAAGAAGGCATCGATGCGCCGGCCGCGGTCGTTGCTCTTCATCGCGATCGCGAGCGCGATCGGCACCGCGCCCATTTCTAAGCCGCCGACTGCTTTGCAGTCGGCATCCGCCGCGATCAGATCGCACAGCAGCTCGCCGACGAGCGACGCGCCTTCCGGATCGAACATCGTCTTCTTCATGTCGAAGAAGTAGCCGCTGGCCTTGCCCGAGGCCAAAGTGAAATTGCCGCTCAACAGCGATTTCGCCGCGATGATGTCGCGCAAGCGTTGTTTCTTATCGGCCATGATGCAGGTCCTTTCAATTTCGCTTTTTATAGCGCGTCATTGCGAGCGAAGCGAAGCAATCCAGGGAGATACGACGGTGTTGCTCCTGGATTGCTTCGCCCTGCGGGCTCGCAATGACGTGTCGGGATGGGCGCGAGCCGCAAAACTAATGCAGCACTTGGCCGCCATCGACGACGAGGGTTTGGCCGGTGACGAAATCGCTGTCGGGCGAGGCGAGGAAGATGCAGGCGCCGACGAGGTCTTGCGGGTCCTCCTGCCGGGCGATGGCGCGGGTCTTCGCCATGTTGTCGAGCACGCCGGGAATGTCGTTGCGGCCTTTGAGATAGTCGGTCGAGGTGAGGCCGGGCGCGATGGCGTTGACGCGGATGCCGTCCTTGCCGAGCTCGCTCGACATCGAGCGCGTCATGGCGATGATCGCGCCTTTGGTCGCGACGTAATGCAGCATCATCGGCACGCCTTTGAAGACCGTGCCCGAAGCGATGTTGATCACCTTGCCATAGCCTTGCCGGCGCATGATCGGCAGCGCCGCTTTGACGCAGAGATAGGAGCCGCGGACATTCACCGCGAAAGCGCGCTCCCAATCGGCGGCGCTGATCTGGTCGAGCGGCTCGTAGACGAAACGCGCGAAGACGGCGGCGTTGTTGACGAGGATATGCACGCCGCCGAAGGCTTTCTCGGTATCGCGGATGAGCGCGGCGACCTGCGCCTCGTCGCTGACATCGCAAATTCGGCTCAGCGCCTCGCCGCCGGCATCTCTTGATCGCGCGCACGGTGCCGTCGCCCGGCTTCGACATCGGCGATCATGACTTTGGCGCCTTCGGCCGCGAGGCCCTTGCGCGTAGGACGGGCCGATGCCGGACGCGGCGCCGGTGACGATCGCGACTTTGCCGTCGAGTTTGCCCATGGTGTCGTCTCCGTTCAGTGCTTCAGCGCGCCGCCATCGACCACGAGGCACTGGCCGGTGACGAAATCGCTTTCGGGCGAGGCGAAGAAAAGGCAGGTGCCGACGAGGTCCTCCGGCATCTCCTCGCGCTTGATGGCGCGGGTATTCGCCATCGCCTGGCGGTAATCGGCGTAGTCGTTGCGGCCGCCGATATACTCGGTCGAGGTGAGGCCGGGCGCGATGGCGTTGACGCGGATGCCGTCCTTGCCGAGCTCGGTCGCGAGCGCGCGCGTCATGCCGAGGATCGCGCCCTTGGTCGAGACGTAATGCAGCATCATCGGCGGGCCGTTCCACACCGTGCCCGAGCTGATGTTGACGATCTTGCCGTAATTCTGGCGCTTCATGATCGGCACGACGGCCTGGACGCAGAGGAACATGCCGCGGACATTGACCGCGAAATAGCGATCCCATTCCTCGGCGCTGAGCTCGGTGACCGAGAGCCGACCCATGCGCGCGAGGCTGGCATTGTTGATGAGGATATGGATGCCGCCATAGGCCTTCTCGACCGCAGCGGTGAATTTCTTGCACCGCTCGCGCCGTCGGAGACGTCGCCGACCATGCTCATCGCCGTGCCGCCGGCCTCTTTGATCTCGGCGACGATCTTGTCGGCCGGCTCGACATCGATGATCGCGACTTTCGCGCCTTCGGCGGCGAGGCCGCGCGCGTAATAAGGACCGATGCCCAGCGCCGCGCCGGTGACGATCGCAACTTTGCCGTCGAGTCTGCCCATGTCTTCCTCCCGTTTGTTGTTGCTATCCCCCTCACCCTCCCTGCTCCGCTGGGCTCCCTCTCCCGGCTGGCGAGGAGTTCTCTAGTCGGCCAGGTCTCCCGCCCCTGCAGCCCGTCGAAGTGACGGGAGGGTGAGGGGGTGATCATTACGCCACGATCTTATCCCGGATCAGCGCGTCGATCTCGCTCGTCGCTCAAACCCGCCTCGGTCAGCACGGCGCGCGAATGGGCGCCGAGTTGCGGCGGATCGAGGCGTTTGTCGGGCCGCTCGCCGCTCATCTCGATCGGCAGCTTCGGCAGCTGCGTCACGACGCCGTTCGACAGCGTCGTCTCGACCATGCCGCCGGCGGCGAGATGCGGGTCGCGCAACAGATCCTCGACCGTCGCGACCGGCGCGAAGGCGATGCCGACGCTCTCGCAGCGTTTCTCGATCTCGGCGCGGGTGAATTTGGCGAGCGTCTCGCTGACCGCCGGCACCAGCCAGTCGCGCGCTTTGACGCGATCGGCGTTGCGCTGCGAGCGCGGATCGGCGCCGAGATCGGGCCGCTCGAAGACCTGGCAGAAGCGTTGCCACAGCGCGTCGCTGGTCGCGGCGACGAAAATGTCCTCGCCGTCGGCGGTCTTGAAGATCTGATAAACGCCCCAGGCCGGCCCGCGCTCCGGCATCGGCAGCACATGCTCGATGCGGTTGTAAGCGCCGCCGGCGATATGCGTGCTCATGAGATAGACCGCGCTCTCATAGAGCGCGCTTTTGACGAGCTGGCCCTTGCCGGTCTGGTCGCGCTCGCGCAGCGCGGCGAGGATCGCGACCGCGGCGAAAGTGCCGCCCATGATGTCGACCACCGAGGCGCCGGCGCGCAGCGGCTTGCCGCGCGGCCCGGTCATATAGGCGAGGCCGGATTGGAACTGCGCCACCTCGTCGAGCGCGGCGCGCTTCTCGTAGGGGCCGGAGAGATAGCCTTTCATCGCGCAATAGATGAGCCGCGGATTGATCGCCGAAAGCGCCTCATAGCCGCAGCCCAAACGCTCCATCGTGCCGGGCGCGTAATTCTCGAGGACGATATCGGCCTTGGCGACGAGGCGATGGACGAGCGTGCTTGCCGCGCATCGCTTTTCAGATCGACCGCGAGGCTGCGCTTGTTGCGGTTGAAATAATTGAAGAAGCCCGAGGCGAAGCCGCCGAGATAGCGCGTCGCCTCGCCCTCGACCGGCTCGATCTTCACGACATCGGCGCCGAGATCGGCCAGCACCAGCCCGCCGCTCGGGCCCATCACGTTCTGCGTGAATTCGAGGACGCGCAGATCGCGCGAGCGGCGTGGTAGGCGCGTGGGATGGGTCAGACATGCGAGATTTGCCATACGGGAGTGGCGGGTTGCGACGAATCGCCTCGCAGTTTACAATGCGCGCAAGCGAAGAAACACCGGAAGGATTTCCCGCGCATGGCCAAGCTGGCCGCCGCTTTTGCCACCTCGCACAGCGTCATGCTGACCTGCGAGCTCGAGGATTGGCTGACGAAATTCCGCGACCGCGACGACCGGCTGCCGTTCTACGACAAGCTCGGCAATCGCATCTCGTGGCAGCAGGTGCTGGCCGAGGCGCCGGCCAACGCCGCCGAGCTGATCACGCCCGAGGCGATCACGGCGCGCTATCACGAGACGCAGCGCGCGATGGACCGCATGGGCGAGGAGCTGCGCGGCGCCAAGCTCGATGCGCTGATCATCTGCGGCGACGATCAGTACGAGCTGTTCCACGACAACAACATGCCGTCGATCGCGATCTATTACGGCGGCGACATCGTCAACGCGGCGCGGCCGACAGAGCCGGTGCCGGATTGGTATCTGCGCGCGCAGCTTCGCCGCGCCGAGCCGGACGCGCCGGTCATCTATCCCTGCGACGGCAAGCTCGCGCTGAATTTGATCGAGCAGCTCGTCGACAAGGGCTTCGACATCTCGGCGGTGAAGGAAATTCCGGCGAGCGAGGCCGAAGGCCACGCCTATTCCTTCGTGCATCATCGCTACTATCACGGCGCGGCGGTGCCGATCATTCCGGTGTTCCTCAACACCTACAACCCGCCGAACCAGCCGACGCCGCGGCGCTGCGTCGAATTCGGCCGCGCCATCGCCGAGATCGTGAAGGCCTATCCCGGCGATCAGCGCATCGGCATCATGGCGTCGGGCGGCATGAGCCATTTCCGCGTCGAGGAAGAGCTCGATCGCTCGATCTTCGATGCGATCAAGCGCAAGGACATCGATTTCCTCGGCGCGCTGAAGCCCTATCGCCTGCTCGCCGGCAGCTCGGAGATCCGCAACTGGATCGTCGCCGCCGCGGCCGCCGCGACCACCGATCTCGAAATGACCTGGCAGGCCTATATCCCCGGCTACCGCACGCTCGGTCTCAGCGGCACCGGGCTGGGTTTCGCGCGGTGGTCTTAAGTTTTAGATCGTCATTGCGAGCGAAGCGAAGCAATCCAGGACCTTATATAAATCTCTGGATTGCTTCGCTTCGCTCGCAATGACGTAAGAATTAGAGCCCGCGCAGCGCCGGCATGACCTCGCTGCCGAAAAGCGCGATCGAGCGCGCGACTTCGGTCTCGCTGAGATCGCCGAACGAGAATTGCCCGACGAAGTAATTGATGCCGGCGGTCTCGGCCTGTTGGCGCAGCTCGCGCGCGACTTTGGCCGGGCTGCCATAGACGCCGCGGACATTGTTGATCGAAGGTCACGCCGAAATCCGCGGTCCGGGCGCCGCGCTCATGGACGAGACCGTGCTTTTTATGGAGATGATCGTAAGCCGCGTGCCATTTCGGATAAGCGCGGCGTGCGAGCTTTTCGGCCGCGGCATCGCTGTCGGCGACGACGATGAAGCGGAGGAGGCCGAGCTTCGGCAGATTCTTGCCGGGCGACGCCTCTTTCCACGCCGCGCGGTAGCTGTCCATGTAAGGCCGCGTCGCTTCAGCGGTGTCCTGCGTCACGTAATTCGCGCCGAGCTTCGCCGCGCGCGCCGCGCCGTCGACCGAATGGCCGCCGATCCAGAGCGGCGGATGCGGTTGTTGCAGCGGCGATAACTCGATCGGCACATCTTTATAGCGATAGAACGCGCCCTCATGGCTCAGCGTCTTGTGCGTCAGGCCTTTGAGGATCACCTCGAGCGCTTCGGCGTAACGCGGTGCCGATTGCTGGTGATCGGAATTGAAGAGCGCCGCTTCGAGCGGCGAAGTGCCGCGGCCAATGCCGAGTTCCAGCCGTCCGCCGCTCATCTGATCGAGCATCGCATATCTCTTCGATGAGGCGCAGCGGATCGTAGAGCGGCAGGATGAAGCACCAGCGGGCCGAGCCGCATTCTCGTCGTGCGCTGGAACGCGGCCGAGAGGAAAAGCCCGGGCGAGGGCGCGAGGCCGAGCGGCGTGCCGTGATGCTCGGCGATGTGATAGGCGTAGAAGCCGGCGTGCTCGCAATGCTCGACGATGCGCAGCCGCGACGCATAGAAATCGCGCAAGGCTCTGCCCATCGCGTGTCGATATGGTCGAAGACGCCGAAATCCATCGCCAAGCTCCTCGCTGGTACGAGGGCGCTCTTGGCTTGACAGCGCGGCGCTTGTCAAGGAAGCATCGCAGACCAGGGAGGAATCATGAAAGTATTACCGTTCGCCGCTGCCGTCGCTTTCATCTTCGGCGCTTTCACCGCGGATGCCCAGGCGCAAGACGCCGCCAAGCCGCAGACCGTCGTCGTCGCCGAGGTGCCGAGCGTGCCTGCCGCCGCGCTCTATCTCGCGATCGAGAAGGGCTATTTCAAGGAAGCCGGCGTCGACGTCGATCTGCAGAACATCGAATCGTCCTCGACCGCGATGGCGCTGCTTGCCAGCAATCGCATGCAAGTGGTCGGGGGCGGCGTCGCGCCGAATTACTGGAATGCGCTCGCCTCGGGACTGCCGATCATCCTGGCGCTCGAGCGCGCCTCCTCGCCGCTTTATCACGACGTGCTGATCCGCAAGGACCTCGTCGGCAAGATCAAGACGGTCGCGGATCTGAAAGGCCGGCCGGTCGCCGAAGTCTCGCCGGGCTCGTCGGCGCTTTACGAGGTCGGCCAGGTGCTCGCCTCGGCCGGGCTCACCCTCAAGGACATCGACATCAAATACATTCCCTTCACGCAGATGGGCACGGCGCTCGCCAATGGCGCGGTCGACGCCGCGTTCGAAGTGCCGCCGTTCGGCGCGATCGTCGCATCGCGCGGCGAAGGCGTGAAATGGATCGATCCGGAAAATTACATCAAGGTGCTGCCGACGAGCTTCGTCGGCTATTTCGCCAACACCGATTGGATCAAGGCCAATCCCGACACGGCGAAGAAATTCTTCCTTGCCCTCGCCAAAGGCGGGCGCGATTTCTGCCAGGCCTATCACCATGGGCCGAACCGTGCCGAGGTCGTCGACATCATGTTCAAATACAAGGTCGGGACCGATCGCGATCAGCTCGACAAGATGGATTGGCAGGCGCGCAGCCCGGACGGGCATTTCAACGTCCCGAGCGTGCTCGATCTGCAGGACTGGTTCTTCAAGGAAGGCATCGTCAAGACGAAATTCCCGGCCGAGCGGCTGATCGATGCGCAATATGCCGACGCCGCCGACAAGACGCTGCCGCCTTTCGAGGTGATCAACAAAGCGGATCAGCTCAAGGGCTGTCGGTAAGATTTTCCGCCGTCATTGCGAGCGTCCCTCGACAAGCTCGGGATGAGGGCGAAGCAATCCAGGGGTGCATGTGAAGCTCTGGATTGCTTCGTCGCTGCGCTCCTCGCAATGACGATCTAATAACTGAGACTAAGCCCACGGACCGAGGAACGGCTCGCCGTTGAAGGTGTCGGAGAGCGGCTGCACCGTCTCCGGCCAATTCGCGTTGTCGACCTTGCGGCGCAGATGCGCCGGCTTCGGCTTCCCGTCCCAGCCGATCTGCTCCATGTAGTAATAGAGCTGCACCAGATGGCCGTCGGGATCGATGGCATAGGCGGTGTAGTCCATGCCCGGCGACAGTTCCGGCGGCAGGTCGAGGAATTTGACGCCGTGCTTCTTGAGGAAGGCGACGCCGTCGCGGAGCTGCTGGTAATCGTAGAATTTGACGCCGAACGAGAAGCATTGCGACGGCCGCGGCAGCTTCAGCTCGTCGGCCAGCGCCATCGGGAAGACCGAGAGGCAATGATGATCGGTATTGCCGCGCAGATAGACGCAGCGATGGCCCTTCCACAGGTCACCTCCTCCGTGATCTCGAAGCCCATGGTCTCGGTGTAGAAGTCGATGACCTTTTCGGATCGTCGGATAGCAGCCGCACCGGGCCGATGCTGGTGATCTTGAATGGCCGCGGCATGAGGATGCCGCCGACCTGGTAGTCGAGCGGCAGCTTGTCGTCCTCATGGCGTACGCCGGCAAGAAGATCGACGCCGGCGGCAACCGCGTCGTCGACCTCTTTCCATTCCGGAATTTGCGGCAAGGTCGCGGCCTCGGTGAAGCGGCGATTGTGCATCGGCAGCGGCTTCGAGCGGCCGTTCCAGCCGATCTGCTCCATGCCGTAATAGAGCTCGTTCCGGTTGCCTTCCGGGATCGCGCATATAAGTGTGCCAGTTCGAGCCGGGCATGTCGCGGCCCGAGCGGTCGATATCGATCTCGCGTGTCCTGCATCCAATGGCCGGCCTCGACCACCTGCTTCAGGCTGCCGACCTGCCAGGTGATCTGGTTCACGACATGCTGTTTCGGCAGATTGTTCATCACCTCGAAGGCGCGGCGCGGGAACAGCACGAAGGCGTGGTGATCGCCGTTGAAGCGGGTGAAATAGCCAACCGTCTCGAACTTGCCCTTATGCTCTTCCGGCACGCGGCGCGCGAAATCGAGCGGGTCGGAGATCTGGAAGCCAAGCAGGTTGATATAGAAATTCAGCGACTCTTTCATGTGGTCGGTGAAATAGCCGAAATGGCCGAGCCGGCTGATGCGGAACGGGCGGTCGAGCAAGACGCCGCCGACGTCGAATTTACGCGTGGCCGAGGCTTCCATGGTGTCACCTCTGTGGATGTGTTCGCTGGCTAATTTTACTCCCGCTGCCGTCCCGGCGCCACTTCGGCAATCTCGGGGGCCGGGAACCCGTGCTAGGATCGCGTGAGGAGATTCATGCCATGACCGATATGCAAGGCGGCTGCGCCTGCGGAGCGATCCGCTACCGTGTCACCGAAAAGCCGTTGATCGTCCATGCCTGCCATTGCCTCGATTGCCAGCGGCATACCGGCAGCGCTTTCGTCATCAATCTCTGGATCGAGCGCAAATTCGTCGTGGCGGATTATTCGTTGCTGAAGACCCATCGCCTGACCGCCGGCACGGGCCAGCCGCACGACATTTATTACTGCCCGAACTGCGGCATCCGGCTGTGGAGCCATTACCACGCCGCGCTCGGGCGACACGCTGCTGCTGCGCGCCGGTACGCTCGACGATCCGGCAGCGATCGCGCCCGATGTGCATATCTTCACGCGCGACAAGCTACCCTGGGTGCCATTGCCGCCGGGCGCGCGCGCTTTCGCGACGATGTACAAGCTCGCCGATGTCTGGACCGACGAGAGCCGCGCGCGGCTGCGCGTCAGCATCGCCGAAAAGCAGCAAAGCGGCGCGCTGCGATAATCGGCTGTGTCACGCGCGTTGTCGATACGCCGCTTGCGGCCGCTCGCGGCATCGCCTGGAATGCCCCGCATGGCATCGCCGGGCTGCAACTGCCCGAGGCGAGCGAGAGCGCCACGCGTGCGAAGCTGCTCGATCGGCTCGGCGAAGCCGAGCCGGCATCGCCGCCGCCGGCGGTGCAGCGCGCGATCGACGGTATCAACGCGCTGCTGCGCGGCAATGCGAGCGATCTCGCTGTCGGTCGCCGCTCGATATGACCGGCGTGCCGCCCTTTCATCGCCGGGTTTATGAGACGGTGCGCACCATCCCGCCGGGCGCGAGCCTTTCTTACGGCGAGGTCGCGGCCAAGGCCGAAGCGCCGGGCGCGGCGCGCGCCGTCGGCCAGGCGATGCGGCGCAATCCCGTTCTCGATCCTGGTGCCGTGCCACCGCGTCTTCGCTGCCGGCGGCAAGATCGGCGGCTATTCCGCGCATGGCGGGCTCGCGACCAAGCTGCGGCTGCTGTCGCTGGAAGCGGCGGCGGCCGAAGGCGCGGCGGCGCTGTTCGAGGGCGACGGCGTGCTGCCTTTCGATCCGGCTTTCGCGCTCGATTATCTGCGCGATGCCGATCCGGTGATCGGCCGGCTCATCGACACCATCGGCCCGTTCCGCATGCAGATCCGCCGCGCGCCCAGCATCTTCGTCGCGCTCGCCGAGGCGATCGTCTATCAGCAGCTTCATGCCAAGGCGGCGGCCTCGATCTTCGCGCGGGTGCGCGCGCTCTTTCCGCGTGCGCATCAAGCGCCGACCGCGGCGCAGATCATCAAGACCAGCGACGCCAGGCTGCGCGGCGCCGGCCTCTCGCAATCGAAGCTGCTCTCGCTGCGCGATCTGGCGCGGCGCGATGCGGCGGGCGAGATCCCGGACCTCGCGGAGATCAATCGCCTCGACGACGAGGCGATCATCGAAAAGCTGACGCAGGTGCGCGGCATCGGCCGCTGGACGGTCGAGATGCTGCTGATCTTCCGCCTCGGCCGGCCCGACGTGCTGCCGCTCGACGATTTCGGCGTGCGCAAGGGTTTCGGCTTCGCCTTCAAGAAGAATCGCGGCGTGCCGACGAAGGACGAGATGGAGAAGCGCGGCAAGCGCTGGCAGCCTTATCGCAGCGTCGCGAGCTGGTATCTCTGGCGCGCCGCCGACATCGCGACGCAGCGCGAGCGGGCCCAGAAATCGAGCAAGGCTGAGAAATCGACCCAAAGAATCAAATGAGGCTTAGCGCTCTATCCAATCATGTTGAGACGTTTTGGGTCGTCACCCCCGCGAAAGCGGGGGTCCAGGCAACATACTGGATGCCCGCCTCCGCGGGCATGACGATGAGGGGAAAGCGTCGAATCTAATCAGTCTGCGCCGATTTGTTCAGCGCCGCGCCTGATTCCAGATCCCAAGAGCATCGAGCCGGTCAACACCACGCAGAGCGCCGCCATCGTGATGCCGAGCGCATGGCCATAGGCAGCGGCGCCGCTGCCGTCGCCGAGGATCACGAAGAAGAGGCTGCCGATCGACGCCACGCTGATCGCGGCGCCGATCTGCAAGGTCGAATTCATCGCCCCGGCGGCAAGGCCGGTATGCTTCGGCGGCACGTCGCCGAGGATGATGTGGATCATCTCCGGCATCGCGACGCCCTGGCCGAAGCCGCCCGCGAAGAATGCGAGGAAGAGCAGCACGCCGCCGGTCTGGGTAGCGGCGCAGAGCGCGACGCCGGCATAACCCACAATGACCTGAAGGCCCATGCCGAGGCCGAAAAGCCAGCGGCGCAGGCGCGGTCCGGCGCGCGTCGCCATCGATACGGCCCGAGGAAATTGGCGACGCCGTAAGGCAGCACCGCGAGACCCGCGGCGAGGGCGCCTTCGCCGAGCCCGGCCTGCAGATAGAGCGAGAAGAAAAGTAGAAGGGCACGTGAAGAAGAAGAGCAGCGCGACGATCGAGGCCGCGGCTGAAGCTCTGATCCGCAGCAGCGCCGGATCGATCAGCGGCATGCCGCCCTCGCGCGCGATCCGCTGCTCGACCGTAAAGAACAGCACGAGCAACACCGGCGACGCGGCGATCATGCCGAGGACCCAGAGCGGCCAGCCGCGCTCGCGGCCGAGCGACAGGCCGACGACGAAGCAGCCGAGCGCCGCGGACAGCAGGATCACGCCGAGGATGTCGATCCGCGGCTTCTCGCTGCCGCCGCTTTCCGGCACCAGCGCCAGCGTCGCGAGCCGATCACACGAGACCGATCGGCACGTTGATCAGGAAGGCCGCGCGCCAGCCGAGACCGCCGATATCCGCCGCGATCAACACGCCGCCGAGCAATTGTCCGCCCGCCACGGCGACGCCGACGCCGGTGCCGTAGATATTGAGCGCCCAGGGGATTTCCGTGCCGGTGAACAGCGAGCGCAACGCCGCAAGCACCGGCGGCACGATCGGCGGCGCCGGTGACGCCCTGCGAGATGCGGCGATCACCAGCAAAACGGGATTGGGCGCGAGCCGGCAGAGAGCGAGCCGAGCGTGAAGCCGGCCACGCCGACGAGGTACATAAGGCGCCGGCCGATAGAGATCGGCGAGCCGGCCGCCGGTGATGAGGCAAACCGAGTAAGCCGCGGAATAGCCGGTGACGATCAGGTTGGTCTCGCGATTCCGAGGCGTCGAGCGCGGTGCGTATCGACGGCAGGGCGATCGTCACGATGAACATATTGAGCGACGGCATCAGCGAGCCGATCAGCAGGACGAAGAAGGCCAGCCGGCGCCGCGCCGGCGAAAGATCGACAAGACGAGCGGATCTGGCTCATGCGGTCGCGGTCAGCTTCCGGCCCGGCAGCATGCGCGAGAAAACGCCGTCGCGCCGGACGATCAGATGATAGAGCGCCGCCAGTACGTGCAGCCCGACGAGGACAAGCAAGACGGTACCGACGAAGGCGTGGATGTCGCCGGTGCGTCCGGCGAGCGCCGGCGAGGAGGCGATCAGTTGCGGGATCGTGAAGAGGCCGAAGAAATCGATCGCATAGCCGCGGAAACACGCATCGACCCAGCCGAGGATCGGCAGAACAAGCAGCACGAGATAAAGCAGCCCGTGCGAGAGGCAGGCGAGCCCATACTGCCAGGCAGGGACGATGCCGCGCAGCGTCGGCACCGGATGCGTCCAGCGCCACAGCAGCCGCAGGATCGCGATCGCAAGTATCGTGACGCCGATGGAGAAATGCAGGCTGATCAGCCCAACGGCCGGCGTGTTGCGACCGATATCCGGCATCGTCCAAGCGACGCTGTATTGCGCGATCAGCAGCAGGAGGATGAGCCAATGCAGCGTCTTGGCGACGCTGTCATAATCCCGCCGGCTCGGCGGCTGCTTTTCTCGACAAATGCTCGACCATCATCTCCACCGTAACCGACCCGCGCGACGGAAAGCTTGCGTCGGGTTTCCCGGGCGCCGATCATAGCGACAAGGTCGCGCCGAAGCGGCGCAATTTCCGACGAGGAGGGATGCATGCCGAAATCGGTGGGGCGGAAATCGCTCGGAATGATGGCGCTGCTCGGGAGCGCATTGCTCGGCGCCTGGCTGTGCCCGGCGCAAGCCGATCCGGTGAAGTTCCGTATCGGCTGGGCGGCGGTTCCGGGCTCGCGCGCCGGCTTCATCCTCGAAAAGCCGGATTTGCTGCATCACCTCAACCAGTCCTACACGATCGAGCCGATGCATTTCGCCAATACGCCGGCGGAGCTGCAGGCGCTGGCCTCCGGCGATCTCGATATCGCGCAGCTCGCCTTCTCGACTTTCGGCGTCGCGATCGAGAATGCGCATATGGACGACATACGGCTCATCGCCAATGAGCTCGAGGACGGTGTTCCGGGTTACGCCACGACGCATTTCATGGTGCTGAAGGATGGCCCGATCAAGACGATCGACGATCTCAAGGGCAAGGTCGTCGCGACCAACGGCATCGGCAGCGGGCTCGATATCGCGATGCGCTATATCCTCAAGCAGCATCACCTGGAGGAGAAGCGCGACTACACCGATGTCGAGATCAATTTCCCCAATATGAGACCGGCGCTCGCCGACCATAAGGTCGATCTGGTCTCGTCGATCCTGCCGTTCATGTACGAGCCCGAGATGCTGAAGATCGGCCGCGTGCTGTTCGAGCAAGGCGCCGAGATCGGCCCCGCCGAGCTGCTGATGTGGTCGGCGCGCGCGCCCTATATCGCGGCGCATCGCGCGGCGCTGGTCGATCTCATGGAAGATACGTTGCGCATGCTGCGCTGGTATTCCGATCCGGCAAATCACGATGAGGCGATCGCGATCGTCGCCAAGCTGACGAAGCAGCCACCCGCATCGCTCGATTGGGTCTTCACCAAGCGCGATTATTTCCGCGGCCCGGATGGCGCGCCTGACCTCAGATCGGTGGACGCCGATCTCAAGATGGAAAAAAAGCTCGGCTATCTCAAAACCGATATCGACGTCGCGAAATATGCCGATCTCACCATCGCCGGCGACGCGTTGAAGCGGCTCGGCCCGGCGAAATAGCCGTAACGCGCGCGCTTGCGCCGGCTTTCCGGTCGCCGATCATGGCGGCAATGCGCCGCGCCGAAGCGGCGCCATCTGAACAGGGAGAGTCGAGTCAATGCGGAAATCCGCTCGCGATGATGACGCTGCTCGCTAGCGCAATGCTCGGTGCCATGCTGCTTGGACGCGTGTTCGTCCGGCGCAGGCCGATCCGGTGAAATTCCGCATCGGCTGGATCGCGATGCCGGCCTCGCGCGCCGGCTATCTCCTCGAGAAGCCGGAGCTGCTGCATCATTTGAACCAGTCCTACACGATCGAGCCGATGCATTTCTCGTCAACGCCGGCGCAATTACAGGCGCTGGCCTCGGGTGATCTCGACATCGCGCAGCTCGGCTATCTCGACGCTCGGTGCCGCGGTCGAGAACGCGCATATGGACGGATGTGCGGCTCATCGCCGACGAGCTCGAGGATGGCAGGCCCGGCTGGTCGACGACGCGTTTCACCGTGCTCAAGGACAGCCCGATCAAGACGATCGACGATCTGAAGGGCAAGGTTGTCGCGACCAACGGCATCGGCACCGGCCTCGACATCGCGCTGCGCTATATCCTCATGCAGCACCATCTGCGAGGAAAACGCGACTACACCGATGTCGAGATCAATTTCCCGAACATGAAATCGGCGCTCGCCGAGCACAAAGTCGATCTCATCTCGGCGGTGCTGCCCTTCATGTACGATCCCGAGCTCGTGCAAGATCGGCCGCACGCTCTTCGAGCAAGGTGCCGAGATCGGCCCGTCCGAGCTGCTGATGTGGGCGGCGCGCGCGCCCTATATCGCGGAGCATCGCGCGGCGCTGGTCGATCTCATGGAAGACGTGCTGCGGATCGCAGCGCTGGTATTTCGATCCGGCCAACCATGCTGGAAGCGCTAGCAGATCGCCGCGAAGATCACCAAGCAACCGCTCGAATCGCTCGATTGGGTGTTCACCAAGCGCGATTTCTATCGCAGCCCGAACGGCAATCCCGATCTCAAAGACCGTCGCCGACGATCTCAAGATGGAAAAAGAGCTCGGCTATCCTCAAAACCGATATCGACGTGCCGAAATACGCCGATCTCTCGATCGTCGACGAAGCGTCGAAGCGGCTAGGGGTGATGAAGGAAGAGTAGGGCGCTGGCCTGCGCGTTGCGAGTCGTCAGTTGGCGCTCCGCAACCCTGACTGACGAACCTATGAAAAGCGAGCGCGTCTACAGCGTCAGCAGGATCTTGCCGACATGCGAGCCCGCCATATGGGCATGCGCGGCATCGATCTGCGTCAGCGGATAGGTCTTCTCGATCACCGGCTTGAAGCGGCCGCTCTCGATCAGCGGCCACACCGCCTTG
Source organism: uncultured Alphaproteobacteria bacterium (assembly GCA_963731145.1). GTDB lineage: Bacteria > Pseudomonadota > Alphaproteobacteria > ATCC43930 > CGMCC-115725 > CAIKMD01. The sequence goes on along the minus strand of CAVSUX010000005.1, from coordinate 148,765 downwards.
CGCACCGCGGCGGCGAGCCGGCCTTTCTCGGGGATCGGGCGCGGCCGCAGGCGCGAGCCGGTCATGCGACCGTCTTTCTCGGTCAGCGCCTGATAATCGAATTCGATCTTGCTGCCTTTGCGCGCGGCGATCATCACCAGCCGGCCGCCTTGCGAGAGCAGGCGGATGTCGCGCATCACGTAATCGCCGCCGACCATGTTGAGCGAGACGTCGATGCTGCGCTTGCCGAACGCGCTCTCGATCGCCGCGACGTAATCCTGCGCGTTGTAATCGATGGCGAGCGTCGCGCCGAGCGCGCTGCAGCGTTGGCATTTCATCCGCATTGCCGGCGGTGATGACGACCGGCGAGCCGAGCGCGCTCGCGATCTGGATCGCGGTGGTGCCGATGCCGGACGAGCCGCCATGGACGAGCAGCCGGTCGCCGGCTTTGAGCCCGCCGAGATCGAAGACGTTGAGCCACACCGTGATGACGCATTCCGGTAGCGCCGCCGCCTCGACGACGCGAGAGACCTTTCGGCACGGGCAGGCATTGCACCGCCGGCACCGCGACATATTCGGCATAACCGCCGCCGACCAGCAGCGCGCAGACTTTGTCGCCGACTTTCCATTGCGTGACGCCGGCGCCGAGCGCGGTGATCTCGCCCGCGGCTTCGAGACCGAGGATGTCGGTCGCACCCGCCGGCACGGGATAGCGGCCTTTCGCCTGGCTGAGATCGGCGCCGTTGATGCCGGCCGCGGCGATCTTGATCAGCACCTCGCCATGGCCCGGCGTCGGGATCGGCCGCTCGACGAGTTCGGGGCCGCTATTGTCGGCTTTGGTGACGATGGCTTTCATCGAGATTTACTCCGTTCTGATTTCCCTCTCCGCCCCGCGGGGGCGGAGAGGGTAGGGTGAGGTGGGGTGCTTCCAGCTCGCGATAAATCGTATCGAGCACAGAAGCGAAATTCTGCGTCACATCATTATTCCAAAATCGAATCACGCGATAGCCGTGCGCCGCCAGTTCCGCGGTGCGTCTTTCGTCGGCTTCTCGACTCATCGGCATGCTGGCTGCCGTCGAGTTCAATGACGAGTTTCTTCTCCGGGCAGGCGAAATCCGCGATCCGGTTACCGATCGGGTGCTGGCGGCGGAATTTGTAGAGTGGCAGGCGCTCGCGCAGAGCGCGCCAGAGGATGCGTTCGATGTCGGTGGAATTGGCGCGCAGCTTTCGGGCGATGACGCTGTGACGCCGGAGTTTGTGGGTTGGCATACCCCACCTCACCCTACCCTCTCCGCCCCGAGGGGGCTTTGCACGAGAACGCATCTTTGACCGGAAACGCCATTTTCTGACCGAAATTAAATTATCGAGCAAAAGCCCGCCCATCCATTCCAAGGTGGCCAACGACAGGGCGACGGCTGCGTCTTACTAGTGCGGTATCACCGAAGGTTCGATCGCGAGCACCGATCGACTTTGGTTACCCGAAGCCAGCTTACGCCTACAGGTCGGACATCCGATCAATCTGATCTGCTGGTGCTTCACACAACTGGCGAAGCACAATGGCATTGCTGATATCGTCTTGCTCGGCGGTTTTGGCTTGAGCCGCGAAGGCGAATAAAATGATCGCTGCAACGATTCCCACCCGCATGACAGCCCCCCGAAATGATGGAATTGCTTACCGGTTGGATTTAGTCTTATCAATAATCCAAGCACAGAGTGAGAACATGATACACGGAACAGTTGCTTCTCTAAATCGCGACCGCGAGAGATTTGTGTCAGACCTCGTCGCGTTTGAGAAATCCCAACTTGGCAATACCGTCTATGCGGAGGAAATCCGTCGCCGGATCGCCCAGTTGGACCAGATCATTCCGCATCTGAAATAGGCGAACCGACTTTTTGTGCAGAATCGTGTCCTGCACAAAAAGTCAGGTTCTAATCCCCCTTATTGTGCAAAGCCCCCCGAGGGGCGGAGAGGGAATCCGGGATGAGACAATTCCTGTGCCTACCGGCTCAGCATCACGTTGAGGATCGAGGTGGTGCCGCTCTGGATCGAGGCGAGGCCGGCTTTGAGGGCGCCGACCAGCTCGCTCGACTTCTCGACGCGTGCGCCGTGGAAGCCGAAGGGCTTGCCGAGCTCGGAATATTCCGGGCCGTCGATGTGCACGCCATGCCACACATCGTGCTGCACCGCCGCGCCTTTCGGATAGTATTCCGCGTGGTTGCGCTGCATCGCCGAGTATTTGAGGTTGTTGCAGACGACGATGAGGATCGGCAGGTTGTGCTGCCGCGACGCGCCGAGGGCCTGGGTGATCGGGTTGTAGAGGAAGGCGCCGTCGCCGATGAAGAGCACGACCGGGCGCTTGCCCGCCGCCATCTTCACGCCGAGTGCGATGCCCGTGCCTTGGCCGAGGCCGCCGCCGACGGTGTAGAAGCATTGCGGCTCGTTCCACGGCAGATGCTCTTTCAGGATGCCGGAATGCATGATCGTCTCTTCGAGATAGACCGTGTCCTTCGGCATCACTTCGCGGATCGCGCCGACCATCCACAGCGGATCGATCGCGCCGTCCTTGTCCTTGGCCTTCTGCTCGGCGTCGCGCAGCTTGGCGTTCCACTTGTCGTGCTCGGCCTTGATGCGCGCGTGACGCTCGGCGTATTTCGACGCGTCGGCGCCCTTGGCCTTGAGCGCGGCGGTGAGCGCGTTGAGCGTCGCCGCGACGTCGCCTTCGAGATAGTGATCGGCCTGCAGGTTCTGATAGGGGAAGTGGCCCTTCAGCGGATTTTCCGAGATCGCGATCACGGTCGCGTCTTGCGGCCGGTCGCTCGGCGGATACCAGGGCGCGCGCGACTTCACGAGCAACACGCAGTCGCTCTCCTTCGCGATCTTCGGCCCCTGCATGCCGAGATACATCGGATGGTCTTTCGGGAAATTGCCGTAGGCGGTGACGCGGCCTTCGCCGACCGGGATCGCCATCAGCTCGCAGAGCGCGACGAGGGCGCGGAACGCCTCGGGCTCGCGGCCGACGGAATTGGTCACGACCACCGGGTTCTTCGCCTTCAGGATCATGTCGGCGACGGCTTGGATGTCGGCATCCATCGGCTGCAGCTTCGGCACCGGCGGCACGTTGCGCAGATTCGGCGGCGGCGTCCATTCGCTCAGCATGTGCTCGAGCGGCACGTTCAGATAGGTCGGCGCTTGCGGGATGTGCTGCGCCATCTCGCCGGCGCGCACGGTCTGCTCATAGAGCGTGTGCACGCTGCCGGCCTGCGTCGCCCATTTGGTGACGGGCTCGACGATGCGCTGCGGGCCGCCGACGATGCCGAGGCTGCCGTACCATTGCGCGCCCGGCTCGACGCTCGGGTCTTCGCCATAGGTGACGGACTCGCCCGACATCACCACCATCGGGACTTCGAAATTGCGCGCGGTGTGGATGCCGATCTCGCCCTGCATCAGGCCGACGCCGGCATGCAGCAGCACGGCCTGCATCTTGCCGCTGTATTGCGTGTAGCCCATCGCCATGTTGACGGCGAGCGTCTCATGCCAGCATTCGATGAAATCCGGACCCGGCCGATTGCTGGTCTTCTGGCGCGCCAAGGCTTCCCACACCGGCGACCATTCCGATCCCGGCGATGACATGATGTGCTCGACGCCGAGGCTGCGGAATGCCTCCAGAATCGCTTCGCCGCCGTCGTGATTGGTCGCCACTTAGGTCCTCCCGTTTGCTCGTCGGGCGCATTCGCCCATGCGGCGCCATTATTCGGCTTCTCGCCCGAGGCGACAATAGGGCGTCGGGTAAAATCCGCGCCGATATGCCCCATTGGTTGGCATAGCCGACCTATGTCTCATCGGCTAAAGTCGCCCGCAGAATTTTAGGCCAGAATTTGGGAGGATGTGCGATGGACGCGGGCAGCGCCGCGGCGGCGTGGATTTCGAGAAATTCCGGCTGCGGCCTTTCGTCAAGAAGCTGGTCGAGATCGGCGAGGTCGAGATCCACGACGAGCCGGTCGCGCTCGCCGAGATGAGCGCGATCGTCGAGAAGACGCCGAAAGCGGTGCTCTTCAAGAAAGCCGGCGCCGAGCAATACGAGGTGATTGCCGCCGTCTCCGGCAGCCGCAAGCGCGTCGCCGCCGCTTTCGGGGTCGAGCGAGGGCGAGATCGCGGCCGAGTTCAATCGCCGCGTAGCGAAGCCGCAACCGATCGTCGAGGTGAAATCGGCCGACGCGCCGGTGCATGAGATCGTGCGCACCGGCGACCAGATCGACCTGACGACGCTGCCCTTTCATCCGCAGCATCAATATGACGGCGGCACCTATATCTCGTCCGCCATCGACTTTTCGGTCGATCCCGTCACCGCCAAGCGCAATGTCGGCTGCCGCCGCCTGATGCTGCGCTCGAAGAACACGATGCGCACCAATCTGACGGCGCCGTCCGATCTGCGCGCCTGTCTACAAAGCCTGCGTCGAGCGCAAGCAGAGGCTGCCGATCAGCTTCGTCATCGGCTCGCATCCGCTCGATTTCCTCGCGGCCAGCGGGCGCTTCCCGGGCGACGAGTTCAGCGCCCTCGGCACGCTGCGCGGCGAAGCGGTGCCGATGGTGAAGAGCCTCACCAACGACATCCTCGTGCCGGCCGACGCCGAGCTCGTGATCGAGGGCTATCTCCACGAGCATGGCTACACGGAGAACGAAGGGCCTTACGGCGAGTTCTGGGGCTTCTACGGCCCCGTGCATATCGATCCGGTGTTCCACGTCACCGCGATCACGCAGCGCAAGGACGTGATCTATCAGACCGTGCTGCATTCCGGCCGCGCGCTCGGCCGCGCCGATTCATCCAATCTCGCGGCCGTTCATGCCGAAGCGCAGGTTTATCGCCTGCTGCGTGAGGCGCGCATCATGCCGGTGGCGATGAACGCGGTGCCGGCGGCGGGCGGGCGCGTCCATCTGCGCCTGGCGCTGAAGAACCCGACGCCGGGCCAGGCGCGCGCCGCGATCTCGACGATCTTCGCCATCTCGGGCATTCGCAACATCTCCGTCTTCGACGACGACGTTAACATCTTCGACAATGACGAGGTCGAATGGGCGATGTCGACGCGCATGGATCCATCGCGCGACGTGATGATCCAGGACGGCATGCCCGGCTATTACACCGATCCGATCATGCTGAAGAACGGCACGGTCTCGAAGATCGGCTATGACTGCACGATGCTGCCCGAGCAGCGCGAGGATTTCGAATTCCGCCGCGCCTGGGGCTTCCACACCAGCAACGCGCCGGCACGCTATCAGACCGTGAGTCAGGCGCTCGAGAGCGGCCCCATGTTCTTCTCGGAGCTGATGGCCGCGCTCGGCAGCAAGGACGGGCGCGAGGTCGCGGTCGCACTCGATCAGCTGCGCGAAGACGGCACGCTCACGCGCCTCAAGGAAGGCCAATGGGCGCTGAAGGGCCGCGAGCAGAAACACTAAGTGTCGTCATTGCGAGGAGCGCAGCGACGAAGCAATCCAGAGTCTCACGTGCGGCCTGGATTGGATTGCTTCGCTTCGCTCGCAATGACGATGTGGAAATTATCGCGATAACACTTCACCAGGAGGCAGTATGAGCAACGAAATCCTCACCAAGCAGGACGGCCAAATCCTCAACATCACGATCAATCGGCCGGATAACGGCAATGGCATGACCGATGCGATGGTGGTCGAGATGACCGGCATCATCCGCGAAGCGCCGAAGAATTCGCGGATCATCGTGCTGCGCGGCGCGGGCAAGGAATTCTGCATCGGCCGCGCCGGCATGGGCGCGCGGCCCGCCGGTCCGCCGCCGGCGCCGCCCGAGGCTTATGCCCGCCGCAACGAGAGCGACATCGTGTTCGACGCCTACGGCATCATGCGCATCGGTGCCGATCCCGGTCGTCGCCGTGGTGCAGGGCAAGGCGCTCGGCTTCGGCTGCGCCATTGCCGCCGCGTGCGACGTGACGCTCGCCAGCGATGCGGCGATCTTCCAGGTGCCGGAGATGGGCCACAACATCCTGCCCGGCATGGTGATGTCGTCCTTCATCGATCGCGTCACGCGCAAGGCGATGTCCTATCTCGTCTGGTCGACCAACGAGGTGAGCGCCGAGCGCGCGCTGAGCTACGGCATCGTCAGCGATGTCTTCCCGGCGGCAAAGCTCGATGGTGCTGTCGATGCGTTCGTCGCCGCGGTGCTGAAGGCGCCGCCGATCGCGGTGCAGGGCGTCAAGGAATTCACCAAGGTCGCTTACGACATGCCGACGCCGGGCGCGATCGATTACGCGCGCAATCTTCACTCGCTGCTCAACACCTCGAGCGAGATGCGCCGCAATCACTAAGGGTGATCGATTACTCGGCGGCGGCTTTCTCCGCCGCCGAGTTTTCCATCTGCGCGATGGCGCGAAGATCGACGCGCAGCCGATCGACGCGCGTCACGCCTACGGCATCGTCCAGCGCGGCATGCGCTGCTTTCCAGATCGGGAAAGCGGCTTTCAGCGTCGAGCGGCCCTTCGTCGTGATGATGAGGCGGCGGCTGCGCTTGTCCTTCTGATCGATCGCGATCTTCACAAGGCCGCGCCGCTCGAGCGGCTTGAGGTTGGCCGTCAGCGTCGTGCGGTCCATGGCGAGCGCGGCCGAGACCTCGCTCATGATCGGCGGCTCCGCCTGATTGAGCGCGACCAGCAGCGAATATTGCCCATGTGTCAGTCCGCCGGGGCGCAGCGCATCGTCGAAATGCCGCGCCAACGCGCGGGCCGCACGTTGCACGCGAATGCAGAGACACGTCTCGCGTACGTGACGTGTCGCATCCCAGGAAAGTTCATCGCTGCTTGACATGGCCTTATTATGTTGATATCAACGTAATATGTCAAGCATTATTTCGCGCTTAGGTAGTGGAGGGAGAGGCTCATGGTTGCGCTTACGGCCGAAACGGCGAAGGGCTTTAAAGCGATGCTTTGGATGGGCCGCGTGACAACCGGCCTTGTGGCGCTCTTCCTCGCCTTCGATAGCGCCATCAAGCTGATGCAGCTCGATGTCGTACGCGAGGCGATGGTGCCGCTTGGCTATCCCGACTATCTCGGTCTCGTTATTGGCACTATCGAAGCGATCTGCCTCGTGCTCTATGTCGTGCCGCAAACGGCGGTGCTCGGCGCGATTCTGATCACGGGCGTGCTCGGCGGGGCGATTGCATCGCATCTGCGCGTCGGCGATCCGCTCTTCAGCCATGTGCTGTTCGGCGTCTATGTCGGCATCCTTGCCTGGGGCGGGCTTTATCTGCGCGACGACAGGCTTCGCACGCTCATTCCCTTTCGCCGCTGATCTTTTCGATTCCGGCTGGCGCGACAAGCGAAGGAACAGCTTATGACCCGTGGATTGTCCAAAGCGCGGCTCCAGCGCATGCACGACATCATGGCCGGCCATGTCGAGCGCGGGCTCGCGCCGGGCGTGGTGACGCTGGTCGCGCGGCGCGGCGAGGCTCATGTCGACGTCATCGGCAAGAAGGCGCTCGATAGCGAGATGTGATGCGCCGCGACACGCTCTTCCGCATCACCTCGATGACGAAGCCGATCACGGCGGTTGCGGCGATGATCCTGGTCGAGGAATGCAAGCTGCGGCTCGACGAGCCGGTCGATCGCTTCCTGCCCGAGCTCGCCGATCGCCGCGTGCTGAAGCGGCTCGACGGGCCGCTCGACGACACCGTGCCGGCACAGCGGCCGATCAGCCTGCGCGATCTGCTGACCTTCCGCTCGGGCTACGGCATGGTGTGGGGCGCGCCCGACAAATTCCCGATCCTCAGAGCGATCGCCGATCTTGGCATCATCGGTTTCGGCCCGCCCGATCCGGCGATGCCGCATAAGCCCGACGAATGGCTGAAGCGCCTCGGCACCTTGCCGCTGATCCATCAGCCGGGCGAGCGCTGGCTCTACGGTACCGGCGCTTACATCCTGGGCGCGCTGATCGCGCGCGCCTCGGGCAAGAGTTTCGGCGATTTCCTGCGCGAGCGCATCTTCGAGCCGCTCGGCATGAAAGACACCGGCTTCTTCGTGCCGCCGCACAAGCTCGATCGGCTCGCGACGAGCTATTGGGTCAACGACAAGACCGGTGCGCTCTCGCGCTATGACGGTGTCGAGGACAGCCGCTGGGCCAAGCCGCCGGCCTTCGAGGACGGCGCGCGCCGGGCTGGTGTCGACGATCGACGATTATTTCGCCTTCGCGCGCATGCTGCTGAATCACGGCGAGCACGGCCATGAGCACATCCTGTCGCGTGCCTCGGTCGCGCTGATGACGACCGATCAGCTCACGCGCGGCGCAAAAAGCCGCCTCGCCGTTCGGCGATGGTTGGGACAATCGCGGCTGGGGCTTTGGTGTCGGCATCGTCACCGGGCGCGACGGCCTCGCGATGACGCCGGGCGCCTATGGCTGGGACGGCGGCTACGGCACGGCGTGGCAGAACGATCCGACGGAGGAGATGATCGTGCTCCTCCTGGCGCAGCGGGCGCAATTCCCCGCGCTCTCGCCGGTCTATCTCGATTTCTGGACCGGCGCCTATCAGGCGATCGACGACTGACGAAATGTGAAATTGAGAGAGAAGAGGAGAACGGCTATGCGTTTCATGATCATCGTCAAGGCGAACAAGGACAGCGAAGCCGGCAAGTTGCCGAGCACCGAGTTGCTCACGGCCATGGGCAAATACAATGAGGAGCTCGTGAAGGCCGGCGTGATGGAGGCGGGCGAGGGGCTTCATCCCACGAGCAAAGGCGCGCGCGTCAAATTCTCCGGCAAGGATCGCACGGTGACGCAAGGTCCGTTTCCGCTCGATGGCCTCATCGCCGGCTTCTGGATCTTCAACGTGAAATCGAAGGAAGAAGCGATCGAGTGGGTGAAACGCGCGCCCATCCAATGACGGATGGCAGCGAGATCGAAATTCGCCAGATCTTCGCGGCCGAGGATTTCGGCGCGAACCTGACACCCGAGCTCAAAGAACAGGAAGAGCGGCTGCGCGCGCAGACGGCGAAGCGATGACCGTCCCAAGAGGCAGCGATGCAAACCAACCCCTATCTTTTCTTCACGGGCGAATGCGAAGCGGCGTTCAAATTCTATGAGGACGCGTCTCGGCGGCAAGATCACTGACGATGATGAAGCATGCAGGTACGCCGGCCGAAGGCCACGTCCCGGCCGAATGGGACGAGCAAGATCCTGCATGGCCGCATCCAGCTCGGCGATACGGTGGTGATGGCCTCCGATGCGCCGCCGGGACATCAGGAGCAAGCGAAGGGCTTTCGCCTGTCGCTGAGCTTCGACAAGCCGGCCGAGGCCGACGGTGCTGTTCACGGCGCTTGCCGAGGGCGGCAGCGTGCAGATGCCGATCGAGAAGACCTTCTTTGCCGAACGTTTCGGCATGGTGACGGATCGCTTCGGCGTGCCGTGGATGATCAATTGCGAGAAACCTGCCTAGCATTCGGAAGCATGCCCATGACCAAGACGCTGATCCTGCTCGGCACGCGCAAAGGCGCGTTCATCCTCGAAAGCGATGGAGCGCGCCGCGATTGGCAATTGCGCGGGCCTTATTGCGACTGCTGGCCGATGAATCACGTCGTCGCCGATCCGGCGAGCGGCACGATCTATGCCGGCGGCGGCAATGAATGGTTCGGCCCGGCGGTGTGGAAATCGAACGATCTCGGGCGAGAGCTGGACGCATTCGAGCGAGGGCCTCAAATACGCCGAGGGCGAGGAGCCGATCAAAGCGGTCTGGAGCCTCGCGCCGAGCGCGCGCGGGCTTTACACCGGTGTCCAGCCGGCGGGCTTGTTCCTGTCGCGGCGACGACGGCGCAAGCTGGCAGCCAGGTCGAAGGGCTGCGCAATCACCCGACGCGGCCGAAGTGGCAACCGGGCGGCGCGGGCCTGATCCTCCACTCGCTCATCCCGCATCCGCGCGATCCGCAGCAGATCTGGGTCGGCATCTCCGCCGTCGGCGTCTTCTACCGCCGATGGCGGCGAGAGCTGGGAGACGCGCAATCGCGGCACGCGCGCCGATTTCAATCCCGAGGATCAGCGCTATCCCGAATTCGGTCAATGCGTGCATTGCCTGGTGATGGCGCCGGGCACGCCCGATCGCCTCTATCAGCAAAATCACTGCGGCATGTATCGCAGCGAGAATGCCGGCGCGGAATGGGAAAGCATCGAGACCGGCCTGCCGTCGAGCTTCGGCTTTCCCGCCGCGGCGCATCCGCGCGATCGCGACACGCTCTATCTCGTGCCGCTCAACGGCGACATCGCCGGCCGCTATGTGCCGGAGGCGAAAGCCGCCGTGTGGCGTACGCGCGACGGCGGCAAGCACTGGCAGGCGCTGCGCGAAGGCTTGCCGCAGAAAGACGTGTTCTTCGGCGTGCTGCGCCAGGCGATGGCGACCGATCGTCACGATCCGGCCGGCGATTTATTTCGGCACCAATAGCGGCGAGGTCTATGCCAGTGCCGATGAAGGCGAGAGCTGGCGGCGCGTCGCGCAGCATCTGCCGCCGATCGCCTCGGTCGAAACTCTGATCGTCGCAGACTGAGCGATGCCGAATGTCGCGATCACGCTGACGCCGGCGCTGACGCGGCTCTTTCCGGGCTGTCCGCGCCAGCTCGAATTGGAAGCCGCGACCGTGCGCGAGCTACTCGATGCGCTCGATAGGCGCTGGCCGGGGATGCGCGACCGGCTCAGCGATTCGATGCCGCGCATCCGGCCGCATGTGAATATTTTCGTCGATGGCGAGCGGTCGAGCTCTGGAGACGCCGCTGCGGCCCGGCGCCTCGGTTCTCATCATCACCGCCATCAGCGGTGGGTAGTTTGAGTTTGGCGGTGCCAAAAGGATCGTCATTGCGAGCGAAGCGAAGCAATCCAGAAGCCACACGTGAAGCCCTGGATTGCTTCGTCGGCCGACGGCCTCCTCGCAATGACGCCGTGAGACCTACCCCGACAAAATTGCTTGAAGGAGCATACCCATGAAGATCAGCCAGCATCTCTGGTTCGAGAAGGACATGGAAGCGGCGCTGCGCTTCTATGTATCGCTGATTCCCGGCTCCTCGCTCGACTTTCCTCTCGACGGTCCCCGCCGATACGCCCAGTGGCCCGGCGGGGACCGTCAAGATCGCCGCTTTCACCCTCGGCGATCAGCGCTATCGCGCGATCGAGGCGGGGCCATTCGATCCGCTGAGCCGCAATTTCTCGATCATGATCGAATGCGACACGCAGGCGGAGGTCGATCGGCTTGTGGGACGCGCTCACCGCCGGCGGAAAGGGAATCGCCTGCGGCTGGCTGACCGATCGCTGGGGAATTACCTGGCAGATCACGCCGAAGCGGCTTCTCGACTTAATGAGCGATCCGGATCGCACCAAGGCCAAGCGCGTTACCGAGGCGATGATGAAGATGGTGAAATTCGATATCGCCGAACTCGAAGCAGCGGCGCGCGGCTGAGCGCCGTCAACGCCAGTCTTCGAGCGCGAAAATGTCGGGACGGTCATAAATCTCGATCCACGGACGATGCATCGCGATGCCCTGCAGTGCGGAGCGGAAGCCGGCGCCGATCATCAAGCGATAGGTTTCCATCGCGCCCATATTCACGCCAGCGTTGAGTTGCGCCGCGCCGTTGTGATGGGCGAAATCATTCGCCGCATCGATGAGGCGTTGGAAATCGCGCGCGGCGTTGGGTCCCGGCTGCGCCGCCGCGAATTTCGCATAGGTGACGCCGGTATCGGCTTCGCTGCCCGGACCGACATGGCAGATGACGAAGCCGGTGATCGCCGAGCCTTCGGTCAGCACGATCGCATCGCGGTCGGATGCGCGACACCATCGCGATCTCGTCGCGCAGGTCTAGACCCGCGTAGAGCTGGTCGGTCAAAGCGGCGCATTGCGCGATCGCGTCCTGCTGCTCGGCTGCATTCATCGCCTCAGCGATCGCGCTTGCGGCACCGGGCTCGGCGCCGTCACCGGCCGGCTCATGATCGCGGTGAGGCTGCGCGGCCAGAAGCCGTAACGCTGGTAAAGCCCGACATGGGTCAGGCTGGCTGGGAAGGTGAAGAGCGCCGCGGCGCGACAGTGCCAGCGGTCGTAGATCGGCATCGACGCGTCGAGCAGACTGCGCGCGACGCCGCCGCGCCAATGTTGGGATGCACCGATAGCGGGCCGAAGAGGCCGAGGCTGCCCCAGCGGCTCGACATCGCGACGCCGACGATCGCGCCGTCCTTCTCGGCGACCAACGCGCCATCCGGCCAGGCGCGGCGGCGCGTTTCGACCAGGCGCGACGTGCCGGAAAAGCTGAGCGGGTCGGGCAGGCCGAAATAGGTGCCGAAAGCGAGGCGGCGGACCTTGTCCGCGGCGTCGACATCGGCTTCTTCGAGGGGACGGATGGTGAGGCTCATCGCCGCGATCATAGCGTGGTAGAATCCGGCGATGGAAGCGGAGCCAAGAGAGGCGAAACGGGCCGGATCGGAAAAGCCGCTCGCCGGCCGGCGCATCCTCGTGCCGGAGAGCCGCGAACTCGATCTTTTTGCGCGCATGCTGGAAGAGCGCGGCGCCGAAGCGGTGCGCTGTCCGCTGGTGACGATCCGCGATGTCGAGGATCCGGCACCGGTCGAGGCCTGGCTGCAACGCCTCGCTGCCGGTGCGTTCGACGATCTCATCCTGCTGACCGGCGAAGGGCTGCGGCGGCTTGTTGAGCGTTGCGCAGCGCGCGGGGATCGAGGCACAAACCGTCGCGGCGGTGAAACAGTTGCGCACCATCACGCGCGGGCCGAAACCCGCGCGTGTGCTGCGCGAATTAGGGCCTCGCGCCGGGGTTGACGGCCGAGACGCCGACGACGGAAGGCGTGATCGCGACGCTGAAGCGCGAAAACCTCGCCGACCGCACGGTCGGCGTGCAGCTCTATCCCGGCAATCCCAATCGCTTTGCTGCTCGATTTTCTGCAAGCGGCCGGAGCCAAGGCCGATCCGGTATTGCCTTACCGCTATGCCTCGGATGCGGAGAGTCGGCTTGTCGACGCGGCGATCCGCGGCATGGCGGCGGGAGAATTCGATGCGATCGCTTTCACCAGCACGCCGCAGATCGAGCGTCTCGAGGACGTTGCCCAGCAGCGCGGGCTCGAAACGGAATTGCGCCAAGGACTTGCGCGCATTCGCATCGCCGCCGTGGGACCTGTCGCCGCGAGTGCCCTGAAAAAGCGCGGCTTCGCGGTCGCGGCGATGCCGGCAACAAGCTTTCACTCTGAAGCCGCTGATCAACGCTTTGGTCGAAGTGCTTTCATCCGCTCCGCCGCGCATGTGATCGCGAACATGAAATCTTTGTACGTCACGGCGCTGGCCTAACTTCCGTCACATTACGGCGGTAGCCTGCAATCCTCGTCAAAGATTTGGCGCAACTTTGCTTCATTGACTCCTGCGATAGGAAATGAGGAGGCCGACGCATCATGGCGCGAGGACAAAAAATCGGTATGGACCAAAGGATCGGTATGGACCAAAGGGTTGAGAACGCGGTGGAAGCAGCGGCGCAGTTTCCGTTCTTCGACGGATCGGTCGCACGCATGCTGAGCTGGCCGGTCGAGGCGTGGCTGCGCGCCCAGGCCGGGATACTCCAGGCAAGTCGAGCCGGTTGCAACCGGCTGGCTCGAGCGGCGGCAAGCCGCCGCGACCGCGACGCTCGATACGATCGAGCGGCTCGCCAATTGCAACGATCTCAAAGAGGCCGCATCGATCCAGCGCAGCTGGTTCGAAGACAGCATGAAGCGGCTCGATTCCGATCTGCATGCTTTCGCAGATCAAGCACTCGCCGTCTCGCGCGAAGCGATGTCGGCGACACGCTCCGCGGCGCAGACCTCGGCAGATGTGGTCGCGTTGGCGATTCAGCCGGCGCAGCGCGCAACCGAGCATCCGGCAGTGGATGCGGCAGCCTAAGCGCGCGCAGTCGTCTCTCGATAAGCGAACCCCGTCTAGCATCGGCTATGGCGGGGTTCATTTTGTGGCTATGAAAGCTCACCGCCCGATCGGACAACCGGGCTATGCTTCGGGTGATGTTCGACACCGAGTCGGTGGAATCATGCTTGTTCGGCATCCTCCAAGGATATTTGCACCAATTCCGACCTAATCGCGCGGCCGCGTGGTTTCAATGCGACGAAATTGAAACGATCTTGCTTTCTTGCAGCAATATCGCTGCCGCAAAATCAATCGCTTGATCCATCGATGCGAAAAATCGCTTTGCCTTGAACGTGGCGCTCGGCAAGCGCTTTGGCGACGCTGGCGAAATCGCGCCAGTTATGTTCCTCGATCTCGGGCTTGAGCGCGCCCTTCGCGATGAGGCCGGCGAGTAGCGCGAGATCGGGACCGAAGGCTTCCTCCGGTCCCGAGGCGAAAGAGTGGAAGCTTTGGATGCGCGCGTTGTTCGCCGGGCCGAAATCGCGGAAGCTCAAACTCGTTTCCTCGCCCGAGGAATTGCCGAAGATCACGACCGTGCCCTTCGGCTCGAGCAAGCCGAGCGCGGCCTTGAGCGAGCGCCACCGGCGGATTCGAGGATCAGCCAGAACTTGCCCTGCGCTTTCGTAATGTCGTCGACGATATGCTGCGCGCCGAGCTTGGCGAGAGGTTGGCCGCGCGTGCCGCGCGCGATCGCCGTCACCTCGGCACCCGAACGCGCGGCGAGCTGCACAGCGAGATTGCCGACGCCGCCGGCCGCGCCGGCGATCAGCACGCGGCGGCCCAAGAGCGGTGCGCCGTGACGCAAGGTGCGCAAGGCGGTGAGGCCTGCGACCGGCAGCGATGCGGCCGCGCCGAAGCTCACCTTGTCCGGCAGCGCGGCGAGGCGATGCGTCGAGATCGCCGCGTGCTCCGCCCAACCATGCCAATCCAGAATGCCGACGACGCGCGTGCCTTCCTTCGGGCCGCTACCATCGGCCGCGGCTTTCAGCACGACGCCGCTGACATCTTGGCCCGGCTGCCAGCCCTCGGGACGAATGCGCATCAGAGTCAATTCGCCGCGATTGAGCGAGAACGCGCGCACGGCGATCAGTGCTTCGTGCGGTGCCGGGTTCGGCTCCGCCACCTCACGGAATTCAACGGGCGCGAGGCCTTTTGGTGTGTTGACCAGGGCTTTCATGAGCTATCTCCTGAACAGCAAGAAGCATTATTCCCGACATAATACCGCCATATTCGCCCGTGATCGTCACGCGCTATCATGACGAGCCATCACAACCTCCGCCGTGTCGGCCTTTGCGTGCTCGTGCTCAGCGCCGTTGTTGCAATCCATACGCGCGCGATCGCGCAGACGGGCGCCGATCCCGGCCCGTCGCCGGCTGCCGACGATTGGCGGACGACGCTTCTCGAAGAGAATGATTTGCTCTATTTCAACAGCGACAAGCATTACACCCAAGGCCTTCGCCTGTCCTTTCTTAGCCCGGTGCTGCAGCCGGGCGGTTGGACCGACGGTGTGTTTCAATTCGTCGGCAATATTCCGACGGTCTTTGCGGACGGCGCGCAATCGCAACGTCGCGTCTCCTGGTTCGTCGGGCAAAGCATCTTCACGCCAAAGAACATCGATATAAAGCCGCCGGATTCGCGCGACCGGCCTTACGCCGGTTGGCTCTATACCGGTCCTAGCTTGTTGCAGGAGACCAATGGCAACCAGCTCGAAAATTTCGAGATCGAGGTCGGTGTCGTGGGCCCCGGCGCGTTCGGCCTTCAGGTGCAAAACGATTTTCACCAGCTCATCGGCGTTCATCAGGCCGAAGGCTGGAGCAATCAACTGCAAAACGAGCCCGGCGGCGTGCTGGCCTATGACCGGCTCTGGCGTTTCGGCGTGCCGTTCCTGAACTGGACGAGCGATGGCGTCGAGAACGGCGTCGATATCGTTCCGCAGGTTGGCGCCACTGTCGGCAATGTGTTCGACTATGTCCAGGCCGGCGCGCAAATCCGCATCGGTCATCATCTCGAGACCGATTATGGACCGATCCGAATCCGGCCGTCGATCTCCGGCACGGATTATTTTAACGGCGCGCATCTCGGCGACGATATCGGCTGGTACCTCTTTGCCGGCGCGGGCGGCCGTGCCGTCGCGCGCAACATCTTCCTCGACGGCAATAACTTTCGTACCAGCGCCCATGTCGAGCACAAGACCCTCGTCGCCGATCTGCAGGCCGGCGTATCGGTCTACTGGTCGGATCGTCTGCGTGCCGATTTCAGCGCCGTGCGCCGCACCGACGAGTTCGTCGGTCAACGCGCACCCGATGTGATCGGCACCGCGGCGCTCGCGTGGTCGTGGTGATTTAGTCCGCGGCGGAGAGCGGCCGCGCCACGCTTTCCAGCGATTGGCGCTCGGCGGCAACGCCGATCCAGGCTTCGGTCGCGGCGGCCGCCAGCATCAACGCCGCGCCACCGAGATAACCCCACATCAACGTGCCGCGCGAGCCGGTGGCGATCAGCGCGCCGAACAGGGTCGGCGCCGCGACGCCGCCGATCGCCGTGCCGGCGGCGTAGAAAAGCGCGATGACGATGGCGCGCGCTTCCAAGGGGAAACTCTCGCCGACGGTGAGATAGGCGGCGCTCGCCGCGGCCGAGGCGATGAAGAAGATCACGGTCCAGGCCGCGGTCTGCTGTGCGGCGTCGAGCAGGCCTTGCGCGAAGAGGATCGCGGTCAGCGCCATCAAGATTCCGGCCAGCGCATAGGTGAGGGTGATCATGCGGCGGCGTCCGACCGTGTCGAAGAAGCGGCCGAGCAGCAGCGGCCCGAAGAAATTGCCGATGGCGAAGGCGAACATGTAAAGGCCGACGCGGCCCGATGGCACGTCGTAGAATTTCGCCAGCACCAGCGCATAGGTGAAGAAGATCGCGTTGTAGAAGAAGGCCTGCGCCGCCATCAGGACGAGGCCCAGCAACAGGCGCTTGGGATAAAGCTTCGCGATGGAGCGGGCGACGCGCCAGAGGCCGAGTGTTTCGCCGGCTTTCAAGCGAATGCGCGGTGCCGGCTCTGCGATCGGCCGGCCGATGCGCGCCTCGATCTCGTCGACGACGGCTTCGGCTTCTTCGACGCGGCCATGCACCATCAACCAGCGCGGGCTTTCCGGCACATGGCGGCGCAACAGCATGATCGCGAAGCCGAGCGCGCCGCCGATGGCGAAAGCGCCGCGCCAGCCGATTTCCGGGGGCACGATATTCGGGTCGAGCACGATCAGCGAAGCACCGGCGCCGAGTGCCGCGCCGATCCAGAAGGTGCCGTTGATCGCGAGATCGGTCCAGCCGCGGCAGCGCGCCGGGATGAGCTCGTCGATTGCCGAATTGATCGCGGCATATTCGCCGCCGATGCCGAGACCGGTGGCGAAGCGGAAGAGCGCGAAGGAGGCGAAATCCCAGGACAGCGCCGTCGCCATCGTCGCCACGGCATAGACGGCGACGGTGATGAGGAAGAGCTTCTTGCGCCCGAGCCGGTCGGTCAGATGGCCGAAGCCGAGCGCGCCGATGATCGCGCCCGAGAGATAAGCGCTGGCGGCGAAGCCGATTTGCGCATCGCTGATGCCGATATGCTTGTCGCCGGTGATCGCGCCCGACAGCGAGCCGACCAGCGTCACTTCGAGCCCGTCGAGAATCCAGGTGATGCCGAGCGCGACGACGATCAGCCAGTGAAAACGGCTCCACGGCAGGCGATCGAGCCGCGCCGGAATATCGGTATCGAATTCGCGCCCGCTCAATGGAGCGGCCACACGGCGAGGATCAGCGGCGTGCCGAGCACGACAACGAGGATCGAGAGCGGCAGGCCGAGATGCCAGTAATCGCCGAAGCGATAGCCGCCCGGCCCCATCACCAGCGTGTTGCATTGATGGCCGATCGGCGAGAGGAAATCGCAGGACGCGCCGACCGCGACCGCGATCAGCAGCGCATCGCCATTGATGCCGAGCTGCTTGGCGATGGCGACCGCGACCGGCCCCATCACGATGACTGCCGCGGCGTGGTGGACGAGCGGCGTCAGCAGCATGGTGATGACGAGCAGCATGGCGAGCGTCGCCGGAATCGGCAGCGAAGCCGAAGCGTGGCTGATCCAGCTCGCGATCAGATCGGTGGTGCCGGTGCTGCGGATCGCCTCGCCGACAGGTATGAGCGCGCCGAGCAGGACGAGGATCGGCCAATCGATCGCGTCGTAAACCTCGCGCAGAGTCAGTATTCCGCACAGCACGGTGAGCACCGCGCCGGCGGTGAAGGCGAGCTCGGGCGGCATCGTCTCGGTCGCTGAAGCCGCGACGCAGCCGAAAAGGATCAGCGTCATCACGACCAGTCTGCGCGGCCGGCCGAGTTGGAGCTTGCGCTCGGCGAGCGGCAGGCAGCCGAGGCTGGCAAGCGTCTCGCCCATCCCGTCGGCCGCGCCTTGGAGGGCGATCACATCGCCGGTGCTGAACATGGTGTGCGCAAGGCGCGTCGTGGTGCGCCGGCCGCCGCGGCTCATCGCAACCAGGCTGACGCCATAGCGGCTGCGCAGGCGCAGCTCGACGCCGGTGCGGCCGATCATCGGCGATTCCGCCATGATGACGGCTTCGACGACCACCGTGTCGGCGGTGCCGGTGCGATCGGTCGTTGCTTCCGCTGGTCCGACCAGCTCGATGCCCGCGGTCTGGACCAACGATTGCAGATCCTGCGGATTCGATTCCACCATCAGGATGTCGTCGGCGAAAATCCGCCAATGCCGCGCCGGCGTATAACGACGGCGGCCTTCGCGGATGATCGCGGTGACGGTGATCGAGCCCTCGCTCGTCTCTTCGACCTCGCCGATCATCTTGCCCACGAGCGGTGATTTTTCCGGTACGCGCAGCTCGCTGAGGTAGTCTTCGACTTGAAATGGCTCGTCGCTCTCCTGGCTTTTGCCGCGGATCGGCAACAACCGCCAGCCGAAAGAGAGAAAGGCGATGGCAATCAGCGTGATGCCGAGCCCGACCGGCAGGAAATCGAACATGCGATAGGGCTGGCCGAGCAATTCCTGCCTGAGACTCGACGCGATGATGTTGGGTGAGGTGCCGATCAAGGTCATCATGCCGCCGGCGAGCGAGCCGAAGGACATCGGCATCAGGAATTCGCCGACCGCGCGCTTGTTGCGCCGCGCGACCTGTACCGCGATCGGCAGGAAGATCGCCAGCGCGCCGATATTCTTGACGATGGCGGAGAGGACCGCGACCGCCGCGGTCAGCCCGCCGACCTGAAGGCTGCGCCGCTGCAAGATGGGGCGCATGAAGCGTACGAACTGCTCGATCAGCCCCGATTTGCCGACGGCATTGGAGACGACGAGCGCCGCCGCGATCAGCGGCAGCAGCGAATTGCTGAAGCCGCTGAAGGCCTTGTTCGCCGGCACGATGCCGAGCGCGACGGAAGCGAGCAGCGCAAGCAGCGCGACGATGTCGAAGCGCAGTTTGTCCCAGATAAAGAGGACCAGCAGCCCGGCGAGGATGGCGAGGGAAATCGCTTGCGGCAGGGTCATGGCGCGGAGAGTGGATCACGCACTTGCGGCGGTGCCATGGCGATGAAACGGCAGACGCCACAAATTCGCCGAACTCCATCGCCTTTCGCCCGTAATTCGGTCGCGAAACGTTTGTAGCCTTCAGCCCCATCAGAGGCTCGCTCGCATGCTCCGCTCCTTGTCGTCAAATCCGCGATCCACGTTTATCCCGCTCCTGTCCTTGCTGCTCCTGGCTCTGCTCGGTGGCTGTTCGGTACCCTCGGTCGACGCGGTAATCGATCGCACGCCGAAAATGCCGCAAACCGTGGTCGGCGCGAACGGACCGCTCTCGCCGACGCAAGGCAAAGCCGTGATCGCGCGGCTCGGCGCGCAATCCGACCTATTGCAGCGCCATCTCGCGATCGAACAAGAGGTCGCCGGTACGCCGCTCTCGGTCGGGAATCGTACGCAGCTCCTGCAGGACGGGCCGGCGACATTCCGCGCCATGTTCGCGGCGATCAAAGGGGCGCAGCGTAACGTTTATCTCGAATATTACATCTTCGAGAATGTCGAGAGCGATCACAGCTACCTCGTCGATCTGTTGACTGCGAAAGCGCGCACCGGCGTGTCGGTTGTCGTCATCTACGACAGTTTTGGCTCGGTCGATACGCCGCAAGAAGTATTCGACACGCTCAAGGCGGCCGGTGTTGCGGTACTGGGATTCCACCCGCTGACGGATGTCGGCTCGATCAACGATCGCGATCATCGCAAGATCCTCGCGGTCGACAATCGCACCGCGATCGTCGGCGGCGTCAATCTCTACACCGTCTATCAGGCGCATCCGCATTCGCGCATCGTCGCCTCCGACGGCCCCAGCCCCGAGACCTGGCACGATACCGATCTCGAGATCGACGGGCCGGCCGCGGCCGAGTTGCAGCAGGTCTTCCTCACCCATTGGGGCGACGAGCAGGGCCCGCCGCTGAAGCCGGTCGCCGAACGGCCGCCGCCGGCCAGCGGCAACCAGGCCGTGCGCATCATCGCCAGCGATCACAACGACACGATCCCGCGCTATTACGCGACGATCCTCTCGGCGATCCGCAATGCCGAGAAGAGCATCTGGATCAGCGCCGCCTATTTCGTGCCGACCGAGGACGAGAAGGCGGACCTGATCGCCGCAGCCAAGCGCGGCGTCGATGTCCGCCTGATGGTGCCGGGCAACAGCGACGAGCCGATGGCGCAGGCGGTCGGCCGCGCCAATTACGGCGATCTCCTCGAAGCCGGCGTCCATATCTTCGAAGAGCAGGACGGCATGCTGCATTCGAAATGGGCGACGATCGACGGCGTGTGGTCGGTGATCGGCTCGTCGAATTTCGATCACCGCAGCATCCTCTTCAACGACGAGGTCGATGCCGTGGTGCTCGGCCGCGAGACGGCGGCGCAACTCGAAAGCCTCTTCGACGCGCAAGTCGCAAAAGCAAAGCCGATCACCCTTGAAGCTTGGGACGATCGGCCCATGGGCGAACGGTTCCGCGAATTCTATTCGCGGGCGCTCGAGGCGTTGCTTTAGTGCGCGGCGCTAGAGCACGATCGTTTCGAAAAGAAGCGGCCTCGCTTCTTTTCGAAACGTGAAATCGTGCTCTCGATTTAAAAATTTAGACCATGATTCACGGGTGAGACGGGATCGATTTTTCAATTCCGTCTCACCCGATCATGGTCTAGCTCAACAACGTCATTGCGAGCGTCCCTCGACAAGCTCGGGATGAGGGCGAAGCAATCCAGAGGCCGAGTGTGAGACCCTGGATTGCTTCGTCGCTATCGCTTCTCGCAATGACGAATATGAATTATCGTGTCAGGAAGTCGGTGCATCCTTCGGACGGTTGCGCTTGACCGCTTCGGGATTGGTCGAATCGGAGCCCATATAGACGCCGCGTTCCCATTGTACGCTTCAGCGGATCGCGCACTTTCACCGTCATCTTGCCGACGCCGACGACCTCGATATCGCAGATCTCGCCATCCTGCATGAAGCCGAGACCTTCATGGTTGGTGCCGCATGCGATGACATCGCCGGAATAGAGCGTCATCACCGTCGTCGCCCATTGGATGAGCTCCGGCACGCGATGCTCCATGTCGTCGGTGTTGTAGTTGTGACGCAGCTGGCCGTCGTTCCAGAACCGCACGACGACGTCGTTCGGATCGGGAATCTCGTCGGCGGTGGTGATGCACGGGCCGATCGGCGCGAACGTGTCGAAGGACTTGCCGGTCCAGGCAGCGGGCGGGCCGGACGGCCAGGTGTGACGGCCGTTGCCGCGCGCCGACACGTCGATCATGCCGGTATAGCCGAAGATGGCGCTGCGCCAATCACTCGGCCTTCACCATCTTCGCCGGGCCTTTGATGACGAGGGCGAGCTCGGCCTCATGCATGAAAGCGTAAGGCTCGGTGAATTCGGGCAGCACGACCGTATCGCCCGGGCCGATCACCGCGTCGGGGTTCTTCAAGAACATCGACAGCTTGCGCGGCTCGCGCTGCGCATGCTCCCAGTAATTGGCGATGCAGGCGAGGATCTTGCCGGGCCGCGGCAGCGGCGAGCGCAACTGCACCGAGGACAGCGGCACCGCTTCGTCGCTCGCGGCGGCGCGCTCCAGCGCCGGCTTGAGCTTCTCGAAATCGTCGATGATGCCGTTCATCGTGAGCTGCGGCGTGTAGCTCTTCTTGACGTGTTTCGCGATGCTGACGACGCCGCGATCGGTCAAGATACCGGGCGTGACTTCCCCCGTTCCTCCGGCCTGAAATAGCACCAGTTTCATTGCTACGACCTCCCCTGACCCCTGAGGCGGGCGTTCGGCGCGCCTCGATGCTCTCGATAAAGCCCATGACCAGGCGGTTGTAAAGCGCCGGCTCTTCGAGATTGACGCAATGTCCGGTCTTCGGAACGATTTCGAGCCGTGCGCCGGGCAGTGTTTCCTTGAGGAAATGGCTGGGCTTCACGCAGGGCTCGTCCTCTTCGCCGAGCACCACGAGCGCGGGTACATTCAGCGCCGCGATGCGCTCCTTATGCGCGTAGAGCGGCGCGCGCTTCGATTGCACGCCGCGCATCGTGTTGGTGATGCCGAGCGCCGAATTGGCGGCGAGCTGATCGATGAAATTCTTGTATTCGGTCGGGTTCTTCGTCTTGGAGGCGATAGCGCGTCGGCGTCGCGGCGTAATGCTCGGCGAGCGCGCGCATGCCTTTGGTCAGCGCGAGCTCGGCCAGCACCTCCATGCTCGCGGCGAATTCGCCGGGCTTCAGATCGGAGCCGCTGCCGATGCTGGTCAGCGTGATCGAGTGCACGCGATCGGGATGACGGAGCGCGTATTGCAAGGTCGAGGCTGAGCCCATCGACACGCCGACGATATGCGCAGTCCTTGAGGCCGAAGCCGTCGAACACCGCGCCGATATCGGCGGCGGCATGGCCTTGCGAATAGGAATCGACGCTCGGCGGAATCTCGGACGGCGGATAGCCGCGAGCGTTGAAGGTGATGCAGCGCCAAATGTTGCGCCAATCGTGCGACTTGTAGATCGAAGGAGCGGCACGAGCCGGCGAGCTCATGGACGAAGACGATCGGCACGCCGTCGTCGGGCCCCTGACTTTCAGCATAGAGCTTGGTGCCGTCGCGTGTCGTGATCTCGGTCATGGGTGGCCTCAATGGAGACTGCGTGCGCGACGTCGCGCCGCCATCGACGGTGATCGTGGTGCCGGTGATGTATTGCGCGTGGTCCGACGCGAGGAACGCGATCACCGCCGCCATCTGCTCCGGCTTCTGGATCTGGCCGAAAGGCCGCGTCTTATCCATCTCCTTGTCGATCTCGGGCCAGCGGCTCTCATCGCCGAGGCGCTGCTTGGCGACGCGCTTCAATTGCTCGACGCGTGCGCTCGGTGCGGACCGAGCCCGGATTGACGCCGACGATGCGGACGTTGAAATCGGGGCTGACGCCGCCCAAGGCGCTGGTCAGCGACATCAGCGCCGAATTGGCGACCGAGCCGGCGGCGAAATTGGAATCCGGCCGCAGCCCGGCCGAGCCGATGACGTTGATGATCACGCCGCTGCGCCGCTCTTTCATGCGCGTGTAGTAGCGGCGCGTCAGATCGATCGAGCCGAAGAGCTTCAGCTCCCAGGCTTCGCGCCACGCTGCCTCGCTCATCTCCTCGATGGTCTGGCGCGGAATGACGCCGGCGCAATTGACCAGGATGTCGACATCGCCGCAGCGCTCGACCAGCTCGGCGCGCTTCTCGGTCAACGACAGATCGAGACCGTAAGCGGCGAAATCCTTCGCGCCGGCTTCGCGCAGCGCGGCCGCCGCTTTCTCGATGCGCTCGCCCGGCCGCGCCGCGATGCGCACGAGCGACGCCTTCGCCGAGCAGGCATTTGGCGACGGCAAAGCCGATGCCGCGCGAGGCGCCGGTGATCAGCGCCTTCTTCCCCGCGAGATGTAAATCCATGAAACGCGCCTCCTCCACTGTTCATTGCGAGCGACCATCGGGAGCGAAGCAATCCAGGCGTCTCCTGATTGCTGGGTCGCCTCGACCCTCGTCCTGCGAGTCGCACGATTTACTGTAGCTGCCTGGAACACGCAATTCGTTGACCGCGCCAGCAGGCGTCGCCTTAGATGGCGGCGCACAAACGGGGAGACGCGGAAATGTGCAGCGAAGAAAACCATCGCGGTCGAAACGGTCGCCGAGGCCTATCTGACGCTGATGGCGGAGCGGGGGATCGAATATCTCTTCGCCAATGGCGGCACCGATTTCGCGCCGGTGATCGAGGCGATCGCCGCGATCAACGCCAAGGGCACCGATCCCGAAGCTCAAGGTCGTCTCGGTCGGGCATGAGAATGTCGCGACCTCGATGGCGATGAGCTACTACCTCCATACCGGCCGGCCGCAGATGGTGATGTTCCATGTGAATGTCGGCACGGCGAACGGCATCAACGCGCTGATCGATGCTGCGCGCGACCGCGTGCCGATCATCTTCACCGCCGGCCGCACGCCGATCACCGAAAGCGGCTTCAAAGGCTCGCGCGACACCGGCATCCACTGGCAGCAGGAGATGTTCGACCAGGCGTCGATGGTGCGCGAATTCTGCAAATGGGATTACGAGCTGCGCAACGCCGAGCAGCTCGAAGCCGTGGTCGATCGCGCGATCGAGATCGCGACCACCGAGCCTTGCGGTCCGGTCTATCTCACCTTGCCGCGTGAGGTGATGGCGCAGGCGCTGAACGAGCTTCACCTTCGAAGCGAAGCCGCGGCGCGGCTTCGGCACGGTGCCGGGCCCGACGGCGGAGCAGATCGAGGGCGCCGCCGCGATCCTCGCCAAGGCGCGAGCGGCCGATGATCATCGCGCAGGGCGCGGCGCGGCTCGCCGCGAGCGCGCCGGCGATCGCCGAATTCGCCGAGCCTTACGCCATTCCGGTGGTCGAGTTCCGCACCAACGTCAACGTGCTCTCGACCGAGCATCCGATGCTCGCCGGCTTCTTTCCCGGCCCGCTGCTCAAAGACGCCGACGCGGTGCTGTGCCATCGAATGCGACACGCCCTGGATCCCGACGCAGCACGGCAATCCGCCGGACGATTGCAAAGTGATCCAGCTCGGCGTCGAGCCGATGTTCCAGCGCATTCCGATCCGCAGCTTCCCGTGCGATGTCGCGGTCACGGGAACGCCGGCGGCGACCTTGCCGCTGATCGCCAAGGCGATGCAGGGCAAGACCGACAGACAAGGTCATTGAAGCGCGGCGCGCGAAGATTATCGCGGCGCGCGAGGCAGGAAAGGCCGAGCTACACGCCAATGTCGAGCGCGCCGTCGAAAGAAACGCCGATCAGTCCGACCTGGGCGGCGCATTGCATCAGCGAGGCGAAAGGCGACGATGCGATCGTCGTCAACGAATACTCGCTGATCCTGCGCTATGTGCAATTCAAGCACGCGCGCACCTGCTTCGGCCCGCCGGGCGCGGGCGGTCTCGGCGTCGGCGCCGGCTCGGCGGTCGGTGCGAAGCTCGCCAATCCCGACAAGACGGTGATCGCTGTCCTGGGCGACGGCTCCTACATGTTCGGCAATCCGACCGCGGCACATTACGTGCTGAGCGCGCTGCAACTGCCGGTGCTGTTCATCATCTTCAACAACGGCATGTGGGAAGAGGTCGAAGGCTCGGCGCTGCGCGTCTTTCCCGACGGCCAGGCAGCGCGCGCCAACCGCGTGCCGGTGGCGCAGCTCGGCCCCAATCCCGAATTACGAGTATCTGATGCAGGTCTATGGCGGCCATGGCGAGCGCGTCGACCGGCCGGACCAGCTTGCCCGGCGCGCTGCAGCGCGCGCTCCACGCCGTGCGGGTCGAGAAGAAACAAGCGCTGATCAACCTCATCGTCGGAAGACGTGGCGCGGCGCCGTAACGAGCGTACCCCCTCACCCCAACCCTCTCCCCGCTGGGGAGAGGGAGCTTCGTCGCAGCGAGCGCATAAACCCTCGCCCCAGCGGGGAGAGGGAGGGACCCGACGCGTAGCGGCGGGAGGGTGAGGGGGCTCGCGCTCGATTGCTCCACGCAAAGCCGCCCACTAATGTCCCTCCAAATCGCGGAGGGACGGCATGAAGATCACACGCATCGAATCGCTGGTATTCGGGGTCGAGGATATCGCGGCCAGCGCGCGCTATTACGACGATTGGGGCCTGAAGCGCGTCGATCACGGCGCGACCGGTGTCGATTACGAGCTGCCTTCGGGCCAGAGCTTAAAGCTGCGCCAAGCGAACGATACCTCGCTGCCGGCGCCGGTCGAGGCCGGATCGACCTTGCGCGAATGCGTCTGGGGCGTCGACAACACCCAATCGCTCGATGAGATCGGCGCCGAGCTCGGCAAGGATCAGAAGCTCAAGCGCGATGCCGACGGCACGCTGCATGCGCAGGATCCATGGGGCATGCCGATCGCTTTCCAGGTCGAGAAGGCGAAAGCGGTGCCGAGCGCCTCGCGCATGAACAAGCCCTTCATGCCGGTCGAGCATGTGACGCCGACGCGCATGGGTCACGTCGTGTTCTTCGTGCCGAAGGATCGCGCGCGCGAGATTTCCGATTTCTATACCGACCGGCTGCAATTCCGCCTGAGCGACCGCTCCGGCGGGCTTGGCGATTTCATGCGCTGCGCCGGCGCGCAGGATCATCACAATCTCTTCCTGCTCGCGCGCCCGAAAGCCGGCGGCTTCAATCACGTCGCCTTCGAGGTCAACGGCTTCGATGAGGTGCTGCAAGGCGGCAATTTCATGAAGGAGAAGGGCTGGAAGCCCGCGACCAAGCTCGGCCGCCATATCCTCGGCTCCAACATCTTCTGGTATTTCGACAATCCCGCCGGCGGCAACACCGAATATTTCGCCGATATGGATGTGATGGACGACAATTGGGTGCCGCGCACCTGGGAAAAGCATCCCGGCTGGGCGTATTGGGAGCTCGATCGCTGAGCGGCGGGGGCGTGCGATGAGTGAGAGGCTCAACACCGCCGAAGCCGTCATCCGGTCGCTGACGATCAACGGCGTCGACACGATCTTCGGTCTGCCCGGCGTGCAGAACGACGTGTTCTTCGCCGCGCTGCACGACGCGCAGGACAAGATCCGCGTCGTCCACACGCGGCACGAGCAGGGCGCCGGCCTATATGGCGCTCGGCGCGGCAATGGCGACGGGCAAGCCGTATCCTTACATCGTCGTGCCGGGGCCAGGCTTCCTCAATTCGACCGGCGCGCTGTGCACGGCCTATGCCTGCAACGCGCCGGTGCTCGCGCTGACCGGGCAGATTCCGCAAGCCACGATCGGCCGCGGCCTCGGCATGCTGCATGAATTGCCGGATCAGCTCGGCGTGATGGAGCGGCTGGCGAAATACGCGGCGCGCATCCGCGCACCGCATGACGCGCCGCATATCATGAACGAGGCGTTTCGCCAGTTGCGCTCGGGCCGGCCGCGGCCGGTGGCGCTCGAATGCCCGCCCGATGTCTGGCCGAAACGTGCGGCGATGGATTTCCCGCCGGCGGCCGCGGCCGAGCATGGCTCGATCGATCCCGATGCGATCGAGGCGGCGGCGAAATTGCTCGGCGCGGCCGAGAAGCCGCTGATCGTGGTCGGCGGCGGCGCGATGGAAGCCGGCGCCGAGCTGCTCGAGATGGCCGAGATGCTGCAAGCGCCGATCGGCTATCACCGCTCCGGCATCGGCGTGATCGACGGCCGCAATCCCTGGAGCGTCTCGGTTCTGCCGCAGCAGAAACTCTGGGGCGATTGCGATGTCGTGCTCGTGGTCGGCACGCGCGCTGCAGCTTCAGCAGATGAATTTCGGCGTCGATGCGGGCCTGAAGATCATCCGCATCGATGCCGATCCGGAAGAGATCGACCGCATCCGCCGGCCGGCCGTCGGCATCGTCGCCGATGCGGCGCCGGCGCTGCGCGCGCTGATCGATGCGCTGGCCAAGCACAACAAGAAACGCGCCTCGCGCCGCGACGAGATCGCGGCGCTTGAAGGCCGAATTCCGCGCCGATGCGGAACGGCGCTTTGCGCCGCAGGCGGCTTACATCGCCGCCTTGCGCGGCGGAGTTGCCCGAAAACGGCATCTTCGTCGACGAGGTGACGCAGATCGGCCATGTCATCCGCCTGTTCTGGGAAGCCTATGCGCCGCGCACCTTCCTGACGCCCGCCTATCAGGGCACGCTCGGCTGGGGCGTCGCGACGGCGCTCGGCGCCAAGGCGGCGCGGCCCGACCGGCCGGTCGTCTGCATCGCCGGCGATGGCGGCTTCATGTTCAACGTGCAGGAGCTGGCGACGGCGGTGCGGCACAATCTCGGCGTGACCTTCGTCGTCTTCAACGACAATGCCTTCGGCAATGTGCAGCGCAGCCAGAAAGAGGATTACGGCAATCGCGTCATCGCCAGCGATCTCACCAATCCCGATTTCATGAAGCTCGCCGACAGTTTCGGCATTGCGCATGAACGGGCGACGAGCCCCGAGGCGTTGCGTCCCGCGCTCCGTCGCGCGATCGCCTCGAACGCGCCGGCGCTGATCGAATGCCCGGTCGGCGAGATGCCAAATCCGTTCTCGATCCTGCGCTTCCTGACGCCGGTAAGACCGAAGCCGCGCGCGGGGTGATCTCTGTCGCTGGCATCGCGGGCAGAAAGCGAGGGAAAGGTGGCCACCCATGGACTCGAATGAGTTGGTGACGCCGGGGAAAGCGCAGCCACGACATGAGCAATACCAGCAGCTCACGCGCGTCGGACGCGACACCCCGATGGGAAAATATCTCCGCTGCTTCTGGTACCCGGTTGCCGCCGTCGCCGATCTGAAACGCGAGCCGGTGAAAGCGGTCACGCTGCTCGGCGCGAAGCTGGCGCTCTTCCAGACTGAGGAAGGCGCCTATGGGCTGGTCGCCCAGCGCTGCCCGCATCGCGGCACCTCGCTTGCTTGCGGCATGGCGGAAGCGGGCGGTATCCGCTGCGCCTATCACGGCTGGAAATTCTCGGCTGACGGACGCTGCATGGATCAGCCGGCGGAGCATCATGCCAGCACGATGAAGGATGAAATCCGCATCGATGCCTATCCGGTGCAGCCGATGGGTGGTTTGCTCTGGGCCTATCTCGGTCCGGCGCCGGCGCCCTTGCTGCCGCGCTTCGAATTCATGGTGCGCGACGATTACGACAAGGACATCGGCATCAGCCGCATGCCGTGCAACTGGCTCCAGATCGCTGAGAACACGATGGACCCGTTGCACATCGAATATCTGCACATGCGCTACACGAACTATGTGAATAGGCGCAAAGGCCTGCCGCCGGTGCAGACCCGCACGCATAAAGAGATCGCCTTCGATGTCTTCGAATACGGCATCAACAAGCGCCGGCTCTGGGAAGGCGACAGCCCGGATTCTCAGGAATGGACGATCGGGCATCCGCAAATCTTCCCCGGCCACGCGATGGTCGCTTATGGCGGAACCGATTGGGTGCAATATCAGCTCCGCATTCCGGTCGATGACACGAACACGATTCTCTATTGGTACAACAGCCGCCGCCGCGAAACCGGTAAAGCACCGCAGGCGGAAGTGTCGATGTGGGAGAATCCGTGGTCGACGCCGGGCGGCGACTTCATCCCCGAGCAACTCAACGCGCAAGACATGATGGTGATGATCACGCAGGGCGACATCACCGACCATGCGCTCGAGCATTTGGGGCGCAGCGATCGCGGCGTCGTGCTCTATCGCGAAACGCTGCTGCAGCAGATGGAGCGCGTCGCCAAAGGCGAGGACCCGCTCGGCGTAGTGCGCAATCCGGCGAAGAACACGCCATGGATCGACCTGCCGATCGAGCGGCATCTGGGTTACACGTTCTCGGGCATCCAATCCTCGGCGGTGTATGATTACCCGGTGACGGACGCGACGGAGCCGGCGGATTCTGGCGACAAGGGTTCTTAAACCCGCGCGATCAATCAAATTCGTCATGCCCGGCCTTGTGCCGGGCATCCACGAGTTCGTTTCAACACGTGGATGGCCGGCACAAGCCCGGCCATGACGTCATCTAGATAAGCGGCGAGTCTGGCCTATCCCCGCGGCGGCAGCTTCACCCAGGCGCTGCCTTTGTCCGACGATTCCATGATCGCCTGCATGATGGCGACGTTGTGCAGCGCCTCGTTCGGGCGCACCGGGAATTTCGTGTGGTTGCCGCAAGCCTCGGCGAAGGCCTTGAGCTCCTGCTGCACCGTATCGTCGATTTCGTAGCGCGTGCGGGTCATCGGCTCCTGCGGCGAGACCGGCGTGACGATCAGCTCCTTGAAATTGTCGCGCGCCTCGATGTTGGCCTTGGTGCCGTAGAATTTCAGCGTCGCATTCATCGCCGAGGCGAAGATGCAGCCGAGCGAGCCGGTCGCGCCGCTCTCGAGCTCGAAGAGCGCCGCCGCCGTGTCGTCGAGCTCGACCTTGGTGATCGCCTGACGCTTGGCGATGCCGGAGAGCCGCGCGACCCCACCCAGTATCCAGGTCAGTGTGTCGATGACGTGCAGCGACATCGGCGCCAGGCCGCCGCCCGGGCATTCCTCGCGCTTGGCGCGCCACATGCCGGGCTGGTAATGCATGCCGCCGGCGCTCGAATAATTCGCCTCGACATGGAGAACCTTGCCGACCGCGCCGCTCTCGACCATCTCTTTCATCTTGCGCGCGACCTGGGAATAGCGGCGGTTATGGCCGATGCCGAGCGTCAGATGCGAATCCTCGATGGCTTTGACTGCCTGCTGCCCGGTCTCGACCGTCAGTGCCAGCGGCTTTTCGACGAAGACGTTCTTCTTCGCTTTCGCGGCAGTCGACGATCTGCGTCCAATGCAGCGAATGCGGCGTCGCGAGGAGGACCGCGTCGACCTCGGGATCGGCGAGCGCGTCCTCGTAGCGCGGAAAGCGCTTGCCGCCGAATTGCGCCTGGAAGGCGGCGGCTTCCTTATCGACCAGGGTGCAGCAGCCGGCGATCTGGATGAAATCCTTCAGCGCGAGCGAATTCTTGGCGAGTTCCATTCCCCACCAGCCGGTGCCGATATAGGCAAAGCGCTGCATCTTTTAGTCTCCCGTTTGCGTAGGAGTTTTACCCGCTCCTCCGGCACGACGAAAGCGGCCGTTTTGCAGGCGAGCGAGGGGCTCGCTACCATGCGCCAAGTTTAGGCGAGGAAGCGTGCCATGGATCTCGGAATCAAAAGCCGCAAGGCGCTGCTCTGCGCATCGTCGAAGGGGCTGGGCAAGGCCTGCGCGCTGGCGCTGTCGCGCGAAGGCGTCACGGTGTGGATCAACGGCCGCAATCAGGGCCCGCTCGACGAGGCGGCGGCGGAAATCCGCGCCAAGACCGGCGGCACGGTCTACACGGTGAAAGCCGATCATCAACACCGATGCGGGCCGCAAGGCGCTGCTCGCGGCTTGTCCCGAACCCGACATGCTGGTCAACAACAACGAAGGCCCGCCGCCCGGCAAGCTCGCCGATTGGGACGAGGCGCAATGGCTCGCCGCGCTCGGCGCCAATATGCTGCCGGCGGTGCTGATGATCCGCGCGGTGCTGCCCGGTATGCAGGCACGCAAATTCGGCCGCATCATCAACATCACCTCGGCGATGGTGAAATCGCCGCGGCCGCATATGGGACTTTCGACCGCGGCGCGCGCCGCGCTCACCGCCTTCTCGAAATCACAGAGCTTCGAGGTGATGGCCGACAACGTCACCATCAACAATCTGCTGCCCGAGCGCATCAAGACCGGGCGCCAGGAATTCATGGCCAATCGCATGGTGAAGGCCGACGGCATCACGATGGACGAAGCCTATAAGCGCATCGCCGCGACATTGGCCGCCAAGCGCATGGGCACGCCGGAGGAATTCGGCGATGCCTGCGCCTATCTCTGCAGCGCTCAGGCGGGATTTATCTCGGGCCAGAATCTGCAGCTCGACGGCGGGTCTTACGCTGGGGTTATTTGACGATGAGGATTTGAAGGGCTCCCCTCTGTTCGTCATTGCCGGGCTTGTCCCGGCAATCCATGGACCCGCGGAACAAGTCCGCGGGTGACGATGAGAGGGACGCGGAAGAGTAAAAGGGAGTGAAGCCATGCCCATCGTCAAAGTTCGCGATATCGCTTTCGGGCGGCTGCAATCGCCCGATCTCGATCAGGCCGAACAGTTCCTCGTTGATTTCGGCATGGTGCGTGCCGCGCGCACCAAGGATACACTTTATATGCGCGGCACCGATCCTGCCGCTTATCTGCACGTGACGCAGCTCGGCGAGCCGAAATTCCTCGGCATGGCGTTTTATGCCAAGAGCGAGGAGGACCTCGATCGCCTCGCCAAGGTCGAAGGCGCGTCGAAGATCGAAGCGCTCGACGGGCCGGGCGGCGGCAAGCGCGTGCGCTTGCGCGATCCGCATGGCTTCGCGATCGAAGTGGTGCACGGCATCGCCGATGCCGAGCCGCTGCCGGTCCGGCGCAACGTCGTCAATTTCGGCAGCGAGAAATATCGCCGCGCCGGCGAGCTGACGCGGCTGCCCGCTGGCCCGGCGCAGGTGAAGCGCATGGGCCATGGCGTTATCGCCACCACCGATCTCAAAAAGACGCTCGCCTGGTATCGCGAGACGTTTGGGCTTCGTCTGCTCCGACGACGTGTGGTCGGGCGATCCGAGCAATCTCGTCTCGTCGTTCAATCGCTGCGATTGCGGCGACACTTATGTCGATCACCACACCTTCTTCACGATGCGCGGTGCGAAAGCCGGGCTCAATCATTTCTCTTACGAGGTACGCGATTTCGACGACGTGATGATGGGGCACGAGCATCTCGCGAAGCAGAACAAGTATCAGCATATGTGGGGCATCGGCCGGCACCGGCTCGGGGCGCAGGTCTATGATTACTGGTGCGATCCCTGGGGCCGGGTGCATGAGCATTGGACCGACAGCGACGTGCTCAACGCCGCGACGCCGCCCGGCCTCGCCGAGGCCGGCAAAGGCACCTTCGCGCAATGGGGCGAATCCATGCCGGCGCGCTTCGCGACCTATGCGACGTGGAATAGGCTTTAGCTCAAGCATTTAGCGGGTTTTCGGCAGCCCGGTTGCGTCCGCCGCCCTGTATATTTTAAAAATACAGGCGGGGAGACATTCGCGTACCGGGCATGCCCAAAATCGCCGCTCCATCGACGAAAGCGAAGCCGCGTGCCGCCAAGCGCGCGCGCGGTGACGGGCAGCCAGCTCGTCTATGACGCGCTGCGCTACGCGATCATCGCGCTCGACGATCGAGCCGGGCTCGGTGCTCGAAGAGACCGCGCTCTGCCGCCAATACAAGGTGTCGCGCACGCCGGTGCGCGAGGCGCTGATCCGGCTCTCCTCCGAAGGCCTGGTCGAGCTCGCGCCCAATCGCGGCGCGCGCGTCGCGACCTTGCAATTCATCGACGTCGTCGATCATTACGAGGCGATGGAAATCTTCCAGCCGATCACCTGCCATTTCGCGGCGGTGCGCTGCGACGCCCGCGGATATCAAATCGATCAAATCGCAGCTCGCGAAATTCTGCCACGCGGTCGAGCGCGCGGATTACGAAGGCATCATCCGCTTCAATTACGATCTCCATTCCTCGATCGCGAGCGCGAGCCACAATGGCTGCATCGCGCGCGGCTATCGCCAGATGCTCGCCGACAAGCTGCGCATCGCCCAGCACGGCCTGCCGAACGCCTCGCGCAACCGCGCCGCGGCGCTTGCCGAGCGTTTCGCCGGCACGGTGCGCATCTCGCGGCGGTTGATCGATGCGATCGCCGCGCGGCGATGCGCAAGAATCCGAACGGATCGCGCGCGAGCTCAACGAATATGTGCGCGCCCAGGTCGTCGCGCATTTCTCGGTCGATCTCGCGCATCAGGTGACGCTGCCGACGCCGCAGCGCCGCGCCGCGCCGCGCCAGGACGCGGTCAGATCGTCAAGCTGCGGAGCGCGACCGCATGACCCTATCCATCACGCCAATTCCGGATTTCCAAACCAGGGACAATTCATGAGCGAGCAATTGCGATTGGCCGCCGATATCGGCGGCACCTTCACCGACGTCGCCGTCTTCGACGAGAGCACCGGCAAGCTCAATTTCGGCAAGGCGCTGTCGACGCCGAAGCATCTCGTCGAAGGCATCAACAACGGCGTCGCCAAGGCCGGGGCCGATTACAAGAGCGTTGGGCTCTTCCTGCACGGCTCGACGGTCGGCATCAACACCATCCTCGAGCGGCGCGGCGCCAAGACCGCGCTCATCATCACCAAGGGCTTCCGCGACATCTACGAGATCGGCCGCATCAACCGGCCGGACTCCTACAACCTCTTCTTCCAGAAGCACGAGCCGCTGGTCGAGCGCGCGCTGCGCTTCGAGGTGAACGAGCGCATCCTCGCCGATGGCGAGGTCGAGAAGCCGCTCGACGACAAGGAGATCGAGGCGCTCGGCGATCATCTCGCCAGCCTCGGCATGGAAGCGATCGCGATCCTCTTCCTGCATTGCTATCGCAAGCCCGATCACGAGCAGCGCGCCAAGGCGATCCTGCAAAAGCGGCACCCGAACATCTTCGTGTCGGCGAGCCACGAGCTGAGCCAGGAATATCGCGAGTTCGAGCGCTGCTCGACCGTCGTCGCGAACGCCTATATCGGCCCGATCGTCGACCGCTATGTCGGCGGCATCGACAATCACATCCGCAAGGAAGGCTTCAAGGGCTCGTTCCTCATCGTGCAATCGACCGGCGGTCTCTATGACTCGTCGCAGGCGCGGCAATACTGCATTCGCATGCTGGAATCCGGCCCGGCGGCCGGCGTCATCGGCACGCGCACGCTCTGCCAAACGCTCGGCCTCAAGAACGCGATCGCTTTCGATATGGGCGGCACCACGGCCAAGGCCGGCGTCATCCATGACGGCGAGCCGCTGACCACCGGCTCGGCGCTGCTCGGCGGCTACGAAAAGGCGCTGCCGGTGCAGATCGCGATGATGGATATTTTCGAAGTCGGCACCGGCGGCGGCTCGATCGCCAAGGTCGAGGACGGCATGCTGCGCGTCGGCCCGCAAAGCGCCGGCGCCTCGCCGGGCCCGGCCTGCTACGGCCTCGGCGGCACCGAGCCGACGGTGACCGACGCCAATCTCGCGCTCGGCCGCCTCGGCGCCGATCGCTTCCTCGGCGGCGAGATGAAGCTCGACACCGCGGCGGCGAAGAAGGCGCTCGACGACCCATATCGGCGAGCCGCTCGGCATGGATGCGACGCAAGCCGCGGACGGCATCCTGCGCATCGCCGCCACCGCGATGTCCTACGCGGTCAAAGGCGTCACCACCGAGCGCGGCCTCGATGTCGGCGATTACGTGCTCGTCGCTTATGGCGGCGCCGGGCCGCTGCACGCGGTGGAAGTCGCGCGCGAGCTCGGCATGCGCCGGGTCATCGTGCCCGAGGCGCCGGGCGTGTTCTCCGCCTATGGCATGCTGTTCTCCGATCTGCGCTACGATTTTGTGCGCACCTGGTTCACGCGGCTCGACGACGCGTCCTTCGACGAGATCGAGGCCGTCTATAAGGAGCTCGAGGATGAGGGCCGCGCGAATATCGCCCAGACCTCGGTGAAGCCCGACCAGATCGCGATCAAGCGCGCGGTCGATATGCGCTATGTCGGCCAGGAGCACGCGGTCACCGTCGATCTGCCGATGGAGGTGTTCGAGAAGCGCGACCGCAAGGCGATCAAGGATCATTTCGACGCGCAGCATGAGCAGCGCTATGGCACCAACGCGCCGGCCGAGCGCGCCGAGATCGTCTCGCTGCGCACCGCGGTGACGGGCGTGATGCGCAAGCCGCCGCAAGAGAAGATCAAGGCGGGCGGCGCCGAGCTGCGCCAAGGAAGCCTTCACCGGCAAGCGCCCGGTCTATTACGAAGGCGCGGGCTTCGTCGATACGCCGACCTATGCGCGCGCCGCGCTCGTCGCCGGCAACAAGATCGCCGGCCCGGCGCTGATCGAAGAGCACGCGTCCACCACCGTGCTGGCGCCCGGCGACCAGCTCACCGTCAACGCCTACGGGCACCTTGAAATTGCCGTGGCGGGAAGAAAGTAAGCATCATGAGTGAGACCAAAACCACTAATCGCAAGGCCGATCCGGTCGTCACCGAAATCATCCGCAACGGCGTCATCGCCGTGACGGAAGAGATGAAGACCAATCTGATGCGGACGGCCTACAACACCATCATCTACGAGGCGCTCGACTTCACCACGGGACTCTTCACCGCGGAAGGCGAGACGGTGTCGATCGGCATCGGCCTGCCGATGTTCATCCGCGGCATGTCGGAGACGGTGAAGGCGAAGATCAAGCATTTCGGCTACGACAACATCAAGCCGGGCGACATCCTCATCACCAATGACAGCTACACGACCGGCTCGCATCTGAATCACGTCACGCTGACCATGCCGATCTTCCATGGCGGCAAGCTTTCGGCTTTCGCCTGCTGCATGGCGCATTGGATCGATATCGGCGGCGTGCTCGGCGGCGTCACCACCGACATCTACTCCGAAGGGCTGCAGATTCCCTATCTGAAGCTCTACAAGGAAAGCGTCGCCAATCAGGACCTCATGGATTTCATCCGCATGAATGTGCGGATCCCGACGCGCGCCATGGGCGATCTGCGCGCCCAGGTGACGGCGGTGAAGACCGGCGAGCGCCGCTTCGGCCAGCTCCTCGATCGCTATGGCCGCGAGCCGGTGCTCGATGCCATCGCCGCGATCATGGATCACTCGGAGCACGCCGCGCGCCAGCGCACGCTGTCGATCCCGGACGGCGTCTACGAAGCCGAATCCTATATGGACGATGACGGCATCTCGATCGGCAAGAAGATCCCGATCCGCGTCAAGGTGACGGTGAAGGGCGAGGAACTCACGGTCGATCTGACCGAAGTCTCGAGCCAGGTGCAGGGCTTCTACAATTCCGGCATCACCACCGGCTATGCCTGCGCGCAGGTCGCATATAAATGCCTGACCTCGCCGACCGATTATCCGATCAACGACGGCTCGTTCCGCAGCCTCAACGTCATCGTGCCGCCGGGCCGGGTGATCAGCGCGATGCGCCCGGCGCCGATGCGCTGGTGGATGACCTTCCCGATGACCATCGTCGACACCGTCTTCAAGGCGATGTCGAAAGCGATTCCCGATCGCGTCATCGCCGGCCATCACGCCGATCTCATCGCCGCCGGCTTCCACGGCGTCGATCCGCGGACCAAGGAATTCTATTTCGGCAATTTCGGTCCGCTCGGCGGCGGCTGGGGCGCAAAGATGAGCGAGGACGGCGTCTCGGCCACGGTCTGCATCAATGACGGCGACACGCATAACAGCGCCAGCGAGATGGCCGAGGTGAAGACGCCTTGCGTCGTCGAATCGCTGCGCCTCATCCCCGACAGCGGCGGCGCCGGGCCGCTATCGCGGCGGCCTCGGCGTCGAGCGCGTCGTGCGCGCGCGTGCGCCGTGCGTGTTCTCGATCGCAGATCGAGCGCGCGCATTGCAAGCCCTGGGGCCTGGAAGGCGGCGGCGAAGCGACCGGCAATTCGATCGGCCTGCGCATCGATGGCAAATGGAACAATGATTTCCCCAACGCCAAGATGGTGATGGCGAATCTCAAGGTCGGCGACGCCTATGTGCTGCGCTCGGGCGGCGGCGGCGGCTACGGCCCGGCCTGGGAACGCCCGGCCGATCGCGTCGCCGAGGACGTGCGCCAGGGCTATGTCAGTGTCGAACTCCGCGGCCGAGTATTACGGCGTCGTCGTCGACCCGAAGAGCTTCGCGGTCGATCAGGCGGCGACGGACAAGCGCCGCGCCGAGCTGAAGAAGGCTGCTCCGGCCGCCGCGGAGTAAGGCAATTCACCACGGAGACACGGAGGACACGGAGATTAAGTTCTCCGTGCCGTTGTCATTCTGGGAGTGCGTGCTGTTCAGGACGCGTCTACCGAACAATCCGCGTCATTCCCGCGAAAGCGGGAATCCAGAGAAACCGCTGGATGCCCGCCTTCGCGGGCGATGACGATTTGAGGGATCGCCGGACTTTCAGTCCTTCAGCTTAATGCTGAGGGAGACGCCGCCACCGCCGCAGCAGGGGCAGGACATCGAGACGAGAATTTGTTGTTTCTGCTCTTCCGTGAGATCGGAATTGGCCAGCATTTCCGCGATCTGCTGACGCATCGCGTCATGGATCGACTGCTCGCTCGAGAACACCTGGATCGGGTTGCTCTCGGCTGGCTTGGTCTCGGGTTTGGAATCGCTCATGGCCGCGCTCGCGCTCGTTCCTCTTAATATGGCGAGGCGGGCGAGGATGGCGCAAGTGCCGGCAAAACCTACGTCATTGCGAGGAGCGTAGCGACGAAGCAATCCAGGAGCCACAAATGTATGTCCTGGATTGCTTCGCTTCGCTCGCAATGACGGCGAGTTTATAGTTTCATTAAATCTTCAGCGCCTTCAGCCGCGGGAACAGCTTGAAGGCGTTGTTGCGCTCGATCGCCGGTGCGGGTCGCCGGGTCGAGCTTCAGCTTGTCGAATTTATGCACCGCCTCGGTCGCGGCGAGGAAGGGATAGTCGCTGCCGAAGAACATGTGATCCTTCGGCACGAGGTTCATCAGCGCCGCCATGGCCGAGCTGTTCCAGGCGCTGGCGTTGTCGTAATAGAATTTCCGCAGCTCGGCGCGCATGCCGGCGGGGAAGTTCTTGCCCATCGCGCGATGATCCTGCTCTTCGAGACGGCCGATCAGCATCGGCGTCGCGCCGCCATTATGCGCGAAGATCCAGCGGATATTCGGGAATTGCGTCGTCGTGCCGCTCAGGATCAGATTGGCGATGGTGCGCGTCGTCTCGAACGGGAACTCGACGAGCTGCATCTGCGCGTTGGGGATCGTGTTCCGCACGCAGGGCGTGAAGGTCGGGTGGACATAGACGATCGCCTCGCGGCGATTGAGCTCTTCCATCACCGGCGCGAACGACGGATCGCCCAGCCACTTGCCCTCGAAATTGGCGAGCATGCCGAGCCCGTCGGCGCCGACCTGATCGAGCGCGTATTCGATCTGCGCGAGGCTGCCGTCGGTGTCGGGCAAGGGCAGCGGCGCGAACAGGCCGAAGCGGCTCGGATATTTGCCGATCGCTTCGACCGCGGCGTCGGTCCATTGCCGCGCGAGACGGCGGCCGAGCTCGACATCGCCGTACCAGACGCCCGGCGTCGAGGTCGAGGCGAAGGCGAAGGCGATGCCGGCCTTGTCCATCTCGCGCGATCGATTTCTCCGGCGTCCAGCTCAAGCAGGTCGGTGTTGCCATGCGTCGCGCTGCTGCGCTCCTTTTCCTCGCGCATATAGTCTTGCGGCAGGAAGTGGTGATGCAGATCGATCCGGCCGCGCGGCTTGCGGATCGCCGGCGCCTTTACCGCGCTGGCTTTTTTCTGCCTCGCGACTTTCTTCGCGACCTTTTCTTCGCTGCGGCCTTTTTCGCGGCTGGGGCTTTCTTCTTCTTTCGAGCGGCCATCGATCCTCTCCGATTGTCCTTTCGCGATGCTCAGATTTTCGCGATACGCGGCAGCAGCGCACGGCGTTGTCGTGCTCGACCACCTGCTTCAATTTCGCCGAGGGATGCATGTCCTCGAACTCTTTCACCGCGCGCTTGACCATGACATTGGTCGGCGGCGGGCCGGCGAGCGGATAGTCGCTGCCGAGGAGCAGCTGCGTCGGCGGGATCATCTTCAACAGCGCCGGCAGCGTGACCTCGGCGCTGAGGCTCGCGGTGTCGTAATAGAGCTTCTGCAGCTCGCCATGCATGTCGTCGAACTTGCCCTTGAAGGCGGGCATATTCTGCCATGTCCGCGATCCGGCCATAGATGCCGGTGATGGCGCCGCCGCCATGCGCTGAAGATGAAGCGGATATCGGGGAATTTCGTCGTCGTGCCCGATGGTGACGAGGCTGACGATGGTGCGCACCGTATCGAAGGGAAATTCGAGGCTCGGCGCGACGACGCCCGGCACCATGTTGTTGGTGCAGCAGGGCGAGAAGGTCGGATGAACGTAGACCAGCGCCTTGCGCCGGTTGAGCTCTTCCATCACCGGCGCGAAGCTCGGATCGCCGAGCCACTTTCCCTCGTAATTCGAGAGGAAATTGATGCCGTCGGCATGGAGCGAGCTGTAGGCGTAATCGATTTCCTTGAGCGTGCCATCGGTATCGGGCAACGGCACCGGCGCGAAGAAGCCGAAGCGCGTCGGATAGGCCTGGACGGTCTTGGCCGCTTCCTCGTTCCATTGCCGCGCGAGTTTGCGGCTCAACTCGACATTGCCGGCGATCCAGACGCCCGGCGTCGAGATCGAGCCGACGGCGAAATCGACCTCGGCCATGTCGAGCGCCTCGACGTCGCCGGCCGGCGGTCCAGGAGAACATCGCCGAATTGCCGTGCTCGTTATGCGCGCGCTCGGCCTCCGCCTTCATGTAATGCTGCGGCAGGAAGTGATGATGCATGTCGATGCGCTTCACCTTGCCGGCGGCAAGGCTCGGCGCGATGAAATTCGGCGCCAGGCATGGTGGCGCCCGCGGTCGCGGCGACGGCGGTGATGAAATCGCGGCGCGAACGCGTGCCGAAAGCGAATGGATCGTTCATTGTGTCCCTCCCCGAAAACGCGCCGCCGGCGCGGCGCGTTAGATGGCCGGCATGCTGCTCAATTGGTGTTTCAGCAGCCGCCAGATATCGTTGCGGTATTGGATGAATTTGGCGCTGGTCTTGATCGCTTCGTCGTCGGTCCAGCGCGGCCGCGGCAGATCGATGGCGAGATCGGCGACGACGCGGCCCGGCGACGTGCCGAACATGATGATGCGATCGGACAGGAACACCGCCTCGTCTACGCTGTGGGTGACGAATACCACGGTCTTGCGATCGCTGTCCCAGAGCTTCATCAACTCGAACTGCATCATCTCGCGAATTTGCGGATCGAGCGCGCCGA
Organism: uncultured Alphaproteobacteria bacterium; assembly: GCA_963731145.1. Taxonomy (GTDB): domain Bacteria; phylum Pseudomonadota; class Alphaproteobacteria; order ATCC43930; family CGMCC-115725; genus CAIKMD01. The sequence goes on along the minus strand of CAVSUX010000005.1, from coordinate 107,880 downwards.
AGGGCTCGTCCATCAGCAGATAAGCCGGGCCGACGCCGAGCGCACGCGCCAGGCCGACGCGCTGCTTCATGCCGCCCGAGAGCTGATGCGGATAGAAATTGTCGAATTTCTCCAAACCGACCTGCGCCAGCACGCGGTTGACGACGCGATCGCGCTCGTTCTTGGCGACGCCTTGGACCTCGAGCGGGAATTCGACATTGCCGCGCGCCGTGCGCCAGGGCAGCAGGTTGAATTCCTGGAACACCATGGCGCGATCGGGCTTCGGCCCGGTGACGCGCTCGTCCGCGATGCGGATCTCGCCTTGCGTCGGCGTGATGAGCCCGTTGATGATTCGAAGCAGCGTGGTCTTGCCGCAGCCCGACGGGCCGAGGAACGAGACGAAGGTGCCGTTCTCGATGGTCAGCGAGACGTCTTTCAGCGCCTGGAACTGGCTGATGCCGTCCGCCGCGAGATAGCCGTGTGAGATACCCCGGACTTCGATCGTCATTCGGCTTGCACATGTTGCCAAGGCGCGAGGCGTTTCTCGAGCCAGCGGAGGAAGGAATTGAGCAGCACGCCGGCGCTGGCGAGGATGACGACGCCAACGAAGACTTGCGCCGTGTCGTAGAGGCCGCCCGCCTGGAAGATGAGATAGCCGAGGCCCTTGGTGGCGGCATAGATCTCGGCGACCACGACCATCACCAGCGTGCGGCCGACGCCGAGACGCATGCCGGCGATGATATAGGGCAGGGAGGACGGCAGGATCACCTTCAGCATGATCTGCCGCTCATTCGCCATGAAGGAACGCGCGGTCTCGATCAGCCGGCGATCGACTTGCGCGACGCCGGCCTCGGTGTTGATCACCATGATGAGGAAGGAGCCGAGGAAGACGAGCGCGACTTTCGAGGCGATGCCGATGCCGAGCCAGATGATGAGCAGCGGCAGGAAGGCGACTTGCGGCGAGGCGTTGAGCGCGGTGGTGAAGGGCTCGAGTGTCGAGCGGATGGCGACGGAGCGGCCCATCGCGAGGCCCATCGGCACGCCGACCAGTATCGAAAGGCCGAAGCCGAGCGCCGCGATATTGGCGCTCGCCAGAACATGCGGCCAGATGCTGCCATCCGCGACCATGTCCCAGAGCTTTTCGACGATCAGCGACGGGCTCGACGCGAACAGCGGATCGAGCCAGCCGAGGAGCGAGGCGCCTTCCCAAGCGCCGATAAAGGCGATGATCGCGCTCCAGCGCAGGCAATTGACGAAGCCGCGCCGATCCCACCAGCGCGCCAAGGCGCTCCGCGGCGGCTTGGGCGCGGTATCGATCGGCGCCCTGTCGATTGGCGTGGGGGCTGCGCGGTCGCTCATCGCTCGCTGCTCACGGGTTCGGCTTCCATCCCTGCGCGGCCAGCGTCGCGTTGGCCTTTTGGGCGAAGCTGAAATCGAAGACGGCGCCGGGCGGCGGCACCTTGTCTTTCGGCATGTCGAGCATCGCGCCGCGCAGCGTGACCTCGTTTTTCTGCACGTCATCCGAGATGGTGCCGTCGGCCGCCATCAGCGTGCGCAGGATGTCGTATTCGCCGGCGACCTCCTCGGGCTTGGCCTTCATATAATCGGCGAAGCGCTTGATCGATTCCTCGCGGTTGTTGCGCGCGAAGATCATGCCTTTGCGCGTCGCCCGCACGAAGCGCTCAACGAGATCGGGCTTGTCCTTGATCAAGGCTTCGGATGTCGCGAGGCCGTTGAAGGTCGACCGCACCTCTTCGCGCAGATCGACCAGCAGCTTGCCCTTGTCGAGTCCGTGCTGCGCTTTGAGGATATCGACATCGCCGGGATGCAGCAGCGCGGCCGGCAAGGTGCCGCTCTTCACCATCGCCATGCGCGTGCCGACGGACGAGCCCATCGGCGTGAAGGCGACGAAATCGGACGGCAGATTATGCTTCATGAGGTAATAGCGGATGCCGATCTCGCCGGTGTCGCCGCGGCTGACGATGCCGATCTGCTGCCCTTTGAGATCCTCGAATTTGTTGATGCCCGGACTTGAGTCGACCAGACCTGCCAGTCGGGGCGATCCTCACCGACCAGCAGCACCTTGAGCTTCGCGCCTTTCATGATCGCGCTGATCGCCGACGAGCCCGAGGTGCTGAATTGCAGATCGCCCGAGACGAGCGCCGCGGTCGCGGGACCGCCGCCGGTCTCGAGGACCTCGAGATCGAAGCCTTCGTCTTTGTAGTAGTTCTTCTGGATGGCGGTGAAGAAATAGATGAACGAGCCGTTGAGATTCGGATAGCTGACCTTGATGTGGTCCAACGCCGATGCGCGGCCGGCGAAAGCGAAGACAACAAGTGCAGCGACAGTCATGCGAACGAAATGCTTCATACCTTACCCTCGACGAATGCCGTCAGTCTTGCCTCGAATAGCGTCGGCTGTTCCCATTGCGCCCAATGCCCGGCCTCGGCAATCGTGTCGCAATAGACGCCGGGCTTGAGCTTTCGCAATACGGCGAAATTCTGCTCGATCGCGCCGGCCGCGGTCGCATCCTGCTCGCCCCAGATCGCGCCGAGCCGCGCGCTCGCTTTCGGCAGGGTGTGGACCAGCGTATCGGTGAAGGCGATCGGCCGGCTATCGAGCCGCCCGCGCCGCGTATTCTCGTTCTGGAGATAGACGGCAAGCGCGTCGACGCGGCGCGCATCGCCGAACATCAGCTTGATGAGATTGCCGCGCTGCACCTCGGCGATCTGTGCGGGCGTCATGTCGGGCTCGACGCGCGTCAGGTCGAGCGGCTTGCGCGGCAGGCCGAGCCCGGCTGCGCCCAGCATCAGAAAAGACGCAACCGCCTTGCCCATTTGCGCGGCAACGTGCCCGCCGATCACCGCGCCGAAAGAGAAGCCGCACAGCGCTACGCTCTCGCCCGGCGCGACGCGGGCGATGCCTTGAGCGACGATCGCGGCCAAGCTTTCAGCGCTGTAAGGTTTGGGCGCGTCGGCTGATTCGCCGAGACCGGGCAGGTCGCAGGCCAGCACGCTGTAGCGCGCCGCGAGAGCTCTCGACATTCTTCAGCCAATGCGTCCAGGAGCCGTAGCCGCCATGCAGCAGGATCAGCGCCGGGCCTGTTCCCCAGCGGCGCCAGACCATGCTGTCGCCGCCGCAAGGCGTCGCGATACGCTCGGCGCGGGCATCGATCGCCGCGACGACCCCCGCGGGCGAAAGCTGCGCGCGCGCGCCAATGACGTCATCCGGCGGCATGGAGCTTCGATTCCCTCCCTGGTTGTCGGCGCATTGCCCGGCCCCAGCTAGATAAGCGGGTGGCCTCCGGCACTGTCAACCGCGACGGGCGCCCTCAAATCCTCGTCGACAGCCAGATCGCGAGGCGCGAGCCTGTTTTGATCGCGGCCGAGAGCAGCGGCGGCGCATCATCGCCGCCGGCTTGCCGCGCCGTGTCGCGATGCTCGATCTCCTGGCTGCGGAATTCTTCCAGCGCTTGCTTGAGCGCCGGCTCGTCCTCGCCGAGAGCGTCGATCTGGCGCTGGTAGTGCTCGTCGATCACTTCTTCGACGGCGACGGTGCAGGCCATCGCCGCGCGCTCGCCCATGAGGGCAGTAGCGGCACCGAGCGCAAAGCCCGCGACGTGCCAGACCGGCGACAGTGCCGTCGGCCGCACGCGCCGGTCGAGCACCAGCTTCTCGAAAGCATCGAGGTGACGCTGCTCCTGCTCGGCCATATGGCGGATCTTCTTCGCCGTGCCGCTTTGGCGGCGGCCGAGCACGGCAAGCTGCCCGTCATAGATGCGCTTGGCGCCGTATTCGCCGGCATGATCGACGCGGATGATGCGCGCGACCTCGCGCTCGGCGCTGGCGTCGCCTGGAAGCCTTTTCATGGGGCGAGGCGTTTCACGACACATCTCCGCGCCGTGCCATCGCGAAGCCGTAGATCAGCAGCAGCAGCGAGACGATGAGATTGAGGCCGGCGAGCGAGACGCCGAAGATCGACCATTGCACGACATCGCATTGCACCGGCTGGCGCGCCTCGAGCATTTTGAGGAGCTGGTCGGGCGAGGAAGCCTGGCCGATGCCGCCGGTGCAGGCGGTCGGACCGGCAACCCAATGCTGCTCGACCGCGACGTGATACGCCGCGAGGCAGGTGCTGGCGGCGAAGAGCAGCACGATCAGCCACATCGCGAAAAAACGCGGCGCATGATGACCGCGCGCGGCGAAGCCGAAGGCCGCGACGACGATCGCGAGGTAATAAGGCCAGCGCTCCAACAGGCAGAGCTCGCAAGGCTGCAGCCCGCCGAGATATTGCGAGCCGAGCGCGGTGCCGACGATCGCGGCGCCGGCGATGAGGAAAGCCATGAAGGGAAAACGCAGCGAGCGCATGGACGCCTATTCTCCCGTGCGCAAGCGATGTCGCCAATGGCGCACGACATACCACACGATCAAGACGAAGATCGCCGCAACGATCACCGCGTCGAAGCGATGGAAGAGGTCGCGCAGCTCGGGGTCGCTGTCCCAGCGCGCGCCGAGCTGCTCGCCGATATAGGCGAGGACAAAGCACCACGGCCAGGAGCCGATGAAGGTGTAGAGCTGGAACTTCAACTGCGGCATGCGGGCGATGCCGGCGGGCAGGGCGATGAAGGTCCGCACCACCGGCAAAAGGCGGCAGATGAACACGGTGATGCTGCCGAAGCGCGCGAAGAAGCGATCGACCAATTCGAGATCGCGGCGGCTGACCAGGATATAGCTGCCCCATTTCTCGACCAGCGGCCGGCCACCGTAATAGCCGACGGCATAAGCGATGGTCGAGCCGAGGTTGCAGCCGATCGCGCCGGCGGTCGCGACGAGGAATAGATTGAAGCGCCCGGTCGAGACGAGATAGCCCGAGAACGGCATGATGATCTCGGACGGGAAGCGGGATGCAGGCGGATTCGATCGCCATCAGCAGGGCAATACCGAGATAGCCGATCGACGAAATGACGGCGATGATCCAGGCCGCAAGGACGCCGATGAGGTTTTCGAGCAAGAGACGATCGGCTCCCTATGCCGCCGAATATCCGTCGATTAAAAAAGTCGCTTCCCCGCGAAAGCGGGGATCCAGGGCAACAGGCTGGATTCCCGCTTCCGCCGTGACGTCGTAAGAATGCGTGGCATTCTAGCTTCGCAGACTTCGCCCCCCTCTCCGGCAAGGGCTTGGCGGCTGAAGAGCGCAAGCGTCCGCAAGGTCATCACCAGCTCATCCCGTTGGTTGAAGACTTTACAATCGTGCTTCACGAGACCGCGATCGGGCCGTGTGCGCGAGGCCGTGATCTCGATCGCCTCGGCTTCGGCGCGCAGCACATCGCCGGCGCGCACCGGCCTGATCCAGCGGATACCGTCGACGCCAGGCGAGGCGATGGCGCTCGATTCCATCAGTATCGCGTCGACCAGCAGCCGCATGAACATGGCGCAGCTATGCCAGCCGCTGGCGATCAGTCCGCCGAAGGAGGTGCGGGCGGCGAAATCGCGGTCGGTATGCATGCGCTGCGGATCGTATTGGCGCGCGAAAGTGAGGATCTCGGCCTCGGTGACGGTGTAGCGGCCGAGATCGGTCTTCTCGCCGAGCCGGAAATCTTCGAAATAACGGAAGGTCATCGCGCTGCTTTAAAGGCCGCGACGACGCGCCGCAAGGCTTGCCGCCGGCGCTCGCGACGGCGGCAGCTATAGAAACAGGGCCGGTGCCGGTGTGGCGGAATGGTAGACGCGACGGACTCAAAATCCGTTTCCCGCAAGGGAGTGGGGGTTCAAGTCCCTTCACCGGCACCAGTTTCAGATCCCCTTGCGCTTCGGGCAGTGCAAGCGCCGCCAATGAAGCGACGTTGCAGCGTCGACGCGGTTGCGCTTCGGAGGAGTGTCGATGTCCCCTGATTAATCGTCGGGAGGTTCTGATGCCCCTTGTTGGCCGCGTGGGCGCCGCGGTTGTCTGGTGGCTCCGGTTCGGCGCACGCTCAAGATGCGGTCGCGCAATTCTACAAGGGCAAGCAGCTCAAGCTTTACGTCGCGTCGACGCCGGGCGGCGGCTACGACAGCTACGGCAGGCTGCTCGGGCGATACATCGGCAAATACATTCCCGGCAATCCGACGATCGTGCCGCAGAACATGCCGGGCGCCGGCGGTAATCGTCTCGCCGCCTATCTCTATAATGTCGCGCCGAAGGACGGCACCGAATTCGGCATCATCTTCCCGGGTGCCGTGCTCGATCCGCTGATCGGCACGCAGCAAGTCCAGGACGATCCGTCGAAGCTCATCTATATGGGCAGCGCCAATATCGAGACCTTCGTCTGCATCATGCGCAGCGACGCGCCGGTGAAGACCTATGCCGACGTCTTCAAAACCAAGACCACGCTGGCGGCGAGCGCGGCCGGCGGCTCGACCGTCGACATGCCGGCGCTCGAGAACAATCTTCTCGGCGCCAATGGAAGGTCGTGAAGCGGCTATCCCGGCTCGCGCGAGATCAGCCTCGCGGTCGAGCAAGGCGAGGCGCAGGGTAATTGCGGCGTCGGCGTCTCCAGCATCGAGGTCGAGCATCCCGATTGGCAGACCAGCGGCCAAGTACAGGGTGCTCGTGCAGGAGACCAACAAGGGCCATCCGCTGCTCAATTCACTGCATATCCCGCTGATCTATAGCTTCGCCAAGACCGACGAGCAGCGCGAGGTGATGGAACTCGCTTACAGCCAGGAAGTCTTCGGCCGGCCGTTCGTGATGCCGCCGAGCGTGCCCAAGGAGCGCGTCGACGCGCTGCGCAAGGCCTTCATGGCGGCGCTCGCAAGACAAGGATCTGCTCGCCGACGCCAAGAAGCAGCGTCTCGATATCGAGCCTATCTCGGGCGAGGACGTGCAGGCGCTGGTCGCGAAGGTCTACTGCCTGCCGGCGAAAGTCGTCGCCAAGGCGAAGGACGCGCTGGTCTACAAGGACAGTGAGGCCGAGGTCATTCTTTCCCTCTCCGTCCTCGGGGGCGGAGAGAGTATTAGCTAGAGATTTCAGCAGCGAGTTTCAGAACGGCTGGAAGTCGCGTAGCAGCGGCATCACCTTCTCGCCGAAGAGCCGGATCGAGCGCATCACATCGGCCTCGGCGAGATTGCTGAAATTGAATTCGCCGAAGAAGCGTGTCGAACACGCCCTCGGTCGCGATCTTCTTCAGCTTCTTCGCCACCGTGTCGGGCGAGCCGATCAGGATGCAGATCGTGCGCCAAGAGCCAATCGGGATCGAGCAGATGGCAGCGCGATATCGGCGGCGCCGAATTCCTTGCGCTCGATGTAGCGCTGCGCATGCTCCTGCTGAAAGCGCTTCAGTTCCGCGGGATCGTCGGTCTCCGGCAGGAAGCCGCGATAGGCCTGGCCGGCGTCGGCGAGGCGCGGTCTGCAGCGCCTTCTCATCGGTCTCGTCGACATAGACGACAGTCGAATAGGCGATGTTGCGGCTTGCTCTGATGGCCGGCCGTCGCTCCAATCCTCGAGATATTTGCGATAGCGCGGCGCGGTGTCCTCGCGCGGAGCGATCAGGAAGTAGCCGACATTGATGCCTTCGCGCGCGCAGAATTCGAGCGTCGCGGGATCGCGCGTCTCGATCCAGAGCGGCGGGCAGGGCTTCTGCAACGGCGGCACGGCGAGCGCGACGTTCTCGGCGTGATGATGCTTGCCGTGGAAGCGTGAAGTTCGGCGTGCCGGCAAAGGCGGCGCGCAGGAACTTGAACGAATTCAAGCGTCACCTCGCGGCGGTTCTCGAAATCGACGCCGAAGGGCTCGAAGATGCGCGGCGTGATGCCGGGGACGAGGCCGATATCGAGCCGGCCGCCGAGCATCTGATCGGCGATGGCGATCTCCTCGGCGAGACGCAGCGATTGATGCAGCGGCACGATATGCCCCATGCCGCCCAGGCGCATGCGCTTGGTGCGCGCGCCGGCGCCCACGGTGTAGAGGCTCGGCGCCGACATCCAGCTTTCGTCGGGGCTGAAATGATGCTCGACGCAGAAGCCGTAATCGAAGCCGAGCTCGTCGCAGAGCTGGAGCTCGCGCCAGAGCTGCTCGTAGCGCTGCGCCGGGGTCATGCCCTTCTTGCCCCAGACATGCGCGAAATGGGCGAATTTCATGGCGCCACCTGCTTATTTTGGCTCGAGCCGCGGTTTGTAGCAGGTCGTTGCAGAGGATCACGAGTCCTGCTACCTAGGGCCGAAGGCGTCGCGCACGCGGATGGCGTTTATGCAACGGAGGCCTCACCCGCGGTGCTTGCAATCGCTCGACGGCGGAATTTACGTTGGCGCATAATTGTCGTCATGATCTCCCGCGACGCGCGCGTCAACATTCCCATCGGCAACGGGCATTTCCTGTCGCATTTCTACAGCTCAGCCTGCCGCCGCTCTTCCTGTTTCTGCAGAAGGATTTCGATGTCACCTATCGCGGAGATCGGCCTCGTGCCGGTGGTGATGGCGGTCGATGGCGGCCGATCATGCAAACGCCCTACGGCTTCCTGGTCGACCGTTTCGGCGCGCGGCGCTTCCTTGTCATCAACACCTTGGTGATGTCGCTCGCGATTTCGGCCATGGGCTTCGCCACGTCGTATTGGCAGATCGTCGTGCTGGCCGGGATCTCCGGCGCTGCGAACGCGGTCTATCACCCGGCCGATTACACGATCCTCGCGGCCTCGATCCGGCCCGAGAAGATGGGTCAGGCCTTCGCGATCCACACCTTCACCGGCAATGCCGGCTTCGCGCTGGCGCCGCCGGTCGTCGCCGTGCTCGCGAGCCTCTTCGGCTGGCGCGAGGCGCTGATGATCGTCGGCCTTGTCGGCATGCCGGTCGCGGCGGCGATCGTGTGGCAAAGCTCGATCCTGCAGGACGTTGCCGGCACGCAGAAGAAGAAGAGCATCGAGCATGACGCTCAGCGCGCTGGTGTTCGATCGCACGATGATCCTGTTCTTCTGCTTCTATCTCCTCGGCTCGGCGGCGGGCAGCGGCGTGCAGGCCTGGCTGATCACCATCCTGCATCAGGTAAAAGGCATCGAGCTGGCGCTCGCCTCTTCGGCGCTCACCGCCTACATGCTCGGCACGGTCAGCGGCATCCTCTTCGGCGGCTGGGTGGTCGACCGCTCCAAGCGCTATGTGATGATCATGGTCGCCGAGCCTGACCGGCGCGTCCTCGCTGCTGACCTTCTTCGTCGGCATCGCGCCGATGACCGGCGTTCTCGCGATCGTGCTGATGTTCCTCTCGGGTCTCGGCCTCGGCGGCAGCCGCACGCCGCGCGACATCATGCTGAAAGACGCGGTGCCGCCGTCCGAGATCGGCAAGGTCTTCGGCTTCGTCAGCTCGGGCCTCGCTCTTGGGCAGCGCGCTGACGCCGGTGCCGTTCGGCTATCTCATCGATCACGGCTACGGCCGATTGGGTGCTGGTCATCGCGTCCATCATCCTGGTCGCAAGCATCTTCTGCATGGGCACCGCGCGCGCCTCAGGCAAGAGCCAGGCCGCGCTCGACGCCGAAGCGGCCGAGGCTGCGGCGCGGCGGAGTAGGACGCACTTCGCCTTTCATTCCGTCATTGCGAGCGAAGCGAAGCAATCCAGTCTGTTTCAACCACTGGATTGCTTCGCTTCGCTCGCAATGACGCTGAAGTGATAGCCGGCGCTACACCACCATAACGATCTTGCCGAAATGGGCGTTGGTGCGCATATGCGCCTGCGCCGCTTCGGCGTCGTCGAGCTTGAAGACTTGGTCGATCGGGATCGCGAGCTTGCCGGCGGTCACCGCGTCCCAGATATCGGCGCGCATGTTGCGCACCTCGGCGCGCAGCTCGTCCTGCGAGCGCGTGCGGTGGGTCACGCCGATATAGGCGATGCGCCGATTGGCGTGGAGGTTGAAATCGAATTCGCCGCGCGCCGCCGCCAAGCCGGCCGACATTGACGATGCGGCCCAGCACGGCGGCGGCTTTCATGTTCTCGTTCGCGACCGAGGCCGAGACCATGTCGATGATGACATTGACGCCCTTGCCGCCGGTCGCTTTCAGCACGTCCTCCGACCAGTTCGGCTTGCGCGTGTCGATGGCGAGATCGGCGCCGTAATTCCTTGAGCTTCGCACGGCGCGCATCGTTGGTCGAGCGTGCCGATGACCAGCTTCGCGCCTTTGAGCTTGCGCGATCTGCATGCCCCATGATGCCGACGCCCGAGCTCGCGCCTTGGATGATGATGCTCTCGCCCGGCTGCAGCCGCGCATTGGTGACGATCGCGTCGTGCATCGTGCCGAGCGCGCTGGGGAAGGTCGCGGCCTGCTCCCAGCTCATATTGTTGGCGGGAATGACCGAGACGCGGCCCCAATCGGCGACCGTGTATTCGGCATAGGTGCCCTGGGTGCTGCACATCACGCGGTCGCCGGCTTTGATGCCCTGGACCTCGGCGCCGATCTCGGCACGACTTCGCCGGAGCATTCGATGCCGGGGATCGTGCCGGTGACGCGGGTATGGCCCGAGCCGTAGGCGCCCGGCAGCTCGGCGCGGTTGAGGCCGATGGCGCGGACTTTGACCAGCACTTCGTTCGGCTTCGGCTTGGGCATCGGCACGTCGCGGATTTCGAGCGCGGTCTCGCCGACAACGGCTGCTTTCATGATCGTCCTCCCGTTATTTCGGCGGATCGCTAGCACAATTGGCGCGAAGCGGATAGCAGGGCTAAAATCGTGACCATGACCGATTATTGGCTGAGCAAACTCATCTACGACCTGCAGGAGCCCGGGGCGACGGCGGAATACCGGGCCGATCGCCAGAAGGTGATTGCGCGTTATCCGGCGCTCGCGCCCGAGGTGGTGCAGGCGCTCCTCAACGACGACGTCGCGTTCCTGGCGCCGCGCGTGAACGCTTATCTCTTGCGCTATTATTTCGGCTTTGCCGGGATGAGCGACGAGAAATTCCTCGCTGCTCTCCATGCCACCCGCAAAGACGCCACCAAGGAGACGGGTCATGGCTGAATTCGTCGGCGCTTTCGCGGCCAGCCACGCGCCGCTCATCGCGCGCGATTGGGACAAGCTTGCGGCCGCCAGCCGCGAGATCATCACCAGCGATTTTCGCGAACTTGGGCAAGCGCCTCACGGCGGCGAAGCCCGATGCGATGGTGATCCTGTCGCCCGATCATTGGACGAATTTCTTCCTCGATAATCTGCCGAGCATCTGCATCGGCGTCGGCGACGAGCATGAGGGCCCGCCCGAGCCCTTCATGAAGAGCTTCCCGCGCGGCCGATCCCCGGTCATGCCGCGCTCGGCCAGCATATCGCCGCGACCGCGATGAAGGACGATTTCGAGCCGTCGATCTCGCATCGTCTCGACGCTGGATCACGGTTTCTGCATTCCGCTGCAGAAGATGGAATTACCGAAACTACCGCGCATCGTGCCGATCGTCGGTCAACGATCTCGAGCCGCCGATGCTGAGCATCAAGCGCTGCTTTGCCTGGGGCAAGCTGCTGGCAGAAAGCGATCGCGTCGTATCCCGAAAATATCCGCGTCGCGATCTTCGCCACCGGCGGTCTCAGCCATTCGATCGGCGAGCCGACCATGGGCGCGATCGACGAGGCTTTCGACCGCGATTGCATCAAGGCGTTCGAGAACGGCGCCGAAGGCCCGCTGACGGCGCTGCTCGATGCGCGCATGGAAGCGGCCGGCAACGGCACGCACGAGGTGCGCAATTGGGTGATCGCCCATGCCGCGGCCGGCAACCGCGGCTTCGACCTCATCGATTACCGCAACATGCCCGAAGTCTATGTCGGCTGCGGCTGGGCGTCGTGGAGTGCGGCCTAACTCGATTTATTTTCTCGTCATTGCGAGGGACGTACCCGGCCAATCGCTCTTCGCGATTGGCCCCTTCGGGTTCACGCGCGAAGAGCGCGTGAACGGAGTTGTCAGCGACGAAGCAATCCAGTCTGCGGACACACTGGATTGCTTCGCTGCGCTCGCAATGACGATGTTTTAAAAAGCCTGCCTTACGGCGACAGCTCTTCCAGCGTCTTGCCCTTGGTCTCGACGGCGTAGAAATACGACAACACGCCGCCGATCAGCGCGAGGCCGCCGAAATAGAGAAACAGCGAGCCGGTGCCGTAAGGCAGCATCCAGGCGATGACGTTGGGGCCGAGCGCCGCGGCGACGCGCTGCCAGGCGCCGCCGACCGCGCCGCCGAAAGCGCGGATGCGCGTCGGATAGATCTCGCTGGTATAGAGATTGAGCGCGAGCGACAGCGACGACATGAAGAACATGCCGAAGGTGACGAAGGTGAGGATCGCCTCCGCGCTGTCGGCGCCGTGCTGCCAGAGCGCCAGCAAGGTGAAGCCGCCGATGAAGAACGCGGTGGTGAACCAGATGCGCCGGCCGATGAGATCGATGAAGTAGGCGCAGCATACCGCGCTGACGATACCCGCCAGGCTGGTGATCATGCCGTATTTCAGCGCGTCGGCGACCGAGAGGTGAAAGACGGTACGGTAAAGCGTCGGCAGCCAGGTGAGGAGGCCATACGTGGTCGAGAAGCAGCAGAACCAGAACGCCCAATCGCTCAGCGTCCGCTTCAGATAAATGCCTTCGAAAATCTCGAACCAGCGCGTGCGCTGCGGTGCGGCGCTGGCCATCGCGGCGATATTCGGCGGCGGCAAAATCTTGCCCGAGCGGCGGATCGATTCCTCGATGTCGCTGACGACGCGATCGGCTTCGGCGAGCCGGCCTTTCTGCACCAGCCAGCGCGGCGATTCCGGCAGCATGAAGCGCATGACGAAGACCAGCAGCGCCGGCAGGCCGCCGACATAGAACATCGTCTGCCAGCCGAGCGTCGGCACCAGCAGATAACCGAACACGCCGGCGCAAACGATACCGATACCGAACACCATCTGGAACAGCAGATAGAAGCGGCCGCGCACTTCGGCGCGGGCGATCTCGTTGACATAGGTGTTGGCGATCGGTACCTCGGCACCGAGGCCGATGCCCTGGATGAAGCGGAAGACGATCAGCGAGGTCGGACCCCAAGCGAAGGCACAGGCGATGCTCATCACGCTGAACAAGCCGATGGCCATCGTGGTGATGAAGAGCCGGCCCCGATTTCCGCGGCCCAACCGGCGATGATCGCGCCGATAAGCTGGCCGAAGAAAGCCGCCGACAGCACGAGCCCGATCTCCTGCGGATTGATCTGCCATGGGCCGGCCAAGGCCGGCAGCGCATAGGCGATCGCCAGCAGATCGACGGCGTCGAAGAACGTGCCGATGCCGACGATGATGCGCGCTTTGACATGCCACCACGAGATCGGCAGCCGCTCCATGCGCGCGAGAATCTCCGCGCCCGAGTACGTCCCCAGGCTCTCTGCCGTCGCCATGCTCTTCCTCCCCCGAAGCGAGATTGTTCTCGTTAAAACGAATGACCGTCATTCCCGCGAAAGCGGGAATCCAGGCTAGCAGCCGTGCTGCATCAGTGGACCCCCGCTTTCGCGGGGGTGACGGACGCAAAAGTCAGCGCTTTATCCGGCTCGACGGTGCGTTTGTCGGGCTCAACCCTTTCGGCAAGGCCGCACCGGCGATGATGATCATGATCACCAGCGCGCCCGCGACCCAATAGACATTCTGAACCGCATCGCCGATCCCCGCCATGACCGGCGCGACCTCGCTCGCCGAGAGCTTGTCGCGCAGATTCGGGTCGAGGATGCGGTCGACGGCGTTGTCGCCCAGCATGTTGGCCAACGTCAGATTGACCACCGCGCCATAGATCGCGGTGCCGACGGTCTGGCCCAGCATGCGCATCAGCGAGATGATCGCGGTCGCGGTGCCGCGCTGGCTCCAATCGACGACGCTTTGCGCCGCGACGGTGTAGGTGTTCTGCGTCGAGGCCCATGCCGATGCCGACCAGGCCGGTGCCGGTCGCGGCCCAAAGCGGTCCGCGGCTCGGATCGAGCGCGATCAGCATCGCGGTTCCGATCACCAGGAAGATGCCGCCGACATTCGTCGCCGCGCGATAGGACGCGCGCAGCATGATCTGGCCGCCGGCCCAGGAGCCGGCGATCCAGGTGACCGAGCTGATCGCCAACGCATAGCCCGCGACGATCGGGCTGCGCCCCATCACGCCTTGGATATAGGCCGGCAGGAAGGTCGTGCTCGACATGACGACGCAGCCGACACCGAAGCAGCCGACGACACCGCTGAGGATGACGCGGTTGCTCCACAGTTGCAGCGGCAGGATCGGCTCCGGCGTGCGCTGCTCATGCCAGATCAGCAGAGCCATGATCGCCGCCGCGACGATGAGGAGCAGCAGGAAGGTCGAAAGGCTCATCTGGTGGGCCTGGATCAGCGCATAGAGGATCAGGCCGATGCCGAGCGCCATCATGAAGGCGCCGAGATAGTCGATGCGATGCGGGCGGCGCTCGATCCGCTCATGCAGTGCGAAGGCGAGCAGCATGAAGCCGAGGATCGCGATCGGCACCGTGATCCAGAACACCCAATTCCACGCCGTCTCCGCGATCACGAACGCGCCGAGCACCGGGCCGATGATGGCGGCGATGCCCCAGATGCCGGAGAAGAACCCCGCCATCTTGGCGCGCTGCGCCGGCGGATAAAGATCGCCGATCAGCGTCTGGTTGATCGGCTGCACCGCGCCGGCGCCAATGCCTTGCACGACGCGGAAGATCACCAGCCACAACATGCTGGGGGCGAAACCGCAGGCGGTGGTGCCGATGACAAAGACGATGAGGCCGAAGAACAGGATGCGCTTGCGGCCATAAAGATCGGCGAGGCGGCCATAGATCGGGATGGTCACGCCTTGCGCCAGGAAATAGCCGCTGAACACCCAGGAGAAGAGCTCGAACCCGCCGAGCTGGCTGATGATCGTCGGCATCGCGGTTGCGACCACGGTGCCTTCCATGCCGGTCATGAAGATCAGCACGACCGACGCCGTCAGGATCCAGAACCGGCCGGCCGGCCCGGCGATGATCCGTGTTTCACCTGGCGGATGACTTGTTGCGGCGGCGGGCTTGTCATCCTGCCGCGTCGTCTCGACGCTCACGCCACACGCACCGCGATCATGATTCCCCCGAGCAACGCGCTCTATCTATCTCGTGCGGCGTTCGTCGGGCTGAGGCCGCGGGGCAATGCCCATGTCACGGCCAACCCGGCCAGCGCCAAAACACCGGTCACGAGATAGACATTATGCAGCGCGGCTGCGATGGCCGCCATGAGCGGTCCGATCATGTCAGGCGGGAAATTATTGCGTAGCGCCGGGTCCATGATCTTGTCGACGGCGTTGCCGCCGATCCGGTCGGAGAGGCCGAGATTGACGATGCCGCCGAACAACGCGCTGCCGACCGACTGGCCGAGGATGCGGGCAAAGAGCGTCGAGGCGGTCGCCGTGCCGCGCTGCTCGCGGCCGACGACCGCCTGGGCGGCCAGGAAGAAAGTGTTCTGGAACAGCCCCATGCCGAGGCCGGTCAGCGCCGTACCGGCACCGGCCCAAAGCGGGCCATCGCCCGGCGACAGGGTGATGAGGAAAACCGCGCCGGCGATCACGATCGCGCTACCGACCACGGTCGCCGTGCGATAGGAGCTGCGCAGCATGATCTTGCTGCCCGCGGCCGATCCGACCATCCAGGTCACCGACGTGACCGAGACGACATAGCCGGCGATCAGCGGCGTCTCGCCCATCACGCCTTGCACATAGGCGGGCAGGAAGGCCGAGGCGGCGATGGTGATCGCGCCGACGGTGAAACAGGCGAAGGTCGCGGCGAGGACGACCGGGTTGCGCCACACATGCAGCGGCATCACCGGCTCGGCGACGCCTTGCTCATAACGATAGAGCAGCACCAGGAGCGCAACGGCGACCGCCAGCAGGCTGAGGAACGCGGTCGGGCCGAACGACGTCGCCTGATTGAGCGCGAACATCAGCAAGCCGATGCCGGCGACCATCAGCACCGCGCCGACATAGTCGATCTGATGATTGCGGCGGACGCGCTTCTCATGCAGGAACGCAGCGAGCAGGACGAAGGCGGCGATGCCAAGCGGCACGTTGATCCAGAAGATCCAGCGCCAGCTCAGATGCGTCACCATCAGCGCGCCCATCAGCGGGCCGCAAATCGCGGCCGTCGCCCAGATGCTGGAGAGATAGCCTTGGATCCGCGCGCGCACCGCCGGCGGATAGATGTCGGAGATGAGCGTTTGCGTGACCGGCATCGTGCAGCCGGCACCGATGCCTTGCACGACACGGAAGCAGATAAGCGTCAGCATGTTCGGCGCGAGGCCGCAGGCCGACGAGCCGAGCAGGAACAAGGTCAGCCCGAAGAACAGCAACGGCTTGCGGCCGAAGAGATCGGCAAAGCGTCCGCTCAAGGGGATCGAGACCGCCTGCGTCAGGAAATAGGCACTGAACACCCAAGAGAAGAGATGGAAATCGCCGAGCTGGCTGACGATGGTCGGCATGGCGGTCGCGACGACCGTGCCCTCGATCGCGGTCATGAAAATGCAGATCACCGCCGCGGTCATGATCCACGGCCGGCTCGCTTTGCTGGCGAAGGCACTGCTTTCTTCGGTAGTGCGCGGTGTCGACACCGCCCTGGTTCGGAAGATCGGGCGTGACCGCCGGCTCAGCCACGAAGAATGCTCAGTATTTCTCGACCCAGGGCCGCAGCTCGATCTCGGCCGTCCAGGCGCTGCGATGCTGGCGATGAACGGCGAGATAATTCGCCGCGATCGCATCGGGATCGAGCAGCGCATCGGGGCCGCGATCCTGGCCGCGTGTGTCGCCGGGTTGGCGAATGCCGCCATCGATCACGAAATGCGCAATGTGAATGTTCTGTGGTGCGAGCTCGCGCGCCATGCTTTGCGTCAGGCCGCGCAGGCCGAATTTTCCCATCGCGAAAGCGGCCGAGAGCGCGAAGCCTTTGACGCTCGCCGATGCGCCGGTGAAGAGGATCGTGCCGTGACCGGCTTTCAGCATCAGCCGCGCGGCCTGCTGGCCGACGAGGAAGCCGCCATAGCAGCCAACCATGATCGCGTTCAGGACTTCGTCGGGCTTGAGCTCGGCGATTGGGCCGCGCGCGCGGCCGCTCGGGTTGTAGACGACGATATCGGGCGCCGCGATGTCGCTGACCACGGAGGCAAAGAGCTTTTCGACCTCGGCCGGTTTGGTCGCGTCGCACGCATAGGCGCGCGCATTCGTCTCGGTGCACAGCGCGGCGAGCTTGTCGGTGCGCCGCGCCGCCAGAGCAACGCGCATGCCTTCTTTATGGAAAAGCCGGGCGAGCGATGCGCTGAGACCCGCGCCGGTGCCGACGATGAGCGCGGTCTCGGGCATCGGCGCGATCCTTTTACCGGGCGCGCCGCGTCGGCATTAACGCTTCGGCCTCGGCGCGCGCGGCGGCGCGGCTCAAAGCCTCGCGTTTCAACTCGACGACGACTTGCTTGGCGTGGCGGTCGCGCACCATGCCGCCCATGACGGGCGAGGCGGGCGACAAATTGAGCAGGCGCAGGCCGGTGATCTTCGGCGTCTCGTCGTTGCCTTCAAGCGTCGCTTCGATCTCCTGCCCCTTGAAGAGGCGGGTGAGGCCTGCCGCAGTCAGAATGTCGCCATCGATCGGCACGATCGCTGCTGAGGCCTTGCAGGCGCAGCGTGCCGCGCGTCGAGCGCGTGTCGAACCATTGCACGACACCGCGCACCATGCCGTTGGTCGGGGTAGGCGGCGGCGCCGGCGGTGCAACCGGTGCGACGTGGATGACTTCGGCGCGGCGCAGCAAGGTCGGCTGTGCGGGCTTGATCTCTTGCGTCTCGGCAGCGGCTTTCTCGATGACCGGTTTCTCGATGCTCGGATTCTCGATGGTGGGCGTCTCACTAACGGGCGCGACATCATGCGCTTCAGCCGGTTTACGCGCGCTGACGGCGCGTTTCGCGCGCGGCGCCGGCGCGCTCTTCACGGCGACGGCTTCCGGCTGTTTCTTGATCGATCCGCCAGCGTTGCTGTCGAGCGACTTCAACGCGCGCTCGACATTCTCGATGATGTCGGGAATTTCGTTGATCGATGTATGACGCTTAGCAAGCAACTTCGCGACGACGCGCGCAGCTTCGGTTTTTTTTGACATGCGATGTTCGCTATGTTTGCCCGATAGTGAACTCATAACAAATCCTGTCTCTTTGGCAAGGGTACCGCCATTGACCCTGTTATGCGTCTGGCGATAGCGTGAGCAAATGAACGGAAGTTTGGATTCCCGCGCGCGTTTTGGCGTCGTGGCGATCATCGTGTGTACGTTTGCTCTATGGCTTATTTTGGGCGCAGGCGCGGAGCCGGCGCGGCTGATCGCGGGTGCGGCGGTTTCTCTGGCGGCCGGGTTCTGGTCTGCGCTCGACCGCGCTTGATTTCCGCCGGTAACAGAAACGGGCAGCGGAAAACGCATAGCTGAGCGTCGTCTTGGACGTGTCGTTTCATTGACAGCGGCAGAGAAGGGGTGTTAACGAGCGGCAGATTTGTTGCAGCGGGCACCGCGAAATCATCATGCCGCGGATATCGATCGGCGATTGCGAACTATATTACGAGCGCGAAGGCGATGGCTTTCCCGTGCTCTTCATCACGGGCCTCGCCGGTTATGCGAGCTTTTGGCGCGACCAGGTGCCGAGCTTCTCGCGGCCTTACAGCGTCATCACCTACGATCATCGCGGCGTCGGGCAGAGCGATCTCAAATGCGTGAACAACGTGATCGAGCGCCTGGCCGCCGATGCGGTTGCGTTGCTCGACGCGCTTGGTGTTACCAAAGCGCATATCGTCGGCCACTCGGCCGGCGCGGCCGCGGCCCAGGTGATCGCCATCGATCATCCGCAGCGCGTCGCGAGCGTCGTCCTCGTCGCGGGCTGGACCAAACCCGACGCTTACCTGCGCCGCTTCTTCGCGCTGCGCAAGGAACTGCTGTCGCGGCTCGGCCCGTCTTCTTATATCCAGGCGAATACGCTGTTCCTGTATCCCTCCGCCTATATCGCCGCCAATAACGAGAAGCTGCGCCAGATCGAGGCTCAGCACCTCGCGCATTTCCCGTCGCCGGATACGATCGCCAGCCGGATCGACGCGATCATGGCGTTCGATCGCACCGCCGATCTCGGCAAGATCAAGGTCCCGACCCTGGTCCTCGCGGCGCAGGACGACATCGTCACCCCGGCCTATTTCTCGGAAGAGCTGGCCCGGCGCATCCCGGGTGCGGAAGCCAAATTCTTTCCACAAGGCGGCCACGATTTCCCCCAAGTGGTTGCGCGCGAGTTCAATCAGGCGGTTTTGCCGTTTTTACAAGCACATACGCCTGGTTCGTGAGGGCGTTTTTGCCCTACCCGCGTTAAGGGTTAAGGGAAACCCGGTTTAATCATTCGTCAAGTCCTGGGCCGTTACTGTGCCCCACGCGTCGCTTTCGTGCGTGGCACCCTTTTGGCATGGCTCAATTGACGAAGACATCTTCCAGCACGGCGAACGCCCTCAGCGTCGAAGTGAATACGGAATTGAGAGATGTTCTCGCCGCGCTCGCTTCCGCGGGCGACGTCGCCTATGTCTGGGACATCGACAGCGATGTCATTATCTGGCACGGCTCGCTGCAGATGCTCGGCTTCGATGAGGGCATGAAACTCGCGAGCGGCCAGGCTTTCGCCGAGCGCATCAATCCCGACGATCTGCTTCAGCGCCAGCAGCAGCTCCATGCGCATTACGCGCGCGGCCTGCCTTTCGATTGCGAATATCGCGTGCGGCTTCAGGGCGGCAGCTTCGGCTGGCTGCACGATCGCGGCACCGCCGAGCTCGACCACGTCGGCCGGCCCAAGCGGCTGCGCGGCGTCGTGCGGCTCGTCACCACCCGCAAGACGCAAGAGCAGCGGCTCGAGCTCTTGGCGAATTACGACGATCTCACCGGCCACTTCAACAAGAAGCGGCTGCGCGAAGTGCTCGATCATCAGCTCGCGGCCAGCTTCCGCGCCGGTGCTTCAGGCGCCTATCTCGCGATCGGCATCGACAAGCTCGCGACCATCAACGACGCGTTCGGTTATGACGCCGCCGATCAGGTTCTGATCGAGATCGGCCGCCGTCTCGACCGCTGCCTGCGCGTCAGCGACGTCGTCGGCCGCGTCGGCGGCGACCGTTTCGGCGTCATCCTCGCGCATTGCGGCGAATCCCATGTCAGCGCCGCGGCCGAGAAGATCCTCGCGACCGTGAGCCGCAGCCCGATCGAAACCGCCGCTGGCCCGATCTACGCCACGGTCTCGATCGGCAGCGCCATCTTCCCCGACCAGGCCAAGACCTCCTACGAGGTCATGACCCGCGCCGAGATCCGCGCTGTCGGAAGCCAAGCGCGCCGGCCGCGATTGCTTCGTGCCCTATCGCCTCTCCGAAGAGCAGCGCCGCCGCCATCGCGTCGGCATGGCGCTGGGCGAGCAGGTGCAGCGCGCGCTCAAGGAAAATCGCCTGCCGCTGGCCTATCAGCCGGTGGTCTCGAGCGTGACCGGCGAAGTCGATTATTACGAATGCCTCCTGCGCATGATCGGCGAAGACGGCCGCATCGTCGCCGCCGGCGCCTTCGTCGCGGCGATCGAGCAGATGGGCTTCATTCGCGTCATCGATCGCTATGTGCTCGAGACCGCGGTCGAGCAGATCGAGAAGCATCCGGGCTTCTGCCTCGGCATCAATATCTCCGGCCTCACCGCGACCGATCGCGCGTGGCTGCGCGCCGTCACGGCGATGCTGAAAGACAAGCCCGAGATCGCCGAGCCGCGTGCTGGTCGAGATCACCGAGACCGCGGCGCTGCACGATCTCGAGGAATCCGCGCGCTTCGTCGCCGCGCTGCGCGATCTCGGTTGCCGCGTCGCGCTCGACGATTTCGGCGCCGGCTTCACCTCGCTGCGCCATCTCCAGGCGCTTGCCGTCGACACGGTGAAGATCGACGGCTCTTTCGTGCGCAACCTGACGCAGAGCGAAGACAATCAGGTCTTCCTGCGGCACCTTGTCGGCCTCGCGAATACGCTCGGCCTGCAAACGGTTGCCGAGATGGTCGAGACCGCCGAGGAAGCGGCGATCCTGCAGCGCGAAGGCGTCGCTTTCCTGCAGGGCTATTATTTCGGCAAGCCGACGCTCGATAAGCCGTGGCTCCAGCCGCCGGCTTTGGTGCGGCCGCCGCTGGTCGCCGGCAGCAAAGGCTGATCCGCCGGCTCTAACGCGCCGGGCCAACGCTCATGGCGATCGGCAGCGCGCGATCGTCGCCGTCGTCGCTACGTGACGCTAGATCTGTCGATCTAACAGCGTGCCGAGCGCTGAAGCGCTCAGTCTTCGCCTTTTTCCTTTTTGCCGTAAGCCTGCATCTGCTGCTGCAGCTCGTTGATCTGCTTTTGCAGCTCGGACAGCGCCGCTTCCGAGGGTGGGGCTTCTTTCGGCTTGTCGTTCGTTGGCGGCTTGTCCGCCGCGTTGGTCTGGCCGAAGGGCGAGAACATCTTCATCGTCTGCTCGAAGAGCGCGAGGTTCTGCTTGCCCATCTGCTCGATCGAGCCGAAGGGGAAGAGCCCGCCGAACGCATCCTGCAGGCTCTTGCGCATCTGCTCCTGGTTGCGCCCGAAGGACGACATCGCATGCTCGAGATAGCGCGGCACCAGCCATTGCATGCTGTCGCCGTAGAGCCCGATGAGCTGGCGCAGGAAGCTGATCGGCAAAAGGTTCTGTCCGCCTTTGCCTTCTTCCTCGACGATGATCTGGGTGAGGACGGCGCGCGTGATGTCCTCGCCCGTCTTGGCGTCGTAGACGACGAAATCGTTATGCGCTTTGACCATCCGGGCAGAGATCGTCGAGCGTGACATAGCTCGACGTCGCGGTGTTATAGAGCCGGCGGTTGGCGTATTTCTTGATGACGATCGGCGGCGTTTCGGCGCCACTCGTGTCAGACATTGTGGCAACTTTCCCTGACGCGTGATCGAACCCCAGCATAGCCTGTTGCAGGCCTTGTGCTCTAGCGCCGTGATCGGGGGTGCCGTTATACTCGCCATCATGGCGGAATCGCCCGATCTTGCCGCGCTCGCCCGGCGTTATGTCGATCTGTGGCAGGACCAGCTCACCGCCATGGCCGCCGACCCCGCGCTTGCCGAAAGCACCGCAAGGCTGCTGCAGGCGCTGGTGCCTGCCGGCTGGCCGCCGCAACAGCGCCGCCCAGGATGACGATGCCAGCATCTTCTCCGCGCCCGGCTCCTCTCGCCCGGCTTCTCCAAGGCTGGGTCCAGGCCGCTGGCGCTGCACCTGGCGAACGCGACCGGCGCGTGGATGAGCTCACGCGCCGCCTTGCCGCTCTTGAAAAGCGGCTTGCTGCCCTGGAGGCCGGAATTCGCCCTCCAAGGCGGAAGCCTCAGCCTCGCGCTACGCCGCCGCGCCAAAAAGTGATTCCTTCGCCGCCGCGCTCGACGAGGAGCTGACGCGCCGCGCCGCGCTCTTCCTCGACGGCGTCGAGCGCTATCGCCGGCACCCCTATCGCCGCGATCTGGCAGAGCCGCCGCTGCTCTGGCAGGAGGGCACGACGCGGCTGCTCGATTATCGGCCGCGCGGCGGGCCGCCGGTGCTGGTCGTGCCGTCGCTGATCAATCGCGCCTATATCCTCGATCTCGCGCCGGGGCAGAGCCTGCTGCGCTATCTCGCCGCTCAGGGCCTACGGCCGCTGCTCCTCGATTGGGGCGCGCCGGGCGAGGAAGAGCGCGGCTTCGACGTCGGCGACTACATCACGCGGCGGCTGGAGCCGGCGGCCGAGATCGCGCGCCAAGCCGCGGGCGCCGCGCCGGTGGTGCTTGGCTATTGCATGGGCGGGCTGTTGGCGCTGGCGCTCGCCACGCGCCGGCCCGAGCTTGTGACGGCGCTGGCGCTGCTGGCGACGCCGTGGCGTTTCCATGCCGAGCGCGCGGAGCAGGCGCGGCTGCTGGGCGTGCTCGCCGAGCCGATCGCGAAAGCTATGCCGCGCTCGGCGAAGTGCCGGTCGACGTGCTGCAAGCGCTGTTTGCCGCCCTGGATCCGCTGCTGGTGCTGCGCAAATTCTCGCGCTTCGCCGAGATGGCGCAGGACAGCGCCGCGGCGCTGGGCTTCGTCGCGCTCGAGGATTGGCTCAATGACGGCGTGCCGCTGGCGATCCCGGTGGCGCGCGAATGTCTGGGCGGCTGGTATGGCGAGGATCGGCCGGGCCGTGGGCAATGGCGCGTCGAGGGCCAGGCCAGTCCGGCCGCGCGCGATCGAAATTCCCACCTTGATCGTCGTTCCGGCGCAGGATCGCATCGTTCCGCCCGCGACGGCGGCGGCTTTGGCCGAGGAATTGCCGTTGGCCGAGACCTGGACGCCGAGGCTCGGCCATATCGGCATGATCGTCGCGCGCGATGCGCCGAGCACCGTCTGGGAGCCGCTCGGCGCATGGCTGGCGCGCGAGGCTGGCTAGATCTCCAAAAGTGGCGCCTGGTTTTCAAAGAGGGGCCCGGGCGCTATCTAATGCTCAATCACGAAAACCCAGTCTCAGGAGGTCTTTTCCATGAGCGACATCGTCATCGCCGGCGCCGCGCGGACGCCGATCGGCGCCTTCAACGGAGCGCTCGCTTCGCTGCCGGCGCATAAGCTCGGCCAGGTCGCGATCATCGAGGCGATGAAGCGCGCGCGATGTCGCGCCGGGCGATGTGTCCGAAGTCATGCTCGGCCAGATCCTGACGGCGGCCGAGGGCCAGAACCCGGCGCGCCAGGCCGCGGTCGGCGGCCGGCATCCCCTACGAAGTGACCGCCTACGGCATCAATCAGCTCTGCGGCTCGGGCCTGCGCGCGGTCGCGCTCGGCTATCAGGCGATCAGCATCGGCGACAGCGAGATCGTCGTCGCCGGCGGCCAGGAAAGCATGAGCCAGGCGCCGCATGCGATCGCATCTGCGCAACGGCACCAAGATGGGCGATGCGCAGATGGTCGACACGATGATCCGCGACGGGCTGTGGGATGCCTTCAACGGCTATCACATGGGCAACACCGCCGAGAACGTCGCGCAGAAATGGCAGATCACGCGCGAGCAGCAGGACGAGTTCGCCGGCGCAGTCGCAGCGCGCAGCCGAAGCCGCGCAGAAGGCCGGCCAGTTCAAGGACGAGATCGTTGCCGGTGACAGATCGCGACGCGCAAAGGCGACGTCGTCGTCGACACCGACGAATATCCCAAGCACGGCACCACGATCGAGACGCTGGCGAAGCTGCGCCCGGCTTTCGACAAGAACGGCACGGTGACCGCGGGCAATGCCTCGGGCATCAATGACGGCGCGGCCGCGGTGGTGCTGATGAGCGACGCCGAGGCGCAACAAGCGCGGCGTGAAGCCGTTGGCGCGCATCGTCTCCTGGGCGACCGCGGGCGTCGATCCGGCGATCATGGGCTCGGGCCCGATCCCGGCGACGCGGCTGGCGTTGAAGCGCGCCGGCTGGAAGGTCGACGATCTCGATCTGATCGAGGCCAACGAGGCCTTCGCGGCGCAGGCTTGCGCCGTCGCCAAGGACCTCGGCTTCGATCCGGCGAAGGTCAACGTGAATGGCGGCGCGATCGCGCTCGGCCATCCGATCGGCGCGTCGGGCGCGCGCGTGCTGGTGACCCTGCTGCACGAGATGCAGAAGCGCGACGCGAAGAAGGGCCTCGCCACGCTGTGCATCGGCGGCGGCATGGGCATTGCCCTGTGTGTCGAGCGCGTGACGCGCGATGCACAAACGAGGTCTGAGCTTGCACGGTCGGCCAGCGCCGAAGCATAGCGAAGGGAGGCGCTATGGCACGGGTTGCAGTCGTCACCGGCGGAACGCGCGGCATCGGCCGCGCGATCGCCGATCGCGCTGCAAGGACGCCGGCTACAAGGTCGCCGCCAATTATGCCGGCAACGACGAAGCCGCGCAGCAATTCACCACCGAAACCGGCATCCGCGCCTATCAAGTTCGATGTCGTCGAATTTCGACGCCTGCGCCGATGGCGTGAAAGCGATCGAGGCCGATCTCGGACCGATCGACGTGCTGGTCAACAATGCCGGCATCACGCGCGACGGCACGATGCTGCAGCATGAAGCCCGAGCAATGGGACGAGGTGATCGCGACCAATCTCACGCTCCTGCTTCAACATGTGCCGGCGTCGTCATCGACGGCATGCGCGAGCGCAATTTCGGCCGCATCGTCAATATCGGCTCGATCAACGGCCAGGCCGGGCAATACGGCCAGGTGAACTACGCCGCCGCCAAGTCCGGCATCCACGGCTTCACCAAGGCGCTGGCGCAGGAAGGTGCCGCCAAGGGCATCACCGTCAACGCGATCGCGCCCGGCTATATCGACACCGACATGGTGCGCGCCGTGCCGCCCAACGTGCTGGAGAAGATCGTCGCCCGCATTCCGGTCGGCCGGCTCGGCCAGGCCGAGCGAGATCGCGCGCGGCGTGCTGTTCCTCGTCTCCGACGAAGGCGGCTTCATCACCGGCTCGACGCTGTCGATCAACGGCGGCCAGCACATGTATTGAGCGGGACAGGCCCTCTGTTCGTTATTGCGAGCGTAGCGAAGCAATCCAGTTTTTTTCTTGAAGGCTGCGATTGCTTCGTCGCTGCGCTTCTCGCAATGACGCTTTGGGTTTGGCGCCTAACTCTGCCATTACACAGCCGGATATTGAATGATGCCGAAGAAACATCTTTCCGTTGGGCGTACCGAGCGCACCATCCGCTTCGGTATGAACGATCGGCTTCTCTTCGTGCTCGATCCTGAGCGCTATGACACCGTCATGCGCTGGCTCGACGATCCGCCGGCACCCGGGCCGAAGCTGCGCTCTCTGCTATGCCGAACGCCGGTATGGCAGAGCCTGAAGGGAACCGGGCGCTGACTGAAGAACTGCTTCCCTAAGGCAAGTCCTTGTCGAAGAAACCGCCGGCATGCGCAGCGTCGATCGCATCGAGCAATCCGGCATCAACGCCGAGCGGGCGCAAGGTCGCGGTCGGGATCACGTTCGTGTCGGCACAAGCCGCGATCACATGGGCGAAATCGCCGGGCTGGACCGCAAGCCCGCCGGCTTTCGCATCCGGATAGAGGCTGAGCGTCAGCTTCGGATCGTTCACCGCGTCCTCGCAATCCGGATCGATCGGATTGGCCGCCGCCTCGGCCTTGAGCCAGAGGCTTTGCAGCGTTTTCGACGCGACGAACCCGACCACCGTGCCATCGACGACCGTGTCGGTGCTGGTGCCTTGTACCATTGCTTTGGGCAGCAGCCGTTGCCAATTCACCGGCGCGCCGCTGGCGAGATCGTAGACCAGTGCCATCTGGCCGGTGTCGGGATGCGCGCCGCCACAATCCGCGTTGTCCGAGGCGAGAAAGCCGAGATAGTGCGGCCCGCGCATCGTCACCCAGATGCTGCGCTCGTAATCCGCGTCGCTCGGCTTATCGACATTGGCGAGGCAATCTTTCTGCATCTGGCGCGCGCTCGCGTCGCGTTTGTCGAGCGCCTGATTGATGCGCTGTGACGCCTTGTTATCGGGCGCGGCGACGAGGCGCGGGAAGGCGGCGATTTTCGGGGCGATATCGGGCGACGGCTTCAGTTGCACCGGCGCTTCAGCCGCCGGCGCCTGCGAAGTAAAGCCAAGAATGCCGACAATCAACGCTGTGACGACGACCGCCCGCATCGCGATCATGCGTCTTTCGGCGCGGTCTCCTGCATCGAGCGCCGCTTGGCGATTCCGTCATACCAGGTGGCGAGGCGGCGATGGCGCTCGCGCCAGACCTCGTTCGGATAGCGGAAATCGAGCCAGCCCAACGCGCAGCCGATCGCGATATGGCCGACCAGCGCCGGCGCGTTGTCTGCCGGCGCGGCAAGCTCGCCGCTTTCGCATTCCATCTCCAGCGCCGAAAGCGCGCCGCGCACTTTGCGCATCTGCGCGTCGATCCATTCCTGCCATTGATGCTCGCGCGGCCGAAGCTGCTCGTAACGCGCGAGGATGCCGGCATCGAGAATGCCGTCGCCCAGCGCCTGCTGGCGCAGCGCCAGCCAGCGCGCTTTGCCCTCGCGCGGGAAAAGCTTGCCGCCGCCGGCGAGCGTATCGAGATATTCGCAGATCACCGGCGAGTTATAGATGACGAGCCCGTCATCGGTGGTCAGCGCCGGGATCTTCACCAGCGGATTGTCGCGCACGACCTCGTCATTGGGCTGGGTCGGCGCGACGCGCGTCGGGATGCGCTCGATCTTGTCCTCGAGCCCCAGTTCATAGGCAGCGACCATCACCTTGCGGACGAAAGGCGAGGTCGGCGAGTGACGCAGTTTCATATCGGCACAATCCTCAGAACTTGTCTTTGCGCGTGCGGATCGAGGCGAAGGTCGCGACCGCATCGCCGGGCGATCCCGCCGCTTGCTGCAGCGCCGGCAGATCGGCGCGCAGGAAGGGGTTGGTCTTGAACTCTTCGGCGAGCGTGCCGGGTACGGTCGACTGGCCCTTGGCGCGCATCGCATCGATCATGGCGGCGCGCTCGACGAGATCGCGATTCTCCGGCTCGACCGTCAGCGCGAAACGCGCATTTGCCTGCGTGTATTCATGCGCGCAGTAGACGCGTGTCTCGGGCGGCAGGGCTTTCAGCTTCGAGAGCGAATTCCACATCTGCGCATGCGTGCCTTCGAAAACGCGGCCGCAGCCCATGATGAAGAGCGTGTCGCCGCAGAACAGCGCGCGCGAATTGGCGAAGTGATAGGCGATGTGGCCGCGGGTATGGCCGGGCACGTCGAAGACGCGCGCTTTCTCGGCGCCGAATTCATAGGTGTCGCCGTCGCCGACCTCGACATCGATCCCGGGAATGCGGTCGCGATCGGCGCGCGGGCCGACGATAATGCAGCCGGTCGCCGCCTTGATCTCGTTGTTGCCGCCGGTGTGGTCGTTGTGGTGATGGGTGTTGAGGATATGGGTGATGCGCCAGCCTTCGCGCTGGGCCGCCTCCAGGATCGGCGGCGCAACGCTGGGATCGACCACGCCGGTCGCGCGCGATTGCGGCTCGTGGATCAGATAGACGTAATTGTCCTTGAGCACGGGAATCTGGCGGATGATGAGTTCGGACATGGCGGCCTTCCTCTTCCCTTGAGCGAGCTTAAGTACAATCTAATTCGCGGGCCTCTCCCATGCTACACTAGCCGCCTGATGTTCGCCGACGTCGTCGAATTGCGCGAATTTTATGGCACCCGCCTCGGCCAGGTGGCGCGGCGCATGGTGGCGCGGCGCATCCGCCAGCTTTGGCCGGACATTACCGGGATGCGCTTGCTCGGCCTCGGCTATGCGACCCCTTATCTGCGGCCCTTTCTCGGCGAGGCGGAGCGCGTCCTTGCCCTGATGCCGGCGGCGCAGGGCGTGCTGCATTGGCCGCCCGAGGGGCCGAACCGTGTCGTGCTGACCGATGAGGGCGAGTTGCCGCTGGCCGATTTCTCGGTCGATCGCGTGCTGCTGATCCACGGCATCGAATTCAGCGAGCAGATCCGGCCGATGCTGAAAGAAGCCTGGCGCGTGCTCGCCGGCGGCGGGCGCTTGCTGGCGGTGCTGCCCAACCGTCGCGGCATCTGGGCGCGGATCGACAACACGCCCTTCGGCCAGGGCCATCCCTACACGACCAGCCAGCTCTCGCGGCTCTTGCGCGAGGAAAGCTTCACGCCCGAGCGCAATGGCGGTGCGCTCTACGTGCCGCCGACGCGCTCGCGCATGATGCTGCGGTCGGCGGTCGCGTGGGAAGGGATTGGCGAGCGCTGGTTCAACACCTTCGGCGGGGTCGTGATGGTCGAGGCGGTGAAAGAGATCTACATGCGCCCGGTCGCCGTGCGGAAACCGCGCACCCGCCGCGTGCTGCTGCCGATGCCCGGCACGCCGAGCCCGGTGGGACGGTAAACTCAGTCGGAAAATGATTCGCTAGAAAAATAATTTGCCTTCCCCGCGAAAGCGGGGATCCAGGACAACATCGCGTCTCTTACCCTGGATCCCCGCTTTCGCGGGGAAGGCGGATGTTTAGCTCACCACTTCGCCTTCAGATCCTCGACGAACACCTCGCGCCAATCGCCACCCGCGGGGACCAGGCCGTCATGCGGGCGGATGGTGCGATAGGTGGCGGCGTCCTGGCCGCGGGGGCTCTCGCCGCGCTCGACCGCGCTCACGGCTTCGAGCAGCAGGCGCCGCAACACCGCGATGGCGCGGTCCGAGGTGCCGAGATGCTCTTGCGTGCGGTCGGTGATCGCGCCCATGCCTTCCTGCAGCGCGACATCCTGGGTGTTGATGCCCTTGATGCCGGTGAAGCTGGTGTTCTTCTGCTCGGCGCGGTCGATGAAATAATCGTTCGACAGATTGGCCTTCAGCTTGAACGTGCCGGGGATGTAATCGTTCTTGCCGCGGCCATACATCACCTCGAGCTGCTCGGCATAATCGTGATCGAGCGCGCAGCTTTCATCGGCGCCATAGCACCAATTGTAGACATTGGTCTGCTCGTCATCGATCGGCACCCAGATATGACCGTCGGCGCGCGGCACGGCGCGGTTGGACGACAGGCCGTTATTGACCATGCTCGGCCGCATCTGCTGGAACGGCATAGCGTATTGATAGACGCGCACCCACTGGCGCTCGGCTTCGACCTTGCGCGTCGAGACGTAGTAATAGCCGTAATCGGTCTCATGCACGTCGATCTTCGGCGCGCCGTCGCGCGAATAGAGATTGCGGCGATCGCCGATCTTGTTGTTGTGCAGGAAGCTGACATGCGCGGTGTCGAGCCCGCCTTCGAGCCCCTGCAGGTAATTGCACGCCTGATAGGATTTCGAGACATGGCGATGCGTCTCGGGGACGCGCGTCCATTCGTAATCGGGCGCGGGCGGCATCTTGTCCTTGGGGCCGAGATAGGCCCAGACCATGCCGCCGCGCTCGACCGTCGGATAGGATTTGATGCCGTGATGCCGTGTCTTCATCGGGCTGTCGGCCGGCTCGCTCGGCAGATCGACGCAGGTGCCGTCGACATCGAATTTCCAGCCGTGATAGACGCAGCGCAGCCCGCACTCCTCGTTGCGGCCGAAGAACAGCGGCGCGCGGCGATGCGGGCAGTACGCATCGACCAGGCCGACACGCCCTTGCGTGTCCCGAAAGCGATCAGATCCTCGCCGAGTAGGCGCACGCGCACCGGCGCGCCATCGCGCTCCGGCAGTCTCCGAGGACAGCGCCGCGGGCTGCCAATAGCGGCGGAAAAGCTCGCCCGCCGGTGTACCGGGCCCGACATGAATAAGGCGCAAATGATCTTCGCTCCGCATGACAAGCGGCTCCTGCTGAACTTCCTGACGGCGTCCATCTTAGCTCAAAGCCAGGCGGAACGCTTGAAGCGGTAATAGAGGAAAGAGCAGAGCCCGACGATGAACAGCATCACCGTGGGATAGCCGAAATCCCATTCGAGCTCGGGCATGAATTTGAAATTCATGCCGTAAATACCGGCGATGGCCGTGGGCACAGCGAGGATGGCGGCCCAGCTCGCCAGCTTTTTGACGATGTCGTTCTGCCGCGCCGAGGCGAGCAGCAGGCTGGCTTCGAAGGCCGAGGCCAGCCGCTCGCGCAGGTCGCTGATCGCGTCGTTGAGGAGCTGCGCGTGGTCGTGGAGGTCGTGGAGATAGGGCACGATCGCCGCTGCGGTCGCCGAGAAATCGTGCCGCGCGAGCCGATTGCAAATCTCCAGCATCGGCGAGACGACGCGGCGCATGCCTTGCAGCTCGACGCGCAGGCGATAGATGCGCTCGATCTTCTCATTGGCCGGCGTGGCGGCGAAAATCTCGTTCTCGATCTCCTCGAGCTCGTCCTCGATCGAGTCGAGCACCGGGAAATAATTGTCGGTGATGAAGTCGAGGATGGCGTAGATGACGAAGCTCTCGCCGATGCGCATCAGCTCAGGCGAGCGCTCGCAGCGCGCGCGCACCGGCGTATAAGAAGCGGACGCGCCGTGGCGGATCGAGATGACGAAGCCCTTGCCGACGATGAGATGCGTCTCGCCGAAATCGATGCGCTCGCCGCCGGCGAGCTGGGCGGTGCGGACCGCGAGGAAGACGACATCGCCATAAGAATCGAGCTTCGGGCGCTGATGCGCCTGATGCACGTCCTCGATCAGCAGCTCATGCAGGTCGAATTGCGCCTGGATGCGGCACAGCATCTCCTCATCCGGCTCGTAAAGCCCGATCCAGGCGATGCCTTGGCCGGCCTTGGCGGCGGCACTGGCCTCTTCGATCGACATGTTGCAGCGCGCGCCGTCGCGATAGAGCGCGCAGGCGACGACACCCGCCGCCGGGTCGCTCCCGGCGTGGCCCACGGCCGATGCCGCCCGGCCGCTATGCGCCTCGTCCATCGTCTCTCCCAACCCTGCGCGCGATACTAGGATCGTCTGGGTGACAGAATTACTATAGTTGGACCGCAATAGGGAGGGCCGCATGCCGGTTTTGAAACGCGCCGATGCCGAGATCTATTACGAGGAATATGGCAGCGGTTATCCCGTGCTGCTTCTGGCGCCGGGCGGCATGCGCTCGCAGATGGCGATGTGGCACTCGCCGGCGGGGGCCCGCCGCGCGCCTGGAACGATTGGACCGAGGTGCTGGCCAAGGATTATCGCGTCATCGCGATGGATCAGCGCAACGCCGGCAAGTCGAAAGGCGCCATCGCCGCCGATCATGGCTGGCACACCTATGCCGCGGATCAGGTCGCGCTGCTCGATCATCTCGGCATCGCGCGCTGCCATACGCTCGGCGGCTGCATCGGCTCGAGCTTCTGCCTGATGCTCAGCCAGACCGCGCCGTCGCGGGTCAGCGCCCAGGTGCTGCAGAACCCGATCGGCCTCAATCCCGAATTCCCGACCTATTTCCAGGAAGCCTTCGCCGATTGGGCGAAAGAGCTGAAAGCGGCGCGGCCCGAGCTCGGCGATGCGGCGCTCGCGGCCTTGGGTCGCAACATGTGGGATCACGAATTCGTCTACTGCATGCAGCGCGATGCGGTGCCGAAGATCCAAACGCCGAGCCTCGTCATGCCGGGCGACGACAAGCCGCATCCGGCGTATGCCGGGCCTCGCGCTGGCCGAGCTGTTGCCGCATGCCGAGATGCTGCGCCAATGGAAGGCGCCGGCGCATCGCGATGCGGCGCACGATCGCGTGCTCGACTTCCTCGCCAAGCACACGCCGAAAGGCGCGGCCGCGGCGGCTTGAGCGGGTTAGTTCCGCCCTCGCAACAGAAAGAGGCCCTGCGCCGCCAGCAGATTGGCGAGCTTGCCGCGCGGATTGAGGCGGTACGGCCGGCCGAGATCGTCGAGCGTCACGCTGCGCTCGACGGCGATGCTCTCTTCCTCGCACAGATCGATGAAATCGAGGATCGTGCAGAGATGGATGTTCGGCGTGTCGTACCAGCGATAGGGCAGCGACGGCGTCCGCGGCATGCGCCCCTCGACCATCAACCGCATGCGCATGCGCCAATGGCCGAAATTCGGGATCGACACGATCGCATGCCGGCCGATGCGCACGAGATGATGCAGCACCTCGCGCGGGTTGCGCGTCGCCTGCAGGGTCTGGCTGAGCACGATGTAGTCGAAAGCATGCGACGGGTAATCGTGCAGATCGTTGTCGGCATCGCCCTGGATCACCGACAGGCCGTTGCGCACGCAGGAATTCACGCCGCCCTGGCTCAGCTCCATGCCGCGGCCGTCGACCGATTTCGTGCGCGTGAGATAAGACAGCAACTCGCCATTGCCGCAGCCGACATCGAGCACGCGCGAGCCCGGCTGGATCATGTCGGCGATGATGCGCAGATCTTCGCGCAGCGGCGCGGCGGTCGTCGGATGGCCGGAGGCCAGAGTCGAAGCGTCGGGACTCATGGCCGTCAATTCATCGCCGCAGCAGGCCGCGATGCTCGGCGCAACCGTCGAGGAAGCCTCTCAGCGTCGCGTGGAATTCCGGCTCGTCCAGCAGAAAGGCGTCGTGGCCCTTATCGGTCTCGACCTCGACGAAGCTGACATTCGCGGCGGCGGCGTTGAGCGCGTGGACGATCTCGCGATTTTCCGCGGTCGGATAGAGCCAGTCGCTGGTGAAAGAGATCGAGCAGAACCGCGTCTTGGAATTCTTGAAGGCGTTCGCCAGCACGCCGCCATGCTCGGCCGCGAGGTCGAAATAATCGCAGGCGCGCGTGATGTAGAGATAGGAATTCGCGTCGAACCGATCGACGAAGGTCATGCCCTGATGGCGCAGGTAGCTCTCGACCTGGAAATCCGCGTCGAAGCCGAAGGTCAGCGCCTCGCGGTTCTGCAGATTGCGGCCGAATTTGCGGTGCAGCGCCTGCTCCGACAGATAGGTGATATGCGCCGCCATGCGCGCGACCGCGAGGCCGCGCTCCGGCCGCACGCCGCGGCTGAGATAATCGCCGTCGCGCCAATTCGCGATCGGCCATGATCGCCTGGCGGCCGACTTCGTGGAACGCGATGTTCTGCGCCGAATGCCGCGCCGCGGTCGCGATCGGCACGGCGGCGAAAACGCGATCGGGATAGGAGGCTGCCCATTGCAGCACCTGCATGCCGCCCATCGAGCCGCCGATCACGGCAAAGAGCTGCTCGATGCCGAGAGGGTCGATGAGCTGCTTCTGCGCGCGCACCATGTCGCCGATGGTGATGACCGGAAAGCTGAGATTCCACGGGCAGCCGGTGGCGGGATTGAGCTCGGCCGGGCCGGTCGAGCCCATGCAGCCGCCGATGACATTGGTGCAGATGAGGAAATAGCGCTCGGTGTCGAGCACCTTGCCGGGGCCGACGAGAATGTCCCACCAGCCGGGCTTGCCGGTCACCGGATGCGGCTCGGCGACATATTGGTCGCCGGTCAGCGCATGGCAGATCAGGATCGCGTTCGAGCGGTCGGCATTGAGCTTACCGTAGGTCTGGTATGCGATGTCATAGGAGGCGAGAGTCTGGCCGGAATCGAGCGCGAGCGGCTCCGTGATGGTCAGGCGAAAGCCTGGCCGATCGTATTCGGGGGCCGCAAGCCCCGCGACGGAAGCGGATGATGTCACGATCGTGGTCATTTGGCTCAAAGCGGTGGAAACCAGCCAGAAAGCGCGGCATAGCTAGGGATCAGGGGCCTAGCCTGTCAACGATTTCTTTGCTTTAAGGGCAGGGGCGAAGTATCAGACTAGCCCGCGATTTTCCGGTATTTCACAAGATGTCGACCGCTTCGCCCACGCTTGCCGATCTGCGCCGCCGCATCGATGAACTCGACGACGCGCTGCACGATGCCTTGATGCAGCGCGCGGCCGTGGTCGAGGGCGTCCGTCAGGTGAAGCGGCACGATGCGACGGCGCCGCTACGGCCGGGACGCGAGGCACAGATTCTGCGCCGCCTGCTGGCGCGGCATCGCGGCGCGTTCCCCAAGCCGATCTTGGTGCGTCTTTGGCGCGAGTTGCTTGCCGGCTCGCTCGCCATCCAGGCCGATCTGCATGTCGCGGTCTACGCGCCCGAGAAAGGCGTCGGGCTGTGGGATCTCGCGCGCGATCATTACGGCAGCCAGACCGCGATGAGCGCTTTCCGCTCGACCGGTGAAGTGCTGCGCGCGATGGCTGACGGCCGCTCCACGCTGGGCGTATTGCCGGTGCCGGGGCAGAGCGACGTCGAGCCATGGTGGCGTTTCCTGGCGGCGGGCGAGGCACCGGTGCTGCGCATCATCGCGCGGTTGCCGTTCGGTGCGCCGGGCAATGCGCGCAGCGGCAACAACGATGCGTTCGTGATTGGCGCGATCGAGCCCGAGGAATCCGGCGCCGATCGCAGCGTCTATGTGATCGAGACCGGCGACGATGTCAGCCGCGCGCGGTTGCTGGGCGCGCTCAGCGGCGCCGGACTGCCGGTCAGCGTCATCGCCGTGGCCGATCCCGAAGACGGCGCCGCGACCTTGCTCGTCGAATTCGACGGCTGGATTGCCGCGCGACGATACGCGGCTGAAAGAGGCGCTTGCCGGGCTCGGCGGCCGGGTGCTGCGCTGCACTTGGCTCGGCGGCTATGCGCGGCCGCTGAGCGCCGCCGAACTGGCGGATTGAGGGCAAGGCCGATGGCCATCAAGCCACACCTGATTCCGCAACCCGGCATTCTCGACATCGCGCCCTATGTCGGCGGCGAGGCGAAGGCACCGGGTTTCGAGCGGCCGATCCGCCTCGCCTCGAATGAGAGCGCGCTCGGTCCCAGCCCCAAGGTGATCGCGGCCTATCACGCGCATGCGGACGATATCTTCCGCTATCCCGACGGGCATTCAACGGCGTTGCGCGCGGCGCTCGGCAAGCTGCATGGCATCGATCCGGCGCGCATCGTTTGCGGCGGCGGCTCGGACGACGTGATCAATCTGCTGACCAGCGCCTATGCCGGGCCGGGCGACGAGGTGCTTTACGGCAAGCACGGCTTCTCGCTCTATCCGATCGCGGCGCGCACCGCCGGCGCCAAGCCGATCGAGGTGCCCGAGAAGAACCTGACCTTCGATGTCGATGCGACCTTGGCGTGCGTCACACCGAAGACGCGGCTGGTCTTCATCGCCAATCCCAACAACCCGACGGGCACCTTCATCCCGCGCGATGAGATGAAGCGGCTGCATGCCGGCTTGCCGAAATCGGTGCTGCTGGTGATCGACGCGGCCTATGCCGAATTCGTCACGCGCAGCGATTACGAGCCCGGCCTGGAACTGGCGACGACACGAGCCCAATGTCGTGATGACGCGCACCTTCTCGAAGATCTATGCGCTCGGCGGCATGCGCATCGGCTGGGCCTATGGCAGTGCCGCGATCGCCGACGTGCTGAACCGCATCCGCGCGCCGTTCAACGTCAGCTCGGCGGCGCAAATCTGCGGCGTTGCCGCGGTCGAGGATGTGGCGGCCGTCGATCGCGCGCGCGCGCATAACGACATCTGGCGGTCCTGGCTGACGCCCGAGCTCGAAGCGCTCGGTCTCACGCTGACGCCGGCGGTCGCGAATTTCGTGCTCGCGCGTTTCCCGAAAGGCGCGCCGCAGGCCGACGCGGCGTGGGACTATCTGCGTCAGCACGGCATCCTGGTGCGCAAGGTCGGCGTTTATCATCTGCCCGAATATTTGCGTATCACCATCGGCAAAGAGCATGAAATGCGCGCATTGGTCGACGCGATGAAAGACTTTTTGAGGCAAGCATGAGTGATTTGTTCTTCGAGCGCGTCGCTTTCATCGGCATCGGCCATATCGGCTCGTCGCTGGCGCGGCTGATGCGGCGCGAAAAGCTCGCCGGCACCATCGTCGCCTGCGCGCGCCGCAAAGAGACGCTCGACGCCGTGCTGCGGCTGAAGATCGCCGAGGAAGTGACCGACGATCCCGCGGTCGCGGTGAAGAACGCCGATCTCATTGTCATCGCAACGCCGCTCTCGACCTATGTCGATATCGCCAAGACCATCGCGCCGCATCTGAAGCCGGGCGCGATCGTCACCGATGTCGGCTCGGTGAAAGAGCTGGTGATTCGCGATTTTGTGCCGCTGATGCCGGAGGGCGTGCATGTTGTTCCCGGACATCCGGTCGCCGGCACCGAGAATTCGGGACCGGAATCGGGCTTCCCCGAAGTGTTCGCAAATCGCTGGTGCATCCTGACGCCGGTGCCGTTCGGCGATGCCGATGCGCTCGACAAGGTCACGCGCATCTGGAAATCGGGCCAGATGCAGGTCGTCACCATGGACGCGGCGCATCACGACCGCGTTCTCGCGATCACCTCGCACGTGCCGCATCTCATCGCCTACACGATCGTCGGCACCGCGACCGATCTCGAAGAGACGCTGAAATCCGAGGTGATCAAATTCTCGGCCAGCGGCTTCCGCGATTTTACCCGCATCGCGGCTTCCGATCCGGTGATGTGGCGCGACATCTTCCTCAACAATCGCGAGGCGGTGCTCGAAGTGCTGCAGCGCCTCAACGAGGATCTGACCGCCATGCAGCGTGCCATTCGCTGGGGCGAGGGCGACAAGCTGCAGGATCGCTTCGCCAAGACGCGCGCGATCCGCCGCTCGATCGTCGAGGCGAAGCAAGCCTGACGCCGCACAGAAGCGGCGTTAATGTTCAGGTAATAAATTTCGCCGCCAGGGTGACGAGCGTCGAAAAAGCCGTCAGATGCGGTGCGGCTGCAACGACGAAGCAGGCGCTGCCGATCAGGGCGAAGATGAGAAGCGTTGCGAAGCGGTCGCTCATAAATGCGCCTAGGGAACAGACAGAACGAAATCTTCAGCGCTGTCAGTAAGCCCCGGCTTTGAGGCATAGTTGTGGCGACAGCCCGACATCGCCGGGGAAAATGCTAAGCTTGGTATTAACCAGTTTGAGCCCACTCGCTTGAAGGAGGTTTCGATGTTCGTCGTCGTCTTCGAGGTTGAGCCGAAGGAAGGTCGCGAGCAGGACTATCTCGATCTCGCCGCGCAGTTGAAGCCCGAGGTCGAAGAGATCGACGGCTTCATCTCGGTCGAGCGGTTCAAGAGCATGGCAAAGCCCGGCCGCCTGGTATCGGTTTCCTATTGGCGCGATGAGGATTTGGTGAAACGCTGGCGCGAGCACAACCGCCATCATCTGGCGCAGCTCTCCGGCCGCGGGCAGATCTTCGCCGACTATCGCATCACGGTGGCGGAGGTCGAGCGCCAATACGGCATGTTCGAGCGCGCCCAGGCGCCGCAACAATTGCCCTAAGCCGGATCGCGCCTAGTCGGGATCGCGCAACCCGAGCCGCGCGAGCCGCGGCAGCACCTCGGCGCAGAAATAGGGCAGTTCCTCGATATAGTGGACGAAGGACAGCGCGATGCCGGCGATACCGGCTTGGCTGAGCGCGGCGATGTCGCGCGCGATCTCATCCGGCGTGCCGACGAGGCGCACGCCGCCCATGCCGTAAGCCTGCTTGCGGCGCAGCGCCGCGAATTCCTCGGCTGAATATTTGTCCGGCGTCACGCCGCGCATCGCGAGGATGTGGTCGATCGCGCCGAGATCGGCGTTCTCTACCGTGGCGTAGCGGTCGTATTCCTCGGCTTCCTTCCGTGTCGGCCGGCAGGTGACGACGCCGGCGGTGAAGACATCGAGGTCGCGGCCTTGCTCGCGCGCCGCATTCTTGACGCGGCGCACCGTCTGTTCGGCGGTGTCGAGCGCTTGCAGCGAGGTCGAGACGAACAGCCCGTCGCAATTGGCGATCGCGAAGGCCTGGCCGGTCGGCGAGGCGCCGGCATTCATCACATAGGGCCGCGTGCCGCCATAGGGCTTCGGCTTGGCGCGGACCTCTTTCAGCTTGATGTAAGCGCCCTCGACATCGAACGGCTCGTCGCGCGACCACATCGCTTTGACGGCATCGAGCCATTCCTTGGCATAGTCGTAGCGCCCCTCGTGATCGCGTTGGGTGACGCCGAACATCGTGAACTCGTCCTCGTTCCAGCCGCAGACAAGGTTGAGGCCGAAGCGGCCTTCGCCGATCTGATCGGCGGTGACCATCGCCTTGGCCGCGACGATCGGATGGATCAGCGGCGCGTGCACCGTGCCGAAAGCGACGAGGTTTTGCGTGCAAGCCACGAGCCCCGTCGCCCAGGTGATGGTCTCGAGCGTCGCGCCCTGATAATCGGTCTCGCCGCCATAGCCTTTCCAGCGCCCGATCGGCAGCATGAATTCGATGCCGGCTTCATCGGCCATCTGCGCCAGGCGCTTGCATTCGGCCCAGCTTCCGGTCCAGCGCCCGGGCAGTTTCGTGACGGCGCGCCCCGACGAGCAATTCGCGCCGAAGAGACCGATCTTCAGCCGATGTGTGCTGCCCAGCCCAACGCGTCTGTTATCGCCTGTTGCCATCTTGCGTCAGTTCCAGGAGATCCGCGGAATATTCGCGAGCTTCGCCGGGCCGAGATAAAGCTGCTGATTCTGGATCGTCATCGGCAGCGTGATCGCCTTGTCGCCGTTGCCGCCATTCGGCCGCGCCAGCAGGTCCAGCACTGCTTTTGCCGTCCCGGCATCGCTTGGCTTCAGCGCGCCCGTCTTCACCGCGACATCGACCGCCGCATCCTGGCCGGTGATGACGGCGGAGAACGCGCCTTCGGGTTGCAGCGCTTGATCGAGGGCGAGCGTGCCGGAGGCATCGACCAGCAGCGAGCTCCAGCGCAGCCGCAAGGATTGCAGCTCGATCGTGCCGCCATCCTTGCGCCAGTGCGTCAGCGCCGGGACGAGCTGTCCCGGCGGCAGCGCGCCCTTCATCTGCGCCGCGAAGGAAAAGCCCGACAGCGTGTTGCCGAAGCCGGGCACCGCGACGGGCAACGTGGCGTCGCTCAATTGCAGCGCCAGGCCGAGCGCGGTTTCGGTGTGGCTTTGCGGTGGCGTCGCCGGTAATTCGATATGCGCTTCGGCATCGCCGATCTTCGTGCCCTGGGCGACGCCAAGGCCGCTGAGATCGACCGCGGTCACATCGATCGCGGCGACGACGCGGCCTTCGACGTCGACCGCACCGTCAACGCGGCGCATGTCGAAGCCCGCGCTTCCGCTTGGCTCGACAACGCGCGCGCCGCTCGGCGTGGTGAATTCCCAATGCTTCAGATTCCACGGCATCGCCCAAGCTGAAACGCTGGCGGCGTTGACCGCCACCGGCACCGGCCGCAGCGTGCCGAAGCTCAGATTGCTGATGTCGAAGCGGAACGAGCCGGGGAAACCGCCGATCTCGGCATCGTCCCAGTGGATGATGTAGCCATCGGCCGCGCGCGCCTGCGCCCAGGGCAGCAATTGATCGCGCAGCATGCCGGCGACGTAATGCCAGTAGGCGGCATAGACGATCAGCGCGACCAGGACGATGCCGGTCAATGACAGAACGATACGGCGGACGGCCAAGGCGTTGCGCATGCGCCGAGTTTATAGGATTTTAGGCAGGGGTCGACGGGTTGCGACAGTTCTTCTTTCGCGCATCACGAATGCCGCTCCCCGCCGCCGCCATAGCCGACACCATCAATGACCGGAGGCGATATGGACAAGATCAATCCGCTCTACACCGCGACGGCGACCGCCACGGGTGGCCGCAACGGCCATACCGAAAGCGATGACGGCATGGTGAAGGCCGATCTTTCGGTGCCGAAGGCAATGGGCGGGCCGGGCAAGCCCGGTACGGCGACGCCCGAGCACCTCTTTGCCGCGGGCTATGCCGCCTGTTTCGGCGGCGCGCTCGATTTCGTCGGCAAGCAGCAGAAGAAGGACGCTTCCAAAGCCAAGATCACCGCCGCGGTCTCGATCGGCCCGCGCGAGGGCGGCGGCTTCGGCCTCGCGGTGAAGCTGCATGTCGAGGATAAGAGCCTGCCGCAAGCCGAGCTCGCCGCGCTGGCGAAAGAGGCACATGAGAAGATCTGCCCCTATAGCCACGCGACGCGCGGCAATGTCGACGTGCAGCTCGAGGTGGTCGGCGGGTAATGGTGCTCGACTTTACGAGCGGGAAATGAGGTCGAGCGAGCGTTTGTCGCGATGGCGGATGATGCTCGCTTTGACCGCTGCGAAGAAATCGGTTGAAAGGAATCCATAGACAAAGCTGTCTGGCTCATCGCGTGATACCGGAACGCAAATCGTAACCGGGCCAGATGAAGCGATTGAGTTCGCTCGTAATCACCCAGGATCGCTCATCGTCGAGATTGACGTAGCGTTTCCAGAGCTAGTTGGGATTCCGAGTCCGTCAGTGGACGAGGAAGGCGCTGTATGCGTGATCGGTGCGACGTAAACGACGGTGTCGCCGTCCCCATCGAGCGTCGCGACGATGATGGCGCATGGCCGATCCTTGCGCCTCTTCCAAACCAGCGTTGCGCTCGTGATGCCAGAGATATGAGTAGCCGATCACCAAGCCCGGCTCAGGGATTGAAATCGGCAAGATAGCTAGCCTAAATCCTCGGTGCGAAACCGTCGCGCGGCCGGAATTTCCGATTTCTCGATCAGCGCCGACTCATCGTCGCGAAGATTCGAAGTTGCAATGCTGTGGCGCTGCACTCTGTTTCAACTCGTGATACATCGCGGCTGAAATCAGATAGACGGTCTCGCGGCCGTATTTGGTGACGCGCACAGGCTCGACGAGCGCCTGATCGTGATCGGCGCCGAAATTCTTCTGCACGTCGGATGCGGAAGCTGTTTTCGGATTCATATAAATTTCCGTATTTTCCGTAAAATATGGAAATCTATTGAATTTGTCAAGCCCACGAGGGGCTTCACCCGCATTTCGAATAGTCGCAGCTGGTGCACTGGTCGCAGCCCTCGAGGCGGATCAGCGCCGCTTCGCCGCATTTCGGGC
The DNA here is from genome assembly GCA_963731145.1 of uncultured Alphaproteobacteria bacterium. Taxonomy (GTDB): domain Bacteria; phylum Pseudomonadota; class Alphaproteobacteria; order ATCC43930; family CGMCC-115725; genus CAIKMD01. Next base: position 66,627 of record CAVSUX010000005.1, on the reverse strand, counting down.
ATTGCGCCAGGCGCGGGCCGGGTCGTGATCGGCCGATCGAGCGCTGCCGGCGGCGGCTAGGTTCACGATCGCGCCATGCGCTGCTGCGTCTCGCGGCGGCGGCGGCAGAAAGCCGATCTCGATCATGTGGCGCTCGATGACGTCGCCGATCGCGGCCAGCAGCGAGGGCACGTATCTGCCGTCCATCCAGGCGCCGCCGCGCGGGTCGAACACCGCCTTCATCTCCTCGACGACAAACGAGACATCGCCGCCGCGGCGGAACACGGCGCTGATCATCCGGGTCAGCGCCACCGTCCAGGCGTAATGCTCCATGTTCTTCGAGTTGATGAACATCTCGAACGGCCGCCGCCGGCCGTCCTGCACGATGTCGTTCAACGTGATGTAGAGCGCGTGCTCGCTGTCCGGCCAGCGGATCTTGTAGGTCTGGCCGGGCAGCGCCTCGGGCCGGATCAGCGGCTGCGTCATATAGACGACGCCGCCGGCCTCGTAGACGTCGGCCGGCTTCGGCGTGCGGCCGGCCGGGCGCCGGCAGCGGCAGTTCCGCCTGCTGGCGGCTCGCGCCGCTCGGCGCTCGTCGCCGGCTCGCGCCTCCAGCACCGCGCCGGTCACCTCGTTCGGGCGATAGGTCGTGCAGCCCTTGCAGCCGAGCGCATAGGCCTGGAGGTAGATGTCCTTGAAATGGTCGAACGGGATATCGGCCGGCACGTTGATCGTCTTCGAGATCGAGCTGTCGATGTAGCTTCTGCACCGCCGCCTGCATGACGACGTGATCCTCGCGGCGTCAGCGTCTGCGCATCGACGAAATAATCGGGCAGCGGCGCGGTCTCGCCCTTGAGCCGGCGGAACAGGCGATAGGCGTAGTCGCGTGACCTCCTCCTCGCGGCGCGTGCCGTCCGGCATCAGCACGTTGCGCGTGTAGCGAAAGCTGAACACCGGCTCGATGCCCGAGGAGACATTGTCGGCGAACAGCGAGATCGTGCCGGTCGGCGCGACCGAGGTCAGCAGCGCGTTGCGGATGCCGTGCTGGGCGATCGCGTCGCGCACCTCCTCGTCGAGCCCGGCGACCGTCTCGCCGGCGAGGTATTGCGTCGCGGTCGAAGAGCGGGAACGGGCCTTTCTCGGCGGCGAGCGCGGTCGAGGCGAGATAGGCCTCGCGCTGGATCGCGCCGAGCCACGCCTCGGTCGCCGCGACCGCCTCGCGCCGAGCCGTAGCGCAGCCCGCACATGATCAGCGCGTCGGCCAGTCCGGTGACGCCGAGCCCGATGCGGCGCTTCCGGCCGCGCCTCGTCGCTGCTGCTCGCGGCAGCGGAAAACGCGAGATGTCGATGACGTTGTCCATCATCCGCACCGCAGTCGGGCACCAGCGCGGCGCAGCCGCGTCGGTGTCGAGCCGCGCCTCGGCGGTGAACGGCTCGCTCGACAAAGCGCGCCAGGTTGATCGAGCCCAAGCAGGCACGCGCCGTAAGGCGGCAGCGGCTGCTCGCCGCACGGGTTGGTCGCGTGTGATCGTCTCGCAATAGCAGAGGTTGTTCCGGCGGTTGATGCGGTCGATGAAGATCACGCCCGGCTCGGCATAGGCGTAGGTCGCGCGCATGATCTTGTCCCACAGCTCGCGCGCCGGCAGCACCTTGTCAGACCGTGCCGCCGAAGCGACAGCTCCCAGGGCGCGTCCTCGCTCGACCGCCTGCATGAAGGCGTCGGTGACCAGCACCGACAGGTTGAACATGCGCAGCCGGCCGGGCTCGCGCTTGGCCTCGATAAAGGCCTCGATGTCGGGATGGTCGCAGCGCAGCGTCGCCATCATCGCGCCGCGGCGATAGCCGGCGCTCATGATCGTGCGGCACATCGCGTCCCACACATCCATGAAGGAGAGCGGGCCCGAGGCGTCGGCGCCGACGCCTTTCACCGGCGCGCCGCGCGGCCGCAGGGTCGAGAAATCGTAGCCGATGCCGCCGCCCTGCTGCATCGTCAGCGCCGCCTCGCGCAGATGGGCGAAGATGCCGCCCATGTCGTCCGGGATCGTCGCCCATGACAAAGCAGTTGAACAGGGTCACCGTCGCGGTCGGCTGCCGGCGCCGGCGACGACCCGGCCGGCGGGCAGGAACTTGAAATCGGCTCATCGCCGCGTAGAACCGCTCGGCCCAGTGCGCCGGGTCGCGCTCCGGCGCGGCCAGGGCCGTCGGCGACGCGGCGCCAGGTATCCTCGATCGTCTTGTCGACCGGCTCGCGCCGCTCCGGCCGCCTTGAGCCGGTACTTCATGTCCCAGATCTGCTGCGAGATCGAGGCGACGCTTGCCATGGCGCCTGAGCCTTCCGACAGAAAGAGGCCGCCCCCACGCATGGTCGCGGCCGCGAATTACACGGAAACTATTGATACAACTAATATTTTCTCATTCTGCCGAGTTTGTCAAGGGGTTTGTTCTGCCTTTGTTTTCCCAGGTTTAGCCACTGGGCCGAGTGGGGCCAAGTCCTTGTTTGATAGCAACTCTTACTCGTTATCCCCGCTTTGCCCCCGCCAGCCTTCCACAGCTTTGTCCCCACCCCGATTAAGTAGAATCACTTACGGGGAACTCCGAATTGTAGAAAAACCGGCATGTCCGTAGGGTTTGGGGCAGAGAGCAAACAAAACAGCGTGGGACCGGGCCATGACTTCCAATATCACCATGACGTTTCTAGTCGTGCTTTATTTCGGTATCACGGCTTACGGCCTCGTCGCGTTCCAGGCGCACCGCCATTCGGCCGCTGCTGCCGTCGCCTCCCTCAACCTGCCGCGCTGAAGGAGACCGAATATGAGCTGGTACCGCGCTTACTTCCTCAACGCCAACCGCCGCATCTCCGATGTCGAGGAATTCGCCAGTCTGTCTGACGAGCAGGCCCTCGACCGCGCGCAAGCGCTGCTGACCGATCGCCGTCATTTCGCGGCTGTCGAGCTCTGGCAGGGCGCCCGCCCGATCTATCTCCACCCGCAAGGCATCGCCGCCTAACGCGCGCCGCTTTCCGCGATCAGACGCGCCGTCGCTTGCTCGATCCGCTCCTGGAGCTCGGCCAGCACGGCGCGGCGATCGCCGCCCGGCGCGATCGCCGGCAAAATCTCGACGACGATTTTCCCCGGGCGTTTCGTGAAGGCCCGTCTTCCCCAGAACACGCCTGAATTCACCGCGACCGGCACCAGCGGCACGTCGAGCGACGAATAGAGCGCCGCGACGCCCGGCTGGTAGCGCACGGTCGCGTCGACCGCGCTACGCGTGCCTTCGGGAAAGATCATGATCGAGCGGTGCTGTGCCAGCCGGTCCTTGCACGCATCGACCATCCGCTTCAGCGTCTTGGCGCCGCCTTTGCGATCGACCGGGATCATGCCGGCTTTGAGCGCGTACCAGCCGTAGAACGGCACGTAGCCGAGCTCGCGCTTGATCACCATCGCGGCGAGCGGAAAGAGGATCGGCACCGCGAACGTGTCCCAGGCCGATTGATGCTTCATCGCGATCAGCACCGGCGCCGGCCGGCAAATGCTCGCGGCCGCGCACCTCATGCGTCAGCCCGACGGTGACGCGCAACAGCCACAGCGCGACGCGCAACCATTCGGTACCGAAGCGCATCATCCACAGCGGCGGCAGCAGCATGAACGGCAGCGCCGAGGAAGGCGCAGAGCGCCGTCCAGGTGTAGAACAGGATCTGGAAGAGCAGCGAGCGCAGAAAGATCAATCGCTCGCTCCCGACGGCAGCAGCGCGGCCGGCACGTAAGGCCGCACCAGCGCCGCGAGATATTTGCTGTATTCGCTGGCAACCAGCGCCGCGCTGCGGCGCGATTGCCACCACGGCGCTTCTTGCATGAATTCCGGAAATACCGGGTTGGGCACGATCTCGATATCCGGCATGGCGCGGGCGAATTCCAGCAGGCTGCGCGGCATGTGATAGCTCGCGGTGACGAGACGCAGCGAATGGTAGCCCTCGCTCGTCTATCCACTGCGCGGTCTCGCGCGCATTGCCGAGCGTGTTGTCGGCGGCATGGCCGAGCACGACGCAGCAGGCGACGCTGTCGGGCGATTGGCGTGATACGCGCAGGAGCTCGGTGACATCGACGCCGCGATAGACGCCGGAGACGAAAAGCTTCTTCGCTTTCCCGTCGGCAAGCAGGCGCAGCCCGCCCTCGACGCGCAGGCTTCCGCCGGTGAGGACGACGATCGCATCGGTGGTCTGATCCGGTGCCGTGACATCGCTCGGGATCGCGGCGGCAAAGCGCCAGAGTCCGATCAGCCAGATCGCGGCCACCAGTACCGCCAGGCCGCAGAAGTTGCGGAGCAGCCGCTTGGCCCCGCGTCGCGTCATGCGTGTTCATCATGGCAGGCGGCCGCCATCACGGTAGGCGGGCAAGCGCGCGCATCACGGTGAGCCGCGCCGTGACCATCGCCGCGATACCTGCCGCTATCGGCAGCAGCACCAGCGCCCCCCATTGCCAGGCGACGAGGCGCAGATCGGGCAGCAGCGCCGCTTCCTCGCCAAAGATCGACACCGCATCGGCGGCGTGGCCGAGGCCCCAGATCGTCACCGCCGCGAGGATCAACCCGCAACTCCGCCGACAAAGCCCAAACGCAGTGCCTCGTGCTGGAATTGCCGTGCGATATAGAGGTCGCGCGCGCCCATCATATGCAGCAGCTCGATCACGTCGCGATGGACGGCAAGGCCGGCGCGCGTCGTGAAGATCACCGTCAGCACGCAGGCCGCGCCACCATCGCGACGATCGCCAGCCCGGCCGCCTCGACCGAGAGCGCAAGGACATAGAGCCGATCGAGCCATTGCCGATGATCGTCGAGCACCGTGCCCGGCGCCGCGGTGGTGAGCTGTGCCCGAGCGCCGCGAGATCGAGCGCGCCACCGGCAGCGACGCGCACATCGATCAGCCGCGGCAGGTCGAGCTCTTCGGGCGCGACGGCCGTGCCGAGAACGGCGCCAGCAGCCTGCCCTCCGTCGCACGATCGATCGGCACGGCGCTGGTGACGCCCGGCGTTCCGCGAGCAGCGCCACCGACCGCGTTCGTTGTCGGCATCGCCCGACGCGTTGGGCGGCAGCTCGACCGTCATCGTACCGGCGAGGCCGCGATCCCATTCCTGCAAGACGCCGCCGAGCGCGAGCATCGCGGCGAGCGCGAGCGTCGCGAGATAGACCATCGGCGCGATCAGCCAGGGCAGGAGCCGCGCCGTGCCGTCGCGGCGCAGCGGAATATTTTCCTGGCCGGCGACGCGATCATGCTGGTGCCGCTCGCGTCGCGCCGGCGCATCAGCTCCCCATCGACGAGATGGAGGCGCGGATAGCCGAGCCGCTCGGTAAGCGCCTCGTTATGCGTCGCGAGCACCATCGTGGTGCCGAGCCGGTTCAGCTCCTCGAACAGACGCAGCAGCCGCAGCGCCATCGCGTCGTCGACATTGCCGGTCGGCTCGTCGGCGAGCAGCAGTTGCCGGCCGGGCGATGACCGCGCGGGCGATGGCGACGCGCTGCTGCTGACCGCCCGACAAGGTCGGCGGGCGCGCATTGAGCTTGTCGGCGAGCCCGACCCACTCGAGCAGCTCGGTGACATTCTCGCGGATGCGCTGCTTCGGAGACCCCGGCGACGCGCAGCGGCAAGCGCGACATTGTCGAAGGTCGAGAGATGATCGAGCAGGCGGAAATCCTGAAACACGACGCCGATCCGGCGCCGGAAATCGGCGCCAGGTCGCGCCGTTTCATCCGCGACGATATCCTCGCCGAACAGGGAGATCAGCCCGCGCGTCGGCCGCTCGGCGAGATACATCAAGCCGCAGCAACGTCGTCTTGCCGGCGCCGCTCGGCCGGTCAGGAAATGGAAAGAGCCTGGCGGAAGATCGAGGCTGACGTCGCGCAGCACCTCGGGCCCGGTGCCATAGCGCATGCCGACATTCTCGAAATCGTACCACGCTTGGCTTTCTCCTCATCCGGCGCGGCATAGAACAGCGAAAGCGCACATGCCGCAACGCGCGCCGCGTTGAACGGCAAGATGGCACGCGCCGCGCCGAGGGTAAAGCCGCCCCGTCATTCTGACGCGACGTCGAGTCGGGACTTGACCCTTCCTTGCCTCAGCCTGGCCCCTCGCCCTATAAGATGACGAGGTGGAACGCCGGAACCTCGCCTCATCGATGATCGTCACCTGCAGCAACTGCTCCAAACGCTACTCGTCGATGCGCGTGCCTTGGGCCCGTCGGGACGCAATGTGCGTTGCGCCGCCTGCGGCACACCTGGTTTCAAGCGCCGCCCTCCGACGCGGCCGATGATGACCGATGTCGAGCCGGAGGCATCATCGGCCATCGACATCGAAACCGAGCGGCGCGAGCGCCGCGTCCAGTTGCCGGCCGTCAAAGAAAAGCGCGGCCGCGGTGCGCTGATCGGTTGGGGCGTGGCGGCGGTCGTGATTGTCGGCTTGGTCTGGGGCCTCATTGCCGCGCGTGCCGAGGTGACGGCCTTCTGGCCGCCGGCCGGTAAGCTCTATTCGCTGGTCGGTTACGGCGCACCCGATATCGGCGCCGGTCTCGTAATCCGCAAACAGACCTCGTCGCGCGGCGTCGAGAACGGATTGCCGATTCTGGCGATCGATGGCGAGGTGGTGAACACCACGCCGGTCGCGCGCGACGTGCCGAAGCTGCGCGTCGCGCTGCAAGACGGCACCGACCACGAGATCCATCACTGGACCGTGTCGGTCACCGATCAACGCTTGCTGCCGGGCGCGAGCGTTGCGTTCCACACCACGGTCACCCAGCCGCCCGAATCGGCAACCAGCGCGATCATCAGCTTCGCCGGCCCGGGCGGCTAGGCTCCGGCGATGGCGAAGATCCTCATCGCCGAAGACGAAGCCGCCGTCAGCGCTTTCGTCGTGCGTGCGCTTGGCCATGCGGGGCACGATGTCAAAGCCGTGCGCCGACGGTCTGGCGGCGGTCGCGGCGCTCGCCGCCGAACCCTTCGATCTGTTGCTGACCGACATCGTCATGCCGGGCATGGACGGCATTGCGCTCGCCTTGAAAGCGAGCCGCGATTATCCGGCGATGAAGATCCTTTTGATGACCGGCTATTCCGTCGAGCGTCAGCGCGCGCATAATCTCTCCGCGCTCTTCCATCGCGTCATCGAGAAGCCCTTCACCCTCGACGAGATCTGCGCCGCGGTGGCGGAGAGCTGGCTAGCGAGGGCGCCAGCTTGATGTGTGCGACGCGTCAGACACCCGATCCCTGTCCCGCTGCGGGGGAAGGGGCCGCTTACGGGAAGACAGGTCAAAACTCTTCAGCAGCCGGTCGATGTAGTCGCGCTCGAGCGCGGGGCGGGAGCGTTCGCCGGCGCGGCGGCGGAGCTCGTCGAGAATCTCTTTGGCTTTGTCGAGCGCATAGTCGTTCGCCGACTTGCCCATGCGCAGCGGCCGCCATCGTCATAGCCGCCATTGCCTTGCTCGGTGTCGAGCAGGCGTCCGAAGGGATCGCGCTGCGCCTGATGAAGGCCGGGATCGTCATTCGGCTCGCCGCCGGGGCCATCGCCGTAATTGTTGCCCATCATCTGATTGGCCATGGCGCGCGCCGCCTCTTGCAAGGCACTGAGCGCGTCGGATTGCGGTCCGACGGCTTGGCCAGGCTGGCCGCGCTGCAAGGCCTCGCCGGCGCCGCGCATCGCGCGCTCGGCGCGGCTCATCGCGCCCGGCACCTGGCCGCCCTGCTGCTGCATCTGCTGCATCATCTGATTGAGCATCTGGCGCAAGGCTTCCTGCTGCTGCGCGTCGCCCTGCATGTTCTGGCCTTGCTGACCCTGTTGCCCTTGCTGGCCCTGACGCGATTGGCCGAAGGAGCGGTCGAGCAGTTGCTGCTGCTGGCGCATCATCTGCTGCATCTGGCTCATCATCTGGTTCTGGCCATTCTGCCCGGGCATCGGCCGTGCCATGCGCAGATTCTCGAGCATCTGTTGCAGCTGTGACAGCATCTGCCGTGCCTGATCGCGCGCGCCGGTGCGCGCCATATCGCGGGCGCGGTCGAGCATGCGCTGTAGATCGCGGCTCGTCAGCATGCGCGACGGGTCCACCGGCTGCATTTGCGACGGGTCCATGCGCTGCATCTGCTGGGCGAGCGCCTGGAGGTATTTGTTCATCGCCTCCTGAACCTCGCGCATCAGCCGCTCGATCTCTTCATCGGGCGCGTTGCGCGCGAGCGCATCCTGCAAGGCCTGCATCGCGTTGCGCAGATCCTGCTGGCTGCCGGGCTCGCGGCCTTCCTCGATACGCAGCGCCGTCTGCCAGAGGAGATTCTGCACCGCCGGGATCGACGCGCCGTCGCGATCGAGTGCCAATCGCGCTTGCGCCGTGCGCAGCGCCATGAAGACGACGACATCGTCGCCGAAACGATCGGGCCGCGTCGAGAAATCCGACAAAGTCTCGCCGACGACATCCTTGTCGGCGGGCTTCAGGGTGAGTTGCTTGCGTTGCTCGATGATCGCTTTGGCGATTGGGTGGCGGAATTGCCGCTCGGGCAGAGTCGTCTGGACCGTCTCGCTCGTGCCGATCTGGCCAAGCGCATCGACGGCTTGGAGCTTGAGATCGACCGGCAACCCGGCCCAGAGATGCGCCGTCAGATCGTTATAGGCGGTAGCACGGACATCTTTCAGGTGCTGACCCGGCAAGGGCAGATCGATCGTCAGCGCCTCGCCATTGGGGTCGTCGACGGCGATGGATGACGGCTTTGACGCTCTCGACGCCGTAATCATCGCCCGCGGTGTAATCGAGCCGCAGCGCCATGCGATTGGTCTTGGAGGGCGGCTTCGCAAAGGTCACGCGCGGCGGCAGGTCGGGCACGATCTGGATCGGCCAGCTGCCGAGGTTGCGCCCGTCCTGCTCGACGGTGAGCCGCTTGCCGGCATTGAGCGTCGCGCTGCCTTTGAAATTGTCGCCGTCGATGCGGGTGAAGTCGCTGCCCTGCTCGTCGATCTTCAAGCGCGGCGGATTGCGGCCGCCATGAACCTGCGCGAGGAGCGCGCTGCCTGCGGGCACGGCAACCGTCGTGTTGGTCGCATTGGCGGCAAGGAATTGCGGCGGCAGGCCGGTATAGTCGGGCGGCGTCAGCCAGAGATCGAGCGCGACCGTGGCGGCGGTACTCGGCACGCCAATCCCGGGCTGATCGAGCGCTTCAAGGCGCGCCGACCAATCCGGCCCGGCATCGATTACGCCGATGAGCAGCACCAGGCCGAGCGCGGCCCGCAGCGCGTAAGGATCGCGGCGGGCAAGCCCTGCGGCTGGCGCACCGATTCGGAGGCGTTTGCGCTTCGGCCGCCATGCGCGCCTGATGCGCCTGCCACAACGCCGCGGTCGCGGCATCGTCTTGGCCGCTCGCGAGCTTGTCCTCGAGCGCTGTCAGCGGCCGATGGGAGAGCCGGCTCGCGGTCTCGATCCGGCGCCGCGCGGCGCTACGGCTCGGCCAACGGAAGCGCCCTCCTGCCTCGAGCAGGGTCGCGGCTCAGCAGCACCACGAAGACGGCGAGCAAAATCCAGTGGAGCGAGGCCGGCAGACGCGCCGGGATATCGAACAGGGCGAGCGTCGATGAAGACCCCGATGACGCCGACGCGCGGCCAGAGCGCCGGCCAGAGCCGCTCCCAGAACAGCGCGACCGTCTGCCAGCCCGAGGCGGCGCTTGAGGCGCGGCGGTGCAGTGGGCCGGCGCGGACGCGGTGCGATGCTCAGCGACCATTCACGGCTCCTTACCCGGCCACCTTTCTCAAGGGCCGGTTCGGTCACCTCTCGGTGAGCCAGGGTGGAACCCGATCCTCGCCGAGGATGGCGTCATAACTCGGCCGGGGCCGGATAACGGCGAATTCTGCGCCGCGCACAAGCACTTCCGGCGCCGGCAGACGGGTATTGTACCCTGAACTCATCGAAGCGCCATAGGCGCCTGCGGACATCAGGGCGACGCCGTCGCCAGCCTCGAAAGCGGCGGCAATTTCCGTTGCGCGGCGAAACTATCGCCGGTTTCGCAGATCGGTCCGACCACATCGGTGTCCTTCATGCCGCGCCCGAGGCGGCGGCCCTTTGAGCGGCAGAATCTCGTGCCAGGCATCGTAGAACGCCGGCCGGACGAGATCGTTCATGGCGGCGTCCAGGATCACGAAGCGGCGGGTGACGCCCTTCTTCACATAGATCACCCGCGACACCAGCACGCCGGCATTGCCGACGAGGTAACGCCCGGGCTCGAAGGCGAGTTGCGCGCCGAGATTGCCGATGACGCGCGTCACCATGCGCCGTATAGGCCTCGATCGCCGGCGGCTCCTCGTCGCGATAGCGGATGCCGATACCGCCGCCGAGATCGAGGCGCTCCAGCGGCACGCCCTCGGCGCGCAGCTGGCGATAGAGCTCGGCGATGCGGCGGAAGGCGTGCTCGAAGGGCCGGAGCCTCGTCAGCTGCGAGCCGATATGAACGGCGATCCCGACCGGCGTGATGCCGGGCAAGCTGCGCGCGTGGCGATAGGTGGCGGCGCATGGGCGAGGTCGATGCCGAATTTGTTTTCCTTCTTGCCGGTCGTGATCTTCGCATGGGTGCGCGCATCGACATCGGGATTGACGCGAATGGCGATCGGCGCGATGCGGCCCATGCGCTGTCGCGACCGCGCTCAGCGCCTCGAGCTCGGGCAGCGATTCGACATTGATCTGATGGACGTCGTGCGCGAGCGCGAATTCCAACTCGCTCGCGGTCTTGCCGACGCCCGAGAAGATGATGCGCTTGCCGGGAATGCCGGCGGCCAGCGCGCGGCGGAACTCGCCTTCCGAGACGACATCGGCGCCAGCGCCGAGCTGGCCGAGCAGCGCGATCACGGCGAGATTCGGATTGGCCTTTACCGAATAGCAGATCGACGGCCGGCATATCGCCGAAGCCGCCCGCGAATTCGCGATAGCGCCGCGCGATCTGCGCCGCCGAATAGACGTAGAAGGGCGTGCCGACTTCCTCGGCGATGCGCGCAAGCGGGATAGCCTCGATCGAGAGCGCGCCGTCGCGATAGGCGATCTCGGGCGCCCAGGGCTGCGTTTTTTTGGAGGTCACTGCTGCCGGATAATTCTGCGGATAGGTGTTGGGAACGCCTGGCGGCGGCCCGGGCGGGCCTTTCTTGCCGCAGCCGGCGAGGGTGATGGCGACGCAGCATGACGCCGAAGCGTCGACGCGGTTCTTCCATCCGTCATTCCCGCCGAAGGCGGGAATCGATCTGCTGCTGCATCGCTGCGACCCCCGCTTTCGCGAGGGTGACGTGAATACGTTTTCATGTCGCTTCCTCAAGAATCGCCGCCGCGCGGTGGCCGCGGCGCGCGCGACATTGGCCGGCGCGGTGCCGCCGAAGCTCTTGCGGCTCGCGACCGAGCGCTCGACCGTCAGCACGTCGAAGATCGCCGGGGTGATGCGCTTCTCGACGCGCTGCATCTCGGTGAGCGGCAGATTCGGCGAGATCGCAGTGCAGCGCTTCGGCGCGCGCGACGAGGGCGCCGGTGACGTGATGCGCCTGGCGGAACGGCATCTTCAAATTCGCGCACCAGCCAATCGGCGAGATCGGTCGCGGTCGAGAAGCCGCTTGCCGCGACGCGGCGCATCGCTGCCTTGTCGACCTTCATGTCGCGCACCATGCCGGCCGTGGCGGCGAGGCACAAGGCGAGGCTGTCGGCGGCATCGAACACCGGCGCCTTGTCTTCCTGCATGTCCTTGGCATAGGCGAGCGGCAGGCCCTTCATCACGCCGAGCAGGCCGGTCAGCGTGCCGATCAGCCGCCCGGCCTTGGCGCGCACCAGCTCGGCGGCGTCGGGATTGCGCTTCTGCGGCATCATCGAGCTGCCGGTGGTGAAGGCGTCCGAGAGCTTGATGAAGCGGAACGGCTCGGTCAGCCAGATGATGATCTCTTCGGCGAAGCGCGAGAGATGCATCGCCGCGATCGCCGCCGCGGCGAGGAATTCGAGCGCGAAATCGCGATCCGACACGGCATCGAGCGAATTCGCCGCCGGCCGGTCGAAGCCCAAGCGCTTTCGCCGTCATCGCGCGGTCGATCGGAAACGACGTGCCGGCGAGCGCGCCGGCGCCCAGCGGCGACTCGTTCAGCCGCTTGCGGCATCGGCAAACCGTCCGCGGTCGCGGCCCAGCATCTCGACATAGGCCAGCAGATGATGGCCGAAGGTCACCGGCTGCCCGACCTGCAGATGGGTGAAGCCGGGCATGATCGTTGCGGCATGTGCTTTTCGGCCTGCGCGATCAGCGCCGCTTGCAGCGCCATGATCTGGCGGTCGAGCCGGTCGATCGCGTCGCGCACCCACAGGCGGAAATCGGTCGCGACCTGGTCGTTGCGCGAGCGCGCGGTGTGCAGCCGTCCCGCCGGCGCGCCGATCATCTCGGCGAGCCGCGCCTCGATATTGAGGTGGATGTCCTCGTGCTCGATGCGGAACGGGAATTTGCCCGCTCTCGATCTCGCGCGGATGCGCTCAGACCGCGCGCGATGGCGGCGCCGTCCGTGCGCGAGATGATGCGGCGCTTGACCAGCATCGCGCAATGCGCGAGCGAGCCGGCGATGTCCTGGGCATAGAGCCGCTTGTCGACATCGAGCGAGGCATTGATCGCCTGCATGATGTCGCTGGGCGCTGCGGCGAAACGTCCGCCCCAAGCGAGATTGGTCCGCGTCGCATTGACGGGTGCCTTGGTCCGTGCTGCGCTCATGGCGCGATGCCGGCTGGAATGAAAATCACGATACGCGCGCTCACGGTGCTGCTGATCCTATGCGGTGCGGCGCTGCTGGTGCTGTCCTTGCGTCCCGCCCGCATCGAGAAGGTACCGCAAGCACCCGCGCCATCGCCGCGAGCCAAAACTCGGCACGGCACGGGCCAAAGCCTCGGCCAGTTTACCGCGCTGTCCGCGCCGCTTCCAGCGCCGGCGCTCGCTTTCACGACGCGCGACGGCGCACAAAAGCAGCTCGCCGATTTCAAGGGCAAGCTCGTGCTGGTCAATCTCTGGGCGACCTGGTGCGGGCCCTGCGTCGAGGAAATGCCGTCGCTCGACCGGCTGCAGGCAAAGCTCGGCGACAAGCTGACCATCCTCGCGATCTCCGAGGATCGCCAGGGCGAAACCGTCGTCGCGCCGTTCCTCCAGAAGAACGGTATCCAGCATCTCGCGATCTTCCTCGATCCGAAAGCCGCCGCGACCAATGAGTTCAGCGCGCAAGGCCTGCCGAGCAGCTATCTCATCGCGCGCGACGGCACGATCGTCGGCAAGGAAGAAGGCGGCGCGGCGTGGGACAGCAGCCGAGATGGTCGCGAAGTTGCAGCCCTACATTGAAGTCAAATAATCAAATGTAGGGCGTCACCCCGGACAAGCCGCGTAGCGGCGCCGATCCGGGGTCCATGGCAACACCACGAAGATGAATTCTGGATTCCCGCTTTCGCGGGAATGACGTCCGCGAGGCTTGTTAAACCCCGAAAGCCGCCTTGAGGAACTCGCCGCCGCGCGTGAGACCTTCGGCGTCGATGCCGTGGCCGAGGCCGCGGCGGAGCATGCCTTCGACGGCGACGCCGGCGGCTTGCAGCGCGGAGAGCGCTTGCGGATGCGCCTCGGGCTCGACCACCTGATCCACATCGCCGTGGACGAGCAGCATCTTCGGCTTCGATTTCATCTCGGTGGCGAGCGCTTCGGCGGCGAAGAGCCGGCCCGAATAGGCGACGACGCCGGCGACCGGCTTGGCGCGGCGGAGACTCACATACATCGACATCATCGCGCCTTGCGAGAAGCCGACCAGCGCCAGCTTGCTCTCATCGATGCCGCGCTCGGCCAGCACTTCGGTGATGTATTGATCGAGGACCGTGGCCGCCTTCTTCACGCCGTCGAGCACTTGCTCGCGCGTGCGGCCCTGGAAACCGAACCATTGCCGCCCGAACGGCGCAGCTTCGCACGGGAACGGCGCGTGCGGCGAGAGGAACTCGGCCTGCGGCAGTATTGGCTGCCCATTCGGGCGCGAGACCGATCAGATCGTTGCCGTCGGCGCCGAAGCCATGCAGCAACATCACGAGCTGCTCGGGCTTGCCGTGTTTCGGGAGGAGGCGTGGTCCGTCGAGGATGGTCATGGTCGAGGGATAGTGCATGAAGCCGGCTTTGTTAAGGGGCTCATTGGCTGCTTCCCGGTGCGGCATTTTTTGCTCGCCATGACCCCACGCCGCCCGTCATGGTGCGCGTCGCTTTTGTCGTTTTCGGGGGAAATCGATGCGCGTGTGGCTCGGATGTGTGCTCGCCTTGTTGCTGCTGCCGTTGGCGGCACGGGCGGACGAAATGAATATGACCTTCGTCACGGCCGAGCCTTCGACCAGCCCCGACGCGGCGGCGATCTTCACGCCCTGGGCGCAACGCGTGATGGCGAGCGCGCCCGGCGCGGTGAAGATCGAGGTGCGCGACGGCACGGCGATCGTCAATCCGATCAACATGTACGATCGCATTCAGAACGATGTGTTCCAGATCGGCTTGCTGATCCCCGGCCTGGTCGGCGGCAAATTTCCGCTGACCGAAGTGGTCAGCCTGCCGTTCATGACCGATGATTCGGTGAATGCGTCGATCGCGTTCTGGCGGCTCTATAAGACCGGCGCTTTCGATGCCGAATACAAAGACATCACGCCGCTCGGCGTCGGCCTGTTTCCGCCGCAAGGCGTGCATCTGGCGAAAGAGCCGGCCGAGCTCGACGATCTCAAAGGCCTGCGCTTGCGCGTCGTCAGCAAGACCGGCAGCGACACGGTCACGCGGCTCGGCGGCACGCCGCTGGTGATGGATCCGGGCGATCAATATCCATCGATCCAGCGCGGCATGCTCGACGGTCTTATCAGCTCGTGGCTTCAGATCGGGCCGCTGCATCTCGCCGAGGTGACGCATTTCCACATCGAGACCTCGATCGGCACCAGTCTCTTCATGGTGTTCATGGCCAAGCACAAATACGAGGCGCTGCCGCCGGCGATCCGCAAGGCGATCGATGACAATTCCGGCGAGGCGCTGACGCGCGCGATGGCGAGCTCTTACGAGCAACGTGCCGCCGCGACGCGTGAGCCGGTCGCCAAGGCGCCGCAGCAGAAGGTTGTCGCGCTGACGCCGGCGCAGACCGCGAAATGGAGCGATGCGATCACGCCGGTAATCACCGCCTGGACCAATGATCATCCCGGTGGCGCGGCGTTGATCGAGCGCTATCGCGCGTTGCTCGCCGAGGTGAAAGCCGGCAAGTAGGGCTGGCCACCGCTTGGCAGAGCAAGGGCAATCCGCCATGCTCCGCCGCAAAGAGAGAGGCTTTCGAGGCGATCCATGGCAAATGTTTCTCGCGCCGCGGTGCGCGGCGTCGATCTGGCGAGTGCGGAAAAGATCATCGATTACGCGCTGAAGGTCGCGCGGCAGAAGAATCTGCGGCCGATGACACTCGCCGTGCTCGATGCCGGCGGCGACCTCATCGCTTTCAAGCGCGAGGACGGCACCGGCATTCGCCGCTTCGATGTCGTGATGGGCAAGGCATTCGGCTCGCTGGTCATGAACCGGCCGAGCCGCGCGATCGGCCGTATCGGCGAGAACGCGCCGCTCTTCATCCAATCGCTCGCCGTGGCGACGCAAGGCCGCTTGGTGCCGACGCCGGGCGGCGTGCTGATCAAGAATCAGCAGGGCGAGATCATCGGCGCTGTCGGCGCCTCAGGCGACGAGGCCGATGACGACGAGGCGATCGCCATCGCCGCCGTGCGCGACGCCGGCTTCATCCCCGAACCCGCCGAACCGCAAGGTGCGAAATGAGCCAGCGCTACGAGGTCGATATCGAGGAAGTCGAATTCCTGCGCCATGGCGATACGGCCTATATGGCGCGAGTCCATAAGCCGCGCGGGCCTGGCCCTTTCCCGGCGGTGATCGAGGCGCATGGCGGCGCCTGGTGCGAAGGCAATCGCGCCAACAACGACCCGATCAACAGCGAGGTCGCGAAAGGCGGCGTCGTCGTCGCGGCGATCGATTTCCGCAATCCGCCGGTCGCCACCTATCCCGGCTCGGTCGCCGATGTGAATTACGCCGTGCGCTGGCTGAAGGCGAATGCGACGCGCTTCAATTCGCGGCCCGAGCTTGTCGGCAGCATGGGCACGTCGAGCGGCGGGCACCTCGTCGTGCTGAATGGCATGAAGCCCGACGATCCGCGCTACGCCGCGGTGAAGCTGCCGGGCGGCGCGTCCTTCGATGCGCGCGTGCCTTATGTCGTGAGCTTCTGGCCGGTGATCTGTCCGCTCGGCCGCTATCGCGATCGCAAGGCGAAACCCGCGGGCGAGCAGGCCTATCAAAATCGCGGCGGCGCCGTCGCGCAGCAAGAGCGCTATTGGCTGACCGAGGACGCGATGGGCGAGGGCAGTCCGCTCCTCGCGCTGGAGCGTGGCGACAAGGTCGAGTTCCCGCACATCCTCTACATCCAGAACCCGGCCGACGAGCTTCACCCGCGGCATTTGATGGAAGGCTTCATCAAGGCCTACCGCGCCAAGGGCGGCAAGCTCGAGACGCATTTCTTCGAGGGCATCAAATACGACGCCCCGCGCAGCGAGCCGCAAGGCGATAACGCGAAAGCCGCGGTCGCGGCGGCGATCGCCTTCATCCACCGCGAAACGGGTGTGTGAGGCGCTGGACGCTCAGTTCAGCACCACGAGTTCGTCACCCCGCGCAGGATGAGGAGGATCCTTAATGCCATCGAGCTTTTATCCTCACCCGAGCGGCGCGCAGCGTAGTCGAAGGGCGCAGGATGATGTAGCCATGATCGTCACGCGTTTTGCGCCGAGCCCGACCGGGTATCTGCATCTGGGGCACGCCTATTCGGCGCTCGATGCGTGGCGCGCGGCGCGGGAAGCGGGCGGGAAATTTCTGCTGCGCATCGAGGACATCGACCGCACGCGCTGCAAGCCGGAATTCACCGACGCGATCCTCGAAGACCTCGCCTGGCTTGGGCTCGATTGGGATGGCGAGGTGCGAAAGCAATCCGAGCATTTCGCCGATTACGAAGCGGCGCTCGATAAGCTCGACGTGACGGGCGTGATCTATCCGTGTTTCTGCACGCGCGCGGAGATCGCGGCCGAGATCGCGCGCGCCGGGCGGTGCGCCGCAGGGCGAGGAGGGGCCGCTCTATCCCGGCACCTGCCGCGATCTCACGACAGAAGAGCGGCTGCGCCGCATCGCTGCGGGCGACAGTTTCGCGTTGCGGCTCGATGTGGCGCGGGCGCTTGCGCGCACCGGCCCGCTCGAATGGGAAGAGGAGGGCGAGGGCATCGATCGCGGCCGATCCCGCAATTGCTCGGCGATGTCGTGCTCGCGCGCAAGGACACGCCGACGAGCTATCACCTCGCGGTCACGCGTCGACGATGCGCTGCAGGGCGTGACCTTGGTCACGCGCGGCGACGATCTGTTTCACCGCGACGCATATCCATCGCCTGTTGCAGGCGTTGCTCGATCTGCCGACGCCGCGCTATCGCCATCACAGGCTGCTGACCGATGCGAGCGGCAAGCGCTTTGCGAAACGCGATAAGGCGCTTACGCTGCGGGCGCTGCGCGAGGCGGCAAAACGCCGGCGGAAGTACGCGCGATGATCGAAAACTAACGAACCACCCTAAGCACTCCACCCAAGGCACGAGGAGATTAGAAAGCACGATGCGTGTCTTCTGCGTCTTGGTGGTTTATCGGGTCAGGGTGTTGGTAAGGACGAGGAAGGATCATGGAATTTCCGCCGGGCAAGGCTTACGCGAAGGGTTTGAAGGCGGTCGGGTATCACGACCTCAACGGCAAGCCCGGCTTCAAGATGGCGATCCATAAGAAGGGCGATCGCTGGTATCTCTATTCGCCGGGGCTTTGGGATTCGGGCTTCCACATCCTCGACATCACCGACCCGACCAATCCCAAGCACATCCGCTGGATCGCCGGCCATCCCGAATACCTGGACCTTGCAGGTGCAGATCGCCGAGGGGCGCATGATCACCTCGGCCGAGCGCATCTCGCCCGGCTGGGGCGATACGCCGGGCGCGCCTTATGACGAAGGCTTCCATATCTGGGACCTCGCCGATCCGGAAAATCCCGAGCATCTCGGTCAATGGAAGACCGGCGGCGGCGGCACGCATCGCAATTATTTCGACGGCGGCCGCTATGTCTTCGCGACGGCGCTGCTCGACGGTTATGAAGGCCAGATCCTGCAGATCGTCGATATCGACGATCCGAAACATCCGGTCGAGGTCTCGCGCTGGTGGCGCAAAGGCCAGTGGAAAGCGGGCGGCGAGACCGGCGCGCCGCAATCGACCATGCTGCATGGCGGCGCCTATCGCCGCGGCGATCGCGCCTATCTGCCCTATGGCGGCGGCGGCTTCGTCATTCTCGATATCGCCGACATCAAGAAGCCGACGCTGGTCGGCGACCTGCCGTTCTCGCCGCCGTTCCAGAGCTTCATCGCCGTGCACACGGCGCAGCCGCTGACCAAGCGCGAGCTCGTCATCTGCAATTCCGAAGCGATCGCCGAGAATTGCAACGAGCCTTTGGGCTATGCCGGCCTCGTCGACATCAAGGATCCGACGAAGCCGCGGCTCTGCTCGCTCTTCCCGCTGCCGCGCCCGCCCGAAGACGCGCCTTATAAGAATTTCTGCGAGAAGGGCGGCCGCTTCGGCCCGCACAATCAGCATCAACATCAGTATCAGGACGTGCTGCTGCACGACGAGAATCTCTGCTTCCTGACCTATTTCAATGCCGGCTTGCGCGTGTTCGATATCTCCGACGACAAGCTGGTCAAAGAGATCGCCTATTTCGTGCCGCCCGATCCGCTCAAGCAGATCGGCGTGCTGCCGAAATCGAAGCTCGTCTGTCAGAGCGAGGACGTGCTCGTCGATGCTCGCGGCTTCATCTACGTGACCGACAAGAACCACGGGATTTATGTGCTGGGTTGAGGCTGCGACCAAATAATTCATCGTCATTGCGCGCGAAAGCGAAGCAATCCAGAGCTGCGTCGCGTATGTTTCTGGATCGCTTCGCTCTTCGGGCTCGCAATGACGGCGAGGAGACTAGCGAAACGTCCGGCGCGACTTCTTCCATGAAGCGCGCCATCTCGTCCTTCGCCTGGGCGTGCGGCTTGAGGCCGACACTGAAATAGAGGATCACTTCGTTGAAGCCGAGCGCTTCCATCTTCTTCAGCGTATCGGTGATCTGCTGCGCGCTGCCGAGGAGAACGGCGCGCTCGGTAACTTCCTCCGGTTCCATGGTTTGCAGCATCTTCGCCTTGAAGTCGTAGTAGTACTCGTAGCTCTTCGGTGCGGTCTCGCGCGGCCCGATATGGATGGTGCCGCCGCATTCGCGCCAATAGCGGATCTGCCGCTGGAGCGCCTGCGCTCTCTCTTCGGGGGTGTCGGCGAAGTGGATGAAATAGCTCGACGTCATGCGGCCCGGTTTGTTGCCGTGCTTGGTGCACGCCTCGCGATACATATCGACGACACTCTGCAGGCTGCCGAGCGTGATCGCCGCGGCGAACGGCGCGATG
This sequence comes from uncultured Alphaproteobacteria bacterium, assembly GCA_963731145.1. Taxonomy (GTDB): domain Bacteria; phylum Pseudomonadota; class Alphaproteobacteria; order ATCC43930; family CGMCC-115725; genus CAIKMD01. The sequence continues at coordinate 47,092 of CAVSUX010000005.1, read as the reverse complement.
ACCAGACCGCAGCCGAAACGCCCGGCGAGATCGACGGTGGCCGGCGAGAACGCCGCGACATGCATCGGGATCGGCCGCTGAATCGGTTGCGGCGTGATCGCGATGTTGTCGAACGAATAATGTTTGCCGTGAAACGAGAACGGCTCCGGCCGACGACCATAGCCGCTGGACGATCTTCGAGCCCTTCGGTGAAGGCGGTGACATTGTCGTCGAACGGCGCGTCGAAGGGCGTGTATTCGTTGCGGTCGTAGCCGCGGCCGGTGGCGAAATCGACGCGGCCGTCGCTGAGCAGGTCGAGCGTCGCCCATTGCTCGGCGACGCGGATCGGATGATGGATCGGCAGCACCGTCACCGCCGGCGCGAGACGGATCTTCTTGGTTTGCGCGGCGATGTAGGCGAGTGCCAGATCGGGGCAGGAGAGCACGCCGAGCGAGTTGAAATGATGCTCGCCGATCCAGGCGGAATGGAGGCCGAGCGTCTCGGCATAGATCGCTTCGTCAACGACATCGCGAATGCATTCATTCGCGCTGCGCTTGTTGTTCAGATAGTGATTGTCGGTCAGCGAGAAATAGCCGAAATCCATGGCGCCGATCCTCCCGCGATTTTATCTAGCTCGCCCATTTTAGGCCGTCATTGCGAGCGTAGCGAAGCAATCCAGAGTTACAACTGCGGCCTCTGGATTGCTTCGCCCCCTGAGCTTGTCGAAGGGCGGGCGCGCAATGACGATGAAAGGACGGGACGCGGGCGGCTAATCGAACGGTCGGTGGATTCCCGTCGCCAGGGCAAGGTAGTCGGGATCGTCGGGCGGGATGAGCCCATGGCGCAGGCCGAAATCGATCAGCACCAGGTTGACATTGAATTTGAAATCGTCGCCCTTGGCGGCGAGGGCGATCACTTCTTGCGCGTCGTGCAATTCGAAGCCGACGAGCTCGCTATCGTTGATCTGCGGCGTGAAATCCTTCGGGCATTCGAGGTCGTAACAGAACAGCACGTCGTCGCGCAGGCCGTGCTTCACCTCCATGCGATAGGACACCGCGCCGACCGGCAGCGAGCGTTTGGCGATTGGCTCGGGCATGCTGGCCTCCTCGCCGCATTCCTTGATCAGTGTGTCGAAGAGGCCGTGCGGATAACCGATGCCGCCGGCGACGAGATTGTCGAGCTTGCCCGGCGCGACGGCTTTCTTCGGCGAGCGGCGGCCGACCCATAATTTCAATCCGTCCTTGTCGCGGACGAAACCGTTGAGATGGACGCCGTAGGCCTTGACGCCGAAGAACGGCACGGCGCCGCGATCGAGCTTGAAATGCGGCGTCGCGCCCCAGCGCGGTGCCACGACGAAACACTCATAGCGCCATTTGGCGACCACACCGTCGCCCACGAGCTGCTCGGTCACATCGTCGATGATCTTGCTGAGCTCGTCGAAGCTGCCTTCGGCGAGAAAGCGCACATCATCGTCGTCGACCTTGAACAGCTTGGGGAACCGCCGCAGCGCCGTGGCGTTGTCTTTGCGGATCAGGCCCAGCCGGTCCGCGCCATGCCAGAACGGCAGGAAACGATCCGCGCGGTAATCGTTACAGAGCTCGATGTGTCGTAACAGGCTCATCTAATCGGCTCATCGGGGCGCTCGTATCAATTGGCATCATCATAGTGCAAACCGCAGCAGGAGGGTTCCATGAAACGAACCGTCGCCTTGTCTCTCGCCGGAATGTCGCTGCTCGCGCTGGCGGCCTGCTCCGATGCCGTGCCGGCGCCGACCTATGGGCAGGGACGCGCGATCAATCAGGATATCGAGGCGACCCATGTCGTCGGCCCGACCGCGACCTCGCCGGCGTTCACCGAGCGGAACCCGACGCCCACGCTGACCCCGTGGCGCAACGAGGAAAAGATCGACACGACCAACCACGTCGAGCAGACCGGCCATATCCCGCAATAGCGGCTGCGGTCGGTGAAGCGCGGCTCAGCGCGCTTCGAGTTCGGTATCCCAGTAGAGGAAGTCGCGCCAACTCTGGTGCAGATAGTTGGGCGGGAAGGAGCGGCCATTGTCGCGCAGCATCTGCGTGCTCGGCTGCACCGGCATGTGGCGCGGGAGCATGCCCGCTTCTTCGGGCAGGCGGCTGCCCTTCATCAGATTGCAGCTCGAGCAGGCGGTGACGACGTTCTCCCACGTCGTCCAGCCGCCGCGCGAGCGCGGCACCAGATGGTCGAAGGTCAGGTCATGCGTCGGGAAATTGTCGCCGCAATACTGGCAGGCGAAACGATCGCGCAGGAAGACGTTGAACCGGGTGAAGGCCGGGCGCCGTGCCATCGCGATATAGGATTTGAGCGAGATGACGCTCGGCAGCCGCATCTCGAAACTGGGGCTGCGGACGACTTGGTCGTAATGCGAGACGATATGGACGCGATCGAGACAAACGGCCTTGACTACTTCCTGCCATGGCCAAACGGATAAGGGGAAATAGCTCAGCGGCCTGAAATCGGCGTTCAGTACGAGCGCCGGGCAATTATCGAGCGCTAGCGACAAACCGACACCTCATCGCTGCCTTCCCCTAGCACCTCCGTCCTAGCACGCGCAGCGTGACAAATCCATGGCAATGCGATGAAGCTACCAGCGATGGTGTGGCGGATTTGCCGTTCCTACCAGTTCGCTGCGACTCGGGTAGGAACGGCAAATCCAAAAAGCCGCACCAGAATCAATAAAGGGGCTAGTGCCCTTTCGATTCCGACGTTCGTACGGCATCTGCTGCGCGGTACGACGAACGTCGAATCGGGGCACTAGCGAGTCGGTACCGGCTTTTCACCCCGGTAATCGTAGAAGCCGCGGCCGGTCTTGCGGCCGAGCCAGCCGGCTTCGACGTATTTCACCAGCAGCGGGCAGGGACGGTACTTCGAGTTGGCCAGGCCCTCATAAAGCACCTGCATCACCGAGAGGCAGGTATCGAGGCCGATGAAATCGGCGAGCGCCAGCGGCCCCATCGGGTGATTGGCGCCCAGATGCATGGCGGTGTCGATCGCCTCGACCGAGCCGACGCCCTCATGCAGCGTGTAAACCGCCTCGTTGATCATCGGCAGCAGGATGCGGTTGACGATGAAAGCGGGAAAATCCTCGGCCGCGACCGGCGTCTTGCCGAGCTTCTCCGAAAGCTCGCGCACCGTGGCGAAGGTCGGCTCGTCGGTGGCGATGCCGCGAATCAGCTCGACCAGCGTCATCACCGGCACCGGATTCATGAAATGCATGCCGATGAAATGCTCGGGCCGGTCGGTCGTCGCCGCGAGCCGCGTGATCGAGATCGACGAGGTGTTGGTGGCGATGATCGCCTCGGGCTTCAGATTCGGGACGAGCTTCTTGAAGATGTCGCGCTTGATCTCTTCGCGCTCGGTCGCCGCCTCGATGACGAAATCGCATTCATCGAAAAGCTTGTATTCGGTGCCGGTGTGAATGCGCTTCAGCGTCGCGGCCTTGTCTTCCTCGCGTGACGCGACCGCGCGCGACCTGGCGACCGAGATTGTTGTCGATCGAGTTGATCGCCTTTTGCAACACCGACTCGTTCAGATCCGCGATCGAGACATCGTAGCCCGCGAGCGCGCAGACATGCGCGATGCCGCTGCCCATCTGTCCGGCGCCGATGACTCCGACCGTGCGGATCGACTTGAGCGTCGGGGTAGCCATTGGTATTGCCTCTATCCTGGTTGCGTGCCGTCAGCGGTTGGAGTTTCTTGGCGAGCTCGGCGTCGAGCGCCGGAACGAGCTGGAAGAGATCGCCGACCAGACCGTAATCGGCGATCTGGAAGATCGGTGCTTCCTCGTCCTTGTTGATCGCGACGATGACCTTCGAATCCTTCATGCCCGCCAGATGCTGGATCGCGCCGGAAATGCCGACCGCGATATAGAGATCGGGGGCGACGATCTTGCCGGTCTGGCCGACCTGATAATCATTCGGCACGAAGCCCGAATCGACCGCCGCGCGCGAGGCGCCGACCGCGGCGCCAAGCTTGTCGGCGACGCTTTCGAGGATCTTGAAATTATCGCCCGACTGCATGCCGCGGCCGCCGGAGATGATGATCCGCGCCGCGGTCAATTCCGGCCGCGCGAGCTGCGCGATCTCGGCGCCGACGAAATGCGCGCAGCTTGTTGGCGTCGGGCGCGGCGACGGTTTCGATCGGTGCCGTGTTGCCGCCGGGTTTCGCCTGCGCGAAGGCCGTGCCGCGCACGGTGATGATCTTGATCGCGTCGCGCGATTGCACCTTGGCGATCGCGTTGCCGGCATAGATCGGACGCTCGAAGGTGTCGGGCGAATCAACGGCCGAAGATGTCCGAGATCTGCGCCACGTCGAGCAGCGCCGCGACGCGCGGCATGAAATTCTTGCCGAAGGTCGTCGCCGGGGCGAGCACATGGCTGTAATTCTTGGCAAGGCCGAGGACGAGCGCGGCGTGGTCTTCCGCGGTCGCGTGTTCCAGCGCCGGCGCATCGGCGAGGAGGACCTTGGTGACACCGGTCAGCTTCGCGGCTTCCTCGGCGATCGCATGGCAATTGGCGCCAATGACCAGCAGATCGATATCGCCGCCGATCGCGGCCGCGGCGCTCACCACATGGCCGGTGGCGCCTTTGAGGCTCTTATTGTCGTGCTCGGCGATAACGAGATTTGTCATCAGATGACCTGCGCCTCATTCATGAGCTTTTCGACCAGCTCTTCGACCGAGCCGAGCTTCTTGCCGCCCTGGCGCTTCTGCGGCTCGCTCACCTGCAGAATGGTCAGGCGCGGCGCGATATCGACGCTCAGCGCCTCGGGTGTCGTCTGGTCGATCGCCTTCTTCTTCGCCTTCATGATGTTGGGCAGCGACGCGTAGCGCGGCTCGTTGAGCCGCAGATCGGTGGTCATGACCGCCGGCAGCTTCACCTCGATGGTCTCGAGCCCGCCATCGACCTCGCGCGTGACTTTCGCGCTCTCGGCTTCGAGTTGCAGCTTCGAGGCGAACGTCGCCTGCGGCCAGTCGAGCAGCGCAGCCAGCATCTGGCCGGTCTGGTTGCAATCGTCATCGATCGCCTGCTTGCCGAGAATGACAAGCTGCGGTGCTTCCTTGGCGATGATGGCTTTGAGAAGCTTCGCGACGGCGAGCGGCTCGAGCGATCTGGTCGGTCAGCACGTGGATGCCGCGATCGGCGCCCATGGCGAGCGCGGTGCGGATCGTTTCCTGGCTTTGCGCGGCCCGATGGAGACCGCGACGATCTCGGTGACTTTGCCGCCTTCTTTCAGGCGGATCGCCTCTTCGACGGCGATCTCGTCGAAGGGGTTCATCGACATCTTGACGTTGGCGGTCTCGACGCCGGTCTTGTCCGCCTTTACTCGGATTTTGACGTTGTAATCGATCACCCGTTTGACGGCGACGAGCACTTTCATCGGCAACACGTCACTTTTATTTGATGAAGAATGGGCAAAGCTCGCGGAATGTTGCACCCGCACAACGGGAAGGCAAGCCCTTCCTCGCGCGAGCCCTTTAGGTAACACCGCACCGCACCATCAACGCGCAGAACCGGCAGGCGCTTTCGCCGCGCGCAAAAAAGCCTTGCAAATTGGATTTACGTTTGTAATATGAATTTATGAACGTAAGAACGAAGCCATCGCCCCGCGCCTATCACAGCACGCTCCGCGACGCGCAGGCCGCGCAAACCCGCGAGCGTCTGTTCCTCGCCGCGAAGGAATTCCTCGAGACCGAGGATCTCGACAAACTGACCCTGCGCAAGCTGGCCGAGCTCGCCGATGTCTCGGCGCCGACGGTCTATGCACATTTCCCGACGATGGACGATCTTTGCCAAGCCTTCTTCGTCTGGCTGAAGCCGCATCTCGGCACCGATCTCGGCCTGCCGTCGCTCGCCGATTTCGTCGCCGTGCCGCAAGACATGTTCCCGCGCTTTGCACGCCAAGGCCGGCTGCTGCGCAATCTCATGAACCTGCCGGCTTGGGACAAGCTGCGCGCCGATGATTGGCAAGCGAAGCAGGACGGCTGGGCCGCGCCGATCAAAGCGGCGCTGCCCGATCTCACCGCGGCGCAAGCCGGCCGAGCCGCCATCGCGCTCTCCGCATTCTCCACGCCGAATATGTGGCGCTGGCTCGTCGATATCACCGGCTGTTCGCAGCCCGAAGCCGAGCAGATCGCGGCTTGGGCGACCGGCGGCTCTTGTGTCCGCGCTTCAGCGCGACGCGAGCGGCCTGGCGAGCGCCGATACAGGAACCCCGCGCAAGACGATTTCTCGCAAGAAAGGAACCGAGAAATGATCCACCATGTGTCTCTGCCGGCGCGCGATCCGCTTCGCGTCGCGACGGTCCTCGCCGAACTGCTCGGCGGCCGCGTTTACCGCTTTCCCATCTTCGAAGGGTCTTATCAGGTCGTGAGCGGCGATGCCGATGGCACGATGATCGAGGTTTATCCCTGTCTGCGTGCAGCTCGAGCCTGAGCGCGGCTTCGTTCAAGCCGACCGGCCTGCCGCTTATCATCCCTTCCATCTGCTGCTGTCGTTGCCGCTCGCCGCGAGCGCTATCGAGCGCATCGGTGCGCGCGAGGGGTGGCGGACCGATTGCAGCGTCGCCGGTTTGCCGGGCCGGTCGGAGTCGTTCCATCTCTATCGGATGTGGGTGGAGAATTGCGTCCTGGTCGAATGCGTGCCGGAAGCGATGATCGGCGAATATCGCCGCTACATGCAATTCGCCACGCTCGATGCGATACCGGCTTATCGCATCGAGGCCTGCGGTGACAGAGACCGCTGCGGTCGAGCGCGCCGCGATCGCCGACCGCGCCGCTTGGTCTCTGGTCCACCGCCATCATGGCTGCGGCGCACTGAGCCGTCGCGCAACACTCCTCATTCAGCAAAGGTTTCTCCGATGATCCATCACGTCTCCATTCCCGCGCGCGATCCGCGCCATGTCGCCGAAGTGCTGCGCCGAGCTCATGCACGGACGCATCTATCCGTTCCCGCCCTTCTGGTGCCGCGATGCCTATCAGGTCGTCAGCGGCGACCCGCATGGCACGGTGCTCGAAGTCTATCCCGAGAGCTATTGGCTCGAGCCGATCGACAGCATCTTCAAGCAAGGCCGAGCCGGCGCCTTTCCATCCCTTCCACATGCTCGTCTCGCTTCCTGTCGACGGCGCGGTGATCGAGCGTGTCGCCGCGCGCGAAGGCTGGAAGAACGATTTCATCGCCGTCGGCACGCCGGGTGTGCAACCGGCCTTTCATTGCTATCGCATGTGGATCGAGAATCGCGTGCTGTTCGAATTCGTGCCGCAATCGATGATCCACGAATACGAGACCTACATGCAGTTCGGCCGGCTCGACGAGACTGCGGCCCAAGGAAGTCGCCGCGGCCTAGCGTGGGGCGGCCGATGCCGACCACCTGTTCACTGACCCGCGGGCTCGTCCCGCGGGTCCACTCCCACCTTCGGTGACATCGGCGTTCGCGCCGGCCCTTTCGACTTTGGTGGTGCGCGGTCTCAGCGATTGGCGCCGGGGCGCCAGAGAATATCGCCGCCGGGGCGGTTGGCGACCCGGCTCAGCACGAAGAGATGATCCGAGAGACGGTTGAGGTATTTGACCGCTTCGGGGTTGAGCGTCTCGACCTCGGCCAGCGCGGTGACCAGCCGCTCGGCGCGGCGCGTCACCGTCCGCGCGACATGAAGCTGCGCCGCGAGCGGCGTGCCGCCGGGCAGGATGAAGCTGTCGAGCGGCTTGAGCTCGGCATTCATCGCGTCGATCTCGTGCTCCAACCGCTCGGTCTGGCTCGCGACGATGCGCAGCGCGCCCTCGCCCTTCCGGCCGCTCTCGGGCGTGCAGAGATCGGCGCCGAGATCGAAGAGATCGTTCTGGATGCGCGCCAGCATCTCCAGCGCCGCGCCTTCGGCATGGAGCCGCGCCACACCGATCGCGGCATTCGCTTCGTCGACCGTGCCGTAAGCCTCGACGCGCAGCGCATGCTTCTTGACGCGGCTACCGTCGCCGAGCGAGGTCTCGCCCTTGATCGCCGCCCGCGTATAGATGCGCGTGAGTTGGACCATCAGGCCTCAGTGGCGATGGTAGAGCAGCATGAAGATAACGAACAGCAACAGCGCCCGCCTTGCATCCAGATGCGCAACTGCATCAGCTTGTTCGAGCGCTGCGGATTGCCGCCCTTCGCCCATATTGATGATGCCGAAAAGCAGCACGCCGAGGGTCGCGAGCATCGCGAGACGACGAGGATCGGGAGAACAGTCTTCCATGGGCTTTATATAGCGCGCCCTTGCCGGGACGCAGCAGCGCGGCGCGTACCCGCCCCGATTGACGCGGCCGTAGGTCACGCCTCAGACTAGCCGACAAAACCCGCGCCGGAGGCCCGCCTATGCAACCCCGCTTCGATCGCGCCGCCGAGGATCTCGGCAATGTCGTGAAGCTCGAGCACGTCAATGTCCGCATCACGGATCAGCGGCTCTCGACGCTGTTCTATGTCGCTGGATTGGGTTTCACCCGCGACCCGTTCATCATGGTCAGCACCAACAACATGTGGATCAACATGGGCACCAGCCAGTTCCACCTGCCGACCGGCGGGCCGGATGTGCTGCGCGGCGTGTCGGGGCTGGTCGTGCCGGATCGCAAGGCGCTGCTCGATCGCCTCGCCAAGGTGAAGGGCGAGCTCGCACGGCACCAAATTCAGCTACGCCGAGAAGAACGATTACGTCGAGGCGACCTGCCCCTGGGGCAATCGTTTCCGCATCCACGAGCCGGACGAGAAGCTCTTCGGCCAGATCGTGCTCGGCCTGCCTTATCTCGCGTTTCGACGTCCCGCAAGGCACCGCCGACGGCATTGCGCGTTTCTATCGCGAGGTTCTCGGCACCCAAGCGCATACCGGCGAAGATGGCGAGGGCCGCAAGGCCTGGGTGCAGGTCGGGCCGAAGCAGCATCTGATCTTCCTCGAGACCGACCAAGCCGCTGCCGGAATACGACCAGCACCACATCCAGATCTATATCGCCGATTTCGCGAAGCCCTATAAGAAGCTCGGCGAGCTTGGTCTTCTGAGCACCGATACGCTGGAACATGAATACCGCTTCGTCGATATCATCGATCTCGACACGAAGAAGGTGCTGTTCCAGGTCGAGCACGAGGTGCGCAGCATGCGCCATCCGCTCTTCGGCCGGCCGCTGATCAATCGCAATCCGACGCAGACCAACACCGACTACCATCCCGGTCACGACGCTTTGGCGCACACGACCGGTTGGGCGTAAAAGCGGCGGCGATCAACGCCGCCGCAAGAGAAAACGAATGGGGGAGTGATGAAAAGCCTGTTGATCGCCGCGGGGCTGCTCGCGGCGGCGGTGCAGACCGCCAATGCCGATCCGACCGTGCTGCGTTTCGTGCCCGGGCAGAATCCGGGCACATACGCCTATGACGGCTTCTACATACCGTGGTCGAAGAAGATCACCGACGATTCACATGGTGCGCTGTCAGTCGATCTGCGGGCCGGCACGTCGGTCGCGAACATCACCAATATGTACGACCGGGTGACGAGCGACGTCATCCAAATCGGCTTCGTGCTGTTCAATTACGTGCAAGGCAAGTTCCCGTTCTCCGAGGTCGCGGCCTTGCCGAACACGGCACCCAATGCGGAGCAGGGATCGGTCGCGCTGTGGCGGCTCTATCAAAGCGGCGCGCTCAACGCCGAATTCGATCAGGTGAAGCCGCTCGTCGTGCTCGCCCTGCCGCAATCGCTGGTCCATCTGCGCGCGGCGCCGAAATCGCTGAAAGACCTGACCGGCCAGAAGATCGTCGCGCCGACGCAGATGACGGCACTCGCCGCCAAATATATGGGCGGGCAGCCGATCACCCTGTCATCGCCCGAAGCTTACGAGGCGATCAATCGTGGCACGGCCGACGGCACGATCCTCTCCTGGAACGTCTATTTCTCGTTCAAGATCGGCGAGGTCGCGCATTACCACATCGACCAATCGATGGGCACTGCCGCCGGCATGATCTTCATGTCGAAGAAAGTCTATGACGGCCTGTCGCCCGATGCGAAGAAGGCGATCGACGAGAATTCCGGCGAGGCGGAGAGCCGCATCTTCGGCAAAGGGTGGGACGACGACAACAACAAGAATCGCGAGCTCGCCAAGAAAGACCCGAAGCAGACGGTCGTCACGCTCGATCCGGCGATGAAGGCGGCCTGGGCGCAGAAGCTCAACGGTGCCATCGCCGAGTGGTCACAAAGCCGGCCGGGCATCGACAAGATCCTCGTGCAGTACCGCCAGTACCTCGCGGACGTTGCGGCGGGCAATGACGATCGCAAAAAGTCCAAAGACAAAAACAGATCGTCACCCCGGCGCCCTTCGACAAGCTGGGAGCCGGGGTCCATCGTCGGGCTTCGTGGTGTTGAGGAATGGGTCCCGGCCTTCGCCGGGGCGGGGCTTATTGGGGCAGCTTACCGCTGCGCCGTCAGGTCGACGCGGAAGCAGTCGATGCGGCCTTGCAGCACGCAATCTTCGAGCTTCGCTTGCGCGGCGAGATGTTCGGTGACGTAGAGGCCGATCCAGATCAGGAACAGCGCGACGGCCAATCCAACGAGGCTGTTGGTGAAGCGCCGATCGTCCTCTGCGCGCTCGCGCTGAAGGTCGATCTCGCGGCGGACATGGTGCGCGTCCATGGCGAAATCATCTCACGTTTCCAGTGCAGAAGCGAGGCCGGAAGCCGCCTAACTAGGGCAAAATTGCGGAAAAGCTTTGCAGAAAAGGCTTAGCTCACCGCGTCCTGCCCTAGTGATCGTCCGCTTAGTTATCGCTTGTTCACGGCTTCGGCAGGAAAGCCTCGGTATAGGCGGTCGAGAGGTCGGGTTCGTTATCCAGAATTCCCAACTGAACGATCGCGCTCGGCATCGTCTTCATCGCCTTCGGGATCGAAACGGCCGTCGGTCGACTGCGTCGGCATCAGCCGGTCGTAGATCTGCGCGACCGTGTCCGGCTTGAGGTTGAGGATCGGCACCAGGAGATCGACGGTCTCTTTCTTATGCGCGTTGGCCCAGGCGATGTTCTCGTACCAGGCCTTGAGAAAGCGCCGCACGAGATCGGGATGCTGCGCGATCAGCGTTTGCTGGCGTAGAGCGCCGTGTTGACGAAAGGCGGCACGACGTCGCCGAAATTCAGCAGCACGCGCCTTCATGGCTTCGCGTCATCTCGATCGCGGCGCCGAGATCGCCGAGCCAAGCATCGACTTGCCGGTCTTGAGCGCCGCCATCGAGGCGGGTTGCGAGCCGGTGGCGATCAAGGTGCATGCCGTCGGCGCCCCAGCCTTGGCTGGCGCGAAAGCTGAATCGACGAGCCACGACGGATAGCCGCGAATGTTGGAGACCGCCGACCTTCTTGCCCTTCAAATCGGCGGCGGCTTCGATCGGCGCTGTCGGCCTGCACCAGCATCTCGGTCTCGCGCGGCTTGTGCGACATCTCGGCGACGGTCATCGCCGGCAGGCCCTTGAAGACGAAGCCGAGATCCTGACCCGGTGCGGCGCCGATATCGATATCGTTCGAGGTCAGCGCCTGCTGCACGCGAGTCGCGCCGGTGAACGTCACCGGCTCGACATCGAGGCCGTTGGCTTTGAAGACCCCGCTCGCGATCCCGACATCGAGCATGCCGAAGTTGAACGAGTTCTGGATCGCCTTGCCGACGCGCAGCTTGTCGTCGGCCTGAGCGGGAAGGCCGAGGAACCACGGGAGCAGCAACCGCGATCCACGAGGGCTGTGGCGCGAGGCTGATCAGACCTCAGCCGTCGCTCGCGCGTTTCATCATGGCGACGAAATAACCGGTCATTTCGGCGTTCTTCGGTTCCCAATCCTCGGCCGGGCCGAGATCGCTGTCGTCGATCCTTCTCCCAAATGTGGCGCAGCTCGGCATTTCGGGATGAGGCTGCGCCGCCGAGCTGCCGGTCTCCGTGCCGTGGGTGCGATCATTGCCGGGAATGACGACGGTCGGCACTTTGATCGATTTCAGATCGGCCTCGCTCGCGCCGATGATCGGCAGATCGACGCTCTCGTCGAAGGATTTGCTCCACCGCGTCATCACATCGATGAAGCGCTTCGGATCGAGGCGCACGAGATAGCCGAGATTCGACGGGTTGGCCTCGCAGCGCTCCTTGAAATGCTCGAGCTCGCAGACGGCGCTGCATGCCGCCCTTCTGCGCCGCCTCGATATATTGCGGTAGTAGTTGATCGCCAGCCGCTCGCAGGCGAAGCGCCCGCCGGTGACGCGCCACAGCAGCAAGCCGCGGCAGGCTTCGGGATGGCGCAGCGCGAACAGCACCGAGAGCGGCAGCCCTGAGGACGAGCCGCCGATGAACGCCGGCAGCGCGTCGTTCTGGCGCAGCAGCTCGTAAAGATCGTCGGCCCAGATCTCGTATTCGCTGAATCGTCGCCATCGATGCAGACATCGGAGAGACCGCAATTGCGCCGGTCGTGGAGCATGACGCGATAGCCCTTGCTCGGCGATCTCCTGCGCCAGCGGCTTCGACGCCGGAGCTCATATCGCGGCGGCCGCCCGGTACGAGCGCGACCCAGGGCCGGACTTCGTTCCGACGATTTCGATAGATGAGATTGACGCCGCGAATCTGTCGCGATCGGCATGGTCTTCTCCTATTAATTGGCTTCCATCGCGGCGCGCACCCGGGCGACAAGCTCGGGCGGCGTGGCGTAGATATCCTTCATCAGCGCATCGATTTGCGCGCCGCTATAGGGCGTGATATCGAGCTGCTGCTTCTTGCGCGTCGGCGAGGAAAGCCGGATCTTTGACCGTCGCATCGAAGGCCGCGCGCAGGCCGCGACGCGGTCCGTCGGAACATTGGGCGGCGCCGTAAAAGGCCGTGCCATCGCAAGTTGCGACAAGGCCATGCGCACGACTTGGCGGTCGGTCGGATCCTTCAACAGGTCGATCACGAACGGTACGCCCTTCATCTCGGGATTGGGCGCGATGCCGAATTGCACCAGCACGGTGACGAGATTCTTCTCGAGCCATTCCGGCTTGGTGCGCTTCATCCCGGCCCAGTACCAGCCGACGAAAGGCCGGTACTCTCGCCGCGATCCATGGCGAGCGCGATCTCGGCCGAGCCGCTATAGCCGGGCATCGCAACGAAATTCGTGCCGAGCATGGTGTTGAGGATATTGGCGTAGAGCCGCTCCGACACATCGCCACCGGAGGAGCCGAATTTGATCTCTTTGCCCTTGGCGTCGTCGATCGTTTTGATGCCGTAGAGTGTTCCAGACCACGGCGATCGGCGTGAATTGGTCGAGGCTGCCGATCCAGGAGAATTTCCGCGGATCGTAAAGCGCGCCTTGCGCGCTATCGCCGTAGAGCAGCCGGTCCATGATGATCGGCGCTTGCAGGATGCCGATCGCGGTGCCGTCCTGCGGCGCCTTGTTGTAGAGGAAATTCGCGACGCGTGCGTCCACCGGCACCGGGCATGTTCGCCGGCACGGATCTGCGGATGGCCGGGCAGATGCGCGACGATGTATTGCGCCGAGGAGCCGGCCATAGGCGTCATAACCGCCGCCCGGCCCCGAGGCGATATAAACCGAGATCGTGCGGCCTTTATAGAAATCCTCGACCGCGTCGGCGCGCGCCGCACCACAGCGCCAACCGCGATCAGCGTGGCGACGATGAAGAGGGCGACGCGCGCGCGCATCAGGACCTCTCCCCAAACCGCGCGTGCGGTGTCGACGATCAGCGCGCAGCTTCTTCCATTGCAGCGCTTCGGCGTCGTCGTTGCTGCGCGTGACGCTGGTAGCAAAGCCGCAATGCGGGCAGAGCGCCAAGCTGGTCGAGCGCGCGTGAAGCTTGCTCGCCTCCTCGATGCGGCGCTTCAACTCGTCGATCGGTCTCCAACCGCGGATTGCGCGAGGCGACGAGACCCAGCACGACGCTTTGCCTTTGGGCAGCAGCCGCAGCGGCTCGAAATTGCCGGCGCGCGGATTGTCGTATTCGAGAAGGTAGGTGCCGATATTGACCTGGTTGAACAGCGCGTCGGCGATCGGGTCGTAGCCGACATCGGCCTGCCAGCTCGGATCCTGGCTGCGGCAGACATGGATGGCGATTTGCAGATCGGCCGGCGCGCCGGCGACGACGCGCGTTGATCGCGTCGACATAGACGCGCAGCAGATCGCTGCCAATTGTCGCCGCGCTCTTTCAAGCAATTGGCGCGCGCGCGGATCGCCGAGCTTCACCAGCGAGGTCTCGTCGATCTGCACATAGCGGCAGCCGGCGTCGTAAAGCGCGCGCAGCTCCTTGTTATAGGCGGCGACGAGATCGGCCCAGAATTCGTCGAGGCTCGGATAGATGCTGCGATCGATATTCGCGCGGCCGGCGCGATAATGGATGTAGGCCGGGCCGGGCAGGGTGATCTTCGGCGTCGCCATGCGTCGTCGCGGATTTCAGCATCGCGAAATCCTGCGCATTTGCATTGGCGCGCCACTTGATGCGGCTGACGACGCGCGGGAATGCGCCGCGCCGTGCGATGGCCATGCGTGTCGGATTTCTTCCAGCCTTGCTCTTCGGTCAGCTCGACGCTGACGCCGTCGATGCCGCCGGTGGTGAAGCTGTCGGAATAGGTGCCGCGGCGGAACTCGCCATCGGTGACGACCTGGCAGCCCGATCGCTTCCTGTTTCGCGACGGCGGCGCGGATCGCCGCATCTTCGGCGGCGCGCAGCTTCGCGGCGTCGATCTTGCCGGCGTCGATGCGCGGCGCGTGCTTCGACGACGGACGCGGGACGGACAAGACTGCCGACGTGGTCGGCGCGGAAAGGCGGATGCTTAATGTTGGGCATCGGTTGCTAAGCTTTCTGAAATCGAGATCGGATTGCGCCGCGAGATAGGTCATCGCGGCCCAGGCGGCAATGTTCTGGGCGAGCTCTTGCGGATCGACCTTGTCGAGCGTGTCGTCCGCGGTGTGGTGGATGTCGAAATAATCGAGACCGTTCTGGCGGAACGCGATCACCGGCACGCCGGCTGCGTGCAGCGGCGCGATGTCGTCGCCCGAATCGAGCGCTGGCGCCGGACTGAGGAAGATGCCGAGCGGCGTCATCGTGTCGGCGAGCGTGCGGATGAAGGGTGTCTTCGCCGCGCCGGCGGCGCGAGGAGCGTATAGATCTTGCGCGCGCCGAAATCGCTTTCGGCGGCGAGCACGATATGCGCGGCATTCGTCGGCATGCGCCTTCGCATAGGCCGGGCCGCTGTAATCCATCTCCTCGGCGCCGAAGAGCACGACGCGGAGCGTGCGCTTGGGATGCGGCGTCAGCTGCCGCGATCAGCTTGCCGGCGCCGGCGACGATCGCATCGCCGGCGCCGTCATCGATCGCGCCGGTGCGCGAGATCCCAGCTGTCGAGATGCGCGCCGATCAGCACGATCTCGTCGGGCTTCTCGCTGCCCTTAACCTCGCCGGAGACGGTCCAGGATTGCGCGTTCTCGCGCGCTGGTCGGCGTCAGCACGAGATGCACGCGCGTCTTGCCGTGCGCGGCGAGGCGCTCGAGCTGATCGGCATCGGGATTGGAAAGCGCCGCGGCGGGAATGCGGCGTGACGTCCGGCTTCGTAATTGGTCGCGCCGGTATGGGCGAGGCGATGATTGTCGGTGCCGAGCGAGCGATGGAGATAGGCAACCGCGCCGCGCTTGGCGGCTTCCGATGGCCCCAAGCGGCGGATCGGGATTGGCGGCGCCATAGCTGACGCGCCATCCATGACGCGCGGCATGCGCTCGGTGACGACCGCGATCTTGCCGGTGAGCGATCCCGGCGCCGCGGCGAGGAGCTCCGAATATTCCGGAACAGCACGATCTCGGCGTCGATGCCGTTCGGCGGTGTCGCGACCGAGCCGCCGAGCGCGGTCACGACCAGATGTTGCGGCGCGGGCGACGATCACCTCGGCTTCCTCGCGGCCGCGTATCCAGGCCGTCATCGGCACCGGCTCGCGATGGACATTCTCGAAGCCGGCGGCTTTGAGTCGTCTTCTCGGCCCAATCGGCGGCGCGCGCTTCGGCATCGGTCGCGGCGAGGCGCTGGCCGATCAGCGTCGTCTCGTTCTCGAGAAAGCGATAGCCCCAATCGTCTTTCAGCGCGGTATCGCGCAGCCGCGCGGCGATCTGGGCATCGTTGCTTTGTGCGAACGGCGGGCGCCGCGATCAGCGGCAGCAAAGCGAGCGCCAGCGCGACGCGCCGTCCTTGCGAAAGCAATCCGCCACTCACCCCCGACCTCCCGTTATTGCTTGCTCGTCATACTATGGCTCGCTCGCGCATGCCGTCACGCGTTTCGGCGGCGGGCGCGGCGTGGTATTTTGCCCACCGTTTTGCGGGGAGAACCGAATGATCGATCGCATCGCCGAGATTCCGACCAAGGATGGCACGATGGAGACTTTCATCGCCCATCCGCACGACGAATGGGCCGCATCCGGCGGTCATCGTCTACATGGATATCTGGGGCGTGCGCGAAGAGCTCTACGATATCGCGCGCAATGTCGCGTCGGTCGGCTATTACGCGATGGTGCCCGATCTCTATTACCGCCAGGGCAAAATACGCGATCGCAACTTCTTCGACGTGGAAGGCCGCACGATCTCATTTGAAGCGCTCGACGATAAACTGCGCGAATACGCGCTGGCGCCGGCGGCGAAGACCTCGGACGAAATGGTGATGGCCGATACCGCCTCGCTGATCGAATTCGTCGCGAGCGACAAAGCCGCGAAGCAGGGACCGATGGGCTGTTTCGGTTATTGCCTCGGCGGCCGCTTGGTGTTGCGCGCCGCCGGCAATTTCCCGGAGCGTATCCGCGCGGCGGCCAGCCTGCACGGCAGCGAACTCATCAGCGACAAGCCGAACTCGCCGCATCTCGTCGCCGCCAAGGCGAAGGGCGAGATCTATAGCGGCTTCGGCGAGCGCGATTGGTTCAGTCCGCCGCAAGTGATCGCGACGATGGTCGAGACGCTATCGAAAGCCCCCGGCCTCACCTACCGTCACACCGTTCATGCCGACACGCCGCATGGCTACGCGCTGCCCGATCGCGATGTTTACAACAAGCGCGCTGCCTATACCGATTGGGAAAACATCTTCGCGATGTTTCGGCGGCAGTTGGGGTAGGTGCTCTCACATCGTCATTGCGAGGAGCGTAGCGACGAAGCAATCCAGTTGGTTCAACAACTGGATTGCTTCGCGCTGCGATCTCGCAATGACGATGTAATGCCTACGGCGCGTACTTCGTAATGCCGGGAATATCTTCCTTGGCGCCGCGCAGCTCGATCACGTTGCGGTCGGGATCGCGCACGAAGACCGAGACGCCGCCATCCTCGCCGAAAGAGACGGGGCCTTGGGTGATCTTGATGTCGTTCGCCTTCAGCACGTCGATCGTGTCTTTGACCGAGGCGACATGCAGCGCGACGTGGGTGTAGCCGGCATGTTTCACCGGCACGTCCATCAGGATGTTCGGCTCGTCCTCTTTCGCGTTGAGAATGAGATTGATCTCGACGCCCTGGTCATTGCGGATGATCGCGACGGCGTCGAAATCGACGCGATGACGCAGCTCGAAGCCGAGCACCTGGTAGAATGCCATCGCGCGATCGAAGTCGCGCACCCGGATGCCGATATGGTCGACGCGATCGATGGTGACGGGTCTGCCTGTGGTCATACTGGCGCTCCCCTCTGCTGGCTCGATCATAGCAGATCACGAAGAACACTAAATTTATGTATTTATTAGACCCATTTACACAGATATATGCGAAGAACTATAATATATACAGATTTATGGTGTAAAATTGATAGCGACATTCGCTTCTCGATCAAACCAACGCGCTTTTACGCGAAGCCGCAAAGGCTTACGCGCCTTCGGTGCTGGCCTCGAGCCTCGGCGCCGAGGACATGGTGCTGCTCGATCTCATCGCCCAGCACAAGCGTGCCGATCGGTATTTTCACCCTCGATACCGGCCGTTTGCCGCAGGAAACCTACGATCTGCTGCAGATGGCGCGCGCCCGTTATCAATTGCCCATCGCCGTCTTCGCGCCGGAAAGCGGCGACATCGAGCGCTATATTGCGGCGAACGGCCCGAACGGCTTCTATGACAGCGTGGCCTTGCGCCAGGAATGCTGCCATCTTCGGAAGGTGAAGCCGCTCCAGCGGGCGCTCACCGGCAAAGAAGTCCTGGGTCACGGGGTTGCGGCGCAGCCAATCGGCCGGGCGCGAGTAGCATCGCGGCGAAGGAATGGGATGCGGACCACCAGCTGCGAAAATTCAATCCGCTTGTCGATTGGTCGGAGCAGGATGTCTGGAATCCTATCTCCGCGCTCATGATGTCCCGGTAAATGCCCTGCATGCCCAAGGCTACCCGAGCATCGGCTGCGCGCCCTGCACGCGTGCCATCGCGCCCGGCGAAGACGTCCGCGCCGGCCGCTGGTGGTGGGAAAATCCCGAATTCAACGAGTGCGGACTCCATCCGCACCGTGGCATAAGACGAAAGTCCATGGATAGTGCGACCTTTCCGCCGCCGCTATGCCGCGCCAACAACATCGCCGCACCTTCGACCGACGCGCAGCTCGATCAATCTCGAAAGCGAGGCGATCCATATCCTGCGCGAGACAGCGGCGGAGTTCTCGAACCCCGTGCTGCTGTTCTCGGGCGGCAAGGATTCGACGGTGCTGCTGCGGCTTGCCGAGAAGGCGTTTCGGCCCGGCAAGTTTCCGTTTCCGCTGCTGCATGTCGACACCGGGCATAATTTTCCCGAGGTGATCGAGTTTCCGCGACCGCATCGCGGCAGCAGCTCGGCGAGCGGCTGATCGTCCGCACGGTGCAGGATTCGATCGATCGCGGCCGCATACGCTTGAAGCACGCCAATCAGAGCCGCAACGCGCTGCAGACGGTGACCTTGCTCGATGCGATCAAGGAATTCGACTTCGATGCCTGCATCGGCGGCGCGCGGCGCGACGAGGAAAAGGCGCGCGCCAAAGAGCGCATCTTCTCCTTCCGCAATTCCTTCGGCGAATGGGACCCGCGTCATCAGCGGCCGGAGCTCTGGAGCCTCTATAACGGCCGGCATCGACAAGGGCGAGCACATGCGCGTCTTTCCGTTGAGCAATTGGACCGAGCTCGACATCTGGCGCTACATCGAGCGCGAGCAGCTGGACCTGCCGAGCCTCTATTACGCGCATGAGCGTGCCGGTCGCGGTGCGCGGCAACATCCTGCTGCCGGTTTCCGAATTCGTGCCGCTCAACGACGACGATGCCGTCGAGACGCGCGTGGTGCGCTTCCGCACCGTCGGCGATATCTCCTGCACGCTGCCGGTCGAATCGAGCGCGGCGACGGTCGCGGATATCGTCGCCGAGACGCTCACCGCCTCGCTGAGCGAGCGCGGCGCGACGCGGCTCGACGATCAGACCTCCGACGCGTCGATGGAAGAGCGCAAGCGCGTGGGATATTTCTGATGAGCGAGCTTGCGACCAAAGCCGCGGACGCCGATATCGGCGTTCTGCGCTTCAGCACGGCAGGCAGCGTCGATGACGGCAAGAGCTCGCTCATCGGCCGCATGCTCTATGATTCGCAATGCGTGACCAGCGACCGGATCGAGGCGCTGGAGCGCTCGGCGCGGCGCAAGGGCGAGACCGATATCGATCTCTCGCTGCTTGATGGACGGGCTCACCATCGAGCGCGAGCAGGGCATCACCATCGACGTCGCCTACAGCTATTTCGCGACGCCGCAGCGCAAATTCATCATCGCCGACACGCCCGGCCACGAGCAGTACACGCGCAACATGGTGACGGGCGCGAGCACCGCCGATGCCGCGGTGATCCTCGTCGACGCACAGCGCGGCATGACCACGCAGACGCGGCGGCATCTCTATCTCAGCCATCTTCTCGGCGTGGCGCATCTTGTCATCGCCGTGAACAAGATGGATCTCGTCGGCTACGCGCAGAATGCCTACACCGCGATCGCGCATTCGGTCGAGGAATTCACCAAGGCGATCGGCGCTCGAGCATCTATTACCTCGTGCCGATTTCGGCGAAGCTCGGCGACAATGTCGTGCATGGCAGCGCGCGCATGCCGTGGTATGACGGCAAGCCGCTGCTGGCGCTGCTCGAGACGCTGCCGCCGGCGATCTTCACGCATCACACGCCGTTCCGCTTCCCGGTCCAGCTCGTGCGCCGCGTGCCGCGCGCCGAATGGCGAGCAGTTCCGGCAATATCTCGGCCGCGTCGAATCCGGCCGCGTGCGTCCCGGCGACGAGATTGCGATCCTGCCCAGCGGGCGCGTGACGCGCGTTCACGCCGTCTCTGCCTTCGAAGGCCCGCTCGAGCATGCCGAGGCCGGCAAGTCGGTCGCGATCGAGGTCGAGGGCGATATCGATATCGGGCGCGGCGATCTGCTTGCGGCGCCGCTACAGCCACCGCGCGTTGCCAAGAAATTCACCGCGACGATCTGCTGGTTCGCGGACGAGACCTTCACGCCCTCGGCGCGCTATCTCGTCAAATGCGGCACGCGCAGCGTCGCCGCGCGGATCGCCGACATCGTCCATCGTCTCGATGTCGCAACGCTCGCCACCGAGCCGGCGCCCGAAACGCTCAAATGCAACGACATCGCCCAGGTGGAGATTGCCTTGGCGCAGCCGCTCGCTTTCGATGCTTATGCCGACAATCGTGCAACCGGCGCGTTCATCCTCATCGATGCGGATACGAACGCAACTGTTGCCGCGGGCATGATCGCGCGGCCCGAAGATGAACCGGCCCCGGCTGACGCGGCGGCTTTCGATCCCGGCTTGTAAGCAGATTGGTGGGGGTACAGAATGATCGTCGCAACACGGCGTGTTGGAAAGCGGTGAGGCGTATCCGGTGAGCCTCCTCCACGCGATCGATTGGCTTTATGCGATGTCGGGTTTTGGCGTCGGCTTGCTCGTCGGCATGACAGGCGTCGGCGGCGGCTCTCTGATGACGCCGTTGCTCATTCTCCTTTTCGGTATTCATCCGGCGACGGCGGTCGGCACCGATCTGCTTTACGCAGCCGCGACCAAGACCTGCGGCACCGTCGTGCACGGTTTCAACAGCAGCATCGATTGGCGCGTCGTCGGGCGTCTGGCGACGGGCAGCGTGCCGATGACCGTGCTGACGCTGTTCATCCTCTCGCGTATCGATCTTACCGCCGGCCCGGCGGAGCATTTCATCACCTTCATTCTGAGCGCGGCGTTGCTCGCGACCGCTGTCGCGCTCGTCTTCCGTACAAGCCTTGTCGACTATTACAGCAAGCGCGTCGGCGAGCTGAGCCCGCGCAGCACGAAGATTTTGACGATCGTCACCGGCGGTATGCTCGGTATCCTCGTCTCGATCTCGTCCGTCGGCGCCGGTGCGATCGGCGTAACGGCGCTGATCCTGCTCTATCCGCGACTGCCCACCGCTCGCATCGTCGGTTCGGACATCGCCCATGCGGTGCCGCTGACCCTCGCGGCAGGGTTGGGGCATTGGATCATGGGTTCGATCGATACGCATATCCTCGGCTCGCTGCTGGTCGGCTCTATTCCCGGCATCGTTGTCGGCAGCTATGCGGCGGTGCGCGTGCCGGATGCGGCCCTCCGCTTCGCCCTCGCGGCGGTTCTCGCCATCGTCGGCGGCCGGCTGGTTCTCTGACGAATTCGATCCCCGACTTTCCTTAGACTCTCCCCCTTCCTTAACTCGCCCCTTCCTTGACTCGTCTGGGCGGGGGCGGGACACTTCGCGCAATTAGAACGCGAAAGCGCGGCCATTCCGGCCGTCACGCCAAGGAGGAAGTCTTTCATGAAAATCGTCGTCTTCGGTCCGGCAAAACGCACCGGCGTGCTGCATCAAGGCAACGTCGTCGATCTGTCCTATGCCGTCGCGAAATATCTGCGCGAGAAACAGAGCGAAGCGAATGCGATCGAGATGGCCGAGGGCATTGCGCCCTCCAACCTGGCGCGTCTCATCGAAGGCGGGCAGCGCGCGATCGACACGACGCAGAAGGCGCTCGATCATCTCTTCGGCCAGGCGCAAGACCAACTCGGCCCGAATGGCGAGCGCATCGTGCGGCCTGTCTCCGATCCGATGATGAAGCTGCATGCGCCGCGCCCCGATAATGCGCGCACGGCTTGCGCCGGCGGCAATTTCGGCGATCACGCCGCGGCGATGGCCGAGAAGATGCGCGGCAAGCCGTTCGAGGGCGACCCGACGCAGGAAATCCGCAAAGGCGGCTTCTGGGGTTTCTGGAAGCTCAACCGCGAATTCGTCGGCCCGGGCGGCGAGCTGGTTTATCCCGAGCGCTGCAATCGTCTCGATTATGAGGGCGAGATCGCGGTCGTGCTCGGCAAGCGCGGCGTCGATCTGAAGCCGTCGCAGCTCAAGGATTATGTGTGGGGCGTGACGATGCTCGCCGATTGGAGCGTCCGCGCGCCGCGCGAGCAGTCGGGCGGCTCGCTCAATTTCGCCTTTCCTAAAAACTTTGACACCTCGACCTCGCTCGGCCCGTGCATCGCGGTCGGCGAGACCGATCCGAGCGACACCTGGATCGAGACACTGGTCAATGGCGAGCGCCGCCAGCATTTCAGCACCAAGTCGATGGTGTTCAGCTTCGGCGAATATCTCGAGTATCTGTCGCGCGACTTCTCGCTCTTCCCGGGCGACATCATCAGCGGCGGCACCGCCGCGGGAACGGCCGCGGATTCGAGCGCGTTGCTGCCCGATAAGACCTCGGCGCCCGAGCGCTTCCTGAAGCCAGGCGACACGGTCGAGATGAAATCGCCGGCGATCGGCAGCCTCGTGACCAAGGTCGTCGCGAAGAAGAAGTGACGCTGCCGCGGCACCGGCGAGGACCGCGCTTTTTGTTGCAGCGCGGTATCCTCCCCGGACCGGCTCTGCCGCGAAGGGCTTGCTTTGCGGACCTGTCTTCTGGCTAAGATGATTGCCTAAGACGGCCGGCGCGAAAAAAAATATAGGCGCCGATGCTAACCGGGGAGGAATCGATGCGTAAGAGGACGCCTATCGTTTCACGCCGTGATGTCGTCGCCGGGATTGGCGGGTTGGCGGTCTATGCCGCCGCGCGGCCGGTGATGGCGCAAGCCCCATCGGGCACGCCGATCAAGATCGGCCAGACCTTGTCGCTGACGGGTCCCTTCGCTCAGACCGGGCTCGTTCACAAGATCGTCAGCGAATATTATGTCGAGCGCCTCAACAAGAATGGCGGGCTGCTCGGCCGGCCGGTCCAATATGTGCTCTATGACGATCAGTCGAAGCCTGATATCTCGCGCACGCTTTACGAAAAGCTGCTGACCGCCGACAAGGTCGATCTCGTCCTCGGTCCTTACAGCACCGCACCGATCCTCGCCGCGATGGGCGTCGCTCAGCGCTACAACAAGGTGTTCATCCAGAGCACGATGGGCGTACCGTCGCTTGCCACCTACAAATGGCATTTCTCCGCGCTGGTCTCGGGCCCGGAGCCGCAGGTCTCGCTGCCGAACAAGGTCCTCGACTGCTACGCCTCGACCGGCAACGCGCCGAAGACCATTGCCGTCGTCACCAGCAAATTCCCCTCGGCCGAGGATATGGCGAAAGGCATGCGCGCCATCGCCGATAAACGCGGCCTCAAAGAAGTGGCCTTCCTCGAATACGAGACTGGCAACCTCGATTACGGACCGATCGCGGCGCGGATCAAAGGAGCCGATCCCGATTTCATGTTCGTCGGCTGTCTCGGCGTCGAAGGCAACCAGCTTTTGGAGGCACTCTCCAAGGTCGGCTACACGCCGAAGCGGCATTTCTATCTTTATCCCGCGCCGGTGCTGGCGGGCTATGCGCCCGCCGAGCGCGCGACCTCGCTGACCAATTTCGAGGATGTGGCACCTTTCATCTCCTCGCCCGAGGCGGCTGAATTCGCCAAGGCCTTCGATGCCAAGGCGGTGGAAGCGAAGCTTCCCTATCCGCATGTCGACAGCCAGGCCGGCAATGAATATTGCGGCTGGCAAATTCTGGTCGCGGCGGTCAACGCGACGAAGAGCATCGAGGATGCGAAGCTGGCCGATTGGCTCGAGAAGAATTCGGTCGAAACCATCGCCGGCAAGCGCAACTTCAAGGGTCTCAACCACACCAGCGAGACGGACCAGCAGCAGATCCGGCAAGTGCAGAACGGCCGCTGGGTCTCGGTCTATCCAAAGGAAATGACGACGCCGGGCACAAAATTGCTCGCGCCCTGACCGGTTTCGCATAAGCGCGATCGGTCGCGACAGAACGGGGAAGGAACGAATGGCTTTCGGCAAGCGGCTCCTGCGCTGCAATCTGATCTTGACTCTGGCGCTCGCGCTCGGGATCGCGCCGTCTCTTGCCGAGACGCCGAGCGGCAAGCCGATCCGCATCGGACAGACGCTGTCGCTGACCGGGCCTTTCGCGCAGACCGGCCTCGCGCATCAGATTGCCAGTCAGATTTTTGTCGAACGGCTTAATCGGAGCGGCGGGTTGCTCGGGCGGCCGGTCGAATATGTCGTGCTCGACGATCAATCGAAGCCCGACGTGTCGCGCACGCTCTATGAGCGGCTGATCACCGCGGAAAACGTCGATCTGATCCAGGGACCTTACGGCACCGCCGCCATCCTCGCGGCGATGAGCGTGGCGGCGCGTTACCACAAGGTTTTCATCGAGAACACGCTCGGCCAGCCGGCGCTCGCGACCTATCCGTGGCATTTCTCGGCGACGATCGGCGGATCGGATTCGACCGCGACCTTGCCCGTGAAAGTGCTCGACGCTTATGCCAGCACGGGCCATCCGCCGAAGAACATCCTCATCGTCTCGAGCAAATTCCCCTCGGCCGAGGATATGGCGCATGGCATGGAGCGCGCGGCCAAGGCGCGCGGCATCGAACAAATCGGCTATCTCGAATACGATGTCGGCAACCGCGATTTCAGCGGCATCGCCGCGCGGGTGAAGGACGCCAATCCTGATCTTCTCTTCGTGAGTTGCCTCGGCGTCGAGGGCGACCAGCTGCTCGAGGCGGAAAAGCGCATCGCCTATGTTCCGCAGCGGCATTTCTATCTTTATCCGGCGGGGCTGATGGCCGGCGATCCGCTCGCCGATCACGCGGTCTCCTATTCGGGCTTCGAGGACGTCGAGCCCTATATCTCGACCGAGGAAGGCGGCGCTTTCGCAAAGGAATTCGATGCGCGGGCGAAGAAGGCGGGCTTGCCCTATCCGCATGTCGACAGCCAGGCGGGCAATGAATATGCCGGCTGGCAGATTCTCGCCGCCGCGGTCAAAGCGACGAACAGCCTCGACGACAAGACGATTGCGGAGTGGCTCGACAAGAATTCGGTCGAGACGATCGAGGGCAAGCGCGATTTCAGCGGCCGCTCGCATACCAGCGCGGTCGACATGCAGCAATTGAAGCAAGTGCAGAACGGCAAGTGGGTCGCGATCTGGCCGCTTGACATGCGAACGCCCGGCGCGCAACTGATCGCGCCCTAGGATCACCCCAAGAGCGAGGAAAGCACCGCGTGTCCCACGTCTCGCTCTCGCTCATCGAGCAATCGCTGATCACCGGCATCCTCGCCGGTGGCCTCTACGGCTTGCTCGCGCTCGGCCTGTCGCTGAGCTGGGGCTTGCTGCGCCTCGTCAATCTCGGCCATTTCGCGATAGCGCTTGCTCGGCGCCTATCTCACGTGGTGGATGGGCACCGCGCTCGGCATCGCGCCGTGGTGGGCCGGCCTGATCATCATCGCGGCGTTCTTCGTCTACGGCATCGCCTTGCATTGGGTGTTCATGCGTTTCGGTGTCACCGAGATGCAGTCGATGCTTATCACCTTCGCGCTGGCGGTCCTCGTCGAATCCCTGCTGCAATTCCTGTGGACCGCCGATTTCCGCCGCTACGAGACCGCCTGGGCCACGGAATCCTGGGTCGTCGGCTCGCTCTATGTGCCGAAACTCAGCCTCATCGCTTTCGTCGTCGCCGTCGCGCTTGCCGGCGCGACCTGGGCCTGGCTGCGTTACACCTATGTCGGCCGCGCGTTGCGCGCCTGTGCCGAGGATGCGCCGATCGCGACGGCTTACGGCATCAATCATCGCGGGCTGTCGTTTCTTCTGTCGGGACTCTGTTCGGCTTATGCCGGCGTCGCCGGCGTGTTCATCGCGCTGATCGCGACCCTGGCGCCGTCGCAGATTTGGGCCTGGGTCGGTGTCGTCTTCGCGGTGGTGATCATCGGCCGGCTCGGCAATCCAATCGGCGCGCTGATCGGCGGCGTGGTCATCGGCGTCTGCGAGGCGCTGACCATGGCCATGATCAATCCGTCCTGGGCGCCGCTCGTCTCTTTCTCCGTGCTCATCGCCTTCTTGCTGTTCAGGCCACGATGGATCTGACCCGCGATCGCATACGCGTCATTGCCGGCCTCGTCGTGGTGGCCGCGCTGATGCTCATCATCCCGGCGACCAGCATCGCCGCCTATTACATCGCCTTCCTCTATCTCGTCTTCTTCTGGATATCGATGGCGACGAGCTGGACGATCCTCAGCGGCTTCGCCGGCTATTGGAGCTTCGGCCACGCCGCCTTCTTCGGCACCGGCGTCTATACCGCTGCGACCCTGGCGACGAAATTCGATTGGCCGTTCCTCTGGACGATCCCGGCCGCGGGGCTGCTCGCCGCGGCGCTCGGAACCGGCATCGGCTGGCTGGTCTTCCGGCTGCAGCGGCTGCGCGGCGAGCTTTTCGCGCTGATCACCATCTCGGTCACGTTCGTTGTCGCGGCGATCATCTCGAACACGCCGATCGATGGCGGCTCGGGCGTCTATCTCATCAGCGTCTCGATGCCGGAGCTTTTCGGCTCGCAGCCCGGGACAATCTATGTCCTCGGCCTGGCGCTGTGCCTCATGACGCTGCTGATCACGTACGGCGTCTATCGCTCGCGCATGGGACTCGGTCTTTTCGCCATCCACGACGACGAAGACGTCGCCGAGGTCAAAGGCGTACCGACCTTTCGCTACAAGCTCGGCGCCATTGCATTGTCTTCGGGCATCGCCGGCGCCGTCGGCAGCGTCTATTCGATCAATGTCAGCTATGTCACGGTCGGCGAGACCTTCGAGATCACGACCATCATGTATCCCGTGGTGATGAGCATTTTTGGCGGCTCGCGCCATTGGCTCGGGCCGGCGCTCGGCGCGATCATCGTCACGGTCGCGCTTTACGGCTTCCCGGCCGGGCCGGAAGCGGCGCTGGCGCGCGGCGGTGTCGCGCTGGGTCTGATCCTCGTCGTGTTGCTGCTGCCGGATGGCGTGATGCCGAGCCTGACGCGGCTTTGGCGGGCGGTGGCGCCACGCAATCTCGTGCCGATTCCGGCGCTGCCCGAGCCGCTCATTCCGCCGCCGCGCACGGGCGAGGGGGCTTTGGCCGCGCGCCACGCGACCGTGCTCCAATGCACGGATGTGGTGAAGACCTTCGGTGGCGTGCAGGCGCTCAAAGGCGTGACGCTCGATGTGCGGCAGGGCGAGATCCTCGGTCTCGTCGGGCCGAACGGTTCGGGCAAATCGACGCTGATCAATGTCATCACCGGCCATTTCCGCCTCGATCGCGGCAGCATCGATTTTGCCGGCACGGCGATCGGGCATTTGCCGGCGCATCGCGTCGCCCGGCTCGGCATCGCGCGCTCCTATCAAATTCCGCGGCCGTTCAATCGTCTTACCGTGCTGGACAATGTCGCGCTCGCGGCGAGCTTCGGCGACGATCATGGCGAGGACGAGGCGCGACGCATGGCGGCGCATTGGCTCGGCTATACCGGCCTCGCGCGCAAGGCCTTCGACTATCCGCCGGCGCTCAATCTGCATGAGCGCAAATTCCTCGAGCTCGCGCGCGGTCTTGCGGCGCGGCCGCGCGTGCTGATGCTCGATGAAGTGCTCTCCGGCCTCAACAACGCCGAGGTCGATGAGGCGCTGACCTTGATCCGCGATATCCGCGACCGCGGCACGACGATCATCTTCGTCGAGCATCTGATGCGCGCGGTGGTGGCGCTCTCAGATCGCGTCGCGGTGCTGAATGGCGGCACGCTCATCGCGCTCGGCGACCCGAAAGAGGTGATGAGCGACAGCGAAGTCATCAGCGTCTATCTCGGTAAAGCCCATGCTTCTTGAGATCGACTCACTCACTGTCGGCTATGGCGGTGCGCCGGCCATCTGGGACATCGCGCTCCAGGTCGGCGACCGCGAAATCATCGCCGTGATCGGCCCAAACGGCGCCGGCAAATCGACGCTCATCAACACCATTGCCGGCTTGCTGAAGCCCGAGCGCGGCACGTTGCGGCTCGGCAATGTCGATCTGGGGAAAGTCGCGCCTCATCTCGTCTGCCGCCAGGGCGTCGCGCTGGTGCCGGAAGGCCGGCGGCTCTTCGCCGGCATGACCGTCGAGGAAAATCTCGAGATCGGTTGCTACCGACCCGAGGCGCGCAAGGATCGTGCGCTCAGCCTCAATCGCGTCTACGGCCTCTTTCCGGTACTGCGCGAGAGGCGGCAACAGCTTGCCGGCACGCTCTCAGGGGGACAGCAGCAGATGCTCGCGATCGGCCGCGCCTTGATGGCCACGCCGCGACTGCTGCTGCTGGACGAGCCTTCGCTCGGCCTCGCGCCGTCGATCGTCGACGAGATGTTTCGTGCCATCGAGCTCATTCAATCGGAAGGCGTCGCGATTCTTTTGGTCGAGCAGAATGTCGCCCAGGCGATGGAAATCGCCGACCGCGCCTACGTGCTCGAAGAAGGCCGCATCGTCGCCTCCGGTCTGCCGGCCGAGCTTCTCGCGCAATCGCGTATCAAGGAAGTCTATCTTGGCCTATAGTTGGCTGAGATAAGGCAGGAGCGCGTATTGTGACGGCTGTCGTGGTCGCGGTGAGTTGCAGCGGGACTCTATTCGATGAGCAAGCCCGCGCAAGAGACGATCAAGCTGCTCACCGGTTTGGGCGTCGAGGGCGATGCGCATCTCGGCACGACCGTGCAGCACCTCTATCCGATGAAACGCGATCCGACGCAGCCGAATTTGCGCCAGGTTCATCTCATCCATGCCGAACTGCATAAGGAATTGCGCCAAGCCGGCTTCGACTTGGCGCCGGGCGAGATGGGCGAGAACGTCACCACGAGCGGCATCGATCTGCTCGGCCTGCCGACCGGCACCCGCCTGCGTCTCGGCAATGCCGCTCGTCATCGAGGTGACCGGCCTGCGAAATCCCTGCCATCAGCTCAATAAGCTGCGAGAGGGGCTGATGGCGGCGACCTTGGACCGCGACGCCGAGGGCAATCTCGATCCGCAAGGCCGGCGTGATGGCCGTCGTGATCGAAGGCGGCACAGTGCGCGCCGGCGATACGATCGGCATCGACCTGCCCGCCGCGCCGCATCAGCCGCTGAAGCCGGTTTAGCCCAGGACGCTTTAAGTACTAGTCGTCATTGCGAGGAGCGCAGCGACGAAGCAATCCAGGACAACCCGTTCACGCGCTCTTCGCGCGTGAACCCGAGGGGCCAATCGAGAAGAGCGATTGGCCGGGTTGTCCGCGTGCGGCTTCTGGATTGCTTCGCCCTCATCCCGAGCTTGTCGAGGGACGCTCGCAATGACGAAATTTTCTATTCCACAAGCTTCTTCAGCAACCGTTTCAGCTTCGGCGTCGCATCGAGCGCTTTGCGCAAAGCGGGCAGGTCCTTTTCGTCGACGATCAGCGGCGAGCGCTGGAACATGCCGCGGTGGTTGTAGTGGCAGAAGCGGATCTCATGTGTGCCTTTCGCCGGGCCATCGGTGAAAGTCAGAAGCTGGATCGTCGGGTTGTGATAGGTCGCGCCGATCTGCGCTTGCTCCTCGATGATTCCGGTGCCCCAATGCAGCGAGAAAGTCCGCGGCTCCGCCGCTTTGGGCGCCGGTGATTTTGCTTTCCTTGCGGCCATGTGGTCCCCCAATGTCGCTGGCGCGAGCATACCACGCGCGAGACGGCGTGGGAGACTTCCGGCCCTGCGCGGGGCGTGTCATGATGGGCAAAGACGGCCGGCAATCGGCATGCGCGAAAGGGAGGGCAAGATGGCAGATGCTTCCACACGTGAACCCGATGCGACGATCAAGGCGGCGCGGACGGGCTGGGTAGGGCGGATGGTGGCGGCCGGCGTGCCGCTGAGCGATTTCCAGGAAGTCGCCTTTTCGATCGACAGCTATGACGATTGGTGCCGGGCGTGGAGCGAGCGCGCCTCGATGCACGAGAAATTCGGCCGCGCCGCGCTGCTCGAGAACCAGAATGCGTCGGCCGCTTCGCATCTCTTCACCGCCGCGATCGAATATCACTTCGCGAAATTCTATTTCACGCAAGACCCGAAGCAGATGAAGGCGGCGCATATGAAAGCCGTCGAATGCTACACGCTGGCGCTGCCGCATTTCTCGCCGCCGGGCGAGCGCGTCGCCATCCCGTATCGAGGGCAAGCATCTCTACGGCTATCTGCGCAAGCCGGTCGGCGCCGTCGGCAAGCAGCCGGTGATCCTCATCATCTCGGGCATGGATTCGACCAAGGAAGAGCAGAAAGCCTACGAGGAGCTTTTCCTTGCCCGCGGCATCGCGACCCTGTCTTTCGATGGGCCGGGCCAGGGCGAGGCGGAATACGACTGGCCGGTCACGCATAAATTCGAGGAGCCGGTCGGGGCGGTGATCGACTTCGTCGAGAAGCGTATCGATCTCGACGCGTCGCGTATCGGCATCTCGGGCGCATCGATGGGCGGCTATTACGCGCCGCGCGCCGCCGCGTTCGAAAAGCGCGTGAAGGCGGCCATCGCCAATAGCGGCGCTTACAAAGTGATCGACAATTTCGACCAGCGGCCGGCGACGCTGAAGGATGCCTATGTCCTGCGCACCCATTCGAAGACGATCGAAGAGGCGCGCGAGAAGACGCGGCCTTTCGACATGGAAGGCGTCGCCTCGAAGATCACCACGCCGATGTTCATCATCTGCGGCAAGGCGGATCACATCACGAAATGGACCGACGCCGAGCGCGTCTCCAAGGAGGTGAAGGGGCCGTGCGTCTTCGTCGCGCTCGAAGGCGGCATCCATGTCGGCCACAATCGCGGCCATCTCTGGAAGAACCAGTGCGCCGATTGGATGGCCGAGCAGCTCGGCGTGCCGAAAAAGTAAGTAAACGAGTCGAATCGATTAGAGCGCGCCGCATCGCGGCGCGCTTGCATTTGGGGGAGGGTCGGGTTTTGGATCGTCGACAATTCTTGGCCGGCGCTGCGGTCGCCGGCGCTTCTTTGACGTATGGCGGGCCACGCCTTTGGGCGCAGCCGGCGAAAGGCGGCCAACGCCGCAAGGTGACGGTGGGCGGCAAGCGGGTGCGCACGGTCGATGTGCATTGCCACACCGCCATTCCCGATGTCGCGCCGCTGGTGAAAGACACGCCGCTCGAGAAGCGCGCCAGTCGGCAGCTTAAGGTGCCGGGGAACAATCCGACGCTCGAGAATCGTCTCGCCACCATGGATGCCGAAGGCATCGATGTCGAAGCGATGAGCATCAACGAGTGGTGGTACAACGCCGATCGCGATCTCGCGCGCAAGGTTTGCGAGGTACAGAACGAAAAGCTGATGGCTTTGTGCAAGCAGGAGCCGGATCGGCTGGTCGCCTTCGCCTGCGTGCCGCTGCAGTTTCCCGATCTCGCGGCGGAAATGCTCGAGACGGCGATGAAGCAGCAGGGGCTGCGCGGCGCCGGGATCGGCGGCAATGTCGCCGGGGTCGAGCTGTCGAATCCGAAATTCGATCCGTTCTGGGCCAAGGCGCAAGAACTCGACGCGCTGTTGTTCATGCACCCGCAGGACAGCGAGCAGGCGACCGGCATCGCCAAGCGCGTCGAAGGCTATGGCGCGCTCGGCAATGTCATCGGCAATCCGCTGGAGACGACGATCGCGCTGTCGCATCTCATCATGGACGGCACGCTCGATAAATTCCCCAATCTCAGGATTTGCGGCGCGCATGCCGGCGGCTATCTGCCGTCTTACGCGGGCCGGCTCGATCATGGCTGCGCGGTGCAGAAGGTTTCATGCCAAGGGCCGGGTCCGAAGAAGCGGCCGAGCGAATATCTCAAGCAGCTCTATGTCGACACGATGGTCTTCACGCCCGAAGGGCTGCGCCATCTCGCGGTCGAGGTCGGGCCGCGGCACATCATGATCGGCACCGACTACGGCTTCCCCTGGGTAACCGATCCGGTCGGGCATGTGCTCTCGACGCCCGGCCTCAGCGATGCCGACAAGGTTGCGATCCTTGGCGGCACCGCGGCGAAATTGCTGCGGCTCTCGTAGGAGCCGCAGCATTCCCGTTCGCTACACCGTGCCTTTCGGATAGCGATAGGTGCCGAGCGTCAGGAACAGGCCCGACGCGACGATCAGCGCGACGAGGTAGACCGCAGAGCACCGGATCGTAGCTGTGGAACCGTCGTAGCCCTTGCCGAGGAGCGCCGGTCCGACGCCGATGCCGATCGTGAAGGCGGCGAAGATGAAGCCGATAGAGCGTGCCGAAGGAGCGGCGGCCGAAATAGCGGCTGACGAAGAAGCCGAGCATGTCGACCTCGGCGCCGATCGCGAGGCCAAGCAAGACGGCGGCGAAGAACGGCGCCGGAGCCACCGGCACCGCTGCAGAAGAAGCGAGACGCCGAAAACCGGCAGCAGCATAACGACCGCCGA
This sequence comes from uncultured Alphaproteobacteria bacterium, assembly GCA_963731145.1. GTDB lineage: Bacteria > Pseudomonadota > Alphaproteobacteria > ATCC43930 > CGMCC-115725 > CAIKMD01. The sequence goes on along the minus strand of CAVSUX010000005.1, from coordinate 14,423 downwards.
GAAGATCGGGCCATGCACCTAGTCGAGACACCAGCCGACGATGATGCGCGCGACCATGGCGGCAAGTCCCGAGCTGCCGAGGATCGCCACCGCTTCCGGCGGCGTGTAGCCGCGATCGATCAGCATCGGCACGAAATGGCCGCTGAGGATACCGTTACACGCGGTGCCTTCGAGTCAAGAAGATGATGAACAGCAGCCAGAATTGATGCGTGCCGAGGATCGGTCGCGCGCCGCTGAGACCGAAGATGCGCCGGCCCGCCGCGGCTTCCTCGTCGTGCGTCGCGCGCAGCCGCTCGATATAGCCGGCTGGCTCGCGCACGAAGAGCGCGACCATGCCGAAGGCGATATCAGCCAGGTCGTGATGCCGACGGCGACATAGCCGATGCGCCAGCCGAAGTCGCCGATGAAGGTTTGCGCCATCACTGGGATGACGAAGGTGCCGAGGCCGACGCCGCAGGTCGCGATGCCGAGGGCGAAGCCGCGCTCCTTGTCGAACCAGGCGGTGATCGCCTTGGAATAGAGGAGCGGGCCGCAGGCGGCGCCAAAGCCCGAGGCGCAGGCGAACATCACGAAGATTTCCCAATGGGCGCCGGCGGTCATGAGCGCGAAGCTCGCGAGCGAGAGGCCATAGAGTGCTGCGGCCGGCAAGACGACCTTCTGGATGCCGTGCCGGTCCATGAGCCAGCCGAAGAAGGGCTGTCATGATCGGCGAAGCGACCGCGCTCGCGAGAAGGCCGGCCGAGAATTCGCCGCGCGTCCAGCCGAGCTCGGCCGTCACGGGGAGCATGAAGACGTTGGTGACGAAGATCACCGCCGGGCCCGGCCCGACGATGTTGCCGATGAGCGAGCCCCAAACGATCCACCATCGGTTGGCGAAAATGCCGGCCCGCGGCGCAGCACTTGTACTGGTCATAGATCCCCCAGATTTTGCGCCGCTTTTTTGTCCGCCCGGATGCGCGGCGTGTGGCACCGCGGGCGGCCGTCTCGGCGGTCAGACGACGACGCGTTCCGACCACTGTCCCGATTTGGCGGCGGCGCGCGCTGCTTCTTGCAGCTCGTATTCGCGCGAGCCCCACATGCAGGCGTTATAGGCCTCGAGCGAGAATTGCCGCGGCCGGTAGGTCGCCTCTTCGTCCGGCATGACGTGCTTCACGCCGCAAGAATATTCGTAGGTGACTTTGTCCGGTCCTTCGAAATAGACCATCACCGCGGTCGAGATCGGATGGCGTCCCGGCCCGTGGATGATGCGCACCTGGCGCTGCTTCAGGAAATAATACGACTTCATCACATCGTCCAAATCCTCGACCTGGTGATTGATGTGATGGATGCCGGTGCGGTTCGACGGGAACAATACGATCGAATGATGCACGGTATGGATACGCAGGAAGGGCGAATCGCCAAGCCAGTCCGAAATCCGCGCATTGCATAGCTCGGTCCAGAATTTCGTGTCGCGCTTGGCGTCGGTCGTGAAAAGCCCGATATGGCTGAAGCCTTCGATGCCGGCATCGCGGGCGGGGAAATAGCGCTGGCCGGTGTGATAGGGGCGGGCGACGATCTCGATCTTGTTGCCGGAGGGATCGGTCGAGGCGATGAAGCTCTTGCAGCGCCGCGCGTCGCATTCCTCGCGCGTGCCGAAACGGACGGGCAGCTTGTTCTGTTCGAGCACCTTGCCGACGGCGTCGAGATCGTCGGGGTTGAGCAAATCGAGGCCGATCGTCTGATCGGCGGGATCGCCTTCGAACAGCGCCAGCGTGTAATCGCGCGTGTCGCCGCGCACGCCGACCTTGTCGCTGCGGAAATAGGCGGTCTTGCCTTCGTGCGACGCGAGCTGCAGCCCGACGATGTCGGTGAGGTAGCGGATCGATGAATCGAGATCGGCAGTGCCGAGCCGCAAATAGCGAATATCGTGCAGATTGATCATCGCCCGTCCTTCCGTCCCACAGCGCCTCCCTAAGGCGGGCTCAGTTTGCCCAGTTCCGCGCCCTTTGGCTATAGAGCCGTGGGGGACGGGGAGGAAATCCTTATGGGACGGAAACGGTTGATTGCCTTGGCTTTTCTGATTGGCACGGCGGTTCCGGCGGTCGCCGCCGATGGGCCAGTAAGCGGCCCTGCCCAAGACGGCGCAAAGCCACGGCCGGACTATCACTGCCCGCCGACGGCCTATCTAATTGCATGCCGCCGATCACCGCGGACCGGCGCGAAGCCTGCAGCAGGGACTACATCGCCTGGGTCCAGGCGCATTGCGCGAATATCGCCGTTCTCTTTTCTTCGTCATGCCCGGACTTGTTCCACGGCTGTCCGGTTCAGCAAATCAGGTTGTAGAAGAGTAGTCGAAGGCTCCTCTTCATCGTCATGGCCGTGCCCCCGGGTCCGGCCAAGGGCCGGCCCGAGGACATGCTTCACGTCACGGCCATCCACGTGTTCTTTTTTGGCATCGCAAGACGTGGATGGCCGACTCGGCCTGCGGCCGGCCCGGCCATGACGACGTTGGGTTGTGGCTTGCGATGACGAACTCGTTTTTCCCCGGAAGACTAACCGGACACCTGGGACAAGCCCGGCCATGACGAGAATTAGTGAAAATTTCCGCCGCTCAATCCATCGGCAGGCCGACATAGATCTCGGCGAGGGCGGTCGCGGCGGCGCGCGAGCCAACCACCGTGTCGAGCTCGGCGAGACGCATGTGCCGCTCGAAGCTGCTGTCGGCCGGGTTCTGGTGCAGCATCGTCGTCATGTACCAGGAGAAACGCTCGCCTTTCCAAATGCGCGGCAAGACATTGGCGCTGTAGCAATCGAGCCCGGTGCGGTCGTGCTTCTTGTACCAGGCATCGAACGCCCGCGAGAGCACCAGCACATCGGCGACGGCGAGGTTGAGGCCTTTGGCGCCGGTCGGCGGCACGATATGCGCGGCGTCGCCGGCGATGAACAGCCGGCCATATTGCATCGGATCGCAGACGATAGCTGCGCATGCCGACGATGCCCTTCTGGAAGATCGGTCCCTCGGATAGCGTCCAGCCGGGGAAGGCGAAACGCGCCTGCATCTCCTGCCCAGATGCGGTCGATCGGGCCAGGCGTCGATCTTGTCATGCGGATCGCATTGCACATAGATGCGCTGCACGGTCGGCGAGCGCGTGCTGAGCAAGCGCGAAGCCGCGATCGTGGCGCGAATAGATCAGCTCGTGGAACGAGCGCGGCGCTTCGGCGAGGATGCCGAGCCAGCCCCACGGATAGATGATCTGATGCTCTTGGATTGCGTCGTGCGGGATCGCCTGGCGGCTCGGCCCGTGGAAGCCGTCGCAGCCGGCGATGAAATCGCAGACCAGCTCGTCTTGCTTGCCGTCCTTGTCGCGGAAGGTGATGCGCGGCTTGTCGGTGTCGAGATCGTGCAGCGCCGTGTCCGACGACCGAGAAGCGGATATCGCCGCCATCCTTCAGCCGCGCGGCGACGAGATCCTTGATCACCTCATGCTGCGCATAGACGGTGACGTCCTTGCCTTGGGTCAGCTCGACGAAATCGATGTGATGACGCGCGGCCGGAGAATTGCAGCGTGATACCGGTATCGAAGGCGCCTTCGCGCGTCATGCGCTCGCCGACGCCGGTCGCCTTCATCAGATCGACGAGCCATTGCTCCAGCACGCCGGCGCGGATCGTCTGCTCGATGTCGTCGCGGCTGCGGTTCTCGACGATCACCGCATTCGATGCCGAGCGCGATGGAGGAAATGCGAGAGGAAAAGACCGGCCGGGCCGGCGCCGATGATGCCGATTTGTGTGCGCATGGAAGGAGGTTAGGCCGAGGCGCCGCGTCTCGACAAGCAGGATCGTGCCGCCTATGGATCGCGCCTCAGCAGAGAAGGGGGGCGTAATGCGCCGAAGGAAGAGGTGGCGAGAAATGGGTCGGCGCCTGGGCCACCGGGCTCGTCACGGTCGATAAAAGCGCGTTCAAGAATCAGACGCTGCGTCTCATCGTCCGCTCGACGCTCGGCGGCAAACGGCTGCGCATCCGGCTCTCCAATCTCTACGGCAATCAGAAGCTCGCCATCGGCGCGTGCGCATATCGCGCTGCGCGACGGCGCCAGCGAGCGCATCGTGCCGGCAGCGACCGCGCGCTCACCTTCGGCGGCGAGGCAGCGGCGGTGATCGGTCCCGGTGCGCTGCATCGTCAGCGATCCGGTCGATCTCGACGTTGCCAGCGCTGAGCGATCTCGCGGTCAGCCTCTATATCCCGGGCGAAGTACCGGAAGCGTTTCCGATCACCGGCCACGGCAATTGCCATCAGACAAACTATCTCTCGGTCGAGGGCGATCACACCGCCGCCGCCGCGCTGCCGGTCAAAGAGAAGACCGAGAATTGGTATTTCCTCAGCGCGGTCGAGATGCTGGCGCCGGCCGATACCGGCGTCGTCGTCTGCTTCGGCAATTCGCTCACCGAAGGCAATCTCTCGAGCCTCGATAGCAACAGCCGCTGGCCGGATCAGCTCGCGCGCCGCCTTGTCGCGCGCGGCGGCCGCGCTTTCGGCGTGCTGAACCAAGGCATCGGCGGCAATCGCATCCTCCACGATATGCGCGGCGATAGCGGGCTCCGGCGCTTCGATCGCGACGTGCTGGCGCAGCCCGGCGTGACCCACGCGATCGTCTATATCGGCACCAACGATCTACGCAATCAGCGCGGCAATCCGGCCGAAATTGTCACCGCCGAGCAGATGATCGCAGGGCTGAAGCAACTCGCGCTGCGCGCCAAGGCGCGGCGGGCTCACGGTCTATGGCGCGACCATGATCCCTTATGAGAACGAGACCTATCATCCCCGGCGCCTGGACGCCGCAAGGCGAGGTCAAGCGCCAGGCGATCAACGCCTGGATGCGCGCGCATGGCGCCGAATATTTCGACGCGCTGATCGATTTCGACAAGGCGGTGCTCGATCCGGCGCATCCGACCTCGATGCGCGCCGAATACGATTGCGGCGACCACCTGCACCCGAGCGACAACGGCTATCGCCACATGGGCGACGCGATCGATTTGGATCTCTTCAAATAGAGATCGGGTTATCCCAATTCGTCACCCCCGCGAAAGCGGGGGGCCAGAAGCAGTCATCACTGGATTCCCGCTTTCGCGGGAATGACGGTTGGAGGGATCAGTGCGGTTACTGGAACCAGATATCCTCGGGCTTGGGATTGCCCTTGATCAGGCCCTGTTCTTTGCAGATGTCGATCCAGAACTGGATCTGCTTCGGCGTGAGATCGACATTGATGATCGGCGGCGGCAGCGAGCCGACCACGGCCGCCGGCAATCCGGTGTATTTGCCGATCGCCTGATTGGTCTCGTCGCGATGATCCTTCATGAAGGCGAGCGCCTCGCGCATCGCGTCCTGCATCGCATTGATCTCTTTCTTGTGCGCCTTGGCCCATGAGCGCGTCGTCGCGAAGATCACCGTCGGTGTACCGTCCGGCGTCGCGCTCAGCCAATTGGCGACCGCTTCGCCGGCGCCCGATTGCAGGATGCGCGCGGTGAAAGGCGCCTGCGAGGGATAGGCGTCGATCTGGCCGCTTCTGAGCGCATCGCCGGCCTGCGGGAAGCCAAGCTCGACATATTTGACGCTGTTGGGATCGACACCGTTCGCTTTGAGGTCGCGACGCAGCATGATGTGGAGCAGGGCGCCGATGCCGGGCACGCCGACGGTCTTGCCCTTAAGATCGGTCACCTTCTGTATGCCGGCGCCTTTGCGTGCGATCAGAACGTCGCCCGACAGCGGGTAAACCGCGCCGCCGGCGAAGACAACGAGATCGAGGCCGGCGTCATTGGCCTGTAGCAGCGACGGCAGCGTGGGGCCGCCAAGCTCGCTCGATCCGCTTTCGATCACGGCCGGAATATTGCCGGAGATATTGGTCTGGACGAAGTCGACATCGACGCCGCGCTTCTGGAAGAAGCCCTGCTGCTCGGCGACATAGCCCGCCGTGAAGCCGGTGACCGCGGTGTAGGTCATCTTGAGCTTGGTTTGCGCCGTGGCAGGGTGAGCCGCGGCGAGAAGCGCCAGGGCGAGGCCTGCGGCGATGGTCGTCAAACGTGTCATTTAGCGTTGTCCTTCTGCGTTGAGCCGCTTGCGCGCGTCCTGAACGATGCTTTCGTCGAGATAGTTTGCCGGATCGACCGGCTTTGAGATGATGCCGAGCTCGTAGCAGAGCTGCAAATTCGCTTTCAGCACGTTGGCGTTAATCAGCGCATCCGGGTTGTGATAGTAATCGCCCTTGTCGAAGAGCCAGCCGGCATATTGCCCGGCCGGGACCTTGGTGAATTTCGCGACGATGTCGATCGCCTGCGTGCGGTTCTTCGGATCGAGGAACCAGTCGAGGCCGCGCAGATAATCCTCGTAGTAGTCGGTCAGCGCGGCGCGGTTCTTTTGCAGAAAAGCCGCATGCGCAACGACGAAATTCATCTGCGTCTGGCCGATCAGGTCGCTCTGCGTGAAGACCATGCGCGCGCCGTCCTTGAGGCGCGGGTCGTAATTGAAAGGCGGGACGAGGGCGATGACATCGGCCTTACGATCGAACATCATCGGCACCAAGGTCGCGAAGCCGCCTTCGATCAGCCGGTAAGCGGTCTTTTCCTCAAGATGGCGCTGGCGCATGAAGCCGCGCACGGCGATATCTGCGGCACCGCCGATCGCATTGGTCGCAATCACGCGGCCCTTTAAATCGTCGACGCCTTTGATTGGGCTGTCCTTGTTGACGAAGAACTGCACGGAGTAATAGCCCGGCACGCCGTCCTGGAAGCCATCGGAGACGATGCGCGCATCGTCGATCCGGGCGTTGATCACGGCCATGCCCAGATTGGCATAAGCGAAATTCGCCAGATCGAGCTCGCCGCCGGCGAAGGCTGTCATCTGCGGCGCGGCGCCGCCAAAGCGCGTGAATTCGACGGTGTAGGACTGGCCGTAATGCTTCAGCAGATTGGTTTGCTCGAAGATGATCGGTGCCATCGAGGCGGGCGCACTGCCATAGCCCTGGCGGATTTTCAGCGGCTCGGCCGCCGCGGCGCTGGTGAGCGCCGCGGCGAGGACGAGCGCCAGTGCCGGCAAAAAGGAACGCGTCACGGCGTATTATTGCCCAGCGGCGGCGACAAGCGCTCCAGCACCTGGCCGCGCGGCTCGATCGCGAAGAAAGCGGTGATCAGGCAGCCGAGCAGAGAGAAGGCGCCGAAAACCACGAAGACGTAGTTGAGGCCCCAATGCGGCAATACCCATCCGACCATGACAGGCCCCGCCATCGAGGCGGCGCGCTGCCAGGCGCTGGCGACGCCGCCGCCCAAGGCGCGGAGCTGGGTCGGGTAGATTTCGGCGGTGTAGGTGGCAAGGCCGAGGGCTAGGAAGCTGACGAAGAAAAACGCGCCGGACACCGTCAACAAGGTTTGGACGGCGGTTAGCTGTTCGAGAAAGGCGAAGCAAAGCAGTGGCACGGAACATATGCCAAAGCCGATCGCGAACATCAGTTTGCGGCCAATCGCCTCGATCAGATAGATCGTCACCAATGCGCCGCCGAGGCCGATCGCGCTGAGGACGAGGCCATAGGCGAGCGAGGTCTGCACCGGCAGGTGATAGACGATATTGAAGAGTGACGGCGCCCAGGCGGTGAGGCCGTAGGTCACGATATAGGCACAGATCCACATGAACCATACGGTGATCGTGCGCTTCAAATAGATGCCTTTGAACAGATCGCCGAGACGCGGCTTCGTCTCGTCGACGGGCGGAAGATCGCGCGGCAACGGCGGCAGCGCCTTGCCTTCCTTCACGCCAATATCCTCGATGCGTTTCAGTGCCGCATCGGCCTCGGCGAAGCGGCCGCGGCTGGCGAGCCAGCGCGGCAATTCCGGCAGCATCGTGCGCAGCGGGATCGCGATCAGCGCCGGCACCGCGCCGATGACGAACATCCATTGCCAGCCCCAATTCGGCACGACGTAAACGCCGACCAGGGCGCAGATCGGCAGACCGATCGAGAACAGCACCTGCGCGGAGAGCGAGAAGCGGCCGCGGCCCTCGGCTTTGGCGAATTCGTTGACATAGGCGGCCATCAGCGGCACTTCGCCGCCGAGGCCAAGGCCCTGAACGAAGCGCAGCCACCACATTTGGTCGTAGGTGGTGACGAAGGCGCAGGCGAGACCGCCCAAGGTGAAGATCAGCAACGTGACGATCATCGCAATTGAGACGGCCCCACCGCTCGGCGAGCCAGCCGAAGACGATCGCGCCGATGAGCTGACCGGCGAAACCGACTGCGATCAGCGATCCGATCATCGCAGGAATTTGCGGCGGATTGAGGTGCCAGAAGGCAATCAGCGAAGGCAGCACATAGGCGATGGTGATCGAATCGAAAGCGTCGAAGAACCATGCGCTGCAGACGATGAGCCGCATGTTGCGGTGCCAGGATGAGTAGGGCAGCCGCTCGAGCCGCGCCGCGATCTGGCGGATATCGCCGCCGCTGCCACCGAAAGTCGCTGTCGTCGCCATAAGTCGTTCCCCCTGAAGGCCGGCTTTTAGGACGCCGCGTTTGATCCCCCGCGGCGCCATTCTTGCGCCGCGACGATATCGCAACTTCGCCACCGCCGCTATCGCTAAGCGATCCGGGCAGCGCGATTGCCGCTCACGGTTGTCAGCGTAAAGGCGCCGGTGGGAGAGAGGGGAATTTGACCCCTGTGGGCGCTTTCTTGTACCGTCCACGCCAGGGTGGAAGTCAGCTTTGAGGAGCTCGGTTATGGATGCGTCCGCGCAAACACAGATCCCGTCGTTGACCTGGCTCGGCTCGATGCATGAAGGCATCCCGGTCAGTCATCAAAATCTCGATGCCTGCATCGATTTCTATACGAAGGTGCTTGGGCTGAAGCTGCTGAAGCGGCCGAAGGCGCTCGACGATATCGGCCGCGGCGCCTGGCTCGGCGATGCCGACGACAAGGTGCAATTCCACCTCATCGCCACCGAGCGCGATTACAAACCCGGTCCCGGAACCAAATATTCCGCGACCGGCCGCCACACGGCGTGGCTCGTCGCCGATATCGAGGCTTTCCGCAAGCGCATGGAAGGGCTCGGCATCGACTATGGCGAGGCGAAGAATCTGCTGGGCGCGGGCAGCGCGCAACTCTTCGTCGTCGATCCGGAAGGCCACACCTGGGAATTCCAGGAGCCGTTCCCGAAACGCTGACGCTGAGCCGCGCGTCTGCGCGCTCGGCTTTCGAGCGCGCAGCAGAAGTTCGCCGCGGCGCTAGCTCACGACGCGCAGTCGCGGCGTATCGCTTTCCATCAGCTCTGCATAGACGGCGAGGTAGTCCTGCGCCATGCGGCGCGAGGTGAAGCGCTCTTCGAAACGCTGCCGGATGCGCCGGCGGTCGAGCGTCGGTATCTTTTCGAGCGCCGCAATTGCCGAATTCTCATCCGAGACGATGAAGCCGGTGACGCCATCCTCGACGATCTCGCTGACCGATCCGGCGTCGTAAGCGATGACCGGCGTGCCGCAAGCTGCCGCTTCGATCATGACGAGACCGAAAGGTTCGGGCCACGAGATCGGCACCAACAGCGCGATCGCGCCGCTGAGGAAATCGGATTTCTCCGCGTCGCCGATCTCGCCGATGAAGTCGATGCCGGGCGCGCCGAGCAGCGGTTTGATCTTCGTCTCATAATAGTCGACATCGGCCCTATCGACCTTGGCGGCGATCTTCAGCGGCAGGCCGCAGCGGCGCGCGATCGAGATCGCGACGTCAGGCCCTTTCTCGGGGCAGATGCGGCCGAGGAAAGCGAGATAGCCTTGTGTCGTCGGTTTCGGCTGTAAGAGCTGCGCCGGCAAGCCGTGATGGATCGTGCGCACCCAGCCGGCATAAGGAACGGGCTTGCGTTGCGCATCGGAAATCGAGATCACCGGCGCGTTGGGAAAGGTGCGAAAAACTGTCTGATGCTCGTTGAGATCGAGCCGGCCGTGCAGCGTCGTCACCGACGGCACCGGCTGGCGCGCGAAGAGCGAGAACGGATAGTAATCGAGATGGAAATGCAGGAAGTCGAATTCCGGCGCGCGTTGACACACACGTTCGAGCATGGCCATATGCAAGGCGTTCGCATCGCGGACTGCCGGATCGAAACGCAAGGCGGTCGGCCAGATCGCGTCCAACTCCGCCGAGGTTTTTAAATCGCCGCTCGCGAACAGGGTTACCTCGTGGCCGAGCGAGATCAACTCTTCCGTGAGCCACGACACGACGCGTTCCGTGCCGCCATAAAGTTTCGGTGGGATCAATTCTGTCAGTGGCGCAATCTGAGCAATTCGCATGGTCACACTCTCCCTGCCGCGAGCGACATGCCGGCGGTTGCATTAACAACGCCCGACGGCGTGCCCGCTATCCGTGTCAATGCGATGACGATGCAATTTGTCGCAGCTCAAGCTTGGCGCGACTCAAAGCGGGAACATCGGCGCAGACGCTGCATTGTCTATCGCAGACGCGGCATTCTCTAGGCGGCAGCATGGAAGAAGCGGGCAAGTCGGCGCGTTTTCCATCACGGAGCGTTTTCCTATCACCAACGGACCTCTTGAAGCGATCATGAGATTTGATGAGCCACCGCGCGCAGAACTGACACATTACGCCGAGCGGCCGCTCGCTTTTCTCGGCCGCTATATAAGGCGGCGCGGCCCTCGCGCATGCCGCGATCTTGGCCGCGGTGCTGATTGCCGTCGGTTGCGCGGTTGGCTCGCAATATGGGCTGAAAGCCTTGGTCGATGCGCTTTCGGGCCCAAGGGGAGGAGCGGCGCTCTGGGGTGCCTTTGCGCTTTTGGTCGCGCTCATCGCCGGCGACAATCTGTTCTGGCGGCTCGCTGGCTGGCTCGCGAATTACACTTTTGTTGCCGTCACCGTCGATCTGCGCGCCGACCTTTTCCGACATCTGACCGGCCACGCGCCGAGCTATTTCGCCGATCGTATGCCCGGCACCCTGGCGAGCCGCATCACCGCGACATCGAATGCGGTCTATGCCGTCGAAACTATGTTCATCTGGAACGTCTTGCCGCCCTGTGTTGCAACCGTGGGTTCAATCGTCTTTCTCGCGATGGTGAGTTTGCAGATGACCGCGGCGATGACTCTGGTCGCGGCGATAATGATCGTCATTCTCTTTCGTCTCGCGGCGCGGGGCGCGCCCCTGCATCGGAATTTCGCCGATTGTGCCGCCGCCGCCGATGGCGAAATGGTCGATGTGATCTCGAATCTGTCGCTGGTGCGGGCTTTCGGCGGGCTCGCTTTCGAGCACCGCCGCTTCGATGAAACCATCGACCGGGAAAGCGCGGCGCGGCGACGTAGTCTGTTTTACCTAGAAAAACTGCGGCTGTTTCATGCCGTCGTTTCTGCCACGCTTACGGCAGCGCTGCTGGCTTGGGCGCTGCTGTTGTGGCGGCGCAATTTGGTCACCACCGGCGACGTCGTGCTCGTCAGTACCCTGGGTTTCGGAATTTTGCATGCGACGCGCGATCTTGCCGTCGCGCTGGTCGATGCGACCCAGCGCATGGCGCGCCTCGAAGAGGCGATCGCGACCTTGCTCGTGCCCCACACGTTGTGCGACGTACCCTCGGCACCGCCGTTGCAGCGGCATCGCGGTGCCATCCTCTTCGATAATGTGCGTTTCGCCTATCCCGATGGCCGCAAAGTCTTCGAGCATTTCGACCTGCATATCGAGCCCGAGCAGAGGGTCGCGCTGGTCGGCAAATCCGGCGGCGGCAAGTCGACGCTCTTTGCGTTGCTGCAACGGTTTCACGATCCGCAAACCGGGCACGATTCTGATCGACGGCCAGGATATCGCGGCGACGGCGCAGGATAGCCTGCGCGCGGCCATTGCTGTCGTGCCGCAGGATGTCGGGTTGCTCAACCGCTCGGTGATCGAGAATATTCGCTACGGCCAGCCGGATATTCGCAAGAGCGCGGTCATTGCTGCGGCGGACGCAGCGCGCTGCACTGAATTCATCGAGAGGATGCCGGAAGGCTTTGCAACGATCATCGGCGATCGCGGCGTGAAATTATCGGGCGGCCAGCGTCAGCGCATCGCTATCGCGCGCGCGATCCTCAAGGCCGCGCCGATCCTGCTGCTCGATGAGGCGACCTCGGCGCTCGATACCGAATCCAAGTCGGTGGTCCGCGAGGCGCTCGAGCGTGTGATGGAAGGCCGTACCGTGATCGCGAGCGCGCATCGCCTGTCGACCGTCGCCGATTTCGACCGCATCATCGTGCTGCGCGAGGCGATTCTCGAGGACGGGCCGCCGGACGTGCTATTGGCGCGGCGCGGCGCCTATTACGCGCTGGTCGAGAGGAGCGGCGGCGTCTCACCGACGCCGTGTTCGGCGATCTGGTTCACTGATTGACTTTCACTGGCCGGCTTACACCTTCGCCAAGGTCTCCCGTTCATCGTCCACGCGTGGTTGTTTCGCGTCTCGAGCCAGCGAGCAGCGCCGGCGCGACTGCGGTCAGATGTCCTCGCGCAGCATCGCCCGGCTCGTATCGCGGATGGCGCCGGCAGGCCGATGGCGTCGGCCGGTGTCGCGATCACCTGGCCAGCGGCATGATCTCGGTGCGGATCGTGAACAGCGCGGCCTGGCTCTCGGGCAACCGCCGGCAAGGTCTGACGCTCGATGCGAAGATAAAGCGCTCGAGCCGCAGTCTTGCGGGCGATCGCCGCATCGGCGTCGCGGCGATCGACTGGAAGCGTGTCGGATCGTCAGCAATGCCCCAATTGACGCGGCGAGATTTAGATCGGCTTCGCGCGGCGAAAAATGCGCCACCGGCCATTCCCGGCAGGCGCGAAGCCAGGCACCGGCGCATCGATGAAATCGAGCGGCTGGCCAATCTTTTCCTCGACTGCCAGCGATTCGAAAAGCAGAGCGTGGCGCCGATCGACCGTAGCCGGCATCGCTTCGCCCTCATCGGCGAAGAGTCCTCGGCCACCAGCCGCCCAGCGATATCGAGCGGATGAAGCAGCGATCCGTCGATATACCAGGTCTCGTGGCTGGCTGTGTTCGTGAGCTGTCCATCCTTGCCCGAGTCGATAGATGCTTGGGAAGTGGCGCGGCGAATGCACCTGCCATTAATTGCCGCAGCTCAACCGACGCCGCGCTTGCTTCGGGCGAAACCACAGCACGACTCGCTCCAAGTCGCGAGCAATCTGCGCTTCTCGGCGAGGATTTCAGGCAAGGAAGCATCGGTACGAGCCATTCCGCTTCGTTCAGGGCGTCAGACCCATGGCCGATGATAGCGGCCACCGCCGAAGAGCGCGTTTCCTGTCGATTCTCGCGCTTCGCTCATCGATCGAGGTTCACCTGACAAGGCAACGCTATATAGATATGCCATCGATCCTATGAGGTCTCTATCGGCGAGCTATGCGCCGCTCGAATGCGCGAAATACGCGATCTGCTGCAAGATGGCCGGCTATGTGGAGATGAGTAACTACGACGTGGCGCGGCTTTCCAAGCACCTTGGGCTGACGCCCGGCGAGTTCAAGGAAAGCACCTGGTACAGATCACCCGCGCCGGCGAGATGTCGGCTGAAGGACGAGCATGAAACCTGCCAGACCCTGGCGCCGATCATGCCTGCACGGTCTATGCGGCGCGGCCGACGCCGTGCCGCGGCTATGCTGCTGGGACCAGGACGACAAGACGGTCTATGACTCGCGCGCTTTGCGCAGTTGGCCTCCAAAAGCTGCGCGAGGCCGAAAGGCCGAGGCCGAGGCCGAAGGCCGCACTGCGCAAGCCGAAGCGGGCGCGGCCGCGCGCCGGGCGTAAGCCCCGCTACTTCGCGGATTTCCCCGTCGCTGATGAGCTGAACCGTCTGGCGTACGGCCGGGGCAACATCCTCGCGCTGCAGTTCGACGTAATGCGCGCCTTTGATCGCGTCTCGTCGGGCTGGGTTGCGATGAGGACATCCTGGCGGCGCGAGGCCTGCTCGGGCGCCCTGGCCATGCCCTCTCGCGCGTCCTTGCTCGGCCGCCAGTTGATGAAGATACGGGTCGCGTCGGGATGCGGCCCGTCCTTGAAGTCGAACGGCGCGCCGCCGCCGATCGCCTCGAGATTGTTTCGCGGCGATTGCCGAAGGACCGTCTATCGGTTTTGACGCCCGCCTTGGTGTAACCCCCATCAGCGAGCGGACCAGCAGGCCGATGCCGATCAAGGCTGTGCCGCGCGCCATGGCATCGACGACCTGGAATTGCTGCGCCACGAAATCGACCTTCTGGTCGAGGACCAGCGTCTTGAGCGCGTCGCCGCCGAGCTTCACGCGCAGCAGATAGGCGTAGGACTGGCCCGAGCCGGTCAGGGTCGGATCGTGCCAGGCGATCTTGCCTTTGACGCTCGGATCGAGAAGCAGCTTCAGCCCCTCCGATGCGACCTTGTCGGGCGGGACCTTCATCGCGTTGTACCAGGGCCCAGCGATGAAC
>CAVSUX010000004.1:0-178020 GCA_963731145.1 uncultured Alphaproteobacteria bacterium | reverse complement strand
CGGGCGTCGCCACGCCGTCGCGCCATCAGACAGAGACGACGACGTTCAGCGTGCGGGGTCTGTTGCGTCGGCCGATCATCCGGCTCGCGATCATCTCCAACTGCTCGGTGCAGGGGAATATGTCGATCGTGATGGTGCTGAACTCGCTGGCGCTGAGAGATTGCGGCACCGGTCTCACCGGCATCGCGATCTCCAGCATGTGCCATTCGGCCGGCATGTTCGCCTTCACGATCCCGCTCGGCAAGCTGACCGATCGCTACGGCCGCGACGCGGTGATGTTCCCCGGCGTCGCCACGGCGCTCGCCGGTGCCGGCCTCGTCGCCTACACCCATTCCTACTTCCCGATCACCGTCGGCGCGTTCCTCGTCGGTATCGGCTGGGCGGCGGCGAATGTCTCGGCGACGGCGCTCATCGCCGACCACTACGTGACGGCGACACGCGGCCGCGCCTTGGGCTTCAACGATACCTGCGCCGCCGGCATTTCCGTGCTGATCGCGCTCGCGACCGGGCCGCTCATCGCCTGGGTTGGGCTGTCGGGAGCGGGGCTCATGGCGATCCTCCTGGCGCTGCCGCCGCTGCTGATGCTGATGGCTACCGGCGGCACCAAGCGCATAGCCGCACGCGCCGCCGTTGCGGCCGGCGTCGACAGCGACGATTAGTCGAGATTTTTCGGCTTCTCTCTAAAACTTGACCGGCACGAATTGCGTGGTGAACAGCGCGTTGTCGGGCGGCTCGCTTGGCAATGTTCCCATGTCGACAAAGGATTTCTTCAGCACGGCGACCGCCTGCGGATCGAACGTACCGTCGGTTGTGAACATCGGCCCTTCGAAATCGTAATCCTTCTCGACGACGCTGAGATTCTCGTGCAGCGCTTTCGCGGCCAGCGCCGAGGTCTCGGCGCGATGCGCTTTCATATAGGCAATCGAGGCGAAGAAGCCTTTGAGGAAACGTCCGACAAGTTCCGGCTTGTTGGCGACCAGAGTCTTCGGCGCAAAGACGACATGGGTGATGAAATGCGGCGCATAATGATCCATCGAGATCAGCATGCGGCCTTCGTGCCGCTCCTCGAGGCCGAAGCCCGCCTCGGTCGACAAGACGACAGCATCGATCTGATGCGCCCTCAGCGCCGCAATCGACGCCTCGACCGCGCCCAGCGGTACGGTCTTGATGCCGTCCTGGCCCCAGCCTTCCTGGATCGCCATCTGCTTCGCCAGCCAATCGCTGAGCGAGCCCGAGGTCGATACCGCGATCATCTTGCCTTTGAGATCGGCGACTTTCTTGATCGGCAAATCCTCGAGCACGATCGCCGAGATGTTGCGCGGCGGGCCGGCGAATTGCGCGACGCCGATCGCCGCGCCGCCTTTCGAAGCAAGCGCCAGGCCCGGCCCGCTGCCGAGGCCGAAATCGACGCTGCCGGCGACGAGCGCCTGCTGAACCTTCGCATCGCCGCCGAGATTGGCGCTGTCGACGTCGAGACCGAGCTTGGCGAAAATCCCCTGCTCGATGCCGATATCGACCGGCAGAAACGTCCAGGCCGTGCCCTGCGCCTTGCCGACATGCACCGCGTCATTGGCCAGCGCGGCGGTCGCGACGAACAACGTCATCGCCGCGGCAAGCAACCCGAACATCATCTTGTTCATCGGCATTCCCCCTTCATTCTTGACGCGAGACTATCGCGGAATACCAATCGCGTCACGCCGCGCTGTGCTATGATCGCGCTCGAATAAACACGCGGCATCGCTGTGCAACGATCGGGGGAACGCGAATGATCGGCACCACTTCCTTGCAGCGGCGGCAATTCCTCACCGGGCTCGGCGCGGCCGGCGCGGCGACGCTGCTGCCCCCTGCATTTATTGCGGGGGCGCTCGTCACCGACGCGTTGGCCGCGACCTATAAGCCGCGGCGCATCGATGTACATCACCACGTGCCGCCGCCGGCCTATATCGATTGGATGGCGCAAGGCAACGCGACCTTCCGCTCGCCGCTCGATACCGGCACCTGGTCGCTCGAGAGCGCGCTCGCCGAGATGGACAAATACGGCATCGAGACCGCGATCGTCTCGAGCCCCGATCTCAACGGCCGCCTGCCCGGCGATTTCGCCGGCGTGGTGCGATCTTGCAACGAGTGGCTGGCGAAGCTCACCGTCGATCACCTCGGCCGCTTCGGCTGCTTCGGCATGATGCCGCTGCCGAATGTCGACACCACCCTCGCCGAGATCAACTACGTGCTCGACACGCTGCATAGCGACGGCGTTCGCTTCGCGCCGTCTTACGACGGCAAGTATCTCGGCGATGTCGCCTTCGATCCGGTGCTCGCCGAGCTCGATCGCCGCAAGGCCGTGGCCTTCGTCCATCCGACGCAGCCGCAATGCTGCGGCCAGATGATGCCCGATGTGGTCTCGGCGATTCTCGAATTCCCCTTCGATACGATGCGCACGATCACCAGCCTGCTCTACAGCGGTCAGTTCGCGAAATATCCCGACATCAAATGGATTTTCTCGCATGGCGGCGGCACCTTGCCGATGCTCGCCGGCCGCATCTCGGGCAGCTTCCGCAATCCGAAGATGCAAGCGCGCGCGCCGCAAGGCCCGATCTACGAGCTGCAGAAAATCTATGTCGACACGGCGAGCGCGTTCTTCCCGTGGTCCTGGGCCGGCGTGGTCGCGCTGTCGGGGCCGAAACACATCCTTTTCGGCACCGACGATCCTTATGTGCAGATCTCCGAAGTCGATGCCGGGCTGAACGCGGCGCATCTGCCGCCGTCGTTGCGCGTCGCGGTCGATCGCGAGAACGCGCTGCCGCTCTTCCCGCGCTTCAACAAGAAAGCGTGAACGCTATCCTCACGGTGTGACACCGCTGCCGTCACCCAGCGGTAGCGCGTCGATCAGCACGAAAGCCATGCGTGCCGGCGTCGTGCCGACGTTCGCCCAGGCGTGATTCGTGCCACGCTGGACGACGATGTCGCCCGGCTTCAGCCGCGTCGCCTCGCCGCTGTCGAGCCGCATCTCCATCTCGCCAAAGAGCACGATGCCGTAATCGACCGAATTGGTTTTATGCATCGGCGAGACCTTGCCGGGCTGGAAATCGACGATGCGCAGCACGGAGCCGTCGACGCAGGTAAGGCCGCCGGCGAGCGACCCGCCGTCGCGTTCGTCCGTGTTATCGGCCGGACTTGTCTGCGTAACCCAAAGCTTCGCGAAGGCCGCACCGCCGCTTGGGACAGGAACCGGCTCGAAGACGCGATCGGATGCGATGATCGCCCGCCCGTCGCCGCGATGACCGGTCACGATCCGCCGTACGCCGCCCATCTTTCTCTCCGTCCCTATCGCACCGGCCGCGCGCCGCCGAGACCGCCGCCGATGCTGCCGGTCGCCGTCGAGAAGGTGACGCTCGCGCCGCGGAATTCGCGCAGCGGCAATGCCGCGAGCGCATTGATGATCGGGTATTGCAGCGGCACATCTTCCCAGCGTGCCGGCAGGAAGCGAAACGCGCCTTTGCCCTCAAGCCGCTTGGTGACGCCGTTGGCGCCCGGGCCGCTATTGGCGCCGGGAATGAAGGCCATGTATTCGGCATCGGCCTCGCCTTGCGCGCCGACCTTCGGCATGAAGCGATAATGGAAGCTGCCGTCGAGCGCCGGCGTACCGGGCTTCAGCGCCGCCTCGGCGAGATCGCTCGCCGCAAGCTCGAAGAAACGGAATCCCTCCCAGCTCGCGCTCGCGCGATAGGCGTTGCCGAGCACGATCGGCTCCGGGATCTGCGCATAAAGCTTGGAGAAGCCGAGCTCCTCGCGCCCGGTGATGATCGGATCGGCGAGGCTCTCCCAGAGCACCGGCGTGAATTTCCCGGTGAGGCGCCCTTCCTCGCCGTCGAACACGATCGGGAACTCGACGCTCACGATGTTGTAGCCGCGCCCCGCGAGCCAGCCGATATTGCGCAGATAGGCGATACTGACGGTCAAAACCGGATCGCCATGCAATCGGCAGCGCGGCGGCAGCAATTCGCCGAGCAGGGCCGCATCGGTCAGCGCGGCGGCCGCGACCGTGACGACGGTCATATTGTCCGGCAGGTTGCGCTTATCGAGCGGCACGTTGCGCGGGCCCGGCAGCGCGCCGAAAACGCGCGGCTGGCGATATTTCTTCTCGAGCTCGGGCCTATCGGGAGACATAGGGGCGGGCGACATGGAACGGGCGCCTCCGGCTGATGCGCGGGACGCCGAGACTATAGGAAAGCGCCGCCGCCCTGTCGCGCGGGAACGCCTTTACGGCATCAGACCTGCTTCTGCCTCACCCAGCGCTCGACGCGGGCCATCAAATTCTTGGCGTCGAAGGGCTTGGTGATGAAGTCGTTGCCGCCGGCGGCGATGCCGGCTTTCACGTCTTGCGCCGTGCGCCGCGCGGTCACGAAAGCCACCGGAATATGGCGCCACGCCTCGACGGCGCGGATTTGACGGCAGAGATCGAAGCCGTCGACCTCAGGCATCTGGATGTCGAGCAGGATGAGAGCGGGCTCGACATCGCCAAGCAGCCGCAAGCATTGATTGGCGTTGCTCGCACCGAAAAAACGATAGCCGGTGCCGACGATCAGGCTTTTAAGGATGTCCAGCATCTCGCGCGAATCATCCACCGCGACGACGACCGGTTTTTCCAGGGTGGCGACAGAGGCCAACTTCGTTCTCCCTAAACTTTGGACGTCATGCGGCCATTGCCGCGTAGTAGTCGCGCATCAACGGCAGCAAAGCTTCGGCTTCCGCGCCGAGCTCCGCCGCGACGGCGCGGGATTTCTCCGCATCGCCGGCCTGGCAGGTATGCTGCAATTGCCGCGACAGCGCGCTCAGCCGCATACCGCCGACATTGCCGGCGATCGCGACAAGATCATGCGCCTCGCGCGCCGCCTGGCCGAATTCTTCGCCCGCGATGAGGCCGAGCGTCAGCGCGACGCGCTGCTCGACCGCTTGAATGAGGCTCGAGAGCAGCGGCACGAAAGCGGTCATGCCGGTCGCGGCGCTGAGCTGTTCGAGCTTGTCGCGATCGAAGCGGGCATCGCCTTTGCCGTCCTGACGCTCCAGGGTCGATTGCGGCTTGCGCTGCTCGCCGGCGCTGCGGAAGGCGGCGAGATGCTGGAGCTTCGCGAGCAGCACATCGGCGTCGAACGGTTTGGAGACATAATCATCCATGCCGGCGGCAATCACTTCCTCGCGCACCCCCGCCATGGCATGCGAGGTCAGCGCGATGATCGGCACTTGGCCGGCGCGGCCGGGCAGCCGGCGGATCTCTTTCGCGGCGGCGATGCCATCGAGGCTCCGGCATCTGCAGATCCATGAGGATCACGTCGTAATCCTTGGCGCGCGCGGCCTCCACCGCCTGGCGGCCATCATCGGCCAGATCGACGCGATGGCCGGCGTGCGACGCGATCAATTGCGCCACATGCTGATTGACCTTGTTGTCCTCGGCGATCAGCACATCGAGCGCGCGCTGCGTCGACGCAGGCGCTGCGGCTTCGGGCGCTTTTTCCGCCGGCGTTTCGACGCGCGCGAGCGGTAGCTCGAAGCAGAAGAGGCTGCCCTCCCCCGCCACACTCGAAAAGCCGATCGTGCCGCCCATCAACTCGACGAGCTGCTTGGCGATGGCAAGGCCGAGACCGGTACCGCCGAAACGGCGGCTGATCGAGATATCGGCCTGGGTGAATTTCTCGAACAAATTCGCCTGCGCCGCCTCATCGATCCCGATGCCGGTATCCGCGATCTCGAAACGGACAACCGTCTGATCGCCGAGCGCGCGCGGCACGGTGACGTCGATATCGACATGACCGCGATCGGTGAATTTGACGGCATTGCCGGCGATGTTGAGCAGCACCTGACGCAGCCGCACCGCGTCGCCGCAGAACCAGCCGTAAGCCGCCGGATTGACCGCCATGCAAAGCCGCACATCCTTTTGCGCCGCGCGCGGCTGGAGGATCGCGACGACATCGTCGAGCGTCTTGCCGAGATCGAAATCGGCAAATTCGATCTCGACCTTGCCGGCTTCGAGCTTCGATTCATCGAGGATGTCGTCGATGATGCGCAAGAGCGACGCGGCGGAATCGCCGATCGTCCGGGCATAGTCGCGCTGGTGCGCGTCGAGATCCGTCGCCATCAGCAAATGATTCATGCCGAGAATGCCGTTCATCGGCGTGCGGATCTCGTGGCTCATATGCGCGAGGAAGCTCGACTTCGCGCGGTTCGCTGCGTCGGCATGCTCCTTGGCCGCGCGCATGGCCTCCTCGTTCCTGACGCGCTGCGTGATGTCGCGCGCGACGACGACGGACTCGGTCGATTTCCCGTCGGCCGCGGAGGAGCGGCGCCAGCTCGCTTCGATCGAGAGCATTTCGCCTTTCTTGTTGCGGCAGCGATAGACGACGAGCGCCTCGCCCTTGGCACGCACTTCCTCTTCCGCCGCGGCAAGCGCGGGCAGATCGTCCGGATGCACGCGGTCCTCGATCTTCGTCCCGATCAGCTCTTCCGGTTCGAAGCCATAGAGCCGCCGCGCCGCCGGCGACACGTAAACGGCCTCGCCGTCGCGGGTCAGAACGATCAGGTCGCGGGAATTATCGGCGAGAAGGCGATAACGCTCCTCGTTCTCGCGGGCACGCTTTTCGGCACGCGCACGCCGGCTCAGCTCGCGATAAAGCGTCCAGCCGATGGCGCCGACCACAACGGCGAAGCACGCGACGAGCACGCCGATGATGACGGCCTTGCGCCACCAATCGGCCAGTACCGCCGCTTTCGGCGTGCTGACGCTGATGAGCAACGGTAAATCGCCGACCTGCTTGTAGGCATAGAGCCGCTTCTGCGGCCCCCGCGGGCTTGCGGCCTCGAATTGCCCGGCCCGCGCACGGAAGAAATGCTCGAGGACCGGTGCCTGGCTGATATTGCGGCCGGCATCTCCGCTGCGATGCGGCGAGCGCGCGATGATCGTGCCGTCGGTCGTCAACAGCGTGATCCACGAACCGCTATCGATCGTGATGCCGCGGAAGAGTTGCTCGACATATTTGATGCGCATCGCGCCGGCAACGACTCCGGCGAAGCTGCCATCGGGATGATTGATCCGACGGCTGAGCACGATCAGCGCGTCGCCATCGAGTGTCTGGTAGTACGGCGCGGAAAGCTTGATGCCGAGATCGGGGTTGTCTCGATGCATCCCGAAGAAGTCGCGATCGGAGAAATCGTAACCGGGCGCGAGGCGGGCGGTGGAGCTGAGGCTCAGCTTGCCATGCTCGTCGATTACCAGGATCGAGCCGTATTGCGGCGCGTGCGAGGAATTGTCGAAGAGGAGCGCATCGCGCAGGGTCGGGCTGAGCGTGTCGATCTCGGGCATTTTCAACCCATCCGCCACGGCTTGCAGCGACAGCGCATAGGTTTCGAGGTCGCGGCGGATCTCGACTTCGAGCGTCGAGGCGAGGTTCTGCGAAACCTGATAGGCGCTGCCGATAGCCATCTCGCGCGTATCAAACAAGCGCCAGCTCGTGAGGCCGATGACGCCGCAGAGAATCGCGGCCCCTCCGACAATCAGGATCGCCGCCGGCGTCTTTCCTAGACGGGTCACGCGCGTTTGTCCGTTTTACCGTGCTCGCAAATGCAGGTTGCGCAACATTGCGCGACCACACCCAGGCTCGGCGCGAAAGGTTAATTTAGGCCGAAAACGGCCCCTCACGGCTTCGCGAAACCGCTAAAATCCATGCGATTTTCGAGGGGTTTCCGCTCGTCTCGCGGCCTTGCCCGCGCCCGGAACCGCTGGATGCTCTATAGGTAGTGGTAAGAGAAAGACCCGATGACGTCGCCTCTCAGTGCGAAGCGCGCCCTTGGCGCCCTCGCCCCCTGAATGAACGACGGCCTGAGTGAACGACGGCGGATAATCAGCGCTTGCGTGCCACCATGTCGATCAGGGCGCACATGCCGCCGCGATGCTGCATGCCCTCGGGCTGCTCGCGGTCATATTCGGCAAGATGCAGTATTTCGCATTCGGCGAAGGCGGCGCGCAGCATCTCCGCCGTGTACATGTTCTCGATGAAGGGCGGCCCGCCGGTGCCGTAAGCGACCTGCTCCGGACGATAGCCTTGGATCATGACGAGCCCGCCCGGCTTCAGCGCATCCTTCATCTGGCGGAAGATGCCGTCGCGCCATGCCGGGCCGGCGAATTGAAACAGGATCCCGACGACGAGATCAAAGCGCGGCGCGCCCCAATCCCAGCTCTCGAGATCGGCGCAGATCGTCTCGATCGTCACCCCGAAGCCCTTGGCAAGCTGCTGCGCTTTGGCGATGCCTTTGGGCGAGAGATCGACGCTGGTGACCTTCAGCCCCTGCCGCGCCAGCCAGACGCCGTTGCGCCCCTCGCCATCGGCGATGGCGAGCGCGGTCATGCCCGGCTTCAAGCGATGCGCCTGGTCCTCGAGAAACGGCGTCGGCCCGGTGCCGAACCAATAATCCGCGCGATCAAAGCGCTCATTCCATTGCGCAAGCTCGCGCTCTTTCGGGCGCGGCGGGAGCGGCGGCGTCTGGGTGGTAGGCGGCATAAGGGATAAAATCGCTCAGATGCCGCCCCGATTCAATGGGCGCGAGCGGCGCTAGCGCGCGCTCGGTATGAGACGCGCCAGCGCCACGCCTTCATTGGCGAGATTGAGCACCTGCTGGCGTTGATCGGAATCGAGATCGCGCTCAAAGATCAGGCGCTGATTTTCGCGCGCGTTCGGCAGAGCGGCGTCACCCGCGGCACCGTAGAGCAAAAAGGCCTCGACGGGATCGCGCGCCATGCCGATCGCATTGAGCTTGCACCAAGCGAGCAGTTCGATCGCACGTGAATTGCCGTCGTGCACCGCTTGCGTGAGCCAGGCAAGATCATTGCTGCTGGGGCGGCGCGCCCGAATGCGTGCGGCAACCACCTGCAGCGGATCGACCGGACGAGCGGCGACGGGAGCCGGCGCGACAGCCGCCACCACGGCCGACGTTGCCGTTGCTACTGGCGTCGGCTCAACGGGCGCCGGGCTGACCGGCGGCACAACCGGAAGCGGTTGCACCACTAGCTGGGCATCGCCGCAGATCGCGGCACCGCTTTCGAGGCATTGAAAGCGGCCGCTGAGGCTGAAGAATTCCGCGCGTGCTGTCGGCAGATTGGCCAACAGAGCAGCCGCGACAAAAGCGCCGCCTACGAGAAACCGTGTCATGCCCGCTTTCTCGCAAGCGCCGTGCCAGGAAATTTGCGGCGAAAACCGGGGCATTCCGGCGCGAAAATTTGAATGAACCGGCAGATATTGCCGGGAATTTACATTGGTGCGGCTGAACATTGCCGGCTCATCCGTTGTTACTGACGGCATAGTCCGCGCTTTTGTGGCAACTCTGCCACAAAGCTGCCGGCTTTCTTGGTAGGCTTGAGGGCATGGACGCAATGCGATGGATCTTCTCGATCGGCACAGGCGGGGCAATCGGCATTGCCGCGGCGCTTGCGCTCGAATTGAGCTTTCGCTTGATGCGCCGGCCGGCCGCCGCCGCAACGGTGCCGGCGATGCCGCGCCTGCCGCTGATCGCCCGGCCCTGGCCGCTGCGCATCGCCATCGTGGTTTTCGCCACCGCCTTTTACACGATCGTCGGCTATGAGCACCGGCCGCAACCGCCCGCCGCGCCCGAGAGCGCAGCGAGCGATGCGCCGGCCGCCGGCGCTCCTGCGCCGCAAGCCGAAACAGGCCCCGCGGCGCTGACCATCGGCGGCGTGACGCTGGCTTTTGCGCCGCCATCGGGCACCTGCCTCTATCCCGCGCCGCTGCTCGAAGCCGTGCGCGTGCAGCAGGGCAAGCTCAACCCCGACAACGCCATTGACATGGCTTTCGCCGATTGCAACCAGCTGCGCGACAACGTCGCCAATCAAACGCGCATCCGCGATTTCGGCCTGCTGATGACGCCGAAGGTCGATCTCAACCAGCATGTCGACCGCGCGATGATCGATCAGATGGCGGGCGCGATGCCCGATCAGACGAGCGTCAAGGCGACGCTCGACCAGCAACTCGTCGCGGCCGAGAGCAAGCTTGCGCTGCAAAGCTTCTCCGCGCTGGGCGCGATCGACCGCGACCCGCAGGCAATTTATTTGGCTTATCTGTCCAAAGCCCAAAGCGCCGATGGCACTTTCACCCAGGCTTGCGTCATGGCGATGACGGCGATTAACGGTCGACTTGTTTCCTATTATGTTTACAGCGACTATGAGAAAGACCCGCGGCCGGTGATTTTTGGCCTGCTTGCGAAAGTGAAGGCCGGTGTCAGCGACTTCGCCCGACGTAACGGGGCGTAAAGCTTCGCGCGAGTAAGGAATAGAACCATGTCATCCTCCAATAACCGTTTCGGCCGCCGCACGGGACGGCAGAATGACGATCCGCGCTTCGAGCCGGTGCTGTCATTCAATCCCAAGCGCCGCGGCGCGCGCCCCGCGCAAAGCGAGGCCGCGCCGACGGGCGATCGCAAACCCCCAGCCGGGCCCCGCGTCGAGCGCGAGGACGCCGAAGAATTCGGCATCTCCTTCGGTGATGAGAAGCGCATCGAGCGTGACGACAATTTCGACCCGCGCACGCGCCGCGAGAAAGCGTTGGAGCCGCGCGACACGGACTCCGAGCGGATGCTCTATCACCATCTCTTCGACGATCAGGCGAATCGCCGACGCGGCTTCGGCTGGATCGCTGCGCTCGGCTCGGTCGCGGTCGTCGCGATCGGCGCCGGCTATGCCTGGTACAACTTCATGGCACGCCCGGCGCCGGGCAATCTGTTCGAGCCGCCGGGCTTTGCCACGCGCGGCAACAACGCCGGCTACACGACGCCGCAGCAGCCGGCGACTGATGCCGGTACGGGATCGAATATCGGATCGCCGCCCGCGCCGCTCGCCGCGACGCCGCCGACACCGACCGATCAACCGCCGGCGAAAGACATCGCCGTCGCGCCGCAGCCGAAGAGCGCCCCGGCTGAAGCACCGCTGCCGCCGAAAAAGACAATCTCCGAGGCGGCCGCAAATCCCGGAAATCTTGATGCGGCAGCCAATCCTGCGCCGGCACCCGCTGCGGCGCCGCCGGCACCGCCGGCCGCGAAGCAGCCCGCCGCGGCGCCGGCGCAGATTGTGACGCCGCCCCCTGTGGCGCCACCACCCAAGCGCGAGACGGCGAAGACCGAGACGCCGAAACCCGAGACGCCGCGCAAGGAAGCGTCGATCACGCCGCCACGGCCGGCTCCCGCGCCTGCACCGCAAAACACCGCGCGGCAAGAGCGGCAAGACATGGCGCCGCCGGCGGTGACAGAGCCCGCCGCCGCGCCGGCGATCATCCCGCCACCGCGCCGGCCCCGGCCGCAAGCGACGAGCCAACCGCAATCGCTCACGCGCAACGCACCGGCGGATTACGCGCCATCGCCACAACAGCAGCCGCGGCAGCCGGATAGCGTCGGGCCGGCGCCCGGCACGCCGGATACGGTGACGGTCGACGGCGTCACCTACGTGAATGGCCAGGAGCCGCGCTCGCTCGGCACGTTGGGCGGGGCATCGCAAGCCGCGAGCAACGACGCGGCCATGCCGCCGAGCCTGCCGGCGATGCCGCCACCGCCGCCCTCATATGCCGCGCGGCCTTACACGCCGACCGATCACGACGGCGGTGCGCCGCTGCCCAACGAGGTGATCATCCTGCCGAGCGGGCAGATGGCGGTTCCGAACGGGCCGCAATAACCGCTAAACGATGGCCGCGTCCCAGCCTCCGTCATGGGCGATCACCTGGCCCGTGACGTAATGCGAGGCATCGCTCGCGAGATAGACCGCGAGACCGACGAGATCGTCGGGCACGCCGCGATGCTTCATCGGGATGCGCTCGCGCAGCGCTTTCTCGAATTGCTCCATCTGTTCCGGCGTTGAGACCGCGCGCCGCTCGGCCGCGAGCGCGGTTCCGCCATGCCAGCCGGGTGCGATCGCATTGACGCGAATCTTTTCCTTCGCATATTCGGCGGCAACCTGGCGCGTGAAGCCGACGATCCCCGCCTTCGCCGTCGAATAGTTCACCTGCAGCGAGACGAAGCCCGGATAGTAGCCGCGCAGTGCAGCGACCGAGGCGATGTTGATGATCGAGCCGGGTCCCGGCAGCATCGATTGCAGCGCCTTGCGCGTCGTCAGGAACACGCCGCGCAGATTGATCGCCATCAGCCGGTCCCAATCGGCAACACTGAATTCATGCGTGCGGCCGCTCGCCGTCGAGATGCCGGCATTGTTGATGAGGATGTCGACGCGGCCGTGGCGTTCCTTGATCTCGCCCCAGAGCGCATCGACCGAGCCTTCATCGGCGACGTCGTTATGCATCGCCTCGGCTTGAAGCCGCGACTGCTTCGCGAGCGAGGCGGTCTCTTCCGCACCATCGAGATTGCGGTCGGCGCAGATCACATGCGCGCCGAACGCCGCGAGACCGAGCGCGAAGGAGCGGCCGAGACCATTCCCCGCGCCGGTGACGACGGCGAGCTTCTTGTCGAGGCGGAAGAGATTATCGAACATCGTGCCGCTCCCTTCCCGCGTCAGCCGCGCCACAGCGGCGCGAATTGCGTCGCGACGATTTCTTCGTACGCGGGATCGCCTTTCAGGATTCCGAGATCGCGGCCGAATTGATTCATGCCGGAGACGAAATCGCGGCTGATGCTCGCATCGTAATAAGGCGCGTCGCGGCGGATGAGCTCGGCGATCAGCGCCGCTTCCGACGGTGGAAAAAGCAGCGCGCCGGCTTTGGCCGCGAGTGTTGGATCGGCCACGAGCGCGCGCTGCGTCTTGACGATGGCGCGCACGACGGCGGCGGCCGTCGCGGGCTCCCGCGCGATGAATTCAGCGCGCGCAGCAATCGACGCCATCGTATAGTTGAAGCACGGCTTCGGGCCGTCGCCGCGCCGCACGTCGAGCACCACCGTGCCGATGCCGCGCGTCACCGCGACTTCCGCGCCCATGCCATTCGCCCAAAAGCCGTCGATCGTCCCCTCTTCCAGCGCTTTCGCGGCGGTGAGGCCGAAATTCACCGTCGGGCTGCTGCCGGCTGCCGCGCCCGGTACCGGGGCGATCTTGATGTCGTCGCGCACTAGGTCGTAGCCGGCGGTGACCAGCAGCCGCTGCAGCCCCATATCGACCCAAGGCGCGGCGCCGATGCGCTTGCCTTTGACGACATCGAGCGCGCCGCGCCGCGCATTGAAGCGGCGATGCATGACGAGGAACCAATACATGCCTTGCGCCTGGGCGCAGAGCAGCTTGACGCCCGCCCATTCCGGAAACGCGGCGAGCGCCGAATGCGCCGAGCCGGCAACGAAATCGACCTTGCCGTCGCGCAGGTCGCGATAGGCGCGATCGACCGGAAAAACGAGCTCATGCTCGAGATCGAGCCCCTCCGCCTTGAAGAAGCCGAGCGCCGAGGCAGCGGCCGCGGGAAAATAAGAATTCGAGATGAGATCGGGCAGCGCGATTTTCATGAGCGGTCTTTTACCTCGCCAGATGCTACGCAAAAATCTCCTCATCCTTCGACAAGCTCGGGATGAGGATGGTGAGGTGTGTGGCTTCTTCCACTGAAGTCGACCTCACGTCGGCACATCCTCAAGCGTCAGCGCATCGGCGCGGCGCTGACTCTCGATCATCGAAGAGCGCAGCAGGAATTGCCGTGCCCGTGCCGGATCGTCGGCGATGCGTGCGAGCTCGTCGAAATTTCGCTGCCTCGTCTCGGGATCGCGCGTTTCCAAGCGCTGCTTGTTCGCGATCGATTGCTGCTGCACGAATTCGCTCATCACCGTGCGGCGCTGCCAATCGTAAAGATCGAGAAGCCGCTCGGTCTCGCCGCCCGCCATCACGCGCGCGAGCTTCGCGGCGAGATTGGCCGCGTCCTGCAAACCGCCATTCAGCCCCATGCCGCCGATCGGATTGTTGACATGCGCCGCATCGCCGGCGAGCAGCACACGGCCTTTGCGAAATCGCGCGGCGACGCGCTGATGCGTGACGTAGAGATTGCGATGGACGACCTCGTAACGCTGCGGCGAGGGGAAGAATTTCTGCAGCCGCGCCTGCACCGCTTCGTCGCTCATCAACGCATCCTCGCTCGCAGACGGATCGGTCGGATAGACCGTGCGCCACAAGCCGGGCGGACCGCTCGCCGAGACCTTGAAGCAATTGCACCACTCATCGGGATCGGCGAAATAGCTGCGCGGGCAATAGCCGCGCTCGGCCTCGAAATCGAACGGCGTCGTCAGCACGATGAAGCGCTCGGGCCAGGTAAAGCCTTCGAATTCGATATCGCATGCCTTGCGGACGACGCTGCGCCCGCCATCCGCGCCGATGAGATAAGCGCCACGATGGATCACCTCTTTGCCGGCACGCTCGACCTTCACGCTGACACCGTCCGCATCTTGCATGATGGCGGCGACACGCTGGCCCCACATCACGTCGACATTGGGCAGCGCGGCAAGGCGCTCCAGGATGAGATGCGCGGTCTTGAACTGCTCGCATTGAATGACGAGCGGCTGCCTGGTGTCGTCCGCCAGGAGCGCGTGATCGAACTCCGCCACCTTCTTGCCGGTCGGCCGATCCCAGAATTGGAAGATCGGACAGACCAGCCCGACACGCGCCATATCGTCCACCAACCCCGCTTGCGCCAGCACCTCGAGCGTGGCCGGATGCGTCGTCGCGGCGCGCGGATCTTCTTGCGGGGCGGCATTCTCGTCGAAGAGTCGAACGGCCAATCCCGCGCGGCCCAGCAGCAGCGCGGTAAAGAGCCCGACAGGGCCTCCGCCGGCGATGAGAATCCGCTGCTTCTCCGCGTTCATAGGGTAAAACCTTTCACCGATTTCATGTTAACCGCCACGCTTCCGCTACATCCGTGCCATTTCGGCCGCAATCGTGATGGGAATGATAAGCATGCCTATAACGTTATGAAGGCAGAGGCAAAGCATGCCTCGATGATTTTGAGGAGTTGAGCCATGGCACGTGGCAGGATTTTAGCGGCAATGTTGGGCATCGCCGGTGTGAGCATGGTGGCGCTCGGCTTGGGCTCGACCCCGGCATCGGCTGATCCCTATTGCGGCCCGGGCTATCACTGGACGGGTGGCTACTGCTACCCGAACCGGCCGGTCTATTACTACCCGCCGGCCACCTACTATCCCGCGCCCGCGCCCGTCGTGGTGGCGCCGGCGATCGGCTTCACTTTCGGCTTCGGCGGTGGCCATCACTGGCATCGCTAAACTGGCCGCGTTTCAAAAAAAACGGCGCCGCCTCGTCGCGACGCCGTTTTCTTTGCTTGCTCGCGTTGCATATGCTGACGACAACGCAAACCGCCACAAGATTAAATTCGTGATAGCTGTATAATAGTCCTCAAACGGAATGATAAGCATGCCTACATCGTTATCATGAGCGAGGCGAAAGTATCCGCCTCTTGGTATCGAGGAGTTGAGCTATGAAACGCGGCAAGTTCTTAGCGGCAATGTTGGGCATCGCAGGGGCGGGGATGCTGGCCCTCGGCATGAGCTCGACCTCCGCTTTCGCGCAAGCCTATGCAAGCTGCGCGCCCGGCTATTATTACGCCAGCGGCTACTGCTACCCCTATCAGTCGGCACCGCCGCCGGTCGCCTATTACCCTCCGGCTTATTACGCCCCGCCGCCGGTCTATGTCGGCCCGACCTTCGGCATTGGTTTCGGTTTCGGCGGTGGCTGGCATGGCGGAGGCTGGCATGGCGGCGGCTGGCATGGCGGCGGCTGGCACGGCGGCGGCGGCGGTTGGCAAGGCGGCCATCGCCACTAAGGGAACCTATTCGCCTGTCGGCAAAGAGGCGGCAGCACAAAACGCTGCCGCTTTTGTTTTGGGCCGGCGCTTGATGCCCTGACCTCGGCAATATTTTTTGTCGGGAACTTTTTCGCGCGATGTGCGTTGACCGAGCCAAGGTTTCGCGCAGTATTCGTGGATTGCACGAATGGCTCCAGACGACGCGCGCCGGCCGGGAATCCATCCGCTGATTTTCGATATCGGCATGAATCTCTGCGAGGACACGGATTTCTATCTCAAGAAAGGATTTCGCGTCGTCGCGGTCGAGGCGAACCCCGCGGCCTGCCGTGGTGCTGCCGAGAAATATCGTGAAGCCGTCGAATGCGGTCGGCTGACCATCCTCAACCGCGCAATCTCTTCCGGTCGCAAGCCCCTCGCGCTCTATCTTTGCCGCTCGAACAGCGCATGGAGTACGACATCGCCGGAGCGGCGCGATTTCTGGCAGGCGCGCGGGGCCGACTTCCAGGAGATCGAAGTGCCGGGGATGCTCGCGCGCGATCTCGTCGCCGACCACGGCATGCCCTATTACGCCAAGATCGATATCGAAGGCTCCGATATCCTTTGCCTTGACGCTTTCGCGGATAGCGCGCAGCAGCCGCCTTATCTTTCAATCGAGGTCGACTTCTATCGCTATCGCGAACTGATCGCGCGACTTTGTGAACTCGGTTATCGCCGCTTTGCGTTGATCGGACAGTCAGGCGTCAGCGCCCAGCAGCCGCCTTACCCCGCCCGCGAAGGCTGCTACGTCGACTATCGGTTCGCGATCGGCTCGAGCGGCCTGTTCGGCCGCGAATTGCCGGTCATCTGGTACGACGACGCACCGATCCGACGGCGATGCCGGCGCGTCGTCCGCCAATATCAGCTTGCCGGCGTGTTCAAGCGGGTCGGTAAGCTCGGCCTTATGCCGCGCGCGATGGAACGCGCACAGGAAAAATTCCTGCCCCTCGCCTGCGATTGGTACGACATTCACGCCGCGCTCGAATGATCGATCACGGCACGTAGTAGAACGGATTCGGCAGCTTGAAGCTGCGCTCGGCATGACCGAGCGCGAGATCGCTCTGCTGGTCGCCGACATTGGCGATGATGTGATAGCCCTGTGCCTCGATCTTTGCCCGCGCGGCGCTCTTATAGATCGCGACCGAGGCCTCGTGCGATTGCTCGGGGCGCAGATAGATCCCCGCCCAGCCGTCATACCCGGCCTTGCGTAGATTGCCTTCGGTGGCGGCGCTTTCCTCGGCATTATCGCGTCGGCCGGTGACGAAGAACACCGCGACGCCATCGGCCTGCGCCGCGTTGAAAAGCGCAAGCGTCGGCGCAATCGCCCGCGCCGCTTCGCTTTTTTCCCACGCCGCCTGACCGCAGGCGCGGGTCGAATTCAGATCGCAATCGCCGGCGCGAAAATAGGCGAAATCGTTGTGATACATCACCGGCCAGTTCGAGAGCGACGTCTCGTCGATATCGAGCACCAGCGCCGGCCGCGTGACATGCGGAGCACGGCGCGCGATCCAAGCCTCGGCGGCACGATCCACACGCGCCAGCTCGGCGTCATAGCGTGTGCAGCGATAGCGGATGAGTTGCCGCTTGAAGAGGGCGAGATTCTCCGCCACCTGCGCCGTCGACCGCGCCACACGCGGCGGCGAGGCTCCGCAACCCGCCGGCGTTTCGGCCAAAGCAGGCGGCGGCGCGGCGAGCCACAAAACGACGATCACCAAGCCAAACCACGGCGCTCGGCGCCGATAGGTTTGGCTCATGAAATCACGCCCTCAGCTTGGCGAAGATCGGCTCTTGCTTCTCGGCCGCTTCGGCCTGACGCTCGAGCCGGACGGCCAAGACCAGCAATTGCGGGTCGGCCGGCTGCCCGCTCATCGTGCGGATACTCGCCGCACGGCGCGCTTGCCGGGCTTGTGCGCGCAATTCCTTCGCATCGTTCATGGCTTGGCCACTCGCGAGAGTCTCTCCTGGCGCGGGTGTAGCCGATCTTGCGGACAGGTCAAAGCGCAGTGGATAATCCCGAACACGCTTATCGATCGCCGAGGCAGATGCCGAGACCGCGCGCGGTGCGGACCAGCGAGCCGTCGGGATCGACGAGCTGCGGCCGGACGATCGCTTCGGCCAGCGGCACATCGACCACGCGTCGGTTTTGCCAGGTAAGCATGCGGTCGAATTTGCCTTCGGCGATGAGATCGACCGCATGCACGCCGAATGCCGAGCCCAGGATGCGGTCGTCCCAATCCGGCTGACCGCCGCGCTGCACATGACCGAGCACCGTGACACGCGTCTCCGCGCCGGTGCGCTCGGCGATGGCGTGGCCGAGGATCTGGCCGATGCCGCCATAGGTCGTAGCGCCGCCCGCTTGCTGCCGGCGGATGATCTGGCCGGTGCGATCGGCAACCGCTTCCGCGACGACGACGAGGGCGAAATTGCGGTCCGAGCGCCGGACCGTATCGATATGCGCGGCGACCACATCCATGCGATAGGGAATTTCGGGAATGAGAATGATATCGGCGCCGCCGGCGATGCCCGCCGCCAGCGCGATATGCCCGGCATCGCGGCCCATCACCTCGAGGATCATCACGCGATCATGACTGGCCGCCGTCGGCTGCAGGCGGTCGAGCGCCTCGGTGGCAACGGCGACGGCCGTGTCATAACCGATCGATGCTTCCGTCGCGCCGACATCATTATCGATCGTCTTCGGGATGCCGACGAAATTAATGCCGCCCTGCTGCGCCAGACGCCGCAGAATGGTGAGGCTGCCGTCGCCGCCGACACCGATCAGCGCATCGACGCCAAGCAGCTCCAGCCCTTCGATAAGCTCGGCCGAGCGATCCTTGCGCGAGCCGTCGTTCATCGGGAAATCGAACGGGTCGCCTTTATTCGTGGTGCCGAGGATCGTGCCGCCGAGCCGCAGCATATTGCAGCTCGCCGCGCGCAGATCGAGCGCCTCATATTCGACGGGACGCTTGAGCAGGCCTTGCGTGCCCTGCCGGATGCCGACAACGCGCCAGCCATAGCCAAGGATCGCGCGCGACACGACCGCGCGGATCACGGCATTGAGCCCCGCGCAGTCGCCGCCGCTGGTCAGGATGCCGATCGTCTTTGTTTTGTCGGTCACGGGTCGTGCTCCGCTCAGCGAACCCCGAGCCTTGAGTCCGATTGTGGCAATGACAAGGCGGAGGCTTGCGATGCCTGCCGCGATCCGCCCGCTGCCCGAGCACGCGGTTCACGATGCGGGTGCCATCGACGCCGATCGCCGGCGCCGCTGGAATCGGGCGAGCGTCCATCTCTTCGAGGGCACTTACGGCGAATATCTCATCGCCAAGGTGGCGCAGGTCTTCCCCGAGCTTGGCCAGCGCGTGCTGAAGCGCCGACGCTCAGACCCAACCCGTCACCTGGGCCAGGAGCGCGTCGCCATCGTCGGGCAAGCGATTGCCGCGCCAGGCAACGTGCTGATCGGGCCGAATGAGCGCCAGATCGGCTTCGTAAAGATCGCGGCCGTGGTGCAGCGGCACGTCGAAGAACGCGAAGGGTACGCCGCGCGCCTGCGCCGCGCGCGCGAGCGGCTGGACATCGGCATCGCCGCCGAGGCGCAAGAGCGTAAAGCCGAGCCCGAAATGATCGAAGAGCGAATTGCCACGGCCGAGGAAGAGATGCGGCGCGCGGCCGCCGGGACAGGCGCTCGGCGTGTAGATGGTCGGATCGTCCTTGGGCGGCGTCGTGCCGTCCGGCACGACGATGCGCGAGCCTTCGTAACGTGCGCCTAGTTGGATCCCGAGCGAGGCGAATTCTTCGCCAA
The DNA here is from genome assembly GCA_963731145.1 of uncultured Alphaproteobacteria bacterium. Classification (GTDB taxonomy): domain Bacteria; phylum Pseudomonadota; class Alphaproteobacteria; order ATCC43930; family CGMCC-115725; genus CAIKMD01. The sequence goes on along the minus strand of CAVSUX010000004.1, from coordinate 158,412 downwards.
AGCGCGCGAAGAACGCGCCGGTCCGCGCCCGCGCCGCGGCGCCCGCCGCGCTGTCTTCGAGCATCTCGGGATCGATCGGCGCCGCGCTCAGATCGACCGTGAATTGCTTTGCCATCCCGGTGTTGCGGAACGCAATCGGGCGGCGCTCGGCCTCGTACGTGGCGAGAAGATGCGGCCCGCCCCAACCCTGCACCATCGCCGCGAGCTTCCAGCCGAGATTGGCCGTGTCGTCGATGCCGGTGTTCATGCCGAAACCGCCGGTCGGCGTGAAGAGATGCACCGCATCACCCGCCAGCCACACGCTGCCACGACCGAAACTGTCGGCGACCGCCGCTTGCCCCGCCGTCCAGGGGAAATGCCCGACAACGTCGAACGGTACCTCTTCGCCGACGCAAGCGAGGAAAGTCCGCGCGATGTGATTGGGGTCGGGCGGCTCCTCGACGGTCTTGATGCGCGTGTTGAAGAGGAAATCGCCGGTGCCGTTCAGCGATTGGATAAGGCCGCGCACCCGCGGATTGAAGCACCAATGCATCCAGGCGCGCTTGTGCCGCTGCAGTAGGCGGTCATAGAGTGCCGGCGCTTTCAGATACGTCGAGCAGGTGGCGCCGCTGCCATAAGCCTGCTCCGATGGGCGCTCGCCGCGATACGAAATGCCAAGCCAGTTGCGCACGATGCTATGGCCGCCGTCGCAACCGATGAGATAACGCGCGGCGAAGCCTTCGCGGCGGCCTGTCGTCACCTCTTCGATGGCGATCTTGAAAGAGCCGTCGCTCTCTTGCACGATCGCGACGCAGCGCCAGCCATAGCGTGCATCGATCAGCGGCAGCGCCCGGACGTGCCGGAAGAGCGCGGCCTCGACATACATCTGGTTGGCGCGGAACAGCGGCTCCGGCACCTGATCGGTCGGCGCCGCCTTTTCGAGCTGCGCTTGCTTCTCCCCCTCCGACGGCAGGGGATGGCGCGCCATTTCCCAGCCATTGAGGGTCGTGAAATAGGCGACATCGGTCGGATGATCGGACGGCAAGCCGATCTGGCGCAGCTTCTTGCTGATGCCGAGGCGCCGGTAATGCTCCATCGTCCGCGCGTTATGCGTGTTTCCCTTGGGGTGCCAGCGCGTGCTCGGCTCGGTATTGATGAGGATCGAGCGCACGCCGAACGCGGCAAGATTCATCGCCAGGACCATGCCGACCGGGCCGCCGCCGATGATCGCGATCGGTGTCGTTGTCATCGCTTCGACCTAAGACCCGAATGCCGGATCGAGCCGCTCAGCCAGCCGCTTCCAATAGCCCCAGGACAGATCTTCGCGCGGCCCGTTGCGGCCGCCGGACATCTGCGCCTTGGTGTGCTCCTGCAGCGCCGCCGGTATCGGCTTGCGCGTGCCACCCGTCGCCATCACCCGCTCTTGCAGTGTGCAGGCATCGATCAGCGCGCGCATATAGCCGAAGGCTTCGCCGACCGAAGCACCGACGCTGAGAAGCCCATGATTTGTCATGATCAGCGTGTGCTTGCTGCCGAGATCGCGCAGGATGCGCGGCACTTCGTCATCGACGCGCGCCAAGCCTTCGAACGCGTGATAGCCGACCTCGCCATGCAAAAGGCAGCCGCTCTGGTTGTAGACGAGGAGACCTTCTTCGAGCGCGCCGATGACCGCGCCGGCCGCCGCATGAACATGCAGCACGCAGTTGATGTCGGGCCGCGCCCTCAAGATGCCGCTGTGGAAGTTGAACCCGGCCGGCGCCAGCTTCACGCCCGTATGGCTCGCGATGCGGCCGTCGTAATCCGCGGTCGCCAGCGACGATGCCGTGATCTCGTCCCAGCCGAGGCCGAGCGGATTTATCAGGAATTTATCGGTTCCGGGCAAGCGCAAGGTGATGTGGTTGAGCGTGTCGTAATTCCAGCCGAAATGATGCGCGATGCGAAACACCGCCGCGAGGCTCGATGCGCAGCGCTTTCTCCGTCTCGTCCATCGCGCGCGGCACCGCCGTGCCACCGATCCGCGCCAGTGCGTCGCCGTCTGCCATGGCACTCCCTCATCTTGATCGGAGCCATCTTAGCATCGCGCGCGCCGCGGCCTATCGCGCCGTGGCGCGCCAGAAATCGGATGATTTCCAGCGCTCTTTTGCAGTAGGGATAGGAAAAGCCCCGCCAGGCGGGCCAGGAGCGTATATGAGCGAGACGCAAAGATCGGCACGGGCGGGCGCGCATTGGCCCGACGGCGTACGGCTTCCGATTTCCATCTCGATGATGTGGGAGGCGGGATCGGAGCCGATGCCGATGATCCCGCCACCGGTCGTGCCTCTCGAGGCGGCCGGCAAGCGGTTCCCCAATTTCGCCGCTTATACCGAGGACCAATATGGCTGGCGCGAGGGCATACCGCGGCTCCTCGACATGTTCGATCGGCGCCGCATCAAGGTGTCATCGTTCCTATCGGCAAAGGGGCTTGAAAAGGCGCCGCTTCTCGCGCGCGAGATCGCCGAGCGCGGGCACGAATGCGCGGCGCACGGCATCACCCACACGCAGCAATTCCATCTCTCGCGTGAGGACGAGCGGAAATTCATCCTCGACGGCGTCGCGCTCATGGAACGGCTCACCGGGCAGCACCCGGTCGGCTACAACACCCAGGGCGTTTGGCGCAGCACCAACACGCTGTCGCTACTGCAAGAGCTCGGCTTCCTCTATCACATCGACGATTTCAGCCGCGACGAGCCCTTCATCGTGCCGGTCGACGGCAAGCCGTTCGTGGTGATGCCCTATACGCGTTACCTCAACGACCTCGTGCATTACGCGCTGCAGTCAGGCGATCTGGCCGGCTATGAGCGGACCCTCAATGAGGAGTTTGCGGCGCTCTATGCCGAGGCGGAAACGCGCCGGCGCATGATGGTGATCAGCTTCCACGACAAGCTCGCGCGCCCGGCACGGGTCAAGATCGTCGAAGACTTCATCGCGCGGGCGCGGACCCAGAAAGGCGTCTGGTTCGCACGCAAGGATGAGCTCGCGCGCTTCGTCCTCGATAGCCCTGCTACGATCCGCGAGGCGGAGGCGACGTAGCTCAACGTCCTTGCCAACTAGGTTGCGCGGACGACCTATCTCATCGCCAACGTCGGAAGGTCTTGCTCGAGCTTGGCCAGCATATATTACCGCGGCGATCGAAATGATTCGGCGCATAGCAGGGTGGCAAGGCGTCGCGTTGACTTACAGGCTCCTGCCGTCAGATTTGACGCGATGCCGAGCGAGAAGATCAAGTCGCTGCAGGTGATGCGCTTTGTGGCGGCGGCAATGGTGGTCGCGGTGCATGCGATCTATTTCGTCAGCCAGTTGCCGCCCGGCCCCGCCCTACCGGCGGCACATATCGATATCGGCGCCTCGGGCGTCGATATCTTTTTTGTCATCAGCGGCTTCGTCATCTATCGCTCGGCCCTCAAGCGACCGCCCGCCCTCTCCTTTCTTCGCAAGCGCTTTCTCCGCATCGCGCCGTTTTACTATCTCGCGAGCCTCACGCTGCTTCCCATCTGCGCTTTTTCCGGCTGGCCGATGCCGGATGGCCCGACCATCGCGGCTTCGCTCATCTTCTGGCCGGCGTGGAAGCATATCGCCGCTCCGGTCGATCCCGTCGGCTGGTCGTTGTGCTTCGAGATGTTGTTCTACGTCGCGGTGACGATTGCACTTCTTTCCCGCCGCGCCATCCCCGTTTTGCTCCTTGCGTTTGCCGCGGCGTGGATCGGTCGCGTCCATTTTGGTTGGCCGGTGCTACGGTTCCTGGGCAATCCGATCATCCTCGATTTCCTGTTCGGCGTTTTGATCGCCACGCGCTGGAAGCCCGAGCGCATTCGTCCGCTGTGGCACGGCTGCTCTATGCTGTTAGCCGGCTTCGCCGGGCTCTACATTTTTTGCTTGCCGACCGGACAGGAAAATGCGCGTTTTGTTATGGACGCGACGGAATTGCTGCCGCGCGTGTTTTGCTGGGGCATACCCGCCGCCCTTATCGTCAGCGGCGCGCTCTCCCTGGAGCCGCATCTGAAAAGAAGCTGGACCGATCCCTTCGTCTTTCTCGGCGACGCTTCTTACGCCGTCTATCTCGTCCATTGGCCGTTGCTGGTCATTGCCAGTTGGCTGCTCGTCGACGTCGGAGCGAAACAAACCTTGTGGCTGGTGCCATTGCTATTCGTTATTGGCATCGCGGCAGGCGTGGCCGCTCATCGCTTCGTCGAACTGCCGCTGGCCCTCGCGATGCACAACGCGAAGGCAAAGGCACCCCGGCGCGGCACCGGCGAGATCGTTCCTTCCTGACACATCGACGGCCGCTGCCGGTCGCGCCCGCGACCAGGACACGCTGCCTCGCCCTACTCCACCGTCACGCTCTTGGCGAGATTGCGGGGCTGATCGACGTCGGTGCCTTTGGCGACGGCGACGTGGTAGGCGAGAAGCTGCGCCGGAATGGCATAGAGCAGCGGCGTCACGAACGGATCGCAAGACGGCACTTCGATCGCCTCGGTGAGCTGGCCGTCGAGCCGCGCGAGACCCTCCTTGTCGGAGATCATCACGACCTTGCCGCCGCGCGCCAGCACCTCTTGCACGTTCGACAGGGTCTTCTCGAACAAATCGTCGCGCGGCGCCAGCACCACGATCGGCACCTTGTCGTCGATCAGCGCGATCGGCCCGTGCTTCATCTCGCCGGCGGCATAGCCCTCGGCGTGGATGTAGGAGATTTCCTTGAGCTTCAGCGCGCCTTCGAGCGCCAGCGGGAACGATGTGCCGCGGCCGAGATAAAGCACATCGCGCGCCTCGGCGAACCACGCCGCCATCTTCTCGATGCGCTGATCGTGATTCAGCACCTCGCTCGCGCGCGAGGGCACTTCGGTGAGCGCGGTCGAGAGCGCGGCCTCGCGTTCCTTGTCGATCTTGCCCCGCGCCCGCGCCAGCGCGATCGCGAGACAGGCGAGCACGACGAGTTGCGTCGTGAAGGCTTTGGTCGAGGCGACGCCGATCTCGGGTCCGGCGAGAGTCGCCAGGACCGCATCGGCCTCGCGTGCGATCGAGCTTTCGGGCTGATTCACCACCGCGACGATGCGTTGCTGTTGCGTCTTGGCATAGCGCAACGCCGCCAGCGTGTCGGCGGTCTCGCCTGATTGCGAGATAAACAGCGCCAGCCCGCCCTTTTGCATGTCGGGCGCGCGGTAGCGGAATTCCGAGGCGATATCGACATCGCAGGGCACGCGCGCGATCTGCTCGATCCAGTATTTGGCGATCAGGCCGGCATGATACGACGTGCCGCAGGCGATGATCGTCGCACGCTCGATCGCGCCGAGATCGAAAGGCAGATGCGGCAGATGCACGCTGCGCGTCACCGGGTTGAAATGCGCCATCAGCGTGTCGCCGATCACCGCCGGCTGCTCGAATATCTCCTTCTTCATGAAATGGCGGTGATTGCCTTTGCCGACCGCCGCGCCCGAGAGCGCCGTTTCCTTGATCTCGCGCTCCGCCGGCTTGCCGGCGGCGTCGTAGATCGATGCGCCCGAGGCGCGCACCACCGCCCAATCGCCTTCCTCGAGATAGACGATGCGGCGGGTGAGCGGCGCGAGCGCCAGCGCGTCCGAGCCGACGAACATCTCGCCTTCGCCATAGCCGATGGCGAGCGGCGAGCCGCGGCGCGCGCAGATGAGCAGATCGTGATGACCGGCGAAGAGCATGACCAGCGCGAAAGCGCCTTCCAGCCGCGCCAGCGTCTTCTCGACCGCCTGCTCGGGCGATAAGCCGTCGCGCAGATAGCGCGTCACCATCAGCACCACGACTTCGGTATCGGTCTGGCTCTCGAAACCGAAGCCGAGGCCGGCGAGCTCGGCCTTCAGCGCCTGAAAATTCTCGATGATGCCGTTATGGACGACGGCGACTTCGCTTGTCGCGATCGGATGCGCATTGCGCTCCGACGGCACGCCATGCGTCGCCCAGCGCGTATGGCCGATGCCGATTTTGCCCTGCACCGGCTGGTGGTCGATGAGCGCCGCCAGCGCGGACAGCTTGCCTTCGGCGCGGCGGCGCTCGATCGCGCCGTCGACCAACGTCGCGACGCCGGCCGAATCATAACCGCGATATTCCAGGCGCCGTAGGCCCTCGATAAGCAACGGCGCTACGTCCTGTCGCCCGATAATGCCGACGATGCCGCACATTTACTTCGAGTCCAAAAAATTGAGCGTCATGCCCCGACTTGTTCCGGGCATCCACGTCTTGGCTACAAACTCATGGATGGCCGGGACAAGCCCGGCCATGACGGGAGGTTTGAAACGCCGCCATTCGCGCGAAACCCTCAACGTAGGGCGCGCAAACTTGTTCGTGGCTGCAGCGGCCCCCGACATGGCGCTCACCGTTTCTTCTTTGCGGCTTTCGTAGCGCGCTTTTGCGCCTTCCATGCCGCGGCGCCGCCTTCTTTCACGACCTGACGGCCGCGGCCGAGCGCCAGCGCATCCGCCGGCACATCGCCGGTGATCACCGAGCCGGCGCCGATCATCGCGCCGTCGCCGATCGTCACCGGCGCGACGAGCGACGAGTTCGTGCCAACGAACACATCCTTGCCGATCTCGGTGCGATGCTTGTCGACGCCGTCGTAATTGCAGGTGATCGTGCCGGCCCCGATATTCGTGCCCGCGCCCACCGACGCATCGCCGAGATAAGCGAGGTGATTGGCTTTGACGCCGGCCGCGAGCTTGGCGTTCTTCACCTCGACGAAATTGCCGATATGAACGCCCTCCGCCAGCTCCGCCCCGGGCCGCAATCGTGCGAACGGCCCCAGGATCGCGCGATCGCCGACCTTGGCGCCGGCGAGATGACAGAAAGCCGGGATCTCGACGCCCTCGCCGATCGAAACCTCCGGTCCGAAGACGACGAAAGGCCCGACCACGCAATCGCGGCCGAACCTGGTATCGGCGGAAAGGAACACCGTCTCGGGCGCGGTGAAAGCGACGCCCGCGGCCATGTGGCGCATGCGCAAGCGGCGCTGCATCGCAGCTTCGGCCGCCGCGAGCTCGACGCGCGAATTGACGCCCATCATCTCTTCGACCGGCGCCTCGATCGCGGCGCAAGCGAGGCCGCGCGCACGCGCGATGCCGACGATATCGGTCAGATAGTATTCGTGCTTGGCGTTGCTGTTTCCGACGGCGTCGAGCAGCGACCAAAGACGCTTGCCGTCGATCGCCATCACCCCGGAATTGCACAGCGCGATCCTGCGCTGCGCCTCGCTCGCGTCTTTCGCCTCGACGATCGCCGCGAGCGCGCCGTCCTTGCCGAGCACGAGCCGGCCATAAGCGCCCGGCTCCTCCGGCCGCATGCCGATCACCGCGACCGCCGCATCGGCGCGCTGTCGCTCGGCGAGCAGCTTGCCGAGCGTCTCAGGCGTCGTCAGGGGCGAGTTGCCATAGAGCACCAGCACATCGCCGACGAAACTATTGAGCGCGCCGCGCGCCGCCATCACCGCATCGCCGGTGCCGCGCTGCAGAGCCTGGATCACGGTTGGGATCGGCGCGACCGACTCGGCAACCGATTCCATCCCGGGCCCGATCACGGCGATCACGCGCTCCGGCTTCAGCGCCTGCGCCGCGGCCAGGGCATGACCGATCATCGGCCGGTTGGCGACTTTGTGCAGGACTTTGGGAAGCGCCGACTTCATGCGCGTCCCCTGTCCTGCGGCGAGGATCAGGACGGCAAGCGGCTTATTCATGCGGGCAAACGATCATTCGACGGGGCTTGAGGGAGCAGCAGCCATGGCGTTAAGGGTTAGCATAGCATGCTGACGACGAGTGATAAAAATTCATTAAAAATCATGAAGATATTTCGGCTTTTATAAGCTCCCGCACGAACCCGGCGAGCCGCGAGCCGCTTTCGCGCATCTGGCATTTTGCCTTACGCTGCCGCTGACCAAAGAGTATGGGAGGCCGGGTGGAGAAGCCGCGTCGATATGCTCGATCGCTCGCCCTGGCGGCAGCGCTCGGTATCGCCACGGCGCCCGCCCGGGCGGCGGCGCTCGAGCCCGTTAAGATCGCGATCGTCAGCTCACTGGCAAGCGTGCCGATCTTCGTCGCTGAGGCCAAGGGCTATTTCCGCGACGAAGGTCTCGTGCCCGAGCTGGTGCGCTTCGATTCCGCCGCGCCGATCGCCGTCGCGGCGGCGGCGGGCGATATCGATTTCGGCTCCGCTGGGCTCAACGCCGCCTTCTTCACCCTCGCCCATCAGGGCATCCTGAAAATCATCGGCAGCGGCAATTCCGAGTACAAAGGCTTCCAGGGCCTCGGCTATGTCGTCTCGAACCAGGCCTATGCCGCGGGCGTCCAGCGCTTCGAGGATCTGCGCGGCCGTTCCGTCGCCATCACCCAGACCGGCACCGCGCTGCATTACGCGCTCGATCTCGTCTTGCAGAAGCACGGCATCGCCCTCGCCGATGTGCGCGTGCTGTCGCTCCAATCCAATCAGAACATCGCCTCGGCGATCACCGGCGGCCAAGCCGATGCCGCGGTGCTCAGCGGGCCGAACATCTATGCGCTGGTGAACAAGGGCAATGCGCGCCTCCTCGCCTGGTATTCGGACGAGCTGAAGCAAAGCCCCGGCAACGCGACCTACACCTCGGCCAAGGACGCGAATGAGCGGCCGGACGCCGTGAAGCATTTCCTCGCCGCGTTCCGCAAGGGCGCCGCGACCTGGGATGCGGCGTTCATCGATGCGAGCGGCAATCGCGCCGATCAGCCGAGCGCGCCCGAGATCATCGCCATCGCCGCCCAGGGCCTCGGCCAAAGCGAAGCGGTGATCCGCCTCGGCCTCACCTATTTCGATCCCCGGATCCGCGTCGCGCCGCGCGATATCCAGGCCTCGCTCGACTGGTATTACGCGCAGGGCATGCTGAAGACGCCGATGGAGGCGCGCGAAATGATCGATTTCCGCTATGCGGTCGAAGTGCCGTAAGCAACCGGCCCTGCATCCGCACGTCGCGACGGAACGGAAACGGCTGCGACGGCATTTCTCGCATGGACGTTGGCTCTGCCTGGGCCGGCGCCCGCGCCGAAACCGCCCCCCACCACTAAAGAGATGCCCGCAAGGAAGGATATTCGACCATGGCCCAAGCCGCCGCCCAAACCGCCCCAGCCGTCCAAGTCACGCAAGCCGAGGGGGCGTTTATCTCCGACGTCAGGACGCTGCGCGAGCGCGCGCGGAAAAGCCTTGAAACCGGCGCCGTGACGCCGACTTATCAGGGAGACGCCAAGAAGACCATCGAGATTCTGCAAAGCGTGCTCGCCACCGAGCTGGTCTGCGTGCTGCGCTATACCTTCCACGCGATCGCCGCCACCGGCATATCGAGCGAAGGGGTGAAAGCCGAATTCAGCACCCATGCCGGCGAAGAGCAGCAGCACATGATGCAGGTCGCCGAGCGCATCAATCAGCTCGGCGGCAAGCCGAATTTCAATCCCGAAGGGCTGTTGTCGCGCTCCGCCTCGCAATATGTCGAAGGCAAGAATCTCGTCGATATGATCAAAGAGAATCTGATCGCCGAGCGCATCGCCGTCGACCACTACCGCGAGCTGATCCGCTATTTTGCCGACAAGGATCCGGCGACGCGGGTGATGATCGAAGGCATCCTCGCCAAAGAGGAAGAGCACGCCAACGACATGCACGATCTCCTGGTCGCACATGAAGGCAAAGCGATGCTCTGAGCGCGCAGCGCGTTCTCAAGCGTTGACGCGATGCATCTGGCTTTCCCGGTAGCGCGTGCCGGAGGCGGCGCCCGGCGGCACGAGCCGGTCGATCTCGGCGAGGTCGTCGTCGCTGAGAGCAAGTTCGGCGGCGCGAATGTTCTCGTCGAGATGGGCACGCGATTTCGCGCCCGGGATCGGCACGACGAGAGCGCCCGCGCGCTTGCCCATCGCCATCGTCCAGGCGATGGCAAGCTGGGCAAGGCTCGCGCCCTTGCGCTGCGCCAGCGCCTCGAGCGCCGCGCGCAAAACGAGGTTCTTGGCGAAATGGCTCTGCTCGAAGCGCGGCAGATGCGCGCGAACATCGTTCGCGCCGAGGCTTTCCGGTTGCGGCGGCGCGGCGCTGATGAGGCCGCGGCCGAGCACGGCATAGACCATCATCGCGAGGCCGAGCGATTGGCACGCCGCGATCTGCCCTTGGCGCTCCGCATCGCGCGAGAGGAGCGAATATTCCATCTGCAGCGAGACCAGCGGATGGACGGCACTGCCCCGCCGCAGCGATTCCGCCGAGCATTCCGAAAGCGCGATGAAGCATGTCTTGCCCTCTTTCACCAGCGCCGCCAGCGCCGCGACGCTCTCCTCGACCGGCGCTTTCGGATCGATGCGCGACATGCAGAACACGTCGAGGGTTTCGATGCCGAGATTTTTGAGACTTGTCTCGCAGGTCTCGCGCAGATAGCGCGCATCGCCGCCGCCCCCGCTGCCATCGCGCGGGCTGCCGCTTTTCGAATGGATCACCACCTCGTGCCGCCGGCCCTTGATCGCTTCGCCGATCAGGCGATGATTGTGGCCGTTGCCATAGCTCGCCGAGGTGTCGAGGAAATTGACGCCGAGGTCGAGCGCGCGGCGGATGGCGGCAATCGATTCCGTATCGTCCGCGGGGCCGTAGGCGCCGGACATGCCGTAACAGCCGAGGCCGATCGCCGAGACCATGAGATCGGAATTGCCGAAGCGGTGACGCTCCATGAGCCAAGCCTCTCTTCCTTGCCGTGGCGCGCGCCGCGGACGCATAATCCTGGCACGAAGCCCCCCGGCTCACAAATGGGGTCATCACAAACCCCGGATCGCCCATGACAGAAAGCCCGCCCGCATTGTTCGAAAGCATCGTCCGCGCGGCGGCGGATGCGATCGTCTATGCCGATGCCGAAGGCATCATCCGCTTCTGGAACGCGGGCGCCGGGCGCATCTTCGGCTATGCCGCGACCGAGGCGATCGGCCAATCGCTCGATCTCATCATTCCCGAAAAGCTGCGCGGCCGGCATTGGGAGGGCTTTCGCCGCGTGATGCAGAGCGGCAAAAGCCGCTATGGCGACGGCGATCTCCTCGCCGTCCCGGCGCAGCGCAAGGACGGCACGCGCATCTCGGTCGAATTCACCATCGTGCCGCTGCACGACGCGTCCGGCGGGATGCTCGGCATGGCGGCGATCCTGCGCGACGTGACGCAGCGCTTCAACGAGATGAAAACGCTGCGCGAGCAACTGGCGGCGGGCAAGCCGGCGGCGCTACACTCCAAGCCATGAGTGACAGGCAACGGTAATGAGTGAAAGCGCTTTTGAAATCGCCTTGGGCGGCCGCGTCGCGGACATGTGCGATGCCTGCACGCGCTGCGGCAAATGCGTCGCCGCTTGCCCGAGCATCGAACCCGCCGGGCTCAGCGCGGCCGATCCGGTCGAAACCATCACCGGCATCATCGACATCTTGCGCAGCGGCGCCGGCAGCGAGGAGGCGCGCCGCTGGGCGAGCTCCTGCGTCATGAGCGGCGCCTGCATCAAGGCCTGCGATTACGGCGTCAATCCGCGCTTTCTATTGTCGATGGCACGCGTCGCCATGGCGAAAAGCGCGAAAGATCCGGCGGCGCGGCGAAGCGAGAGCATCGCCGCTTTCCGCAAGCATCAGCGCACGGTGACCGTCCTGTCGCGCCTCCAGGTCACGCCCGAGGAATTGGCGCGGCTCGGGCAGCAGGCGCCGGGCGCCGCGCGCTCGAGCGACGGGCGCGAGCCGGATTTCATCTTCTATACCGGCTGCAATGTGCTGAAGAACCCGCATATCCCGCTTCTGGCGCTCGACATCATGGATGCGATCGGCATCTCCTATCGCGTGCTCGGCGGGCCGAGCCATTGCTGCGGCAGCGTCCATCTCCATGCCGGCGACACCGAGACGATGGGCCGCGTCGCGAGCTACGCCATCGAAGACATGGCGCGCTCGAGATCGAAGCAGGTCATCACCTGGTGCCCGAGCTGCTTCGTCCACTTCACCGAGGAGACGTTGCCGGCGGCCGAGAAGCAGAGCGGCGCGCGGCCATTCGACATGACGCCGTTCATGCACTTCCTTCTCGGCCGTATCGACGACATCGCGCCGCGCCTGCGCACGCCCGTGCCGATGCGCGTCGCGCTGCACAAGCACCCGGGAGTCGCCGGCGCCATGGAAGCAGCCGAGGCGCTGCTGCGCGCCGTGCCCGGCATCGAGATCATCGATCTCGAGCAGCCGATGATCGGCCTGCAAAGCGTGATCGTCGGCGCGCTGCCGAAATATAAACGCGAGCTGCAGCAGCGCGAGCTCGACGCCGCGCAAGCGGCCGGCATCGATGCGCTGGTCACCGTCTATCACTCGGATCACCGCGAGACTCTGTGCTCACGAGCGCGACCGGCCGTTCCGCATCCTCAACATTCTCGAGATCATCGGGGCCAGCATGGGCCTGCACGAGGACGACAGCTACAAGCGCCTGAAGCTGATGCAGGACGCCGAGGCGATCGTCGCCGATTGCGGCGACCTGGTCGCGCGGCACAAGCTCGATATCGAGGAAGCGCGCGGCATCGTCGCCAAAGCCATGTTGGCGGATCAGCCGCTGCCGCTGCGCGGCTCGCCGCCCGACTGAGGCGTCGCGCCGATCGGAGTGAAGCGAATCGGCTCTGGATCAAGAAGTGGGCGCCGCGCTCGGTGCTCAGACGGGCGAAAAGAAGCTCGCCGAAGTGATCGGCGCAGGCGGCTTCTCGCGTGTACGCCGTGCGGTGGCGGGGCCCTTCAACATGGTGCTCGAAGCGCGGGCGTAAGCCGGCAAGCGGCTCAACCGTGCCGTCGCGGCTAAGTTATCTCAGCCGTCTTCGCGGACATAGCCGTCCTCGAACGGCAGTATGTCGGCCATTTGGCGTTCCAGCTTCGATACGATCGCCTTCAAACTGGTCCGTTCTTCGTCGGTTAGGGAAGAGAATATTTCAGCTTCGGCGGCTTCCACGCGCGGCGCGATCTCCTTGTAGATCGCTTCGCCTGCCGTCGTCGGCTTTAAAATGGCGCGCCGGCGATCGAACGGATCGCTGTCGCGGCAGATGTAGCCTCGTTCCAGCAAACTGGAAATGGCCCGGCTGACGCGCACCGAGTCCATGTCCGTGCGCTCTCTCAGATCGGTTGCGGCCATGGCGCCGAAGCGGCCGAGCGCCGCGAGAACGCGCCACTCGGGAGCGAGAAGCCGGAAAGATGTCTCGGTATAAACGCGCCCCAGGGCACGCGTCATGTGACCTGCCAAGGCCGAGATGCGGAACGGAATGATCCGGTCGAAGGGAAGGAGATCATCCCCGATGGCAATCGATGGGGCACCGGCCGTCGTCGACATTTACGAATGCGCCCCCGTTCGCAAGCTGCGCATCAGCAGCACCTTGTGCCCGAGCGCCAGATTTTCGCCGGTCAACTCTGCGATCGAACGTCTTTCCTTGCTCACGACCCACGCCACGAAACTTGCAACGGCGAAGAACGCGAGCAGGTGGAGGATGTCCTTCCGATCGGGCGGCGCAAGCCCGTCCGGCGGGACGAACCAAGCCCAGAGGGCGATCGTGCTGAGAATCGCTGCCAATACCCCTTCCCGCTCGCCGTAAGTACGGCTGCACACGACAATGACCGGAAGGAAGACGAGATATTGCGCCGCCGCATCGACGACGGTCGAAAGGTAAGCGAGCAACACGCCCGCCCCGACCCAAACGCAAACCAAGCCGAGCCGCAAGAAGATCCGAAGTGAAGGCATGAACCGTGATCCTATGACGCTGCCTATGCGTCATAGATACGGCGAAGTCGTTACCTAATATCTAAAAGGGTGGCTCGATATCTAAAAGGGTGGCTCGCCTACTCGCCATAAGTGTTATTTTCCGGCCTGATTACTTAGCGCCGGGAAATGATCCGCCGCCGTTTCGCGCTCATGCGCTCTTCGCGCCGCGCCCATCGGCGGCGACGTTCAGGCGCCGCGCGCTGTGACGACGCCATTCTCGCGCCGCGGTGGCGGGAGTAGCATCATCGGCAAGACACAGCACATAGGGAGGTTCCGATGGCAGCCGCGACGACGATCGGGCCATTCCGCGCCGAGCATGTCGGCAGCCTGCCGCGGCCCGAGCCGCTGCTCCGGGCGCGTCAGGCGTTCCGCGCCGGCCGGCTCGCCAAGGCGGAGCTCACACCGATCGAGGACGAATGCATCCGCGAGGCGGTCGCGATGCAGGAACGGGTCGGCATCGGCGCCATCACCGACGGCGAGTTCCGCAAGACCGGCTGGCGCGAATTCCTTTACGAGAAATGCGACGGCTTCGCGGCCAAGCCCGAAATCGCGGCCTTCGCTTTCACGACCTTCGAGGGCGCGAAGTTCGAGGGCCATGGCGAGCCGCGCTGCATCGCACCGATCAGGCGCCGCGAGCCGCTCTCGGCAGACGATTTCGCGGCGCTCAAAGCGATCACGCGGCGGCCGATCAAGGCCAACCTGCCGACGCCCTCGATCGCCCATTTCGGCGGCGACGCCAGCTTCGATCGCGCGGTCTATCCAAACCGCCAGGCCTTCTTCGCCGCGCTGACCGCGATCATGCGCGAGGAGATCGCCGATCTCGCGCGCCGCGGCTGCATCTATCTGCAGATGGACGAGGTGCCGATGGCGGTCCTGTGCGACCCGAAGAACCAGCAGCGCGTGCGCGAGCGCGGCGAAAATCCCGACGGCCTCATCGACACCTATATCGACGCGATCAATCAATCGATCAAGGACCGGCCGGCCGGCATGACCGTTGCCGTCCATATGTGCCGCGGCAATCTCGGCCATGGCATGGCGGATGGCGGCTACGAGCCGGTCGCCGACCGCCTGTTCAATCTGCTCGATGTCGACGGCTTCTTCCTCGAATACGACACGCCGCGCGCCGGCGACTTCGCCCCGCTTCGCTTCCTGCCGAAAGGAAAGATCGCGGTGCTCGGCCTCGTCAGCACGAAAATGCCCGAGGTCGAATCCGCCGACGTGCTGAAGCGGCGCATCGCCGAGGCGGCGCGGTACGCGCCACTAGAGCAGCTCGCGCTGTCGCCGCAATGCGGCTTCTCGAGCGTCGCCCGCGTTGGGCGCTTTGCGCCCGACCTGGTTGAGCGCAAGCTCGCGCGCATCGTCGACGTCGCGGCCGATATGTGGGGCGCGTGATTCCGCGGAATTGAGATCCGCTATCGCGAAACCCTGCGCAATGCCCGATTCTGTGCGGTACCAGGCCACCCAACTGATTTGATTTCGAGCGAATGTCGTACAGCCGACATCGTTAATTTCTTGCCGCGAACGGGCAAAACTCTCGTCCCGGCTTCGCTGTATCCTGGGGGTGCCAACCAATCTAGGGGCGAACTATGAGCGTTCCTTCGTCACTCGCCGTTGGCGAGCATCTGTTGCTTGCCGATCCCGCTGTTTTTTTTGAAGCAACTGTCTCCGATAC
The DNA here is from genome assembly GCA_963731145.1 of uncultured Alphaproteobacteria bacterium. Classification (GTDB taxonomy): domain Bacteria; phylum Pseudomonadota; class Alphaproteobacteria; order ATCC43930; family CGMCC-115725; genus CAIKMD01. Next base: position 142,979 of record CAVSUX010000004.1, on the reverse strand, counting down.
GAACCCTCCAATGGTCGTACTGACCGCATCGGTGCAAGTTGGCCCGAATCCATCAATAGCCCCGACCCTGGGGCGTACGGCCACCACCGTGGCCATCCAAATGGACAGTCGGGTTGCCCTTCAACTTTACGGAAGGCTTTACGAGCTCGTCCGCTCCATGGGCTGGCTGCCGGAAGAATAAGGCACACGCCGATGCCGAAAGTTCGATTGGGCCCAATCCCGGTCCAAGCGGCACGAGCATATCGAGTTTGTTCTCGCCCCGCCGTCGGACATCACACCTACGCGTCGCGAAGGTCGCATTCGTACCCGAAGCTGACTTTAGCAGCCACTCTTCAGCAAGCCGTCAACCGGCGATGAGCGACGCGACAAACAACGTTATGGCCGATGTTGATGTCGCGCACTCGCGTTAGCCTGGATTCATGCCTGTAGCCTTTATCACTGCGACGGCGGCAGGAGTTTTTAGGTATGCGATGAACGCCTTGGCGGCTTCCGCTTCTTTGGTGTGTGCGGCGATGGCCGCCGTGAAAACGATCTCCTGTTGCAGTTCGGCTGGAAACGGGCCGACAACATCCAAACCGGGGACCGTCAACACGTTGATGAGAAACACTCCGAGCTTCCGCCTCGCCGGTAGCGACCGCCTGAACGACCTGTGCCGGTCCAGCCTGTATCTTCGTCTTGGCTTTCATTGCCTCGCCGATGCCAAGACGCTCGAACACTCGCAAAACTTGGGCGCCCGCTGCGCTTGCCGGTATGGTGGCGATGGATTGCGCATTGAGGAGCGTCTGCTTCAGTGCATCGGGTGTGCCGATGGCAGGCTTGGCGGCGCCCGAGCGTACTGCGACGCCGAGGCCTACGCGGGCAATATCAGTAGTCGGCCCGGACGCGAACTGAGTCTGGCGACGGCGTCCAGGAACACCTCGCGTGGAACCACACCAAGGTCGAACGGGCCGCCACTCGTCGCCAGCTTGATCAGTTCCGGGGTGGTCCCGAAGCGAAAAACAAGCTTATGGCCTGACGCAGCCTCGAATTGCGTTGCTAGTTCTTTCAACGGCGCCGTCATGGCGCCACCCGCTAAGACCTGGAGTTCAGCAGCCTGCACACTGGCAATCGGTGATAGGACAAGCGCCAGGCCCAGCATTGACGCGGCTGCAGTGAGCGACGACTTCTTCATGATCCCCCCATTGTGACTGCTTTGCGCTAAGCGGGGAGCATCCCCAGAAGACCTGCCAAAGCTGACATGATTATCCGCATTTCGTGGACCCCTGCAATGTCGGGCCGGACGAAATCACCGCGCGACGTCTGCTTTGTCCCCAAACATGGACCTGCGCTCGCTACCGGCACCGGACATCAAGCGCCTGCAGGCACAGGCGCTAGCGCCGCGAGGCGAGCCGTGCGCCCTCGCCCAGCGCGCGCAATTTCGCCCAGGCGACGGTAATCGGGATCTCGCTGTTGCCGGCCGTCGATTGGAAGCCGCAATCATTGCCGAACAGCACATTCTCGCGGCCGGCGGCGTTGGACCAGCGCTCCATGCGATCGGCGACGAGCTCCGGATGCTCGATCATCACATTGGAATGCGTGATCGCGCCGGGGATGAGGATCTTGCCGGCCGGCAGCTTGATCTGCTCGAGCAGATGGAACTCATGCTCGTGGCGCGGATTGGCCGCCTCGAAGGAATAGGCGCCGGCCTTGATCGTGAAGATGAGATCGACGACGTCGGCGAGCTGCAGATCGGTGACGCGCGGCCCGAAATTGACGCCGTAGCAGGTATGAAAGCGGATGCGATCCTCGGGCAGACCGCGCAGCGCGTGATTGAGATGCGCGATCCGCGTCTCGGTCCATTTGCGATAGTCGGCGAGACTCCATCGTATTGCTCGCCGTGTCCCAGGCGCTGACGAGGCTCGGGAAATCGATCTGCAGCAATAGCCCGGCATCGAGGATCGCCTTCCATTCCTCGCGCATCGCCTCGCCATAGGCTTCGAGGAATTCGTCGTCGTTCTTGTAATGCTCATTCTTCAAGCGACGGTCGTCGGCGCGAGCGACGGCATGAAGCCTTCATCGGCGCCCGCCGTCTCCATCGCGCTTTTCAGATTGCGGATGTCGCGCTGCAGCTTCTCCTGGCCGACATAGCGGATAGGGCGCGACGCAGACGCGCGGCGCGATGCGGATCGTGTGCCTGAACGGATTGTTCTCGAGCACATTCTGATAGAAATCGGGAAACAGCTGCGCGTCGCGGCCGCCGACGCCCATCGGGCCGGTCGGCACCGGCAGCCCGCCCGGCGGCATGCGCGGCTCGAAACCGTCGAGCCGCTCGGCGACGTAATGCTGGAAGCTCGGCTTGCTGCATTCGCCGTCGGTGACGATGTCGATCCCCGCCTCGACCTGCTGTCTTGACGATGTCGGCGATGTTCCTGGTCAGCGCCGCTTCATAGGCGCTGCTCGTCATGAGGCTGGCCCGCCGCCATGGCGCGCATGGTCTCGAGCATCTCGGCGGGCCGCGGCAGGCTGCCCGTATGGGTCGTGCGGATATGCGTCTTGCTGCTGCGCTTCATGCTCACGGCTTTCGCTCCCTCGGTCGCATTCTGAGATGCGGCCTAGGATAAGCGAGGCGCAGCGTCAACGGCCCCGAGCGGAGCGGAGCGCAGCGTCAATGGCGCGTGCCATGACGCTGCCCACTTGCCCTCGTCAGACGGCGCGGTCCTCGAACAGGAACATCTGGAACGCGGTGGGATCGGGCGCGAAATTCTGCCGGTCGGCGGCGCAAGCTTTGCCCACCTCGCTGGCAAAGGCGGTGCGGATCGCGGCGAGGTCGTCGAAATGAAGCTCGGCGACCATATAGGCCTCGCCGCCCGCCAACGCCGTGATCGGCCCGCGGCTCACTTCGTATTTGCGCAAGCCGGGCAATTTCTTTGCCAGCGGCACATGGGCCTCGAAATAATGCTTGTCGAAAGCGGCAGTGTCCGGCGGCGTTTTGTAGATCACGAGCATGCGGGCCATGGGGCTCTCCGGTGAAAGGTTGCACTACGCAGAGATGACGTTCCGGCGCGGCAAAAGGATTTGCCGATAGACGAACTTTCGCGGAAACCCTCGGCGTGGTCGAGGCGCGGCGCCCTGGTATAATTCGGAACGCGCGGCCAAAGTCGCAACGGTGGCGGCAGAATGAGCGTGATGCGGCCGCAATTCGTGCCGTTAAAATGTCGTCGTTGCGAGCCCGAAGGGCGAAGCAATCCAAAAGCCGCGCGCGTTGCCCTGGATTGCTTTGTCGTGCTTCGCACTCCTCGCAATGACGGAACAGGAAAGAGAATGGATCATAAATCGAACACCGCCGATCTCATCGAGCGCGCCCACGCGCTGATCCCCGAGCTCGGCCAGCGCGCCGCCGAGGCCGAGACGCTGCGCCGGCTGCCCGAGGCGAATGTCGCGGCGCTGAAACGCGCGGGGCTGCTCAAGGTATTGCAGGCGCGGCGTTATGGCGGGCATCAGGCATCGCTGCATGCGCATGTCGATACCGTCGCGACGATCGCGTGCGGTTGCGGGTCGACGGCGTGGTGCATGGGCGTCGTGCACGCGCATAGCTGGCTGATGGGCTCGTTCCCGAGAGAAGCGCAGGAAGAAACCTATGGCGCCGATCCCGACACCTTCATCTCGGCCGTCATCGCGCCGCGCGGCGAAGCGAAGCCCGCCGATGGCGGCTATGTGCTGAACGGCTTCTGGCCGTTCGCCTCGGGCTGTCAGCATGCGCAATTCCTGCTGCTCGGCGCTCGCATTCTCGGCGCGGACGGCGCCGTCGTCGATGAAGCCGATCTGCTCGTGCCCGCCAAAGACATCGTCATCAACGACGATTGGAACGTCGCGGGCTTGCGCGGCACCGGCAGTTGCAGCGTCGCGGCCAAGAATGTGTTCGTGCCGCGGCATCGCGCGCTCTCCCTGCCCGGCCTGATCGAGGGCAAGGCGCCGGGCGTCTCGCTGCATGATGGCTCGCTCTACAAAAGCGCGGCCGTGCCGGTGCTGCAGCTCGCGCTGGCGCCGGGCGCGATCGGCATTGCCGAGGCGGCGCTCGATGCGTTTCAGGATCGCCTACCCGGCCGCATCATCGCCTATACGCTGAGCGAGAAGCAGATCGAGAGCGCGACGACGCATCGGCAATTGGCGGACGCGGCAACGCGTGTCCGCGTCGCCCGCCTCTTGCTCCATCGCGCGGTCGACGATATCGAAGCCGCGGCCAATGCCGGCGCGACGATGGCGCCGCGCGACCGCGCGCGCATCCGCATGGATTGCGCGCATGCGGTGGCGCAATGCCGCGAGGCGGTCGATACGCTGTTCCTTGCCTGCGGCGGCTCGGGCCTTGCCGAGACCAATCCGATCCAGCGCGCGTGGCGCGATCTCCATGCCATCGCCATGCATGGCGCGCTCGCGCTCGAGGTCAATCAGGAGATGTTCGGCCGCATGCTCCTCGGCCTGCCGCCGAACACGACGCTGATCTGAAGCTGTCAGCTAATCGCTATCGCTTCAACGCCGCCCTACCGATGTAGCGCGCTTCGTTGCCGAGCTCGTCGGCGATGCGCAGGAGCTGGTTGTATTTGGCGAGGCGGTCGGAGCGCGACAGCGAGCCGGTCTTGATCTGGCCGCAATTCGTCGCGACCGCGAGATCGGCGATCGTCGTATCCTCGGTCTCGCCCGAGCGATGCGAGAACATTGCGGTGTAGCCGGCGCGATGTGCGATCTCGACCGCCTCCAGCGTCTCGGTCAGCGTGCCGATCTGGTTGAGCTTCACCAGGATCGAGTTCGCGATGCCTTTTTCAATGCCGTCACGCAGCCGCGTCGGGTTCGTCACAAACAGATCGTCGCCGACAAGCTGTACCTTCGCGCCCAATTCCTTGGTCAATAAAGCCCAACCCTCCCAATCATCCTCGGCCATGCCGTCCTCGATCGAGGCGATGGGATAGCGCGCGGCGAGATCGGCGAGGTATTTCACCATGCCGGCGCTGTCGAGCGACTTGCCCTCGCCGTCGAGATTGTATTTGCCGTCCTGATAGAATTCGGTCGAGGCCGCATCGAGCGCGAGCACGACGTCGCTGCCCGGCTTATAGCCAGCCGCCGCGATCGCGCGCATGATGAAAGCGAGCGCCTCGTCGGCCGATTTCAGCGCCGGCGCGAAGCCGCCTTCATCGCCGACATTGGTGTTCATGCCGGCATCGCTCAATTGCTTCTTCAGCGCGTGAAACACCTCAGCGCCGCAGCGCAGCGCGTCGGCGAAATTGTCCGGCCCGACCGGCACGATCATGAATTCCTGGAGATCGATCGGATTGTCGGCATGGACGCCGCCATTGACGATGTTCATCATCGGCGTCGGCAGCAGCCGCGCGCTCGGCCCGCCGACATAGCGATAGAGCGGCTGGCGGAGCTCGATCGCCGCCGCCTTGGCGGCCGCGCAGGAGACTCCCAGAATGGCATTCGCGCCGAGCCGCGCTTTGTTCGGCGTGCCGTCGAGCGCGATCATGGTGCGGTCGATCTGGATCTGGCTCGCGGCGTCGAGACCCGAGAGCGCGTCGAAAATCTCGCCATTCACCGCCGCGACCGCCTTCTTCACGCCCGTGCCGCCGAAGCGCTGCTTGTCGCCGTCGCGCAGCTCGACCGCTTCATGCGCGCCGGTCGACGCGCCCGAGGGCACGGCCATGCGGCCGACCGCGCCGCTCTCAACCGTCACCTCGACCTCGACCGTCGGATTGCCGCGGCTGTCGAGGATCTCGCGGGCGTGAATATCGGTGATCGCGCTCATGGGACTCCTATGCTTTTAGTGACGCGCCTTTTTACCGAGTTCGTCATGCCCGCGAAAGCGGGCATCCAGCCGTTTCCTGGATTCCCGCTTTCGCGGGAATGACGGTGAAAAAAGAGAGCCGTCATTGCGAGCGAAGCGAAGCAATCCAGGACAACGCGGGCGGCCTCTGGATTGCTTCGTCGCTACGCTCCTCGCAATGACGATCAAAAATCAATTCCGCGGCCGCTTCGCCAGCTTATCGAACTCGATCAATTCCGACAGCAGCGCCGGCATATCTTTGAGATGCACCATGTTCGGCCCGTCGGAGGGCGCGTGGTCGGGGTCTTGGTGGGTTTCCATGAACACGGCGGCGACGCCGACCGCGACCGCAGCGCGCGCCAGCACCGGCACGAACCGCCGCTCGCCGCCCGAGGTGGCGCCCTGCCCGCCCGGCTGCTGCACCGAATGGGTCGCATCGAACACGACGGGATAGCCGGTCTCGGCGAGGATCGGCAGCGAGCGCATATCCGAGACCAGCGTGTTGTAGCCGAAGCTCGCCCCGCGCTCGCACAGCAGGATGTTCTGATTGCCGGTCGAGGCGAGTTTCGCCGCGACATTCTTCATATCCCAGGGCGCGAGGAACTGGCCCTTCTTCACATTGACGGCGCGGCCGGTCGCGCCGGCGGCGATGAGCAGATCGGTCTGGCGGCAGAGGAAGGCCGGGATCTGCAAGACATCGACCGCCTCGGCCACGCTTGCGCATTGCTCTTTCTCATGCACATCGGTGACGACGGGGCAGCCGTATTTCTCGCGTACCTCGGCGAGGATCGGCAGGCTCTCCTCGAGCCCCAGCCCGCGCACCGACGAGAGCGACGTGCGGTTCGCCTTGTCGAACGAGGTTTTATAGATGAGGCCGATGCCGAGCCGCGCCGTGAGCTCGGTGAGGGCGTGGCTCATCTCGAGCGCATGCGCGCGGCTCTCGAGCGCGCAAGGCCCCGCGATCAGCGCCAGCGGCCGATCATTACCGAGCGTCAGATTGCCGATATGGACGTGACGGGGTGTGGGCATGAGGCACCTTCTATAATCACTCGTCACTACGAGGGAACTGCTTCGTACCAGTGATGAGAGGGTAAATACCCACCAAAATCTCTGATGCTTCCCTCAAGCGCTTGACATGTAGCGTCCCACTTCGTGAGCTGACTTTTCCGTACCAATTTCAGCACTTGGTCGAAGAATTGGGGCTCTAGATGATCTGCCGCCAAGCCCAACAAAACCGATACAAAATTCATGCACGGCGTCGGTATCCGTACATTGGCGTATAGGGTCCCTTGGGGAAGCGGTTTCATCGTTGCTGTGAATCCGAGATCCTCCAATTCTTCTAGATCGAAATCTCTCGTGCCAAATTGTGCATGAAAAACGGGATGAGCAAGCTGGCTCGGTGACACAAAATCATAGTGTAAGCCCAAAAGCGGATCGCCCTTTCTGAACCCGTGAATAGCTTCAAGTTCAGACACATGCACCGCTGGACCGTCATCGCAGTCGAATTCATCAGCGTTAGCATAGAACACCTTCAAAAATCAAGCTTCTTGGCACAGCTCGGGACGAAACCTTTACGTCCCACCGCTTCTCTTTGATGTAGTCGCGAATTGACGAGGCTGATGGTCGGGAAACCCACTCGAATGGCACAACTAAGGCAACAAGGCCATCCTCGCGCGACTTCATCAAAGCAAGGCACAGAAAATATAAATAGAGATTGCTGTACGCACTTAGATCGAAACCCAAGTTACGACTTATTTTGGCAGCGGTACGCTCTCGCCACGGAACTTCTACATCATGGTGACGAACATAAGGCGGATTGCCGATACAAGCGTCGTAATTTGTCTGATCAAGGCGAAATGCACACGTTTGATATATTTTTACTTTCGGCAGACCAACGGCGTTGGCGCACGCGGCCGGATCGATTTCAACTCCGTCGTATGCCTCGTAATGACCGCCAACGGAAAATCGTGCATCTCCGGCTCCCAAATCCAACACCCGCCCGAGCTGCGGACGAGACCGTCGGACGAGCTTCCAAAACAATGATACGACTGGTGGAGGCGTGCTGACCTGCGACTCGCGTAACTCGTAAGCCGTCTTCATAGTTCGCTCAGCATAAAGTGCTACACCAACCGGCTCTGCTCCACCGCCGCCTTGATGAAGCTCGTGAACAGCGGATGCGGGTCGAAGGGTTTTGATTTGAGCTCGGGGTGGTACTGCACGCCGACGAACCAGGGATGGTCGGGTATCTCGACGATCTCGGGCAGCACGCCGTCGGGGCTCATGCCGGAGAATTTGAGGCCGGCGCGCTCCAGCCGCTCTTTATAGGTGATGTTCACCTCGTAGCGGTGGCGATGGCGCTCGCTGATCGTCGTGGCGTTGCCGTAGATCTCGCTGACGCGCGTGCCGGGCAGCAGCATCGCGGTATAGGCGCCGAGGCGCATCGTGCCGCCGAGATCGCCGTGCTCGTTCCGCCGCTCCACCTGGTTGCCGCGCGACCCATTCGGTCATCAGGCCGACGACGGGATCGGGGGTCGGACCGAACTCCGTCGTGCCCGCCGAAGGCAGGCCGGCCAAATGCCGCGCCGCCTCGATCACCGCCATCTGCATGCCGAAGCAGATGCCGAAATACGGCACGCGCTTTTCGCGCGCGAATTTCACCGCCTCGATCTTGCCTTCAGCGCCGCGCTCGCCGAAGCCGCCGGGCACGAGGATGCCGTGCACGCCTTCGAGCTTCGCCACCGCGTCGGGCTGCTCGAAGATCTCGCTGTCGATCCAATCCAGCTTCACGCCGACATTGTTGGCGATGCCGCCATGGACCAGCGCCTCGCCCAGCGATTTATAGGCGTCGGGCAGATGGGTGTATTTGCCGACGACGGCGATCGCCACCTCGCCTTCCGGCCGGCGGACGCGGGAGACGATCTTCTCCCACCGCTGCATATCCGGCGCGCGCACGGACAAGCCAAAATGCGCGCAGACCTGGGCGTCGAAGCCTTCGTCGTGATAGGCCTGCGGCACGGCATAGATGGTGTCGACATCCTGCGCCAGGATGACGCGCTCTTCCTTGAGGTTGCAGAACAGCGCGATCTTCTTGCGCGCGCCCAGCGGAATATCGCGGTCGCAGCGGCAGAGCAGGATGTCGGGCTGGATGCCGAGGCCCAGCAGCTCTTTCACCGAATGCTGCGTCGGCTTGGTCTTCAATTCGCCGGCCGAGGGGATATAGGGCACCAGCGTCAGATGCACATACATCGCGCGCTCGCGCCCGACCTCGTTGCCGAGCTGGCGGATCGCCTCGAGGAAAGGCAGGCTCTCGATATCGCCGACCGTGCCGCCGATCTCGACCAGCACGAAATCTTCATCGCCGATGTCCGCCTGGATGAATTCCTTGATCATGTCGGTGACGTGCGGGATCACCTGCACCGTGCCGCCGAGATATTCGCCGCGGCGCTCGCGCTGGATCACGGTCTGATAGATGCGGCCGGAGGTGACGCTGTCGCTGCGCCGGCCGCTGACGCCGGTGTAGCGCTCGTAATGGCCGAGATCGAGATCGGTCTCGGCGCCGTCATCGGTGACGAAGACCTCGCCATGCTGATACGGCGACATCGTCCCCGGATCGACATTGAGATAAGGATCGAATTTCCGCAGGCGCACCTTGAAGCCGCGCGCCTGTAAGAGCGCGCCGAGCGCCGCCGCCGAAAGACCCTTGCCGAGAGAGGAGACCACGCCGCCGGTGATAAAAATGAACCGCGTCATGGACTTTCAATTTAGGGACAATTCCGGGGCCGCACAATCAAAAGCGACTCCGGATGACGCGAGTCGCCCGAGTTGGAGCGAAAATTTTTCCGAGCGCTCGGATAACCCAAATTCGTCATGCGCGGACTTGTTCCGCGCATCCACGTCTTGCGGTGTGCGAAACAAGACATGGATGGCCGGGACGAGCCCGGCCATGACGATAGACCGGCCATGACGATAGAAAGGAGACGGGCCTACTTCGCCAGCGGCGCGGCGGGCGTGCTCGGCGCCGGCGTCTGGTTCGGCGCCGGCAGGTTGGGCGCGGGCAGGTTGGGCGCGGTCGAGGGGGTCGGGACCAAGGGTCCGGCCGGCGCGTTGCTCGCCGGCGGCGCGCCGCTGTCGATGATCGAGTGCGGCGCGCGCTGATGGCTCGAGATCAGCGCCAGGGCGATGCTGGTCAAAAAGAAGCAGCCGGCGATGACCGCCGTCGACCGCGTCAGCAGATTGGCGGCCGACCGGCCGCTCATGAAGCCGCCCATGCCGCCGCCGCCCATGCCGAGCGCGCCGCCCTCGCTTTTCTGGACGAGGATGACGCCGGTCAGCGCGATCGCCAGCATGATATGGACGACGAGAATAACCGTGATCATGGCGCGGGTTTTAGCGGCCCCTTCCCATAAAGACTAGGGGGCGGTCGAAAGCCAGTCCCGGCGCGGCGCTCGGACGCGGCAAAACGGCTTTCGCCAACGTCACCCTTGCGCCCGGACGTTCGCGAAATCATGATACGCCCGTAAGCGGCGCCGGCGGGCCATGATAGGCGACCGGGCGCGCATAACACCCAGACTGGGATACGGGGGCATTGATGGATATCAGCGAGCAGAAGGCCGACAGCGCGACGGTCTTGCACTTCAGCGGCCGGCTCGACGGCACCAATTCGGCGACGGCGGATACCAAGCTCGCCGATGCGGTCAGCCGCAGCCCGAACCTAGTCCTCGACCTCGCCGCGCTCGATTACATCTCCTCGGCCGGGCTCCGGGTGCTCCTCAAAGCCGCGAAACAGGCGCAAACCGCCAAGCAAAAGCTGATTTTGGCCGGGCTTCAGCCCTCGGTGAAACAGGTCTTCGAGATCAGCGGCTTCAGCACCCTCTTCGCGACCTTCCCCAACCGCGACGCCGCGTTGGCGAGCCTGAAGTAACCGAACCGCCATGCTGACCTGCGCCGAAGAACTGCTGCTCCTCGCCCACGACGAGAAAAGCGGCCAATTCGCCAACCTCCAGGACCTGCTGATGAACACGGCGCTCGCCGGGGCCGCGCTGATGGACCTGGCCCTGCTCGACCGCGTCGACACCGATCTCCGCGCCCTGGTCGTGCTCGACCGCTCGCCGACCAGCGAGAAGGTCCTGGATTTCGCGCTCAATGCGATCGGCACGCTGCCCGCCAAGACCAAGACGATCGACGCGCTCGACGTGCTCCGCAAGCAAGGCGACGAGCTCGAGCAGCTGGTCATCGCGCGCCTCATCGAGCGCGGCATCCTCAAGGAGCAGGAAGGCCGCTTCCTCTGGGTGTTCGAGACGCGACGCTATCCGCTGATCGACGGCAAGGATTTGCGCGAGGTGAAGCGCCGCATCGCCGATCTGCTCCTGAGCGACGAAATTCCCGATCCGCGCGACATCGTCATCATCGCCCTCGCCCAGTCCTGCGGCTTGCTGAACCGCGTGTTCTCGGAAAGCGAGCTGCGCAGCGCGCAAGACCGCATCGACCAGATCGCCAAGATGGATCTCATCGGCCAGGCGATGACCGATATGATGATCGAGCTCAACGCCGCGCTGACGAAGCTGCTGCCTTACGGCTGAGCCTTAGCTACAGGGGGGCCTAGCAACAGGCCTGGGCGATCGCCCAGAAATCGGCGGCGATCAGGCTCGCGCCGCCGACCAGCGCGCCGTCGACATCGGCGACGCGCATCAGCTCGCGTGCATTCTCGGGCTTGACCGAGCCGCCATAGAGGATGCGCACCGCCGCCGCGTCCTTCGCCTTGCCCGCGAGCAAGCGGCGTATATGGCCATGCACATCGGCGATCTGCTCCACGGTCGGCGTGCGGCCGGTGCCGATCGCCCAGACCGGCTCGTACGCGATCGCCAGCGCGCTGCTGTCGAGCCCCTCCGGCAGCGAGCCCGCGATCTGCCGCGCGATCACCGCCAGCGTCTCGCCGGCGTCGCGCTGCGCCAAGGTCTCGCCGATGCAGACGATGCTACAAAGGCCCACTTTATGTGCCGCGACGACTTTCGCCCGCACCTCGCGCGTCGGTCTCGCCCTGATCGGTGCGGCGCTCGGAATGGCCGAGGATCACATAGGCGCAGCCCACATCCTTCAGCATCGGCGCGCTGATCTCGCCGGTATGCGCGCCGCTCGAAGCCGCGTGGCAATTCTGTCCGCCGAGCGCGACCGCGCTGCCGGCGATCGCCTCGGCGACCGGCGCCAGCAAAGTCGCCGGCGGACAAAGCAGCACATCGCACGCCGGCGCCGACTGCCGCGCGCCGGCGACGATCTCGCGCGCCAGCGCCAGCCCGTCGGCTTTCAGCCCGTTCATCTTCCAATTGCCGGCAGCGAGCTTGCGCATGTTTTTCTTTCCTCCGGCCGGAGCCTCTAGCCGAGAGGCTGGTAGCATAGAGCTGGCGCGATCCGCCAGCCGGCCTTGCTTGGCCTTACCCGCACACCTATCATCCGGCCGCCGCCAAGACGCGGCCTATCCCGCAGATTTCGCCGCAGATTCAACATGCTTCAAGCCATCCGCGCCAAAGCCGAAACCTATGTCGTCAAAGTACTGTTCGCGCTTCTGACCCTGCAGTTTCGCGCTCTGGGGCATCGGCGACATCTTCCGCAATTGGGGTATCGACACGTCGGTTGCCAAGGTCGGCTCGGTCGAGATCAACGCCGATCAGGTCGGCAAAGAAGCGCGCGCCGAAATCGATCAGTTGCGCCAAGTGCTGCCGAACGGCATCGATGCCGACCAGGCGAAGCAACTCGGCATCCTCAACTCCGCCGTCGAGCGCATCATCGGCGGCACGCTGCTCGACCTCGAGACGCGGCGGCTGAAGCTGCTGGTCGGCAACGACGCGATCCGGCAGGCGATCGTCGACAATCCGGCTTTCAAAGGCCAGACAGGCAGCTTCGATCGCGACCGCTATGTCCAACTCCTCGCCGCCAACCAGCTCACCGAGGCGCACTTACGAAGCCTCGGTGCGGACAGCAGATGATTCGCAATCAGCTGACCGACGCGGTCTCCGACGGCATGAGCCCGTCGACCGCCATGGTCGACGCGCTCTATCGCGCGCGCGCCGAGCGCCGCATCGCCGATATCGTGACTTTGACGCCGGCGGCCGTGCCGGCGCCGCCGACGCCGACCGACGAGCAGGTCTCGGCCTATTACGACGCGCATAAGGACGATTTCCGCTCGCCGGAAGAACGCGCGATCACCGTCGCGACGCTGAAGCTCGACGATATCGCCTCGATCATCACCGTCCCGCCCGACAAGCTCAAAGCGGAATACGACTCACGCCAGAGCGACTATCAGACGCCGGAGACAGCGCAATATCGCAGCAGATGCTGCTGCCCGATGAAGCGACCGCCAAGAACGCGAAGGCGCAGCTCGATAGCGGCAAGGATTTCGCGACCGTCGCGAAGACGCTGGCCAATGCCGATGCTTCCTCGACCGATCTCGGCTGGGTGAAGAAAGACGATCTGCCGGAGGAGCTTGGCGGCGTCGCCTTCTCGCTGCCCAAGGGCAAGGCCAGCGATCCGGTGCAAACCAGCTTCGGCTGGCACATCCTGGTGGTCACCGACATCAAGCCGGCGGCGACGCAGAGCCTCGATTCGGTGAAGGACGCGCTGACCAAGAGATATCCAGCGCGACGCGGCGGGCGATGCGATCGCCAAGACCGCGAACGACATCGACGACGCCGCGGCGGGCGGCGCGTCCTTCGAACAGGTCGTGCAGAAATTCGGTCTCAAGACGCAAAAGATCGCCGACCATCGATGTGCAAGGCCGCGGCGCCGACGGCAAGCCGATCGACCTGCCGCAACCGAGCGACGCGGTGCTGCAACACAGCCTTCACCGCGGGCCAGGGCGAGACCAGCCCGCTGAGCGAGCTCGGCGACGACGGCTATTTCCTCGTCCATGTCGACAAGGTCACGCCGGCCGAGGTTCGCCCGCTCGCCGATGCGACAGCAAGGATGTCATCGCTGCCTGGCAGGCCGACCAGCAGAAAGCACGCGCTCGACAAGACTGGCCGCGTCGATGGTCGGCGATGTGAATGGCGGCAAGAGCCTCAAAGACATCGCGGCAGCGCATAAGCTGACGATGACCACCAGCCAGCCGCTCGCGCGCACCGGCGACGCGCCGACCGCGCCGCCGTCGCTGATCGCGGCGCTGTTCGGCGCCAAGCCGAACGGCGCCGTCAGCGCGGCGGCCGGCGACAATGTCGTGGTCGCGCAGTTGAAGACGATCCAGCCCGCCGATCCGGCGCAAGACCAAGCCGGCGTCAAGCAACTGACCGATCAGCTTTCGGCCTCGATGAAGTCGCGACATGCTCGACGCTTTACATCAGACCTTGCGCGCGACACTTCCCGGTCCAGATCAACCAGACCAATCTCGATCACGTGCTCTGATCTTCCCTCCATGGAAATCTCGCCTGCCTTCGAGGAATTCGAGCGTCGCCGCGGTTCGGACAAGCCGGTCCTGGTCTGGACCGATCTGATCGCCGATCTCGACACGCCGGTCTCGGCGATGATGAAGCTGGCCGATGGCCAGCCGATGAGCTTCCTCTTCGAATCCGTCGAAGGCGGCGAGCGCATCGGCCGCTACTCGATCATCGGCATGAAGCCCGATCTGATCTGGCGCTGCTTTCGCAACGAAGCTCAGATCAATCGCCGCGCGCTCGACAATCCCTCCGCCTTCGCTAAAGCAGAGCAAAGCTGCGCTCGATTCCTTGCGCGCGCTGATCGCCGAATGCCGCGTCGAGAATGACGGCAAACTTGCCGCCGATGGCCTCCGGCCTTTTCGGCTATCTCGGCTATTCGACGGTCGGGCTGATCGAGCGCCTGCCCGATACCAATCCTGACACGCTCGGCATCCCCGACGGGATTCTCGTCCGCCCGACCATCGTCTGCATCTTCGACAACGTCTTCGGCACGGTCGACCGTGGTGACGCCGGTCTGGCCGGGCACAACCCCGGCGCGCGAAGCCTATGAGGCCGCGAGCGAGCGTCTCGGCGCGGTGATGCGCGATCTCGATAAGAGCTTGCCGGCACGGCACACCAGCGACGAGACAGCCGGCACGCGCTCGCCGGCGCCGCAAGGCAATATGACGCGCGAGCAATGTCTCGCCATGGTCGAGACCGCGAAAGAATACATCCGCGCCGGCGAGATCTTTCAGGTCGTGCCGTCGATGCGCTTCACGGTGCCCTTCGCGCTGCCGCCCTTCGCGCTTTATCGCGCGCTGCGCCGGCTCAATCCCTCGCCTTTCCTCTTCTATCTCAATTACGGCGATTTCGCGGTCGTCGGATCGAGCCCGGAAATCATGGTGCGGCTGCGCGACGGCAAGGTCGAGATCCGACCGCTCGCCGGCACGCGGCGCCGCGGCAAGACGCCGGAAGAGGATCAAGCAGCTCGAGGACGAGCTGCTCGCCGATCCGAAGGAGCGCGCCGAGCATCTGATGCTTCTTGGATCTGGCACGCAACGATGTCGGCCGCGTCGCGAAGATCGGCAGCGTCCATGTCGCCGAGCAATTCGTGATCGAGCGCTACAGCCACGTCATGCATATCTGCTCGCATGTCGAAGGCACGATCGATCCGAAATACGACGCGCTCGACGCGCTGCTTGCCGGCTTTCCGGCCGGCACACTCTCCGGCGCGCCCAAGGTACGCGCGATGGAGATCATCGACGAGCTCGAGCCCGAGCGGCGCAATCTCTATGGCGGCGCGATCGGCTATTTCTCGGGCGATGGCAGCATGGATACCTGCATCGTGCTGCGCACCGCCGTCGTCAAGGACGGCAAGATGATCGTCCAGGCCGGCTGCGGCGTCGTCGCCGACAGCAATCCCGCCGCCGAGCATCAGGAAATTCACGACAAAGCCCGCGCTTTGCTGCGCGCTGCGGAAGACGCCATCCGTTTCGTCGGCGATCGCCAAAGAATCGCGCTGAAAGCAAAAAGGCCGCAGCATGCGCTGCGGCCTTTCGCGAAGAAGAAAGACGAGATTACTTCGCCGGCGCCATCTCGCGCGCCGGAGCCGCCGTCTTCGCCGGCGCCGGATCCTTGAGGTTCAGGATGCGCTTGGCGTTGGCGTAGAAGATCTTGTGCTGATCTTCTTCCGAGAGCTTCATCTCGTTGAAGAGCTTCAAGCAGGTCGCCGGATCCCAGCACGGATAGTCGGTGCCGTACATCACGCGATCGACGCCGAAATACTCGATCGCCCACTTCATGCCCTGGCGTGTGCGGCGTCACCGTGTCGGTATACATGCGATGGATGTATTCGCTCGGCGGATGCGGCAGCTTCGCGCCCTTGCCGTTCTTGTCCATGCGGCCCGATTGATAAGGCAGCGCGCCGCCGGTATGCGACATGAAGATCTTGAGGTTCGGATGCCGCTCCATGACGCCCGAGAAGATCAGGCGCATCGCGGCGACGCTCACCTCGATCACGCGGCCGAGCGACACGAAGAGTGCGCCGTTATAGCCGTCGATCAGCATGTCCTGGAACACGGCGTCGGTCGGATGCAGGAACAGCGGCACGCCGAGCTTCTCGACATAGTCGTAGAACGGCTCGAGCCGCTCGGCATCGATACGCGGATCGTCGCCGACGCTGCCCGGCAAGTTCACGCCCATGAGGCCGAGCTTGTTGATCGCGTGATCGACGACGTCGATCGCGGTCTGCGTGTCGACCAGCGGCACCGCGGCGCTCGCCCAGACGCGGCCCGGATGCGTGCGCTGCGCCCACGCCATCTCTTCGTTCCACTGGGTCGCGAAATCGCGGCCCATGATCTTGTCCATATAGGAGAAGGCGACCGAGAACGGGCCGATCGAGCAGACGACGTCGACCTGATGCCCGAGGCTGTCCATATGGGCGAGCTGCTCGTCGATGTCGAACCAATCGGTCCAACCACCGAGGAACTTCTCTTGGCGGCCCGTGGGACCAAAGAATTCGTAGCCGCCGCGATCGTTCGGCTCGGAGCGCGGGAAATCCTTGCGCTTGCACAGCGCCTCGAAGACCGAGCGCGGCCACCAGTGGAAATGGGAATCGATGATATGCATCAAGGGTCTCCTACCGATCAGCCGCGCCACGATAATGGGCGGGTTCCGAGTATAATACTAAGGATTGAGCCGGGTTCCGGTCAACAGAGCCGGAAAAAGGTTAAAGCATCCCGACAACCGGCAGCGAATCGCCTGCCGGCAGCTGCCGCCTCGGGATCGGCCGTCGGCGGGCAGCGGCCTATTTCCCGCCCGGCTGCAGCTTTAGAAGCTCGTCGCGGTAGGCACCGATGATCTTTTGCCCATCGGGCGTGCGGGCCACCCAGGCGGCTTCGATCGGCTTCATCTTGTCGCGCCACGCTGCCGTCTGCACGTCGGTGAGTTGAACGATCGTCCGCTTGTCGCCGCGGGCAATGGTCTGATCTCTGCCATCCTTGCGCTCATAATCCCACCACGCGCCGAAGGCGCGGCTCGCCGCCTCCCCCGTATGCGCAGCAAGCAACTTCTTCACCTCCGGTGAGAGCGAGGCATATTCTTGCTCATGAAGATCATCGCCACCGACGTGCCGAGCGAGGTGTCGACGTGATAGCTCGTGACCTCCGCGAGCTTGAAGGGATTGAACGAGGTCCAGGAAACGGCAGCGCCATCGGCGGTGCCGCGCTGGATCGCCGCATACATCTCGAAGAGCGGGATCGACAGTGGCGAGCCGCCCAGCAAATTGATCGCATCGGCATTCACCTTCGAGGCGACAATCAGCTTCGCCCCGCCAAGATTGTCGAGCGATTTGAGCGGACGGGCCAGATGGATACCCGCCGGTGTCAGCGCCACGAGGAGCAGCGGGTGGATCGTATTGTATTCGGCGTCGAGAAGACCCGATTGATACATGCGCCAGAGCGCGGTCGAGCCTTCGGCCGAGCTGCGCGCCATAAACGGCAAGGTAGCGACATCGGAACGCGGGAATTTGCCGGCAACGTCGTTCTGTAGGATCCAACCGATCTGGATCACGTCGTCGAGCACGCGGTCATAGGCATTGGTGGCGTTGGCGATCGCCGAGCCGTCACGAATGTCGATGCTCAGAACACCCCTGCCGTCGGCGTTGATGGCTTGCGCCCAAGGGTGCATGAACAAAGCGTTCGGATGGGATTCAGCGGGATTCGCCGTCGCAAAGATCCACGTGGTCTCGTCCGCCGCCGCGTCGCGCAGCCCGAGAAGCGTCACAAGACAAAATGCGGTGATGGCAGCAAAGCGCAGCACGGCTTCCCTCGCCCCGTTATATTATTATTCGTCCATTATCGCCGGTTCGCCGTTCGGTGAATAGTGCGGTAAGGTCGGAGCACGAAAGGGAGGCAGCCAATGTTCAAGCGGATCGACCACGTCGAACTGATCACCGATCAGCCGGAGCGCACGGAGAAATTCTATACCGAAATCCTCGGCTTCAAGGTGCGCGCGCGCGGCAAGGCCCCGCAGGCGAATAACGCCGTGCTCAATATCGCCTATCTCGATCTCGGCGGCACGACCGTTGAACTGATGAGCTACGAGGGTGTGACGCCTTCCGCCGCGCCGACCGGGCTGCATCTCGGCTACAATCTCATCGCGCTCGAAGTCGAGGACATGGCCAAGGCGCTCGATTATCTCAAAGGCCACGGCGTCGAGGCGGTCTGGGGACCGGTGCAATTGAGGAATGCCGCCCGCGCCGAGATCACCGATCCCAACGGCTACCACATCGAATTACGGCAATGGTTCTAACCGCGTTACCGCGATAGAATAAGCGCCTCGGGCATGGATTGAGGGAGGAAGCGATGGCGGGCGGCTGGATCGACGTCCACGGGCATTTCAACGTCATCGCTTTGCGCCCGCCCGGCTACGACCCCAAAAACAAATGGGAATTCACGCCGGAAACGAGCCTCGATTTCATGGATCGCACGGGCGTCGCGGCTCAGCTTCTCTCGAATTACGGGCCGCAGACCACGGCGACGATGATCGCCGCGAACAATCACGGCGCCGCGCTGGTCGCTAAATATCCCGAGCGTTTCGGACTCTTGGCGCAGCTACCGCTCGCCGAAGCTGATAACGCGCTGGCTGAGCTGCGCCGCGGCATCGACGAACTCGATTGCGAAGGCTTCGCCATCCAAAGCAACTATAGCGGCGTCTATCTCGGCGATCCGCGCTTCGAACCGATCTGGGCCGAGTTCGATCGCCGCCGCGCGACGGTATTCCTGCACCCGACGCCGATGGGCTACGAGGATACGCGCCTTGGTCGCCCCGGTGCGCTGATCGAAGCGCCCTTCGATACGGCGCGCACTGTCGTCGACATGCTCTATGCCGGAATCTTCCGCCGCTATCGGAATTTCAACCTAATCCTCGCGCACGGCGGCGGAGTCCTGCCCGCCCTCGCCGGCCGGCTCGAGACGCTCGGCCCCTGGCCGCTCGGCTGGGCCGACAATCCGCAGCATGTAACGAGTGTTGAGATGCGCGAGACTTTCGCGCGGCTCTATTACGATACCGCGCTCGCCGGCACACCCCATTCGCTCGATCCGGTGCTCGATGTGACGACGCCCGATCATGTTCTCTACGGCGCGGATTTCGGTGCGCCCTGCACCTATATCGACGTGTGCCAGACACATTACGACGCGGTGCGCAACAATCAGCGCATGATGCCGGCGGAGCGCGAAGCGGTCGGCCGCAACGCGCTGCGGCTTTTTCCGAAATTCGCCAAGCGCATCGCGGGGGCCGCGGTGCGAGCCGCCGCCGAATAGTCGGCGATCGTGCGCTTTACGGGTCGCTGATCGGCCAGCTCAACTGAGGCCGAGTCGCGTTTTGACCACTTCGGTCAGCGGAACCAGCACGATGCCCTTTTGCGACAAGCTGACGATCCAACTGGTCAGCGCCGCGATCGTGACATCATGTGGATGGCCGATCGCGATCGCCGTGCCTTTCTTCTTTGCGATCGCCTCCACCTCTTTCAATTGCTGATCCACCGCGGTTGCAGTCTGCTCGTCATCGAGGAAGATATCGCGTTCGGCGAAGGGCACGCCTTCCGCCGCCGCGGCCTTGGCGCCGATGCTCGTCGCGATGGTACGTAAATCGAGGAACATCAGGCCGCGGTTCTTCAGCTCGTCCATCACCCAGCCCATCGCCTGCGCGTCGCCGGTGAAGCGGCTGCCCATGTGATTGTTGATCCCGACATAGCCGGCGAACCGGCCGAGATCCCAATTGAGGCGGCGCAGCACCTCTTCCTTCGGCTGGTTCGTCGCCAGCCCATTCGGCCCCATATCGACCTTCGTGTTCACCGGCTCCATCGGTACGTGGACGATCATCTCGTGGCCGGCGCGGCGCGCTGCCCCGGTCTGTCGTGGCAGATCACCGGAATAAGCGAGGAAGGACAGCGTCACGGCGGGCACAAGGGCAATAACCCGCTCCGTCCGCAGGCGATCGAGACCGAGATCGTCGATGACGATGGCAACACGCGGCTTGTCGCGCATATCGATCGGCGCGGTAGTCGCATAGCGCAGCCAGGCCAGCTGTGTGCCAGACGGCGTCTTTGTCTCCGGCCGCGGCGGCAGCATCGCCGTTTGTGTCGGAGGCACGTCTCCTGACGGGCTGGCTGCCGGCTGCGCTTGTGCCGACTGTGCTTCTGGCGCCTGCGTTGCCGGCAAGGGGGCAACGGAACCAGCCGGCGAACCGGCCACGGGTGCGAGCGGCGGCTGGCTGGCTGCGGCGGTATCGTTCTCCGAGCCTCGGCGGCAAGGGCACAGCAACCGCCGCAGAGCCGATGCGCGGGGACGGTGCACTCAACCAGCCGACAATCAGCGCGGTTACCCCCGCGCCTAGGATCAGCGCCGCGACCGTCGGCCAGAAGCGGTGACGGCGCGGAGCACCCCCGTTATGATGCGGGTTCACGATTTGCGGCGGGAGATCACTCATTCACAACTCGGTCGGCGGCACTCTAGCGCATCGCCCCGCCTCAATCTTGTACGACGCATGATTTTGTTTTGTGATCAATCTTGTATAAGCGTTTCCTAAGATCGGAATGCGGCATGTTCCTGCTCATCGATAACTACGACAGCTTCACCTACAACCTCTGGCATTTTTTGGGAGAGTTGGGGGCCGAAGTGACCGTGCGGCGTAACGACGCTTTGAGCGTCGCCGAAGCGCTGGCGATGAAGCCGCAGGGCATCATCATCTCGCCCGGGCCGAGCGACCCCGATCGCGCCGGCATCTGCCTCGACCTCGTGCGCCGCGCCGGCAATGTGCCGTTGCTCGGCGTCTGCCTCGGGCATCAGGCGCTCGGCCAGGCAATGGGCGGCAAGATCATTCGCGCGCCGGAGCCGATGCACGGCAAGCTCTCGGCGATCCATCACGACGCCACCGGCGTCTTCGCCCGCCTGCCCAATCCCCTCAAGGCGACGCGCTACCACTCGCTCATTGTCGAGCGCGCGAGCCTGCCGGAATCCCTACGCGTCACGGCTTGGACCGAGGACGGGCTCGTCATGGGCATCGCCCATCGCGAGCGACCGCAGCATGGCGTGCAGTTCCATCCCGAGAGCATCGCCTCGGTCGCAGGCCATTCGCTGCTCAAGAACTTTCTCGAACTTGCGGCGCAGGCCGCTGTCGCTGCATGACCGAACTCGATTTCAAAACCATTCTTGTTCGCCTCGCTGCCGGCGAGCGCCTCAGCGAAAACGACAGCGCTGCCGCTTTCGACGTGATGATGTCGGGCAATGCGACGCCATCGCAGATGGGCGCGTTCCTGATGGCGCTTCGGCTGCGCGGCGAGACCATCGAGGAGATCACCGGCGCCGCGCGCACCATGCGCGCCAAGGCGCTGCCGATCACCGCCCCGCCGGGTGCGATCGACACCGTCGGCACGGGCGGCGATGGCGCCGGCACCTTCAACATCTCGACGGCTGCCGCGATCGTCGTCGCCGGCGCCGGCGTGCCGGTCGCCAAGCACGGCAATCGCAATTTCTCCTCGAAATCGGGCGCCGCTGACATTCTGCAAGCGCTCGGCGTCAATCTCGATGCCGGTGTCGGCGCCGTGCAGCGCGCCATGCACGAAGCCAATATCGGCTTCCTCATGGCGCCGAAATATCACAGCGCCATGCGCCATGTCGGCCCGACCCGCGTCGAGCTTGGCACACGCACGATCTTCAACCTCCTCGGCCCGATCTCCAACCCCGCCGGCGCCAGGCGTCAGCTCGTCGGCGTCTTCGCCGCCGCCTGGGTGAAGCCTGTCGCCGAAGTGCTCGGCAAGCTCGGCAGCGAGCGTGCTTGGGTCGTGCATGGCGAGGGTCTCGACGAGCTCACGACGTGCGGCATCAGCGTCGTCGCCGAGCTCAATCGCGGCAAGGTCGAAACTTTCGAGGTGACGCCCGACATGGCCGGGCTGAAGCCGGCGAAGCTCGACGAGCTGCGCGGAGGCGATCCCGCCGCCAATGCCGCGACGCTCCGCGCGTTGCTCGACGGCGCCGAAGGTCCGATCCGCGACATCGTGCTGCTCAACGCCGCGGCAGCGCTGATCGTCGCCGGCAAGGCGAAGAATTTGAAGGAAGGCGTCGCCATCGGCGCTAAATCGATCGCCTCGGGCACCGCCAAGAAATCGCTCGAGAAACTGATCGCGATCACCAACGCACCGGGTGCCAACGCATGAGTGACGTCCTCGCCCGCATTATCGCCGGCAAGCGCGACGAGGTTGCGCGCGCGCGGCAAGCCCGTCCTTGGGGCGATGTCGAACGCGCCGCCTCCGAGGCGACGCCGCCGCGTGGCTTCATCGCCGCGCTGGAGCACGCGGCGCAAGCCGGGCGCTTTGGCCTCATCGCCGAGATCAAGAAAGCGTCGCCGAGCGCGGGCCTCATCCGCGCCGATTTCGATCCGCCCGCCCTCGCCCGCGCTTATGCGCAAGGCGGCGCGACCTGTCTTTCCGTGCTGACCGACGGGCCCGATTTTCAGGGCGAGGCAGCGCATCTCACCGCGGCGCGCAACGCCTGCAAGCTGCCGGTGCTACGCAAGGATTTCATCGTCGATCCCTATCAGGTGGTCGAGGCGCGCGGCATGGGCGCCGATTGCATCCTGCTCATCATGGCGGCGCTCAGCGATAGCGAGGCGCGCGGGCTCGAAGCGACAGCGCATGGCCGTGGCCTCGATGTGCTGGTCGAGGTGCATAACCGTGAAGAGCTGGAGCGCGCGCTGCGCCTGCGCACGCGGCTCATCGGCATCAATAACCGCGACCTCAAGACACTCAAGACGGATCTCGCAACGACGGAGCAGCTTGCGGCGTCGGTGCCGAAAGAAAAGCGCCTCGTCAGCGAAAGCGGTCTTTCGACCCCCGACGATCTGGTGCGGATGCATCGCGCCGACGTTTCGTGCTTCCTGATCGGCGAGGCATTGATGCGGCAACCGGATGTCGCGGCGGCAACGGCGAAGATCCTGAGCAAAGAACTGGCGAAGGCTTGAAGAAAGCGGGGCCTGAAGAGGGCGCATGAGCGATTTCACGCATTTCGACGCCAAGGGCGATGCAACCATGGTCAATGTCTCGGCCAAGGCCGAGACGGAACGCGTGGCCGTCGCCGGCGGCCGCATCACCATGCAGAAAGCGACGCTGGAAAAGATCATGGCCGGCAACATGAAGAAGGGCGACGTGCTCAGTGTTGCGCGGCTCGCCGGCATCATGGGCGCGAAACGCACGCCCGATCTCATTCCGCTGTGCCACCCGCTCAATCTGACCTCTGTCGCAGTCGAGCTGAGTTGCGATCCGGCGACCTCTTCGGTCGAGCTTACGGCGACGACGAGGATCACCGGTCGCACCGGTGTCGAGATGGAGGCGCTGACCGCGGTCGCGATCGCCGCCCTCACCGTCTACGACATGTGCAAATCGATCGATCGCGGCATGCGCATCGGCGACATTCGCTTGCTTCACAAATCGGGCGGCAAGTCCGGCACCTACGAGGCCGCATAAGATGGCGATGATTCCCGTTGCCGAGGCGCAGCAACGCCTCATCGCGATGATCAAGCCGCTCGGCGCGGAGCAAGTGTCGCTCACCGACGCGCTCGGTCGTGTGCTCGCCGAGGACGTCGTCGCGCGCCGAACGGCGCCGCCTTGGGCGGTGTCGGCGATGGATGGCTATGCCGTGCGCGCCGCCGATGTCGCGAGCGTACCGACGAAGCTCAAAGTGGTCGGCGCGGTGCCGGCAGGCCAGGCCTATCCACATGCGGTGAAAGCCGGCGAAGCCGTACGCATCTTCACCGGCGCGCCGATCCCTGCGGGCGCCGATGCGATCGTTATCCAGGAAGATACCGACCGCGACGGCGATATTGTGGTTGTGCGCGAAGGCGCGCCGGCCGGGCGCTATGTCCGCCCCGCCGGCCTCGATTTCAAGGAAGGCGAGATCGGCCTCAAAACCGGGCGCCGGCTCAGCGCCGCCGATGTCGGCTTTGCCGCGGCGATGAACCGGCCGTGGTTGCTCGTCCATCGCAAGCCGCGCGTCGCCATTCTGCCGACCGGCGATGAGGTGGTGATGCCCGGCGATCCGGTCGGGCCGCATCAGATCGTCTCGTCGAACGGCATTGCCCTTGCCGCTCTCGTCACCGCTTGCGGCGGGGTACCGGTGCATCTGCCGATCGCGCCCGACGATAATTCCGCGCTTCAGCGCATCGCGGCGGGCGCCGCGGGCGCCGATCTGCTGCTGACGACCGGCGGCGCATCGGTCGGCGATCACGATCTCGTCCGCGGCGCACTCGGCGCGGCCGGGCTGACGCTCGATTTCTGGACGGTTGCGATGCGGCCAGGCAAGCCGCTGATGGTCGGCCGTTATCACGAGACGCCGATGATCGGCCTGCCCGGCAATCCGGTTTCGACCCTGGTCTGCGGGCTGCTCTTCGCCAAGCCGGCGCTCGATAGGATGTCCGGCATCAGCGATGTTTTCCCGACACCGGGCCGCGCCCGCCTCAAAGTGCCGCTCGAGGAGAATGATCGCCGCCAGGATTATCTCCGGGCCACCCTCTCCTACGCCGCCGACGGCACGCCCGAGGCTGAGCCGTTCAAAAAACAGGACAGTTCGATGATCTCGCTGCTGGCCCGCGCCGATTGCCTCGTCATCCGCGCGCCGCACGCCCCTCCGGCCAAAATGGGGGACTGGGTCGAGATCATCCCCCTGACGGGACTCTGACGGCCGCGTTTTCGCCTCTTGACTTAGGTCGCGGAACTAAACTAGAACATCCACAGGAGTTTTGGTTTTGTTCACGGTCGCAGGTTTGGCCGTTTGCTCGGGAGTCCGTCGATGCTGACGCGCAAGCAACAGGAATTGCTGCTGTTCATCAATCAGCGTCTTTCTCATGGCGGTGTGTCGCCGTCCTTCGAGGAGATGAAAGAGGCGCTCGATCTCAAATCGAAATCCGGCATCCACCGGTTGATCAGCGGCCTTGAGGAGCGCGGCTTCATCCGCCGGTTGCCGCATCGCGCGCGGGCGCTCGAAGTCGTGCGCCTGCCCGAGGAGACGGCGGTGGCGCAGCGCCGCCAAGCGGCAAATCCGCCGCCCACCGACCGCAACAAATTCTCTCCCACCGTCATCCGCGGCGATTTCAAAGGCAATGCCAGCAGCGCGGCGCCGGCCAATGGCAACGAGGCCATTGAGGTGGAATTTCTGGGGCGTATCGCCGCCGGCACGCCGATCGAGGCACTCACTGGGCACAAAGACAGCGTGGCGGTGCCGCCGAGCCTGCTTGGCGGCGGCGACCATTACGCGCTCGAAGTCGCGGGCGACAGCATGATCGATGCCGGCATCATGGATGGCGACACGGTATTAATCCAGAAATGTACCGTTGCCGAGAACGGCGCGATCGTGGTCGCGCTGGTCGATCAAAACGAGGTCACGCTGAAGCGGCTGCGCAAGCGCGGCGATTCAATTGCGCTCGAGCCGGCCAATAAAGCGTATGAGACGCGCATCTTCGGCCCCGACCGCGTTCAAGTACAAGGCAAGCTCGTCGGGCTGATCCGCCGCTATTAATCGCCGCGCCGACGCCGTTACGCGTCACGGGTTTTGCCGGAACTTCCGTTCGCAGCTAGGGTTGGCTCGTTGCAATAGCTTCGAGCAGAAAATGTATGCACGCTTGCGTTGGATTGCTCTGAGTGCCGCTGCCTTGGCACTGAGCGGCTGCCTCAGCCAGACCGATCGTGAAGCCATCGCTTTCCCTGCAATGCCGGGACAAGCGCGCTACCTGCCGGCCGATGGACGCGCATTATCGTCTGAAGCGACGATCGACGCGCTGACAACCGCCGAAGCGACCTGCCGCAATCAGAACGGCAACGGCGCGGCACCCTCGATCGTCGGTACGCCGGCTTTCGATGCTTGCATGCAAAACCAGGGTTATCGTCGCGCGCCGTGACTAAAGCCCGATGCTGGGGCCGATCCAGTTCCTGTTCACGGTCAGCCAGATCAGAATTCCGCCGAGCAGGATTGCGGCCGCGATCGTGCTATGCCGCGTTTCGCCTTTTTGCTTGAGTTGCCAAGCGAGAACGCAGCCGAGGATGCCGAAACCGAGCGGAATGAAACTCGCGCCCAACCCGACGAAAAACGATAAGAACACGATGCCGCCGCAGAGATAGGCCCACATAATCTGGTTGAGACGCTCGGATTGCGCCTTGCGCGCCGCTTTCTGCTCCTCATCGCGCGGACGCGCGGTGTCGTTGTCGCTCGTCATGGGGCCTCTCTTGTTGCCGACGCACGATGTGGCGACCAGAGTCGCTCGCCTTGCCAGGCGCGCACGGTCGCGACGGTAATGGTGTTGCCGGGATCGAGCCACACCGCGTAGCCGCCATTCTCGTAAGTGTCGATGCGGTCGATCATATGCGCGCCGCGGCAGGCGCGATGCGCCGCGACCGGGCTGACGATGAGATCGGCGCCGCGGCAATCATCGGCGAGCGCTGCGCCGTCGCGGATCAGCGCTATCGTCTCCCCGCGCCGGCGGTAGAAGCAGCCCTGGCTGTCGCAAGTAAGCGCACCATCGGCGGCGCTGCCGCTCGCCGGCCAAATCGGGCCAAGCTGGGCCGCCGCGCGCCGCGTCCAGGTATCGGCGACAGCCGCTTCACCGCGCGTCGCCGATGGCAGATAGCTGCCGTCCGGCGCACGCACGGCGACGAGCCGCATATCGCCGGCGATTAACAGATCCGGCGGCCGCGTCACTGCGATATTGGCGATGCCGAGCACGATCAGCGCCAAGCCCCACCAGCGCCAGCGGCCGAGCCAGATGCATAGCCAGAGCCCGCCAAGCGAAATTAGCGCGAGCGCCAGGCTCGACGGGCTCGGCACCTGCATCACCGCGCCCGGCCAGGACGTCACCGTATGGCCAACCCACGAGATCGCGTCGATACCCCATGACATCGGGATAAGCGCCAGCTTCTCGATGCCGAACGGCATCATCAGGCACGCGGCGATCGCCCAGGGCATTACCCAGAAGCCGGCAATCGGCACGGCGATCGCATTGGCGACCACCGAGTAAAGTGGGAACCGGTTGAAGTGATAGACGGTGAAAGGCGCGGTTGCGAGCGTCGTCACGATCGTCGTGAAAGCGAGGCCGAGCACATAAAGGCCGAAGCGGCGCAGCGCACCGGCATCGCGATGCCAGGCGCTGAGCTGCGGCCGCATCGTCTCGTAGAAGGCAATGATGCAGGAAACGGCGGCGAAGGACATCTGGAAGCTGGGCCCGGTCGCGGCATCGGGCGTCATCAGCATCACGATCACGGCGGCGAACGCGATCGCTCGAGCCGAGACGCTGACGCGGTCGACGAGGATCGCGAGCAGCACCAGTCCGATCATCACGAAAGCGCGGCGCGACGACACGGTCGCGCCAGACAACAGCATGTAGACGAACACCACGCCCAGCGCGCCGGCCGCCGCCCATTTCTTCGTTGGGCGGTTGAGCGCAATCGCCGGGATGAGCGCGAAGATCGCCCGCAGCGCAAAGAACGCCGCGCCCGCCGCCATCCCCATGTGCAGCCCGGCAATGACGAGAATGTGGGCGAGACCCGCATCGCGAAACGCGCCGGCATCATCGGGCGCGATGTCGTGCGTTTGGCCGGCGATGATCGCCGCTGCAATCGCGCCCGAACGCTCGGGCAGCGCCGCGCGAATGCGCTGCGACACGGTCGTACGCAGTGCTTCGACCGCGTGGCGCCACCAATTCATGCCATCGCCCGACGGCGGATCGATTGTCTTTGGCGCGCCGAACGCATAGCCGACCGCGCCCAAGCGTTGGAACCAGGCCGCGCGTTCAAAATCAAAAGCGCCGGGAGTCGATGGCGCGGGCGGCGGCATCAGCATCGCGCGCACGCTCAGCCAATCGCCGGGCACGACCCCGCCATCGCCTTTGCGCAATCGCACGCGCAGGCGCAGCGGCATGCGATCGGCACCCAGATCGCCGACCCGATTGGGCGCAATCACCAGCCGCGCGCCTTCCGGCAGCGGATCGAGCGAGACGAGCCGACCGGTGATCTCGACCGGACCGAGGCGATGATCAAGCACCGGCGCCGCAACCCACCACGCCTCGAATTGCGCCGCGGCAAAGCCAAACGCGACCGCGAAAATCGCACTGCCCGGAATGAGTTGCCGCCCAAAGCGCCAGGCGAGCAACAACGCCACACTCGCCAACGCCAAGACGAGGCCACCGATCCAGCGCACCGGCTCCTGATCGAGCATGAAATAGATCGCGATGCCGCCGCCCATAAGCACCGGCAACCACAGCGGCCAGCGCTCGCGCTCGGACAATAGGCGCTCGCCCAGCGCAGCGACGAAGGTGCGGCGCGGTTCGAGGGCGAGATCGCCGACGGAGGCCATGGGCAAGATTGTAGCCGGGCGCGCAAATTCCGCCTAACGCGGTGAACCGTTCGCCGAATACAGGATGAGGAGACCAAAGACGATGGAGACATATGATGACGCGTGCTCTGGCTCTGCTCATGCTGTTGCTGCTCGCCGCGTGCGGCGGCCTCGCCACCGCCAAAACCGAAGCGACCGCATTCCAGAACCCTCAGACCGGCCAAGTGGTCGGTGCCTGCGGCCCGATGCAGGGCTTCGATGGCGCAATCGGTAAGGCGCAGCAAGGCTGCGACCAAACCTACCCAGGCCAAAGGCTGGGCGCCGCTCGACGGATCAGTCGCCGCCCTGCCGGAATGACCGGGCAGAATTGATGTGCTAAACCGCGGGCGATGAGTATCACCGTCCGCTTCGCCCCCTCGCCCACCGGCTTTCTGCATATCGGCGGCGCACGTACTGCGCTGTTCAACTGGCTTTTCGCGAAGCATCACGGGGGCCGTTTTCGGTTGCGCATCGAGGATACCGACCGGGCGCGCTCGACCCAGGAAGCGGTCGACGCGATCATCGACGGTATGCGCTGGCTTGAGCTCGATTGGGATGGCGAGATCGTCCTCCAATCGAAACAACTTGCCCGCCACGCGGAGGTCGCGCGGCAGCTGCTCGCCGAGGACAAGGCCTATTACTGCTTCTGCACGCCGCAAGAGCCGAGGCGATGCGCGAGAAAGCCCGCGCCGAGGGCCGCTCTGTCCGTTATGACGGCAGCTGGCGCGATCGCGATCCCAAGACCGCCCCTCCCGGGATCCCGCCGGTCATTCGCCTGAAGGCGCCGCAAACCGGTGAGACGGTGATCGAGGATCGCGTGCAAGGGCGCGTCACGGTCGCCAATGAGCAGCTCGATGATCTCATCATCCTGCGCGCCGACGGCACGCCGACTTACAACCTCTCCGTCGTCGTCGACGACCATGACATGGCGATCAGCCACGTCATCCGCGGCGACGATCACTTCAACAACGCGTTCCGGCAGGCGCAGATCTACCGCGCGCTCGGCTGGGACGTTCCGGTGTTCGCACATGTGCCGCTGATCCACGGGCCGGACGGCGCCAAGCTCTCGAAGCGCCACGGTGCGCTCGGCGTCGATGCCTATCGCGATATGGGCTATCTACCGGCAGGCTTTGCGCAACTACCTGCTCCGCCTCGGCTGGAGCCATGGCGATGCCGAGATCATTTCGACCGCGCAGGCGATCGAATGGTTCGAATTCGATGCGGTCGGCCGCGCGCCGGCACGTTTCGATTTCGCCAAGCTCGCCAATCTCAACGGCCATTACATCCGCGAGACCGACGATCAGAGCCTCGTCGCCCTCGCCGCTCCCTTCATCGAGCGCACGATGTCACGGCCGTTGAATGATAGCGAAGGCCAACGGCTCGCGGCGGCGATGCCCGGTCTGAAGCCACGCGCCAAGACCCTGGTCGAGCTCGCCGAGATAGCGCATTTCTACGTCGCGCCGCGGCCGATCCCGATCGACGACAAGGCGAAGGCGCAACTCGCACCCGCCAAGCCGCTGATCGGCGCGTTGGTGCAGGCGCTGGATAACACGGCCTGGGATTCAGCGTCGCTCGAAGCTGCGGTGCGCGCCTTCGCCGAGGCGCAGGGGTTGAAATTGGGCCAAGCGGCGCAGCCTTTACGCGCTGCGCTCACCGGCAGCACCGCCTCGCCACCGATTTTCGAGGTCATGGCGGTGCTTGGCCGCGCGGAAAGCCTGGCGCGTCTCGCAGATGCGGCAACGACCTAAGCAACGAATTGCCAAATTACGGGCTGCACTCTATTCTCCCCACCGTTCAGGGTTTTGCGCCGCACCATGCGGTTAAGGAGGCCGGGGAATGGATAAGAAAACAACCAACAGCAAGACCGTCACCATCACCGACAACGTCACCGGCAAGTCGACCGATATGCCTCTGCTCGACGGCACGATCGGACCGCAAGTCATCGATATCCGCAAGCTTTATAACGACCTCGGACATTTCACCTTTGATCCGGGCTTTACCGCGACCGGCAGCTTGCGAATCGAAGATCACCTATATCGACGGCGATAAGGGCGAGCTGCTTTATCGCGGCTATCCGATCGAGCAACTGGCGGATAAGAGCGACTTCCTGGAAGTCTGCTACCTCCTGCTCTATGGCGAGCTGCCGACCCGCGACCAAAAAGACAATTTCGTCCGCACCGTCACGCGCCACACCATGGTGCATGAGCAGCTGTCGCGGTTCTTCTCGGGCTTCCGCCGCGACGCGCATCCGATGGCCGTGATGTGCGGCGTCGTCGGCGCGCTCTCCGCCTTCTATCACGACTCAACCGACATCTCCGATCCGCATCAGCGGATGGTCGCCTCGCACCGCCTCATCGCGAAGATGCCGACGATCGCGGCGATGACCTATAAATACGCCCTCGGCCAGCCGTTCATCTATCCAAAGAACGCGCTCGATTACGCAGAGAACTTCCTGCATATGACCTTCGCCGTGCCGTGCGAGGAGTACAAGATCAGCCCGACGCTCGCGAAGGCGATGGACAAGATCTTTATCCTCCATGCCGATCACGAGCAGAATGCGTCGACCTCGACCGTGCGGCTCGCCGGCTCTTCGGGCGCCAACCCATTCGCCTGCATCGCCGCGGGCATCGCTTCGCTCTGGGGTCCGGCGCATGGCGGCGCCAACGAGGCCGTGCTGAAGATGCTCATGGAGATCGGCCACAAGGACCGCATCCCCGAATTCGTCAAGCGCGCGAAAGACAAGAACGACAATTTCATGCTGATGGGCTTCGGCCATCGCGTCTACAAGAACTACGATCCGCGCGCGAAGGTGCTGCGCGAAATCTGCCACGAAGTGCTCGACGAGCTCGGCGTGAAAGACGAGCCGCTGCTCGATCTCGCGATGGAGCTTGAGAGGATCGCGCTGACCGACGATTATTTCATCGAGAAGAAGCTCTACCCGAATGTCGATTTCTATTCGGGCATCATCTTGAAGGCGATGGGCTTCCCGACCTCGATGTTCACCGTGCTGTTCGCCATCGCCCGGACCGTGGGCTGGGTCGCCCAGTGGAACGAGATGATCGAAGACCCCACACAAAAGATCGGGAGGCCGCGCCAGCTCTATTCGGGGCCGACGCAAAGGAATTACGTCCCGATCGCGCAGCGTGGCTGACCCTAGCCGCGAGACCGGCGTCCCGGCGCGGGCCCCAGCGGGCCCCGTTGCCGTTGGTCTGCGTGCCAACCGGCCGCCCCGGCCGGCCAATGACAACCGCTTTCCCTGGCTGAAACACGTGTCGCGGATAGTGCCGCTGCTCGCAGCGATCGCTCTGCTGGCATGGGCGCTTACCCACGCTTTCGGCGTCCTCTAGCTTTACGCCCTGTTAACCATAATCGCCTAGCGTTGGGGGATGACCGTCCCGAATAATCCCTTTCCAGCGCTGTCACGCGCGGCCGATCCCACGGTTCTGCGCAGCATCCGCCAGGCGAGCGAGGCGACCTCCGCTGATTTCGGCCTGCTGATGGCGCAAGCGCAGCGCGAAAGCGGCTTCCGCGCCGATGCCAAATCCTCCACCAGCAGCGCTACCGGTCTCTTCCAATTCGTCGATTCCACCTGGCTCGACATGGTGCATCGCTTCGGCGATAAATACGGCGTCGGCGATCTGGCACAACAAATCTCGGAAACCAGCAGCGGCAAGCTCGCCGTCGCTAACGCGAACACCAAGCAGAAAATTCTCGACCTGCGCCAAGATCCGGCAATCTCGTCGTTGCTGGCGGCGGAATACGCGAAGCAGAACCAGACCGAGATGGAGCAATCGCTCGGCCGACCGCTGTCGCGCGGCGATATCTATATGGCGCATTTCCTTGGCGCCGGCGGAGCGACGCAATTCCTCAAAGCGCTCGACAGCAAGGGCGATACACCGGCGGCAAGGCTCCTGCCAGATGCAGCCGCCGCCAATCCCGGCATCTTCTACGACAGCTCGGGCAACGCCAAGACGGTGCGTGATATCTATCAGTCGGTCGCTTCCAAGATCGAGAAGGATGCCAGCGCTTTTGCCGACGACATGCCGAGCATGCCGCCGGCCTCGTCACCCGCCGCGTCCTTCGCCGTTGCTTCGACGACGGATACGCTCGGCCTCAATTCGGACAGCGGCGCAAGCGCGGGCATCTCGTCGCTCGGCCATGCCGTCGACTGGTCGGGCGTGAAGCTGTCGGCGCCAATGCTCCAGATGCTCAACGTCGTCGCGCTTGCCGCGTTGAAGATGACCGAGGACAACGGCGATGCGCAGCACGCGCCCCAAGCGCCGTCTCGTCAGGCGACCCCGCGCGTCGAGCATTCAGCCTAAGCTCCGCACCTCCGCTCGAGCCGCGAAAATCGGGGCTCAGATTGACCCGCGATGAGGTGGCTTCTATTGTGCATCTCTTCGCAAGAGCCCGTAGCTCAGCTGGTAGAGCACCTGACTTTTAATCAGGGGGTCGCGGGTTCGAACCCCGCCGGGCTCACCAGCAACCTCGGAAATTTCTCTGAGAAAGGCCCTGCGGAGCACGCCGTGCGGTCGCTCGGGAGCACGAGCTCACATCATTGTTCATCGAGTTCACGTGTCGTTGGGACGGTCCCTGGTCCCAAATCGCCGCGACGGAAAACGATCCAGCTTTCAGTTTCAGCGCGGGCGAAGTTCTGCGCGAGATAGTCACCAGTGACGCAACCCCGCGCGCCGGATCGGTTTCGCCGATCCGCTTCCCCAAAGGGTCCAACTCGCCTTTACGGTCGCCGGCTTCTCGACTTGGCGATCGGGGATTCGCTGTTCCGAAAAGCATCGTTTCCGAGACGGAGAGGCCCTATAATCGCCGTCCACCCGCCTATCCGTCCCTCCGCCAAAACGCTCCCAAAGGACAGGCTATGAGGCACAAGCTCGTTTTATCTGCGACACTCGCTGTCGCTGCATTATTCGTCCTTCCTCCACAGAATATCCGGTTGATTTCGGTAGCGCAGGCGGCCTGCGACCCCGGAACCCGTCTCGACAAAACGACCGTCGACGAGATCCGCGCCAAGCTCATCAAAGCCGGCTACAAGAACCCGGGTCAACTCCGCAAAGGCTGCGACAATTCCTGGCACGGCACCGCCACCAAGGCAGGTCAGCAGGTCAATATCGCGGTCACACCGGACGGGCACGTCGTCGAAGAAGGCGACTGAACATGCAGTACGTTCCGGTTTTTCGCTTGCCGGCAATAGCCCTGCTGGCGGTTCTTACCGCCTGCAGCGCGAAGCTGGATCAGCCGAGGAGCTACCTTATCTATTTCGATACCGACAGCGCGGCTTTGACGCAAGACGGACAGCGGATCGTCGGCACGATTGTCGATACGTTCAAGGATGTCTCACCGTCGAAAGTCGCGGTGGCCGGCCGCGCCGATGGCAACACGGCGCATGACGCCGCGCTCGCGGACCAACGTGCTGCCACGGTGTTGCAAGCGCTGACGCAAAAAGGCGTGCCTGCGAGCAGGCTCGAGAAAGAGGCCGATGCCCCGCCCAGTGGTCGCGCCGGCGTGGCCGCGCATCAGGTCGTTGTCACGCTTCTGCCGTGAACCGGAAACGGTGGAGTAAACGCGGGCGGCGCGGGTGAGCGACGCCAAGCACATTGCCGCGCCACGCGAAGGGATCGACGGGCTCGTCGATCTCTATGTCGCTTTCATGCAGATCAGCCTCTCCGGCTTCGGCGGCGCGATCAATTGGGCGCATCAAGCGCTGGTGCAACGGCGCCGCTGGATGAACGACGAGGATTTCACCGAGACCTTGAGCCTATGCCAATTTCTGCCTGGCCCCAACATCGTCAATTTCGCGATGTGCCTCGGCCAGCGTCAGCACGGACTTTCCGGCTCCCTCGCCGCCCTCGCCGGCGTGTTCTCAGTGCCGCTCCTGATCTTCGTTCTACTCGGCTTTCTCTATTCCGAATTCGGCCAGATCGCCTTCATTCACGGCTTCTTGAGCGGCATTTCAGCCGCGGCAGCTGGCTTCATCATCACGATCGGCGTGCGATTGGCGCAACCGCACCGGCGCCGTCCCCTCTCTATGCTTTTCGGCCTCGCCGCTTTCGTCGGCGTCGGCATGCTGCGATTTCCTCTGCTCGAAGTGATGCTCGTTCTCGCGCCCTTGAGCGTCGCCATCGCTTGGTGGCGACAATCGTGAATCACGGCTCGGTGCTGCTGCAAATTGCGACGCGTTTCGCGCTGCTGTCACTCTTATCGTTTGGTGGCGTGAATGTCATTCTGCCGGACGCGCATCGCTTCGTCGTCGACACGCAGCATTGGCTGACCGATCAGCAATTCGCCGATTTCTTCGCGATTGCCCAGGCGGCGCCGGGTCCCAATTTTCTGATCTTCGCTCTTATCGGCTGGCAGGTTGCCGGCGCGCTCGGCGCGATTACGGCGACGCTCGCCATCATCGTGCCGGCGGGCACGATGGCCTTCATTGTCGGCGGCGTCTGGCATCGCTTTCGCAACGCACCGTGGCGGCGAGCGATGCAAACCGGTCTCGCCCCGGTCACCATCGGCCTGGTGTTCTCCTCGGCCTTGGTCTTGAGCGCCGCCGCCGATCATGATTGGCTGACCTTCACCGTCACCGTCGCAACGGCGGTGGTCGCACTGGGCACCAAGCTCAATCCGCTTTGGCTTTTCGCCGCTGCCGGGCTGTTGGGCATCGTCGCCATGAGTTGAAGGAGAAAGCGATGAACACACTCTTGCCGTTTGCCGAGAAAGCCGCCGCTCTATTGCGCGCCAAGAAACAACATATCGCCATCGCCGAATCATCGACCGGCGGGCTGATCTCGAGCGCACTGCTCGCCCTGCCCGGCGCGTCCGATTATTTCCTTGGCGGCGCGGTCGTCTATACGGTGAAATCGCGGCTCGTTTTTCTCGGTCTCGGCGAGGGCGACCTGGTGGGCATGCGTCCCTCAACCGAGCCTTATGCGCTGCTCGCGGCGCGGCGCGTGCGCGAGCGCTTCGGTTCCGATTGGGCGATCGGCGAGACCGGCGCGACCGGCCCAACCGGCAATCGCTATGGCGATGCGCCTGGTCATAGCTGCATCGCAGTGGCTGGCGCGTCCGAACGCGCGATCACCATCGAGACACTGCAGAGCGACCGCATCGCCAATATGCGCGCCTTCGCCGCGGCCGCCCTGAAGCTCCTCGCCGAAACGCTGGCGTGATTAGGCCGCCACGCCAGTCGTCGTCTTCTTGAGGAGTTCGCGCGATGCCGGATTGTCCATGCCGCGCATGGTGCGGCTTTTGATCCGCCAGCCTTCGGGCGTGCGCTGCAACTCCCAGCGATTGGCGGACAACCGCAAGACGCGGAAGCCTTTCGATGTGCCATGGGCGGAGAGATCGAACGGCTTGCCGTCTGGATCGGCGGCGAGAATCTGGAGATAAGACGTCGCGACCGCGCGATCGCCATCGATCACGATATGGGGCAAACCGGTAAAATGGCAGATGCCTTGGCGTTGCGCTTCGGCGAAGCCCGGCGTCTTGAGAACGCCGATCATCGATTCGTAGCCTTTCGGCTGCCCCGCCATATCGACCGTGCCGTCCGCCAGCCAGAAGGATGCCGCGAAGTCATGCGAGGCGCTGTCGGCACCCGGCGGATGCGCGGCGACGAGATTGAGTATCTCGAGCCGGTCCTCGATCGCCTGCAAGCGTTGCTCGATGCTGCGGTTCTTATTCGCGTCGGTCATGTCCTCTCCCCTCTGATCCTTTGTCGGGCCCGCGGCGATGGTCTGATCCTTTGCCGGGGCGCGACATTATAGCGATATCGCCAGTTATGCCGAGATCGGCCACAATGCGCGCGGATAAGAACGATGGACCAACCCACTCCCCGGCCGAGCCTCAGCGAACGAACACAGCGCGAGATCCGCGAAGCGCTTGCCGGCCAGCGCCGCGGCTGGCGCGCCTGCGTGCCGTTTCTTGGGCCCGCCGTCGTGACGTCGATCGCTTATATCGATCCCGGTAATTTCGCGACCAACATCCAGGCCGGCGCGCGCTATGGCTATCGCCTGCTCTGGGTCGTGGTACTGGCCAATCTCGTCGCGATGCTGTTCCAGGCGCTTTCCGCCAAGCTCGGCATCGCCACGGGCAAGAACCTCGCGGAGCTCTGCCGCGACCGTTTCGCCAAGCCCATCGTAATAGCGATGTGGATCGTCAGCGAGATCGCGGCAATGGCGACTGACCTCGCCGAGTTCCTCGGTGGCGCCATCGGGCTCTCGCTGCTCTTCGGCTTGCCGTTGCTCGCGGGAATGACTGCCACCGGCATTATCGTCTACGGCATCTTGGGTCTCGAGCGCTCTGGCTTTCGCCCGATCGAGCTGGTCATCGGCAGTCTCGTTGCCGTGATAGTGCTATGCTACCTCACCGAGTTGTTCATCTCGCCGGTCGATTGGAGCGAAGCGGCGCGCTCGTTGGTGCCGGTCCTGCCGGATCGCGCCGCACTGCTGCTCGCTGTCGGCATCATCGGCGCGACGGTCATGCCGCATGCGATCTACCTTCATTCCGGCCTGACGCAGGCGCGCGTCGTCATCCAAGACGATGTCGAGCGGCATTGGCTCGTACGCTTCTCGAACCGTGAGGTTATCGTCGCGCTATCGCTTGCCGGCCTTGTCAATATGGCGATGGTGGTGATGGCAGCGAATGCCTTCCATGACGGGCACAGCGATGTCGCCGAAATCGAGACGGCGTATCACACGCTGGCGCCGCTCTTGGGCGGCGCCGCAGCTGCCATATTCCTGACCTCCCTCATCGCCTCGGGCATCTCGAGCGCGACGGTCGGCACGCTGGCCGGCCAACTCATCATGCAGGGCTTCGTGGCCTTCCGGATTCCGATCTGGCTGCGGCGCGCCATCACCATGATTCCGGCTTTTGTGGTTGTCAGCCTCGGCATCAACGCGACGAGCGCGCTGGTCATCAGTCAGGTGCTGCTCAGCTTGACCTTGCCGATTCCCATGGTCGCGCTGCTGCTCTTCACCGCCCGGCGCGACATCATGGGCGAATTGGTGAATGGGCGAATGACGACGATCCTCGCTTGTATCGCTGCTGTCATTGTTCTGACGCTTAATCTCGTGCTGCTGTTGCAGGGCGTGGGGTTCATTTTCTAAACTCGCGCATGGAGGATCGAGCGTCGCAGCTTTTACGCGCGAATCGCGAATTGCCGCAGCAAAAGGGGAGATTTGGGCGCGACTGCGCCTAAAATCGCATGGCTGAATCGCGGGTGGAAATCGCTCCACTTCGCGGTACCCGTCGATCCCGCATGAGACAGCGGGTTCGCGGTCAGCCCGGCCCCTATGCATTCTCGGTAGCGGAGAGTTCCGAGAAAGCGGGAGCCCAATCCGTGAGAATACGTTTATGATGCGTTGCAAAATAAGCAGGGACGTTGAGATGCGCGCGGCTCAATTCAAAGGCAACATCGTCGTCACGAATATGCCGGAAAACTTCACCGGCGCGGCGCTGGCGGCGCTGTTCGACGATTACGGCCTGGTCCTTGGCGCGGTGATCGAGCATCCGCAAGGCGACACGGAGCGCGCGCCGCGCGGCTTGGTGAGCCTCGCGCCGCCGAGCGCTGTCGAGACGGCGATTCAATCGCTTGATGGTCAGGTGATCGATTCGCGTCATCTAAAAGTGAGAAAGGCGCCCGAGCCGAAAAAACGTGCCCCCGGCCAAGCGAAGCCCGGGGCGACCGCCCGGTGGCCGGCGCGCCCAGCTACGCCGTACGCAGCCGCATCGGCCGCTGCCGCAATGACCGACTACAGCCCAACGCCCGTCGTCGTACGCCGCGCGCCGATCGTCGAGCGCCGCTCGCTTGGCGCGCCGATGAAGCGTGTCCGCTTCTTCGATGAATCGAAGAACAGCCGCGGCTAGCGCGGTCATCTCCGGCGCATAGCGCTAATCCCGCAAAAATATATCGGCCCGGAATTGCTTCCGAGCCAAAATACATCTCGTTAAAAACACATCGGCCCGGGATTACTCCCGGGCCGATGGCCGTTAGACCCCCTTGGATCCGTTTGTTACATCGTGATCTCGACGCGACGGTTCTGCGGCTCGCGCACGCCATTTGCCGTCGGCACGCGCGGGTTCTCCTTGCCGTGCCAGCTCGCGTCGATCGCCGCGGCCGGGACGCCGTCCCGCACCAACGCCGCTTTCACGGTGTCGGCGCGGCGCTTGGAGAGCGCCAGATTGTATTGCTGCGTGCCGGCGAGATCGGTGTAGCCGGCGATCGCAACATTCGACCTGCCCGACTTGAACGCCGCGGCCGCCGCATCGACGACCTTTCGGCCGTCAGCCGTCAGCGACGATTTGTCGAATTCGAAGAACACGATGAACACCTGCTTCTGCGCTGCGACCGCAGCTGGCGGCGGCGCGGCAGGCGCCGCGACCGGAACCGGTGGTGCAACTGGCGAGCCGAAATGCCATGTCGCGCCGAGCAAGAAGTGATGCTCGCGATTGGTCACCGTAAGCGCACCGAACTTAACCTCGTCGACGCCGTAGAGGTAACGGTATTCGCCGGAAATCGAGATTTGCGGCGTGATCGAATAGGACACGCCGACGATCGGTTGGATCGCGAAGCCCCACTTGTCGCTATTGACCAGCGTCGCAGCCCCCGTCCTGATGTTGTCGCCCCGGAAATCGGTAGCGCCAGCGCCGGCACCGATATAGGGGACAATCGGCATGCCGAGATTAATGTCATAGAGGGCGTTCAGCATGAAGCTCAGGTTTGCGGTGTGGCCGCTAAGGCCCAGGCTTCCCCCGCTATTGTGAAGCGACTTCACATTGTTCTGGCTGTAGTCGGCATCTAGTTCGGCGCGGAATGGACCGAACTGATAACCGCCTGCAATACCGCCGATGAAGCCCAGGTCGCGGTCGACGTTAGCGCTCCCACCGACAAAAACAGGGGATCGCGCACTTATATCGCCCGGAACGGATAAGCCGCCTTCAAGGCGGACATATGGACCCGTCGGGCCGGTCTGCGCGAAGCCACTCGCGACGGATGCGAGCAGGAGAGCGCCGCCGATAAGAGCGCCGCGAATTGCAGTCATAAGGAACCTCCAAACCGTTTCTTGGCGATGAAAAGCTACGAATTTGATACCGGTCCCAGTGGCTTAGCCGCAAGCTTAGATACCGAATCACACAATTTTCGCCGTTACCTGTTGCAGAGGAGCAACACAATGGGGCAAACCGATCCCTATCTCGTTCTGCTGCGACGCGAATTGACCCGCGCCCAAGCGCGGTTGCGCCGTTGCGAGCGCGAACGCGACGCCTTGCGCGATGCGCTTGAAGCACTGAAAGCGGGAAACCGCGACCGCAAAAAGAGGGTGATATCTGGTGTTTCTAAAAAATAATTTATCTTGGCGATTTGGGGACGGAGGCGGAAATAGGATTGCGACCCTGAATTGCTACCTGCATTGCCGACGAGCGCAGATGCGATCGCCGTGGCAAATTAAAGTTTCTGCGCTTCCCGCTTGTTTTTGATCCAATTGGGATTCCGCGCCGTATGGGTCTGCGAGGCAAAAGGCGCAAGCACGCCGAGGTCGTCACCGGCATGCCAAGCCCAGCGCGGATCGTCGATATAGCCGCGGCCGACGGCGACCATATCCGCCCGCCCTTCCGCGACGATCGCCTCGGCCTGGGTACTGGTGAAGATCATACCGACCGCCCGGCTCGGGATTCCAATCTCGCGACGGATACGTTCGGCGAATTTGACCTGGTAGCCGGCGCGGATCAGCGGCGGGACCATGGAAACCACGCCGCCGCTCGAGCAGCAGATGAAATCGCAACCAGCTTCCTTGAGCTCCTTCGCGAAAACGATCGTGTCCTCAATCGTCGTGCCGCCGTCGACCCAATCGACACAAGAGAGGCGTACGCCGAGCGGCTTCTCCGCCGGCCAGACCGCGCGCATCGCGCGGAATACCTGCAGCGGAAAGCGCATGCGATTTTCGATCGCGCCGCCATATTCGTCTTCGCGCCGATTCGACAGCGGCGAGAAGAAGGACGAGAGCAGATAGCCATGCGCGCCATGCATCTCGCAGGAATCGAAGCCTGCCCGCGCCGCGCGCCGCGTCGCATCGACGAAAGCCGTAAGCACACGCTCGAAATCCTCGCGCACCATCGCGCGCGGCGTGCCGTAATTCTCGCCGAAGGGAATTGCCGACGGCGCGATGGTCTGCCAGCCGCCTTTGTCTTGCGACAGGAATTTGCCGCCGCGCCACGGCACATCGCATGAGGCCTTGCGTCCGGCATGCGCGATCTGGATGCCGATCTTCGCCGCACCGTATTTGCGGCACGAGGCGAGCACGCGCGTCATCGCCTCTTCATGCGCATCGCCCCAGAGACCCGCGCACCACGGTGTGATGCGGCCGATCGGCTCGACATCCGTCATCTCGACGACAACGAGCCCCGCACCGGAAATCGCCAGTGCCGGTAGATGCTGCGCGTGCCAGTCGGATGCGACGCCGTCATCCGAGCTATATTGGCAAAGCGGCGGCACGACTACACGATTGTCGAGCGTGAGACCGCGCAGTGTGATGGGTGTGAAGAGTTGGCTCATGCGCGCGAGACTATCGTGCGGTCTCAGCGCGAGCAACGTAACGGCTTCCCCAGGACCGATGCCCCGAGCCGCCTCGCCTGCCATCTGGAGGATTGGGGGGTGCAGGCGAGACGGACCCGAGGGTCGAAAAAGCCCGCCAAGGGGGTCGAGCGGGCGGGCGGCAGAACCGCTTGATCCGCATTACCGCGCAAACTCCCGCGCGATCCAAGTTAAACTTATTTCACGAAGACGAGCGATTGAAACGCTCTGACAAACGCTGTGCAACACGCGTGCTAACAAAATGAGAAACATCGCCGCCGAGCTGGCCGATTTCTTTGACGAATCGCGATGAGATGAACTGATATTTATCCGACGCCATCAGGAACACGGTCTCAACTTTGGGGTTGAGTCGATTATTCATACCTGCCATCTGGAATTCGTATTCGAAGTCACTGACCGCACGCAGGCCGCGGATGATCATCGACGCACCCGTTTCGACGGCGAAATGCATCAGCAAATTGTCGAAGGCACGCACCTCGGTACGTTTCGCCGCCGCTGGATCGAGATGCTGCAATTCTTCGCGCACGATCGTCACACGCTCGTCGGTGCTGAAAAGCGGTCCCTTGCCGGCATTGCGCGCGACACCCACGACAAGCCGGTCGACGATCTTTACCGCGCGCAGAATGATATCCGCATGACCGTTGGTGATCGGATCGAAAGTGCCGGGATAGACGCCGATTCGCTCGCTCATCAAGCCACTCCCCCATCGCCGGCGCCGACATCGCCATTACCGTTACCAACCTCGTCGCCGGTATCGGGCAGCCGCGCCACCGACACGACACGCTCGCCCTCATCGACCTTGAACACGGTGACGCCGCCGCTGCGCCGCCGCCGGATGCTGATATCGTCGACCGGCACGCGGATCAGCTGGCCAAGATTGGTGACCAGCATGATCTGATCGTCATGATTGACCGGGAACACCGCAACCGTCGCGCCTTGGCCGCGGCTCGGATCGTTGTTCTCGCGCCCTTGGGCGCCGCGGCCGGTAATCGGATAATCGTAGGCCGAACTGCGCTTGCCATAGCCTTTTTCCGTGAGCACGAGCACGAATTCTTGCCGCGCAGCAAGATCGGCATATTGATCTTCGCTGATCTGCGTCGCGACGACTTCGCTCTCGCCCTCCTCGCCGCCATTGGCTTCGGCCTCCTCCGGATCGGCGCGGCGCCGCTCGGCGTCGAGGCGCAGGAAAGCGTAGCGCTGCGCGGTTGGCACGTCCTCGTGCCGTAGAATCGACATCGAGATCACGGCATCGCCCGGCGCCAAGCGAATACCGCGCACCCCGACCGAGCTGCGGCTCGAGAAGACGCGCACATCCCTGGCCGGAAAGCGGATACTGCGGCCATTGCGCGTCGCGAGCAGGAAATCGTCGTTCTCGCCGCAGACGGCGACCGCGATCAGGCGATCATCCGCGTCCTCGCCCTCGAATTTCATCGCGATCTTGCCGGTGGCGAAAACATTGGCGAAA
Organism: uncultured Alphaproteobacteria bacterium; assembly: GCA_963731145.1. GTDB lineage: Bacteria > Pseudomonadota > Alphaproteobacteria > ATCC43930 > CGMCC-115725 > CAIKMD01. The sequence goes on along the minus strand of CAVSUX010000004.1, from coordinate 100,312 downwards.
TCGGACAGCGCATTGCGGCGGACATTTCCCTTTGCGGTGGCGAAGACCGCGAATTTATCGCTCCAACTGCTTTCATCCTCGGGCAACGGCATCACCGTCGAGATCGTCTCCCCCGACGCCAGATTGGGGAGAAGATTGACCATTGCCTTGCCGCGCGCCTGCGGCGTGCCGACCGGCAGGCGATAGACCTTGAGCTTGTAGACCCGGCCCGACGTTGTGAAGAACAGCATCGGCGCGTGCGTCGAGGCGACGAAGATCTGATTGATGAAATCCTCGTCGCGCACCGACATGCCGGCGCGGCCACGGCCGCCGCGCCGCTGTGAGCGATAGGTCGAGAGCGGCACCCGCTTGATGTAGCCGCCATGGCTCACCGTCACGACCATGTCCTCGCGCTGGATCAGCGCTTCGATATCGGTCTCGAATTCGAGTTCCTCGATCGAGGTCCGCCGTGGCGTCGCGAATTGCTCTCTCACTTCGCGCAACTCTTGGCGGATAACTTCCATCAGCCGCTGCCGCGAGCCGAGGATCTCGAGATAGCCTTTGATCTCGGTGACGATGCCGTCGAGCTCTTCCGCAATCTTGCCGCGCTCGAGGGCGGTCAAGCGCTGCAGGCGAAGGTCGAGAATCGCCCGCGCCTGGTCTTCGCTGAGGCGATAGGTGCCGTCGGGACCGGCACCGCCCCTGCCCGCTTCCTCGATCAGCGCGATCAGCGCCAGCACTTCGTCCGCCGGCCAGGTGCGCGCCATCATCTCGGCACGGGCCGTCGCCGGATCGGGCGACTTACGGATGAGCTCGATCATCGCGTCGATATTGGCGACCGCGACGGCGAGGCCCAGCAACGTGTGCGCGCGCTCGCGCGCCATGCGCAGAAGATAGATCGTGCGCCGTGTGACCACCTGCTCGCGGAAATCGACAAAGGCGACGATGATGTCGCGCAGGCTCATCAACAGCGGCCGGCCGCCATCGAGCGCCAGCATGTTGACGCCGAAGCTGGTCTGCAGCGGCGTGTACCGATAGAGCTGGTTCAGCACGACATCGGCCATCGCGTCGCGCTTCAGCTCGACGACCACGCGCACGCCGTGGCGATCGCTTTCGTCGCGCAGATCGGCGATGCCCTCGATGGTCTTTTCCTGCACCAACTCGGCGATGCGCTCGATCATGCGCGCCTTGTTCACCTGGAACGGGATCTCGGTGACGATGATCGCTTCGCGATCCTTGCGGATCTCCTCGATCGCGGTCTGCCCGCGCATGATGATCGAGCCGCGGCCGAGCGCGTAAGCCGCGTGGATGCCGGCGCGACCGAGGATGATGCCGCCGGTCGGAAAATCCGGCCCCGGCACGATCTCCATCAGCTCTTCGATGGTGATCTCGCGATTATCGATGTAGGCGATGCAGGCATCGACCACTTCGCCGAGATTATGCGTCGGGATGTTGGTCGCCATGCCGACGGCGATGCCGGAGCCGCCATTGACGAGGAGGTTCGGATAGCGCGCCGGCAGCGACTTTCGGCTCCTGGCGGCTGCCGTCGAAATTCGGCTGGAACTCGACGGTCTCCTTGTCGATGTCTTCGAGCAGTGCATCGGCGGCGCGTGACAGGCGCAATTCCGTGTAGCGCATTGCTGCGGGCGGATCGCCGTCCATCGAGCCGAAATTGCCCTGGCCGTCGATCAGCGTCAGGCGCATGGCGAAATCCTGCGCCATGCGCACCAGCGCTTCGTAGATCGGCGCGTCGCCATGGGGTGGAAGTTGCCCATCACCTCGCCGACGCTGGTCGCGGATTTGCGGTAGCCGCGATTCCAGTCGTAGCCCGCCTGCTTCATCGCGAAGAGGATGCGGCGGTGGACAGGCTTCAACCCGTCGCGCACATCGGGCAGCGCACGCGACACGATCACGCTCATCGCGTAATCGAGGTAGGAGCGTTTCATCTCCTCTTCGATAGCAACGGGCGTAATGTCGAGCGGCGGCGGGCGCAGGTGTGTCAGCCAAAATTGCGGTCCGGAAAACTGGCGCTGAGAAAGGCGGGAAACGCGACGAATCGGCCAGCGGCGAAAATTGTCAGAAAACCTTAGCGGATTTTGCGCCGTTCAGCAATGTGGGCCGGGACTGCTAGTCGCGTCCCGACAAAATCCCAGAACGCGAATTAATATTATTCTAATATCAATTGTTTATATCGATACTTTAAGGCAGCTGGCGGCGGCTTCGAGGCGGCCCCGGAAGGCACGCTTCCCGGCCCCCGTTTCCGCAGCGCAAAACCCGCAAAAATAATTCGCCGCGGACAGCCTTCGCCGCCCACGGCGCATGATTTTCGCCTCGCCCGATTACTGATTGAGCAGCGGAATATTCGCCGCCGTCTGTGGTGCCGGCAACCGATTTCGAGCCATGCGTAGATATTCGCTACGTCGGTATCCGACACCACCGATGCCTCATAGGGCGGCATCGCGTTCTGCGGCACGCGCAACTGCTGCACAACGCGGCCAAGGGCAGCGCGGTATGCGCGAGCCGCGGCCCGGTGATTGCCCCGCCTTGCGCTTGCGAGCCGTGACATTCCCAGCAACCGATCGACGTGAAAAGCTGTTGGCCCGCTTTTGCATCGCCTGTCGGCGCCGCCTGCTGCCCGCCGTTCCCATTCTGCGCCAACACGTCCCGCGCTGGCGCGACGGCGACGAGCGTCAACAATGCCGCCGCCGCGGCAACGATACTACCCCGCATATGAGCCCCCTCAACGTCCTTGTGAAACCACGTCCACCAATACCGGCTCACCGCGCTTGGCGATGGCGACCGCCTGCTGCAGCACGCCGCCGAGCTTCGCCGGATCGGTGACCGTGAAGCCCTCGACGCCGAAGCTGCCCGCCATCTTGGCGAAGTCGATATTCGGATTGGCGATCTCCGTACCGATATGCGCGGTCTTCGGATCGCGCATATGGCGATCCGCCATCGCCTGGAGATGCATCACTTCTTGGAAGTAGAAGCGGTTGTTGTGCACCACCATCATGATCGGAATCTTGTGCTTCGCCGCGGTCCAGAGCGCGCTCGGCGACACCATTAGATCGCCATCGCCCATGATCGAGACCGAGAGCCGGCCGTACTTGCGATTGCCCAGCGCCGAGCCGACCGCACCGCCGCCGTCATAGCCGACGCCGAAAGCGCCGAAATCGCCGAGGGAGTGGTAGTACTTGTCCATCTTCCAGAGCTGTGCGACCAGTAGCCGCCCGGCTGCGTCGCGCTGACGAGCGAGTAATCCTCGTCCTTGATGACGTTCCATAGCTCCATGGAGAGACGCGCCGTGCTGATCGGCGCTGATGTCCCAGCCCGAGGCCGGCTTCGTTCTTCGCCGCCTTGTAGGAGGCCTGCCGCGCTTCGCGCGAGCTTCTTGCCGCGTGCCTCGAAGGCCGCCTTCTTGTCGTTCGGCAGCGCCTTCTTCACGGCTTCCAGCAGGAACGGCATCGTCGCCGCGCTGTCACCGCTGATCTCGAAGCTGACATCCGTGAAGCGCTGGAAGTTCTGATAATTCGAGCGGATGAATTGATCCGCCGCGGTCACTGCACGGATCTTGGCGCCCGGCTTCACTATCGGCCGCGACGTGCGATGGAACTGATCGCGATAGGCGTGCGTCACGCCCCAGAAATCGGTCATGTCGAGACCGACGACGAGATCGGCCTGGCTCAGAAGCGCGCCGCGGCGATCGCTCTGATTGAGCCCATGCTGCGTCGGGAAGTTCATGCGCGCGCCGATATCGACGATCGGGCATTGCAGCATTTCGGCGAGCTGGACGAGATTGTTGAGCACGCCGTTCGGTCCGGGCACGCCGCGATCAGCCATGATCACCGGGTTCTCGGCCTCGACGAGCATCTTTGCGAGCTCGGCGACAGCGCCGGAATCGCCCACCGCCGGCGCGAAGCGCGGCAGCTTCGGAATCGACAGCTTCGCATCTTCCGGAATCGGGTCTTCCTGCAGCGCGCTGTCGGCGACGATAAGGGTCGGCCCCAGCGGCGGCGTCATCGTGATCTGATAGCTGCGTACCGTCGAATTCCGCGAAATGCTGCAGCCCGCCGGGAGAATCATCCCACTTCGTGTAGTCGCGGACGATGACAGCACCGTCCTGCACCGTGTGATCGACTTCGACGCCCGGACGCCGCAACGTCGCGTCGGCGATGTTCGCGGTGATGAGGCAGATCGGCACGCGGTCGGAATAGGCGTTGTAGACCGCCATCGACGCATGCTGCAGGCCGACCGTGGCGTGCACCAGATTGAGCATCGGCTTGCCTTCGACCTTGGCATAGCCATGCGCCATCGCCACCGAGATTTCCTCATGCAGCGTGGTCAGCCATTCCGGCGCGGTGTTCTTGCCGTAGTTGATGAAGGATTCCTGCAAGCCGCGGAAGCTCGAGCCCGGCATCGAGGCGATGTATTCGATGCCCAGCGACTTATAGGCATCGACCATGAAGTCGGAGCCGCTGGTCGCCGAAATGAGAATTCGGCGCCCTTCGGCAGATCGGCAACCTGAACCGGCTTGCCGGTCTCGGCGGCCTTCTGGATCGCCGATACGCCTTGCGGCGCCTTCAGCCGTTTGGGTGGCAGTTGGCTTGGGCAATCGCGCCGAGCGGCACGACGACCGTCGTCGCGGCACCGGCAAGAGCTGCGCCTTTGAAGAAATCCACGGCGACCGACTCCGGTCGCGTCTTTGCGTTTCGACATCGTTCCCTCCCTCGGGAAAGCGGCCCTTCTCTATTCGGGCGATCTATCATTAATTTCACAAAGCGGAGGCGCGCGCAACCATGGCGCCTCGATTTGTGGAAATGCGAGCGCAGACGGGCTATCCAGCCCGGGCGGGAAACCGAATGCTAGGCCGCGCGCACGTCGGAAGACGTGGCGGCCGGCGGGTAGAGCAAATCGTCCCCCACCTGATACTGCGCCGAGCTTTCATCAAGCCGCGCGTTATTCGCGGCGCGCAGAGCCGCATCGGCCTCGCCGTAAAGGAACGGCAAGAACGCGTAGCGGCGGCCGCGCGCAATCGGTGTCACCTCATGGAGCGCGCCACAGGAGAAGACGACGGCGCCACCAACCGGGGCCCGGTAGGTCCGCCGGCCGAATTCCGGGAACAGGAGATCGCAACCGTCGTAGTCGCGGTTAAGATTGATCGACACCGCGAAGCGACGATGCTGGGCGCCGACATTGACGTTGTCGCGATGGCGGAAGAAGTGGCCGCCTTCCGTTGCGTCGTAACAAGAGACCATATAGCGATCCATGCGCGTCGGCGCGAACTGGAAATAGCGCTCGACGGCGGGCAGCAAGCGCCGCACAAGCTGGTCGCGGATACGGTCACGCAACTCGGGCACGACGATCGGCAGATCGCGCCGACGCTTCAGTCGGTAATTGACGATCGTTCGTGTCTTGCCCTCGACGTCCAGGAGGAAGCCGGAATCGTCGCCGCCCATCTTGTCGTAGAGCCGCACGAGAAAATCGCACAGATCGAAATCGAAAACGCGCGGCACGATCAGCGCCGGCGCCATCGTCGACACGCCGGCCGAGTCATCGATGCTCGGCAAGCTTTTGACCATCTGTTGAAGAATCGCGGCATGACCGGCCGGATGATCCCAGGGGATAATCGCAACGACACGCAGCATCGGATCGAGCAACACGCTGCGCGGCGTTTCCATCGCCCCATAGAGCCGCGTGACCGCGCCATCGTAATCGGCGACATACCGCAGCGTTGCCGGCGCGGACCCGATGACAGCAACCGGGTCGGCGGGCGGAACGGTCAGCACCGCGTAAGCCACCAGATGGTCCTCGGTCATGCCTTCGATGCAACCGATGAGCGACCGGCATTCGGCTTCGGCACGCGCCGATGCGAGATCGCCCAGGAAAGAAATCGCGACCCACCGGCCGCCGCTCACATGCAGGTCCGCGCTGCCGCCGGCGATGGTCGGCGCACTGAACCACGGCGCCGGATCGCCGAGCCTGACACTTGCGCTGATCGACTGATTCATGATGGGTACCTCTTGCTGCGGCTGCGATATCGGGCGAAGGCGAGGCAGCAAGCCGCGTGCCAAGAACTGGCGCAGGAACCTGCCCGTTTTCGGAGCTGGAAATTGGCACAGCGGGTTATAGGGCAACTTTTGCCGCACCAACGCTGCCGCGTTCGATCGATAGTGCACGTCCCCAAAGTCCAGGGCAAACCGCGTTAACGATGCTGAAACCATATTTTCCCGATGATGCCGGGCGCAGTCTGCACCGAAGCCGAGCGACACCCGATGATTTTGCAGCGATCTCGCTTCCTTCATTCCCTTCCCGTCGGCGCCGAGCGATGTCTGCTCATCCATGCCGTGACGCATGCGCGCCTCACGATCGATCAGCAGATCAACCTCGTCGTCGATTTCTTTGCGATACCGCGCGCCTGGCCCGACGACTATCCAAGCCTCGCGGCCGGCGTTTCATACGATCGCGAAACGCTCTCGAATTGCATCGCGGATTTGATCGAGCGCGGTTTCATCACCGACAGAAGCGCCGAGGAAGAGCTTGCTGAAACCACGGCCAAGCTCGGCGCCACCTATGGCCGCGATCCCGACGAATTGCTCGACCGCTATCGCCGCGAGTTGAAGGAAGGCGCGCATGCCTACTGGTCAGCGGGCGCGGCACGTTCCATCGGCGATCTCGGCGCCATCCAAAAGCGCGTCGATCTGCTGCTCTTCGGCGATTGCGATGTCCAGATGGAGACGGATTTCTTGCGCCAAGAGGCCGCACGGCGCGGCATCGACCTCCGTATCGCTGCAACCTCGCCCGACGATGTGCGTCTGGCGAGCGAGCACAAGCACGATGCGATTTTAATCGGCGCGCTGCGCGCGCGTCACCACCTGACGCTCGATCCGTCGGAACTGCAAGGCCCGCCACACGCCGTCTACATCTTGCAGGCTCGCGAGCTTCTCGAGGAGCTGCGCCGCCGCAGCGCCGCGCCGATCCTGATCGACAATCTCCCCGAGCCGACGGTGCAGCCGCTCGGTCTCGCCGAGCGCGGGCTTAATGGTCATCGCACACGCTTCCGCACAACCAATGTGGTGCTCGCCGATCTCGCGGCGCAATTGCCCGATGTGCATGTCGTCGACATTGCCGCAGCCATGGCGGGGATCGGCAGCGAGCGCATGATCGATGACGGGCATTTCGGCTTCACCCATCTCGGATCGCCCGGCTGGCTCTTGCAGCGCCCGGAGAGCGAGAAGGAAGCGGTGCATGGGTTCTTCCCCGACATCAAATCGCTGGCGGAGCTGGTCGGCGGCGATCCCTACGGCCGCGAAGCCGCGATGGCGCGCGCTCATATCGATGCGCTCGCCGTCACGCTCGGCCTCGATCGCAAGAAATGCCTGATCGTTGATCTCGATGGCGTACTGTGGCCCGGCGTCCTCGCCGAGACCGGTCAACCTTTCGCCTGGGATCCGACGGTTAGCGGCGCGTTCTCGTTCATCGGTCATTATTTCGGTCTGCACGAAGCGCTGCTCTGCCTCAAGAAACGTGGCATCGTTTTGGCTTGCGTCAGCAAGAACGACGAAGCAACGGTTCGCGAGTTGTGGAAGTATCCAAACCACTACCCGCGGCAACGGCTGCTGAGCATCGACGATTTTGCGACCTGCCGCATCAATTGGAAAGACAAGGTCGAGAACATCCGCTCGATCGCTGACGAGATCGGCTTCGCGCTCGACAGTTTCCTCTTCATCGACGATCACCCGATCGAGCGCGACCGCGTGCGCCAGCGCCTCCCCGAGATCGAGGTTTGGGGCGAAGACCTGCTCGGCTTGCGGCGGAAGCTGCTGACCGATCCGCGGCTCCAATTGCCCGTCATCACCGACGAGGCCGCTTCGCGCACGACGCTCGTGAAAGCGCAGCTCAGCCGCCAGCAATTCCGCGCCGAAGCCGTGAGCGAAAGCGACTATGTCGCCTCCCTCCAGATCACCTGCCGCGTCGAGAGGCTGGCGGGCCCGGCGAAGCTCGATCGTATAGAGGAGCTGTTTGCGCGGACCACGCAATTCAACACCACCGGCCGCCGGTTTCCTGCGACCGAACTGCAAGCGCTGGTCGCCAATCCATCGGCCCGAATCTTCACGCTGCATGTCTCGGACAAGTTCGGCGACCATGGCCTCGTTGGCGCCGCGATCGTCGAGAGCGGTGAGATCACCGGTCTTGTCCTCAGTTGCCGCGTACTCGGTCTCGGCGTCGAGCACCGCTTCATGCAGCACATCATCACTGAGTCAAACCTCGACGGCCTGCCGGTTACGGCACGGATCATTGAGACCGCGCGCAACGCGCCGGTCCGCAATATCTATCGTGACAATGGCTTCGCCCGCGATGAGAGCGGCGTCTGGCGTCGCGCTACGGATATCCCGGCCGCGACCGAAGCCGCGGCTTAGAACGGAATTTCGTCGTCGAGGTCTTGCGTCGCCGGCGCGCGGCCGCCGCCGCGCGACATGCCGCCGCCCGATGACGCGCGTGGTGCCGGCGCTACATCATCGTCGGGACCACCGCCGAAGCCCTCGCCGCCGCTACGGCCATCGAGCATTGTGAGCTGGCCATTGAAACGGCCCAGTACGATCTCGGTCGTGTAGCGCTCCTGGCCTTCCTTGTCGGTCCATTTGCGCGTCTGCAACTGGCCCTCGATATAGAGCTTGGCGCCCTTTTTCACGTATTTCTCGACGACCTCGACGAGCCGCTCGTTGAAGATCGCGACGCGATGCCATTCGGTCTTTTCCTTGCGCTCGCCGCTGGCCTTGTCGCGCCAATTCTCCGAGGTCGCGAGCGAGAGATTGGCAATGCGCATGCCGTCCTGGGTCGAGCGGATCTCCGGATCGCGCCCGATATTGCCGACGAGAATGACTTTGTTGACGCTGCCGGCCATGCCGATGCTCCCAAGGGTATGTTGTGGCTGTTTGACACTTTAGAACAGAAATAGAACATTGCCAAGCAGGTTTGGCGACCCTATTTTCTCGCATATGCAATACATCCGCGTTCGCGGCGCCCGCGAGCACAATCTCAAAAATATCGACGTCGATATGCCGCGCGATAGCCTGGTGGTCATCACCGGGCTCTCGGGATCGGGCAAATCCTCGCTCGCTTTCGATACGATCTACGCCGAAGGCCAGCGCCGCTATGTCGAGAGCCTCTCGGCCTATGCGCGCCAGTTCCTCGAGCTGATGCAGAAGCCCGATGTCGATCTGATCGAGGGCCTCTCGCCGGCGATTTCGATCGAGCAGAAGACGACATCGAAAAATCCGCGCTCCACCGTCGGCACCGTCACCGAGATCTACGATTATCTGCGGCTGCTCTATGCGCGTATCGGCATTCCCTACTCGCCGACGACCGGCCTGCCGATCGAGAGCCAGACCGTCTCGCAGATGGTCGACCGCGTCATGTCGATGAAGGTAGGCACGCGGCTGTTGCTGCTGGCCCCGATCGTGCGCGGCCGCAAAGGCGAATACCGCAAAGAACTCGTCGATCTGCAGAAGCGCGGCTTCCAGCGCGTGAAGATCGACGGCAAGATGTACGAGATCGACGAATTGCCGAAGCTCGACAAACAGATCAAGCACGATATCGAGGTCGTGGTCGACCGCATCGTCGTGCGCGAGGGCCTCGGCAATCGCGTCGCCGATTTGCTCGAGACCGCGCTGAAGCTCGCCGACGGCATCGCCATCGCCGAGAACGCCGATAGCGGCGAGAGCACGATCTTCTCGGCGAAATTCGCCTGCCCGGTCTCGGGCTTCACCATTCCCGAGATCGAGCCGCGGCTGTTCTCGTTCAACAACCCGCATGGCGCCTGCCCGGTCTGCGACGGGCTCGGCACCAAGCTGTTCTTCGATCCCGAGCTGGTCGTCGCCAACGAGAGCAAGTCCTTGCGCGAAGGCGTAATCGCACCTTGGGCCGGATCGAGCTCGCAATATTACGCGCAGACCCTCGACAGCATCGCGCGCCACTTCAAGGCGTCGACCAACACACCGTGGAAGGATCTCTCGGAGAAAATCCGCAACACGGTCCTCTTCGGCTCGGGCGAGACCACGATCACGATGCGCTACGACGACGGCACTAAGGCCTACACGACGTCGCGGCCGTTCGAGGGCGTGATCCCCAATATGGAGCGGCGCTTCAAGGAGACCGACAGCGCCTGGCTGAAGGAAGAGCTCGGCCGCTACCAGAACACGACCGAATGCGAGACCTGCCATGGCCGCCGCCTCAAGCCCGAGGCGCTCGCGGTCAAGATCAACAAGCTCGATATCAGCCAGGTCTGCGACTTCTCGATCCTCGACGCTTGCGAATGGTTCGGCGCGCTGCCCAAGACGTTGACCGCGAAGCAGCGCGACATCGCGCAGCGCATCCTCAAAGAGATCAACGCGCGCCTCGGCTTCCTGCGCAACGTCGGCCTCGAATACCTGACCCTGGCGCGCGCCGCGGGCACGCTCTCCGGCGGCGAGAGCCAACGCATCCGCCTTGCCTCGCAGATCGGCTCCGGCCTTACCGGCGTGCTCTATGTGCTCGACGAGCCGTCGATCGGCCTCCATCAGCGCGACAACGACCGGCTGCTCGCGACGCTCAAGCGCCTGCGCGATCTTGGCAACACCGTAATCGTCGTCGAGCATGACGAAGAGGCGATCCGCGCCGCGGACTACCTCATCGATATCGGCCCGCAAGCCGGCGTTCACGGCGGCAAGGTGATCGCCGCCGGTACACCGGCCGAGGTGTTGAAGGTTCCCGAGAGCATCACCGCCGATTACCTGACCGGCCGGCGCCGCATCGACGTGCCGGCGCAACGCCGCCCCGGCCATCTCGGCCAGCGGCTCAAGATCGTCGGCGCACGCGCCAACAACCTGAAGAACATCACCGCCGATTTCCCGCTCGGCACCTTCACTTGCGTGACCGGTGTATCCGGCGGCGGCAAGTCGTCGCTGGTGATCGATACGCTCTATAAGGCGCTCGCGCGCAAGCTCAACGGCGCGCATGAGCATCCGGGACCGCACGATCGCATCGAGGGCACCGAGCATCTCGACAAGATCGTCGATATCGATCAATCGGCAATCGGCCGCACACCGCGCTCCAACCCCGCGACCTATACCGGTGCCTTCACGCCGATGCGCGACTGGTTCGCCGGCCTGCCCGAGGCGAAAGCGCGCGGCTACGGCCCGGGCCGCTTCTCGTTCAACGTGAAAGGTGGCCGCTGCGAGGCTTGCGAAGGCGACGGCGTGCTGCAAATCGAGATGCACTTCCTGCCCGACGTCTTCGTGCAATGCGATGTCTGCAACGGCAAGCGCTACAACCGCGAGACGCTCGAGGTAATGTTCAAGGGCAAGAGCATCGCCGATGTCCTCGACATGACGGTCGAGGAAGGCGCCGAATTCTTCCGCGCCGTGCCGGCGATCCGCGAGAAGCTCGTGACCTTGGAGCGCGTCGGCCTGGGATACATCCATGTCGGCCAGGCAGCGACAACGCTCTCCGGCGGCGAGGCGCAGCGCGTGAAGCTGGCGAAAGAGCTGTCGCGGCGTGCGACCGGCCGGACGCTCTATATCCTCGACGAGCCGACGACCGGTCTCCATTTCGAGGACGTGAAGAAGCTGCTCGACGTGCTGCATGCGCTGGTCGATCAGGGCAACACGGTGCTCGTAATCGAACACAATCTCGAGGTCATCAAGACGGCCGATTACATCATCGATCTCGGACCCGAAGGCGGCAATGCCGGCGGCCGCATCGTTGCCAGCGGCACGCCTGAAAAGATCGCGGCCACCAAGGGGAGCTACACCGGCGACTATCTCCGTCCCTATCTCGCGCGCAGCGCCGAGACCCGAAAGCTCAAGCGCGCCTGAACGCCACGGGGCGAGCGTGGACGCCGCCTAGCTCAAGGCTTTCGGCGAGCGCCGCCCGGTGCGCGCGGCTGTCACCCTCCCCTCCGGCGCGAGATTGGCTATAAGATCGCTATGAGCGGAAAGAGTCAAAATCGCACCGCGATCCATGTCATCGGCGGCGGGCTCGCCGGCAGCGAGGCGGCGTGGCAGGCGGCGCGCCTCGGCGCACGCGTCGTGCTGCATGAGATGCGGCCGCTGCGCGGCACCGATGCGCATCGCACTGGCCGGCTCGCCGAGCTGGTCTGCTCGAATTCGCTGCGCTCCGACGATGCCGAGAACAACGCCGTGGGGCTACTTCACGAGGAGATGCGGCGCTGCAGCTCGCTGATCATGCGCGCCGCCGATGCAAGCCGTTTGCCGGCCGGCGGCGCCCTCGCCGTCGACCGCGATGCCTTCTCCGGTCGCATCCAGGCCGCTGTCGAGGCGGAACCGCTGATCGAGATAAAACGCGAGGCAATCGATACGCTGCCGTCTGCCGATTGGGGCAGCACGATCATCGCAACCGGCCCGCTCACCGCGCCCGCGCTCGCAGCAGCGATCGCCGCCGAGACCGGCGAGCAATCCCTCGCCTTCTTCGATGCGATCGCGCCGATCGTCTATGCCGAAAGCATCGATCCGACCAGGACCTGGCGGCAATCGCGCTATGACAAAGGCGAGGGCGCCGATTACATCAATTGCGCGCTCGACAAGGCACAGTACGAGCAATTCGTCACGACGCTTCTCGCGGCCGACGCGGTCGTGTTCCATGAATGGGAAGCGAACACGCCCTATTTCAACGGCTGCCTGCCGATCGAAGTGATGGCGGCGCGCGGCCCCGACACGCTGCGCTGGGGACCAATGAAGCCGGTCGGTTTGACCAATCCCGCCACCGGCCGGCGTGCCTGGGCGGTGGTGCAGCTCCGCCAGGACAATACGCTCGGCACGCTTTACAACATCGTCGGCTTCCAAACCAAATTGCGTCACGCCGAGCAGGTACGCGTGTTCCGCACGATCCCTGGCCTGGAGCAGGCCGAGTTCGCACGACTCGGCGGCCTTCATCGCAATACCTTCATCAACAGCCCCAAGCTAATCGACCGAGGCCTGCGCCTCAAATCGCGGCCGGATATCCGCTTCGCCGGGCAGATCACCGGCGTCGAGGGCTATGTCGAAAGCGCAGCGATCGGCTTGCTCGCCGGCCGCTTCGCCGTGGCCGAGCAACAGGGCGAGATACTCGTCCCGCCGCCGCCAACGACCGCGCTTGGCGCGCTCTTGGCGCATATCACCGGCGGCGCCGACAGCACGAGCTTCCAGCCGATGAATGTAAATTTCGGCCTCTTTCCGCCGCTACCCGCCGGCGCGATCACGCGCGGCAATCGCGGCGAGAAGAAGCCGCTGTTGGCAAAACGCGCTCTCGACGAGCTTGGCGAGTGGCTGGCGCCGACCGAAGAAGCGGCGGAGTAGCGAATACATGACAGCATCCGCGCTCGATAGCTTGTTCGAGCAAGCGGCCGACGCTCATCGCCACGGCGACCTTGCCGGCGCCGAAAAGCTGTGCCGCGAGATCATCGCCGCTGATCCAAATCATCAGCGCGCTTTATATGCGCTGGCGACCCTCGCCTATGATCGCGGCGATTTCACCACCGCCGAGACTTACGGCGCCCGCGTCACAGCAATCAATCCGCGCATCGCGGAGGTGCAAAATTTGCGCGGCATGGCACAAAACGCGCTCGGACGCTTGGCCGATGCCGCCGAGAGTTTCGCGGCGGTGGCGGCGCTCATGCCCGACCCGACGGAAGCTCTCTACAACCGCGGCTGCGTCCTCTTCGCGCTCGGCCGCTTCGAGGAGGCGCTGAGCTGCTACGACGCTGCCTTTAGCCGCGCACCCGACGATGCGATCATCGCCAACAATCGCGGCAACACGCTGCGCGCGCTGAACCGCTTCGCCGATGCTCTGGCGGCTTACAACCGCGCGATTGCCACCGACTCGTCCTTTGCCGGCGCGCACAACAATCGCGGCATCGTCTTGCAAACACTCGGCCGGTCCGACGAGGCGCTTGCCAGCTTCGATCGCGCGATTGCTCGCGATCCGAAAGATGCCGAGGCGCATTATAATCGCGGCGTGGCGCTGACGAGCCTCAAGCGTTTCACGGATGCCTTGGCCTGCCACAAAGCCGCGTTGGCGTTGCAGCCAGCACATGCCGAGGCGGCTGGCGCTGCCTTCGGCCTCGCCGCCATCCTCTGCGATTGGCGCGATTGGGAACAGCGCACCGGCGTTTTAATCGCGCATATTCGCAACGGAGCGGCGATCGGGCCGTTGACGGTCATCGCCTTCAGCGATGATCCCGGGCTTCAGGCGCAAGCCGCCCGCAACGTAGCCAAAGCCTTCGCCCCTCTCGCGGCCGCGGCAACACCGATCCCCGCTCGTCCGGCACGGCCGCGCATCCGCCTTGCCTATCTTTCGGGCGACTTCCGCAACCATGTCACCGGCCACACCTTGGCGGATCTTTTCGAGCGCCATGATCGCGACCGCTTCGAACTCTGGGGCATATCGCTGACACCGGCACCCGACAGCGCCATCCGGCAGCGGCTGATCGCGACATTCGATCATTTCATCGACGCCACAAATTTGTCGGACCGCACGATCGCCTCACTCTTACGCGAGCAGGAGATCGACATCGCCGTCGATCTCATGGGCCATATCGAAAATGCGCGGCTCGGAATTTTCGCCCATCGCGCCGCGCCGCTGCAGGTGAATTACTTCGGCCACCCCGGCACGGAAGGCTCGGATTTCATCGACTACATCATCGGCGACCGCATCGCGATCCCTGAAACGCTCGCGGAACATTTCAGCGAGCGGATCGTGAGACTTCCCGGGTTGCTATCTGCCAAGCGCACAGACGCCGATTCCGACCGAGCAGCCGGACCGCCGCGCCTGCGGGCTTCCCGAAGAAGGCTTCGTCTTTTGCAATTTAAATGCGAGCCAGAAGATCACGCCGACGGTCTTCCGAATCTGGATGCGGCTGCTCGCGCAAATCGAACAGAGCGTGCTGTGGCTTTATGCAAGCGAAGAGACGCAGGTGAATTTGCGCCGCGAGGCTGTAGCGTGTGGCGTCAATCCTCAGCGACTGGTCTTCGCGCCGCCCCTCGAGCGGCATTTGCATCTCGCCCGGCTCGCCGCCGCCGATCTCTTCCTCGATACGATGCCCTACAACGCGCACAACACCGCGACCGAGGCGCTTTGGGCCGGTGTGCCGCTCGTCACCTGCACCGGCAACAGCATGGCGGCACGGGTCGCAACAAGCGCGCTTAACGCGGCGGGACTACCGGAATTGGCTGTCCGCTCGCTCGCCGATTACGAGACACTCGCCCTTTCCCTCGCCCGTGAGCCCGATCGGCTCGCGGCGTTGCGCGGAAAGCTCGTCGCGGCGCGCGAACGCTCGGCCCTGTTCGATCTCACCCGCTACTGCAGCCATCTCGAAACCGGTTATGGCACGATGATAAAATGCCATCGCGACGGCGCAGCACCGGCGAGCTTCGCGATCGCACCTACTCAATAGACACCGCGCAGCGCAGAGATACCGCGCAGCGCAGCCCAGGCGAGCCGCAGGCTTTGCAGCGTATCTTCAACCGCGAGCTTCGGATCGAACAAATTATGATCGACGGCTTCGAGCCGTCGCAAGCGACGCTCGGCAAGCACCGCGTGTAACAAGGCTGGCATCGCCGCGCGCGGAACAGCGCCGCGCTGTTGTCGCGCAGCCTCGAGATGCCGACGGGCACAAGAGGCGATTTCGCGCGCAACGGCAGCAAGTCCTGGCGATGATTTCAGCGCGAAGAGGCTGCGCTCGAGATCGACGCCGTGCTGCGCCGTCAGCGCCGCGGGTAGATAGACGCGCCGCTGCTGCGCATGAAACGGTGCGACAACCAGCAGGCCGGCGAGCGCGTAGGCGATACCGGCAGCGCGACCGGCGTCCGCCGCCTTCGTCGCGCGAACACCAAGCACTTCCAGCGCAAGCAGGATCAGGCTGCCGGACGTAGCTGCCGCATAGCTTTCCAGGGCCGACAAGGAGCCCGGCGGTAGCTCTTCCATATCCTGCGCACGGGCATCGAGCAGCGCGGCAAAATGCGCTTTGGAGAGGTTATGCGCGGCGATTGCGTGAGCGAGCGGCGTCACGACCTCATGCCGGCGCAGTGGCGTGCCGGAATAGATCTCGTCGAGCGCGTCGCGCCACCATTGCAAGCGGATCAGCCCGAGCATCGGCTCGCGCACGGATTCGCGGATTCTTGCGATTTCGTAATTGAAGGCATAGAGCGCGAACAGGGCATCACGGCGCTCCGCCGGCGCGAACAAGGCCGTCTGATAGCGGTCGCGATCGTGATGTCGCAACCCGGCCGCGAGCGAAGGATCGCTCATGAAGCTGGGGGAGTATCCGCGTTCGGGCGCGCGGCGGCCTCCCGCTTCCGCGTCAGACAGTCCGGGCAAAGGCAGATCCCGCCTTCCGCCGGCATCGGCAGATAGGGCGGCGACTTGCACCAGCAATCGCCCACAGGATCGCAAACAAGGCTCGCGCCGCACTGCGAACATGGAATCAGCGTGCCCACGCTCATGGCATCCCGCCTCAAATTGCCGCTCCGTCTCGGCGCCGCTATCTTCCGACGCGCGGCACCGAATTGGGTGCCGTCTTCATTTTGGTAACAACTTGGTGGAAAGAGAGTAAGTAAGATGGCATTCGAATTAGCCCCGCTTCCCTATCCCAAGAACGCGTTGGAGCCGCACACTTCGGCGAGGACTCTTCGAGTTCCATCACGATAAGCATCATGCCGCTTACGTGACCAACCTCAACAACCTCGTCAAGGACTCGCCGATGGCGTCGCAATCCTTGGAGGATCTGATCAAGGCAGCGGCAAAGGACGATTCCAAGGCCGGCATCTTCAACAATGCCGCGCAAGTTTGGAACCATACGTTCTTCTGGAACTGCATGAAACCAAATGGCGGTGGGCAGCCCGCGGGCGATGTCGCTGCCGCGATCACGACGTCCTTCGGCAGCTACGACAAGTTCAAAGAGGAATTCAAGGCCGCCTGCGTCGGCCAGTTCGGCAGCGGCTGGGGGTGGCTGGTTGCCGATGCCGGGACGCTGAAGGTCACCAAGACGCCGAATGCCGTTAACCCCTTGTCATTAGGGCAAACGGCGCTCCTGACCTGCGACGTCTGGGAGCATGCGTACTACCTGGACTACCAGAATCGGCGCCCGGACTTCGTCGAGACCTTCCTGAGCCATCTGGTCAATTGGGATTTTGTCGCAGCTAATCTTGGTAAAGTACGCTAAAATTGCCGGCGCTGTGTGGCTCGACCGAGTCGCGCAGCGCCGGACGGTACATTGACAATAAAGGGGAAACGTTCATGAAAAACCCGCTGGATTCTCTCGGGCAGACGATCGTCCTGGGCCTCGTGCTCACGGTTGTTGTCGTTCTGCTGATCCACGCGATCGCTTAAGCGGAGGGGACGCGCCATGCAAGAATTCGTCGCCTTCGATTGGTGGAATTTCTTCTTTCGCTGGTGCCACATTGCCAGCGGCGTGATGTGGATCGGCCATCTCTGGTACTTCAACTTCACGCAAACGCCGACGATGCCGAAGATCCCGACCGAGCTTCGTCCCGGCGTCGCCAAATACATTCTCCCGGAAGCGCTCTTCTGGTTCCGCTGGGGCGCGATGTTCACGATCATCTTCGGCCTCATCCTCGCCTGGATGAACGGCTATCTGCTCTCTGCGATCAAGCTCGGCATCGGCGACCACAGCACGCACAACGCCGCGATCGGTATCGGCATGTGGCTGGGCACGATCATGTGGTTCAACGTTTGGTTCATCATTTGGCCGAACCAGAAGAAGAACCTCGGCATCACGCCGGCAACGCCCGACGAGATCAAGGTTGCCGCGCGCACTGCGGGTCTCGCCTCGCGCGTCAACACGATGCTCTCGATCCCTATGCTCTACTGCATGGCCGGCGTGCATTTCTACTAAGCCGTCCAACGATCCGACGACGACAAAACGGGGCCGTGTGGCCCCGTTTTCCATTTTTGACAACATCGAAAGTCGTCGTAGCAAGAGCACGCTCTCCTAAAAGAGAGCGCCGAGCACCGCCTGCAGCGTCTCGAGCTTAAACGGCTTTTGCATGATCGGGCGCGTGGCCCATTGCTCGGGCAAGCCGTGCCGACCATAGCCGGTCGCGAAGACGAACGGGATCTTCGCATCGATCAGCGTCTGCGCGAGCTGGAAGCCCGAATCGCCGCCGAGATTGACGTCGAGAATCGCGACATGCGGGCGATGCTGCGCGAGCACCGCCCGCGCATCCTTGGACGAACCGGCGATCCAAACCTGGCGGCAGCCGAGATCGAGCAGCATCTCCTGGATGACCGAGGCGATCATCGCCTCGTCCTCGATCACGAGGACGTCGCGTCCGTTGAATTTGGGATCGGTACCGGCTGGCGTTGCTGGGCTCATCGTAGCCTCGCCTGCGCAAAACGCGCGATCATTTGAGACATAATGGGCGTTCGCCCGCTTGGTTCCCGGTTACCGGGCTGGCAACAAGGCCGCAGCGACCCGCCGGTCCTCGGCGAGGAGCACATTGTAGGTGCGGCAGGCCGCACCCGTATCCATGGCATCGATGACCACTCCATGGGCGCGCAATTCCTGACGCAGCGCCGGAGGCACCGGCGACATGTGTCGGCCGCAACCGAGCAGCAATATCTGAATGCCGGCAGTGATGACGGGCGCGAGAATCGCCGGCGAAATATCGGCGAGAGCGGTGACGGATAAGGATTGCGTCGCCTGCGGCAAAACGAGGATGGCGCCATCATAGGAATGGCTGCTGACACGGAAGCCGCTCGCACCATAACTCTCGATGACCTGCCGATCTTTTGCGACGAGCGGCGTAACGTCCAAGCTTACGACTTTCCGCGCACGGCGGCTTCACCGGCATCGTCGGGCCGCGCCGCGGAACGCTTGGGACGGATGTAATAGAGCACGGGAGCGGCGATGAAGAGCGACGAATAAGTGCCGACGACGATACCCCAGAGCATCGCGATCGAGAAACCGCGCAGCACCTCGCCGCCGAACAGCAGCAACGAAAGCACCGCCAGCGTGGTGGTGCTGACGGTCAGGATGGTGCGCGACAAGGTCTCGTTGAGGCTCTTGTTGATGAGCTCGGCGAACTCCATGCTCTTGTAGCGGCGCATGGTCTCGCGCACGCGGTCGTAGATGACGACCGTATCATTGATCGAATAGCCGGCGATGGTGAGGATAGCCGCCAAGGTCGTTAGATTGAACTCGATTTGCAGCAGCGAGAACAGCCCGATCGTGGTGATCGTGTCGTGTAGTGTCGACAGCATCGCCCCGACGCCGAATGGCCATTCGAAGCGGAACCAGACATAAACCGCGATCGCGAAGAGCGCGAGGATCGTCGCTTCGACGCCGGCCTTGATGAGCTCGGCGCCGACGGTCGGTCCGACCACTTCGGTGCGGCGATAGTCGAACGCGGTGCCGAGTTTGTCCTTCACCTTCTGGACAGCGACTTCCTGTTCCTTGTCACCGCCCGGCTGACGCTGCAGACGGATCAACACATCTTCGGCGCTGCCGAAATTCTGCAGCGACGCTTCGCCGAGGCCGAGACTGTCGAGTGCCGACCGCATCGAGGCGAGATCCGCCGGGCCCGAGCCGCTGCGCACCTCGATTAGCGTGCCGCCGCTGAAATCGATGCCGTAATTGAGCCCCTGGGTGAAGAACAGCACGATCGACGCGATTGTCATCAGGCCCGACAGCACGAAGCCGAGCTGTCGCAACCCCATGAAGTTGATATTCGGAATCCGGTGGATGATGATGAGCGGGCGCATCGGCGATCAGATCGGAATCACTTTGGGTTTCGTACGCCGCAGCCAGGTCACGACGAGCAACCGCGTCACCAGGATGGCGGAGAAGAGCGAGGTCAGCACGCCGAGGCTCAGCGTCACCGCGAAGCCTTTCACCGGACCCGAGCCGAGCCAAAACATCAATGCGCCGGCGACCAACGTCGTGACATGGCTGTCGAGAATGGTGCCGAAGGCACGCTCGAATCCAGCCTGCAGCGAGGAAATGAGCGAGCGTCCGCCCCTCACCTCTTCGCGGATGCGCTCATAGATCAGCACGTTGGCATCGACCGCCATGCCCATGGTGAGGGCGATACCGGCAATGCCGGGCAAGGTCAGCGTCGCGCCAAGCAAGGTCAGCGCTCCCAGCATGATGCAGAGGTTGAAGAACAGCGCAATATCGGCGAAGAGGCCAAAGAGCCCATAAAATACGACCATGAAGACCACGACCAGAATCACGCCGACGACGCTGGCCAACGCGCCGGCATGGATCGAATCCGCGCCGAGATCAGGGCCGACGGTGCGTTCCTCGAGCACGGTGAGCGGCGCCGGCAAGGCACCGGCGCGCAGTAACAAAGCCAGGTCGTTCGCCGTCTGCACGGTGAAATTGCCCTCGATCTGGCCTGAACCGCCGAGGATCGGCTCGCGGATCACCGGCGCGCTGATCACCTTGTTGTCGAGCACGATGGCGAAAGGCTTGCCGACATTCTCCTTCGTCGCGTCGGCGAAGCGGCGCGCGCCCGTCGAATTGAATTTGAAGCTGACGACCGCCGCGCTGTTCTGACCAAAGGTCGCTTGCGCATCGGTCAGCGTGTCGCCGCTCACCATCACGCGGCGCCGCACGACGTAATACTGCGTCGGCTGGCCGTTGGCCGTGTCCGAGCTCGGCAGCAACACATCGCCTGGCGGCAGCTTGCCGCCGCGCGCATCCTGCGGCGACGCGTTCGGATCGACGAGCTGGAACGTCATCTTTGCCGTCTTGCCGAGAATCTCCTTCACATGCTCGGGATTCTCGACGCCGGGCAATTGCACGAGGATGCGGTCGTTGCCTTCGCGTTGGATCGTCGGCTCTTTCGTGCCGGTCTCGTCGATACGGCGACGCACGATCTCGATCGATTGATCGACCGCCGAATTGCGCCGCTGGATCAGCGCCGCCTGATTGGGCGTCAGCGTCACCGTTCCGCCGGCGCTCACCTGCAGGTCCATTTCGGGATCGATCTTGGTGACGATGTCGCGTACGTCCTTCATGCGGCCGGTATCGCGCACCGTGAAGCTGACATGGTTCGCGGTTGACGCGAGATCGCTGTAGCCCACCTTCGCCGCGACGAGCTGCGTGCGCACTTCGTCGACGAGGCTATTGAGCCGCTCCTGCTCGACGACGTTCATGTCGACCTCGAGCAGCAGATGCGAGCCGCCGCGCAAATCGAGACCCAGCGAGACCTGGTGACGCAGGAAGCTCGGCCAGTGTTCGAGCGTCGTCGGCGCAAAGGCGTTCGGCAGGGCAAAGATAAAGCCGAGCAGACAAATGCCGAGGATCAGCGCCAGTTTCCAGCCTTGGAAATAGAGCATTGCGTCGACCTAATGCGTTGGGCCGTGGGCGGCCTTACCGCAAACCCAGCATACGCCGCCAAGCCGGCGTCTTCGACTCTTCGTCCTTGGCCGGTGTCGCGGTGGCGTCGTCGTCATTGGCGGGCGTGTCGCCGTCCTTGGTCTTCGTTTCCTTCGCCGGCTCGGTCTTGGCGAGAACCTGCGAAATGGTCGAGCGCACAACCCGAACCCGTACATTGTCGGCGAGGTCGACCAGGACCTCCTCGTTGCTAACCACTTTCGCGATCGTGCCGATCATGCCGCCAGCAGTCACGACGCGGTCGCCGCGGCGGACCGCGTCGAGCATGGAGCGCTGCTGCTTCGCTTTTTGCTGCTGTGGGCGGATGAGGAAGAAATAGAAGACGACGAAGATCAGCCCCAGGGGCGCGAGCTGGACTATCATGCTGGAGGCATCGCCGCCGCCAGCGGCCGCCTGCGCATAAGCGGGCGTAATCAGCATCCTCCAACTCCTTCGCGCCAATGGAAAAGGGCCGCGGCTTGGCCCCGCAAGCCGTGGCGCATTCCTACTGGAAGGAAGCATAAAGCGCAAGCAACACAATGGCTTTGCGGCCGGAATGACGCTCGCTATCATGGCGTTAATCTTCCGGAGGCGGCGATGAAAACCTTTATGTCCTTGGGCTTTGCGGCCCTTCTCCTAGCAGGCTGCACGAACCCGATCACGATGCGCCCCGCCCGGTGGGCATTCTTCCGCTAATTTGGGTAGTCGTTAGGTGTGACGATGAGCGAGAGCGTGAAGCTCGAGAAACTGCTTCAGCGCATCGCGACCGCGCTCGAGCGTCAGGCGCCGGCCGCGGCGCAGGAGAACGACCTTGCCGTCGCCGACGCCTTTGTCTGGCATGCCGATCGCGGATGGCTCGAGCCCGTGAAAAGCGTCAACCGCGTCGAGATGGTGCTGCTCCAGGGCATCGATCGCGTGCGCGACATCCTGCTCGACAACACCCGACGCTTCGCCCAAGGCCTGCCGGCAAACAATGTGCTGCTCTGGGGCGCGCGCGGCATGGGCAAATCCTCGCTCGTGAAGGCGGCGCATGCGACGGTAAATGCCGAGAAGAAAGGCGCGCTGGTTCTCGTCGAGATCCATCGCGAGGACATTCCAAGCCTGCCCAATCTCCTCACGCTGTTGCGCAATACGAAGCGCCGCTGCCTGCTCTTCTGCGACGATCTCTCCTTCGACAATCAGGATGCCAGCTACAAATCGCTGAAGGCCGTGCTCGAAGGCGGTATCGAGGGTCGGCCGGACAATGTCGTGCTCTACGCCACGTCGAACCGGCGGCACCTTCTGTCGCGCGACATGATCGAGAACGAGCGATCGAGCGCGATCAATCCCGGCGAGGCGGTCGAGGAGAAGGTCTCGCTCTCCGACCGCTTCGGTCTCTGGCTCGGCTTCCATGCCTGCGACCAGCAAACCTACCTCGCCATGGTCGAAGCCTATGCAAAGCATTTCCACCTCGACTATCCTCAAGACAAATTGAAGGCCGAATCCGCGGAATGGGCGATCACCCGCGGCGCGCGCTCCGGCCGGGTCGCGTGGCAATACATCCAGGATCTCGCGGGAAGGCTCGGCAAGAAGCTCGACTGAGCTCAAGGGGAGCGAAACGATGGCGACGACATCGGATTACGCGCAACTGACCCAGGTCGGCCCCGGCACGCCGATGGGCAAGCTGCTTCGGCATTACTGGATCCCGGCTTGCGCTTCGAGCGAGATCGTCGCCGACGGCACGCCGCTGCGGCTCATGCTGCTCGGCGAGAAACTCATCGCCTTCCGCGACAGCAATGGCCGCGTCGGCATTTTCGATCATCGCTGTCCGCATCGCGGCGCGTCGCTGTTCCTCGGCCGCAACGAGGAATGCGGGCTGCGCTGCGTCTATCACGGCTGGAAATTCGACGTCGACGGCAATTGCCTCGACATGCCGAACGTGAAGCCGCGTCGTTCCTTCGCCGGCAAGATCAAGGCGAATGCCTATAAAGCGCTCGAGCGCAACGGCCTGGTCTGGGTCTATATGGGCGAAGCCGCCGCCGAGGCGCCGCCATTCCCCGCGCTTGAGCCGCTACTACTGCCCGAGGCGCAGCTCAAGGCACGCTGGGCGCAGCGCCATTGCAACTGGCTGCAGGCGATCGAGGGCGACATCGACACCTCGCATTTCGGCTTTCTGCATGAAGGCAAAGCCGCAGCCGTGGATTATCCGGCGGAGTTGTCGATCCGCTATCGCCTCGAAGATCGCGCGCCCGATTACCATTGCATCGAGACCGATTGGGGTACGATGTATGCGGCCTACCGCCCCGCGACGCCCGGCAATCTCTATTACCGCATCGCGCACTACCTCTTTCCGTTCTGGACGATGATCCCGAATGCCGCCTTCGGCACGAATCTCACCGCGCGCGCCTGGGTGCCGATGGACGACACGCATACGATGTTCTTGCAATGCTCCTGGGACACGACGTTGCAGAATCTGGCAAGCGGGGACCGCGTGCCCGGCCTCGGGCTCAATTTCCATTACCAGCCGAATTCGACCGATTGGTACGGCCGCTGGCGCCTCGTTCCCGACGAAAGCAACGATTGGATGATCGATCGCGAGCGGCAGCGCACTTCAACCTTTACCGGTATCGACGGCGTGCATCTCCAGGATCAGGCAATCACCGAAAGCATGGGGGAATGCGTCGATCACAATATCGAGCATCTCACCATCGGCGATCTGATGATCACGCGCACGCGCCAGTGCATGCTGAAAGCGATGCGCGATCTTGCCGAACGCGGCATCAAGCCGCCGGGCGCCGAAAATGGCGACATCTTCCGCGGCGCGCATGGCGGCGATTTCATCGCACCGGGGAATGTCGATTGGCTGGAGACTTACGCCAATCAGCTAAAGGCGTCGGCCAACCCGACCGGCGCGCTACGCATCCCACCGCTGGCGGCGGAGTAACGCTCCGCCGCCAGCAGTTTTGTTTTCAGGTTTTAGCTGAGGCGATGCTTTTGATGTCGCCGTTGATTTCGCCGCCATCTTCGATGTGCAGCTTGCCGTAGCGAACGGTGCCGCTGACCCGGCCCGTACTGCGGATCAGCAGATTTTCGCGCACCGTGAGAGAGCCATCGTAATGCCCCGAGATTTCGGCGCCGGTGATCTCAGCCGCCCCTTTGAATGTGCCGTTCTCGGTCACTTCGACCGTGTGGCAATCCTCGAGCTCGGCTTCCACCTTGCCGTCGATCACCAGACGATCGCAGAACGAGATCTTTCCGTTGAGCGAAATGCCACGACCGACGGTAAGTCGTTTGGTTTCGTTCTTCGACTCGCCTTTACTGTCGCGCGAACCGGCGGTCGGCGTAGGTGTCGGCGGCGTTACCCGCGACACCGCGATCGTTGTCGGCCTTTCTGTCGGATTTGGCAGCACCGCCGTCGCGGTGCCGCTCATATTGGAGAGCGGTGTCACGGTTTCGTGAATCCGATCATCCGATTTTTGTTTGGCATCCTTCTCACGTGCAAACATCGGTCTTTCCCCTATTCGTGTTTCGACCACTGCGGGAAAAAGATCTTGCAATCAAAAAAGGCGCGAAAGAGCTTAGCACGATCGCAGGAAATGCAATCGCGAATTCTGCGCTTGCAATTTCTACGCGACGAGCTTGCCCGCAAGCCAGCGAATTATCGTCGCGTTCGTATCCGGCGTATACCCCATATGACCTACCGGATACAAGCGCACCTCCTTCGGATTACCGTGCTCCAGCAACAGGTGCATGTCTTCGATCGGGAAGATCGTGTCTTGCGTGCCGTTGACCAGCAGTAACGGTGCGCAAGGCTTGTCGAGCACACCCTGTTCCAGCAGCGACAGGCGCGGGCAGAATTCGACCCAATCATCGAATCCGTCGCGGCCGAAAGCGCTGGCGAGAGTTTCGGCGAGCCTCGAAAGCATAAGAACCGTGCTGCGCTTTCTCAATCCATTCCGGCGTGAAAGCGAGATGCGCGCAGCCGCCTTGCGCGACGACCGCCGCAAGCCGATCCCAATGCGTGTGCGCGACTTTCGCCGCCCAGTAGCCGCCGGTGCTGCCGCCCCAAGCGCCGATGCGCCTCGAATCGACCTCGGGCCGCGCCGCACACCAATCGAGCACGGCGTCCCAGAGCCGCTCGGCATCTTCCGAGCCTTTGAGCGGCGCATCGCCCGCGCCTGGCATGTCGATCAGCAGCAGCGACAAACCCGCGGCGATCACCGGCTCCCAGATTTCCGTGCGATCTTCCTTAAAGGTGTCGATGCCCGCCCACATGATCAACAACGGCCGGCAGGCCTCGTCGCCGGGACGGCGGATGAGATAGCCGACCGAGCGGTCGCCCTCGCCCGGCTTGCCCTTGAACGGAACCTCGACGCGCTCGAAGCAATACGGCAGATAGCGCAACGCCGCGCGATACATCTCTTGCGATTTGCGATAGGCGGCTCTTTTCCCCTCGGAATTCGTCGTCGGAAACCGCGCCATGCGGTAAAGACCATAGGCGTGGAAGTAGTGATCCTTCGCGGCGCGCTCGTCCCCTTTTGCGTCCGCTTCGCGCGCCAATTTTTCGAACGGCTCCGCCGCCGCGCTGTAAGCGGCCGCCCATTGGTCGCGATCGAGCGAGGTCAATTTCGCGAAGACGCCCTGATGGTCGTCATATTTCGTGAAGACCATGGGATGCAGCGCACCTTTGGCGTTGGGTTGCCAGAACTGCCACAACTCGGCGATCGATCGTGTGTAGCGCCGCATAACGTCTCCCTCTCCGCGCGCATCATGCGAGCGCGGCAAGAGGAGCGTCAAATGCCGGCGACGCTCAGTGGGCGCTGGCCTGGGTGCTCGGCAGCAGGGTCGTCGGATCGATCGCCCGCGTTCCCTGGCGGATTTCGAAGTGAACCTGCGGTGTATCGACTGTGCCGGTGGACCCCGCCTTGGCGATTTCCTGGCCGCGCTTCACAACCTCGCCGCGCTTCACCGAGAGCTTCGAATTATGCGCATAGGCGGTCATATAGCCGCCGGGATGCTTGATCAGCACCAGATTGCCGTAGCCGCGCAGCTCATTGCCGGCATAGGCGACAACGCCGGCATCGGCAGCGCGGACGGGCTCGCCTAGCTTGGCAGCGATGTTGATGCCGTCGTTATGCGTGCCGTTGAGACCGGTGCCATAGCCCTCGACGATCTTGCCCTGCACCGGCCAGTCGAAGCCCCTACCCGTGCGCCGCGGTGGCGGTTTCGCGGCTTCCGGCGCCGCCGCCGCAGCCGCCTCTTTCTGTCCGCCCCGCTGGCCCGACTTCTCGGACGCGCCGGGCGCGGCAGCCGCGGTGTTATCGGGCCTCGAAGCCTGCGCTTGCGGCGCTTGGGAAGCTTCGGGCGCGACAGCCACCGCCGCCGACCGATCCGGCGGCTCGACCGACGCCGGCAGAAAGAGCGTCTCGCCGGCGCGCAACGCGTAGGGTGGATTGAGACGGTTAAGGCTCGCCAGCGTGCTGACCTCGACGCCGTAGAGCCGGGCGATGCCGTAGAGCGTGTCGCCCTCGTGTACGACGTGAAAGCGCTCTTGCGGCAACTCTAACGTCGTGCCGGCCGCAACCCGGAACGGTGGATCGAGATGATTCGCGTCAATGATCGAGCGCAGCGGCACGTCGTAGCGCCGCGCGATGGTGTAAAGCGTATCGCCCTTGGCGATCGTGACCTGGCTCGGATGCGGCAGATGCGCTTGTGGCACTTGGGCCGGCGGCGGCGCGGCCGCCTGAGGCTTCGTCTGCGCGCCGGGAAACGACAGCGGCCCCTGAGCCGACGGCGGCGTGGCCTGAGGCGCCTGAGGCGTCGTCTGCGCGCCAGGAAAGGACAGCGGCGCCGGCGGCCCGCTGCGCGCGCAGCTTGCGAGCGCGACCGATATGATCGCCGCGATAACAGCCGCCAGGGGCCCCGAACGTGTCATGGCACAAGTTTATGCCATGACACAGGAATCGCCGACAACTTACGTTAGCGGGCTGCGCCGCGCGGCAGCCCCGAGACCAGCGGCACGAAACGCACCGGGCAGAGATCTTCGCTATCCCAGCCTACGGCCGTGCGCCGCAGTCGCATCAGGGTCTGGTCACGCTTATCCTCGCCGATCGGCGCCACCAAAATCCCGCCCTCGGCCAAACTCTCCATCAGCGCGTCGGGCAGGTTGGCGGCGGCGGCGGTGACAATGATGCGATCGAAGCTTGGCTGTTCGGGCCAGGCCTTGGTACCGTCGCCGAAGCGCACCGTGATGTTGTTGATGCGCAGTTCCTTGAACAGCTGTTCCGCCACACTCGCCATGGCGCGATGGCGCTCGACCGTGAAGACGCGGCGCGCGAGCCGCGCCAGCACCGCCGCCTGATAGCCCGAGCCAGTGCCGATCTCCAAGACCCTATGCCGGTTCGTCACTTCCAGCGCCTGCGTCATCAGACCAACGACGTAGGGCTGGCTGATCGTCTGACCGTGGCCAATCGGGAGCGCGACATTCTCATAGGCGCGATCGCGAAAAGTCGGCGGCACGAATTTCTCACGCGGCACTTGCGCGATCGCCTTAAGCACGTGCTCGTCGCTGATACCCTCGGCGCGCAACTCGTCGATTAGCCGCGCCGCCTTCGGGTCACGCGTGTTCATCGCCGCCGCTTCCTCTTGCGGACTGGCCGGGCAAAGGATTGGCGCAGCCGGGCCAGCGCGCGGCGGTTGGTGAGATCGAGGAAAACCGGCGTCACGGCGACATAGCCTTCCGCGACGGCACGCACATCGCTGCCGGGGCGCGTCTTCGCCTCTTCACGCTGCGGCCCGATCCAATAATACGGCCGGCCGCGCGGATCGATCCGTTCGATGAGGTGGTCCCCGATCTTGCGCCCGCCCTGGGCCGCCGGGAGGATGCCTTTCACCCGCGCTGGCTTCAGTTGCGGAAAATTCACGTTGTAGAAGGAATCCTGTGGCCAAGGCAGCGCGGCAAGGCGGCGGATCACTTTCGGTGCCCAATCCGCCGCCGCCGACCAATCGATCTTGCGGTCGTCGCCAATATGCTGGCTGAGTGCGATCGCCTTGAGGCCGAGCAGGCTCGCTTCCATCGCCGCGGCGATCGTACCGGAATAGGTCACGTCTTCGCCCATATTGGCACCGCCATTGATCCCCGAGAGCACGAGGTCCGGCGGCTTCTGATCCTTGAGCACGGCGTTGATGGCGAGCAGCACGCAATCGGTCGGCGTGCCGTCGACCGCGAAGCGCCGCGGCCCGAGCTGACGCACGCGCAGCGGCCGTGTTAGGGTCAGCGAATGGCTGGCACCGCTTTGCTCCTGCTCGGGCGCAACGACCCAGACATCCTTGCTGAGACTCTGGGCGACACGCGCCAACAGCTTGATGCCGGGAGCCTCGATACCATCGTCATTGCAAACGAGAATACGGGCGTGCGCGAGATCGATCCCGTCACCCATCGGGGCGCAGGACCTCCACACCTCCCATATAGCTCCGGAGCGTCGGCGGGATGACGATCGAGCCATCTTCTTGCTGATGATTCTCGAGCACCGCGATCAGCGTGCGACCGACCGCGAGGCCGGAGCCGTTGAATGTATGGACGAAGCGGTTTCCCCCTCCCTTTTTATTGGGGCCTTCTTTCGGTTTGAAGCGCGCATTCATGCGCCGTGCCTGGAACTCGCCGCATTGCGAGCAGCTCGAAATCTCGCGATAGGCGTTCTGCGCCGGCAGCCAAACCTCGATGTCGTAGGTCTTGCGCGACGAGAAGCCCATATCGCCGGCGCACAGCAGCACCACACGATACGGTAGATCGAGCCGCTTCAGTATCTCTTCGGCGCACGTGGTCATCCGCTCATGCTCTTCATGCGCCTTGTCGGGATGCGCGATCGAGACCAGCTCGACCTTGTTGAATTGATGCTGGCGGATCATGCCGCGCGTGTCCTTGCCGGCAGCGCCCGCCTCGGAACGGAAGCACGGCGTCCAGGCGGTGAAACGCAGCGGCAGCGCCGCCTCGTCGAGGATTTCGCCAGCAACGAGATTGGTAAGCGGCATCTCGGCCGTCGGGATGAGCCAGAGGCCGTTCGTCGTGCGGAAAAGATCATCGGCGAATTTCGGCAGATTCCCGGTACCGAATGCGGTCTCGTCACGCACCAACAGCGGTGGTGCGACCTCGGTATAGCCGTATTCGCGCGTATGCAGATCGAGCATGAATGCCGCCAGAGCACGTTCAAGCCGCGCCAGCCCGCCGCTCAACACGACGAAACGCGCGCCCGAGATCTTGCCGGCGCGCGCGAAATCCATCTGCCGCAGGCCTTCGCCAAGCGCGACGTGATCTTTCGGCAGGAAGGAAAAATTGCGCCGCGCGCCATGGCTGCGTACGAGTTTGTTGTCGTGCTCGTCCTTGCCGTCCGGCACCTCATCGAGGGGAATGTTCGGAATGCCGGCGAGCAGCGCATCGATCTCGGTCTTGAGGCGGCCCGCTTCGGTTTCGAGCCGCGCCTGCTCGTCTTTGCTGGTGGCGACCTGCTGCATAATCGCGCCGGCATCGCCGCCTTTCGCCTTCACCGCGCCGATCTCGCGCGCGAGCTTGTTGCGCTCGGCCTGAAGCGCCTCGGCCTTGGTCTGCGCCGCGCGCCATTCCTTGTCGAGGGCGAGGATTTCCGGCGATTTCGGCGGCAAGCCGCGCCGTCCAAGGCCCTTATCGAAAGCGGCGGGATCGTCGCGAATGGTCTTCAGATCGAACATGCTGCGGCACTATAGATCATTCATCGGGTTTTGCGGCTGCGGCCTCGTCCTCGGCCTCGCGTTTCGCGCGCTGCTTCTCGACCAGCTTGCATGACCAGATCGAGATTTCAAAAAGGAGCATCAGCGGAACGGCCAGCGACACCTGGCTGAAAATGTCGGGCGGCGTCAGCACCGCCGCGACGACGAAGACCAGCACGATGGCATAACGCCGCTGCTTGGCGAGGCCGGCGGCGGTGACCAGCCCTACCCGCGCCATCAAGGTCAGCAGCACCGGCAATTGGAAAGCGAGGCCGAAAGCAAGCATCAGGCGCATGACGAGCGTTAGATATTCGCTGACCTTGGGCTCGATCTCGATGGGCAGCGTGCCGTTGCCGCCAGGGGATTCGAAGCTGAGGAAGAAGCGCCAGGCGACCGGAAAGATGATGTAATAAACGAGCGAGCCGCCCATGATGAACAGCACCGGCGTCGCGGCGAGATAGGGCAGGAACGCCTTGCGCTCCTGCCTGTAGAGGCCGGGCGCGACGAACAGCCAGATCTGGCTCGCAATGATCGGAAAGGCGAGACAGAACGCCGCCCAGAAGGCGACGCGCAGATCGGTGAAAAACGCCTCGGTCAGATCCGTGAAGATGAGATGCCGCCCGGTCTCCTTACTGAGCGCGTCGGCAAGCGGCTGGGCGAGGAAATCGTAGATATCCTTGCTGAAATACCAGCACGGAAAGAAGGCAACGATCAGCGCGGCGAAGGAATACATCAGCCGCTTGCGCAGCTCGATCAGATGATCAAGCAGCGGCATGCGCCCTTCCTCGAGCTCTTCCTCGCGCTCGCTCATTGCCTACGACGTATGCTTCTCGGGCTCGGGCGCAAGAGCGGGCTTGGCTTCGACCTTCTCGGCAGTCGCCGCGGCCAGCTCCGGCGAGGGCGGCGATGCCGGCGCCTCGAAAGCCTCTGCGGGTTTTTCCTCGATCGCCCTCCGTTCCACAGGCTTCGGCGGATCAGCGAGCGGATTGGTCATCACCGGCTCGTCCAGCGAGCGCTGTAAATCTCCCGCGGGGTCGACGGTGCGGCGGATCTCGTTCTCGACATTGAAGCTCGTGGCGCGGTCGATATGCCGCTTCATATCGTCGAGTTCGGCCTCGCGCATCATTTGGTCGAGACTGCCCTGGAATTCCCGTGCGATCGCCCGGGCGCGGCGCGTCCACTGCCCGACCGTCCGCATCACGCGCGGCAAATCCTTCGGGCCGATGATGACCAGCGCGACCACGGCAATCAACGCGAGCTCGGACCAGGCGAAATCGAACATCGACTATTTCACTATCGTCTCGGGCGGGTTATCGCCGCGGATCATGGCAGAAGCGGCCCGGCGCCGCAAACGCGGAGCCTAGGCCGTGCTATCGCTTCCGTCGTCGTCCTCGTGCGCTTCCACGCTCTCCGCCTCGTCCTCTTCGTCGCCCTCGCCCGGCACATCGGGCAGCCGCTCTTCGGCAGGCACACCGATGGTCTCGGTGAGGGTCGAAACCGGGCGCGGACCGATCAGACCGGCGGCACGAAGCTCGTCGATACCCGGCAGATCG
The DNA here is from genome assembly GCA_963731145.1 of uncultured Alphaproteobacteria bacterium. Lineage (GTDB taxonomy): Bacteria > Pseudomonadota > Alphaproteobacteria > ATCC43930 > CGMCC-115725 > CAIKMD01. Next base: position 68,686 of record CAVSUX010000004.1, on the reverse strand, counting down.
CCGAGGGCGGCGAGGCCGAAATGCAGCAGGAAGGCTTCGGTCGTGACCCAGGTCACCGGCCGGCCGGGTGTCTGCTTGCGGCCCTTCGGCACGATCCAGCCCGCTTCCATCAGCGTATCGAGCGTGCCTTTGCTGATGACGACGCCGCGGATTTCTTCGATCTCGGCGCGCGTCACCGGCTGGTGATAGGCGACGATCGCCAGCGTCTCGATCGCCGCGCGCGATAATTTGCGACCGACCTTTTGCGTCAGCTTGAGGCGCGGCGCGAGATCGGGGGCGGTGCGAATAGTCCAGCCGCCGGCGACGTGCACGATGTTGACGCCGCGCGGCGCGTAGAACGCCGCGAGCTCGTCGATCAGCGCCGGTACGTCGGCACCTTCGGGCAGACGTTGCTTGATCGCTTCCTCATCGACCGGCGACAGCGCCGCGAAGAGCAGGGCTTCGAGTAGCCGCAGTTCGTCATTCGGCTCGGCCACACGATCGGCGGCGGTTTCCGTCGCTGTCTCGTCGGAATTCATGGTATCGGGATCTGTTAGGCTCATGTGTTCTCGTTCGGCAGGCTGCGCAGATAGATCGGACCGAAAGGTTCGTCTTGGCGGAGTTCGAGTTTGCCCGAGCGGACCAGCTCGAGGGTCGCGGCGAAGGTGGCGGCAACGGCAGAGCGATGCACCAGCCCGGGCTGCAAGCCGGGCGGCAGGAAGCTGACCAGCGTGCGCCAATCCGGCATCCGACCAAGAAGCCGACTGAGGCGTTGCAACGCATCATCCATCGAATAGAGCTCCGGCGCGTCGATATGAAGCACGCCGGCTTCCTTGCGCGATTTCTGCTCGCCATAGGCTTTGAGCAGATCGTAGAGCGTCGCCTCGTAAACCGGGATCAGCACCCGCGGCAGACCCTCCGGCGCACCGCGCGTGAAGACGTCGCGGCCCAGGAGATCGCGCGCGAAGAGCCCTTGCCCCGCCTGCTGCATCGCTTCGAGCCGGCGCAGCTGATGCGCCAGTGCCGCGGCCATCTCCTCGCCCGAAGGTTCGGCAGCATCCGCCGGCTGCGGCAAGAGGAGGCGCGACTTGAGATAAGCAAGCCACGCCGCCATCACGAGATAATCGGCGGCGATCTCGAGGCGCAAGCGCCGCGCCGCGCTGATGAAGGCGAGATACTGATCGGCAAGGCGCAGGATCGAGATTTTGGTGATATCGACCTTCTGCTCGCGCGCCAGTTGGAGCAGCGCATCGATCGGGCCTTCATAGCCTTCGAGATCGACGACGAGCTCGGCGCTCGGCTCGACCTCGGGTTTTTGCATCTCGAAGGGTTCGACGTCGCTCATTCGCTGATACCCGCGATTTCGAAAACCAATTGCCGCACCCAGTCGAACGGCGTCTGCAAAAGGTACGCGACGATGTTCAAATCCATATGGATCGCTTGGCCGATGACCGGCAGAACAAACAGCAGCCCCAGCAACACGAGCATGCCGTAGCGTTCGCTGCGCGCCAGCGGAATAGCGAGTACATCGGGAAGAATGCCGACGGCGACCCGTCCGCCGTCGAGCGGCGGCAGCGGAATCATGTTGAAGAGCGCGATGATGATGTTGAAATCGATCGAATAGAGCAGGCTGTACACCGTCCATTTCTGGATGACGCCGGGCAAATAGGGCGTCGCGTAAAGCAAGAGCGCCGAGATCACGGCCAGGATGATATTCGTGACCGGCCCTGCCAGCGCGACAAAGACCATGTCGCGCCTGGGCTTGTTGAGGCGATCGAAGCGCACCGGCACGGGCTTGGCGTAGCCGAACATGAACATGCCGCGCGAGCCGAGCAGCAGGATCAGCGGCAGGACGATCGTGCCGACGAGGTCGATATGCTTGACCGGATTGAGGGTCACGCGGCCCATGCGCAAGGCGGTATCGTCGCCCAGCCACGACGCAACGAAGCCGTGCGCCGCTTCGTGCAGCGTGATGGCGAAGATGATCGGCAGCGCGCCGACTGCGATCTGCTGAAAGAGTTGGGCATATTCGGCCGGGATGGTCATCGTCCCTGATCCAACAGCGCCGCGAGCTCGTGCTCGGTCGCATTGCGATCGAAAAAAGAACCGGGCGCGCGACGGCGCGCTTCGGCTGCCGCAACGCGGCGGCTGGCGCCCTCGCTCATCGGTCCGATCGCGCCGGCGATCGCCGCCATCTCATCGAGAATACCGTTGCAGTGAAGCACCAGATCACAACCCGCCTGTAGCGCGTCCCAAGCACGCGTCTCGATCTTGCCGCCGAGCGCCGCCATCGAAAGATCATCGCACAGAAGCACGCCGTCAAATCCGATTCCAGCCCTGATCACGTCGGCAATCAGGCGCGGCGATAATGTCGCGGGACGGTCCGGATCGATGGCCGTGTACAGCACGTGTGCCGTCATCGCCCAGGGCATGCCGGAAAGCGCGCGGAATGGTGCGAAATCGGTCGAGTTCGAGTGTTTCGCGCGGCGTCGCCACCACGGGCAGCGCGCGGTGGCTGTCGACCGTCGCGCGGCCATGGCCGGGAATGTGCTTGATCACCGGCAAAACACCACCCGCCATCAGCCCGTCGCAGACGGCGAGGCCGTTTTCCGCCACGAGTCGCGGCTCGTTTCCCCAAGCTCGGTCGCCGATCACCGGATCGGCACCGGATATCGGCACATCGACCACCGGCGCGCAATCGACGGTGATGCCGAGCTGGCCGAGATCGTCGGCGATCAGCCGCGCCGCGAGCCAGGCCGCTTTCCGCGCGCGCAAGCCGCCGAGTGCGGCGATCGTCGCCGCCGCCGGATAGGCCGGAAAATGCGGCGGCTTCAGGCGCGCGACTCGGCCGCCTTCCTGATCGATCAGGATCGGCACAACGCTGCGGCCGACCGACTCGCGTAATTCCGCGACGAGTCGCCTGATCTGCGCCGGCGTCTCGCAATTGCGCGCAAAGAGGATGAAGCCAAGCGGATCGGCATCGCGGAAGAATTGCCGCTCGCTCGCGGAGAGCGCGCTACTTTCGCAACCGAAGATGACGGGCTTGGTCACGCGCTTACGGCTTCACGAGGATGCAGGCGATCTTACGGCTCTTGAGCGCGGTACAAGCTTGCGTCGCTTTTTCCGCATCCGCGATCGGCCCGGCCTGAATGCGGTAATAGGCGCCCTTGGCTCCGAGCTCGACACGCGAGACCGAGAGCGACAATCTCCCGAGCACATCCGAATTCTGCCGCTGCAGCTTCAGCCATTCGGCTTTCGCCGCCTCTTCGGTTTTGAGCGCGCCGAGCTGCAAGCGATAGGAGCCGGCAGCAGCCGACGGCGGAGCAACCTTCGGGGTCGCCGGAACCGGCAGCGCGACAGGCGCCGGTGGCGTGACCGCTACCTGCGGTGCGGCGGGCGGCGGTGAGACGGCGGGAGCAGGCGATATCGCGGGCGATGCCGTATCGGCCGCGGGCGGTGACGAGGGTAGGTTCGCGGTCGCCGCTTGCGGCGGCGGTGATGGTGGTGCGGGCCGTTGCTTCACCGCCTCTGGTTGTGGCAGCAGTTCTTCCGGCTTTCCCTTCACATCGCGATTGAGCAGCACAGAATCCTGACCGGGCACGACCATGCCGCCCGGATCTTTTGGCGGTTCCTTCACCGGTGCGGAATCGGGATGAATTTCCGGCACGGCGCTCGCCTCTTGCGTCGACGGTGAGGTCCTATGGCCCGCCCACCACGAGCCGACGACCAGCCCTGTAACCACGAACGCAAGCAACGCCGCGCGCACTCCTTGGCCACGGCGGCGCGGCTCGTACTGCGCTTCGTCGCGGTCGTCGCGGTGGGTTTCGAGACGCGGGCTCATCCGCGCATCTCCTCCACCGGCGCCACGCCAAACACGTTGAGCCCCGCGGCGACGACGAAGGCCACCGCCTGCACCAGCGCGAGCCGCGCCAAGGTCAGTGGCTTCGCGTCGCTCTGGATGAAGCGCAAGGTTGCATCGGCGTTCCCCTTATTCCAGAGCCCGTGGAACGCAGCGGCCACTTCCTGCAGATAGAAGGCGATGCGATGCGGCTCATGGCTCTCCGCGGCACCTTCGACAACGTGCGGCCATTGCGTCAGCAGGCGGATAAGCGCGATCTCGTCGCGATCGGCGAGCAGCGCGAGTTCCGCCTTCGCCAGCGACACCGGCGCCAGCTCGTGGCTCGAGAATTCGTCGCGCGCATGACGCATCACCGAGCAGGCACGCGCATGGGCGTATTGCACATAGAAAACCGGATTGTCTTTCGACTGCTCGACCACCTTTGCATAGTCGAAATCGAGCGCCTGATCGTTGCGCCGCGTCAGCATGACGAAGCGGAACACATCCTTGCCGACCTCGTCGACCACTTCGCGCAAGGTGACGAAAGTGCCCGCACGCTTCGACATCCGGACCGGCTGGCCCTTATCGAGCAGATTGACGAGCTGGCAGAGCTTCACATCGAGCACCGCCTTGCCGCCCGTCAGCGCCGTCACCGCCGCCTGCATGCGTTTCACATAGCCGCCGTGATCCGCGCCCCAGACATCGATCATCTCGGCGAAGCCGCGCTGCACCTTATCGAAGTGATAGGCGATGTCGGCAGCGAAATAGGTCCATGAGCCGTCGGATTTCTTCAGCGGCCGGTCGACATCGTCGCCGAATTGCGTCGAGCGGAAGAGCGTTTGCGGCCGCGGCTCCCAATCGTCGGGCAGCTTGCCCTTAGGCGGCGCGAGCGTGCCGACATAAATAAGATCTTGCTTCTCGAGCGCCGCGATCGCTTTCTCGATCCCGCCGGCGCCGGTAATCGCGCGTTCCGAGGTCAGCACCTCGTGCTCGATGCCGACCGCTTTGAGATCGGCGCGGATCATTCGCATCATGTCGCCGATGGCGAAATCGCGGAACTCGGACAGCCAATGCTCTTCACCGGGATTGAGCCATTTCGCGCCGTCGCGCTTGGCGAGCAACCAGGCCGTATCCTTCAGGTAATCGCCGGGATAAAGCCCTTCCGGGATCGCGTCGATCGTCTCGCCCAGCGCCTCGCGATAGCGCAGGTGCAGCGAGCGCGCGAGCACATCGACCTGAGCGCCGGCATCGTTGATGTAATATTCGCGGCAGACCTGGAACCCGGCCTTCTCCAAGAGCGAGGCGAGTGCATCGCCGACAACCGCGCCGCGGCCGTGGCCGACATGCATCGGCCCGGTTGGATTGGCCGAGACATATTCGACGTTGACCCGCCGCCCCTGCCCGCTCTCGCTGTCGCCATAGCTGGCGCGCGCATCGAGGATGTCGATCAGCCGTGCCTGCCAGAACGCATCGGCGATCTTGAGATTGATGAAGCCGGGCCCGGCGACATCGGCTGCGGTGATATCGCTTTCCTTGGCGAGGCGCGCGGCGAGTTTCTGCGCGAGATCGCGCGGCGGCACCTTCGCCGGTTTGGCCAGCACCATCGCCGCATTGGTCGAGAGATCGCCATGCGCCGGATCGCGCGGCGGCTCGACAGCGACGCGCGTCAGATCGAGGCCGTCCGGCAATTCGCCGGCCTTCACCAGAGCGTCGATCTCGCCGACGACTACAAAACGGAAATGCGTAAAAATGTCTCTCACGTCGTCGCGTACCTGTCGAACAAGCGATAATGTTCGTCGAGCGCGAAGCGGTCGGTCATGCCCGCGATGTAATCCGCGACGACACGTGCGGTCTCGCGCGTGCCCGGGCCGGCCGCCTGGTTCTGCCATTCCGTCGGGAGGCATTGCGGCTCGGTGAGCAGCAGGCGGAACAGCTCTTGCACGATGCGGCGCGCTTTCGACGCCATGCGGTTGACGCGGTAATGGCGATACATGCGATCGAAAAGGAAACGGCGCAAGCCGCGCTCTTGCTCCCGCATACCGTCCGAGAACGCGATCACCGCCGCCGAGTGGCGGCGGATATCGGCGGCGCTCTTCGCACCGATCGTGGCAATGCGGCGCTGCAATTCCTCGACAACGTCGCCGATCATGCGATCGATCAAGCGGCGGATCGCCTCATGGATCAAGCGGGAATCGTCGACGCCGGGGTACATCCGGTCGACCTCCGCGAAGATCGGTCCCAAGAGCGGCACTTGCGTCAGATCGAGGATCGCGAAGAGCTCGGCGCGCAAGCCATCGTCGGCATCGTGATTGTCGTAGGCGATGTCATCGGCCAGCGCCGCGACCTGCGCCTCGGCCGAGGGCCAGGTGGACAGCTCGAGATCGTGCTGCTTCACGTAATCGGCCAGCGTCGGCGTCAGCTCGCCGCGCAGCGGGCCGTTATGCTTCGCGATGCCTTCGAGCGTCTCCCAGGTGAGGTTGAGCCCGTCGAACGCCGCATAGCGATGCTCGAGCTTCGTTAGCACGCGCAGTGTCTGGTCGTTGTGGCGAAAGCCGCCGAAACCGCCCATTACCTCGTTCAGCGCTTCCTCGCCGGCATGGCCGAAAGGCGTGTGGCCGAGATCATGCGCGAGCGACAGCGCCTCGGCGAGATCCTCGTCGAGGCCGAGGCGGCGAGCGATGGTACGGGCGATCTGCGCGACTTCGAGGCTGTGGGTAAGTCGCGTGCGATAGTGGTCGCCCTCGTGATAGACAAAGACCTGCGTCTTGTATTGCAGACGGCGAAAAGCCGAAGAGTGGATGATCCGGTCGCGGTCACGCTGAAACACCGAGCGGGAGGGACTCTCGGGCTCGGGATGGAGCCGGCCGCGGCTCTCTTCGGGGCGGCAGGCATAGGCGGCGAGCGCCGGTTGCGTCATGGCCGCAAACTAATGCGCGCCACGGATAGGCGCAACGCTGCGCGCGAGTCGGCTTTCCCGCTTGCTGAGCACCGTTTCGGCCTGTTGAATGAGGGACAATACGGAGGGAGATGCGCGAATGGCGGCGGCGGGTTACGACTACATCATCATCGGCGCCGGATCGGCGGGCTGTTGTCTTGCCAACCGCCTGACCGAGGATAGCGATGTCCGCGTCATCGTGCTCGAAGCCGGCGGCTGGGATCGCGATCCGCTGATCCATATCCCGCTTGCCTGGGGCAAGATATTCCAGGATCGCCTCCATGACTGGATGTATTGGAGCGAGCCCGAGCCCAATATGGACGGGCGCGTCATCGAATGCGCGCGCGGCAAGGTGATCGGCGGCTCGTCCTCGATCAATGTCATGGGCTATGTCCGCGGCAATCGCGGCGATTACGATCGCTGGGCGAATAGCGGTCTGACGCAATGGTCCTATGCCCACGCCTTGCCCTATTTCAAACGCCAGGAAAGCTGGGAAGGCGGCGAGACCGAATACCGCGGCGGCGGCGGCCCGATCGCGACCCGCTACACGCGTTACGAGGACCCGTTGGTGGAGTCCTTCAAGGAGGCCGGCCGTATGCTCGGCCATCCCTCGACGGAGGATTACAATGGCGCGCAGCAGCACGGTTTCGGCCGCACGCAATCGACCGTCGTCAAAGGCCGCCGTGCCAGCGCCGCCACGGGCTATCTCCGCCCAGCGCTCGGCCGCAAGAATCTCCAAATCGAGACCGATGCGCTGGTGACGCGGCTCGTCTTCGAGGGCAATCGCGCGGTCGGCGTCGAATATACGAAGGACGGCCAAACCGCGACTTTGCGCGCCGAGCGCGAAGTGCTGCTTTGCGGCGGTGTCATCAACTCGCCGCAAGTGCTGATGCTCTCGGGCATCGGCGATCCCGAGGAGTTGAAGCAGCACGGTATCGCGGTGAAGGTCGGCCTCAAAGGCGTCGGCAAGAATCTGCAGGACCATCTCTCGGTCGGCGTCGAATATGCGCGACGCGGCCAAGGCCCCTTTCCGCGCCGCATGCGCATCGACAACATTACGCGCGAGATGGCGCAGGCCTATTTTCTCGGCACCGGTCCCGCGACCGATCTTCCGGGCGGCGTGATGGGCTTCATCAAGAGCTCGCAGGCCGGCGCGATGCCGGATATCCAAATCCTCTTCCGCATGGCGCCGGTTGGACTGAAGCCCTATTGGCCGTTCATCCAACAACCGGCGAGCGATAGCTTCGGACCGCGTGCCGTATTGCTGCGCCCGACCAGCCGCGGCTCGCTGGAGCTCATCTCGACCGATCCGCGCGCCAAAATGCGCATCAACCAGAACTTCCTCGAGACCGAGGCCGACATCAAGCTGATCCGCGAAGGCGTGCGCATGGTGCGCGAAGTGTGCCGCCAGAAGCCGGTGCAGGAATTCGCCGCGGCGGAACTCGCGCCCGGGTCGGGCGCCGAAAGCGATGCCGAGATCGACGCCCATGTGCGCAGGATCGGCGCCACCGCCCATCACCCGCTCGGCACCTGCAAGATGGGCGTCGATAGCGACGATACGGCCGTGGTCGGTCCCGAATGCAGGGTGCGCGGCATCGACGGACTGCGCGTCGTCGATGCGGCGGTAATGCCCGATCTCGTCGGCGCAAATATCAATGCCACCGTGATCATGATCGCCGAGAAGATGGCGGACATCATCCGCGCCCGTCCGACCTTGGTGCCAGTGAATGTCTGAGCGTTTTTCGCTTAAATCTTGTTCGTAGGGGTTCGGGGTAGAAAACCAAACTGGAGGAAACAATGCGGGTTCGGGAATTGGCTTGCGCCGCTATAGCGCTTGGCGTCGCCAGCGGCGCACAAGCGGCAACCATCAGCGGCACCGTGACGGGTACCGATAACGCGGCGGTCGCGGGCGTCTTCGTCACGGCGCAGAACAGCGCCGCCAATCGCCTTGTCAGCGCCCTCTCCGACACGGCGGGACACTATCGCCTGCCCGATCTTCCCGCCGGGCAATGGGTGATCTCGGCACATGGCACCGGCAGCAATGGTCTCGACAGCGCGCCGCAAACCGCGACCGTTACCGCCGATCAGAACCTGACGCTCGAGGTGAAGACCAAGCCGGCGCCGCTCAAATGGACCGAGATCTCGATGTCGCAAGGCCGGACGCTGCTGCCCGACGCCAAGGGCAAGACCCTCATGTTCCAGAATTGCTTCGCCTGCCACGGCTTCGAGACCCGCATGTCCGAGCGCGGGCCGCATAGCGAGCAGGAATGGCAGGTGCTGGTCGATTACATGGTGTCGTCGATGCATTTCTTCCTCGGCCCGGTCGGCCATGTCGGCCCCGACGAGGAGAAAGAGCTCGTCAGCTACTTCACCGCGACCTTCGGGCCGAATTCCCATCTGCCGGCGCCCGACAGCCTGCCGAAATTCGCTGACGTGAAGCAAAGCTTCGGCCCCGAAGCGCAGAACATCGTCTATGTCGAATACGACATGCCCGGCCCCAACCGCATGTCGTGGAGCGCTTTCCCGGCGAAAGACGGGCATTACTGGATTCCCTATTACGGCGACGCCAACATGATCGCGCGGCTCGACCCGACTTCAGGCAAGGTCGACGAGTTCAAGGCGCCGAACGCGGGCACCGCCGCGATCCATTCCGCCGTACCTGCGCCCGACGGCTCGGTGTGGTTCACCGAGCAAGGCTCGAACAAGATCGGCCGCTGGGACCCGGCGACGCAGAAGATCACTGAGTTCCAGGACGCGATGATCCCCGGCAAGGAGAACACCCTCACGGGCGGCTCGAAGCACACGCTCCGCGTCGCCGCAGATGGCCGTATCTGGTCGACCGGCGGACCGCTCTCGGTCTACGACCCCGCCGCCGCAAAGTTCACCGAGATCCCGCAAATTCCGAGCGCCTACGGCATCGCGATCGATCAGCAAAACACGATCTGGTTTGCCGAGTTCACGCCGGCGGGGCAGATCGGCCGCATCGATCCGAAGACGCTCGCGGTCACCAAATATCAGCTACCGACCAACCGCGCCTTCCCGCGCCGCATCCAAGTCGACACCGACGGCACGATCTGGGTCGCGGAATACACCGCCGGCAAACTCGCGCATTTCGATCCGAAGACCGAGCACTTCACCGAATATGAGCTGCCCGGGCCGGAGGCGACACCCTACGCGCTCGGCATCGGCGCCGATCACACGATCTGGTATTCCTCGGAATACATGGATTACATCGGCAGGCTCGATCCCGCGACCGGCAAGGTCACGAAGTACCCGACGCCGCAATCCGAGAACACGATGCGCGAATTCTATCTCGATGGCGAGGGCCGGATGTGGTTCGGCACGCCGACCAACAACAAGGTCGGCTATTTCTATCTGGCCAAATAGCTGAGCCGAATAATCGGCCCAAGACAAGTGCTTAGAGCGCCCTCTCCCACGACTGGGAGAGGGCGCCGGTTTGACAATTCCTTGAGAATCACCACATAAGATTACCGCGAAACGGTTGAATCCAATGCCCGACGGCCAAGCCACCCCCTCCCCTGAGCAAGTCTCGCTAACCGCGAGCGCGGCCAAGCGCGTCGCGGCGCTCAAGATCCAGGAGGACGCGCCTGGCGCGTTCCTCCGTCTCGCCGTGTCGGGCGGCGGCTGCTCCGGCTTTCAGTACAATTTTAGCTTCGACCAGTCGCGCAAGGCGGACGATCTCGCGTTCGAGCGCGACGGCGTGACGCTCATCATCGACGAAGTCTCGCTCGATCTCGTCAAAGGGGCTGAGATCGATTTCGTCGAGGACATGATGGGCGCGTCCTTCCAGGTGAAGAACCCGAACGCCGCCTCGTCCTGCGGCTGCGGCAATTCCTTCTCGATCGGCTAGGCGACGCTCCCGGCGAAAGCCTTCTCGCCCCACCCGGCGGCTACGCTACGCTCACAGGCTCTGGAGGAACGCGACCAAGTCGCGCTTGTCCTGCTCCGAAAAGCCGATGCTGAAGCGCTGATCGTAGAAATTCACGACATCGAGCAGCGTTGCCGCCGAGCCGTTGTGGAAATAAGGCGCGCGCGCGGCGAGACCACGCAAAATCGGCCCTTTCATCTTGCCGATATCCGCGCAGTTACCCGATATCAACGCGCGTCCCGGATCCGTCACGGTGAATGTCTGGCCGCTCAGGGGACCGGCGGTGCATTGCAATGTAAAGACTGGCAGATCCGAAACGTCCAAGGCCGGTGGGGCGTTCGCGCCCGCGTCAGCGATGCCGATATTCAGCGGCGCCTTCACCGAGTGATTGCCGACATTCGGCGTATCGTGGCAGGTGCCGCAGAAGCCCGAGAAGTTCGGCTGCTGGAGCGCGTCGTTGATGCCGGCGACGCCGCTGATATTGATCGGCGTCGTATTGAAGATTGCCTCGCCGCGGGCGATCGATTGCCGATCGGCCGAAACCCCGCCTTTGCCCGGCAGATCGGCCCATGCCCCGAAGAGATCGAAAATATTCGAGTTAAAAGCGTTTCCTTTCGGGTTTTGGCCGAAGGGGTCGTTGATCCCTGGATAGTATGAAGGATATTGAACCCACAGGGTTTCGGGTCCTCCGTCGCTACCTTTCTTGTAGAGATCCTTCGCTTTATTGTCGGAAATCTGCGCGGTGTACAAACCGGTTTCGAATTGCACGATTTGCTGCACCTGGACATCCGTCGGCGCCGCATTGCCTTGTGCATGGCCCAACGTGGCGTCGGTCGCCTGGCTCAAGAACGTCGGTTCGCGCCCGTCCCACATGATAGCGGTGAGGAAGTTCAGGTTCGTCGACGGCAGCGGACGCCGGTAGACCGATACGATACCGCTGGTCGGGCTCGTGAGGCCGGTTGTGGCATTGGTGTTGCAGTTATAGGGATCGTTTACCGAAGTGATTTCGAATTGCGCGCCTGCCGGCATCGGGAGCCCGATCCGGATTAGGCCCTTGCTCAACAGCAAGCTATAAGCCTGGAGCTTGTCGTCGACGCTCGAGACATCGTCCGTCGGACAAGTCGCACCATCGACGAGCCGGAAAATCGGATCGCTTCCGAAACTCGCATAAAAGCGAGCCTGCACCCCGGCAGCACTCACGCTCCAACCGTTCTGCGGCTGATGACAGGTAAAGCAGGTACGTTCGTTGGTGCCGAGATTCTGGAAGAACGCGTTGGCCGAGGTTTGCGTCGCGCCGTTCGGCTGATACGTCGCAATCGTACCAGAGGGATCAAAATCCGCTTCGGACTCCGGGATAACGGGCGGCGTTGCTTGCGTGCCGCTATCGACATCGCGGAACTTTCGCATTTTCTGGGCGTGATCGATCGCCCCCTTCTGCCAAGCCTGTTCGGCTACATTATCCGAATTGGCCGATTTCGGCGCCGCCGAAGCGGAGCCAGCGATCGCGCAGAGCAGCGCGCCAACCGCGATGCAGGCAAGCCATCGTGCGTTCTTGCGGCTTCGCAGTGTATTGGCCGAGCCGACGGGTCCCCAAGCTTCGGGCCGCGAGCGCAAGCGACTTGCAATGAACAGCATCCCCCACCCCCAATGTCCGTTAGCGAGTATTGTATTAGGGAATCGCACCCGTTGGTGGCGATTTTGTGGCGAGGGAGGCTTTTCTGTGGTTATTTTCCAGCAACCATATCATCGATACGGTGGAGCGTGCTGACCGCGCAGATGGCCGGCGGTGCCGGATGAAGACGGAACATTGGCGATGAAGATTGCGACGTGGAACGTCAACTCGGTGAAGGCGCGGCTGCCCCATCTTCTCGCCTGGCTGCAGGATGCACAGCCCGATGTCGTCTGCCTGCAAGAGATCAAGTGCCTCACCGAGGATTTCCCGGCGCTCGAGCTCAAGGGCCTCGGCTATCATGTCGAGGCGCTGGGTCAGCGCAGCTATAACGGCGTTGCGCTGTTGTCGCGCGAGCCGCCGGCCAATGTGACGCGCGGCCTCGCCGGCGACGAAAGCGATACGCAGGCGCGCTACATCGAAGCGACGTTCGGCGATGTGCGCGTTGCCTCGCTCTATCTGCCGAACGGCAATCCCGTCGGCACCGACAAATATCCTTACAAGCTCGCTTGGATGAAGCGGCTCGCCACGCAAGCACGCGCGCTCCTCGAAAGCGAGCAGGCCGTCGTGCTCGCCGGCGATTACAACATCTGCCCGACCGATGACGACGTCTACGATCCCGTCGGCTGGCGCGACGATGCGTTATGCAAGCCGGAATCCCGCGCTGCATTTCGGACCATCGCCAATCTCGGCTATGTCGACGCGTTCCGCGCGCTTCATGCCGAGCCGCATCGCTACAGCTTCTGGGATTATCAGGCCGGGCGCTGGCATCGCGATGAAGGGCTGCGCATCGATCACCTGATGCTTAGCCCGCAAGCCGCCGACCGGCTGCTGGAATGCGAGATCGACAAAGCGCCGCGCGCCAAGGACAGGGCCTCGGACCACACGCCGGTCTGGTGCAGCCTCGGCCCGGCGCGTCCGCCCGCGGTCGGCTGAGCGGAGCTTATTGCGGCGGTATGGCGAAGGCCGGCTGCGCCGTGAGCAGCGGCTGCAGCTCCGACCACGGTACGACCGCTTCGGGATGGCCGATCACGTAAGGGCCGACCTCGTATTGCTGGAATAGCACACCGATCCCATCGCGCTCGATCGCCCAGCGCACGGGCGTGGCAATGGCATTGAGAATCTCATCGGCGCTTTTCGCGAAGAGCATGTCCGGCTCGATCTGCTGCTTAAGTTGTGCGAAAGCGAACTGCGCCAGAACAGCCTGCCAATCGCGAGACCGATCGAATACATCCTCGGCCGTGAGGGTGCGGCGCTGATCGAGCAGCCAGTTCCATGCTGTTACCGCCTCGCCGCCATGTGCCGCGCCATGCGGGTAGGCGTAGTCGGTGATCACCAGCGAAATGACGCGAGGGTCCGAAATCGCGACGCGGTAATCGATATAGCGGTCGCGTGCTTCGCCTTGTTGCGCCGAGGCCATCCTTTCGACCTCTTTGCGCACGGCATCATTCCAGCGTCGCTCGGCCTCGCCGCGCGGTCGGTCGATTTGCGGATAGGCGATATCGCGCTCGATGAAGCGATCGCGGCCACGACTCGGCCGCGCTGCGAAGGTCTCGACCCGCGCGAAGAGGCGCCCGCCGCCGGCCAGCGCAGCGCGGTCGAGCTGGCGCTGGCGGACGACGTAGTGCCGCCGAAGACATTGCGTCGGCACCTCATCGAGCTGTGCCGCGCGCCGCGCGGGCGTGCAAACGGCAGCGACAAAGCGAAGCCATGAGCGTTGGGCCGCTTGCAATTCGGCGCGTGCCGCGGCCGAAAGCGGCGCCAGCGCGGCGCGATAGCTTGCGGCCAGCGCATCGTCCGCCACCGAGAGCGCCGGATCGGCGCAAATCGCTTTCTCGCGCACGGCGCGCGCCGCGCTGCAATCGAAACTCGCCGCGCGGGCGATATCGGGCGCCAGCAACGCGAGCGCAAGCCCGAACAGGAGGCGCAGCCGCATCGCCCTTCGATTACTTCAGCCGTTTCGCCGCTTCTTCGACCAGCGACAGATCCGCATATTTATGCAGATCGAGCTCGGCCGGCACGAAGCCCAGCCCGTGCGCCGCCGCAATATTGTTCTCGAGCGCGTCGAGATCGGGCAGGCCGTTCGGGTCGTGATAAAGATCGCCCTTGGTGAAGAGCCAGCTATCCCATAGCGAGGCCGGCGTCTTCGTGTAATCGGCCACGTCCTTGATCGCCTCCGCGTGATTCGCCGGATCGTAATACCAGCGCAGCTCGCGGAGATTGTCCGCGAGGTAATCGACGAGCGCGGCGCGGTTCTGCTGAATGAAATCGGCGCGCGCGGTCCAGATGATCATCTGCGAGACGCCGATCGCGTCTTTCTGCACGAAGAGCGGATGCGCCGCCGCGCGGAGCTGCGGGTCCTGGCTGAAGGGCGTAACGCCGGTGATGAGATCGACCTTATGATCGAGGAGCTCGGCTTTCATGTTCGGGAAAGCGGACTCGATCAGCGAGTAATCCTTCTTGTCCTCGAGCCCGTGCTTCTTCAGCATTTCGCGCAAGGCGATGTCGACCGCGCTGCCGGCCGCGTTCGAGGTCAGGACCTTGCCTTTCAAATCCTCGACCTTCTTGATCGGGCTGTCGTTCAGCACCATGAATTCGGTGCTGTAATAGCCAGAAACGCCGTCGCGGAAGCCGTCGGCGATGATGCGCAGATCGTCGAGCTTCGCGTTTTCGACCGCGAGGGCGAAGGACGAATAGGCGAAGGGCACGAGATCGACCTGGCCCGAGGCGACCGCCGTGATCATCGTCGGCGTCGAGGTGAAATGAGTGAATTCGAGCGTGTAGCTCTTGCCTTGCTGCTGGGCGATGCCCGGCCGGCCGAAGAGCGCCAGCGGCGAATCGGCACCCGGCACGATCCAGGCGATGCGCAGCTTCGCCGGATCGGCTTGCGCCGAGCCGATGGTCGCCAGCGCGGCCGCGGCCGCCAAAAGCGTCTTTGCGAGATTCATTTCTCGTTTCCTGCCCAGGATTTTTTGCTGCCCGATCCTTAGCAAGAGCGTCGCGTGCCCACCAGCGCGCGCCACTATCCTGCTCGGCGTAGGTTGCTTAGAGCCAGTTTGGCTTAGAAATGGTAGCCGTATTGCAGGCGGAGATTTTCGTTCGGGACATTGCGGTCGCCGAAAACCGGCGCCGGATTGGCGTGATCGATGTCGAACGACAGGCTCGATTGCGGATCGAAGGAATAGCCGAGCTCGAAAGTGCTGTGCAGCGAGATCAGCGGCCCATAGAGCCGGCTGGTCGGATCGGCGGCGAGCGGACGCGTCACCGCGCCGGTCAGGGCGATGCTGCCGAACACCCCGCCATTGTCGAAGATGTTCCAAGCAAGGCCGCTATACTGCGTGCCCGGAGTCCGGCCGACGCTCGGCGTTGCGCCGGCAAGACTGCGCGGCGAGAAGAGGAAGCGCAGCACGCTGTGATCGGCCGAGGTCAGCGAAATCTCGAGATCGCTCTTCGGCGCGCCGACGGGATCGGGATTGCCGATCTGGATCGGAAAGGATGTGTTGAATTGCGGCAGCGGCGCGCCGCCGCGCACCAGCGCCGCGCTCTTGCCGATCGCTGTGTTGTCCGCGGCAAACGCCTGCCCGGCCGCGATAGCGGTGAACAGCGTACCGGCCCCGGCGATTAAAAGGGGGGCGATCACAAGGGGGGCGATGGCGAGCCGGAGCTTCATGCGCGTTTCCGGAACAAGCGGTGGGCGATCGCGCGATCCAACGCAGCGACCAGCTCGTCCGACGGCTCGAGGAAGCGGAAGCCGGTGCCATCGGCATCGCACCGCACCACTTCCGCGGCAAAAGCGTGAGTCGGGCTGCCGTCGGGCATCGTCGCGTCACCCGAGACAGAGGCGCCGAGCGCGAGGTCGATTCCGGACGGAAGGAGGAAGCCGCCAAGCGACCAGTTGCTGGTCGTATAAGCGCCGGATGATAGCGTCAGAGTGATCGGCGGTAACGGATAACGCCGGTCGCGACGAGCCTCGTGCCGGTCAAAATTGCTGCGAATGGTCTTCAACATGCTTCCCCGTAGAAGCCGATATTACAGTGTAGCCATCGGGGGTTAACAACCCTTTTTGTATGAAATCGCTGCAACGCAGTATCGCCGTGGCAAAAATGCCGCGCATGAAGAGGTGCTTCTAACACTTTGAAACTTCGACATTCTATTTCGTAAGGGGATTCCTTGGCGGATAGAGATGCGATTCGCCTTGCGGATCTTCGACCTGCCACTCCCCGGCCGCCCCGGTTTCGCGCGCGTAGCACGGCCCGACCGGCACTTTGCCATGGCCGCCCGGCAGGTCGAGGACATAGGCCGGCTGGCAGAGGCCAGAGACTCGGCCGCGCAGCGCCCGCATCAATTCCCGCCCCTCGCCCAGCCCGGTCCGGAGATGCGCCGTGCCATGCGCCAGGTCGGGATGATGGAGATAGTAAGGCTTGACCCGCATCGCGACGAGGCCGCGGAAGAGCGCCTCGAGGGTCGCTGCGTCGTCGTTGACACCCTTCAGCAACACCGACTGGCTGAGCAGTGGAATGCCTGCCCGGCTCAGCCGCCCGGCCGCCGCCATCACCGCCGGCGTCAGCTCGCGCGGATGGTTGGCGTGGAGCACGACATAGACCGCCTTGTCCGAGCGCAGCGCCGCGACCAGCGCCGCCGTCACCCGTTGCGGATCGGCCACCGGCACGCGTGTATGGATGCGGATCACCGCGACATGCGGGATCGCCTCGAGCGCCTGGACGATCGCCTTGAGCCGCCGCGCCGAAAGCATCAGCGGATCGCCGCCGCTGAGGATCACCTCCCAGATCGCATCATGCGCGCGGATGTAATCGAGCGCCGCGTCGAGCTCGGCCGAACTCAGTGCCTCGCTGCCCGGTCCGACATCCTCGCGCCGGAAGCAGAAGCGGCAATAGACCGGGCAAACATGGATCGGCTTCAACAGCACGCGATCGGGATAGCGATGGATGACGCCCTTCACCGGCTCATGCGCATGATCGCCGATCGGATCGGCAAGTTCTTCCGGTGCGGTCGCAAGCTCCCGCGTATCCGGTATGAACTGACGCGCGATCGGATCGGCCGGATCGGCGGGATCGATCAGCGCCGCGACATCGCGCGTGATCGACACAGCATAGCGATCGGCGATGGCAGCGATCTCGGCCGCGCGCTCCGGCGCGATGAGACCCGCTTCGACGAGTTCTTCGGGCCGGCGCAAAGCGTCGCTCATTGGAATTGCTCGATCATTGGGTTCGTTTCGCAATTTTTATTTTTTGCACGCGTTTCCAGCAACTTACGGAATACCGTATTTAGCGTACATCGGGACGATGGACCCGATAGTCAATGACGACGAGCGATAAAATGAAGGGGGCGAGCCGCAGCTCGCCCCCATTTGGTGCTTTTCAGCTTGTTAACGGGAGGCCCTCAATCACCAGACCGCTAAGTTGGCGAAACCTCTCAGCCGAACACCGACTCTACTCTTCTCCCGCTCGTACTTTGCTGTCAAGCTCTCGCTTTAGGTGTAAGGGCCAATCGCAACTCAGACCGATTGACACAAACGCGAATGCATCAATTCAGCTGAGGTTTTAGAACGTATCACATAAATTTTTCTTTCGCAATCGGTCTGAAGAAACTTGACTCTACATAATGTAGTTCCGCATGTTCCTCTCCTCCGCAATACGGAGTGGCAGGAGTGGAAGGCAAAGGGAGCCCGTCAGAGGCATTTGAGGCTCCCGCCTTTATTTAGGGGATTCCATGAGCGCCGATAACATCAATAGACGTCCTTTTCGCCTCGGCATCGATGTCGGATCGAATTCGCTTGGTTGGTTCATGGTATGGCTCGATGGCGAAGGTGAGCCCTCCTCGCTTGGTCCGGGCGGCGTGCGGATTTTTCCGGACGGGCGCGATCCGCAATCCGGCACCTCGAATGCGGTGGACCGGCGAGTTGCCAGGGGCGCGCGACGGCGGCGCGATCGCTATTTGAAGCGCCGCTCGCACCTTATGGCCGCGCTGATTCGCTTTAAGCTGATGCCGGAGGATAAGACGGCGCGCAAAGCGCTGGAGAAGCTCGACCCCTACGGACTGCGCGCAAAGGCGCTCGATCAACCGCTTCCCCCGCATCATCTCGGCCGCGCGCTCTTCCATCTCAATCAGCGGCGAGGGCTCCTCTCCAACCGGAAGACCGAGAAAGGCGACAACGAGGCCGGCGTTATCAAACAAGCCGCCGGCAAACTCGAAGGTTTGATGCGCGACTCCGGCGCGCGCACGCTCGGCGAATTCTTCTATGGCCGCCAGCGCACGCGCCAATACGTGCGTGCGCGCAACCGCAGCACCGGTACCAAGGCCGAATACGAATTCTATCCAACGCGGCAGATGCTGCTCGACGAGTTCGATGCGATTTGGCAGGCGCAGGCGTCGCATCATCCGCAGATGACCGATGAGGCCCGCCAGGCAATCGCCTATGAGATCAACGGCATCTTCTATCAGCGGCCGCTGAAGCAGCCGCCGGTCGGCAAATGCTCGCTCGATCCGGCGCATGATGTGAACGACCGCGACGGTTTCCGCTGCTCGTGGGCGCATCCCCTCGCCCAGCGCTTTCGCATTTGGCAAGAGGTCCGCAACCTCGCAATCGCCGAAACCGGCAAGACGCCAAAGCCGTTGAGCAAGGAGGACGGCGATAAGATCGCGCTCGCGCTGTTGCAGACCAATAAGCTCTCGTTCGACAAGATGCGCAGCTTGTTGAAGCTGCCGGCTGAAGCTTCGTTCAATCTCGAAAGCGCCAAGCGGCAGGAATTGCTGGGCGATCAAACGGCGGCGAAGCTCGCGCATAAATCGCTGTTCGGCAAAGCGTGGCGCGGCCTCTCACTGGAACGCCAGATCGACATCGTAACGCGGATCGAGAACGAGCAGGACGAGGCGCGGCTGATCGAATTGCTGCTTGCCGAAGCCAAACTCGACCATGCCACAGCAGAGCGTGTCGCATCGGCTTTTCTGCCGGACGGTCATAGCCGCCTCGGCTTGCGCGCGATCCGGAAAATCCTGCCGCATATGGAAGCAGGCATGAATTATCCCGACGCTGCCAAAGCCGCAGGATACGATCATGCGCTGCTGCCGACCGGCGAGGTCTCTCCAACCGGCTACCTCCCCTATTACGGCGAATGGCTGCCGGACGACGTGCTCGGCAGCGGCGACCCGAACGATGCGAAGGACAAGCGCTGGGGACGTTTCCCCAATCCGACGGTACATATCGGACTCGGCCAACTTCGCCGCGTCGTCAATGCGTTGATCCGCGAGCATGGCGCACCGTCCGAAATCGCGGTCGAGATGACGCGCGATTTCAAACTGTCGCCGCAGCAACTTGCTGAGGTCGAGAAAGAACAGGCCGAGAACCAGCGCAAGAACGAGGCGCGGCGCGACGAGCTGCGCAAGCTGGGACAAGCGGATAACGCCCGGAACGTCCAGAAGCTGCGGCTTTGGGAAGAACTCAATCCGCGCGATCCGCTCGACCGCCGCTGCCCGTTTTCGGGTCAGCAGATCGGCATCCAGGCACTGCTGTCGGAGGAGGTTGAGATCGAGCATCTCATTCCCTTCGCTCAAAGCTGGGACGACAGCGCTGCGAACAAAGTCGTCTGCCTCCGTTCCGCCAACCGGCTCAAGGGAAAGCAGACACCTTTTGAGGCATTCGGCCATAGCCCCGAATGGTCCGACATCGCGCAGCGCGCCGCTGGCCTTCCGAACAACAAGCGCTGGCGCTTCGAGCCCGATGCCTGGCAGCGCTTCGAGAAGACGGGTGGCTTCCTGGGACGGCAGCTCAACGAGACCGGTTGGCTGGCGCGCGTCGCGAAGCATTATCTCGCAGCGGTCGCCGATCCGTACAAAATCCACGTTCTGCCCGGAAAATTGACGGCTCTGTTGCGCGCGAAATGGGCCTTCAACAATCTTTTACCCGACCACAATTTCAGCGACGCCAAAAACCGCAAGGATCATCGCCATCATGCGATCGACGCGCTGGTCGCCGCGTTGACGGATCGCTCTCTCCTGCATCGGATGTCGAGCGCTTATGATGACGAGCGCGACAAGATCGAAGTACCGCCGCCGTGGCCGAGCTTGCGCGCCGATCTCGAAGCGACGCTCAAGACGATGACCATTGCGCACAAGGCCGATCACGGCGTTCAAGCGAAGCTGCACGAGGATACGGCTTATGGCACCGTGAAAGAGCCGGAAAAAGAAGATGGCAACCTCGTCTATCGTAAAAACTTCTTGCAGCTCAACGACCAGGAAATCGGGCGGATTCGCGATCGTCGTTTGCGCGATCTCGTGGGCGCCCATGTCGTCTCTGAAAGAGGTGCCGGGAAAGATTTGAAATCGGCGCTCCAATCCTTCGCCGTCCGAAAGGATATTCCGGGGATGCCCAATGGCGTTCGCCATGTGCGGCTGATCAAGTCGGAAAAGGCGGATTATCTCGTGCCGATTGCGACACAGAACGGCCAAGCCTACAAAGCCTACAGCGCCGGAGAGAACGCCTTCGTCGAAATCTTCGAGACTTCAGACGGCCGCTGGCTCGGCGAGGCGGTCTCGGTGTTCAAAGCGAACCAAATTGGGGCTCAACCACGCTGGCCGGCGCTTTATCCCGAGGCACGGCTTGTCATGCGTATCTTCAAAGGCGATTTGATCGCGTTGGAACTCCAAGGCAAGTGGACGATCATGGTTGTCCACCGCCTCGATGCCGCTGCCAATCGCTTCAAGCTTGCCGCGCATAACGAAGCGGGCAATCTCGACCAGCGACATGCCGACCCTGTCGATCCATTCCGTTGGCTCATGGCCTCCTACAACACCCTGAAAGCCAGGGGCGCCGAGCGCGTGCGCGTCGACGAACTCGGCCGTCCATGGCGCGTCGAGGCCGAGCATCGACAGCGTGTGGCGTAGGGAGGCGCCATGGTCGGGCGCGTGGTCGAGATCGCGACGGACGGGCGACATCTCTCGATCCATCGCGGCTTTCTGGTCGTTGCGGAAAAGGGAGCGGAAGTCGGCCGCGTGCCGATGGACGAGATTGCCGCGGTCGTCGCCAATGCGCACGGGCTCAGCTACACGAACAACGCGCTGATCGAGCTATCGAACCGCGGTGTACCGATTGTGCTTTGTGGCCCCAATCACATGCCCGCCGCGATTGTCTGGCCGGTCGATTGCCATCATGTGCAGACCGGGCGCATGCACGACCAGATCGCTGCGAGTCTGCCCCTGAAGAAGCGCCTTTGGATGCAACTTGTGCGCGCGAAGATTCTGAGCGCAAGGCGCGGCATTAGCGGCGGTCGGCGCGGCAAATGGCGGGTTTTACCTGCTCTCGCGCAAGGTCCGGTCCGGGGATCCGGACAACGTCGAGGCGGAAGCGGCGCGCCGGTATTGGCCGCTTCTCTTCGGCAGGAGCTTCAGGCGCGACACGGACGGCGAAGATATCAATGGGCTGCTGAATTACGGCTATGCCGTGCTGCGCGCCGGCGTTGCGCGCGCGGTGATGGCCGCCGGTCTGCATCCCAGCTTCGGCCTGATGCATTCCAATCGCGGCAATCCGATGGTGCTGGTCGACGACCTGATGGAGCCGTTCCGGCCGACCGTCGACCGCGAAGTCTTCCGCCTCGTCGGACAAGGAATCGACGAAGGTCGACAAGGAATCGAAGGCCGAGCTGGCGCGCATCATGATCATCGATCTGCCGACCGAGGTAGGAATAAGCCCACTGATGGTCTGTGCAGAGCGGCTCGCACAATCGCTGGCACGGATCTATGCAGGCGAAGCGGAAACGCTCGACCTTCCGCTGCCGGCACTTCCGCTCGAGCAATGAGATGGCACGCCATTTTCCGCCAAAGCCAGCCGCGAGCGACGGCTCGCCGGCGGCCCTAAGCAGCTATCGCATCATGTGGCTCTTCGTCTTATTCGACTTGCCGGTGGGTACGAAAAAAGAACGCAAAGCCGCGACCAAATTCCGCCATTCGCTTCTCGATCTGGGCTTTGAGATGACGCCAGTTCTCGGTTTATTTGAAATTCTGCGCGGGCAAGGAGCAAGCCGCGGCCTTGGCGCGCCAGGTTGAGGAGGACATACCCGTGTCGGGAAAAGTCCACCTCGTCGCCATCACGGACAAGCAATATGAGAATATCCGCACGTTTCGCGGAAAGAAACGCGAACCCGGCCCTAAAATGCCGGATCAACTCGCTCTTTTCTGAGCACGCAATATGCGGTTCTCAGCACCTCCGGCCAAGAAAAAAGGCCCTGTTTCCAGGGCCTTATCGAGGGGTCAAATTTAGCGGTCTGGTGATTGAGGGCCAACCGCAACGACGGTGCACGCGTCGCATCGCGCAGTGCGACAGTTTAGCGGTCTGGTGATTGAGGGCCAACCGCAACCATTCGCGACGATCGCTACGCTAGCGTCGAATTTAGCGGTCTGGTGATTGAGGGCCAACCGCAACGCGATGCCGGCATCGCACGTCGATGCGGCCAATTTAGCGGTCTGGTGATTGAGGGCCAACCGCAACGACATTGGCAGCGCTGATCGCTGACGTCGACGAGTTTAGCGGTCTGGTGATTGAGGGCCAACCGCAACACGCGGTCGTAGCATCCTGCGACGCGCGATAGTTTAGCGGTCTGGTGATTGAGGGCCAACCGCAACTCCGAGCGGCAGCGTCGATCGATGCGCCAGTAGTTTAGCGGTCTGGTGATTGAGGGCCAACCGCAACGACTGACGTCGCATCGCGCGACTAGCGCGAAGTTTAGCGGTCTGGTGATTGAGGGCCAACCGCAACCGACTCGACGCCGCCGATGCTGACATCGACGAATTTAGCGGTCTGGTGATTGAGGGCCAACCGCAACGAAGCTTCGTGTGTCAGCCCGCAAGGGGCTGACCCGCGAAGCTCGCGGCTGCGCGCGATGCTCACCAAAGCGATTCGCGCGGGAATGACGAAAAAACAGCCGGGAAGACGCCCCCTCAAATATCCGCGTAGCACTTCACCTCGGCGCGGGCGCCGGGGTTGGTGACGGCGCCCTTCTCGGCATCGGCGACGAGTTGCGCGAATTTCCAGAGGGCGCCGGAGCGGTAATCGTTCACCCGCGGCTTCCAGGCCTTGCGCCGCTCGGCGAGTTCGGCATCGGAGAAGCTCGACATCCATCGTGCCGGCGACCGCGTCGATGACGATGATGTCGCCGTCTTTCAGCAAGCCGATCGGCCCGCCATCCGCCGCTTCCGGCCCGACATGGCCGATGCAGAAGCCGCGCGTGCCGCCGGAAAAGCGCCCGTCGGTGATCAGCGCGACCTTGTCGGAAACGCCCTGACCGTAGAGCGCGCCGGTTGTCGCCAGCATCTCGGGCATACCCGGCCCGCCGCGCGGGCCTTCGTAGCGGATGACGATGACGTCGCCTTCCTTGTAATCGCGCTTCTCGACCGCCGCGAACGCCGCCGGCTCGCCGTCGAAGCAGCGCGCCGGGCCGCGGAATTTCAGCGATTTGTGCTGCATGCCTGCGACCTTCACGATCGCGCCTTTGGGGGCGAAATTCCCCTTCAGGACGACGACGCCGCCGGTCGGCGCGATCGGCTTCGAGGTGCGATAGACGACGTCTTGGTTCTCGGGGAATTTCACGTTTTTCAGATTCTCGGCGATGGTCTTGCCGGTGACGGTGATGCAATCGCCGTGGAGATAGCCGCCGTCCAAGAGCGCCTTCATCACCACCGGCACGCCGCCGATCGCGTGCAGATCCTTCATCAGATATTTGCCGCCCGGCTTGAAGTCGCCGATATAGGGCGTGCGCTTGAAGATCTCGCCGACGGCGTGGAGATCGAAATCGATGCCAGCCTCGTTCGCCATCGCCGGAAGATGCAGCCCGGCATTGGTCGAGCCGCCGGTCGCGGCGACCACCACCGCCGCATTCTCCAGCGCCTTGCGCGTGACGATGTCGCGCGGACGAAGCCCAATGCGCAGCAGATTCATCACCGTCGCGCCCGACGCCTCGGCATATTGATCGCGGCTCTCGAACGGCGCGGGCGTTCCGGCCGAGCCCGGCAGCGCGAGGCCGATCGCCTCGGAGACGCAGGCCATGGTGTTCGCCGTGTATTGCCCGGCGCAGGACCCGGCCGAGGGACAGGCGGCGCATTCGAGCTCATGCAGCTCTTCGTCGCTGAGCTTGCCGACGCTGTGCTGGCCGACGGCTTCGAACACATCGACGATGGTGACGTCGCGGCCCTGGAAGCGGCCCGGCAGGATGGTGCCGCCATACATGAAGACCGACGGCACGTTGAGGCGCAGCATCGCCATCATCAGCCCGGGCAGCGATTTATCGCAGCCGGCGAGGCCGACCAGCGCGTCGTAGCTGTGGCCGCGCATGGTGAGCTCGACGGAATCGGCGATCGCCTCGCGCGAGACGAGCGAGGACTTCATCCCGTCATGCCCCATGGCGATGCCGTCGGTGACGGTGATGGTGGTGAATTCGCGCGGCGTGCCGCCCGAGGATGCGACGCCGCGCTTCGCGGCCTGCGCCTGGCGCGAGAGCGAGATGTTGCAGGGCGCCGCCTCGTTCCACGTCGTCGCGACGCCGACAATCGGCTGCGTCAACTGCTCCTCGGTGACGCCCATCGCATAGAACATCGCGCGATGCGGCGCGCGCTCGGGGCCGACCGTGATGTGCCGGCTCGGCAGCTTCGATTTGTCCCAGGCGGAAGGTTTGCGGTGATCGTCAGGCATCGGTGCTACTCCGGGAAGAATTTCCGGGAGATTAGCGGGAAAAGACCCTTGATCCCAACCCTCTGAAAACGCGCGACAATTACGCCGGAATGGCCGGGGCGAGCTTCGCGGTGCCACAGTAGACCACATCGTGTTACACTGTGGTCTTCCGCATCAAGAGGGAACACGATGCCCGACGATAGCCGCCTGCCCTCGACCCATGTGACTTTGCGCCTGCCTGCCGATCTGGTCGAGCAATTCGACCGGCTTGCAAGCGCCATGGACCGTCCGCGCTCGTGGGTCATGCTGCGCGCACTGCGCCAATATCTCGAAGCCGAAGGCGCGGAGGTCGCCGAAGACATCGAGAGCCTCGCGCAGCTCGATCGCGGCGAAGGCGAGCCGTTCGAGAATTCGATCAAGGAAATCGAGCAGATCATTAAACGGGCCGAAAAGAAACGTCAGCCGCGCAAATGAACCTTCGCATCGTCCGCTCGCCTCGCGCGGCGGCAGAAATTCGCGAGATCACCCTTTACCTGGTCGAATTCAGTCCGCCGGCGGCACAGCGGTTTCTCATAGCCATGCAGCAGGCACATGAGAGACTCGGGACATTTCCGAATTCCGGAATCGCAAGTACGGTCTCGGGAACGCGACGACTTGCGATCGGCGACTACATTGTCTCCTATCGCGTAAGACGAGAGGACGTTCAGATATTCGCCGTGCGCCACGCGAAGCGACGCGATGCGCGACCGTAATGCCTATCCCATTAGGCCAACTGGCCCGGTGTCGACGATAGCGACGCGGTCGGCGGGGAACGCCGGCTGAATCGCCGCCTCACATCATCATGGCCATCGCGCCGAGGCCGAGGAGGCGCATGATCAGGCCGATGACGAGGAAGACGACGATGACGCAGACGACGAGCGCCACCGTGAAGGTGACCGCGCGCTCTTTCGGCACGCCGGCCGCCGGGGTCGCGCCGGCGTAGAGAAGGTAGAGGCCGTAAAGGGCCATGAGGAAGGTGATGATGCCGAGAAACGGAATGAGCAAGAAGATGCCGCCGACCCAACTGGCGGTGTGCGAATAGGCGACCAGCTTCAGCGCCGGGACAAAATCGCCGCCGCCGCCGAATTTCGGCGCCAGCCATTGGGCGACCAGCGCCGCGACATAGATGCCGACAAGGCCGAGCGCCCAGGAGACGATCGCGCCGATCAGCCCGAAGCCGACGCCGAAGCGGCCGAAGAGAAGCGAGAAGCCGATCAGTATCGCGAGCGGCGGTATCGCCGAAAGCGGCATGATGTAGCCGGTGTAGAGCGCGCCGACACTGGTCGGCTCGGCCGCGATCACCGGCCATTCCGTATTGGGCGAGAGGAGAATGCTTTTCGCGCGTGCGACGATGTCCATGATTCCCCCGATAACGAAAGTTCGACCCTGGCGGGATTATAGCGCAGGAGGCTGCGGCGAAGCGCTCCGAATGCAGCCCCCCTCGCCCTCCCGCCGCTTCGCGTCGGGTCCCTCCCTCTCCCCGCTGGGGAGAGGGTTGGGGTGAGGGGGCCTACCCTATTGCAGCGGCACGGCGTAGCGCTTGTCGATCATCTTGTTGCCATCGGCATCGGCGGGCAGCATGCCTTGCTCCCTTGAACCAGACGATCTGGTGCAGCACGTCCTTCACGTCGAGCTTGGCGTCGGGATCGTCGTAGGAGATGCCCTGCGCGAGTTGCTCGGGCGATTGGTTCAAGGCTTTCGACATGATGGCGAGGATCGCCGGCGCGGTCGGGCCGTCGCGGCGCGTGCCGTCGGGCGCGGTGAAGGCGTCGTAGTAATCATGCGCGCCCTTCTTATAGGCGCGCATGAAGGCGTCGATCATCGGCTTGCGCTCATCGGCGGTCTTGGTGGAGACGAAGAGCAGCGTGTTCTGCCACGGCGTCTCGTCGCCGACCCAGGCGAGAAGATGCGCCTTCTGCGTATCGATGAGCTTCAGCGTGAAGGTGCGAGACCTCGACCCCGGCATCGATCTGGTTGCCGGCGAGCGCGGTCGCCATGTTGGAGAGACCTTGCAGCGCGACGAGACGCTGGCTCTTCGGATCGACGTGATATTTCTCGTTGGCGAGCTCGAGCTCGTAATGGATCGGGCCGCCGACCTGCACGATGCCGACATTGCGGTCGCCGAGGTCCTTGAGCGATTTGACGCCTTTGTCCCAGCCCTCATTCGAGGCGACGATCGCGGCACCGTGGAAGGTCGGCACTTCCCGCCCCTGCCCGCCGATGATCTTCAAGCCCGCCCTTGGCGCCGAGATTGTACGCGGCGGCGGTCGCCGCGGTGGCGCCGACATCGAGCGCGCCGGCGACGACGCCCTGCGCCACCGATTGCGCCGCATCCATGCTCACCATCTCGGCGGTGATGTGCTCGGCGGCGAAATAGCCGCGATCCTGCGCGATATAGAGCGGGCCGGAAGCCGTGACCGGGCCGGTGCCGACCTTGATCGAATAATCCTCGGCCTGCGCCGACAGCGGGCGAAAGCCGAAACCGTACCCAGAAAGCGAGCGCCACGAGAGTCTTCATTATGATCCTCCCTTACACTTTTCTGGGGAGGAGCTTACCTCATCCCGCGAGGAGGTACACCGCCAAGATGACGTAGCCGAAGATCGCGACGCTGGCATGAATGCCGATCGCGATCCCCGGCATGCGGCGGCGGAAAAGATGCAGCCCGAGGCTGACGATGCCGATGACCGCCGCGAGCAACAGCAACAGCGCGGCGACAAGGCCGAAGGATTGCGTGCCGGTCGCGGCGCCGCGCGGTGTTGTCCCATGCAGCGCGACGAGCAGCACGCCGTAGCTCAGCAGCGCCGCGATGCCGTGCAGCCAGACGAGAACGCGCGACGGCGGGTTGCGACCGGCGACGCAGGATCTGGATGGCGAGCGCTCCGCCCAACAGCACGACGATGGTGAAGGAGAGGACGGCGAGGGAGAGGCATTGCTCACGTCTGCAGACCGATCACGTCGCTCCGACGACGCCAGGATGAGCTCAGGTTGTGCGCGGCATCACCATTGCGCTATGATGCCGCGCACAATTCGCCGTCACCCGAGCGTCGTCGAAGTGCGCAGGATGAAACTCGCAACGAGAGAAGCGTCGGGGAGCAAACAGCATGGGTCGGAAGATCGCACTCATCGTCCTCTGTCTGCCTCGCCGCGCTCGGCTAGCAGCCGGCCGAGGCCGCGGAGAAAGTCACCGTC
The DNA here is from genome assembly GCA_963731145.1 of uncultured Alphaproteobacteria bacterium. GTDB lineage: Bacteria > Pseudomonadota > Alphaproteobacteria > ATCC43930 > CGMCC-115725 > CAIKMD01. The sequence goes on along the minus strand of CAVSUX010000004.1, from coordinate 40,471 downwards.
GGTATCGTCGGCGGCTACAACGCCTTCGTCTGGCCGACCTCGATCGCCGAGGCCAGGCATCTCTATGCCGCGCACGGCGTCGAGCCGGAGGTCATCTTCATGCCCTCCTCGCCCGGCATGCTGCAGCAGCTCGCGGCCGGCTCGATCGATATCGCCGGCCAGCGCCGGCCTCGTCGATCCGGTGCGCCTCGTCGCGCGCAAGGCAGGCGTCGCCATCGCGCGCGTCTCGCTGCATGTCTCGCCCTATGTGCTGATCGGCAAGCCGCAATTCGCCAGCATCGGCGATCTCAAAGGCAAGAACGTCGCGATCGGCAGCCGCAACGACATGACCTTCGTGCTGATCGTGAACATGCTGGCAGCCGTTCAAGCTGAAGCCGGACGATGTCGACATGCTGTTCTCGGGCTCGACGGTCTCGCGCTATGCCGCGCTCAAGACCGGCGCGTATGACGCGACCTTGCTGGCGCCGCCGCTGTCTTTCATCGCCGTCGGCGAAGGCTTCAAGAATCTCGGCATCGCCGGCGACTACAACAAGGACCTGCCCTTCACCGGCTCGGTCATCAACCGCGCCTGGGCCGCCGCGCATCCCGACGCGGCGAAGAATTTCTTCGCCGCTGAGGACGCGGCGACCGACTGGTTCTACGACGACGTCCATCGCGACGCGGCGATCAAGATCCTGATCGATGCCTCGAAGAGCAATCCCGACGACGCGGCGAGGAGCTACGATTTCCTCTACAGAGGCGGCTATTTCGACCGCACGCACAAACTCTCGCGCCGCGGCGTCGGTGCATTGGTAACGGCGCTGCACGAGCTCGGCGACAAGGACGTCGAGGTCACCGCGGAGCAAGCGGTGATTCCGGGGCTGACTGCGGTGGGTGATTAGGCCAGTCTTCGAATCTGGCAATATCAAGCCGTCATTGCGAGGAGGCGGCATCGCGCCGACGAAGCAGTCAAGAGCGCATCACGTGAGGCCCTGGATTGCTTCGCTTCGCTCGCAATGACGCTGGAAAATGGTTCCGGGATTTCCGGCTACGCCCCGATCCGCGCCAGCGCCGCGTCGAGCTTGGCGAGCGTCGCTTCGTATTCGCTCTGGCGCTCGCGCTGTTCCTCGATCGCTTCGGGTTTGGCCTTGGCCATGAATTGCTCGTTGCCGAGCTTCTTCGCGATCTTGTCGAGCTCGCCGCGAATGCTGGCCGCTTCCTTCTGCAGCCGCGCGCGCTCTTTGCCGAGATCGACCGCGCCGGCGACATCGATCAGCACCGTCGTGCCCTCGACCACGACCTGCAGTGCGGTCTTGGCATCGGCCGCTCGCGCCGATGGCGATGCTCTTCAGCCGTGCGAGACGGCGGATCTGCTCGCCATGGGTCTCGATCCAGCCGCGCGCCTCGGGACGGATTTCGGTGATCGTCGCGACGAGCTCGCTCGCCGCCGGCACGTTCATCTCCGAGCGCGTCGCCGCGGATCGCGGAGATGAGGCTCACCACCCACTCCATCTCGGCGACCGCTTCCTGATCGGCGGCGAGCCTCGCTTCCGGCCATGGCGCGGTGATCAGCATGCCGGCATTATCGCCGGCGATATGCTTCCACAGCGTCTCGGTGATGTAGGGCATCAGCGGATGCAGCAGATGCACGACGCGCTCGATCACCCAGATGGTCATCGCGCGCGTCTCGGCCTTCGCGGCTTCGTCGCTGCCGGTCAGGATCGGCTTCGAGAATTCGATATACCAATCGCAGAAATTGCCCCAGGTGAATTGATAGAGCGCGTCGGCCGCGTCGTTGAATTTGTAGTCCTCGATCGCGCGCGCGACGCGCTCGCCGGCGGCCGTTCGCCGCCGAGGCGATCCAGCGATTGACGGTGAGCTTGGCGCTTGCCGGATCGAAGCCCGGGCACGCGCTGGCAGCCATTCATCTCGGCATAACGCGTCGCGTTCCAGAGCTTGGTCGCGAAATTGCGATAGCCTTCGATGCGGCTCTCGGCGAGCTTGATGTCGCGGCCTTGCGCGGCGAGCGCCGTCAGGGTGAAGCGCAGCGCGTCGGTGCCGTAGCGGGCGATCAGATCGAGCGGATCGATGATGTTGCCCTTCGACTTCGACATCTTCTGGCCGCGCTCGTCGCGCACCAGCGCGTGGATGTAGACCGTCTTGAACGGCACATCGCCCATGAACTTGCAGCCCATCATCATCATCCGGGCGACCCAGAAGAAGATGATGTCGAAGCCGGTGACGAGCACGTCGGTCGGGTAATAGCGCTGCAGCTCGCGCGTACGCTCGGGCCAGCCCAAGGTCGAGAACGGCCAGAGCGCCGACGAGAACCACGTATCGAGCACGTCGGCATCGCGGCGCAGATCGGCCTCGTGGCCGTAATGCTTGGCGGCGGCGGCGAGCGCCTCCTCTTCCGTCTCCTCGACGAAGATCGCGCCGTCGGGCCCGTACCAGGCCGGGATCTGATGACCCCACCAGATCTGGCGCGAGACGCACCAGGGCTGGATGTTGCGCATCCATTCGAAGAACGTGTTCTCCCACATCTTCGGGACGAACTGCGTCTTGCCGCTCTCGACCGCGGCGACCGCGGCCTTGGCGAGCTCGCCGGCGTTCACATACCACTGATCGGTCAGCCACGGCTCGATGACGACGCCGGAGCGGTCGCCATAGGGCACCATCAGCGTATGCGGATCGATCTTCGCGACGAGGCCCTGCGCCTCGAGATCGGCGACGATCTGCTTTGCGCGCGGCGAAGCGATCCATGCCGCGATAGGCGACCGGCGCTTCGTCGTTCAGCTTCGCGTCGCGATCGAAGATGTTGACCATCGGCAGACCATGACGGCGGCCGACCTCGAAATCGTTGAAGTCATGCGCCGGCGTGATCTTCACCGCGCCGCTGCCCGCGGTCGGATCGGCATGCTCGTCGCCGACGATCGGAATGCGCCGGCCGACCAGCGGCAGCACGACGTAATGGCCGATGAGATGCTTGTAGCGCTCGTCCTCGGGATGAACCGCGACGCCGGTATCGCCGAGCATCGTCTCGGGCCGCGTCGTCGCGACGGTGATGAATTCGTCGTCGCGGCCCTCGATCGGATATTTCAGATACCAGAGCGAGCCCTTGGTCTCCTGGCTCTCGACTTCGAGATCGCTGACCGCGGTGTGCAGCTTCGGGTCCCAATTCACCAGCCGCTTGTCGCGATAGATCAGGCCTTCGCGATGCAGCTGGACGAAGACGCGGCGCACCGCGGCGGAGAGCCCCTCGTCCATCGTGAAGCGCTCGCGCGACCAATCGGGCGAGGCACCGAGCGAGCGGAGCTGGCGCGTGATCGTGCCGCCGGACTCGGCCTTCCATTGCCAGACGCGCTCGATGAATTTGTCGCGGCCGAGCTTGTGCCGGTCCGATTGCTCGGCTTCGAGCTGGCGCTCGACCACCATCTGCGTCGCGATGCCGGCATGATCGGTGCCCGGCTGCCACAGCGCGTCGCGACCCTTCATGCGGTGATAGCGGGTGAGAATGTCCTGCAGCGTGAAGGTCAGCGCGTGGCCCATATGCAGGCTGCCCGTGACATTGGGCGGCGGCATCATGATGCAATAGGGCTTGGCCGGGCTGTCGGGATGACAGGCGAAGGCGCCGGACTTCTCCCACGATTCGTAAATTGCCGCCTGGATGGCGGCTGGATCGAATGTCTTGTCGAGCATTGCCGCTTTTTAGCGGCGTTGCGCGTTTAGAGCCAGCCTCGGCTCGGCGAGCGGCGTTGCGGCGTCGAGGGCGAGTCGGCCGATCTCTTCGCGCACGATGCGCTCGACGATCTGCGGCAGATTCTCGTCGAGCCAGGTCTTCAGGATCGGCCGCAAGCAGCTCGCGGGTAAGGTCTTCAAGGGTCTGGTTGGCGTTGCCCATGGGCAGGCTCTCAATGTTTGGCTCGCGGTGACTGCGGGAAACGAGTTCGCTCATTGCCGCGAGCGAGGCCGCGGCAGCGCGGTCGGAAATCAGACGGTCGACGAGCGATGCCACCTCGGGCGCGGCGCGCGTGCGGGTTCCGCGACCGGTTCCAGCTCGGGCTCGGGCTCAGGTTCGAAGGTCAGCGGCTCGGGCTCGCGGTACGGCTCCGGCGGCGGTTCGTCGTCTTCGAGTGCCAGCGGCGATTCGCGCAATGACGGCGGCGGCGGTGCTTCATCCACCGCCTCCTCGGTCAGCAGCAGCACGTCGCTGTCGTCTTCGCTTCGGCTCGCTTTCGACCTCGGCGATCAGCGGCCGCTTCGGACGCTCATCGCGGCGGCAGCGGTGCCGCCTCGGCAACAGGCGCGTGCCGGCGGCGACGCGGCTCGGCCGGCGCCTCTTCGGCTTTGGCCTCTCGTCGGCCTTCGGCGCCGCGCCGCCTCGCCCGCCTTCGCCGCCATCGCCGTCTTCGGAGATGATGCGTCGGATGGAGGCGAGAATCTCCTCCATCGAGGGTTCGTGCTGGTCTTTGCCTTCCGTGCTGTCAGACATGACTATTGCGCGGCGTCACGATCGCAGATCATGCGCTCTATCGTAGGTGAAAGACGCCGCGAACACCAGAGAATGAGGGCCGCAACGCCTTTTAGAGCATCGCGACTCGGCGATGCTAACGCTTACTGGCCGTCATCGGCACTGAAGCCGATCGCCTTGTTGCGCACCGATTTGTAATGGACGTTCACGTCGTAGATCTTCACCGGCAGCTTCAGATCGGCGGCGGTGAGCCGGCCGATCTGCTGCGACAGGTTGAACCGTGCCACCGCCTGATCGTGCTGCGCCTTGGCGAGATTGACCTGCTCGGTGAAGAGCGATCTGCTGCTGGATCAAGACGTCCTGCACCGTACGTTGTCCCACCTGCTGCTGCTGCGTGACGCCTTCGAGGGCGATCTGCGCCGCGTTGATCGTGGTTTGCAGCGAGCGGATGCTGGCGCCGGCCGAGTTGATCGTCTCCCAGGACTGGGTCGCGGTCTGCACCGCGGCGCGGCGCGCATCGTCGGTCGTGCCTTGAGCCTTGCCGACATTCTCGATCGCCTGGCGCGATTGCGACCAGATGTTGCCCGCTTCGTAGAGCGGCACGGTGAGCTGCGCGACGCCCGAGAAATTCGTCTGCTCGCGGCCGTTGAGCTGGTCTTTCCTGCAGCCGCTGCACGTTGCCGACCAGCGCGAGGCTGGGCAGCAACTGCGCCTTCGTTGCTGCAACGAGATCGCGCGCCGCGTCTTCGGCATATTGCGCCGCGATCACATTGGGATTCTCGGTCGAAGCCAGAGCCAGCGCCTGCTCGCGCGTCGTCGGCCACGCCAGGCCCGGTTTCGGCTGCACCAGATCGACCGGCGGCATGGCCGACGGCGCGCGTATAATTCGCGCGGTCGTTCTCGAGCGTGCCCTGATCGGTCTGACGCGTCGCGGTCGCGGCGGCGAGCGCCGATTGCGCTTGCGCCACGTCGGTGCGCGTCACCTGGCCGACGCGGAACTGATCGATCGTGATCTCGAGCTGGCGCGACAGCACCTTCTCGTTGTTGCGGTCGAGCTCGACCACGGCGAGATCGCGCAGCACATCGAAATAGGACTTGGGCCGCGGTGAAGAGCGCGGTGCTTTCGGTCGCGATGAGCTTGGCGCGCTCGCTCTGCACGTGATCTTCGGCTTGCGCGGTCCTCGCGACGGTGTTGCCGCCGTTGAACAGCGGCTGGTTCACCGTGAGGCTGTAGGTATGCGGCTGAAGCGTTTGATGCGCCGGCGCGTTGGCGGTCGCAGGCCGGCGTGTTCTCGGAACGCTCGGCGCCGATCGAGCCGTTGAACGTGACGGTCGGCCGCCAGCCGGCCAGCGCTTGCGGCACGCCTTCATCGATGGCGCGCAGATTGGCGCGCTCGGCGAGGATTTGCGGATTGGTGTTGTAGGTCGACGCAAGCGCCTCTTCGAGCGTCTCGCCATGCGCGCTCGCAGCGGCAAAGGCGCCGATCCCGGCGGCAACCGAAGCAAAAACAACGCGACGCATGACATCCCCCTGAACGCTTATGTCCGTTTGAAACCGCGACGTTCTACGCGCCGCTTTGCATCAGACCCAGGTCAGAACACAAAAGCCGGACGCCGCGCGAAGCCCGGCAACATCTCCACCGTCGCATCGAAAACCGGACGGTTCGACAGCTTGCCCTCGGCGCGCGTCATCAGCACGGCGCTGCCGCAGCGCGCCTCGACCGGACCGGCGCTGCCTTCGGTCACCGTCACGAGACGGCCGCCCTCGGCGAGCTGATCGCTGATCGACAGCGGGAATCTCCCCGACCGCGCCATTGATGAGAATGACGTTGTAAGGCGCGCCGGCGCGCCAGCCGGCGGTCATCGCCGCTTCCTGAAGCTGGACGTTGCCGATACCGAGCGCCTGAAGATTGGCACGCGCCGCAGCCGCGAGTTGCGGATCGCTTTCGACCGCGACGACGCTCGCCGCGATCTTCGCCAGGATCGCCGTCGCATAGCCGCTGGCGCAGCCGATCTCGAGCACCTTGTCGTCCTTGCCGATCTCGGCGAGCTGCAGCAGCCGCGCCAGCACCATCGGCTCGACCAGGAAGCGGCCGTTGCCGAGCGGGATATCGTCATCGACATAGGCGATGCCGCGCAGGTTGGACGGGACGAAACGCTCGCGCGGCGTCGTGAGGAAGCCGTCGAGCACGGCCTCGTCCGTCACCTTGTTGGTGCGCAGCTGGCCCTCCACCATGTTGAGCCGTGCGGCGGGTTCGTTGATCATAGCTGCGTAAGGCGAGTCATGGAAAACCCCGCGTTTATAGTGGCTTGTCGCGCATCTGACAATGCGCTCGATGCGTCGCGGATCGGTGCGCCGCGGCATAACCCGTTGATCGGCCAAGAAGCCTGTGTTGCTGGGAAAGAAAAAAACGCCGCCGAAAGGACCGTTCCCTGCGGCCGGTCAAAATAAGTGGGGCCGGGAGCGGATTTCACCAATCAAACAAGATCAGGATCGTTAGGTCGACCGCTCAAACTGGATCACGCGCGCTGATATGTCGGCGCAGCTTTATCGAGCAGAAGGACAGGTAAATGCGTGAGCCATCCAGCATCGCGTCCCCTTCGAGCATCTTGGCTTATGTCATTGGAGGCATTCTCATCCTCGCCGTGATCTGAGGCGGCGTCTATCACTTCAAGGCGTAGCGGGCCGAGATGACCGAAGCCGAGCCATCCCCGCGCACCGGCTTTGGCAGGGCAGTGCTCGGTCGCGAGTGGCCGGGAATCAGATATTGCGCCGTCACGACGCCGGAGATGAGTCCGATCGCGGCGACGATGACGACGTGCTTGTTGTTCGTGCGGGAGGGCGGCAACTGTTGTGCCTTCGCTGCCGCAGCCTTCAATTTGACCATGATCTTTTCGAGATCGTCTTCGTCGGAGCTATGCAGCCGCGCCACGGCCTGGGTCATTCTCTCCTCCCTGAAAAAGCTGCTTCTGAGTCAGCAATCGGTTTCTTTGTTAAGAAGAACCTTTAAGTGTTTCCTTTATGTCACAGGACCGGTAAAAGAAAAAGCCCCGGCGAAACGGGGCTAGGGCACCCTCAGGATAGTCGGCCTTGCAAGGGCATCCCGACCTCGCCGCGCCCGCAAATCCGGATCAACGCCACGCGGCGATCAGCACGCAAATGAGCACACGATGATGAGCGCGTCGCCGCTCATCGCGAGACCTCGGCGGGCGCGAACAGACCGGGGACATGCGCTGTCCCCATCTGCGATGGGCTGCGATTTCCGCGCCGGCCGGAAATGGCCATTATCGGGCGCTCTTCTGCTAAGAGCCTTTGATACAACGCAGAAAAAGCGTGGAGGCCGGAAGCGGAATCGAACCGCTGTACGAGGATTTGCAGTCCTCTGCATAGCCACTCTGCCATCCGGCCGACGGCGCCGGCGACATATAAAGCGCCGCTGCATTGACGTCCATAACCTAGGGACGCGTCGTGAGCGGCGCGGCTTCGGTGATGGTCTCGAGCGACAGGCGCCTGGTCTCGGGCACGAGAAATTGGGTGAGCACTGCGCCGGCAAGGCCGAGCGCCGCGATCACCCAATAGGCGCCGGCCTGGCCGATGCCGGCGAAGAGCAACGGAAAGAAGAACGCGCTGATCGCCGCGCCGATGCGCCCGCCGGCGACGGTGATGCCTTGCGCGAGACTGCGGATGCGGGTCGGCGCCAGCTCGACACCGAGCACGCCCGCACCCGAGACCAGACCCGGCCCGGTCTCGGCGACGTTGAAGAAGCCGTAGACGATGAAGGCGATCGTCGGCATCGCCATCAGCGAACTCTGCATCAAGGCGAAGATGCCGAGCAGCACCGAGCCGCTGAGAAAGCCCCAGACCTGCAGCGGCTTGCGCCCGATCCGGTCGATCACGAAGACCGACATGAGTACCGACGCCGGCAACACGAAGACGATCTGGATGAGGAGCGAGAAGTTCACCGGCCCGAGCCCCATGCTGCCCGCGATCAGCGAGGGGCCGAAGAGGATGCTGGCATAGACGACGAGATCGTAGATCATCCACAGCAGCGCCGCCGAAAAGATCGCGCGGCCATGCGCGGCGAAGACCTCGCCGAGGCGCCGCTCATCCGCGGCCGGCGCGATACCGGCCTGGCCGCTGATATCCTCGATGACGCGCGCAGCGGCGGCGCCGTCGCCCGCGAGCCGCGCGAGATAGCGCGCGGTCTCGGGCATGCGGCGGCGGAAATAGAGCACGGCAAACGCGGGCACCGCGCCGGCCGCGAGAACGAGGCGCCATTCGAGATCGCCGTCGATGCCAAACCCGTCGAGCGCCAAGGTGAACAGCGCCGCGGCCAATGCGCCGACCGGCCACATCGTGCCGAAGCCGAGGCCGAGCGCGCGGCCGCGATCACCGCGATTGGCATGCTCCGCCATGATCGTCGGCGACAGCACGTAATCGGCGCCGACGCCGATGCCGAGAAGAAAGCGGATGCCGATCAGCCACGCGACATTGGGCGCGAAGGCTTGCGCGATCGCGGTGATGCCGAGGATGAGCACATCGAGCCCGTAGAACCGCTTGCGCCCGCTTTGCGCCAAGGCGCCGAAGGCGAGAGCGCCGACGACCGAGCCGAGCAGCGCCGAGGCCGCCAAAGAGGCGCTCTCGATGCTGCTCAGCTTGGCGTCGCCGAAGCTCTTGAGGATGAGCGGCAGCACGATGCCGACCGAAGACAGATCGTAACCGTCGCAAAAAACGCCAAGGCCGGTGACCAGCGTCGTGCGCCAATGGAACGCCGCGAAACGTTGCTCGTCCAGCGCCGCAAAATCGCCCTCGCGCACCCCGCTTTCCCCCATTCGACGCTTTGACCGTTTCTGATAGCGATTTTGTCGCGATCGCGCCATTTCCGCGCGCAGCCGCGCAGACACCGTTGAAAAAAGCCGCAAATCGACGTATTGAACGCGTCCGCGAAAACCCGGCCCCAGCGCCGGTGCCGCTATTCCGGGGTAGCTCAGCGGTAGAGCAATCGGCTGTTAACCGATCGGTCCGCGGTTCGAATCCGCGCCCCGGAGCCAGTTAAAGCAAAGGGTCGCGCGAGTTCTCGCGCGGCCCTTCGTGTTTGGGTTCTTTTTTGCTGCTCGCGCGACCGACAACCCACTCACGCGCTCTTCGCACGTGAATCCTTCGGGGCCGATCGCAAAGAGCGATTGGCCGGGTTGTCCCCAGCCAGCCTAGGTTCGCGCGAGCAGGATTGGCCTACCAGCGAAGCGGCCCGGCGCTTCGTGCCAAGTCGCAGGCGCGGCTGCGAGCGCGACCGCAATATCAGATCGGGTTCTTCACGCCCCAGGGGCTGCGCAGCAGGTTGGGGATTTGCGCGCCGGGTTGATCGAAGGCGTTCGGGCTGACCGGATTGCTGACTTCGTAGACGCCGAAACCGAGCGCCAAGAGGAAGCCGGTGATGAGCCAATAACGGCCGCAGATGCCGAGATAGCGCCGGTCGAGCAGGCGCTGCGGCCTGTGATCGCGGCGTGGATCGCTCGGCATACGCGTGACCATGCCGGTCAGCCTAAAACGGTGCGGTTAACGGAAGATTACGGGGCCGCCGCCGAGGCGCGCCCAAACCGCCGCTTTCCGCCAAAGCCGCTTGACTTAGAAGGAAAAATCGCCGCCTTTCCTCTCCTTACCCCGCCCCGCCCGACCGGCAGCCTCGATGATCTTCGCCGTCAGTATCGCGACTTTTTTCATGACCCTGCTCGGCGGGCTCTTGGCGCTGCATCTCAAGGACCGGCTGCATCTGATCCTCGGTTTCAGCGCCGGCGCGGTGATCGGCGTCGCTTTCTTCGACCTGATCCCCGAGGCGCTCAGCCTCGCCGTCCCGCCCTATTCGACACCGGCGGTGCTCGCCGTGGTGGCGCTCGGCTTCATCATCTACATGATCCTCGACCGCACCATCGCGCCGCGCGGCCATAAGGACGCGCCGCAGCGGCCGCGCTGGCAGCGCGGCATGCTCGGCGCCGGCAGCCTCGCGGTGCACAGCTTCTTCGACGGCTTCGCGATCGGCCTCGCCTTCCATGTCTCGGCGTCGGTCGGCGCGGTCGTCTCGGCCGCGGTGCTGGTGCATGATTTCTCGGACGGCGTGAACACGGTCGGCATCGTCCTCAACAATGAAGGCGGCCGCCGCCAGGCACTCGGCTGGCTGCTGGTCGATGCGGCGGCGCCGGTGCTCGGCGCCGCCGCGACCTTGGCGCTCAGCCTCGAGGAAGCGGCGCTCGGCCTCGGCCTCGCTCTCATCGCCGGCTTCTTCCTCTATATCTCGGCCAGCGACCTTCTGCCGGAGAGCTACCACGACCACCCGACCGGCTGGACGACGGCGATGACCATCCTCGGCGTCGCGGTGCTTTACGTGGCGATCCGCCTCAGCGCGCTTTAGGCACTCGGCTTAAACAGCAGCAGCTTCTTGACCCGCGCCGAGAGTCCGTGGCGCAGCCGCTCGCGCCGCACCACCGCGTCGCTCTCGACCCAGTTGAGCTGAACGACGCGCCGCGGCCCGCTCGCCGGCGCATGGCCGTGCCACGAATTCTTGGTCACGCGAAAGGCGAGCAAAGTCCCCGCCGCCGGCGGCACTTCGGTGATCGCATCGTCGAGATTGTCGGGCGAGCGCAACAACCGCAGCCGGCCGCCGGGCGCTTCCCAGGCCTCGTTCATGTAGACCAGCACCGTGATGAGCTTGGTCGGCGTATCGGTGTGGATGCTGCCGTCCTTGAGCTGCGCCTGGCCGCGTACCGTCACCATGGTGGGGCGGCCGGCGAGATCCACGCCAAATTTCCGCGCAAAGACATCGCGCATCGCCGGCCCTTCGAGCGCGGCGAGGAAGTTGCGGAAGGCCGGACCGAATTGCAGATCGCCGGTCGGAAAGCTGCCCGGCCGGTCGATCTTCGGATAAGCCGCCGCGAGAGCGGCGCGCGCCGCTTCCGGCACGAAGCCCGGAACGATCAGATAAGGAAAAGGATTGGTTTCAAGCAGCGTGCGCTCGACCAAGGCGAGGTCGATGGCGCTTTCCGCCAGCATGGTTTCGCTCATGTAACCATCATAAGGGGGCAGGCCGCGAAAACCAATCCGAATGCCGCAATATCGCCGCAACTGCGCCCCAGAAATGCGCTTAAACCGCGTCAGCTTCCCACTGCCGGCAAAAATTCCGGAGACGAACATGAAGCTCTTTTTGACGGTCGCCCTGTCGCTGATGATGATCGCGTGGATTGCGCACGCGCAATCGCTGCCGCCCGCCTATCCGCTGCCCCCAGCGAATTATCCGCCGCCGGCCTACGCACCGCCGCCACCCCCGCCGCCCGGGATAGTGTCGCCGGGTTATCCGCCGCCGGCCTATGCATCCCCGCCGCCGCAGCCCTTCTCGCCGCAACAGGCGATGCCGCCGGTGATGCCGCCCGGGCAAAGCCAAATGCAGCGGCAACCGCCCGCGCTCCAAGCGCAGCAGCAGGGCAATGTCACGTTCGTCAGCGGCGGCGCCGGCGGCGAGGATCGCGACGCGCTGAAGCAGGTCGAGAATCAATATAATCTTCGCCTGTTGTTCGCGGCACGGAATGGCGACTATCTCGCCAATGTCGCGGTGACGCTGAGCGACACGCGCGGCAACGCCGTACTCGACACGATCGCGGACGGCCCGATTTTTTATGCGCGTGTGCCGCCGGGCCGCTATCGGCTGACGGTGTCCAATCAGGGCCAGAGCCAAAGCCGCGATATCAGCATCGGCAATGGCTCTGTGCGTCAAGATTTCTATTGGGCGACCGCCGGCTAGCCCGTCGACGCCGACATCTCCTTGCGGCAAACGACGATAAAAGTCGACGCGAGGAAATGGCCACGCCAATCGCGGGCCTTCACAAGCTCATAAGCGCGGCTATTGCGCATGAACGCTTTCTTGAGCGACGGCACGACCTCGTTCAACAGCGGCGGAAAGGCATGAAATTTGTAGAAGACCATATCGATCTGCTTGAGCCCAAATCTGGCAAGCTCTTGACCGATGGTTAGGGGGTTGTCGGCACCGATAAAGACATCATTGCGGGCGCCCTTTTCAATACGGGCGGGCTTTTCCGGAAATGTCATGAGCGTTGCTGTGCCCCGGCGCAGGCTTTCACGCTCCTCGTCCAACAAATCGAGCGACGCGATGAAATTCTCGTCGTGGAACCGCAGCGTGAAGCGGTTGAATGTCACCAGATCGAACAGCGCGTTCGAATAGGCTGAAATGTAAAGACCGCCCGGCTTGACGAGATCGGTGAGGTGCTTATGCGGCCGATCACGCTCGGCGATGTACGGCAGCACGCCGTTCGCGACCACCGCGTCGAAGCTCTCACGGCCATAGCGATCAACGATCGCGGGATCGAGAATATCGCCAACATCGGCGCGATCGCCGCCATATCCTTTCTCATCGAGCTTTCGCTTCGCCACAGCGATCATGCCCGGCGAAAAGTCGAAACCCCGCGCATCGAATCCATCCATAAGGAGCCGGAGCATCGGCTCGCCGGTTCCGCAGCCGACATCGAGAATGCGCTTCGGCCGGTACTGCTTCGCTAACTGCCGAACCAGTTCGAGGCGATAAAGGTCGCCGCCGTAGTTATCGTCGGATTGGACGAAGGTCTTCTGATCGTAGTCGGCACTGTGCTCGTCGTACCATTTGATTGTTGCATCCGGATTATAAGTTTGAAAAACCATTCGTTCGTCCTTGGTCTAGATCAGTTGCGCACGCGACAGAGAGGTCGTCGATACCACCGATCGAACCTGACTGCGGTCTACAGGCTTCATCGTAAGCAGGCCCTTTCCGCGAAACCGTTCGGCGTAGTCGGCGACAAAATCAAACGACACGTTGGCTGCATCGGCAATCTCGAGGATTGTCGAACCCTCTTGCGCAAGAGCGCCGAGGAAGAATTCCATGAAGTTTCGCAGATCGATCTGGCCCCCATCCAGGGTCCGACGCAATCCCTCCGGAATCTTTCGGTTTGATTCATTGGAAGGCTGCAAATAAAGATCGAGGCTCGGGATTGCTGAGGCATGGGTTACCGGCGAATTGCGCCACGAGAACCCGGTTACGGTCGAGATACAACAGTCCCCGAACCAGGGTCGCGACAGAAGCTTGATGACGCGTCTGCCAATCCGGTGCCAGGAATTGCTCCGTGCTATCGGCGGACGTGTGGTAGTACCTAAACATCTCGCCCACACGCGATAACGTCGTGGCGGGAATGTTGTAGCCGACGGTGTCGAAGCTGATCTCGTCGCCGCAGTCCGGGTACTTATGGAAGGCGCCGATTTTATATTCCTCCTCGCCCTCGGCAACGGCGACGCGCATGGCGCGATCAAGAAGGCTCGACTGACTTTTGCTCAAACAGAGGGCAAAAGGCGCGCTGTGGCCGGTCATGTTTGGGCACATCGCGAAGCGAATGGTCTGCCTTACGTCGGGATGGGCGTCGAGATGCACGGCGCTGGCGATGATCTCCGGCAACATCCAAACGCGATAGGTATAGGACAGATCGGATTTCTCCAGCTCGGCAACTGCCTGCAGCGACGCCAAGCAACCGGACAGCGAATCATTGATCATCCCGGGATGGTCAATGTGCCCACATAACACGACGCTGTCCCGACCCCCCCCTCAACGACGTATTCGAAAACCTGCATCGGCTCGTCGGTGAATTCGACGTCGATATCAACGCGATAATTGCCTTCCGGCATGGCTTCGACGACCGTGTGGGGTAGAGAGATCCCCCAACCGTCCAGCCAGTGCCGATACATGTGCCGAAACTGGAAAGCGTAAGTTTGCGGAAGGTCGGGGCGTGTCACGACATGCTTCAGCAACTCGGCCCGGCTTAGCGTCGCGTTGGCACTGCGCGAATACGGCGCAAGCGCCAAGGGGTGCGATCCCGCATTACAAATCAGCGCCCCATCCGGTCCGCAAAGCTCAAAGCGGCGGATTTTCCACCGGTGCGGGACGATCCAATAATTGTAGGTGCTGCCTGGCTTATATTCATAAACATTGACCTTGCCGCGCAGATGGGTGCCGCAGAACCGTTTCAGGATTTCGATAGCCTTGGCTGTGTCATCCCCATTATGAACGCGATTCAGCGGACCGATCTCACGCAAAAGGTTTGCATAAGAATCCGGAACAGCAGAAGCCACCATTTTTTGCCCGAAAAGTTGCGTGAAAGTTTGAGGACCATACGAAATCGGATTACGAAACTCAATGGCACGGGCTTCGCAACCGCGTGCTCGTGCGGTTAGCTCAGGAGTCGCAGCCATGAACGATTCGGGGTCTATCAACCTCACCCACCGCGAGGAGATTTACCGCGGCTTTTTCCGCCTCGAGCGCTATCGCCTTCGCCACAAGCTCTATCGCGGCGGCTGGAGCGCGGAATTCGAGCGCGAGATTTTCGAGCGCGGCCGCACCGTCGGTATCCTGCTCTACGATCCCGATCGCGACGAGATCGTCCTGGTCGAGCAATTCCGCCTCGCCGCGCATCTCGCCGACACGCCGGCCTGGATGATCGAGATCGTCGCCGGCATCGTCGATAAAGAAGGCGAGAGCGAAATCGCACTGGCGCGGCGCGAGACCAGGGAGGAAGCCGGGCTCGAGCTGATCGGCGAGCCCATCTTGATCCATCGCTTCCTGCCGAGCCCCGGCGCCTGCACCGAGACCATCGATCTCTTCGTCGGCCGCGTCGATGCAAGCAGGGCGAGCGGCATCCACGGCGTCGCCGATGAGAACGAGGACATCAAGGTCGTGGTGCTGCGCTTCGACGAGGCGATGCGGCACGTCCGCGCCGACGCAATCAAGAACGGCCCAACCTTGCTGGCGCTTTACTGGCTCGCCACCGAGCGCGAGCGGCTGCGCCGCGAATGGGCGCCCACCGGCGCCTGATCGGCGCGCTTTCGTCCCGGTTGATCGAGCACGCCGCGATGCGTACTCTCCGCTCATGAATGTTCGCGACGGCTTCATCGGCTCGATCGGCAACACGCCGCTGATCAAATTGCGCCGCGCCTCGGAAGAGACCGGCTGCACCATCCTCGGCAAAGCCGAATTCCTCAATCCCGGCGGCTCGGTCAAGGATCGCGCGGCGCTGTACATCATCAAAGACGCGGAAGAGCGTGGCCTCTTGAAGCCGGGCGGCGTCATCGTCGAAGGCACGGCGGGCAATACCGGCATCGGCATCGCCCTGGTCGGCAACGCGCTCGGCTATAAATCGGTCATCGTCATGCCCGAAACCCAGAGCCAGGAAAAGAAAGACATGCTGCGGCTCTGCGGCGCCGATCTGCGCCTCGTGCCGGCGGTGCCCTATGCCAATCCGATGAATTACGTGCGCTATTCCGAGACGCTGGCGAAAGAGGTCGCGGCGGGCTCGGCCAATGGTGCGATCTGGGCCAATCAATTCGACAATGTCGCCAATCGCCGCGCGCATATCGAGACGACCGGGCCCGAGATCTGGGAACAGACCGATGGCAAGGTCGATGCCTTCATCAGCTCGGTCGGCACCGGCGGCACGCTCGCCGGCACGGCGATGGCGCTGAAGGAGCGCAGCAAGAATGTGAAATGCTACCTCGCCGATCCGATGGGATCGGCGATTTATTCCTTCTACGCGACCGGTACGCTCAAAGCGGAAGGCAATTCGATCACCGAAGGCATCGGCCAGGGCCGCATCACCAAAAATCTCGAAGGCGCGCCGCTCGACGGCTGGTTCCAAGTCACCGACGAAGAGATGCTGCCGGTGCTGTTCGATCTCGTCACCGAGGAAGGACTGATCCTCGGCGGCTCGACCGGCATCAACATCCTCGGCGCGATCAAGGCGGCGAAAGCGCTCGGCCCCGGCCACACGATCGTCACCATCCTCGCCGATTACGGCACGCGCTATCAGTCGAAGCTGTTCAACCCCGATTTCCTGCGCTCGAAGAATCTGCCGCTGCCGCAATGGCTGCTGGAGAAGCAGGCGACACGATGATTCTCCTCCTTCGTCATTGCGAGGAGCGGAGCGACGAAGCAATCCAGCAACCCGTTCACGCGCTGTTTGCGCGTGAACCCGAAGGGGCCAACTGCGGAGCAGGTGGCCGGGTTGCTCCTCGCGTGTTGCCCTGGATTGCTTCGCTTCGCTCGCAATGACGGGAAAAGATAAATGCCTTACGCGCATCCGGAATCGCTGGTCTCGACCGAGTGGCTCGCGGCGCATATCGATGCGCCTAATCTGCGCGTCTTCGACGCCTCCTTCACCCTGCCGGGCGTGAGGCCAACGGCGCAGGCGGAATATGCGCGCCGGCATATCCCGGGCGCGGTGTTCTTCGATATCGACGGGATTTCGGATCATTCCAATCCCCTGCCCCACATGCTGCCGAGCCCGGAAGAGTTCGCGCGTATGGCCGGCGCGCTCGGCATCGGCAACGATCGCCATATCATCCTCTACGACATCGCCGGTTTCGGCTCGGCGCCGCGCGTCTGGTGGATGCTGCGCGTATTCGGGCATGACAAAGTCGCGCTGCTCGATGGCGGGCTGCCGAAATGGCTCGCCGAAGGCCGCGCGGTCACGACTTATGTGCCGCAACCGAAGCCGGTGCGTTTCGCACCGCGCTTCGATGGCGCGCGGGTGCGCAGCAAGGCGCAAATGATCGCCAATCTCGACGAGAAGCGCGCGCAGGTGCTCGACGCGCGCAGCGCCGGCCGTTTTGCCGGCACCGCGCCCGAGCCGCGCCCGGGCCTGCGCGGCGGCCATATCCCCGGCAGCATCAACCTGCCCTACGACACGCTCGGCGATCCGAAGACGCGCCGCTATCTGCCGGCCGAGCAGATCGAAGAGCGCTTCCGCGCCGCCGGCGTCGAGCGCGGCAGGCCGATCGTCACGAGCTGCGGCTCGGGCGTCACGGCGTGCGCGTTGACTTTCGCGTTGCATCTCGTCGGCTGGGGCAAGGCCACGGTCTATGACGGCTCGTGGTCGGAATGGGGTTTGGAAAATAGCGATACGCCGGTCGCAACTGGTTTCTAGGTGGGCGGCTCTTAGAGAGGGGTGATCATGTCGGATGCGCTGCAACGGCTCGTCGATGAAAGCGAGATCAGGCGCATCCGAAGGCTCTGGGCCTTCGCGCGCGACCAGGGCGATTGGAATACGGTCGCTTCGCTCTTCCATCCGAACGCGCCGGTGTCGATCTCGTGGTATAATGGCAACGCCGAGGGCTTCGTCGAGAATTCGCGCCGGATGTTCGGCCACAACAAGCCCGAGACGCGCAGCAAGCATTGGTTCGGCAACGACCGGCTCACGCTCAACGGCGATCGCGCCCTGCTCGAAACCGATATCGAAGTGCGCACGCGCGACGATATCGGCGGCGTGCTCTTCGACTTCACCTATGAAGGCCGCTTCTTCGACCGGTTCGAGAAGCGCAACGGCGCGTGGAAGATCGCGCAATGGACCTGCCTCTATGACAGCGACAAGGTCGCGCCGGCCGTGCCGGGCACGATCCCGCCGGGCTTTTTCGATGGGCTCGAGCTCAGCGGCGTCGAGAGCCGCGTCGCTTACATGCGTTTCCGCCAGAAGCAGATGAGCCGTCCCGGCGTGCCCGTGATCATTGGCGGAACCGTGGAGGAAGCAAAACTGAAAGAGGACGCGGCGCACTGGCTCCGCCAAGGCGTGTCATGAGCCTCGCCGGCGCGAGCGATGCCGACAGCCCTTATATCGTGGAGCGCGCCCGCACGCTGGCGCCGCTGCTCGTTGCCGAAGCCGATGAGATCGAGCGCCATCGTCAACTGACGCCGAACGTCGTCGCGGCGCTGACCGAAGGCGGCTTCTACAAGCTGTTGCTGCCGAAAAGCATCGGCGGCGCCGAAGTGCCGCCGGCCGTGTTCCTCGGCGTGCTCGAAGAGATCGCGAAGGCCGACGCCAGCACCGCCTGGTGCCTCGGCCAATGCGGCGTCTGCGCCACTGTCGCCGCCTATCTCGATCCCGCGATCGCGCATGAGATTTTCGATCCGCCGCAAGCCGTGCTCGCCTGGGGCGCGACCGCCGGCGAAGCGCGCGCGGTGCCGGGCGGCTATCGCGCGACCTGGCGCTGGCACTTCGCCAGCGGCTCGCGCCAGGCAAGCTGGATCGGCGCGCATGTGCAGATCGTCGAGCCGGACGGCAAGAAGCGGCTGAAACCAGATGGCAGGCTCGCGGTGCGGACGATCCTCTTTCCGGTCAGCAGCGCGACCTTCCACGACGTCTGGGACGTCGTCGGCCTCAAAGGCACCGGCACGGATGACTATGCGGTCGAGGATTTGTTCGTGCCGGAGAAATATACCGCGCTCCGCGACGATCCGAGCGAGCGGCGCGAGAATGGCCCGCTCTACAAGATCAGCTCCAGCATGATGTACGGACTCGGCTTTGCCGCGATCGCCCTCGGCGTGGCGCGGGCGACGCTCGATGCCGCGGTCGAGACGGCGCGCGGCAAGACCTCGCGCGATCTGAAGACCGGCATGAAGCACAACAATGTCGTGCAGGCGACGATCGGCCGCGGCGAGGCGAAGCTGCGTGCGGTGCGCGCCTATCTCTATTCAGCGCTCGCCGAGGTGTGGAGCGCGCTCGAAGCCGGCAAGCCGCTCACCATCGATCATCGCATCGCCTTGCGCCTTGCCTCGACCTGGACGATCCATCAATCGGCCGAGGTGGTCGACGCCGCCTATCACATGGCCGGCGCGACCGCGATCTTCCACGCCCAGGCCTTCGAGCGCCGCTTCCGCGACATCCACGCCATCGCGCAGCAAATCCAGGCGCGCGACGCCCATTACGAAAGCGTCGGCCAGATCCTGCTCGGCCTCGATCCCGACGCGACGGTGTTCGCGACTTAGCTACTTGCTCAGATGCCGACGAAGATCTCGTCCGCCGTAGAGAATGCGCAAAATCACGACGGCATCGTCCATGACCGTGAAGGCCGCAACAAGACGTTTTTCATAGCCTACGATCCGCAAGCCAGGCTTCAGATCATCTCGCCGCGTGCCGCGTTCAGGAAAATTCGCAAGGCCGAGGCACCATTGCTCGATGCGCTCGATATAGGCGAGAGCCCGCCCAGCTCCCGAATGCTCCGCTATGTAGTCGTATAACGACGAAAGATCGGCTTGTGCTTCCGGGCTGAACGAAACGTTACGCGCCACGGGAACTCTTTTTCAACCGCTTTCGATGTCGTGTTCGGATATCATCGAACACCTTTTTTGCCGGTATCGCGCGCTCCGGGTTTTTCTGCATCGCATCGTAGGCCGGCACGACATCTTCACGTAACCAACGCTCGACCGCATCGTCACGCTCTTGCAATGCCCGCAAGCCGGCCCGGACAACTTCGCTCGCCGAAGCGTATGTACCGGACTCCACCAGTTCGTCGATATAGGCCGCCTGCTCAGCAGGCAGGCTAATCGTCCGCTTTGCGACTGATGCCATCGAGCCACCTCATACTATCGATCAGGATAGCATGGCGGTATGATTTTTTCATCCTCAGCTCAATGCGCTTGCGGCGCCGGCGCGGGAAGGATTGGCTCCTCCTCGGTGCCATGGTGATGCTCCGCGCCGATCAGCATATAGACCGCCGGCACGACGAAGAGCGTGAACAGCGTGCCGATCGCGAGGCCCGAGAAGATGATCAGGCCGATCGAGAAGCGCGACACCGCGCCGGCGCCGCTCGCCGTCAAGAGCGGTACCACGCCGAAGACCATCGCCGCCGTGGTCATGAGGATCGGGCGGAAGCGGATCGTCGCCGCTTCCTCGATCGCCTCGCGTTTCGACTTGCCCTGCTCTTGCAGCCCGTTGGCGAATTCGACGATCAGGATGCCGTGCTTGCTGATGAGGCCCATCAGCGTCACCAGCCCGACTTCGGAATAGATGTTCATCGACGCGCCGGGCATCTGCAGAATCGAGCAGACCAGCAGCACGATCAGCGCGCCGGCAATCGACATCGGCACCGAGACCAGGATCACCACCGGATCGCGGAAGCTCTCGAACAGCGCCGCAAGCGCGAGGAAGATGATGATCACGGCGAAGCCGAAGGTCGCGACGAAGCCGCTCGATTCCTGCACGTATTGCCGGAGCGAGCCGCCGTAATCGACGGTATAGCCCTGCGGCAAGGTGCGCGTCGCGAGGCCTTGCAGATAGGCGAGCGCGTCGCCGGTCGGCACGAAAGCCACGCCCTGAATGACCGCCGAATTCTGCTGTTGGAAATGGTTGAGCGATTCGGGCACCGTTTCGGTCTTGATCGTCGCGATCGTCGAGAGGGGAATCGTGCTGCCGTCGGCGGCGCGCAGATAGTAGTTCTTGAGCTGATCGGCGTTGAGCCGCGCCGTCTGCTCGACCTGCGGGATCACCTTGTAGGAGCGACCGCTGAGGCTGAAGTAGTTGACGTAGCCGCCGCCCAGCGCGGAAGCGAGCGCGCTGCCGATATCGCTCATCTTGAAGCCGAGCTGCGCGGCTTTTTCGCGATCAATCTCGACCGTACTTTGCGGCTGGTCGATGCGCAGATCTGTGTTGAGGAAAATGAAATTGCCGCTCGTCTGCGCTTCCTTGAGGAAATTCTGCGCGACCGTGTTGAGTTGATCGAAAGGCTGGGTCGTCTTGATGACGAATTGGATCGGCAAGCCGAAAGCGCCCGGCAGCGAGGGCGGCAGCGCCGTCACTACTTGCTCGCCCGCAATCTGGCCGTTGATCTGCTGCTGCAAGAGCGGCGAGATCTGGTTCGCCGTGCGCTTGCGCTCGTCCCAGGGTTTGAGGGCGAGGCCGGCGAGCGACGTGCCCGGCGCGTCGATCTGGAAGACATGCTGCAGCTCGGGATATTGCGAGAAGATGCCGTAGAGCTGCTTGGTATAGAGCAGCTTCTGCTGCAGCGTCGCGTTCGGCGCCGTTGTCGCGAAGCCGATGACGAAGCCTTGATCCTCGTCGGGCGCGAAGCTCCGTCTTCTGGAAGCCCCAGAGGAAATAGATGCTGACGAGGATGATCAAGGCGAACACGCCGGTGACCGGCAGCGTATCGATACTGCCGTGAAGCATGCGGCGATAGCGGTCGCGGACGCGGTTGAAATTCCGATCGATGAAATCGGTGAAATGCGATTCCCAGCCGGGATCGCCTTCGTGATGCGGCTTCAAGAGGCGCGAGCACATCATTGGCGAAAGCGTGAGCGCGACGATCGCCGAGACCGTCACCGCGCCGACCAGCGTGAAAGCGAATTCGGTGAAGAGCGCGCCGGTGAGGCCGCCCTGAAACCCGATCGGGAGGTAGACAGCGACGAGAACGACGGTCATGGCGATGATCGGCCCGCCGAACTCGCGCGCGGCCCTTATTGCCGCGTGCATGGGCGCTCATCCCTTCGTCAAGGTGCCGGTTGACGTTCTCGACCACGATGATCGCGTCGTCGACGACCAGACCGATCGCCAGCACCAGCGCCAGGAGGGTCAGCAAATTGATCGAGAAGCCGAAGGCCAGCATCATCATCAAGGTGCCGATGAGCGACACCGGGATTGCGATGGCCGGGATCACCACCGAGCGCAGCGAGCCAAGGAAGATGAACACGACGACGATCACGATCAGCACGGCTTCAGCCAGGCTGCGGATCACCTCGTGGATCGAGCTGTTCACGAAATCCGTCGAATCGTAGATCACCGCCGCCTCGAGACCTTGCGGCAGCTGCGACTGGATTTCGGGCAGCGCGTCGTGCACAGCCTTGACGACCGTCAGGAGATTGGCGGCAGGCGCGACCTGGATACCGATATAGACCGCGTCCTGGCCGTCGAAGGCGACGCGGGTGTCGTAAGTATCGGCGCCGAGCGACACGTTGGCGACGTCCTGCAGCCGGACATTGGCGCCGTTCGCCTGCTTGACGATCAGGTTGCGGAACTCGTCGAGCGTATGGAGATCGGTCGACGCGTTGAGATTTACCTGCACCATCTGGCCCTTGGTCGCGCCAAGTCCGGCGATGTAGTTATTCGCCGTGCATCGCCGCCGCCACGTCCGCCGCCGTGACGCCGAGCGACGCCATCTTGTCCGGCATGAAGCCAGGCGCGCAGCGCAAAGTTCTGCGCGCCGACGATCTCTGCCGTCTGCACGCCCTCGATCGCCTGCAGCTTCGGCTGCACGACGCGCACGAGGTAATCGGTGATCTGATTCTGGCCGAGCACCTCGCTCTTGAAGCCGATATAGGCGGCGTCGAAAGTCTGACCGACCTTGATGCTGAGGACCGGTTGCTGCGTGCCCGTCGGCAACTGGTTCAACACCGAAGTCACCTTCGACGTGATCTCGGTCATCGCCTTGTCGGGATCGTAATTGAGCCGGAGGTTGACGGTGATCGTGCTGACGCTCGTCTGGCTCGTCGAGTTCATATAGTCGATACCGTCGGCCTGGGCGATCGCGTTCTCGAGCGGCGTGGTGATGAAGCCGGCGACCACGTCGGGATCGGCGCCGTAATACGTCGTCGTCACAGTCACCACCGCATTCTCGGTGCGCGGGAATTGCAGCACCGGCAGGACCGCGAGAGCGCGCAACCCGAGTACCAAGATCATCAGGCTGATCGTGGTTGCAAGGACCGGGCGGCGAATGAAGAGATCGGTGAAATTCATGAGACCTTCTCCTCAATGCTCGACTGGGCTGTGGATTCGCATCGTCGCTCGGTTGCACGCTGTTATCGATATGCAGCGGCGAGCCGTTGCGCAGCTTGACCTGGCCGGCGGTGACGACCGTGTTGCCGGCGTCGACGCCTTTGACGACCGCGATCTGGTCGCCGCGCGTGTCGCCGGTGGTGACGAAGACCTGGCGCGCGACGAGCTGGTCCTGCCCCTTCGCATCCTTGCCCTTGTTGTCCACGAGATAGACCGTGCTGCCGTACGGATTGTAGGTCACGGCGGTCTGCGGCAGCGTGACGTAGCTTTGCGGCGCACCGACATCGATCGTCACACTGGCGAACATGCCCGGCAACAGACGATGATCGGGATTGGCGATCGTGGCACGGACCTGCACGTTGCGGGTCGCGGTGTCGACCTTCGAATTGATCGCGGCGATCGTGCCGGCGAAAAGTCTGGCCGGGGAAAGTATCGACACCGACCGCCACCTTCTGCCCGACCGCTGATCTGCGCGAGTTCCTGCTGCGGCAAGGTGAAATCGACGTAGATCGGATCGAGCGACTGCAGCGTCACGACCGCCGTGCCGGGCGCGAGATATTGCCCGACATCGACTTGGCGGATGCCGAGACGGCCGGCGAAGGGCGCGCGGATCGTCTTGTAGTCGAGCGTCGCCTGCTGCTGCGCGACCTGCGCCTGGAAGGAGCGGTAATTCTGCTCATCGGTGTCGACGACTTGCTTGCTCACCGCCTGGGCCTGGAGCTGGCGCTGATCGCGCTCAAAGGTGATGCGCGCGAGCTCAGCTTGCGCCTTCAGCGAGTTGAGCTTCGCGACGTCATCCGCGGAGGAGAAGCTCGATGAGCACCGTACCTTCCTTCACATCGGCGCCGGAATCGAAATGAATCGCCGAGACCGTGCCGCCGACTTGCGGCGAGAGATCGGCGCCGCGCACCGCGCGCAAGCTGCCGATCGCTTTCAGCTTCCGGCTGCCAGGACTGAGCTGCAGCGACGGCAGTCGAGACGGTCTGCGGCGGATTTGCGAATTGGGCGAGAACCTGCTTCTTGAAGATGGGAACGACAACCCACTCGAACACGAAGATCGCGCCGAGCACGATGCCGACGATCGCCAGCATAACGATCATGCGAATGACGGTTTTTCTGGTCATCGAAATGTCCTCTTAATTCTGCTTCGGCGCCGCATCGGCATCGGCCGATTTGACGTCGCTGCGATTCCACCAGCCGCCGCCCAGCGCCTGAAACAGCGCCGCGGTATCGGCGTAGCGTGTCGCCTGCGCGGTCACGCGGTTGACATGGGCTTGCTGATAGGTGGTCTCGGCATTGAGCAAGGTCGTGTAGTTGATTGCGCCGAGCCGGTACTGATCGCGCGCGATGCGCAGACTATCGGAAGCCGAGCTCTCGGCCGCGACTTCGGCCGCAAGCGCATCGGCATCGGATTGCAATGCGCGCAGCGTGTCCGCGACATTCTGGAACGCGGCGATGACCGTGCTGCGATATTGCGCCGCCGAGGCATCGAGGGCGGCTTCGGCCCCGCGCTTCTGATGGAGGAGCTGACCGCCGCGGAAGATCGGCGTGGTGAGGCCGGCGCCGAGGCTCCAGATGCCGGGGCCGCTGAAAAGCGAAGCCGCGTCGAGCACCGAATTGCCATAGCTCGCATTGAGCGTGATCTGCGGCAGCATGGCGGCGATCGCGACACCGACCTGCGCGCTCGCCGAATGGAGTTGCGCCTGCGCGGCCTGGATATCGGGACGCTGCTGAACGAGGCTCGAGGGCAGGCTCAGCGGCAGATCCTCGGGCAATTGCAGGTCTAGCGAGATCGAAAGTCTGGCTCGACTTCCTCGCTGGGGAAGCGGCCGGCAAGCGCCGTCAGCTGATTGCGCTGCTGCGCGAGTTGCTTCTGCAAGCCCGGCAAGGTCGCTTGCGTCGCGTTGAGCGTCGCTTGCTGCGCCAGGACGGCGGAGCGTGCGGCGGCGCCAAGCTGCGAACTGCTTTTGCAGCACGTCGAGCTGCTGCTGCTCATCGGCGATGATTTCCTGCGTCGCGGCGATCTGCGCGCGGAGCGACGCTTCCTGAATCGCCGCCGCCACGACATTCGAGGTGATCGTCAGATAGGCGGCTTCGAGCTGGTAGCGCTGATACTCCGCCTGCGCTTCGGTCGATTCGAGCTGCCGCCGCTCGCCGCCGAAGATATCGATGCCATAGGAGACGCTGACCGAGCCGGTGGTCAGGGTGAAGAGCTGGTTCGAATTCGGATTGCCGAAGGACGCGCCGGAAATCTTCTCACGCGTCGTCGAGAGATCGCCGCTCACCCCGGGGAAGAACACGCCTTTCTGAGCCGCGACATTCTCCTGCGCCTGGCGCAAGGTCGCCTGCGCGGCGTCGAGCGTCGGATTGGCTTTGAGCGCTTCCTCGATGAGCTGGTTGAGCGGCTCCGAATGGAATACCGTCCACCATTGGCCGGAGATGTCCTTGTCATCGACGAAGCGCTGCCTGGCGCCGCCGGGAGCGCCGCCAGGAACATTCGCTGAAGCCGTCGAGCCGAGCTTCTCCGGCGTGTAACCCGCTTCCGGCGGAGCACTTGGCTTGAGGAAATCGGGGCCGACCGCGCAGGACGCCAGCAGCAACGCCGTGCTGGCCAGCAAAATCGATCGTCTTATCACGATTTTTTCTCCGTCACCGCGCGCAGGATCGCCTCGGTCTGCTCGCGCAGGATCGTGGCGATGGTTTTGATCTGAGCATCGTCGAGCTCGACCCAGCCGAGCGCCGGGCAGGCGCCCATCTTGGTCGTGCGTTTCTTGAAGACCATCGCCTGACCGAAGATCGTGAAGGTGCGGATCTTCACCTCTTCATCGCTTTCCGCGAGGCCGAGCAGCCGGGCGACCACGGCGATCGCGGGACCAAAACCAAGCCGCAGCACCGCTTGCT
Source organism: uncultured Alphaproteobacteria bacterium (assembly GCA_963731145.1). Taxonomy (GTDB): domain Bacteria; phylum Pseudomonadota; class Alphaproteobacteria; order ATCC43930; family CGMCC-115725; genus CAIKMD01. The sequence continues at coordinate 14,502 of CAVSUX010000004.1, read as the reverse complement.
GAAGCGCATCGAGCGCGGCGGCATTCTCGATCTCGGCGCGCGCGATCAACAGCGCCGCCGCCTCGGGAATGCCGCGGCAGGTGCAGAGATCGAGAAAGCCGTCGAGCAGATCGAGCAGCAGCGCGGTCAGTTCCGGGAGTGTCGGCTTGCCGGCAAGCGCCGCGGTAATACGCTGCGCGACGGGCGCGAGCCGCGCCTCGACGAGATTGGCGATATGCGCGATGACCGCGCGGTAGAGACCTTCTTTGCTGCCGAAATAATACTGGATGGCGGGCGCGTTGACGCCGGCGTGGCTCGCCAGCGAGCGCGTACTGGCGCCCTCGTAGCCTTCGTCGGCAAAAACCTCTATTGCTGCTAGCAAAATCCGGCGAGCGGTATCCTCGCCTTTGCCCGCACCCGCAGGGCGATAATGCAGCGCCATCGATTCAGGGATCATTCCCGGCCTCAGAGCCATTGTGCAGCGCAGTATATATCAAGCGATAATATCAATTGCTATGATCAAATGATCAGGCTGCCATGCCGCTCCCGCGGCCTAAGCTATGCCGCTTTCGCGGCGAGAGGCGGCCCGGCAAGATGGCCGCTCGCACTTTTTGGGTGATGTCAGACAAGGCGAAAAATTGCGATGCGCAGCAAATCGAAGAAACCGGATACGTTGTTGGCCCATGCGGGACGGGCACCCGAAAAGAATTTTGGCGTCGTCAACCCGCCTGTCTACCACGCATCAACTATTCTTTACCCGACGGTCGCCGAATTCGAAGCCTCCGGGCGCAACCGCTACAACCAAATCACCTATGGCCGGCACGGCACGCCGACGAGTTCCGCCCTCGAGGAAGCCGTCGCGGCACTCGAAGGTGGACATCGTGCGGTCGCTTTCTGCTCCGGCGTCGCGGCCTGCTTCGCCTCGATCCTCGCTTTCGTCAAAGCCGGCGATCACATCCTCATGGTCGATTCCGTCTATGGTCCGGTGCGCGCCTTCTGCACGAGCTTCCTCGCGCGCTTTGGCGTCGAGACGACGTTCTACGATCCGCTGACCGGCGCGAATATCGCGGCTCTGTTCCGGCCCAACACCGTACTCGTCTATCTCGAAAGCCCGGGCTCGCTCACTTTCGAGGTGCAGGACGTGCCGGCGATCGTCGCGCAAGCCAAGGCGCGCGGGCTCAGGACGATGCTCGACAATACCTGGTCGGCGCCGCTGTTCTTGAAGCCGCTGGCGCTCGGTGTCGACGTCGACATCATCTCGGCAACGAAGTATATCGTTGGACATAGCGACGCGATGATGGGCATCGCCGTCTGCACGGACGAAAGCTTTCTGCCGGTGCGCAACGCTGCCACGGAAATGGGCAATCACGCGGCGCCCGACGATTGCTACCTCGCGCTGCGCGGCTTGCGCAGCGCCGGCGTGCGGCTGCGCCAGCATCAGAAACAGGCGCTCGCCCTCGCGCAGCATCTCGAGGCGCGGCCCGAGGTCGAGCGCGTGATGTATCCGGCATTGCCAAGCGATCCCGGTCATGCGCTGTGGAAACGCGATTTCACGGGCGCCAGCGGCCTTTTCGGCGTCACGCTGAAGCGCGGCACGCCGAAGAAAGCGATCGATGCGATGCTCGACGGTTTCGAGCTCTTCGGTATGGGCGCAAGCTGGGGCGGGTTCGAGAGCCTCGTCCTGCCGGCCTATCCCGAGCGGTTGCGTAGCGCCGCGCCTTGGGAGAGCGGGCCGTGCCTGCGCTTCCATGCGGGGCTCGAGGATATCGACGACCTCATCGCCGATCTCGATCGCGGTTTCGAGCGGCTGAACGCGGCGAAATGAGTTCCGCAGCGCTTCTATTTTCGTCGTCGCCCCTGCGAAAGCGGATAACCTCTCGTCGCTTGCGCTGGATTCCCGCTTTCGCGGGAATGACGGATTAGAGAAATAGCGCGATCGATGCTGACGCCGCTCGAGATCGAAGCGCTACAACTGAGCCTGTTGATCGGCGTCGTCAGCATCATCGGCGCCCTGCCCTTCGCCATTGCCTGCGCTTGGGTGCTGGCACGCTGCGAATTTTGGGGCAAGAACCTGTTCGACGGCATCGTCCATCTGCCGCTGGTGCTGCCGCCGGTCGCCGTCGGCTTCGCGCTGCTGGTGCTGTTCGGCCGCAACGGCATTATCGGCGCCTTTCTCTATGATGCCTTCCACTTCACGTTCGCTTTCAATTGGAAAGGCGCCGCCCTCGCGGCCGGCGTGATGGCCTTTCCGCTGATGGTGCGCGCCATGCGCCTCTCGATCGAGGCGATCGATCAACGGCTCGAATCCGCAGCACGCAGCCTCGGCGCCGGGCCATGGCGCGTCTTCGTGACGATCACCCTGCCGCTTTCAGTGCCCGGCATAATCGCCGGCGCGATCCTCGGCTTCGCGCGCAGCGTCGGCGAGTTTGGCGCGACCATCACCTTCGTCTCGAACATTCCCGGCCAGACGCGTACCTTGCCGGTCGCGCTCTACACGCTGACGCAAATTCCAGGCAGTGACCTGCCGGCCTGGCGCCTTGCCGGGCTGTCGGTCGCTGTCGCCCTCGCCGCGCTGATCGGCTCGGAAATACTCGCGCGGCGCCTGGGCCATCGCTTGCGGGGCCTCGATTGACCGAGATCGCGATCGAGAAAAAGCTCGGCAGCTTCATGCTCGACGTGAAGCTCGAAACGCCTGAGAGTGGCGTCACCGCGCTCTTCGGCCGCTCCGGCATGGGCAAGACCAGCCTAATCAATGCGCTGGCCGGACTGCTGCGGCCGGATCGCGGCCGCATCGTCGTCGGCGGCACGACCTTGTTCGATTCCGAGCGCGGCATCGATTTGCCGCCCGAGAAACGCCGACTCGGTTATGTGTTCCAAGAAGCGCGGCTATTCCCGCATTATTCGGTGCGCGGCAATCTGCTCTACGGCGCCAAATCGGGTGGCGCCAAAGACCGTGCCGGACCGAACTTCGACGCGGTGGTCGATCTCCTCGGCATCAAGGATATGCTCGCGCGGCGGCCGGCCGATCTTTCCGGGGGCGAGAAGCAGCGCGTCGCGATCGGCCGCGCGCTGCTGGCGAGGCCGCGGCTCCTGCTGATGGACGAGCCGCTCGCGTCGCTCGATGCGCCGCGCAAGGCCGAGATCATGCCTTTCATCGAGCGGCTGCACGACGAGCTCAAGCTGCCGATCTTTTATGTCTCGCATGAGATGGAAGAGATCATACGCCTCGCCGATCTCCTCGTGCTGCTCGATGCCGGCAAGGTCGCGGCGTCGGGCGGCGTCGAGGAGCTGACGAGCCGGCTCGATCTCTGGCCACTCACCGGCCGCTACGAAGCCGGCGCCGTCATCCGCACCGTACTGCGCGGCCACGACACGACTTTCGGCTTGAGCGAACTCGCCTTCCCCGGCGGGCGGCTGCGCGTGACGCGGCTGGCGCTGCCGCTCGGCACGCCGATCCGCGTCCGCATCCACGCACGCGACGTCGTGCTCGCGACCGAGCGGCCAGCGCATCTCTCGATCCGCAACGCTTTCGCCGGCAAGGTGGTCGAGCTCGCGCCGCCGCGCGGTCCGCAGATCGACTTGAAGCTCGATATCGGCAGCGCCGACGAGCCGGTGATGCTCTGGGCGCGGATCACGCAGCGCGCCTGCCAGGAATTGGAGCTCGCGCCGGGCAAGCCGATCTTCGCCCTGGTGAAGACGGTCGCGCTCGACCATCACTCCTTCGGCCGCTTCGACAACGGCGAAGCCGAAACCGCATAGCGAATGAGAGGTGTCGGCCAACGACATCGCGTCATGGCCAGGCTTGTTCCAGCCATTCACAAGTTTTGTTTTAAGACGTTCATGCCCGGAACAAGTCCGGGCATGACGACCAGGGGAATTAGTCCGCGGCACCGCGCGTGGCGAGGCGCTTGATCTTGGTCTCGCTCAGCACCGGCTCGAGATTGAAGAAGCGTTTGGCGTTGCCGCCGAGGATGTTGCGCTTGGCGCTCTCCGACAGGAACGGCAGATCGTAAATCGTCGAGGGCAAGTCCATATCCCAATGCGGATAGTCGGACGCATACATGAGCTGCGTCTCGGCGCCGATCATCTTGAAGGTCAGCTCGAGCGCCTCGCGGTTGTTCACCATCTCCATCGGCTGGCTGGAATAGAACATCTCACGCATATAATCCGACGGGCGGCGCTTCAACAGCGGCACTTCCGAGCTTCCGCATCATCCATTCGTTATCCAAGCGCTGCATCAGGAACGGAATCCAGGCGAGGCCGCTCTCGACCCAAGCGACTTTCAGCTTGGGAAAGCGCTCGGGCATGCCGTTCACCAGCCAGTTGGTGCAATGGAGGATGTTGAACCAGCTAAAGCCGAGCGCGTGGACGGCAAGGAAGCGGTTGCAGAGGCCGATGCTCTGATCCTCGCCCCAGGCGAAGGCGCCGTGGAAAACAAGCGGCAGGCCCATCTCCTCGATCAGCGCATAGGTCTTGATATACGCATTGTCGTAGACCGCCTTGTAATGCGGCGCGACGATGGTGAAGCCGATCACGCCTTTCTTGCCGCCGAATTCCTTCACCACCTGATAGGTGGCCTCGGGATCGTTGAGCGGCAGGTAGAGCGATGAGCGGATGCGCGGCTCCTGCGCCAGCACCTCCTCGCAGAGCCAGCGGTTATAGGCGCGGGCGAGCGCGACCTCGACCTCTTTGCGCGGCGTCAGGCCGAGGCTGAGCATCGGCGTCGGGAACAGGCAGACGACATCGATACCGATCGCATCGAGCCAGCGCTTGGTCAGGGCGATATCGCGCAACACGCCCGACGGCGTCTTTTCCTTGCGCCTGCCGGGATAGCGGGTGACGCGGCCCATGAGCTCCTGATAGCCGCCGCGCGAGCTGGCGATGCCGCCGCCGCCCATGCCCTGATACTTCGCCTGATCGCGCAGCACCGGGTCTTCGATGTATTCGCAGATCTTGGCGTAGGAGCCGCTCTCGTAATGATGCCCGTCGACATCGCAAATGAAGAAATCTTCGTAGCGGCGCTGGATCGCCTGCTGCGTCGCGTGCTCGAGCATCGTTGTCGTGTCGAATTCCTCGACCGACAGATCGCGGAACGTCGTGCTGTCCATGGCCCGATTCCCTCTTAAGATTTGAGCGGGATTATAGGCCTAGCGCGTGCGCTCACAAACCGTCGGGCGGAGGTCTGCGGGCGATCATCAGCCACCATAGGCGAGCCCATCACCCACAAATCATCAGATTTTATCGAAGCCGCCGCCCGCCGCCACAAAGCCGCCCGTGACGCGCAGCGAGTCGATCGCGCCATGCTGCTCGATCGGAGCGACGCCGGCGCCATTGGTCTTGATGCCGCCGGCGATCTCGATTTCGCGCGCCGAGCCGCCCGGCTTGATACTGAGGCCGATGGCCGAAAGGCTGATCACCACGCCCTTGACCAGCGACGGGCCCGTGCCGCCGAACGTCTCGATGCCGCGGCGAACGACGAGCCGGCCGATCGGCTGGCTGATTTGAATGCCCACCGCGCCATCCGCATGGGTGATGACCCGATCGAACTCCGCGAGGTTCACCGTTCCAGTATAAACATTGAAACCGCGCGCGCCCTGGCCGAACGTCTCGATCGGCGCGTTGACTTTCAGCTCATGCACGATGCCGAAATTCACGAAGCCGATGCCGCTCGGGCCATACGAGGTAATCTTCGCGTCCGAGGTCCAGCGATCGACCAGGCCCCAATTGTCGAGCACCATGTCGTTCACGCCATAGGTCACGACCGGGCCGCGATTGCGCACGACATCGACATGAGCGCCGTAGACCGTGAAGACGCCGCCCGTGATCTGGTCCGGCGTACCGGGGGCAATCCCGCCATCGCTGTAGACCGCATCGGTTTCCAGACGCCGCACATTGAGCCGGCCGGCCTTGTCGCCGCCACCGCTCACGAAAATGCCGCTGCCGCGAACCGGTGCGCCGTCGCGGCCGGCCGATAGGCCGACGAGGTCGGCGCTGACGACCACGTCGGTGTCCTGCTGCATGTTCCAGAGCGTGAACGCGCCGTTGACGACATAGACGCCGTAGCCATGCGGCCGTTCTTTCTCGCCGCGAGCGTCAGCCGCGATGATGTCGAGGCCGTTCACATCGACATGCCCGCCACGCACCTTGTCGCGCGCCAAAATCTGCACGCTGCCGATCGTCGTCACGCCGCGCAATTCGATCCGGCCGAGGCTTGCGACGGAGGTGTCGTTGAAGATCGCGCGTTTGTCCGGCGAGGCCTGGAGACGGATATTGTGAATCCGGTTGTCCGAAGAGAGTTGAATACCGTCGGCCCCCGCGGCGAAAGTGACGGAAGAATGCTCGTGCTCACCCCGCAGGAACTGTCCGGGAGCGAGGCGGATGGAAGGCACGTTGATCAAATCGCCGTGGACGACAATTCGCTGGACGCTTGTGTCTTTCGTCAGGCTGACGAGATCAGCGCTCGTGGCGGCTGACCGTTCGCTTTCTTTCATGTGATTGCCCTCCCGTGGTCGATCATCGCAGCGGCTTCACCGCGTTATAATCCGGCCTACAGCATGTCGTTCACACCGGGCACCAGGTCCAATTCCGCGGGCCGGACATGACGAAATAAAGAACTATTCCGCGGCAGTGCGCGCGGCAAGACGGCGCTGCTTCACCTCGGAGACCACCGGCTCGAGGTTGTAAAGGCGCTTGGCGTTGCCGCCGAGAATATTGCGCTTCGCGGTCTCCGACAGGAACGGCAGATCGTAGATCGTCGACGGCAGGTCCATGTCCCAATGCGGATAGTCGGACGCGTAGCAGAGCTGCGTCTCCGCATTGATCATCTTGAAGGTGAGCTCTAGCGCCTCGCGGTTATGCACCATCTCCATCGGCTGGGTGGAGTAGTACATCTCGCGCATGTAGTCGCTGGGCTTGCGCTTCAACAGCGGCACCTCGGAGGAACGCATCATCCATTCATTGTCGAGGCGCTGCATCAGGAAAGGGATCCAGGCGAGGCCGCTCTCGATCCAGATCGTCTTGAGCTTCGGGAAGCGCTCCGGCATCCCGTTCACCAGCCAGTTGGTGCAATGGAGAATGTTGAACCACGAGAAACCCAGCGCATGCGCCGCCATGAAGCGATTGCAGAGATTGAGGCTTTGATCGCTGGCGCCGCCGAACTGGCTGTGGAAGTTGAGCGGCACGCCGCGCTCTTCGATCGCGGCATAGGTCTTCATATAGGCATTGTCGTAAAGCGGCTTGTGGCGCGCCGTGCAGACGGTGAAGCCGACGACGCCTTTGCGGCCGGCGAATTCCTCGACGACTTTATAGGCGGCCTCGGGATCGTTCATCGGCAGATAGAGCGAGGAGCAGATGCGCGGCTCATGCGCCAGGACCTCGTCGCAGAGCCAGCGATTGTAGGCGCGGGCCAGCGCGACCTCGACATCGACGCGCGGCGTAAAGCCAAGGCCAAGCATCGGCGTTGGGAAGATGTTCAGCACATCGATGCCGATCGCATCCATCCAGCGCCGGGTCATGGCGATGTCGCGATGGATGCCGGGCGGGGTCTTTTCCTTGCGCCGGCCGGGATAGCGCGTCACGCGGCCGCCCAGCGGCTGATAATTGCCGCCGCCGGTGATGCCGGCGCCGCCGAAACCCTGATAGCGGGCTTGGTCGCGCATCACCGGGTCTTCGATGTATTCGCAGATCTGCTTGAAGGATTCGGTCTCGTAGTGATGCCCGTCGACATCGCAGATGAAGAAATCTTCGTAGCGGCGCTGGATCGCCTGCTGATTGGCGTGTTGCAGCAGCGTCGTCGTATCGAATTCTTCGACCGAAAGGTCGCGGAAATTGGTGCTATCCATAGTGGCGTTTCCTCCTGGCCGAGGCCGTTACGCCGATCATAGGCCATGCCCAGCCGTGGGCAAATGCCTCTCGCCCTGGCTATTTCGCCGCAAGCGGCGGGGGCCTATTTCGCCGCGAGCGGGGGCAAGAATTTCTCGGTGTAGAGCTTCGTCATATCGGGTTCGCTCGGCATCAGCTTCAGATCGACGAAGGATTTCGCCAGCACAGCGGTGGCCTTCGGATCGAACCGGCCGTTATCGGAAAACATCGGCATCACAGCGTCGTAAACGCTGCTCTCGACCTCGGGCGTGACACGCGTAACCTCGACCCCGATGCGCACGACATCGGCCTTGTGCGCCCGCATGTAGCGGATCGTGTCGAACCAGCCGGCGAGGAATTTCTTGAGGTCTTCCGGACGGTTCTCGATGGCATCGTTGCTGGCGAAGATCACATGCATGATGAAGACGGGCACGATGTCGCCGAAACGGACCAAGATGCGCGCGACGCCTTCGCGCTCGAGCTTGGTCGCGACGCCGATATCGTTCGGCAGACCGACGACCTGACCCGTACGCAGCGCCGCGATCTGCGCTGAGTCGGTGCCGAGGCCGATCATGTTGATGCCTTCGGGACCCCAGCCTTCATGCTGCGAAAGCTGCCGCACCATCCATTCCGGCACGCCGCCCGGCGCCGAGATCGAAACCGTCTTGCCCTTCAAATCGGCGACGGTCTTGATCGGCCCGTCCTTGGCGACGATGAGCGTCATCACCAGCGGCGGGCCGGCCATCGAGGCGATGCCGAGTTGGGGCGCGCGCTTGGCGATGAAGCTCAGCGCCGGGCCAGAGCCGAGGCCGATATCGATCGCTTTCGCGGCGAGTGCCTGCTGCAGCTTGGCGGCACCACCGAGATCGAAGCTCTGCACCTCGATACCGTGCTTGGCGAAAATGCCTTCCTGGATGCCGACATCGAGCGGTACGAAAGAAAACACCTCACCCTGCGGCTTGCCGACGCGCAGCGGATCGGCTTGCGACGGCGCCCCGAATGCGGCAAGCGCGAGAACCGCACCCGCTGCCACCAGCAGCCGGCGCCCAAAAAGCGTCTTCATCGCGAAACCCCTCCCCGCACGATTTTCTGCGCGGGAGGATGACCTATTGCCCGGCCATTGCCAAGGTGCCGGCCAGCGCCTCGCGCAGCTCGGGCAGTTTCGGCGGCTTGTCGAGCGTGCGGTCGACATTGGCCGGCATATCGCTCTCGCTGCCGCTGATGCGCCGGCCCCAGCCGGTCAGCAAAATCACCGGTGTGCTGATCGACATTGTCTTGATCGCGCGCGCAACTTCGTGCCCGTCCATATACGGCATGCCGAGATCGGTGATCACCACCGCGAAGCCCTCGCCTGAATTCGTGCGCGGTCTTGAAGGTCTCGACGCCCGCGCGGCCGTCATTCGCCGCGGTGACGGTGTGGCCGTCGAGCTCCAGCACGAGCCGCATCGAATCGAGGATCACCGGATCGTCGTCGATGATGAGAATGCGCAGCGGCGGCACGGAAATCGGCACCGCAACCGATGCCGGCGCTGCGGCTGCATGCCCGAGGGCCGGCAAGATCAGCCGGAACGTCGTGCCCTTGCCGAGCTCGCTCTTGATCTCGAGATCGCCGTCGAGCCGCTGCATGGCGCCGTACACCATGGCGAGGCCCAGACCGGTGCCGCGCTCGCCTTTCGTCGTATAAAACGGCTCGAGGCAGCGGCGGCGCGTGTCATCGTCCATGCCGACACCGGTATCGATTACCTCGATCTGCACGCGGGGACCATGCGTCCCCGCGCCCGCCATGCCGGTGCGTACGGTGAGCTGCCCGCCCTGCGGCATCGCATCGACGGCGTTGAAGATAAGGTTGGTCAGCGCCTCGCGAATCTCGCTCGCGATCGACTTGGCCGGCGGCAGGCTGACCTCGAGATCGGTGCGCATCTCGATCGTCACCCCGGTACGTTGCGGCAGATCGCCCCAGCGCGCGCGCGTCAGATCGATCACCTGATGCGCGAGCTGGTTGAGATCGACCGGCTCCAGCGTCATCTGCGGGTCGCGCTCGCGATAGAATTCGCGCATCCGCGCCACCGTCGCGGTGACGTCGTCGGTCACGCGATGAACGATCTCGAGATAGGAGCGGATGCGCGGGCTGAGATTGCTGCCGGTCTCGAGCAGCGACTGAGTGTGCAGCGCCATCGGCGAAATCGCGTTGTTGATGTCATGCGCGATGCCGCTCGCCATCTGCCCGAGGGCGCGCAGCCGCTCCTGCTGCATCACGGTCTGCCGGGTCTGGCGCAGGTCGTCATAGGCTTTTTGCAGCGTGTCGCGGAGCTGCGCCTGATGCGCGGCGAGAGAGACATGCTCGCAAAGCTGCTTGATGAATTCACAGTCGGTACTGGTGAAGCCCTCAGCCTCCTGCCGCGCGATCAGCAGCACACCGAAGACTTTTGCCTCCGAAAGCAGCGGCGCGATCACCAGCGACCGGAGCCCACCGCCGGCAAGCCGCGCGGGAAAATTGAACGGCGTGCCGACAATGTCGGATTCGTAGACGAGCTCACCCTTTACCGACCGCGCCAGACCGTTCTCGTCGACCGGAACACAGGTCTGCTCGGGCATCGCCATGGCGACAGCGACCGGCCGGCTCTTCACGCCGAGATGCGCCACCGTCATGACGTGCTCGTCGGCGTCGTAGAGGCCGATCATGGCGAAATCGACCGGCATATAATCTTCGAGGCTACGGATCACGACCTGGAAGATGCTCGGCATGTCCTGGCGCTCGGCGACCGAGCGCGTGATGCGATCAAGCAGCCGCATCCGCCCGAGCTGGATCTGCGCCCGGCGTTCGGCCTGCTGCCGTCGCATCACCTCGCCTTTCAGCGCGTCGTTCGATTGCTCGACCTGCTTTGTGCGATCGCGCACCCGCTGCTCGAGCTGCATGTTCAAATTCTGGAGTGCCGCCTCGGCACGCTGGCGCCGCGCCATGTCGAGCGCGCTCATCTCCATCAGGCCGATCAGGAAGAACAACTTGCCGATGAACTTGCCGCTATGGGCGATCATCGACATGTCGTCGTGGAGCGCCTGCGAATAGAGCATCGCAATACTGCCCAGCACCAGCGGCACCGACATCAGCGCAAGCATGCGCAGGATGTCATTGCCGTCGCGCGCTCGCCAGCATGCATAACCGGTGACCGCCCAAAGCACCGGTGCCAAGATCAGGCTGGGCCGGGTGATCCCCAGCCAACTCGGCGAGGTGTAGCGCGGGATGACTTCGAACAAGACCAGAAGCGCGATCCCCACCACCGCGAGACCCGCGGTAAGCAGGCCGGGACGCTGCTTGGCGCGCGCCGGCAGCAGCACAATCGCGCCGATCGCGAACGGGAGAATATACGAGGCGGGTCCCCAGGTCGCCGCCCGCAATCGCGCGCCGCTCACCCCGCCGATCACAACGGTCGCCAACGGCTGCAATGCAGCGACCGTATGGAGCAACTCGAATGCCGCCGCCATCGCTATCGCCAGGGCAAGTATCCGCGGCAGGGGCTGGCCGGTCCGCGCGCCGATTTCCCAGAGCATGAGCGCAATGATCGAGCTCGTCAGGAGGACGCTGGTATCGAGGATCGTCTCGAGGATCGTGTTGTCGACGCCGTTATCAGTCAGAAGAGCGGCGGCGGCGAGCGCGTAAACGCCAAGGCCGATTGCCAGATAACGCCCGAGATTGGGTTCGGCTTCGCGTTCCATCGCGCCCCGTCAACAAGACGGCGGACAAGCGGCTTGTCACGCCCGCCGTCTTACTATTCCTACGGGTAAAATATCCGAATACCGTAGACCGCGCTAGGCCTCGTTGAGGATGCCTAAGGCCTGTTTGAGGATGCCTAAGGCCTGTTTAAGGATAGCATCGACAAGGTTTCTCGTGTGGTCGGCTATTAGGAGGGAAAGGCGCAATCCGGCATAAAATGCAACCGGGCGTCACCGGTTCAACATCCTTAACAACGGTTTACCAATCAAACGGCATCCCGCCGCGTATCCGATCGAATGCGACGAAAACACCCCAACACCGGGCTGCTGTGTAACCCCTGGTTAACCAGTACTGCCTATCATCCCTTGCGGAAGGTTCAGCGTCCTGAAGGTTTTGCACCTTTGAATACCACCACCACCACCCGCGGCATCATCCGATCGCAAGGTGATCGCCCCCGCACCGATGTGGGTTGGGCAGAGCGCCGTCAGTTCCGACGCAAGGCCGTCATTTGGGCGGCCAAGCTCGAAACCGACCATGGCGTGTTCGACTGCATCACGCTCGATCTCTCTTTGGGCGGCGCGAGGTTGCGTTGCAGCCGTTCGATCGCGCTGCTCGAGCCGGCGACCCTGGTGCTGGATAAATTCGGCAAGTTTCCCGCCGAGGTGGTTTGGACCACCCCGACCGAGATCGGCTTGCAATTCAGCGAATCGCCAGAGCAGGTCGCCAACCGCTTCGGCGATATCCTGCCGCTCGGGGCTTAGTCCTCACCCGCTCCCTATTTAGCCATTTAGCGTCAACGAGTAGCGCGGATCGGCGGCGCGGCATTCGGCCTCGGGCACGCCGAGCTCGCGGCGCACGAAATTCGTGCCCTGCACCAGCGCCACTGTCTTGAAGAAGGCGTGCTTGCGGCTCATGCCCTCGCGCCCCATGCCGCAATCGGATGAGATCACCAGCCGCTCCGGCGGAATGTGCTTCAGCGCCGCGCGAATGAGCGTGGCGACCTCGTCCGGCGTCTCGACCTGCAGCGTATGGTGATCGATGACGCCGATCGCGATCTTCTTCGATTTGATGGTCTTGCCGATAGCTTCGAGGTCCATGCCGCCCGAGGTGCAGGTCTCGAAGGTCAGCACGTCGGCATCGCAGCGCTCGTAATATTCGAGCGACGGCTTGTAGCTCTGATTGCTGGCGAACATACGCTGCTGCGATGGATTGCCCCAGCAGCTATGCCCCCAGACTTCCGCCTTGTCGCGCAACCCCTTCACGGTGCGGTTGAACACCTCGATGAGGAAATGCTGCGTGATTTCCTGGTCGATGGCGCCGCGCAGCGGCGCGAGGTGCAGCTGCGGCTCCTCGAGCTGGATCACCGTGCAGCCCGCGGCGACGACATCGGTAAGCTCGGCGTTGAGTGCATCGGCGATGGCGAGGATCCGCTCGCGCCGATTCTTATAGTGGTTGTCCTTGAGCGCGAGCCCCAACAGTTCGGCGGTGATGGTGCCGAATTTGATCGGCCGCTTGGTCAGTGCCTGCGCGGTCAGATAGATCGGCGCGTAATGCAGCTTGCCGCGGCCGATCGGCCCGGTGATCGTGGGCTGCAGCCGCGCTTCGAGGCCCTCATGCAGAATATGGCCGCGCGCGAACGGCACGCGGCCCATCAGCACCGGCCGGCCATAGGCCTGCGAATAATCGATGCCATCGAGCCGCATCAGCGGATAAGAGAACCAGCTATAGCCGCCGGTCTCGGTGTCGAACCGCGCGTCGCCGTCGGTGACGATGTCGAGCCCGGCGAGTTCCTGATCGCGCAGGAAGCATGATACGGCGTCGGCGTATTGCTCGCGGAAGCGCGCATTGATCATCGCTTCCATGAAGCTGCGCCGGCCGAGATTCTCGGTGTACCAGAGCGGCCGCGGCAGCGAGCCGGTGATCGTCGTCGGTAGCTTGATGTCTTTCGTGGCGGTGAACATCTCGTCCTCCCTCATTCTCGTTTCGGTTATTCTATCCCGCGCGCCGATCCGGTGAAGCATCGGCTTGCCCACGATGCGCGGCGCGTCTGCCGGCCAGGCCGATGGGCAAATCATCGTGCTTTCAGAAGTTGGGGGACTTCATGGACGCTTATCTTCTGCTCAAAACGCTGCATCTGCTCGGGGTGATCCTGTTCCTCGGCAACATCATCGTCACCGGCTGGTGGAAAGCGATGGCCGACCGCACGCGCGATCCGATGATCATCGCTTCGCACAAGGCCAGGTGAGCGCGACCGTCCGCGTCTTCACCGCTTGGCGGCATATTGATCCTCGCCGCGGCCGGCGCCGGCTCCGCCGCTTATGGCGGTTTCGCCGCGAACACGCCCTGGATCGAATGGGGCAACGCGTCCTTCGCCGGCTCGGGCATCGTCTGGGTCGTCGCGTTGCCGCCGATCGAAACCAGGCTCAGCCGCATGGCCAAAGGCTTCGCCGATGGCAGTCCATCCACAAGGATTATCGGTGAATCGGCAGGTGGTGGGCGATCTTCGGCATTATCGCGAGTCTGCTGCCGCTCGGCGCCGTCGTGGCAATGGTGTCAGCCGGCATGAGAAAAGCGCCGCTGTACGCAACGAGCGCTATTTCGCCGGGACGAGATCGGATAGCCGCTCTTTCGCGCGGCGCTTCTCTTCATCCATGTCGCGCTTCGCGGTGGTGAATCCAAGCGGTTGCCGTCGATGTCGTGGCCCTTGTCCTCGACATAGGGCCGATCGATCGTCGGATCCTCGGCGCGCGGATCGGAGGGCGGGAAGCCCTTGGCGGTGAGCTTCTGATAGATGTCGTTGCGGCTCTCGCCCGGGATGGTGAAGCCCCAATGATGGATGCCCTGCGGCGCGGTCGCGCGCTTGCGCGACAGCAGCGCGAAATCGACCCAGCCATCGGTGATCCAGATATTGCCCTTGCTCTCGCCGGAGCAATACGGTCGCGAGCAGACAC
>CAVSUX010000003.1:0-508406 GCA_963731145.1 uncultured Alphaproteobacteria bacterium | reverse complement strand
AGAGCGCGACGCAATTCATCGAGGCGAAGCTCGCCGAGCGCGATCAGCGGCACGAGAAGCTCGGCGATTCGCGCTATCTCGTCGAGCCCAACGTCAAGGAAAGCAAGGGCGGCTTACGCGATCTTCACACGCTGTTCTGGATCGCGAAATACGTCTATCGCGTCGACGACATCGACAAACTCGTCGATCTCAACGTGCTCTCGGCGAAGGAGGCGCAGCGTTTCGCGCGGGCGCAGAATTTCCTCTGGACGGTGCGCTGCCATCTCCATTTCATCGCCGGCCGCGCCGAAGATCGCCTGACCTTCGATCATCAAGGCGAGGTCGGGCGCCGCATGGGCTATCGCGATCATGCCGGCGCGCGCGGCGTCGAGCGCTTCATGAAGCATTACTTCCTGATCGCGAAGGATGTCGGCGATCTGACGCGCATCTTCTGCGCCGTGCTCGAATTCGGAGCATCGCCACCAGCCGAAATTCTCGCTGAAGCGCTGGGGCTTCGGCAAGAAATCGGTCGAAGGCTTCACCGTCGATGCCGGCCGGCTCGATGTCGCGAGCGAGGATCAATTCGCCAAGGACCCGGTCGCGCTCTTGCGGCTCTTCCACGTCGCGCAGAAGGAAGGGCTCGACATCCATCCGCATGCGCTGCGCCTCATCACCCAATCGCTGAAGCTCATCGATGCCGAATTGCGCAACAATCCCGAGGCGAATCGGCTCTTCGTCGAAATTCTGGCGGCGAACAACGTCAATCCCGAGATCGCGCTGCGCTGGATGAATGAATTGGGCGTGTTCGGCCGCTTCATCCCCGATTTCGGCCGTGTCGTCGCGCAGATGCAATACGACATGTATCACACCTATACGGTCGACGAGCACACGATCTTCGCGATCGGCATTCTGTCGGATGTCGAACGCGGCGCGCTTACAGAAGAGCTGCCGCTGGCGACGGGCCTCTTCCCGACGATCGATTCGCGCCGCGCGCTCTATCTTGCGGTGCTGCTGCACGACATCGCCAAAGGCCGCGGCGGCGATCACTCGGTGCTGGGCGCGCAGGTCGCGGAAAAGCTCGGGCCGCGCCTCGGCTTCTCGGCCGAAGAGACCGAGACCATCGCCTGGCTCATCCGCTGGCATCTCTTGATGAGCAACACGGCTTTTAAATTTGATATCGATGATCCCAAAACGATCGCAGGATTTCGTCGCACGCGTGCAATCGCCCGAGCGCTTGAAGCTGCTGTTGCTGTTGACCGTCGCCGATATCCGCGCGGTCGGCCCCAAGATCTGGAACGGCTGGAAAGCGGCGCTGCTGCGCGAGCTCTATCATCGCGCTTTCGAGCTGATGTCGGGCGGCATCGATGCGACGGCGCGCGAGGAGCGCGTGCGTCAGGCGCAAGAGGCGGTGAAGAAGCTGCTGCCCGATTTCACCGCGGCCGAGATCGATTCCTTCATCGCCAAGGGCTATCCCTTCTACTGGCTCTCCTTCGATGCCGAGACCCAGTCGCGGCATGCGCGGCTGGTGCGCGAGGCCGAGCGCAGCGGCGCGCCGCTGATCGTCGACACGCGCGTCGACATCGAGCGCGCGGTGACCGAGGTCACGCTCTATACCGCCGACCATGCCGGCCTCTTCTCGCGCATCGCCGGGGCGCTGGCGCTCGCTGGTGCCAACATCGTTGACGCGAAGATCCACACGCTCTCGAACGGCATGGCGCTCGATACGTTCTGGGTGCAGGACCGCGAAGGCGGCGCTTTCGATCAGCCGCAGAAGCTCGCGAAGCTCTCGGTGATGTTCGAGAATGTGTTGATCGGCAAGCTCAAGCCGCATATCGATCTCGCCGCGTCGGCCAGCATGCCGAGCCGCACGCGCGTCTTCACCGTGCCGCCGCGCGTCCTCATCGACAACAAGGCGTCGAGCACGCATACCGTGATCGAGGTGAATGGCCGCGATCGCACCGGTCTTCTCTACGAGGTGACGCGTGCGCTGACGCAGCTCAATCTGCAAATCTCCAGCGCGAAGATCTCGACCTATGGCGAGAAGGTGGTCGACGTCTTCTATGTAAAGGATCTCTTCGGCCATAAGATCGATCACGAGAAGCGCCTCGCGCGATATTCGCGAACGCCTGGCCGAGGCGCTGGCCGATCCGACCGCGTCCGAAGCAGCGAAAGCGCCAGAAAAAAGCGATATCGTCGCGGCGGAATGATTCGGTATTCTTGTCGATTCGTATCTTTGGGGGAGATTACGATGTCGAAGAGCAAACTCTTCTTGCCATTACCGATCGCGATCGTTGCCGCGGCACTCGCCGCCGCGCCGGCAGGAGCGAAATCGAGCAGCTCGAGCCACAGCTCGTCCTCGCACAGCACGAGCCATACGGTCTCGCCTCACAGCCTGCCTAAATCTTCTTCGAACCATACGGGGCAGACGGTTTTCCCGAAGGGCAAGTCGCCGATCGCGCACGGGTGCAAAACGGACGCGTGTCGCCGCAAACATCCGACCGGCTTCTACTACAACGCTCGGTAGCGATCGTCTCTATTCGGCGCCGGGCGCTTCGATGCGGTCCGGCTGCTTTTGTGTGGCGCCCGGCTCGCGCGCGGACGGCGGTGCTGCATCCGCGCTTTGCGCCATCGGACCCCAGCGCCGCAGCGGCAATTCCTTCATGAAGATCGCGAGCGCGACGCCGAGAATGCAGATCCCGGCGCCGACCATATAGACGTAACGGAAGGAGTGGCCGAAGCTCGCGACGATCACCGCGCGCACATTCTCGGGCAGCGATGCGATCACCGCCGGGCCGCCATGCAGAGGCCGCTGGTGCTGAGGCCCGGCGTGCTGGGCGCGTTCTGGCCGCGTCAGCCCGGCGAAGAGGATCGCGCCCATGATCGCGACGCCGAACGAGCCGCCCATCGAGCGGAAGAAAGAATTGAGCGACGTCGCGGTGCCGAGATCGCGCATGTCGACCGCGTTCTGCACCGAGATCGAGACCATCGGACCGGACGGCCCGAGACCGATGCCCATCGCCGTCATCGCCAGGACGTAATAGATGACCGGGGTCGCGCGCGTCACGTCGATGAAGGCGACGAAAGAGAGCGCGGCGACGCTGAGGCTGACGATCGGGATGATGCGGTAGCGGCCGGTCCAGCGGATGAAGCGGCCGGTGGATAGCGCGCCGATGGTGATGCCGATCATCAGCGGCGTGATGAGCAGACCGGAATTGCTCGCCGTCGCGCCGATCACGACCTGCATGAACAGCGGCAGGAAGATGGTCGCGCCGACCGCCGCGGCGCCCATCAGGAAGCCGAGGCTGTTGCCGATCACGAAGACGTTGTTGCGGAAAAGCCGCAGCGGCAGCAGCGGATCCTCGGCGCGCAGCTCCTGCAGGATCAGCAGCCCGATCAACACCACCGCGGCGACGGCGAGGCCGATGATCTGCGGCGAGGTCCAGGCGAATTCATTGCCGCCCCAGGTGGTGATGAGCAGCAGCGCGACAATCCCCGGCACCAGCAAAGTCGCGCCGAGATAGTCGATCTTCTTCGGCCCGCCGCGGATCGGCAGACGCTTGAGCTGCTTGTTGCAGATCAGCAGGCCGGCGATGGCGATCGGCAGATTGATCCAGAACACCCAGCGCCAGGACGCGACATCGACAAGAAAGCCGCCGAGCATCGGCCCGCCCAAGGTCGAGGTCGTCCAGATCGTCGAGTAATAGGCCTGGTAGCGGCCGCGTTCGCGCGGCGGCACGAGGTCGGCCATGATCGTCTGCGACAGGGACAACAGCCCGCCGCCGCCGAGGCCTTGGATCGCGCGGCCGCCGATCAGCATGCCCATGGTTTGCGCCGCGCCGCAGATGATCGATCCCAAGAGAAAGATCGCGATCGCCGAGACGAAAAGCGGCCGGCGGCCATAGAGATCGCTGAGCTTGCCGTAGATCGGTGTCGACGCTGTCGACGTGAGAAGATAGGCCGAGACCGCCCAGGCCATGTATTCGATGCCGTGCAGCTCGCCCGCCATCGCCGGCAGCGCGGTCGCGACGATCGTTTGATCGATCGCGCCGAGGAACATGCCGCACATCGTGCCGCTGAGCATCAGCAGGATTTCGCGATGCGTGAAGCGGATCGGCGCCGGGGTGGTGACCGTGTCGGGCATTGCAGCTTTTTAGAAGGCTTCGCAAAAATTGACGAGGGGTTGCGCGGGCCGGACGAATCTGAAACCGCAAGTCTATTGAATTTCCTAGCGAAAAATTTGTTGCAAATGATCCTCAATCGCAGTTAATCTTGTAGAAGTGCAAATGCGAATTATTATCATCCTGTGACTTCCGCCACGCCTTCCAACTCGCCCGCCTCGCCGCCTGTGGAAGGCGGGGTGCCGCGCATCGTCTCCAGCGAGACGCTGCTCGCCGGCCGGCGCGAGCTGCATCATTCAGCACGGGACCGAGCAGTATCGCTTGCGGCTGACCGCCAGCAACAAGCTCATCCTCGTGAAGTAGCCGCGTTTCGCATGTCGTTGTCTTTTTTCATCCGCGACCCAGCCAGCCATCCCGCCATGCGGCGGACAGCCAGCCAGGAATGCTCGGTCAACCTGGTTTCTGGAGCGTCGCTCGATGTCGCTGGTATCGCTGTCTTCTTGCTTCGACGTCCGTTGCTGCCTTGTTGTCGGCTGGGACCAACCTCGCCGCGGCACAAGCTAGTTCGAGCACAAGCGGTCCCATCGAAACCCCGACCGTCTCCGTCGATGCCGCCAGTGGCGCCGGCGGTTATCAGGTCACGCAGCCGTCGCTGCCCAAGTTGACGGAGCCGCTGCGCGATACGCCGCAATCGATCGATGCCGTGCCGCGCCAATTGCTCGACGATCAGGGCGTCAACACGATGCGCGACGCCTTGCGCAACGTCACCGGCATCAGCCTTGCCGCCGGCGAAGCATCGCAGCAGGGCGACAATCTCACGCTACGCGGCTTCTGGCGCGCAGCGATATCTATTCCGACGGCATGCGCGATTTCGGCAGCTACTACCGCGACCCCTTCTACCTCGAAGACATCCAGGTCCTGAAAGGCCCGTCCTCGATCCTCTTCGGCCGCGGTTCGACCGGCGGCGTCGTCGAGCAGGACAGCAAGCAGCCGACGTTGTCGCGCTTCGCCGATACCTCCTTCGCGTTCGGCACCGATGTCGACCAAGCGCGCGACGCTCGATGTCAATCAGCCGATTGGGCGGGCCCGGCTCAGGTGCCGCCTTCCGCATCAATCTGATGGCCCATGATTCGGATGTCGCGGGCCGTGATGTCGCCGAAAATTCGCGCTTCGGCATCGCGCCGACGCTCGCCCTGGGCATCGGCACGCCGACGCGCCTCAATTTCAGCTATCTGCATCAGACGGAATACGATGTGCCGGATTACGGCCTGCCCTGGCTCTATCCGACCTCGGCCAATGGCAACCGCTCGATCGCCGAGCCGGCGCAGGTCGCGCACAACAACTACTACGGCTTCACCCGGGGTAATTTCCTGCGCACCAAAGTCGATGTCGCGACGGCCAAGCTCGAACACGATCTGAATGACTCGGTGACGCTGAGCGACCGCGTGCGTTACGCGCATTATGTACGGCAGATCCGCGTGACCGAGCCGCAACTCGACAATCTCGGTACCAATACGCCGGCACTGATCAATCCCGGAACGCCGCTCTCGAGCCTGTCGGTGACGCGCAACGAGATCTGGGCGCGGAGTCGCGAAACCTACCTCGTCAACCAGTCGGACGCGACGATGCGTTTTGCGACCGGGTTCCTCGACCATACGGTCGTCGCCGGCGTCGAGCTCAGCCGCGAGACGTCCAATCCAACGCGCTACACGACGATCTTCACTCCCGGTCTCGCCAGCCTCACCTCGCTGACCAATCCCAATCCGAGCGATCCCTATAACGCCAATTCTTTCCTTTCGTCGAAGACGCAGAGCGCCGCCTACACCGCGGCTGCATACGGTCTCGATACGATCAAGCTCGGCGAGCAATGGCAGTTTATCGCCGGCATGCGTTACGACCGCTTCTCCGCCAGCTTCAACCAAGTCACCTACGCGCAGAACGGCACGGTCAGTGGCGTCTTCGCGGCGAAGCCCGTCGATCTCATGCCGAGCTATCGCGCCGCGATCGTCTATAAGCCGGCGTCGAACGGTAGCATCTATTTCGACTACGGCACGTCTTTCGATCCGTCGGCGGAACAGCTCTCGCTGTCGTCCTCGACCGGCAGCCTCGCACCCGTGAAGAACCGAACGTTCGAACTCGGCAGCAAATGGGACTTGCTGCACGAGCAGCTCAGCTTGCGCGGCGCGATCTATCGCACGCAGCAATTCAATGTGCGCGAGCCCGATCCCAACAATCCGACCTTCAATATTCTCGCCGGCGACGCGCGTGTCGACGGGATCGAGCTCGAAGCCGTCGGCCATGTCACCGAGAAGTGGCAGATTTATGCCGGCTACGCCTACATGTTCAGCGAGATCGACAAATCGCCGACCCAAGGTCCGGGCAGCGATATCGGCAATCGCCTCGCCAACGTGCCGATGCACACCTTCAATATTTGGACGACCTACGTCCTGCCGTGGAATATCGAGATCGGCGGCGGCGCGAATTACGTCTCCAGCCGCTATGCCAACTCGACGCCGCGCGCGGTCGCGACCGGCGGCACCACCGTCTATTTCCTCAACAAGGTGCCGGGCTACTGGACCTTCGATGCGATGGCGAAATATCCGGTGACCGAGAAGCTGGATGTTCAGCTCAACATCTACAACATCACCGACGAATTCTACTACGACAGTCTCCATCCATCGCATGTGGTCCCGGGCGCAGGACGCAGCGCGCTTTTCACCGTTGCCTACAAATTCTGACACGCGAGGCCCGCCGATGCTGCTGCATGTCCCGAAAGTTCTTGAGACGGAGCAAGCCGCGAAATGCCGTGCGCTGCTCGATCGTGCCGAATGGGTCGACGGGCGGCAAACGGCGGGTCATCTCGGCGAGTGGGTGAAGCGCAATCGTCAGGTGCGAGATGGCGACCCGATCGGGGGCGAGGTCGGCGAGATGATCCTCGCGGCGCTCGAGCGCAATCCGCTCTTTCTCGCCGCGGCCCTGCCGCTCAAGGTCTGCCCGCTGCTCTTTAATTGCTATGAAGGCGGTGAGACCTACGGCATCCATATCGACGGCTCGATCCGCGACGTCGCCGGCACGCGGCATCGCATTCGCACAGATATCTCGGCGACGCTGTTCCTGACGCCGCCCGAGGATTACGACGGCGGCGAGCTGGTCGTCGAAGACACCTACGGCATGCATAAGGTGAAGCTGCCGGCCGGCGACATGGTGCTCTATCCGGCGAACAGCCTGCACCAGGTTACGCCGGTGACGCGCGGTGTGCGCATCTCGTCCTTTTTCTGGATACAGAGCATGGTGCGCGGCAACGAGCATCGCACGCTGCTGCTGGATCTCGACACCGCGATCCAAGAGCTCAGCCGCCGCGCGCCCGAGGACAAAGTCACCGTCCAGCTCGCCGGCGTTTATCACAACCTCGTTCGCCTGTGGTCCGACACATGAGTATTGCGGCGACTTTCGGCCATGCGCCACACGGCGACAGCAAACGGTGGGTCGTGTGCTTCGCATTGGTGCTCGCGCTGCATGTCGTCGCGAGCGTGTTCTTGCTGCGCTGGTACCGGGGCGAAATCGCGCCATCGTCGGTGCCGCCATCGCTGACCTTGATCGAACTGGCGCCGCTACCAGCACCGCCCGCACCGCCAACGCCGGCCCCACCGCTACCCGAGCCGCAGGTCCAACCACAAGTTCAGCCGCAAGAAGAACTAACGCCGGTGCCAGAGCCGTCGCCCAAGCCGGTGAAGCCACGGCCCGTCTTACGGCATGTCGAGCCGCCGCGGCCCGAGCCGCAGCCGGCGCGAACATCCACTGCGCCAACTGCACCGGCGCCGCAACCCACGGTCAGCGCACCATCGCGTCCAAGCGTCGACCCCGCCGCGCCGCGCCTCAGCGATCTGATCGCGGCGCAGCTCGAGCGCTATAAGCGCTATCCGGTGCTGGCGCAGCGCCGTGGCGAGCAGGGCGTCGTGCTCTTGCGTTTCACGCTCGGTCGTGCGGGCGAGGTCTCGAATGCGCGGCTCGAACGCAGCTCGGGCCATGCCGATCTCGACGCGGAAGTGTTGGCGCTCGTGCATCGCGCCGAGCCCTTGCCACAAATCCCTGCCGATATTGCTGCGAACACGCTCGATATCGTCGTGCCGGTGAGCTTCGCGCTCCGCTAGCGAGGGCGGTGACCGAGATCGATGCCGAGCGGCAACACGGCGAGCGCCGCCGCGGCGATGCCGATCGGCACAAAGGCGAATCCAGGAAATGTCGGTCTTGTCCCAGAGATAGCCGCTCAAAATCGACATCAACACGGCGCAGGGGTAGGAAATGGTGAACATCGCCGAGGCGAGGCGATGTACATCTTCCGGCGCACTCAAGAGCGGCGGCAGCGCGAGGACGAGGATAA
This sequence comes from uncultured Alphaproteobacteria bacterium, assembly GCA_963731145.1. GTDB lineage: Bacteria > Pseudomonadota > Alphaproteobacteria > ATCC43930 > CGMCC-115725 > CAIKMD01. The sequence goes on along the minus strand of CAVSUX010000003.1, from coordinate 499,928 downwards.
GCCCGGCAGCGCCGGCGAAACCGAGCAACCCCGCCCAGGCCACCACCGGCCAGCCCGGCATCAGCGCCATGCCGATGACGCTGATCAAGCTGAGTACACCGACGGTGACATAGGAGGCTGGCATGCGCACGAGGCGCGGCGCCATGCCCAGCATGATGAACGAGGCCGGCAACTGGCAGAAATTCAGCGAGGTCAGCGCCGCGCTGATCAAATCGCCATGGCCGGTCGCGGTGAGGTAATCGGGCAGGAAGGTGTTGGTCGCGAAGTAGCAGGTGTTGATACAGCCGAGGCAGAGCGCGAGCCGCCAGAGCTGCTTGTCGCGCCAATTCGGCCACCAGCGCAGCGGCACCGTGACGGCAGTGCGCGTCGTGTCGCGCGGCGCGAAGAAGACGATGAGGGCCGCGGTTAAAATGGCGGGAATGCCCCAATAGACGAAGCTCAGCCGCCACGAGCCGCCGGCCAGCGGCAGCACCACGGGCAGGGTCAAGCGCGACGGCCAGCGTCTCGCCGAAAAGCAGACCATTCGTGTACACCGCGGTCGCGACCGGTACGCGATGCGGCAACCAGTTGCGCACCAGCGGCGGCATCGAAGGCTGCATGATCGCCACGCCCGCCGCGGTGATGATCGTCGTGAGATAGAGCGTGACGATGTCGACCGCGGCGCCGCGCGCGGCGGAGCCGAAGCCCACGAGCAACAATCCGATCACCAGCGCAGCGCGAGCACCGAAACGCGCGATCAGGGCCGAGCCCGGAATCGCCGCCGCGGCGAGCAGCAGCGAGGGCAAGGTGCCGAGCGTCCCGATCTCAGTCTCGGTCAGATGCAGCTCGCTATGGATTAGCGGAATGACCGGCGGCACGGCGAGCAGGGTGATGCGCAAGCCGGTTCCCGCGAGCCAGAGCAAGATTAGCGCGCTGACATCGCGGTTGGCGGTCGAAGCCGGCGTTGTGTCGATCACGATGCTATTCGCGCAGATCCTCGAAGAACTCCTTCACCTTGGCGAAGAAGCCCTCGCTTTCGGGACTGGTCTTGCGCGCATCGCCTTCCTTCTCGAATTCGCGCAGCAGCTCTTGCTGCCGCTTGGTCAGATGGACCGGTGTCTCGACACTGACTTGGGCGAACATGTCGCCGCGCGTCGCGCTGCGCAGCACCGACATGCCTTTGCCGCGCAGGCGGAACTGATGGCCGGTCTGGGTGCCCGCGCGGGATCGTCACCTTGGCGCGCGAGCCGTCGATCGTCGGCACCTCGATCGTGCCGCCGAGCGCCGCGGTCGGCATCGAGATCGGCACGCGGCAATGGATATTCGCGCCGTCGCGCTGGAACAGCGGATGCGCGTTGACCGCGAGGAAGATGTAGAGATCGCCGTTGCCGCCGCCGCGCAAGCCGGCTTCGCCCTCGCTGGCGAGGCGGATGCGCGTGCCGTCCTCGACCCCAGGTGGGATGGTGACGTTGAGCGTCTTCTCCTTGCGGGTGCGGCCTTGGCCGCCGCAAGAGCGGCATGGCTTGTCGATCACCTTGCCGGCGCCATGACAGGCGGGGCAGGTGCGCTCCATGGTGAAGAAGCCTTGCTGCGTGCGGACGCGGCCGGCGCCGCGGCAGGTCGGGCAGTTGATCGGCTTCGATCCGGGTTCGGCGCCGCTGCCCTGGCACGCATCGCAAGGCGCGAGCGTCGGCACGCGGATCTGCGTCTCGCGGCCTTTGAAGGCTTCCTCGAGCGTGATCTCGAGATTGTAGCGCAGATCGCTGCCGCGATTATTCGCGCTGCGGCCGCCGCCGCCGCCCATCATCGAGCCGAACATCTCCTCGAAGATGTCGGCGAAGCCGCCGGCCCCGCCGAAGCCGAAATCGCCGCGGCCGCCGCCTTGCTCGAAAGCGGCATGGCCGAAGCGGTCGTAAGCGGCGCGCCGCTGCTCGTCCTTCAGGACGTCATAGGCCTCGTTGATGTCCTTGAAACGCTGCTCGGCTTGTTTGTCGCCCGGATTGCGGTCCGGGTGACACTGCATGGCGAGCTTGCGAAACGCCTTCTTGATGTCGTCGCCCGAGGCGTCGCGCCCCACGCCGAGCAAATCATAGAAGTCCTGTTTCGCCATCGTAACTACCTAGTTCCCCCGACTCCCCGTCCGACGACAAACCGCCCCGGCATGCCGGGGCGGTGTCGGTTACGTGCGCAGATCGATCAACCCGAACCGCGCTTCTTGTTCTCGTCGACCTCTTCGAAATCGGCATCGACCACTTTCTCGTCGCCGCCGCCGGACGGGCCGCTTTGGCTCGCACCGGCCTCGGCTTGCGGCCCGGCCTCGCCCCCCGGCGCGCCTTGCTGCTTGTACATCGCCTCGCCGATCTTCATCGAGACTTGCGCCAAGGCCTCGGTCTTCGAGCGGATCTCGCCGACATCCTCGCCGGCGGTGACGCCTTTGAGGGCCGCGATCGCCTGCTCCACGGCCTGCTTGTCGCCCGCCGGGATCTTGTCGCCCGCTTCCTTCAACGTGCGCTCGGTGGTGTGGATCAGACCTTCGGCCTGGTTCCGCGTCTCGACCAGCTCGCGCCGCTTCTTGTCATCCTCGGCATGCGACTTCGGCATCCTTCACCATCTTGTCGATGTCGGTTTGCGACAGACCGCCCGAAGCCTGGATGCGGATCTGCTGTTCCTTGCCGGTCGCCTTGTCCTTGGCCTGGACCGAGACGATGCCGTTGGCGTCGATGTCGAAATTGACCTCGATCTGCGGCATGCCGCGCGGCGCCGACGGAATGCCGACGAGATCGAACTGGCCGAGCAGCTTGTTGTCCGCCGCCATCTCGCGCTCGCCCTGGAAGACGCGGATCGTGACCGCGGTCTGGTTGTCCTCGGCGGTGGAGAAGGTCTGGCCCTTCTTGGTCGGGATCGTCGTGTTGCGATCGATGAGGCGCGTGAACACGCCGCCCAGGGTCTCGATGCCCAGGGACAGCGGCGTCACGTCGAGCAGCAGGACGTCCTTCACCTCGCCCTTCAGCACGCCCGCCTGGATGGCGGCGCCGACGGCGACGACTTCGTCCGGATTGACCGAGCGGTTCGGCTCCTTGCCGAAGAACTGCTTCACCGCCTCGATCACTTTCGGCATGCGCGTCATGCCGCCGACGAGGATGACCTCGTCGATCTCCGAGGCTTTGAGGCCGGCATCCTTCAGCGCGTTGCGGCACGGATCGATGGTCTTCTGGATGAGATCGTCGACCAGCGCTTCGAGCTTGGCGCGCGTCAGCTTGATGTTGAGATGCTTCGGCCCGGTCTGATCCGCCGTGATGAAAGGCAGATTGACCTCGGTCTGCATCGACGAGCTCAATTCGATCTTCGCCTTCTCGGCCGCCTCTTTCAGGCGCTGCAAGCGCGAGCTTGTCGTTGCGCAGGTCGATGCCCTGCTCTTTCTTGAACTCGTCGGCGAGATAGTCGATCACGCGTTTGTCGAAATCCTCGCCGCCGAGGAAGGTGTCGCCGTTGGTCGATTTGACCTCGAACACGCCATCGCCGATCTCGAGCACGGAAATGTCGAAGGTGCCGCCGCCGAGGTCATAGACCGCGATCGTGCCGTTCTTCTTCTGCTCGAGGCCATAGGCGAGCGCCGCCGCCGTCGGCTCGTTGATGATGCGCAGAACCTCGAGGCCGGCGATCCTGCCGGCATCCTTGGTCGCCTGGCGCTGGCTGTCGTTGAAGTAGGCGGGAACCGTGATGACGGCCTCGCTTACCGTCTCGCCGAGATAGGCCTCGGCGGTCTCTTTCATCTTCTGCAGGACGAAGGCGCTGACCTGGGAGGGCGCGTATTTCTTGCCGCGGCTCTCGACCCAGGCGTCGCCATTGTCGCCGGCGACGATCTTGAACGGGACGAGGTCCATTTCCTTCGCAACCATCGGGTCGGTCATGCGCCGGCCGATCAGGCGCTTGACCCCGTAAAAAGTACTGTCCGGATTGGTAACCGCCTGGCGCTTGGCCGCTTGGCCGACGAGGCGCTCGCCGCCCTCGGTAAAGGCGACCATGGAAGGCGTCGTCCGCGCGCCCTCGCTATTCTCGATCACCTTGGCATTCTTGCCTTCCATCACGGCGACGCAGGAATTGGTCGTGCCGAGATCGATGCCGATGACTTTTGCCATTCTCTAACCCCTTTTTGCGGCAGGGCTCCCACAGCCCCGAAGGCGCTGCGGCATCCCCCGCGGATTGGTTTAGGCCGGGAAGAGCCCCGGCCTGTGCCGCTCATATATGTGTGCGCGCTTCCCGCACTGCAACCGGCCAGGGACCGAAAAAGCGCGAAGTCCCAGGCTCTTCGGTGCTTCGCCGGGCGCCAATTTCGGGGCGGAGCCAAGGGACCCGGCGTGGGATCAGAACGCCTTTTCGTACTCCAGCCGCCAACGGAGCGTGCCCCGCTCGGTCGCCTGGTTGAGGCCGAAGAGATAGCCGGCCTCGTATTTGATCTTGCCGAGTTGGAACATGTTGTATTGACCGACCAGGACCGGTCCCAGCCGGTGCTGCGTCGCTTCTTCATTGGACGTACCGGCGATGCTGGTGAAATTGCCGTAGTACTCGACACCTGGCTGGAAATACTGATTGAACTGGAGCCGCGACTGCCAAGCGATAGCCAGGGGCGTCGCGTCGTTGCGGTTGCGGCCGATCTGCTTGGTGAAGAGCACATTCAGCGTGTGCAGCGTGTCATGGCCGAGATCGAGGCCGAGGATATTGCTCATCTGCTTCTGCACGAGCGGGCCGAACGTGATCTCGTCGGCGTCGGCCCTGGACGCGGCGTGCGAATACTCGGCGAAGAAGCCGAAATCGGCCCAGTATTTACCCTGCTCGGTCAGCAGGAAGGTGTTCTCGAAGGTGGTCGCGGTGTAGGCGAAATTCCTGCCCGGCTCGGCCGCGGTCTCGAATTCGATCTCCGGCTCCCACCACCACACGGGCGCATAGCCGAGCTCGAAAACATTGCTCTGATTGTTGCTCTTGCCGCTGTTGGCCTTATCGAAGGTCGTGTCGCCGTTATATTCGAACTCGAATTCGCGATAATCGATGACCGGATAGTGGACTTTGATGTCGGCGCATGCCGGCGCGAACGCGCCGCCTGTGCCAAGCAGGATGATCGTTCCGGCAATCGTCCTCGCCACCCGCGCGTGCTCCGCCGCGGCGGTAATTCGCTCCCCAAACATAAGCAAGCCCCCTTATTTCGCGATGATGTGGCCGTGCGGCGTGTCGGCACTGAAATCGTCGAAGAATTCGTAGCTCCCCGGTCGCAGCGGTCCGATGAACACGGTGATGTCGCCGCCGCCGGTCACGACCTTCTCGCGATTGAGATCGCTGCTCTCGAATTCCGAGGGCGTTGGGTTGAGGTTCTTGACCGTGAGGGTGATCTTTTGCCCGGCCGGAACCGTCAGCTCGTTCGGCTCGAAGGCTTTGCCCCGGATCGAGAGGGTGAAGCCGTCCTCGGCTGCCGCGTGCACGGCGAATGCCACGCTGCCCGTTATGAGGCCCAAGCCGGCCAAAATTCGTAATCGGATCATCGACTTATCTACCTCTTGCCAGCCATAGTAATGCAAATCATTCGCAACTCAGATGCGAATGATTATCATTCTTTAGCAAGAAGTCAAGTACTCCCAGCTTTGGCGCGGGCGATGGCGGGCTTGTCAGGTGGCGGGGGTGAGGCCGAGCTGGCCGAGCACCTGCCGGGCGAGAGGGCTTTGCGGCTCGATCATCGAGCGGATGCCCTCGAAATGATTGTGCCCGTCGAGGATCAGCTCGTTGGCCGGCGCGCCGCGCGCGCGCAAAGCGGCGGCGAAAGTCCGGCCCTGGCGCTGGAATTCGGGGCTTTCCTTGCTGCCATAGGCGATGGTGATCGGGCAGCGCAGCCGATCGAGGTGCCGGATCGCACTGAACTCGTCCTCTTCCTCGGGGGTGAGCTTGCACATAGGCGCTGCGCGCGGACAGCAGCACCGGCCGCAGCTCGTACATGCCCGAGACACAGGTGCCGCTCTTCAGGACATCGGCGGGCAGGCCGAAACGCGTCCAATCGGTGGTCAGCAGCACGCTGGTCAAATGCGCGCCCGAGGAATGGCCGATGACGTGAATTCGCTTCGGGTCGCCGCCGAAGCTCGCAGCGTTCGCGCTGAGCCAGGCGATGGCGCGGCGCAACTCGGCGATCATGTCCGGCATGCGGGTCGGCACTTTCGGCGGATCGAGGGTCGAGAAACGCGCCGCAACGAGATGCGCGCCGGCATTCGCGACCGTATCGGCGAAATAAACAAAGGCGTTGTCGGGTTGCGGACGCCAGCGCCCGCCATGAACGAAGAACAGCACGGGCGCCCCCTCTGATGCTTTGGGGGCTTGTTTGGCCGGCACGATCTCGACCGTCTCATGCGGGCCATCACCATAGCGACGCTCGAAATGCTCGAAACGAGCGCGGATATCGGCGCAGCGCGCTTTGTTCTTGTGGCGCAGCTCCTCGAAATTCGGCGCCCATACCGTCTGCTCGAAAGCGTCGTCGAGCTCTTTTTGCGTGTAGTCGAGATAGACCTTCGGCTCGTCCGTCACTGGCGCCTTCCCCTGCCGCGCACGCTAGCGCATGCGGCGCTCACGCCGTTTGATCGACCGTCGACCCGGCCGGCGCCGCGCTGGCCTTGGCGACGCCGACCATCGCCGGCCGCAGCAGCCGGTCATGCATGCGATAGCCTGCTTGCACCACTTGGACGATGCTGCCGCCCGGCTTGCCGGTATTCGGCACTTCGAACATCGCTTCGTGCAGATTGGGGTCGAAGCGCTCGCCGATCTCCGGCTCGATGCGCTTGATGCCGTGGCGCTCGAATGCCGCGAGCAGCGCGCGCTCGGTCGCGGCGATACCCTCGATCAGCGCCTTTGCGCGGTCATCCTGCAGCGCGTCTGGATCGATACTGTCCAAGGCACGGCGGAAATTGTCGGCGACATCGAGCAGATCCTTGGCGAAATTCGCCGCAGCGTATTTGCTCGCATCCTCGCGCTCGCGCTGTGCCCGGCGGCGCTGATTTTCGGTTTCGGCCAAGGCGCGCAGCAGCTTGTCCTTGGTCTCGGCAAGTTCGGCCTCGCTTTTGTTGAGCCGGCTCGCGAGTTCGGCGGCGGCCGCTTCGGTTGGAGTTTGCGGACCATCCACGGCATTGCGGTCTGGCGTCAAATCGTCAGTGTCTTGGGTCATTCGCTCGCTTTTTTGCTGTTTCAGCCCAGCATACGGCCGATCACCTTCGCGGTGTAATCGACCATCGGAATGATGCGGGCATAGTTGATACGCGTCGGACCGACCACACCGATCGCTCCGATCACTTGTTCGCGGCTGTTGGTATAGGGCGCGACCACGATCGAGCAGCCGGCCATGCCGAAAAGCGGATTGTCGGCGCCGATATAGATCTGCACGCCTTCGCCTTCGCGCGTTGCATCGAGCAGCCGGACCATCGTCTCCTTGGTCTCGAGCGCATCGAAGAGCGTACGCAGTCGCTCGAGATCGGTCAGGGCCGAGATATCCTCGAGCAGATTCGCCTGGCCTTTGACGATCAGCGACGAGCGGTCGCCGCCGCCCCAGGACGCCAGCCCGGCTTCGACGAGCTTCGTCGTCAGCTCGTCGAGCTGTGTGCGGCGCTGCTCGATTTCGCTGAGGATCGCGACTTTCGCTTCCTCGACGGTGCGGCCGCGCAAGCGGCTGTTGAGATAATTGCCGGCGGCCTGGAGCGAGGAGGGCGGCGTGCCGAGCGAGCACTTCGATCAGCCGGTTCTCGACCAGCCCGTCCTCGGTGACCATCACGACCAGCGCGCGGCCCGGGGCCAGCGGCACGAATTCGATGTGCTTCAGCGGTCGCTCGGTCTTCGGCGCGATGACAAGGCTGGCGCAACGCGATAGGCCGGACAGCGCGGCGCTCGCCTCTTCGAGCGCCTGCGACAGGCTCTTGCCGGCAGCGGTGCAGCGGCCGTCGATGCTCTGGCGCTCGGAATCGCTGAGCCCGCCCAGCTCCAACAGTCCGCTGACGAAAAGCCGCAGCCCGGCTTCGGTCGGCAGCCGGCCGGCCGACGTATGCGGCGCGAAGAGCAGCCCGGCTTCCTCGAGATCGGCCATGACGTTGCGGATCGAGGCCGGCGAGAGGTCCAGCCGGCCGCGCCGGGCCAGGGTGCGCGAGCCGACCGGCTCGCCGGTATCGACATAGGCGTCGACGATCATCCGGAAAATCTCCCGGCTGCGATCGTTGAGCTCGGTCATTATCGGCTTCGAGACGGGCGGCGACATGCTGGCCATAAACGCTTCTAGGGCCGAGAAAATGTAGGAACGGTGCGGGGTAGCGTCAACCGAGCGCGCTCTTTACCTGTTCCATCCTTTACCTGCCCCACCCTTTACCTGTTAGGGGCACCGCCCTAGGTTCGGCTTTCACCTTTTAGAGGTCCCACCATGCCGCGCCCTTCCGGCCGCGCCCCTGACCAGATGCGCGTCGTCAGCCTCGAGCCCGGCTTTGCCAAATATGCCGAAGGCTCGTGCCTCGTCCGCTTCGGCGACACGCATGTGCTCTGCACCGCGAGCGTCGAGGAGAAGGTGCCGCCCTTCCTGCGCAACACCGGCCGCGGCTGGGTGACAGCGGAATACGGCATGCTGCCGCGCTCGACCCATACGCGCACCGATCGCGAGGCGGCGCGCGGCAAGCAATCGGGCCGCACGCAGGAAATCCAGCGCCTCATCGGCCGCTCGCTGCGCGCGGTGACCGATCTCACGGCGCTGGGCGAGCGCCAGGTGCGCATCGATTGCGACGTGATCCAGGCCGATGGCGGCACGCGCACGGCCTCGATCACCGGCAGCTATGTCGCGCTCTACCAGGCTTTCCAAAAGCTCATGGCGCAAAAGCTGATCATGGCGGTGCCGCTGATCGATGCGGTCGCTGCTGTCTCTTGCGGCATTCATGAGGCAACGCCGTTGCTCGATCTCGATTATGCCGAGGATTCAACCGCCGAGACCGACGCGAATTTCGTTCTCACCGGCAAAGGCGGCATCGTCGAGATCCAGGCGACAGCCGAGCACGAGCCTTTCGTCGACGCCCAATTCTCGGCGCTCTTGGGCCTCGCGCGCAGCGGCGTCGCGCAGCTCTTCGCCCTGCAGCGCAAGGCGCTGAGGCTCGACTGATCCGATGGCGCCCGCACAGCAAAGCCGTCTTGCGAAGTTTCTTTAAAAAATTTGGCTTCGCACGACGGCAAAGCGCTGAAGATTCGCGCTTTGCCTGCGCTGCGCGCCGCCTCATGGCCGGCGGCAAGCTGGTCATCGCGACGCATAACAACGGCAAGCTCGTCGAGATGGCGGATTTGCTGCGGCCCTACGGTCTCGAAGCGATAAGCGCCGGCGCGCTCGGCCTGCCCGAGCCCGAAGAGACCGGCAGCACTTTCGAAGAGAATGCCGCGATCAAGGCGCATGCGTCGGCGTCGGCGAGCGGCTTGCCCTCGCTCGCCGATGATTCGGGGCTGGTGGTGTCGGGGATCGGTGGTGCGCCCGGCATCTATTCGGCGCGCTGGGCGGTGAACAAGGATTTCGCGCCGGCGATGGCGCGGGTCGAGCGCGAACTCGGAGACAATCCCGATCGCCGCGCCTATTTCGTCGCCGTGCTCGCTCTTGCCTGGCCCGACGGTCATCTCGAAGGCTTTCGCGGCGAGGTGCATGGCAGCGTCACCTTCCCGCCGCGCGGCACGCTGGGCTTCGGCTACGATCCGATCTTCTTGCCGGAGGGCATGAGCGAGAGTTTCGGCGAGCTCGACAGCGAGCGGCGCATGCGCATCAGCCATCGCACGGTTGCGTTCCGGCAACTCGCCGAAGCGTGCCTGCCCGTGGCGCCGCGGCCGTGAAACTCACTTTCGTCAACCACGCTTGCTGCAAGCTGATTGCCGGCGATATCGGGCTCTTATTCGATCCCTGGATCGACGGCTCGGCCTTCAATGACGGCTGGGATCTGCTGATCCCGACGCCGCTATCACCCGCTGCCATCATGGCCGGGATTACCCATATCTGGCTTTCGCATGAGCATCCGGATCATTTCTCGCCGTCCTTTTTCACGCGTATCGCGCCGTCGCATAAAGACCGCATCACGATCCTGTTTCAGTCGACCCGCGATCATCGCGTCGCACAATTCTGCCGCGGCCTCGGCTTGTCGTGTGATCGAGATGGAAGGCGGCACGCCGCTGGCGCTGGGCGGCGGCGTGACCGCCACCTGCGGCCCGCATGATTTTTACGATTCATGGCTGCATGTGAGCGATGGCCGGCAATCGTTGATCAATCTCAACGATTGCCAGATCGCCGCGCCGGCCGATCTCACCCGCGTCGCCAAGCTCTTCGGTCCGCCGACGCTGATGCTCAGCCAATTCAGCTACGCGGCCTGGAAAGGCGGCAGGGACGATCGCGCCTTCCGCGAAGAAGCCGCAAAAAAAAAGTGCGATACGCTCACCGTGCAGGCGCAAATCCTTCGACCGGAATATGCGATGCCGTTCGCGAGCTTCATCTATTTTTCCAATGTCGAGAATGCTTATCTCAATGATGCGATGAACACGCCGCGCGCCGCCGCCGAAACCCTTGCCGCCGCCGGCACGATTCCGGTCGTGCTCTATCCCGGCGAGGAATGGGAAATCGGCACGCCACATGACAACGCGCCGGCGCTTGCGCGTTACGAGCAGCGGCTCGCCGAGTTGCCGCGCCTGCCGCGGCGCGGTCCCGGCGAGTCGGTGGGTCTGGACCGCTTGCGGGAGGCATTCGCCGCCTACCGCGTGCGCATGATGGCGCAGAATTCGCGGCTGCTGATTGTGCTGCTGCGCAAGCTGCCGTTTCTCGGCAGTTTCCAGCCGATTACGATCCACGTGACCGATCTCGATACGCTGATCTCCTTCTCGCTGCTCGATGGCATGGTCGCGCTGCCGGGCGGTGCCGCCGATGTCGCGATGCATTCTTCATCGCTGCTGTTTCTCCTCAAGAATGATTTCGGTTACGACACGCTGACGGTGAATGGCCGCTTCGAATGCAGCACCGCAGGCTTCGCCAAGATGACGCGGGCGCTCGGCATCGGCTCGCTCAACGCGATGGGAATCAGCATCGCGCCGAGCCTCGTCTTCAATCTGCGCGTGCTGATGATCCTGCTCGGCAAGCTGCGGCAGGTGATGACGCGGATGAGGCGCCACGACGCCGCGCAGCAGGGTGCGTGAGCCATGGCGACGCCGCTCGCGCTCTATATCCATTGGCCGTTCTGCAAGTCGAAATGCCCCTATTGCGATTTCAACTCGCATGTCCGCGAGCGCATCGACGAGCCGCGCTGGCGCGCAGCGCTCATCGCGGAGCTCGATCATTGGGCGCCGGCGCTCAAGGATCGCGAACTGACCTCGATCTTTTTCGGCGGCGGCACGCCTTCGCTGATGGCGCCGGCGACCGCGGCGGCGCTGATCGAGCGCGCCGCGCAACATTGGCCGGTAGCGGCGCGCGATCTCGAGATCACTCTCGAAGCCAACCCGACCTCGGTCGAGGCCTCGCGCTTTGCCGAGCTGCGCGCTGCGGGTGTTAACCGCGTCTCGCTCGGCGTGCAGGCGCTCGACGATACGGCGCTGAAATTCCTAGGCCGCGGCCACAATGCGGGTGAGGCGCGGGACGCGGTCGCGCTCGCGGCCCGGCTCTTCCCGCGCTTCTCTTTCGATCTGATCTATGCGCGGCCGGAGCAGACTCTCGCAGCGTGGCGCGACGAGCTGCGATGCCGCGCTGGCGATGGCGGGCAATCATCTCTCGCTCTATCAGCTCACCATCGAGGCAGGCACTGCTTTCGCGGGCACTTTCGCCCGCGGCGATTTCCGCTTGCCGGATGAAGAGACGCAAGGCGCGCTTTACGAGGCGACGCAGGACACCCTCGCCGCCGCGGGCCTGCCGGCTTACGAAATCTCCAATCATGCGCGCCCGGGCGAGGAATGCCGGCACAATCTCGTCTATTGGCGCTATCAGGATTATCTCGGCATTGGTCCCGGCGCGCATGGCCGGCTGACACTCGGTGCCGAGAAGCGCGCGCTCAGGAATTTCCGCGCGCCCGAGACCTGGCTCGGCGCGGTCGAGCGCGCCGGACACGGGCTCGAAGAGACGCTGCCGCTGTCGGCGGAAGAGCGGCGCGACGAGATGCTGATGATGGGACTGCGGCTCGGCGAAGGGATCGCGCGCGCCGCCTTCCATGCCGAGACGGGCCAGGACTTCGAGACCGCGCTCGATGCCGTGCGGCTCGCCAGCCTGCGCGAGGCTGGCTTCCTTATGCTCGACGATTCCGGTTTGCGCGCGACCGCTGCCGGGCGCCAGCGGCTCAACGCCGTGCTGGGCGCGCTGCTCGCTTAGAAGCCTAAATTCTGGAACGTTGTTGACGGCGGATCGATGATGGTATTGCCGCCGCGCTGCACTTGCAGAACGGCAAGGCCACGCTGCGCCAGCCCGTTCGAGCGGAAGCGGAAAATGCCGTCGAGACCGGAGAAGCCATTCGGATTGGTCAGTGCCTGATCCGAGAAATCGGCGCCTTGCGGCGCGCGCGCCAACACCGCCGCCAGCGCGGTCGCGTCATAGCCGAGCGTCGCAAGCCGCGGCGGCGAGTGGCCGTAGAGCTGAGCGAAACGTTGCTCGAAGGGCGCGCGCGCGGAAGGCGTAGGCGCCGCATACCAGCCGCCGTCGAGCGAGGGCTCGGCGCCGATCGTGGGATCGTCCCAGAGGCCGGTGCCGAGAAATTTCACCTGATCGGGATCGATCTTGAAATAGGGCAGTTGCGGCGCCAACGCTTTGATGCGCGCACCGCCCTCGGGGAGGAAAAGCGCGTCGTAATCGACGCCTTCGCCGGCGAAGCGCCGCACCGCGGCGGCAATGCCGTTGAGCGCCGGATCGTAAAACTCGATGCGCGACAGGGTCGCGCCATTCGCTGCAACGGCGTCCCTCACCGCATCGGCGATGACTTGGCCGTAAGGCGTGTTCGGCGCGAGCACGGCAAAGCGTTCATGGCCCTGGGCATGCGCGTACGAGGTGACGCGCGCGACTTCCTCGCTCGGGGGGAAGCCCATGAGATAAGTGCCTTGCCCGGCAAGTGTCGTGTCAGTCGAGAAAGCGACCACCGGCACATGGGCGGCCTGTGCGATCGGCTTCACGGCGCCGACTTCGGGTGCGAGCAACGGGCCGAGGATGAGTTGCGCGCCCTGGCTCAGCACTTGCTGCGCAGCGGCGCTCGCGCCGTCGGGCGTGCCCTTGGTGTCGCGGGTCAGCAGCTCGAGTTGGTCATTGGCGAGGTCGTAAAGCGCAATCTCCGCCGCATCGAGCATCGCCTGGCCGAGCGTGCCGCTCGGTCCGCTCAGCGGCAACAACAGCCCCACCGCGACCTTGCCGCTGGCGGTCGGCGGCAAGGCTCCAGGCGCGGTCTCCGGCAGCTGCGTCGGCGGCTGGACGGCGGTCGGCGGCGGTCCGGGCGCCAGAACCGGTGGCCGCACGACTTGCGGGCTCGGCGATCGCCCCCGGTAGTTTGACGTACGAGCAAGAAGCCAGCGTCAGCGCGGAGACGAGGAGCCATGCCGCGGCGGCAATTCGCGCATAAGGCCGACGGAGGCAAAACGACACGCGCGATCTCCGGACGGGGCGAGCGAGGCGCGGAGCCTATCGAGAGCCGGCTTGGAAGTAAACAAGCGGCGAGCGCCGACACGCCGAGCGAAACGCCGCGCTTCGCAGCAGGCCTCTATATTGTCGCCACGCCGATCGGGAATCTCCGCGACATCACGTTGCGCGCACTCGATATTCTGGCGGCGGCCGAACGTGATCGCCTGCGAGGATACGCGCGTCACGGAAAAGCTGATGAGCCGCTACGGCCTCGCCGGTCGCCGCCTCGCCTATCATGAACACAATGCCGAGCACATGCGGCCGCTGCTGATCGAAAAGCTGAAAGCGGGCGCCGTGGTCGCGCTGGTCTCCGATGCCGGCACGCCGCTGATCTCCGATCCCGGCTTCAAGCTGGTACGCGCGGCGATCGCCGAAGGCATCGCCGTGACGACACTGCCCGGCGCCTCTGCGGCGCTTGCGGCGCTGGTGCTTTCCGGCCTGCCCTCCGATCGCTTCTTCTTCCAGGGATTTCTTCCACCCAAGCAAGCGGCGCGGCGCCGCGTGTTGGGCGAGATCGCGCACCTTCATGCCACGCTGATCGTCTATGAGACGGGACCGCGGCTTGCGGCGACGCTTGCCGATATGGCGGAGGTGCTCGGCGACCGGCCGGCGATCCGTCGCGCGCGAGTTGACCAAGCTCTACGAGGAGCTCCGCCGCGGCGGCCTTGCCGTGCTGGCGGCGCATTATGCCATGGTCGGCGCGCCCAAGGGCGAGATCGTCATCGTCGTCGGCGGGGTCGACGAGGCGACGGCGCGTGCCGCGGTCACCGATGATGCGCTCGATGCCGCGCTTGATGCGGCCCTCGCGACGATGAGCGTCAAGGATGCGAGCACGGCTGTCGCGGAAGCGACCGGACGGCCGCGCCGCGAGGTCTACCAGCGCGCGCTCATCGTGGCGGGGCGCGGCGAATGAGCGCCGCGCGCAATCATCGGCGTGCGGCCGAGCGCCGCGGCAAGACGGCGCGAGCTGCTCTGCCTCTGGCATTTGCGTCTCAAGGGCTATCGCATCCTGGCGCGGCGCTACAAGACGCCGGCAGGCGAGATCGATCTCATCGCGCGGCGCGGCGACACTCTCGCGGCCATCGAGGTCAAAGCGCGCGCCGATTTCGACTACGGCGACCGAAGCGGTGACGCGCCGGCAGCAGCAGCGGATCACGCGTGCGGTCGCGCATTTTCTCGGCCGCCGCCCCGATCTTGCCATGCTCGCGGCACGATTCGATGTGATGCTGGTCACGCCGCGACGCTGGCCGCGTCATCTCGTCGATGCTTGGCGGGGACGAATAGGGCGCGCGGAATGGCTTTGCTTGTCTCGGGCCGCGCGACTAGATTCTTTCGCCCTTCACTTAAGAGGATGGTGGTTGTGACAGAACGCTTTTATTCGCGCGCGACTGTCTTGCTTGCTGTGATGCTCGCGGCGGCGCCGCTGGCCGGCTGTGTGCTGCCGATCGTCGCGGGCACGGCCGTCGGCGGCTATACGCTCGCGACCCAGCAGCGTTCGCCCGAACAGACTGGCGCGCGATGCGGCGTATCGCCGCGGCAGCGCATAAATACTGGGCCGACGCCTCGACCGATCTCGCCCGCGATGTCTCCGCGACAACCTATAACAACGAGCTGCTGATCACCGGCATCGTGCCCAATCAGCAAATGAAGGACGCGGCCGAGCGGCTCGCGCGCCAGATCCAGGGTGTGACGCAAGCATCTATAACGAGGTCCAAGTCGGGCAGCCGACGAATTTCGGCCAGGACGCGCGCGACAATTACGTCTCGAACGCGCTGCGCACCCAGTTGCTGGCCGATCCGCAAGTGCGCTCGTCGAACTACATCGTCCATACGCTCAACGGCATCGTCTACATCATGGGCTATGCGCGCAACGGCGCCGGAGCGCGATCTCGTGCTGTCCTACGCGCGTAATCTCTCCAACGTCACGCAGGTGAAATCCTACATCCAGGTCGGCAATGAGGCTGAGTCCCGCGCCGACGGAAGCGCCCGCCCGCAATGCGCCGAGCAGCGCGCCGCCGCCGCCGCCAGAGACACCGCCGGCGCGCCGCGCCGCGCGGCGGCCCGATCGAGGTGCAGCCGATTCAATGAGGCTCGATGTCGCCATCCAGATGGACCCGATCGAGTCCATCAACGTCCTCGCCGACTTCGACCTTCGTCCTCGCGCTCGAGGCGCAGGCGCGCGGCCATCGCCTCTATCACTATCTGCCGCGGCAATTGAGCCTCAATGACGGCCGTGTCACGGCGCAAGCGCGGCGCCTGCGAGTCTGGCGCGGGCGCAAGAAACATGCCGCGCTCGGCCCGGTCGAAATCCTCGATCTCGCGCGCATGAATGTGATCCTGATGCGTCAGGATCCGCCTTTCGACATGGCCTATATCACCGCGACACATTTGCTCGAGCATGTCAGCGGCAAGGTGCTGGTGGTGAACGATCCAGCCTGCTGTGCGCAACGCGCCGGAGAAGCTCTTCGCCACGCATTTTCCCGGGCTGATGCCGCCGACGCTGGTATCGTCCGACCGCGACGCGATCCTCGCTTTTCGCAAGAAGCATCGCGACATCATCTTGAAGCCGCTTTTCGGCAATGGCGGCGCTGGCGTCTTTCGTGTCACGCCGAAGGACGAGAATTTCAACGCGCTGCTCGGAAAGCTTCGCCGCGCAGTATCGCGAGCCGATCGTCGTGCAGCGGTATCTGCCCGGCCGTGCGCAAAGGCGATAAGCGCATCATCCTCGTCGATGGCGAGCCGCTCGGCGCGGTGCTGCGGGTGCCGGCGAAAGGCGAGGCGCGCGCCAATCTCCATGTCGGCGGCAAGGCGGTGAAGACGAAACTGACGCGGCGCGAGCGCGAAATTTGCGCGACGATTGGTCCGACGTTGAAGAATCAGGGGCTGATCTTCGTCGGCATCGACGTGATCGGCGATTACCTGACCGAGATCAACGTCACCTCGCCGACCGGCATCCAGGAGATCAACCGGCTCGACGGCGTCACGCTCGAGAAGAACGTCTGGGACGCGATCGAGAAGCGGCTCGCCTAATTCGATCGTACACACCGATCGAAAGGGCGACTTCGCTCCGGAATCAGGGGCGGCCCGCCCTCGCGCCCTCTGGATTTCACGGCCGGGACATGTGATAGACCGTTACATGACTTGGTCCGGGAAAGGCGGCTACGAGCGACGCGGCTATCACCACGGCAATCTGCGCGAGGCGCTGATCGATGCCGCGCTGACGCTGCTCGCGGAAAAAGGACCGGGGGCTTTCACCATTGCCGAAGTGGCGCGGCTTGCGGGTGTCAGCTCGGCGGCGCCCTATCGGCACTTCCGCGATGCCGAGGCGTTGCTCGCGGCCGTCGCGGAACGCGGCTATGAGCGTTTCGCCGCGGTGCTCGCGCAGGCGTGGAATGACGGGCGGCCGGATCCGCTGCGCGCATTCGAGTGCCCTCGGCCAAGCCTATCTCGCCTTCGCGCGCCGCGAACCCGCCCTCTACGCCGCTATGTTCGAGACAGGCATCGCCTTCGATGCCTCCCCGTCGCTGCCGGCGGCGGCCGAGCGCGCCTTCGCGATCCTGCGCCAGGCCGTCGACCGCATTGCCGCGACCTTGCCCGAGGGCAAGCGTCCGCCATCGCTCATGATGGCCCTGCATATCTGGGCGTTGTCGCACGGCATTGCTTCGCTGTTCTGTCGCGCCGACGGGGCGCGTCGCAAGCTGCCGATGTCGCCTGAGGAATTGCTGGAAGCCGGCGTGCTCATCTATCTTCAAAGTCTCGGTCTCGCCGGCGGCGCCCGGAGGAAGAAAGCGAAATAGTCGCGCGATCGTCTTGACTCCGGGGCGCCGTGGAATAATGTAAATGTCACTTACATTCACATGAGGTCCGCCATGACCAGTGCCGCCCACGACGAGTCTTACGGCAATCCCCGCTGGCATCATCGCCCGCGCGGTCCTTGGGGCTTTTGGGGTTGCGGCTGGCAACAGGCGAGTTGGAATGGCCGCGACGGCGAGGGGTCCTGGAGCGCGCAATCCGGGGGCCCGGCGTGGGGCGCCGGCCATCCCTTCTGGGCACCGTATTTCATTCCGAAGCCGGTGCTCATCGTGTTGACGATCCTCGGCTTCATGCTGTGGTGGCCGATCGGCCTCGTCCTGCTCGCCATCACGCTCTGCCGACGGCACATGTTTTGCGGTCACCGCTGGGGAGGCTGGCAGAGTGCGGCATCCGCGCCGGGCGCGGGACGGAAGAACTGGTTCGGCGGACAGCCCCGCCATCGAGCGGTAATCGCGCTTTCGACGAATACCGCGAAGAGACCCTCCATCGACTGGAGGAAGAGCAGAAGGAATTCGCCGAATTTTTGGAGCGGCTGCGCTTCGCCAAGGACAAGGCCGAATTCGATCAGTTCGTGAACGAGCGCCGCTCGGCCATCCGCAACGCCGCCCGAGCCGCCGCCTCAGCCGGCGAACTGAACGTTTCCCACTCGAGATGAAGTCCCTCGCTTTGTCAGGCGAGGGACTTTCGTTGATCCGCGGCGGTTTTACAGCCGCGACTCGCTGATGAGATGCGCCTTGATCGGTGCGTCTTCGTCATGGCAGCGCGTTGGGACGCTGCCGCCGGTCAATGTGCGCTGCCAAGCTTCCGCATGCGTCAGGCGATAACTGCCCGACTCGCGATAGAAAAACAGGTTCAGCACGCAATCGGCGGCGCGATATTGCCAGAGTTCGGCCGGCGGCTCCGTGCGCTCGCAAATCGGGTTGGCCAAGGATCGAGAGCACATCGGCGGGCTTCAGTCCGGCGAGTTCCTTGATCTCGGGTGCGCGCGGACGTGCGTCTGAGGAAAGACGGGAGCAGGAAACTCGGCGACAGTTGTCGCGGTCGCGGAACCGTCCGGTGCGGCGCAGGCCGTCAGCGCTACCGGTAATCGGATCGCTGCCGCAACGGCAGCAGCTTCTCCCCTCAACTCCATCCTAAATCCCCCGAGCGGTCGCGCCGGCCTGTGTTCCCGCAGGCCGTCGCCGCGTTTCGCACTTGCCCACATTAACCATGCAATGTCCCGTAAATAAAGCGATTTCGTGCGAGATGGCGTCAGATGCTTGCCTGGGGGCAGTCGGCCTATACTCGCCGCGCCTCCTTTCATCAGCCCGGAAAATCCTTTCATGGCGACCCCTACTCTCGATGTCGTCGGCATCGGCAATGCCATCGTCGACGTGCTGTCTCAAGCCGACGAGTCCTTCATCCAGCAGGAAAAGCTCGCCAAGGGCACGATGGCCCTGATCGACGAAGCGCGCGCCACAGCGCTCTACGGCAAGATGGGGTCGGGGATCGAAGCCTCGGGCGGCTCGGCCGCCAACACCATCGCCGGCGTCGCCTCGCTCGGCGGCAAGGCCGCCTATATCGGCAAGGTCGCCGACGATCAACTCGGCCAGGTCTTCGCCCATGACCTGCGCGCGACCGGCGTCAAATACGATACGACGCCGCTCAAAGGCGGCCCGGCCACGGCGCGCTGCCTCATCCTCGTGACGCCCGATGCGCAGCGGACGATGAACACCTTCCTCGGCGCCTCGGTCGAGTTCCAGTCCGAGCGATATCGACGCGATCTCGTCGCCTCGGCCCAAGTCACCTATCTCGAAGGCTATCTCTTCGATCGGCCGACCGGCGAAAGAGGCCTTCCGTCAGGCGGCCGCCATTGCCCACCAGGCCGGCCGCAAGGTCAGCCTCACCCTCTCCGATCCGTTCTGCGTCGATCGCCATCGCGCCGATTTCCGCGACCTGATCCGCGGCCATGTCGACATCCTCTTCGCCAACGAGGCCGAGATCTGCTCGCTCTACGAGACGCAGGATTTCGAGAAGGCCGCCGCCGCGGTGCGCGGCGAGGCCGAGATCGCGGTGCTGACGCGCAGCGAGAAAGGCGCGGAGGTCGTTCACCGCCAAGGATCGCGTCAAAGTCCCGGCCGCACCGGTCGCGAAGGTCGTCGATACCACCGGTGCCGGCGATCTCTTCGCCGCAGGCTTCCTCTACGGCTTCACCCGCGGCAAGGACATGGCGCATTGCGCCAAGCTCGGCGCGCTCTGCGCCGCCGAGATCATCTCGCATTTCGGCGCCCGGCCCGAAGCGAAGCTCGCCGATCTCGCCGCCAAGGCCGGTCTCGTCTAGCCGATTCTCGTTCTTAAGCGTCGCGGGCATGTCATCATGCCCGCGAACGCCCTCGAATGATGTCGAATTAACGCTTTGAGACGGCTTGCTGCGCCCCAATTGCTTGCCGATCGGCGCCTGAACGGGGCCTTTCGCCGCTAAAAACGCCGCAACTGATTGCCGCATCGCCGCCGCGCCGCTATAAGCCGCGGCATTGCGCGGCATTGCAACATTCCGTCGCTCTCTCTATCTGAATTCGACGCTCGCAGCACCCGCGCTCCGTGCCTAAACCGGACAATTTGCTCCACCCATGGATATTCGGAATATCGCCATTATCGCGCATGTCGATCATGGCAAGACCACGCTCGTCGACCAGCTCCTGCGCCAAAGCGGCGCTTTCCGTGCCAATCAGCAGGTGATGGAGCGCGCCATGGACTCCAACGATTTGGAGCGTGAGCGCGGCATTACCATCCTCGCCAAATGCACCTCGGTGCAATGGCATGACACGCGCATCAACATCGTCGACACGCCCGGCCACGCCGATTTCGGCGGCGAGGTCGAGCGCATCCTCACCATGGTCGATGGCGTGCTGGTGCTGGTCGATGCCGCCGAAGGGCCGATGCCGCAGACCAAATTCGTGGTCGGCAAGGCGCTGCGTCAGGGCCTGCGCCCGATCGTCGTGATCAACAAGATCGACCGCAGCGATGCGCGCCCGGTCGAAGTCCATAACGAGATTTTCGATCTCTTCGCCGCGCTCGACGCGACCGACGAGCAGCTCGATTTCCCGACGCTCTACGCCTCGGGCCGCTCGGGCTGGGCGGTCACGGAGCTCGAGGACGAGCGCAAGGATCTCGTCCCGCTCTTCGAGCTGATCGTCAAGCATGTGCATCCGCCGGCCGCCGATCTGGACGCACCTTTCGCCATGCTGGTGACGACGCTGGAGAACGATCCCTATCTCGGCCGCGTGCTGACCGGCCGCATCCATAGCGGCATCGCCAAGATGAACATGCCGGTCAAATCGCTGTCGCGCGACGGCAAGGTGATCGAGACGTCGCGTCTGACGAAGCTCCTCGCCTTCCGCGGCCTCGAGCGCCGGCCGATCGAGGAGGCCGAGGCGGGCGACATCATCGCCATCGCCGGTCTCGCCGAGACCACCGTCGCCGACACGATCTGCACGCCCGAAGTCGAGACGCCCGTTGCCCTCGACGCCGGTCGATCCGCCGACCCTGGCGATGAGCTTCGTCGTCAATGATTCGCCGCTCGCCGGCCGCGAGGGCAGCAAGGTCACTTCGCGCATGATCGTCGAGCGCTTGGAGCGCGAGGCCGAGGGCAATGTCGCGATCCGCATTCAGGAAAGCGAAGCAGCGCGACGCGGTCGAGGTCGCGGGCCGCGGCGAGCTTCAGCTCGGCGTGCTGATCGAGACGATGCGGCGCGAAGGCTTCGAGCTCGCGATCTCGCGGCCGCGCGTGCTCTTCAAGACAGATCCCGCCACCGGCGAGCGGCTCGAGCCGATCGAAGAGGTCGTCATCGATCTCGACGAGCCGTTTGCAGGTATCGTCGTCGAGGAGATGTCGCTGCGCAAAGGCGAGATGCAGGAGATGCGTCCAACCGGCGGCGGCAAGCTGCGCCTCGTCTTCCACGCGCCGACGCGCGGCCTCATCGGCTATCTCGGCAAGTTCCTGACCGATACTCGCGGCACCGGCGTGATGAGCCGCATCTATCACGGCTACGCGCCGTATCGCGGTCCGGTCGAAGGCCGCCGCAACGGCGTGCTGGTCTCGACAGCAAGCGGCGAGGCGGTGGCCTATGCCCTGTGGAATCTCGAAGAGCGCGGGTCGATGTTCATCACGCCGGGCACGCCGGTCTATGAAGGCATGATCGTCGGCGCGCATACCCGCGGCAACGATCTCGACGTCAATCCGTGCAAGACCAAGCAGCTCACCAATATCCGCACCAAGGCGGCGGACGAGGCGATCCGGCTGACGCCGCCGATCCTCATGACCTTGGAGCAGGCGATCGCCTATATCGCCGATGACGAGCTCTGCGAGGTGACGCCGAAATCGATCCGGCTGCGCAAGCGCTATCTCGACCCGAACGAGCGCAAGCGCGAAAGCCGCAAGGTCGAGACGGCCTAGGGCTCCCTTCCCATCGTGCTACTATGCGGCCCCATCAAGGGAGGGCCGCGTGACCGAGCCGATCTGGAACAAATTCCTCACCGAGCGCGACAAGGTATTCCATGAGTTGCGCGGCTTCAGCGCGCGTCAGGGCTTCGGCAAGCGCCCGGCGCTGCTCATCATCGACGTCAATTACGCTTTTTGCGGCGACAAGCGCGAGCCGATCATGGAATTGGTGAAGCGCTGGCCGACCTCTTGCGGCGAGGAAGCTTGGGATGCGCTGCCGGTGCTGGCGCGCGTCATCGAGACGGCGCGCGCGCAAGGCGTGCCGGTGATTTATACGACCGGCATCAGCCGCGAAGACAAATGGGATATGGGAAGCTGGCGCTTCAAGAATGCGCGCTCGGGCGAGGCGCCGACGGCGCGCCAGAGCAATCACGACGGCAACGAGATCATGCCGCAGATCGCACCGGGCCTGCGCGACATCGTCGTGCCGAAGCAGAAGCCGTCCGGCTTTCACGGCACCAATCTCTTGAGCTATCTGACGATGCTCGGCTGCGATAGCGTCATCGTCGGCGGCACGACGACCAGCGGCTGCGAGCGCGCGACCGTCATCGACGGCTTCAGCTACAATTTCCGCGCCGCCGTGATCGAAGACGGCTGCTTCGACCGGGCGCAGGCGAGCCACGCGCTCAATCTCTTCGACATGCAGGCGAAATATGCCGATGTCGTCGGCAGCGGGGAAGCGATCGCCTTCCTCAGATCGCTACCGCCTCAGCAATACGATCTGCCGCCGGGTCCTCGCTAGGCAGAGCCGGCGCGCGCGGCTCGTTCTGTCTGAAATTGGTGGCGGCGCGCTTTCTTGCGCGCCGCCGGCCCATCCCCCCGAGCGTCGCTGCTTTTGGCAACGTGCGCCGGCATGGGCTAACCCCGATCAATTCGAAGCGCAATTAATCCTGTTCGCGGGGGCGCTGCCTTGATCTGGCTCAAGCCAGCGACAGAATTTCCCTTCTTCCGTGCCTTCTCCCGGCGAATGCGCTCGGCTATGGTCGCGACGTCATTGTGATTGATCATCGATGGGTCGCGTCATGTCCAAATCTGTCCGCTCCCTCACCCTCGCGGCCTGTCTCCTCATCGGCTTGATCGCGCCGGCGATGGCCGCCGATCTCGAGAACTCGCTCTATCTCGATGTGCCCAAAGGCCGGGTGGTGATCGAGTTGCGCCCCGATCTGGCGCCCGTCACCGTCGCCCGCATCAAGGAGCTCACCCGCGCACATTTCTATGACGGGCTCAATTTCCATCGCGTGATCGACGGGTTCATGGCACAGACCGGCGACCCGCGCGGCGACGGCACCGGCGGTTCCGGTAAGCATCTCAAGGCCGAATTCAGCGATGTCCGTTTCGTGCGTGGCACGGTCGGCATGGCGCGAGCCCAAGACCCCGATAGCGCGGATAGCCAATTCTTCATCTGCTTCGCGCTGGCGTCGTTTCTCAACGGCAAATACACCGTTTTCGGCCAAGTCACCTCCGGCATGGAATATATCGACGCGCTGAAGAAGGGCGATTCGAACCAGAACGGCGTGGTCATGAATCCCGATAAGATTGTTCGCATGCAAGTCGCCGCCGACGCCGAAAAGGCGGGGCACTGAACGCACACCAAAACGATTGGAGGTCCTAGCATGGCCGATCTCGAAAACACCCTCTATCTCGATGCGCCCAAGGGCCGCGTCACCATCGAATTGCGTCCCGATCTCGCGCCCGGTCACGTGGCGCGCATCAAGGAGCTGACCCGCGCCGGCTTCTATGACGGGCTGAAATTCCACCGCGTGATCGAGGGCTTCATGGCCCAGACCGGCGATCCGCGCGGCGACGGCACCGGCGGCTCGGGCAAGAAGCTCAAGGCCGAGTTCAATTCAGCGAATTTCCTGCGCGGCACGGTCGGCATGGCGCGCGCCAACGATCCGGACAGCGGCGACAGCCAGTTCTTCATCTGCTTCGAGCCGGCGCCCTTCCTCGACGGCAAATACACGATCTGGGGCCACGTCGACCTCGGGCATGGAAGCGATCGACGCGATCAAGCGCGGCCGGGTCAGAGCGGTTCGGTCACCAATCCCGACACGATCGTGAAGATGCAGGTCGCCGCCGACGCCGACAAGGCGGGTCAGTGATCGCGGCGGCGCCCCGCCGTCGCGCATGAATTCCTGGCTCGGCTCGCTTCGCGTCTATCGCGACCCGCGCATTATCGCGATTGTGCTGATGGGGTTCGCCAGCGGCTTGCCGCTGGCGCTCACCGGCGCAACCTGGCGATCTGGCTGAAAGAATCCGCCATTACGCTGACCGCGATTGGCCTCTTCGCGCCGGTCGGGATTTCCTACAATCTCAAATTCCTCTGGGCGCCGGCGATGGATCGCGTGCGCCTGCCCTTTCTCACCGCGCGTTTCGGCCGGCGGCGCGGCTGGGCGCTGCTGATCCAGTTCCTGCTGGTGCTGGCGATCTTGGCGCTGGGCATGTCCAATCCGGCGACCGATCTGACGCGCGTCGCGATCTGCGCGCTCATTGTCGCCTTTCTCTCGGCGAGCCAGGACATCGTCATCGACGCCTATCGGGTCGAGCTGCTGACCAAAGATGAGCAAGGCGCGGGCGCGGCGGCGACGCAGATCGGCTATCGCCTCGGCATGCTCGCCTCAGGCGCGGGCGCGCTCTATCTCGCACAATATTTCAGCTGGACCGCCGCCTACGGCGTGATGGCGGTGCTGATGCTCGTCGAGCATGATCGTGATCGTCGCGACGCGCGAGCCGCAGGCGCCGCCGGCGGTGCGCGGCCCTTGGCTCAAGAACACGGTCGTCGCGCCTTTCGCCGATTTCGCCAAGCGCCGCTACTGGCTGCTGATCCTCATCTTTGTCGTGCTCTATAAATTCGGCGACGCGCTCGCGGGCGTGATGTCGGGGCCGTTCTATATCGAGCTCGGCTTCGAGAAGAGCGAGATCGCCAGCATCACCAAGGTGTTCGGCGTCATCGCCAGCATTGTCGGCGTGTCGCTCGGCGGCATCGCGGTCTATCGCTGGGGCCTGATGCGCGCGCTCCTGATTTGCGGCGCGCTGCAGACGGTCTCGAACCTTATGTATCTCGTTCAGCTCTGGGCCGGCCACGATGTCGGCATGCTGGCGGTGACGATCGCGGCCGAGAATGTCACCGGCAGCATGGCCTCGGCGGCTTTCGTTGCCTATCTATCGAGCCTTTGCAGCCCCGCTTTCACCGCGACGCAATATGCGCTGCTCTCGGCGCTCGCCGCGACGGCACGAACGCTGCTTGCCTCGTCCGGAGGGTTCTTTGCCGATCGCCTCGGTTGGGGCTCGTTCTTCGTGTTGGCGACGGCGTGCTGCCTGCCAGGCCTTGCGCTGCTGCTTTTCTTGATGCGCTCAACCGATACGCATCAGCCGCAAGCGGTTGCGGTTGAGCCATAGCCGCTCGGCCTTCGCGCCGGGGTGAAGCCTCTCGACGACGCGCCAAAAGCGCTTGCTGTGATTCATCTCGACGAGATGCGCCACCTCATGCGCGACGACGTAATCGATCACCGCCTCGGGCGCGAAGATCAGTCGCCACGAGAAAGAAAGATTGCCGTCGCGCGCACAGCTGCCCCAGCGGCTGACCGTGTCGCGCACGGTGACGCGCTTGACCTTGCGCTCGAGCAGTGCGGCCATCGTCGTCGGCGCGCGCGCTCAGCTCGCGCTTGGCGAGGCCGCGCAGGAAATCGCGCATCCGTCGCGTCAGGAAAGCGGGATCGCCGGCGACACGGATCTCGCCGTCCTCGATCCAGGCCGGGCCTTGCCCGCGAATCGGACCCATGGCGCGGATCCGATGCGGCACATCCATCACCGGCACCAGCGCGCCCTCGACGAAGGAAATGCGCGGCGGCAGCTTCGCGAGCCGCGCATCGACCCAGCCGCGACTGGCCTCGAGGAAGCGCAGCGCCTCGCTGCGCGAGCAGCGGCGCGGCAGCACCATCTCGACCGCATCGCCGGCGTGATCGATCTTCAGCGCGATGCGCCGCGCGCGCGGATGGGCACGCACTTTGAGCGGCACAGCGCCGCCGTCATAGGGCCAGGATGTCGGAAAGAGCGACAGGGAATCGGGCACGAAACCGATTCTAGCCGAAGCGCGGTTCAGAGATAGCGTTGTAGCGTCGCCGCCATCACCTTCGGCGGCAGCCCGGCCGGCATCGAGGCGAGATAGCGACCATTCGTGCCCATGACATAGATGATCGAGCTGTGATCGATCAGATAATCATCGCTGCCCGATTGCGGCACTTTCGCGACATAGATGTGGTATTCGCTCTCAACCTGCTTCAAGCGCGTCGGGCGCGCCGGTGAGATAGAGAATGCCGGGATGGAAATTCGCGGCATAGGATTTGAGCTGCTCGACCGTGTCGCGCGCCGGATCGACCGAAATGAAGATCGGCTGCACCTTGCTCGCCTGGTTGCCGATCATGTCGAGCGTCTGGCTGATCGCCTGCAAGGTCGTCGGACAAGCATCGGGGCAATAGGTGTAGCCGAAATAGATCAGCATGACCTTGCCGCGGAAATCGCTGTCGCTTCGCATCGCGCCGTTCTGATCGGTCAGGGTGAAAGGTCCGCCGACAGCCGGGCTGGCATTCTCCGCGCCGCCCAGCCAGAACTGCTCGTAGACGACGCCGCCAACGATGACGGCGAGCGCGGCGATGAAGATGTAAAGCCCGCGACGGACGGCTTCCGACATGGCTTCGATATAGGCCCGTGGTACGGGGACCGCCAGCGACGAATCAGCGCGCTCGAGGGAGCGCGTTCTCGGCCAATTGGCCGAGCCAATCGAGCTCCCGGCGCAGTTTCACCACTGGACCGATGGCAATCAGCGCCGGCGGCTCGATCGCGGCGGCGGCGGCATCCTGGGCGGCGGCGGCCAGCGTCGTCTCGATCACACGCTGCTCTTCGGTCGTTGCTTTGCTGATGATCGCGACCGGCTCGTCGGCCGATCGGCCGGCGGCGATCAAACGCCGCGCGATCGCATCGAGATTTTGGAGCGCCATATAGATCACCAGCACGGCGGTGCCGCGCGCCATCGCTTCCCAATCGATCGCACTGGGCAGCACGCCGCCGCTCGTCTGGCCGGTGATGAAGGTGATCGCCGAATTCGTGTCGCGATGGGTCGCGGGGATACCGGCATAGGCGAGACCGCCAATTGCCGGCGGTGATGCCGGGCACGATGCGGAACGGGATATGCGCGCGCGCGAGCGCCAGGCCTTCCTCGCCGCCGCGGCCGAAGACGAAGGGATCGCCGCCTTTCAAGCGCAGCACGCGCTTGCCATCGCGCGCCAGGGCGACGAGGCGTAGCGAGATGTCCGGCTGCTGCATCGACGGCTTGCCGCCGCGCTTGCCGGCATGTTCGAGAACCGCACCCTGCCGCGCCAGTGTCAGGATCGCCGGCGCGACCAGCGCGTCATAGACCACGACATCGGCAGCTTCGAGCGCATGCAGCGCAAGCAACGTCAGCAAGCCGGGATCGCCCGGGCCGGCGCCGACGAGCCAGACGCTGCCCGGTGTAAAGTCGGGAAGGTTGAGAGCGGCGCGTGCCATGGCGCGCGAGACTACATCGCGGCTCGGGGTACTGCCAACGCGCTGCGGTTGCGCTCAGTGCCGCCGGCCATACCCCGTTCACCTTCGAAGAGGAGCGCGGTATCATAAAATGTTGGCGTGGGTTGAGGATGTGGTGCGATGGCTGGAAGAGTTTTTAACGGTGTCGATGCTACCGCACTAACGCGGCGGACCATGGTGGCTGCGGCGGTGTTGCTGCTGTTTTGCGCGCGAAGCTTTGCGCAGGGCGCCGATTTTTCCCGCTTCAACGACATCGCAACGGTCGCGGCGCACGGCAGGACCGATGACGTTATTCGCATGCTGCAATCGGGCCGGCAGCCGGATGTTCCCGATGATGGCGGCGAGACGGCCCTGCATTACGCGGCCCAACTCGGCGACCAGCGGCTGGTTCAGGCGCTGCTCTACTACAAGGCGGCCGTCGATCCGCGCGATCAGTTCGGCAATACGCCGCTGCATTGGGCGGCGCAACGCGGCGACCTCGCGATTCTGCAGATGTTGATCGATGCCAAGGCAGCAATCGATCCGCCAAACAAGCAAGGCGTCACGCCGTTGATGATGGCGGCCAAGACCGGCCAGACCCAAGCGGTGCGCTTGCTGCTGAAGGACGGTGCAGATCCCCATCGCGCCGACTTCACCGGTCGTGATGCTGCCGGCTGGGCCGCCGGCAAGCCCGCAATCGTACAAATGCTACGCACTGCGAAATAGCCCTCACGCACCGCGAAGCGCTCCGATCACTTTGGTACGCCGCTATAGAGCGTCAGCCGCATGCCGTGGCCGTTGGAATAATCGAGACCGGCGACTGTGCCGAACGCTTGCGGCTTCAGATTATGTGCGCCGAGCGCGGCCATGAATTCAGTCTCCGATCGCGTCTCAATTAAGGCGCGCGCGTCGGGCGTTGCGGCGAGATAATCGGCTGCGGCGGCTGCCGAGACCGGCTTGGTCTTGGTGCCGAGCAGGAAGATGAGGCTCGGCTCGGCATCGCCGGCGACCGCGACCGGCGTATCGCGCGGCACGCCGGCGGCGGCGAGGAGTGCCGCGGCGCTACGCGACAGCCATAACGCATCGAGCGCAGGCGCGACGAATTCGAAGCCGACCGCGAACACCAGCAGCGCCATCACGGCAGCGCGGATGGCGAGTGCGGGTGCGAAGCCGCGCCACGCCTGGTGCAACAAACGCTGGCCGAAATAGAGCACGACCAGTGCTGCTACGGCGCCGCCACCAAGCGCGCCGGGGCCATAGCGCAGTGGCGAGAGGGTCAGCGCAATAGCAAGGCCAATGCCCGCCAATGCCCAAAGAGCGATGACGATGCGATCGAGTTTGCGCCAGGAAGCGAGACGCTGCTCGCTCGCCGCGACCAGCGCGGCGCCGGCCACCAACGCTAACGCCGGGTAAGCTGGCAGGAGATAATTCGGCAGCTTGGTCGGCACGAGCTCCAGCACGATCCAGAACGGCACGCCCCAGGCGATGAGGAAGCGTTCGGCATCGGCGCGGCGCTGCTGCCAGCCCCAAGCGATGGCGGGTCCTAAAAACAACGTGCCGGGCCAAAACGTGATCGTCAGCAAAGCCAGATAATAAAGCGGCGGCGCGCCGTGGCTTTCCTGCGCGCCGATCAGTTTGCCGAAGAAATCCTGCCCCAATGAATCGCTCAGGAATTGTCCCTGCGTCGCGGTCGAGATCGCGATCAGCCAGGGCAGCACGATCAGCAAGAGCACGACGATGCCCGCGATCGGCCGCAGGTCGCGCAGCCAGCGCGCACGCCGCTCGCTGACGCAGAGCGCGATGATCGTCAGCGCCGCGACCAGCGGTGCGACCGGCCCTTTGACGAGGATGCCGGCGGCAAGCGCCGCCCAGAACAACAGCGCGATGCTCAGCGGCGCGCGTATTCCGGTCTTCGCATCGAGATAGATGCGCGCCAGCGCGAGCTGTGCCGCAGTGATGAAGGCGAGCAGCACGGCGTCGGTCTTGGCGAGATGTGCTTCGATGCCGAGACCGAGCGAGGCGGCGAGCAGTGCCGCACCGATGAACGCCGCTCTGCGTCCGACCAGCCGCGCGCCCATGCCGAAGGTCATCAGCGCTGCCGCGGTCGCGGCCAGCAATGACGGCATACGATAGGGCCAGACGGCGTTGCTTGCGGCGTCGCTGAACAGCGCGACGGATGCCGCTTGCAGCCAATAGATGCCGGCGGGCTTCTTGTTGCGCGCCTCGTCCTGGAAGCGGATGGCGATCAGGTCATGCGTCTCCAGCATCTGCCGGCTCGCCTGTACGAAACGCGCTTCGTCGCGGTCCGTGACCGGCAGATTGACGAGGCCCGGAAGATAAAGCCCGAGGCAGAGCAGCGCGAGCAGCGCGTAAGGCCGCCAGCCGAGAAGCGCGCGCTCGATCATTGCGGCTTGCGTAGGCTGGGTTGCGTCGCGGTCATCGGCGACGCCGTAGCACACCGGCCCGTCGCGGGCCAGCGTCTTGCCGTTGCGTCATCGGGCGGGCGATCAAATCATCTCGGCGACACGATCCAACAGGCAATCGAGCACCAGGGGGTGGTCGCTGAGATAGGGCGCTTTGAGGATCTCGATCTCGGGATGGTCGGCGGCGACGCGGTCGCAAGCGGTATAGACGCGTTTCACCAGCACGCCAGTGAAGAGGAAATAGGGGAAGACAACGACGCGCTTGAAACCGAGTGTCGCCGCGTGGCGCAGCGCCGGCTCGGCCAGCGGCGCTGCGGCGCCGCCATAGCCGAC
The DNA here is from genome assembly GCA_963731145.1 of uncultured Alphaproteobacteria bacterium. GTDB lineage: Bacteria > Pseudomonadota > Alphaproteobacteria > ATCC43930 > CGMCC-115725 > CAIKMD01. Next base: position 469,703 of record CAVSUX010000003.1, on the reverse strand, counting down.
CTCCGCCTGGCCGAATCCCATCCCCCGGCAGAGCAGTTGCGCCAGCTTGCCGATATTCGCATTGGCGTCGGGGTCCATTGTGCCGCGGCCGATCACCAGCAGCAGACTCGCGCGGCGCGGAACAGCGCCTGCTCCGCTCCGCTCGCCTTCTTCGATGCGTTGGGTGGCGGCGCCGAGCAATTTCGGCTCGATCGATAGCTCGCGGCCGAAACGGACTTCGATCTGCGGAAAATCGGCCGAGAAGCGGTTGATTTCGGACGGCAGATCGCTTTTCACATGGCTTGCAGCAAAAAGCATAACGGGCAACACAAGGATACGCCGCGCACCGTACGCGGCGAGCTTCGTCAATCCGTCGCGGATCGTCGGTTGCGCGAATTCGAGATAGCCGTATTCCACATCGCTCGCCGGCAGCCCGGCTTTGAGCCCCGCCGCGGCCCGCGCGAATTCGGCGACGGTTTCAGGATCGCGGCTGCCATGGCCGCAGATCATCACCGCCGTTTTCATCATTTCCTCGCTTTCCGCTTGTCTTTCCGGCCGCGCGCGGCCGATCTTGCCTCATGTTTCTGCCGTCCGCATCCGATCCCTTCGCGATCCTGCTGGTAGCGCTGGCCATCGATCTGGCATTCGGCGACATGGCGGTCGTCTTTCGCTTTTTGCCCCACCCCGCGGCGATCGTCGGCCGGGCGATCGGCTTCTTTGACCGGCGTCTCAATCGCGAAGGACGCAGCGATACCGCGCGCCGGCTTCGCGGCGCGATTGCGGCGGCCGTACTGGTCGGCGCGGCGGCCGCGATCGGCTGGGCGATCGGCGAATATCTGCGCGTTGTGCATTACGCCTGGGTGATCGAGGCTTTCCTTGTCGCGGTGCCGTTAGCGCAACGCAGCTTGTTGGAGCGCGTGGCTGCGGTCGGCAAAGCGCTGCAGACGGATGGGCTGCCGGGCGGCCGCATTGCTGTGGCCAACATCGTCGGCCGCGACCCCGAAAGTCTCGATGAATACGGCGTCGCCCGCGCCGCCATCGAATCGCTGTTCGAGAATTTCAGCGATAGCGTGATCGCGCCGGCCTTCTGGTATCTGCTGCTCGGCCTGCCCGGGCTCTTTGCCTATAAGGCCGCGAGCACGCTCGACGGCATGATCGGTCATCGCTCGCCGAAATATCTCTATTTCGGCTGGGCGGCGGCGCGGTTCGACGATTTGCTCAATTGGATCCCGGCGCGACTGACCGCATTCCTGGTCTGGCTCGCGGCGCTGGTATTGCCCGGTGCGCAGGCCGGCACGGCGGTCCGCACCACGCTCGCCGATGCGGGCAAGCACCGCTCGTCCAATGCCGGCTGGCCGGAAGCCGCCGCGGCCGGCGCCCTCGGTCTCGCTCTCGGCGGCCCGCGCCGCCATCTCGGCATCGTGATCAACGAGCCCTGGCTCGGCGAGGGTCGCGCGCGCGTCACGATTGTCGATATTGGCAATGCGCTGCGGCTGTGTCTCGTCGCCGCCGCGTGTTTTGCGGCGTCGCTGCTCCTCGTGCTCGTTGCACGGCATTTTTTCTAAGAGAGCTGGGGCACCGCGCAGAGCGCCGCATCCGGACGCCTTTTATTCGAGAGATGGACAATCCCATGCGCGCGAATGCCATCGACGATCCAGGCATAAAAGGCGAGATACCCGTGTGACGGCGGCTCGTTGTCGTTGCCGCGCGACGGCTCGACCGCGACGGCAACATTGCCGCAACGAATCGCCCGTATGGCGAAGGCGCCGCAATCCAGCCGGCTCTCGTGGAAGGCACGGATCGCGCTCCGGCGCGGCCCAGCGCTGGTTGACGCTGTCTTGCAACGTCACGCGGCAAGGTCGCGAAATACACGCCGTAATCGCCGCGCTGGAACATTTCCTCGGCGTCGCTGGTGAGCAACGCCCGCATCAAGGCGTCGCCATCGGCAGGGATATCCTCGACGCGATAGCCGTCGGCTTTCAGCGTGTGCAGCCGATCGATCGCCGATCGCGGTGTCTCCTGATCGAGGATCAGCACGAGTTTGTGCTCGATCTTGTTCATCGTCGTCAGCCTTTCAACGCGAGTGGCAAGCCCGCCGCCATAAAGACGACGCGCTGCGCCAGCCTCGCAATGCCTTGATTCAATCGGCCTGCATGGTCGCGGAATTCGCGTGCCATCGCGTTGTCAGGCACAATGCCGAGCCCGACTTCATTCGCCACCATCACCACCGGCGTCCGTGCCTTGGGCAAAATGGAAAGCAGTCGCCCGGTCTCGAAACCGATATCGCGTTTCACCCCCATCAAATTGGATAGCCATAAAGTCAGGCAATCGATCAGCACCGGCCGCGTCTCTTCGGCGAGGAGAATATTCACCAGCTCCAGCGGCTCCTCGACCGTCATCCAATTCGCGCCGCGGCGGGCGCGATGCGCGGCGATCCGCACACGCATCTCTTCGTCGCGCGCCTCTGCCGTGGCGAGGTAGAGCGCTGGCCGCGCCGCGCTTTCGATCAGCTCCTCGGCAAAGCGGCTCTTGCCCGAGCGCGCGCCGCCGAGGACGAGGGTGATCGGCGGCAGAACGGCTTTCGTCATGACTGGTGCGCTTTCCCAGCGAAGCTTTCGCCAAGGCGCTGCTTCGCGGCCGAAACGCTAGCACGCACCGGCCACGGGCGCTATCGTTGCCCCATGGCGCAATACGACGTTATCCTTGCCGCAGCGCGGGCTTTGACGCCGGCGATCCGCGAACTCGTGCTGAAATCGAAAGATGGCGCGGCGCTACCGTCTTATGGTCCCGGCGCGCATATCGAGATCGCGGTGACGCTGGCCGATGGCTCGCAGGCGACGCATTCCTATTCGCTGCTCGGCGGCACGGTCACGGGCGATGATCCGGCCGATACCTATCGCATCGCGGTCGAACGGCGCGAGGACGGGGCCGGCGGCTCGAAATTCCTCACCGATCTCGCGTTGGGCGCGACGCTCAGCATCTCCTCGCCGCGCAACGATTTCCCGCTCGAGACCCATCCGGCCAACCGGCTGCTGGTCGCGGGCGGCATCGGCATCGTGCCGATCTTCGCCATGGCGCGGCGGCTGAAGCGCGAAGGCCGCGCCTTCACTCTTGCCTATGTCGCGCGCGACCTCGATCAGATGGCCTATCGCGACGAAGTTTCGGCGCTCGCCGGCGGCCATGTCATCCTGCACGAGGAATCGAGCGAGGCGAAACCGCTCGATGTGAAGCCGCTGGTAAAGAAGCTCGCCTACCCGTCCGAGGTCTATGTCTGCGGCTCTTACGCGCTGAACAAGGCCGTGACCGCGGCGGCAGGCGCGGCGGGCTTGTCGAAGCTGCAGATCCACGAGCAATGCTTCGCGCCGCCGCCGGTCTTCCGGCCGGAGAACAACGCTTTCCATGTGACGCTTGAAGCGCTCGGGTCTCGAATTCGACGTGCCGGCCGAAGCGAGCATCCTCGAGACCATGATGGTGTCGGGCCACACGCCGAAATTCTATTGCGGGCGCGGCGAATGCGGCATCTGTCCGATGACGGTGGTGTCGTCCGACACGCCGATCGAGCATCGCGACCATACGCTGAAGCCTGACGAGCGCGGCAGTCGTATCTGCATCTGCGTCTCGCGCATCAAAAGCGGCAAGCTGGTGCTCGACGCCTGACGCGCCGAGCGCCCGCACTCGTTCAATACGCTGTCTTGTTCACCTGACCGGTGTTGGTCACGTACCAGCGCTCGCTCGGGAAAGCCTTGCCGGCCAGCCGCGCCATCATCCAATCGGCGATCAGCACCGGCGGGCTCGGCCCCAGTGCCACCGAAGGCACGCCGCTGAAGCCGTGCCGCGCGTCCTGATAAACGACAAGGCGCTTCGGTGACGTTCAATTGCGCGAAGAGCTTCTCGGTATATCTCGAGCGGCGATAGCTCTTCCGCTTCACCGGCGAGGCAGAGATAAGCGCATTTGATGTGCTCGACATGCCCTTCCCAGGTCAGTGTCTTCACGAATTCGTCGAACTTCGCCTCGTCGGTATAAGCCGGCCATCCACATGAAGCGCTTCTTGAAGGTCGGCGAGGCCTCTTCGAAGATCGTGTGGCAGCCGGGCTCGAGACAAGTCGCCGACACGGCGGCGGCGCGGAAGCGCGGCTCGTTGGCGACGACGATGGTGCCGAAGAACGAGCCGAAGCTCGCGCCGACGACGCCGATCTTGTCGGCGTCGATCTCGGGCCGCGTCGCGAGCCAATTGTAGAGCGCGGGCGCCGCGGCGACCCAATTCTCCATGCTCACGCGAATGCCGAGCAGCGGCGATTCATATTGGCCGGGCCCGTCGACCGCGAGCACGGCGATGCCGCGATTGAGCCAGCGATCGCCATAGAGCGAGACGCCGCATTCCTTGAAGCTGTCCATGCCGGGAATCGACACGACGGCCGGCACTTTCTGGCCGTCGACGTAATCGGGTGGCAGGTGATACCAGGCCGGCAGCGCCGTGTCCTTGAACGGGATCCACACCGGCTCGACGCGATGGTCGGCAAGCCGCGCGTAATTGGCGTAGCAGGCGCGCTTCTTCTGATTGAGGAAGATGTTCTGCTCGTTGTTCTCATCGAACGTCCATTGCGACGCGCCCCAATGCACCGCCGCCATGAAATAATTGTCGCGCGCCGTGATCATCTCGTCGGCCTCCTCGGCGAGCCGCGCGCGCTGCTCGCGCCGCCGCGCGGTCGCTTCGAAGGCCGGGCCGATATCGGCCATCTTTTTGACGCGCAGGCGGATCGCGGCGAAATCGGCGAGCGATTCGATGCCGCAAGGCGCTTGCAGATAGAACGAGCGCGCCTGATCCCAATCGATGCCGTTCGCCTGGATGATGTTGTCGATCGCTCCAGCGCTGCTCGCTGAAGCGGCGGCAATGCGGCTCGCCGACATGCTCGATGATCGGTTGCGGATGCGGTGTGTTCATCTTCTTGTCCTCCGTTCCACGCTTACTTCGTCAAAGCGGCGGTTGATTGACCGTGCCGACGCGCCAGAGCCTGCCGCCCGCCGGGCCCGGGATATGATCTATCCGCGTCAGTGACAGATTGTCGATGCTGAAGGACAACGCCGTCTCCGGCGCGAGATCGAGCGCCAGCGCCAACGCGGCACGGATAGTGCCGCCATGCGTCACGGCGAGGATGTCGCGGCCACGGTAAAGGTCGCTCGAGCCGCGTGATCGCGGCGTGGACGCGCCGCGTCAGCGCGACGAAGCTCTCGCCGCCGGGCGGGGTTTCATGCGCCGGCGCGAGCCAGAAGCGATGCCACGTCATCGCCGCGCCGTGCCGCGAGCTCGTCGTAGCGCACGCCTTGCCACTCGCCGAAATGCTGCTCGATGAGATCGGGCTCGATGACGATATCGGGACCGGGAATCTCGCGCGGGCCCGTCCAGCCCGGCCTCGACCAGCGCCGCCGCGGTCATATGCGTGCGCTTCAAGGGAGTTGCCACCCACACCGCTTCTTTCGGCAAGCGATTGGCGAGGCTGGTGAAGCGCGCCGCTGTCGGCGATATCGCAGGGGAAATCGGTCTGGCCGTAGCAGCAGCCTTGATTGACGGTGACCGGCGCATGTCGCACCCACCACCAGCGCGTGGTGTCGTCCCCCTTGCTCATGCCCAGGGCTCACGACCATGCCGCCGCAGCGAGCAGCGCCGCGGTCTCGGCGCCTTGCTCGATCGCGCCGAGCACATCGCCGGTCTGGCCGCCGATCTGGCGCCGCGCCAGCCAGCCGATCGCCCCGCAACGATCGCTGCGGCGATGGCGGCGCTGAGATCCGCGCGCAGGCCGATGGCGATCACGGCGATGACGAGCGCGATCGCGAGCGCGATCAGCACCTGATTCTGCTCGGGTCGACCGGCGCCGGCGCCGAGCCCGTCGTCGCGTGCCGGATCGAGCCGGTGCATTGCGCCGGCAGCACGCCGCGCGATAGCGCATGCGCCGCGATCAGCGCGACGAAGACATGCCAGTGCGTGGCGATATCGGCGATGGCAACGGCGCGCAGGCCGATGCTGAAGATCAGCGCCATCACGCCGAACGTGCCGATACGGCTGTCTCGCATGATATCGAGCTTGGCTTCGCGTGTTGCGCCGCCGCCGAAAGCCGTCGGCGGTATCGGCTAGGCCGTCTTCATGCAAGGCGCCGGTGACGAGCGCGGTTGATGCCACGGCGATCAGCGCGGCGGCGAGCGCGGGCAGCGCGAGCGCGCTGGCGACCCCATAGGCGATGCCACCGACCGCGCCGATCACGAGGCCGACGAGGGGAAAGGCCCAGCTTGCATCCGCCAGGCTCGGATGCGCCCTGGGCAGCGGCGCATCCGCTTCCACCATGCCGAGCGGCAGGCGCGTCAGGAAGGTGAGCGCGGCAAGAAACTCGTCGCGCCAAGCGTCGCGGAAGGCGCTCATGGAAAAAGTCTTATCCCAAGCGTCCCATTCCGGCTAGCTTGGCCCCGATCGCTTGAGGAGGCTCATTCGTTATGGCGGAAACACACGTGCCGGCGACGCTTGATGAGATGCGCGCGATCGTCGCGCAATTCCCCGGCCCGGATCATGACGCCGCGCGAGAAACAGCGGCGCGCGAAGCGCAGCTGACGAAGCCCGCCGGCGCACTCGGCCGGCTGGAAGAGATCACGCAATGGATGGCGACCTGGCAGGGCAAGCATCCGCCGATCCTGCGTTCATCCGCGCACGGCGGTCTTTGCCGGCAATCATGGCGTCGCATCGCTCGGCGTCTCCGCCTATCCGGCGGCAGTGACGGGGCAGATGGTGAAGAATTTCGTCGATGGCGGCGCGGCGGTGAATCAGCTTTGCCGTGCGGTCGATGCCGATCTGCGCGTCTATGAGATGGCGCTCGAGGAGCCGACCGCAGATTTCACGGAAGCAGCCGGCGATGAGCGAAGAAGAATGCGCGATGGCGCTTGCCTACGGCATGATGGCGGTCGAGCCCGGCATCGATCTCCTCGCCGTCGGCGAGATGGGCATCGCCAACACGACATCGGCGGCGGCGCTGGCAGCGGCGCTTTATGGCGGCGGTGCGGCGCATCATGGGTCGGACCTGGCACCGGAGTCGCGGGGGCGGCGCTCGAGCGCAAGATCGCGGTGGTCGAGCAGGGCGTGGCGCGGCACCAATCGGCCGCGAAGGACGGGTTCGATCTGCTGCGCCGCCTCGGCGGCCGCGAGCTCGCGGCGATGGTCGGCGCGATCATGGCGGCGCGCATGGCGCATGTGCCGGTACTGCTCGACGGCTTTGCCTGTTCGGCGGCGGCGGCGTGCTTGGCGGCGATCGACGCCCCTGGCTCGAAGTGGGGGCACTCGATCATTGCCTCGTCGCGCATTGCTCGGCCGAGCCCGGGCATCGCCTGCTGCTCGAAAAGCTCGACAAGAAGCCGCTGATCGATTTCGGCATGCGTCTCGGCGAGGCATCGGGCGCAACCTTGGCGATCGCGATCGTCAAAGCGGCGCTTGCATGCCACAACGGCATGGCGACCTTCGCTGAGGCCGACGTCAGCGGAAAGGGATCGCCGTGAAGCGTTTTGTTCTCGCCCGATATCTTCTTGCCACCTGCTTTCTCTTTGCGGCAACTCTCTCCGCCAGCACGCAGGAAAAAATCACCGCCACGACGCTCTTTCAATCGACCGTCACCGCCGCAGAACAGCCGATTGTCTTTCCGGCCAGCAATACCGAGGTGACCGCGCTGATGGTCGATATTCCGGCGGGCGTTGATACCGGATGGCACAAACATCCCTGGCCGCGCTACGCCTATGTGATTTCCGGCATCATCACGGTCGAGAACGATGCCGGCCAGCGCAAGACCTACAAGGCCGGCGATTTCTTCGTCGAGCAGATCAACATCTTCCATCACGGCACGACCACGGAGCCGACGCGGCTCCTCGTCATCGACCAGGACGTTGCCGGAAAGGGCAATCAGATCAACCGCTAGAGGCGTTTGACTCGCCTGCGTCACGCTCGCATCATCGCGGACGAGAAGGAGACTTGCCGATGACGACCGTCACCAAAGAACGCGAGAAGACCGTCAACGGCCCGCCCAAGGCCTTGACCTTCGCCCATGTCAGCATGCCATGCCGCGATCTCGAGGAAGGCAAGCTGTTCTACGGTAAGGTGCTCGGCGGCGAATTCCATGTCGATACGCCCACTTTCGCGTCTTTCCGTCTCGGCGGCGTCGATGTCGGCATCGGCACCGATGGCTGCACCTATCTCGAGCCGTCAACCGAATATCCGCATTTCGCTTTCTTCTGCGGACCCGACGAGCTTGTTCCAAATGCGCGAATGGCTGGCGCGCTGCGCCATCCCGATCTCCAATCTCTGGACGCGCAGCGGCGTCGAAGCGCTGATGTTCTTCCGCGATCCCTCGGGCAACATGATCGAGCTCTATTGCGAGCGCGGCGTTCCGGGTGCGGATAAATTCCCGCGCGGCCCGGCGCGCGGCCATGGCACGGCTGTCGATATCGACAAGCTGCGCTATACGAATTGGAAGCTGCCATAATCGGCAAAGCGGCGCCGCCGTCACCGCGCCGAAAGTTGCGCTATCATCGCGGCTGACGCTCGACACTGAGCCGGGCGGGACATGTCCATGAGCCTATCGAGCGATACGATGCATACGCCGCCGCCGACCGATGTTTCGGTCAGTCTGCGGCGGCTGGTTCTGATCCGCTGGATTGCCGTTCTCGGCCAGGCGGTGACGGTGCTCGTCGTGCATTTCGGCTTCGACTTCAAGCTGCCGCTGACCAGCACGCTGGTGGTGATCGCGGCATCGGCGGTGCTCAATATCCTTGCGTCACGGCGTCGCTTGCCGACCGCGCGGCTCGGCGATCGCGAAGCGGCTGCCTATCTCGCCTACGACACGCTGCAGCTCGGCATCCTGCTCTTCCTGACCGGCGGACTCGAAAATCCCTTCGCGATCCTGATGCTGGCGCCGGTGATCGTGTCGGCGACCGTCTTGTCGCGCTCGTCGGTGATCGGTCTTTCGGCGCTGACCGTCGTCGCGATCAGCGTGCTGGCCATCTGGCATCTGTCGCTGCCGCAGCGCGCTTTGCTGCCCTTCGAGCCGGCACCGATCTATATCCTGGGATTCTGGACGGCGCTGGTGTGCTCGACACTCTTCATCTCCGGCTATGCGTGGTCGGTCGCGCTCGAAGCGCGCAGGATGCGCGATGCCTATGCCGCGACTCAGCTCGCTTTGGCGCGCGAGCAGCGCGTCTCGGCGGTCGGTGGCCTGGCTGCGGCGGCGGCGCATCAGCTCGGCTCGCCGCTGGCGACGATCGCGGTCGTCGCCAAGGAACTGGCGCGCGATCTGCCCGCCGGATTCGCCGCACGCCGCCGATGCCGAACTGCTGCTGAGCCAGAGCGAGCGCTGCCGCACCATCCTCGCCGATCTTGCCCATCATCGCGATGCGGAGACGGCCTCGCCCTACGAGCGCTCTGCCGGTCTCGGCGCTGGTCGAAGCGGCCGGCGAACCGCATCTCAGCCCCGAGATCGTCGTGCAATATGACGTCGAGGCGAGCCGCGGTCCCGATGGCAAGTCATTCGAAGAGCCGCTGGTGCGGCGCAGCCCCGAGATCATCCACGGCATCGGCAATCTCATCCAGAATGCGATCAATTTCGCCCAGCAAGAGGTCGAAGTGACGACGAGCTGGAACGCGGATAAAGTATCGGTCGATATCGCCGATGATGGGCCGGGCTTTCCGCAAAGCGTGCTCGCCCGCATCGGCGAGCCTTATATCTCAGCGCGCCAGCTCGGCACGTCCTATCATCCCCAGGTCGGGGCACAGCATATGGGTCTCGGCATTTTTATCGCGCAAACCTTGTTGGAGCGGACAGGCGCGCAACTGACCTTCGACAATCTGTCGGACGGCGGGGCGCATATCGGCATCGAATGGCGGCGCCAGCAACTCGATGCGAATGAGCCGGGACTTTTTCTGCGTGAGGCAGGCGAATGAACGACGAACAGGATACGAGGCAATTCCGACACCGCCGCGGCGGGCGCGCTGGCGGGGCAGCCCGAAAGCGAGCGCACGTTGCTGATCGTCGATGACGACGAGCCGCTTTGCCAGCGTCTTGCCCGCGCGATGGAGCGACGCGGCTTCGTCGTCCAGACCGCGGATAGCGTTGCCGCGGGGACGCGCCTCGCCGGCGAGCGGCCGCCGGCTTTTGCCGTGGTCGATCTCCGCCTGGGCGACGGCAGCGGGCTCGAGATCGTGAAGGTGATCCGCCGGATCACGGCCGGCGGCGCGCATCGTCATGCTGACGGGCTATGGCAATATCGCGACGGCGGTCGCCGCCGTGAAAGCTGGCGCGGTCGATTATCTGCCGAAGCCGGTCGATGCCGATGCGGTGGAGCGCGCCCTGCTGGCGACCGATGCGGCCCTGCCGCCGCCGCCCGAGGATCCGATGTCGGCCGATCGCGTGCGCTGGGAGCATATCCAGCGCGTCTTCGAGCAATGCGACCGGAACGTCTCGGAAACCGCGCGGCGGCTCAAGATGCATCGCCGCACCTTGCAGCGCATTCTCGGCAAGCACGCGCCGCGTAGTTAACGCGCGTTAAGATTTGCCGCGGTTTCTCGCGAATCGCCGCGAATATCGGCCGTGGTCATGCAACTGTCATTTACCTTTCGCAAAAGCTCCTGCGTTAGCTTTGCAGTCGAACGCAAGGGCTGCCCGCGAGCGGCTCGCGAATGGACAGAATGGCACAGGCAGCGACCGACAAAACCGCCAATGTGGAGCATCTGCTCCACGACTTCACCGAGCGCCTGCAGAGGCATCCCTTCGGCTGGCGCGCCGTCGTGCTCAATCTGTCGCGCCTGCGTCCCGACAATCGTCGCGCGCAGCAGATTCGCATCGCCGCGAACACGTTCGAAAGGCCTCGGTCCGGCATTTCGAAGGTCAGATCTTTCGGCTCGCACAGGGCGACATCGTTTTCATCTGCAAGGATGCCGATGTCGGCTCGGTCGATGGCGCCGTCAACAAGGTGCGCTATCTCTTCGGCGACGATCCGCTGGCCGCGGCGACCGACGATATCCAGGCCGACGGTTTCTCGACCTGGTACGATCTCGCGCGCGACTACGTGAAATTCGCCGGCTTCGTCCAGAATCTCTATCTCGAAGAGCAGCGCCGTCAGAAACGGCTCGCGACGATCGCCGGCGGACGGGCAGCAGAACGCGCGCCAGCCGATGGATCCGGCGGCGCTGGCCGAGCTCGTCGAAGATTGTCGAGCGCGCCGACCTCACCAATGTGATCCGCCGCCAGCCGGTTTGCGCGATCATCCCGAACGATGCGCCGAAGGCGATCTATCGCGAAGTCTATGTCTCGATTCCCGATCTGCGCGATGCGGTGATGCCGAAGCGCGATATCGCCTCCGATCGTTGGCTGTTCCAATATCTGACGCAGACGCTCGATCGCCGCGTGCTGACGATGCTCCGCCGCGGCGACGACAGCGCGCTCGCGCATTCCTACAGCCTCAACCTCAACATCTCGACCTTGCTGTCGCCGGAGTTCCAGGCCTTCGATCAAAGCCTGCGCCCGGGCACACGCGGCAGCATCATCATCGAGGTCGAGAAGGTCGACATCTTCAACGATATCGGCGCCTACATCTTCGCGCGCGACTACGTGCGCGAGCGCGGCTATCGCATCTGCCTCGACGGCGTGACGGCGCTGACCTTGCCCTTCATCGATCGCGACCGGCTCGGCATCGATCTCGTCAAAGTATTCTGGTCGCCCGATCTCGGCGATCCGGCGCGTCCCGAACGCGCGGCCGAGGTGAAAGCGGCGATCGAGCGGGTCGGTCAAGTCGCGCGTGATCATCGCGCGTTGCGACAACGCCGACGCGGTGCGCTTCGGTCACGAGAGCGGCGTGCATCTATTCCAGGGCCGGCATATCGATCGGCTGCTTGCGGCCGGCAGTCAGCCCGCCGCGCGCGCAACGCTGGCGCCGCCTCGGGCGGCGGCTGGCGGTGCCCGTTAACACTCGGGCTTTTCAGGTTTTACTTGCCAGAACACGGTCGTCGACTTAAAGACGACGCGTGAACCCCGCCGACCTCATTCCGCTGGTCGAACGTCTCAGAGAGACGCAGATTCTCTGCGTCGGCGATCTGATGCTCGATCACTACATCTATGGTCGCGTCGAGCGGATCTCGCCCGAAGCGCCGGTGCCTGTCCTCCATATCGAGCGCGAAGAGCGCACGCTGGGCGGCGCCGGCAATGTGTTGCGCAATCTTCATTCGCTCGGTGTCTCGACCTGTTTCGTTTCGGTGACCGGGCACCGATCCGGCGGGCCGCGAAGTCGCGCGCATGGTGGCGGGGCTGGGCAACGCCGAGGCGCATGTGCTGGCCGAGCGCGGCCGCACCACCACGTTGAAGACGCGCTATATCGCCGGCACGCAGCAATTGCTGCGCGCCGATCAGGAAGCATGTCGCCGCCTGCCCGGCGAGTTGCGCGTCGATCTCGTGAAGATCGTCGCCGATGCGTTGCCGCATTACAAAGTCGCGATCCTCTCCGACTACGCCAAGGGCGTGCTGAGCGGCGGCACCGCTGCCGAGATCGTCGCCGCGGCGAAAGCCTCGGGCAGCATCGTCGTCGTCGATCCGAAGGGCCATGATTACAGCATCTATCGCGGCGCCGATGTGCTGAAGCCGAACCGGCCCGAGCTCGCGGCGGCGACGCAAGATGCCGGTCGGCACGGACGAGGAAGTCGTGAAGGCGGCGCGCGCGCTGATCGCGGCGCATGGTTTCGGCGCGCTGCTCGTCTCTTGCGGCAAGGACGGCATGCTCGTGGTCGAGCCCGAGGGCGAGCCGTTGAAGCTCGCCGCCGAAGCGCGCGAAGTCTTCGATGTCTCGGGCGCCGGCGACACGGTTGTCGTCGGTGATGGCGGCGGCGCTCGGCGCCGGTGCCAGTCTCGCCGATGCGGCGCGGCTGGCGAATGCGGCCGCCGGCATCGTCGTCGGCAAAGTCGGCACGGCGGTGGTCGAGCCGACCGAGCTCGAAGCGACTTTGCTCGATCGCGACACGATCGAGCATCGCAAGACGCTGCCGCTGTCCCTGGCGCTCGATCAGGTCGCGCGCTGGCGGCGCAACGGGCTGAAGGTCGGCTTCACCAATGGCTGCTTCGATCTGCTCCATCCCGGCCATGTCGCGCTGTCTCGGCCAGGCGCGGGCGGCATGCGACCGGCTCGTCGTCGGCATCAACAGCGACGACTCGGTGAAGCGGCTGAAGGGTCCCGACCGGCCGGTGCAAAATCAGGAAGCGCGCGCCGCGGTGCTCGCCTCGCTCGCCGCCGTCGATGCCGTCGTGATCTTCGACGAGGACACGCCCGTGGAGCTGATCACGCAGCTCAAGCCCGATCTGCTGGTGAAAGGCGCCGATTACCGGCTCGACCAGGTCGTCGGCGCCGACATCGTCAAAAGCTATGGCGGGCGCGTGATGCTGGCGCCGATCGTGCCCGGCTTCTCGACCACCGCGACGATCGCGCGCGCGGCTCGATAGTCCTTAGCCTCAGATAAAAGTTTCAGGATCGCCGGCGCCGGGATCGGTCAGCCGGAGCAGTCGTGCGCCGGCTGTGCGCGCAAAGCGCAGATGCAAGGCGCGTCGCCGCGCCGCATCGAGCTTTTGTGATGGTGCCTCGCGCAAGATCGCGGCGCCGAAACCATCGGCCAGCATCAGCCCGCATTCCTCGGGGATCAGCTCCAGCGGGAAGCCTTCGGCGACGGCGAAATAAAGCCGGTCGCACCATTGGCGATATTCCGGCCATTTGCGGTCGGAACGGAAATCAGCTACCGACGATTTGACCTCGACGATCACCAGCGTGCCGTCGCGCCCGAGCGCCAGGACATCCGCGCGTCGTGCCATCGGCGAGAGGACACTTCGGCCAGCGTCGCGAAGCCGCGCTGCGTCAGCGCGCGGGTCACGCCGCGGCAGATCGCTTGGGCGGTGTCGCGGGCTTCCAGCATGGCATGACTTTCCGGCAATCGGCGATCAGGAGCAAGGATGGCGAGCGATAAGAATCCACACCGGCTCGATTTTTTGCGCGATGCCTGGCGGCTCGCCAAGCCCTACTTCGTCTCCGACGACAAGAAATGGGCCTGGGGCCTGCTCGCCGCGGTGGTCGCGCTCAATCTCTTCTCGGTTTTCCTCAATGTGCGCTTCAATTTCTGGCGCAACGATTTCTTCAATACTTTTCAGAACATGGACGAGGCGAGCTTCTTCAAGCAGCTCGGCGTCTTCGCGATCCTCGCCGTGCTGTTTATCGCGACCGGCGTTTACTCGACCTATCTGCAGCAGATGCTGCAGATCCGCTGGCGGCGCTGGCTGACGCGGCAATATCTGCATGACTGGCTCGAGGGCAAAGCCTATTACCGGCTGCAGCTCACCGGCAGCGCGACCGACAATCCCGATCAGCGTATCGCCGAAGACCTCAATCGCTTCACCGATACCAGCCTCAGCCTGACGCTCGGCCTGCTCAACTCGGTGGTGACGCTGTTCTCCTTCGTCGGCATCCTCTGGGAATTGTCGGGGCCGATCACGATTCCGCTCGGCAGCATGTCGATCACCATCCCGGCCTATATGGTCTGGTTCGCCATTCTCTATGCGATCGTCGGCACCTACGGCACGATCAAGATCGGCCGGCCGCTGGTCGCGCTCAATTTCGCGCAGCAACGTTACGAAGCCGATTTCCGCTTCAGCCTGGTGCGGCTGCGCGAGAATGCCGAAAGCGTCGCGCTCTATGGCGGCGAGGCGCGCGAGCACACGATCTTCTACGGCCGCTTCACTCATGTCGTCGATAATTTCTGGGCGATCATGCGCCGCATCAAGGTGCTCGGCTGGTGGACCTATTTCTACGGTCAGTTCGCGATCATCTTCCCTTATCTCGTCTCGGCGCCGCGCTTCTTCTCGGGCGCGATCCAGCTCGGCGGCTTGATGCAGATCGCCGATGCGTTTCGGGCAGGTGCAGAGCTCGCTCTCCTTCGTGATCAATTCCTACACTTCCGGCACCGGCGCGAATGACACCGGCATCGCCGCCTGGCGCGCGGTGGTGCAGCGCCTCGTTGGCTTCGACGATCGCGTGCGCGCGATCGCGGCCGAGGCGCGCGGCAAGCAGCCGATCGATGTCGAGCGCGAGGGCCAGGGCGTCGCCGTGCTCCGGCCTCGATCTCGCGCTGCCGGATGGTGCGCCGCTGCTGCATCAGCGTCGACCTCGCCGCCAAGCCGGGCGAGGCGGTGCTGATCACCGGCCCGACCGGCAGCGGCAAGAGCACGCTGCTGCGCGCCATCGCCGGCATCTGGCCCTATGGCAAAGGCGCGATCCGCCTGGCCGCCGGCAAGCTGCTCTTCCTGCCGCAAAAGCCCTATCTGCCGCTCGGCACGCTGCGCGAGGCGCTGATCTATCCGCAGGCGACGACCGATCTGCCCGACAGCCGCCTCGCCGAGGCGATGACGGCGGTCGGGCTCGAAGCCTTCGTCCCGCGGCTCGACGAGGACGATCAACTGGGCGCAGCGCCTATCGCTCGGCGAGCAGCAGCGCCTCGCCTTCGCCCGGGTGCTGCTGGCGCAGCCCGATCTGCTCTTCCTCGACGAGGCGACCTCGGCGCTCGACGAGGCCAGCGAGGCGCGTTTCTATCAAATGCTGCGCGACGCGGCCTGGCACCCGACCATCGTCAGCGTCGGCCATCGCGGCACGCTGGCGGCATTCCACGACCAGCAGCGCGACATCGCCGCCTTCCGCGCGGCGTCGTAGGCTGGTAAAAGCGACGAGAGCGACATCGATTCGATGGTTTTCTCAACCGTCATTCCCGCGAAAGCGAGAATCCAGGGATGGAGCGCGATGTCGACCTGGACCCCGCTTTCGCGGGGATGACGACATAGGTTCCAGCAAGGCGGTTTTATGGCTGACGAACGAGACGAAGAAAACCCGTTCCGCCTCGCGCGGATCGAGAAGCTCAAAGCGCTGCGCGCGATGGGCATCGACCCTTACCCCTATGGCTTCACCGTCACCGCGACGGCGAAAGAGCTCGAGACGCGCTATGCCGGGCTCGCGACCGGCGCCGAGACCCAGGACCAGCGTCGCCGTCGCGGGGCGTATCCGCGCCATCCGCAACAGCGGCATGTTCATCGATCTCCACGATGCCAGCGGCAAGATCCAGATCTTCAGCCACAAGGATCATCTCGCGCCCGAGCAGCTCGCGGCGGTGAAGCTGCTCGATCTCGGCGATCTCATCGGCGTCGACGGCATCGTCCGCCGCACGCCGCGCGGCGAGCTGACGATCAACAGCACCAAGGTCACGGTGCTGGCCAAGGCGCTGCTGCCGCTGCCCGAGAAATTCCACGGCCTCGCCGATATCGAGCTGCGCTATCGCCAGCGCTATCTCGACCTCATCATGAACGAGGAAAGCCGCGAGACGCTGCGCCGCCGCAGCCGCATCGTCGCCGTGCATCCGCCGCATCCTGATCGAGCGCGGCTTCCTCGAAGTCGAGACGCCGATGCTGCACACGATCCCCGGCGGCGCCTCGGCCAAGCCCTTCAACACGCATCACAACGCGCTCGATCTCGAGCTCTATCTGCGCATCGCGCCGGAGCTGCATCTGAAGCGGCTGCTGGTCGGCGGGCTGTCGGACAAGCTGTTCGAGATCAACCGCAACTTCCGCAACGAAGGCATCTCGCCGCGGCACAATCCCGAATTCACCTCGCTCGAGCTCTATCAGGCCTACGTCGATTACATCGAGATGATGAATGTCGCCGAGCTGCTGATCAGCGAGGCGGCGAAGGAAGTGCTCGGCGGCACCAAGGCGCAATTCGGCGACAAGGTGATCGATCTCACGCCGCCCTGGCCGCGCAAGACCATGGCCGAGCTGGTGCAGCAAGCGACCGGCGTCGATTTCCTCGCCCTCAGCGACGATGCGGCGGCGCGCGATGCGGCGCGGCGTCTCGGCGCGGATTGCCCGTCGAGCGCCGGCTGGGGCCGCGCGCTCGAAGCGGCCTTCGCGGCGAAGGTCGAGGACACGCTGATCCAGCCGACGCATGTCACCGGCTTCCCGCGCGAAATCTCGCCGCTTGCCAAGGCCGATCGCAACGATCCGCGCCTGACCGAGCGGTTCGAGACCTATGTGAATGGCTGGGAAGTGGCGAACGCCTTTTCCGAGCTCAACGACCCGCTCGATCAGCTCGACCGCTTCAAGCAGCAGATGAAAGAGCGCGAGAAGGGCGACGAGGAAGCACAGCATCTCGACGCCGATTTCGTGCTCGCGCTGGAATACGGCATGCCGCCGGCGGGCGGTCTCGGCATCGGCATCGACCGGCTGGTGATGCTCTTGACCAACAGCCCGTCGATCCGCGACGTCATCGCCTTCCCGACGATGCGGCCAAAGACCTAGATAGCGCCAGGTCTGATTCCGCCGCGCGATCAGCCAATAGAAGATCGTCGCGCCGATTGCGGCGCTCGCCATGCCGATGCCCATCGGCGTGCCGGTGCCGTCGAAGAACAGATCGACGATGAAGCCGCCGATCGCGGCGCTCGCCATCTGGATCGCCCCCATCAGCGACGCGCCGGTGCCGGCCATATGCGGCACCGGCTCCATAGCCGCGGCGATCGCGTTCGACTGCACGAGGCTGATCGCGAAGCAATAGACGACGTAAGGCCCCATGATGCCGGCGACGCCGCCCCACATCTTCGTGGCGAAGACCAGCATCGCCAGCGCGGCGACGATGAGGATCGACGAGGCCGCAGCGCAGCAGGGTTTCGCTCTGCACCGCGCCGCGCAACAGCCGGCGATTGCCGAAGGAGCCGACCATATAGCCGAGCACCGAGGCGCCGAAGAAGAAGCCATAGGCCTGGCTCGACAGGCCATAGACCTCGATCAGCACGAAGGGCGAGGCCGAGAGCACAATGAACAACCCGCCGAAGACGCAGGCGCTGACCAGCGCGAAGCCGATGCAGCGCGGATTGCGTAAAGAAGGTCCAGTAATTCGCCAGCAAGCGTGCCAGGTCGGATCGCATGCAGATCACGCTGCTGCAGCGATTCGGCAAAGCCGATCCCAGGTCGCGACCAGCATCGCGCCGGCAAAGCCGCCCTGCACCAGAAAGATCATCTACCAATCGAAATGCGTCGCCAGCACGCCGCCGATCACCGGCGCGACCAGCGGGCCGAAGGCCTGTACCGCGGTGATCGAGGACAGCGTCTGCGCCAATTCGCGGCCGTCGAAATAGTCGCGCGCCGCCGCCCGCGTCACCACCACGCCGACCGCGCCGCCGAAGCCTTGCAGCAGGCGTAGCGCGATCATCGTGTCGATTGTCGGCGCCAGCGCGCAGAGAAAGCCGCTCAGCGTGTAGACCGTCATGCCGATCAGCAGCATCGGCCGGCGGCCGAAGCGATCGGAAAGCGGTCCGTAGAAGAGTTGTCCCGAGGCATAGCCGAGCAGGTAGAAGCCGATCGTGAGCTGCGCGCGTGCTGCGGCTGGTCTCAAAGTCGGCCGCGATTGCCGGCAGCGCCGGCAAACTCATATCGACGGCAAGCGACGACACCATCGATTGCGCGCCGAGCAACACCCGGAACGCGCGCCCATGCGGGTTCAGCATTGTTACTGCGGGTTTTCGAGGCTCAGCACGCCGCGATCGTAATCATAGGCGAAGAGCTCGGCATAGCGGCCCCAATTGATCACGGTCTCGAGCACGCGCTGCGCTTCTTCCTCGCTCAGATGATCTTCGAGCTCGCCGAGGAAACGTCGCTTCGGGCGCCGCATGGCCGGGGCGCTCGTCGAGCACGCGGCGGATATGGGCGATGAAGCCGATATTGCGCATCAGCGAATCGGCGAAGATCTGCTTGCGGCTCTGCAGATCGGCTTCGGCGAAAGCACGGCCGACCGGCGTCACGTCGATATCGCCGCCGCCGACCTGGGCGAAGCCCATGAGCTGCAGCGCTTCGAGCATCACGACCAGATCGTCGGTGGTGATGTGCTCGCTCTCGGCGAGATGCGGCAGGTCGGCGCGGCCGTTGAAGGGCTCGGCGACCAGCAGATCGAGCAGGCCGACGAGCTGCTGAATCGAGGCATCCGGCAGGCGGTACTGCATGCTCAGCGTGTCGGCGCGCCCGCCGCGGCGTCCGCCTTCGCGGCCCGGCACGGTGGTGAGCAGCGTATAGACCTCGTCGACGATGCGGCGGAAGGCCGGCGCCGCCCAGTCGCGCGGGCCGCGGCAGCGGCACCGGAATCTCGGCGCGGATGCAGCCGGGGTCGCTGCCGAAAATGATGATGCGGTCGGCGATCTCGACCGCTTCCTCGATGTTGTGCGAGACGAAGAGGATGCCCTTGGTCGGCACCCGGCGGTCGAGTCCACAGATCCATGATGTCGCCGCGCAGCGTCTCGGCGGTCAGCACGTCGAGCGCCGAGAACGGCTCGTCGAGCAGCAGCACATCGGGATTGACGACCAGCGCGCGGGCGAAGCCGACGCGCTGGCGCATGCCGCCCGATAGCTCCTTTGGATAGGCGGATTCGAAACCGTCGAGGCCGATCAGATCGATGGCCGCGATGGCGCGCTGGCGCCGCTCGTCGCGCGGCACGCCTTGCGCCTCGAGGCCGAGCTCGACATTGCCGAGCACGGTGAGCCAGGGGAAGAGCGCGAAGCTCTGGAACACCATCGCGATGCCCTGCGCCGGGCCATAGACCGGCTGGCCGCGATAGCTGATCGTGCCGTCGCTCGGCTGGGTCAGGCCGGCGACGACGCGCAGGAAGGTCGATTTGCCCGAGCCCGATTTGCCGAGAATGGCGACGATCTCGCCTTCCTTCAGCGCGAAGTCGATATGGTCGAGCACCAGCCGCCCGGCATGATCCGGGCTGCTGATAGGTCTTGCAGATGCCGCTGGCCGAGATGAGGTTGGTGTCGACCGTGGTTGCGATTGTGTCCATGTGTCAGTCCAGCTCGTATCAGTCGAGACGCAGGCGCTCTTCGGCGAGATGATAAAGCCGTCGCCACAGCAGGCGGTTGATCAGCAAAACATAGAGGCTCAGCACCGTAATGCCCGAGGGCGATGCGAGGGAAGTCGCCTTTCGCCGTCATGTCGGCGATATAGGCGCCGATGCCGGTCGCCTGCAGCGTGGTGTCGCCCCATTTCGCGATCTCGGCGACGATCGACGCGTTCCACGAGCCGCCCGAGGCGGTGACCGCGCCGGTGACATAGGCCGGGAAGATCGCCGGCAGGATCAGCCGCCGCCACCACAGCCAGTTCCGCACGCCGAAATTGCCGGCGACATATTGGTAATCGGTCGGCAGCGCCAGGGTGCCGCCGATGACGTTGAAGAGGATGTACCACTGCGTGCCGAGGATCATCAGCGGCGACAGCCAGATCTCGGGATTGAGCTTCAGGACGACGATCGCCGACACGACGATCGGAAAGAACAGATTGGCCGGGAAGGCGGCGAGGAATTGGATGATCGGCTGGACGCGATGCGCGACGCGCGGCCTGAGCCCGATCCAGACGCCGATCGGCACCCAGACGATCGAGGCGAGCACGATCAGCACCATCACGCGGATCAGCGTGAGGAAGCCGAGGAAGACGACATGCACCACCTCGCTCAGCGTCACTTCGGCACGGACGAAGAGCGCGATCTCATAAAGCGCGAACAGCGCGACCAGCAGCAGGAAACCGTTCCACAGCATGTCGAGCAAGCGCCGAATGCCGCGGCGCCGATTGCCGCCGCGTGGTCGGGCGCGGCAAGTGGCGGGTGACGCGGCTCAGCAGTGAGGCGCCGGCATCGACGCTGCGGGTCAGCAGCCGCACGACCTGCGCGCGCTGCATCATGATGAGGAACCAGGGCGGCTCGATCTCGTCCTCGCCGAGCTCCTCGAATTTGAAGCGCTGCGCCCAGGCGAGCAGCGGCCGGAACAAGAGCTGGTCGTAGAGCAGGATCAGCACGAGCATCGCCAGGATGGCGTAGAGCACGGCGCCAAGATCGCGCTGATCGATCGCGACCGAGATGTAGGAGCCGATGCCTGGCAGCAGTGACGGTGGTGCCGTGACGCTCATCGCTTCCGAAGCGACGACGAAGAACCAGCCGCCCGACACCGACATCATCATGTTCCAGATGAGCTGCGGCATCGCGAAGGGCACTTCGAGCTGCCAGAAGCTCTGCCATGGTGTCAGGTGATACATGCGCGCGGCTTCGCGCAGATCGTGCGGCACGGCGATGAAGGATTGATACAGGCTGAACGTCATGTTCCAGGCCTGCGACGTGAAGATCGCGAAGATCGCCGCGCATTCGTAGCCGAGGAGCTGCCCGGAAAGAGCGCTGATGAAGCCGGTGACGATGATCGAGAGGAATCCGAGGATCGGCACCGATTGCAGCACGTCGAGGATCGGGACCAGGAGCTTTTCGGCGCGCTTGCTCTTGGCCGCGATCGCCGCATAGGCGAGGCTGAAGACCAGCGAGGCGATCAACGCCGCGACCATGCGCAGCACGGTGCGCAGCCCGTATTCCGGCAGATCGCGCGGATCGAGCGAGATCGGCAGCGCTTCGCCGGGATGGTAGGGCACGCTCATCTGCCGGCTCGCCCAGGCGATCAGGACGATTGCGCCCAGCACCAGCGGCAACGCGATGCCATCCCAATAGCTCGGCCGGAGACGCGACGGCCAAGCGACGATCGGCAAGCCCCAGCGTTGTTGCATCGTCGCACGCTACCCCGAGATGAGACCGGCTTCTTGAGAGCCGTGACGCACCAATTTAGCAGCGTGACGGCGAGGCCGGGTTTAGCCAAAGATTGTGACGAGTGAAAGACACAAGGGGCACGTGAAGGCGGTTAGCCGCGGCAACGGTTGCGGGCGCTGAAGCCCGGGCCTAGGCTTTCCCCGATCGGCGGACGCTCGATCCGCAATTTACCAAGGGGGGTGAAACATCATGCGCATCGGGCGCCGCGTTTCTGTCCTGCTTATTGCCCTTCTGCCGCTGGCCTTGGGCGCGCGGTCCGCACCGGCGACCGATATGGCCGCCAAGCCGCAAGCCGCCGCGCTCACCGGCGTCGTGACGGCGCCTGACGGCAAGGCGCAAGCCGGCGTGGTCGTTACCGCCGGCCACCCCGGCTCCAACGTCACGGTCTCCGTCATCACCCAGGCCGACGGCCGTTACAGCTTTCCGGCCGGCAAGCTCGCCCCGGGGCGCTATTTCCTCTCGATCCGCGCCGCCGGCTACGAGCTCGATGGCGACGGCGCGGCGCAAGCCGGCGCCAAAGACGCGGTCGCCAATCTGAAGCTGAAGCCGGCGCACGATCTTGCCGCTCAACTCACCAATGCCGAATGGATCCTGAGCTTTCCGGGCACCGAGCAGCAGAAGAGCGCACTCATCAACTGCGTCGGTTGCCACACGCTGGAACGGGTCGCGCGCTCGACCCATACCGCGGATGAGTGGGTTCAAACGATCGACCGGATGAACCATTACGCTCAAGTCAGCCAGCCGATCAAGCCGCAGAAGCGTGTCGGCGCGCCTGAGAACACGCCCAATCCCGATGTGGTCCGACGCCAGGCGGAATATCTCGCCACCGTCAATCTCAGCGCGACGCCGCAATGGCAATATCAACTGAAGACGCTGCCGCGCGTCACGGGTCGCGGCACGCATGTCGTGATTACCGAATACGGGTTGCCGCGGCCGACAGTCGAGCCGCATGACGTGGTGCTCGATACCGCCGGCCGCGTCTGGTACTCGGATTTCGGCGAGATGCAGTTCGGCAGTGTCGATCCCAAGACCGGCAAAGTCACCGAATATCCGGTGAAGACGCTGAAGCCGGGTTATCCCGTCGGCATGCTCGATCTCGAGCGCGATCACGAAGGGAATTTCTGGCTCGGCGCGATGTTCCAGGGTGCGCTCGCGAAATTCGATCACAAGACCGCGACGTTCAAATTCTGGCCGCTACCCAAGGACGTCAATGACGATGTCGCTCAGATCAACATGGTCACGACCAAATCCAATGTTTCAGGCAAGGTCTGGACCAACAATGTCGGCCATGGCGACATCTACCGGCTCGACTTGAAGACCGGTCAGTACGAACATTTCACGCCGTACAAGGATCTGCCGGCGGATTCACCGCTCGTCCATCGCCCGCATGCGATCTACGGCCTCGCCTCGGACTCGCATGACAATCTCTTCTTCACCGATTTCGTTGGGCGGTGGATCGGTCGCATCGATGCGCAGACCGGCAAGGCTTCATTCTATACGACGCCGACCGACAATTCGCGGCCGCGGCGCGGCCAGATGGACGCGCACGACCAGTTCTGGTTCGCGGAATACGGCGCCAACCGCGTCGCGATGCTCGACACCAAAACCGGCGCGTTCCAGGAATGGGAAATGCCGACGGCATGGACGGCGCCTTACGACGTGACCATCGACAAGAACGGCGAGCTCTGGACCGGCGGCATGACGACCGACCGGATCGTGCGTCTCGATCCGAAGAGCGGCACGGCCATCGAATATCCGATGCCGCGCGACACCAATATTCGCCGCGTCTTCGTCGACGAGCGGACAAATCCGGTCACCTTCTGGGCCGGCAGCAACCACGATGCAGCGGTGGTGAAGGTCGAGCCGCTCGATTGAGCGGAGCGAGACTGCTAGGCGTGTTGGCGCATCGGCTCGCTGAGAGCCGGGGGCGGCGGATCGATGGACAACGCCGCCGGGACGATGTCGGCGATGCCGACGATGCGCGCGGCAGGGAAGCAGGCGCGCACCGTCGTGCCCTTTCCGACTTCGCTTTCGATCTCGAGCTTGCCGCCATGTAGTTCGGTCATGACAACGACCAGCGGCAGGCCGAGACCGGTGCCGTTATGGGCGCGGCTCAGGGCGCTGTCGACTTGCACGAACGGTTGCAGCACGCGCGGCAGGTCGGCTTCAGCTATACCGATGCCGCTATCCCTCACCTCGATGATGAAGCCGCGCTTCGGATCGACCTCGACCGTCGCCGATATCGTCCCGCCAACCGGCGTGAACTTCACCGCATTCGACAGGAGATTGAGCAGGATCTGCTTGAGTTTCAGCCGGTCGCAGAAAAGCAGCGGCGGCACATCGGGCATGTGCGTCTCGAGCGACAGGCCGGCATCATCGGCCTTGGGGCTGACCAGCCGCACCACAGTGCGCACGACGCTTGCGACATCGACGGTCTCTTCGAGCAGATCGAGTCGGCCGGCTTCCGCTTTCGAGAGGTCGAGGATCTCGTTGATGATCTTCAGGAGGTCCGTGCCGGCATCGAAGATGTCGTGGACATAGGCTTCATAGGTCGGGTTGTTCATCGTGCCATGCGCGCCGCTGATCATCAGCTCGGAGAAGCCGATGATGGCGTTGAGCGGTGTGCGCAACTCGTGGCTGATATTGGCGAGGAATTCCGACTTGGCACGGTTCGCGGCTTCGGCGCTTTCCTTGGCGACGCGCAGCGTTTCATAGGCGGTGCGGCGCTCGACTTCGAGATTGTAGCGCTCGAACGCGCGATCGAGCACGGCGCGCAGCTCGTCGGGATCGCAGCTCTTGTCGAAATAATCGTAGGCGCCGCGACGCAGCGCGCTGATCGCGGTCTGCGTGTCCGCATGCGCGGTCATCATGATGCCGATCAGATCGGGCCGCTCGGCTTTGAGCTTCGCCAGAAGCTCGACGCCGGACAAGCCGCCGAGGCGCACGTCGATGATCGCGATCGGCGGGTTGTAGCGTTTCAGCGCGATCGCGGCCGTCTCCGGCCGGTCGGCGATAATCGGTTCGTAGCCGGCGGGAACCAGGATGTCGGCAATCGACTCGGCGAACTCCTGGTCGTCATCGACGATCAGGAGTTGCCGCGTCGCAGCGTTTTGCTTCCTGGAGGGCCATCGCGTGCTTAGGCGGCGTTCTTGCCGGCGACAGGCGCCGTCGCGCTCGCTATCGCGCGCAGCAGGTCGCTCGGATCGAAGGGTTTCAAAAGCACGCCGTCGTCGGGATGCAGCTCCGATACGGCATTGACGCGTTCGCCCGGCATGCCAGTGACGAAGATCGTCGGCAGCTCTTTCCCTGCCGCTTTGAGCTTGCGATAGACATCGATGCCGGTGAGCAACGGCATGGAAAGATCGAGCACGAGGCAATCGACGCCCGTCTTCCGAAGCTTTCGCCAGCGCCTCCTCGCCGGTCGAGGCGATCACCACGCGATAGCCGTGCTGCGTGAGGATGGGCTCGAGGCTGGCCGAGAAATCCGGATCGTCATCCGCCACCAGCACCATGCCGCGCGGCTTGATCTGATCCAGGACATGCAGCAGGTCTTGGATGGCGAAAGGCTTGCGCAACACGCCCAACGCGCCGTTTTCGAGTGCTTGGGTGATCAACTGCTCGAGGCTGAAGCCCGTCATCATCATGACGCGTGCGTCGGGACGGATCTTCTTGAACTCGAAGAAGGTCTCGACGCCGTTCATGCCCGGCAGCTTCACGTCCATGAAGACGATGTCGAAATCCTGCTTGCGGAAGATTTCGACGCCCTGCTCGCCGGAAAACGCGGCTTCGACGTTATGTCCGCGCATCGACAGGATGTCGGCAATGCTTTCTGCGTGATCGCGGTCGTCATCGATGACCAGAACCCGTGCGGTCATGCTGCAATCCCCTTGTTGTTCAGTGCAAGCTGCTTCAGCCGCACCGTGACCCTCGTACCTTTGCCAACTTCGCTGGCAATCGTGATCGTGCCGCTATGCTGCTCGACGATCTGCTTCACCATCGGCAAGCCGAGGCCGGTGCCGAAGCTCTTGGTGCTGAACAGCGGTTCGAACACCTTTGGCAGAATATCGTGCGGGATGCCGCCGCCGCTGTCGGCAACCACGAGCTCGAAGTGATCATCGGCCGACGCCGTTGTGACGGTGATCTTGCGTTCTCGCGCGTCTTCGGGCATCGCTTGCGCGGCGTTGTCGATGAGGTTGATCAGCACGCGGCGCATGCGCTCGGGATCGATCGCGATCATGCAATCCGCGGTGAGATGGCGTTCCAGTTCGATGCCGGCGGGCAGATGTTGCTCGCTCAGCACTTCCTCGATCCAAGGATCGGATGCGATCTCGGCGACGCGCAGTTCCTTGACGCGTGTGTAGTCGAGCAGATCGTTGATGATCCGGTCGCAGCGCGTGACGCTGCGCTCGACGCGCGTAATCGGCCGCTCGAGATCGACACCTTTGCTCGCGGCGGTCTCTTTCACCGCAAACAGCGTGTTGCGGATCGCGCTCAGCGGATTGCGCAGCTCATGCGCCATGGTCGCGGTGAGCTGGCCGAGTGCCGAGAGGCGCTCTTTGCGCACCAACTCGCCCTGCGCGGTTTTGAGCTCCGCTGTGCGTTCCTCGACGCGGCGAGCCAGCTCGACCTCCACAGCGACTTCTGTCGTGACGTCGCGGCCGGAGCCGCGATAGCCGCGGAACTGGCCCTTGGCGTCGAAGACCGGCTTGCCGCTGATGGCGACATGGATGAGCGCGGCCATCGGCCAGCGTGCGCTCGAAACGGAAATTGTGGAACGGCCGGCGCGCCGCCAGATCGGCGTCATGCTGCGCCCATTGCTCGGGGGTGACGCCGGCTTTGACCGTCTCGTGCCGTGTCTTGCCGATATCCGGTTGCTGGTGATCTCGCTCGGAGCGGCCACCGCCCGAGAAGCGGACGAAACGCAAATTCTCGTCCTGCTCCCAGAACCAATCCGATGTCGCCTCGGCGAAATCCCGGAAGCGCGTCTCGCTCTCGGCAAGCGATTGCTGAGTCGGCCTCGGTCTCCCTGCTATTGCGATGATGATAAAGCGCGAAGATCAGCCCCGCCGTCGCCATGATCAGGAAGACCGCGGCGCCGAGACCAATGGCCTCGAGCAAATTGCTGCGCAGAAATGCGGCTCATCGGCACGTCGATTGACGAATGCGCCCATCACGTCGTTGAGATGCCAGGTCGCCTTACCGGCTTGAAGCTGGTTGTGGCAATCGACGCAGCTCTGCTGATTGGCGATGCGAGGGGTAGACGGTGCGGAAGACCGGCTCGCCCTTGATCGTCAGCACTTCCGAGACCGGTTTCGGCGCTGGTCGTTGCGGCAAAGGAGCGGATCGTTGCCGCCATCGCGGCATCGAGCGGCGCCGTCTTGATCTCGCGGTCCGGGAAAGCCGACCCATTGCAGATTGAAGATGCTGTCGTCGCCAGCGCTTGGTTGAAGGCGGCGAATGGACGTCGGCGCGGAACGTCGCCGGTACCGGTGCGCTGCTCGCCGAAAGCTGAGTGCGCAGCGCCGCATAGGTGTTGACGAAGGCGTCAACGAGCGTGCAACGCCGTGATCTTCTCTTCGCTCTTATGCTCGTTGAACCAACTCAGATTCGAAACATAGAAGCCATAGCCAACGCCGGCCGCGAGCAGCTGACAGAAGCACAGATAGAGGATGAACCACTGCCCCGACCGCGAGCCGAGAAATCGGGCGCACCGCGCTAATGGCCCCATTTTCTTGCCCCAATCCTCTCCGATCCTGGCGTGGATAATGAGCGGGCCATCCTTAAAGGCGCATTAATTGAAATGACGAAAATTCGACAAAAAGTAGATATATCCGTGGCGTAAGAAGCGAATTAGCGCCAGAATTCGCGGCTGGCGAGCCGCGCGCCCTCCGCCATTGCCGCGAGCTTCGCCCAGACCACGTCGGGATCGACCGCAGCCTGACCGACCCATGTGCCGTAGCCGCAGTCGGTCCCGGCGATGACGTTCTCGCGGCCGACGAGACGCGCGTAATTGGCGATGCGTTGCGCGACGAGTTCGGGATGCTCGATGAAGTTGGATTTGGATTCGAGCACGCCGGGGATGAGCAGCTTGCCCTCCGGCAGCTTCACGCGCTCGAACACCCGCCATTCATGCGCGTGGCGCGGATTGGCCGCCTCGAAGGAGATGCCGCTCGGTCGCGCCAGGAAGACGAGATCGATGATCGCCTCGATCGGCACGTCGCAATGATGCGGGCCTTCGTAATTGCCCCAGCAAAGATGCATGCGCATGCGATCGGCGGGATGCGCGCGACGGCATGGTTCAGCGCCTCGATATGAAGCTGCGCCGCCTTGCGGAAATCATCGAGGCTGAGATCGGCATGCTGGATGTGCCGCCCCATGGCGAGATCGGGGCAATCGAGCTGCAGGATCAGCCCGGCTTCGACGATCGCCTCGTATTCGGGCCGCATCGCCTCGGCGATCGCTTCGAGATAAGTCTCGGTGCTCGGATAGTGATCGTTACGGAAGAACAGCGAGATGAGGCCGGGCGAGGCAGCGCTCAGAAATCCCTCTGACGCAGGCGCTTTTTGCAGGGCGTTTTTCAGATTGGCGATGTCGGTTGCGACCGCTCCGCGGTCGGCAACGGTGATCGGCCCGTTGCAGGCCGGCGTTTTGCGACGGGCGCGGCCGGGATCGCCGAAGACGCGCCGTGCCAGCTCGGGGAAATCGACCAGATCCTGATAGACGAAGCTGTTGCTGGTGCCGCCGAAACCGGCGAGCCGGTCCTTGACGTAGGTCGCATAGGACGGCTTGCTCATCTCGCCGTCATTGACGATATCGACCCCGGCAGCGACCTGTTTGCCGACGATCTCATCGACCGCGGCGGCGATGCGCGATTGCAACGCGTCCCGCTCGACCGGCACGCCTTCTTCCTTGGCGAACATCATGCGGACGAGATCGGCGGGTCGCGGCAGGCTGCCGGTATGAGTGGTGAGGAAGCGCTCGCTGCTGTGTTTCATGATTGACTCATCCTCCCGCGCTAGTGCCCAGATTCCGACGTTCGTCTCATTTCGCAGCACACGGGTGTACGAACGTCGGAATCGAAAAGGGCACCGGCCAATATACTGATTTTAGTATGGCTTTTAGATTTAACGTTCCTAAACTGGCCTGCTGCGAACGGCTAGGGACGTCAAATCCGCCACACTAGGCGGAAATGCAGGGTCGTTGTGATTGACGGGATGATCGCATGGATCGGCTTTCCCTCGCACCGGTGACGATCAACGAGCTTGACCCACCGGCGCTGATTGAGGCGGCCGCATGAGGGAGGCTTCGCCTTGACCGATCTGCGCGTGCTGGGCGCGCCGGGCGCGGCGCCGGTGGCACCGGTGATCGGCAACCGGCCGATGATTGCAGCGATCGCGGCAGCCCTGGCCGATACCGGGGTCACCCTCTTCGGCGCGACCGGCATCTGGCTGGTGCCGGAATTCGGTCTGGATGCCGCCCTGCCGGCCCTGGAAGTCGCTGCCCGGCTGGGGGCGACCTATTTCCTGGTGGTGGGGAATGATCCCGACGAAGTGCGGATGACCGCCAATCTGGCCCGGCTGGCCGAGGCGGCCGGATCGCATCGCCTGCAGCTGGCGCTCGAATTGATGCCCTACACGGCCGTCAATTCCTTGGCTAAGGCGCATCGCATGGTCGTGGCAACTCGAGCGCGCAATCTTGGGCTTCTGATCGATGCTCTTCATCTTGCCCGCGCGGGCGGCACGCCGGCCGAGGTTGCGGCGCTGCCCCGCGAGCATATCGCCTATCTCCAGCTTTGCGATGCCCCGGCCGAACTTCCGCCGGGTCTGACCTTGCGCCAGGAATCGCTCGGTGCCCGGCTTTATCCGGGCGAGGGGGCTCTGCCGCTTCGTCGCGCTGATGGATGCGTTGCCTGAGGGCATCGTGATCGATGTCGAGACGCCCGTGGCGGCCAGATCAAGGGGCGTCGCCGGCCGAGCGTGCCCGCCTTGCGCTTTCCGCAACCCAGCGTTTCCTGACTGCGTGGCGAGCGCTAAAATCGAGTCTAAGAGATTGATATACAAGCGATTTAATTTGTCTGTCACTTGACCACTTAAAACGCGTGCGATTGGCCCCAATATTGTGCCAAGATGCGCGCGGTCGGCCATTCAGGCCGGTCCTGCCATCACGTCGCTAATTTGTGAGTTAAATGATCATGCGGGCCAATTTCGCCGGCGCCGAAGCCGTGGAACAGCCGACTCAAACGGCTGAAGCGGCAGAGGGAAATCCGGAGGAAGCCACTGTTGCCGTTGAAGAGCTGCCGCGTGCCGGCAACGTCGCGACCGATGCGACGTCCGGTGATGCGATGCAGCATTATCTGCGCGAAATTTCGGTCGCGGAACTGCTGACACGCGAGCAGGAAGTCGAGCTCGCGCAGCGGATCGAAGCCGGGCGCGAGGCGATGCTGGCCGCCCTGTGCCGCAGCGAGTTGCTGCGCCGGTCGATTAAGGAATGGCGCGAGGGCCTGGGCAAGAACACCATTTTGTTGCGCGACGTGGTCGATCTGGCTGCGACGCGGCGCCGTCTGCGCGGCGATGTCGAAACGCCGATCGATGAGAGCGGCTCGTCCTCGGTGGTCGCGCAGATCGAGGCCGAGCTGACACCCGATGTGAAGGCGGCTTTCACCCGCGCGATCAATGCCGGCAAGGGCCGGCCGCAGGCGCTGTCCAAGGCGCTGAGCAATATCGTGCTGCAGCCGGCCGAAATCGACAAGCTCGCGCATAAAGTCAAAGAGATGAGTCGCAAGCTGCTCGAGTTTGAGGGCACGCTGGCGCGGCTCGCCGATCAATCGGGAATTGCCCGCGCCGATTTCATCAATACTTATCGCGAGGCGAAGGGCGCGAAGCTGTGGCTTGAATCGGCGCGTCGCCGCCGTGTCACGGCGTGGCGTGCCTTCGTCACCCGTCATGGCGAGCAGGCGAGGATTCTCGCCGACGAGATCGAGGCAATCACCAAGCAGTCGGGCCAGCGGCTCGATCAATTCCGGGGCGGCGCCAATGATCTGCAGCGCGGCGCTCGTGACGCTGAACGAGCGAAGGAGCAGATGATCGCCGCCAATCTACGGCTGGTCACCTGGATCGCACGCCGCCATGTCAATCGCGGCCTGCCGCTGATGGATTTGGTGCAGGAAGGCAATATCGGTCTGATGCGTGCGGTCGAGAAATTCGACTGGCGCCGCGGCTATAAATTCTCGACCTACGCGACCTGGTGGATTCGCCAGGCGTGCTCGCGGGCGCTCGTCGATCAGGGTCATCTGATCCGCATCCCGGCGCATCTGGCCGATGAAGTCCGCCGCGTGCTGCGCGCGCAGCGTCGTCTTGCCGGCGAGTTGCGCCGTGAGCCGACCGAGCCCGAGCTCGCCGAGCGTCTCGGCACGCCGGTGGCGAAGCTCCGGACCGTGCTTGAGCTCGTGCGCGATCCGGTCAGCATGGATCAGCCGGTCGGCGAGGATGGCGACGCAACGATCGGCGATTTCCTCGAGGATCAGCAGGCGGTGGTGCCGCTCGAAGCGGCGGCTGCGGCCGAGTTGCGCGAGGCGACCGAAGAGGCGCTTGCCCGTCTCACGCCGCGCGAGGCCGATGTGCTGCGTCTGCGTTTCGGCGTGGGCCAGGCGACCGAGCACACGCTCGAAGAAGTGGGCAAGAAGTACCAGGTGACGCGCGAGCGTATCCGCCAGATCGAGGCGAAGGCGCTGAAGAAACTCAGCCAGCGCGGCCCGGATCGCCGCTTGGCCGGCTTCCTCGATCGCTGATCGCCGACAAGCCAAGAAATAAGCCAGTCGATGCTGACGCCCGGACCTCTGGTCCGGGCGTTTTCATTTGCCTGTGCGTGATCGAGCGGGGCGTTGCCTCATGGCCCCTAACACCGCACAATGCCGGGTAGTGCCTGATAAGCACAAGGAGGCAACATGGCCGAGCAACGGATCAGCTACGTCGATCCGGCGACAATCACCGATCAAAAGATGTTGGCGGAACTGGATCGGTGCCGCCGTGAGGGCACGCCGCGACCCGAGAGCCAGGCGATCCGCGCGCACGTGCCCGCGACTTTCTGGTCCTTCGCCGATACTTGGGAGGCTGTATTCCGCAACGGTGTGATGGATCACGCGATCAAGGAGCTGTGCCGCGTCTATGTCTCGCGCTCGGTGAAATGCGAATATTGCGGCAATCAGCGCTCGGTCAAATCGGCCAAGCAGGGGCTGATCGAGGCCGACTACAAGGATCTGCTCGATTTCGAGAAATCGACGCGTTACGACGCGCGACAGAAAGCGGCCCTCGCCTATACCGAGGCGATCACCTGGGACCTCGAAACCGATGATTCGCTCTGGGCACGGCTGAAGCAGCATTTCACCGAGCCGCAAATCGTCGAGCTCGGCTATTTCGTCGCTATCACCATGGGGCAGCAGCGCTGGCTGCGAACGCTGAACATCGAGCATCACCAGATCATGGCGGGCACCGCGGCATCGATGGCGCCGGGCTTCGAGACGGCTGAAGCGCTGGCCAAGAGCAAAGCCTCGCCCGACTATTGGGTAAACCGCTCGCGCGAGCCCACGTCCGCCAAGTAATCCGTGTCGGCGCCGCGATTCGGCCGCGGTCGCGGCCGATAGCTGTGCCGCCGCCGCGCCCGGAATTGCAGTTGTGTCGCCGAGGGTTGTCGCAATAAATATATCTATTGAAAAATAATTGTCGGGGAAGCGCGGGGAAATGTCGTCAGCGGTTCGAGGTTCCATCCGCGTTCGAGGTTTGGGCAAGCGTTACGGTGAGCTGACCGTTTTTGCCGATGTCGATCTCGAGCTGCGCTCGCGCGAGATCGTCGCGCTGGTCGGTCCCTCGGGTTGCGGCAAGACGACCTTGCTGCGCTGTATCGACGGGCTCATCCCGTGCGAAGGCGAGGTCACGATCGACGGCAGGCAGGTGACCGAGCCGCCGCCCGGGGTCGCGATGGTCTTTCAGCATTTCGGTCTCTTCCCGTGGAAGACCGTCTATGACAACGTCGCCTATGGACTGCGCATGGCGGGGGCGAGCGCGAGCGAGATCGCGGCGCGCGTGCCGGGTTTCATCTCGCTGGTTGGGCTCGCCGGCTTCGAGCACGCCTATCCTTATCAAATCTCGGGCGGCATGCAGCAGCGTTGCGGCCTCGCCCGGGCACTCGCAATCGAGCCCAATGTGCTGCTGATGGACGAGCC
Organism: uncultured Alphaproteobacteria bacterium; assembly: GCA_963731145.1. GTDB lineage: Bacteria > Pseudomonadota > Alphaproteobacteria > ATCC43930 > CGMCC-115725 > CAIKMD01. Next base: position 436,793 of record CAVSUX010000003.1, on the reverse strand, counting down.
CTTCGCCGCCGTCGACGCGCAAACCCGCGAGATTCTGCAATTCGAGCTGCTGCGCATCTGGGAGAAGCAGCCGACGACGATGCTCTTCGTCACTCATTCGATCGAAGAGGCGGTGCTGATGGGCGATCGCGTCGTCGTCCTGAAGGGCCGGCCGAGCCACGTCGATCAGGATATCGCCATCGATTTGCCGCGGCCGCGCAGCCGTGACACGCTCAGCCTGCCGCGCTATTCCGAATTGCGCGAGCAAGTCTGGTCCAATCTCATGAACGAGGCGCGCCGCGCCGAATTCGAGCTCGAACGCTGATAACAAGAGTAACGAAGCCAAAACAGGGAGGTTGATCGATGTTTCGCAAGACGATCGTTGCCGCAGCGCTGCTGACCGCCGCTGCCGCTATGCCTGTCGTGCCGCCGGCGGTGGCGGCCGATGCCCCGAAAGTGTCGATCGCCCTGCCGGGCGTGCCGCCGATCTATCTGACGGTCTTCGCCTATGTCGCCGACAAACAGGGCTTCTTCAAGAAGTACAACGCCAATGTCGAGCTACGGCAATTCGACAGCGGTGCCGCGGGCTCGCGCGCCGTGATCTCCGGCGACGTTGACCTGGCGCTCGTGCCGACCGCGCTTACCATCGGCCAGATCGCCAATGCGAATGCCGACGTCGTGAGCATCTATGGCCTACCCAATCCCGATTGGGCGATCGGCACGACCGATGCGAACAAAGCCAGCTGCGCCGACATCAAAGGCCAACCGGTCGGCGTCGACACGCCTGGCGGCGCTCGCTCGCTCGCCCTGAAGGATATGCTGGTCGGCGGTTGCCATCTCACGATCAACGACGTGCAGCAGGTGCCGCTCGGCTCCAACACCGCGCCGGCAATGATCGCGGGTCAGATTTCCTATGGGGTCCTTCACCTCAACGATGTGCCGGTCATCGAAAGCCAGGGCAAGAAAGTCACCTTGGTTATGACCCTCGCCAAGGCGGTGCCGATCAGCCACTACGACGTGCTCGAAGTCCGCCGCGACCGCCTCGCCGAAAAGCGCGATGCGATCGTCCGTACGCTCGCCGCGCTCGTCGATGCGGCGCGCTATATGGCCGATCCGAAAAATGCCGATACGGTCGCGCAGATCGGCACGATTACGGGCGAGACCCCGCAAATCTCGAAAGAGGCGCTGAAGCTCTTCAATGGCATCGGCTTCTGGGAAATCAAGGATGACGGGCTCGACCAGAAGAAGATGGAGGCCGTCGCCGAGGACCAGGTCAAGGTCGGCAACGTCAAGGATCCCAAGAAGTTGCCGAGCTATGAGCGCCTGGTCGATCGCAGTGTCTGGAAAGACGCCAACGCGATGATCGGCAGCGGTCACTGAGCGGCGTTCGATGAAGCGGTGGCACGACATTGCCGCACGCTATGCGCCGCCGATCTTGAGCTTCATCGCCGGTGTGGTGGCCTGGGAAGTGGTTGGCCGCCACACCAATGCCGCGTTTCTTGTTCCGCTGTCGGAGACGCTCGACCGGCTCTGGGATCTCGCGCTCTCGGGCGAGCTCTGGAGCCAGCTCGCGAGCTCGCTGGAAATCTTCGCTGTCGGCTTCGTGCTGGCGTTGATCGTCGGCGCGCCGGTCGGGATGTTGCTCGCGCGGGTCACCGTGCTGCGCCGTGCGCTCGATATCTACATCACCATTGCCTATGCAACACCGCTGGTCGCGCTCATTCCGTTCATCTTGTCGCTGATGGGCTTCGGCTTTGCGCCGAAAGTGCTGGTCGTGTTCCTCTTCGCCGTATTTCCGGTCCTCTACAACACCGTGGAAGGCGCGCGTAGCCTCAAGCCGGAATTGATCGAGGTCGCGCGCTCGTTCCGCTCCGGCGAATGGGCGCTGTGGCGCGAGGTGATGGTGCCGTACACCTTGCCCTTCACCATGACCGGCGTGCGCCAGGCGATCGGCCGTGCCCTTGTCGGCATGATCGCCGCCGAATTCTTCCTGAGCTCGACGGGTTTGGGCCAACTCATCATGAGCGCGTCGCAGAATTTCGACACCGCCGGCGTGCTGGCGGCCATCCTGGTGATCATGGCGCTCGGTCTTATTCTGATGCGCATCGGCCGCGCCATCGAGCTGCATTTCGCGCGCTGGCGGGTCTGATGAGCATTGCCGCAATCGACCAGGCGCGAAGCAACGCGTTCTTTCCGCGCCTCTATGCCGGTATCGCGATCCTTGCTTTTTGGCAGATCGTGGTGCGCGCCTTCGCGCCGGCCTATGTCGCGACCCCGATCGGCATCCTGTTGGCGGTGCCGCATGTCATTGTCGATCCGGTCTTCCTGCTCGGCGGCGTCATCACCCTCGCGGCCGTGGCCGAGGGGCTGGTCATTGCGGTGGTCTTCGGCACGGTGCTCGGCCTCATCATCGGCCAAAGCCAGCTCGCCGACCGTGCGCTGCGCCAATACATCAACGCCGGCTACACGCTGCCGATGGTGGTGGTGTTGCCGCTGGTGTCGCTGTGGTTCGGTTATACCGGCGCGGCGCGGCTCGCGACGATCGTCTTCGCCGCGCTGTTCTCGATCACGGTGAACGTCGCCGATGGGGCGCGCTCAGTGCCGCAGGAATATCTCGAAGTCGCGCGCTCATTCCGCTCGCGCTCGTGGCGGGCCTTGTTTGAGATCGTGCTGCCCGCGGCGACGCCCTATTTCCTCGCCGGGCTGCGCCTCGCGGCGGGACGCGCGCTGATCGGCGCCGTGGTCGCCGAATTCTTCACCGCGATTCCCGGGCTCGGCTATTTCATCCTCTACAATTCGCGCACCTTCCACCACAACGAAGCCTTCGTCGCGGTGCTGCTGCTCGCGGCGTTCGGCGTCGGCTTCGATGTGCTGGTAAACTGGATCACGCGCCGGTACCTGCCCTGGTACCGGCGCGATGAGATCACGAACTAAGCGTCGTTACTTCGTCGCGGCTGCGGGCATGGCCATCGGCGCTTTCGGCTCCTTGCCGGTGAAGCGCAGGACGAAAGTGCCCCATTTGTCTTCGTTGAGATAGATGTTGCCGCGCGCATCGACCGCGAGTTCCTCGCTCCAATTGACCGGCGATGCATGTGCGCCGCTCTGCTCGGGCAGGCCTGGACGCTCCGGCGGCATGTAATAGCCGACCTCGCGCACCAGCCGCGGATCGCTGATGTCGAAAACGCGCACGCCGGCATTGAACCACGCGACATACATCAGGTTGCCGACCTTCTGGACGGCGGGATTATGGAGTTCCTGATTGGTGTTGTGCGGGCCGAAGCGGCCGCCTTTGTCGCAGAAATCCTTATACGGCGCGTTCTTCGGCGGTACCGGTGTCGGGAAGATCGAGATCAGCCGCGGCTTGGCCAGATTGCTGTTGTCGATAAAGCCGGCGAAATTCATGCCGTTGTCGCGGCAGCGCTCATCCATCGCCTCGGAGCTGATATAGACGAGCTTGCGGTCCCAGAGCGGCAAGGTCGTGTGCAGCGATTGGCTGCCGACGCTGGCGAAAGGCGGCGTCATCGTCAGCTTGCCGATCAGCTTGGGCTGCGTCGGATCGCTGATGTCGAGATTGATCATGTCCGGCATGTAACCCGTGGTCAGCGTCTTGCCGTCGGGGCTGATATTGGCGGGGCCGTGGAAGCCGTCGACCGGTCCCGTAACCGGCTCGCCGTCTTTCTGGCCAGGCTGCCACCATTTACCGACCTCTTTCGGGTGCGCCGGATCGCTGACGTCGAGGATGACGAGGATCTTGTTCTTGAAGCCGGGATAGGAGGTCGAGAGATAGGCATATTTGCCGCCCGGATAGGAATTGCGATGCGCCCCGGTCGTGCCGCTGCCCCAGCGCGAAACCTCCTTGGGATTTATCGGATCGCTGATGTCCCAGAGGATGATGTCCGGCCCGGCCGCCGGCTTGCGGCGATCGAGCGAGGTGATCATCAGATTGTCGTTCACCGTCACCTGCGCGGTGATCCAATCCTTCGGCCCGTCGAAGGGAATGAATTTCGCGAGCTTCGGATTGGCCGGGTCGGTGACGTCGAGGATGCTCCAGCCGAGATTGAAGGAATGGCCCATATAGAGATACCAACGGCCATTGCTCGGATGATTGAGCGCCATCTTGAACGCGCCATAGCGGCCATCGAGGCCCGAGAAGCCGATCACCTTCATGTTCTCGGATACGCCGCCCTTCGGAATTGCATCGGCCTTCGCGGGCCCGGCAGCGAACGCCAGCGCGATCGCCGCGGCGCCGAGCAAGGCATGGCGGAATTTCATGGTAGTGCCCATTCTTCTTTCTCCCTCCCCAAAAGCCGCGCCGAACGCGCGGGTTCATTGCCCATAAAGTTGACAGGTTCGCGCCTGCCATGCAACGTCAGGCGGAGCAAGGGAGAAACCCGCATGGCGACGAAGAAACCGCCCGAGCCGAAGATCATCAACCCCGCCGACATCGATCCGCGTCACGATTGGACGCGGCCGATCATGGCGCTCGGCCCGAGCGCGGTCGATTTCGAAGAGCGTATCGATTTTCGCCGCCTGCATCGCTACCGCCTCGGCCGCACACGCCAGGCGCTGGCGAAATCGGGGCTCGGCTCGCTGCTTGTCTTCGACCAATACAACATCCGCTACATGACCTCGACGGTGATTGGCAATTGGGCGCGCGACAAGTTCACGCGCTATGCGCTCCTGGCCGGCGACAGCGAGCCGCATCTCTGGGATTTCGGCTCGGCCGCCAAGCATCATCGTCTCTTCGCGCCGTGGCTGCCGCCGCATAATTGCCATGCCGGCATGCTCGGCCTGCGCGGCGCGATCCATCCGAAGATCGGGCTGATGCGCTCGGCCGCTGAAGAGATCAAATCGATCCTCACAGAGCATGGCGTTGCCGATCAGCCGGTCGGCGTCGATGTCGTCGAGCCGGCGATGCTCTTTGAGCTGCAGGCGGTCGGCCTCACGGTGCACGACGGGCAGCAGGTGATGCTCGATGCGCGCGAGCTGAAAAGCGCCGACGAGATTTCGCTGCTCAATATGTCGGCGGGGTTGGTCGATGGCTGCTATCAAACGATTGCCGAGCATCTGAAGCCCGGCATCCGCGAGAACGAGGTCGTGGCGCTCGCCAATAAGCGGCTCTACGAGCTCGGCTCCGACGATGTCGAGGCGATCAACGCAATCTCGGGCGAGCGCTGTAGTCCGCATCCGCATAACTTCACCGACCGCCTGATTCGCCCCGGCGATCAAGCTTTCTTCGATATCATCCAAAGCTATATGGGCTATCGCACTTGCTATTACCGCACCTTCAATGTCGGCCGCGCGACGGATTCACAAAGGGACGCGTATAAGAAAGCGCGCGAATGGATCGACAAGGCGATCGCGCTGGTGAAGCCCGGCGTCTCGACCGACAAGATCGCGGCGTGCTGGCCGAAAGCCGAAGAGATCGGTTTCACCAGCGAGATGGAAGCGTTTGGCTTGCTCTTCGGCCATGGGCTCGGTCTCGGCCTGCATGAGCGCCCGATCATCTCGCGGCTCAACTCCTTCGACGATCCAATGGAGATCAAAGCCGGCATGGTCTTCGCACTCGAGACCTATTGCCCGGCATCCGACGGCTATTCCGCCGCGCGCATCGAGGAAGAGGTCGTCTGTACGCCGAACGGCGCGAAAGTAATCACGCTTTATCCGGCGGAAGAGCTGCCGATCGCCAATCCGTATTGAGCGCGCGGCTCAGCCCCACCCATCTAATCGCTGTCCGGCATGCGAACGCCGAGCGCTTTCAAAGATTGCCGGATCGAGGTTTCGGCGCAGGTGATGCTGTCTTCGAGACTGAAGACGAAATGGAAGCGGAAATAAAACCAGCTGCTGGCTGCCAGGTAGAAGCGGATATTGGCACCAGCGATCTTGCGTGTTCGCTCGCTCTGTTGCGGTGCGATCCGGTCGACAAGCTTGCGCAAGGCAATCCACCTGGATTTTCCTTGGGCACTACGCAGTCGTTCGCCGAACTCGGATTGTAGCGCTGCCTTGTTCAAGCTCGCGCTTTCCTCGAAACACGTATAGAGCGCCCGCGGATAGGCAAGCAGCTCTTCCAGTGTTCGCGGCGTCGGTGGCAGATCGAGCCGTGCGTGAAAGGCAGCGGCAACGGCATCGAGGAACTCCTCGCGGGTGGCGAAATAGCGAAAGACCGTCCGTTCGGAAATCGCCGCGCGTTTGGCGACGAGGCGCATCGTGAGTTCGCCCGCAGGAGCGGCTTCCAGCGTCTCGAGCGCGGCGTCCAGAATGAGCTTGCGCGTCAGCTCGCTTTGCCGGTCGGCCAGCGAAGGCAGAGGTGTCGAATTCGGCATTGACATATGGCCTGTCGTTATGTCATGCAGTATGACATCAATCGAGTCCGGCGTCAAACCAGGAGAGCGGAGTATGGCCAAGCAAAGCCTCGTGATGAGGGGAGATGAAGGGGAGGAACTGTCCGTGCTGGGATGCGGTATCAGGTTCCTCTGCACGGCGGACAAGACCGACAAGGCTTGGTCCCTTATGGAGACTGTGCTGGCCGAGAACGCGGGACCACCGTTGCACGATCATCCGTGGGACGAAGCCTATTACGTGGTCGAGGGCGAAGTGCGCTTCACGCTGGGCGAGCGCGAACTAACCGTCAAAAGCGGGGATTTCATCTATGCGCCCGCCGGGACGTTGCACGCGTTCCAGGGTGCTTCCGCGAAACCGGCGCGGGTCCTGGTGTTCGATGCGCCCGCGCATGCAGAATTGCTTTTCCGCGACCTCGATCGCGAGGTCAAGGGACCGCAGGATTTCCCGAAGGTACCGGCGATCGGCGACCGGCACCATGTCCGCTTTCTGCCGCCGAAACGGGCGTAACCGCTGAAACGAGCGCAAGCCGTCCCCGCCCGGCGGGCGCGCGGCTTGCCGCCACATCTAAACCCGCGCGAAGCCACGCGGCGCGTTGTGCAGCCGCTCGAAGCCGGTCTTGGTGACCAGAACGCACTCGCCGGTCTGCACGCCGGCCTTGCCGTCCTTGCTGATGACGTTCGGCTGCACCACCACCATCATCCCGGCCTTGAAGGTCAGCTCGGGGAGCTTGCCGGCGGGCCGGCTTTTCGAGCCGATGATCGGCGGCAGATAGCCGCCGCCATAGCCATGCATCACATCGTCATCGGTGGTGAAACCGGCTTCCTCGATCACGCCTGACGCAGCGACGACATCGGCCGGCGTCGCGCCCTCGCGGAGGATGCCGGTGATGGCATCGAAAGCGGCGTCGGCCGCCTCGTGCAGATCGCGATAAAGCGGCGTCGGCTCGACACCGACCGCGAAGGTCCGCAGCACCTGTCCGGAATAATCCCAAAACGCGGCGCTGATCTCGGTGAAGACCGCATCGCCTTTCTCGATGCGGCGCGTCGAGGGGAATTGTCGCGGCACATGACAATTGGGATTGGCCATCGAGGTGGCGCCGATGAAATGGATGACGTTGGTGCCGCCATAGGGCAGATACGACGCCTCGATCGCCGCGCCCAACTCGCGCTCGGTCGCGCCGGGGCGGATCGCTGCCGCGAGTGCCGCAAGGCCGCGATCGGAGAGGTAAGCGCCGAGGCGATACCATTCGATCTCTTCGGCTGATTTATAGAGTCGGCGCTGCATGTACGCGCCGCCAAGATCGGCGACCTTGCCGAATTTCGCGGCGAATTGCGCATGGAGGCGATAGGACAGCGGCCCGATGAAGCCGACGCGATCGCGTTTCGCGCCGCGTTTTTCGAGCTCGGCGATCGCGCTGCCGATGCCGAAATCGCCGCCCCATTCGACATCCGTCTCGCTGGCGATCTCGCGCGCGAGGGCGACGTGGTTATAATACTGGATCAACATCTTATCGCGCGCGCCACCTCTAACCTCGTTGGCCGAGACGATGCAGGCGGCTTCGGTGGTGGTCGGCCAATGCGTGAAATATTGGATGGCATTGCCTGAGCGGTTGGCGCCGTAGAGCATCAGATGCTCGACACCTGCCGCCGCCATCAGCTCTCGCAGCATGGCGTGGCGGCGCTGCATCTCCGCATCGGAAAAGCGCGGATAGAACGCCTCCATAATCGGCCGCAATTCGGGCGGCAGCTCGGGGAAATAGAGGGGTTGAAGCGTATCGGTCATAAAGCTAGAGCTTTCATCTGATCCGTGACGATCAAAAGGGAGCACAAACCATGCCATCCGCACTGACGCAGCACAAGATCGGCTGGATCGGGGCCGGCGGCCGCATGGGCTATGCGATGGCCGAGCGTCTGGCGAAAGCGGGCGCCGATGTCGCGGTCTGGAATCGCACCCGCGCCAAGGCCGAGCCGCTGGCGAAAAGCGGCTGCAGTATCGCCGAAAGTCCGGCGGCGCTCGCCGGTCGCGATATCGTCTTCATCACCGTCGCGGCCTCGCATGATCTCGAGGAAGTGACGCTCGGCGCGAATGGCGTGCTCAGCGCGCAATCAACAGCCGAAAATCCTGATCGACAGCTCGACTGTCTCGGAAGAAGTCCTCGGCCAAGGTGCGCGCGGCGGCAAAGAAGCGCGGCGTCGAGATGCTGGCGGCGCCGGTCAGCGGCAATGCCAAAGTGGTGAAGGCCGGCAAGCTTAGCTTCGTGGTCTCGGGCCCGCGCGCAGCCTATGATACGGCGCTGCCTTATCTCAATGCCATGGGCAAGGGCGCGAGCTATGTCGGCGAAGGCGAGCTCGCGCGGCTCGTCAAGATTTGCCACAACGTCTTTCTCGGCGTCGTCATCCAATCGCTCACCGAGGTGACGGTGCTCGCCGAAAAGGGCGGCGTGCCGCGCCATGCCTTCCTCGAATTCCTCAACAACAGCGTGATGGGCTCGGTATTCTCGCGCTACAAATCGCCGGCGCTGGTCAATCTCGACTTCGCGCCGACCTTCACGCCGGTTCTTCTGAAGAAGGATCTCGATCTCGGCCTGGACGCGGCCGAGCGCACCGGCGCGTCGATGCCGGTGACGGCAATCGCGCGCGAACTGGTGCAAAGCCTCATCGCGCGCGGCCATGTCGATGACGATTTCGCGACGCTGATCCTGCAGCAAGCCGACGCGTCAGGCCTGAAGCTCAAGCCCGAGAACGTCAAAGTCGACGACGGATTGCATTGAATTACGGGTCGTGCGACCCGTTAAAGCACCACTGCTTCGGCGGGCAGGCCGAGGGCGATGCGGCCCCATTGGGTGCCGTTGACGTCCCAGCTCAGCGCGTAATGCGCGTTCGCCGCATGCGCGTCGCGGAAGGCGCGCTGGATTGGCTGATTGAGATAGACCCCGCCGCCGCCGGTCGCGGCAAAAAGGATGTTGACGGCTTCGGTGCAGAGCGAGGCGGCATAGGCGCCGTCGCGGCGCCAGCGCGCTTTCTGCTCGATCGTCGGCGGCACCCCGGCCTCGGTGATCGTCATCGCCTCATCGCAACCTTTCAGCATCAGCGCTTCGGCGGTATCGGCGAGCGCCGAGGCCTCGCCGATCTTCAATTGCAGATTGGCGAGATCAGCGAGCCGCCGTCCGGAATAGGTGGCGATGCGCGCATGCATCTCCTGCGTGAAATCGCCGATCGCGCCGCGCGCGAGACCGAGCGATACGCCGCCGACCACGAACGCGAAAAGCCCAAGCACCGGCAGCTTGTAGAGCGGCGCCGGATTGATCGCGCAGCCGGGCGCGGTGCCGCCGCCGACCAACGCCGATAGCGGCAAGGTGAGATGCGCCGGCACGAAAACATCTTTCATCTCGATGTCCTTGCTGCCGGTCCCGCGCAATCCCGCGGCATACCAGGTGTCGATGACGCGATAATCGCCGGCGCCGACAAGGAAGCAGCGCTGCTCGACCGGCTTGTCCTTCGCGTCGTGGACGATGCCGCCGACGAAATTCCAGCGCGAGGGATCAACGCCGCTCGAGAACGGCCAGCGGCCGCTCAGCACGTAGCCATCGGTCACCGCCGTCGCCTTGCCGCTCGGGGAAGACCAGCGCCGAACCGATCAGATGATCGGGCGATTCGCCCCAGACCTCGTTCTGCGCCTGCTCCGGCCACATCGCCAGCATCCAGTGATGGCTGGCGAGGTTGGCGACGACCCAAGATGTCGAGCCGCAGCCTTCGGCGAGGATCGCGCTGAGATCGACGAGCGCGCGATAGGGCAGCTCGCTGCCGCCGACGCGCTTGGGCTGCAGCATGCGGAAAAGCCCGCTCTTATGCAGCTCGGCGATGCTTTCATCGGGCACCCGGCGCAGCTCTTCGCATTCGGTCGCCCGCGCGCGCAAGCTTGGCACGAGCGCTCGTGCTCGTGCTTTCAGCAGATCGAAGGAAGGCGGGCCGGCCTCTGCCATATCACCCGCTGGCCAGCAGCTTGGTTTTGAGACTGGCGAGATGCGCTTTGATCAGCGCCGGCGCGCTGGTGACGAAACCGTGCACGCGCGTCGCCACGACCTCGTTCACATCGCGCGGCGTCGACAGGCCGAACAGCCAGCGGCGCTGGCCGACGTAGAATTGCGTCGCGTGCAGCGCCCAGATCAGGTCGTGCTCGAACTCGGTCAGCGGAATCTCGTCGAACCCCGGCATACCGTGATCGTGGCGTAGCTCGCCGGCGATGCGCGGAAAAATCTCTTGGCGGTTACGTGTCACGAAGCGGACGTGATGCGGCAGCCCGTCGAGACCGGAGAAGGCGAATAGCCTCACCCATTCGTAGTTGTGGCAGAGCCGCACATAGTCGCGATAAAAGGCGAGCAATCGTTCCTCGAGGCTGAGGCGCCGCTCGCCGATCCAATCGGCCCAGGCCGGGTTCCAATATTCGGCGAACCATTTCTCGTAGACGCGCTCGATAAGCACGTCCTTGCTCGGGAAATAGCGATAGATCAGCGATTGCGTGACACCGAGGCGCCGTGCCAGCTCGCGCGTCTCGCCGGCAAGGCCGCGCTCGGCAAAAAAACGGAAGGCGTTGTCGAGAATGAGGCGCTCGCGATCCTGCGGCGCCATGCGGTGGCGGTGACCGGCGGTCGCTGCCTTGGTGACGGCTTTGCGCGGTTCCACTTCCGGTTCTTGTTGCGGGCTTTGCCGTTTCACGCGTCGTCCTATCCGCTTGTCGCGCAACCTTAGAAAGGCGGCGCGGCCCCGGCAAGCTGGACGGGTGAGCGAAAACGCCATAGGCTTAATGCAATAATAACGAAAGCGATCTTTCGGGAGGTTGTCATGACAACAAAGTTCGGAAGACGAGCTTTTCTCGCGGGCGTTGCGGCGAGCGCTTTGCCCATGCCGGCCATTGCCCAGGCCGCGCCGGTACGGATCGGGCTGCTGACCATCAAGACCGGCTCCCTTGCCGAAGGCGGGATCCAGATGGAGCAGGGGATACTCACTTTCCTCAAGGGGAAGAACAATACGCTCGCCGGCCGCAAGGTAGAGTTCATCTCGGCCGATACCGGCGGCAGTCCCGCAGGCGCCAAAACCAAGGCACAAGAGCTGATCGAGCGCGACAAGGTCGACGTGATCCTCGGCCCGCTGGCGGCGTTCGAGCTGCTCGCGATCTCCGATTACATCGCGCAGCAAAAGACACCGATGCTCAGCCTCGCCGCCGCCGAGGATATGACGCAGCGCAAGCCAAACCCCTATTTCCTCCGCGCCTCGGCGACCTCGGCCCAGGCGATGCAGCCGCTCGCCGATTACGCTGCGAAGGAAATGAAGCTCAAGACAGCGGTGCTGATCGCCGAGGATTTCGCTTTCGGCTATGAGCAGATGGGCGGCTTCCATCGCGTCTTCGAAGATGCCGGCGGCAAGGTGTTGAAGAAGATCTGGGTGCCGCTCGGCACCGCCGACAATACGCCGTTCATCGCACAAATCGGTCAGTGCGATGTGGTCTGTCAAGGCTATAGCGGCTCGTCACCGGTCAAATTCATGAAACAGTATACCGATCTCGGCATAAAGACGCCGGTGATCGGCGGCGAGACGGCGGGCGATGATGCGCTCCTGAAAAGCTTCGGCGACGAGGCGATCGGCATGATCAATGCCTGTCCCTACACGATGGATCTCGCGAACGACGCCAACAAGCGCTTCGTTTCCGATTTCACCAGGGATTACGGCAATATCCCGGGCTTCTACGCTGCCGGGCTCTACATCAACGGCCAGGTGGTCGAAGCCGGGCTGCAGAAGGTCAACGGCGATACCGGCAACAAGGAAGCGTTCGTCCAAGCGCTGCGCAGCGTGTCGCTGACCGATACGCCGCGCGGGCCGATCAAATTCGACGACCACGGCAACGTTATCGGCAATATCTATATTCGCCGCATTGAGAAGCAGAACGGCAAGCTCGTGAACAAAACCATCAAGACCTACGAGAATGTCAGCCAGTTCTGGACCTATGACGAGAAGACATTTCTCGCGCAGCCGGTCTATTCGCGCGATTATCCGCCGCTGAAATCTTAAAGCGGGGCGCGATCAGAAGGGCCGCAGGATCGAGTATGAGCTTGTGGCTGGTCCTGACCGTCAACAGCATCGCGTTCGGCGGCTTGCTGTTCCTGCTCTCGGCGGGATTCTCGCTGATCTTCGGGCTGATGCGCATCCCCAACCTGACGCATGGCTCGTTCTTCATGCTCGGCGCCTATTTCGGCGCCAGCCTCGTCATGTGGTGGGGTATCGATTTCTGGCTCGCCGCGATCCTCGGCGCGGCGCTGGTCGCGCTATTGGGCGGCGTGCTCGAGCGCTTCGTGCTGCGCCGGCTGGCGGGGCAGGAGCAGGCGCAAGTGCTGCTGACGCTCGGCGTCTCCTTCATGATCGCCGATCTCTGCCTCATGGAATGGAGCGGTGACCCGATCAGTGTCGAGGCACCAGCGGCGCTGCAAGGAGTCGCGCATCTCGGCGGGTTGATTTTCCCGATCTATCGCCTCGCGATCATCTTGCTCGCGCTGGTGATCGCCGTCGCGCTGTGGGCCCTGATCGACGGCACGCGGCTCGGCGCGATGATCCGCGCCGGCGTCGACGATCCCCAGATGGCGCGGATCTGCGGCATCCGCGTCTCCTATCTCTTCACGGTCGTGTTCTGCCTCGGTGCGGGGCTCGCGGGCTTCGCCGGAATGATCGGCAGCCCGATCCTCTCGATCTATCCCGGGCTCGATTCCGATATGCTGCCGCTGGCGCTGGTCGTCGTGATCCTCGGCGGGACCGGCAGCCTGTTGGGCTCGCTGCTCGGCAGTTTTGTCGTCGGTTTCCTCTACAATTTCGGCCAGGCGCTGTTGCCCGAACTCGCCTATTTTGTCCTCTTCCTGCCGATGGTGTTGATCCTGGTGATGCGTCCCCAGGGACTTTTCGGTCGCCGCGCACCATGAAGCGGCTGGGCTGGGCATTCGCGCTGTTGGTACTCGCGGCCGTGCCGCTTTGGGTCGGCGGCAGTTTCCATGTGAACATCGTCAGCCAGATTCTGATCGCGGCGATCTTCGCGCTCGGCCTCGACATTCTCGTCGGCTATGCCGGGCTGATCTCGCTCGGCCATGCCGGGCTCTTCGGCGTTGCCGCCTACACGGTCGCGATCCTGCTGGAGCATGGCTTCGGCCATTCAGCTGCCATTGTCGCGGCGCTTGGCATGAGCTTGGCGACGGCGATGCTCTTCGCCGTACTGGCGCTGCGGACCACCGGCATCGGCTTCATCATGATCACGCTGGCGCTCGGGCAGCTGCTCTGGGGCCTTGCCTATCGTTGGATCGATCTGACCCATGGCGACAATGGCGTCTCGGGAAGCACGCGGCCCGCGCCTTTTGGCATCTCGCTCGATTCGGCGGATCATTTCTATTACGCGACGCTGGTAATCTTTCTCGCCGTGATCGCCGGCGCGGCGATCCTGACCGGCTCGCCGTTCGGCGCCAGCCTCCGCGGCGCGCGCGACCAACCGCGGCGCATGACTGCGCTCGGCTTCGATGTCTGGTCCATCCGCTTCATCGCCTGCGTGATGTCGGGCGTGTGCAGCGGTGTCGCCGGTATTCTCTTCTTCTACTACAACGAATTCATCAGCCCGCATGCACTGGCCTTGTCGGCCTCGGCCGAGGTGCTGCTGATGGTCATCGCCGGCGGTTCCGGAACGCTACTCGGTCCGGTCGCGGGCGCGACGCTCGTCGTCATCATGAAAAGCGTGATGAGCGCCTATATCGAGCGCTGGAATTTCACCCTCGGCGCGATCTTCGTGCTGATCGTTCTCTTCATGCCGGAGGGTCTCGTGCCCGGCAGCCGGCGGTTTCTACGCTTTCTCTGGGCGATGGCCAAAACGCGGCGCGGGGCGGCGCCGGCGGGGAGCGGCGGATGACAGCGCTTGCGATCAAGCAGCTCGACAAATCCTTCGGTGGCTTGCGGGTCGCGCGCGCGATCAATCTGAGTATCGAGCCGGGCGAACGGCGGCTGATCATCGGTCCGAACGGCGCCGGCAAGACGACGCTGTTCAGCCTGATCACCGGTGAGATCCCGCTGACGGCGGCAGCGCTCGCGCTTTTCGGCGAAGACATCACGCGGATGCCGGCGCGGCGGCGGGCGCATCTCGGCCTTGCCCGCACCTATCAAATCATCACGCTCTTTCCCAAGGACACGCTGTTGCACAATCTGCTGCTGTCGCTGCTTGGCTTGTCGCGGCTGCGCTGGAATCCGTTCGCGCGGCTCTCCAAGCAAGAGTCGTTCCAGCAGGAGGCGCGACAGCGTCTGGTCGAGATTGGTCTAGGCCATCTCGCCGACCGGCCGTTGGCGCAAACCTCCTATGGCGAGCGGCGCCGGGTCGAAATCGCCATGGCGCTGGCGCAAAAGCCGCGCGTGCTGCTGCTGGACGAGCCCTTCGCCGGCCTATCGCTCGAAGAGCGTCGCGATGTGCGCACCTTGCTCGCGACCGTGCCGCGCGACGTCACCATTGTGATGATCGAGCACGACATGGACGTCGCGCTCGATTTTGCCGATCGTATCACCGTGATGCATCTCGGCGAGATCGTGGTCGAGGGCTCGCGCGCCGAGGTGGTCGCCGATCCGCGAACGCGGGAGCTCTATCTTGGCGAGTGACGCGCTCGCACTCTGCGGCATCGATGCCTTCTACGGCGACAGCCATGTGCTGCACGGCGTCTCGCTGCGGCTCGAAGAAGGCCGGCTGCTCGGCCTTCTGGGGCGCAACGGCGCCGGCAAGACCACCTGCATGAATGTCACGGTCGGCGTGCTGCCGCCGCGGCGCGGCGCGGTCAGGGTGTTCGGTGCCGATGTCATCGGCGCAGCGCCGGAAGACGTCGCAGCACATGGCGTCGCGCTGGTGCCGCAAGGCCGCCGCGTCTTCAAAAGCCTCAGTGTCGCGAGAATCTCACCGTCGCCGCGCGTAAGCCGCGGTCGGGCGCGCCGGTCTGGTCGCTCACCACGGTCTATCAGCTCTTTCCGCGCCTCGATGAACGCGCGCGGCAGATCGCCGGTTATCTTTCGGGTGGCGAGCAGCAGATGCTCGCCATCGGCCGTGCGCTCATGTCGAATCCGCGCATCCTGTTGATGGACGAGCCGTCGGAAGGCCTCGCGCCGCAGATCGTCGCCGAGGTGATGACGACGATCCGCCGTCTCAAAGGCGAAGGTCTGTCGATCGTGCTGGTCGAGCAGAATCCGAAGCTCGTCTTCGCCGTCGCCGACGATATCGTCATCCTCAATAGCGGCCGCGTCGTCGCGGCCGGTCCTGCGGCAACGCTCGCCGGCCAATCGCGTGAGCTACAACAGTATCTCGGTATCTTCTGATTTCTCAAATCCCAAGAGGTCCGCATGTTCTATTCCTGCTTGCCTGCATCGGCTTCTCACGCCTCGCCGCTGCGCGCCCGCGCCAAGAGCGGCCGGCACAGCGCCACGGTCGATATCCACTGCCATGTGATGACGCCCGAAGCCGCGGCGCTGACGAAGGACGTCTTCGATCCGACGCGCGAGGCGATGCTGACCTTCTCGAGCGCGATGACGAAAGAGGTCGGCCGCAAGCAGGAAGAAGCCATCCGCACGCAGCTCACCTCGGTCGAGCAGCGCATCAAGGACATGGACCGGACGGGGATCGACATCCAGGCGGTCTCGCCTTCGCCGACCTACTATTACTGGGCGGAGCCCGAACTCGGCCGCGAATGTGCGCGGCTCATCAACAACCGCATCGCCGAGGTCGTCGCCTCGCATCCCGATCGCTTCGTCGGTCTTGGCACGGTGCCGCTGCAAGCGCCCGAGCTCGCCGTCGCCGAGCTCGAGCGGCTGGTGAAGGAGCTGGGCCTGCGCGGCGTCGAGATCGGCACCAATGTCGGCGGGTGTCGAACTATCCGATCCACGCTTCCGGCCGTTCTTCGCCAAGGCGCAAGAGCTCGACATCCTGATCTTCATGCACCCGGCCGGCTTCACCCATGGCCAGCGCCTCGCCGAGCATTATTTCATCAACGTCATCGGCAATCCGCTCGATACGACCGTCGCGGTCAGCCATCTGATCTTCGGCGGCGTGCTCGAATCCTATCCCAAGCTCAAGATCTGCCTTGCCCATGGCGGCGGCTACGCGGCCGCCTATAGCGGCCGCTACGATCACGCGCATCGCGCGCGTCCCGATTGCCGCCAGGTGATCAAGCGGCCGCCGACCTATTATCTGAAGAAGCTCTATTTCGACACGATCGTCTTTACCCACCATCAGCTCGACTATCTGACGGGGCTCTACGGCAGCGATCACATCATCCTGGGGACGGACTATCCCTACGATATGGCGTTGCCCGATGCGGTGCGCTTCGTCGAGACGGCGAAGCTCACGCGCGCCGACAAGGACGCAATTCTCGGCGGCAATGCCGCGCGGCTGCTGAAGATCAAATTGCCGAAGCCGCGCCGCCGCGCCGGCGAAGCGAGCCGCGACCAAGCCCAAGGCGAAAGCCAAACGCAAGCGCTGACGCGTTAGTGCTGGTGCATCACGTGGAAGACGTTGATCGCCGCCGGACCGACCAGGATGATGAAGGTCGCCGGCAGAATGAAGATGATCATCGGCACGGTCATGGTCGCCGGCAGCTTCGCGGCTTTTTCTTCGGCCTTGAGCATGCGCTCTGTCGCGCAATTCGGTCGAGAGCGCGCGCAGCGATTGGGCCAGCGGCGTACCGTAACGCTCGGTCTGGATCAGGGTGTGCGTGAGGCTGTCGCATGCCGGGAATGTCGACACGCTTGGCGAGATTTTCGAGCGCGTCGCGGCGCTGCGGCAGGAAGCCGAGCTCGATCGCGGTGAGGCCCAGCTCGTCCGCCATCTCCGGCAGGAAGCGGCGGAACTCCTTTGACACGCGGCTAAGCGCGCCGTCGAGGCTGAGACCGCCTTCGGCGCAGATCACCAGCAGGTCGAGCACGTCGGGCAACGACTCGCGTAAAACGGCGATTGCGCGATGACGTGATCTTCTTCAGGACCATCGGCGGCGAGTAGGTGGCGGCGATCGCGATGCCGCTACCCGAAAGGATGAGCTGCATCATCGGCAGGTGGAACATGGCGACGACGAAGAAAACGAGGCTGGTCAGGATCACGGGCAGCACCAAGCGGATGCCCATATAGATGACCAGCGCCTCGCGCGAGCGATATCCGGCTTTGAGCAGCTTGTCCGCGGTGCTTTGCGCGTCCGCGCCGCGCGTCAGCTTCAATGCCTCGACCAGCTTCTTGAGCGTCGCCATCGAGAACGTGAATTTGAAGCCGCGAGCCTTCTCGCCGACCGGCGCCTTGCCGCTGACGCGATCCTTCAGCGAGCCGAGGCGCGCGGCGAGTGGATTGCCGGGCGCGGCGGCGAAATAGCCGACCACCATCGCGCCGAGCATCATCGCCATCAGCACGCGCCGACATCAGATTGTCGCCGCCCCAGCCCATCATGGTGGAAATGAGGCCGCTCATATCTCGAAGCTCGCCATCTTGACCAGCGCGGCGATGCCGAGCGTGAGGCAGCCGGCCGCGGCGGCCAGCAGCATGTTGCCGCCGTGGGTATAGAACAGCGTCGAAATATAGGGCCAGTTCACCACGCTCAAGAGCGCGAGCATGATGAAAGGCAGCGAGCCGATGATGGTCGAGCTGCGCGCGCGCTTCCGACGAATAGGCGCGAATCTTCAACTGCATCTGCTTGCGGTTGCGCAAGAGCTGCTCGAGATTGTCGAGCGTCTCGGCGAGATTGCCGCCGGTCTCGCGCTGGATCGAGAACGAGATGCACATGAAGGTGAATTCCGCCAGGTCGATGCGTCCGGCCGCCTGCCACATTACTTCCTCAAGCGACTGGCCGAGCTGAATCTGGTCTGCAACTTTGCGGAACTCGTAACCGACCACGCCTTTCATCTCGCGACCGACATTGATGATCGTCTCGGTCACCGGCAAGCCTGAGCGCACGCCGCGCACCATCAACCCGATCGCATCGGGAAAGAGCGCAAGAAATTTTTTGCAGCGCCGCTTGATCATCCAATAGATGTAAAGTCGCGGCAGGTACCAGCCCGCGAGGGCGCCAATGCCCGAGGCGAAGACGGCGGGCACCTGCGACAGCATCGCGACGACGAAGGTCACGATACCGACGATCGCGGCGACGGTGCCGAACTTGCCGAGCGTACCAGCCCGTACCGCTGCGCTCGAGCATACGGCGCCAATGCTCGGGATTGGGCAGGATACGGCTGGTGAAAATATCGAGCCGCGTCGCGCTCGGGTTGAGACGCAGCGTCGGGATACCGCCCTTTTTCTTCTTCGGGGCGCCTTTTTTCACCGCTGCAAAAGCGCGCTTGGTGAGGCGCTCGCGCATGTTGGCCGGTGCGAACGCGCACCAGCCGACGACGAACGGTCAGCAGCGTAAGACCAAAGATCAGCAGAAATTGCGTGCCATTCATCAGCCCATCGCCTCCACCAGCGCCTGGTCGAGTCCGTAATACTCGGCCCGGGTGATGAAATGCGGGCGCAGGCCAGCCGAGTTGAAGCTGCCCTTCAAGCGGCCGTCCGGCAGCTCGCCTTCGTATTGGTAGGTGAAGAGATCCTGCGTCGTGATGACGTCGCCTTCCATGCCGACGATTTCGGTGACGGATGTGACGCGGCGAACGCCGTCGCGCATACGGCTGATCTGCAGGATCAGATGGACCGCGGCGGCGATCTGCTGGCGCACGGCTTTTGCCGGAAGTTGGATGCCTGCCATGCCGACCAGGTTCTCGAGCCGCGTCAGCGCCTCGCGCGGCCGGTTGGCGTGGATGGTCGAGAGCGAGCCGTCATGGCCGGTGTTCATCGCCTGCAACATGTCGAGCGCTTCGGAAGACCGAATTTCGCCGAGGATGATGCGGTCGGGTCGCATACGCAGCGCGTTCTTCAAGAGATCGCGCATGCTGATTTCGCCCTTGCCCTCGAGGTTGGCCGGGCGGGTTTCGAGGCGGACGACATGCGGCTGCTGCAATTGCAATTCGGCCGCGTCTTCGATGGTGACGATACGCTCGGTCGGGTCGATCATCTGCGACATGGCGTTGAGCAAGGTCGTCTTGCCCGAGCCGGTACCGCCGGAGATCAGGATGTTGAGACGCGAGCGCGCCGCGATTTTCAGCACCGACGCCATGGCTGCCGAGATATTCGACTGGCGCGACATGACGTCGAGGGTGATCGACTTCTTGGAATATTTGCGGATCGAGATCGACGGACCGTCGATCGCCAGCGGCGGCACGATGATGTTGACGCGGCTGCCGTCCATCAGGCGCGCATCGACCAGCGGCGAGGATTCGTCGATGCGCCGGCCGACTTGCGTGACGATGCGCGTTGCGACGCTCATCACATGCGCATTGTCGCGGAAGGTGATGTCGGTCAGCTCGAGCTTGCCCTTGCGCTCGACATAAACGCGCTTCGGGCCGTTGACCATGATATCGGTGATGCCTTCGTCGCCGAGCAGCGGCTCGATCGGGCCGAGGCCCAGCATGTCGTCGAGCAGCAGCGTGACGAGCTGGCGCTGCTCGGCGTGATTGAGCTGCAGCTTCAGCTCGACGATGATCTCGCTGACGACGTCGGTGAGCTGGCGGGCCAGCTCATCGCGCTCGAGCTTGGCCGCGACTTCGGTATCGATGCGCTGGATCGCCAGCGGATAGATGCGCGGCACCGCGTCGGCGACGCTGGCGTTGCGGACCGAGATCGTCGGTTGCGCTGGTGCTGCCGGTGTCGGGATCGGCGCTGCCGCGGACGCGCGGACGCGGGCGGTGGCGCGGCGGATGCGGCCGGCTGCGCCATCGCCGGCGCGGATTTGCGGCGGCGGTGCGTTGGACGGCGCGGGCGGCGGGGGCGCGGCGTCGGCGCGGCCGTTCAAGCCGCGCAGCCGGTCCTGCAATCCCCCGTCGGTCTCGAGGCCACGGCGGCCGAACATTCAGGCGCTCCGCTTGAACCAGCCGGGCAGGCCGGGGAGCAGCTTCTTCGACAGCAGCGAACGCTTCTTCGGCGCCTGCACGCCGCAAATCTGCTCCGCCAGGGCGGCGAACTCCGCCGCGGCCTTGCTGTTGCGCAAAGCGGCCGGCAGCGCCGTGCCCATCGACGAGGTCGTCAGCGCGGCTTGCGGCTCGAAGGGAATGGCGCCGTCGAGGGTCAGCCCGACCACGCGTTCGAATTCGGTGCGGCCGACCTCGCCGCGATGCGGCGCACCGACCTGATTGCCGATCACCATATGCTTGGCGGTCGGCGACAGGACGCGGTTGAACTCGACCAGGCGCAGCGTGTCGCGCGCCGCGGCGAGCGACAGATCGGTCACGACGCCGATCGTCGTCGCGACGGTGATCGTGCGGCGCACGATCTCGTCGAGATGGCGCGGCAGGTCGACGATGATGAAATCGCAATCGGCGCGCAGCACGGTGACGAGCGCGTCGGCGCGCGCCGGCCGCCACTTGCGGCAGATCGACCAGCGGTTCTTCCGCGGCCGAGCACGCTGAGCTGCGGGCTCTCATGCAGCATGGCCGAGCCGAGCAGACGCGCATCCATGCGCGCCGGATATTCGAGCGCCTCGCGCAGGCCGGGGCCGGGCACGAGGTCGAGGCTGAGCGCGAGATTGCCGAAATGCAGATCGAGATCGACCACCGCGACGCTGCGATGGTGCAAATGCGCGAGGCACCAGGCGAGGCCGGCGGCGACCGTGGTCGTGCCGACACCGCCGCGCGCGCCCATCAACGTGATGACTTGCGCCTTGCTCGGCTCGTCGCCGGCCATGGCCGCGCTTGTTGCGCTTCAAGGCGCGCTCGAGCGTCTGCACGGTGATCGGCTTCGGCAGATAGTCGGTGACGCCAAGCTCCATCAGATCGCGATAGAGATTGAGGTCGTTGCGCTGGCCGATGGCGATGACGCTCATCTCCGGCGGGCAGAGCTCCGCGAGCGCGTAGAGCGCCTGCACCGGATCTTCCGCATCGTCGACATCGACGATCAGAAGATTGGGCGCGGTCTGCGACTGCAATTGGTCGTGCGCGGTGACGACGCCGCCTTCGACGATGGCGGCGTTGCGCCAACGCTGCGCCGCCGCGAAATCGCGAACCGCTTGCGCGCTGGCCGGATCGCCGAGGCAGGCAAGCAGCCGTCGGCCCGGTGGCGATCGGTGTCAGTTCATCACTGGCCATTGCTGCCACCACCTGCGGGATTGGCCATCGAGGCTGCCGCGTTCGCGCGTCGGTCGCGCTGTCGGCGGCCGCGTTGCCTTGCGACGGGCCGTCGTTCCTGTCGTTCTTGTCGCGCCCTCGCGATATTTCTGCACCGCGCGCATGCCGGGCTCGGCATCGGCCGGGACCGGGCGTGCGGCCGACAGCGAGATCGCGCTTGTCGACCACCTGCTGATAGAGATTGTTGCGCATCGCGCAACCGAGATAGAGCGACGGCGCGTTCGACGGCGCGTCGCCGGCGAAGAGCGGCCAGTCGCCGCATTTCGGCGGCTCGGTGACGACCTGCTCGGTCAACACGATGTTGACCGTGTTCGGCGCGAGATTGACGTCGACGCCCGGAACGGCATCGAGGCCGGCACGCTTCAAGACGTCGCGCACGCGGGCGCTACGGTTCTGGCCGATCGACGAGGTCTCGCCGCTGACCGTGACTTTGTCCTCGGGCCGTGCGCTCGAGCTTTGCAGGAAGCTCTGCAGCCGCGTTCATTTCGCCGGGCGAGAGCGCGTCCGACGCTGCCGCGAAATGGACCGCATAGGGATAATCGACCGTGTGATAGGTGAAACGGTTTGGATTCTCCGGGATCGGGAGGGGCGGATCGGAGGTGCCGACGCAGCCGCCGAGCGCGGTCAGAAGAAGCAAGCAGGTCGAAGGAGATAGGGCGCGCATCATCCGCTCCTCTTAATCGATCTCGAAGCCCGAGGTGCGGCCGCGCGCGCAGGCGCGGCGGCTTTCGGGGTGGGCGGGGTGCACAGCGGCGGCGGGCGGGGCAGCGGCAGCGACCGCTTTCGGCGCCACGGCCGGTGCGGGCAGGGCGACGGGTGCGGGGACGGGCGTGCGCGGCGCAGGCGTCGCGCCATCCACAGTGGCGGTACCGGCGGCGGTCGAGGCGGCCGGCCTGCCGGACGCCGGATCGCGGTTCGGAAGCGAGTTGAGACTGCCGTTCAGCACGCGGTCGTGATCGTTCGGGGCGTAGAAGCCGTCATTGTCGGTTTGGAGCGCGGTCGCCGAAGAGACCGGCTTCACGAGATAAGGCGTGACGAGGATGACGAGCTCGGTCTCGCCGCGCTGGAATGCGGTCGAGCGGAACAGCGAGCCGATGACCGGAAGGTCGCCGATCCAAGGATAGGCCTGGAGCTGTTGCTGCGTCTGATTCTGCAGCAGGCCGGCGATGGCGAATGTCTGGCCGCTGCCGAGCTCGACGGTCGTGTCGGCGCGGCGTGTGGTGATGCCGGGGACGCTGACGCCTTGGACGGTGATGCCCTGCGTCGGCGCAAGCTGGCTGACCTCCGGTGCGACATGCATCGCGATGCGGCCGTCGGCGAGGATGGTCGGGCGTAAAATTGAGGCTCACGCCGAATTGCTTCCAATCGATGGTGATCGCAGCCGTATTGCCCGTGCCGCTCTGTGCGATCGGAATGGGGAACTCGCCGCCGGCGAGGAAGCTCGCCTTCTGGCCCGATACGGTGACGAGGTTCGGCTCGGCGAGGATGGTGATGAGACCGTTTTGCGCCAGTGCGTCGATGACCGCATTGACCTTGAAGTTGCCGGCTCTGATAGGCTCGCGAAGAGATTGTTGTTGGTAGCGTTCGCCAAAAAGCGTCGAGGTAGGGACGCTTAAAGCCGAAGCGCGTGCGGTCGTTCGACGGTGCTCGACGGAGATCACTCGCGAGGGCACTGCGCCCGCGCTCACCAGGCCGAAAACGGATCGCTACCCGCGGCTTGCCCGATCGTCGCCCAGTTGACGCCGAATTGTTTCAGCACGTTGCGCTGCACTTCGGCGACGCGCACATGAAGATCGATCTGGTTCGGTGCGTCGATCTTCAGCTTGTTGACGAGCTGCGCCGGACTGGCGACGTAGCGTGCCGCGATCTTGCGGATGTCGTCGCCTTGCGCCGCATCCGTCACCGTAGCCCTCGAGCACGATCGAAGTCGTCGACCGCTTTGGCCTGCACATGGCCGCTGGGATCGATCTGGCGGATATCGCGCGTCCAGACGGTCGACGTCCTGATGAACCTCGACCCGGCTGTTGAGCAGCACCGCGTCCTGCTGGTCGACGGCATAGATCGTCGTCTAGCCGGCGCCCTTGCCCATGACGTAGAGCACGGTCGGCGATTTCAGCTGCACGTCGGCGATATCGGGATCGGCGACGAAGACGCTGGAGCACGGCCGGTCGAGCCGGATGATCACGCCTTTGCTGACGTCGAGCGTGATCGGCGCGCCGGTGGGCGTAGACGACTGACCGAGGCCCGAACGGTGCGGTGTCGGTAAAGCGGCGATGGCGATGGCAAAAGCCAGCGCAAGCGTGCGGATCATGGCGGAGCGGCGGTTCATGTTACTTACCGGCCTTGGGCAATTCGGGTGATGTCTTGGTGGAAGCGACCGTTATCTCGGAGGATTGGAGCGATCCCTTCGAGAATTCTAGATTTAGTTTCGCCGCCGCGCACCAGATCGACCTTCGTGCCGCTGTCGGCGCTGGACCCGTTATGCGGCTTAAGGCCGAGATCGGTCGCCTCATTGTCCCAAGTGACCGAGGGTTCCATCGGTTCACCCCTGGCATTGGTGGTGCGCGGCTTCTCGTCGCCCGCCGCGATCGAGCGCAGGGTGAGCGAGAGCTTGCCCATCTCGTTGACGAGGGCGAGGATTTCCGCCTGTTTCGGCGTGACTTCGAGCGTCGCCGTGCGGGCCATCACGGTCTCGTTCGACATATCGCTCATCTTCTGGTCGATGGCGACGACGCGAATATCTTCAAGCACGGTCTCGCTGGCCTTATGCTCGGGCTCGTTCTGGCCGGTGCTCGGCACGGCGGCGGTCAGCACCACATCGACATGGTCGCCCGGAAGGACGAGACCACCGAGGCCGGCATTCTGCTGGAGCTGGACGGTGACGGCGCGCGTGCCCGGCGCCATGATCGCGGAGAGGAAGCCGCGGTCGCCCTTCTTGATCAGGCGATCGTCGGTGATCGGCTCGCCGCCGGAGATGCTGGCGCGCACGACCGAGCCGACGAGATCGTCGACCGAGCGGCTGCCCGAGAGCGATATAGCTGGAATTGATGCGCGTTCTGCGGCCAGTCCTGCCACTCGAGATCGTTCGGCTGCAGGAATTGGCCCGCGGGCAGACCATGGGTCGCGACGAGAATCTTGGTGATGGCCTGCTTCGGGATGTCCGCGGGCCGGTCGCCGCACGCTCAGCCGTGCTTCGTTGACCCACGCGCGCATGATCATCGCTGTCGCGAGCGATAGCGCGATAGCCGCGATCAGAAGAAGCATGCGACGAGACGACAAGGCTTGCATACGTGGTCTTTCGGCTCAGCGAAAATCCCTCAACTCGCTGCGCTGAAAGCGACGCGTACGAACCCATGAAAGATATTCATGAGCCCCTGCGTGCTGACAGCACCGCGGAGGCATAATTCGGCTACGTCTGGTTAACAACCCCTGAAGGTTGCTTCAAAACCGCCACTTTGGCCGACAGCGAGCTGATTTCAGGGAGAAGCTGGCCGGTGGTAAGCCCTGCAGCTGGTTTGATCGAGGCGCGTCGCCGTAGCCGTGGCGGCGGACCGGGGGATCGACCGCCAAATGTACGTTCGGCAAAGGATATTTGTCCGTCGTCGGCGCTGGCCGATGCTCGGTGCCGCGCGCTGTCGGGATTGCTGCTCGCATTGTCTTGCGCCGGCGCCCGATAAATCGCGAGGGTTTGTTGCAAACCTGATTCATCCATGGTCGGTGCATCGGCCAGCGCGGCCTCGGTCTGCCCCATGGCGAGTTCGACCAGGGCGCGGTTCAGGCGATAGCGGTCATTCGCTTGCGGCGAGTCGACGAGCGCCGAGAAAGTGGCGAGTGCGCCTTGCAGATCGCCGCTGGCGAGCTGCATCAGGCCGTAATTGTTGCGGAGCGACGGGTAATCCGGCTCGAGCGCCAAGCCCTTGTCGTAATTCTCTTTGGCCAGCTCGTATTTGCCTTGCATCGCCAAGAGCGACGCCCATCGCATTGTAGAGCTTCGAGTCGTCCTTGCGGCTCTCGAGCGCGATCGCGAATTGGTCGGCGGCGTCTTGGGCCTGGCCATGGGTCAGATCGATCTCGCCCAAGCGGAACGCTGCTTCGGGATTTTTCGGCGTCGAGCTTCTGCGCGGCTTGATAGGCGGCGACGGCGCCGCTCTCATCCTTGCGCGCGAGGTCGACGGAGCCGAGGCGCAGCTCGGCCTCGACCGAGCTTGGGATCGATGACGATGGCGAGCAGCGTAATTCGCTGCGGCATCCTCGAGATCGCCGTGTTCCCGCGCGGCGTCTCCGGCACGCAGCAGCTCTGCGCTCGTGCTTCGTGCTCGGCGGTCGAAGTTTCTCCCGGCATACCATTCGCATACTTGCCGCATGCCCGTCGCCACTGCAAGCGGTTGCGGCGGCGCTGGTCGCAATGATCAGAAGCCAGCGCGCGACGCTGGTCCGAAAGACAATCTCTAAGGGCGAAACCGTTGGTCCGCACGCTCGATACCCCTCATGGGAAAACATCCCCTTGTGAGGAGTGTGGCGCGAACGTGGTTAATATTCGGTGAAATGGCGGCGCTGCGTGCGCTGCCGCGGTCGGACGACGCGCTCAGATGAACGGAACGGTGAGACCCATCAGCGCGACGCTGCCGACCAGCAAGCCGCCGCCCCAATGCTGCAGCACATTTCGGTGAGCAGGAAAAATATCCGCGACCGCGGCAGAGAACGCGCCGACGCTGAGACCAGTCCAACCCACGATCAACAGGCTATGAACCATCTTCGCCCCCGCATCATCCACGTCGAGGAAATTACCGATCTTCGTTATGCACGCGTGGGGTGAAGATTTTGTTGCCGCTCGCGTCGTATCGCAAGTCTCGTTTGTATCGCGGCGCCTACAAAGCGCCAACGACGATCAACACGATCAGAACGACAAGCACGAGGCCGGCGCCACCCGACGGGTAGTAGCCCCAGCCGATGCTGTAGGGCCAAGCCGGCAAGGCGCCGATCAACAAGAGGATCAGCAGGATCAGCAGCAACGTTCGGAGCATGACATCGACCTATCGGCGCGTGAAAGCTGGTCCAGCAACGCCGATGCCGACGCGCTCGTTCCGTCGTAGCCGAAAGAAAGCGGATTAAGCCTTCGCGCGCGCCAATTCGGCGTCGATGAGGCGATCGACGACGCCGTCCCAAGCGATCGTCGCCTGCCAGCCCAAGCGCTCGCGCGCCCGACCGGCATTGCCGCAGCTGAAGGCGAGATCGACCGGGCGCAACAGCGCCTGATCGATCTCGACATATTTTTGCCAATCGAGCCCGACCCGTGTGAAAGCGCGCGCGGTGAACTCGCGCAAGGTCGCGGGCTTGCCGGTCGCGATCACCAAATCCTCGGGCGCGGATTGTTGCAGCATCAGCCACATCGCTTCGACGAATTCCGGCGCCCAGCCCCAATCGCGCGCGACGTCGAGATTGCCGAGCGACAGCTTCTCCTCGCGGTGTTGCGCGATCGCGACCGCGCCGCGCACGATCTTCTGCGTCACGTAGCGCGCCAGCCGCAGTGGGCTCTCGTGGTTGAACAGCAGACCGGAACAGGCTTGCAGCCCGTAAGCCTCGCGATAATTGGCGACGATCCAATGTGCCGAGGCTTTCGCGATGCTGTAGGGGCTGCGCGGCGCGAAGGCGGTGGTCTCGACCGCGCCGCTCTCCGGCGTCACACCGAAACATTCGCTCGATGACGCGCTGTAATAGCGGATATCCGCCCCGAGGAAGCGCATCGCCTCGAGCAGATTGACGGTGCCGAAGATGACGCTGTCCAAGGTCTCGACCGGCTGCGTGAACGACAGTCCGACCGAGGATTGCGCCGAGAGATTGTAGATCTCGCCCGGCTGCGTCTCGCGAATCACCTGCACGACGGAGCGGAAATCGGTGACGGTTGCCGAATGCAGCCGGACGCGGTCATAGACGCCGAGCGCGCGCAGATTGGCGAAATTCGCCAGCTCCTTGTCGCGCGAGGTGCCGTGGACGGTATAGCCCTTCGCTACCAAGCTGGCGGCGAGATAGGAGCCGTCCTGGCCGGAAATGCCGATGATGAGGGCGGTTTTGGACGCTGCCATCGCGGGGCCCCCTCTTATTCGATCATGGGGGCACCGCCCGAGCTTGGCAGATGGTGCCGACGCGCGGATTTGAACCGCGGACCTACTGATTACGAATCAGTTGCTCTACCCCTGAGCTACGTCGGCGCGCCATGATCATGAGCGGAGAAAGTGCCGCGGAACTTAAAGCCGGGCCGGTGAATCGTCAATCGTGAGGCCCAGCCCATCGCGTGGCGGGCGCGGCGCGCCGTTGCTGCCGGGCACGGGCAGTGCGGGCATCATCTCCGCTCGCCGCTTGCAGATGCGGCACCGGCGCACGGCCGGGCAGGCGCCATTCGATACTGTCGAAGCTGCGGCAATGCGGGCAGAGCGAAGTCCAGCTCGCGACCTCGCCGCCGCAGGCGGCGCAGACATAGGCGGCATCCTGCGCCGCCGTCGTGGTTGCGCGCGCGAGCCAGAGCCGTGCCGCTGGCAGATCGCCATGTTCGGCTTCTTCGATCTCGGCCATCAGCCGCGCCGACGCGCGGGCTCGGATGGGCATTGTCCTCGCGGCCGCCGGCATTGCCGAGATGCCGCCGCGCCTCGCCCCAGAGCTGCGCTTTGAGTGCCGCCATGGCGAGTGCGATATGGCCTTCGAGATGATCCTTGTGGCGCGCGACAAGGGTCTCGAAGCGTTTCAAGCGCTGCAACGGCCGCTCATCGGCGAAGATCGCATCATAGATGGCGGCGAGCTCGGGATGCGGCGCATGTGCCCAAGCAGCCTCGATCACCTTGCGTGCCTGGCGCGTCTGGCCGGCGGCAGTCAGCATTTCCGCATAGCGCGCGGCGGCCTGCGTGAAGCCCGGTGCCAGCGCATGCGCCTTAGCGACCAGCCGCACCGCATCGCGATCGCGATTTTCGGCGGTGGCGAGACGGCTCTGCTCGTAAAGCATCACCGCGCGATGACGCGCGCTCTCGAGCGCGGTGATCGCTTTGCGCCGCGCCGCCTGCGTGAGCGTTGCCTCCGCCTCGACCCATTTACCGGCGCGGGCCTGCAGCTCGAAAAGAGAAGCGAGCACCCACTGCGTCTTCGGCCGCAATTCTTTCGCGCGCTCGGCGAGCTTCAGCGCCGCGGCTTCTTCCTTACGCTTGAGCGCCTGCACGATGAGGCCGCGCAAGCCGAGGAACTCGGTCTCCGTCCGGTCGAGCATCGCGGTGAAATATTTCTCGGCGGCTTTCTCGTCGCCATTGAGCTGCGCGGCCTGCGCCGAGAGCAGCAAGGTCAGCGGTGGCTCGGCGAGCAACGCATCGGCTTGACGCGCGAAGCGCTTTGCTTCCGCCGGATCGCCCGCCGCGACTGCGACCATGCCTTGGCTCAGCGCGCGATAGCCGCGCCGGCGCCGCCGTTCGCGCCGGCCGCGCGCGAAGACGCCCGGACCACGGATCAGCAGCCGCAGGAAGTGGAACAGGGCCGCGGCGATCATCGCGACCAGCGCGATGCCGAAGATCAGTACCGCGACGCTGGTGTCGACGCGCCAGCCTTGCCACACCAGCGACACTTCGCCGGGCCGGTCGGCGACGAAGACTGCGCCCACGATCAGCAGCGCGATGACGATGATCGCCGGCAGCGCCCGCATCAGCCGCCGCTCGCCCCCGCGGCCATGTCGCCGGCGAGATCCCGGCTCAACTTCGCGATCGTCTGCTCCGCATCGAGCCGCTGCTCTGCGTCTTTCAGCCAGGCTTGCGCGGTATTGGCGGCAGCGCCGTTCAACGCGCCAAGCGCTTTGACCGCACCCGCGAGATCGCTCTTATTGAGCGCGGCCTGAGCTTCGCCGACCGCTTGATCGGTCGGATCTTCGCCCGCGCTTCTCGCTCCATCGACGCGGCGAATGATGACGAGGGCGCGCAGGCGCGTCAGCATCGCCTGGCCAAGACTCTGCTGGCTGCTCGGCGCATTGGCTTGTGCGCGCAAGATTGCCGGTGCGACATCATTGGTGAAACGCTGCGCCAAGACGGCGGTGCTGGGAATGCCGGTCTTGGCCGGCGTTTCGAGCGGCTGCAGCGCCACCGCCCAGCCTTGGCGGTTCCGGCCGAGCGCCTCGACGCTGGTGAGCTCGATGCTGAAGGGACGCGAGGCCGCGACCGCATTGCCGAGACTTGTTAGCGCAACCATCAGAACACGCTGAGGACTCTCGGCATTGTTCGCCGCGTCGTGCGCGAGCTTCGCGACTTGGTTGTCGATCTGATCGAGATGTGCGCCGAGTTGCTGGACTTGTCCGGCCAGCGGGGCGACAGCGGCACTCGCATCGGGCACCGGCCGGTTCTCCAGCGCCGCGACTCGGCTGCTCAAATTGGCGAGTTGATCGAGCCGTTGCTGGATCGGGGCGAGCTGCTGGGCCATCCGCTCTTGCGCTTGGCTCGTTTGCGGCGCGTTTTGCGCGGCGCTCCACGGCAAGATCGGCATCAGCGACGGTGCCCAATAAGGCGATGTGCCAACCAGCGCGAGCGTCACAACCAGAATGACCGCGAGCGCCGCCGTCGCGGGGACGCGCCGCGGCGGACGCGGCGGTTTCTTTGCGCCGTTGGGCGGCGGCAATTTCGGCGGCGTCGGATCGATGCGCGGCGGCGGTGTCGGCGCGGTGTCGCTCGATGCGGAAGGCGTCTCGGTCATCAGGATGCCGCCATGCAAGAGTCGAGCGCCGCCAGCAAGGCCGATTCATTGGGCGCCGCCGCGACGGCGACGCGGCGCCAGGGCAGCGGCGCCAATTTCTCGGCAACAGCGGAACTCAGCGCGACCGCGACCATGTGCGTGCAGCCCTCTTCCAGACCCGCCGCCAGCCTAACAAAGGTCGCGGCATTGCGGGGGGAGAAAAACAGCGCGGCGTCGATTTCGCGTCGCGCGATTGCTTGCCGAATCGCGTCGCTCAGCCGATCCGACTCGACGGCTTCATAAAGCACCGCGCGCCGCACGCTGAAGCCCGCGGCTTCGAGCGGCTCTTGCAGATCGCCGGCGCTGACGCTGGCCGCGGCATGGAACAGCGCGCCGTCTTCGGATTTGAGGCGGCCGATCACCAGCTTGGCCAGATCATCGACCGCGCCGCCGGCGCTGGTCACATCGGCAAAGCCTGCGGCGCGGGCTGCGGCCGCGGTGGCGTCGCCGACGGCAAAGGCACGGAAACCGCGTCGCCTCGTTGTTTCGGCAAAAGCGCGGACACCGTTGGCCGAAGTGAACAAGACAGCTTGCACGCCATCGAGGAACGGCCGGATGCTATGCGTCGCTTCCGGGCGAAGCCGGATCGTCATCAGACTCTCGACCACGCTTTCATGCCCGCGCTCGGCGAGTCGCTCGGCGAGCTTCTCGGCAACGCCCTCGGCGCGCGTCACGAGCACCTTCATGCCGGGCCCGCTCCGATCCCGGCGAAGCCGGGTCCTGCTTTCTCGATCAGCGCCGCGCCGATCTCGCGGCCGAGCTCGCGCGCGCGGCTTGTCGTGGTCGAGCGCATGGCGCGATAGCAGATTTTGCCGTCGGGCGAGAGCAGCATCGCATCGAGCGCGATGCGATTGCCCTCGATCGTCGCCAAGGCGGCGACCGGCGTGCGGCAATCGCCATTGAGCGTCTCAAGGAGCGCGCGCTCGGCGCTGGCGCAGATCGCGGTGTGCTGATGGTTGATCGGCGCGAGCAGGCTGCGGATGCGCGCATCGTCGTCGCGAATCTCGGTGGCGATGATGCCTTGCGTCGCCGCCGGCAACATCTCGGCCGCGCTCAGCACCGCGCTAGCTTCGCTCTCGCGGCCGATGCGTTTTAGTCCTGCAAGCGCGAGGATGGTCGCATCCGCTGCGCCCTCGGCGATCTTGGTAAGGCGCGTGTCGACATTGCCGCGCAGCGGCACGATGGCGAGATCGGGTCGCAGATTGAGAAGCTGCGCCTGGCGTCGCGGCGAAGAAGTGCCAACCGACGCGCCACGCGGGAGCGCTGCCAGCGATGTCGCGCCGCCGCGTGCGATCAGCGCGTCGCGCGCGTCCTCGCGCAGCAAATGCGCGGCGAGCGCGAAGCCGGACGGCAGAAAAGCGGGCACGTCTTTCAGCGAATGCACCGCGAGATCGATGCGGCGATCGCTCAGCGCCTCTTCCAGCTCTTTGATGAAAAGCCCTTTGCCGCCGATCTCGGCCAGCGGCCGGTCGGTGACCTTGTCGCCGGTGGTGCGAATCACGATGCTTTCGATCGCGCCCGGTTGCGCCAATTCGGGATACGCTGCGATCAGCCGCTCGCGCAGCATCTCCGCCTGGCGCAGCGCGAGCTTGCTGCCGCGGGAGCCGATGCGCAAAGCCGGGGACGTCATGGGATGGTCATAGGATTTGCCGCCGCGCAAGGGAAGGGCCGTTGCTGGGCTGCGACACCGCCGCTACGCTTCTATTTATGCTCGTGCTCGGGATCGAAACCAGTTGCGATGAGACGGCCGCGGCCGTGGTGAGCGATGCCGCGCCCACTATCCGAAGCAATATCGTCTTCTCTCAAATCGCCGAGCATCGACCCTATGGCGGCATCGTCCCGGAGGTTGCGGCCCGCGCCCATCTGACGCATCTCGACCCGGTCATCGAGCGTGCCCTCGACGAGGCGGGTGTCGATTTCGACGATCTCGATGCGGTGGCGGCGACCGGCGGGCCGGGGCTGATCGGCGGCGTCATCGTCGGCGTCACCGAGGCCAAGGCTATCGCCTTGGCGCGCAGTCTGCCGTTCATTGCGATCAATCATCTCGAAGGTCATGCGCTGAGCGCGCGGCTGGTCGCGCCGGTCGAATTCCCGTTTTTGCTGCTGCTCGTCTCGGGCGGGCATTGCCAGCTCCAGATCGTCGAAGGCATCGGCCGCTACCGCCGGCTCGGCACGACGATCGACGACGCGGCGGGCGAGGCTTTCGATAAGGGCGCGAAGCTGTTGGGTCTCGGCTACCCCGGTGGCCCGGCGATCGAGCGCGCTGCCGCCTCGGGCCAGGCGGCCCGCGCGCTGCTGCCGCGGCCGATGGTCGGCCGCGAAGGCTGCGATTTCTCTTTTTCCGGCCTCAAAACGGCGCTGCGCCGGGCAGTCGAGAAACGCGGCGCCGTTTTGTCCGCCGCCGATCAAGCCGATCTCGCGGCGAGCTTGCAGGAATCGATCGTCGCCAGCCTTGCCGATCGGACGACCCAGGCCATCGCCCTGTTCCGCGAGCGTTATCCCGAAGGCAAGACGCTGGTCGTCGCGGGCGGAGTCGCCGCGAATACGGCGCTGCGCCGGCGGCTCACCGATCTCGCCGCCCGCGCCGGTCTCGATTTTGTCGCGCCGCCGCTGTCGCTTTGCACCGATAATGGCGCGATGATTGCGTGGGCCGGGCTCGAGCGGTTGAAGGCAGGCCTTGTCGATGCGCTCGATTTCGCGCCGCGGCCGCGCTGGCCGCTCGATCCCAATGCCGTGCCGGTGCGCGGCGCCGGCGTGAAAGCTTGAGCACGATGCAGCGTTTCGGCGTCATCGGCAGCGGTGCGTGGGGCACGGCCCTTGCGCAGGTGCTGCGCCGCGCCGGACGCGACGTTGTGATCTGGGCGCGCGAGCCGGAAGTCGTCGCGGCGATCAATGCGAGCCACAACAACCCGCTGTTCCTGCCTGGCGTTGCACTCGATCCCGCGATTCGCGCGACCGGCGATCTTGCGGATGCGGCGCGCGCCGATGCGCTGCTGCTCGTCGTGCCGGCACAGCATCTGCGCGACATGTGCCGGCAACTCGGCCCGTCGTTGACACCTTCGGCGCCGCTCGTCATCTGCGCCAAAGGCATCGAAGAAGAAAGCGGCGCGCTGCTCAGCGAAATCGTTATGGCTAGCCTGCCGCAAGCGCCGCTGGCCGTTCTCTCGGGTCCGACCTTCGCCGCCGAGGTCGCAAAAGGTCTGCCGACCGCGATCACACTCGCGGCCAGCGACGCGGTGCTCGGCCAGCGCCTCATCGCCGCACTCGGCACGCGCGAATTCCGGCCTTATTTCACCGACGATGTCGCGGGCGCACAGATCGGCGGCGCGGTGAAGAACGTGATGGCGATCGCTTGCGGCATCGTGATGGGCCGCGGCTTCGGCGACAATGCGCGCGCGGCGCTGATCACGCGCGGCCTTGCCGAGATGGTACGCCTCGCCCTCGCCAAAGGCGGCAAGGCCGAGACGCTGATGGGATTGTCGGGCCTTGGCGACCTGACGCTCACCTGCTCGAGCCCGCAATCGCGCAATCACAGCCTCGGTCTCGCTCTGGGCAAGGGCGAGAAGCTTGACGCCTATATCGCCGAACGGCGCTCGGTCGCCGAGGGCGTCAGCTCCTCGGCCGCGGCGGCGGCGCTCGCGCGAAAGCTCGAGATCGAGATGCCGATCGTCAGCGCGGTCGATGCCATCCTGCATCATGGCGCGGCGATCGATGAAGTGATCGAGGCGCTGCTGACGCGGCCGTTCAAGGCGGAAGCGCCGCGCGGCTAAGTCGCGCTATAATCGGCGATAGATAAAGGGAGGGCTTCGATGAGCGACCTGCTCGCGCGTTCGATGGTCGAGTTGGCGCGGCTCATGGGCGAGGGCGAGATCAAGGCCCGCGTTCTTGCCGAAGAGGCGATCGCCAATCACGACCGCTTCGGCAAGCCGCTGATGGCTTATTCGCAATGGGCGCCGGATCACGCGCGTCAATGCGCCGATGCGGCCGATGCGGCTTTCGCCATCGGCGCGCGCGCCGGCTCGCTGCAGGGCATTCCGACCTCGATCAAGGATCTCTTCGCGCATTCGGCCTTTCCGACCTATGCCGGCTCGCCCAAGCGTCTGCCGGCGAAATTCGAGCAGGACGGGCCGGTGATCGCGAGCCTGCGGCGCCAGCTCGCCACCGTCACCGGCAAGACGCACATGGTCGAATTCGCTTTCGGCGGCACCGGCCACAACGCGCATTATGGCGAGCCGCGCAATCCTTGGGATGCGAAAGCGCATCGCTCGCCCGGCGGCTCGTCGAGCGGCGCGGGGGTGAGTCTCTGCGAAGGCTCGGCGATGCTCGCTTTTGGCAGCGACACGGCGGCCTCGGTGCGGCTGCCGGCGTCCTTCACCGGCAATGCGGGTTTGAAGTTCACCAAGGATCGCTGGTCGAGCGACGGCATGGTCACGCTGAGCCACACTTTCGATACGCCCGGCATCCTGGCGCGGCGTATGGAAGACGCGGCGTTCAGCTTCGCCGCGCTCGATCCGCAACTGGGCGATGGTTTCGATTTCCTCAGCCGCGTGCCGCGCGGCATCGACGGCATCCGCATCGGCATCGCCGATGCGTTCTTCTGGGATGGCTGCGAGAACGGCATCGCCGAAGCGGCGAAGCTCGCGATCGATCAGCTCGGCCGCGCCGGCGCCATCGTCAAGGAAGCGCCGTTGCCCGAAGCGCAAGAAGCTTACGCCGTCTTCTGCGAAGGCGGCGTCTCGGCGATCGAGCTGCGCGCATTCCTCGATCACGAGCTACCCGATTGGATCGCGACCATCGATCCGGTGAATGCGCCGCCGGTCAAAGCGGCCGGCGCGGTTCCGGCGCGCGATTATCTGTTGCGGCTCTGGCGTCTGAAAGCCGCGGCGGAAGCGGCACGGGCGCGGTTCGAGGATGTCGATGTCATCGCTTGTCCGACGGTGCAGGTCACGCCGCCGGTGATGACGCCGCCGACGCCCGAGACATTCTGGGCGACCAATCGCGCCATCGTGCACAATCTCGTGCCGGGCAATTTTCTCGTGCTTTGCGCCGCGACCTTGCCGATCGGTCTCGATCGCCTCGGCATGCCGGTCGGGCTGCAGCTCATCGCCAAAGGCGGCGATGACGAGCGCATGGTGGCGATCGCTTGCGCCGCGGAGCGCGTGCTCGGCACGCCGCATGAGCGGCTGGGCGCGCCGCCGATGTGTCAATGAGCGACCTTAAATACATGATCGGCTTCGGCAATGAATTCGCCACCGAGGCGATCGCCGGCGCCCTGCCGCAAGGCCAGAACTCGCCGAAGCAGGCGCCGCTCGGGCTTTATGCCGAGCAGCTCAGCGGCACGCCTTTCACCGCGCCGCGCGCCGCTAATCGCCGCTCCTGGCTTTATCGCATCCGCCCCTCGGCGATGCATCGCGCCTATCGGCGCATCGATGATGGGCTGATCCGCAGCGCACCTTTCACCGAGGCGGAGCCGTCGCCCAATCGGCTGCGCTGGGATCCGCTGCCGCTGCCGAGTGCGCCCACCGATTTCGTCGTCGGGCTGGTCACGATCTGCGGCAATGGCGAGGTCGCGGCGAATTCGGGCATGGCGGTGCATATCTATTGCGCCAATCGCTCGATGGACGCGGCCCGCGTTTTCGTCGATGCCGATGGCGAGCTGCTGCTGGTGCCGCAGGAAGGCGGCATCCGCCTCGTCACCGAGCTCGGCATCATCGAAGCCCAACCCGGCCACATCGCCGTGATCCCGCGCGGCGTGCGTTTCCGCGTCGAGCTGCCCGGCCCAACCGCGCGCGGCTATGCCTGCGAGAATTATGGGAGCCTGCTGCGGTTGCCCGAGCTCGGGCCGATCGGCGCCAACGGTCTTGCCAATCCGCGCGATATCGAAACGCCGGTCGCGGCTTTCGAAGAACGCGACGGCAAGGTCGAGCTCGTTCAGAAATTCGCCGGCCATCTCTGGACGACGGACGCTCGATCATTCGCCGCTCGATGTCGTCGCCTGGCACGGCAGCTACGCGCCCTATCGCTACGACCTCGCGCGCTTCAACACGATCAACACGGTGAGCTTCGATCACATCGATCCGTCGATCTTCACCGTGCTGACCTCACCGTCCGAGAACGCCGGCACGCGCGAATGTCGATTTCGTGATCTTCCCGCCGCGCTGGAGCGTCGCCGAGCATTCCTTCCGCCCGCCCTGGTTCCATCGCAATGTGATGAACGAATATATGGGGCTGATCCACGGCGCCTATGAGGCGAAGCCCTCGGGCTTCGTGCCCGGCGGCGCGAGTTTGCATAATTGTCTCTCGGCGCATGGACCCGATCGGATGAGCTTCGCCGCCGCCGCGACCGCTCCCGACGAGCCGCAACATCTGAAAAGCCTCGCCTTCATGTTCGAGACGCGCTTCGTGCTCGTGCCGACAAAGTTTGCGCTCGATACGCCGGCGCTGCAGAAGGATTACGATTCCGCCTGGGCAGGATTCGAGAAGATGTTTAAGAAGTAATCGTCATTGCGAGCGAAGCGAAGCAATCCAGTCTGTTGAAACAGACTGGATTGCTTCGTCGCTACGCTCCTGCAATGACGAATAAGTCTTACGCCGCTTTCCTGAGGCCCAGCATTTGGCGCGCTTCGGCGGGGGTGGCGAGCTCTTCGCCCATCACTTCGATGATGTTGACCGCCTTCTCGACCAGCGCCGCGTTCGAGGGTGCGAGCTTGCCGCGCGCGAGATAGAGATTGTCCTCGAGGCCGACGCGGACATGGCCGCCATAAAGCATCGCCTGCGCGACCATCGGGAATTGCGTCGCGCCGCAGCCGAAGGTGAACCAGGTGCAGTCCTTCTCCGGCAGCATGTCCTTCATGAATCTCATCGCATCGGGCGTCGCCGGCGTGCCCCAGGTGACGCCGAGGCAGATCTGGAAGAGGCTGGGCGATTTGAAATGCCCGCTTTGCAGCATCTTCTTGGCGAGGGCGATGTGGCCGGGCTCGAACACTTCGATCTCGGGCGTCACGCCGGCGTCGCGGATCGCGGTCGCGATCTCCTCGATCTGCGGCACGGTGTTGACGAAGACGTAATTGCCCATGTTGATCGAGCCCATATCGATCGAGCAGATCTCGGGCTTCAGCTCGACGATATGCGCGACGCGCTCCGCCGGCGAGCGCATGGTCGAGCGCGGATCGGGCACCATCGGGTCGTTGCTGCCGGGAACGAAACGCGCGCCGGCGCCGGTGGTGAGATTGATGACGACGTCGGTGCCGCTGTCGCGGATGCGGTCCATGACCTCTTTGTAATGGGCCAGTTCCATCGAGGGCCCGGTGGTCTTTGGGTCGCGGACATGGATATGGACGATGGCGGCGCCGGCCTTGGCGGCGGCAATGCCGGATTCGGCGATCTGCTGCGGCGTCACCGGCACGGCCGGGTTCTTGCCGGGCGTGTCGGCCGCGCCGGTCAGCGCGCAGGCGATCATCACTTTCCGGGCCATGGCGATTCTCCTAAGCTGGTACCAGATATTATTCCTAAAAATGATCCGCCGCCACAAGCCGGGTCTGCGGCTGCGTCAGTTCGCGTTGTCCGATCGGGAGAGGAGAAAGTTCATGAAATTGGACCCACCGGGAGACGTACACCTTAGAGAGCAAGAGGATCGGCTCTTTGATGCTTGGAAAACTGAATGGCGCGTCAGAGAAAGCTACCGAGACCAGACATTTTTGCCCGATGGGGCAATGCCAAAATTTAGCCAAGAGGCTTTCCGGCTTGTTTTTGTTGGGAAGGAGGGGAACGATCCGGAGGAGAAGTGGTCGAAGGACGAGTGTGGTGATTTACGCACGGCTTGGTGCTGGGGCTATGCGCAAGGCTATACCTGGCGTCGTCTCGCAAGCTGGGCTTCACTCATCCTCGAGAACCGATCCTTCGAGGAAGCATCTCGAATGTCAGAAGAAAGTACACGCAGCGTGCTACAAAGGATAGCCTTTATGAATTTAAAGAAAAATCCTGGTGGTTCATCTTCGACGTATGACGACATCTCACGGGCGGCTACGGACGATCAAAGTTTTCTATGCAGGCAACTTACACTGTACCGACCGACCTTAGTTATTTGCTGTGGTACTTTGGTTTTCTCGTCGCTCGAACAAATCTTTGGGTTTGAAAAAAAAGCGCGGACCTTGCTATTGAAGGACGACGACGGCGATGAATTTTATTCACAAGAATTGTTTGGTGGCGCAAAATTGGTTGATTTCTGGCATCCACAAGCGCGAAGAATTGCCGAAATAGACTTCGGAAAGCTCCAGCGGGTTATGAACCATGTTCGCAATGAAATGCTTCGTCCGTCACAAGGGCGATCATAAAGAGCTCTCATGGCGAAGTTGGTTTTAGGGTTCCCGTGGCTCCAATGCTTCCACATGCGTTCCCCATGTATAACGGTGCCACGCCATCTCCTGTGCTCCACCGGCACGGAAGCGGACAATAAGCGAACCGTCCTTCTGCGGTTCGAACTTCTGCGTCGGGTGGAATAGAAACTCTGCCGCCTCCTTAGCGACCTCTTTGTCGAAGCGCCAAACGACATCGAACGGCTCTTCCTGGAACACGCCAAAGGACCGCTCGGCGTAGGCTTTCAGCGAAAAGCTGCGCTTGCGTGTGAATGTTTCATTCAGGGTTTCGACGCGCTCGATATTCGAGAGCGAGAAATTGCGGAAATCGCGCGCGCGCCGGTTCTCGCTCCAGGCGACGAGATAGTGACGACTGCCGTAGAGAAATCCGTAGGGGTGGAACGTGTCGAAACCGCGCTTGCCGGAGCCGCGATACCGGTAATGCAGCCGCACCTTGCGCGCGCTGAGGATCGCTTCACGTAAAGCGGCAACGATCTGCGGGTCGACTTTGGGACGCGGGCCCGGCCGCATCGCAAGCCCCTCGGCTTCGGTGAGCGCTTCGAGATCGGGCTCGACGCGCGCCAAGCTCGGCGCCTTCATCTGCGCGCGCAACTTCGCGGCAATTGCATCGATGCTGCGCGCCTGGACCGGCATGTTCTCGCGCCGAAGCACGGCGGAAGCGGTCGCCAGATCGGCAAGCTCCGAGGCCGTGACGTTCGCCATGACGGTCGTATGGGTCCCGCGAATACGCCAACGCTTCGGCAATTCGCCCGGGTTCGCGTGCTCGAT
The DNA here is from genome assembly GCA_963731145.1 of uncultured Alphaproteobacteria bacterium. Classification (GTDB taxonomy): domain Bacteria; phylum Pseudomonadota; class Alphaproteobacteria; order ATCC43930; family CGMCC-115725; genus CAIKMD01. The sequence goes on along the minus strand of CAVSUX010000003.1, from coordinate 397,339 downwards.
CGAGAATACGCGATCGACCGCGTCGCGCAGCCGTTCCGCCGTGCGCCGGCTCAACGGCTTGTTGCTCGGCGCGTAACGCGTCCGGATATCGTCGAGGGTCAGACCCTCGGCGGTGCCGCGCATGTCGAGCGCGATGCGATGAATGATCTCCGCTTTCTCGTGGCGCACAAAAATTTATCCTCGAAGGGATACGACCGATTTTGACGTAGGTGCGGGCTAGTGTCCAGGCATTCGCTCGATCGCGAAAACGGCAGGTGCTCATGTGACGAAACTCGAAACAAAACTCATGTCGGATTGCGCGCTGCTCCTGTGCGATTTCGCCCAGGAGGTCACTGAAGCATGGAAAGGGTGGCTTACCGGCAGCCTACCGATGACCGCGCTCGCCGTCGCGAGCCTCGTCGATCCCGATTGGATTCGGCTGCCGATCTGGGCCTGGGCCTTGGCGATCTTTGTCGTCGGACTGGTCCTCGCGATGTTCCGTGTGTACCGCGATCTGAGGAAAGAACGCGACCAGCTGAAATACGCGCTCGCGCGGACCCGCTTCGGAGGTCCGTTCATCTTAGTGCCTCTTACCGGCGGCGAGGCGCTCGGCCGCAACGGCATAAACATAAAGGAGACAACGAATGACATGTGAGATTGCGGTCATGAACAAGCGCGGCATCGCCCTGGCGGCGGATACCGCGGTCACGCTCGGCGATGGAATCAAGATATATCACCATTCCGAGAAACTGTTTCCGCTTCGATTCGCCGCCCCGGTCGCGATTTTGACCTATGGCTCGGCCGAGATCATGGGTGTCCCCTGGGAAGTGGTCATCCGGTCTTACGCTCAACATCTGGGCGACCGCCACTTTGACCGCCTCAGTGAATATGCCGCGGAGTTCTTGCGCTTCATCGAAGGATCGAGCGTCTTTTTCCCGGAAGCGGCACAGCGGGATTGGTTCAGATATACGGTCGGAAGCTACTGGAAAGAGCGGCTACTCGATCCTTTGGCCTCCAAGCTCAAAGAAGGACCGAAAAGATCGCCGCGGGGCGCAGCCGCGGTCCTGACAAAGCTCATCGAGAGCGACCACGCAGAGTGGCAAAAAAGCCCGGCGCTCGAAAATTTCGCCGCCGCCGATGCCGATCGGGCGCTCGCCGCATACCGGCCAATGCTCGACGAATTGGCAAAAAAATTGTTCGGCGACCATGGCCTGGATAACAGTATGTGCGAAGCGTTGGAACGCATGGCCCGCTCAATGATCACCCGCCGTTGGTGCCATCCCGCCGACCAAAGCTGGATCGTTTTTGCTGGCTTTGGCGAAGTAGAGCCGTTCCCGGTGCTCGAAATCTACCAGGTCGGCGCGGTCGTCGCCGGCAAGCTGCGCTACGTCAAGGAGCACGAAGCCCGAATCGATCTCGAAGATTCAGCAATCGTCTTGCCGCTTGCCCAATCAGACATGATCGACATGTTCTATCGCGGCATCGATCCTCAACTCGAGGAGAAGCTCGACGGCATCGTTACCCGCTGCGTTTCCCACTTCCTTAACAGGAACGGAGATAAACCCGCGCCTGCATTGATCGAAAAAGCGTCGAAAGGCTTTCGCAAGGCCTTAGAAGAGGAAATCGACGGAAAATACCGCAGGCCCTTGATGGCCGCCGTTGATGCGCTTCCTCGTCACGATCTCGCAAAGATGGCGGAAACGCTGGTGAGCCTCACGGCGTTCCGCAAACGCATGTCGGTCGACGAAAAGGAAACGGTCGGCGGGGCGATCGATGTCGCGGTCCTGTCGAAGGGCGAAGGGTTCGTGTGGGTGAAGCGCGGCGGCGCAGCTCAGGGATAGCCGTCAATCGCAGCGGCTTTAGTTATTTTTCCGCGCGCAAGGTCCATCGGCCGCGCTCGTCGCGGGTCAGCTTCCCGGCTTTGCGGATGACGTCGAGAGCGCGCACGACCTCGCGGCCATCGCGGCTGCCGAGCGCGGTCATCAGCTCTTCGAAATATTTCGGGCCGTCGGCGAGCGCCGCGTCGATCGAGGCGAATTTCTTGCCCTGGAATTTCGGCACTTCCGGCACGCTCTTTTCGAGAGCATTGCCGGTGCCGAAGGGCCAGGTGAGATCGAAGCCGGCCTTGGCGCCGGTGCGCGTGCCGTGATTGATCGACGGATCGAGCGGCAGGGTGCGCAAGCCGCCTTCGACGATCAGGTCGCGATCGGGCTGGAAACGCGTCGCCAGCGCCCAATCCATCTGCGCGTCGGAGAAGATGTCGATATCGGGATCGACGACGAAGACGTTCTTGATATTGGCGAGCGAGCTCAACGCCGCGAGGATCGCATTGCGCGCCTCGCCCGGCACGCGCTGGCGCAGCGAGATCCGCGTGTTGAACATGCCGCCCGAAGACGGCGTCGCATAGACATTGAGCGGCTCGCGCACCGCCGTCTGCAGCGCCTGCCACACCGTCGCTTCGGTGCGCAGTGCGTTGAGCAGCGCCGTGTCGGTGCGGTCGTTGCGATAGCCGCCGATCGAGGCGGTCTGGAACACCGCGTCCTTGCGATGCGTGATCGCGGTGCAGTGGAACACCGGGTTTTGCTTCACGCCGCCGTAATAACCCAGAAATTCCCCAAAAGGCCCTTCGCTTTCGACATGGCCGCGCGCATCGAAATAGCCTTCGATGACATATTCGGCATCGGCCGGCACGCGGATGTCGCTGGTGACGCATTTCACCACCTCGAGCGGCGCGCCGCGCAAGCTGGCGACGAGGCCGAGCTCGTCGACCGGCACGCGCATCGTCGCCGCGACCATGTCGATCGGATGTGAGCCGACGGTGAAGGCGACCGGCAGATTCTCGCCGCGCGCTGCATGTGCTTCATAGATCGCGCGCAGATCGCTGGGGCTGACGAGATCGACGCCGGTCTCGTCCTTGCCGCGCAGCATCAGCCGGCGGATGCCGACATTGGTCATACCGGTTTTGCTGTCGCGCACATAATCGACCGAGGCCGAGATGTAGGGCGCGCCGTCGAGCCCATGCGCCAGATGCACGGGCAGCGCGGTGAGATCGACCTGATCGCCGGTCAGCACGACCTGTTGCACCGGCGCATCGGCGCGCGCGATCTCGACCAGCTCGGGCTTGTTCTTGAGGCGCTTGACCACCTCGGCCATGAGCTCGGTCGGTTTGACGCCGAAGGCCAGCGCCATCCGCGCCCGGCTGCCGACGACATTGCCCACCAGCTCGGCCTGCTCCGGCCCCGCGGATTTGAACCAGATCGCGTTGTCGCTTTCGAACTCGGCAGCGAGATCGGCGAGATCGATCGGCTTCTCGCGCACCTCGCAGAGCCCGGCCTCGACCAGCGCCTCGAGAAAGCGGCGCAACCGGAAGCGGTCGCGGTCATTGGCGCGCGACGCCGGAAGATTCGATGAGTCCATAGACGATGCTTCCCTTGTTTGCGCGCAGCCTAAGGGACGGCGGCGTCAGGTCAAGCATTCACCAGGGAAGCGCGGAGATCACAGACGGCCGTTTTCGAGCCGCGAGCGGACCATTGGAGGCCTTGGCCTTTTGCATCAACCGTCGTTGCGAGCGAAGCGAAGCAATCCAGGGCCACACATGGGCTTCTGGATTGCTTCGTCGCTACGCTCCTCGCAATGACGACAAGGTTTACCGTATCGCCTCGATCGCCGCGGTCTGCTGCTTCAACTGCGGCGCCGCGGCGCGCAGATAGTCCCGCCGCGTGTTGTCATTAAGCGCGGCGAGATTGCCTTCGGCTTGCTCTTCGGCAACCGAAGCCTCGTCGAGCGCGAGGCCGCCTGGCGTCGTATCGAGGCTCGCCTGCCTGCTCGGATGCAGGACCAGCTTCTGCACCCGCCAGTTCAGCACTTCGGCGACGAAGAGCGTGTTCTCGTTCGGGCATGCCATGCCGTGGATCCAGCCGAATTGCTTGAGCTGGTGGCCCGCTTTGCCGAGCATGCCGACGATCTTGCCGTCGAGCGTCATCTTATAGACGCGGCCGGGGAAGGCATCGGCGGTGAAGAGATATTGATGCGGCGGCGGCGAGATGCAGATCGCCCAGGGCGCGCCCGGCTTCAAGAGCGGCGGCGTATTCGCCGCCATCGGGTCGGCCGGCTTGTTGCCGATGATCTCGTAAGCATCAGGGGGCACCGGCACGTCGATCGTCATCTGGCGCAGGAAGGTACCGTTGCTGTCGAACACCTGAATGCGGCGATTGCTGCGATCGGCGACATAGACATTGTCCTGTGCATCGACGCCAATGCCATGCGCGGTGCTGAACTGGCCGGGGCCGGAACCGCGATCGCCCCATGACTTCACCCAGAACCCGTTCTTATCGATCTTCGCAACGCGCGAATTGATATAACCGTCGCTGATATAGGCATTGTCCTTCGAATCGAAGGCGACGTCGGTCGGCTGGCGGAATTGATTATCGACCGCGGGCAGCGGCGGGGTCGGATGCTTGAGCGGCCCGGTCCCCTCGTCCGAGGCCTCCATCTTGCGGCCGAAGACCATGTCGACGAGGCCGTTCGGGCGGAACTTCACGATCATGTTCGAGCCTTTGTCGACCGCCCAGATATTGTCGTGGCGGTCGGCCTTCACGCCATGCGCGAAGGACCAGGCATAGAGATTCTTGCCGATCTCGCGAATGAATTTGCCCTCGGGGCCGAATTCCAGAAGCTGCGCCGCGGTCTCGGCGAAAGCCGGGCCGACGCTCGAGCCGCCGCGCGAGAAGACGAAGATCTGGCCTTTGGAATTGACCGTCACCGCCGAGGCTTCGCCGAGATACATATTCACCGGCAGCTTCAGGAAGTCGGGCACGGAATTGAAAGCGATCTCGGGCGGATGCTGCATCGCGGGCGCGGCTTGCACCGAAGCGGCGGGCGGCGGTGCCGCTTCGGGCGCCGCCTGTTGCGCGACAGCGACGGTCGGCGCGGCGAGCGAAACGAGACAAAGAGCGAGCCAATGCTTCAATCGATCCTCCCTAAAATTTCGTCGGCGTCATCGCCGTGATTTCAGCGATGCCATTGTGACGGTGGAGATCGATAACGCGCAAGCGCGGCCGAAAAGGAAAACGGCGCGGAGTGATCCGCGCCGTTTATTGGGTCGGGCCTGGGCCTGTTGATTAGGCTTGGGCTTGCTGCTGCGGCCGGCGCCGACGTTGGCGATGCGGCCGCTTAGGCTGCGGCGACGCAGCGCCCTCGGCAGGCCGCGGACCGCCGCTGCCCGGGCGGCGCATCGCCTGATCGCCCGGCTTATGCGCCGGATGGGGTTGCGGCGCGGGCCTCGGCGGTCGGGCTTGCTGCTGTTGCGGGGCCGGACGCTGTTGCCGCTGTTGCGGTGCAGCTTGCTGGTCGCGCGGGGCTTGATCGCGTGCGTCCCGATCACGCCCGTCTCGGTCACGGCCGCGTTGATCGCGCCCGTTTTGATCGCGCCCATTTTGTTCGCGTGACGGCTGGCGCGAACGCTGGGGATGCGGCTTGGCCGCATGGTGCCCGCGTTCATGCGTGCGTGGTTCGGTCTGTGTCGGGCGGGGCGCCGGTCCGTGAAAACCGTGATCCTGGACAACCGTCAGGGGCTTGCGCGTCAGCTTCTCGACATCGCGCAGCAGCGATTTTTCCGACGTGTCACAGAAAGTGAGTGCGACGCCGTCGCGGCCGGCGCGCGCCGTGCGGCCGATGCGATGCACGTAGGTCTCGGGCACCTCCGGGATCTCGAAATTGATCACATGGGTGATGCCGTCGACATCGATGCCGCGCGCGGCGATATCCGTCGCCACCAGCACGCGGGTGTTGCCGTCGCGAAAATCGTTGAGCGCACGCTGACGTGCATTCTGCGATTTGTTGCCGTGGATCGCTTGCGCATCGACGCCGACACGCTGGACATGTTTCGTCACGCGATCGGCGCCATGCTTGGTGCGGGTAAAGACCAGCGCGCGCTTGACCGCCGGATCTTTGAGCAGGTCGGCGAGAAGCGCATTCTTGTTGCCGGCATCGACGAAATAAACGCGCTGGTCGATGCGCTCGACCGTGGTCGCGGACGGCGTCACCTCGATGCGCACTGGGTCTTTCAGGATGCCGCCGGCAAGCCGCTCGACTTCGCCCGGCATGGTCGCCGAGAAGAACAGCGTCTGCCGCTCTTTCGGCAGGGTCGCGATGATGCGCTTCACATCGTGGATAAAGCCCATATCGAGCATGCGGTCGGCTTCGTCGAGCACGAAGATCGACAGATCGCGCAGATCGGCATGACGCTGATTCATCAGATCGAGCAGCCGTCCCGGCGTCGCGACCAGGATATCGAGGCCGCGCGACAGGCTTTCGACCTGTGGCTGCTGGCCGACACCGCCGAAGATCACGGTGGTGCGCAGGCCGAGATGCCGGCCATAGGCGCGGAAACTCTCGAGGATCTGCACCGCCAGCTCGCGCGTCGGGGTGAGGATCAACGCGCGCACCGCGCCGCGGCGGCGCGGCACCGGGTTGGCGCTGAGGCGTTGCAGGATCGGCAGTGCGAAAGCCGCGGTCTTGCCGGTGCCCGTCTGGGCAATGCCGAGCAGATCCCGGCCTTCGAGGAGATAGGGGATGGCCTGCGCCTGGATGGGCGTCGGGGTGTCGTAATTCTCGGCCTGAATCGCACGCAGCAACGGCTCGGCGAGACCGAGTTCAGTAAAAGAAGATGTCACTATTCAACTCTCTGGAAAAGGCAAACAAGTACCGTGGCACGCGGCCGAGAAGGCCTCGTTTGCGTTGTGGCGTGCCCCGTGCGCGACGAGATGCCTTGGAATTCTATTTGCGGATTTAGCTCGAAATAGAAGCTGCGTCTTCAAGGAACGTGATGCTCACGTTCGACGCGCCCCGCGCAATCGCGAGAGCAAATAGTGATCGGAACATGATCGCACTGCAGCAATAAGTCAAGACATAACGACTGCCGAACAGTAGAGAGCCCGGATTCCTGGCCTTTTTACGCGGGGCCGCGGTTCAGGTCTTCTCGTTCTGCAGCCCGTCGGGCGGCGCCATACCGGCTTTGGCATAGAGCCAGTTGCGCGATTCGAGCGCCAGGCGCCGCGCGCGCTTCTCCAGCGCCTGATCGACCAGCTTGCCGTTGAACTTCACCGCCTTGCCGTTGACGAAGACGGCATCGACGCAGCTCGTATCCGCGGACATCACGATCGATGCCGCCGGATCGTTCACCGGGAAATAATTGAGGCTGCTCATCCGCAGCATGACGACATCGGCGAGCTTGCCGGGGGTAAGCGTGCCGGCCTTGCCGTCGAGCTCGACCGGCGCGGCGCCGGCAACCGTCGCCATCTCAAGAATCTTGCGGATGGGAATTTGATTGGCGCCGTTGAATTGCTGTGGCGGGCCGGGCGGCTGCGCGTTCGGGTCTTGCGGATTGGCGGCGGAATAGCGCGCCGAGCCGAGCGCTGCTTTCATCACCGCGAACATATCGCCGGGGCCGAAGGCCTCGGTATCGGGGCTGAGGCTTGGCGTGATGCCGTGGCTCAACAAACGGATCGTCGCCGGTGTCGGCCCGCGCCATGGCGTGTGCCATTCCTCGCCGGCCGGCGAGACCGAGGTGGTGCAGCCGGCATCTTTCAGCGCCGTGATCTCCTCGTCGGTCGCAGTGAGGAGATGCACCCAGGTGATATCGGGGCCGAGCAGCTTCGCTTTCGCCATCTCGACGATCGGTCCGCCGCCGCCGACATGCATCGTCGTGTGCAGGCCGAGATCGCGCGCCGTCGCGAGATCCTTCGCTACTTGCTCCGGCACCGCGAAGGTCGGGCCGCGCCCCGCCATCTGCATGGTGACGAGGCCGCCGTTGCCGGCAAAATATTGCTTGCGCACGCGGCGGATATCGTCGGGCAGGTCGCGTGTGCTCTTCTGCAGCCAGAGCGCGGGATTCGGCGTTTGCGGCCAGCCCATGGCGAAGACCGAGCGCACGCCGGCATCGCGCAGCGCCTGCACGTTCGCATCGGCGTGCTGCGGCGAGTTCATGATATGCGACCAATCGAGCATCGTCGTGATGCCGCCATTGAGCGCGGTGACACGGCCGAGCAGCACGCCGGCATAAACATCCTCCGGCCGATAATTGGTGCCGAACTTGCCGAACATGTCTTGCAGATAGCGGATGAACGGCCAATCGACGGCGAGCTGGCGCACTTGCGATTGCCAGGTGTGGCGATGGCTATCGATGAAGCCGGGGATGACGATCGCGTCGCTGGCATCGACGATCGCTGCGTCGCTTGCCTTGAGATTCTTTCCGACCGCGGCGATCTTGCCGTTGTCGATCAGCACATCGCCGCGCAGATCGCCGAGCGCCGCATCCATCGTCAGGATATAGCCGCCGCGAATCAGGATGCGCGGCCGGGTCGGCGCGGTGGCGGCTTCGGCGGAACGCGGCGCTGCCGCGATGCCGGTTGCGGCGGCCGCGCCGCTCAATGCGGATAGGCGCAGGAAATCGCGTCGATCGAGCGTCATGGCATCCCCCCAGCTAGTCGCGGCTTCCTTGCCGCCTTGCCGGCATTATACGCTCACACCGAACGGCGCGTGAGGCCGAAGAAGAGGGGCTCGCCGGTGTCGCCCGACGCGGCGCCGGCCATGCGCGCTTAGGCGGCCTTCGCTTCCTTGTCCGGATCGAGATGCCGCAGCCGCGGCGCGACCTCATCCACGAAGAGCTTCATCGAGCGCGTCAGCTTCTCGGGCGTCGCGTAATCGCGGCCGCCATGGAACATCAGCGTGCCGAAGCCGCCGCTCGCTTCGTAGAAATCGAGGATGCGCTTCGTGACCGTGTCCGGGCTGCCGATGAAAATATTGCCGGTATCGACGAGGTAATCATAGGTGATGTCGTCGAGCGTGCCGCCCGGCGGCACCCGCTCGATTTGGTGATGCGGCGTGTTCTTGATCTCCCAGCGGATCGTCTCTTCATAGGAGGCGCGCATATCGTCGCGCGCGCTCGCATCGGTCTCGCCGACATAGATGACGCGCGTCGCATGGAGATCGGCGCGGCGTTGCGGCCGGCCGGCAGCGCGCTGCGCGGCGACGAACGTGTCCCCCAGCATCTTCAAGCGCGGCACGGGAATGAAATCGCCGGTCAGCGGCAGCAAGCCGAATTTCCCGGCCATCTCAGCCGAGGACGGCGAGCGGCTCAGCGCGATGCCGATCGGCGGATGCGGCTTCTGCACCGCATCGGGCTTCGCCACCATGGCTTTGCCGATCCAGAACGGGCCGTCGTGATCGACCGGCTCTTTGCTGTTCCATAATTTGAGGATCAGCTCGATTGAGGTGTGCATCATCTCGCGCGTCTTGTCGAAATCGAGACCGCGCTGTTCCATTTGTGTCCGATAGAAGCCGAAGCCGACGCCGAGCTGATAGCGCCCATGGGTGAGCTGATCGCAGGCATTCGCCTCGATAACGATCTGCAGCGGATGATAATAGGCGATCGGCCGCACTGCGGAGCCGAGGCGGATATTGCTGGTCCGGCCCGCCGCCTTGCAGATGATGAGCTCGGCCGGCGATTGATGTTCGCTGATCCAGGCGACGCGGAAGCCGAGCTTGTCGGCGGCGACGATCTCGTCGATATCGTGATCCCAGGCGTCGCTCAAAGACCGGCTCGGCCGGCGCGCATTCGAAAAGATGCCAAATTCCATGGACGACGCTTCCTCACATTATTCAATATTCGGCGACACGGAATTTAATTGGGCCGCAAGCGGCGGGCAAGCTTAGGATAGGGTGAGCGGCTTGCCGGCAAGGTCCTCGGCGCGCTCAATCTTCACTAGCACGGCGAAGCCTTTCTTCTCCGGATCGCGGTCCTTCTCGGGCTGGATCAAGCGTTCCCAAACCTTGTCATAGATCGGGCCGGATTTATGGACTGTGGCCGTGCCGTAGAAGCGCGCAACGCCGCCATTCGGCAACGCGCCACTCTCGCGGAGTTGCGGCTTGCGGAAGAAGAAGGTGAGCTTGGTGCCGTCGGTGATCGCGGCATTGGTCGAGCCGCGGCCGCGCTCCCACAGCGAGATATGCTCATCGTCATGGACCTGGGTGCTGCCGCGCGGCGTGATCTGCGCAAAACCATTCGGTTGAACCGAGCCGACCAGGATCACATTCGCCGGAAAGGCAGTGTCGATATGCTCGCGCAGGCTCGCCGGAATCTTTGCCATCTCGCTTCCCCTTTATTCTGTTCTGCGTGCCCGACAATGCCGAAAACGCGCTTGCCGGGCAAGCCGTGGCGCATGAAGATGCGGGCAAGATCACAAGATCAGCGGGAGCGAACATGGCCGATCCGCATCGCATCGACGTTCATCATCACATCCTGCCGAGGCGCTGGCTCGACGAAGAGGCCGAGCGCATGGCCGGCCGGGCGATGGATTTCAACATGGTCGCGCAATGGACGCCGGCGATGTCGCTGGAAGCGATGGATCGCAACGGCATCGCCACCACCATCACTTCGATCTCGACAGTCATCGTGCGCCCGAACGAGCCCGACCGCGCTCATGGCCTGGCGCGCGATTGCAACGAATTCGCCGCGCGGCTGAAGCAGGATCATCCGAAACGTTTCGGCATGTTCGCGCTGCTGCCGCTGCCGCATGTCGATCTTTGTTTGAAAGAGATCGAATACGCCGCCGATGTGCTGAAATGCGACGGCTTCAAGCTGCAGACGAGCTATGAGACGCAATGGCCGGGCGATCCGGCTTTCGCGCCGGTCTTCGACGAGCTCAACCGGCGCAAGGCGACGGTCTTCTTCCATCCGACCGTGCCGGGTTGTTGCACCAATCTGCTGCCCGATCTCAATCCGCCGCTGATCGAATATCCCTTCGATACGACGCGCGCGATCATGAGCCTCGTCTTCGGCGGCACGGTGCAGCGCTGCCCCGATGTAAAGCTGATCTTCGCGCATGGCGGCGGCACCATCCCGATGCTGGCGCATCGCGTCTCGAACCTCGCGCGCGCGCGCAAGGACCTGGCGGCGCGCATGCCCGATGGCGCAATCGCCGAATTCCGTAAACTCTATTTTGACATCGTCTCCGCCACCAACCCGCCGGGCATGGCGGCGTTGATGAAACTGACGACCGCGGCGCAACTCCTCTTCGGTACCGACGTGCCTTATGTCCGCGCCGAGACGACAGTGACCGATCTAGCCACGCTGGGCCTAAGCGCGGCCGATATCCGCTTGATCGAAAGCGAGAACGCCAAGCGCATCATGCCGAGTTTGCGGTAGCGAACCGCGAGCGGAACTACACCCCTACTCACCGTGTTAACGGTCGGATTATCACGTTTTTGTCCGAGAGGTGAGTCATGGCTCGACGGGGCGTCGTTGTTATCGCAACCGGTCTTCTTCTGACCGGGGTGTCCTTCGCCGCTTTTGCGCAAAGCGAGATCCAGATACAGCAGCAGCCCTCGCAAACGTTGATGCCGCCGGCGCCGCCACCGCCACAAACCCAGGCACTGGCGCCCGCGAATGAAGGTTTCGTCGCGCAGGCCAATGTCAAAGTCGTCAATAACAGCCCGGTGCCGCAGACCATCGCCGGCACCGGCGTCGCTCCCTTCCAGCTCATGCCGCATCAGCAGGCGCAGCTCGATATGCGCGTGACGCCGCCGCCGGCCCGACCGCGCCCGGTGACAGCGTGCCGGTGCGTTTCGAATACTCGGTCGGCCAGGGAGCCGGGCCGCAATGCCGCGGTACGATCGATATGAGTCTCGATACGAGAGGCGCGGCCAGCCAATCGCTATGCGGTTACGAATTGCGTTGCGCATTCGCTCGGCACCAACGGCGCCGATTGCAACATCGCGGTCAGCGCGCAAAGTGCGATGTGCCAGGGCGGCCTGGCCTTCTCGGCGCGATAAGCTTCGACGGCGCGGAATTCGGCGGCGGCTGCCGATTTCGGCCGGTAGCCGCCGCTTCGTCTACGCTTCGTCCATCGTGGCGGGCGCAGCAACATCCGAGGATAAGGCATGCGCTTTTTGAGACGCTGGCTGTCGCATAGCGTGCGTCTCGCCTTGGCGTTGTTGCTTGCGATCGTCGCGATGCAAGCGCCGGCGTTCACCCATGATTACGCGACCGCACTTCTCCAGGTCAGCGCCGATGCACGGCGCGATGTCGATCAGCGCGAAGCGGCAGCGCGGCAATATTATGCGTTGCCGGCCGGCGAAGACGCGTCGCTGATCCGAGCACTGCAAGCACATGAGCCGGCAAATGCCGAAACCCTCGCGCGCTCCGTCGATCGCGTCGCGGCCCTGCAAGCGGCGCGCGACCAAATCAGCGCCAGCCCCGCGGTCTTTCAGCCGTTGGTTGCGCTTGCCGACGCGGCGCATGATCCGGGTGGCTACAAAGCCGCGATCTGGCGGACGGCCCTTCAGACCTATACGGTCCATCTCGATCTCGCGGCTGCGGCGATCTTCTACGGTGCGGCGGGGTTGCTGTTGGGCTCGCTGCTCGGCCATCTCCTCTGCCTGCCCTTCGATCGCGAGCGGCGCGGCTTCGATCCCACGGTTCACCGCGTATAAGTCGCGATCTGGCCGCCAGTGGCGGGAACCCGACATCGGGTCGCGCGTTAGGGTGGCGGAGCGGCGGCTATGGTGCCGGAGGAGAACTCCGGACGGTTACAGAGGCCTCTGAAACACCGCCGCAACACAAGCCCGGGCAGCCTGCCCGTAAGAGGGGTCGAGAGCCGCATGGTGCGTTTCGCGCTATCAGCCGTTCTGATGATCGCATTCGCATCGTTGGCTGCCGCGCCGGCATCCGCCGTGGCGCGATGCCTTGATGGTTCCTATGTCGCCGGCACATCCTGCAAACAAGCTCCCGATGGTTCCTACATTTCGGGCGATCGCCCGGCGCAGATGGCGCCGAATGGGGCATACACCAGCGGGAAGCCGGTGCTGACGCCGAAAGGCAATTACGTCAGCGGCCAAGGCCGGTTGACCGCGTGTTCCGACGGCACTTACGTCCTGGGCAAGTGCATGCTCACGCCGAGTGGAAAATACGTCGGCGAGTAAGGGCGCGTTTTCACGACCCCGTCATGCAACCGCAATGTCGCGAACAAGCTAACGCCATGCTCCTGTAGCCGCCGCGCAACGGCACGCGCGTAGCCTTCCCTTGCTCATTGCTTTCAAGGGAGGTACGCAATGTTGTTGCGAAACGGTGTGCCGTCGCGCTGGAACACGATCCTCGCGGCTTCGGTCTTTACGCTATCGACGATCGGCTTCGTCGCGAATGTTCGCGGCGACGACACGCAGAACCCATCGGGTACCGAAACGCCGGTCAAGCATGTCATCGTCGTCATCGGCGAGAATCGCAGCTTCGATGAAGTATTCGGTACCTATGTGCCGCAGCACGGCCAATCGGTCGACAATCTGTTATCGAAAGGCGTCGTCCTGCCGAATGGCGCGCCGGGTCCGAATTTCGCCGCCGCCCGGCAATTCACGACGGGGCCTCAGACGAGCTTCTATATCGGCGTCGCCGGTGTGCAGAAGACGGCTTACACGGTCCTCCCGGCGCCGACGCTCAACGGCGCGCCCGCGGTGCAAAGCGCGACCGCGCCGCCTTTCAACCTGCCGCTCGCGGAACTCGCGCTCATCGAGCCGTCGCTCGAGCAGAACGATCTCGTGCTGCTCACCACCGGCGCGACCGGCGCCGGCGCGACGAAAGGCCCCGATCCGCGGATCGTCAACGGCGGGGCGCTGCCGAACGGGCCGTTCCAGCTCACCGGACGGCAGCTGCCCTACGATTCATACACGGGCGATACGACGCATCGCTTTTATCAGATGTGGCAGCAATCGGATTGCGGCCTCGTCAACGCGACGCGGGATAATCCGACCGGTTGTCTTAGCGATCTCTATCCTTTCGTGATGACGACTTATGCCGGGCCGACAGCGGATGAGGGCGGCGGCACCTCGATGGGGATCTTCAACGTGCAGGACGGCGACGTGCCGCTCTTGAAGAAGCTCGCCGACCAATACACGCTTGCCGACAATTATCATCAGCCCGCCATGGGCGGAACCGGGATCCAGCATGTCATGATGGGAACCGGGGACGACATCTTCTGGAGCGACGGTAACGGCAACGCTGCCGTGCCGCCGGCGAACGTCATCGCCAATCCCAATCCGCAGATGGCCACGAACAATCACTATACGCTCGACGGCAATTTCAGCGATTGCAGCAGCGCGCTTAATCCCGGCGTCGGGCCGGTCGTCGCCTATCTCGGCACGCTGCCCTATGAGGCGTCGCCGAATTGCGCCAACGGCCATTACTACATGCTGAACAACACCAATCCCGGCTTCCTGCCGAACGGTGTGATCGACACCGCCGACATCGCCAAAGGCGCTGCGATTCCGCCAAGCAATGTCCGAACCATCGGCGATGCGCTCAACGAGAAGCAGGTCAGCTGGGCCTATTACGGCGGCGCTTATGACGCGGCCGTCAATCTCGCCAACGGCTCGACCGATCCGCTCGATGCGGTCGGCGCGGCCTATTGCAACATCTGCAATTTCGAATCCTACGCGACGTCGATCATGGGCGATGCCGCGCAGCGCCAGGCGCATATCAAGGATGCGATCGATTTCTTCGCGGCCGTGCAGCAGGGCACGCTCCCGGCGGTGTCTTTCGTGAAGCCCGACGGGCTGCTCGACGGCCACCCGGCGACCTCGAAGGTCGATCTCTTCGAGGGCATGCTCCAGAAGATCCTCGATACGCTGCAGCAGAATCCGCAGCTCGCGGCGAATACGGCGGTCTTCGTTACGGTCGATGAAGGCGGCGGCTATTTCGACTCAGGCTTCATCCAGCCGATCGATTTCTTCGGCGATGGGCCTCGGATCCCGCTCATCGTCGTGTCGCCGTTCAGCCGCGGCGGCAAGATCGTGCACAGCTATACCGATCACGTCTCGATCCTTAAATTCATCGAGCGCAATTGGCGGCTAAAGCCCCTAACAGCGCGCAGCCGGGACAACCTGCCCAATCCCGTCACGCACGGCAACGACCGCTATATGCCGGTCAATGCGCCGGCCATCGGCGATCTCTTCGACATGTTCGATTTCGGCCATCAGGGCGACGACAATCAGGGTAATGATAACGAGCAAGGCCATAGCTGAAGGCCAAGGTCAGGGGCGAAGCGCCGGCCGGCTTTGCCGGCCGGCGCTTCAGTGCAAGCCGAGCAATTCCTGATAGGCCGCGCCGTAGAGCATCGCGATGCCGAGATAATAAAGGCAGACCGCACCGATCACCGCGAGCCCGGCATATTCGATCCGCGATAGCTTCATCATTGCTTCGAGCGATCGGTCGAGCTCCGCGTCGGAGACTGGCAGCGAATGGATTTCCCGGGCCATCGTCTGCCGCACGTTCTTGATCTCGTTCTCGAGCAGCAACGCAATACGGCGCTGGGCGCAGGCGCCGGCGAGCGTCGACGCGCGTAAGCTGGCGAAAACGAGACCGATCAACGCGACGGTGATCGTCTCGCTGCGATCTTGGAGATTGACAAAAACGAACAGCGTGACGGCGATGTAGAAGGCTTGCGCCGCCACGCGCCCTGCCGCGGGCCAAAGCGTGCCGCGACCGGCACCGCGCGTCGCTGCATCGGCTGTCAGATAGTCGGGAGCATGGGCGAGGCCCGTCATTTCGCTATCGTGACAACGGATTGCGTCGGAAGTCCGACCGATTCGCTGATTTATAAAGGCAAAACGCCGCAGGAAGCGGGTTTGTGGCAACCATCTGCCGCGAGCCAAAGTCGTTCGTGCCGCAAATCGGCTGTCGTGATAGAATTTCGGTGCAAGGCTGGCCGGGGACGAAGCCTGTGATCTCTCTTAAAATTTATCGGTTTTCCGCCTTTCGCGGGGTCGCGGGACGGCAGTGCCTGCGATAGGGTCGGGGCTGCTAATCTGATTTCGGAGCGATAATCGATATGCGATTTTTGGCAAAAAAGCTCATTGTTTCAGGCGTCGTATTGTCGGCGCTCACGCTCGCGGGATGCAGCGCGTTCGAGGAGAGGGCGGCCTGCGCGTTGAGTGACGGCGGACGTACCACCGTCAACCTCACCGTGGACGATTGCAAACAGGTGCAGGAGGCCTTGGCCGCCGCACAGCGGGCGCAACAAGCCGCCGCGGCCCAGGCGGCCGCCGCCGAGCGGGAGAAGGCGGTGCAGAAATACCGCAACGATGTCGCGCAGCAGATGCGCGACGACGAGGGCAAAGGCTTCAAGGCGACGAGCCTCGAGAATTTCAAACTCAACGGCCAGGATCTGGCGCATCACGATGCCAAGGTCGCGGTGCAGGGCGTCTATGTCAAAACCAACCGCGGCGAATTCCTGATGCCGTCATCCCTCTCGACCTCGCAGGTCGATGTGACGCGCACGCCCGATGAGGGCGTCAACCTGATCTCGCGAAGCGCCAGCCGCTCGGCCAAGCGCGCTTTCGCGCAATGTCAGAAAGATTCGGTCAAATCGAAGCTCGGCTGTCCGATGACGATCCTCGGCGAGGCGGTGCTCTGCGACCGCACCACGATCTTCGGCATGGCCCAGGCGCCGTGCCTCGCCGTCGACGACACTTGGTATATCCCGCCGCCGGGCTGAGGATTGGCGGACCCGGCGAGATTTCGAACTCACGACCTCTCCTTCGGCGGGCGACTGTAGAAGGCTCGGAAGTGCAGATTTTACGGGCTTTCGTGAGGGGCATTCTTGTTAGAATGAGCCGATGGACGAACTTGTCAGGCGCAGAACGTTCCGGTCGCCATCCGGCAGAGCAACGCAAACGGTTGGAATTGAAAGCGTGCTCTGGGTGCTATTCCTGGGGCCGATTTATTTTTGGAAAAAGGGTGCTCTTATTGAAGGGATCGTGCTGTTGGCTCTGACGTTCTTGCCGTTCTTTGTTCCGGACGATACGCCGCTGATCGGCTCGGACCTCTTCTCGTTCGTTTTATGGGGCTTATCTGTCGTGCTGGCACCAATGCTGCTGTCGTGGAGTTATGAACGCCGGGGCTGGGACGAGATCGCTCAGCGATGATGCAATAGGTTCGATGTCGCGCAAGCCGGATGCGTCGAGCCGCTCCCGCGTTGCACGAGGCGAAAAAGCGCCGGAAAGCAGAGGGCGAGCGGCGGACAATAGACGCTGCCGAGACGCCGCTGCGGATTGGAATCGCACCACGTTGTTGCGATCATCAACTGCTGGATTTCTGGCGGACCCTGAGAGATTCGAACTCACGACCTCTGCCTTCGGAGGGCAGCGCTCTATCCAGCTGAGCTAAGGGTCCGCTAGCGCCGGACGATAGGCGAAGCGCCAAATCGAGGCAAGGCGAAGTGGCGCGTGCTACCCGGCGCCGAGCTCGCGGCGCACGATGCGCGTGCCCTCGACCATCGCTTCGAGCTTCGCGAAAGCGATGTCGCGCGACAGATATTTCATGCCGCAATCGGGCGCGATGATCAGCTTCTCGGCGGGCACATGGGGCAGGGCGCGGCGGATGCGCGCCGCGACGGTGGCCGGGCTCTCGACCTCCGTATTGGCGAGATCGATGACGCCGAGCACGATCTGCTTGCTCGGCAGCTTCTTCAGCACGGCGCAATCGAGCGCGGACTGCGCGGTCTCGATCGAGATTTGCGCCGCGGTCGAATTCTCGAGCTCGGGCAGGAAGGAATAGCCCTCGGGCCGCTGCTTCACGAAAGCCGCGTAGCCGAAGCAGAGATGCACCGCGGTCGTGCCTTTGACGCCGTCGAGCGCGCGGTTGAGGGCTTTCACGCCGAATTCCGCCGCCTTGTCGGGCCGCGCCTGCATATAGGGCTCGTCGATCTGCACGACATTGGCGCCGGCGGCGAAGAGATCCTTGATCTCCTCGTTCACCGCCGCGGCGTAATCCATCGCGAGCGCGACTTCGTCCTTGTAATAATCGTCCTGCGTCTGCATCGACATGGTGAACGGGCCGGGCACGGTGATCTTGATCGCCTGCTTCGTATTGGCGCGCAGGAAACGCGCGTCGCGCGCCTCGACCGCTTGCCGGCGGCGAATGGGACCGACGATTCGCGGCACCGGCTGGGTGCGGCCCGGCGTGCGCGTCGGCGCCTGGCCGGGATTGTCGATATCGACGCCGTCGAGCGCCGTCGCGAAACGGTTGGAATAGCTCTCGCGCCGCATCTCGCCATCGGTGACGACATCGATGCCGGCGCGCTCCTGATCGCGGATCGCCAGCAGCGTCGCGTCATCCTGCGCCTGTTCCAGGAATTCCGCCGGGATACGCCAGAAATCGCGGAAGCGCACGCGCGGCGGCGCGACCGAGCTCAGGCGCTGGCGATCGATCAGCCAATCGGGCTGCGGGTAGCTCCCCACTAAGGTCGTCGGCAATAGCATGGCCACAAATGCCTCCCTGGCCGG
The DNA here is from genome assembly GCA_963731145.1 of uncultured Alphaproteobacteria bacterium. Taxonomy (GTDB): domain Bacteria; phylum Pseudomonadota; class Alphaproteobacteria; order ATCC43930; family CGMCC-115725; genus CAIKMD01. The sequence goes on along the minus strand of CAVSUX010000003.1, from coordinate 379,027 downwards.
CATGGTAAAGCAATCTTAACCATGATGGCGGTTACTGACCCTGCCATCCACTGCAAATCGAGATTGTCATGGCCGGTCAACAGCCTTTATGGCGAGTATTCTACGAACGGGCGTGGGAAGCCCGCGCCGCGTATCTGCGGAGCGTGATCGCCGACGGCGAGCGCAACATCCCGCGGCTGCTCCGGCGCTTTGATGCTTATGAGCGCAAGCACAGCGTGCGTGCGGTCGAAAACGACCGCATCGAATTTCACCGCACCGAATGGCCAAAAGAGCAGGAGATGGGCCCGGCGGGCGTGCCGCTGCTGCGCGCCTCCTCGTTTCGCGGCAATCATGCGCTGATCCCGTTCCACGCGGCCGACAATCTCGCGGATTTCATCGTCGACTATATCGACGAGAAAGGGCCGTTCGATGCGATCATCGAGCTCGGCTGCGGCTATGGGCGCAACCTCTTCAACATCTTTTACGGCGGCGGGCCACTGGACGCGCGCTATTACGGCGGCGAGCTGACGGCATCGGGCGTCGCCATGGCGCAGGATATCGCGGCGCTCGATCCCGCGATGAAGGCGGCATTCTTTCCTTTCGACTATCTCGATCCGGCGCTGGCGATCGCGCCGACGGAGCGGGCGCTGGTCTTTACCATGCATTCGATCGAGCAGGTCTGCCAGATCGATACGCGGCTCTTCGGCGTGATCGCCGGCGCCGCGCGCCGCGTCGACTGCATCCATCTCGAGCCCTTCGGCTTTCAGGTCACCGAGCTCGGCCCCGCCAGCCGCGAGCATCGCAAGCAGGCGATCGAGAACAATTGGAATGTGAATTTCGCCGCAGCGCTTCAAGAGGCGCAACAGGCGCACGGCGTGCGGATCAGCTGTCTCATCACCGAGCTGTCGCTGCCGATCGATCCGCACAATCCGACATCGCTGGCGATCTGGCACGCCGGCGAAAAGGCCGCCTGAACGGCGATCGTCTAAGGCGCTCCGGGCGGGTAATTCGCACGCGCCTGAGCGCCGAGATTGGCGTTGAGGGTTGCCGGCTTGGGCAGGAATTTCGCGGCGCCGGCGACGTCGGCGCCCGAGGGCAGCGGCGCGTCGGGATGGAAAATCCAATCCTCGACATCGGTCGCGACCTTGGCGCCATCGAGATCGCGCAGCAGCATGTGATAGCCGGCATCGTAATAGGCGATCGTGTCCTGGCCGGTGCGCCGCGGCAAGGCGGTGACGAATTGCTTCACCGGTTCCGCCGGCACGAGCTGGTCATGCGCGCCATAGAGCAGCAAGGTGCGCTGCTTCAACTGCGGTGCCGCTTCGAGCGCCTCGCTCATGATCTGGACCAGGCCTCCGATCGTGTCGACGCGCGTCTCCTTGATCACCAGCGGGTCGCGCGAGAATTCACGCAGCATCGGGATGTTGTCGGAGGGCAGGATGTGCAGGCCCGAGCCGCTCAGCTGCCAGCGCGGCGCGACGTGATCCGCGACCCACAGAGCGGTGCGATAAAAGACGTTCATTGTCTGCTCGCCCCAAACCGCGGGCGCGACGAGGATGATGCCGTCGATATCGGGGCGTTGCGCGCCGCCCCAGCCGGTCGCGGCGGTGATCGCAACTGCCCCGCCCATGCTCTCGCCCAAGAGATAGAGCGGCACGTTCGGATATTTCTCGCGCAGCAGCCGGCTGACCGTCGCGACATCGGCATCGAGCTGATAGGTGCCGACCCAGCGGCCGCGCAGCGGCGCGGCGCCGAAACCGCGTTGGTCATAGGCATAGGTGGCGATACCGTCCTGCGCCCAGGTTTTCGCCGGCATCTCGAATGCGTGCGAGTAGTCGTTGATGCCGTGGACGGCGAGGACGACGGCTTTCACATCGCCGTCGGGCAGCCAGCTCTTCAAGCGGCAACTCGGCGCCGTCGATTGCGACATAAGCGGCGTCCGTCAGATGCGGCGCGACCGTGCCGGTCGCAACCATCGGCAGCGGGTCAGGGCTGGCGCAGGCGGCAAGCAGCAGGGCGAGCGCACCGGCGGCGAGACGCGCGACGAAATCCGCTCACGGCGTCTTCTCCGTGGCGCGTGTCAGTTGGAGGAAAATGTCTTCCAAATCGGTTTCCTGACTCGAGATGTCGGTGATCGCAAGACCTTGTCCGACGATCGCCGCCAGAAGGTCGCCAAGGTGCGTGCGACTTGGTGCATAGCGCAGCGTGAGTTTACCGGGGGTTAACAGCGAAAAGCCGAGCGCCGCGAGTGGCTCGGGCGTGACCGTAATCGGCTGGGAAAGGGTGATGCTGAGCGATTTGTCGTCGACCCGGCCGAGCAGCGCCGCCTTCGTGTCGCAAGCGACCAGCCGGCCGTGATTGATGATCGCGATGCGATCGCAAAGCTCTTCCGCCTCTTCGAGGTAATGCGTGGTCAGCAGAATGGTGGTGCCGCGTGCCTGGAGATCGCGCACCATCGCCCAGAGATGCTGGCGCAGCTCGACATCGACGCCGGCGGTGGGCTCGTCGAGCACCAGCACCGGCGGATTATGCACCATCGCCTTCGCCACCATCAGCCGGCGCCGCATGCCGCCGGAGAGCGAGCGTGCCGCGACATTGGCTTTGTCGGCGAGGGCGACGGCTTCGAGAATCTCGTCGGTGCGGCGCTCGGCTTTGGGCACGCCGTAGAAGCCGGCCTGCATGTCGAGCAGCTCGCGCGGCGTGAAGAAGAAGTCGAGCGCGATCTCCTGCGGCACGATGCCGATCGCGGCGCGCGATTGGCGCGGTTCGGCATCGAGATCGATGTCCCAGATGCGGACGCTGCCCGCGGTCTTGATCGACCAGCCCGGCGAGGATGTTGATGAGGGTCGATTTGCCGGCGCCGTTGGGGCCCGAGCAGGCCGAAGATCGAGCCGCTCGGGATATCGAGATCGATGCCGGCGAGGGCGGTCACGCCCGCCTTTCTTGGGGAATGCTGGCGCTTGCCGCTGCCGCCGTAGATTTTCGTCAGATGCTTGATCTCAACGGCCAGCGCCGGCGGCCCGGCGGGACGCTCGGCGGAGGCAGAAGAAATTGGGGCGGCGGTCATTGCTTGTCTATCAACCCAATGGGTATCATTCACGAGCCAGCAGGGTCAATGTTCGATGCAGCCTTTTGAGACAATCTATGTCGAGGACAATGTCGTTGCCTGCAACGGCGGCGGCGGACCGTTGGGTCATCCCCGGGTCTATTTGAATTTGTCGGCCGAGGGACGCGTCGAATGTCCCTATTGCTCGCGCCTTTTCCTACGTGGTGAATCGCCGCATAAGGGAAATCCCGTAGCGCCGGCCGGCCCGATGGACCAATCGCGGAATCCGGCTTCCTGAGACCTTGAGCAAGCCGCACCACGTCTATCTCATCGACGGCTCGGGCTATATCTTCCGCGCCTACCACGCCCTGCCGCCGCTGACGCGCGCCGACGGCACGCCGGTCGGCGCCGTGCTCGGCTTCAGCAACATCCTCTATAAATTTCTACAGGATACCGACGCCGATCATCTCGCGGTCGTCTTCGATGCCGCGCGCACGACGTTCCGCAATCGCATCTACGATCAGTACAAGGCGCATCGTCCCGATCCGCCGGACGATCTCATTCCCGCAATTCAAGCTCGTGCGCGACGCGACCGATGCCTTCAATGTCTGCCGCATCGAGCGCGAGGATTTCGAGGCCGACGATCTGATCGCGACCTATGCGCGCGAAGCCGAAAGAGCCGGCGCCACGGTCACGATCGTCTCGTCCGACAAGGATCTGATGCAGCTCATCTCGGCGCGCATCTCGATGTGGGATCCGATCAAGCAGAAGCCGATCGGCGCGGCCGAGGTGATGGAGAAATTCGGCGTCGGTCCGGAGAAGGTGGTCGAGGTTCAGGCGCTGATCGGCGACAGCGTCGACAATGTGCCGGGCGTGCCCGGCATCGGGCCGAAGACCGCGGCCGAGCTGATCGGCACGTATGGCGATCTCGAATCCGTGCTGCTGCATGCGCCCGAGATCAAGCAGCCGAAGCGCCGGCAATCGCTGATCGATCATGCCGAGGATGCGCGCATGTCGAAGAAGCTGGTGCAGCTCGACGACCACGTGCCGCTGACGGTGTCGCTCGACGATCTCGCGGTGAAGCCGCTCGATCGCGGCAAGATCACCCATTTCCTGCGCGAGCAGGGCTTCCGCACGCTGCTCAACCGCGTCGAAAGCAAGCTCGGCAACGCCGCACCGGTGAAGGCCGAGGGGGCGCCGGCTCCCGCGGAAAAAGCCAAAGGCGCGGACGCAGCGGCCGCGCCGGCATCATCGGCCGCACCCGGACCTTCGGCGCCGGTCGAGAAGCGCTACGAGCTGATCCAGGATGCGGCGGCGCTCGATCGCTGGATCGCGGCGGCGCATGAGCAGGGTTTCGTCGCGGTCAGCGCCGAGACGACGACCTTCGATCACGCGCGCGCGGAACTCGTCGGCATCGCGCTGGCGCTCGCGCCCGGCCATGCCGGCTATATCCCGCTCGGCCACTACATCGCCGAAGGCCCCGATGCGCTGGCGCTCGCCGCGCAGACGAAAGGGCATGAAGCAGATCCCGCTGCGCGAGACGCTGGCCAAGCTGAAGCCGCTGCTCGAGGACCCGAGCGTCTTGAAGATCGGCCACGACATCAAATTCGACGCGGCGATCTTCGCGCAGCACGGCATCGCGCTCGGCGCCGGTCGATTCGACGCTGCTCATCTCTTTCGTGCTCGATGCCGGGCGGCACGGACATGAGCTCGACGAGCTCGTGCCGCTGCATTTCGGACAGGAGACGATCGCGTACAAAGGACGTCGCCGGCACGGGCAAAAGCCATATCGGCTTTGCCGCGGTGCCGATCGAGAAGGCGCTCGATTACGCCGCCGAGAAAGCCGATTTCGCGCTGCGGCTTCATCGATTGCTCAAGCCGCAACTGCGCGAGAAATATCTGCTCGGCTTCTACGAGACGGTCGAGCGGCCGCTGGTGCAGGTCATCGCCGGCATGGAAGCGGCCGGCATCCGCGTCGATCGCGACGAGCTCAGCCGCTTGAGCCATGATTTCGCGCAGCGCATCGCCGGCGCTCGAAGCCGAAATCCACAAGCTCGCCGGCCATCCCTTCAACATCGGCTCGCCCAAGCAATTGGGCGAGGTGCTGTTCGACGAGCTCAGCCTGCCCGGCGGCAAGAAGGGCAAGACCGGCGCCTATGGCACCGATGCCGGCATCCTCGAAGAACTGGCGCTGACGCATGATCTGCCGGCGCGCGTGCTCGATTGGCGGCAACTGACCAAGCTCAAAAGCACCTATACCGACACGCTGATCGAGGAGATCAATCCCAGGACCGGGCGCGTCCACACCGCTTATTCGATGTCGGGCGCGGCGACCGGCCGGCTCTCCTCGAACGATCCCAACCTCCAGAACATCCCGATCCGCACCGAGGAAGGCCGCAAGATTCGCCGCGCTTTCGTCGCCGAGCCGGGGCATAAGCTGATCTCCGCCGATTACAGCCAGATCGAGCTGCGGCTCGCCGCGCATGTCGCCGGCATCGATGCGTTGAAAGACGCGTTCCGCGCCGGCGCCGATATTCACGCGATGACGGCGAGCGAAGTCTTCGGCGTGCCGATGGCGAAGATGGATGCCGAGACGCGGCGCCGCGCCAAGGCGATCAATTTCGGCATCATCTACGGCATCAGCGCCTTCGGCCTCGGCAATCAGCTCGGCGTGGCGCAGAGCGAAGCCGCCGATTACATCAAGAAATACTTCCAGCGCTTCCCCGGCATCCGCGACTACATGGAGCGGATGAAGCAATTCGCGCGCGAGCACGGCTATGTCGAGACGATCTTCGGCCGCCGCGTCCATATCCCCGGCATCAAGGACGGCAATGTCTCGCGGCGGCAATTTCTCCGAGCGCGCGGCGATCAACGCGCCGCTGCAAGGCTCGGCCGCCGACATCATCAAGCGCGCGATGAAGCGCATCCCGCCGGCGCTCGAGGCTGCGGGCCTCAAGGCGCGCATGCTGCTGCAGGTGCATGACGAGCTCGTCTTCGAAGCGCCCGACCGCGAAGTCGACACGGTGAAGAAGCTCGCCAAGGAAGTGATGGAAGGCGCCTGCGCGCCGGTGCTGAGCCTATCGGTGCCGTTGGTGGTCGAGACCGGCGCAGCGCCGAATTGGGAAGAGGCGCATTAGCCTGCGCCGCTCTTGCGGCAGGCTCTTAATCCAATCGCCGACGCGACAGAAGTCAAAAACGCGGGCCGTCGGCCCGCGTTTTTTAGCGTATCGAGGAAACCGAAGCTATTTCGCGGCGACTTGCTGCGCTTCGATGCGCGACAGCAGGTTCTGCCGCTCTTCCTCCATCTCGGAGGGCAGGCGGCTGCCGAAGCGATCGAACAGCTCCTGCTGATCGAGCGCCTCGCGCTTTGCCTCGCCGGTATCGACCGCCATGATCTTGGCGAAGCGATCCTGCGGGAAAGGCAGGCCGGTCCAGTTGAGATCCTGGTATTGCGGCATGAAGCCGAACGGACTTTCGGCCGGCTTCGGCGCACGGCCATGGACGCGATCGACGATCCATTTCAGCACGCGCATATTCTCGCCGAAGCCCGGCCAGACGAACTTGCCGTTCTCGTCCTTGCGGAACCAGTTCACGCGATAGATGCGCGGCAGCTTGCTTGACGCGCTTGCTCCGATCGACAGCCAGTGGTTCCAGTAATCGGCCATGTTGTAGCCGCAGAAGGGCAGCATCGCGAAGGGATCGCGCCGGATCGCCGCCTGATTGTCGGCGGCCGCGGTCGCTTCCGAGCCCATGGTCGCGGCCAGATAGACGCCGTGCTGCCAATTGAAGCGCTTCGAAGACGAGCGGGAAGGTCTTCGACAGACGGCCGCCGAAGATGAAGGCCGAGATCGGCACGCCTGCGGGATCTTCCCAGGCCGGATCGATGCTCGGGCATTGGCCGCGCCGAGACGGTGAAGCGCGAATTGGGATGCGCCGCCTTGCGGCCGCGATCGGGCGTCCAATCCTTGCCCTGCCAATCGATCAGATGCGCCGGCGGCTCGTCGGTCAGGCCTTCCCACCACACATCGCCGTCGTCGGTCAGCGCGACATTGGTGAAGATGACGTCGTGGCTGAGCATCTGCGACCGCGTTGGGATTGGTCTTCATGCCGGTGCCCGGCGCGACGCCGAAGAAGCCGGCCTCCGGATTGATGGCGCGCAGCGTGCCGTCCGGCGCGCGGCTTGATCCAGGCGATGTCGTCGCCGATGGTCGTGCACCTTCCAGCCATCGAAGCCTTGCGGGCGGCACCAGCATCGCGAGATTGGTCTTGCCGCAGGCCGACGGGAAAGCCGCCGCGACATAGGTCTTCTCGCCCTTGCGGGCTCTCGATGCCGAGGATCAGCATGTGCTCGGCGAGCCAGCCCTGCTCGCGGCCGAGGATCGAGGCGATGCGCAGCGAGAAGCATTTCTTGCCGAGCAGCGCGTTGCCGCCATAGCCCGAGCCGTAAGAGACGATCGAGTGCTCGTCGGGGAAATGGACGATGTATTTGTGCTTGGCATTGCACGGCCAGGCGACATCCTTCTGGCCTTCTTCGAGCGGCGCGCCGACCGAATGCAGGCAGGGCACGAAATCGCCGTCGCCCAGCAGGTCGAGCACCTTCTGGCCCATGCGCGTCATCATCCGCATGCTGACGACGACATAGGGCGAATCGGAAATCTGCACGCCGATATGCGAGATCGGCGAGCCGAGCGGGCCCATGCTGAAGGGGATGACGTACATCGTGCGCCCGCGCATGCAGCCCTCGAACAGCCGGTCGAGCGTCGCGTGCATTTCCTTCGGATCGACCCAATTGTTGGTCGGGCCGGCGTCGTCCTTGTCGCGCGGAGCAGATGAAGGTGCGGTCTTCGACGCGCGCGACGTCGGCCGGCATCGGAGCGCGCGAGATAGGAATTGGGGCGCTTCTGCTTGGTTGAGCCGGATGAAGCGTGCCCTGCGCGACCATCTCGTCGCAGAGCCGGTCGTATTCTTCGGCTCGAGCCATCGCACCAATGGACCCGATCGGGCTGGCACTTGGTCGCGATCTCTTCGACCCACTGCAGCAGCTTCTTGTTGCGCGTACGTGCGGCACCGCTCATGCCTGAACTCCCTTCGCTACCACTATCGGCTGACGGCCGATGCCGCCGGCGAATCCGGTGACAATGGAAGGCAAGCACGGCGAACCTCCGATGATGACGGGCTTAGATTGGCTAATGCCGACCGTCGCGTCACGGCGACGATCTGCCCAGGGCACTTCAAGTTATCGCTGCTGCGCCGGAGGCGCAATCTCCTGGCCGAAGGAGTGGCTGGCTAACTATTGCGACATTGCGCCGCGCTTCGCCGATTGTGCAAGCGCAACAAAGCTTTGCCGCACTGCATCCAAACCGTTCGCCGGCGCCGGGAAGTCGAGACGCGCAACAACACCGCCACGTCGCAGATCGGCGCCTTCGCGATCGACGTCGGTTAATTGCCAGCCGTTTCCGCTAAGGCCGAGCAGGCTGTGCGGCATAGAGGTCGATGGTCGCGGCGTGATCGCTGTTCATATGCTCGAGGATGCTCGGCTCGTGCTCGCGCAGCCAGGAAACATCGGCTTCCGGTCCCAGCAATGTCACCGCATCGATCCAATGGATACGCCCGAAGCCGGCGACGAGATGGGCGCGCGTCATGTGCAGGCGATAAAGGCTGAAATCCTTGAAACCGGCATAGAGCGTCGCCGAAGGATGCCGCGACGACGAAACGCCGCAGCCGCACGGGATCGCTATCCGGATGCAGCTCGCCCAGGACGGTGACCCGCGCGCCGGTGAGCGGATCGTCGAGACCCTGGGTGCCATCAAACAGTAATGAAGCCCGCGGGTCCTGTTTCAGGTTCTTGGTGTGCTCGGCGAGGGTCGAAATCAGCAGAAGCGGGCTGGCATCATAGTCGACCGCGACCAGGACGAGCGAAGCATAGGGCCAGGAACCGTCGGTCCCGCCAAAGCCGTCGCCAAGAGTGGCCCGATCCGTCGGCCCGGATCAGGCGGCGGGCGGTGGCGGCGGGGATTGGCTCACCGGTGGTCATAGCGGGATTGTGATGCCTCGGCAGGGGCGGGGGAAAGCGCCTAAATCACGGAAAATCCTTAATGTCGATGACAAGGTACAGCCCACCTCTTGCCTTAAAGCCGCCACAGTGCGGCGTAAGGTTTGCCTCTGGGGTCGCCTGCGGATGAAGGGAACATTTCATGGCCAACACGATTGCCCTGGTCGATGACGACAGGAACATCCTCACCTCGGTGCAAATGGCGCTTGAGGCGGAGGGTTTCACGGTGCGCAGCTACAATGACGGCGCCGAGGCGCTGAAAGGGCTGACCACGCAACCCGCCGATCTGGCGATCCTCGACATCAAAATGCCGCGGATGGACGGCATGGAGTTGCTCGGCCATCTGCGCAAGGACAGCGCGATGCCGGTCATCTTCCTGACCTCGAAGGATGATGAGGTCGATGAGGTGCTCGGTCTGCGCATGGGCGCCGACGACTACATCAAGAAGCCGTTCTCGCAGCGGCTTGCTGGTCGAGCGTATCCGCGCGCTTGCTGCGCCGTGGCGAGCTCGCGCAGGGCACTGGCGTCGAAGCCGAGCCGGCGATCCAGCGCGGCGAGCTGCGCCTCGATCCGGCGCGACATCAATGCACTTGGAAAGGCGAGAACGTTGACCTTACGGTAACCGAGTTTCTCTTATTGAAGTCGCTGGCGATGCGGCCTGGCCATGTTAAAAGCCGCGATCAGTTGATGGATGGCGCTTATGGCGAGCACATCTACGTGGACGATCGTACAATAGATAGCCATGTCAAACGTCTGCGCAAAAAATTCAAAATGGTCGATGCGGATTTTGCGCAGATTGAGACGCTTTACGGCGTCGGCTACCGCTACCGCGACAGCCTGACGACGATAGCGCGGCGATGCCGGCGGCGTCTGCCGCGCGCAAGCTCGCGCGGGAAATCTGGACGGTTCGCTTACTACCGCAATTGCCCCGGCGCAGCCGCTTGTCGCCGCTCACGCTGCGCATCCTCGCGATCAATGTCATCGCGCTGGCGTTGCTCGGCGGCGGCTTTGTTCTATCTCGGCGAATATCAGCAGAACCTCGTTGCCGCGCAGACCGAAGCGCTGAAGACGCAAGGTCAGATCTTCGCTGCGGCGCTCGGCGAAGGCGCCGTCGATCCGACCTTGCCGACCGGTCCCGCGCTGCAGCCCGAGCGCGCGCGCGACATGATGCGGCGTCTGGTCGAGCCGACGCATATGCGCGCGCGGCTGTTCGATGCGACGGGCGCGCTGATCGCCGATAGCCGCATCCTCGGCATTTCCAAGCAATCCATTCAGATCGAGGAAGTCCCGGCGCCCGATCAAAGCAATCTCTTCGTCCGCGTCGGCGCACAGCTTCTACGACGATGTGATCGCGCGGATTCCGTGGAGCCGCGATTATCCGCCCGAGATCGAAACGGCGAAGCCGTCGGCGGCGGATTATCCCGCAGTCGGCCACGCCTATCAGGGCGAGATCGCCGTCGCGGCGCACAGCGTTCCGGAAAGCGGTGGGCTGGTGATGTCCGGCGCGGTGCCGGTGCAGAACTACAAGGAAGTGATCGGCGTCGTGCTGCTCTCCGCCGGGAGCAGCGACATCGAGCAGGCCGTGCGCTCGGTGCGCTTTTCGATCGCCGAGCTGTTCCTGATCGCGCTGGCGGTGACCGTGCTGCTGTCGATCTACCTCGCCGGCACGATCGTGCGCCCGTTGCGACTGCTCGCCGCGGCGGCGGATCGCATGCGCAGCGGCCATGGCGCGCCGCCGGAGATTCCCGATTTCACCGCGCGCGCCGATGAGATCGGCGATCTCTCCGTCGCGATGCGCGAGATGACCGAGACGATCCGGCGCCGCATGGATGCGATCGAGCATTTCGCCGCCGATGTCGCGCATGAGCTGAAGAATCCGCTTACCTCGTTGCGCAGCGCGGTCGAGACGGCCTTGCGCGTCGGCGATCCGGAAAAGCAGAAGCAGTTGCTGCGGCTGGTGCTCGAGGACGCCAAGCGTCTTGACCGGCTGGTCACCGACATCTCGGACGCTTCGCGGCTCGATGCCGAAATGTCGCGCGACGAGCGCTCGATCGTGCCGCTGGGCTCGATGTTGGCGGCGCTGACCGCGGTCTATCGCGATGCGGCCGGCGCCGACTCGCCGTTTCTCGCGCTCGATCTTCCGGGCGGTGTCGGCGGTTCCGGCTCGATACTCAACGTGCGCGGTAGTGAAGAGCGGCTGGTGCGCGTCTTCCGCAATCTCCTCGACAATGCCGTCTCGTTCAGCCCGCCGGCCGGCACGATCACGGTTCGCGCGCGGCGCACCGGCGACATGATCCGCGTCGCTATCGAGGATGCCGGACCTGGCATTCCCGAGGGCAAGCTCGGCGCGATCTTCGATCGCTTCTACAGCGAGAGACCCAAGGGCGAGGATTTCGGCATCCATTCCGGCCTCGGTCTCGCGATCTCCAAACAGATCGTCGAGGCCCATCACGGCACCATCCGCGCGGAAAACCGTTATGACGGCGAGAACCGTCTCCGCGGCGCGCGTTTTATGGTCGATTTGCCGGCCGATTTCGGAGGCGGCAGCCGATCCTAGGAGTTGCTCGTGCAGAGCAAAATTGCTTCCGGACCCGGGACTAGATATGGTGGTCCTCGGCTACCGAATCCACAAGTTATTGTTATGTTGTCACATTTTCGCAAAGTTGCGGCGCCAAATCGATTGACTTTGATCCGACGCGAGAGCACCTAGAGCGCCGCATGATCCGAGTCCACGGCACGGCGATTGCGCTTGGGAGCGAAGGAATTCTGCTCCGGGGCCCATCTGGGGCCGGTAAATCGGATTTTGCACTTCGCTTGATCGATCAAGGTGCGCGCCTCGTGGCGGACGACCAAACCGAACTTCGACGCGAGGGCGACGACATCACTATGAGCGCGCCGGCGCCCATTGCCGGGCAGATGGAAGTGCGCGGGCTCGGCATCGTCTCCTTGCCGAGCGTGGCTTCGGCGCCCCTTCGTCTCGTGGTCGATCTCATGCCCTCGGCCGCGATCGAGCGCATGCCGCTGCCGCGCGCGAGTAATTTTCTCGGATGCACGATTCCCGCCATCACGCTCGCGCCTTTCGAGGCTTCCGCGCCCGCGAAGCTCCGCCTCGCGCTGCATAGCCTCACGCAAATGTCGGCTCCGGTTCCATCATGAGTGTTGCGCCGCGTTCGGGCGGCAAGCTGATCATCGTCACCGGCATGTCGGGGGCGGGACGCTCGACGGCGCTCAAGGCCTTCGAGGATATGGGCTACGAAGCAGTCGATAATCTGCCGCTCTCGCTCCTGCCCAGTCTCGTCGCGCCGACCCCGGATCAGCCGCCGCTCGCGCTTGGCGTCGATGTGCGCACGCGCGACTTCGCCGTGCCGGCGCTGGTCGCGGCGCTCGACAGCCTGGTCGAGGATCAGGGGCTCGACCTCAGTATCGTTTTCCTCGATTGCGACGATGATCGCCTCGAGCGGCGCTACACCGAAACGCGCCGCCGCCATCCGCTCGCGGCGGAGCGGCCGGCCGGCGACGGCATTCGCTTGGAGCGCGAGCGCGTGCGGCCGCTGCGCGATCGCGCCGATCTCGTCATCGATACCTCGCTGCTCACGCCCGGCGATCTGAAACGCGTGCTGCACGGGCACTTCCATCTGGCGGCCGAGCCCGGCCTCGGCATCTTCGTGACTTCTTTCTCTTTCCGCCAAGGCTTGCCGCGCGACGCCGATCTCGTGCTCGACGTGCGCTTCCTGCGCAATCCGCATTACGTCGCCGCATTGAAGCCGCTCTCGGGCAGGGATAGCGCCGTCGGCGAATACATCGCCGCCGATCCGGATTTTCCCGCGCTCTTCGATCAGCTCTGCACCTGGCTCAAGCCGCTGCTGCCGCGTTACGAGCGCGAGGGCAAAAGCTATCTCACCATCGCCATCGGCTGCACCGGCGGCCGCCATCGCTCGGTCTATGTCGCCGAGCGTCTCGCCGAATGGCTGCGCCGCGACGGCCGCCATGTTTCCGTCGCGCATCGCGATCTTGGGGTCAATGGTTCACCAGAAACCGCGGCGGCAAAAGCCGCAATCGGGGAAGCTGCAGTAAAGGACGTCGCATGATCGGAATGGTTCTTGTCACCCACGGCAGGCTCGCCGCGGAATTCATCGCCGCGCTCGAGCATGTCGTCGGGCCGCAAACGAATATCGCGGCGGTCTGCATCGGTCCCGAGGACGATATGGAGCGACGGCGTCAGGATATCTTGCACGCGATCGGCGAAGTCGATGCCGGCAAGGGCGTCGTGCTCTTGACCGATATGTTCGGCGGCACGCCTTCCAATCTCGCCATCTCCGTCATGGATAAAGCAAAAGTCGAAGTCATCGCCGGTATCAACTTGCCGATGCTGATCAAGCTCGCCTCGCTGCGCGAAAGTGAAAGCCTTGCCGCGGCGGTGCGCGGCGCCCAGGAAGCCGGGCGTAAATACATCAACGTCGCTTCGCAGCTCTTGGCCGACGCGCGGTGAGCGACGACGCTCCCTCATCTGCCGAGGGGGCGACGGCCCGACGCAAAGCCGTTATTTGCAATCGCCGCGGGCTGCACGCGCGCGCGGCCGCGAAATTCGTTAAACTCGCCTTCGAGTTCACCTCCGAAATAACGGTGGCAAAGGGAGAGAGCGCGGTGTCGGGGCGATCGATCATGGGGCTGATGATGCTGGCGGCCGGGCCGGGCACCGAGATCGAGCTCGCGGCCACCGGTCCCGATGCGGAGCGCGCGGTCGACGCGTTGGCCGCGCTCGTCGCCGGCGGTTTCGACGAGTCCTGATCGATGAAGGCCGAGCGGCGGCTCGAAGGTCTCGGCATCTCTCCCGGCATCGCGATCGGTCCGGTTTTTGTGACCGATGACAACATCTCCGTCCCCGAATATCACCTCGACAAAGATCAGGTCCAAGCCGAGCTCGAGCGCTTCGCGGCGGCGGTCGCGCTCTCGACCAAGCAATTGCGCAAGCTCAAGACCAAGGCCGACACCCTGCCCGGCACGGCGAAGGAAGAAGTCGGCTATCTGCTCGACGCGCATCTCCACATGCTCGGCAATTCGCGCCTTGTGCGCGGCGCCGAGCGGCGGATCGAGAGCGAGCGCATCAACGCCGAGCGCGCGGTGATGGACGAGATCGCGCAAGTCGCGGCGAGCTTCGCCGAGATGGGCGATGCCTATCTTGCGGCGCGGGTCGATGATATCCGCGTCGTCGGCGCGCGGCTGGTGCGCAACCTGACGAAGACGCCTTACGCCGCGATCCAGGGCTTGCCCGAAGGTACGGTGATCCTGGCCGAGGAGCTGACGCCGGCGGATACGGCGCTGATGGATCCGCGCCGTATCGCCGCTTTCAGCCACGGTGCTCGGCGGTGCCGAAAGCCACACCGCGATCATGGCGCGCGCGCTCAATCTGCCGGCGGTGCTCGGCGTCGAGCGGGTTGTTGGAGCATGTCGAGAGCGGCGACCAAGTGGTCGTCGACGGCAGCGAAGGCGCGATCATCCTCCACCCGACGCCGTCGACCATCCTGCGCTACGAGGCGAAGCGCGATGCGCATGAGCGCGCCGAGCGGCAATTGCATCGCCTGCGCCGCCTCGCCGCGGTGACGCGCGACGGCGCCGAGGTGCTGCTGCAAGCCAATCTCGAATTGCCGCGCGAGCTCGAACAGGCGGTCGATGCCGGCGCCGGCGGCATCGGCCTCTTGCGCACCGAATTCCTCTACATGAACCGCGAGGATCTGCCCGACGAGGACGAGCAATACGAGGCTTATGCCACGCTCGTTCGCGGCATGGAGGGCAAGCCGGTCACCATCCGCACGCTCGATATCGGCGGCGACAAGATGGCGGCGCCGCTCGCCAAGATGATGCCTTCCGAATCGCCCAACCCGGCGATGGGGCTGCGTGCGATCCGCTTGTCGCTCAAGGAGCGCAAGCTCCTCGATACCCAACTCGCGGCGATGCTGCGTGCCTCGGCGCTCGGTCCGGTGCGCATTCTGCTGCCGATGATCACGACGGTCAGCGAGCTGAAGCGGACGCGCGACGCGCTGGCGCAGGTCGCGCGACGCCTGAAGCGGCGCGGCGTGCGCTTGCCGAAGCAGATCCCGCCGCTCGGCGTGATGATCGAGGTGCCGGGCGCGGCGCTGGCTGCGGATGCGCTCGCCGCCTCGGCGGATTTCTTTGCCATCGGCACCAACGACCTCATCCAGTACACGCTGGCCATCGACCGCGGCGACGAGGCTGTGGCCGAGCTGTACAACCCGCTGCATCCGGCCGTGCTGCGGCTCATCCAATTCGCGGTCGAGGCGGCGCTCCGGGCGAAGAAGCCGGTCTGTCTCTGCGGCGAGATGGCGGGCGATCCGCGCTACACCGCGCTGCTCCTGGGCTTCGGCATCGCCGATTTGTCGATGGCGCCATCCAACATCCCGCGCGTCAAGCAGCGTATCCGGGCGCTCGATCTTGCCGCCGCCTCGCGCCGGACCCGCGCCATCATGGACCAGCTCGATGACGAGCCGGATCGCCAGCCTGCTCGACGATTTCAACGCCCTGGCCTGAACTCCGCGCTTTTTCCTTCGCAAATCCGCGTCCGGCGCGATAATCCAAGGCGCTGATCAACCACCGCGAGGGCGTGGGTGCTCTTATTCCTGGGGCTTGTGCTGGCGATTGCGGCCGTGGCCGGCTTCGTCGTCTATCGCCAGGGCTTGCGCGTTGCCGCGTTCGCTGCCGAGCGCGCACGATTGGCCGCGAGCCTCGACGAGCTCGGCGCGGCGCTCGGCAGCGGCCCGACCGCGCTTTATCTCTTCGGCCCAAGCGGCGAGCGCTTCTTCCCCGGCACGCTGAGCACGCTCGGCGCCACGCCGCGCAGCTTCGCCGACCTTCTCGACCGCTTTCAGCCGGGCGACGTCACCGCGCTCGACCGCGCCGTGGCACGGCTGCGCACCGATGGCACTGGCTTCGATCTGCGGCTGCGCCTGGCCCAAAGCGGTGCGGCGATCGATCTCGGCGGCACGCGACTTGCGGGCAATCGCGGTGATGCGGTGTGGTTTGCCGACGGTGCGGCGCGCGACTCGGCTGAGTGCGAGCGGGAAAGGCTGCGCGCCGTGCTCGATGCTTTGCCGATGCCGGTCTGGCGGCGCGATGCCCGGCTGCAGCTCAGCGATGCGAATCGCGCCTTTGCCGCGGCGATCGGTGCGGGCGCCGATTCCGGACGAGCTGCGCGAGCTGGCCGGGGCCGACCCGGGCCGGGCGCTCGCCGAATCGGCAGCGCAAGCCGGCCAAGCGAGCGAGCGGCGGCATATCATCGTCGACGGCTCGCGGCGCTGGGTCGAGCTCCAGGAGATCCGCCTCGGCGAATTGGGCGAGTCGCTCGGCTTCGCGCGCGACCTGACCGACCTCGAGGCGGCCGAGGCTCAACTCAAGCGTCATGAAGAGGGCCATGCCGCGGTGCTGAACCGGGTGACGGCGGCGATCGCGATCTATGGCGCCGACCGCCGGCTCAATTTCTTCAACTTCGCTTTCGCCCAACTCTGGCGCCTCGAAGAGGATTGGCTCTCGAAGCAGCCGCTGATCGAAGAGGTGATGGACCGGCTGCGCGAGCGGCGGCGCCTGCCCGAGGTCGCCGATTTTCCCGCCTTCCGCCGCAATCTCGTGGCGCGGTTCACCTCGCTGATCGCGCCGCAGGAAGAGCTGCTGCATTTGCCCGACGACAAGACGCTGCGTCTCGTCGTCAGCCCGCATCCGCAAGGCGGGCTGATCTTCGCTTATGAGGACGTCACCGACCGCTTCGCGCTGGAGCGCAGCTACAACACCGCGATCGAGGTTCAGCGCGAGACGCTGGATCATCTCTATGAAGGCATCGCCGTGTTCGGCAGCGACGGCCGGCTGAAGCTCTCCAATCCCGCTTACGCGACGATGTGGGGTCTGACGCCCGAGGATCTCGCCGGCGAGCCGCATGTCAGCCAGCTCGCCGAGAAGTTCCGCGACTTCCTCGATGGCGGCGGCGATTGGGCCGAGCGCAAGACGCGGCTGGTCGAGCGGCTCACCGCCGATCGCGCCTCGAGCATGACGCTTAACCGCCGCGATGGCTCGGTGTTGCAAGCCGTGACCTTGCCGCTGCCCGACGGCAACACGCTGCTGTCTTATCTCGATGTCACCGACACGCGGCGCGTCGAGAACGCGTTGCGCGAGCGCACCGAAGCGCTCGAAGCGGCCGGCCGCTTGAAGAGCGAGTTCCTCGCCAATGTGTCCTACGAGCTGCGCACGCCGCTGACCTCGATCACCGGCTATGCCGAAATGCTCACCAACAAGACCTATGCCGGCGAGCTCACGCCGCGGCAGCTCGACTACGCCTCGAACATCCTCGAAAGCGCGCAGCAATTCACGCGGCTGGTCGACGACATCCTCGATCTCGCGACCATCGAGGCGGGCTATATGGAGCTCGACACCAGCGCGGTCGACATCCACGCGATGCTGCAAAGCGTGCTCAACTTGCAGCAAGCGCAGGCGCGCAATCTCGGCCTGCGCTTGGAGTTCGACTGCCCGCCGACGATCGGCACCGTGCCGGGCGACGAGCGGCGCCTGAAGCAGGTGATGTTCAGCCTCGTCTCCAACGCGCTGAAATTCACGCCCGGCCGGCGGCAGCGTCACGGTCGCGGCGCGGCGCGAGGGCGAGCGCGTGGCGCTCGTCGTGTCCGATACCGGCATCGGCGTCGCTGCCGAGGACCAGGCGCGCATGTTCGAGAAATTCGAGCGCGGCGGTCGCGCGCCAATCCGGCGCCGGGCTCGGCCTCGCCCTCGTCAAAAGCTTCATCGAGCTGCATGGCGGCACGGTAGAGCTGCGCTCCAGCCCGGGCGTGGGCACGACCGTCACTTGCTGGCTCAATGCCGAGCTGCCGATGCAAAACGAAGGTGCACGCGGCGCGGCGCGGCTGCGCGCGGTCGGCTAAGGGCGCGTGCCGCTAAAGCTTCCCGGCACGCCTTTCGTCGTCGAATATTCGAAATGCAGCGCCTCGCCGGGATGGAGCAGCGGGTGGATCGCATGCGCGGCGAGCGCCGCTTCGGCGAAGCCCGAGAGGATGAGCTTCAGCTTGCCGGGATAGGTGGCGATATCGCCGATGGCGAAAATCCCGGCGACGGAGCTCATGCAGGTCGCCGGCGCGACGGTGATGTGATGATGGTCGAGCGCCAGCCCCCATTCGGCGATCGGCCCGAGATTCATCGACAGGCCGAAGAAGGGCAGCAGCACATCGGCCTCGAGCCGCTTCGTCTCGCCTTCGAGATCGGCGACGACCACCGCGGCGAGCTGGCCATCCGCGCCCTCGAGCCCGGCAAGCTGATAGGGGATGACGAGATCGATCTTGCCCGCTTTGGCGAGCGCATCGAGCCGCGCCGCCGATTCGGGCGCGGCGCGGAATTTGGCGCGGCGATGGATCGACCATCACCTGTGCGGCGACCTCGGCGAGCGAGATCGCCCAATCGACCGCCGAATCGCCGCCGCCGGCGATGACGATGCGCTGGCCGCGGAACGCCTCGCGCCGTGTGACCAGGTAGAAGACGCTCTTGCCCTCATAGGCCTCGATGCCCGTCGAGCGGCGGGCGATTCGGGCCGAAGGCGCCGACGCCGGCGGCGATGATCACGGCTTTGGCGAGGAGCGCGGTGCCGCGGCTGGTCTCGATCCGGAAGCGGCCATCCGCCTGCCGCGCAAGTCGCTCGACCTGCTGGCCGAGGTGATAGACCGGGGTGAAGGGCGCGGCCTGTTCCTCGAGCCGCGTGATGAGCGTCGCCGCGTCGATCGCGGGATGGCCGGGGATGTCGTAGATCGGCTTTTCCGGATAGAGCGCGCTGCATTGCCCGCCGGGCATGTCGAGCGCGTCGATCACATGGCATTTGAGGCCGAGCATGCCGCATTCGAACACGGCAAAGAGCCCGACCGGCCCGGCGCCGATGATCGCCACATCCGTCTGCTGCACGCTTTCCGGCATTCTCTCCCGCCGCGTCGATTCGCCCGTAAAATGGCGGCGTGACGCGCGCGCTGCAAGGTTGCGGCGCCGCAGCCCGACCTCGTAAAAAGAGCGCGTGACCGCCGCAACGGCCCGTGCCATCGACCTGCCTGACGAGAACGCGACCGCCGCTTTGGCGACGGCGCTGGCGGCGCTGCGCGCGGCGCGGCGATGTGATCGGCCTATCGGGGCCGCTCGGCAGCGGCAAGACCACCTTCGCGCGCTACTTCATCGCGCGCGCATGGGCGTCGGCCCCGCGAACAACGAAGTGCCGAGCCCGACCTTCACCTTGGTCGAGATCTATCAGCCCGCTTCCGGCCCGGCGATCTGGCATTTCGATCTCTATCGCATCGAAACGCCCGAAGACGCTTATGAGCTCGGCATCGAGGACGCGTTCGCCGACGGCATCGCGCTCATCGAATGGCCGGAGCGTTTGGGCGCGCTGATGCCGCGCGAGCATCTGCAGGTCGCGCTGGCCGCCGGGCAAAGCGAGAAGGCACGGATCGCGACGTTGTCGCCGTCGCCCAGCCTGGGCCGACCGTGTCGCCGGGCTGAAGCATGGCTGAGCGCGACGCGCAGATCGCGGCGTTCCTCGCGGCCTGCGGCTGGGCCGATGCCGAGCGCGCGCCGCTTGCCCGGCGATGCGTCCTTCCGGCGCTATTGCCGGCTCGCGCGCGGCGGCACCACGACGATGCTGATGGATGCGCCGCCGCCGCAGGAAGATGTGCGGCCCTATCTCGCCGTCGCGCGCCATCTGCGCGCGCTCGATTTCAGCGCGCCGGCGATCCTCGCCGCCGAAGAAGAGACCGGGCTGCTGCTGATCGAGGATTTCGGCGACGGCACCTTCACGCGGCTCCTGGCGAAAGGCGAAGACGAGCGCGCGCTCTATGCGATGGCGATCGATGTGCTGATCGCGCTGCATCGCCGCTTCGATGCGGCGCATGCGCCGTGGCTGCCGCCTTATGACGACACGCGGCTCTTGAACGAAGCGGCGCTGCTCGTCGATTGGTATCTGCCGGCGATCACCGGCCAGCCGACGTCGCCGCGCTGCGCGAGGAATATCTCGATCTCTGGCGCGCGCTTTTCCCGGTGGCGCGCGCGCGTGCCGGATTCGCTGGTGCTGCGCGACTATCACGTCGACAATCTCATGCGCATCGCCGGGCGCGACGGGCTCGCGGCCTGCGGCTTGCTCGATTTCCAGGACGCGGTGCTGGGGCCGGTCACCTACGATCTCGTCTCGCTGCTCGAGGATTCGCGGCGCGAGATCGCGCCCGATCTCGTCGCCGCGATGTATGCGCGCTATTGCGCGGCCTTTCCCGATCGCTCGATCGCGCCGTGCTTCGATGCCTCTTTCGCCGTGCTCGGCGCGCAGCGGCATTGCAAGGTGATCGGCATCTTCACGCGGCTCTGCCGGCGCGACGGTAAGCCGCGCTATCTCGCGCATATTCCGCGGCTGTGGCGGTTGCTCGACGGCAATTTCCGCCATCCGGTGCTGGCGCCGGTCAAGGCTTGGCTCGATCGATCATATCCCGCCAGAGCTGCGGCGCATTCCGGCGGAGACGCCATGATCGACACCGCGATGATCCTGGCCGCCGGCTTCGGCACGCGCATGCGGCCGATCACCGAGCACACGCCGAAGCCGCTGATCCCGCTGTGCGGGCGCTCGCTGATCGATCACGGCATCGATCGGCTCGTCGCGGCGGGCGTGAAGCGCGTCGTCGTCAACACGCATTACAAAGCGCCGATGATGGCCGAGCATCTGACGCAGCGGCGCGATGTCGAGATCGTGCTCTCGCATGAGGAAACGCTGCTCGACACCGGCGGCGGCGTGAAGAATGCGCTGAAGCATCTCGGCGAGGCCTTCTTCGTCGTCAATGCCGATGTGTTCTGGCTCAACGCACGGACGCCGGCGCTGATGCGGCTCGCGCGTGCCTGGGATCCGGCGCGGCTCGACGCGCTGCTGCTGGTGCAGCGCACGACCAGCGCCATCGGCTATGACGGGATCGGCGATTTCGCGGTCGATGCGCTGGGCTACGTGCGGCGCCGCGCCGAGCGCGAGGTCGTGCCTTATCTCTTCGCCGGCATCGAGATTTTGAGCCGCCGCTTCTTCGAAGGCTCGCCCGACGGCGTGTTCTCGCTCAATCCGCTGTGGAACAAGGCGATCGCCGCCGGCCGGCTCGCCGCGCGTCATCCATGACGGCGAATGGTTCCATGTCGGCACGCCGCAAGGCCTTGCCGCCAGCGAGGACCGGCTGACCGAGCGCAATCTGTGGCCGGGAAGCATTTAGCCGGAGGCGCGGATCATGCCGCCGGCGATTTATTCGATACCTGCCGAACAGCCGTTTCTCGACACGCTCGTCGCCGGGCTGATGCGCCGCGCCGGCAAGGCGCCGCTCGCGCTTGCCGGCATGACCGTGCTGCTGCCGACCCGCCGCGCCGCGCGCAGCCTGCGCGAGGCGTTCCTGCGCGCGGGCGAATGGCGCGGCGATGCTGCTGCCGCGCATGCTGCCGGTCGGCGATCTCGATCCCGAGGAATTGGCGCTGCTGCCGGATGAAGCCGAAGGCGCGGGGCAGGGCTTCGATCTGCCGCCCGCCGTGCCGGAGCTGCGCCGCCGCCTGCTGCTGACGCAGCTCGTGCGCGAATACGGCGCAGAGCACGGGCGGTACGGTCGCGTTGGGACAAGCGGCGCCGCTGGCGCGCGAGCTCGCGCGCTTCCTCGACGAAGCGCATGCCGAAGGCTGCGATCTTCAGAAGCTCGACGAGCTCGTGCCGGATAAGCTCGCCGCGCATTGGCAGAACGTCGTCAAATTCCTCGAGATCCTGCGTTCGGCCTGGCCCGCGATCCTCGCCACGCTCGGCTGCCTCGATCCGGGCGAGCGGCGCAATCGGCTTGCTTGCCGCGCAAGCGCGAGGCCTGGCGGACGCTCGCCGCCGCGCGGTGCCGTGATCGCGGCCGGCATCACCGGCGGCATTCCGGCGGTCGCGGCGCTGATGCAGGTGGTCGCGAATTTGCCGGAAGGCGCGGTGGTGCTGCCCGGCCTCGATATCGAAGCCGATGGCGCGATGTGGGAAGAGGTGCTGCTCGATCCGGCGCATCCGCAGCATGTGATGGCGAAATTCCTCGAGACGATCGGCATCGAGCGTAGCGCGGTGAAGCCTTGGGTCCGCGCCGGTGCGGCGCAGCCGCGCGCCAAGCTGCTGCGCGAGGCGCTGGCGCCGGCGGCGCTCACCCATCGCTGGCGTTTCATCGCCGGCATCGATGCGCCGCGCGCTCAAAGGTCTGCGCCGCTCTCGATTGCGGCAGCCGCAGGAAGAAGCGGGCGCGATCGCGCTGCTGCTGCGCGAGGCGCTGGAAGTGCCGGGCAAGACCGCGGCTTTGGTGACGCCCGATCGCGATCTCGCGCGCCGCGTCGCGGCCGAGCTGCGCCGCTGGCAAGTCGATATCGACGATTCCGCCGGCGTGCCGCTCAATCGCACGCCGCCCGGCGTGTTTCTGCGTCTTGTCCTTGCGCTCGCCGCCGAGCAATGGGCGCCGCTGCCGCTGCTCTCGGTGCTGAAGCATCCGCTCGCCGGCTGCGGCCTGCCGGCGGGCGCAATCCGCGAGCGCGTGCGCGCGCTGGAGAAAGAGACGCTGCGCGGGCGCGCGGCCGAAGCCGGGCGCCGAAGGCTTGCGCGAATTGCTGAAACCGGAATGGCGCGCGCTGCACGATCTCGTCGCGCGCATCGAGACGGCGATCGCGCCGCTGATGCAGGCGCTGGCGAGCGAGGAGACCGATCTGCAGACCGTGGTCGCGGCGCATATCGCGTGCTGCGAGAGCCTTGCTGCGAGCGATGAAGAGCACGGCGCGGCGCGGCTCTGGCGCGAGCCGGCGGGCGAGGCGGCGGCGTTGTTCCTCAACGAGCTGCTGCAGGAAGCCGAAGGGTTTCCGCGCTTCCGCGGCAGCGAATATCCGGCGCTCTTCGAGTCGCTGCTGTCGGGACCGGTGGTGCGGCCGCCTTATGGCCGACATCCGCGGCTCTTCATCTGGGGCTTGCTCGAAGCGCGGCTTGCAGCAGGCCGATCTCATCGTCCTCGGCGGGCTCAATGAAGGGAGCTGGCCGGCACAGATCGCCAGCGATCCCTGGCTGTCGCGGCCGATGCGACAAAGCTTCGGCCTGCCGCCGCCCGAGCGGCGTATCGGCGCCGCGGCACACGATTTCGCGCTGGCGCTCGGCGCGCGCGATGTCGTGATGACGCGCGCGGCGCGCGTCGAAGGCACGCCGACCGTCGCTTCGCGCTGGCTGCTGCGGCTCGACACGGTGCTGCGCGCGGCCGGGATCGAGAACACGCTCGGCGCCGATAGCGCGCCGCTCGGCTGGCACGAGAAGCTCGACGCGCCGGCCGGCGATCCGCTGCCGATGGCGCCGCCCGAGCCGCGCCCGCCGCTCGCCGCACGGCCGCGCAAGCTCTCGATCACCGAGATCGAGACCTGGCGCCGCGATCCTTACGCGATCTATGCCAAGCACGTGCTGCGCCTTCGCGCGCTCGATCCGCTCGATGCCGATCCGGGCGCCGCCGATCGCGGCATCATCATCCATGAGGCGCTCGGCAATTTCCTGCAGGCCTATCCCAAGCAATTGCCGCCCGACGCTTTGCAAAAGCTGCTCGTGCTCGGTCAGCAAAGCTTCGCACCGCTGCTCCACCGTCCGGGCGTCTGGGCCTTCTGGTGGCCGCGCTACACGCGCATCGCCGAATGGATCGCGGCGATGGAAGCCGAGCGCCGGCCGCTGCTCGAAGACATCCTTGCCGAGATCGACAGCCGCATGATCGTCGACGCCGCGGCCGGCCCGTTCGAAATTGTCGGCCGCGCCGACCGCATCGAGCGGCGGCGCGACGGCAAGATCGCAATCATCGATTACAAGACCGGCTCGGTGCCCGAAGCCGGCGATCTCGCCGAAGGCATCACGCCGCAGCTTGCGCTCGAAGCGGCGATGATCGAGCAGGGCGGCATCGCGGCGCTCGGCAAGGCGGAAGTCGCGGAGCTCGCCTATTGGAAGCTCGGCGGCGGCGATCCCGCCGGCAAGGTGATGCGCCGCGTCGATGATCCTGCCGAGCTGCGCGAGACCATCGAGCGCACGGTGCTTGGCGTGCGCGCGCTGATCGCCGCTTTCGATGATCCGGTAACGCCTTATTTCGCCGTGCCGCGGCCGGAAAAGGCGCCGCGCTATTCCGACTACGCCCATCTCGAGCGCCAGAAGGAATGGCTCGCGGGCGAAGAGGAAGAGGAATGAGCGACCTCTCCTCCGACGCGCTGCTCGACGATCCGGGCCTGCAGCAGCGCCGCGCTTATGAGCGCGAAGCCTCGGTCTGGGTCGAGGCTTCGGCCGGCACCGGCAAGACCACGGTGCTGACGCGCCGCGTGCTGTCGCTGCTGCTCGCCAAGACGGCGCCGTCGCGCATTCTCTGCCTCACTTTCACCAAAGCAGCGGCGGCCGAAATGGCCAACCGCATCAACGAGACGTTGTCGCGCTGGGCGACGAGCGATGACGGTGCGCTGGCGCAAGAGTTGGTACCGCTGGTCAGCGGAATGCCCGATGCCGACCAACTCGATTACGCGCGCCAGCTTTTCGCCCGCGTGCTCGATGCGCCGGGCGGTATCACCATCGCGACCATCCACGCTTTCTGCCAATCGCTGCTGCGCCGTTTCCCGCTCGAAGCCGGTGTCGCGCCGCATTTCGAGGTGATGGACGAGCGCTCGAGCGCCGAGGCGCTGACCGCGGCGCGCGAAGCCGTGCTGACGCGCGCGCGCCAAGATCACACATCGCCGCTGGCCCAAGCGCTCACCGAGGCCGTGCAGCGCACGCATGAGGAACGCTTCACCGAGCTTTTGGGCGCGTTGGCGCAAGAACGCGCGCGGCTTTTTGAGGCCCTAGGCCAGGGCTTTGACGAATTCGCGCGCATGCTGCGCCGGCTGCTCGATCTGCGCGAGGGCGAAACCCTCGCCGGCATCCTCGCCGATGCCTGTGCGCAAAACGCTTGCGACGAAACCGGCTTGCGCGCCGCCTGCCAAGCGATGCTGGCGAGCAAGGCCAAGACCGATCAAGAGCGCGGCGCGATTATCGACGCCTGGCTGGCGGCGCCGGATATGCGACACGCCGCTTTCGACGATTATCTCTGCGCCTTCTTCACCGCCGAGGGCGCGGGTGCTCGCTTTGCGCGTCCCGTGACGGCGACGCTCGCGCGTGAGCAGCCGACGGTTCGAGCCTCGATCGAAGCCGAGGCCGAGCGGCTGCAAGCGATCCGGCAGCGCCGCTGCGCCGCCGAAATCTACGCCGCGACGGCGGCGATCGCGCGGCTCGGCGCGGCGATGCTTGAAGAGTACGAACGCTACAAGGCCGGCCGCGCGCTGCTCGATTACGACGATCTGGTCTTGAAGACGCGCGATCTGTTGCGCAAACCCGGCATTGCGCCCTGGGTGCTGTTCAAGCTCGATGGCGGTCTCGACCACATCCTGGTCGATGAGGCGCAGGACACGAACCCCGAGCAATGGGAGATCGTGCAGCTCATCGCCGCGGAATTCTTCGCCGGCGAAGGTACGCGCGATGGCGCGCGCACCGTCTTCGCCGTCGGCGACGCCAAGCAATCGATCTACAGCTTCCAGCGCGCCGATGTGGAGAAATTCAAGGCGATGCGCGACCATTTCGAGCGCGCGGCGGGCGAGTGGTGGCGGCGCGTGCCGCTGCACGTCTCGTTCCGCTCGGTCGCGGCGGTGCTCGCGGCGGTCGATTCCGTATTCGCGAGTGATCCAGCGAGAGACGGCGTCGTGCTCGACGAGCAGATCATCCGCCACATCGCCAAGCGGCAAGGCGATGCCGGCCTCGTCGAGCTCTGGCCGCCGATCGAGCCCGAGAAGCCGGAGGTCCCCGCGCCCTGGGAGCCACCGCTGAAACAGCGCGGCGCGAGCGAGCCGCGCGCGCGGCTGGCGCAGGCAATCGCTGCGCGCATCAGGGATTGGCTCGATCGCGGCGAACGGCTCGAGGCGCATGATCGGCCGATCCGGCCCAGCGATGTGATGGTGCTGGTGCGCCGCCGCGGGCCGTTCGTCGGCGAGCTGGTGCGCCATTTGAAAAAGCGCGACGTGCCCGTCGCCGGCGTCGATCGCATGATTCTGACCGAGCAACTCGCGGTCGAGGACATGATGGCGCTGGCGCAATTCCTGCTGCTGCCGGACGACGATCTCACCCTGGCCAGCGTGCTGAAAGGTCCGCTCTTCGGCTTCTCCGAGGACGAGCTGTATCGCCCTCGCTTGGCAGCGGCCGGGGAGTCTCTGGGCGTCGCTGCGCGACCACCGTGAGGAAATGCCGAGCTTCGCGCATGCGGTGGACGAGTTGAACGCATTGCTGGCGCGTGTCGATTTCGTGCCGCCTTACGAGTTGTTGGCCGAAGTGCTGAGCGCGCGCGGCGGCCGCAAGGCGATCCTCGGCCGTCTCGGACCGGAAGCCTCCGATCCGCTCGACGAGTTGCTCGCGGCGGCGCTCGCCTATGAGCGCGCTCATGGCGTCTCGCTGCAAGGCTTCCTGCATTGGCTCACCGAGGGCGCGGCCGAGATCAAGCGCGATCTCGACCAAGGCGCGCGCGACGAGGTGCGTATCCTCACCGTGCATGGCGCGAAGGGCCTCGAAGCGCCGATCATCTTCCTGCCCGATACGCTGCAGATGCCGACGAAGACGGCGCCGATCCTCTGGCACGGGGGGGCGGCGCGATGAAGACGCGCTGCCGCTCTGGATGGTCGCGCGCGAAGCGCCGCCACGCGTAGCGCAGGCGGCGCTCGACGCCGCGAAGCACAAGCGCGATCAGGAATATCGTCGCTTGCTCTATGTCGCGATGACGCGGGCAGCCGATCGGCTTTATATCTGCGGCTGGCAGACCAAGCGCTCGCCGCCCAACGGCAATTGGCATGCGCTCGTCGCGGCGGGGCTGGGTGCCGCCGGCGCCGTGCCGTTCGATTTCGCGGGCGAGAAATTCTCCGGCGTTGCGGCTTGGGCGGGCGAGGGGCTGCGCTTGCGGCATGAGCAAAGCGGCAAGCCGCAACGGGCGAAGCGCGCCGAGCAACAGCCGGCCTCGTCGCCGCTGTTGCCCGATTGGTGCTGGCACCCGCCACCGCCCGAGCCGGCGCCGCCGAAGCCGCTCGCACCCTCGCAGCCGCAAGGACAAGAGCCGCCGGCCCGCTCGCCGCTCGGCGATGATCGCGGTGCGGCTTTCTTGCGCGGCCGGCTGGTGCATCGCCTGCTGCAGAGCCTGCCTTCGGTCGAGCCGCTGTGGCGCAGCGCGGCGGCGCAGCGCTTCCTGGCGCTGCCGGTGCATGGCCTCGGCGCCGCCGATCAGCAAGCGATCCTCGATGAGACGATGGCGGTGCTGAATCATCCGGAATTCGCGCCGCTCTTCGGCCCGGCCTCGGTCGCCGAAGTGCCGGTGGTCGGCCTGATCGGCGGCCGCGCACTCTCGGGCCAGATCGACCGGCTGGTGGTGGAAGGCTCATCGGTGCTGATCGTCGACTACAAGACCATCCGGCCGGTGCCCGCGGATCTCGAGGCGGTGCCGCCGCTCTATTTCGAGCAACTCGCGGCTTATCGCGCGGCGATCGCCGCGGTGTTTCCGGATAAGGAGATACGCTGTGCGCTGCTTTGGACCGATGGACCGACGCTGATGCCGGTCCCGCCAGAGAAACTGACGCGAAGCTAAGCGGCCTTACGCACGGAGGCTTGTTGCGCGGCGAAGGATTTGGCGACGGCATCGACGCGCCGCTTGCCCTGCCAGACCTCGATCCCGCGGCTATCGCGCCGCGCCAGCAGCTTTGCCATGGCGAGCGCCATCGCCGCCGTGTCTCCAGCAAGGTAGACCCACTCGGCATCGACGATGTGATCGCGCTCGCCGAGATAATAAAAGCGATAAGGAATCATCGGGTGCATTCTTCAAGGAGGCGTCCAATGCAGGAACGGTATCCCTGATCCTCGCCCTTACTATGGGTGAAAGCCGGCTTTTCTATGGAATTTCAAGTAACGAATTCTTAACTATGCGGGCAGCGAGCAGGGCGGCATGGGTTGCGGGCGTCGCCATGCTTGCTAAGATTTGAGGATCGTCGCTGCAGGAGAATGGAATGTCGACCACCAAGATCACCGACGCTTCTTTCGACGCCGATGTGCTGCGCGCATCGGGTCCGGTTTTGGTGGATTTCTGGGCCGAATGGTGCGGTCCCTGCAAGCAGATCGGCCCCTATCTCGAGGAAATCGCGGCCTCGATGAAGGACAAGCTCACCGTCGCCAAGATCAATATCGACGAGAACCCGCAGACGCCGACCAAATACGGTGTCCACGGCATTCCGACCCTCATGCTTTTCAAGAACGGCCAGGTCGCCGCGACCAAGATCGGGGCCCTGCCGAAAAGCAAGTTGGTTGAGTGGGTAAGCTCCGTCCTCTAGTCTTCGTTGTAGGCGTCAAGCCGTCATCGCTAAGAACGCCTTAAGCATTTTCCGGCCAAGATAGCGGCGGTGACCCATCGGTCACCGCGGTCCGCTTGGCTGCGCATATTCCGTTGCGCGCCGACCGCCTATCGCATTCGAAGATAAGGCGCGTCATGAAGAAAATCCTCGTCATCGACGACAACATGGTCGTTCGCAACACCATCGTGCAAATTCTCGAAAGCGAGGGCTATGAGGTGATCAGCGCCGAAGACGGGCGCCGCGGCCTGCTCGTGTTTCGCAGCGAGAAACCCGATCTCGTCGTCACCGATATCATCATGCCGGAGAAGGAAGGCATCGAGACGATCCGCGATATCCGCGGCGAAGTTCCCGATGCGAAGATCATCGCGATCTCCGGCGGCGGCCGTATCGGCAACACGGATTTCCTCAAGATAGCGCGCCAGCTCGGCGCGTCGGATATCGTCGCCAAGCCGCTCGATCCCGATCATTTCCTCGACGTCGTCAAGAACTGCCTCGCCGCCGCCTGATCGCGAGGCAAAGTAAGGTAAGGCATAACGCGATGACCTCGCCCGCCGAGCCGGTTGGCGCCAGCCTTTCGTCTGCGCGCGGTCGTCGTCCGCTCTCGCTCCGGCCCGATCAGCTCATCATTCTCATCGGCGCGCTGCTGGTGATCGCGGCGCCGCTGGTTTGCGGCTACTTCATCACGTCGCTCTATCAGAGCGAAGTCACGGCGATTCGCAACCGCCTCGAAATTCCCGCGCACGCGATGTCGCATTCGACCAGCGCGATCGCGCGCAACGCCGATTCCGCCTTGCGCAACATCCAAGCCGTATTGAAGCGCACGGCAACGGACGAGTTCGCCGCTGAAGCGCTGCATCAAGCCATCGCCTATCGCGACAATGTCAGCGTCGCGATCAGCCGCATTGCAATCTACGACAAGAACGGTGCGTCGTTCCTGAGCTCGACATCCGACGGGTCG
Source organism: uncultured Alphaproteobacteria bacterium (assembly GCA_963731145.1). Classification (GTDB taxonomy): domain Bacteria; phylum Pseudomonadota; class Alphaproteobacteria; order ATCC43930; family CGMCC-115725; genus CAIKMD01. The sequence goes on along the minus strand of CAVSUX010000003.1, from coordinate 349,522 downwards.
GTCAAGGAATCAATCGCCCATTACGATTTCTTTCGCCGCCAAGTCGACGCGCCGACGGACGAAATGCGGGTCAGCGACCTCGTCCCCGATCCGGTCAACAATGTGCCGGAAATCATCTTCAGCCGGCGGTTGGTCGATGCGAACGGCGATTTCCTCGGCGTTGCCGCCGTTTTCATCGACGCGGGCTACCTGCAACAGATTTTCAATTCGCTGCAGATGCCGGCGGGCACGAGCCTCACCGCCTTCAATCGCGAGGGTCATGCGGTGGTGCGCTCGCCACCCGTCCGCCTCGGCGACGTCGATCTAAGCACGGATTTTACGAAGCATCCCATTTTCCGCGCCCTCATCGATGGTCCATCGGGCGGAAGCTTTGGGCGCTTCGCGACGCTGAACGGCGGGATGGTGCGGTTCATCGCCGGCATCGGCAACGAGAATGTGCCCTTCGTCATCGCGGCCGGCTGGGACTCGGAGGCTGCGCTCGCACCGTGGCGCCACGAATCGTTCGGGATCGGCGGCGCCACGGTGGCCGGCCTGGCGATCACGCTGCTTCTTCTCGTCTATCTGCGGCGCCAGATTCGCCGCAATGACGATTTGCTAGCCAAGGTCTCGGAAGCCGAGTTGCGCCAGCGCCAACTGATGACGGCCATGCCCGATGCCGTCGCGCTCATAAACGAGTCGCTGGAAATCGAATTCGCCAATCCGGTGGCCGAACGCATCCACGGCTATGCGCCGGGCGAGATGAATGGCCTGTCGCTTAGCGCGATCATGTCGGACGATGCGAAAGCGCAGGATGAGGAATCCGCGCGGCGTCTCGTCAGCGGCGACGACGAGGCGGCCATCCGCGTGCTCCAACGCACCGCGCGACGCAAGGACGGCGGCTCGCTGCCAGTCGAGATCAGTACCTGCCGCTATCGCGCAACGGACGGCTGGAAGCTGATCTCGGTCATTCGCGATGTCGCGGTCAGGGCGGAGAACGATCGCGCCTTGCGCCGCAGCCAGCAGAATCTCGCACGTGCCCAGCGCCTTTCGGCGCTCGGCAGTTTCGAGCGCGATTTGCACAGCGGTGTGATGGAGTGCTCGGTCGAGTTCTTGCGCATGTGGGGCTTTGGCCCCGAAGTCACGCATCCGACGCTGCCGATGCTGATGGAGCGCGTGGCGCAGCAGGATCGTGAGGCTTTCATCGCGGCTCGCGTCGCGGTGTTGGCCGGCAAGCCCATGCTGACGAGCGAATTCCGGATCACCCGCCCGGATGGCGAAGAGCGTATCCTGAACCAGGAATACAGCGCCGATTTCGCATCCGATGGCCGGCCGACGCGGCTGTTCGGCGTCGTCCAGGACATTACGGAACGCAAAGTCAGCGAGATGGAGCTGCATCGCAGCCGCGAGAATCTCGCGCGCGCCCAGCGCATCGCGGCGGTCGGCAGCTTCGACCGCGATCTTGTCACCGGCCGCGGCGAGTGGTCGGAAGAGTTCCTCAAGGTCTGGGGCCTCACGAACCGGCCGTCCGATGACGCAACCCAGGAAGTTTTGGCGAGCCTCGTCCATCCCGAGGACCGCGAGAAATTCCTCGCCGGCCGCGAAGCTGCGATCCGGAACGAGACCATCATACCGATCGATTTCCGTATCACACGGCCCGACGGCGCGGTCCGCGTGCTGCATCGCGAATATGGCGTTCTCTACGACGATAACGGCAAAGCAATCCGGTTGTTCGGCACGGTGCAGGACATCACCGAGAGCAAGGCGATCGAGACCGAACTGCGCCGCAGCCGCGAAGATCTGGCGCGCGCACAGCGGATCGCCGGCATCGGCAGCTTCAGCCGCGACATCGCGACCGGCAAAACCGAGTGGTCGGAGGAATTCCTGCGCGTCTGGGGCGTCGAACCGGGCGGCAAGGCCGTCACCGCCGAGACGCTCGCTGGATCGGTTCACCCGGCGGATCGCGAGGCATTCCTGCGGGGGCGCGATGCCGCGCTGAAGAGCGCGGCCGACAGCGCGCTCGATTTCCGCATCACGCGGCCGGACGGCACCGAGCGCATCCTGCATCGCGAATACGGCGTGCTGTTCGACGACAACGGCAAAGCCGTGCGCATGTTCGGGACGGTCCAGGACATCACCGAGCGGCGCAACGCCGAGCTCGAATTGTTCCGCAGCCGCGAGAACATGGCGCGCGCGCAGCGGCTTGCCGGTATCGGCAGCTTCGAGCGCGATCTCGTTGCCGATACGGTCGAATGGTCCGACGAAATGTATCGGATCATGGGCCTGGAAATCGGCACGGTTGTGGCTCCCGCGGAGCTCTTGCAGCAGGTCCATCCGGACGATCGCGAGCGCTTCACGAGCTCGCGGGCGGATGAGCTTGCGGGCAAGGCGATGCCGCCGATCGAATACCGCATCACGCGACCGGACGGAGTCGAGCGCATCGTGCGCCGCGAAAGCGCGGTCACGCTCGACGCAGAGAAGCGGCCGATCCGTCTCTTCGGCACGCTGCAGGACATCACCGAGCGGAAGCGCGCGGAGATCGAGCTGCTGCAAAGCCGCGAGAGCATGGCGCGCGCGCAGCAAATCGCGCATATGGGCAGCTTCGATCACGATCTGCAGACCGGCCGGCTCACCTGGTCGGATCAGATGTATACCATCCTCGGCCTCGATAAGGACAAGGTATCGCCGTCACCCGATGTTGCGGCTCAGTTCGTCCATCCCGACGACCGCGCCGGATTCCTCGAGACCCGCGCGCGCGCGACAGTGGCAAATCCCGAGCCTTTTGAGTTCCGCATCATCCGTCCGGATGGCGAGGAGCGCGTGCTGCGTCGCGAGGTCGATGTGCATTTCGGCGAGGACGGCCGTCCGACGCGGATCTTCGGCACGATGCACGATATTACGCAGCGCGTCGCCGCCGCGGCGCGCGAGCGCGAGCTCGAGCGCCAGTTACTGCATTCACAGAAGCTCGAAGCGCTCGGCACGCTTGCCGGCGGCATCGCGCACGATCTGAACAATACGCTGGTGCCGATCATGGCGCTGTCAAAGCTGACGGCGCGACGCTTCGAAGCGGGTACGCCGGTGCGCAACAATCTCGACACGATCTACGAAGCGAGCGAGCGGGCGCGCGATCTCGTCCGCCGCGTTCTCGCTTTCAGCCGCAAGGAAGAGCCGGAGCAGCAGCAGGAGGCGAATCTCGCCGAGCCGTCGTGCGCGAGGCGTTGAAGCTGATGCGCGCGACGGTTCCGACATCGATCCAGCTCGATGCCGAGATCGTCGATGTGCCGACCATCCGGGCCGACGCATCGCAGATCCATCAAGTGATCACGAACCTCGTCTCCAACGCCGCCGGCGCGATGACCAACGGCATGGGCACGATCACCGTGTCGCTCGGTCTGACGTCGCGCACCAGAAAGCGCCGAACGAAATCTGTCTCTCGGTCAGCGATACCGGCTGCGGCATGGACGAAGCGACGCCAGCAGCGCATCTTCGAGCCGTTCTTCACCACCAAGGCGGTGGGTCAGGGCACCGGCCTCGGCCTCTCGATCGTCCATGGCATCGTCACCGGCCATGGCGGCCGTATCGAGGTGAAGAGCGTGCCCGGCAAGGGCACGCGCTTCGATCTCTACTTCCCGCTGCCCGGCGTGGAAAAAGCGGTTCTCGCGACTAAATCTTCACGCCCGGCCGCTTGAAATTGCGGTCGTGATGGCCTTTGCCGGTCATGTCGCCGTTGCGGAATAGCCAGTCGTAGCCGTCCTTCGGGATTGGTGAGAATTTCCCAGCAATTCTCGTCGGCATCCCAGAAGTAGAAGCTGTAGGTGCCGTGCTGCAGCACCGGCTTCGATGATCTTGCTGCAGCTTCCATTTCTCGGCGTTGGCGAGCGCGACCCGATGGGCCTCGTCGACTTCTTCCTGCGTCTCGACATCGAGACCGTTGTGGTTGAGCAGGCCCATTTCGCTCGACCGCTTGGTATAGACGACGGCAATGCAATGCTTGCCGCCCAGGCGGATCATCAGCGAGATATCGCTGGTCTGCACGACTTCGAGACCGAGGAACTCCTCGTAGAATTTGCGCGAGAATCGCAAGGTCGCGCGATTCGAGCGTGCCGTGCGACAGGAAATTGAGCTTCAGCGCGGGCGCCGGCTTGGTCGCGGTCTGCGGATTGCTGGCATCGGGCATGATCGTCTCCTCCTCCGAAGGATTATTCAGCGGCTTTCGCCGCGGCGTGTTGCGCAAGGCGCGGCATGACTTGTTCGGCGAGCAATTGCATCGATTGCCGTTCCCAGGCCTCATTGGGTCCGCCCCAATCGACGCCGGTCATGAGCAAGCTGCCGAACGGGCCGGCGCGGTCGCGCAAAGCGGCGAGCTTGTCGAGCACGGTACCGGGCGAGCCGAAGATCACGCGCGAATCGATGATCTTCTCGACCGTCACCTCGTCATCCGGCATGTCGGGCCGCGGCTTCAGCGCGATCAGCCGGCCGAGACCGCGCAGGATCTCGCTCATATAGCCGAAGTAATACTGATACGAGGAATCGCGGGCTCATCACCCGCTCGCGCGCCTCGGCATCGCTTGGCGCGACATGGATGCAGCGCACGACGCGCCAATTCTCGCCCGCTCGGCCGCTTGCCGGCTTCGGCCGCGCCTTGGCGCAGCATCTCCCAATGCGAGGCGAGCCCAGCCGCGGTGAGGAACGAGCTCGAGATCGGTCCCCAGCCGCGCTGACCGGCGAGGCGCACGGTCTGCGAGCCGGGGCTCGCGGCGGTGACGCAGATCGGCGGCCGCGGCTTCTGATAGGGTTTCGGCATCACGCCGAGGCCGAGCTTGGCGTTGACGGTCTTGGCGATATGCGTCGTCCAGAACTCGCCCTTGATGTCGTAAGGCGGATCCTGCGACCAGATCTTCTCGATCATGTCGATCGATTCGACCAGCATGCGGTTGCGCTGCGCCGGATCGTCATTGCCGAGCAACTCGAAATCCGACAGCAGGCTGCCGGTGCCGATGCCGAGGATGAATCGGCCGCGGCTCATCTGGTCGAATTGCGCCGCCTCGCCGGCGATGATCGCCGGATGGCGATTGGGCAGCGAGATAACGCCGGTGCCGAAAGCGAGCTTGCTGGTCCGCGGAATGAGGCTCGCCATGAACATCAGCGGCGAGGGATAGGGCTCGGTCGAGGCGGAATAATGCTCGCCCAAAAACATCTCGTCGAAGCCGAGCCTGTCGGCGAGCAGCGATTTCTCGAGATCCTCGGCGAGGTTCTCGTGCATCGGCCGATGCGGCGGATGAACCGGCATCATGAAAAGCCCGAGGTGCATCGCTCTCTCCCTATCGTGTGGCGGATTTGACGTTCCGATGCGTCCGCCGAAGATGTTAGAGCGGCGTGCCATTCTCCGCCAACACCCGTCCGGCGAGGTAAAGCGAGCCGCAGATCAGCACGCGCCCGCCGGGCTCGGCCGCGCGCCGCGACCGCCTCGGCGATGCTGCGCCGCGATGCCGCGCGGATGCCGATGCTCTTGGCGATATCGCGCGATATCATCGGCCGAACGCGCATTCTCCTCGCCGGGAATGGTGAGCGCTTCGACCCTTGCGGCATAGGGTTTCAGCGCGGCGAGAAAACCCTCGGCATCGTGCGTCTTCAACATGCCGAAGACGAGGTTGAGCTTCTTGTCGCGCCAGCTTTGGCCTGATCGGCCAGCGCTTCGCCGCCGGCAGCGTTGTGGCCGCCATCGAGCCACAAGCTCGCCGCCGGCCGGCATCAGCCGCGCCAGCTTGCCTTCGGTCAGATGCTGCAGCCGCGCCGGCCATTCGACTCGTGTGATGCCGCGCGATAGCGTCGCGAGAGATGGCGTAAAGCCGGGTAGGCATTCGAGACAAGCGAGCGCGGTGCCGGCATTGGCATATTGATGCGGGCCGAGCAGGCCAGGCCGCGGCAGGACGAAGCGGCTGCGTCCGCGATAGGCAAAGCAATGATCGCGGCGGGCGGTGGCTTTCCATTCGCGTGCCGGCACGATAGAGCGGCGCGCCGATCTCATTTGCGTGCGCGGCGATGACCGCCGCGCGCGTCCTCGCTTTGCGGCGCGATCACGGCCGGCGTGCCCGACTCTCAGGATGCCGGCTTTCTCGAAAGCGATCTTCGCGATCGTCTCGCCGAGGAATTGCTGATGATCGAGCGAGATGGGCGTGATCGCGGTAACCGCGGGGTTGGCGACGACATTCGTCGCGTCGAAGCGCCCGCCGAGCCCGACTTCGAGCAGCACGTAATCGGCCGGCTCGCGCGTGAAGGCGAGGAATGCTGCCGCGGTCGTGATCTCGAAGAAGGTGATCGGCTGGCCTTGATTGGCGCGCTCGCATTCCTCGAGCAACGCGACCAGCGCCGTCTTCGTCGATCAGCTTGCCGGCGAGGCGGATGCGCTCGGCAAAGCGCACGAGATGGGGCGAGGTATAGACATGGACGCGCTTACCGGCCGCTTCGAGGCAGGCGCGCAGGAACGCCACGGTCGAGCCCTTGCCGTTGGTGCCGGCGACATGGATCACCGGCGGCAGCTTGCCTTGCGGATTGCCGAGCGCGGCAAGCAGCCGCAACACGCGATCGAGGCTCAGATCGATGAGCTTCGGGTGAAGCGTCAGCAGCCGGGCGAGGATTTCGTCGCTGACCAGAGGTTAAGCCTGTTTCGCTTGCGCAACGCTCGGTGCCGGGCTCATGAGCAGCCGCACGATCCGGACGAGCGTCTCTTTCAATTCCTTGCGCGGCACGACCATATCGACCATGCCGTGCTCCAAGAGATATTCCGAGCGCTGGAAGCCTTCGGGCAGCTTCTCGTGAATGGTCTCTTCGATGACCCGCGCGCCGGCAAAACCGATCACCGCGCCGGGCTCGGCCAAGGTGATGTCGCCGAGCATCGCGAAGGAAGCCGAGACGCCGCCGGTGGTCGGATGCGTCAGCAGCACGATGTAGGGCAGGCCGGCATCTTTCACCATCTCGACCGCCAATGTCGTGCGCGGCATCTGCATCAGCGACAGGATGCCTTCCTGCATGCGCGCCCCGCCCGAGGCCGGCACGACGATCAGCGCCGCTTCTTGCAGCACGGCGAGCCGCGCCGCGGCGAGCAGCGCTTCGCCGACCGCGACCCCCATCGAGCCGCCCATGAAGGAGAAATCGAAGCAAGCCATGACCGCCGGAAGGCCGCCGATCGTGCCATGCGCGACGATCAGCGCGTCGCTGCCATTATGCTTGGCATGAGCCTCTTTCAGGCGATCGCCATAGCGCTTCACGTCGCGGAAACGCAGCGGATCGCTCGCCGGCTTCGGCAGCTCGATGGTCGTGTATTTGCCGTCGTCGAACAGCGCCGCGAAACGCTGCGCCGGCTCCAGCCGCAGATGAAAGCCGCAGGTGTTGCAGACATGGAGATTGGCCTCGAGATCGCGGCCGAACAGCATCTGGCCGCAATTGCCGCATTTGGTCCAGAGATTCTCCGGCACCTCTTTCTTGGCGACGGTCTCCTTGACCGCACGGATCTTCGGCAGGACGAAATTGGTCAGCCAGTTCATGCCGGGCCTTTAGATTCGAAACGTGCGCTCCGCACGCCTTGAGCTCAGTATCCGCACATCGCCGAGCACGGCTTTGACGAGTTCGGACGTCGCTTTGCCATTGGCATCGAGCGATGACGCGACACGATCGACCAGCGCCGATCCGACGACCGCCGCGTCGGCGACCTTCGCGACGGCGGCGGCTTGCGCCGGCGTGCGGATGCCGAAGCCGACCGCGACCGGCAGATCGGTGTGCTTCTTCAACCGCGTCACCGCGGCGGTGATCACATCGCCCGCCGCCGATTTCGTGCCGGTCACGCCGGCGACGGCGACGTAATAGAGGAAGCCCTGCGTGTTTTTCAGCACTTGCGGCAGGCGCTTGTCGTCGGTCGTCGGCGTGGCAAGGCGGATGAAATCGAGTCCCGCGGCTTTGCGCCGGCAGGCACAGCTCCTCGTCATGCTCGGGCGGCAGATCGACGACGATCAGCCCGTCGACGCCGGCGGCTTTCGCATCGGCGAGGAATTTCGCGACGCCATAGCGATAGATCGGGTTGTAATAACCCATCAGCACGATCGGCGTTTGCGTCGTCCTTGGCGCGGAAGCCGCGCACGATCGCCAGCACCTTCGCCAGCGTCATGCCGGCTTTGAGCGCGCGCAGTCCCGCCGCCTGGATCGCCGGGCCATCGGCCATCGGATCGGAGAAGGGTACGCCGATCTCGATCAGATCGGCGCCGGCCTGCGGCAGTCCCGCGAGAATCTGCGCGAAGCTCTCGGCATCGGGATCGCCGCAAGTGAGATAGGTGACGAGACCGGCGCGGCCCTCGCGCTTCAACGCGGCGAAACGCTGCTCGATGCGGCTCACAGCCGGATCCCTTGCAGCGCCGCGACGGTGTTGATGTCCTTGTCGCCGCGGCCCGAAAGATTGACGACGATCAGATGATCGTTCGGCAGCTTGCCGGCGATCTTCGCCACCTGCGCGATGGCATGCGCAGATTCGAGCGCCGGGATGATGCCTTCGAGCCGGGTCAGCAGATGGAAGGCCTCGATCGCCTCGTCATCGGTGATCGCGACATAGTCGACGCGCTTCTTGTCGAAGAGAAAGGCGTGCTCCGGGCCGATGCCGGGGTAATCGAGGCCCGGCCGAGATCGAATGCGCATCGATGATCTGCCCGTCATCGGTCTGCAGCAGATAGGTGCGATTGCCGTGCAGCACGCCGGGCGTGCCGCCGTTGAGCGAGGCGGCGTGCTTGCCGGCTCGGAATGCCGAAGCCCGCCGCCTCGACGCCGATCATCTTGACGCTCGGCTCGTCGAGGAAGGGATGGAACAGCCCCATCGCGTTGGAGCCGCCGCCGACGCAGGCGACCAGCGTATCGGGCAGCCGGCCTTCGGCCTTTTGCATCTGCCGTCGCGTTTCGTCGCCGATGATGTTCTGGAAATCGCGCACCATCGCCGGATAGGGATGCGGGCCGGCGACCGTGCCGATCAGGTAATAGGTGTCCTCGACATTGGAGACCCAATCGCGCAGCGCCTCGTTCATCGCGTCTTTGAGGGTCGCGGTGCCCGAGGTGACCGGGCGCACTTCGGCGCCGAGCAGCTTCATGCGGAAGACGTTGGGCTTCTGCCGCTCGATATCGGTCGCGCCCATATAGACGACGCAGGGCAGGTTGAAGAGCGCGCAGACCGTGGCGGTGGCGACGCCATGCTGGCCGGCGCCGGTCTCGGCGATGATGCGGCGCTTGCCCATGCGCTGCGCCAGCAGGATCTGGCCGATCGTGTTGTTGATCTTATGCGCGCCGGTGTGGTTGAGATCCTCGCGCTTCAGATAGATTTTCGCGCCGCCGCAATGCGTCGGTGAGGCGCTGGGCGAAATAAAGCGGCGATGGCCGGCCGACATAATGCTCGAAGTAATAGGCCATCGCGCTTGGCGAATTCGGGATCGCGCTTGCGCCGCGTCATAGGCGCGCTCGACCTCGAGCACGAGCGGCATCAGGGTCTCGGCGACGTAACGGCCGCCGAACATGCCGAAAAGCCCGCGCTCGTCGGGTCCCGCGCGAAAGGTGTTGGGCGAGGCCATGTGCTTGGTTTTAGAGGGAAAACTCTATCGGCTCAAACGTCTGCCTAAAAACAGCCGGCTAAAGCGCCTGCGCCCGCGCCAAAAACGCCCGGATCTTGGCCGGATCCTTCTCGCCGGGACGCCGCTCGACGCCGGAGGAGACGTCGACCGCCTCGGCGCGCGAGATTTTCACCGCCTCGGCAGATTGTCGCGGCTTGAGCCCGCCCGACAGCATCCAGGGCAGCGGCCAGTTCTTCTGGCGCAGCAGCTCCCAATCGAAGGCCAGAGCGTTGCCGCCGGGCAGGGCATTGGCCATGTCCTTCGGCGGCTTGGCGTCGAACATCAGCCAATCGACGCTGCCGAGGAATATCCTTCGCGCCCTGCAGATCGAGTTCGCTCGCGACCTTGATCGCCTTCATCACCTTGACGCCGAAGCGGCGCTTGATCGCCACGGCGCGCTCGGGCGTCTCGCTGCCGTGGAGCTGCACCAGGTCGAGCGGCATCTTCGCCAGCACATTTTCGAGCAGCGTGTCGTCGGGATCGACGAACACGCCGACGCGGGTGATGCCGGGCGCGACGCCGGCGACCAGCGCGGCCGCTTGCGCGATGCCGAGGCTGCGCGGGCTCGGCGGATAGAAGACGAAGCCGGTGAAGCGCGCGCCGCCGGCGACCGCCGCCTGCACCGCTTCGTCCGTCGTCAGGCCGCAAATCTTGGCTGCGACGCTCATGGTATCTCGGCGAGGATCGCGCGGGCAGCGCCGCCCGGATCGGGCGCTTCGGTGATCGGCCGGCCGATGACGAGGTAATCGGCGCCGGCGGCGATCGCGTCGCGCGGCGTCTGCACGCGTTTCTGATCGCCGACCGCCGCGCCGGCGGGACGAATGCCCGGCACGACCAGCAGGAAATCCTTGCGGCAAGCCTGGCGCAGCATCGCGACTTCCTGCGGCGAGCACACGACGCCGTCGAGGCCGCTGTCTTGCGCGAGCAGCGCGAGGCGCCGCACTTGCGCCGCGGCCGGTGCCGCTTTGCCCGACCGCGGCAAGATCGTTGTCGTCGAGGCTGGTCAGCACGGTGACGCCCACGATCTTGGTGCGCGCGCTCGCCGCGCGCCTCGACCGCGGCGCGCATCATCGCCGCGCCGCCGCTGCAATGAATGGTGAGCAGCAGCGGATCGAGCGCGAGGCTGCTTTTGACCGCGCCCGCCACGGTGTTCGGGATGTCGTGCAGCTTCAGATCGAGGAACACGTTCTTCTGGCCGGCGGCGGCTTTGCGGATGCCGTCGGGCCCGTGCGCCGCGAAGAATTCGAGGCCGAGCTTCACGCCGCCGACGGCGCCCGCCGTCGCGGCGATCAGCGCTTGCGCGCGCGCCAGCTCGGGCGTGTCGATGGCGCAGAGGATGGGGTTGTGATCCATGTGACTCAGCCGTTGACGCTATTGTCGAGCGCGACCTGCGCCGCCGTCAAATCCTCGAGCGCATGGCCGACCGATTTGAACAGCGTGATCTGATTGTGGAAGCGGCGGCCGGCGCGGTCGCCGCGCGTCAGCTCGAAGAGATCGCCCGTGATGTCGAACGACGTGATGACGCCGCTGGCGAGCGGCTGGACGATATCGCCCGCCTGCTGCTCCGCCGCCTCGCGCACGTCGACGAAGATGCGCGCGCGTCATCATCACATCGTCATCGGCCTCGCGCATCTGCGGCGTGCGCCCGCCGACGAGATCGACATGCACGCCTTCGGGCAGCCACGCGCCTTTGAGGATCGGCTCGCGTGCCGAAGCGGTGGCGCAGCAGACGATATCCGCGCCGCGCACGGCTTTCTCGAGATCCGTCGGCCGCCGCGACTTTGAGATTGCGGCGGGTCATGCGCTGCGCGAGGCGCGCCGCCTTGGCGCGATCGCGGCCCCAGACCAGCACGTTGTGGATCGGCCGCACGCTGGCATGCGCCGCGATGAGATGCGGCGGCGAGGGCGCCGGTGCCGATCATCAGCATGCGCTCGCTCTCGGCGCGCGCGAGATAGGTCGCGGCGAGGGCCGAGGCGGCGGCGGTGCGCCGCAGCGTCAGCGCCGGCCCGTCGAAGATCGCGAGCATCTCGCCGGTGCGGCCGTCGCCGAGGAGGTAGCAGCCGCCGCGCATCGGCTTGTTGCGCGCGGCGTTGCCGGGGAAATTCGTGGTCAGGCGGACGCCGAAATTCTTGCCCGGCAGCCACGCCGGCAAGCACGATCAGCGAGCCCGTAGGCTCGTCCGGCACGGCGAGTGAGTGCAGATCAGCCGACGGCGTCTCGAAATCGGTTTTGCGGAAGGCTTGCCGCAAAGCCTCGACCAGCGGCGGAAATTCGAGCGCCGTCACCGTTTCGTCGTAGCCGAGAACGCGCATCAGGCGGCGTACCGCGCCCTGGCTTGTGGTCAAGGGCCAGCGGGTCAGGGGCCAGCGGGTCAAGGGATGTGGCTCAGGGCCGCGTCAATTCGCGCGCGGCTTCCTTGGGCGGCGATTGTGCGGCGAGCTCGCGCTCCAGCTCCGCGATGCGCTTGGCCTTGAGCCGCGCCTCGCGCCGCCAGCGATGGCCGTTCATCCACGCGGCCAATTCGCCAATGAGGAAGCCCACCAGCAGCGTCAGCAGCACGACGAGATAGAGGCCTATGCTGGCCTCGATCGGCAGCGGCCACAGGCTGACGGTGACGGTCTGGCGATTGTCGACCGCGAAAATGACCAGGGCCAGCGCGACCAGCCCGATCAGAACCCAGCGAAATGATCGCAACGTCGCGGACCTTCCGATCCGCGATCAACCGGCGCCGTTATTGAGGCGGGCGCGCATTTCCTTGCCGGTCTTGAAGAAAGGAATGTGTTTCTCGGCGACCTTCACGCTCTCGCCGGTGCGCGGATTGCGGCCTTGCCGCGCCTCGCGGCGCTTCACCGAGAACGCACCGAAGCCGCGCAATTCGACGCGATCGCCGCGCGACAGGGCGTTGGAGATTTCATCGAAAATCGTGGTGACGATGCGCTCGACGTCGCGCTGATAGAGATGCGGGTTGCGTTCGGCCAAATGTTGTATCAGCTCGGATTTCGTCATGGCCCCGCCCGTTCCCGACATGATTGGCCCGTTGCGAGGAAGCCTGCCAAACCAATGACTTGGCGTCAAGGTTGGCGTCGAGCCGGGGGTCGCACTTACCGCGCGGTGTGGCCTTCCGGCCACCCGCGACGGTAAGCGTATGCGCCGGTCTTACTTATCGGTCTTTTCGTCCTTCTCGCGGCCTCGCAGCGCCGCGCCCAGGATGTCGCCGAGCGAGGCGCCGCTATCGGACGAGCCGAATTCGGCCATCGCCTCTTTCTCTTCGTCGAACTCCTTCGCCTTGATCGACAGCGTCGCCTTGCGGGTGGCGCGGTCGAAGGTGGTGATCTTCGCATCGACCTTTTCGCCGACGGCGAAACGGTCGGGCCGCTGCTCGGCGCGGTCGCGCGACAGCTCGGATTTGCGGATGAAGCCGGGGAAGCCGCCGGCCATCTCGACCTCGACGCCGCCATCGGTGGTGCCGGTGACGGTGCAGGTCACGACATCGCCCTTCTTGATCTGGGCGGCGCCGCTCTCGAGCGGATCGGCCTGGAGCTGCTTGATGCCGAGGCTGATGCGCTCTTTCTCGGCATCGACGTCGAGGACGCGCACCTTGACCATGTCGCCCTTCTGGTAATCGTTGATCGCCTGCTCGCCCGGCTTCTTCCAGTCGAGGTCGGAGAGATGGACCATGCCGTCGATCTCGCCCGGCAGGCCGACGAACAGACCGAATTCGGTGATGTTCTTGATCTCGCCTTCGAGCTCGGTGCCCGGCGGATATTTGTCGAGGAACGCCTCCCACGGATTGGCCATGCATTGCTTGAGGCCGAGGCTGATGCGGCGCTTCTGCCGGATCGACGTCCAGCACCTGGACTTCGACTTCCTGGCTGGTCGAGACGATCTTGCCGGGATGGACGTTCTTCTTGGTCCAGCTCATTTCGGAGACATGGACCAGGCCTTCGACGCCCGGCTCCAGCTCGACGAAGGCGCCGTAATCGGTGATGTTGGTGACGCGGCCCTTGAAGCGCGCATTGGCCGGGTATTTGAGCTCGACGCCTTCCCACGGATCGGCTTCGAGCTGCTTCATGCCGAGCGAGATGCGCTGCGTCTCGGCGTTGAAGCGGATGACCTGCACCTTCACGCTCTGGCCGATATGCAGCGCTTCGGACGGGTGATTGATGCGGCGCCACGCGATGTCGGTGACGTGCAGCAAACCGTCGACGCCGCCGAGATCGACGAACGCGCCGTAATCGGTGATGTTCTTGACGACGCCGTTGAGGACCTGGCCTTCCTTCAGCGAGGCGACCAGCTCCGAGCGCGCTTCGGCGCGGCTCTCTTCGAGCACGGCGCGGCGCGAGACGACGATGTTGCCGCGCGAGCGATCCATCTTGAGGATCTGGAACGGCTGCGGCGTGCCGAGCAGCGGCGTGATATCGCGCACCGGGCGGATATCGACCTGGCTGCCGGGCAGGAACGCGACGGCGCCGGAAAGATCGACGGTGAAGCCGCCTTTGACGCGGCCGAAGATCACGCCGTTGACGCGCTCATTCGCCTGGAAGCTCTTTTCCAGCAGCGTCCACGCTTCCTCGCGGCGCGCCTTCTCGCGCGAGAGCTGCGCTTCGCCATTCTTGTCTTCCATCCGCTCGAGATAGACCTCGACGATGTCGCCCGGCTTGATCTCCGCTTGCCGGCCCGGCGCGGAAAATTCGCGCAGCGCGACGCGGCCTTCCGATTTCAATCCGACATCGATCAGCACGGAGTCGTTTTCGACGGCCAGCACCCGGCCTTTGACGACGGTTCCTTCCAATCCGCTCGCGGTGCCGAGCGATTCATCGAGTAACGCGGCAAAGCTTTCCTTGCTCGACGCGGTTTGCGTTGCGACAGCCATTCGATCTCCAGAGTTCCCCTTCAATTCATCAGAGCGGTCGCCAGGGTGAGCGAAACGCCACGAGCGGCCGACTTGCGCGGGTGCGGCGGCGTGAACCCGTATTCCTGCAAGCCGCACACAGACCAGCCTACGAATCAGGCTAGCCCTTGAGCTTCCGGGCGATGAGGTCGGCGGCCTTTGCGAAGGCGGCGTCGGCATCGAGCGCCGTGGTATCGAGCTCGATCGCATCGCCGGCAGACCGAAGCGGCGCCGTCCGGCGCTCCCGGTCGCGGGCGTCGCGTTGCTCGATGTCCTGCAGGACGCGCTCGTATATAGTCCCGACTCCGGCGGCCTGCAACTCTTTGAAACGCCTCAGCGGCTCGGGCTTCGGCGCTGGCCGTGACGAAGAGCTTCACGGTCGCGTCGGGACAGACCACGGTGCCGATATCCCGCCCATCGAGCAGGGCGCCGGCATAGCCGGCCGGCGGGTGATGGGCGAAATCGCGCTGAAAGGCGAGGAGGGCGGCCCGGACCGCGGGTTGGGCAGCCACGACCGAGGCGGCCTCCGAGACCTGGTCTTCCCGTAATCGGGGTGTTTCGAGGTCGGCGGGCCGGATTGCCTTGGCGGCGGCCTCGGCGGCGGCCGGGTCGGCCGGATCGCCGCCCTGCCATCGAGCACTTTCAGCGCCACCGCCCGGTAGAGCCCGCCGGTATCGAGGAAGGCGAGGTTCAGATGCTGGGCGAGGCGGCGGCCCAGCGTGCCCTTGCCCGCGGCGGCCGGCCCATCGATGGCGATGATCACGCGTCCGCTTCTCACGCCTCGGCGATCGAGCCGCCGAGGCCGTTCACCAGCGCGACGAAGTCCGGGGAAGCTGGTGGCGATGGTGGCGCCGTCATCGATCGTCACCGGCTTCTCCGCCGCCATGCCCAGCACCAGGAAGGACATGGCGATGCGATGATCCAGAGCCGAAGCGACCGCCGCGCCGCCGCGCGGCTTGCCGCCCTTGCCCTCGACGATCAGCGTGTCGCCCTCGATCGTGACGGTGACGCCGCAATCGCTGAGCCCCTGGGCGATGGCGCTGAGGCGATCGCTTTCCTTGACGCGCAGCTCGGCAAGGCCGTGCATCACCGTGCGGCCTTTGGCGAAGGCGGCGGCGACGGCGAGGATCGGATATTCGTCGATCATGCTCGGCGCGCGCTCGGCCGGCACGGTCACGCGCTTTCAGCGCGCCGGCGCGAATGACGAGATCGGCGACCGGCTCGCCGCCTTCGATGCGGCGATTGGCGAAAGTGATATCGGCGCCCATTTCGGCGAGGGTTTCGAAGAGCCCGGCGCGCAGCGGATTGATGCCGACGCCGGCGATCGTGATCTCGGATTGCGGCAGCAACAGCGCCGCGACCGCGGGAAACGCGGCCGAAGACGGATCGCCGGGAATGACGATATCGCCGGCCTTGAGCTCGGGCTGGCCGGTGACGGTGATGCGCCTGCCGCCGTCGTTCGTCGGCGTCGACTGTCACCTTCGCCCCGAAGTGCCGCAGCAGATTCTCGGTGTGATCGCGCGACGCCAGCGGCTCGATCACCGTCGTCTCGCCCGGCGCGGAGAGGCCGGCGAGCAGGATCGCCGATTTCACCTGCGCCGAGGCGACCGGCGAGGCATAGGTGATCGGCAACGGCGCCGCGGCGCCGGTCAGCGCCAGCGGCAGGCGGCCGCCTTCGCGCGCGACCACTTTGGCGCCCATGCGCGACAGCGGCTCGGTCACCCGCGCCATCGGCCGGCGGCGCAGCGAGGCGTCGCCGGTGAAGAACGCGGTGATGTCGTGGCCGGCGACCACGCCCATCACCAGCCTTGCGCCGGTGCCGGAATTCCCCATATCGAGCAGCGTGTCGGGCTCCTGCAGATCCGCCGATCCCGACGCCGCTGACCAGCCAATCGCCATCGCCCTGCGCGCGTCACGCCGGCGCCGAGCGCGCGCATGGCGCCGGCGGTGGCGAGCACGTCCTCGCCTTCGAGCAGGCCGGTGACGCGCGTGCGTCCGATGGCGAGGCCGCCGAGGATCAGGGCGCGATGCGACAGCGATTTGTCGCCAGGCACGCGGCAGGTGCCGCTGAGGCGGCCGGCGGTGCCGGAGGTGAGAGGCGTCGCGGATGTCGAGGACATGATTGACGAGTGTTTACCAAAACGCGGCTTTGCGGCAATGGGGCCGCAACGAAAGCAGGGTCGGCATCGTTCTTGCCGGAAATATTTTTTGACAGCGGGCTCGCGCCGTGGCAAACGGCGCTCCGCTGCCGACCGGCGAGATGTGCAGACTTGGCCGAAGGGAGGCGAGGGTGGCTAAAGCAGAATGGGGAATGAAGCGGCTGTGCCCGAATTGCGGCACGCGCTATTACGACATGCGGCGCGATCCGATCGTGTGCCCGCATTGCGGCTCGCCTTTCGATCCGGAGGCGCTGCTGAAGACGCGGCGCACGCGCGCCGCGGCGGTGCCGGTGCGCCGAGCCGGTCGCCGATGAGGAGATCGAGCCGGATCTTGGCGCGGAGGAGGTGCCGGAGCCGGCGGAGGCCGATGCCGTCTTGCCGGCCGATGCCGATGCTGAGGACGAGGAGGAAGACGCCGAAGAGGCCGAGCCGATGAGGAGGATGAAGAAGTCCTCGAGGATGCGTCCGAACTCGGCGAAGATGAAGACGATATGGCCGAGGTGATCGAGAACGTCGACGAGGATGAAGAATAAGCCCTTATTGAAGGGCGCGCCCGTTTAAAGAAGTTGGGCAAAAAAGTTTGGGGTCATAGCTCAGATGGGAGAGCGCTACAATGGCATTGTAGAGGTCCGGGGTTCGATTCCCCGTGGCTCCACCAGATAGAAAGAGCCCGGCTCACATGAGCCGGGCTCTTTTGTTTTTGCATATTCCAGCGCTGACCTTCATTCGTCACCCCCGCGAAAGCGGACGACCCGCGCGGCCGCTCTTCGCGGCCGTGCCCTTCGGGTTCGCTCGCGAAGAGCGAGCGAACGGGTCATCCCAAGTTACATCTCGTTGTTTTTCGCGGGAATGACGCAGTTTAATCAGCTTCTCCCACGCTACTGAATAATCAGCTTCGCGGCCGGCGGCGGTTGTTGCTGCAGCAGCTTCAATTGATTGAGCGCCGCGATCCAGAAATCGAAATCGGCGGGGTTGAGCTCGAGTTCGAGCTGGTCCGGCTGGCTCGCCGCGCCGACATATTTCTTTTGCATCTCCTTGGCGTCGTCACGTGCTCGTGCTGGAAGACCATCGCGTCCTGCAGCGCGGCGCGGAAGGCCTTGAGCGCGTCGCGATGCGCTTCCGCCCAGGGGCGGCTCGATGCATACATCGAGGCAAGAATATGCGGCTTGGTCTCGCTGAAGATATCGACCGATTTCTGACCCGCGCCAGCCTCGATGATGCGCGTGCGCAGCGGCTCCAATTCGAAAGCGGCGTCGATCTGCCCGGCTTTCAGAAGATCGCCCATCTGCGTGAAAGGCGTCTCGACCAAGGTCACCTGGTTGAGCGCGACGCCGTGATCGAGCAACCATTTCTTCAGGACCAGGTCGATCGCGCTGTTGATGCCCGGCCGCGCGACCTTCTTGCCGATGAAATCCTGCGCCTTGGTCGCGGTGAAGCCCGTTCGCGTGACGAGGCTGGAGCGCGGATGCTTCTCGTCCATGGCGGCGACGCCGGCAACGGCAACGAGATCCATGCCGCCGTCATTGGCGAGCAGCAGCAGCGGCGGCGAACTCGAGGCGAGCTGCAGGCTGCCCGCCATCAAGGCGGGCGGACCAAGAGATGTGGTCGCAAGATTGGTCAGCGTGACGTCGAGGCCGTGCTTTTCGAAAATCCCCGCGTCCTTGGCGATGAAAGCGGGCGCGAAATCCGCGGTCGCCGAATAGCTGACGGCCATCTTCGTCATCTCGGCGGCGGCGGCGTCGCCGATGACGGCGACGACGCTCAGCGCTGCGAGAAGACCGATCGCTATGCGCATGGCTTTCGTGTCCTACTTGAAGATCAGGGTCGCGGCGTCGACGGGGCGATGCAACACGCCGACCTCGTCGCAGACATCGGCCCAGAATTTGAAATCCTGCGGCTTCACCTCGAGCACGACATCCGGCAGGCCTGTCGTCGCATAGCCGATATATTTCGCCTCGATCTTATGCGCCTCTTCGGGATGCGCTTTCTCCCAGGCGATTGCCTCGGCGAGCGACTGGTTGAACGCGGCAACCGCACTGCGATGCGCATTCGCCCATTCGCGCGTCGAGGCGTAGATCGCGCCGAGCACGTCGGGGTTGGTCGAGGACATGATGTCGAGCGACTTGCTCGCCGAGCCGGCGGCGAGGATGCGCGAGAGCAGCGGCTCGAATTGGAAGGCCGCATCGAGCTGGCCGGATTTCAGCATGTCGCCCATCTGCTGGAAGGGCGCTTCGACGATCGTCACCTGGTCGAGCTTCACATGGCCGTCGAGCAGCCATTTGCGCAAGACGAGATCCATCGCGCTGCTGATGCCGGGCACGGCGATCTTCTTGCCGATGAGGTCCTGCGGCTTGTCGATGGTGAAGCCGGGATGGGTGACGAGGCTGGTATGCGGATGTGCCGCGGTGAGGCGGCCGACGCCGGCGACCGCAACCAGATCCATGCCGCCGTCATTGGCGAGCAGCAGATTGGGCGGCGTCGCCTGCGAGATCTGCAGGCTGTTGCTGACGAGGGCCGGCGGCGCGAGCGAGCTCGAGGTCACGGCCTTCATCGACACGTCGAGACCGTGCTTCTCGAAAATGCCGTTGTCCTTGGCGATATAGGCCGGGAGATAATCCGAGGTGAGGCCGTAGCCGAGCGCGAGCTTGGTCGGCTCGTCGGCTTGCCCGGGCGACGGGAGCAGCGGCAGCGCGAGCAGCGCCAGCGCGCCGGCCAAGGCGCCGGAACGCGCGAGCAGTTTCTTCGTCATCATCGTCTCCCCCGTTTGGTTTGTTATTGCGCTTTCCTACTTCGTCATCGCGAGGCTGCAAAGCAGCCGCGGCGATCCAGGAATAGCGGCCTCCGTGGCTCCTTCTGGATTGCCGCGTCGGCCTTCGGCCTCCTCGCAATGACGCGTTTTATTATTTCACGACCTCTTGTCGTCTTTCAGACCCGGCCGAGGCTCAGCGCGCTCTTGCCGTAGTTGAGACCCGATTCATCGAGATAAAGCCCGCGATGCGTGCAGACCGCGATGAGATCGCGAAGCTGACGCTGCAGCGGATTGTCGTTGAAGATCGCATGCCCGCCCGAGGCGGCGAACAGCGCCTCGACCGCGTCGAGGCATTGGCGCGCGATGAAGGCGGCCTCGAACCGCGCCTTGAGCTTCTCATGCGCATCGAGCTGGCCGCCGGCTTCCATGCGATCGACCCAATGGCGCAACGCCGCATTCATATGCGCGGCGGCGCCTTCGATCTGCCCGGTCGCCTTGGCGAGGCCGATCTGCGTGCTGCCGAATTCGGCGACCGCGAGGCCGCGGCTGTTGCGCGCGCGCGTATGCGCGAGATAGGTCGCGAGGAATGCCTCGGCGATGCCGATGGCGAGCGCGGTGAAGCCCAGCGCCGCGACCGAGGCACGCGGCGTGCGGAACACCGAGGCGCGGTTGATCGCGGTGCCGGGGCCGGTGCCGTCGTCGCTGTGGATGTGATCCTGGAAGCGATGCGGCGGGATCAGCACATCCTCGACGACGAAGCTCTTGCTGCCGGTGCCGGCGAGCCCCGCGACATGCCAATCATCGACGATCGTCACCGACGCTTTCGGCACCAGGAAATCCCACCACGCCGGCGGCTTTCCGTCCTCTTCCAAGAACGCGCCGCAGATCAGCCAATCCGCGTAATCGATGCCGCTGGCGAAGCCGAATTTGCCGGAGAGCCGCGTACCGCCCGGCGCGCGCTTAGCGCGGCCCGAGGGCGCGACGCTCGCGGCGATGCGGGTTGTGTGATTCTTGGCCCAAATCTCTTCTTGGGCTTCCAGCGGGAAAGCGCCGACGATCTGGGTGTGGTCGTTGAGCACATTCGCGACCCAGGCCTGCGAGCCGCAGCCGCGGGCGAGGATGCGATTGACCTCGCTCAGCACGTCCCAGGCGTATTCATCGCCGCCATAGCGCGCCGGGCGGCAGATCTGCAGCAGCCCGGCCTGCTCCAGATCGTCGATCGTCGCGGGCGGGCAGTGGCGCAGCTCCTCGCAGCGCGCGGCGCGGCCGGCGAGGACCGGGATCAAAGCTTCAGCGCGGCGGTAAAGCTCGGCCGGGCTCGGGCGTTTATCGCTCATTTTCGCGCGATTGGCCGGCTGGTCCGGTGGTTCGATGGCGGTTTCATGCCTCCCCTGACCCGCCAGACCGATTTTGGCGGCCTTTGGGCTCGCCGATTGATGGTTTTAGCACTAGAATTCAACTCTTAGCGCCTGCGGCGGCCTCTTTGGGGTCATAGCTCAGATGGGAGAGCGCTACAATGGCATTGTAGAGGTTCGGGGTTCGATTCCCCGTGGCTCCACCAATCATCGCGGGCCAGGCAGCCGTATGCCGGGCCCTTTGCTTTCTGACGCGCCGCTCACGTCAGGTGCTCGAATTTTGGGCAGGAGCGTGATGCGGCTGTCAACTAGCCCGCGGTTTCCTGCCGCTTTACCGGGCAGATTCGGGTTGGCGCGGCCTTTGCTATCCTGGGAGCATGAAGGACGAATCGGCTTCGCCCCCGGCGAGCCTCGCTTTTGGCGCGCCCGCTTATGACGAGACCGGGCCGCCTGGCGAGTGCCTGCCGCAATACGAGCTGATCAAGCGCTGGCTCGATGAGACGCCGCGCAAGGCGGTCGAATTGAAGCGGCGCGAGGCCGAGCTGCTGTTCCGCCGCATCGGCATCACCTTCGCGGTCTATGCCGAAGGCGGCAGTCCCGAGCGGCTCATCCCCTTCGACATCATCCCGCGCGTGCTCGCGCCGGCGGAATGGACCATCCTGCAGCGCGGCCTGACGCAGCGCGTAAAGGCGCTCAACGCCTTCATCCACGACGTCTATCACGATCGCGAAATTCTCCACGCCGGCAAGATCCCGCCGCCGCTGATCCTGCACAATGACGGCTTCCGTCCCGAGATGCAGGATTTCGTTCCGCCGCATGGCGTTTACGCGCATGTCGCGGGCATCGACATGGTGCGGGTCGGGCCGTCGGATTTCTATGTGCTCGAGGATAATTGCCGCACGCCCTCGGGCGTCTCCTACATGCTGGAGAATCGCGAGGCGATGATGCGGCTCTTTCCCGATCTCTACGCGCGCCATCGCATCGCGCCGGTCTCGCATTATCCCGAAGAGCTGCACGACACGCTGCGCTCGGTCGCGCCCGAGAATTGCGAGGGCGAGCCGGCGATCGTGCTGCTGACGCCCGGCGCCAACAACAGCGCCTATTACGAGCATTCCTTCCTCGCCGACGAGATGGGCATCGAGCTGGTCGAAGGCGCCGATCTCGTGGTCGAGGACAACATCGTCTTCATGCGCACCACCGAAGGACTGCGCCGCGTCGACGTGATCTATCGCCGGCTCGACGACGATTATCTCGACCCGCTGACCTTCCTGCCGGATTCGCTGCTCGGCACCCCCGGTCTCTTGGCCGCCTATCGCGCCGGCAATGTCACGCTCGCCAATGCCGTCGGCGCCGGCATCGCCGACGACAAATCGATCTATCCCTTCGTCCCGGAGATGATCCGCTTCTATCTCGGCGAAGAGCCGATCCTCGCCAATGTGCCGACCTGGCGCTGCGCCGAGGAAAGCGATCTGCGCTATGTGCTCGATCATTTGGCCGAGCTCGTGGTCAAGGAAACGCATGGCTCGGGCGGCTACGGCATGCTGGTCGGGCCGCATGCCTCGCGCGCCGAGGTCGAGCGCTTCGCCGCGCAGCTCAAGGCGCGGCCGCACGATTACATCGCCCAGCCGACGCTGGCGCTCTCGACCTGTCCGACCTTCGTCGAGAACGGCGTCGCGCCGCGCCATGTCGATCTCCGGCCCTTCGTCCTCGCCGGCAAGGAGATCCGCATCGTGCCGGGCGGGCTGACGCGCGTCGCGCTGCGCGACGGCTCGCTGGTCGTCAATTCGAGCCAGGGCGGCGGCACGAAGGATACATGGGTTCTGGAAAGTCTTGGGGTCCTCGAAAGCTCGGCCATGCTGAGCCGTACCGCCGATAGCCTTTATTGGCTCGCGCGCTATGTCGAGCGCGCCGAGAATGTCGCCCGCATCGTGCTGGTCGGCCATCGCATGGCGTCGATGGCGCGCTCGCTCGGCGCCGCCGGCGACGAATGGCTCTCGACCCTCATCGCCACCGGCTGCGAGCCCGGCTTCTTCGCCAAATATTCCTCACCCGAGGCCGATGCCGTGATCGACTATCTGGTGCGCGATCCCGACAATTCGTCGAGCGTCTTCGCCTGTCTCGAGACCGCGCGGCGCAATGCGCGCGCGGTGCGTACCGCGCTGACCGCCGATATGTGGGACGCGCTCAACGAGACCTGGCTCAAGGCGCGCGATTTCGCGATGCAGGAGATGACGCTCGATACCGCGCCGGCGTTCCTCGAATGGGTGCGCGAGCGCTCGCAGCTCTTCAACGGCGCCTATGACAGCACGATGCTGCGCAACGACGCGTTCTATTTCACGCGGCTCGGCACCTTCCTCGAGCGCGCCGACAACACCGCCCGCATCCTCGACGTGAAATACTATGTGCTGCTGCCGCAGGACGAAGGCGTCGGCGGCGCGCTCGACTACTATCAGTGGCAATCGATCCTGCGCTCGGTCTCGGCGCTGCGCGCCTATCACTGGGTCTATCACGACCGGCTGCAGCCCTGGCTGATCGCCGAGCTGCTGCTGCTGCGCCGCGAGATGCCGCGCTCGCTGATCTCCTGCTACGACCAGATCACGCGCTATCTCGATCTGATCGCCGAAGCCTATGGCGGCGATCGCGGCGAGTGCCATCGCCTCGCCGGCGAAGCGCATGCGCGGCTGCGCTACGGCAAGATCCAGAAAATCTTCCAAGGCGGGCTGCACGAATTCCTGACCGATTTCATCGATCGCTCGATCCTCCTGGGCGGCGAAATCTCCAACCTTTATCTCACGTAAAGAAATGTTCCACTCGAATCGAATCAACATCGTCATTGCGAGCGAAGCGAAGCAATCCAGTGTTTGGACCACCGCTCTGGATTGCCACGGCGGCCTGCGGCCGCCTCGCAATGACGGCTTCAGAATTTGTCCGCGTCGTATTTGCTGACATCATGCGGCTCGCCATCCGCCACACGACCGCCTATCGCTATTCGCAGCCGATCGCCTATGCGATCCAGACGCTGCGCCTGACGCCGCGGCCGTATGAAGGCTTCAACGTCATCGCCTGGCGCGTGCGCGGCGAGGGCAAGCACGAGCTGCCGAGCCTCATCGACGGCTACGGCAATATCGTCCATTGTCACACCATCAACCGCGCGCATGACCAGGCCACGGTCGTCGTCGAAGGCGATGTCGAGACCTCGGCGAGCGACGGCATCGTGCGCGGCGCGGTCGAGACCTTGCCGCCGCTGTTCTATCTGCGGCCGACGCGGCTCACCGCGATCGACGGCACCATCCGCGATCTCGCGCTTGACGGTTCCAGGCAAGGGCTATGACCGTCTCGCCGGCTGGATGGAGGCGGTGCGGCGCGCCAGGTCGATTATCGCAGCGGCGCGACCGATGCGGCGACCACCGCCGCCGAAGCGCTGCGCGCCGGCGCCGGCGTCTGCCAGGATCACGCGCATCTCTTCATCGCCGGCGCGCGGGCGATGGGGATTCCGGCGCGCTATGTCGGCGGCTATCTTTGGACCGGCGGCGATAGCGTTGAAGCGAGCCATGCCTGGGCCGAGGCTTATCTTTCCGATTTCGGCTGGATCGGCTTCGATCCGGCGAATCGCTGCCTGCCGGGCGAGGCCTATGTGCGCGCCAGCATCGGTCTCGATTATTGGTCGGCGGCGCCGGTCAGGGGCGTGCGGCGCGGCGCGGGCGAGGAGTCGCTCGCCGTCGAAGTGAAGGTTCGCGACGCGAGCCAGCAACAATAAGCTTTTAAGGGACGGAACGATGACTTATTGCGTCGGGCTTTGCCTCAAAGACGGACTCGTCATGCTGTCCGACACACGCACCAATGCGGGTGTCGACAATGTCTCGACCTTCTCGAAGATGCATATCTTCGAGATTACGGGCGAGCGCTTCATCGCGGCGATGTCGGCCGGCAATCTCGGCGTTAGCCAAGCCGTCGTGAACATGCTGCATGAAGGCATCGAGACCGATGGCCGCATCGAGACGATCTACACCGTGCCGAGCATGTTCGCGCGCGGCGCGGCTCGTCGGCGAGGCGGTGCGGCGCGTCTATCGCAGCGACGGGCCGACGCTCGAAGCGCAGCAGGTGAAATTCGATGTCTCGATCCTCTTGGGCGGCCAGCTCAAAGGCCGCAGCGTGCGGCTGTTCCAGATCTACGCCGCCGGCAATTTCATCGAGGCGACGCCCGATACGCCCTTCCTGCAGATCGGCGAGACCAAATACGGCAAGCCGATCCTCGATCGCGTGCTGCAATACGACACCGATCCGCGCGACGGGGTGAAGCTCGTGATGGTGTCGATGGATTCGACGCTGCGCTGCAACCTCTCGGTCGGCATGCCGCTCGATCTCATGGTCTATCGGCGCGATGAGCTCAAGGCCGAGATCCGCCGCCGCATCACCGAGAGCGACCCCTATTTCCGCATGATCCACGAGGGCTGGTCCGAGGCGCTGCGCGACGCCTACCGCGCCATGCCGCGCCCCGACTGGATGGAATAGGTAATTATATCAATGGATTGTGGCGGCTTGATCGGGGTGCTACCAAACCCCATTTAGTATCACGGGCGATGCCGTCAGGGTCGCCCGCGAGGTTCAGGAGCCGCCGGTTGGGGCTCGGAATCGTCGACTCGCTCGCTTGAGGAGGTTCGATGTCGCGTCTGTCGCTGTTCAGCTCGCCGCTGCTCTTGGGCTTCGACCAGTTCGAGCGTGCGCTCGATCGGGTCAGCAAAGCGACGGCCGATGGCTACCCCCCTTACAATGTCGAGCAAATCGGCGAGAACGCGCTGCGGCTGACGCTGGCCGTGGCGGGCTTCAAGCCCGAGGAATTGTCGGTCTATGTCGAGGACAACCAGCTTGTCATTCGCGGCAAGCAAACCGACGAGACCGATCGCGTCTACCTTCACCGCGGCATTGCCGCGCGTCAGTTCCAGCGGAGCTTTGTGCTGGCCGACGGCATTGAAGTGGCAGGAGCGGCCCTCGACAACGGGCTCTTGAACATCGATCTGCGGCGACGCGCAGCCGAAGGCTTGGTGCGCGCCATTGAGATCAAAACGCCGGCCGGAAACGGCATCAAGCAGCCGATTGGCGGCGAAAGGAGTGGAACATGAATGTCACCGAGAAACTGCGCGAAATGTCGCCCCAGGATTTTGCCCTCGTCGGCATGCAGCAGCTCGCTTATGTCAAGCAGACCGTCATCAACGGTGTGGCGGGCTTCTCGATCCATGCCGCCGATGGCACGCAGATCGGCATGGCGCCGTCGCGCGACATCGCCTTCGCGGCGGTGAAGCAGCACGAGCTCGAACCCGTCAGCTTGCAATAGGGCTAAAGCCGATCGCGCGATCGCAATAGGTCGCGCGAGCAGGTTGGCCCCGACGCGAAGCGACCCGGCGCTTCGCGCCAAGTCGCGGGGGCGCTACGAGCGCGGCCGAAATAAAAACTACGCCGCGTGGCTCGCGGCGCGATCGGTCAGTAACGCGTAGATCGCATCGGCGCTCTCGGTGCCGCGCAGCTTGGCGCACATGGCGCGATTGCGCAGCAGGCGCGAGATTCGCGCGAGCGCCTTGAGATGATCGGCGCCGGCGTCCCCCGGTGTCAGCAGCAGGAAGATCAGATCGACCGGCTGGCTGTCGATCGCGTCGAAATCGATCGGCTTCTCCAGCCGCGCGAAGATCGTCAGCGCGCGTTTGAACCCGGGGATGCGGCCATGCGGCACGGCGGTGCCGTTGCCGATGCCGGTGCTGCCGAGCTGCTCGCGCTCCCAGAGCGATTCGAAAATCTTGTGCTCATCCTCGCCCGTCAGCGCCGCCGCGCGTCGTGCCAGCTCTTGCAGCGCTTGCCGCTTGCCGGTGACGCGTAGATTCGGAGTGACGCCGGAGGGATCGAGGAGATCGGTGACTTCCATCACGGATCCTATGCCGTCAATGCGCGCGGCAAACTACGAACGCGCCAGCGGCAAGTCAAGCAACTCTGATACGTAAGTAAATCAGATTTGCAACGCCCGCTCGCGTCGCCGCTGCACCGAGGAGGGGATATTCATCGCCTCGCGGTATTTCGCCACAGTCCGGCGCGCGATATCGACACCGTCTTTCATCAGGATATCGACGATCCGGTCATCCGATAAAACGTCGTTCGCTTCCGCGTCGATCAACGATCTGATGCGGAACCGCACGGATTCGGCGGAGAGCGCTTCGCCGCCGCTCGCCGCGGCGATCGCCGAGGTGAAGAAATATTTCAACTCGAAGATGCCGCGGGGCGTCATCATGTATTTGTTGGTGGTGACGCGGCTGACCGTGCTCTCATGCATGCCGATCGCCTGAGCGATGTCGCGCAGCACCAGCGGCCTTAGATATTGCACGCCGTGGCGCAGGAATGCGTCCTGCTGACGAATGATCTCGCGCGACACTTTGAGAATCGTCGTCGCGCGCTGATGCAATGCCTTCACCAGCCAATTCGCCGATTGGTATTTCTCGGCGAGATAATCCTTTGCCGCCTTGTTGCGCGTCGAAGCGCTGACTTCGGCGTAATAACGCGTATTGATGAGCACGCGCGGCAGGCTGTCGCTGTTGAGCTCGACGATCCAATTCGCGCCCTGCGCGCGCACGAAGACGTCGGGCACGACCGGCTGCGCGATGGCGCCGTCGAATTGCAGGCCGGGCTTGGGATCGAGCGCGCGGATTTCCGCCGCCATCTCGGCGAGATCGGCCGAGTCGACACGGCAAAGGCGCAGCAGCGCCGGAACATCGCGGGAGGCGAGAAGCGAGAGATTCTCGATCAGCGCCTGCATCGCCGGATCGTAGCGATCGCGCTCTTTGAGCTGGAGCGCGAGGCATTCGGCGAGATCGCGCGCGAAGACGCCGGTCGGCTCGAAACGCTGCAACTCTCGCAGCACGCTCTCGACCTTCGCGACGTCGCAGCCCATGGTCGCGGCGACACCGTCGAGCGTAACGGTGAGGTAGCCCGATTCATCGATTTGATCGACGAGATGCGCGCCGATCACGCGATCGATCGGGTCTTTGATCTCCTCGGAAAGCTGCGCGAGGAGATGCTCGCGCAAGGTAACGGCGCGGGCGAGAGTCTGGTCGATGCTGGGCAGATCATCGCTGTCGGAGCGCGTGCCGCGGGTCTGCCAGGAACCGGGATCGCCGGCGTAATCGACCGTGCCGTCGCCCTCGCTGCCGGCGATCTCGTTCCAGGTCTCGACGGTTTCCTCATGGCTCGCTTCATCGGGCGCGGCGGCTTCGGGCGTGGGCGCTTCGGCCGGGGTCGGCTCCGGCCCGTCGGGCGAGGATTCATCGCGCTCGAGCAGAGGGTTCTGCTCGACCTCGCCTTCGACATAGGTACCGAGCTCGATATTCGAGAGCTGCAGCAGCTTGATCGCCTGCTGCAGCTGCGGCGTCATGACCAGCGCCTGGCCTTGCCGGATATCGAGTCTTTGAACGAGTGCCATGATGGGTACGGTCGAAGCTGCTCTTAGAAGAAAGGCGCCAACGGTGCAAACTTCGTACCAACTTCCTTATTTTTGGTTAAGCAGGTAATGACTTAGTTTGAAATTAACCACAGGGATCTAGGGATTTCAAAAGGTTAGCCTGCCCAATAAATGATGGGTTTGGTTAATAACTAGGCGAGCGATACCCGCGTGACGCAGGCGGGAGTTCCTGCGACGGCCGCTATGTCGGCGCAGCATTGTCGGGTTAGAGGCTGAAGCGCTCGCCCAGATAGACCCGCCGCACATTCGGGTCGTTGACGATGTCGTCGGGCCGGCCGTCCATCAGGACTTGGCCCTCATGGAGGATATAGGCCCGGTCGACGATGCCCAGCGTCTCGCGGACATTGTGGTCGGTGATGAGCACGCCGATGCCGCGATCCTTGAGATGGGCGACGAGGTCGCGGATGTCGCTGACCGCGATCGGGTCGATGCCGGCCAGTGGCTCATCCAAAAGGATGAAATGAGGCTGGGTAGCGAGCGCTCGGGCGATCTCGACACGGCGCCGCTCGCCGCCCGAAAGAGCCATGGCCGGGGCGCGACGCAAATGGCTGATCGAGAATTCGGCGAGGAGGTCGTCGATCGCCGCCTCGCGCAGCTCCGGCTCCGGCTCCGAGACTTCGAGCACGGCGCGGATGTTCTGCTCGACCGTGAGGCCGCGGAAGATCGACGCCTCTTGCGGCAGGTAGCCGATGCCGAGCCGGGCACGGCGATACATCGGCAGATCGGTGATGTCCTCGCCGTCGAGCGTGATGCGGCCGACATCGGCGCGGATGAGGCCGGTGATGATGTAGAAGCAGGTCGTCTTGCCGGCCCCGTTGGGTCCCAACAGCCCGACCGCCTCGCCGCGCTGGACGGAGACATTCACCTCGCGCAGCACCGGACGTTTCTTGAAGCTCTTGCCGAGATTGAAAGCGGCAAGACCGGCATTGCTCGTGACCAGCCGCGGCGCGCTGTGCGGCGCGGCCTGAAAGGCGTGAGTGCGGGTCGGCGGCGAAGACATCGCGGGAAAGGCTCTAAGGTCGGGCGGCCGGGGCCGGTTGGGCCGGCGTGGGTTGGGCTTTGCCGGGTTGCCCGGGTGCTGCAGCGCCGGGCTGGCCCTGACGCGGGACAAGCAAGCCTTGAACGCGCGGCTGCGGGCCGGTCACTTGCGCCGAAGGCGGCGCCGGCAAGAGGCGCGCGACGTTCGTGTTCGTGTTGACGACCGCATATTGCCCGCGCAACTCGTTATCCCCCCGTGTCAGCGTCACATGCCCGCTCAGTGTGGCGATACCGGTCTCGAGATTATACACGCCGCTGTCGCCGCGCGCGATCTGATCCTCGGAGACGAGAATGACATGGCCTTGTGCGTTGACCTTGCTGATCTTCGCGGGCTGATTGTCGGGCCTGGTCACTTCCGTGGTCAGCACATCGCCGCGAATCGATTTGTGCTCCGGTCCTTGCCGCGTCGCGATGGCATTGCCACGCGCCACGCCGATCTGCTTCTGGTCGTACCATTCGAAGCTGTCGCGCGCCGTGATGATATCCTGCTGCGTGACGATCTTCAGATTCTTGCCGGTCACGACCAGCAGCGCCTGATCGATGTCATAGACCGTGTGATCGCCATAGGCGGTCTGGGTCGGCGTCGCGAAGACGACATGGCCATCGGCTTCGATGCGGTAGATTTGGGTCGAGCCATTGTCGAAAGGGTTTTGCTGATCGGACGGCGAATTGCCGCGCGGCGGCGGCGAGGCCGCGGCTGCTTGCTGCGGCTGGGCGTCGCGGTAGTAGGCGTAGAGGGTGTCGGCGGTGACGGAATCGTCGCCGCGCGTCGCCTTGGCGTTGCCGCGCGCGATATAGACCTTGTTGTTTTGCTGCCATTCGATGCCGTTTTGGGCCTCGATATTGACGGGCTTGTTGCTGTTGTCGCCGCCCCCCACCAGGCCGAGCGCGTTCGATTGCGCTTGCGCGTGCAGCTCCGGCGCGGCGGTCAGCAGGGCGAGAGCGGCGAGGAGCGCGGCCGCGCCCCGCTTCATTCCGCGTCCTTGGGCCGCGGCAGCAGCACGAGGTTGGTTTTGCCGGTGAATTGAATGACCGCGCCGCGGTCTAGCATCGTAAAGCCTTCGGCGGTGACATGGCCGAACGGACCCTGGCCGGTCACGGGCTGATCGCTCGTCGCCGTGCCGTTGCCCATGTCGACGCGCGCGCTGTCGGTGTGGAACTCGTTGCCGCGATCCTGATAGAGCTCGACAGCGCCATAAAGATCGAGCAGTTGCGGCTGCGGCTGATAAGTGCCCGTGTAAGACGTCACCTGGACCCAGCTCTCGCTGTTGGTGGTCATGTCGGCTTTCGGGGCTTCGAGCGAAATGATGTCGTCCGATCCCGAAGCCTGCGTCGCGCTCGTTGCCGTCAGCACATACGGACGGCTGTCGCGGTCGATGCCGCTATAGCGCGGCTCCAGCATGCGCAGATTGCGCGCCTCGCTGAGGTCGATACGCGGCAGAATGAAATGGAGGTGATCGACCGCCGATTTGAGCTGCGGCCAAGTCGCGACCAGCAGAAGCAGACTCACCGCCAGACTCGGCAGGATCCATTTGCTGCGCTGGACGAAGCGACTGTGGCTGCGCGTATCGCCGAAGCGCAGATGGCGGCGCAGCGACGCGCGCAGGGCGACGGTGGAACCGCCTTGCCGGTTGCTCATGCGATGCCCGCACGCAAGCAATCGTGGATGCGAACGATGCCGAGCGGCCGGCTCTCGTCGTCGACGGCGAAGAGGCTGGTGATCGCCTGCTGGTTCATGCGGCCCAACGCCTCGGCAGCCAGGGCCTGCGGCCGGATGGTTTTCGGTCGCTTGGTCATCACGCGATCAACGATCGAGCGCAACAGGTCATCCGTCATGTGGCGGCGCAAATCGCCATCGGTGACGATCCCGACCAGCCGACCATCCGTATCGGTCACGCCGACGCAGCCGAAGGTCTTTGCCGACATCGTAAGGACGGCGTCGGTCATCTTGGTGCCGAGCGGCACGAGCGGCATCTCGTCGCCGACATGCATGAGATCGCGCACGGTGAGCAATTGCCGGCCGAGCTGGCCGCCGGGATGAAGGCCATGGAAATCGGCGCTCGAGAAGCCTTTGCGCTCCATCATCGCCGCGGCGAGCGCATCGCCCAGAGCGAGCGTCATCGTCGTCGAGCTCATCGGTGCGAGGCCCATCGGGCAGCCTTCTTCGATGTCCGGCAGGACCAGCGTGACATCGGCGGCGCCGCCGAGCGCGCTGCCGTCGCGGCGCGTCACCGCCACCAGCGGGATGCGGAAGCGGCGTGTATAGGCGACGATATCGGCAAGCTCGGCGGTCTCGCCCGAATTGGAGAGCGCGAGTACGGCATCGCCGGGTGCGATCATGCCGAGATCGCCATGGCTCGCTTCGGCGGGATGGACGAATTGCGCCGGCGTGCCGGTCGAGGCAAAGGTCGCGGCGATCTTGCGCGCGATATGGCCGCTCTTGCCCATGCCGGTGACAGTTACCCGGCCTTTGGCGGCGGCCAGCAGGTTGACGGCTTCGGAAAAGCGCCCGTTCAGCTCCGCGGCAAGCGCGGTCAGGCCGGCGATCTCGGTCTTGAGAACGCGGCGGGCGACGGCCAGCGTGTTGTCGACTGCGTCTTTCGGCATTCCCCGAGGGACCACGCCTTTTGCTGCTGCGGAAAAAGGGGCTGGCCGCGACCATCCCCGCGATACGGCAACCTGCCAATCTTCGATAGGGCTAACTATGCCGCCACCTCCCTGGTGCGGTCAACGCACGCCGTGCACGCCGGCGCTTATGCCGCACTGCAGCAAAAGCCTCTAATGCTCGAAAATATCAGCGTTCTCGTAACCGGTCAGGTCAAGAAACGCCCTTGTGGGCAGGAAAGCGAAACAGGCCAGGGCGAGCTGCTGGCGGTTCTCCCGCACCAGCATGGCGTCGAGCTTGGCCTTGAGCGCGTGGAGGTGCAGAACGTCGGAGGCGGCGTAGCGTTTCTGCTCCTCGGTCAGGGTCGGCGCGCCCCAATCCGAGCTTTGCTGCTGCTTCGATAGCTCGACGGCGAGGACCTCGCGGCACAGATCCTTGAGGCCGTGCTTGTCGGTAAAAGTGCGCGCGAGTTTCGAGGCGATCTTGGTGCAGTAGACCGGGGCCGCGACGACGCCGAGATAATGCGCCAGGACCGCGATGTCGAAGCGGCCGAAATGGAAGATCTTCAGCACCTTCGGATCGGCCAGCAGCGCGCGCAGATTGGGCGCGGCGTATTGGCCGGGCATGAACTGCACGAGGTGGCTGTCGCCGTCGCCGGCCGAAAGCTGCGCGAGGCAGAGCCGGTCGCGCAACGGGTTGAGACCCATCGTCTCGGTATCGATGGCGACGCTCGCACCGAAATCGATACCGGCTGGAAGATCGCCTTGATGAAGATGGATCGTCACGTTCTGCCGCTGCTATCGGTGATGCGCGCCGAGATGGCGTGGTGCCCTGGAGAAGACTCGAACTTCCACGACCTTTCGATCACTAGAACCTGAATCTAGCGCGTCTACCAATTCCGCCACCAGGGCCCCTGCGGTGATTAGGCGGCAGGTCGCGTCCTGTCAATTGCATCGCCTGTCCGGATGCTCGCAAGTGCAATGTTGCTATTGTATAGAACGCGCCCATGACGCCTCGTCGGATCGCCATTTTTGGAGCTTCGGGCTTCATCGGCCGCTATGTCGTGCGCGATCTCGCGCGCGACGGCGCCGTCATCGCCGCATGCGGCCGCCATGCGAGCAGCGCCGGCTTCCTGCGGCCGATGGGCGACGTCGGTCAGATCGCGCCGCTCAGCGCCGATCTCGGCGATGCGCGCGCGCTGGCCGCTGTCGTTGCCGGCGCCGACGCGGTGGTCAATCTCGTCGGCATCATTCACGAGCGCGGCAAGCAGCGTTTCGATCTCGCGCATCATCGGGGGCCGGGTCAGCTTGCGGATTTGGCGAAGAGCGCCGGCGTCAAACGCTTCGTCCACGTCTCGGCGCTCGCTGCCGATGCGAAATCGGGTTCCGCCTACGCGCGCAGCAAGGCGGAGGGCGAGGCCGCGGTGCGTGCCGCTTTCCCGAGCGCGATCATCCTTCGCCCGTCGCTGGTCTTTGGGCCGGAGGATAATTTCTTCAATCGCTTCGCCGCGATGGCGCGGTTCTCGCCGGCTTTGCCGCTGATCGCCGGCGGCGCGACGAAGTTTCAGCCGGTCTATGTCGGCGATGTCGCGGCCGCTGTCGCGGCGGCCCTGTCGCGCGACGATACGGAGGGCAAGACCTACGAACTCGCCGGGCCGGCAACCTTCACGATGCGGCAGCTTTTCGAGCTGATGCTCCGTGTCATCGGCCGCGAGCGGTTCCTGATGTCGATCCCCTTTGGCCTTGCGTCGTTCAAAGCCTTCTTCCTCGAATGGCTGCCGCAACCGCCGCTCACCCGCGATCAAGTGCGGCTGCTGCGGCATGATTCGATTACCGCGCCGGGCGCGCCCGGCCTTGCCGAGCTCGGCATCACGCCGGTGGCTCTCGAGCTCATCCTGCCGAGCTATCTCGATCGCTTCCGCCGGCCGGGCCGCTTTCGGCCGAGTCACGCCTGAGCCGTCAGCCACGCTCAGAACGACGAGCCCGGCTCCTTCAGAAAAGCTTCCTCTTCCGGCGTCGATGTCCGGCCGAGCACGGCGTTGCGATGCGGGAAGCGGCCGAAGCGCGCGATGATCGCGTGGTGGCGCTGCGCATAGTCGAGCGCCCGGGCGAAATCCGGGTCGCGCGCGAGGGCGGCGGCGAGCTCCACGCTCGACGCCTGATCGGCCAAATCCTCGCTATGCTCGAACGGTAGATAGATGAATTGCCGCCAGGTCGCCGGCAACGAGCGGTCGAAGCCGCGGCCGAGCGCCATGCGCGCCGCCTCCCGCGCTTGCGCATCCGTGGCGAAAGCCTGCGCGCTGCCGCGGAAGAGATTCCGCGGGAACTGATCCAGCAACAGGATGAGGGCAAGGCAAGGCTCGGCCTCGAGCGCCCAATCGGCGCAGTGGCCGTCGGCCGCGCGCTCGCGCAGCGCCCCGAACCGGTCGCGGCATTGCGCATCGAAGGCCGGATCGGCCTTGAACCAGATGTCGCGCTGCTGGAAACGGGTCGGCGAGCGCGGCGGGCCGAACCAGAAATCGATCAGTGCGGTGGCTTCCTGGCGCTCGAGAGCCGTCATCATGCCAACCCAATAACCCATCGATCCGTCGAAGACGAGCGGCAAACTGTCCAATCGGCTTTACCCATCATTGGCGCTATGAGACAGTTCGCTCCATGCGTCTCCTTTATCATCTCTGGCTGTCGCCGCAGTCGCGTAAAATTCGCCTGGTGCTGCACGAGAAGAATCTCGATTTCTCGATGCAGATCGAGAAGGTGTGGGAGCGCCGGACGGAGTTCGTCGCGCTCAACCCCGCCTGCGATGTGCCGGTCCTCATCGAGCCTGACGGCATGGTGCTCGCCGAAGCGAGCGCGATCGCCGAATATCTCGACGAGACCTATCGCGAGAAACTGCTCCTGGGACTCAACCCGGTCGACCGCGCCGAGGCGCGCCGCCTTGTCGCCTGGTTCGACGGCAAGATGAATCGCGAAGTCACCGAGCCGCTGGTCACGGAAAAATTCACCAAGCGGGTCCTGGGTTTCGGCGGACCCAATTCGGCGGTGCTCCGCGCCGCCAAATCCAATCTCAAATACCATCTCGACTACATCGCCTATCTCACCGAGCGCTACCGCGGCTGGCTCGCCGGCGATTATTTCTCGCTCGCCGACGTGACCGCGGCGGCGCATCTCTCGGTGCTCGATTACCTCGGCGACGTCGCCTGGGACGAGTACGAGCCGGCCAAGGAATGGTATGCGCGGGTGAAATCGCGGCCGAGCTTCCGCCCGATCCTCGCCGACCACATCCCCGGCGCGCCGCCGCCCAAGCACTACACCGATCTCGATTTCTGAGCTCCCTGGTCCGAGCGGAAGGCTCAGGGCTTGGCCGGCTTCGCGGTTGGGCGGGGGAGCGGGTTTTGCCCGGCTGAGGGCTGAGTGGCGAGCTGCGCGAGATTGCCTTGCGCCGAAGCGGCGGCCGGGGTTCCGGGGCCCAGCTTCAGCACTTGCTGCCAATCGGCTTTGGCGCCGGTATCGTCGCTCTTGAGGCGGCGGAGATTGCCGCGCTCGAGCAGGCCCGACACGGAATTCGGATCGAGCCGCAGCGCATGCTCGACATCTTCGAGGGCGAGATCGAGCGAGCCGAGCTGGCGATAGGCCGAGGCGCGATAAACCAGGGCGTCGATCCGGTTTGGCATCTGGTCGAGCACCGCGTTGAGATCGTCGATCGAGTCGAAATACTTCCCACCCAAGGCATAGGCCTCGGCGCGATCGATCAATAGCTCGGCATCTTTCGGCTTGAAGTTGAGCGCGGCATCGAAAGCCGATTTCGCCTCGCTCGGCTGGCCGGCGAGCAACCAAGCCTGGCCGGCCTGCTCCAGCGCATCGGCGCGCATCTCGGAGCCCGCCTGCATCATGATATTGGCGAGAGCCTCGAGCTGGGTCGCGGCCTCGGTGTATTTCTTCAAACCCACCAGCGCGACGGCGGCGCAATGCTGCGCGGGAAAGCCGCCACCAAGGTCACGCCAGGATACGGCATCGTCGTAGGCCTTTTGCGGATCGCTATGCGCCATCTGCAGGCAGCGATCGTAATGCTGGGCGTCGGACAGCGGCGCCGGCGGCAGCGCGGGTTGCGAGCCGGTGCCGCGCTTGGTCGCCGCGCCGGCGTTGGCGAGGCTGGAGCCGAACACCAGCGCCGCCGCGACGATGCCGAAGGTCGTGCTGCGCCTATTCGCCCGCTTCGCGCGCGGCATGGCGACTATCGCGCGCGCCGAGCGCCGGTGCGGTCTCGGCGCCGCGCGCGAACAAGAGCCGGAATTTCTCGAGATAGAGATAAATCACCGGCGTGATGAAGAGCGTGAGCGACTGCGAGACGACGAGGCCGCCGACGACGACAAGTCCCAGCGGCTGGCGCAGCTCGGCGCCTTCGCCCAAGCCGATGGCGATCGGCAGGCCGCCCATGATGGCCGCCATGGTGGTCATCATGATCGGGCGGAAACGCAGCAAGCAGGCCTCGAAGATCGCTTCGTCGGCGGTGACGTTGCCCGCGCGTTGTCGCTCGAGCGCGAAGTCGATCATCATGATCGCGTTCTTCTTCACGATGCCGATCAGCATGACGACGCCGATGATCGCGATGACGCTCATGATCCTGACGGAAGAGCATCAGCGTGAGCAGCGCGCCGAGCCCCGCGGCCGGCAAGCCGGACAAGATCGTGATCGGATGGATGAAGCTCTCGTAGAGAATGCCGAGCACGATGTAGATGACGATCACCGCCGCGGTGAGCAGCAGGCCCTGGCCTTGCAGCGCTTGCTGGAAGACCTGGGCGTTGCCCTGATAGCTGCTGCTCACCGAGACCGGGAGATTGACCTCGCGCTCGAGCTGCTCGATCTCGTCGATAGCGCGTGCCGAGCGAGAAGCCCGGCTGCAGGTTGAAGGAGATCGTGACCGACGGGAGCTGGCCTTGATGATTGATCGTGACCGGACCGATGCCCTCGCTGATCGAGGCCACGGCGGCCAGCGGAACCATCTGGCCCGACGATGCGCGCACATAGATCTTCGAGAGATCGGTCGGTGATTGCTGGTCGGTCGGATCGAGCTCGAGGATCACCTCATAGCTGTTCGATGGCTCGTAGATCGTCGAGATCTGGCGCGTGCCGAACGCGCTGTAGAAGGTGTTGCGGATCTGGTCGACGGTGATGCCCATCTGAGCCGCTTTGTCGCGATTGATGTCGACCATCGCGAGCCGGTTGCGCAAGCTGCAGATCGGATGTCACATCCTGGACGCCGGCGAGCCCGCGCATGCGGCTCTCCATCAAGTCTCGGCGTATTTGTAGAGCTCGTCCGTGTTGCCGTCCTGCAGCGTGTACTGGAACTGGCTCTTCGACGGACGCCCGCCGAGATTGATGTCCTGCAGCGGCTGGAAGAAGGTGTTCATGCCGACGACGCGCGCCACCTTCGGGCGCAGTTCCTGCATCACCTGGGTCGCCGACAGCGCGCGCTCGCCGCGCGGCTTGAGCTGGATGAAGAGCCGCCCGGTGTTCAGCGACGGGTTGCTGCCGCCGGCACCGACGAAGGCGGTGACGTCGCTCACATTCGGGTCGGCTTTGATCACGCGCGCGACCTCGAGGGTATGCTCCTCCATCGCCTTCATGGAGATGTCCTGCGCCGCGTCGGTCGAGCCGATCAGCGCGCCGGTGTCGACGATCGGGAAGAAGCCCTTCGGAATGACGGCGAAGAGATAGCCCGACACCGCGATCGAGCAGAGCGTGAGGAAAAGCGTGGTGCGCCGCCAGCGCATCACGAAGGTCAGCCCGGCCTTGTAGCCGGCGAGCAGCGCGTTGAAGCCGCGCTCGAAGAGACGATAGGCGAGATTGTGATGCTCGCCGTGATGCGCCTTGATGAGCCGCGACGCCAGCATCGGCGTGAGCGTCAGCGAGACGAAGCCCGAGATCAGGATCGTCATGCTGATGGTGACGGCGAATTCGCGGAAAACGCGGCCGACAACGCCGCCCATGAACAGCACGGGGATGAACACCGCGACCAGCGACAGGGTGATCGACAAGATCGTGAAGGCGATCTCGCGCGAGCCGCGGAACGCCGCGTCGATGACGCGCTCGCCGCCTTCGACGTGGCGCATGATGTTCTCGAGCATGACGATCGCGTCGTCGACGACGAAGCCGACCGACAGGGTCAGCGCCATCAGCGAGAGATTGTCGATGCTGTAGCCCAGGAGCTTCCATGCCGGCGAAGGTGCCGATGATCGAGACCGGCAGCGCCAGGGCCGGGATGATCGTCGCGGTCACATTGCGCAGGAAGATGAAGATCACGAGGATGACGAGCGCCGGCCGTGATCAGCAGCGTCACCTGCACGTCGTTGACCGAATTGCGGATCGATACCGAGTGATCGAGCAGCACGTTGAACTTGACCGAGGCCGGCAGCTGCGATTCGAAGACCGGGATGAGGGCTTTGACCGAATCGACGACCTCGACGGTATTGGCGTCGGGCTGGCGCTGCACCGCGAGCAGGATGCCGCGATTGCCGTTGAACCAGCTCGCCTGGCGGTCGTCCTCGACGCTGTCGACGGCCTTGGCGACGTCCTTCAATCGCACGGGCGCGCCGTTGCGGTAGGCGACGATCAGGTTCTGATACTGCGCGGCGTGCGGCAGCTGCCCGTTGGCCTGGAGCGTGTAGGCCTGCTGCGGCCCCATCAGCGTGCCGACCGGCGTCGAGGAATTGGCGGCCGCGACGGCGCTTTGCAGATCGTCGAGCGTCATGCCCTTGGCGGCGAGTGCTTCGGGGTTGGCCTGGACGCGAACGGCGAATTTCTGCTGCCCCATGACCAGGACCTGGCTGACGCCGTTCAAGGTCGAGAGGCGCTGCGCGATCAACGTCTCGGCATATTCATCGACCTCCGACAGCGGCAGCGTGGCCGAGTTGAGATTGAGGAAGATGACCGGCGCGTCGGCGGGATTGGCCTTGATGAAGCTCGGCGGCGTGGTCATCTGGACCGGCAGGCGGCGGGCTGCCGAGGTCAGCGCCGACTGAACGTCGAGCGCGGCGCCGTCGATGTCGCGGGTCAGATCGAACTGCATCGTGATCTGGGTGACGCCCGAACCGCTCGACGACACCATCGAATTGAGGCCGGCGATCGTCGAGAATTGGCGCTCGAGCGGGGTCGCGACCGAGGCGGCCATGGTCTCGGGCGACGCGCCGGGAAAATGCCCGCGTCACGACGATGGTCGGAAAATCGACCTTGCGGGATCGCGGCGACCGGCAGCAGCCGATAGCTGAACAGACCGAAGATGACGAAGGCCAGCATCAGCAGCGTCGTCATCACCGGACGACGGATGCAGAGCTCCGGCAGGCTCATGACGCGTCACCCCTTTGGCGCGTCGCTGACAATCTGGACGTGGGTGCCGTTGCTCAAGCGCAGCTGGCCGTCGGTCACGACCTTCTCGCCGGCGCTTAGTCCCTTCGCAGATCACCGCGATGCCGCCGACCGTGCGGTCGACGGTCACCGGTCGCGCTTCCGCGGTGTTGTCGTCCTTGATGACGAAGACATAGGTCGCCGTTCTGCCCCGCCTGGACCGCGGACGGGCGCGATCACCAGCGCGTTGGGATCGGTGCGCACCAGCACCGAGACATTCACGAACTGGCCGGGCCACAGCCGCTGATCGCCATTGTCGAAGGTGCTGCGCACGTTGATCGTGCCCGAGGTCGAATCGATCGTGTTGTCGAAGAAGGCGATCTTGCCGGTGATCGGCGCGCCTTTGTCGCCGGCGGGCGTGGACCTGGACGGTCACCGGACCTTTCGCCATGGCGGCGCGCAGCTCGGGCAGATTGTTTTGCGGCAGGGCGATCGAGACGTAGATCGGCTGGATCTGGTTGACGCGTCGCCAGCGGCACGTCATTCGCCTTGATGCTGTTGCCCTGCTTGATCGAGATCAAGCCGACGCGGCCGTCGATCGGCGCGACGATCGTGTAATAGGACAGCAGCACCTTGGCGTTCTCGAGCTGCGCCTGATCGGCTTTCACCGTCGCTTCGAGCGCGCGCCGCGGTCGAGGAATCGGTGTCGAACTGCTGTTGCGAGACGAAATTTTTCGCGATCAGCGATTTGTCGCGGTTCGCGTTGCGCTGAGCATTGGCGAGCTGCACCTGATCGCGCGCCAAGCGTCGCTTCCGCCTGATGCAGCGCCGCCTGGGCGGCGCGCGAATCGAGCTGGAAGAGCACGTCGCCGGCCTTCACGAACTGGCCGTCCTTGACGAGGACCTGATCGATCACCGCGTCGACGCGCGATTTGACCGACACAGAGGCGATGGTCTGCACATTGCCGATCGTGTTGAACTCGACCGGCGTCGGCTTGGTGGCAGCGGTGGTGATGCGTACCGGAACGCCCGCTTGTGGTGCGCGGCTGGCCTGCGGCTTGTTGCGAATGCGCGGAATGGGGAACGGCAATCTCATAAAGAACAGCGCCGACCGCCATGACCCCTAAAAGGGCCCCGGCCCAAATCACTTGTCTCATCTCGATCGCCCGCTGTTCCGTCGCCGTTATTCTAGGCGCTCTTCGCGCCAAATGTTCCCCGTCCAAAGGCGACCCAATCATACTATAATTTTTTTGGCCAAACCAGGATTTCGCCGCAACGCGGAGCAGCGCGACTCGTTGTGATGCAACGCTTTGTTGCAGCATGACAACTTTGTCACGCAATTGTTCGTGAGTGGGGCGGGAACGTTCCTTCCACGGCGCACCTATTAAAGCTTAGAGTTGATTGTGCGCTGCGAAAAGAAGTTCCCGCGCGTGAAACGTCGGTATTGGCCAATTGTTACCTTGTGTGGTGTTGCGCCTCTCCTCGCGGCCGCGGGTTGGGCGCTGCGCAACACATCCGCACGGCGAAGCGGCGGCACAATCACGCAGTGTTCCTGCCGGCGACAGCGGTGCCGGTGACCGCCGGTACGGCGACGGCGCGCGACATGCCGGTCTATGTCCGCGGCCTGGGCACCGTCCAGGCGTTATAACAACGTCACGGTGAAAAGCCGCGTCGACGGTGCGATCGTCAAAGTCGATTTCACCGAAGGCCAAGAGGTCAAAACCGGCGATCATCTTGTTCGAGATCGATCCGCGCCCTTATCAGGCGGCCCTGGCACAGGCGCAGGCCAATCTGGCCCGTGACGAGGCGCAGCTCGACAACGCGCAGCGCAATGTCGACCGCGATAAGCCGCTGGTTGGCAAAGAATATCATCTCGCATCAGCAATTCGATGCCGATCAACACAGTGCGAGCGCGATGCGAAGCAACGGTTGCAGTCGGACAAGGCGGCGATCGAAGCGGCGCAGCTCAACCTCGATTATGCCGACATTCGCTCGCCGATCGATGGCCGCACCGGTGCGCGCCAGGTCGATATCGGCAATCTCGTCCCGCCGCGACAATACCGCCCTGGTGACGATCACGCAGTTGAAGCCGATCTTCGTCAGCTTCACCGCGCCGCAAGAGCAGTTCGACGCGATCCGCCAGGCGCAGATCAAAGCACCGCGGCCGGCTGCCGGCGGAAGCCTGGTCGCAGGGCGAACAGCGCGAGATCGCGACCGGTCAGTTGACGCTGATCGACAATCAGATCGACGCGGACGACCGGCACCATTCATCTCAAGGCCAGTTCGACAATCCGGATGAGGCCCTGTGGCCGGGCGAATTCGTCGACATGCGTCTGCGTTGTCGACACGCTGAAGAATGCCGTCACCGTGCCGGCGCGCACCATGCAGGCCGGTCCCAACGGCAGTTACCTCTTCGTCATCAAGTCCGACGACTCGGTCGAGCAACGCATCGTGACGGTGGCTGAGACCGAGAACGACTCGTCGGTCGATCTCGAAAGGTCTCGCGCCGGCGAGCAGGTCGTGGTCGACGGCCAGTATCGGCTCGATCAGGGCACCAAGGTCTCGATCCTGCCGCCACAATCGCAACCGGCGCCGGCCGATCAACGGCTGACCGGCGCATCAACCACGCGCGCGCAGCCCGCATGTTGATTGATCCCACGATGGTTGCAGAAGGTAACGCCGGATGAGATTTCCGAGCCGTTCATTCGCCGGCCGATCGCGACCTCGCTGTTGATGCTCGGCATTCTGATCTTCGGCCTGGTGGCGTATTCGCTGCTGCCGGTCGCGGCGCTGCCGAGCGTCGATTTCCCGACCATCAGGTGACCGCGCAGCTTCCCGGCGCGTCGCCCGAAACCATGGCATCGTCGGTCGCAACGCCGCTCGAGCAGCAATTCGCGGCGATCACCGGCCTCGACCAGATGACCTCGACCAGCGGTCTGGGCGCGACGTCGATCACGCTGCAATTCGATCTCGACCGCGACATCGACGGCGCTGCGCAGGATGTCCAGACCGCGATCAATGCCGCGGGCGGGCTGCTGCCGAAGGATCTGCCGAACCCGCCGACCTACAAGAAGGTCAATCCGGCCGATCGCGCGATCCTCATCTACGCCGTCTCGTCGGACACGTTGCCGATGAGCAAAGTCGACGACTATGCCTATACGATCCTGGCGCAGCGCATCTCGACCGTGCCGGGCGTCTGCGCAGGTGAATATCGGCGGCGAGCAGAAATATGCCGTACGCATTCAGGTCAATCCCGATGCGCTCGCCTCGCGCGGTATCGGCCTCGACGAGGTGCGTACCGCGCTCGCCAATACCAGCGTCAATCAGCCCAAAGGCAATCTCGAGAACGCGCACCAGGCGGTAACGCTCGATACCAACGACCAGCTCTATGACGCGAAGTCCTTCAACGATGTGATCGTCGCCTATCGCAACGGCGCGCCTGTACGGGTCAAGGATGTCGGCGGCGCGATCGATTCGGTCGCGACGAACCGCGTCGGTGCCTGGTTCAACGACAAGCCGGCGGAGTTGCTGCTGGTGCAGCGCACGCCTGGCGCCAACACGGTCGATACCGTCGACCGTATCAATGCGTTGATGGAGCAATTGCGGCCGTCGATTCCCGGCGGCGGTGAAGATCGACCTGATGTCGGACCGCACCGTCACCATCCGTGCCTCGGTCTCCGATGTGCGCTTCACGTTGATCCTCACGATGTGCCTCGTGGTGATGGTGATCTTCGTCTTCCTGCGGAATTTCTGGGCGACGGTCATCCCGGCGATCGCCGTGCCGCTTGTCGATCCTCGGCACGTTTCGCGGTGATGTACGGCTTCGGCTACAGCCTCGATAATCTTTCGTTGATGGGTCTCACCATCGCCGTCGGCTTCGTCGTCGACGACGCGATCGTGATGATCGAGAATATCGTGCGCTACATCGAAGAAGGCGATTCGCCGTTCGATGCCGCGCTCAAAGGCGCCGGGCAGATCGGCTTCACCATCATCTCGATCACCTGCTCGCTGATCGCGGTGTTCATCCCGCTGATCTTCATGGGCGGCATCATCGGCCGCCTGTTCCGCGAATTCGCGATGACGGTGGCGATCGCCGTGGTGATCTCGGCGTTCATCTCGCTGACCCTGACGCCGGTGATGTGCTCGCTGTTCCTGAAGCACGAGGATCCGCACAAACGCAACCGCGTCAGCCAATGGGCCGAAGACGCGTTCGACGCGATAATCCGCTTCTACGATCGCGGCCTCACCTGGGTGTTGCGGCATCAATTCCTGACGCTACTGCCGACCCTCGCGCTGATCGTGCTGACCGGGCGTGCTCTACGTCTACATTCCAAAGGGCTTTTTCCCGCAGCAGGACACCGGCTTCATCTTCGGCGAGGCCGATGCGCGGCAGGACACGTCCTTCGCCAGCATGTCGCAATCTGATGCTGCAGCTGATCGACAAGATCAAGGCGGATCCGGCAGTCGACAGCGTCACCGGCTTTGCCGGCGCCACCGGCGGCAATGCGTCGGAAAGCACCGGCCGCATGAACATCCAGTTGAAGCCCTTCGATCAGCGCGACGTGACCGCCGATCAGGTGATCGCGCGGCTTGCGGCCGGTCGTGGCGCAGGTGCCGGGCGTCAAATTCTTCATGCAGGTCGGGCAGGACATCAACGTCGGCGGCCGCCTCAGCCGCACGCAGTATCAATACACGCTGACCGATACCGACAGCGACGAGCTCAACGACATGGGCGCCCAAGGTCGAGCAGGCGATGACGAAGCTGCCGGGCTTGCTCGATGTCGCCTCGGATCAGCAGGTCGCCGCGCCGCATGTCGATGTCGAAATCGATCGCGATGCCGCCGCGCGATTCGGCATCTCGCCGGCGGATGATCGACAACACGCTTTACGACGCGTTCGGCTCGCGCGTGGTCGGCGACATGTACACGGCGACCAATCAGTATTGGATCATCCTCGAGGTGCAGCCGCAATTCCAGACCGATCCGACGGTGCTCTCGAAGCTCTATGTTATCGGCGCGAATGGCGCGCGCGTGCCGCTCGGCTCCTTCGCGCATTTCGTCGAACAAGGTCGAAGCGCTCTCGGTCAATCACCAGGGCCAATTCCCGGCCGTGACGCTGTCGTTCAACCTCGCGCCCGGAACCGCGCTCGGCGAAGCGGTCGATCGCATCAACCAGATGCGCTACGACATCCGCGCGCCCGCGACGCTTCAAGGCGCGTTCCAGGGCACGGCGCAGGCTTTCCAGCAATCGCTGTCATCGACGCCGCTCCTCGTCGCGGCGGCGATCCTCGTCGTCTACATCGTGCTCGGCGTGCTCTATGAGAGCTACATCCACCCGGTCACGATCCTCTCGGCGCTGCCGTCGGCCGGCGTCGGCGCGCTCGTCTGGCTGATGCTCTTCGGCTACGACCTCAGCGTCATCGCCATTGTCGGCATCGTG
Organism: uncultured Alphaproteobacteria bacterium; assembly: GCA_963731145.1. GTDB lineage: Bacteria > Pseudomonadota > Alphaproteobacteria > ATCC43930 > CGMCC-115725 > CAIKMD01. The sequence continues at coordinate 304,833 of CAVSUX010000003.1, read as the reverse complement.
CTGCTGATCGGCATCGTCAAGAAGAACGCGATCATGATGATCGACTTCGCGCTCGATGCGGAACGCAAGCACGGCAAGTCGCCGGTCGAGGCCATCCACGAAGCCTGTCTCCTGCGCTTCCGCCCGATCATGATGACGACCATGTCGGCGCTGTTCGCGGGCCTGCCGCTGGCGCTCGGCACCGGCGCCGGGTCGGAGCTGCGCAAGCCGATGGGCATCGCCATCGTCGGCGGCCTGCTCGTCTCGCAACTCCTGACGCTCTACACGACGCCGGTGATCTATCTCTATCTCGATCGCCTCAATCGCCGGCTCGGCGCGCGTTGGCACCGGCGCCTATCGGGACAAAGGCAGCACGGCTCCGAGCCGCACGCTGCGGAATAGCGTTCAGCGCGAATCGATCAGGGCGTCGCAATTGCTGCGTTGAGCGAGGAGGCAGTCCTCGATGTGCGCGACCTCGCGCAGATGAATGACGAGATAACAGCCAAGCAGCGCGAGGGCGAGGGTCAGGGCGAGGCCGGCGAGCGCCTTCGTCTGCCGCTCGGCATCGTCGTCGACATCCGAGTCGTTCCGCCAATCGTCGTGTTCGTCGCGCAGGATTTTGCGCATGGCAGGATCGTGCGCGCCGCCGGCCGGTTTGTAAATCGCATTTGCTAAGATCGAGCCATGCAGGGTGCGCTCTTCTGCTTCGGCCTCGGCTATGGCGCCAGCTTCTTGGCGCGCGATCTTGCCGCGAAGGGCTGGACGATTGCCGGGACCAGCCGGGACGTCGCGGCGACGCCTTTCATGCTCCATCGCTTCGAGCGCGGGCAATCGCTCGTCGACGCGCCGCAACGATTGGCTAATGCGACACATCTGCTGATCTCGATCCCACCCGATATGGCCGGCTGCCCGGTCTTCGACGCGCATGGCGCGGATATCGCCGCGCTCCGACAGTTGCGCTGGATCGGCTATCTCTCCTCGACCAATGTCTATGGCGATCGGGCTGGCGGCTGGGTCGACGAGGAAACGCCGTTGGTGCCGAGCGGCGAGCGCGGCCGCCGCCGCGCCGCGGCCGAGGCGGCTTGGCTCGCCCTCGGGCAACGCAGCGGCATTCCCGTGCACGTCTTTCGTCTTGCCGGCATCTACGGCCCGGGCCGCAGCGCGCTCGACGCGCTGCGCGCCGGCACGGCGCGGCGCATCGTCAAGCCGGGTCAGGTCTTCTCGCGCATCCATGTCGCCGATCTCGCGGCGGTGCTGGAAGCGTCGATGGCGCAGCCGCGCGCCGGCGGGGTCTACAATGTTTGCGACGATGCGCCCTCGCCGCCCGAGGAGGTGATCGCTTATGCCGCGGCGTTGCTTGGCGTTGCGCCGCCGCCGATCGAGGATTTCGCCACGGCGACGCTCTCGCCAATGGCGCGCAGCTTCTACGACGACAGCAAGCGCGTCTCCAACCGGCAGATCAAAGAGGAACTCGGCGTAAGTCTGCGCTATCCAAGCTATCGCGAAGGGCTGGCGGCGCTGGTTTAAGCCGTGTACTCATAATCCGCGATGTCGGCGATGTGCCGCCACAGCAGATATTGGTTTCATCTTCGCCTCGCCAGATGCCGAGCTGCTTCACGTGCGTGCTCGATGAACAGGTGCGCGACAGGATTGAGAGCGCGTTCCTTCAGGGTCACGATGCCGGTCGGCACTCTGGATTTTGGCAGTGCGACGGGCAAAACCTTGATTTCCGGAAAGACCGAAAATCTCAAAGCGGATGCAGGAAAGATCGTCAAATAACGTCCGGTCTCCAAGAGACTGATCCGCACGTGAGGCGAATCGGTGACTACCGTCGTTCGAGGATAATCGAGCTTGCCGGCGCGAAAAGCGTCCATTGCGATCCATTCAATATTGCTCCCGCGAGGCGGCAGCACCCATCGCTCGTTCGCTAGTTCGGCCAAGCGGATGTTGCGTCGCCGGACCCATGGATTTTGCGCGCCGGTCGCGACGACGGACGGATCGTCGAAGAGAAATTCAAACGCCAGCCGTTCGTCAGTAATGCTGCCGAATTTCCGCGTGACCAAAAGATCGACGTTGCGCTCGCACAACTCGTGATACAGCGTTTCCACATATCCTGTGGTGAGCGTAAACGTGACGGCCGGATGACGCTGGGAAAGCCGGTCCACGACCGCGGACACAAAGCTCGACGCCAGAAGCGGCGTGGATCCGATCCGCACTTCGCCCGCCGTCGGATCGGCGAGGAACTCGATCTTCTTCACAGCCTGACGCAGACTGTCGAAAACGATCGTGCTGCCGTCGAGCAGAGCGCGACCGTAGGCGGTCGGCTCTACACCCCGCCGGTGGCGCTCCAGCAGACGCACGCCAAGCGCATGCTCCAGCTCGGAGATCGACCTCGAAATATTCGGCTGCCCGGTGTTCAGCCGTTCGGCGGCCTTCATCATGCTGCCGGTCTGAACCACTGTCATAAGGACGTGCAGGTTCTGCAGCTTCACGCGCCGTTCAATTCGATCGCTCGACGCCATTCGATACATATCGATATTGATATGGAAGTATCATCTAATAACATTATACAGGCATCGCAGGCAAAGCTAATTTGAGCGCCGAAAGCCCCGTGGAGCCTGCTGCGATCGCTGGTGCAGCGTCGGGTGCGCGGGAGCCAAGCGGAAAGGCGACCTATGGCCAAAGCTCTGACGGAAGCCACATGCTATCTGCTCTCGGTCGTGGTTGCTTTGGCCCTTGCAACTGTCGGCGCCGGCGCAGAGCAGATTAAGGTGGGTCTCAGCAAGACCTTCACCGGCGCTGCGGTGTTCATCGCGCAGGAACGGGGGTATTTCGCTGCCGAAGGCGTTCCGGCGGAACTGGTGTATTTTGATTCCGCGGAACCGGTCGCCGTGGCCGTAGTTTCGGGGTCGATCGATTTCGGCGTCGCGCCCTTCACCGGCGGCTTCTACAGCTTGGCCAGTCGCGGTGCGCTCAGGGTCATCTCCGGTGGTGCGCACGAAGCCCCCGGCTTCCACTACTTCGCCTACATCGCTTCGAACCAGGCTTACGCCGCCGGCCTGACCTCATTGAAGGACATCCCCCGACATTCCGTTGCCACGACGCAGATCGGCTCGTCGGGACATTACGCTTTGGCGCTGCTCATTGAGAAATACGGCTTCGATCCGAACAACTTTCGCCTCATGCCGCTACAGACGCTCACGAATATCCGATCGGCGATCAGCGGCGGTCAGGTCGACGCCGCGGTCACCAACGGGGCGTCCGCGCTGCGGGTGGTCGAGCGCAGCGAGGCCAAGCTGCTCGGCTGGGTGGGCGACGAGACAGCCTGGCAGGTCGCGGCGGCGTTCACCGCGACCGCCACGGCCAACAAACGGCCAGAGACGGTCGAGCGCGTCCTTCGGGCCTACCGCAAAGCGGTTCGTGACTATAGCGAAGCGTTCATTGCGCCGGACGGCACGCGGCGAAATGGGCCGACCGCGCCACAAATCCTTGTCATCATCGCCAAATATGCGGAGCAGCCGGTCGAGGAAGTCGACATCGGTATCCCGTATTTCGATCGCGAGGCGCGGCTCGACGTCGAGGATGTGCTGCACCAAATCGCCTGGTACAAGGCGAACGGTATGCTGAAAAGCCCCGTTGATGGCGGGGAACTCATCGACAAGCGCTATGTCGTTGCGATGCCCAGGCCGGCAGCCGCTCCCGCCGGCAGCCATTGACGGCTTGGCTGGGGTCCGGACTTAATTATTAGCCGAGCAGCGACGACAACGTCCGCATCAGCAATTCGATATCTTCTCTGCGCGACAGGCGGTGATCGCCGTCCTTGACCAGCATCACCTGCACGTCGCTGCCGGTCAGGCGATCGGCAAGGGTGAGGCTGGTTTCGAAGGGCACGTCGGGATCCATCATGCCATGCAGCAGGCGCACCGGCCGGTCGATGGCCAGCGGCGCGCGCATGACGAGATGATTGCGCGCGTCCTCGATCAGCTTGCGGGTGATGAGATAGCCGGCTTCGCTGTATTTCGACGGCACGCGCACCGCGCCTTTGGTGATCACGTCCTCGCGCAGCTCGAAGGACATGCGCTGCCACATCAGGTCTTCGGTCGCATCGGGCGCGGCGGCGATGCCGATCAGCGCTTTCACCCGCTCGGGCCGCGCCCGCGCCGCGAGCAGCATCAGCCAACCGCCGATGCTGGATCCGACCAGCACCAGCTGGCCCTCGGTGAGCTTGTCGATCACCGCGAGCGTGTCGCCGAGGAGTCGTCCGATGGTCACGTCGGCGAAATCGCCCGACGAAACGCCATGCGCGAAATAGTCGAAGCGGAGGAAAGCGTGGCCGCGTGCGGCGCAGAACGCATCGAGCGCTTCGGCCTTGGTGCCGCTCATATCGGAATTGAAGCCGCATAAGAAAACGACGCCGGGCGATTTGCCGTCGCGGCGGCGATAGCCGATTGTCGCGCCATCCTCGCGTGTTAAGATGGAATGCGCGTCACTCATGTTTGTACAATCCTCAACTTCGCATGCCTCAACCCGACACTAACACCGCGACGAGCGGCGCCGGAAGCAGCAAAGGCACGGTGCTGCAAGTTCTGCCGCGGCTGGTGATGGGCGGGGTCGAGCGCGGCACGATCGATGTCGCGGCGGCGTTGGTCGCCTACGGCTGGAACGCCGTCGTCGCGTCGGAAGGCGGACCGATGGCGCGCGAGCTCGACCGTGTCGGCGCGACACATGTCGACATTGCCGCTTGCTTCCAAGAACCCTTTCGTGATCCGCAGCAATATCGATCGCCTGGCCAAGCTGATCGTGCAACACGACGTCGACATCGTGCACGCGCGCAGCCGCGCGCCGGCGTGGAGCGCGCGCTATGCGGCGCGAGCGCACCGGCCGGCATTTCGTCACGACTTTCCACAACGCCTATGGCCATCGGCTCGATCGCTGAAGCGCCGCTACAACGCGGTGATGGCGACGGGCGAGCGCGTGATCGCGATCTCGCACTTCGTTGCCGATCATGTTGCCTCGACCTATGGCGTCGGTCCCGATCGTTTGCGCCTCATTCCGCGCGGCGTCGATGTCACGCGCTTCGATCCCGATGCGGTCTCGCCCGAGCGCATGGTGCAGCTGCTGCACGCCTGGCGCGCTGCCCGATGACGCGCAGATCGTGCTGCTGCCCGGGCGGCTGACGCGCTGGAAAGGCCAGCTCGTCTTCATCGAAGCGATGGCGCGGCTGGAGCGGTCCGACGTGCATGCGCGTGATCCTCGGCGGCGGCGATGCCGGCTATCGGCGCGAACTCGAGAAGGCGGTCGCCGCCTCGGGCGGCGGCGCGACCTTCCGCTTCGTCGATGACTGCGCCGATATGGCCGCCGCCTATATGCTGGCCGATGTCGTCGTCTCGGCCTCGACCCAGCCCGAAGGCTTCGGCCGTGTCATCATCGAGGCGCAGGCGATGGGCCGGCCGGTGATCGCGACCGCGCATGGCGGCGCGCAAGAGACGATCACGCCGGGCGATACCGGCTGGCTGGTGCCGCCCGGCGATGCGGCGGCGCTGGCGCGCGGCGCTGGCGTCGAGTGCTCGATCAGGATTCGGCAGCGCGGCTGGCGATAAGCCGGCGCGAGATCGCGCATGTGCGCACGCATTTCACCAGCAGCCTGATGGCGGCGACGCACGCTCGACGGTCTATCGCGAGCTGCTGCCGCAAGCCGCCACGGCGACCGTTGCCGCCTGAGTCGCGATCCGCGCGCGGCGTGACGGCGCGGTCGCGCATCCTCGTCATCAAGCGATCCTGTATCAAGTTGGCGCGCTCGGCGATTTCGTTCAGGCGATGGGACCGGCGGCGGCGATCCGCGCCCATCACAAGGATGCCGAGATCACGCTGCTGACTTCGGCGCCGTTCGCCGAAATCGCGCAGATGTCGCCCTATTTCGATCGTGTCTGGATCGACGAGCGGCCGCGCGGCTTCGATATCGCCGGCTGGCTGCGGCTGCGTCGGCGCCTGCGCGACGCGCGCTTCGACCGTGTCTACGATCTTCAGACCTCGTCGCGCTCGAGCGGTTATTTCCATCTCTTGGGGCCCTACCTATTTGGCCGGGGGCCGCGGCCGGAATGGTCGGGTATCGCACGCGGCGCCTCGCATCCGCATGCCAATCCGCGACGCGATTTCATGCACACGCTCGATCGCCAAGCCGACCAGCTCGCCATGGCCGGGATCGCTTCGGTGCCGCCGCCCGATCTCTCCTGGGTGACGGCCGACATCGTCCGCTTCAATCTACCGACGGATTTCATGCTGCTGGTGCCGGGTGGGGCCGCGCATCGACTCGATAAGCGCTGGCCGGCGCGGAACTACGCGCAGCTCGCCGCGCTGATCGCCCAGCATGGCGTGACGCCGGTCGTGATCGGCGGACGCGATGAGATCGAGACGGTGCGCCAGGTGGTCGCGCGGCATGCCGCTGGCGCGCGACCTCGCCGGCCAGACCAATCTGGCGAGATCGTCTGTCTCGGCGGCGCGGCGCGCTATGCCATCGGCAACGATACCGGGCCGATGCATCTGATCGTCGCCGCCGGCTGCCCGGCGACCGTGCTTTATTCGGCGGCTTCCGATCCGGCGCTGACCCAGCCGCGCGGCGGTAACGTTACCGTGCTCCGCCGCGACGATCTCGCAACCCTCGATGTGGCCGAGGTTGCCGCGACGCTGTCCTTCGGATAAACCGCTCGTTAATGGCTCCCGATTCCTCAAGACCAGATCGCCATCACCCTGCCGGATGGCTCGGTGCGCCGCTTCGTGCGCGGCATCACCGGCGGCGAGATCGCCGCCTCGATCGGCCCCGGCCTCGCCAAGGCCGCCGTCGCGGTCAAGCTCGATGGCGAGTCCAAGGACCTGACCCGGCCGATCGAGCAGGATGCCAAGCTCGCGATCCTGACGCGCGATGCGCCCGAAGCGGTCGAGATCATCCGCCACGACGCGGCCCATGTCATGGCCGAGGCGGTGAAGGAGCTCTATCCCGAGACGCAGGTGACCTTCGGTCCCGCGACCGAGACCGGCTTCTATTACGATTTCGCGCGCGCCACGCCCTTCACGCCCGAAGACCTCGTGAAGATCGAAGAGCGCATGCATGAGATCGTCGATCGCGACGAGAAGATCACGCGCGAGGAATGGGAGCGCGACCGCGCGGTCGAGTTCTTCGCCGAGCTCGGCGAGAAATATAAGGCCGAATGGATTCACGAAATCCCGAAGGACGAGGCGATCAGCCTCTATCGCCAGGGCAATTTCGTCGATCTCTGCGCCGGGCCGCATCTGCCCTCGACCGGCAAGCTCGGCCATGCCTTCAAGCTGACGAAGGTCGCCGGCGCCTATTGGCGCGGCGATGCGCGCAACGCGCAGCTTCAGCGCGTCTACGGCACCGCCTGGGCGAATGAGAAAGAGCTGAAGCAATATCTCTTCCAGCTCGAAGAGGCGGAGAAGCGCGATCATCGCCGGCTCGGCCGCGAGCTCGATCTCTTCCATCAGCAGGAAGAGGCCGTCGGCGCGGTGTTCTGGCATCCGAAAGGCTGGACGCTCTATCGCACGATCGAGAATTACGTCCGCCGCGCGCATCGAGGCCGCGGGCTATGTCGAAGTGAGGACGCCGCAACTCGTCGACCGCTCGCTCTGGGAAGCCTCCGGCCATTGGGAGAAATTCCGCGAGCACATGTTCACCATCGAGGACGGCGAAGCGAAGCGCGTCCTCGCGGTGAAGCCGATGAACTGTCCCTGCCATGTGCAGATCTTCCGCCAGGGGCTGCATTCCTATCGCGAGCTGCCGCTGCGCATGGCCGAGTTCGGCTCATGCCATCGCAACGAGCCGTCGGGCGCGCTGCACGGCATCATGCGCGTGCGCGCCTTCACCCAGGACGACGCGCATATCTTCTGCACCGAAGACCAGATCACTGCGGAGAGCGTCGCCTTCTGCGAATTGCTGCAAAGCGTCTATCGCGATTTCGGCTTCCAAGAGGTGCAGCGTCAAATTCTCCGACCGCCCGCCGACCCGCGCCGGCGCCGACGCGATCTGGGACAAGGCCGAAAGCGCTCTGAAGCACGCGATCGAAGCCGCGGGACTGCCCTACACGATGAATCCCGGCGAAGGCGCCTTCTACGGGCCGAAGCTCGAATTCGTGCTGCGCGACGCGCTCGGCCGCGATTGGCAATGCGGCACCTTGCAGGTCGATTTCGTCATGCCGGAGCGGCTGGGCGCCATCCTATATCGGCGAGGACGGGCAGCGGCATAGCGCCGGTCATGCTGCACCGCGCCATCCTCGGCTCGCTCGAACGCTTCATCGCCATCCTGATCGAGGAATATGCCGGCCGGTTCCCGCTCTGGCTGGCGCCGATTCAAGCGGTGGTGGCTACGATCACCGACGAGGCCAATTCCTATGCCGAGGAGGTGCGCGCCGCCTGCGAGGCCGCGGGATTGCGCGCGCGGCGTCGATCTCACCAACGAAAAAATCAACTACAAAGTGCGCGAGCACAGTCTGGCGAAAATCCCGGCCTTGCTCGTTGTTGGTAAACGAGAGGCCGAGAACAAGACCGTCGCCGTCCGCCGTTTGGGGGCGAAAGATCAGGAAATTCTTGAACTCGGCCAAGCCGTCGCTAGATTGAGTGCCGAGGCCCGTCCGCCCTCAGCGGCGGCCGGACCCGCCGCAACAACTTAAGGAGTCGCCGCATACCCCGTCCAACTCAAGCGCCGCCACCGTCTCGCAACGATGGGCCGCGCATCAACGATGAGATCAATGTCCCGCGTGTCCGCCTTGTCGACGAACGAGGCGAGATGCTCGGGGTGGTTCCCCGAAACGACGCTCTCGCCCGCGCCATGGATGCCGGCCTCGACCTTGTCGAGGTGTCGCCCAATGCCGATCCGCCGGTTTGCAAGATCCTCGATTTCGGCAAATTCAAATACGAAGAACAGAAGCGCAAGAACGAAGCGCGCAAGAAGCAGAAAGTCATCGAGGTCAAGGAGATTAAGCTCCGCCCGTCGATCGACGATCACGATTACGATGTGAAGATGCGCTCGATGAAAAGCTTCATCGAGGAAGGCGACAAGGTGAAGGTCACCATGCGCTTCCGCGGCCGCGAGCTGGCGCATCAGGAGCTCGGCATGAATGTGCTGATGCGCGTCAAGGACGATCTCGATTCGATCGCCAAGATCGAAGCCTATCCGCGCATGGAAGGCCGGCAGATGACGATGGTGATGTCGCCGAAATAGCGGTGTTATGGCGCAAGCGTCGGAAACGACACCTTGCCGCTAGCCGTCAAAGCTCCGATCTCCGAGGGAGGGTAACGTGAGTTAGGAGACGCGCGGTGCGCGCCCTACCCTCGCGAGGATGGCGCCGGTATTTCTTCGGGCTTCTCAGTGCGAGCATAATTATATCTGTGGTCGCCTCGTGCAATAAATCTGTTGCCTATGCGATCATGGACCATTGTGAAGCCGGTTATATGGTTGGCGTTGAATATGTCCCGGTAACGAATAAATCCGGTTATCCAGAGCGACTCAGTATCCGCCGCCAACGCGCTCCGCTGTCTCACGTCCAACGACTGTATAACGCTCTCCCTCTCAACGTAGGGATTCGTTCCCTCGGAGATTATGCCGACAGGCAATTCTCTTCCTCCAATTTCGCCAGGATTGACCGGATCAACAATGCCTCCTCGTGGTGCTGTCGAGAGCACGCAATGAACGCGCGTCAAAAGGGCCGGGGTCCGTCCGACATTGACATATGTGACGTCGATATGGTCACTGTGGGGTGTCAATACGTGACCGCCGCCGTAGGCGGATGGCAATTCGATCAGTTGGAATCTTGCACGGACATACGCAAACGGGCGTTCCAGCTCCGTGAGCGCTCGTTTTGCTGTCTCTGCTTGGTCGTAGGAAACAGCCCACAAGCGATCAGTGGCGATCTTGAGGGTGAGCGTGAAATAGGCAACCGCGAGCCCCGCGAGGGCGGCAACGAAACCGTTGTGCTGGTCGAGAAAATCGACGGTGCATATGAACTCACGCCCGAACGCGCGTCCGATGATGAAGCGGCTTTTATTGGGATTGTTGGCGGATTGGTAGCTGGCTTCTTTGGCTACGCAGGCACGAAATGGCTGGCTAAGATTGTTTTCGGCCCAAATAAAAACCACGAATCCGATTAGGAATCCCGTAAAGAGAGCGGCGCGCTTTCTAATTTTGGTTGGATCGGCCGTCACAGTTCTTCGAGATTGAACCCTTCCAGTTCCAATGCCGCCAGACAAGCAATTAAGAACGTCGCGGCGAATGTCCCGCGTTTCAGCTTCGATTTGATCGAGTTTTCAGTCTCGTCTGGAAAGCCGTGCTTTTTGAGCCGCTTTGCCAGTTCGGCATAGGTGACTTCCGCCTTTTCAAGTTCGGCCTTGATGTACGCGGATGCGCGTTCCTGTAATTCGGATTCTGACTTAGCTATGCCCATTTGCGAGGTATCATATTCGACACCTTCCTTATTGACAAGAGCAAGCGTAGGTGTCATATTCGACACCAAAATGAGCCAGCATTTCCTCCTCTCCTCAGCCGCCAAAACCCTCAATCTCGCCCAGGTCATGCGGATGACCGATGCGGAAGCCGAAACCCACCCCAGGTTTTGATAGTGTCACTTCCGACACTTGCGCCATAACACCGCGAAATAGCGGCGCCGCCATTCCCGAAATCGAGCAAAGAGCGCGAGACATCTCGCGCCCTTTTGCTTCCGGATCCGCTCAAGCTGAACGCGTTTTCACGAAACCGAATTCATTCCTGCGTCATCGGGGCGTCAGGCCGCTGCGTCGATAGTGCGATCGGGGACGTGAGTCGTCCCGAACGAAAGCCATTTCGAGAGGTGAAGTATGAAGTGCATTGCATTATTGGCTGCGGCATTGACTTTGGGCACCGGCGCGGCGATGGCGGCGACGCCAAGCCATCCGCCAGTGTCCTCGGCGGGGCAGCATCATCACCACATGGCGAAGGCTCTCCGGACGAACGCATCCGATCGCGAGACGCAGGCTCTCAACCTGCTCGGGGCGAAGGGCTATGCCGCGTTCTCGAATTTCCAAGCGGCAGGCAAAGACTACACCGCCACCGTGACGCAGGGCGGCCACGCGATGAATGTGCGGGTCGATCCGCAAAGCGGCGTGGTCACGACGCAGAGCTGATCGGGCCGGAAGCGAGAGAGGGCGCGGGACAATCCCGCGCCCTTTCTCTTTGCCTTAGAAAAGCGAGCCCTGGACCCAGGACAAGACCAGCGGGTCCGGCCACATGACATTGAGCATCCGATCGAAGAGGCCGATCACCACCGCGGTCATGATCGCGCCGGTGACGAGACCCGATAGCCAGGGATGCTTGCCCGCGCCGAGCGCGATTGGCGTCGCTGCCGCAAAGGCAATCGCGCCATATTGCAGGCCGATGGCCACAGCGATCACCAGGAACAGCGCGACGAGCCCGAGGATGATCGGCGCGGTTTGCCTTGTTGTCGCCATGCCTTTGCTCATCATGCCGATATCGAGCACCTCCGCCTCGCCTCGCTGCCAGCCGTTTCTCACGAATTGGAAGAGTGAGAGCAGCACGAGGAGGATGCCGAGCGCCATCGGGAAGGTCCGTGCCGCGACGCGGAAGTGCAGCGCGCCAATGACGAAGAAGGCGCCGACCAGGACGAAGAACAGCGCGACGTAATTGTCGGCTTGCCAACGCCATGGCCCATGCGTGTCCTCGTCGCGCGTGTCGGTCAGCGTCCGTGCCATCGCCGAATTGCCGATGCGGGTGAGGAACACCGCGATGAAGACAGCGCTGACGATCAGACCGAGGGTGAGCGGCCGCTCCAAGACGCCGACCACGCCGTAAAGCGAGATCGCCGTCAGCATATTCTGCTCGACAATCTTGCCGAGGATGAAGCCGAGCACCAGGGGCGGCCGCGGCCAACGGAAATATTTCATCACGAAGCCGAGGCCGGCGAAGGTCAGCACGATCGGTACCGCCGTCCAATGCCGCGTTTCCTGGAACGCCGAGAGGATGGCGAGCGGCACGATCACCGCGCAGAGCATTGGATAAGGCAGCCGCGACAGCTTCGCGAGGCGCCCCGACCACAGCATGCCGATGGTCGCCAGCATCGCATTGCCGAGTACCAGGCTGACGACGATGAGAACGACGATGTCGGTGTGTTGCGACAGGAATTGCGGCCCGGGCGAGACGCCGTAAGCGATCATCGCCACCAGCACGAAGACCCAGGCCTGGCCGGCCGGCACGCCGAGAGCGAGGGTCGGGATGGCGTGGCCGCCTTCTTTCGAGCTTTGCACCGCCTCCGAAAAGACGAGACCGCGATAGGAGCCCCGGCCGAATTGGCGCCGGTTCTTGGTCAGCGAAATGCCGATGCCGTAGGATAGCCACGAGACGACGCGCGCGCCGATGCCCGGGATCGCACCGAGAAACACGCCGAGCAGCGAGTGGCGGATAATGAGCTTCCAATATTTGAGCGCGATGCGGGCGCCCTTGAAGACCTCGCGCGTGCCGAACGTGGCGTCGGCGGAGGACACGGTTTGCCGCGTCATCAGCAGATCGGCCATTTCGGGCAATGCGAAGAGCCCGACCACGGTCGCGATCAGCGGCAGCCCCTCCTGGAATTCGAGCTGGCCGAAGGTGTAACGCGCCTCGCCGGTGAAGACGCTCAGCCCCACGGTGCTGATCAGCATGCCGAAAGCGCCGGAAGCGATGCCCTTGACCATGGCGCCGCGGCTCAGCGCGCCGACCATGGCGACGCCGAAAATGCCGATCGCGCCGATCTCGGCGAAGCTGAATTGCAGGATGAAGGGCTTGATGATCGGGATGATGAGCAGGAGCGCAATAGCGCCGATCAGCCCGCCGCACGCGGCAACGACATAGATGAAGCCGAGCGTGCGCGCCGCATAACCGCGCGCCACGAGCGGCCGCGCTTCGAGGAACGTCACCTGCCCGACGCCGGGATAGCCGAGCGCGACGATCGGCAGGACATCGAGTATCTCCTCGACCGCCGTGATCGTCGCCAGCATCACGATGCCGATGACCGGGTCCTGGATGTTGAAGACGATGAACGGAACGGCGAGCGCCATCAGCAAGGTCGCCGAGAGGCCGGGCACCAGCCCGGCCGCCGCGGCCATCAAGACAGCGGCGAAAAATGCCAGCCAATAGGTGGAGGTTCCGAGCCAAGCGAGCCCGGCCAGAATCCCTTCCATCGCGCGCTACAGCCCTTTCACATAGCGCTCGAAGATTTGCTTCTGCAGCGCCTTGTACTCGGGAAGCCCTGCTTTGAATTCGGCGAGCGAGGTCTCGACCATTTCCTGCAGCTTGTCGCCGGGAATGACGTCGGCGGGCTCCTGCTGGATTTTCTCGACGCCGGCGACGAAATCCGGGTCTTTGAACGCGGCGACATAGGCATCGCGCAAAATCTTCACCACGGCCGGCGGTGTGTTCGGCGATGTCGCGAGCGCCTTGCCGGTGAGTACCTGCGATATCACCAGCGCGCGCCAGATTTTCTTCTGATCGTCGCTGAGCCAGGTGATCGCATTCGGAATCGGGAGGCTCATTTCGGCATTGGCGTGCGGCTCGGTATCGGGATTGCCCATATCGGCGATCGGCTTGAGATAGCCGCTCTTCAGCCAGCCCGGGCGCAGCTTGGGCAGCACGTACCATTGCGCGCCGCCGACCCAGCCATTGATGTCGCCGCGTTCCAGCATCAGCAGCGTGTCGCTCGATCCGGTTTGGGCGATCGGCGTGATCTTCAGTGGCGCATCGAACCATAGAGACAGCAGCGCCGTCGCGAGGCCGATGCCCGAGAGGTCTTCCGGCCGCGAGATCGGCAGCGCGATGGTGATCGGTACCTTGCCGGCGTGCGAATCATGCAGCGTCGCATAGGGCACGGTGTTGCGGACATAGAGGATCAGATCGCGCGCGGTGTGCGAGCCGATATAGTTGAATTTGTTGCTCTCGAATTGCGCCATCGGATCGATGAGCTCGGTGCCGACATCGGCCGCCGCGAGGAAGGAGATCGAGAGGCCATCGGGCTTGGCGCTCCAGACGAAATTGCGTCCGGCCGGAATCGGAAAGAGGTTCGTCACGACGATGCGTGGGTCGCCCGGGATGAACTTGCCGAAATGCGCCGCGAAATAGCGCGCCTGCACGTCGGTCCCGCCGCCCGGCTTGAAGTCGACGACCAGCGTGATCGTCTTGCCCTTGAAATAGGCCGCGGGATCGATGTCGGCGGCGCGGGCGCTCGCGCCCATCCCGATGCCGGTCAGAACCGCCATCGCCGCCCAGACGAGGAGCCGCGTTCCTCTCATCATGGCCTCCCTAATGTTACGCCGGTGTGCGGCTATTCCGCCGCGGCGGCGTCCATCTTCTTCAGGATCGGGCTGTATTTCGCCGTGTTCCCGGTACGATCGCCGTTGACGATGTTGGTCCTGATGTTGAGGAAGATTTTCTCGACCGGCAAGTCAATCTTTCCCAAGGCGGGATCGCGGAAGACGTTGCGCGGATCCTTGCCCTCGGCCACGGCCTGTAGCCCTTCCTCGAGCTGCTTGCGATAGAGGATGACGCCGCGGTCGGAGCGGCCCAGCGTTTCCTTGGTGCGGTCGGCGATCGCGCCCTGCGTGATCCAGGCGACGAGGTCCTGGCCGCTGTTGTTGTCGAGCACGTCCCATTGCGGCTTGCCTGACGGGTCGAGCTGCGGCACCGGCGTCGTGTACATCGGGATATCTTCGGCCGCTTGCGGCTCGATCGTCACGCCCGATTCCTTGGTGAAGCAGCGATACCACCAATAGGCGGTCTTCTCGTCGTCGATCGGGACGCGGATCTGGAAGGTGTTGCCGGTCTTGAGGTAGTTCGGAAAGACGACCGGATGGCCGATCGCCCAATCGTCATCGGCCTCGCTGTTGCCTCGAAGGATGCGGCGCTTGGTGATGCCGTATTCGAATTCGTCGAAGCCGACCTTGGCGTGCTTTTCGACCGGGCGCTGCTTCTCGTGCTTGCCGAGCTTGCCCAGCACGTAATTGCGCATGTAGCGATGCAGCCACTCGACATGCACGGGGTCGAGCGAGTTCTCCATGATCTGCAGATAGTTGCACGGCACGATGGCGAAGCCGATGTCGCGCACGCAATCTTCCATGACGAAGAGGTCCCATTGCGGCAGGACCGGCACGGGTTTCGGCCCGAGATAGCCGAAGATCATGCCGCCGAGGACCGCGACCTCATAGGCCTTGGTCGTTACTTTATTCTTGAATCGCGCCTCCGGGTCCTCGGTCTCTTCATAAGGCTGCTCGACGCAGGCGCCGTTCTCGTCGAAGGTCCAGCCGTGATAGGGGCAGCGCAAACCGCATTGCTCGGGAATGCCATAGACCAGCGACATCGAGCGATGCGGGCAGCGCGCTTCGAGCAAGCCCAAGGTGCCCGAGAGATCGCGGTAGAGCACGAGGTCCTCGCCGAAGAGGCGGATCGGCAACGTGTCGCGATCCTTCATCTGCGCGACCGCCGCGATCGGATGCCAGTAGCGGCGCATCAGCTCACCCATCGGCGTGCCCGCGCCGACGCGGGTCAGCCGCTCGTTTTGTTCCTTGGTCAGCATGACGTGGTCTCCTCGATCGCAGTGCGTGCGGTTCAGCCGGTGTATGGCGTTTGATGAATGAGCGCGATCTCGGCGTGCGTTTCGGCGGAGCGCTCGAGCGCCACCAGCACTTCCTGCGTGGCCTTGCCCCAACGCCCGTCGGCGGACAAGGCCGCGCCTTCGACGATGGCGCGATGAAAGCTCTTCAGCCTGCCGTCGCGGCCATCGCCTTGATCCTTGAGCGGGATCTCCCATTGCTCGCGATCGCCATCGACGACGAGACCGGTCGGCGAGAACCGTACGTCGCCGCGCTCGAAGCTCGCGACCAATGGCCCGCTGAGGAGCCAGCTGCTCGATACGGTATGGCCGTTGTCGGGCACGGGGCCGCCACCGCCATAGCGTTCGTCCGCCGCCTGTTTCTCTTCCCACGAGGGATCGCCGGCATGCGCTTCGAGCGCGCGCCGCGCGCGCGCATGTTGTGCCGGCGGAGCGAGCGGCTTCTCGCTGCTGAAGCCGCGCACCAAATCGCGCGAATTGAAATGGTCATAGCCGCTGCACATCGCGGTGCAGACGAGCCCGTCGGCGAATTCGAGATAAGCGGTATAGGCGCCGGTCACGCGGCGCGCCGCATCGAGGATTTGGCAGTTACCGCGTACGCTGCGCAGCAGGCCGCCGCCGATCGTCCGCAGGAAATCGAAATGATGCGGTCCCTGCCGCCAGAGGATGCCCGCGCCCCAACCGGGCGTGAGCTCATCGGACGTGCGCGGGCGATAGAGCCAATCGACATAGCGCCAGCTATGGATCATGCGCAGCCGCCCGAGCTTCGCCCGATTGCGCCAGCGCACGCAGCTTCAAGACGCGCGGCTCGAAGCTGTGCTTGACGTTGACGCCGAGCAGGACGCCGTTTCGCTCCGCCGCGGCGATCATCGCGTCGGCTTCGGCGAGGGTCACGGCCATCGGCTTTTCGATGAGGACATGCTTGCGCGCGGCCAGCGCGATGCCGGCATGCTCGGCATGGAGGCGCGTCGGCGTGCCGATATAAACGAGATCGACGGCGGGTGCGGCGCACAGCTCTGCGACCGAGCGGAAGGTCGCGGCGGCGGGGTAATCGTGCGCGAACCGCCCGAGAACATCCGCATCGATATCCGCGGCCGCGGCGATGGCGAATTCGGGATTGCGCGCGAAGGCCGGCAGCATGTTGACCGCGGCGCCGCCGATGCCGACGATACCGATGCCGAGAACACGCCGCTTTGCGTCGCTCATCTTCCCGCGTTCCTGCCCGGCGCCAACCGTAGCCTGCGCGCCGCAGCGCATACCAATGAGTTTTTATTATGCTATCATAATAAAATTGCATAAGCGCTCCGCCAGGGCATTGCGGGTCGCGGAGGTCGGCGATGTCGCAGCGTCTCAGGTTGAATCAGCTCGAGCATTTTCGCGCCGCCGGCCGGTTTCAGCACGTCACCCGCGCCGCCGAGCATCTCGGCGTCAGCCAGCCGGCGCTCAGCCGCGCCATCGCCGGTCTCGAAGCCGATCTCGGCATTGCGCTGTTCGAGCGCAGCGGCCGCGCCATCCGCCTGACGCAGAGCGGCGCGATTTTCCTGCGCAGCGTCGAGCGCGGCTTTACCGCGATCGAGGAAGGGCTCGCGGAAATCCGGGACGGTGCAGCCGCCGAAAGCGACGGCATCTCGATCGGCTTCCTGCGCACGCTCGGCTACAATTTCATTCCCAAGCTGGTTCGGCGCTTCAAGGCGAAGCATCCCGACGTACCGATCGCGCTCTATCAAAACAACAGCACAGGCCTCGAAGAGGGCATGCGGCAAGCGCAGCTCGATTTCGCCTTCATCCCACGGATCGAGGATTTGGCGCGTTTCTCATGGATCAAGCTCGCCTCGCAGGAGCTGTTGCTGGTGGTGCCGACCGCCCATCGCCTGGCGCATCGTCGCACCGTGTCGCTGAGCGAGGTGCGGAACGAGCCCTTCGTCTGTTTTAAGGATGGCCACGCTTTCCGCGGTCTCGTCGACCGCATCTTTCGCGCTGCCGGGTTCTCGCCCGCGATCAGCCTCGAATGCGACGACGGCTCCTACTTGATGGGATTCGTCGCCGCGGGTCTTGGCATCGCCGTGTTCCCGCCCGACTATGTCCGGGTCCCCCACGTAAAGGCCCTGCGCATCACCGAACCCAAGGCCAGGCGCGAAGTCGGGTTGGCATGGCCCAACGACCGGCCGCTCGGCCCGGCGGCGCTGACCTTTCTGGCCTTCGCCAAATCCTCGATCCGCCCCGACCTGACGCTTCGCTAGGCCCTGGGCTAAGCGCGCCGCGCTTGCTATTTCGGCTGACCGCCGATATAACCCGCCGCCTCATCCAGGACCGCTGGCCTTGAAAACGGGCATGCCTCGCGGTCTTTTGTATTAAATCCTTGAACTGAAAGGATAAAAAATGCCCAAGATGAAGACCAAGAGCGGCGCCAAAAAGCGCTTCTCGCGCACCGCCACGGGCAAAATCAAGGCCGGCGTCGCGCATAAGCGCCACCGCCTGATCTCCAAGCCGAAGAGCATGAAGCGCAAGGCCCGCGGCAGCATGATCCTGCGCGACGGCGACGCCAATCTCGTGCTCACCTATATGCCGTATTTGAGGTAGGCCCATGGCGCATGTGAAACGCGGCGTGACGGCGCATGCCCGTCACAAGAAGGTCCTGAAGCTCGCGAAAGGCTATCGCGGCCGGGCGCATTCCAGCTTCCGGATCGCGGTCGAAAAGGTCGAGAAGGGGCTGCAATATGCCTATCGCGACCGGCGCGCCAAGAAGCGCAATTTCCGCGCGCTCTGGATTCAGCGCATCAATGCCGGCGCTCGCGAAGGCGGCCTGACCTACTCGCAATTTATCAACGGCCTGAAGCGCGCGGGCATCGAGCTCGATCGCAAAGTGCTCGCCGATCTCGCGGCGCGCGATGCGGCGGCGTTTCAGGCGATCGTGGCCCAGGCACAAGCGGCACTCACCCAGGCCTGAGGGCTAGTGGAGCGGATTTGACGTTCGCTCCACGTGGACGCGCGCTCCGAAGCGAATGTCAAATCCAAAGCTCCACTAGAGGCTCTATAGATGCTAGTGGTCTTTCGATGCCAACATTCGCAAAATGCCTGCTGCGACGGGATGCGAATGTTGGAATCGGACCACTAGGGTGGAAAATCTCGACGCGGTTCGTGAAGACTGGCTGCGCCAGATCGCGGCGGCAGGCAATGCCGACGCGCTGGAGCAGCTACGCGTCTCGATTCTCGGCCGCAACGGTCAGCTCACCGCGCTGCTGAAGACGCTCGGCGGCCTTGCGCCGGACGAGCGCAAGGCGCGCGGCGCCGCGCTCAATCAGCTCAAAGGCGCGGTCGAAGAAGCACTCGGTGCGGCGAAGCAGCAGCATGATCGCGCGGCGCTCGATCAGCGGCTCAAGGAAGAGCGCATCGACGTCACCCTTCCTGTTACGATTGGGCCGGTGAAGGCCGAGATCGACGGCCGCGTTCATCCGATCAGTCAGACCATCGACGAGTTGATCGCGATCTTCGGCGAGATGGGCTTCACCGTCGCCGAAGGGCCGCATATCGAAGACGATTTCCACAATTTCACGGCGCTCAACATTCCGCCCGAGCATCCGGCGCGGCAAGAGCACGATACGTTCTATCTGACGCCGCGCGCCGCCGATGGCAGCCGCAAAGTGCTGCGCACGCATACCTCGCCGGTGCAGATCCGCACGATGATGAGCGCGAAGCCGCCGATCCGCATCATCGTGCCCGGCCGCACCTTCCGCAGCGATCACGACGCGACCCATTCGCCGATGTTCCATCAGGTCGAAGGACTGGTGATCGAGAAGAACGTCCATATGGGGCATCTCAAAGGCTGCCTCATCGAATTCTGCCGCACCTTCTTCGATGTCGACGATCTGCCGGTGCGTTTCCGACCGAGCTATTTCCCCTTCACCGAGCCCTCGGCCGAAGTCGATATCGGCTGCTCGCGCGAAGGCGGCGGCCTGAAGATCGGCGCCGGCGCCGATTGGCTCGAGATTCTCGGCTGCGGCATGGTGCATCCCAAAGTGCTCGCCAATTGCGGTCTCGATCCGGCCGAGTATCAGGGCTTCGCCTTCGGCATGGGGATCGAGCGTATCGCGATGCTGAAATACGGCATCCCCGATCTGCGCACTTTTTATGAAAGCGATCTGCGCTGGCTCCGGCATTACGGCTTCCTGCCGCTGGAGCAGCCATCGCTGGTGTCGGGCACGCGATGAAGACGACGCTCGGCTGGCTCAAAACGCATCTTGAGACCGATGCGCCGCTCGATGAGATCGTGCGGCGCTTGGTCATGCTCGGCCTCGAAGTCGAATCGGTCGAGAACCGCGCCAAGGATCTCGCCGGTTTTGTCATCGGCCATGTCGTCGACGCCAAGCCGCATCCCAACGCCGACCGGCTGAGGCTGCTGCAAGTCGATGCCGGCAAGGGCGTGGTCGAAGTCGTGTGCGGCGCGCCCAATGCGCGTGCCGGCCTCACCGGTGTGTTCGCGTCGCCCGGCGTCACCATTCCGCGCAACGGCATGGTGCTGAAGGTCGGCGAGATTCGCGGCGTCAAATCCAACGGCATGATGTGCTCCGGCTATGAGCTGAAGCTCAGCGAGGATCACGAAGGCATCATCGAATTGCCGGGCGATCTGAAGCCGGGGACGAGCTTCGCCGAAGCGATGGGTCTCGACGATCCGGTGCTCGATGTGAAGATCACGCCGAACCGCGCCGATTGCCTCGGCGTGCGCGGCCTCGCGCGCGATCTTGCGGCGTCGGGCCTCGGCAAGCTTAAAGCGATCGACACGGCCACGGTCGCGGGAAAATTCAATTCACCGATCAAAGTGCATCTCGAAGGGCCGGATGCGAAAGCCTGTCCGCTCTTCCTCGGCCGGCTCATTCGCGGCGTGAAGAACGGGCCGAGCCCGCGCTGGCTGCAGGATCGCCTGACCGCGATTGGCCTCCGGCCGATCTCGGCGCTGGTCGATGTGACGAATTTCCTTACCTACGATCTCGACCGGCCGCTGCATGTCTTCGATGCTGACAAGCTGCAGGGCGATCTCACCCTGCGTGGCGGCCGTGCCGGCGAGCAACTCGCTGCGCTCAACGGCAAGAGCTACGCGCTCGATGAAAGTATGACGGTGATCGCCGATAAGAGCGGCGCGCTCAGCCTCGGCGGCGTGATCGGCGGCGAAAGCAGTGCGTGCAACGACGCGACCGTGAATGTCTTCATCGAGGCGGCGCTGTTCGATCCGGTGCGCACCGCCGCGACCGGCCGCAAGCTGCAATTACAAAGCGATGCGCGCTATCGCTTCGAGCGCGGCATCGATCCGGAATTCACCGCGCCGGGTCTCGAGATTGCGACGCGGCTGATCATGGAGATGTGCGGCGGCACGCCGAGCAAGGTCACGACCGCCGGCGCCGTGCCCGATTGGCGGCGGCGCATCATCTGCGCGCGACCCGTGTCGAGACGCTGGGCGGCGTCGCGATCTCGGCGCCCGATCAGCGGCGGATCCTTGAAGATCTCGGCTGCAAGATCGAGAATGAGGGCGACGGCTTCGCGGTCGAAGCGCCGTCCTGGCGTGCCGATATCGAAGGCGAGGCCGATCTCGTCGAAGAGATTCTCCGCATCCGCGGCTACGAAGAAATTCCGGTCGTGCCGCTGATTGCGCGACAGCGTGCTGCCGAAGCCGGCGCTCACCGCCGCGCAACGCCGCGCCGTGCAGGTGCGGCGCACCCTCGCGGCGCGCGGGCTCGTCGAGGCGGTGACGTTCTCGTTCCTGCCGCGCGCGCAGGCCGAGCTTTTCGGCGGCGGCAGCGAAGCGCTGACCCTCGCCAATCCGATCAGCGCCGATCTCGATGTGATGCGGCCGTCGATCCTGCCGAATCTCCTGGCGGCGGCGCAGCGCAACGCCGATCGCGGTTTTCCCAATGGCGCGCTGTTCGAGATCGGACCGTTCTACAAGGACGACACGCCCGAAGGTCAGACCGCGACCGCGACGGGGCTGCGCAGCGGCAGCACCGGGACGAAACGATGGGATGATCCCGGCCGGCCGGTCGATGCGCTGCTTGCCAAAGCCGATGCGCTCGCCGCGCTGAGCGCGGCCGGCGTCGTCGGTGAGAGCCTGCAAGTCACCGCCGATGCGCCCGCTTGGTATCACCCTGGCCGCTCCGGCGTGCTGAAGCAGGGCAACAAACCGCTGGCGCAATTCGGCGAAATCCATCCTGGCATCCTCGCCGCGATGGGTATTGCCGGCCCGGCCGTCGGCTTCGAAGTGTTCCTCGACGCCGTGCCGGCGCCGCGCGCGCGCTCGGGCAAAGCCCGGCCGCTGCTGATGCTCTCGCCGTTCCAGCCGGTCGAGCGCGATTTCGCTTTTGTCGTCGATGAGAGCGTTGCCGCCGAGACGCTGCTGCGCGCCGCACGCGGCGTCGATCGCAAGCTCATCGCCGATGTCCGGCTGTTCGATGTTTATCGCGGCAAGGGCGTCGATCCGGGCAAGAAATCGCTTGCGATCACGGTCGTACTGCAGCCCGTCGAAGCGACGTTGACCGATGAAGCGATCGAGGCTTTCAGCCAGAAGCTGATCGCCGCGGTCGAGAAAACCACCGGCGGCACGCTCAGGAAATAAGGGCGGCGTTGCGCTGACCTGCCGCGCACCCTATCTTTCGCAACAGGCATGACCGATCTTCGGCATATCCGAAACTTCGCCATCATCGCGCATATCGACCACGGCAAATCGACGCTTGCCGATCGGCTGATCCAATATTGCGGCGGTTTGAGCGAGCGCGAGATGCGCGACCAAGTGCTCGATTCCATGGATATCGAGCGCGAGCGCGGCATCACGATCAAAGCACAGACCGTGCGCCTCACCTACAAGGCCAAGAACGGCGAAACCTATGTGCTCAACCTCATGGACACGCCCGGCCATGTCGACTTCGCCTATGAGGTGAGCCGCTCGCTCGCCGCCTGCGAAGGCTCGCTGCTGGTCGTCGATGCCAGCCAGGGCGTCGAGGCGCAGACACTCGCCAATGTCTATCAAGCGATCGATGCCGGCCATGAGATCGTGCCGGTGCTCAACAAGATCGACCTGCCCGCCGCGGAGCCGGAGCGCGTCAAAGAGCAGATCGAAGACGTGATCGGCCTCGATGCCTCGGGCGCGGTCGAAATCTCGGCCAAGACCGGGCTCAATATCGAAGGCGTGCTGGAAGCCTTGGTCGAGCGTCTGCCGCCGCCCAAGGGCGACGCCGACGGCGCCGCTGAAGGCGCTGCTGGTCGATAGCTGGTACGATGCTTATCTCGGCGTCGTCACGCTCGTCCGGGTGAAGGATGGCGTGCTCAAGGCCGGCCTCAAGATCCGCATGATGGCGACCGGCGCAACCCATGAGGTCGAGCGCGTCGGCGTCTTCACGCCCAAAGGCGTGACCGTGCCGCAGCTCGGCCCCGGCGAGATCGGCTTCATCACCGCCGGCATCAAGACCGTCGCCGATTGCAAAATCGGCGACACCATCACCGAAGAGCGCCGGCTCGCGGCCGAGCCGCTGCCCGGCTTCAAGCCGGTACAACCGGTGGTGTTCTGCGGCCTCTTCCCGACCGACGCCGCCGATTACGAGAAGTTGCGCGACAGCCTCGCCAAGCTACGGCTCAACGATGCGAGCTTCGAATACGAGCCCGAGACCTCGGTCGCGCTCGGTTTCGGCTACCGCTGCGGCTTCCTCGGACTCTTGCATCTCGAGATCATCCAGGAGCGGCTGACCCGCGAATTCGATCTCGATCTCATCGCGACCGCGCCGTCGGTCGTCTATCACGTCCATCTCACCAACGGCCAAATGATGACGCTCCACAATCCGGTCGACATGCCGGATCCGGTGCGCATCGATCACATCGAAGAGCCGTGGATCACGGCGACGATCCTCGTGCCCGACGAATATCTCGGCAGCATCCTCGCGCTCTGCGAAGAGCGCCGCGGCGTGCAGAAAGAGCTGACCTACGCCGGCAAGCGCGCGATGCTGGTCTATCGCCTGCCGCTGAACGAGGTGGTGTTCGATTTCTACGACCGGCTCAAATCGGTGAGCCGCGGCTATGCCAGCTTCGATTATCAGCTCGAGGGCTACGAGGAAGGCGATCTCGTGCTGCTGAACATTCTCGTCAACGGCGATCCGGTCGACGCGCTCGCCATCATCGTGCATCGCTGCCAACGCCGAGCGCCGCGGCCGCGCGCTGTGCGAGCGATTGAAAGAGCTGATCCCGCGGCAATTGTTCCTGATCGCCATCCAGGCGGCGATCGGCGGCAAGGTCATCGCGCGCGAGACGGTGAAGGCGTTGCGCAAGGATGTGCTCGCCAAATGCTATGGCGGCGACATCAGCCGCAAACGCAAGCTGCTCGAAAAGCAGAAGGAAGGCCGCAAGCGGATGCGGCAATACGGCAAGGTCGAGATTCCGCAATCCGCCTTTCTCGCCGCGCTCAAAATGGGCGACGAGTAGCGTCGTTTAACGTCGCCGCCGCCCGCCGACGCGGGCGGCCCAGAACAGCGTCAGTGACAGGAAGAGAAGCACCGGCGCCACCCAAAGCGACAGCGCCGGACCCAGCAGATAGTTCCAGAGCCAAGGCATCGTGTGCACCACATTGGCTCGGAAAATGCCGAGGCTGGCGGCGCTGAGGTCGAACCAGAGGCCGTTGAAGGTCTCGGGCTGAAGGGCTTCGCTGTCGCGCCAAGTCAGGCCGTCCCGCACCAAAACCGCGGCAGCCACGAACAAAAACGTCCAGCCGAAAAATCGACCGATCATGAGCGAATATCGTGAACGAGGCCGCACTTTTGTGCAACCAAGATAGAGTTGAAAACCCTGGGTCTTGAAGGTTTATAGGTTAAACCAAGATTAGGCCGCGCACTGGTTGCGAGTGAAAATCGACATGCAGGGAGGGATCGATGATGCATCGGAAGACGGGGTGGCGGGCGCTGACCGCGCTGTTGCTTTCGGCAACGGCTCGGTCGCCGGCGCGCGCCGCCGATCCCGTCGCCGATTTCTATCGCGGCAAGACGCTGCGCATCATCGTCGGCTTCGGGGTCGGCGACGGCTTCGACATCTATGCGCGGCTGCTCGCGCGCTTCATGGCGGCGCATCTTCCCGGGCGAGCCGACGATCATCGTGCAGAACATGCCGGGCGCCGGCAGCCTCGTCGCGCTCAACTATGTGAACAATGCCGCGCCGCGCGACGGTACCGTGCTGGGCATGGTCAACCCGGTCACCACCGTCCAGCATATGCTGCAGCCCGAGGTCGCGAATTTCGATCCGCTGAAGCTCAATTGGATCGGGAGCATGACGACCGATTACTATAATTGCGGCTTCTGGACCGATAAGCCGGTCACGCTCGCCGATCTGCAATCGAAGCATTTCACCGTCGGCAGCACGGCGACGACCGGCGGCACCTATGCCGGCGACCGCGTCTTCGAGGCAGTACTGCATTTGGATTTCAAGATCGTGCCCGGCTACACAAATCTCGGCGAGCTGCGCCAAGCATCGGAGCGTGGCGAGGTGCAGGGCTTTTGCGGCGTTATGGCGATGACGCTGAAATCGACGTTCTGGCCGACCTATCAGGCGAAGCAATTGCAGATTCCGGTGCGCGCGAATTTGATGCCCGATCCGGACATGCCCGATGTGCCGAATGCCTTCGATCTCGTGAAGGGCGAAGAGGATCGGCAATTGCTGATGCTGCTCGCGGGTCCATGGTATTTCGGCCGTCCCTTCATGGCGCCGCCGGATGTACCGGCGCCGCGGCTCGAAGCTTTGCGCGCCGCCTTCGATGCGACGCTCGCCGATCCGGCGCTGCTCACCGAGGCAAAGAAGGAAAATCTCGAAATCCATCCGCTCGGCGTGGCGCAAATCATCGACACGATCAGAGAGATCGACAACATCCCGCCGGCCGTGATCGAGCGCGCCAAGCCGATGTTCGGCGTCGGCGCGAAATAAGGCGGCGGCGCTATTCGGCCGCGGCGCGTGCGACTTTCAGCGGCGCGGTGCGCGGCAGGTCTTTGATCTGCGGATAGACTTCGCGGGCGAAGAGCGTCATCCCTTTGACCGTCTGCTCATGTCCCATGAAGCCGGCGTGATCCATCATCAACAGATGATCGAAGCCGCCGACGAGATCGTAGAAGCGCTTGATCTGCTTTACGACGTTGTCGGGCGTGCCGCTGATCAGGATGCCTTGGTCGCGCAGCCAGTCGAGCGAGGCGGTGCGCGCCGCGCGGTCGTTGGGGTTTTGCGTCGCGCGCATCGCCTTCACATTGGCGATCACAGGCATGTAGCCGGGCGGGTTGCGAAAATGCGGCTCGGCTTTCGGCGCGGTCAGATACCAGCGCAGTTCTTCCGCGCCCTTATCTGCGTCGCTGTCGCTATCGGCGACATAGACCAGCGGCATATAGGCCAGCCCGCCGCCGCCCGGCAGGCCGTGCTCGACGAAATGCTTGCGATACGTGTCGAAGAGCGGCCGCACCTTGTCATGCGGCAAAAGGAAATTCGCGAATACCCAGCCGCGCTCGGCGCAGCGCCGCGGCGTTTCGAGATCGCTCGATCCCGTCACCCAGATTTGCGGATGCGGGGTCTGGATCGGGCGCGGCCATACATTGATGCTGCGGCGATGCCAGAAGCGGCCTTCGTAATTGAAGGGCGTGTCGACCGCGCGCCAAGCTTGCGTGACGAGATCGATGCCATCCCACAGCTTTTCGCCGGTATAGGTCGGATTGGTGTTCGCGGCATAGATTTCATAGGGCACGCCGCGCACGAAGCCGCATTCGAGGCGGCCGCGCGAGATGCAATCGACCATCGCCATCTCTTCGGCGACGCGGATCGGGTCGTTGCGATGGCCGATCGGATTGCCGAGCACGCAGATGCGCGCGTTCCTGGTCTGGCGCGCCAGAATCGCCGCGGTCAGCGGCGCGCAGGTATCCATGCAGCTTGGCGTCTGGTGATGCTCGTTGAGCATGATGTCGAGGCCGAGCTCGTCGGCGATCATGTGCTCGTCGAGATAGCGGTTGTAGAGATCGGCGCCGACTTTGCGGATCGAAGAATTTGTTCGGCAGGTTGATGCGCGTGGCGGGCTCGTCTTGCGGATAATGCGGATAGGGCATTTCCGTGAAGTGCCAAGCTCTCATTTCGCATCTCCCAGGAATTCGGTGACGTGACGCAGCACGGTTTCGGGTTGCTCGATATGCGGGTAATGCGCGGCATCGGCGATGGTCGCGACGCGCGCATCGGAGATGAGCTTCGCGAAGCCGCGCGCATAATCGGCTCCAGCGATGCCGTCCTGCTCGCCCCAAAGCATCAGCGTCGGCGCGGTGACGCGATAGAGCAGATGTTTCAGCGTGGGATTGTGCAGATAGGGCTCCCAGCCGAAACGCGCGAAGGATTCCTGGTTGCGCGCGATGCGGGCAAGCTCGTCGTCGCCGAGCTTGCCGAAGTCGCGTTTCATCGTCTCGGGCGCGCGGAATTTCAACGCTGCGGATTTTGCCGGGCCAAGTTGATAAATGTCGGCGAAGTCGCGCTCGGTCGGGCCGCCGAGCTTCACCCCGTACGGATCGATCAGCACCAGGCGGGAGAAGCAACCGTCGTCCATTGCCGCCATCTCGGCGGCGATCCAGCCGCCGAGCGAGCACCCGATCGCCGGCACGCGCGACAGGCCGAGCTTCTTCAAAAGCGATAACAGGAGGTAGGCCTGATCGGCCGGCCGGGTCAGCCAATCGGGCCGGCTCGAGCGGCCGAAGCCCGGTGGCGAGGCGATGATAACTTCGAAGCGCTGCGCCAGCCCCGCGACGAAGGTGGACTCGGCTTCAAGCATATCCTCACCGGGGAGAAGCAACAGCTTCTTGCCGTTGCCGCGGCGCATCACTTCGATCTCGGCCCCGCCGACCGCGATCAACTCTTCATTCACCATACCGCCCGACTTTCATTCGCTGTTTCTTTTTCTCACCGGCCTTGTGGACCATAAGGCTGGTAGGCTGGCGGGCCACGCCCGACGATGATGAGCACCACGTTACGCCATCGCCCTATGATCCGCGAGACCGAGGGAGCGTGACTGCCAGCCCCAACTGAATCGCGACGCCGTTCAGTCTCTTGTCGTTCGTCCACAGCTCCGTTCCTGCCGTTAGTTGCGCCGCAGCGAGCAGATGAGCGTCGATATATCCGATCCCGCGCCCGAACAACGCATGACGTTCGATGAAATGAAGGACCTCCGCGTCTGTCGCGACACTGGCATGGGGTAGGTCCGCCAGCGCATTCAGCACGATTTCGCGCTGACGCAAGTTGCCCAAAGCCAATTCGCCGATCACAAAGGGGTGCGCCAGAACCATCCCCGCGTCCAGCCGCGCGGCAAGTGCCTTGTCGCTCGCCCGCAGATGGTCGACCCAGACGGACGTATCGGCCAGGATCACGCTGCGCTCGACCGTCGCCGTGGCGGCGCCTTCAGACCAGGCTGGCTCCCGCCCAGACGTGCCAATCGCCGCGCACTCTCGCGCTCGATGAGGGCCTTGAGCGCCTCACGGACCAGGCTCGACTTCTCCTTTAAGCCCGTGAATGCTTCGGCCTTGGCAACGAGTTCGTCGTCCAAGGCAAGGGTTGTGCGCATCTGCCGGTCTCCATCGCGAGGCACGAAATTAGCATCAAATGATGCAGCATTCAATGCCGGCACGTCATATCGGCCGACCGGAGGGGCGGAGGATAGCAAGGCGCGCAATGGCGTAGGTTTGGCGGAGGGAGTGGGATTCGAACCCACGATACGGTTTCCCGTATACACGCTTTCCAAGCGTGCGCCTTCGACCGCTCGGCCACCCCTCCCGCTCTTTGGGAACGCCGCAAACTAGCGAAGGCCTGTTTGAGTCGCAACCGCGCGGCTTGCGAGCTTCGGCGGAAGTTCCTGCGAGGGGAGAACCTCGCCCATGATCATAACGTTGCCGTTATGACGCCATTCGGAGAAGGAATTTGCCATCCGTCGCCCTCGCGGCTCGAATGCGGCGTGTCCGCGGAAGGGAACATCCGATGCTCGAGCTCTATCACAACAGCATGTCCACCTGCTCGGCCAAGGCGCGCATCGCGCTGGGCGCGAAGGGCCTGGAGTGGAAGTCCCATATGCTGAATTTGCGGCTGGCCGAGGTGCAGCAGCCCGAATACCTGAAGCTCAACCCCGATGCGGTGGTGCCGACCTTGATCCATGACGGCGAGGTAGTGCGCGAATCCTCCGTCATCATCGAATATCTCGACGAGGTGTTTCCCGATCCGCCGCTCAGTCCCGCCGATCCGCTGGGGCGTGCACGCATGCGCTGCTGGATCGTGCAGGTCGACGAATCCATCCATCCGGTCGTCGGCACGCTGACCTGGGCGCTCTCGACCGCCAATGTCATGCGCAGCATGCACACCCCGGAAGAGCTGGAAGCCTATCTTCAGGGCCTGCAAGTCGCCGACAAGCGCATGCGCCGCAGCGAGATTTTCCAGCGCGGGATTGCCGCTCCGACCGTGACGGAGGCGCTCAAACGGATGGACCGGCTCGTCGACCACATGGAGCGGCAGCTTGAGACCAGCTCCTGGCTCGTCGGCGAGAAGCTTACGCTCGCCGACATCGCCCTCGCGCCTTATCTCACGCGGACGGATATGCTCGGCTTGGGCCCGATCCTATGGGGCGAACGGCCACGCTTTGCCGACTGGTACCGCCGGCTCCAAGAGACGCAGGGCTATCGCGAGGGACTTACCAAGTGGGTCAACGAGGGGCGGCGGCAGCAGTTGCGGGAAGGCGGCGCACGTGATCATGAGGCAGTCCGCCATCTGTTGCGGGGCTGACTGGCCGCAATGTCCATCCGGTCAGCGGCGGCGCTCCTCAGCTCGTAGCGGCCAGCTTGTCCTGCGTCTTCGTGTCGAAGTCGCCGGCGTCGTGGCGCTCGTGGAGCTGTTGCGCGGGATCGCCGCTCAGCCGGTTGACCATGCGGCCGCGTTTGACCGGCGGGCGTTTGCCGATCTGCGTCGTCCAGCGCTGTAGGTGCTTGTAGTCCTGCACCGACAAGAATTCGCCGCCGCCATATTGGTTGAATTGCGCCAAGCCGCCATACCACGGCCAGATCGCGATGTCGGCGATCGTGTAGTTGTCACCGGCGATGTATTCGCTTTCCGCCAAGCGCCGGTCGAGCACGTCGAGCTGGCGCTTCGTCTCCATGGTGAAGCGGTTGATCGCGTATTCGATCTTGGTCTGTGCATAGGCGTAGAAATGGCCGAAGCCGCCGCCGACATAGGGCGTGCTGCCCATCTGCCAGAAAAGCCAGGACAGGCATTCGGCACGCGCCGCGCGCTCGGTCGGCAGCAAGGCGCCGAACTT
The DNA here is from genome assembly GCA_963731145.1 of uncultured Alphaproteobacteria bacterium. Taxonomy (GTDB): domain Bacteria; phylum Pseudomonadota; class Alphaproteobacteria; order ATCC43930; family CGMCC-115725; genus CAIKMD01. The sequence continues at coordinate 274,896 of CAVSUX010000003.1, read as the reverse complement.
TTCGGCGAGATAGACGAGGATGGCACCGGATTCGAACACGCGGACCGGCTTGGGCTCGGAGCGGTCGAGCAGAGCCGGGATCTTGGAGTTGGGATTGACGGCGACAAAGCCGCTGCCGAATTGATCGCCCTCGCCGATCTTGATCGGCCAGGCGTCGTATTCGGCGCCTTTATGGCCGAGCGCCAGAAGCTCTTCCAGCATGACGGTGACCTTCACGCCGTTCGGCGTCGCCAGCGAATAGAGCTGTAGCGGATGCTTTCCGACCGGCAGCGCCTTCTCGTGGGTCGACCCGGCGGTCGGCCGGTTGGTGTTGGCGTAGCGCCCGCCATCGGGCTTGTTGATCCAGACCTTCGGCGGCGTGTAGACGGTATCGGTCATCTTGGTCCCTCGCGATGATGGAGCGGCGTCACTCGCCGGCAGCCTAGGCCTTCCGGCGCTTCGATGGCAGACCCGCGCCGTGCGAAATTATGACTGTCAGTCATTCAACTCATCATGACTCGGCATTTGAGGCATGAGTCGCAAAAGGCTAGCTTGGCGCGATAAAGCGCGACCCGCAGAAGACGGGTCCGCATAACAGATCGGCTGTTAGGGGAGGATGCGATGAATCACGTGATCTCGCGCCGGAAGACGATCGCCGGTATTGCCGCTACCGCGGCCTTCGCGCCCAGCTTGCGGGCACGTGCCGACGAGCTGCCGGTGGTCCGCGTCGGCGTCTTGCCGATCTTCGCTGTCGCTTCGCACTTCGCCGCGGAGAGGCAGGGATACTTCGCACAGGAAGGGATCGCGGTCGTATCGCAGCCGGTCGCGGGCGGCGCTGCCGGTATCTCCGGCCTCGCGGGCGGCAGTTTCGATGTGCTCTATGCCAACTCCATCTCGTGCTTCACGGCGCTCGATCAAGGTATCGATTTGCGCTTCATTGCCGAGGGTGCGCCGATCCCGACCGCACCGCCGGATCCCGGCGCGTTGATCATCCGCACAGGCGAGAACCTCAAGACGGGGAAGGATTTCGAAGGCAAGACGATCGGCATCAACGCCAAATACGATCTCCAATGGCTGGTCATGCATGGCTGGGTGACGAAGACCGGCGGCGACATCGACAAGATCACCTATCGCGAGGTGCCGCTGCCCTCCATGGTCGATGCGATCAAGACCAAACAGGTCGACGGCGCCCTGGTGCTCGACCCGTTCATGACCATGGGGCTGGGCGATCCCGGTCTGGAACGCGTCGCTTGGCCGCTGTCGGCGGCAATGCCGGGCCTGCCGACCTCGTTCTGGATGGTGTCGGGCAACACCGCGCAGACGAAAGCGCCGTTGATCCGTCGCTACGTGAAGGCCTTCCTCCGCGGCGGCGAATGGATCAACGTCCATCTCCGCGACGAGGCCTATAACCAACTGGTCGCCGGCTATACGAAAACCGATGCGAAGCTCATCGCCCAGATGGTCGCGTCGAACCAACCCTTGAGCGTCGACGTCGATGCCGGAATCCGGCTTGCGGTCTTGATGAAGCAGAACGGGCTGCTCAAGACCGACATCGACTTCAAAGCGAAGCAATTCTCATAACAACAAGTTGGCCGGTGGGACGGTACCGATGACCACGTATCTTTCGCGGCGCTTTCTTCTGGGTGCCGCCGCCTGCGCCACGGTCCAGCCGCTTGTTCCGGCTTGGGGACAGCAAAGCGATTGGCAGGCCGGCGCGCCGCCCGAATGGGCCAAGGTCCTTGCCGACGCGCGCAAGGAAGGCCATGTGTCCGTCGTCGGTCCATCGGAACTGGCCGTGCCGCTTGCCGAAGGCTTCTTGAAAGATACCGGCATCCAGGTCGATTACCTCGTCGGCGTCGCGGCGGCGAATGGCAGCCGCGTGGCGCGCGAAGTGCGTGCCGGCAATGTCACGATCGATTTCGTTTATACCGGCACGGTGGAATTGCCGCTGGTGAAGGAAGGCTTCTTCGAGGACGAGAAAGCGAAGCTGCTGTTGCCCGGCACCGCGGACCCGAAGAACTGGGCCAACGGCAAGCTGAAATGGATCGATAACACGCAGTGCTACATGCTGCAGACGCAAGAATTGGTGCAGTCGACGGTGTTCTACGATGCCAATTCGGTGAAGCCGGCGCTGACGAGCTGGAAGCAACTGCTCGAGCCGCAATTCAAGGGCAAGATCGTCGCTTACGACCCGCGCGCCGGCGGGCCGGGCCAGCAGATGGCCGGCTATCTCGGAAAGCAATTCGGCATCGATTTCCTGAAGCAGCTCTATGTCGGCCAACAAGTGATCTATTCGCAGGATAGTCGCCAAATGGCCGAATGGGTCGGCCGCGGTGTCCATTGGGTCGCACTCGGCGTGCTGCTGCCCGATTACGTCACGTTTCACGATGCCGGTCTCACCAATATCACTGCCGCTGCGATGAGCGACGGGCCGGGCACGCTCGCGGGCAGTTTCAGCGTCATGATCATGCCGAAAGCCTCGCCGCACCCCAACGCGCAGACGGTCTTCCTCAATTGGGCGGCGAGCCAGCGCGGGCAGGCGATCTATTCGCAGGTCGAGCATCAGATCAGCCGGCGGGTCGATGTTCGTCCGGAAACGGTATTGCCGTTCACCGTGCCGCAGCCAGGCGGCGCCTATCTCGACCAATACAATGAAGATTGGGCGCTCAATCAGCGGCCGAAAATCATCGAAGCGGTGCTGCAGGCGCTGGGTGGGCGCTAGCTACCGGCGACCTCAGGGTTCGGACAGCAATTCCGTCACGACATCGCGGAGCCAGCGATGCGCGGCGTCGTTGTCGGAGCGCGAATGCCAACACTGGCCCATATGGATCGGCGGCGTTCGGAACGGCAGCGGCACGGTGCGCACCGGCCAGACCTTCGCATAGGAATTGCCCAGCGCTTGCGGGACGACCGAGATCATGTCGCACTCGGACAGAATATATGGGACCGCCAAGTAGGACGGGACGGCGAGGACGACATCAAGCCGTGCGGCGCGCTTTCCCAAAGCACGACGAACCAGCGCGTCGACACCCGAGGGAGCGGTCACTTCGATGTGCCGTGCGTTGATGAATTGTTCCATCGAAACCGAGTGGCGGATCGTCGGGTGTTGCTTGCGGACCAGACAAGCGAGATTCAGATCGTAAAGGTGCTTGATATGAAACGCGCCGGTGATCTCCGGCAACTGTCCGAGCGCCAGTTCCGCCGTGCCCAATTCCAGCGCTTCCAGATATTGCTCGCGCGGCATCTGCCGGACGACGAATTCGATCCCGGGCGCGACTTGCGTGAGATAGGGAAGAAGCTTGCGGAAATAGAACGCCGCGCCGATCTCCGTCGTGACGATGCGAAACGTGCGCTTCGAGGTCGGCGGGTCGAAAAACGGACGCAGATCGATCGCCCGGCTCGCTGCGTTGAGCGCATCTTCGATCGGGGCGCGCAACAGTTTGGCATAGTCCGTCGGCCGCATCCCGTGTTGCGTCCGGACGAAAAGCGGATCGCCGAACGCTGCGCGCAAGCGGTGAAGGCTGCGGCTCATGGCGGGCTGGGTCAGCCCGAGCCGCTTGCCGGCGGCTGTCGTGCTGCCCTCTTGGATCAACGCCGCGAAAGCCCGCAAAAGATTGAGATCGAAGGTGTTGAGATTCATGTCCGCATATGATTGTCAGTCATGAAAAGCATCATGATTAGGCATTTGCGGCATAATACACAACTCACTACCCTGTTCGATAGACGAGAACCGTAACCGTCGGCATGAATTCGGGCCTGCTCGAACAAGAGGAATCGCCATGGGCGCCATCGACGTAAATTCACTGCTCCGGCTCGACGAAGGCTTGGTGCATTCCGATGTCTATTCCAGCCCGGAAGTCTTCGAATTGGAGATCCAGAAGCTGTTCCATGAAGGCTGGGTCTATATCGGTCACGAAAGCGAGATACCGCGTCCGAGCGATTTCGTCCGGCGTTGGATGGGTCGGCAATCGGTCATCCTGAATCGTGATCACAGCGGGCGATTGCATTTGCTCATGAACCGGTGCCGCCACCGTGCGGTCACCGTCTGCCAGGCGGAGGCGGGCAACACCGATCGTTTCCAGTGCGCCTATCACGGCTGGACCTATGGCGACGACGGCAAGCTGATCGGCGTGACGCAGCCGCAAGGTTACGGCGACGATTTTTGCCGCGACGATCTCGGCCTGACGTCGGTCCGGATGGAGGTCTATCGCGGCTTCGTCTGGGGCACTCTATCGGCGAACAGCGTCGGCCTCGACGAGCATCTCGGCGTCAATGCCAAGCATGCGATCGATCTTTTCTGTGATGCCTCGCCCGAAGGCGAGATCGTGCTTCAGCAAGGCTGCCTCAAAGGGGCGTCCCACGGCAATTGGAAGCTGCAAGGCGGCGATGGCTATCACCCACCCGTGACGCACGAGGCCAATTTCTACTACTTCACCAGAATGCGGCAGGGGATGACCGGGAACCCGGTGTCGAACACCGGCCAGATGGAGCAGGGCTTCATCAGCCGCGATCTCGGCAACGGTCATGTCGCGCTGGACGTGCGGACCTCGGGCGCGCGGTCTTTGCATTATCCGAAAGATGCGCCCTGGGCCGAGAAATATCGCCGCGACCTGATCGCCGCCCATGGCGCGCAGCGCGCCGAATTCGTGCTGAAGGCGTTGGGCAATCCGCATACGGTGTTCATGCCGAATTTGCATCTGGTCAACGCTTGCGACGTTACGCTCGTGCGACCGGTCACCGTCGATTATTTCGAGGCGTATTTCTACTGCGCCTTTCTCAAAGGCGCTCCCGACGAGCTGAACGAATTTCGCTTGCGCGATACGGAGACCCGCATGGGTGCCGCGGGTTACATCAACCCGGACGACGTTGAGATGTTCGAGCGCATGCAAGACGGCATGAAACAGACGGCGAATCCGTGGAAGTACATGACGCGCGGCATGGGCCGCGAGCGGGTCGATGAGGACAAGGGAGTGCCCGAAGCCTATAGCTGGAACGGAACGACCATCGCGCATTATTCGGACGAGCTCACCCAGCGCGCGCAGCTGCGCTGGTGGGCGAAACGCCTGTCCGCATGAGCCGATGAAATCCGGCGGTCGATGCGGACGCCGCCGTCGCGATCCGCCCGCCGATCGGCTGGCATTCATAGGGGCAGATACACATGCAGCACGCTCGGCTTGGCGCGTCGGGGATATCGGTTTCGCGCGTCTGTTTGGGAACGGCGACGTTCGGCTTGCAAAGCGACGAGCAAGCCGCGTGCGAGATTTTGGATAAAGCCGCCGCCGGCGGAATCAATTTTATCGATACGGCCGATTCCTATCCGATGTCGCCCAACCACGATCATGGCGGGCGCGCGGAGGAGATTCTGGGCCGCTGGCTCAAAGGGCGGCGCGACGACTTCATCGTGGCGACCAAAGCCGGTGCGCCGTCCGGGCCGCATTCCTGGAATTGCGGCTCGTCGCGCAAACATCTGCTGGCCGCAGTCGACCAGTCGCTACGTCGGCTGGGGACCGATCACATCGATCTCTACCAGCTGCATTTCGACGATCCTGCCACCCCGCTCGAAGAAGTGGCGTCCGTGCTGGATTGCCTCGTGCGCTCCGGCAAGGTCCGCTATGTCGGGGTTTCCAATTTCCTCGCTTATCGAGTCGCGCGGCTCTTGGGCCGGCAAGATGCGTTGCGGTTGGTGCGGCTCACCTCGGTACAGCCGCGGTACAGCCTGCTGTTCCGCGAGATCGAGCGCGAGCTGCTGCCTTTGGCGAAGGAAGAGACGGTCTCCATCATCTCGTTCAATCCGCTCGCCGCCGGGATACTCAGCGGAAAATATCGCGCGGATATGACCCCGGCCGGCCGGTTCGTGGAATCCAACGGCTTCTACGGCCAACTTTATCGCAGCCGCTATTGGCACCAGCGGCAGTTCAATACGATCGAGCAAATATCCGCGATCGCGCGCGAGCGCCACGTGTCGTTGCCGACGCTGGCGGTGGCCTGGGTGCTGGCCAATCCCGTCATTACCTCGGTGATCTTGGGAGCGAGCCGGGCCGACCAGCTCAACGATACGCTCGCCGCGGCCAATCTGGTGTTGGACGCCGAGATCAAAGCCAAGCTCGACGCGCTCACAATGGAATATCGGCAAGGCGACGCAGAGAGCTGACGTCGAAAATTCGTAAAAGATTTCGGTGAAGCGGCGGGAAGCCGCCAACGGAGGTAAATGCCATGGACGGAAGCGGCGATATCGATCGGCAGCAGGCCGAGGCCTTTCTTTATCTTGAGGCACGACTGGCCGACGAGCACCGATACGAGGATTGGGCATCGCTGTGGACCGATGATGCGATCTATTGGCTGCCGTCGAACGACGACGACTACGATCCGCGCCGTCACCTCTCGATCATCTACGACAACCGCACGCGCATTCAGGATCGGGTCGACCGCCTCAAAAGCGGCAAGGCGTGGGCACAAGAGCCGATATCGAAAGTGTGCCGCTTGATCTCAAATATCGAGACCGAGTTCCTGGCCGACAAAGCCGTGCTCCAAGTCCGCTCGAACGTCACCATCGGCGAATGCCGCAAAGGCGTCCAGACGACGTATTACGCGCGCCAAATCCATTATCTGCGCGCGACGCAAGCAGGCATCCGCATGTCTTTCAAGAAGGTCATGCTCATCAACAATAACGAGCCGATTCATAATTTGAGTTTTCTCGTCTAAGCCCGGGCCGATCTGAAGAAACTCGCTCGCGCCTGGTCGGTCGACCTACGCGAGTGCAGGCCTCTGCAAGCTTGATGTGCCGCGTCGCGCGATGCGACTATTCTCCCATCGGGGAGGACGCCATGGATAAAGCCGAAAACGAATTGCTGACCCGCGTCGGGCCGGGCACGCGGATGGGCGCGCTGCTGCGGCGCTATTGGTGGCCGGTCTGGTTCACCGAGCAGGTGACCGACAAGCCGGTGCCGGTGCGGCTGCTTGGCGAAGACCTCGTCCTCTTTCGCGATCCATCGGGCAAGCTCGGTCTCATCGAGCGCTACTGCGCGCATCGTCGCGTCTCGCTCGAATTCGGCCGCGTCGAGGAAGGCGGCATTCGCTGCTGCTATCACGGCTGGAAATACGGCGCCGATGGAAGCTGCGTCGACCTGCCGCTCGAGCCCGAAGGCAGCGGCTTGAAGCGCGATGTGAAGCTCGCCGGTTACGCCGTGTTCGAGGCGGGCGGCCTCGTCTTCGCCTATCTCGGGCCGAAGCCGGTGCCGGCCTTTCCGCGCTGGGATCTGCTGTTCCGCGAAGCCGGCCTCACCAAAGTCGGCGCCGATGAAGAGCATTGCAATTGGCTGCAGCGCGCCGAGAACACGGTCGATCAGCATCATCTCTGCTCGCTGCATGCCTCGGTCTATCCGCAGCTCGCCTTCAAGCGCAGCGAGGTCGATTGGGACCCGGCCTGGTTCGGGCTCAACATCACCATGCGCGTGCCCGGCCTCAGCAAGCCGAAGCTCGATCAATTCATCTTCCCGTCGAGCAACCGCTTCACCCAGGCGCGGATCGGCGTGCCGCCGAGCCACAATCTGCGCATCCGCGTGCCGACCGACGACACCAAGACCACGACCTTCTGGGTGAAGATCTATCCGTCGATCACCGATCAGGGCCGCTTGAAGACCGAGGGGCTGAAGCCGCGCCAGCGCGGTGTTTACGACCGCGCCGAAGACGGCTGGTGGGACATCCCCTCGCATGAGCAGGATCGCGTCGCGCAGGAAAGCCAGGGCCTCATCACCGACCGCTCGATCGAGACGCTCGGCTGGACCGATCGCGGCATCGTCCTTTTCCGCAAGATGCTGCATGACGGGCTCGACGCGATCGCCGAAGGCCGCGATCCGCCCGGCGTGCTGCGCGAAGAGCGCAACATCATCGATCTTTCCGCGAGCATGGACGAGCTCGCTTCTCTAACGCCGGCGTGATGACCAAATGAAGCTGCTCTCGATCCTCGCATTCGTTTTCGCGCTGCCCTTCACCTTCGCCGCTGCCGCGCCGGCGCAGGCGGCCGATTTCTCGCCGGCGCTGCAAGAGGTGATCGCCGGCGCCAAGAAGGAAGGCAAGCTCGAGCTCCAATGGGGCGCGGGCATGATTGGCAACAACAACGTGCTGAAGCAGATGGGCGAAGGCATGAACGCGATGTTCGGGACGAACATCGCCGTGCGCTTCACGCCCGGCCCGTCCGAGCCCGAGATGCTCAACAAGGTGATGATCGCGATCGCCAGCAATCAGCCGTCGCCGACCGACATCGTCATCAACACCAATCAATATGCCGGCGAGCTTTATCAGCAAAAAGGCTCGGTGCCGGTCGATTGGGTGGCGCTGATGCCCGATCGCATCAAGCCGGAATATGTCGAAGCCGGCGGCTCGGTGATCCGCACCTTCACCACGCTTGCCGGGCGCGATCATCTACAATCCGAAGCTCGTGCCGTATGTGCCGAAATCGCTCGCCGATCTGTTGAAGCCGGAATGGAAGGGCAAGATCGCCTCGACGCCTTATGCCGCGGGCTGGGAATTGCTGACGGCGAACGACGTCTGGGGCCAGGAGAAGGCGCTCGATTTCGCGCGCAAGCTCTCGAGCCAGGTCGCGGGCCTCATCCGCTGCAACGATCTCGAACGCGTCGCCTCGGGCGAGTTCATCGCCTTCGGTCCCAATTGCGGCGGCCGCGACGATATCAGCATGAAGGCGAAAGGCGCGCCGATCGACGAGGTGATCCCCGCCGATTTCGCGGCCGAGCGCTACTACTATGCCTCGCTGCCGAAGAATTCGGGCGACCCGAATGCGGCGAAGCTTTTCGTGCTGTTCCTCGAAAGCCCGGCCGGGCAGAAGCTGATCTGGGACGGCACGCAGACCGATCTGCACACCTATCCCGAAGTCGCGTTTCGATGCGGTGATCCGCGACTACGAAAAGCAGGGCGTCAAATTCCAGGAATTCACCGTCGAATGGTTCCTGAAACATCCCGAAATCGCGCGAGGGGCAGCGCAAAGCAGTGCCGATTCTTGCCGGGCGCTAAATTCCTCGCCGCGCGTTCTGGAACAAGGTTAGCGAAGGAGATGCGACATGCCCTTGGATGCGGGTTACGGCGGCCGGAAGCGCCCGTCGCGCAACGTCCTCGGCGGCGTGCTGGAGAATTGCTCGCTGAAGCCGATGACCGGCTTTTTCCGCAATGGCTGCTGCGACACCGGCGCCGAGGATGTCGGCAGCCACACGGTCTGCGTCGTGATGACGGCGGAGTTCCTCGCCTTCTCGAAATCGCGCGGCAACGATCTCTCGACGCCGATGCCCGACTATGGCTTCCCCGGCCTGGTGCCGGGCGATCGCTGGTGCCTCTGTGCGCCGCGCTGGCAAGAGGCGCTCGAGGCCGATAGCGCGCCGCGCGTCGTGCTGCGTGCGACGCATGAAGGCGCGCTCGACTACTGTGCTTTGGCCGATCTGAAACGCTACGCCATCGATCTCAGTTGAGCGCCCAATCTCAGGTGAGTGCTGAGTCGCCGGTGGTGCTGCGGCGCAGCTCGCGCTTCTCGTCGAGATCGTAGCGCCGGCCGCGATGCAGCGTGGCGCGATTGTCCCACATCACGAGATCGCCGAGCGTCCATTCATGGACATAGACGAAGCGCGGCTGGGTCGCGTGCTCGAGCAGCTCGGCGAGGAGGATGCGCGCCTTCCGGCACCGACAGGCCGTCGATGGCGCGGGTATGCGCGCCGATGAACAGCGATTTGCGTCCCGATGACGGGTGCACGCCGCACCAGCGGCCATTGCACCGGCGGGATCAGGCCTTGCTGCTCCTCGGTATAATTGTCGTCGCCGAGCAGATTGATGCGCGAATGCAGCGCCCAATGCTCGGCGACCAGACCCTCGATCTCGTGCTTCACCGAATCGGGCAGCGCGTCATAGGCGGCGCGCATATCGGCGAATTCGGTGTTGCCGCCCCAGGACGGCAGCGAGTGAATGGTGAGGATCGAGAATTTCGCCGACGGCTTCTGGAACGAGCTGTCGCTGTGCCAGAGCTGATTGGCGAGCGAGCCGACGCGTTTCGGATGGCCCGGCGGGACGACATCGCCGTTGTAATCGACATTCGAGATGTCGGCGAGATGCTCGGTCTTGAAGCGGTGCTGCCGGTGGGGGCGCACCCGGCCAAAGCCGCGGTCAAGCGGCCCGAACCAGCGCGTGAACGCCATCTGCTGGTCTTCGTCGAGATTCTGGCGGCGAAACACCAGCACGCCGTAGCGATCCATCGCCGCTTCGATAGTGGCCGCGGTCGCGGCATCGATCGGCTGGCGCAGATCGAGCCCCGTCGCTTCCGCGGCGAAGACCGGCGTCAATGGCTGAAAGCTGATTGCCATGGCTTCCTCCCGCGCCTGATTATGCGTAACGCAGCCTGGGAGAGCAATCGAAACGAAAACGGCGCCGCACGCTTTCGCGCACGACGCTGTCTCCGGTCCCCTTGGCGTGGAAATCGCCTAACCTTTGACCGGCGGCACCGGGGGGTCGATCGGTGGCGACGGAATCGGTTTCGGCGGCTCCTCGATCGGCGGCGGAATTTCAGGATTGGGTGGCTGCGGCGTCGGATTGCCCGGCGGCTGCGGCGCTGCCCGGATCCTGAAGTCGATAGAGCGCGGTCATCACGCGATCATTTATGCTCGTCGGCGATCTCGCGTACTTTGTCCTTCAAGCCGCCGACCGCGTTCTGTACCTTGCCTTCGGTCTTCTTCGCCGCGCCCTCGGTTTCCATCTTCTTATCGCCGAGCGCCTTGCCGGCGGCTTCCTTGATGGCGCCGCCCGCTTGCTTGGCCGAGCCTTCGATACGGTCCTTATCCATCGTGATCTCCCTCTCTTTGGTGGGTTAGCAAGAGATGGGTCGCGAATGCCTCGGCTTTGTGGCGGCTTCGCGATTTGAATGCGATGTGGCGGTGCCTCGGCCTGCTATCTCGTGGCCGCGCCCGCGCTTTCTCATGACTCGCCGTGTTTCCGCCGCCACGCAATAATGACGGCAATGGCCGCGTCACAGCCGGACACGGTTCGATCGGATCAGGCCATAGGGGAGGGGAGATGGCAGCGCAGCAAAGCGAGATTCGCTTCGGTATCGGCACGATGCTGGCCGAGGGCAAGCCGGCGACGGCGGTCGTTGTCGAGGATCAGGTGGCGACGCTCGCCGATATCGTCGCGCGCTTTTCGACCCCGGGCGCGGCGGCGCCGGTCATGCGCGATTTCCTGCCGGATTGGGATCGTTGGCATGGCTGGCTGCGCGCGCTCGATCTGAAACCCGCCGCAAGCGATGGGTGGCAGCCGCTGAGCGCGGTGAAATTCCTGCCGCCGGTGCAAGAGCCGAACAATATCTTCCACCTCTATCACAATTTCGAGCGCCCGAGCCGTGTCACGGGCAAGAGCGATCCGCCGAAGGCGGAACGCGTGTTGCCCGATGTATTCTTCGGCTCGCGTTCGGCGCTTGCCGGCTATGGCGATGTGATCTATCGCGAGCATGGCGGTGTGCAATTCGATTTCGAGGTAGAGGTGACGATCGTCATCGGCAAGCCGGCGACGCGCGTCTCGGCGAATAAGGCCGACGAATTCATCGCCGGTTACACGCTTTGCAACGATCTCACCATGCATTTCGCCTGGTGGCGCGAGCTGCGGAACAAAAGTCCGATCAACGACAACATCCGGATGAAGAATTTCGCCGGCTATACGCCGATGAGCCGGGTGATCGTGCCGCGCGATCTCGTTGGCGACCCGCATGACCTGCGCGTGCGCGCCTGGATCAACGACAAGCTGCATCAGGATGCGCGCACCAATGCGATGCTCTGGCATATGGGCGAGTCGGTCGAATACCTCTCCTACATCACGACCTTGATGCCGGGGGATCTGATCCTCATGGGCTCGCCGGCCAATCTGCCGCTGGAGCCGGGGCAGAAAAATCACGGCATCGAGAACGGACAAACCATCCGCTGCGAGGTCGAGAAGCTCGGCCGCATGGAGAATCGCATCGAGGAGCAGCCGTGGCGCCAGCCGAACGAGATTGAGCTTGCCCGCTGAACCATGTCCTCGATTGCGGCGCTCGGCGCAAAATCGCTAGAGTGCTGCCATGCCCGATCGGGGAAATGGAATTTCAACCGTGACGCGTGAGGAGATGCTGCGCCGCGCCGAGGCGCTGGTGCCGGTGCTGCGTGAGCGCAGTCCCGCCTGCGAAGCCGCGCGCCGCTGTCCCGATGAAAGCATGGCGGATTTCGACGCCGCCGGATTCCTGCGGATTTGTCAGCCAGCGCGTTTTGGCGGCCATCGAGCTCGGTTGGGACGTGCTGTGCGAGGTCGGCCAGATTCTCGCGCGCGGCTGCGGCGCGCAGGCCTGGGTCTCGACCGTGATGGGCGATCACGCGCAGATCGCGAGCGGCCTGCCACTCGCGGCCCAGGAAGATATCTGGGGCAAGACTCCGGGCGCGCGGCTGTGCGCGAGCTTCGCGCCCATCGGTGTCGCGCGCAGCGTGCCCGGCGGCGTGCGCTTCTCCGGCAAGCACGGCTTTTCCAGCGGCATCGATCATGCGCAATGGGCGCTGCCGGGCGGTACAATCGTCGACGGCCCGCAAGCCGGCGAGCGCTGTCTTTTCCTGGTGCCGATCAGCGATGTCAGGATCATCGACGATTGGCATGTCATGGGCATGGCGGGCACCGGCAGCAAGAGCTTCACCGTCGAGGATGTGTTCGTGCCGGAACACCGCATCCTGCGCTATAGCGACCTCGAAGCGGCGACCGGGCCCGGAAACAAGGCACATGCATCGCCGATTTTCCGCATGCCGCATGGCGGTCTCGCGACCAGTGCCTTCGCCTGTGTCGCGGTCGGCATCGCCGAGGGCTTTCTCGAAGAGTATATCGCGCTGACGAAGAAGCGCGTGTCGCGCGGCCTCCATGTCGCGGAGCAGGCGGGCACGCAGATTTCGCTCGCCGTGGCGGCGGCGGAAATCGAAGCAGCCGCGCTCATCTACATGGCACCGGTCCGCGAGGCGCGGGCGATGCTCGAGCGCGGCGAAACCGTGCCCGCGCATTACCGCATGCGCGGCAAGCGCAACTCGACCTATGCGGCGCGCACCGCGCTCAGCGCGGTTGAGCGGCTCTTTTATGCCGCCGGCTCGCGCGTGCTCTTCGAAGGCAATGCGTTGCAGCGCGCCTATCGCGATCTTCACGCCACCGCGACCGCATACTGGTCTCGTCTGGGACGTCGGCATGAGCCGAATACGGCCGGCATATGTTGAGCTTGGAATAGGGCGGCACGATGCGGATCATTTCCTATAGCGAGAACAACGCGCCGCGGGTCGGCGTGATGACGGGTGACGACGTTTTCGTGCCGGTCGCCGATGTCGCGCCGCAATTACCGGCGCGGCTGCGCGCGCTCATCGAGATGCCGGACGGGCTGGCGCGGCTACGCGATTCGGTTGGCGACAAGCCGGGCACGCGCCAGCTCGCCGACGCCAACCTCCTGCCGGTGATTCCCGATCCGCATGTCACCTGGGCGCTGGCGCTCAATTTCAAGACGCATATCGAAGAGACCGGCCTCACCACTTCGAAGGAGTTCCCGCATCTCTTCATGCGCACGCCGGCTTCGGTGGTCGGCCACAATCAGCGGCTGCTCTGCCCGCCGCCCGAAGTCGCGAAGGAATTCGATTACGAGGGCGAGCTTGGCGTGGTGATCGGCCGCGGCGGCCGGCATATTCCGGTCGGACAAGCCTTCGATCACATCGCCGGCTTCTGCTGTGCCAATGAAGGCTCGGTGCGCGAATATCAGCGCCACAACCGCAATTTCGGCCTCGGCAAGAATTTCGAGCGCTCGGGCAGCACCGGCCCATGGCTGATGACGACAGACGAATTCGGCGACCCGAAGGAGCAGCGCGTGATCACGCGGCTCAACGGCATCGAGCGCCAGAACGCGCCCTTGAACGACATGCTCTTCGCGGTCGAGCAGGTGGTGCATTATCTTTCGGCCGGCTATGCGCTGCTGCCCGGCGATGTGATCATGATGGGCACGCCCGGCGCGTTGCCGCCGCATCCCGGCGAGAATCTCAAGCCCGCGGGACGGCACGGCGTGCTCGGTGTCGTCAATATGAAGCCGGGCGACAAGGTCGAGGTCGAGATCACCGGCCTCGGGGTCTTGCAGAACACGATCGTCGCCGACGAACCGCGCGCCTATCGGTCGCGCTGATCGCTAATCCAGGGGGACGGCCGCCGCCATCGTTGGCCCGATCTCGTCATGGATCACGAGATCGGCATATTCGTCCTGCTCGGTCGCTTCGCGATTGATGATGGCGAGCGCCGCGCCGTTCTGTGCCGCGAGCATGGGAAAACCGGCGGCGGGATAGACCAAAAGCGACGAGCCGAGCACGATGAAGAGATCGCAGGCGGTCGTCTCGTCGCGCGCGCGCTCGATGGTCTCGGGCGTCAGCGCCTGGCCGAAAGAAATCGTCGCCGTCTTCACCAGCCCGCCGCAGTCGCGGCAGGCCGGGACCTCGCCGCGGCCGACGAAGCTTTGCTTCAGCACCTCGAGCTCGTGCCGCACTCCGCAATCGAGACAAGTGGCGTAGCTGCCATTGCCGTGCAGCTCGATCACCTTGTCGGCGGGGACGCCCGAATCCTGATGCAGATTGTCGACATTCTGCGTGATGATCGCGCTGACCTTGCCGCGTGCGATGAGCCGCGCCACCGCGTAATGCCCGGCATTGGGCTTGGCGCCCGTCCAGCGCATCGCGCCGGAGAAAGTACGCTCCCAGGATTCGCGGCGCTTTTCCTCGCTGGCGACGAAATCCTGGAAGTAGATTGGCTTCATCCGCGTCCAGATGCCGCCCGGGCTGCGGAAATCGGGCACGCCGGATTCGGTCGAGATGCCGGCACCGGTGAAGACCACGGCGCGCTTTGCCTGCGCGATCAGGCGTGTCAGCTCGGCGATGGCGGCGGATTTGTTCGCGTCCATGCCGGCATCATAATGTAGGAAGAGCGAATGCCCAACCCGCCGACCCTGCCCGATCTGCTGCGCGATGGTCTCGAAATCGTCTTCGTCGGCATCAATCCGTCGCTGTTCTCGGCCGCGCAGGGCCATTACTTCGCGCGCAAGATCAACCGTTTCTGGCCCGCTTTCTCGCGCTCGCGCCTCAGCCGCGCGGCACGCGCCGGTCTCGGCGTCGAGCGGCTCGAGCCGATGCATGACCGCGCATTGCTGGCTTATGGTTTCGGCTTCACCGATCTGGTCAAGCGTCCGAGCCCGCGCTCGACCGATCTGACGCACGACGAGCCGAAGGATGGCGTCGCCGAGTTGGTACGCAAGCTCAAACGCCACAAGCCGCGCTTCGCCTGCTTTCACGGCGTCACCGTCGGCCGGCCGGTACAGCGCGCGCTTGCGCCGGAAGCAGGCGAGACCGGGCTCGGTTTCCAGCCTTATGCGATCGGCGCAACGCATGTCTTCGTCGTGCCGAATCCGAGTCCGGCCAATGCGCATTTCACGCCGGCGGATCAGACCTATTGGTACGACGCGCTCGCCGACGCGCTCGCGGAAGCCGGACGCAGCGAAAAGATCGTCAAGCGCGGCGTGAAGCGATAGAATTCCGGCAAACGAGGCTTCGCGCTTTTGTGGAGGAACGCATGAGTCAGGATGTGACCATCGTCAACATCGCCGATCTGCCGCTCGAAGGCGTGCAGCGCGGGCGGGTGAATATGATCCGCCGCAAGCGCTTGCCCCTCGAGACGGGCGTGCCGGGTGTAACCTTCGAATTCTCGCTCTCGGTCGTGCCGGAAGGGTATTTCACGCCGCGCCATCGGCATAATTTCGATCAGATCCGCTACACGCTGACCGGCGTGCAGAGCACCGGCCATGGCGATCTCGCGCCCGGCGAGATCGGCTATTTCCCCGAAGGCGCCTATTACGGCCCGCAAGCGCAAGAGGGCGAATGCTCGACTCTCGTGCTGCAATTCCAAGGTGCGAGCGGCGAGCATCTGCTCTCGAACGAGGAGATGAACGCGACCTATCAGAAGATGATCGCGGAAGGTGCGGTGTTCCAGGACGGCATCTATCGCGGCACGACACCGTCGGGCGGCAAGAAGAACAAGGATTCCTACGTCGCCATCTGGGAAGAGCACGAGGGCAAGAAGCTCGCCTTTCCGAAAGCGCGCTATCGCACGCCGGTGATGATGCAGCCGCAATTCTATAGCTGGCTGCCTGATCGCGAGCGGCCCGGCATCGAGACGAAGCATCTCGGCACCTTCAACGAGATGCGCACCGGCATCGGCTTCTTCCGCCTGCTGCCGGGCGCGACGCTGGCGGCCGACAAGCAGAAAGAGGCGGAGATCCGCTATATCGTCGAAGGCTCGTGTCGCTATGACGGCAAGGAATGGGGCGAGGGGACCTATCTCTATCTCCCGCCCGGCGCGCGAGACCGATGCATTCAGCGCCGAGAGTGGTGCGACCTTCTTCTCTATCTCGCTGCCGCTGGTGAACGAATTCGCCGCACGGCAGCGCGACAAGGAGCAGCACGCTTCGCGGCGGAATAACGCGCCGCTGAATTAATCGTCATGCCCGGCCTTGTGCCGGGCATCCGCGACTTGAACATGACGTGGATGGCCGGAACGAAGCCGGCACTGACGCTAAGAACGACGGGGAGCGAAGATGCGAGTGGCTGATCGGTTTCGTCGGATCGGCGAATGCCACGGCAGCGCATGCCGCCGACGCTTGAAGTCGGCACGCCCGAAGGCACGGCCTTCATGTTCGCCGTGCTCGATGTCGGCAACGGCGCCGGCATTTTCGCAAAGCATGATCTCACGGTCGAGAAGCTGAATTTCGCCGGCGGCGGCAAGATTGGCGAGGCGATCGCCGCGGGTGCGGTCGATCTCACGGTCTCCGGCAATACCGACATGGCCTTCATCGGCGAAAGGCGCGCCGGAAAAAGCCGTCGCGCTGACGACCGCGGCGCGCGGTCGAGATGTCGATCATTGTCCGCATGCGATGGCGAGATCGCCAAGCCGGCCGATCTCAAAGGCAAGACCATCGGCGTCACCTCGCCGACGTCGCTCACCTCGTGGCTGGCGCTCGCTTTCTGCGCGCGATCACGGCTGGGGACGCGGACGGCGTCAAACGCGCCTATATCGGCTCGATGACCAGCGAGGTCGCCGGGCTTCTCACCAAGAATGTCGACGCCATCGTCGGTCCGGTCGAAGGCGGCTATATCGCTCGCAAGCAAAAGGCCAAGCGAAGCCGCTGCTGACCTTCGGCGAGATGACCGTCTTCATGACCCATCTCATCTACGCGCATAACAATCTGATCAAGAATCAGCCGGACGCGCTGCGCCGCTTCCTCGCTGCCTGGTTCGATACGGTCGCGTATATGCGGGACACAAGGCAGAGACGATCCGCCTGACCGAGCCGGCGACGAAGCTGTCGCCCGATATCGCCGTCGAAGGTCTACGATCTCGAAACGCCGGCGATGTCACGACCGCGGCCGCTTCGACGAGAAGGCGCTGACGGCGACGATGCAATCCTTCCTCGATGTCGGCGTGCTCGACAAGCTGCCCGACAATCCGAAGACGCTCTACACCGAAGAATTCCTTCCGAAGTAATTTCGCGTCTTGCGAGCGACAGCGAAGCAAGCCAGATTACACCTGAGGCCCTGGATTGCTTCGTCGCTGCGCTCTCGCAATGACGTTGGAGGATGAGCTTACTCCGCCGCGCGGCTGAGACCGAGCTGATGCTCGATCAGCTCGGCATAGAGCCCGCCGCGCGCGATCAGCGCGTCATGCGTGCCGGTCTCGACCAGCCGGCCGCGATCCAGCACGGCGATCATGCTGGCGTCGCGGATCGTCGACAGGCGATGCGCGATGACGATCGTCGTGCGCTCTTGCATCAGCGCATCGAGCGCGCGGCGCACTTGCGCCTTCGCTTACCGCGTCGAGATGCGAGGTCGCCTCGTCGAGGATCAGCACCGGCGCGTTCTTGAGGAACGCGCGCGCGATGGCGACACGCTGGCGCTGGCCGCCCGATAGCTGCACGCCGCGCTCGCCGACCTTGGTGTCGAGGCCTTCGGGCAGGCGTGGCGATGAAATCGGCGAGGGCCGCGCGCTCGATCGCTTGGCGGACATCGGCTTCGCTCGCATCGGGCCGCGCGATCAGCACATTGGCGCGCAGGCTGGTGTTGAAGAGATAGGTGTCCTGCGCCACCAGCGCGATGCGGCCGCGCAGATGATCGAGCTGATATTGCTTGAGGTCGATATTGTCGAGCGTGATCGCGCCGGTGCCCGGATCCCAGAAGCGCAGCAGCAGATTGCCCAGCGTCGTCTTGCCCGAGCCCGATGGCCCGACGAGCGCCAGGGTCGCGCCGGGCGGAACGTCGAGGCTGAAATCGCTGAGCGCGGCACGCTGCCGGCCGGGATAGGTGAAGCTGACGTGATCGAGCCGAACGGCCGATCCGCCGCTCACCGGCGCCGGCGGCGCCAACGGCCCGTCGGTCACCGGCACCGGCTCGCTATGCACTTTCTGCAGCCGGTGCGCCGAGGCGAAAGTATCGGCGAGCTGGCGGCTGACATAGGCGATCTCGGAAACCGGCAGGAAGGCCGCAACGGCCAGCAGGGTGAGCAGCGGCAGCATCGTCGGATCGAGCTTGCCGCTCGTCGGCGAGATAGGCGCCGGTCAGCGCGACGCAGAGCCCGCCGAGACCGGTCGCCACTTCGAGCAGCGCCGATTGCAGCGACAGATCGCGATAAAGCGTCAGGCGCAGCGCGTGATAATCGCCGACGATGCGCTGGAAATCGCCGCGGCGATGGCCGAGCGCCTGGAACGAGACGAGTTCCGAGAGGCCCTGGATCGTGTCGGTGATATGCGCGGTCATGCGGCCAAGGCCTTCGCGCGCCGACGCGCCCAGGCGATCGATGCGCCGCCGCACGAAGACCGGCGTCACGGCGACATAGAGCAGGAAGGGCAGCAGCACGAGCGCGGTCGGCCAGGCGAACCAGGCGAGCGTCGCCAGGATCGCCGGCCGGGATCAGCACCGCGACGATCGACGGCGTGATCGTATGCGCGAAGAAGGATTCGACCGTCTCGACGTCCTGCGTCGCGAGGCTGACGAGATCGCCGGAGCGGCGGCGCAACAGATAGGCCGGTGCCAGCGTGTCGAGCTTGTTGAAGAGGTTGATGCGCATCTCGGCGAGAAGGCGATAGGCCATGTCATGCGCCAGCCACGCCTCGCACCAGGCGAGCACGCCCGAGATCGGCGCGACGATCAACAGCACCGAGAGCGGCGTCCAGTAATCGCCGCCATGCTTCACCGCGGCAACGGCAAGCGACGAGAACACGCCGACGCTGATGAAGGTCGACGACGCGGCCGATGCCGCAGCTCATCGTGACGCCGAGCCGGCGCCACCACGGCGCGATCAGCGCGCTCAGCCAGCCCAGCGTCTTCGCCCAAGGCAGCTTGTCGACGCGCAGGATCGAATCCGCTTCCTCGCCGTCGTCCTCGATCTCGGCTAAGCTCTTCGGTTGCCAGCTCGTCTTCGGCGGCATGCTCGGCGAGGACGCCGGTGTAACCCTCGCGTTCCGCCGGCCTGCGCGCCCATCAAGCGGCGATAGGCGCCGTCGCGGCGGATCAGCACGTCATGGCTGCCGCTCTCGACGATCTTGCCTTGCTCGACGACGAGAATGCGGTCGGTGCCGATGACGCTGGAGAGGCGATGCGCCAGGACCAGCACGGTGCGGCCGGTCATCAGCCGGTCGAGCGCTTTCTGGATCGTCGCCTCGGTCTCGGCATCGACCGAGGACATGGCCTCGTCGAGGATCAGGATCGGCGCGTCGCGCAGCAAGGCGCGCGCGATGGCGATGCGCTGCCGCTGCCCGCCGGAGAGCCGCGCTCCGCGCTCGCCGATGATCGTCTGATAGCCTTGCGGCAGGCTGGCGATGAAATCATGCGCGTCGGCGGCACGCGCCGCTTCTTCCAGCTCTGCCTGCGTCGCGTTCTGCTTGCCGAGGCGCAGATTGTCCTCGATCGTGCCGTGGAAGAGATAGGTGTCCTGCTGAACGACGGCGATCTGCTCGCGCGCGCGATCGGGATCGAGCACGCGGATATCGCTGCCGCCGATCTTCACCGCGCCGTCCTGCGCCTCGTAGAGATGCAGCAGCAAACGCGCGATGGTCGATTTGCCCGAGCCGCTCGGCCCGACCACGCCGACGCGCTCGCCGGCGGCAAGGCTGAACGACACGCCGTCGAGCGCGATGCCGCGTCCGCCGGGATAGGAAAAGCGCACATTCTCGAAATCGACCGTCGGCGACAGCTTGCGGCGCGGCGGCGGCGGCGGCGCGCTCGCCGGTCGGGGTGTTGAGCAACTCGTTGATGGCGATGCCCGCGGCCTGGCCGATCATGCCCTCATGCAAGCACGCCGCGGAAATCGCGCAGCGGCCGGAAGATCTCCGTGCCCGCCATCAACACGATCAGCAGCGCCTGCAGGCTCATCTCGCCATGCGTGACGCGATAGGCGCCGAGCGCCAGCGCGCCCGCCGCGCCGAAGGCGATGGCGACATCGATCACGCCGCGCGTCATCAAGCCGGTGGTCAGCAGCCACATCGTCGTGTTCGACAGCTTGCGTGCCTTATCGGCGAGCTGGACGCCATAGGCGCGGCTCTGGCCGAAGGCTTTGAGCGTCGCGAGGCCCTGGATGGCGTCGAGGAATTCGGCGCTGAAAGCGCGGAAAGAGATGTTGCGGTTGCGGCTGGCGCTGGTGTCCATCGCGCGGAAGGCGATCGGCGCGATCAGGCCGAAGATCGCCGCGACGAGCAGCACGGAGGCGACCGTCACGTCCCACCAGGCGATGATCGCGAAGATCAGCATCGGCGTCAGCGCCGCGACCGTCATCTGCGGCACATAGCGGCCGAAGAAAATCTGCAATTGCTCGACACCGTCGACGACCGATTGGACGTGGCCGCCGGTGCGCTCATTCGCGAACCAGGACGGGCCGAGCGCGGCGATCTTGTCGTAGAGCTTGCCGCGCAGCGCCTGCTGCACTTCGGCCGCGGTGCGGTTCGCGACCATGGTCCGCGCATGCTCCATCGCGCCGCGCAAGATCACGGCGAGCGCGACGGCGAGCGCCAGCGGTATCAGCGATGCGACGGCCGCGCCTTGGAAGACGCGCGCGATCAGCAAGCCCAGCAGCACGAAGCGCGAGATGCCGACCAGCGAGGCGAGCAGGCCGATGAAGACGGTTGCGACGATGCGGCCGCGCAGGCCGCGTGTCAGCTCCCACAGGCGACGGTCAAAATACATGCCGGCATCTCCTGCTTTATCCGCCCAGTAACAAGCAAGGATTGTACCAGCAAAAGCCGGGCCGCCGGTAAGCCCGTTGCTTATGGCTTACCCGCGGAAAGCGGCGATCACGGCAAGGGCCTCGTCGATATCGGCCGGGGTGTGATCGGCGCAGATCTGGAAGCGGATTTCCTCGTCGCCGCGCGGCACGACCGGGAAATTGAGCCCGGTCGCGAGCACGCCGTTGCCGAGCAGATGCCTCACCAGCGCCGCGGTCCGCGCCGAATCCCGCACCATCAGCGGCACGATCGGATGCGCGCCGGCAATGGTTTCAAGTTTCAACCGTTTAAGCCCGTCGCGGAAACGCGTCGTCATCGCGTGCAGATGGGCGAGCTTCTCGCGTCCCGCCGCGCTGTCGACCAGCGCGACCGCCGCGCGCCGCGCCCCGGCCTCGCCCGGCGCGATCGGGTTGGAATAGACATAGAAGGGCGAGGTCTCGCGCAGATAATCGATCACCGCGGCGCTCGCCGTGACATAGCCGCCATTGACGCCGAAGGCCTTGCCCAGCGTGCCGACGAGGATATCGGCGACGCCGCCGGTTACTTCCTCGGTGCCGCGGCCGGTCGCGCCGAAAGCGCCGACGCCGTGCGAATCATCGACCAGCAGCAGCACGTTCTCGGCAAAGCGCGCATCGTATTTCTTGGCGAGCGCGGCGATCGCATCGAGCGGCGCGTGATCGCCGCGCATGCTGAAGATGCCGTCGGTGACGACAATCGCGCGCTGGCAGCGACGCGGCCGCTTCGCCGAGCTGCTGCTCGAGCGCGGCGAGATCGAGATGCGGATAGACGAAACGCTGCTTCGGCCGCGCCAGGCGGATTGCGTTGATGATGCAATTGTGGTTGAGCGCGTCGCTGATCACCGCGGTCTCCGGCGTGACGAGGCCGGGCAACGTGCCCATCATCGCCGCATAGGCGGAGCTGAAGACGATGGCGCCGTCGCGCCGGTGAAAGCCGGCGAGGCGCTGCTCGAGCAAGAGATGCGGCGCCCAGGTGCCGCCGATGAAACGCACTGCGCCCGGCCCGGTACCGAAGCGGCGCACGCCTTCATCTTCGGCAGCGATCACCGCCTGCTGCAGCGACAGGCCGAGATAATTGTTCGCGTTCATGCGCAGGAAGGGCTTGTCGCCCGCGCCGGCGATGAGATAGCGCGGGCCTTTGCCGTCTTTCGCCGGCAAGACGCCGGCAATCGCGGTCTCGGCGCCTTTGCGCCGGCCCTCGCTGTCGAGCTTTGCCAATTCCGCGCGCAGGGTCTGTTGCAGCCGGTCATGCGGCATGGCGCTACTCCTTGCATGTCGCACCGGCTCATCGCGCCGGCTTCAGCCTCGTGCTCAATGTCGCGAGCATGTCCTTGGTCATCGCCGCGAGATCGTAGCGCGGCGCCCAGCCCCATTCCTGCCGCGCGGCGCCGTCGTCGACGGCGCGCGGCCAGGAATTGGCGATCGCCTGTCGCGCCGGATCGACCTCGTAGTCGATGCGGAAATCGGGGATGTGCTGGCGGATCGCGTCGGCGAGCTGCGCCGGGCTGAAATTCATCGCCGTGATGTTGAAGGCATTGCGATGCGCGAGCTTCGCCGGATCGGCCGCCATCAGCTCGAGCACCGCGCGGATCGCGTCCGGCATGTACATCATGTCGAGCGTCGTGTCGGGCCGCAGGAAGCAGGTGTAATGGCGATAGCGGATCGCCTGATAGAAAATCTCGACCGCGTAATCGGTCGTGCCGCCGCCCGGCGGCGCGACATGCGAGATGAGGCCGGGAAAGCGCACGCCGCGCACATCGACGCCGAAACGTCGCGCATAGTAATCGCCGAGCATCTCGCCGGTGACTTTGGTGATGCCGTACATCGTCGTCGGCCGCTGCACCGTGTCTTGCGGCGTGTGGTCGCGCGGCGTCGTCGGGCCGAAGGCGCCGATCGAGCTCGGGAAGAACACGGCGCAATGATATTGCCGCGCCGTCTCCAGCACGGTGTAGAGCCCGCCGATATTGAGCGACCACGCGGCTTGCGGCTTTTCCTCGGCGACCGCGGAGAGCAGCGCGGCGAGGTGATAGATCGCGGTGATGCCGTGACGGCGCACGACATCCTGCACCTGATCCGGGCCGCGTGCAATCGAGCGGCTCGAACGGTCCCGCATCGCCCGCCGCCGGCGTCGATCGGGATGCGGATATCGCTCGCGATCACCGACGCCGCGCCATGTTTCTGGCGCAGCGCCGTCACCAATTCGGAGCCGATCTGCCCCGCCGCGCCGGTGACGAGGATCGCGGCCATACGGCTAGCCTTGCGGTATTTGCGCTGACGGCAGGCCGACTTGGCCGGCGGCCTCGATCAGTTCCTTCCAGGTGTTGGCATCGACCGGGATGCCGCTCTTCAGCCGCTTCTCGCGCGATTTGCGCTCGGGCTCGCCGGCGATCATCACCTCTTCGACGCCGGGCCGCGGCGGCGAGGATTTGACCCAATCGATCAATGTCGCGGCTTCGCGCTCCATCCAGCCGGTATCGCCGAAACGCGCCGGATCGAGCACGATCGAGAACATGCCGTTCTTGATGCCGTTATTC
Organism: uncultured Alphaproteobacteria bacterium; assembly: GCA_963731145.1. Taxonomy (GTDB): domain Bacteria; phylum Pseudomonadota; class Alphaproteobacteria; order ATCC43930; family CGMCC-115725; genus CAIKMD01. The sequence continues at coordinate 251,042 of CAVSUX010000003.1, read as the reverse complement.
GGGATGTTCGCCTGCATCGCGCCGCCGCCGGTCAACACGCCGGCCAGCAACTCGCAAGCGAGCGCGAGGCCCGAGCCCTTATGCTCGCCGAAAGGCAGCATCGCGCCGTTCTCGCGATAGAACACGGCCGGGTCGGTCGCATCGTTGCCCTCCGCATCGATGAGATAGCCCGGCGGCAATTCCTTGCCCTCGTTCATCGCGACGCGCAGCTTGCCGGCGGCGACGCGGCTGGTCGCGAAATCGAGCACCACCGGCGGCTTGCCCCCATTTTCGATCGGGCGCCGGGAAGGTGATGCAAATCGGATCGGTGCCGAAGCGTCCGCCATGCCGCCGAACGGTGCGACGCGTCCGGGCGCGATCATGCACATTGACGAAATGGATCGAGACCAGCCCGCGGCCGCGGCGAGCTCGCCATAGGTGCCGACGCGCGCGACGTGATGCGTGTTGCGCAAGGCGAAGATGCCGACGCCGCCGCTCTTGGCCTTGGCGATCGCCCATTCGGTCGCCTCGCGCGCGATGACCTGGCCGTAGCCCATCTGCCCGTCGAACACGGCGATCGGCCCGATCTCGCTGACGAGCTTGACGTGCTGGTTGGGCTTGCAGCAGGCCGCGTTCGCGTTTTTCACATAGCTCGGGATCATGCCGACGCCGTGGCTGTCATGGCCTTTGAGATTGGCCTCGACGAGATGCACCGCGACCTCTTTCGCCTCGGCCGGCTGGCTGCCGGTTCCCGCGATGATGGCTTCGGCAAAGCGTGTCAGCGCGTCGGCGGCGATGATCATGGCGGCGTCTCCCTCTTACTGGTTGCGGCAAAATAATCAATTGCCGTCGCGGCATCCAGGCGGCAATCTCCGCCGCGCTTAGCTATGGGAGGAAAGCAATGAGGATTATCGCGCTCGAAGAGCATTTTTCGACGGCCATGGCGAATGAGGCGGTGCCGCCGCATCTGCGCCGCGCGGCCGTGCTGGTCGAGCGCTCGAAATATCTCGGCCACGACATGCCGATCCGAGCTGCTGGATCTCGAGACATTCGCGGCTCAAATTCATGGACGAGCACGGCGTCGACATGCAGCTCCTGTCGCTCGTCGCGCCGGGCCCGCAGGCTTACGGCGCCGAGCAGGGCATCGCGGTCTCGGTCGATGCGAATGACCGCATGCATGAGAGCTGCAAGCGTCATCCGACGCGCTTCGCCGGTCTCGCCGCGCTGCCGACCGCCGATGTCGCCGCTTCGGTGAAAGAGCTCGAGCGCTGCGTGACGAAGCTCGGCTTCAAAGGCACGATGATCAACGGCCATCACGACGGCGAATTCCTCGACGCCAAGAAATACTGGCCGATCTTCGAAGCCGCGGAATCGCTTGGCGTGCCGATCTATATGCATCCGCGCAACCCGTCGCCGGCGGCGATGAAGGCCTATTACGAAGGCTACGAGGATCTCGCCTTCGCCGCCTGGGGTTATGCGGTCGACACGGCGACGCATTTCCTGCGCATCGTCTTCTCCGGCGCGTTCGATGCTTTCCCCAAGCTCAAATTCGTGCTCGGCCATTGGGGCGAAGGCCTGCCCTTCTGGATTCATCGCCTCAACGACCATGCGCAATTCTCGGCGAAGAAGCGCGGCCTGAAGCGCGCGCCGAAGGAATATCTGCTCGAGAATCTGGTCGTCACCTGCAGCGGCAATTTCTCGATCCCGAGTTTCCTCTGCGTGCTGACCGCGGTCGGCATCGACAACATGATGTTCTCGATCGACTGGCCGTTCGAATCGAACAAGGTCGGCATGGATTATCTCCATCACCTGCCGCTCGCGCCGGCCGATATGGAGAAATTCACGCACGGCAATGCCGAGCGCATCTTCGGCATCGGGAAGTAGAGCCATGGCTGCGATCCGTAACGCGCTGGTGGTCGGCGGCGGGCTCGCCGGCCAGACTCTCGCCACCGCGCTGACGCGGCGCGGCATCCGCGCCGAGGTCATCGAGCTGCATCCGCGCTGGAACGTGCTCGGTGTCGGCATCTCGGTGCAGGGGCCGACGCTGCGCGCGCTCAAATCGATCGGCTTGCTCGATGTTCTGTCTCAAAGACGGCTTCGGCTATTCCGAGCTCACCAATTGCGACCAGAACGGCAAGGTGCTGAGCGTCGTCGATCTGCCGCGCATGCTCGGGCCGGACTATCCGTCTTGCGTCGGCATCATGCGGCCGATGCTGCACGATGTGCTGTTCGAGGCGATGCAAGAGGCGCAAGGTCCCGGTGCGCATGGGCGTCACCCTCAAATCCTTGCGCCAGAGCGATGATGGCGTCGATGTACGCCTTCAGCGATGGCAGCACAGGGCCGCTACGATGTCGTTGTCGGCGCCGATGGCGCGCATTCGAAGCTGCGCGAAGAGCTGTTCGGCACGACGCATCGGCCGGTCAATACACGGCCAGGCGGTGTGGCGTGCGATGGTGCCGCGCCCGTCCAACGTGAGGGGCCGTCACTCCTATTACGGACCGCGCCACAAATCCGGCTTCAATCCGGTGTCGCAAACGCAGATGTATATCTATCTCGTCGAGAATGTGACCGGTAATCCGCGCGTCGAGCCGGAGGAATGGCCGGCGCGGATGCGTGGCCTGTTGCAGGATTTCGGCGGCCATATCGGCGAAGTGCGCGAGACGATCACCGATCCGTCGCGCATCGTCTATCGCCCGGTTGAATCGATGATCATGCCGAAGCCGTGGCATAAGGGCCGCGTCGTGCTGATCGGCGATGCCGTCCACACCGCGCCGCCGCAACTCGCGAGCGGCGCCGCGATCGCGATCGAGGATGCGATCGTGCTTGCTGAAATGCTTGGCGGCGGCATCGGCGCTGTTGCCGATATCCTCGACGCGCTTCGTTGACCGGCGTTTCGAGCGCTGCCGTATCGTTGTCGAGAATTCCTATCAGCTCGGCGAATGGGAAAAGAATCCCGGCACGGCCGGTGCCGATCCCGCGGCGCTGCAGGCGGCGTCCTACGCCGCGCTGGCGCAGCCGGCGTAGCGCCGATGATCCATTGAATGCGCGTCCTTAGCTGGAATGTCGAGCGGCTGAAGGCTCCGGCTGACGACTTGGCCAAGGAGATTCTTGGCCAGGCGCCCGACGTGGTTGCATTGCAGGAATATCAGCCAGGCGGAAAAGGAGCAGAGCTCTTCAGATTGCTCTCGGACGCGGGATACACATTTCAGAGTTACCCATTCAACAAAGGGTTCTGCAATGCTCTCGTGTCACGCATACCTCTGTCGTTCACGGATTCGCCCGAACTTGTGCTGCTCGAAATTGGAAGTGGCGCGTCGTAGCGAGCGACGAATATCGTCGCGCAATCTTCACATCCCGGTAGCAATCGCTATCACGACCTTACCGTTATTGTAGTCCATGCGGCGTAATCTATCTGCAAGCTCGGCGCTGAGATAGACGCCCGATACTAGCCCCTGACTCCCAGTGTGGACCGGAGCATTTGTTGGGTCTCAACGAGCTTGTGTTCCGCGCTTACTGGTCGAAGACCAGGCGCAGGATGTGGCGCTCGCCCTCACGGGCGAGATGCGCCTTCTCGGCGATGTTGCGGATGAGATAGCCGGCGAGCCGCCGTGCGCCGAGCTCGGAAGCGATGATCTCCTCTTCCGACGGCCGCTCATGCGGCAGCTCGAACGCCGCGCCGGTGTAATCGATCGCGGCGGCGACGCTGAACTCGTCGTAACTGATGCTCAGCCCGATGAGCCCGGTCGGCGCGCAAGTATCGATCACCGCCTCGATGAATTGCTGGATGCCGAATTGCACGCGCAGCGTGACGTCGCGGCGCGCGCCCCAGATGCCGGCGTTGCGCTCGATGAAATCGCCGATCTCTTTCAGATCCGCGGCGGCCGGATCGATCGCCAGCCGCACGGTGCGGCGGATGCCGATGCGGAAGATGAGGTTGAGGCCGAGCGCGACCAGCGTCGCCAGCACCAGCGGCGAGGTGACGAGCGGCTGCGCCCAGCCCGGCGCGCGGGTGAAGGCGGTCGGGAAGACCGAGACGACGAAGAAGCTCATCATCCCCATGCCGACGACCAGGATGCGGCGCGGATCGAGCACGCGCGACGAGATGATCTGCACGCCGCCGATCATGATGAAGACGGCGGTGAAGAGCAGCGCCGCGGCCATCACCGGCGGCGGCATGATGACCAGCACGCCGATCAGGTTCGGCTGAAACGCCAGCACGAAGAGGATCGCGGCGACGACGAAGCCGATCGGCCGGCTGACGACGCCGGTCGCCGCGGCAAGGCCGACATTCGCGGTCGAGACCGTCAGGCCGAAAGTGCCGAGCAAGCCGGCGGCGGCGGTGGCGATGCCGTCGGCGAAGATCGCCGCGGCTGATCGCCGGCATGTCGGGCCGCACCCAATCCGCATCGGCGATCCGCTGATAGGTGGTGATGACGGCGGTCGAGCTCATCGCCGAGGCGAGCCCGCTCACCGCGAACGGAATGATCAGCGCGGCTGTCGAACGACCACGACAGATGCGCGAGCGACGGCACGGCGATCAGCGGCTGGTCGATCACCGCGGCGGAGATATCTGCGCGCTGAGCAAGCCGACCGCGGCGGCGGCGATATAGCCGCACGCCATGCCGATGAGGATGCAGAACAGCCGCGGCGGCCCCTTGCTCCAGATGTTGAGTCCGATCATGACGGCGAGCGTGATGCCGGTGACGATCGCATCTCGTCCCGCGACCGAGCCGCCGGGCCCGTCGCCGACCAGCAGATGCAGCGCGGCGAGGCCGATGATCACGCCGACCAGGAACACGACCATGCCGGCGGATTCCGGCGGGATCAGCGTGCGCAGCCGGACCCAGAACTGCGCCAGCACCGCTTCGCAGAGCCCGGCGAAGATCGTCATGCCCCAGACCAGCGGCAAGCCGCCGAGCTTCACCGCGAGGATCGAGGGCGCGAGATAGATGCCGGTGAAGATCGACGGCGCCAGACGCCGGCTGCCGATCGGGCCGCGCGGCAACGCCTGCAGCAACACGGCGAAAGCCAGCGCCAGCATGCAGAGCCGCAGCATGTCCGAAATCTCGGCGGCGGAGGCTCCGGCCGCGCGGCCGATGACCAGCGGGTAGACCATGAAGATCGCGATGACGGCGACGTGCTGCACGCCGCTGACCAGGGTGACGAGTCCGGGCGGCCGCTCCTCGGCGCCATAGACGATATTGGCCGGCTTTTTCACGGCGTTCTCCCCCGAAGCGGCCGCGTCGTCCGGCGGTGCCCTAATGAGGGCTTACGCTTCCAAAGGTGAGTCCGTCAACGCTATTGCTATGCACGATTGTGTCCACGAGCCCGGCACTCGCGACGGCGGCGCGCCAATCGAATCAGGATTTCGGGCAGACGGACGTGAACGTGCTTGGCGGCGTGAAGCGCAGCCGCTGACCGGCGACTTCGAGGTCCGGCCAGGGCGGTGGCTCCGGTGCGGCGGCAGTGAAGCGCCCATCGCGCAAGGCCTCGGTCGTGTCGCGGCAGTGCGACAGCCATTGCGCCGAAAGGCGCCAGGTCGCGGCAGCATCGCGATCGAAGCCGGTGACATTGGCGCCTTGGACGATGATGATCTGCGGCGAGCCGTCGCCTTTCACGTCTTTGACGAAGATATCGCATTTGACCGCCGCCGCCGCACGCAAGCAGGTCGGGATGTTGAAATCGTTCGCGACGCGCCAATCCTGCGCGAGGAATGAATCCGGCAGCTTGCCGTCGGGCGCGTGGACGACGAGGTTCGCGGCCAGCGGATGCGGCGATTGCGTCTGCTCGTAGCGGTTCTTCGCCTCGAGCAAGCGGGCGGCCGTATCGCGCAGGCCGGCGTCGCGCCCGTTTTGGGCGGCGGCGATCGTCTCGAGCGCCGCCTTGCCGTAGCGCCCCGCATCCCAGCGCAGATAGGCGAGGTCGAGCTTGTCGGGCGGAATGGTCCCATTCGCGACGCGCGCAATCTGATCATTGACCGAAATCCGAGCCGGATCGGCGAGCGGCGAGAATAGCGCCAGCAGCACCGCCAGCGTGACCAGCGCGCAATAGATGTTCCAGCGCTCGATCGGCCGCAGCCAGGGATGCGCGAAGGCTGCCCAGCCATAGCCGATCGCATGGCATGCCGCGACGATCGCCGCCGCCGTCGCCAGGACGCGATCGGCGGTCCAGCCATATTGCTCGATCCGCAGCGCCAACGCATAAGCCGCGAGCGCGACGAGCGGCACCGGCAAGATTGCGGCGATGCGGGCGAAAAAACGGAGCAGCGACGGCACATGGCGATCGCGCGTGCCGTCCTGATAAGCGGCGTTGATCAACACCAGGACGACCGCGGCCGCGAAGATCAGCAGCGCCGAGCCGTGACGCGTGCTCCAGAGCGGCTCCAGCCCCTTGACCCCGAGGGCGGCAAGGAAGCCGATGAGGAGCACGGTCAGCAGCGGCAACAGCAGCGACAGCAAGGTGAGCGCCAGCATCCGCGTGCTGCGCACCAGGCTGATGCGCGCGTCGGTCGCATGAAGGGCGATTGCGATGGCGAGTGTCGTCGCCGGTATCCAGAACCAATGATGGCGAAAGAGCTTCGGCCAGGAAATCGAGTTTGAGCAACTCGAACAGTCCGGCGCCGAGCCACATCAGTGCCCAGAACACGCCGACGAAAATCGCCGTCAGGGCGAGTTGGATGCCCTGCTCCCAAGCGACCTCGAAATAGATCGAATAATTGGCAATCGGCCGGCTATCGGCATCGGCGCTCACGATCAGCGCATGCGCGATGAACAAGATGGCCGGAAGCGCGACGATGAAGGGCCAGGAAGGCAGAATATGCGCCTGCCACGCTCCCAAAGGTGCCGTGCGGTCGATAACCCAATCCTGCGGCCAGGCGCGCCAGATGTCGTAATAGGCGAGCGCCGCGATCGCCGCTGTCGCAACCACTGTCCAGCCGATGAGCGTGCGCAGGCGCAGCGAGCGCAGCGATTGGATCACCAACAGCGGCACGAGCAGCGCGACCAGCAACAGCGGCGCGAACAACGCGCCGTTGGTGGCGGGCCAGCTCCGTTCCTCATAAGCGAGATAGAGAAGCGACAGCGCTCCGCCTTGCAGCAAGCCGAGCGCGAAACGGTAGCCGGAAACGGATCGCATGCTTCCCTCGCCGGTCGCGCCGCGCGATGCCTAAGTGTGCACGCTTTTGCCCGTCATGTTTCGTCGACGATCGGATTGACGAGCTTGCCGATGCCGGTGATCTCGATCTCGATCGTATCGCCGGCCTTCATGAATTGCTTGTCGCTGTAGGAGACACGGCCGCAAGTGCCGGTGGCGATCATGTCGCCGGGACGCAGGCGGCTGATGCCCGAGAAATAGGACAGCAGCTCCGGCACCGGGAAGATCATGTCGGCGAGGCTGGTCTCTTGCTCGACCTTGCCGTTGAGGCGCGAGATCAGCTTCATGTCCTTCGCCGGCGGAATCTCGTCGAGTGTCACCAGCTCCGGCCCGACCGAGCTCGAGCGGTAGAAATTCTTGCCTTGGTCGGTGGTGCGGCGCTGGAAATCCCGGAGCGAGCCGTCGTTGAACAGCGTGTAGCCGGCGACGTAGTTCAACGCATCGGCCTCGCTGACATGCCGCGCCGCTTTGCCGATCACCGCCATCAGCTCGCCCTCGAAATCGTATTCGACCGAGGCCTTGGGGCGGATCATCGGCACTTTGTGGCCGACGAGCGATTCGTCGATCTTCATGAAGAGGCGCGGGAATTTCGGCTTCTCCAGCTTCGTCTCGTCGATATGGCCCTGATAATTGAGGCCGGTGCAGTAGATGTTGACGCGGTCCGGGATGAGCGGCAGGTATTCGATCTCGCTTTCCTTGAAATCGGGCTTCTGGCCTTCCACCGTGTGCTTGGCTTCGTCGAGCGCGCCGCCTTCCGAGCAGCCGCAGCAGGCTCGGATATTTGCTGCCGATCCGCTTGCCCAAATCGACGATGCCGTCCTTGGTGACGACGCCGTAGCTCTGCGTGCCCTTGTGGGTGTAGGTCGCGATCCGCATCTTTCCGTCCTCCCGTTATCGAAGCGCAATTATAGAAAGAGATGCCGCGCTTGCCATAGAGCGCGGCCTGCATCCAGAATGACGGCAAGCAGAAGGTGAGGAACATGGGCGAGATTCTCGGCGTCGGCATTTCCCATTCGCCGCTCTTCGGCATGCCGCCGGATAAGATGAGCGGCGCGCTCCGGGCGCGGCTCAACGATCCGAAGCTTCCGGCCGCGATGAAGGATCCGGCGAACTGGCCGGCGAAGATGCGCGCCGAATGGTCCGACGATTTCGGCGCCGCCGCCGGGGCGCAGCATCAAGCCGATATGCTGGCCGATTTTCGCAAGGTGCGCGCCGCGCTCGATGAATTCGCGCCCGACTTCATCGTCATCTGGGGCGACGATCAATACGAGAATTTCCGCGAGCAGATCATCCCGCCCTTTCTGCATCCTCGCCTTCGACGAGGTGATCGGAAAGCCTTGGGCCTCGGCGCCGGATTCGCGCCGCGGCTTTCGCGCCAATATGTGGAACGAAGGGCCCGACGCCGAGATCCGCGTGAAATGCCATCGCGAGGCGGCGAAATACATAGCCTCGGCGCTGCTCGAGCAGGAATTCGACATGTCCTATGCCTACGAGCCGCGCTTCCACAAAGGCCTGTCGCATGCGTTCTTGAACGCCGTGATGTATCTCGATTACGAGCGCAAAGGCTTTCCGCATCGCCTCGTGCCGATCGCGGTCAATTGCTATGGCCGTGAGGTCATCTCCGCGCAGGGACTGTACGCGATCAGCGAAGGCGAGGCCGCCGCCGCCCGATCCGCCGGCGCCCAGCCCGCATCGCTGCTTCACGCTGGGCGCGGCGATCGCGCGCATCTGCCGCGACAGCCCGTGGCGCGTCGCGCTGATGGCGTCGTCGGCGTGGTCGCATTCCTTCCTGACGCCGAAGACGCATCGGATGATGCCGGATGTCGAGACCGACAAGCGGCTTTATCAGGCGATGGTGTCGGGCGAATACAATTTCTGGAAGAATTTCTCGCTCAAGGAGCTCGAAGCCGGCGGCGGCGGCGGCGAGACGCTGAACTGGTTCGGCCTCGTCGGCGCGATGGCCGAGCTCAATCACAAGGTCGCGTGGTCGAGCTGCCTCGAAACCTACGTGTTCAACGCGACGAAGGTGAGCGTGATCTTTCGGCCGTCCGTAGCGCTCATCTCTATCAACGTCATGCCCGCGAAAGCGGGCATCCAGCGGACCCAGTGGATCCCCGCTTTCGCGGGAATGACGGGTGAGGGATAGAGCTGCGATTACACGAAACTATCGCGATGTGATAATGTCGCGATCGCCGGTTTTTCCATGTCCAGCCTCAAGAAGATGATCGCGGCTCTCGAGCTCGTCACCGACGCCAAGACGTCGTGGACGCCCGAGGAGATCGCCAAGGCGCTCAAGGTCTCGCTGCCGACCGCCTATCGCTATGTGCGCGAGCTTTACGGCGCCGGGCTCTTCGCGCGGCTGGGCGGCGGCAGCTACACGCTGGGGCCGCGCATCGTCACCCTCGACTATCAGATGCGCCGCACCGATCCGCTGGAGCGGGTCGGGCGCGATCTGCTGCAAGGCCTGGCGCAGGAGACCGGCCTGATCGTGCTGGTGAGCTATTGGCTCAACGATCAGGTGCTGAACGTCTATGAGCAGAATCCGACGCGGTATCGGCGATCCGCGCTATGGCCGCGGCCAGATCACCTCGCTGTTCCGCTCATCCACGGCGCGCATCGTCCTCGCCTATCAAAAGCCGGCGCGGCAGAAACGCGTCTTCGACCGCCATGCCGGCGATCCCGACCGCGATCTGTTGGGGCGCGACTGGCCAAGCTTTCGCAAGGCGCTCAACGACGATCAAGCGCGAAGGCACGTCGCGCACCGAAGCGTTGCTGGTGCCCGATCAGATCGGCCTCGCCGCGCCGCTGCTCAATCCCGACGGCACGGCGCAGGGCAGCCTCACCGTGGTCGGGCCGACACGGCGGATCGAGCTCTTCGACGAGGCGGCCTTGCGGCAGCGCCTCTTGGAAACCGCGCGCGAGCTGACGCGGCGGCTGGCCGCGCAGCGCAGACGGCCCGCCAGCCGCACGCCGGCGGCCCGAAAATAGCCGCGCCACGAAAACGCCGCGCGGCGCGGCGCCGGATTGCAAAATAAGAAAATCTCAGATAATGATAATATCTGTTCATCCGGTCGCGGGCTGCGATTCCCGACTTTCGCCCATCTCGCGAAGGGTCAAAATGCCCGCAATCGGGTCAAAACCACGACCGGGAAGCGCCACATGCCTGCCATTCTCGACCCCGTCTCGGGTCTGAAATTCTACGAGCTCAGCCATCGCTGGGGCTACAACTCGCCGACTTTCCCGGGCTATGAGGACGTGCGCATCGAGCGCATCACCTATCACGCCAAGCACGGCGTGATGACGCAGAAGATCAACGCGATCATGCATGTCTCGACGCATGTCAACGCGCCGATCCATCTGATCCCCGGCGGCAAAGGCGTCGGCGAGATCGGCATGGACGCGTTCTTCGGCTGCGGCGTGATCCTCGGCATTCCGAAGAAGAAATGGGAGTTGATCACGCCGGCCGATCTCGAGAAGGCGACGCCGGCGATCGAGGCCGAGGACATCGTCATCATCAACACGCAGTGGCATCACCGCTATGCCGACAGCCAGGAATATTTCGGCCATGCGCCCGGCCTCTCGAAAGCGGCGGCCGAATGGCTGGTGCAGAAGAAGGTGAAGCTCGTCGGCGTCGACAGCGCGACGGTCGATCATCCGCTCGCCACCTCGCTCGGCCCGCATCGCAACGGCCCGCAGATCAGGGACCTGGCGCAGCAATACAAGGACGCGACCGGCAAGGACGCGAAGAAGGATTTCCCCGATTGGAACGTCGCGCATAAGACGCTCCTCAAGGCGAACATTCCGACCATCGAGAATGTCGGCGGCGATCTCGATGAGGTGACCGGCAAGCGCGCCACGTTCCACGCCTATCCCTGGCTGTGGCGCGACGGCGATGCCTGCGTCATCCGCCTCGTGGCGTTCTTCGATACCACCGGCAATTACCGGCTGGAATCGGGCGAGCGGGTGGTCGGGTAAGAAGGATCAGGACAATGCCAAAGACAAGCACCAAGGGTCTCGAATTCTACAACCTCAGCACCGAGTGGAAGCACGGCATGCCGCAATGGCCGTCCAAGGCCAACATGAACATCAAGATCCGCGAGTTCCACGCCAAGGACGGGCTGCAGACGCTCGAATATGAAGGCATCATGCATCGCGGCACGCATATGGACGCGCCGATCCATGTGCTCGAGAACACGCCCTTCATCACCGATTACGAGACCTGGCGCTTCTTCGGCACCGGCGTCGTCGTCTCGATCCCCAAGGGCAAATGGGGCGTCGTGACGCCGGAAGATCTCGAAAAGGCGACGCCGAAGATCCAGCCGGGCGACATCGTCATGGTCAACACCGGCAGCCACCGCAATTGGGGCGACAATCCCGATTACTTCGCCTACTCGCCCGGCCTCTATAAGGCCGGCGGCGGAATGGCTGGTGCAGAAGAAGATCAAGCTGTTCGGCATCGACGTGCAGGCGCTCGACCATCCGCTCGGCACGTTCTTGGGCCCGCACGGCCCGGGCCCGGCGCAGCCGCATCTCGACGACGAATATTTCGCCGAGAACGGCCGCCACATCATCGACGATTTCCCGTATCTGGGAGCCGTCGCACAAGGTGCTGATGACCAACGGCATCCCCGGCATCGAGAACGTCAACGGCGATATCGACAAGGTCACGGGCAAGCGCTGCACCTTCATGTGCTTCCCCTGGCGCTGGCCGGAAGGCGAAGGCTGCGGCATCCGCATCGTCGCGGTGGTCGATCCGAAGCAGGAATTCCGTATCGAGCGCGAGTAGTCGTGTTCTCTCTCGTCATTGCGAGACGCAGCGAAGCAATCCAGTGCTGTGGACGAACTGGATTGCTTCGCTGCGCTCGCAATGACGTTCCTTTCAGCGGAGGCGTAATCTTATGCAAGTCACGAAATACAAGGACGCGAAGCGCTACGAGGCGGCGAATCATTTCGATGTCAGCGCGCTGCGCCTGCAGGGCCAGGAAGCGATCGAAGACCAGCACCTTCTGGATCGGCCTCTCGCATTATCTGCCGGGCGGCAAGGCCGAGAAGAGCGCGTCGGATTACGAGCGCGTCTATATGGTGCTCGACGGCGAGATCACGGTGACGACCGAGCAAGGCACCGTCACCGCTCGGCGCCGATGAACTCGGTCGCATATCGCGCCGAAGGAAATGCGCACCGTCGTCAATAACGGCAATCACGTCTGCACGATGCTGGTCATCGTCTCCAACGCCAAGGTGGCGCCATGATCTCCGAAACGCTTCGCAATCCGCTCTCGATGTTCGACGTGCGCGGCAAGACCGCGCTCATCACCGGCGCCTCGGGCGCGTTCGGCCGCGGCTGCGCGCTGATGCTCGCCTCGCTCGGCTGCAACCTCGTCCTCGCCTCCGGCTCCAAGGGCGAACTCGACGCGGTGGCCGACGAGGCCAAGAGCCTCGGCGCGAAGGTCGCCGTGGTCTATCGCCGGCCCGACACGCTCGAAGATGCCGAGGCGATGGTGAAGGCCGGGCTCGATACTTTCGGCAAGATCGATCAGCTCGTCGTCGCCTCCGGCTACAACAAGGCCGGCTTCATCCATGAGATGAAATACGAGGATTGGCAGGCCGTGATGGATGCCAATGTCCGCGGCGAATGGTTCATGGCCAAGGCTGTCGGCTCCTATTGGATCGACAAGAAGATCAAAGGCAAGATGCTGATGATGTCGTCGGTGCGCGGGCGCCACGGCAACATCTCGGGCTATACCGGCTATTGCGCCTCGAAAGGCGCGACCGACGCGCTGACCCGCGTGCTCGCGACCGAATGGGCCAAGCACGGCATCACCGTCAATTCGATCGCGCCGACCGTCTTCCGCTCGAAGCTCACGGCGTGGATGTATGGCGAGGACGAACTCGGCCAGGCGACGCGCGCGCGCTCATTGTCGCGCATTCCGCTCGGCCGCTTGGCCGAGGTCGAGGATCTGATGGGCATGGCGCTCTATCTCCTCGCGCCGGCCTCCGATTTCACCACCGGCCAGGTCGTCTATGTCGATGGCGGCTTCACCGCCGGGTGATCGAGGATTTCGTCATTGCGAGCGAAGCGAAGCAATCCAGAGCAACAAGTGTGGCCCTGGATTGCTTCGTCGCTGTCGCTCCTCGCAATGACGTATGTGAGGGAGCTAATGACCGAACAAAATCGCCGTCATCGGCGCCGGGCTGATGGGCCATGGCATCGCGCAGATTTTCGCTGCGGCCGGGCATCCCGTCGCGCTGCACGATCCCGATGCGACGATCCTCGCCTCGGCGCCCGAGCGTGTCGCGGCGATCTTCGATCTCCTGGCGCAGGACAAGGCCGGGCTCGGCAATCTCCGCTACGAGGCGGATTTCGCTCAAAGCCGTCGCCGATGCCGATTTCGTCTTCGAGGCGGGACCGGAGAAGCTCGAGGTCAAGCGCGCGATCTTCAAAAATCTCGGCGACAGGCACCGAAGCCGACCGCGATCCTCTGCACGAACACCTCGGCGATTCCGATCGGTCAGGTCGGCGCCGAAGTCGCCGACAAGGCGCGCGTCGTCGGCACGCATTACTGGAACCCGCCGCATCTCGTGCCGCTGGTCGAAGTGGTGCAGGCCGAAGGGACCTCGCTCGCCACCGTTGAGAAGACGATCGCGCTGCTGAAATCCGTCGGCAAAGCGCCGGTGCATGTGCGACGCGACATCCCCGGCTTCATCGGCAACCGGCTGCAGCATGCGTTGAAGCGCGAGGCGATCGCGCTCGTTGCCGCTGGTGTCTGCGACGCGGAGACGCTCGACACGGTGGTGAAGGAAGGTTTTGGCGCGCGCATGGCGGTGTGCGGACCCCTGGAACAGTCCGACCTGGTCGGACTCGAACTTGACACTGGATATCCACAAGACCTTGATCGCCGATCTCGATCGCACGCCCGGCCCGCATCCCTATCTTGTCGAAAAGGTCGCGAAGGGCGAGCTCGGCATGAAGAACGGCCGCGGCTTCCGCGATTGGACGCCGGAGCAGGCGGCGGCTTTGCGCAGGCGGCTGTCGGATTTCCTCGCCGAATCGGCGAAAGCGATCGCGGCAAAGAAGCGCTGAGCGCCGGCAGCTGAAAATTCCCGCTCCGCCCTTGAGGGCGGAGAGGGTAGGGTGAGGTGGGTGTGTTTTGATACACACCTCACCCTACCCAATCGCTGACGCGATTTGGGCCCCTCCCTCTCCCCGCAAGCGCGGAGAGGGAAATATGGAGGCGCGCATGAAGTCGCTTCTAGTCGCTCTCGCCGTCGCAACGGCCGCTCTGCCCGTGTACGCGCAACAGGCCCAGCAGCCGCCGCAACTGCCCGACGGGCCGGGCAAGGAGATCGTGCAGCAGATTTGCTCCGGCTGCCATTCGCTCGGCCGCTTCACCAATTCGGGCTATTCGCCGGAAGAGTGGAAAACGGTGATTGCGATGATGCGCAATGTCGGCGCGCCGCTGACGCCGGACCAGATGCCGATCGTGACGGCCTATCTCACCAAGAACTTCCCGGAAAAGCCGGCGCCGAAGCCCGATGTGATCGCCGGCCCGGTCAAGGTCAGCTTCAAGGAATGGACGGTGCCGACGCCGGGCTCGCGGCCGCATGATCCGCTGGCGATGCCCGACGACACGATGTGGTACACGGGCCAGATGGCGAATGTCTTGGGCCATCTCGATCCCAAGACCGGCAAGATCAGGGAATATCCGTTGCCGCCGCAAAGCGGGCCGCATGGTCTCACCTACGATGCCGCCGGCAATATCTGGTTTGCGGCAAATTTCCACGGCTATATCGGCAAGCTCGATCCCAAGACCGGGCAAGTGACGCAACACAAGATGCCCGATCCCGCGGCGCGCGATCCGCACACGCCGCTTTTCGATAAGAACGGTATCCTGTGGTTCACCGTGCAAAGCGGCAATTTCGTCGGCCGGCTCGATCCGAAGACAGACGCGATCAAGCTGGCACAGCCTCTCACGCCCAGGGCGCAGCCTTACGGCATGGTAATCAATTCGAAGGGCGTGCCATTCTTCGATGAATTCGGTACCAACAAGATCGGCAGCATCGATCCGGCGACGATGAAGATCACCGAATATGTCCTGCCGCATGACGAAGCCCGGCCGCGGCGCATTGCCATCACCCCGGACGATATCATCTGGTACGGCGACTATCGGCGCGGTTATCTCGGTCGGCTCGATCCGAAGAGCGGTGAGGTGCAAGAATGGGCTTCACCCGGAGGGCCGAAATCGCAGCCCTACGGCATCACCGCGTTGCATGGTGTGATCTGGTACAGCGAATCCGGCGTGAAGCCGAACACACTGGTCCGCTTCGATCCGAGAACACAGAAATTCCAGACCTGGATCATCCCCTCAGGCGGCGGCGTAGTACGCAATATGATGCCGACCAAGGACGGGCACGGCCTCGCTCTGGCCGAAAGCGGCGTCA
The DNA here is from genome assembly GCA_963731145.1 of uncultured Alphaproteobacteria bacterium. Classification (GTDB taxonomy): domain Bacteria; phylum Pseudomonadota; class Alphaproteobacteria; order ATCC43930; family CGMCC-115725; genus CAIKMD01. The sequence goes on along the minus strand of CAVSUX010000003.1, from coordinate 235,471 downwards.
ACGGGCTGGCCCTGGTTGCGATCCGGTAGTCCCCTCGATCCGCCGGCGGAACATCGATCCCCGGGCGGCGTTCTTGAGGCGAGGCCAAAGCCTCGCCAGGAGAATCCCATGCCGACCATCGACGAAAGCCCGGAGCCGCTGGAGCTCAATATCTCGGACGAGAAGCTCGCTTTCCTCATTCTCAAGGCGCGCGAATTCGATGCCGAGGTCGAGCCGGTCGACCCTGATCCGGGTTCGAATCCCGCCGACGACAGGGACGTCGGCGTGCTCGATGATATTCCTGAAAACGCGGTCGAGATGGAGTTGCGCGATGCGTTTCGCGGGCTCAACGAGGACGAGGCGATCGATGTCATCGCGCTGATGTGGATCGGCCGCGGCGATTTCTCGCGCGAGGAATGGGCGGAGGCGCAGCGGCTCGCGACCGAGCGCCATCGGCGCGATCCGACGGGTTATCTCATGGGCAATCCGAGTTTCGCGGACGAGCTCGAAGACGGCGCCGAAGCGGTCGGGCATTCGCTCGTCGATATCGAAGCGGACCATCTCTGATCCGGTGTCATCGCGCGTTGTTTTGTAATCGAAACGATGTGGTCTGGTCAGGGCCGCCGCGCAATGTTAGGGTCGGTTCGATCTCGAAACGCTGCAAGGCCCTCGCGATCCGATGGCGGAAGAAAAGCTCGCGCGCACCCCGCTTTATGCGTTGCATCAGAGCCTCGGCGCGAAGCTCACGGCTTTCGCCGGTTACGACATGCCCGTGCAATATCCGGCGGGCATCATCGCCGAGCACCTTCATACCCGCGCCAAGGCCTCGCTCTTCGACGTCTCGCATATGGGGCAGGTCGTGCTCGCCGGCGCCGATATCGCCGCCAAATTCGAGCGGCTCGTGCCCGCCGATATTATCGGCCTGCGTTCCGGCCGCGTGCGCTACACCATCTTCACCAACGATCGCGGCGGCATCATCGACGATCTGATGGCGGCGAAAGACGGCGAGGTGCTGCGCCTCGTCGTCAACGCCACGCGCAAAGCCGATGATCTCGCGCATCTGCGGGCCGCGCTCGGCGACGGCGCCGTGACCTATCTCGACGAACGCGCGCTCATCGCGTTGCAAGGTCCGGCGGCGGCCGCGGTGTTGGCGCGGCTCGCGCGCGGCGTCGAGGCGATGGCGTTCATGTCGATGGCGCCCTGCGAGATCGACGGCATCGCCTGTTTCGTCACGCGTTCGGGCTATACCGGCGAGGACGGCTATGAGATCTCGGTGCCGGGTGCGCAGGCCGAAAAGCTCGCGCGGCGCCTGCTCGCCGAGCCCGAGGTCGCCCCGGCCGGGCTCGGCGCGCGCGACACGCTGCGCCTCGAAGCCGGTCTTTGCCTCTACGGCAATGATATCGACGAGAGCACGACGCCGATCGAGGCCGATCTCGCCTGGACGATCCAGAAACGCCGACGCGAGAAAGGCGGCTTCCCGGGCGCCGCGATCATCCAGCGCGAGTTGGCGCAAGGTCCGGCGCGGCGCCGCGTCGGCATCAAGCCGGAAGGCCGGCAGATCGCGCGCGGCCACACGCCGATCGTCGATGCCGCCGGCAAAGAGATCGGCCTGATCACCAGCGGCGGTTTCTCGCCCTCGCTCGAAGGCGCGATCGCCATGGGCTATGTCCCGACGGCGCTCGCCCGGCCCGGCACCGCGCTGCGCCTCCCGGTGCGCGGCGCCGAGCGCTCCGCGCAGATCGCCGCCCTGCCTTTCGTCCCCCATCGCTATCACACCGCATCCCGCTGAGAGCAACCGATGAGCAACGTTCGCTACACCAAAGATCACGAGTGGATTCGCGTCGACGGCGATGAGGCGACGGTCGGCATCACCGATTTCGCGCAAAATCAGCTCGGCGACATCGTCTTCGTCGAATTGCCGGAGGTCGGCCGCAAGATCGAGAAGGGCAAGGAGGCGGGGGTCGTCGAATTGGTTAAAGCCGCGAGCGAGGTCTATGCGCCGGCGTCGGGCGAGGTGACGGCGGTGAACACCGGCCTCGCCGACGATCCGGCACGCGTCAATTCCGACGCGATGGGCGAGGGCTGGTTCTACAAGATCAAGCTCGCCGACGCGAAAGAACTCGGCGATCTCATGGACGAAGCGGCATACAAGGCTTTCGCGGCGGAGCAGGACCAGCACTAATGCGCTACCTGCCGCTGACGGAGGAAGATCGCCGCGCGATGCTCGGCGTGATCGGCGCCAAAAGCGTCGACGATCTTTTCGACGACATACCCGCTTCCCTCCGCCTCGCAGCGCCGCTCGATCTGCCGAAAGGCATGGGCGAGATCGAGATCGAGCGCGAGCTGGCGGCGCTGGCTGCCAAGAACACAGCCGCGGACTCGGTGCCGAGCTTCTTGGGTGCCGGTGCTTATCGCCATCATGTGCCGGCAGCCGTCGACTACCTCGTGCAGCGCGGCGAGTTCCTGACTTCCTACACGCCGTATCAGCCGGAGATCGCGCAGGGCACGCTGCAAGCCCTCTTCGAATTCCAGACGCAGGTCGCGCTCATCACCGATATGGAGGTGGCGAATGCCTCGATGTATGACGGCGCGACCGCCGCTGCCGAAGCGGTGATGATGGCCAATCGCGTGACGCGCCGGCATAAGGCTGTGCTCGCCGGCGATCTTCATCCGCATTATCGCGCCGTGATCGAGACCTACGGCCGCTTCAACGGCTTCGCGACGAGCGCGACACCGGAGATCGACGCGCTCGCCGCGGCGATCGACAAGGCGACCTCCTGCGTCGTGGTGCAAAGCCCGGGCTTCTTCGGCGATGTGCGCGATTACGCGGCGCTGGCCGATGCCTGCCATCGCGCCGGCGCGCTGCTGGTCATCGCGGTCACCGAGGTGGTGTCGCTTGGCCTCATCAAGCCGCCCGGCGCGATGGGCGCGGATATCGTCGTCGCCGAAGGCCAATCGCTCGGCAATGCGCTCGAATATGGCGGGCCCTATCTCGGGCTTTTCGCGACGCGCGAGAAATTCATGCGCCAGATGCCGGGGCGGCTGACCGGCCAGACCGTCGATACCGATGGTTTGCGCGGTTTCGTGCTGACGCTGTCGGCGCGCGAGCAGCATATCCGGCGCGAGAAGGCGACGAGCAACATCTGCACGAACTCCGGTCTCTGTGCGCTCGCTTTCTCGATCCATCTCGCGCTGCTCGGCGAGGCTCGGCTTCACGCGCCTCGCCGGGCTCAACCACGCCAAGGCGGTGCAGCTCGCGGAACGGTTGGAGAGGCTGCCGGGCGTGAGTCTCCTGACGCCGCGCTTCTTCAACGAATTCACGCTGCGCCTGCCGCGCCCGGCCGCGCCGCTCGTCGATGCGCTCGCAGCGCGCGGCATCCTCGCCGGCGTGCCGGTGAGCCGGTTGATGCCGGAGCGGACCAACGATCTGCTCGTCGCCGCGACCGAACTCACGACCGAGCCGGATATGGCGGCGCTCGATGCGGCGTTGCGCGAGGCGCTGACATGAGCGCCCCCTCGGACAAGAGCTGGAGCAAAGCGGTCTCGGGCTTCACGCCGGCCGCGGGCGGCGGCCGCGAAGTCCATGACGAAGAGCCGCTGCTCTTCGAAGCCGAAGGCGCTTATCACGACGGCGCTTCGGCGCGCAGCGGCGTCGACTTGCCCGAGCCGCCGAAAGCTGTGGATCGGCTCGGCGGCTTGCGGCGTCAGGGCAAGATCGGCCTGCCGGGACTGAGCGAGCCGCAGATCGTCCGCCATTACACGCGGCTCTCGCAAAAGAATTATTCGATCGACACCGGCATCTATCCGCTCGGCTCCTGCACGATGAAATACAATCCGCGCCTCAATGAGAAGGTGGCGCGGCTGCCGGGCTTCGCCGCGCTCCATCCGTTGCAGCCGATCGCGACGGTGCAAGGCGCGCTCGCGCTGATGGATCGGCTCGCGACCTGGCTCAAGACGATCGCCGGCATGCCGGCGATCGCGCTTTCGCCGGCGGCGGGCGCGCATGGCGAGATTTGCGGCATGATGTGCATCCGCGCCGCGCTCGAAGCGCGCGGCGACAAGCGCAGCCGCGTCCTGGTGCCCGAATTGGCGCATGGCACCAATCCCGCGACCGCGGCGGCGTGCGGCTACGCGGTCGATCCGATCCCGGCGGATGAGCGCGGCCGCGTCGATCTCGCCGCGCTCAAGGCGAAGCTCGCCCCCGATGTCGCGGCGATCATGCTGACCAATCCGAACACCTGCGGCTTGTTCGAGGACGAATCCTTGGCGATCGCCGAGGCGGTGCATGGCGCCGGCGCGTTCTTCTATCTCGATGGCGCCAATCTCAATGCGCTCTTGGGCCGCGTGCAGCCGGGCAGGCTCGGCATCGATTGCATGCACATGAATTTGCACAAGACCTTCTCGACGCCGCATGGCGGCGGCGGGCCGGGCAGCGGTCCGGTCGCGCTGGCGGCGAGCCTTGCGCCCTATGCGCCGCTCCCATGGGTCGTGCATGATGATCGAGGCTTCGCGCTGCTCGAAGAACGCGCCGGCGATGCGGCGCAGTCTCTCGGCCGCATCAAGACCTTCCACGGCCAGATGGGAATGTTCATACGCGCATTAGCCTTTTTGATGAGTCACGGCGGCGACGGCCTCGCGCGGCTCTCGGGCGATGCCGTGCTCAACGCCAATTACCTGCTCGCCAGCCTCAAGGATGTGCTGACGCCGTCCTTCGCCGGCGGCGCGATGCATGAGGTGCTGTTCGACGACCGCTTCCTCGGCGAGACCGGCGTGACCACGCTCGATTTCGCCAAGGCGCTCATCGATGAAGGCTATCACCCGATGACGATGTATTTCCCGCTCATCGTCCACGGCGCGCTGCTGGTCGAGCCGACGGAGAACGAGAGCAAGGAATTGCTCGACCGCTTCATCGCGGCGATGCGCGAGCTCGCGGCGCGGGCGGCGAGGCACGATACCGAGTTCTTCCAATCGGCGCCGCAGCGCGCGCCGCGCCGCCGTCTCGACGAAGTCGGCGCCGCCCGCAAACCGGTGCTGCGCTGGCGGCCCGAGGCGAGATCGACCGCCGCCGAATAAAGCAAGCGGCGCGCTGCTCGAGGCCGCGCGCCGCTCCGGTCTCCAAGTGTGGCGTTACAGCGTTTCGCGAAACAGCCGCGTCATCTCCGCCCAGGATTGCTTGTCGGCATAGGCGTTGTAGGCGGCGCCTTTCGACGGGTCGTTGCCGGCGCCTTTCTGCGTGAAGGAGTGGACCGCGCCGCCGTAGAGGACCATTTCCCAGTTCACATGCGCGTCGGTCATTTCCCTGCGGAACGCGTCCTGGTCCTTCTGGCCGACGATCGGATCGGCCGCCCCGTGCAGCACCAGCACCCGGCCTTTGATGTTGTTGTCGTCCTGCGGGGTCGGTGATGCGATGTCGCCATGGAAGGCCACCGTGTCGACGATCGGCGCGCCGCTGCGCGCAAGATCCAGCGCGCCGGCGCCGCCGAAGCAATAGCCGATGGCCGCGATCTTGCTCGGATTGACCATCGCGTTCTTGCGCAGCGCGTCGAACGCCGCCTTGGCGCGGTCGCGCAGCAGCGCGCGGTCTTTCATATATTTGGTGGCCTCGGCCATGGCGCCTTTGTTGTCCGCCGGCCGCACGCCCTTGCCGTAGACATCGGCGACGAAGGCGACATAGCCGAGCTTCGCCAGCATCTGCGCGCGGCCTTTGGCGTCCTCGTCGGGGCCGTTCCAGGCCGGGAATACGACCACACCCGGCCGTTTGCCCTGCTTGGCATCGTCATAGACGAGCCAGCCTTCGAGCGTGCTGTCGCCCTGTTTGTAATCGACGGTTTGTACTTTCACCGCGGCTTGCGCGCTGCCGATCGGCCATCCGCCAAGAACGGAGACGGCGACAAGCGCGGTTGCCGCCAGCAATAATTTCTTCATCGACGATCTCCCTCGGGACTTGTGTTCTTACGTACTCAGGGTGGCACAAGGATTGTGCCGCCCCAAATCGAATTTTTCGCACAAATCTGTAAGAGAGAAAGGCAAGGCCGGTCAACCTTTCGGGTCGACCAGGCCAAGCTGGCGATGCATGGCGAGGTCATCGCGCACCGCGTGATGCGTCAGGATCCTGCCGTTCCATAGCGTGAAGAGATGCACCTGCTCGACGGCAAAGCGCCGCCCGGTCGCGGCGTGGCCGATGAAGTCGCCGGTGTGGCAACCGCTCATGACCACGCGCATAGCGACCTTGTCGCCGGCAGCGACGACATCCTGCTCCTCGAATTTCAGATCGGAGAAGGCGCCGCGCAGCCAGGCGACGCTGTGTGCCAGCTCGCCCGGCCCTCGCGCATTGGTGCGGTCGTCGGATTCGCGATTGAGATAGTCGGGATGCAGGTAATCCGCCGCGTCGCTGACGTCGCCGGTCTCGAACGCCTTGAAGATACGCCGCACATGGGCGATGGCGCGCGCGGGACTCGGCTTGCGCGGCGGCACGTTACTTGCTCCGGATTTCGTCCGCCGCGCGTTTGAGGATCGCCGCGATGCGCTGCTGCTCTTCGGGCGATGAGCGCCGCCGGTCGCGCAGCACCGCGCGCAGATCGCGCCGGGCGGTACGCATATCCTGCCCCATGTCCTCGTCCTCGGCCTCGGCGGCGAAGACTTCGCGCACGCGATCCATCTTGCGGCCCATGCGCTCGAGCTGGGTCAGGATCGCATCGGCGATGGTCTCGTCGCGCTTCAGCTGCGCCTCGCCCTCGGGCGTGATGCGATAAAGTTTCTTCGATCCCTCGCTCTCGAACACGACCGCGGCTCCGGTCTCTTCGAGGAAGGTGAGGGCGGGATAGACCATGCCGGGGCTCGGCACGTAGAAGCCGCCCGAGCGATCTTCCAGCGCCTTGATGATCTCGTAGCCGTGGCGCGCTTTTTCCTTCAGCAGCGCCAGGATGACGAGCTGCAAATCGGCGGCGCCGAGCTTGCGGCCAGTGCGAAACCCGCCGCCGCCCATTCCGGTCCCATCGGCGAAACCCGCCGCGAAGGGCCCGAAACCGTGCCGGCTGCGGCGATGCTCGCGCATATGTCGGTGGCCGAATTTTCCTGCTTTTCCAAAGTGATGATGCATATAATACTCTCTCGATGTAGCTATCAACATATCGTAAGATATATCTTTCTGTAGAGAAGTCAAGCCCCTCCTGCCGGAATTTCGGTTTCATGGCGGTTTCCGGCAAACTGCTGTGTTAGGGTTTTTGGAGAGAACATTTGACGGGAGGAGATACCGATGCGCGTTCATTCGATCGCCGCCGCTGCGTTTGCGGCCATTGCGCTTCATGCCGCGACGGCGCAGGCCGATCCGCTGAAGATCCGGATGGGATGGGTCGCGGCACCCGCCTCGCTCGTTCCAATCCTCTTCCCGACCGACGGCATCGCCCAGCACAAGGGCAAGTCCTACACGGTCGAGGACACGCATTTCCAAGGCTCGCCGCTGCAGATCACCGCGCTGCAAAGCGGCCAGATCGATATCGCGGCACTCGGCTTCTCGTCCTTCAGCCTCGCGGTCGAGAATGCAGGGATGAACGATCTCCGCATCATCGGCGATGAGATTCAATGGGGCGTCGAGGGCTACGGCACCGCCGATTTCGCGGTGCTCAAGGACGGGCCGATCAAGAAGGTCGAGGATTTGAAGGGCAAAGTGCTGGTCACCAACGGCATCGGTGGCGGCCTCGACATGATCATGAAGGCCGAGATGCTGAAGCACGGCATGATCGACAAGCGCGATTTCAGCGTCATCGAAATCAATTTCCCCAATATGAAATCGGTATTGGAGGAACGTAAGGCCGATCTCATCCCGTCGACCCTGCCCTGGTCGCGCAATCCCGCGCAAGCCGCGATCACGCGCACGCTCTTCACCACCTCCGATGCGATGGGGCATGTCGCGCTGTCCTTCTGGGTCGCGCATAAGGACTTCCTCGACAAGAATCGCGCCGCGATGGTCGATTTCCTCGAGGATTACGTGCGCTCGATCCACTGGTACCTCGATCCGAAGAATCACGATGCCGCGGTGAAATACGTGGCCGACTTCACGAAAGTGCCGGCGGCGACGATGCAGGACTGGCTCTTCACCAAGACCGATAATTATCGCGACCCCAACGGCGTCACCGATATCGATGCGGTGTCGCGCAATATCCATACCCAGCGCGAACTCGGTCTCATCAAGGCAGATCTCGATGCGCATCAATATGACGCGCTGGACCTGATCAAAGAGGGTGCGAAACGCGTCAATAAATGAGGCTTGTTGCGAGCAGCCTGCTCGACGCGGCGACGATGCGAAGCGGCGCGGCAAATTGGCCCACTTATCCGCCCACGGCTATCTTGGGCGGATTTATGGTTGACGATGACGCGCCGCCCTCCTTCGATGCTTTCCGAGGCATTTCAAGCCAGAAAACAGGTGCAAAACCATGGCCGATAGTTCCGGAAAGCCCAAGACCGATTGGGAAATTGCGCAGGCCGCCAAGTTGCGGCCGATCATCGATATCGCGCGCGAGCGACTGGGCATTCCCGCCGAGCAGGTCGAGCCCTACGGCCATCACAAGGCCAAGATCGGCATGGATTTCGTCAAGGATGCGCTCGCCGACAAGCCGGACGGCAAGCTGATCCTCGTCACCGCGATCAATCCGACGCCGGCGGGCGAGGGCAAGACCACGACCACCGTCGGCCTCGGCGACGCGCTCAACCGCATCGGCAAGAAGGCGATGATCTGCCTGCGCGAGCCAAGTCTCGGGCCCTGCTTCGGCATGAAAGGCGGCGCCGCCGGCGGCGGCTACAGCCAGGTCGTGCCGATGGACGACATCAATCTGCATTTCACCGGCGACTTCCACGCCATCGGCATCGCCAACAACCTGCTCGCGGCGATGATCGACAACCACGTCTATTGGGGCAACGAGCTCGGCATCGATCCGCGCCGCATCACCTGGCGGCGCTGCCTGGATATGAACGACCGCGCGCTGCGCTCGATCGTCGTCTTCGCTTGGCGGCGTCGCCAACGGCTTCCCGCGCGAGGACGGATTCGACATCACCGTCGCGTCGGAGATCATGGCGATCCTCTGCCTCTCGACCTCGATCGAGGATCTGCGCCGCCGCATCGGCAATATCATCGTCGGCTCAGACGCGCGACCGGCAGCCGGTGCGGGCGCAGCCAGCTCAAAGCCGAGGGCGCGATGACCGCGGTGCTGAAGGACGCGATCAAGCCGAATCTCGTGCAGACGCTGGAGAACAATCCCGGCCTTCATCCATGGCGGCCCGTTCGCCAACATCGCTCATGGCTGCAACTCGGTGACGGCGACCAAGCTCGGCGCTGAAGCTCGTCGATTACGTCGTGACCGAGGCCGGCTTCGGCGCCGATCTGGGCGCCGAGAAATTCTTCGACATCAAATGCCGCAAGGCCGGGCTGTAGCCCATCGCCGCGGTGGTCGTCGCAACGGCGCGCGCGCTCAAATTCCATGGCGGCGTCGCGCGTGCCAATCTCGGCACCGAGAATGTCGAGGCGGTGACAAAGGGTCTCGTCAATCTTGAAGCGCCATCTCGAGAACATCAAGAAATTCGGCGTGCCGGCGGTGGTCTGCATCAACCGCTTCCCGACCGACACCGATGCCGAGCTGCAGGCGATCGTCGATGGCTGCAAGGCCGACGGCGTGACGGCGCTGGTCTGCACTCATTTCGCCGATGGCGGCAAAGGCGCCGAAGCGTTGGCGAAGGCGGTGGCCGAAGTCGTCGACAGCGGCAAGGCGGCGTACAAGCCGCTCTATCCCGACGACATGAAGCTGCTCGACAAGATCAAGACGATCGCGAAAGAGATCTATCGCGCCGGCGACGTCGCCGCGCCGAAAGCGATCACCGACCGGCTCGCCGAATTCGAGAAGCAGGGCTTCGGCAATCTGCCGATCTGCATGGCGAAGACGCAATACAGCTTCTCGGCCAATGGCGATCTGTACGGCGCGCCGTCGGGCTTCGAGCTGCCGATCCGCGAAGTGCGCTTGTCGGCCGGCGCCGAATTCGTGGTGGCGATCTGCGGCGACATCATGACCATGCCCGGCCTGCCGCGCGTGCCCTCGGCCGAGGCGATGTTCGTCAACGAGGCCGGACAGATCATCGGCCTGTCTCGTGAAGGCGATGGAACGCGCCGAAATTCTTGCCTGGCGGCGCGGCAAGCGCGATGAGCTGATCGCGGCGCGCATGGCGATGCCGCAGGCGGCCCATGCCGACGCGGATGCCGCGATCGCGCGGCGCATCGATACTTGCTTCGACGAGGTCGAGCCGTGTCTCGTCGGTGCCTATTGGCCGTTCCGGCGCGAATTCCATGTGCTGCCGGTTCTCGATGGATTGATCGCGCAGGGTTTCACCGTCGCGCTGCCGGTGGTGCTGGGCAAAGGCCGGCCGCTCGAATTCCGCCCTTGGACACGCGAGACCAAGCTCGCATCCGGAGTCTATGACATTCCCTATCCGGCCGAAGGCGAGGCCGTTCGGCCGAAGATGCTGATCGTGCCGCTGGTCGGCTTCGACGATGATGGCTATCGCCTCGGCTATGGCGGCGGGTTTTACGACCGCACGCTCGCAGCCATCGAACCGCGGCCGTTCTGTCTCGGCGTCGGCTTCGAGCTCGGCCATCTGCCGACGATCCATCCGCTGCCGCACGACATTCCGATGAACGCGATCGCGACCGAGAAGAGCTTCTACGGCCGCGACTGATCGAGGCTAAAAGGGGGAAGCGATGAAGGGATTGGGAACGCGCGCCGCGATCGCCGCGGTGATTATGACGCTGGCCGTACCGGCCGCCGCGCAGAATAAACCGGGCGACATCCATGCCGATTCCGGTAATCGCCTGCCGCTGGTCAAGCGCGACAGCCTCGATCCCACCGGGCAGAAAACCTACGACCAGCTCAATTCGCCGAATGGCGGCTCGCTCGCCGGCCTGCGCGGGCCGGGCGGCATCATGCTCTACAGCCCGAAAGTGTCCGAGCTCAACAGCGCGCTCAATCGCTATCTGCGCAGTCCCGAGACCGGTTTCGACGGCCACGTGCGCGAGCTGGCGATCCTCGTCACGGCGCGCGAATTCAACAGCCAGTTCGAATGGGCGGCGCATGAAAGCGTCGCGTTGAAGGAAGGCGTGCCGCCCGCGACCATCGACGTCGTGAAGCATCGCAAGAGCCTCCGCGGCGTACCCGATGCCGACGCCGTGATCATCCAGCTCGGGCGCGAGATCTATCGCAACAAGAAGGTGAGCGCCGCGACCTATGCGCGTGCGGTCAAGCAATTCGGCCCGGAGCGTCTCATCAACCTGGTCTCGCTGATGGGGAATTATTCCGGCACGGCCGCGCTGCTGACGGTTTTCGATATGCAGCTTCCGCCGGGACAGAAGCCGCTGCTGCCGATGCCCTAACCGGACTCGGCGGCGATCAGCCGCTCCATCACGCGCCGCACTTTGACGGCGCCGGTGTCGACATTGAACAGCACCGGCTCATCGGCGAAGCCCGGCTCGTTCATGCGCTGTTGGATCGCGCTCAGCATCCAGCCATCCTCATCGAGGATGACCTTGCGCTGCTGCTCGATGAAATGCGCATCGACTGTCGGATCGGTCAGCGCGAAATTACGGCTGCGCAGCGTGAATTCGTGCAGCGATGTCTCGGTCTCGGGCGTCACGCAATGCGTGACGATGAGGCGCACGCCTTCATTCTGCCGCCGTCCTGCATCGACCGCGGCGAGATCGACGCGCAGAATGCCGGGCGGGGTGAAATGCGTCTCGCGGTAGTGATCGGTCAGCGCGCCGAATTTCCACACTTTGGCAAAGGTCGGTGACGGCAGCGCATCGCGGAGCATCCAGCGCACGCGCACGCAATCGCCTTCATCGGTGGTGGTCATGGTGGCGCGCGTCTTCTCGCCCATGCCTTCCGAGATCAGGCCTTTATGCAGGAAATCGGCATGCGACAAATCCATCAGATTGTCGAACATCAGCGCCGTGCCGTAGGGCAGGTTGAAATAATTGCGCACGGTACGGAAATTCGCCTCGTCGCGCAGATAGGCAAGATCGGGGATCGTCTCGGGCTTGGCGCGCGCCGGATCGCCCATCCAGATCCAGACCAGAGCCGTGCCGCTCAATGCCAGCGGATAGGCCGGCGTCGCCATCTTCGGCGGCACGGTGCCGGGCGCATGCGGGTTGAGGACGCAACGCCCGCTCTTGTCGTATTGCAGTCCATGATATTTGCACTCGATGCGATCGCCGATCAGCGTCCCCATGCTGAGCGGCGCGAAGCGATGCGGGCAGCGATCTTGCAGGCAGACCGGCGTGCCGTCTCTCCTGGCGAAAAAAAACGAGATGCTCGCCGGCGATGCGGCGCGCCAAGAGCGTGCGGCCGAGCTCTTCCGGCCAGGCGGCGACATACCATGCGTTGCGCAAGAACGGCATTTTTCCATCCTAGCGATGCGCTTGGCAGGACGCCACGCCGCGCTAGGATGAGCCTCAAACAAGGAGGAACTCTCATGGCGGACATGCCGAAAACGGTCGACATTCGCGAAGAAGGCCCGCGCGAGGGTTTTCAGATCGAAAAGGAATTCATCCCGACCGACCGTAAAGTCGAATTCATCAACGCGCTGGCGACCACCGGTCTCCACCACATCCAGACCGTCTCGTTCGTCGATCCGCGCCGCGTGCCGAACTCGGCCGATGCCGAGCAGGTCGTGGAAGGCATCAAAATGGTGACCGGGGTGAAGTTCACCGGCCTGTGGCTCAACGACAAGGGCTTCGAGCGCGCGATGGCCACCAAGAAGCTGACCATCGAAGGCGGTATCAGCCTCTCGGCCTCGGACGCGTTTCTGAAGCGCAATCAGAACAAGACCATCGCCGAGCTGATGGCGCACCCTGCCGACCACCATCGCCAAATACAAAGAACACGATGTCGAGATGGGTAAGGCGCTGATCAGCGCCGCCTTCGGCTGCAATTATCAAGGCGAGGTGCCGGTCGAGCGCGTTGTCGAGATCGCCGGCGACGCTCATCCGGATCGGCAAGGAGAATGGCGTGACGTTCAAGCAGCCTGACGCTCGCCGACACGATGGGCTGGGCGACGCCGGGCTCGATCAAGCGCGTCGTCGCCGCGGTGCGCGAAAAATTCCCCGATCTCGATATCGTGCTTCATCTCCACGACACGCGCGGCATGGGCATCGCCAATGCCTATGCCGGGCTCGAGATGGGCGTGACCAAGTACGACGCCGCGGTCGCCGGTCTCGGCGGCTGTCCCTTCGCCGGGCATAAGGGCGCGGCGGGCAATGTCTGCACCGAAGATCTCGTCTTCATGTGCCAGGAGATGGGCATCGAGACCGGCCTCGATCTCGACAAGCTGATCGATTGCGCCAACCTCGCCGAGGACGTCGTCGGCCATCCGCTGCCGGGCTCGGTGATGAAAGGCGGCAACCCGCCAAGCTGCGCAGCGCGGCGAAGCAGGCGGCGAGCGCCTAGAAGCGGGGCGCGTCATGGCCGAGCCGGTGGAGATGGAAGGCGCCTGCCATTGCGGCACGGTGCGGTTCCGCGTGCGCTTGCCCGAGGGGCTCAAAGGCACGCGCTGCAACTGCTCCTTCTGTCGCATGCGTGGCGCGATCGCCATCGGCGTGCCGATCGCCGATTTCACCTTGCTCGCGGGCGAAGATGCGCTGACGCTCTATCAATTCAACACGCGCGTGCGCCGAGCATTATTTCTGCTCGAAATGCGGCATCTACACGCATCACCGCCGGCGCTCGAACCCCAACCACTACGGCATCAACGCCGCGTGCCTTAAAGGCGTCAGCCCGTTCGACTTCGCCGAAGTGCCGGTGGTCGACGGCGTCAATCACCCGCGCGACCGCGACAAGCCCGGCGCCGAGATCGTCGGCTATTTGCGATTCGAGCGCGTGCTGAGAACATTCATCGTCATTGCGAGGAGCGTAGCGACGAAGCAATCCAGCGTGGGCCGAGACTGGATTGCTTCGGTCTTCGCTCGCAATGACGATGGAGGTGGCTGCTCGCGTCTACTCCGCTGCTGCAGCCGGCCGCGTCGCGAAGACCGTGAGATCGGTGCGCAAAGCGGTGACGCCGTCTCTCGATCAACCGGTGTCGGCAGCGCGGTCTTGCGTTTGCTGTTGCGTCTCGCAGCTTCGCGCGCAGCGTCTCGGTCGCCTTCGCATCGATCGACAGATCGTCTTTCAGCACGACGCCGTATTTCTCCGCCGCCGCCTGGCGCGAGACATAGCCTTCGACGACATCCCAGCGCACGAGCTCGGTCTCGCGGTCGAGCGGATCGCCCCAGCCGCCGCCGCCCGAGCGCCGCGCCAGCACCTGCGTCTCCGCCGGCACGAGATAGCGATGGCCGTAAAGCTCGTGGAACTCGTTCTCGCCCGGCCGGCGGATCAGCGAATCCGCCGTCGCGCCCGGCTCGCCGCCCCAGAGCGGCCAGGAGGCGAGGCCCTGGCGATAGGGCTTGCCGAGATTCCAGCGGCCTTCGACGAAATTGCGGATCTGGAATTCGATGCCGAGCCCGCCGCGATATTTGCCGGCGCCGCCCGAATCCTGGCGGAAGCCGCGCTTCTCGATCATCACCGGGCATTTCAGCTCGATCGCCTCGATCGCGCCGTTGCGCACATCGCCCTGGCAGATCGAGACCGAGCCGCTCTCGCCATCCTCGATACGGCCGGCCGCCCCAGCCGCCGCCATCGATGCTCTGCAAGACGAAGCGGCGCTTGGTCTTGGGATCGACGCCGAAGAAAGCCGAGCCGCCGAGATCGGCGTGATGCCCGCCGGCGCCTTGTCTTTCATCGCCGGGGCGAGCGCCGCGACGATCGTGTCGGCGACCGTCGGCAGCATCAGGCTCCAGCCCTGCATCGGGATCGGATGCCGCGCCATCATGAAATTGCCTTCGGGCAGGATGATGTCGAGCGCGCGGAACGAGCCTTCGTTCACCGGATCGATCGGCTGCGGTGATCGCCTTGTAAGCGATGCGCGCGCCGGCGAGCGAGCGGCAATTCGGCCCGTGCGGCCGCTCTTTCGAGCATTCCGACAGGTCGATGGTCATCGCGCCTTGCTTCACGGTGATCTTGGCGTGGATCTTCACCGGCTGCGGCGGGGTCTCGCCGGTGTCGTCGATGAAGATCTCGGCCTCGTAGACGCCGTCGGCGAATTGCTTCACCGCGTTGCGGCAGCGCTGCTCGGTCTCGTCGAAGACCTGGCGGATCGCCGCCATCACCGTGTCGCGGCCATAGCGCTCGAACAGCTCGTCGGCGCGGCGATTGCCGAGCCTGCACGCCGCGATCTGCGAGCGCAGATCGCCCAAGCGAGCTTTCCGGAAAGCGGATATTGTCCTTGATGCAGCGATGCAGCATCTCGTTGAGCTTGCCGCCCTCGTAGATTTTGAGCTGATCGAATTGCAGCCCTTCCATCCACGCATCCTGCGCCGCGCGTCCGGCGCCGAAGCCGGTGCTCATGCCGCCGACATCGATCCAATGCGCGCGCACCATCGAGAACATCAACAGCTCGCCCTTGAAGAAATAGGGCACGTAGATGCAGATGTTGTTGAGATGCTGCCCGGCGACGGCGGGGTGATTCATGATCAGCACGTCGCCGTCCTGGAACCCGTCCCTGCCATAGCGCTTCATGCCGTCGGTGATGATGACGCCGAGATCGGCGACGAAATGCGACACGCCGCCGACATTCTGGCTGATGAGCTCGCCCTCGGTCGAGATCAGCGCGGTGCAGAAATCGCGCACCTCGTAGATCATCATGTTGTAGGAGGTGCGCTGCAGATCGGCGGCCATCTCGTTCGAGATCGCCGGCAACGCATTGCGGATGACTTCGAGCGTGACGGGGTCGAGCTTTGCGGCCATGGATGGTCTCCTAGCGAAAGGCCCCTCACCCGAACCCTCTCCCCAAGGGGAGAGGGAGGTTATCACCGATGCGTCGAGCCCCTCGCCCCTCGGGGAGGGTGAGGGGGACTATAGCCGATTTTCTACGACGCCGGTGCGCGGTTGATGAATGGGCCCCGGCTTCCGCTACGCTGCGCCGGGCCGTAGCGATCAGGCTGCGCCTGATCGCTACGGCTTCACCGGCAGGAATTGCGATCGTGTACATCTGGTTGTCGGCCGGCTTCTCTTTCAGCATGCCCATATCGAGGAAGGATTGCTTGAGCACCGCGACTGCCTTCGGGGTCGAACGTGCCGTCGGTGATGAAAGTGCCGATCTCGTCGTCATAGGTCTTTTCGGCGACGCGTCGGGCTCTCATGCATCTGCTCGACCGAGACTTTCACGGTCTCGGCCTTATGCGTCTTCATATAGGCGATGGTGGCGAAGAGCCCTTTGAGGAAACGGTCGACCAGTTTCGGGTTGCTGGCGACCAGGTCGCGGCGCGCGAAGACGACATGGGTCACGAATTTCGGCGCGTATTTCTCCATGCTGGTGAGATTGCGCCCGATCTTTTTCTCCTCGAGGGTCAGCCCGCCTTCGACCGACGACATCATCGCCGTCGATCTGCTTCGTGCGCATCGCCGCAACGCCGGGCTCGAAGCCGCCCAGCGCGGCGATCTTGATGCCGTCCGGTGCCCCAGCCTTCGATCGAGCGAGACGCGCTGCAACAGCCACGCGGTCAGCGAGCCGACCGGGCTCGAGCTCACCAGCTTGCCCTTGAGCTCCGGCGGGGATTTGATCGGCGAGTCGTAAGGTACGACGATCGAGATATTCTTCGGCGGGCCGAACAGCGCGGCGACCGCCATCACCGGCGCGCCTTTGACGACGAAGGCCATCGCCGGCCCGCCGCCGAGACCGATATCGATGCTGCCGGCGTTGAGCGCCTGCTGCATCTTCTGGTCGCCGCCGAAGCTCGCGACGTCGACCTCGAGATCGTATTTTTTGAAGATGCCGGCCTCGATCCCGACATAGGGCGGAACGAAGGCCCAGGCGATGTCGGACGGGTTGCCGACATGGACTTTGTCGAGTGCGTGCGCCGGCGCGAGGCTCGCGCCAAGCGCGAGCACGCCGCTCGCGATGCTCAAGAATGACAGCCGAATTGATTTCATGGCACGCGCCTCCCTGTTATCGTTTCTGGGGCGCATTCTAAACGATTGCCCACGGCGATGTCGTCACGCCTATTTCTCATTCGCTTCCCCGGCGAAAGCCGGGGTCCATCCGTCAACCGCGTGATTGATGCAATGGACCCCGGCTTTCGCCGGGGAAGCGAAGAAAAATGAGAGCTGCGCAAAAGCAAAACGCCCGGCACGAGGCCGGGCGTTGAAGCGTCGATGATGACGGTCTCTTTAGAGGCCGAGAATGCGCTCGGCGTTGCCGTGGAAGATCTTTTCCATCACCGCTTCGGTGTAGCCGAGCTCCGCCCATTCCTTCATCAGGCGGTCATAGGGGATGCTCGGATAGTCGCTGCCGAACATGATCTTGTCCTGCAGCCGCGAGCGCGCATCGACTTTGAGCTGCGCCGGGAAATATTTCGGCGCCCAGCCCGACATCTCCCAGAACACATTGCCCTTGTGCAGCGCGACCGCCGTCATCTCGTCGACCCAGGGCCAGCCGGGATGCGCCATGATGATCTTGAGGTCGGGAAAATCGGCGGCGAGATCGTCGATCGCACGACGGATGCGCGTGGCGGATGCGCGCGCCCATGCCGCCCGGCATGCCGGCGCCCATGCCGGTGGTGCCGACATCGATCATCACCGGCGCTTTCAGCGCGTTGATGGTCTCGAACAGCGGATAGAACTGCCGGTCGTTGACCGCGAAATGCTCCATGATCGGATGGAAGTGGAAGCCGAGCATTTCAGCTCGGTGATCGCCTTCTTCGCCTGCTGGATCGCGATCTCGCCCTTGAACGGATCGACCGCGGCCCAGCATTGGATGATGCGATCGGGATGCCGCTGCTGCATCGCCTTCACATATTCGTTGGTGCAGGGCGGCGTGTTGGTCGTGGTCTCGAGATCGAGCGCGACCAGCACGGCCTCGACGCCGGCGGTCTCGAATTCCTTGACCACCTCGTCTTCCTGCTTCCAGGTCCAGCTGCGGTTCCAGTATTTGGCGAGCGCCTCGACATAGGGCCCCTGGCATTTGATCCAGGGCTCGGTGTTCGGATAGCAGTGCAGATCGATCTTGCGCATCGTCTGCGTTCGCTCTCGCTCTATTTCTGCTGCGATCTTGGCCGAGACCATCTCGACCATGACGTTCTTCGAGACCTTGCCGAATTTCGACAGCGGGAAGTCGTCCATGACCTCCAGCCGCTCGGGCAGCTTGTATTTCGCGATCTCCTTGGTCTGCGAGAAAGTCGACCAGCTCTTGCAGCGTCAGCGTCTTGCCCGGCTGCGAGGATGACGCAGGCGCACATGCGCTCGCCCATATCGGGATCGGGCACGGCGATGCAGGCGACATTCTGCACCGCCGGATGCGAGAGGATCGAGATTCTCGATTTCCTCGGCGCTGATCTTCTCGCCGCCGCGGTTGATCAGGTCCTTCTTGCGGCCCTCGACCATATAGGTGCCGGACGGATGCTGGCGCATCAGATCGCCGGAGCGATAGAAGCCGTCCGAGGTGAAGGCCTTGTGATTGTGCTCGGGCGCGCCGTAATAGCCGCGCAGCGTGTAGGGGCCGCGGGCGCAGAACTCGCCGACCTCGCCGAACGGGACGATGTTGTCCTCGTCGTCGAGCAGCCGCACCTCGTCGTCGGGGCAGATCGGGAAGCCGACCGTCTCGAGGCGCACCGGCTCGGGATCGTCGATCTGCGCGAACATCAGCATGCCTTCCGACATGCCGAAATTCTCCTGCACGAAGGTCGTCGGGATCAGCTCCTTGCGTCTTGATGCGCACTTCCGGCTGCAGCCGCTGGCCGCCGCTCTGGATGTAGCGCACGGACGAGGTGTCGTAGCTTGCGTCACGTCCGGGCTGTTGATCAGGCGGATGAGCAGCGCCGGCACCACCTTGATATGCGCTGACGCGGTGCTTCGCGATGAGCGGGAACATCTCTTCCGGCCGCGTCGTCTGGCTGCAGGACGATCTTGCCGCCGTTGAACATGAAGCCCTGGATGCCCGGGCAGGCGAGCGGCAGGTTGTGCGCGATCGGCAGCATCAGCAGCAGCACGGAATCGCCGGTGACGCCGCACACCTTCGACGCCAGCTTGGAATTGTAGGCGTAGTCGTTGTGGGTGCGCGGGATCAGCTTCGGAATGCCGGTGGTGCCGCCCGAAAGCTGGAAGATGCAGGGATCGGTCGGATCGAGCTTCAGCTTGTCGAGCTCGCTCGATCGGCAGCGTCGCCGGCTTCGCGATCAGCTCCTGCAGCGACAGCTCGTCGGCCGCGGGCTTGCCCAGCGTGATGGCGAATTTGCAGCACGGGCTCTCTTCGCGCACGCGCCGCACCATCGGCGCGAATTCGAAATCGCTCTGGCGCTCGGGATAGACGCAGGCCACGCGCCTGCGACAGGCGCACGAACTGGCTGACCTCGTTGTAGCGATGCGTCGCCAGCGCCGCGATCGGAATGCAGCCGATCTTCTGCAGCGCGAAATAGAGGATGACGAATTCGGCGACGTTCGGCAGCGTCGGCACGACGCGGTCGAGCGGCTTGAAGCCGAGCTCGAGCAGGTTCAGCGCGAGATTGGTCGCTCAGCGCGGTCGAGCTCGGCATAGGTGATCTGCCGGTCGCCGATCGATGACGCAGACACGCGGGCCGATATTTCTGCGAATACCGCCGCGAACTCGTCGCGCAGCGACTTGTCTTCCCAATAGCCCTTGGCCGCGATACCGCGCCGCGAAGTCGGGCGGAAACGGAACAACGCCTTCAAGCATTTCGGCTCCCTTCAATATCAGGTCGAGCTGGCGAAGCCGCCGTCGATGATGACGATCTCGCCGGTGACGAAGCGGTTGCTCTCGATCAGCGACAGCATGGTCTCGGCCACGTCGTCGGCGGTGACGCAGCGCTTCAAGCGGCGTCGCCTTGGCGCGGCGGCCCATCAGATCGTCGTAATGGTCCTTCAGCATCCGCTTCATCCAGTCGCCTTCCATCCAGCCCGGCGCGACCGCGTTGACGCGGATCTCGGGGCCGAGATTGAGCGCCAGCGTCTTGGTCAGGCTGACGACGGCGGCCTTGCTCGCGGCATAGGCAGCGGCTGCGGGCCGGGGCGCAAGCCGACGATGCTGGCCGTGTTGACGATGGCAGGCGATGCGCCGCCTCTTTCAGCAGCGGCACGCAGGCGCGCGTCACCTGGAACATGCCGCGCACATTGACCGCGAAGACGCGGTCCCATTCCTCGAGCGCCGGTCTCTTCCCAGATCCTTGGGCTGGGCCGAATGCGGTGATGCCGGCATTGTTGACCAGGGCATCGAGCCGGCCGAACGTGTCGCCGACCGTCTTCAGCATCGCGCGGACGCCGGCATCGTCGGAGACGTCGGTTTTCACCAGAATCGTCTTGGCGCCGGCCTTCTTGGCCTCGGCCTCGACCGACTTCGCCTGATCGTCGCTGCGGCTGTAATTGATGGCGACGTCATAGCCCGCTTTCGCGAGGGCGATCGCCGCGGCCGCTCCAATACCATTCGCTGCCCCCGTGACGAGAGCAGCCTTACGGGTCGATGCCATTGCCTCTCCTTGTGTCGGCGGGGTTTTATGGGCGCTGCCCACGACTGTCAAGAAATCGCCACGCGCGATGGGCTGGAAACCCGCGTAAAGCCTAGGTCACCGGATTGCCCGAGCAACGATGATATCGCCAAAGCGGACAATGCCGGCGCCGCTCACCGCGAGCTTCATCAGCATATGCGCGCTGTCCGCTGTCAGGGGACCATCGACCTCCAAGTCGACGATTTCTCCCGCAACATTGAAGGACCAAGTTCTCGAATGCGGAACATTACTCAATGTTAGGCAAGCATGGTGCTCCAAATCGCGCGGGTGAGAAGGTCGGCCGTGCTTGGCCAAATGGGCAGGACTCGCGCAAACGACTTGCGTTAAATCTACGATCTTACTCGCAACGTAAGGCGACTCGCCGAGCGGTCCCACGTAGAGCGCGATGTCAACATTATCATCAATAAGGTCGACCATGCGATTTGTGACTAGAAACTCAAATGTGATGCGGGGGTACCGCTCGAGAAATTCCGGTAATGCGCTTGACAGATGGTCGACAGCAAAACTCGGAAACGTATGGACCCGTAAGTTTCCCTGGGGCGCTCGACGCCCCGAGGCAACGTCGGCCTCCGCGGCTTCAATCGCGGCGAGAAATCTTCTCGAGCGATCGAGAAAGATTTTGCCTTCAGCGGTCAATGCGAGTTGCCGGGTTGTCCGCTGAAAAAGACGCACGCCGAGCCGGGTCTCTAGTCGCGTGATGAGCTTTGAAACAGCTGAAGGCGACAAGCCGAGATCGACGGCGGCGGCAGCGAAGCTCCCGCGATCCGCGGCCCGGCTAAAGGCGCTCATTTCATTTGAGGACGTGACCATTCGAGAATTTAATTCATGAGTGAAAGCGCCTTATTGCTGATTATTTGCCGGCGGTAAATGGGCAAGATCAGCCAATAGAGAGGAAGGCGCGATGGCAAGATCATTGGTTATGCTTGGGATCGCATTGACCGTTGTCGGGGCGATGTGTGGCGATGCGTACGCACAAATCGACAAGCGCCTCATCGGAGCATGGGAATGGGTCGCGGTCGAGACCACCGCGCCCGACGGCACCAAGGCACAGCCCTTTGGGCCTAACCCCCAGGGCTCGATCATCTTCGACAGCGCCGGCCGTTTCAACTGGCTGATTTCGAGGCCGAACCGCGCGAAGTTCGCTTCCAAGCGGCGCGACCAGGGAACAGACGAGGAGAACAAGGCGACGGTTCAGGGCAGCCTTGGCTATTCTGGCAATTACGCGGTTAGCGATAACACACTCATCCTCAGGATTGAGGCGAGCACATATCCTAATGACCAGGGCGCAGAGCAAAAACGATCGTTCACGCTGACCGGCGATGAGCTACGCTGGAGCAACCAGACGAGTTCGGTCGGCGGAAGTGCGATTGCTGTGCTGCACCGCCTGAAATAGCGCCGTGCAGGACCGACGCGGCGTCGTTACGTACTCCGCAACCGCGTCGAGCGGTTCTTCAACAAGATCAAACATTGCCGCCGCACCGCCGCGCGCTCGAAAAGCACGCCTCCAACTTCCTCCTAGGAAAAAACGGGCGCGACCAAGAGGCTCGCCGGGAATCCGCCGGCGCCCGTCAGAACCGGTGCGGCGATCGGGATTTTGTTGCCATCGACCGCGATGACCGCCTGCGCGGTGAGCAGCGCGCCGGGCAGGATCGGCCGCGGGCTCGTCATCGAGGGCGCGGCGAAGACATCGAGCGGCTGTGCCAGGCGGCAGCCCTCGATCGACCAGGACGGGAAAGCGCGGAACCCGTCGAGGCTCGGGAGCTGCGCGACGGCGGCGGCGAACTGGGTCTGCGCCGTCGGTCGAGCGCGGCATCGGCGATGCCGAAGCAACGTGTCATGCGGACCCAGCTTCCCTTGTAGGCGACGGTCGCGCGCAGGGCGAAGCGCTGGCCGGGCGTGATCGTGCCTTCCGGCCGGATGAAATGCGTCGCGCGGTCGAGATCGGGCGCGGCGGCCATATAGACCTCTTCGGCGCCCCAAAGCCGCGCGGCGTGATCGATCGCCGACACCGCCTCGCCCAGCACCTTCTCCTGGCCGCGTCGCCAGCGCCAAGGCGCGCTGCGCGATCGCGCCGGCTTTGGCGGCAAGGGCGATCTCGGCGGCGTCGGGCTGCAGCCGCACGCGCTCGAAGATCGTCGTCGCATCGGTGATCTCGGCAGCGGGCACGGCATCGGCCATGTCTTGCGCCACCGCGGCGCGCAGGCCTTCGAGATCGGCGACGCCGACTTTCTTCGCGCCGAGCTCGGCGAGATATTTGCCGGCGGCCTGGCCGGGCCGGCCGCCGCCTTCGAACTTCGCGACGCAGCTCACATTCTTGCCCCAGCCGACGATGCGGTTGGAGAAAGCCATGGTGAGCAGCGGATCGTCGACTCTTCGGCACGACCAACAATCCTTCGGCCCAATAGGGCACGAAAGCCGTCAGCCACGAGACGCCGGCGGTGCGCGTGTTGTTGGTGTAGACGACCAGCGCGTCGAGACCTTGCGGCGCCATCGCGTCGCGCAGCCGCTGCACGCGTCCGGCGAAGACCGCTTCGGGCAATTCCGCTTTCGACCAGCCAATGAAACCGCGGCGCATTGAATCAGACCTCGAAAATCTCGCGCGGCGTGCCGGTCAGCACTTCGGCGCCGGTGGGGGTGATGGCGATGCTGTCGCCCAGCACCATGTAGCCGACCTCGGGATGATAGGTGTTGGGATGGACGATCATCACCATCCCGGCTTCCAGCACCGTGTCGACGTCCTCGAGGATATGCGGCTTGGTATCGACGAAAAGCCCGAGCCCATGGCCGCGCACGCGCGTGTACTTGCTCGTCGCGTAATCGCCATAGCCGTATTTGCGGAAGACATCGTTCTCGGCGCGCGCGACATCGGCGGCGGTCGCGCCCGGCTTCGCCGCGGCGATGCCGGCTTCCATCGCTTCGCGATAGAGCGCATGCGCGCGCTTCTGCGCGTCGCTCGCCTTGCCCAGCACCATGGTGCGGCAGATCTGCGCGAAATAGCCATGCACGGCGGGCGTCAGCTCGGTCGTCACCATGTCGCCCGGCTTGATGCACGCGATCGGACGGCGGCGCCATCGCGTACACGTCCTTGCCGCCCGATCCCATGATCATGAAATTGTCGGCGCAGCCATTCTTGCGGAAGAAGCCCTCGATATCGGCGATCAGCTCGTATTGCTTGCGGCCCGGCCGCGCCGCCTGGCGGAACACGGCGTAGCCGTCATCGGCGAGCTTTGCCGCTTGGCGCAGCGTGTCGATCTCGGCCGGCGTCTTCACCATCAGCAGATGATCGACGATCTTCGTTCCGTCTTCGAGCTTATAGCCGCGCGCCTTGTCGGCGATGTATTTCGGCATGAAGCCCAACGGCGCGGCGGCGATGCGGTGATTGGCGATGCGCTCCAGCCGGCCCGCGACTTCGCGCACGATCTCGGGCGCGAGGCTCACTTTGATGCCGCTGGTCTCGGCCTCGGCGCGCTCCGCTTCGGCGACGCTGTCGACGAACAGCTCGACCGTCGCCATTGGGGTTCACCACCGCCATGCCATGGCCTTCGATCGACGAGAAATCCGCGACATAGCGCAGATAATCGCTCTGCCAGGAATTGCCGTAGACGACCAGGGCTTCGATGCCGGCGTCATTCATCGCCGCGCGCAAGCGATTGCGCCGATCCTCCGCCAGCATGGATCGCCTCTCCTTCTTTTGATCTCGCCGGCCAATTTATCGGCGGAGGTTCGGCGCAGCAAGGAAGCCGCGCGCTCGCCATCGTCGCGGCGCGGGCCTATCCTGGCCGGGGAAATGAGCGAGGACAGCATGAGCACGAACAAGCTGCAGGCCGACGCGGTGGGCATTCCGCGCTTCACGGCAACGCCGGTCATGGGCGCCGGCGTCTTCGACCTGACAAGCCATGCGCGGGCGCGCGAAGCGCTCGATTTCGGTCTCTCGGTCGGCGCGCTCGGCTTCAATATCTTCGTCGTCGGCGAGGATCGCTCGGCGCGGATGAGCGCGACGCTCGCTTATCTCGACGCGGCGATGGAAAAGCGTCCCACGCCGGCCGATTGGATCTATCTCAACAATTTCCGCCATCCCGACCAGCCGCTGCCACTGTCGTTGCCGGCCGGCACGGGCCGGACGGTTCTGCGACGCGCTGACGGCGCTGATCCCGAAGCTGCGCGAGGCGTTGGCCGCCTCCTTCACCGGCGATGCCTATCAGGCGCGCGCTGCTGGCGCTGCGCGAGCAGGCCGAGCACGCGGTCAATGCCGAGATGGAGAATCTCGCCCAGGCGGCGCAAGCGCATGGGCTGCAACTCGTACAGGGCCAGGATGGCGCGCTTGCGGCTGACGCCGGCGGCGCAACGTCCGGCGCGCGCCGGCGCCATCGCTCGATCAGGCGACCGAGCGCGAGATGGCGGCGGCGCTGACGCGCGTGCAGCTCCGCGCGGTCACTGCGCGCGGCCAGCTCACGGTGCAGATCCAAGAGCTCAACCGCGGCATCGCCGCCGAGGTGGTCGAGCCCCTCGCTCGATGCGCTTTCGCGCGACTTCGCGGCTTTTCCCGGTCTCGGCCGCTGGCTCACCGAGATGCGCGTCGACATCACCGACACGCCGGAGCGCTTCCAGCTTCAACCCGGCAGCGCGCCCGAGGGCGAATTCCCCGAGCGGCGCTACACCGTCAATCTCTTCGTCGATCACAGCGAGGAGATTCATGCGCCGGTGATCGTCGAGGCCAATCCCAGCTACGAGAATCTCTTCGGCTGGATCGAATATCGCCAGAGTCCAGGGCTCGCTCCATACCGATTTCCTGCAAATCCGCGCCGGCGCGCTGCATCGCGCCAATGGCGGCGTGCTTGGTGCTGCGTGCCGAAGCGATCGCCGCCAATCCCGCAGAGCTGGGCTTTCCTCAAAGGTGCGCTGCGCGACCGCGTGATCCGCATCGAAGAGCTCGGCCGCGCGCAAAGTCCGCCGATCGCCGGCGCGCCGCAGCCGGGGCCGATTCCGCTTGATGTGAAGGTCGTGGTGGTCGGTACGCCCTTCTGGTACGCGACCTTCTTCCAAGGCGATTCCGATTTCCGCACCTATTTCAAGATCAACGCCGATATCGACGGCGACACGCCGGCCGATGCGCGCAATCTCGGTCTTTATGCCGGGCTCGATCAGCCAGGCCGTCGCGCGGCAAGGGCTCGATGGCGCGAGCAGCGATGCGATCGCGCTGCTGCTCGGCATTGCGTCGCGCTGGGCCGAGCGCCGCGATCGCCTCACCGCAAAGGTCGAACTGATCGAGGATCTCGTCGCCGAAGCCGCGACCTTGGCGCGGCGCGACGGCAAACGCACGCTCGATGCCGCGACTCGTCGTCACCGCGCATCACGCGCGCGGCCGCCGCAACGCGCGCATCGAAGAGAGCATGCTGAAGCATGTCGTCGACGGCATGATGCTGATCGACACGGATGGCGGCGCGATCGGCCAGATCAACGCGCTTACCGTCAACTCGGTCGGGCGATCATGCTTTCGGCACGCCGGTGCGCGTCACGGCGCGCGCCTATGCCGGCCGCACCGGCATCATCAACATCGAGCGCTTCATCGGCATGGGCGGGCCGATCCAGCAAAAGGGCGCGATGGTGCTGGAAGGCTTTCTTGCCGGCAAATTCGCGCAAGTCGCGGCCGCTGTCCTTCACCTGCTCGATCACCTTCGAGCAGGTCTATGGCGGCGTCGAAGGCGACAGCGCCTCGATGGCCGAGCTGATCGCCGTGCTCTCCGATCTCGCGCAACTGCCGATCCGCCAGGATCTCGCGATCACCGGCTCGGTCAATCAGGAAGGCATGTCGCAGCCGATCGGCGGCGCGCATTGGAAGATCGAAGGCTTCTTCCGCGTCTGCGCCGCCAAGCCCGGCGGTCTCACCGGTACGCAAGGCGTGATCGTGCCCGAGACCAATCGCGTCAGCCTCGTGCTCCATGACGAGGTGGCGGAGGCGATCGCCGCCGGCCGCTTCCATCTCTGGTCGGTCGGAACGGTCGAGGACGCGGCCGCGTTGTTATTGGGGACGCCGGCCGGCAAGCCCGATGCCGCGGGCAACTACCCGGCCGATACGATCTTCGGCCGGGTCGCGGCGCGGCTCGAGGCTTTCGACCGCGTCCTGATGGAACGCATGGCGGGGCTCCCGCGATGAAGGACTTCGCATCGAGCAAGACTGGAACGCCTACACCGCCGAGCAGCACGCGATCTGGCGCACGCTGTTCCATCGCCAGGAAGCGATCCTCGCGCGCCGCGCCTGCCGGCCTTTTCTCGACGGTCTGAAAGCGCTCGGCGTCGAAGCCGAAGGCATTCCCGATTTCCGCCGCTTGAACGACGCACTGGAGCGCGCGACGCGCTGGCGCATCGTCGCCGTGCCCGGCCTCGTCGCCGGACGATGTGTTCTTCGATCATCTCGCCAATCGGCGCTTTCCCTCGACCTGCTTCATCCGCCGCCAGGATCAGCTCGACTATCTGCAAGAGCCCGACATCTTCCACGATATCTTCGGTCATGTGCCGATGCTGATGAATCCGGTCTTCGCCGATTACATGGAGGCCTACGGCAAGGGCGGGCTCAAAGCGCTGCGGCTTCATAACCTCGAGCATCTCGCACGGCTCTATTGGTACACGGTGGAGTTCGGGCTCATTGCTACGCCCGACGGCATCCGCATCTACGGCTCGGGTATCGTCTCCTCGAAAGGCGAATCGATCTATTGCCTCGAAGACCCGAAGCCCAACCGCATCGCCTTCGATCTGCTGCGCGTCATGCGGACGCGCTATCGCATCGATGATTATCAGGAAAGCTATTTCGTCGATCGACAGCTTCGAGCAGCTTTTCGACGCGACGCAGCCCGATTTCACGCCGTATTACGTACAGCTCGAAGAACTCGACGACATCGCACCGGGCGAGATGGTCGAGAGCGATCGCTTGATCTAGCCGAGACTCTACTACTGGCGCGCGCCGCAGTGCCCCCGAGCACCGCCGCAGAATACGATTATGATACGGTGTGGGGCTTTTTCAGCCAAGAAATCCTGACATAACTCGCGCTCGGCGCGGTTTTATTCCGCAGGTGGGGTTACGTGTGTTCCCCTTCCTAAACCCATGATCATCACTTAGGGCGGCTGTCTGGCCGCCCTTTTTCTTTCCCTCCCGAAAAATTTCTCGGTGTTTTGTTGCCTAATACCGGAAAATTGGGCCGGTTTTCGCCGAGGCGGCGCGGCGGGCTCTTAAGTCTGCGCCGGCGCTGTTAGCTCGCGCAGCAGCGCGCGGCCGTCGTCGGTCGTGTCGAGCAGACGTAAGCGGCGCCGCGCGATGCGCCAGCCGTCCTCGGTGCGCACCAGATCCCAGCGGTTGACGGTCATGCGATGAATGCGGAAGCCCTTCGAGCTGCCATGCGATGAAAGCTCGACCGGCTCGCCATGCGGGTTGGGCATGACGATCTGCAGATAGGACGTCACCGTCGCCTTATCGCCGTTGAGCTCGATATGCGGCAGGCCCGAGAAATGGGCGATGCCTTGGCGCATCGCCTCGCGGAAACCGGGCGTCGCCAATCCGGAGCCCATCGCCGCTTTGCCTTTGGTGCCGCTCAAACCCGCGCCGCGGTCGAACTCGCCGTCCTCGGTCCAATAGGACGCCGCGAATTGGCTGGCGCCGCTGTCGGTGGCGGGCGGATGCGCCGCGATGAGGTTGAGGATTTCGAGCCGATCTTCGACCTCTTGCAGACGCTCTTCGATGTTCTTCCTCGGCTTTGGCCATGGCTCAGCCCGCCTTGTAGCGCTGTTCGAGTGTCATGTAGTCGGTGAGGCCGACGAGCCGCGTCACCTCGTCGAAACGCGGCGAGCGGCGCGCGCGCTCGCCATGTCGTCGGCCTTGAGCGCTTTGAAGGTCTGCTGCAGCGCCGCGATCATCGCATGGATGGCGATGTTGTAGGTGACGATGTCGAAGCCCATGGCTTTGAGCTCGGCGCGCGATTTGACCGGCGTCTTCGGCATCATGTTGGCGAGCTTCGGATGCTTGAAGCGCCTGCCGAATTCCCGGAGCTCGGCCTCGGTCTCGAGCGCTTCGGCGAAGATGATATCGGCGCCCTCGGCGACGAAACCCTCGCAGCGCGCCATCGCCTCATCGAAACCGACCGCGCTGCGCGCATCGGTGCGGGAAAGGATCAGCATGTCGCTGCCGATCTCGTTGCGCGCCTCGACCGCGGCGCGGATCTTGAGCCGCGCTTCGTCGCGCGAGATGACCTCGCGCTTGCCGCCGTAATGGCCGCATTTCTTCGGCCACATCTGATCCTCGATCAGGATCACCGCGGCGCCGGCGCGGGCGAATTCCTTGACCGTGCGGCGGACGTTCATCGCATTGCCGTAGCCGGTGTCGCCATCGGCGATGATCGGAAAGCCGGGATTGGCCGAGCAGGTGTTGTGGACCGCGGTCACGACCTCGGTGAAGTCGATGAGCCCGGCATCCGGCAGGCCGAAGCCGATCGCCGCGATGCCGAAGCCGCCGAAAAGCGCCAGCGGAAAACCGGCCTCCTGGCAGAGCCGTGCCGTCAGCGGGTCGCTGACCACGGGGCAGACCAGGATTTCGGGGCCGCCGAGCAGGGTGCGGAGTTTTTGAGCGCCGTTTTGAGCCATCGCGATCTCTCTTACTGACAGAAGCGCGCCAGTGTGGCCCAGCCTCGCGCGGGCGGAAAGGGCCGGCGCATTTACCGCATGGGAAAAGGGATTGCGTCATTGCGGCGGTGTCCGCGATAGTCGCGCCGGCCCATCCTGCAGGCTTATGTTCAGGGTGATGCCCAACCATGTGGTAAGAGGCAAAAGATCGTGATTTTTCTGGCGGTTGATATCGGGGGGACGTTTACAGACCTGATCGCTTTCGATGATCGCAGCGGACGCTTTTATCAAGCCAAGAGCCTGACCACGCCGCGCAACCATGTCGACGGCATCATCGATTGCATCAAGAAGAGCGATATCGATCCCAAGACCATCGACAATCTCATTCACGGCTCGACCACGGCGATCAACACGCTGATCGAGCGCAAGGGCGCGAAGGTCGGGCTGATCGTCACGCGCGGCACGCGCGACGTCTATGCGATTGGCCGCGGCAATCGTCCGGAAGCCTATAACCTCTTCTTCCACCGTCCAAAACCGCTGGTGCCGCGCCATCTGACGCTCGAAGTGAATGAGCGGCTCTATGCCTCGGGCGACGAGCGCGAAGCGCTCGATCCCGCCAGCGTGCGCACGGCCTGCGAGGCCTTCGCCAAGGAAGGCGTCGAGGCGGTCGCGGTCTGCTTCCTCCACTCCTACGCCAATCCGACGCATGAGCAGCAGGCGGGCGAGATCGTTCAGGAGATGCTGCCCACGGCCTATGTCTCCGTGAGCCACGAGATCATGCGCGAATACCGCGAGTATGAGCGCATCTCGACCACGGTGGTGAACGCCTATATCGGCCCGGTGGTCGGCGGCTACGTCCGCAACCTGCAGTCGCGCCTCGAAAGCATCGGCTTCAAGGGCGAGCTCGCGATCATGCAGTCGAATGGCGGCGTCATGGGCCCCGCGACCGCGATCAAGCGCCCGGTGACGATGATGGAATCCGGCCCGGTCGGCGGCATCATCGCCTCGGCCGAAATCGGCCGCGCGCTCGGCTACGCCAACGTCGTCTCCTTCGACATGGGCGGCACCACGGCGAAGGCCAGCCTGGTGCGCGACGGTGAAGCCAGCATGGCGGAAGGCTATTACGTCGGCGGCTATGCCTCGGGTCATCCGGTGATGACGCCGGTCGTCGATGTCGTCGAAGTCGGCGCCGGCGGCGGCTCGATCGCCTCGATCGACGATGTCGGCGCGCTGAAGGTCGGCCCGCAAAGCTCGGGCGCCGAGCCCGGTCCGATCTGCTACCGCCGTGGCGGCACCGAGCCGACCATCACCGACGCCAACGTCATTCTCGGCCGCATCGGCGCGAACGACTTCCTCGGCGGCGAGATGAAGCTCGATCTCGAAGCGGCGACGAAGGGCACGCTCGAGAAAATCGGCAAGCCGCTCAACATGACGGCGGAAGACGCGTCGCGCGCCATCGTCCAGATCGCGATCGCCAAGATGTCGCTCGCGGTGCGCGAAGTCTCGGTCGAAAAAGGCTACGATCCGCGCGATTTCGTGCTCGTCGCCTCGGGCGGCGGCGGTCCGCCGCACGCGGTCGCGATCGCGCGCGAGCTGTTCATTCCGACCGTCATCATCCCGCAATTCCCGGCGCATTTCTCGGCGCTCGGCATGTTGATGGCGGATGAGCGTCACGATCTCGTCCGCACCTATCTCGCCGAGCTGAACGCCGCGGATTTCGAGACCGTGCGCAAGATCGTCGAGGATCTGCGCGTCGAAGCCATCAAGCTGCTCGGCCGCACCGAGAACGTCACCACCCAGGTGCTGTTCGATCTGCGCTATGTCGGCCAGGAATTCACCCTGCCGGTGCCGGTCACGTCCGATCAGCTCACCAAGGGCGACCGCAAGGCGATCCGCGGCGCGTTCGACGAGTTGCACGAGCAGCGCTACGCGCATCACGCAACCGACGAGCCGGTCGAGATCATCAATATCCGTCTGGTCGCGCTCGGCCATCGCTCGAAGCTGGCGCTGCCGCCGCTCGCCAAGGAAGGCAAGCTGGCGCCGCGCGAAACCCGTCCGGTTCGTCTTCGACAAGGGCGGCCCGGTGGATTGCCCGGTCTATGATCGTCTGAAGCTGAAGCCCGGCGACAAGTTCGACGGCCCGGCGCTCGTCAGCGAATACGCATCGACCACTGTCATTCATCCCCGGCGACAAGGTCGTCGTGGCGAATACCGGCGAACTCATCATCACCGTGGGACAAGGCTAATGACGACGACGAAACTCGATCCCGTCACCCTCGAGGTTGTCCGCAGCGCGCTGCCGGCGATCGCCACCGAAATGGCGGCCGATCTGCATCGCACCTCGTACAACATGATGATTTACGAGGTGCGCGATTTCTGCACCGCGCTGCTTGCTGCCGGACGCTCGTCTTGTTTCCCAAAACGTCGGCGGCGTCTCGCATTTCGTCGCCGATCTCGGCGCGATCGTCGAAGACGGCATGAACCGCTACGGCGCCAAAGGCTTCAAGCATGATGACGTGATCATCACCAATCATCAGGCGGTGGCCGGCCAGCACCTGAACAACATGGTCATCTACATGCCCTATTTCTTCAAGGGCGAGCTGATCATGTTCTCGATGGTGCGCGCGCACTGGATCGACATCGGCGGCATCAGCACCGGCTTCGGCGCCGGCGCCGAGGTCGTCGATCCGTGGCAGGAAGGCCTGCAGCTCGATCAGCTCAAGATCTACGAGGGCGGCAAGGTCAACGAAGTCCTGCTTGAAGGTCATCCGCGACAACATCCGCTTCCCGGATTCCTCGCTCGGCGACATGCGCGCGCAGATGGCGGCGTGCAAGCTGGCGCATCGCCGCCTCGACGAGCTGTTCGAGAAGTTCGGCAAGCAGATCGATGATCGAGGCGATCGAGCACATCTTCAAAGAGACGGAGATGAAGTGCCGCCGCACCGTATCGCGACCTTCCCCTCGGGCGTCTACGAGGCCGAATCCTTCCTCGACAATGACGGCGTCAGCAAAGAGCCGGTGCGCATCCACGCGAAGGTCACGGTCGACGCAGGACAAGGGCGACATGATCGATCGACCTGTCGGGCTGCTCGGCGGCGCGCAAGGCGGGCATCAACTCGCGCACCCTCGCCGGCGCGCGCGTCGCCTACAAGTCGCTGACCGCGCCGCTCGATCCGGTGAACGAAGGCTCGTTCGCGCGCTGAAGCACGTCATCCCCGAAGGCAACATCATGATGGCGCAATACCCGGCGCCGATGGCCGGCTGGAGCACCATCATCCCGACCGTGGTCGACACCATCATCAAGGCGCTGGCGTCCGGCGCCAAGGACCGGCTCCCGGCCGCGCATCTCGGCACGCTCGGCGCGTCGGTCGTGTTCTTCGGCCGCAATCCCAAGACCGGCAAGGCCTTCGTCGTGCAAAGCATCGAGGGCGGCGGCTGGGGCGGCCGTCCGACCGAGGACGGCGAATCCGCCTCGGTCTCGGTCTGCCAGGGCGATGTCCGCAACGGCAGCATCGAAGCGATCGAGATGAAGACGCCGGTCGCTGATCGAGCGTCGCGGCCTGCGCACCGACAGCGGCGGCGCCGGGCAAGTTCCGCGGCGGCCTCGGTCTCGACGTGCATGTGCGCAACTTCGTCGAAGGCCGCTGGAACATGCACGCGCCGGCGCGCATCCAGAATCCGCCCTGGGGCCTCTGGGGCGGCAAGCCGGGCAATTCCAGCAAATACCTGCTGAAGCTGCCGGGCGAAAACGCCTTCAACGAGAAGGAAGCCAACCGCCTGCCGACGCCGCCGGACACGGAGGTGATCGTGCGCATCGAATGGCGGCGGCGGCTGGGGCGATCCGCTCGAGCGCGATCCCGAGCACGTGCGGACCGACGTGATCGAGGGCTATGTCACGCGTCGAGCATGCGAAGAGCGATTACGGCGTCGTGCTCAACCCGAAGGATTTTTCGATCGACCAAGCGGCGACCGGCAAACTGCGCGCGGATAGACGCGCAGGAGCCGGCGCCTAGAAAGCGAATCGACCGCCGGCGCCGCTTCCTAAGGGGCGGCGCCGCGTGGAGTGCAGGGAGGGGTGATGCGTTTGAACCGAATGATCGGCGGCCGCACCGTCGCGGCGGTCGTGGCCGTTGCGTTTGGCGTTCTCGTTGGCGGCGCCTCGGCCAATGCGGCCGAGCCATTGCGCGTCGGCAAAGGCTTCCCCTCGCTCTTCCAATTCACGCCGCTCGATGTCGGTGTCGAGAAAGGCATCTTCAAAAAGCACGGTCTCGATGTCGAAATCTCGGCTTTCGCCGGCGACGCCAAGCTGCAGCAGGCTTTTGCCGCGGGCGCGGTCGATATGGGGATCGGCTCGGGACCGGGCATGGCCTTTATCGCCAAAGGCTCGCCGATTTTGGCCGTCGCGCAGGAGGCGGGACCGCCGCTCGGCATCACGGTCTCCGTGCTGGCCAGCGGCCCGATTCATTCGATCGCCGATCTCAAGGGCAAGCTCGCCAGCATTTCGAGCCTCGGCTCGCAGACCGATTGGATGGTGCGCGAGCTCGGGCGCCGCGAAGGCTGGGGGCCGGACGGCATCAGGACGCGTCGCGCTCGGCGACGTGACGGCGCAGCTCGCCGTCTCTGCGCACGCATCAGATCGATATGGCGCCGTTCGACATCACCACCGCCTATCAGTTCGAAGCGGCAGGCGAGGTGCGCATTCTCTTGAAGTTCGGCGACATCGTGAAGGAATACGTCAACCACGTGATCTATGCGACCAACGGACATGATCGCAAAGCGTCCGGACGACGTGAAGAAATTCCTCGCCGCCTGGTTCGAGACCGTCGCTTTCTTCAAGCACAACAAGGCGGAGACGGTGCGGCATTTCGAGCGGCGTGCTGAAGATTCCGGAATCGGTCGTCAGCAAGGTCTATGACGAGACCATCCCGCATGCTCTCGGATGACGGCCGCTTCGATGCGAAGGGTCTCGCGGTGCTCGCGCAGTCTTTCGTCGACATGAACATGCTGCCGGAAAAGCCGGACATGTCGAAGCTCTACACCGAAAAATTCCTGCCTGCGGGCAAATGAGCGGAGAGACCGGGATGAAGCGCATGTTTTCGAGCTTTCGCTTTGCCGCTGCGGCAATCGTCGCGGCGTCTCTTCTCGCTGATGGCCGAGCCAGCCTCGGCGCAGCAAAAGCTGCGTGTCGGCAAGGCGCAGGCCGACTCCTTCTCCTTCGTGCCGGTCGATATCGGCATCGAGCATGGCTTCTTCAAGAAATACGGCGTCGATGTCGAAACGTCCGGCTTTGCCGGTGACGCCAAGCTGCAGCAGGCGATCGCCGCCGACGCGATCGATATCGCGCATCGGCTCGGGTCCGGCGCTTGCTTTCGTCGCCAAGGGCAATCCCGAGACTCGGCATTGCGGCGATGGCCAATCAGCCGCTGCTGCTCGATCTCAGCGTCCAGAAGGACGGGCCGGTCAAGAGCGCCGCCGATCTGAAAGGCAAGACGATCAGCGTCTCGACGGCGGGTTCGCTCGACCGAATGGCTCGTGCGCGAGACCTCGCGCCAGCAGGGCTGGGGACCCGACGGCATCAAGATCGCCTATCTCGGCTCGAACTCGTCGCAGATCGCGGCGATGCGCAGCCAAGAATGTCGATGGCTTCGTCGCCGATGTCGCGCTCGCCTATAAGCTCGAGGAGGAAGGCATCAGCCGTATCCTCGTGCGCTTCGGCAATATCGTCAGCGATTTCCACATCCATGTGATCTACGCGACTCAACAAAGCGATCGCGACGCGGCCGAACGACATCAAAGGCTTCCTCGCCGGCTGGTTCGACACCATCGCTTATATTCGCCAGAACAAGCAGGTTATGGTCGACACGGCTTCCAAGCTCATGAACATCTCGCCCGAGATCGCGAGCCGGACCTACGACGACGTCATGCCCATGTTCTCTGATACAGGGCGCTTCAATCCGAAGGCACTCGCAATTCTTGCCAAGTCTTTCGTGCGAGATGGGCGTTCTCGACAAAGAGCCGGATATGTCAAAGCTCTATACCGAGAAGTTTTTACCGGTAAGATCACCGTAAGGGACAAGCGGCCAAAGGGCCGTAGACAGGGGAAGGCCAAGGCTAGGTGGGAACGCAGCAAGGCAGCATATGGCGCGCATCGCTCGTCGCGCTGGGCATCGCCGTCGTGATACTGCCGGCTCTCGGCACGTCGTTGGCGGCGGCGGCCGATGCGAAGCTCCGTGTCGGCAAGGCGCATCGCGCTGCCCTTCGATTTCGTGCCGCTCGATGTCGGCATGGAGAAGGGCTTCTTCACAAAGCACGGTCTCGATATCGAGGCGACGAGCTTCGCCGGCAGCGCCAAACTGCAGCAGGCGTCTCGCCGCCGACGCGATCGATATCGGGCTCGGCTCGGGGCCGGAGCTCGCTCTTCGTCGCCAAGGGCAATAGCGACCTCGGCATCTGCCGCCTTCGCCGGCCCGATGGGTCTGCTGCTGATCGCGCGGCCCGATGCCGGGATCAACAGCCCGGCCGATCTCAAGGGCAAGAAGATCGGCGTCTCGACCGTCGGCGGCCTCACCGATTGGGCGGTGCATCAGGCATCGCGCCAGCAGGGCTGGGGGCCGGACGGCATCGCCGTGACGCCGCTCGGCACGCGACGAGGCGCAGGTCGCGGCGCTGCGGACCAAGGATATCGACGGCATGTGCATCGACGTCGCCGGCGCGTACAAGCTCGAAGACGAAGGCGCGGTGAAGATCGTGCTGCATTTCTCGACCGTCGCGCCCGATTTCATCAATCACATCACCTACGCGACCAACAAGATGATCGCCGAGCATCCGGATCAGCTTCGTGCGTTCCTCGCCGGCTGGTTCGACACCATCGCCTGGATGCGCAAGAACAAGGACGAGACGGTGAAGATCGCGGCGCCGGTGATGCATCAGACGCCGGAGATCACGGGCCGCGCCTATGACGAGATCATGCCGAGCTTTTCCGACACCGGGAAATTCGATCCGAAGGCGCTGAAAGTGCTGGCGCAGTCCTTTGTCCAGATGAACCAACTGCCGGCCGAGCCCGACATGTCGAAGCTCTATACCGAAAAATTCCTCCCGAGCACGACGGATGAGCAACTGACGATGAAGAGGATGTTGTTGCAGCGGGCCGCCGTCGCCGCGATTGCGCTTCTCGGGGTCGCGGCGCTTCCTGCCGGTGCCAATGAGACGCTGCGTGTCGGCAAAGCCCAGGCCGAGCCGATCGATTTCACCCCGCCCGATGTCGGCATGGCGAAAGGCTTCTTCCAAAGGCACGGCGTCGATGTCGAAATCGTCACCTTTGCCGGCGCCGCGAAGCAGCAGCAGGCCCTCGTCGCCGACGCGGTCGATATCGGCCTCGGCGGTGGGCCGGAAATGTCGACCGTCGCCAAGGGAACGCCGGTCGTCGGAATCGCGGCCTATGCCGGTCGGCCGGACGGGCTGGTGCTGGTCGCCGGTGCGAACGGGCCGGTGAGAACGGTGGCCGACCTCAAAGGCCGCAAAGTCAGCGTATCGAGTGTCGGCTCGCTCACCGAATGGACGACGCGCGAGCTGTCGCGCCACCAGGGCTGGGGACCCGACGGCATCGATGTCGTCTTCCTGGGCGATATCGCCGGGCAGATCGCCGCGCTCAAGACACAGCAGATCGATGCGATGTCGAGCGATGTTGCGACCGCCGCGCGGCTCGAGGAGCAGGGGATCGGCCATACCGTGGTCAATTTCGGCACCATCATCCCGGACTTCATCGTCCATATCATCTACGCAACGAAAAAGGTAACCGAGCAGCGGCCGGAGACGGTACGCGGCTTCCTCGCCGGCTGGTTCGAGACGATCGCCTGGATGAAGGCCAATCAGGGACGAGACGGTGCAAGCTGATCGCGCCGATCATGCATCAATCGCCCGAGATCGCGAGCCCGTGCCTACGATGCGGTGATGCCGACTTTTTCCGACACCGGACGGTTCGAGCCCAAGGCTGTTGCGGTGTTAGGTCGCTCTTTCGTGCAGATGAATCTGCTTCCGGCGGAGCCGGATATGAGCAAGCTATACACCGAAAAATTCCTGCCAGGTGCATTCGTGATCCGCTGTTGAGACGCAATTAAGAGGAGCAGGACGTGAATCGGGGCGATGCGATTATCAAAGTCGAAGGCGTCAGCCAGGCCTTCGGTGCGGAGGGGGATCCGCGGCGGGTGGTTGCGCTCGAAAGCGCCACGCTCGATATCGCGCGCGGCGAGCTTGCTGTGCCTGATCGGCCCGTCGGGCTGCGGCAAGAGCACGTTGCTCAACATCATCGGCGGCCTGGCCGACGCCTTCGACCGGGCGCGTGACCATCGACGGCGCAGCCGGTGAGCGGTCCCGTCGCCGCAGAAGGTCGCCTATGTCTTCCAGGAGAACACGCTCTTCCCCTGGCGCACGGTGATCGACAACGTGAAGCTCGGCATGGCGTTCCAGGGTGTCGCCAAGGCTGAGCGCAACGACGCGCGCGCGGCATTCGCTGGAGGCCGTCGGCCTCGTCGATTTCGCCAATCATTACCCGGCGCAGCTTTCGGGCGGCATGAAGCAGCGCGTGCAGCTTGCGCGCGCCCTCGGCCTGCAGACGGAAATCCTGCTGATGGACGAGCCTTTTGCCGCGCTCGACGAGCAGACGCGCATGGTGCTGGGCGAGGATCTCTCGGTCCTGCTGGCGCGTACCGGCAAGACGATCATTTTCGTGACGCACAGCCTGGTCGAGGCGGTGTTCCTGGCCGATCGCGTCGCGGTGCTGACGGCGCGGCCGGGCAAGATCAAGAAGATCATCCATGTCGACGAGCCGCATCCGCGCAAGAGCGACTTCATGACCTCGAGCAAGCTCGGCGATCTGCGCAACGAGCTTTACGAGCTGCTGCATGACGAGATCCGCAAGACGATGACGCATCAGCCGGTAGAGGCGGGGGCGGGCGCATGAGACCGAAACTCGGCGTCGGTCAACGGCTGATCCAACTCGGCGTGCTGATCCTTCTCCTGGTGCTGTGGTACATCGGGACGACTGCCAGGTCACATCAATCCGTTGCTGCTGCCGCCGCCGGCGCCGGTGTTCAAGGATTTCTGGCGGCTGCTCACGAACAGCGGCATCTGGCCCGATCTCTGGGTGACGGTCCATGAATGGCTCGTCGCGGTTGCGATCGCCGCGATCGCCGGCTGCTCTCTCGGCTATATCATCAGCCGCTCGGCCTATGCCGTGCGCGTCTTCGATCCGCTGCTCGCCGGCATCTATTCGATTCCGGCGATCCTGCTCTTTCCGCTCTACCTCTTGTTCTTCGGCCTCGGCGCCGGCTCGAAGATCGCGATCGGCACGACCATCGCCTTCTTTCCGGTGGTGCTCAACACCATCGCCGGCCTCGCCAATGTCGATAAAGCCTATATCCGCGCCGCGCAGTCGATGGGCGCCAACGACCTCCAGCTCTTCTGGTCGGTGATGCTGCCGGCGGCTTTTCCGGTCGTGCTGACCGGCCTGCGGCTCGGCTGCATCATCGCCTTCCTCGCGATCCTCGGCGGCGAAACCATCTCCTCGCTGGCGGGGCTCGGCCATCGCATCGTCTCGCTTGCCGAAAACATGGAATCCGCGCAGATGTTTGCGAATATCATCTTCGCGGTGCTGATGGCCTTCATCATCAACGGCGTCGTCTCCTTTGCCGAGGCGCGCGGCCGCACGGGGCTTCCAATGACAGCCACAACGATCAGCAGCATTCCGTCGACGCGCCGCGGACCGTTCATGTCGCCCGGCTGGGCCCGCCTGCTCGCGATCTTCGTTCTGCTCGGGCTTTGGGAGATCGGTGCGCGGTTCTATGCCGATCCGCTCTTCCTCTGCCCGCCCTCGCAGGCGATCGCCGCGTTGCCGCACATCTTCGCCGATCCCAAGATCGTCAACGCGATCCGCGTCACGATCTTGGAGCTCGTCACCGCCTTCCTGATGTCGGTCTCGATTGGTCTCGCGATCGGCCTTGCCGTCGGCCTGCATGGCTTCACCAAGCAATCGATCCTGCCGGTGATCCTGATGCTCTATGCGACGCCGCAAGCGACCATCCTGCCGCTCTTCGTGCTGATCTTCGGCATCGGTCCCGGCGGCGAAGATCGCCTTCGGCGTCAGCCACGGCATTTTCCCGGTGATCGTGACCACCGTCGCCGGCGTTCAGAATCTGCGGCCGCAATTGCTGCGCGCCGCGCATTCGATGGGCGCCAGCCGCTGGCAGATCTTCACCTCCATCATCTTCCCGCACATGATCCCGAGCTTCTTCACCGGCATGCGGCTCGGCATGACGGCGGTGCTCCTCGGCGTGCTGCTGGCCGAACTCTACGTCTCGACGGCGGGCATCGGCTTCTACACGCGCCTCTTTGCCGAAAGCTTCTCGCCGCCCGATCTTTTCGCGCTGATCTCGGTGCTGGCGGCCATCGCGGTGACGCTCAACGAGCTCTGCCGCATGGCCGAGCGGCATTTCCGCCGCTGGAACACCGACTAGGGACCATGGCGGCCGGCGTGCGTTTTCGAACGCTGGCCGCGCTTGTCCTGGCGCTCGTGGCGGCGTCGCCCGCTTGCGGCCAGACCAATTTCGGGGGGCCGGTCAAGCTGCGCGTCGGTAATTCCGCGGCGCAGGCGTTTCTCCTTCATTCCGGTCGAGGTCGGCCTTCGCGAAGGCATTTTCGCGAAGAACGGGTCGACGTCGAAAGCATCGCTTTCGGCGGTAGCGGCAAGCAGCATCAGGCGATGGCGGCGGGCGCGATCGATATCGCGCTGAGCGGCGGGTCCGATCTCTCTTACGTCGCCAAAGGCGCACCCGAGATCGCCGTGGCCGAGATGGCCGGGCCGCCGCTCTTTCTCGGCGTCGTTGTGGCCTATAACTCGCCGCTCAAAGGCCCCGACGATCTCAAAGGCAAGAAGATCAGTGTTTCTTCGGGCGCTGGCGTGACCCGCTGGCTGATCCAGAAATTGGCGCAGCAAAAGGGCTGGGGTCCCGACGGCGTGATCCTGGTCGCGGCGGGCGGCAGCTGGGCTGCCGATATAGCGGCGCTCACTACGGGTCAGGTCGATGCGGCGGTCACGGCCGCGGCGCTCGGCTTCAAGCTCGAGGAGACGAAGCAGGGCCGGCTGCTGTTTTCGACTTCCGAGATCGAGCACGACTTCATCCAGCACGCGATTTTTGCCTCGACGGCGGTCCTGCAGGAAAAGCCCGAGGCGGTGCGCAGCTTCCTCAAAGGCTGGTTCGAGACGATTGCCTGGATGCGCGCGCATAAAGCGGAATCGGTCGAGATCGCACGCTCGATCACCGGCTTCTCACCCGAGGTTGAGCGCCGGGAATACGACCTCGTCATGCCGATGTTCACCGCGAACGGGCATTTCCAGGCGGCCGGGCTGAAGACGATCGAGCAATCCTTCAAGGATCTCCACTTGGTCGAGGGCGAACCCGACATGTCGAAGCTCTACACGGAAGCTTATCTATCGAAAAAATGATTGTGCGGAGGAGAGGATGAATCGGATCGTCACGCTGCTGCTCGTCGCGGCCGGCGCTTTGGTGGCGGCGCGCGCCGATGCCGAAACCCTGCGCGTCGGCACGCCCGCCGGCGCCAATTTCACCTTCCTGCCCGCGCGGGTCGGCGCCGATCGCGGCGCCTTCAAGGCCGAAGGCCTCGATGTCGAGGTGACCGATTTCGGCGGCGGCGCGAAGCTGCAGCAGGCGATCGTGGCAGGCGCGATCGACATGACCGTCTCGGCGGGCACCGACCTGGCTTTTTCAGTGAAGGGCTCGCCCGATATCGCCGTCGCGGCAATGGGCAGCCGGCCGACGCTCGGCATCGTCGTCGCTTATGATTCGCCTCTCAAGACGGTCGACGACCTCAAAGGCAAGAAAGTCGGCGTCACCACGGTCGGCTCGCTGACCGAATGGCTGATGAAGCGGCTGATCACGCAGCAGGGCTGGCCGAAAGATGCGGTGACGCTCGTCCCGATCGGCAGCGATCTGCAAAGTCAGGCGGCGCTGCTCACCACCGGGCAAATCGACGGCGTCGTTGCGCCGCCGGCTTTCGGCGTGCAGCTCGAGCTCGCGAAGAAAGCACGCATCCTCTTGAGCGCCTTCGATATCGGCAAGGATTTCCTCGGCGAGGCGATCTATGCCTCGAATAAGCTCGTCGAGAGCAATCCCGACGCGATCCGCCGCTTCCTCAAAGCCTGGTTTGCAAACATCGCCTGGATGCGCACGCACAAGACGGAAACGATCGAGCTCGTGCGCAAATACACGCATTACGCGCCCGAGGTCGAAAGCAAGGAATACGATCTGGTGATGCCGATCTTCTCGCCGGACGGCAAATTTCACCCGGCGGCGATCCAAACGCTGGCCGAATCCTTCGTCGAAATGGGCACGTTCGATCATCCGCCCGATCTCGCGAAGTTCTATACCGAAGCCTATCTGCCGAAATGACGGAAACTCGCGCCGCATGACGAATATCGAGCGTTTCGCCGGAGCCATTCTCACCCCGCCGCAGGGCGCCAGCACGAAACTGGCGCTGCATCTCCTCGACACGCTTGGCGCCTGGTATGCCGGATCGCGGACCGAAGATTCGCTGCTTGCCGCGAAACTGACGGCGGCGCAGCCGGGCTTCGCGGCGGCGAGCGGCGGTTCAGGTCTTGTCGCCTCCGGCGACGGGGCCCTCGATCGCGTGGCGCAACGCATCGCTATCGTCCGCAATACCGAGATCGATGACATCCATATGCAAAGCTGCACCACCATCGGCTCGGTCGTCGTGCCGGTGGCGGTGACGGTCGCGCAGACGCTCGGAAAACCCAGCGCGTCGGACTTCGCGCAAGCGATTGCCGCCGGTTATGAGGCGATGGCACGGCTCGGCCTCGCGATCTCCGGCGCGACTATCCTTTATCGCGGCATCTGGCCGACCTTCTTCTCGGGCCCGGTCGGCGCGGCCGCGACCGCTGCGCCACTGCTCGGCCTTACTGCGGAGCAAACCGCGGATGCCATCGGCATCGCACTTTCCTTGACGAGCGGAGCCGCCGGCGGCGGCAATGCGCGCTTCGTGCTCTTGGGCCAGGCGGCACGGGCGGGCGTCTGGGCGGCGCTCGCCGCGGCCAAAGGCTATCGCGGCGACCGCACGCTGCTCGATGGCGACTGGCTGCAGCGCAGCCACGGTATCGCGTTCGATGCCGGGCCGCTCACCGCGCCGGTCGAAGGCGAAGGCGCGATCGCGACGATCAGCTACAAGCCATTCTGCGCGGCGAAGCAGAACACCGCGGCGATCGACGGCTTTCGTCAGTTGCTGGCGAAGCACCCCGCCGACGCGATGGAAGCGGTGAAGGTCAACGTGCCGCCGGCCTATGCCGCGATGATCAGCCAGCGCCACACCAAGGGCCGGGTGGAGCGCATCATCAATACGACGTACCAGTTCGCGCTCGCCGCCTACCATCCGGAGTTGATCGACGATGTCGTGCGGCCCGATCACAGCCAGGACGCGGACATCGCTGCTTTCATGCCGAAGGTCGAGATCGCGGCCGATCCCGAACTCGCTTCCTATTTCCCGAAGGTCTATCCGGCGCGCGTCGAAGCGAAATTGAAGAACGGCGAAACGGCGTCGATCCTCGTGACCGACGCCCTTGGCGATCCGGCGCGGCCGCTCAGCGACGGCGCGTCTGCTGGCGAAATTCCACCGCCTCGCCGATCCGGCGATCGGCGCCGGCGCGGCGGAAGGTCTCGCGAAAGCAGCGCTGGGCGCGGTCAGCGACG
Source organism: uncultured Alphaproteobacteria bacterium (assembly GCA_963731145.1). Lineage (GTDB taxonomy): Bacteria > Pseudomonadota > Alphaproteobacteria > ATCC43930 > CGMCC-115725 > CAIKMD01. The sequence goes on along the minus strand of CAVSUX010000003.1, from coordinate 192,466 downwards.
ATGCTTCGCTCGCGGCGCTGCTCGCCACGATCGAGAAGACGAAGGCGTTGGGGTAGCTGAATCCCATTCGTCATGGCCGGGCTCGTCCCAGCCATCCACGAATTTGGTCTAAGACGCGGATGCCCGGCACAAGGCCGGGCATGACGTAGAAAAATAGCGCGTGAAGTCGGTTAAATCTTGACCACGACCTTGCCGAAATGGCGGCCGGTCGCGAAGTCCTTATAGGCCGCGACCGCGTCGTCGAGCGGATAAATCTTGTCGACGACGGGTCTCAGCTTCGCCGCCGTGATGGCGCGGTTCATCGCTTCGAACATTGCGCGGCTGCCGATATTGATGCCGGTGATGCGCAGGCCTTTTTGCAGCACATAGCGCCGGTCGAGATCGCCGCCGACGCCGGAGCGCGCGCCGATGATCGCGGCATGGCCGCCGACCCGCAGCGCTTCGAGCGCCAATCTCGATGTTTCGCCGCCGATCACGTCGAGCGTCGCATCCGCGCCGCGTCCGCCGGTGAGTTCGCGCACCGCCTCGCACCATTTCGCGTTCTTGGCGTAATTGACCGTGCCGGTCGCGCCGAGCGCCTTCGCGCGCTCCAGCTTCTCGTCGCTCGACGAGGTGATGATCGCATTGGCGCCGGCGGCGCGGGCGAGCTGCAAGCCGAAGACCGAGACACCGCCGGTACCGAGCAGCAGCGCCGTGTCGCCGGCACGCAAGCTCGCGGCTTCGAAGAGCCCGTGCCACGCGGTGAGCGCGGCGCAAGGCAGGGTCGCGGCTTCCTCGAAGGAAAGATGCTCGGGGAATGTGATGACCCCGTCGCCTTCGAGCACGACATATTCGCTCAGCACGCCTTCGGCCGTGCCGCCCAAGGCCGCATCCTGGGCTTCGGCAAAGACCGGGCCGTTCATCCAGGTCTGGAAGAAGGTGCTGCAGACACGATCGCCCGGCTTCACCCGCGTCACCTCGGCCCCGCACTCGACGATTTCGCCGGCGCCGTCCGAGAGCGGAATGCGCGGCAAAGAAACGCCGCGCACATAGCCGCCTTTGACGATCATCATGTCGCGCCAGTTGAAAGAGGCGGCATGCATGCGCACCAGCACTTGGCGCGATCCGGGCTTGGGCGTCGGCCGCTCGGCCACGCGTAAGCCCTCAAAGCCAGTCGTCGCGACGATCTCGACGCATTTCATCGCTGCTCTCCCCTTTGGCTGATTCTTCGGCCCGCTGATTTATTCGCCGGCGCCGCGCACGCGATCGGCGAGGCTCAGCGGGTCCTGATGCATGGCATCGGAGCGCCAAGCAACATGGCCGTCCGGCCGCACCAGCACCAGCTTCCGCTGCGTACGCCTGCGCGATCGCGGGATCGGTGATAGTCGCGATCGTAATCGGCACCTGGCGCTCGCGGAAAGCGCGCTCGATCGGCGCCCCGTCCGGCGCATCGGCGCCCAAGCGCATCAGCACGAAGCCGCGGCCGAAGAGGTCGATGACCGATTGGCCTTCTTTCACCCAGGCGTGCGGCGCGCGCGAGCCGGGCTGGGCGGTCGGGATATAGCGCGTCGGATCGTCGGGCGTCGCCGTGCTGTCGTCCGGGCACACGATCGACGAATTGTCGTAGCGATAGCCGAGCGCGATGCCGTCGGTCAGCACCATCGCCACCTGCGATCCCAGAATCTGCTTTTTCATCGTTGCGCGGGCTTCGGCGCCGGCTGGCGTGTCCTTGCGGATATCGGGATGGGTCGGCCGATCGCGATTGTCGGAGTAGCCAAGCCAGGCCTGGTTGATGTTGCGCAGCCCGATCGGCCGGCGCTCGACCTCGTAGCTGTCGAGCAGATGCGCGCCGGCCCAGCCCTGCACGGTTGCAGCGAGCTTCCAGCCGATATTGTCCATATCGCCCATGCCGGTATTGAGGCCGAAGCCGCCCGACGGGTGATTCTGATGCGCGGCGTCGCCGACCAGGAACACGCGGCCGACACGATAGCGGTCGGCGACGACGTCGCTCGCGCTCCAGCGCAGCACCGAGATGATCTCGCGCGGGATGTTGGGACCGGCGATATCGTCGAACATCGCGTTGATGTCGACGGAATCGGGGTTGTCGTAGAGCTCTTTGCCCGTCAGGCCGTAGCGATAGAGCTCCTTGCCGTCGATCATCACGAGGTTGCGCCAATTGCCCTTCTCGTCGATGAAGAAGGTCAGCGCCGCCTTGCCCTTGTCGTGATGCTTCCACAGCTCGGGCAGGCGCATGAAAGCGCTGAGATGATATTCGGTCTCGCCGGTGCCGCCGGCGCCAGTCATCTCGATGCCGAACTGGCGGCGGATGCGGCTGTGGCTGCCGCTGCAATCGGCGACATATTGCGCGCTGATTGTTACTTCTTCGTTGGTCGCCTGATCGCGCGCGGTGACGATGACATGCTCGCCTTCCTCGCGCAGCGCCTCGAAGCCGCAGCGGTAGCGCAGCGTGACCGAAGGCAGCGTCTTCACATAGTCGAGCAGGATCGGATCGAACCAGAGCTGGTTGCAGCGCTGCGGCCGTTCCGGGCTGATCGGCGAGGGTGCCGAGCCGCCATGGCTGGGCCGCTCGATGCGCGCGATCTCGAAGCCGTCGAAGCCGGTGATGTAGAGCGCGGTATGCGGGAAATCCGGCGGCGTGCCGTCGCGTTTCACGCGCTCGGCGAGGCCGTGACGGCGGAGGATCTCCATCGTGCGCGCGTTGATCGCGGTCGCGCGCGGGTGATAGACGATACCGTCGCTGCGCTCGATGACGAGAGTCTCGATCCCGCGCGTGCCGAGATCGGCAGCGAGAGCGAGACCGATGGGCCCGGCACCGACGATCAGGACCGGGATGTGTTCGGCCTTGGTCGCCATGACACCCTACGATTGTGAAAGAACGAATTAGACGGCGGCGCCGGTGCTTTCCTCGAGCAGGTCGAGGCGGCGCAGCATCTCGCGATCGCTTACCGCGAAGATGCGGGCCGTGCCCTTGGCGCGATGGCGGATCACCGCGCCGGTCGGCAAGGTGAACACGTCTTTCGGCGCCCAGGAGAAGCTGTCGTCGCCGGCTTGCGTCGTGCCGGTGCCTTCGACGACGGCGCAGACCATGCTCTGCGAACTCTTTACCGGCACGGTCTCGCCTTCGCCGATCTCGAGCACGAAGCAATCCATCAGCGACATGCAGGGGCCGCCATTCATCGGATTGACGTAGCGTACGCGCTTCAGCCCGTCCTTCGCGACCGGCGCGGTCTTCAACGCCGCGACCGCCTGCTCCCAGGGATAGCGGAAGAGCGGCGAGAAATTCGGATTGGTCGCGATGCCGTCCGGCACGATGCTCGACGACAGCGAGCGCGTCGTCGGGTGTCGTCGCCGGCATTTCGTTCGGCGGCGGGCCGGGCTCGAAACCGTCGGTGCCGAAGTAGCGATGCAGCGGCACATCGAGCGAGTCGAGCCAGACGATCGGGCGCGTGCCGCGATGCTCATGCGCATGCCAGGTCCAGCCCGGCGTGATGACGAGGTCGCCTTCGTTCATCAGGCATTCTTTGCCGTCGACGATCGTGTAGGCGCCGTCGCCCTCGAGCACGAAGCGCAGCGCGCTCGGCGAATGGCGATGCGGTCGCGCGACCTCGCCGGGCTTCAGGATCTGCAGCGCCGCGGTCAGGGTCGGCGTCGCGCCCATGCCGGGGTTGCGCAGATTGGGGTTGTTGAAGCTGAGGACGCGGCGCTGGATCGCCGCCATGTCCTGGAGGTTGAGCGCGCTTTCGATCAGGGGACGCATCGTCTCCCATTTCCAGATATAGGCGCGGTCGCGCTTCACTTCGGTCGAATGCGCTTCGAGCTGCTCCCAGAGCGGCGAGACATGAGCCTCGTTCCAGGCCTTGCGGATATGGTCGGGGGTGGTCGAGCTACCGGTCGCGCTCATGCTGCGTCTCCCTAAGCTGCGTATCCGCAGCGGCGTTTCGCCAGGAGGATAGACGGGCCAGCGGGCGCGGCGCAAATGGGATGTGCTAAGTTTGGCAACCGGAAAGAGGAGGAAGGAGCCATGCCGAGCGTCAGCGAGCAAGCCGCTGCATGGAGCGCCGAACTCGATTTCGCCGTTATCCCCGCCGAGGTGGTTGCCGGTCAGCGCTGGCGCATCCTCGATACGCTGGGCGTGGCACTGGCGTCCTCGGCGCAGGATTACGGCCAGCGCATGCGCGCCGGGACGCTCGCTCTTGGTGGGCAAGGCCGCGCCCATATTCTCGGCTTTGCCGGCTCGACTTCGGTGCCGGCTGCCTCGCTCGCCAATGGCGCCATGGCCTCGGCCCAATCCTTCGACGACACGCATAACGCGACAATCGTCCATGTGACGGCGAGCGTGCTCGCCGCCGGCCTGGCGCTGGGCGAAGAGATCGACGCCTCGGGCGAGGATTTTCTGGCGGCGATCGTCGCCGGTGGCGAACTCGCCTGCCGCATCGGCCTAGCCGCGCCGCTGCAATTCCACAAGCGCGGCTGGCATCCGACTGGGATTTTCGGCGCGGTCGGCGCGACCTACGCCGCCTGCCGGCTGCTGAAGCTCGATCCGGCCAAGACCGCGCAGGCCGTCGGTATCGTCGGCAGTTTCGCCGCCGGGATCGGCGTTGGCATGCGCGAGGGCGCGGAATCGCCCAATCTCCATGCCGGCTGGGCAGCGCAATCCGGCGTCACGGCGGCATTGCTCGCGCGCGCCGGCCATACCGGCCCGCTACAGGTCTTCGAGGGGCCGGGCGGGCTGTTCCAGGCGCATGTGCAGGATCCGGGCTACGCTTTCGACTTCGCCGCCGTGCTCGAGGGCTTGGGCAAGCGTTGGGAATGTCAGACGATCTCGCTGAAGCCTTATCCCTGCGCCCACGTGCTGCATTCCTTCATCGACGCGATCCTGGCGCTGCGCGCCGAAGGATTGCGCGCGAGCGATGTGACGCGCATCCGCTGCCCGATCGCCGAGCATATGATCGGCATCGTCTGCGAGCCGCGTGTTGAGAAGATCGCACCGCAGAACGATTGGCAGGGCCGGGGCTCGCTGCCCTTTTCGCTGGCCAGGCGCCGGCCGGCTCGACGGCACATCCTATCGCGGCGATCCGGCAACGCGCGGCGAGATTCGTACGTTGGCGGCGAAGATCGAGCATGAGGCCGATCGCAGTGCCCAGCCCAACCAGTTCAAAGGCTGGGTGATCGTCGAGGCTCAAGGACGGCCGCGTGCTGGAGCGCATCGAGCCGTACAATCGCGGCAGCGCCGAGCGCCCCTTGCGCGATTTCGATATCCTCAAGAAATTCCGCGACAATGCCGGCGCGCGTTTCGACGAGGCACGCAGCGCCGGCATCGAGGACGCGGTCAAATCGCTGGCCGGCCCCGGCGCGGTGCGGCGCTTAGGGGCGGCATGCTCGATTTGAAGAATGCATCGGTGAGATAATGGCAGGCGAAAGGGTAAATCAGGCTACACGCAAGGAATGGCGTGAACTCGGTTTTTTCTATGAACGCGACGACGAGAGCAAAGAGTGACGCATCCTTGGCGCTCGCAGCGGGATAGGAAAATTTGCAAATATTCTTCGTGAGTATTCCCAGAATCCGGTGAATCTAAAGCTCTCTGAGCACGATCACATCGGCCCTTATTCTGCAAAGGCGGACAAAGCTTGCTGGTAGTTGGCGGGCATGCACCAAACCGCGTCGTGCCCGGACTTGTTCCGCGCATCCACGTCTTAGAACGAACCCGTGGATGGCCGGGACAAGCCCGGCCATGACGAAGAAGTAGGAAGCAGTTCTTACGGTGTGACCGGCACGAATTGTGTCGTGAGGAGCTGATCCGTCGCGGGCTTCTTGTCGAGCATGCCCATCTCGACATAGGTGTCCTTCAGCACCTCGATCGCTTGCGGATCGAAGGCGCCGTCTTCCGACATCATCGAGATTTCGTCGTCGTAGGTCTTCGAGATCACCGCCGTGCTCATATGCATCGCATCCGACGAGATCTTGATGGTCTCGTCGCGGTGGCTCTTCATGAAAGCGACTGCGGCGAAGAAGCCTTGGAGGAAGCGCTTGACCGTATCGGGATGATCGGCGACCAGCTCCTTGCGCGCCATCAACACGTGGTTATGGAAATGCGGCACATAGCTTCCCATCGTGGTGATGATCTTGGCTTTGCCCTTTTCCGCGAGCGTCAGGCCGCCTTCGACCGCGCCCATGAAGCCGTCCGTCTCATGCGTCTCCATCGCCGAGGCGCTCGCCTCGAAGCCGCCAAGCGCGACGGTGCGGATGCCGTCGGGTCCCCAGCCTTGCGCGATCGCGAGGCGCTTGATCAGCCATTGCGGAAACGAGCCGTTGGTCGCGACGCCGAGCAGCCGGCCCTTCAGATCGGCGATCTTGTTGATTGACGAATCCGCCGGCGACGACGACGGCGAAGTTGCTCGGCGCGCCCGCGACGGCCGCGATGCCGACGACCGGCGAGCCTTTCGCGCCGAAGACCAGGGCGGTGCCGCCATCGATGCCGATATCGATGCTGCCCGCAATGAGGCCTTGCTGCAGTTTCGCGCCGCCGCTCATCGTGATGATATCGACGTCGACGCCGTATTTGGCGAAGAGGCCTTCCTTCTCGCCGATATCGAGCGGGATCATCGCCCAGATTACATTGATCGCCTTGCCGGCGCGGATCTTATCGGCGGCGTGCACGGCGGTGGTGCCGCTCAGTAGCACGCAAAGCAGCGCAACCAAGATCCACGCGTCATTGCGCGCGAAGCGAAGCAATCCAGCGAGTTCCGCTGTGAGCTTGGATTGCTTCGTCGCTATCGCTCCTCGCAATGACGATGTTTTTACGTTCATCTTTCAACCCTTAGAATTTCACGGGGACGAATTTAGTCGTGAGGATCTGGTCGTCGCGCGGCTTCTCCGGCAGCGAGCCCATATCGATGAAGGATTGCTTCACCAGCTCGACGGCTTTCGGGTCGAAATGCCCGTCGGTCGAGAAGGCGCCGGCCTCGATGTCGTAGACGCGATCGAGGATCTCGGGGTCGAGATGCATTGCCTTCGCCGCGATCGCGACACTCTTCTCCTTGTTCGCGCGGATGAAGGCGATGGTCGCGAACATACCTTTGAGGTAGCGTTCGGCGACGTCGGGGCTCTGTGCGATGAAATCGTTGCGCGCGAAGACGAAGGCGCTGTGATAGTCCTTCGCATAATCGCCGATATGAACGACGATATGTGCGACGCCCTGCTTCTCGAGTGTCAAGCCGGTGGTGTTGCCGGTCATCATGCCGTCGACCTGATGCGTGCGCATCGCGGAGATGCTGGCGTCGGGCGAGCCGACGGAGATGCTGCGGATACCGTCGGCGCCCCAGCCTTGCGTCACCGCGAGATGCTTCACCAGCCATTCCGGCAAGCCGCCCGTCGTCGCGCCCGACAGCGATTTGCCTTTGAGATCGGCGACGGTCTTGATCGGCGAATCGTTCGAGCACCACGACCGCGAAATTGCGCCGGCGCGTTGAGGAAGACGGCAATCGCGGTCACCGGCGCGCCTTTCGGCCGAGAGCGCGGCGCCGGAGCTGCCGGCGAGGCCGATATCGAGACTGCCGGCGGTCAGCGCCTGCTGCATCCGCGCTTCGCCCGTCATCGTGCTGATTTCGACGTCGATGCCGTATTTGGCGAAGATGCCCTGCTCGACGCCGACATCGAGCACCGTGAAGACCCATTGGCTGCCGACGGCCTTTGCCGCCGTGCACTTTGTCGAGCGCGAAGGCGGGGCCTGTCACGATCGACAGCGCGGTCGCGGCCAAGAGCGTCGCAGGCAAGTGGTCGTTTCGTCATCGGACCAACGTCCCCGATTAGGGTTTCACCGGCAGGAATTTGGTGGTGAGGATTTTGTCGTCGGGCGGTTCCTGGTCGAGGATGCCCATCTCGATGAAGGAAGCCTTCAGCACTTTCATCGACTTCGTGATCGAACGTGCCGTCGTCCGACAGCATCGATTTCTCGGCGTCATAGGTCTTGTCCATCACCGTCGGGCTTTGATGGAGCACCCGCGTCGCGATCTCGATGCTCTCGGCTTTATGCGATTTCACATAAGCGATCGACCCGAACAGCCCTTTGAGGAAACGGTCGACCAGCTCGGGATGCTCGGTGATGAAGTCGCGTGCGCGTCGTGACCACCTGCGTGATGAGCCGCGGAACATATTGCTCCATATTCGTAAGAGGCTTGCCGCGGCCTTCCTCCTGGAGTTGCAGCCCAGCCTCGGTCGCGCCCATGAAGCCGTCGACGGCATGGGTCAGGGTGGCGGAAAGGCTGGCCTCGAAGCCGCCGGTGGTGGTGGTCTTGATGCCATCGACGCCCCAGCCCTGCGACAGCGACAGGCGCTTGATCAGCCATTGCGGCACCGAGCCGCTAGTCGCGGTCGCCAGGATTTTGCCTTTGAGATCGGCGACCGTCTTGATGGGCGAATCCGCTGCGATGATGACCGAGAAGTTGCGCGGCGCGCCGGCATAGGCGGCGACCGCGATCGCGGGCGACCCTTTGAGAGACAGCGGCATCGATGTGCCGCCGGCAAGACCGATATCGATGCTCTTGGCGATCAGCGCCTGCTGGAACTTCGCGTCGCCCGGCAGCACCGAGACTTCGAGATCGAGATTGTATTTGTCGAAAATCCCTTTCTCGATGCCGACATCGAGAACGGTATAAATCCACAGAACATTGATCGCCTTGCCGACATGCAGCCTGTCGGCGGCACTGCGCGGACGGCGCGCGGGCCGGGAGGGCGGCGAGCCGCGCAACAACGATGGCCGTGGCCATTGTCAGGAAGCGGGTCGGCGCGCCTCACGGCTTCACCGGCACGAATTTGGTCGTGAAGAGCTCGTCGTTCGGCGGCTTGTGGTCGAGGATGCCCATGCCGACGAAGGAGTCCTTGATCACCTCGACCGCGGCGGGATCGAAGTGCCCGTCATCCTCGAACATCGAGATCTCGTAATCGTAGGTGCGGTCCATCACGTTCTTGGACTGGTGCAGTACCTGCATCGCGATCTCGGTGGTCTTGGCCTTGTTCGCCTTCTCGAAGGCGATCGTCGCGAAGAAGCCCTGGAGGAAGCGCTTCACCAGATCGGGATTGCTCGGCGATCAGGTCTTTGCGCGCATAGATCACATGGGTGATGAATTTCGGCGCGTATTTCTCCATGCCGATCGAGGACTTTGCCTTCGCCGCGCTCTTCGAGCCCGTAGCCCGCCTCGATCGCCGCCATGATGCCGTCGATCTGCCCGGTCTTGAGCGCTGCGAGCGCCGGGATGAAGCCGCCGAGCGCGACCGTCTTGCACGCCGTCGGGGCCCCAGCCTTCCTGCACCGCCGATGCGATGGGCGAGCCAATCGGTCAGCGAGCCGGCGGTCGTGACGGCAAGCGTTTTGCCTTTGAGATCGGCGACGGTCTTGATCGGCGAATTGGCCCCAACCACGACGGCGATATTCCGCGGCTCGGCGGCGAAGGCGGCAACGGCGATAGACCGGCGCGCCCTTGGCGACGAAGGCCATGGACGGGCCGCTGCCGAGGCCGAAATCGACGCTCTTGGCGGCAAGGGCCTGCTGCACCTTGGCGTCGCCGCCGAGGGCGCTGATGTCAACGTCGATCCCGTATTTGGCGAAGATGCCTTGCTGCTGCCCGACATCGAGCACCACGAAGGTCCAGGCGACATCGGCCGATTTCGCGGCGGGAACTTTATCGGCTGCTTGGGCGGCGCTCGACCCATAAGCCGCCACCAGCGCGGCAGCCATAGCGAGCCGCGATACGATTTTGCCGAACCGTGCCATTGTTTCTCACTCCCTGGATTTGGCGCAGATGTCGTTCTTAATTCTTGGTCGATGACCATAAATGAGGCATCCCGCGCTGTCGATGCTGCCGGCGGCGTGTGGGGAGCGGCGGGACGCTCAGAAAGATGAAATATATTTTAGGAGCATCCGGGTTCGATATTACCCGCAATCGGGCGGGCAAGCTTCGGGCAAGGGGGCCGCGCTTTTGCCGGACCCAACGATCGGCGTCCGGCCGATCGTTACGGCTTACCGGGGTGAATTTGTTCGTGAAGAGCTGATCGTCGCTCGGCTTGGTGTCGAGCATCTTCATGCCGACCAGCGAGGCCTTGATCACCTCGACGGCGGCGGGATCGAAATGCCCGTCATCCTCGAGCATCGAGATCTCGTAATCATAGGTCTTGCTCGCGACCTGCGGGCTTTCCTTCAGCACCGCTCGGGCGACCTTCGACGTTTCGTCTTTGTGCGTTTTCATATACGCGATCGAGGCGAAGAAGCCTTTGAGGAAGCGTGCGACGACATCGGGATTGCTCGCGACCAGATCCTTCCGCGCGAAGACGACATGGGTGTGGAATTTCGGCGCGTATTTCTCCATGCCGACGAGGATGTGGCCTTCGCCCCGCTCTTCGAGGAGATAGCCTGCCTCGGTCGCGGCCATGATGCCGTCGATCTGTCCGGTCTTCAGTGCCGGCACCGAGGGCTCGAAGCCGCCGAGCGCGACGGTGCGCACGCCGTCCGTGCCCCAGCCCTCCTGCACCGACAGGCGTGCACCAGCCAATCGGTCAGCGAGCCCGCCGTTGTCACCGAGATCAGCTTGCCCTTCAAATCGGCGACGTTCTTGATCGAGCGAATTGGGCGCGATCACGACCGAGATGTTGCGCGGCTCTTCGGCGAAAGCGGCGACGGCGATGACCGGCGAGCCTTTGACGGCGAAGGCCATCGACGGGCCGCTGCCCAGGCCGAAATCGACGCTGTCGGAGGTGAGGGCCTGCTGCAGCTTGGCGTCGCCGCCGAGGCCGCTGATCTCGACCTCGAGACCGTATTTCGCCCAGATGCCTTGAGCGGCGCCGACATCGAGCGGAATGAAGGCCCAGGCGGTGTTGACCGATTTCGCGGCGCGCACCTTGTCGAGCGCGAAGGCGCTGCCGCTCGATGCGAGCAAGGCCACGACAAAGGTTAGAGCAAGGACGCGAGATAGCCGCATTTCAACTTTTCCTAAATCGTTCGCTGTCCCGGCGCCCTTCGACACGCTCAGGAGCCGAGACCCATTTTTCGGCATGCTGCCATTGAGAAATGGGCCCCGGATCGCGCCGCTTCGCGGCTTGTCGGGGGCGTAGATGATCGCGCTTTTGCGCGATCATCTACGGCTTCACCGGCAGGAATTGCGTCGTGTAGAGCTTGTCGTCGGGGATTTTCTCGGGTGCGAGGCCCATCGCGACGAAGCTTTGCTGCAAAGTATCGATTGCCTGGGGATCGAAATGCCCGTCATCCTCGAACATCGAGATTTCGTAATCCCAGGTGCGGTTCATCACCGCTGGGCTCTGATGCAGCACCTGCGTCGCGATCTCGGTGGTCTTTTCCTTGTTCGCTTTCATGAAGGCGATCGAGGCGAAAACGCCTTTGAGGAAGCGCGACACGAGGTCGGGATTGCTCTTGATCAGCGCGCTACGCGCGAAGACGACATGGGTGTGAAATTTCGGCGCGACCTTCTCGAGCCCGGTCAGCACCTTCGCCTCGCCTTTTTCCTCGAGCAGATAGCCGGCTTCGAGCGCACCGACCATGGCATCGACCTGCTTCACCTTGAGCGCGGCGAGGCTGGCATCGAAGGTGCCGAGCTCGATCATCGGAATGCCGTCATCGCCCCAGCCTTGCTGGCGCGCGAGTTGCTGCACCAGCCATTCGGTGAGCGAGCCCTTGGTCGTCGTGCCCATCTTCTTGCCTTTGAGATCGGCGACGGCTTTGATCGGGCTGTCCGCCCCGACGATGATAGCGATGTTGCGCGGCTCGCCGGCAAAGGCCGCGACGGCGATCGCCTGGCCGCCTTTCGCCGCGAGGGCCATCGAAGGGCCGCTGCCAAGGCCGAAATCGACCGCGCCCGAGACCAGCGCCTGCTGCAGCCGCGCATCGCCCGCCATATCGGCGGTGTCCACGTCGAGCCCGTATTTCGCGAAGATGCCTTGCTGGACGCCGACATCGAGCAGGGTGAAGGTCCAAGCGACGCCGGCCGCCTTCGCGGCATGGACCTGATCGGCGGCGCGCGCCGCCGGCATCAGCGCGAGCGCGGCGAGAAGGATGCCGCCAAGGAGCGGCGGCAGACGATGGCGCATGATGGTTTCCTTTACGGCTTAACCGGGACGAAGCGGGTGGTGAAAAGCTGATCGTCGGCGGGTTTCGTATCGAGGATGCCCATATCGACGAAAGAGTCCTTGAGCACGGCGATGGCTTTCGGATCGAAATGCCCGTCGTCCAAGAGGATCGACGCCTCGTGATCGTAGATATCGTTGAACACCTTCTCCGATTCGTTCAGCAGCGGCGCCATGAAGGCTGCGGTCTCGGCCTTATGGGTCTTCACATAGCGAATCGACTCGAAGAAACCCTTGAGGAAACGTTCGACCGTGTCGGGCTTCGTCTCAACGAGAGTCTTCTGCGCGAAGATCACATGCGTCACGAAATCGGGTACGAAGCTCTCGGCGCCGGCGATAACGCGCACCTTGCCTTTATCGGCGGTGATGTAGGCGTTCTCGGTCCCGGTCATCATCGCATCGACCTGATGCGTGAAGAGCGCGCCGTTCATTGCCGCGCCGGCACCGAGCGCAACGGTCTTGATCCCGTCGGGGCCCCAGCCTTCATGCACGCTCAAGCGCTTTACCAGCCAGTCGGTGAGGGAGCCCGTCGTGCTGATGGCGAGTGTCTTGCCTTTGAGCTCGTGCGTCGTCTTGATCGGCGAATCCGCCGTCGTTGCGACGCAGATCGTGCCCGGCGGGCCGGCAAAGGCGGCGATACCGATGGTCGGGGCGCCCTTGAGCTCGAATGCCATGGCCGGGCCGCTGCCGGTGCCGATATCAATCGAATCCGAGGCAAAGGCCTGCTGCAGCTTGGCGTCGCCGGTGAAAGAGATGATCTCGAGCTCGATATTGTTCTTCGCGAAGAAGCCGCGATCGACGCCGAGCTCCAGCACCGACATCGGGAAGGAAACCTGCACCGCCTTGCCGGCACGGATTTTGTCCGCCGCCAGAGTTGTGCCGCCGGTCGCGAGCAGCGCGGCCAGGCCGAGCGCCGTGATGCCTATCTTCATCACCTCACCACCTCTACGGTTTCACCGGCAAGAACTGGCGCGTCAGCATTTGCTCGTCATTCGGCTTCTCCGGCAGTGTGCCGAGGTCGACATAGGATTGCTTGATCAGCTCGAGGCCCTGCGGATCGAATTGTCCGTCGAGTACCATCATCGGCATCTGATTGTCGTAGGTCTTCTCCAGCACCGCCGGGCTCTCGTTGAGGACCGGCTGCACGATGGCAAGGGATTCCTTCTTGTGGTCCTTGATCCAGTGCAGCGAAGCGAAGAAGCCCTGCAGGAAGTGCTTCACCTCATCGGGGTTGCTCGCGACAACGTCCTTGCGCGCATAGATCACGTGCGTGACGAAATGCGGCACGTATTTATCCATGCTGACGAGGACGCGGCCTTCGTGCCGCTCTTCGAGCTGATAGCCGTTCTCCATCGCGCCCATCAGCCCGTCGACCTGGCCGGCGCGCATCGCCGCGGTCTGCTGCACGGCGTCGCCGATCGCGACCATGCGGATCGCGTCGGGTCCCCAGCCTTCGGCCGTGCCGATGCGCTTGGTCAGCCATTCGGTGAGCGAGCCGGTGGTGCTGATCGCCATCAGCTTGCCTTTGAGATCGGCGACGGTCTTGATCGGCGAATTCGCGCCGACGGTGACGCCGATATTGCGCGGCTCGTTGGCGAAGGCGGCGACGGCGATGATCGGCGCGCCTTTCACCGCGAAAGCCATCGACGGGCCGCTGCCGAGGCCGAATTCGAGGCTGTTCGAGAGCAGCCCCTGCTGCAGCTTCGCATCGCCGGAGAAGGCGGCGATCTCCGGATCGATGCCGTATTTGGCGAAGATGCCCTCATGCACGCCGACATCGAGCGGCGTGAAGGTCCAGGCCGTGCCGACCGATTTGCCGACATGCACTTTGTCGGCCGCATGGGCGGGAAGGGCGAGGGCGGCGAAAGCGAAAGCGGCAATATAGGTCGAGCGAAAATTTTTCATGGTCTCACCGGAAGAAATTGGCGGGTCAACATTTGATCGTCGCTCGGCTTCTTGTCGAGCATGCCGAGATCGACGAAAGATTGCTTGATGAGCTCGAGGCCCTCGGGATCGAACTGGCCGTCGAGCTCCATCATCGGCATCTGAAGATCATAGGTCTTGCTCGCCACCGCCGGCGTCTCGTGCAGGATCGGCGCGGTGATGGCGTTGCTCTCGTCCTTATGCGTCTTCATCCACGCGATGGTGGCGAAAAAGCCTTTGAGGAAATTTCCGACCGCCGCCGGCTTCTCCGCGACAAGCTGCCGGCGTGCGAAGACCACATGCGTGACGAAATGCGGCACATACGGGTCCATCGCCACCAGCACGCGGCCGTCGCCGCTTTCTTCCATGCGATAGCCGGTTTCCGTGCCGCCCATGAAGGCGTCGACCTGATGCGCCTTGATCGCCGAGGCTTGCTGCGCCGTGTCGCCGATCGACACCATCTTCATGCCGTCCGGCCCCCAGCCTTCATGCGCGCTGAGGCGCTTGGTCAGCCATTCGGTGAGCGAGCCGGCGGTGCTGATCGCCATCAGCTTGCCTTTGAGATCGGCCACTTTCTTGATCGGCGAATTCGGCGTTCACCACGACGCCGATATTGCGCGGCGCGTCGGCGAAAGCGGCGACGCCGATGACCGGCGCGCCCTTCACGACGAAGGCCATCGACGGGCCGCTGCCGAGGCCGAGATCCATGCTCTCGGCGGCGAGCGCCTGCTGCAGCCTGGCATCGCCGCCGAAATTGGCGACCTCCAGCTCGATGCCGTATTTGGCGAAGATGCCCTCATGCGTGCCGACATCGAGCGGCGTGAAGGTCCAGGATGTGCCGACCGATTTGCCGATGCGGAGCTTTTCGGCGGCGTCGGTCGGCGAGACGAGCGCCGTCAGGCCGATGAGCAATGCCGCCGCCGAGACGAGGCGGCAGACGCTCACGGCGTCACCGGCACGAATTTGGTGGTGATGAAGCTCCTCGGTCGACGGCTTCTTGTCGAGAATGCCCATGTCGACGAAGGAATTTTTCAGCACCTCGATCGCTTGCGGATCGAAATGCCCGTCGCTTTCGAGCCACGGCGCGCAGCTCGTCATAGATGCGGTTCATGATCTCGGGCGTGTTGTTCATTTCATGCACGGCGAGCTTCGTCGTCTCTTCCTTATGCGTCTTGATATAGGCGATGCCGGCGAAGAAGCCTTTGAGGAAGCGCGTCACCAGATCGGGATTGTTCTGGATGAGGTCGTTGCGTGCGAAGATCACATGCGCGTGGAAATGCGGTGCGAATTGCGCGAGGCTGAAAGCGACATGGCCTTCGCCCTCTTTCTCGAGGAGATAGCCGACTTCGGGCGGGCCGGTCATCGCATCCGCCTGATGCGTCTTGATCGCGGCGATATTGGCGGCGATCGAGCCTTGGCCCGCGGTGCGGATACCGTCTTTGCCCCAGCCTTGCTGGATCGCCATCTGCCATACCAGCCATTCGCTGACCGAGCCGACGCCGGGCATGACGACGAGCTTGCCTTTGAGATCGGCCGGGCCTTTCACCGGCGAATCCTTGGCGACGATGATCGTCACCGTCTTCGGCTCTTCCGCGAAAGCGGCGACGGCATGAACCGGCGAGCCTTTGGCGGCGAACGCCATCGCCGCACCGCTACCGAGGCCGAAATCGATGCTGCCCGCGGTCAGCGCCTGCTGCAGCTTTGCATCGCTGCCGTTATTCGTGATGTCGAGATCGATGCCGTATTTCTGCCAGATGCCTTGCTCCTGGCCGATCTGCAACGGCAGGAAGGCCCAAAGCGCGACCGCGGTGCCGACATGCACCTTGTCGAGCGCTTGCGCACGCGGCATCACGAACAACGCCGCAATCAAAGATAGAGCGAGCGCCCGCGCCAGTCGCATTCTTCTTTCCTCCCACGGCGAAAATACGCGAAGCGGCGTGGCGTGTCGATGTTTCACAGGAGCGCGGGGATTACTCTTTAACGGGCACGAATTTCGTGGTCATGAACTGATCGTCGCTTGGTTCTTTATCGAGCATGCCGAGCTCGACCCAGCTCTCTTTGATCAGCTTGATCGCTTGCGGATCGAAATGCCCGTCGTCGATCAGCATGCCGACCTGCTCGTCATAGGTGCGATCGGCGATCGAGGGCTCGGAATGCAGCACGCGGATCGCGGCCTCCGACGTCGTCTTCTTGTCGGTCTTCATCACTTTGACCGCCGCGAAGAAGCCTTTGAGGAAGCGCTCGAGCACATCGGGCTTGTCGGCGATGAATTGCTTGCGCGCGAAAAGGATATGCGCATGGAAATGCGGCGCGTATTGCGCGAGATGGACGGCGATGCGGCCCTCATGCCGATCTTCGAGGGTGAAGCCGACTTCCATCGGCCCCACCATGCCGTCGACCTGGCCGGTGCGCAGCGCCGCGAGATTGGCTTGCACCGAGCCTTGCGAGACGGGGCGCACGCCGTCTTTGCCAAGACCCTCCGCGATCGCCATGCGGCGCAGCAGCCATTCGCTGACCGAGCCGAGGCTCGGCATCGCGACCAGCTTGCCCTTGAAATCGGCGGGCTTCTGGATCGGCGAATTCGCGCCGACCATGATGACGACGCTGCGCGGCTCTTCGGCGAAAGCCGCGACCGTCAGCACCGGCGAGCCTTTGACCGAGGCCATCATGTCGGAGCCGGCGCTGAGGCCGATATCGATGCTGTCCGAGGCGAGCGCTTGCTGCAGCTTGGCGCCGCTGCCGAGATCGCTGATCTCGACCTCGATGCCGTATTTGGCGAAGAGGCCTTTCTCCGTGCCGATATCGAGCGGCAGGAACGCCCAGAGCGAGCCGATCGATTTGCCGGCGCGGACTTTGTCGGCGGCATGTGCGCTGCACGTGCCAAAGAGCATCGCGCAAAACAACGCAATAATGGCGATTCCGTCATTGCGAGGAGCGAAGCGACGAAGCAATCCAGAATCTTCACGCATTCCCGGATTGCTTCGCTGACAACCCGTTCGATCGCTCTTCGCGATCGAACCCGAACGGGGCCAGCCGCGAAGAGCGGTTGGCCGGGTTGTCCGCAATGACGATGTTTCTAAAGTCATTAATGCAACCCTCATGGCTTCACGGGGACAAAACGGGTGGTCAGGATCTGATCGTCGGTCGGCGGCTTGTCGAGGATGCCGAGCTCGACGAAGGATTGGCGCAGCAGGTCGATGCCTTTCGGGGCGAAGGTGCCGTCGGTCGACAAATAGGGCAGCTCGACGTCATAGGCACGCTCGACGACCGCCTCCTCCATGTTGAGGACGGGCGCAGCGATTGCGCTGCTCTTGTCTTTGTTGGCCTTAATGAACGCGACGGCGGCGAACCAGCCTTTGAGGAAACGCTCGACGCGCTCGGGATGCTCGCTGAGATAGGGCGTCCGCGCGAAGATCACCTGCGTGATGAGCTCGGGCGCGAAGGGCTCCATATTGGTGAGGATGCGCGCCTGATGCTTGGCCTCGAGGGTGAAGCCGGTCTCGGTCGTCGAGATGATCGCATCGAGCTGATGCGATAGCAGCGCCGCGGCGCTCGCTTCCGAGCCGCCGGCGGCGACGCCTTTCATGCCGTGCTGACCCCAGCCTTGCTGGATCGACAGCCGCTGCTGCAGCCAATCGAGGATCGAGCCGTTCGAGGCAAAGCCGATCGATTTGCCTTTGAGATCGGCGACGCTCGTGATCGGCGAATCCGGCACCACCAGGATCGAGAAGCCGGCCGGCGGCCCGGCGAGCGAAGCGACGGCGATGGTCGGCGCGCCTTTGAGCGTCAGCGCCATCGCCTGGCTGCCGCCGAGGCCGATTTCGATGCTGCCCGCGACCAGCGCCTGCTGCAGCTTGGCGCCGCCGGACATGATCGAGACTTCGACATCGAGCCCTTGCTTGGCAAAGATTCCCTCGGCGATGCCGACATCGACCGGCGTGTAGAGCCACACATCCTGCACGGCCTTGCCGACATTGATCTTGTCGGCGGCTTGCGCTGCCGTTGCGCCGATGAATATCGTGCCAAGTAGGGCAACAAGTTTGAGGCCGTCATTGCGAAGAGCGTAGCGACGAAGCAATCCAGGGAAGCGGCACAATTCTGGATTGCTTCGCTTCGCTCGCAATGACGATAATTTCACTTTCATTACTCCAACTCTCAGAATTTCACAGGGACGAATTGCCGGGTCAGGATTTGCTGGTCGCGCGGCTCTTCGGGAAGAAGACCCATATCGACGAAAGATTTCTTCAGCACGGCGACGGCCGCGGGATCGAAATGCCCGTCGTCTTCGAGCATGCCGATCTCTTCATCATAGGCGCGGCTCATCACCGCCTCGTCCTGATGCAGCAGCGCCATCGCGATCTCGGTCGTCTTTGCCTTGTTCGCTTTCATGAACGCGATCGCGGCGAAATAGCCTTTGAGGAAACGCGTGACGCGATCGGGATGATCGGCGATGAGGTCGTTGCGCGCCTCGATGACATGAGTGTGGAAATGCGGCGCGAAGCTGCCGAGCGGCGTCAAGATGCGGCCTTCGCCGCGCTCTTCGAGCATGTAGCCGATCTCGGTCGCGGTCACCATCGCGTCGGTCTGATGCGTGCGCAGCGCCGCGAGATTGCCATCGAAGCCGCCGAGCGAGACGGTGCGCACGCCGTCCTTGCCCCAGCCTTTTTCCAGCGCGATACGGCGCGCGAGCCATTCGGTCAGCGAGGCCGTGCCCGGCACGCCGATCAGCCGGCCTTTGAGATCGTCGGTATTCTTCAGCGGCGAATCCGCGGTGACGATGATCGCCATGTTGCGCGGCTCGAGCGCATAGGCGGCGATCGCGATGACCGGCGAGCCCTTGACCGACATCGCCATGGTCGGGCCGCCGATGATGCCGATCTCGACGCTCGCCGAGGCGAGCGCCTGCTGCAGCTTCACATCGTTCGGCAAATTGCTGATCTGCACGTCGAGGCCGTATTTCGCGAAGATGCCTTGCTCGACGCCGACATTCACCGGGATGAAGGTCCAGGCATTGGCGGATTTGCCGACATGCAGCTCATCGGCGGCGCGGGCCGAGGGCATCGCGGCGAGCGCGCAGGCTGCGAGCAGCAACAACTTTGCGATGTGTCTCAGCATCCGCCCCCCGAAGGCTTTTGCGCCACCCTAAAGGAAGCGCGCTTCCGGCGAAACGGTTAGTTCCGGCTGCGTGGCCCGCATGGACTCGGCAAAAGCCGGGGCCTAATTCTAAGGTAGAGGCGCGAGAGATTGCGGAGGAGCGCATGGCCAGGATCATCGAAGGCGCTGCGGATTGGCGCGGGCCCGACATGGCGAAATCCACTGCCTGGATCCATGACTGGACCAAGGACGAGATCGCCGAGATCGAGCGTGCTTTCGATGCGGCGCGCAAGGCGGGCAAGACGCTCGAGACTTTGACGCGCGAGGATTTCCCGTTGCCGACTGTCGCCGTGCGCTTTGCCGGGGCGCGCGAGCGGCTGGAGAATGGCGGCGGGCTGCAGCTTTTTCGCGGCTTTCCCAATGACCGGCACGACAAGGACGCGCTGCGGCTCATCTATTGGGGCATGGGCAAGCATTTCGGCACCGCGCGCTCGCAAAGCCGGGTCGGCGATCTGTTGGGCGATGTGCGGAATTTCGGCGTCATCACCGAAAGCGCCGGCGGGCGCGGCTATCAATCCAACCAGCGGCTCAATTTCCACACCGATAGCTGCGACGTCACCGGACTCTTCGTCCTCAACGTCGCCAGGGAAGGCGGCCTCAGCAAGCTGGCGAGCTCGGTCGCGGTGCAGGAACGAGATCGCGCGGCGCCGGCCGGATCTGCTCGAGGTGCTATACCAGCCGTTCTACTGGAGTTGGAACAAGCAGGAGCCGCCGGGCGAAAAGCCTTATTACCAGCAGCCGATCTATAGCGAGGCCGAAGGGCATTTCTCCTGCCGCTATATCGACGGGCAGATCAAGAACGCGCAAGCCTTCCCCGAAGTGCCGCGCTTTGCGCCGGCGCAGATCGAGGCGCGGGCGCTGATCGACGATCTGACCAATAACGAGGAATTCCATTTCTCGATGATGTTCCAGCCGGGCGATCTGCAGCTCGTCAATAACCACACTTGCTTCCACGCCCGCACCGCCTTCACCGACTGGCCGGAAGAGGAGCGCCATCGCCACCTGCTGCGGATGTGGCTCGCCGTGCCGAATTCGCGCCCGCTCTCGCCGCTGATGGCGACGATTTACCAAGACCAGCATGCCGGCGCGGCGCGCGGCGGCTTCCCCTCGCGGACGGGCAAGCATGTCTTCAATACCTATGTGATGACAGACTAACCGTCGGGCCGCCGACCGTCGTCTTTCTCGCTGCACCGCAACGCGGACGGGAATCTCGCGCAAGGCCCGCGAAATCCGCAGCTTGCCTATGCTTTCCCGTGCGCAAAAGCCGCATCAACCCTATGGGCAAAGCCGGAGCCGTGAGGGTAATATCCCGGACAAATCCGGCCAACCTAAGAGAAGGGGATGGGAGCGCTATGGCTGAAGTACTGGTTTGCAAGGATGGTGAGATCGCCGACGGCGGGGTCCGCGTCATCACCGCCGGCGAGGTCGAGATCGGCGTTATCCGCCAGGGTGGCAAATACTACGCTTATCGCAACCATTGCCCGCATCAGGGCGGCCCGGTCTGCGAAGGCGTGCGCATGCCGCAAGTCCTCGATGTGATCGCGCCCGACCGCACCTTCCTCGGCCAGGATTACGACCGCAACGACATGCACATCATCTGCCCGTGGCACGCCTATGAGTTTCATCTCGAGACCGGCGTGAATGTCTGCGACGGCCGCATCCGGCTTCAGAAGTTCAACGTCGTCGAGAAAAACGGCTCGGTGTATGTCAACGTCTGAGGATCGCAAAGCCAAGATCGCCGACCTCGCGAGCGACATCGCGGCGAATTTTGCCGAGGTGATCGAAGACAACAAACTGAGCGATGTCTCGGCCACCAGTCTGGGGCAGTTGTTTGCGATCGTGGTGAAGCTCTATGGGGCGAAGGCGCAGCTCGGCAATCCGCCGCGGCCTTTCGCCCGCAACAGCGGCATCACCCCGCAGGATGTGATGATCAGCGCGACGGGCATG
Organism: uncultured Alphaproteobacteria bacterium; assembly: GCA_963731145.1. Taxonomy (GTDB): domain Bacteria; phylum Pseudomonadota; class Alphaproteobacteria; order ATCC43930; family CGMCC-115725; genus CAIKMD01. The sequence continues at coordinate 171,312 of CAVSUX010000003.1, read as the reverse complement.
CTCGAAGGCGTCAACGTGCCGCTCTTCGATCTCGCCTTGTGGCAATCCTGGTCGAATGTGGGCAAGCGCCAGCCCGACGAGAACGACGCGCCGAGCGGCGCCGAACAGCACTGATACGGAGACTTTCTTGCCGATGGACAGCGTCAATTTCCGTGACCTCTCGGTCGAATCCTTCGATACGCGAACGCTGCTGAGCCACGCCCAGCAGCAGGCCGAGCAGCGGCGCTATGAAGATTTTCTCATCGTCGATGTCGATGCTCATCATTACGAAACCGACAGCTACGCCGAGATCTGCGAGTACATCGAAGATCCGGTGATGCGCGATCAGGCGCTTTATCAGGGCTTTGGCCGCGCCGGTCTCACCACGGCGTCGGGCGGTTATCAGAATCTCGGCGGGCGCCTAACGCGCTATCCCGGCGTGCACAAGGAAAAGACGCCGGCGGCGCCGCATCGCGACATCACTCTGACCAAGCGCTGGATGGATGCGATCGGCATCGATGTCGCCTGCATGTTCCCGACGCCGATGCTGCAGCTCGGCTCGTGCCCGCGCATCGAGGTCGAGGTCGCGCTGGCCCGCGCCTACAATGCCTGGCTCTGCGATCGCATCCTCGCGCATGAGCCGCGCATCCGCTCGACACTCTATCTGCCGTTCCGCGATCCCGAAGCCTGCTACCGGATGGTGCAGGATTTCGGCGACAAGAGAGGCGTCATCGGCTTCACCGTGGTCTCGCCGGGCAAGAAGCCGGTCTACGACAACGCTTTCATGAAGACCTGGCGCGCGATCGAAGAGCGCAACCTGACCCTCGTCTTCCACGGCGCCTATACGTGGGGCGGCGACCAGCATGCCGAGCTCTGCAACCGCTTCATCGCCGTGCATGCGCTGGGCTTCACCTGGTTCAACATCCTGCACATGACGAACTGGCTGGTGAACGGGCTGCCCGAGCGCTTCCCGAAGCTCCGGACGGTGTGGATCGAAAGCGGCCTCGCCTGGATACCCTTCCTGATGCAGCGCCTCGACAACGAGTGGATGATGCGCTCGTCGGAGGTGCCGCTGTTGAAGCGCAAGCCGTCGGATTACATGCGCGAGATGTTCTATTCTACCCAGCCGATGGAGATGGTGAACAACCGCGAGGCGCTCGAGCTCACCTTCAAGATGACCAACGCCGAGAGCCAGCTGCTCTATTCGTCCGACTATCCGCATTGGGATATGGACCTGCCGTCGACGATCTACGACCTGCCGTTCCTCTCGGAGAGCGCCAAGCGCAACATCCTCGGCGGCAACGCCAAGCGCGCCTTCAATCTCGAGCCGGTGATGTCGGAAGCGAAGATCAAGCGCCTCGCCGAGCGGAACGCGGCGGAGTAGGCGGGAAGCGCGCGCCATGGATAGCCTCAGCATGCGCGACCTGACGGCGGCGTCCATCGCCGAGATGGACACGAAGACGCTGCTCGAGCATGCCAATCACCAGGCGATCCAGCGCCGCTATGAGGATTTTCTCATCGTCGATGTCGATGGGCATCACTATGAGAACATGTCCTACGCCGAGATCTTCGAATACATCGACGATCCGGTGATGCGCGATCAGGCCAAGTATCAGGGCTATGGCCGCGGCGGCATCAGCACGGCGGCTTCGGGCGGCGGCTACCAGAATCTGATGGGCCGCGTCACGCGCAATCCGCGCGAGAGCAAAGAACAGGTTCCGGCGAACACGCATCGCGACATCACGCTGACCAAGCGCTGGATGGATGCGATGGGCATCGACATCGTGATGCTCTTCCCGACGCCGATGCTCACCTTGAGCCTGACGCCGAGGCCTGAGGTCGAGGTCGCGCTGGCCCGCGCCTACAATCGCTGGCTCTGCGAGAAGGTGCTGACCGCCGAGCCGCGCATCCGCGCGACGCTCTACCTACCGCTCAACGACGCCGAAGCCACCTATCAGACGGTGAAGGAATTCGCCGGCAAGAAGGGCGTTGCTGGTTTCACCATCGTCTCGCCGCACTACAAGGGCGTCTACGATAACGCCTATATGAAGACGTTCGCGCTGATGGAAGAGGCCGGCCTGCCGCTGGTCTTCCACGGTGCTTATGCCTGGGGCGGCGATCAAAGCCTCTCGCTGTGCAACAAATTCATCGCCGTGCATGCGCTGGGCTTCGCCTGGTTCAACATCCTGCACATGACGAACTGGCTGGTGAACGGGTTGCCGGAGCGTTTTCCCAAGCTCAAGACCGTCTGGGTCGAGAGCGGCCTCGCCTGGGTGCCGTTCCTGATGCAACGGCTCGACAATGAATGGATGATGCGCTCGTCCGAGGTGCCGCTCTTGAAGCGCCGCCCGAGCGATTACATGCGCGAGATGTATTATTCGACGCAGCCGATGGAGATGGTGAACAACCGCGAAGCCTTGGAGCTTACCTTCAAGATGATCAACGCGGAGACCCAACTCCTCTACTCGTCCGATTATCCGCATTGGGATATGGACCTGCCGTCGACGATCTACGATCTGCCGTTCCTCAGCGAGACGGCAAAACGCAATATCCTCGGCGGCAACGCCAAGCGGCTCTTCAACCTCGAGCCGATCCTGTCCGAGACCAAGATCAAGCGATTGGCGGCGCGCAACGCCGCCGAGTGAGACAGATTTCCAATGGAGGATTCGCATGGATTCAGTGAATTTTCGCGACCTATCGCTTGCCGAAGTCGACACCAAGACGCTGCTGAGCCATGCCAATGAGCAGGCGATTCAGCGCCGTTACGAGGATTTCCTGATCGTCGATGTCGACGGCCATCATCTGGAAACCCAATCGTACAAAGAGATGTGCGAATACATCGAAGACCCAGTGATGCGCGACCAGGCCAAGTATCAGGGCTTCGGTGCCGGCGGCATCAGCTCGGCGACGGCGGGCGGCGGCTATCAGAATCTCCTCGGCCGCGTCACCCGCCGCACCGGCGGCTTCATGCATGAGAAGACGCCGGCCGATGTCCATCGCGACATCACCCTGACCAAGCGCTGGATGGATGCGCTCGGCATCGACCAGGTCTGCCTCTTCCCGACGCCGATGCTCACCCTCGGCCTCACGCCGCGGCCCGATGTCGAGAACGCGCTGGCACGCGCTTACAACCGCTGGCTCGTCGAAAATGTGCTGGCGCACGAGCCGCGCATCACCTCGACGCTCTACCTGCCGCTCAACGATCCCGAAGCCAGCTACCGGATGGTGAAGGATTTCACCGGCAAAAAAGGCGTGATCGGCTTCACGATCGTCTCGCCGCGCTACAAGGCGGTCTATGACAACGCCTATATGAAGACCTACGCGGCGATCGAGGAAGCCGGTTTGCCGCTGGTCTTCCACGGCGCCTATGCCTGGGGCGGCGATCAAAGCTTGCAGCTCTGCAACCGTTTCATGGCGGTGCATGCGCTCGGCTTCGCCTGGTTCAACATCCTCCATTGCACCAATTGGCTGGTGAATGGGATGCCGGAGCGTTTCCCCAAGCTGAAGGTTGCCTGGATCGAATCGGGCCTCGCCTGGGTCCCCTTCCTGATGCAGCGCCTCGACAATGAATGGATGATGCGCTCGTCCGAGGTGCCGCTGCTGAAGCGCCGGCCATCGGATTACATGCGCGAGATGTTTTATTCCAGCCAGCCGATGGAGATGGTGAACAACCGCGAGGCGCTGGAGCTGACCTTCAAGATGATCAGCGCCGAGACGCAGCTCATGTACGCGTCCGATTATCCGCATTGGGACATGGATCTGCCCTCGACGATCTACGATCTGCCGTTCCTCACCGAAGCGGCGAAGCGCAACATCCTCGGCGGCAACGCCAAGCGCTTCTTCAACCTCGAGCCGGTGATGTCGCCGGTGAAGGCGCAGCGCCTCGCCGCGCGGAGTGCGGCGGAGTAATATCTTCATCGTCATTGCGAGCGAAGCGAAGCAATCCAGGATTCACGTGATGCCCTGGATTGCTTCGTCGCTCCGCTCCTCGCAATGACGTTCGGTTGCAAGCACTGAGGCTGTAATGGACTCTCTCAATTTCCGCGATCTCTCGGTCGAGGAATTCGATACCGCGACCTTCCTCGCCCATGCGAAAGAACAGGCCATCCAGCGCCGCTATGAGGATTTCCTCATCGTCGATGTCGACGCGCATCATTACGAGACCGACAGTTTCGCGCGCATTTGCGACTACATCGAAGACCCGATCTTGCGCGACCAGGCGCGCTATCAGGGCTTCGGCGCGCAAGGCCTGACCACGGCCGCCGGCAGCTATCAAAATCTCGGCGGCCGCGTCACGCGCAACAAGCGCCGCCTCCTGGAGAAGGCGCCGGCCCAGCCGCATCGCGACGTCACGCTGACCAAGCGCTGGATGGATGCGATCGGCGTCGACATCTCGGTCATGTTCCCGACGCCGATGCTCTTCCTCGGTACCACGCCGCGCAAGGACGTCGAGGTCGCGCTGGCCCGCGCCTACAACGCTTGGCTCTGCGACGAGATTCTGGCGGCCGAGCCGCGTATCACCTCGACGCTTTACTTGCCGTTCCAGGATCCCGACGCCTGCTACAAGATGATCGAGGATTTCGGCGACAAGAAAGGCGTCATCGGCTTCACCGTCGTCTCGCCGCATTACCAGGCGGTTTACGACAACGCCTATATCAAGGTGTGGCGCGCCCTCGAAGAGCGCAATTTGACGCTCGTCTTCCACGGCTCCTATGCCTGGGGCGAGGATCAGAGCCTCTCGCTCTGCAACAAATTCATCGCCGTGCATTCCTTGGGCTTCGTTTGGTTCAACGCCATCCATCTGACGAATTGGCTCGTCAACGGCATGCCCGAGCGCTTCCCCAAGCTCAAGGTCTGCTGGATCGAATCGGGTCTCGCCTGGATTCCCTTCCTGATGCAGCGCCTCGACAATGAGTGGATGATGCGCTCGTCCGAGGTGCCGCTCTTAAAGCGCCGGCCGAGCGATTACATGCGCGAGATGTATTACTCGACGCAGCCGATGGAGATGGTGCACAACCGCGAGGCGCTCGAAGCTCACCTTCAAGATGATCAACGCCGAAACGCAGCTGATGTACGCCTCGGATTATCCGCATTGGGACATGGATTTGCCGTCGACCGTCTACGACCTGCCGTTCCTCTCGGAGCAGGCGAAACGCAACATCCTCGGCCTCAACGCCAAACGCGTCTTCAACCTCGAGCCGGTGATGTCCGAGGTGAAGACCAAGCGCCTCGCCACCCGCGGTGCGGCGGAATAATTCTTAGCCAATAACCCCTTTCGTCGTGGCCGGGCTTGTCCCGGCCATCCACGGGTTTTACCCTTAACTCATGGATGCCCGGAACAAGTCCGGGCATGACGGCTGGGTGGTTGAGGCGCTATCGGCGATCAACCGATCCGGCAGGGGAGGGGCTATGGATACGCTCGACGTCACGTCGTTCCGCGATCTCGCGGTCGAGGAATTCAACACCGCGACCATGCTCGCTCATGCGCGCCAGCAGGCGCAGCAGCGGCGCTACGAGGATTTCCCGATCGTCGATGTCGACGGGCACCACCTCGAGACCATGTCCTTCGCGCAGATCGTCGAATACATCGAGGATCCGGTGCTGCGCGATCAGGCGAAGTATCAGGGCTATGGCGGCGGCGGCATCACGGCGCCGACCGGCTCGTACCAGGACATGACCGGCCGCGTCGCCCGGCGCGACGGCCGCGCGCCCGAGAAATTCCCGGCCGGCACGCATCGCGACATCACCTATACGAAGCGCTGGATGGATTCGCTCGGCATCGATCAGGTGCTGCTCTTCCCGACGCCGATGCTCGGCCTGCCGTTCACGCCGCGGCCCGAGGTCGAGGTGGCGCTAGCGCGCGCCTATAACCGCTGGCTCTGCGAGCGCATCCTCGCCGAAGAGCCGCGCATCAAGGCGTCGCTCTACCTGCCGGCCAACGATGCGGAGGCGATGTACAAGGTGGTGAAGGATTTCGCCGGCGCCAAAGGCGTGGCCGGTTTCACCTTCCTGACGCCGCGCTTCAAGCCGGTCTACGACAATTCCTTCATCAAGACCTACGCCCTGATGGAAGAAATGGGCCTGCCGCTCGTCTTCCATGCCGGGCTCTTCTGGGGCCGCGATGCGGCGATGAATACCTGCAACCGCTTCATTGCGGCGCATGCGCTCGGCTTTTCGTGGTCGAGCATTCTCCATTGCACCAATTGGCTGGTGAACGGGATGCCCGAGCGCTTCCCCAAGCTCAAGACCATCTGGGTCGAGAGCGGCCTCGCCTGGGTGCCGTTCCTGATGCAGCGCCTCGACAATGAATGGATGATGCGCAGCTCCGAGGTGCCGATGCTGAAGCGCAAGCCGTCGGACTATATGCGCGAGATGTTCTATTCGACGCAGCCGATGGAGATGGTGAATAACCGCGAAGCGCTCGAGCTCACCTTCAAGATGATCAACGCCGAGACGCAGCTCTGTTACTCCTCGGACTATCCGCATTGGGACACCGATTTGCCCTCGACGATCTACGACCTGCCGTTCCTGACCGAGCAGGCGAAGCGCAATATCCTCGGCGGCAACGCGCTGAAGCTGTTCAATCTCGAGCCGATCTCTTGGCCGATTGGAAACAGAAGCGTCGCGCCGAGCGGACAGCGGCGGAATAGGCGGGCCGGCTGAGCCGTTCCAAGACAGCGCGCCGCCGCCGCGCTAAGTTGCTGACACTGTTGCTAAAAAATAAAAATTGCGAAACGAACCCAATGTGAGAGAGGCCACGTTATGAAGGTCAATGCCGCGATCGCCGAAATCCTCAAGCGCGAAGGCCTCGACTATCTTTGCTGCTACCCGCGCAACGGCCTGATCGAGGCGGCGGCGGAGGTGGGTATCAAGCCGATCTTGGTGCGGCAGGAACGCACCGGCGTGCATATGGCGGATGCGCTGGGGCGCGTGTCGTGCGGCGATCGCGTCGGCGTCTTCGCCATGCAGCAGGGGCCGGGGACGGAGAACGCGTTCGGCGGCGTGGCGCAGGCCTATGCCGAATCCGTGCCGCTGGTGGTGATCCCGGCCGGGCATCCGCGCGCGCAATCGGGCGTGAAGCCGAATTTCTCGGCGACGGCGAATTTCCGCAACGTCACCAAATCGGTCGAGCAGATCACTGTGCCGCAAATGGTGCCGGATGCGATGCGCCGCGCCTTCACCCAGGCGAAGAATGGCCGGCCCGGCCCGACCATGGTCGAGGTCCCGGTCGATCTCTGGGAGGCCGAGATTCCCGATCCGCTCGTCTATGAGAAGACGCCGCGCTATCGTAGCGCGCCCGATCCGAAAGATGTGGCCTCCGTCGCCGAAGCGCTGGTCGCGGCGCAGCGGCCGGTGTTCTTCGCCGGCCAGGGCGTGCTCTATGCCAGGGCGTGGCAGCAGCTCCAGACGCTGGCCGAGCTTTTGGAAGCGCCGGTCGGCACCTCCAATCCCGGCAAGAGCGCGTTCGATGAAACCCATCCGCTCGCCCTCGGTGCCGGCAGCACGACGCATTCGAAGCAATTCCACGCCATGCTGCAAAAGGCCGATGTCGTCTTCGGCATCGGCTGCTCGTGGACCGCGACGCCCTTCAACATACAGATGCCGAAGGGCAAGAAGATGCTGCATCTGACGCTCGACGCCGCGGACGTGAACAAGGACATCGCCTCGAGCCACGCGCTGGTCGGCGATGCCGGCCTCGCGCTCGACATGCTGATCGAGGAGGTGAAGAGCCGCCTCAAATCGAAGCCGCATGGCCGCAACGGCAAGGTCATCCGCGAGATCGCGGCGCTGCGCGAGGAATGGATGGGCGTCTGGACGCCGCGTCTCACCTCGAACCAGACGCCGCTCACGCCCTATCGCGTGATCTGGGATCTGCTCAACACGGTCGATGTCGCGAACACGATCGTGACGCATGATTCGGGCAGCCCGCGCGACCAGCTCGTGCCGTTCTGGCGCTGCAAGACGCCGCGCTCCTATATCGGCTGGGGCAAGTCGACCCAGCTCGGTTACGGTCTCGGTCTCACGATCGGCGCGAAGCTCGCCGCGCCCGAAAAGCTCTGCATCAATGTCTGGGGCGACGCCGCGATCGGCTTCACCGGCATGGATCTCGAGACCGCGGCGCGCGGCCGCATCCCGATCCTCTCGATCCTCTTCAACAATTTCGTCATGGCGGCCGAGCTCAATGTGATGAAATTCTCGACCGACAAATTCCAATCGACCGCGATCAGCGGCAATTACGCCGATTTCGCCAAATCGCTCGGCTGCCATGGCGAGCGCGTGACCGAGCCCGGCGCGATTGTCCCGGCGATCAAGCGCGCTTTGGCGAAGATCGATGAAGGCCAGCCGGCGCTCTTGGAATTCATCACCGAGCGGCAGAGCCCGCGCTCGTCGGAAGTGCCTCCGGGCGGGCACTAAGTTTCGCGCCACGCCTTCCAGTCTTTGAGCGTCGCTTTGACCATGCGGCGCGCGGCATCGTGCAGCCAATTCGCGCCGCGCGCTTTGAGGTCGCGGCGCAGCGCGGGCAGGCAAGCTGTCGAGCCGAGATGGATATTCGCGCTCTCGGCGCCCATCGCTTGGAGCAGCACGCGCTCGTCCTTGCGCGTCGGCAGCTCGCCGAGCTCGATGCGCGAGCAATGCGGGCCGAGCCGGCGGATGAGCCAGCCCTGCTCGATCGCGACAAAAGGATCCGCTGCCCGGATGGCGGTTTTCAGCATCGCGGCGTAGTAGATTTTCTCGGCGCGGCGCTGCCAGGCATAGGCCGAGGGCAGCATCGCTTTGGCTTCGCGCGCGACCAGGGCGCCGTCGCATTCGGCGATGCCGACGTAACGCTCGCGGCCGAGGCTGCCGAGCCCGGCGACGCGGTGAACGAAGCGCAGGGCGCTCCCGTCGCGCGGCAGGTGTTGCGCGATCAGCGCGCGGGGCTTGCGCGGCGGCTTTGCGTCGCGGAACGCGTTCAGCCTCGCCCAAAACGCTTCCGCGTCGCGCTCGCCGCCCGTCGCCATCGCGCGCAGGATCGGATGCTCTTCCTCGAGCACGAAAGGCCGGCCGTGGCCGCCGATGATCCGCTTGCGATAGCCGGTGAGGATCGCGTCGATCGCTGCACTCTCGCCGATCGACAGCGCATTCGCGCGGATCGCGAGCAATGCGCTGGTCGCCAGCCGCACGAGATCGATCGTGTAAGGCATCGGATGCGCTTCGTCGAAATCGTTGATGCCCCAGACCATGCGGCCCTCGGCGTCGCGCCAAGTGCCGAAATTCTCGATATGCAGATCGCCGACCGCGAGCAGCGTCGGCGCATCGGCGAAGCTCGGGACAGGCCTCGCGATAAAGCGTCACCCAGCGATAGAAAGTCGCACGGAGGAACGAGAAGGCCGCCTTCCTCATCTCGCGATGCTTCAGCGCGAGGTCGGATTTGACGAGCTTGATTCGCGCGCCGGCCCAGCGCTCATAGGCGGCGGTTTCGGCAACGATATTCACGGCGCGGCCGGTTGGCTGCGCCGCACGGGCAGGCTGCGCGTGAAAGCGCCGCAACTCGCCTCGAGCAGCCGCGCGCGGAGCGACGGCAGCGGGAGGTAGCTCGCGAGTCGCAGCCAATACCAGCGCGAGAGCGGCGTCACGCCCTCGCGCCGCTTCGCCCAGAGCCAGGCGCGGGTCATCGCTCGCCGCGTCGCCAGGGTCGCGAGCTCGGGTGGCACGCGATGCTCGGCCAGGAAATGCACGACGGTGAGGTTGGTGTCGTGCAGCAATTGCGGCCCGCCATCGTTGAGCCGGTCTTGCGGCGCCGCGGGATGCAATACGACCGGCGTATCGAGCGCGACGAAGAGCGCCCGGGCGGCGAGGCGCAACAGCAGCGAATAATCCTGCACGAAGACGCGCTCGTCGCAGCCGCCAACCGAGAGCGCGAGATCGCGGCGGAGGAGACAGTTGCTCGGTCCGAGATAGCATTCGCGCAGCAGTGGTTTCAGCGCCCGGTCGATACGCTCGGGCGGCTGCTCCGTCGGCCGCGCCTGGCCGATGCGCGCCAGCGCGTCCTCGGCATCGGCATAGGTCGCGGATTGGCCATAAGCGAGGGCGGCGTCGGGATGGCGCGCCAGCGCGATAAGAAGCTGCACCGTCGCATCGGGCAGCAGCACATCGTCGCCATCGACCAGCTTCACCAGCGGGAAACGCGCCGCGCGCAACCCGCGGTTGGTGGTGACGCTGGGCCCCGCATTCGCTTGGCTGAAGATTCGCGTCTCCCCGAGCGCAGGCGCGTGCCGCTCCAGCTCGTCGCGCGATCCGTCGGTCGAGCCGTCGTCGATGAAGATAAATTCGCGCGCGAAATCGCCGCGCTGCGCGGCGAGGCCGGCGATGACCTGGCGCAGGAAGCGCCGCTTGTTGAACACCGGAATGACAAAGCTGACGCCGTTCTCGGGCGCTCCGGCGCTCATGGCAAGCGGCGCGCGCCGCTCAGTCGCGCTTCATCACCACGTTGCCGGACATCTCTTCGACGCTGCTGAGCTTGATCAGCACCGCTGAGCCCTTCTTCTCCGGGTCGGGCGGCGCTCGGCTTCGGGGATCAGCTCCCACACCTTGTCGCGGTCGGCGCCGTCGTTGAGCACGCTCGCATCGCCGTAGAAACGGATGACGCCGCCGCGGAAGTCTTTGCCCGCCTTGGCGGCATTGCGATAGAAGACCGCGACATGCGGGTTCTCGAGCACGCGCCTGGCGGCGCTGCGATTGCTGCGTTCCCAATAGCACAGCGTGTCGTCGTTAAAGACCACGACGCTGCCCTTCGGGCTGATCTGCGGATGGCCGTCCTTCGAAGCGGTGCCGAGCAGGCAGGGTGTGCCGTCGGCCAATGCCGAATTCAGTAGATCGCGGATCGTCTGGGTTAACTGGATCGCCATTCTTGCTCCCCTTGTTCGCCCGGCCGTGCCGGGCTTTCTTTGCGAATGCGGCGGAGATTGCGGGATTTGTATCGACTCGGCAAGACCGTGCGGCTTTGCTTGATATAAAGGTGATCGGGGGCCGATCAGCGGGGAAATCCCATGCAAACGAGTGGCGGTGCGATGCTGCGTCGCGGGCGGTGGGCCGGCCGGGGTGATGGCCGGGTTGCTGCTGGCGCGCGCCGGCGTCGATGTCCTGGTGCTGGAAAAGCATGCGGATTTCTTCCGCGATTTCCGCGGCGACACGATCCATCCCTCGACCCTCGAGTTGATGCACGAGCTCGGCAGCCTCGACGATTTGCTGAAACTGCCGCATCGAGGAGGCGCATCGACCTCGCGTTCCAGTTCGGCGACGTCAAAGGCGTGGTCGCCGATTTCGACCGGGCCAAGCTCGCGCTTCCCTTCATCGCCTTCATGCCGCAATGGGATTTCCTCGATTTCCTGGCGCGGCGCGCTGCGCGCTATCCCACCTTCTCGCTGAAGATGAGCGCGGAGGTGACCGGTCTCATCGAAGAGGGCGGGCCGCATCGTCGGCGTCACCGCGACCACGCCGCGCGGTCCGCTCGAGGTGCGCGCCGATCTCGTCATCGCGGCCGACGGGCGCAACTCGCTGGTGCGCGAGAAATCGGGCCTCGCGGTCGAAGAGCTCGGCGCGCCGATGGATGTGCTGTGGTTCGGCTTGCCGCGGCAGCAGCACCGATCCCGACGAGACGATGGGCCGTTTCGAGGCCGGGCTGTATCTTCATCGCGATCGATCGCCGCGATTATTGGCAATGCGGCTATGTCATCGCCAAAGGCAGCTTCGATGCGATTCGCGCGCGTGGCCTCGCACGCTTTCCAGCGACGGTATCGCACGGCTTTCCCGGAAGTCGCCGATCGCGTCGGCCAGCTCGACGATTGGGACAAGATCAAGCTGCTCACCGTGCAGGTGAACCGGCTGAAGCGCTGGTACCGGCCGGGCCTGCTCTGCATCGGCGATGCCGCGCATGCGATGTCGCCGGTGGGCGGCGTCGGCATCAATCTCGCGGTGCAGGACGCGGTCGCGGCGTCCAACATCCTGGCCGACCGCGTTGACGGAGCGTCGGGTCACCGATCGGCGATCTCGCCCAGGTGCAGAAGCGGCGCGAATTTCCCGATGCGCATGACGCCAGGCTTTCCAGGTCCTCGTGCAGAACCGCGTGCTGGCGCCGATGCTGGGCGGCGCGCTCGGCAAGCCGCCGCTGCGTGATGCGGCTGCTCCAGCGCTTCCCGGCCCTGCGCGCCCTGCCGGCCCGCTGGATCGGCCTTGGCGTCCGGCCCGAGCATATCAGCACCGCGCCGCGCTGGCCCGAAAAAGAGCCGCCGGTTCAAGCCCAGCGACTCGGGGTTGAGGCGCGCGCCGGAGCGTGCCATAACCCGCTTATGGCGGCAAAAAAGCGTTCTCCTTCAAAGCGATCGCGCAAAACGGCCGGCCACCAACACGGCGCCCGGCGCAAGCCCGCCAAGCGCGCCGTGCGCGTCGATCCGGGCGCCGCTTTCTGCGCGGCGGTCGAGAGCGCCCTGAAGCGCGGCGAGCCGCAGGCGATCAGCGACGTGTCGCTGCGCCGCGTGCTGACCGCGGCGGTGCGTGTCTATGCGGCGAAGGCCGAGGATGTCGGGCGCGAGATCGCGCCCTTCCTCGACAACGCGGTCACGGCGACCGAGACGGTCACCGCGGCTTGCGCGATGATCCGTGCCGTCGATCTCAATCTTTTCGACGTCGCGATGTGGTTCCGGCGTCCGGTCGCAGGCGAGGAATAGGAGGCGAGCGGGGATGGCGGAAGTCGAGATCGGAAAGCTTCGCGGATTTCGCCGAAGGCGATCATCGCGTGGTCGATGTCGACGGGTTGGAGGTCGGCGTGTTCCGGCTCGGCAAGAAGCTCGTCGCCTATAAGAACGAATGCCCGCACTACGGCGGCCCGGTTTGCCAGGGCAAGATCTTCAACCAGACCGAAGAGCATGCTCGGCGCCGACAAGACCAGCCGCGGCCTGCGTTTCTCCTCGACGCGCAACATCGTCTGCCCGTGGCATGGCTACGAATTCAACATCGAGACCGGCTGCCATCCCGGCGATCCGAGCGTGCGGCTCGAGCCGATCGAGGTCGCGGTGCGCGACGCCGTGTCTATCTGCAGGTGCCGGACGCCCCTGATGAGGAGGGGAATGAAGGCGGCCGAATTCGACTATGCGCGCCCGCGACGATCGAAGAGGTCTGCCGCCTGCTCGATGGCGCGCGCCGGTGACGGCAAGATCATCGCCGGCGGCCAGACCTTGGTGCCGCTGCTGGTCGATGCGCCTCGCGCGGCCGACGCTGGTCATCGATATCAACCGTATCGCGGCGCTTGCAGGGCATCGCCGCTCGATGACGACGGCGTCAGCGATCGCAGCCGCGACGCGCCAGGCCGATGTGCTTGCCGATGCGACGATCCAGCGAACGCCTGCCGCTGCTGACGAAAGGGCTGCGGCCTGGTCGGCCATCCGCAAACGCGCAATCGCGGCACGATCGGCGGCAGCCTCGCCAATGCCGATCCCGCGGCCGAGATCTGCCTTGTCGCGCGCACGCTCGATGCCGAGATCACGGCGCGGTCGAGCGGCGGCGAGCGCAAGATCGATGATGAGCGAATTCTGCGCCGGCGCGATGACCACGGCATCTGTCGGCCGAGGAATGCCTGACCGCCGTCCGCTTTCCGGTCTGGGCGGAGCAAGCGCGATCGGCACGGCCTTCACGAAATGAGCATCCGGCGAGCGATTTCGCGCTGGTCGCCGCCGCCTGCCAGCTCGTGCTCGACGATGACGGCGTCTGCCGCGCGCTCGCGCTCGGCATCGGCGGCGCCGAAGCCGCGCCGGTGCGCGCGACTGCGGCCGAGGCGCGGCTCACCGGCACGCAGGCTCGAGGCAGGCGATATCGACGCCGCGATGGATGCATTGCAGCACGACGCTCGAGCCGCTGGCCGATGTCCACGCCTCGGCCGATTATCGCCGGCGTGTCGCGGCGCGCTGGCCGCGCGCGTGATCGCCGAAGCGCGCGACGAAGCCATGGCGGGAGCGCCTGAATGTCGCAGCACGCGATCACGCTCACCGTCAACGGCCGCGTCTATCGCGGGCACGTGCCGGCGCGGCTGACCCTGGTCGATTTCCTGCGCGATGCATCTGCGTCTCACCGGCACGCATGTCGGCTGCGAGCACGGCGTCTGCGGCGCGTGCTCGATCCTGCTTCGACGGCGAGCCGATGCGCTCGTGCCTGATGTTCGCGGTGCAGGCCGATGGCGCGGCGATCACCACGGTCGAAGGCCTGGCGCCCGAGCCCGACGGCCTTGAGCGTGCTGCAGGACAGCTTCTGGGAGACGCACGCGCTGCAATGCGGCTTCTGCACGCCCGGCATGCTGATCGCGGCGCAGGCGCTGCTCGACGCAGACATCACGAGCCGACGGACGAGGAGATCCGCGAAGCGATCGGCGGCAATCTCTGCCGCTGCACCGGCTACCAGCAGATCGTCGACGCGATGAAGCTCGCCGCCGACGCGGCTGAGCGGCGCCAATGCGCCGGCCGAATGACGCATGCGGATCATGGCTGACGCGCAATTTCCGCTACATCGCGCAAGAAACGCCGCACCAAGGAAGATCGGCGTTTCGTCGCCGGCGCCGGGCGCTTCGTCGCCGATATCGCGCTTGCCGGGCATGATGCATGTCGCGCTGGTGGCGAGTCCCTATCCCTTCGCGCGCATTCGCGGCATCGATGCCGAAGGCGGCGCTCGCGGTGCCGGGCGTGCATGCCGTGCTGACCGGCGAGGAGTTCGCGGCCGGCACCGATGCGCTGCTGATCGGCGTCGATGCGCCGAAGGTCACGCGCTATGCCGCTGGCGCTCGATATCGTGCGCTATGCCGGCGAATGGGTCGCGGCCGTGGTCGCCGATAGCCGCGCGATCGCCGAAGACGCCGCCGAGCTGGTCGAAGTCGACTACGAGCCGCTGACGCCGGTGGTCGATCCCGAGCGGCGCTCGATGCCGACGTCGCCCGCCGTCCATCCCGACGCACGGCTCGAACATGCTCTTCCACCAGAACTTCGTCTGGGGCACCGGTCGACGAGGATTTCGCCGCACGCCGATCACACGCTCGCCTTCCGCGCGCGCTGGGATCGCAGCTCGACGGTGCCGATCGAAACCTTCGGCGTCGTCGGCGCAGTGGGATCCGGCGCAGCAACTGCTCGACGTCTGGGCCTCGATCCAGATGCCGAAATATCCCGATCAGCTGGCGCACGCGCTGCGGCTGCCCGGCAACGCCGTGCGCGTGCATTACGACGTCGATGTCGGCGGCAGCTACGGCGTGCAAGCGCGGCATCAAGCACATCGATGCTGGTCGGCTATCTCGCGCGCAAGCTCGGCGTGCCGGTGCGGCTGATCGAAGACCGGCTCGAGAACATGCGCGGCGGCGACGTGCACGGGCCGGACCGCATCTTCGACATGCGAGGTCGCCTTCGACAGCGACGGCATCGATCCGCGTCGCTCAAGATCCGCGCGCTCGACGATTGCGGCGCCTATGCCGGCCGCGCGCCGCTGCAGCTCGGCAAGCCGGTCGGCGCGATCTGCGGGCCTTATCGCATCGCAGCGTCGAATACGAGGCGATC
Organism: uncultured Alphaproteobacteria bacterium; assembly: GCA_963731145.1. Taxonomy (GTDB): domain Bacteria; phylum Pseudomonadota; class Alphaproteobacteria; order ATCC43930; family CGMCC-115725; genus CAIKMD01. The sequence goes on along the minus strand of CAVSUX010000003.1, from coordinate 155,767 downwards.
AGCGTCACGACCAACAAGACGCCGCAAGAAGCGGTGCGCGGCTTCGGCCAGGCGCCGACCAATTTCGCGATCGAGAGCACGATCGATCGCGTCGCGCGCTACCTCGGCATGGACCGGCTCGCGCTGCGCCGCGCAATCTCATCCGCAAGGACGAATTCCCCTACCGCATTCCGAGCGGCAGCACCTACGACTGCGGCGACTATCACACCGTGCTCGACAAGGCGCTCGCCGCCGCCGACTATCCGGCGCTGGTCGCGCGGCGCGACGCAGGCGCGCGCGCAGGGCGCTCGCCGGCATCGGCATTTCCACCTGTCTCGAGCCGTCGGGCGGCAATTCGGCGTTCGAGCCGCTGTTCAATCCGAAGAACGAGACCACGACCTGGATGGACTCGTGCCTGCGTCAAAGTCGATCTGTGCGGGCGCGATCACCGGCGTCGATGAACACCTCCTCGTCCGGTCAGGGGCACGAGACGCTTGGCTGTCGACCGTGGTCGGCGAAGTCCTGGAGCGCGATCCCGAGACGCATCCGCGTGGTGCGTGCCGATTCGCTCTCGGCGCTGCCGTCGAACAGCCCGGTCGGCAGCCGCATGGCGATCATGCTCGGCGGCGCCGCGGCGGGCGCGGCGAAGAAGATCAAGGAAACGCTGATCGCGATCGCCGCGCATAACCTCGGCGTGCGCCGCGCGAGCGCTCGAATATCGCGACGGCGATGTTGCGGCTGCGCGGCGATCCCGCGAAGCACGTGTCGTGGGACGCAGATCGTCGAGATCGCGCATCGCAAATTCCACCAGCTGCCGGCGGGCATGGAGCCCGGGCTGCAGGCGAAGTTCGTGCTGGGAAGTGCCGACCGGCGGCGCGCTGCCGACCGCCGATGGCCGCGTGCAGATGTATCCCTGCTATGCCTTCGAGGCGCATGTCGTCTATGCCGAGATCGATCGCGATCACCGGCCAGGTCGACGCTCGGGCCGCTACGTCGTCGGCCACGATTGCGGCATGATGATCAATCCCGACATCGTGCACGGCATGACCTATGGCGGCATCGCGCACGGCATCGGCGCGGCGCTCTACGAGCGCTTCCGCTACGACGAGAGCGGCCAGTTCGTGAGCGGCACCTTCATGGATTACCTGATCCCGTCGGCGCATGAAGTGCCGGATATCGACATCGTCGATCATTGCACGCCGTCGCCGCTGACCGACCTTCGGCCAGAAAGGCTCGGGCGAGGCCGGTTATCTCGGCGCGCCGGCGGCGATAGCATGCGCCGTCAACGACGCGCTGGCGCCGCTCGGGCTGAACATCGCCGAACTGCCGATGACGCCGGGCGTGCTCGGCGATCTGATCGCGACGGCGAAAGAAGGATGAGCAATGTGCCGCGACGACCGCGAGAGCGGTGGTCCAGGGAGCCCCCATCTTGCCCTGATCCCGCTCGCAGGGATGACGATGGAACGAGCTCGATAGGAGGCATCGTTGAATATCGATACGCATGGTCATTTCGTTCCCAGCTCTTTCCTCGAAGGGCTCGCGACGCCAGCGGCGGCTGTTCCCGTCGGTCAAGGTCCATCAACGAGAAGCCGGGCATGCGCTTCAGCTTCGGCGGCGCGCCGCCGTCGCGGCCGGTCGGCGCGCTGCTGCACGATCTCGATAAGCGCAAGGAATGGCTCGGCAAGGCGCGGGTCGATTATCAGCTCGTCGGCTGCTGGCTCGATATTTTCGGCTACGAGCTGCCGCCGGAAGAGGGCGCCGATTGGTGCCGCTTCATGAACGAGACGATGCTGAAGGACATCAAGCCGCTGCCGGCGCTGACGCCGCTCGCCTGCGTGCCGCTGCAAAGCGGCAAGCTCGCGGCGCAAGTGCTCGAAGAGGCGCTCGGCCAAGGCTTCCACGGCGCGATGATCGGCACGCAGCCGAAGGGCGAGCTCGGCAAGCTCGACGATCCCGATCTCAATCCGTTCTGGGAAGCCTGCACGGCGCATAAGGCGACGTTGATGGTCCATCCGATGTTCGTCTGCGGCGACGACCGGGTGAAGGACTACGATCTGATGAACGCGGTCGGCCGCGTCTCCGACACGTCGATCGCGCTGGCGCGGCTGATGTTCGCCGGCCATCTGACGCGCTATCCCGGCATGAACCTTGCTGATCTCGCATGGCGGCGCGGCGCTGCCTTTCGCGCTCGGCCGCTTCAAGCGCAACAACACGATCCACAAAGGCGAATACGCCGATGTCGAGGCCGAGTTCAGACAGCTCTATTTCGACACGCGTGCTGTTCGAGCCGCGGGCGCTGCGCTACCTCTGCGACGTCGCGGGCGCCGACAAGGTCTGCCTCGGCTCCGACTTCCCGTTCCCGATCGGCGATCCCGATCCGGTGAAGGTGGTCGAGGACACGCCGCTCACCGTCGCCGAGCGCCGCGCCATCCTCGGCGAGACCGCGGCGCGCTCTTCCACATCGATTGCAGCTGCGGAGCGACGCTGTGAGCGCGCCGACGCGCAACTATCCCGATCTCCACGACCATCTCGAGACGCTGAAGGCGAAGGGCCTTCTCATCACCGTCGACGAGAAGATCGACAAGGATGCGGAGCTCCATCCGCTGGTGCGCTGGGCATTCGTCGGCGGCATGAACGAGGCCGAGCGCAAGGCGTTCCTCTTCACCAACATCGTCGACGGCAAGGGCCGCAAATATTCGATATGCCGGTCGTGGTCGGCGCGATCGCCGCCAATCGCGCGATCTATTCCATCGGCATGGGCGCGCCGGTCGAGGAGATCGACGGCGAAATGGGAACGCGCGATCGCCAATCCGGTCGAGCCGCGCATCGTCAACGACGCGCCGTGCCACGAGGTGGTGCATCGAGGGCAAGGACCTCGAAGGCGAGGGGCACGGGCTCGACGCGCTGCCGATCCCGATCTCGACGCCGGGCTTCGACAGCGCGCCGACGCTTGACCGCGACCAACGTCATCACGCGCGATCCCGACACGCTGCGTGCAGAACATGGGCACCTATCGCGCGGCGCTGAAGGCGCCCGACCGGCTGGTCGTGCGCATGGCGACGCGCGTCGGCGGCGCCGGCGGCTATCAGCATTATCTGAAGCACCAGAAGCGCGGCGACAAGACGATGCCGTGCGCCATCGTGCTCGGCTGCCCGCCCTATGTCGCCTTCATGGGGCCGCAGAAGCTGCCGATCGACGTGGACGAGTTCAAGGTCGCGGGCGGGCTTGCCGGCGGCGCCGATCAATGTCGTGCGCGCGCGCACCGTCGATCTGATGGTGCCGGCCGAGGCCGAAGTCGTGATCGAAGGCCTGATCGACACCGAATATGTCGAGCCGGAAGCGCCGTTCGGCGAAAGCCACGGCCATGTCGCGCTCGAGGAATTCAACATGCCGATGCGGTGACCGCGATCACCCATCGCCGCAACGCGGTCATCCCGTCCTATATCAGCCAGGTCGCGCCGTCGGAATCGAGCGTCATCAAGCGCGTCTCCTACGAGCCGCTGTTCCTGACGCATCTGCGCGACACGCTCGGCATCAAGGGCGTGAAGCGCGTCTCGTTGCACGAGAAGCTGACCGGCCTGCTTGCGCGTGACCGTGATCTCGGTCGCCAAAGGCACGTCGCGCACCGAGATCTGGCGCGCGCTCAACGGCGCCGCCTTCTTCAAGGGCGACATGGGCAAGATCACGCATCGCGGTGAACGAGGACATCGATCCCGACAACGCCGATGCGATCCTCTGGGCGATGGCCTACCGCATGAACCCGGTCGAGGATGTGCAGACCGTCGCGCATCGCGGCCATGGGCCACGGGCCGCAGCGCGAATCCGACAGCGACGAGGATTTCGACCTTGCTGATGGACGCGACGATGAAAGGCGACATGCCGCCGCTGGCGCTGCCGACGCGCGAATACATGGAGCGGGCGAAGAAGATCTGGGAGAAGCTCGGCCTGCCGGCGCTGCGTCCCGCAAGCGCCGTGGTTCGGCTATTCGCTCGGCGACTGGCTGCCGGAATGGGATCAGGCGGCGCAGCGCGCCGCGACCGGCCGCTATCTCGAGAACGGCCGCATCAGCGCGCAGCAGCGCCGCAAAGGCGTAAAGCCCGAGACGAAGTTCCGGCCGGACAAGCCCGGGAATTAATCCCTCTTCGCCCTTGAGGGCGGAGAGGGTAGGGTGAGGTGGGTGAGAGAAGCAGGTGAGTTCGTGCGGGAAGCACACCTCATCCTCCCAGCACTTCGCACCAGGCCCGTCCCTCTCCGACTTCGCGCGGAGAGGGGCTACGTGGTCTACTCCGCCGCCTGCTTCTTGCCGTTCTTGGCGATGAGACCGATCAGCGTGTCGGTCGGCATGATGTCGCCGAAGGTTGCGTAGAACGCGGTCAGCGCGCGGTTGTGCTCTTCATCGCTATAGGACGCGTTGCCGTCGGTGACCATCGTCACCGAGTAATTCAGCATCATCGCATCGCGCGCGGTCGATTCGCAGCACACGCCGGTCACCGTGCCGGTGATCAGCAGATTGTCGATGCCGCGCGCCTTCAGCACTTTGTCGAGCTCGCCCGAGCCTTGGATGAAGGCGGAGAAACGGCGCTTCTCGACGATCTTGTCCTCGGGCTTCACCTCGAGATCGGCCATAGATCTCGTGGCCTTTGGCACCTTTGGTAAGGGCCGCGCTACGCTTAGCGCCATTGGCCGGGGTCGAGAGGCGATAATAGATCGACCATTCCGTGATCGATCGCCTTGTCGTAAGTCGTGACGATCCAGACCACCGTGCCGCCGGCCGCGCGCAGCGCAGCAGCGAGGCGGTTGACGTTGGGCACGATCTCGCGCGCTTCGGGAATCTCGGCGAAGGCGACGCCCGGCAGCATGAAGCCGTTCTGCAAATCGACGACGATCAGCGCGGTGCGCGCCGGGTCGAAATCGTCGAACACATGCTCCTTGCCGCGGCGCGCGATGACGCGGTCGATTATGGTCTGCGGAATGGCGACTTTATGCATGGGACACCTCCGTTCCGGCCTACGATAAGCCTGTCCCATGCTTGCATGCAACGATATCGCTTTCTATCGTCGCAAAATTGCGGGAGAGTGCAAATGGAACCGGCAAAACGCGAAATAAACGGCACCGAGTTGAACGTTTATGAGGCGGGGAAGGGCGAGACGGTGCTCTTCCTCCACGGCGCCGGGGGCTCGAATTGGAGCCCGCTGCTGCAGCTCCTCGCCGAAAAGCACCGCGTCCTCGCGCCCGAGCATCCAGGCTTCGGCCGCTCGCAGATCCCCGATTGGATGCTGGGCATCGGCGATCTCGCCTATTTCTATCTCGATCTCCTTGAGAAGCTCGATCTGACGAACGTTCATCTCGTCGGCCATTCGCTCGGCGGCTGGACCGCGGCCGAGATCGCGGTACGCAACACGGCGCGGCTCAAAAGTTTGAGCCTCCTGGCGCCGGCCGGCGTGCGCTCGCCCAACGTGCCGTTCGGCGACATCTTTCTCTGGTCGCCGGAAGAACATGCGCAGCACATGTTCTACGACAAGACGTTCGTCGAGCAGCGCCTGAAGCAGCTCGCAACGATGGATCAGGACATCTGGCTGCAGAACCGCGCGGCCGGGGCGCGACTCGCCTGGAGTCCGCGGCTCAACAATCCACAGCTACCCTATTGGCTGCATCGCATCGATGTGCCGACGCTGTTCGTCTGGGGCAAGAACGACGAGATCTGCCCCTTCGATTGCGCCCAATATTTCGTGAAGCCGATCAAAAACGCGACGCTCGACACGATGGATCAAACCGGCCACGCGCTCCACACCGAGAAGCCGAAGGAAGTCGCAGCGAAGATCGCGGCGTTTATTGAGAAGAATAAATAACTGTTATTGCGAGGAGCGTTAGCGACGAAGCAATCCAGGGCGGCGCATGACCTCTGGATTGCTTCGCTTCGCTCGCAATGACGAGTGATTGCTAATTCGCGTTCGCGCTCTTTGCCGCGTCGGCGGCGATCTTCACCACCTCGGGCGAGGATTTATAAACCTCGGCGACGAGGGCTTGGACATCGGCGCCCGATACCGGCTGCACTTCGAGATCGGTCTTCTGCGCTTCATCGAGGAACGCCTTGTCCTTCATCGTGTCGTCGAAGGCCTTGCGCAACGCGGCAACGCGCTCCGCCGGCACGCCCGGCGCCGTCGCGTAGGGGCGGGCCACGCTCTGGCGGCCGAAGATCAGCTTCAGGGCGGCGCGTTCCTGCGGATCTTTCGTCTCATCCATGATCAGCGGAACGTCCGGCAGATCGGGATGTTTCTGCAGCGACAATTGCACGGGGACGACGAACTCTTTCTTCTGATAGAGCGCGTAGCTCGTGCTCTTGACGCTCGACCACGACCAGCCGCAGCGGCCGTTGACCTCGCCGCGCTGCATCGCGAGCAAGACGTCGCTGCCGCCGGGATAGCCGGTCACGAGCTTCATCTTCATGTGGAACATGTTGCGCAGCACGTCGGGGAAGACGTCGGTGTCGGAGCCCGAGCCGGTGCCACCGACCGTATAGGACTTCGTCATCATGTCCTGCCAAGTCGCGACGCCCGAATCGCTGCGAAAGGCGCAGACGCTGACCTCGTTGGTGATGCTGCCGATCCAGTTGAGCTTCTGGGCGTCGAATTCGATGCCGGTCTTGTCGAAGAGCGGCTGCATCGCCATGCCGCGGGCGAAGGTGGCGATGACCGTACCGTCCTTCGGTGCGAGATTCGCGAGATAATTCACGACCTTCAGACTGCCGGCGCCCGGCATGTTCTGCGGTACGACATTGGGATTGCCCGGAATGTGATCGCCCAAATGACGCGCCAGAGTGCGGGCATAAAGATCGTAGCCGCCGCCAGCGCTGTAGCCGATATCGATGGTGACAGTTCGGCCTTTGTAGAAATCGGCGACTGCATCTGCAGAAGCCGGTGTGGTGCCGAGGCTCGTTAACATCGTCATTCCCGCGAAAGCGGGAATCCAGTACCGGCGCCAAACTGGACCCCCGCTCCTGAGCGCTAGGCGAAGGGCGCGGGGGCGGCGGTTTCTAAAAGCAAAGATATTCATTGTTCAAAACCCCGGTGCATGCTCGACTTGGTCGAGCCAGTCAAAACCCATCTCGCGAACGATCCGGTTGCTGATGACGATCAACCGCGCCTCGCTTTGTCGCATCGGCATTGAAATGCTGATGCATGGTGAAGGGCGGCACATAGATGAAATCGCCGCGCGACCATTCGATCTTCTTCGGCTCCTCTTCCCAGGACCATTCGAATTTATCGAGGCAGTCGAACTTTCAAATCCCAGTGAAGATCGTAGCCCGAGCCTTCGGCGACGAAGGCGACTTCTTCCCACATATGGCGATGCTTGCCGGAGCGGCCGCTGCCTCGCAGGAATTGCATATAGGCCTCGATGCAGCATTCGCGCGTGTTGAGCTTCTCATGCACGAGATGCTTCAGAAGCCCGTCAGGCGAATTCTCGAACGGCATCTCCTCGGCGTGAACGACGTTGCGCAGGCTTTCATAGAGCGTGCGGAACTCGGCGGATTGCGCGATCGCGTCGGTGCGGAAGCTACAGCTTTCGCCGCCGGCATGGGCGAAGTCGCGCTCGTCGGGTGCTTTTGCCATGGTGGTTTCCTTATAGATCGGTCACTCAAAGATCGGTGGGCGGCTGCCAGTCCTCATGTCCTGGGATCGGCTCGTTCGGCGGGTAGGACACGATTTTCTGGAACAGCAGATGCATGAAGAGGAAGAGCGGCTTCGCCTTCATCACGAGGAGGATCGCCTCATTCTCGGGATCGTCGTTGAAATGCTGATGGACGCAGCCATTCTCGACGATCATCACATCGCCCGCTTTCCACGGGATGTGGCGGCCGTCATGGATGTCGTGGCCATAGCCTTTCAGCACATAGAACACGGCGCTGTTCATATGGCCGTGCTTTTGGCCGAAGGCGCCCGGGCCATAGGCCTCGATATGCGTCTCGATCGATTGCGCGACCATCGCCGCTTGCGGGTTGATAATCTGCTTGCCGTATTGCTGCGGCCCGCCCTTCCAAGGGAGCTTTTTCGAGGAATAGATGCGCGGCTGGTCGAGCAGTTGCTTATAGAGATGCGAATAGGTGCCGGCGAGCTCGCGCACGAAAATGCGCCGCTTCGTCCAGCGTTCCCATTTCACCTCATTCTCGTCCTCGGGCTGGTTGTGGCCTGGCCCCGGCGGCTTGCGCTCGTAGAGATCCGTCATTGCTGTCCTCGCTTCCGTCTCGCGGGAAGGATAACGAAGCGATTCCCGCGAGACAATCGGAACTCGGCCTCTTGCCCGGCAGCGCGTGAATCATGGTATCGTCGCGGCAAGGAGGTACTCTTATGCCAAAACCAGCGATGCGCTCTTATGTTGCTGCGCAGCAAGATTTCCGCGCCGGCAAGGACAGTCCCAGCGCCTTTCTCGAGCGTTGCCTTGCAACGCTGACCGAGACCGAGCCGCAGGTTCTGGCTTTCGTGCATTACGACGCTACCGCCGCGCGCGAGGCCGCCGCGCGCTCGACCGCGCGCTGGAAAGAGGGCAAGCCGCTCTCGCCGATCGACGGCATGCCGGTCGGCGTCAAGGACATCATCGAGACGCGCGATTTCCCGACCGAGAACGGCTCGGCCTTCTTCAAGGGCTGGCAGTCGCGCCGCGATGCGGCCTCGGTGACGGCGCTGCGCGAGGCGGGCGCGGTAATCCTCGGCAAGACGGTGACCACCGAATTTGCCACCGCGCCGCCGGGACCGACGCGCAATCCGTGGGATATGCGGCGTACGCCGGGCGGCTCGTCCTCGGGCTCGGCCGCGGCGACCGGCAGCGGCATGATCGCCGCCGGCCTCGGCACGCAGGTGCTCGGCTCGATCCTCCGCCCGGCGAGCTTTTGCGGTTGCGTCGGCTTCAAGCCGAGCCTTGGCGCGATCAACCGTAGCGGCAGCCATGACGGGCTGTCGCAAAGCGTCCATGGCGCGCTCGCTGCGAGCATCGAAGATGCGTGGGTGATGCTGCGCGAGATCGCCGACCGCGCCGGCGGCGATCCCGATTATCCCGGCCTCTTCGGCCCTGCCGCGCCGCCAGCGGCGCAAAAGCCGATGCGTCTTGCCGTGCTCGAAGGGCCGGGCTGGAGCAAGGCCGCGCCCGCAGCGCTCGCGGCGCTCGATGCGACGCTGTCGCGGCTCAGCGCTGCCGGCGTGACGCTGGTCCGGCGCAAGGAAAGCGCCGCGCTCGAAGCCGCCGAGGTCGCGCTGACCCGCGCGATGCCGGTCTCTCAGCTCATCAACGCTTTCGAATCACGCTGGGCGGTCAAATCCTATCGCGCCAGCGACGCGTCGAAGCTCACGCAATTCGCGCGCGACCGTCTGGTCGAAGCGGAGCGCATCACCCTCGATCAGTATCGCGCCCGCCGCGCCGAACGCGCGGCGATCCGCACGATCTACGCCGCGCTTGCCGGCGAGGTCGATGCCGTGATCACGATCTCGGCGACCGGACCCGCGCCGATCGGGCTCGAGAGCACGGGCGATTCGATCTTCGTCGTCGCCGGCTCATGCCTCGGCGTGCCCGCGATCTCGCTGCCGCTGCTGACGGTCGAAGATTTGCCGCTCGGGTTGCAGCTCCTGGGCTTCCTCGATCGCGACGCTGAGCTGCATCGCAACGGCACGCTGGGTGCGCGATACGCTGACCGGCACGGGCTGAGGGCTTGGCCGGCGGCCTACCGGTGGCGGCGCGTGTCGAGACGCGCCAAAGGATCAGCGTTTGGCGTTATGGATGAGGTAGGTCGCGAAATCCGCCGGTTTCAGCTTCACGGCGATGCGCTCGCCGCCGCCTTCGAGGGCGCGGCCGACGATGATATGGCTTTCGACGTGGACCGGATTGACCTTGAAGAGGCCGCGCGTGTCGCGAATGCGCGGATAGTATTTCGGATCGACAACGGTCTCGCGCTTGCCGAGCCGCTCGAGCGTGGCGTCCTCGGTGAGGTCGCCCGCGTCCTCTTTCTTGACGAGGGTCCAGTCCGTCGCGCCGGCCCAGCCCTCGGCCGCGATCAGATCTTTGACCGGCTCCTCGGCGATGCCGACCTTGAAGACGTTCTTCGACAGGCCGACATCCGACGCCCATTTGCTGAGCGCAGCACTCCGCGCGACATAGATCACCGCCATCCGGCCTCCCCTCCCTGCTTTGTCTGCAGTCTTTGCCAAAACGGTTGACACCGCAAGCCGTGCGCCAAACTCTCTGCCGGTGCGAATGGAGCCGGGAAGAAGAATGATCGCGACGCGTCTTATCCTAGCAGCGGGCGTGGCGCTGCTGCTCTGTATCGCTTCTGCTTCGGCGAAAACGCTGCGCTGGTCGAACGACCAGGACGTGTTCTCGCTCGATCCTTATGCGCGCCAGGAAACGTTCCTGCTGTCCTTCGATTCCAACATCTATGAGCCGTTGGTGCGCCGTGGCCGCGATCTGCGTATCGAACCGGCGCTGGCAGTGCGCTGGCATCAGGAAGCGCCGGATCGCTGGCGTTTCGAGCTGCGCCACGGCGTGCAGTTCCAGGACGGGACGCCTTTTACCGCCGCCGATGTCGTGTTCTCATTCACCCGCGCGCGCGCGCCGACGTCGCAGATCGCCAACGCGCTGGCCTCGATCCGCAGTGTCGACCGGATCGACGACCATGCGGTCGATATCACCACCAATCTGCCTGATCCGATCCTCCCCGAGGAGTTGCCGCTCTGGGACATCATGAGCGCGAAATGGTGTGCCGAGTATGATGCCGTCGAGCCGGCCCGGGCGCAGGCAAGCCAGGAGAGCTATGCGAGCGATCATGCCGACGGCACCGGCCCGTTCATGGTCGAGCAGCGCCAGCCCGAGAAGCTGACGGTGTTGGTGCCGAATCCGCACTGGTGGGACGAGCCGCAGCACAATCTCGACCGCGTCGAATTCCGCCCGATGACCGGCACGGCCGGGGTGACGGCGCTGCTCGGCGGCAAGCTCGATATGCTTTACTTCGTGCCGCCGCAATCGATCGACCGCATCGCCCGCGCCAAAGGGGCGCGCATCGTGCAGGGGCCGGAGCTGCGCACGATTATGCTCGGCTTCAATTACCGCCTGGATCAGCTGGTCGATAGCGACGTGAAAGGCGCCAATCCTTTCCGCGATCACCGCGTGCGGCAAGCTTTCTATCAGGCGATCGACGAGACGACGATCAAGGACAAGGTGATGCGCGGCTTCGCGACGCCGACCGGATTGCTGGTCGGGCCGGGGATCAATGGCTTCGATCCGTCCCTCAATCAGCGCCTGGCTTACGATCCCGCCGCGGCCAAGGCGCTGCTGGCGCAAGCCGGCTATCCGCGCGGCTTCTCGGTCGGGATGGATTGTCCCAACGATCGCTATCTCAACGACGAAGCGATCTGCGACTTGGTCGTCGCCATGCTGGCGAAGATCGGCGTGAAGATTCGCCTCAATGCTCAAACGCGCGGCAAATTCTTCGCCAAGCTGATGAGCGGATCGCAGGGCTCGAACTTCTACCTGCTCGGCTGGTTGCTGGACACCTATGACGCGCTCGACGCGCTGGTGAATCTCGCGGCGACGCCCGATAAGCAGGCGCATCGGGGCGACGCGAATTTCGGCGGCTTCTCCGATCCGGCGCTCGATCGCCTGGTCGCGGAAATCTCAAACGAGACCGATAGCGGCAAGCGCCTCGATCTGCTCCGCAAAGCGTTGGTTCAGGTGAAGCAGGACATCGCCTATATCCCGCTGCATCAGCAGGATCTGGTCTGGGCGGTGCGCGATAATATGGAACTGGTGCAGCAAGGGGATGGCTTCTTCCCCCTACGCTATGTCCAGATCGAATGAAGCGGATCGGGCGCCCCCGCGGTCTGTCACGCGCGCCAGAGCAAGGCTGGAAAAGCCTCGGCTTGGCTTAGAACTCCCATTGCTCGATGATCATCGGCTCGTTGCGCGCGCCGGTGAGCCATTCCTGATAGGCCGGCCAGGCGGCGATGGCACGCGCATAGGCCTCGACCTCGGCATCCAGCGGCAGCTTGTAGGTGCGGAAGCGGCTGACCACCGGCGCGAACATCGCATCGGCGATGGTGAAGGAACCGAAGAGGAAGTCGCCGCCGCCATTTTCGGAAGGACGGCCGAAACGCTGGCGGCAATCGCGCCACAACGACGTGATGCGGTCGATATCGCCCTGGATCTCGGGAATGATCTCGCGGTCGAAAACCGAGCGCATATTCATCGGGAAATGCCGGCGCAGCGGCAGGAAGCCGGCATGCATCTCATGGCTGATCGTGCGGGCATGGGCACGTGCCACCGGGTCTTTGGGCCAGAGCCCCGCCTGCGGGAAGATTTCGGCGAGATATTCGCCGATCGCCAGCGATTCCCAAACCGTGATCGGTCCGCTGGTTTTCCGGTTATGCACCAGGGTCGGCATCTTGCCCGAGGGGGTGTAGCGCAGGATCTCGGACCGGCTTTGCGGCTCGTAGAGTGGGATCACGACCTCATCGAAGGCGACGCCGGTCGCTTTCAGCATCAGCCAGCCGCGCAGCGACCAGGATGAATAGTTCTTATTCCCAAGGTAGATGGTGAACTCGGCCATCGGCTATGCTCGGTCGGGTTGCTCGGTTTGGTTCTCTGGCCGGTCACTCTGACGGCGGCGCGGCGACGCTGCAACCCCGGTTATTCGTGAAGGAATTGCGATAGTGCTCGATCATCTGATTGCCGACCGCAGCGGTGCGATACCGATCCTGCCCGTCAGCGAAGAGAGCCTGCCGGCGGCGCTCGCCCGGCTCGACGAGGTCGAGCGGCGCTGGGTCGAGGCGACACATTACCTCGGCGCGTCGGGGAAATTTGCGCTGCTGCCGGACGGGGCGGGCCGGCTAAAGCGGGTGCTGATCGGCGTGCGCGCTGGCGAGGAATTGTGGGGTCTGGCCGCGTTGCCCGACGCGCTGCCGCCCCTTCCATAAGGGGGTGCCTATGCGCTCGAAGGCGAGCATGCGGCCGAAGCCGCGACGCGTTTCGCGCTCGGTTGGGCGCTCGGCTGCTATGCCTTTACCCGCTATCGCGCGCGCGACAAGGCCTGGGCCGATCTCGTCTGGCCGGCGAATGCCGACCGCGGCCGGGTCGAGCGGCTGGCGCGCGGCATGGGGCTGGCGCGCGATCTCATCAACACGCCGGCTGAGGATATGGGGCCGCCGGAGCTCGCCGAAGCGGCGCAGACGCTCGCCGAAAAGCATGGTGCGCGCTATCGCGTGATCGTCGGCGACGAACTGCTCGAGCTGAATTACCCGGCGATCCATATGGTCGGACGCGCGGCGGAGAAAGCGCCGCGGCTGATCGATTTCGTCTGGGGCAACGAGAATGCGCCGAAGCTCACGCTTGTCGGCAAAGGCGTGTGCTTCGATACCGGCGGGCTCGATCTCAAGCCCTCGGGCGGCATGCGCATGATGAAGAAGGACATGGGCGGCGCCGCGACCTTGCTCGGTCTCGCCTCGGCGATCATGGACGCGAAGCTGCCTGTGCGGCTGCGGGTCATGGTGCCGGCGGTCGAGAATGCGGTCGCGGGCAATGCCTTCCGACCGCTCGACATCATCAAGACCCGCAAGGGCATGACGGTCGAGGTCGGCAATACCGACGCAGAAGGCCGGCTCATCCTTTGCGACGCGCTTTACGAGGCGTGCAACGAGAAGCCGGCGCTGCTGATCGACATGGCAACGCTGACCGGCGCGGCGCGCACTGCGCTCGGGCCGGAGCTGCCCGCGCTCTTCGCCAATGACGATGCGGTTGCGGACGAGCTTCTCCATTTCGGCTTGGTCGAAAGCGATCCGCTCTGGCGCTTGCCGCTGTGGAAGCCTTATCGCCAGATGATCGTGTCGCCGATCGCCGATCTCAACAACGTCTCGGAATCGGGCTTTGCCGGCGCGATCACCGCCGCGCTCTATCTCGATGCGTTCGTTACGCCCGGCACGCCGTGGATTCATATCGACACCTATGCCTGGAGCCAGAAGAGCCGGCCGGGCCGGCCCGAAGGCGGCGAGGCGTTGGCGCTGCGCGCGCTTTATGCACTAATCGAGCATCGCTACGGCCGTGGCACGAACTAGCTCGACCTCGCGGCGCAAGGGCGGCGGGCGCGGCACGGCTGCCGCCGACGCGCTGCCGACATCGATCGGCTTCGTCCACAAGCCGAGCGGCAAGGAGCGGCGTGTCGCCACCGGCTTCGCCTGGGATCTGTTCCTCTTCGCCGGCGTCTTCGGCCTGCCCCTGTTCTGGCGGCGCCTGCCGAGCTGGGGCGCCACTGTGCTGGTGCTGTGGCTCTTCGTGCTGATCGTCAGCATCGTGCGCGTCGGCGCCGAGGCAACGCAGATCGCGCAGCTCGTGCTCTTCGCCGCGTTCCTCGTGTTGCAGATCGGCCTCGGCTTCTACGGCAACCGCCTCACCGCGCGCACGTTGCTGCATCACGGCTGGACCGTCGATCAGCCGAATGAGCGCGGTACCAAGCTCATCGTTGAGAAGTGGCGGCTTACTTAGTGAGCCTCGATTTATAAATGATTCTTCCCCGGCGAAAGCCGGGGTCCATTCTTCAGCATCGTGCAGTTGATGAATGGATACCGGCTTTCGCCGGTAAAGCGACTAAAAGTATTTCGATCCCTAATGCCCGTCGCGGCGTAGTTGCTTGATGTAGCTGACAGCGTCTTCGAGCCGGCTCGCTTCTTCCTCGCGCGGCGGCGCCAGATATTTGGCGCCGGGAATGCGCGCCTCGTCCGGCGATGATACGGGTGGAATATCGTTGCGGCGGCTGTCCTCATCCATCGCTTTCGCCAGCCGGGACTGCACATCTTTTTGCAGGATCCAGTTGACGAAGACGCGCGCCGCATTCGGATGCGGCCGCTTGTTCATGACCGAGATCGTGTTGCCGCCATCGGTCACATGGCTTTCCCCGGGCTTGTTGCCGATCATGTGCAGATCGGTCTTCACGCCCGCGCCGGCTTTGACATAAGGCCCGATGAGCGAGCGCGTTGCCGGTCCGATGGTGAAGTAGACGACGCCCCGCGCCATATCCTCGACGACGGTTTGCATGTTGCGGTCGAAGATGACGTGCTGGTCGAGGATGAGCTGCTTCAGCCCGTCATCGCCGAGATGCTCGCGCAGATCGAGCGCGAAAGAATGGCCGCTGCCCGGGATCGTCGGCTCCTGCCAGGCGATCCTACCCTTGTAGGCAGGATCAAGCAGGATTTTGAGACCGAGCTGCTGCACTTTCTCGGTCGGAACGAAGGCGGCGTTGTAGAACGGCGCGGAAATGTACGACGACATCGAGAAGACGTAGCGATGCGGCTTATCGATCAAAGCTTCGTCCCAGCCGCCCCAAGCCGCTTCGTCCATGGCCTCGGGCAGGATGAGCTCGGGCAGGATCGGATCGACCGCGCCATCCTTGTAGAGCGCATACATCGGATTGGGGCCGGCGGCGGCGACATCCCAGAGAAATTTGCCGGCTTCGCGCTCGACACGCACGCGTGCAACGAAATCCGGTGGCGATAGCCGCGTCGCGTCGAGCTTGATCTTGGGGAAGGCAGCGGGGAAATCCTTGACGACGAAATCCTGCCACGCCTTGTCGGAGACCGTATCGACGATCACCGTGCCTTCCTGCTCGGCGGCGGCGACGGTGCGTTCCCATTCGGCTTTCCAATCCTGGGCGGCGGCTAGCGACGCGGAAGAGGCGAGCGCGAGCAGCGCCAAAGCCAGTTTCTTCATGAGTTCAATGTGCCTTCGGCAAAGATTTCGTCGACCGCGAAAACTCGCGAGGTCAGGCCCTGGTCGCACGCATAGGTCGCGATCGCCTCGATCGTCTTGCGGTTGGCTTTGATGCCATGCTCGAACAGCGGCGTTTCGAGCCCGCCGCGGGCGCGCCCGGGAAGCAGCCCAGCATCGAAATGATTGGCGACATGCTCCATCCGCTCGCGATCGGCGATCGCGCTGGCGCGACTGAAGGCTTTGAGGACGCTCGCCGCGATCCGCGAGTTTTCGTGCACGATGTCGCGGCGGATGATCATGCCGTGGTTGACCGGATAGATGCCCGATTTCTGGTAGTAGCGCGCGCCCTCGGCAGCACGATCGGAGAAGAGCCGCTTGATATCGGGATGGCCGACGAGATTCTCGGTGCTGCGCTCGCCGGGATGGCCGCCGTAATAGATCAGACAGGCTTGCAGCTCGCCCGACACCATCATCGAGCCGAGGCTCTTCTCCGGTGGCACGTGATGGACCGTGACGCCGGGCGGCGCGGCAAAAGCGGTATTGACGTTGCTCTGGTCGGGCGTCCGCTCCATCCAAAATTCGAGGTCGTGCGGTGTCACGCTGAATTCGCTTTGCAGGAAACCGCGAATCCAAACGGCGGCAGTCTGCTGATATTCGGGCACGCCGACGCGTTTACCCTTGAGATCAGCGGGGCTTTCGATGCCGGCGTCGCGCCGCACCAGGATATTGGTGTGGAAGAAGCGCTTCGTCGTGAATACCGGAATGCCGATGAAGCGTGCGTCGCCTGAATCGAGCGCCATCAGCAGCGAGGCCATCGACATTTCCGCGATATCGAATTCGGCGGCGCGAAGCTGGCGCGCGAAGATGCTGCCCGGATCGAGCACATTCACCGCCAGATCGATGCCTTCGGGCGCAGCGCGGCCGTCGATGACTGGCTGCGTCCGGGGGTTCGACGTGACCGCGATGCTCAGCTTTGTGTTCATGCGCGGCATTCCCCCTGGCGCGACGTCAAGTCCCGACGGCTTGCGGCTCGGCGATCTCGATATCGAAAGCCGCGGCCATCAGCGCGCGGGTATAGGCCGTCTGCGGCGCGGTAAAGATCGATGCGGCGGGGCCGCTCTCGACCACTCTTGCCGTCCTTCATCACCATGATGTCATGCGCCAGCGCCTTTACGACGCGCAGATCGTGGCTGATAAACAGATAGCCGATGCCGTAGCGCGCTTGCAGATCGCGCAGCAGCTCGACCATCTGTGCCTGCACCGACATGTCGAGGGCCGAGGTCGGCTCGTCGAGCAAGAGGAAGCGCGGCTTCAGGACGAGGGCGCGGGCGAGCGCGACGCGCTGGCGCTGGCCGCCGGAGAATTCATGCGGGTAGCGATCGGCGCAGTCCGGATCGATACCGACTTCGGCGAGCAGCCGTTCGATCTCAGCGCGCCGTTCCTTGGCGTTGCCGCCGATCTTATGGACCTTCAGGCCCTCCTCGATGATCTGGGCGATCGAGAGCCGCGGCGACAGGCTCGAATAGGGGTCTTGAAAGACGATCTGCATCTCACGCCGCAGCGGCCGCAGCGCGCTGCCGCCAAGCTCGTCGATGCGGCGGCCGTCGAAAGCGATCTCGCCCTGACTGTGGATGAGCCGCAGCAGCGCCAGGCCGAGCGTCGTCTTGCCGGAGCCTGACTCGCCAACCACGCCCAGCGTCTCACCCTCGCGCAGAATCAGATCGACCCCGTCGACGGCTTTCAGATAACCGGTGGTGCGATGGAGGAGCCCGGTCTTGATTGGAAACCAGACGCGGATGGCGCGCGCCTCGACCAGCGGCTTGCGTGACGGATCGGCAGGGCGCGGCGCACCTCGAGGCTCGGCGGCCAGAAGCTTGCAGGTGTAGGGATGCTGCGGCGCGGTGAAGATATCCTCCGTTTTGCCACGTTCGACAATCCGGCCTTCGGTCATCACCATCACGCGATCCGCCATCTTGCGCACGATGGTGAGGTCATGGGTGATGAGCAGCAGCGCCATGCCGAAACGCGCCTGCAAATCCTTCAGCAACTTGAGGATCTGCGCCTGGATCGTCACATCGAGCGCGGTGGTCGGCTCGTCGGCGATCAGGACGTCGGGCTCGTTGGCGAGCGCCATCGCGATCATGACGCGCTGCCGCTGGCCGCCTGAAAGCTGATGCGGATAAGCGTTGAGGCGACTCTCGGCTTCGGGCAAGCCGACGAGCCGCAGCAATTCGAGGACGCGGCCGCGCGCGGCCGCGCCGCTCAGGCCTTTATGCAGATTGAGCGTCTCGGCGATCTGCTTTTCGATCGTATGCAGCGGGTTGAGCGAGGTCATCGGCTCTTGGAACACGATCGCGATGCGGTCGCCGCGAATGTTGCGCAAACGCGCCTCGCTGGCGCGCACCATCTCGATGCCCTCGAAGCAAATGCTGCTCCCCGGCCCGTGGCTCGCCATCGGATACTGCAGGAGTTGCATGATCGAGAGCGCCGTCACCGATTTGCCGGAGCCGGACTCGCCGACAAGAGCGAGGGTCTCGCCTTTTTCCAGCTCGAACGACACGCCTTTGACCGCTTCGACGCGCGTGTCGCCGCTCGTGAAGGTGACAGAAAGATCAATGACCTTGAGCAGGCTATCAGCCATCAGCTCTCAGCTTAGCGATAAGCGAGGCAAGCATTCGCTTGATTTCCTGTGTGTCGGTGGTTAGGCGTTGCTGCAAAGCCTGCTTCAGATGCTTGAGGTCAGCGGCGAGTAGTAGAAAATACTCGAGTTCGCTAGCCGAGCCCATAGAGTGATGAAGAAAGCGCGCGAAATCAGCGTCGCTCGATCTACCGCATCCTTCCCCGATGTTCGCGGCGATCGCCGCCGCGGCTCGCCGCCTTTGACTGGTTAGCCCATACCGCTCCGCGGCAGGAAAACTCTCGGTCGCGGCATAAACCGCCGATGTTGCGGCGTGAGCCTTCTGCCACACTTTCAGCTTCCGAAATTCCTGCATCTTTCAGCCCTGACCCGGCTGACAGCTGAAAGCTGATGGCTGACAGCTCATTTCACCTTCCGCGGATCAAATGCGTCGCGCACCGCTTCCCCGATGAAGATGAGCAACGACAGCATCACCGCGAGCACGAAGAAGGCGGTGAGGCCGAGCCATGGCGCCTGCAGATTGTTCTTGCCTTGCGACAGGAGCTCGCCGAGCGAGGGCGAGCCGGGCGGCAGGCCAAAGCCGAGGAAGTCGAGCGAGGTCAAAGTGGTGATGGAGCCGTTGAGGATGAAGGGCAGGAAGGTCAGCGTCGCCACCATGGCATTCGGTAAGACATGGCGCCAGATGATCGTCGCATTGCCGACGCCGAGCGCCCGCGCGGCGCGAACGTAGTCGAAATTGCGGGCGCGCAAGAATTCGGCGCGCACCAGATCGACCAGCGACATCCAGGAGAACAGCAGCATGATGATCAGCAGCCACCAGAAATTCGGTGCGATCATGCTGGAAAGGATGATCAGGAGATAGAGCACCGGCAGCCCGGACCACACCTCCATGAAGCGTTGAAACGAGATATCGATCCAACCGCCGTAATAGCCTTGGATCGCGCCGGCAGCGACGCCGACGATCGAGCTGAAAATCGTCAGTGTCAGGCCGAACAGCACCGAGATGCGAAAGCCATAGATCAGGCGCGCCAGCACGTCGCGGCCTTGATCGTCGGTGCCCAGCCAATCGACACTATCGGGCGGCGAAGGCGCCGGCGATCGCAGATTGTAATTGATGGTGTTGTCGGCGAAGGGGATCGGCGGCCATACGATGAAGCCGCCCGCTTCGATGCGCTTGGCGATGGCGGGATCGCGGTAATCCGCCGGGATCGGCAGATCGCCGCCGAAATCGGTTTCCGTGTAATCGGTGAAGACCGGGAAATAGAAATGCCCGTCGAAACGCACGAGCAGCGGCTGGTCGTTGGCGAGGAATTCGGCGAACATGCTGAGGCCGAAAAGCACCAGGAACAGCCAGAGCGACCAGAAGCCGCGCTTGTTGGCGCAAAAATTGTTCAGCCGGCGGCGGGTGAGCGGCGTCATTGGCCGCGCGTGCCGAAATCGATGCGCGGATCGACGAACATATAAGAGAGATCGCTGATGAGCTTCAGCGCGAGCCCGATCAGCGTATAGATGTAGAGCGTGCCGAACATGATCGGATAATCGCGTCCGATCGCCGCCTGGAAGCCGAGCAGGCCGAGCCCGTCGAGCGAGAAGATCACCTCGACCAGCAGTGCGCCGGTGAAAAGAATGCCGATGAAGGCGGCAGGGAAGCCGGCGATCACCAACAGCATCGCGTTGCGGAAGACATGGCCGTAGAGCACGCGTCGCTCGCCCAGGCCCTTGGCGCGCGCGGTCACGACGTATTGCTTGTTGATCTCATCGAGGAAGCAATTCTTCGTCAGCATGGTGAGGCTGGCGAAGCCGCTGATCACCAGCGACAGCACCGGCAGCGTGATGTGCCAGAAATAATCGAGGATCTGATGCAGCAAGCGAGTAGGTCGCCCAATCGTCGGAGACGAGGCCGCGCAGCGGGAACCAGGCGAAATACTTGCCGCCGGCGAAGAGCACGATCAGCAGCACGGCAAAAAGGAAGCCCGGGATGGCATAGCCGACGACGATCACGCCGCTCGTCCAGACATCGAAGGCGCTGCCGTCCTTCACCGCTTTGCGGATGCCGAGCGGGATCGAGATGAGATAGGTGAGAAGCGTCGTCCACAGGCCGAGCGAGATCGACACCGGCAGCTTCTCGCGCGATGAGCCGGATCACCGGCTGGCCCTGATAGAAGCTGGTGCCGAAATCGAAGCGCAGATAGTCCTTTAGCATGATCCAGAAACGCTCCGGCGCCGGCTTGTCGAAACCGTAGAGCTTGTTGAGCTGCTTGATGAAATCGGGATTGAGGCCGCGTGCGCCGCGGTTCTGATTGGCAGAGGTTGCGGTGCTGCGCAGCTCGCCGCCGCCGCCGCCAACCTGGCCCAGCCCCGAACCTTGCGTCCCGCGCAGCTCGGCGATCATCTGATCGACCGGCCCGCCCGGCGCCGCCTGCATGATCACGAAATTGACCAGGATGATGGCGAAGAGCGTCGGCACGATCAGCAGGATGCGGCGCAGCGTGTAGGCGAGCATCGTTTAAGCTGCGCGCGTTGCTTTTAACATCGTCATTCCCGCGGACGCGGGACTCCAGGATTTACAACCGTGCTGGTGCTCTGGCCCCCCGCTTTCGCGAGGATGACGCTCGTCGTTCACGTTTATTCCAGGCCTTCGCGCGGGAACGAGCGTCACTTTTGCTGCTCCACTTGTTGCTTCTTTGCTTCGACATCTTGCGCGCGCTGTGGCGCGATCCACCAGGTGTCGAGCGCCAGCGCGTAGGGCGGCGAAACTTTCGGCCGCGCGAATTTGTCCCAGCTCGCGACGCGGAAATAGGGGAAATGCCAATTTGGGATGACGTAGTGGCCCCAGCTCAACACGCGGTCGAGCGCGTGCGTCGCGGTGACGAGGCTCGGCGCGGTCCTTGCGCGTTGATCACGTCGTCGACCAGAGCATCGATCGCCTTGCTCTTGATGCCCATGTAGTTCTGGCTGCCCTTCTCGTCGGCCGTGGCGCTGGTCCAGTATTCGCGCTGCTCATTGCCGGGCGACAGCGATTCGCCGATGCACGATCGACCGTCATGTCGTAATCGAAAGTCTGCATCCGGTTCTCGTATTGCGCCGGATCGACCGTGCGCACCGCCATGTCGATGCCGATGCGCTTCAGGTTCTGCGCGAAGGGCAGAACGACGCGCTCGAAATCGGCCTGGTCCTGCGACAGCAGGAATTCGAACTGGAAGGGCTCGCCGTTGCGTCGTTGACCAGCTTGCCGTCCTTTGACCGACCAGCCGGCCTCGCCGAGGAGCTTCAGCGCGGTGCGCAGATTGTCGCGGATATTGCCGCTGCCATCGGTCTTCGGCGGATCGTATTGCTTGGTGAAGACCTCGTCCGGAATCTGCCCCTTGAACGGCTCGAGCAGCTTCAGCTCGTCGGCGCTCGGCGTGCCGGTCGCGGCGAGCTCCGAATTCGAGAAGTAGCTGCGGCTGCGCGTATAGGCGTCGTAGAACAGATTCTTGTTCGTCCATTCGAAATCGAAGAGATAGGTCGAGCGCGTCGCGCACCTTCGGGTCCTGGAACAGGGCCTTGCGCGTGTTGAAGGCAAAGCCTTGCATGCCCTGCGGGACCTGATTGGGGATCAGCTCTTTCTTGATGAGGCCGGCGCTGAGCGCCGGGCTGTCGTAGCCGACGGCCCAGTTCTTCGAGACATTCTCGACGCGGATGTCGAATTGCCCGGCCTTGAAGGCTTCGAGCGCGATCGACGGATCGCGATAATAGTCGTAGCGGATGGTGTCGAAATTGAAGCGTCCGCGATTGACCGCGAGATCCTTGCCCC
The DNA here is from genome assembly GCA_963731145.1 of uncultured Alphaproteobacteria bacterium. Lineage (GTDB taxonomy): Bacteria > Pseudomonadota > Alphaproteobacteria > ATCC43930 > CGMCC-115725 > CAIKMD01. Next base: position 133,619 of record CAVSUX010000003.1, on the reverse strand, counting down.
AGTAATTCGGATCGCGCTGATAGGTGATCGAGCGGCCCATCTCGAAGCTCGCGATCTTATAAGGACCGCTGCCGAGCGGCGTCTCCTGCAGCGGCTTGTCGAAATCGACCTTCGACCAATAGGCCTTCGAAAGCACCGGCATCTCGCCGACGATCGATGGCAGCTCGCGATTGTCGCCGTTGCGGAAGGTGAATTTGACCGCGTTGTCGCCGACCTTCTCGGCTTTCAGCACATCGGCGTAATAGAGCTTGTAGCGCGGATGGCCTTGGTCTTCAGCGTGTCGAAGGTCCAGACCACATCGTCGGGCGTGATCTTGCTGCCGTCCTGGAACTTGGCTTCGGGCCGCAGCGTGTAGGTGACCGAGCTCTTATCGGGCGCGACCTCGACGCTTTGCGCGACGAGCCCGTAGGACGAGGCTGGCTCGTCGGAGGACGGCGCTCATCAGCGTGTCGAAGATCTGGCCTTCCGCGCCCTCCTTATTGCCGACGAGCTGGAACGGGTTGAGCGTGTTGAAGGTGCCGATAGTGGCGAATTTCACCGTGCCGCCTTTCGGCGCGTCGGGATTCACATAGTCGAAATGCTGGAAATTCGCCGGGTATTTAAGATCGCCGAACAGCGACAGCCCGTGCTGCGGCTCGGCCATGCCGGGCAAGGACGAGACGGCGAGCGCGAAGCTCGCGGCGAGGAAGGCCTTCGCGAAAAAGCGCATCATCGCGCGAGTTTAGGGGAAAATCAGCGGCCCGCCAAAACCGCGCGCGCTTTTGTGAGCAGCTTTGGATCGCCGGCCGCGATCACGCGCCCGTCCGACTTGAGCGTCAGCGGCTGGCCGCGCCAATCGCTCATCTTGCCGCCGGCGCCTTCGATGATCGGCAGCAGCGCGCAATAGTCATAGGGCTTGAGATCGGCCTCGACGACGAGATCGATGAAGCCCGAGGCCAGCAGCCCATAGGCGTAGCAATCGGCGCCGAAGCGCGCGAGCTTCACGCGCTGGCGCAGCCGCGCGAAGGCGGCGGCGTTGCCTTTGGCGAACATCTCGGGCGCGGTGGCGTAGAGCGTCGCGTCTTTGAGGCTGCCGCAGGCGCGCGTCTTGATCGCCGCTGCCGTTGAAGGTGGCTCTCCGGCCGGCGGCGCCGATCCAGCGCTCGCCCTGGATCGGCTGGTCGATCATGCCCAGCACCGGCTTGCCGCGATAGGTGAGGGCGATCAGCGTGCCGAACAGCGGCACGCCGCTGATGAAGGATTTGGTGCCGTCGATCGGATCGAGCACCCAGACGTAATCGGCGTCGGCGTTCTGCTTGCCGAATTCCTCGCCGAAGATGCCGTGGTTCGGGAAAGCGATCTCGATCAGCCGCCGCATCACCTTCTCGGCGGCGCGATCGGCGATCGTTACCGGCGTGCGGTCGCTCTTCTGCTGAACGCCGATCTTCTTGCGGAAATAGCCGCGAATGATTTCGCCGGCGGCATCGGCGAGGGTTTCGGCAAGCGCAAGATGCGCGGCAGTGACGATCGGCGTCATGCCGCGCAGTCTAGCGGAAGAGCGAAAGCTTGGCGGGCGTTACTTCTGCTCGCCTTGAGCCGCAGGACGCTTTGCTGCCTTTTGCCTCGCCCTTGGGTGCGGGCGCTGCGGCTGCCCTGGCGCCGCCGCCTTGCTGGCCGCCGCGCCGGCAGCGCCTTGCGGCTTCTGCCGTCAGCTGGCGCCGCCGCGGCGGGCGCGCCGGTCGCCGCGCCCTTGGTCAGATCGGCGACCGGGAGCGGCTTGTCGCTCACCGAGTTGAGATAGGCGATGACGTTGGCGCGATCCTCGGCCTTGGGCAGGCCGATGAAGGTCATCTTGGTGCCCTTGGCGAATTGCTGCGGCTTGAACAGCCAGGCGTTCAGATTGTCGAGCGTCCAGGTCTGGCCCTTGCCCTTGGTCGTCAGCGCGCTCGAGAAAGCGAAGCCGCCGCGATCCTCGGCGATCGGCGAGTCGAGGACGCCGTAGAGATTCGGGCCGATGCGGTTCGGGCCGCCCTTGTCGAAGGTGTGGCAGGCGGCGCAAAGCTGCGTCTTGGCCTTGCCGGCATCGGCACTGGCAGTCGCCATCAGCGGCGCGATCGGCTCGGGCCCGGTCGGTGCGGCGGCTGCGGCCGTGGCGGCGCCCTCGGGCGCACCGCCCGCGACCTCATAGGCCTGCTTGGCGAGCGGCATCGGGTGCACCAGAATGTTGGCGACGATCCCCGAGACCATCGCGAGAATCATGGCGGCAAGAATGGCGCCGGCGATCTTGTTAGCTTCAAACGACATCAGCGAACCTTCGGGAAAGTGCCTCGCGCGGGCGGATTTTTGGGTGACGGTTATCGGCCGGCAGAAAAGCCAATTTCCGCCGAGCCTTCAAACCAAATATAGTGCGGCGCGAGATTAGCGCGGTGATTTCGCGGCTCTGCGCCAGTTTTGTGCGGCATAACGCCGCAAGGTTTGGCGAGTTCCGTAGCGATAGTGAGAGTCAGTGGCATGAATCCGATTCTCGTTATCCCTGCGCGCATGGCGTCGACGCGGCTGCCGGGCAAGCCGCTCGCCGATATCGAGGGCGCGCCGATGATCGTCCATGTCTGGCGCCGCGCGCGCGAAGCGGCGCTCGGCCCGGTGATCGTCGCCTGCGCCGAGCGCGAGATCGCGGCCGCGGTCGAAGCCGCCGGCGGCAAGGCGGTGCTGACGAAGCCCGATCATCCTTCCGGCTCCGACCGCATCTTCGAGGCGGTGATGCAGCTCGATCCGGCGCGGCAATACGACGTCGTCGTCAATGTGCAGGGCGACCTGCCGTTGATCGAGCCCAGCTGCGATCCGCGCCGCGCTCGCGCCGCTCGCCGAGGCGGCGGTCGATATCGCGACGCTCGCCGCGCCGATCGAGAACGACGGAAGAGCTCGGCAATCCCAGCGTCGTGAAGATCGCGGCCGGCTTCGCGCCCGGTGTCGGCGTCGCGCGCGCGCTTTATTTCAGCCGTTTGCCTGTGCCGTCATGGCGGCGGGCACGCATTACCACCATATCGGTCTCTACGCCTATCGCCGCGCCGCGCTCGAGCGCTTCGTCGCCTTGCCGCCATCGCCCTTGGAGAAGCGCGAGAGCCTGGAGCAGCTCCGCGCGCTCGAAGCCGGCATGCGCATCGACGTGGCGCTCGTTGACACTGTTCCCTTCGGTGTCGATACTCCCGCCGACCTCGCCCGCGCGCGCGAATTGATGGCGACGCGCCTCAAGCCGAAAACCTGATGCCCGCAACGTACCAGCCCGCAGAATCTGATCGCCTTTCAGGGCGAGCCCGGCGCCTATTCCGATCTCGCCTGCCGCCAGGTGTTCCCGCGCCGCCAATCGCTGCCGTGCGAGACCTTCGAGGACGCGATCGCGGCGGTGCGGCGCGGCCGCGCGACGCTCGCGCATGCTGCCGATCGAGAATTCGGTCGCCGGCCGTGTCGCCGATATCCATCACCTGCTGCCGGATTCGAATCTCCAGATCATCGGCGAGCACTATCAGCGCGTGAACCATCATCTGCTGGCGGTGAAGGGCGCGAAGCTCAGCGACCTCAAGATCGTGCGCAGCCATGTCCATGCGCTGTCGCAATGCCGCAAGATGATCCGCGCGCTCGGCCTCAAAGCCGAGATCGCCGCCGACACCGCCGGCTCGGCGGCGGAAGTCGCACGGCGCGGCGATAAAAGCGTCGCGGCGATCGCCTCGGCGCTCGCCGGCAAGGTCTATGGCCTCACCTCGCTCAAAGCGAATATCGAGGATGCGGGCCACAACACGACGCGCTTCCTCGTCATGTCGAAGACGCCGAAGCCGGCGCGCAATGACGGCCTCATCGTCACCACCTTCGTCTTCCGCGTGCGCAACGTGCCGGCCGCGCTCTACAAGGCGATGGGCGGCTTTGCCACCAACGGCGTCAACATGACCAAGCTCGAAAGCTACATGGTCGGCGGCAGCTTCACCGCGACGCAATTCTATGCCGATGTCGAAGCCCATCCCGACGAGCGCCGCCTCGCCCTCGCCCTCGACGAGCTGCGCTTCTTCTCGGAAGAGGTGCGGATCCTCGGCGTCTATCCCGGCCACGCCTTTAGGCAGGATCGTGCTAAAGGCTCTGAGCATGTTTGATGCTCTGAGAGCTCAAGGGTTTCAGGTGGAATTTCATTACCACGCTGAGGCCATACTCAAGATCGATTTCCCCGAGGTCGCAGGCCAGCTTGAGCGTATCCTTCTAAAATCGACCATCCCGATTGAAGAGATCATTGGGTCGGGCGGTGGCGAAACGAAGGGCACTCAGCGCCTGCGCCACGCCTTACACGATGCTGGCTGGCGAAAACACGAATTCAAAATTCAGCGGACCATCGACGGGGTTGCCCGTAAGTCTATCTCTCATGAAGTCGATCACATTAAAAAGTTCGAGAAGGGCGTGGTGGCGCCGGAGATCGAATGGAATAACAAAGATCCCTGTCTTCGACAGGGATCTCGAAAATTTTAAGCGGTTGCATGCAGACGGTGCCGTCTCGATCGGAATTTTGATTACGCGTGGCGTGTCGTTGCAAGATGAAATGCGAACCATGGTACTGCGCTTCGCGACCGAAAAAGCAATCAACGACAAAGCGGACCTTGAACGAATTGGCCTAAAGAAGGCTACTGAACGCCAATTAGCCGAATACGCTCGCCGGCAGAGAGGCGACGTTACGTTTGCCCAAGCCTGGGCTGCTACCTTCGTTCAGGATAAATTCGGAGCGGCAACGACGCATTGGCGCAAATTGGAAGATCGGGTGCGCCGAGGCGTTGGCAATCCATGTCCGCTACTTTTGATCGGACTACCAGCGAATTTAGTGACGTTTGGTGAGCCTGTAGCCGTTGTGGAAAAATTGATCGAGGAAGGCGAGTTTTCAGTCGAATAGCTCTCGTACTGATCTGTCAGCACGCGAGTGGTGTGAGTAAGTCTTCCACGTCGGCTTGTAGCTATCGTCGGCTTGGTTGCCCCACGTCGCCCAGCCTTTTCTCACACCACGTCCGAAGAGCTCTAGAAAAGGTCCCGGCGAACAGGCTTCGATAATTTCGTATTGTTCGTCGGGCTTGCGCGAATGCTCGCGCTTGCGCGTCTCGATCATATTCACTTGGCTTCGGCCGGGCGCCAATGTGCGAGCGTTCTTGCCTCGAACGCCGAATAAAATAAGCTCCGTGACATTGCGAAAATAGAAGCCGACACCGCGGCCGTCCGAGCCGCCGTCTTTTCTAATTTTATGCCAAACGATATTGGATTTGTACGTGAAGCCCCATGCCTGCATCACTGCAATGCCATCGGGCAGTAGGGCATTAGGGACCCAGAGATAAAGATGCGCGGTGTCTTCGGCGAGGGTCGCCACAGGTAGCGCCTGAATCTGCGCTAGAGACATTGTTCCGTAGCGATTGAGTCGCTTGTGCTCAGGCGCGACTTTCCCCGTCGAGTTCTGAAAACGCCACGGCGGATCCGCCATGATCGTCTTGAAGCGTTCGCCACTCGCGAAGCGCAAAAGCTCTTGGGACGGATCGGGCACATCGACATCGGCGAGCATTTTTGCCTCTGTTTTCTTCGTCACCAAGGATACTCCCACTATACGAACAAAACTAGAACAAAAGTCAAGCGTCTTGTGCCCTACCGCTTCAGCCAATCCTCCAGCAGCCGCCGTGCGATGGAATCGCGGCGCGGCAGGCGGAAGTTCTCGTCGTCCTGATGGGCGAGGAGCCAGGAGCGTTCGTACCATTGCGCCGCTTCGAGTTCGGTTTTGTCGACGATGATGTCGGTGGTCTTGGCCTCGGCGTGAAAGCCGAGCATCAGCGAAGCGGGGAAGGGCCAGGGCTGCGACGAGTGATAGGTGACGCTACTGAGCTCGACGCGCGTCTCCTCAAAGACTTCACGCGCCACGGCCTCTTCGAGGCTCTCGCCCGGCTCGACGAAGCCGGCGAGAGTCGAGTGCATGCCTTGCGGCCAGGCCGCTTGCCGGCCGAGCAGACAGCGCTCGTGGCCTCGATGCACGAGCATGATCACCGCCGGGTCGGTGCGCGGGAAATGCGTCGCGTCGCAAGCCTGGTTGGTGCAGCGGCGGACATGGCCAGCTTCTTCGGATCTCGGTTGGACCACCGCACACGCCGCAGAAGCGGTGGCGCTGATGCCAGTACGACATGCCGCGCGCGAAAGCGAGCAGCGAGCCCTGCTGGCGCGGCAGCAGCGGGCCAACGCGGCGCAGATCGATGAAGGCCGACGGCGGGGCGGCTCTCACGGCGTCGAGAGGCGCTTCCATCTGCGAAAGATCGATCGCGAAGTAAGCGCATTCGTTCTCAAGGCCGAGCAGCACGGTGTCTTTATCGGCCGCGTCGATCGCCTCCGGCGGGAGGAACACGGCGGCGGGCGAGGGGCTCTCGTAATCGGCGATCAGATTCTGGCCGCGCCACACAAGCACGAAGCGCGAGGAGGCATGCGCCAGCCGCTCCCCGAGCCAGACCAAGTCCTTGCGCAAATGCGAGGCGCGATCGACCCCGCCGGCGTAAAAATTCCTGGATTTCGGTTGTAGTGGCGGCATGGCGGCGATCTTAGAGCGGCGAAGGGGTTCTCACCACGGATGGGTTCACCACGGAGACACGGAAAGGAAGGTCCCGCCTCTCACATTTTCGTCTTCTTCGTCTTCCCCGCGAAAGCGGGGACCCAGGGAAACAGCGGGTCTGCCGCCCTGGGTCCCGCTTTCGCGGGGAAGACGGATTGATGGAACGAGGGTTCTCCCGCTTCTCCGTGCCGCCTCTGCCAGAGAACCTCGCCTGCCGCGCCGATTTGTCCCGCCTTGTGGCATGGGCGGGCGATCCTGATATAGTCCCCTCGGGAGGCTGGCGATGGACGGGTCCCTCGCCAACCCGGTCAGGTCCGGAAGGAAGCAGCCGTAACGAGTTTCGGCCTGGGTCGTTGTCCAGTCTCCCACCCTTTTCCCGCCCTGGGCCCCTTCCCGGAGGACAGCATGAGCGAGCCGGGCGGCGCTTACCGCGTCCTCGCGCGCAAATACCGGCCGAGCACCTTCGCCGAGCTGATCGGGCAGGAGGCGATGGTGAGGACGCTCACCAACGCCATCGCGACCGGACGCATCGCCCATGCCTTCATCCTCACCGGCGTGCGCGGCGTCGGCAAGACCACCACCGCGCGCATTATCGCCCGCGCGCTCAACTGCATCGGCCCCGACGGCAAGGGCGGGCCGACCGCCAGCCCCTGCGGCGTGTGCGAGCCGTGCAAGGCGATCGCCGACGACCGGCTTCGTCGATGTGATGGAGATGGACGCCGCCTCGCGCACCGGCGTCGACGAGATCCGCGAGCTGACCGACGGCGTGCGCTACAAGCCGGTGGCGGCGCGGTTCAAGATCTACATCATCGACGAAGTGCACATGCTCTCGAAAGCGGCGTTCAACGCGCTGCTGAAGACGCTCGAAGAGCCGCCGCCCGATGTGAAATTCATCTTCGCCACCACCGAAATCCACAAAGTGCCGGTGACGGTGCTGTCGCGCTGCCAGCGTTTCTCGCTGCGCCGCGTGCCGCAAGAGATGCTGGCCGACGCATTACGCGGCGATCTCGCGAGAAGGAAGGCATCAAGGCCGAGCCGCAAGGCATCGCGCTCATCGCGCGCGCGGCCGACGGCTCGGTGCGCGACGGTCTCTCGATCCTCGATCAGGCGATGGCGCTGGGCGGCGAGGCGATCACCGAAGCGAGCGTGCGCGACATGCTCGGCATCGCCGATCGCGGCCTGGTCTTCGATCTGCTCGAAGCGGCGCTCAAAGGCGATGCCGGCGCGGCGCTGGCGCAGATGAAATCGCTCTACGAGGGCGGCGCCGATCCGATCATCGTGCTGCAGGATCTGCTCGAGCTGGCGCATTTCCTGACGCGGCTGAAGCTCGCGCCCAATGCCGGCGAAGGCGATCCCGCGGTCGAAGGCGATCGCGCGCGCGGCATGCCGCTGGCGCAGAAGCTCGGCATTCCCGCGCTGACGCCGCGCCTGGCAATTGCTGCTCAAAGGCCTCGAAGAGGCGCAAGCCGCGCCCTCGCCGCTGCAAGCGGCGGAGATGGTGCTGGTGCGCTTGGCTTACGTCGCCGATCTGCCGTCGCCGGCCGAGATCATTCGCGCGATGGATGGCGTGCCGAGCGCGCCGGGTGCGGCGGCTGGCGCCTCGCCGCGTGTCGGCGCCAGCCCCGCGCCGGTCGGGTGCGGGGGCGGCGGTGCTTCGGCCGCGGCGAGTCGTCGCGGTTCGCAAGAAGCGCGCCGAGTTCAGCGCCGTCCGCCAGTCTCGCGCCGCAACCGCAAAGCTTTTTGCAGGTGGTCGAGCTCTTCGAGAAAAATCAGGAAGCGCTGGTGCGCGCGCAGCTTTACGCGCATGCGCATCTCGTGAGCTTCGAGACGGGGCGGATCGAGCCTCCGGCTCGATGAAGGCGCGCCGCGCGATCTCACCGAACAAGCTCGCGACCTTGCTCTCGCAATGGACCGGCCAGCGCTGGCTGGTCAGCATTTCGAGCGAGGTCGGCGAGCCGACGCTCAAAGAACAGGCCGAAGCGCGCGCGCAATCGATGAAGAGCGAGGCGGCGCAGCGATCCGCTGGTGCGCGCCGTGCTCGATGCTTTCCCCGGCGCGCGCATCGAAAGCGTGCGCGAGACTGTGGCGCCGCCGGCCGAGCCGATGCCCGATGCCGACGAGCTTCCTGAAGAAGACGATGCGTCTATGAAAAATCTCGGCCAGATGATGAAACAGGCGCAGGAGATGCAAGCGCGCATGGCCGAAATGCAGGCGAAGCTGGCTGAGGTCGAGATGAACGGCAGCGCCGGCGGCGGCATGGTGCAGGTGACGCTCAACGGCAAGGGCGAGATGCGCCGCGTGAAGATCGACAAAGTCGCTGATGGTGGCCGACGAGGCGAAGTGCTCGAAGACCTCATCGTCGCCGCGACCAACGACGCCAAAGCCCATGTCGAGGCGTATCTGCAGCAGGAGATGTCGAAGCTCACCGGCGGGCTGCAATTGCCGCCGGGCATGAAGCTGCCGTTTTGAGCGGACGCCTCGTTATGCTCAGCGTCATTCGCCAGCGATAGCGAAGCAATCCAGGGCTGCGTATGAATTTCTGGATTGCTTCGCTTCGCTCGCAATGACGCTGTGTAGTCACCGATGGCGAACACTCCCACCCAACTCGACAACCTCATCCAGCTTCTCGCGAAGCTGCCGGGGCTTGGGCCGCGCTCGGCGCGGCGCGCGGCGCTGTTTCTCATCAAGCGGCGCGAATCGCTGATGGAGCCGTTGTCGCTGGCGCTGGCCGATGCGGCGCGCGCGGTGAAGCCGTGCTCGATCTGCGGCAATCTCGATACGGTCGATCCCTGCGCGCTGTGCGACGATCCCGGTCGCGATGCCGGTCTCATCTGCGTCGTCGAGGATGTCGCCGATCTCTGGGCGATCGAGCGCGCGCATATCTTCAAGGGCCGCTATCACGTGCTCGGCGGCACGCTCTCGGCGCTCGATGGTATCGGGCCGAGCGATCTGCGCATCGATGCGCTGGTCCAGCGCGTCGCCGAAGTGCCGCGTGCGCGAAGTGATCCTCGCGATGAACGCGACGGTCGAAGGCCAGACCACGGCGCATTACATCATCGACCGCCTCGCCGACAGCCCGGTGCAGGTGACGCGGCTCGCGCATGGCGTGCCGGTCGGCGGCGAGCTCGATTATCTCGATGAAGGCACCCTCGCCGCCGCGCTCTCGGCGCGCACGTCGATGAAGAGCGGCGCTTAATGCATGTCCAGTGCTGATCGTCTCTATTGAGTACCGTTCAAGGAGTTCGCGAGCTCTGATTCGGCGCCGTCCTCAAGGTGCAAGGGTACGGCCGTGATCGCCTGCTGTATCGCAGGCCCCACCACTATTCCTTTACCCTCGGCCTCTCTTCGAATCTGCTCGCCATCTGTTTGAAGAGCTTTGGTGGAAATCAGCTTTGAGCGCTTCTCAAGTGGCGGGTTCAGCTTTTCTGCCTTTTCGAATTCCCCCACCTTTTCGGTGATATCGCTCGGCAGATCGGCCTCGCACTTGAATAAGATATCAAGGAATTGCCGCTCGAAGAACTGATCAATCTGGATGCGTCGCTTCGTCATGTGAGCAAATCGACCGATGACCCTGCAGATGTTCTCGCGCTCTTCTGGGGTTAGCTGGTCAACGAACTCGTAGTCCTCAATTTTCTTCAGATTTCAAAATGAGAGGCTCAAGAACGTCTACCGTGACGACATAAACCTTGTAGTCGGCGAGATTGAACGAAAACTGTTGGATCACGTCGACTGTATTCGAGGGTACTACCAGAAAAACGTCCTTCTTAACGCCTTCCTCTTTGGTATATTTCTTCACCGCCTCGGTTTGCGATTTTATGTAGCCAAAGAAATTTCCGAGATCGTCCGAGGCAGGACTCTTCGCGTCAAAGATAACGTATTCGTCGCAGACCTTGATCGTGTTGTCGGGATTTCCTTTGAAGGGTACCTTTTCCACGTACTCGATAGTGTGCTTTCTGCAGATGCCCCTAATCGCTTCTTGCACGTTGTCTTGATGCCTGTTCCAAGTTTCACGAAGGCGCGCTAGTTTTTCGATTTCTTGATTGTGGCGGTCGAGTTCCTCCTTTTGACGCCCGTGTTCGATGCGGTCGCTAAGTGCGTTCACGCCCGCAATCTTGTTTTCGTAGTCATCTCTTCGTGCATCCTCTGTCTGCTTAAACAGAGCGTTTTGTTTTACAAGCTCAGCTTTTTCATGGTCAAGGTCGGTCGCCTTCTGCTCAAGATCGGTTAGCTTTACGCTTGTGGCGGCAAAATCTCGGTCGAGCCGCCTCTCGTTTGCCTGGACATGCTCGTAGTTGGTCTTGAGTATCGTGTGGTCATGGTCAAGGCTCGCAAGTTCGTCTGCTTTCTGCGATGCCCAAGTCGTCAGGTTGGCGAACTCGCCGTAGGCGTCATAGCTAAGTGCCTGAAAGCTCTTCCATCTAAATAGGCGGTTCCAAAAGGTAATAACTTTGACCTGTTTGAAAAATTCATCCAATTTATCGGTCGAATAATTTACGGACATATTGGGCCCCAAGCGCTGAAGATTGACAAAGAAGGTGAAGTCTAGCCGAAGCGGCTGCGACACCGGTACCAAGTTGACGAGTCGCGCCCTCCGCCTTACCTAAATCCCTGTCATGGCTATCCTTCCGATCATCATCGCGCCCGATCCCCGACTCGCCAAACCGGCCAAGCCAGTGGCCAAAGTCGACGACTCGGTGCGCCGCCTGATGGCCGACATGATCGAGACCATGTACCAGGCGCCGGGCATCGGCCTCGCCGCGCCGCAAGTCGGCGTGCTGAAGCGGGTAATCGTGGTCGATTGCGCCAAAGCCGACGAGAAGCCGCTTCCCTATAAGATGGCCAATCCCGAGATCCTCTGGCAGTCGGAAGATCTGCTCGTCAATAACGAGGGCTGCCTCTCCCTGCCCGAGCATTATGCCGATGTGGCGCGGCCGGCCGAGGTGAAAATCCGCTATCTGGACGAGCAGAACGAGATCCGCGAGCTGCATGCCAAGGGCCTGCTCGCGACCTGCCTTCAGCACGAGATCGATCACCTCGAAGGCATGCTCTTCGTCGATCACATCTCGGCGCTGAAGCGCAACATCATCCTGCGCAAGCTGCAAAAGACCAAACGCCAGAACGCGACCGAGCCGGCATAATCAACCCTCTCCCCTCTTCGTGCGGAGAGGGTTATTAGTCGCTCATGAGCCCCACCCGCCGCCGTCTCGCTTTCATGGGCACGCCCGATTTCGCGGTGGCGGCGCTCGATGCGCTGATCGCGGCGGGCCACGACATCGCGGCGGTCTATTGCCAGCCGCCGCGCCAGGCGGGGCGCGGCCATCGGCTGCAGCCCTCGCCGATTCAGCGCCGCGCCGAGGAAGCCGGCTTGGCCGTCCGCTATCCGGTGAAACTCATGCCGGAGGAATGCGCCGCTTTCGCCGCGCTCGATCTCGATATCGCGGTGGTCGCGGCGTACGGCCTTCTCCTGCCGCAAGCGGCGCTCGATGCGCCGCGCTTCGGCTGCATCAACATCCATGCCTCGCTGTTGCCGCGCTGGCGCGGCGCGGCGCCGATCGAGCGCGCGATCCTTGCCGGCGACAGCGAGACCGGCGTCACCATCATGCGCATGGAGAAGGGACTCGATACCGGGCCGATGCTGCTCTGCGAGCGCGTGCCGATCGCGCCGCTTGCGACCGCGGCCGGTCTGCGCGGCGATCTCGCGACGCTCGGCGCGCGGCTTGCGCTGCGCGCGCTCGACGAGATCGAGACGCTGCGGCCGCGGCCGCAGCCCGAAGACGGCATCACCTATGCGAAGAAGCTCACCCGCGAGGAGGAGCGCCTCGATTGGACGAAGCCGGCGCGCGTGCTCGACCGGCAGGTGCGCGCGCTCCCCTCCTGGTTCGAGGCGAAGGGCGAGCGCATCAAGCTGCTCGCAGCGGTGCCGGTGGAAGGCCCCTTCGGTAAGCGGGGGCGCGCCCGGCACGGTGCTCGATGGGGCGCCGACGATCGCTTGCGGCGCCGGCGCCCTGCGCTTGCTGAAGCTGCAGCGGCCTGGACGCGGCCCGGTCGAGGCCGATGCGTTCCTGCGCGGCTTCGCGTTGCCGCCGGGTACGGTGCTCCCGAGCGCCTGAATCATGCCGCGCTACAAGCTCATTCTCGAATATGACGGCAGCGGTCTCGTCGGCTGGCAGCGCCAGGCCAACGGGCTGTCGGTGCAGGAGGTTTTAGAGATCGCCGCGGAGCGCTTTTGCGGTACGCGACTCATCGTGCATGGCGCGGGCCGCACCGATGCCGGCGTGCATGCGCTGGCGCAAGCGGCGCATCTCGATCTGCCGAAGGAATTGCCAACCGATGTCATCCGCAACGCGCTCAACCAGCATGTGAAGCCGCACGCGGTGTCGGTGGTCGCCGTCGAGCGCGTCGCCGATAATTTCGATGCACGGCGTTCGGCGCGTGGCCGCGTCTATCGCTATCGCATCCTCAATCGCCGCGCCCCGGCCGCGGTCGAGCGCGGCCGCGTCTGGCATGTCGGGCCGCCGCTCGATATCGAGGCGATGCGCGAAGGCGCGAGGCTGCTGTTGGGCAAACATGACTTCACGACTTTCCGCGACAGCGACTGCCAGGCGCGCTCCCCGGTGAAGACGCTCGATCTGCTCGAAGTGACCCTGTCCGGCGACGAGATCCAGATCGAGGCACGGGCGCGCTCCTTCCTGCATCATCAGGTGCGCAACATGGTCGGCTCGTTAAAGCTGGTCGGCGCCGGCAAATGGCGCGCGCAGCGCATCGGCGAGGCGCTCGCGGCCTGCGATCGCCGCGCCGGCGGACCGACCGCGCCGCCGGAGGGGCTCTATCTAATCGAGGTGATTTATCCCGACGGCTAAGCGCTTACGTATGATTACTTACGCTGTCGCCCTAAAGTGATGCGCGGCGCCCTGCAGGCAAGGATGGGCGCGTGACAAAGAGCCTCACCCAGTACGATCCGCAAGCCGATCGCTTCCGCCTTCAGCGCTATCGCACTCTGCTGGCGGCCCAGACCGATCACGACATTCGCGTAATGTTGGAACAGCTTATCGTTGAGGTCGAGAAGCGTCTGTCGGCCTCCAGCAATTACGCTTAGAGAATTACTGACCGTTGCTGCTGGCGCTCAGGCAGCGGGAAGCGGGGGAAGCATTTCATGGCCGAGGAGGGACCGCCGCTTGGTACCGCGAACGGGCGACCGAGCTGCGTGAGCTTGCCAAGCGGTCGCGCGATCCGGATGTCCGAGTTGAGCAGATGAAAATGGCGGAGCAATTCGATCGCCTGACACGCCACGTCGAAGCGGCGCAGGAGAAGAGGCGCGGAGCGGAGAGCTGACCGCAGCGGTTTGCACGCATGTCCTGCGGCGGCTCGCGCTCGCAGGAAGGGCTTTCGATCTCGGCGATCAGGGCGCGCAGCAATCCAACGGCATCGAGATCGTCGCCGCGGTCGAGCCGACACCGGTACTGGGCGAGCAGGTGCGTAAGGTTCCGAAGCGGCGTCCTCACCAGCGAGCCACAGCAATTCGCGCGCACGGCGGCTTTGAGGCATATCAAGCTTTCGCGCGAAAAGCGGCACGCCGCCGGGCTCTCAGTAGAGACCGAGCACCGTGAGCTGAATGAATAGGCCGAGCATGATATCGAGGATCACGACCAGCCCGGCAATCCAGCCGCCAGCGCCGATCGCGACCAGCGCGATGAACCATTCAAAGACCAGCGCCGCGATCAGCCCCAAGCGCTGCAACGCGACGGCCGTACCGTCCGGCAAAATTAGCGAGAGCAGCCCGATCAAGACGAACAGCGTGGTCTGAAGGATGACAGACCAATTATAGGCGGTGATGAAATCGAAGCCGCGTTCTTCACGCCCGAGCGAGCGGCAGAGGGCGAGGGCCGCCAAGGGGAAAGCGGTCCAGCCGATCACATAGCCGATGCTCTCGACGAAGAAGATATGGCCGAGCCCCGAACTCGCAACGTCTTCCGCCGGCAGTTCCAGCCAGCGCTCGAGCAGGAAGAACGGATAGCAATAAACCGCGGCCCAGAAAGAACGCCAGGTGCCGCGATGGCTCAAATCGAAATAATGGAGCGCGTTGCGATCGGCCAGCGCGAAACGCCACGCGCCATAAAGCGCCTGCAAGATCTCGGCGCCACGCGGCATCAGGTTTTCGCGAAATAGTGTTCGAGGACCGAGCGATAGATTTTCGTCAGCGCGGCGATATCCGCGACCGTCACGCGCTCATCGACCTTGTGCATCGTGAGGCCGACGAGGCCGAATTCGGCGACCGGGCAATAACGACAGATGAAGCGCGCATCCGATGTGCCGCCCGTGGTCGAGAGATCGGGCGTGAGGCCCGTGACCTCGCCGATGGCGCGCGTCAAGATCGTGCTGATCTCGCCCGGCGGCGTCAGGAAGCTCTCGCCGCTCACCAGGATGTCGAGCTTGTAGCGCCCACCCGCGGCATCGAGCTTTTGCTTGAGCCATTCGGTGAGCTTGGCGCTCGTCCACTGATCGTTGAAGCGGAGGTTGAAGGTCGCTTTCGCGACACCGGGAATCACGTTTGTCGTCGGATTGCCGATATCGATGGTCGAGATCTGCAAATCCGTCGGCGGAAAGCGCTCATTGCCGCGATCGATCGGCTCGGCGAGCAGCGCCGACAGCATCTTGAGCAAGCGATGCGCGGCGTTGTCGGCGAGATGCGGATTGGCGGTGTGGCCCTGGATGCCGGTGACGGTCAAGAAGCCGTTCATGCTGCCGCGGCGGCCGATCTTCACCATATCGCCGAGCTGCTTGGCGCTGGTCGGCTCGCCGACGACGCAGGCATCGAGCTTCTCGCCTTTCGCCGCGACCCAAGCCAAGAGCTTCCGCGTGCCGTTGATCGCGGCCGCTTCCTCGTCGCCGGTGATGAGGAAGCTGATCGAGCCGTCGAAATCGGGACGCGCGGCGAGGAATTGCTCGGTGGCGGCGGTGAAGCAGGCGATCGCCGTCTTCATGTCGGTGGCGCCGCGGCCATAGAGCGCGCCGTTCAGCACCTCGCCGCCGAACGGATCGACCGACCAGGAATTGAGATCGCCCGGCGGCACGACATCGGTATGGCCGGCGAAGCAGAAATTGCGCCCGCCTGTGCCTTTGCGCGCGTAGAGGTTGAGGATCGGCGCGGTGCCTTCCTCGGTGAATTCGAGGGTGTGACAGGTAAAGCCGAGCGGCTCGAGCGTCTTTGTCAGCACGCCGATCGCGCCATCGTCCTTCGGCGTGACCGAGGGCCGTTTGATCAGCGCCGCCGCGAGTTCGACCGGGTCGATCGGCATGCGATCAGTCGCGCAGCAGCTCGTTGATCGACGTCTTGGACCGCGTCTGAGCGTCGACGCGCTTGACGATGACGCAGCAATAAAGGTCGGGGCCCGGCTCGCCATTCGGCAGCTTCTTGCCGGGCAGCGTGCCGGGCACGACCACCGAGAAGGCCGGCACGCGGCCGACGAAGATCTCGCCGGTGGCGCGGTCGATGATCTTGGTCGAGGCGCCGACGAAACAGCCCATCGACAGCACCGCGCCCTGCTCGACGATGACGCCCTCGGCGACCTCGCTGCGCGCGCCGATGAAGCAATTATCCTCGATGATCACCGGCTCGGCCTGTAGCGGCTCGAGCACGCCGCCGATACCGACGCCGCCCGAGAGGTGACAATTCTTGCCGATCTGCGCGCAGGAGCCGACGGTCGCCCAGGTATCGACCATGGTGCCGCTATCGACATAGGCGCCGACATTGACGAAGGACGGCATCATGATGACATTCGGCGCGATATAGGCCGAGTGGCGGACGACGCTGCCGGGGACGGAGCGGAAGCCGGCTTCCTTGAAACGCTTGGCGTCCCAGCCCTGCGCCTTCACCGGGATCTTGTCCCACCAGGCCGAGCCGCCGGGGGCGCCCGCGATCTCGGCATTGTCGTTGAGGCGGAAAGAGAGCAGCACGGCTTTCTTCAGCCATTGATGGACGCGCCAACGGCCGTCGATCTTCTCGGCGACGCGCGCCTTGCCGGAATCGAGCAGCGCGAGCGCGGCCTCGACCGCCTCGCGCACCTGGCCTTTGGTGGCAGCATTGACCTGATCGCGCGCCTCCCAGGCGGCGTCGATCGCGGTTTCGAGTTGGTTGGCGTTTTGTGTGCTGATCATGGAGCGGACCATGCGAAAGCATGTGGTTGCTGTCAACCGCGCGGCGCGTCACCATCATTTACCGAGGGAGGCCAAATATGACAGCGCTCGAAATGACGATCCAGCCGCGCACCCGCGATCTCGGCGACGGGTTCCAGGTCCGCCGCGTGCTGCCTTTCGCCAAGCGCCGCGCCCTCGGGCCTTTCGTTTTCTTCGATCACATGGGGCCGACCGTCTTCAGGCCGGGCACCGGCCTCGATGTCCGGCCGCATCCGCATATCGGCCTCGCCACGGTGACCTATCTCTTCGAGGGCGAGATCATGCATCGCGACAGTCTCGGCAGCGTCCAGCCGATCCGCCCCGGTGCGATCAATTGGATGACCGCCGGCCGCGGCATCGTCCATTCCGAGCGTACGCCGCCGGAGCTGCGGCCCGCGGGCTCGCGCGTGCACGGGCTGCAGCTTTGGGTCGGGCTGCCGCAAGCGCAGGAAGAAGCGCCGCCCGATTTCACGCATTATCCCGCTTCGGTGCTGCCCGAAGTTTCGCGCGCGGGACAGAAGATCCGCGTGATGATCGGCGAAGCCTTCGGCGCGCGCTCGCCGGTGAGGACGCTGTCGGAACTATTCTATGCCGATGTCGAGCTCGCCGCCGGTGCCTCACTCGATCTGCCGGCCGATCATGAGGAGCGTGGTCGTCTATATCATCTCCGGCGCGCTCGATCTCGATGGCCGGCGCTTCGACGAGCATCAGCTTCTGGTGCTGAATCACGGCGTTGCCACAACCGTCACGGCGGCGGTGCCGTCGCGGCTCGTCGTGCTTGGCGGCGCCAAGCTCGATGGCGAGCGGCATATCTGGTGGAATCTGGTGTCGAGTTCGCAGGCGCGGATCGATCAGGCCAAGGCCGACTGGAAAGCTGGTCGCTTTTCTAAAGTCCCCGGCGAAACGGAGTTCATCCCCCTACCGGAATGAAGCGTCCGGTCATCGCGCGCAGGAAGGGCGCAAGGCGATTGGGCTCGACCGTGAAATGGATGTGCGCGGCATGGCCGTCGTCTTCGGAATGCGGCCCGCCCTTCACCCAGATCGTCGTCATGCCGAGCGCCGCGGCCGGCGGCAGGTTGCGTGCCATATCCTCGATCATCGCCGCACGCGTTGGATCGATCTGGTGTTTGGCGACGAAGGCGGCATAAGCGGCGGGATCGGGCTTCGGCGTGTAGTCGCAAGCAACGATGTCGTGGATGGCGGCGAAATGCGCGCCGAGGCCGAGACGTCCGAGCACGCGCTCGGCATGGCGCTCGGTACCGTTGGTGAAGATCAGCTTGCGGCCGGGCAGCGCCGCGATCGCCTCGCCGAGCTCGACATCCTCCTCGATAGCGGAGAGATCGATCTCATGCACGTAATCGAGGAAGCGCTCGGGCGCCAAGCCGTATTCCATCATCAGGCCTTTGAGCGTCGTGCCGTGGCGGTCGAGGAAACGGCGGCGCAGCGCATGCGCGCCCTCATGGTCGAGCTTCAGCTCTTCCATGATGAAAGCTGCCATGCGCTGCTCGATCTCGCGATAAAGCTCGCAGGTGCCGGGATAGAGCGTGTTGTCGAGATCGAAGATCCAGGTCTCGATCGCGGCGAGAGGATTGAGTGGGTTCGATTCCATAAAAGCCGTAAGCTCTAAGCCAGAAGCGCAACATAGCGCCTAAGGCGAAGCGCTTACAGCTTAGAGACGGCGGCTTAGCGCTCGGGCCGTCGCGACCGCAGCACGACGACCTGCGCGCTTGGACGCGAGATCAGCCAGTACGCCACCATCACCACGCCGGCAGAGACGGCAAGATTGGCGACGGTCGCCCACACCAGCGTCGCAGCGAGATTGTCGAGGTTGCCGCCATCGTCAGTCGGGCCGACCAGCAAGAGGCCGGTGCGCGCCACCGCGCTGTCGGCGAAGCTGCCGATGAGGCCGAGCAGGCAGAGCGCGAAGACCGCAGCCGCCTTTGCGATCCGGCGCGACCGCGCGGGGTTACCTTCGCGGCGCATCTCCAGCCGAATCACATTGGCCGCCGCGTCCGGCATTGCCGTGCTCACTCCGCGGCTTCCGCGACGGGCACGGCACCCGTCAGCTTCTCTGCGGTGGGGCTCGACATGTACCAGTAGCCGATGCCCATGATGCCGGCGCCGGCAATGATATTGCCGATCGTGACCCAGAAGAGATTGTAGACGAGGCCGCCCCAGGTGATGGTCGCGGGGTGATCGCCCAAGAGCGCGACGAGCAGCAGCGTCATATTCGCGATCGAATGCTCGTAGCCGCTGCCGATGAAGGCGAAGAGGCACCACCAGATGAGCACGCATTTCGCCGCGTCGCTGGTCGTGCGTGCCGACATCCAGATGGCGAGGCAGACGAGCCAGTTGCAGAGCGTCGCGCGCGCGACCAGCGAGAGCACCGACGCGCTCTCTTTCGCCGTCGCGACGCTCATCAGCCATTGGCTCTTCGAATGCAGCATCGCACCGCCGCCGCCCCAGACGAAGACCAGGGCGAGGACGATGCAGCCCGCGAGATTGCCGATCCATGACATGCTCCAGCACGCCGCGAGATCGCCCATGCTGGCCTTTTTGCGCAGCACGCCATGGGTCATGAACATGGTGTGGCCGGTGAAGAGATCGGCACCGGCGAAGACGACGAGCGTCAGCGCGATGCCGAAAGTCGCGCCCATGACGATCGAGCGATAGGCCGGGTCGACATCCGAGCCGAGCGAGAAGATCAGGATGATGCCGAGACCGATGAAGGCGCCGGCCATCATCGAGCTGACGAAAAATCCGCCCGGGCGTGCGCTTCAGAAAGGCGGCTTTCGCGGCAGCGGTGTTGGAGAGTGCGTCGACGGTATCGAGAAACATTCGGCAAACTCCTCCAGGAGAAATCTGCGCGATATCCCGCAAAAGACGTGCCAGCCGCGAATCGTCGATTTCCGAGTGATTCGAAGGCCTTCGCCAGGGCGAGTGCCGCTCTTGGCAGCACGGTGTAGAAAAATTGTGCAGTGCAGCGTATGCGTAAAATCTAGGCAAACCGCTGGATTTCCGAGCGTTGTCGCTCAGAGGCGCGTCAGACCACGTTTTCTCGCCGCAAATAGCTATTTTAGATCAATCGTTATATGCGAGAGCCGAGTTGGCATCGCACTTGCTAACAGTCGGGTAGCAAGGGCAAGCGCATGACCGATCCAGGCTTCACCGACGAACAGAAACAGTATCTCGACGGGTTTTTGAGCGGCATCGCTGTGCGTCGCGGCGACGGTGCGCCCGGTGCCGGCGGAGATCGCGACCGTTACAGCCGAAACCGACATCCATCGTGCAGCGCAAGACCGCTTCATCGCTGCGGGCAAGAAGCTCGTGCCCGAGGAAGAGGCGAAGCGCAAAGCGCATCCGCTCGATATGTGGGACGAGTTGCGTGCCGAAGCCGCCGAGGGCCGCTTCCCCAAAGGCATCGACGTCTTTCGTCACAAATTCTTCGGCCTGTTCTATGTCGCGCCGGCGCAGGATTCATTCATGTGCCGGCTGCGCATCCCGAACGGCGTGCTTCAGCCGCATCAGATGATCGGCCTCGCCGCGCTCGCCGAGCGCTTGGGCCGGCGGCTACGCCGACATCACGACGCGCGCCAATTTCCAGCTTCGCGAGATCAAGCCGCAGGGCATCGTCGCAGATGCTCGAAGGTCTGCAGGATCTCGGCCTCACCTCGCGCGGCGCCGGCGCCGACAATATCCGCAACATCACCGGCAGCCCGACCGCCGGCATCGACCCGCAAGAGCTGATCGATACGCGGCCGCTGACGCGCGCAGCTGCATCACTACATCCTCAATCATCGCGAGCTCTACGGCCTGCCGCGCAAATTCAACATCGCCTTCGATGGCGGCGGCGCGCGTATCGGTGCTCGAAGACACCAACGATATCGGCTTCGCCGCGGTGAAAGTGCCGGCCGGGCGCAGCGCGCAGTGCCGGAAGGCGTCTATTTCCGCATGCTGCTCGGCGGCATCACCGGCCACGACGATTTCGCGCGCGACACCGGCATCTTGCTGAAGCCCGAGGAATGTCTCGCTGCGGCGATCGCGGTGGTGCGCGTCTTCATCGCCGAGGGCGATCGCACCGACCGCAAGCGTGCGCGGATGAAATATGTCCTCGATGCTTGGGGCATCGAGAAATTCATGGCCGCGGTCGAGAAGGAGCACGGCAAGCCCTTCACGCGGCTGCCGTTGACCGCATGCGCGCCGCGGGCGCCGGCGGCGAAACATGGCCATATCGGCGTGCATCCGCAGCGCCAGGACGGCTTCTCTTATGTCGGCGTTGCCGTGCCGGTCGGACGGCTGAGCGCGGCGCAGATGAACGGGCTCGGCGAGCTCGCCGACGCGTTTTGCCGGCGCGACGCTTGCGCCTGACCGTCTGGCAGAATCTCATTCTCTCGGATGTGCCGAACGACCGGCTCGGCGAGGTCGAAGCGGCGCTCGCCGCGCTCGGCCTCGACGCGACGGCGAGCGCGATCCGCGGCGCGCTTGTCGCCTGCACCGGCAACACCGGCTGCAAATTCGCCGCGACGAACACCAAGGGCCAAGCGCTGATTCTCGCCGATCATCTCGAGCAGCACGTCGCGCTCGACCGGCCGGTCAACATCCATCTCACCGGCTGTCCGCATTCCTGCGCGCAGCACTAGGTCAGCGATATCGGCCTGCTCGGCGTCAAGGTCGGCGAGACATGATCGAGGGCTATACGATCCTCGTCGGCGGCGGCGCGGGGCCAGAGCAGAGCTCGGCCGCGAGATCTTTCCCGCGCGTGCCGATGGCGGAAATGCCCGAGCGCGTCGAGGCGCTGCTGCGCGCCTATCTCGCGCATCGCCGAGCGGATGAATCCTTCCACGATTTCGCCGCGCGCCATTCGGTCGAGGAGCTGAAGGCGCTCGCTGTGCCGCAACCCGAGATGGCGGCGTGACATGACGCATATCGCACCGCTCATTCCTGAGACCGCGCCGTTCAACACGGCGCAGCGCGCCTGGCTCAATGGCTGGCTCGCGGCTTATTACGGCGCGGCGGAGAGGCGCCGCCGTCAGCGCAGCCGCAGATCGTCGCCGCGCGCCGCATCGGCGCCGGCGCCGGTCGAGAGACGATCATCCCTGGCACGATATGGCGATGCCGCTCGACGAGCGGATGAAGCTCGCCGAAGGCCGGCCGCTGCCGCAGCGTTTGATGGCGGCGATGGCGCAGCAGGATTGCGGCCAGTGCGGCTATCTCTGCAAGACCTACGCGGAGGCGATCGCCGAGCGGCGGCGAGAAGGCGCTCAATCGCTGCGTGCCGGGCGGCAAGGAAACCGCGCGCATGGTGAAAGAAGTGCTGGAGCTGGCGGAGCCGCGCCGGCGGCAGCGCCGCGCCCGCCGTTGCCGCGGCGGCACCGTGCCAGCGTCATCGCTGCGTCCGCACCGGGCAAGAAGCTCGTTGCCGCGCGGCTCGAGGGCGCATCGCCGCTCAACCGCGGCGGCTCGAGCCAAGGACACGCGCCAGGTCGTGTTCGATCTCGCCGATACCGGCCTCGCTTACGAGCTCGGCGATGCGCTCGGCGTGCAGCCGACGAATTGTCCCGACACGGTGCGAGCGATCATCGAATGTCTCGGCGCGAAGGACGACAGTGAGGTCGCGGGACCCGATGGCGTCACGCGCGGCCTCTATCGAGGCGCTGATGCAGGCGTGCGAAATCGGCCGGCCGTCGCGATGAAGCGATCGAGGTGCTCGCCTCGCGCGCGCGTCAACCTCGCCGAATCGCAGCGGCTGCAGGCGCTGGCCGAGGGCTATCCCGGCGCCGGGCCGGAGGATGCCGATCTCCTCGAGCTGTTGCAGACCTTTCCCTCGGCGCGGCCGCCGCTGCAGGAATTGATCAGTGCGCTCGGCGCGTTGCAGCCGCGGCTCTATTCGATCTCGTCATCGCCCAAGGCCAATCCCGGCGCGGTGCATCTGACCGTCGCGGCGGTGCGCTACAAGCTGCGCGACCGCGCTGCGCAAAGGCGTCGCCTCGACCTTCCTCGCCGATCGTGCGGCGAGCGGCGCCGGCGTGCCGGTCTTCGTGCAGAAGTCGCACGGCTTCCGCCTGCCGAACGATCACAACGCGCCGGTGATCATGATCGGCCCGGGCACCGGCGTCGCGCCGTTCCGCGCCTTCCTGCAAGAGCGCCGCATGCTCGGCGCGAGGGCCGCAACTGGCTCTTCTTCGGCGACCAGCATCGCGCCAGCGATTTCCTCTACGAGGACGAGATCACCGGCTTCCAGCGCGACGGGCTGCTGACCGAGCTCGACCTCGCTTTCTCGCGCGACCAGGCCGAGCGCATCTATGTCCAGCAGCGCATGCGCGAGCGGGCGAACGAGCTTTGGGCCTGGCTCGAGGACGGCGCGTATCTCTATGTCTGCGGCAGCGTGACGATGGGCAAGGATGTCGACGCTTCGCTTACCGCGATCATCGCGCGCCAAGGCGGCATGGGCACCGGCGCCGCGAAGGCCTATCTCGCGAAGCTGGCGAAGGAGGAGAGATACGTGCTGGATGTGTACTGAGAAGCTATCAGCCGTCAGCTCTTATTTTGTCGTCATGGCCGGGCTTGTCCCGGCCATCCACGAGTTCTTGTTCCAAGACGTGGATGCCCGGCACAAGGCCGGGCATGACGATGATGGGTGTGCGCGTCAAAAGAGCTGATAGCTGATAGCCTCCCGCTATTTCTTCTTCTTCGCCTTCGGTTTCTCGTCTTCGAGATCGCGGATTTCGGTGTTCATGCCGACATCCTTGCGGCGGCGCTTGGCGATCATCTCGCCGGTGACGAAGTAATCGCCCTTCACCGCGCGCTCGGCGGCTTCGTCGAATTCCTCGGACCATTCGCCGAGCGAATAGCCGAACCAGGGCTGCTCGGGCTTCAGCGCCGGCAGGCCGAGCTCTTCCCAGATTTTCTTGGCGCGCTCCATATAGGGGCGCTTGGGCAGCGACACCGGCGGGTAGGGCTCTTTCAGCGTCGCGTCGATCAGCACCGAGCCGTCCTCGCCGCCATTGCGATGGCTGCGCGGCCCGTGGCCCTGGTCGCGATGCGGCAGGATATGCATGTCGAGCAGCGGATTGGCGCGATAGGACATCGCCCAGAGCAGCGCGTCGGCATTGTCGGGATCGATATCGTCATTGACCGCGATGATGTATTTGCCGGCGGCGCGATGCAGCGCCGCGGCGCCATACATCGCGCGCCAGATCTCGGTGGTCGGCAGCTTGCGGTCGACGACGAGCACCAAGCACCTTGCGCAGATTGGTCAGCGGCTCGTGCATCGAGACTTTCTTGACGCCCTTGATGCCGAGCGTCGTCGTGCAGATGCGCAGCATCATCGGCTCGAGCGCGACGCGCTTCATGAGCGATGATTCCGACGGCGTCACCTGGCTGATGATCGAGGTGAGGATCGCATCGCGCCGCCGCGTGATCGCGGTCACCTCCATGAAGGCGTTGTATTCCTGCAGATTCACATGGCCGTGGCTCTCGCCGAACGGCGCTTCGGGCTCGAGCTCGTCGGTGTGGATCAGGCCCTCGATCACGATCTCGGCCTCGGCCGGGATAAGCAGATCGACGGTCTTCGCCTTCACGACATTGATCGGCGCGCCGACGAGGCCGCCGGCGACGGTGAGCTCGTCCATCGTCTCGGGCAGTTTCTGCGCCGAGGTATAGGCGATGCAGGGCGGGCAGCCGAGGATCACGGCGGCCGGCAGCTTCTTGCCCTTCGCCTTGGCCTTTTCCCAATGCGCGTAGATGCCGGGCCGCAGCTCGAGCGACGGATTCATGCCGAGCCGCCGCGGCGCTTTCACCTGGCCGCGATAGATGCCCATGTTCTGGATGCCGGTATCGGGATCCTTGGTGATGTATTGCGACAGCGTCGTATAGGGCGAGACGTCCCAGCCCGGCGTCGAGATCGGGATCGGAATGCCGTCGAGGCCCTGGCCCGGCTTGTCGAGCGCCTTGCCGGTGATGACGATCTCCTGGCACGGCGCGGTCTCGACCACGCGCGGCGGAATCGGATGCGCGACGGCGCGGTTCCAGGTCGCGTCGATCTGGTCGAGCGCGCAAGCCATGCCGATCGAATAGATCTCGCGATTGCTGGCGAGCACGCCGACCGCGACCGGGAATGCTGTAGCGCTTGCCCTTGGCGTCGCTGACATTGTTGAAGAGGAAGGCTTTGCGGTCTTTCTCGGCGATGCCGCCGCGGAATTGCCAGCGCACCAGCGGATGCATCTCGGTGTCCTTGTCGATCACGCGATCGACCGTCACCAGCAAGCCTTCTTTTTCGAGCGTCTTCAGATGATCGTGGAGATCGGGATAGCGGCGCTTCGGGGCCGTGCCGATACGCGGCTTGCCCTTGGCTTTCGTCGCCATGTCCATGGCCCGTCTCCTTTTACGATGTTAACGGCCGCGGCGGATCAGCGTGCCGGCGCCCTCGGCGAACAGCTCCAACAGAATCGCATTCGGCACGCGGCCGTCGATGATGACCGCGGCTTCGACGCCGCCGCTGATCGCATCGAGACAGGTCTCGATCTTCGGGATCATGCCGCCCGAGATCGTGCCGTCGGCGATGAGCTCGCGCGCCTTCTCGACCGAAAGCTGCGAGATCAGCTTCTTGTCCTTGTCGAGCACGCCGGCGACATCGGTCAGCAGCAGGAAGCGCGTCGCCTTCACCGCGGCGGCGACCGCGCCCGCGACGGTGTCGGCATTGATGTTGTAGGTCTCGCCGGCTTCGCCGACGCCGATCGGCGCGATCACCGGAATGATGTCGGATTTCTCGAGCAGGTCGAGGATCTTGGTGTTGATCCCGACGGGCTCGCCGACGAAGCCGAGATCGAGCACCTTCTCGATATTGCTGTCGGAGTCTTTGTGCGACGCGGGATGCGCGAGCTTCTTGGCGCGGATGAGATCGGCGTCCTTGCCCGACAGCCCGACCGCGAGCCCGCCCGCTTTGTTGATGAGCGCGACGAGCTCTTTGTTGACCGAGCCCGACAGCACCATCTCGACGATCTCGACCGTCGCGTGATCGGTGACGCGCAGCCCGTCGACGAACGAGCTCTTGATCTGCAGCCGCTTCAGCATGTCGCCGATCTGCGGCCCGCCGCCATGGACGACGATCGGGTTCATGCCGACCTGCTTCAACAGCACGATGTCGTCGGCGAATTGCCGCGCGATCGCATCGTCGCCCATGGCGTGGCCGCCATATTTGACGACGATGGTCTTGCCGGAATAGCGCCGGAAATAGGGCAGCGCTGCCGAGAGGGTCGCCGCTTTCTTCGCGGCTTCAGCTTGTTTGTCCGGTGTGTCGCTCATGCGCGGAATTTACCGCGCAGAGCCCTTTCCGGCTAGCCGCTCCAGCCGGCGAGCGCGGCCAGCGAGGCGCGCAGCGCGGGGATGCCCACGCCGTTATGCGCGCTGGTCAGATGGATGACCGGATGGGCCGCGCCATGCTTGGCGAGGCTCTGGGCGATGCTCGGTGACTCTTTTGTGAAGCTCGTCCGGCGGGACGAGGTCGCTTTGGTCAGCACGACCTGAAATGACACGGCCGCTTCGTCGAGCTGCTTCATGATCGGCTTGTCGGTTTCCTTGATGCCGAAACGCCCATCGATCAGCAGCAGCACGCGGCGCAAGCTGGCGCGGCCTTTGAGGTAGCGCGCGATCAGCCCGGTCCAGCGCGCGATCTCGCTCTTCGGCGCCTCGGCATAGCCATAGCCCGGCAGATCGACGAGCATCAGCCGCTCGCCGAGATCGAAGAAATTGATCTGCCGCGTGCGGCCCGGCGTGCGCGACACGCGCGCGAGGGCGTTCTGTCCGGTCAGCGCGTTGACGAGGCTCGATTTGCCGACATTGGAGCGGCCGACGAAGGCGATCTCGGGCAGCGTGTCGGGCGGGATCGCCTCGTCATTCGTCGCGCCGGCGACGAAGCTGCAGGGCGCGGCAAAGAGCAAGCGGCCTTGCTCTTCCGCTTCCGGCGTCGGGCGCTGCGTCTGGTGGAAAGACCGAGTCAGGCATTGCTGCAGTACCGGCCTGCGCCCTTCGACGGGCTCAGGGTGAGGGAGATTGTGCGCGGCATCGTACGATGGAAGATGCCGCAGAAAATGTGCCTCACCCTGAGCCTGTCGAAGGGCGCAGGGTGCGACTGCAACGTCCGCTCTAAGTCTTGGCCGGCTTTGGCGGGCGTCTTCGTCGCCGCCCGGCGGGTTGGCGCGGCTGACGCCGGCGCGGCGCATGATCACGCCATTGCTGAGTGATCGAGAGCAGATTGTTCCACGCCCAATAGATCACCAGACCCGAGGCGAATTGCGCCAGCATGTAGGTGAAGACGAAGGGCAGGGCCATGAACATCTTCGCCTGCATCGGATCGGGCGGCTGCGGGTTGAGCTTCTGCTGCAGGAACATCGTGATGCCCATGATGATCGGCCAGGCGCCGATATGGATGAGCGATGATGTCCGGCGGCGGGAAGGGCAACAGGCCGAAGAGATTGACGAAGCTCGTCGGATCGGGCGCCGAGAGATCGTGGATCCAGCCATAGAACGGCGCCTGGCGCATCTCGATCGTGACGTAGAGCACTTTGTAGAGCGAGAAGAACACCGGGATCTGGATCGCGATCGGCAAGCAGCCCGCCATCGGATTGGCGCCGACGCGCTTGTAGAGCGCCATCATCTCCTGGTTGAGCTTCACCTTGTCGTCGCCGTAGCGCTCGCGCAGCTTCGTCATCTCGGGCTGCAGCACGCGCATCTTGCTCATCGCGCGATAGGATTTGTTGGCGAGCGGGAAGAAGATCAGCCTTGATGATCACGGTCAGCAGCATGATCGCCAGGCCGAAATTCCCGATCCAGTTGTAGAAGAAATCGAGCGTCAGGAAGATCGGCTTGGTCAGCCAATAGAAACAGCCGAAATCGATCGCGCGATCGAAGCGCGGCACGCCGAGCGCGTCCTTCGTAACGGTCGAGCAGCGAGACTTCCTTGGCGCCGGCGAAGAAATGATCGCCGACCGTGACCGTGGCGCCGGGCGCGACGTCATGCGCGGTCGCCGCGATAATCGACCTGATAGACATCGGTCTTGTCCTGCGTCACATGGCGGAAATTGCGACTGAGACCTTTTCCTTCTGATCGGGGATGAGCGCGGTCAGCCAGTATTTGTCGGTGATGCCCGATCCAGCCGCCGGTCGATTGGAAGCTCGGGCCGTCGGCCTTCATGTCGCCGAATATTTGTAGCCGTCCTGCAGCGTGTCGTCGAACACGCCGATCGGGCCGACATGCAGCAGATAGGTGGTCGAGACCGGCACCTCGCCTTTGCGCGCGACGAAGCGCGTAGGGATAGAGCGTGACCTTCGCGGCCCGAGCTGTTGGCGACGCTCTGGGTCAGCGTGAACATGTAGTCGCTGTCGATCGCGTAATGCGCGCGTGAAGCGCAGCCCGGCGCCATTGTCCCAGGTGAGGTCGACCGGATGATCGGGGGTGAGCGCGCCGCCCGAGCTGGTCCAGTGCGTATCGTTGCCCGGCACCTTCACGTTCGCATCGCCGGCGACCCAGCCGAATTCCGCGAAATAAGGATCGGCCGTGCCATCGGGCGCCAGCAGCACGATCTGCGGCGAGCTTGGGATCGGGCTCCTCGCGATAATTCGAGCAGGGTCAGATCGTCGATCCGGGCGCCGACGAGATCGATCGAGCCTTTGAGGCGCGGCGTCTCGATGTGGACGCGCGGCGTCTTGGCGAGCACGCTTTCGCGCGAAGCGGCGGGCGCCAGCGTCGCCGGCGTGGTGCCGCCCGGGTTGCGGCGCGGCAACGCCCGGTGTTGCCGGCGCGCTCGCCAGCGTGGCGCTTGCGGCGCGCCGGCTTGCTGGCTCGTCTGCGTCGCGGGCTCGGGCGCCTGGCTCTTCGGCGCCAAGAAATACTGGAAGCCGAACAGGATCACGCAGGAGACGACGATCGCGAGAATGAGATTTTTCTGATTGTCCATCGATCAGTGATCCGAATGCGGCGGAACCGGGTCGTAGCCGCTGCCGCCCCAGGGGTGGCAACGCAGCAACCGTTTCAAGTCAGGATGATACCGCGCAGCGCGCCGTGCTCGGCGATCGCCTCTTGCGCGTAATGCGAACAGCTCGGCTCGAAGCGGCAGGACGGCAGCAGCAGCGGCGAGATCAGAAGCTGATAGGCGCCGATAAGCCCGCGCAGCAGCATGCTGCCGGTGATTGATAGCGCCCTGAATAAACGACCGTCGTCCCCGCGAAAGCGGGGACGTCAGGCGTACCGCTGGATGCCTGCTTTCGCGAGCATGACGGAAAAGAGAGAGCGGTCCCTAGCCCATCATTACGAGCTCCGGCCCCAGCCTTCGCGTTGAGCCGCTCCATCGCCGTTGTCATATCGGCGACGAGCTCGGCAAAAGGCCGGGTCGGCGGTCTCGGTGCGGGCGATCGCGACATAGTCGAAGCCGGGCGCGCCATGCCGCGGCAGCACCTGTTCGGCCGCGGCCTTGAGCCGGCGCCGGGCGCGGTTGCGCACCACAGCGATGCCGACCTTACGGCTCGCGGTGAAGCCGATGCGCGGGGCGAGGTGGCAACTCCGAATCCTCCGGGCGGCGGGCGGCCTGCAGGATGAGGCCCGGCGCAACCCATCTGCGGCGGCTCGCCGCTACGGCTAAAAATTCGGGCCGGCGCTTGAGACGCGCGAGGCCGGCCATGGATGCGAGCCGTAAAGGTCCTTCAGGCGCTAAGCCGCTTACGGCCCTTGGCGCGGCGGTTGGAAAGCACCTGGCGGCCGCCGACGGTCGCCATCCGCGCCCGGAAGCCATGGCGGCGCTTGCGAACGATCTTGCTCGGCTGATAGGTGCGCTTCACGCGCGGCGCTCCGGCGATGCTTTTACTGGAATGAGCGCGCTGTATAGGGTTAGGCGGGCTGGCGAAGTCAACGCCACGGTCGAGTGCCGCCGCGCGGAAACCGTGAAATCTATATGAACGTCAAGCGCTTATGGAACAGTATCGCGACCGGCCTGTCGGCCCGGCTGCTGGTGCTTGACGGTCTTCTTCGTGATGCTGTCGGAAGTGCTGATCTTCGTGCCCTCGGTGGCGCGGGACCGGCTCGCCTATCTCGAGGACCGGATCGACGCCGCCCGGCTGGCGGTCTTCGCCCTCGAGGCGACCCCGGACAACGTGGTCAGCCCGGCCCTCGCCAATCACCTCCTCGCCGATGTCGGTGCCCATGGCATCGCCGTCCACGAGGAGGACGCGACCCTGATGATCGATCACCGAAATGCCGCCGATGCCCGACGCGACCTTCGACCTGCGCGGCGTCTGCATGTCGGCGCTGATCCGCGACGCGGTCATGACCCTGCTGCGCAGCGGACAACCGTATCCTGCGCGTCCTGGACGTATCGTCGAAAGAGCCGGGCGTCACGGTCGAGGTGCTGCTCGACGAGAAGCCGCTGCGCGCCGAGATGTGGGCCTTTGGCGGCCGCCTCTTCGGCATCTCGCTGGTGATCTCGCTGATCACGGCGGCGCTGGTCTATGTCAGCCTGCAATGGCTGCTGGTCGGGCCGATGCGGCGCCTGACCCAGGGCATGATCAAATTCCGCGAAGATCCGGCCGACGCGACGCGGGTCATCAAGCCGGCGCGGCGCCGCGACGAGCTCGGCCAGGCCGAGCGCGAGCTGGCGATGATGCAGGAAACCGTGCGCCAGGCGCTGCTCGAGAAAGAGCGGCTCGCCGCGCTCGGCGCCGCCGTCACCAAGATCAATCACGATCTCAAGAACATCCTCGCGACCATGCGGCTCTTGGCCGACGGCATCGCGGCGAGCGCCGCGCCGGAGCTGAAGCGCGTCGCGCCCGGCCTCGCCGCCGCGATCGACCGCGCCGTCGCGCTCACCACCGGCACGCTCGACTACACGCGCGAGCGCGCCGCGCCGCTGCACCGCAGCCGCTTTGCGCTGGCGGGTCTCACCGAAGAGATCGCCGAGATGGAATTCCGCGAGGGCGCCGAGGGATTCCTGATCGACAACCGCGTCGCGCCCTCGATCATTGCCGCCGCCGATCGCGATCAGCTCTTCCGCGTGCTGCACAATCTCGCCCAGAACGCAGCGCAGGTCGGCGCGCATCGCCTCAGCTTCCGCGCGGCGGAAAGCGAGACGCTGCTGCTGATCGAGGTGGCGGATGACGGGCCGGGCATGCCGCCCAAGGCGCGCGAGAATCTGTTCCGGCCTTTTGCCGGTTCCGCCCGTCCGGGCGGGACGGGCTTGGGTCTCGCGATAGCGCGCGAGGTGATGCGGGCTCATGGCGGCGACATTGCGCTCGATGAGAGCACGGGTGCCGGGACGATCTTCCGCTTGAGCCTGCCGCGCGCTTAGCGCGCGTTAGCGTGCCGGCCGCGTCGCGCTTTCGACGGTTTCCGGATCCTCGCGATAGATCGTGTCGAGCAGGCGCCGGCTTGGCGCATCGCCATTGGCAAGGTTGAGCGTGTCCTGCAGGGTCAGTGCCTGATCGAGATTCTGGACGGTCGCGAGCGCGTCGCCGCTGAGACCGCGATAGATGCCGTGCTGCTCATCGGTGCGCCAGACCGGTGCGACGACGGTATAGAAGCCGCGCGCGGCTGGAGGCGGCATAGCAGAAGGCGCCGCCGCGCGGCGCGAACGAAAAAGTTTTCCGAAGAAGGCGAACATCGCAAATTTTCTCCGGTCGTCAATAAGTCGACCCGCAGCCCTATTAACCTTGAAATGGCAAACAAAAGGTTACCGCCGGCCCGTCTAAGTTGTTCCCGCGCCCGCAGGCACCTCAATCGAGTGCCACAA
This sequence comes from uncultured Alphaproteobacteria bacterium, assembly GCA_963731145.1. Taxonomy (GTDB): domain Bacteria; phylum Pseudomonadota; class Alphaproteobacteria; order ATCC43930; family CGMCC-115725; genus CAIKMD01. Next base: position 102,089 of record CAVSUX010000003.1, on the reverse strand, counting down.
GCTGCGCCTTTAGATAAGCGCTTTCGGGCAAAAAAGGATGCACCGGATGGTCGGGGGCGGCGCCGGTTGTGGCGATGATCCGCCCGTCGCGCTGCGCATCCTGGAGGCCGCGCCGCACCGCCTCGGCAAAAGCCTCGGTCTCGACCTGATGCGAGCAGGAGGCGATGAAGAGCGTGCCGCCCTTGGCGACGAGCGAGGCCGAGAGCCGCGCCAGCTTGCGATAGCCGCGCAGCGCCGGGCCCAGATCCTTCTTCGAGCGCGCGAAAGCCGGCGGGTCGGCGATCACCAGATCGAAGCGCTCGCTCTGGCCGTGCAGCCGCTCGAGCTCGTCGAACGCATCGCCCTTGGCGAAGCGGCAGCGCGCGCCGACCCGTTCAGCTCGGCCGAGCGCGCGGCGAGCTGTAGCGCCGGTCTCCGAGCGGTCGACGGCGAGCACCTGATCGGCGCCGGCAAGCGCGGCGAGCGATGCCGAAGCCGCCGCCGAAGCAATAGAGATCGAGCACGCGGCCGCCGCTGGCGAAGCGGCTGACGAGGCGCCGGTTCTCGCGCTGGTCGTAGAACCAGCCGGTCTTCTGCCCGCCGAGCGGATCGATCGCGAAACGCGCGCCGTTCTCGACGAGCTCGACCGGTGGGGCGAAGCTCGCCGACGGCGACGCGATCCTCGCCGGCGAGGCCTTCGAGGCCGCGCGCGGCGGTGTCGTTGCGCAAGACGATGGCGCGCGGCTTCAGCACGTCGCGGCAGGCGGCGAGGAATTTCTCCTCGAGCAGCGCCATGCCGGCGGTGTTGATCTGGCAGCTCAGCACATCGCCGAAGCGGTCGAGGATGACGCCCGGCAAGCCATCGGCCTCGGCATGGATCAGCCGGTAATAGGGCTCGGGATAGAGCCGATGGCGCAACGCGAGCGCGCGCTCCAGCCGCGTCGCGAAGAAAGCGCTTTCGATATGCGTCGCGGCGTCGCGGCTCAAGAAGCGCGCGGCGATCAGCGTGTGCGGGTTGAAAGCTCGCCGTGCCGAGCATCTTGCCGTTGGCGGTGGTCAGCGCGACGAGGCTGCCGGGCGGCAGCGCCTTCGCCGCCGCATCCATCGCGATCTCGTTGGAATAGACCCAGGGATGGCCCGAAGCGGCGCGCTTGTCGTGGCCGGGCTGCAGGCGAAGGGTCGGGCGCGCGGTGTCGCTCATCGCCCGTGCTTGAGGGGAATTGCCATCTAGGTCAATCGCCGAGAAAATTACGGAGGCGATCCTCGATCACAACCGAATCCTTCGTCTCGCACTCCCAAATTACGAGAACGCGGTATCCCATTCGTCTCAGTCTTGCCAAATCGCGTCTATCGCGTTCGTTGTTGCGGCGCAGCTTTGGCACCCAGTATTCAAGATTTCGCTTAGGCATTCGTGCAAGACGACATCGGTGATGCTGATGCCAAAAGCAGCCATGGATGAAAATAGCATATCGGCGCGTTCGATTCGCGATGTCTGGCGAGCCTGGCAGGGCGCGTACATGAAGGCGAAAACGCGAACCGAGACGGTGTAGCGCCGATCGGACCGCTCGCTCTGGTTTCGTATCCCGGCTTCGGATGCGGGCCATCATCTCCGACTTGGAGAATGGCCGGGATGTCTGGGGGACTGACACGCTGCTGTTACGCGAGCCGGCGCGCCGCGCTGGGCCCTTTGCCTGTTCCAGGGTGGGCAGCATGTTGACCTAGAAGGTGACGATATTTTTCGGGGACAGGAGCTATCTTCTCAGCTTGCGGTATCGGCAACCGTCTCGGTGGTAGCAAGTACGGAGTGGAGCCTTGCGCGGGGCTATCAAGAAGCTGGCTGCGGATTGCCCGCGCGAGCACCTCCGCAAGAAGGCTTGGAACAGCATTTCCAAGCTGCTTCTGCGCCGCGCGACGATCACCGATAATGGTAACGTCGTCGGGAAACGTTTGGATTCGACATAACTCCCGAGCACTAAGATGCCGATTGCGCCAGTGGAAAGGTCCCGTGGCTGGTCCGGGTTGCGCTTGGAGTGTCCAAGAAGGCTGATTTTTCGCAAGCTTGAGGAGAAAGTTCCAAAAGCGCGTTCGCCAACCAAAGAGCGGCTCTCCGCCGCTTCGAGCCGTGTGCCAAAGATAGTTCTTGCCTTCGGGGATCGAGGGCAACAGCTGTGCCCATTTGCCGGTAATCTCTAACCCCACATCATTTGAGAGCAAATCAAGATCGCCAATAGCATCCCAAGCGGTCGAATATGGCGCGCCGCCGGGAACGGTGGAGAGCAAATCGTCCCCAGAATGGGTTGGCTGCGGAAATTTAAATCTACGGCCATCTCGCGCCGCTACAATGAAGAGCCGTGTGCGCCTCTGTGGCACGCCATAGTCCGCAGCATCGAGGACCGCAATGGACGGTTCGTACTGCGTACCGGTGAGGTTGTTGATCGTCTTTAAGCCTTGGATCAAAAGCTGCAGGCCCTCGTCTTTCCCCTCATAGGCGACAGCGTCCACGTTCTCGAACAGCATCACGCGAGGCTTCAATTCCCGCACGATTGCAAGGTATCGGCCGAGTGTGCCGGCTCGTGGATCGTCTAAGCGAAGCAAATCACCTCTCGACCAGTATCCCGATTTCGAGAATGGCTGACAGGGCGGGCCACCGAGCAGCACATCGGTTTCCCCGGGCTTCAGTGCCGCTGTCTCCAGTATTTTGGAGAGGGGGAGCTCCATCACGTCTGCTTCAAGAACAGGCCATGGCCGATTTGCCGTTAGGGTCGCGCAGGCGTCCGCGTCGAAATCGATGCACACACGTGTTTGAAAGCCTGCCACCTCGAAGCCGTAGTCGAGGCCACCTGCACCGGAATAAATCGATACTGTTTTCACGATAGTGCCCCCGCGACATCAGCAAGAGCGGCCTCTACGTCGCGCCAGCTCTGATCGACCACAACGCTCTGGGAAAGCCGTCCAGGGCATTTCTTGTGCTCAATCATTTCCTTCGTCGACCGGCAGCGAAAATCCCACTGCTCGGTCACGGAATGCAGACACGCCGCCAAAATGTCAAATTCGTCTTGGCGATAATAGCGTGAGCATGGGTCGTTCTTCGAGGCGCGGGTTCTTTGAAAATCGACGCGCGCAAATCCTTGCGAGTTCCGTTGCCGCAGCACGTTCTTGCATTCGACAAGAATCGGGCGGCTACTGTGGTATCGCAAGCTAATATCCGTCGTTCCGTCACCGATCATCCGACTGCAATCGGTAACCCCCGGCACCCTTTGCAGTAGACGGAGCAAATGATCCTCAGCAACCCAGCCCCGAACCGCCATTTTGAGCCGTGGCGTTGCGGAGATCAGATCAAGTATGTGATCTGGGGCGAGCTGAAATTCCTTTGCTAGCTCGTGGAGTTGATTTGGCGTTATCGGGGCTACCTCGGGTTCAGCCACGTCCGACGGGCTTGCGTTGACTAGTGTGAGACGCTCGGCAAGAAGCTGCCGGTGCCCTTGGTCGAGCCCTTTTGCACTGCGCTCGAATCGGACCAAATCCAAGAGCCGTTCCGGTCGGCCGCCGACGAGTATCTCAACGGGCTCCGTTGCGCGCCTTTTGCTTTCACGCTCCCAGGAGCACCACCCCTGATCGCGAATTGCTTCCAACTGATGGCGCTTAAATTCGAGCGAGATGAACATCCTCGTGGGATTGTGAAGAATAGGATCGGCTGCCACGAAGCAGCCGGTTTCGGGTTCAATTCCGAGAAAAACTGTCGTGTAAAGCGCGGTCGGATCCTGCCAGATTTCGTGATCACCGCCATCCTTAGTGCCGTATTTGATCTGAAATCTGCATTCATCGAAAGGGCGGTTCGCGGTCTCTTTGCAGCCGATAGTAAACAAGTAAAAGACCGCGCCCATTCGCTCGCCATTGGGCGTATCGAATATCACTTTGAAGGGAGCAATATCGCGCGCTGGCTCTGAGATGACCTTGCATCCAGCCTGCCCGAGTCCGCGAAGCAGCCATTCGACCGTCTGACCGCGCGCGCTCGCCGAGACTCGGTAGGTACGGTAAGGTTCCATCGGTTAGGCGATTCTGACCCGCGATCGGTGGCTGCGCAACTTTTTGATCCGGTGTCTGCCTAATCGCCGAGCGCGGTGCCGGCGCGGCGATCGTCGGCGGCGCCGTCGAAGCCTTGCGGCGTCACGCGAATGCCGGAAAGCCCGCTGCTGCGGCCGTTGCGGCGGACGTCGTGGCCGGCGGCCGCCAGCGCCGCCGCCAGCGCGTCGGCGCCATGCGTCGCCTCGACATCGGTCGCGCCGTTGCGGTTGCTGACATTGGGCAGATCCATCGCCTGCTGCATCGGCATAATTCCAGTCGAGCGTCGCGACGAGCGTCTTGGCGACATCGGTGATGATCGCGGCGCCGCCGGCGGAGCCGACGCTCATCATCAGCTTGCCCTTTCGGTCGAAGACCAAGGTCGGCGACATCGAGCTGCGCGGCCGCTTGCCGCCTTCGACGCGATTGGCGACCGGCTTGCCGTCGCTCTCGGGGACGTAAGAGAAATCGGTCAGCTCGTTGTTGAGCAGGAAGCCGCGCACCATGAGATGCGAGCCGAAGGCGAATTCGATCGTCGTCGTCATCGCCAGCGCGTTGCCGTCGCGGTCGATGATCGCCATGTTGCTGGTCGAGGGGAATTCCGGCGTCTGGTCGCGGCCCCAATTATCGGCGTGAAGCCCCGGCGGCTCGCCCGGCGCGACGGTCCCGGCGGCGAAATGCTGCGGGTTGATCAGCTTGGCGCGCTGCGCGAGGTAGTTGCGGTCGATCATGCCGGCGATCGGCGCGCGAACGAAATCCGGATCGCCGACGTAACGGTCGCGATCGGCATAGGCGAGGCGGCTCGCCTGGGCGAAAGAGGTTCCACGCCTCGGGCGTGTTGACCTGATCTTTCAGATCGAAAGTGCTGCAACAGGCCGAGAAGCTCCAGCACCGCGACGCCGCCCGAGCTCGGCGGTCCCATGCCGCAAAGCCGATACTGGCGATAGAAGCCGCAGATCGGCGGCCGCTCTTTCGCCTGATAGCCGGCGATATCGGCGATGGTCATGTCGCTCGGATTGACCCAGGCATTGACCGGCGGTAGCGACGATGTCGTCGGCGATCGGGCCCTTGATAGAAGGCAGCGGCGCCTCGTTTCGCGATCGCCGTCAGCGTCGCGGCGAGCTCGGGATTCTTGAGGATCGTGCCGGCCGGCTTGGCCGTGCCGTCGGGCTGATAGAAATAGGCGCGCGCCGCGCCGTCTTTCGGGAAGAGCTTGTCGCGCGCCAGCTCGCCATTGCAGTTTTTCCGAGATCGGGAAGCCGTCCTGCGCCAGCTTGATCGCCGGCTGGAAGAGGCTCGCCCAAGGCAGCTTGCCGTAGCGGCGATGCGCCAGCTCCAGCATGCGCAGCACGCCGGGCACGCCGACCGAGCGGCCGCCGACCAGCGCCTGGAAATAATTCATCGGCTTGCCGTCGGGGCCGATGAAGCGATCGCCTTTCGCTGCGGCCGGCGCGGTCTCGCGCCCGTCGAAGGTCGTGACGCGGTGATCTTTCGCCGAATAGAGCACCAGAAACGCGCCGCCGCCGATACCAGAGGATTCCGGCTCGACGAGATTGAGCACCATCTGCGTCGCGATCGCGGCGTCGACCGCGCGTGCCGCCACGGCGCAGCATCTCGCGCCCGGCTTCCGCGGCGAGCGGATTGGCGGCGGCGACCATGTCGCGCCTGTCGTGGGTGGATGTTTCGAGGCGGCGGGTGATGCTTGCTGCGCTTGCGCTGTCCCGGCGACGAGCGCGCCACTCACGAGCAGAAGAGCGAGAAAGCGCTTCATCGCTCCGGCTCTACCGCGCTTGGACCGCGTGCCGGCAATCGGCGGCGCGTATTGCAGGTCGATATCCCACGGGAAAAGGATCCAGGTGTCCTGGCTCACCTCGGTGATGTAGGTGTCGACCAATGGTCGTCCCGCCGGCTTGGCGTAGACCGTGGCGAAATGCGCCTTCGGCAGCATGTCGCGCACGATGCGCGCGGTGCGGCCGGTATCGACCAGATCGTCGACGATCAGCCAGCCGGCGCCGTCGCCGCGCGACCGGCTTCAGATGACGGGATGGCCCTGTTTGCGGTCGTCATAGCTGGCGATGCAGACCGTATCGACGAGGCGGATGTCGAGCTCGCGGGCGACGATCGCCGCCGGCACGAGGCCGCCGCGGGTCACCGCGATGATGCCTTGCCAGCGGCCTGAGATCGAGCAATCGCCAGGCGAGCGCGCGCGCGTGGCGATGCAGCTCGTCCCAACTGACCGGAAAGGTTTTGGTAATCGCCGTTTGAGCGGGCGGCCCTTTTTTGGCGGGCGACTTGCGCGCGGTCATCGCGCGCCTAACGGACGAAGATCCGGACCTCGTTGCTCTGAATGTCCGGGCTCATCGTGGCCGAGAGCGAGACGCGATCAGCCGGCATTCCCATATTGGTCGAGCGAGCGCAGCACGTTTTCGGCATTCTGCCGCGACGCGTTGGTGTTGACCGCGACCCGCGGCGGCGCGTGCCGGCATTGGGGGCGACCGCCTGGATGGTGAAAGTGGCGCTGGGCTTGCGCTCGAGGCGCGGCTCACCGCCGTATAGAGCGGCTGCTCGTAATCGACATTCGGCTGATCGAAGCGAATCACGACCAGCGGCCGGTCGCTCGCGCCGCGACGCGGTCGGCGCCGCGCTGTCGCGGCTCGGCCACCGGCGCGGCGGCGCGGTGCCGCTCGGTGCGGCGGCGACTCGGGCCGCCGCCGGCGTCGCGACTTGGCGATTGGCGAGGCTCGGCCCGTTAGAGCTGTCCGTTCTGAATCGCGAGCGCGAGGGTGACGAGGTTGTTGCGCTCGCCGGCGATATAGGTGCTCTGCCGGGTGATCTCGTCGCTCAGCGCGGTTCAAGAGCTGATCGGCCTGGGCAAGCGAGGACGTGGTCTGGGTCTCGAGCTGCTTCAGCTGATCGCGATCGGAATTCGACGCCGCCGTGCAGGTTATAGGCGGCGCGAATCTCGTTGAGCAGGTAATTGCCGAAGGACGAATCGCCTGCCGACCTCGTTCGAGATGCTGTTCAGCCGGGCGACGCCGCTGTTCATCTGATCGAGGAGTCGCTTGCGCCTGGCCCCATTGCGCGACGAGCTGCGGGATTGCCTGGCGTCGTGCCGGCCTGCAGCCGCGTGTTGATCACGGCGATAACGCTCGAAATAGCTGCTCGATGTGCTGCCGAGACTCTGGCGGGTCGACGGTCAGCTCCGCTGTGTGGCGCGCGACATTGCCCTGGAACTGGCGCCAGATCCGTCCGCAGCGACGGCAGCCTTTGGCCCGACGAAGGTCGTGCCGGCGGCGCCGGCGCCGTCGCGGCCGCTCCACTCGGCGGAGCTGCGGTCGCGGTCGAACGTCGGCTGCGGATTGGCCGTCGGCGGCGAGGGCGTGATCGGGATGGCAGTATTCGGCGAGCCGGTGTTGGTCGGTCGCCGTCGGTGCCGGTCGCCCAAGTCGAGCATAGTTGTCGGTGTAGGAGCAGCCGGAAAGCGCGAGCGCCGCCACGAACGCCAGGCATGAGGAGCGCGGACAGACGCATGCGGACCAGCCACCCTCGTGTCATTTTGTTATTGCCGCCGGCAAAAGACATCGGATTTTGCGGGCTGACCCCCGACGACAGACGATCGCTCGGCGAATAAATCCCCGAATGAGCAATTCTGCGCCGAAAACGATCTTATGCAATGCCGTATGCAGCGACAAGCCGCTTTCGCCATGCGTCATCGCTTGTCTTGCCATCGCAGGCGCTTGCGGCTAGTTTCGCCCGGCTTCGACGGCGGCGATGCGCCCGTAGCTCAACTGGATAGAGCACCAGACTACGAATCTGGGGGTTGGGAGTTCGAACTCTCTCCGGGCGCGCCACGCCGCGATGAAGCCATGTCTGCTTTGCCAAGAACTTGATGCGTGGAGGCCGCAGCAATTCCGCAGCGGGCGGCTTAAGCCACCTTCGAGAGCGTCTCGATCGTCTGCAGCAATTGCGCGATCGCGAGCGGCTTGCGCAAGGTTCCGATCGCGCCATTCGCCATCGCTTTCTCGACCAACTCCTCGAGGCTGAAGCCGGTCATCATCACCACTTGGGCATCTGGCTTGATTTGACGGATGGCGAAGAAGGCCTCGACGCCGTTCATGCCCGGCATCTTCACATCCATCAGCACGACATCGAAGCCGCCTGCGCCGAATTTGGCGACGCCGGCCTCGCCGCTGCCGGCGATATCGATTTCATGACCGCGCATCGCGAGAATGTCGCCGACGCTCTCGGCGTGGTCGCGGTCGTCATCGACGATCAGAACACGGAGGGTCATGCAATGCAGGCGTAAACCATGGATGGGCCATTTCTCCGCCCATCGGGTAAAGATTCCCTAAACTATAGTGCGAACTGTATTTCCGGCCCATTCCCGCCGTACGTCCGGATCGGTTTCGACGGCTTCCCGGGCGACCCGAAGCTGGGCAAACATCGCCGGCCCGGCGAGCCGGCCGACGGACCACACCGCCATCGCCCGAACCACGGGCGAGGGATGCATCCAAATGGATGACCACGGCCGGCACGAGAGCGGCGTCACCGCTATTGCCGATCGCGATCAGCACATTGCGGATGAAGCGGTCGCGGCCGGTGCGCTTGATCGGCGTGCCGGCGAAACGCGCGCGGAAAGCCGGCATCGTCCAGTGTCACGAGCTCGGCTAGATTCGGCGTTCCCGGCGCGCGCCGCGAAACGCGTCTCGCGCGCGGCCTGGGCGAATTTGTTCCAGGGACAGGCGGCGAGACAATCGTCGCAGCCATAGATGCGATTGCCGATCGGCGCGCGCAGCTCGAGCGGGATGTGGCCCTTATGCTCGATCGTCAGATAGGAGATGCAGCGCCGCGCATCGAGCTGATAGGGCGCGGGGAAGGCCGCGGTCGGGCAGGCATCGAGACAAGCGCGGCAGGCGCCGCAATGATCTTCCTCGGGCGCATCGGGTTCGAGCTCGAGCGACAGATAAATCTCGCCGAGGAACAGCCATGAGCCGAAATCGCGCGAGACGAGATTGGTATGCTTGCCCTGCCAGCCGAGGCCGGCGCTCATCGCCAGCGGCTTTTCCATCACCGGCGCGGTGTCGACGAAGACTTTGAGCGGTCGCCGGCGAGTCCTCGGCGATCTTGCGCGCCAAAGCCTTGAGCCGCGATTTCATCACGTCGTGATAGTCGCGGCCGCGGGCATAGACCGAGATGTTGCCTTGCTGCGGATCGGCCAAGCCGGCAAGCGCGTCGCCTTCGGGGCCGTAATTGAGGCCGAGGACGACGACGGTCTTGACCTCGGGCCAAAGGTTCTTCGGCTGCACGCGCTCGTCGGCGCGGGCCGCGAGCCAGCCCATATCGCCGTGATAGCCGCGGGCGAGAAATTCGCGCGAGATGCCGCCGCGCTTCGTCGGCAAGCTCCGGCCGTGCGAAGCCGATCGCGTCGAAGCCCAGATCGAGCGCCGCTTTGCGGATCGCCGCTTTGGCGTCCGCGCTCGTCGATCGTGGAGCGGATTTGACATTCGCCACCGGTGTCGCTGCTGGCTTCGAGGCGAATGTCAAATCGGAAGCTCCACGAGAACTTAATAGTTGGCAGTGGTCTTCCCATTCCAACATTCGCAAAGCATTTGCAGCATCGGCGTGCGAATGTTGGAATGAGACCACTAACCCCGTCCGCGATAGGGTTGAACGCCGGGATCGGGCAGCCACAGCCCTTCGGGCGGCGTGCCGGTCTGATAGAAGACGTCGATCGGCATGCCGCCGCGCGGATACCAATAGCCGCCGATACGCAGCCATTTCGGCGCGATCGCCGCGACGATCGCGCTTGGCGATACCGAGCGTGCAATCCTCGTGGAACGCGCCGTGATTGCGGAACGCGCCGAGGAAGAGCTTCAGCGATTTGCTCTCGACGAGATGCTGCGTCCGGCACGTAGTCGATCACGAGATGCGCGAAATCCGGCTGGCCGGTGACCGGGCAGAGCGAGGTGAATTCCGGCGCCGTGAAGCGCACGAGATAGGTCTCGCCGGGATGCGGATTGGGCACGCGCTCCAGCACCGCTTCCTCGGGCGAGGCCGGAAGCGGGGCGTGCGTGCCCAGAAGCTTCAAATCGCGATAAGCCGGATCGGTCATGGATAAGACAATCTCTAAAGCGGCGGGATGTCGCCGGCCGCTTGCTGCTCGGCAAAGACGGCGGCGAAATCGGCGAGCGCTTGCCGCTCGATCGCGCCGCGCAAATCCCGCATCAGATCGCCATAATAGCGGAGATTGTGCTCGGTCAACAGCATGCTGCCGAGGATCTCGCTGGCGCGCACGAGATGATGCAGATAGGCGCGCGAATACTGCGTACAGGCGGCGCAAGCGCAGCCCTCGTCCAAGGCTCGTGGGTCATCGCCATGCCGCGCATTGCGCAGATTGACGCGCGCCGCGGCGCGTGAAGGCCTGGCCGGTGCGGCCGGAGCGCGTCGGCAGCACGCAATCGAACATGTCGATGCCGCGCAGCACCGCGCCGACGATGTCGTCCGGCTTGCCGACGCCCATCAGATAGCGCGGCCGATCTTGCGGCAGCGCCGGCACGGTCTCGTCGAGCACCTTGAACATCGCCTCCTGGCCTTCGCCGACGGCAAGCCCGCCGACCGCATAGCCGTCGAAGCCGATCTCTTTCAGCGCCGCCGCCGATTGATGGCGCAGCTCGGGATAGACGCTGCCCTGGACGATGCCGAAAAGCCCGGCGCCGTCGCGATCGGCGAAAGCCGCTTTCGAGCGCGCCGCCCAGCGCATCGACAGCTCCATCGATTGCCGCGCCTGGTCCTCGGTCGCGGGAAAGGGCGTGCATTCGTCGAAGGCCATGGTGATGTCGGCGCCGAGCAGGCGCTGGATCTCGATCGAGCGCTCGGGCGTCAGCTCCATCTTGCGTGCCGTCGAGATGCGAGCGGAAGGTGACGCCCTGCTCGTCGATCTTGCGCAGCTCGCTCAGCGACATCACCTGATAGCCGCCGCTATCGGTGAGGATCGCGCGCGGCCAATTCATGAAGCGATGCAGCCCGCCCAAGCGCAGCGATGCGCTCGGCGCCCGGCCGCAGCATCAGATGATAGGTGTTGCCGAGGATGATCTCGGCGCCGGTCGCAGCGACATCCTCGGGCCGCATCGCCTTCACCGTGGCGGCGGTGCCGACCGGCATGAAGGCCGGCGTCTCGATCGTGCCATGCGCGGTCGCGATGCGGCCGCGCCGCGCCGCGCCGTCAGTGCCGAGCAACTGTGAAGTCGATCATCGCGCGTCCTGCCGGAAAGAGCAGGCAGGCATCGCCGTAAGAGAAGAAGCGATAGCGCGCGGCGATGGCATGCGCGTAAGCCGCCTTCATGCGCTCGAGGCCGGCGAAGGCGCTGACCAGCATGAACAGCGTCGAGCGCGGCAGATGGAAATTGGTCAGCAGCACATCGATGGCGCGGAAGCGATAGCCGGGCGTGATGAAGAGCGTCGTCTCGGCGGCGAAGGGCCGGATCTCGCCGCTCTCGTCAGCGGCGCTTTCGAGCACGCGCAGGCTGGTCGTGCCGATGGCGACGATGCGGCCGCCTTTGGCGCGCGCGGCGTTGAGCCGCGCGGCGGTCGCGGCGTCGATCGTGCCGTATTCGGCATGCATGCGATGATCGGCGGTGTCTTCGACTTTCACCGGCAGGAAGGTACCGGCGCCGACATGCAAGGTCACGGTCTCGAGCGCGAGTGCCGGCTTCTTTCAACGCGGCGAGCAGCGGCGGCGTGAAATGCAGCCCCGCCGTCGGCGCGGCGACCGCGCCGTCCTTCGCGGCGAACATCGTCTGATAGTCGTGGCGGTCGCGCGGGTCGCCGTCGCGGGCGCGATGGATATAGGGCGGCAGCGGCATGCGGCCGTGGCGCTCGAGCTGCGCCCTGAGGGCCGCGCCCTCGCAGGAAAAGCGCAGCGTCGACATCGCCGTCGGGCGATTTCTCGATCACCGCGGCGGAGAAATCATCGGCGAAGCGGATGATGTCGCCGGGTTTGACGCGGCGTGCGCCTTTGACGAAAGCGCGCCACGCGCCGCCGCCGCGGTCGAGATGCAGCGTCACCTCGACGGTCGCCGCGCCGCGCGTGCCGGTCAGCCGCGCCGGGATGACGCGCGTGTCGTTCGCCACCAGCACATCGCCGGCGCGCAGCAATTGCGGCAGATCGCCGATACGCCGGTCGGCGATGCTATCGCTTACCACGAGCAGCCGAGCGGCATCGCGCGGCTCGATCGGATGTTCGGCGACGAGCTCGCGCGGCAGGTCGAAATCGAATTCGTCGACGCGCATTGCCGCTGCGTCTAGCGGCTATCGCTGCGCCGGGGGAAGTGTTAATGCCGTGATGCGCGCGGGCGATATCGAGGAGGACGTTTGCCTCGACTTCTTTCTCGTCGAGCCGGTATTTGACCAGGTCGCCGATGCTGACGAGGCCGAGAATCTTGCCTTGCGCCATCACCGGCAGATGGCGGATGCGATGCGCCGTCATGAGGGTCATCGCCTTCTCGATCCGGTCCTCGGGGGCGCAGGTTGTGACGTCAGGCGTCATCAGCTCGTGAACTTCGAAATCGATGGCAGCGGCGCCGTCCTGGGCGAGGCCGCGAACCACGTCCCGCTCGGACAACATGCCGGCGAGCTTGCCCCAGCGATCGACCACCACCAGCGCGCCGATCCGCTCCTCATTGAGCTTTTCAACGGCCGCCGAAACTTTATCGGTCGTGCGGATGGTCGTGACATGGTGGCCTTTGCCGCCAAGCAAGGACGCGACGGTCATTTCTGAACTCCCGTTCATCAAAAAACTGCTTCCATCTCACATAGGCATGGTCGTGGCTCACTTGAAGCGGGGCGATGCCCTTGGAGAATATCCGCTATGAAAGTCTCTTCTGCCTGGGGTGCCGCCGCGCGCGGTGCGTGGCGCCTCGACCCGGCTTTTACCTATCTCAATCATGGCGGCTTCGGCGTTACGCCCGAGGCGGTTTTCGCCGAACAGGATCGCTGGCGGGCGCGGATCGAGCGCAATCCGACGCATTTCCTGACGTATCGAGGTCGAGGATGCGCTGCGGGCAGCGCCGTGCCGGTGGCAAAGGCGCATCGGCGCCGCGGTCGAGGATGTGGTCTTCGTCGAGAATGCGACCACGGGCCTCAACGCCGTGCTGCGCTCGCTCGATTTCGAGCCGGGCGACGAAATCCTGATCACCAGCCTCTCTTATCCCGCGATCCGCAAAGCGGCGTATTACGCGGCGTCGCGTTGCGGCGCGCGCGTGATCGAGGCCGAGATTCCACTGCCGCTCTCGGACAAAGCCGCGCTGCTGCGCGCGGTCGCGGCAAGAGCTCAACATCCGCACCAAGCTCGCGATCTTCGATCACATCGCCTCGCATAGCGCGCTGCTGCTGCCGGCCGCCGAACTGACACGGCTCGCGCATGAGGCGGGCGCGCGCGTGATGATCGACGGCGCCCATGCGCCAGGCCAAATCCCGCTCGATATCGCGGCGATCGGCGCCGATTGGTATGTCGGCAATCTGCATAAATGGTATTTCGCGCCGCGGAGCTGCGGCTTTCTCTGGGCGAGCAAGGCGACAGCAGCCGGCGACGCGGCCGCTCGCGATCTCGCACGGCTATGGCGAAGGCTTCCGCGCCGAATTCGAATGGACCGGCACGCGCGACGTGACGCCCGCCTTGGCGACGCCGGCGGCGATCGATTTTCACGAATCGCTCGGCGGCGCGGCGCTGATGGCGCGCAATCGCGCGCTCGTGCGCGAGGCGGCGAGCATGCTGGCGGCGCGCTGGCGCACCGGGCTGACCGGGCCGAGCGATGCTTTTGCGGCGATGGCGACGGTGCGGCTGCCGCTCGGCGGCGAAGCAAATGGCGCGCGCGCCAATGCGCTGATGCGCGAGCTTGCCGAGCGGCATCGGATCAGCGCCGCTGTTGTCGTGCTCGAAGGGGCGCTGTGGGTGCGCGTCGCCGCGCAAGCCTATAACGAGATCGCCGATTACGAGCGCCTCGCCGCGCTCTTTGCGCCCGCATCATGAGCCGCCGCGACACGCGCCGGTCTGCTCCGGCTTCTTTCTTCGGCGGCGCGCTGATCTGGGTCCTGTTCCTGCCGCTCTATGGCGAGCGCGGCCTTACCGTCGATCCGCGTCCGCCGGTCGTTTTGCTGGCGGTGTTGCTGCTGCTCGGCTTTGTCGGTCAGATGCGCTGGACGCTCCGGCCGTGGCTGCGCTGGTTGCTTGCGATTGCGATCGTCTTGCTCGCGCTGCTGCAATTTGTGTCAGCGGCGGTGGAGCAAATCCTCGATCGCCCGCTCGATCTCTATTTCGATTTCCGCCACGCGCCGAATCTGCTCGCGCTTTATCTCGATGCGGCGGGCTGGCGCGGTGTCGCGGTGATGATCGCGACAGGGCTTGGGCTGACGCTGCTGCTCCGGCTCACCGCCCACGCGCTCGCCGGCATCGAGCGTGCGGCGGCACGGCCGATCACGGCGGTCAGCTGCACTCGGCGCCGGATCGATCGGCCTCCTGCTTATCGCTTTACCCTTCACGCAGCCGATCGACACCGCGGCAGCGCGCGCCGCGAGCGGGCAGACGATCGCAGGCTGGCGCGCTTTTGCCGTGTTGCACGGCTTCGATACGCGTTACGCCGATGCGCTCGACGCGCCGCAGCCGCCGCCCGGCACAGCTGCCGGGGCTCAAGGGCAAGGACGTCTATCTCGTCTTCATCGAGAGCTATGGCACGGTGGGGCTCGACGATCCCGCCTATCGCCGCCTGCTCGATCCGGCGCTCGAGGATTTTGCCAGCACGGTCGAGGGCGCGGGCTATACGCTGCTCTCGAGCCGTCTCGTCTCGCCGGTCTTCGGCGGCGGCTCGTGGCTGGCGCATGGCACGCTGGCGAGCGGGATCAAGCTCGATCAGCTCGCGAACGAGCTCTTGCTCAACGGGCAGTCGCCTCACCTTGCCGCGCTACCTCGCTGCCGCAGGCTATCGCACGGTCGAGGTCATGCCGGGCATCAAGAAGCCCGATCCCGAAGCCGCGTTCTGGGGTTTCGACAAGCATTATTTCGATGCCGATCTCGGCTATGCCGGGCCGGAATTCGGCTGGTTCAACATTCCCGATCAATTCACGCTGCGGCAATTCTCGGCGCACGAGTTGACGCCGGAGCATGCCCCGCTCTTCGCGCAGATCGTGCTGGTGTCGAGCCACACGCCGTTTGCGCCGGTGCCGCCTTATCTCGCCGATTGGAGCGACGCTGGCGACTACAAGACCGTGTCCGATAGCGATTGGAAGCGTATCTACGCGCCGCCCGACTGGAACGATCTCGATCAGCCCTATCTCGACAGCATCGCGTACGATCTGAAAACGCTGGGCGCCTGGCTCAAAGGGCTCGATCACGACGCGCTGGTGATCATCCTCGGCGATCATCAGCCGCCCGAGATCACGCGCGTCGCGGGCCAGCCCTGGACCGTGCCGGTCTATGTCCTGTCGCGCGACGCCGATCTCGTGGAGCCTTTCGCCGCGCTCGGCTACGCGCCGGGCGATACGCCGCCGTCGCGCGACCATCCGGAAGGGATGGAGAAGTTTTTGGACGAGTTCCTGGGCGCGTTCAGCGTTGCGCCGCCCTGTTTAAGTCTGTTTCGCACGACGCCTCGGCGCTGGATTTGCGCCTCGCCTGTCCTACGCGGCCGCCAGCACTCGCTTCAGCGCCGCCGCAAAACCCTGACGTTCCGGCGTTGTCCCAACCGTAACGCGGATCAAGGCGATCGAGCGGCGCGACGCCGGGCATGCGCAGGAAGACGGCTTCGTCTTCGAGCAGCTTGCGCCAAGGTCGCGCGCGCGCGGTCGCCATTACCCATATCGATGGCGACGAAATTCGTCGCCGAGGGTAGCGCCTTGAGGCCGAGGCTTTCGGCGAGCGCGGCGTAATCGCGCCGGCCTTCGCTCGACCTGGCGCGCGACATCGGCGATGAAGGCCTGATCGCCGAGCGAGGCGAGCGCCGCTTCCTGGCTCAGTCGCGAGACGCCGAAATGATGCCGGATCTTGTCGAAGCTCGCGACGATCGCTTTCGAGGCGATGGCGTAGCCGACGCGGGCACCGGCCATGCCATGCGCTTTCGAGAAGGTGCGGACGCGGATGACGCGCTCATCCTCGGGATCGAGCACCGGCATGCTGTCCGGCGGCGCGAAATCGCTATAGGCCTCGTCGAGCACCAGCACCGCGCCGGGCGCGAGCTTTGCGACGATCGCCATCTGCTCTTCGGCGCCGAGCCATGAGCCGGTCGGATTGTCGGGATTGGAGAGATAGACCATGCGCGCTTCGGCTCTTGGCGGCGGCATCGGCCAGCGCCTTGCGCGTCGTTCTTGAAATCGCGATAGGGCGGGGTGACGAATTTGCCGCCGTAGCCATTCACATGAAAGGCGAAGGTCGGATAGGCGCCATGCGACATCACCACCGGATCGCCCGGATCGATCACGCTGCGGACGGAAAGGCACAGCACATCGTCGGCGCCGATGCCGAGGCCGATATTCTCGCGCGCGACGCCGTGATGCTTGGCGAGTGCCTCGCGCAGCTCATAGCCCTCGGGATCGCAATACCAGCGAGATGCGCGGCGCGCCGGCATTGATCGCGGCGATCGCTTTGGGCGAGGGGCCGAAGGCGCTCTCATTGGCGCCGATGCGAATCTTGATCGGCGCGCCGAGGCGGCGCTCGAAGGCTTCCGGCGGAACAAACGGCACGACCGCCGGCAGCGCGCCGACCAGCCGTGAGTAGCGGATCATGGTCGCGGATGCCGAGCCGCGACGGGCTCAGCCCCGGTCGTGCGCGACGTGCTCGGCCGAAGCGGTCGACGAGGGCGGCGGCACTTGCTGCTTCGGCGGCGGCGCGACCGCCTCGTCGTCCTCTTCCTTCATGCCGGATTTGAATGCCTTGATGCCCTTGGCGAAGTCGCCCATCACGCGCGGCAGCTTGCCGGCTCCGAAAAGGAGCAGGACGATGAGCAGCACGATCATCCAATGCATCAAGCTGAACGAGCCCATGGGTAATCCTTGAAATTCAGGCGATCGGTTGTCCGTAATGGCGCAGGCCAAAGCCCGGTTTGTCAAGGGAAAAGCCCGATCGCCGGGGTCCCTGACGCGGTGCCAGACCTGTTAAGCCATTGATGTAGCGCTTGGGCGTGCGAGTTGCTAGGGTCGCCGATCCGGACCGCCGGCCCGTGACGATATGCGCGAAAGCGTCTAGGGTCGGCCGATGCGGCAATATCTGTTGGCGGCGCTGGTCGTCTGCGGCCGGCCTCGCGGCGGGCGTGACGGTCGTCAGCCTGGACCGCCCTGCGCCAGCCCCCGTCGCTCACGCCGCCGGTCGCGAGCGAGCCGGCAGTAGGCGGCGAAGCGACCGCCGCTGTGCCGCCAGCGGCAGCCTGAGGCCCGCAGCCCGCAGCGCCGGCATCCGAGGCACCTGCCCCTCCCGCCGCGAGCCGCGGCCGAACGGCGCCGCCCGCCGCCTCCTGCCTCCGATCTGCCGAATGTCGATGTCGCGTCGCGGACCGTGCACACCGTGCCGGATGCCGAGCCGCCGTCAGACCTCGGTGACGATTGTCGACCGCAACGGCCGCACGCTGAAAGAGCTGCAGCCCTCCAGCGGGCTGTCGCCGACCTATGTGCCGTCGGTCGGTCCGGGTGGGGCCGCCTCGACCGCCTCGCGCGGATCGACGCGGCCGATATTGGTGCCGCCGGCATCGAATTCGCGCCTCGGCTCGGCACTGCCGGGTGCGACCTTCGACGGCAAGGGCGGCGCGGCGGGCGGCACGACGCTGTCGGTCAGCGGTCACAATATCCGCCTCTTCGGTGTGCGGCTCGCGCGATCCGCGCGATCGCTGTGGCCTTGGCACCGGCGACAATCGCTCTTGCAGCGATGTCGCGCGTGACGCGCTGGCGCAGCGGTTGCAGCACTATCCCAATGTCGCCTGCCGCGTGCCGCCGGGACAGCGCGGCAGCGATCAGGCCGCGATCTGCACCGATAACAGCGGCACCGATCTCGCCGGCTTTCTCGTCGGCGAGGGCTTTGCCCTTGCCGATACCAATCAAAGCTTCGATTATTTCGGCGCCGAAGGCGTTGCGCGCGCAAATCGCCGCGGTCTGTGGCGTTACCGAGCGGTAGCGATGAGGACAAGGAGAAATTTTTGGCGACGCGTTTCGAAGGCACCGACACCTACATCGCGACCGAAGATTTGCGCGTCGCCGTCAACGCCGCGGTCGCGCTCGAGCGGCCGCTGCTGGTCAAAGGCGAGCCCGGCACGGGCAAGACGATCCTCGCGCATGAGATCGCCAAGGCGCTCGGCAAGGACATCATCACCTGGCACATCAAATCGACGACCAAGGCGCAGCAGGGCCTCTACGAATACGACGCGGTGACGCGGCTGCGCGACGGCCAGCTCGGCGATGCCAAGGTCGCGGATATCCGCAACTACATCCTGCGCGGCAAGCTCTGGGAGGCCTTCACCGCCGATGCCGCGCCGGTGCTGCTGATCGACGAGATCGACAAGGCCGATATCGAATTCCCGAACGATCTCCTGCTCGAGCTCGATCGCATGGAATTCTTCGTCTACGAGACGCGCGAGACGGTGAAAGCGACAGCATCGCCCGGTCGTCATCATCACCTCGAACAACGAGAAAGAGCTGCCGGACGCGTTTTTGCGCCGCTGCTTCTTCCACTACATCCGCTTTCCCGATCGCGACACGATGGCGCGCATCGTCGACGTGCATTACCCGGATTTGCAGAAGACTTTGCTGCGCGACGCGCTCACCGTCTTCTACGAGGTGCGCGACGTGCCGGGCTTGAAGAAGAAGCCCTCGACCTCGGAACTGCTCGATTGGATCAAGCTGCTGCTGGTCGACGACATCTCGGCCGAGGCGTTGCGCGAGCGCGATCCGGGCAAGCTCATTCCGCCGCTCTATGGCGCGCTCCTGAAGAACGAGCAGGACGTGCAGCTCTTCGAGCGCCTGGCCTTCCTCCATCGCCGCGAACGCGGGACCTGATGCTCGAAGGCTTCCTCATCGAGCTGCGCGACGCGAAGCTGCCGGTCTCGCTCAAGGAATTCCTGACGCTGATGGAAGCGATGCAGCGCGGCGTGGCGAGCCTGGCGGGTCGACGATTTCTACTATCTCGCGCGCGCCGCGCTGGTGAAGGACGAGAAGCATCTCGACAAATTCGACCGCGTCTTCGGTCATTATTTCAAAGGCCTCGAGAATATCGCCGACGCACCGATGGCGATCCCGGCGGAATGGCTGAAGCGTCTCGGCGAAAAGCTGCTGACCGAAGAAGAAAAGCGCCAGATCGAGGCGATGGGCGGCTGGGAAAAGCTGATGGAGACGCTGCAGCAGCGTCTTGCCGAGCAGAAAGAGCGCCATCAGGGCGGCAATAAATGGATCGGCACCGAAGGCACCTCGCCCTATGGCGCCTATGGCTACAATCCCGAAGGCGTGCGCATCGGCCAGGAAGAGAGCCGCCACCAGCGCGCGGTCAAAGTCTGGGACAAGCGCGAATTCAAGAATCTCGACGATCGCGTCGAGCTCGGCACGCGCAACATCAAGCTGGCGCTGCGCCGCTTGCGGCAGTTCGCGCGCGAGGGTGCGGCGCTGGAATTGGATCTCGACGACACGATCCGCTCGACGGCGCGCAATGCCGGCTGGCTCGATCTGAAGCTGCTGCCCGAGCGGCACAATGCGGTGAAGGTGCTGCTGCTCTTCGATATCGGCGGCTCGATGGACGGGCATATCCGCACCTGCGCCGAGCTGTTCTCGGCCGCCTCGTCCGAGTTCAAGCATCTCGAATATTTCTATTTCCACAATTGCCCCTATGAGGCGCTGTGGCCCGATGCGCAGCGTCGCCGCAGCGACGAAGTGCCGACGACGGAAATCCTCCGCACCTACGATCAGAGCTACCGGCTGATCTTCGTCGGCGATGCCAGCATGAGCCCCTATGAGATCGTCGAGCCCGGCGCGAGCGTCGAGCATTTCAACGACGAGGCCGGCGAAGTGTGGCTGCGGCGACTCGTCGGCGCTTATCCGAAGGCGGTGTGGCTCAATCCGGTGCCCGAACGGTATTGGGAAGGGACGCGCTCCATCGGCATGATCCGCCAGATCATGGACGACCGCATGTACCCGCTGACGCTGGATGGTTTGGACCGCGCGATGCGGAAGCTCACGCGATAGAAACTCGATCGCACTCGTCAGGGTTGGTGTGGCGGCTGCGAGCGTGATCCGAAATTAATTAAGCTGCGTTCGTCTTCTTCGGCGCGACGTAGGCCATCGCCGCATGTTCGGTGCAATAGGGCTTACCCTGCACCGGCCGCTTGCCGCAGAAATGGAAATCCGACTCGCCGGGATGGCCCAGCGGCCAGGTGCAGCTCGGCGCCGCGATACCGACGACACGCCGAATCGGCGGCCGCTTCAGCGGTGACGGCCGCGGCTTCAAGCTCAGACGATGTGCCTTGCCGACGACGGCATTCTTGCTGATGCCCAGTCGGCGGCCGATTTCGGCCGTGGAATGACCCTCCGTCCAAAGCGCGGCGAGTTGCTCCATGAGTTCTGACGTCCAGATCGATTCCATGCTCCCCTACCGTATCCTGTGGATAACTGGCCTTGCGACCCCAAGATATAGTAGCACACGGTTAAGATAGACGCGAATCGATTCCGTCACGGCGGGCGAGAAATCGCCGGCGCCGGTGACAATAGCGCAGTGATCTGCGTAGGACGGGCGGATTCTAGCCGAGAAGCTGGATCGAGGCGGCCTCGCGGCCGCGGCGGGCCTCGGCGACTTCCATGCGAACGTTCTGGCCGGGTTGGAGATCGTCGATCCCGGCACGGCGCAGCGCCGTCACATGCACGAAGACATCCTTGCCGCCATCGCTCGGCAGGATGAAGCCGAAGCCGCGGGCGGGGTCGTACCATTTGACGACACCATCGAGCTGCTCGGTCGGACCCCCGCCGCCACCGCCGCCGCCGCCATCATCGAAGTCGCGGCGCGGCGGCCGGCCTTCGCGCGGCGGACGTGGCGCAGCGGCCGAAGCGTCGAGCTCCAGCACCTGCGTCGCAGCACGGCCTTTCGGTCCCTGCACCCATTCGAAAGTAATGTCGGCACCGTCCGGTGCCTCGCCGAAGCCCGATCGCTCGAGCACGGCCAGAGGCAAGAACACATCGCCCGAACCATCATTCGGGACGATGAAACCGAAGCCTTTGCTCCGGTTAAACCACTTCACCTTGCCGGAAAGTCGCTCGCCGCCCGCCGGGCGGCATCTGAAACGCATTCATAGGACCACCCACGAGCAAAAGCGTGCCTTTGCCGCCCCCGCGGAGGTCCAGATCGCAAACCCCCCGGTTGCGACGGCGTTACTCTATTTCTACTTTGGCGAAGTGGCAAATAGTAAATAGTTGATTCTCAGATCGTTGGCCTGCTGCCAACGGTCTCTCCACGGGTCATAAGCCAGGCCTGTAATATCGCCGACGATTAGACCGGACGGCGCGAACATCGCGCGCTAATTCGGAGGGGCGGCGGAATTTCCGATAGTCATGCGTGCCGCGCGGCAGCCAGCGCAGCACATATTCGGCGCCGATGATCGCCGCGGCATAGGCTTCTCGGCGTGCGATTGATGGTCGAGAGAATGAGCGCGCCGCCGGGCTTTACGAGACGCGCCGCCGTGGCGACGAAGAGTGCCGGATCGGCGGCATGCTCGACGACTTCGAGCGCAAGCACCGCATCGAACCGCTTCCCGCGTGCCGCGAGATCCTCGGCGTCATCGTCGCGATAATCGACGCCGAGTCCCTGCTGCGCCGCGTGATCGCGTGCCACGGTCAGGGCCGTCGTATCGGCGTCGATGCCGGTCACGGCGAAGCCGAGTCGCGCCATCGGCTCGCAGATCAGCCCGCCGCCGCAACCGATATCGAGCAGGCTGAGACCGGCGAAGGGCGCGCGCGTTTTGATGTCGCGGTCGAAATGCGCCGCGAGACGGTCGCGGATATATTCGACGCGCGCTGGATTGAGGCGATGGAGCGGGCGAAAGGCGCCGTCCTCGTCCCACCATTCGGGCGCGATCGCGGCAAAGCGCTCGACTTCCGCGGCGTCGACGGTGGCGCCTCGATTGGCGGCCATACTCTACTCGCTATCGCCTTGTTGTGATTGCCTTCCCGGACCGGAGTATGTATACGCCGACGAGTGCCGGCAACGCGATAGTCGCCCGGCGCATAAGATTGAGATCGGCCCCGTTTCAGGGCCTTGGACAGGTGGCGAGGGTATGGCGCGCATCGTGCAGAAATTCGGCGGCACTTCGGTCGCCGATGTCGAGCGGATCAAAGCGGTCGCGCGCCGCGTCAAACGCGAGGTCGATGCCGGCCACGAGGTCGCTGTCGTGGTCTCGGCCATGTCGGGCGTCACCAACCAGCTCGTCGCCTGGACCAACAGCTTCGGCGGACTGCCCGATGCAACAGGAATACGACACCGTCGTCGCTTCGGGCGAGCAGGTGACCGCGGGTCTTACCGCACTGGCCCTGCGCGAGCTCGGGCGTGAAGGCGCGCTCTTTCCTCGGCTGGCAGGTGCCGATCGAGACCGATGAGGCCCATGGCAAGGCGCGCATCGCGGCGATTCCCGACGGCGGCGCTCGATGCCGCGATCGCGGCTGGCGAGATTCCGGTCGATCGCCGGCTTTCAGGGTGTCGCGCCCGGCAGCCGCGTCGCGACGCTCGGGCCGCGGCGGCTCCGATACGTCGGCAGTCGCGCTGGCCGCGGCGCTCAGGGCCGATCGTTGCGATATCTTCACCGATGTCGATGGCGTCTATACGACCGACCCGCGCATCGTTGCGAAGGCAAAGAAGCTCGATAAAATCACCTATGAAGAGATGCTCGAAATGGCGTCGCTGGGCGCCAAGGTGCTGCAGACGCGATCGGTCGAGCTGGCGATGAATCATCGCGTGCGTGTGCAGGTATTGTCGAGCTTCACCGACGCGCCCGGAACAATGGTCGTGAACGAGGACGAGATCGTGGAACAGCAAGTGGTGAGCGGAATCGCCTATAGCCGCGACGAGGCCAAGGTGACGCTCGTTAAGGTTCCCGACCGGCCTGGCGTCGCCGCCGCGATCTTCGGCCCGCTCTCCGACAACGCGATCAATGTCGACATGATCGTGCAGAACATCGCCGAAGACGGCACGACCGATCTCACCTTCACCGTGACCAAGGCCGATCTCGCGCGCACCGTGAAGACGCTCGAAGAGCGCCGCAGGTCAGCTCAACTTCAAGGAGCTGAAGCCCGATCCCAATGTCGTGAAGATCTCGGTGATCGGCGTCGGCATGCGCAGCCATGCGGGCGTCGCGCAGATGATGTTCCAGACGCTCGCCGAGAAAGGCATCAACATCCAGGTGATCTCGACCTCGGAGATCAAGGTCAGCGTGCTCGTCGCCGAAGAATATACCGAGCTCGCCTTGCGCGCGCTCCACACCGCTTACGGCCTCGATGTATGACGGCGGGCGTCGAGCCACGCGGCGCCGTTAAGCCCCGCAACGCCGAATCTCTGCTTGCGCGGAAGATGCCGCGCGCCGCCTGCTCGACCATCTCTGGCGTCGCGGCGCTCGAGTTCCTCGGCTGCGAGCTCGCGATCATGGGCGGCGCCATGACCTGGGTCAGCGAGCGCAATCTCGTCGCGGCGATCTCGAATGGCGGCGGCTTCGGCGTCATCGCCTGCGGCGCGATGAACCCGGCGGAGCTCGATGCCGAGATCGCGGCGACGCGCGAGCGCACGGACAAGCCGTTCGGCGTCAATCTCATCACCATGCATCCCGAGCTCGCCGAGCTGATCGCGGTCTGCGCCCGGCGCGGCGTCGGACATATCGTGCTCGCCGGCGGCTTGCCGAATGCCAGCACCGTTCAACCGCATCAAGGAATCGGGCGCCAAGCTGCTGTGCTTCGCGCCGGCCCTGGCGATCGCCAAGAAGCTCGTGCGCATGGGCGCCGACGCGATCGTGATCGAGGGCATGGAGGCGGGCGGCCATATCGGCCCGGTCTCGACCAGCGTCTTGGCGCAGGAGATTTTGCCGGCGTTGCGCGAAGTGCCGGTCTTCGTCGCCGGCGGCATCGGCCGCGGCGAGGCGATCATCTCCTATCTCGAAATGGGCGCGTCCGGCGTGCAACTCGGCACGCGCTTCGTCTGCGCCCGCGAATTGATCGCGCATCGCCGCTTCAAGCAGGCCTTCTTGCGCGCCGGCGCGCGCGACGCCGTGCCGTCGATGCAGATCGATCCGCGCTTTCCGGTCATTCCGGTGCGTGCGCTCGCCAATGACGGCACGCAGGCCTTCGCCGATTGCCAGCGCGGCGTCATCGACCGTTTCAATCGCGGCGAGATCTCGCGCGAAGACGCGCAGCTCGAGATCGAGCATTTCTGGGCCGGCGCGCTGCGCCGCGCCGTGATCGAGGGCGATGTCGAGCACGGCTCGCTGATGGCGGGGCAAAGCGTCGGTTTCGTCACACGCGAGCAATCGACGCGTGAGATACTCGACGAGCTCGTGGCCGAAGCCGTCGCGGCGCTGAGCACGCGTGCGCGTGTCGCCCTGGCCGAGCCGCCGCCGCTCGAGCGAAGCAGCAAAATGACCGAGACGGTCCCCTCCTCACGCCTCGTGCTCCGCCGTCTGCGCGACGTGATGGCGGGACAGGGGACAGCGCAAGAGCGCCTCAGCACCATCGTCCGCATCATCGCCGCGGACATGGTGGCCGAGGTTTGCTCCTGTTACATCATGCGCGCCGGCGAAGTGCTCGAGCTCTTCGCCACCGAAGGTCTGCGTCCCGAAGCCGTGCATCGCACCCGGCTGCGCGTCGGCGAAGGCCTCGTCGGCGTCATCGCCGCCTCGGCGCGGCCGCTCGCTTTGGCCGACGCGCAATCGCATCCCGATTACGCCTATCGGCCGGAAACCGGCGAAGAGATCTATCACTCGCTGATGGGCGTGCCGATCCTGCGCTCGGGCCGCGTGCTCGGCGTGCTCGTCGTGCAGAACCGCACGCTGCGCCACTACGACGAAGACGAGATCGAGGCGCTGCAGACCATCGCCATGGTGCTGGCCGAGCTCGCCGCCTCGGGCGAGCTGGTCAACCCGCTGGAGCGGCAGCAGCCGGCCGGCGTCGGGCAATTGCCGCTGCGGATCGAAGGCGCGCGCCTCAATGGCGGGCTCGCGCTCGGCCAGGCGGTGCTGCACGAGCCGCAGCTCGTCATCCGCCAGGTCGTCGCCGAAGATCACGGCTGCCGAGCTCGAGCGCTTGCGCCGCGCCGTCGATTCGATGCATGGCGCGATCGACGCGCTGCTCGAGGCGAGCGATGTCGCGGCCGACGGCGAGCATCGCGACATTCTCGAGACCTATCGCATGTTCGCCGCCGATCTCGGCTGGCTGCAACGCATCACCGAAGCGGTCGAAAGCGGCCTCACCGCCGAAGCCGCGGTGCAGAAGGTGCAGGGCGATATGCGCCTGCGCATGAATCAGGTGACCGATCCTTATCTGCGCGAGCGTCTTGCCGATCTCGAAGATCTGACCAATCGCTTGCAGCAGCATCTCGCCGGCGCCGCCGCGCGGCCGCGCGACAGCGAGCTGCCCGAGGAATTCATCCTCGTCGCCCGCAACATGGGCCCGGCCGAATTCCTCGATTACGACCGCAAGCGGCTGAAAGGGCTCGTGCTCGAAGAGGGCTCGCCCAACGCGCATGTCGCGGTCGTTGCGCGCGCGCTCGACATTCCCGTCGTCGGCCGCGTCAAGGACGTGCTGAGCCGCGTCGAGCCCGGCGACATCGTCGTCGTCAACGGCGATGAAGGCGCCGTAGTGCTGCGGCCGAACGAGGATGTGATCCAGGCGGTCGATGCGCGGATCAAGCCTGCGCCTCGGGCCAGCGCCAGCAATATGAGGCGCTGCGCGATCTCCCGGCCGAGAGCAAGGACGGCACGCGGGTCGAGCTGATGCTCAATGGCGGCCTCTTCATCGATCTGCCTTATCTCGACGAGACGGCGGCCGTCGGCGTCGGCCTCTTCCGCACCGAGCTGCAATTCATGCTGCGCGACACATTCCCGACCGTGCCGCAGCAGGCCTCGCTCTATCGCCGCGTGCTCGATCAGGCCGGCGACGCGGCCGGTGACCTTCCGCACGCTCGATATCGGCGGCGACAAGGTGCTGCCCTACATGGACGATGCCATCGCCGACGAGAATCCGGCGATGGGCTGGCGCGCGATCCGCATCTCGCTCGACCGCCCGGCGATGCTGCGCCAGCAACTGCGCGCGCTGATCCGCGCGGCGTCGGGGCGCAGCTTGCGCGTGATGTTCCCGATGGTCGCCGATATCGCCGAATTCGAGGCGGCGCGCGAGATCTTGCAGCTCGAGCTCGATCGCCAGCGCAAAGCCGGCGAGACGTTGCCGGAGCAGATCGCCATCGGCCTGATGCTCGAAGTGCCGGCGCTGATCTGGCAATTGCCGGCGCTCGCCGGCCGCGCCGATTTCATCTCGGTCGGCACCAACGATCTCGTGCAGTTCCTCTTCGCCGCGGATCGCGGCAATCCGCGCCTCGCCGACCGCTACGATCCGCTCTCGCCGTCGGTGCTGCGTGTGCTCGGCCAGATCGCCGCGGGCTGCGCCGCGCATAAGCTGCCGGTCACGGTCTGCGGCGAGATGGCGGGCGATCCGCTCGAAGCGATGGCGCTGGTCGGGCTCGGCTTCCGCGCGCTCTCGATGGCGCCGTCCTCGATCGGGCCGGTCAAAGCGATGATCCGCAGCCTCGATGTTCCGGCGCTGGTCGAATTCATCGGCTCGCTATCCGATGATGTCGACGCATAGCTTGCGCGGCAAGTTCCACGATTTCGCGCGCGATCGCGGCATCGCGGTGTGAGAATGCAGCGCGCGGTTGCGGCTAGCGTCGATGCAATTGCTAAGACGTAACAAACCAACGCGCCGACAGAGGCGCTCTGGAATGGCTTTGATCTAATGGCTTTCTTCAGCCGATCGCTCAAACCGGAGGGCGACGCAGGCATTGCCTGCCGCGAACGGCGATGCCGACACGGAAAGCAGCGGGCCGCGCCACACCATCGGCGATTTGCTGCGCGAGACACGCAAGAGCTATGGCGGCGATATCGATCGCATCGCCGCGACGCTGCGCATCCGCGCGTCCTATCTGACGGCGATCGAGGAAAGCCAATACGACAAGCTGCCGGGTCCGGTTTATGCGCAGGGCTTCGTGCGCGCCTACGCCGTGCATCTGGGGCTCGATGGCGACGAAGCCATCCGCCGCTTCAAGCAGGAAGTCGCCGGTTTCGAGGTCTCGCGCGATCTGAGCTTTCCGGTGCCGCTCGCCGAGCGCAGCATTCCCGGCGGCACGATGGTGCTGGCGGCGCTGATCCTGGCGATCTGCGGCTACGGGCTTTGGTACTACGTCTCGACCAGCGATCGCTCGCATCCCGAAAGGGTGAGCGCGGTGCCGCCCGACCTGATCGCTGCGACGAAAAAGCCGCCGGTGCCGAATACGGCAGCGCCGCCCGCTGTACGTCGGCTCCGGTAACGAGCGGTGCCGAGCGGAAACGCCCGCGCGCCGTCAGCCGCAACGTACGGCAGCGGCATCGCCGCCTGCGACGACCACGACAACGCGGCAACCGCTGCTTCGCCCGCGCCATCTGCGCCTGCGGTCGCCGGCGCCGAGTGTCGTCAGCGCCCGCAGCCGCCGCGCCGACGTCGCGCCTGCTCAAGACGGCGACTAGCGCCGCGCGCCACGCCGGTCGCGCAGACGACGCCGGCGATGCAACACCGCCCCAGACGGCTTCAGCGCCAGCCGCGGCGCCGCCATCGACCGATACCGCGCCCGAGCGCCGGCGCCAGACAACCGCGTGTTTACGGTGCCCCGCCGATATGCCGGCGCGGATCGTCGTACATGCGATCAAGGATAGCTGGGTGCAGGTGCGCAACGGCGATGAAGTGCTCGTCCAGCGCACGCTGCACCCTGGCGATTCTGTCCGCGTGCCGGATCGAAACGGGCTCTCGCTGCGCACCGGCAACGGTGCCGGCATCCAGTTCGAGATCGACGGCAAGCTGTTCAAGCCGCTGAGCGGTACGGTCCGCACCGTCGCGCTCGATCCCGACCGTCTTGCCGCCAATGACGGCACCCGGCAGCCGCGCCGCGCGCCGAATAGCCGCGATATTCCGACCACCGGCTCAGGGTTTCGCGCGCGGGCAAAACGCGCTATAAGCCAGTGATGCTTCGGGGAGCCTAAATCTTCCCTATCAGCTTGATTTTCCAAGGTGCTTGCCATGAGCGTGCGTCCTTATCGCGACATCCAGCGGCGGAAGTGCCGACAGATCCATGTCGGCTCGGTAGCCGGTCGGCGGCGATGCGCCGATCACCGTCCAGTCGATGACCAACACGCTGACGCATGACGTCAAGGCGACGGTGGCGCAGATCCAGGCGCTGGAGCGCGCCGGCGCCGATATCGTGCGCGTCTCCTGCCCGGACGAGGAATCCTCGGCGGCGCTGAAAGACATCGTCCCGCAAGTGAAGGTGCCGATCGTCGCCGACATCCACTTCCACTACAAGCGCGCGATCGAGGCGGCGAAGAACGGCGCCGCCTGCCTGCGCATCAACCCGGGCAATATCGGCTCGGCCGAGCGCGTCAAAGAAGTCGTCAAAGCGGCGAAGGACCACAATTGCTCGATGCGCATCGGCGTCAATGCCGGCTCGCTCGAGCGCGATCTGCTCGAGCGCTATGGCGAGCCCTGCCCCGAGGCGATGGTCGAAAGTGCGCTGACCCACGCCAAGATTCTCGAGGACAACGACTTCTTCGAGTTCAAGATTTCCTGCAAGGCGTCGGACGTGTTCCTTGCCGTCGCCGCCTATCAGCAGCTCTCCGAAGCCTGCGATTACCCGCTGCATCTCGGCATCACCGAGGCCGGCGGCTTGATGAGCGGCACGATCAAATCCTCGATCGGCATGGGCTCGCTGCTCTGGGCCGGCATCGGCGACACGATCCGCGTCTCGCTCTCGGCCGATCCGGTCGAAGAGATCAAGGTCGGCTACGACATCCTCAAATCGCTCGGCCTGCGCCGCCACGGCGTCACGGTCATCTCGTGCCCGTCCTGCGCGCGCCAGAATTTCGAGGTCATCAAGACCGTCGAAGTGCTGGAGAAGCGCCTCGCGCATATCACCACGCCGATCACCCTCTCGGTCATCGGCTGCGTCGTGAACGGCCCGGGCGAAGCGCGCGAAACCGATATCGGCTTCACCGGCGGCGGCAACAACACCCATCAGGTCTATATCTCGGGCGCGATGGCGCACCGCCTCAAGGACCAGAACATCGTCGACCATCTTGTCGACCTGGTCGAGAAGAAGGCTGCCGAGCTCGAAGCCGCCGCCAAAGGCCAAGGAAGAAGCGGCGGAACCCGTCGCTTAACATCTTCGATGGCGGGTCTTCAGCCGGTTCGCGGCACCCAGGATCTTCTGCCCGACGCGCAGCGCCGTCATCGCGCCGTGATCGACACGGCGCGCGCGTATCGCCGAGCGTTATCGGCTATCAGGAGATCGCGACGCCGATCTTCGAATTCACCGAAGTCTTTGCGCGGCCGATCGGCGAGACGCACCGATATCGTCTCGAAAGAGATGTACACGCTTCACCGATCGCGGCGGCGAAGAGATCACGTTGCGGCCGGAATACACCGCCGGCATCGTGCGCGCGGTCCTTTCGAACAGCCTGACGCAAAGCCTGCCGCTGAAGTTCTTCGCGGCGGGGCCGATGTTCCGCTACGAGCGGCCGCAGAAAGGCCGCTTCCGCCAATTCCATCAGATCGATGTCGAGCTCATCGGCGCGGCGCAGCCGACGGCGGATATCGAAGCTGATCGCGCTCGGCGCCGAGATTCTCGATGCGCTCGGTGTCTTGAAGCACACCGTGCTCGAGCTCAACACGCTCGGCGACACCGCGAGCCGCCACGCCTATCGCGCGGCGCTGGTCGATTACTACGCCGGCCATCGCGACGCGCTTGTCCGAAGACAGTTTGCGCCGGCTCGAGGCCAATCCGCTGCGCATTCTCGATTCGAAGGACGAGGGCGACAAGCGCATCAACGCCGATGCGCCGACCTTCGCCGACTATCTGACGCCGGAGGCGCAGGATTTCTTCGCCGAAGTGCTGCGCGGGCTTGAGCGCGCTCGGCATCGCCTACAGCCCAATCCGCGCTCGTGCGCGGCCTCGATTATTACTGCCACACCGCCTTCGAATTCGTGACCACCGCGCTCGGCTCGCAAGGCACGGTGCTGGGTGGCGGTCGCTACGACGGCCTGATGGGGGTCATGGGCGGGCCCGAGACGCCGGGCGTCGGCTGGGCCGCCGGCATCGAGCGCTTGGCGCTGCTGATCGACGAGCCGCCGCCGCCGCCGCGGCCGATCGCGCTGGTGCCGATCGGCAAGCCGGCCGAGACGCTGGCGATGCAGCTCGCGCAATCGCTGCGTCGTGCCGGCTTCGCACATCGAGCTCGGCTATTCCGGCAATCTCAAACGCCGCATGCAGCGCGCCAACAAGATCAACGCGCGCGCCGCCGTGATCCTCGGTGACAACGAGATCGCAACGCCAAGCGGCGACGGTGCGCGATCTCGACAGCGGCGAACAGGCCGAAGTTCCGCTCGCGTCCCTGGCGGAGCGGCTCGCGGCGTTCCGCTAGCGGAAGCGCGCACCATCATGCCGCCATCCACGCAATTCGAAGCGAAGCTCGATAAAGTCGTGCGCCGGCATGCCGAGCTGCGCGACGCCATGGCCGATCCGGCGCGCGGCAATGAATTCGCCAAGCTGTCGAAGGAATACAGCGATCTGACGCCGCTGGTCGAAGGCATCGAGACGTGGCAGCGGGCGCGCGCCGAATATGGCGATCTCGAAGCCATGGTCGCAGGAAGGCGAGGGCGAGATGAAGGCGCTCGCCGAGGAAGAGCTACGCGCGCTCGACAAGCGATTGCCCGACGCTCGAGCACCAGATCAAGCTTTTGCTGCTTGCCGAAAGACGAGGCGGATGAGCGCAACGCGATCATCGAGCTGCGCGCCGGCACCGGCGGCGACGAGGCCGGGCTCTTCGCCAGCGAGCTGTTCCGCATGTATCAGCGCTACGCCACGATCCATGGCTGGCGCTTCGAGGTGATGGATTATTCCGAAAGCGACGTCGGCGGCATCAAGGAGGCGACCGCCTCGGTCACCGGCCGCGACGTCTTTCATCGCCTCAAATTCGAATCCGGCGTGCATCGCGTGCAGCGTGTGCCCGAGACCGAGAATGCCGGCCGCATCCATACGTCGGCGGCGACGGTCGCCGTGCTGCCCGAAGCCGAAGAGATCGACATCAAGATCGAGGACAAGGATCTGCGCATCGACGTGTTCCGCTCGAGCGGCCCGGGCGGGCAGTCGGTCAACACGACCGACAGCGCCGTGCGCATCACGCATATCCCGACCGGCATGGTCGTGCAGCAGCAGGACGAGAAATCGCAGCACAAGAACAAGGCGAAGGCGCTGAAGGTGCTGCGCGCGCGGCTCTATGAGCGCGAGCGGCAGGAGAAAGACGCGGTGCGCGCCGCGTCGCGCAAAAGCCAGGTCGGCAGCGGCGACCGTTCGGAGCGCATCCGCACCTACAATTTCCCGCAAGGCCGCGTCACCGATCACCGCATCAACCTGACGCTCTACAAGATCGACAAGGTGATGACCGGCGAAGCGCTCGACGAGATCATCGAGGCGCTGCTCGCCGAGGATCAGGCCGCGCGTCTCGCGGAAGTGGAATGAACGCCGTCACGTCGGACACGCTGACGGTCGGCAGGCTGCTCGATCGCTCGGTGACGCGTCTTGCCGCTGCCGGGATCGCCGAGCCGCGTCACGAGGCGCGGCTCATCCTCGCGCTGGCGCTCGGCATCGAGCCGGCGACCATCCTCGGCTGGCCCGAGCGCGTGGTTCAGCCCGAATTGGCGGCGGCGGCCGAAGCGCTGATCGTCCGCCGCGTGGACGGCGAGCCGGTCTCGCGACTCCGCGGGAAACGCGAATTCTGGAGCCTCGATTTCGCGCTCTCGCCCGATACGCTCGATCCGCGGCCGGATAGCGAGACCCTGATCGCGGCGGCGCTGGCCGATATTGCCGGATCGTGACGCCGGCGCTGCGGGTCGTCGATTTCGGCACCGGGACAGGATGCCTGTTGCTGGCACTGCTGTCGGAATTGCCGAAGGCCACCGGCCTCGGCATCGATATCTCGCCCGGTGCCGTGGCGGCGGCGCAGGGCAATGCGGCGGCCCTCGGCCTGGCCGGTCGGGCCGAATTCCGAGTCGGTGGCTGGGCGGCGCGAATTGATGGGCCGGCCGATGTAATCCTGGCCAACCCGCCCTATATACCCAGTAGCGAGATCGGGAGATTGCCGGCGGAAGTGCTGGCGTTCGACCCGCGGGCCGCCCTTGATGGCGGGCCGGACGGACTTTCCGCCTACCGGCCGCTTGGTGCGGCGATTCGCGGATTGCTAGGACCGGCAGGCAAGGCCTATATCGAGATTGGTGCCGGCCAAGGATTGCAAGTGGTCAGGGTATTAGGCGAAGCAGGATTAAGGGTTACGGCGATACGCCGCGACCTCGCCGGTATCGAGCGTTGCGTGGTTGCAACGCTCTGAAAGGCAATCACAGAAAAGCCGCAAACGTTAAAAAAACCATTGGATTCGCTGGGCACTTCCCGTTTAGGGTGACCCAGCGAGGTCGGAGCCAGGAAGGCTCAGCGCCGCAGAGGCGCCGGCAGAACCCCAGCCGAAAGGCGTTCCCTTCGGGAACTTTGGACGCCACGGGGTCTCTAAAAGCAGATAACGAAAACGGTAGATCGACAGCACATGCATCAAGACTTCAAAGGTGTCATGAGACCAGGTCAAAACAAGCGTGGCCGGGGCCGCAATCACAATCCCAACAACATGGGCGGCGGTCAGCACAACAATAACAACAATAACAGTAACAACCGTGGTCCGCGTCCGCCGCACCGGATGCAGACCTTCGATAGCAACGGGCCCAGCGTCAAAATCCGGGGCAACGCCTATCAGGTGTTCGAGCGCTATATCGCGCTGGCGCGCGAGGCCTCATCGTCCGGCGACCGGATCGCCGCCGAAAATCTCTACCAGCACGCCGAGCACTACTACCGGATCATGCAGGCCAATGGCGAGCAAATGGCGCCGCGGCCGATGACCCCGGCCGATACCGAGATGAACGGCATCGACGGCGAAGGCGAGTTCAACGGCAACGGTAACGGCCAGCAGCCGCAGTCGGGTCAGCCGCAAACCGCGGGTCAGCCGCAGCCGATGATCCCGGAAGGCGCCGGCGACGAATTCCGAAGGTCCGACGGCATTAGTAAGCCGCACGCGTTGGATCGGCTCTGCGGCGTTTCGCCGGCCCGGCTTTAATCGCTCGACCCTATCGTTAATGCTTGCGGCCGCTCTTGGCCGCGGGATTGGCCGACCCCATATCTTCAGGCGGAAGACGCGGAAGGTTGCCTCTTTGAGGGACCACCCACGCCGTTTCGGAAGGGGTTGCCATGGATTTCGAAAAATATACGGAGCGCGCCAAGGGGTTCGTCCAGGCCGCGCAGATGCTCGCGCAGCGGCGCGGGCATCAACAGATCACACCCGAACATCTGCTCAAAGTCCTGATCGATGACAAGGAAGGGCTTTGCAGCAATCTGATACGTGCCGCCGGCGGCGAGCCAAAATCGGTTTCCTCCGCGGTCGATGCCGCGCTCGACAAGCTACCGCGTGTCGAAGGCGGCAGCGGCCAGGTCTATCTCTCGGCCGAGCTCAACCGGCTCTTTGCCGAGGCCGAAAAGGTCGCCGAGAAAGCCGGCGACAGTTTCGTCACCGTCGAGCGCTTGCTGCTTGCGATGACGCTCGATCGCAACAGTCCGGCCGCCAAGGCGTTGGCCGCGGCGGGCGTCACCGCACAATCGCTCAACGCCGCCATCGAGCAAATCCGCAAGGGCCGCAAGGCCGACAGCGCCTCGGCCGAGGAAGGCTACGACGCGCTGAAGAAATATGCGCGCGATCTGACCGAGGCCGCACGCGAGCGGCAAGCTCGATCCGGTGATCGGACGCGACGAAGAAATTCGCCGCACGGTGCAAGTGCTGTCGCGCCGCACCAAGAACAATCCGGTGCTGATCGGCGAGCCCGGCGTCGGCAAGACCGCGATCGTCGAAGGCCTTGCGTTGCGCATTGCGCATGGCGACGTGCCGGACAGCCTCAAGGAAAAGCGCCTCCTCGCGCTCGATCTCGGCGCGATGGTCGCCGGCGCGAAATTCCGCGGCGAGTTCGAAGAGCGGTTGAAAGCCGTCCTCAGCGAGATCACCGCGGCGCAGGGCGAGATCATCGTCTTCATCGACGAGCTGCACACGCTGGTCGGTGCCGGCAAGGCCGATGGCGCGATGGACGCATCGAACATGCTGAAGCCGGCGCTGGCCCGCGGCGAACTGCATTGCGTCGGCGCGACCACGCTCGACGAATACCGCAAGCATATCGAGAAGGACGCGGCGCTGGCGCGGCGCTTCCAGCCGGTCTTCGTCTCCGAGCCGACGGTCGAGGATACGATCTCGATCCTGCGCGGCATCAAGGAGAAATACGAGGTCCATCACGGCGTGCGCATCACCGACGGCGCGATCGTCGCGGCTGCGAACTTGTCGAACCGCTACATCACCGATCGCTTCCTGCCCGATAAAGCCATCGATCTGATGGACGAGGCGGCGTCGCGCTCTGCGCATGGAAGCGGAATCGAAGCCCGAGGAAATCGACGAGCTCGATCGCCGCATCCTCCAGCTCAAGATCGAGCGCGAGGCGCTGAAGAAGGAGACCGATGCGGCCTCGAAAGAGCGGCTCGAGCGATTGATCGAGGAGCTGAACGATCTCGAGCAGCAATCGGCCGAGCTGACGGCGCAATGGCATGCCGAGAAAGACAAGATGGCTTCGGCGCAGAAGCTCAAAGAGCAGCTCGACCAGGCGCGCATCGAATTGGAGCAGGCGCAGCGCAAGGGCGATTTCACCCGCGCCGGCGAGCTGACCTATGCCGTGATCCCCGAGCTCGATCGCAAGCTCAAAACCGCCGAAGAGGCCGAGAGCCATCGCATGATCGAGGAGGCGGTGACGGCCGAGCATATCGCCGGCGTCGTCTCGCGCTGGACCGGCATCCCGGTCGACAAGATGCTCGAAGGCGAGCGCGAGAAGCTGCTGCACATGGAAGACAATGTGAAGCGTCGCGTCGTCGGCCAGGACGAGGCCGTGGTCGCGGTCGCCAATGCGATCCGCCGCGCGCGTGCCGGTCTTGCAAGATCCGAACCGGCCGATCGGCTCGTTCCTGTTCTTGGGGCCGACCGGCGTCGGCAAGACCGAGCTGGCGCGGGCGCTCGCCGAATTCCTCTTCGACAACGAAAGCGCGATGCTGCGCATCGACATGTCGGAATATATGGAGAAGCATTCGGTCGCGCGGCTGATCGGCGCGCCGCCGGGCTATGTCGGCTATGAGGAAGGCGGCAGCCTGACCGAAGCGGTTCGCCGCCGGCCTTATCAGGTGATCCTCTTCGACGAGGTCGAGAAGGCGCATCCCGATGTCTTCAACGTGCTGCTGCAGGTGTTGGACGACGGACGTCTGACCGATGGCCAGGGCCGCACCGTCGATTTCCGCAACACGCTGATCGTGCTGACCTCCAATCTCGGCAGCGAGATTCTGGCGGCGCTGCCCGAAGACGCGGATATGCGCAAGGCCCGCGATGGCGTGATGGCGATCGTGCGCGGCGCGTTCCGGCCGGAGTTCCTCAACCGGCTCGACGAGATCCTGATCTTCGGCCGTCTGTCGCGTGGCGACATGAAAGGCATCGTCGATATCCAGCTCGCGCGGCTGCAGAAGCTGCTGACCGATCGCAAGCTGACGCTCGATGTCGACGACAAGGCGAAGGAATGGCTCGGCGAGGTCGGCTACGATCCGGTCTATGGCGCGCGGCCGTTGAAGCGGGTGATCCAGCGCGAGCTGCAAAACCCGCTCGCCGAGATGATCCTCGCCGGCCGCATCACCGATGGCGAGACCGTCCACGTCACGACCAGCGGCGAGGACAGTCTCAAGATCACCGGCGACGGCGCGGCGAAAGCCGCCGCGGCGTAACGATCGACTCTCTCACGACTGCGCGGCGCGCCGATGACCTCGGCGCGCCGCGTCGCTTTGAGGGCTCGATCCCGTCGTCCTTTCGCGCTCTCTCCACCGTCATGCCGCGCGCAGCGGTGCATCCGCGCCTGCGGAGGCCCGCTTTCGCGGCGGGGTGATGAAACGTGAGTGGCGAGCGATTGTTCCAGCCCGCATTGCCATCCCTCGCACCCGCCATCATGCGACGCGATGAGCGGAGGGAAGCGATGGGCGCGTTGCAGGGTAAGGTTGCGTGGCTCACCGGCGCGGGCAGCGGCATCGGCCGCGCCGGCGCGCAAGAGCTCGCCGCTGCGGGCGCGACCGTGATCATCAGCGGCCGCACGCCGGAAGGTGTCGAGGAAAGCGTCGCGCTCATCACGCAAGCCGGCGGCAAGGCCGAAGCCGCGGTGCTCGACGTCGCCGACAAGCAAGCGGTCGCACGTGTCGGCGCCGACATCATCGCGCGGCACGGGCGCGTCGATATCCTCGTCAACAGCGCCGGGCCTCAATCTCTCGACGCGGCTCTGGAAAGACCTGACGCCCGATAGCTTCGATTACATCAGCGGCATCAATCTCAACGGCGCGCTTTATTGCATCTATGCCGTGCTGCCGTCGATGCGCGCGCGAAAGAGACGGGCTCGTGATCAACGTCTCGTCCTGGGCCGGCATGCATCGAGGAATATCTGACCGGTCCCGCGTATAACGCGTCGAAGACCGCGCTCGCGGCGCTGACGCGTTCGCTCAATGACGAGGAATGCGTCAACGGCATCCGCGCCTGCTGCCTGTTTCCCGGCGAGGTGGCGACGCCGATCCTGCGTCACCGCCCGGTCGCGCCAAGCCAGCAAGAAGTCGACCGCATGCTGCAGGCCGAAGATCTCGGCAAGACGATCCGTTTCGTCGCCGAGATGCCGCCGCGCGTCTGCATCAACGAGATCCTGATCACGCCGACCTGGAACCGCTTCTTCATCGGCGGTCCCGACATGGCGCGGAAGACCTAACGCTGCGGCGACCGTGCCGTCGCTGCGCAGCGCGGCGACGCGCTTGGCGATAGCCGCTTCCTGCGCGTGGAAATCGGCGAGCGCGTGGCCATCGAGCTTCTGCGTCGCAGCGAGACGCACGCCGAGCGGATTGATCTGCTTTGTTGTTGACCCGCACCTC
The DNA here is from genome assembly GCA_963731145.1 of uncultured Alphaproteobacteria bacterium. Taxonomy (GTDB): domain Bacteria; phylum Pseudomonadota; class Alphaproteobacteria; order ATCC43930; family CGMCC-115725; genus CAIKMD01. The sequence continues at coordinate 64,708 of CAVSUX010000003.1, read as the reverse complement.
GTAATGGAGATGCGGCCCGGTGGCGAGGCCGGTCATGCCGACATAGCCGATCACGTCGCCCTGACGGACATGCACGCCCGGCTTGATGCCTTTGGCGATGCGACTCATATGGCCGTAGGCGGTCGAGTAGCTGCCGTTGTGGTGCAGCACGACCATATTGCCGTAGCCGCCGGTCCATCCCGCCGAGGCGACGACGGCGTCGCCAGAGGCCATGATCGGCGTACCGGCGGGCACGGCGAAATCGACGCCCTGATGCATGCGCGTGAAGCCGAGGATCGGATGGTGCCGCATGCCGAAGCTTGAGCTGATGCGGGCGCCGTCGACCGGCGTGCGCAGCAGCGCCTTTTTCACATTGGTGCCGTCGGCATTGTAGAAGTCGGGATCGCCATTCGGCGACGTGTAGCGATAAAGCGCCTCGACCTTGCCGCTCAGGGTCAGCGCTGCATAAACAATATCCCCGGTGCCGACGATCTTGCCCGTTTTCTCATCGATGAGCTGGTTGAACAGCACTTCGAAAGAATTGCCGGGCTGCACTTCGCGCTGGAAGTCGACGTCATAGCTGAAGGCATGGATGACATCGTTCAGCACGGCTTGCGGCAGGCCGGCTTTGGCCGCCGCCTCGAAGAGACTCGAATCGATCGTGCCGGCGATGCGCAGCGGCACGGCGAGGATGTCGCGCGGCATCGCGCTCGCGATGTAATTGCCGTCGGTGCCGCGAGTCAGCAGAAGATTGCGCTGCAAGATCGGGTGTCAGTCGCAACTGTTTCACGCCAGTCTCGTCGCGCAGGAGCGCGATCTCTTGGCCGATCTTCAGCGCGCGCGGATTCCATTTGCGGGCGAGCGCGTCGATCACGCTTCGCGCCGCGGTCGGCGTGATGCCGACACGCTGCAAGAGACTCATCAGCGAATCGCCCGACCGCGCGGTGATGGTTTCAGTCGCGGCCGGGGATGGCGGCGCTTGGTAAGCAACGGGTGGCGCGACGACCGGCGGCGATGCGACGATTGGCGGCGCCGGAGCTGCCGTCGGCTCGCTGAGCGGAGACGATTCGGGTAGCGCGGGCGCGGGCAGCCTAGCGCGGGCGGTTGGATCGACGACCAGCGCCCAAAAAAAGAAAAGCCCTAGGACGGTCAGCGCGACTGCTGAACGACGCGAATGGGTTACCAACGGACTCCCCCAAGTCTCGGCGTTCGGAGACTGACGCTCCGATGGCCGTCGCATCCGTGCGACGCGATGCCAACAAATTTGGCGGGATGCGCCGAGTCCTGTCAATCTTTTCCGTCGCGCCGCAACGTCGCGCTATGCCGCACGGTCGTCACGCCGACACGTCTTCGAGCGCGCCTTTGCTGGTCTCGGGGCCGAGCAAGACGATTGCGGCGAGGCCGATGCAACCGACAGCAGCAAACATCGCGTAGACGCTGACGATGCCGAGATTGGCATCGAGCAGTGCGCCGACAGCGGTCGGCGCGATGAAGCTGCCAATGCGGCTGATCGTGCTGCCGGTCGAAGTCGCCCAGGCGCGCATGCGCGTCGGGAAGAGCTCGGCGGTATAGAGAAAGCATAAAGCCGCGGTGAAGTTCGTGCCGAGGAGCGCGATCAATGCCGAGCTGAACAGCATCGGCCAGCCGGTGACGTGCAGCCCCGCCACCAGGAAGATGCCGAGCAGAAAACCGCCGATCGACAGCGAATAGCCGACGATGAAGCTCTTGGTGCGCCCGATGCGGTCGGCGAGGTCGCCCCAGAGGAAGACACAGCAAAGCGTGATCGCGCCGGAGATGATCGCCAGTATCAGCGCGTTCTTCGGCGGCAGGCCGCCGATCTTCACATAAAGCGTCGGAATCCAGATCTGCAGCCCGTAGCTGACGAAATAGGTCGCGAAGAACAGCGTCCAGCTCAGCAGCGTGCGACGCGAATAGATACCGTGGAAGAGCTCGGTGAGCCGCGTGTTCTCGCGCGCGCCGCGATAATTCACCTGCGGTGTTGGCAGATTCTTGCCGGCCGTGCGTGCTTCGGCCTCATAGCGCACGACGATCGCATCGGCTTCGGCGCCGCGGCCATTCTCGGCGAGCCAGCGCGGCGATTCCGGCACGAAATAATGCATGACGAGCGCGAGCGGCAAAGCGAGGCCGCCGGTGAGGAAGAGTGCGCGCCAGCCGGCCTCGGGCCCGAAGATCGCGAAACAAGCGAGGCCGACGACGGGCGCGAGGAAGATACCGGTCGAGAACAGCACGGTGTAGCCCCAGAAGAACGCGCGGCCGCGCCGCGCCGCCGGCAGGAATTCGCTATAGAGCGCCGAGGAGACGGGGACCTGCCCGCCGAGCGCCAAGCCTTCGATCATGCGGATGACGAAGAGGCTTTCGAAATTCCACGCGAAGGATGCGGCGAGCGACAGCACGCCGAAGCCGGCGATCATCCAGACGCAGACCGGCTTGCGGCCGACGATCTCGGCGAGCCAGCCGAACAGCGGCGCGCCGACCGTCATGCCGAGATAGGCCGAGCTGATCAGCAGCCCGACCTCGGTGAAGCTGATATGCAGGGAGGAGATGATCGCGGTCAGCGCCGCCGCGATGATCAGCGAGTTCGAAGGAGTCGAAGAACGTGCCGAGCGCGATCGTGCCGGCGGTGCGGCGATGCAGCGCCGTGATCGGCAGCCGGTCCATACGCGCGGCGATCTCATCGGCGAGGCGAAAGGCGGCGGCATCGGTCACGCCGCTCGGCGCCCCGGTCTGGCTGATCGTCATGTTTTCCCCCTCGTGTTTTATCTCAGCCTGGAAAGAGGCCGAGGTTTTTCAAGAATTCGATGCTGTGCCGGTCATATTCCCAGGGCATCTCGATCATCGGCGCGTGGCCCGCGCCCTCGATGCTGCGATGCTCGCTGCCGTCGATCAGCTTGTGCAGATCGAGCGACGATTTGTAGGTGCGATCCTCGGTGCCGGCGATGATGAGCGTTGGAACCTTGATGCCGCGGTAATAGGATTCCGGCGGGCGATCGACATTCGCCTGGTTCATCGCAATGACGCTGGCGAGCGTGCCGGCATTGTTCAGCTCGACCACCATGTCGGCGTAATAGCTGAGGATCGGGTCGCTCTGCACCGCCGGCGCGAAATGATCGAAGAGCTGCTTGTGGCGCAACGCGATGCCTTCGTTGCGATAGCGCTCGACCCAGCGCGCGAAGACCTCGGCCGTCGGTGAGTAGCCGGTGCCGGAGATGATGAGCGCCAGGATGCGATGGCTTTGCTGCTCGACCATGCGTTGCGCTACGCCCGAGCCGATCGAATTGCCGTGGAGGATGATCGGGCCGTCGGCGATTCGATCGACCGCTTCCCAACAGGCCGCGGCCGCATCGGCGAGGGTGACGCCGTCCTGCACCGCCGGCGAGCGGCCATAGCCGGCGAGATCGATCGCGATGGTGCGATACCAGGACGAGAAATGCGCCGCTTGATAAAGCCAAAGCCGATGATCGTCCGGCGTCGAATGCAGGAACACCATCGGTGTGCCGGTCTTGCCTTGCTGCTCGAAGTAGAGCGGACCTGGGACGCGGTGTGCCATGGGCTTGCTCAGATCGCCAGCTTAGATAGAAGGCCGATAGGTTTCGGGCCGCGCATCCATCGCTTCGGCGACAGCATCGGCCCAGGACGGGGCATCGCTCGGCAGGCGGCAGGAGATCGGCCGCACGCGATAATCCTCGGCGCCGATCTTTGGCGCCTTGCCTTCGGCAAGCGCGCGCGCCTCGGCCATCAGCCGCCGCCGCGCCGTGATGACGACAACGTCGGTGCTGCCGAGATTCTCGTTGGTGCGATCGAAAGCGCCGCCGACGCTCTCCGTGATCGCGACGTCCTGATCCTGGAAGATCTTGATGCGATCCCAATTCTGCGCGCCCGGCGTGCCCTCCGGCGCATAGCCGTTGCTCTTGTTATGCGCGGGCACGAAAGAGCCGGGCGCCATCAGCGAATGCATGCCCCAGCCGGTGCCGATCTGCTTCAGCTCGTTCTCATTCAAAGCCCGTCGCGGATGCCAGGAGAACGCAAAGCACCAGGTCGTCTCGTCGTCGCGCGGCACCCAGGCATGGCCGCCCATCGGCAGATCGCCGGGGAAGCCGGGGATCATCGTGAAGCAGGGCAGCAGCCAGGTGCCGATGCGCCAATAATGATGGCCGTCATCGGCATTGCGCCGCGCGCCGTGGATGAAGCCGCCCGGCTTGGCGACGATCTCGAATTTCGGAAAGGCGTCGGCCGCCATCCACGCGCCGGATTCGAAACGGCCATGCGAGGGCGAGGCTTTGATGGTCTCGGTGCCGTGCAGGAAGTTGAGGTGGCTCGAATCGAGATCGCCTTCCATACCGGTGAGCCAGTTGCATTCCTGGAAGCGCTTCGAGGCGTGGTAATGGCCTTCCGGCACCGCGCTCCATTCGAGCAACGGGAAGGCCGGCATTGCCTCGCGCGGTCCCATATAGGACCAGACGACACCGTTCTTCTCGACGCAGGGATAAGCGCGTTGACGAATTCTCTCGCAGGCGCGCGATGACGGCGGCTCGTTCGGCTGGTCGATGCACTGGCCATCGTGCCCGTACTTCCAGCCGTGATACCAGCAACGCAGCCCGCCGGCCTCGTTCTTGGCGAGATGGAGCGAGGCGCCGCGATGCGAGCAATTCTCCTCGAAGAGCCCGACCCTGCCCTCGGGCGAGCGGAAGGCGACGAGATCTTCGCTGAGGAGCCGCACGCGGATGGGCTCGCCGCCGGCTTCGAGCTCGCGCGACAGCACTGCCGGCATCCAATAACGGCGCACGAGATCGCCCATCGGGGTGCCCGCCTGAGTGCGGGCGAGCAAATCCTGCTCTTCGCGTTTCATGGCTGTGCCTTCTTCGCGGCGCCGGAATAGAGGCCGAGCTTTTTGAGGAAACGGATGCAATGCGCGTCGTACACGGCTGGCGCCTCGATATTGCACGCGTGGCCGACATCCGGGATGAAGACCAAATCCGATCCCTTGATGCGCTTTTGCAGATCGAAGCTCGCGGGCTTCGTACGGTCGAGATCGCCGATGATGATGATCGTCGGCGACATGATGCCGTCATAGAACGACGGGTCGGGCCGCTGCGCCAGCGCCTCGTTATTGGCGACGATGCTGGCAAGCGTGCCTTCATTGTTGAGCGCGCAGACCATCTCGGCATAATGCAGCAGGAGTTTGCTCTCTCGCCCGGCCGGCGCGAAGTGATCCAGGACCTGCGCGTGGCGCAGCGGCAGGCCTTCGCTGCGATAGCGTTCGGCCCAACGCAGGAAAATCTCGCTGGTTGCGACGTAGCCGCAGCCCGAGAGGATCAGCGCCGGCACACGCTCCGGCCGGCGCTGTGCCATATGCATCGCCACCTCGCTGCCGAAGGAATTGCCGTGGATGATCGCGCCGCCTTTGGTGGTGCGATCGATGATCTCCCAGCACGCATCGGCATGATCGTCGATGGTGACGCCGGGCTGCACCGCGGGCGAGCGGCCATAGCCGGCGCAATCGACGGCGAGGCAGCGATAGTCCGAGGAGAAATGCGCGGTCTGGAGCATCCAGAGCCGATGATCGTCCGGTGTCGAGTGCAGGAAGATCATCGGCATGCCCGTGGCGCCGATCGCCTCGTAGTAGAGCGGTCCGGGGATGTGCCGTGCCATCGCTGCTTCTCCTCCCTCAGTGGCCGGCGACGAGCTTCGCCAGCGCCTCGTTTTGTTTGTCGATGCCCTCGTGGCTGCGCCACCAATCCATCGTCACGTCGATCGTCTTGACGCCGTCGGCCTGCAGTTTCTGCACGGCTTGATGCATATGCGAATCGGGCAGCGTGTCGACATCTTGGCCGAAATAATCCCACATCACATTCTCTTGGCCCTCATGCGAGATCATGTAGAGGGTGAAAAGCGATGCCGGCATTGGGATGCGGCGCGTTCTTGAGGATCGTCAGATAGGCGTAGCGGCGCTGCGCCATGTCGTTGACGATCTGGTTGTCGATAACGCCCTTGCCGCGGAATTTCAGCGTGTTCTGCCAAGTGCCGGCGCAATCGAGCACCAGCGCCTGGAACTCGCCGGCGGCGATGCGATCCTGCCCGCCGCAAGGACAGCAAGCCGGCGATCTGCTGCGCGAATTTGGCGACGAAGTCGCGCGTCTTCTCGACGCCCCAGGCGTCGTTGGCGAGCAGCACGTCAAAGCCGCCGAGGAACGGCGTCGTCACGTATTTATTCTTGCAGCTCGGGCTTCAGCAGATCGGCGCTGGTGTGGACGTCCTTCACCCAAGCCGCGTTCTTCACGTTGTAAAGAATGCCGGGCAGCGCGACCGAGACGCGCAGCGCGCGCTTGTCGCCCTCGACCATCGCCGGCAGGACGCGCTGCGGCTGCAGCGCCGCCCAATCGACGCTCTGGAACAGCCCCTTATCCATCAGCGGCACGATCTGCGGCGGCGTCGCGTAATAGACATCGGTGCTTGCCGCCGAGCCCGCCTGATATTCCTGCAAGAGCTGCGCACCCAAGGGACCGAAAGCCGCGGCCGGGCTCCATTCGACCGGAATCTCGACGCCGAATTGCTTCTTGATGCCTTCCTGCGCGATGCGCGCGCCGTCGGCGCCGCCCATCACCGTCGGCGCGTTGCGCAGCAGGATCTTGCCTTCCTTCTTCGCCGCCTCGATCACCTTGGCGAGCGCCGGGTTGATCTCGATGCTTTGCGCGCGCGCTTCGTTTGTCACGAGCAGCGCGACCGCGGCGGCCAGAATCAGAAATTTGCGAGTCACTTCACTCATTCTCCCACTACTAGAGCGTTGCCGTGAACGCGTTCTCGATGAAGGCATAGGACCAGGCATAAGCCTGGCGTGCGGCGTTCTCGTTGTATTGCGCCTCGGGCGGCACGTTGATGCCGATATCGGTGAAGGAGTGATAGAGCCCGCCGAAGGTCATCATCTGCCATTTGGCGCCGCAATATTGCATCTCGGCCTCGAACGCATCGCGGCGCGCTTTCGGCGCGATCGGGTCCTCGCTGCCATGGATGGCCAGCATCGCCGCCTTGATCTGCTTGGGTGCCGCCGGCATCGAGCCGATGAGATCGCCATGGACCGACACCGCCGCCTGGATGTCGCCGCCCATGCGCGCCAGTTCGAAGACGCAGCCGCCGCCGAAGCAGAAGCCGATCGCCGCGCGCTTCGATGTATCGGCGATGCCGTGCTTTTCGCCCTCGCGCACGGCGTGCTCCAGCGCCGCCGCCATGCGGCGGCGCCATTCCGGCGTATGGGCGCGCTGCGCATTGGCCGCGGCGGCGGCTTCGGCCCGCGCTTTTGGCCGCTTGCCCTCGCCATAGACATCGACCAGGAAGACGCAATAACGCTCGCCGGCGAGCGCTCGGGCACGGCCGGTCCATTCCGGCGTTATGCCGAACCAGTTGGGCGCGACCAGCAAGATCGGGCGCTTGGTGCTCTTGCTCTCGTCCCAGATCAGCTCGCTGGCGAAATTCTCAGCGCCGACGGCGTAGCGGATGGTTTCGACGGTCATGGCATGGCTCCCGCATCTATTTACTGGGCTATTTCCCGGCGCTGATCGCGGCGAGCGCGGCGTTGAACTGATCCAGCGTCTCGCGCCCGTCCGGCGTCGCGGCAAGCCAATCGTCGATCACCGGCTCGGTCTTCTTTTTCATGTTGGCGGCATCGGTGTCGCTCGGTGCGACGAGCCGTTGGCCCGGTGTCTTTTTGATGAGTTGGCGCGCACGCTCGGCGACGCGATCCCACATGCGGCCGAATTCGCGGCTCGCGCTTTCGCCCGAATTGGCATCGATGATGGCGCGCGCCGCAGCAGGCAGCACATCGTATTTGCTCTTCGCCATGAAGACGACGGCGATCGACGAGCCGATCGGCGCATCGATGTGATAAGTCGTCACCTCGATCAGCTTGAAGGGCTGGAAGGACGGCCAGCCGGTAACGGTGCCGTCGACCGTATGCCGCATCAGCGCCTCATAGACCTGGAAGGGCGGCAGCGAGATCGGCGCTCCGCCGAGCCGCGTGATGACATCGGCGGCGGTCTTCGACGTCACCATGATCTTGTTGCCGGCGAGCGCGGTCGGCGAGGGCAGGGCTTTGAGCATATGGATGGAGGCCTGGCTGATCGTCGAGATCGCCAGCACCCGCACCTGGTCGTATTCCTTGGCGAGCGGGCCGTGCTGATAGAGCCGCCACAGCGCAGGCGAGGAGTATTCCGAGATGGTGCCGGCGACATAGGGCAAGGTCACGACCTGCGTGCGCGGGAATTTACCGGCGACGAGATTCGGCAGCATGAAGCCGATCTGGATCGCGTCGCTGGTGACGCGGTCATAGGCCTTTGCGGGATCGGAGATTGCGCTGCCTTCGCGGAAATCGATGTGTAGCACGCCCTTGCCCGCAGCGTTGAGACGCTCGGCGAAGGGCCGGAAGAATTCGTCGCTGACTTCCGAGCCGGCCGGACTGCCGGTCGCGAAGATGAGGTTGACCTCGTCGGCGCGCGCGGACGCGGCGCCGAGAAGGAACGAGGTTGCCATCGCGGCGCGAAGCGCCAGGCCTTGTCGCATGATCAATGTTCCTTGAACATCGCGCGCTCGCGCGCGAGGAAGGCTTCGACCTCGGGTCCTTCGTAAGGGATTTCCGCCGCCATGTTTTCATAGGCGGCGACAAAGCGTCCGCCATAAGGCGCGCCGCAGTAATGCGCCGATTTCACCTTGTCCCAAAGGACATAGCCCTCGGCATCGACGCAATCGGCGTCGACCGATGCGGCAACGACCCGGCCGACGACCATCAGCCGCTGCGACCATTCCTTCGTCCACTCGACCTTGCATTCGAAATGGCGCGGACATTCGGCGATGCGCGGCGGGCTGACGATGGTCGAGGGAATAGCCGTGAGCCCGGCCTTGTCGAGCTCGGAGACGCCCGGCGCGAAGGGCAGCCCGACGACACGCACTTTCTCCAGGCTTTCGCGCTCCCAGCGCGGGAGGTTCACGACGAAATCGCTGCCGGCGAGGATGTTGTTGGCGTTGTCGGCGCCGATATTCGCCGTGAAGGCGATGAACACCGGCTCGTGGTGCACGCGGGTGCAGGTGCCATAGGAAGCGGCATTGACGCGGCCTTGCGCGTCGACCGTCGTGATCATCGCCAAGCATGAACTCGGCGCGAACAGCCGGTCCCAGTATTTCGGCGGCTGCTCGAGCTTTTTCGGCACCGGCACGGCTTCCCCTCCCTTTTGCTGCGCGACGTTAAAGCGATGCCCCCGCGGAATCAACGCGCGCTCTGTATCCGCGTATTATTCCACTAAACTCATCGTCCTCCCGGCGAAAGCCGGGACCCATTTCTCAGCGGACGCGATGCCATTTGTCTATCTCTTGGCGAGCAAACCTTACGGTACGCTCTATGTTGGCAGCACGATCGATCTCGCGCGGCGCGTGCGGGAACATAAGAACAAGGCCATGCCGGGATTTACCGCCAAGTACAACGTCAACCAGCACGTTTGGTATGAGGTACACGAATCCCTGGAAACTGCCTGGCTGAGGGAACGACAGATCAAGGAATGGAAACGAGATTGGAAGATCGCGATGATCGAGCGCGAGAATCCACATTGGACCGATCTTTACCTGACGCTTTCTCCTCCTTAAGCGACAAAGACTGATACCACGCTGCAATGTAGCAAGGGTCCCGGCCTGCGCCGGGACGGCGTGTATTTTTATAGGCGCCAGAGGGGTATAATCGGCGCGCACCGCGAAAAACGCGGGCGAAAAAGGGAGGAGCCATGAGCGTTTCGAGAGCTTCGATGATTCGCAGCGTCTGGTCGCTTTTTGCGGGCGCAATCGCTTTGGGCGCGGTTGCAACCGCCGCCACCGCTGATGAGCCGATGCAGTTGCGCTACGGCGATCCCGGTCCGACCGATGCGTCGATCCACACGGATCTCGTGCAGCCGTGGGCGGATAAGGTGACCAAGGAGAGCGACGGCACGCTCAGCATCAAGGTGTTCGCCGGCTACACGCTGGTCAACATGGTCAACACGCTGGATCGCGTCTCGAACGGCGTCGCCGATTTCGCCTTCTGCATCCTGGGCCCGGTCTCCTCGCAATTCCCCAAGACGCTGGTCGCGACCTTGCCCTTCGAGGCCGAGAACGCGCACGAGGCCGGGCTGGCGCTGCAACGGCTTTACGACAAGGGCATCATCGCCGACGAGTGGACGAAGGTGAAGCCGATCGGCTTCGGGCTTTTCGCCAATATGTCCTATCACACCGTTTCGCCGGTGAAGACAATGGCCGATCTCAAGGGCCTCAAGATCAGCGTCCAGGGCCGCATCTCCAGCGAGACGCTGCAAGCGCTCGGCGGCACGCCGATCTCGCTGCCGATCAACGAGGTCTACGAATTGCTCCAGCGCAGCATGGTCGTCGGCTCGGCCATCGGCTGGCCGGCGGCGGTGTCCTTCAAGCTGACCGATCTCGCGCACAACCATGTGATGGCCTCGCTCGGCGGCGAGGCGGCGATCATGATCATGAACAACCAGACCTATGCCAAGCTGTCGGGCAAGGCGAAACAGACGATCGACGCCAATATCGAGACGCCCTACACGAACTGGTTCAACAAGGTAATCGACGATACCGAGCGCGACAACATCGCGATCGCGCAGAAGATGGGTAACCAGACGCTCTACAAGCTGCCGCCCGACGAGCTCGCGCGATGGAAGAAGCAGGTCGCGCCGGTGATCGACGATTGGGAGAAACGGACGCCGGATGGCGAACGCGTGTTGGCCGCATTCCGCAAGGAGATCGCAGCGATCCGCGCCGGTTCGTAATCGATGATCAGCGCAGGTCGAGCTGAGCGCCCGCATTGCGCGGCATGTGCGCGAAGACGCCGGCCGCGGCGAGGCTCGCGAGGGCAATCACGAAATAGGCCGGCGCGATGTCGTTCGGTTCAATCGTATCGTGGCCGTGCCATTCGCGCGCGAGCTGCATGACCAGCGCGACGAGACCGACGCCGAAGCTCAGCCAGATCTGCTGCGACATCGAGGAAAAGCTGGTCGCGCGCGCGGTCAGCGCCGGCGGCAGATCGGCATAGGCCAGCGACTGGATCGCCGTGTATTCGACGGAGCGCGACAGGCCCGCGATCCACAGCGTCAGCAGGATCAGCAGATAAGGCGTGCTCGCGCGGAAGAGACCGCAGGCGAAGATATAAGCAGCGGTCAACAACGTGTTGTAGATCAACAGCCGCCGGATGCCGAAAAAGCGCAGTACCGGCCGCACCATCGATTTGATCATGATCGAGCCCGCCGCGGTCGCGAGCGTCGTGAGGCCTGATTGAAAGGGCGTGAAGCCGAAGCCGAGCTGTAAGCAGCAGTGCCAGCAGGAAGACCTGCGAAGTCGCGCCGACATAGACGAGCGCGCCGCCCCAGATCGAGACGGCGAAGGTCCGTTGGCGTAACATGCCGAGATCGACGATCGGCGACTCCCGGCGTCGCGCATGGAAGATATAGAGCACGGCGCAGCCCAGACCGGTGGCGATCAGCACGGCGACGGCCGCAGCCGGGAAGAGGCCGCGCCCCATCGCCTCGAAGCCGAGGATCAGCGCCGCGACGGCAAAGCCGACGAGCATAAAGCCGCGCAGATCGAAACGCGGTACGTCGCTCTCGCGCAGATCGGGGATGAAGGCCTTCACCAAGCATACGCCGAGCAGCCCGATCGGCAGGTTGATGAAGAAGATCCATTGCCACGAGAAATAGGTGACGATGAAGCCGCCGACCGATGGCCCGAGGATCGGGCCGAGCAGCGCAGGGATCGTGATCCAGTTGATCGCTTGGACGAGCTCGGATTTCGGCACGCTCTTGATGACGATGATGCGGCCGACCGGTGTCATCATCGCACCGCCGACGCCCTGCAATGTGCGCCATACCACGAGCTCCGCGAGTGTGTGCGATAAACCGCAGAACAGCGAGCTGATCGAGAAGATCACGATCGCGATCATGAAGACGCGCTTGCCGCCGAATTTGTCGGAGAGCCACCCGCTCACCGGCACGAACACCGCGAGAGCGAGGAGATAGCAGGTGATCGCGAGGTTGAGCCGCAGCGGATCCTCGCCCAGCGAGCGCGCCATCGCCGGCAGTGCCGTCGCAATGACCGAGCCGTCGAATTGATGCATGAACTGCGCGCAGCCGACGATTAAAGGGACGATGAGGGAACGACGCGCTGACATGATCTCGGAGAAAATTAGCAATCGTCATTCCCGCGAAAGCGGGAATCCAGGCGGATAACGAGTCTGTAAGACTGGATCCTCGCTTTCGCGGGGGTGACTAATTTATGCGTTATGCTCAACAAAATTCAGCTTCAGCCTTTGCGGCGCTCGCCGCGATACCAATCGAGGATTTCCTCGCCGGTCCAGAAGGCGACGCCCTTATGGCCGCGCGCGTAATCGATGAAGGCTTCGAGATATTTGATCCGATGCGGCGCGCCGGAAATATAAGGGTGGATGGCGAAGCAGAGAATCTTGGCGCGGTGCTCGCCCTCGGCATAGAGCCGGTCGAACTGGTCGCGGGCAGCGATTGAGGAACTCGTGCGCCGGTATGGTGCTGCACCATCATCATCGGAATGTCGTTGAGCTCGACCGTATAGGGCAAAGTGACCAGCGGCCCATGCTTTGTCTGCAGCTCGGTCGGCTCGTCGTCATGGACGAAATCGCCGACATATTGCACGCCGGCCTCGGCGAGGAGATCGGGCGTCTCCTCGGTCTCGGTGAGGCCGGGCCCGAGCCAGCCTTTCGGCCGTGCGCCGGTGAAATCGCCGAGCAGCTCGAGCGAGCGGTGGATCATCGCGCGCTGATCCGTCACCTGATGGATGGGCATCTGCACCAGCGCATGGCCCATGAATTCCCAGCGCCGCTCGCGCGCGGCGGCGGCGACGCGCGGATAGATCTCGACGACCTCGGCATTGATCGACAAGGTCGGGCGGATGTTGTGCCGGTCGAAAGCATCGAAGAAGCGCCACACGCCGACGCGCATGCCATATTCGTGCCAGCTCCAATTCGGGACGTCGGGCTGCACCGCAACGCCGGTCGGTGCCGGCAGCACCTGACGCGCCATCGGCCGCTCGATCTCCCAGACTTCGAGATTGACCACCGGCCAGAGGATCAGGCGCAAGCCATCGGGCAGTCTGCAGCGGCGGCCGATCGACGATGGCGGAATATTGAGCACGCTCGCGCGGCTTCATGACGCATGCCTCCCATTGGCCTTGCGCCAGAGTATCGCGCCGGCGCGACGAGGGCGACCCGGCGACGGCGCAGGGGTGTCACGCGGCCGCAACAATTCTGCGCTTTGTCTAGGCTGGTGAAGAATTGGAAAACGACAGGCTGCGACGATCGCGCCCAGCGTGAAAAGCCCGGGCGCGGGCAACGCGGTTTCACCCTCATCGAGCTCCTGGTGGTGCTGGCGATCCTCGGCATGCTGGCCGCGATCGCGGTGCCGCAGGTGTTGAAATATCTCGGCCGCGCCAAGGACGATGTCGTGAAGGTGCAGAGCCAGGCGATCGGCACCAGCCTCGATCTCTTCCTGCTCGATGTCGGCCGCTATCCGACCGACCAAGAAGGGCTGCAGGCGCTTGGTCTCGGCGCCGCCCGGCATCGGCCAGTGGCATGGTCCCTATGTGACAAAGCGAGCAGCCTGATCGATCCGTGGGGCCATCCTTACGTCTATCGCCAGCCGGGCCAGCAGGGCGCGCGATTACGATCTCTATTCGCTCGGCCCCGACGGCAACGGCCACGCCACCGGCGACCGGCGCGCCTACGACCGCGCAGACGCTAGCGCTCGTCGCTCAGGCTCCAGTTACTTCGGCAGCAGCGGTTTCGCGCGCGCGATCCAGGCATCGAGCCGCGGATCCTCGGCAAAGCTCTTATCGATGAGATAAAGCCCGACCGACGGACAGATCGCGCCGAGCTCGACCAGCACCGGCTTGAGCAACAATTCGGGCGCGAGCAGATGCGCGGGTCCGGCGCCGAGCATCACCGGAAACGCCGTGATGCCGGCAAGCCCGTCGCTCGGAATCTGATCGAGGAACAGTTTCAGCAGACCGGTATAGGTCGCTTTGAACGTCGGGCTGGCGCAGACGATGACGTTGCAGCGCCGCACCGCCTCGATCGCCTCATTGACCTTGGCATTGCCGAATTCGAGCAGCGCCGGGCCCATCTCGATCAGGTCGAGCGTCGAGATCGGGCTCCGCGCCGGTCAGCTTCTGCGCCACCAGCACGCCCGCTTCGAGCGTGCGCGATTTCGCTTTCGGATTTCCGACGATGACCGCGGTTCTCATGTCGCCAATATCTCCATCACGACACTGGCTTACGATTGGGCGCATGATTGAGCAGGCAGCTGCGAACGTCCAGTGTCGGCTCAGCCCCAAGGCCCTTTTTGCGGCGGCGGCTGATCCGCATCCCACGGACCGTGCCGATGTGGCTCGATCGCGGGCGTGTCTTGTAGCGGTTGGCGCGGTGGAGGTCCGGCGCACGGTTCGATTTCGGTCACCGCAACGCCGCCGAGATTGCGCAGCCGCGCGATGCGATCGGGGATCGGCGGATGGGTCGAGAACAGACCGCTGAACCACGCGCCTTTCGGCGCCGCGATGCAGAGCGCCGAGACGGGCGAATTCGACGGCGCGACATTGGTGTCGCCGGCTTCGAGCCGCTGCAGCGCATGGATGAGGCCGATCGGGATTGCGCGTCAGCTTGGCCGAGCTGGCATCGGCGAGATATTCGCGCTGGCGCGAGATCGCCATCTGCACCAGCTTCGAGGCGAGCGGCGCGACGATCAGCAGAACGACCAGCACGGCGACGACGACCAACGTCAGCGCGAGGCGCGTGCCGCCGGCGCCGCCTTCCTCGCGCGAGCGGCTCTGGCGATAGCCATAGCCGCCATAGCCGTAACCGCCCCAGCCGAACGAGTATTGCGCGATGTTGCCGAGGAAATGCGCCAGCAGCACGATGACGCCGGCCATCGCCGCGACCACGGTCGTGTAGCGCACGTCGTATTCGGCGACATGGCCCATCTCATGGCCGATCACGGCCTGCAATTCCTCGCGCGTGCAAGCTTGGAGAATGCCGGTCGTCGCCGTGATCATCGCGTGTTTGGGCGACGAGCCGCTGGCGAAAGCGTTGAGCGCCGGCGTTTCCATCACCATGGCGCGCGGCGCCTCCACCCCGGCGGCAATCGCCATCTCGGCGACGACATTGATGAATTGCCGCTCCAGCGGATCGTTCGGATTGGCATCGCGTGCGCCGGCGAAAGAGGCGAGGATCTCGGCGCCCGAGCTCAGCGTGATGAGGCCCCAGATCAGGCCCGCGCCGGTGACGATCGCCGCGCCGAGCAGCGCGCTCGGCCGCGGCGGACCGAAGAGATCGAGCAGCACCGCGCCGGCGCTCAGCCGGCTCACTTGCTCGGGCGGCAGATTCCAGATCAGCTCGATGATCGCGACCGCCCAGCCGAGGACGTAGCCGACGATCGCCGAGATCAGCAGCAGGACGACGAAAAGGATGACCGTATTGCGCTTGTTGCGCGCGATCGCGGCGCGGAAGTCGGTGTTGTAAAGCGTGGCCGATGCATCAGACCATGGCGGCGCGATGTGCGTGCGATCAGGTGAGGCGCACTTCCGGCACGGCTTCGGTCGCGGCGCGCTCGGCCTCGGGCACCTGATACATCGTCTCGCTGGTGAAGCCGAAGCTCGACGCAAGCAGCACGCCGGGGAAGGACGCGACGCGGATGTTCTGCGCCTGGACCGCGTCGTTGTAATGCTGGCGCGCGAAGCTGATGCGGTTCTCGGTCGAGGACAGCTCTTCCATCAGGCCCGAAACATTCTGCTGCGAGCGGAGTTGCGGATAGGATTCGACCAGCGCGAAGAGCTGGCGCAGCGTGCCGGTCAGGGCGTTCTCGGCTTTCATCGCATCGGCCGGGGTCGGCGCGCTGACCGCCTGATTACGCGCCTCGATCACCGCGGTGAGCTGCGATTTCTCGACCTGCATCGAATCCTTCACCGCGTTGACGAGATTGGGGATGAGGTCGTGGCGGCGCTTCAACTGGATGTCGATCTGCGACCAGGCGTTGCGCACTTCCTGCCGGCCGGCGACGAGTCCGTTGTAGATGCCGATGACGATGATCACCAACAGAACGACGACGCCGAGGAGTGATCCAAAGTCCGAGTGACATCGAACGGCCCTTCGCTGCTTATTGGGGGCAATTTTATTGTGCGGAGCGTGATGCCGCAAATCGGGAGGGCCCTCACGAAAAGGCCGCCAAGGCGCGCTACGTGCGAGCCCAGAACCCGTCGCCGGCATGTCGGCTCCGGTCAAAGGCCGCCCTCACGACCGCGTCGCGCGACACATGCCCGGCAAAAAAGTTGTCGCAAGCAGTGCTCAAGCGGGCGCGCTGCTGACCAACCACATTGCGCCCGGCAGGCGCACGCTCGTACCGTCCGCGTAGGGCTTCAGCTCCTCGCGGAGAGAGGCGATGGCGGCCGAGACGATCCTTTCCGGCTGATTGCGCAGCCAACTGTTCACGGCGCCGATTTCCGTTGACTGAGTCACGGCTTCCTCCAGCCCACGGCCGGCGGCGATGTCGAAGTCCATGTCGAGCTTCTCGAAGCGCGGCGATGTCCAGCCGGCTGCGGCAAGTACCTCGGTGACGTGCTCTGGATCGGCGAAAGCAAACATTCCGGGAGCGTTTGCGACGGGCTTCGGCCGCGGCGGCAGGTGCTGCGCGACTGCGGTCATCGGCGCGAGCGTGATGTCGGTGTGCTCCTGTCGAGCCACCCAGGTATGGCCGCCCTTCCCGTTCCAGAAGGCAAACATGTCGGCGTTGATCTCTTCGGTGGTCATGCAGGTCCCCCTCCCGAGCCAGCGCCACGCTGCCGTATGGCAGCGCGGATTGCAATCCGCAGCGATCCTATCTCAACCGGCATTCCCGTGTGACCGCCCTTATCGCGCATCGAGACCTGATATCAGCTCTGCGTCAGACGCGGAAATCGGGTGCCACACCATTCTAACCCGGTGTGACCCCGAAACCGGACATCAACAACGCTGATGAGGACTCGCTACGGCTTGAGGATCAGCTTGCCGAGCACGGCGCGTGCATCGAGCAGCTCATGCGCCTGCCGCGCCTCGGCGAGCGGCAGACGCCGGTCGACCGGCGGGCTGCACGCGGCGGTGGCGAATACCTCGATCGTGCGCTGCCGCCACGCGTCGGCGGCCTTCGGGATCATGATCGAAACTGTGCATGGTGAAGCAGCGCACGCCCGGGCTCTTCGGCAGATGCGCGCGCATCTCGCGGAAAAGATCTTTCTCCGGCAAGCCGCCCAGCGCGTTGAACGAGACGATCAGGCCGAAAGGCGCGAGCGCCTTGAGATTGTCGGTGAAATCCTTGCCGACGATGTGATCGAGGATGAGATCGACACCATGCCCGTGCGGTGAGGTCGAGCAAGCGCTCGGCCACGCTCTCGCGGCCGTAATCGATCGTATGCGTTGCCCCTTGGCTCTGGGCGAAAGCGCATTTCGCCGCCGTACTGGCGCCGGCGATCACGGTGATGTTCTGCAAGCGGCAGAGCTGGATGACCGCCGAGCCGATGCCGCCGGCCGCGCCATTCACATAAACCGTCTTCGCCGCGATGCCGCGCGCGGCCTCCGTCAGGAGCGCGCAAGCGACCTGGTAATTCGGGATGCTGACCGCGTCGTCGAGATCGATACCCGGCGGCAGGCGCGTCACCGCGCTCGCCGGCACTTTCGCATATTGCGCGTAGCAACCGCCGCCGAGGTGATAGACGAGCACCGGCTCGCCAATTTGCAGATCGCTGACGCCGGCGCCGAGCGTCTCGACATAGCCGGTCATCTCGGCGCCCGGGATCGCGGGCAGCGGCGGCATCCAGCGATAGACGCCGGTGCGGAAAAGAACATCGGGCTTGCCGACGCCGATCGCATGCGCGCGGATCACGACCTCGCCCGGTCCCGGCTCGGGCCGCGGCAGATCGACCAGCTCGAGCGCCTCGGGTCCTCCGGTCTTGGTGATCTGGATCGCTTTCATGTGTGGCTCGCAAAATAGCAAACCCGGCCGCGCGGCGCATGCTAGGGTGCCGCCGGGATTCAAAGGTCAGGCGGCATGAAGTTCGGCTATTTCACCCTCAGCGACAACAACTATCGCGACAATCGGCGCACACCGAATGAGTTCGTGCAGCAGATCGTTGCCGAGGCGATCTATGCCGAAGAGCTCGGCTTTCATTCCGCCTGGGTCGGCGAGCATCATTTCAGCTCGCTCGGCGTGAACTCGGCGCCCGAGCTGGTGCTGACCTACGTTGCGGCGAAGACGCAGCGCATTCGCCTTGCGCCGGCGGTGAATGTGCTGCCGCTGCATCATCCGATCCGCGTCGCCGAGCAATGGGCGACGCTCGATCTCTTGAGCGGCGGGCGCGTCGATTTCGCCAGCGGCCGCGGCTACGACCGGCGCGAATACGGACCGTTCGGCGCCGATTTCGAGGACAACACCGCGACCTTCACCGAAGGTCTCGAGATCGTACAACGCCTCTGGGAAAGCGACCGGCCGATCTCGCATCACGGCAAGCGCTATTCCTTCGACGATGTGTGGATCACGCCGAAGCCGGTGCAGCGGCCGATGCCGATCTATGTCGCGTCGTTCTCGCGGCCGTCGATCGAGCTCGCGGCGAAGCTCGGTGCCAGCCTCGTCGTCGCGGCCGGCGCCGCGACCTCGGTGCATGGCGGTCTCGCACAGGTGGCGAAGCTTTATCGCGACGCCTGTGCCGCGCAGGGCAAGCCGCCGCGGCCGGCTCGTCACTTCTTACTTCATTCACTTCGCCGACACGCCGGCGGAAGAGCGTGCCGCGCGCGAGCGGCAGCTTCGTTATCACCAGGAATGCACCTCGCCGGCTTTCCCCGGCGATCCGAACACCGCGCCCGAGGACTATCGCTACTTCATCAAGATCGTCGATCGCTATCGCACGATGAAGGCCGAGGATTTCAACGAGAACGCGGTGCTGATCGGCAACGCGGCGAAGATCATCGACACGCTGAAAACCAAGGTCGAAGCCGCGGGTTTCGACGAGGTGATCCTCTATTTCAATCTCGGCTTGAAGCCGCCGCAGCAAGTGCGGGACGAAATGGGTCGTTTCATGACCCAAGTCGCGCCGGCTTTTGCGCGCTAATCTAATGGCGCGTTGCACAGCGCCCGCCCTCGTAAAGAACGTCTTGGCGCGAGGAAGCTATCTGGCCAGGAGGCGCCGTGCTTAACGATGGTTTGGAAGGGAACTCGGGGACTCTTTGATCATACACCCGTGCTGGCACTCACCTCTGCCGCGGGTTTCCACGCTTTCAGCGGCCGGCCTTCGGCGAAGGCCTGCAGCTCGCGTGCGAGAAGTCGGCGATAGAGCGCGACGAGAACGTCGGATCGTCCCAGCCGCTCGTGGTCGAAATCCGGGATCACGCCCTGGCCGACTTGCGCGACATAGTCCTGGATGTTGACGACGTCCGGCCGGTCTTTCAGTTCGTCGATATGAATCTCGCCGCGCAGCACGGCCTGCGCCGCGGCCCGCGCGATCGCTCAGCCCTTGGCGTTGCGCGCGGCGTTTCTGCTGCCGGTCGCGATAGTGCTCGGCCGCCGCGCCGGTCAGCGCGACATGGTTGGTCATGAAGCTGCGGTGATGCTCGTCATCGATCGGGCACGCGCCAGGCGAGATGGTCGGCCCACACATCCGGATCGCCTTCCTCGGGCGAAGAGCGGATATAGAGCGCGTTCGGCCAGAAGAACGGCGATTGCCGGACCTTTCCGTCCGGCCGGGTGCCGTATTTGACGATACCGTAATCCGTTTCATCGCCCGATATTTCCGGCAGCGCCCAGTTGAGCCCGTGCGTGGTGAAGGCGGAGGAGCGATGCACAAAAGCGGTATGGAGCGAATCCATGTTGCTTTCGAGGTTGTTGTAGCAATTGCAGTCGCGGACATAGGTGCTGGTGGTCAGCACGCCTTCCTTGTCGAAGACCGGATAGCGCGGCAAGCGGCGGCGCCTCGCCTTCGCCGAGATAGGCGAAGATCTGGCCGAGATATTCTTGCGTCGGATAGCGGCGGATGCGGACGTTCTGCGCAAAGCCTTCGCGCTCGGCCGGCGCCTCGATGCATTGACCCGACGCGTCGTATTTCCAGCCGTGATAGAAGCAGCGCAGCGCACCGCCCTCGACCCAACCGGTCGAGAGCTGGGTGCAGCGATGCGCGCAGCGCGGCGCGAGGATCTGTGCGATGCCGTTCTCGCCGCGATAAAGGGTGAAATCCTCGCTCATGATCTTGAGCGGCACGGCGCGGCCGGGCTTGAGGTCGCGGCCGAGATAGACCGGGTGCCAGAACAGCCGCATGTAGCGGCCCATGACCGTGTCGGGGCCGGTGCGGACGAAGTCTTTGGGACCGAAGGTTCGGGGGTTTTCTTGCCGCTCGTTCATCGTCATCTCGTCAGAGGGTGCTGTCCGGACTAGGACACCCGCAAAAGCAATAGGACAGAATGGGAAAGTAGCGTGCGCCTCACGCTCTGCAATTTTCAGTGTTTGGAAGATTGACTTGTCGTCCCTCAGATTTTGCCACCCTTCTGAGATGAGCTTTCCTTAAAAGACATTCTCGTAATGCCACTGTAGAACCACGCCGAAATATCCATCAAGGCGGCGAAATATTACGACGCGCCGTATCTGTCCCGCGCCTTCTATAATTTTCACGATTTCTCCGCTGACGGGAATCCTCCATCAATTATCCGGAAGCGGCCATATTGCCGATCTCGCGGGCGCTCAAAGGAACGCGACGAAAGGCGCTCTCCGTGCGAACTGTCCGTTGTCGGGCACCGAGCGGACCTTGCTGCACCACTGTGCAGGGGTCCGCGTTTGGATCCAAACCGAACGTAGGGTACGTCTCGTTTGTGCCGATAGTGTTGCAAAAGGCCGTTGAACGCCGCAGCAAAGAATGATTCGCTGTTCTCGACGCTTATGGCGACGGGGACGCGCGATGATGGGGCGGCGGGAGCGCAACCAGGGTCAGCTGTTCTACGCATTCGATCTCGACGCAGCGGTTCCCGAGGATCATCTGGTACGGAAGGTCGGTTCGCTGCTCGACCTGTCGTGGGTTTACGCGGAGCTGGCGCCTTACTACTCCGAGATCGGGCGACCTTCGGTTGATCCGGTGCTGATGATCCGAATGCTGATCGTCGGCTACGTATTTGCGATCCGCTCAGAGCGGCAGCTCTGCCGCGAGGTCCAGGTCAACCTTGCTTACCGCTGGTTCTGCGCACTGGGTCTGGAAGACGCTATCCCGGACCACTCGGTATTCTCGCGTGCCCGCAAGGAACGCTTCCGTGAGAGCAATATCTTCCGGCGGGTGTTCGAGCGCGTGGTGGGATCATGCATTGCGGCGGGCCTTGTCGGCGGAGAGGGCTTTGCGGTCGATGCGAGCCTGATCGAAGCCGACGCCAACCGTCAGCGTTCTATCCCGGGCGTCGAGTGGAACAAGCAGATCGCCCCGCAATCGGCGAGCCGGGCGGTGAAGGAGTATCTCGCTACGCTCAACGATACCGCCTTCGGTGCGGCGACCGAGGTCGTGCCGAAGTTCGTGTCGCCGTCCGATCCAGCCGCTCAATGGACCGGCGCACACAAGGGCCCGGCCATTTTTGCCTATGCCGACAACTATCTGATCGACGTGCGCTTCGGCGTCATCGTCGATGTCGAAGCCTCGCGCGCTGTCCGCCAAGCCGAGGTTGGGGCGGCACGGACGATGCTCGAGCGAACCGAAAAGCGCTTCGGTCTGAAGCCTCAACGGCTCGCCGCGGACACCGCCTATGGCTCGGCCCCAATGCTGAACTGGCTGGTCGAGGAGAAGCAGATCGCGCCGCATATCCCCGTCATCGACAAGTCCAACCGGGAGGACGGCACCTTCTCGCGCAGCGATTTTCGATACAACGAGGACACGGATACCTATACCTGCCCAGCCGACAAGTCGTTGACGACGACCCGCACACTCGTGAATGAGGGTACGACGCTTCTCTATCGGGGCAGCACGGCCGACTGCGCCGCATGTCCATTTAAACACCAATGCTGCCCCAAGACCCCGGTTCGCAAGGTTCCGCGCAACATTCATGAGCATGCCCGCGACGTGGCCCGATCCTTCGTCGGGACAGACGCTTTCGAGCAGTCGCGCCGTGAACGCAAAAAGATCGAGATGCGCTTCGCACATTTAAAACGCATCTTGCGGCTCGGCCGATTGCGACTACGAGGCCCACGTGGTGCTCAGGACGAGTTCACCTTGGCAGCCACCGCCCAGAACCTCAGACGGATCGCGAAGCTGATCCCCCAACGACCACCGATAGCCGCTCCAGCGTAGAAACAAGCCTTACATCGTCAGGGCTTCGCGTCCGGTCGCAGCTCACCTACGTAGAGCCGCCGCCCTTTTGCAACACTATCTGCCAAAAGCGGAAATAGTCGCTATTTTGCGCGTCAGCAGAAAAGCTGAACCGCCGCTAATGACCCTGAAGAGACATTCACGATTTTCGTGACGGCAGAGCGTGCAGCCCGTTCCAAGACATCACGCCGGTCGTCGTTGCGCCCTAGGTCGTACCTCTCGGGCTATCCTCTTCGAGGCGTCGAGGCTGGCCTCCTCGAAGAACCTGATTGGGCCTCCGCTCCGGCGCCTTTTCAGGGTAACCAAGGCAACAGGCTGAGAGCTATCACTGAGATCGATGTCCAGAGCACGAAGCCATGCCTTATTTGAGGGATGCTGTAGCATTTGAGCAGGCAGCACAGTCAGAAAGCGGCCACTCGCTAGCAAATCTAGGCGCATATGAATCGAGACGGTCGTCACAATCGTCGGTGGAAGCGGCAGTTTTCTACGGCGAAACAGATCAACCACGGTACGGCCAAGAAATGACTCTGGTGGCGAAAGCGTCCATTGCTCCTGCATCAGGTCGCCAAGATCGAGCTTCTTCCGTAGGAGCAGAGGATGTCCCCGGGCCACCATAACCGCGAGCGGTGACTTGAACAGCAGCTGCGCCTTTAAGTCATCCGCGACGCGTAGGGTATCCCAGCGAGAGACCAGCACGTCATGTTTCCGCTCCCGCAACTCGCTTATCAAAGTGTCGAGGTCGGAAACTACTACATCGTACCCCAGACGTGGATACTTCCTGGCCAACTGGGCAATGATTGCAGAGACCACCCCTGTGACGGGCTCGGTCGTTCCGATCCTGATGGTGCCCCGGACGGGGTCGGACAGGTTCTCGATATCTGATATCCCCTGCCTTACTTCATCAAAGATAACCCTTGCACGTTCCACCAGC
This sequence comes from uncultured Alphaproteobacteria bacterium, assembly GCA_963731145.1. Taxonomy (GTDB): domain Bacteria; phylum Pseudomonadota; class Alphaproteobacteria; order ATCC43930; family CGMCC-115725; genus CAIKMD01. Next base: position 41,382 of record CAVSUX010000003.1, on the reverse strand, counting down.
AGGCGCCCGCTTTCCGTCAACTCGACACCGCGCGAGGATCGCTCCAGCAGCGGAGCACCCAAGGTGTGCTCCATATCCGAGACCGCTTTGGAAATCGCTGGTTGGGATAATGCGAGGCGTTCTGACGCCTTGGCCATGCTCCCCAGCTCGGCGACGGTCTGCAGCGTATGCAAGTCCTTGAGTCTGCAAACGGCGCCCGATGCGATCGTCCCATTTCATCTGCCTTCACCGCTGGTTATAGCCTAATAAAGAGATACAATTTCCGATTATAGCGTGGTTGGCGGATGCTGGGACCTGAAGACGGTGCCGGATCGTCACTCCGCTATGACTCCCAACATCGGAGGATGCCATGCTGATGCATTCGCGTGAGGCCGCGTTGGTTAGCTTCGCGGCTCGCTGTCTCGCTGGAAGAGCACGGATGCGCGCAGCCGGGCTCAATACGAAAATTGCGATCGACGATTTGCCACGCATTGCGGCAAATTTCGTTATTACCATCACCATTCTCATCGGCTGTGCTTTCGCACCGACCCGTGCGGTCGCCGAGCAGATTAAGATCGGCGTGTTGAAGACAACTGGATCGGCCCCCGCCTTCATAGCCCAGGAGAAGGGATATTTCGCAGCGGCGGGCTTCTCATCACAGTTGGTATTTTTCGAATCCGCTCAACCAGTTGCCCTAGCGGTAGCCTCGGGCGATATCGATTTCGGCTACACCGGCTTCGCTGGCGGATTTTACAGTCTCGCGGGCCAAGGTGTGTTGCGGATCGTCGCCGGTGGCGCCCGTGAGGTTCCGGGCGTGAACTACCTGCCCTTCATCGCATCACGCCGAGGCTACGATTCCGGTTTGCGGTCCCTTAAGGATTTTGCCGGCCATTCGGTCGGCCTCTCGCAGGTCGGATCGCCGCCGCACTACGCGCTTGCTTTGCTTTCCAAGAAGTATGGGTTCGACCTGAAGAGCGTGCGCATTATGCCGCTGCAGTCGATTTCCCAACATCGTTTCGGCGATGATCGGCGGGCAGATTGATAGTGGCATGATACCGGGAAATGTTGCGGTTCCTCTGATCGAGCACGGCGAGGCTAAGTTGCTGGGATGGGTAGGAAACGAGACACCATATCAGCTCGTCGGGCTATTTGTCGCGACGAGAACCGCGAACGAACGACACGAGTTCGTTGAGCGCTGCCTCGGTGCCCTGCGCGACGCCTCGCATGACTACAACGACGCTTTCATTGGTGCGGGCGGGAAGCGCATGGACGGAGCCACCGCCCCAGAGGCTATTGCCACCCTTGCTAAATACACCGGGCAAAGCGTCGCCGATCTTGCGCTGAGTATTCCTTATGTGGACCCCGACGGGCGGCTCGACGTGAAAGACGTTCTGCGTCAGTTCGACTGGTACAAATCGCTGGGCGTGGTGAGGGGAGAGATCGATGGCAATGCGATCATCGACAGGCGCTATGTGATCCCGCTAGCTACCGATTAGTTTAGCATACACGCAGCTCAGAAGAATCCAGGGTCGAAGAGCTGACGGAGCGCGGGATCCATCGTGAAGTCCTCTGGCTGCGATGCTGAGAATGGCCGTTTTCACTAAGCTTTGCTGCAAAGGACATGCTTGTAACGACATCAGGCGGGGCCGTGAACGGACTGAAATCGAATTTCGTGATCCCCTCGCTAAGGCCGGCTTCGAGTATCGAAGGGCTCTGCCGACGGCGTCGCCCTTAATCCGTGTTCGAGGATTGGCGCGCCTGAAAGAGCGTACATAATAGGGACTAATTCAAGATCGGTTGCCGTCGCGGAGAAAATCATGAAAGCAATTCGAATTCACGAAAATGGCGGGCCTGAGGTGCTGCGCTGGGAAGATTGCGAATTGCCGCCTCCCGGCTCCGACGAGGTGCGGCTGCGTCATACCGCGATCGCGCTCAATTTCTCCGATGTGAATGTGCGGCGCGGTGGCTTTTATATTGCCGAACCCCTGAAATTTCCCGTGATCCTCGGCAACGAGGCGGCCGGTGTCGTGACAGAACTTGGTGCTGGGGTGCGCGGCATCGAGCCCGGCGATCGCGTCGCCTATGTCGGCTCGGGCGGGCCCTTCTACGAGAGGACCGGCGCTTATGCCGAAGAACGCAATCTGCCGGCCAGGTGTCTCGTCAAATTGCCGGCCGATATTTCCGATCGCCAAGCAGCGGCGCTGATGCTCAAAGGGCTCACCGCCTCGATGATGATTAATCGCGTGTTCAAGCCGAAGCCGGGCGATCGGGTCCTTATCCATGCCGCCGCCAGCGGTGTCGGCCTCATCCTCTGCCAATGGGCGAAGCATTTGGGAGCGACAGTTATCGGCACGGTGGGCTCTCACGAGAAGGCAAAACTCGTTGCGGATCACGGCTGCGATCATCCGATTCTCTACCGCGAAGTGGATTTCGTGGCGGCGGTGAAGAAGATCGTCCCTGAAGGCGTCGCGGCGGTATTCGATGGTGTCGGCAAGGACGTTTTCATTCCCTCACTCGATTGCGTTCGGCCGTTTGGCATGCTCGTCAATTATGGCAATGCGTCGGGGCATGTACCGGCGGTCGATCTTCTTCTCTTGGCGAAGAAAGGTTCGCTCGCGGTCTCGCGTCCGGCTTTCAGCTTTCATATTGCGGAGCCCGAGGCATATTGCACGGCTTGTCGCGAGCTGTTCGATCTAGTGCGCCGAGGCGTCTTGAATTCTCGAAATCGGAAAGGATTATGCGCTCCGCGATGCAGTGCAGGCCCATCGCGACCTCGAGGGGCGGCAGACTGTCGGGGCGGCGGTTCTCCTACCCCAGGATCAATAGTGCTGAAGCTGCTGCTACCGCAGGTGAGAAAGACCGGCTCGAGCGCCACGCACTGCGTAATTAATTTGAGGGCATAGTTGAAACATAGCGGCAAGCCATCAGACGACTTCAGCTATCGGCACTTCTCGGATCAACAGGCGCGTCCGAGCGCAGGTCCGACTTCGCCTTGAAACCAGGCCCGGCTGTCGCCAATAGTGTCGCCTATATCCTCCGTCTTCGCAGGGACGGTCCCGTAGCCCTTACCGTGCCCGGAAAATCTTCTGCACTTCGGCGAGTGCCTTGCTCATCTCGGCCTGATCGTGATGGCGATAGAAATCCGTGTCGACGATCAGGAATTTGACGCCTTTCTCCCGCAGAGCGTTGATCTTCTCGGCGGTCTTCGAGTTCAGGCAGCGCGGCGAGATCGGCAAAGCTGACCTCGTACAGAATCTTCTGCGCTTCGGGCGACGACATGAAGTTGATCCAGAGCTTTGCCGCATTGGGATGCGCCGCCGTCGCCGGCACCGCTTCGTAAAGCGGCATGACGATCGGCGCGTCGCTGGCAAGGGTGAAGCCGACCGGTGCGCCCTTGGCGGCGGCGCCGAGCGCATCGTTCTGGCTGCAGGTGAGCCCGAATGCGTCGAACTCGCCGCTGGCGATCCGATCCATCTCGTTGCAGCGGATCAAGCCGCCCACTTGCTCCGAAAGCTTGCGCGCGAAATCCAGCGTCTTTTCCTTGCCCCACATATCCGACGTGGCGAGGCGATCGAAAGACGAAGCGTAGGGCGTCGTCGCGAGATGCCCTTTCAGTTTCGGGTTGAGGAAGTCCGCGAATTTCGTCGGGATGTCGCTGCCCTGGAAGACCGTGGTGTTGTAGGCGATGCCGACGGTGCTGCTCTCCACCGGAACGGCGACGCCTTCGGGCGAAACGAGCCCATCGCGCTGCAAATTGGGCGCCCAGCTCTTCCAATCGACTTTCTCGCCGGCATTGCCTGCGATCAAATCCATCATGTGATTGGCGTAGCCGATGATGACGTCGGTGACCGCCGCGTGATGCGCCTGGTATTGCTGCACCACTTGCGCGACGACATTGGGCATCGGCGGTCCCGGCGTGAACCGCACATCGAGGTCGAGGCCGTAATATTTGTTGAAGGCGGCGGCGAGACCGGAATTCGATCCGCCGAGCGTGCCTTCGCCGACGACGATCGAAAGCTGTCCCTCTTGGCGGGCGCCGTCGATGAGGGCTTTGAGCTTCGGGTTGTCGGCTGATGCCGTGAGCGTGCGCCGTCGCACTGATGCCGACGATGCAAGCGGCGGCGAGGAGAAAGAGCGCGACGTTACGCATCGGCGCCCACCACACCGACGGTCGCGGCAATATCCTCGCCCCATCGCCAGGCTTTGAGCGGCCGGCCGGCCGCGAGCGCGTCGAGTTCGCGGAGCCAGATTTTGCGCAACAGAATGATGCCGACATCGGAACGGCCGAGATACTCGTTCTCACGATCGGCAATGATCCCCTGGCCCAGCTGCGCGACATCGTCCTGAATGCTGACGATGTCGGGATGGTCTTTCAACTCTTCGATGTGGATGTCGCCGCGTCGCACCGCTGCGCCCAGTTCCGCGACCGGTCGATGCGTGCCGGACGGTGCCGCGTGACGCGCGCGATAGCGCTCCGCCGCCTCGCCGGTGAGATGGTGGAGATGGATGTTGAAGCTGTTGTGGCAGAGATCGTCGATCGGCACACGCCAGGCGACCATGTCGCTCCAATCGCCGTCCGGACCGGTCGGCGACGATTTGATGTGGATCATGCTCGGCATGCCGAATTGCGTGACGCGCACGCCGCCGCCCGGCCGCTGTGCCTTGAGCGCCAAGCCCCAATCAGTCTCTTCGGCCGAGACTTGCGGCACGCCGATGAGCCCACCCTCGGTGAAGGCCGATGTACGATGTGCGAAGGCGACATGCACCGGGTCGCATTGGTTCTCGAGGTTGTTGAAGAAGTTGCAGTCGCGGCGATAGGACGATGTCTCGCGGATGCCATCGGCTTCGAGATCGCGATAGCGCGGGAAGGGCGGTGCTTCACCGTCGCCGAGATAGGTGAAAACAAGTCCGAGATATTCGCGCGTCGGGTAAGAACGGATCGAAACGGTCTTGCAGAAGCCCTCGCGTTCCGCCGGAGCCTCGATGCAACGCCCGTCGGGGCCGTACTTCCAGCCGTGATAGAAGCAGCGCAGCGCATCGCCTTCGACCCAGCCGGTCGACAGCAGGGTCCCGCGATGCGCGCAAGCCGGCGCCAGCACTTGCGGCACGCCGCTCTCGCCGCGGTAGAGGGTGAAATCCTCGTTCATCACCCGCAGCGGCTTGGCGCGACCGGCAAGGATATCTTCGGTACGCGCCACCGGTTGCCAGAAACTTCGCATATAGCGGCCCGCGATTGTCCCGGGGCCAGTGCGAACAATCTTGTCGTAATCGATTGCCGGCTTTTGCTGCATCGAACGCCCCTCCGTCACATCTCTTGCTCAGGCATTGAACCCGGTCTTTCGGGCACAATGCCGGTAAACGTTCTCCAATGACAGCCGCAACACGCGTCGCTTATCGGCCGGCCGTCGCATCGGCGAGATACTGTCGATAGGCCGCGAGCATCTTGTCCCCGCCGGGCGTATTTTTCACCCACTCGGCTTCCAGCGGCGCCAAGGCCTGATGCCACTTGGCATTCTGCTCTGGTGTGGGATAGACGACCGTATGTTTCGCCGGATTCCCGGTCGCGAGCTTCCGGCCGTCGTCTTGAACCTGATCCGAGAAAACGCCGAAGGCGCGACTCAACGGCTCGCCGGAATTTGCATCGAGGATTTGTCGTGCCGCGGCCGGCAATGCGTCATAACGTTTCTTGGCCATGAACAGCATCGTGGGCCCGCCGCCAAGACGCGCTTCGACGTGATAAGTCGTCACCTCGATTAATCGGAAGGGTTGAAACGGGGCCCATGCTGTCACGACGCCGTTGATCGCGCCGCGTTGAACGGACTCGTAATAATCCATCAAAGGCATGGCGAGTGGCGTTCCGCCAAGACGCCTGGTTGCCTCGCTCGTGAGCTTCGAGCTGACGCCGAGCTTAAGTCCTTCGAGGGGATCGAGAGTCCGAGGCGCCTTCGCGAGATGGATTCCCACCGGCGGGAAAACACAGAGAAACAGCGGAACGACCTCGTCAAACTCTTTGTCCAACAAGCCCGATTTATACAGGCGCCAATAGGCGATCGACGCGAACTCCGAGTTATCCGAAATTTGAGGAAGCGCGACGCCCTCGGACAGTGGGAATTTGCCGCTCACCTGTGTCGGCTGACCGAATGAAATCTGGACGACATCGTCGAGGACGCGGTTGTAGAAATTGCTGCCGTTGGCAAGAACGGTACCGTCGCGCACGTCGATGCGAAGAATGCCTTTACCCTGCTCGTTGACCTTGTCCGCCCATGGGTGAAAGAAATGCAGATTGAGGTGCGCCTGAGGAGCGTTGCCTGTGGCAAAGATCAAAGTCGTTTCCTGTGCCGCGGCGGGCATGGCCATCAGCGCAAGCGCACCGAGCAGCGTGACAAATACTTTCATGGGCCCTCCTCTTTCGCAGCCGCCTATGCGCGACCTTGTGGTTTGTTAGGCAGACCGCTTTTTGCCCGTTCTGTTAGACGAGTCGTGAGGCTAGTTCGGCGCCTTCGACCAGGCTGCGCAGCTTGGCCCATGCGATCTTTCCGTCGACGAATCCGGCGCCCGAGAACGTCTCGAGGCCGCAATCGGTGCTGCCGATGACATTCTCCGGTCCGACGAGTTCGGCGTAGCGCTGCAGGCGTTGTGCGACCAATTCCGGATGCTCGATGTAGTTTGTCGTGGAGTCGATGACGCCGGGTATCAGGTATTTGCCGGCCGGCAGCTTGATATCGCGGAAGATCGTCCACTCGTGCTCGTGACGCGGGTTCGCGCCCTCGAACGAGATACCGCTGACATTCGCTTTGAACACGGTCTCGATGATGTCCTTCAGCGGCACGTCGCGGTGGTGTGGTCCTTCGTAGTTTCCCCAACAAAGATGCAACCGCACCCGCTCGGGCGGGATGCCTTTGATGGCTTCGTTGATAGCGTCGATGTGCCGGCCGATCTTCTTGCGATACTCGGGTAAATCGAGCGCGGCCAATCGCGTATGGCGGCCAACGGCGAGGTCTGGGCAATCCAGTTGCAGAATGAGCCCGGCGTCGGCAATCGCTTTGTATTCGTCGCGCATCACGGCGACCAGCGCCTCGAGATACGCGTCGTCCGAGGGATAGTGCTTGTTGTCGAGGAACATGCTGACGACACCGGGCGAAGCGGCGGTCATGAACACGCCGTCGGCGCCGGCGCCGGCCGTCGATGCCTTGAGGTTGCTGATGTCCGTCAGAACCGCGTACCGGTCCTTCCAGGCAATGGGGCCTGTGCAGGCCGGCGCCTTCAGAGAGCGGACCCCCGCTCTCTGAGCCATTTTGGCCCTGAACTCTGGGAAGTCCTCGGCATCTTGGCTCGGCGGAAAGCTCGTCTCGCCGTCAAAGCCGGTTAGACGCTCTTTGATATAGGTCGCGTAGGTGATCTTGCTCATCTCACCGTCGTTGACGATGTCGATGCCGATCTCCTTCTGCTGGCGTACGGTTGCGGCAACGGCGTCGCGCGCCGTCGACTCGAACACCGTCAAATCCGCGAGTTCGCGATCGTCGCGGGCTCTTAGCGCCGCAAGCATTTCCGGCGGGCGCGGCAGGCTGCCGGTGTGGGTGGTGCGAATTTTTGTGCCTGCCATGACAGCGTTCCTCGTTGGATTCCGATTCTTCTGTTTTCGGATGACGACGTAGAGCGCGCCGTTTCCCCGGGAACCATGTTGATTCCACAATTGGCTCCAAGATTGGATCCAATATTGTATGCTAGGGTGCGCGAGGGTGTCAACGACCCCACGGAGAGGAGAGTTGTTTTGGTAACGCGAGCGTCTAACGCGCAAAAGCCGGTAAGTGCCACTGAAAACGAGCCTTCGGAGCAGCGTGCCCAAGCGTGGCAAGTCGCCGAGCAGATTAGGCAGATGATTGTGCGCGGCGGACTCGCGCCCGGCGTCCACCTCAGCCAAGCGGATCTAGCCGAATCTTTCGGCGTGAGCCGGTTCCCGGTCCGCGAAGCGTTAAAATTGCTCGCAGCCGAAACCATCGTCGTGCACGACCTCAACCGCGGGTTCTTCGTGGCGGCTTTGTCGAGTTCCGAGGCAAGGCAGCTCTATCGCTTGAGAAAGCTTGTGGAGACGGAGCTCTTTGAAGGTCTTATCTGGCCGACGGCGCAACAGCTCACATGTCTTGAAGCGCTCCTAACCGAACTTGTCAGGAGGAGTCAGCTCCCCCGACGGACCGATTACGTGCATCTCCATGGCGAATTCCAGAAAGCGATCATTCGTCTATCCGACCAGGATGTCGTTGTTCGCGAAGCTGAACGACTTTGGATGCTCACCGAGCGCTACCGTTCGTTCCTTCCGTATAACATCACCGATCCGGAGCCGATGAAAAGGCGAAGGGAGATTTTCGATGCACTGCGCTCGCAGGACCGTCGTAAACTAATAAACTCGGTCGACTTGGGCCGCCAGGAAGCGCTCAATGCAGTTCTGAGCTCATTGGAGTTGCGTGGGCTCTAAACGCAAAGGCTCCCGAGATATTCTCTTCCGACATCGACCGCTTACGCGTTGAATCCGGTTTTTCCCGCATAGCGCAGGTAGACGATCACCAGCGGCAGCAGCAGCGCCATCATGATGAGATTGGCCGCCGCTGCCGCATCGAATAGAGCCACTATACCAAAGTCCCCAAACCGCGACCGAATAGGTGATGTTGCCGGCCGAGAACAAGATCATCGGGATCGTCAGCTCGCGGAAGGCGAGCAGCGCGATCCAGAGCCAGCCGAAAAGAAAAGCCGGCTTCAACAGCGGAAAGAGTATCTGGCGCAAGGTATCGAAGAGCGATGCGCCGGCGATGAAGGCCGCCTCTTCGAGCTCGTTATGGACCTGGATGAGGGCGCTGTTGGTGATGCGGCTGCCGAAGCTCAGCATCGCCACCGCCATGACGATGATGATAAGGACGAGCGAGCCCGAAAGATCGAAGGTGCCGAAGGAAAAAGCGAGCGCGAAGACGAGGGCGACGAAAGCGAAAATCGTGCTCGGCACGGCATGCGGCAGGAAGGCGATGAAGTCGAAGGCGAGGCGAAAGCGGCTACGGCTGCGCAGCACGACCCAGGAAAAGATCAGGCTGATCGCCAGCGCGATCGCCGGCACGGTGATCATCAGGATCGCGGTATTGCCGAGGCCGCGCGTCAGCAGCGACCAGTTGAGCGTCGTGTAGTTGTTGAAGGAGAGGCTCGACAGCGCCTTCATCGAGAAAGGCTGGAAATAGGGCAGGAGCGAAGCCCAAAGCATCATCACGAGCGGCATGATCTTGGCGATGAGAAAAAAGCCGGCGACGAAAGCCCAAGCCAGGAATTGCCATTTGCCGAGCGCCACCAGCCGCGGCCGATACGCCTTGCCCGAGATCACCTGATAGCGCCGCGATTGCGCCAGCACGCGGCTGTACCACCAGCTCAACAGCAGCGCGAAGACGACCATGAAACTGGCGAAAGCCGCGACGACGCCGTAGCGCGGCACGCCGTTCAGCGGATTCGACATCACGTAGAGATAGGTGCTGAAAGTGTAAATGCGGTTGCTCATGCCGATCACCAGCGGCACGTCGAAGGCGCCGATGCCGATGGTGAAGACATAAAGCCCGGATGCCAACAACCCCGGCCAAGCGAGCGGCAACAGCACACGCCGCAGCCGCGCCCCGAAGCGCGCGCCGCTCATCTGCGCCGCTTCTTCGAGATACGAATCCATTGCGCGCAGGCTCGCGCTGGTGAGCACGAAGACGATCGAGGCGAGACCCAGCCCCTGGACGAGCCCCATACCCGGCACGCTGACGATGCTCAGTGGGCGTGGTCACGCCGAAAAGCTGCGCGAAGCCAGGCATTGACCATGCCGATGCGCGGATGGAGCAGAAAAAGCCAACCCATTGCCGAGAAAAAGCTCGGGATGAAGATGCCTAAGGTCATGAAGCGTGTAGATCGCCGAGCGGCCCTTGAGATCGGTGCGTTCGGTGAGCCAGGCGATCGGCACGCCGAAGAAAAAGGCGACGGCCAAGGTAGCAGAGCGCGAAGCCGATGCTATTGAGAAAGGCGCGATAGGCGAAGGGATCGGAATAGAGGTCGATATAGTGCCGAAGGGTCAGGCCCGGCGACAGAATATCGGTGCGGAAGCTGATCCAGACCGAGCCGAGCACCAGCGCGACGATGATCAGCGCCGGCAGCAGCGCCAGCACGATCATGCATCTGGCGAGATCGATGCGAGGAATGAATTGCGCAAAGCGGGATGATATCTCCGCCTGCTGCGCGAAAGCGCCGCTCGTCAACCCGCGATCCTCCCCGTGAGCACCCGATTTATGCGAGATTGTAACGGAAATCGCCGCTTGTTTGGAACGCCGACCGAACAAGCCCCTTTTTACTCGGTGCGGAATTGACGTAGAATCGGATTCGTTCGCTTGCTCGCTGCGAGGAAGGAAACAGCGCCATGCCTGCAGACAAACCGAAAAACGCGTCGGCCGAGGCCAGCGCGCCCTTCGATTCGATCTTCACCTACAATCGCAATGCCTTCGAGATCCTGGGCACGCAACATGTCGAAACTGTCGCAAGAGATGGCGCAGTTCATGCAATCGCGCCTCAAGGAAGAGGCGGCGATGTGGGAAAAGCTCGCCGCCTGCCACGACGCGTCCGAGCTGATGCAATGCCAGAGCGAGTTCGCGACGAAGACCGGCACCGACTATGCCGAGGCGGCACAAAAGCTCTCGCGCCTCATGCTCGATTTTGCCAATACCAGCCTCAAGCCCAATCGTGCGCCCGAGACGGATTCGATACGGAGCGTTGGCTCAGCTCAGCGTGCGCAGCGGCGGTTTCTCGAGATAGTCTTTCACGATCTGCCGCGCATATTGGCGCAGCACGCGCTTGTCGTCGGGATCGCCGTTGACGGCTGACAGCGGCACGATGCGATCGTTGCCGTAGGTCGGTGTCGGCTTGCCGTCGAAATCGTAAAGGAAGGGCAGCTTCTCGCCGCGTTGCGTCGCTTCGATGCCGCGGCGCAGCAGCCGCCGGAACAGCGCGACGCCGGTATCGCCGACGCCGAGATGCTCCTTGCTGTGCGGCGTGGTCGGGCCCTGGCTGGTCATCGCGTCGTAATCGCCCGGCACGCGCTGGCGCTCTTCGTAGGGACGATTCGGGCTCTGGCCGAAATTGTTGAACTGGCTCGGCGATGCGCTTCTCGCGCGTCTCGTCCTCGCGCAGATGGAAGAAGGTGAAGTTGATGCAATTCTCGTCATCGACCGGCGTCGTCCACAGCGTGAGCCACGGCGGCGCCGCTTCCTTGCGCCGCCGGCCGTTCTCGAAGACGGTGGTGATGCTGTGGATGTTCGGCATCAGCGCGTCGGTCGAGCGCGCCCAGATATTCTCGCCGACGCGGCGCACCGCGACATAGATGCAGCCGACCGGCGTCTCCGACCATTCGATCTCGGGAATGACGCCGAAGCCGTCGCCGAAGGGATTGGGCTGGCCCGGCAGGACGTGCAGCGTCGCCGTATGCACCGGGTCCATCACATTCTCTTTGAGCTGCAGCCAATTGCAGGTCCAGGGCAGACGGTCGCCGGCTTCCATGCGGATGCCGGGCACGTTGAAGCGATCGTAATTGGGAAACGGCGGCTTCTGATCGATCGGCCCCATATAGACGAAGACCATGCCGCAGAAGACATGCGTCGGATAAGCGGGCTGCGCGACCTGGCGCTGCAGAACGTCGAGCGGCTCGCCCGGCGCTTCGAGGATCGTGCCGTCGATATCGTAGAGCCGGCCGTGATAGCAGCAGCGAATGCCGCGCTCCTCGATCTGGCCGAATTCGAGCGAGGTGTTGCGATGGCAACAATGCTTGTGCACGCAGCCGTAGCGCCCGCTCTTGTCGCGGAAGAGGACGAGGTCCTCGCCGAGCACGCGCTGCACGAAGGGCAGGTCCTTGATCTCATGTTCCCAGGCGGCGGCCTGCCAGAAGCGGCGGTGATATTCGCCGCCCGGCGTGCCCGGCCCGACTTGGGTCAGGAACAGATCGGGCTTGCCGGTCTCGGTGTGGCGATAGCCGGAAAAACCCAAGCCGTTGCTGCCACCGCTGCTATCCATGATGAAACTCCTCCCTCTGGCGACCGGCGTTAACCATGCTTACCGGTCATTCCTGATCGACTTCCGTTTAGTTTGTGCCGAGGTCGCCGGGCGGCGCAAGCGGGACCGGCGGCGCAGCCCTGATTTGACACTTCGCAGGGAGAAATCGAGAGGTCGGCCGGCGCTATAGTCGCGCAGCAAGCCGATAATTCTGGCAAAACGAAGTAGCGCTTGGCGCCTTATGGCGCTACTTCATGGCCATCTCAGTCTTGGACCTGCAAGAGGGACTTCGGTGATCATTAATATTGGTCAAGTTTCCGATTTGCATATCGATACGATCGTCGAAGCGCCGTGCCCCGACATTTATCTGGGGCCCCGCCGCCGCCGTGATCCCGGCCCGCCGACCACCGCCGCGCTCTCGAAAGCGCTCCGCGAATGGGAAGCCGGCGCCGAGGCGAATTCGAACGGCTGATCGCTCTTTCCAACCGGCAGAACGGAAACGGCGCGGGAAGGCTTCCCGCGCCGTTTCCTTTAGGTGTTGCCCGGAATTCGGCTAGTTGCCGGTCGCGCCGGCGGTGTCGCCGATGGGCCCGAGGGTTTGTGGCATGCCCGGGGCATAAGGCTGCGGTGCATAGGGCTGGCCGGGAGCGGCGTAGGGGTAAGCGGGCGGCGGCGCCGGATAGGCATAGGCTGGCGGTGGCGCATAGGGATAGCGCGGCGGGGCATAACCATAGGGCGGGTAGTAGACACAGCCGCTCAAAAGCAGGCAAAGCCCGCCCAGTGCAAGACAAAGACACGGGACATGATTTGTTTCCTCCGGAGATATCGGATAACGCCCGGCGGCCGCGCAAGTTGCTGTTATTAGCCGCAGATTAAACTTTGGCAGGCAAAGCTTCTCTTGAAGAGAAGCAGAGCCGATCCATGCGAAGGACGCTGAGCTTTCGAGCGCGCGCCAGCCTGATTGCCGAACCCGAGTCGCGGTATCGCGATCGCGTCGCTCGGGCTGATGCTGCTGCATCATGTTCTTCGACGCGCTGGGCACGCTCGGCACGCCCTGAGCCCTGAGACAGGCGTCCGAACCCCGCGTACGCGACATTCCGCGTCTGGCGGCAATCCGCGCGTTACGAAGACGAATCCCGCCCGTAGAGAGCGTCGAGCTTTTTCTTGCGCTGCCGCTCGGCATAGACCTCGGCCGAGCGCATGGCGAAAGTCGCCGCGCCGATGGTGACGCGCGCCGAGCAGTGCCAGCTTGGCGAGTTCTTCCATAGCCGCGCCGCGGCTCAGGATCGAACCCAAGAGATAGCCGTAAACCGCAACCGCGAAGGCGCAAAGCCCGGCGCGAAGCCCGAGCAGACGGCGTGCGGCGACGACGTAATTCGTCGATCAGACTGATTCCATGATTTCCCCCGACGAGGCGATTGTCGCTCATCGTTGGTGAAAAAAGCATTCGCCAAATTGGCGCAGAAATAGCCAAGCACAAGCTACCGGTCGTGCCACGGCCGGAACCTCGCGCATGCAATCTCGTTCAAAGACAAAGCACGAGGAGTAACAAATGCTTTACTGGGCTTTGGTCTTCTTCATCATTGCGATCATTGCGGGATTCTTCGGCTTCTTCGGTGTCGCGGGCGCCGCGGCCGGTATCGCGAAGATCCTGTTCTTTGTCTTCCTGGTCCTTCTCGTCGTCAGCCTGCTCGCGGGTGGCTGGCGTCGAGGACCGACGATCTAGCGATCGAGTTGAACGGGCCGGCTGGCCCTTACGGCTGGCCGGCCAGTTTCGCGTAGCGCATATCGATCAGCGCCGTCGCGTCGGCGTGGAATTTCTGTAGGCCTCTCGCTTCGTACCAATCGAGCATGCGCTGGAGATCGGCGACGGGGATTCGCGCTTCCGGATCGACGTAACTAAGGCCGCGCCGGACCACTACTTCCGGTTGGCCGAGGCCTTTTGCGACCAGCGCGATCATCTCGCCCGCATTGGCCTGGTCGGCACGGTTGCCCTGCGCATCGAGGAAAGCCGCATCCCAGGCCTGCGCGCCTTGACGGAAGGCGGCGAGAAAGCGGCGCACCGTCTCCGGCCGTTCATTGGCGAATCTCGTCGAGGTCACGGTGCCGCTGACATCGGCGCCATGCACTTCCTCGTCGAGCCAGCCGATCAGCTTGGCGCCGCCGTTATTGACGATGGCATAGAGATTGGCCGAGCTCATGATCGCGGCATCGACCTGGTTGCCGGTCAGCGCCGAGGCGACGTTGGAATTCGATTGCAGCCCCATCACGCGCACCGCTCTTGAGATCGATGCCGTATTTGTCGAGCACCAGGGCCATCGAGTATTCGAGCGGCGAGCCTGGCTGCGTTATGCCGACCGAATGCCCGCCGAGCTTGGCGGGGCTTGTCAGTCCCGCCGCATAGGCCCGGTTGGAGGCGACAAAGCCGAGGCCGCGAAAGCCCTTATGCTCGACCGTGTCGCCGGCGATGATCTTGAGCTTACCTTGATGGCCGATGACGAAGAACGGCTCGGAGAGGCCGGTCACGCCGAAATCGGTGTCGCCGCTGCCGAGTGCCAGTGCGATCGGCTGCGATGATTGGAACGGCATGAGCTTGGCGTCGAGCCCTTGCGCGGCGAAGAAGCCTTTGGCGTCGGCGACGACGATCGCAACGCTGGCGAGCGACGTGCCGACATAGCCGATGCGAACCGGATCGCCGGCCCGGGCGCTCGTCGCGCCAAGCGTCAGGGCGAGAAACAGCGCGGGAAGGCTGGGGGCGAGCGCGCGGCGCATCATTCCGCCGCCGATTTCTCCGGAAACCAGCGATCCATCAGCGGATCGACCGTGCCGCCGTTCTTTTTCATTTCCGCCAGCCACTCCGGATGGATGCGCGGATCCTGATCCCCGTATTCGATCTGGTCGCCGCCATCCTTGATGCTGCGCGCGGTGGCGCCGAGCTTCTCGCTGTCGGGATCGCCGCCGGTGCGCCGCGCCGCCGAGGTCATCGGATAGCGGATGCCGCCGATGCCGGTGGCGAGATAGCGCGCCGCGCGGTCGCAGGTGTTGAAATGCTGATGGATCTGCTGCTCGGCCGGCGGATAGACGATGCCATGCCGCCAATCGATTCGGCGATAATCCTTATCGCCCTCGAACCAGGCGAGCGAATAGCCGGTCCCGACAAGGAACATCACATGCGTGCCGGCGCTGTGGCGATGCGCCTTCTTATAGGTGCCGGGCGGCATCTCCGAGATATGCGCGTGCATCGAGCTGTCGGCGAGGATGAGCTTGATATTCGCGCCGCCGGCGCCGCGCGCCTCATAGGATTGCAGCTCGAGATGCTCGAGATCGGGAACGAAATTCGTCTCCCACATATGGCTGCCCTGGCGCACCAGCAGCAGATCGCCTTCGCCGGTGTAGTACTCGTCCTTGCCGATGCGATCGGCGAAAGGCGCTTCGGTGTCGAAGATGAAAGCTTCGTTGTGAAAGATATTCATGATCAGGGGCATGTTGACGGTCGAGACCATCAGGGTGCGCTTCTGCCCGCTGCCGTTGAAATGGCGATGTTTCGCGTTGAGCGGGATCGCGAAAAGGCTGCGCGGCCCCCATTCGAAGCTGCGCTTGGCGCCGTCGGGGAATTCGAGCTGCGTGCTCCCGGTCCCTTCGAGGATGTAGGTGACCTCCTCGTAGAGGTGCTTGACTGGGGTTGAGGATGTGCCCGGCGGCAGCTCGTAGAGGAACATACTGACGAAATCGCCGCGACCCTTGAGGTGACAGGCTGCGCCCTTCATCCCGAAGCGCGCCCAGGGCTTGGTCTCGACCGCGAACAGATCGAGTGCGTAATCCTCGGCGATCGGCACGCCTTCGCCGCTAATCCAATTGCCGTATGAATCGAGCCGCAAGCGCGGTTTCGTCGGTTGCTCGGCCACGGCATCCCTCCCGTATCAAATCGCGTCGCTCAATTATACATTGAGATCGGGCGCGATGCTCTACGGTTGCGATGTAACGTCCGGGCGTCTACTCAAACGCTTGATGCCGGGTTTCGTGTGCGGACCGGACCGCGGATTAGGGCGGATTGAACTTCTGCCTTTGGACCCGAAGCGGACCTGGCTGCGAGATCGACTTCTTGCGCCGCCAGGTCTCGTCCCGAGGCCCTCAATCGAGCGGCTCGACGTGCACCAATGCGTGATCGTGGTTGCTGCCGACCCAGGCGCTGATCGGCGTCGTCGTGTTGTCGATAAAGATCGTGCGCATGTTGGTGTCCGACGGCATCAGATACTGGTCGGTCTGCCCGGTCTTTGGATCGGACCGTACGACGCGGTCGGTGCTCATCGTGGAAGCCCAGATGTCGCCGTTCTTGTCGATTTCGGCGCGGTACGGAAAGGTGTAAGCGGGCAACTGATATTCCGTGAATTGACGTGTTTTCGGATCGAACACCGCAACCTGGTTGCCCTGGTATTCGGTCACGACGATGTCACCGTTCGCCGCGATACCCATGCGGCGCAAGCGTGAATTCGCCGTCGGCGGCTTATACCAGGTCACCTTGAGCGTCTTCGCGTCGATCTCACCGAGATAGCCGGTGCTGAACTCGGCCATCCACAGATTGTTCTGGGCGTCGGAGATGACCTGATAGATGCCGTAATGATGATTGGCGGCGTCCGGCAGCTCGTCGGTCGGATGGAACCGCTCCCAATTGCCGCTCGCGAGGTCGAGCCGATAGATGTATTGGGTGCCGACATCCTTCGTCCATACCTTGCCGTCGACGTCATGGCGATCGCCGACGAAATTCAGCTGCACGCGGTCATCGTTCCACTTCGCCGGCACCGGATAATATTTGATCGCGCCGGTCTTCGGGTCGATCGTGCCGAGGGCGGCTTGGTACATCATGTCGAACCAGAGCAGACCCCGCTTGTCGAATTGCAGGCTGAGCTGGCCCACCGGGGCATTCGCTTTGAATTTCTTGACCGGATATTGGGTGAGCTTGAGCGTCTTCGGATTGAGCTTGCCGAGGAAACTCTGGCCGAAATCCGAATACCAGATGTTGCCGTCCTTATCGCGGACGACGTCGTGCGGCTCGATGGTCTGCCCCGGCAACGAGTACTCGGTTACGACGACCTTGGTGGAATCGCCGCTCGGGCGCGGCAGCGTCTTGAGCTGATAAGCCCAGGTGTCCGACGTACTCAAATTGACGGTCGCCAAATATTGCGCCGGCTTGAGAAACTGCTGCGGTGTACCGGCGCGCGATTCGTCCAGCATCTTCTGTGGCTTGATCGGCTGACTGACGGGCCCATAGCCCGCCATGCGGTGCATCACCTGCATGAATTCATCCGAATTATGGGTCGACAGCGCGACCCGCTCGAGCGTATGGCAGCCGGTGCAGTTGAGCAGCGGGGCTTTCTGTTCGTTCGTGCCGGGCATGCTCATCATCCACTCGGCATCCGTAAGCTGGCCGGCAAGATTCTTCGTCGGCTCAAGCTTCAAATCCACATCGGCGGTCTTGCCCGGGGCCACCTGGGCTCCCGTCGACGCGGCGAGAACATAACCGACGGCGCGGATGGCGAGCGTGTAATGACCGGGAGAGAGCCGCGCCGCCGGGAAATGGAAATCGCCCCTGGCATCGGAGGTCACGCTCACCGAGACGACCGACCGAGGCAGCGTGCACGCCAATGGCGGGGTTCCCGGGGCGGGTTCGGGAGCCTTTGCCGAACAATCGCCGGCGCCCTCCGGACCGGCCGCGCGCGCGGTGACGACGACGCCCTCCATGGCGCCATCGGCGGAGGTCACATGACCGGCAATGGCGGGCGGCATCCCGTTGGCGGCGTCGGCGGTGGATGGCGTGATCTGGGACAGCCCGACCGCTAGCGCGGCCGCCATGCCAAAACTGAGCATCGATTTCATTGCTCGCTCCCTCGAGATCGGTTTGCTCTGCCCGCGGGCAGCCTCCTGACGATAACAGACATCAAAGTGCGGACAGGTAGCGCGCGATCGCCTCACGCTGGCTCTTTGTCAGCGCCTGCATGAATCCCGGCATATCGAGGTTGTTGGTCCGCGTTCCGTCGGCAAAACCGTTCATGGCGCTGATCAGGTACGTATAGTCGAGACCTGCCAACCGCGCCGCCGGCGCGCCTCCCTCGAAATTCTGCCCATGACACGCCTTGCACATGGCGGTGCCCTGAGGCGGCGGCGTCGCGGCCGCTTTCGCGGCCGCCGTCGGCCAGGTCTTGGCAGCGAAATAATCCGCTATCGAACGGAGATCCGCGAGGCTGAAGGATTGGGCAATGGACGCCATCGTCTCATTGCCGCGGGCACCGCTGTGGTAGTCGTGCAGTTCCTTATAAAGATAATTGCCCTGTTGCCCCCAGATGATCGGTGTGGCGGGCGTCGCTGATTTGCCGTCTTGCCCATGGCAGCCGGCGCATACCTGTACACGGCTGGCGATGTCGTCGGCAGCGTAGGCGGGGAAAGTGACGACCGCGGCGATGGCGAAGAAAACGCTGGCCAGGCAGCTTTTGAACATGACGCCACGCCGCATCAACGCAGGATCGCGACGATGTCGAACAATGGGCGCAATGGATAAGCGAAAGCGAGGCATTGCCACGCGCACGTCTTCGCGCCAACACGACATCTACGCATTCTCCCACGATAACGTTCTTCTTTATTCCCCGAGGCTATCATAGGGGCGCGTCTCTGCAAAGCATGACCGAAATCGAAGGCCCATTCACCGAGTGCGTCCGGTGCGGCGACGCTTGGCACGAGTCCGGAAGGGAGCGTAGGATGAAGGCGGTATGCATGCCGTTGCATCGCGACTAAGCGGCCGGCGGCGTCAATGAAGAGGGACCATCGTGAACGCGGACAGATCGCACGGCCACCTTTGGGCGGGCTTGGCGGCACTCGTGGTGGGCGCGGGACTGGCCGCGGGGCCGGCCGTGGCCGACACCGCGCTGACGGTCGGCAAGGCGGCGCCGACTTCCGACAACCTCATCGTGGTCGATGTCGGCAATGAGCTCGGCTTCTTCAAACAGCACGGGCTCGACCTGAAAATCCTCAATTTCCGCGGCACGGCGCCGTTGGTCCAGGCGATGACGGCTGGCAGCCTCGACATCGCGCTCGCCGACGGCACCATGATGGCCTTCATCGTCAAGGGTGCGCCCATGACCGCGGTGTGCCAGAGCACGACGGCCTTGCCGATGATGAGCATCGGCGTGCCCTATGATTCGCCGGTCAGGTCTCTCGCCGAGCTCAAAGGCAAGAAGATCGGCATCTCGGGCGCCGGCTTGACCGACTGGGTGGTGCAAGAGCTGGAACGGACCCAGGGGTGGGAACCCGGCGGGATCACGCGCGTCAAGGTCGGCGCCGGTCCCGCGCAATCGGCCGCCGCGTTTCGCACGCATCAAATCGACGCGAGTGTCGAGGGGACGACCTCGTTCTTGATTGAGGAAAAGGAAAAGGTCGCGCGTATTCTTGCGCTGGTCTCGAGCTTCACCAACATCGATATTGGCGGAGTCTATGCGTCCAGCCATTTGATCCAATCCGATCCCGACGCCGTTCGAGCCTTTATCGCGGCGTGGATCGAGACGGACCAATTCATCATGACGCACAAAGAGGGGACGATTCGAGCTCTGGACCAAGATCACCGGCTTTCCGCAAGAGATCATGGCGCAGGAATACGATCTCGTGAAAGCCATGTGGAACAAGGACTGCCGCTTCAATCAGGATTCGATCGCAAGCCTCCGGCATTCTTTCGTCGAGCTGAAGATCCTCGACAGCGAGCCCGACATGTCGAAGCTCTATACCGAAGCCTATCTTCCCAAGAATCCCGCGAACGCGGCCGGACGCTAGCCCCTGCGCGCGCCGGCACCGGCAAGGAGCGTTTCGGCGTTGCCATACTCGATGGCGGCGATCTCCGCCGCATCGAACACGCCTGATTCGCGGAGCTGCCGGGCCACGGCGCCGGCCGGGCCGTAGGGATAGTCCGTGCCGAAGAGGATCTGCGATACCGGCACCACCTGGCGCAGTGCGAGCATCGGCGGCGCGATCGCCGCCGCCGCCGTGTCGTAATAGAAGCGCCGGAGCGCGGCGAGCGCGTCGGGCGGTGTTCCCGGATGCCGCGCGTGCGAGATGAAGCGCTGGTAGACGAAGGGCATGGCGCCGCCGCCGTGCGAGAAGATCAGCCGCAGATGGGGGTGTCGGTGCGCCTCGCCGCTGAACACGGTTTGCGCGATGGCGCGCGTCGTATCGGCGCCATACTCGATCAGCATCGGGTGCACGTTCGGCGTGAGGCCGCGACAACAATCGGCGACGGTCGGGTGGATGTAGGCGATCGCGCCCCGGCGATCGAGCTCGTCCATGATCGGCGTGAAAGCAGGGTCGCCGAACCACTTGTCGCGATAGCTCGTCAGAAACCCGATGCCGTCCGCTTTCAGCTCATCAAGCGCGTAGGCGATTTCGGCGAGCGTGTTGTCGATATCGGGCATCGGCACCGCGGCGAAGATGCCAAAGCGGCCCGGATGGTCGGCGCGCAGCTTTGCCATATAGTCGTTGCACGCGCGCGCGAGCGCGCGCGCCTCGGCCGCGTCGCCGAACCATACGCCGGGCAATGTGATCGAGACCATCGAGCGGGCGACGCCGTCGCGGTCCATGTCCTCGATCGCTTTCGCGACGCTCCAACCGTCCCATTGCTGCGCCATGAGATTGCGCCGGTTCATCGCTTCGATCCAAACCGGCGGGGCGACGTGATAATGGATATCGATGCGCCTCCCCTGTCCGGCGCTCATCGGGATGGTTTTCGCAGCGTCCGACATGTCATTCTTTCCCTTCGCGCCCCCGGAAATACGCGGCAGGCGCCGATCCGCACCCTTTATTCCGCGGCGCTTGCTTTCGCCGCCGGCTGAAGCAGGGCGATCGTCTCATCCGTCATCATGACGTCGCCGAAGATGCGGAGAACATTGCCGAGCGACGCGTTGTGCTCTTCATCGGTCATGCCGGCGTTCCCGTCCGAGATCATTACGGTCTTGTAGTTGATCATCATGGCGTCGCGGGCGGTCGATTCGCAGCACGTATTGGTGCTCGTGCCGGTGATCAGCACCGTGTCGATGCCGCGCGCCCGCAAAATCGCGTCGAGCTCGCTCGACCCTTGGATGAAAGCGCTGTAGCGGCGCTTCTCGACCTTCAAGTCGCCGGACTGCACGTCGAGCAGGTCGTAAAGCGCGTGGCCGTGTGTGCCGCGGCCGAGGCGTGCCAGTGTTTCCGTCTTGTTAAGCGCTTTCGAGACGTGCACGTTGTCGTACAGCACGCTCCAGCTTTTTTTGTCTTCTTCCGTTTGCGTCATCTGGATCCAGACGACGCAGCCGCCGGCGGCGCGCGTCGCGGCCGCGAGCCGATTCACATTCGGCACGATCTCGCGCGCAAACGGCACCTCGGTCGAATAGGGCGGCACCATAAAGGCATTCTGCAGATCGACCACGAGCAGCGCGGTCGACGGTCCGGTCAGGCGCTCGAACGCATGCAGTTTGCCGCGTGCTTTGATCACGCGATCGATGATGTATTGCGGAATCTCGATCTTGTGCATGCCTTGCCCTCCCTCGCTTGCTTAGCTGGAAGCCCGGCAGACAAGCCCAGGCGCGGCCAGCATTTCAGGACATAACTATGCGCGCCGAGGCTGGCAAGAAATAGTTGGCTCATCCGCAGAATCTGTTGTGAACCGCGGCTTCGCAATCAAGTTACAGCGCGCCGATCTATCACGCCATGCTAGCCCAGCTTGGCGAATGCCGGCGCGACGGCTTTGCAGTTGTTATGGAAGATGTCGACCTTCTGGTCCTCGTTGAGGAAGCTCATCTTGCCGATAATGGGGACGAGGTCATCGCCGGGCCGGCCCGTCTCGGGCCGGATCGCGCCGCCGGAACCCGGCGTCTCGGTGCCGAAGAGGATGCGCTTCGGCGTGCGCTGCTTGATCGCCGCCTCGAGATAATCGAGATCGAGCGCGCAGGTATCGAAGAACAGATTTTTGCTCAAATCCTTCTGCGCCAGGTGATGGTCGCTCTTGATGAAGCGGTCGAGCGAACCGCCGCAATGACAGACCACGACTTTGAGGCCAGGAAAGCGCTTGAACACATCACCGTGCGAGAGAAGCTGGGTCGCGAGATACTGCTCCCACACGAAGCCGATCTGGTAATTGTGCGGAATGGTCTTGAGCCGCGGATCGGTGCAGTTGGTGCCGTGCACGATGATCGGCAGCTGATGTTTTTCGCAATAGGCGTAGACCGGGTCCCAATATTTGTCGTCCATGCCCGGCGAGGAGCGGTCGCCGGCGGGATCGGGGGTCAGATAGCAGCCGGTGAAGCCGAGCTCGCGGTGGCAATATTCCAGCTCCGGCAAGCAATGGCTCAAATCGTCCGCCTGCGGATTCTGCGGCAGGCAGGCAGCGCCCGAGAACCGCGTCGGATGAGCCGTGCATTGCCGCGCGATCATGTGATTGATGAAGCGGCACCAGCTATCCAGGAGATGCTTCTGCATCCAGCCGAGCATGAGAAATGGGCGCGGGCCGATGAGCTGCGCATCGATATTGTGGTCGTCCATCATCTCCAGATGGCGCTTCAGCGCATTTGCCCAGGCCTGCTCGCTCATGCCGAAACGCGGTATATCCTTGCGCGGATCGTCTTTCAGCGGTGTGTTGCTGGCCAGCATCAGCGCGACAGCCGCACCGCCATTCGTCGCGGGCGCAGAATAGTGGCCATGGATGTCGAGAACCTTGATGCCGTTATACATAGTCGACCTCCCGGGTTCGCTGGAACAGCGCTTAAGACAGAAGCTGCCAGCTCACTTTGATACCGTGCTGTGACTTTGCCAATCCCTAGCTCCAAGCCTGTCTCGAGCAACGCTCAGCGACCCCGAGTTACGCGTACGCGCGCTATCCAAGCTCTTTCGCCAGCAGCGCGCGCACCCGCTCGATGCGCGGCGCCAGCGGCTCGGGCCGCCAGACGAGTTGGATCGCGACGCGCGGCCGGCCCTCGAGGGGAACGGCGCGTAGCGTGCCGCGTGTCACCTCGTCCTCGGCGATGATGCGCGGGGCGAGCGCCACACCGGCGCCGGCCATGACCATGTATTTGAGCGATTCGAGATCGTCGCAATCGCCGACGATCTCGGTGGCGACGCCGCGCTCGCCGAGGCGGTCGAGCATGATCCGGCTGTAGCCGATGCGCGGTTCATTGACGAGCAGCGGCAGACGGGCGAATTCGGCAAGCGGCAGCGGCTCGCGCCGCCGCGCCAGCGGATGCGTCGGCGCCGTCAGCAGCGCGATCTCGGTCTCGGCGAGATTGGCGCGGAGCAGCTTGTCGGAGACCGGCTTGACCTCGCCTTCGAAGACGATGCCGAGATCGAGCCGCTCTTGATGAACGAGACGCAGCACGCGCCGCGTGGTCGCCGTCACCAGCTCCCAGCGCGTCTTGACGTTGCTGGTGGCGAGGGTGCGCGCGACCCGCGGCAGGATCGCTTGCGCGAGGCCGGAATTGACGCCGATGCGCACCGTCGCGCCCGGCTTGCCCTTGAGTTCGCGCGCCAGCTCCTTCAACGCCGACATGCCGCTGACGATGCCGGCGGCGGTTTCGAGAAAAGCGAGGCCGTTGGCGCTCGGCTCGACGCCGCGGCTGTTGCGATAGAAGAGGCTGAAGCCGAGCTCTTCCTCGAGCAGCCTGATCTGTTCGGAGAGCGAGGGCTGCGACACGCCCATCTTGGCGGCGGCGCGGCTGAAGCTGCGCTCGTTCCAAATCGCATGCGCGTAACGCAACTGGCGATCATTCATGCTGGTCAGGCCGGTGGCAGGCTGCCCGTGCGGCAGGCAAACGGATCATAGGGGCAGCCTATGGGCATATCTCGAAATATTCCTAAATTCCCGCGGCTGAGGCAACATAATCACCAAGCAGCAAGCGGCGGTGGCCGCAACGGGAATAGGGGCGGCGATATGTCGGATTACGAGCTCAATCGCGCCATCCACCATATCTACACCGATCGCGAGCGCACCGAAGCGTTCCGCCGCGCCGATTATGCTGTGCTCGACCATTTCACCCTCACCGGCGAGGAGCGCCGTGCTCTGAGCGAGCGCGATTTCCCCGCGCTTTGGGCGCTCCATGTCCACCCGGTGCTGTTGTTCCACCTCTCGGCGGTGCTCAATCCGCGCGAGTGGTATCTCGAGAACGTCGTGCCGAAGATCAAAAACGTGCCGAACAAATTCTACGACTACTACCATCCGCGCGATACCCATCCGCAAAATGCCGGGCCGGCATCGGCGTGATGGTGCTGGTGTGAGGACGACGGATTGATGGCAGCAAGCTGATGGCAGCGATTTGATGGCAGCACAGGGCGAACAGCTCCGCTCCGTCACGCAGCGCCGGCCGCGAATCGGCCCGCGTCTCTCGCACGTGAACGTCAATGTCTGGCGGCTGCTGGTCTTCGTGCTGATCCTCGTCGCGTGGTGGCTCGTCGCGGTGCTGGTCGGTCAGAATTTCTTCCCGACGCCGTGGCAAACCGCGGTCGCTTCGATCCAGGTCATCGGCGACGGCACCGTGCCGCGCGCCACGATCGACAGTCTCGGCGTGTTCCTCTCCGGCTTCCTGCTCTCGGCCGCGTTCGCCATTCCGTTCGGCTTGCTGATGGGCGGCATCCGCCTCTTCGGCGCGACGATCGAGGGCTATGTCAACGCGCTCTCGGCGATGCCGCGCGTCGCTTTCATCCCGCTGGTGATCGTGTTCCTCGGCCTCGGCTTCGAGGCCAAGGTCTTCATCGTCTTCCTCGGCGCGGTGATGCCGATCCTCATCAACACCTATTACGGCGTGCTCAATTCGCGATGGCGAGCTGATCGAGATGGCGCGCTCGGCCGGCGCCAGCGACGCGCAGATCTTCCGGAAGATCATGCTGCCCGGCGCGCTGCCCTACATCACCGCGGGCCTGCGCGTCGGCGCCTCGCTCGCGCTCATCAACACCGTCGTCGCCGAGCTCTATACCGCCGTCAACGGCCTGGGCGGGCTGCTGTCGGTCTACGGCAACAGCTTCCGCATGGCGCCCTATTTCGTCGTCGTCTGCGTGCTTGCGGTGATCGGCGTCCTCATCATGCAATCCTTGAAGCTGCTGGAGCGCCGCATGGAGCGGTGGCGCTATCGCGGCGATTCCATCTGAGCACCGCTTGAAGAGAACCCCATGGCCCAGATCGTCTCGGTGATCGCCTCGACCCACAATCCGCGCATCTTCTGGAATCGCGATCAGGCCGATCCGAAGGACATGGAGGTGCTCTACGCGACCTTCGCCAAGGTGCGCGAGCTGCTCGCCGCGACCAAGCCGAGCCTCATCGTCGGCATCGCCAACGACCATCTCGACAATTTCTTCTTCGACAATCTGCCGACGTTCGCGATCGGCACCGGGCCGGTCGCCGAAGGCCCGTTCTGGTACGAGACCGATGTGATGCATCTGCCGCGCTATCGCGCCAAGGTGCATCAGGACTTGGCGCAATTCCTGCTCCGCCGCGGGATCGAGGAAGGCGTGCAATTCTCGCAGGTGCACGATTTCAAGATCGATCATGCCTTCACCGTGCCGCTTTCGTTCGTGCGGCCGGAAGAGGATCTGCCGTTCGTGCCGATCATGACCAACGCCTTCGGCTATCCGATTCCGCCGAACCATCACTGGTACGAGCTCGGCCAGTTCCTGCGCCGCACGCTGGAGGCATGGCCCGGCGATGAGCGCGTCGCCGTGATCGGCTCGTTCAACCTCACCGTCGAGGTCGGCGGCCCGAAGATGGGCAATTACAATTTCGATCTGCAGCGCTGGATCCTCGATCAGATGCGCGCCGGCAATCGCGACGAAATCCTGAAGACGCTGACGGTGCCGCGCCTCATCGAGGAAGGCAATTCGACCTCGGAATTCCTCAACTACGTCACCTGCCTCGGCGTCGTCGAGGAGCGCAAGCCGACATTCATCGATCACAAGCCGGTCAAAGGCGTCGGCACGTGTCCGGTCGCATTCTGGGATCTCACGGGAGCTGCAGCGTGAAACATGTTGTTTTTGGTTTTGCTCGGTGCGCTGACCGCGGTGGCGCTGACACTTCCGGCCGCGCGGGCCGAGCCCTTCAAGCTCATCGTCACCGAGACCGAGACGCCGCTGGTACCGAATTCCGTCGTCCGATCTCGCGATCGGCCTCGGCTACTACAAACGCGCCGGCGTCGACGTCGAGCTGGTGCGCGTGCAGCAGACGCCGTCGGCGGTCGCGGCCTTGCGCTCGGGCCAGGGCGACATGGCGAATATCGCGCTCGACACGGCGCTGCAGCTCGTCGGCCGCGATCAGATGAAGCTGAAAGGCGTGGTCTCGCCCGACAAGGCGCTGCCGTTCATGATCGCCGGCAAGAAAACCATCGCCGCGGTGAAGGATCTGAACGGCAAGGTGTTCGGCGTCGCGCGCGTCGGCAGCGCCGATTACGCGCTGAGCCGCGTCGTGCTGGCGAAGCTCGGCGTCGATGTCGACAGCTTGCGATATCTGGCGGTCGGCCAGCCGCCGGTGCGCGCGCAAGCGCTTGCCGCGGGGCAGATCGACGCGACGACGATCTCGATCGGCGTCTGGCTCTCGATGCCCGACAAGAGCAGTGTCGCGAGAGATGGTCGATCAGGCGAGCTTTTATAAAGCCGCGCCTTTCGTCTCGAAGCTCAACGTCGTCACCGAAGACGATCGCCAAGAGCAAGGCGAAGCAGGTCGCCGGCGTCGTGCGCGGCGTCATCCTCGCCTCGCGCGATTTCGCCAAGGATCCGAAAATCTGGGTCGACGGCGATGGAGAAGGCGCGGCCCGATGTGAAGCCGGCCGATCTCGAGGTGCTCGGCGAAGCCTATCGCAAGGAGTGGAGCGTCAATGGCGGGCTCAATCTCGACGGCGGTGAAATTCACCACCGAGACGGATTACAAGCTGCCCGACTTCAAGGATCTGCGCCCGGTCGAGCCGAAGAATGGATCGATACCAGCTTCATCGATGCGGCGCTGAAGGATATCGGCACCGATCCGAGCCATGGACGAGACCGGCCGATGAACGAGGCCGGGATCGCCATCCGCAACGTCTCCAAGACGTTCCGCCGCGCCAAGGAAGACGTCGGCGTCCAGGCGCTCCAGCAAGTCTCGCTCGATATCGAGCCCAACACCTTCGTCTCGCTGGTCGGGCCGTCGGGCTGCGGCAAGACGACCTTGCTGCGCATGCTGAACGGCCTCATCGCGCCCGATAGCGGCGAGATCCTGGTCGGCGGCGAGCCGCCGTGTCCCGGCCCGCATATGGGCTTCGTCTTTCAGTCGTTCCGCCTGATGCCGTGGCGGACGATCCGCGACAATGTCGCTTTCCCGTGCGAGCTCGACGGGCGTCGACGCGAAAGAACGCGCCGATCGCGCCGACCGGCTACTCGACATGGTCGGGCTTGCGGCGCTTCGCCGATTCCTATCCGAACGAGCTCTCGGGCGGCATGAAGCAGCGCGCGGCGCTGGCGCGCGCGCTGATCGCCGAGCCGCGCTACCTGCTGATGGACGAGCCGTTCGCCAGCCTCGACGCGCAGACGCGCGAATTCATGCAGATCGAGCTGATGAAGATCTGGCAGCAGCACAAGGGCATCGTCGTCTTCGTGACGCACAGCGTCGACGAAGCGGTGATGCTTTCGGACCAGATCGTGCTGCTGCGGCCGCGGCCGGGCCAGGTCGCGGAAGTGCTCGACGTCGAACCTGCCGCATCCGCGCTGGGAATACGACGTGCGCGAGCGGCCGGAATTCGTCGATCTGCGCCACTATCTTTGGGAGCGGATCAAGGCGATGGTCGCCGCCGATCCGCAATCGGAATTCTATATGCGCGCGACCAAGCCGTCGAGCGCCGTGATGGGCGCCGGCACGTGACGGCGCAGATCGCGCGCGGCCGGAACGGCGTCGTCGCGGCGGGGCATGGCCTCGCCAGCGAGGCCGCGATCACCGTGCTGCGTGCGGGCGGCAATGCGGTCGATGCCTCGATCGCCGCGGCGCTGGTGCTGGCGGTGGTCTGTCCGTACGCGGTGAGCCTCGCCGGCGATCTCTACGCGCTGGTCTACGAGCCGAAGAGCGGCACGGTCGCGGGGCTGAACGCGACGGGCGCTGCGCCCGCGGCGGCAACGCGCGAGCGTTTCGCCGACGGCATTCCCGGCACCGGCATCCTGTCGGCGACGGTGCCCGGCATGCTGCGCGGGCTCGACGATTTGGCCGCCGCTTCGGCACGCTGTCGTTCGCGGCGCTGTTGCCGCCGGCGTTGCGCCTCGCTGAAGAAGGCTTTCCCGTTCATCGCCAGCTTGCGGCGAATACGCGCGGATCGCGCCGAGCTGCTGGCGAAGAACGCCGCGGCGCGCGCGCTGTTTCTGCCCGGCGGCAAGCCGCTCGAAGAGCATACGCATTTTCGCCAGCCCGATCTCGCCGCCGTGTTGCGCGCCATCGCCGGCGATGGCGTCGAGGGCTTCTATCGCGGCGAGATTGCGCGGCTCATGGTGCAGGCGGCGCAAGCCGCGGGCGGGCTGTTCAGCGCCGAGGATTTCGCCGCGCATCGATCGCTGTGGCAGGAGCCGATCGCGGCGCCTTTCTACGGCCATGACGTGCTGACCATGCCGCCCAATTCCTTCGGCGCGACCTTGCTCTGGCAATTGCTCGCGCTCGAAGCCGGCAAGATCGATCGCGTCGATCCGGAAAGCGCCGATTTCGTGCTGCAAGGCTATGACGCGCGGCGCAGCGCCTATCGCGCTGTCGCGCGGCTCATCGCCGATCCGCGGCAGACCGAAGCCAAGCTTCGCCGCGCGCTGATCGAAGCGGTCAGCGGCGACGCGCCGCGCGCCGCGCAGCCCGAGCCCGCCGAAGCGCGCGACCGCTGCACGACGTGCGTCACGGTGATCGATCGCGGCGGCATGGCGGTGTCGCTGATCGAGAGCGTCTCGGCGCCTTACGGCGCGGGCGTCGTGCTCGATGGCACCGGCATCCTGCTCAACAACCGCATGGCCGGTTTCAACACCGACGCCGAGCAGCGACAATTGCGTCGCGCCCGGCAAGCGTCCGGCGAACACGCTCGCGCCGTGCCTTGTGATGAAAGACGGCAAGCTGGTGATGAGCGTCGGCACGCCGGGCACGGTCGGCCAGACCTGCACCCTGGCGCAATTCCTCGCCCGGGTGCTGGCTTGCGGCGAAGATGCCGGCGGCGGCGGCGAGCGTCGCCGCGCTGGTCGGTCGATTTTCAGGGCAAGCTGGTCGTCGAGGACACGATGGCGCCGGCGCTGCGCGAAGCGGTTCAGGCGCGCGCGCCCGAGGCGCGGGCGATGCGCGAAGGCTGGATCAGCTTCGGCTCGATCAAGCTTGCCGCCAACACGCCGGACGGGCTGCTCGGCATCGCCGATCATCGCCGCGTGGCTCAGGCCTGCAGGCATGGTGAATGACGGCATGCGGAGCACCGTTATAAGCGGCGGCTATGCCTTGATCCGCAATTCCATTTTGCCGCGCGCGGCGGCGCTCCTTACGATCCGCGCACAATCCAGCGATTTCAGCGATGGAGAAAAATAATGCGTAATGGCTATCGGGTCATCGACGTGGACAGCCACGTCACGCCCTCGCTCGAAGTGCTGCATCGCTATGCGAGCGCGGCGACCAAGGATCGCTGGAACGAGCTCGATCCGTATGTCCGCAAGATGAAATCGCCCGAGGGTCGCGGTCATCCGAAAGAGCCGTGGCACACGATCAAGGTCAATCCGATCCCCTATAACCGCATCGCCGGCCAGAAGGCCGGCGCGGAGAAGATCGGAGAAGGGCGGCGCCGGCGCGGTCGAAGGCCGCGTCGAGAACATCTCGAAAGAGGTCTGCCACGAGCGCATCCAGCACGACAATCCGACCGGCCGTCTCGAAGACATGACGCTCGAAGGCGTCGATGTGAACGTGCTGATCCCCGGCACCTGGGCGCCGGCCTCGAGCGCGCTCGATCCGGGCATGACCACCGGTCTCTACGACGCCTATCACACCTATATGCGCGACTTCTGCAGCGCCGATACCAATCGGCTGAAGGGTCTCTTCCTCGCGCCGGGCAAGAACATCCCCTGGGCGGTCGAGCAGCTCAAGAAGATCGGCAACGAGAGCTGGGTCTCTTGCGTGTGGCCGTCGCTGCCCGAAGGCATGCCGATCGACGATCCCGATCTCGAGCCGCTCTGGGCGGTGATGAACGATCTGCATCTGCCGATCATGCATCACAGCTTCTTCTACGAGCCGCCCTACTTCCCCGGCTATCGCGACATCTGGGGCAATTCGGCGATCGCGCGCACCGCGGCGCATCCCTGGGGCGCGCAGCGCTCGCTCGCCTACGTGATCTGCGGCGGCATCCTCGACCGCTATCCCAACATCAAGGTCGGCTATTCCGAGACCGGTCACGGCTGGCTGCCGAACTGGCTGCTGCGTCTCGACAGCCAGGTGCACTACGTCAAGGGCGTCATTCCGAAGCTCAAATACCTGCCGACGCGAATATGCGAAGCAGGGCCGCATCTGCGTCTGCATCGAGGCGCATGAAGGTCCGCTGATGACCAAGGCGGTGAACGACATCCTCGGCGACAAATGCCTGATGTACGCCTCGGACTTCCCGCATCCGGAAAGCGATTGGCCGCATTCCGTCGACAACGTTCTCAAATGGGGTAACATCATCGGCGAGCCGGCGATGAAGAATCTGCATGTCGGCGAATGCCGATCGCTATTTGCGGATGAGCTGATCGCTCGGGAGGCGGCGATGATGGATTTCGAGAAGGCGATGAAGTTTCTCGAGACCGCGAAATCCATCGGTCGCGAAAAAGGCGTCGAGGTCTCGGTCGCGATCCTCGATGCCGCCGGCCATCCGGTGCTGGTCGCGCGCGGCAAGCCCGATTCCTGGCACGGCCCTTACATGGCGATGGGCAAGGCGCGGCTCGCCGCCGCCTTCAAGAAATCGACCGCCAAGCTGATGGAGCAGTGGGAAGACCGCATGCACTATCCGCTGAGCCTCACCGAGATCATTCCCGGCGGCGTCACGCTCAATCCCGGCGGCGTGCCGATCTACGAGAACGGCGAATGCATCGGCGCGATCGGTGTCGGCGGCTCGTCGCCGGAGGGCGATCACGAGGTCGCGCGCAAGACGGTCGAGGCGCTGAACGCGCATAAGCCCGGCACGGGCAAGAATAAGGAAGCAGCCGAATGAAGAAGCAGGCGATCCGCACCGAGCGCGCGCCGGTTCCGACCGGCCCGTTCAACCAGGCGATCCGCATCGGCAACATGGTCTTCACCTCGGGCCAGGCCGGACGCAACCGCGAGACCGGCAAGATGGGCGATATCCGCGATCAGGCGCGGCGCTGCATCGGCAATATTTCGGCGATCCTCGAGACCGCCGGCGCCTCGCTCGCCGATGTCGTGAAGGTCACGGTGTTCCTGCAGCACGCCAGCGACTGGAAAGCCTTCAACGAAGAATATGTGAAGCTGATGCCCGAGCCGTTGCCGGCGCGGACATCGGCGATCGTGCAGCTCAAGAGCGACGACATGCTGTGCGAGATGGAATGCATCGCTGTCATCCAGGATTGAGTTTTCGTCTCTGATAAGGAATTTCCGATGAAATTCGGCTTGTTCGATCACGTCGACCGGAACGACCGTCCGCTCGTCCAGCAATTCGACGAGCGGCTGCAATTTGCCGCGGCGGCGGACGAGGCCGGTTTCGCGTGCCTCTTGGTGGCCGAGCATCACGGCACGCCGCTCAACATGGTGCCGAACCCCGCCGTCTATCTCGGCTCGGTCGCGCGCGCGACGAAGAAGATACGCTTGGGCGCGCTGGTGTTCCTACTGCCGCTCTATTCGCCGCTGCGCCTGATCGAAGAAATCGCGATGCTCGATCATCTGAGCCATGGGCGGCTCGAGGTCGGCGTCGGCCGCGGCGTCTCGCCCTTCGAGCTCAATTTCCACAAGGTCAACCACGACCAGTCGCGCGAGATCTTCCTCGACGCTTACGAATGCATCCTCAAAGGCCTGACAGCGACGAGCTCAATCATGAACGGCCCGTTCTTCACCTATACGAAAGTGCCGATGGAGCTGAAGCCGCTGCAGAAGCCCTATCCGCCGATCTGGTACGCGTCCTCGGCCGAATTCGGCTCGCGCTGGGCGGGCGAGCGTGGCCTGCATTTCGGCACGCTCGGCAATATGGAGACGGCGAAGAAGAATATCGACGCTTACAAGGACGCTTTCGCCAAGGCCGGCAGCAAGCCGGCGCATCCGAAGCCCGAATATCCCGGCGGCGTGGTGATCGGCGTCAATCGCCAGATCGTCGTCGCCGATACCGCCGAAGAGGCGCGGCGCATCGCGCAGCCGGCGCATGAGCAGCATCACGAGAAGATCACCTGGCTCTTGAAGCGCAACGTGAACAGCGTCAACTACACGCAGCACATCGTCGGTGGTTACGATTCCGCGGTCGCCGCCGGCACGACCATCGTCGGCACGCCCGATACGGTGCGCGCCGAGCTCGAGCGCCAGGTCAAGGCGCTCGGCGTCAATCACATGAATTTCGCGATGTTCTTCGGTAATATGAAGCTCGAAGACGCGTTGCGCTCGCAGAAGCTCTTCGCCACCGAAGTGATGCCGAAGCTCGCCGCGCTCTAGGCGCGGCTCCCCTAAGCCGGAGCCACGCCGCCGCTTCGCCGGTCGAACCGGCGCGCCCTTGCGAGAATGGCTTGAATCCCCAAAATTGGGGAATTCTCGAAAACGGCTGCGTCCTCGACGATGCGTGGCAAAGCGGGGCTTTGATGGTTTCGGCAGATGTGGTTTTGCGCGGCGGCAAGGTATTGACCGTCGATCGTCAATTCTCGATCGCGCAAGCGATCGCGGTGCAAGGCGAGCACATCCTTGCCGTCGGCAGCGACAGCGACGTCGAAGCGCTCATCGGTTCGCGCACGCGCGTGATCGAGCTGCGCGGCCGCACCGTCGTGCCCGGCTTGCATGACAGCCATATTCACACGATGGGCGGCGCGTCGGACGAGCTCGCGGTGTCGCTTGCTGAGGCGCGATCGATGAAGGATGTGCAGGCGGCCTTCGCCAAACGCGCCGCCGAGACGCCGAGCGGCGATTGGATCCTCGGCGGCAGCGGCTGGCACGAAAGCCAACTCGCCGAAGGCCGGCTGCCGGTGCGGCAAGAGCTCGACGCGGTGACGTCGAACAATCCGGTCTTCCTGCGGCGCGGCGGTCATGTCGCCGTCGCCAATAGTGCGGCGCTCAAAATCGCCGGCATCACGAAAGACATGCCCGATCCGAACGGCGGCGTCATCGTCCGCGATCCGGCGACCGGCGAGCCGACCGGCGCGCTGATCGAGCGCTCGGCGTTCGGTCTGGTCGCGAAGCATGTTCCCGCGCCGACCCGCGCCGATCGCATCAAAGGGCTGAAGCTCTTCATCGCCAAGCTCAACAGCAAGGGCATCACCGCGACGCTCGAGCCCGGTCTCTCGCTCGACGAGATCGCGGCTTATATGGAACTGTGGCGCTCGGGCGAGATGACGACGCGTGTGCGGCTGTTGCAAAAGGTGAGCGGCCAGGAAGACGTCGCCGCGCTGTCCTCGGTGCTGGCGCCGAATTTCGGCGACGATTATCTGCGCATCGGCGGATTCAAGTTCCTGAGCGATGGCGGCATCGAGGCCGCGTATATGAGCGAGCGCTATCGCGTCGTCGAAGGCGAGCAGAACGATCCGGATTTTGTCGGCAAGCTCATCCTGCCGGCGGGCGGGCTCGACGAGCTGAAGCAGATGTTCCTGACCGCGGCGGAGCGGCGCTGGCAAGTGCAGGTCCACGCCGTCGGCGATGCGACGATCACCGCGATCGTCGATCTGATGGAAGAAGTGAACGAGAAATATCCGCTGCGCGATCTGCGCTGGACGATCATGCACATCTTCCTGCCGACCGAAGCGTCGCTCGAGAAGATCAAGCGGCTCGGGCTTTACGTGACCGTGCAGGATCATCCGGTGAAGCTCGGGCATAACATGACGCGCTATTGGGGCGAGGAGCGCGCCGCGCGCTCGATCCCGGTGCGCAGCATCCTCGCCAGGAATATCCCGGCCGGCGGCGGCACCGATGCGCCGGTCGTCGATTGGAATCCGTTCGAATCGATGTGGTGGATGACGACGCGCAAAGTCTATGCGCAAGGCACCACCCGGGTGCTCGGCCCCGAAGAAGCCGTGACGCGGCAGGACGCGCTACGGCTCTACACCATGGGCAGCGCCGCCAATGCCTTCATGGAAGACCGCATCGGCTCGCTCGAGCCGCGCAAATACGCCGATCTCGCCGTGTTGTCGGACGATTTTCTCACCGTGCCGGACGATGCGCTGCCAAACATCCGCGCGCTGATGACCATGGTCGGCGGCAAGATCGTGCATGAGGCCGGGCTGTGAGCGGCGCCATGATCGAGGCCGATCTCGTTCTCACAGGCGGCAAGATCCTTACCGTCGACGATCGCTTCAGCATCGTCTCGGCGCTGGCGGTCCGCGGCGATCGCATCATTGCGGTCGGCGACGACGCGGCGATGAAGCCGCTCATCGGACCGAAGACGCGGGTCGTCGAGCTGAAAGGCCGCACGGTCATCCCCGGCCTGCATGACAGCCATATGCACACGATGAATGGCGGCAATAACGAGCTTGCCGTATCGCTCGCCAAGGCGCGCTCGATCGCCGATGTGCAAACGGCCTTCGCCGCGCGTGCCGCGACGGTGAAGAAGGGCGATTGGATCATGGGCGGCAGCGGCTGGCACGAGAACCAGCTCGCCGAAGGCCGCTTGCCGGTGCGGCAAGAGCTCGATGCGGCGACGCCCGATCATCCGGTCTACCTGCGGCGCGGCGGTCACGTCGCGGTCGTGAACAGCCTCGGCCTGAAGCTCGCCGGCATCACCAAGGACACGCCGAACCCGCGCAACGGCATCATCGTGCGCGATCCGGCGAGCGGCGAGCCGACCGGCGTGCTGGTCGAGCGGGCAGCGTTCAACATGGTGCTCAACCTCGTGCCGCCGCCGAGCCGTGACGATCGCGTCAAAGGGCTGAAGCTCTTCAACGAGCAAGCTCAACGAATTCGGCATCACCGCGACGCTCGAGCCCGGCCTCTCGCTCGACGAGATTTCCGCCTATATGGAGCTCTGGCGCCAAGGCAGGATGACGACGCGGGTACGCATCCTGCAGCGTGTTTTCGGCGCCGACGACGTGCTCAACCTGTCGGCATTCCTGGCGCCCGATTTCGGCGACGATTGGCTGCGCGTCGGCGGCTTCAAATATTCGGCCGATGGCGGCATCGAAGGCGCGGCGCTGAAAGAGCGCTATCGCATCGTCGAAGGCGAGCAGAACGATTCCGACTATTACGGCAAGTTGGTGACGCCGCCGGGCGGGCGCGCCGAATTCCGCCAGATGCTGGAAAACGCCGCTGCGCGCGGCTGGCAGTTCCAGGTGCACAATGTCGGCGATGCCGCGATCGCGCACACCGTCGAGGTGATGGAAGAGTTGGCGGAGCGCTATCCGCTCGATAAGCTGCGCTGGACGATCGTTCATATTTTCCTGCCGAGCCAGGAATCCCTCGCCAAGATCAAGCGGCTCGGCCTTTCGACCACGGTGCAGGATCACCCGGTCAGCCTCGGCTACAACATGCTGCGCTTTTGGGGCGAGGAGCGCGCCGCGAAATCGATTCCGGTGCGCAGCATCACGTCGCTCGGCATTCCGACCGGCGGCGGCACGGACGGGCCGACGGTCGATTGGAATCCGTTCAAATCGCTGTGGTGGATGACCACGCGCCAAGTCGTCGTGAACAACGAGCTGCGCGAGCTTGGTCCGGAAGAAGCGATCGGCCGCGAAGACGCACTGCGCCTCTATACGATGGGCAGCGCGCGGGTCGGCTTCATGGAAGACAAGATCGGCTCGCTCGAGCCCGGCAAGCTCGCGGATCTCGCGGTGCTGTCCGATGATTATATGAGCGTGAAGGACGACGCGCTGCTCGATCTCCGCTCGGTCATGACGACGGTCGGCGGCAAGATCGTGCATGAGGAAGCGATCTGAGGAATGGACCGCGACGCGCTTCTGAAGGCCCACGGCCTCGCGCATAAGACGATCGCGGACACGCTGGCACCGGCGGATTTTGCGCGCGCCATCGGCGCCGCGGATAATTACCCGCGTCTCAGCTTCGGCGAGATTTACGCGACCACCGGCATCATCGGTTTGCGGCTCGGCGAGAAGGCGAAGGATCTCGCCGGCCAGCCGGTGGTGATCAAAGGCTATATGGCGCCGCCGCTCGTCGATGAGGGCGATTTCTTCGTCATGACGCGGGCGCCGGTCGTGACCTGCCCGTTCTGCGATTTTGGCGCGAGCTGGCCCGACGATATCGTGCTGACGCAGCTCGAAAAGCCTTCGGGCTTCGTCGAGCCGTTTCAGGCGATCGAGGTCGCGGGCGTCCTCGATCTCGGCGCCCAGCACGATCCGCGCACCGGCGCGATGCGGCTGGTCCGGCTGAAAGACGCGAGCTGGCGGATTATTCCGAAGGCGAAATAAGGCCTTCTTCTACTTCAACATCGGCTTTTGTTTCACCGTCATGCCCGCGAAGGCGGGCATCCAGTCTGCTGCTTCTGGACCCCCGCCTTCGCGGGGGTGACGAATAACATTAAAGGGTGTCGTAACCCAAGCTGAGTACGATCGCCCTTAATGCACCGCAAACCGCCGGGCGAGCGGGTCGATGATCAGCTTCTCGCCGACGACGAAGATGATGACGATAGCGAAGCAGCTTGCGAATACCATCGCGGTGTTGCCGATTACCTCGGCACGCAACATCAGATAGCCGAGGCCGCGATCGGCGCCGAAGAGCTCGGCGACCAGCGCGATTTTCCAGCCGACGCCGTAAGCGATGCGCACCGACGACATGATGTAAGGCAGCAGCATCGGCAGAGCGATCTTCCACGCGATCTTGAAGCCCGAACGCGAGAAGCTTGCGCCCATCTCCAGCAATTCGCGGTCCATATCGGCGATGCCCTGGATCAAGGCGATCGCGCAGAACGGGATGAGGATCAGCGTCTCGACGAAGATCACCGAGGCGCTGTCGGGTTGGAACCAGAAGGTCGCGAGGATCGCCCAGCCGACCGAGGGGAAGGAATTCAGCACCGGCAGCACGCGGCGCTGCACCGCATAGGCGGTGCTCGGCACATAGCGCGCGAGGCCGGCGAGCGCGCCGCCGAGGATGACCGCGAGAATGACGGAGACGACGACGCGCGCGAGCGAGATCAGCGTGTCGCCCATGAAGGCCGGGTCGATGAAGAGCTGCAGCAAAGTCTCGCCGGTCTCGATCGGTCCCGGCAGGATGAAGCTCGGCATGCTGCGCGCCGTCAGCCACCACAGCAACAGGAACGCGATCGGCAGCCCTTCGGCGATGGCGCGCTCGGTCAAGGAGGCGGCGAGGCTAGAGTGCTTCATAGTGCGCCGAGAGCCGCGCTTGCGCCGGCTCGAAAAGATAGCGGTCGCTGGCATAGACCGCGGTAACGATGATGACGATGACGGTCACGACCAGCGGCGTGTCGTAATTCTGGCGCGCGACATTAAAGAGCCGGCCGAAGCCACGATCGCCGCCGAAAAGCTCCGCCGTCAGCAGCGCTTTCCACGAGACGCCGAAGCAGATGCGCATGGTCGAGAAAAGAAACGGCGTCAGCGCGGGCAGGACGATGAGACGAAAGCGCCTGAGGCCGCCGTGACCGAAGCTGCGTGCCATCTCGATCAGCTCGGGATCGATGCTCTCCAAGCCTTGCCGCACATTGATGATGGCGAAAGGGATCAACACCATCGCCAGCGAGAAGACGACGGTGAAATCGCCGAGGCCGAACCACAGCACAGCGAGCAGCACCCAGCCGGTGCCGGAGAAGGAATTGAGGAAGGGCGAGATACGGCCATGCACCGCCAGGCGAAACACCGGCATGTAGTACGCCGCGAGCGCGAGACAACCGCCGATGACGATCGAGCCCGCGACCGCCGCGATCACATGCATGAGCGATGCCGCGGCATGCACCCACATATGCGGATCGATGACGAAACCCCCGAGCCGTTCCGCGACGTCGCCGGGGCCGGGCAGGAGATAAGGCGGCTCGACCCAGCCGACGACGATCCACACCGCCAACACCGCGAGGGTGAAAATATTGGCGGTGCGCCGTCGCCGGCGCTCGATATCGACGCTGATCATCAGGGACTAAGGCTGCTCGCGCGCCGCGCTACTCGCGGATCGCGTCCTTCCAGATCATCGATTCGGCGGGCGGATATTCTTTGATGATGCCGAGCTCCTTCGAGAGCTCCCAGAGCCGTTGTATCGCTTTCACATCCTCGGCGGAGACGACCATCGGCACTTGCGTGTAGTGGTTGAGCCAGTCGCTGAAGAAGGCCGGCTCCATCTTCGTGTCTTTGCTGAGCGCGGCGGCGACCTCGTCGACATGCGCACGGGTGTAATCGGCCGAGGCCTTCACCATGCGCGCGAATTCCTTATACGCGGCGGGCTTGGCCGCGAGCTTTTCGGGATAGCCGGCGAGGATCGCGACGACCGCTGGCTCGCCGACCGCCTTGTTGATCGCATCGTCGAGGCTGGCGACGATGCGGAATTCCTTGCTCTTCGAGGCGTTATAGGCCTCGCTGTGGGTGAGGCTCGCAGCGTCGATGCGGCCTGTCAGCAGCGCGCCCGGCATCGCCGTCGCCGGCACCTCGACCCAGCGCAAATCGCCGCCGTCGAACGAGACATTCAAGCCATAGGTCTTCCAAAGGCCGATCCGCATCAGCGTCGTGCCGGTTGACGGCATCGATTGCGTGGCGAGCGTCTTGCCTTTCAGATCCTGCATCATCTTGTAGGGGCTGTCGGTCTTCACATAGATCGAGCCACCCTTGCCGCCATGCTCTTGGTTGCGTAGCGCCGTCGCCATGATCGACAGCTCCAGCCCGCGCGACTTCGCCTGCGGCACGCCGATCGCGGCAGTCATCACGACGTCATAGGTCTTGGCGCCGGTCGCCTGCAGCAGCGCCGGAATATCGAGCGACTTTACCTGCACATCGACCGTGTCCGACGTCACCTTGCCGTGCGTCAGCGGCCACACGACCGCGTCGTAGGCCGGGTCGAGCAGATAGGCGAAGCTGATCGTGTCTTTGGCGGCGGCCGGCGCGGCGAGCAGCGCGGCAAAAGTGGATGCAAGCAGCGTCGTGCGGATCGCTTTTTTCATGATGACGTTTCCTTCTCGGCATTCTCGGCATCGGCTTCGGCAAAGGGATCGTGAAAGCGCGCGAGGATGCGGTCGCGCTGCTCCATCAGAACGGGATTGGCGCGCAGCAGGCGCGGCCGCGGCTCGGCGATGGTCAGCGTGTCGATCACGCGCGTCGGCTTCGGCGACAGCAGCACGATCCGATCGGCAAGATCGATCGCCTCGTCGACGTCATGGGTGACGAAGACGATGGTCTTCTTCGTGCGCTGCCAGATATCGATGAGTTCGCGCCGCATCCGGAGCCGCGTATTGGGATCGAGCGCCGAGAACGGCTCGTCCATGAGAATGATGCGCGGCTCGACCGCGAGCGCGCGGGCCAGCGACACGCGCTGGCGCTCGCCGCCCGAGAGCATGCGCGGGTATTTATGGCCGTCGGCTTCGAGGCCGACGAGCCGCAAGAGGTCATCGGCGCGCTGCTCGCGTTGCGCGCGATCGAGACCGAGCTCGCGCAGCTCCATGCTGAGGGAAACATTTTCCTTCGCGGTCCGCCATGGCAGCAGCCGCGGGTTCTGGAAAACGAAAGCCATGTCGCGCCAGCGCTCGTTCGGCGTGGCGCCATCGATGGTGACGGAGCCGGCGTCGAAGGGCAGCAGCCCGGCCAGCACGCGCAACGCCGTCGATTTGCCGCAGCCCGATGGGCCCAGCAAGCAGAGCAACTCGCCTTCCTGGATCTCGAGATCGAGACCGGCATAGACCTGCTCGGTGCCGAAACTGAGGCCGAGGTCGCGAAATTGGATGAGCGGTGAGGTCGTGTGCATGCGGAGCGGCGATACGACAACAAATCGGTGATTATCGGTGAACCGGGGCGATGAAGCCGGAAGGCGCGGCAGAGTATCGCTGATAAGCCTCGAAAGGACAGGGAAAAATCGCGCATTTCGCCAGGCGTCGTAAGCGGCCCACCGGGTTGTCGGGCAGCCCTCAATGCGGGAAAATGGCACGAAACGCCCAGAAGCCGGCGAAGAGGGAGGATATCGAAAAATGCCAAGCGTCACGCTGTCTCGCTATGCCTGCGCACTCGCTGCTTGCGTGGTCTTCCTATCGGCATCTTCGGCGCAGGCCGCGGTTCAGGTCCGTGCCGCCGAATCGGTGCCCGGGCAATTCAGCTTCGTCCCGCTCGATGTTGGCGCGAAGCAGGGCATCTTCGCCAAATACGGTATCGACATCACGATCACGAGCTTTAGCGGCGACGCCAAGCTGCAAGAAGGGATGGCGTCGAACAGCATCGATATCGGTCTCGGCGGCGGCCCGGCGATGGCATTCTCGGCCAAGGGCGCGCCGGTCCTCGCCGTCGCCGCGACCGCCGGCGCCCCATCCGATATCGCGCTCGCGGTAAAAGCGGATTCGCCGATCAAGACGATCGCCGATCTGCGCGGCAAGCGCGTCGCGGTCAGCACCGTCGGTTCGTTGACCGATTGGCTCGGTCATCAAATCCCAATCCACGAAGGTTGGGGTCCGAACGGCGTCGTTGTCGTTCCGACCGGTGCCGGCTCGGCGATGAGTGCGGCGCTGATCACCGGCTCGATCGATGCCGGCATCACCACAACCGGTGCCGCCTTGGTGATGGAGGAAAAGCATGAGGGGCGCATCCTGGCGACGATGGACAAATTCGAGCCGCGCTTCATCACCCATGTGGTCTTCGCGCGGCGCGATTTGATCGCGCAGCATCCCGAGACGGTCGAGGCGTTCCTCAAAGGTTTCTTCGCGTCGGTCGCTTTCATGCGCAGCCATAAGGCCGAAAGCGTCAGCATCGCGATCGAGGCGCTGCATCAGAGCCAACAGGTCGTCGAGAAGAGCTACGATCTGCTGATGCCGCAAATGCTGAATGACGGAGAATTCGATCCGGTGGCGCTGAAAACGATCAAGGCGTCGTTCATCGATATGCAGATCCTCAAATCGCTGCCCAGCGACGATGAAATCCTGACGCGCCGTTTTCTGCCGGTGAAATACTAGACGGCGAGTGATCCGCAGGTCGATCTGAAAGCGCGTTCCGGCGATGGAATGACGGGCGCCTTGTTCCC
Source organism: uncultured Alphaproteobacteria bacterium (assembly GCA_963731145.1). Lineage (GTDB taxonomy): Bacteria > Pseudomonadota > Alphaproteobacteria > ATCC43930 > CGMCC-115725 > CAIKMD01. Next base: position 74 of record CAVSUX010000003.1, on the reverse strand, counting down.
GTTCCGCCGACGGATCGTAGCCGCAGCCGCAAAAGAAAAGCGGTCAACACTGAGCGGGTCGGGCGCACTATAGT
>CAVSUX010000002.1:0-383216 GCA_963731145.1 uncultured Alphaproteobacteria bacterium | reverse complement strand
TGCCAGACCGGCGACAGCGCCGTCGGCCGCACGCGCCGGTCGAGAACCAGCTTCTCGAAGGCATCGAGATGGCGCTGCTCCTGCTCGGCCATGTGGCGGATCTTCTTCGCCGCGCCGTTGCGGCGGCGGCCGAGCACGGCAAGCTGCCCGTCATAGATGCGCTTGGCGCCGTATTCGCCGGCATGATCGACGCGGATGATGCGCGCGACCTCGCGCTCGGCGCTGGCGTCGCCCGGAAGCCTTTTCATGGGGCAGCCGTTTCACGACACATCTCCGCGCCGTGCCATCGCGAAGCCGAAGATCAGTCAGCAGCAGCGAGACGATGAGATTGAGCCCGGCGAGCGAGACGCCGAAGATCGACCATTGCACGACATCGCATTGCACCGGCTGGCGCGCTTCGAGCATTTTGAGGAGCTGATCGGGCGATGACGCCTGGCCGATGCCGCCGGTGCAGGCGGTCGGACCGGCAACCCAATGCTGCTCGACCGCGACGTGATACGCCGCGAGGCAGGTGCTGGCGGCGAAGAGCAGCACGATCAGCCACATCGCGAAAAAACGCGGCGCATGATGACCGCGCGCGGCGAAGCCGAAGGCCGCGACGACGATCGCGAGGTAATAAGGCCAGCGCTCCAACAGGCAGAGCTCGCACGGCTGCAGCCCGCCGAGATATTGCGAGCCGAGCGCGGTGCCGACGATCGCGGCGCCGGCGATGAGGAAAGCCATGAAGGGAAAACGCAGCGAGCGCATGGACGCCTATTCTCCCGTGCGCAAGCGATGTCGCCAATGGCGCACGACATACCACACGATCAAGACGAAGATAGCCGCAACGATCACCGCGTCGAAGCGATGGAAGAGGTCGCGCAGCTCGGGGTCGCTGTCCCAGCGCGCGCCGAGCTGCTCGCCGATATAGGCGAGGACAAAGCACCACGGCCATGAGCCGATGAAGGTGTAGAGCTGGAACTTCAACTGCGGCATGCGGGCGATGCCGGCGGGCAGGGCGATGAAGGTCCGCACCACCGGCAAAAGGCGGCAGATGAACACGGTGATGCTGCCGAAGCGCGCGAAGAAGCGATCGACCAATTCGAGATCGCGGCGGCTGACCAGGATATAGCTGCCCCATTTCTCGACCAGCGGCCGGCCGCCGTAATAGCCGACGGCATAAGCGATGGTCGAGCCGAGATTGCAGCCGATCGCGCCGGCGGTCGCGACGAGGAACAGATTGAAGCGCCCGGTCGAGACGAGATAGCCCGAGAACGGCATGATGATCTCGGACGGCAAGCGGGATGCAGGCGGATTCGATCGCCATCAGCAGGGCAATACCGAGATAGCCGATCGACGAAATGACGGCGATGATCCAGGCCGCAAGGACGCCGATGAGGTTTTCGAGCAAGAGACGCGGTTTCCTTCCGCCGTGGTGGGCTTGGCTCTAGCTTGCCGCCCCCCCGTCTCAGGCGAAGGGCTTGCGGCTAAAGAGCGCAAGCGTCCGCAAGGTCATCACCAGCTCGTCCCGCTGGTTGAAGACTTTGCAATCGTGTTTCACGAGGCCGCGATCGGGCCGTGTGCGTGAGGGCGTGATCTCGATCACCTCGGTCTCGGCGCGCAGCACATCGCCGGCGCGCACCGGCCTGATCCAGCGGATTCCGTCGACGCCCGGCGAGGCGATGGCGCTCGATTCCATCAGCATCGCGTCGACCAGCAGCCGCATGAACATGGCGCAGCTATGCCAGCCGCTGGCGATCAGTCCGCCGAAGGAGGTGCGGGCGGCGAAATCGCGGTCGGTGTGCATGCGCTGCGGATCGTATTGGCGCGCGAAAGTGAGGATCTCGGCCTCGGTGACGGGATAGCGGCCGAGATCGGTCTTCTCGCCGAGCCGGAAATCTTCGAAATAACGGAAGGTCATCGCGCTGCTTTAAAGGCCGCGACGGCGCGCCGCAAGGCTTGCGCCGGCGCTCGGACGCGCGGCGGCTATAGAAAAGGCCGGTGCCGGTGTGGCGGAATGGTAGACGCGACGGACTCAAAATCCGTTTCCCGCAAGGGAGTGGGGGTTCAAGTCCCTTCACCGGCACCAGTTTGAGATCCCCTTGATCGCTTCGGCAGTGCGCAGGCGCCGCCAATGAAGCGACGTTGCGCTCGAGCGCGGTTGCGCTTCAGGGGAGCGCTCATAATGTTCTCCGTATGCGTCCGAGGTTCTTATGCGCAATCTGCCGGCCGCGTGGTGCCGCGGTTGTTGCTTGTGGCTTGCGCATCCGGCGCACGCGCAAGATGCGGTCGCGCAATTCTATCAAAGGCAAGCAGCTCAAGCTTTACGTCGCCTCGACGCCGGGCGGCGGCTACGACAGCTACGGCAGGCTGCTCGGGCAATACATCGGCAAATACATTCCCGGCAATCCGACGATCGTGCCGCAGAACATGCCGGGCGCGGGCGGCAATCGTCTCGCCGCCTATCTCTATACCGTCGCGCCGAAGGACGGCACCGAATTCGGCATCATTTTCCCGGGCGCCGTGCTCGATCCGCTGATCGGCACGCAGCAGGTCCAGGACGATCCGTCGAAGCTCATCTATATGGGCAGCGCCAATGTCGAGACCTTCATCTGCATCATGCGCAGCGACGCGCCGGTGAAGACCTATGCGGACGTCTTCAAGACCCAGATCACGCTGGCGGCCAGCGCGGCCGGCGGCTCGACCGTCGACATGCCGGCGCTCGAGAACAATCTGCTCGGCGCGAAGTGGAAGGTCGTGCGCGGCTATCCCGGCTCGCGCGAGATCAGCCTCGCGGTCGAGCAGGGCGAGGCGCAGGGCAATTGCGGCGTCGGCGTCTCCAGCATCGAGGTCGAGCATCCCGATTGGCAGACCAGCGGCAAGTACAAGGTGCATCGCGCAGGAGACCAACAAGGGCCATCCGCTGCTCGACTCGCTGCACATCCCGCTGGTCTACAGCTTTGCCAAGACCGACGAGCAGCGCGAGGTGATGGAACTCGCTTATAGCCAGGAAGTCTTCGGCCGGCCCTTCGTGATGCCGCCGAACGTGCCGAAGGAGCGCGTCGATGCGCTGCGCAAGGCCTTCATGCAGGCGCTCGCAGGACAAGGACCTGCTCGCCGACGCCAGAGCAGCGCCTCGATATCGATCCGATCTCGGGCGAGGACGTGCAGGCGCTGGTCGCGAAAGTCTACTGCCATGCCGGCGAACGTCGTCGCCAAGGCGAAGGAAGCGCTGGTCTACAAGGCAGTGAACGGCGTGCCGTGATGGAGATCCCTCTCGCGCCTCGGGCGCGGGAGGGCAGGGTGGTGGCTGCCTCGCTGAAATTCGAATGACGTGATCGGAAGACGGTCTTGTCTCGCATCGCGTTCGAAGCTCGCCCACCTCAGCCTCTTCCTCCGCTCCGCCGGCGGAGGAGAACTGATCAGACGTGCGATTCAATCGTGCCCGAGCACGTCGCCTGTCCACGTCGTGCATGACGTCCCGCGGTTGAGCGTGTTCTATGCGCTGACTTTGCCGTCGTCGCGGCGGCGCTCGGCTCTCTCGGCCTCGGCGCGGCACGGATCGGTCGGGTTGTTCTGATAAGGGCAAGCAGCTCAAGCTCTATATCGCCTCGACCCCGGCGGGGCCTTCGACGGCTATGGCGCGGCTCCTCGCGCAACACATGGGCAAATACCTTCCGCGGCAACCCGACGATCCTGCCGGTGAACATGCCGGGCGCGGGCAGCCATCGCCTCGGCACCTATCTCTATTCCGTCGCGCCGAAGGACGGCAGCGAGTTCGCGATCATCTTTCCGGGCGCCATCCTCGATCCGCTGATCGGCACGCAGAAATTCGAGGAAGATCCGAGCAAGTTCAATTATCTCGGCAGCGCCAATATCGACACCTTCGTTTGCCTCATGCGCGCCGATGCGCCGATCAAGACTTTCGAAGAAGCGCTGAAGACGCAGGTGACTTTGGCGGCGACCGCCGATGGCGGCTCGACCGTCGATCTGCCCGCGCTCGAGACCAATCTTCTCGGTGCCAAATGGCGGATCGTGCGCGGCTATCCGGGCTCGCGCGAGATCAACCTCGCCATCGAGCAAGGCGAGGTGAACGGTACCTGCGGCATGGGCTGGAGCAGCATTCAGCTCCAGAATCCCGACTGGGTGACCAACGGCAAGTTCCGCCTCCTCGCGCAGGAGACGACCAAGGGCCATGCCGTGCTCGACGGGATGAACGTCCCGCTCACCTATCGTTTTGCCAAGACCGAGTCCGACCGCGCGGTGATGGAGTTCGCTTACAGCCAAGAGCTTTTCGGCCGTCCCTTCGTGCTGCCGCCCGGCGTGCCGGCGGCGCGCGTCGCCGCCATGCGCCAAGCCTTCATGTCGGCGCTCAAAGACGCGGATCTGCTCGCCGACGCCAAGAAGCAGCGGCTCGAGATCAATCCGCTTTCGGGCGAAGAGGTGCAGCAGCTTGTCGCGAAGGTCTACGCCGATGCCGCCCGACATCGTCGCCAAAGCCAAGGACGCGCTCGTTTATAAGGGCAAGTGAGCTTTCGGCATTAGCCTCGGAATATCAAAAATCGTCATGACCGGGCTTGTTCCGGCCATCCATGAATTTGCTTCGACACATGGATGCCCGGCACAAGGCTGGCATGAGTGAATGAGTCAAGGGCGCGCCCTCAGAACGGCTGGAAGTCGCGGAGCTGCGGCATCACCTTCTCGCCGAACAGGCGGATCGAGCGCATCACATCGGCCTCGGCAAGATTGCTGAAATTGAATTCGCCGAAGAAGGTGTCGAACACGCCTTCGGTCGCGATCTTCTTCAGCTTCTTCGCCACCGTGTCGGGCGAGCCGATCAGGATGAGATCGTGCGCCAAGAGCCAATCGGGATCGAGCAGATGGAGCGCGATATCGGCGGCGCCGAATTCCTTGCGCTCGATGTAGCGCTGCGCATGCTCCTGCTGAAAGCGCTTTAGCTCCGCCGGATCGTCGGTATCGGGCAGGAAGCCGCGATAGGCCTGGCCGGCTTCGGCGAGGGCGGTCTTCAGCGCCTTCTCGTCGGTCTCGTCGACATAGACGACGGTCGAATAGGCGAGGTTCGGCTTGCCCTGATGGCCGGCCGTCTTCCAATCCGCGAGAAATTTGCGATAGCGCGGCGCGCTGTCCTCGCGCGGCGCGATCAGGAAATAGCCGACATTGATGCCTTCGCGCGCGCAGAATTCGAGCGTCGCGCTGTCGCGCGTCTCGATCCACAGCGGCGGGCAGGGCTTTTGCAGCGGCGGCACGGCGAGCGCGACGTTCTCGGCGTGATGATGCTTGCCGTGGAACGTGAAGTTCGGCGTGCCGGCGAAAGCGGCGCGCAGGAACTTGACGAATTCCAGCGTCACCTCGCGGCGGCTCTCGAAATCGACGCCGAAGGGCTCGAAGATGCGCGGCGTGATGCCGGGGACGAGGCCGATATCGAGCCGGCCGCCGAGCATCTGATCGGCGACGGCGATCTCCTCGGCGAGGCGCAGCGATTGATGCAGCGGCACGACATGGCCCATGCCGCCGAGGCGCATACGCTTGGTGCGCGCGCCGGCGCCCACGGTGTAAAGGCTCGGCGCCGACATCCAGCTTTCATTCGGGTTGAAATGGTGCTCGACGCAGAAGCCGTAATCGAAGCCGAGCTCGTCGCAGAGCTGGAGCTCGCGCCAGAGCTGCTCGTAGCGCTCGGCCGGGGTCATGCCCTTCTTGCCCCAAACATGCGCGAAATGGGCGAATTTCATGGCGCCACCTGATTCATTCTTGGCCCGGTCGGGGAATGTTAGCAGGTCGTTGCATGAGGATCACGAGTCCTTCGACTACGCGCTTCACGCTCCGCTCAGGATGAGGAGATAATTTCGACGGCATCGGCCAACAGAAGATGCCGCCCACCCTCTATCCTCACCCTGAGCGCGAGCCGTCGGCGAGCAGTCGAAGGGCGCAGGATAGCTCTGCAAGGGCGGCATCAGGATGGTCTTGCAACGATCCCGGGTTGGCGCGAGAATTGTCGCATGATCTCGCGCAACGCCCGTGTCAACATTCTCATCGGCAACGGGCATTTCCTGTCGCATTTCTACATACTCACCCTGCCGCCGCTCTTCCTTTTCATCCAGCGGGATTTCGACGTCAGCTATGCCGAGCTCGGCCTCGTGCCGGTGGTGATGTCGGCGATGGGCGCGATCATGCAAACGCCCTACGGCTTCCTGGTCGATCGCTTCGGCGCGCGCCGCTTCCTCGTCATCAACACGCTGGTGATGGGAATAGCGGTCTCGTTGATGGGCGTCGCCACCGCCTATTGGCAGATCCTGGTGCTCGCCGGGATCTCCGGCCTCGCTAACGCGGTCTATCACCCGGCCGATTACACGATCCTCTCGGCCTCGATCCGGCCCGAGAAAATGGGCCAGGCTTTCGCGATCCATACTTTCACCGGCAATGCCGGCTTCGCGCTGGCGCCGCCGGTTGTCGCCGTGCTCGCCAGCCTGTTCGGCTGGCGCGAGGCGCTGATGATCGTCGGCCTCGTCAGCGTGCCGGTCGCGGCGGCGATCGTCTGGCAGAGCAGCGTCCTCAGCGACGTCGCCGCGCAGAAGAAAAAAACAACGCAGAGCATGACGCTCCGTGCGCTGATCTTCGATCGCACGCTGGTGCTGTTCTTTTTCTTCTATCTGCTCGGCTCGGCCGCGGGCAGCGGCGTGCAGGCCTGGCTCATCACTATCCTGCATCAGGTGAAGGGCATCGAGCTGGCGCTCGCCTCATCGGCGCTCACCGCCTACATGCTCGGCACGGTCTGCGGCATCCTCTTCGGCGGCTGGGTGGTCGACCGCTCCAAGCGCTATGTGATGATCATGGTCGCCGGCCTCACCGGCGTGTCCTCGCTGCTGACATTCTTCGTCGGTATCGCGCCGATGACCGGCGTCCTCGCGATCGTGCTGATGTTCCTCTCCGGCCTCGGCCTCGGCGGCAGCCGCACGCCGCGCGACATCATGCTGAAAGACGCGGTGCCGCCCTCCGAGATCGGCAAGGTCTTCGGCTTCGTCAGCTCGGGCCTCGCCTTGGGCAGCGCGCTGACGCCGGTGCCGTTCGGTTATCTCATCGACCACGGCTACGGCGATTGGGTGCTGATCATCGCGTCCATCATCCTGGTCGCGAGCATCTTCTGCATGGGCACGGCGCGCGCCTCGGGCAAGAGCCAAGCGGCGCTCGATGCCGAAGCCGCGGAAGCCGCTGGGGCGGCGGAGTAGGCGCGTCGTTTTCATTCCGTCATTGCGAGCGAAGCGAAGCAATCCAGAGCAACGCGCGCGGTTCCTGGATTGCTTCGCTTCGCTCGCAATGACGTTGAAGTAACAGGCGAGAGCTACACCACCATCACGATCTTGCCGAAATGCGCGTTGGTGCGCATATGCGCTTGCGCGGCTTCGGCGTCGTCGAGCTTGAAGATTCGATCGATCGGGATCGCGAGCTTGCCGGCACTCACGGCGTCCCAGATATCGGCGCGCATGTTGCGCACCTCGGCGCGCAGCTCGTCGGGCGAGCGCGTGCGATGGGTCACGCCGATATAGGCGATGCGCTTATTGGCGTGGAGGTTGAAATCGAACTCGCCGCGCCCGCCGCCCAGCCGGCCGACATTGACGATGCGGCCCAGCACCGCGGCGGCTTTCATGTTCTCGTTCGCGACCGAGGCCGAGACCATGTCGATGATGACGTTGACGCCCTTGCCGCCGGTCGCTTGCAACACCTCTTCCGACCAATTGGGCTTGCGCGTGTCGATGGCGAGATCGGCGCCGTATTCTTTCAGCTTCGCGCGGCGCGCATCGTTGGTCGAGGTGCCGATGACCAGCTTCGCGCCTTTGAGCTTGGCGATCTGCATGCCCATGATGCCGACGCCGGAGCTCGCGCCTTGGATGATGATGCTCTCGCCCGGCTGCAGCCGCCCGTTGGTGACGATCGCGTCATGCATGGTGCCGAGCGCGCTGGGGAAGGTCGCGGCCTGCTCCCAGCTCATATTATTGGCGGGGATCGGCGTGGTGCGGCCCCAATCGACGACCGTGTATTCGGCATAGGTGCCCTGGCCGCTGCCCATCACGCGGTCGCCGATTTTGATGCCCTGGACCTCGGCGCCGATCTCGACGACCTCGCCGGAGCATTCGATGCCCGGGATCGTGCCGGTAACGCGCGTATGGCCGGAGCCGTAGGCGCCCGGCAGCTCGGCGCGGTTGAGGCCGATGGCGCGGACTTTTATTAGCACCTCGTTCGGCTTCGGCTTGGGCATCGGCATGTCGCGGATTTCGAGCGCGGTCTCGCCGACGACAGCAGCTTTCATGATGCTCCTCCCATTCTTTCGACGATCGCTAGCACAATTGGCGTGGGGCGGATAGCAGGGCTAAAATCATACCCATGACCGATTATTGGCTGAGCAAACTTATCTTCGACCTGCAGGCGCCCGGGGCCATCCCGGAATACCGCGCCGATCGCGAGACGGTGATTGCGCGTTATCCGCTCGCGCCCGACGTGGTGCAGGCGCTTCTGAGCGATAACGTCGCGTTCCTGGCGCCGCGCGTGAACGCTTATCTCCTGCGCTATTATTTCGGCTTCGCCGGGATGAGCGACGCGGTCTTCCTCGAGAAGCTTCATGCGATGCAGCCGGGCGCTGTAAAGGAGGCGCAACATGGCTGATTTCGTCGGCGCTTTCGCGGCCAGCCACGCGCCGCTCATCGCGCGCGACTGGGACAAGCTCCCGGCCGCCAGCCGCGACATCATCACCGGCGATTTTCGCGAGCTCGGCCGGCGCCTGACCGCGGCCAAGCCCGATGCGCTGGTGATCCTGTCGCCCGATCACTGGACGAATTTCTTCCTCGATAATCTGCCGAGCATCTGCATCGGCGTCGGCGAGGAACATGACGGCCCGCCCGAGCCCTTCATGAAGAATTTCCCGTGGCGGCCGATCCCGGGCCACGCCGCGCTCGGCCAGCATATCGCCGCGGCGGCGCTCAAGGACGATTTCGAGCCCTCGATCTCGCATCACCTGGCGCTCGATCACGGATTCTGCATTCCGCTGCAAAAGATGGAGTTGCCGACGCTGCCGCGCGTCGTGCCGATCGTCGTCAACGATCTCGAGCCGCCGATGCCGAGCATCAAGCGCTGCCTCGCCTGGGGCAAGTTGCTGGCAAAGGCGATCGCCTCTTATCCCGAGAGCATCCGCGTCGCGGTCTTTGCCACCGGCGGGCTCAGCCATTCGATCGGCGAGCCGACCATGGGCGCGATCGATGAAGCTTTCGACCGCGATTGCATCAAGGCGTTCCAGAACGGCGCCGAAGCCCCGCTGACGGCGCTGCTCGATGCGCGCATGGAGGCGGCCGGCAACGGCACGCATGAGGTGCGCAATTGGGTGATCGCCCATGCCGCCGCCGGCAGCCGCGGCTTCGACCTCATCGACTACCGCAATATGCCCGAAGTCTATGTCGGCTGCGGCTGGGCGTCGTGGCGGGCGTGAATAAGAACGCCGTCATTCCCGCGTAAGCGGGACTCTGAGCAACTACTCGGCGGAAGCCCTAGCGTACGGATAACGATACGCCGTTATCGTGACAGCTCTTTGGGGGAGGGGCTAATGACTGGCGCTGAACTCACACTTGTATTGCACTTCCTGCAAGCGCTCAGCGCGTCACCGTCGGCTACTGCCGCCACGCCGCATCAACCGCCTACAATCTCGACGCGGAGCCTCGGAGAAGTCGCCGAAGCCGTAATCCGCTGCTATCACCCTTCCGCAAGGATGCAACTGGTGAAGGTGTTGCAGGCCCCGCGGAGCCAACAGCAGGTCTGGAACGGGACATCATCGGCCGTTCTTCACATCCAATGGCGTGGCACGATAAAGAACTACGTCAGCGCGATTGCGTTGGTCGAACGGGATAAGATGTTACACGCCGTGGTATTGCAAGAAAACTCATTGCTGCCAGCCAAAAAGAGTTGCGCGCTAGACGGATGGGTTCAAGCTATCCAATGAAGTCATTGAAATGGACAAGAAGCACATCATCGAAGAGATCAAGCGCGTCGCCGCTATCTTAGAAACGACGCCCGGCGTTGCCCAATTCAAGCAGGAAAGCGGCATCACCAGTTTCGAGATAGAGCGGTATTGGCCTCGCTGGGGTGACGCGCTCCGCGAGGCTGGCTTCGCACCAAATCAGATGCAGGACGCCTACAGCGATGAGACGCTCTTTGAGATGCTGTGTCCCGTGATTCGCGAGCTTGGCCGATTTCCAACCTACCGTGAGATCACAATGAGAAGTCGAGCCGGCAAAGGATTGCCAAATGGAAAGACCTTCCAGCGGCTCGGAACCAAGCGTGAGTTTGCTGCGAAGCTAAAAGCCTATTCTGAGGCGCGTGAAGGTTATGAAGACATCGCTGTGAGTTGCGATCTAGTGCTTGGCCGGACCGAAGGCGAAGTCCACGAGAGGGCTGAGCGCGGCGAAGACTTCGGCTTTGTCTACCTCGCCAAGTCGGGCCGGTATTACAAAATTGGCCGTTCAAACTCGGCAGGGCGGCGTGAGTACGAGGTCGCCCTACAGATGCCAGAGAAGTATGTTACGGTTCACACGATTCGCACGGACGATCCTTCTGGCATCGAAGCGTATTGGCACAAGCGATTTGCCGACCGTCGTAAGAACGGGGAGTGGTTCGATCTATCGCCGCGGGACGTTACGACGTTTAAACGCCGCAAATTCATGTGATGCCGCGGCTTTACGGCGACAGCTCTTCCAGCGTCTTGCCCTTGGTCTCGATGGCGAAGAAGAACGACAGCACGCCGCCGATCAGCGCGAGCCCGCCGAAATAAAGGAACAGCGTACCGGTGCCGTGCGGCAGCAGCCAGGCGATGACGTTGGGGCCGAGCGCGGCGGCGACGCGCTGCCAGGCGCCGCCGACCGCACCGCCGAAGGCGCGGATGCGCGTCGGGTAGATCTCGCTGGTGTAGAGATTGAGCGAGAGCGACAGCGACGACATGAAGAACATGCCGAAGGTGACGAAGGTGAGGATTGTCTCCGCGCTGTCGGCGCCATGCTGCCAGAGCGCCAGCAAGGTGAACCCGCCGATGAGGAAGGCGGCGGTGAACCACACGCGCCGTCCGATCAGGTCGATGAAGAAGGCGCAGGCGAGGGCGCTGACGATGCCCGACAGGCTGGTGATCATGCCGTATTTCAATGCATCGCTCACCGAGAGGTGGAAGACGGTGCGGTAGAGCGTCGGCAGCCAGGTGAGGAGGCCGTAGGTGGTCGAGAAGCAGCAGAACCAGAAGGCCCAATCGCTCAGCGTGCGCTTCAGATAGATGCCCTCGAAAATCTCCAACCAGCGGGTGCGTTGTGGCGTGGCGCTGGCGACCGCGACGATGTTCGGCGGCGGCAGGGTCTTGCCCGAGCGGCGGATCGATTCCTCGATGCCGCTGACGATGCGATCGGCTTCCGCGAGCCGGCCTTTCTGTACGAGCCAGCGCGGCGATTCCGGCAGCATGAAGCGCATGACGAAGACGAGCAGCGCCGGCAGGCCGCCGACATAGAACATCGTCTGCCAGCCGAGCGTCGGCACGAGCAGATAGCCGAACACGCCGGCGCAGACGAGACCGATCCCGAACACCATCTGGAACAGCAGGTAGAAGCGGCCGCGTATATCGGCACGCGCGATCTCGTTGATATAGGCATTGGCGATCGGCACCTCGGCGCCGAGGCCGATGCCCTGGATGAAGCGGAAGACGATCAGCGAGGTCGGACCCCAGGCGAAGGCGCAGGCGATGCTCATCACGCTGAACAGGCCGATGGCCAAGGTGGTGATGAAGAGCCGGCCCCAGATCTCCGCCGCCCAGCCGGCGATGATCGCGCCGAGAAGCTGGCCGAAGAACGCCGCCGACAGCACGAGCCCGATCTCCGCCGGATTCATCTGCCACGGGCCGGCCAATGCCGGCAGCGCATAAGCGATCGCCAGCAGATCGACGGCGTCGAAGAAGGTGCCGATGCCGACGATGATGCGCGCTTTGACATGCCACCACGAGATCGGCAGCCGCTCCATGCGCGCGAGTATCTCCGCGCCCAAGCGTGTCTCGAGGCTTTCGACGGTCGCCATTGTTTCCCCCTTCGCGCTGACTAGCGCCGTGTACGGCTCGACGGTGCGTTGGTCGGGCTCAATCCTTTTGGCAATGCCGCGCCGGCGATGATGATCATGATCACCAACGCGCCCGCGACCCAGTAGACATTTTGCACCGCATCGCCGACCCCCGCCATGACCGGCGCGACCTCGCTCGCCGAGAGCTTGTCGCGCAGATTCGGGTCCATGATGCGATCGACGGCGTTGTCGCCGAGCATGCCCGACAAGGTCAGATTGACCACGGCGCCGTAGATCGCGGTGCCCACGGTCTGGCCCAGCATGCGCATCAGGGAGATGATCGCGGTGGCGGTGCCGCGCTGGCTCCAATCGACCACGCTTTGCGCCGCGACGGTATAGGTGTTCTGGTTGAGGCCCATGCCGATGCCGACCAGCCCGGTGCCGGTCGCCGCCCAGAGCGGCCCGCGGCTCGGATCGAGCGCGATCAGCATCACGATACCGATCACCAGGAAAATGCCGCCGACATTCGTCGCCGCGCGGTAGGAGGCACGCAGCATGATCTGGCCGCCGGCCCAGGAGCCGGCGATCCAGGTGACGGAGCTGATCGCCAGCGCATAGCCGGCGACGATCGGGCTGCGTCCCATGACGCCCTGGATATAGGCGGGCAGGAAGGTCGTGCTCGACATGACGACGCAACCGACGCCGAAGCAGCCGACGACGGCGCTCAGGATGACGCGGTTGCGCCACAAGGTCAGCGGCAGGATCGGCTCGGGTACGCGGCGCTCATGCCAGACCAGCACGGCCATGATCGCCGCCGAGACGATGAGCAGCAGCAGGAACGTCGAGAGGCCGAGGTGATGCGCCTGGATCAGCGTATAGAGGATGAGGCCGATGCCCAGCGCCATGAGGAAGGCGCCGAGATAGTCGATGCGATGCGGACGGGGCTCGATCCGCTCATGCAACGCGAAAGCCAGCAGCACGAAGCCGATGATCGCGATCGGCACGGTGATCCAGAACACCCAGTTCCACGCCGTCGCCGCGATGACGAAAGCACCGAGCACGGGACCGACGATGGCGGCGATGCCCCAGATGCCGGAGAAGAACCCCGCCATCTTGGCGCGCTGCGCCGGCGGATAAAGATCGCCGATCAAGGTCTGGTTGATCGGCTGTACCGCGCCGGCGCCGACCCCCTGGACGACGCGGAAGACCACCAGCCACAACATATTCGGCGCGAGACCGCAGGCGGTGGTGCCGATCACGAAGACGATGAGGCCGAAGAACAGGATGCGCTTGCGGCCATAGAGATCGGCGAGCCGGCCATAGATCGGGATGGTCACGCCTTGGGCGAGGAAATAGCCGCTGAACACCCAGGAAAAGAGCTCGAAGCCGCCGAGCTGGCTGATGATCGTCGGCATCGCGGTGGCGACCACCGTGCCTTCCATGCCGGTCATGAAGATCAGCACGACCGACGCGGTCAGGATCCAGAAACGGCCGGCCCGCCCGGCGATGAGGCGCGATTCGCCCGGCGGGTGGCCCGCCGCGACGGGCTTATCGCTTTGCCGCGTCGTCTCTGCGCTCAAGCCTCACCCGACGCGATCATCATTCCCCCAGGCAGCGCGTGCCTTAGCGATCTCGTGCGGCGCTCGTCGGGCTGAGGCCGCGCGGCAGCGCCCGCGTCACCGCAAGTCCGACCAGCGCCAAGACGCCGGTCACGAGATAGACATTATGCAGCGCGGCGGCGATGGCCGCCATGAGCGGCGCGATCTCGTCGGCGGGGAAGTTGTCGCGCAAAGCCGGGTCCATGATCCGGTCGACGGCGTTGCCACCGATCCGGTCGGCGAGGCCGAGATTGACGATGCCGCCGAAGAGCGCACTGCCGACCGACTGGCCGAGGATGCGCGCAAAGAGCGTCGAAGCGGTCGCCGTGCCGCGCTGATCGCGTCCGACCGCGGCCTGCGCCGCAAGGAAGAAAGTGTTCTGGAAGAGCCCCATGCCGAGGCCGGTCAAGGCCGTGCCGGCGCCCGCCCAGAGCGGTCCGTAGCCCGGCTCCAGCGTGATGAGGAAACCCGCGCCGACGATCACGATCGCGCTGCCGATCATGGTCGCGGCGCGATAGGAGCTGCGCAGCATGATCTTGCTGCCGGCGGCCGAGCCGACCATCCATGTCACCGATGTGATCGACACGACATAGCCGGCGATCAGCGGTGTCTCGCCCATCACGCCTTGCACATAAGCGGGGAGAAAGGCCGAGGCGGCGATGGTGATCGCACCGACGGTGAAACAGGCGACGGTCGCGGCGAGCACGATCGGATTGCGCCAGACGCGGAGCGGCATCACCGGCTCGGCGGCGTCTTGCTCATGGCGATAAAGCAGCACCAGAAGAACGGCCGCGCCGGCGAGCAGGACGAGGAAGATCGTCAGTCCGAACGACGTCGCCTGATTGAGCGCGAACATCAGCAAGCCGATACCCGAGGTCATCAGCACGGCGCCGAGATAGTCGATCTGGTGCTCGCGACGGGCGCGTTGCTCATGCAGGAAGGCGGCGAGCAGCGCGAAGGCGGCAATGCCGAGCGGCACGTTGATCCAGAAGATCCAGCGCCAGCTCAGATGCGTCACCAGCAGCGCGCCCATCAGCGGGCCGCAAATCGCTGCGGTCGCCCAGATGCTCGAGAGATAGCCTTGGATGCGGGCGCGCACCGCCGGCGGATAGATGTCGGAGATCAAGGTTTGCGTGACCGGCATGGTGCAGCCGGCGCCGATGCCTTGCACGATGCGGCAGAGGATCAGCGTCAGCATGTTGGGCGCGAGACCGCAGGCCGCGGAGCCGACGAGGAACAGCGTCAGTCCGAAGAACAGAACAGGCTTGCGCCCAAACAGATCGGCGAACCGCCCGCTCAAAGGGATGGCAACCGACTGCGTCAGAAAATAGGCGCTGAACACCCAGGAGAAGAGATGGAAATCGCCGAGCTGGCTGACGATGGTCGGCATCGCGGTCGCGACGACCGTGCCTTCGATCGCGGTCATGAAAATGCAGATCACCGCCGCGGTCATGATCCACGGCCGGCTCGCGCCGTGCGCGAAAATCGCGCTTTCCTCGCCGCGGGCCGTGCCGGCACCGTCTTGATTTGCGATATCGGGCTTTGCGATATCGGGCGTTACCGCCGGCTCAGCCACGGAGTTCTCAGTATTTCTCGACCCAGGGCCGCAGCTCGATCTCAGCCGTCCAGGCGCTGCGATGCTGGCGATGAACGGCGAGATAATTGGCCGCGATCGCATCCGGATCCAGAAGCGCGTCGGGGCCGCGATCATGGCCGCGCGTATCGCCGGGCTGGCGGATGCCGCCATCGATCACGAAATGCGCGACATGGATGTTCTGCGGCGCGAGCTCGCGCGCCATGCTTTGGGTCAGGCCGCGCAGGCCGAATTTTCCCATCGCGAAAGCGGCCGATAGTGAATAGCCTTTCACGCTGGCCGACGCACCGGTGAAGAGGATGGTGCCGTGACCGGCTTTCAGCATCAGCCGCGCCGCCTGCTGTCCGACGAGGAAGCCGCCATAGCAGCCGACCATGATCGCGTTCAACACCTCGTCGGGCTTGAGCTCGGCGATCGGGCCGCGCGCCCGGCCGCTCGGGTTGTAGACGACGAGATCAGGCACCGCGATGTCGCTCGCGACCTCGGCGAAGAGCTTTTCGACCTCGGCGGGCTTGATGGCATCGCAAGCATAGGCGCGCGCATCCGTCTCGGCAGATAGCGCGGCAAGCTTGTCGGTGCGGCGTGCCGCCACGGCGACGCGCATGCCTTCTTTATGGAAGAGCCGGGCGAGCGATGCGCTGAGACCCGCGCCGGTGCCGACGATGAGCGCGGTCTCGGTCACGATCGCGATCCGTTCTACCTGGCGCGCCGCGAGGGCAGCAGCAGCTCGGCCTCGGCGCGCGCCGAGGCGCGACTCAAAGCCTCGCGTTTCAATTCGACGACGACCTGCTTGGCGTGGCGATCGCGTACCATGCCGCCCATGACCGGCGATGCCGGCGATAAATTGAGCAGGCGCAAGCCGGTGATCTTCGGCATCTCTTCCCCGTCTTCGAGCGTCGCTTCGATCTCCTGGCCCTTGAAGAGGCGGGTGAGGCCGGAAGCGGTCAGGATATCGCCCTCGATCGGCAGATCGTTGCTGACGCCTTGCAGGCGCAGCGTGCCACGCGCGCTGCGCGTATCGAACCATTGCACGACGCCGCGCACCATACCGTTCGCCGGCACGAGCGATGCCGGCGGCGGGGCGACCGGCGCGACGTGGATGACCTCGGCGCGGCGCAGCAAGGTCGGTTGCACCGGCTTGGTCTCCGGCAGTTCGGCTGCCGGCTCGGGCGCGATGATCTCTTCGGCGACCGGCGCGACGACATGCGTTTCGTGTCGCTTGCGCAGGCCGCTGGCGCGTTTCGCGCGCGGCTCCGCAAAGGGTTTTGCCTCGACAACCGCGTCCGGCTCTTTCTTGATCGATTTGCCGGCGTTGCTCTCAAGCGATTGCAATGCACGCTCGACGTTCTCGATAAGGTCAGGAATTTCGTTGATCGATGTCTGACGCTTTGAAAGCAGCTTCGCGACCACTCGCGCGGCCTCGGTTTTTTGTGACATGCGATGTTCGCTGTGTTTGCCCGATGCGGAACTCATAACAAATCCTGTCTCTTTGGCAAGGGTACCGCCATTGACCCTGCTATGCGTCGGGCGATAGCGTAAGCAATGATCGGAATTTTGGATTCCCGCACGCGTCTCGGCGTCGTGGCGATCATCGTGTGTACGTTTGCTCTATGGCTTATTTTGGGCGCCGGCGCGGAGCTTGCGCGGCTGATCGCGGGCGCAGCGGTTGCGGTCGCTGCCGGCCTCTGGTCTGCGCTCGATGCGGCTTGATTTTGGGATCAACCCGAGCGGGGCAGCAGAAAACGCATAGCTGAGCGTCATTCCTAACGTGTTCGTTCATTGACAGCGGCAGAGCAGGGGTGTTAACGAGCGGCAGTTTTGCTGCAGCGGACCCCGCGAAATCACCCATGCCGCGGATATCGATCGGCGATTGCGAGCTTTATTACGAGCGTGAAGGCGACGGTTTTCCCGTGCTCTTCATCACCGGACTCGCCGGCTATGCGAGCTTCTGGCGCGATCAAGTGCCGAGTTTCGCGCGCAGCTACTCCACGATCACCTATGACCATCGCGGCGTGGGGCAAAGCGATCTCAAATGCGCGAGCAATGTGATCGAGCGCCTCGCTGTGGACGCGGTAGCGTTGCTCGACACACTCGGCGTCGCCAAAGCGCATATCGTCGGTCACTCGGCCGGCGCTGCCACCGCCCAGGTTCTCGCCATCGAGCATGCGCACCGTGTCGCCAGCGTCGTCATCGTCGCCGGCTGGACAAAACCCGATGCCTATTTCCGCCGCTTCTTCGCCTTGCGCAAGGAGCTGCTGTCGCGGCTGGGCCCGTCCTCTTATATTCAGGCGAACACGCTGTTCCTCTATCCGGCGTCCTATATCGCCGCCAATAACGAGAAGCTGCGCCAGATCGAGGCCCAGAACCTCGCGCATTTCCCGTCGCCCGATACGATCGCCGGCCGGATCGATGCGATCATGGCTTTCGACCGCACCGCCGATCTCGCCAAGATTCGCGTCCCCACCCTGGTTCTGGGGGCGCAGGACGACGTCATCACCCCGGCTTATTTCTCGGAAGAGCTGGCGCGGCGCATTCCGGGGGCCGAGGCCAAATTTTTTCCACAAGGCGGCCACGATTTCCCCCAAGTTGTGCCGCGCGAGTTCAATCAGGCGGTTTTGCCTTTCCTCCAAGCCCATACGCCCGCGTCTTAAAGGCATTTTTGGGGCATTTGGCCGGCGGTAAGGTTAAGGGACCGCCGGTTTAATCATTCGTCAAGTCCTGGGTCGCTACTCTCCAACACGCGTCGCTTCCGTGCGTGGCACCCTTTTGGCATGGCTCAATTGACGAAGACATCTTTCAGCACGGCGACTGCCCCGAGAGTCGAAGGCAATACGCAGTTGAGCGATGTCCTTGCCGCGCTCGCTTCCGCGGGCGATGTCGCCTATGTCTGGGATATCGAGAGCGACGCCATCACCTGGCACGGCTCGCTGCGGATGCTCGGCTTCGACGAGGGCATGACCCTCGCCACGGGCCAAGCCTTCGCCGAGCGCATCAATCCCGACGATCTGCTGCAGCGCCAGCAACAGCTTCATGCGCATTACGCGCGCGGCCAGGCTTTCGATTGCGAATATCGCGTGCGGCTCCAGGGCGGCAGCTTCGGCTGGCTGCACGATCGCGGCACCGCCGAGCTCGACCATGTCGGACGGCCCAAGCGGCTGCGCGGCGTGGTGCGGCTCGTCACCAGCCGCAAGACGCAAGAGCAGCGTCTCGAAGCCTCGGCGAATTACGACGATCTCACCGGCCACTTCAACAAGAAGCGGCTGCGCGAGGTGCTCGATCATCAGCTTGCAGCGACTCTCCGTGCCGGCAGCTCGGGCGCCTATTTCGCGATCGGCATCGATAAGCTCGCGACCATCAACGACGCTTTCGGCTATGACGCCGCCGATCAGGTCCTGATCGAGATCGGCCGCCGCCTCGACCGTTGCCTGCGCGTCAGCGACGTCGTCGGCCGCGTCGGGGGCGACCGTTTCGGCGTCATCCTCGCGCATTGCGTCGAAGCGCATGTCAACGCCGCGGCCGAAAAAATTCTTGCGACCGTGAGCCGCAGCCCGATCGAAACCGCCGCCGGCCCGATCTACGCCACGGTCTCGATCGGCAGCACCATTTTTCCGGATCAGGCCAAGACCTCGTACGAGGTGATGACCCGCGCCGAATCCGCGCTATCGGAAGCCAAGCGTGCCGGCCGCGATTGTTTCGTGCCGTATCGCCTCTCCGAAGAGCAGCGCCACCGCCACCGCGTCGGCATGGCGCTGGGCGAGCAGGTACAGCGCGCGCTCAAGGAGCATCGCCTGCCGCTCGCCTATCAGCCGGTGGTCTCGAGCGCGACCGGCGAAGTCGATTACTACGAATGCCTCTTGCGCATGATCGACGAGGACGGCCGCATCATTGCCGCCGGCGCTTTCGTCGCGGCGATCGAGCAGATGGGCTTTATCCGCGTCATCGATCGCTATGTCCTCGAGACCGCGGTCGACGAGATCGCCTCGCATCCCGGCTTCTGCCTCGGTATCAATATCTCGGGCCTCACCGCGACCGATCGCGCCTGGTTGCGCGCCGTCACCGCGATGCTGAAAGACAAGCCGGAGATCGCGAGCCGCGTGCTGGTTGAGATCACCGAGACCGCGGCGCTGAACGACCTCGAGGAATCCGCGCGTTTCGTCGCGTCGTTGCGCGATCTCGGCTGTCGCGTCGCGCTCGACGATTTCGGTGCCGGCTTCACCTCGCTGCGTCACCTCCAGGCGCTGGCCGTGGATACGGTGAAGATCGACGGCTCCTTCGTGCGCAATTTGATGCAGAGCGAGGACAACCAGGCCTTCCTGCGCCATCTCGTCGGCCTCGCCAATACGCTCGGCCTCCAGACCGTCGCCGAGATGGTCGAGACCGCCGAGGAAGCGGAGATCCTCCGCCGCGAGGGCGTCGCCTTCCTGCAAGGCTATTATTTCGGCAAGCCAACGCTCGATAAGCCATGGCTGAGCCCGCACGTCGCACCGTCATCGCCGCTGGTCGCGGGCCGCAGGGGCTGATCGCGCCGCTGACGCTCCGGCCGACTGACAATGGCGATCGCCAGCGCCGACTACGCCATGCCGGTGATGGTCAACGGCTTTCTGTGCAAGAACTGCACGGATGTCGATTTGGCCGAGGCCCATATCGACCCCCAGCATCCGAGCGCCGGACCTTTCGGCGCCAATGCCAAAGCCGATCCAACCCTCGCGGGCAAGAAATTCGACGGCAAAACCGGCGCGGTGACGTTTGGCGGATCGCTGGTCGGCGCGGATAATTCAGGAGCGCCGTCTTCGGCCGTGCCGCCATCATCACCGCGCGGTAGACGGATGGACTTGTCGGTCTAATGGCGCGGTGAGCGCGGCGCGCTCAGTCTTCGCCTTTTTCTTTTTTGCCGTAAGCCTGGACCTGCTGCTGCAGCTCGTTGATCTGCTTTTGCAAGTCGGAGAGCGAAGCTTCCGAGGGCGGTGCGTCTTTCGGCTTCTCGCTCGTCTTGTCGCTCGTTTGGCTTGGCCCGTTCGCCTGACCGAAAGGCGTGAACATCTTCATCGTCTGCTCGAAGAGCGCGAGGTTCTGCTTGCCCATCTGCTCCAGCGAGCCGAACGGGAAGAGCCCGCCGAATGCATCCTGCAGGCTCTTGCGCATCTGTTCCTGATTGCGCCCGAAGCTCGACATCGCATGTTCGAGATAGCGCGGCACCAGCCATTGCATGCTGTCGCCGTAAAGCCCGATGAGCTGGCGCAGGAAGCTGATCGGCAGGAGGTTCTGCCCGCCTTTGCCTTCTTCTTCGACGATAATCTGGGTCAAGACCGCGCGGGTGATGTCTTCGCCGGTCTTCGCATCGTAGACGACGAAATCGTTACGGGCTTTGACCATGCGGGAGAGGTCGTCGAGCGTCACATAGCTCGATGTCGCCGTGTTGTAGAGCCGGCGGTTGGCGTATTTCTTGATGACGATCGGCGGCGTTTCGGCGCCACTCGTGTCGGTCATTATGACAAGTTCCCCTGACGCGTGACAAAGCCAGCATAGCCTGTTGTGGCCCTTGGCTCTAGCGCCGTGATCGGGAGCGCCGGTATACTCGCCGCCATGGCGGAATCGCCCGATCTTGCCGCGCTCGCCCGGCGTTATGTCGATCTCTGGCAGGACCAGTTGACCGCCATGGCCGCCGATCCCGCGCTCGCTGAAAGCACCGCAAGGCTGCTGCAGGCGCTGGTTCCTGTCGGGTGGCCGCCACGACAGCGCCCTCAGGATAACGATGCTGGCATCTTCTCTGCGCCCCGTTCCTCCGCGACAGGGTCCGCGGCCGCTGGCGCTGCACCTAGCCAACGCGACCGGCGCGTGGATGAGCTCACGCGCCGCCTTGCCGCTCTTGAGAAGCGGTTTGCTGCCCTGGAGGCCGGAATTCGCCCTCCAAGGCGGAAGCCTCAGCCTCGCGCTCGCAGCCGCCGCAAAAAGTGATTCCTTCGACGCTGCCCTTGATGAGGAGTTGACGCGGCGGGCGATGCTCTTCCTCGACGGTGTCGAGCGCTATCGCCAGCACCCATATCGCCGCGACCTCGCTGAGCCGCCGCTGCTCTGGCAGGGGGGCACGACGCGGCTGCTCGATTATCGGCCGCGCGGCGGTCCTCCGGTGCTGGTCGTGCCGTCCCTGATCAATCGCGCCTATATCCTCGATCTCGCGCCGGGGCAGAGCCTGTTGCGCTATCTCGCCGATCGGGGCCTCCGGCCGCTGCTCGTCGATTGGGGCGCGCCGGGCGAGGAAGAGCGCGGCTTCGATGTCGGCGATTACATCACGCGGCGGCTGGAGCCGGCGGCCGAGGTCGCGCGCCAAGCCAGTGGCGCGGCGCCGGTCGTGCTCGGCTATTGCATGGGCGGACTCCTGGCGCTGGCGCTCGCTGCGCGCCGGCCGGAACTCGCTTCCGCGCTCGCATTGCTGGCGACGCCGTGGCGTTTCCATGCCGAGCGGGCGGAGCAGGCGCGCTTGCTGGGCGTGCTTGCCGAGCCGATCGCGAAAAGCCATGCCGCACTTGGCGAAGTGCCGGTCGATGTGCTGCAGGGGCTCTTTGCGGCGCAAGACCCGCTGCTCGTGCTGCGCAAATTCTCGCGCTTTGCCGAGATGACGCAGAATAGCGCCGCGGCACTAGGCTTCGTCGCGCTCGAGGATTGGCTCAATGACGGCGTGCCGCTGGCGATTCCGGTGGCGCGCGAGTGTCTCGGCGGCTGGTATGGCGAGGATCGGCCCGGCCGTGGGCAATGGCGTGTCGCGGGCGAAGTCGTCCGGCCGCGCGACGTCGAAATACCCGCCTTGGTTGTCGTGCCGGCGCAGGATCGCATCGTTCCACCCGCGACGGCGGCGGCTTTGGCCGAGGAATTGCCGTTGGCCGAAACCTGGACGCCGAGCCTTGGGCATATCGGCATGATCGTCGCGCGCGACGCGCCGAGCATGGTGTGGGAGCCACTCGGCGCATGGCTGGCGCGCGCCGCCGGCTAGGTTTCCAAAGCGGCGCCTAGTTTTCAAAGAGAGAGGACGCTATCTAATGCGCAATCACGAAAACCCAGTCTCAGGAGGTCTTTTCCATGAGCGAGATCGTCATCGCCGGCGCCGCGCGGACGCCGATCGGCGCCTTCAATGGAGCGCTGGCCTCGCTGTCGGCGCATAAGCTCGGCGAGGTCGCGATCCTCGAGGCGATGAAGCGCGCCAATGTCGCGCCGGGCGATGTCTCCGAAGTCGTGCTCGGCCAGATCCTGACGGCGGCCGAGGGTCAGAATCCCGCGCGCCAGGCCGCGGTCGGCGCCGGCATTCCCTATGAAGTGACGGCTTACGGCATCAACCAACTTTGCGGCTCGGGCCTGCGCGCGGTCGCGCTCGGCTATCAGGCGCTGAAGCTCGGCGATTCCGAGATCGTCGTCGCCGGGGGCCAGGAAAGCATGAGCCAGGCGCCGCATGCGATGCATTTGCGCAACGGCACCAAGATGGGCGACGCGCAGATGATCGACACGATGATCCGCGACGGCCTCTGGGATGCCTTCAACGGCTATCACATGGGCAACACCGCCGAGAACGTCGCGCAGAAATGGCAGATCACGCGCGAGCAGCAGGACGCATTCGCGGCGCAGTCGCAATCGCGCACCGAAGCCGCGCAGAAGGCCGGCAAGTTCAAGGACGAGATCGTCGCGGTGAAGATCGCGACCCGCAAAGGCGATGTCGTCGTCGATACCGACGAATATCCGAAGCACGGCACCACGATCGACACGCTGGCGAAATTGCGTCCGGCTTTCGACAAGAACGGTACCGTCACCGCCGGCAACGCCTCGGGCATCAATGACGGCGCGGCGGCGGTCGTGCTGATGAGCGATGCCGAGGCGAACAAGCGCGGCGTGAAGCCGTTGGCGCGCATCGTCTCCTGGGCGACCGCGGGCGTCGACCCGGCGATCATGGGCTCGGGCCCGATCCCGGCGACGCGGCTGGCGCTGAAACGCGCCGGCTGGAAGATCGAGGATCTCGATCTCATCGAGGCCAACGAGGCTTTCGCGGCGCAGGCTTGCGCCGTCACCAAGGACCTCAATCTCGATCCGGCGAAGGTCAATGTGAATGGCGGCGCGATCGCGCTCGGCCATCCGATCGGTGCGTCGGGCGCGCGTGTGCTGGTGACCTTGCTGCACGAGATGCAGAAGCGTCACGCGAAGAAGGGCCTGGCGACGCTCTGCATCGGCGGCGGCATGGGCATCGCGATGTGTGTCGAGCGTTAGCTCGACGCGAGATGGTGTAGCGTAGCAAAGCCGAGGCCCGACTCTTTCAAGGCCGAGGCGTCTTGCGAAGCTAACAAAAGCGAAGGGAGGCACTCATGGCTCGGGTTGCAGTCGTCACCGGCGGAACGCGCGGCATCGGCCGCTCGATTGCCGAAGCCCTACATGGCGCCGGCTACAAGGTCGCCGCCAATTACGCCGGCAACGACGAAGCGGCGCAGCAATTCACCAGGGAAACCGGCATCCGCGCCTATCGCTTCGATGTGTCGAAATACGACGCTTGCGTCGACGGCGTGAAATCGGTCGAGGCCGATCTCGGGCCGGTCGACGTGCTGGTGAACAATGCCGGCATCACCCGCGATGCGGTGCTGCACCGCATGAAGCCCGAGCAATGGGGCGAGGTGATCGCGACCAATCTCACCTCATGCTTCAACATGTGCCGCGTCGTCATCGACGGCATGCGCGAGCGCAGCTTTGGCCGCATCGTGAATATCGGCTCGATCAACGGTCAGGCCGGGCAATACGGCCAGGTGAACTACGCGGCGGCGAAGTCCGGCATTCACGGCTTCACCAAGGCGCTGGCGCAGGAAGGCGCCGCCAAGGGTATCACGGTCAACGCCATCGCCCCCGGCTATATCGATACCGACATGGTGCGCGCGGTGCCGGCCAACGTCCTCGAGAAGATCGTCGCCCGCGTGCCCGTCGGCCGGCTCGGCGCCGCCTCGGAGATCGCGCGCGGCGTGCTGTTCTTGGTCTCCGACGAAGGTGCCTTCATCACAGGCTCGACCCTGTCGATCAACGGCGGCCAGCATATGTATTGATGAAGCCGCTCGCCGCGCGAAGCGGCGAGGGGCATTAGCCGTCCTTCGGCGCGGTCTCCTGCATCGCGCGGCGCTTGGCGAAACCGTCATACCAAGTGGCAAGGCGGCGGTGGCGCTCGCGCCAGATTTCGTTCGGATAGCGGAAATCGATCCAGCCGAGCGCGCAACCGATCGCGATATGGCCGATCAGCGCCGGCGCATTCTCGGCCGGCGCGGCGAGATCGCCGCTCTCGCATTCCATCTCCAGCGCCGAGAGCGCGCCGCGCACTTTGCGCATCTGCGCGTCGATCCATTCCTGCCATTGAAACTCGCGCGGCCGAAGTTGCTCGTAGCGCGCGAGGATGCCGGCATCGAGAACGCCGTCGCCGAGCGCCTGCTGGCGTAGAGCCAACCAGCGCGCCTTGCCTTCGCGCGGGAAGAGCTTGCCGCCGCCGACGAGGGTGTCGAGATATTCGCAGATCACCGGCAAATCGTAGACGACCAGCCCGTCGTCGGTGGTGAGGGCGGGGATCTTCACCAACGGATTGTCGCGCACGACCTCGTCGTTGCGCTGAGTTGGCTGGACACGCGTCGGGATGCGCTCGATCTTGTCTTCGAGCCCCAACTCGTAGGCGGCGACCATCACCTTGCGGACGAAAGGCGAGGTCGGCGAATGACGCAGTTTCATAGGCAATAATCCTCAGAACTTGTCTTTGCGGGTGCGGATCGAAGCGAAGGTCGCGACCGGATCGCCGGGCGATCCTGCCGCTTGCTGCAGTGCCGGCAGATCGGCACGCAGGAAAGGATTGGTCTTCAGTTCCTCGGCGAGCGTTCCCGGCACGGTCGATTGGCCCTTGGCGCGCATGGCGTCGATCATCGCCGCGCGCGCGACGAGATCGCGATTCTCCGGCTCGACGGTCAGCGCGAAGCGCGCATTGGCTTGCGTGTATTCATGCGCGCAGTAGACCCGCGTCTCGGGCGGCAGCGCCTTGAGCTTCGAGAGCGAGCCCCACATCTGCGCATGCGTGCCCTCGAAGACGCGGCCGCAGCCCATGATGAAGAGCGTGTCGCCGCAAAAGAGCGCGCGCGAATTGGCGAAGTGATAGGCGATGTGGCCGCGCGTATGGCCGGGCACGTCGAAGACGCGCGCTTTCTCCGTGCCGAATTCATAGGTGTCGCCGTCGCCGACCTCGATATCGATGCCGGGGATGCGGTCGCGATCGGCGCGCGGCCCGACGATGATGCATTGGGTCGCTTCCTTGATCTCGCGATTGCCGCCGGTGTGATCGTTGTGATGATGCGTGTTGAGGATGTGGGTGATGCGCCAGCCTTCGCGCTGCGCCGCCTCCAAGATCGGCGGCGCGACGCTGGGATCGACCACGCCCGTCGCGTGCGATTGCGGCTCGTGGATCAGATAAACGTAATTGTCCTTGAGCACGGGAATCTGGCGGATGACGAGTTCGGACATGGCGGCCTTCCTCTTCCCCTGGGCGAGCTTAAGCACAATCTAATTCGCGGGCCCCTCCCATGCTACACTAGCCGTCGATGTTCGCCGACGTCGTCGAATTGCGTGAATTTTATGGCACCCGCCTCGGCCAAGTGGCACGGCGCATGGTGGCGCGGCGTATTCGTCTGCTTTGGCCGGACCTCACCGGCATGCGCTTGCTCGGCCTCGGCTATGCGACGCCCTATCTCCGGCCTTTTCTGAACGAGGCCGAACGCGTTCTGGCGCTGATGCCGGCGGCGCAGGGCGTGCTGCATTGGCCACCCGAGGGGCCGAACCGCGTCGTGCTTACCGATGAGGCCGAATTGCCGCTCGCCGATTTCTCGGTCGATCGCGTGCTCCTGATCCACGGCATCGAATTCAGCGAGCAGATCCGGCCAATGCTGAAAGAGGCTTGGCGCGTGCTCGCCGGCGGCGGGCGCTTGTTGGCGGTGCTGCCGAATCGCCGCGGCATCTGGGCGCGAATCGACAACACGCCTTTCGGTCAAGGCCACCCTTACACGACGGGGCAGCTATCGCGGCTGCTGCGCGAGGAAAGCTTCACGCCCGAGCGTAGTGGCGGCGCGCTTTACGTGCCGCCGACGCGCTCGCGCATGATGCTGCGCTCGGCGGTCGCGTGGGAAGGCATTGGTCAACGCTGGTTCACCACCTTCGGCGGCGTCGTGATGGTCGAGGCGGTGAAAGAGATCTACACGCGCCCGGTCGCTGTCCGGAAGCTGCGCGCCCGGCGCGTCCTGCTGCCGATGCCCGGCACGCCAAGCCCGGTGGGGCGATAGGTTCAATTAGAAAATTTTCGTCTTCCCCGCGAAAGCGGGGACCCAGGGCAACAGCAAGGTGTGGCCTCTGGATTCCCGCTTACGCGGGAATGAGACCTTTTGATTCACCACTTCGCTTTGATCTCGGTGGCGAACGCCGTGCGCCAGTCGCCGCCGGCGGGCACCAGCCCGTCATGCGGGCGGATGCTGCGATAGGTCGCGGCGTCGCTGCCGCGCGGATTCTCGCCGCGCTCGACCGCGCCGACCGCTTCGAGGAGCAGGCGCCGCATCACCGCGATGGCGCGGTCCGAGGTACCGAGATGCTCCTCGGTGCGGTCGGTGATCGCACCCATGCCTTCCTGCAGCGCGACGTCCTGGGTGTTGATGCCTCTGATGCCGGTGAAGCTCGTATTCTTCTGCTCGGCCCGGTCGATGAAATAATCGTTCGAGAGGTTGGCCTTCAGCTTGAACGTGCCGGGGATGTAATCGCTCTTGCCGCGGCCATACATCACTTCGAGCTGCTCGGCATAATCGTGATCGAGCGCGCAGTTTTGATCGGCGCCGTGGCACCAATTGTAGACATTGGTCTGCTCGTCATCGATCGGCACCCAGATATGGCCGTCGGCGCGCGGCACGGCGCGGTTGGATGAGAGGCCGTTATTGACCATGCTTGGCCGCATCTGCTGGAACGGCATGGCGTATTGATAGACGCGCACCCATTGGCGCTCGGCCTCGACCTTGCGCGTCGAGACGTAGTAATAGCCGTAATCGGTCTCGTGCACGTCGATCTTCGGAGCGCCGTCGCGCGAATAGAGGTTGCGGCGGTCGCCGATCTTGTTGTTGTGCAGGAAGCTGACATGGGCAGTGTCGAGGCCGCCTTCGAGCCCCTGCAGATAATTGCACGCCTGATAGGATTTCGAGACATGGCGATGCGTCTCGGGCACGCGCGTCCATTCGTAATCGGGCTCGGGCGGCATCAGCGCCTGGGGACCGAGATAGCCCCAGACCATGCCGCCGCGCTCGACCGTCGGGTAGGATTTGATCCGGATGCCGTGCTTCATCGGGCTGTCGGCCGGCTCGCTCGGCAGATCGGCGCAAGTGCCGTCGGCGTCGAATTTCCAGCCGTGATAGACGCAGCGCAGCCCGCATTCCTCATTGCGGCCGAAGAACAAAGGCGCGCGGCGGTGCGGGCAAAAAGCGTCCACCAAACCAACACGCCCTTGCGTGTCCCTGAAAGCGATCAGGTCCTCGCCGAGCAGCCGCACACGCACCGGCGCGCCGTCGCGCTCGGGCATTTCCGAGGACAGCGCCGCCGGCTGCCAATAGCGGCGAAAGAGCTCGCCCGCCGGTGTGCCGGGGCCGACCCGGACAAGGCGCAGATGGTCTTCGCTCCGCATGACAAGCGGCTCCCGCTGAAACTCTCCGAGGCGCCTATCCTAGCTCAAAGCCAGCCGGAGCGCTTGAAGCGGTAAAAGAGGAAAGTGCAGAGCGATGCGATGAACAGCAGCACCGCGGGGTAGCCCAAATCCCACTCGAGCTCGGGCATGACTTTGAAATTCATGCCGTAGATGCCGGCGATTGCGGTGGGCACGGCGAGTATGGCGGCCCAGCTCGCCAGCTTCTTGACGATATCGTTCTGCCGCGCCGACGCCAGCAGCAGGCTGGCTTCGAAGGCCGAGGCCAGCCGTTCGCGCAGATCGACGATCGCGTCGTTGACGAGCTGCGCGTGATCGTGGAGATCGTGCAGATAGGGCACGATGGCTAGCTCCGTCGCCGGGAATTCGTGCCGCGCGAGCCGGTTGCAGATCTCGAGCATCGGTGAAACGACACGGCGCATTCCCTGCAGCTCGACGCGCAGGCGATAGATGCGCTCGATCTTCTCGTTGGTGGGCGCCGTCGCGAAAATCTCGCTCTCGATCTCTTCGAGCTCGCCTTCGATGGCGTCGAGTACCGGGAAATAATTGTCGGTGACGAAATCGAGAATGGCGTAGATGACGAAGCTTTCGCCGATGCGCATCAACTCGGGCGAGCGCTCGCAGCGCGTGCGCACTGGCGCGTAAGACGCCGACGCGCCGTGGCGGATCGAAATGACAAAGCGCTCGCCGACGATCAGATGCGTCTCGCCGAAATCGATGCGTTCGCCGGCGAGTTGCGCCGTGCGGAGCGCGAGGAAGATGACATCGTCGTAGATATCGAGCTTCGGTCGCTGATGCGCCTGATGCACATCTTCGATCAACAACTCGTGCAGATTGAACTGCGCCTGGACGCGGCAAAGCGTGGCTTCGTCGGGCTCATAGAGTCCGATCCAGGCGATGCCCTCGCCGGCTTTGGCGGCTGCGCTCGCATCCTCGATCGACATGTCGCGGCGCGCGCCGTCGCGGTAAAGCGCGCAGGCAACGATGCCCGCCGCCGAGGCGGAGCCCTGAGCCATGATTCGTTGCTGTGTCGAAGCCGTGGTCGTGTCGCTCATTGCCCCACCCCCCTGTCGCTTCTTGGCCACGATATTAGGATGGCCTATGAGACAGGATTGCGACAGACCGCGCAACGGGAGGAAGCATGCCGATACTGAAACACGCCGGTGCCGAAATCTATTACGAGGAATCTGGCAGCGGCTATCCCGTGCTGCTCCTGGCGCCGGGCGGCATGCGCTCGCAGATGGCGATGTGGCATTCGCCGGCGGGCGGTCCGCCGCGCGCCTGGAATGATTGGACCGAGGTGCTGGCGCGGAATTACCGCGTCATCGCAATGGATCAGCGCAACGCCGGCAAGTCGCGCGGTACCGTTGCCGCCAGTCACGGCTGGCAGACCTATGCCGCCGACCAGGTCGCGCTGCTCGATCATCTCGGCGTCGCGCGCTGCCATGCGCTCGGCGGCTGCATCGGCTCGAGCTTCTGCCTGATGTTGAGCCAAACCGCGCCGGCGCGGATCAGCGCCCAGGTGCTGCAGAATCCGATCGGCCTCAATCCCGAATTCCCGACCTATTTCCAGGAAGCCTTCGCCGATTGGGCAAAAGAGCTGAAAGCGGCGCGGCCCGAGCTCGACGACGCGGCGCTTGTGGCGTTCGGGCGCAGTATGTGGGAACACGAATTCGTCTACTGCATGCAGCGCGACGCGGTGCCGAAGATCCAAACGCCGAGCCTTGTCATGCCGGGCGACGACAAGCCGCATCCGACCTATGCCGGCCTCGCGCTCGCCGAGCTGTTGCCGCATGCCGAGATGCTGCGCCAATGGAAGGCGCCGGTGCATCGCGAAGCGGCGCATGACCGGGTGCTCGATTTCCTCGCCAAGCACACGCCGAAAGGCACGGCCGCGGCCGCTTAGCTGTTCGGGCGTGCTATTTGGCCTGGTCGCCGATCACGGCGACCGCCTGGATTTCGAGCAGCAGATTGGGGTTGGCGAAGTCCTTGGCG
Source organism: uncultured Alphaproteobacteria bacterium (assembly GCA_963731145.1). GTDB lineage: Bacteria > Pseudomonadota > Alphaproteobacteria > ATCC43930 > CGMCC-115725 > CAIKMD01. The sequence goes on along the minus strand of CAVSUX010000002.1, from coordinate 353,248 downwards.
ACGATCAGCATGCTTGCCGGGTAGTTCTTCTTGAAGAACTCGCCGCGCAGCTTGAGGAATTCGGGCCCGTCGGATTGATTGCGGATCATCACCGTCATGGTGACGACATTGTCGAGCGAGCCGCCCGCTTCCTTCAGCGTCGCCGCGATGTTCTCGAAGACTTGCCGAGTCTGGCTGGCGAAATCGGCGTTCTTCTTGCCGCCGGGGCCGGTGACCCCGCCCATGCCGGCAAGCCAGACCGTCTTGCCGCTTTGTGTGACGACGCCGGAAGAGTAAGTGCGCTGCTGATCGATCGGGCCGAGATATTCGGCGGCTTCAACCGATGCCAGGGTGGCGATCCCGAAGATCGCGGCGAGTGTCAGGCCGGCACGGCGCAAGCTCATGATCCGATCCCCCTTGATCAAATATTGTCGCGGGTCAGCCGCGCTGCTTCAGTTCCGCCCTCGCAATAGAAAGAGACCCTGCGCGGCCAAGAGATTGGCGAGGCGGCCGCGCGGATTGAGGCGATAGGGCCGGCCCTGCTCGTCGAGCGTGACGCTGCGCTCGACCGCGATGCTCTCTTCATCGCACAGATCGATGAAATCGAGGATCGTGCAGAGATGAATGTTCGGCGTGTCGTACCAATGATGCGGCAACACCGGCGTCCGCGGCATGCGGCCTTCAATGAGGATGCGCATGCGCATCCGCCAATGGCCGAAATTCGGGATCGACACGATCGCGTGCCGGCCGATGCGCACGAGACGATGCAGCACCTCGCGCGGGTTGCGCGTCGCCTGCAAAGTCTGGCTCAGCACGATGTAGTCGAAAGCGTGCGAGGGGTAATCGTGCAGATCGTTGTCGGCATCGCCCTGGATCACCGAGAGGCCGTTGCGCACGCAAGAGTTCACGCCGCCCTGGCTCAGCTCCATGCCGCGGCCGTCGACCGATTTGGCATGGACGAGGTAGGAGAGCAGCTCGCCATTGCCGCAGCCGACATCGAGCACGCGCGAGCCCGCTTGGATCATATCGGCGACGAGGCGTAGGTCCTCGCGTAGCGGCGCGGCCGGCGCCAAGCGGCCCGAGGTCAAGGTCGAAACGTCAGGGCTCATCGCCGAAAATTCATCGCCGGATCAGGCCGCGATGCTCGGCGCAGCCATCGAGGAAGCCTTTCAGCGTCGCATGGAATTCCGGCTCGTCGAGCAGGAAGGCGTCGTGGCCCTTATCGGTCGCGACCTCGACGAAGCTGACATTCGCCGCGGCGGCGTTGAGCGCATGGACGATCTGGCGGTTCTCCGAGGTCGGGTAGAGCCAGTCGCTGGTGAAGGAGATCGAGCAGAACCGCGTCTTGGTGTTCTTGAAGGCATTCGCCAACGCGCCGCCATGCTCGGCCGCGAGATCGAAATAATCGCAAGCGCGGGTGATGTAGAGATAGGAATTCGCGTCGAACCGGTCGACGAAAGTCATGCCTTGATGGCGAAGGTAGTTCTCCACTTGGAAGTCCGCGTCGAAGCCGAAGGTCAGCGCCTCGCGGTTCTGCAAATTGCGGCCGAATTTGCGGTGCAGCGCCTGTTCCGAGAGATAGGTCACATGCGCCGCCATGCGCGCGACGGCAAGGCCGCGCTCCGGCCGTACGCCGCGGCTGAGGTAATCGCCGTCGCACCAATTCGCGTCGGCCATGATCGCCTGGCGGCCGACTTCGTGGAACGCGATGTTCTGCGCCGAATGCCGCGCCGCGGTCGCGATCGGCACGGCGGCGAAGACGCGCTCCGGATAGGACGCCGCCCATTGCAGCACCTGCATGCCGCCCATCGAGCCGCCGATCACGGCGAAGAGCTGCTCGACGCCGAGCGCATCGATAAGCCGCTTCTGCGCACGCACCATGTCGCCGATGGTGATGACCGGGAAGCCGAGATTCCACGGCTGGCCGGTCGCGGGGTTGAGCTCCGCCGGGCCGGTCGAGCCCATGCAGCCGCCGATGACATTGGTGCAGATGAGGAAATAACGCTCGGTGTCGAGCAGCTTGCCCGGCCCGGCGAGAATGTCCCACCAGCCGGGCTTGCCGGTGACCGGATGCGGCTCGGCAACATATTGATCGCCGGTCAGCGCGTGGCAGATCAGGATCGCATTCGAGCGATCGGCATTGAGCTTGCCGTAGGTCTGGTATGCGATCGCATAAGGGGCGAGGCTCTGGCCGGAATCGAGCGCAAGCGGCTCCGCGACGGTCAGGCGATAGCCGGGCCGATCGTATTCGGGGGCTGAAAGCCCCGCGACGGAAGCAGGCGATGTCACGACCGAGGTCATTGGGCTCAAAGCGGTGGAAACCAGCCAGAAAGCGCGGCATAGCTAGGGAGCAGGGGCCTAGCCTGTCAACGATTTCTTTGCTTTAAGGGCAGGGTCGAAGTATCAGACTCGCCCGCGCTTTTCCGGTGTTTGACGACATGTCGTCCGCTTTGCCCACGCTTGCCGATCTGCGCCGCCGCATCGACGAACTCGACGATGCGCTGCACGACGTGCTGGTCGAGCGCGCCGCGGTCGTCGAGAGCGTCGGCCGGCTGAAACGCGTGGACGCGACACCGCCATTACGGCCGGGCCGCGAGGCGCAGATCCTGCGCCGCCTGCTGGCGCGGCATCGCGGCGCTTTCCCCAAGCCGATTTTGGTGCGTCTTTGGCGCGAGCTGCTCGCCGGCTCGCTCGCCATCCAGGCCGATCTTCGCATTGCGGTCTATGCGCCCGAAAAGAGCGCCGGCCTCTGGGACCTCGCGCGCGATCATTACGGCAGCCAGACCGCGATGAGCGGCTTCCGCTCGACCGGCGATGTGCTGCGCACCGTCGCCGATGGCCGCGCCACGCTCGGCATATTGCCGGTACCGGGGCAGAACGATGTCGAGCCGTGGTGGCGTTTTCTTGCCGCCGGTGAGGCGCCGGTGCGCATCATCGCGCGCCTGCCTTTCGGCGCGCTGGGCAATGCGCGCAGCGATGACGGCGACGCCTTCGTCGTCGGCACGATCGAGCCCGAGGAATCGGGCGCCGATCGCAGCCTCTATGTCATCGAGACCGGCGATGATGTGAGCCGTACGCGCTTTCTCAGTGCGCTCGGCGGTGTCGGCAGCCCGGCCAGCGTCCTTGCCGCGACGGATGCGGAAGACGGCGCCGCGATGCAGCTCGTCGAATTCGACGGCTGGATCGCCGGCGACGATGCGCGGCTGAAAGACGCGCTCGGGGGGCTCGGCGATCGGGTTTTGCGCTGTACCTGGCTCGGCGGCTATGCGCGGCAGCTGAGTGCCGCCGAGCTGGCGGGATGAGGGCAAGGCCGATGGCCAGCAGAAAGCAACCGATCCCGCAGCCGGGCATCCTCGACATCGCCTCCTATGTTGGCGGCGAGGCGAAAGCGCCCGGCTTCGAGCGGCCGATCCGCCTTGCCTCGAACGAAAGCGCGCTCGGTCCCAGCCCCAAGGTGATCGCGGCCTATCACGCGCATGCCGACGAGATTTTCCGCTATCCCGACGGCCATTCGACGGCGCTGCGCGCTGCGCTCGGCAAGCTGCACGGCATCGATCCGGCGCGCATCGTCTGCGGCGGCGGCTCCGACGACGTGATCAATCTCCTGACCAGCGCCTATGCCGGGCCGGGCGACGAGGTGCTCTACGGCCGCCACGGCTTTTCGCTCTATCCGATCGCGGCGCGCACCGCCGGCGCGACGCCGATCGAGGTGCCGGAGAAGAATCTAACATTCGATGTCGATGCGACCTTGGCCTGCGTCACGCCGAAGACGAGGCTCGTCTTCATCGCCAATCCCAACAATCCGACCGGCACCTTCATTCCGCGCGACGAGATGAAGCGCCTCCATGCCGGGCTGCCGAAATCGGTGCTGCTGGTGATCGATGCGGCCTATGCGGAATTCGTCGGACGCAACGATTACGAGCCCGGCCTCGAGCTCGCCACGCGCGAGCCCAATGCGGTGATGACGCGAACCTTCTCGAAGATCTATGCGCTCGGCGGCATGCGCATCGGCTGGGCTTATGGCAGTGCTGCGATCGCCGATGTGCTCAATCGCATCCGCGCGCCGTTCAATGTCAGCTCGGCGGCGCAAATCTGCGGCGTGGCCGCGGTCGAGGACGTCGCCGCGGTCGATGCGGCGCGCGCGCATAACGATATCTGGCGCCCCTGGCTGGCGCGCGAGCTCGAAGCGCTTGGCCTGACGCTGACGCCGGCGGTGGCGAATTTCGTGCTGGTGCGTTTCCCGAAAGGCGCGGCGCAAGCCGATGCGGCCTGGGAATATCTGCGCCATCACGGCATTCTGGTGCGCAAGGTCGGTGTCTATCACCTGCCCGAATATTTGCGTATTACCATCGGCAAAGAGCATGAGATGCGCGCGGCGGTCGACGCGCTGAAAGATTTCTTGAGGCAAGCATGAGTGATTTGTTCTTCGAGCGCGTCGCTTTCATCGGCATCGGCCATATCGGCTCGTCCCTGGCGCGTCTGCTGCGGCGCGAGAAGCTCGCCGGCACTATCGTCGCCTGCGCGCGCCGCCAAGAGACGCTCGACACCGTGCTGCGGCTGAAGCTTGCCGAAGAGGTGACCGACGACCCGGCGACGGCGGTGAAGAACGCCGATCTCGTCGTCATTGCGACGCCGCTCTCGACCTATGTGGAGCTCGGCAAGGCCATCGCGCCGCATCTGAAGCAAGGCGCGATCGTCACAGATGTCGGCTCGGTGAAAGAACTGGTGGTCCGCGATTTCGCGCCGCTCCTGCCGGCGGGAGTCCATCTCGTGCCCGGACATCCTGTGGCCGGGACCGAAAACTCCGGCCCCGAATCCGGGTTTGCCGAAGTGTTCCAGAATCGTTGGTGCATCCTGACGCCGGTGCCGGGCGGCGATGCCGCCGCGCTCGATAAGATCACGCGCCTCTGGAAATCGGGTCAGATGCAGGTCGTGACCATGGATGCGGCGCATCACGATCGCGTCCTCGCCATCACGTCGCATGTGCCGCATCTCATTGCTTACACGATCGTCGGCACCGCGATCGATCTCGAAGAGACCCTCAAATCCGAGGTGATCAAATTCTCGGCCAGCGGCTTCCGCGATTTCACCCGCATCGCCGCTTCCGATCCGGTGATGTGGCGGGACATCTTCCTCAACAACCGCGAGGCGGTGCTCGAAGTGCTGCAGCGCTTGAACGAGGATCTGACCGCGATGCAACGCGCCATCCGCTGGGGCGAGGGCGACAAGCTGCAAGAACGCTTCACCAAAACGCGCGCGATCCGCCGCTCGATCGTCGAGGCGAAGCAGGCCTAAAGCCGCGAAGCCGCGGCATCGACGTTAGGTAATGAGTTTGGTCGCCCAGGCGACGAGTGCCGAATAGGCCGTCAGATGCGGTGCAGCGGCGATGACGAAACAGGCGCTGCCGATCAGGACGAAGACGAGGAGAGTGGCGAAGCGGTCGCTCATGGCATCGCTCGGAATGAACGGGCAGGACGAAGTCTCCAGCGTCTACGACTGAGCCAGGGATTTGCGGCATTCCTGGGGCAGCAACTCGGCGGAAGCGCGGTTTCTTCCGCTGCCCTTGGCGCCGATGTTAAAGTCGGGCGTAAATGAGGTGTCGATGACGTATCGCCTGGGGTTCGACGCTCGGAATTGGATTCTTCTCGTCACAGTGGCCGGCGAATTGACGAGAGACTCGTACCTTGATGCTTATGACGCCATCGATCGGTTCATGGCGACCGCCGGTCCGTGCTCGGCGATCCTCGATTTCTCCGAGGTCGAGCGGTTCGATCTCTCGCCGCAATTCGCGCGCGAGATCGGGGAGATGCGGCCTGCGGTTCCCGTGGGCATGAAGCGGATCGTGGTTGCGCCGCAGCCGGTCATTTATGGCACCGCCCGGCTTGTCGCCACCCGCCGCGAAGGAACCGGCGGGGAGTTGACGCTGACCCAGACTCTGGCCGAAGCTTTCGCGCGGCTCGGTCTCGACTCGCCTCATTTCACGCCGGTGCCCTGAGCAGAAGGAGGAGCATCGCTATGTTCGTCGTCGTCTTCGAAATAGAGCCCAAAGAGGGCCGCGAGCAGGACTATCTCGATCTTGCCGCGCAGTTGAAGCCCGAGGTCGAGCAGATCGACGGCTTCATCTCGGTTGAGCGCTTCAAAAGCATGGCAAAGCCCGGCCGGCTGGTCTCGGTCTCCTATTGGCGCGACGAAGATGCGGTGAAACGCTGGCGCGAGCACAACCGCCATCACTTGGCGCAGCTCTCGGGCCGCGGTCAGATCTTCGCCGATTATCGCATCACGGTCGCCGAGGTCGAGCGTCAATACGGCATGTTCGAGCGCGCGCAAGCGCCGCAACAATTGCCTTAAAACAAATGCCTTAACCGAGGTTACGCAGGCCGAGCCGCGCGAGCCGCGGCAGTACCTCATCGCAGAAATAAGGCAGCTCTTCGATATAGTGCACGAAGGACAGCGCGATGCCCGCGATCCCCGCTTGGCTCAGCGCCGTAATATCCTGCGCGATCGCGTCGGGCGTGCCGACAAGACGCACGCCGCCCATGCCATAGGCTTGCTTGCGGCGCAGCGTCGCGAATTCCTCGGCTGAATATTTGTCGGGCGTCACGCCGCGCATCGCGAGGATACGGTCGATGGCGCCGAGATCGGCATTCTCCACCGTCGCATAATGATCGTATTCCTCGGCTTCCTTCCGCGTCGGCCGGCAGGTGACGACGCCGGCGGTGAAGACGTCGAGCGCGCGGCCTTGCTCCTCTGCCGCCGCGCGTACGCGGCGCACGGTCTGCTCCGCGGTGTCGAGCGCTTGCAGCGAGGTCGAGACGAACAGTCCGTCGCAATTGGCGATCGCGAAAGCCTGGCCGGTCGGCGAGGCGCCGGCATTCATCACGTAGGGTCGCGTGCCGCCAGAGGGCTTCGGCTTGGCGCGGACGTCTTTGAGCTTGATGTAAGCGCCGTCGAAATCGAATTGGCCCTCGCGCGACCACATCGCTTTTACGGCATCGAGCCATTCCTTGGCGTAATCGTAGCGCGCGTCGTGATCGCGCTGCTGGACGCCGAACATCGTGAACTCGTCCTCGTTCCAGCCGCAAACGAGGTTGAGGCCGAAGCGGCCTTCGCCGATCTGATCGGCGGTCACCATCGCCTTCGCCGCGACGACCGGATGGATCAGCGGCGCATGCACCGTGCCGAAGGCGACGAGGTTTTGAGTCGAGGCCATAAGTCCCGTCGCCCAGGTGATGGTTTCGAGCGTCGCACCTTGGTAATCGGTTTCGCCGCCATAACCCTTCCAGCGGCCGATCGGCAGCATGAATTCGATGCCGGCGGCATCCGCCATCTGCGCCAAGCGCTTGCAGTCGGCCCAACTCCCCGTCCAGCGCTCCGGCAGTTTCGTGACCGCGCGGCCCGAGGAGCAATTTGCGCCGAAGAGGCCGATCTTCAGCCGATGCGTGCTGCCGAGCCCGGCGCGTCTATTTTCTTGGGACGGCATCGCACATCACCCCCAGGGGATCGGCGGGATATTCGCGAGCTTCGCCGGGCCGAGATAAAGCCGCTGATTTTGGATCGTCATCGGCAAAGTGAGCGCCTTGTCGCCATTGCCGTTCGGCCGCGCGAGGAGGCCCAGCACCGCTTTGGCGGCGCCGGCATCGCTCGGCTTGAGCGCGCCCGTCTTCACCGCGACATCGACCGCCGCATCCTGGCCGGTGATCACGGCCGAGAAAGCGCCCTCGGGTTGCAGCGCGCTATCGAGAGCGAGCGTGCCCGAGGCATCGACCAGCAGCGAGCCCCAGTGCAGCCGCAGCGATTGCAGCTCGATCGTGCCGCCGTCGTCGCGCCAATGCGTCAGCGCCGGAACGATTTGGCCGGGCGGCAGCGCGCCCTTCAACTGCGCCGCGAAGGAAAATCCCGATAGCGTGTTGCCGAAGCCTGGCACGGCCATGGGCAGAGAAGCATCGCTCAATTGCAGCGATAGACTAAGCGCGGGGTCGGTATGGCTTTGCGGCGGCGTCGCGGGCAATTCGATATGCGCTTCGGCACTGCCGATCTTCGTGCCCTGGGCAAGGCCAAGGCCGCTCAGATCGATGGCGGTCACGTCGATCGCGGCGACGACGCGGCCTTCGACATCGACGGCGCCATCGACGCGCCGCATAGTGAAGCCGGCGCTGCCGCCCGGCTCGACGACACGGGCGCCGCTCGGTGTCGTGAATTCCCAGTGCTTCAGATTCCACGGCATCGCCCAAGCCGAGGCGCTGCCGGCGTCCACCGCCACCGGCACCGGCCGCAACGTGCCGAAGGTCAGATTGGTGAAATCAAAGCGAAGCGCGCCAGGGAAACCGCCGATTTCGGCGTCGTCCCAGTGGATGTCATAGCCTTCGGTCGCGCGCGCCTGTGCCCATGGCCCTAGCTGCTCGCGCAGCTTGCCGGCGACGTAGTGCCAATAGGCGGCGTAAACGATGAGCGCGACCAGGACGATGCCGGTCAGCGACAGCACGATGCGGCGGGTGGCCGGTGCGTTGCGCATGCGTCGAGTTTAGAGGATTTTAGGCAAGGGTCGACGGGCTGCGACAGTTCTCTCGCGCATCACGCGTGCCGCCCCCGTCATCTGGCCGACACATCACCAACGATCGGAGGCGATATGGACAAGATCAACCCGCTCTACACCGCGACGGCGACCGCCACCGGCGGCCGCAACGGCCACACCGAAAGCGATGACGGCATTGTGAAGGTCGATCTTTCCGTACCGAAGGCGATGGGCGGGCCGGGTAAGCCCGGCACCGCGACGCCCGAGCACCTCTTCGCCGCGGGCTATGCCGCGTGTTTCGGCGGCGCGCTCGATTTCGTCGGCAAGCAGAAGAAGAAGAAGAAGGACGCGTCAAAAGCCCGGATCACCGCGGCGGTCTCGATCGGCCCGCGCGAGGGCGGCGGCTTCGGCATCGCGGTGAAGCTGCACATAGAGGATAAAAGCCTGCCGCAGGCCGAGCTCGCCGCGCTGGCGAAAGAGGCGCATGAGAAGATCTGCCCTATAGCCACGCGACACGCGGCAATGTCGATGTGCAGCTCGATGTCGTTGGCGGGTAGGAGTTCAAGGAATGAGCGCCGCCGCCGGAGCGCGGCGCTTAGCTCACCCGCATTTCGAATAATCGCAATTCGTGCACTGATCGCAATTCTCGAGGCGGATCAGCGCGGCTTGGCCGCATTTCGGGCATTGCGCCATGCGCGGCGGGTTGTTGCCTGAGAGGTTGACGACCTGCTTCTCCAGTGCGATCTGCTTCTGCGTCTCGTGCGGCGCCATGAAGCCGATCGCGGTCATGTGGCGCTCGATCACATCGCCGATCGCAGCGAGGAGCGAGGGCACGTAATGCCCGCCCACCCAGGCGCCGCCGCGCGGATCGAATACGGCCTTCAGCTCTTCGACGACGAAGGAGACATCGCCGCCGCGGCGGAACACGGCACTGATCATGCGCGTCAGCGCTACAGTCCAGGCGTAATGCTCCATATTTTTCGAGTTGATGAAGATCTCGAAGGGCCGGCGCCGGCCGTCCTGCACGATGTCGTTGAGGGTGATGTAGAGCGCATGCTCGCTTTGCGGCCAGGCGATCTTGTAGGTGTTGCCGGGCAGCGCCTCGGGCCGGTCGAGCGGCTGCGTCATATAGACGACGCCGCCCGCCTCATAGACATCCTTGGGCTTCGGCCGCGGCGCCGGCAGCGGCAGCTCGTGCTGCGGCGTCGCCTCTTGGTCCCTCGCCGGCTTCGCTTCTAGCACCGCGCCGGTCACCTCGTTCGGGCGATAGGTGGTGCAGCCCTTGCAGCCGAGCTCATAGGCCTGAAGATAGATGTCCTTGAACTGCTCGAAAGGAATATCCACCGGCACGTTGATCGTCTTCGAGATCGAGCTGTCGACGTATTTCTGCACCGCCGCCTGCATAATGACGTGGTCCTCTGGCGCCAGCGATTGTGCATCGACGAAATAATCGGGCAGCGGCGCGGCATCGCCCTTCATCCGGTGGAAGAGGCGATAAGCGTAATCGGAGACCTCTTCCGCTTTGCGGGTGCCATCGGGCAGCAGCACGTTGCGCGTGTAGCGGAAGGAGAAGACCGGCTCGAGGCCCGAGGAAACATTGTCGGCGAAGATTGAGATCGTGCCGGTCGGCGCGACCGAGGTGAGTAGCGCATTGCGGATGCCGTAATCGCCGATCGCCTTGCGCAGATCCTCGTCGAGCTCGGCGGATCGTCTCGCCGGCGAGATAGGCCACTTTGTCGAAGAGCGGAAAAGGACCTTTCTCGGCCGCAAGCTGCACCGAGGCGAAGTAGGCGGCGCGCTGCACCGCCTTCATCCATTGCTCGGTCAACTCGACGGCTTGCGCCGAGCCGTAGCGCACGCCGCAAAGAATCAGCGCATCGGCGAGGCCGGTGACGCCGAGGCCAACGCGTCGTTTCGCAAGCGCTTCTTGCGCTTGCGCTTCTAAAGGAAAGCGCGAGGCGTCGATCGCATTGTCGAGCATGCGCACGGCGAGCGGTACGACGCGCTTCAGCTCATCGAGATCGAGCGCCGCCTCGGCGGTGAAGGGATCGCGCACCAAAGCCGCGAGATTGATCGAGCCAAGGAGGCAAGCGCCGTAAGGCGGCAGCGGCTGCTCGCCGCAGGGATTGGTCGCGGCGATGGTCTCGCAATAGGCGAGGTTGTTGCGGCGATTGATGCGGTCGATGAAGATTACGCCCGGCTCGGCATAGGCGTAAGTCGCGCGCATGATCTGGTCCCAGAGCTCGCGCGCGCGCAGGACCTTGTAGGTCGTGCCGGCGAAGCTCAGCTCCCAGGGCGCGTCTTCTTTCACCGCCGTCATGAAAGCGTCGGTGACGAGGACCGAGAGATTGAACATGCGCAGCTTGCCGGGCTCGCGCTTGGCCTCGATGAAGGTCTCGATATCGGGATGGTCGCAGCGCATCGTCGCCATCATCGCGCCGCGGCGATAGCCGGCGCTCATGATGGTGCGGCACATCGCGTCCCACACATCCATAAAGGAGAGCGGCCCCGAAGCGTCGGCGCCGACGCCTTTGACCGGCGCGCCTTTGGGGCGGAGGGTCGAGAAATCGTAACCGATGCCGCCGCCCTGTTGCATGGTCAGCGCGGCCTCGCGCAGATGCGAGAAGATCCCGGACATGTCGTCCGGGATCGTCCCCATGACGAAACAGTTGAAGAGCGTGACGGTGCGGCCGGTGCCAGCCCCGGCGACGATCCGGCCGGCGGGCAGAAATTTGAAATCGGCGAGGGCCTCGGTGAAACGGGGTCTCCAGACGGCCGGGTCGCGCTCGGGCGCGGCGAGGGCGGTGGCGATCCGCGACCAGGTATCCTCGATGGTCTTGTCCACAGCCGCGCCGTCCGGCCCTTTGAGCCGGTATTTCATGTCCCAGATCTGTTGGGAGATCGAAGCGACGCTTGCCATGGAGCTAGGGCCTTCCGACAGAAAAAGGCCGCCCCACGCTTGGTCGCGGCCGGCCAACTACACCGAAAGCATTGATACAGCTAATATTTTCTCATCCGCGAGGCTTTTGTCAAGGCATTTGTTCCGTCTTTGTTTTCCCCGGCTTAGTCACTGAGCCAACCGGGGCCAAGCCCTTGGTAGATAGCAAACTCTTACCATTATCCCCGTATTCATCCTTTACCCACCGCTGCCTTCCACAACTTTGTCCCCATCCCGCCGACTACGTAGAAGCCCGTAGGGGGAACTCCGAATTGTAGAAGAATCGGCATAGCCGTAGCTTTGGGGGCAGGGAAGCGAACAACGAATTAGGATCGGGCTATGACATCGAATATCACCATGATGCTGCTGATCGGGCTCTATTTGGGCTTCACGGCTTTCACCCTGGCAGCGCTCCAAGCTCATCGTCATTCGGCTGCCGCCGCCGTCGCTTCCGTCCATCTGCCGCGCTGAGAGAAGGAGTTCGCGTCATGAGCTGGTATCGCGCTTACTTCCTCAACGCCAACCGCCGCATCTCCGATGTCGAGGAATTCGCCAGCACTTCCGATGCGCAAGCGCTCGATCGCGCGCAGGCGCTGCTGACCGATCGCGGTCATTTCATGGGTGTCGAACTCTGGCAGGGCGCCCGACCGATCTATCTCTATCCGCAGGGCGCCGCCGCAGCCTAACGCGCGCTGCTCTCGGCGATCAACCGCGCCGTCGCCTGCTCGATCCGCTGCTCGAGTTCGGCCAGCACCGTGCGGCGCTCGCCGCCCGGCGCGATCGCCGGCAAGATTTCGACAATGATTATCCCCGGGCGTTTCGTGAATGCCCGCCTTCCCCAGAACAAGCCCGAATTCACCGCGACCGGCACCAGCGGCACGTCGAGCGCCGAATAGAGCGCGGCGACGCCTGGCTGGTAGCGGACCTTCGCGCCGACCGTGCTGCGCGTGCCTTCGGGAAAGATCATGATCGAGCGGCGTTGCGCCAGCCTCTCCCGGCACGCCGCGACCATGCTCGTCAGTGCTTTGGCACCGCCCCTGCGGTCGATCGGTATCATGCCGGCTTTCAGCGCGTACCAGCCATAGAACGGCACGTATCCGCAGCTCGCGCTTGATCACCATCGCGGCGAGCGGAAAGAGGATCGGTACGGCGAACGTGTCCCAGGCCGATTGATGCTTCATCGCGATCAGCGCCGGTCCGCTCGGTAAATTTTCGCGTCCGCGGAGCTCATGGGTCAGCCCGACGGTGACGCGCAGCAGCCACAGCGTGACGCGCGACCATTCGGTGCCGAAGCGCATCATCCACAGCGTCGGCGTCAGCATGAAAGGCGCGCCGAGGAAGGCGCAAAGCGCGGTCCAGGCATAGAACAGAGTTCTGGAACAGCAGCGAGCGCAGCGTGATCAATCGCTCGCCCCCGAGGGAAGCAGCGCGGCCGGCACGTAAGGTCGTACCATCGCCGCAAGGTATTTGCTGTATTCGCTGGCGATCAGCAGCGCGCTGCGGCGCGATTGCCACCAGGGCGCCTCGTGCAGGAATTCCGGAAACACCGGATTCGGCACGATCTCGATCTCCGGCATGGCGCGGGTGAACTCGAGCATGCTGCGCGGCATGTGATAGCTCGCGGTGACAAGGCGCAGCGATTGGTAGCCCTCGCTCTCCATCCATTGCGCGGTCTCGCGCGCATTGCCGAGCGTGTTGTCGGCGGCATGGCCGAGCACGACGCAGCAGGCGACGCTGTCGGGCGATTGCCGCGAGACATGCAGCAGCTCGGTGACGTCGACGCCGCGATAGACGCCGGAGATGAACAGCTTCTTCCCCCTACCTTCAGCGAGCAGGCGCAGGCCGCCCTCGACGCGCAGACTCCCGCCGGTCAGGACGACGATCGCATCGGTCGTCCGATCGGGCGACGTAACCTCGCTCGGGATCGACGCGGCAAAGCGCCAAAGCCCGATCAGCCAGACCAAGACGAGCAGGAACGCCAGGCCGACGATATCGCGCAAGAGCCGCTTGGCGCCGGCGCGCCTCATGCGATCCGCCCTGTCACGGCAAGCGCGCCCATCATGGCAATCGAGCCCATCATGGCAATCGAGCCCATCATGGCAATCGAGCCCATCATGGCAATCGAGCAAGGGCGCGCAGCACGGTGAGCCGCGCCGTCACCATCGCCGCGATCCCGGCCGCTACCGGCAGCAGCACCAGCGCGCTCCATTGCCAGGCGACGAGGCGCAGATCGGGCAGCAGCGCCGCCTCCTCGCCGAAAATCGACACCGCATCGGCGGCGTGGCCGAGGCCCCAGATTGTCACCGCCGCCAGCACCAGCCCGCCGACACCGCCGACAAAGCCCAGACGCAGCGCCTCGCGCTGGAATTGGCGCGCGATATAGCTATCGCGCGCGCCCATCATGTGCAGCAGCTCGATCACATCGCGATGCACGGCAAGGCCGGCGCGAGTGGTAAAGACCACGGTCAGCACCGACGCGGCACTCACCATCGCGACGATCGCCAGGCCCGCTGCCTCGACCGAGAGGGCGAGGGCGTAGAGCCGGTCGAGCCATTGCTGGTGATCGTCGAGCACGCTGCCGGGCGCTGCGCTGGCGAGCTTGGCGCGCAGCGTGGTGACATCGAGCGCGCCGCCGGCCGCGACGCGCACATCGATGAGCCGCGGCAGGTCGAGCTCTTCGGGTGCGACCGTGGTTCCGAGATAGGGCGCCAGCAGCTTGCCTTCCGCGGCGCGGTCGAGCGGCACAGCGCCGGTGATGCCTTGCGTTCCGCGCAGCAGCTTTACCACCGCGTTCATCGTCGCGTCGCTCGATGCATTGGGTGGCAGCTCGACGGTCATCGTGCCGGCGAGGCCACGATCCCATTCCTGCAAGGCGCCGCCGAGTGCGAGCATGGCGGCGATGGCGACGGCCGCGAGATAGACCGTCGGCGCAATCAGCCAAGGCAGCAGCCGCGCTGTGCCGTCGCGCTGCAGCGGAATATCCCCATGCCGCCGGCGGATCACGCGTGCTCCTTCGCGGCAGCGCCGGCGAGCTCGCCATCGACGAGATGGAGCCGCGGACGGCCCAATCGCGTGACGAGCGCCTCGTTATGCGTCGCCAGCACGATCGTGGTGCCGAGCCGGTTCATCTCCTCGAAAAGGCGCAGAAGCCGCAGCGCCATCGCGTCGTCGACATTGCCGGTCGGTTCGTCGGCGAGGAGCAGTTGCGGCCGGGCAATGACGGCGCGGGCGATAGCGATGCGCTGCTGCTGACCGCCCGAAAGAGTTGGCGGCCGCGCGCTGAGCTTGTCGGCAAGCCCGACCCATTCGAGCAGCTCGGTGACATTCTCGCGAACGCGCTGTTCGGGCGCGCCGGCAAGGCGCAGCGGCAGCGCGACATTGTCGAAAGCCGAGAGGTGATCGAGCAGGCGGTATTCCTGGAATACGACGCCGATCTGGCGGCGGATCGGCGCGAGCGCGCTGCGCTTCACCCGCGACATGTCCTTGTCGAAAAGCGAGATCAGGCCGCGCGTCGGCCGCTCGCCCAAATACATCAGCCGCAGCAGCGTGCTCTTGCCCGCGCCGCTGGCGCCGGTCAGGAAATGGAACGAGCCCGGCGCGAGGTAGAGGCTGAGATCGCGCAGCACCTCGGGGCCGGTGCCATAGCGCATGCCGACATTCTCGAAGCGCACCATCGCCGCACCATGGCATGCGTCGCGGTACCGCGTAAAGCTTGCGTCGAAGAAGCGCGCGACTCGTGCCGCTTTCTTGCTCTGACCGCTGGCCGCGCTCTATAACCGCTGCAACGACAAGATCGGTCGTGGGGGCCATGATCGTCACCTGCAGCAAGTGCGAAAAGCGCTACGTCGTCGATCCACGCGCCCTCGGTTCGCCAGGGCGGCGCGTGCGCTGTGCCAATTGTCTGCACACTTGGTTCGAAGCCGCGCCTGAAGGGGCTCCGTCCTCGATCGAGCTGCCGCCGCTGCCCGAGACTCCGCCGGTTGTTCGCATCACCGCCGCCCCCGAGCCGGACGCCGAGCGCCGCATTCAATTGCCGGCGGTGCCGCGCCAAGGCAAAGGCAAGGTCTGGTTGCGCCTCGTCGCTGCCGCGGCGGTAATTGCCTTGGTGATCTGGGGCTTCGTTGCCGAGCGCCAGTATGTCATGAGCGCGGTGCCGTTCGCGACTCGGCTCTATGGGCTGGCGGGGCTCGGTCCCGCCGTACGGGGCCAAGGGCTCGAGCTGCGCGAAGTGACGCCGGCGCGCAGCGTCGATAACGGTGTGCCGACGCTGGCAATCGACGGCCAGGTTGCCAATGTCTCGAGCAACCCGCAGCCGGTGCCGAAGCTGCGCGTCGCTTTGCGCGATGCGAATAACAAGGAGTTGCAGAGCTGGATAGTGTCGGTGACCGATCAGCCGCTGGCGCCGGGTTCGAGCGTGCCATTCCATACCACGATCTCGCAGCCGCCCGATGGTGCGACCGGCGTCGTCGTCAGCTTCGCGGCGGCTGGGAGCTGAGCGGAAGCGATGGGAACGATCCTGCTGGCCGAAGACGAAGACTCGGTCGGCGCGTTCGTCACCCGCGCCTTGACCCAGCAAGGTCACCAGGTCACGCGCGTTGCCGATGGTCTTGCGGCGCTCACCGCGCTCGCGGCCTCACCCTTCGATTTGCTGCTGACCGACATTGTGATGCCCGAGCTCGACGGTATCGCGCTCGCGCTCAAGGCGAGCAAGGATTATCCGGCGATGAAAATCCTGCTGATGACCGGCTACGCTGCCGAGCGCCAGCGCGCGCATAATCTCGAGGCGCTGGTGCATCGCATGGTGATGAAGCCGTTCACGCTCGAGGAAATCCAGAGAGCGGTAAGCGAACTGCTCGCAGGCTAATCGTCATTGCAAGTCCCTTCGGCAAGCTCAGGAGCGAAGCAATCCCGGAGCCACGGGGGATGCTCTGGATTGCTTCCTCGGCCCCTTAGGCTCCTCGCAATGACGTTTGGGAAATTCGATCAGAACTGCTTCAGCAGCCGGTCGATGTAATCGTGCTCGATCGCCGGGCGCTCGCGCTCGCCGGCGCGCCGGCGCAACTCTTCGAGTATCTCTTTCGCCTTGTCGAGCGCCGATTCGTTGCTCTTGCCCATGCGCAGCGTGCCGCCATCGTCGATGCCGCCATTGCCGTTTTCGGTATCGAGCAAGCGGCCGAAGGGATCGCGCTGCGCCTGGCGCAAGCCCGGATTGTCGAGCGGCTCGCCGCCCGGCCCGTCGCCGTAATTATCGCCCATCATCTGATTGGCCATGCCGCGCGCCGCTTCCTGCAGCGCATCGAGGGCGTCGCTTTGCGGTCCCACTGCCTGGCCCGGCTGGTTCTGTCCCAGCGCCTGCTCGGCGCCGCGCATCGAGCGCTCGGCGCGCTGCATCGCCTGCGGCACGCCGCCACCCTGCTGTTGCATCTGCTGCATCATCTGGTCGAGCATCTGGCGCAGCGCCTGCTGCTGCTGCGCGTCGCCCTGCATGTTCTGCTGCTGGCCGTTACGCGATTGCTGGAACGAGCGGTCGAGCAATTGCTGCTGCTGCCGCATCATGTCCTGCATCTGGCTCATCATCTGCTGCTGCTGGCTGTTGCGGCCCTGCGAGGGCCGCGCCATGCGCAGATTCTCGAGCATCTGCTGCAGCTGCGAGAGCATCTGCCGCGCTTGGTCCTTGGCGCCGGTGCGGGCGAGGTCGCGGGCGCGATCCAGCATCTGCTGCAGATCGCGCATCGAGAGCATGTTGCGCGGATCGGCCGGCTGGAGCTGGCTCGGATCCATGTTCTGCATCTGCTGCGCGAGCTGCTGCATGTAGCGGTTCATCGCCTCCTGCAGCTGGTTCATCAGCTTCTGGATCTCGTCATCCGGTGCATTGCGCGCGAGCGCGTCCTGGAGCTGCTTCATCGCATTGCGCAGATCTTCCATCGCGGCGGGGCTGCGGCCTTCCTCGATCCGGACTGCCGTATCCCACAGCAATTGCTGCACCGGCGCGATCGCGCTGCCGGTGCGATCGAGATGCAGCCGTGCCTGCGCCGTGCGCATCGCCATAAAAGCGACGATATCGTTGTTGTAGCGATCCGGCCGCAGCGCCAAGTCCGAGATGGTGTCGGCGACGTCGTTTTTATCGGCGCCCTTGCGCGACAGCTCCTTGCGCTGCTCGACCAGCGCCTTGGCGACGGGGTTACGGAACTGGCGCTCGGGAAGGACCGTCTCCATCGTCTCGCTGGTTCCGACCTGGCCGAGTGCGTCCTTGGCCTGAAGCTCGATGCGCACCGGCATGCCGGCCCAGAGATTGGCGGTGAGATCGAAGAAACCGACACCTTTGGGATCGGTGAGATGCAGGCCGGGTAGCTGCAGCGGAAGCGTCAGCGGCGGTAGGCTCGGATCGTCGAGCCGGCGGACGACGGCGCTCGCGTTTTCGACGCCGTAATCGTCATTCGCTTTATAATCGAGGCGCAGCGCCATGCGATCGGTGTGGCCGGGCGGCTTGGCAAAGGCGATCGATGGCGGATGATCCGGCACGACGGCGATGTTCCAGGCGCCGAGCGTGCGGCCGTCCTGCTCGACCGCGAGATGCTTGCCGGCGGCGATCGTCGCCGTGCCTTTGAAATCCTTGTCGTCGAGCTTCGAGAAATCGCTCGCCGCCGCGTCGATCTTCAAACGCGGCGGATTGCGCCCGCCATGCACCTGCGCCAACAGCGCGCTGCCGATCGGCACATAGATGAGTTGCCTGCCGCTCGCCGGCAGGAACTGCGGCGGTAAGCCGGTGTAATCGGGCGGGGTCACCCAGATATCGAGGCTGATCTGCGGCGCGACGCTATGGGCGGCTTCCGGCGTGAAGGCGCGGACGAGGCGCCCGGCCCAATCGTCGCCGGCATCGACCGCGGCGATCAACAGCAGGAGCACGAGCGCGACGCGCAGCGCAAAGGGATCGCGGCGCAAGAGCCCCGCTTCGGGCGCACCGACTTTGAGCTGGCGCGCCGCCGTCGCCATGCGTTCCTGATGCGCGCGCCAGAGCGCCGCGGCAGCCGGGTCGTCGCTGCCGCCGGCAAGCTTGTCCTCGATGGCGGTGAGCGGGCGATGGCTGAGGCGACTTGCCAATTCCAGGCGGCGCCGCGCATCGTCGCGGCTCGGCCAGGAAAAGCGCCGCATGCCGTCGAGCACGGCGAGCGTCAGCAGCACCAGCGAGATCGCCAACAGCAGCCAATGCCCCGACGCGGGTAGCCGCGTCGGAATGTCGAAAAGGGCGAGCGTCAGGAAAACGCCGACAACGATCGCGCTCGGCCACAGCGCGGGCCAGAGCCGCTCCCACACGAGCGCCACGGTCGCGAGATCAAGGCGGCGCTTGAGGCGCGGCGGCGCGGCAGGCGCTACGGGCGGAACGGCAGTGTCGACGCTCATGCGACCATCACGGCTAGGTCCTTACCCGGCCTCGATTTCGGCCGGATCAACTTTCAGTGAGCCAGGGCGGAATTCGGTCTTCGCCAAGCACCGCCTGATAGCTCGTCCGGGGCCGGATGACGGCGAATTGACCGCCATTGACCAGCACTTCCGGCGCCGGCAGGCGCGTATTGTATCCCGAACTCATCGAAGCGCCATAGGCGCCAGCCGACATCAAGGCGACACGGTCGCCGGCGGAAAGCGGCGGCAGCTTGCGCTTGGCCGCGAAAGTGTCGCCAGTCTCGCAGACCGGGCCGACCACATCGGCCTCTCTCATGCCGCGCCGGGCCGGCGGGCTTTTGAGCGGCAAAATCTCGTGCCACGCCTCGTACAATGCCGGACGGATGAGATCGTTCATTGCCGCGTCCAAGATGACGAAGCGATGACTGACGCCCTGCTTGATATAGACGACCTTGGCCAACAGCACGCCGGCATTGCCGACGATGGCGCGGCCGGGCTCGAAGCTGAGCTGGGCGCCGAGATTGCCGAAAATGCGGGTGACCATCGCGCCGTAATCGGCGATCGCCGGCGGCTCCTCGTCGCGATAGCGAATGCCGAGACCGCCGCCGAGGTCGAGGCGCTCGAGCGGCACGCCATCCGCACGGAGCTGGCGATAGAGCTCGGCGACGCGGCGGAACGCGGTCTCGAACGGGCGCAGGCTGGTGAGTTGCGAGCCGATATGGACGGCGATCCCGACCGGCGCGATGCCGGGCAGGCTGCGCGCGCGTTTATAGGCGGCGCGCGCATGGGCAAGATCGATGCCGAATTTGTTTTCCTTCTTGCCGGTCGTGATCTTCGCATGGGTGCGCGCATCGACATCGGGATTGATGCGGATCGTGATCGGCGCGATGCGGCCCATGCGCTGCGCGACCGCGCTCAACGCCTCGAGCTCGGGCAGGGATTCGACATTGATCTGATGCACGTCATGGGCGAGGGCGAATTCCAATTCGCTCTCGGTCTTGCCGACGCCGGAGAAGATGATGCGGCGGCCGGGAATGCCGGCGGCAAGGGCGCGGCGGAACTCGCCTTCCGAGACGACATCGGCGCCGGCGCCGAGCTTGCCCAAGAGCGCGACCACGGCGAGATTTGGATTGGCTTTCACTGAATAGCAGATCGACGGGCGGAGATCGCCGAAGCCGCCGGCGAATTCGCGATAGCGCCGCGCGATCTGCGCCGCCGAATAGACATAGCAGGGTGTGCCGACCTCGTCGGCGATGAGCGCGAGCGGGGTCGCCTCGATCGAAAGCGCGCCGCCGCGATAGGCGATCTCGGGCGCCCAGGGCGCAATCTTAGGCATGCTGCGTTTTTTTGGTGGTCACTGCGCCGGATAATTCTGCGGATAGGTATTGGGCACGCCGGGCGGCGGGCCGGGCGGACCTTTCTTGCCGCAACCGGCGAGAGCGAGGCACGCCACTATCAACAATAGGGTGAAGCATCCCCCCACCCCAACCCTCCCCCTCAAGGGGGGAGGGGGATTCTGCTTAAGGGTACTTCGCCCCTCCCCCCTTGAGGGGGAGGCACGACCCGTTCGATCGCTCTTCGCGATCGAACCCGGAGGGGCCAACCGCGACGAGCGGTTGGCCGGGTCGTGGGAGGGGGGTAAGCCACGCATCGTGCTCATTCTTTCAAGAACCGCCGGCGCGCGGCGGCGGCGGCGCGCGCGACATTGGCGGGCGCGGTGCCGCCGAAGCTCTTGCGGCTTGCGACCGAGCGCTCGACGGTCAGCACCTCGAAGATTGTCGGCGTGATGCGCTTCTCGACGCGGCGCATTTCGGCGATCGGCAATTCGGCGAGATCGCATCGCAGCGCCTCGGCGCGTGCGACGAGGGCGCCGGTGATGTGATGCGCCTGGCGGAAGGGGATCTTCAAATTGCGCACCAGCCAGTCGGCGAGGTCGGTCGCGGTCGAGAAGCCGCTCTGCGCGACGCGGCGCATCGCCGCTTTATCCACTTTCATGTCGCGCACCATGCCCGCGGAGGCGGCAAGGCACAAGGCGAGACTGTCCGCGGCATCGAAGACGGGCACTTTGTCTTCCTGCATGTCCTTGGCATAGGCGAGCGGCAGCCCCTTCATCACGCCGAGCAGGCCGGTCAGCGCGCCGATCAAGCGCCCCGCCTTGGCGCGCACCAGCTCGGCGGCGTCCGGATTGCGCTTCTGCGGCATCATCGAGCTGCCGGTGGTGAAAGCATCGGAGAGCTTGATGAAGCGGAACGGCTCGGTCAGCCAGATGATGATCTCTTCGGCAAGGCGCGAGAGATGCATCGAGGCGATCGCCACGGCGGCGAGGAATTCGAGCGCGAAATCGCGATCCGAGACCGCATCGAGCGAATTCGCCGCGGGGCGGTCGAAGCCAAGCGCTTTCGCCGTCATCGCGCGATCGATCGGGAACGACGTGCCGGCGAGCGCGCCGGCGCCGAGCGGCGACTCATTCAGCCGCTTGCGGCAATCGACAAATCTCCCGCGATCGCGGCCCAGCATCTCGACATAGGCGAGAAGGTGATGACCGAACGTCACCGGCTGCCCGACCTGCATATGCGTGAAGCCGGGCATGATCGTATCGGTGTGCTTCTCTGCCTGCACGATGAGCGCGGCTTGCAGCGCCATGATCTGGCGGTCGAGCCGATCGATCGCATCGCGTGTCCATAGCCGGAAATCGGTCGCGACCTGATCGTTGCGCGAGCGCGCGGTGTGCAGCCGCCCTGCCGGCGCGCCGATCAGTTCGGCGAGCCGCGCCTCGATATTGAGATGGATGTCCTCATGTTCGATGCGGAACGGGAATTTCCCGCGCTCGATCTCGCGCTGGATGCGCTCGAGCCCCCGCGCGATCGCCGCGCCATCGGCACGCGAGATGACGCGGCGCTTTACCAGCATCGCGCTGTGCGCGAGCGAGCCGGCGATGTCCTGGGCATAGAGGCGCTTGTCGATATCGAGCGAGGCGTTGATCGCCTGCATGATGTCGCTCGGCGCTGCGGCGAAACGTCCGCCCCATGCTAAATTAGAGGGGGCCAAATTAGTCGCACCCAGATTCGTCCGCGCCGCATTGACGGGCGCTTTGGTCCGTGCTGCGCTCATGGGGCGATGCCGTTCAGACTGAAACTTGCGATACGCGCGCTCACGGTGCTGCTGATCCTATGCGGTGCGGCGCTGCTGGTGCTGTCCTTGCGTCCCGCCCGCATCGAGAGGATTCCGCAAGCGCCCGCCGCTTCGGCTGCGGGCCAAAATCTCGGGCAGTTTACCGCGCTGCCCGCGCCGCTGCCAGCGCCGGCGCTCGCTTTCACGACGCGCGATGGCACGCAAAAGCAGCTCGCCGATTTCAAAGGCAAGCTCGTGCTGGTCAATCTCTGGGCGACCTGGTGCGTCCCCTGCGTCGAGGAGATGCCGGCGCTCGACCGGCTGCAGGCGCAACTCGGCGATAAGCTCACCATCCTTGCGATCTCGGAGGACCGTCAGGGCGAAACGGTTGTCGCGCCGTTCCTTGCCAAGATCGGTATCCGGCATCTCGCGATCTTCCTCGATCCGAAAACCGCCGCGACCAATGAATTCGGTGCGCAAGGCCTGCCGAGCAGCTATCTCATCGCGCGCGATGGCACGATCGTCGGCAGGGAAGAAGGCGCTGCCGCCTGGGACGATCCGGCGATGATCGCGAAGTTGATGCCTTACATTGATGAAAACTAAAAATCGCGAAACATCGAGGGGAGACAGGGGAATGGAGACGATTTCCGATATCCAAATTAATGCAAAATACTCGAAGCGCGTGCGCAAACTGAAGCCCATTTTGAGAGGATGGATACGAGCCATCGGGCACTACTGCTGTGAGGTGGGGGAGCCACCATACTACTATAACGAAAGGGCAAATATTTCGCTCCTTGCCGCTGGAGCTTGGGAGGCCGGCGCCGCAGTGCTTGAGGAATATCAGACGTCAAAAAAATCCAAAGAGGTTCAGAGAAAGCCTGGAAGAGGGCGGTGCGATTTGTTCGTTTGTACTAATGGCACCGATTTTCAAATTGAAGCCAAGCACGTTTGGATGCGCGCGGATGCGAGAGATAAAACGGTCAAAAACCGCATTCGAAAAGGTTTTGAGGAAGCATTTAAGGATGCGGGGCGAAACACGGAGACAACCGCAAGAGTAGCTTGTGTCTTCTTTCCGATATCTTTCCGGTTAGAGAAATTTCCTCAATACAAAAATAAGCCCGATAAGCTTATCAAAAGTCAGCTCTCTAGGTATCTAAAGGAATCTGCTACAGTTTGGGCTTGGTGCTTTCCAAAGAACATGAGGTTGCATAAGGACGACGGACGTTTCTGGCCCGGTGTGATAATGGGCCTGAAACTCGCGAAGGGCTTTAAAGTGCAGAAGCCGCGGTAGAAGCTATTCTATGAAACCCCGAACGCGGCTTTCAAAAATTCGCCGCCGCGGTTGAGGCCTTCGGCGTCGATGCCGTGGCCGAGGCCGGGGCGCAGCAGGCCTTCGACCGCGACGCCGGCGGCTCGTAAAGCGCCGAGCGCATGGGGATGCGATTCCGGCTCGACGACCTGATCCGCATCGCCATGGACCAGCAGCATCTTCGGTTTCGATTTCATCTCGACGCCAAGCGCTTCGGTGGCGAAGAGTCGCCCCGAATAGGCGACGACGCCGGCAACCGGCTTGGCGCGGCGGAGACTGACATACATCGACATCATCGCGCCTTGCGAGAAACCGACCAGCGCCAGCATGCTCTCGTCGATGCCGCGCTCGGCGAGCACCTCGGTGATGAATTGGTCGAGGATCGTCGCTGCTTGCTTGACGCCGTCGAGCACCTGCTCGCGCGTGCGGCCCTGGAAGCCGAACCATTGCCGGCCGAAGGGCGCCGCTTCGCAGGGGAAAGGCGCATGCGGCGAGAAGAATTCGGCATGCGGCAGCAGCGGCTGCCATTCGGGCGCGAGGCCGATGAGGTCGTTGCCGTCGGCGCCAAAGCCATGCAGCAGCAAGACGAGCTGCTCCGGCTTGCCGTGTTTCGGGAGGAGGCGTGGTCCCTCGAGGATGGTCATGGCCGAGGGATAGTGCATGAAGCCGGCTTTGTTAAGAGCTTGTTTGACCGTCGCTTGCCGGCGGGCTTTTTCGCTCGCCATCCTACGCACCGCCCGTCATGGTGCGGCTCGCTTTTGTCGCTTTCGGGGGAAATCGATGCGTATATTGCTCGGATGCGTGATCGCTCTCGTGTTGCTGCCTTTGGCGGTGCGGGCGGACGAAATGACCATGATCTTCGTCACCGCCGAGCCGTCGACCAGCCCCGACGCGCCGGCGATCTTCATTCCCTGGGCGCAGCGCGTGATGGCGAGCGCGCCGGGTGCGGTGAAGATCGAGGTGCGCGACGGCACAGCGATCGTCAATCCGATCAACATGTACGATCGCGTGCAGAGCGACGTGTTTCAGATCGGCCTGCTGATTCCCGGCCTCGTCGGCGGCAAATTTCCGCTGACCGAAGTCATCAGCCTGCCCTTCATGACCGATGATTCGCTGAACGCGTCGATCGCGTTCTGGCGGCTTTACAAATCCGGCGCGATCGATGCCGAATACAGGGACGTCACGCCGCTCGGCGTCGGCCTCTTCCCGCCGCAAGGCGTGCATCTCGCGAAGGAACCGGCCGAGCTCGACGATCTCAAAGGCCTACGGCTGCGCGTCGTCAGTAAGACCGGCAGCGATACGGTGACGCGGCTCGGCGGTACGCCGCTGGTGCTGGATCCGGGCGACCAATATCCGTCGATCCAGCGCGGCATGCTCGACGGTCTCGTCAGCTCGTGGCTGCAGATGGGGCCGCTGCATCTCAACGAAGTGACGCATTTCCACATCGAGACGTCGATCGGCACCAGCCTCTTCATGGTGTTCATGGCAAAGGGCAAGCACGATGCGCTGGCGCCGGCGATCCGCCAAGCAATCGACGACAATTCGGGCGAAGCGCTGACCCGCGCCATGGCGGGCGCTTATGAGAAGCGCGCCGAGGCGACGCGCGGCCCGGTTGTCGGTACGCCGCAGCAGAAAATCGTGTCGCTGACCCCGGCGCAGAGCGCGAAATGGCGCAATGCCATCGCACCGGTGATCACCGAATGGTCCAACGTGCATCAAGGCGGCGCGGCGCTGATCGAGCGCTATCGCACGCTGCTTGCCGAGGTGAAAGCCGGCAAGTAGGGCCACCGCCGCTTGGCAGGGCGTGGGCGATGCGCCATGCTCCCCGCAAAAGATAGGGGCTTTCGAGGCGATCATGGCAAATGTTTCCCGGGCTGCGGTGCGCGGCGTCGATTTGGCAAGCGCGGAAAAGATCATCGATTATGCGCTGAAAGTGGCCCGACAGAAGAATCTGCGGCCGATGACGCTCGCGGTGCTCGATGCCGGCGGCGATCTCATCGCCTTCAAGCGCGAGGACGGCACCGGCATCCGCCGCTTCGACGTCGTGATGGGCAAGGCTTTCGGCGCGCTGGTGATGAACCGGCCGAGCCGCGTCATCGGCCGCATCGGCGAGAACGCGCCGCTCTTCATCCAATCGCTGACGGTCGCGACGCAAGGCCGTCTGGTGCCAACGCCGGGCGGCGTGCTGATCAAGAATCAGCAGGGCGAGATCATCGGCGCCGTCGGCTCCTCCGGCGACGAGGCCGATGACGACGAGGCCATCGCCATCGCCGCGGTGCGCGAAGCCGGCCTCATCCCCGAACCCGCCGAGCCGCAAGGTGCGAAATGAGTCAGCGCTACGAGGTCGATATCGAGGAAGTCGAATTCCTGCGCCATGGCAACACGGCCTATATGGCGCGTGTCCATAAGCCGCGCGGGCCGGGGCCTTTCCCGGCGGTGGTCGAGGCGCATGGCGGCGCCTGGTGCGAAGGCAATCGCGCCAATAACGACACGATCAACAGCGAGGTAGCGAAGGGCGGCATCGTCGTCGCGGCGCTCGATTTCCGCAATCCGCCGGTCGCGACCTATCCCGGCTCGGTCGCCGATGTGAATTACGGCGTGCGCTGGCTGAAGGCGAACGCGGCGCGCTTCAACACGCGGCCCGAGCTCGTCGGCAGCATGGGGACGTCGAGCGGTGGGCATCTCGTCGTGCTGAACGGTATGAAGCCCGATGATCCGCGCTATGCCGCGGTAAAGCTGCCGGGCGGCGCGAGTTTCGATGCGCGCGTGCCCTATGTCGTGAGCTTTTGGCCGGTGATCTGTCCCTTGGGCCGCTATCGCGACCGCAAGGCAAAGCCCGCCGGCGAGCAGGCCTATCAGAAATCGCGGCGGCGCGGTCGCGCAGCAAGAGCGTTATTGGCTGACCGAGGACGCGATGGGCGAGGGCAGCCCGCTTCTTGCGCTGGAGCGCGGCGATCAGGTCGAGTTCCCACGCATCCTCTATATCCAGAACCCGGCCGACGAGCTTCATCCGCGGCATTTGATGGAAGGCTTCATCAAGGCCTACCGGGCCAAGGGCGGCACGCTCGAGACGCATTTTTTCGACGGCGTGAAATACGACGCCCCGCGCAGCGAGCCGCAAAGCGATAACGCAAAAGCCGCGGTCGCGGCGGCCATCGCCTTCGTTCACCGCGAAACGGGTGTTTGAAGAAAGCTCGATGCTCAATTTAAATCGTCACCCCGGCGGAAGCCGGGGTCCAGGGCAACAGCACGTTGGCTTCTGGGACGACCCGTTCACGCGCTCTTCGCGCGTGAACCCGGAGGGCACGGCCGCGAAGAGCAGTCGCGCGGGTCGTCCGCTTTTCGCGGGAACGAATTAATAGCGCGACATGATCGTTACGCGTTTTGCGCCGAGTCCCACTGGCCATCTTCATCTCGGTCACGCCTATTCTGCGCTGACCGCGTGGCGTGCGGCGCGCGAGGTGAGCGGGAAATTCCTGCTGCGTATCGAGGATATCGATCGCACGCGCTGCAAGCCGGAATTTACCGAGGCGATCCTCGAAGACCTCGCCTGGCTCGGCCTCGATTGGGATGGCGAGGTCCGAAAGCAATCCGAACATTTCGTCGCGTACAAAGCGGCACTCGACCAGCTCGATGTCGCGCGGCTGATCTATCCCTGCTTTTGCACGCGCGCCGAGATCGCCGCCGAGATCGCGCGCGCCGGCGGCGCGCCGCAAGGCGAAGAAGGACCGATCTATCCCGGCACCTGTCGCCATCTTTCGGTCGAGGAACGGCTGGGCCGCATCGCGGCAGGCGAGAACTTTGCGCTGCGGCTGGATGTCGCGCGTGCTCTCGAACGCACCGGGCCGCTTACCTGGCACGATGGTGAACAGGGCGAGATCACTGCTAAACCGGAATCGCTCGGCGACGTCGTGCTGGCGCGCAAGGACACGCCGACGAGTTATCATCTCGCGGTGACGGTCGATGACGCGCTGCAAGGCGTGACGCTGGTTACGCGCGGCGCCGATCTCTTCATGGGAACGCATATCCATCGCCTGCTGCAGACGCTGCTCGATCTGCCGACGCCGCGTTATCGCCATCACAAGCTGCTGACCGACGCGCAAGGCAAGCGCTTTGCCAAACGCGATCGGGCGCTTACTTTGAGGGCGCTGCGCGAGGCGGGCCGCACGCCCGCCGAGGTACGCAGGATGACCGAAGGTCGATAGGGAGGTGTTTAATGGAATTTCCGCCGGGCGAGGCTTACGCGAAGGGTTTGAAGGCGGTCGGCTATCACGACCTCAACGGCAAGCCCGGCTTCAAACTGGCGATCTATAAGAAAGCCGAGCGCTGGTATCTCTATTCGCCGGGACTTTGGGATTCGGGCTTCCACATCCTCGACATCACCGACCCGACTAATCCCCGTTACATCCGCTGGCTGGCCGGCCATCCGAACACCTGGACCTTGCAGGTGCAGATCGCCGAGGGCCGCATGATCACCTCGGCCGAGCGCATCTCGCCCGGCTGGGGCGACACGCCCGGCGCGCCCTATGACGAAGGCTTCCATATTTGGGACCTCGCCGATCCGGAAAATCCCGAGCATCTCGGCCAGTGGAAGACCGGCGGCGGCGGCACGCATCGCAATTATTTCGATGGCGGCCGCTATGTCTTCGCGACGGCGCTGCTTGACGGCTACGAGGGGCAGATCCTGCAGATCGTCGATATCGACGATCCGAAACATCCGGTCGAGGTCTCACGCTGGTGGCGCAAGGGCCAGTGGAAAGCCGGCGGCGAGACCGGCGCGCCGCAATCGACCATGCTGCATGGCGGCGCCTATCGCCGCGGCGACCGTGCCTATCTGCCTTATGGCGGCGGCGGTTTTGTCATTCTCGACATCGCCGATATCAAGAAACCGACTTTGGTCGGCGATCTACCGTTCTCGCCGCCGTTCCAGAGCTTCATCGCCGTTCACACGGCGCAGCCGCTGATCCAGCGCGAGCTCGTCATCTGCAATTCCGAAGCGATCACCGAGAATTGCAACGAGCCTCTGGGTTATGCCGGCCTTGTCGACATCAAGGATCCGGCGAAGCCGCGGCTCTGCTCGCTCTTCCCGCTGCCGCGCCCGCCCGAGGATGCGCCCTATAAGAATTTCTGCGAGAAGGGCGGCCGCTTCGGGCCGCACAACCAACATCAACATCAGTATCAGGACGTGCTGCTGCACGACGAGAATCTCTGCTTCCTGACCTATTTCAATGCGGGCCTGCGTGTCTTCGACATCTCCGACGACAAGCTCGTCAAAGAGATCGCCTATTTCGTGCCGCCCGATCCGCTCGAGCGGCGCGGTGTGCTGCCGAAAACAAAGCTCGTTTGTCAGAGCGAGGACGTACTCGTCGACAATCGCGGCTTCATCTATGTCACCGACAAGAACCACGGGATTTATGTGCTGAGACTGGACAAATAATTCACCGTCATTGCGAGCGAAGCGAAGCATCCAGAGAACCACGTGTTGCCCGGGATTGCTTCGTCGCTCCGCTATCGCAATGACGAAGGGGAAGACTTATGGACACCTTATCCCGCCGCGCCGTGCTTGCCGGCATCGCAGCGGCTGCTGCTTTGCCGGCGCTCGCCCAGGCGAAGACCAATCCACGCCGCATCGATGTGCATCACCACAGCGTCCCGCCGTTCCTGTTGGAGCGAACGCGCACCGCTTTGTTCGCCAGCAGTCCCTATGCGCAGGAAGTCGCGGCTTGGACGCCCGAGCGCTCGCTCGAGCAGATGGAGCAATGGGGGATCGCTACCGCCATCATCTCGAACCCGACGAATTGGGCGAGCCTCGGCGATGACGGCAACGCGCTCTGCCGTCACACCAACGAATACACGGCGCAGCTTCGTGCCGACCATAAAGGTCGCTTCGGCCTTTTCGGCGCGCTGCCGTTGCCCGATACCGACGCGGCTCTGAAAGAGGCGGTCTACGCGCTCGATACGCTGAAAGCCGACGGCATCGGTCTCGTCACTTCTTACGGTGATAAATGGCCGGGCGATCCGCTCTTCGATCCGCTCTTCGCCGAGCTCAATCGCCGCAAGACGGTCGTCTTCATCCATCCGACCGCGCCCGGCTGCTGCACACGGCTGGTGCCCGGTGTTCCGGCGCCGACGGTCGAATTCATGTTCGACGTCACGCGCTGCATCACTTCGATGCTGTTCCGCGGCGTCTTCACGCGTTACCCCGATATTCGCTTCATCTTCACCCATGACGGCGCGGCGCTGCCGATGCTCGCCGACCGCATTACGCGCAATGCCGGCGTGGTGAAGAGCACGGGCTTCGCCAATCAGGGAGCGGCGATGGCGGTGCTGAAGAAGCTGCATTACGACATAACCACCTCGACCAGCCGGCCGGCGCTCACTGCACTGAAGGCGTTGGTGCCGGTGAGCCAGATGCTGTTCGGCAGCGACTTCCCGTTCCTGAAGCCGGCGGAGACAGTGCCCGGTCTCGAGAAATTAGGCTTCAGCGCCGCTGAGCTGCGCGCGATCAATCGCGGCAACGCGGAGAAGTTGTTTCCGCTGCTGCGCGGCTAAGAACGGAACTTCGGCGCGACCTCTTCCATGAAGCGCGCCATCTCGTCCTTCACCTGGGCATGCGGCTTGAGGCCGACGCTGAAGTAAAGGATCACTTCGCTGAAGCCGATCGCCTCCATGCCTTTCAGCGTGTCGGTGATTTGCTGTGCGCTACCGAGCAGCACGGCGCGCTCGGTGATTTCTTCCGGCGTCGTCTGCAGCATCTTCGCCTTGAAGTCGTAATAATAGTCGTAGCTCTTGGGCGCGGTCTCGCGCGGGCCCATATGGATGGCGCCGCCGCATTCGCGCCAATAGCGGACCTGGCGCTGAAGCGCTTGCGCCTTCTCCTCCGGCGTGTCGGCGAAATGAATGAAATAGCTCGACACCATGCGTCCGGGCTTGTTGCCGTGTTTCACGCAAGCCTCGCGATACATATCGGCGACCGACTGCAAGCTCCCTAAGGTGATGGCCGCGGCAAAAGGCGCGATGACGAGGCCGCAGCCGAAACGTCCCGCCAGCTCGACCGTCGGGCGCGAGAAAGCCGCGATATGCATCGGGATCGGCCGCTGAATCGGCTGCGGCGTGATCGCAACATTTTCGAACGAATAATATTTGCCCTTATGCGAGATCGGCTCGGAAGCCGACCACAGCCGCTGCACCACTTCGAGCCCTTCGGTGAAGACGGCGACGTTATCGTCGAAGGGCGCCTCGAAGGGGACATATTCGTTGCGGTCGTAGCCGCGGCCGGTGGCGAAATCGACGCGGCCGTTGCTCAAGAGATCGAGCGTCGCCCATTGCTCGGCGACGCGGATCGGATGGTGGATCGGCAGCACCGTCACCGCCGGCGCGAGGCGTAGCTTCTTGGTATGCGCGGCGATGTAGGCAAGCGCGAGATCGGGACAGGAGAGCACGCCGAGCGAATTGAAATGATGCTCGCCGATCCAGGCAGAGTGGAGGCCGAGCGTCTCGGCATAGATCGCCTCGTCGACGACATCGCGAATGCATTCATTCGCGCTGCGCTTGTTGTTGAGATAGTGGTTGTCGGTCAGCGAAAAATAGCCGAAATCCATGACGCCGATCCTCCCGCGGGTTTTGCGGGCAGCATACCACGGCGGGCGCTCAATCGAACGGGCGATGGATTCCCGTGGTCAGGGCGAGGTAGTCGGGATCGTCGGGCAGAATGATGCCGTGGCGGAGCCCGAAATCGATCAGCACGAGGTTGACGTTGAATTTGAAAGCATCGCCCTGGGCGGCAAGGGCGATGACCTCGCGCGCGTCGCGCAACTCGAAGCCGACCAGCTCGTCATCGCCGATCTGCGGCACGAAGTCCGGCGGGCAGTCGAGGTCGTAGCAAAAGAGCACGTCGTCGCGCAGCCCGTGCTTCACCTCCATGCGATAAGAGATCGCGCCGACCGGTACCGAGCGTTTCGCGATCGGCTCGGGAATGCTCGCCTCTTCGCCGCATTCCTTGATGAGTGTTTCGAAAAGCCCATGCGGATAACCGATGCCGCCGGCGACGAGATTGTCGAGCTTGCCCGGCGCGACCGCTTTCTTGGGCGAGCGGCGGCCGATCCATAATTTCAGCGCGCCGTTATCGCGCCGGTAGCCGTTGAGATGGACGCCGTATGCTTTGACGCCGAAGAACGGCACGGCGCCGCGGTCGAGTTTGAAATGCGGCGTCGCGCCCCAATGCGGCGCCACCGTGAAACATTCATAGCGCCATTTCGAGACGATTCCGGCGCTCACCAATTTCTCGGTTACGTCGTCGATGATCTTGCTGAGCTCGTCGAAACCACCCTCGGCGCGGAAGCGCACGCCATCGTCGTTCACCGCGAACAGCTTGGGGAACCGGCGCAGCGCTTCGGCGTTGTCTTTACGGATCAGGCCCAGTCGGTCGGCGCCATGCCGAAACGGCAGGAAGCGATCCGCGCGGTATTCGTTACAGAGGCTCGATGTGTCGCAGCAGACTCATAGGGTACTCGTGTCGATCGCCCCCTTATCATAGTGCAAAGCGCAGCAGGAGGGTTCCATGAAACGAACCATCGGCTTTTTGCCTCTGGCCGCGATTTTGGTATTGGCGCTGTCGGCTTGCTCGGATGCCATACCCGCGCCGGGCTATACGCAAAGTCGCGCGATCAATCAGGATATCGACGCGACCCATGTCGTCGGGCCGACCACGACCTCGCCGGCCTTCACCGCGAAGAGCCCACTCCAGACACTGACGCCGTGGCGTAACGAGGAAAAGATCGACGCGACGAACCGTGCCGAGCAAACCGGGCAGATACCGCAGTAGTGGCCGCTGGTGAAGGGGCTTTACCGAGACGCGCTTTTAGCGCGCCTCCAGCTCGCTGTCCCAATAGAGGAAGTCGCGCCAGCTTTGATGCAGATAGTTGGGCGGGAAGGCGCGGCCGTTGTCGCGCAGCATCTGGGTCGTCGGCTGGATGGGCCGATGCAGCGGGAACATGCTTGCCTCTTCGGGTAGCTGGCTGCCCTTCAGCAGATTGCAGTTCGAGCAAGCGGTGACGACGTTCTCCCAAGTCGTCCAGCCGCCGCGCGAGCGCGGCACCAGATGATCGAAGGTCAGGTCGTGGGTTGGGAAATCTTCGCCGCAATACTGGCAGACGAAGCGGTCGCGCAGGAATACGTTGAACCGGGTGAAGGCGGGGCGGCGCGCCATCGCAATGTAGGATTTGAGCGAGATAACGCTCGGCAGCCGCATCTCGAAACTCGGGCTGCGGACGACTCGGTCGTAGTGCGAGACGATGCGGACGCGATCGAGGCAGACAGCTTTGACGACTTCCTGCCAGGGCCAGACCGATAAGGGGAAATAGCTCAGGGGCCGGAAATCGGCGTTTAGCACGAGCGCCGGACAATTATCGAGCGCAAGCGACAAACCAACACCTCATCGCTGCCTACCCCTTAGCACGTCCGTAAGTAGCATGCTGAGCGTGACAAATCCATGGCAATGCGCGACGTGCACTAGCCCTAGCGGGTCGGCACCGGTTTCTCGCCCCGGTAATCGTAGAAACCGCGCCCAGCCTTGCGGCCAAGCCAGCCGGCTTCAACGTATTTCACCAAGAGCGGGCAGGGCCGGTATTTCGAGTCGGCGAGGCCCTCATAGAGCACCTGCATCACCGAGAGGCAGGTATCGAGGCCGATGAAATCGGCGAGCGCCAGCGGTCCCATCGGGTGATTGGCGCCCAAATGCATGGCGGTGTCGATCGCATCGACTGAGCCGACGCCTTCATGCAGCGTGTAGACCGCCTCGTTGATCATCGGCAGCAGGATGCGGTTGACGATGAAAGCCGGAAAATCCTCGGCTGCGACCGGCGTCTTGCCGAGCTTCACCGAAAGTTCGCGCACCGTCGCGAAAGTCGGCTCGTCGGTCGCGATGCCGCGGATCAACTCGACCAGCGTCATCACCGGTACCGGATTCATGAAATGCATGCCGATGAAATGCTCGGGCCGGTCCGTGGTCGCGGCGAGTCGTGTGATGGATATCGAGGATGTGTTGGTGGCGATGATCGCGTCGGGCTTTAGATGGGGGACGAGCTTCTTGAAGATATCGCGCTTGATCTCCTCGCGTTCGGTCGCCGCCTCGATGACGAAATCGCTTTGATTGAAGAGTTTGTAGTCGGTGCCGATATTGATGCGCTTCAGCGCCGCCGCTTTGTCCTCTTCGCTGACGCGACCGCGCGCCACTTGGCGGCCCAGATTGCTGTCGATCGAGGCGATCGACTTTTGCAGCACCGGCTCGCTGATATCGGCGATCTTCACGTCGTAGCCCGCGAGCGCGCAGACATGCGCGATGCCGCTGCCCATCTGTCCGGCGCCGATGACTCCGACCGAGCGGATCGAATTGAGCGACGGGATTGCCATGGGGATTGCCTTTTTCTGTTGTTGGGCTTGGGTCAGCGATTCGCGAGCTTCTTGGCGAGTTCGGCGTCGAGCGCGGGGACGAGTTGGAAGAGATCGCCGACGAGGCCGTAATCGGCGATCTGGAAGATCGGCGCTTCCTCGTCCTTGTTGATCGCGACGATGACCTTCGAATCCTTCATGCCGGCAAGATGCTGGATCGCGCCGGAAATGCCGACCGCGATATAGAGATCGGGAGCGACGATCTTGCCGGTCTGGCCGACCTGATAATCATTGGGCACGAAGCCCGAATCGACCGCCGCGCGCGAGGCGCCGACCGCGGCGCCGAGCTTGTCGGCGACGCTTTCGAGGATCTTGAAATTGTTGCCCGACTGCATGCCGCGGCCGCCGGAGATGATGATCCGCGCCGCTGTCAGCTCCGGCCGCGCGAGCTGCGCGATCTCCGCGCCGACGAAATGGGAGAGCTTGTTGGTCTCGGGCGCGGTGACGGTTTCGATCGGCGCGGTGTCGCCGCCGGGCTTGGCCTGTAAGAAAGCGGTGCCGCGCACCGTGATGATCTTGATCGCGTCGCGCGATTGAACTTTGGCGATCGCATTGCCGGCATAGATCGGGCGCTCGAAAGTGTCGGGGGAGGCGACGGCGGAGATATCCGAAATCTGCGCCACATCGAGCAGCGCCGCGACGCGCGGCATGAAATTTTTGCCGAAGGTCGTCGCCGGGGCGAGCACATGGCTGTAGCTCTTGGCAAGGCCGAGGACGAGCGCGGCGAGGTCTTCCGCGGTTGCATGCTCCAGCGCCGGCGCATCGGCGAGCAGCACCTTGGTGACGCCGGTCAGCTTCGCCGCTTCCTCGGCGACGGGGCGGCAATTGGCGCCGATGACGAGCAGGTCGATATCGCCGCCGATCGCGGCTGCGGCGCTCACGACATGACCGGTCGCGCCTTTGAGGCTTTTATTGTCGTGCTCGGCGATAACCAAATTCGTCATCAGATGACCTGCGCCTCGTGCATCAGCTTGTCGACCAGTTCCTCGACCGAGGCGAGCTTCTTGCCGCCTTGGCGTTTCTGCGGCTCGCTCACCTGCAAGATGGTCAGATGCGGCGCGATATCGACGCGGAGTGCTTCCGGCGTCGTCTGGTCGATGGCTTTCTTCTTCGCCTTCATGATGTTGGGCAGCGAGGCATAGCGCGGCTCGTTGAGCCGCAAATCGGTGGTCATTACCGCCGGGAGCTTCACCTCGATGGTCTCGAGCCCGCCATCGACTTCGCGCGTGATCTTCGCGCTCTCGGCTTCGAGCTGGAGCTTCGAGGCAAAGGTCGCTTGCGGCCAATCGAGCAGGGCGGCGAGCATCTGGCCGGTCTGGTTGCAATCGTCGTCGATCGCCTGCTTGCCGAGAATGACCAGCCGCGGCGTTTCCTTGACGATGATGGCTTTGAGGAGCTTCGCGACGGCGAGCGGCTCGATCACTTGGTCGGTCAGGACATGGACGCCGCGATCGGCGCCCATGGCGAGGGCGGTGCGGATCGTCTCCTGGCACTGCGCCGGACCCATGGAGACGGCGACGATTTCGGTGACTTTGCCGGCCTCTTTGAGGCGGATCGCCTCTTCGACGGCGATCTCGTCGAAGGGGTTCATCGACATTTTGACGTTGGCGGTCTCGACTCCCGTCTTGTCCGCTTTCACCCGGATTTTGACGTTGTAATCGATGACCCGTTTGACGGCGACGAGCACTTTCATCGGGGCGATCGGTGATGTGAGAGTAAAACGCTCAAAGTGGGCGGAATGTTGCACCCGCACAACGCGAAGGCAAGCCTTTCCTCGCCAAAGCGGGGCAGGTCCGCCGCAGCGCAATATCGGGCGCGGTGGCCCGCCGGACGCTTAGCGATTGGCGCCGGGGCGCCAGAGAATGTCGCCGGTCTCGCGATTGGCGACCCGGCTGAGCACGAAGAGATGATCCGAAAGGCGGTTGAGGTATTTGACTGCCTCCGGATTGAGCGTCTCGGCCTCCGTCAGCGCTGTTACCAATCGCTCGGCGCGGCGCGTAACGGTCCGCGCCACATGAAGCTGCGCCGCGAGCGGCGTGCCGCCGGGCAGGATGAAGCTGTCGAGCGCCTTGAGATCAGCATTCATCGCGTCGATCTCGCGTTCCAGTCGCTCGGTCTGGCTCGCGACGATCCGCAGCGCCCCTTCGCTCTTCCGGCCGGTCTGCGGCGTGCAGAGATCCGCGCCCAGATCGAAGAGGTCGTTCTGGATCCGCGCCAGCATCTCCAGCACCGCATCTGCGGCATGCAGACGCGCCACGCCGATCGCGGCATTGGCCTCGTCGACCGTGCCGTAAGCCTCGACGCGCAGCGCGTGCTTCTTGACGCGGCTGCCATCGCCGAGCGAGGTCTCGCCCTTGTCGCCGCCTTTCGTGTAGATGCGCGTGAGCTGGACCATCGTGGAACTCAGTGGCGGTGATAGAGCAGCATGAAGATGACGAACAGCAGCAGCGCTCCGCCCTGCAGCCAGACGCGCAGTTGCATCAGCTTGTTCGAGCGCTGCGGATTGCCGCCCTTCGCCATATTGATGATTCCGAATAGCAGCACGCCGAGCGTCGCGAGCATCGCGAGCACGACGAGGATCGGGAGAACAGCTTCCATCGGCTTTATATAGCGCGCCCGTGCCGGGGCGCACAGCGCGGGGTATGGTCGTCGGACGGATTGACGCGCCGCACGATTGACGCGCCGCAGGCCTCGCCGCAAACTGTGACAAAACCCGCGCCGGAGGCCGCCTATGCAACCCCGCTACGATCGCGCCGCCGAGGATCTCGGCAATGTGGTGAAGCTTGAGCATGTCAATGTCCGCATCACGGATCAGCGGCTCTCGACCCTGTTCTACGTTGCCGGGCTCGGCTTCACTCGCGACCCTTTCATCATGGTCAGCACCAACAACATGTGGATCAACATGGGCACCAGCCAGTTCCACCTGCCGACCGGCGGGCCGGATGTGCTGCGCGGCGTGGCGGGGGTGGTCGTGCCGGATCGCAAGGCGCTGCTCGGCCGTCTCGCCAAGGTGAAGGGCGAGCTGCACGAGACCAAGTTCGCCTATGCCGAGAAGAATGATTACGTCGAGGCGACCTGTCCCTGGGGCAATCGCTTCCGCATCCATGAGCCGGACGAGAAGCTGTTCGGCCCGATCGTGCTCGGCCTGCCCTATCTGCGCTTCGACGTGCCGCAAGGCACGACCGAGGGCATCGCGCGTTTCTATCGCGAGATTCTCGGCACGCAGGCGACGGCAGGCGAAGACGGCGAGGGCCGCAAGGCCTGGGTGCAGGTCGGCACCAAGCAGCATCTGATCTTCCTCGAGACCGATCGACCGCTGCCGGAATACGATCAACACCACATCCAGATCTATATCGCCGATTTCGCGAAGCCCTATAAGAAGCTCGGCGAGCTCGGCCTGTTGAGCACCGATACGCTGGAGCATGAGTACCGCTTCGTCGACATCATCGATCTCGACA
This sequence comes from uncultured Alphaproteobacteria bacterium, assembly GCA_963731145.1. Taxonomy (GTDB): domain Bacteria; phylum Pseudomonadota; class Alphaproteobacteria; order ATCC43930; family CGMCC-115725; genus CAIKMD01. The sequence continues at coordinate 316,091 of CAVSUX010000002.1, read as the reverse complement.
CGAAGAAAGTGCTGTTCCAGGTCGAGCATGAGGTGCGCAGCATGCGCCATCCGCTTTTCGGGCGGCCGCTGATCAATCGCAATCCCGAGCAGACCAACGCCGATTATCATCCCGGCCGTGACGCCATGGCGCAGAGCACAGGCTGGGCGTAAGGACGGCGGGCGCCGCCGTCTTCAAGAAATAAAGACGAACGGGGGAAACGAATGAAGAACTTGTTGATCGCCGCCGGGCTGCTTGCGGCGGCGGTGCAGACCGCCAGCGCGGATCCGACGACGCTGCGTTTCGTACCGGGGCAGAATCCGGGAACCTTCTCTTATGACAGCTTCTTCGTGCCGTGGGCAAAGAAGGTCACAGACGATTCGCACGGCGCTCTAAGCATCGACCTGCGTGGCGGCATGTCGATCGCGAACATCACCAACATGTACGACCGAGTGATGGGCGATGTCGTCCAGATCGGCTTCGTGCTCTACAACTACGTCCAGGGCAAATTCCCTTATTCCGAGGTCGCGGCGCTGCCGAACACCGCGCCCAGTGGCGAAGAGGGCTCGGCGGCGCTGTGGCGCCTCTATAAGAGCGGCGTGCTCGATGCCGAATACGATCAAGCGAAGCCGCTCTTCGTGCTGGCTTTGCCGCAGTCGCTCGTTCATCTGCGCGCGGCGCCGAAATCGCTGAAGGACCTGGCGGGCGAAAGGATCGTCGCACCGACGCAGATGACGGCGCTCACCACCAAATATATGGGCGCGCAGCCGATCACCTTGTCCTCGCCCGAGGCCTACGAGGCGATCAATCGCGGCACCGCGGACGGCACGATCCTTTCCTGGAACGTCTATTTCTCGTTCAAGATCGGCGAGGTCACGCATTACCATATCGATCAGTCGATGGGCACCGCCGCCGCCATGGTGTTCATGAAAAAGTCGGTCTATGACGGACTTTCGCCCGAAGCAAAGAAGGCAATCGACGAGAATTCCGGTGAAGCGGTGAGCCGCGCGTTCGGCAAATCGTGGGACGACGACAACAACCACAACCGCGAGTTGGCGAAGCAAGACCCGAAGCAGACCGTCGTCAATCTCGATCCGGCGACAAAGGCGGCCTGGGCGGAGAAGCTCGCCGGCGCCATCGCCGAATGGTCGCAGAGCCGGCCGGGGATCGACAGGATCCTTGCGCAGTACCGTCAGCTCTTGGCAGATGTTGCGACGGGAAAGTGACGGCCAACCGTCGCTCTTAAAAATAGTTCGACCGTCACCCGCGCGCTTGTCCCGCGGGTCCATGGACTGCCGGGACAAGCCCGGCAATGACGAGTTCTTTTGTGGGGAAGTTAGCGCTGCGATGTCAGATCGACGCGAACACAATCAGCGCGGCCTTGCAGCACGCAATCCTCGAGTTTCGATTCCGCGGCGAGATGCTCGGTGACGTAGAGGCCGATCCAGATCAGGAACAGCGCGAAAGCCAGTCCGGCGAGGCTGGTGGTGAAGCGGCGATCATCCTCTTCGCGTTCGTGCTGGAGGTCGATCTCGCGGCGGACATGGTGAGCGTCCATATCCCAATCATCTCACGTTTCCGCTACGGAAGCGAGACCGTAAGGCGCGCAACTCGCGCAAAATTGCGGTAAAGCCCTGCTTAAAAGTCCTGGCTGCAAGGCTCGCCGAATTGATCGCCCATTCACTATTTCGGCAGGAAGGCCTCGGTATACGCGGTCGAAAGATCGGGTTCGCTATCGAGAATGCCCAATTGGACGATCGCACTCGGCATGGTTTTCATCCCCGCCCGATCGAAATGGCCATTGGTCGATAACGTCGGCATCAACTGGTCGTAGATCTGTGCGACTGTATCCGGCTTGAGGTTGAGAGTCGGTACCAGGATATCGACGGTCTCTTTCTTATGAGAATCCACCCACGCCACGTTTTCGTACCAGGCTTTGAGGAAACGCCGCAGCAGATCGGGCTGCTGCGCGATGAGCGTGTTGTTCGCGTAAAGCGCGGTGTTGACGAAAGGCGGAACGACATCGCCGAAATTCAGCAGCACGCGGGCTTCGTGGTTTTGCGTCATCTCGATGCCGGCGCCGAGATCGCCAGGCCAAGCATCGACCTGGCCGGTGCGCAGCGCCGCGATCGAAGCAGGCTGCGAGCCGGTGGCGATCAAGGTCATGCCGTCATCGCCCCACCCTTCATGGCGCGAGAGCTGAATGGTCAGCCATGACGGATAGCCCCGGATATTGGATACGCCGACCTTTTTGCCCTTCAAATCGGCGACGGTTTTGATCGGCCCATCGGCCTTGACCAGCATCTCGGTCTCGCGCGGTTGGTGCGAGATTTCGCCGACGGCTTTCGCCGGGAGGCCCTTGAAGACAAAGCCCATGTCCTGGCCAGTGCTGGCGCCGATATCGATGTCGTTCGAGGTCAACGCTTGTTGCACGCGCGTCGCGCCGGTGAAATTCACCGGCGTGACATCGAGGCCGTTGGCTTTGAACACGCCGCTGGCGATGCCGACATCGACCATCGCGAAGTTGAACGAGTTCTGGATCGCCTTGCCGACGCGGAGCTTGTCTTCGGCGCGGGCGGCGCCAAGGACCAGCGGGAGGAGGAATAGCGCAAGCGCTGCGGATCGCCAGCCGCGCGTCATGCCGCGCGCTTCATCAGGCCGACGAAATAACCGACCATTTCGTCGGTCTTCGGATCCCAATCTTCCGCCGGTGTCAGGTCGCTGTCCTCGTCCTTTTCCCAGATGAGGTGAAGCTCGGCTTTCGGGATGAGGCTCGCGGCAAGCTTACCGGTCGCCATGCCATGGGTGCGATCATTGCCGGGGATGACGACGGTCGGCACTTCGATCGAGTGAAGATCGGCTTCGCTCGCGCCGATGATCGGCAAATCGGCACTCTCGTCGAAGGATTTTTTCCAGCGCGTCATCACATCGATGAAGCGCTTCGGATCGAGGCTCATCAAATAATCGCGGTTGGCGGGCTTGGCCTCGCCGCGCTCTTTGAAATGCTCGAGCGCGCAAACCGCCTTCATGCCGCCCGCGCGGGCAGCGTCGATATATTGCTGGTAGTAATTGACCGCCAGCCGCTCGCAGGCGAAGCGTCCGCCGGTGATGCGCCACAGCAGCAAGCCGCGGCAGGCTTCGGGGTGGCGCAGCGCGAAGAGCACCGAGGTGCGACAACCCGAAGACGAGCCGCCGATGAAGGCGGGCAGCGCATCGTTCTGGCGCAGCAGCTCGTAAAGATCGTCGGCCCAGATCTCGTATTCGGATTCATCGCCGTCGATGACGACATCCGAAAGCCCGCAATTGCGGCGATCGTGCAGCAGCACGCGATAACCCTTATCCGCGATCGTCTGAGCCAGCAGCTTCACGCCGCTGAGATCGCGCCGTCCGCCAGGCACCAGCGCGACCCAAGGCCCGGACTTGCCGACGATCTCGTAATTGATGTTGACGCCGCGGATTTTCGCGAATGGCATGCTTTCTCTCCTCCGGTTAATGCGCTTCCATCGCGGCGCGCACCCGGGCGACGAGCTCGGGCGGCGTGGCGTAGATGTCTTTCATCAGCGAGTCGATCTGCGCGCCGCTATAGGGGGTGATGTCGAGCTGCTGCTTCTTGGCGTCGGCCAGGAAGGCCGGGTCTTTGACGGTCTCATCGAAAGCCGCGCGCAGCGCCGCAACGCGATCCTGCGGCGTGTTTGGCGGCGCGGTGAAAGGCCGCGCCATCGCGAGCTGCGACAGTGCCGTGCGCACCACCTGCTTGTCGTCGGCGCTCTTCAAAAGATCGAGGACGAAAGGCGCCTTGATCTCGGGATTGGGCGTAATGCCGAATTGCGCCAGCACGGTGATCAGGTTCTTCTCGATCCATTCCGGCTTGGTGCGTTTCATTCCAGCCCAATACCAGCCGACAAAAGCCGGTATCTCGCCGCGATCCATGGCGAGAGCGATCTCGGCCGAGCCGCTATAGCCGGGCACGGCGACGAAATCGGTGCCGAGCATGGTGTTGAGGATGTTGGCGTAGAGCCGTTCCGAGACATCGCCGCCGCTCGAGCCGAATTTGATCTCCTTGCCCTTCGCCTGGTCGAGCGTCCTGACGCCGAGCGTGTTCATCACAACGGCGATCGGCGTGAACTGGTCGAGGCTGCCGATCCAGGCGAATTTCAGCGGATCGTAGAGGACGCCCTGCGCGTCGTTGCCGTAAAGGAGGCGGTCCATGATGATCGGCGCCTGCAGGATGCCGATCGCGGTGCCGTCTTTTGGCGCTTTGTTATAGAGAAAGTTCGCCACCGTCCGGCCGCCGGCACCGCTCATGTTCGATGCGACCTCCTGCGGATGGCCCGGCAGATGCGCGACGATGTATTGCGCCAAGAGCCGGCCATAGGCGTCGTACCCGCCGCCGGGTCCTGAGGCGATATAAATGGTGAGCGTGCGGCCTTTATAGAAATCCTCGACCGCATCGGCGCGCGCGCCGGTGGACCACAGCGCCACTACCCCGATCAGCATGGCGTAGAAGACGCGACCAGGCCGCATCTAGTTTTCTCCCCAAACCGCGCGTGCGGTGTCGACGATGAGCCGCAGCTTCTTCCATTGCAGCGCTTCGGCTTCGTCGCTGCTACGCGTGACGCTCGTAGCAAAGCCGCAATGCGGACAGAGCGCAAGCTGGTCGAGCGACGTGAAGCGGCTCGCTTCCTCGATCCGGCGCTTCAGCTCGTCGATCGTCTCGAGCCGCGGATCGCGCGAGGCGACGAGACCGAGCACCACGCCCTTGCCTTTTGGCAGCAGCCGCAGCGGCTCGAAATTGCCGGCACGCGGATTGTCGTATTCGAGGAGATAGGTGCCGATGGTGAGCTGATTGAACAGCGCATCGGCGATCGGGTCGTAGCCGACATCGGCCTGCCAACTCGGATCCTGGCTGCGGCAGACATGGATCGCGATATGGAGATCGGCCGGCGCGCCGGCGACGGCGCGGTTGATCGCGTCGACATAGACACGCAACAGATCCTGCCAATCGTCACCGCGGTCTTTCAGCAATTGCCGCGCTCGCGGATCGCCGAGCTTCACCAGCGAGGTCTCGTCGATCTGCACGTAGCGGCAGCCGGCATCGTAAAGCGCACGCAGCTCCTGATTATAAGCGGCGACGATATCGGCCCAGAATTCGTCGAGGCTTGGATAGACCTGGCGATCGATATTCTCGCGGCCGGCGCGATAGTGGATGTAAGCCGGGCCGGGCAGGGTGATCTTCGGCGTCGCACGGGCCGTGGATTTCAGCATTGCGAAATCGCGCGCATTGTCGTTGGCGCGCCATTTGATGCGGCCGACGACGCGCGGAATGCGCCGCGCCGTGCGATGGCCGTGCGTGTCGGATTTGCGCCAGCCGTCTGCCTCGGTCAGCTCGACGCTGATGCCGTCGATGCCGCCGGTGGTGAAGCTGTCGGAGTAGGTATTGCGGCGGAATTCGCCGTCCGTCACGACCCGCAGGCCGATCTCCTCCTGCTTCGCGACCACGGCACGGATCGCGACGTCTTCAGCGGCACGCAGCGTGGCGGCGTCGATCTTGCCGGCGTCGAAATCGGCGCGGGCGGCGACCACTGAGGCGGGACGGACAAGACTGCCGACATGATCGGCACGGAACGGCGGATGTTTAAGGTTGGGCATTGGCAAGCTTTCGGAAATCGAGATCGGATTGGGTTGCGAGATAGGCCATGGCGGCCCAAGCGGCAATATTCTGCGCGAGTTCTTGCGGATCGACCTTGTCGAGCGTGTCGTCCGCGGTGTGGTGGATGTCGAAATAATCGAGACCATTCTGGCGGAAAGCGATCACCGGCACGCCGAGCTTGTGCAGCGGCGCGATATCGTCGCCCGAGCGCTGCGCCGGCTCGGGGCTCATGAAAATGCCGAGCGGCGTAATCGTGTCGGCGAGAGTACGGATGAACGGCGTCTTGGCCGCGCCTGGCGGCGCGAGGAAGGAATAGATTTTACGTGCGCCGAAATCGCTTTCGGCGGCGAGCACGATATGCGCGGCCTCGTCCGCATGCGCCTTGGCATAGGCCGGGCCGCTGTAATCCATTTCCTCAGCGCCGAACAAAACGACGCGCAGCGTGCGCTTGGGATGCGGCTTCAGCGCCGCGATCAACTTTCCGGCGGCGGCAACGATCGCATCGCCGGCGCCGTCATCGATCGCGCCGGTCCCGAGGTCCCAGCTATCGAGGTGCGCGCCGATCAGCACGATCTCGTCCGGATTCTCGCTGCCCTTCACCTCGCCCGAGACGGTCCAGGATTGCGCGTTCTCGCGCGTTGCAGGCGTCAGCAGCAAATGCACGCGTGTCTTACCATGCGCGGCGAGGCGCTCGAGCTGGTCGGCGTCGGGATTGGAGAGCGCCGCGGCGGGAATCTTCGTGACGTCCGGTTGATAGTTCGTCGCGCCGGCATGCGCGATGCGGTGATTGTCGGTGCCGAGCGAGCGATGGAGATAGGCGATCGCGCCGCGCTTCGCCGCTTCCGAGGGCCCCGCGCGGCGGATCGGATTGGCGGCGCCATAGCTGCCGCCATCCATCACCCGCGGCATGCGCTCGGTGACGACGGCGATCTTGCCGCTCAGCGAACCCGTCGGCGCGGCGAGCAGCTGCGAATATTCGCGGAACAGCACGATCTCGGCATCGATGCCGCCGGGCGGCGTCGCGACCGAGCCGCCAAGCGCGGTGACGACAAGGCGTTGCGGCGCCGGCGAGATCACGGCGGCCTCTTCGCGGCCGCGTATCCAGGCCGTCATCGGCACCGGCTCGCGATGCACATTCGCGAAGCCGGCGGCCGTGAGTGTCTTCTCCGCCCAATCGGCGGCGCGCGCCTCGGCCTCGGTCGCCGCGAGACGCTGGCCGATCAGCGTCGTCTCGTTCTCGAGGAAGCGATAGCCCCAATCGTCTTTCAGCGCCGCATCGCGCAGCCGCGCGGCGATCTGCGCATCATTGCCCTGCGCGAGCGCGGGAAATGTCAGAGGCGGCAGCAAAGCGAGCGCCAAAGCGGCGCGCCGCCATCGCGAAGATAATCCGCCACCCACGCCGAACCTCCCGTTATCGCTTGCGGGCCATACTATGGCTCGCTCGCGATGCCGTCACGCGTTTCGGCAGCGCGCGCCGCGTGTTATTTTGCCCGCGGATCTGTAGGGAGGGCAGGATGATCGAACGCATGGCCGAGATTCCGACGAGGGCCGGCAGGATGGAGACTTTCATTGCCCATCCGCGCGACAACGGTCCGCATCCGGCCGTCATCGTCTACATGGATATCTGGGGCGTGCGCGAAGAGCTCTTCGATATCGCCCGCAACGTCGCGTCGGTCGGCTATTACGCGATGGTGCCCGATCTCTATTACCGCCAGGGCAAAATACGCGACCGCAACTTCTTCGACGCGCAAGGCCGCACCGTCTCTTTCGAGGCGCTGGACGACAAGCTCAAGGAGTTCGCGCTGGCGCCGGCGATGAAGACAAAGGACGAGATGGTGCTTGAGGACACCGCGGCGCTCATCGATTTCGTCTCCGGCGACAAGGCTGCCACGCCGGGGCCGATGGGCTGTTTCGGCTATTGCCTCGGTGGCCGGCTGGTGCTGCGCGTCGCCGGCACTTTCACCGATCGCATCAGAGCTGCGGCCAGTCTCCATGGCAGCGATATCGTCAGCGACAAGCCGGATTCCCCGCATCTCGTCGCCGCCAAGGCGAAAGGCGAGATCTATAGCGGCTTCGGCGAGCGCGACTGGTTCAGTCCGCCGCCAGCGATCGCGACCATGGTCGAAACGTTATCGAATGTGCCCGGGCTGACCTATCGCCATACGGTTCACCCGGGCACGCCGCACGGCTATGCGCTGCCCGATCGCGATGTCTACAACAAGCAGGCAGCCTTCACCGATTGGGAAAACGTCTTCGCGATGTTCAGACGGCAACTCGGCTGACGCTTTAATTCCGTCATTGCGAGAAGGCCCAAGGGGGCCGACGAAGCAATCCATATGTGGACGGCCCCCGGCTTGCAAGGTCGACGAGCGGTTGTGTTGGATCGGATCGCTTGCGTCCATATGTCCGGCCTGTTGGATGCGATCGGCATATGACCGCTGGCCAAGATGGTTTTCGTGGCGGGAGTTCCACACAGAGAGGCGACGTCGCGATACGCCACTGGATTGCGCGGAGTGTCTTCCGTCTCGAACCGATCGATCCACCATCTGCTCGTTTTCTTGCAAGCGCCGGCTCAGCGAGACACGCGCCTTGTATCCCGCTGATCTCGTCAAGCCGCTGTCGGCATCGCCCCTAGCGCACGCTTGGGGTCGTAGGTCTCGCCGGTCGTCATGAGCTTCCAGACGATGCGGGCGATCTTGTTGGCAAGCGCCACGGCGACGAGCTTGGGCGGCTTGCGTTTCAAGAGGGCGAGGAGCCAGGGGGAGGCGTGACGGCTCTTACCGCGCCGCGCTTGCCAGATGACGGCAGTGGCGCCGACCACGAGCAAGCTTCGCAAGGTCTCGTCGCCGGCGCGGGTGATCACGCCGAGCCTCAGCTTGCCGGCGGTCGAATGATCCTTGGGCGTCAGGCCGATCCAGGCGGCGAAGTGCCGGCCGGAGCGGAAGGCATGCGGATCGGGTGTCTTCATCATGAGCAGCGAGGCGATCACCGGTCCCACACCGGGAATCCGAGCGAGGCGCCGGCTCGGCTCGTTGGTTCGATGCCACGCCATCAACCTGGCGTCGATCGCCTCGAGCTGGGCTTCGAGTTGCGCGTATTCTTGGGCGTGCGCGGCAAACAGCTCGCGGGCCAAGGCCGGCACGGTCTCGTCGGCCTGGAGGCGCAACAGCAGCGGCTCGATCTTGGCCCGCCCCTTGGCAGCAACGATCCCGAACTCCGCCGCATAGCCGCGGATCGTATTGGCGAGCCGCACGCGGTTGCGCACCAAGCGCTCGCGCAGGCCCGCCAGCATCAGCGCCGCTTGGCTCTCCGCACTCTTCACCGGCACGAAGCGCATCGTCGGCCGGCTCATCGCCTCGCAGATCGCCGCGGCATCCGCTGCGTCGTTCTTCCCGCGTTTCACATAGGGCTTCACGTATTGCGGCGCGATCAGCCTCACCTCATGGCCCAGCCGCGTCAGCTCGCGCGCCCAATAATGAGCCCCGCCACAGGCCTCGATGCCTATAACCGTCGGCGCCAGGCTCGCAAAAAACGTCAGAACCTCTTTGCGCTTGAGCTTGCGACGCAGAACCACCTCTTCACGGTCATCCGCTCCATGAAGCTGAAAAATCTGCTTCGACGTATCCATACCTATGCGGCTAAGCTTGTCCACGGACGGCCTCCTCGTTTGAGATCTGTAACGACCTCACTCTGGCACATCGATGCCGTTCGGGGGCCGTCCACCCCATCAGAATCCGTATTTGTGCTCTGGATTGCTTCGCTTCGCTCGCAATGACGAGGGCGCAAATTTCCTTACGGCACGTATTGCGTGATGCCGGGAACGTCTTCCTTGGCGCCGCGCAGCTCGATAACATTGCGGTCGGGATCGCGCACGAAAACCGAGACGCCGCCATCCTCACCGAAAGAGACCGGGCCCTGAGTGATCTTGATGTCGCTCGCCTTCAGCACGTCGATCGTATCTTTGATCGAGGCGACATGCAGCGCGACATGGGTGTAGCCGGCATGCTTCACCGGCACGTCCATGAGGATGTTGGGCTCGTCCTCCTTGGCGTTGAGGATGAGATTGATCTCGACGCCCTCGTTGTTGCGGATGATCGCGACGGCGTCGAACTCGACACGGTGCCGGAGCTCGAAGCCGAGCACCTGATAGAACGCCATCGCGCGGTCGAAGTCGCGCACCCGAATGCCGATATGGTCGACGCGATCGATGGTGACATGTCTGGTTGCGGCCATGTTGACGCTCCTTTTGCTGGCCGGATGATAGCAAAAACATAAGGACACTAGATTTATGTATTTATTGTTCTATTTACACATCGAGACGTAAAGAACTATAATATATACAGATTTATGGTGTTAATTTGGTAACGACGTCGGACCTCGATCAAACCAAAGCTCTTTTGCGCGAAGCGGCAGAGGCTTACGCGCCCTCGGTACTGGCTTCGAGCCTTGGCGCCGAGGATATGGTGTTGCTCGATCTTGTCGCTGAACTCCGCGTGCCGATCGGGGTTTTCAGCCTCGACACAGGTCGTTTGCCGCAGGAAACCTACGATCTGCTGCAGATGGCGCGCGCGCGGTATCAACTGCCGATCGCGGTGCTCGCACCGGAAAGCGGCGATATCGAACGCTATATTGCAGCGAATGGGCCGAATGGCTTCTATGACAGCGTGGCCCTGCGCCGGGAATGCTGCCATCTCCGCAAAGTGAAGCCGCTCCAGCGTGCACTTGCCGGCAAGAAATCCTGGGTCACGGGCTTGCGCCGCGGCCAATCGGCCGGGCGCAGCAGTATCGCGGCGAAGGAATGGGATGCAGAGCATCGGCTGGAGAAATTCAACCCGCTCGTGGATTGGTCAGAGCAGGATGTCTGGGATTACCTCCGTGCTCATGACGTGCCGGTGAATGCGCTCCATGCCCAAGGCTACCCCAGTATCGGCTGCGCACCCTGCACTCGCGCCATCGCCCCCGGCGAAGACATCCGCGCTGGTCGCTGGTGGTGGGAAAACCCCGAATTCAATGAGTGCGGGCTCCATCCGCACCGCGTAGAAGACCAGGCTCATGGATAGCTCGCCCGTTCCGCCTTTCGTGCCCGCCAACAGCACCGCCACATCTTCGACCGCCGTCGAGCTTGATCATCTCGAAGGCGAGGCGATCTACATTCTGCGCGAGGCAGCGGCGGAGTTCTCGAACCCGGTGCTGCTGTTCTCGGGCGGCAAGGATTCGACCGTCTTGCTGCGGCTCGCCGAGAAGGCGTTCCGGCCCGGAAAATTCCCGTTCCCGCTGATGCATGTCGACACCGGGCAGAATTTTCCCGAGGTCATCGAGTTCCGCGACCGCATCGCGCAGCAGCTCGGCGAACGGCTGGTCGTCCGCACGGTGCAGGATTCGATCGATCGCGGCCGCGTGCGCGTCAAGCACGCCAATCAGAGCCGCAACGCAATGCAGACGGTGACCCTGCTCGATGCGATCAAGGAATTCGGCTTCGATTGCTGCATCGGCGGCGCGCGGCGCGACGAAGAGAAGGCGCGCGCCAAAGAGCGCATCTTCTCGTTCCGCAATTCCTTCGGCGAATGGGATCCGCGCCATCAGCGGCCGGAACTCTGGAGCCTCTATAACGGCCGGCTCGACAAGGGCGAGCACATGCGCGTCTTTCCCTTGAGCAATTGGACCGAGATCGATGTCTGGCGCTACATCGAGCGCGAAAAGCTGGCGCTGCCCAGCCTTTATTACGCGCATGAGCGGCCGGTCGCGGTGCGCGGCAACATCCTCTTGCCGGTCTCCGAATTCGTGCCGCTCAACGACGACGACGCCGTCGAGACGCGTGTGGTGCGCTTCCGTACTGTCGGCGACATCTCCTGCACGCTGCCGGTCGAATCGAGCGCCGCGACCGTCGCGGATATCGTCGCCGAGACGCTGACCGCGTCGCTCAGCGAGCGCGGCGCGACCCGGCTCGACGACCAGACCTCCGACGCGTCGATGGAAGAGCGTAAGCGCGTAGGATATTTCTGATGAGCGAGCTTGCGACCAACGCCATGGAAGCCGATATCGGTGTGCTGCGCTTCAGCACGGCGGGCAGCGTCGACGACGGCAAGAGCTCGCTCATCGGCCGCATGCTATACGATTCGAATTCGGTGACCAGCGATCGGATCGAGGCGCTGGAGCGCGTGGCGCGGCGCAAGGGCGAGACCGATATCGATCTCTCGCTGCTGATGGACGGGCTCACCATCGAGCGCGAGCAGGGCATCACTATCGACGTCGCCTATAGCTATTTCGCGACGCCGCAGCGCAAATTCATCATCGCCGACACGCCCGGCCACGAGCAGTACACGCGCAATATGGTGACGGGCGCAAGCACCGCCGATGCCGCGGTGATCCTTGTCGATGCGCAACGCGGCATGACCACGCAGACCCGGCGCCATCTCTATCTCAGTCATCTTCTCGGCGTGGCGCATCTCGTCATTGCCGTAAACAAGATGGATCTCGTCGGCTTCGATCAGAAAGCCTATGCCGCGATCGCACGATCGCTCGAGGAATTTACCCGCGCGATCGGTGCCGAGCGTTTCTATCTCGTGCCGATCTCGGCGAAATTCGGCGACAATGTCGTGCATGGAAGCGTGCGCATGCCGTGGTACGAGGGCAAGCCGCTTCTGGCGCTGCTCGAGACGCTGCCGCCGGCGATCCTCACGCATTACACGCCGTTCCGCTTCCCGGTGCAGCTCGTGCGCCGCGTGCCTGCGCCGAATGGCGAGCAGTTCCGGCGATATCTCGGTCGCGTGGAATCTGGCCGCGTGCGGCCGGGCGATGAGGTTCAGATCCTGCCCGACGGGCGCGTGACGCGTGTCCACGCCATCTCCAATTTCGAAGGACCGCTCGAGCATGCCGAAGCCGGCAAGTCGATTGCGATCGAGATCGAAGGCGATATCGATATCGGCCGCGGCGATCTGCTCTCGGCACCGCTGCTGCCGCCGCGCGTCGACAAGAATTTCACCGCGACGATCTGCTGGTTCGCCGACGAGACCTTCACGCCGGCGGCGCGCTATCTCGTCAAATGCGGCACGCGCACGGTTTCGGCGCGAATAGCCGAGATCGTGCATCGCCTCGATGTCGCGACGCTCGCCACGGAACCGGCCCCCGAGACGCTCAAATGCAACGACATCGCCCAAGTGCGCATCGCTTTGGCGCAGCCGCTCGCGTTCGACGCCTATGAGGACAATCGCGCGACCGGCGCTTTCATCCTCATCGATGTGGATACGAACGCAACAGTTGCCGCCGGCATGATTGCGCGGCCCGAAGACGAGCCTGCCGCACTCGATGCGGCAGGGTTCGATCCCGGCTTGTAAGCAACATAGCGAGGGTACAGAATGATCGTCGCAACTCGGCGTGTTCGAAAGCGATGAGGCGTAAGCAATGAGCCTCCTACACGCGATCGATTGGCTTTACGCGATGTCGGGCTTTGGCGTCGGGTTGCTCGTCGGCATGACGGGCGTCGGCGGGGGCTCGTTGATGACGCCGTTGCTCATCCTGCTCTTCGGGATTCATCCCGCGACAGCGGTCGGTACCGATCTGCTCTATGCGGCGGCGACCAAGACCTGCGGGACCATCGTGCATGGCTTCAACAGCAGCATCGATTGGCGTGTGGTTGGGCGTCTCGCGACCGGCAGCGTGCCGATGACCGTGGTGACGCTGTTCATTCTCTCGCGCGCCGATCTCACCACCGGCCCGGCGGAGCATTTCATCACCTTCATCCTCAGCGTGGCGCTGCTCGCGACCGCTGCCGCGCTCGTCTTCCGTACACGCCTCGTCGATTATTACAGCAAGCGAATCGGCGTGCTCAGCGAGCGCCGCACCGCCGTTCTGACCATCATAACGGGCGGTACGCTCGGCGTACTGGTGTCCCTTTCCTCGGTGGGCGCCGGCGCGCTCGGCGTTACCGCGCTGATCCTGCTCTATCCGCGTCTGCCTACGGCGCGCATTGTCGGCTCGGACATTGCCCATGCCGTGCCGTTCGACTCTCGCCGCAGGTGTGGGGCATTGGATCATGGGCTCGATCGACACGCATATCCTCGGCTCGCTGCTGGTCGGCTCGATTCCGGGCATCATCGTCGGAAGCTATGCTGCGGTGCGTGTGCCTGATGTCGCGCTCCGCTTCACCCTCGCCGCGGTTCTCGCCATCGTCGGCGGCCGGCTCGCTCTCTGAGATAAGTCTCTCCGGCCCCTTCCTTGACTCGCCCCAGCAAGGGCGGGAGACTTCGCGCAATCAAAACGCGAAGGCGCGACCATTCCGGCCGCGCTGCCAAGGAGGAAGCCTTTCATGAAAATCGTCGTCTTCGGTCCGGCGAAACGCACCGGCGTGTTGCATCAAAACAACGTCGTCGATCTGTCCTACGCGGTCGCGAAATATCTGCGCGAGAAGCAGAACGAGGCGAATGCGCTGGAGATGGCCGAGGGCGTCGCGCCGTCCAATCTGGCGCGCCTCATCGAAGGCGGGCAGCGCGCGCTCGATACGACGCAGCAGGCGCTCGATCACCTCTTCGGCCAGGCGCAGAACCAGCTCGGCCCGAATGGCGAGCGCATCGTGCGCCCGCTCTCCGATCCGATGATGAAGCTGCATGCGCCGCGGCCCGACAATGCACGTACGGCTTGCGCCGGCGGCAATTTCGGCGATCACGCGGCGGCGATGGCCGAGAAGATGCGCGGCAAGCCCTTCGAGGGCGATCCGACGCAGGAAATTCGCAAAGGCGGCTTTTGGGGCTTTTGGAAGCTCAATCGCGAATTCGTCGGCCCGGGCGGCGAGCTCGTCTATCCCGATCGCTGCAATCGCCTCGATTACGAAGGCGAGATCGCGATCGTGCTCGGCAAACGGGGCGTCGATCTGAAGCCGTCGCAGCTCAAGGATTATGTGTGGGGCGTGACCATGCTCGCCGATTGGAGCGTCCGTGCGCCGCGGGAGCAGTCGGGCGGCTCGCTCAACTTTGCCTTCCCGAAGAATTTCGACACCTCGACCTCGCTCGGCCCTTGCATTGCGGTGGGCGAGACCGATCCGACCGACACCTCGATCGAGACCTTGGTCAATGGCGAGCGGCGGCAGCATTACAGCACCAAGGCGATGGCTTTCAGCTTCGGCGAATATCTCGAATATCTGTCGCGCGACTTCTCGCTCTTCCCGGGCGACATCATCAGCGGCGGCACGGCCGCGGGAACGGCGGCGGATTCGAGCGCGCTTCTGCCCGATAAGACCTCGGCGCCCGAGCGCTTCCTGAAGCCGGGCGACACCGTCGAGATGAAATCGCCGGCGATCGGCAGCCTCGTCACCAAGGTCGTGGCGAAGAAGAAGTAACTTCCCGGAATCGGCGAGGATACCCCAGCCCCTTGTTGCGGCGCGGCATTCTCGCCGGACCGGCTCTACCGCGAAGCTCTTGCTTTGCGGGCCTGCCTTCTGGCTAAGATGATTACCTAAAACGGCTGGCGCGACAAAAAACAAAGGCGCCGGCTGCAACCCGGGGAGGATGCGATGATCAGGAAGACGCCTATCGTTTCGCGCCGTGAAGTCGTTGCCGGGATCGGCGGTCTGGCGGTCTATGCCGCCGCGCGGCCGGTGATGGCGCAAGCCCCTTTGGGCACGCCAGTCAGGATCGGCCAGACGCTGTCGCTGACCGGTCCCTTTGCCCAGACCGGGCTCATTCACAAGATCGTCAGCGAATATTATGTCGAGCACCTCAACAAGGGAGGCGGGCTGCTCGGGCGGCCAGTCGAATACGTGCTTTATGACGATCAGTCGAAGCCCGATGTCTCACGCACGCTGTACGAAAAGCTGCTGACCGCCGACAAGGTCGATCTCGTCCTCGGGCCTTACAGCACGGCGCCGATCCTCGCGGCGATGGGTGTCGCGGCGCGCTACAACAAGGTGTTCATCCAGAGCACGATGGGCGTGCCGGCGCTCGCCACCTATAAGTGGCATTTCTCCGCGCTGGTCTCGGGGCCGGAGCCGCAGAATCTCGCTGCCGAACAAGATCATCGACTGCTACGCCTCGACCGGCAACGCACCGAAAACCATCGCCGTCGTCACCAGCAAATTCCCCTCGGCCGAGGATATGGCGAAGGGCATGCGCGCTGCCGCGGAGAAACGCGGCCTCAAAGAGGTCGCGTTCCTCGAATACGAGACCGGCAATCTCGATTACGGGCCGATCGCGGCGCGCGTCAAAGAGGCCGATCCCGACTATATGTTTGTCGGCTGCCTCGGCGTCGAAGGCAATCAGTTGCTCGAAGGGCTTTCGAAGGTCGGCTATACGCCGAAGCGGCATTTCTACCTCTATCCCGCGCCGGTGCTGGCGGGCTCCGCCCTTGCCGAGCGTGCCACGTCCCTCACGAATTTCGAGGATGTGGCGCCGTTCACCACGCCGCCCGAGGCGGCAGAGTTCGCCAAGGCGTTCGATGCCAAGGCCGCGGAGGCGAAGCTGCCTTATCCGCATGTCGACAGCCAGGCGGGCAATGAATATTGCGGCTGGCAGATTCTCGTCGCCGCGGTCAACGGCGCGAAGAGCATCGAGGACGCTAAGATCGCCGCCTGGCTCGAGAACAATTCGGTCGACACGCTGGCGGGCAAGCGCAATTTCAAGGGCCTCAATCACACCAGCGAGACCGACCAGCAGGAGATCCGCCAGGTGCAGAACGGCCGCTGGGTTTCGGTGTTCCCGAGTGACATGGCGACGCCGGGCACGAAATTGCTGGCGCCCTGAGCAAAGCCGCGCGAAGCGACCGGTCGACATACAAAAACAGGGAAGGTAAAGAATGGCTTTCGGCAAGCGGCTTCTACGCTGCAATCTGCTCCTGTCCCTGGCGCTCGGCTTGGGGATATCGTCGGCACTCGCCCAGGCGCCGAGCGGTCAGCCGATCCGCATCGGGCAGACGCTTTCCCTGACCGGGCCTTTCGCGCAGACCGGCCTCGCGCATCAAATCGCGAGCGAGATCTTCATCGAGCGCCTCAATCGGAACGGCGGCTTGCTCGGCCGGCCGGTCGAATATGTCGTGCTCGACGATCAGTCGAAGCCCGATGTCTCGCGCACGCTCTACGAGCGGCTGATCACCGCGGATCATGTCGATCTGGTCCAGGGTCCCTATGGCACAGCGGCGATCCTCGCGGCGATGAGCGTCGCGCAGCGTTATCACAAGGTCTTCATCGAGAACACGCTCGGCCAGCCGCAGCTCGCGACCTATGAGTGGCATTTCTCGGCGACGATCGGCGGGCCGGATTCGACCGCGACCCTGCCGGGGAAGGTGCTCGACGCCTATGCCAGCACCGGCCACCCGCCGAAAAACGTCCTCATCGTCTCGAGCAAATTCCCCTCGGCTGAGGATATGGCGCATGGCATGGAGCGCACGGCCAAGGCGCGCGGCATCGACGTGCTGGGCTACCTCGAATACGATGTCGGCAATCGCGATTTCAGCGGCGTCGCGGCGCGGGTGAAGGACGCCAAGGCCGATTTCGTGTTCGTCGCCTGTCTCGGTGTCGAAGGCGACCAGCTCCTCGAATCCGAAAAGCGCATCGACTATTCGCCGCAGCGGCACTTCTATCTCTATCCGTCGGGGCTGATGGCTGGCGATCCGCTCGCCGATCGCGCCGTGTCCTATTCCGGCTTCGAGGATGTCGCGCCCTATACCTCGACCGAGGAAGGCGGCGCTTTCGCCAAGGAATTCGACGCGCGCGCGCAAAAGGCCGGCTTGCCCTATCCGCACGTCGACAGCCAGGCGGGCAATGAATATGCCGGCTGGCAAATCCTCGCCGCCGCGGTCAAAGCGACCAACAGCCTCGACGACAAGACGATCGCCGAATGGCTCGACAAGAATTCGGTCGAGACGATCGAAGGCAAGCGCGATTTCAGCGGCCGCTCGCATACCGCCGCGAGCGATACGCAGCAGCTGAAGCAGGTGCAGGGCGGCAAGTGGGTGGTGATCTGGCCGCTTGATATGCGCACCCCCGGTGCGCAGTTGATTGCCCCCTAGGGATTCCCCCCGAGAACGAGGAAAGCAACACGTGGCCCACGTCTCGCTCTCGCTCATCGAGCAATCGCTGATCACCGGCATCCTTGCCGGCGGGCTTTACGGCTTGCTGGCGCTCGGCCTGTCGCTGAGCTGGGGCTTGCTGCGTCTCGTCAATCTCGGCCATTTCGCGATCGCACTGCTCGGCGCCTATCTCACCTGGTGGATGGGGACCGCGCTCGGCATCGCGCCGTGGTGGGCCGGGCTGATAATCATCGCGGCGTTCTTTATCTACGGCATCGCCTTGCACTGGGTGTTCATGCGTTTCGGCGTCACCGAGATGCAGTCGATGCTCATCACCTTTGCGCTGGCGGTCCTCGTCGAATTCGACTCTGCAATTCATCTGGACCGCCGATTTCCGCCGCTATGAGACGGCCTGGGGCACGCAATCCTGGGTCGTCGGCTCGCTCTATGTGCCGAAGCTCAGTTTCATTGCCTTCCTCGTCGCCGGCGCGCTCGCCGGCGCGACCTGGGCCTGGCTGCGCTACACCTATGTCGGCCGCGCGCTGCGCGCCTGCGCCGAGGATGCGCCGATCGCGACCGCTTACGGCATCAACCATCGCGGGCTGTCCTTCCTGCTGTCGGGACTCTGCGCCGCTTATGCCGGCGTTGCCGGCGTGTTCATCGCGCTGATCGCGACCCTGGCGCCGTCGCAAATCTGGGCCTGGGTCGGCGTCGTCTTCGCGGTGGTGATCATCGGCCGGCTCGGCAATCCGATCGGCGCGCTGATCGGCGGCGTGGTCATCGGCGTCTGCGAAGCGCTGACCATGGCGGTGATCAACCCGTCCTGGGCGCCGCTCGTCTCCTTCTCCGTGCTGATCGCCTTCTTGCTGTTCAGGCCGCGATGGATCTGACCCGCGACCGCATCCGCGTCATCGCCGGCCTTGTCGTCGTGGCTGCGCTGCTGCTCGTCATCCCGGCAACCAGCGTCGCCGCCTATTATATCGCCTTCCTCTATCTCATCTTCTTCTGGATATCGATGGCGACGAGCTGGACGATCCTCAGCGGCTTCGCCGGCTATTGGAGCTTCGGCCACGCCGCCTTCTTCGGTACCGGCGTCTACACCGCCGCGACCTTGGCGACGAAATTCAACTGGCCGTTCCTCTGGACGATACCCGGCCGCCGGATTGCTTGCCGCGGCGCTCGGCACCGGCATCGGCTGGCTCGTCTTCCGGCTGCAACGGCTGCGCGGCGAGCTTTTCGCGCTGATCACGATTTCGGTCACTTTCGTCGTCGCGGCCATCATCTCGAACACGCCGATCGATGGCGGCTCGGGTGTCTATCTCATCAGCGTGTCGATGCCCGAGCTCTTCGGCTCGCAGACCGGCGACGATCTACGTGCTCGGCCTGGCGCTTTGCTTGATGACGCTGATCATCACCTACAGCGTCTATCGCTCGCGCATGGGGCTCGGCCTCTTCGCCATCCATGACGACGAGGACGTCGCCGAGGTCAAAGGCGTGCCGACCTTCCGCTACAAGCTCGGCGCCATCGCGCTGGCCTCGGGCATCGCCGGCGCGGTCGGCAGCGTCTATTCGATCAATGTCAGCTACGTCACGGTCGGCGAGACCTTCGAGATCACGACGATCATGTATCCGGTCGTGATGAGCATTTTCGGCGGCTCGCGCCATTGGCTGGGGCCGGCGCTCGGCGCGATCATCGTCACGGTCGCGCTCTACGGCTTCCCGGCCGGGCCGGAAGCGGCGCTGGCGCGCGGCGGCGTCGCGCTCGGGCTGATCCTCGTCGTGCTGCTGCTGCCCGATGGCGTGATGTCGAGCCTGACGCGTCTCTGGCGCAAGGCGGCACCGCGCGGCCTCGTGCCGCTCGCGGCACTGCCCGAGCCGCTCATTCCAGCGCCGCGCGCCGACGAGGCGGCGTTGGCCGCGCGCCACGCGACGGTGCTCGAATGCAAAGATGTGTCGAAGACCTTCGGCGGCGTGCAGGCGCTGAAAGGCGTCACGCTCGATGTTCGGCAAGGCGAGATCCTTGGCCTCGTCGGCCCGAACGGCTCGGGCAAATCGACGCTTGATCAACGTCATCACCGGCCATTTCCGTCTCGATCGCGGCAGCATCAATTTCGCCGGCACGGCGATCGGGCAATTGCCGGCGCATCGCGTCGCGCGGCTCGGCATCGCGCGCTCCTATCAGATTCCGCGGCCCTTCAATCGCCTCACCGTGCTCGACAATGTCGCGCTGGCGGCGAGCTTCGGCGACGGCCATGGCGAGGACGAGGCGCGGCGCATGGCGGCGCATTGGCTCGGCTATACCGGCCTCGCGCGCAAGGCCTTCGACTATCCGCCGGCGCTCAATCTGCATGAGCGCAAATTCCTCGAGCTCGCGCGCGGCCTCGCGGCGCGGCCGCGCGTGCTGCTGCTCGACGAGGTGCTGTCCGGTCTCAACAACACCGAGGTCGACGAGGCGTTGACGCTCATCCGCGACATCCGCGACCGCGGCACGACGATCATCTTCGTCGAGCATCTGATGCGCGCGGTGGTCGCGCTCTCGGATCGCGTCGCGGTCCTCAACGGCGGCGCGCTGATCGCGCTCGGCGAGCCGAACGAGGTCATGAACGACAGCGAAGTCGTCAGCGTCTATCTCGGCAAAGCCCATGCTTCTTGAGATCGATGACCCTGACGGTCGGCTATGGCGGCGCGCCCGCGATCTGGGACATCGCGCTCGATGTCGGCGAGCGCGAGATCGTCTCGGTGATCGGCCCGAACGGCGCCGGCAAATCGACGCTGATCAACACCATCGCCGGCTTGCTGAAGCCCGAGCGCGGCACGTTGCGGCTCGCCGGTGTCGATCTCGGCAAGCTCGCGCCGCATCTCGTCTGCCGCCAGGGCGTCGCGCTGGTGCCCGAAGGGCGGCGGCTCTTTGCCGGCATGACGGTCGAGGAGAATCTCGAGATCGGCTGCTATCGGCCCGAGGCGCGCAAGGTTCGCGCGCGCAGCCTCGCGCGAGTCTATGAGCTTTTCCCGGTGCTGCGCGAGCGACGGCAGCAGCTTTCGGGCACGCTCTCAGGGGGGCAGCAGCAGATGGTCGCGATCGGCCGGGCTTTGATGGCCGAGCCGCGCCTTCTGCTGCTGGACGAACCCTCGCTCGGCCTCGCGCCCTCGATCGTCGGGGAGATGTTCCGCGCGATCGAGCGTCATCCAATCGGAAGGCGTCGCGATCCTCCTGGTCGAGCAGAATGTCGGCCAGGCGATGGCGATCGCCGACCGCGCCTATGTGCTCGAAGAAGGCCGTATCGTTGCCGCGGGCCTGCCGGCCGAGCTGCTCGCGCAATCGCGCATCAAGGAAGCCTATCTCGGTCTATAATGGCGGGATGGAAGCCGGCGTTGTGACAGGAATCGTGGTCGCGGTGAGCTGCAGCGGCGTCGCATTCGATGAGTAAGCCCGCGGCCGAGACGATCAAGCTGCTCGCCGGTTTGGGCGTCGAGGGCGACGCCCATCTCGGCACGACCGTGCAGCACCTCCATCCGATGAGGCGCGATCCGACGCAGCCGAATTTGCGTCAGGTTCATCTCATTCATGCCGAGCTGCATGAGGAATTGCGCAAAGCCGGCTTCGACCTGGCACCGGGCGAGATGGGCGAAAACGTCACCACAAGCGGCATCGATCTACTCGGCCTGCCGACCGGCGCCCGCCTGCGTCTCGGCGATGCCGCGCTCATCGAGGTGACCGGCCTGCGCAATCCCTGCCATCAGCTCAACAAGCTGCGAGAGGGTCTGATGGCGGCGACCTTGGACCGCGACGCCGAGGGCAATCTGATCCGCAAGGCCGGCGTGATGGCCGTCGTGATCGAAGGCGGGGTCGTGCGCGCTGGCGATAAGATCGCTATTGAGCTGCCCGCCGCGCCGCACCAGGCGCTGAAGCCGGTTTAGCGTTGAACGATTGTCGCGAGTGAAGCTGTCGCTAGTCCCTCTCCGCCCTTGAGGGCGGAGAGGGTAGGGTGAGGTGGGTGTGCGCTGAAGCACACCTCACCCTCCCAGTCCTTACGGACTGGGCCCCTCCCTCTCCCCGCTTTGCGCGGAGAGGGAAATCACTCCACCAGTTTCTTCAGCAATCGCTTCAATTTCGGCGTCTCGTTCAGCGCTTTGCGCAGGTCGGGAATGTCCGTCTCGTCGATGATCAGCGGCGAGCGCTGGAACTGGCCGCGATGGTTGTAGTGGCAAAAGCGGATCTCGCGCGTGCCCTTGGCGCCGCCCTCGGTGAATTTCAGGAGCTGGATCGTCGGATGGTGATAGGTCGAGCCGATCCGCACTTCTTCCTCGATGATGCCGGTTCCCCAATGGAGCGAGAAAGTCCGCGGCTCTGCCGCTTTAGACGCCGGTGATTTTGCTTTGGCAGGCATGTGGTCCCCCCGAATATCGCCGGCGCGAGCTTACCACGCACAGGGTTAGGCGGGTGGCTTCCGGCCACGCGCGGCGCGTGTCATGATGGGCAAAGATGGCTGGCGAACGGCACACGCCAAGGGGCCAAAGCGCCAAAGGGAGGGCAGGATGGCAGACGCTTCGACACGTGAACCCGATGCGACGATCAAGGCCGCACGGACCGGCTGGCTGGGACGGATGGTGGCGGCCGGCGTCCCGCTCAACGATTTCCAGGAAGTCGCCTATTCGATCGACAGCTACGACGATTGGTGCCACGCGTGGAGCGAGCGCGCCTCGATGCATGAGAAATTCGGCCGCGCCGCGCTGCTCGAGAATCAGAACGCGTCGGCCGCGTCCCATCTCTTCACCGCGGCGATCGAATACCACTTCGCTAAATTCTATTTCACGCAAGATCCGAAGCAGATGAAGACGGCGCATATGAAAGCCGTCGAATGCTATACGCTGGCGCTGCCGCATTTCTCGCCGGCCGGTGAGCGGGTCGCCATCCCCTTCGAGGGCAAGTATCTCTACGGCTATCTGCGCAAGCCGAGCGGCGCCCTCGGCAAGCAGCCGGTGATCCTCATCATCTCGGGGATGGATTCGACCAAGGAAGAGCAGAAAGCTTACGAGGAGCTTTTCCTCGTGCGCGGCATCGCGACCTTGTCCTTCGACGGGCCGGGCCAGGGCGAGGCGGAATATGACTGGCCGGTCACACATAAATTCGAAGAGCCGGTCGGTGCGGTGATCGATTTCGTCGAAAAGCGCCTCGATCTCGATGCGTCGCGCATCGGCATTTCGGGTGCGTCGATGGGCGGCTATTACGCGCCGCGCGCCGCCGCTTTCGAGAAGCGCGTCAAAGCCGCGATCGCCAATAGCGGCGCTTATAAGGTGATCGATAATTTCGATCAGCGGCCGCAGACGCTCAAGAACGCCTATATACTGCGCACGCATTCGAAGACCATGGAAGAGGCGCGCGAGAAGACGCGGCCGTTCGACATGGAGGGTGTCGCCTCGAAGGTCACCTGTCCGATCTTCATCATCTGCGGCAAGGCGGATCACATCACCAAATGGACCGATGCCGAGCGCGTCGCCAAAGAGGTTAAGGGGCCGTGCGTCTTCGTCGCGCTCGAAGGCGGCATCCATGTCGGCCACAATCGCGGCCACCTCTGGAAGAATCAATGCGCCGATTGGATGGCCGAGCAGCTCGGCGTACCCAAGAAGTAAATAGCGTCGTGGATTAGCCGGGCGCGCCGCATTTGCGGCGCGCTCGCATTTTTGGGAGGGAGAGGGTTTTGGATCGTCGGCAATTCTTCATCGGCGCCGCGGCGGTCGGCGCATCTTTGACTTGTGGCGGGCAGCGCCTCCGGGCGCAACCGGCGAAAGGCGGCCGGCGCCGCCGCGTTACGGTGGGCGGCAAGCGTGTGCGCACCGTCGATGTGCACTGCCACACCGCCATTTCCGATGTCGCGCCTCTCGTCAAGGACACGCCGCTCGAGCGCCGCGCGCAGCGGCAGATGATGGTGCCGGGCAACAACCCGACGCTCGACCATCGCATCGCGACCATGGACGCGCAGGGTATCGACGTCGAAGCCATCAGCATCAACGAGTGGTGGTACGCCGCCGATCGCGATCTCGCGCGCAGGATTTGCGACGTGCAGAACGAAAAACTGATGGCGCTGTGCAAGCAGGAGCCCAATCGCCTGGTGGCCTTCGCCACGGTGCCGCTGCAATTCCCCGATCTTGCAGCGGAAATGCTCGAGGTAGCGATGAAGCAGCAAGGGCTGCGCGGCGCCGGCATCGGCGGCAATGTCGCCGGGGTCGAGCTGTCGAATCCGAAATTCGATCCATTCTGGGCCAAGGCGGAAGAGCTCGACGCGCTGCTCTTCATGCATCCACAGGACAGCGAGGAGGCGACCGGCATCGCCAAGCGCGTCGAAGGCTATGGCGCGCTCGGCAATGTCATCGGCAATCCGCTGGAGACGACCATCGCATTATCGCATCTCATCATGGATGGCACGCTCGACAAGTTTCCGAAGCTGCGGATTTGCGGCGCGCATGCCGGCGGCTATCTGCCGTCTTATGCCGGGCGGCTCGATCACGGCTGCACCGTGCAGCCTGCTTCCTGCAAAGGGCCGGGTCCGAAGAATCGACCGAGCGAATATCTCAAGCAGCTCTATGTCGACACGATGGTGTTCACGCCCGAAGGGCTGCGCCATCTCGCGGTCGAGGTCGGGCCGCGGCACATCATGATCGGCACCGATTACGGCTTTCCCTGGGTAACCGATCCGGTCGGGCACGTGCTGTCGACGCCCGGCCTCAGCGACGCCGATAAGATCGCGATCCTCGGCGGCACGGCGGCGAAATTGCTGCGGCTCGGTTAAGAGCCGCAGCAAGCCGCATCCCTATTCCGTGCCTTTCGGATAGCGATAGGTGCCGAGCGTCAGGAACAGGCCCGACGCGACGATCAGTGCGACGATGAAGGCCCCGAGCACCTGATTGTAGGTGTGATAGGTGTCGAAGCCGACGCCGAGCATGACCGGTCCGACGCCGATGCCGATCGTGAAGGCGGCGAAGATCAGTCCATAGAGCGTGCCGAAAGAGCGGCGGCCGAAATAGCGGCTGACGAAGAAGCCGAGCATGTCGACTTCGGCGCCGATGGCGAGCCCCATCAAGACCGCGGCAAAGAACGGCGCCGGGGCGCCGGCACCGCTCCACAGGAGCGCGACGCCGAAAACCGGCAACAGCATCACGATCGCCGAGAAGATCGGCCCGTTTACCTTGTCGAGACACCAGCCGACGATGATGCGCGCGACCAGCGCGGCGAGACCCGAGCTGCCGAGGAGCGCCACCGCTGCCGGCGCCGTGTAGCCGCGATCGATCAGCATCGGCACGAAATGGCCGCTGAGGATGCCGTTGCACGCCGTGCCTTCGAGCAAGAAGATGATGAACAGCACGGTGAATTGATGCGTGCCGAGAATCGCGTCGCGCACGGCGAGGCCGAAGGTGGGGCGGCCGGCCGCGGTTTCCGCATCATGGCTCGCGCGGAGCCGCGCGAGATAGCCGGGCGGCTCGCGCACGAAGAGCGCGATCATGCCGAAGGCGAGGAGCCAGGTAGCGAAGCCCACAGCGACGTAGCCGATGCGCCAGCCGAAGGCGCTGATGAAGATTTGCGCCATCGTGGGGATGACGAAAGTGCCGAGGCCAACGCCGCAAGTGGCGATGCCGAGGGCGAAGCCGCGCTCCTTGTCGAACCAAGCGGTGATCGCCTTCGAATAAGGAAGCGGGCCACACGAGGCGCCGAAGCCCGAGGCGCAGGCGAACATCACAAAGATCTCCCAGTGGGCGCCGGCGGTCATCATCGCGAAGCTCGCGAGCGAGAGGCCATAGAGCGTTGCCGCCGGCAAGGCGATCTTCTGGATGCCGTGGCGGTCCATGAGCCAGCCGAAAAGCGGTGTCATGATCGGCGAGGCGACGGCGCTGGCAAGCAGGCCCGCCGAGAATTCGCCGCGCGTCCAGCCGAACTCGGCCGTCACGGGGATCATGAAGACATTGGTGACGAAGATGACGGCCGGGCCTGGCCCGACGATGTTGCCGATGAGCGAGCCCCAAACGATCCACCATCGATTGGCGAATAAGCCGGCGCGCGGCGCAGCACTTGTAGTTGCCATAAATCCCCCCAGCTCTTGCGCGCCGCTCTTTTTCTCCGCCCGGATGCGCGGCGCATCACACCGCGGGCGGCAGTCTCCCCTTAGATCAAACGACGACGCGCTCCGACCATTGCCCGGTTTTAGCGGCGGCGCGCGCCGCCTCAGCAAGCTCGTACTCGCGCGAGCCCCACATGCAGGCGTTATAGGCTTCGAGCGAGAATTGCCGCGGCCGGTAGGTCGCTTCCTCGTCGGGCATGACATGCTTCACGCCGCAGGAATATTCGTACGTGACTTTGTCTGGTCCCTCGAAATAGACCATCACCGCGGTCGAGATCGGATGCCGCCCCGGTCCGTGGATGATGCGCACCTGGCGCTGCTTCAAGAAATAATACGACTTCATCACATCGTCCAAATCCTCGACCTGGTGGTTGATGTGATGGATGCCGGTGCGGTTCGAGGGGAACAGCACGATCGAATGGTGCACGGTGTGAATGCGCAGGAAAGGCGAATCGCCGAGCCAATCCGAAATCCGCGCATTGCACAGCTCGGTCCAGAACTTCGTGTCGCGCTTGGCGTCGGTGGTGAAGAGGCCGATATGGCTGAAGCCTTCGATGCCGGCATCGCGAGCGGGGAAATAGCGTTGGCCCGTGTGATAGGGGCGGGCGACGATCTCGATCTTGTTGCCCGAGGGATCGGTCGAGGCGATGAAGCTCTTGCAGCGCCGCGCATCGCATTCCTCGCGCGTGCCGAGATGGACGGGCAGCTTGTTCTGCTCCAGCACCTTGCCGACCGCATCGAGATCGTCGGGGTCGAGCAATTCGAGGCCGATCGTCTGATCGGTGGGATCGCCTTCGACCAGCGCCAGCGTGTAATCGCGCGTATCGCCGCGTACGCCAACCTTGTCGCTGCGGAAGTAAGCGGTCTTGCCTTCGCGCGCCGCGAGCTGCAGTCCGATGATGTCGGTCAGATAGCGGATCGAGGAATTGAGATCGGCGGTGCCGAGCCGCAGATAGCGGATATCCTGCAGATTGATCATCGCCCGTCCTTCCGTCCCACAGCGCCTCCCGAGGCCGGGTCAGTTTGCCCAGTTCCGCGCGTTTTGGCTATAGAGCCGTGACACGGGAACGGAAATCCTTATGGGACCGAAACGATTGATCGCCCGGGCATTTCTGGCCGGTGCCGTGGTCCCGGCTTGGGCCGCCGAGGCACCCCTCACCGGCCAGGCGCAGGAGGGTGCAAAACCGCCGGACTATCACTGCCCACCGACCGCGTATATCAATTGCATGCCGCCGGTCACCGGGGATCGCCGCCAATCCTGCAGCAAGGATTACACCGCCTGGGTCCAGGCAAACTGCCCTAACACGCAGGTGGTTTACTGATCGCGGCTCAATCCATCGGCAGGCCGACATAGATCTCGGCGAGGGCGGTGGCGGCGGCGCGCGAGCCGACCACCGTGTCGAGATCGGCAAGACGCATGTGTCGCTCGAAGCTGCTGTCGGCCGGGTTCTGGTGCAGCATCGTCGTCATGTACCAAGAGAAGCGCTCGCATTTCCAAATCCGCGGCAGGACGTTCGCGCTGTAGCAATCGAGCCCGGTGCGGTCGTCTTTCTTGTACCAGGCATCGAGCGCACGCGAGAGCACCAGCACATCGGCGACGGCGAGGTTGAGGCCTTTGGCGCCGGTCGGCGGCACGATATGCGCGGCGTCGCCGGCGATGAAGAGCCGGCCATGCTGCATCGGGTCGCAGACATAGCTGCGCATGCCGACGATGCCTTTCTGGAAAATCGGTCCCTCGGAGAGCGTCCAACCGGGAAAGGCGAAACGCGCCTGCATCTCCTGCCAGATGCGGTGATCGGGCCAGGCATCGAGCTTATCGTGCGGATCGCATTGCACATAGATGCGCTGAACCATCGGCGAGCGCGTGCTGAGCAAGGCGAAGCCGCGATCGTGACGCGAATAGATCAGCTCGTGGAAGGAGCGCGGTGCTTCGGCGAGGATACCGAGCCAGCCCCAAGGATAGATGATCTGATGCTCCTGGATCGCGCTATGCGGGATCGCCTGGCGGCTTGGCCCGTGAAATCCGTCGCAGCCGGCGATGAAATCGCAAACCAGCTCGTCGGGCTTGCCGTCCTTGTCCTTGAAGCTGATCCGCGGCTTGTCGGTGTCGAGATCGTGTAGCGCCGTGTCGGAGACCGAGAAGCGGATATCGCCGCGATCCTTCAAGCGCGCGGCAACGAGATCCTTGATCACCTCATGCTGCGCATAGACGGTGACGCCCTTGCCGCCGGTCAGCTCGACGAAATCGATGTGATGGCGCCGGCCGGAGAATTGCAGCGTGATGCCGGTATCGAAGGCGCCTTCGCGTGCCATGCGTTCGCCAACACCCGTCGCCTTCATCAGATCGACGAGCCATTGCTCCAGCACGCCGGCGCGAATTGTTTGCTCGATGTCCTCGCGGCTGCGGTTTTCGATAATCGCCGATTCGATGCCGAGGCGATGGAGGAAATGTGAGAGAAAAAGTCCGGCAGGGCCGGCGCCGATGATGCCGATTTGCGTGCGCATGAGCGGAGGTTAGGCCGCGGCGCCGCGTCTCGACAAGCAGGATCGCTCCGCCTATTGATCGCGCCAAGCAAGAAAGGGGAACGATATGGCGCCCAAGGAATTGATTGGCGAGAGATGGGTCGGCGCCTGGGCGACCGGCCTCGTCACGGTCGATAAAAGCGCGTTCAAGAACCAAACCCTGCGCCTCATCGTCCGCTCGACGCTCGGCGGCAAGCGGCTGCGCATCCGGCTCTCGAATCTCTACGGCAATCAGAAGCTCACCATCGGCGGCGCGCATATCGCGCTGCGCGATGGCGCGAGCGAGCGTATCGCCGCCGGCAGCGATCGCAAGCTGACTTTCGGCAGCGAGACGGCGGCGGCGATCGGCCCAGGCGCGCTGATCGTCAGCGATCCGGTCGATCTCGACGTCAAGGCGCTCAGCGATCTCGCGGTCAGCCTCTATATCCCGGGCGAGGTGCCGGAAGCCTTTCCGATCACCGGCCACGGCAATTGCCACCAGACGAATTATCTGTCGGTGGAAGGCGATCACACCGCCGCGGCGGCGTTGCCGGTGAAAGAGCAGACCGAGAATTGGTATTTCCTCAGCGCCATCGAGATGCTGGCGCCGGCGAATGCCGGCGGCATCGTCTGCTTCGGCGATTCGCTCACCGAGGGTAATCTCTCAAGCCTCGATAGCAACAGCCGTTGGCCCGATCAACTCGCGCACCGTCTCGTTACGCGCGGCGGCCGTTCGTTCGGTGTCTTGAATCAGGGCATCGGCGGCAACCGCATCCTGCATGATATGCGCGGCGACAGCGGCTTGCGTCGTTTCGATCGCGATGTGCTGGCGCAGCCGGGCATGACGCATGCGATCGTCTATATCGGCACCAACGATCTACGCAATCAGCGTGGCAATGCGGCGGAGATCGTGACCGCCAAGCAGATGATCGCGGGACTAAAGCAGCTCGCACTCCGCGCTAAAGCCGGCGGTCTCATTGTCTACGGCGCGACCATGATCCCTTACGAGAACGAGACCTATTTCCCCGGTGCCTGGACGCCGCAAGGCGAGGCCAAACGCCAGGCGATCAATGAATGGATGCGTGCGCATGGCGCCGAATATTTCGACGCGCTGATCGATTTCGACAAGGCCGTGCTCGATCCGGCGCATCCGACGTCGATGCGCGCCGAATACGATTGCGGCGACCATCTCCATCCGAGCGACAACGGCTATCGGCACATGGGCGACGCAATCGATTTGACGTTGTTCGAATAGAGATTCGTCTACACTGATTCGTCACCCCCGCGAAAGCGGGGTCCAGAAAACAAACACGCTGTATGCCTGGCTCCCCGCCCCTGAGCTTGACGAGGGTCGGGAATGACGGGTGAGGGTCTTCGTCCCTACTGGAACCACACATCCTCGGCCTTGGGATTGCCCTTGATCAGGCCCTGTTCTTTGCAGATGTCGATCCAGAACTGGATCTGCTTCGGCGTAAGATCGACATTGATGATCGGCGGCGGCAGCGAGCCGACCACTGAAGCCGGCAGGCCGGTATATTTGCCGATCGCCTGATTGGTCTCGTCGCGATGATCTTTCATGAAGACGACCGCATCGCGCATCGCATCCTGCATCGCGTTGATCTCTTTCCTATGAGCCGTCGCCCATGAGCGCGTCGTCGCGAAGATCACGGTCGGTGTGCCGTCGGGCGTCGCGCTCAGCCAATTCTGGACCGCCACGCCGGCGCCCGATTGCAGGATGCGCGCGGTGAAGGGGGCTTGCGAGGGATAGGCGTCGATCTGGCCGCTTCTGAGGGCGTCGCCGGCCTGGGGAAAGCCCAGTTCGACATATTTGACGCTGTTCGGGTCGACACCATTCGCCTTGAGGTCGCGGCGCAGCATGATGTGGAGCAGCGCGCCGATGCCGGGCACGCCGACGGTCTTGCCTTTGAGATCGGTGGTCTTCTCGATGCCGGCGCCTTTGCGCGCGATCAGCACATCGCCCGTCAGGGGATAGACCGCGCCGCCGGCGAAGACGACGAGATCGAGCCCGGCGTCGTTCGCCTGCAGCAGCGACGGCAGGGTTGGGCCGCCGAGCTCGCTCGAGCCGCTTTCGATCACCGCCGGGATATTGCCGGAGATGTTGGTCTGGACGAACTCGACATCGATCCCGCGCTTCTGGAAGAAGCCCTGCTGCTCGGCGACATAACCCGCCGTGAAGCCCGTGACCGCCGTATAGGTCATCTTCACCTTGGTCTGCGCCGTCGCGGGATGGGCAGCGAGCAGTGCCAGAGCGAGGCCGGCAGCGAGCGTCGTTAAACGTGTCATTCTAGCGTTGTCCTTCTGCATTGAGCCGCTTGCGTGCATCCTGAACGATGCTTTCGTCGAGATAATTGCTCGGATCGACCGGCTTCGAGAGGATGCCGAGCTCGTAGCAGAGCTGGAGATTGGCTTTCAGCACCTTCTCGTTAATCAGCGCATCGGGATTGTGATAGTAATCGCCCTTGTCGAAGAGCCAGCCGGCATATTGCGCGGCTGGGACCTTGGTGAATTTGGCGACGATGTCGATCGCCTGCGCGCGGTTCTTCGGATCGAGGAACCAGTCGAGGCCGCGCAGATAATCCTCGTAATAATCGGTCAACGCGGCGCGGTTCTTTTGTAGGAACGCGGCGTGCGCGATGACGAAATTCATCTGCGATTGGCCGATGAGGTCCCTTTGCGTGAAGACGGCGCGGCCATCCTTGAGACGCGGGTCGTAATTGAAGGGCGGGACGAGGGCGATGACGTCGGCTTTGTGGTCGAACATCATCGGCACCAAGGTCGCGAAGCCGCCTTCGATCAGCCGGTAGTCGCTCTTCTCTTCGAGATGACGCTGATGCATGAAGCCGCGCACCGCGATATCGGCGGCACCGCCGATCGCATTGGTCGCGATCACGCGGCCTTTCAGATCGTCGATGCCCTTGATCGGGCTGTCCTTGGTGACGAAGAACTGAACCGAGTAATAGCCCGGGACGCCGTCCTGGAACCCGTCGGAGACGATCCGTGCGTCCTCGATATGCGCGTTGATGACCGCCATGCCGAGATTGGCGTAGGCGAAATTCGCCAGATCGAGCTCGCCTCCGGCGAAGGCCGTCATCTGCGGCGCGGCGCCGGCGAAGCGGGTGAATTCGACGGTGTAGGACTGGCCGTAATGCTTCAGCAGATTGCTCTGCTCGAAGATGATCGGCGCCATCGAGGCCGGCGCGCTGCCATATCCCTGGCGGATTTTCAGCGGCTCGGCGGTTGCGGGGACGATAAACGCGGCAACCAGCGCGAGCGATACCAGAACCCTGCGCACCATCGCTTACTCCGCCGGCGGCGGGGACAAGCGCTCCAGTACCTGGCCGCGTGTCTCGATGGCGAAGAACAGCGTGACGAGGCAGCCCATCAGCGCGAAGAGGCCGAACACGACGAACACGGCGTTGATGCCGTAAACCGGCAAGATCATGCCGACGACGACCGGCCCGGCGTAAGACGCCGCACGCTGGAAGGCACTGGCGACACCGCCGCCGAGCGCACGCAGATGTGTCGGGTAAATCTCGGCGGTGTAGGTCGCGAGGCCCAGCGCCAGGAAGCTGCAGAAGAAGAACGAGCCCGAGATGATAAGCAGCACGCTCAGCGCGCTCTGCTGACCGATGAAGGCGAAGGAGAGCATCGGCAGGGCGCAGACGCCGAGGCCGACGACGAACATCCGCTTCCGGCCGATCGCCTCGATCAGATAGATCGTCAGCAACGCGCCGCCGAGCCCGACGCCGCTCAGCACGAAACCATAGATGAGCGACGTCTGGACCGGCAGGTGATAGACGATGTTGAACAGCGACGGCGCCCATGCGGTAAGGCCATAGGTCACGAAATACGCGCCGATCCAGATGAACCACACGGTGATCGTGCGCTTCAAATAGATGCCTTTGAACAGATCGGCGATACGCGGCTTGACTTCGTTGACGACCGGAAGATCGCGCGGCAACGGCGGCAGCGCTTTGCCTTCTTTCACCGCGATATCCTCGAGCTTCTTGAGAGCCGCGTCGGCTTCGGCGAAACGCCCGCGGCTCGCGAGCCAGCGCGGCGATTCCGGCAGCATCGTACGCAGCGGAATGGCGATCAGCGCCGGAAAAGCGCCGAGGACGAACATCCACTGCCAGCCCCAATTCGGCACAATATAGATGCCGATGAAGGCGCAGACCGGCAGACCGATCGAGAACAACACTTGCGCCGAGAGCGAGAATCGGCCGCGGCCTTCGGCTTTGGCGAATTCATTCACGTAAGCGGCCATCAGCGGCACTTCGCCGCCGAGGCCGATGCCCTGGACGAAGCGGAGCCACCACATCTGGTCGTAGGTCGAGACGAAAGCACAGGCGAGGCCGCCGAGGGTGAAGATCAGCAAGGTGACGATCATCGAATTGAGCCGGCCCCAGCGCTCGGCAAGCCAGCCGAAGACGACGGCGCCGACGAGCTGGCCGATGAAGCCGATGCCGATCAGCGAGCCGATCTGACCCGGGTTCATGTGCCACATGCCGATGAGGGGCGGCAGGACGTAGGCGATGGTGATCGAATTGAACGCATCGAAGAACCATGCGCTGCAGATGATGATGCGCATGTTGCGGTGCCAAGAAGAGTAGGGTAGCCGCTCGAGCCGCGCCGCGATCTGGCGTATGTCGCCGGTCGCGCCAGTTGTCGCTGTCGTCGCCATGGATCGTTTCCCCCTCGAAGGCCCGTTTCGTATCAGGTCGCCGCGCGCTATCCCCCGCGACGCGGTTCTTGCCGCGGACGATATCGCAAGATCCGTCCGGCGGCTATCGCTAAGCGATCAGCGGCTGCAAATGCGTCTCGTGATTGTCGGTGTGAAGTCGCGCAGCGAGGGGAATTTGACCCTTAAGGGAGGGTTCCTGTACCGTCCGGGCTAGGGTGGAAGAGCTTTTGAGGAGTTCGGCTATGGATGCGTCCGCGCAAACGCAAGTCCCGTCACTGACTTGGCTCGGCTCGATGCATGAGGGCATCCCGGTCAGCCATCAAAATCTCGATGCCTGCATCGACTTCTATACCAAGGTACTCGGATTGAAGCTGCTGAAGCGGCCGAAGGCGCTCGACGATATCGGCCGTGGCGCCTGGCTCGGCGATGCCGACGACAAGGTGCAATTCCACCTCATCGCCACCGAGAAGGATTACAAGCCCGGCGCCGGCACGAAATATTCCGCGACCGGCCGCCACACGGCCTGGCTTGTCGCCGATATCGAAGCCTTCCGCACGCGCATGGAAGGGCTCGGCATCGAATATGGCGAGGCGAAGAATCTGCTCGGCGCAGGCAGCGCGCAACTCTTCGTCGTCGATCCGGAAGGCCATACCTGGGAATTCCAGGAGCCTTTCCCGAAGCGCTGAGCCGCGCGCCGCACCGCGGCGCTAGCTCACGACGCGCAGTTTTGGCGCGTCGCTTTTCATCAGCTGCGCATAGACGGCGAGGTAATCCTGCGCCATCCGGCGCGACGTGAAGCGTTCCTCGAAGCGCCGCCGGATGTGGCGGCGGTCGAGCGTCGGTATCTTTTCGAGCGCCGCGATCGCCGAATTCTCATCCGAGACGATGAAGCCGGTGACGCCGTCCTCGACGATCTCGCTAACCGATCCCGCGTCGTAGGCGATGACCGGCGTGCCGCAAGCCGCCGCCTCGATCATGACAAGGCCAAAAGGTTCGGGCCACGAGATCGGCAGCAGCAATGCGATCGCGCCGCTGAGAAAATCGGATTTCTCAGTGTCGCTGATCTCGCCGATATACTCGATGCCGGGCGCTCCCAGCATCGGCTTGATCTGCCTTTCATAATATTCGACGTCGACCTTATCGATTTTGGCGGCGATTTTCAGCGGCAGGCCACAGCGTCGCGCGATCGAGATCGCAACGTCGGGCGCTTTCTCGGGACAGATGCGGCCGAGGAAAGCGAGATAGCCGGGAGGCGTCGGCTTGGGCTGCAAGAGCTGCGCCGGCAAGCCGTGATGGATCGTCCGTACCCAGCCGGCATAGGGCACGGGCTTGCGCTGCGCGTCCGAGATCGAGACCACCGGCGCGTCGGGAAAGGTGCGGAACACGGTCTGGTGCTCGTTGAGGTCGAGCCGGCCGTGCAGCGTCGTCACCGACGGCACCGGCTGGCGCGCGAAAAGCGAGAACGGTAAGTAGTCGAGATGGAAGTGCAGGAAGTCGAATTCCGGCGCACGCTGACAAACCCGCTCAAGCATTGCGACATGCAGGGCATTGGGATCGCGGATCGCCGGATCGAAGCGCAAGGCGGTCGGCCAGATCGCGTCCAGCTCAGCTGACGTTGTCGAATCTCCGCTCGCGAACAGCGTCACCTCATGACCGAGCGCGATCAGCTCTTCCGTGAGCCACGACACCACGCGCTCCGTGCCGCCATAAAGTTTCGGTGGGATCGATTCTGTCAGTGGCGCTATCTGAGCAATTCGCATGGACAACACTCTCCCTTCGTCCGCGAGCGATGTGCTGGCGGTTGCGCTGACAACGCGTGACAGCGCGGGCGTTATCCGCGTCCATCTGCGGACGTTGCAATTTGTCGCAGCTAAAGCTTGGCGCGGCCTTATGCGGGAACATCGGCCCAAACGCAGCATTCTCTATGCGGCGCCACGGAAGAAGCTGCCGGGTCGGCGCGTTTTCCCGCCATCAAGGACCTCCTGAAGCGATCGTGAGATTTGAGTCCATGAAATTTGAGTCATCGCACGAAGAATTGACGCGTTACGCCAGTCGGCCGCTCGCTTTTCTCGGTCGCTATATAAGGCGGCGCGGTGCCGCGCATGCCGCTATCTTGGCCGCAGTGCTGATCGCTGTCGGCTGCTCGGTTGGATCCCAATACGGGCTGAAAGCCTTGGTCGATGCGCTGTCGGGGCCGAAGATCGGCGCGACGATCTGGAGCGCCTTCGCGCTCCTGGTCGCGTTGATCGTCGGCGACAATCTCGCCTGGCGGTTTGCCGGTTGGCTGGCAAATTACACTTTCGTTGCCGTCACGGTCGATCTGCGCAGCGATCTCTTCCGCCACTTGACCGGCCACGCGCCGAGCTATTTCGCCGATCGCATGCCCGGGACCTTGGCAAGTCGCATCACCGCGACCTCGAACGCGGTTTATGCCGTCGAGACCATGTTCATTTGGAATGTGTTGCCGCCTTGTGTTGCCACGCTTGGTTCAATCATCTTTCTCGCGACGGTGAGTTTGCAGATGACCGCGGCGATGATCTTGGTGGCGGCAGTGATGATCGTCGTCCTCTTCCGTCTCGCGGCGCGCGGCGCGCCGCTTCATCGCAATTTCGCCGATTGCGCCGCGGTGGCCGATGGCGAGATGGTCGACGTGATCTCCAACCTGCCGCTGGTCCGTGCTTTCGGCGGCCTCGCCTTCGAGCATCGCCGGTTCGATGAAACCATCGATCGAGAAAGCACGGCGCGGCGGCGCAGCCTCTCCTATCTCGAGAAGTTGCGGCTGCTGCACGCCGTCGTTACGGCGACGCTCACGGCCTTCCTGCTGGCTTGGGCGGTGCTGTTGTGGCAGCACAATCTGGTCACGACCGGCGATGTCGTGCTCGTCAGTACCTTGGGCTTCGGCATTCTGCATGCGACGCGCGATCTCGCCGTCGCGCTGGTCGATGCGACCCAGCACATGGCGCGGCTCGAAGAAGCGATCGCAACCCTGCTCGTGCCGCATACTCTCTGCGACGTGCCCTCGGCCCCGCCTTTGCAGCGGCATCGCGGCGGCATCATCTTCGACAACATCGGTTTCGTCTATCCCGACGGCCGCAAAGTGTTCGAGCATTTCAACCTGCGCATCGAGCCCGCGCAACGCGTTGCGCTGGTCGGCGAGTCCGGCGGCGGGAAATCGACGCTTTTCGCTTTACTGCAACGGTTTCACGATCCGCAAGCCGGCCATATCCGGATCGACGGTCAAGACATCGCCACGACGATGCAGGAGAGCCTGCGCGCGGCGATCGCCGTCGTGCCGCAGG
Organism: uncultured Alphaproteobacteria bacterium; assembly: GCA_963731145.1. GTDB lineage: Bacteria > Pseudomonadota > Alphaproteobacteria > ATCC43930 > CGMCC-115725 > CAIKMD01. Next base: position 279,851 of record CAVSUX010000002.1, on the reverse strand, counting down.
ATGTCGGGCTGCTCAATCGCTCGGTGATCGAGAATATCCGCTACAGCCGGCCGGAGATCAGCGACAGCGCGGTCATCGCCGCGGCGGATGCAGCGCGCTGCACTGAATTCATCGAAATGATGCCGCAGGGTTTTGCGACGATCATCGGCGATCGCGGTGTAAAGCTATCGGGCGGCCAGCGTCAGCGCATCGCGATCGCACGCGCGATCCTCAAAGCCGCGCCGATCCTGCTGCTCGACGAGGCGACCTCGGCGCTCGATACCGAATTCGGAATTGGCGATCCGCGAGGCGCTCGATCGCGTCATGCAAGGCCGCACAGTGATCGCGAGCGCGCATCGTCTCTCGACCGTCGCCGATTTCGATCGCATCGTCGTGATGCGCGAGGGTCGCATCCTCGAGGACGGGCCGCCCGATGTGCTATTGGCACGGCGCGGAGCCTATTACGCGCTGGTCGCAAAGGAGCGGCGGCGTTTCGCCGATGCCGCGATCGGCGATCTGGTTCACTGACCGGCTTTCATCCTCAGTTCTTCATCGCCCATTATTTTTTGCCGCGCATCGAGCCAGGCGAGCAGTGCCGGCGCGACCGCGGTGAGGTGCTTGTAGCGCAGCATCGCCGGGCTCATATCGCGAATGGCGCCGGTAAGATCGAAGGCATCTGTAGGTGTCGTGATTACCTGGTCGAGCGGCGTGATCTCGGTGCGGATGGTGAAAAGCACGGCCTGGCTCTCCGGCAAGCGCCGCAAGGTCTGGCGCTCGACACGAAAATAAAGCGCCGATCCCGCGGTCGCGGCGGTGATCGCTGCCGCGGCATCGCGGCCGATGGGCTGAAACAGCGTCGGGTCGTCGGCGATGCCCCAATTGACCCGCGCCAGGATGCGATCGGGCTTCAGAGCGGCGAGGAAATGTTCGATCGGCCGCCCCAAGGTCGGCGCGAAGCCAGGGACCGGCGCATGGATGAAATCGAGCGGCTGGCCGATCTTCTCCTCGAGCAGCCAGCGATTGGGGAAGCAGAGCGTGGCGCCGATCAGCCGATAGCCGACATCGCTGGCCTGTAACAAGCAGAGATCCTCAGCCACCAGCCGTCCCGCCACGTCGAGCGGATGGAGCGGCGGTACGTCGATATCCCATGTCTCGTTACCAGCGGTGTTGGTGAGCCGGCCGCCATCGCCGAGTCGGTAGGTGTCCGGGAAGTAGTGCGGCAGATGGTCTGCCAACAATTGGAGCAGTTCAACCGACGCCGCGTTGGCTTCGGGCAAAGCGCGAAACACCCATTCGTGCCGAGTCGCGAGCAATGGACGCTTCTCGGCCAGGATTTCGCGCAAGGAAGCATTGGGCGCGAGCCATTCCGCTTCATTTTGCGGCATCAGACCCATGGCCAAACGATAGCGTCCGCCACCAAAGAGCGAATTTCCTGTGGATTCTCGCGCTTCGCTCATCAATGGGGGTTTAGCATGACAGGGCGAAGCGATATAGATACGCCATCGATCTCACGAGGTGTTCTATGGCGAGTTCTCCGCCGCTCGAATGCGCGAAATGCGCGATGTGTTGCAAAATGGCCGGCTATGTCGAAATGAGCAATTACGACGTGGCTCGGCTCGCCAAGCATCTCCGGCTGACGCCCGGCGAGTTCAAGGAAAAGCACCTGGTGCAGATCACCCGCGCCGGCAAGATGTGGCTGAAAGACGAGCACGAGACCTGCCAGTTCCTCGGTCCCGATCATAATTGCACCGTCTATGAGGCGCGGCCGACGCCCTGCCGCGGCTATGTCTGCTGGGACCAGGACGACAAGACCGTCTATGACTTCGCCCGCTTCGCGCAAATGACGACGCGCAAGCTGCGCGAGGCCGAGAAGGCCGAAGCCAAGGCCGAAGGCCGCAGACTGCGCAAGCCGAAGCCGTCGCGGCCTCAGCCTGGGGCGTAAGCGGGCTCATTTCGCCGATTTACGCAGCTCCGTGACGAACTGAACCGTCTGCCGCACCGCGGGGGCAACGTCCTCGCGCTGCGGCTGGACGTATTGCGCGCCTTTGATCGGTGTCTCGTCGGGTTGGGTGGTGATCGGAACATCCTGGCGGCGCGAGGCTTGTTCGGTCGCCTTGGCCATGCCGTACTGTACATCCTTGGTCAGAAGCCAGTTGATGAAGACGCGCGTCGCATTGGGATGCGGCCGGTCCTTGAAGACGAAGAGCGCGCCGCCGCCGATCGCCTCGAGGTTGTTGTTGGACGAGTTGCCGAAGGACCGTATATCGGTTTTGACGCCGGCCTTGCTGTAGGTCCCCATAAGCGAGCGAACCGGCGGGCCGATGCCGATCGAGGCCGTGCCGCGCGCCATCGCGTCGACGACCTGGAATTGCTGCGGCACGAAATCGATTTTCTGGTCGAGCACCAGCGTCTTGAAGGCGTCGTCGCCGAGCTTCACGCGCAGCAGATAGGCATAGGACGTGCCGGAGCCGGGCAGAATTGGATCATGCCAGGCGATCTTGCCCTTGAGGCTCGGATCGAGCAGCAGCTTCAGCCCTTGCGCCGCGACGTTCTCGGGCGGGATCTTCAGCGCGTTGTACCAAGGTCCGGCGATGAACTTCGCCATGGCGAAGACATATTGCCCGGCGGTGTCCATGAAGGCATCGTGCCAGCCGCCCCAGAGATCGGGGCTTTTGGTCTCGGGGTCGAGGATCTCCGGCAGGACCGGGTCGAGGATGTTGTCATGCGAGAGGATGATGCCGCCGGGCGGCCCGGAGAGCGCCACATCCCAGAGATATTTCGCAGCGCTGCGCTCAGTGCGGATGCGGGCGACGAATTCCGACGAATTGATCACCGAAAGCGAGACTTTAATCTTCGGATAGGCTTTCGGGAATTCGTTGAGGATGAAAGCGCGCGCGTCCTGATTGGGCTGCGAATAAAGGATGAGGCTGCCTTCGGCATTGGCGGCATCGATCGTCTTCTGCCATTCCGCATGCCAGTCCTGCGCGGCGGCCGGCCCGCCGCCGAGCGCCAGCAGCGAAACGAACAGCGCGGCGTAGCAGCGTGTCATTTCGCGTTCTTGCGATATTCCGCGGCGAGGGCGAGCGCGGATTGCAGCGCCTCGGTCGCGTCTTCACGCTGCGGCTGGAGATAGGTCGCGCCTTTGACCGGTGTCTCGTCCGGGGCCGTCGTGAGCGGCACGTCGAGCCGGCGCGAAGCCTGCTCGGTCGCCTTCGCGAGGCCGTATTGCACGTCCTTGGTCAAGAGCCAGTTGATGAAGACGCGCGTCGCGTTGGGATGCGGGCGGTCCTTGAAGACGAAGAGGCCGGAGCCGCCGATCTCTTGCAGCGCCAGATCGGGCGTCGGGCCGAAATTGCGGACATCGGTCTTCACGCCTGCCTGAACATAGGGCGCGATCAGCGCGCGTACGGGCGGGCCGATGCCGATCCAAGCGGTGCCGCGCGCCATCGCTTCGACGACCTGGAACTGGTCCTTGAAGAATTGCGGATTCTGCTCGGTGATGACCCGCTTCAACCCGTCATCGCCGAGCTTGGCGCGTAGCAGCAGCGTATAGGGCTGACCGGCGCCCTGCACGGACGGATCATGCCACGCGATCTTGCCTTTGACGCTCGGGTCGAGCATCAGCTTGAGGCCGAGCTTCTCGACCTTCTCCGGCGGGATCTTCAGCGCGTCGTACCACGGGCCGGCGATGAAATTCGCGATCGCGAATTCGTATTTGCCGGCGACGTCGGTGAAGACGTTCTGCCAGCCGCCCCAGAGATCGGGATTCTTGATCTCGGGATCGACGAATTCGGGCATCACCGGATCGAGGATGTCGGCATGCGCCAGGACATAGCCGACCGGCGGCCCGGCCAGCGCGACATCCCAGAGATATTTGCCGGCGCCGCGTTCGGTCTTGATGCGGGCGATGAACTCGGCGCCACCCATCGCCGAGAGCGAGACTTTGATCTTCGGATAGGCCTTCGGGAATTCGCGCTGGATAAAATCCTGCGCCGCCTTATTGGGCTGCGAATAGAAGATCAGCGTGCCTTCCTGGCCGGCGGCATCGACGATTTTCTGGAACGCGGCTTGCCATTCTTGCGCGGCGGCCGGCGATGCCGGGATCGCCAGAGCGATGCCCGCGATAAGGGTAGCACCGAACCAGCGCAGCAAGCCGTTTTTCCGGGTCATGCGTCCTCCCTCCATCCGTGCAGCGCATCGGTGCGCCTTGTTCTTGCCAACGAGTTTAATGAAACGATGTTGTCATGACAACATCGATGTATTAGGAATCGGGCAAGGGTGGATCGGGCGATGGCGGAACAGCGCTTCGCAAGTATCGGCGGGCTCAGAACGCATTACCTGCAAGCGGGAAGCGGGCCGGCGCTCTTCATGCTGCATGGACAGCTTCCCGGCTCCTCGGCCGAAGTCGAGTTCGGCGCCAATATCGATGGCTTCGCCGCGGCCGGTTACGCGGTCTACGCGCCTGATCTCGCCGGCTTCGGCCTCACCGACAATCCGCAGGATTTCAGCACCGACGCACGCATTGCACATGTCGAGGCCTTCATCGCTTTCACTGGTCAGGCGCCGCGCGCCATCTGGGGCTCATCGATGGGCACCTATATCGGCTGTGCTATCGCCAAGCGCGATCCGCGTGTCGAGCGGCTGGTGATCACGCCGAGCAGCGTGCTGCCGCCGCCGGGCACGACGCCGCGTAGCGCGGCGGGCGAGAAGCTGGGTCACGACATCCACGGCTACAAGCCGTCGCTTGATGGCGCGCGCGCTTTGCTGAGCCAGGTGCTCGTCAGCCATCCGCCAAGCGATGCATTGGTGCAGCTTTTCTATTCGATGAGCACCGGCAAGAACGAGGAAGCCGAGCGCGCGCGCCGCGCCGCGGGCCGGCCGCGCGCCATCCATGGCGAACTGCGCGATCTCCACGCCGCGAGTCTCGTGCTGTGGGGCCATGACGATGTGTCGGTGCCGGCGGAGCGCGGGCTGCTGCTCTTTGGCGGACTGCCGCGCGCCGAGTTCCATGTGCTTCACCACTGCGGTCACTGGCCGCAGCACGATCAACCCGAGCGCACGCATCGCCTCGTCGGCGATTTTCTGCGCGCGGTCTAACCAAATCGCTAGCCGGAAAGGGGTATCCCATGGCCATCAACGAACAGACATCGCCGATCGGGCATAATCGCGGCGAGGAGATCGAGATCACCTATCACGATTTCCTGCGCACCGGTCCCGACACGATCGGCGGGCGTTATCTCCGCTCGTTCTGGCAGCCGATCATGCGCGGCGAGGATATCGAAAAGGGCCGCGCCAAGCCGGTGCGCATCATGAGCGAGGATTTCGCGGTCTTCCGAGGCGAGAGCGGCAAGGTCTATGTCACCGAGCCGCGCTGCGCGCATCGCGGCGCCAAGCTCTCGATCGGCTGGGTCGAGGGCGAGGACATCAAATGCGCCTATCATGCCTGGGCCTATAACGGCGAGACCGGGCAATGCACCAAGCAGCCGGCCGAGCCGCGGCCGTTCTGCGACAAGGTGAAGATCCGCACCTATCCTGCCCGCGAATATCTCGGCCTTATCTTCGCCTATCTCGGCGAGGGCGCGCCGCCGGAATTCCCCCGCGCCCCCGAATTCGAGACCGACAAGCATTTCGCTTGGCTGACCACGGATATCTGGCCGGCGAATTACTGGGCGCAGCTCGAGAATTCGATCGACTACGCGCATACCGAATTCCTGCACTGGCATTTCCATTTCAAGACGCCGACGAAGATCAATGTCGAAGAGACCGATTACGGCGTGAAGGTCTTCGTGCCGGGCCTCTCCGATACGGCCGATCACTACGACACGATGTATCTCACCATGCCGAACACGCATGAATGGGCCGGCCCGCCGGGCAAGGATCCGACGATGGGCAATTTCGCACGGAGCTGGCGGATTCCGGTCGACGACGACCATCACGTCCGCTTCGACTATCGTCTCTATCCCTTCGGCAACAAGGACGATCCGGCTTTTCGCGAGAAGGTGACCGGCCGCACCGGCATGCGGCCTGTCGGCGAGACCGCGCGGATCGTTGAGGACATCCTCGCCGGCCGGCTCGATTTCAAGACCATCAAAGAAAAGCCCGAGCTCGTGCCGGGCATGGGCTTCCTCGTCACCGTGCAGGATTGCGCGGTGCAGGCGAGCCTCGGTCCGATGGCGACGCGCGAGCATAAGGAGATACTCGGCCAGACCGATCTCGCCATCGCGCATCTCCGTCGCATGTGGAAGCAGGAGCTGACGGCGTTCGCCAACGGCAAACCGCTGCGCGATTGGAAGCGGCCAGATTCGCTATGGAGCGCGCTCGACAACGCTTGAGGGAGGCGGCAGGGCCAGGGTGCGATCGGTGTGGCATAAGCCAAACACCGCACCGGTCCGCTGAAATTTTTGGCCGCGTGAAATTTTACGCTGCGTCGGGGGGCGGGCGCGTTAGGATAGTGCTATGGCCCAGCTGGCGCTGACACCCGAACTTGAGCGACCGCGCCGCCGCCGGTTTGCGCCGGGCACGACGCAAGCGATGCTGGTCGGCGCGCTGGTGATCGTTCTCGCCTTCCTGGTGCTCTATCCGATCCTCGCGGTCGTCATCAACAGCCTGCTGCCGTCGCGTGTCTTCCAGAGCCAGGGGCTCTCGACGTGGCGCTCGGCTTTTGGCGACGCCGATGTCCTCACCGCGATTTTTAATACGCTCAAAGTACAATTCGCGACGCAAGGCATCTCGCTGCCGGTCGCGATCCCGATCGCCTGGCTCTTGGCGCGGACGGATCTGCCTTTTGCACGGTGGCTCGAATTCGGCTTCTGGATACTCTTCTTCCTACCGGCGCTCGGCGTCACGCAAGGCTGGCTGCTGCTCTTCGATCCGAATTACGGCCTCGCCAATAAATGGCTGATCGATGCGGGCATCGCCCAGAACGCGCCGTTCAATCTCTATTCCTTCTGGGGCATCATCTTCGCGCACCTGACGACGACCGCGCTCTCGGTCAAGGTGATGCTGCTGACGCCGGCCTTCCGCAATCTCGACGGCTCGATCGAGGAGGCGGCGCAGATCGCCGGCGCCTCGACGCTCAAGACACTCATCCGCATCGTCGTGCCGCTGCTGACGCCGGCGATCATCGTCGTGCTGCTGATGTCGCTGATCTACGGCCTCGGCGCTTTCGAGATCGAGCTTTTCCTCGGCGTGCCGTTCAATTTCTTCGTCTATTCGACGCAGATCTATCAGCTCATCTCGCACGATCCGCCGGCCTATGCCGAAGGCGGCGTGCTCGCCTCCTCCGTACTGCTGGCGATGCTGCCGTTGATCGTGCTGCAGCGCTGGGCGGCGACACGGCGCAGCTACGCCGTCGTTTCCGGCAAATACCAGTCGCGCGTCGTCCAGCTTCATGCCTGGCGCTGGCCGGCTTTCTTCATCGTCGCGACGATCGTGCTGGTGATGAGCCTATTGCCGCTCGCCCTGCTGCTGATCGGCAGCATCATGAAGCTCTTCGGCTTCTTCGGCCTGGCCGAGATGTGGACGCTCGATCACTGGCGCGATGCTTTCGCCGATGTGACCTTTACCCAGGCCTTCTGGAACATGTTGACGCTCGGCATCGGCACGGCGCTCGCCGCGGCCGGGGTTTACGTCATCGTTGCCTATTGCGCCGTGCGGCTGAAGACGCGCTGGCAGGCGGTGATCGATATCCTCTCCTGGCTGCCGATCTCGATCCCCGGCATCGTCCTCGGTTTCGGCTACCTCTTCATGGTGATCCAGGTGCCGATCTTTTCGCCGATCTATGGCACGATCTGGGTGATGATCCTCGTCAGCTTCCTTTCGGCGATGACGCTCGGCGTGCAGGTGATCAAGGTGCATATGCTGCAGCTCGGCGCCGAAATCGAGGAAGCGGCGCGGCTTTCTGGCGCGTCCTGGTTCTCAGCCTTCTGCCGCGTGATCCTGCCGCTCACCGCGCCTGCAGTGTCGGTCGTGGCGGTGCTGGTTTTCGCTGCGACCATCCGTCAGATCGGCCTCGTGATCCTGCTCTCGACCGGCGAGACGCGGCCGCTCGCCGTGCTGCAGCTCGACTTCCTCGCCGACGGCCGTCTCGGCCCCGCCGCGGTGATCGGCGTCATCATCGTGCTGATCAGTCTCACGGCTGCGGCGCTGGTGCGGATCATCTCCGTGCGCTTCGGCGTGCGCGCGCATTAAAGCAGGAAATAGAGCAAGGTTGGCGCGGTCGCGATCGTGACCAAGGTCGAGACCACGACGATGCCGGCGACCTCCTCCGGCTGGTTGTGCCAGCGCAGCGCGAATAGATAATTGAACACCGCCGCCGGCATCGAGCTTTGCATGACGATGGCGGCGCGCGCCGCGCCGTGAAGGCCGAAGAGCGCTGTGACCGCAAAGCCGAGGCCGGCGCCCATGCCGACGCGCAGCAGCGACAGCATGAAGGCGCGCGGAAAGGCCGCGACGCGCAGTGAGCCGAGCGACACGCCGAGCATCAGCAGCATCAGCGGCACGGTGATGCTACCGAGCAGGCCGATCGTGTTGTTGAGGAATTGCGGCACGGCAATGCCGGATTCCGTGACGGCGAGGCCGAGGGCCACGGCATAGATGATCGGCATCTTGATGATGGCGCGCCAGCTCATCGTGCCGGCGGCGATCGCCTGGCCGATGGTGAAATTCATCACCGAGGTAAAACAGAGGAAAACGATCGCATAGGCGAGGCCTTCTGAACCGAAAGCATAAAGCGTCAGCGGTATGCCGAGATTTCCGGTGTTGGGGAAAGCCATCGAGGGCAGATAGGTTCTGAGGCTAAGGCCGCAGAGCTTCAGGACCAAGCTCGCGACGATCAGAAAGCCGATGAGAATGGTGAGCGAGGCCGCCGCGGTGGCGGCGAAAGCGCCGGCCGGCACGGTCATCTTGGCGAAGGTCGAGAAAACGAGACAGGGCGTGCCGATCTCGGTGACGATCTGCGTCAGACCCTGCGCCTCGATGCTGCGGCCGGAACGTGTCCAAAAATAGCCTATCAGCGCGGTCAGCATGACCGGCGCGATGGCCGTCAGGATGGTCTCGATCACGCGGGTCCGGCGCCAGCTAGAGCCCCGGGCGGAAAGTCTCCGGCCGGGTGTCCATTTGCTCGGCGGCCGCCGCCGACCAGGACGGCACGTCGCGCGGCAACAGCACCGAGACGCCGCGCAGGCGATAATCGGTGGCGTTGATCAGCGGGTCCTTGCCCTGTTGCAACGCGCGCGCTGCTTCCATCAGCCGCCGCCGCGCATGGGCGACGACGATGTCGGTGTTGCCGAGGAACTCGTCGCGGCGATCGAAATTCCAGCCCATGCTCTCGGTGATTGCCGTGTCCTGGTCCTGGAATACGGTGACGCGTTGCCAGGGTTGCGCAGCATCGGCGCGCGCCGGATCGGCATAGCCATTCGATTTGTTGCGCGCGGCGACGAAAGTGCCGGGGATCATCGTCGAATGGATGCCGGTCGGCGTGCCGTCATGGAACCAGTTGAGCTCTTGGCTCGTGAGCGGCCGTGTCGGATGCCAGGAGATGCCGAAAGCCCAGACTTTCGTGTCGTCGACCGGAACCCAGGCATGGCCGCCGAGCGCGGCGTCCTGCGGGAAGGCCGGCAGCACCGTGAAGCACGGCATCAGCCAGGCGCCGATGCGCCAATAATGATGCTGCGGATCGGCATCGCGTCGCGCGCCTTGCACGATCGTGTTGCCCTTGTGCACGATCTCGAGCTTCGGATAGGTGCCGTCGGCAACGAGAGTCGAGGAGGCGGCCATGTCGTGCTCGGTCGCCTTCTTCATCGCCTCGATGCCGTGCAGGAAGCCGAGATGCGATGAATCGATATCGCCTTCCATGCCTTGCAGCCAGTGGCAGTCCTGATAACGTTTCGAGACGTAGACATGGCTCTCGGGCACGGTCAGCCATTCGAATTCGGGCAGCGGCGGCTTCTTATCCGGCGGACCCATATAGGTCATGACGATGCCGTTGCGCTCGATGCAGGGATAGGCCGGCTGCTTCACCTTGTCCTTGAACTGCGTCTGCGGCGGCTCGTTCGGCTGATCGATGCAATTGCCGTCGACGTCGTATTTCCAGCCGTGATAGAGGCAGCGCAGCCCGCATTCCTCGTTCTTCGCGAAATAGAGCGATGCGCCGCGATGCGCGCAATTCTCGCGCAGCAGCCCGACCTTGCCCTCGGTATTGCGGAACGCGACGAGATTCTCGCCGAGCAGCCGGACGCGCAGCGGCGCGCCATCGGCTTCGAGCTCGCGCGACAAAAGCGCCGGCAGCCAGAAGCGGCGCATGAGGTCGCCCATCGGCGTGTCGCGGCCGGTATGCATCAGCAGATCGTTTTCTTCGCGTGTCGTCATTTCTTGCTTATCTCACCGGTTGCGGCGGTTCGCCCGGCCAGAGGCCGAGCTTCGCCAGGAATTCGATGCAGTAATCGTCGTAGAGCCAGGGCGTTTCCTGCATCACCGCATGCCCGGCATTCGGCACCTCCTTGAAGATCGAGCCGGGAATGTGTTGATGCAGTTCGCGCGCCGCCTCGTGATTGCGATCGGCGGTGCCGCTGATGATGATCGTCGGCATCGTCAATTCGAGGAAGAACGAGTTCGGGCTCGGGATCGCGGGCGAGCGCCTCGTTCATCGCGATGATGCTGCCAAGCGTCGACGGATTGTTCAGCTCGCACGCCATACGGGCGTAATATTGCACATGCGGCAATTGCTGCGCCGGCGGCGAGAAATGATCGAGGCATTGCTTGTAGCGCAACTCGATGCCTTCCTCGGCATAGCGCTTGGCCCAGACCTTCATCGCATCGCGCGTCGGCAGATAGCCGGTGCCGGAGAGGATCAGGGCGGGCACGCGCGCCGGCTGCTCATGCGCCATCTGCATCGCGACCATGCTGCCCATGGAATTGCCGTGGATGATGACCTTGCCGGCCGAGATCTGGTCGACGACCTCCCAGGCAGCATCGGCCTGATCGGAAACCGAGAGGCCGTTCTGCGCCGGGCCGGAGCGGCCATAGCCGGCGAGATCGACGGCGATGGTGCGGAACCACGAGGAGAAGCGCGCCGTCTGGTACATCCAGAGCCGGTGATCGTCGGGCGTCGAATGGAGGAAGATCATCGGCAGGCCCTGGGTGCCGTGCTGGTCGAAATAGAGCGGTCCCGGAATATGACGCGCCATGATTCCCTCCTCATCCCCGCCGTGACAGCGGCCGTGGGATTTTAGCAATGGGCTCAACCGAGTTCGAGCGCGCTTGCATCCGCGGCGCGTAGCGGATTTATTCTCTACCGGCACAAGCGCCGCTCGGGGAGGAACAACACATGCGTGCAATCTTCGGCGCGGTCATCGCGCTGGCGATGCTGGCGGCAGGGCCGGTCGTGGCGCAAACCAAGATCACGGTTAGTTACGGGCCGGGCTATCCCTGGATGCCGGCTTTCGTCGCCAAGGACCAGGGTATCTTCGCCAAGCACGGTCTCGATGTGACCCTGCAGTTCATCGCCATCGGCTCGAACCAGCCGGCGGCGCTGATCGCCGGTACCTCGCAGATCGCTGGCCTCAACCCGACCATCGTGCTTTTCGCCGATGAAGGGGGCGCCGATTTGCAGATCGTCGCCGGCGCCAATGGACAGGCGAAGACCGGCTCGTCGGGCGGCGCCATCGCGCGTGCCGGTCTCGCGATCAAGAGCCCGGCCGATTATCGCGGCAAGAAGATCGGCGTGCCGGGTCTGTAAAGCGTCATCCACATCGCCTTCATGAAATGGCTGAAGGATCGCGGCGTCGATCCCGGCTCCGTCACTTTCATCGAGGTACCGATCAATCAGATGAACGACGCGCTGAAGAACAGCCAGATCGATATCGCGCTGCCCGCCGCGCCCTTCACCGACCAGATTCTTGCGGCGAAGACCGGTACGCTGGTCGCCGATTACCAGGCCGATCTAGCCGATCCTGTCACGATCTATTCGGCCTGGGCGATGACGCGCAGCTACAAGGCGGCGCATCCCGATGTCGCGCCCGCGTTCAAGCAATCGCTGCGCGAGGCGATCGATTTTATCGGCAAGAATGAGAAGGAAGCGCGCAAGACGCTTGTCACTTATCTGCACCTGCCCGAGCCGGTGGCGATGTCGGTGGGGCTCGGCACCTTTACCGCCGATATGACCGCGGCGCAGATGCAATGGTGGGTCGATGCCTGCAAGCAGCTCGGCCTCTCCAAGGGCGATGTGCCGCTGAAGGACATGGTAGCGGAGTAGAGAGCAGGCAGGTGGCGGGACTTTCGTGCACGCGCTCTACGACGCGCTGAGCCCTTGGGCGTGGCTGCTGCTGCGCGCGACGGCCGGCTTCGTGCTGGTGCCGCATGCGCTGCAAAAACTCTTCGGCTTCTTTCCCGAGAGCAAAGTGCCGGCAAATCTTGGCGAGCTCGCGGCGTCGTTGGAGAATTGGGGCTACTGGCCGGGGAAATTCTGGGCGCTGGTCGTGGCCGCGACCGAGCTGATCGCCGGACCGTTGCTCGCGCTCGGGCTTTTCACCCGCCTCGCCGCGCTGCCGATCTTTATTTTCCTGGCGCTCTCAGCCGCGGCGCATGGCAAGCGCGACGGCTATTTCTGGACCATCCACGGCGCCGAATACCCGCTGGTCTGGGCGGTCGTGGTGTTCTTCTTCCTGGTCAATGGCGGCGGCGCGTTCTCGCTCGACCGCTTCTTCGGCTTCGATTTCTAGTCGCTCTCTCATTAGAGAGATTTCGCAAAGTGTAAACATCCGCGTCATTGCGAGGAGCGTCAGCGACGAAGCAATCCAGGAGCCTCATGTGCTGCCCTGGATTGCTTCGCTTCGCTCGCAATGACGATATTGAAAGTTCCGCTCAATGAGATCTTTCTAGCCGCCCTGACGCGTGCGCGGATCGCTCAGATCCTCGGCGACGGGATTGGCGTCCATCGCGAAGCGATCGCCGAAATCGAACGCGTCGTCGTGCTGGAAGCCGTCATAATAGAGGACCTCCCACCAATTGTGGTCGAGGTCTTCCATGTAGAACGAGTAGACGCCGTGACCGAGCGCGGGATCGAGGATCGTGGCGATCTTGTATTTGTCCTTGAACTCCTCGGCGGCCTTGTGCACGCGATCGACCTCGGCGCGGCTGCCGACTTCGAGGCCCCAATGATTGTGGAGATGCGCCGGCTTCAGCGAATTGCCGGCTTGCACCGCGACGATGTGGAATTTGGTGCCGCAGCGCACGAAGATCGCAGGCTTGCCTTGGCGCACGCATTCGAGACCGAGGAATTCCTCATAGAATTTCCGTGTCTCGGTGAGGTTGTAGCATTGCATCGTGCCATGCGAAAGCATCGCCGGCTTCACCACCGAGTCCTGGTTGCTCGGTTTGAAGACCGGGTTCTCGATCGTCGTGACGTCGTCCATAAGCCCCTCCCTCGGCCAGCACTATCATACCGCCCGATTATATCACGGGTGCGCGCCGAGTTCCGCCTCGGTCAGGAACGCATCGGCGAAGAACTCGGCCGGCTGCAGGCCGCAGGCGCCGGTGAAATCGTGCCGCGCCGCATCGACCATCACCGGTGCGCCGCAGGCGTATACTTGATGGCCGGAAAGATCCGGAAAATCTTCCATCACCGCGCGATGGACGAAACCGGTGCGGCCGGTCCAATTGTCCCCTTGCGGCGCGTCCGACAACACCGGCGCGAAGCGGAAATTCGCCGTCTCGCGCGCCCATTGCTCGGGTAGGTCGAGCATGTAGAGATCTCGCCGCGTGCGGCAGCCCCAATAGAGCGATATCGGCCGGCGCTCGTAAATCTTGCGGCGCAGGGCATATTCGATGATCGCTTTGATCGGGCCGAAGCCGGTGCCGCTGGCGAGAAAGACGATCGGCTTGTCGGTCTCTTCGCGCAGATAGAAAGTACCGAGAGGCCCTTCGAAGCGCAGCAGCTCGTTGACCTTGAGCTTGCCGAAGACGCGATCGGTGAAGAGCCCGCCGGGCGAGTGGCGGATATGGATCTCGATATCCATCATCCCGCCTTCAAGAAGCGGTGCGTTGGCGATGGAGTAAGAGCGACGCTTGTCGCCTTCGAGCAGAAAATCGACATACTGCCCGGGCGCGAACAGCATGTTGTCGTTGTAGGGCGTGCGCAGATGCAGCGCGACGACATCGGGCGCGAGTTTCCTGATCTGCTTTACGCGGCAGGGCACGATGTTCGGTTTGGCGAGGTGAAGCGTCAGCTCCTCGATCTCGACGACGAGATCGGTCAGCGCCTTTGCCTGGCAGAGTAGCGCGTAGCCTTGGTCGCGCAGCGATTGCGGCAGATAGGTATCGGTCGAAAGCGCGTGATCGACCCGGCCATCGATGATACGCGCCTTGCAGGTCGAGCAGCCGCCGGCGCGGCAGCTATAGGGCAGGTTGTAGCCGGCTTCGAGTGCGGAGCGGAGGACGTTGACGCCCTCCGGCGCTTCGAAAGAATGCCCGCTCGCCTTGAGGGTAACGCGAAAGCTCATGCGCCCGACCTGTTATGCGCGGGTCGCGTAGCATGGGCCTCGAAGCCCGTCAATTTCGCGGCGTTCAGTGCCGCTTGAAGAATTGCACCGCGCGTTCGTGCTTCTCGGCGGCGGCGCGGCTGGTGAAGGTGCCGAGATTGCGGCGCCGCCCGGTCTTTGGATTCTTCTCGCGCGAATAGAGCCGGTATTCGCCGGATTTGAGCTTGCGGATCATGGCGTGCCTTTCAGCTTGAGGAGCTCGACGCCTTCCTCGACCAGCGCACCTGGCGCAAAGCCGATAGATTCGACCGTGCCATCCAACGGCGCGGTGATGGCGTGCTCCATCTTCATCGCTTCTATGACCATCAATGTCTGACCGCGCCGCACGGTTGCGCCGGGCTGGACCAGCACGGCGCTGACTTTGCCGGGCATCGGCGCGACGATCTTGCCGGCGGCGGCGCCGCTTGTCTCGCTCGGCGCCAGCGGATCGACATAGGTGAGGCGCACACTCGTGTCGGCCAACGCGACCCAGAGCTCGCCGCCGAGCCGCAGCACCGACGCGTCGCTCGGCGGCTCGATGTGCATGTCATCGATCGCCACCTTGCCGTCGCCGTTAACGCGTACGTCGTGAGCCCTGTCGGCCGCGCGGAAACGGAAGCTTTGACTTGCCGCGCCGCCGAGCCGCCAGAAATCGCGCCGTGCCCAGGGCGAATGCGGATCGAGCAAGCGATGCGGTGCGTCATGCAGGATGTTGAGCGCCGCGGCTGCGAGGGCGGCGGGCGGTGTGTCGTGCGGCAACAGCGCATCGTGATGCCGCGCGATGAAGCCGGTATCGCCGGCGCGGGCGTCGAAATCGGGATGCGCGAGAATACGCTGCAGCAACTCGCGATTGGTGATGATGCCGGCAACGCGTGTTGCCGCGAGGGCAGCGCGCAGCCGCCGCAGCGCGACGTCGCGACTCTCGCCCCAAGCGATCAGCTTGGCGATCAGCGCGTCGTAATAGGGGCTGATGCGATCGCCCTGGCGACAGCCGGTCTCGACGCGGAGCGCCTCACCCGGCTCGGGAAAACGCAGCAGCGCGAGCGGTCCGGCGCTAGGCAGGTAATCCCGCGCCGGGTCTTCGGCATAGAGCCGCAGCTCGATCGCGTGGCCTTGCTGCTTGATCGCCGATTGTGTCAGCGGTAAGGCCTCGCCGGCGGCAACGCGGATCTGCCATTCGACCAGATCGAGACCGGTGATCATCTCGGTCGCGACATGCTCGACCTGGAGCCGCGTGTTCATCTCGATGAAGTAGAATTTGCCTGCGGTAGAGACGAACTCGATCGTGCCGGCGCCGCGATAATCAACAGCACGCGCTGCGGCGATCGCGGCTTTCTGCAACTCGGCACGCTGCGCCTCGCTGAGACCGGGCGCGGGCGCTTCCTCGATCAGTTTCTGATGCCGGCGCTGGATCGAGCAATCGCGCTCGAAGAGGTGGACGACATTGCCGTGGCTGTCGGCAAACACCTGCATCTCGATATGACGCGGGTCGATGAGGTATTTCTCGATCAGCAGGCGATCGTCGCCGAAGGATGCTTTCGCCTCGCGCCGTGCGCCTGCCAAAGCCTCGGCCAGCGCGCGCTCGTTTTGCACGATGCGCATGCCCTTGCCGCCGCCGCCGGCCGAGGCTTTGACTAACACCGGATAGCCGATGGCGCTGGCTTCTTGGCTGAGCCGCGCATCGCTCTGCTCCGCGCCGTGATAGCCTGGGACCAGCGGCACGCCGGCTTTTGCCATCAGCGCTTTCGCTTCGGCTTTCGAGCCCATGGCGCGGATTGCGGCGGCAGGCGGGCCGATGAAGACGATGCCGGCAGCCTCGCAGGCGGCGGCGAAATCCGCATTCTCGGAGAGGAAGCCGTAGCCGGGATGGATCGCCTGCGCGCCGCTTTGCTTGGCCGCATCGATGATGCGGGCGATATCGAGATAGCTTTCGCGCGCCGGCGGCGGGCCGATCAGGATCGCTTCATCGGCGGTCGCGATATGCAACGCGGCCGCGTCGGCTTCGGAATAAACCGCGACCGTCGCGATGCCGAGGCGCTTCGCCGTGCGCATCACGCGACAGGCGATCTCGCCGCGATTGGCGATCAGAATTTTGTCGAACGGTTTGGTCACATCCGGAACACGCCGAATGTGGTTTTCTCGATCGGCGCGTTGAGGCTCGCCGAGATGGCGAGCGCCAGCACGCGCCGCGTATCGGCGGGATCGATGATCCCGTCATCCCAAAGCCGCGCACTCGCGTAATAGGGATGGCCCTGGGTTTCGTATTGCGCGCGGATCGGCGCCTTGAAGGCCTCTTCCTCGGCGTTACTCCATATCTCGCCGCGTGCTTCGACGCCGTCGCGCCGCACCGTCGCCAGCACGTTCGCCGCCTGCTCGCCGCCCATCACCGAGATGCGCGCATTCGGCCAAGCGAAAAGGAAGCGCGGATCATAGGCGCGGCCGGCCATGGCGTAATTGCCGGCGCCGAAGCTGCCGCCGATGATCACGGTGAATTTCGGCACGGCGGCGCAGGCAACGGCAGTGACCATCTTGGCGCCGTCCTTGGCGATGCCGCCGCTCTCGTATTTCTTGCCGACCATGAAGCCGGTGATGTTCTGCAGGAACACCAGCGGAATGCCGCGCTGAGCGCAAAGCTCGATGAAATGTGCGCCTTTCAGCGCGCTTTCCGAGAACAGCACGCCGTTATTGGCGACGATGCCGATGGGATAGCCCCAAAGCCGCGCAAAGCCGCAGACCAAGGTGGCGCCGTAGAGCGGCTTGAACTCGTCGAGCACGCTGCCGTCGACCAGCCGCGCGATCACCTCGCGCACGTCATAGCTTTTGCGCGTATCGCTCGGCACGACGCCGTAAAGCTCCCGCGCATCGTAAAGTGGTTCTTGCGGTTCGGCGATGTCGAGGCTCGGCCGTTTCACGCGGTTGAGATTGCCGACAATGCGCCGCGCAATGCCGAGCGCTTCGCCGTCATTGCGCGCGAGGTGATCGGCGACGCCGGAGGTGCGCGCATGCAGCTCGGCACCACCCAACTCCTCGGCGCTGACCACCTCGCCGGTCGCGGCTTTCACCAGCGGCGGGCCGCCGAGGAAAATCGTGCCCTGGCCCTGCACGATGATACTCTCATCCGCCATCGCGGGAACGTAGGCGCCGCCCGCGGTGCACGAGCCCATCACCACCGCGATCTGCGGAATGCCGGCCGCCGATAAATTGGCCTGGTTATAGAAGATGCGGCCGAAATGCTCGCGGTCGGGAAAGACCTCGTCCTGGCTCGGCAGATGTGCGCCGCCGGAATCGACGAGATAGAGGCAAGGCAGATGGTTCTGGCGCGCGATCTCTTGCGCGCGCAGATGCTTCTTCACCGTGACGGGATAATACGTGCCGCCTTTCACCGTCGCGTCATTGGCGACGATGACGCATTCGCGGCTCATGATTGGCGCGATGCCGGTGACGATGCCGCCTGCCGGCACTTCTTCGCCGTACATGCCATGCGCGGCGAGCGCCGAGAGCTCGAGGAAAGGCGCGCCGGGATCGATCAGGATGGCGATGCGGTCGCGCACCAGCAGCTTGCCGCGCGCGGTGTGGCGCTGGCGCGCGGCTTCGCCGGCGCCCTGCGCTATGGTGGCGAGCTTTGCTTTGAGATTGTCGACCAGGCCGCGCATCGCCTGCGCATTCGTGCGAAAGCTCGCCGCGTTACGGTCAATGTTCGTCTTGATCGGCGTGCTCATTCTTTCACTTGGTCTCTTCGAAGAGCTCGCGGCCGATCAGCATGCGGCGGATTTCCGACGTGCCGGCGCCGATCTCATAGAGTTTGGCATCGCGCAGCAGCCGCCCCGCCGGGGATTCGTTGATATAGCCGGTGCCGCCGAGCGCCTGGATCGCTTGCAGCGCTATCTGCGTTGCATTCTCGGCGGCATAAAGGATCGCGCCGGCCGCGTCGCGCCGCGTGATCGCGCCGCGATCGCAAGCGCGCGCCACGGCGTAAACATAGGCGCGGCAGGCGGCGAGCGATGTGTACATATCCGCGATCTTGCCCTGCATGAGCTGAAACTCGCCGATCGCCTGGCCGAATTGCTTGCGCTCGTGGATGTAGGGGATCACGAGATCGATCGCCGCCTGCATGATGCCGATCGGCCCGGCCGAGAGCACGGTGCGCTCGTAATCGAGCCCGCTCATCAGCACTTTGACGCCTTCGTTGACGGCGCCGAGCAGATTTTCCGCCGGCACTTCGCAATCGGTGAAGACCAGCTCCGAGGTCGGCGAGCCGCGCATGCCGAGCTTGTCGAGCTTTTGCGCCGGTGTGAAGCCTTCCATGTCTTTCTCGATGAGGAAGGCGCTGATGCCGCGTGCGCCGCCCTTGGGCTCGGTCTTGGCATAGACCACCAGTACATCGGCATAGGCGCCGTTGGTGATCCACATCTTGTTGCCGTTGAGGACGAAGCGGTCGCCTTTCTTCTCGGCGCGCGTGGTCATCGAGACGACGTCGGAGCCGGCGCCGGTCTCGCTCATGGCGAGCGCGCCGACATGGCTGCCGTCGATGAGCTTCGGCAGGTATTTGCGTTTCTGCGCCTCGCTGCCGTTGCGGCGGATTTGATTGACGCAGAGATTGCTATGCGCGCCGTAGGAGAGGCCGACCGAGGCCGAGGCGCGGCTGATCTCCTCCATCGCGACGACATGCGCGAGATAGCCCATGCCGGCGCCGCCGAATTCCTCTTCGACGGTGATGCCGAGCAGACCGAGCGCGCCCATTTTCGGCCAGAGATCGCGCGGGAATTCATCCTTGTTGTCGATCTCGGCGGCGCGCGGCGCGATCTCGCTCTCGGCAAAGCCGCGCACCGTGTCGCGCAGCATGTCGATCTCGTCGCCGAGATCGAAATCGAGACCGGGAACGGCGCTCATTCTGCCGCTTCGGCTGGTTGCATTTCCGGCGCAGGGTTGAGCAGTTGCGGCTGCAGCTTCTGCCACTCGCGCTCGAAACGGTCGATCGCTTGCATCTTCACGGGGCCGTAGCCGCGCACCATATCCGGCAGCGACGCCAACGCGGCGGCGCAGGGGTAATTGTCCGCGCTGAGCTTGGCGGCGATGAGATCGAGGCCGCTTTCGTAGGTATGGATCAGCGCGCGCTCGCGGCGGCGCTCGGCGCCGTAGCCGAAAATGTCGAGCGGCGTGCCGCGCAGTCTCTTGAACGCGGCAAGCACGCGGAACAGCGACAGGATCGAGGAACCGAACTCGATCTTTTTCGGCCGGCCGGTATTCGGATCGATGCGCGACAGCAGCGGCGGCGCGAGATGGAAGGCGAGGGTGGTCTTGCCCTCGAAGGTCTCGTCGAGCCCGGCTTTGAAGGACGTGTCGGCAAAGAGCCGCGCGACCTCATACTCGTCTTTATAAGCGAGCAGCTTGGCGTAGTTGATCGCGACCGCGCGGGTCAACTCGTCGCCTTTGCCGATCGTCGATTCCGCGCGGCGGATTTGCGCGACGCGCTCGCGATAGCGCTTGGCAAGGCGTTTGCCCTGATAGGCCGTCAGATGCTGCGCGCGATGCTCGATGATCTCGGTCAGGCTCATCGCGTCGAGCGGGCGGTGCTTTTGCTCTTTCGCGGTCAGCTCGTCGACCCGCTCGGGGAAGGCGGCGATGAAGCGGCCCCATTCGAACGCGGCGAGGTTGAGCGCGACGGCGACACCGTTGAGTTCGATGGCGCGGGTGAGCGCCCGCTCGCTTACCGGCAGCCAGCCGCGCTGATAGGCGCAGCCGACCAGCATCATATTGGCCGCGATGGAATCGCCGAAGGCATGTAGGGCGAGATGATGGAAATCGAGCTTCGCCGGGGGCTCGCGCAGCGCGCGCTCAATCACGTCGAGCGTTGCCGGTGCCTGGAAATCGAAATCGCGGTCGTGGATGAAGCTCGCAACCGGCGTCACATGCGTGTCGATCACCGCGCGCGTCCGCGCCGCGGCGATCATCTGCCGTGCCTCGGGCGAGGCGGCGACGACGAGATCGGTCGCGAGCAGCAGATCGGTGCCGCCGGCGGGGATACGCTGCGCCGCGATGCTCTTGGCATCGCGCGCCAGCCGCACATGGCTCACCACCGCGCCGCCCTTTTGCGCAAGGCCTGTGATGTCGAGCACCTGCGCGCCGATGCCGTCCATATGGGCCGCCATCCCGATGATGTGGCCGATGGTCAGCACGCCCCCGCCGCCAACCCCGGTGATCGCGACATTGTAGGTTGCGGCCGCGGGCGGCGCGGCGCTCGTTGGTGCAGGGATCGCGACCTCGGGCAGTTTCGCGCCCTGCTGCTTCTTCACCGCGCCGCCGCTGACCGTGACGAAAGACGGGCAGAAGCCCTTGAGGCAGGAGAGATCGGAATTGCAGGCCGATTGGTTGATCGCGCGCTTGCGACCGAATTCAGTCTCGAGCGGATCGATGGCGATGCAATTGCTCTGATCCGAGCAATCGCCGCAGCCTTCGCAGACCGCCGGGTTTATATAGGCGCGCTGCGCCGCTTGCGGCACCAGACCGCGCGAGCGCTTGCGGCGGAGTTCGGTGGCGCAAGTTTGATCGTAGACGATGGCCGTGCAGCCGGGGATCTCGCGCACCTCGCGCTGCACGCGGTCGATCGCATCGCGATGCTCGATGACGACACCCGCCGGCAAGGTCGCTTCGCTATAGCGCTGGGGCTCGCGCGTCAGGAGATAGATTTTCTTCGTACCCTCGGCGGCGATCTGATGGATCAGGATCGGCACGGTCATCTGCCCGTCGACCGCTTGGCCGCCGGTCATCGCCACCGCGTCGTTGAACAGGATTTTATAGGTGATGTTGGTGCCGGCGGCGATCGCCTGGCGGATCGCGATGACGCCGCTATGCATATAGGTGCCGTCGCCGAGATTGGCGAAGACATGCTTCTCGCTGGTGAAAGGTGCGATGCCGACCCAGGGCACGCCTTCGCCGCCCATCTGCGTGAAAGTCTCGGTATTGCGGTTCATCCACTGCGCCATGTAGTGGCAGCCGATGCCGGCGAGGGCGCGGCTGCCATCCGGCACGCGTGTGGATGTGTTATGCGGACAGCCGGCGCAGTAATAGGGCAGGCGCGTGGTCGGCGGCTTGTAGGCATCGAGCCGTTTGCTTCGCGCGCGAATCTCCTCGGCCTTGGCGTTGATCCGGGCGCGCAGATCGGTCGGCATCTCGATCCGCTCCAGCCGCGCGACCAGCACATCGGCGATGATCTCGGCGGAGATTTCGTGCTCCAGCGGTAAGCACGGTTTGTCGTTCTCGTCGAACTTGCCGACGATGCGCGGCCGCTGGTCGGAATGCCAGTTGAAGAGATGCTGCTTGATTTGATGCTCGACCATCTCGCGCCGCTCTTCGACGACGAGAATCTCTTGCAGCCCTTGGCTGAATTCGCGCACCCGCACCGGATCGAGCGGCCAGGGCATGCCGATCTTCAAGAGTCGCAGGCCCATCGCGGCGGCAGCCGCGTCGTCGATGCCAAGCAAGGAGAGCGCCTCGCGCAGGTCGACATAAGCTTTGCCCGACGCGGCGAGGCCGAATTGCGCGCGCGGCGGGTCGATGATGATGCGATCGATGTTATTCGCGCGGCCGAAAGCGACCGCGGCATAGCCTTTGTAATTTTGCAGCCGGTAATCCTGCGTCCAGCGATCGTCGGGCCAGCGGAAATTGAGCCCGTCGGGCGGCAGCGGGAAATCGGTCGGCGTCACGAATTCGATCTGCTCGTCGGCGAGATCGACCGTGGCGCTCGATTCGACCGTGTCGGCGATCACCTTCATCGCTACCCAGCAGCCGGAATAGCGCGACATGGCGATGCCGAGCAGCCCCATGCGCACGAATTCCTGCACGCCCGAGGGGTAGAGCACGGGGATGATCGCCGACATGAAAGCGTGGTCGCTTTGATGCGGAATGGTCGAGGATTTGGCGCCGTGATCGTCGCCGGCGAGGCAGAGCACGCCGCCATGTTTCGAGCTGCCGGCGGCGTTGGCATGTTTCAGCACGTCGCCCGAGCGGTCGACCCCCGGCCCCTTGGCGTACCAGATGCCGAAGACGCCGTCCTTGTTGTGGCCGGGCGAAAGCTGGAGCTGCTGCGTACCCCAGATAGCGGTCGCGCCCATCTCCTCGTTGATCGCCGGGCGCACGATCACGCCGGCGGCGTCGAGATAGGAATGGGCACGCTGCAACTCGAGGTCGTAGCCGCCGAGCGGCGAGCCGCGATAGCCGGAGATATACCCTGCGGTGTTGAGTCCGGCCTTGCGGTCGCGGGCGATCTGGATCAGCGGCAGCCGGACCAGCGCCTGAATGCCGCTAATGAACACCTCGCCCGTTCCCTGGGTGTAAACGTCGCTTAGCGTCGCATCCGCATAAGGCATGTGCTAGCTCCGACCGCGAACTCCGCTAGTGTCCCGATTCGAAAGTTCGCTTGAACGAGCGGCTAGATCGGAGCGAACTTTCGAATCGGGACACTAGCAAACCTTTAAATCCTCGTGTGGCTTCGGATTTGAAGTCCGTATCAGTGCTCGCGGCAAAATCTTACGGACTTCAAATCCGCCACACGAGTTAAAACGCCGATCGGGCCGGAAGGGATGCCGATCCGGCCGGTGCTGGTATCAGGCTTTTTCGAGAACGTATTCGGACTCTTTGAGGGTGGTCTCGAATTTAATCATCTTGTCATCCGCCGGATCGCGGGTGACGCAAGCCGGGTCGCGGCCGGCGGCGACGGCGTCGATATCCTCGCGCAGCTTGCGGCGGAACATGACGATGCCGCGGTCGGATTCGGCGAGGTGCTCGATGGTCCGGTCGGTGATCGCCCCCTGGGTCTCCTGGGCGACGCGGTCCTGCTCGTTCGAGGGGATGTTCCAATACCCGTCATCCTCGCGCGGATAGACGCCCGGTTTCTTGCCGGTGAAGCCGCGATTTTGGAGCTCGAATGTGCCGTCCGCCAGCGGGTGGAACCGGGTCCAGAAGCTGTAGGTCAGCGTATCGTCGATCGGCACGCGCAGCCGCATATCGTGGCTCGGCAGCATGCCGGTGCGCGGCGTGGTCGAGATGCGCGAATGCGCCGGCATGACGAAATGGATGATGCGCGGCGGCAGCTCCGGCATCTTCAGGGTGCATTTAAAGCCGTACTGTGTGTCCTCATAATCGTAGCCGAGCGGCGACCGCATCGCCATTTTCGGATAGACGCTGGCATGGAGGAATGGCAGATGCGGCAAATCGGCGCCGTTCTCCGCCTTTTGCAGCCAATTGCAGTAATCCTCGTCGCAGCCGATGACGCGCTTGCCGTCCTGGCGCGCGAAGACATCGTA
The DNA here is from genome assembly GCA_963731145.1 of uncultured Alphaproteobacteria bacterium. Lineage (GTDB taxonomy): Bacteria > Pseudomonadota > Alphaproteobacteria > ATCC43930 > CGMCC-115725 > CAIKMD01. Next base: position 256,054 of record CAVSUX010000002.1, on the reverse strand, counting down.
TTTCGGCAACACCGGCGCCGGCTTCGGCCCGATATAGACGAAGACGAAGCCGCCGAGCTCCTCGACCTCATAGGCGTTGGCGCGAACGCGATCCTTGAAATTACTTTCCGGTCGCTCGGCCGGGGTATCGAGGCATTTGCCGTCCGGCGCGAACAACCAGCCGTGATAGCAGCAGCGGATGCCTTGATCCTCGACCCGGCCATATTCGAGCGAGGTAAGGCGGTGCGGGCAATGGAGGTCGAGCATGCCGACCTTGCCCTGGCCATTGCGGAAGAGAACGAAGTCCTGGCTGAGCAGCCGGACTTTCATCGGCCGGTCCTTGACGTGGTCGCTGAACTCGATCGGCCACCAATAGCGGCGCAGCATCTCCCCGCCCGGCGTGCCCGGACCGACCTGGGTCATCAGCCGATTTTCGCTCTCGCTCAGCATGTTTCCGTCCCCTGAATTCGCGCGGCGTAGTTTGCAATTCGCGGGGCCGCCCGGCAAGTTAGAAACGGGACATGAAATCGGGGCGGTGGCGGCACGATGTGCGGCTGGACAGCGGGAATTTTGGCGGCATTGCTGGCGGGCGCCGGCGTGGCGCGGGCCGAAGAAGCGACGCTGATTTTTGCGACCGACGGGCCGACAGGCACCCACGTCGCTGTGCGGATGTTCCACCCCTGGGCCGATCACATCAACGAGATTGGCAAGGGGGTGCTGCATCTCGATGTCCGCGACGGGATGAGCATCGTCAACCCGACGAATTACTACGATCGCGTCCAGAACGACGTGGTGCAGATAGCCTGGGGCAGCCTCGGCAATCTCACCGGCACCTTCCCGCATGCCGAATTCTCGATGCTGCCGTTCCAGGCAGAGAAATCGGTCGACGCCTCGGTGGCGTTCTGGCGGCTCTACAAGAACGGCCAGCTCGATCCCGATTTCAAAGATGTCGTGCCGCTGATGATGACGGTTTATCCGCAGGCCGATGTCCATCTGGCGAAGCCGCCGAAAGCGCCGCTCGACACGCTGCAAGGCCTCCGCCTGATGGTGGTGGCGAAAGTCTCAGCGCAATCGATCGCCGTGATGGGCGGCTCGCCGAGCTCGCTGCCGCTGCCCGATCTTTATCCCGGACTACAGCACAACACAGTCGACGGCGCGGTGATCGCCTGGACCGCATTCCAGCCCTACAAGCTCGCCGAGGTGACGAGCTATCACTATGAGATGAGGCTGGGCGCTTCGACCGGCATGGTGTTCATGGCGAAGAAGCGATACGACGCGCTGCCGCCGGCAGCGCGGAAAATCCTCGACGACAATTCCGGCGAAGCGGCGAGCCGCACGCTCGGTACCGCGTGGGACGAAGTCGCCGATGAAGCGCGCAAGGCGGCCGAAGCCGATCCCAAGCAGCAGGTCGTCTATCCGACAGCTGATGCTGTGGCGAAATGGGAGCAGATGACCGCGCCGGTGAGCGCCGAATGGGTGAAGAACACGCAAGGCGGCGATAGGGTGCTGACCGCTTTCCACACCTATCTCGCGCAGGTGAAGGCCGGCAAATAGCCGCCGCACAAATACAATTCAAAATTGCGGCGCGTGTGATCGGCTCCGGTGGATCACGATTCTGTGGGGTCGGCCTTCGTAGATTGAAATCGCCTAGTGGGTGATGACACGATCGCCGATACAAAGAATACAGTGCGGAGGAACGTCCATGAGAAATATCTATCTCGGTGTGGCCGCGACTTTCTTGCTCGCGGTTTCCGGTCATGCACAGCAACAACAGCCGCGGCCCGCGCAACAGAACGACATGGGCTTCTTCGTCACCAGCGGCGTCGACCGCAGCGGCGATACGGGCGGGCTTTCGGGTGCGGACCAACTATGCCAAAGCCTCGCGCAGGCCGTCGGCGCCGGCGCGAAGACATGGCATGCCTATCTTTCGACGCAAGGGGCTGGTGCGGTGAACGCGCGCGATCGTATCGGCCAGGGGCCGTGGAAGAACGTCAAAGGCGTCGTGATCGCCAACAATGTCGCCGAACTCCATGGCAATAACAATCTGACGAAGCAAACCGCGCTGACCGAGAAAGGCGCGATGGTTGCCGGTGTTGGCGATGATCCCGTCACGCATGACGTTCTCACCGGCTCGCAGCCCGACGGAACTGCCTTCACCGACGCCGCGGACCACACTTGCGGCAACTGGACGAGCAAGGCGACCGACGGTGTGGCGATGCTCGGCCATTCCGATCGCACGGGACTGGCCGATAATCCACCCGCGCATTCGTGGAACTCGTCGCATCCCTCGCGCGGCTGCTCGGTCGATAATTTGAAGAGCACCGGCGGCGCGGGGCGGCTCTACTGTTTCGCCGTGCGGTGACGGGGCGCACGATCTAAAGCGCGCTTCCCCGCTCCAATAAATACCCGCCTTCCCCGCGAAAGCGGGGATACAGGGATGCAACGCGTTTGCTCTCCTGGGTCCCCGCTTGCGCGGGGAAGACGATTTTTGTCAGGCGAGATCGCTCGCCGTCACTTCCAATTCAGATCGCTCACCTCGTAACCCAGCGGCGTGAAGCGTTTGGATTGCGTGACCGCGACTTCTTTCGTGTGCACGAGGATCGTCGGGTACGGTGAGATCGGTAGGAAGTAGAATTTCTGCGTCGCGAGATCGAACATCTTGCGGCCGATCGCTTTGCGTGCCTCCGGATCCATCGCCTCGTCGCTTTGCTTGGCGAGATCGTGGAGTTCCTGATCGCCCGAGTAATCCGAGGGACCGGCGGCGAAGAACGCGTCGACCGTCGACGAGACATCGGGAATATTCCCGCTCGGCCAAGCTGCGACCATCACCTGGATTTTTCCGTCCTGTTGCTTCTTGCGATAGGAGACGACGGCTTCCGCGTCGATCTTGGCGTTGACGCCGATCGCGTGCCATTGGCCCGCAACCGCTTCGGCGATCTGTGTCGCGGAGCCGGTGAAGGTGGTGATCTCGATATCGAAGCCGTTGGGATATCCCGCTTCGGCGAGCAGTTGCTTGGCGGTCGCCGGATCGTAGGGCGGCAATGGCGCCGAATAATCGCAACCCGCCTGGCTGCGCCAGCACATCGAGCCGGGCGTCTCGAGCTTGGCGTCGCCGGCGACCAGCTTCAGCAGCGCGTCGCGATTGATGGCGAGGGTGAGGGCTTTGCGGACGCGCTCATCCGTCACCGGTTTGGCGCCGCTGCGGCCGCGCGAATCATAGGCGACGTACATGAAGGACGAGCCTTGCACGATGCTCATCTCGAAGCGTGGGTCTCGGGTCAGATCCTGCGCCGATTGCAGCGGCACGTCGATCATGTCGAGATTGCCGGCGAGGAGTTGCGCGACCAGCGTGCCGATCTCGCGGATCGGCTGCAGCGTGATGCGCTTGATATTGCTGCCTGGCTTGGCCGGGTTGCCGTGGTGATAGTCGTCGTTGCGTTCGAGGATGATGCCTTTGGCGTCGTCGATCTGGGTCGCGCGATAGGGGCCGGTAGCAATCGGGTGAAAGCCCTTCTCTTGCGGCGTGCCGGCCTGATGCTGCGGCAGGATCGCCGTCACATAGGCGAAGCGCGTCAGGTCATAGGGCGTCGGTTGCGCGGCATGGATGCGGATCTTGTCGTCGCCGATCTGCTCGACCTTGTCGATCCAGCTCCAATTTCCTTTGAAGCGCAGCACGGTTGCCGGGTCGCTGAGCCATTTCAGCGTATAGGCGACGTCGCCCGCGCTGAATTTCGTGCCGTCCTGCCATTTGACGTCGTCGCGCAGGTCGAATTCCAAGGTCTGTGGATCGATCCGCCGCCACGCTTTCGCGAGCAGCGGTTCGACCTTGCCGTTCGTCACGTCGTAGGAGACGAGGTCGTCATAGACGGCCTCGGATTCGAACACGGTGTCGGGCGAGGGGTCGTAGTAATAGCTGATCTCCTGCACCGGCTGGGCCGCGGCAAGGCGCAGCGTGCCGCTGGCTTTGTCGGCGAGGGCCGGCGTGGCCGTTCCGACGGTGCAGGCGAGAGCCGCGATCGCAAGCCGATGATAATTTTGTCGCAACGAATCCTCCCGGCGTTTATTGGCGCTATAGTGTCGTCATGTTGGCATCCGGCGCAATGGTATTGGGCATAATGGGTTGATCGGGGCAGTTATGGCGAAACGATATCAAGTGATCATTATCGGCGGCGGGCCGGTTGGCGTCGGCCTTGCGGTCAATCTCGGCCTGCGTGGTATTTCGGTGGTGCTGGTCGAGCGGCGTGTCGGGCTCTCGAATATTCCGAAGGGCCAGAACCTCGCGCCGCGCACGCTCGAGCATTTCTATTTCTGGGGTTGCGTCGATCAGCTCCGCGCCGAGCGCCTGCTGCCGCGGCCCTATCCGATCAGCGGCATTACCGCCTATGGCAACCTGATGAGCGACTACTGGTTCGCGCAGTCGCAGCGCGAGATCGTGCGGCCTTATTATTTCGAGGATGTCGAGCGCCTGCCGCAGTATCTCTCCGAGAAAGTGCTGCGCGCGCGGATGGAGACGCTGCCGAATGTCGAGACGCGCTTCGGCTGGCGCGCCTTATCGATCGAGCAGAACGAGAAAGGCGTGCGCCTCGCGATCAGCGAGGAAGGCGGCAGCGGCCGCGAGACGCTGGAGGCCGATTATCTCGTCGGCTGCGACGGCGCTCGCTCGCTGACGCGCGAGCAGATCGGCATCGATCGCGGGGGCGCCGATTACGATCAGCTCATGGTGCTGGCCGTCTTTCGCTCGAAAGAGCTGCATGAGGGACTGAAGCGCTTCCCCGGCCGCTCGACCTACAACGTGCTGCGCCCCGAATATAAAGGCTACTGGCAATTCTTCGGCCGCATCGATGTGGGCGAGGGCTGGTTCTTCCACTCGCCCGTGCCGGCCGGCACCACGACCGACAATTACGATTTCCATGGTCTCATCCAGAATGTCGCCGGCTTCCCCTTCAAGGCGGAGTTCGATCACGTCGGCTTCTGGGATCTGCGCGTCGCCGTGGCTGAGCAGTATCAGGTCGGCCGCGTCTTCATCGCCGGCGATGCCGCGCACAGCCATCCGCCTTACGGCGGCTTCGGCCTCAACAACGGGCTCGAGGACGTCGCCAATCTCGGCTGGAAGCTCGCGGCGAAGCTCAAAGGCTGGGGCGGCGACAAGTTGCTGCAATCCTATGGCGAGGAGCGGCATCCGATCTTCAAAGAGACGGGTCAGGATTTCATCGCCGGCCGCATCGAATGGGATCGCCAATTCCTCGATCGCTACAATCCCGAGCGCAATCGCGAAGAGTTCGAGCGCGCCTGGGCCGAGCGCAAAGCCGGTATCAGCGATCGCCTGATGACCTACGAGCCGAATTACGAAGCCTCGCCGGTGATCGCCGGCCCGCCCGGCGGCAAGACCACAGCGCATGGGGACCATTCCTATGTCTCGCGCGCCGGTCATCATCTGGCACCGCAGATGCTGTCCTCCGGCAAGAACGTGTTCGAAGAGCTGGGCCAAGACTTCGCGCTGCTCGCCTTCGATGCGACCGACGCAGATGTCGGTGCTTTCACCCAAGCGGCGCGCGCACTGAATGTGCCGCTGAAAGTGATCCGCGACAGCCAAGGCGGCGGGCGCGAAGCCTATGAGACGAAGCTGACGCTGGTACGCCCCGATCAGTATGTCGTGTGGGCCGGCAATGCTGCGCCGACCGATGCGCGTTCGCTGCTCGCTAAAGCGGTTGGACGCGCCTAACGCGATGCCCGCATAACGCCGCCCGCAAGCGGCATTACAGTGTTTGCTTTCAAGGCTCTGCCCCGACATGGGGCAGAGCCTTTCGCTTTTGGGGTCGCGCTTGCGGGGTGCCGGTGGGCATGGTCTAATTTTGGAGAGAGGAGCATCACGCCAATCCGATGTTCCCAAAGGGGGAGTGATGGACACGATTGCACCGCAAGGCCCGTCGGCGAATACCGATCGCCTCGACGGCTTCGTCCATAAATTCGTGAAGAACGCCTGGTATGTGTGCGCGCAAGCGCGCGAGATCGAGCACGCGCCGCTTGGCCGCCGCCTCCTCAACACGCCGATCCTGCTGTATCGCACGAATGCCGGCAAAGTCGTCGCGCTGCACGATGTCTGCCCGCACCGCTTCATGCCGATGTCGAAAGGCCGCCTCGTCGGCGACAGCATCCGCTGCACCTATCACGGCTCGCTCTTCGACGAGACCGGCAAATGCACCGAGATTCCGAGCCAAGAGAACATCCCGCCGAAATGCTTCCTGCGCTCCTATCCGGTGGTCGAGCGCAAGAACTGGGTCTGGATTTGGATGGGCGATCCGGCGAAGGCCGACAAATCGCTGATCCCCGGCGAGAATTATCTCGGCTTCGGCCATGAGGATTATTCGACCGTCGATCACAAATATCGTCTCGTCAAAGGCCGCTATGGTCTCTGCAACGAGAACCTGATCGACGACACGCATATCTCCTTCCTGCATCTCGGCCAGTTCGAGAGCGGCGGCCGCGTGCACACGATGCCCGAGGTCTCGCAAGAAGGCCCGTGGGTCATATCGCGCTGGTTCGATCCGCATGAGAAGATCAGCCCATTCTTCCACATGCTGTTCGATGTCGACTACGAGATCGCGCCGCGCGCGCTGGTCGGCCATTTCCATCCGCCGGCGACGCATGTCGTGTGGATCGAGATGTACAATCCGAAAGCGCCGAGCGAGAAGCCGCGCGTGCTGCGCGTCGCGCTCGCCTTCACGCCCGAGACCGAAACGACGACCCATTGGTTCTGGGCGGAATCGCGCAACTTCCATCAGAAGCATCCGGCCTGGGATGCTTTCGCGACCGATACCTCCTGGGCGATTCAGGATCAGGATTTCCATGCTATCGAGGCGATCGAGGCGCTGATGCAGCAAGGAACGGAGCTGCCGGAAGAGGTCAGCTTCAAGGCCGATGCCGGCATCATGCGGGCACGGCGCGTCATGAATCAGATTATCCGCGAGGAGGAGGCCGGCAAATGAGCGCGCTTCTCGACGGGATTGCCCAGCGCATCGGCGCCTCGATCGGCGAAGACGCCGGAGTCGCCGCAGTCTTCAAATTCGATGCCGGTCAAGACGGCGTGCTGGTGCTCGATACGACGGCCAAGCCAGCGACGGTCTCGACGACCGACCGCCCCGCCGATTGCACGATGAAGATCGCCGCGCCTTTCCTGATGATGGCGGTCGATGGCCGCATGCCGGTCGGCGCCGCCTTCATGAAATTCGTGCGCGGCGTGCAAGGCCAACCCGGCCTCGCGGTGCAGATCCAGCCGTTCCTGCGCAAGGTCGCGGCGAAGGGCAAGGTTTAACCGCTTCCGTCATTGCGAGCGAAGCGAAGCAATCCAGTCGCGGAACCACTGGATTGCTTCGCTTCGCTCGCAATGACGACTTGAAGCGGCTACTTCGCGATCGGCGTTCCGGGCAGAACCATCGATGCCATGTCGATCGGCTGATGGATCAGGTTGAGCTCCTTGCAGATATCGGCCCAGAATTGCAGGTCCGAGATCTTGATCGCAAGCGACGGCTGCGGCGGCGAGGGATCGCTGTAGTGGAAATATTTGAGCGCGATCTGCTTCGCATCGTCCGGATGCTCGTCGATGAATTTCAGCGCATCGGCGAGTGAGGCACGGAAGCCTTCGATCTCTTTCGGATGCGCCACTGCCCAATCGCGCGTCGCCGACCAGAAAGTCGCGGCGAAATCCGGATTGACCGCCGATTGGATGTCGACCGATTTGGTGCCGGCGCCGGAATCGAGTATCCGTCCAAGCATCGGCTGCACTGGGAAGGCGGCGTCGATCTGGCCGTTCTTCAGATTGTCGCCCATGAGTTGGAAGGGCAGCTCGACTACGGTTATCTGGTTGAGCTTCACGCCGCCATCGACCAGCCACTTCTTCATGACGAGATCGAGCGAGGAATTGATGCCGGGATCGGCGATGCGCTTGCCGATGAGGTCGGTCGGCTTGGTGACAGTCACGCCCTTGCGCGTGATCAACGCCGAGTGCGGATTGGTCTTCTGGATGCGCGACAAGCCCGCGAAGACCACGAGATCGAGCCCGCCATCCTTCGAGAGCACCAGCACCGGCCCGGTGTTGAAAGCGATCTGCGCCGCGCCGGAGACCAGCGCTTGCGGCGTAAGCCCGCCATTCGTGAACGCGGTCATCTCCACTTCGAGCCCGTGCTTGGCGAAGATGCCTTCATCGCGCGCGGTCAGGACCGCGAGGAAGTCCGACGCGATACCATAACCGACGGTGATCTTCGTTTGTGCCTGAGCGGCCGGCGCGAGCGCGCCCAAGACCAAAACCGCGAGCAACAGGCCCGCGAGCGCCCGAAACCTCTCCATCAGTCTCCCCCGATCTTTTGCAACAACAATTGTCGGAACTGGAAATAGAGCCTATCGCGCCGGCATCGCCAAGCGGAAAATCGCGGGCCGCGCGAAGTTGTTCGCCCTCTCCATGTTCGTCCCGTCCTTGTACGGGGGCCGACACCATACGATGGCAGCGTATGGCGAAGAGTTTACGCGGTTTTGTCGACCAGCTCCGGCACGCGGCGGCGATCTCATCGAGATCGACAAGCCGGTGCGGCCGCATGAATTCGAGGTCACCGCGATCCTGAAGCAGCTCGAGGATAGCGGCCGCACGCCGGCGGTGCTGTTCAAGCATCCGACCGATCTCGAAGGCCGGCCGAGCGAATTCTCGATCCTCACCAATATTCACGCCTCGCGCGCGCGTTGCGCGATGATGTTCGATGTCGATCCGGCGACGCCGAATTACGAACTCAGCCTGGCCTATGCGCAGATGGTCAAGGAGACGATCGCGCCGCAAGTGATCGCGCCGTCCGCGGCGCCGGTGCGCGAAGTCGTGTGGCAGGGCAGCGATGCCGATATCCGCCGCCTGCCGATCGTCCGGCATTTCGAGATGGATATCGGCCCGACGCTGACCATGACGCATGTCATGCGCTCGCTGCAGGGCTTCTACGACATCTCTTTCGCCAAGACGTTCTACAAATGGGATCCGCAGCGGATGGTCGTCGTCCATCCAGACGCGCGATCTCAACCGCATGGTCAAGGAATACGAAGAGCGCGGCGAGCCGGCGCCGATCATCAACGTGATCGGCCATCATCCCGCTTTCCATCTCGGCAGCCTCGCGCATAACAAGCCGGGCAGCGACGATTACGAGATGGTCGGCTCGTTCCTGCGCGAGCCGCTGCGGCTGACGCCGTCGGTCACCTGGGGCGACCGCTTCATGGTGCCGGCCGATGCCGAGCTGATCATCGAGGGCGAAATACCGCCCGGCCAGCGCGAGATCTGCGATCCCTTCGGCGAGGTGCCGCGGCTTTATCAGGCGCAATGCCTGCGGCCGGTGTTCCAGGTGAAGGCGATCACCTTCCGCCGCGGCGCGATCATGCAGGATATCTTCGCCGGCTTTCGCGATAGCTTTCCGCTGGAACGCGATCTCGACCGAAGCCTCGCTCGAGAATCTGCTGCGGCCGCGCTTCCCCAATCTGCACGCGATCCATCTGCCGGATTCCGGCAGCGGGTTGCTCGCGGCTTATATCGCGGTGAAAGACATTCAGCCGGGCCAGGCGGAAGAGATCGGCCGCATGGCCTTCGTCGACACGCCGGTGCTGCACACGGTGATCGTCGTCGATGCCGATATCGACGTCTTCAACGAGACGGAAGTGCTGTGGGCCTTGCACACCTATGCCAACCTCACGCGCGGCGTGCAGATTTACGGCGGCAAATTCGCGCCGCATGTCGCCTACAATCCGAACTTCGCGCCGACCAATTGGGGCGGCAAGGTCGTGATCGACGCGACGCGGCCGAGCGATTTCGCTTTCGGCATCCGCTCGCAAGTGCCGAAAGACGCGCTCGTCGCGCATGCGGCTGTCGGATTATCTGCCGCCCTCGAACCACGATTAGCGGACGGAAAAGGCGATGGAGCGCATCTTCTGGGCGGAATGCTGCAAATGCCACGGCAAGTTCTATTGCAGCTATCGCGAGATGCGGCATACCGGCGTGAAGCTGATGTGCCCGTTCTGCCGCAGCTGAATTCCTGCCCGAGGAAGCCGCCTCGATCGACGATCGCTGGATCGACGAAAGCGCCGAGCGCGCGTCGTCGCCGCCAAGCTCGGGGCGAACGTGAACGCTTTATCCGAATAAGCAAAAAGCGAGGGGAGAAAAATGCCGCGACGCTTGGTACGGAGTTCTTGCTTGCCGCTTTGATTGCCCTGATCAGCGGCGTGGCCTCGGCCCAAGAGGTCACGCTCACCCTCGCGACGCTCGATCCGCCGCCGACGCCGCTCAACACGCAGGAGCTTCATCCTTGGGCCGATCGCGTCAACGCGCAGGGCAAGGGCGTGGTGCAGATCGTCGTGCGCGACGGCAGCGAGATCGCCAATCAGCAGAATATCTACGATCGCGTGATGAGCGATGTTGTCCAGATCGGCCGTGGCACGCAAAGCTTCATCGGCGGCAAATTTCCGCTGACCGAAGTGGTGGCGCTGCCCTTCGTCGTCGAAAACGGCGAAAGCGCATCGGTCGCGTTCTGGCGCCTCTATAAGAGCGGAGCGCTCGACAGCGAATACAACGACACCGTGCCGCTGTTCTTTGGCATCCTGCCGCCGCAAGCGCTGCATCTGACAAAGCCGCCGAAAGCCTTCGACGATTGGAGCGGTTTGCGTGTCGCCGTTGCGACGAAGAACGGCGGCGAGATCGTGACGCGGCTCGGCGGTGCGCCGCAATCGATCCAGCTCATCGATCTCTATGCCGCCTTGCAGCGCGGCGGCGCCGACGGGGTGATGATCAACTGGCCGGCTTTCCCGCCGTTCAAGCTCAACGAGGTGACGAGCTATCACCTGCAAGCGCCGTTCGGCGGCTCGGCGACCATGATCTTCATGGCGAAAAATAAATGGGATGCGCTACCGGAAGCGGCGCAGAAAATCCTCGCCGCCAACGCCGGCGAAGCGGAGAGCCGCCGCTTCGGCGCATTCTGGGACAATGCCAGCAATGCGGGTCGCGGCATGACCCAGGCGATGGGCGACAAGCAGAAAATTGTCACGGTCACGGCGGAGGAGAGCACGGCGCTTAGGCAAAAGCTTGCACCCATGAGCGCGGCGTGGGTGAAGAATACGGCGGACGGCGACAAGGTGCTGGCCGCGTTCCAGGCCGACCTCGCTGCTGCCGCTTCCGGCAAGTAGTTAGGCGCGGCTTTCAGCGCGAGCGTTTTCGCGCAGCTTTGCGCGGCGGCGGTTTCGGCGAGCTGCGGGCGAGCTTCGGCATCCCAGCATAGCGCGCGTGATGTCCGACGAGCCGTGCGAGCAAGCGCTCGAATTGCGCTTGCTCGGTGGCGGTGAAGATGTCGAAAGCGCGACGCTCGGCCTTGCGCGCGCGCGCTTCGATTTCGCCGAGGATGCGTTTGCCGGCGCGCGTTAGATGGAGCGCGTTCGAGCGTCGATCCGCGACGCCGGCGCGGCGGGCGACAAGGGTTTTATCTTCCAGCCGATCGACGACTCCGGCGAGCGTCGAGCGATCGACGCCCAGCGCGTTGCAGACGCTGATCTGATCGATCCCGGGTTCGACCGCGATGACATTGAGAATGCCGTATTGCAAGCCGGTCAAGCCGAAGCTTGCGGTCTCCTCGTCGAAGATCGCCGCGGTGATGCGGTGAAGCTGGCGCGCGAGGAAGCCCGGACGGGTGTAGATGCGCTCGCTGAGGACGCGCTCCAGCGTGGCTGTTTTCTGCGGCTTTTTTGCCATCGCGATGGTCATCCCAAATTGATCCGTATCCGGACGATCGACTTGAACCAGGCCTGGTTCCGTGCCACCCTCTTACCACAGCTCACCCTTCCGAACGAGCGACCCCAAGGAAACGCGCCATGCTGACGCAAGACGATAATCGCCTGCTGACCGAAACCGGCGCCGGCACGCCGGGCGGCGAATTGTTGCGCCGCTATTGGATGCCGATTTGCCCCGAGGCCGAGCTGACGGCGGAGAAGCCGAAGAAGCGCGTGCGGATCATGGGCGAGAATCTCGTCCTCTTTCGCGACGGCAACGGCAAGGTCGGACTGATCCGCGAGCAATGCGCGCATCGCCGCGCCTCGCTTTATTTCGGCTTCGTCGAAGAGGATGGGCTGCGCTGCCCCTATCACGGCTGGAAATTCGCGACCTCCGGCCAGTGCATCGAGCAGCCTTTCGAGCCGAAGGGCAGCGCGCTGAAAGACGAGGCTTGCGTTCCGTCTTATCCCGTCGAATCGCTCTGCGGCATTCTCTTTGCCTATCTCGGCCCGCTGCCGGCGCCGCTGCTGCCGCGCTGGGAGACGCTGGTCAGCAAGGCGGGCTCGCGTTCGATCACCGTGCTGCCGATCCATAATTGCAACTGGCTGCAGGCGCAGGAGAACTCGGTCGATCCGGTCCACACTTATTATCTCCATGCGCATATGTTGATGCATCACCCGAAGGTCGATGAGGAGCGGAAGATCTCGGCGTCTTATTTTCATCGGCCGATCCAGAACATCGATTTCGAGTTGACGCGCGAGGATGGCTGGACCGGCATCCGCAAGATCCGCACCTATGGCGGCAACCTCGCCGAGCGCGAAGTCGGCCATCCCGCGGTCTTCCCGAATATCCTCATCGTGCCGCAGGACAAGAACGAGATCGTCACGCATTGGCGCGTGCCGGTCGATGACGCGCATACTTACATCATCTGGCTGCATTTCGCGCCAAACCGCGACGGCAGCACGGTCGAGCAGGCGGATGCGGACATTCCGGTGACCTATCTGCCGCATCCGCGCGCGCCGGACGGCGAATACGATCTCACCGATTTCCCGCAGCAGGATTTGATGGCGTGGGAGACGCAAGGCCCGATCTTCGATCGCAGCCGGGAGCTGCTCGGCACGACCGATCGGGGCGTCGTCATGTGGCGCAATCTGCTGCGTCAGCAGATCGAGCGCGTGCAGCAGGGCAAAGAGCCCGATGGCATGATCCGCGATCCGAAGATCAATCAGATGATTTCGCTGCAGATCGAGAAGCATCGGCAAGCGCGCTTCGAGCGCGAGCTCGCCGCCGCCAAATAGCGGAGGGAATATGGCATCCGAATTACGCGTCGGCGTCGCGGGCCTCGGCTCGGCCGCGGCGCAAATTTTGCCCGCTTTCGCGAATGTCGAGGGCGTGAGGCTCGGCGGTGGCGCCGATATCCGCGCCGAGGCGCGCGATAGTTTTAAGAAGCGCTTCGATCTGCCGGTCTTCGACACGGTCGAGGCGATGTGCCGCTCCAAAGAGATCGACGCGGTTTGGATCGCGACGCCCAATCTCGTCCATTGCGAGCATACGGTCGCGGCGGCCGAGAACGGCAAGCATGTGATCTGCGAGAAGCCAACCGCGGTGTCGCTCGAGGAATGCGACCGCATGGTCGCGGCTGCCGAGCGCAGCGGCGTCAAATTCATCCAGGGCCATTCGAAGATTTTCAATTCGCCGATCCGCGCGATGGGCAATCTCATAGCCAGCGGCAAGCTCGGCCGCGTCATCCAGATCAATAGTTGGAACTTCAACGACTGGCTGCAGCGGCCGCGTCTGCCGCCGGAGATCGACACGAGACTCGGCGGCGGGCTCGTTTTCCGTCAGGGCCCGCATATGATGGATATCGTGCGCTATGTCGGCGGCGGCATGGCGAAAACCGTACGCGCCGTCACTGGCCGGCACGATCCGAATTTCGACACGGAAGGCAATTTCTCCGCGCTTGTCACCTTCGAGAACGGTGCGGTCGCCTCGGTTGGCTTCAACGGCTACGGTTATTTCGACATCACCGAACTGACTTGGTTCATCGGCGAGGGCGGCCAGCAAGGGAGCGTCGATCCTCGCGTCAAGAAGCCGAAGTCACGCCGCACCAGCGCCACCGGCCAGCAGGAGAAGACCGACTACATTCTCTCCGGCGATCAGGCGCACGCGCGCAACTTCGTCGAGCGGAAGATGCCGTTCTTCGGCCTGACCGTCGTGAGCTGCGAGCGCGGCATCATTAGGCAATCGCCGGACGGACTTTACGTCTATACCGAGAATGGCTGCGAGGAGGTCGCGGCGCCGCCGCATCACGGCCGCGCCGCCGAACTGATCGAGCTGCGTGATGCGCTCGCCGGCAAGCGCGATCCATTCCCCGATGGCCGCTGGGGGCGCGCGACGCTCGAGCTTCTGCATGGGCATGCTCGAATCATCGAAAGCGCAGCGCGAGATCACGCTCTCGCATCAGACGCCGGTGCCACGCTAAAAGGCACGTTCGGGGAGGAGCTTTTTCTATGTTTCGGCATATTGCGCTCGCGCTGACGGCGTTGCTCGTTGTCGCCGCCGCGCCGGCGAAAGCGCAGCAAAACTGGGACGAAATCGTCAAAGCGGCCATTGCCGAGGGTGAGGTCGATGTCCATGGCGGCCCCGGCAAATCCTACGAGCAGGTGCTGACCACCGGCTTCAAGGCGGCCTATCCCCATATCAAGCTGGTCTTTGTCGGCACCAGCGGCCGCGATGTGATCTTGCAGATCATGCGCGAACGCGAGGCGGGGCTCTACAAATGGGATGTCTATGTCGGCGGCACGCCGTCGATCTTGCAGACCTTGAAGCCGGCGGGCGCTTTCGCGCCGCTGCGTCCAGCGCTGATTCTACCCGAAGTCACCGACGACCGAGCCTGGCGCGACGGCTTCGATGCCGGCTGGATGGACAAGGAGAAGAAATACACCTTAGCCTTCGATTACACTTTCAGCCCGTTGGCGATGGTCAATTGGGATGTCGTCTCGCATGACGATCTCAAATCCTTCTCGGATCTGATGAAGCCGCAATTCGGCGGCAAGATCGTGTGGGACGATCCGCGGCTGCCGGGGCAGGGCCTGTTGACGGGTCAGGTGTTCTTGAAGAATTTCGGCGCCGAATTCCTGCAGAAACTGTTTTCGTCGCAGAAGATCGTCTTCATCGCCAATCGCCGCCAGGAAGCAGAAGGCGTGGTGCGCGGCGCTACCCCGATCGGCATGGCGGCGCCGGTCGACGAGATCGGTCAGTTCCAGGCGCAGGGCCTCGGCCAGAACATCAAGCCGTTCAACGGCGACGTCAAAGCGCTGTCGGGCGATACCGGTTTCGGCACGGTGTCGCTGATGGAAAAGGCGCCGCATCCCAATGCCGCCAGGGTCTATATCAATTGGCTGCTCTCGAAAGCCGGGCAATCGGAATGGGGCAAAGTGCTGCGCAACAGCAGGCGTCTCGATGTGCCGCCGGGTAATCCGAGCGAAGTGCCGCCGCCCGGCACGCCCTATTCCAATCTCCAGGCCGAAGACCAGATTCCGATCCGCGATCAGGTCGCGGATATCGCGACCAAGAACATTCCGCCAGCAAATGAGGAGCGCAAGATGAGCGAAGCCGATCAAATCCGCGAACGTGTCGCGCAAGCCTGCCGGGTGCTGGGCAAACTCGGTCTCGCCGACGCCGCGACCGGTCATATCAGCTCCCGCATTCCGGGCACCGATCGCGTTCTCATTCGCGCGCGAGGGCCGGGCGAACTCGGCGTGCGCTACACGACAGCAGATCAGGTGGTCGAGGTCGGGATCGACGGCAAGCTGACGCAAGGCGCCGAAGCCGGTCTCGAAGCGCCGATCGAGGTGTTCATCCACACAGCGGTCTATCGCAAACGGCCGGATATCCAATCGGTCGTGCATGTCCATCCGCCGACCGTCGTGCTGTTCACGATTTGCGACAAGCCGCTACTGCCGCTCTACGGCGCTTTCGATCCGTCGGGCGCGCAAATGGCGCTCGCCGGCGTGCCGACTTATCCGCGCAGCATCCTGATCAGCAATCCCAAGCTCGGCGACGATCTCATCCAGGCGATGGGCGATTCGAAAGTCTGTTTGATGCGCGGCCATGGCATCACCAGCGTCGGGCGCAGCGTCGAGGAAGCGGCGCTCGAAGCAATCACGCTGAACAGTCTCGCGGAGATGAATTATCGCGCGCAGTTGCTCGGCAATCCGCAGCCGATTCTGGCGGAAGACCAAGAGGTGTTCCGCGAGATGGCGAAGGCCGGCAAGGGTCGCAACGAAGGTCTCAGCGGCAACAAGCCGAGCGGCCGTGCCGCGGCGCTCTGGCGCTTCTATGTCGAGCTGACGCAGTCCTGATGTGACCAAGACCGTCGCGATCGAAGAGCATTTCTGGATACCGAAGCTCCAGACGGAAGAGACCGTCGGCGTCGATATCAAGACCAAGCCGCGTTGGGTTCAGGGGCTGGGCGATCTCGGCGAACAACGGCTCAAGGAGATGGACGAAGCAGGCATCGATCTGCAGGTGATCGCCCACGCCCCGCCGGCGGCACAGAACTTTCCACCCGATCAAGCGGTCGCGCTCGCCCGTGAAGCCAATGACACGCTTTATCGCGCGATCTGCGCGCATCCCCATCGCTTTGCCGGTTTCGCGACGCTACCGACGCCCGATCCCGAAGCCGCCGCGGCGGAGTTGGAGCGCGCGGTGACGAAGCTCGGCTTCAAAGGCGCGATGATCTATGGCTTGACGCATGGCGCCTTCACCGACGAGAAGCGCTTCTGGTGCATTTATGAGCGGGCCGCCGCGCTTGATGTGCCGATCTACATTCATCCCGGGCCGCCGCACCGCGCGGTGGTCGATGCCTATTTCAAAGGCTATCCGACGATGGACGGCGCCGGCCTCGGCTTCACCTTCGAGACCGCGGCGCACGCGATCCGCTTGTCCATCTGTGGCCTATTCGACGCGTATCCCAAGCTGCGTCTTATCCTCGGCCATATGGGCGAGGGGCTGCCCTTCCTGCTCTGGCGCTGCGACATGGCGCTATCGCGCGACAAGGGCCTCAAGCGGAAATTCCGCGATTACTTCCGCGAGCATTTCTACATCACGACGAGCGGCAATTTCTCGCATCCGGCGCTGCTCTGCACGGCGATGGAGATGAGCACCGATCGCATCATCTTCGCCGTCGACTGGCCCTACGCTTCGAACAAAGAGGCGCGCGCCTTCATCGACAGCGCGCCGCTATCGCCGCACGATAAAGAGAAGATCCTCTACCGGAACGTCGCGAAACTCCTGCGGCTCTAGTCGATCTTCGCGGTCTGATCAGAATAGTTGATCGTGACGTTGATCGAGCCTTCATTGAGGTTCCAGCGATAGAGCTTGTATTTGCGCAAGCCCTTCTTGTGGAACACGTCACCGTCGAGAATCTGCCGCGCGTCCTCGAAGGATTTGGCGCGGATGATGAACATGCCGCGCGTCGGCTTGTCCTTGCCTTCATCCTGCAGCGGGCCTGCACCGAAGAGGATATGCTTGCGCTCCATCTCGATCTGGCCGTGGATATGCGCCTCGAGATGCTCGGCGAGGCCGGGCCCGCCGAGCGGTTCGGTCACCGCGATATAGAGCTCTTCGTGCAGCAGCCCGGCCATGATCTGGTCGAAGGGCTTTTGTGTTTCCGCCATATCGTCTCTCCCTTTGGTTGGCGTGTTACGACGCTTCCGCGCCACGGATTCGGTCGATGACGGCGAGCGGCTGCGTCGGCATCGCGTCGCCGCGCCAGGCGACATAGCCGTCGGGCCGCACCAGCACCAGCTTGCGCTCGTAGAGCCGCGCCGCGTGGTCATTCTCGATGGTGTGGATATCGAGCGGCATGCCGCGGCTGAGCGCGGCGTCGCGCAGCGGCGCGGCATCCGGTGCGCTTTCGCCGAAGCGCAGCAACATATGGTTGCGGCCGAAGAGATCGAGGATCGAGACACCCGGCCGGAGCCAGAGATGCGGCGCACGCGAGCCTGGCCGCGTCGTCGGCGTGTAGTCATAAGTGTCGTCTGTGGGGCGGGGTGTCCCGTCCGGCACGGTGATTGGCGAGCCCTCATAAATCGCGCCGAGATGAATGCCCCAGCGATGCCAAACGCGGCTGCCGCTGAATTCGCGATCCAGCCGCTCGCGCACGCGCTGGCGCAGCGCGTCGCCGGCCGGCGTCGGCGCAGCGATGTCGGTCAGGTCGATATTGCCTTTGAGACGGCGCAGTTCCTTCATCGCCTCTTCGATGACGCGTTCGCAAACCGGGATGCGTTCGCTCTCGTAGCTGTCGAGCAGCGCCGGATCGGCCCAGCCGCGGATCACCGCTTCGAGCTTCCAGCCAAGATCGGCAGCGTCGCCGATGCCGGTATTCATGCCGAAGCCGCCATTCGGCGGATGGACATGCGCGGCGTCGCCGGCAAGGAAGACGCGGCCGCGGCGGAAGCGATCGGCGATGAGGGCGCGCCGGCTCCATGGCACGCAGGAGACGACCTCGAAGGGGAAATCGCGGCCGGCGAGGCGGCGGATCACGCGCTCGACCTCGCTCGGTGTCAGCGATTCGGTATCGCCATACATGAGGATGCGCCAGAGACCCTTGCCGTCAACGACCATGCAGGTACCCCAGGTGCCTTCGGCATCCATGCAGATGTAGCGGCCGGCCGTGCCCTTATCGTGATACTGCGCCATGTTGTCGACGCGGAACTCGATATTCAGCGAGTGGTCGATGAACGGCGTGCCATGCGTGCCGATGCCGGCGAGCTTGCGCGTGCTGCCCCCGAAACCGTCGCAGCCGATCAGATATTGCGCGGCGATGCGCTCGCGCGTCCCATCGGCATTCCTGACGGTCGCGATGACGCGCTGCTCATCCTGCTCGATCGCGATCAGATCGCTGCGATAGCGGATCTCGGTCGCGGCGTAGGAAGCAGCGACTTCCTGCAGGATCGGATCGAAGACGACCTGCGGGCAGTGCCATTGATGCTCGGGGCTGAAGGGATCGTCCTTCGCCTCGCCGAGCGAATACATCTTGAAGCGACCGAGCTCATAGCCGGCGAGGCTGGTGACGAAGACATTGTCGAGCGGGTGATCGGACGGAAATCCCCAATTGCGCACGCGATCGGATGCGCCGAGCCGGCGCAACAGCTCCATCGTTCGGACGCTGATCACCAAGAGGCGCGAGAATTTCAGCCGCTCTTCCGGCTGGTCGCGCTCGACGAGCAGGTTCGGGATGCCGCGCCAGCCGAGCTCCGCCGCCAGCATCAGCCCGACGGGGCCGCCGCCCGCGATCAGCACCGGAATTTCGCGGCTGATGCCCTCCATCGCGACGATCGCCTCCCTGGTAACGCATGCGGTCTGGCACGCCACTCTCATGCCTGAAGCTAGTCACGGGCAGCCGTCCGACGCAACCTTTGGCGGCGAGAGCCAGGGCTGAAAAATATCCGCGTGAAAGCCCGCCCCATTCGCGCTATGCGTCGGCCTCGCTTATCGCTGCGGAAGAATTGATGCTGGCGGAGATTGCGGAACAACGAAGAGGTGAGGCTGGGGCCGCCGGCACGCAGAACCGCATCCTGATCTTCATCGCGGCGCTGGCTTCCGTCTTCATTACCGCGATCGAGAGCACGATCGTCGCGACGGCGATGCCCACCATCGTCGCCACGCTCGGCGGCTTCGATCTGCTCGGCTGGGTGTTCACCTCCTATCTCCTGACCCAGGTGGTGACCATCCCGATTTATGGCCGGCTCTCCGACCTCTACGGCCGCAAGCCGATCCTCCTGATTGGCGTTGGCCTCTTTATCCTCGGCTCGATCCTCTGCGGCTTCGCCTGGAGCATGTTATCGCTGGTGTGTTTCCGCGTGTTGCAGGGCCTCGGCGCCGGCGCCTTGGTGCCGGTCGGGCGAACGCTGATCGGCGATATTTTCCACGGCGAAGAGCGCGCGCGGATGCAGGGCATCGTCTCCAGCGTTTTCATCGCCGCCGCGTTGGTCGGACCGATGGTCGGCGCCTTCATCGCCACGCATTGGGCCTGGCCGATGATCTTCTGGATCAACGTGCCGATCGCGATGATCGCCGGCGCGATCCTGATCTGGTGCTTTCGGGAGCGCATCGAGAAGCGCCGTCACCGTATCGATTGGGGCGGGGCGGTGCTGATCTGCATCGGCACCGGGACGCTGATGTTCGCGCTGGCGCAAGCCTCCTCGCTCGGACCGCTGCTGGCCATCGCGCTTGGCATCGCCGCGCTCGTCATCCTCGCCCTGTTCGCGCTGTACGAGCGCAGTGTGGCCGAGCCGATCTGGCCGATGTCGCTCTGGCAGGATCGCGTCGCCAGCAGCGGCAATATCGTCTCGCTGGCGCTCGGCGCGACGACCATGGGCATCGCCGCCTATCTGCCGGTCTATATCCAGGGCGTGATCGGCGATTCGGCGACGGTCTCGGGCTTCATCATCATGGCGATGTCGGCCTCGGGTCCGGTCGGCGCATTGACCGCGGGCCAGTTCATGCTGCGCGTGTCCTATCGCGCCACGGCTAGCGCGGGGGCGGCGATCTATATCGTCGGCAGCATCATGATGTCGCTGCTCGATGCACAGAGCGGTGTCGCTTGGGTGATGGCGAGCTGCTTGCTGATGGGTCTCGGCATCGGCATGAACAACAACACCTATCTCGTCGCGGTGCAGTCGGAGAGCGCGTGGAACCAGCGCGGCATCGCGACCTCCGCGCTGATGTTCAGCCGCATCCTCGGCCAGGCGATGGGCGCGGCTGCTTTCGGCGGCGTGCTCAACGCTTCGTTGTCGCCGTTTCTCAAGGGTGGCGAGGATCTTGCCACGAAGATCATGACGCCCGCCGGCCGCGCGGCGCTGCCGCTTGAATCTGCCACGGCGATCATCTCTGCCTTCGATCACGCGCTGCATGTGATTTTCGTCATTCTCGTGGCATTATCGATCTTCGTCATCACCGTCGGACTGATGCTGCCAAAAGGCCGCGGCATCCGAAATTGAGGGAGAACCGGCATGGCTGAAGGATTTCACGCTGCTCGAAGCGACGATCGCCGACATCCACGCCGCTTATCGCGCGGGCGCGCTCACAGCGCGGAAACTGGTCGAGGCTTATCTCGACCGCATCGAGCGCTACGACCGCGGCGGCCCCAAGATCAACGCGCTGATCTCGCTCAATCCGCGCGCGCTCGACGAGGCCGACCGGCTCGACGCGGTATTGCGCGCTTCGGGCCCGGTCGGGCCACTGCATGGCATTCCCGTCGTCGTCAAAGATCAGGCCGATGTGAAGGAGATGCCGACGACGCTCGGCTCGGTGCTGTTCAAGGATCATCGGCCGGAGCGCGATTGCTTCGTCGCCGCGAAGATGAGAGCAGCCGGCGCGATCTTCATCGGCAAAGGCACGCTCGGCGAGCTCGGCGCCGGCGACACGCATGGCTCGCTCTTCGGCTCGACGCGCAATCCCTACGATCTCGAACGCACCGTCGGCGGCTCGTCCGGCGGCCCGGCGACCTGCGTCTCGGCGAATTTCGCGATGGTTGCGGTGGGGCAGGAGGGACTTGCCTCGATCCGCCGCCCGGCGATCTGGACAGCGATCACCGGCATGCGGCCGAGCACCGGTCTCGTCAGCCGCGGCGGTGTTTATGGCGGCTGGCCGACAACCAATGGCTCGCTGGGCCCGATGGCGCGCACGGTTACCGATCTCGCCAAGGTGTTGGATGCAATGGTCGGCTACGATCCCGAGGATCCGGTCACCGCACACGGCATCGGCCGCGCGCCCAAAAGCTACGCCGCGCTGCTCGACAAGGACGCGCTGCGCGGCGCGCGCATCGGTATTCTGCGCGAGCCGATGGGCCTCAACAGCGATCCGAATGCCGAGGATTTTATCCTCACGACGACGCTCTTCGATCGGGCGATCGCCGAGCTCAAGGATTGCGGCGCGGTCATCGTCGATCCCGTCGTCATCGCCGATCTCAAGCCGCTGCTCGCGAAGCGCGCTTTCGGTACCCCGGAGGGCGAGGAGGCAATCAAGCTCTATTTCGCCGGCAGCCCCAATCCGCCCTTCCGCTCGCGCGAAGAGGCGATGGCCTCGCCGCTCTTCAATCAATTGCTGCCGCCGACCAAGGAGCGTTGGACGCGTGTGCAGCCGCCCGGTCCTGCCGTGACCGAGCGTCAGCTCGGCTCTTACAAAGCGCGCGATCTGCTGCTCATCAACATGTTGAAGACGATGGCCGACAACCGGCTCGATGCAATCGTGCATAAAGCAGTCGAGCACCTGCCGACGCTGATCGCGGAAGGCGTGAACCCGCCCTTCACCGAGCAGAAAGGCGCATCCCATCTCAACACTTATCTCGAGATCGTACCCTCGGTGGTTGTGCCGGCAGCCTTCACGCCGGGTGGCTTGCCGACCGGCATCACCTTCCTCGGCCGGCCTTATGCCGATTCCGAGATGTTGCGCTTCGCCTATGCTTACGAGCAGGCAACGCATCACCGCCGCGTGCCGGCGACGACGCCATAATCATTGACCCGCGGCGGCCCTGCGCCGCACACTCTGCGCTGAAGAGCCGCGGGCGCTGGCCCGCGAGCGATATAAAGCGCAGGGGGTTGGAGATGGCTTATCGGGCAAGCGCCGACGATACGGCGCAATATCCGGCAGCAGGCGCGGCGTGGTACGCGCTCATCGTTCTGCTGTTGCTCTATTTCATGTATTTCGTCGACCGGAACATCCTGACGCTTCTGGTCGCGCCGGTGCGCAAGGATCTCGGCATCAACGACAGCCAGATGGGCTTGCTCAACGGCTATTCCTTCTCGCTGCTCAACGGCCTCTTCGCCATTCCCTTCGGCTGGTATGCCGATCGGCACAGCCGCAAGAATGTGCTGGTGTTCGGTATCACCATCTGGGGATGCAGCACCGTCGCGTCGGGCTTCACCACCACCTTCACCGAGCTCGATGCTCACACGCATGGGCCTCGGCCTTGGCGAAGCGGCGCTGGCGCCGGTCGCGTTCTCGCTGATCTCCGACTATTTCCGCAAGGACAAGCGCGGCACCGCGGTTGGCGTTTACGGCATCGGCGGCTTCGGCGGCATCGGCCTCTCCTATTTGATCGGCGGCGCGGTGCTGGCGACCTTCCGCGGCGTCGACACGGTCGATCTGCCGCTGGTCGGCTCGACCTCGCTTTGGCATGCGGCGTTCATCGCCGTCGGCGGTATCACGCTGCTGCTCGCGCTGTTGACGACCACGATCCGCGAGCCGCCGCGCATCGACAGCCTGCGTAAGGCAGCGGGCGCGGCGGGCGAGGTCGGTTTCTGGGCGCATATACGCGAGCACTGGGCGGCGTTTTGGCTGGTGATCGGCGGCTATACCTGCCTTGGCATCCTGGCGATTGGCTGGTTCGCCTGGCTGCCCAGTTATTTCATCCGCGTCTTCCACATGCCGCCGGTCCAGGCCGGCATTCAGGTCGGCTGGACCACGACCATCGCCGGCGTCACCGGCGCGGTGGTCGGCGGCTTCATCGCCGACCGGCTGATGAAGCGCGGCGCCCGTGGCGGCAAGGTGCTCAACCTCTTCATCATGTTCTGCTGCTGGATCGTGTGCGCGCTCGGCATCCTGTTCTCGACCAGCATCACAATGTCGCTGGTTTGGGTGTTTGTCTTCACCTTCGCCGATGGCATCGGCTTCATGCAATACGGCAACGTGATGCAAGAGATGTTCCCGGTGCATCTGCGCGCGCGCTCGGTTGCCGCTTGGGGCGTGTGCAGCTCGATGTTGTCCTACGGCGTCGGCCCGCTGCTGTTCGGTCTCTCGACCGATTTCGTCTTCCACGGCGATGACGGGCTGCGCTACACGCTCGGCCTCGTCTCGCTGCCGATCATCGTGATCGGTCTCGCTTGCGCGTGGTTCGCCCGGCGGCCTTACGACCGCGCGCGACTGACGGTCGATCCGACGATCAACGTCGATGCCGAATGGCTCGAAGGCGGCGGGGTGGCGGTGCCGGCGAAGACGTAAGGAGGCGACGATGACCAAGACCCTCAAGGACACGACGTAATCCTCTATGCCGATTTCGACAATCGCGAGCGGCTGCGCGCTGACCAAGCCGCGCCGCTTGCCTTAAGACCTTGCCAGTGATCTACCTTGCCGCCTACACGGAAGGCGGCAATCTCGCGGCCGGTGATGCAGAAGACCGCCGGAGAGCGCTTCGAGACGCTGTAGGTCAGTGGTTCCCCGAAATTCCTCAAGTAAATAGAACTGAGCCGTCAGGAAATTCGTAGTCACCTTTTTCTAGTAAGCGGCCTCCTGCCGCTTCGATGAGGTTGGCCAGCAGTTGTTCTGCTTCACTAACAGCCAACACGTGCTCAGTATACAACTTCAGGCAATACGAGAGGCGTCGCTTTATACGCCCGGCAGTTCCGAATTTGTGCGTAGGGTTACCAAAATAAAGATCAGACGTCTGGGGCGTCGCTCGTCTTGTCGTCTTCTGCTTCGTAAATCCGGGTTTGACACGAATTGAAGTTGGGTATCGTTTTGCTCGCTCGGCGTACGCAGATTTGTAAATGGCCGAGCTCTCTATCGCATATATCAGCCCAAGGGGTTGCGCAAAATTCTCTAGAATTTCGAGTGACGGGAGTGCCCAGTCTCGAAATAGCGAATTGCAAGTCGCGCACAGGCGCGCATATTGATTAAATTTATGCTCCGCGAGTTCCGCGTCAGTAAGCTTTGTCTCTGTAACAACTTCGGTAGGTTCGTAGCCGGTCTCTTTTACCCGGCGTCGGACGTAGGCATAGTTTCCATTCCACCAACCGTCTCCTTTCCTTCTCCTGCTCACGAGCCCTCCAACTTGCTTTCTTAACTAAATGTCGGCCGGCGGTAGCGCCGGCCGGCCGCGGATCACATCCGACGCTTTCTCGGCGATCATGATCACGGGCGCGTTGAGATTGCCGCCGATCGGATCGGGGATGATCGACGCATCGACGACGCGCAACCGCTCGGTGCCGCGGACGCGAAAATCCGGATCGACGACCGCCATCGAATCGATGCCGATCTTGCAGGTGCCGGCAGGGTGATGGATCGTCGCCGTGTTGGCGCGCAGGAACGCGTCGATCTCCGCATCGCTTTTGACATCCGGACCGGGAAAGACGCGGTTGCGCGCGAAGCCGGCAAAGGCTTTGGTCGCTTCCACCGTATGCAGCGCGAATTTCATGCCGACGCGCATCGCGCGGCGGTCATATTCGGTGGCGAAGAAATTATTGTAGATCTTGATCGGCGCCAGCGGATCGGCCGAGCCGAGCTTGACCTCGCCGCGGCTCTCCGGCCGCAAATGGCAATAGGTGAGGCCAAAGACGTCGGGTTCCGGCGGCTTCACGACCGGGAACCATTCGTGCGCGCGGAAACCGCCGCCGCCGCAATAGAATTGCAGATCGGGCGCGTCGAGCCCGGGCTCGCTCTTGGTGAAAGCGGTGCCCATCGCCGGCACGCGCGTCGCAAAGCCGGTGCCGAGCATGAAATACTGCGCGAGACTGACCGCGAGCCGGTCCATGCGCAGCCCTTTGTGAAAAGTGCCCTGGCCTTTGGCGCGGATCCATTGCGTCGAGGCGACCGGGTGGTTCGACATGTTCTTGCCGACGCCTTTGAGATCGACGCGCGGCGCGATGCCGATTTGTGTGCAGCTCGTCGGCCGGTCCGATGCCCGAGAGCAATAATAGTTGTGGCGAGTTGAATGCGCCGCCGGCGAGGATCACCTCGCTATCGGCATGCGCCTCGTGCTTCTGCCCGTCCTTTATGTATTCGATGCCGGTGGCGCGCGGCCCATCGAACAGCACGCGCGTCGCATGCGCGCCGGTAATGAGATCGATATTGCCGCGCTGCATCGCCGGCCGGAGATAGGCGACGGCGGCGCTGGAGCGTCGGCCGTTGCCGATCGTGTGCTGCAAGCGGCTGAAGCCTTGCTGCTCGGCGGCGTTGAAATCGTCGACCTCGCCATAGCCGAGCTCCGAGGCCGATGCGGCGAAGGCGTCCCAGATCGGGTCCGCTATCAGATTCTTGCGCGTCTTCAGCGGGCCGGAATCGCCGCGATAGAGATTGCCGCCTTCCTCGTAGCTCTCGGCGCGTTTGAAATAGGGCAGCACGTCGGCGAAGGACCAGCCCTTCAACCCCATTTGCGGCAGCCGGTCGTAATCGATCCGGTGACAGCGGACATAAGCCATGATGTTGATCGAGGACGAGCCGCCGACCACTTTCCCGCGCGGATGCTCGATGCGGCGATTGTCGAGATGAGGTTCGGGCTCGCTCAGATAATTCCAATTCCAGCGCGGATTGTTCCAGACCTTGCCGACGCCCAGCGGCAGATGGATCAGCCAGTGCTTGTCTTCGCCGCCCGCTTCGAGCACGAGGATGCGGTGTGCGCTGTCTTCGCCGAGCCGCGCCGCCAGCACGCAACCGGCCGAGCCGGCGCCGACGATGATGGTGTCGTAATTTGCCATGATTTCTTGTTTTCGCCCCCCGCGCCCGCCGCCCATTTCTTCCACGCGATCAGCGGCGGGTGCGAGTATAATGGCCGCATCAGAGCCGGAAAGGCCCGATACGCGAGGAAACGGCGCCATGCAGACGGTCAAGGATGACGAGGTCAAGCTCTACGCCGATTTCGATAATAGTGAGCGCGTGCAGTCGATCGGCGAGAAGCGGCAGCCGGGCAAGACCGTCCCGATCATCGATTTCTCGGCTTACACCGAGGGCGGCTCGCTCGACGAGCGTAAACGCGTTGCCCGCGCGCTCCACGATACTTGCATCGATACCGGCTTCTTCTATCTCGCGCAGCACGGCATCTCCGAAGCCGAGATTGCGCTTGCGCATGATTGGGGCCGGCTGTTCTTCGAATTGCCGCGCGAGGTGAAGGCGGCCTGCAACTACACACCGGTCGGCGGCAAGAATCCGAGCGCCAATCCCGACAAGGAGACCGACCAGAAAGAGACCTACAGCCTGCCGCGGCCACTGCTGCCGGGGGAGGTCGAGGATCACCCCAACCGCATCATCGGCCGCGGGCAGTGGGTCGACCCGGCGTTGATGCCCGGTTTTCGCGAATTCCTCGAAACGCATCTTGTGAAGCGTATCCGCGTCGCACAACAGCTTTGCCGCGCGCTCGCGCTCAGTCTCGATCTGCCGGAGGATTATTTCGATGCATCGCATCGCTTCCCCTCGGGCTCGCTGACCTACAATTACTATCCACCGGTCGATCCGGCGACGGCCGGGCGCACACAATGGGGCATCTCGCCCCATACCGATTACGGCAGCTTCAGCCTGTTGTCGCAGGACGAACTCGGCGGGCTCGAAGTGCGCGATTCATCGGGCAATTGGATCGACCTGCCGCCGATCCCCGGCGCCTTCGTCGTCAATATCGCCGACCTCTTCGCGCGCTGGAGCAACGGCTATTACGTCTCCAGCCTCCATCGCGCCTCGAATTTCAACACCGGCGCGAAAGCGCGCGTCTCGCTGCCGCTCTTTTTCAACCCGCAAGCGGCGACGATCATCGAATGCCTGCCGACCTGCCAGAGCCCCGGCAACCCGGCTAAATACGAGCCGGTCGCCGCGGGGCCTTACGTACAGGCATTGATCGAGCAATCCAATCGCATCGGCCGGCCGGGCGTGATGCAGCGCATGGCCGAAGAGCGGCTGAAGCTGGGCTGAGAGAAAAGCGCCGCTGACGCGGCGCTTTCCCATTTCGATCAGAGATACCAGTCGGCGGGTGAGCCGTAATAATCGTGGATCGCCTTGCCCCAGGCGGGATCGCCCATATCCGGCCAGGTGCCGCTGTCGAAGCTCGGTGCGTTCTTCAGCCGCTCTTCCGGAATGCCGATAACGTAGGCGCTGCGACGCGTGTCGTATTTGAGGATGTCCCAAGGCAGCGCGAAGAGCTTGCCGCCCATGCCGAGGAAGCTGCCGTAATTGAGCACCGCATAGCCGACGCGGCCACTGATCTTGTCGATCATGATCTCTTCGATATGGCCGAGGTTGTCGCCTTTCGTATTCTCGACCTTGCTGCCGGTCACTTTCTCCGAGGAGATGAGCCGGGTCGTCTCTTCTGTCGCCGAGGTCGGCTGGACTGTCGCTACCATTTTAAAACTCCGTCACATGGTGTGTTCGTCGCGTGTGAGACAACGACAGCGCGGCAGCTTGGTTGCGTGGTGGACGCTTGCATCGGCTTGCCGTAAACTTGATCGTCGGACGATTTGGCGAGAGCGAAGCAATGACCCCTGAAGAAAACGAGACGCTGACGCGCGTTGGCCCCGGCACGCCCGGCGGCGAGATGCTGCGCCGCTATTGGTGGCCGGTCTGGTTCGAGGAGAAGCTCGAGAACAAGCCGATCATGATCCGGCTGCTGGGCGAGACCTTCGTCCTGTTCCGCGACGGCAAGGGCAAGATCGGCATGCTCGATCACATCTGCGCCCATCGCCGCGCCTCGCTCGAATTCGGCCGCGTCGAAGAAAAGGGCATTCGTTGCTGCTATCACGGCTGGCTCTATGGCGCCGATGGGCAATGCCTCGAAATGCCGGCCGAGCCGCCGGGCAGCCGCTTGTGTGAAGAGGTGAAACAACGGGCGGCGCAAATCCAAATCGCCGCTGGCTTGGTCTTTGCTTATATCGGCCCGACGCCGGCGCCGATCCTGCCGCGCTACGATCTGTTGGCGCTCGATGATTGCGACCGCGCCATTTGGGCCAGCGATGATCACTGCAACTGGGCCCAGCGCGCCGAGAACGGCATGGACCCCTATCACAGCATGGCGCTGCATGCCTCGGTCTATCCGTCGATCGCGTTGAAGCGGCCGGAGATCGAATACACCCCGACCTGGTACGGCTTCCGCACGGCGTCGAAATATCCGGGCGGCGCTCGCAACATCGTGCATGACATCTTCCCGTCCTCGACGCGGCGGCATAACGCGCGTGCCGGCAGCATCCCGAGCGACTTCTTCCATATCCGCGTGCCAACCGACGATGTGACGACGACGACCTTCTTCGTCGAGAGTCGCTTCAAGCCGCAAGGCCCCTATACGCGCGAATGCCGCGGCCTGCAGCACAATACGCCAGGCGTTTATGAACGTGTCGAGGACGGGTGGTGGTGCCTCGCCTCGGGCGACCAGGATCGCGCTGCGCAGGAAAGCCAAGGCCCGATCCACGATCGCACCAAGGAAAGCCTCGGCACGTCCGATCGCGGCGTGGTGATGTGGCGCAAAGTGGCGTTCGATTCGATTGCCGCGGTGAAAGCCGGCCGTGATCCGCACGGCATCGTGCGCGATGTGGGGCGGAACGATGTCGTCCGCTTCGACGCCGGCAAGAATTTCTCCGACGCCGATAAATCGCCGGTCGTCGCATCGTGAATTATTTGCATCGTTGGGCGCTGGCCGGCGCGGTGCTGGTCTTTGCCTGCAGCACGGTGTGCGCCGCCGAGCCGCCGAGCCCTGCGCTCGCCAAGATCATCGAAGCGGCGAAGAAAGAGCCGAAGCTCAACCTCGAATGGGGCGGCGGCATTCTGGGCGGCGGCGATGCGCTCAGAATCATCGCTGGGGCGATGAACCAAACCTACGGCACTAACATCACCATCCGCTTCACGCCGGGCCCGTCGCTGCCGGAGATCGTGAACCAGGTCGTGCTCGCGAACGCGGCCGGCAGCCCGTCGCCAACCGATGCGGTCATCGGCTCCGACCAGCACGCATCGGACCTCGCGGCGAAGAACGTATCGATGCCGATCGATTGGGTCTCGCTGCTGCCAGGACGGATCGATCCATCCTCGGTCGAGGCCGAGGGCCGCGCGATCCGCATCTTCACCACGATGCCCGGTGGCATCGTCTACAACACGAAGCTCGCGCCGGAGAAGCCGACCAAGCTGACCGATCTCTTGAAGCCGGAATGGAAGGGCAAGATCGCCTCGACCCCTTATGCCGGCTCATGGGAGCTGCTGACCGGTTCCGATGTCTGGGGACAGAAAGGCGTCGATTTCGCGCGCGAGCTTTCGCCGCAGCTCGGCGGGCTGATCCGCTGCTCCGATCTCGAGCGCGTCGCCTCGGGCGAATTCATCGGCTTCGCGATGGATTGCACCGGCCGCGAATATGTGGAGTTCGTGCGGAAGGGCGCGCCGATCGCGCATGTGATCCCCGAGGATTTCGCGGCGCTGCGCTTTTATTATTTCTCGATCCCGAAGAACGCGGCGGCGCCCAATGCGGCTATCCTCTTCGTCACCTTTCTCGAGACGCCGGAAGGCCAGAAGCTGGTCTGGAAATACGCCAACAGCGATCTCTACACCTATCCCGAATCGCAGCTCGCGCCCGAGATCGCGGCGGCGAAAGCGCGCGGCATCCAATTCCACAACTTCACCATCCAATGGCATCGCGACCATCCCGAAGGTCAGGACGGCCTGAAGGAGGCGGTAAAGATCCTCTCGGGCCGCTGAGCTAGCGCTTGATGCCGAGCGGCCGGCCGATCAGCCAGACAAGGATCGCCGCGACGGCGCCGGTGCCTGCGATCATCAGGAAGAAATCGGGCTTCGCCACCGCGCTCCAATAAGAGCCGAGCCAGCCGGCGAGGAAATTGCCGGCAAAGCTTGTCGCCAGCCACACGCCCATCATCAGCGAGACGATTGAGGCCGGCGCGATCTTGGTGACCAGCGACAGGCTGGTCGGCGAGAGATAAAGCTCGCCGAGGGTGATCACGACGAAATAGGCGAAGAGCCAGAGCCAGCTCGCTTTGCCGTCTTCGCCGGTATGCCAGGCAGCATAGGCCATGACGAGATTGGCGAGCGCCACGCCGAGACAACCGATCGCGATTTTCGTCACCGTCGTCGGCTCGGCGCCGCGCGCCGCCTGCCGCCGCCACAGTGCGACGACGAAGGGTGTGAAGGCGAAGATCATGAACGGGTTGAAGGATTGGAACCAGGTGGTCGGGATGGTCCCCTGCCAGAAGCCGAGATCGATCGCGCGGTCGGTGAAGCTGTCGGCCCAGAGCGCGATCGTATTGCCCTGCTGCTCGTAACCGGCCCAGAACAAGGTCACCGGCAGAAACAGCAGCAGGAGCGCGATCACGCCACGGCGCTCCTCGGGATTGAGGCGCGGCCGTGCTTTGTGAGCAGAAGCGAGTCGCGGCTCGTCCGGCGGCAGGATGCGCAGCGCGACGAAATAGATGCTCAGTGCGATCAGCATGCCGACACCTGCTGCGCCAAAACCGTAGCTCCAGCCGATCTCTTCGCCGAGCGTGCCGCAGACCAGCGGCGAAAAGAACGCGCCGAGATTGATGCCGACATAGAAGACCGAATAGGCGCGATCGCGGCGCTGATCGCCGGGCGCGTAGAGTCGCCCGACTTGCGTCGAGATGTTCGGTTTGAACGCGCCGTTGCCGAGGATCAATGCCAATAACGCGAAGAGGAAAAGCGATTCGAAAGCCATCATGAAGTGGCCGAGCGCCATCAGCACCGCGCCGATGATCACTGTGCGCCGCTGACCGAGCCAGCGATCGGCAAGATACCCGCCGAGGATCGGCGTCAGGTAAACCAAAGCGGTGTAAAGGCCGTAGATCTGCGAGGCGAGGGGTTGGATATCGAGCCGCCCGAAGACGCCTTCCAGCGCGCCGCGCAGCGTCGCAAAGCCGACGACGCCATCGACGGTGCCGGGATTGAGCAGATATCTCACCATGTAGAGGACGAGCAGCGAGCGCATCCCGTAATAGGAAAACCGCTCCCACATCTCGGTCGAAAAAAGATAGGTCAGGCCTCGTGGATGGCCGAAAAGCTGCGGCGAGGGTGTGGTGGTAGGCGTCGGCGACGCTGAATCCATGGCGAATTTCACGGTACCGGTTTCTGCGGTATTGTCGATATCAAACACGGCGGGGCAGGAGCGTTGCGATGGCGTATGTGGTGGCGGTCGATATCGGCGGCACGTTTACCGATCTCGTCGCCTTCGATCACGACAGCCAGAAAGTGGTCTACACCAAGAGCCCGACGACTTATGGCAATTTCGTCGACGGCATCCTCGATTGCTTCGCGAAGGCGCAGATCGATCCGGCATCGGCGAATTTCTTCAACCACGGCACGACGCTCGTCATCAACTCGCTGATCCAGCGCCGCGGCGCGCGCACGGCGCTCGTCACCTCGGCCGGTTTCCGCGATGTGCTCGAGATCGCGCGCGCCAACCGGCCCGATCCTTTCGATCTGCATTATCAGCGCGACGAGCCGCTGATCCCGCGCGAGCTGCGTTTCGAAGTGCCGGAACGGCTCGACGCCAAAGGCCAGATCGTCACGCCGCTCGATGTGACCGCGCTCGAGAAGCTTGCCGAGGAGTTGAAACGCCAAAAAGTCGACTCGGTCGCGGTGTTCTTTATGAACTCCTATCTCGATCCGAGCCATGAGCAGCGCGCGGCGGAGCTGCTGCAGCGCATGTTGCCCGGTGTCTATGTCACCTGCAGTACCGAGCTGACCGGCGAATGGTACGAATACGAGCGCTGCTCGACCGCGGCGGCGAATGCCTATGTCGGGCCGCAGGTGAACACCTATATCCGCCGCCTCGAAAGCGACCTGACCGAGCGCGGCTATGACGGCTCGCTCTTCATGATGGGCTCGAATGGCGGGCTGCTCTCGGTCGCGCGTACCTGCCGCCAGCCGATAGCGCTCGTCGAGTCCGGCCCGATCGGCGGCTGCATCGGCGCGGGCGCTTATGCCGAAGCGCTTGGCATCGCGAACGTGGTCGCTTTCGATATGGGCGGCACGACGGCGAAATGCGCCCTCGTCGAGCGCGGCCGTTTCTCGGTCAATTCCGTCTATTACGCGAATGGCTATATCAAGGGCTTCCCGATCAAATCGCCGGTGATCGACATTGTCGAAGTCGGCTCGGGCGGCGGCTCGATCATCTGGCTCGACGAGCAGAAACGCGTTCATGTCGGGCCGCAAAGCGCCGGCTCGACGCCGGGTCCGGTCTGCTATGGCCGCGGCGGCGCGGCGCCGACCGTGACCGATGCAAATCTCTTGCTCGGCCGTCTTAATCCCGATCATTTCCTCGGCGGCGAGCTCGCGCTCGACGTCGGTCTCGCCAAGCGCGCGCTCGCCGAACGCGTCGCGACGCCGCTCGGCTATACCGGTGAGCGCGGCGGGATCGAAATGGCCGATGGGGCGCTCGCGATCGCGACCGTCACCATGGCCGGCGCGATCCGCCGCGTCTCGATCGAGCACGGGCTCGATCCGCGCGACTTCGCGCTCTTCTGTTATGGCGGCGGCGGGCCGCTGCATGCGTCGGCGCTGGCGCATGAGCTGTCGATCCCGCAGGTGATCATCCCGCCCGAGCCGGGGAATTTCTCGGCGATCGGCATGCTTCTCGCCGATGCGCGGATCGATTTCGCCAAGACCTTCACCGGCCTGCTCGACGACAAGATCGTTTCCACGCTGGAGCAGGAATTCGAGGCGATGGAGCGCGAAGCCGCCGAGGCGCTGACGCGCGAATTCGACGCCAGCGAGATTTTCCATGAACGCTATGCCGAGATGCGCTTTCGCGGCCAGCGCCACAACATCAAAGTGCCGATCACCGGTCTCAAGAGTGCAGCCGCGATCCATGAAGCCTTCACCCGCGATTACAAGCGCCGCTACGGTCATGCCGATTCGAAAGCGCCGGCCGAGCTGCAGGCGCTGCTCGTCTCGGGCTTCGCCAAGCTGCGCCGGCCGGATATCGCGCGTCTGCCGCGCCGCGCCGGCAAGGGCCGCGGCGAGAGCACGCGGCCGGTCTATTTCGGCAAAGCCGGCGGTCTGGTCGAGACGAGCGTTTATGAGCGCGACGCGTTGCCAGCCGGGTTCGAAGGCGCGGGGCCGGCGGTGATCGAGGAATATGGCTCGACGACGCTGGTCTGGCCGGGCGATCGCTTTAAAATCGGAACGATGGGCGAGATCCGCATCGATTGCGGCGACAAGTAGGAGAGATCGAGATGGACACCATTGCGCAAACCGCCGCCCAGCTCGATCCGATCACACTCGAAGTGATCCGCTACGGTGTCGTCTCGATTGCCGATCAGATCGACGCGAATATCACGCGCACCGCTTTCAGTCCCTATGTCTACGAATATAAAGACTTCGCCGTTGGCCTCGTGAACACCGAAGGCCATCTCGTCGCGCAATCGACCGGCGGCATGCCGCCCTTTGTCGCCGACACGGTCGGAACCGCGGTGCGCGACGGGCTCAAGATCTATGGCCGCGAGCGGCTTTTCGAAGGCGATGTCGTCGTCTGCAATCATGCTGCCGTGCAGGGCCAGCATCTCAACAACACGGTGATGTATACGCCGATCTATGCCGGGCCCGCGCCCAAGACGCTGATCGGCTTCTTCGCGATCAATGTCCATTGGATCGATATCGGCGGCGTGCCGAGCGGCCACACCACCGACATTTTCATGGAAGGCCTGCAACTTCGCTCGATCAAGCTCTGGTCGAAGGGCGAGCCGATCGAGGAGGTCTATCGCATTATCGAGAACAACACGCGGCTTCCGGTCGATCTGATGGGCGATATCTCGGCGCAGCTCGCGGGCTGCTTCCTCGGCCGAGATCTCACCATTGCGCTCGCCGAGAAATACGGCCTCGCGACCTTCAACACCGCGATCGCGACCATCCTCGATCAGGCAGAAGCCGCCGCGCGCGCCGCGATCCGCGCCATTCCCGACGGCGTCTACGAGGCCGAGACTTGTCTCGACAATGACACGATCACCGACGATCCGGTGCCGATCAAGGTGAAGGTAACGATCGCCGGCGACGAGATGACCGTCGACTTTACCGAGATTTCCGAGCAGCGCCCCGGCAACATCAATTCCGGCTATTTCGGCGGCGGCATGACGGCGGCGCGCGTCGCCTTCAAATATCTCATCATGCCGCGCGAGCCGGCGAATGAAGGCATGTACCGGCCGCTGAACCTTATTTTGCCGGAAGGCAAGATCATCAGCGCGCGGCCGGATGCGCCGATGGGTGGTTATCCTTTCCCGCTGCCGACGGTGATCGATGCGATCATCCGCGCGCTGCAATCGGCGGTCCCCGACAAGGCGACCGGCGCGCATTTCGGCACGCATTCGGGCTTCATGGTGCGCGGCACTTGGCCGGATGGCCGCGCCTTCCTGGCGCATGACAGCGGCCATGGTGGCTGGGGCGCGGGTGACGGGCATGACGGCGCCGGGCCGTTCCGCACCATGGCGCATGGCGACACGCGGCTCATCCCGATGGAACTGCAGGAGACACTGCTGCCGTTCCGCGTCGAATCATTGGAGTTGCGGCCGGATTCAGGCGGCGCGGGCAAGTTCCGCGGCGGGCTCGGCTTCCGCAAGAAGTACATGATCACCCATCCCTGCCTGCTGACCACGAATGTCGATCGCACGCGCGACCCGCCTTGGGGCGTGCAGGGCGGCGCGGCGGGTCAGCCCGGCTGCGTCACGGTTTATAAGGCCGTGGGCGGCAGCGAGATCATCTCGAAAGTGCGAAATTATCCGCTCAAAGCCGGCGACGTCGTCGTGTTGGAGACCGGCGGCGGCGGCGGATGGGGCCCGCCCTTGGGGCGCGCGCGCCAAGCGATCGAGCGCGACGTCGCGCGCGGCTATGTCTCGCCGGAAGCGGCGGAACGCGACTACGGCACGAAGCTGTAGCGCCGCCTATTTCGCGGCCCCACTTATTTCGCGGGGGCCGGCTCCTTCTGGATCGCCTGGAAGTTGTTCTCGTATCTCGAGTCGAACGCCTTCAGCGTCGCGCTTTCGCGCTTGATCTCGATCATCGGTTCGTTCTCGGCGCGATCGCGAACGACTCCCATTGGTTCGAGCCCTTGCTCGACGCGTTCGCACTGCTCGAACAGCATCTTGTGATAGAGCGCGACGCCGCGATCGCTGGTCGCGAGATGCTCGCGCGTGCGATCGGAGATCGGGCCCTGGCCGATCCAGGCGATGCAATCCTGCAGCGGGATGGTGTTGCCGATCAGCTTGCCATTGTCGTCGAGCACGCGCTTTTGCGTGACCTTGATTGGCAGCGGTGCTGCACCGGGCTTGCGCTTCGTGGTGCGGTACATGATCTGCAGGGTATGCGTGTCGTCGACCGGCACGCGGATCTGAAAGCCCGGTGCTTCGGCCGCGCCTTGCGCGAGAATCTGCGGGAAGAGCACGGGATGGCCGACTGTCCAATCGTCGGAGGTCTCGGGCTCGCCCTCGAGCAGACGGCGCTTGTAGAAGCCGTATTTGAAGGTATCGAAAGCGATCTTCACATGCCGCGCCGGATTCATTGCCGGCGGACGGCCCGCTTTCTTTTCCTGATAATTGCCGAACTTCGCGTGCAGGAATTCGAAATGCACGGGATCGGCCGAGTTGTCCATGCACTGTACCCAATTGCACGGCAGCGGATAGATCTCGATCGCGCGATCAAGATCATCGCGCACCAGCAAGTCCCAGCGCGGCAGGAGCGGCACCGGCGCCGGACCCATATAGGCCCAGACGAAGCCGCCGAGCGCCTCGCAAGGATAGGCCTTGATCTTGATCTTCTCTTTGTAGCGCAACTCGGGATGCGCGAAATCCTCGAACGGCATCTCGACGCAATTGCCCTTCAGGTCGAACGTCCAGCCGTGATAGGCGCAGCGCAGGCCGCAATCCTCGGGAATGCCGTATTCGAGCGACATGCAGCGATGCGGGCATCGGTCGTCGACGAGGCCGTATTCCCCCTTCTCGGTGCGGAACAGGGTCAGGTCTTCGCCGAGGAGGCGCACCTTTTGCACGGGCTCTTTGGCCAACTCGCTCTCGGTACCGACCACTTGCCAATAGCGACGCAGCAAATGGCCCATCGGCGTGTCCGGGCCGATCTGGGTCAGACGCTCGTTCTCTGCCTTTGTCGTCATGCGCTTCCTCCTTATAAGGACTATTTTATACCCCTCCGGATAGGCGTCAAAGGCCCGCGTTCTTGTCGCGGCTGCGGCAATAGCGCATCCTGCGGCGCTTACCGCAGTGCAGCGCGATCGGATCGGTAACCATGGAAGCGCCTGGATGGCTGTGGCCGGTGCTGGCGTCCCCCTTCATCGGCAGCTTTCTCGGCGTTTTGGTCACGCGCCTGCCGGAGGGACGGCCGGTCGTCGTCGGCCGCTCGGTTTGCGATCATTGCGGCCGCCCCCTCGGGCCGCTCGACCTTGTCCCGATCGCGAGCTGGCTGGCGCTGCGTGGCCGCTGCCGACATTGCGG
The DNA here is from genome assembly GCA_963731145.1 of uncultured Alphaproteobacteria bacterium. Lineage (GTDB taxonomy): Bacteria > Pseudomonadota > Alphaproteobacteria > ATCC43930 > CGMCC-115725 > CAIKMD01. Next base: position 219,097 of record CAVSUX010000002.1, on the reverse strand, counting down.
GGCAAAGATCGCGGTCCTCCCTCTCGCTATCGAGCTCGGCGCCCTGCTGATCGCGCTCTGGGCGGCGAGCGTCAGCGAAGGCGTGGCGCTCTGGGCCGGCTGCATCCTCGGCTGGGCTCTGCTCGCGCTGGCGGCGATCGATTTCCGTGACGAGATTCTGCCGGACGTCCTGACCCTGCCGCTGATCGTGCTTGGGTTAGTCGCGACCTACTTTCTTTCCCCGTGGCAGATGCCCGACAGCGCCATCGGTGCCGCGGTGGGCTTTGTTGTTTTCGCGCTGGTCCGCTGGCTCTATCGGCGGCTGCGCGGCCGCGAGGGGCTCGGGCTCGGCGACGCCAAGCTGCTCGCCGCCTCGGGCGCTTGGGTCACCTGGGGCGGCCTGCCCAGCGTCGTGTTGATCGGGGCGGCCGCGGGACTCGCCATTGCCCTCATTATGAGTTGGCGCGGCGAGCGGCTGGCGCTCGATCAGCGCTTGCCTTTCGGCCCGGCGCTCTGCCTAGGGACCTGGCTGGTCTGGCTCTACGGGCCGATCACGGGTTTCTGACCCTCTGAAGGCCGACACGCGACTGACATCAAGTCGTCACACTCCGTCTCGTAAGATTTGTCCCTCGAAATCGATCGGATATTGGAAGCGCGGGCGGGCGCAGGGTAGAGCCGTGATCATTGAACTCGAGCGTAAAGAGGTCGAGCGACAGGTCGCGGCCCGTCTCGTCGCCGGTGGTAAGCTCGACCAGGCGGCCCTCGACCGGGTGTTGCGGCTGCAAAGCAGCAATGCCGACCGGCTCGAAGCGCTGCTCGTGAAGCTCGGTCTCGCCAGCGAGCGCGATGTCGCGGAAGCCTTGTCGCGTGAGCTCGACCTCCAGATCGTGGAGCCGCCGGACTATCCGGAAGCGCCGGTGATCGAAGGCCGTCTCACCAATAAATTCATCCGCCATTGGAACATCCTGCCGCTCGTCGAGAACGAGGATGGGCTGGTCGTCGCCATGGTCGATCCGCTCGATCGCTATGTCCGACAGGCCGTCGAGATGGCAAGCGGCCGGCTGGTCGTGCCGCGGATCGCGCTGCCGTCGGACTTCGACGCTGCCTATGCGCGGCTCTACGAGCCGCAGAAGAGCGCGCAGGCGCAGGCAGCCGCTCATCCGGAAATCGGCAGCGACGATGATCTGCTCGAGGACGTCGACCGGCTGCGCGATCTCGCCAGCGAGGTGCCGGTCATCCGGCTCGTCAATCAGCTCATCACGCGCGCCGTCGAGAGCCGCGCTTCCGACATCCATATCGAGCCGCTGCAAAACCGCCTCGTCGTGCGCTATCGCGTCGACGGGCTGCTGCGCGAATTCGCGTCGCCGCCGAGCCAGCTTCGCGCCGCGATCATCTCGCGCGTGAAGATCATGGCGAAGCTCAACATTGCCGAGCGGCGCCTGCCGCAGGACGGCCGCATCCGGTTGGGGGTGCAGGGCCGCGAATTCGATCTGCGCGTCTCGACCATGCCGACCTTGCATGGCGAATCCGTCGTCATGCGCTTGCTCGACCGCGGCAGCCTGGCCGTCGATCTCCCGTCGCTCGGCTTCGACGAGACGATGCTCGATCCGTTCCTCGCGGTGCTGCACCGTCCGCAAGGCATCCTGCTGGTGACGGGGCCGACCGGCAGCGGCAAGACGACGACGCTTTATTCCTGTCTCAACCGGCTCAATCTGCCCGAGCGCAAGCTCTTCACCGTCGAAGATCCGATCGAATACCAGCTCGAAGGCGTCAACCAGATCCAGGTCAAGCCGCAGATCGGCCTCACCTTCGCGCATGTGCTGCGCTCCGTGCTGCGCCAGGACCCCGATATTATCATGGTCGGCGAGATGCGCGATCTCGAGACAGCGCAAATCGCGGTGCAAGCCGCGCTCACCGGTCATCTCGTGCTCTCGACCCTGCACACCAACAGCGCCGCCGCGACGGTGACGCGGCTCCTCGATATGGGTGTCGAGGATTATCTCGTCACGTCGACGGTCAACGGCGTGCTGGCGCAGCGGCTGGTGCGCAAGCTCTGTCCGCATTGCCGCGAGCCCTATCATGTGCTGCCGGCGTTGGCGAGCGAGCTCGGCCTCGACGCGGCGGCGGGCGAAGCGGTGCTTTATCGCGCCAAGGGCTGCGAGTATTGTCTCGGCAGCGGTTATTTCGGCCGTGTCGCCGTTCTCGAATTCCTGCCGCTCACCGACGAGCTGCGCATGCTGGTACATGAGCGCGCGACCGCGCAGAAGATCCAGCAGGCGGCGGCCACTGCCGGCATGATCTCGATGTATCACGACGGATTGCGCAAAGCGCAGCAAGGCGTGACATCGCTTGATGAAGTCATTCGCGTGACGCGCGAGATCTAAGATGAGTCTCTATCGCTACCAGGCCGCAGCCGCTTCCGGCGAGCTCGTCACTGGCGAGATGGAAGCCGCCGATCAGGACAGCGTCATCGAGCGGCTGCATGCGCTCGGCTATATACCGATCGATGCGCGCATGGCGCGCGCCGGTCTTTTCTCGTGGCTGCAGCCATCACGTACTGCGCGCCGCGCCGCCCGGCCGAAGAATCTGATCTTCTTGACGCAGCAGCTCGGCATGCTGATCCAGGCCGGATTGTCCCTCGACCGTGCGCTCGAGATGGTACTGACCGTTGTCGAAGGCAAGACCGAGCAGGATAGCGTTCGCGCGGTGCTCGAACGCGTGCGCGGCGGCAGCAGTCTGGGTGATGCAATGGCGGCACAGAATGGGTGGTTCCCAGCCTATTACATCGGCATGGTGCGCGCCGCCGAGGCGAGCGGCTCGCTCGACACCACGCTGCACCATCTTGCCGAGCTGTTGGAGCGCGCGGACGCGGCGCGCGAGCAGGTGAAATCGGCGCTGATCTATCCGGTGCTGGTGCTCGCGACCGGCGCTGGCTCGATCGCGATCCTCTTCGAATTCGTCATCCCGCGTTTCCGGCCGCTGTTCGACGGCGCGGGAACCACGCTGCCGCTGGCGACGCAGATCGTTCTCGGGATCAGCGACGCAATGCAAAATGATGGGCTATTTGCGCTGCTTGCCGTGCTGCTGCTCGCCGTGCTGTGGCGACGGCACATCGGCACGCCGGAAGGCCGGCGGCGCTGGCACCGCTGTATCCTCAAACTGCCGCTGCTCGGCGCGCTGGTGGTGAAGACCGAAGTGTCGCGTTTTGGGCGCACCCTGGGTACGCTGCTGCGCGCCGGCGTGTCGCCGCTGAACGCGCTGCTGATCACGCAGGAGACGGTCTCGAATCTTGCCTTGCGTGATGCGCTGGCGGGCGTTGTCGACAGCGTGAAAGAAGGCAAAGGCCTTGCCGAGCCGCTGTTGCAGACCGGCGTCGTGCCAACGCTCGCCGTCAACCTCATTCGCGTCGGCGAGGAAACGGCGCGGCTCGACGATATGCTGCTGAAGGTCGCCGATATCTATGAGCAAGAAACCAAACGTGGCGTCGATCGTCTACTTGCATTGCTCGTGCCGGCGGTAACGATTGGCCTCGGCGTCGTTGTCGCGCTGGTGATCGGCTCGATCCTCACCGCGATCCTCAGCGTCTACGATCTCGCGCTCTGATCCCGCCATGCGCTCCGAACGCGGCTTCACGCTCATCGAAATGCTGGTCGTTATCGCGATCATGGGATTGGTCGCAGCTTTCGCCTTGCCGCAATTTTCGAGTGCGCAGGCGAAGGCCGATATGACCAACACGGCGCGCCGGCTTGCCGCCGGTCTGCGCAGCACCCGCAGCCTCGCTATGGCACAGGGCCGCGCTGAAGCGTTCTCGCTTGATATCGCGCATAGTGTTTACCGCGCCGGCACGGGCGCATCGCAGCCGGCCGCGACGAATGTGGGCCTTGTGTTGGTGACCGCGTCGCAAGAGCGGATCAACCCTGCTGCCGGGAGCATCCGCTTTTTTGCCGATGGCAGCTCGACGGGCGGTGGGATCGGCCTGCGTGCCGGCACGCGCAGCGCGTTGGTTCTCGTCGATTGGCTGACGGGCCGAGTCTCGATCGAGGAGGGCGGCGATGCGGCGACACGATAACGCGGCCGGTTTCACGCTGATCGAGACGCTGGTCGCTTTCGCGATCGTGGCGCTGCTGCTGCTGCCGATGCTGCGCAGCTTCTCGACCGGCATCGCCAGCACGTCGCGTGCCGATGCGGTCGATGGCGCGACGCTGATCGCGCAATCCACCATCGAGAGCCTTGTTCCGGAAGTGGAAGCGGCGCGTTTGGTCGACAGGGAGCGTCAGGAGGGAGCCTATCACGTCACTAGCCGGATAAGCGCTTATCATGGTGACGGCGTGCCGAGCGGGCCGAACCTGCCGCTGCTGCCTTATCGGATTTCCGTCACGGTGAGCTGGCCGGAAGGCGCGCGCACGCGTTCGATCGGCCTCGATGCGCTTCGCCTTGGCCCGCCGCCGCCCGAGGAATCGGGACCATGAGGGTGCCGCAACACACAAGAAGCGCCGAGACCGGCTTCACGCTGATCGAACTGCTCGTCTCGGTGACGCTGCTTGCGCTGCTGTCCGTGCTGCTGTTTGGCGGATTGCGCATCGGGATACGGAGCGGCGATGCGGTGAGCGCGCGTGCCGGCGATGCAAGGCAAATCGCGCTGGTCTATGATTTCATGAGCAACGCGCTCGCAGCCGCGCAGCCGCTCAAATCCAGCACCGACGCGGATGCTCCGATCGATTTCGCCGGCGAAACCGATCGCCTCCAATTCGTCGCGCTTCTGCCACCCGATGTCGGCGTCGGCGGCTTCTTTCGTTTGCATGCGGCGCTCGAAGAGGCGCAGCACGGCCAGCACCGTCTCATCGTGGCGGAGACGCCCTGGCCGCGTCCCGGCATCGAGCCCGCGACGTTCAACACCCGGCCGTCGGTCCTGCTCGACGGCGTGCGTAGTGTCGCTTTCGCCTATTTCGGCATACCGGCGCCGAACCAGCCCGCAGACTGGAACGATCACTGGGCCGATCGCGACAGCCTGCCACAATTGATTCGGCTGCGCATCGTGCTGGCCGATGGCTCGCGCGCGCCCGATCTGGTCATCGCGCCGCGTTCTTCCGGACCTAGTGGCCAATGAAGGTGTGTCGATGAAAATGGATCGCAGCGCGATGGTGCGCGCCGCCGAGCGGCTGCATTGGCCGGTTCATATCGAGCAAGTGCTGCAGAGCGCGCTACGCTGGTGGCTTGGCGAGTTGGCGAGCTTCGTCCCCGCAGCGTTGCGCGATCGCGTCGCCGGGCTGCGCAGCCGCTACGTGATTACCGGCGACGATGCGGGCCTCTCGCTTTGGCGCGAGAACGGCCGCGAGCGCGAGGCGATGGGCCGTGTGCATCAGCGCGCGCGGCTGGGTAATCAGCATCCGCGCGATGTCGTTTTGCGCATAGCCGCGGAAAACGCGCTACGCATCGCGGCGCCGCTGCCGCTCGCAGCCGAGCGCAATCTCGATCAGGTCGTCGGCTTCGAATTCGAGCGCTTGCTGCCCTTCCGGCGCAACGAGGCGTATTACACACATCGTACCTTGGCGCGCGATAAAGCAAATCGCACATTGCAGATCGAGCTGACCGCGTTACCGCGGTCCGAGATCGATGGGACGGTTCAAGCTGCGGCGCGCGCCGGACTTCACGTCACCGCCATCGAGATTCCGGCGGCGGTATCGGGCGATGCGCCATCGCTCATCGCGCTGGAGAAAAGCGGCGAAGCCGGTACGGCATCGCGCGGGCGGCTCGTTTTGGCCGCGCTGGCGGCGATTGTGCTGATCCTCGGCGCTGCCGCGATCGCGCTACCTTTTTGGCATGCGGAGAACCGTCTCGATCAGCTAACGGCGGAGCTTGCGACGGCGCGGCACGAAGCCGAGGCTCAACACCAAGCTGCAGAACCAGATCGATGCACGTCTCCGCGACCAACATTTCCTGATCGATCGCCGGTTGCATACGTCGACAGTGACCGAGTTGCTCGATGCGCTGACCCGGCTGACACCCGACGATACGTGGCTGACCGAATTGCAGGTCACCGGCAGCGATATCCGCCTGACCGGCGCATCGAGCTCGGCGACGGCGCTGCTCGGGCTGATCGAGCAATCGGCAAGCTTCCGCAACGCGGCTTTCCGCTCGCCGGTGGTGCAGGATTCGCGACTTGGGCGCGAGCGCTTCGATCTCGGTGCCCAGATCGCGCCCAGGGACGCCAAATGACCCAAATGATCCGGGACGAAATGAATCGCAAGCTGCCGCCCGCTTTGGGCCGCGCCGCCGCGCTGGCGCTTCTCCTCGCGCTGATTGCGGTCCTTTACCTCGGCATCGCGATGCCGATCGTCTACGCTTATCAATCGATCGGCACTGACACGACGCAACTCCAGGATCAGCTTCGCCGCTATCAGCGGGCCTCCGGCGATCGCACGCAACGCCAGGCCGAGCTGGCGGCGCTCGAGCATCGCTCATCTGCCGCGGATGGGTTCCTCCAAGGTGCGAACGACACGCTGGTCGCGGTGCAGATCCAAAATCGCCTCAAATCGCTGGCCGATGCGGCGCATGCCGAATTGCGCAGCACCCAGGTCTTGCCGGCGCAGGACGAAGGCGCGCTGCGGCGCATCAGTGTGCGCGGTCAGTTTTCGACGACGATGGGGGGCGCGCTCCAAATCTTTCACGGCCTCGAAGCGCAATATCCGTTGCTCTTTGTCGACAATCTCGACATCCGCGCGCGCCAAGGCAGCACGCGCGAGATACGCGGCCGCGGCGGCAATACCGGTGACGACGATGCGCTCGATCTGCAATTCGATATCTACGGCTACACGCAGAGGAGCCAATAAGTGGCTGCGATTGTCGCCTTCGGCTTGTCGCGCTCGCAATTCGCCTTGGCCGGTGCGCTGATGGCGCTTGCCACGGGTTTCGGCGCGCTAGTCGCGCTGGAATGGAGCGCGCCGGCCTCGTCACCGGCGATCGAAACATCGCCGCCTGTCACCGCCGCGTCCAAAACCGCGGAGTCGTCAGCGGCCTTTACGCTAGCGCCGCTCTCCGCGTTTTCGGCGGTGACGGATCGGCCGCTGTTCTCGCCCGATCGCCGTCCGGCGCCGCAAGCCCGCGAGACGCTCGGCTCCTGGTCGGCGCTGTCGCTCGCTGGCATTATCGTTACGCCGGCGTCGCGCGAGGTGCTCGTCGCCCATGGCACTCCAGCGAAACTCGTGCATTTGCAAGAAGGGCAATCGGTTGATGGCTGGGTCGTGCGCGCGATCGAGCCCGATCATATCGTCGTTGCAAATGGTAGCGAGGAGCACGAGCTGCGCTTCCTCGGCAAGAATGAGGGTGAGCGCTCGGCGCGCGGCAGTCCGCGCCGCGCTACGACGCCGGCGCGAGACTAGGCGGCACTTCGCGCGGCTGCTGCCAGCGCAGGATGCGATAAGGGCGTAGCGACAAATTGCCGGAGACCAGCACGACCGCCTCGCGGGTAAAGGTCGCCGTGCCGGTGCGGGCTCGCGCCGTGATCGTGACGGCACGCAGCGGCGTTATCCCAACATAGCGATCGACGCCGGATAAAGCCGGTTTCTCGAAATTGGGCTGATAGCGGGCGGCGATGAAGAAATCGACTTCTGCCGGGCTGATACCCGGCACGGCGAGCAATGCCTCGCGCGTGGCGGTCAACGGGTTGAGCGTGGTGCGTTGCGAATAAACCGTGAAATAGGGCAGGAGGCGCGCTGCGGCGCCATGCGACAGGCCAAGAAGGGACCAGATTTCCGACGTGTCGGCGAAAGCCTGCATGCCGAGCCCACCGGGATCGGCACCGCCGATATCGCTGACGAGGGGGGACGACAACAGCGCCGGGCTGCCCGCGACCTTGGCGAAGTTTTCGCGCCGCGCGGCGATGCCGGCGAGCAGCGCGTTGCGATCGGAGGCGTCGATCTCGAGTTCGTCGGCAAGGGCGGCGATCATGTCGCTGGGTGCGATGTTGAGGTCGATCTTGCCGCCTTCATCGACGATCGACACGGCCACGGTGCGATTGCCGATCTGAAAATTCACATCTCGGCCGTCGGCCGGCAGGCGTTTTGTCGGATCGGGATCGAGCAGACCGAGAATCGCGAGCGCGACACCCAAATCGGCGGCATCGCGCGCCCCGGCGATGTCGAGCCGATTGCGGGCGATGACCGTCTCGCTGCTCGTATCGGCCGCAACGCCGGCGGCGAGCAGCGCCAGCAGCGCCAAGACCCAGATCACCAGCAAGAGGGCGAAGCCGCGCTGCGACGGCGGCACGTCGCCTGCTTCAAAAAAAGCCATCCCGCTGCCAGCGCGTGCTGGCAGCGGGACAGACGTTACAAGCGGTTGAGAGGCCGCGTTAGTTTTGGTCGTTACCGTTGCCATTGCCTCCGCTTACCACCAAACCGCTCTGATCGTCGAGGATCAGCGGCTTGCCATTCGGCGGATCATCGAAATCGAACATGTCGAGGATCGAGCCGGCGATCCGGTCATAAGAGGCCATGCCCGCCCCAGGGCTGGTCCCGGCGTCGATATTGGGCAGGCCCCAGTTGTATTCGACGAAAGCGATCGTCGAGGACTGGTCGGTAGTCTTATGCGAGACGTGGTTCACCTTCGACCACGGCGAGATCACCAGATAGGGCAGGCGCGGACCGTAGCCGCAACGCGGCGGCGTCGCCACTCCGCCCGCGGGCGTGCCGCAGACATTCGAGGTGCTAATCGCGCCGGGGGTGGCCGGTGCGGTCGACGTGCTCAGCGGCAGGCTCGGGATGTAAGAGTCGCTCGCGTTGGTGCTGGCGTTGGCGGTGCCAGCTGAAGGCGGTCTGATTGATGACCGGACCCGTCACATGGTCGTACCAACCGTCCGTATCGTCGTAGCTGATAACGACGACGGTGTCTTTCCAGTCGCCCGATTTCTGCAAAGCGTTGATCACATCGACCATGAAGGTCTGCGCCGAGAGCGGATCGGAATTGCCGGGATGCTCGTCCTGGTAGGCGGGCGCCTTGAGGAACGAGACCGCCGGCAGATTGCCTGCCTGCAAAGCGGCGGAGAAATCGGTCATGTCGTAATTGTGATTGGCAGGACCGTTATGCCCGATCTCCGCGACCGAAGCCGGACGCAGATGGTGCTGGTTGCGGGTCGAGGCGTAGTACATGAAGCCGGAGTGATGAGCAGAGTAATCCGCTACCGGCGTGTGGATGTCGGTCGGCGGGGTGGTATTGCCGTCTTGCGCCGTCGGGTTCGGCACGCCGGGATGGCCGGTATGCGATGCGGCGCAGACCGCCGACGTCACCACCGAGCCGTCGGGATTGAGGACTGCGGCCGTGGTCGGCGCGAAGCCCCCCTGGAACCAGCCCCAGGTGATGCCCTGCGCGTTCAGTAGATCGCCGATGTTCTTGCCTTCGAGTTCGACCGTGCCTTTGCCGTTGAGCGTGCCGCCCTTGTCGTTGCCGCAATCGTCAAACGCCGGATCGGGATCGCCCGTTACGGTCACCGGAGTGGAGGTCGCGATCTGGCCATTGGAGAAAGTCTGCACGAGCTTCGCATTGCCGGTCTGGCCAGAGACCAGGTTGAGCACGCCAACCGTCGACGGACCGAAATTGGTGTCGAAGCTGTTGTCGCTCATCGCGTAGTGCTGCGCGTAATTCCACAGCGCGGTGACCGTGTTGCCGTCGTAATAGGCCATCACTGTCGAGCCGTCGGTACGGCAGCCAACGCCCATATGCGCGGTCGCCTGCACATACATATCGTTGAGGCCGCCATTCACCGCTTTCTGCTCGTCCGTGTAGTTGTGATCCTGCGAGCAGGTGTAGGCCTCGTTGCGATCGAGACGGAAGGGATTGCGAAGATTGGGGTTGTTGTCGATGAGCCCGGCGGCCTGAAGATTGTTCACCGACGGTGTGCCGTCGGCGGCAACGAATTTCGGCTGACCCGCCGGATTGGTCGCGTCAGGATAGGTCGCGAAATAGTGATCGAAGCTGATGTTCTCGCCGAAGATCACGACGACGTGTTTGATTGGCGTTTGGGTTGGCGCGCCGGCGTTGTGATTGCCGTTGCCTTGATCGTTATCAGCCCAGCCCGGCACTGTGCCGACGCTGAGGGCCGTCGTTGCGGCAAGGACCGCAAGCATATGCCTCCAGGACGGAAGTCGTGTCGCCTTCATATTGTCCCCTTTTCAAAAAGGTAGGTTGCTTGTGAACGCCGCCACGGATGCGCGTGCGTCGCGTTTCTGCGACGGCTGAACGGCGCGACTGTAAACACGGCGAGTTGCGGTTTTCTTTCAGAAATATTTTCATCCCACGTTTTGCGCGCGTTGCACCCACCACAATGTGTGATCATGTCGCGCAGTGATATCCACAGTTTGGTAGCGGGCGTCACAAAACCGAAAAACTCGCTGGCTAGAGTTGCATAAATGTAGATTCGCGGGACGATCGCTGTCGCCGCGCCGTGTAGAAAGGCTTGAGGCCGTGACATGATTCGGCGGATATTCGCCGCGATGAGCGCGCTTGCGCTCGGTTTTGTCTTCGCACCGCCGCTTCGCGCCGGCACGCTCGACGAACTCGGCAGAGCATTATCGCCCTTTGATGGTCACCGATATCGATCAATGCCTCGCCGGCGCGCGGAAACTCGACGAGCGGATTGCCGCGCAAGACGTCGCGGGCGCGCAAAAGGCCTGGGTCGATGCACGGATTGGGTGGGAGCGCGCCGAAGTCTTCACCGCCGGCTTCGTCTCGGAGCTCGACGAGCTGATCGACGCCTGGCCCAATGCGCAAACCGGCTTTCACGCGATCGAAGCAAAGCTCTTTGGCGCGAAAAGCACCGATATCGGTGACGAAACCAAGGCGTCTGATCTTGCACCTCGCCGATCTCGACGTGAAGGTGCATTACACGCCATTCAACGCCCAGGGCCTGCTCAACGGCACGGCGCGGCTTGCCTACGAGGTCGGCGAGAACAAAGCCGATGGCGGCGAATCGCGTTTCAGCGGCACGTCGCTAGACGATATGCGCAACAATGTCGTCGGGCATCGCGCTTGCGTATAAGACGGTGTTCGCGGATTTGGTTCGCGCCTCCGACACCAACCTCGCGGACCAAATCCAGGCGAAAATCGATGAGATGGGGAAACGCTCGTCGCAGTGCCCGATCTCAAGAGCCTCGACCCCGATGCGCTGCGCACGAAAAGCGAGGATCTGGTGATAGGGCTGCAGATGGCGGCGCCGAAAATCGGGCTCTACGCGCCGACACTCGAGGACCTGACCCAGTGATCCGCGCGGCATCGCGGCTCGGCGCGTTGCCTCGGGCTCGCGCTTTTGGTTCTCGGCGCCACATGTCCGCTGTCGGCATTCCCCGATCAGCGGCGATCAAGGGATCTTGCCCGCGCGGACCGAGCTCAACGAAGACGCGCTCGACCGTCCGACGGAGTTCTTCCACAGCGAGGTATCGCAAGGCCACAAATCCTATCTCGTCAATCTCGGCGATCTCGCTTTCAGCTCGCCGGGCCTGTTCGGCGGCTCGGCTCGCCGCGCCGGCCTCAGCTGCGCGAGTTGTCATGTCAACGGCGCTTCGAACGCCAAGCTCTTCGTGCCCGGCATGTCGACACACCCCGGCAATTTCGACACGACCGGCGGTTTCTTCAATCCGCGCGCCGATGACGGCGTGCTCGATCCGCTGACGATCCCCAGCTTGCGCGGCGCGCGTTACCTCGCGCCTTATGGTCATGACGGCCGCATCGCCTCGCTCCGCGAATTCATCCGCAACGTCATCGTCAACGAATTCGCCGGTTCGGAGCCGTCGCCGGCGATCGTCGATGCCATTGTCACCTATCTTCAGGATATCGACTTCCTGCCGAATCCGCTGATCGGCGTCGGCGGCACGCTGACCGACAAAGCGTCCGAAGTCGGCGCGCCGCGGCGAAGCGCTGTTCAACAAGCCTTTCTCCATCCAATCCGACGCAGTCTCTGTGCCAGTCTGCCACATCCCTTCCGCGGCCTTCGTCGATCATCGCCAGCACGATGTCGGCACGCGGCGGCCTCTTCAAGACGCCGACTCTGCTCAATGCGAAGTTCAACGCGCCTTATTTCCACGACGGCCGCTTCGCCGATTTCGATGAGGTCGTCGCTTATTTCGACAAGACGCTTCGCGCTTGGCCTCGCGTGCGAAGATCGGCGCGACCTCGTCGCCTATCTCTCGGCGATCGGCGATGGCGTCGCGCCGGTAACGCCGGATGGTGTCGATCCGCGCCTCAAGGAGGTCCGTGATTTCTCCAGCGTGCTGGCGACGGCGATTCCGGCGCAAGACAAGGACGTGATCGCGCTCGCGGCGGATACGATCGGCGGCGAGCTGCGCGAATTCAGCGAGCATTTCCCGGATCGCTTCGATAAGACGGTTTCCGGTGGCGAGAAAGAGCGCGCGACGGCGCGTTTGGCGCTCAAAGAGCTTGTGCTAAGCGTGCGCAAGCTGGCGATGAGCGCCACGATGAATGACTTTGCCGGCGCTGCGTCGGAATACACTGCGTACAACGAGCGGCTCGACAAGATTACGCCGAGCCTCAAGGCCGCCGAACCGTGGTCGCTCTTCAATCCTGCCGTGCACGACGCGCACTATGCCGGTTTGCGCGAGATGGTGGATGCCGCTGGTAGCGCGTCCCACGCGAGCGAGTAGCGGCGACACTCGCACTCTAGATCGCCGACCGCGGACCGCGCCCTCTCATCGGGGCGATCACCTTTTCACCGAAGCCCTCGCCGCGGCGGCGGATGGGATGTATCCTCCACGAACGGTCTCCCCAGCACGGACCCGCCGGAGGAAACACATGCTGTCGCGCGAAGAACATGAGATTTTAACCCGCGTCGGGCCGGGCAAGCCTTTGGGCGAGGTGCTGCGCCGTTACTGGCAGCCGGTCGGTCTCTCCGAGTTGGTGACCTCGAAGCCGCAGCGTATGAAGGTACTCGGCGAGGAACTGCTGCTCTATCGCGGCGCCAGCGGCAAGGCGGTGGCGACACAGCTTGCGCTGCGCGCATCGAGCCTCGCGCTCGATCACGGCCGCGTCGAGGGCGATTGTATCCGTTGCCCCTATCACGGCTGGCTCTACGACGCGAACGGCCAATGCCTCGAGCAGCCGGCGGAGCCCGAAGGCAGCGGTTTCAAGGAGAAAATCCGGATCACAGCCTATCCGACGCAGGAGATCAGCGGTCTCGTCTTCGCCTATATGGGCCCAGGCGAGGCGCCGGTGCTGCCGACCTACGATCTCTTCGACGAGACCGATGGCGTCAAAGGCGTGCAGATGCGCAACGTCAACGCCAATTGGCTGAACGCGGCCGAGAACATCGTCGATATCAGCCATCTCGCCTGGCTGCACGGCACACCTTCCCGGCTTATGGCGCGAAGAAGATCACCTATCATTGGGATCGCAAGGATTACGGCATCGACAACGTGCTGCTCATCGACGGCGTGCCGGATTCGCACATCTCCTGCTACGCCTTCCCGAATGTGAATCGCTTCTCCGGTCCGCCGGTGGAAGAGGGCGGCTCGATCGTCAATTCGATGATCTGGCGCGTGCCGATGGACGACACGTCGGTCATGCAATATTTCCTGCGCTTCTATAAGAGCAGCACCCATTCCTTCCGCAGCGCGCGCTTCCACGCCGAGCTCGGCAAGTACAAGCCGCTGGCCGAGGATTGGTGGGGCATCGATGTCAGCGACCAGGATCGTATGGCGACCGAGCAGCAAGGCACGTTCGCGGATCGCGAGAACGAGCATCTCGGCGTCTCCGACGGCGGCATCATCCTGTTGCGCAAGCTGATTCGCGAAGCCATGACGCAGATCGCGGCAGGCCAGGATCCGCACGGCGTCATCCGCGACCCCTCCAAGCAGCGCATCCGCTTCCCGCACAAATCCGCCATGATGGCGCAGCGCACCGACGGCGTGAGCTACGGCATGGGCCTGCGCGAAGGTGTCGCCGCCGAATAGTTGTTCGTCTCACGTAGGATTTTCGGAATGAAGCGTCTTTCTCTCGGCTTGGCGCTCGCGCTCGGCCTTGCCGCCCCCGCGCGCGCCGATGTCACCCTCACGATGAACGTTGCGATGCCGCGGGCGAGTTCGTTCTTCGTCGGGCTGCAGCAGCCCTGGGCGCAACTCGTCGAAAAGGAATCGAACGGGCGCATCAAGATCGCGATGCCGGCCGCGTCGATGGCGCCGCTGTCGCGCCAGTGGGAGGTGGTCACCAGCGGTATCGCCGATATCGCCGAGAGCCCGAGCGAATACATCCGCGAGCGCGTGAAGCTGCCCGAGATCGCGGAGATTCCCTTCCTCGCGCCGAACGGGGTCGCGGCGTCGGTCGCGGTCTGGCGCACCTATGAGAAATATTTCGCCGAGGCCAACGAGTATAAGGGTGTCCATCTGATCGGCTTCTGGACGACCGGCGGCAACAATCTGCAGACGCTGAAGCGGCCGGTCCTCAAGATCGACGATTTTCAGGGACTTAAAATCTGGACCGCGACGCCGCTCATGGCCAAGACGATTCAGAATTTCGGCGCGACGCCGGTGCTCGGCATGCAGATGTTCGATGCGATGTCCGGCGGCATCGTCGATGGCGCTGTCGCCGGCAAGGGCGCGCTGATCTCGTTCCAGCTATCGCGCTACACGCGCGAAATGACGTTCTTCCCCGGCCAGCTCGGCTACACGCTGCAATCCTTCTTCATAAATCAGAAGAAATACGACAGCCTCGCGCCCGAGGATCGCGCGGTGATCGATAAGTTCTCCGGCGAGTTCCTGGCCAAGCTCGGCTCGCAGGGCTTCATCGATCAGGACAATCTCGCCGATCCGCTGATCAAGCAGAACGACATCCAGACCCGTGAGGCCGGCCCCGAACTGATGGCGATCCTCAAGCAGCGCGTGAGCTTCTACAAAGACAATTGGCTGGAGGACGCTAGGTCGCGCGGCGTCGATGCCCACGCGGCCTATGATTTCTACGCGAAAACCGCCGAGGAATCCGCCGGTTTGATGAAGTGACGCCGGGCCGGTGCCGGCGCTATAATATGGTCTGATGCGGGCGGGCCGCGTGTGGGGCGTTCCCACGGGGCCGCGATTGGAAAGGGAGATGGAGATGAAGCCAACCGTCACGATCGTCAACATTGCCGATGTCCCGTTGCATGTCCCGACCGGTCTCGGTCGCGAGGGCAGCAGCGCCAGCAAGCCGTTTCCGCTCGATTCGGGCGTGCCCGGCGTACGGTTGGAATTCACCTGGCGGCGCTACGACAAGGGTTACGGCACGCCGCGCCACACTCACATTTTCGATCAATATCGCTACAACATGAGCGGCAAGCGGCAGATCAAGGACGGCTTCGTCGAAGCCGGCGAAGTTGCCTTCTATCCGGAAGGCGTCTATTACGGCCCGCAGCTTCAGGAAGAGGAATGCACGGGTCTCGGCCTGCAATTCCAGGGCCTGACCGGCATCCGCTATCTCACCCATAAAGAGCTCGGCGATGCGCGCAAGGCGCTCTCGGCCGAAGGCGGCACCTTTAAAGGCGGCGTCTATACGAAGATCCTACCCGATGGCCGCAAGATCAATCGAGACTCGCATCTCGCCTGCACTGAATATGTGACCGGCCACAAGGTCGATTTCCCGAAGCCGCGCTTCGACAAGCCGGTCGTGATGAAGCCGCAAGGCAGCCCGTGGATCGGCGACCGCAAGGTCGATGGCCTCGACCATAAGCATCTCGGCACCTTCGGCGGCTCGGGCATTCGCTTCATGCGTCTGGCGCCCGGCGCGAAGATCCCGGCCCGCGTCGAAGAGGATGCGGAGATCCGTTACATGATCTCCGGCACGATGGAATACGGCGGCAAGCATTGGGTCGGCGGCAAGACCACCGAAGAAGGCACCTACATGTTCGTCCAGGCGGGTGCCGAAGTCGGTGAGATCTCCACCGCGACCGGCGCCGAGTTCTACGTCGTCGAACTGCCGCTGCTGGCCGACACGGCCGCCAGGCTGGCGCGCGAGCAAGCGAGCGCGCCGCGCGAATTGGCTCCGGCACAGTAATACGCGCCTCAGGCTTTCGTTTTAAACCGGCCGCGCGCGGTTCCACCCGCCGCGGCCGGAACGCTTTTGGGAGGAAAAAATAATGTCAATCGAGCTTACGCTGGTCGCGCCGGGCGGTATCCGTACCGCACTTCAACATCTCTTGCCCGGTTATGAAAAGGCGACGGGTAATAAGGTCGTCGGCAGCTATGTCTCTGGCGGCGCGACGAAACAGAAGATCGTCGATGGCGAGCTCTTCGACGTGCCGGTGATCCAGCCGCCTTACGATACCGTGCTTGCCTCGCGCAACATCGATGCGAAGAGCGAAACACCGCTGGCGACGGTGAGCGTCGTCGCCGCGGTGCGCGCGGGCGTGCCGAAGCCCGATATCTCGAACGGCGAAGCGCTCAAGAAATTTCTCCTCTCGGTCAAGTCGATCTCCTGTCCGAGCATCGCGCGCGGTGCGGCCTGCGGTGTGAGCTTCGAAGCGACGCTGGTGAAGCTCGGCATCAAGGATGCGGTCGGACCCGAAAATCGTCGCAGCGCAAAGCGGCTGGGAATCGGTGAAGATGCTGGGGCGCGGCGAGGTCGAGCTCGGCATCACTTTCGCCAGCGAGAACGATCCCAGCCCGGATGTGCAGATGCTCGGCGCCTTGCCGCGCGATGTGTCGATACCGACCGGCTTCGTCGGCTTTGCCCATGCGCGCACGCCGCATCGCGACGCCGTGACGGCACTGCTGAAATATCTCAGCACCGCCGAGGCCGCCAAAATCTTCACCGAATGCGGCATGACGCCCGGCAATAAAGCGAAGCAATAGTCGGCGCTATCGCCGCACAGATACTGCGCGCAGCGGCTTTGTCGCAGCCGCTTGAACGGCTTGCGTCTGCGGCCTAAGAGCCTGGACGCCAAGCGCGGGGGTGTGGTCGATGGATTTCTCCACCATGGTTCTGACCATGTATGTCGCGGTCGAGGATTCGCCCGAGACGGACGAGCGCATCCTCGGCATCGCGGTCGAGCAATCCTTGCTCGCGGCGCAGCTCGGCTATAATCCTTGGTTCACCGAGCATCATTTTCGCGGCTCTTGGCACAGCAACCCGATCCAGTTCGCGTCCTATATCGCACCGCAGGTTCCGAAGGACACCTATCTCGGTTTCGGCGTGCTCTCGATGCCTTATTATCATCCGGTGCGGCTGGTCGAGAGCATGAACCAGCTCGACCAGCTCACCAAAGGGCATACGCTTTATGGCCTCGGCAGCGGTTTCGCCGGCATCGAGCCGCCGGGGCTCGGCATCGATGTCGAATATCATCGCACTGGTCGCGCCGCCGAAGACATGGTCGAGATCATGCAGCGGCTTTGGGATTTCCGTACCGGCGATCCCGACTATCTCTTCGAGACGCCGACCTATCGCGGCTCGATCAAGCGCCGCGTCAGCCCAGCGCCTTATCACAAGCATCATCCGATTGTGATCCGCACCGCGAGCCGCGACAGCTCGGTGGTGAAAGCAGCGCAGAAAGGGTTGCCGGCGTTTCTCGGCAGCTTCTCGGCGGAATCGTCGCTCGAAAATCAGATGCGGCTTTATCGCGAAACGCTCGTCGCCGCCAAACATCCGCGCGAGGTTGTCGAGGAATGCTTACGTTGGTGCACCGTCGATTGGCTCGCCGTCGTTGTGGCCGAGACCGATGCCGAAGCGCAAAAACGCGCCGAGCTGGCGAAGGCCGAGCATCTCGCGATGCGCAAAGCCTATAACGATCGTTACGGTGCAATCCTCGGTCCGTCCGTCGCGCGCCGGCCAGGCCAAGGCCATGCTGCGGCTTACGCGGCGGGCGGCGACATGACGAATGTGATCGTCGGCAATCCCGATACCGTCGCGGGCAAGGTGAAAGAGCTGCGCTCGCTCGGCATCAATCATCTGCTGGTGCGCTTTCTTGGCGAATGGCCGGGCGAGACGCGCGGCATTTCCGAGCAGTCGATGCAGCTTTTTGCGCGCGAGGTCATGCCGCGTTTCAAAGACATTCCGCCGCCGACGGATCCGCTCGAACTCGCCCTCGCTCAGGCGAAATAGTCGCCCTCTGGTCGGTGCGCGCCGGGCTGATCTATCCTCGCGGAAAACGGGGAGGGTCGGCGTATGCGGGGCATTCAATTGCTGAGATCGGCCGCTTTTGTTGCAGCAAGCCTGGTGCTCGCGACACCAGTACTGCGCGCGCAAGACACTTCGCCGGAATGGAATCAAGCCGTCGCGGCGGCGGAAAAGGAGGGCTCGGTCGTCGTCAACATTCCGGCCGGCAACGCGCTGCGCGATTTCCTCACCGGCGAATGGCCGAAATCTTTCCCGAAGATCAGCCTCGTCACGAATTCGATCGACGAAGGCACCTGGATCGCGCGCGTTCGGCTCGAGCGGCAATCCGGCAAGTATCTTTGGGACGCGGCGATGTCGGGCTCGGTCACGAGCTACACGATGAAGAACGACGGCGTCACCGTGCCGATCGTGCCCGCGCTGATTCTTGCCGATGTGAAGGACCCGGCGACCTGGGGCGGCTGGGATCGCGTGCTCTGGGACGATGGGCACAAAGACGTCATGGCGACCCAGAATTTCCTGAAGATGCCGTTCTACAACGCCAAGCTGCTGCCGCCCGAGAAGGTGAAAGCCGAAGGCACGAAGGTCTTTCTCGATCCCGTGCTCAAGAAGAAGGTGATCTGGAACGATCCGCTGATCCCGGGCTCTGGCGAGACCTTCGCGTTGGTGATGCGCGAGCTGCTCGGTGATGATGGGCTCAAGACCTTCATCAACGAACAAGTCGTCTTCACCGCCAATATGATGGACCTCGTCGACAAGATGGCGCGCGGCCAATATGCGATGTCGCTCGGCCCCAGCATGGATGCGCTGCTCAAGCGCTATAAGGATGCGGGGCTCGATTTCGACATTCGCCCGCTCGGTAACACGCCGGAATACGGCGCTTATTCAAACTCCGGCGGCTCCAATCTCATCCTCATGAAGAACGCGCCGCATCCCAATGCGATGAAGGTGTTCGTCAACTGGATGTTGTCGAAGGATATAGCGACGCGCCTCGCCAAGGCGCAGAACCAGGATACGAACCGAGCCGATGTGGCTTCGCAACTGCCGGCAAACGAGCAGGCGCTGGCGGGCGTCAAATATATCGAGCCGCAGCGTGAATCAGCGGTCGCGGAGCTACATGCCGCGCATGATCTGATCCGCCAGATCCGCGCGACGAAATAACGTTCAGGCGCCGGCGAGCCAAGCCTCGCTCGCAGCGCGGAGCTGCTTCTCGCTCTCCGCGCCTCCGAGCGGCAGATCGGCAGGAATCGTGCCGCCGCGTTTCGCGAGCCGCCAGCGCATCAGCGCGACCGCGGCGCCAGGGCCGGTCAGATCGACGCCCTCGAAGAAGCCCGGCGGGAATCGTGCCGGCGAGCACGGGATCGAGCCGGTCCTTGTCGTAAATCGCATCCATGCGCAGGATGCGCCACTCGCCCTGACGCCGCTCCAGCCGGTCATAGAGCCGGATAAAGAGCGTGAAATCGAACATATGGCCGGCGAAATTCGTGCGGCCTTGCACCTGCGCGTCGCTTTCGAGCAGCGCGCGGCCGCCTTTCACCCAGGCGCGCGCATTGCCGAACCAATGCTTGCTGCCCTCGCCGGGCGCGCGCTCCTCATGGGATTTGATCGTGCGCTCGAGGAACTCGCCGACCGGTCCCGTGTACCACAGCACGCGCACGGTGGCGTCGGGATGAAAGCAGGCGCGCATCGTCTCCCATTCGCCGTGGTCGCGCGAAAAAGCCCAGAGCTCGCGCACGCGCCGCACCGCTATATTCATCGAGCATCTGCTGCATATCCATGGTGCCGCCTCCTTGCCGTCGTTGCTGCCGCAATCTACTACAGGCGAAGAGGAGATTGGGAATGGCGGCCGCGCATCGCATCGATGTCCATCATCATCCGACGCCGGTCCAGGAATTGATGGGTGGGCGGGTGAGCGGCTCGCCCGGCATCGACAATTGGACGGCCGCGGTCTCGCTCGAGGATATGGACAAGAACGACGTCGCGACGGCGATCCTCTCGATCCCGCATCGGGCCGCGGTGTGGCGCGGCGAAGCACCGCGTGGCCGGGCAATCGCGCGGCGCTGGAACGAGTTCCTGGCGCGGCAGGCGAGCGAGCATCCCGGCCGCTTCGGCGTCTTCGCCGCGGTGCCGATCCTCGATATCGAGGGCAGCTTGCGCGAAGCGGAATACGCGCTCGATCAGCTGAAGGCCGATGGCATCACGCTGATGACCAATATGGGCGATAAATGGCTCGGCGATCCGCACTACTTCCCGCTCTTCGAAGAGCTCAATCGCCGCCAGGCGGTGGTCTACACCCATCCGATCAGCGCCGATTGCATGCAGAACATGCTGTCGCCGGATATCGATGATTCGGTGATCGAGTTCACCGCCGATACCAGCCGCGCCATCGCGCGGCTGCTGTTCTCGGGCGCGGCGCATCGTTTCCCTGATATCCGCTTCATCTTCTCGCATGCCGGCGGCACGATGCCCTTCATCGTCGAGCGCTACACGCGGCACGCGCAGAGCGACGCCGCGCTGGCGGCGCGCGTGCCCGACGGCGTGCTCGCGTATCTAAAGCGCTTCTATTACGACACGGCGCAGGCCTCGCATCCTTTCGCGATGGCCTCGATCACGCAAGTCGTCGCGATCTCGCAATTCCTCTTCGGCACGGATTTTCCGTTCCGCAACAGCGAGGACCATGTGCAGGGCCTCAAAGCCTGCGGCTTCTCGGAAGCCGATCTTTTCGCGATCGAATGCGGCAATGCGCGGCGCTTGCTGCCGCGCCTGCCCGCGCGGTCCAGACCGATCTTCGGGCACTGGGATACGCACAGGCAGCCTTTCGGTATAGAGCTTGGTCATGTCGACCGGGCCCTCGATCGCTTTGAGATCGGCGAAGGATGATTTCAGCGCCTCGATCGCGTTCGGCCGCAGCCGGCCATCCACGGACATGCCCGGCATGAAGACGTCATAGGCGCGGGCCGCGACTTTGGGCGGATAGGTCATCGCCTTGGCGGCGAGCGGGATCGTCTCGTCCTTGTTCTTGCGCATGAAATCGACGGTCTCGTACCAGGCGGCGAGGAAGCGCCGCACGGCATCCGGATTCTTTTGCGTGATCTCGGTGCCGGCGAAGGTGGTGAAGAGCTCGAACGGCCCGACATATTGCGAGCAATCGGCGAGCAAGCCGGCCTTCGCCGCGTTCCTCGAGCAGGAAGCCGGTCTGCGTCGCGCTGAGGCTCGCCGCGACCTGCTTGGTCTTGAGCGCGGCGAGGCTCGCCGCGGTCGAGCCGCCGACCACGACCTGCTTGGCGCGATCGTCGCCGGTCCAGCCTTTGACGCGGTTGAGCTCGTCGATCAGCCAATAGGTCAGCGAGCCGAGGCTGGCGATGCCGACCTGCTGGCCTTTCAGATCGTCGATCGTCTTCACCGGCGATTCCTTGCTGATGCAAAGCCCCATGAACACCGGCGATTCCGTGATCGAGGCGATCGCGATCTCGGGCGCGCCCTTGGCGACGAATTGCATATCCGGCCCGGCGCTCAGCGAAATATCGACCGAGCCCGCGGCCATGGCCTGGGCGATCTTGGCGCCGCCGGTGAAGTTGAGCAGCGTGATCTCGACGTCGTGGCGCTGGAAGATGCCCTTCGCCATGCCGATATCGAGCGGCGTGTAGCCGAAATTCTCCGCCACCGCCTTGCCGACGCGCAGCGTGTCCGCGGCTTTCGCCGGTCTTACATAGCGCCGCCGCGACCGAGCCCGCCAAAACCCCCAGCGCCGCCCGGCGCGTTATTTTCGAACGCCGCATCATCATCGAACCCATTATTCTTCTCCTCGCCGGCATTTTAGGCGAGACGGCCAAGAAGTGCTATTGAAGCAGCACACAACCTGCGGGGGAGTCGGGCAATGCGGCGCGCATCTCTGGTGTTGGCATCTCTGGCGATGATCTCGACATTCAGCGCGGCGGCTGTCGCGGCGCCGGAGAAGCTGCGCATCGGCACGCCCGAGGCGGTCGGCTTCAATTTCTACATGCTCGATGCCGGGATCGATCTCGGCATCTTTCGCAAATACGATCTCGACATCGAGCGCATCGATCTCGAAGGCGGCGCCAAGCTGCATCAGGCGATGGCGGCCGGCGCGATCGATATCGCGCTCGGCGGCGGCACCGATCTGCTCTTCGTCGCCAAAGGCTCGCCCGAGAAAGCGGTCGCCGTGCTCGGCACCAGCCCGGCCAATCTCTCGATCCTGGTGCTGGGCGATTCGCCGATCAAGACCATCGCCGATCTCAAGGGCAAGAAGATCGCGGCGACAACGGTCGGCTCGCTGACGAGCTGGTTCGCGCAGGAGATCGCGCGCCGTGAGGGCTGGGGCGTCGACGGCGTCACGCTGGTCTATCTCGGCGGCACCGAAAGCATGATGGCCGGGCTCACCACCAAGACGGTCGACGCTGCCAGCGCGAGCCTCGAAGTCGGACATATCCGCGGTGACGCGAGCGGCAAATACCGCATGATCGTCAAAGGCGGCGAGTTCGTGCACGATTTCATCGCCTCGGTGATCTATGCCAGCAACGCGACGCATCGCCGAGCGGCCCGATGCGTTGCGTCGCTTCCTCAAGGGCTGGTTCGAGACGGTTGCTTATCTACGCAGCCATAAGGCGGAAGCGATCCCGCTGATGGCGAAGATCATGGCCGCGCCGCAAGACGCTGTCGGCCGGATCTATGACGACGAGATCGACTCCTATCCGACCGACGGGCATTTCGACCGCCGCTCGCTTCATATCGTCGAGCAAGCACTGGTCGATTTCGACCGCATCGACAAAATGCCCGACGACAGCACGCTGCTGACCGAGGCGTATCTGCCTTAGAGGGATAACGAAAGGCCGGCGCCGTCGAAGCGGCACCGGCCTTGCCCTCGCGCACCGACATCAGTCGATCGGTGCGAAGAGTTGCGCCTCACCGGGAAGCGGGAAGCCCTTCTGGTCGCGATACACGTCCAGGCGATCATAGATACCGCTCGGCGTTTGCTGGGTCTGAACCACTCCCGGCTGACGGCCGAGTTCGCTCTGAACCGGAGAGACCAGTTGCGCGGTCTGATTGTTGATCGCGTTGGGCGATGCGGCGAAGCTCGAGGTTACCGGCTGGGTCACGGAGAGGCCGAGCAATGCACTGAAAACGAAAGCAATTTTGCGGGTTTTTGACATGACGAACTCCTACTGAGAAGCTTTCGAAAGAACTGAACTAAACCGTACGGTTCAAAAATAGGGTTGAGCTTCGATGGAGTCAATATAAAACTGAACCGTTCAGTTTTTTCTTGCGATTTTTCGGAGAAAGGCCATTTATGAACTGAGGATTTAGAAAGGGCCAAAGGCCCGAGCGAGGGACGAATGGAACTACTCGATCCCGCCGAATGCAGTGCCGCAAAGTCGGTGCCGGCCAAGAAGCTCGCTGTATTGAAGGCCGCGCTGCGCTTGTTCTTGGAACAGGGTTTCGGCGCAACCAGCATGGATGCGATCGCGCGCGAAGCCGGGGTGTCGAAGGCGACCCTTTATGCCCATGTCAAAAGCAAGGAAGAGCTTTTCGCCGCGATCACGGCGACCTGCGCCGAGCAGCTTCTCGCCGCGCACACCGCTTTTGAGCACGAAGCAGATATACGCGCGGCGCTTTTACGCTTCGGTCGCGACCATGTAGCGCTGCTTCTATCGCCCGAGGGCGCGGCAATGTATCGAATTGTGATCGCGGAAGCACCGCGCTTTCCCGAACTCGGCCGCGCCTTTTATAGGAATGGGCCCGCGATCCGGATGAGAGCGCTCGTCGACTATCTGCAGCGCGCCGATGCCGCTGGCGTGCTCAAGGTCGACGATACGCCGCTGGCCGCCGGCGAATTCGTCGGGATGCTCGGCGGCACCGTGCATCTGCGCGCGATGCTCGGCTATGCTCATAAGATCACCGCGGCCGAACAAGAAGCGCTGGTGGAGCACGCTGTCGACGCGTTCCTGCGCGCTTACCGTCGAGGTTAATAGCCGATAGCGCGAAGGTCGCCTCAGTCGGAGACTTGCGTCACATTCGGGATCACCAGCTTGGCGACGTCGACCGCTTCGTCGTAATCGCCGATCTTGCGCATGCTGTCGACGATCTTCTGCAGCATGCTGCGTGAGACCTTCGCGTCATGCGCCCAGAAATCGATCTTGCGCAGGAAGTCGTAGCTCTGCCGTACTTCGGCTTCGGGGATCCCGCTCTTCACCAGGATGGCGATCGCCTCGTCCTTGTCGGTCGGATCGTCCAGCCACTTCAGGCCTTCATCGAAGGCGTCGTTGATGCCGCGTGCGAGATCGGGATGCTTCTGTGCCCAGGGTACCGACAACACGCTGGCGGTGAAGGGCAGATCGGCTGCGTAATCGACGGCGAGGCCGACATTATTGTACCCCTCGGCCTCGGCCCGGAACGAAAAGGGCGGCAGCAGCATCGTCGCCGCGATCGCGCCGGATTTCAGCGCCGCCAGGCGCCCGGTGGTCGAGCCGATGACGATCGCATCGTAATCGCCCCATTTGACACCGTTGGGTTCGAGCATGCGGTCGAAATAGAGCCGCGTAATGTCGGTCCTCCCGCCGATTGCGATGGTCTTGCCCTTGAGCTCTTTCAGCGAATGGATGTCCTTCTGTGCGTCGATCGCATAGGGCGGCACCTTGCCGACGATGCGCAGAATGCCGACCGGCGCGCCCTTCGCCGCGGCGTGCATCGGCTCATTGATGCCGGTGCTGACGACGAGATCAACCGAGCCGGCAACGAGCTGCTGCAGGATGCTCGAGGCGCTTTGGCCATAGACGATGTCGAATTCCATGCCGTGCCGGGCCAGCATGCCCTTGGCCATGGCAACGGCATAAGGCCAGGTGGTCGGCGAATTCTGACCGGCGATGCCGCCGACGAGCTTCTCCAGCGCATGCGCGGGTGAGGCGAGGAGCAGGACCGCCGCCAGCAGCATGGCGCCCGCAGAGTGCCATTTTGTCATGGCGTTTAACGCCCGTGACCGCCGGCGGCGCCTCAATCGACGACGTGCGTCACGTTGGGGATGACCAGCTTGTTGAAGTCGACGGCATCTTCCTTGTCGCCGATCTTGGCCATGCTGTCGATGAGGTTCTGCAGCGTTTTGCGCGAGACCTTATCGTCATGCGCCCAGAAATCGATCTTGCGCATGAAATCGTAGCTCTGCCGGACCTCGGCATCCGGTAGACCGCTTTTCACCAGCATGCCGATCGCCTCTTCTTTGTTGGCCGGATCGTCCAGCCATTTCAGCCCTTCATCGAAAAACTCGTTGATGCCGTGCACGAGATCGGGGTGCTTCGCCGCCCAGGACAGCGACAGCACGGTGGCGGTGAAAGGCAGGTCGGGTGCGTAATCGACGACGAGGCCGATATTGTTGAAGCCCTCCGCCTCAGCCTGGAAGGAGTAGGGCGGCAGCAACATCGTCGCCGCCACCGAGCCGGATTTGAGGGCGGCGAAGCGGCCCGTGGTCGAGCCGACGGTGATCGTGTCGTAGTCGCCCCAATGGATGCCGTTGGGCTCGAGCATGCGCTCGAAATAGACGCGGGTGATATCGGTCAGCCCACCGATGGCGACGGTCTTGCCCTTGAGATCTTTCAGTGAATGGATGTCTTTCTGCGCATCGACCGCATAGGGCGCCACCTTGCCGACGACGCGCAGGATGCCGACCGGCGCGCCTTTGGCCGCGGCATGGATCGGCTCATTGATGCTGGTGCTGACGACGAGATCGATCGAGCCGCCGACGAGCTGCTGCAGGATAGCCGAGGCACTCTTGCCGTAAATGATGTCGAATTCCATGCCGCGCTTGGCGAGCATGCCCTTGTTCATGGCGACGTAATAGGGCCAGGTCGTCGGCGAAACCTGACCGGCAATGCCACCGACAAGCTTTTCCAGCGCCATCGCGGGCGAGGCGAGGAGCAGGGCAGCCGCTGCCGCTAGCAGGGCCCCTTTGAAATGCGATTTTCTCATTGCGTAAATGCCCATGACTGCCTCCCACATGTCTTTGCGGCTTCGACTATAATCGTCGGCCACCAGAGGGCTCTTATAAAGGCCTGGGGGAGTGAAGACTATGCGATTCGGGCTTTTTTCCAATGGGCAGCGGCGGAACGGCGTCGCCAAGATTAGCTACGAGGAAGACCTGCAGGAGGTCATCCTCGCCGATGCGCTCGGTATCGACGAGGCCTGGATCAGCGAGCACGGCGTCTTTGTTTCCTATCACGCGCCCGATCAGCTCCCCTCGGCCGATCCGTTCATCTGCAAGGCGGCCGCGCTGACCAAACGGATCAAGATGGGGCCCGGCATCCGTGCGCTGCCCTATTTCCATCCGCTGCAAGTCGCGACCGATGCCGCGGTCTGCGATCACCTGACCGATGGCCGCTATATGGCCGGGTTCGGGCTCGGCATCGGCGATGGCGGGGGCTTGCGCGGCAAGCTGCCGGCGCAGCAGCGCGAGATGATGCGCGAGGCGATCGACATCATCCTTAAAGGCGTGGGTCTCGCCTGAGCCTTTCGATTGGAATGGTCAGGTTTGGCAAGGCAAGAATTGGAAGATCATTCCCAAGCCGCTGACCCAGCCGCGGCCCGATGTCGGTATCGCCTGCGCGCGTACCGACAGCGACCTTGGAGATCGCGGCGGAGAAGGGTTTTTTCCCCCTGTTGTCCTGGACCAATCCCGCCGAACAGATCGCGGGCATGATGCAGACCTATCTCAACACACCTAATCCAGCCGATCCGCCGCGCCGTGATCGCATGCGCGTGTCGCGCTATGTCTATGTCGCGGATTCAGTCGACCAGGCGAAGAGCGATCTCGCCAGATGCCGACCTCGTGCCGATTCGCTCCGGCCGGCGGCTCGATGCGCATATCCCGCAAGGCGGCACGATCGAAGATGTGACGCCGGAGCTGCTGATCGATCGCAATGTGCTGATGGTCGGCCCGCCGGATCGCGTCTACGAGCAACTCCGCGAATTTTATGAGAAGACCGGCGGCTTCGGCACGCTGCTCCTCGTCACCGGCAAGGATTGGGGCACCAACGAGCAGCGCGCGACATCGATGCGCCGTTTCATGACCGAAGTCGCGCCGCGTCTCGAAGGTCTGACGCCGACGGCGCATTGATCGACATCACGGCGGTTCTGGATCGACAACCAGCATGCTCTGGATTAACCGCTGCGGACACACCATCTAAACGGCGAGATGCACCCACACGGGCTTGAGCGATGAGCGATTCCCTCCATATCGTCTGTCCACATTGCGACACGATCAATCGCGTTCCCGCCGCCAAGCTTTCGGCCGGCGGAAAGTGCGGCCAATGTCACCGGCCGCTCTTCGAGGCGGCGCCGCTGGCGCTGAGTGGCCCGCGCTTCGCGCGCCACGCGGAAAAGAGCGATATGCCATTGTTGATCGATTTCTGGGCCGAATGGTGTGGACCATGCCGGGCGATGGCGCCGGCCTTCGCGCGTGCGGCGCAACGGATCGAGCCCGGCATGCGCCTCGCCAAGGTCAACATCGACGAGGAACCCGCTCTGGCGCAGCGCTTTGGCGTCAGCAGCATTCCGACGATGGTTCTGGTTTTGCGCGGGCGGGAGATCGATCGCCTCGTCGGCGCGCGTTCCGAAACCGACCTCGTCAATTGGGCGAATGAGCGTCGCGCGGCCTAGTCTCTAGTGGCCGCGGCGGCCGCTGACATGGTCGCCGACATTCTTCTCGAGCGGCAGATACCAGAGCACCGAGCCGAGTGCCACCGCCGCCGTGACGATCAGCGCGATGCGAAAATCGATCAGCGTCGCGACGCCGGGTGTGCCGCCGCGCAGCGCGACGGCGATGTTGACGGCGACGGCGGCCATGGCGATGCCGAAAGAGCGCATCAATTGCTGATTGACGCCGGAGAGAGTCGCGGCGCCGGTGATCTCGTTCGGCGGGATGTCGGAGAATTGCAGCGAGCCGAGCGAGGTCATCTGCAGCGACCGCACCGAGCCGCCGACGAATAGCACGGCGAGGATGAGGATGGCCGGTGTCGCGCTGGTGAACATCGAGCAGGCGACGATAAAAACAGTGAAAGCGAGTGCGCTGCCGATCAGCACCGTACGGAATCCCAAGCGCTTGAGTGTCCGCGTGGTGATCACCTTGATGCCGAGATCGCCGCTTGCATGCGCAAGGATCAGCAGGCCCGAGGCGAAGGCGCTCATGCCGAGCCCGATCTGGAAGAGCAGCGGCAAGAGAAAGGTCGGCGCCGACATCGACATGCGGAACATTGAGCCGCCGGAATTGACGACGGCATAGGTCTTGACCTTCAACGCCCGGACATCGACCAGCGGATGCTCGACGCGCAGCGCATGCCGTCCAGCCAGGACGCCCAATCCGACGCCGCCGAGAATCATCAGTCCGGCAATGCGCCAATTGGAGCCGGGGCCGGCGATCAGATCGAGACCGAACATCAAACTCGCCATCGCCGTGCCGTTGAGCAGGAAGCCGGCGAGGTCGAAGGGACGGCGCGGTGCGGGCTCGATATTCCGGATATAGATCGCGGCCATGGCGATGCCGAGGAGGCCGATCGGCACGTTGATGTAGAAGATCCAGCGCCACGAGGCGTAAGTCGTGAGGAAGCCGCCGAGCGGCGGGCCGAGGACCGGACCGATCAGCCCGGGCACGGTGATGAAGTTCATCACCCGGACGAGCTGCGACTTCTCGGTCATGCGCAGCACCAAGATGCGCCCGACCGGCGACATCATCGAGCCGCCGACACCTTGCAATATGCGCGCGGCGACGAATTCCCAAAGGTTGTTGCTCGCGCCGCACAACATCGACGAAAGCGTGAAGAGCGCGATCGCGCAACAGAACACACGCCGCGGCCCGAAACGGTCGGCGACCCAGCCGCTTGCCGGGATGACCACGGCCAGTGTCAGCATATAGACGCTGATCCCGAGGCTGAGCCGCACCGAGGTCTCGCCGAAATTGTGCGCCATTTGCGGCAGCGCCGTGACGATGACGGTGCTGTCGAACGCCTCCATGAAGAACGCGCAGGAAACGATGCTGGCGATCACCATCGCGTGACGGGTGGGTGACGCGCTGGCAGGGAGGGTCGTCATGAAGGGATGATGAAGGGGAAGGACAACGAGCGCAGATTAGCGGGAATTCGTCGCTTTCCCAATTCTCGGCGCGCCCGACGGGCGCGCCTTGGAGCGTCGCTTGAGCTTCGGCGATGCCTGGGGCAAGCTTTCACGGCAAAGCAGGTGTGGCCGGAACGCCGATCGCTTCGATCTGGCCCGAAGCTGAAAACGGCGGCCGATTGTCGGGTCTGTTGCTTCGTTCTCAAACGCAAAAAGCCCGCTCACGGCGGGCTTTTTCGTGTTGCGATATCGCTCGTGGCGCCATTTGACCCGATCACATCTCGCTAACATTCGGTCTTGCGACGATCCATATTGGCGCGACCATGCCAGATGTGAGCAGAGGCGGATGATGAAGTGGAAAATTGCGCTGTTGGGCATCGCGCTCATGACGGGGCAGATACCCGCGACGCAGGCCGAAGAGACGCTGATCTTCGCAACCGATGGACCGACGGGCACTCATGTCGCCGTGCGCGTCTTTCACCCTTGGGCCGATCACATCAACGAGGTCGCCAAAGGCGTTCTGCATCTCGATGTCCGAGACGGCATGAGCATCGTCAATCCGACGAATTTCTATAGTCGCGTCCTCGACGATGTCGTGCAGATCGCTTGGGGTGGGTTCGCCAATCTCGGTGGCACGTTCCAGCTCGCCGAGTTCGCGGCGTTGCCGTTCCAGGCTCAGAAATCGGTCGACGCCTCGGTCGCTTTTTGGCGGCTTTATAAGAGCGGCCTGCTCGATGCCGAGTTCAAGGATGTCGTGCCGCTGATGATGACGGTCTATCCGCAAGCAGCGGTGCATCTCGCCAAGCCGCCGAAATCGATCGATACGCTTGAAGGGCTAAGGCTGCGGGTCGCATCGAAGCCGGCGGCCGAGTTTGTCACCTTGCTCGGCGGCTCGCCCAGCTCGCTACCGCTACCTGATCTCTATACCGGGCTGCAACGCGGTACCGTCGACGGTACGGTGATCTCCTGGACGGCGTTTCAGCCCTACAAGCTCGCCGAGGTGACGAGTTATCATTATACGACCGAGCTCGGCGCCTCGGTCGGCATGGTCTTCATGTCGAAGAAGCGATACGACGCCCTGCCTCCGGCGGCGCGCAAAATCCTCGACGACAATTCGGGTGAAGCGATGAGCCGCACGCTGGGTGCCGCTTGGGACGAGGTCGCCGATGAAGCGCGCGAGAAAGCGCAGGCCGATCCCAGGCATCAGATGGTCGCGCCCACCGCCGCCGCGACCGCGACATGGCAGAAAATCGTCGCGCCGGTCGCGGCCGATTGGGTAAAGGCGACGCCCGGCGGCGAGCAGGTCCTGGCTGCCTTTCACAACTATTTGAATGAGGTAAGGGCCGGGCGCTAGGTGTTGCGGGTCCACCCGGAGGGTCCGGGTGCTTCCTTAGGCCAGCCCTTGTCTGCACCTTCGGCTCGTGCACTATCGCCTGATCATACTCGGGCGGATCACATCGGGTTGTAGGGAGAGACTACCACAATACAGGGTGTTAATCCTTCTCCGCCTACACCAACACATAAGCCGAATAGCGCTCTCTGGACGGTAGCACCGCAAGCTTGATCTATATCATTGACGCTTCCCTAATAAATCGTCAATGTGTTCATCTAGTTTTGACGTGGGGGAGGCTAAGTTGTTGAAACTATTAGGAGACAGTCTCGAGGTCGAGCTGGTCAAGCGTGACGACGTGCCGTCCATGAGGACGATCGTCGTCGACGGAGTCGAGCACTGGCTGGGACACGTCAAGGACTTCACGAAGAACACCAACCTCGCCGAATTCCTGCCGAAGGATAATCGGATCTCGATGGCCTGGGTGCGCCTGGAAGCCGGCGAAGAACTCACCCCGCACGTGCACCCTGTGCCTTCCATGATCCTGATTGTCGAAGGCAGCGCCCGTACAACCGGCGATAAGCACGCGGTCATGAATGCAGGCGACGCGCTTCTCGTGCCGCAACGTCGGCCGCACGGCTTCGTCGGGCTGGAGCCCGAACGGCTTTTGGGGCCTCTCGATCCAATTCGATTCGCGCGGTCTGTACGAGGACATCGAAGACCCGTGGGCGACGTTCCTGGCCGACGATAAATCGACGGAGCTCGCCGGAAACCCGATCGAGCAGCTCTTCAAGAAGAACGACGAGTACATGGAGCGCTTCGACAAGCATCGGCTCTTCGTGCTGGTGCGGAACGGGCTCCTCAATAATCCGCAGTCGCGCCGGCGATTTCTCGACTGTTTCCAAGTGTGGTCAAACCATTTCCAGAAAATGGTCTTGAACCGAGTCGTCACGCTGCAAAATCCGCTCCTTCGAAGAGCTGGCTTGGGCTCATTTGGTCGAAGAGCTCGGGCACAATCGCGACCTCGCCAAGAGCCGGTCCGGATCTGAAACCCGTCTTCGATCCGATGCTCGAAGGTGTCTGCTCGTGGTTCCCGTCGAAGATCGGGGTGGTGAGCGATCTCGAGAAAGTCGTTCTCGTCCATCTGGTCGTCGAGGCATCGGCGCTGTTCTTTTACAAGCACGTGCAACCGGCCATGGAGAGCAAGCGGCGCGAAGAACCACTTCGACAGTCACAAGGCCGGCGACGAGGCCCATGTCGCGATGGGATACGACTTTCTTCGGAAAGTCACTTCTGCCGATTGGCCGCGCCTGTTCGAAATTCAGCGACAGGGCTGGGCGATGCTGATGTCGGTGATGGGACGAGTTGCGGACCTCGTAGTTCACACCTCGGAGCAGGTCGATGCCAGCAACGCACGGCCACGTCAGGACGCGGAACATCTCGTCGAGCCGGTCAAGACCGCCGCCAAAAGCAGCGAACCGCGGTCACGTCAGGACGGGCCTTTGTGGTCGAGCCGATCGCAACTTCCGCCGAGGCTCGCAGCAAGAGCGGCGTCACGCGCAAGGCGAGCGAGGAGCGGCCGACCGCGCGCGTCGCCGAAATACAGAGCACGCCGGCAGAATAGGTTTCTGCCGGCGATGCAATCGACACTTTCTTGGCCGCTCGAAGAATCGCGGCGGATTCCGGGATGGGTCTACACCGACCCCTCAATCTACGCGCGCGAGCAAGAGCGTATTTTTGGTGGGCGTTCCTGGAACTATGTCGGTCTGACAACCGAAATCCCACGACCGGGTGATTTTCTCCAAACCTATGTTGGGGAGAAACCGGTCGTGGTGGTTCGCGATCACGAAAGCCAAATCCATGTCTTTGTGAATCGCTGCACTCATCGCGGCTCTCAGTTCTGCCTCGAGCCGTACGGCCATGCGGAAGCGTTCATATGCCCTTATCATCAGTGGACGTTCGATCTGGACGGCAAACTCAAAGGCATACCGTTTCGCCGGGGCATTAGCGGGCAAGGGCGGAATGTCCGAGTGCTTCGATCCCTCGCGCCACGGGTTGGAGCAGCTCAAGGTCGCCGAGCGTCACGGCGTGATTTTCGCGAGCTATGCGAAAGACGTCGAGCCGCTCGAAGACTATCTTGGTCCGATCATCCTGTCGTATTTCGATCGCGTATGCGACGGCCGGCCGCTGCAGGTCATTGGGACGATGCGGCACCGCATTAACGCGAATTGGAAGCTCCAAGTCGAAAATCTCAAGGACACGACCCACGCGGCATTGCTGCATGCCTTCTATCGTAAAATTTGGCATCTGGCGGAACGACCAGAACACCGAGATAAGGGTAGGCCCGCGAGGAGCGAGCAGCGTTCTCGTGTCGACGGCCAGCTTCCGGCCGGTCTGCAGCCGCAGGCAACGAAGCGCTCACGCCGGATTTCGATCTCGAAGATAAACGCATCATCGCTTATCAGCGCGAATTCGAGCACGGTACCGGTGCCATCCTGACCATCTGGCCGAACCTGATCATTCTTCAACAATTGAACCTTGCTCGCGATGCGGCATGTCCGACCCGCTCGGCCCGAACGCCTGCATCAAAACCTGGACTTTCTTCGGCTATGAGGGCGAGGTCGCCGGAGTTGAGAAAGAAAAGATTGATGCAGGCAAATCTGCTCGGTCCGGCTCGGGCTTGATCACCATCGACGACAACGAGATCTTGGCCTGTGCGCAAAACGGCGTTGCCGCGTCTCCCTTTGCCAATTCGGTTCTCGAGGCGGGAAAGGGATCGGGAGACGCCGATCACCTGATGACGGAGTCGGCGATTCGGGCGTTCTATGATTGTTATCGCGGCGTCATGGATCTTTGATCCGCCCGCGGAGACAGAGACAAGGACCGCCTCGCTGTCTCGCCCAGTAAACTGTAATTTTCGAAAGAGAATGCGAATCGATGGAGCGTAAGACGGAGCACCGCGAGCTCGTTGCCGACGTCGAGTTGCTATACACGATGTACGCCGAGGCTCTTGACGACGGCGATGTCGGGCGTTGGCCCAGTTTTTTTGCCGACGATTTGCCCCTCTATCGAATCACGACGAGAGACAATCTGGAGCGCGGCATGGAACTTTGTTTCGTTCTGTGCGAGGGCCAGGCGATGCTGCGCGACCGCGCCGTTGCGCTGCAGAAAACGGTGATGCACCGGCGCAGATTGCAGCGCCGGATCGTCAGCGGTGTCCGCTTGCTTTCGTTCGACGAACTCGATGGAGAAGGCGTCAAAGCGCGAGCGGCGTTTGCGCTTTTCGAGGCGCTGGGAGACGAGCCGAGCAAGTTGATCGCCTGCGGCCGCTCCGCCGATGTCATTGTTCGCCAGGGAAACGAACTCAAGTTCAGAGACCGGCTCTGCGTGGTGGATTCCCGTGTCGTGCCGGATTCGCTCGTGTTTCCAATTTAAGGGCGATGTCTCGACGAGCGGGATCGCATTCGCTGAGAGGTAGCCATGGCGACGTTGCCATTCACCGATCTTTTGCTGCTTGACCTGACCCGGCATCGAGCCGGGCCGGTCGCCTCGCGTTTCTTCGCCGATTGGGGGGCGCAAGTCATCAAGGTCGAGGCGCCATCGGATTTTAGCGACAGCATGGGCGGCAAGCGGGAAGGATTTCGACTACCAAAACCTTCACCGAAACAAGCGCAGCTTGTCCTTGAATTTGAAGACCGACGAAGGCAAGTCGATCTTCGGGAAGCTCGCGTTGCGCGCGGATATCGTTCTCGAAAGCTTCCGTCCCAGCGTCAAGTATCGGCTGGGAGTCGACTACGCTTCCCTTCGGCAAGCGAATCCGCGCATCATCTGCGGAAGCATTTCGGGCTTTGGGCAGGCCGGTCCCTATGCCGAGCGTCCCGCCGTGGATCAGATCATCCAGGGAATGTCGGGACTCATGTCGGTCACCGGCCTTGCCGGGCAGGGACCGGTACGCGCCGGCGCGGCGATCGCCGATATCAGCGCGGGAATGGTGCTCGTCCAGGGGATCTTGACGGCCCTCTATCACCGCGAGCGAACCGGCGAGGGGCAATGGGTTCACACCTCGCTGCTCGAGTCACTGACGTCGGTTCTGGATTTCCAGGTGGCGCGCTGGCTGCGGACGGGCGATATCCCGGGACAAGCCGGTAACGACCATCCGACGCTGATGCCGACAGGCCTCTTTCCCACGGCCGATGGTGAGGTCAATCTCGCGGCTGCCGAAGATCCGAAATTTGCAGCCCTGTGCGAGGTGTTGCAGCTATCTTACCTTCTTCGCGATCCGGCTTACAGCACCGTTGAGACGCGCTCGGCCAATCGACAGAAGCTCGGGGCGATTCTTTCCGAGAAAACGCGAGCTATCTCGAGTGCTGCGTTGATCGACGGGCTCAACGCGGCCGGCGTCCCGTGCGGACCGGTCTATTCCATCGGCGAAGCGATGCAAGACGAGCAAATGAAGACGCTGGGCATGAATATCCCGGTCGATCATCCGAAACTCGGTCCGTTTGAGGTGTTGGGCCAGCCATTGTCCCTCGAGGGAAATGGTGGGCGCCCTGCGGCGCGGTTTGCCGCGCCTCATCTCGGTGAGCACACCGACGAGATTTTGTCGAATCTTGGGTTACGAGAAGGCTGCCATCGGAGCGATGCGTTCACGCGGCGTCATATAGTCGATGCTGCATTATCGGGCGCTCATCGGTAGACCGCGCGCGAGCGTCATGATCGCGGCGCCGCCGAGTGCGACGGGCGCGAAGGCAAGGGCGGGAATGCCGGTCGCGTCCCAAACATAGCCGCCCAGAATGGGGAACAGCACAGCGCATGGAAAGCTGACCGTGAACATTGCCGCCGACAGCCGGTGAACGTCTTGCGGCGCGCCAAGGATCGCCGGCAGCGCCAGCGCAAGGACAAAAGCCACGGCATTGGCGCAGCCGAGAATGCCGGCGCTCCATATGATCACGGTGTCGTCGCCCAGTAGCACGCCGGCCAAACTCGCCAGCACCGCGAGTCCGATCACCGCATAGACTCCCGTTCGCCGCGTCAGCCTGCCGGCCCAGAACAGCATGAAAAGCGAGCCGGGGATCTGCCCGCCATTGAATACCGCCAGCACGGGCGAGACCAATTCCGCTCGACCGAGCCCGACCAGGTAATCGGGCAGGAACGTGTTGGTTGTCCAGTAGATGATGTTGGCGCTGCCTGTCAGGAAGCCGAGCCGCCACACCAGCGGGTCGCGCCAATCGGGCCACCAGCGCTGCCCCGCTGGATTTGCACCCGCCGCGCGTGGCGCGAACAGCAGCACGAGAACCGCCGTCGCCGCCACCGGCACTGCCCAGAGGACGAGGGAAAACCGCCAACTTCCGTGCGCGAATGTCTGCATCACTGGCAGGGCCAGCGCCACGCCCAGAAGCCCCGCCATCACCATGCCGTTCGAATAAACCGCGGTGGCGAAGCCGACCCGATTGGGCATCCAGTCGCGCACCAGGGGCGGAAGCGCCGGCTGTATCACCGCAATGCCGGCCGCCATGACAATGGTGGCGAGGTAGAGCGCCCCGATGTCCGATGCCGCGCCCCGCAGCGCGCACCCCGCGGCGATGACGAAGAGGCCGGCGACGAGGGTTTGCCGTGCCCCCACGCGCGCGATGAGAAGCGCGCCCGGTATGGCGGCGCAGGCGAAAAGCAGCGACGGCAGGCTGCCGAGTGTCCCGATCGCGGTTTCGTTGAGGTCCAGGTCGCGATGAATGAGCGGCAAGAGCGGCGCCAATACCAGGATCGTGAGCCGGAGCGCCGTCCCCACGAGCCATAACAGTACGAGCGTCGTCCCCTGCCTGAGCATCAAAAAGCTAAAACCATTTTCAGAGCCGGGTATGTCGCCAAAAGTTCGCGAGTCGTACCTCGTCGGTCCACGCGATCGATTTGGAGATGCGCGGGCACGTTTACGCCGTCACCCTTGGTATTGCCTGTCACGCCACCGCCCAAATCTCATCGAGCACGCCATCCTTACAAGCGTAGCACATTGACTGGGGGCGAACGACCACAGAAGTTCGCGCGGTATGGGCATTTGCATTGAAGAGTGAAGCGGTGCAGCAGGCGCGTAAAATTTAACTCAGCCAATGGGCGATCAGCGTAGAGCAAAGCCTTAGGCTGCGGCGGCTGTCGCGCAGTCTCGAAGTATACCGTTATATATACTGGATCGAATCGGTCCGCATCGAGCGGCCTCCGCCCTGGATCGGAGCGTGAACCTTCAGGCCGGGCGTTTTGCTTTGACGGCAGCCTCGCTCAGACCTCGGTGAACGTGGACGACGGCCATCTTTCGCTTGTATTGGGCCGAGCCCCGGAAATCCGCGATCGGATCAATGGCATCCAGCACCAAAGGCGCTGCTTCGCGGAAGATCTTCTCGTCGGCGGCCTTGCCGGATAGCGCCGCTTCGAGCGCTGCGGCGCGTATCGGCACCGTAGCCGCGGCGCCGAGCGCCACGCGCGCGTCTTCGATGATGCCGTTTCCATTGAGTGCAATTCGTACTGCAACTGACACGGTTGCATAGTCGTCTTGGGTCGCTGGTAGAAATTTGAGGAATGCCGCACCGCTGCCGGCCGGCTGTTCCGGAACGATAATGTCGGTGACAATCTCGTCCGGTTGCAAGACGGTTTCGTAATATCCCGTGAAAAACCGGTCTGCGGGGATTTTGCGCTCAGTCCGTTGGGAACGGGCTATGATTTGTGCGTCGAGCGCGATGAGTGCGGGCGGCGTATCGAGGTTCGGATCGGCATGTGCCACGGCGCCGCCGATGGTCGCCATAGAGCGCACCCGCACGGTCGCCACATGATGGCACGCGTCAGCCAGGAGCGGTGCCTTGCGCCGGACAGCCGCGGAGGCGGCAAGCGACTGAAGTGTGGTAAGCGCACCGATCCTGAGGCTGCCATTCTCGACAATTCCGCCAAGAGGTTTGAGTGCCCGAAGACCGATAACGAATTCGGGTCGCACCAGCCGCTGCTTCATAAGGTTGACGAGTCCGGTGCCGCCGGCGATGAGCTTTGCCTCGCCGCCATGCTGGGTCAAAAGCGCCAGCGCCTCGTCGAGGCTTGAAGGTTCGAGATAGGTGAAGGGGATCACGTCACTCCGCCTCGGCCGCTGCTGCAATCGATTCGATAATCTTGTAATAGCCCGTGCAGCGGCAGAGATTGCCCATCATCCAGTGCTGGATTTCCGCGCGCGTGGGGTGCGGATTGGTGTCGAGCAGCGCTTTGGCCGCGAGGATCTGTCCGGGCGTACAGATACCGCATTGAAATCCGCCATGCGTCAAAAACGCTTGTTGGAGCGGATGCAGCCGATCGCCCCCGGCAATCCCCTCGATCGTCGTTATGGTGCACCCATCGGCGTGAACCGCGAGCGCAAGGCATGAACTAATTGGCTTGCCATCAAGCAGCACGGTGCAGGCGCCGCACACGCCGACGCCGCAGCTCTCCTTCGTGCCCGTGAGCTTTAGATCCTCGCGCAGGAACTCGATCAGGAGGCGATTGTCTTCAACTTCCCGGCTAATAGACTTGCCGTTGAGGATGAGCTTGATGCTTCTCATGCCGCGCCCGCCTTCTCGCTCAAGCCCTCAAGCACTTTCTCAGCGGCGACCGGCAATTCGACGAGCCTCACCCCCACAGCATCGAAGACTGCGTTGGTGATCGCCGCTGGAAGCGCAACATTGCTCATCTCGCCGATTGCGGTGATCGAGAATGGCGCCGCGCCGGTGCCGCCCGGCAGCAAAACGGTTTCGAGCGCAGGGATGTCCATGACCGTCGGCAGCTTGTAATCGCCAAGATGCGCGGTGATCACCGCACCGTCTTTCAAGACGATCCGCTCGCTCATCGCCTGGCCGACGGCCTGAATGAGCCCGCCTTCGATCTGTCCCTGGTGCAGGATAGGGTTGACGATCGTTCCGACATCATGCGCAGTGACGATCCGCTGGATTCGCACTTGGCCGGTCTCGCGATCGACCGCCACTTCTGCGAAATGTGCGGCGAAGCTCGTGCGGTCGCTTGGACCGGGCGTGTTCTCGCCCTGGCAGCTCAAGGGCGCCTTGCCGCGTGAGGCGGCCCAGCTCATGAGCGTGCGCCGATCGATCGTCGCGCCCGAGCCGAAAAATGACCCGTTCTCGTCCATACGAATATCCGAGGGCGCGCAATTGAGCCGTTCGGCGGCAAGTGCTGCCAGACCCTGCTTCATTTTCTCGGCGGCAACCGCGATCGCCTGCGCGATTGTCGTCGTCAACCGCTGGCCGCTCGCGCCGGCTTCGAATCCGCTCACCAGCGTGTCGCCCTGCACGATCTCGACCTCGGCGACGGAAATGCCGAAATGCTCGGCGACGAGTTGCGCCGCAATCGTGTGAAAGCCGGTGCCGGTATCGGGCGAACCGAGCATGAGCGTGATACCACCATCGGTGCCCATAGTGAGTGTGACAGTCGAGCGCCCGAAATTGCCCGGCGGATGCTCATAGATCGAGATGCCGCAGCCGATATCGGGCGGTCTCGGCTTGTCCCAGCCGAAGGCACGGGCGCCGGCGTCGATTGTTTCTCGGCATCGAAGAAGCCGCCGCTTTTCGCCGAGCGGCGTCAAATCGCCCTCGGTGATTGCGTTGCGCCGCCGCATCTCGAGCGGATCGAGCCCCAGTTCGCGCGCGATCATGTCGATGTGACTCTCGACGGCGAAAGCGACCTGGGGCGCGCCCGGCGCACGCATATGTCCGCAAGGAACGGTGTTGGTGTAGACGCGCAGCACCTCGATCGCGCAATTCGGCATGCGATATGTCCCAGCGAGTTCGCCATAACCGCCGTGAAGTGTCGGAACCGGGACGAAGCCTGCATAGGCGCCGGCGTTGAAGACCACCCGCGCGTTGATAGCGACAAGCTTCGCGTCCTGGTCGAGGCCCGTTCGCAGCGTGATGCTTGCCGAATGACGCGGGTTCCCGGCCGTCAGCTCCTCGAACGAGGTCATCACCATCTTGACCGGGCGGCGTGCAGCGAGCGCCAGGCAATAGCAAAGGAGCGTATCCATCAGCGATCCCTTGCCGCCGAAATCGCCCCCGATCGCGACGGGATTGAACCTGATGCGGTTTTCGGGCACCCCGATCGCCGCCGCCATGTGCGCGCGCGCGATATGGGGCCCC
The DNA here is from genome assembly GCA_963731145.1 of uncultured Alphaproteobacteria bacterium. Lineage (GTDB taxonomy): Bacteria > Pseudomonadota > Alphaproteobacteria > ATCC43930 > CGMCC-115725 > CAIKMD01. Next base: position 179,455 of record CAVSUX010000002.1, on the reverse strand, counting down.
TTGTTGGCGACCCAAGCATCAACGAGCCCATCCCGGCCGACCGATACCAGACAAGTATGCGGCTCGATATAGCCTTGGTGCACTGAGGGAATGGCGAAGCGATGCTCGAAGACCTTGTATGCGTTGGCCAAAACGCTCGCGGCGTCGCCGTGCCACACCTTGAGCTGTGAGATCACATTGGGAATGGGCGGGTACATGCTGAGCTCGCCGTGAATACCAGCTGCCGCGCCCGGGAAGACCTCGACCGCTTCCGGATGGATGATGGGCGCGGTTGCCCGCATCGCGTCTTCGGCGCCGAAGACCGCCGGCATCTCCGCGTACACAACATCAATGAGTTCGAGCGCTGCTTCGGCGATCTCGACGGTTTCAGCCGCGACCGCCGCCACTTTCTCGCCAACGAAACGTGTGACTCCTTTGGCAAGGACCGGGATGTCTTTACACATGCGCCCATAGCGGGTGTCGGGGACATCCGCGCCGGTCAGCACCGCGTGGACGCCTTGCAGCGCTCTGGCACGTTGTACGTCGATTGAAACGATGCGCGCATGGGGATGAGGGCTGCGCAAGCACCGGCCGAAAATCATGCTCGGTAAGTCGACGTCGCCGGCATAGACGGCACGCCCGGTCACCTTGGCGACTCCGTCGATGCGCTCAAGCGCTTGTCCGACACTTCTTCCGGTCAGGCTCGTTGCGGTCATGGCATCGTGCCTCCTAGTCCAAGCTCGCAACGTACCGGCGATCGATGATCGTAGCAGGCGCGGCGGCGCCTTTGATCATGCCTTGCGCCTTATACCATTCGTATTGCCGGATCACGTCCGCGGTGTCGAGCCGTCCCTCGGCGTCGATATAGGGCAAGCCGCGTGCGGTGACGTCCGGCGCCTGGCCCGTTCCTTTGGCGACGATGGCCAGCATCTCTGGCGCTGTCGGACCGTCATGCCGTTTGCCATCCTGAACGAAAGCATCGTAATAGTCGTGGTATCCCTTTTCCAAGCCACGCAAGAATCGCCGCACGGTATCGCCGCGCTCGTCCGCGGTCTTGCGCGACGCGAATGTGCCGGAGAGCTGGTAGGGTGTCTCATCGCCCATATAGCCCAGGAGCTTGGCGTCGCCGCGCGCGAGAATTCCGCCGGCAAGACTTCCCGTCGCGCCGCTCGCGTCGGCCTGGCCGCCGGTGAGCGCCGCTTCCGTCGCCGGGATCGATTGCAGCGGCAGAATGCGAACCGACTTGAGGTCAAAGCCGTATTTTTGGGCCGCCAGCCCCATCGCGTAATGCGGCGGCGAGCCAATCTGGGATACCGCGAAGCTGTGGCCGGGCATGTCCTTGAGCGATTTAAGCCCTGCGTCCCACGCTTTGTTGGACGCGAGGAATGCCTGGTTGTGATAGCCCGAGACCTCGCTCGCGCCGCCACTGACAATGCGCAAGGCGCCGTCGCCAGCAAGTCCATAAAAACCGCCCGTAAAGCCGGCGTTTCCGAAGTCGATAGCGCCCGACGCTACCGCGACCGCGATGGGCTGTGCTGATTCGAAGAAGACCAACTCGGCATCGAGCCCCTCCGCCGCGAAATAGCCTTTCGTGCTGGCGATAAAGATCGGTCCCGAGGCCGTTGTCTTGAGGATACCGATCTTGATGTGCTCGGCGTGCGCGGCGGTGGCGAGCGCGAGACATGCAAGAAAAAGCAAAATTCTCATTTGATCACCTATCCGGAGAGGTCACGGCAACCCGACGGGGGGAACAAGTAAAACAGTGCGCGCCATTCGAACCCTCCCGCAAGAATTTCTTTGCGCAGAGACTATCGGATGCGCGAAGCGTGTCGCAAGCGATGGTTGCGACGTCCGATTCGGGCTAAGGAACTGGAGGGAAGAAGCAAGGCAGTAGCGCAGTTGCAGGGGCAAGGCGAAGAGCGCGCCGGGTAGGCGCGGGCTAATTTTGAGACCGGCCGAGGAGGAAGACGATGCCTAACACCGTTCGATTGCACCGTGTGCTTGCGACCAAACCGGAGAAGGCCTATCGCGCCTTCCTCGAAGCCGATGCGCTCGCGAAGTGGCTTCCGCCGAATGGCTTTACCTGTCCCGTGCACCATCTGGAGCCGAAAGTCGGCGGCAGCTTCAAGATGATCTTCCGCAACTTCACGACCGGCAACAGTCATTCCTTCGGCGGGGAATATCTCGAACTCATTCCGAATGAGCGCCTGCGTTACACCGACAAATTCGACGATCCCAACCTCGCCGGCGAGATTCGGGTGACGGTGACGTTGAAGAAGGTGTCCCTCGGCACCGAGATCGACATCATGCAGGATGGCATTCCGGACGTCATTCCACCGGAGGCTTGCTATCTCGGTTGGCAGGAATCCTTGCGCAACCTCGCCAGGCTCGTCGAGCCCGACATCAATCAATAGTGCGCCGGCGCTCGCCGTCTGTTCGCCGCTTTCGGTCTGGCCGGAAACCGGATACGATCCCCTAACAACGAGAGTCCGAAGCGCGAAGCGACGGGCGCGTGGAGATAGAACGCATGTTGACTCGGGAAGAGAACGAACTCTTCGCGAAGGTCGGGCCCGGCACGCCGATGGGCGAGATGCTGCGGCGCTACTGGCATCCGATCGGATGCTCGGAAAAAGTCACCAGTAAGCCGCAGCGCATCAAAGTTTTAGGCGAAGAACTGGTGCTCTATCGCGGCGCCAGCGGCGCGCCGGTGTTGATGCAGCTTCGCTGCGCGCATCGCAGCCTCGCGCTCGCTTTCTCGGAATTCTGTCATCTCGTTACCTCTCGACAAGCGTGAAGTTCAGCGCGCGCAATGGTCGTTCATTAGGTCATAGAGCCATTTAAGCATGCGCTCGCTCGTAGCCATGTGACAACCGTCTCGCGGCAGCCTTAAGGCGTGCGCTAAAGGTGGTATGACCGCCGTTCGCACAACTCCGGCATCGGACGATCCAGCGGGCAAGTCCGGTCTTCGCGGCAACGCGGACGCAAAAATCACATGCTGTGATCGTCACGGTCCTCGGCGAAGGAGGGCACGCCCCGCTGAGCGGGATCGGCCTTCCAATTATAGAGCGCCGCCGGCGAAACGGCGCCGCCGTGGAACCCTGGATGCGCGACAATATCTTCGACCCGCTTGTCTCCGACGTAAACGCGACGACCGTCCCCGAGGCCTTCCAGGAATTCGCGGCCCGTTTTCAGCATCGCGTCGTCCCTTCGTTCCAGCGGCTAAAGCGCCGTGAGCTTCGGCATCGCCTCGCTCGAGAAGTGCCGCATGGCGCGTTCGGCGACCTCGGCCGACATGGTCGAGGGCAGAACATGCAGTGACGCACTCTCGAAGCCGCCGACCGAGGTCGCATAAGCGCGCACCATTTCGATCACGTCGGCAGGGGTGCCGACGAGGCCGACTCCCTTGCTGATCTGATCGTCAAAGGTTTCTTTGCTGATCTGCGCGATCATCCGATCGTAGCCCGGGTAATCTTTTGTGCTTGCGCCTTTCAGCCATTCGGCCGCGGCTGCTGCGAGGCCCTGGAGATGGCCATTCGTCGGTTCGCGCGCCAACGAATAGGCCTCGTCACGCGACGGCAGGCAGCACATGATGAAATTGCTTATCACCATGCCATTCCCCGGATGCCCGGCCGAGCGCCACGCGTCCCGATACGTCCCAATCAACTCGCGCATACGTCCTGGTTCGAGCGGGATCGTCATGATGCCGTAGCCCGCGCGCCCGGTTTCGATGAAGGTTTGCGGCGTGGCGGTCGCGGCCACCCAGATCGGCGGATGAGGCTTCTGCGTCGGGCGCGGATACGAGGTGACATTGCGGAAGCTGTGGAATTCGCCTTCCGACGTGACGTTCTCGCTTTCGAGCAGCAGCTTGATTTGCGCGACGCCCTCGTCGAAACGCTTGCGGCTTTCATCGAGGCTGATGCCGAAATGCGCGAATTCGTGCGGCAGGAAAGCGCGCGCGAAGCCGGCGTCGAGACGCCCATCGCTCAGCCCGTCGAGCATCGCGAGCTCGCCTGCGAGTTTGAGGGGATTGTTGAAGGCGGGCAGTACGGCGCCGGTGACCAGTCGAGCTCGCTTAGTGTATTGCGCCGCGGCCGCGAGAAAGACGATCGGGTTCGGACTGTAGCCGCCGTAAGGGCCGAAATAGTGCTCGACCTGGCGAATATGCGTGTAGCCAAGCTCATCGGCGAGGCCGATAAGCTGCATGCATTCGGCGAACCATTGACTGGCCGGTTTTTGCGCAGGGCTGAGGCACGGAAAGAAATTGAGACCGAACTTCATCGTGCTTCTCCCCGATCAATCATTTTCCTGCTCCGCGCGACCGGTTCAGCACGGCTTCGCAATCGTCGGGCATGTCGTCTCCGCGCCAGGCGACGTGGCCATCGGGACGGACGAGGGCGAGCCGCTTGTTGTAGAGCGCCAAGAGATGCTCGTGCGGCAACGCGTGGCTCCGCAGCGGTACACCGAGACGGGCTGCTGCCCTCTCGAAGCGGTCCGTGTTCGGCAGATTACGTCCCAAGCTTAGGAGGACGAAGCCGTGGCCAAAGAGATCGAGCACCGACTTGTTCTCGTCGAGCCAAAAATGCGGTGCCCGCGAGCCGGGCCGCGCGATCGGCGAATAGTTGCGCGGGTCGTCGACCGGTGCCGGCGTGCCATCCGGCACGATCACCGGCGAGCCCTCATAGAAATATCCGAGCTGGAGCCCGGCATCCTCGTATCGTGCCCCATAGTCGTAGCCGCAATTGGAGCGCGCGAGTATGGCCGCGACGCGGCCGCGCACCGCCTCGCGCACCGCCTCGCCCTCGGGCCCGTCGGCGAGGATCGCCGGGCCCGGCGGCGGGTCCTGTTGCAGGGTACGGAACAGATGCGTCGCCGTCGTCGCCGTTCGCTTGCCGACCGGACGGCGTTCGATGTCGTAGCTCGCCAGCAGGTCGGGCGTTCCCCATCCCTGCAGGACGGCTGCGAGCTTCCAGCTTAGATTGGTTACGTCGCCGATCCCGGTATTCAGCCCGAAGCCGCCGGACGGCGAAAGCTGGTGGACGGCATCGCCGAGAAAGAAAACTCGTCCGACCTGATACCGATCGGCGACCAGCTCGCGACGCTGCCATGTGAGCGCTGTCAGAATTTCATAGTCGAAATCACAACCGACGAAGCGTCGAATGGCGTCGCCGCCGTCCATTTTTTCGACGCTGTGCAGCCGCCATGTGCTTTTGCCGTCGAGCGCAAGCATCGAAGCCCAGCGGCCTTCCGGTCCGATCGCGGTGTAAAAGCCGGCGCCTTTGTCGTGTACTCGAAGGAGGGATTCGGAGCGAAAGGTGATGTTGGTCGAGTTAGAAAGAGTGCCTTCGCCGTCGAAACGGACACCCAGCTCCTCGCGCAGCGATGACGCGGCGCCTTGGCAGCATGCGAGGTAAGCCGATCGGATGCGTTCTTGCCGCCCGGTCGCTAGATCGGTGACGATGGCGGTTACACCGTTGGCGTCTTGGGTGATGCCATCGCACCGCGCGTTGTAGCGAAGCGTCACACTGGGCCGAGATTGCGCCGCGCGCTGCATAACGGGGTCGAAGATCGTCTGTGGGCATCTTGCGATCGGCTCCGCGACCGTCGGCGGCGCGCGCAGTTCTGCGAAGGAGGGCAGACGCAACCGGCCGAGAAGGTGTCCCGCCAGGCTGGTCACAAAAATCAAATCCTGCGGGTAATCCTTGTCGAAACCCTTATCTCTGATCTCCTTGGCGAGCCCCCAACGGCGACAGAACTCCATCGTTCGCATGTTGATGTCGACAAACTTCGCGTTTGTGATCGATCCGTCGCCCTGTTCGATAAGGGTGCATGCAATTCCATGCCATCCTAGGTCGAGTGCAAGCGTCAGGCCGACGGGGCCGCCGCCGATGATGAGCACGGGGGTTTCGTTGATGCCGCCTCCCGATTTCGCCGCTTTTTGGTTCACGGTGTGGTGACCGCTCCGGCTTGTTCGCTCGATCCGGCGCTACGGGATGAGCGGCTCGATTAGAAAGACATTTCCGACAAAAGGCAAGCCAGCGCCCCGGTCGGCCGCGCGTACGGCGGGGTGGCTGGCCTTGTTCGGGACGATGAAAACTGGCAAAGTATCGAGCATAAGACCCGCGTTTCTAAGCGGGTTCGCTCGTCTCGATCCCCGATCACGTCGGCGTTAACGCGTCCCATACGCACCCGGAGGATAACGTCGTGACAAACAGCATCGGCAAGGACACCGCCGCGAAGGTCGTCGCCATTCGCGAGCAGTGGCACACCAAGAACCATCCGTTCTTTCTCGACTTCGGCGCCGGAAAATTCGGCCTTGGTCCGATCGGCGCGATGATGGCGCAGCATCACCAGCATGTACGACGCGTTCTCCCGAGCCTCGGCGTCGCTTTTTATCGTGCGCCTGAGGGTGCGGGCCGCCGGTTTCTGCTCGAGAATTTGGCCGAGGAAGAGGGACTTCTCGCTGGTCCGGGCGAGGGACGCAATGCGGTCGACCATATGGAGCTGATCTTCCGCTTCTGTCGCTTCGCGGGATTTGCCGATGACCAGGTGAAGCGCACGCGGCAGCTGACCACTTGGCGCGCCCGCTCGTATTTTTATATCAACACGGTGCGCGAAGAGCCTTTCAGCGTGATCGTCGCCATGATGTCGACGCAAGAGGGGCAACAGCCGGCGCTCAACGGCGAGTGCATGCTGCCGGCGTTCAAACGGCATCACGGGCTCGAGATGAACGATCCCAACATCGAGTTCTTTGCCGAGCATTATCTCGCCGACGCCGATCATTCCAGCCGGCTGATCGATCTTGTTGCAACGCTCGTTCAATCAGAAGCCGAGGCGGTGCGCGCGATCGAGGTGGCTGAGACGGCGGTGCGCACGCGCTGGGACTGCATCACGGAGCTTTATCGCATCACGGTGCTCGGCCAGACGGATCCGTTGCCGGCGGGCGTCGCGGCCTAGACCGTATGGCCGCGCACGGGTTTGAAGGGCGTAGCGACGGCAAGCGCGGCGAGGAAGGCACATGAGCTTCAGCATCAGACGCGCCGGCCATGTTGTGCTTCGGGTCACCGACGTCGCTCAAACCAAGACTTTTCTCGAACAGGTCGTCGGTTTCACGACCTACGGCAGGATCGGCCGCGACTTTTTCTTCATGACGTCGCATCCCGTCAGCAATCATCACATGATCGCCGTCCGTCCCGGCAAAGCGGGCGAGCGGCTGCCCGACGCCGATCGCCAGATCGGCATGGTGAGCATCGCCTATGAGATGACAGACCTCGACGGGTTGCACGATTTGCATCAGCGGATCGCCGCTGCGGCGACGTATCCGTGGCGCATTCTTGCGCTGGAGGATCGTGGCGCGATCTATAACCTCGTCTTGTCGGATGGCGATCGGAACCATTACGAATTCTGGTGTGGCGTACCGGGCAAGGAAGATGCCGAGGTCCGGGATTTGACGCTGCGCGGCCCAGCCACTCTGTCGGCCGGAGGCGATAAAGCCGGTAAAACCTCGCCGGCCTCGCCGCCATCGAGATTGGAGATTCGCCGCACCAGCCATCTGACATTGCGTTGCCGCGATATAGCGACAACGCAGGAATTCTATGAGAAGGCGCTCGGCTTGTTTCTTGTCGCGCGCGACGAACGCGATCGACGGTATTTCTCCGGTGATCGAAACAGCCGGCGCGTCGTGCTGGCGCTGGAGCCCGCGAGAGACCTCGATGCGCCGCTGCCGACACCCAAGGTTATGTACGGGATGGAGCATTTCTCGCTGGAGGTGACCTCTTTCCCCGAGCTTCAGAACGCCTATCGGCAGTTCAAGACGCTCGGCGTCACGGTCGATCACACGCAAGATCACGGCGTGACGGCCAGCATCTATTTCCACGACCCGGACGGGAACCTCATGGAGGTTTATCACGACGTGCCGCGAGCCGAGATTCCGGTGCCCGAAGATCCGTTCGTGTCCTTCGGCGGGATCGAAGACCGCCTCGAGCGAATGGTGTGATCGGCCGGCCGGTCGATCACAAATCGCGCGGTCAGAAATTCACGAACAGATCGTCGGGCGATATGGGCCTTTCGAGCAAACCATGCCGGACCGCGTGCTGGATAAAAACGTCGAGAGTTCGGACGCATCTTCGCGAGCGAAAAGGGCACGGGATCCCTACCGACGAGTGCGACCTGGTCCTCCCATGCTTTCCAGTACCAGAGCAGCCCCGAATCGCGATTGTCCTCCATCGCATCGATTCCCGCTTGCTTCGCGCGCAAGAACGCATCGAAGACGCGCGCGATCGTTGCCGGCTCCTCGCCGCGGCGGAAGATGACGACGTTCATCACGGGCACGACCTTGCTGCGCGCGTAGGATTTCCGTTCCTCGGCGGCGGCATCGACGAAGAGGCGACGTACGGTGCTATGCGATAGGAGCTGCAACGGCAGCAGGTCCGGGTGGATCAGCGCATCGATCGTGCCGGCGGCGAGCCAGTCCAGCAGATCGACATCCCGCCCGACGGTTTGGATTTCGACCTCGGGCGGCAATTTGAATCGCGCACCGTCGGCACCGCCGGTCTGATGCACCCAACGGATTTTCTCCAGCTGCACTCCGTATTCGTCGGCGAGTAGCGCGCGCGCCCAGACATTCGCGGTCATTTCGTAGCGCGTGCCGACGCGTTTGCCTTCGAGATCGCGCGGCGTTTCGATGCCGGAATTCTTGTTGACGAAGATGTAGGAATGCCGGAACGCCGCGCGGATGAAGACGGGCAGGGCCGAGATTGGCAGGCCGTCCGCCACCGATTGAACGTAGGTCATCAGACCGCATTCCATGAAGTCGAGCTCGGGCGCGGCGCCGAGCAGCGAAGGCAAGCGCCGGTGACCTTCGGGCAGGAATTGGAGGCCCGGGTCGCTGATCCGTCCATCGAACAACGCCTCGGTCCAATCATGGCGGCGGCAGCTGATCCGGATCTCTCGCTCGCGCGTCATGAGCAGCCTTTCTCGATCTTCGCTCGACCGTAGGCATAAAGAATTTTTGCCGTCAATAGTGAGGCAGTGAGGCTTGCCGCCTTATCCTCGAATCGTTTAGGCTCGCCAGCACAAGACACGGCAATCGACGCCGGCCGAGAGCGATCAGGGGACATGGAAACAGTAGCGGAAGGCGGGCTCGGCGCGTCGGTACGCCGCCGCGAGGATGAGCGGTTGCTCACCGGCCAAGGCCATTACGCCGACGATCTCGCTGTCCCGAAAACGGCCTTCGCCTATGTCGCGCGCTCGCCCCACGCGCATGCCCGCATTCTCGGTATCGACAAGAGCGTTGCCGTCGCCGCTCCCGGCGTGCTCGCGGTCTTGACCGGCGAAGATGTCGTCAAGGAAAAACTGGGTGCGATCCCGTGTCAATCATTTCCGCGGTTGCCGCCGGGCAGTCCCTCCCATTGTCCGAGCCAACCGATCCTGGTGAGCGATCGGGCGCGGCATGTGGGAGATCGCGTGGCGCTCATCGTGGCCGAGACGTTGAGCCAGGCGAAGGACGCAGCCGAGTTGCTCGATGTCCGCTACGAGCCGCTGCGCGCCGTAACGTTGGCGGATGCGGTCGCACCCGACGCGACGGCGGTCTGGGACGAAGCGCCCGGCAATCTCAGCTTCCAGATCGAATTCGGTGATCGCAGGGCGGCCGAAGCGCAATTCGCCGCCGCGGTGCATGTGACAAAGCTGTCTGTCCACTATCCGCGCGCCTGCGCGAACGCCATGGAACCGCGTTCGGCCATGGCTTATCACGATGCCCTCGACGGCCGCTTCACGGTGTGCTCGAGCACGCAAAATCCATTTCGCGTGCGCGAGATCGTCAGCGCCATCCTCGGCATCTCCGAAGCGAGCATCAGGGTCCGGGCGTCGGATGTCGGCGGCGCCTTTGGCATGAAGAACCATATCTTCCCGGAGGAAGTGCTGGTCGCCTGGGCGGCGTGGAAGCTGAAACGGCCGGTGAAATGGACCGCGGATCGCAGCGAAGCGCTGAGTTCCGACATGCATGCGCGCCATCAGATCGCTCACGCCGAGCTTGCGCTCGATCGCGATGGACGGGCGCTCGCATTCCGTACGTCCGTCGCGATCGATGTCGGCGCCTATCTCAGCTTGACCGGGGGCGTGCCGCCCAACAATGCGGGGATCAGCTATCCGAACGTCTATCATGTGCCGGTTATTCACAGCGTGGTGCGCGCGACGTTCACGAACACGCCGCAACTGGGTCCCTATCGCGGCTCGGGAAAGCCCGAAGCGACCTATATGATGGAGCGCCTGATCGACAAAGCGGCCCGCGAGATGGGTCTCGATCCGGTCGCGATGCGCCGGCGCAATCTCATCCGTCCGTCGCAGATGCCCTATCCGACGCTCGGCGGCAATATCTACGATTGCGGCGACTTCGAAGCGGTTCTCGACAAGACTTCTGACACTCGCGGACTGGACCGGCTTTCCGGAGCGGCGAAGCGCGACCGAGCGGCACGGGCGGCGGCGCGGCATCGGCCTCGCGATGTACTGCCAGCGCTCGGGAAGCTTCTCGGAGCGGATGGAAATCCGCATAGCCGAGAGCGGCGTAGTCGGCGCCTATGTCGGTACTTTGTCCACCGGCCAGGGTCACGAGACCATGTTCGCGCAGATGGTCTCCGATTGGCTCGGCGTGCCGTTCGCCAATGTACGCGTCTTTCAAGGCGACACCGACAAGATGCTCTTCGGCCGCGGTTCGTTCGCCCAGCGCAGCATGACCACCGGCGGATCGGCCCTCAAATTGGCGGCCGACGAAGTCGTGCGCAAGGCGAGACGGCTGAGCGCCTGGATGATGGAAGTCGACGAAGCCGATATCGTCTTCGAGCGCGGCGCCTTCCGCGTCGCCGGTACCGACCGCCAGATCAGCCTCCTCGAAGTCGCGCGGCGATCCTATATGCCGATGGGCGTTCCCCGGGAATTAGGCGTCGGGCTCGATGGCGTGGGCAATTATAGCGGTCCTTACAGCTTTCCGAATGGCTGCATGGTCGCCGAAGTCGAGATCGACCCCGAGACCGGCGTCGTCACGGTCGACCGCATGTCCGCCGTCGATGACGACGGCGTTGTGGTCAATCCGCTTACTCTCGAAGGGCAATTGCACGGCTCGATCGCTCAAGGCCTGGGCGAGACGCTCATCGAGGAAATGGTCTATGACCGCGGTAGCGGGCAATTGATCAGCGGCTCGTTCATGGACTATGCGATGCCCCGCGCCGACATGATGCCGCAGATCGCGTCGGAATTCGCACCGATACTGACGAAAACCAATCTGCTCGGCGTCAAAGGCGGAAGCGAAGCGGGCAATGTCGGCGCGCCGGGCGCGATCGTGAACGCCGTGATCAACGCCCTGGCGCCGTGGGGCATTGCGGAGATCGCCTTGCCGCTCCGGCCCGAGCGGGTTTGGCGTGCACTACAAGAAGCTGACAGCCGCGGCCGCCAGCCTTAGCGATATGGGGCCGTCGCCGCGCCATTGCGGCCGTGCTGTCCTGAGTGAGCCGGCGAACTCAGCCGGCTCAGGCGTTGAGCGCCGCGCGCACCCGGTCCGGTGTCATCGGAGCGTGACGGAGGCGAACGCCGGTCAGAGCGGCCACGGCATTGGCGATCGCAGGCGCTACCGGCGGCGTTGCCATCTGGCCGGCACCGGTCGGGTGATTGTCGGTGACGATAACCTCGACCTTGATCTCGGGCATATCTTTCATGCGCGGCACGTGATAATCGGAGAAATTCGACTGCTGGACGACGCCGTCCTTGACGCTGATCCGCTCCGACAGCGCGAAGCCAAGACCATAGACGATGCTGCCCTCGGATTGCGCGACAACGTTGTCCGGATGCACGGCGATGCCGGGATCGATCGCCGCCCAGATGTTGTGCACGCGGATCGTGCCACTCTTGCGGTCGACCGAGACTTCCGCCACTTCGGCGATGAGCGTCTTGGCGTATTCCTGGAAGCCGATGCCGAGCGCGGTATCGCTGCGTTTGCGGCTCCAATCCGACATGCGCTCCACGGCGTCCAAAACGGCGAGGGCCCGCGGCGACTGCGTGAGGAGGCGGCGTCGGAACGCGATGGGATCGACGCCCCGTTTCAGCGCGAGCTCGTCCATGAAGCTCTCGACCGCGAAGATGTTGGACAGGTGCGCCACGCCGCGCAGCGACGCGACGCGGATGCCCGACGCCTGCGGCACCGCCTCCGCGAGATGATTGGGAATGGCGTAGTAGGGGAATTCCATGCCCGTGAAGGAGATGGTGTCGCGGCCCTTGTATTGCTGGTACATCACCGGAAACTGGAATGCCGTCACCTCGTCGCAGGCCTTGCGGTGGTGTACTGCGACGAGCTTGCCGGACGCGTCGAAACCGGCGCGGAGATAATGCGCCGCCATCGGAAAGAATTGTCCGTTGTGGACGTCGTCCTCGCGCGTCCACATCACTTTCACCGGCTTTCCGACCTCCTTCGACAACGCGATCGCGTCGCGGACGTAATCCATATCCTGATTGCCGCGCCGGCCGAACGCCCCGCCGAGCAACATGTCGTGCAGCTTGACCTTGTCGGCGGTGATGCCGAGGGCCGCGGTCGCGTTCCGCACGGCCATCGTCTGCGACTGCACGCCGGCCCAGAGCTCGACGCTGTCGCCCGCCGGCGACACCGCGGCCACCGCGTTCAAGGGTTCCATCTGCGCGTGGTAGACGAACTCGCAGCCATATTCGGCGTCGACCACCATCGCCGCCCGCGCGAGCTCGCCCGGCGCATCGCCGAGCTGGTCCCAGAGCTTCGCCGGGTGCTGGAAGTCGTGCGCCGCCGCGGCAAAGGCCGCACTGCCCTTGTCGCTATCGAAGCCCCAGCCTTTGGCGCCCCGCGTCCAGGCCACAGCGAGCGCCTTTTTCGCGGCGAACGCCGCCCACGGCTTTTCGGCAATGACGCCGACGCCGTAGGGGAGGCGGACGATCTTGATGACGCCGGGAATGGCGCGTGCCTTCGTATCGTCAACGGTCTCGGGCGCCGCGCCCTCCACAGGCGCGCGCAGCACCGCGCCGTAGAGCATGTCTGGCGCGTGCACGTCGATGCTGTATTGCGCTTTGCCGTCAACCTTGCCCGGCAGCTCGACGCGCATGACATCGTGGCCGATGAGGCGGAAGCTGTTCGTCGGCTTCAGCTCATCGTCCTTCACTTCGGGCGCTTGCGCGGGAATCTCGGCGAAGGCGGCGATTGCACCGTAGTCGAGACGGCGCCCGGATTTTTCATGGATGACAACGCTGGGGCCGGTGGTCAGCTCGGCGACCGGTACATTCCAATGCTGAGCGGCGTTTTGCAGCAGCACCTTGCGCACCTGCGCGCCAAACTTGCGCACCGGCGTGAAGTATTTCGTCACCGCGTTGCTCGACGCCGTGTACATGTAGCCGAAGCCCGGATTGGCATAGAGCGCGTCATTGGGTGGCGCCGGCAAGAGTTGCACTTTGGCCCAGTCGGCGTCGAGTTCCTCGGCAAGAATGCGCGGGATCGCGGTGAACGAGCCTTCGCCCATCTCGATCGCGGGCGACATGATCGAAATCGTTCCATCGGTCGCGATGGTCACCCAGGGATTGATAACGACGGCCTTGGCGGACTCAGCCGCCGTCGCGACGATCGGGCCGACCGCAAGGCCGCTCGCAACCGCAAATGTCAGCCCGGCGGTGCCCACCATGAAGCCGCGGCGGCTGACCGTCGGATGGAGATCGTTGAAATTCGCCATGGCTTCAGCCCTCCCGTGCCGCGCGTTCGATGGCGCGAACGATGCGCGGGTAGGTGCCGCAGCGGCAGATATTCGTATTCATATGTTCGACGATCTGAGCTCGCGTCGGATGCGGATTCTGTTTTAGGAGTGCCGCAGCGCTCATGATCTGTCCGGATTGGCAATAACCGCATTGCGGCACGTTTTCCGCGAGCCATGCCTTCTGCAATGGATGATCGGACTTGGCCGAGAGTCCTTCGATCGTCGTCACCGACCGCCCCGCAAGCTGACCAATGGGTGCCAGACAGGCGAAGGTGCGGTCGCCGTCGATATGCACCATACAGGCGCCGCACTGACCGATCCCGCAACCGAATCTTGTGCCTGTGAGCTTCAACTCCTCCCGCAGAACCCAGAGAAGCGGCGTGTCGGGCGGCACATCGACATCAACCCTCTGGCCGTTGACCGTCAACGATACTGCCATGTCGTTCTCCCTTGGCTAATTGTGGCGCGCGCCGTTCTGTTCGGCGCGAACTGCTCGGCGAGGATGGGCGGCTGCCTGCACGCGTTGCCTATGGCAAGCAGGGTTTAGCCCGGTCGTCGACGCAATGATCTACACCTTTCCACCCATGGCCTTGCGGATGTTCGCAGGGGACATCGGCAATTCGCGCATTCGCACGCCGGTCAAAGCGAAAAACGCATTGCCAACGGTCGCGGCCGAGAGCGGCACGCCGTCCTCGCCGACCCCGGTCGGGGGATAGTCGTTGGTCATGACGTGAACGGAGACGTTCGGTGCGTCTTCCATGCGCATGACTTCATAGTCGGTGAAGTTGGACTGCTGCACGCGTCCGTCCTTGATGACGATATGCTCGCGCAATGCGCTGCCGAGACCATAAATGATCCCGCCTTCGGTAAGGTAAGCGGTATTGCGCGGCTGCACGGAAGTGCCGCAATCGATCACGGCCCAGAAATTGTGAACTTTGATCTTGACGGTGGCGGGATCGAAGGAGATTTCGGCAATGCCGGCGACGAGCGTGTCGTCTTTTTCTTCCATTGCCAATCCCAGGGCGGTGCCGTCGCGCTTCTTGCCCCAGTTCGCCATCTCGGCGACCGTCTCCAGGATCTTGGTGGCGCGCGGGCTCGCTTTCCTTGTCATCGACAGCCGTAATTCCAGCGGGTCTTTCTTCTGCGCCAGGGCGATCTCGTCGATGAACCCCTCGATCGCGAGAAGATTGTGACCGACGCCGACACCGCGCCAGGGCGACAGCCTCGCACCGCCCCTCTGGCGCACAAACTCGGCGCGCCGGTTCGGAATGCCGTAATGCTCGAGCACGGCGCCTTTCATGACGATGTTGTCTTTGCCTTGCAGCCTTTGCAGGCCTCCCTCTCCAAACATGAAGGCAACCGGCGATTCCGCTGCGACGCGATGGTGCCACGAGACAATCCGGCCATCGGTATCGAATCCGGCCTCGATGAATTGCGCGGTGGCCGGCCGGAACTTGCCGGCTTTCATATCGTCCTCGCGGCTCCAGATAACCTTGACTGGCTTCCCGGGAGCCGCCTTCGCGACCATGACGGCGTCGAGGCCGACATCCGGATGGCCGCGCCGCCCGTAGGCGCCGCCGACCCAATGCTGGTGCAAGGTGACCTGCGCGGGCTGGATATTGAGTAGCCGCGCTACCGATCCGATGAACAGGGTCGGCGATTGCGTGCCCATCCAAACCTCGGCCGACTTGCCGTCGGCCGCAACGATGGCCGTCGCGTTCAACGGCTCCATCTGCGCGTGGCAGAGGTGGCGCGTGCGATATTCCGCGGTCATCGTGCTGTGCGCATCCTTGACCGCGGCTTCGACGTCGCCGGCGTTGAAGAAATCCGCGCCGCGCTGGGTCTTGTCGCGCGCTGCCCCGGCGAAGATGTCGAGCGCCTTTTCGCTGTCATAGGAGGCGCCTTCGGCTTCGGACCAAGTCACTTTGAGAAGATTTTTCGCCGCCTGCGTGCCTTCGACGGTGGCGCCCAGAACCGCGACGCCCTGCGGTAGCTTGATGACGTCCTGGACGCCGCGGACAGCGCGCGCCTTGGTATCGTCGACCGTGACGGGGGCGCCGCCTTCGTAAGGCGCTTGCAGGATTGCCGCATAGATCATGCCTGGCAGTCGAACGTCCATGGCATATTTCGCAGCGCCTCGTACCTTGAGGGGCACCTCGACGCGCGGCAGGTCGGCACCGATGAGCCTGAACTTGCTGCGCGGCTTCAGATCCTTTTCATCGATCGTGGGAAGCTGGGCAGGAGCCTGCGCGAAGGCGGCAATCTGCCCGTATGACATGCGCCGATGCGAGGCCGCGTGAACAACGAAGCTGGGTTCGGTCGTCAACTCGCCGACCGGTACGTGCCAGCGCTCGGCAACGGCATCGAGCAGGACGCGCCGCGCCTGGGCGCCGGCAATGCGCAGCGGCTTGTAATAGGCGCGGACCGTCACGCTCGATGTGGTGATGAGGCCGAGCGTGTTGTTGTAAAACGGGTTGCCGTATTTCGCGCCGTCCATCGGCGACTGGACGATTTTCACATGCGCCCAGTCGGCATCGAGCTCTTCGGCAAGGATCACGGGCAGCGAGGTGAAGCTGCCCTGCCCGAGTTCCGCGGCGGGCGACATGATCGTGATCGTGCCGCTGCGGTCGATGGTAAGCCAGAAATTCGGCGCGAACGGCGTCTCCGCCGTTGCGGCGACGGCGCTGCCGGCCAGTGCCGGGACGCTAAAGGAGAAGGTCAGGCCCGCGGTGCCGGCGAGGAAGCCGCGGCGCGAGAGCGAGAATCGAGAGGCGAGCGATGTTGTCATGGCTCAGGCCTCCCGCGCGGCGCGTTGAATCGCGGCGATGATCTTGTTGTAGGTGCCACAACGACAGATATTGCCGTTCATATGCTCGACGATCTGCGCGCGCGTCGGCTTTTTGTTTTTGGCCAGTAGCGCGGCGGCCATCATGATTTGTCCGGATTGACAGTAGCCGCATTGCGGCACTTGCTCTGCGATCCAAGCCTTCTGGAGCGGATGCGAGCCGTTGGGCGAAAGCCCTTCGATCGTGGTCACCGATCTCCCGGCGACCAGCGACGCCGAAATCGAGCAGGAGCGTGTCGGCTGACCGTCGACATGGACGGTGCACGCGCCACATGCGGCTATGCCACAACCGAATTTCGTTCCTGTAATACCAATGTGTTCGCGCAACACCCAGAGCAGCGGGGTGCCGGGCGCGACGTCAACATTTTGCGGTTTGCCATTGAGGGTGAAAGTCACCATGCGGAACCTCCCCTGCCGGGATTTATCTGGTATCTCGATGCGCCTGGATCGCGTTTGATCCTAACATAGGACGACTTAGTGGGGAGTCGGATTTACGATTATCAGACGAAATCGTCGAACGATGGGCCGCTCGCCAAGCGGTTTGGCCGCTCGATCGCGCCCCGAGCGGTCGAGTTTTTCTGTTGGAATGCAGCGCGTTGCCGGCGATTGAATGGCACGGCGGGGTAACCTGCGATATTGCCGCCGTCCAGCGGCAATATCGCGGGCGCGATCAATTTTTTGCTACTTCGCCTTGGCGACGACGCGGGTGCGCAGCGTTCCGATCGCCGGCGATCGCATCTCGACGGCGTCGCCGACTTTCAAGAATTGCTCGGGCGCCGAGCTTCGATCCGGCAGGAGCGGACTCGAATCGGCCGCTGTTCCCGCCGCCGTTCCGCCGCTGATGATGTCGCCGGGATAGAGCGTCAGGTCGCGCGACAGGCCTTCCAGATATTCGCCGAACGAGAACGCCATGTCGCGGGTGTTGTAGTTCTGGCGCCGCTCGCCGTTCACGAGAGTCTCGAGATCGGTGCTGGTCGGATCCGTTTCGCCGACGGCGATGCATGGACCCAACGAGGTCGAGGTGTCGAAGTTCTTGCCGAAAGCGAAGCTGTAATGCGTCGCCTGATCGGCGCGCGGGGCGCGGATGCTCCAATCCGCGAGGATGGTCACGCCCCACACATAGTCTTTGAGCTGCGCCGGCTTGAGATCGACGCCGCGCTTGCCAATGACGATCGCGATTTCCCCCTCGTAGTCGAGGCGGTTACAGCGATCGGGATAGACGCAGCTCGCCCTCAGGGCCGGCGAAGTCGCGATCGATCTTCCAAAAGCCCCAAATTCCGTTCTTGCGAACCTCTGTCAGAGGATCGCCCTGATACGGCGTGCCGCTCATCTTGATGCGCATCGCCACCGAATGGTCGACGAAATTGCCGCCGGCGCAGGCGGTGCGCGCATTGTTGGGGCGCGGCGCGTGAAGGCGAACCTCGGAGGCGGGAGAAACGATCCGCTCGCCGCGCGGTCCGAGCTTGTTCTGGGCCTGGGTCGATAGGTGGTCGAGCGCTTTTTGGAAGGTGTCGAGGGCGCGTGCGCCGCCTTCAATGAGCCGGGCGAGATCGGAAGAGACCAGCGCCTCAGCCATCTCCTTGGGATTGGGCTCATTGCTCTTTTCGCGAAGGTATTTCGCCGTGGCGTGGCTCAGATCGATCACGTTTCCATCAATCAGCGCGCCGGTGCGTTTGGCCGGACCGAAGACGACGATTTTCATGGTTCCCCCAAGTGCCAATTTTCGCCGTCAGCGTCCTCGCTGTCGGGCTGCGAAGTCAAGGCGCCGCCGCGAATGCCTTGACCGTCGCGTGGGGAAACGGCAAGGTCGCGGGCAAGATCGGCTCGCTTTGCAGAAGTCGATCACAAATGGTTCACCTCGCTCGCACCATCAAAGCGGGCGGAAATAGAACGAGCCAGACAAGGGGGAGGCAGTGGCAGAACTATCGCCGACAGCCCTTATGGAAGGAGCAGGCGACCAGGAGCGACTGATCGCCGCTCGCATCGAGCGGCTCCCGCTTACCCGGACGCAGACCAAGGCCCGGATCATCGTCGGCATGGCGACGTTTTTCGATGCCTACAATTCGATCATGCTTGGCCTCGTGATGCCGGTGATCGCAGCCGAATGGCATCTCTCCGTTTCGGATATCGGCTTTCTGTTTTCTGGAACGTTCTTCGGCCAGCTCTTGGGCGCGCTGCTCTTCCCCTATCTTGCCGAAAGATATGGCCGGCTCAGGGCCTGCACCTACTCCGTGTGGGTTGTCGGCATCATGAGCCTGATTTGTGCGGCAAGCTGGAACTTCACCAGCCTCGCATTCTCCCGCATCCTGCAGGGCATCGGCATTGGCGGCGAAATTCCGGTTGCCTCGACCTACGTCAACGAGATTTCGCGGGCGCAAGGACGCGGATTGTTTTTCCTCTTGTACGAAGCCGCGTTCGGATTGGGCTACATTGGCGCGGCTCTCCTCGGCGTTCTGCTCATATCGAATTACGGCTGGCAGATCATGTTCGTTATCGGCGCCGTCCCTGCGCTCATTGCGGCGATCATGCGGCGCACCGTGCCTGAGTCGCCGCGCTGGCTCGCGAGCAAGGGCCGGGTCGCCGAGGCTGACGCGGTCGTCGCTGCCATGGAACGCGAAGCCGTCGCCAAAACGAGCACGGCTCTGCGACCGCCCGACGTTTCACAAGTGCCGCCGACGCCAACGCGCCGCACGAATTTACGTGAACTCTTCAACCCGCTCTATCGCACGCGAACGCTCGTCATCTGGTCAGTGTGGGGCTTTTCATTTTTCGTGACGCAAGCCCTCGTGACATGGATGCCGACGCTCTATCGGCAGCAATTGCATCTCTCGCTGCAACAATCGCTTCAATTCAGTCTTGGCACCCAGGTTCTGGGGGTCGTAGGCGCGCTGATCTCCGCGGTGCTGATCGATCGCACCGGGCGCCGCGCGTGGATCGGTGGCGCGCTGGTCTGTGGCAGCCTTTCGATGCTCGTCTTGGCCTTGCAAGGAGCGACCGATCCAATCTTCGTGCTTGCTTGTGCGATCGTCGCGAATTTTTCGCTCGGAACCGTCTCTCCATCGATCTACATGTACACAGCCGAGCTTTATCCCACGCGCATGCGCGCGCTCGGCACCGGCATGGGATCGACCGTGCGCAATATCTTCACGACGGCAAGCCCGACGCTGGTCGCATTGATGCTCAACAATTTCGGCCTGCCGGGCGTTTTCACGATGCTCGGCCTCGCGCCGCTGGTGCCGGCTTTCATGGTTCTCCGCTTCGGCACCGAGACCAGCGGCCGCGTGCTCGAAGAGGTTTCGCCGTAATCGGCGACGCGCAGCACTAACGGCGCAGCGCCGCGGCTGTCATCTCGCGCGCACGTGCCGCCGCCGGACGGTCCGAGCACTTTGCCGCCCAAGCGGAAATCTTCGGCCACGGCCCGAGGTCGTATTTCATCCGCGGTAGCATCGATATATGCGCGGCGACGTTGAGGTCGGCGACTGTGAAAGCGTCACCCAAAAGATAGTCGCTTTTTTCCAACGCAGTTTCGAGGACATCGAGCGGCGCCGTGAGCGCGTTCTTCGCGTCGGCGGCGAGCGCCGGATTGCGTTTATCTTCGGGCAGCGTGATCGAATGCTGCAGCAGCACGGCCCAGCGCGATTTCGAGCTCGGACAGTGCCCACATGGACCACATCAGCGCCCGGGCTTCATCAGCCGGCGTGGCCGGCGCGATCGGTCCGCCATGTTTCTTGGCGAGGTAGAGGTTGATCGCCAACGACTCCCAGAGTACGAGATCGTCGTCGCGCATCACCGGCACGTGGCCATTGGGGTTGAGCGCCAGGTGCTCCGGCTTGCGCGATTCGCCCGCGCGGTGATTGACCGGCACATGCTCGTATTTCAGGCCGAGTTCCTCGGCCAGCCATAGAACCCAACTCGTCCGCGATGCCGCCGAGCCGTAGATCGTGAGCGCCATGCGGCTACGCGATGTCTCTTAAGGCGGGAGCGTCGATCATTCTGCCGCGGCGGGAACCGCGTCTCGGTCTGCGGTTATTCCGATCCGCTTGGCAAAACGCGGATAAAGCTTCAGCACATTCGTGCCGATCGCCTCGCGTTGCGCCGGCGTCAGGCGCTGGTAGCCGCGTGTTGCGGCAAGGTGATAGTCGCAGACCGAAAGATGCGTGCACGGCGCGCCGAAATCGGCGCCGTAGACGATGTGGTCCGGCGTCGTCACATCGAGAACTGGACCGAGCGACACCGCCGTGCCAGCGAGTCCGGTATCGTAATACAGACGGGCGAGGGTCTCGCGCATTTCCGGGGCTGTGATCTTGTGGGGGTTCTCGACCCAGTCCAACGGATGCGGACCAACGGTTATCACCCGATCGGCGAGCGAGGGCAGCGCGCCGCCGCCATGAGCGAGAATGACGTTGAAGCGCTGGTGTCGCCGAAATACCCCGGCATACATCATGTCGACCACCGTACGTGCCGTGTCGAACGGCGATTCGATGAGTGCGCTGGTGCGGCCGAGGCGCGTGTTCTCGAAACCGCGCGTGGTCGGATGGATGAACAGCGTGGCTTCCATTCGGTCGAGCTCGGCCCAAACCGGCTCGAATCGCGGATCCCCGAGATAGACGCCACCATAATTCGTGAGAATGGCGCAGCCTTCCGCACCGAGCTCGATCGATGCCGCGGCGGATTTCGCCGACCACGCTCGCCGGATCGTCCATCGGCAGTTGCGCAAGGAAGCCGAAGCGCGTCGGATATTTCGCGACGAGTGAAGCGCCGTAATCGTTCGACGCGCGAATCGCATCGACGCTCGCCATCTGATTGCAGTTCGAGATGATCTGCGCCGCGACCTCGGTCTTGTCCATGTAGTCGATGCTGGTCTCGGGGGCGAAGGTCCACGCGCGTGCGGTGGCGGATAGTCCGGGTGCCCGGCCCATGCTCTTGCCGGGCGTGGCGAAATGACCGTGCGCGTCGACCCATTTCTTTGCCATCGCTTCCTCCGTACGGAATGGCGCGATTATATCGTTTACGAACGTCGGGGAGCAAGAAAACCGGCCGTGCGGGGGCGCCCGCGAAGCGGAATATCGCCGGCGATGCAAGGCTTTGTGACGCCCCAAAGCGGCGATCGCATCATTTAGCGCGCGCGACCGCCTCTTTCAGCGGGCCGAGATCGGCATAGTCTTGCGCATTGAGGTCGGCCTTGGTCAGCCCGACCCGATGCTGGGCGGCGATATTGCTCGTCACCGCAGCCAGATCGGGCATGGCGTCCGGATCGTGGTATTCGTCTTTGGTCGTGAAAAGCCAGCTCTCGAAAGTTGCCGGCGGCCGCTTCGTCGCGGCGGCGACGATCTGGATCGCTTCGGCGCGATGGGCCGGGTCGAGGTACCAATGGAAGGCGCGGACGTAGTCTTCGAGGAAATCGACGAGCACGGCGCGATGCGCGGCGATAAAGCCGGTGCGCGCGGTGAGAAAAGACAACTCGAATTTGCCCAGCGTGTCCGCCGGCCGAAACAGCGTGCGCGATTGATCCTGGAAATGCGGATCGTCCTGAAACGGGTGGACGGCATCGACGAGATCGGCTTTGTGCTCCAACAGGAGCGCGTTCATATTCGACATCTCGGCCTGGATCTCCGTGAAATCGCGGTTCGCCAGCATATTGTGCTTCAGCATCGTGAGCTTGATCGCGATATCGGTCTCGCCACCGAAGATGTTCGTGACGAGCACTTTGCCGCGCAGGTCGTCGATGGTCTTGATCGGCCCGTCTTTCAACACCCTGAATTCGGGGCCGGCCCAGCCCGGTACGCCATCCTGGACTTCATCGGCGATGATGCGCAGATCGTTGAGCCCCGCATTTTGGACGGCGATCGGGAACGGCTCGAGCCGAAGGGAGCGATGTCGAGATCACCCGATTGTACGGCGGTAATTTCAAGCGGCGAGCCCTGGAAATGGGTCGGCTCCAGCGTGTAGCTCACGCCGTTGTGGCGGGCGATGCCCTCCTTCGCGAACATGTATGATGTCAGCTCGGCCGGAGCGACGATCCAACCGATACGGATTTTCAGGGGGTCCGCCCGCGTGGCGCTGCTACAGAGAAGCAACGAGATGCAAAACCCTGCCAAGATGCCGGAACTGATTTTCATGATCTTCTCCTCTCATTGACCCCCGAATTGTCTGCATCGCCGATCGTCCGACTAGGTGACGTCGTAAAAATTTTTGGGGTTTCTTTTGTACGGTATTTTAGGGGCGGAATTGCCGCCGATATCGTGACTATCGCCGAGGAACCCAACGGTGGTCCGGCATTCGCGAATCCACGCCGAAACCGAGCAGTTGCTTGCGAACAACAGGTCGAGGCGATCGCAGGTCGGTGATTTGAACCTGCTATGGCCGAGGTAGGTGCGCCGCGGGCCGAAAATGCCAAAATGCCGGTCTTGCTGACGTGCTCGAAATGCGACGATCAGGTCGGCTTGGCTTTTCACACGCTTCCCTTTCACTTGCTCTCGAGTGTATCGCCAATAACAGAAACCGACTGATTTCGACTAAGACTGATTTCGACCAATATGTCTGGATTAGCGAAGTCTTTCATCATGATCAGCATGCTTGCTCGCGGCTCAGTATTTGAAGCCCACGCCCTTCCAGCGCTTCGCGGCGGAACTCCCCTGCGGCGCTTGCTTGATCTTTATAAAAGATGAGATAATTCTCACTTGGTCTAAACGCGAAAAGAGATTTGTTCGATGGCCTATTCTTACGCGGCGTCGCCGATCGTCGTCGGCGCGCCCGAAACGGATGAGCGGCCGCATGCCCGCGCCATCGAGGAAACTCTCTGCCCGATCGTTTCGCATGAATGGGTGAACGACGAGTACAAGCACCTTGTCGTCCGAGCCTCGCCCAAGGCGCTCGCCGGCCGTCCCGGCCAATTCTTCCAGCTTTTGTGTCCGTCGCCTGACGCGGTCGAGGTATGGTTCCGCCGCCCGCAGAGCATCTACCGGATCGACGGCGCGGCCGGTCTTCTCGAATTTCTCTACAAGGTCGTCGGCCGCGGCACGCAAGGGATGGCGACGCTCAAGCCCGGCGACCAGCTCAGCATGGTGGGGCCGTTGGGCAACGGCTTCGCCCTCGATCGCCGTTGGGAGAACATCGTCGTGCTGGGTCGCGGCGTCGGACTCGCGACCATGGCGCCCATCTCCCAGGCCGCGCGCGAGGCGGGAATACGCGTGACCGCCATCCTGAGCGCGCGCGACGAAAGGCGGATACTGGCGGCGGATCTTTTCGCCAGTGTCGGCCGCGTAATTACGGTGCTCGATTCCGACGGCACAAGCGCGATGGCGAATGTCGAAGAGTTGTTGATGCAATTGATCGCCGAGAAAAAAGCCGATGCGTTCTTCACCTGCGGCTCCAATCGGCTTTTGCAACTGATGAAACGGATCGCCAAAGCGCACGGAATCCCGGGCCAGGCGGCCATGGAGCAAATCATGGCTTGCGGTTTGGGGCCTTGCTACATCTGCGTCCGCACTTTCGAGGCGAACGGCAAAAAAGAGATGCGGCGCATCTGCGTCGAAGGTCCGGTTTTCGATTTGCAGGAGTGTCTTGGATGGTAGATTTGTCGGTCAAGATCGGCGGACTGACGTTTGCCAATCCGATCCTGCCGGCGTCCGGGACGTTTTCCGCCGAGTTCGCAAACGTCATCGACCTCGACCGTCTGGGCGCAATGGTGTCGAAGACGGTGTCGCGCCACTATCGCGCAGGCAATCCTCCGCCGCGCGTCGCCGAACTCGATGCCGGCATGATCAATTCGATCGGCCTGCCGACCAAAGGGCTCGCCTATTTCCTCGAAACGCAGCTCGCGGAATATCGCCGTTTCAAGGTACCGCTCGTGTGCAGCGTCACCTCGGAGAAGATCGACGATTTCGCCGCCATGGCACGCGATGTCAGCGTTCCCGGCGTCGACGCGATCGAGCTCAACATCTCTTGCCCGACACGTCAGCCCGGTGGAGGCAATTTTGCTTTAAACGAGGACACCACCTATCAGGTGGTCAAGCTCTGCCGCGCTGCGACCGACAAACCGCTCTGGGCGAAGCTTTCGCCGAATGCAGGTGAAATCACCGCCGTCGCGGAGGCAGCCGAGAAAGCGGGTGCCGACGCGATCACCGTCTCGAATACGCTGCTTGGGCTTAAGATCGATCTCAACACGTTCCGTTCCTCGATCGGCAACGGCTATGGCGGCATTTCCGGCCCCGGCATCAAGCCGATCGTGATGCGAATGGTCCATCAGTGCTCGAAATGCGTCTCGATCCCGATCATCGGCTGCGGCGGGATCATGAAGGCCGAGGACGTCGTCGAATACATGCTCGCCGGCGCATCGGCGGTCGAAGTCGGCTTCGCCAATTTTCGCCATCCGACGGCGATGATCGGCATTGTCGACAGCCTGCAAAAATGGTGCGCGCAACGCGGCATCGCGCGCGTTGCGGAGCTTACCGGGGCGATGCGCGATCATCCGCCACGCGACACCTACGAAGCGGGTATGGTTGGCGTCAGTTGACGCGGGGCCCGCCGCGTCTATGCGAATTATCCGCCGCGGCGATGGCGGAGGCGGTTGCCCGACACGATGCCACCGCCGAAGCGATCGTCCGCGATTGTCTCGACCGGATTGACGAGCGCGAAGGCATCGTCGGCGCATGGGCGTTCGTCGATCGCGAGCTCGCGCTGCGCGCGGCACGCGATTGCGACCGTAGCGCATCTAAGGGCGTGCTGCACGGTGTTCCTGTCGGCATCAAAGACATCATCGACACCGCGGACATGCCGACCGAAATGGGCTCGCCGATCTATCGCGGTTACCGGCCGCGCGCCGATGCTGCGTGTGTCGCCCTGCTGCGTGCCGCCGGCGCCATTATTCTCGGCAAGACGGTCACGGCGGAGTTTGCCGGCGTGACGCCGGGCAAGACCGCTCATCCTCTCGATCCCTTGCATACTCCCGGCGGCTCCTCGAGCGGGTCCGCTGCGGCGGTCGCCGATTTCATGGTGCCGGTGGCGCTCGGCACGCAAACCGGCGGCTCGGTGATCCGGCCCGCCGCATTCTGCGGCGTCTTCGGCTATAAGCCGAGCTTCGGGCGGTTCAACCGCGCGGGCGTGAAACCCGCCGCCGAAAGCTTCGACACGATCGGCCTCATCGCGCGCGCGATCGTCGATCTCCGCCTGCTGGATTCAGCGCTGATCGGCGCGCCTTCCGCGGGGCTGCCGCCGTTCCCGCAACCGCCGGTCGTCGGACTATGCCGCACGCATCTTTGGAAGAATGCAGAAGCCGCCACGGTCGCGGCGATCGAAGACGCCGCGACCCGGCTCGCTGCGGCGGGTGCCAAGGTGGTCGAAATTGAACTGCCGGACGAATTCGCGGCGCTGACCGGCGCCCGTGAGCGGATCAACAATTACGAGCGCGCTCGGGCGCTCGCCTATGAATGGTATTGCCACCGCGAGCAGATCAGTGAGCGGCTGGTCCGCGCCATCGAGCGCGGCTTTGCGCTTTCTCACAAAGAGTACAGCGCGGCTATGGCGCTGACCGAGCGATGCCGTGGCCGGATCGGCGACGTCTTCGACCGCGTGGAGATTCTGCTGTCGCCGGCGACGTCGGGCGAAGCGCCGAAGGGGCTGGACTCCACCGGCGATCCGCGATTTCAGGAAATGTGGACGCAGCTCCATGTGCCGACGTTGACGCTGCCGACTCATCGCGGGCCGGGCGGGCTGCCGGTCGGAATCCAGTTGGTGGCGCCGGCGGCGGGCGAGGATCGTCTCTTTGCGATCGGCACATGGATTTGGGACCGATTGAGCGACGCGTGACGAGTTGGTTCAGCGGAAATCAGCTGCCGGCGACGATGCCCTTCGGTAGAGTCTCCGCATAAGCGGCGATCTTGCCGGGTGTCGTGATCCAAACCTTGCCGAAATCGGGATGTTTCAGCACTTCCGCGAGCGCCCGTCGAAGCTGCGCGAGACGGAATGGCTGGCCGACCACGAAACTATGCAGTGAGATGCCGCAGACCAGCGGGTGCGTCGCGGAAAGCTTCAACATCGTATCTACTTGATCGACGATCACTTGGGCAAAATCGGTTGCCGATTGCATGCGGCTGAGCATCGTCGGGCTGTCGTTCACCTCGATCGGATAGGGTACAGACAGCAGCGGGTCCGACCGCGTCCGCATCCAGAATGGCTGATCGTCAGCCGGCCAATCCATGACATAGCGATAGCCGGCTTCCTTCAGCAGATCGGGCGTGCGCAGCGTTTCCGCGATCCAGGGACTCATCCAGCCAGCGGGCGCGCGGCCGACGGCGTCGGTCA
This sequence comes from uncultured Alphaproteobacteria bacterium, assembly GCA_963731145.1. Taxonomy (GTDB): domain Bacteria; phylum Pseudomonadota; class Alphaproteobacteria; order ATCC43930; family CGMCC-115725; genus CAIKMD01. The sequence goes on along the minus strand of CAVSUX010000002.1, from coordinate 152,578 downwards.
GGATGCTCGTCGCCTCGCGGATAAGTGTCGTCTCGCTCGCCTCGTCGAGATCGGTCTGACGTTCGGAATTCGTCCGGCCATGGCCAACGACTTCGTCGTTGCGCTGCAGGATCCGTTTGACGATTTGGGGCTGTGCCTGACACACGGTCGAGTTGAGCAGGTGGCAGAGCGGCAGGCCGAGCTCGTCCATCAGATCGAAGATGCGCCAGATGCCGACCCGCAACCCGTAATCGCGCCAGGCAAAGTTGCGCTGATCGGGCGGCGGGCCCAGCGCCGTCGGCGTGTGGCCGAAGCCTTCGCCGAAACTGAAATGCTCGACATTGAGGGCGATGTAGAAGGCGAGCCGCTTTCCCTCGGGCCAGGAGAAATCCGGCCGCTCGGTGATCGGTATGTAGTCGTAACGATTATGCTGCTTGAGTTCCATGGGGCGGCATCCCGTCCAAAAAACGCTCGCTATTCTACGACCTTCACGCCCGAGCGCGCGTCCTTGGCATAGCGCAGCAGCGCGCCGAACCGATAGAAGCCATGAACGAATTTGCCGTAGGGCATGGTGATGAACAAGCTGAACACGACTTCGAGATGGAGCGCAAGGAGGATGCCCATCGCCGGCGTGGCGCGGAGAAGGAGCAGCAGCAATCCGGTCACCGCGGTCAGCAGCAGCATGAGGGTAAAAGCGAAATCCATGCCCCGCCGCGGCAGGTCTTCCATCATCGGATCGCGTATTGTCTTGGCGTGAAGCAGGCCGAGCGTGCCGACGGTGAGGCCGATGCCGCCCACCGTGCCGAAGATCACGGGCAGGTCGTACCACGCATAAGGCGCTTCGCGACCCAGCAGGTAATGATAGACGGTCGCGATCGCGGTCGACGCGAAGCACAACAGGAAGCCGTAAAAGGTGAAGTGATGGTAGAGGCGCCGATGGTCGGGCGTCATGTCGTCGACGTTCCGGCATCCGTCGCCGCCGCCATCGAGGTAACGAAGCTCTCCCGCGTCCTTGATCGCCTGCCAGATCGATTGCGGCGCGGCCGGCTGCGCTGCCGCTTGCCCGATGTCGCGCCAGAACGCTCGAAAGCCCATCGCTATGGCGACGGCTGCATAAAGGAATGCGCCGCCGAAGAGCACGACCATGCCGGCATGCGGCATGAGGCGATAAAAGGCGCCGGGCTCGGTTGCGATGCCGAAGACGGCATCGGCGCGGTCGAAGGCGACGAAACCGAGGATGTAGGCGGCGACGCTGAGCGCGGTTAGTACGCTGATCCAGAGCCCATTGCGGTCGAAAATTCCGGCACAGGCGCGCGGCCAGGCATAGGCCCGGAAGGAATCCGCTCGCACTGCGGCGAGCACGCGCGGCAAGTTGACGTTGAACTCGTGTGGCGGTGAGAACTGGCAGTCGACATAGCAGGCGCCGCAGCCATGGCAGAGATTGGCGAAATAATTGAGATCTCCGGCGGCGAATGACCGCCGCGTCTCGATCGCCGGAAAGACCGCGCACAGGCCTTCGCAATAGCGACAGGCGTTGCAGATGGTCGCGATCCGGTCGGCTTCTGTCAGGGCGTCAGTTGCGAACAATGTGCGATGCCTCCCTCCCGGCGATGCGGCCGAAGACGCTTCCGATCGTCATGCCGATGCCGGCTGCATAGCCCTTACCGAGTACGTTTCCGGACATGATTTCGCCGGCGGCAAACATATTCGCCGCCAGCTTGCCGTCGGCCATCACCATGCGCGCCTGCTTGTTTACCCGCACGCTCAGATAAGTGAAGGTGATTCCCGGTCTTACCGGATAAGCGTAGTAGGGCGGGACGTCGATCTTGCGTGCCCAATGCGATTTCGGCGGTTGCAGGTCTTCGGTGCGTAAATCGTCGAGGACAGTGTGGTCGAACGTACCGGGTCGTACGGCGGCGTTGAAATTCTGTACCGTCGTTTCCAGCGCGCTGGGATTGAGATCGACTTGCGGTGCGAGCTCCCGAACGGTCGACGCGGTGAACGGCGGATAGGCCGACGGCATGAACATCTCAAGCGATTTGGCGTCGAAGACGATATACGCGATCTGGTCGGGCTGGGCAGCGACCAGACGTCCCCAAATCGCGTAGCGCTTCGGCCAGACGTCTTCGCCTTCGTCATAGAAGCGCTGCGCATTTTTGTTGACGACGATGCCGAAGACCACGCAGTCCAGCCGGGTCACGATTCCGCCGTCGTATTTCGGCGCGCGCGCGTCGATAGCGACGGCATGGCACTGGGTTGGCTCGCCAATCGCCTGAACGCCATTGTCGAGCAGCAGGCGTAGCACGGTCCCGCGGTTGTTTGCGGTTCCGCGAATGAGGAAATTCTCCGCAGCTTCGCCCCAGTATTCCTTCATCCACGGGATATTCGATTCAAAGCCGCCGGCCGCCGCCACCATCGCCGAGGCTTTGACGGTATGGCGCTCGCCGTTCTGCTTGAAGGTCGCCGACTGGAAGAAACCATCGCCGATGTCGAGATCGACGACCTCTGCGTCATATCTAACCTCGATGCCCAATCGTGCGGCGGTCCGATAGAGGGCGTTCAGCATGGCGCGTCCACCGCCGCGGAAGAACGAATTCGTGCGCCCGAGGCTCAATGTGCCGCCCAACGAGGGCTGGAAGCGGACGCCTTGCTCGGCGATCCAATCCAGCATCGCCTTTGATTCATGAATCATGTGGCGGGCAAGTTCCTCGTCCGTCTGACCCTCGGTCACCCGCAGGAGGTCTTCCCAGAGCTCTTCCTCGGGATAGGGGCCGGTCAGGGTATCGGTCGCGGCATCATGCGCGCAGCGCATGTTCCGCGTGTGGCGGGTATTGCCGCCGCGAAAGAATTCCGACGCGGCTTCCAAGACCAAGACGGAAGCGCCTTCGCGTCGTGCGCTGATCGCCGCGCATAATGCGGCGTTGCCGCCGCCGACGACCAGAACATCATATGTTTTGGAGAGGAGATTCAAACGGGGCCTCTTGGCGGTTGCGACGAAGAGTACAAGAACTCGGCCCGAGTGACGACCACCCATTAATGCCAGAAGAAACAAATCGGTCGCGTCGAACACGTAGCAAGAAGGAAGAAATCGAGCACCCGTATTCATCGTTTGTACGGCTTACAAATCCGTGGACGCCGCCCGAACGCTTTGCCCGCAACAGGATGCTGGTGCCGCGCGGGCGGGAGGCGCCGAGGGCGGTTTCGTTGCGCGGCTATAGCGGCTTCGCTAGGATGACCCGAAATCCAATAAAATAATTCGATCGGAACAGGCAAGGGGATCGCAACGTGCAGAAACATTCATTCTCGCGCCGGACTTTCCTTTCGGGGCTCAGCGCCACCGCGCTTATCACTGCGGGGGCGAAAAGCTTTGCCGCCGACCAACCCGCCGACTGGCAGGCGGGCGCGCCGCCGGAATGGAGTAAGATTTTCAAGGCGGCGCAGGCTGAGGGGCAGGCCACCATCGCCGCTTTCCCCGCCCTCGCCGATAAGATGAGTGCCGCGTTCAAACGCGATACGGGCATTCAGCTCAATTTCCTCACCAGCAGCACGTCCGAGCAATCGGCGCGGCTCGAGGCCGAGGCGCGCGCGAAGAATCTGACGATCGACGTGCTGATCGGCGGTGGCCGCGAGCTTCGGCCGCTGATGAAAGAGGGCTTTCTCGAGCCCGTTGCGCCGCAGCTCATCCTGCCGGGCGTCGCGCCGCAGAATTTCCGCGGCGGCAAGCTCAAATGGATGGACAATTCCCAGCAATATCTGTTGCAGGGATCGGAATACGTGTTCGGCTGGCTGCTCGTCAACAAAGACCAGGTCGATCCGGCGTCGATCAAGAGCTGGAAGGATCTGCTCGATCCCAAATACAAGGGCAAGATCGGCTCCGATGACGTGCGCATGCCCGGTCCCGGCCAAGGCTCGTCGGCCTGGATCTATAACGTCTTCGGTATCGACTACATCAAGGCGCTGTTCGTCGACCAACAGCCGGTTTTCACCAACGACAGCCGCTGCTGGTCGAAAACGTCGTGCGCGGCGTCACGCCGATCGCGTTCGGCGCGATCCAGGTCGTGGTGGAGCGTTACAAGGGCCAAGGCATCAACAATCTCGCGGTCGTCTTGCCGGCCGACGCGCCCGGCTATCTCACCGGTGGGTTCAGCGTGCTGAAAGCAGGCGAAGGGCGTTCCGCACCCCAACGCCGCGCAGGTCTTCATCAACTGGTTTGTGAGTCGGCCGGGCCAAGAGACGTATGAATTGGTGATGCTGGAAACCAGCCGCCGCGTTGATGTCAATACCGGCTTGCCGGGCTATCTCGTCCCGCAGCCCGGGATGAATTACTACGAGGCTTATAACGAGCAAGTCTATTTCAGCCGGGAAGCGGTGGTGAAGCTGGTCACGGCGGCCCTCGGCAATCGCTGAGCGGGGCCTCGCGCAAGGTCTCGAGGAGTAACTATGGCGGGTAGCGAGATCGCGGTAGCCGAAGCCTTTGTACGAGGCGCGTTACGGGCTGGTATCAATGCCTGCGTCTATCTACCGGACAGCAGCCTCACGCCCATCATCCGGGTTTTTCAGCGCAGTGCCGGCGTCGCCATGGTGTCTTGCGCGCGCGAGGACGAAGGCGTCGGCATCGCCGTCGGCTTGCATCTCGGCGGGCATAACGCGCTCTGCCTGATGGAAGCTTCCGGAATTGGCCTTAGCGGTTTGATTCTTGCCCGCGCGCAGGTGCAACGCACGCCGGTGATCATCGTCGCCAGTCACACAGCCGGCGCGGGCGAGCCGTTCGACTATCATAGCGCGTCGGCGCTTCTATCCGAGGGCGTCTTTTCGGGGCTCGGCATCCCTTACGAGATCGCAAGAGATCGCGCGGGCTCGAGGCACTGATCTATCGTGTCGTGCAAACCTCGCAAGGACAGCTTACCTCTTTCGGGCTGCTGATCCCTCCCTTCGTCGCCGCGGGAGCGGATGCATGAACCGGCTCGAGGCGATGGACGCAATCGCGGCTGTGCGCGGCGATGCGGCCGCGGTGACGGGGCCGGGCGCGAATTCCGGTCTTCTCTTCGAGCAGGCAGATACGCCGGCGACGCTCTACAACATGGAAATAGGCTATGCGTCATCGGTCGCGCTCGGCGTGGCGCTGGCCTGTCCGCAGCGGCCGGTAATATCGATCGAGGGCGAGGGCTCGTTCTTTGCCGGCGCGACGGTGCTCTCGACGATCTGGCGGCTGCGCCCGAAGAACCTCACCATCATCGTGCTCGATAACGAGCATTTGGGGCACCGCCGACGGCCTCGAGCCGACGGCGACCGCCTTCGGTCTCGATCTTAACCGTCTGGCGCTTGCGACCGGCTGGGATGCGGCATATGTCCATCGTCCCGCCGACGCGCGCGAGCTCGGGGCGCAGGTCGCCGCGGCGCTGCGCGGCGACGGCCCGCATTTCATCGTCGGCAAGACCGACTCCGAACAAGGACAAGACCTCGGCCTCGGGCAACCGGGCGCGTCCTAAACGTCACATTCTCGATTGCGCCGTTCTGATGCGCGCAACGCTCGCGCGCGATGCCTAAATCGCCCGCGGCGGACGAAAACTCGATCCCTGCGTTTCGCCTTTCAGACCCTGGCAACGATTCGGCGCACCATTCGGGGCGCGGCGTGATCAGCGACCGCATGGCGGGGCGCCTCGTTCGTCTCCTCGGCTGGTCGGTCCTCGCCGCTGTCGCGTTCGTATGCGTCCTGCCGATCGTGGTCGTCGTTATCGGCAGCTTCAGCGAAGGCAATCCCGTTCAACGATTTTCACGGCTCGCTCGATCCGTGGCGGCGCGCTTTCGAAAGCGTGCAAACGCTTGCGTGCGATCGGTTATTCGTTCCTGCTGAGCCTGCGCGTGCCGGTCGGGCTGGGATCTCTTTCGTGATCGCCTGGTACCTCGCGCGCAACGACGTCTTCGGCAAGCGCACCATCATGTACGCGCTGTGGCTCGCCTTCTTCCTGCCGATCCTGCCCGCGACCCTCGGCTGGATCCTGCTGCTCGATCCGAATTACGGAATCATCAATGCGCATCTGCGTGACTGGCTCTCGATCCGCGGCCCTGTTTTCGACATCTACTCGCTCGCCGGCATCACCTGGGTGCATCTGACGCTCACGACGATCCCGATCATGGTGATTCTGATCGAGCCGGCGCAGCGGCTTCATCGACTCATCCTATGAGGAGGCATCGACGATGTCGGGTGCCGGCTTGTGGATGACGATGCGCCGCGTGACCTTGCCGCTGATCGCGCCGACACTGCTGATCGCTTTTATCGCCGGCACGATCCGATCGCTCGAAGCCTTCGAGGTCGAGCAGTTGCTCGGCGTTCCCAGGGGCATCTTCGTCTATTCGACGCGCGTCTTTAATCTCCTGGGCTTCATCCCGCCTGACGAACCGCAGGCGCTGGCGCTCAGCACCTTCTTCCTCGTGATCCTGTTCATTCTCGTCGTCTGCTATCGGCTCATGCTGCAGCGTGCGCACATGGCAGCCACCGTGACAGGAAAAGGCGCGCGCCTGATGCCGCGTGCCCGCAGTTCTTCTTCCAATATGGTATCGGCGCTGCTCTTCCTGATGATCGCGGTGATGGTGTTGCTCCCGTTCTCGATGGTCGCGCTGAGCTCGTTCAGCCGGTTGTTCGGCTTTTTCAGCCTCGACCATCCTCTGGACTCTCGAGCACTGGCAGTCGGTGCTCGAAAGCCCGCCTTTCGGCGGCGCCTTGCGCCAGTCTTTGTTCATCGGCGCGACGGTTGCGACCGGCGGCACGCTGCTCTATCTCGGCCTCGCCTGGTTCATCGCGCGCAATTCGTTCCCCGGGAAATCGGCATTTTCTCTGGCAATCTGGTTGCCGTGGGCGATCCCCGGCGTACTGCTTGGCACCGCCTTTGCCGCGATCTTTCTCAATGTCGACGCGCTGCGTCTGGCCTACGGCACGGCGATCGCGCTCATCGTCGTTCTGTTGGTTCAGGGCCTACCTTTCGCGACCCATATGTTCGAGGCGTCGATCTCGCAAATCTCGCGCGAGCTCGAGGAAGCCTCGCGCATCAGCGGCGCGACCCTGCTTCAGACGGCGCGCCGTGTCACGGTGCCGCTGATCGCGCCGACGGTCGCGAATGTGTTCGTGATCTCGTTCATGGCCGCGATGAAAGACATCAGTGCGACCGTGCTGGTTGCAACGCCGGGCACGCAAACCTTGCCGTTGCTGATGTTCGGCTACGCCACGTCGGGACGGCTCGAAGATGCTTCCGTGGTCGGTGTGGTAACGGTGCTCATCGCGATGTTGATGGCCTTCATCGCGACGCGTCTCGGCGATCGCGCCGTCGTTCTCCCCTAGGCGCGTCGCGCTCGCCTACGCGATGATGCATTGCGCGCAGCCGGTGTCGAAGCCGCGGATCGGCTCGTAAAGCACCTGCTCGGCCTTGCGGCCGGCAAAAGCCCCGGCGAGCATGATCCAGCTGCGCACCTCGCCGGTGGCCGATCCCGTTGCGTTGATCTCCCGATCGGACAGCGCGGCCAAAGCCTCGCCGCGCCCACCGCAGAAATCGGCGAGGAAGCGACGGTCGAAATCCTCATCGATCCAGCCTTGCTGCGCGGTGCCGACGGAATGCGACAGCCCGCCGGTGGCGATGATCGCGACCCGCTTGTCGCGATCCCAGCCGGCGATCGCTTCGACGAGCCAACGGCCGACGGCGTAGCACCGTCGCGGGCTCGGCAGCGGCGGCGCCGCGCAATTGACGAAGACCGGCACCATCGGAAAGCGCCCGTCCGGATCGAGCCGGGAGAGTGGCACCATGATGCCGTGATCGACTTCCCAATTCTCCGTGATCGCCCAATCGACGCCCTCATCGAGGCCGCGCTCGACGAGATAACGCGCAAAGCTCGCATCGCTTGGCACCGGGCGATAAGGAATACCGTAGTCGCGACGCTTGCGCGCTTCGCTCGGGCCGGAAAATGCATCGAACATGCCGATGCAAAAGGCCGGCATGTTGTCGATGAAGAACTTGTTGACGTGCTCGGCCGAGATGATCAACGCAACGTCGGGCGCCGCCGCGGCGAGCGTCTCGGCGAGGCGTCGATAGCCGGCGTCGAAAGCCGCAACCTGGGCGGGTTCGCCGAGATGCCGCGCGTTGACGATATGCGCGAGATGCGAGGTCGCGAGGCCGAGGCAAAGCTGCGCCAAACGTGTCTCCGTTACTCTGCCGCCGCGACCGCCGCCGGAAAGGTTTCGGGCGGCATGCCGTGTAGCCCGTAATAGCGGTAGACCAGATTGGGCAACACGCCGAGCTCCAAGCAGGCGCTTCCATTCCGGGCCGAGCAGTGCCTGACGCTCGTCCGGCCGCTAACGGGTAGGCGGCAAGGAAGCCGGCTTTATCGGCGATGAGCGTACGCGCGTCGGGGTGCCGGGCGAGGTCGAAGATCGCCCGGTTGATGGCGTAGCGTTCCGAGCCCGTCGACGGCGGCGTTGGCGAGGAGGAGCCGCTCAATTCATTCCGCCGCTTTGAGCGCGAAGCCCTTCAGATATTCGATCGTCTCGGCCGACCGTTACCACCGTCGCGTATTTGGTGCTCAGGTCGTAGAGCGTGACGTCGTGCAAGAACTGCGAGCGATCGAAGCAGCCGTCGGACACGACGAAAACCGGATAGCCGTGCGAGAAGCCGTCGACCGCGGTGGCGCGGACGCAGCCCGACGTCGACGTGCCCATAACGATCAACGAATCGATGCCATGGCGGACGAGATAGATCGTGAGTGGCGTGAGGAAGAACGCGCTGGCCTTGGTCTTGCTGATGACGAACTCGCCATCGCGAGGTGCGATCTCGTCGGCGATCGGCGTCGTATGGAGCTGCCTCGCCCGCTCCGCATCCTCGTTCTTGACCGAGCCGCCGCACGCCGCGCGATAGCCCGCGTCGCCCTTGGTGTAGACGACCGGAATGCCGGCCGCGCGCGCGGCAGTCGAGCACGGTGCGCATGCGCGGCAGGGTCTCCCAAGCCGAACTGCCGCAGCTCGTCGTGTACTCGCCGATCGCTTCCAGCACGTCCTGCGACTTCGAGCCGGTGAAGGAGCGGACCACGTCGACGATCAGCAGCGCGGGACGGCGGCCCCAAGGCTGACGGCCGCCGAAATCGGCGCGTTCGAGAATCTTGCGGTCATGTTCGGGAACGACGGTCTTCCAGCTTTCCGTCATGGTCGTCCCTGTCCTTGCCGTTACGTTCAGGTCTTGCGGCCGCGCGCCGGGCCGCTTTTGGATGCCGCGATTGTGCTTGCTCGCGAGCTTGCGCCATTCGGTGATGACCATGTCGGGCCGATAGAGATACTCCGGTTCCAGCCGTCCTCCTCGGCGTAGAACCGCTCCATCGCCTCGCGCGCGATCACGTCCTCGTTGTTGAAATTGTGACCACCAGGTCCTTCCACGCGCACGTCCATCTCGCGCACGAACTGCCGCCGTTTCCGCTTCGCTCTTCACTCGGCGGCCCCAGGTGACGATGTAATGATGCGAATGCGCATCGTACGGCACGTACCACTCGAATTGCGATGGTGTCGGCGCGCGGGAACGGGTCGACCTTGAGGCCGCAGGGCAGCCACAGCGAGGTGTTGGTGACATTGCGAGCGTGGTGCTTGGCGGCCGGTCGGTATTGGCTTTCGATCTTCACGCCCTCGATCTCGGTCTCCCATACCGAGGTCTTGCGCCCGGCGCCCTTGACCACGCCTTTCGGCGCGCCCTCCTGGTCGACGACCATGCCTTCGCGCGTCAGGAAGAAGCTCGCCAGCGGCAATTGCTTGCGTCGCAGCGTTGATCAGGCCCGAATTGCGATGGATGTAGATATGCGATGCATCGACGCCGTTCTCGGCGGCGAGGCGCCAATTGCTCTTGACGATCTCGTGATCGCCGTTCGCATAGATCGCGAGATCGTCGTCGAGGAAGCCGGGTTGCAGGTCGAGCGCGAGCGGGTGCGGCTCGTCGTCGCCGATGAAGGCAAAGACCAAGTTCTTGCCGTTCTTCGACCGGATAGGACTTCACGCTGATGGTGCCGATCAGCGGGCTGTCGGGATCGGTGATGATGGCGACCAGCCGTGCCGTCGCGCAGATCGTAGGTAAAGCCGTGATACCAGCAGCTGATCGTGTTCTTGGTGTGACATTCGGGGCGCATCGAGAGCTGCACGCCGCGATGCGCGCAGCGATCCTCGATCGCGTAGACCTTGCCGTCGATGCGCTTGAACAGCAAGCGCTCGCCGAGCATCTCCTGGCCGCGGCATTCGCCTTCCGCCAGCTGGTTGCTGAAGAACGCCGGATACCAGTGATTGCGAAAACCCAGGGCCGCGTCGAGGTAAGGCTGCCAGGGCTTATGCGCCGCGCCATCGCCCCCGGCGGAGCGGCCGGCGTCAGCCTCGAGCGCTGGGCTACCCTCATGTGCCATTACCATCCTCTTCCGCGCGCCGTCAGACGCGTCAGTCGCTGCTCAACGGAGCAGGAAGTCGATGATCAGACGATTGAACGCGCCGGCGTGCTCGATCTGGGCCCAATGGCCGCATTGCGTGAAGATATGCATCTGCGCGTCCGGCACCATCCGGGTCATCTGCAGCCCGACATCGAGTGCGCCGAAGCGGTCGTCCATGCCCCAGACCGACCAAGCAGCTTGGCTTTGAGCTTGCCGAGATCGGCGGCGAGCGTCTCGCGCGGCAACTCGCCCTGGCGCTTGCCGAACAGCTCGACGACTTCGGGATCGACGCTCGCCTTGTAGCGCTCCTCGAAAATCTCCTCGGTCAGGAACGAGCTGTCGTAGACGATCGTGCTCAGCAAATCGCGCAGCTTCTCGCGGCTCGGTCCGGTGCCCTTGTAATAGCGCGCGATCATCTTGACGCCTTCGACCGGGAAGCGGTGCGAAGATCGGCGGTCACGGCGCCGCTGCCGATGATCGACGACGCGGTCGAGTGCGGTCGGGAAAGTCGAGGCCGAATTTGAGCGCGACCTGACCGCCCATCGAATTGCCGACGATATGCGTCTCGCTCGATGCCGAGCGCTGCCAAGAAGCCGTTGCAGCATGCGCGGCGTTGTATTTCAATCGCGGCTCGGTCAGCACGATCTTTTCGCTCTTGCCGTATTGCGGCATGTCGAAAAGGATGACGCGGAACTTCTCGGAGAACGGCCCGGCATTGAGCTTGAAATTGCTCTCGGCGCTGGCGCCCGGTCCCGCGCCGTGCATGCAGATGAGCGGGTGACCGCTGCCCATCTCCTGGTAATGGAGACGGACGCCGTCGACGGTTACGAATTTGCTCTCAAGTGGCGCTGTCATGCCGATTTCTCCGCGTCAAAGAGTATGCGTCGCGCTCATGCCTTCCGCAAGCATCCGACCTCCGCGCGCGTGCGCGTACACGTATCGATGATCGAATAGACGAGCTTGCGGCAGGTCACGGCGAAATCGGGCGGGAACGAGACGCCCATGCCGCCGAGACCCTGGCGATATTCCTCGGGCGTCTTTTCCGGCGTGCTGACCCAGCCGGTTCGCGCGGTCGGTATACCGAGATTGCGGATCATCGAAATGTCGGTCTGTCCGCTGGTGCGCGGCGGCACCGGATGCGGCTTACCTTCGACCTGTTCCCAGGCGCGGATCGCCGATTGAATGATCCAATTGTCGGGATCGGTCGAGCCGCCGGGCAGCGAGGCAGTCATCTCCCATTCCAATTCGATGTCGGGATGACGGGCGATGATCGCGGCGATGGCTTCGCCGAATTGCGCCTTGACTTCAGCGGGCGGCGTGCGCGGATTGCAGCGCAGATCGAGAAAGATCTCGGTCGTGGCGGAAGGGAAGGCGACGCGCTCGGCCCAGCCCGAGCGGATGGTCGAGATCCAGCCCTGCGCGGTCACCTGGCCCGAGCTGTTGCGTTCGGTGTAGCGCGGCAGCCACTCCTCGAGCGCAAGGATGAGCTTCGCCGCCGGCACGATCGAGCTGCGGAAGCGTGCGAGATTGTGGGGCATGCCGGCGTAGCCGAGCGTGCCTTTGACCGCGACCTTGAACCAGCACAAGCCCGGCTCCTCGTGATAGACAGCGTTGCCGGGCTTCATCACCAGAGCGAAATCGGTGTGAATCCCGCGGGTGAGAAGATGCGACACACCGTCGCTCAAGCCGCGATTGCCATGCGCCGCGAGGTCGACCGGCATGCCGCCGCCGGCATAGGCGACGAAGAGATCGCCCTTCAACGGCACGTTGGCGGCCCGAATAACGCGCACTGCCTCCGCCAAGGTGGTGACCATGGCTTTGGGATTGGACGCACCGAGGCCGATGACAAGGCCGTCGGTCTCGCGCGCTTCGGGAACCATGTCGGCGCGTAAGGCGCGGGCCGACCCAGGGCAGGTCGTCGGTATTGCCTTCGAGATGCGTATCGATCGGCGCATAAAGCAGCAGCGACGGGCCTTCGCCGCTGCCGCGAATCCGGCCGATCGTGTTGCCCGAAGCCTCGCCCATCGGCTGATAGCTCGCCTCGACGCCGATCGAGGCGAGATAGCGCGTCATGTATTCGCTCGCTGCCCGCTCGCGCCCGGTCGGGCTATGGATCGCGGTGATCGCGCGATTGACGCGATAGAGGCGCTCGATATCGATCAGCGTCGCCGCGGCTTCGAACCATTGGCGTTGTTCCGGCGACAGATCGGGATGAGACATCGGCTCAATTTCCGGCGTCGCTACTCCGCCGCTCGCCGCCGCGCCGCATTGCGCTCGAGGCACGCGATTGCGAAATCCGTCGACATGATGTCGCCGAAGACAAGATAGAACGATGTCAGGGCCGCGTTATGCTCTTCATCCGTGAAGGTTGCGTTGCCGTCTGTCACCATGATCGCCCGGAAGTTGCGCATCATCGCGTCGCGCGCGGTTGATTCGCAGCAGACATTCGTCACCGTTCCGGTTACCAGGATTGTGTCGATGCCGCGGCTGCGCAGCACCTCTTCGATATTCGACGAACCCTGGATGAAGGCACTGAACCGTGTCTTCTCGACATAAACGTCGTCGGGCTTCGCTTCGAGCCCGGGCCAGAACTCCCAGCCTTTATTCCCGTGCGTCAGCGAGTTGATCCGCCGCTGCGTCGCGGCCGAGCCGGACATCTCGTAGGACACCGACCAGCTCGTCAGCGTTTCCTCTCTATAGACACCTTGGATCCAAACGACCGTCGCGCCGGCGGCGCGGACGGCGCGAGCGAGCCGATTGATGTTCGGCACGATCTGCTGCGCATTCTCGCACAGCGCATGGGCGACGCCGGGCATCAGAAAGCCATTCTGCATATCGACGACCAGCAGCGCGGCGCGCGCGGGATCGAAATCCTCGAAGCAATGCTCTTTGCCGCGAAGCTGGATCACACGGTCGATCATGAATTGCGGGATCGCGATTTTGTGCATGAAATCCTCGATTATCCGGCCCAAACCGGCATCCTATAGTGCCCGAGCGGCGGGTTATTTCCTAGTGTTTCGGCGGCGGGATGGCAGCGGTTAGGAGACCGCGAACGGCTTGACGGCGCCCCGTACGGGCGCGAAACGTGATGCGGGGGCATGAACGGATGAGCAGGGCGGCGTGAGCGAGACCTCGGCCACCGCGGCGCTACGCGGGATCGGAGCGGCCGTTCCGCGTGTCGAGGATGCGCGGCTGCTCACCGGGCAGGGGCGCTACGCCGATGACATGGCCGTCGGCAATATGGCCTTCGCCTACGTACTGCGCTCGCCCCACGGCCATGCACGCATTGCCGGTATCGACAGGGCTGCGGCGCTGGCGGCGCCGGGCGTGCTGACGGTTCTGACCGGCGCGGACGTCGCCGCCGAAAATCTCGCGCCACTACGCTGCGGCTCGTTCCCGAAGCTGCCGCCGGGCGTGCCTTGCTATTGTTCGGTGCAGCCGATCCTGACCGCCGATAAGGTACGACATGTCGGCGATCGCGTTGCGCTGGTCGTCGCGGAGAGCCTGGCCCAGGCGAAGGACGCGGCCGAGTTATTGGAGGTCCGCTACGACGCCCTGCCGGCGGTGACCCTCGCGGACGCGCTTGCGCCCAATGCGCCGAAGGTCTGGGACGAAGCGGCAAGCAATGTCAGCTTCCAGTTCGAATTCGGCGATCGCAAAGCGGCGGATGGCCAATTCGCCGCCGCGGCGCATGTGACGAAGGTACGTATCCATTATCCCTGCGCCTCGGCCAATCCGATGGAGCCCCGCTCGGCGTTGGCCTATCGCGATCCTAGCGATAGCCGGATGACGCTGTGCTCGGCGACTCAGGCGCCATTCGAAGCACGCGAAGCCGTCTGCGAAGTGCTCGGCCTGCCGGCGCACGGCCTGCGGGTCAAGGCGTTGGATGTCGGCGGCGCTTTCGGCATGAAGGGCCAGATTTATCCGGAAGAAGTGCTGGTCGTCTGGGCGGCGCAAAAGCTCCAACGCCCGGTGAAATGGACTGCCGACCGCAGCGAGAGCCTTGCCTCTGACATGCATGGGCGGCATCAGATCGCCGAAGCCGAACTGGCGCTCGATCACGACGGCCGCGCTCTGGCGTTCCGCAGCACGATCGCGATCGATGTCGGCGCCTATCTCAGCAACTCGGCCAGCGTGCCGCCGCGCATCGCCGGCGTCAGCTACGCCGGCGTCTATCGAATGCCGATGATCCACACCATGGTGCGCGCCACTTTCACCAACGGATCACAACTCGGCCCGTACCGCGGCTCGGGCAAACCCGAAGCGACTTTCGTGATCGAGCGCCTGCTCGAGAAAGCGGCGCGCGAGATGCGGATCGATCCCGTCGAGCTGCGGCGGCGCAATCTCGTTCAACCCGCGGCGATGCCGTACAAGACGCCGGGCGGCGATGTCCTCGATAGCGGGGATTTCGAACTCGTCCTCGACAAGACCCTCGCGCTGGCCGACCGGCAAGGCTTTGCGGCGCGGCGCGCCGCCAGCGAGAAACGCGGTCTAAGGCGTGGCATCGGTGTCGCCATGCATTGCCAACGCGCCGGCCAGGCGTCGGAGAGAATGGAAATCCGCGTCGATCAGAACGGGGCCGTCGCGCTCTATGTCGGCACGTTCTCGACCGGGCAGGGCCATGAGACGATGTTCGCGCAGATGATCGCCGACTGGCTCGGCCTGCCCGCGACCCAGGTCCGCGTCTTTCAGGGCGATACCGATAGCGTGCTTTACGGTCGCGGCAGTTTTGCTCAGCGCAGCATGAGCGCGGGTGGATCGGCGCTGAAGGTCGCCGCCGACGAGGTGATTCGCAAGGGGCGCCGCTTGAGCGCCCATATGCTCGAAGCCGCCGAAGCGGATATCGTGTTCGAGCGCGGCACGTTCCGCGTGGCGGGCACCGACCGTCAGGTCAGCCTGAAGGAGGTTGCGAAGAAATCCTACGCGATCTTCGGTCTGCCGAAAGATTTCGGCGTCGGGCTCGACGGCGTCGGCACCCATGAGGGGCCAAATACCTATCCGAATGGCTGCATGATCTGCGAGGTCGAAGTCGATCCCGATACCGGTATCGTTATCGTCGACCGGCTCTCTTCGGTCGACGATGTCGGCGTTGTCGTCAATCCGCTGACCCTGGAAGGGCAGTTGCATGGCTCCATTGCTCACGGATTAGGCGAGGCGCTTTGCGAGGAGATGGTCTATGAGCGCGGCAGCGGGCAATTGCTCACCGGATCGTTCATGGATTACTGCATGCCGCGGGCCGATATGATGCCGCTGCGCATTGATTCCGAGGTCGCGCTCACGCCGACGAAGACGAATCTTCTCGGTGTCAAAGGCGGCGCCGAGGCGGGCAATAACGGGATGCCTGCCGCGCTGATCAATGCTGTCAGCGACGCGCTCGCGCCACTCGGCGTGACTGATATACCGGGTCCCGCCACACCCGAGCGCGTGTGGCGAACGATCCGCAACGCCATCCAACGGTGATCGTGCTAGACGGTATTGCCGCGCCGGGCTTATGATCAATTTCAAGGACAACTATCATTTATTTGACGCCTACTTTTGGCCGGAGGAGGTGACATCGTGAAGAAATTGATCCTGGAGACCACGGCGCCGTTTCAGGGTCTGCCGGAGCTGGTCGCGGATGACGAGGGCCTCTTCGAGAAGGAAGATCTGATCGTCGAGTGGGTCGATCGCGAGGCCGGCGTCGACAAAAAGCTGCAGCTCGATGTCACCAGCCCCAAAGGCGTCACGCCCTTCGCGAGCCACGGCAAGCTCGTCGAAGAGGGCAAGGCGGACATGTACAACGCCTGCGAATGGGGCAACTACTGCCGCGTGCAAGACACGAAGGTCGGCAGCCGCCAGGTTGGCCGCCGCGCGATCGTGACTTATGCCGCCATCGTTGTCCGGCCGGATTCATCGGTCTACACGCCGCAGCAATTGGCTGGCCGCACCGTGGGTGTACCGTTCTATTTCGGCACGCATTATCTTTCGCTGCATATGCTCGAAGGCTTCCTGCCGCGCGAGCTGATCAATGTCTGCCGCGCGCCCAACGGCTCGCGCTATCGCTTCGATCTGATGATGAAGGGCGATCTCGAGGCGACGACGCTGACCGAGCCTTATATCTCGCTCGCCGAGAAGAAAGGCTGCCGCGTTGTTTGCTCGGCCTTCTATCACGGCACCGAGGTGGCTTCGGACAAAGTCGATGCTGAGACCTACGCGGCTTTCAATCGCGCGGTGCGCGAGGCGGTGCGTCGCATCGACGCCAACAAGCCCGCCTATCTCCACTATTTCATCGACTATCACAAAAAGAAGGATGCGGAGATCGGCCAGATGACGGTCGCCGATCTTCGCGCCGGCCGCATCGTCGTGGTCGATCCGGCGCCGATCCCGGCCGACGAGATGTTGCGTACCTACCAGTGGCTGAAGAGCTGGGGCATGCTCGAGGACACACGCTCGGTGACCGACCTCGTCAATATGGAAATCCAGCGCCAGGCTCACTTTGCGGCGGAGTAACCGGAACCCAACGCGGGTTCGAGTGAAGGAATAACGATGGCCGACGCGAGCGCGACGACGAGCTCAAGAGAAAAGACCGGCTATGGCGGGCTTCGCGGCTGGCTCGACCGCGTCGACGAGATGGGTGAGCTGCTGCGCGTCGACGGCGCTCATTGGGATACCGAAATGGGTGCCATCACCCAGCTCCTCACCGAAAAAAGCCGCGGCAACGCGCCGGCGATCCTTTTCGACAATGTCCCCGGCTATCCCAAAGGCTTCCGCACGCTCTACGGACAGCTGTCATCGATTCGCCGCATCGCGCTGACCCTCGGCCTACCGCTCGATTACGATCGTAAAGTCGATATCGTCAAAACCTATCACGAGCGCATGCGGAAGCTGGAGCCGATCCCGCCGCGTTGGGTGAATGACGGACCGATCCTGCAGAACGTTCTGGAGGGCGATGCCGTCGACGTCTTGAAATTTCCGGTGCCGAAGCATCACGAAAAAGACACGGCGCGCTTCATCGGCACTGCCGACTGTGTGATGACCCAGGATCCCGATGCCGGCTGGTTCAATCTGGGCGCCTATCGCTGCCAGGTTTACGACGGCACGACGATTGGCTGTCAGATCACCGAGGGCAAGCACGGCCGTATCCACCGCGATAAGAACTTCGAGCGCGGCAAGTCGATGAAAGTGGTCGTGCTCTGCGGTCAGGACCCACTGCTGTTCATGCTGTCGTCGAGCCCGCTGCCCGAGGGCCTTGGCGAAATCGACATCGCCGGCGGCATTCGCGGCGCGCCGATCGACGTCGTGCGCGGTCCCTACACGGGATTCCCGATTCCCGCCGATTGCGAGATCGCGATCGAGGCCGAGGCCATTCCCGGTCATTCGAAGCCCGAAGGTCCGTTCGGCGAATGGATGGGCTATTACTCGGACGATTCGGTGTCGCGGCCCTATCTCGACGTAAAAACGATTCTCTATCGCGACAATCCGATCCTCACCTGCGCGCCGCAGCACAAGCCGACCGACGAGACCGGCCTATTGAAAGGCATTGCCGGCAGCGCCGAGGTCTGGCGCGCGCTCGAAGCCTGCGGCGTGCCCGACATTTTGGGCGTGTGGAATCACGAGGGCGGTCCGGCGACGCGTTTTACCGTCATTCAAATACGGCAACGCTATCCCGGCCATTCGCGTCAGGCGCTGCATATCGCCTCGCACTGCCAGGGCGGCGCTTATAACGGCAAATGGACCGTGGTCGTCGATGACGACATCGATGCCGGCGATCTCGATCAGGTGCTCTGGGCGATGGGAACGCGGTTCGATCCCATCACCGATATCGATCTCGTCCAGAAGGCGTGGTCGTCGAAACGCGATCCGCTCTATCTGCCGGGCAATTTCAACAATCGCATTCTGATCGACGCTTGTATCCCGTACGACCGCAAGCTCGCCGGCACTTTCCCGACGGTTGTCGACGTCAGCGCGGAGCGGCGCGCCGATCTCAGGCGCAAATTCCCGAACATCCCGTTCCCGAAATTCTAGGCGTCCCGCGCTTTTAGAATCGCGCGCAAGCGCTGCGGCGTCACCGGCAATTGGGTGATGGCGCCGGGAATGCCGATAGCGGCGTCGATCGCCGAAGCGATCGCCGCGCCCACGGGATTGATGCCGCTTTCGCCAGCGCCCTTGATGCCCAATGGATTGCACGGGCTCGGCGCATCCTCGGTGAGCAGGATCTCGATCGACGGCGTCTCGCTCATCGTCGGCATCAGGTAATCCGCGAGAGTCACGGCGAGCGGCTGACCTTGCTTGTCGTAGATGAATTCTTCGTAGAGCGCGCCACCTAATCCTTGTGCAAAGCCGCCGGCGATCTGGCCTTTGACGAGGGTCGGATTGATCGCCCGGCCGATATCGTAAGCGGCGAGGTAGCGCTCGACTGCGACCGCGCCGGTCTCGCGATCGACGCGCACCACCGCGATGTGGACGCCGTAGGGATAGACCTGATGATCGGTGGTAAACCAGCCGGTGACGGTGAGGCCGGGTTCGCGGTCGCCGCGTGTTTTGGAGCCGGGCGCCAAATGACGTGCGATATCGCCGAGTGCGATCGACGCGCCGCCGGGCGTGTCGCGGCGGATCACTTTGCCATCGACGATGTCGAGTGCATTTTTGGGGGCTTGCATCAACTCGGCGGCGATGTCGATGGCCTTGTCGCGCAGCTCCAGTGCCGCGCTATGGGTCGCCGAGCCGGTCATGACGGTGGCACGCGAGGCATGCGCGCCGATGCCGTGCTCGATCTGATCGGTGCGGCCATGGATGACGCGGATGAGTTGGTAATCGACACCCAAGGTCTCGGCGCAAATTTGCGCCATCACCGTCTCGAACCCTTGACCGACCGACGCGCCCCCGGTCACGACCTCGACCAAGCCGCCGGTATCGACGCTAATGCGGACACCGTCGGTCGGGCCGAGGCCGCTCTTTTCGACGAACAGCGCCAACCCGGCGCCGACCGCTTCGCCGTGAGCGCGGCGGGCAGCGAGCTTGGTTTGCAACTCTTGCCACCCGGCGGCCGCGAGCGCCTTGTCGAGCAGGCCGACATAATCGCCGGAATCGTATTCGATTTCTTCGCCCAGCGCTTCGAGCGGCCGCGCGTACGGCATCTCTTCCGGTCGAATCGCGTTGCGTCGCCGTACCTCGTTCGGATCGATGCCGAGCTTATGCCCGATCGCGTCGATCAGCCTTTCGCGCACGAAGGTGCTTTCGTAGCGGCCGGGTGCGCGATAGGTCGCGGCGGGCGTTTTGTTGGTGAGGCGGACATGGCCGATCGCGCGATAGGCCGGCACGCGATAAGGCCCCGGCAGGATGCCGCAGGTCATATGCGGCACGCGCACGCCATGGGTGCGGAGATAGGCGCCTTGATCGTGGAAGAATTCGTCGTCGATCGCGAGGATCTGGCCGGTATCATCGACTGCGGCGCGGATGCGGTGGCGTTGTTGGCGTGAGTGATTGGTGGCGACCAGATGCTCGCGGCGGTCTTCGATCCATTTGATCGGCCGCTCGAAGCGGATCGCCGCGACGCAGACCAGAACATCTTCGGGATAAAGCTCGCCCCGGACGCCGAAACCCCCGCCGACATTGCCTTCGTACATATGCACGCCGGCGAGGCCGCGGCCGAGCATGCGGGCGATCGCTTCGCGGTTGCGGTGCGGCACCTTTGCGGCGCCGTGAAATTCGAGCAGGTCGCGCGCGGCATCGTAGCGGACGACCGCGCCGCGCGTCTCCAGCGGTACACCCGAATGGCGGCCAACCGCGAGATCGAGCTCGACGATTGTCCGCGCTGCGGCAAAGACGGCGTCGACATTGCCGTAACCTTGACGAACGATCTCCGCCGTCGTCGATCGGCCGGGCTCGAATTCGTCCGGCGACAGCGCCGCATCCAACAGCGGCGGCAATTCCTCCACCTCGACCGTAACAAGATCGGCGGCGTCCTCGGCGCGATAAGGGTCGTCGGCGAACACAACGGCGACCGGCTCGCCGACATAGCGGACATATTCCGTCGCCAGCACCGGCTGGCGATAGGGCTCGAGCCGTTCGATCCGCCCTTCGCGGAAATCGATCGGCGGCACTTCGGGAATATCGGCAGCTGTCCAGACGGCATAGACCCCGGACGCGGCTTTCGCGTCGGCCGTATCGATCGCAACAATGCGGCCATGCGCATGCGCCGAGCGCACAACGCGCATATGGAGCTGGTGCGGAAACGAGATATCGGCGACGTACCGTCCGCGCCCGGTAACGAGTGGCGGATCTTCGAGCCGCGTGACCGATTGGCCGATGACGCGCGCTTTCTCGGTCATGGCTGCTGCGCCATCTTCAGCGCCGCCGCACATACCGCTTTGACGATCGCGTCATAGCCCGTACAGCGGCAGAGATTGGCGGACAAAGCTTCACGTAGAGCGGCTTCGCCCATTTCGGGCTCGCACTCGAGCAGACCCGTCGCCAACATCAGGAATCCGGGCGTGCAGAAGCCGCATTGCAGGCCGTATTCGGCGATGAAGGCGCTCTGCAACGGATGCAACGCGCCTTGGGATGCGAGGCCCTCGACGGTGCGGATTTCCTTGCCGTTCGCCTGCACGGCAAACATCAGGCAAGAGCGGATCGGTTCGCCCTCGACCAAAACGGTGCACGTACCGCACACGCCGTGCTCGCACCCGAGATGCGTGCCGGTCAGTCCGCAATCGTCGCGAATGACGTCGGCCAGCAAACGGCGCGCCTCGATCGTGAGATCGTAGCGCCGGCCGTTGATGCCGAGGGCAATATCGCGTTTGCCGCTCATGTAGCTTGCTCCAGGGCGCGGTGGGCAAGGCTGCGCACCAGATCGCGGCGATAGTCCGCGTCGATGACAGGATCGGTTATCGGCGTGATGGCGCGCGCCGCGGCGGCGGCGGCGGCGGCGAAACATTCGCCATCGGGAGCCTGGCCTTCCAAGAGCCGCTCGGCTTCGGCGATGCGACGCGGCCGCGTTTCCGCACCGCCGATACCCAGACGCGCCTCGGCGATCCGGCCATCCGCGATCCGGTAGGTCGCGAGCGCCATCGCGATCGCGAAATCGCCGGCGCGGCGGCTAAACTCAGAGAAGCCGACCTTCGTATCGGCCGGCAGCAAGGGCAATTTCACCTGGACCAGTAGCTCACTCTCCGCGAGCGCCGTCGCCATGATGCCGGCAAAGAATTCCGCGATTGGGATGTCGCGTGTGCCATCGATACCGCGAGCGACAACCGTGGCATCGAGCGTCGTCGCGACGCAGCACCATTCCGATGCGGGATCGGCGTTGGCGAGGCTGCCGCAAAACGTGCCGCGCCGCCGGATCGGATCATGCGCGATGTAGCGCACGACGTGGGATAAGAGCTTGCCGAGCGGTCCGGTAGTGACGGGTTGATGAAATGCGGCGTGACGAACGCCCGCGCCGATCACCAATTCGTTGGTGGCGACGCAAAGCTCCGCAAGCGAGGCGATGCCGTTGATGTCGATAAGATGTGCTGGTCGCGCCAGCCGGAATGCCATCGCCGGCACCAAACTCTGTCCGCCGGCCAATACACGCCCGCTCTGCGGCGCGAATTCCGCGAGCAGGGCGACCGCTTCCTCGACGGTCTTCGGTGCGTGATATTCGAAGGGAGCCGGCTTCATGCGTGGCTTCTCCAGCGCAAACGCCGCGTCTAGTCGCGGTGCATCAAGACTTTGCCGCTCAAATCTTTGACCCGCCCCAGATAGGCCCGGCGCTGAGATCGTTGCTCGTCGGGCTCCGCGTTGTCTTGGTAATCTCGATCATGGATGACCTCTTGGGCGCCAGGTAGGAAGGCGGCGCATTTCACAGGCCCCAGATTGCAGGGTATTTCATCGGCCCGCCAGTCGGGGCGCTCATGGTTCCATCGGCAGGGTTTTCGGAAGGAATCAAAGACCGGAGATCTTTGCCGCTTCCGTGGTGACCTCCTTCGGCGCCTGATAGAACTCGTCGAGGAGCTTTTCGATCTGAGTCGCCGACATCAAGTCGATGTCGATTTGCATCTTCTGGGCTTCGGCGCGAAGGTCGGGATCCTCGAGCGCGGCGGCGAAAGCATCGCGGAGCGCCGCGGCGCGATCGGCCGGCACACCGGGCGGCGCGGCGAAGGGACGCGCCATGGCTTGCGGGCCCAGGACGAGCCGCATGAGGGTCTTCTCATGCTGGTCGGAGGCCAAGTCGAGCATGTTTGGGACATCCGGCAGCGCGGGATATTTTTCGAGGCCGCCCTGAACGATGATATGCAGCTGGCCTTGCTTCAGCCGGTCGGCCCAGCGACCCATCACCGTGCTGTAGGAAACGCCGCAAATTCCCGCGAGCTCGCCGCGCTCCACCGCCAGGATCATGTCTGCCGTGCCAGGATAGCCTGTGACGAGCTTGGCTTTGGCGTTGAAGACGGTTTTGAGGACGTTTGCAAAGATATCGGGATCTGCGCCTTGGCCCTCGCCGCCAAGGGTGAACTCGGTCTTCAGCGCGTCGTTCCATGTTTTAATACCCGACGCATCGGAGGTGACGCACAGCGTCACGTCCTTCGCCATGCTGCCGAGCCAGGTGAATTTCCGCGCGTCGAAGGTCGCGCCTTGCGCGCCTTCGATGGGCGCCAGCGGCATGGAGCGCGAGAACGTGCCGAACACCGTCCCGTCTTTGGGTGCGATCTCGTAAATATATTCCGTTGCTTTGAGTGTGCCGGCGCCCGGCATGTTCTGCGGGACGAGGGTCGGATGGCCGGGAACGTATTTTCCCATATAACGCGCCAGCAGCCGCGCATAGAGATCGTAGCCGCCGCCGGCGCTGAAGCCGATGACGACGGAGATATTCTTACCGCTATAGAACGAAGCGACATCGTCGGCGCGGGCCGGCGCAATAAGGCCGCAGGACAATAATAACAGCGCAGCGATGCCAGCACCGCGCATCGGGGACAAAGATCGCTTCATCCGTCAGTCTCCCTTTATCGAGCGCGTCCCCTGCACACCGCCGCTGATTGCTTCGCGGGCCCTTTGCAGGCACTATCGAGACGCGCGATTTTCACGCCGCTTTTGCATTTTGCGATATAGGGCTCGAACGTTGCCAGCACTTTCGCGCCGTCAAACCGCCTTTGCTCAAAGTAAGCCGGTAACCTCGGGTGGCAGCTATTGACGATCCCTAGCACACCAGGACGCTCCATAGGCTCTTCGGAGCTGCGGCGCGAAGATCTGCGGCTCCTCACTGGCCGTGGTCATTATTTGGCTGATGTGTTGTTGCCACACATGCTTGAGGCGGCTTTTTTGCGCTCGAGCTATCCGCACGCAAAGCTGGGGACCATCGATAGCCGATCGGCGACGGCCGTTGCGGGCGTCGCGGCCGTCCTGACGGCGAATAATCTGCCGCGCGCGACCTTGTGGTATGCGCGGCACCCCAAACTCAAGGTCACGCGGCAACCTGTGCTCGCGGTCGACCGCGTGCGCTTCGTCGGCGAGCCCATCGCGATCGTCCTTGCTGAAAGTCGCGATGCCGCGATGGACGCGATCGAGCGTGTGGATGTCGCCTATGAACCTATCCTCGATCGCGGCGCGCCCTTGTTCGAGCATATCCCAGACAATGTCGTGTTTCGCGATGTCCAAGGGTGGGGTGATCTCGACCAGGCATTTGCGAACGCGGCCAAGATCGTGACGTCGACCTATCGGAATGCGCGACAATTGGCCTGCCCGCTCGAAACGCGCGGCTGCATCGCCAGCTACGATCCCTATTCGAAGGAGCTCACTGTTTGGGCATCGACGCAGGTGCCGCATCGGCTCCGTACCGACCTGGCGACGGCGGTCGGGTTGGCGGAGAGCCGCATCCGGGTCATGATGATCGATATCGGCGGCGGCTTCGGCCAGAAGATTCCGACGCATGTCGAGGAAGTGGCGGTGGCGCTCGCGTCGATGGCAACCGGGCGCCCCGTGCGGTGGATCGAAGATCGCCGGGAAAATCTGGTCGCCGGACCTCATTCGCGTGATCAGACGATTCGTCTCGAGCTGGCGATGGATGAGGCGCTGCTGTTCGCCGGATTGCGCGCAACCATCGTGGGCGATGCCGGCGCCTATTCTTTTAATAGCGGCAGTGCTCTCACCGAGGCGGGCCGGGCCTCCGATACTTTAACCGGCGTCTACCGGATCGGCGCATATGGCTTCGACGTGAAGATCGCGCTGACCAACAAGTCGCCGATCGCGCCTTACCGCGGCGTTGGCGTAGTCGCCGCACAATGCGCCCGCGAGCTGCTGATCGACAAGGCCGCGCGCGAGCTCGGCGTCGACCGCTTTTCGCTGCGCGAGCGGAACCTGGTCCGTAATGAAGACCTGCCCTACAAGACGACCAACGGGCCAACATTCTACGATATGAGCTTCGTCGAGACCTTCACGAAGGCCCGCGACCGGTTGGGCAACGTGCTGCGCGATATGGGGCCGCCGCCGCCCGGTATCCTGCGCGGTGTCGGCATCAGTCCGTTTTTCGAGCGCGCGGGCGCGGGGCCTGCCATGGCGTCGCATGACGCCGCGCGTGTGACTGTTGACGGCACGGGCAGGGCCATCGTCGTGTTCGGTGCGCCTTCGATCGGACAAGGACTCGAGACGACCATGGCGCAGGTTGCGGCTGATGCCCTGGGATTCGCGATCGATGATGTCGCAGTGAGCTGGACGGATACGACGCACGCCCCGGTCAGTCTCGGCGGCACGCGCGCGAGCCGCGCAGCCGTCGTCTTGAGCGGCGCGGTCGGCCGCGCCGCTCAAGGAGTGCGGCAGCAGATCCTCGAGGTTGCCGCTGTCTTATTGCAAGCGAATGTTCCGGACCTGTCGCTGCGTGATAGTCACGTATGGATCGCGGGCCAGAGCGATGCGAAAATATCTGCCGCGGAAATCGTGCGGATCGGTCTCGTTCGCAAGGGACTGCCGGCCGGCCTCGAGCCTACTTTCGAAGCAACAAAGTTCTTTGAGCCCAAGGACACGACTTGTTCCAACGCGTGCATTATTGCCATCGTTGCCGTCGCGGTGGAAACCGGCGAGGTGCGGGTCGAGCGTATCGTTGCCGCCGAGGATTGCGGCACGATGCTCAATCCAATGATTGTCGAAGGGCAGTTCCTCGGCGGCGTCACGCAGGGCATCGGCATGGCTCTGAAAGAGCGCTTCGTTTACGACGAGCACGGACAGCCGCTGACCGGCTCGTTCCTCGATTATGCGTTGCCGATGGCCAACGAGATCCCCGAGATCGATGCCATGCACGTGGTCACGCCGTCGTCATTGACGTGGGAGGGCGTAAAGGCCGTTGGTGAGGGCGGGGTCATCGGCGGCGCCAGTGCCGTTGCCGCGGCAGTCGCCGATGCTTTGGCGCAACGCGGCATCGATGTGGATCAAATTCCGCTCACGCCAGAGAAGGTTTGGTCGATGTTGCAGCGGGCGGGATGACCGTTAAAGCCGGTCCGTCTAATCGCTCACACGTGTTGGCGTTAGCCGCCGGTGTGAACCCGATGAGCCTCAATCCCACACAGAGCACGGGACTTTGAGGCTTGGCGGGGCCGGGGCTATAGTTTGTGGCCATGAGCGACACAACGGCAGTCCCTAAACTGTCGAGCTATGCGGAACGGCTTGACCGCGAACTGACGGCGCTTGCGACGGCGCAGTTCGAAACACCGGAATTCCGGCTCTTTTTCGAGACGCCGCTTACCATTGAGCGTGCACGCTGCTACGCGTTGCAGTTGATGTTCTACAACGTCAATCGCCGCGATTGCTGGGCCTTCGTCCAGGCCAAGGCGCCGTGGGAAGTGAAACACGCGATCTGGGAGCACGAAAGCGACGAACTCCACTTCGATTCGCGCGGCGGCGGCGATCACCGCGCCCTCATGACCCGCGAAGCGGTGGCACTCGGCGTGACGAAGGAAGAGGTTGTGAGCGCGAGGCCTTCGCCGCTTGTCGCAAACGTCCTCTGCGGTTTTAGCTACGTGAACATCACGCATCCTTGGCTTGGCGCTTTGACAGCCTCTCATTTTCTCGAGCGGCGCAACAACAGCCGGATCATCCAGGGCGGGGGCTTTTCGCAGCGCTGGCGCGAGAAGGTACTGCGCGAGCTTAACATCGACCGTTCGTTGCTCATCTCGACCAATGTCCATGTCGATGCCGACATGGACCATTCGGATTCGATCTGGGATGCGATCGCGCGCTATGTCGAGGACGAATTCTGCTATCGCACGGCATTGGAGGGTGCGAAAGCCTGCGCGCTCGCGGATCGCGCTTTCCGTGCCGCTATCGCCTATGAGATGCGGAAGCTCTAGCGCTCGCTTGCGCGCGTTCCTGCCGGCGCTGGTTGCGTTACTCGCCGCGTTTTCCGGCGCGGCCGCGGCCGATCCAGAGGCCGATTTCTTCAAAAGCCATCCGGTCACCGTTTATATCGGCTACGCCCCGGGGGGCGGCTACGATCTGCAGTGCCGCATTTTTGCGGCTTATCTCGGCCGGCATCTTCCGGGCAACCCGACGGTCATACCGAAGAACCAACCAGGCGCCGGCAGTCTTCGTCTCGCCAACGAGCTCTATAACGTCCTGCCCAAGGACGGGACGGCGCTCGGCATGATCGGCGAGGCGCTCGTTCTGCAGCAGGTGCTGGGTGCGCCGGAAGCGAAATTTGATGCAACGAAGTTCGATTGGATCGGGCGGATCGTCGAATCCGGTTCGGTGCTGGTCGTTCGTCCGGACGCGCCGATCGCCAACATTGAAGACGCGCGCGTGCATGAGACGATCATCGGCGTTCCCGGCGCGGGCTCGGTCAACGCGCTAACCCTGAACGTGCTCGATCGGGTGTTGGGAACGAAATTCAAGCTTGTCTCGGGCTATGAAGGCAGCGCGCAAATCCATCTCGCGGTTGAGCGCGGCGAGGTACAGGGCTCAGGCAGCACGCCATGGCCCGTCGACAAGCAATGGGTCCTCGAGCAAAAGTTGCGCCCCATCTATCAGGCGACGCTCGAGCCCACACTCGACCCCGATCTTGTCGACGTGCCGACGGTGCTGCAGCTTGCCCGCAACGACGATGACCGCGCGTTGTTCCGATTCTTTTGGCTCTACACCCTGATCGGCCGTTCGATCGTCGCGCCGCCCGGCGTGCCGCCACCACGGCTGGCGGTGCTGCGTGCGGGTTTCAACGCCACGGTCGCGGATCCCGATTTCGTCGCCGATATTAAGAAGGCGGATCTCGACCTCGCCGTCATGGGTGGCGAGAAGCTGGCAGCGCTGATCCGCGATGCGGTGTCGCTCAAGGGGCCGTTATTGGCGGAAGCCAAGCGCGTGGCCGGGCTTCAATAGCAGCCGCGCGCAACGAGCCGTGCGGCTATCGCGGGTTCCGCGCTCTGCCGAAGCGCGATGGTGACGCTTGATTTATGGCGCCTTGTTCATCGTCGAGCGGCTCACCTTGTGTGTCGCAGCGAATCCGTACATCATTCGATTCCTAAATATCTCCGGCATCCGGAGACAAAAGGTGGCCTCTCATTTGGTCACCGAAAAAACGGGGAGGCCTCGATGGCAGAATCGGCCAATAAGGCTTATACCTCAGCTTGGCGACGATTTCGTCGGCTGCGGATCGTTGTGTGTCATCGCCATAGGATTTTGCGTCGTCCGGATGCGCTCACCCGGCTGGCGCGCGCTGACATTGTCGGAAATTTTTTGTCCTCGATCATGGGCCGGGGACATCATGCTCCCCACTGAGGTCGGCGCGCCGAGGGAGCCCTATGCCGGCGCTCGGGATGCTGACGAGATTATCGCTCGGATGGATCGGTTGCCCTTCACATCCTTGCACCGGCTTTCTTGCGGCATCATCGCCCTCGGCTCGTTCTTCGATTCCTTCGATGCCCTACTTCTCGCCTCGGCGATCGCCGTTGTCATCAGCGTCCTGCATATCAGCTTTTTGAATATCGGCTTGCTGATCAGCGCCGCCAATTTCGGCATGATGGTGGGGGCGCCGTTCGGCGGGTTGCTCGCGGAGAAGTTCGGGCGCCGCCCGATCTTGATCTTGGCGATCGCCAGCTTCGGCCTGCTGTCGATCGCATCGGCCTTCGCCTGGGATTTCAACAGTCTTCTGATCATTCGGTTCGTCGAGGGCTTGGCCTTGGGCGCCGAGATTCCGATCGCGGCCGCGCTGTTCAACGAATTCGTTCCTGGGCGGCGTCGCGCCCGCACCTTTCTCTTCGGCTTCGGCACGCTTTTCGCGGCCGGATTTCTGTTTGCGCCGCTGGTCGGGTTGGGCTGTGTCACGCTTTTCGGACCGGCGATCGGCTGGCGGGTGCTCTTTGCCTGCGGTGGACTTGCCGTCTTCATCGCCGCGGGAATGTTTTTCGTGCTTCCCGAATCGCCCCGGTGGTTGGCCAGCAAAGGTCGAACCGAAAAAGCGCGGGCCATTCTCGAAAGATTTGAGGCATCGGCGCTAGCGGACGGGAAGCCGTTGCCGGTGCCGGTTGCGCGCCCTCACATCCAAGAACCGCCCACGCGTCTCGCCGAACTTTTCAGTCCGGCCTATCGGTCGCGGACGATCTTGATCTGGATTCTGTTCTTCGTGACCTATTTCGTGGCTTACGGAATCGCCTCGTGGCTGCCGACGCTCTATGTGAAAGTCGGCGGCCTGCCGACGAGCCAGGCGCTGAGCCTGACGGTTTTCTACGGCCTGACACAGGTCGCCGTGGTCTTTTTCTGGGGCTCGATCGCGGACCGGCTCGGCCGGCGGCGCCTCTATATCATCGCTTTGGCGCTTCTCGCGCTCACTATGTTGGCAGGGTTCTTCGTGGTGGCGTGGTTGGGCTTGACCGGTTGGCCGGTCTTGGCGGTCGTCGCTTTCGTTGCAGGGATCGGCAATGGCGGGACCTCTGCCATGAGCTTCCTTTACGCGTCGGAGCTGTTTCCGACGCGGATGCGGGCCTGGGCCGCGTCGACCTGCACCTCGGCCAATCGTATCGGCACGGTTCTGGCGCCCGGTGCCATCGGCATTTTGTTGGCGGCCGATCTCGGCCTTGGCACCGTATTCCTGATGGTCAGTTGCGTGGCCGCCATTGGCCTTATCAGCGTCATTGTGCTCGCACCGGAGACGGGGAGAGGGACGCTCGATGAAGCCTCGGCGTGACGGCACTTGCTTGACGGCTACCGGCCACGCCTGCACGATGTCTTGAAATCGCGAACGGGAGCAGCCGTTCGGTCGCGTTGGAGGAGAAATCATGGAGAGCGCAACGGAGGCCGTTTCTGCAACGGCGAAAGCCGCTCCCGACGGCCCTCGAGCCGCGCCCTCCAAAACGGTCATCGCGCCGCGCCAAGATTCTGACCTCGATGCGTTTCGGTTGCGCCGGCTGGTCGACAAGCTGGTCGATCTGGGGAAGGTTGAGGTCCATGACGAGCCGGTGTCGTTCACCAAGATAAGCGGTATCGTCGAGGCCTCGGACAGGGCCGTACTGTTTCGGCGCGCCGGGCTCCAGCAATTCGAAATCGCCGCTCGCGTCGCGGGTAGTCGCGACCGGATGGCGGTTGCTTATGGTGTTTCCGTCGACAAGGTGCAGGAAGAAGTACTGCGTCGTGCCGAGACGCCGCAGCCGATCTTCTATGTCTCGTCTCAGGAGGCGCCGGTCCATCAAGTGGTGTTAACCGGCAAGAATATCGATCTCAGCAAGCTGCCGTTCTATCCGCATCACCAGTATGACGGCAGCACGTACATCAATTCCGGCCTCGATTATGTCGTCAATCCCGAGACCGGCCTGATGAACGTGGGCGCTCGCCGGCTCAGTCTGCGCAATCGTAACGAGCTCGGCTGCAATCTGACCGCACCGTCCGACCTGAGAACGCTGTATCGGCGTTGCGTCGCACGCGGCGAACCGCTGGCCGCCAGCTTCACCTGCGGCGCGTGGCCGACCGATCTCTTGGCCGCGGCGGGCATGCGCGCGGCGCATCTTAAAGATGAGATCGAGCTCGTCGCGCGCATGCGCGGCGCGCCGCTGCCCCTGGTGCGTAGCATCACGAACGACGTGCCGGTGCCGGCCGATGCCGAAATGGTTCTCGAAGGATATTTCGACGCACAAGGCTATCGCGAGCCGGAGGGCCCCTACGGCGAATACATGGGCTATTACGGCGCCATGCATATGGATCCGGTATTCCATGTCACCGCGGTGTGCATGCGCAAGGACGTCCTGCACCAGACGCTGCTGAACGGCGCCGGCAAGCATCTCGACCGCACCGATGGCGGCGGCGGCGTGTTCAAGGATGCCGGCCAGGCACAGATGATGCGGCGGCTTCGCAGCCTTGGCTTCGACGTGACCAAGGTGTTCATGCCGGCGAGCGCGGGTGCGGCTCATCATCTGCGCGTGGCCATGCGTCCGCGCCATGCCGCGGACGCGCATGCGCTGATTATGACGGTGTTCGGATTGATCGCGACGGTCAAGCATGTCTTCGTCGTCAACGACGATATCGATGTCGAGCACGATCACGAGATGGAATGGGCGATGTCGACCCGCTTCCAGGCGGACAAGGACTTCGTCGTTCAGTCGGGGCTGGCGCGCAACCCGATGGACCCATCGAGCTTCGGGCAGGCGACAACGGCGAAGGCTGGCTTCGACTGCACGGTACCGTTCGGCCGCGCGCCCTCGGTGACCACGATTGCCGCGGCCGCGCCGGTTTTCAGCGAACCGGCGCGTTTCCAGACCGTGCGGCAGGCGCTGCAATCCGGGCCAATGTACTTCGCGAAGATCATGGAAAGCCTCGGCAGCGAAGATGGCCGCGAAATCGCGCTCGCGCTCGACGAGATTCGCGTGGCCGGCGAATTGGTGCGTGACGCCGACGGTCGCTACCTGCTCGGCACGTCCGCGACGGGAACGACCGGAATCATCGGTGAACCGCACGAATAATTGCGCTCCCGGAAGCGGGAAGCCACGCGTGGCGAAGACGCGAATGTATTCCCTATTTTAGGTCGAACACAAAACGCCGCTCGGAACGCCGGCGACGATCGCCAGGCTCGTTAGCCCAGCCGCGGCCAATTGCCACCAAGCGCGATTGCTGATTTAACGATCTCCGAAGCTAGTGCGGCTTCCGATGCCGAACGCCAGGGCCGTCGTAATCAGGCAGAGCGCCGCGATCAGGACACCCACGACTGCCGCCGCCTCGAGGTGTTGTGAGGCGGCGAAATCGAACATCAAGAGCGACAAAGTGCGCGTGCCTGGCGCCGCCAACAGAACAATGGTGCCTATGTCGCGCGCGGCGCCAGCGAACACAAGCAGAAACACCGACAACATCATCGGCATGACCAGTGGCAGCGTGATGCGCCGAAATACTACGGTGAAGGTACCGCCCGCCATGATCGCCGCCTCCTCTAGCTCGACCGATATTTGCGCGAGGGCGTTGCGCATAAGCTGAACCCCGATCGGGAGCTCCTTAATAATGAGCGCGAGAATGAGCGGCACGATCGTGCCGTAAAGCCGGTTGAGGAGTGGCAGGTTTAACATGAGGCTCAGCAGCGTCACACCTAGCACTAGTCCCGGAATGCCCCAGGGGAGCCAGACGAGAAAGGTAAGGAGTCCGCGTCCCCAGATGCGCGTGCGCACCAGAACCCAAGCAATGAGGGCGAAGGCGATAACGCCCAGCCCACCCACTGTTAGTCCGAGCAGCAAGGTGGTCAGCGCCGAGCGCGCGAAGCGCTGGTCGCCGAAGACTTCAACCCAGTGCGCGATCGTCCATGCGTTTGGGAGGAAGAAGAAGCCGTAAAGCCGAGTGAAGGACCCGAGCACGAGCACGACGAGTGGCAGGAACAATATAATCCCTATGACCAGGAAAATGAGCATCGATGCCGCGTAAGCTCGCCACGTTCGTGTCCGTTCGGGCGTCCTCACGCCCTTGCCGCCAATCGTCGCGCGCGAGCCGATGCGGTTGAGGTAAAGTTGATAGAAGACCGCCAAGCCGACCAGCAGCACGAGGAAGAGCGTGCTGAGCGCCATGGCCTGCGGATAGTTGGGTGGATCGGCGTTGATCAGGTCGTAAATGCGGGTTGAATAGACATAAATATTTGCTGGCGCGCCGAGGATCTGCTCGACCTCGAATGAATTGAGGCTGCGAATGAATCCCGCAACGAAAGCGGCGAGGACGGTCGGCAAAAGCAGCGGTATGATGATTCGGCGGAGCGTTGTAACCGTGCCACCGCCGGAAATATCGGCGGCCTCCTCGATCGCCGCATCGATCTGGCGGAAGGCCGGCGCGAGGAGGATCACCATGATCGGCACGGTGGTGAGCGACAGATGCACCCAGAGGATGCCCGGTATGCTGTAGATCGAAAACAGCGGCCCCCCGACTAAAGGCAGATGTTTCGCGGCCTGGTTCAGCAATCCGTAATGTGTATCGAGCAGCAGTATCCAGCCCAGGATCATCGGGACCGACGGCAGCACGAATCCGAACCACAACAGGATCTCGATCGCACGAGCGCCAGGGATACGCACCCGCGTCAAGAGCCAGGCGATGATAAACGCGATCGCGATCGCGATAGGAACGCGTATCGCTAGGATGAAGGACGTAGTGATCGAGTGCCACGTCCGGTTATTCGCGAGAATTTGTCGCCAGCCCGCCAAGCCGAAATGATACGGCTCATCGAACGGCGCCGTGTCGAAGCTGGCGATCACAACATAGGCAACGAGGCCCAACAGCAAGGTTGCCAACAGCGCGACAAAGAGCGCGCCCAGCACGACTTCCCGCGTGGGGGTGAGGAAGCGGCGCCGCTTAGCGGCTTGTCTCTCCGTCACATCGCCATGTGATCGCGTATCTATATGCTCTACCATCCCTACCGTTTTAGCACGCGCGCGACGCAGTGGCGTCTTGAATGCGTCTGGACGGCCGGTTACTGTTTTGCCCGTGAGGTACTCAAGGAGCGGCGATGGACGAGGGCGTTAACGAACTTCTGACACGCTTCGGACGTGGCGCCCCGATGGGGGAAATGCTGCGGGAGTACTGGGCGCCCATCGCGCGCTCCGCCGCGCTTGAAGCCGATGGCGCGCCGCTTCGCGTCAGGCTGCTGAGCCAGAACTATGTCGCGTGGCGCGCAAGCGACGGCCGTGTTGTCGTTTTCGACGAAGCCTGTCCGCATCGCGGCACGTCGCTCGCGCTCGCGCGCAACGAGGACAACGCACTGCGTTGCCTATTCCACGGCTGGAAGATCGACGCCTCCGGCCAGGTTCTCGAGACTCCATGCGAGAGCCCCGATCGACGCGCCGCTTTCGCAGCCACTATCCGTGTTTGCCCTTACCCGGTGCGTGAGGCAGGGAAGCTCGTCTGGGTTTATGTCGGCAAACGCGAGGAGCCGCCGCCCTTCCCGCATTTCGATTTCATGGACCTGCCCGACAGCCATATCGAAGTGCGGCGCGCGGTCGTACCCTATAATTGGCTCCAGGGTCTCGAGGCGCATCTCGATTCTGCCCATCTAGGCGTGCTGCATGCGTCCTCGGCCGGCTCGGCGAATTGGCAGGACAAAAATTCAAGCGCGGCGCGTGACATCGCAATCGCAACAATGCACACCGCGCCCGATATCCAGGTGGATTTCATGCCCTACGGCATGCGCGAAGGCGCGCTGCGTCCGCTACCGGATGGTTCGATCTATGCTCGCATCCGTCAGGTCGTGCTGCCGTATTTCGTGTTCATCCCGTTCGGTCCCGACACCTACCGATCGTGGCGCGCGAGTGTTCCAATCGATGATGAGACGAACGCCGAGTGGTACATGCTCTATCACATGAAACGGCCGATGACGGCCGAGGATTGCGAGCAGCAATGGGTCGGCGCCGCGGCCGATCCCGACAATTTCGCCGCGAACCTCGGTGGTCCCGAGAATATGTGGCTCCAGAACCGCGCTGCGATGAAACAAGGCCACTTCACCGGCCTTATGCGTTGCGTGCCGTTCGAGGATTTCGTGGTGCAGGCTTCTATGGGCGCGCGCGTCGATCGCAGCCGCGAATATCTCGCGCCGAGTGATGCCATTATCGTGCATACGCGCCGTATGCTCCAGGATGCGGTCGAACGCCATAAGGCCAGCGGCGCGCTGGCATGGCAATCGGACGATATCGACTACAACGGCATCCACGCGCTCGCGATCACGCTGCCTCAGGAGACAAGCTGGCGCGAGGCGGTGATGCAGAAAGAGCCGCTCGATCTCTGGAAGGGCGCGCGATGAGTCCGGTGACCCGGATCGCCGCCGTAGCACTTGCGGCGACCATCGCTTTGGGGGCAGGCACAGCGCATGCCGACGACGATTGGCAAGCCGGCGGCGGGCCGCAGTGGCAGAAGGCGCTCGCCGCCGGGCGGGCCGAGGGCAAACTTGTTGTTGCCGGTACGATCCAGATGGGAGAGCCGATCCAGAAGGCGTTCAAGCGTGACACCGGCATCGATGTCGAATATCTCAATCTATTCGGCAGTGATCTCTTCGCGCGGGCCTCGCGCGAGTATAAATCCGGCCAAGTCACGATGGACGTGGTCTTCATGGGGGCGAACGGTTTGCCTTTGGCGCTCGCCAATTATCTTGAGCCGATCGTACCGCGCCTCATGCTGCCTGGCGCCACCGATCCGACGAAGTGGATCGATCACAAACTCCAGTTCGTCGATAGCGCAGGCACTTACATGTTCATCTCGTCAGAGGCAGTAAGCAGCTGGGTACTGATTGACCGGAATCAGGTCAAACCCGACTCCTTGAGTGGCTGGCAGGATCTGCTGAAGGCCGAATATGACGGTAAGATCGCGATCTACGATCCCCGCGTCGCTGGTCCTGGCGCCAATACCGCTGTGTTCCTCGCCGGCGTCCTCGGTATGGATTACGTGAAGAAGCTCTATGTCGACCAGCATCCGAAAGTCTCTCGCGATGGACGGCAGATCGTCGAATGGGTCGGCCGGAGCGTCTATCCGATTGCGATCAGCACGATCTCGGATGATGTGCAGCGATTCCAAGACGCCGGCATCAACAATTTCGGCGTGGTGATCATGCGCGACGCGCCGGGATTACTGCTCGGCGGATATACGATGACACTCCCGGTGCACGCGCCGCATCCCGATGCGGCGACCGTTTTTGCCAATTGGTTCGTCAGCCGGCCGGGACAGGAGGTCTACGACACGGTCCAGAATACGCCGAGCCGTCGTACCGATCTCCACATCGCCACGGTGCCGGACTATCTCTATCCGCGGCCCGGTACGACATATATCGACGGATACGAACAGAACTATCTGGTAGCCAAGCGTCCGCCGCTACAAAAGGCGGTGACGGAATTGCTTGACGCTGCGAACTAAGTGCTTCTTCGAGCGCTTTGCGAACTAACTGCATCGTTCCAAGGCCCTCATTCCGCCCGATTCTTGAAGCCGCGACACGCTCCGGATTGGCCTCGTAATCGTGCCGCCGAATGCCTTCCGATTGCGAAAGCGACCGCCGTGGTTGCCAAAGCGAGATAGCGCTTATACGCGCCGTCATATCTCTATATGCGACCGTCCCGCGCGCCGATCGCTGCTTTGGACACGTCGTTTGTCGTAGGGAATGCGGACATCACCGTGCAAATCGATTATTTCCGGGTGTGCCGGTGATTTTCAGGCAAGGCGGAAGAAATCCGCCGCGTTCCGCACGGTCATCTTGTGCACCTCGTCAGCAGGCACGCCCTTGAAATTGTGCGCGAGCACCTTATTCGATTCCGGCCAGTCCGATTCCTGGTGCGGGAAGTCGTTCGCCCAGATCAGGCGATCGACGTTCAGGTGATGGCGATTGTCGATGCCCGCGCGGTCGCGCTGGAACCCCCAATAGAAATATTCATTGATCAACTCGCTGGGCTTTGCCGGCAGCGGCTTCACACCATCGTAGCGCTTCGCCCAGCCGATATGGCGGTCATAGCGCGTGTCGGCCACCTCCATGAAGTTCGGAATCCAGCCGATCGAGTTCTCGGCGAAGAAGATGCGGAGTTTCGGAAAGCGCTCGAACACGCCCGACAAGAGCAGTTGCACCGCGTTGTAAGCGCCATTGCGCGCGAAACGCGTCATCTGGCCGGCGAGGTCGGTCCGCAGATTCTTCTCGCGCTTCGGATAATCGAGCAGCTTGCCGTTGAAGCTCGTATCCGTGTCCTCGATCGCGAAGTGGATCGTGACCGGCATGTCCAGATCGAGCGCCAGCGCCCAGAAGCGGTCGTCTTCCGCCTTCGGGATGCCGGTGCCGTTCGGAAAATTGGGGAGCTGGATGGCGATGAAGCCCAGCTTCTTGCAGTGCTGCAGCTCCGCCAGCGAGTCCTCGATGGTCGTCGCCGTGATGCAGCCGACGCCGAAGATGCGGGTTTTGGCGTCCGAATCCGAGAGGTATTCCTCGGCGAACCAGTCATTCCAGCCGCGGATGATGGCCTTCTGCAGCAAGGGGTCCTTGGCCTGGAGCCACATCGCAGGACCGGCGACGACCGCGGGGAACATGATCTCCGCATCGATGCCGTCGATGTCCTGCTCCTTGATGCGCTGCGCGGGCGAGCCGGTGCCTGGGCACGTCGCGTAGCTTTGGTCGGCCGGATACCAATTGCTGCCGTCGCGGCCCTGACCGCCATAGATGTCGAACGTGTTCTGGCGCGGCGGCAGGTCTTCGAACAATGTGGCGTCCGCGCCGCCCTCTAAACGGATCGTGCGCGGCGCGCGGTCGCGGTATTTCTTGTCGATCCGATGCGTCCAACGCTCATTGGGAATTTCCAAATGTGTATCGCCGGAAATGCATTTGTAGTTCTGCGCCATGAAGGTTTCCTCGATTTTATGTATCTCATATACCATGGGTTGGCCGCCGACGCGTTACCGCGTGTACCGAAACCAGCTGATTATCGAACAGTGGAAAGTCGGCCGTTGGCACGAAGCGGGTCTCCCGCATGACTCTGCCGAGGTCTTCTTTTGGCGCCAATGGGTCGAATAAGAAGGGCAGGGCTTGTCGGCTCTGCACCGACTTTTAGACATCGACTCGCTCAACGATGGCGAGGGAGTTAGCCCACCTGGTGTGCCGGAACCGCTCCATCCAGGATTCGAACCCTATGTTGCGTTCGCGCCGTAGTTAGACAAACGTTTGCGGCGTCGGACGGAACACCCCCGAAGGGGATAAGCGCAAAAAAGGGAGAGTATTGAGCCCGTTAGTGGTGGTTTGCCTGGTTATAAGAACTAAAAGAACAGGGAATTTATTTGAGGTAACAGGGAAGCATCGACTGGCGATCAGGGAATTGCGGGGTAAGCCGTCGCGTTGTTGCACGCTTGTTCTCGTTTGAGGTGATGCGATTCTGATCGGTCGCGCGTGCAGGCGCGGGCGAGGAGGATCGATTGTCAGTGCGGTTGGAGGCGCCGGCGCCGATGCGGGAGTTCTGGCGGAGTCATTTTGAGGTCTGGGCGGACGAAGGCGACGCCCGAAAAATTTGTTCCAACCGTGGGTCTCACAATGGCCGATGCGGAGCAAAACTTGCGCGGGTTGTCGATGTGGCTGACGCTGTCGTGGGGGGCCGCTGGACCGAATCTTTCCGAGATCACGGGCGCGAGCGCCGGCGCAGAATCCGAAGACACCGGCACGAGCTTCGTCATCAAGCCCTCCAGGCTACGAATATCGCCGGCGGTGTTGAGCAGCAGGACGTACTCGTTACCTTCCGCTTTCGGTGTATTGATACTTGCTGTCACCCTCGGTCGGCGGGCCCGCCGCAACCGGCGTCATTGGATTTATCGCGTTCTCGATTTTCATCCGGTTCGAGCGGCGGGTCATTCCCTCGCAGTCCGCGACAAATAGCGCCGCAGCCGGCGACTCTATTTCACGAGGAGACCGGACGCATCGATGTCCTTCGTCAGCATATGCTGACGTTTCATGATGTCGGACCACCACGCCAGTTCTTTCGGCTGCAGATCAAGCACCTGTGGGGTGAGTTCGATGGTCTTCATGACTTGCGGCGGAAGCTTCGCATAAATGTTGATATCTTCCCGTGTCTTGTCGGGATGGCTGTCACTGAAATTGAGGCCTTCGTGGAGCGCGTCGCGAAACGCCGCGATGTCCTTGCCGTGCTGCTCCGCCCAGGCGCGCGTCGCCGTGTAGAGGACCATCGGCTTGTCGACCGGAATCTCGTCGCTGAGGTTGAGCGCCTTGTATCCCTTGCCGCCAGCAAGGATTTGCGACGCGAAGGGCTCGACCGCAACGACGGCATCGATCGTTCGTGCCGCCAGAGTGTCGCGCATCTGCGGCATCGAGATTTCGACGAAGCCGACCTTGCTCGCGTCGACGCCGTGCTGATCGAGCCAATAGCGGAAGAGAACGTGCATGCCTGCACCGATGCCGGGCACGCCGACCTTGCGGCCGATATAGTCCCGTGCCGTATGGATATCCGTGCCGTTCGCGGCAATAACGATCTGATCGGCGGACTTCCGTGTCGTCACCGTGCCGCCGGCCAGGACGACGAGATCGAGACCGCCGTCGATCGCCTGAAAGAAAGTCGGCGTCGTCATCAGCGCGATATCAATGGAGCCGCCGACCAGCGCCGGCGGAAGATCGGGATTGAGCCGGATCATGATAATGTTCACATCGAGACCGCGCTGATCGAAGAAGCCTTCGTGCTGGCCGGCAAAGAGCGCGGAACTCGCGGTGCCGGCGCTGCCGACCGTGATCTTGGTCTGGGCACGAACGGGCATCGCGCCCACCAGCGCGGCGAGCGCCGCCATCAATCCCAGACGGACGACATGGTTCATGGTTTCCCCCCTTTGCGCCAACTTTGCGTTGGTCCGTTGAGCGAACATCGAAACGGCATTGGCTGGCAATATCAGCCCAACGGTCCTTGAAAGACCGCACCGCGATAAGTGTCGGATAAAGCGTCGAGCGAATCCGGCCAATGCGCATTGTCGATCATGCGCCGCGCCGCCGCCGGCCGCGGCCGCCCGTCCCAGCCGATCTGTTCCATATAGTAATAGAGATGAACCGCATTGCCGTCCGGATCGATGGCGAACGCGGAATAATCGATGCCGGGGAAAAGCGCGGGCGGTAGATATTTGATCGTCACTTTGTTCGACTTGAGAAATTCGATCGCGGCCTTGAGCTGCGCATAGCTCCCGACCTGCATACCGTAGGCCATGCAGATGGAGTCTGGTCTCAGCCCGAGCTTCGCGCGCAACGCAAGGGGATAGAGGGCGATGGTGTGATGCTCGGTGTTGGCGCGCAGAAACACCGCACGATGGCCTTGCCACAAAACCTCTTCCGTGACCGTCAATCCCATCGTTTCGGCGTAAAAGCGCGCAGCGGCATCGACGTCGCGGGCAAAGAGGCGGATCGGGCCGTTGCGCGTGATGCGGAAGGGCCGCGGCAGCATCACACCGGCGACGTCGTATCGCGGCTCGCCAAAGGGACGCTGATGCAGCCCGGCGCGTAAATCGAGACCTTCGTCGATCGCTTTGCGCGCCATCGGAAAATCGGCCTCGACCGTACCATCGAGACGGGGCAGCGGATCGCCCTCGGGACAAATCGCCAGAGGCTTCGAAATGCCGTCCCAGCCGATTTGATCCATGCCGTAATAAATTTCATTAGAGATGAAGTCGGCATCAGCCACGGTAAAGTTCCAGTTCGCACCGCGTGCATCGCGGCCGCCTGGCCGCGCGATGGGGACCTGCCTTTCCGTCAGCCAATGCCGTCCCTCCGTAACCTCGCGCAGCGTCGCGACCTGCCACGCCATGTGGCTGATCCGTTCCGTCCCTTCATGCTTGGGCGCGGATGAGGCCGCGAATGCCCAATGCGGAAACAACACGACGGAATGATGGTCCGCGCCGACGCGCAGAAAATATCCGTAGGGATCTTTGCCCGTCGCGTTGCCGGTCTGGACGCGCTCGCCAAAATTGCGCGTATCGGTCACCGGAAGCCCGAGCAGGTCGCTGTAGAAACGAAGCGCGGTCTCCTGGTCGCGGACATTGAACCCGAAATGCCCGAGCCGGACCACGCGGAATGGCCGTTCCAACAGAATGCCGCCGACGTCGTAGGTTTGGGCGCGCATTTTCTGATTCGCCGACATTCTTGTCCTCCCGGATGCCTGCGTTTTTATAAATCTCGAATGCACGGCAGCACCGTGTCCCCGAATAGCCGTATCGAGCGCATCGTCGGCTCGCCGCTTTGAAAGGCCGGGACGAGATCCAGAACACCGGCGCCAAGTTGATCGGCGATGGCGCGAATCTGAGAGCGCACCGTATCCGGGCTGCCGATAATGACCTGCCCTGCCGCGATCTGTTCCTCGACGCCTTGGCTTAGGAGCATGCGGGCGCGCTGTTTGGAAAGGTCGACCCCGTAATAGCCGGTTGCCGCGACCGTCGCTTCGAGGGCGGGATTGGCGCGGACCGGGCTCAAACGCTGCGGCAGACGCCGGCTATCTTGGAGATCGGCGCGGGCTTGCGCGTCGCTCTCGGCGACATGGAAGGAGAGGCGGTAGAGAATGTCGTCCGCCAGCGGCGTCCAACCGGCTTCGCGTGCGGCGTTGCGGTAAATGGCGACCGATTTGGCCGCCTGCGGCACGGTAGTCACGGCGAGCCCCAGTGAGAGGCGGTTGTGTGCCGCGAATGCTGCTGATTCGGGGCTTGACCCCGAGATGAAGATCGGCGGATGGGGTTGTTGCACCGGCCGCGGCCAGAGTGAGATCGAGCGAAATTGGAAATGGCGTCCTTGCCAGCCGAAAGGCTGGGTCTGCGTCCAGGCGTGCCGGATCAACAGCAGCGCCTCTTCGAAGATCGCGCGCGACTCGGCCGGGTTGATATTGTACGTCACGTATTCATTCGGCGTGCCACGCATCATGCCGGCAATTACGCGTCCATCCGTCAGCGTATCGAGCATCGCGAATTCCTCGGCGACACGCACCGGGTTAAGGATCGGGACATTCGGCCCGAGCAGCGCGATCCGCGCGCGCTTCACGACTTGCGTCAGAGCGCCCGCGAACACCATCGGGTTTGGGGTGAGGCCCATCGGCCCGAAGTGATGCTCGGCGACCGTTACCCAGTCGAAGCCCACTTCGTCCGCCAGCCGGAATTGCTCGAGCGCCGTCTGCATCGACCGGCGAGCTTCCTGCGGCGCGTAGCCGGTACTGGCGGCCGGCCAGCCGCCGGGCGCCGGCGCCAGATAAAAGACTGACGAGAAGAAAGCCGCTTTCATGCGCACTGCCTTATACCTCTCGGGAAGACGGCACAAGCGGTTGGAGCGCGGCAGCGGTGCTGCGATTGACAGCTATCCGATCCGAAGCGCAATCTGACGCGGGAATCTGCGGGAGCGCAGCCATGATATATGCCGATGTCTACGTCGATGAGCCGCTCGAGAAGATCGTCGACGATTGGGATTTCCTCGCCGAGAAGGTTCTGCCGCGCTTCATGGGTTTCCGTCCGGTCGGCGACAATGTCTACGGCATTCGCCAGATACTGATGGAGGCGCCGAAGACCGTGGCGGACCATAAGGGAACCGGGCCGGTTCTCGCGGTCAAGAATCGACGCCACCTCGAGATCGGTCCAAAGGGCGTCTCGGTCATCAAGCGCCAGCCGCTTGTCGCCCATCTGACGCTGGCCGGCACGCCGCATCACACCGAATTCGTCTACGGCTATTGGCACATCAATGATATGGACGAGATCTCGATCGATCTGCCGCCGACGGCGGACCAGCCAGGCTATGTGCTGCTCATCCAAGGCCACCCGAAGGGCAACGAAGCCGACCGCATCGCCTGGTATTGCGAGAAATGCACAGCGCTCGTCTATATGAGCGAGCTCGTCAGCGGCTCGCTCGGCTTCAAGGATTTCTGGAATTGGGAGCGCCAGGCGGTGCGCGAATACAATGGCGAACCGAAACGCCGCGTGTGTCCAGATTGCGGCCACGCCAATTCGGTCGGCTATGCCGCCTTCGCCAACAACGACACGCCGGAGGAGCGCGAGGCGCGTCTCAAATGGTGAGTGCCGAGCCGGATCTGGGTTTCGATTTCGACGTCACGGGGCCGACGGGGTCCTGGATCAGGCACGGCAATCATGCGCTGTGGCGTGCGACGCGTAGCGCCGACCAGCCACCCTATATCTTGCACGAATGGTGCGACAAGGGTGTACGCCCGTTTCCGACCAGCGGGTCGAAGCCGGTCTTCCACCGCATTCCCGAGGGCACGCCCTACCACATCTCGCATCTCTTCGGCTTCTGGGTCGCGAACGATGTCGACGCGATGCTGCTCACCGTCCCGCGCGGGCCGATCACGCATCTTATGC
This sequence comes from uncultured Alphaproteobacteria bacterium, assembly GCA_963731145.1. GTDB lineage: Bacteria > Pseudomonadota > Alphaproteobacteria > ATCC43930 > CGMCC-115725 > CAIKMD01. Next base: position 109,939 of record CAVSUX010000002.1, on the reverse strand, counting down.
TGGTGGTCGGCGGGCGCACCGGCAAACCGGCCGAGGCGAACTCTCTCTATGTTTGCCCGAAATGTGCGGCGCGCTTCGGCGAAGCGCGTTTCGCCGAGGTACAATCGGGCTATGAGCGCTTCCTCGACTTCGCCTTGAAGCGCGTGCGCGAATTCAACGCGGATCGGCAATTTCGGATCTGCCCGAATTGCGGCGCCGTTCATCCGCCGATCTACGGCTTTTACGAAGAAGCGGACACGCCCGAGGAACGGGCGGCGCGCACAGCCGGCTGACGCGCGATGGCGACGATCGAGCTGTGCAAGACCGAAGACGTGCAGGACGGCGCGATCCTCTGCAAGCGGATGAGCGGTATCGGCGAGATCGCGGTCGCGCGCCTCAGCGACGGTAGCGGTTATGTCGCCTTCGAGCCGCGCTGCCCGCATGCGCGCGGGCCCCTCGCCGAGGGCAAGCGCAATGGCGATGTCGTCATCTGCCCGTGGCATTTCTTCCGCTTCGATCTGAAGACGGGCAAGCCGCCCGGCACGACGAGCATCCTTGCGCTGCGCCGCTATCCGGTGACCGTGAAGGACAAAGAGATTTTCATCGAAACGGCGTGACGCGATGAACGAGAACGAAGTTTGGCCGCGGATCGAGCTGAAGATGGTCGGCGATTGGGGCGTCGCCAATTTCCACACGCTGGTCGGCATGATCGCGGCGAATATGCGGTTTCGCTCGGCGCCGCGCTCGCGGTTCTGGATCCTCACCGGCACCGGATTCCGCGACAATATCGATGCCGTCGCGCGCGGCGAGGTCGATCTCGGCATCACCACGCCGCTCGACGTGCCGCTCGAATGGGCGCGGCAGGGCAAGCATCTCTTCACCGGCCGCGGCTATCCCTTCCTGCGCACGCTCGGCTACTACCCGCAGGACGATCGCCTGATCTTCGCCGTGCGCGAAGACACGGGCATCACCTCTTTCGCCGATATCGTCGAGCGCAAATATCCGTTGCGGCTCGCCACTGCGGTGCGCGATCCGGATAATTTCCAGACCTATGCGATCGAGCGGTCGCTGGAGGCGCACGGCATTGCGCCCGGCGACATAGAGAAGTGGGGCGGCAAGTGGCTTGGCAGCGATCGACCGCAGAGTTGTCTCGCGCAGGCGGTGCGCGGCGATGCCGACGCGGTATTCTTCGAAGGCATCATGACGCCGGGTTGGTACGAATGGGTGGAGAAGACAAAGGTCCGGTTCATACCCTTCGAAGGCGAAGCGCTCGCGACGTTGCAGCGGGATTACGGGCTGCGGCCGGCAACCTTGGCGAAAGGACGGCTCGGCGCGCCGGCCGACATTCCCTGCCTCGACTTCTCCCATTGGGCGATCTTCGTGCGGGACGACATGGACGAAGACGTCGCGTATCGCATCACGACGGTGTTGGTGGAGCATCGCGGCGAGATGGAAGCGCGCTTCCGCAATATTCCGGTCGAGCGCAGTCCGCTGACCTATCCAATCGATCCGCAGACGATGTGGAAAGGGCTTGGTGCGCCGTTGCACCCGGGTGCTGAGCGTTACTATCGCGAGCACGGCTATCTGAAATAGCTGCCGCGGTCGCGCTCACGGGTGGATGAGACCGCTCGTGTTGCGCACCAGGAAGCGATCCTGTCGCGCCAAAAAATCGCCGACCACGGACGCAAGCGCCTCGGGGCGGTCGGCATCGACCGCATGTGCCGCGTCATAGACCATGATGATATGGCAATTGGGCAGGATCTCGCGGAAAAGATGCGCGCCCTCCGGCGGCGTCACCCGGTCGGCGGTGCCGAACAAGGCGAGCACCGGATGCGGCAGCGTGGCGAGCTGGGCCTCGAAGGGTGCGTCGCGCGGCGGGCCGAGCAGGCGACTGGTCAGCGCGGCGTGCTTGGCGACGAGCTCGCGCGGCGGGGGCGGGGCTTTGGGCTGCCGTTCGGGATGGGCGTAGAGCAATTTCGCCGCCTCTTCCGGCGCTATATGCGTCGGCACCGGTCCTTGCTGTTCGCGGATTGCGGCAGGCGAGATCAGCACGATGGCGTCGACTGCCTCCGGCTCGTGGATCGCCATCCAGAGCGCGACCTTCGATCCGAACGACGTGCCCATCAAGCTGTAGCGTTCGACACGCAGCGCCGCGACGGCAGCGTTCATACTGCGCGCCAGATCCTCGGTGGAGGTTGACCGCCGATTCTCCGGCGACGCGCCAAAGCCCGGCATCTCGAACGCGATGACGCGGTGATCTTTCGCTAGGATATCGTGCGCGGCGGCAAGACGGAGCCCGCCACCACCATGCAAACAAACGAGTACTGGGCCGACGCCGCCGTCGAGATAGCGGATGCGGAAACCGTCGGCTTCGACAAACGCTTCTTTGAATGCTTCACCGATCATAGTTCATGCATCCTAGCCAGGACCTCTCGGCCGAAGGCGTGCCACCTACTCCGCGATACAGGGTTAGATATTCGCCGAGGACGTGGAGCGGCTTGACGTGCCCAGCGGCCGATCTGGTGATTGATGAAAACGGGATGCCAAAAACGACGCAAATGGCGGCCAGCGATCGTTCCCGGCCCCACACGCAAAACGTCAGAATATCCGATATTGGTCCCCGTGGCCGAGTTGGCCCCTGTATCGCTCATGCGCAAGTGCCCGGCTTTTTTATTGCCCGATGCCGCTCAGCCTATCACCGATACACATCCTGTGGTAACGGGCTTCCTGACCCCTGAGGGGTTGTCGCGAAAACCGTGGGTCCACATGTTTGCAGATCGCTGTTGATCGGCGGCGTAAGCTCGCTGCGTTTCGTGCGCACCGGCACCGCATTTGCAGTCGCCGATGCTAGCGCGACATTGCTCGTCTTGTGGATCGCGGGGTCGAGAACCGCGCCGTTGCAAGCCGGCGGCGCATAAACGTCGCCATTGAACATCACGCTGCACATAACGTCGAAAGCCGGCGGGACATCCGTATTGTGCTTGCTTGTTTCCAAATTTCCGGCGGCTTAGATTGCTGTGCGCTATTAGAAAAATGCTGAACGCCGGTTGCTTCATGGCGCAAGGGTGGGAGGAAGGTTTGGAAAACATTATTCGCCGGTGCGATTTTTCCGCGCGGCTGATTGCGCTGCTAACATTCCTGCTCGTCGCTGGTCTCGGCGGTCCGCACGCAAGTGCCGCGGACGAAATCCGCTTGGGTAAGGCACAAGGCGGCGCTTGGACATTCCTGCCGGCCAATGTCGGTCTGACACAAGGTCTCTTCGCGAAATATGGTTTGAATGTCGAGGTGATCGATCTGGCCGGAGATGCGAAGGTACAGCAGGCCTTCGCAGCAAACTCGATCGATATCGGCCTCGGGAGCGGTCCTGGTCTCGCCTTTGCCGCAAAAGGCTCACCAGCGATCGGCGTTGCCGCGTTTGCTGGTGCGCCGCGAAATATGTCGGCGACCGTTCTCATCGACTCGCCGATTACATCGGTCGACCAGCTCAAGGGAAAGCTTGTGTCAGCCTCGACAGTCGGTTCGCTGAGCGACTGGCTCGCCAAACAGATGGCAATCGAAAAGGGTTGGGGCCCTGATGGGATTAGGACGATCGCGCTTGGGGCTATCGCCAATAGCGTATCGGCCCTGGTTACTCACCAAACAGATGGCGCGATCCTCGCTACGGAGGCGAGTTTTCAGCTCGAAGAGCAGAAGAAAAGCCGATTTCTCGTCGGGATGGATAAATTTGCGCCGCATTTCATCACGCACGTCGTCTATGCGCAGCGAAAACTCGTGGCTAGCGATCCGCAATTGATCGAGCGCTTTCTTAAGGCCTTCTTTGCGTCGATTGCCCTGATTAAGAGCGACAAGCAGATGACGTCGGATCTGGCCGAGCAGGTATTGCATCAAAGCCCCGCCGTTGCGAATCGGACCTACGACTACGAGGTTTCGATGCTGTTGGACGACGGCCGGTTCGATCCTCAGGCGGTTGACGTGTTGCAACAATCATTCATCGATATGGGCACTCTCGATAGAAAGCCGAGTGCGGATCAGCTCTTCACGACGCAGTTCTTGCCGGTTCGGCCGTGAAGAAGCGAGCGACGTTCTCGCTCGGAGCCGTTGGCTCGAAACGCAAGGAGATTGGACGTGGCTAAGATCAAACACATCGCGATTTGGACTGATGATCCGCCGAAGCTGGCGCAATTTTATTGCGACACATTCGGCATGACCAAAAAGCTCGATAATGTTCGCGGAGGACCCGACGAGGACAATTACGCGATTTTTATTACGGATGGCTACTTAGAGGTGGCGATCATCAAGCCGAATAGCGATCAAACAAAGCGCGGACTCAATCATTTTGGTTTCACGCTCGATCCGGCGGAAAAAGATGAAATCTATCAGCGGATGAGTGCGCAAGGATTGCCGCCACGCAAGGCGCCGCCGGTCAGACCTTATATCGAAGATGCCGGCTTCGACCCAGATGGCAACAAGTTCGATTTGACGACAAGAGGATTGCGCCAGCCGGGCAGCTGAGATTGTCTATTAGCTCAGCGATAGGGTGATCGGCGGCAAAACGCAGGAGATATCGTAATGACGACGATGGCAGAGCGCATTTGTAGTCCCGTTACGCGTGCGGAACTCGAGCGGCGCTGGGCGGCCGTGAGGGCGCGGATGCCTGAGCTGGCGCTCGATGCAATTATTATTCAAGGGTCGGCGAATACCGTGGGGCTGGGCGGCTATTTCCGATGGTTCACCGGAAGCTCGCCGATCGGCAATCACGCCTTGACCGTCATCTTTCCCAAAGATGCCCTTATGACTCTGGTTACCCATGGTCCGTTCAACGGCGACAGCTCCGTCAATAGCGACGATCCGGCGTTCGCCGGCATCGGTCGCCGCGTCACCACCCCGGCTTTTCCTGCTGTTTCTTACACCAGTGAATTCGAGGCCGAGCTCGTTGCGCGCGAAATTGCCAAATGCGGATATCGGCGGGTCGGTATTCTACCGCATGATGGCACTTATTATGCTGTCCTCAATGGCATTGAGAAACGTGTCCGCGGCGTATCGCTCGTCGACGCGACTGAGATCATCGATCCGATAAAGGCCGTCAAAAGCCCGGAAGAGATCACATGGATAAGACGCGCCGCGGCTATGCAGGATGAGGTGTTTGACAAAACGCGAGCGCACATAAAGTCGGGGATGAAAGATTTCGAAGTCGCCGCCTACTCGCACTACGTCAGTCAACTTCTGGGCAGTGAAACGGGATATATCCTGGCGGGGTCGGGTGCGCCTGGCGAACCGGCACTCTATCGCCAACGCACGCATATGGCGCGGCAAATGCGCGAAGGCGACGTTTTCTTCTGGCAGGCGGAGAACACCGGGCCCGGCGGCTACTTCGTCCATGTCGGGCGCATTTTCGTGCTCGGCAAGGCGCCGCAGGAATTGGTGGATACGTTCGGCCAAATGGTGGAGGCGCAGGAATTCACGATGAAGTTGCTCCGGCCGGGCGCCGCCTGCCGTGATGCCTTCGAGGAGTATCAAGCATATATGCGCGGCAAGAAGTTGCCCGAGGAAGACCGACTCCATTGCCATGGCCAGGGCTATGACAATGTCGAACGTCCGCTCATCCGCAACGACGAAACCATGGCCATTGGCGTCGGCATGAATATCGGCTGCCATCCGGGAATGTTGAATGCCCGCATGTTCATGACGGTCTGCGACAATTTTCTGATCAGCGAAAATGGGGCCGAGCGGCTGCACAAAACGCCGCAAAAGATCATCGAGTTGTAACTGGCGAACGGGAAGAAGAGCCCGCGTCAGCGGCTGGCTACGCGGCGTTCGGGACGCTGTCCGATAATCTGAGCCGGGCGTTCGCCGCCGGCCTCCTCCACGACCTGATATCGCGGAGGAGGGCCGGCTGTTCCGGCAAAAGCTTTTGCTCGCGCCCAACAGCCTGATGCGGCCGTTGTGTGGCGCGTCAAGCGTGACCGAACTCCTTCTTGAGATGCTCGCGCTCGATCCTCAGATCTCGCATCGTTAGATCGACTTTGTTGCCGTCGACATCGATCATGAAGTCGTCGACATAAGGCCGGTCCGGATTGGCGAGACGCGGTTCGACGCCATGCTGCCGCATCTTCTCGTAGATCGGCTCTTTTTCCTCGGGTTCGAGCGTAAAGCCGAAATGGTCGATGCCCGGCTCTTTATTCTTCTGGATAAGCGCGACTTCGATATAGCCATCGGTGATGAAGATGGCGCGCGCGGTACCCGGAACTTCCGGATAATCCTGGCGCACGGTCATTCCAAAGCACTCGCAATAGAATTTTGCCATTTTATCGGGGTCCGGGGTCGTGAATGCAATGTGACGTATCTTGGCCATGCCCGTCTTTCCTTATGAAGCGTGCCGAAAGACTAATCCGCGCGCTGGCAATCAGGCAACGCCTTTGGAACTTGAGTTGACGGCGTCTCCTGCCGGGGCGCAGCGTGCTCGTTGGGAGACGGTACCCAAATGGACAAGAATGATGGGCGTCGCCTCCGGGCGATGCTTGCAGTAGGGCGGATCATTGCCGCCGAGCCGAGTGCTGCATCGGGCGGCTGGCCCGCTCGCCATTCCCTGCATATAATTTGGCCGCGTTCTAGGGAGGGGCGTTTCGCAAGATGCTGCAGAAGCTCGTCGACCAATGACCAACGTTCTTCTCGTTTTGCAGATGCCCGAAGAGTTGCGGACGCCCTATTTTCATGGCATCCGCGACGCGTTCCCCGACATCACCCTCAATATCGTGGGCCATTCGAACGAAGCAGGGCCCTTTATTGCCGAAGCCGATGTGCTGGTCACCTTCGGCACGCATGTCAGCGACGAAATGCTCGCCGAAACAAAAAGCCTCAAATGGGTTCAACTGTTAAGCACCGGGGTCGACGCGATTGTCAGCCGGCCCAGCCTCGGTAAGGACGTGATCATCACCAATGTCCCGGGCATTCACGCATCCTCTGTTTCGGAAGCGGCGATCATGTTCATGCTCGCGCTGAGCCGGGACTTGCCGCGCGCCGTGCATGATAAAGACCGACATGTGTGGGATCGGTGGTCTTCGCCGATTCTCCAAGGTAAAACCGTCGGCATCCTGGGCATTGGTCTCATCGCGGAAGGGCTCGCGCCCCGCTGCAAGGCGCTTGGCATGCGGGTTGTCGGCATTACAACGGCGCCTCGCTCTGTCGCCGGATTCGATGCTGTTCACGCCCGCGACGCGCTCCTAGAGGTCGTGCCGTCGCTCGACTACCTCGTCGTGTTGACTCCGTACACCAAGGCGACGCACGCGCTCATCAACGATGCGGTTTTTGCGGCGATGAAACCGAAGAGCTATTTCGTCAATCTCGCACGCGGCAAGATCGTCGACGAGCGCGCGCTCATCGCGGCACTCGACTCCGGCCGGCTCGCGGGCGCGGCAACCGATGTGGCGTCAACCGAGCCTTTGCCGCCGGACGATCCGTTGTGGAACGCGCGTCATCTGATCATCATGCCGCACCTCGCCGCGATGTACGACGAATACGCTGAGCGCACTCTCCTCGTTTTCAACGAGAATTTGCGTCGCTTCATCGCAGGCGATGTCGCCGGCATGATCAATCGCGTCTCTCGCGCGAACGCGTAGAGTTTTCGAGGGTTATTACTCAGGAGGAAACATGGCCACGATCCGTCATATCGCCATATACACAGACGATCCCGAAAAGCTGGCGGCATTCTATGTCGAAGTGTTCGGCTTGAAGCGAAAGCTCGATAATCCGGCGGTCGAGACAGCGCCCGAGACCGGGAGTGCGGTTTGGGTCACCGATGGCTATATGGATGTCGCCCTGATCCGTCCCGCTCGGGCCGATGCGCCGCGCGGCATCAATCATTTTGGCTTCACATTGGAGCCTTCCGAAAAGGCCGCGGTCTATCGAAATCTCGCCGAACACGGGAGTACGCCTCGCAAGCCGCCGCCAAATCGGCCTTATGTCGAAGATGCCGCATTCGATTGCGACGGCAATAAGTTCGATTTATCGACTGGGCTTCGCATGGAAGAAGGCATCCCGCTTGGAGAATTCGTCAAAGCTTGAACAAATGCGCGCCCGGTGATTGCGTGTAACCCCGGGCGCGAATTAGAGTTCGCGCCGCGCGTGATATTTCCTGCGGCGAAGAATAATAGATATGGGGAGGCGGCGCATGAGAGGCGTGTTGGTTGTGCTTTGTCTGGCGTGCCTGGGCGGCGCCCCTCTGGCTCGCGCGGCCGATCAAATCTCGATCGCGGCGCCGGTGACGAATCCGGCTTTTGCCTATCTCTTTGTCGCCATCGATAAGGGCTATTTTGCCAAGGAAGGCCTCGAACCCAATATTCAGGCGCTCGACGGACAGATTGCGACCTCGGCGCTCATCGGCGGCGGTCTCGATTACAGCTCGTCGCCAGCTTCCGCGATCGGCGCTATTCTCAAGGGCGCCCACCTGAAAGTGATTTATTATACGGCGCGCCGCGCGAGTGAAGAGCTTCTGGTCAATCGACGATTCGGTCAAAAGCTTTTCGGATCTCAAGGACAAGCTCATCGTTGTTGGCGGGCGCGGCGGTTCGGAAGAAATTTTCATTCGGCTCTTTCTCAAATCGGAAAATCTGCCGGCCGATTTCGTGAGCTATAGCGCTCTTGGGGTCGGCCCGGTTAAGGCTGCGGCGCTCGCTTCCGGGTCTCAGCAGAATGCGATGCTGAACATGCTCGAGCGCGGCCAATTGCAGGCGATGGGCATCCTGTCCAAAGGACATGTCGTCGTCGATTTTCGCAAGGCGGCAGATATGCCCAACGGCGGATTGGCAGCGAGCGATCAGGAGATCGCGCAACATCGTGAACGGACGATACGTGTCATGCGCGCTCTTCTCAAAGGCGCAGCCTTCATGAAGCGGTACCAGGACGCGACGGTTGACATCCTTGCAAAGCGATATGCCACCCTTGCGCGTGCCGATCTTGCCGCCTCCCTCGCTGATGCAGTCGAGAATGCAACGGAAGACGGCACAGTCTCCGACGAGACTGCCGAGCGCGAGCTCGCGGTCCGAGGTGAGCTCACGGGTGTTGCGGCGGCCAATGTTCCACCAGCCGGCAAGGCGTTCGACTTCTCTTTGCTGCGCGAAGCGGCAGAGAGTTTGAAGGCGGCCGGCTGGCAGCCATCGAAATAGGATACGAACCCACCTTTCCTAGATAACTCAGCTTCTCGGGGGCTTGTCATGCAATGGAGATCGCATTTTCGCGCGTCCGCAAGATTTTATGCGCACTGGCTGATTCTCGCGGTCGCGGTTGGATTGCCGGCGAGCGCGCGTCCAGCCGATCTGCTGCGCGTCGGCAAGCCGGACGCCACCGGCTTCGACTTCGCCATTCTTCAGGTCGGCATCGATACGAATATCTTCAAAAAGCACGACCTTGAAATCGAAACGGCCACCTTGTCGGGCAGTGCAAAGCTCCACCAGGGCATGATTTCCAACAGCATCGACATCGCGCTCGGGGCGGGCACCGATTTTTCCTTCATCGCCAAAGGCGCTCCGGAAAAGGGGGTGGCCGCGATGGCAGGCGCTCCGCTCAACATCGGCGTCCTCGTCCGCCCGGATGGCGCGATCAAGTCTCTGGCCGACCTCAAAGGCAAGAAGGTCGGGGTAAGCAGCCTCGTGTCTCTGACGTACTGGCTGGGCCAGCAGCTATCGCATCAGCAGGGCTGGGGACCCAACGGGCTCGTCTTCGCCGAAACGGGAAGCGGCCAGGCAAGTGTCGCGGCGTTGCTCTCGGGCAGCATCGACGCGATGGTCGGCTCGCTCGAATCGGGCTTGGCCCTCGATAAAGAAGGAAAAGCGCGGGTCCTTACGACCTTTGGCAACGTCGATCCCTTTCTGACGCATATGATCTCGGCTACCGACAGCCTTATGACCAAAGATCCCGACAGCTTGAAGCGCTTTCTCGCGGCCTGGTTCGAAACCGTCCGCTTCATGAATGCCAACAAGGATGAAGCCATTCGCTTGTCGCAGAAGATTACGCAGCTTCCTCCCGATATCGCGGAAAAGGTCTATCAGATAGAAATGCCGATGTATTTTACCGACGGCCATTTCAATCCGGCTGGCGTCGACGCGATTAAACGCGCTCTGATCGAAACCGGACAGATGTCCGCGATGCCGGATAATTCCGTCCTTTATACGGAGCGCTTTCTGAATTAGGCGCCCCTCGGGCCGATCGAGCGGCGTCAGGGCGCCGCTTTGGTTGCTGGCAATGTCAATCGTAGGCCGGTCGTCGTGACGTCGATTTTATTGCCCTGAGTATCGGTCAGTCGATCCTCAGCATAGGGCCGTTCGGCGGGCGAAACGGCGGAGGCCGTGGAAGAGCTGGCTCCCGGCGAATAAAGTCCGCTGCATCCGGGCGACACCGCCCTTTACCTTCTGAAAAAACCTCAGACGAGAACTTCGAGATGCGGCGCGGATCGTCCTTGTCGCGGATCTGCGTTGAAACGATCAGCATGCCGTGGCCGCTAATCTCGGGGAAATAAACCTCGCGAATATTGTTGAGGCCGGTCTTCTGGATGATTCGTGTCTACGGCGAGCCCGAGCGCAGGAGCTGACGCAGATAGAGATAGTCCAACACCGTGGCGATGTGGACGTCGCTACGACGGCTCGGCGTATTCTGGACCGTGTCATAGATCTCCTGTCCCGGCCGGTTGACGAACCAATTGGCAAAGAGAACCCGGTCGGCCGGTATCCCATTCAGGACTTCGAACCATATTTTCTGTGTGTGCCGTTGCTAGACGAAGCTTCGTGGTATCGAACAGAACAGAGAGCACCAAATCTGATGATGGCAGCCCTTCGCGAACGCTTGTCGAACTAAGTCATCTCGGAAGCAGACGCGTCCCGTGGTGGGCAGATAGATCACCGAGATTAGTTTCTTCAACGCGAGCAGGGCCTCCATTCCGGGCGAGCAGGGCGTAGATGAGCGCATTTGGGCATAGCGTGGCTCTCGGACCAGGGATCGAGCCTGAATTGGCAGGTTCATTCCGAAGTCCCCCCATGCCGCCTATATTTGCCCCCAGAATATGGCAGAAAATGTAATTGTCCCAAGGCGTCGGGAGCCTGGCTGTGGCTGGCGCAAGGTTAGCTATGGTGCGAACGCAATGAGGAGATGAAATGGCCGATGATCCGAATGTAGCAACGGAGTTGGTGAAAGACGGGATCGCCTGGCTTAGTTTCAACCGGCCGGAAAAGCGAAACGCCATGAATCCCCCGCTAAACCGGCGCATGGCGCAATTGCTCGACGAGCTGGAATTCGATCCGGCCGTACGCGTGCTTGTTCTCAAGGGCGAGGGCAACGCATGGTCAGCAGGCATGGATCTCAAGGAATATTTCCGCGAAACCGAAGCAGAGGGGCTTGGTGCCGTCCGCCGCTCGCAACGCGAGGCTTATAGCTGGTGGCGTCGCTTGCGCTGGTTCCAGAAACCGACGATTGCGATGGTGAACGGCTGGTGCTTCGGCGGCGGCTACGGGCCGCTTTTCGCTTGCGATCTGGCCATCGCCGCCGATGAAGCGCAATTCGCGCTGTCGGAGATCAACTGGGGCATCCTGCCGGGCGGCGGGGCGACGAAAGTCGTTGTCGATCTGATGAGCATGCGCGATGCTATGTATCACGCGCTGACCGGCGAGCTGATCGATGGCAAGCACGCGGCCGCGTGGAAGCTCGTCAACGAAAGCGTCCCGCTGGCACGGCTCGAAGCCCGCGTAAGCGAGATCGCCGCAATCCTCATCAAGAAGAATCCGGTGACGCTGAAAGCGACCAAGGATGCGATCCGCCGCGTCAAGGAGATGACCTACGACAACGCCGAGGATTATCTTATCCGGGCGCAGGAGGCGGCGAATTCTTTCGACAATGATGGTCGCAAGGAAGGGATTCGACAATTCATCGATGACAAGACCTATAAGCCCGGCCTCGGTCCTTATGACCGATCGCGCGGCTGATCCTGGGGTGTAGCGTCGCCGTGGCGTATATCGCCGGCATCTACGAGCATCCGACGCGCAAGGCCGACGGCAAGTCGCTTGCGTTGCTGCATGCCGAAGTCGCCAAAGGCGCGATCGAGGATGCCGGTCTCGGCAAAGACGATGTCGACGCCTATTTCTGCGCCGGCGATGTCGCCGGCTGGGACGCGCGCGGGACGGGACCTTTCTCGATCATCGACTATCTCGGGCTGAAGCTGCGCTACCTCGACAGCACCGAATCCTGGGGCTCGTCCTATCTCGTGCATGTCGCGCATGCGGCGCAGGCGATCGCGGCGGGCAAATGCCGCGTCGCGCTCATTACCTTGGCGGGCCGGCCGCGCGCCGACGGCTTCAGCACCGGCACGGCGGTTGCGACCGATGGGCTGAGCGCGCCCGAAGCGCAGTTCGAGCTGCCTTACGCTCCGACGGTCGTGAACACTTATGCCATGTGCGCGATGCGGCACATGCATGAATACGGCACGACGAGCGAGCAGCTCGCGTGGGTCAAAGTGGCAGCGTCGCATCACGCGCAGCACAATCCTCATGCGATGCTGCGCGACGTCGTGACGGTCGAGGAGGTGGTGAATTCGCCGCTGATCGCCGATCCGCTGCACCGTCTCGATTGCTGCGTCATCAGCGACGGCGGCGGCGCGCTCATCGTCACCGGCCCCGAGATCGCGAAAAGCCTCAAGCATCCGCCGGTCAAGGTGATCGGCACCGGCTATGCGCCGAAGCACCAGATGGGCGGCCGGATCGATCTCACTTTTTCGGGTGCGCGCTGGTCGGGACAGCAAGCCTTCGCCGAAGCCGGCGTCGCGCCGGCCGACATCCAATACGCCTCGATCTACGACAGCTTCACGATCACGGTGCTGATCACGCTCGAGGATCTCGGCTTTTGCGCGAAGGGCAAGGGCGGCGCCTTTGTCGCCGACGGCAATCTCATCTCGGGTATCGGCAAGCTGCCTTTCAACACCGATGGCGGCGGCTTGTGCAACAACCATCCCTCCAACCGCGGCGGCATGACCAAGATCATCGAGGCGGTACGGCAATTGCGCGGCGCCGCCCATCCCAAGGTGCAAGTCGCCAATTGCGGCCTGGCGCTGGTTCACGGCACCGGCGGCGCGCTCGGCACGCGGCACGGCAGCGCCACGCTGATCCTGGAGCGGGAGTAGGGCCGTGGCGCAGGAACGCACGATCATCGCGCCATTGCCCTTTCCGGAAACCATGCCCTATTGGGAAGCGGCGGCGCAACGGAAGCTTCTTCTGAAGCATTGCACCGCCTGCGGCGCCGATCACTTCTATCCGCGGATGCTCTGTCCCGTTCTGCTTCAGCGACCGGACGGAATGGCGCGAGGCTTCGGGCACCGGCACGATCTATTCTTTCAGCGTCATGCGCCGCGCCGAAATACCGTACGCGATCGCTTATGTCACGCTCGCCGAAGGTCCGACGATGATGAGCAACATCGTCGATTGCGATCTCGATGCGATCCGGATCGGGCAACGCGTGCGGCTGGTGTTCAAGCCGGCGGAGAACGGCCAGCCGGTTCCGATGTTCACCTTGGCTTAGCGGCGGAATTTCGCGCCGTCGCGACGCTGCCATTGGCGCGCGGCGTCACGCGCAGCCGCCGCACGATTTTTGCGAGCAGCGCGGCGAGGCGCTCGCGTTCGGCCTTGGTGAGAGCAGCGGTGAGGCTCTGCTCATGCGCGGCGAGCTTCGCGGCGACATCGCTCCAGCGCTCGCTCGCCGTCGGCCCGCAGAAACAGCTCGACGCCGCGATTGTCGCCGCGCGCCGCGCGGCGTCGCACATAACCGGCGCGGATCAGGCGATTGACCAGCAGCGTCATGTTGGGGCGCCGAATGAGCAGCGCGTCGGCCAGCACACCCTGGCGCACGCCCGGATTGGCTTTGATGGTGCACAGCGTCGAGAACATGCCGGGCGTCATCGCCGCTTTGCCGAGGCGCTCGTAATATCTCTGGTACATCAGCAGATCGAGCAGGTGGATCTGAAAGCCGATCAGCGCTTCGAGCGGTCCGAGATCGACCGTATCGCCGCTCGCGTGCCGGCTTCGGTTCGGGCGTGCCGCGGCACGGCTGTTCGAGATTCGTGGCGGTCTTGATCGAGGGTCATTGGCCGGTCGAACGTGTTGCCACCCGAATTTCGTGATAATATGTAACGAAGGCAAGCGCGATCTTATCGATCGCGCATTGCCGGAGAGGCTCCGTTCGCATGGATGCGTCCGCTCGGGACAATGCTGGGAAGACATTGCGCTTGCGCGATGTACGGCTGGGTTCGCTTGACGTCGCCGTCGAGCGGCGTCCCGACGGCACGGTCTATCTCAAGAACAAGCACCCGCTCGGTAGCTATGCCACGCGTATCACCGACCGGCTGATCCATTGGGCGCGGGTCGCGCCGCAGCGTGTTTTCATGGCCGAACGCGGCGCCGATGGCGAATGGCGCAAGCTGAGCTATGGCGAAACGCTTGCGCAGGTCCGCAGCGTTGCGACGGCGCTCCGCGCGCGCGGTCTCTCGGCCGAGCGGCCGCTGATGATCCTCTCCGGCAACGATCTCGACCACGCGGTGCTCGGCTTGGCGGCGCTCTATGCCGGCATTCCCTATGTGCCGCTTTCGCCGGCCTATTCGCTGATCTCGCGCGATTTCGGCAAGCTCCGCCATATCGTCGGCCTGACCACGCCCGGCCTCGTCTTCGCCGCCGACGGCGATCTCTTCGGCCGCGCGATCGAGGCGACGATCGCGCGCCGATGTCGAGATCGTGGTGCGGCGGCAATCCGCTCAAGGGCGCGCCGACGACGCTGCTCGCCGATTTGCTCGCCACACCAGCCGATCCGGCGATCGATGCCGCGCATGACGCCGTCGGGCCCGACACGGTCGCGAAGATCCTCTTCACCTCGGGCTCGACCGGCATGCCGAAGGGCGTGATCAACACGCAGCGCATGCTGTGCGCCAATCAGGAGCAGCTCCGCACGCATTTCGCCTATTTCCGCGACGAGCCGCCGATCATCCTCGATTGGTCGCCGTGGAATCACACCGCCGGCGGCAATCACAATTTCAACATGGTGCTCTACAACGGCGGCACCTTCTACATCGACGACGGCCGGCCTGTCCCCGGCGCGATCGAAGCGACGGTGCGCAATCTGCGTGAGATCTCGCCGACCTGGTATTTCAACGTGCCGCGCGGCTACGACGCGCTCATTCCCTTTCTGCGGCAGGACGAGGTTCTGCGCCGCAGCTTCTTCAAGGATCTGCGCATTCTCTACTACGCCGCGGCCAGCATGGCGCAACATGTCTGGGACGCGCTCGACGAGATCGCGAGCGCGACCTATGGCGAGCGCATCCTCATGCTGACCGGGCTCGGCTCGACCGAGACCGCGCCTTTCGCGCTCTCGGCCGGAAAAGGGATGAGCGCGGCCGGTCTCGTCGGCCTGCCGACGGCCGGCATCGCGCTGAAACTCGTGCCGCGCGAGGGCAAGCTCGAAGCGCGTATCCGCGGGCCCAACGTCACGCCCGGCTATTGGCGCCAGCCGGAGCTGACCGCCGCCGCCTTCGACGAGGAGGGCTATTACAAATTCGGCGACGCTTTGCGCTTTGCCGATCCCGACGATGTGGCCAAAGGCCTGATCTTCGACGGTCGCGTCGCCGAGGATTTCAAGCTGGCGAGCGGCACCTGGGTCAATGTCGGCCCGCTGCGCGCCGGCTTCATCGATCATTTCGCGCCGCTGGTCCAGGATGTCGTGATCGCCGGTCTCGGCCGCAACGAGATTGCCGCGCTGGTCTTTGCCGATCGCGCCGCCTGCCAGCGTCTCTGTCCGGCCCTCGCGCCCGGCGCGCCGGCGGGCGAGCTCTTCGCGCAGCCGGAACTGCGCACCGCCTTCGCCGAGCGTCTCCGCAGTCTCGCCGCGCACAGCACCGGCAGCTCCAACCGGATCGTGGCGCTGCTGCTGCTCGAAGAGCCGCCATCGCTCGATCGCGGCGAAATGACGGATAAGGGATCGATCAACCAGCGCGCCGTGCTGAGCCATCGCGCCGATCTGGTGGAGGAGCTTTATGCCCACCCGCCGTCGCCGCGCGTGATCCGGCTCGCAGCGGAGAGGTGAGCGCGGATTCCTTGACGGCCGCCCGGAGCGAGGTTCAATATCGTTATAATGCATATCGTTCGGTACCCGAGGGGAGCGGGGCCCGCGAAAAATAACGGGCGAATAACATCAAGGGAGGTGGCGCATGGGCTTCGCATTCTGGAGGGCGGTCACAGCCGCCGCGTTTCTGGTCCTCGCAGGAGGACTTGTCGCGCCGCAACAGGCGTCGGCGCAATTCTCCGACAACAAGATCAAGATCGGCGTGCTCGACGATTTCTCGGGCCAATACTGCTTCGACGATTGCATGCATCCGGTCCGCGCGGTGAAGCTCGCGATCGAGGATTTCGGCGGCAAGATCGGCAATGTGCCGATCGAGGTCATCTATGCCGATCATCAGAACAAGCCCGATGTCGGTGCTTCGATCGCCAGCAAATGGTTCGACACCGAGCAGGTCGACGTCATCGTCGATGTCGTCAATTCCGCGGTAGCGTTTGCCGTGCAGGAGATCGCGCGCAACAAGGGCAAAGCCGTGCTCTACAGCGAGGCCGGCAGCGCCGATCTGACCGGGCCGGCTTGCGCGCCCTATTCGGCGCAATGGACCTACGACACCTATCAGCTCGGCAAAACGCATCGGCGAGGCGGTGCCGCAGCTCGGCAAGACCTGGTTCATCCTCGGTGCCGATTACGCCTTCGGCAAAGGCCTCGCCGCCGCGGTCCAGGCCAATGTCGAAAAGGCCGGCGGCAAGATCGTCGGCACGGTCTTCCATCCCTTCGGCGCGCAGGACATGTCGTCCTTCATGCTGCAGGCGCAGAATTCGAAGGCCGAGGTGATCGCGCTCGCCAATGCCGGCGGCGACATGTTCAACTCGATCAAGGCCGCGCATGAATTCGGTCTTGTCGATTCGGGCGTCAAGATCGTGCCCTTGAGCCTCGATCTGCCGCTGATCGCCAGCGCCGGCGGGCTCGAGAATGTGCAGGGCATGATGGTGACTTTGCCCTGGTATCCCGGGCATCAGCCCGGCGGCCGAGGAATTCGCCAAGCGCATCGATGCGGCGAAAGGCAACGAGCAATATATGTGGGCGGGACTCTATTCGGCCGTCCATCATTACCTCGCCGGCGCGAAGGCGACGGGCACCGACGATCCGAAGGCGATCTTCGCCTGGATGCAGAAGACCCCGATCAACGACGAATTCACGACCAACGGCGTGCTGCGGCCGGATGGCCGCATGGTCCACGACGTCTATCTCGTGCAGGTCAAGAAGCCCAGCGAGTCCAAAGGGCCGAACGATCTGGCGAAGCTGGTCTCGACCATCCCCGGCGACAAGGCATTCCGTCCGCTGGATCAGGGCGGCTGCCCGCTCGTGGCGAAGAAAGGCTAGGAGTTCTCGGCGCGCGGCGCAGCGTTCAGGCCATGTCTGACGATGTGCTGCTGCGCGCCGAACATCTGACGAAGTCCTTCGCCGGGTTTCGTCGCGGTGAAGGATGTCAGCCTCGACGTGAAGCGCGGCAGCATCCATGCGCTGATCGGTCCGAACGGCGCCGGCAAGACGACGTTCTTCAATCTGCTGACGCGGATGCTCGGCGTCACCAGCGGCCGCATCCTCTACAAGGGACGCGATATCACCGCGCTCAAGCCGCACGATGTCGCGTCCCTCGGCATCGTCCGCTCGTTTCAAATCTCGGCGACCTTTCCGCATCTCACGGCGCGCGAGAATGTCCGCATCGCGCTGCAGCGGTTTCGCGGCGACAGCTATGCCTTCTGGCGCTCGGATGCGGTTTTGCACGCGCTCGACGACCGCGCCGATGCGCTACTCGCCGAGGTCGGCCTCGACGGCTTTGCCGACAGCCAAGCGGCCGAATTGCCCTATGGCCGCAAGCGGGCGCTCGAACTGGCGACGACGCTGGCGCTCGATCCGGAGCTGCTGCTGCTCGACGAGCCGACGGCCGGCATGGCGCATGAGGAGATCGGCCGCATCGTCGCGCTCATTCGCCAGGTCGCGGCCAGCCGTACAATCATCATGGTCGAGCATAATCTCTCGGTGGTGGCCGATCTCTCGCATCGCATCACGGTGATGCAGCGCGGCGAGATACTCGCCGACGGCAGCTATGACGACGTGGCGCGCGATCCGGCCGTCATCGAGGCCTATATGGGGCGTGCGCCATGGCTGACGGCGCCGTGCTCGAGCTGCGCGCGGTCGAGGGGTTCTATGGCGAATCGCAAGTGCTGCACGGCATCGATCTTGCGGTGCAGCGCGGCGAGATCGTGACCCTCATCGGCCGCAATGGCGCCGGCAAGACCACGACCTTGCGCGCCGTCATGGGCATTCTGCGCAAGCGCCGCGGCTCGCTGCGGGTGATGGGGATGGAGACCGGCGCGTTGCCGCCCGAGAGGATCGCGCGTCTCGGTGTCGGCTACGTCCCGGAAGAGCGCGGCATCTTCACCAGCCTCAATGTCATCGAGAATCTGTTGCTGCCGCCGCGTCTGAAACCGGGTGGCATGTCGCTCGACGAGATCTATGTGCTCTTTCCCAATCTGAAAGAGCGTTCCGCGAGCAGCGGCGCCAAGCTTTCCGGCGGCGAGCAGCAAATGCTGGCGATCGCGCGCGTGCTCCGCACCGGTGCCGATTTCCTCGTGCTCGACGAGCCGACGGAGGGCTTGGCGCCCGTCATCGTCGCCCAGATCGGCGTCGCGCTCGATGCCATCCGCCGGCGCGGCATGACCGTGCTGCTGGTCGAGCAGAATTTCCGCTTCGCCGCCGGCGTCGCGGACCGCCACTATGTCATGGAGACGGGACGGATCGTCGATATGATTTCGCGCGCCGAATTCGGCAGCAGCCTGGCGCGGCTCGAAGCCTATCTCGGCGTTTGAGAGGGGACGTCGATGTCGCTCAACGGACTTCTCGCGCAACTCCTTCTCGGTCTCATCAACGGCTCGTTCTATGCGATGCTGAGTCTCGGCCTCGCGATCGTTTTCGGCCTGCTCGGCATCGTCAATGTGGCGCAAGGCGCGTTCTACATGCTCGGTGCGTTCCTCGCCTGGATCGCGCTCACCCATTACGGCATCGGCTACTGGCCGGCGCTGGTGCTCGTGCCGTTGCTGACGGCGCTCGTCGGCATCGTGCTCGAGCGCACGATCATCCGCCGGGTCTACCAGCTCGATCATCTTTACGGCCTGCTCCTCACCTTGGGCATTTTCCAGGTGATGCAGGGCCTCTTCGTTTACTGGTACGGCACCGCGGGGCTGTCCTATTCGACGCCGCAGCGCGCTGACCGGCGGCCACAATCTCGGCTTCATGTATTTGCCGAATTATCGCGCCTGGGTCGTCGCCGCCTCGCTCGCCATCTGCTTCGGCACCTGGTACGCGATCGAGCGCACGCGGCTCGGCGCCTATCTGCGCGCGGCGACCGAGAATCCGACGCTGGTGCGCGCCTTCGGCATCAACGTGCCGCTGCTGGTGACGGCGGCGTTCGGCGGCGGCGTGGCGCTCGCCGGGCTTGCCGGCGTGCTCGCGGCGCCGATCTATCAGGTCAATCCGCTGATGGGCGGCAACATCATCATCACAGTCTTCGCGGTCGTCGTTATCGGCGGCCTCGGCTCGATCCTCGGCTCGATCGTCACGGGGTTGGCGCTCGGTCTTCTCGAAGGCCTCTCGAAAGTCTTTTATCCGGAGGCATCGAGCATGGTCATCTTCGCGATGATGATCGTCGTTCTGATGATCAAGCCGGCCGGTCTCTTCGGCACCGAGAGGTGAGATGACGCTCGATCGCGCCGTCGCCGATACCGCCGCCGCGAAGAGCCGCGGCTTGCGCGCCAATGTCCCTGTGGATGGCGCTCGGCATCGCCGCGTTGATCGTCGCGCCGTATTTCGTCTATCCGCTCTTCCTCGTCAAATTCCTGTGCATGGCGTTGTTCGCCATCGCCTTCAATCTGCTGATCGGCGGCGGCGGCTCTGCTGTCCTTCGGCCACGCCGCGTTTTTCGGCAGCGGTGCCTATATCGCCGCCGAAGCTGCGAAGGTCTGGGGCTTGCCGTTCGAAGCCGCCGTGCTGGCGGGGACGGCGACGGCGACGTTGCTCGGCTTCCTGTTCGGTGTCGATCGCGATCCGGCGGCAGGGGCTTTATTTCGCGATGATCACCTTGGCGCTGGCGCAAGGCGTCTATTTCCTCGCGTTGCGCCTGCCGTTCACGCATAGCGAGGACGGCATTCAGGGGATACCGCGCGGCTGGCTGCTCGGCATCGTCGATCTGCGCGACAATCTGGCGCTTTATTACACGGTCGCCGGCATTTTCCTTCTCGCCTATCTGTTCGTCTGGCGCATCGCACGCTCGCCCTTCGGCCAGGTGCTGCGCGCGATCAAGGACAATCGCCCGCGCATGATCTCGCTCGGTTATCCGGTCGATCGCTTTATCCTGCTCAATTTTGTGCTCTCGGCCGCGCTCTCGGGCATGGCGGGCTCGCTCAAGGCGTTGTCGCTCGGTCTTGCGACGCTCACCGACGTGGATTGGTCGACCTCCGGCGAGGTCGTGCTCATGGTGTTGTTGGGCGGGCTCGGCACGCTCTTCGGACCGGTCGTCGGCGCGGCGCTGACCGTCTCGATGGACGATTACCTGCCCGGCATCGGCATTCCGGTTCCGGTGGTTATTGGACTGATCTTCATCGCTGTGATCTTGATTTTCCGGCGCGGGATTGTTGGCGAGATTCTGCACCGAGCAAAGCTTTGATATTGGTCTTAACCGCTTGTCGGTTGAGGTTTGCGGAAACCGCGCTCAAAATTATCCAGGACGCCCTCGATGATTTCGTCGAGTTGGTGATTCCAGAAATTGCAACAGCCGGCCTGCTCCGCACGCGATATGAGGGACGAACTTTGCGTGGGCATCTTGGTTTATCGCGACCAGAAAGCCGATATAGCAACACTGACGCAAAACAATCGCTCTCTTCACTTGTCTAGCCGGCTAGCGACAAGACAGATTAACCTCCCACTCCCGTTAGAACCGGGTCATCAGATTGCACAGCTGAACAAGTCTAGTATAGAATTCATCGCATTAAGGCGAGCAATGCAAAGCCACCGGTGGATTTGGGGAGGAGAGATCCGTGGAAAGCAGTATAGTCATGGGCGGCGCCGCCGAACGTCTCGAGAACTCCTAACACCGTCGTCTCCGCGGCAACACTGAGCGAGCAGCGTAGCGACATCATCGCTCGTCTCGAAAAACTCCCCTTCTCGCGCCTTCATCTCCGGGTTGCCGCGATCTTGTCCGTCGGCACGTTCTTCGACGCCTTCGACGCGATCTGTATCGCCGTGGCGCTCACGGTGATTTTCACCACCCTGCATATCGGTTTTTTCGACGCCGGGATGGTCTTTAGCTCGGCCTATATCGGTCAATTCGTCGGCGCCTGGAGCTTCGGACTGCTGAGCGAGCGCTATGGCCGCAAGAACGCGTTTGTCGCGGCGCTCTTGCTCTACGGTGTCCTCAGCATGGCGACAGCCGTTGCCTGGAACCTGCAAAGCCTCGTGGCGATCCGGGTCGTGCAGGGGCTGGGCCTCGGCGGCGAAATTCCCTGTGCCGCCGTGCTGATCAACGAAATGCTGCGCAGCCAGAAGCGCGGTCGGATCAGCATGACTTATCAAACCGTTTTCCAATGGGGGGCGCTGCTGACACCGATCATCGGCCTGCTGTTTTTCAATATCTTTGGCCAAGACTTAGGCTGGCGCTTGATGTTTCTGTTCGGCGGCATACCCGCTTTTGCGGCGATCTATGCCTGGTTCGCTTTGCCGGAATCGCCGCGTTGGCTGGCTGATCGCGGCCGCTACGACGAGGCGGATGAAGTCGTCCGCGAGATGGAGAACCAGAACTGGCCCCAGCCGCTGGAAGCGCCGGAACGGATCGCGCCGCCGCCGCTCGAGCATCTGCGTTTCGGCGAGTTGTTCGGCGGCATCTACCTCGGGCGTACTCTGATGGTGTGGGTCGCGTGGCTATGCTCGTTCTTTGTCGCTTACGGCTATAGCCTCTGGCTGCCGACGCTCTATGTGAAAATCGGCGGCCTACCGGTGAACAACGCTTTGGCTTTATCGATCGTGCCCTGGATCTTCAATATGTCGCTGATGTATCTCAGCGCCGCCTTCCTCATCGATCGGATCGGGCGAAAGCCGATCTTCGTCTTCGGCTTTCTCTCGATCATTGTCGCCGGATTCGGCGGCGCGTTCATTGTCGATTACTGGCACACCGCCGTTTGGCAGGTCCTGTTCGGCATCGGCCTTCTGCTCGGAATCGGCACCTCGCTCTGCACGACGATGCT
Source organism: uncultured Alphaproteobacteria bacterium (assembly GCA_963731145.1). Taxonomy (GTDB): domain Bacteria; phylum Pseudomonadota; class Alphaproteobacteria; order ATCC43930; family CGMCC-115725; genus CAIKMD01. The sequence continues at coordinate 87,587 of CAVSUX010000002.1, read as the reverse complement.
CTTTACCTATACGTCCGAGCTTTATCCGACACGGATGCGGGGCCTGGGCGTCGCGGCGGGCAGCGGCATGCTGCGGCTGGCCGCGGTAATTGCGCCGGCGGCGGTCGGCGCCTTGCTCGCCTCGGGCTTCGGCATCGGTAGCGTCTTCATGATGTTCGGTGTCGCCGGCCTGATCGGTGCCGTCGTTCTTGCGTTCTTTGGCATCGAGACGAAGCAGCAAAGTCTTGAGGCACTATCCCCTTAAAGGGGATATGGACGTCATCCGCCGGTACGACGGACGATGAAATCCATTTGAATCTGTGCGCCGCGCGGCAGCGCAGCCACGCCGCTGCAGCTCCGCGTCGGAAGACACCCAGCGGCGAAGAAGCTTTCATATCGGCTGTTCATGCGATCGTAGAACTCTGCCAGATCGGTCATTGCGATATGGACCGAGACGACCGCGCCTCGGTCCAGCCCCACGCGCGCGATGATCGCCTCGAGGTTGGCGAGGCACCGTTCGGTCTGTTCCTCGATATATTCAGACAGCGGTCTACGGTCGTCGTCGAGATCGATGGGCAATACGCCCGAGACGAAAACGAAATCGCCCGCCAGCACCATGTCGCTCGCCGTGCGGGCCCGTGCGGCTTCGTTACGCAGGGAGAGGAAGTCTCGGCCGTGGTTCGACTGCGCCCCGCTCACCGGGCGAGGTCCTTCGATAGCAGGTCACGCGTGCGGCTGGCGGCGACGGATTCGCGTTCGGCGGGCGGTAAGCCGGCCGTTTCCATGACGATCTCGGTTGCCTGGCGGCCGAACGCGCGCAATTCCTTCATGTCGGCAATCACCGTGCCGCCGAGCGGCAGGGACATCGAATAGCAATAGGTGCGCGCGGGTCCTTCTCCGCCGGAGGCGGGCAGCGACGGATCCTCGCCGCGTCCGACGCGCGCGACCTCATCGGCGAGCAGGCGGCGGTAGAGTGCGACGCCGCGGTCGGTGGTGCCGAGATGCTCAGCCGCGCGGTTGACGATCGGACCGGGACTCACCATGGCGTCGTAGTCACCGGGCTCGCGCTGGCGCTCCTGATAGGGGCGATAGGCGGTTTGGCCGATCAGGTTCATCCGGTTGTGGCCGATACGCGTCGCGATGGGACCGACACTGGCCGAGCCCTCGGGGGCCCCGTCGAATTGGTTGAGCGGGTTATCGTGGACATAACCGATATAGTAGGTGTTGGTATCGTCGGCTGGCACCGCCCAACGGGTTAGCAGGGCCGAGACGGTGAATGACTCCTGGAGGCCGAGCCCGCGGCTGCCGGTGACGTGCAGGACGTTCGGCATAATCAGATCATTGGCGCGCACGAAGACCATCTTGTCGGTCTTGCGCGTCGCCGGTGCGACGAAGCCCAGAGGGGTAGGAATGAAGTCGAGCGCAGGCAACGCGCGGAAAGTGCGCTCGAACTGGGCACCGCTGACGGCCGCGTGCAGATAGGTCGTGTGCGCGGGGTCGCACGCATTTTCATGGACCTGAAGCCAGTTGCAGGGCAGTTCCATGTTGAGCGTGCGCAGCGTGTTGCCTGGCGGATAGCTATAGCAGTCATAGGTCGGTAGCTCGGGCATCTTCTCGGGCGGGCCGAGATAGGCGAAGATCAACCCATCCACCTCGCGTACCGGATAGGCGCCCTGGCAGTAGAGTTCGCGAAGCCGCTCCGTCGACGGCTCGGCAGGGGCATCGAGGATGGTGCCGTCGACGTCGTAGGTCCAGCCGTGATAGCAGCAGGTGATGCCGCGCTCGCCGATGATGCCGAATTCGAGCGAAACGCCGCGATGGATACAACGTCGGTGCAGCAGACCCAGCCGCCCGTTGCGGTCGCGGAAGACGACAAGATCCTCGCCGAGCAAGCGGATTGCCTTGGGTAAGTCGCCGAGCTGCGATGACATCAGAAAGGGCTGCCAGAAGCGGCGCAAATACTCGCCGGTCGGCGTGCCGGGCCCGACACGCGTCAGAAAATCTTCTTGCGGCGCGGCCGGCTGATTGTGATAGCCGCTGTAGGGGCCGACAGGCGGGGGGCCTGAACCGTCTGCTCTCATCGCAACTCTCCCTCGTCACTTGCTCGCGCCGCCCGGATCGCTCGCCAGACCTTTTCCGGCGCTGCCGGCATGTCGATATGTGTGATGCCGAGTGGAGCGAGCGCGTCGACGACCGCGTTCATGATACAGGCGAGTGCGCCGACATTGCCCGCCTCGCCGGCACCTTTGACGCCAAGTGGATTCTTCTTCGTCGGTACGGGGTTGTTGGCACAGTCGAAAGAGCACATGCCGTCGGCGCGCGGCATGCCGTAATCGAGGAACGAGCCTGTGAGCAGCTGGCCTTCCTCGTCGTAAATCATGGCCTCGCTGAACGCCTGGCCGACACCCTGGCCGATGCCGCCATGGATCTGACCCTCAAGTGTCAGCTTGTTGATCACCGTGCCGACATCGTCGACGACGCAATAACGGACGATCTCGGTCTACGCCGGTGTCGGGATCGATCTCGACCTCGCAGACCTGGCATCCGTTGGGAAAAGTCGGTGTCGGCGGATGAGGATGGAACACGCCGGTCTCAAACAGGCCGAGTTCGACGCCGGGCGCTTGCCGGCGCGGATCGAAGGTGGCGCGAACGACCTCCTTCAGCGCGATGGCACGGTCGGTTCCGGCAACGCGGAAAGCGCCTGCCTTAAATTCGATATCGGCCGCGGCGGCTTCAAGCAGATGTGCCGCGGTCTGTCGCGCCTTATTGATCACCTTGTCGGAGGCGACCACCGCCGCGGCGCTGCCGAGCGCTGCGGAGCGCGACGAGTAGGTTCCCCATCCATAAGGCACCGAGATCAGTGTCGCCGGTCACGACACGGATATCGTCTGCATCGATGCCGAGCCGATCGGAGATGATCACCTTGTACATCGTCTCGTGACCCTGCCCCTGCGGGATCGAGCCGGTCGGCGACGTGACGCCCGAAGCGATCGAATTTGAGGCTGACGACCTCGCCATCGGCCTGGCCGGTCTGCTCGACGAAGTTGGCGACGCCGATTCCGCGCAAGCGGCCGCGCGCTGCAGCTTCGGCACGGCGTACTCTCGAAGCCGGCGTAATCGGCGGTGGCCAACGCCTGGTTCATGTTGCGCTCGAATTCGCCGCAATCGTACGTGAAGGTGAGGCCGGTCTTGAACGGCATGGCCTCGGCCGGAATCAGATTCCGCCGGCGGAGCTCGGCGCGGTCGATGCCCATTTCGCGCGCGGCGGTATCGATCAGGCGCTCCAGCACATAGGTCGCCTCCGGCCGCCCGGCGCCGCGATAAGGACCGATGGGCGCGGTATTGGTGAACACCGCCGATGCTTCGACATAAATCGCCGGCGTGGTGTAGAGCCCGGCAAGGCCACCGAGATGATTCGATGGCGAGACCGGCGCACCGGCGCCGAGGTAAGCGCCGACGCTGCACACATTATCGAAACGCATGGCAAGGAAGCGGCCATCACCATCGAGCGCCAGAGCGGCCTCGGTTACCTGATCGCGATCATGGCTGTCGGTGAGATGACCCTCGCTGCGCTCGCACACCCATTTCACCGGACGACCGATCCGCGCCGCAGCCCACAAGCAGGCGAGATATTCGGGATAGCTTCCGGTTTTCATGCCGAAGCTGCCGCCGATATCGCCGGTCACCACGCGGATCTTGTGTTCCGGCACCTTGAAGACATGCTCTGCAAGGCTGTGACGCAAGCCCCAAGCGCGCTGCGTCCCGCCATACAGCGTGTAGCGCCCCTCGGCGGTAGCGTGGTGGCCGACGCAGGCACGCGGCTCCATCGTGTTGGCGGTGACCCGATTGATGCGGAGCCGCAGCCGCGTGATATGCGCAGCCTTCGCGAACGCGGCCTCGACAGCCGTTTTATTGCCCGCGACAAAGAAAAAGCTTTCATTGTCGGGGCAGTCGTCGTGCAGCACAGGGGCACGAGACGAACGCGCGCGTGTCGCATCGACTAAGGCCGGCAGCGGTTCATAGTCCACCACCACCCGCTCGGCAGCATCTTTCGCTGCATCGACGGTTTCGGCGATCACCATCGCAACCGGGTCGCCAACCATGCGTGCGCGGTCGGGCACCAAGGCCGGCCGCGGCGGTTGGTAGAGCGACGAGCCATCGCGCCGGTTGCGCGGATAGCCCGGCGGCACATCGCCGAAATCCTCGGCTAGCCAATCGGCTCCGGTTAATACGGCTATGACACCGGGCATTTGCTTCGCCGCGCGAACATCGATGGCAGCGATGCGCGCATGAGCATGGGGCGAGCGCACGAAAACGGCATGGGCCATGTTCGGCAGGAAGAAGTCGGCCGCATAGCGACCTTCGCCGCGTAGGAGGCGCGGATCCTCCGTTCGCGGGACCGACTGGCTCAGTGCGAATTGGCCCATCCGTGCCCCTCCCTGCATTCGATCCTCGCCTCCGGGGCACTGGGAAGTCAATCAATGCGGTATTATGGCGCAGACGCCCCAAGACTGAACTAGCGTTTCCATGCTGGGTTTCTTACTTCCCGAGGCATGGGCGAACCGATTGCAGTTTTGGCGCTACGCCGGAAGCGCGACCAGATATCCGGCACCATCGCGCACTATGAGCGGCTCGTCCGGGAAGCGGAGCACGATCTAGCGCACGTCAACGCGGCGCTGCGGCTCTTTGAGGTGACAGGCGAGGCTTGCGACTTGCCTCCCTACGTCGATCTAAACCGCCTTCTGCGGCGCGGCGAAACAACCCGCATTTGCATGGAAGCGCTTACCAAGGAGGGTCCGCTAGATACCCGCCAGCTCGCCCTACGAATCATCAAGGCCAAGGGACTGAGCGAGTCCGATAAGGTGCTGGCGCAATCCATAGCGCTGCGCGTTGTGCAAACGCTGCGGATGCGGGCGCGGCGTAACAAGGTGGAGTGCACGGCCAAGACAAAGGGGGTTTGCGTCAGGCGGCTTCCTACGGGGCCGTGGCGTCCGACTGAATTGCCGCTCTAGAAGATATTATTCAACGGATAGCTAATAGCCGTATTTGGCGGCGTTAGCCAAGATGGTATCGGTTATTGATGGCGCATGGTCAGCAAGTTCGACCTCGCTGAGCAACGCAATCATGGAGTCGCGATCTCGCTTTCGCGCAGCACGATCGAATTTTTCGAGCAGCCCAGCCGTAGATAGGCGCTCATTGACAGTCATTCCCCCATACCGGGTCTTATTCGGCGGGATGTGCGGTAGATCGATCATGGCATTATCGTTCCGCTTCGCCTTCGACCTTCTTTATCTTACGTCACTTTGATATGCCGCTGCCAGTAGCCCGAGAAGTCAACCGAGGGCTTCCGCATTCATCGCCAGATGCGCGACACGCTCGACCTGTTCGCCGTTCCGCACGCGGCGGTTATCTTCGCGCCACGATGCCTCTTGCGCGTAGCGGAGCAAATACACGCCCGCGATATGGTGATGATGGCCGATCTCCGCGCGACGTAACCGGCTGAAGTATTCTTCCGCCCAATTCGTGCAAGCCTCTCCGTCGCTATAGGCTTCCTGGTGGTTGATACGGCGCATTTCAAAACGCTTGTTGAGAGCATCCCAACCCGCGCCTTCGTCGGCATGGACAAGCGTACCAGCGGCAACGCGCGACTTGATCCAATCGAGCGCTTGGCCTTCCGTGCGGAACACTGCCGGGACGGAATTGCCGTTGCGCTCGCGCACGATCACAATCGCCTTGCGCTTGCCGTTCTGGTTCTCTGCCTTCCGGCGGTCGCGGCGATGCTCTTTCCAATTGCCGGGCTTCACATACCCGCCAAAATAGCCGCCGTCGATTTCCGCCACCTTGCCAGCGCCACCGACAATACGGCCTTTCATTTCCTCAGCCATCGCTTCGCGCAGCTTGTGCGCGAGAACGAAGCAAGCCTTGTAAGACATGCCGAGATCGCGGGACAAAGCGAGCGCGCTCTTGCCTTTCACTTCGTTGCAGAAGATTGCGATAGCCGCGAGATAGATCCGCAGCGGCAGCTTGTGCGAGGCGAACAGCGTGCCGGACGTAACGGTAAAGTCCTTCGCGCACGCCTTGCAGCGGTAGCGCATTGCGCCTTTCGGGCGCGGGTTGTGATAGGCGTTCAAGCCGCCACAGTGCGGGCAGACCCCCCCCAGGCGCTTCCGCCAGGGTGTCCGTCATCCGCATGACCTGAACGAGGTTCAGGCTCTTGGCGGTTGAGGAAAGGAGGAAGTGCTGGGACATAAATGCTGTATTCGCTTTCTAATTAGCGAATATGATCACTTATCGGCCTTTGTCGACGAGAAAGATAGCGAATATGATAACTCATTGTCGATTTTGGGAGTTATCATGGCAGCTAAGGCGACCCAAGAGGATTGGGAGGAACGGGCGAGCCGGTTCCTGAAGGCCGAGCTAAAGAGGGCCGATGTAACCTATGAGGAATTGGCGAAGCGGCTGGAAAAGCACGGCTTCAAGGGCGAGACCAAGGCATCGATTGCCAGCAAACTCGCCCGAGGAACATTCGCGGCTACTTTTCTTTTTGCGTGCTTGGCGGCGTTAGAGTTGGAGGGCGTTCGGCTAGAAGACCTTTAGTGCTTCCAGCGGGGGTGGATTTACCGGGATCGTAAGCCTATCAGGATACCACCAAAAAGACCCATGGCGAGACCGGCCAGAAATCCGCTTAGTCCCACGCGGAACACCCCATGCAGAGAATCAAAATGGATTTCGCCAATTTTTGGCTCCCCATATTCGGTGCGGGCCTTTTGTGGACTATCGCCGTCAGCGCTTGGTTCGGCGACCAGAAAGTACCGGCGGTTTGGTTTGGATTTGTCGGGTCTGTCCTGCTTCTCTTGCTCTTTGCGCTGCAAATTCAACAGGTCATTAGCGCCAAGCCAAGACCTGGGATCGATGAGATTGCCAAACGGCAATTGCGCGCCAATGTCCTGCCCGAGATGGCCGAGACTACAAACATCGACGATGACTTGATGACTATTGGCCCCGATAAGATTCCTTCGATCAGGATGGTTGTGCGAAACTTCGGACAAACCACCGCGCACAATGTCACTCACCGAGTATCCGCGCGCGTCGTGGCGTTCCCACCACCAACTGGTCTTTTCACTGTGCCAACTCTGCCGGCCGGTTCCAGCGAGGTCATGGGCCCCGGTGCCCGTTCGGTTTTTGTAGTCGGAGCGGGTCCGCCATTGAACGATAGCCAAAAGACACTTTTCGGGCGGGGGCGGTTGGCCGTCTATCTGTTCGGCCAAATCGATTACACCGACGAATTCGGCGACAAGCGTTGCACTAAGTTTCGCTACATGGTTGGCGGCTCGGTTGGCTTCAATGGCAACGCCATGTCCGCGATGACCGAGGGTAACGAGGTCGATTCCGATTGTGACGGGAGCGCAGAGAGAGCGCGGCAAGAAGCGCGCCCGCGCATCACGATAGATTTCACGAAATTTGAACCTCGCCCCCATCCCGATACGAGAACTGGCACATATCCGAACGAAATTAGCTTCACCGTCGATAACGCGGGGAAATCTCCCGCCTACGAGGTGAAGGCCCATCTCAATCAGCAATGGATACCGGACGCTAAGGCGGTCCCACAGGACTTTTCTTTTCCAGATTTCCCTGGTAGCGGAGGCAGCACCATGACTGTTGGCGCAGGAAAAACTTCGCCTCCGATTGTCTTCGCGATTGACCCAGAGAAATTTGCAGAAGGGACGGCAGGAAAGCTGTTCGTTTTCTACTACGGCCACATCGACTATCAGGACGGCGACGGGGCCGCCTACCAAACCAATTTCTGTTTCTTCATCCAGTCTCGACAGGGGGGCGGGGGCGCTCTGGCATTGTGCGGCAGACACAATGACGCCACTTAAAAGAATTGACGCGGCTATTGCCGCTAAGGTGCGCACGGCGCGCTCCTAACTCAACTCAACCTCCATCCGATGTGGGGAATTGCGAGCGCCCAAGCCAGTTTCGGCTTGGGACGCTTGCGCCATAATACCGTGGAGTAGGTGGCTGGGGGACTAGGATTCGAACCTAGACAACCAGAGTCAAAGTCTGGGGTCCTACCGTTAGACGATCCCCCAACACGGAACGTCTAGGCTTCGTTTATTAGCACACCGCGCGGATTTTGGGTAGGTGGCGGCGCCGATGCTGCCTTGCTTTTGCTGCGGTCTCGCGAGCCCGGCGGCACTGGCAGCGACTTTCCGCGCCTGTTACCTGTGCCGCGCTTCCGCTAGAGAACGCCATGCGGCGCGCGCAAAATCACGTCCATACCCATCTCTTCCGGCGAACCGATGTCCTGCGTACCGCGCAGGCGCAACTCGGCGTGCCGCCGGATCGCAAGCTGAAGATCCTGTCCTTCGGCTGCTCGACCGGCGAGGAAATCGTCACCATCCGCAGTATTTTCCCCGACGCCGATCTTTACGGTTGCGAGATCGAGCCGGTGTCTCTGGAAGAGGCGATCGCGACGACCGGCCATCTGGCGACGATCTTCAAATCCGAGCGCGCGTCGATCCGCGATCACGGGCCGTTCGATCTCATCAACTGCGCGTCGGTCCTGTGCCTCAACCCGCCGACGCGAATCCAGACGCTCTTTCCGGCCGGAGGATTTCGACGAGCTGCTCGCCGTGCTCGACAGCGCGCTGCGGCCGGGCGGTCTGATCGCGCTGACCAATGCGTCGTACCGCTTTTATGATTCGCCGCTCGCGCCGTATTACGACCCGGTCCGCTCCGACATCGTGTTCTCGTCGGGCTTCGTCAACATCTACGCGCATGATCGCCGGCCGTTTCTCGAGCGCATTCGTCGACCGTCTTATGTCGCCTTCCGTCGCGGCGTCGCTTTCGACATCCGCGAAGAGGAAGAGCTTGCCGACAGTCTCTTCCGCAAACGCCCGCCGGGCGAGGCGTCGGCGCCACGCTTTCTGACGCTCGCGTCGGTGCCGCCGACCTTCGAGCAGCATTTCGCTTTCGATCGCTCCAACCTCGTTGGGCTTCCTGCCGCGCAGCGGGTCGAATGCGATCGAGGTCATGCGCCACTATCGCTTCGGCATCGATCGGGCGACGGGTGAGCGCGGCTATTCGCTGCAAATCGGCTGGACGTCGCTCGACCGGGCACGAGCATCTGCGGTCGCCGCTCTGGGATCGGCTCAACGACTTCGTCTTGGATCGATAAGACAAGAGCAGGTAGGGCATCCCGGCGAGGGCTTATCATAGCCGCCGTGCTGCGTTAGCATCGCCCGACCATTTGTGACACCGGTAGCAGCCTTGTCCGAGCCGCTTTCCCTTTCCGCCGAACGGACCGCGCGCAGCAGCGATGCGGCCTATGCCGCGCTCGATCTCGGTACCAATAATTGCCGCCTGCTGGTGGCGCGACGTAGCGCCGATGCGCCGCCGGCAGCGCCCGTTTCGCGTCGTCGACGCATTCTCGCGCATCGTTCGTCTGGGCGAGGGGCTCGCCGCGAGCGGCGTCCTCTCCGAAGCGGCGATGGCGCGGACGCTCGATGCGCTGAAAGTCTGCGCCGATAAGATCGCCGAGCATCGCGTCGCCGGCGCGCGCTCCATCGCCACCGAGGCCTGCCGTCGCGCCACCAACTGCGCCGAGTTCATGGCCCGGGTCGCGAGCGAGACCGGCATCGCGCTCGAGATCATCACCGCGCAGGAAGAGGCGCGGCTGGTCGTTGCCGGCTGCGCGCCGCTGCTCGATCCGCGCATTCCTTACGCGCTGGTCTTCGATATCGGCGGCGGCTCGACCGAGCTGGTCTGGCTCAGCGTCGATGGCGGCGATGCCGCGGATCATCGATTCGCAATCGCTGCCGCATGGCGTCGTCACCTTGAGCGATCGCTATGGCGGGCGCGAGGTGTCGGAGACGACCTACGCCGCGATGGTCGCCGAGATCGACGCCGCGCTGCGCGATATCGAGCAGCGCCAGGGCATCGCCTCGCGCATCGCCGCGGGAGCAGGTGCAGATGCTCGGCTCCTCCGGCACGGTGACGACGCTCGCCGCCGTGCATCTCAATCTTCGCCACTACAGCCGCCGCCGCGTCGATGGCGTCGTGCTGCGCTTCGACGATCTGCGCCGTGCCTCGCGCCGCCTCGCGGGACAGGACCATGACGAGCGCGCGAGCAATCCCTGCATCGGGCTCGAGCGCGCCGATCTCGTGCTCGCCGGCTGCGCGATCCTCGAGGCGATCTGCCGGCTCTGGCCGGTCGGCCGCTTGCGTGTCGCCGATCGCGGCATCCGCGAAGGCATTCTGCTGGGCCTCGTCCAAGGCCACTGAGGTTAGAGCATATGGCGCGCAAACCGAGTCACGGCGAGCGGCGCGGCATGGCGGTGCGCGTCAAGACCGCGAAGCAGCGCTCGTCTTCATCCGCCGCCTGGCTCGCGCGCCAGCTCAACGATCCCTATGTCGCCGAGGCCAAGCGCCTCGGCTATCGCTCGCGCGCGGCCTTCAAGCTGATCGAGCTCGACGAGCGCTTCCATCTCTTGAAGCGCGGCGCGCGCATCGTCGATCTCGGCGCGGCGCCCGGTGGCTGGACGCAGATCGCGGCGCAGCGCATCGGTGCCGACGAGGGCAAGGGCAAGCATCGTCGCCGCCGATATCCTGCCGATGGAACCCGTGCCGGGCGCCATCGTCCTGCAGCAGGATTTCCTCGATCGAGAACGCGCCGGCGCAGATCATCGCCGCGCTCGGCGGGCAGGCCGATCTCGTCCTCAGCGACATGGCGGCGCCGGCCACCGGCCATGCCGCGACCGACCATCTGCGCATCGTCGCTCTGGCCGAGGCGGCCTATGAATTCGCGAAAGAGGTGCTGGCGCCGGGCGGCGCTTTCGTCGCCAAGGTGTTCCAGGGCGGTGCCGAGGGCGAGCTGCTCGCCAGCCTGAAACGCGATTTCACCAGCCTGCGCCATGCCAAGCCGCCGGCGAGCCGCGCCGAATTGGCCGAAGTCTATGTCGTCGCGCAGGGCTTTGAGCCTCGAATCGGCACGAACGCAGGGCTGATCTGCGTCGCGCAGCACAGGCCGCGAGCGAGTCCGGCGATCGGCCGTCGTGCGAAGCGAATTTAAAAAATACGCCAGCCGCTGCTCCACCGGCGCGGCTGGCAGGGCTTCCCTAACGGCGATTCCGGTCCTATATACCGTCGCCAACCTTAGCCGGGAGGCAGCATGGAAATCCGCGAGGCGCTCACTTTCGACGACGTCTTGCTGGTGCCTGCGGCCTCGGCGGTCCTACCCAACGAAACCGACACCAGGACGCGCCTCACCCGCGAGGTGTCGCTCGGCATTCCGCTGCTCTCGGCGGCGATGGATACGGTGACCGAAAGCGCTCTCGCCATCGCCATGGCCGAGGCCGGCGGCATCGGCGTCATCCACCGCAATCTGAAGATCGAGGACCAGGCGAACGAAGTCCGCCGGTCAAGAAATTCGAGGCCGGCATGGTGGTGAACCCGGTCACCATCCATCCCGACGAGACGCTCGAAGACGCGCTGCGGCTGATGGAGGTGCATCGCATCTCGGGCTTCCCCGTGGTCGAGCGCGGCTCGCAGAAACTCGTCGGCATCCTCACCAACCGCGATATCCGCTTTGCCAGCAATCCGAAGCAGAAGATCGCCGAGCTGATGACCAAGGAGAAGCTGGTCACGGTGCGCGAGAATGTCGCGCGCGAGGAAGCCAAGCGCCTGCTGCATCAGCACCGGATCGAGAAGCTGCTCGTGGTCGACGAAGCCTATCGCTGCGTCGGCCTCATCACCGTGAAGGATATCGAGAAGTCGCAGCGCTATCCCGAATGCCTGCAAGGACGCGGCCGGGCGCCTGCGCGTCGCCGCCGCGACCGGCACCGGCGAGGACGGCGTCAAGCGCGCCGAGGCGCTGTTCGATGCCGGCGTCGATGTGCTGGTCGTCGATACCGCGCATGGCCATTCCTCGCGCGTGCTGCAAACCGTCAACCGCATCCGCCGGCTTTCCAACTACACGCAGATCATCGCCGGCAATATCGCGACGGCGGAAGGCGCCGAGGCGCTGATCGAAGCCGGCGCCGACGCGATCAAGGTCGGCATCGGCCCGGGCTCGATCTGCACCACGCGCATGGTCGCCGGCGTCGGCATGCCGCAACTGACCGCGGTCATCGACGTGGTCGAGATTTGCCGCAAGCGCGACGTGCCGGTGATCTCCGATGGCGGCATCAAATTCTCCGGCGATCTCGCCAAGGCGATCGCCGCCGGCGCCGATTGCGCGATGCTCGGCTCGCTCTTCGCCGGCACCGACGAAGCGCCGGGCGAGGTCTTCCTCTATCAAGGGCCGCAGCTACAAATCCTATCGCGGCATGGGCTCGGTCGGCGCGATGGCGCGCGGCTCGGCCGATCGCTATTTCCAGGCCGAAGTGCAGAGCGAGCTGAAGCTGGTGCCGGAAGGCGTCGAAGGCCGCGTGCCGCATAAAGGCCCGGTCGCGCATGTCGATTCACCAGCTCATCGGCGGCTTGCGCGCGGCGATGGGCTATACCGGCAATCGCACGATCGCCGAGATGCAGAAGAACTGCAAATTCGTGCGCATCACCTCGGCCGGCCTGCGCGAAAGCCATGTCCACGACATCGCGATCACCCGCGAAGCGCCGAATTACCGGCAGGATCTTTAGCTGACAGCTTTCAGCGATCAGCCATCAGCTTTCGAGTCTTTAACATCGATGCTTGCTCATCAATTCGTCATCGCCGGGCTCGTCCCGGCAATCCACGTCCTTTTATTCGTGGATGGCCGGCCAAGCCCGGCCATGACGGTGTTCTACAAACTGATAGTTGCAAGCTGACAGCTCGAGAGAGTCTCCCCATGACCCCCGGCGCGCGTATCGAAGCGGCGATCGGTCTGCTGAGCGGCGATCGGCGAGGGCCGGGCGCGCGGCGGACGACATCGTCGCCGATTATTTCCGCCGCCATCGCTTTGCCGGCGCGAAGGACCGTGCCGCGATCTCGGGCCATATCTATGGGGTGCTGCGCCGCCGCGGCGCGATCGATTACTGGCTCGCGCGCTGCGGCGAAACGCTCGACGCGCGGCGGCGCGTGCTCGCCGAGCTCGCGCTGTTCGAGGAATGGTCGCCGGAGCAGATCGATCGCGCCTGCGACGGCGATCGCTTCCGCCCGCCGCGGCTCGATGACCGCGAGCGCAAGCTGATCGAAGAACTTACCGGCACGCCGGCCTATCCGAAGGACATGCCCGCCGAAGCGCGCGGCAATTTCCCGGCTTGGCTGGGGCCGTCGCTCGAGCGCGCGCTGGGCCGCGATCTGCCGCGCGAAATGGTCGCGATGCAGGACGAGGCGCGGGCTCGATCTGCGCGTCAATGCGCTCAAAGCCGAGCGCGAGGCGGTCTACGGCGCGCTCGCCAAGCAGGGCATCGAGCTGGCGCGTACCAAGCTCTCGCCGCTCGGCCTGCGGCTTTTCGAGCGCGTGCCGCTCGGCCAGCTCGATCTCTTCAAGAGCGGCGCCATCGAGGTGCAGGATGAAGGCTCGCAGATCGCGGCGCTCCTGGCCGATGCGCGGCCCGGCATGCGCGTCGTCGATTTCTGCGCCGGCGCCGGCGGCAAGACCTTGGCGCTCGCGGCGGCGATGAAGAATCGCGGCCATCTCGTCGCGTGCGACATCGCGGAGAAGCGCCTGGAGCGCGCGACGCAACGCCTGCGCCGCGCCGGCGCCAGCATCGTGCAGCGCCAGCCGCTGACCAGCGCGCGCGATAAATGGGTGAAGCGCCACGCCGCCGGCTTCGATCGCGTCTTCGTCGATGCGCCATGCACCGGCACCGGCACCTGGCGGCGCAATCCCGATGCGAAATGGCGCCTGAAGCCCGAAGACGTCGCGGAACTGACCGGTGCTGCAAGCCGACATCCTCGACAGCGCGCAGCGGCTGGTGAAGCCGGGCGGGCGGCTGATCTATGCGACCTGCTCGCTGCTAATGGAAGAAGACGAGGATCAGGTCGCGAAATTCCTCGAGACGCATGCCGATTTCTTCCTCGTGCCGATCCGCGACATCTGGGCCGAGACCATCGGCGGCGACTGTCCGGCGCGCGCCGACACGCTGCGCCTCAGCCCGGCGCGCCACGGCACCGACGGGTTTTTCGTCGCGGTGATGGAGCGCAAGCCGGCGCCGGAAGCGCCCGCGAAGAAAGACGACGCTGCCGAGAGCGATAACGAAACCGATAGCGATAACGAGCGCGAGGGTGAGAATACCGATGGTTGATATCCGCCTCGCCCGCCCCGAAGACGCGTCGGCGATCGCGCGCGTTCATGTCGCGGTGTGGCAAACCACCTATCGCGGCCTGATCGACGACGCGTTGATCGATCGAGGTGACGTTCGCGCAGCGCGCGGCGATGTGGGGCGACATCCTGACCGCTTACACCGAAACCCATCCCGTGCTGGTCGCCGACGGATTTCGGCGTCGGCGTGTGCGGCTTCGGCAATGCCGGTCCGCTGCGCGGCGAAGACGTGCTCGGCTATAGCGGCGAGTTCAAGACGCTTTATCTGCTGCCCGCCTATCAGCGGCGCGGCATCGGCCGCGCGATGCTGTCCCGGCTCGCGGCGCTGCTGCGCGAGCGCGGCCATGACACGGCGCTCGCCTGGGTGCTGGCCAGCAACCCGGCTTGCGGCTTCTACGAAGCACTGGGCGGCGTGCTCTGCGCGCAGCGCGTCGCCGAGGATGAAGATGAAGGCGATTCGCCCGCCGATCTCGCCTATGGCTGGAGCGATCTCGCCGCACTGGCCGGGATGTCGGCGTGAATTCTGGGATCGCCCCCTCACCCTCCCACCCCTTCGACAGGCCCAGGGGCGGGTCCCTCCCTCTCCCCGGAGGGGCGAGGGGGTCTTTTGCCGAAGCGACAGCGCGAACCCTCTCCCACGCTGGGGAGAGGGAGGGGCCCGGCACGCAAGCGACGGGAGGGTGAGGGGGCTTCTTCCGACCGGGGCCTTGCGCGCAACCGATTCGATATCGACTATGAGTTTGAAATGACCACGCCCGCCTCCGACCGCGTTCTCATCCTCGATTTCGGCAGCCAGGTGACGCAGCTCATCGCGCGCCGCGTGCGCGAAAGCGGCGTCTATTGCGAGATCCATCCCTTCAACCTGATGACGAGACGAGAAGATCGCGGCTTTCGCGCCGAAAGCGATCATCCTCTCGGGCGGCCCGGCCTCGGTGACCGAGAACGCGAGCGCCGCGCGCGCCCGATGCCGTCTTCCAGCTCGGCGTGCCGGTGCTCGGCATCTGCTATGGCGAGCAGACGATGTGCGCGCAATTGGGCGGCCGCGTCGCGCCGTCGGATCATCGCGAATTCGGCCGCGCCTTCCTCGACATCACCGAGGATTGCGCGCTCTTCGCCGGCCTCTGGGAGAAGGGCGCGCGCGAGCAGGTGTGGATGAGCCACGGCGATCGCGTCGAGGCGCTGCCCGAAGGCTTCCGCGTCGTCGGCGTCAGCGAGGGCGCGCCCTTCGCCGCCATCGCCGACGACAAGCGCCGCTTCTACGGCGTGCAATTCCATCCCGAGGTCGTGCACACGCCGCAAGGCGCGGCGCTCCTCCGCAACTTCACGCATCGCGTCGCGCTCTGCGGCGGCGATTGGTCGATGGCGGCGTTCCGCGGCGAGGCGATCGCCCGCATCCGCGCGCAAGTCGGCAAGGGCCGCGTGATCTGCGGCCTCTCGGGCGGCGTCGACAGCTCGGTCGCGGCGGTGCTGCTGCACGAGGCGCTGGGCGATCAGCTCACCTGCATCTTCGTCGACACCGGCCTGATGCGCGCCGGCGAGGCGGAAGAGGTCGTGACGCTCTTCCGCGGCCACTACAACATCCCGCTCGTCCATCGCGACGCGAGCGCGCTGTTCCTCGGCAAGCTCGCCGGCGTCACCGACCCCGAGCAGAAGCGCAAGATCATCGGCGGCACCTTCATCGACGTGTTCGACGAAGAGGCGACGAAGATCGGCGGCGCCGACTTCCTCGCGCAAGGCACGCTCTATCCCGACGTGATCGAATTGGTGAGCTTCACCGGCGGGCCCAGCGTGACGATCAAATCGCATCACAATGTCGGCGGCCTGCCGGCGCGCATGAGGATGAAGCTGGTCGAGCCGCTGCGCGAGCTCTTCAAGGACGAGGTGCGCGATCTCGGCCGCGAGCTCGGCCTGCCCGACAGCTTGGTGAAGCGCCATCCGTTCCCGGGCCCCGGCCTCGCCATCCGCATCCCCGGCGAGATCACCGACGAGAAGCTCGACATCCTGCGCAAGGCCGATGTGGTCTATCTCGAGGAGATCCGCAATGCCGGCCTCTACGACGCGATCTGGCAGGCCTTCGCCGTGCTGCTGCCGGTGCAAGACCGTCGGCGTGATGGGCGACGGCCGCACCTACGATTACGTCTGCGCGCTGCGCGCCGTCACCTCGACCGACGGCATGACCGCGGACTCCTATCCCTTCGCGCACGAATTCCTCGCGCCGCGTCGCGACGCGCATCATCAACGAAGTGCGCGGCATCAACCGCGTCGTCTACGACGTGACGTCGAAGCCGCCGGGCACGATCGAGTGGGAGTGACGGGGGATACCGTAGGGCTATCATTAGGCTAGCCTAGCGTACGTTTGATGATGGTACGCGCCACCGAAAAATCGGAACCGATCCTGACTTTTCGAAGTCCGGTGAAATTCGAGGCGTATATGTCCGCCGAGCCTCGAACGTCCACCGGATGCTGGCTCAAGTTATCCAAGGCTGGGGCTACTAAGCCGACCATCACCAAACAGGAAGCGATAGAGGCCGCGCTCTGCTGCGGCTGGATCGACGGTCAACTGGCACCGCTTGATAACGAGTATTTCCTCGTCCGAATGACACCTCGTCGGCGAGGCAGTCGTTGGTCCCGAAAAAATCGCGATGCGGCAGATCAGTTGCTGGCACAAGGTCGGATCCGGCCCGCCGGGGTTGCGGAGATCGAGGCCGCAAAAGGCGATGGGCGGTGGGCCGGCGCCTACGTTTCTCAGGGAAAGGCCGAAGTGCCGGCAGATTTGGTCGCGGCGCTCACGCGCAATAAGTCGGCTGCAGCCTTCTTTGAAGAATTAGATCGCGCTAACCGCTATGCCATCATCTACCGAGTGAATGACGCAAAGCGTCCGGAAACACGAGCGGAACGGATCACGAAATTCGTCGCCATGCTGGCCCGTGGCGAAACACTTCACCCCCGCAAAGCCGGCGCGTCGGCGGTGACAGCCAAGAAGAGTAAACGCGGATAGGGCAAGCATCGTTTGCCTGTCGATGGTATGATGTGGGGCAGGCAATGACGGTAGATCGCGCGAGCAATCTGTTTGCCTGTGCGCCCGAAGGGTGAGACTTAGGTCGCGTGCCGATAGTCGACCGCAAATTAAATTCTGTAGGCTGGATCGAGACAATCGAGTGAGAGTACGTGGACGCTCAAAACACCCTGATGCCTCGTCTGTCGGCGCCTTCCCGCAAGGCGGCGCCGTTCTTGCCGATGAGTCGCGCCGAGATGACGGCGCTCGGCTGGGATGAATGCGACATCGTGGTGGTGACGGGCGATGCCTATGTCGATCACCCGAGCTTCGGCATGGCGATCATCGGCCGGTTGCTCGAAGCCCAGGGCTTCAGGGTCGGTATCATCGCGCAGCCCGACTGGCAGTCGGCAGAGCCGTTCAAGGCCCTGGGTAAGCCGAGGCTGTTCTTCGGCGTCACCGGCGGCAACATGGACTTCGATGGTCAACCGTTACACGGCGGACCGCCGGCTGCGTCACGACGATGCCTACACGCCCGGCGGCGAGGGCGGCAAGCGGCCGGACCGCTGCACCCTCGTCTATGCGCAACGCTGCCGCGAGGCGTTCAAGGACGTGCCGATCGTGCTCGGCGGCATCGAGGCCTCGCTGCGCCGCATCGCGCATTTCGACTACTGGTCGGAGAAGGTGCGCCGCTCGATCCTGGCCGACGCCAAGGCCGATCTGCTGCTCTACGGCAATGCGGAGCGCGCCGTCGTCGAGGTGGCGAACCGGCTCGCCGCCGGCGCGGCGCCGTCCGATCTCCATTCCGTCCGCGGCGTCGCCCTGTTCCGCCGCGTGCCCGAGCATTACACCGAACTGCGCGCCGACGATCTCGACGCCGCCGATGAGGTGCCGCCCGCGCGCCCGGCGATGTCGTCATCCGCCTCCCCGTCTACGAGCAGGTCGAGCGAGGACAAGGAGGCCTATGCCCGCGCCTCGCGCGTGCTGCACCGGGAGAGCAACCCCGGCAATGCGCGGGCGCTGGTGCAGCGTCACGGCGACCGCGACCTCTGGCTGAACCCGCCGCCGATTCCGCTGACCACCGACGAGATGGATGCGGTCTACGATCTGCCCTATGCCCGGGCGCCGCATCCCGCCTACGGCGATGCGAAGATCCCGGCCTGGGACATGATCAAGTTCTCGGTCACCATCATGCGCGGCTGCTTCGGCGGCTGCACCTTCTGCTCGATCACCGAGCACGAGGGCCGCATCATCCAGAACCGCTCCGAGGGCTCGATCCTGCGCGAGATCGAGCTGCATCCGCGACAAGACGCCGGGCTTCACCGGCGTGATCTCGGACATCGGCGGGCCGACCGCCAACATGTACCGGATGGCGTGCAAGGACCCGAAGATCGAGGCGGCCTGCCGGCGGCCGTCCTGCGTGTTCCCGGAGATCTGCCCGAACCTCAACACCAGCCACGACGATCTCATCCGCCTCTATCGCAAGGTGCGCGAGACCAAGGGCGTCAAGAAGGTGATGGTCGCCTCCGGCGTGCGCTACGACCTCGCGATCAAGAGCCCGGAATACGTCAAGGAGCTGGTGACCCATCACGTCGGCGGCTACCTGAAGATCGCCCCCGAGCACACCGAGCGCGGGCCGCTCGACAAGATGATGAAGCCGGGGATCGGCGCCTATGACCGCTTCAAGGAGATGTTCGACGCCGCCGCGAAGCAGGCCGGCAAGAAATACTACCTGATTCCGTATTTCATCGCGGCGCATCCGGGCACGACCGACGAGGACATGATGAACCTCGCGCTCTGGCTGAAGAAGAACAAGCTACCGCGCCGACCAGGTGCAGACCTTCCTGCCCTCACCGATGGCGACCGCGACGGCCATGTACCACACCGGCGTCAACCCGCTGCGCGGCGTGCGGCACGGCGCCAGCGACAAGGTCGAGGCGATCAAGGGCCTGACGCAGCGCCGGCTGCACAAGGCGTTCCTGCGCTATCACGATCCCGACAACTGGCCGCTGCTGCGCGATGCGCTGCAGCGGATGGGCCGCGCCGATCTGATCGGCCCGGGCGCGGAGCAGCTCGTGCCGGCGCATCAGCCGCCCGGCACCGGCAAGCTTGTCGCCGGCGCACGACGGCCCGGCGCCCCACTCGCGCGAACGCAGCGCTTCACCACGAAGGGCGTTCCCTTTCCCGGGAACAAGTGATCGGCCGCCAGCGAGGTTGGTCCGGAACGTCGCCCGCGCGGGTCGCCTTGAACGCCCATCCTTGACGTGGCGAACGCGATCTATGACTCGCGTAGCCGATACCCCTCTTTGTTCTGACATAGGTGGCTCGGACGAGCCATTTACGGAGGTGGGCGATGGCACCCGATGACATGAAGATCGCTGAGAAGCCGACAGCGCCGCTCGAAGACTTTGTCATCGAGGACCCCTACCACGCCTGGCAAAAGCGCGAAGGGGTGCGGGTCCTTTACGAGTACGTGTTCGAGGACCTGGCGAACGTCGAGCTCTCGCCGTGGGCGCGCAAAGGCGGGGCCGGCGCCTTCATCAATCTTCAGCTTCCCCAGGGCGCGCTGCCGGGCGATGCCCAGTTGATCGAGATCGCACCGGGCAAGCACTCCGAGCCCGAGCGGCACCTCTACGAAGAGAACGCGTACGTGGTGACCGGCCGCGGCGCGACGCGTATCTGGCTCGATGGGCAGCCGCCGCAAACCTTCGAGTGGCAGTCGGGCAGCGTGTTCTCGATCCCGCTCAACGCCTGGTATCAGCACTTCAATGCAGGGTCCGAGCCCGCGCGCTATCTCTCGGTCACGAATGCGCCGCAGATGATGCGTCTCTTCCGCGACGACGGCTTCATCTTCAACAATCCGTTCAACTTCGACCAGCCGCTATAGCGGCACCAACTCCTTCACCGGCGGCGGCAAGCTGTTCAACCGCCGCGTCTGGGAGACGAACTTCATCCCGAACGCGCCGGACATGGCGCTCTACGGTTGGAAGGAACGCGGCGCGGGCGGCATCAACGTGATGCTCGAGATGGCGAAGAGCTCGCTGAAGTCGCACATCTCCGAATTCCCGGTCGGCACCTACAAGAAGGGCCATCGCCACGGGCCGGGCGCGCACCTTCTCATCCTCAGCGGCGTCGGCTTCTCGCTCCTCTGGACGAAGGACGACATGTCCGATCTGCAAAAGGCCGACTGGAAGAAGGGCGGCATGGTCATCGTGCCGAGCAACTCCTGCTATCACCAGCACTTCAACACCGGCCCGACGCGCGCCCGCTATCTGGCGCTGCGCCTCGGCGAGTTCGGTCTCACCTCGCCGGCGAGCAAAGACGGCTGGAATGCCGACAAGAGCATCAAGGACGGCGGCTGGCAGGTCGAGTACCAGGACGAGAATCCCAAGGTCCACGAGATCTTCGAGGCCGAGTTGGCGAAGCACGGCGCGACCTGCCGCATGAAGGCCTTCCTCGCCGACAAATGCCACGGCGAGGTCGGCCCGACCAGCGCGCGCGACACCTGATCTGACAAGAAGAGGGGCGGCGGCTGGCCCCCGGGTCAGCCGCCCGCCACCCAAATAGAGCGGCGGCGGCCATCGCGCCGGCCGCCGCGCCACCCCAATAGAAAAGACAAAGATGCACGACGATCCCCGCGGCCACGGTCATTTCGGCGAGGACGCCGAAGCGGTTTTCGATCAGCTCGGCGCCGACGGATTTCCGGTCAATCCCGACTGGTTGCGCCTGACCAGCGTCGGCATCGACATCGGCTCGTCGACCTCGCATCTCATGTTCTCGAAGCTGGTGATGTGGCGGCGCAGCACCGGCGTGGCGAGCCGGTTCGAGGTCATCTATCGCGAGGTCCTCTATCGCTCGCCGATCCTCCTAACGCCGTACGCCGATCCCGACACGATCGATACCGCAACGCTCGCCGCCTTCGTGAAGCAGGCCTACGACGAAGCGGACATCGCGCCCGACGCGGTGGATACCGGCGCGGTCATCTGCACCGGCGAGGCGGTTCAGGAAGCACAACGCCGCGAACATCATCCGCATGCTCGCCGATCAGGGCGGGCATTTCGTCTGCGCCACCGCCGGCCCCAATCTCGAAGCGATCCTCGGCGCGCACGGCTCGGGCGCCGTCTTCCGCTCCAAGCATCACGGCAACGGCATGAATGTCGATGTCGGCGGCGGAACGGCGAAAATCGCCATCGTGATCGGCGGCGCCGTCCACGAGACCATGGCCATCAATGTCGGCGCGCGGCTCATCGCGTGGGACGAAGCCAGCCGCGTCATCCGCGTCGAGGAGGCGGGCCGTGCCGTCGCCGCCGCCTGCGGCTACGACATCGCGGTCGGCCACGTCATCGGCGACGAGCAGAAAGCGGCGATTGCCGAGAAGCTCGGCGACCTGCTGTTCGAAGCGCTTCGGCGCGGCGCGCTATCGCCGCTGGCGCGCGACCTCGTGATCGTCGGCCCCCTGCAACACGACGGCGAATTGAAGCAGATCAGCTTCTCGGGCGGCGTCGGCGAATACGTCTACGACGAGGGCAAGCCCGATTACGGCGACCTCGGCAAGCTCTTCGGCGCCGCCATCCGCCGCCGCTTGGCCGAGCTCGATCTGCCGCTCGCCGGCAGCGTCGAATGCATTCGCGCGACCGTGATCGGCGCCTCGCAATACACCGTTCAGGTATCGAGCAGCACGGTCTTCGTCTCGCGCGCCGACCTGCTGCCGCGCCTCGATTTGCAGGTGATACCGATGCGCCTGCCCGCCGACACCGAGATCCACACGGCCGAGAGCGTGAGCGCCGGCATCATCGAGGCGTTCGCGCGGGTCGACCTCACGCCCGCGACCATCGAGCGGCCGGTCGCGGTCGCCCTGCTCGGATCCATCTTCCCCAGCTATGCATCGATCCGCGCGTTGGCCGAAGGCATCGCCCAGGCGCTCGCCCCCCTATCGGGGCAGCCCTGGTCGCTGATTCTGTCGGCCGATGTCGCCGGCCTCGTCGGCAACATGCTGACGCGCGAGCTCAAGGTGCCGCACGACGTGATCGTGGTCGACGGCATCGAGGTCGGCGACTTCAACTTCGTCGACCTCGGCCAGATGCTGCAAGCCGTCGAAGCCATCCCGGTCGTCGTCAAGTCGCTCGTCTTCGAGGGCTGAGCCCGCGCGTCGCGACGCGCATCATCGACGAAGTGCGCGGCATCAACCGCGTCGTCTACGACGTGACGAGCAAGCTGCCGGGACGATCGAGGGGGAGTGAGGGGACCTAGCGTAGGCGCACGGGCGGGGTGCTCACCCCCTTGAAGCAATTCTCGCGATGCCAACGCAGGAATTGAGGGTGAGGCGGATTGAACGTGCGAGCCGCGGCGTCGAGCCCCGCTGCAGAGAATCGCCACTTTTGTTGATCCCATGGCTCCGCGACAATCCCGTCCGAGAGCTGCTCATGACAGCAAGCGGTGCCGCGAACATTCCGAACAACCACATCTTCGATTCTTGACGAACCGCAATACTCGATCAAACCGCGGTCGAACATTCCAATGACTCGATAGTCCCTGATAAAGCGATGCCGTTGCTAGGCAATCAACCAGCATTGGCCTCGACTGGTTTGATGTGCGCGGCTTCGACCTCTGCGCGACCAAGGCCACGACCGCTGGGCTTGCAGGCGATGCGTAATCGCACAGCATGTCACGGCGGTGGATGTCCGCGGTCCCATGCCTTTGCGGCAGCACGCGATCGCACGCACCTATGTCGCGAGCTTCTACTCGGTGACAGAGGTAACCCCGGACCTTGTAACGACCGCACTTGCAGCCGACCCACAGATCGAGATTGTGGTCAACATCCCTGTCGAGTTGAAAATGGACAGGTGCGGCGATAGCTGTCGCGCAGAAAGCAGGTATCGCATGGGGGAGCCTGAAGGACTTGATGAGCGTCGCCGGCGATGAGAATGTTCGTAGCTACGAACGCGACGAATTCCGGTTCGCCGGGCGGTTACTTCGACAATTCGGTATCGTCGAGCACGTCGAGCGCGAGGCAGACCGCCTCTGGGTACTTCATCGCAAACGGGGGTTTCGGTCTCTTAAGGTTGCGGCGCTAAACCCGTACGAATTGACCGGTGACCACCTACGGGACGGCCCGTGATCGCTACGGACCTTTCGACGTCGTATTCCTCAACAAGATCCTGAACGTCAAGGCAACCGACAGCGCCAATGAAGTTGCGAAGACTTTCGATATTCCGATACTGAAGGCGTGTGAGCTGAGAGCCCGCCTCGTTCGAACCGTGACTGATGCGGCTGAACGAGCCGTTGAAGCGGCGATTTGCGCTGCCGCCGAGCCGCTTCCGGCCGTGTCCTGGTATGGCTTTGGCTCATTCTTCCGCGACATTGGCACCCCCGCTTGTGCCTATGCAGATATCGACATTCTCGCTGTGTGTCCGGACGCCGCAGCTGGGTCCGAGGTGCGCGCGGCGCTTTCCGGCTTGTGCGCGGCCTGGCCCGTCTGATCTGACGGTCATGGATCGCGCGGAAGCGGAGGCGACCGGTTTCGTGCAGACCGAACGTTGCCGACGGCTTGATTGAATTGCGGCGAAATTCATCGGCACCAGCAGGACGCAGCGTTTCACCACGAAGGGCGTCGCCTTTCCCGGGAACAACTGACCAGGCAGGGCATGACTACACGGCCTGAATGATTAGGAAGTGTTCCAAAATGTGCCGGTCAATCTTGGCTGCCAGGGTGTGAAGTTCGGAAGCAAATTGAAGTGCATTTTTAAGTGCTAGCTTCGGCGACCTTCCATGACCAATTTTGTTTCGCAAATCCCGAGCTTCCTCGAAAAGCTTCTTGTCTTTCGCTTCTAATGAGAAGAGCAATCCGTCTTCTAGAAGATATGGGATCTCATGCGCCTTCATACCGTTCCGACCCGTCTTCCCGTTCTTTTGGTCCACCTTCTCCAAAAACTGGCGTAGGCCGAGAACTGCGAATAGTTCTGTCGGAAATCGGAAACCTTCATTGTCTAGCAACCGAGCATATTTCTGATATTTGGCGAGTTTATGCTTGTCGGGGTTGTCCTGAAGCTTGCGCTTGTTCTTGATCGTGTCGGCAGTCTGTGAGGTAAGAAATCCAGCGTTGCGAGATTTGGCGCGTTTCCAAAAGCCGTCACGTCCACCGTGAAAAGTCACGACTTCGAAAAGCGCATCCCCGATGTAGGCTTCGAAATAGCTGAAGACGGTAATGAGAGTGCTTCGAGCAAGCTCTTCCTGATAGCCCTTTGAATGATCCGCCACCCACGACTTCTGATTTCGTGCTGATTTGAAATGATGCGGTGGATGAGTGAGCTCGGCCTTCGCTAGGGCCAGATCGGCCTCAAGCGCGGGCATAGCGTGGCAAACGATAACAACGAAATCTAAGTGAGCCTGCGAAAGCCCCCGGTAAGCGACAAAGGCGTCCGTATGTCCCTTCATGTGCTGTCCCCCTCAAAAGCCCGGTGTACAGAATACTGCAAATTGTTCAGGGCTGACCGATGATAATGATTACTTCCGTGCTTCGACCCAGCGATTTGTTGTGGCGTTGTTTTTTTGGAATGATAGCTGGGGCGACCGCACGGCGCTGCGGGTGCCAAACCGGCGATAGTGGTCGATAGATGGACCAAGACGGTCGATGAAAATTCGTAGATTTGATTGGGGCAGCACATGAGCGAACAGCCCGCGTCTACGGTCGAGACGTTTGAGCAGTTTGCCGACGTGCCGATTCAGGCGATCAATACCTACGCGAGGTTGTGGCAATTCGAGACCTGGCTGCGCACTATGATCTACGTGGAGCTACGGGCGCTGCTCGGGGATGATTGGGCAAAGGACATCAGACGCAACTCGGGCTCGTTTCAGGCGGACAAGTCGTTGACACACATGCCGACACCCGAGATGAACGCGCTTAGCTACGCCCAGCTCTCGGAACTAGTTGCGCTCATCAGTGGCTATTGGGACTGCTTTGCTGGCTATTTCCCGCCTAAAGCGCTCTGGGAAGCCAAACTCCAGGAGGTCTCGCAAATTCGCCATCGCGTCGCGCATTTTCGTGTCGGTCACTTCGATGATCTGGCGCGCCTAAAGCAGTTTCTGCGCGACGTTGACAAGGGTTTTTGGCATTTTTGTACTAGCTACAACGACGCGGATCCTATCCTGCCCCAAAGCAGCGATCCTATCGCCAAGCATTTCCTGCCACTGGACCCGTTGCCGTGGGCCGAGTTCGAGCCTGGCAAATGGGCCCAGATCGGCTTTCGCGACAAGTCGCGTCCTGTGGGGCTCAGCGTCCGCGTCCAACGACGTCCTTGGGCAACATATCCATTGAGGGTCGGCGAGCCTGGTTATCTCTATGATTTCTACTTATTCGGACAAGATGGACGAAGCTTCGATCTGCGATATCTCATGACTCGCACCCAAGCACGGCACAAGCATCTCGTTCACCTGTGCCTTGAAAGTGATGGGGCATCGATTCGTCTGACTGTCCCTAGCGTCCTCGGTGAAGAGACCGTGATCGACCTTGTACAAGCCTTCTATGACGCCGCGATGAATGCTGTGCGGCAAGGTAGGATTCTGGATGCGGATGGAATGAATGCACTTGCCAATACTTGGCCTGAATATGTCCTCGGTCCCAGCAATCCGCTGACATTCCTTGATTCCGACATGCCGTGCTCGTTCTTCGATATCTGATCGGGCGGCCCAACGAGGAAGGTGCGTTCACCCCTTGTCCATACGTCTAGCCAGATGCGCTTAGAAGGTGAATTCGATTACATCGTCGTTGGCGCGGGCACTGCGGGGTGTATCGTCGCCAACCGGTTGTCGGCGGATTCGCGGAACCGGGTGCTGCTGCTTGAAGCCGGCGGCACGGATAACTGGATCTGGTTTCACATCCCGGTCGGCTATCTCTTCGCCATCGGCAATCCGCGTTCCGATTGGATGTTCAAGACCGAGGCGGAAGCGGGTCTCAATGGCCGCGCGTTGGCCTATCCGCGCGGCAAGGTGATCGGCGGGTCGTCGGCGATCAACGCCATGATCACCATGCGCGGACAAGCGGCCGATTACGATCACTGGCGCCAGTTGGGTCTCGAAGGGTGGGGATGGGACGACGTGCTGCCCGCCTTCCGATCGTTGGAGGATCATTTTTTAGGCGAGAGCGACCATCACGGCACCGGCGGCGGATGGCGGGTCGAGGCGCCGCGCCTCTCGTGGAAAATCCTGGATGCGGTGGCGCAGGCCGCGACGCAAATGGGCGTGCCCGCGACCGGCGATTTCAACACCGGCGACAATGAAGGCGTCGGTTACTTCCACGTGAACCAAAGACGCGGGCGGCGCTGGTCGTCGGCGCGCGGCTTTCTGAAGCCGGTGCTCGCGCGGCACAATCTTCGCGTCGAGACCAAGGTGCTCGTCGACAAGCTCATCGTCGAGAGCAACAAAGTCGTCGGCGTGCGCTTCACGCAAGGCGGTCAAACCATCGAGGCGCGGGCCAAGGGCGAGGTGGTGCTGTGCGCCGGCTCGATCGGCTCGACGCAGATTCTCCATCGCTCGGGCATTGGGCCGCATGACTGGCTGGCGCCGCTCGGCATCGAGACCGTGCTCGACCGGCAAGGCGTCGGCAAGAATTTGCAAGACCATCTGCAACAACGCGCCATCTATAAAGTCGAAGGCATCGCGACGCTGAACGAGGCCTATCATTCCTGGATCGGCCGCGCCTTGATGGGGCTCGACTACGCGCTGCGGCGGCGCGGACCGTTGACCATGGCGCCGTCGCAACTCGGCATCTTCATGCGCTCGTCGGCCGATCACGAGCGCGCCAACATCCAGTTCCACGTCCAGCCGTTGTCGCTCGATCGGTTCGGCGAGCCGTTGCACCGGTTCCCCGCCATCACCGTCGCCGCCTGCAACCTGCAACCCACGTCGCGCGGCACGGTGCGCATCGCCTCATCGGCACCCGATGCGGCGCCGCGGATCGCGCCGAATTATCTGGCAACCGACGAAGACAAAATCGTCGCCGCGGACGCCATCCGCGCGACGCGCCGGCTGATGCGCCAGCCGGCCTTGGCGCCCTACCATCCGCAAGAATTTCTGCCGGGCCCCGACATCGGCGACGACGACGCATCGCTCGCGCGCGCCGCGGGCGCCATCGGCACGACGATCTTTCATCCGGTGGGCACGGCCAAGATGGGGCTCGCCAGCGATCCCACCGCCGTGACCGATGCGCGCCTGCGCGTCCACGGCATCGCGGCCTTGCGCGTCATCGACGCCTCGGTCATGCCGACGATCACGTCCGGCAATACCAACATGCCGACCGCCATGATCGCCGAGAAAGGCGCGACCATGATGCTGAAAGACGCCCAAATCCGGTAACGCCGCGACGTTCGGCGGCAAATCGGTGCAGCCGGAAATCACACGGTCGTAGATCGATTACTGCTCCTTCTTGAACAAATCCTGGAAGATGAGCTGGCCCCAAGTGCGGCCGCGTGCGTGCACCAGCGCGCCACCCTCGTTGAGCTTTCCCAGCTTGACGGGTGCGAACCCGAGTTGTTTGGCCAAGGCCGCCACGGGAGCGGTCGCGTCCTCGTCGTCGCTCGACAGAAAGACGACCCGGTGGCCGCCCTCGACGATCGGATCGGCAGCCAGGGTGGCCGCAATCAGGTGATTGAAACCTTTCACGAACTTGGCGCCGGTGAACGCCTTCGCGACGAAGGCGGAGGACGGGAGACCGTCCAGCTCTTCGAGGGGAACTCAAACGCGTTCATCGCGTCGATGACCGTCTTGCCTTTCCAGCTCGGCAGGGCCTTCGCAACCTCGCGATGCTCCCCGAACGGGACCGCCAAGATGATTGTGTCGGCCTCGAGTGCATCCCGCAGCGACTTGGCGACGACCGTGGGTCCAATCGCCCGAGCCTGCGGCGCCAACGCCTCGGGCGGCCGGCGGCTCGCGACGGTCACGTCGATGTTTTTACGGGCGAAGGCGTGGGCGAGGGCCTGGCCTATCTTACCGAATCCTACAATCGCATAGCTCATAATGCTTCTCCGATCCGTGTTGATATTGATTCCCCGGCCCTTCAGATGGCCGAGAAGCCGCCGTCGACAGACAACTCCACCCCATTCACGAAGCTCGAATCGTCTGAAGCAAGAAACAGCGCGACCGCCGCAATTTCCTCAGGACGACCCATCTTTCCCCGCGGGATCAGGGATTCGAACATCCGCTTCGCCTCCTCGGTGAGAACTTGGTCCTGCATCGGTGTGGCGATCGGCCCCGGGCTCAGCACGTTCACCCGGATATTCCTGCCCTTCAGTTCGTTGAGCCAAGTGCGTGCGAATGAGCGCAACGCCGCCTTGCTCGCCGCATACACGCCGTAACCAGGAAAACCTTTCACCGAAGCAACTGACCCGGTCATGAAGATCGATCCGCCATCGTTGAACAGCGGCAACGCCTTCTGAACCGTAAACAGCGTGCCGCGCGTATTCAGGCCGAAGGTCGCATCGAAATGCTGCTCGGTAATCTCGCCCAGTGGGACGGCTTCGCCCATGCCGGCGCTCGCGTACAGGACGTCGATCCTGCCCTTTTCCCGCTTGACCGTGTCGAACAGACGGTCGAGGTCGTCGAGATTGGCCGCGTCGCCGCGCACGCCGGTCACGTTCCGGCCAATCAGCCTGACGGCCTCGTCGAGCGCCTCCTGCCTCCGGCCCGTGATGAAAACATAGGCGCCTTCTTCAACGAACCGCTTGGCGCTCGCCAGCGCCATGCCGCTCGATCCACCCGTGATGACTGCAACCTTACCCTCAAGCTTTCCCATGACTTCTCCTTTCAGGCTCCGTCTTTGGTCGTTCGGGGAGGCCCCCGAGAACCTCGAGATGGGTCCGCCGGCGTCAGGCGTTGAGTGCGGAAGCGCGCACATCGGTGGTGCGAAATCGATCCGGCTGGACGACTGACGCCAGCCGCGACGATCGGTGTCCGCCGTTCGGAATTGGGCCGCGCTTGTCGGCATAGGCTATGATGACCGCCCGTGCTACCCACATACGAGATGCTGTTCGATGTGTTGGACACGGGCTTTGGAAGGCGCACCCCGCGGTGCCGGATTGCACCATGATCGACTGGGATGACGTTCGCTACTTTCTTGCCGTCGCGCGCGGAGGCTCGGTGCGGGCTGCCGCCGAGCGCCTCGGTGTGAATCACTCGACCGTGCTGCGACGCATCGCCCAGCTCGAGGAACGCCTCGGGGTGCACATGTTCGAAAAGCTGCCTTCGGGCTACCGCCTGACGGCTGCGGGCGAGGAGGTCCTCGAGTTCGCGGACCAGATGGAAGCGTCGTCGCACCTGCTGGAGACGCGCGTCTTCGGGCGCGACCAGAGCGTGCGCGGGCTTCTGCGGGTGACGCTGGCGCCGACCCTCGCGACACACCTGCTCATGCCGGACTTCGCCGATTTCGCGCGTCTGCATCCGGACATCGAGATGGAAATCTTGTCGTCCGGCGAGCTGGCAAATCTGACCAACCGAGAGGCCGACGTCGCGATCCGCGTCGTCTACGACCGCAAAACCCTGCCGCTCAATCTTCACGGCCTGAAGGGACCGGAGCTGTTCGGCGGCGTCTACATGTCCCGCGATCGACTAGCCGCGTGGCGTGCGGGCGCGCCTGATCCCATCCGGTGGATCGTCATAAGCATTCATGGAATCCCGGACTGGGCCCGCGAGGGTGAGGTTCGCACCACGGGGGTTCCGTTCAGGACCACGGACGCCGAGGCGCAGATCGTTGCGGTACGGCAAGGGCTCGGGATGACGACACTGCCGTGCTTCGTCGGAGATGCCGACCCCCTGCTGGTGAGGGTGCCGGGCACCGACCTGCACATGTACGGAACGCTCTGGCTTCTCACACAGGGGGAGACACGCAAGACGAAGCGCGTGCGGCTCTTCACCGAGTTCGTATCCCGCAGGCTCGCCGCGTACGCGCCGCTTCTCGCGGGACTGTCCATATCGCGCGACTGACGCGCGGCAGGTCGCCGGCGACGCTTGCCGTAATCCGGTCGGAAGCCGAGCTGCGATCGCTCCAAGCGACATCGCGGTCAATCCCTCGCGCTGCTGACGGTAGTCTTCGGCTATGTCGGCGGTGCGGCGGTGCCAGTGGATTCGAGAAAAGTGGACCGATCGATATTGATAGTCGCTGAAAGCGGAGATTTTCTGGAGCGATCAAATTCCTCTTTGAATTCAAAAGCCATGCGCATCTGACGGTTCGGGCGACGGGAGTTTTCAAGGCGGAGAAATTTTTTGCAACGACAAATCAACTCATTAGGCCACGATGCGAACAATCGAGTGGGAGTGAGGGAGTAAAAAAGGCGGGTATCGGCGGTCTTGGAATGCTCAAGCGTAATGTGCGTGCTCGATAGATACCGATGGTCGCCGCCCATCGTCATGGGCCGAGCGTAACGATCCATATTGCTTCAATCCTCAATCCCGAAAGAGATGGAAGGATCCGTCATGACGAAAGTGCGCGTTGCAGGCTTTTCGATCTCGCTCGACGGTTTCGGAGCAGGGCCTGAGCAAAGTCTTGAAAATCCGCTCGGCAAGCGCGGGCGGGAACTGCACGAGTGGATGTTCGGTACGCGTATGTTCCGGACAATGATCGGTAAGGACGGCGGCTCGGACGGCGTCGATCAGGCCTACGCCCATCGTTCAATGGACGGGTTCGGCGCGTTCATCCTCGGCCGCAATATGTTCGGGCCGATCCGCGGTCGCCTGGCCGGACGAGAGCTGGAAGGGCTGGTGGGGCGACAATCCGCCCTATCACGCGCCGACCTTCGTGCTGACGCACCATCCGCGCGATCCGATCGAGATGGAGGGCGGCACCACCTTCATCTTCGTGACCGACGGTATCGAGGCGGCGCTGGAGAAGGCGAGGCTCGCCGCCAAGGGCCGCGACGTGAAGATTGGCGGCGGCGCCGAGACGGTGCGTCAATATCTTCGCGCCGGCCTGATCGACGAGCTGCATTTCGCTTTGTCCCCGGTCGTGCTCGGGCAGGGCGAAGCGATCTTCGCCGGGATCGACCTGCCGGCGCTCGGCTACCGCGTCACCGAACATCAGGCCACCGATCACGCCACCCACATCGTTCTCAGCCGATAGGGGTCCACCGCCAGGGCTGCCGACGCTTAGCGCGCGATCGGCTGATGGGCGAAACTCACGATTCTGCGGCGTGCGCGCGGTCACCTCGGTCGACGGCATGACCGCCGACTTCTTCCCTTCGACATGACTTCCTTGGTCGCGCCGCGACGCGCATCATCAATGAGGTCAAGAGCGTCAATCGCGTCGTCTACGACGTGACGAGCAAGCCGCCAGGCACGAACGAGTGGGAGTGAGGTTGACCTAGAATTTCCGGTCAACGTAATAGACCAACTCCCCGCTCTGCCGGCGTGCAGTCCACTTGGCACTGCATAGACCGAGCAACCAGTATTTGGAATGTGGAATGAAATTCGAAATGAGGCATTGGCTATTGATCATTCCAGTCACTGTGTTTTGTGGTCAGGCGGCGCTCGCTAACGAAGTCACGAAATGCTTTGAAAATCAGGGGGAAACCCCAACGACGGAGGGCTTGGTCTCAATCGCGGACAGGCTGTCGATTTGTGCAGTGGTGCAAGTAAGGCGGCTGAGGTCACCGCATGTTTTGAAAAGCATGGGGGAACCCCGACGACGGAGGGCTTGGTTCTAATCGTGGACAGGCTGTCGATTTGTGCAGTGGTGCAAGTAAGGCGGCTGAGGTCACCGCATGTTTTGAAAAAGCATGGGGGAACCCCGACGACGGAGGGCTTGGTCTCAATCGCGGACAGGCTGTCAGTTTGTGCAGTCGTGCAAGTAAGGCAGCTGAGGTCACCGCATGTTTTGAAAAAGCATCGGGGACACCCCGACAACGGAGGGCTTGGTCTCAATCGCGGTGGCGCCGTTGAGCTGTGTGGGCCATCTGCTAAGCACTAGTTGTGGTCATGTTGGCGTTCGTCGCCGCCCGTGAGAGATGGACCGCCAGAAGCGCTGCGTCGCGTCACAAGGCGAAAGGGAAGGAGTTCGACGAGGCAATCGTCCTCGAAGGTGCCTATAAGCTGTATCGCGTCGCGACATTACATCCCACCCGCGCGGCAAACCGAAGAGCCCGACATGCCCCAGACGCCCCCGCCGAAACCCGAGGACTACATCGTCGTGGATGGCTCGGATGGGCCGCGGCGCGATTTTCGGATCAGCGTGGGCTTACGCGAGGGTTGGGACGCGGAGGGGCGCGTGTTTGACGTCTCCGAGGCGGTGCGCACCGCGCGAGCCTGGATGAGGCGTCGGGTCGAAGCGGGCGAGCCCGCGCTTTCGGGCATGTTCACCCGCGCCGAAGTGACCTACGCCTGGCCACGGGAGGACGGCACGGTCGGGTCGGACCGCGAACCGGTCGCCCTGTTCACGGGCGAGGCGGTGCACGCCTATCTCGGTCACCTGCCGGATGCTGCGATCGAGGCGATGCTCAACGAACTGGCCGCCGAACTCGGCGCCGCGCTGGGGCAAGAGCGCATCTATGTCGCCTTCGCCGACCGGACCTGGATCCTCGACGCCGGCGAGCACGCTCGCGGGGCGTGAGACGGGCGGCGTCGCACATTGTCGTTGCACCAAAGCTGGTTGCATTCGCCTGTGCTTCGAGCGCTTCATGGTTTGGCAAGTTGCTCGCCCATCAGCCGTTGCAACAGCTTGATCGCCTCGAGCGGGCGGACCATCACCTTGAAGCGAGTTATCAGGCGGCCATCGTCGCTGAGGGTGATGATATCGACGCCATTGATTTTGATCCCATCGATTTCGGTCTCAAGCTCGAGAACCGCGCCTCGTGTCGTTGCGCCACTCCTCGGTAAACCTGAATTTGGGGCCGCCCAGCACCGTCACGGCGCTTCTCAAGTACTTGAGCGTAACCTCTCGCCCCTTTTGCGGGGTGTGCCCGATGGGACTCTCAAACACGACTTCGGGATCGAGCACGCCCCGCAAAGTCGCGTCGTCGCGAGTGTTCACGTATTCGCGCCAGCCGGCCAAGGCCTCCATTTCCATCGTTCTCTCCCTGGGTTTGCTTGCATCGGCTGGCTAAGCCGCCAGCCGCGCCTCCTGCTGAACGATTTCGGCGAATCCCTGCCGCCAGGATGGGTGACGCGGGCGCCAACCGAGCTCTCGCTTGGCCTTGGCGTTCGAGCCTGCGCGCGATTCTGTCATCATAACGACAAGGTGCTCACCTGCCGCCAGGCGGGCGAGCCAGGCCGGGACGCGGAACGGCGGCTTTGCTCCGAGGATTGCGGCCATCGCGGGAAGCCATTCGCGGACCGGCGCGGGATCGTCGTCCACGATATTGTAGACGCCGCTGCCATGCTTGACGGCCAAGGCAGTCGCCTCAGCGGCGTCGTCGATGTGCAGGAACGACCACCACGCGGCGCCGTCGCCGATCAGCGGCACGCGGCGTTTGCGGATCTGCGCGATCTGCGTCGCCTCGAACATGCCGGTGTTGGGCCCATAGAACGCGCCGTAACGCAGCACGACGCCCTCCGGCGCCGCCGATGTTGAGACTGCGCGCTCCAGATGGCGGATTGCGTCGAGCGTGCTGCGCTGCTGCTCCGGCGGATTTGGATCGAGCGGGTCTTCTTCGGATTTCACATACCCGCCAATACGCGCATACGGCCAACCGCAGAAACTCTGCGCGACCATGCGCTTCACGCCGCAATCACGCGCGGCCGCAAGCAGGTAGTCAGTGCCCTCGATGCGCAGTCGATTGCTGCTCGCGAAAGTGCGCTCGAACTTGCGAAGGTCCGACGCGCCTTTGAGATCGGTCAGCTCGTGCACGATCACATCCGGGCGCGCGGCGCTTACGGCCGCGTGTATGGCCTCTTGGTCGAGTGCGTCCGCGACAATTGGTTCCGCGCCGAGTTCCTGCACGAATCCCGCCTTCGAAGGCGTGTGCGTCGAGTCCGGTTACGACATGACCCTCGCGAACCAGACGTGGAACCAGCCTGCGGCCTACGGCGCCCGTTGCGCCCGCGACAAAGATACGCATGGCTCTGCCTCGCGCTTGATAACCTACTAACGAGTAGGTAATGCTGCCGCCGATGTTGTCAAGATCACGCAAGCGGCTGACTGCGGAGGAGCGGCGCGCGAAAATCCTGTCCGCGGCTGTGCAAGCGTTCGCCATCGACGGTTATGACGAAGGCGTCGATGGACCGCATCGCGTTTCTTGCGAAGGTGACGAAGCCGGTCCTCTATGACCATTTTCCGTCAAAGCAGGCGCTTTATCTGACGGTGCTCGAATCGATCCGAGATGGGCTGATCGCCAAGGGCAAGGCGATTGCGGAAGCCGGCGACGATCCTGAGCAGAAATTCCGTCGCGCCGTCGACGCGTTTTTGCAATTCGTAGAGCGACAGCCCGACGCCGCGCGAGTGCTGCTGACCGTCCAGCGCGGCGACACGGCCGCCGCTAAGATTTCACGCGAGGTTCAGGCGGGCGCGTCGGCTGGCATCGCAAGTCTGCTTGCCGTCGTCATGCCGGGAAGTCCGCCGTGGCGTTTGCTGGCCGCTGCGGAATTTCTCAAGGAGGGTCTGCACGCTGTCGCCAAATGGTGGCTGGAAAATCCCGGGCCCTCGCGGGAAGACCTTGTTGACGTCGTAACGGGCCTCGTTTCGCCCGCTGAGCTAACGAAAGAGTCAGAGCGGCGGTAGGTCGAATTTGCGACCGGTCGGTTAGCCGTCAGATTTGACCTCAATCCGACCCGTCAACCGCAAAATCCGCCCTTTGCTGGCGTGACTGCAGTTAGGCTTTGCGCAACTCAGTCGAGCACATGCACGATCGTGCTTCAGTGCTCGACGGTCATCGGAGAAACCGATACCGTATCGCCCGCAACAATTTCGACCGTTAGCTCGCGTTCAGAGCGGATCGTGATCCGCGGTGTGAAGGTCGCGAAGCTAATCTCGAGCACCTGGCCGACGCGAAGCGGCGATATGGGTTGCGGGCTCGAGCCGCTCTCCCGGATCCTCTTCACGCGTTCGGCTCAGCGGCTGCGATTGGCGGCCGTCACGCGTAGTTGTTGTAAACCGTCTTCTTATGCATGAAGCCCTCGATGCCATGCTGGCCGTCCTCGCCGCCGAGCCCACTCTTGCGGAAGCCGGTGTGGAAGCCGTGCGGGCTCTCGCCGGACGGGCGGTTGACGTAGATTTCGCCAAATTCGAGCTCGTTCACGGCTCGCATGATCTTGCGATTATCGCGAGTGAACACATAGGCCGAGAGGCCGTAATCGGAATTGTTCGCATAGGCGAGCGCCTGATCGAAATCGTCGACCGCCATCGCCGCGATCAGCGGGCCGAAGGTCTCCTGCTTCATGATTTCGAGATCGTTCGACTTGACCGAGAAGATGGTCGGGAAGAACCAATGGCCGCGATCGAACCCGGCGCCTTGCGCCTTGCCCTCGATCAGCGGGGTCGCCTTTTGCTCGATCGCCTTGGCCTTCATCGCCTCGAGCTTGTTCACTTCGACGGCGCTGATGCGCGGGCCAACCTGCACGTCGCTCGTGGGATCGCCGACCTTGAGTGTTTTGACCTTGGCCAGGAACTTGTCGAGGAATTCGTCGTGGATCGCCTTGTGCAGGTACATGCGATCGTTGCAGGTGCACACGGAGCCGCCGAAGAAGAACTTCGACGTCACGGCCGCGTCGACCGCCTTGTCGATATCGGCGTCGTTCATGACGATAAACGGCGCCTTCCCGCCAAGCTCGAGGCGGATCGGCTTGATGCGCTCGGCTCCAAGCGCATAGATCTCGCCGCCCGCGCGGACGCTGCCCGTCATTGAGATGAGGTCGGTGCCCTTGTGAGACACGAGATGCGCGCCAACGGTTCGGCCGTCGCCGACGACGATGTTGATGACACCCTCGGGTATGCCGGCGCGCCGGCTGAGTTCGCCTAGCACCAGCGTGGTCAACGGCGTCAGCTCGTGCGGCTTGACGACGATGGTGTTGCCCGTCACCAGCGCGGGACCGACCTTGCGGGCGAACAGCGCGGCGGGGAAGTTCCAGGCCGTGATGCCTGCGACGACGCCGTAGGGCACGCGCTGGATCCAGATCTGCTCGTCGCGGCCTTCGCCAGGCAGGATCTCGCCCTGGAGTCTTCGAGCGCTCTCGGCGGCGAAGCGAAGCAAAATGGCGGCGAAATTCGCGTCGATGCGCGATTCCGGCAGAAGCTTGCCGCCTTCGGCAGTGAGAAGTGCGCGAGCGTCTCGGTGTTCTCGTCGATCAAATTTCGCAAGCTTCTGAAGCAGCGCGCCGCGCTCCATCGGCGTTCGTCTGCTCCACTCGGGTTGAGCTTTGCGGGCCGCCGACACCGCGCGGTCAGCATCCTCGATTGTGCTTGACGGGACCAGAGCGACGACGCTCTCATCCTTCGGATTTTCGATCTCACGCCGCTCGCGGCTGGCCGAGTTGACCCAGCGTCCGCCGATGTAAAGCTGGCCTTCGCCAATACCAAAGTCGCGCATGGTCTGGACAGTCATTTGAGTCCTCCTTCTCCCGGCGAAGTCTTTCCTTCGCGCCCTTCTTCGTGAAGTCGATATCGTTGTTCCAAAATTGCCGCATCGAGCGTCGGCGCGACGACGCCAATGGTCGGGACATCCTTCGACGCCATCGCCGACCCCGCCATAAGTTAAACCTATGCGTCTGCCGTTCCAATCACGCGCGTTTCTTTGCGGGCCCGGGCGAGGACGACCGCGAGATCGATCGCCTCGATCAAGCTCGTTTCGCTCGCGACACCGGCGCCAGCGATGTCGAAAGCCGTGCCGTGATCGACGGATGTGCGGATAATTGGCAGGCCGAGCGTAACGTTGACGCCGCTAAGCGCCTCCCACCGCCCGGTCTTCTCATCGACCGAGAACCCGAGCAGTTTCACCGGGATGTGGCCCTGATCGTGATACATGGCGACCACGGCGTCGAACTGCTTTGCGTGCAGCTTGACGAAAACAGTATCTCCCGGAACTGGTCCTTCCACGTCGAAGCCCTTCTCGCGCAGGCGCTTGATGGTCGGTTCGACAACGTCGATGTCCTGCCGCCCGAACAGGCCGCCCTCGCCGGCGTGTGGATTGAGCGCCGCGACCGCGATGCGCCGCCTTGAGAGGCCAAGCGCCTTGAGGGCTTCGTCGGTCAGCGCGACGACCCGGCCCAATCGCTCCGGCGTCACGCGGCGAGGCACCTCCTCGATCGCCACGTGAGTTGTCACGTGGCTGACGCGCATGTTCCCGTGCACCAGGAGCATGACGCTGTCGCGCGCGCCCGTGAGATCCGCGAGCAATTCAGTGTGACCGCTATAATGATGTCCGGCGAAGTTCAGGGCCTCCTTGCTGATCGGGCCCGTGCAAATGGCGTCCACAGAACCGTCGAGCGCCAGCCGAACAGCCTTTGCGATCGCGTCATACGCGATGCGCCCGCCCTCCGCCGTCGACTTGCCTAGGGGCGCCCCCAAGGCGCCGGGATCGACATCGATGAAGCGGATGGACGATCTTTCGGCGCCGTCGTCGGCGATATCCGTTAGCGTCGACGAACTTTCCAATCCAAGCCGCTCGAGGGTTTCGCGATGCGCCCTCGCCGCCCCGATAAGGATGAGCGACAATTCGCCCGCCACGACTCTCGGACGCAGGGCGATCGCGGCGCGAGCCATAATCTCCGGCCCGACGCCGGCCGGATCGCCCGACGTCACCGCAATCGTTGGACGAGCCACTCCGCCTCTCCATTTCGCCACTTGCGGAGAATGGTAGCGCAGTCTTGCGTCCGTTGAGAAGTCAAAAAGTGTCATTTTGTGTCATAATCATTCATTGCCGTGCACGCAGGTGCAACAAATCGGCCCGTAATCGCCGGTCGATTGGAATCTCGCAGGCTTGACTTCGACCGAAAACTACCATTTTCTTTCACAATCGGGCATAGGCGAGGGCAGCTTGCTGAGACGGCGGAGCGCTGAGGTTGCAGGCGTCCTTCGCCGATCTCTTCGCTGCGCAATGCCTCCCCATTAGGAAGATCGAGGCTGGATGGCTTCCTTGCGACGCCCTGAACTCATTCCAGCGCAGCGACGCGCCTTCGTGCTCGACCACATCCGCAAACGAGGCGCGGCCTCCATCCAGGAGTTGGCGGAAGCGATCGGCGCTTCCATTTCGACCGTACGGCGTGACCTCGAGCATCTCGAGGAGCGTGGCTACCTCGAGCGCTCCCACGGCGGTGCGCTGATCCAGAAGCAGCTTCAGTCGACCTTCGAACCGGAAGCGGCCATAACAGCCGAATTCGATCGACCGGAG
Source organism: uncultured Alphaproteobacteria bacterium (assembly GCA_963731145.1). Classification (GTDB taxonomy): domain Bacteria; phylum Pseudomonadota; class Alphaproteobacteria; order ATCC43930; family CGMCC-115725; genus CAIKMD01. The sequence continues at coordinate 49,068 of CAVSUX010000002.1, read as the reverse complement.
AAGGAATCTATCGGCCTCGCAGCCGCTGCGACCTTGCACTCAGGGGCGAGCGTTATCTTCGACAGCAGTTCAACCGTGCTCGCGGCCGCTCGCGCATGTGTCGAACGCGACATTGCGTTGACGGCGGTCACGAACGATCTCGGCATTGGACAAGCGCTTGCGGCCTCCGAACAAGATTCGCATCGTCATTCCCGGCGGCACTGTCCGCGCGGGATCGCTGACCCTGATCGGAGAGCCCGGCGAAAGCTTTTTCGGCGACCTGAGTGTCGACGTCGCCTTTATAGGAACGCACGCCATCAACGGTATGGCGCTGACCGAAACTTCGCTCGAGGCGGCCGCAATGAAACGGGCGATGATCGCCGCTGCGCGACGGATTGTGGTGCTGGCCGACGCCTCTAAGTTCGGCTCGGCGGCATTTTGCCGGATCTGCGAGCTCACCGCGATTCATGAGATGATTACCGACGATCGGGTGGATCCAGCCGAAATCGGTCGCCTGCAGGAGCTCGGGCTTTCCATGACCATCGTGCCGTCGCGGAGCCCGACGAGCGCCGTTGCATGACGACGCTCCGCCTCGTTGCGGATGACCTGACCGGCGCGCTCGACAGCGGAGCGCAGTTCACGGGCTGCTATCGGCCCCCTTCCGGTCCTGACTAGTCTTGCGGCTGTCGCCCCGGAAGGGTCCTTCGCACTCAACCTTTCTTGCCGCGACGGCGCCAGGACGGAGGCCGTCGCGGCCGCTCACGAATCGATTCGATATTTCGCCGGGGCCGATCTCGCCTTCAAGAAGATCGATAGCCTCATGCGCGGGCATTGGGCGGCGGAGCTTGCCGAGATCGCTCGATCGCGGGCTTTTGAGCGCATCGTCCTGGCGCCGGCGTTTCCCGCCCAGGGGCGCGTGACGCAGGGCGGCCGGCAGATGCATGTGGATGCTCAGGGCGGCGCTGCTTTGATTGCGGATGTCGCCGCGGAGCTCTCGAGCCATGGCGTTATGGTTCGCTTCGCGTCGGACCCCGAGATGCGCGGCGGGGTTCTGCTGCTCGACGCGTCGAGCCAGGCGGATCTCGACGCCATCTCCCGTTGCGCGGACAAGACGTCCACGCTTTGGTGCGGAACCGCTGGCCTGGCGCGGGCCTTGGCGGCGCAGCCGGCGCCGGTCGTACGCCTGCCTGATGCGCCTCATCTCGTAATCGTGGGATCGCATCATCCCGCCGCCTGTCGCCAAGTGGACGAACTCGCGCGGCTGCGCCCCGACTGGCTCACTCGCTTCGACGCAGAAACCGAGGCGAGCGCGGAGCGCATCCACACGAAGCTCCTCAAGCACGGGCGCTGTGTGACCATGCCTGACTTGCCGGCAGGGCTGACGTCGCCGCAGGCGGCGTGCTTGATCGCGGAACGGTTGACGGCTTTATGCAGAAGCCTCGCGCCTCCGGCCGTACTTACAATTGTCGGTGGAGAGACGTTCGCTACTGTGTGTCATGCTCTCGGCGCCTCCCACCTCACCGTCGAAGGAGAGCTTCACCCGGGCATTCCGGCCTCGCATATGGCCATAGGCTCATGGACGAGCACCGTCTGCTTCTCAAAGTCGGGAGCGTTTGGAAAAGCAAACTGGTTGATCGAGCAACTCGGCGCAGGTGACTAGCCCTCAAGCTTCTCAACGGGGACGAACGAGGAGGAACGAACCGATGCTCGGCCCCACCGCTCACGTTGACACGTTCGCGCGCGACAATCTGCCTCCGCCCGACCAGTGGCCCGACTTTCGGCTGGACGGGCTCGACTATCCAGAGCATCATGAACGCCGCCGTCGAGCTCACCGACCGCATGGTCGAGCGCGGCTTTGGCGACCGCACCGCGCTCGTCGGGCACGGCCGGCGCCGCACCTACAAGGAGCTTGCCGACTGGAGCAATCGTCTGGCCCGGGCGCTCATCGAGGATTATGGCGTGAAGCCCGGCAATCGCGTGCTGATCCGCTCGGCCAACAATCCCGCGATGATCGCCTGCTGGCTCGCGGCGACGAAGGCGGGCGCGGTCGTCGTCAACACGATGCCGATGCTGCGAGCCGGAGAACTGACGAAGATCGTCGACAAGGCCGAGATCGGACTTGCGCTCTGCGACACCCGCATCCTCGATGAACTGGTCGCCTGCGCCAAGACGAGCGGCTTTCTCAAAAGCGTCGTCGGCTTCGACGGCACCGCCAACCACGACGCCGAGCTTGACCGCCTCGCTCTCAATAAGCCGGTGACCCTGGCCGCCGTGCGCACGGGGCGCGACGACGTCGCGCTGCTCGGATTCACTTCGGGAACAACCGGCTCGCCCAAGGCGACGATGCACTTTCATCGCGACATTCTCATCATTGCCGACGTCTATGCGAAGACAGTGCTCGAGGTTCGGCCCGACGACGTGTTCGTCGGCTCGCCTCCGATCGCCTTCACCTTTGGCCTCGGCGGACTCGCCGTCTTCCCCTTGCGCTTCGGCGCTTCCGCCGTGCTGATCGAAAGCGCGACCCCGCCGAACCTCGTCAAGATCATCGAGGACTACAAGGCGACCGTCTGCTTCACCGCGCCGACCGCCTATCGCGCGATGCTCGCGGCAATGGACGAGGGCGCCGATCTCTCCTCGCTTCGCCTGGCGGTCTCCGCGGGCGAAACGCTGCCCGCTCCGATCTATGAAGCCTGGACGACGCGCACGGCCGTGCCGATCCTCGACGGCATAGGCTCGACGGAAATGCTGCACGTGTTCGTCAGCAATCGCCTCGATGACCGGAAACCGGGCGTCACCGGAAAACCCGTGCCAGGCTACGAAGCCAGGATCGTCGACGAGCATTTCAACGATGTTCCACTCGGAACGGTCGGGCGGCTCGCCGTGCGAGGCCCGACCGGTTGCCGCTACCTCGCCGACGCCCGTCAGCAGGACTATGTGCAGAACGGCTGGAACGTAACGGGCGACGCGTTCAGCCAGGATGAGGACGGATATTTTCGTTTCGCCGCGCGCAACGACGACATGATCATCTCCTCCGGCTACAACATCGCGGGGCCCGAGGTGGAGGCGGCGCTTCTTGCGCACGAAGCGTCAGCGAATGCGCGGTGATCGGGCTTGCCGACGAGGAGCGCGGGCAGATCGTCGCCGCCTTCGTCGTGCTGAAGCCTGGCATTTCCCCTGACGAAGCCACCGCGATGCGGCTGCAAAACCACGTCAAGGCGAGCATCGCGCCTTACAAATATCCGCGCGCGCTGACGTTCGTGGAGGCCTTGCCGAAGACGCAGACAGGCAAGATCCAGCGCTTCCAGCTGAGAGCTCTCGGCTGATCGGCGGGAAAGTGGCTTAGGAAGTCAGGCAAATCGCTTGGCGCCGGCGACGCACAGAACAACGACGACTGTGGCTGCGATCATGGTCCAGGCGATCGGCTCGCGGAGGAGCGCGGCAGCCAAAATCAGGCCGAAGAAGGGCTGTAGGAGTTGCAGCTGACCCACGCTGGCTATGCCTCCGAGAGCGAGGCCGCGATACCAGAAGACGAAACCGACCAGCATGCTGAAGATCGAAACGTAGCCAAGGCTGATCCAGGCAGGCGCGCCAATGCCGATCCAGCTCGCAGGCAGGGTGAACAGAGTGATCGTCGCCATCAGCGGAAACGACAGCAACAGCGCCCAGGAGATGACCTGCCAACCGCCGAGCCGGCGCGAAAGCGTCGCGCCTTCGGCATAGCCAAGCCCGCAGAGCAGAATGGCGGCGATCATCAAGAGATCGCCTTCGACCGATCCGCCCTCGCTTCGCGAAAGAGCAAAGCCCGCGACAGTCGCCGCGCCGAGGAGCGAGAATAGCCAGAAGGCGGCCTTAGGTCGCTCGCCGCCGCGCAAGACGCCGAAGATGGCGGTTGCGAGCGGCAACAGGCCGATGAAAACGATCGAACGCGCCGCCGTGATGTGCTGAAGCGCGAGCGCTGTCAGCAACGGGAAACCAACGACGACTCCGAGCGCCACGATAACCAGCGACAGAGCATCGCTGCGGGCCGGGCGGGTCTGCCGGAGCGCGAAGAGAAATACCGCGCCCACCAACGCGGCGATCGCCGCGCGCGCGGATGTCAGGAACATTGGCGAGAAATGCGCGACAGCGACGCGAGTTGCCGGCAGCGATCCGCTGAAGATGACGACGCCTACGAGCCCGCTGCCCCATCCCTCAGTTGTTCGTTCCATCCGCCCACGTTTCCTTCAACCCTCACAATAAGAGTTGAAGGCTGGCGCGAACACGGACGGTGCAATGCATTTTCCATAATCTGTACTGGTGGGGTGATCCGTACAGTTGGGTGTGATCAGCGCGCGGCGGCTTCATTTGTTGACCTGGCTCTGCGTGAAGCCGGCTGTGCTGGCGTAGCCCTTGACGATCGCCTCGCGCTCGGAATGGCTGAGCACGCGCTCGACGGATTCGAAGCCCGCGGGCGCGAGTTTCTCGACTTCGTCGATCACCCGCTCCGGCCCGCCTTTGCGGTTGAGGCGCACGATCTCCGCGGTCTTCGGCAAGCGGTCGCGCTCGTACTCGTGCAAAGCCTGCATCGGGATGGTCGGCCTTGCGAAGCCAGTCGGCAAGAGAGCGCGCGTCGAGGATCGCCTGCGCCGCGCCGTTCGAGCCGACCGGGTACATCGGATGCGCCGCGTCGCCGATGAGCGTGACGCGGCCATGGCTCCAATGCGGCAGCGGGTCGCGGTCGCACATCGGGATATTCCCAGCAGACCGAAGTCGAGCGCACCAGAGCCTCGACATCGACGTCCGGAACGGTGAAGCGCCGGGCGTAAGGGATGACCTCGTCCATGCGTCCCGTTCGCGACCAGGAATCGACTGGCGCCGGCGTGATCTCGCCGTCGGCGATGCGCGAGACGATCGCCCAGTTGGTGAGGCGTTTGTCGGGCGTCGAGCCCGGCGCGATCGGGTAGAGCGCGATCTTCGCGCTCATGCCGCCGGCGATATACATCGAACTGCCGCTCAGGAACTTCGGCCATTCCGCTGCGCCGCGCCAGAGCATCAGCCCCTGCCATTTCGGGCGACCCTGTTTCGGGTGGAAATGACGGCGCACCACGGAGTGGATGCCGTCGGCGCCGACGAGCACGTCGGCGCGCACGGTCTCGCTGCTCACTCCGGACTTGGCGTCGGTGAAATGCGCGACGACCCCGCCCTCGTCCTGCATGAACCCCTGCAGCCTGAGCCCCGTGCGCACCGCGCCGGGACCGAGTCTCGCGATGACTTCGTCGTGGATCACCTTCTGCAGCCGGCCGCGATGAATCGAGAACTGCGGATAGTCGAAGCCGGCGTCCAGCGCCGCGCAGCTCGGTCCACACCTTCTGGCCGAGCCGGCTGACGTAATGCAGCTCCTTGGTGCGGATGCCGACGGCGTCGAGCTTGGGCAGGAGATCGAGCGCGGCGAGTTCCTTGATGGCGTGCGGCAGAATGTTGATGCCGACGCCGACTTCGCGGATCTCGGACGCCTGTTCGTAGACGACGCTCTCGACGCCGCGCCGGTGAAGCATGAGCGCAAGCGTCAGTCCGCCGAGGCCCGCGCCTGCGATGAGCACTTTCAACGGCGTCGCTCCTTACATTTGGCGCAGCTCACTTCGCCTGTTCGGGCGGCGGCAGGAAGTCGACTTCGTGCTTGGCGGAGAGCGCGACCACCTCGGCCGGCGTCTGCTCCGCCATGTTGTGGATCGCCCCAGAAGAGATCGTAGAGCCGGCGGGTCGGCGAGACCCAGAACAGGCATTTCACGGTCCGCCCGGACTTGTTGAAGATCCCGTGCGGAAGACCCATCGGCATGCGCACGAGATCGCCGGGATTGGCGAAGACTCGTGCGCCCGTCGAGCATCAGCTCGAACTGACCCTCGAACATGTAGATGAACTCGTCCTGCGTCGGATGGATATGCGGCGGCACGAACGTGTCGGGCGGAAACGTCGCGTGCCACGCGAAGGAGCTCTCGCTCACCGACTTCGGCACGTAGGTCTGGCCGAGGATGTTCCAGGCGATGTTGTCGAGGCCTTCGCCAGCCTTGGTGATTCCGGGCGGCAGCGACATGTGCCGTGTCCTTTCGGTTGCCACGACGGCATACTGGCCCATAATATGTGCAAGTCAACCTAATTTGCGCCAGCGGAGATGCGCGCCGGAGGACGATTGCAAAGGCGCGTGCGCGAGAAAAAGAGAGCGGGTCCCAGGCTTTCAAGCTCGAGGACCATGTCTTTTTCTATTTCAGTCAGATCCTCGCGCGGCGGACGCGGGCGATCAACGCGCGCCTGCGTCCTTACGGCCTCGACTACCCGCGTTGGCGGGTCCTGGCCGTGCTGCAGGAGCATTCCGGCGCGACGATGGGACGGCTCGCCGATCTGACGTCCGTCGACCGCACCACGCTGACGCGCACGCTTGGGCTTATGGAAGATGCGGGAACTCATCTCGCGTCGGGAACAGAAGAGCGACCGCCGCAGCCTCGCGATCTCGCTGACCGCGCAGGGGCGACGGATGTTCGCACGCATCCTGCCGCTGACGCTTGCGGAAACCGATCGCGCGTTGACGGGCTTCTCGGCGAAGGAGATAGGGGTCTTGAGAGATTGGCTCCGAAGGATGGCGGATAATCTTAAAGAGCCGTGAGATCGCTTCCAGACTGGACAATTCGAGTGGATTACGACCGCGCCTACGCCAACGGCCCCTTCATCCCCGGCGCCGAAACATTTCCGCCTCGCTGGGCGCAGGAGGCCGCAGCATTTCGTGCGCGCTTGGGCCAGCGCGCGCGGACTGGCGTCTCCTATGGTCCCCGGGCCGCGCAACGCTCTCGACCTTTTTCTGCCCGACGCCGCGCCGCAGGGTCTGCTGGTGTTCGTCCACGGCGGCTATTGGCTGAGGTTCGACCGCGATTTGTGGTCGCATCTGGCCGGAGGCGCGGTGGCGCGCGGATGGGCCTGCGCCATTCCGTCCTACACACTCGCGCCCGAAGCGCGGATCAGCGCGATGACCCAGGAGATCGCGCGCGCCGTCGAAGTCGCGGCCGGCCTCGTCGCGGGTCCGGTCGTCGTCACCGGCCACTCGGCGGGCGGTCACCTCAGCGCGCGCATGGGTTGCGCCGATCTGTCGCTGTCGGCGCCCGTCAAGCGGGTCGTGCCGATCTCGCCGCTTGCCGATCTCGAGCCCATCTCGCTGACCGCCATGAACGCCGACCTGCGCCTCGACGCCGCCGAGATTGCGCGGGAGAGCCCGGCTCTGCTTGCGCTGCGTCCGGGCGTCGAGGCCCACGTCTGGGTCGGCGCGCAGGAACGGCCGGCTTTTCTCTGGCAGGCCCGTCTTTTGTCCGAAGCCTGGTCGTGCCCGTGGACGCCGGAGAGCGGCAAGCATCACTTTGACGTCATCGACGGTCTGACTGATCCCGCCTCGTCGTTGTTGTCCGCTTGTTTGAATCCATGAAGTCTAAGCTTCAGCGCGCGCAAATCCTAACCGCGCCTGGCGCGCCCCACATGGCGCAGGGCGAGAAACTGAAGCGATAGACCCCGGTCGCGGGAGCGCGAAAGGTCATCACCCCTGGGCCGTCGGGAACCCCATAGAAATAACCGCCAGGCCCCTCGACATTGGGGTCGCGAGGCCGCGAAACCGTCGCGGCGCTGTCGCTGCGTGGATCGTAGTCGGTCGCCTCGCCCGTCATCTGCGCAGAAATGGTCTGCCCGCTTGTGAACCTGCCGACAAACAAGGTCGCCGGGCCGCGATACGTCCAACAAGCCTGATGCGTGGGGAAGCGGATTTGCGCCACGACCTCACGGCTGCACGAGGTGGCCAAGGCCGAAGTCGAGAGCGCCGGAACGAGAGCCAAGGCTGCGGCTAGAACTGCGCGATGATGCCGCCAGCCGCGCCTCGTAGGGTCACTTGCTCGCATCGCCGCTCGTCAGCGCCGCGAAGTCTCGCTTCCTCGTCCTCGCTCAGGCGTGGCGTCGCGCTCGGCGCACGGCGGCGGGCGTAAAGCGCAGCGGCGACGCCAAGGCCGAGCGTGAGCACGGGGCTCAGCCACAGGAGCAGCGTCTCCGGCTTGAACGGGGGTTTCAGGAGAATGAAATCGCCGTAGCGCGAGACGAGATAGGCGCGCACCGCGTCGTTGCTTTCGCCTTTACCGATGCGCTCGCGAATGAGTATGCGGATGTCGCGCGCCAGCGGCGCCTCGGAATCGTCGATCAACTCGTTCTGACAGACGAGACAGCGCAATTCGCCCGAGAGCGCGCGCGCGCGCGTTTCCAGCGCCGGGTCCTTCATGACTTCGTCTGGCTGCACGGCCAGCGCGGGGCCGACGAGGGAGGCTAGGAGGGGGAAAAGGAGGAGAGAAGCTTTCCTCTCGATACTGGAGCAACTTGCGATTGGATGGTGAATGCGCGGTTCCCCCCCTCTCCTACGGGAGAGGGGTAGGGGTGAGGGTTCGCGCGCGAAGCGCGCTTTTCGCTTCGGGGGCCCTCATCCGTCGGGCTTCGCCCGCCACCTTCTCCCCGAGGGAGAAGGGGAGCGCGCCCTTCAACCTGATAGCCAAGCGAAGCACAGGTTCTACTGCGCCGGTTGCGCCAGCGCGCGCGCGCCGGCTCTTGCCCTCGTGGCCACACCGAAGCGAAGGCGCCGGTCCGTGAGCGACAGCACGCCGCCGAGCGCCATGGCGGCGCCGCCGAGCCAGATCAGCGTCACCAGCGGCTTCCAGTAGAGGCGCGCGGGCACGGCGCCGTCAGGCGCGGGGTCTGCGATCGAGACATAGACCTGGCCGAAATGAAGCGTCGCGAGGCCCGCCTGGGTCGTGCTCATCTCCCGCGCGGCGAATTGGCGGCGCGCGGGCTCAAGCTCAGCAACGACTGCGTCGCCGTCGCGCACGGTCACCGACGCGAGCGTTTCCTTGTAGTTCGGCCCGACGCGCTCGCCCACCGAATTGAGCGTGATCGAATAGGGGCCGACGAGCGCGGGAACGCCCTTGTGCAGGGTGGCGATCGTCTCGGCGCCGAAGCCAAGGCCCGAGAGTCCCAGCAACGTCACGCCCAACCCGAAATGCGCGAGCGCCCCGCCGAAGAACGAAAGAGGCAAGCCGAAGGTGCGCTTCAGCGCGACGCCGGCGGTAATCCCAGGTCGCCATGCGCGCGTGAAAACTTCGATCAGCGTGCCGATGATGACGAAGATCGCAAGCCCCATGGCGAGCGGCGCAAAGATCGGCGCGCCGCTGAGCCAGGCTGCGCCAACCACCGCCGTCACGGCGCCGATGATGATGGCGAAGGCGAGCCGTTGCACGACGCCGAGGAGATCGCCGCGCTTCCACGCAAGCGAGAAGCCGAACGGCGCGACAAAGCAGGCGGTGAGCAACAGCACGCCGCAGGTCAGGTTGAAGAAGGGCGCGCCGACGGTGATCTTCTCGCCGGTCAGCTGCTCGAGCGCGAGCGGGTAGAGGGTGCCGAACAGCACGGTCGCGCATGCGGTCGTCAGAAGCAGATTGTTGACGACGAGCGCGCCCTCGCGCGAGACGGGCGCGAACAATCCGCCCTGCTTGAGCATCGGCGCGCGCCAAGCGAAAAGGACGAACGAGCCGCAAATGAACATCGCCAGAATCGCGAGGATGAAAACGCCGCGCCGCGGATCATTGGCGAAGGCGTGCACGGAGGTGAGCACGCCCGAGCGCACAAGAAAGGTGCCGAGCAGCGAAAAGGAGAAGGCGAGGATCGCGAGAAAGATCGTCCAGACTTTCAGCGCGTCGCGCTTCTCCATCACCGCGACCGAATGGACAAAGGCCGTGCCGGCGAGCCACGGCATGAGGGAAGCGTTCTCGACCGGATCCCAGAACCAGAAGCCGCCCCAGCCGAGCGTGTAATAGGCCCAGAACGAGCCGGCGGCGATGCCGAGGGTGAGGAAGCTCCAGGCGACGAGCGTGAACGGCCTCACGAAGCGCGCCCAGGCCGCGTCGATGCGGCCTTCGATCAGCGCCGCGGCGGCGAACGAATAGACGATCGAGAAGCCGACATAGCCGAGATAGAGCAGGGGCGGGTGGATCGCGAGCCCTGGGTCCTGCAAAATCGGATTGAGGTCGCGCCCCTCGAAGGGCGCGGGCGAGATCCGCTCGAACGGGTTCGAGGTCAGGAGAATGAAGGCGAGGAAGGCGACGCTGATCAGGCCCTGAACAGCGAGCGCGTCGGCGCGAAGTTTTGCCGGCAGCGCGCGGCCAAACAGGGCGACGAGCGCGCCGAAGATCGCCAGGATGAAAACCCACAGCAGCATCGAGCCTTCGTGGTTTCCCCACACGCCGGAGATCTTGTAGATCGCGGGCATCGCCACGTTCGAATTCTCAGCGACGTTGAGAACGGAAAAATCCGAGGTCAGGTGCGCGTTAACGAGCGCGGCGAAAGCGAGCGTGATCAGCGCGAGCTGGATAAGCGCCGCGTTGCGCCCGACCATCATCAGTCCGATGTCGCCAACTCGAGCGCCCCAGAACGGGATGACCGTCTGGGCGACGGCGGCGGCGAGCGCGAGCACAAGGGCGAAATGGCCGATCTCAACAATCATTGCGAAGCCGCCGTCGTTCCTTCCTGCCAACGCCCCTGTTTCTTGAGCGCGTCGACGACCTCGCGGGGCATATAGCGCTCGTCGTGCTTGGCCAGGATCGTGTCGGCGCGGATCTGACCGGGCGTGGCGAGCACGCCTTCGGCGACGACGCCCTGACCCTCACGGAACAGGTCCGGCAGGAGACCCTGATAGGCCACTTTGAGATCATGCGCGCCATCGGTGAGGACGAAGGCGACGTTCTGGTCGGCTGACTTCACGACCGAGCCCGTCTTCACCATGCCGCCGATACGCAGACGCGCGCCGGGCGCGACGCCTTTCTGTGCGACTTCGGACGGGCTGTAGAAGAACACGATGCTGTCGCTCAGCGCATAGAGCGAAAGCCCAGCCGCCGCGCCGACGACGGCGAGGGCTGCGGCGATCAGCGACAGGCGGCGGCCGCGGCGGGTCAATTGGCGTCTCCGAGGCCGAGGTTGCGCGCCAGCGCGTCGAGGCTCGCGACCGCGTTGGCGTCCGACGCCAGCGCCTTATGCGCGTCGACCAGCGCCGCCTTGGCCTTGTCGGCCTCATGCAGCACCGTATAGGCGCGAATAAGGCGCGACCACTCGTCGACGCCGCCGCCCGTGCTGGCGAGCCGCGTGGCGAGCTTCGACACCATGCCCTCGATCATCGGCCGCTGAGCCTCGGGAATAGCGGCGGCGTCCGTTGTCGGAGCGGGCTCGCCTTTGAGCGCCGCCAAATGGGCGTTCACCATGCTCCGCCAGGGCGCATCCGGGGGCGAGTTGGCGAGCAACGCTTGGTAGTCCTTGATCGCGTCCGCCTTCTTGCCGTCCTGTTCGGCGGCGAGCGCAAGATAGTAGCGCGCCTGCGGCTGGCCCGGCTTATCGGTCAGCGCCCGATCGAACGCCTGTCGCGCTTCGTCCGTGACCACGCCTCCGGCCGCCGCGACCAGAGCCTCGCCGTAAGCGGCGCGCCGCAGCGGGTCTTCGCCGAGAATGCGTAGCGCCTCTGCGTAAGCATGGGCCGCTTCGGCATAGCGCTCGAGGCGCATGTAAACCGGCGCGATCACCGCCCAGCCCTTGCCGTCGTCGGGCTTGGCGATCAGCCGCGCTTCGACCGCCGCCACCGCCGCCTCGATCCCGCCGTCCGTCTGCGGCGTGACCTTGCGGCTCGCCAACGGCTCGTCGGGCAACGTGGGTTGGCCGAGGCGCGCATAGAGCGAGAAGGCGACCGCCGGCAGTCCGACGGCGATCAGCACAGCCGCTGCGAGACGCGTGCGGCGCGCCGGCGGCGGCGCCTCGGACGGGCTCGGACGCCGAGGCGATGAGGCGGCGCGCGGCCTCGGCGCGGGCGCTCTCCGCCTCCCCTTGCGGCAGGAGTCCGCGCTCGACGTCGCGCCTAATCTCGTCGAGCTGCGCCTTGTAGAACGCCGCTTCGTTCGCCGCGGGGTCCGCTTTCATGGTTGTCGGCGGGCGAAGCAGCGGCCAAAGCGCGGCCAGGACCGCGCAAGCCGCCATTCCCGCCAGGACGAACCACACCATCAACGAGCCTCAGCGCGGCCTTGAGGCGGCCGCGGAAAAAGTCCGGGCTCTGTTATCGCAAAGCGAAGTTTAGGTCTCGTCAAAACCTAGCTCGTCATTTTCCAGCTTCCGTCGGCCTGTTTGCAGCCGACGCCCTTGCCGCGGGTCGGCCGGCCGGCGACATAAATCGTCTGCGAATAGGCGCGGCAGCCGTCGCCCGACGCGGCGCCGGGCTCGACAAAGCCGAATACGCCCTTAGCTCCTCGCCATGAGCGCTTCTGACCGGAATCGAGCGCCCCTACCTGCGCTTGCCACGCCGCTTGGCGGTCGTCATCCGTCAACGATGAGCCCACCGGACCGCCGAGGACGCCGCCGAGCGCAGCGCCGGTGGGAATAGTCGGCGCCGGGATCCCGTTTGGCGCGGGCGCGACTGTTGACGCTGCGGCGCCCGGTGGCGTGGTGGATCCGGTGACCAGTGGCGCGTCGCCCGAGCCAACGTTTTGACAGCCGGCAAGCCCGATTGATCCAATCGCAATCATGAGAGCTCTCACCCGCATCGATCTCATTCTCCTGGACTCGGTCATTTGAGGGTCTACGAAGAGGGAATCGCAGAGGCGCGGCTCAGACGCACGGGAGCCGCAGGATGGCCCGCAAGCCGCCGAGCGGGCTTTCGTCGAGTTTGAGCGAACCACCGTAAATCGAGGCGAGCTCGACGACGATCGAAAGCCCAAGCCCAGAGCCGGGCCGCGACTCGTCAAGCCGCTTTCCCCGTTCGACCGCCGCGGCGCGAGCGTTCTCGTCGAGGCCCGGCCCATCGTCGTCAATCTCGGCGACGAGAACTGGATCCGAATCCCTTTCCGCCGCGGAACGCACGGCGCGAATGGAGACCCGTTCGCGCGCCCACTTTCCTGCATTGTCGAGGAGGTTTCCGATGAGATCGGTGAGGTCCTGCGCTTCGCCCCGAAACCTGAGGCCGGACTGCAACGCGACGTCGAAGGTCAGGACCTGATCGCCATGCAGCTTCTCGTAAGTTCGGACGAGCCCCTCGACGACCGGCTTCACGTCCGTCGCGACGCCAAAGGTCCTGGCGCGGGCGGCGGCGCGCGCGCGGTCGAGATAGAACGTCACCTGCCGGCGCATGATTTCGGTCTGCTCACGCACCTTTTCCGGCAAGGCGGGGCTCATCGAATCCGCTTCGTTCATCAAGACGCTGAGCGGCGTTTTGAGCGCATGGGCGAGATTTCCGACCTGCGTGCGCGCCCGCTCGACGATCTCGCGGTTCGCGTCGATCAGTTGATTGACTTCCGTCGCCAGCGGAGCGACGTCCTGCGGAAATTCGCCTTCGATATGTTCGGCCTCGCCGCGGCGGATCGCGGCCACGCCTTCGCGGAGGACTCGCAGCGGGCGCAGTCCGAAACGAACCGCAAGCGCCGTCGAGCCGATGAGCGCCAGCGCGAGCGTCAAGAATGTCGCCGCGAGCGCAGTTTCGAAGCTTCGCTCCTGGGCCTGGATCACATCGGCGTTGGCGGCGACCTGCACCAAGAATCGTCCGTCGTCGCCGGCGTCGATCTCGCGCTGGATCATCCTGAGCTGATGGCCGCCCGGGCCGACCGCGTAGCCGCTAAGAATGGCGCCGTGATCGTTCCCGACCGCGACCAGCTGCGGCAATTGGGTCGCGAACAGCGACTTCGAGGCGCGGATCTCCGGCGGGTTCACATCGGTGCGGGTGATCTGCCAGTACCAGCCAGAGAACGCGAGCTCGAATTGCGGCGCAATCGCCGCTGGGGCCGCAGTCTTTCCCTCCGCGACATTCGCGACCAGCGCCTTGAGATAGACGCCAAGCTGGTCGTCGAAATTGGATTCGCTCCACTGCTTGTTGAGCGCGCTCAAACCAAGCCCCGCGAGCGCGAGGATAAGGATGCTCCAGAACGCCGCGGAGAGAAAAAGGCGCGAAGCGATCGAACGTGCGCTCAGCGCCTTGAACATGAAGACGCTTTACGGCACTTCCCGAACCGCCCCGCGCGCCGCGCTGGTCGCGAAGGCGGCGTAGGCGCGCAAAGCTGTCGACACCGCCCGCTTGCGCGGGTGAGCCGGCTTCCAGGCGTTCGCGCCCTTCGCCTCCATCGCCGCGCGGCGATGGGCGAACTCGGCCTCGTCCACGAGCACTTCGATTGTGCGCGCGGGAATGTCGATCGCGATCATGTCGCCTTCTTCGACGAGGCCGATCGTTCCGCCCTCGGCCGCTTCCGGCGAGACGTGGCCGATCGAGAGGCCTGAGGTGCCGCCCGAGAAGCGCCCGTCAGTCACCAGGGCGCACGCCTTGCCGAGGCCTCGCGACTTCAGATAGCTGGTCGGGTAAAGCATCTCCTGCATGCCCGGGCCGCCGCGCGGCCCCTCGTAGCGGATGACGACGACGTCGCCTGCCGCGACCTTGCCGCCCAGAATCCCCTGCACCGCGTCGTCCTGGCTTTCGAAGATGCGCGCCGGGCCCTTGAACTTGAGACTGCCGGCGTCGACTCCCGCCGTCTTCACGATCGAGCCGTCGAGCGCGATGTTGCCGTAGAGCACCGCGAGGCCGCCGTCCTTCGAGAAGGCATGCTCGGAATTGCGGATGACGCCCTTGGCGCGATCCTCGTCGAGCGAGGGATAGCGCGCCGACTGGCTGAACGCGACCTGGGTCGGCACGCCGCCGGGGCCGGCCATGAAGAATTCGCGCGTCGCGTTGCCGGTCGCGCGCATGATGTCATTGCGCGACAAAGCATGCTCGAGCGACTCGGCGTGCACCATCCGGACGTCGCGATTGAGGAGGCCCGCGCGGTCGAGCTCGCCCAGAATTCCCATGACCCCGCCGGCGCGATGGACGTCCTCGACATGCACGTCCGCCACGGACGGAGCGACCTTGCACAGACACGGCACGCGGCGCGACAGCCGGTCGATATCGGCCATGGTGAAGTCGATCTCGCCCTCGTGCGCTGCGGCGAGCAGATGCAGGACGGTGTTGGTCGAGCCGCCCATGGCGATGTCGAGCGACATGGCGTTTTCGAACGCCTTGAAGGTGGCGATCCCGCGCGGCAGCACGCCCTCGTCGTCCTCCTCGTAATAGCGCCGCGCGAGATCGACGACGAGATGGCCGGCCTCGACGAACAGACGCCGCCGGTCGGCGTGCGTCGCCACCACGGTGCCGTTGCCGGGCAGCGACAGGCCGAGCGCTTCGGTCAGGCAGTTCATCGAATTGGCGGTGAACATGCCCGAGCACGAGCCGCAGGTCGGGCAGGCGGAGCGCTCGATCACCGCGACGTCGGCGTCGGAGACTTTGTCGTCCGCCGCGGCGACCATCGCGTCGATGAGGTCGACGCTGCGCGTGCCGGTCGAGAGCTTGACCTTGCCGGCCTCCATCGGGCCGCCGGAGACGAACACCGCCGGGATATTGAGGCGCATCGCCGCCATCAGCATGCCGGGCGTGATCTTGTCGCAGTTCGAGATGCACACCAGCGCATCGGCGCAATGGGCGTTGGCCATATATTCGACGCTGTCGGCGATGAGCTCGCGCGAAGGCAGCGAATAGAGCATGCCGTCGTGGCCCATGGCGATGCCGTCGTCGACCGCGATGGTGTCGAATTCCTTGGCGACGCCGCCCGCCGCCTCGACCTCACGCGCCACCAATTGCCCGAGGTCCTTGAGATGCACGTGTCCGGGCACGAACTGGGTGAAGGAATTGGCGATGGCGATGATCGGCTTGCCGAAATCACCGTCTTTCATGCCGGTTGCGCGCCAGAGGCCGCGGGCGCCGGCCATGTTGCGGCCATGGGTCGAAGTGCGAGAGCGATAAGCAGGCATGTGAGGCCTATAGGATGAAAAGACGCCGGTAGAGTGGCGAAGGACCGGCGCGCCGCGCCGACGACCGGCTTTGTCGCATTTTTGCCGGCAGAGCCGCAAGAGCCGGCCATTGGGGCTCGAGCGCCGGTCGCCTCGCTCTCGATCGGCTCGATATGACCGCAGATCGGCATGCGGTTTTCGAAGCGTAACCCCTGACGACCGCGTTCGTGCCGAAACCTTTCCCAGACGCGTCCGTAGACTCCCATTGGGGACCCACGGCGGGGCCTCCGGGCGACCAGTGCTTAGCGCTGAGAACGCCGCGAGATAGCGCGGGCAAACAGGAGAGGCTCCATGACAATTCAAGCAAATCAGTCTGAAATTGATCGTCCGGCGAAGAGAGCAGGGCGGCGGGATTTTCTTCGGGGCCTTGGAGTTGGGGCGGCTGGCGCGGCCGCATTTGGCGCGACAGCCCTCAGCCAGACCAATGCTTTGGCAGCTGCGGCGCCCCCCAATCTCGACGTCGCTATTCTAGAATTCGCCCTAAACCTCGAATACCTCGAAGCCGAGTTCTATTTGCGTGCGGCGACGGGCAACGGGCTTAGTCCTGCCCTGATTGGACCCAGTCCCGGCCCCATAACCGGAGGCAGCAAAGTTCCCTTCACCATGCCCCTCGTGAAGGCCTATGCGCAAGAGATCGCCGACGAAGAACAGAAACATGTTGAGTTCCTTCGCGCCGCTCTCACCGCGTTGACCGGCTCCGTAATATCGGCTCCGGCGATAGATTTTACCGAAAGCTTTGCTACGCTCGCGAGCGCCGCGGGACTTGGGCAAGGTTTCAACGCGTTTCAGAATGACATGACGTTCCTCCTCGCGGCTTATGTCTTCGAGGACGTGGGCGTTACGGCCTATCATGGCGCTGCGCCGTTGATCAGCAACAAGGCCATTCTCGACAAAGCCGCGGGTATTCTCGCCGTCGAGGCCTATCATGCAGGCCTCATCCGAACCGTTCTTTTTGCGAATGGCAAGAAGAGCGAGACGGCGGCGATCTCCAACCTCCGTGCCATCCTCGACGGCACCGCGGGCACTCAGAATGTGGACGATCGTGGCGTCGGCGACGTGTCGGCGCCCACTATCGTTGACGCGAGCAACGCTCTCAACGGATCATTGCTTGGCGGCTTCCCCACCAACAATCCTCCTGGAAACAATGCGATCGCCTACGATCGTACGACGCGACAGGTCCTCAACATTGTGTACGGCGCGAAGAATGCGACGAAGGGCCTGTTCTTCCCCAGAGGACTTAACGGAATCATCACGAGCTGAGCACAAAAAAACCGCGGCCAATCCGATGGATTGGCCGCCGGATTTCTATTTCTAGGCTTGGCTGTCGCCAAGCAAGGGCGATCCGCTTACGCGAGGGTCACTTTAGCGTTCCAACGGCCCAAGGCGCCCAGGACGCCTAGACCCACGACGAGCATGACCCAAGTCGCCGGTTCCGGCGCGGCCGCTCCTGTCGCGATCGAGCCGCCTGGCGTGTCGTTATAGCCATATTGGACGACCTCGGGTCCGATCGTCGTGACGTAGCCAAAGTGAACGCCATCCGGCAACTGGAACTGGAGACCGATGCTGTCCTCGGCGACTGAATAGAGGATGCCTGCCGGGGAGGGAAACGCGGCGAAACTCTCATAGCCGTTGTCGCCGATGGCCGTCCCCAACTCGAACGGGATTGGGACGCCCAAAAACGAATTCACCAGCGCGCTGCCTCCGGTCGACACCGCGTCAGCTGTCAAGCCGTCATTGATATAGGTGAAGGTATAAGTCGCGGCTCCGCCGCCAAAACTGATTGTAAAAGGGGCCGAACTGAAATCGGCTTCGGGAGAAACCACCACGTTTTTAGCCTCGGCGGCCGCCATGGAAAACGCGCAAAGTCCGGTGGCGAGAGCCATCGCCGCGGATGCTCGGAGTTGGTATTTTCGAGTGTTCATGGGTGTCCTCGCCTGCTCGCCCTGGGTTCAGCCTTCATGGTACGAAGCTGGCGGCGGAAGGTTTCAGACCGGCCTAACCCTCTAGCGAGAAATCGGGTCGGCACAGCGTCGTATCGCCGAGGATGGTGGGGCGCGCTCCGCATTGACTTCGGCGCCCTGGATTGCGAAGACAAGCGCGCTACGTGCGGGTGTAGCTCAATGGTAGAGCAGCAGCCTTCCAAGCTGAATACGAGGGTTCGATTCCCTTCACCCGCTCCAATAAATCAATAGGTGTGGCGGAGACAGTCTCGGGGTTCGGCTGGCTCTACGCGGGATACACCTTGGCGCGCGTCTTCAACTGTCGGCGTCATACACTGAGACGGTGAAATGAAAACCGAAGTTGATTATTTGAAGCGCTTCCAAATGAGCGCCGGTATTCTAGCGATCATTCTTGTTATTTACAATGCGTTGCTGATAGCGAGCCGAATTTTTGTAAATAAAATTTATAACAACGCAATGCCACAAGATTTTATGGCCTTCCTTGATTGTATTTATCGTGTTCATTTAGGGCAAATCGTTCATCGAGATTTCTCAAGCATACTTGGTCCATTAAATTTCCTGCTACCTGCGTCTTTCATGTCGCTCAAGCTTGGGATCATTAATAGCGTTAACTATAGTGATGCGGTATATGTGTTAATCGCATTATTGATATACTTATATATTCAACTTACTCGCCTAGATTTGCTAGCCGGATTCTTTTTGGGCATTTGGATACCCCTAGCATTGCTCGCGAGAATGAATTTTGGCGACCCACTCGAATTGGTGACCGAGGCAATGCAGTACAACCGGCGCTGCGATGTCTTTCTACTTCTTTTGCTTTTGCTATTTATTCCAGCCCGGGATCCGAACAGGAAATATCTCATAATCGATGGCGTCCTATATGGGGCGCTCAGCGCGTTCCTGTTTTATAGCAAAATCACGTTTGGATTGGTGGCGCTGGCCTTCGCCCCCATCATGCTCATTCGCAAGCGAGACAACGCAGCGGTGATCGCCGTCGCAGTCGTTGCATTCATCGTGATCGCTGCTTGGCTCGAACTCGGATACGGAATGCGTCTTGCCTGGGTGAACGATGTCAAAATGGCGGCGATATCATCTGGAGCATCATCCGGGGGTGATAGGGTTGGTCGTATACTTCATGTAGTGCGCGACAATTTTCTCGAATTATTTGGCCTCTTAGTCATTCCCGCGCTCATATTGCTGCCATTGCGGAAGCTTACAATGTCTCTTGCATTATTTTGCCTTTATGTAGGGGCAGTGTCCATATTAATCGTCTCTTATAGCGCTCAATCCTACATTCTCACGCTCCCCATCGCCTTTGTGTTCGTCGCGTTAGATGCGCTGAAACCACAGGCCGCTGTCGAGGGATCAACGAGTCAAATTCGGAATCGTTATGTGTTGCTTTCAGCTGTGGCGTCTACTCTATTGGTGATTGAGTCCTACCCTTTGGCGGTGAATATAGCGATGTCCACATATAGGGCGATCCATGCCGCGCCCTGGGACTCCACAAATGAAGTCATGAATAAAATAGTAACTGATGATGGGAATGTATCCCTTCTGGGTCGCATAGATAAGACACCGAAACTAGAGATGTTTGCTCTTTCGCGTGCAATCAGGCCCAAGGTCTATTGGGATATTCTTTTGATGGGTGAATACGCGGATTATCTTCATACCGGGATAGCGGCGGCGCGGGAGGGTTGCGAGGATCGAGCCCAAATCAGCACCATCGACGCCCTCAACTCATTTCCAATGTTGCTTGGGTGGCCGGTAGGCGGAGGAATGTTCTACGCGGCGAATGGCTACCTGATGTCGAAAAAAGCGCATTTGGCCGATGAGGTTATGTTCCGTGATATAAACTGCGTGATGGTACCCAAACTACCAACTCAAGTCGGATACCGCGACGCGCTGCTGGACATTTATGGGCCGTTCTTGTCCCAGTCGTTCGAAAAATCGTTCGAGTCCGATTTGTGGACCGTATACAGAGGCCGACCGCACCTATCCGACGCAACGAAGCCTTAGCGCTGCCTCTCTGAGACATCGCGCGCACGCGAGCACGTACTTCCGCTGGAAAACCTCTTGCGCTCACAGCTAAGCTATATTAGCTTAGCTAGAACTCGGCAATCTCCCCAACACATTTATAACTGGAAGCTGTAATGGACCGTCAGGTTCACGAGCAGGTTAAGACAGGCGCGGACGAATCTTTCTCGTCGCGTACGCCGCCTTTTGTCAAAACACCTGTGCTAATGTACGCAATACTATTGTTTTGCTTTGGAATTACTGCTTATCTCTTTGGCGTCGCCCTCGTTGTTCCTCGGTATTTGCTCGGTCTGAACGCGCAGCTCCATGCCCTAAACGAATGGATCGTCTGGTACAGCGGCATCCCGGTGACGCTCGGCGTCGGGCTTGCGTTAATTGACGTGCTTGCGCTGCTCTCGCGCAAGCGTTCTGAGGAACCCGTACGCTTCGATCCAGTGATCGATCGGCACGTGGCAGTGGTGCTGACAGCTTACAATGATGAGGCGAGTATCGGCGACGCTGTCAGAGACTTCCGCGGTTCGCCCTTTGTCAGATCTTTGACGGTCATCAGCAACAACAGCAGCGACAACACGATGTCAGTCGCGTCGGACGCGGGCGCGATCGCCTTGAATGAGCCAAAGCAGGGTTATGGCCATTGCGTCTATCGCTGTCTGCAGGAGGGCTTAGCGGCCACCGACGAGGCCGGACTGATTGTATTGTGTGAAGGCGATATGACGTTTCGGGCGGCGGATATCGAAAAGTTGATCGCGTATGCGCCGCACGCGGACATTGTTAATGGAACCCGCACCGTCGAACCGTTGCGGGCCCACACGACTCAGCTGAGCACCTTCATGTTTTACGGGAATCTATTTGTGGGGAAGCTGCTCGAGTCCAAGCATCTTGGCCGAGCCACTCTGACCGACGTCGGCACGACCTACAAATTGTGTCGTCACGATGCGCTCAAGCGCCTGATGCCGCTTGTCGATCCGACGCTGAACCTGGAATTCAACGCTCACTTCATTGATCGGGCGCTCGGGTACGGTTTGAAAGTCGTGGAGTGCCCAGTGACCTTCCATCCGCGAGTTGGCGAGAGCAAAGGCGGCAACGTCAGCAATCGCCGCGCATTAACCGTTGGCCTGCGAATGATCCTGGGGATCGTTACCGAGTGGCGACTTCCGACTAGATGACGGCTAGGTATCATGACGTTCGCTTTACCCCCGACCCTCGACGGAAAGTCGTCTGGCGAGCTCTGTGGCGGCATTATTTCAGTCGGCAAATCAGTCCAAATGATTGCGTCCTTGATATCGGCTGCGGATACGGAGCGTTTATCAACGAAGTCGTTGCGCGTCGGCGGATTGCTCTCGAACTCTTGGTCGGAATTTACCAGATACCTTGAGCCAGATGTAGAAGCGATCGTTGGCTCGGCAGTCGAGGTAGGAAGTCTCGTAAAGGGGCAAGTCGATTTTGCGCTTGCCAGTAACCTTTTTGAACACTTAACTCAAGGTGAACTGATACGCTTGCTGGAAGGCCTTAGGGGGCTTCTTTATCCAAAAGGAACACTCAATGTTATTCAGCCAAATTTTGCCTACGGTTTTAGGGAATATTTTGATGACTACACCCACGTCTCGATTTACACCCACGTTGGTTTGTCAGATCTGATCAGAGCCAGCGGTTTCGAGGTAATTGAGGTTCGACCTCGTTTTCTACCGTCCTCTATAAAGGCGCGGCTTCCAGTTAACGAGATTTTGATCAGGGCGTATCTTGCGTCGCCAATAAAACCGCTTGCGAAGCAGATGTTAATCCGGGCGCGCGTTAGGTGACGGGTTATAGATCGGTGGATAAGAGCAACGAGCACGAACAGTTCAAGGATAGCATGACTATATCTTGGTTTTTTCTCTGGAGCGCCATACTGATTAGCGTCGGTGGCCAGACCTTGTTGAAAGCTGGCGCTCTTGGCCGGTCCACTTCTGCGGATTTCATCGGGCAAGTCCTAGATTTGCGGACAGCGGCTGGCTTGGCGCTCTATGTGGGCGCTTCGTTTCTGTATATCATGGCTCTCCGCCGCATTCCGTTATCTGTCGCTTTGCCTTGCACAGCGGCCTCTTATATCGCAGCGGTCCTTATTGGTCATTTTCTGTACGATGAACCTATTACGCCGACTCACGTCGCGGCGATCGTCGTTATTGGTTTTGGCGTTGTTTTACTGGCCCTGGCCGCGCGGTAGAGCAAATTCACACTTTCGGCGCGATCAGACCTCGGAGCTACTTCGCGTTGCTCCGATCCACGTCTCCGCCGACCTTGGTCGAGCAGATCGCCGCCTCGCGATAGATCGGGCGCAACCGAAGAGTCCGCAGGTGCTGCGACGATCCTAAAAGCGCGCAGGGTGGCGCCGACAATCCGCAGCCTAAGACGAGCTCTGCTCGAAGGGGTTTTTGGGGTCAACAATATTGTTCATTGATAGCATAGCATAGGCGTGTTAGCAGTTGCAGAATAATATACAGGTCGCAATTGGCTAGATGAGGGCAGGAATTCTGATGAAGACGCTCGGCTACGCTGTAATTCTTCTTCCCTGCTTTGCTCTTCCTACACAAGCGGCCAGCGTTTATTCCGGGTGCTCAGTCCCGTCGCCGACGTTCAGGCATGTCTGGTACTTTGATCCGGTGCATGGAAAAACGAAGGCGGCCGGCGGCAATGGATCGCAAGCCGCGCCATGGAACAACCTCCAGGCCTTAATTCAAGTGGAGCCTGGCTATTCTTATCCCACTTCTGACAACCGCCCCCTATCGTCAGGTGCCGGTCCCCGGACAACCGGCAGTCACGAAGACGGGTCCAAACGCAGGCCCGGTCGCGCCCGGCGATGAAATTCTGCTCATGAGCGGCAACTACGGGGACGTCTTCATCGGCGGTCTTTCTCCGGCTATTGCGAACTCCGATTTTGTGACGATCGCCGCCGCGCCAGGTCAGACGCCCGTCCTGACCTCGCTTTTCGTCGGCGAGACTCGACAAGTGGGTGTTCAACGGGCTCAAAGTGCAAAGCCTCCAAGCTGCCGCTCGTAGCGGCAACGCCTTGGTCCAGGTCAAGGACGCCGGCGCGACGCTTCCGACCTCCGACGTCGTGTTCCTGAATATGACGATCTCGTCGCAAGACGACGCCGAGGCCTGGAGCAAAGCCCAATGGGTCGCGAACGCCCGCAACGGGTTCTCCGCGATGAGCACCCCCCCGGGCACGAATACGAAGTGCGTTTCGCTCACAGGGTCGCATATCAGCAATGTCAGGAACGGCGCCGGGCTTTTCGCCAGTCAACTCGTCTTCTCAAACAACCAGGTCGACCATTTTGGCGATGACGGAATTGATTTCGCGGGAAGCAATCTCGCCATAACCAAGAACAATGTCCATGACAACCTGGACATTGGCGACGGCAATCATGAAGACGCCATGCAGGGTCAGATCGGCGTCCTGGCGCCGGGCGCCACCGTAAACCTTTTCCAGAACATCTTGATCGACAGCAACCTGATCATCCGCCAGATCCGACCCGGAGCTTTCGTTTCCGGCGGGTCTGCAGGGCATTAGCGCCTTCGACGCGGACTGGACGAATGTCACGGTAACCAACAATGTCGTGATCACGACCGCCTGCTGGGGGATCGCCTTCTCGAGCATCCACAACGGCGTGATCGCCAACAATACAGTGGTCGCGGACAACCTCATTCCGGCGGCCGGGTGCGTTGGCGCCAACGTTTCGGTCGGCGACAAAACGCATGCCGGCGCGTCCAGCAACAACACCGTGGTGCGCAACAATCTTACGAGCCAGCTCGAGATCACCACCCCCGCCAGCAGCGTTACGGCTGATCACAACGTTATCATCTTGGGTAATGTCAGTCCTGAGCTCATCTGGTACGTGAATGGCGTCGCACAGTTTAGCGGCAAACCGGGGACCTACATGAACGGCAACATCATCGATAGCGGCGGGGCGAAGAGCGAATTCGTCAACTTCAACCCGTCCACGCTGACTTACAATATGATGCTCAAGGCTGGCGCCCCGGCCATTGGCGCAGGAACCGCGACTGGCGCTCCGACCGTCGACATTCTGGGCGCTCGCCCGTGCCGCGCCCTACACGGCGGGCGCCTACGCATATCCGTGGTGAGGATACTGCCGCTAGCGCCGGGTCAACGGAACTGGCATCCCGCGATACCAACCTCCGCCGATCGGGATGACCTAATAGCGACGGCCCGGTGAATCCTAGAAGCCCTTAACCGAGCGACTTTGCCCGTGAGCAGTCCCGCTCGGCTTTCACATGTAGTCAGCGACCTCGTCGATCGAGGTTTCGGCGATGGGCTTGTTGAACACCACCTCGCCGCGCGCCATTGCAACGACACGGTCGCAGGACTGGAAGACGTGATGCATGTTGTGGCTGATGAAGATGCCGGTGACGTTCTGGTGCTTCAACGCCTTCACAAAGCCGATCACCTTGTTGGTTTCTTTGACCGAAAGGTGGTTGGTCGGCTCGTCGAGGATCAGGAGCCTAGACTTGAAATACATCGCGCGCGCAATGGCGACGCCTTGACGTTGTCCACCCGAAAGCTCCCCGACCAGCGCATCAGGCGAGCGCAGATGGAGATCGACGTCGGCGATCGCCTTCACGCTGTCGTGTCGCATCTTCGCCTGATCCATGACGCCCAGTCCGAACATCGACGCCTTCAGCGGCTCGCGCCCGATGAAAAGATTGCGGGCGATCGACATTGTCGGGACCATGGAATTGGTCTGGTAGATTGTCTCAATTCCAAGCCGCATCGCCTGTTTCGGCGTCGCGATCTCGATCTTGCGCCCTTCCATCCGGATCTCCCCCTCGTCGGGAGGATGGACGCCAGAGAGGATCTTGATGAGCGTGGTCTTGCCTGCGCCGTTGTCGCCGACGAGGCCCACAACCTCTCCCTTCGAGACATGGAAATCAACGTTCCTCAGCGCGTGGACGCCCGAGTACCACTTATGCAGGCCCTTGGCCTCGATGAGCGGCGCCTCCATCGCTCACATCTCCAGTTTGATGCGTCTCGACGTCCGCCGTAGCCAGGCGTTCGCCACGACGGCGAGAATGAGCAGCGTCCCGATCGCGAATTTAAACCAGTTTGCCTCGACGTGGGACAGGACGAGACCGTTGTCGATGATGCGAATGAGCAGCGCTCCGACCAACGCTCCGAGAACTGTGCCGATGCCGCCATAGAGCGAAGCCCCGCCGATCACCGCCGCTGCGACGGCCTGCAGTTCAAGGCCTTCGCCCAAGGATGGAAGTGGCGAACCGAGCCGCAAGACTTGAATGATTCCAGCGAAACCGGCGAGAACGGAGCATAGGACGAAGCAGGTCATCTTGACTGAACCGGTCGAGATGCCCATGGCCGCCGCCGCATCGATCTGGCCCCCGGTCGATTTAATCCAATTGCCGAAGTTGGTGAGCGACAGGACTCCAGCGAGGGCGATCGCGATCGCTGCGAACCAGAACATCGAGAGGCGAATGATGCCGACGTAGTGGGTGAAGATCCAGGAAGGGATGTCAAACGGGAGGACGGGCGGAAAGCCACCCGATATGACGACCGTGACTGAACGCGCGACGAACAGCATTCCGAGCGTCGTAATGAAGGAAGGAATCGCAAATCGCAGTGTGATGAAACCGTTCAGAAAGCCGATGAAGCCCGCCATGACGAGTCCAAGCAGCACCGCAGGCGCAAAGGGCAGACCCGCGACCATCGACACGGCCATAACCATCGGCGCAAGCGCAAAAACGGAACCAACGGATAGATCGAATTCTCCCGCGATCATAAGGATGGTCACGCCGATCGCGACGAGGCCCACTTCCGGCAAGAGACCGAGAATGCCGCGAACGTTCTCGTAGGACAGGAACGTTCCTCCGGAGGCGATCTCGAACAAGACGATAAGAAGCGCCAGCAGTACAGCGCCCGCTAGCTCCGGCTTTTCGAGATAGATCTTGAGAAGACGTTTCATCGTAACAGTCCAGACGAAAGAAGAACTAACGAGGCGCTGGCGCCGACGTTGTTCAGGCGTGCGACGAGAGATCTCCACCGCGCTGGAAAGCGGGGCAATCCAAGACGGCGCTTGGGCGCCTAAATCTCGGATTGCCCTCGCTCCCCTCCCAGCCGTCGTAACGACATGCCGTTCGGTGAGGCGACGCCTAGCGGACGCCCTTCTTGACCAGTTCCGCGATTGCCTTCGCCTGATCGGGATAGATGAGCGCCTTGCCCGTATTCACGTCGGTCGGGGCAAGCCCCACTGTCTTGTTGAGGTAGGCTTCCATGACCGGAATGAAGCCTTGCATGTACGGCTGCTGGTCGACCTGGACCTGGACGTAGCCATTGACCATTTGCTGGACGACTTCCGGCGCAAGGTCGAAGCCGCCGAACAGCACTTTGCCGGCGGGACGCCGCGGTCCTCGAGCACGCGCGCGACAGCGGCGTGCCAGAAGCCCGTGTCGAAATACGCGTTCACGTCCTTGTTGGCGTTGAGATAGGCGCCGACGCGGTCGGCTGTGATCGCGAGGTCAGTGCTCGTGTCCAAGCGCACGATCGTGATCTGGCGTGACGGATTGGCGGCCTTGAACTCCTCAAGCGCCTTCATGATGCCGGTGGCGCGCTGCTCCGACCAGTTCTGGCCCGGCGCGCTGACGCCGACGACGAGATGCAATGGCCCGTCCTTAGGCAGAGTCAGCGATCTGAGCGTTGCCAAGCGCGAAGCCGGCAGCGAACAGGTCCTGCCCAACGAACGCCTGCCGGGCTTCCTTGGCGGGTCCCTGCGTGGCGTCGACATTCGACGCGATCACGATCATGCCCTGCCTTGGCGTCCTGCAGCAGCGACGAAAGCGTTGTTGTCGACCAGCGTCGTGATGAGCGTGTCGGGCTTGCCGGCGAGCGCTGCCTGCTGATTGGCCACCTCCTGGTCGATCGATCCCTCAGTCTGGGTGAAGATCATCTGGCAATTGGCCTGAACCTTGGCGCAAGCGTCGTCGAAACCCTTCTTGACGGCCTGCCAGAAGGTGTTCGACGGCGAGGAATGAATGGTGAAGACAATCTTGAGTTTCGCCGCCGCGGCGCCGCCAACGCCGAGACAGAGTCGCCACGCCGCCAACAAGAAATTTTCTCATCGATACCTCCCTCATTTGGCTCGGCTTAGTTCTCCTGGCGAGCCTTCAGGATGCTTGGACACTCTGACCGTTGCAGTGAATCGCTTGGCCAGATCCGGAGCGAGCTCGACGCCGTGCCCCGGCCTGGCGGAACCGAGATCTGACCCTTCTCGATCTTCGGCAGGCCGTCGTGAGGTCGCGATACCAGGTGCGGTAAAAGGCGCGTACGCTCTCCTGAACGAGCGCGTTTGGCGCGTTGAGCGCAAGATGGGTCGAAGCGCCCAGGACGACCGGACCGGTGCAGTCGTGCGGCGCAATCGGCAGATGCCAGGCCTCCGCCATGGCCGCGATCTTCTTGGCTTCGGAGACGCCGCCGCACCAGGAGAGGTCCAGCATGATGACGCCGGCCGCGCCCGTTTCCAGGAGATCGCGAAACGCCGTCCGGGCGCCCAGCGTCTCTGACGCGCAAATCGGCGCGATTGACGCCTCCGCGTAGCGCTTGAGGGTCGCGAGGCTGTCCATCTTGATCGGGTCTTCGTGCCAGTTGGTGTCGAATGGCGCGAGGGCGCGCGCGATTGGTATCGCGGGCAGCAATTGCCACAGCGAGTGAAACTCGACCATGACCTCCATTTTGTCGCCAACGGCGTTGCGAATTTTCTCGAAAGGTTCGAACGCCGCTTTAGTTCCGCGTTGGAGATGTAGACGCCGTCGTTCGCTTCCGCGGCATGATCAAACGGCCAGATCTTCATGGCCGTAGATCCCTTCTTCCAGAAGATCCTGCGCCAGTTCGTCGGCGCGATCGAGAAAGGCGTTGAGATCGTCGTAATGGCGGTCGTTGGCCGCCAATCCCCAATTGTTCGTCCGCTGCCCGAGATTGCCTTGCGCATGTAGGAGGTGCCAGCGCAGGTATTGTAGGTGCGGATTTTCGCGCTCGAGAAGCCGCCAAGAAGCTGCGCGATCGGCTGTCCGGTGACTTTGCCGAGCAGATCCCAAAGCGCGATGTCGAGCGCGGAAGCTGCCGCGCATTTCCGCGCCGGTCGAACGAAATCCCAGATAGCCGACGAGGTCCTTCGAGATCCGGTCGATCTCGAGAGGATCGCGGCCGAGCAGCTTCGGCGCCAGCGTCTCGTGGACATAGGCCTCGACGGTGGCCGGGTAGGAAGAAGGTCTCGCCGAGGCCGACGATCCCTTCCGAGGTGTGCACCTTGAGCCAAAGAAGGTTGGCGAATTCGGCGATGCGGATGGTTTCGAGAGCGGTGATCTTCATGCCGGCCTCAGATCACGCCCGCGGAGAGAAGAGCCTTGACGGAATTGTCGAAATGCTGCGCCATCGCCGCCTCAGCCACGCGCGGTTCGCGGGCCTCGATCGCTGCGGCGATGCGCTCGTGGCACTCGACGCTGCCCATTCGCTGAGCGTCCGTGGAGCGGCTCTCCCAACCGATCCGCCAAGTCTGGCGCGTGACGACTCCGAACGAGCCGACGACGAGCGCGAAGAGCGGGATTGCGCGAAGCGACGGCGATCGCTCCGTGGAAGGCGATGTCATGTTCCATCGCCTCGGCCGGGTCGCGAAAAGGCGTGGCGCATGCGACGGCGTGAGCGTTAATCGTCTCAGCCTCGGGCGTCCGATCGGCGTAGCGTCGCGAGCGACACGGTGCGCATTTCGATCGTGCGGCGAACGTCATAGATTTGCTGGATCGCGACCTGGTCGGTGTGGACCGCATGATCGAGGACAAGCCCCAACACGTCGTTGTCGATCGTCCCGACCCGGGCGCGCCGCCCGTTGCCAAGATCGACGATTCCAAGCGCCGCGAGGGCCCGCAAGGCCTCGCGCACGACGGTGCGCGAGACGCCGAGATCTTCGGCGAATTCCCGCTTCTGACGGAATCGGGTCGCCGACGCGCAGCTTACCTTCTCGGATTCGATCATTGATGGCGCGGATGGCGCCCTCGACCCGTCCTCCCTCAATGATCGACAACAAAGCCGCAACCTTTATGACAGGTTTTTGCTAAGATGCATGCAATCAGCGCAACATCGTCTTGTCAAGCGAGGCGTTTGATATGATAAGTGTGTTGATGATCAAACGGAATCCAGCGCTGTGACGGACAATGGCTTTGATGCGACGAATTGCTCTTATGCGGCACATCGATTGGGCGCAGCCGCAGCGCGTGGTGAAGGCGTTGTCTCGCTGTGACGCCGCACGATGATCCCGTCTCGGCGCGGTCTCATGAGGCGGGACGGCTTAATCGCTTCTCATCGCCGAAACAATTCGCTAGCTTCGATGATGACAATGGCTGGCTGTCACAGCGAAGCGTGCGTCATCGGCGTCAACCAAGACGCTCAAGGTTTAAAGCAAAACAACTCGTAGGGAGGAAACAGTGGGAGCTTTCGTCAAATCTAGCTATTTCGCGATCGCGGCCGTAACGGGCGTTCTTGTGGCGGCGGGTCACGCCAGGGCCGATGACAAGAAATACGTCGTCGGTGTTTCAAACACTCTCATTGGCAACGGCTGGCGTGAGGAGATGGTCTGCTCGATCAAGGCTGAAGCGCTCGCGTCCGGCAAGGTTTCCAAAGTCGTTCTCGCCAACCGCAATGGGGGACCTTCCGAGCAGATCGCTGACATCCGCAATCTGATTTCGGCCGGGGCGAACATCATCATCATCAACCCGTCCGATCGCAAAGCGCTTGACCCGGTCATCAAGCAAGCGACCGATCGCGGAATTGTCGTTGTGACGGTCGACCAGGCGGTCGACGCCCCAACCGCCCATGTCGTGACCAATGATCAGAAGGCGTACGGCAAGCTTGGCGCGGAGGCGTTGTTCAAGAAGCTAGGCGGCAAAGGCAACATCGTCGAATTGCGCGGCATCGACGGGGTGCCTGCCGACGCTGATCGCCACGAAGGTCTGACCGAAGCGTTGAAGGACAATCCGAACATCAAGGTTGTCGCGTCCGTGTTCACCAGCTGGTCACCGGACAAAGCGGCCCAGCAAATGAAAGAGCTTCTCGCCTCGGGCAAAGAGATCGATGGTGTCTGGACCTCGGGAACAGACAAGAATGTGATCGACGCCTACAAGGCGGCGAATCTGAAATACGTCCCCGTCGTCGGCGCCGATAACAACGGCTTCATGGGGCAGGAACTTGAAATGAAGGACGCGGGAGTCGTTGGCATCAATGTCACCAATCCCCCAGCGGTCGGCGGCGCGGGACTATCGGTCGCCCTTGACATCCTTGCGGGTAAAAACCATCCGCGAGTGATTCATCTCGTGCCGGAAGTACACGACAGTTCGACGCCGGAAGGACAGGCGTGGCTCAAGGAGCTCTACGATCCGAAGGTCGACCCTAACCTGGCGGCCTACAGCCCCGTGAAACCCTATACGCATTACGCGGTGGCGCAGGAGAAGGATTGCAAGGGGCCGGGCGAGTGATCGCCGGCAGAAGTTGAAGACCCGGCGTCGCCTTCGGCAATTGTCGGCAGCGCGCCGGAAATACGGCCCATCAAGACGACAGTGATGACCGAGCCGTCTGTGATCCTCGCTGCGACCGACGTTTCGAAGCGATTCGATTCGGTTGTCGCTTTGCGCGCGGCCTCGCTTGAGGTGCGTTCCGGCGAGGTCCACGGACTGATGGGAACAAACGGCGCGGGCAAGAGCACGCTGGTGAAGATCATCACCGGCGTGTTCCCGGCGAGCGGAGGACAGATTTCCGTCAAGGGTAAGCGCCAGTCGTTCCGCTCTCCGGCGGAGGCGCGCCAGGCCGGCATCGTCTCCGTCTATCAGGATCCGGCCCTGGTGCCGGACCTGACGGTCAGCCAAAACATGCGGCTGGCCGGCGCTTCGAACGAGGCGGTCGGCAAATGGCTCACAGAGCTCGGCGTCGCGCGCCTCGATTTTCGCGGAGCTCATCCGCGACCTTCCCTATCCGCTGCTTCGGCTCATCGACCTCGCCCGCGCGCTCGCCTCGGAGCCGGCAGTCCTGCTCCTTGACGAGATCACAGCATCCCTTCCCGCGGACCTGTCGGAGCGGATCTATGCGATGGTGCGCCACTGGCGTGAGCGGGGCAACGCCGTCATCTTCATCTCGCACCGGATGGCCGAAATCTCCGCCCTGTGCGACCGGACAACGGTCCTGCGCGACGGGGTGACCGTCGGCGTCACGGAGAGCGCATACGGACATGAGGAGCGCATCGTCGAACTGATGCTGGGCGAGGCGGCGGCAGCCGCGTCGGCGGCGGGCCCGTCGTCGTCCCAACGGAACTGGAGGCCGCCAAATAGCGCTGAGCCGGCGCTCGAGGTGCGGGGCCTGAAGCGCGGACCTCTTCTCAACGACGTTTCCTTTAAACTCTATCCCGGCGAAGTCCTGGGCGTGGCCGCGCTCGAGGGTCAGGGACAGGATGAGCTTTTCGAATGCATAGCCGGCGTCCGGCGTTACGAAGGCGGCTCGGTTCTTGCGCGCGGCAAGGAGCTGCGCTGCGCCACGCTGCTGATGCGATCGGCGCCGGCGTGGTCCTGGTGCCCGCGAACCGGAATGCTCGCCTTGCTTCAGCAGCGGTCGATCCAGGAGAACATCGCGCTGCCGGCCTTCCGCCATTGTTCAACTGGGGTCTAGTCGGCGCGCGGGCAGAACAGAAACGGGTGCAAGGCGCGATCGACCGCGCTGCAGATCGACACGCGCGCCGCTTCCGAACTTCGGCGCCTGAGCGGCGGCAATCAGCAGAAGGTCGTCATCGCGCGCTGGCTTGCGGCTGGGTTCGATACTTTGCTGTGTTTCGATCCGACCCGAGGCATCGACATCGGCACCAAGCGTCAAATCTATGCCCTGGTGCGCGAGCTCGCCGCCTCGGGCGCGGCGGTGCTCCTGTTCACCTCCGAACTGCCCGAGATCGCTCTCACCTGCGACCGGACCATTGTCCTCTTCGGCGGACGCGTGGTGGCGGAAATGCCAGTCGAGCAGGCGGACGAGGCAAGCTTGCTGCGAGCCGCGCACGG
The DNA here is from genome assembly GCA_963731145.1 of uncultured Alphaproteobacteria bacterium. Classification (GTDB taxonomy): domain Bacteria; phylum Pseudomonadota; class Alphaproteobacteria; order ATCC43930; family CGMCC-115725; genus CAIKMD01. The sequence goes on along the minus strand of CAVSUX010000002.1, from coordinate 17,067 downwards.
GCTTGCTCCTCGACTTGAGGCGGTTGCATGACCGCGCCCGCAGAAGCCAAAGCAATGGTGCTGGGCGGGTCGCTGGACACGGACGAGCGCCTGCACACGCGAGGGCTTCGCCTGGTGCGGCGCAACGCAGCGCTGATTGGTATGCCGCTCCTATTGATCGCCGCGCTCGCAATCACGGTCGTGATCCATCCGACCTTCTCCGATTTTGACCTCGAATCTGCTGGCTTTGGGGGCGCTGCCGCTCGCTTTCGCCGCGGCTGCCCAAGCTGTGGTGGTGATCGCTGGCGGGATCGATCTCTCCATCGGCTCCATGATTGCGGTCGCCAACGTTCTGGCTGCCCGTTCGATGGAGAACGCTTCATTCGAGCAGTCTTTGCTTCTCGCCGTCATGGTTCTTCTGGCGGGCGCGGCGATGGGCGCGGTGAATGGCCTCATCGTCATCTTCTCCCGCGTTCCCGATGTCGTGGCCACCCTCACGAGCGGCTTCATCTGGGGCGGCGTCGCGCTTCTCATCCTTGAAAAACCAGGCGGCGGCGCGCCGCCCGAATTTCTAAATCTCGGCGCCGGAACGACGTTTTCGACGTGGCTGCCGAATGGGCTGATCTTGCTGGCCCTTTCCGTCGCCCTGATCTGGACGCCGTTGTCTCGGTCGAGATTGGGACTTGAGCTCTGCGCCATCGGAAGCGACCGCAATGCAGCTTTTCGCAGTGGCGTTGGCGTCGGACGGGCGCGGTTCGCGTCCTATGTCTTTTCAGGTTTATTCAGTGCGGTCGGCGGCCTCGCACTAACAATGACGACCGGCATCGGCTCACCACTCGCAGGCGTCTACTACACGCTGAGCGGCCTCGCCGCGATTGTGGTCGGCGGCGTTAGCCTTGCGGGCGGTCGCGGGGGCGTCGTCGGCCCAGTGCTCGCGGCCTTCGTGCTGACCTTGATCCCCGCGGATCTCATCTTCCTAAACATTGACCCCAATTTCGGGCAGGTGATCCAGGGCGTCCTGATTGTTGCGATCGTAATGATCAGCGGCCTACCAGCGCTCATAGCCGACTCGTTGATAACGGGAACTCCACGCGCATCCTCGGCGTCCTCATCCGGCGCCGGAGGGGTTCTGTCGTTGCTGCGGCGTCACACGATCCTCGCGCTGCTCTTGATCCTCGTTTGCTTCGTGCTCGTTATCCAGCTCGCCCGTCCCGGCACCGTTAGCCCCATCTGGCTGTCGAATATGGTCATGTTCGCGGCGCCGCTTGGGATCATGGCTGGCGGGCAGACGCTTGTGATGCTGATCGGAGGAATCGACCTTTCGGTGGCGAGCGTTGCAACGGCTGCTGCTTATTTCATGGCGACACATTCGTCGCTTGGCGGAGCCGTGGCGGTTCTCTACGGACTGGCCGTCGGCGTCGGCGTCGGCATCCTTAATGGGGTCGGCGTCGCGCTCCTGCGCGTCCAGCCGCTCGTCATGACGCTTGGAACGGGCCTCATGACCGAGGGCATGCTGGTCGTCTACAGCCAGAAGATGATGGCCGCGGGGCCGCACGTACCGCAGTTCATCGATGATCTTGGGGCCGGCAAGCTATTCGGTTTCGTGCCGAACAGCTTGTTTCTCTGGGCGCCGATCGCCGCCGTGATTGTCTTCCTGTTGCGCCGGACTGGATACGGGCGTCTGCTCTATGCGATCGGCGACAATCGCGACGCTTGCGAGCTGTCCGGCATCCGCGTTTGGCGGGTCGTCCTGGTAACCTACGTCGCCTGCAGCGTGCTCGCCGCCGTAGCCGGTCTCGTGATCGTCGGCGCGGTCGATGCGGCGAATCTCAGCCTCGCAGACGTCTATCTGCTGCCGTCCATCGCAGCGGTCATTATTGGCGGAACCTCGATTTTCGGCGGTCGAGGCGGCTACGCTGGAACGATCATCGGCGCGCTGATCCTGACGGTGCTGAACAGCATTCTCACGCTTCTCGATGTACCGGAGCCGGTGCGGCAGATCCTTTACGGCGCGATCATCCTCCTGCTCGCCGCCGCCTACACGCGACTCACCGAGTAACGGTCGCGCATGACCCTCGACGATACGACGAATCTTTACTTCTGCGTTGACGCGGGCGGGTCTCGCAGCCGGGCGCGCATCCTCGACGCGCAGGGCGAGTCCCACGCCGAGGCCGCGTCCGGTCCGTGCAATCCAGCGACGATGTTCGATCAGGCGGTGGCGAGCATACGCGACCTGTGGCGCCAGTGCGCCGCTTCGCTCGGACGGCGCGAGGATGAGACGGGCGACATTGTCTTCGCGCTCGGCGCGGCCGGGACGTACTTACATGGGCGCGACCGCTTTCTTGCTGCATGCCCACCGTTTCTCCGCATTTCGGCAGTGAGCGACGGATACGCCGCGCTGATAGGCGCCGGGGGAGGGGGGCCCTGCAGCCTTCTCATCATCGGCACCGGCATCGCTGGTCATCGTCTCTATCCAAATGGTTTATCCATCCAACGCGACGCGTGGGGATGGATAGCGGGCGATCGCGGCAGCGGAAGCTGGATGGGTCAGCGGGCGCTCCGGCATTTCTTCGCCGCGCTCGACGGCGTCGTCGCTTCGGATGACCTGAGCCGGGCAGTGGACAAAGCGATCGGCGGAATCGAAGCGGTCCGAACGGGCTGGATGCGCGATTTGGGGCCGAGCAAGCTCGCATCCCTCGCGCCTCACGTTCTTGCACAGGCTGACGCGGGCGATCCCGCAGCCGTGCGGATACGCGATCGCGCGATTGAGCATCTCGCAGCGCTCATCGGCGTGATCTCGGATGACGCTACGCCGCTTTATGCGGCAGGCGGCCTTGTCGCGCCGCTGCGCGCGCGCCTCGCCCGAAAGGCGGCCCACGAAATTCTCGAGCCTAAGGGCGATGCGTTGATCGGCTGCTGGCTTGTCGCCAGCGGCCGGGCTCCGTGAGGAGCGCGTGCTGCTTTTCGGCGAAACTGCGGAGCATGCATACATGACCAATCCAGACACGCATCGCTCGAAGGCTCGATCCTTACGCCAAAGGGTTGGGTCAAGGGCCGCGTCGTCCTGGACGGGCCTATCGTCAAGGCGGTCGAGGGGCGCGCTCTTCCCGAGGGCGCGAGGCCGAGGCGCCCTACATTGTCGCCCGGCTTCATCGACCTTCATGTCCACGGCGGTGGCGGCTCCGACTGGATGGCGGTGAAGCGGGCATCCGTACCTTCATCGACGCTACCATTCCTCCCAAGGCACGACGGCCATAGCGCCAACCACCGCGACGGGTCCGGTGGCCGCGATCGAGCACGCGCTCGCCGCGATCACGAGCGATCGCCTCGAACCGCGGCCCGGGTGAAGCGGTGGTCGTCGGCGCGCATCTCGAAGGCCCGTTCCTCAACCCAAAGCGGCCTGGGCGCGATGGACGTCAGCCTCATGCGGGAGGGCGACCCGGAACTCGCGGCGCGATGGGCGCGGCAATATCGGATCGCGGTCGCGACTGTCGCGCCCGAAATCCCCGGCGGCCGCGGCGTCATCGAGGCTCTGAGCGGGCCGGCTGCCGCGTGCAGATAGGGCACACCGTCGCGACGGCGGAGGAAGTCGGATCACGCGTTCAAATGGGGTTGCTGCGGTTTCACCCACCTCTTTAACGCCATGACGGGCGTTGAGCATCGCGCTCCGGGTATTGCGACCTACGCGCTGGCGAAAGCGCGAATACGCCGAAATGATCTGCGACATGATCCACGTCGATCCGCTGTGTCGTGCTTGCGGCTGCGCAGGGCTGTCCCGCGTCTCTACGCGATCACGGACGCGACCGCGGCGGGTCTGCCCGACGGAGAGTTCGAATGGGGCGGCCGCAAGGTGATCAAGAAGGGCGAGCGCATCACCCTGATGAACGGCTCGACGTTGGCCGGAGCGCCATCACGATGCTCGACGCCTTCCGCAACCTTGTCCAGCTGGGGCTTAGCCTCGAGGAAGTTGTCGAAATGACCTCGACCCGGCAGGCGGATTATCTCGGGCGGCGCGATCTGGGCCGCGTTGAGCCTGGCGCCCGCGCCGGGCTTGTTCAACTTCGGAAGACGCTCGAACTCGAGGGTGTTTGGATCGAAGGCGAGAGCGTCGCGACATCGGCGAGCCAGCCCGAGCCCGCGCCGGCTTCCTGAGGAAGCCGGACTTAGCCGGTGGATCGGCTCGCCGGCAAAACGGCCGTCATCACCGGAATCGGCCCGGGAATTGGGAGTGCGATTGCTCGGGCGTTTGCACGCGAGGGCGCCGCGCTCGTCCTTCTCGGCTTCGACAATCCGGCATTCGAGGCGACGACACGCTTCCTGCGCGAACTCCGGCAGCTCGCGTCGCGGTAGTCCACGGCGACGTCGGGCGCAGGGCCGTATGGGATGAAACCGTGGAAACCGCGGATGCAGAATTTGGCCTACGTGCATATCGTTGTCAAGCGGTTGCGGCGATCGGTCGCTTCGCCCCCATACTCGAGGTCCGCGAGGACGAGTGGGACGAGACGATGCGGACGAACCTCAAATCCGTCTATTTGACCGGCTGCCACGCCTTCATCCCGCGCATGGTCGACGCGGGCGGCGGCGTCTTCGTCAACATCTCATCCGTGAATGCAGAGGTCGCGAACCCGAGTTCGGCCCCTTATGCGGCGAGCAAGGCCGCGATCAACGGTCTCACACGAAACATCGCGCTGGACTACGGCCCCAAGGGCATTCGCGCCAACGCGATCGCCCCCGGGGCCATCTTTACGCGGAGCGCGGCAAGCGAACTCGACGAAGAGGAGGCGCGATCCGTTCGCGACAACTACCCGATCGGGCGATGGGGCCGCCCGAAGATGTCGCGAACGCCGCGTTGTACTTGGCTTCGGACGAGGCGTCTTTCGTCACAGGCGTGGTTCTGACTCGCTGGACGTGGCCTGACGATCCAGACCCCAGAAAGCGCGGTGCGGAAATCTTTTCGCGCGCGCTGGCGGAGCAGCCGCGTGCGCTTTGAACAGACTGACGTCAGGGGGAGATGCGCAAAGGGATGACAAAGACAGTTCGGTTTGGGCTGGTCGGCTGCGGCGGGATCGGCAACACCCACGCCAACGCATTGGCGTTGCTGGACGAAGCCGAGCTGGTCGCGGTCTGCGACGTCGACATCGGCCGCGCGCGGGAGACGGCGGCGAAGCACGGCATCGCGCACGCGTTCGCTTCCGCCGAGGAAATGCTCGACGCGGTGAAGTGGACGCGATCACGGTCGCGACCGACCACAAGCATCATTTCGCGCCGGCGATGGCGGCGCTGCAGCGCGGCGTCCACGTGATCATCGAAAAGCCGATCACGACTTCGCTCGAGGAAGCCTACACCCTGCTCGAGACCGCGAAGGCCCGCGGCGTCAAGCTCGGCGGGGTGTTCCAACGCCGGTTTTTCCCGGCCGCGCTGCGCATGCACAAAGCGATCGAAGACGGCAAGATCGGCCGAGTGACGGTTGCCGAATGCATCGCGCTGTTGGGGCGCGACCGCGCCTATTTCGCGCGCGACGCCTGGCGCGGCACCTGGAAGGGCGAGGGCGGCGGCGCCCTGATGAACCAGGCGATCCACATGATCGACATGCTGCTGTGGATGGTGGGCGCGCCGACCGAAGTGTACGGCCGATGGGCGACGCTCAAACACGGCGACTACATCGACGTCGAGGATTCCTCCTGCGCGGTGGTGAGCTTCGACAACGGCGCGCTCGCCACCATCACGGTGACCACGACGTTCAACTCGTTCGAAACGGGACCCGGCTTCCGCATCGCGGTCCACGGCGCGGCTGGTCACACTGTCGGACTGTCGGAAACACCCGAGCTGACCCAGGCGATCACCGATCAGTGGCCGTTCGATCCGGCGGAGACGGTGAAGGCATGGGCGGCCGCCGAAGGCGGAAAGCCCGGCTTTCCGGCGTTCCATTCGGACCAACTGCGCGATTTCGCGCTGGCGATCATCGAAGACCGCGAACCGCTCGTCACCGGCCTGCAGGCGTACCAGGCGCTGGAGGTGATCAAGAGCGTCTACCTGTCCGAGGCGCGCCGCCAGCCGATCTCGCTGCCGATGTCCCACGGGGATCGGGCGGAGGCCGACCGGATAACGATGGGCGCCTCGTAAGACGTCGCCGAACGAGATTAACTTGTCTCCGAGATGCTTTCGATCGCTTCGGCTCGCCCGGATGCGGATGAGAGATAGATCTTGTCGATCACTTCGATGACGTGCCGCGCCCGAGAAAGATTGCCGCTGCCTTTGCCGAGTCGTATCTCGGTCTCGAACGTACGCATGATCTCCAGATCGTCGTCGAGCGACGTCAGTGTCGGACGGTAGCAGTTCGTCATCCCGGTGTACTCGCCGGGCGCGGCGGCAGAAATCTCACGGTCTGGAGAAAAGACGACGAGCCGGTCCGGCTTCGACGCAGGGTTGATGAACATCATTCCGCTCGTTCCGTGGATGCGCGTCTGGCAGATGACGTTGCGGTGGTCGGACGGGGAACACCAGTTGACGCGCACCGTTCCTAGGACGCCATTGGGAGTTCGAGCGCCGCGGCGGCGTTGTCGTCCACGGTCGCTGCAATCGGTCTCTCTTCGTGATCGCGGCGCTCGGGGAAGATCGTACCGGTCTTTCCCCGAACCGTGTGCGCCGGCCCGAAAAAGGTAGGTCAGCTGGCTGATCATATAGACGCCGAGATCGGCCAGCACCCCCCAATGCGCCTTCTGCACGTCGAAGAACCACGGCGCATGCTTGGGGCCGCGATGCGCCAAGACCGCGTCGGCCATGCTCACCCGGCCGATGGCGCCGAAATCGATGAGGCGTTTCGCTTCCTCCATCGCGGGGCTGCGGTCGAAAGGGAGCGCCATGAACACCTGTTGCGATCGCGCCGCAGCCTGTTCGATGCGGACGGCGTCGCGGAGGGAAGTCGCCATCGGTTTCTCGCAGAGCACATGCTTCCCCGCCTCGAGCGCGAGGATCGCGAGATCAGCGTGGGAAGGGTGCGGGGTCGCGATGACGACAGCTTCGACTTCGCTCGTCCGCAGCATGGTGTCGAGGTCAGGGTAGACGGTCCCGCCGTACTGTTTCGCGAGCGGCTCACAGACGGCCGGAGTCCGGGAGTGCAGCCCGCGCAGCGCAAGACCCGGGCAACGGGCGATCACTGGAAAGAAACGCGCGCGCGCGATGTCGCCGCAGCCTATCATTCCAATTCCAATCGGCGTCATCCGCGCATCCTCCCAAGCAGCGCCGCTATCAATTCCGCTCGACGGACTCGGCTTTTCCGGATCGGGCCGAGCGAATCCCCGCGTCGAGGATCGCCATCGTCGCGAGATTGAGCGGTAGATCAAGCAGCGGATGCAACGGCTCTTCCGTTTCGATATGCCGCATCATCTCCTCCGCAATGGTGGCGCGTCCTTGCGGCATCGCGTCGTCGCTCTCAACCCGGCTCGGCTTCGAACCCCGTTCGCGATAGACAAGAATGCCGCCGTCTTCGATGGCGATGGTTCCTTGTGTCCCGTAGAGGGCGAGCACCGGCGCGCCGCCATTGTGAACCGTGCTCCAGCTTGCTTCGAGGATCGATAGCCCCGCCGGATAGCGGACGATCATGGCGGCGTTGTCATCCGCGTCGCCGTAGGGGCTCTTCAGGTTGACTGTCGTGCCGAGCACCGAGGTCGGCGGATCGGAAAACAGCCAAGCCGATAGACAGGCGCCATAGCAGCAATAATCAAGAAGGCGCCGCCGCCGGTCGTCGACTGATGCCACCATTCGGAGCCTTTCTCCGCGTCGGAAACCGCCCCCGATATGACCGTGTCGCCAGGGTGCAGGCTGCCATGAGCCAGTGGGCCAAGGGAGGCAGGATTGCGCCATTTGAGCTCCCACAGATCGCCGATCGCTTTCTCTTGTACGAGCCTTTTGAGCCCCCGGAATGCGGGCGACCAGACGATCGGCCAGTTGATCACGAGCTTGACGCCGGCCTTCTTCGCCCCATCCGCCATTGCCCGCGCACCGTTCAGGCTGGCCGACATCGGCTTTTCCGTGAGCACGTGTACGCCATGTTCGGCCGCGGCCTTGGTGATCTCTTCATGGCGGGCGTTCTCGGGACAAAGGATCACGATATCGAGTCGTTCGGTAGCGAGCAGCTTGCGATAATCGTCATAGAAGCGCGGACGGTTTTCAAGCGCGAGGGTCCGCTTGAGATTTGCGCGGCGACTGCCTTCGACGGTGGTCAGCGAGGGCGTTGACGAAATCGTGTCGGCGCAGGCGACGATGGGCGAGCGGCCGGTGGCGGCGAAGCGATCGACGAGTTCGTTCACATGCATGTGGGCGAATCCGATGACGCCGACGCGGTAAGACTTATGCTGTGATTCGCTCATCCTGCCCTCCTCGCTTGATCGAATGCTGGTTCGGCTGTTCGCATCATGATTTTATTTTTCCTGCCGCCCTTTTCGCCCTCGGAAGATCCGCTTCCTCGAAAGCTTTCGCCAGCACCGCGTAGGATCGTGCTGCGGCCTCGTACGGATCGTAGCCGGGTACGCGTTGGCGGAACAGGCTGATCTCGACCGCAACGCTGCCGGCGTAACCGGATCGGCTGAGCTCACGTAGGAACGTCGCGTAGTCGAAGTCTCCTTCGCCGGGAATCAGAAACTCGAAGTCAGGGACAACGCCGCGATGGTCCTTGACCTCGCAGGCGACGGCGCGTGGCGCAAGCGCTCGCACCGCTTCGGCGATCGGCAGACCCTGAACCGCAAAATGGCTGATGTCGAGGTTGAACCCCAGCGCTTCATCGCCGACCGCTTGGAGCACCTCAGCAGCCCTGGGCGCGTTGCAGACGACGGTCGCAAAATGCGGCTCGAGCGCGACCTGAACGGAGAGCGGCGCAGCGATCGAGGCAAGTTCCGAGAAGCGATCAATAACGAGTGCGCGATTGTCTCGCCATGCGTCTTCTGAGGAAACAGGCGCCGACTGCGGGCTATCCGGCGGCGCGGAGGCGGTAAGGCTCACGCCCATACGTTGGCCCGGCTCTCCAAGCTCAGCGGCCAGCGCGAGGCTCCGTGTCAAGCGATCACGGGCCGCGCGCCACGTTTCGCCGTCAACGAGCACCGGCACATTGGCGGTCAGGCTCGTTATCGCGATGCCGACGTCGGCGGCGATCCCCTTCCACCGCATCGCCTCGCCGGGCGCGATAAGCATAACGTCGGTCCGCCACCCTTCGCTCACCGTGACCTCGACCGAATCGAATCCGAGCCGGGCCAGGTAAGGCACGGCCTCATCAAAGGTGAGGTTCGGCATCGACCACGTGTTGTAGCCCAGCTTCATTCAGCCTCCGGATTCACGAGATCGGCGCCGGCTCGATATCGGCCCCTGCAGACTTGGCGGCGGACGCGCAGGACTGCGGCGGCCGCGCAGGAATCCAGCGGCGCGGGATGCGTCTAGCCCTTACCGGACGCTCCTCTACTGCAGGCGATCCTTGATCTTGTCGATCCCCGCGCGAGCGCAGGCGTCGTCCAGCTTGCCGCCGGGAGCGCCGGAGGCGCCAATCGCGCCGATCGTCTCGTCTCCCAGCTTGATCGGCACGCCGCCGCCAAAAAACATGACATGGGGGAGCCTGGAAAGGGGCTCGATCGAATCCTCGCCTTTGGCTCTTGCGGCGAGCGCGAGCGTGTCGCTTTTGAACGACGCGGACGTGTAGGCCTTGTAGTAGGCGCTATCGAGCGTGTGTGCGCCGGCGACGTCGCCACGGAGGGTCGCGATAACGACGCCGTCAGCGTCGACCACCTGCGCCGTCTCGTGATAGCCCTGCTTCGCGCAGGCCGCGACAGTCTCGCTCGCAGCTTCGGCTGCGAGCGCAGCGGGTATCCGGTGGGTCGGCATGGTCTGCGCCTGCGCAACCGAGTGAATGAATGCGACGGCGCTGAGTGCGACAAAAATTCCGCGGTTAGTCATTGACGCTCCTCCCGATTCGAATCCCGCGGGCGGCGGTCATTAGCCCCCGAGGCAAAGATCGCATGACTGAAGCTTACGAATCCATCTTCAGCGCCGCAATGAAGGCTTCCTGCGGGATGTCCACCTTGCCGAACTGGCGCATCTTCTTCTTGCCGGCCTTCTGCTTCTCGAGGAGCTTGCGTTTGCGCGTCGCGTCGCCGCCGTAACACTTGGCCGTGACGTCCTTGCGCAAAGCCCGGATCGTCTCACGAGCAATGATCTTGCCGCCAATCGCCGCCTGGACCGGGATCTGGAACATGTGCGGCGGGATGAGGTCCTTGAGCTTCTCGACCATCGCCCGACCGCGCGCTTCGGCGCGATCGCGGTGGACAAGCATGGACAGCGCGTCGACCGGCTCGGCATTGACCAGGATCGACATCTTGACCAGATCGCCGGCGCGATAGTCGGTGATCTGATAATCGAACGACGCATAGCCCTTGGAGATCGACTTCAAGCGATCATAGAAGTCGAATACGACCTCGTTGAGCGGCAGTTCGTAAACCACCATCGCGCGTTTTCCCACGTAATTGAGGTCGATCTGCACGCCGCGCCGATCCTGGCAGAGTTTCAGAATTGCGCCGAGGTAGTCGTCGGGGGTGAGGATGGTCGCCTTGATCCAAGGTTCCTTGATCTCCGCGATCTTGACCACGTCCGGCATGTCGGCCGGATTGTGCAACTCGATCTCTGACTTGTCGGTAAGCGCGATCTTGTAGATGACCGATGGGGCGGTCGCGATAAGGTCGAGATTGAACTCGCGCTCGAGCCGCTCCTGGATGATTTCGAGATGGAGGAGGCCGAGGAAGCCGCAGCGAAAGCCGAAGCCGAGCGCCGCTGACGTCTCCATTTCAAAAGAGAAGCTCGCGTCGTTAAGTCTGAGCTTGCCCATCGCGGCGCGCAAATCCTCGAAGTCAGCGGCGTCGGTTGGGAAGAGGCCGCAGAAAACGACTGGCTGCGCGGGTTTGAATCCCGGCAGCGCCTCATGCGTGGGGCGCCGCTCGTCGGTGATCGTGTCGCCGACCCGGGTGTCGGCAACCTGTTTGATCTGCGCGGTAATGTAGCCGACCTCTCCCGGGCCAAGCTCGGCGATCTCCGCCATTTTCGGACGAAAGACGCCGATGCGGTCGACCTCGTAAACCGCGTCCGCGGCCATCATGCGGATGCGCGAGCCCTTCTTGAGCGTCCCGTCGATCACACGAAGAAGCACGACCACGCCGAGATAAGCGTCGTACCAGGAGTCGACGAGGAGGGCCTTTAAAGGCGCGGTCTCATCCCCTTTAGGCGGGGGCAGGCGCTTGACGATCGCCTCGAGCACAAGGTCGATGTTGAGTCCGGTCTTGGCCGAGATCGGCACCGCGTCGGAAGCGTCCAGGCCGATCACGTCCTCGATCTGCTCCTTGATCCGGTCCGGCTCGGCGGCGGGCAAGTCGATCTTGTTGAGAACTGGCACGATCTCATGGCCCGCGTCGAGAGCGTGATAGACGTTGGCCAGCGTCTGCGCCTCGACACCCTGACTCGCGTCGACCACCAGGAGCGAGCCCTCGCATGCGGCGAGCGACCGCGACACTTCATAGGCGAAGTCGACGTGGCCGGGCGTGTCCATGAGGTTGAGGATGTACGGTTTGCCGTCCTCAGCCTTGTATTCGAGGCGCACCGTCTGCGCCTTGATGGTGATGCCCCGCTCGCGCTCGATATCCATGGAATCGAGCACCTGCTCGACCATGTCGCGCTCGGCCATCGTGCCCGGTCTGCTGGATGAGCCGGTCGGCGAGCGTGGACTTGCCGTGGTCGATATGGGCGATGATCGCGAAGTTGCGGATGTTCTCGATCGGGTGGGCGGTCATGGGGCGCGCATTAGCAGGGCGCGAAGGGCAAGGGAACGGGTCCGGAAGAGCGAACTCGAGGGCGCGCCTGGCGTAGCCGCAATTTTACCGGCGCCCCCTAATGTTTTCAGTGGCTTGGGACCCCTTTTAGTTCCGCGCCTCAAATCGGCGCGCTTCGGGCTCAGCGCGGCTGCGTGGCGCGACTTATAAACATGTCAATTATGTAATACAGATTGGCGGTTGCGCCGGGCATTGGCGCCCCTTTGGCGAAAGGCGACTCCGTCCCACGCGGCCCCTCCCGCCTAAGGCGATCAGGCGACCAATCTGGCCCGCACGAAATGCAGCGGCTGAAACCGCGACGCGGCCGTGGTGGACTGAGCGAAGGCCGCCTGATTCTGGTGGCAAAGCGCAGAAGATAGCCGTCCGGGTCGGCGAGCGCGAATTGCCGAAGCCCGATCTCGCGGTGATCTCGACGATACCAGCGCTCCTCGATTGGCATTTGTGGGACAAATCCTGCCGCGAGAACCCGGTCATGGAGCGTCGCCGCGTCCGCCACCGTGATCTGGAAGTTTACGCCCCGACCGTAAGGATATTCGAGCGGTGCAAGGCGAAAGCGCCGGCCAGGACCCGCCGCTTCTTCCAGCATCAGGTGCGCATCGTCGAGGGTGAGGTAGGCGAATCGCTCCTCTTCGCGGACATAGAGGACCGCAAAGCCTATGAGATTGACGTAGAACTCCAGCGATCGGCCCAGATCGCTCACATCGAGTTCGGGAACGAGGCCCGGGCCTGCCAACTTGCCACACCCCGTAAAGAGAAGGCCGCGCAGACATTCCAATCCGCGCGGTCTTCCTAACCTTTCCTTCTGCCGACCAACAGCGTGGCCCCTTACTCCGCCGCGATGGCGAGGGGCGCCTTGCTGTAGACGAGGTCGAAGCGGTCGAGGTTCATCACCTTGGCCCACGCCTTGGCGAAGTCCTTCACGAACTTCTCCTTCCCGTCGGACGACCCATAGACCTCGGCGAGCGCCCTGCAGCTGCGAGTGCGAACCGAAGATGAGATCGGCGCGGGTCGCGGTCCACTTGACCTCGCCCGTCTTCCGGTCGCGCCCCTCGTAGACGCCTTCCGAGCCTTCGGCCGGCTTCCATTCCGTGCTCATGTCGAGCAGGTTGACGAAGAAGTCGTTGGTCAGCGTGCCCGGGCGCTTGGTGAACACGCCGTGCTTGGACCCGCCGGAATTGGCGCCGAGCACGCGCAGGCCCCCGACCAGAACGGTCATCTCCGGCGCCGTCAGCGTCAGCAATTGCGCCCGGTCGACCAAGCAGCTCCTCGGGCTTGAGCATGCTGCTTGCCGCGGATGTAGTTGCGGAACCCGTCGGCGGTCGGCTCGAGCGGTTCGAAGGACTCGACGTCGGTCTGATCCTGCGACGCGTCCATCGCGGCCCGGCGTGAAGGGAACCTTCACATCCACTCCGGCGTCCTTCGCCGCCTTCTCGATCGCCGCGCCGCCGCCGAGAATGATCAGGTCGGCAAGCGAGACCTTCTTGCCGCCAGACGCCGAAGCGTTGAACGCCTTCTGGATCTCTTCGAGCTTCTCGAGAACCTTGGCCAGCTGCGCCGGCTGATTGACGTCCCAGTCCTTCTGGGGCTCGAGCCGAATGCGCGCGCCGTTGCCGCCGCCGCGCTTGTCGCCGCCGCGGAAGATCGACGCCGACGCCCAGGCCGTCGAGACCAGCTCGGAAACGCGTGAGCCCGGAGCGCGAGGATTTTCGCCTTGAGATCGGCGATGTCCTTCTCCCCGACCAGCGGATGGTTCACGGCCGGAATCGGGTCCTGCCAGATCAGCGTCTCCTTCGGCACGAGCGGGCCGAGGTAGCGAACGATCGGACCCATGTCGCGATGCGTGAGCTTGAACCACGCGCGAGCGAAGGCGTCCGCGAACTCGTCCGGATGCTCGTAGAAACGCCGCGAGATCTTCTCGTAAGCCGGGTCGACCCGCAAGGCGAGGTCGGTCGTCAGCATGGTGGGCGAGCGGCGCTTCGACGGGTCGTGCGGATCCGGAACCGTACCGGCGCCCGCGCCGCCCTTCGGGGTCCACTGAAAGGCGCCCGCCGGGCTCTTGGTCAGCTCCCATTCGTAGCCGAACAGGTTCTCGAAGAAGTTGTTGCTCCATTTCGTCGGCGTCGTGGTCCAGATGACCTCGATGCCGCTGGTGATGGCGTCATTGCCTTTGCCGGTGCCGAATTTATTCTTCCAGCCGAGGCCCTGCTCCTCGATCGCCGCGCCCTCGGGTTCGGGGCCGACATTGTCCTTCGCATCGGCGGCGCCGTGGGTCTTGCCGAAGGTGTGGCCGCCGGCGATCAGCGCGACGGTTTCTTCGTCATTCATCGCCATGCGCTTGAACGTTTCGCGGATGTCCCGCGCCGCCGCGACCGGATCCGGCTTGCCGTTCGGCCCTTCCGGATTGACGTAGATCAGGCCCATCTGCACCGCGCCGAGCGGATGCTGCAGCTCGCGGTCGCCGAAATAGCGCTTGTCCGCCAGCCACTCGCCTTCGGGACCCCAGTAGATGGTATCGTCGGGCTCCCAGCTGTCCTTGCGGCCGCCGCCGAAACCGAACGTCTTGAAGCCCATCAATTCGAGAGCGACGTTGCCGGTGAGGATCAGGAGGTCGGCCCATGAGATCTTGCGGCCGTATTTCTGCTTGATCGGCCACAACAGGCGGCGCGCCTTGTCGAGGCTCGCGTTGTCCGGCCAGCTGTTGAGCGGCGCAAAGCGCTGCTGCCCGTATCCGGCGCCGCCGCGGCCGTCGTGGATGCGATACGTGCCGGCGCTGTGCCACGCCATCCGGATGAACAGCGGGCCGTAATGGCCGAAGTCGGCCGGCCACCACTCCTGCGAGTCGGTCATCAAGGCCTTGAGGTCATTGATGACGGCGTTCAGGTCGAGGCTCTCGAATTCCTTGACGTAGTCGAACTCCTCGCCCATCGGGTCGACGAGAGGCGAATCGTGCTGCAGACCCTTGAGATTCAGCTGTTCCGGCCACCAGTCGCTGTTCGCGAACGCCCGCATCATGTCGGACTTTTCCGCGTATTTGCCTTCCTTGCCGGCTTGTCGTGGCCCACGACCGGGCACTTGCTTTCATCTGTCATGCTTTCCTCCAATGGTGTTCAGCGTCTCGCTGTCGAAGATCCGGATTGATGGAGGACGACCATAGCCGCCGCCTATGGCGCTTCCGCGTCACTGCCATCTCGTCCGGTCTCGATAAGCCAGTGAGAGCGATAGGTCCAATCGATTGTCTCTTGACAAGCGATTGGCGCCGCCAATCTTTAGAACTATGAACCTCCGAGACCTCGAATATGTGGTCGCGGTCGCCGACCACGGCCATTTTGGCCGCGCGGCGGCGGCGTGCAACGTCAGTCAGCCGACGTTGAGCGGTCAAATCCTCAAGCTCGAGGCCGAACTCGGCCTTCGCCTGTTCGACCGCGAAGGCCGCGGCGCTCGCGTCAGCGACCGAGCGGCGACGGTCGTGGCGCAGGCGCGCGCGACGCTCGCCGCCGCGGCGGGCGTGACCGCCGCCGCTGACGCGGCGCGCGATCCCTTCGCCGGCGAACTGCGCCTCGGCGTCATCACGACCGTCGCGCCCTACCTGCTGCCGATCGCCCTGCCGGGACTCGCCCAGGCGCTGCCGCACACGCCCCTCTATCTGGTGGAGGACCTGACCGATCGGCTTCTCGCGCGCTTGCGTGACGGCGCCCTCGACGCAGCGGTCATCGCGACCGACCCGCGAGACGCCAAATTGGCGGCGATCGAGCTTTACGACGAACCTTTCTTCCTCGTCTTCTCCGGTCGGACGAAAAAGCGCGCGGCGCGCCTCGATCGGCGTCGAGGAGATCGATCCGAGCACCCTCCTCCTGCTGGCCGAGGGTCATTGTCTGCGCGATCAGGCGTTGGCGCTCTGCAATGCGGCGGAGAGGACCGCGCTCGGCGCGGACGTCCGCGGGACGAGCCTCGAGACGTTGCGTCATCTCGCCTCAGCCGGACAGGGGGCGACGCTCGCGCCCCTCCTCGCCTACGCCGATTGGCGGCGCTCGGGCGCCGGGATCGCGGGCTTGAAGATTGTCGGCGACGGCGCGTCGCGACTGGTCAGGCTTATCTTCAAGCGCGGCTCGCGCGCGGGAGGCCGCGCTCGAGGCGCTCGCCGCGTCGCTGCGTTCGACGGCTGGGGCAGCCTTGGCGAAGTCCTTGCGCGAAACCGAACGCGATTTGAAGCGCGCTTAGGGGCTTCGCGCCGCCGAGCCAACGGCTGTTCGCGTCGCCATTTGACGCACGTGTGAGACGATGCGCCGCGCGCTCACGGCGGGTTGCGCCCGCAAAACGCCTATGTTAGGCAACCCAGCCTTTCGGGCAGGCTACGGCCGAGCGCTCAGTTTTGAGCGCGGAATCGTCAAAATTTCCGGGGTTCGCGGAGCCTTCGGGGAGGCGGCGCGGCTGAACTTTAATCGTCATCCGAGGTGGCGGCGTGGCAGAGGAAGACACGGTTGTTTCCGGCGTAGCCGGACGTTACGCGTCCGCCCTGTTTTCGCTCGCCCAGGATCAACGCGAGGGCGAAGCCGTCGCGGACGCGCTGGCGAGATTCGACGCTCTCATCACCGAAAGCCCTGACCTGGAACGGATGGTGCGGAGCCCGATTTTTTCGGCCGCCGAGCAACTGAAGGCCCTCGACGCCATCCTCTCGCAGGCGGGAATTGGCGGCGTGGCCGCGAATTTCCTTTAAGCTCGTGGCGACGAAGCGCCGGCTCTACTTCGTCCGCGAAATGATTGCGGATTACCGCAAGCTTTATGACAGGTCTCGCGGCGTGACGCGGGCCGAAGTCACCAGCGCCGCCCCCCTCACCGATGCGAACGTCGCTTCGCTCAAAGAGTCGCTGCGCGCGTCTTCCGGCGGCCGGGAGGTCGATCTCGACACGAAGGTCGATCCGTCGATCATCGGCGGCTTAATCGTCAAACTCGGTTCGCGCATGGTCGACGGCTCGCTGAAAACCAAACTCAACGCAATTCGCCTTGCCATGAAAGAGGTCGGCTGATGGATATCCGCGCCGCAGAAATTTCCTCGATCCTCAAGACTCAGATCGCCAACTTCGGCGCTGAGGCGCAGGTCACCGAGGTCGGACAGGTCTTGAGCGTCGGCGACGGCATCGCGCGCGCCTACGGTCTCGACAAGGTCCAGGCCGGCGAGATGGTCGAATTCGAGAACGGCGCGCGCGGCATGGCGCTCAACCTCGAAAGCGAC
>CAVSUX010000001.1:0-1358302 GCA_963731145.1 uncultured Alphaproteobacteria bacterium | reverse complement strand
CGCCCGAGACCGGCGGATCGCGCGTCGGTTGGGGCGGATCGTCCCAGCTCATTCCGGTTACACGAGCTCTTCCGGTCACACGAGGTCGAAGTGATCTACACGATCCACTACGTCGACCCGCGAAATCCGGCCCTGGCCGGCCTCACGCTGGCCTTCGATGCCGAGCAGATCCCGGCGCTGAAGGCCCGTCTCGAGCATAACGGCTACGTCGTCACCGACGTCACGCCGAAAGCACCAATCGTCAGGAGATCGATATGAGCATCGGCACAATTCTACTGATCGTCCTCGTCCTGTTCATGGTGGGGGCGTTCCCGAGCTGGTCTCACAGCGCGAATTGGGGCTACTTCCCGAGCGGCGGCCTCGGCATCCTCCTCATCATCGTGGTCGTGCTGCTGGCGATGGGGCGAATCTAGGCGGGCGAATCTAGGCGGGCGAATCTAGACGGGGCGAATCTCGGTGGGCAAATCTAGGTGGGCAAATCGAGGCGGGCAAATCGAGGCGAGCCGTGCCATGCGGATCGTCCCGATCCTGCCGCTCGCGGTGCTGATGGCCGTCGCATCGCCCCGCGGTCGGCTGTGTCGCCGAGCCGGTGCTCTTCACGTTCGAGCAGCAGGCTCAGCAGCATCGTCCTGGCGACGACGTCGTCTGGACCGACGCCGCCCGGCATTTCTACGACATCAAGGGCGAACGCTGGTACGGCGCCACCAAGAGCGGGGCCTATCTGTGTCTCCGTCCTGGCGAAGGGGAAAGATGATGCGCTTGGTATACGTCTCGGCCGGCATTCTCGCCGCGTTGATGGCCTGCACCGTACCGGCGGCCCGCGCCCAGAGCCAGGCCCCGACACCGAGCGGGGCCTCGGCGGATGGCGCGGATCCGACGGGTCAGCAGGAGCATATCCGCTCGTGCAACGCCGATGCGGCATCGAAGGGCATCGATGGCGATGCCCGCGACAGCTTCATGCGCACCTGCCTCAGCCGGAAGATCGGCGCGGGCAATCTCAACGCGGCGCAGCAGAAGATGGTGGCGTGCAAGGCCAAAGCGGCCGAGCAAACGCTCGTGGGAGACGCACGCGCCGGCTTCATCAACACGTGCCTCAAGCCGCCTGCGGCCATGCCGCCCGCAACGCCGCCGGCCGCCTCATGACCATGCGGCCGGCCTTCTCGCACATAAACTCCGAGTTCAACGATTTTCTCTATGCGCCGATCGGCGATGAGGAAAACGGCATGCCGCTCAGCGTGATCTCGGCGCTGACGCGGCTCGGCATCGACCCGTGGGAACAGGCCGCGCGCTTATCGGCGCTGCCGCAGGCCCTGGCGGCCTCGACCTTGGCGCCGATAATCGCTCGGCTGCCGGGCGGGCTTTGGGGAGGTTCCGGTGCCGAGAGCATTGCCGCCCGCCTGGTGGCGCTCCTGCCGAGGCGGCGGGCGGTCGTGCCGTCCAGCCTCGACGGTCGCCGCGACAAGGTCGTCAGCACCCAGGCCACCCTCTTGCTGATCTGCCTTTTATTGGCGGCGGTCGGGTTCGTCACCATCGCCATGAATGGCGAGTTGCCGTGGAACAGGGACCATGTTTCAGGGCCGGTCTCCGATACCGCCTCACCACCGTCGACGCCATAGGCGGAGGAGCCGGACGGGAACTCGCTCGTTCGCGCGCCGGCTGCGGCGGCGACCGAGGCTGCAAGATTTGGTAGGCGTTATCGATTGTAATTCGCCCCTCTTTTACACGGAGATAAAAAAATAAAACTCAATAATTACATTGTTAAATCATAAGATCATCTCCATCTATGATGCCCCCGAGAAATATTGATGTCGTATTCAGACAATGCGCCATTGATCTCCCGGTAGTGGAATATCTTGACAGGGAGATTTTTAATGAAGTTCCGGCCATTGCAGGACCGTGTCCTGATCCGCCGCCTCGAGCAGGACGCGAAGACCGCCGGCGGCATCATCATCCCCGATACGGTCAAGGAAAAGCCCATGGAGGGCGAGGTCGTCGCCGTCGGCCCCGGCGCGCGCGACGAGAACGGCAAGGTGCGTCCGCTCGATGTCAACGCCGGCGACCGCGTGCTGTTCGGCAAATGGTCGGGCACCGAGATCAAGATCGACGGCGAGGAGCTGCTGGTCATGAAGGAGTTCGACATCATGGGCGTGATCGTCGGCAAGACCGCCGCCAAGAAGAAAGCCGCATAACGACAATTTCAGGAGAAGGATAATGGCTGCAAAAGACGTGAAATTTCATGGCGATGCACGCGCGCGGATGCTGCGCGGCGTCGACATTCTCGCCAATGCGGTGAAGGTGACGCTGGGCCCGAAGGGCCGCAACGTCGTTCTCGACAAATCGTACGGCGCGCCGCGCATCACCAAGGACGGCGTCACCGTCGCCAAGGAGATCGAGCTCTCGGACAAGTTCGAGAACATGGGCGCCCAGATGGTCAAGGAGGTCGCCTCGCAAAACCAGCGACCTTGCCGGCGACGGCACCACCACGGCGACCGTGCTCGCCCAGGCGATCGTCCGCGAAGGCTGCAAGGCGGTCGCCGCCGGCATGAACCCGATGGATTTGAAGCGCGGCATCGACCTGGCCGTCGAAGCGGTCGTCGACGACGTCAAGAAGCGCTCGAAGAATGTCTCGACCAATGCCGAGATCGCCCAGGTCGGCACCATCTCCGCCAACGGCGACCGCGAGATCGGCGAGATGATCGCCAAGGCCATGCAGAAGGTCGGCAACGAGGGCGTGATCACCGTCGAGGAGGCGAAGAGCCTCGAGACCGAGCTCGACGTCGTCGAGGGCATGCAGTTCGACCGTGGCTATCTTTCGCCGTATTTCGTGACCAACGCCGACAAGATGCTCGTCGAGCTCGAGGATCCGTACATCCTGCTCCACGAGAAGAAGCTGTCGGGCCTGCAGCCGATGCTGCCGGTGCTCGAGGCGGTGGCGCAGAGCGCGCAAGCCGCTGCTCATCGTCGCCGAGGACATCGAAGGCGAGGCCTTGGCGACCCTCGTCGTCAACAAGCTGCGCGGCGGTTTGAAGGTCGCCGCGGTAAAGGCGCCCGGCTTCGGCGATCGCCGCAAGGCGATGCTCGAGGACATCGCCATCCTGACCGGCGGCCAGGTCATCTCGCGAAGATCTCGGCATCAAGCTCGAAAACGTCACGCTCGACATGCTCGGCACCTCGCAAGAAGGTGCGCATCGACAAGGAGAGCACGACGATCATCGACGGCGCCGGCAAGAAGAAGGACATCGCAGGCCCGCGTCGCGCAGATCCGAGCGCAGATCGAGGAAACGACCTCGGACTACGACAAGGAAAAGCTGCAGGAGCGGCTGGCCAAGCTCGCCGGCGGTGTCGCCGTCATTCGCGTCGGCGGCGCCACCGAGATCGAAGTGAAGGAGCGCAAGGACCGCGTCGACGACGCGATGCACGCGACCCGTGCCGCCGTCGAGGAAGGCGTCGTCACCGGCGGCGGCGCGGCTCTTCTCTATGGCATCAAGGTCCTCGCCAGATTGAAGCCCGAGAACAACGACCAGAAGGTCGGCATCGACATCGTGCGCCGCGCGTTGCAGGCCCCGGCCCGGCAGATCGTCGAGAACGCCGGCGAAGACGGCTCGATCGTCGTCGGCAAGCTGCTCGAGCAGGAGTGACGCCGATTACGGTTTCGACGCCGCAATCGGGCGACTATATCGACATGGTCAAGGCCGGCATCATCGACCCGACCAAGGTCGTCCGCCTGGCGCTGCAAGATGCCGCCTCGGTCGCGGCGCTTCTCATCACCACCGAAGCGATGATCGCCGACCGGCCGGAGAAGGCCGCGGCCGACTCGGGCGGCGACGCCGGCGAGATGGACTACTAGACTAAATCAAGGAAACGAGCGCGCGATCCGATTCTATCTAATCGGATCGCGCGCTCGTCCGACCTCTCGCGATTGCCGCGCTCGATAGTCAGAACATTGCATCCGGCGAGCGGCTTCAGGTCGCTGTCGCTCGACGGCGCGAGCCACCGGCCCGTGCCGATCCTGAGGCTCGCCATTCAACCAAGGACGCCACCGTGAAAAACACGATCTGGGCCGGCCCGTTCATCGCCCTCGCATTGGCGGCGGCGATGGCCGGCTGCGCGTCTTCGACACGGACGACCGAAAGCACCGGCCAATATGTCGACGACGCGACGATCACGACGACGGTGAAATCGGCGGTGCTCGCCGAGCCGGGCCTCCACGAGCTGCAGATCACGGTCGAGACCTACAAGGACGTGGTTCAGCTCAGCGGCTTCGTCGACACGAGCGATGCCAAGGACAAGGCCGGCATGGTCGCCGCCAAGGTCGACGGCGTCCGCTCGGTCCGCAACGACCTCGTCGTGAAGTAGGCGCCGCATCGGCGGCGGCGCCTCGCGGGAGCGGCGACGGCATCGGAACCAGGAGGAGACGCGCGATGACCGACGATCCTCTCGACCTCGACGAGCACCGCGGCATGGCGGCCCAGAAGGCTACCGAGATCCGCCGCCGGCACAGCGAGGTCAAGGTCGATCAAGCGGCCTTGCGCCAGCGTCAGGCGGAGTTCGAGGCGTCTCTCCTCGCGGCCCCTGCGGCGAGCTGGCCCGAGGCAGCGGTGAAGGCGCGCTATCTCCTCCAGCTCTTTGCCGCAACGCAGGACGCGCAGAACGCCCGCCACCAGCAGCTCATCGCCGCCGTGCTCGACGATTTCGCGAAATTGTCGGTCTGACGTCCCGAAGTGTCGCTGCCGCCTCTTCCAAAGCTCGCGGACACGCCGCACGACGGCGTAGGACAGGTCCAGAATGCAAATCCGCGCCGGCTATGAATTGATCTACGATTGTCCGCAGCCGACGCCGATGATCTTGATGCTGAGCATCCACTACACGCGCGTGTCGGACATCGTCATTCCCGATCACCTCACCGCCGATCCGCCGGTGCCGATGACGTCGTACCGCGACGGCTTCGGCAATTGGTGCACTGCGCATCGTTGCGCCCAAAGGCCAGCTCCGGCTGACCGCCGATGCGCGGCTGCGGGACAGCGGCGAGCCCGATGCTCTGGCGCTCTCGGCGCAGCAGCACGCCGTCGAGCAACTGCCCGAGGAATGCCTGGTCTATCTCCTGGGCAGCCGCTACTGCGAGACGATCGGCTCTCCGCGATGCGCCGGCTGGGTCGATTTCGACCCGACGAACAGCATCATCGGCAACCGCAATCTCATCCGCGTCGCCGTCGCCTGGGATCCGGCGCAAGCCCTGCCGCTCTGGGGCAGCTTCATCGGATCGAGCGCGGCCGCGCGCGGCATGGACGTTGCGGTCAGCGTCACGGACGAGACCGTCTCGCCGTAATTTCCCGCTGTGGCGCAGGTGCGGCGCCCATGCCGGGCGCGGTTTCGCCAGCGATCGGTTCCATGAGTAGTTTCCGATCCTGAGCACCGGCTCGATCACCCGCTAAGGTGCCTGCGATGCACATGACGAGGTGACCCCATGACCGCAGCCGCACTCGATTTCCTACCCCATCTTCCCCGCCTGAACCGTTACGCGCAGCAGCCTGACGCACGACCCGTCGCGCGCCGACGACCTCGTCCAGGACACCGTCCTTCGCGCCCTTCAGAAGGCGCATCTCTTCGTCAGGAACACCAACCTGCGCGGCTGGCTCGTGGCGATCATGCACAACGAGTACGTGAACACCGCGCGGCAACACTTCCGCACTCCGGTGATGCTTCAGGAGGAAGAGCTCTTCACAATCGGGCGCGCCGAGACCCAGACGGCGCCCATCGAGCTTCGCGAGGTCCGCCGCGCCATCGGCCGCCTGCCCGTCGGGCAGCGGCAAGCGCTGCTCCTGCACGCCGTTCGCGGGCTCAAATACCAGGAGGTTGCCGCGACGCTGGGCGTGCCCATGGGCACGATCCAGTCGCGGATCTCACGTGCTCGCACGACCCTGCGCGCAATGATCGATCAGCCGGATTCCGGGCTCGGACTGGCAAACCGCATGACGCCACCGCACGCGCTCGCGTGACGGCGCCGGGTCCTTGTTATCGGAGGATGCGATGATGAGCTATAAGGGCGCCTTGGTCGTGTTCGGTCTCGGAATGCTGGTCGCGCCGGTCTTGCTCTGGGTTGGTTTTTTCAACTAGCGCGGCATCGGGGTCTTACTGACACGCATCGACGGCGGCGCCAACGGTGCCGGGCCTGCTGTGGCGGTCGGTTCGCGTCGATGGCGGATTATCGTTCCTGTTCACGCAATCTTCGCGAATATTTGCAATCTTCCCGGATATTCATTGTAAACCCGGAAATAGATCTCACTTACTATGCCGCGCGACATGTCAGGGAGGCGTGGGTTGACGTGACATTGCGGCCGGCCTTCTCGCTTATTAACTCCGAGTTCAACGATTTTCTCTTTGCCCCGATCGGCAATGAAGAGAACGGCATGCCGCTCAGCGTGATGTCGGCGCTGACGCGGCTTGGCATCGACCCGTGGGAGCAGGCGGCGCAGTTGTCGGCCCTGCCGCAGGGCTTGGCGGCGTCGACCTTGGCGCCGATGATCGCCCGGCTGCCGGGCGGGATTTCGGGCGCCGCGGACGCGAAGAGCATCGCCGCCCGCCTGGTAGCGCTCCTGCCGGAGCGGCGGGCCATGGCGCTGCCCCGCCGCGACGGGCGCCGCAGCAAGATCGTCGGCTCCCGGACCACGCTGTTGCTGATCTGCTTCCTGCTGGCGGCGGTGGGCTGCGTCACCATCGCCTTGAAGGGCGAGTTGCCGTGGAGCCGGGACCGCGTTTCGACGCCGGTCTCCGATACCGCCTCGCCGCAGCCGCACTCGAAGCCGTAGCGGGGCTACGCGCGGCGCCGCCGCGCCGCCAGCCAGTTGTCGCGAGCATCGTCAGGGACGCGGCTCGGCCACGGCCACCCCGGCCACCGCCTCGATCGGGCCGCGCGTCGCATGCAGCGATACCGGCGTGTCCAGCGTCAGATCGACGAGCACATCGAAGAAGCTGTCGATCGTGAACCCGCAGCGTGCCCGACAGCGTGATCGGCCTGAGAAACGCCGAAAGAGTGGGCGCGCAGCCCCACTCTCGCTCGTTCCGACGCCCAGTTGATGCCGGCTGTTACGGCCGCGCTTCGAGAACCATGTTGAACGGGCCCTCGGTCGCGCGCCGGACGCGGGCGGAACCCCGCCTCGCTCAACACCTCGGTCAGCTTTGCCTCGCCCGCCTGTGCGCCGAGCGCTTCGCCGACCTCCTGCGCAAGCGAGGTCGGTACGCAGATCATCGTCGAGGCGTTGTAGTAGAGGCGGCTGACCGGATTGCCGACATTGTCGGCGGGATTGTCGGCGGCGATCGGCTCGACGATCATCCAGGTGCCGTCCGGCTTCAGGATGCCTCGCACGTGCCTCGCGCAGCCGCGCGGATCGCCCATGTCGTGCAGGCAGTCGAACATGGTGACCAGATCGAAGTCGCGTTCGGCAATGTCCTTGGCGCGGCGCCGTCACGAAGCGGACGCGATCGGCAAGGCCATGCGCCCTGGCGTGCGCGTTTGCCTGTTCGATCGAGGGCGCGTGGAAGTCGTAGCCGACGAATGTGCTCTTCGGGAACGCCTTCGCCATCAACAGCGTCGAGAAGCCGACGCCGCAGCCGATATCCGCCACCCTGACGCCGTCTTCGAGCTTCGGCGGCACGCCTTCCAGCGCGGGAAGCCAGGACTGGACGATGTTGTTGACGTAGCCCGGCCGGAAGAATGCGCCGACGGCGCAGAACAGGCAGCCGCGAGCTTTCGCCCCAGGCGACGCCGTCGCCGGTGCTGAAGGCCGCCTCGACCTTGGGCTGGCCCTCGACCATGGCCGCGGCGAGATCGAATGCGCCCTCGAGATAGACCGGGCTGTCCTTGACCGCGAAGACCATCGCCTGCTCCGGCGTCAGGCTGAAGCGTCTGCTCGCTGCGTCAAAGGCGATGTAGCCGTTGGCGGCCTGCGCGAGCGCCCATTCGCGCACGTAGCGTTCGGCCAGCCCGGTCCGCTCGGCGAGTTCGGACGCGTCGCCGGGCCGTCGCGATGCAGCGCGTCGAACAGGCCGAGCCGGAAGCCGATGCGGGCCGTCGGCACGCTGAACGCGCCGCCGAGATCGCCCAGCATCTTTCCGACCAGGATTGCTCAGCTTGTCGCCGTCGAATACCGCTCATGATCGCCGCTCCTTTCCAGGAAGGAGCGCTCGCGACATCGCGGCGTTCCCCGGGTTGGAAATTCGATTGCGGCGAAAACTAGGCGGGGGTGCTCGGCCCCTATCCGTTTCGCGACACGCCTATTCCCCAGCGTGCCGCTCTTCGGGACCATGAGCGATCGAGGTACCACGATGCCTCTTCTTTGATTCTTGTCGGAACATGCCGCCCGGCTAGCCTGTTCTCGCTATCGCCCATCGGTTGTGCGGCAACCGTCGGCGACCGGCACGGGCGATCGGAAAAGGAAGCAAGAGGCGTTCATGAAGTGCTCAAGATGACAGCGCCGCGGTGCTGGGCGCCGCTTTTCTCCATGGCGGCGAGCGCCGCGGCTCAGGGCTGCGGCGGGGTGCTCAGCACCTCGAAGGGCAATCTCATCGGCAGCGCCGCCGGCGGCGCCCTCGGCGGGCTCGTCGGCAACCAGTTCGGCAGCGGCTCGGGTAGAGGGCGTGATGACCGGGCTCGGCGTCGTCGGCGGGGCGCTCGCCGGCGGCTATGCCGGCCGGCAAGTGGAGGGCTGCGACCACCCGGCGCCACGCGCCGCCGCCGCGCCGCGCGCCGCTGCCGCGCCGCAGGGCGCGAGAAGCGCGCCGCGCGCCGCTGCTGCGCGGCCCCGGCGGCAGCCGAGTCCAGGACCTGCCGCCAGTGGTGAGCGACACGGTGATCGACGGCCGCCAGCAGCAGGTCGAGGGCATCGCCTGCCTGGCGAACGGTTCGACCGGGTCTGGCGGACCGCGTCGGCCCCGCCTGCGAGCCGGACGGCCCAGGCCGATCTCGTGTTCCGCGCGCAGCAGCGCCTGCGCGAGCAGGGCTCTACGTCCGCGACGACGTCGATCGGCAATGGGGCCCGGCGACGAGCACGGCGGTGCGCAACTTCCAGCGCGCGAACGGCCTGGCCTCGACCGGCCAGCTCGACGTTCGACCCGCGCTACCTTTCAACCTCGACGCCGCTCCCAGCAGGCCGCTACCGACCAGGGCGGCCCCGGCGGCGGCGCCTGCCGCTGCGGTGGCTGAGCCCTCCGCGCCGATGCCTCCGGCACCGACGCTCCCAAGACCGACGCCCGTCGCCGCTGCGCGAGCTGATAGCGGCCCGGTAGGGCGGAAAAGCGCCGCGCATTCCGCCGCGCCTCCGGACACGACGCTCACCCACTCCCCGTCACCCCTGCGTCAAGCCCGGGGGTGGCGGGCGAGGGAAGCGTTCCAGGTTTCGTCGTTACCCGTCCCGGCGCGGCCGGCGCAGCGTGAAGGTCTCGAACGGCGCGCAAGCTGCCCGTCCGGCCCGATCACGTCGTAGTAGGTGACCTTGATCGTGGTCGAGCTCGCCGGGCTGCGTGCCCGGATCGACGGCGAAGGCGGCGAAGCCGTAGGCATGCGCGGCGTTGCGGACCGCCGACCACGGCGCCGTGCTCCTTCACGTAGACCGGCGGGCGCTTGCCGGTCTTCGGGTCGGCGCTCGCCGACCGCGGTGATCACCCGGCAGGCCGGCGGGTCGAAGAACAGCGTGGTTCGACGGCGCCGAGGTGCCGCCGCCGCCGATCACCATGTGCACCGTGCCCTTGGTGGTGTCGATGACGTCGGTCGCGGTCGCCGACGGGCATCGGCGTCAGCGTCGCGTTCGCCTCGCGCGCCGCGGATCGGGTGCGAGCGCTCGTAGTGGTGCTCGTGGCCGCACACCACCAGGTCGACGCCGTACTTGTCGAACAGCGGCACCCATTCCTGGCGGATGCCGAGATCGGCGCCGTTGAACTTGTCGGCGGTCGAGATCGCGACCTGGTGCATGCACACGACGATCCAGTCGATGTCGCGGTCGTCGCGCGCCGCGGCCAGCTCCTTCTCGAGCCAGGCCTTCTGCGCGCCGCTCGGAATAGCCGCGGACGTAGGAGTTGCCGCCGTCCTGGTAGCAGATGTCGTCGTTGGCGATGCTGATCACGCGCACCGAGCCGGCGGTGAAGGCGTACCAGAGCCCGCGCGTCACATCGGTCTGGCCGGCCGCCGTCCGGCACCGCGAAATAGGTCTGGTAGGCCTGATAGCCGATCGGCCCGTTGCCGAGCTCGTTCTCGTGGTTGCCGGCCGACGGCATCCACGGGCGGTTGCGGGCGCTGCGGCTGTTGTTCTCCCAGAAATCCCACCAGGTGCGCACCCGGTCCTCGGCGAGATTGGCGTAGCAGAGATCGCCGTTGAACAGGTGGAACAGCGGCTGCAGCCGCTCGACGCCGAGCGTCGTGTCGGCCGCCGCCGGCGAGCCGAGATTGTCGTTGACGAACGGCGGCGTTGGCGAGCGTCACGCCCGCCGGCGGCTCGAATTGCTTGCCCAGGGTCGGCGTGCCCTGGTCGCCGAAGCTGGTGAAGGTGAAGGCGCGCGCGCCCGCGCGGCGCGGTGCGGAACGTCGCCGAACTCCGGCTCGGCGCCGTCGTGCAGCGCGCGCGTAGAGATAGGCCGTGTCGGGCTGCAGCCTGCCGATCTTCGCGTGATAGGCGTAGACGGTCTGCTTCGACTTGCGCGTCGGTGTAGCTGACCGCCTTGGCCGCGACGGTCTGCTCGAGCCTGCCGTCGAGCCGCCCGAGCATGACGCGCGGGATTGCTGCACCGGCTGCAGCGTGTGCCAGGACACCACCATCTCCGACGACGCATCGGCGCCGAACTGCAGATGCAGGCCGGCGACCGGCGGCGTCGCCACCGGATCGGCCGCCGGGCGCGCGGCGGGTGCGGCCTCCGCCGCGCCGCTGCCGACCAGCGACGCCGCCACCACGGCGCCGCCGGCGATCCCCGCGGCGGCGAGCAGCTTGCGGCGGCTGAGGTCGAGATCGAGTTCGCTGTCCGGCGTCGTCATGGCGATAAGGCTCCCCCAGAGCATTTTCAGGTGAAGTGGGTGCCGGTTCACCGTCGAAAATGCGACCAAATCAAGGAAACCAGAGCGTGATCCGATTCTCTCCAATCGGATCACGCTCTGGTCGCCCGGGGACCCTATCGCAGCTCTATGACAGTTCGGCGAAACCGCGCCGGGCCGCCGCACCGCAAGGACCGACGTGGATGGCGGTGACAAGCACGGCCAGGACGAGTCAAGGTTGATGCCTTACGCCGGGAAACGCCGGCCCCAGCCTTGCCGAGGAACCGAATGGACCAGGATTACACGCGAGCGCTCGAGCGGGCGCTGCGCCATCTCTGCACCGGGGCCGATGCCGTTTGCGACGACATGAAGCGGAACCCCGGGGTCCCGCGCTTCAACTACATGACCGGCGGATATGGCTGGGACGCCGCCTATGTCTGGGACAGCTGGGCCGACTTCCAGTGGGTGGGATTTCTCGCCGGCCGTCTCTGGCTCCTCCATCTCCTGACGCGGGAGCAGCGTTACGCCGACGCCGCGATGCGTCTCTGCGAGCGGATCGGCCCCGACCTCGCCACGCATCCGACGGTGTTCTCCTCCACCGGCATCGACATGTATTACGCGCTGACCCTCGGCCATCGGATCACCGGGCGCGACGCCTTGAAGGACTGGGCCCTCGCGGGCGGCGACAATTTCGCCAACATCTTCGACCGCAAGGCCCAGGCGTTTCTGCAGATCGCCGGGGCCGACCGCATCGTCATCGACACCGGCCTCAACCTCCCCTCGATGCTGTGGGCCTCGCAAGGCGAGCCCGCGCGCGGCGCTCTCGCCTACCGCCACCTCGACACCGTGCTCGAGATCGGCCTCATCCGCGCCGACGGCTCGAGCTGCCATGCCGCTGCGCTCGATCCGCAGAGCCGCGCCGTCACCGGCCTCTTCAGCCTGCAGGGCTGGAGCAACGACAGCGTCTGGGCGCGCGGCCAGGCCTGGGCCATGCTGGGCTTCTCCCACGCCTACGAGGCCAGCCGCCAGAAGCGCTATCTCGACGCCGCGCGATCGGCGGCGGATTGGTATGTCGGCCACGCGCCGCACGGCTGGGTCCCGCGCTACGACTACGACGACCCGGAGCGCGATCGGCTGCCCTACGATTCCTGCGCCGCCGCCATCGCGACCTCCGTCCTGCTGCGCCTCGCACGCTTTCTGCCCGACCGGGCCGAGCGCTATCGCCATGTCGCCCGCGAGACCCTCCAGGCGCTGATCTCGAACTTCCTCACGTCAGGCGGCGTCCTGCTGCACGGCAGCTGGGGCCGCATGCGGCATGTCGAGCCCGGCAAGCCCCGCCTCGGCCGCTTCCCGCAGGAAGATGTCATGCCCTACGGCAATTACTGGATCGCCGAATGCCTCTACCGCGCGATGTCCGAGGATTGGTCGGTCCTGTCGCTCGACGGGGGGAGCTGAGCCTCATCCTCCGCCCGGCCCGAGTGTGACCGCTCTCACTGCCGGCCCGGCGCGTCTCCTCTAGCGTCCTCCCCACGGTCGGCGGATGCGCCGCATCGAGGACAGGAAGGAACAAGCCATGGCGCTGCTCTACAAATTCCCGACGACCAAGACGATCTCGAACTTGTCGCAGGCGACGAGCGCCCAGCGCGGATTGCCGACATGCAGAAGGCCGTCCTGAAGGCGACCAACGATGCGTTGACGACCAAGTTCATCAAGGCGTACGAGCGCCAGACATTGCCGGCGAAATCGTCGACTACCTCCAGAACGGCGACACGCCTACGTGATGACGAACCTCAACGCCAAGAGCCTGGCGCCAAAGAACGCCACCCCCTCGATCGCGCGGCAGGTCGCGATCAAGGTGGTCCTCGGCCCGCAGAAGGCGGTGGCTGCTCGCGAAGTTCGACCTCTCGGTCCACCTCAAGAACGGCGCGGTCGAGGTCCAGGCGACCGACTGCAAGGGCGCGAGCAAGGTGCTGTGCTCGGCCCGTCCGTAAGGCCTCGACCCCGTAGGGCGGAAAAGCGCAGCGCCTTCCGCCACCCCTCTCTCCCCCTCGCCGGCGGCCGTCCCCACGGCGCCGGCCACTGCCGCCGCTTCCGGCGCGTCTGCGCATTCTTGAGTTCGGCGACCCCGCGCGGCGCGAGCCGCGCGGGGGGCTGGCCGATCACTGATTCGTCAGCGCGCCGTCATCGATCGAGCTCGCGGCAGCGGGCGCGCGCGAGGCCGCTTCATCGGCCGGAGACAAAGACACCGCGGTGGCGGGAGACGCGGACGCGGAAGCGGGTCCGGGCCACGAGCAGTTCGGCTGCAGCACGCTGCATTGCGGCACCGAGCCGACTTCCATGCCGTCGCACGCCGACACCAGAAGACCACCGAGCACCACGACGCCTTTCAGATAGGCCACGAGATAAGACGTCGCACGACGCGCCTGCGGACGCGCTAGAGAATCGCGGAGCAAACATTGGATTTCCTCCATGTGTGTAACCACATGAGAGACCGCGCCTCGATAGTCTGTATTCCAGATTTTTTGGCATCGCGGCGACACGCGACGACGCGAGCATTTGTATGCGGCACGTGACAAGTCCTTCTCCGCCTCTCGCCGGAACTCTGTTCCGGCTGGCGGCAGGCGAAGCAAAGCTTCGCCGAGAGCCCCGAGGGGCAGAGAGGGCTCTCAGAGCGTCGAGTGGCAGCCTGTAGGGCGGAAAAGCGCAGCGCCTTCCGCCATCTTCCTACCTTTATCGCTCTCCGCCGGCGACTCACCCGCTCTTGTAGACGCAGAGCTTGTTGCCGTCGAGATCGCGGAAATAGGCGCCGTAGAACGTCTCGCCCCGGAGCCCCGGCGCGCCTTCGTCCTTGGCGCCGCTGGCGAGCGCCTTCTTGTAGACCGCGTCGACGATTTCGCGCGAGGGCGCGGCGAGCGAGATCATCGTGCCGTTGCCGAACGTCGCTGCCTTGCCGTCATGCGGCCGGCAGACATAGAACGCCGGCGACTTGCCGCCGGCGCTGTAGCCTTGCATGCGCTCTCCCGCCGGAGCTGCGCTTCCCGCCGAGGTCCGCGAGGACGGCGTCGTAAAAGCTCTTGGCTTTCTCGAAATCGTTGGTGCCGACCATGGTGTAGCCGATCATGACGCTTCCTTCCGATGTGGGTGGGCGGAGGCCGTTTGCGGCGTGCCCTTCCTGTTCCGAGAGTCCCGGACCCGTGCGCGCGATTTTCCCCCTCGCTGATGGGCCTTGCAACGAGATTTATCGGCAGCCGCCTCTCTTCGAGCGCAAACCGCCGGATCGTCTGAAAGAACTCCACTCCGACCCCATTTCTGGTGCTGCCAACCGGTTCACCGGACCGGCCGTGCCGGCATTTAGTCGATGCATCTCGTTTCCCGCGCAGCAAGTCCTTCTCCGCCCTTCAGGGGGGAGAAGGATTTAGGATGAGGTGGTGCGTGCGGTAGGGCGCTGCGCTGCCAACCGAAATGTCAGCGCGACTCCGCCCGCAAACGGATTGACGATGGTCAAATCCCCGAAGGTGCGGCCATTCTGCATATCCTCGCTCAGCAGCGTCTCGCAGCCGGCTTCGACCGCCGCAGCGACGATCAGCGCATCGTAGAAGGCGAAGCCGTGATCCCGAGCGAGCGCCCGCGCAGCCTCGTGAAGCGCGGGTCGTCAACGGCAGCGGCGGATCGACGAGCGCCAACGCGTCCTTGATCGCCGCGCCGATCTCGTCCCAATTCTTTCCCAGCTTGCGGCTTGCCACCGTGGCGAATTCGTTGAGCACTTGAACGCTGGGCACCACCGCCCTGTGCCAGCAGCGCCCGCGCCGTATCCGCCTTGGCGCCGTCCTGCTGTGCATAGACCAGGATGTTGGTATCGAGAAACGCGCTCACCGCTCGTTGGCTTCGTCACGATTGAAGCGATAGCCCTCCGACAGCGTCCAATGCCGGGCCTTCATGCGATCGAGCGCCTCCTGGCGCCTATCCACCTTTTCGACAGCAATCTCGTCCTTCCGACGCCGCGACAATGGCGAGTTCGTCACCCCGAGCTGAGGCCCAACTCCTCGACCAGCTTCTTGGGCAGCCGCACGGCAAGGCTGTTGCCCCATTTCGAGACTTGCATTCGAAGCCTATGATATCCGAATATGATAGGATATCATAAAGACGATATCATTTAATTTCAAGGCGCAAATCACCGGCAAACTAGATCGTCAATTCTGTATTGTGTCCTCTGATTCTCCGGCGTCTGGTAATCCAAGGGTGATCTGGCTTGTGCATTACGACCCGAATCGATCAATGTGCCGACACCATGGGGGGAGTGACGAGCAATTCTCGACGAACTCGACGCCGAGCTTGATCGGCGCTTCGCGGCCATTCGTGCCGACATGGTTGCCGAGTACCAAGCCGCCCATCTTCGGCCCTGGATCGTGGGCTTTTCTGGTGGCAAGGATAGCACCCTCGTTGCTCATTTCGTTTACGACGTGTTGCTCTCTTGCCGCCGACAGCGCGAACGAGGCCAGTGCACATTGTAGCGAACGATACGTTGGTCGAATCACCGCTCGTCATCAGCCACATCCGGACAGTGCAGTCGGAGATGGAGGAGGCTGCCGCTGCGTTTGGGCTTCCGATTACAGTGGCGACGACGGCGCCTGATATTGAGGGCACATTTTGGGTGAATTTGATTGGGCGCGGATACCCGTCGCCCAATCGTTCATTCCGCTGGTGCACGGATCGCATGAAAATACGACCGACCAGCGAATATATACGTCGAGAAGCCTCCAAGGCTGGCGAGGTGATCCTTCTCCTTGGCGTCCGCCGCTCAGAGAGTGCAACTCGCGCCGGGGAGCGTCGCACGGTACGATAATCGCCAGAGAACTCAACGCGCATAATGACCTTGCGGGATGCCTCGTCTATCGTCCGATAGTCGAATTGTCCACCGATGATGTATGGGAGTTTCTTGGCAGCAATTCACCGCCTTGGGGTGGTAGCCACTCCGCGCTGATTTCGCTTTACCGAAATGCACAGGGCGGCGAGTGCCCTGTGGTGACACAGAAATCAGACACACCTTCCTGCGGCACTTCTTCCTCGCGGTTTGGATGCCGGACATGCACGGTCGTGGACAAGGACAAGAGCTTAACCGGCTCCGTTGATTCCGGGTTCACTGAATTCGGCCCGTTGATAGCGTTCCGTGACTGGCTTGCTCAATTCGAAATGACCCCCGAGATGCGGTCGGCTTTGCGCAGATCGGGCCGTTATACGGTCACGGACGGCGGCACCTTCGTCCCAGGTCCATTCACCCTCCGGGCACGAGCGAAAATCCTCCAAGAATTGCGTTTAGTCGAAGCCAAGGTGGGTCGGCGGCTCATCACGGATGATGAAATCGACCGTGTTCAGTCGCTATGGGCTGAAGAGGTGTCGGCCGACCGCGCTGACGCGCATCTATGGGTGATTGAAAAAGCGGGGGGAGCCTAGAGGCCGTGCCGCAGGAATGTCGTGACGGTGCTTGATCCTAATGGTCTTGGTCGTCAGATGGTCAAGAAGCTTTGCAGGGAGCACAGTATCCGCATAGCCGAGTTCGAGGAACTCGTACAAGCCGAGGTCGAGCAAACCGGAAAGCTGAGGAAGAAAGGTCTATGGGATCAGTTCGACGACATTCTCGACCGCATGGAGGACGAGCGCTGAGATGCATCTCCAAAGCGCTGTCCTCCGTGACTGGAAGGCATACGTTCAAGCTCGTTTCGATTTTCCAAATCCGACACGCGGCAAGAACATCATTTTAGTCGGTGCGGAGAACGGCTTCGGAAAAACAAGTCTGTTCGAAGCAATAATCCTCGGGCTGTTCGGACGCGATGGACTGCCGCTGATCGCACGAGCGCCGTTCGGCGGATCGGGCGAGGATCGCCTTTCGGTCAGCTATAAGAACTTCCTGGAAAGCACGCTTCATGCACGTGCGCTCGAAGAAGGCCGCTCGTCTTGCTCGGTTCAACTCACCTTCGATAATGACGACGGCGAACCCGTTGAACTGCGGCGGGTTTGGTCATTCAGTTCGAACGGTGCGTTCAACAATCCGTACATGAGCGAAGACGTACAAGTTTTTGAGGGCACCGCGCGCCGAACTAGGGGACCAAGCGGTGCCTATGGACAAGACCGCTTAGACTGGTATCGAGATTACGTCGCCAAGAACTTCATCCCATCGCCACTCGCTGCCTTCTTCATGTTCGACGGCGAGAGGGTAGACGAGTTCGCCGACAAGGACATGTCGGCGCAGGTTAGAACGGGGATCGAAGGATTCCTGGGCATCCCGGTACTGAGAGAACTCGCCGAAGACCTACGAAGCTACGCCACGTCGAAAAAAGTGCCGTCGAAAGCGGGTAACGGCAATTTGGCGTTCAAGACCGGCGTCCGCTTCAGCGGCGTCGAGCACCACCGCCGACCGGCGTCACCGTCTCGCTCGAGAACGGCGAGACGATCGAGGCCGACCTCCTGCTCGTCGCCGTCGGCCGCGGCCCGGTCGTCCGAGGGCCTGGGCTACGAGGAGCCGGGCGTCGCCACCGACCGCGGCTTCGTCCTCGTCGACGAGCTACTGCCGCACCAACGTCCCGACGTCTACGCCGTCGGCGACCTCGATCCCGACCCTGCAGCTCGCCCACGTCGGCTTCGCCGAGGGCATCCTCGTCGCCGAGCAGATCGCCGGGCTCAACCCGCGCCCGATCGACTACGACGGCGTCCCCCGCGTCACCTACAGCGAGCCCGAGGTCGCGTCCGTCGGCATCACCGAGGCCACGGCCAAGGAGCGCTACGGCGACGCCACGGTCAAGACCCTCGTCTACGACCTCGCCGGCAACGGCAAGAGCAAGATCCTCAAGACGGCCGGCCCGGTCAAGCTGGTCGCCGTCGAGGGCGGCCCCGTCGTCGGCATCCACATGGTCGGCAGCCGCGTCGGCGAGCTCATCGCCGAGGGCCAGCTGATCGTCAACTGGGAGGCGTACGCCGACGACGTCGCCGCCGCTGATCCACCCGCACCCGACCCAGAGCGAGGCCGTCGGCGAGGCGCACCTCGCGCTGGCCGGCAAGCCGCTGCACGTCCACGGCTGAGCCCGACCGCGTCACCGCTCGACCTGCTAGAACTGCAACCGACCGACCACCTACCAAGGAGCCGCAGGCCTCATGCCGACCTCCGTCACGATGCCCCAGCTCGGCGAGAGCGTCACCGAGGGCACGGTCACCCGCTGGCTCAAGAAGGTCGGTGACCAGGTCGCCGTCGACGAGCCGCTGCTCGAGGTCTCGACCGACAAGGTCGACACCGAGATCCCCGCGCCCGGCGTCCGGCGTGCTCGCTGAGCATCATCGCCGCGGAGGACGACGTCGTCGAGGTCGGCGCCGAGCTCGCCGTCATCGGCGACGCCGAGCGACGCCGCGCCGCTCCGGCCGCCGCCGCGCCCGCCGCGGCCGCCGCTGCGCCCGCTGCCGCGCCGAGGCCGCCCGCGCCCGCCGCTCGCCGCGCCCGTCGCCGCAGCTCCCGCCCCGGCGCCCAGGCCGCTCCGGCGCCGGCCGCGCCCGCTGCCGGCTCCGGCCGCCGGTGCCGGCGCCGAGACGTCCGTGACGCTGCCCGCCCTGGGCGAGAGCGTCACCGAGGGCACCGTCACCCGCTGGCTCAAGCAGGTCGGCGACGCCGTCGCCGTCGACGAGCCGCTGCTCGAGGTCTCCACCGACAAGGTCGACACCGAGATCCCGTCGCCGGTCGCCGGCATGCTGCTCGCGCATCACGGTCGCCGAGGACGAGACCGTCGAGGTCGGCGCCGAGCTCGGCGTCATCGGCGCCGCCGGCGCCGCGCCCCGCGGCCGCCGCCGGCCCCGGCCGCCGCTCCGGCCCCGGCCGCCGCTCCGCGCGCCCGGCGCCGCCCCGGCGCCCGGCGCCGGCCGCGCCCGCCCCGGCGCCGGCCGCCCCGGCGCCGCGCCGCGCCGCCGGCTCCGGCCCGCTCGCCGCCCGCAGCCCCGGCCGCCGCCGCGCCGGCCGCCGCGTCCAACGGGCGGCGCCGACGACGCCGTACGTCACCCCGCTCGTCCGCAAGCTCGCCGCCGAGCACGGCGTCGACCTCGTCGACCGCTGCAGCGGCACCGGCGTCGGCGGCCGGATCCGCAAGCAGGACGTCCTCGACGCCGCGGCAGCGCCGCCGCGGCGGCAGCCGCCGCGCCGCCGCCGCCGGCGCCCGCCGCTCCGGCGCCGCCCGGCCGCTCGCCGCCGCCGCAGCCGGCCGCCGCGCCCGTCGGCCGCCGGCACGCCGTCGCGGCGGTCGCACCGAGAAGATGTCGCGGCTGCGCAAGGTCATCGCCGAGCGCATGGTCGAGTCGCTGCAGGTCTCGGCGCAGCTCACCACGGTCGTCGAGGTCGACGTCACCCGCATCGCCACGTCCGCGACCGCGCCAAGGCCGACGTTCGAGGCCCGCGAGGGCGTCGAAGCTCTCGCTTCCTGCCGTTCTTCGCGAAGGCCGCCGTCGAGGCGCTCAAGGCGCACCCGGTGCTCAACGCGAGCATCGACCAGGAGGCCGGCACCGTGACCTACCACGACGCCGAGCACCTCGGCATCGCCGTCGACACCGAGCGCGGCCTGCTCGTCCCGGTCATCAAGGACGCCGGCGACCTCAACATCGCCGGCCTGGCGCAAGAAGATCGCCGACCTCGCCGACCGCACCCGCAACAACAAGATCGCGCCCGGACGAGCTCGTCCGGCGGCACCTTCACGCTGACCAACACCGGCAGCCGCGGCGCGCTGTTCGACACCCCGATCATCAACCAGCCGCAGGTCGGCATCCTCGGCACCGGCGCGGTCGTCAAGCGCCCGGTCGTCGTCAAGGACGAGCTCGGGCAACGAGTCGATCGCGATCCGCTCGATGGTCTACCTCGCCCTGACCTACGACCACCGCCTGGTCGACGGCGCCGACGCCGCGCGCTTCCTGACCACGGTCAAGACCCGGCTCGAAGAGGCGACTTCGAGGCCGAGCTCGGCTGACCGACGCCGCGACGAACACCCCTGAAGGCCGGGTCCCCCGCGTGGGACCCGGCCTTCGTCGCGTCCGGGACCGGCAACGGGAACTCTTTGCGTGCCCGAATCGTGATGAAAGTTGTGCGCAAGTCACCCGTCAGCGCGGGTTGCACCTGAGTTCGCCGGGTTATCTTGTGCGATATCCGCCCGGACCCGCCCATGGGACCGGGCGCTGTCACGGAGCTCGCGCTCCGCCAGAGAGGAACAGCGTGTCCCGACTCCCCAGCGCACGGACCGTCGTGGTCGCGTGCTCGACCCTCGCTCTCGTTCTCGGCGGCGCGGCCCCGGCCCTCGCGGTCGGCAGCCCCACCGACCCGGTCACCCCGGCGACCTTCACGCGGATCAACGTCGACACCAAGCTGCAGGGCGCCGCGTTCAGCGTCGCCGGTGACGTGTTCGGCACGGGCAAGAAGGACCTGGTCGTGACCGGCTACGGCGCGCTCGTCGGCAGCGGCCCCACGGCCACACCCGCCGACGGCGGCACCGTCCAGATCTATCGCCAGGGCGCCGACCTCAAGCACTGGACGAAGGTCCCGCTCGTGACCGAGTCCGAGCTGATCACGTTCCCGAACCAGCCGACCGTCACGGACGTCAACGGCGACGGCAAGAACGACATCATCATCCCCGGCGGCTACTTCTTCGACGGCTACGAGCCGACGCCGGGCAGCGCGAAGGCGCCGCGGCTCGATCACCTGGTGGGAGAACAAGGGCGCGGGCAACGCGTTCGTGCGCCACAACGTCACCACCGCCGACTCGTTCGCGTACCACGGCGTGCAGTTCGTGGACCTCGACGGCGACGGCGTGAAGGACATCGTCACCGTCGGCGAGGCGGCGAACAACCCGGCCAGCCCGTTCGACGACGTCGTCTCCACCCGCTACTTCAAGGGATCGGTCGACGGCATCACCGGCGCCGTCACCTTCGGCGCTCCGATCGACCTCTCGACGGCCGGCGGCAGCCTCGCCGGTCGTGGCGGACGTCGACGGCGACGGCCAGCTCGACATCGCGACCGCCCAGTACTTCGGTATCGCGCAGCCCTCGTTCCTCTGGCTGCAGCGCGTCGGCACTCCGACCGCGGGCGCACTCACCTCGGCGAACTTCGTCAAGCACGTGATCTCGTCCGAGCAGGGCACGTCGTTCCAGATCAAGCCGGTCCCGAACCTGCGTGGCGACGGCGTCACCCGGTGGGTCGGCACGAACCACCTCACGTACCCGAACAACGCGCCCGACGGCGGACTGTTCGAGTTCAGCCCCGGCGCCGACAAGACGCAGACCGTGGCCGTACCGGATCATCGCCGGCACCGTTCACGCCCCGACCCAGCTCCGGCCAGGGCGCACCCGGCGTGTTCAGCCCCGGCGACCTCGACGGTGACGGCGACATCGA
Source organism: uncultured Alphaproteobacteria bacterium (assembly GCA_963731145.1). GTDB lineage: Bacteria > Pseudomonadota > Alphaproteobacteria > ATCC43930 > CGMCC-115725 > CAIKMD01. The sequence continues at coordinate 1,336,883 of CAVSUX010000001.1, read as the reverse complement.
CTTCGCGGTCTCCGGCGACGGCGACCGTCGCCTGTTCTGGGTCGAGCAGACCGGCACGGGCACGTTCACGACGCACGTGCTCGAGGACTACGACGCGAACACGACGTCGGTGCTCGGCCTCGGCCAGTCCGGCGGCGCGCTACATCGCGGACCTCGACGGCAACGGGACGAACGAGATGGGCTTCAGCTCGTTCGACCAGAACACCGTCGCGATCTACACCCGCAACGGCGGCTCGCCCGTGAAGGTCACGAGCAAGCTGACGATCAGTGGCGCGTCGACCGTGACCGCGGGCAAGAAGACGGCGCTCACGCTCGACCTCACGGGTGGCGCGCCGAGCACCGCGCGTCAGGCCGCCGTCACCTTCACGCCGGCCCGCACCGGCAAGGCCGTCGCGGCCGGCACCGTCACCCTCGCGGCTGTCGGGTCCAACCACTACCGCGGCGCGATCACGGTCACGTCGAAGGAGTCGGGCACCTACCGCGCGACGTACGCGGGCAGGACCGTCACGGCGCGGTCCGTCCGACACCGCCGCGTCGGCGTCGAAGTCGCTGACCACCGGCAGCACGATCACCGGGTTCACGACGGCGACGAAGAAGCTGAAGAAGAAGACCAAGGTCAAGAACACCGTCACGGTCGCGCCCGGCTTCGGTCGCACCGTCAAGCTCCAGACGTGGTCGTGCTCGAAGAGCGCGCCGTCGTGCGTCTGGAAGTCGGTGCGCACGTACCGGGCCAACAGCGCGAACAAGGTCACCGTGACGATCACGGCGCCGAAGGGCACGTCGTACTGGCGCCTGAGCGCGCCCGCGACGAAGTCCGGCTCCGCCGTCGTGACGGCGAGCCGCACGTTCAAGCGCAGCTGACCCCGCGCAGCACCACCGAAGGGCGCTCCCGTCATCGACGGGGGCGCCCTTCGCGCTGAACAGGTGCGATCGGCGCATCGCTGCGAGACTCGTGGCATGCGCGTCGTCGTCACCGGTTCCAGCGGCCTGATCGGGTCGCACCTCGTGCCTGCGCTGCGCGACGAAGGTCACGACGTGCTGCGACTCGTCCGTCGCGCGACTGCCGCCGACGACGAGGTCGAGTGGAACCCGCGGGTCGGCCTCATCGACACCCCCGCGCTCGAGGGCGTCGAGGGCGCGATCCACCTCGCCGGTGCGGGGCTCGGCGACCGGCGGTGGACGCGACGCGTACAAGCGCACGATCGTCGAGAGCCGCGTCCAGGGCACGACGACACTCGCCCGCGCGCTCGCCTCGCTCGATCCGCTCCCCCGCGTCCTCGTCTCCGGATCGGCCATCGGCTACTACGGCGACACCGGCGACCGTCCGATCGACGAGGCCTCACCACGGGGCGACGACTTCCTCGCGGGCGTCGTCGAGCAGTGGGAGCAGGCGGCCGACCCGGCGCGCGAGGCAGGGATCCGCGTCGCCCACTCGCGCACCGGCCTCGTCGTCGCGCGCGGCGGCACGTGGGGACGCCTCACTCCGCTCTTCCGGCTCGGTCTCGGCGGGCGGCTCGGCGACGGACGGCAGTACTGGAGCTTCATCTCCCTCGAGGACGAGTTGCGCGCGCTGATCCGGCTGCTGACCGACGACCGGTTCGTCGGGCCGGTCAACGTCACGGCGCCCGAGCCGCAGACGAACGCGGAGATCACGTCGACGATGGGCGAGGTGCTGCACCGCCCGACCGTGTTCACCGTCCCGCCGTTCGCCCTGCGCGCGGCGGTCGGCGAGTTCTCGGGCGCGATCCTCGGCGGCCAGCGCGTGCTGCCGCGCAAGCTGACCGATGCGCAATCTCAATCAGCCGGGCACGGCCTATAACCACTTCGTTCATCTCTATCACGCAGTCACCTTGCCGATCAGCCTCGCGCGCGGCGCCTATTGGTCGGCGCGTGCCGCGGAGGCGATGGGCAACAAGACGCTCTCCGCGACCTGGTACGACACGGCAGCGCCTTTCCTGACGACCTATTACGGCCAGCTCGCCGCCGCGCATCACGGCGCCACCGCGGCGACCTTCAAGGTGAGCGAGCCCAAACCGACAGCAAATCGAAACCCAGGCTTTCGAGAGCAACGAGCTCGTCCGCCTGGTACGCGACCTTGCGCAGATCGGCGATGCCGACGATCAGGCTGTTTTCCTGAAGCGCATCACCGAGGAAGCGCGGACGCCGTCGGACTACGCCCTCACCGCGCGGCTCGCGCGTTCGGTCTCGCGCCCCGATGTCGCGGTCTTCACCGCCAAGCGCGCCAGCTATGCCGGCGTGACCTTGATGGATGAGGGCTATCCGGTCGCCGATCTGCCACCCGGCGGCAATATCGAGGCGCCGCTGGTGCTGGCGATGACGCGGCAAGAAAGCGCCTTCGACAATGCGCCGTCAGCAGCGCCGGCGCGATGGGGCTGATGCAATTGATGCCGGCGACGGCAAACAAGGTCGCGCAGGTGCTGGGCCTACCGTTCTCGCGCCAACGCCTGACCACGCGACGTCACCTACAACGTCACGCTGGGCCGCGCCTATCTCCATTCACTGGTCGATAATTTCTCGGGATCTTACGTGCTCGCCGTCGCCGCTTACAACGCCGGCCCGGCGCGGGTCCATCAATGGATCGTCGATCACGGCGACCCGCGTAGCGCGAATGTCGATCCGATCGACTGGGTCGAGCGCATTCCTTTCACCGAGACACGAAACTACGTGCAGCGCGTGCTCGAGAATCTCCAAGTCTATCGCTTCCGGCTTGGCGCTTCCGCTGCCGACGCTCTCTCTCGCCACCGATCTGAAGCGCTGAGCCATGGCGATACCGACGCTGCCGGATGTCGACGACGTCCGCAAAGCGGCGGACCGACTTCGTGGCAAAGCCGTGGTCACGCCGCTGCTATCCTCGCCGCAAATTGACGCCATGCTCAACGCGCGCGTGCTCATCAAGGCGGAATGCCTGCAGCGCACCGGCTCATTCAAATTCCGCGGCGCCTACAACGCGCTCTCACAACTTGATCCGGCCAAGCGCCGCGCCGGCGTGGTCGCCTATTCCTCCGGCAATCACGCGCAAGGCGTCGCTGCGGCGGCGCAGCTTCTCGGCATGCCGGCGACGATCGTGATGCCCGCCGATGCGCCGGCGATCAAAGTCGCGAATACGCGCTTCTACGGTGCCGAGATCGTGCCCTACGACCGCTATCGCGAAAGCCGTGAAGAAATCGCGCAGCGCATCGCCACCGAACGCGGCGCCGAGATCCTGCCGCCCTATGACGATGCGCGCGTCATCGCGGGTCAAGGCACAATCGGACTCGAGATCGGCGAAGAAGCGCAGCACCAGGGCTTGGCGATCGACATGCTGATCGCGCCATGCAGCGGCGGCGGCCTCGTCACCGGCTGCGCGCTAGGCCTGTTCGGCCACGCCAGCCCAACGCCGCGATCTATGCCGCCGAGCCGGTGCAACTCGACGATCTCCGGCGCTCGCTCGAAGCCGGCGAGCGCGTCGCCAACGATCCGGCAGCGCGCTCGATATGCGATGCGCTGCTCGCACCGACGCCGGGTGAAATCACGTTCGCGCTGGCGCAGCGTCTCCTCGCCGGCAGCATTGCCGTCAGCGACGACGAGGTGCGCCATGCGATGGCGACTGCCTTCTCGGCCTATAAGCTGGTGCTAGAGCCCGGCGGCGCCGCGGCCTTCGCCGCGGTTCTCTCGGGCAAGTTTCCCGTCGCGGGCAAAACCGTAGCGATCGTCGCCTCCGGCGGCAACGTCGATCCGGCGGTATTCACCGCCGCGCTCAGCTAAATCGATGAGAAGAAATTGTCGGCGTTATTCGCCGGCGGTGGGCCGACGCAACGGCGTCGCTATGCTCGACGGGGCGCAGCGCCTTCAGCGCCGGCAGAATTGCTTGCCTTCGCCATCCGAAAGATTCTCGCGCTCGACGCGACGGCTATAGCCCTCGAACACAGCGCCGGGCTCGATGCGCATCGAGCAATAAACAACATCGGCGCGCACTTGCGCGGAGCGGCCAAGGATCACATTCACCGCAACCAGCCGGCCTTGCAGAGCGCCGTTGATGATCGCGGTCTCGGCCTCGACCGAGCCGTTGATCGATCCAGCCTCGCCCAATGTGACCTTGCCGGCAACGAGATTGCCGATCAATGTGCCGCCGATATGGACTTCGCCCGAGCAGGCAATATCGCCGTCGATGCGGAACCCTTCGCTCAGGATCGAAGGTGCGCTGCGACGACCGCCTGTACCGCCAACACTATTGTTGGCCGCTGACTTGAACCACATTCTTGCCTGCCTGCATAAATTTTGCGGGATCGACCGTTTGGCCATCGACGCGAACTTCGTAATGCAGGTGCGGACCGGTGCTGCGACCCGTACTGCCGAGCTCCGCGATTGGCGTGTGCAAGCCCACTTTCTGACCTTTGGCGACTAATATACGATGAAGATGCGCATAACGCGTGACGATACCATGACCGTGGTCGATTTCGACGACCTTGCCGTAACTATCCATATTACCCGTAAAAATCACCGTACCGGCACCGGTGCTGTAGACCGTCGTGCGGTAGGGCGCGTCCATATCGAGCCCGGGGTGGAATGATTGTTTGTGATTGATGGGATCGACGCGAGCGCCGTAATCGCTGCCGAGCTGGTATTGCGCTGAGCGGCGAAGCAAGCGGGAGATTCTTCGCCAGCTTCTGCAAATCCTCGAGCCGTTGATGATCCGAGCGACCGCGCGCGGATCGTTTAGCGCGATATAAGGACCGCCCTCGCCGGCGCCTGACGAACTGTTGAGCCCGTGCAACAGACGATCGATATCGAGCCCGGTCGAAGCCAGCAACCGCTCGAGCTCCGACGATCGTCCGTTCGCGTGCCTGGCGCGGGGATGTTCTGCGCATGCGGCACGCCGGCTCGGTGTCGGCTTGCGCTCCGGCGGCGCAGCTTCCGGCGCAATCGGCTGAACAAGCGCCGGCAGCCGGTGCAGCCGGCGTGCGGAGCGGATCGGACGCGACCTGCGGATTATGCGTATCGGCTTGGTCGGCGCGCGTTTGCGCTGCCTGCAAATCCATCTGCAACTGCTGCACGCGATTTTGCAGCGTGGTGCGCTGAACCTCGGATTGCTGCAACTCGGTGCGCGCCGCGTCGAGATTCTTGGCGAGCTGTTCCGAATTGCCGTTCTTGCTGTTCAGCGCCTGCTCGCTCGTCTTGGCGCGACGCTCGGCTTCGTCACGCGCTTCTTGTATCGTCTTCGTGCGCGCAGTCGCGTCGTTAAGCTGCGATCTGGAGCTGGTTGTTCTGCTGGGTCAGCAGCGGCGATCTTATCGGTCGCCTGCTGAACATTGGCGTTGGCCTGCGCGTAATTTTGGCTCAGCGTCGTCATCTTGCTGATGAAGCGTCGCGAGCTCGCTGCGCATTTCCACGAATCCGGCTGTATCGGTGCGCGGCGCCGGTGGAGGATCGGATGGCGTCGTCGCCGCCGGCAGGCGGCGAGCCGCGGGGCTGGGTTTGTGCGCCGCGCCGGCGTTACGGCTGGAGTCGCATCCGCCGCGCGGCTGTCCAAGCGTGTCGCGCAGATGCATGTAACCGACGCAAAGATAGGCAACAGCACCGATGGTCGCGAGCGATGCCGCGAGCAACATCGCCTGAAGCCAACCCGGCAGCGCCACATGACGCACGCCGCTGGTGCTCTGCAAGAGCAATCGCCGTTCGGGAAATAGCTGTTCCCCGAGAATCTGAGATACTTTCGCCACTCGCCCCCCGCTACCGTCCCTGAACCAAGTGCTGCTCCGCAAGCACCGCCACCGATCGCGGCCCATCTAGGGCTCATTGGCGAATGGTAGTTGTAGAACGCTTCGACCTGCTACACTTTCGATTCGCAGCTCGGCCGACGCGGCCTCCTTTTATTCCGTGTCCATTCACCAAGCTCGGACCCTAATAGGTGAATGCTGACATGGCAAGATGATTCGACCTGTGATCACAACGGGATGTTATCGAATCGGTGCTGCGCGACCTGCGACATTTCGATGCACAACTCGCTGCACCCATCCCGTTAAAACGAAATGAACCATGTTTGGCTCCCGATTTGCCAAAGGACCCGACGGGCTTCCGTCGTCTTGTTAAAGCAAGGCGTCGAACGTCAAAGACGACGACAATCGACCAGCGCGTGCTCACCAATGACTGCAGCGCTTGAACACTGCGGCGTAACTCTCTGGCATATCGAGACGCGTGTTTCCGTCGCGCGCGCGGCCGTTGATCGCATCGAAAATCGGCTTCAGCGAGTCGGTAATCGGGCCGAGATAGGCCGCCCGCGCCGCGTTGCGGTCCGCGACATGGAGGTTGAGCGGCAATGAGGTCTTGCCCAGACGCGCGTTCGAGCGCCGGCAAATAATACCGCACCGCCTCGCGGAACACCTCGACATGCTCGCGCCTCGTGATCGAGGACGGCTTGCCGCTGACATGAGCCCGAGGCGAAACGGCGATCGACGATCACATCGAGCTGCTTCAATCCGATCTCGACATGGGCAGCGCGCAACTTGCGCGCAGTAACCGCTGCCGTCGCGCATGCTATCGGTGTTGACCGTGACCTCGAGGTCATAGCGGCCGATGGTGAGGCCGATAGGGGATTTCGCCCTTAAGCCCGGGCATCCCGTTCTGATCGGCGACCTTCGCCAAAGCAGCGCTGTCGAGATCGAAACGATAATTGACCGGCAGATCCTTCATCGCGACGCTGAAAGCGGGCGCGCTGACGTTCGCCGTGCAAGAAGCGAAGGCGACCGCCGGAAGAAGGAATAGAGTCGCCGCTATTGCGGCAATCCTCGAGAAACGCATCAGCGCAGCCACCCAAACAACACAAAGCCGTCGCCCGCGCGCGCTCAGCATCGGTACAAGCTTCGCTTCAGCGGCCAGGATACGGCCAGGCATGATACCGACGATGCGCGTCTCTTCCTCCCTTATCGGCCTCGACCAAAGGCCGTCGAAGCTGCTCGCGCCTTGCAAGCGAAACCGCGCGGCGAGCTTTTGCCGCAACAATAGCGCGCGCTTGAGCCCGCTCCAATGGAGGAAGGTTTCATTGGCGGCGAGGACGATTTGGTCGGCATCGAGCAACAATCCCGGCATCGGTGCAGCCTCGACAAGCGCCGTGATGCTCGTCGCCGTCCACCGCCAGTGAGCGGCCCGCGGCTGGCGCGTTCCATCTCGCCGAGGCAAAAGACGCGCAGGTTCGACGAGAGGTTGCTATCGCTAGGGCGATGCGACGCGATCTCTGCAACAAGACGATTGAGGCGCAGCTTGCGACGGATCGCGATTGCTTCGAGCGCGGTCCAGAACTCATGCTCCAAGCGTAACGAATAGCGCTTGCCATCGAGTTGCAGAATACGCTGTTCCCAGGGCGAGGCGAGTTCAGGCGGCGCGCTCGCGGGGGACACCGCTTCGCTTCGCGTCTCGGGAAGAATGTCGCCTTCGCTTATCATTGCGATCCGCGCGGCATGGTTAATGCTTAGTTGCGAGCATGCCGCCATGCGCAGCGGCGGCTCACAAAGGAGTGTTGGCCCTAAAGTCTTAAACTTGCCTGAATCAGGCGAGGAACGGCAGATGCGGCGCGAGCATCACGCCGGCGATCGCAATCGGAATGCCGTAAGGGATCGGCTTTTTCGCATAAAGGAAATCCGGTATGCGCCGCAACACCGCGAGGATCGTCGTGTGCAGCAAGAGGCTGGCGCAGGCCGAGCACGATCAGTCCGAAGACGCCGCCGATCACGGCTGTCAGAAAGATCAGCGGCACCAGCAGATGGATGCCGCACCAGAGCCCCATTGCCGCAAGCAGCTTGACATCGCCGCCGCCGAGGATGCGGCAGGCAAAAAGCATTGCGCCGCCAGCGAACACCGCCGCACCCGCTTCGATATGGGATAGCCAATCGACATGATGACCGGAAAGGCCGATGCCGGCGATTAGTGCCGCAATCGGAAAACCGAGCGCCAGCGCGCCGGTCAGCCAATTGGGGATACGCAGGCTGACGAGATCGCTCAGGGCCGCAAAGACCAAAGCGAAGACGTAGAGGGCCAAGACCGCTTCGCCCGCGAAACTCGCCGGGAAGCTGCTCCAGGATGAGACCATGCGCCGAGTGTGGCGGCGTAGCGTTACCGAAAGATTAAGGACCGCGGGCCTGTGATATCGGTTAGTGCACCCTCGCCATCAAAGTAATTCTGAAAACACAAAAAAAGGCCGCGACAAGCGCGGCCTCTAGTTCAGGAAGGAAAACGCCAAACGGCGTTACGGAGCGACATATGGATATCGCCCTGGACCGACAACAACCCGCCTATTGCACCCGCTCACGGTATCACCTGACGTGGCCGGCAGATTTGGCAGAATGCCGCCATGACCGCCGATCATCCGGATGGCGCGCGCGCCGTCAGCAGCACCCTCGAAACGATCGACACGTCTGCTTCGGCGATCTGGCTGCGTCCCGAGGCGCTACTCACCGGCAGCGCGGCGCGCAGCGCGATCGCACAGGGCATTGCCCTGCCGCTGACAGGCGGAAGCAGCGCCTTTACGCAGATCGAAGTCATGGCGCGGCAAGGCGACAGCGTCGCCGCAGCCCTCGCGCCGCTGCGACGCGTGCAGTACTGGACAAGCCAGCTCGACGAAACGCAGCGCGCTCGCATCGAGGCCCAGCTCACGCGCGCCAGCGAGCAGCGTTGCCATTGGGCTGGGCTGCCGCTCGACCGGCCGCTCATCATGGGTATCGTCAATGCGACACCGGACAGCTTTTATCGTGGCCGTAGCGGTGACGCCGAAGCGGCGATCGCTCTCGGTCGCGCCATGCGCACGGCCGGTGCGGACATCATCGACATCGGCGCGGAATCGACGCGTCCCGGCGCCGCTCCGGTTTCCGAGGAGGAGGAACTGCGTCGACTGGAACCGGTCGTGCGCGCTCTCGCCGCGGCCGGCACCGTGCTCTCGGTAGACACGCGCCACTCCAAAGTCATGGCCGCAGCGCTCGCTTGGGGCGCTCGTATTATCAACGATGTCTCGGCGCTCGAAGACGAGGGCAGCCTCGAGGTAGCCGCGAAGACCGGCGCGCCGGTTGTCCTCATGCATATGCGCGGCGAGCCCGGCACGATGCAGCGCGACCCGCATTATGTTTTGGCATCACTCGATGTTGCCGATTATCTCGCGCAGCGTGTTGCGGCCTGTGAGGCGGCCGGCATCCCACGCCATCGCATCGTCGTCGATCCCGGCGTCGGTTTCGGCAAGACCGTCGCACATAATCTCGAGATCCTGGCGCGGCTCACCCTCTTCCACGCCCTCGGCTGCGGCGTGCTGATCGGCGTATCGCGCAAATCGAGCATCGGCCAGCTCAGTGGCGGCGCACCGGTCGAGGAACGGCTGCCCGGCTCGATCGCCGGCGCGCTGCAGGCGCTGCGTCAAGGCGCGCATATCCTCCGGGTTCACGATGTCGCAGAAACCAAGCAAGCGCTCACGATCTGGCAGGCGATCGCGGACGGTGCCTAACGTTCAACGGCGTTTACGTTCGACGACCACGCCGACGCTTTCCGTTTCCGGCCAGACATCGAGCTTTTCGACCATCACGCGAACTCGCGCTGACGCGATGGTCGGCCAGGCAAAGCGTGGCAATACGGTCGGCAAGCGTCTCGACCAGATTGATATGGCCGGCCTCGGTGATCGCTTTGATGCCGGCAACGATGGTTTCGTAATTGACGACATCGGCGAAATCGTCACTGCGCCGGCAACGGCGACCCGACCTGGATCTCGGCATTGACGCGCACGCGACGCCGCAACCCCTTCTCGCGAGGATAGATGCCGATGCTACAGGGAAGAACGAGGTCACGAACGAAGACACGGTAACCCGCGGCAATCTCGTCATTCGTGCGGGTTTCAGGCGCCGTCGCCGGCCATTCGGTGCTCATTGCGCGGAGCATGACTCGCAGCCCTGCCCCGCGCAATGCCGTGAAGTCGTTACGACGCCGCCACCATGCGGTTGGTCAAAGTACCGACATACTGCACCTCGACCTTGACCTCATCGCCGGCCTTGAGAAATTCGCCGCTATCGCCGCGGCCCGCGCCGACGCCTGCCGGCGTGCCGGTCGCGATCACGTCGCCCGGCCGCAGGGTCACATGCTGGCTGAGCGAGACGATCTGCTCGGCGATGTTGTGGATCATGTTCTTTGAATTCGAGTTCTGCTTCTCGACGCCATTGACCCAGAGCTTCACGCCAATGTCGTTGGGATCGGCCACGAAAGCCGCCGGCGTGATCCACGGGCCCATCGGGCAGCCGTCGTCGAAGCATTTCTGGCCGAGCCAGTCCATATACATGCCACCGCCGGCGCGATCCTGCTGCACGCTCAAATCGCGCGCCGAGAGATCGTTGACGCAGGTATAGCCGGCGATCACGTCATGCGCGCGCTCGAGCGAGATATTGCGCGCCGGCTTGCCGATGACGACGCCGATCTCCGCTTCCCAATCGAGCTTCTGCGACAGCGCCGGCATGCGGGCATTGGCGCCGTCGCCGACGATCGAATGCGCGCCGGTCTTGATGAAGAACCACGGGTCCTTCGCCTTTTTCGGCTCCGGCGGCTCCTTGCCGGTCAGGCGCCGCTGACGCTCGTTCATTTCCTTCATGTGGTCCCAGTAATTGGCACCGGCGCAGAACACCGCACCCGGATAAAGGATCGGCGCCAGGAGCGCGATTTCGGCAAGCGGCCGACCGTCATTCGGCTTCACGCGGCCGAGCGCCGCGGTGATGCGCGGATGCACCTCGCCCCAGCTTTGCAGCAGACCGAGCACCGAGGACGAATCGATGCCCGGCGCGCCTTCCAGCAGCGGCGTCGCGGGCAGAACGCGATCGTTGAACAACACGCCAGCGCGCGCGATGCCGCTCGCATCGCGATAACTCAAAAGACGATATTCGTTGGCCAAGTGACCCTCCCTGATTGGCTGGAGGGTAGTTTAGACCGCACGCCTTTTCGCGGCCAGTCGCCTATTTGCCAGGAAGGCGCAGGAAACGCGCGATGAGGAGATTGCCACCCGCAGCGATCGCGAAAGCGATCAGCAACGCCGCGTACATATAAGGTATGCGGAACTGCGCGTAATACTGCATGATCAGGAAGCCGAGGCCGCGATTGGACATCTTTATCTCGGCCAGGAGACAACCGATGATCGCGACGCCGGTACCGAGCTTCAGCCCGGTCGCGATCGGCGGCACCAGCGCCGGCAGATAAATCTTTCTCACCGTCTGCAACAGCGAGAGATGGAAGCTCCGGCCGACGCGCAGCAGCACCGGATCGACCTGGCGTACGCCGCTCGCCACCGACAGCACCATCGGGAAGAAGCAGGACAGCGTGCCCATCGCGATCTTCGAGCCCGGCCCGACGCCGAACAGCACGAGCAGGATCGGCAGGAACACGATCTTGGGCGTCGGCGCGAGGTAATGCATATAAGGCTCGAACGCCTTGCCGGCGAAGCGGTTCGCCCCGAGCGTCGAGACCGACAATGATGCCGGCGCCGGAGCCGAGGAACAGCGACACCGCGACCTCGATCAGGTGCAGCTCGAGATTCCAATAGAAGCTCGGGCTGGCGAGGAGATCGGCGACCGCCGCCGCGATAGTGAACGAGCTCGGCACCACGCCCTCGAAGACGACGCCCGAGCGCGCGACCGCTTCCCAGATCACCCAGATGCGCAAGCAGCGTCGCAACGCGCAGCGGCAACACCGGCGAGCAGCGCCGGCGCGACAGCGATGTCTCTAGACGTGCCTCAGCCACCGCTCGAGCCTTTCGGTCAAATAGAAGAAGCAGATGCTGGTGAGCACGACGAAGCTGATCGCGCCGTACATCATCGGGATTTCCCAACGCTGCGCGAGATCGTCGATGAACTCGCCGAGACCGCCGAAATTGATCAGGAACTCGATGCCGACGACGCTGATCAGCGCATAGACGAGACCGAGGCGGACTGCCGTGCAAAGCGTCGGCACCGCCGCCGGCAGCATGATCTTCCAGAAGAGCTGCGCCGGCGTCAGGCGGAAGCTGCGCCCGACATTGATCAGCACGCGGCGGATCGCATCGAGCCCCTCTTTCGTCTTCAGCACGATCGACGGCAACGCGGTGAGGAAGCTCATCACGATGATCGTGCCGACGTTCCGGCCGAAGAACACCAGGAACAGCGGATAGAGCAGCACCAGCGGCGCCGCGGCGAAGCTCGCGACCCAGCTTTCGAAAGCGAGCCCCGCCCAGCGTTTCGCATGCAGCCACCAGCCGAGCGCGGTGCCGACGATGCACCGCGAGCCCGGCGGAGACCAGCGCCTCGGCGAAAGTCTGCAGGAAGCGCTGGAGCAGGCCCTCATCGGTGATGAGCGTGCGGAAAACTCGCCGCGATATCGCTCGGCGCCGGCGCCACCAGCGGGCTGACAGAAGCCAAGCATCGACCAGCGCCTGCCAGATCGCCAGCAGCACGGCGATTGCGGCAAGCCCCGTGAGAGCTGGCAGCGCCCGCTCGAACCAATCCGTCATCGTCCTTCACGGGGTGATTCACCCCCTCCCCAACCCTCCCCCATCAAGGGAGAGGGGCTTTTTCTTCGGCCCCCTGAACGTTCCCCTCCCCCTTGAGGGGGAGGGCTAGGGTGGAGAGTAACTCCAGTCTCACTGACCCGGCTTCCACACGATGTCGAAGACGCCTTTCACCTCGTCCTCTGTCATCGCTTTCGGAATGCGCTTCGCCGCCAGCGCCTCATCGAGCACGCGCTGAATGCCGCTGAAGCGGTACGGATCGTTCGCTGCCTTGGTGAGGAAGTTCTTCACCGTCTTCTCGGCTGCGTCGCGCGGCAGGTTGTTGTCCTCTGCGAGATAGTCGATCGCCTTGGGATTGTCGTAGGCCCATTGATAGGATTTCACATAGGCCTTCATGAAGCGCACGATCAGGTCACGGTGCTGCTGCAGCGTATTGAGATTGGCGACGTTGACACGGATCGTCTCATTGGCGACGTCCTTCGAATCATTCGCGCCCGCGATCTTGACGATCTTGCCTTGATCGAGATCGAGCACGCCGAACGGCGCCGCCGCCCAGCCGGCATCGAGCTGGCCCGACATCACTTGCGTGAAAGTCGGCGGCATGCCGCCCGCGGGAACGGGCTTGGCATCGACATTCTGCTCCTTGAGCAGGGTCAGCAGCGAGAGATTGCTCGATGAGCCGGGCGCCGAGAAGCCGATGGTCTTGCCGCCTTTCAGGTCCTTCAGGCTTTTGATGCCGGCGCCGGCCTTCGCATACCAATAAAGATCGGCCGAGCCGGTCGATTCCGCCGAGATGATGCGCACCGGCGCACCCTTCACATAAGCCGAGATGATGCCGAGCGTGCCGGTCGCGACTGCGACGTCGACGCTGCCCGAGACCACGGCGGTCTCGGTGGTCGCGCCGCCTTCGGTATAGGTGATGTCGAGTGTCGATATTCTGCTCCTTGAAGAAGCCCTGGCGATCGCCATAGACGCTGAAGGACGTATCCCAAGCGCCTTTCTGCGGGATCGCGATCTTCAAAGTGTCGGCGCGCGCCGGAATCGCCGCCGCGAGCATCAATGCCGCCGCTATTGCCCAATATCTACGCATCCTTCCCTCCCTCATTGTTGCCTGAGCGACGAGCGAGCGATGCCTCGCTGGCGCTCAGGCCTTTGCTGGCTTCCTCGCGCAGATCGTTCCAGATCTGCGCCACATATTGTCCGAAAGCGGCCGAGCTGACGATCGCGGAATCGCGCGGCCGCGGCAGATCGATCTCGAAAATGCGCTTCACCCGACCGGGCCGGAAGGTCATGACCACGACACGGTCGGCGAGCTGCACCGCCTCGGCGATGTTGTGCGTGATCAGCAGCGTCGTCTGCCGCAGCTCTTGCTGGATCTGCAGCAGCTTGTCGCCGAGCAGCAACCGCGTCTGCTCGTCGAGCGCGGCGAAAGGCTCGTCCATCAGCAATATCTTCGGCTGAGAAGCGAGCGTGCGCGCGAGCGCCGTGCGCTGACGCATGCCGCCCGAAAGCTCGGCCGGATAGCGCGCCTCGAAACCTTCGAGGCCGACGAGCTTCACAAGCTCGCGGGCGCGGGCTTCGCGCTCTGCTTTCTTGACGCCGGCGACTTCAAGCGGAAAGGCGATGTTGTCGAGCGTGGTGCGCCAGGGAAAGGTCGATTCCTCCTGGAACACCATGCCGATCGCGCGATGCGCGCCGGCGATCGGCTCGCCATCGACGAGCACGCGGCCGGCATAGTCGCCGATCAAGCCGCCGATGATGTTGAAGAGAGTCGACTTGCCGCAGCCCGACGGGCCGATCAGCGCGACAAACTCGCCTTTTCTGACGGCGAAGGAGACGTTCTCGATCGCCGAGAGATCGCGCAAAGCGTTTGGTCAGCGCCTCGACGGCGAGCGCCGGAGAGCGGGCTTTGCCGCTCTCCTCGCTCGCGCATCGGCGGCGCTGCCGCGCGCATTGCCGGCGCCGGCCGCTAATCCTTCTGGCCGCGCGGCACGTTCGCCGAAGCGCCCGCGTCGTAACCGCCCGCGACGCGCACATCGACGACGACGACCTTGCCGTCATCGACCGCGGCGATCGCCTGCTTCAGCGCGGCTTCGAGATCGCCATGCTTCTGGACCGGGACCGATGCCGATCGCGCCCTGGCCGCGCGCGATCATCGCGAGATCGATATCCGGGATCGCCGATATGCTGGCCGATCCATTTATTGGCGACCGTGCGCTCGCGCTCTTTCGCGACGCGCTCCTGATGCAGCTCGTCGTTATAGAAGGAGCGGTTGTTGCAGACGATGACGAGCAGCGGCACGCGGTAATGCACCGCCGTCCAGATCGCCTGATTGCCCATGAGGAAATCGCCATCGCCGAGCACGGCGATCGGCAACCGGCCGCTGCCTTTGAGCGCGAGCGCCATGCCGACCGAAGTGCCGGGGCCGGAGCCGACGCCGCCGCCGCCATCGGTGCCGAGGCTGTCGAGCGGCTCGCGCATCGGCCAGAAATGACCATGCCAGGACAGCGAATGGCGCAGCAGGCTGGTCTTGCGCCCGCCGACGAGCTTCTGCAGCGTCTGCGCGATATGCGGCACATAGATCGTACCCGATGCGTCCGGTGCCGGAATCGCCGGCATCGGCGCCGGCTTGCGATCGGGCCAGGCCGGCGCCTTGCGCGCGCCGAGCTTCTTCACCGCCGCGAGCAGCGCGCGTCACGGTCGGGTCGGCCTCGGCCGTGAGATAGAGATCGGCGGGCGGCAGGACGTGATATTCCATGCCGAAGCCGTGATGCGAATATTGATCGACCGAGACACGCACCACGGTTGCGCCGAGCTTGCCCTTACCCGCGGCAGCCATCAGCGCACCGCCGAGATCGACCCAATCGAGCGACACGATGAGATCGGCCTGGCGCATAAGCTCGTTCGCGACCGGCGAGATCTGGCCCAGCGGCGGTGCGCCGGCAAGCGGATGATCGGTCGGGAACGTCGCGGCGTTGCGCATTTCGGTCAGCACGACGGCGCCGAGCGCCTCGGCGAGCGCGACACGCTCTTTCCAGCCTTCCTCGCTGCGCGAGAACCGACCCATCAGCAGCAGCGGCCGCTGCGCCGCGTGCAACTTCTGCGCCAGTGCTTCGACCTGAGCGGGCGGCGGTGCCACCGGCACGGGCGACGGGAAGCGCGACGCATCCGGCATCGCCGGCAGCGCATCGAGCTTCTGCTCCTGCAGCGCCGCGTCGAAGCAGATATAGGTCGGGCCGCAGGGCGCCGTGGTCGAGATCTGCTTGGCGCGCAGCATCGCCTCGGGGATCGCCGCGACCGAGCCGGGCTGGTCGTCCCATTTGATGAAGTTGCGGATCAGCGCCGCCTGATCCTTGGTCGTGTGGATCCAGTCGATCCACGGCCGGCGCTTCGTCGCATCGACAGGACCGGTGGCGCCGAAGAGCAGCAGCGGCGCACGATCCATCCATGCGTTGAACACCGCCATCGAGCTGTGCAGCAACCCGACATTGCTGTGGACGATCGCGCCCATCGGCTTGCCGGTGACTTTCGCCCAGCCATGCGCGACCGCGACCGCCGCCTCTTCATGGAGGCAAAGCAGCATCTGCGGCTTCTCGTTGCCGAGACGGTTGACGATGCTGTCATGGAGACCGCGATAGGATGCGCCGGGATTGAGCGCGACATAAGGAATGTCGAGCGCGCGCATCATGTCGCCGGCGACATCGCTGCCCCAAAGGCTCCTGCCCTCCGAAGGCAGAGGCCGCTCGATCCCTTGCGGCTCGTTGCTCAATTTTCCATCGGCACTCATCTCACTCGACCTCCCTTAGGCGCCGCCCTCAGAGGCAGCTAGGCTGAAACCCTTAACTCGTCATGCCCGCGCCCTTCGACAAGCTCAGGAGCGGGCATCCAGTCTGCGTCGCTGGACCCCCGCTTTCGCGGGGGTGACAACTACGTTGTCATTTCGCCGGCGCGAGTTCCTTCACTTCGACGTCGCTCTTGTTCTCGGGTGCCGCGCCGACCCAGGGATGCTCCGAGCAATCGAACACCACGCCGTCGGGTCCGCGGAATTTCGTCTCGAAGAAGACGCCGCCCATGCTCGGATCGGGCCGCATGAAGCATGGCGCACCCATCTCCTCGAGCTTCTTGATGTAGCCGTCGAGATCGTCGATCAGCACGCCGAAATGATGGATGCCGACATAGTCGAGGCCTTTGCCGAGCTGATCGACATTCTTGAATTTGAGCACGGCGAGATTGAGCGTGCCGTCGCTGAGATAGATGCCCCAGGCGATGCCGCCCGGATCATCCGGATTGCCGGTGCGGCCGACCTCCTTGAAGTCGAAAGCCTGCTTGTAGAATTCGGCCGTCTTGATCGGATCGTTGGTCGCGAGCGCGATATGGCGAATCTTGGCCATGGCCCTGCCCTCCCCGGCGTCGGTGCTATGCCAAGGTGTAGCATGGAGAAGGAAGCTCAGGAAGCCGGGCTCTACGAACCGTGCCGCAGCACGAAACCAGTGATGAGATCGAGCGTGCGGCGCGCATGCTCACTATCGGGGTCGCGCACGGTGAAAGCGTGCGGCGCGCCGGGGAATTTCACCAGCTCCAGCGAGCCGCCGGCCTTGCGATAAGCCGCCGCAAAGCGATCGGCCATATCCGGCACGACGTTGTCGTCATTGGTGCCCTGTAGCTCGAGCGTCGGCGGCAGCGTCACCCGCCTCGCCGCGCTCCAGGATGAGCTGCGGATTGGCATCGGCCATCGCCGCCTCATTCGGCCAGTAAGCGCGATGCGCGTCGGCGAGCCGCGTGTTGCCGTTGCTCGTCACCATGCGATAGCGCGCCAGCGGATCGGTGATCGGCCAGCAGAGCACGATATAAGCGAGACTCGCATCGAAAAGCTCGCCACCCGGCAGGCGCGTCGCACTATAGGTCGCGTCGCGCGGCCGCAGCGCCGAGAGCATCAATTGATGCGCGCCGCTCGACGTGCCGAGCCCGCCGATACGGCCGGGCTGCACGCCGAATTCCTTCGCGCGCAGCTTCAGCCAACGGATCGCATAATTGATGTCGCAGAGCGAAGCCGGATATTGCGCTTCGGGTGGCATGCGGAAATCGATCGCCACACGAAGACACCGGCGCGCGCGAGCGCCTCATGGATGACGATATTGGCCAAGCGGTCGTTCGTCGTCCAGGCGCCGCCATGCACTTCGATCACGGCCGGGATGCGGTCCCGGACCTTTCGGACGATAAAGCCGCGCGAGGAGCGGCTTGTCGCCGCGGCGAAGATATTCGACATCCTCGGTGGTGAAGTCGTGAGCCATCACTGTCTCCGGCACTTCGATTGCGTAGCGCTTATCGACCATCGGTGTGAGCTCGACATTCGGCTTCACCATGTTCTGCGATTTGTACCAGGCGAGCGACGCCGCCATATCCTTCATCGAGATCCGCGCTTGCGGGTCGTAATAGGCGATACCGGCACGAACAACGCTCTCGGGCTGGTTAAGCTCCTTGGCGATGAGCGCGATCGCTTCCGGCGCGGTCGGCCCATTCTGCCGATCGCCCTTCGCATCGACGAAAGCGGTATCCCAATAGACCATTGCTTTGCGCATGCCGGCGAGGAAGCCCCGCACCGCTTGCGGCTGCTCATTCGCGACTTTGGTCGAGGTGAAGATCGCCTCGCCCTGTCGCCCGGACAGCACATCGGAGAACCAGCCGAGCGACTTGGCTTCGCCGCGCTCGATGATCGCGTAAGCTGGCGCGGCCGTCTGCACGGCGGCGTCCGACTTGGTTGCCGGCGATCGCCGAGGCAACGACGCCATTCGATTGCAGCGCGAGGAATTTGATGGTTGTCGGGATCGATCATTGAAAATCTGCGCCGTCTCGACGACGAAAAGCTCGAGCGGCGAGCCGCGCTGCGTGATCGCGACCGAATGACCGCCGAGATCCTTGAAGGAGTGGAGCCCGGCCGCATAGGCCTGGTTCGAGACGATCATGCCGACGCTCTGAAAGCCGCGCTTGTCCCAAGTGCCGGCGGCGATGATCTTGAGCGCGCCCTGCGCCGCGAGGTTGTAGAAGGCGGCCGTAATGCCGGTCGAGCCGAAATCGCAATCGCCCGAGGCGACCGCGACCGAGATCGGCTGTGCCGACTCGAAGAAGACAAGCTGCGCGTCGACGCCCTCCGCCGCGAAAGTAGCCTTTTTCCTTGGCGATAATGCCAGGGATACCGCCACTCGAGCGAACGACGCCGATCTTGATGTGACTCGGCGGCGATGCTGGGTAACGCCGTCGTGAGTACAACGAGAAGCGCGAACAGAACAAACCTGCTGCTGACGGCTTCATGCCCCCTCCTCGTCCTTGCGAGACGTCTTCGTAGGGAATAGTTTGTCACGCAAAGCAATCCAAGTCGAATGGGAGTGAACCGCGCATGACGACGCAAATCCACCTCGTCGTGGACGGTAAGCCTCACACGTTTTCGGTCGACGATCCGAACATGCCGCTGCTCTATGCACTGCGCGACGAGCTCGGCATGTCCAATCCGCATTTCGGTTGCGGCCTCGCGCAATGCGGCGCCTGCACCGTGCATGTGAATGGGCAGGCGACGCGCTCCTGCGTCACGCCGCTCTCGGCGGTGAAGGACGCGAAGATCACCACCCTCGCCGGGCTTGGCACGCCCGAGCATCCGCATCCGCTGCAAGCCGCCTATGTCGAGGAACAGGTGCCGCAATGCGGCTACTGTATCAACGGCTGGATCATGACAGCTGCCGCGCTGCTGAAAGACACCCCACACCCGACCGACGAGCAAATACGTAAAGGGCTCACCGGCCTCAAATGTCGATGCGGCACCCACATGGCGATCATTCGCGCGGTGAAACGCGCGGCGTCGATGGCGTGAGGGAGGCAGCAATGAAGAAATATCGACATGCTCCGCACCGACCTCACCCGCCGCGGCATCTTGAAAGGCGGCGGCGCGCTGGTCATCAGCTTCACCGCGCCGGCATCGCTCGCCGCCGCGGCGACGGCGGCAACCGACGGCGACCGAAGCCGCTCGACCCGACGCAGCTCGATTCCTATCTCGCGATCCATCGTGACGGCTCGGCCACGGTCTTCTTCGGCAAGATCGACGGCGGCCAAGGCACGGATGTCGGCATCGCCCAGATCGTCGCCGAAGAGCTCGACCTGCCCGGCCGACAAAGTCGCAGTCGTCATGGGCGACACCGGCCAGACCATCAATCAAGGCGGCGCCAGCGGCAGCTTCGGCATTACCTGGGGCGGCAAGCCGATGCGCCACGCCGGCAGCCGCAGGCGCGGCAGACATTTGCTGCGCTTGCGGCAAAGCGCCTGAACGCGCCGGTCGAGAAACTCACCGTCTCGAACGGCATCGTCTCGGTCGAGCGACGCACCAAGCAAGAAGGTGACCTACGGCCGAGCTCATCGGCGGCAAGTTCTTGAACGTCGCGATGAAATGGAACGGCAAGATCGGCAACGATCTCGACGTCGAGAGCACGCGCGCCGCTGAAGAAACCGGCCGATTACAAAGTCGTCGGCACCGCGCCCAAGCGGCGCGACGTGAGACCGAAGGTCTTCGCCCAGCCCGCCACCTACGTCACCGACATCCGGCTTCCCGGCATGCTGCATGCGCGCGTGATCCGTCCGCCTGTCGCGGGTGCGACGCCGACATTCGGTCGATGAAAGCTCGATCAAGAACATCCCCGGCGCGCGCGTCGTGCAGAAAGGCAGGCTACATCGCCGTCGTCGCGCCGAAAGGAATGGAACGCAATCCGCGCGCGCAGCAGCTCAAGGTGAGCTGGTCGCAACCGGCGCCCGCCTTCCCCGAGCAACGCAGCTCTACGATTACATTCGCAAAGCACCGGTGCGCAAACGCACGGTCGAGAAGAAGACCGGCTCGCTCGATGAGGCCATGGCCGGCGGCGCAAGATCGTCACCGCCGATTACGAATGGCCGTTCCAATCGCATGCCAGCATGGGCTCGGCCTGCGCCGTCGCCGACAATGAAGAACGGCGTGATGACGGTCTGGACCGGCTCGCAGAAGCCGCATTACGCGCGCGACGGCGTCGCCGCGCTGCTGCAAATGCCGCCCGAGAAAGTGCACGCGATCTGGCTCACCGGCCCCGGCTCTTATGGCCGCAACGATGCCGGCGATGCCGCGCTCGAAGCCGCCTTCCTCGCACAGGCGACCGGCGGCCGGTGCGCATCCAAGGCATGCGCGCCGACGGCATCGCCTGGGATCCGAAAGGACCGGCCTCGGTGCATCACGCGAAGGCCGGGCTCGATGCTTCGGGCAAGATCATCGCCTATCAATTCGAGAGCAAGGGCTTCTCGCGCCTCGAGATCGACAGCAATGAATCCGATCCGGCGTACAGCCTCATCGGCCAGCAATGGGGCGTGCCGCTCAAGCCGACTCGATGCGTTCGGCACGCCCGATGAAGCCTACGACATCCCGAACCGGCTGCTGGCCTGGGAAACGATCGCGCCGCCGCTCGATCGCGTCTCGCCGCTCCGCACCTCGCATCTGCGCGATCCGGTCGGGCCGCAGATCCATTTCGCCAGCGAGTGCTTCATCGACGAGCTGGCGCTCGCCGCGAAAGCCGACCCGGTCGAATTCCGCTTGAAGCATCTGAGCGGACGCGACGCGGCTGCGGTCAAAGCCGCGGCCGAGAAATTCGGTTGGCAGACGCGCGTCTGCCGGCTCCGCCGGCGACAACAAGGCCGATGTCGTGACCGGCCGCGGCATCGCCTATGCACGGCGCGGCTCAACACATCGTCGTCGTCGCCGCCGAGGTCGAAGTCGATCGCCGCACCGGCAAGGTGCGCGCCAAGCGCTTCGCGGTCGCGCATGATTGCGGCTGCATCGTCAATCCGGCGCTGCTGCACAACGTTATCGAAGGCAACATCGTGCAGGCGACCAGCCGCAGCCTCTGGGAAGAGGTGCGCTTCGACCGGCAGAAGGTGACGAGCGTCGATTGGGAGACCTATCCGATCCTCGACATCACCGAAGCGCCGGAGAAGATCGACATCGTGCTGCTCGATCATCCGGAGATTCCGCCGACCGGTGCCGGCGAGCCCTCGTCGCGACCGGTCGCCGCGGCATCGCCAATGCGATCTTCGACGCGACCGGCGTGCGGCTCCGCCGCGCGCCGTTCCGACCGGAAACGCTGAAGGGCTCGTTCGCCTAGTACCGGCGCAGCCAAGCGCGAGCTTGGCCGCGGAACCGGACCACCGATTTCGGGTTCTCTCTGTGCCGGCGCGAGCAGTCGCGCCAGCAACAGAGGAGACCGATCCGATGACGAAGCGATTCGCGACTTTCGCGGCCATCATCGCGCTGTCAGCAGCGACGACAGTCGCAGCCCAAGCCGCGAGCCGCAGCGACCCGGAGCAGGATCAGCGCGAGAACGCGATTACCGCGCAGCTTAATCAGCACCAGCTTCAGGGTGGCGGCAGCTATGGCCCCGAGACCTATCAAGGCATCATGCAAAGCCAGAGCCCCAATCGGGGCATGACGCAAGAGCAGATCGCGCAGCCGCCGGCTGGCTCAAGCGACCTGAGCATCATCGAATAGTAGCTTGATCCTGGGGCAAAAGGGCCGCTCTTCGGAGTGGCCCTTTTTTATTTATTCGAACCCGCTTCGCGTTCGCGCGGGATGGCCCGTCAATTATCGTGGCCCAGTTTCACGCGCTGGGTCGCGATCGAATGCGCTCGGCGCCGCGCGCGCTCTTCGGTCGGCAGCTTCTCGTAGAGCTCGGGATTGCGCAGCGACGTGTCCTGGCCATTGACCGGATTGTCGATCGCCTCTTCGAGGCTATGCGCCCAAATCCATTCCTCTTCCGGCCGCACCGTCCGTTCGAGCCGATCTGATCGAGCCCCCAATAAATCTCGAGCCGGTGTCCATCGGGATCGCGAAACTCGACCGCGATCTGCGCGCCGGCGCGGCGGCGACCCTCGAAATCGATCTGCACGTTGAGCTTCTTCAGATGATTGCGCGCGATGATAACCTCGTCGAGCGTCGCGACCTCGAAAGCGAGTGATTGAGCTCGATCGCCGGCGATTCATCCGGCATCGAGCCGACCACCGCGATACCATGGTGATCGGCATTGCAGCGGAAGAACACCATGCCGCCGGGCGCAATATCGTCGGTGTAGACGTCCGACACCTTGAAGCCCATGACCTCGGTGTAAAATTTGGTCGAGCGCTCGACATCGCGACATTAGCACGACATGGCCGATCTTCGTGATGTTGAACGGCATGCCTTTCGGGCGGGTGTGGGAATTGATCTTCTTCTTATCGACTTTCATCGCCGAGTCTCCTTCACGCGAACGCAATTTGGCGCAAGCCTAGCGCAGAACCATCCCTCGGGCTATTTCGTCCATCATTCGGTTTTCGAGGGAGAAGAAAGCGGCTTGCCTGCGAGGCTGGCCTGACGGATTTCGGCATGCGGCCCGATCGGCGGCATCGTAAAGCAGCTCTCGACACTGGTGTAATCGTGATAACCGAGCCGCGCGAGTGGCCGCAGCTTGAGCACATCGATACGCCCCTCCGGCGTGATCGCTTCGTCTTTGATATAGACGCCGATCACCTGGCCGACGACGACATAGTGGCTCTGCTCGAGATTGCGCCCCGGCAGCGCCAGCATGCAGTGATAGCGGCATTCGAGATGGACGGGCGATGCCGCGACGCGCGGTGGCTTCACCAACTTTGACGGAATCATCTCGAGCCCGGCGAGCTTCGCCTCGTCGACCGCGGGCTCGACCGCCGAGCCGGTGATGTTCACCGCCTCGCGCAATTCATAGGTCGCCATGTTGACGACGAACTCGCCCGTCTCGATGACATTGGTGACGCTGTCCTTCGGCCGCGTGTGGCGCGGGAAGTTCGCCGCGGCGAACATCACATAAGGCGGGTCATAGCCGAGATTGTTGAACTGGCTGAAAGGCGCGAGATTGACCCGGCCGTCGCGGTCGAGGCTCGAAATCCAGCCGATCGGTCGCGGCACCACGATCGATTTGAAGGGATCGTGCGGCAGCCCATGATTATTCTTATCCGGCTCATAGAACATCGCACCCTCCCCTTTTCGCGCCCCATACTATAATGGATGCGAGAAACCGGCACGGAGAACGCCATGCCCGACAATCAGCAAGAGCGCGCCGCCTATTACGCCAAGATCGCCAAGCGCGATGTTTCCGCGCTCTGGACGACGCGGCTGGTGCCGCCGCTGCCGAAGGATTTGGTGAAGGCCATGCCGCATCTTTGGGATTTCGACAACGTGCTGCGGCCGACGCTCTTCGAGGCCGGCCCGCTGATCACCGCGCATGAGGCCAATCGCCGCGTGCTAACGCTGGAGAACCCTGGGCTCGGCGGCTCGCATCGCATTCTGGAATCGCTTTACGCCGGCCTGCAGATGCTGCTGCCCGGCGAATGCGCGCCGGCGCATAAGCATTCGCCCTCGGCGCTGCGTTTCGTCATCGAAGGCAAAGGCGGCGGCTGGACCGCGGTATCGGGCGAGAAGAGCTACATGAACCCCGGCGACTTCGTGATCACGCCCAGCGACACCTGGCACGATCACGGCCATGACGGCGACGGGCCCTATTTCTGGATGGACGGGCTCGACATTCCGATGGTCGGCATCTTCGGCGCGATGTTCTTCGACAATTATCCCGAGGATCGCGCGCCGCTGAAACGGCCCGTCGGGCGACAGCCTCGCCCGCTATGGCGCCAATATGCGGCCGGTGAACGAGAGCTGGAGCAAGCCGGAATCGCCGATCTTTTCCTATCCCTACGATCGCTCGCGCGAAGCGCTGGAGCAGCTGCGCAAGAACAACGAATGGGATCCGTTCGCCGGGCTGAAGCTCACCTATATCGATCCGACCACCGGCGGCAGCGCGATGCCGACGATCTCAGCCTTCCTGCAATTGCTGCCGAAAGACTTCCGCACCGAGGCTTATCAGACGACCGAGAACACGGTGTTCTCGCCGGTCGAGGGGCGAGGCAAGCTCATCGTCGGCGAAGGCGAAGCGCGGCAGATCATCTCCTGGAAGCCGCGCGACATCTTCGCCGTGCCATGCTGGGTACCCTACGCGCTCGAAGCCGATGAGGATGCGGTGCTGTTCAGCTATTCCGACCGCGTCGCGCAACAGAAGCTCGGCTTCTGGCGCGAGCGCCGAGGGAATGCGTGAGCGGCGCGAGATCCCCCATGGAAGAAAAACCAAAATCTAAGCCAACGCTTCGCGCGAGAGCCAATAGAATTAAAGACTTCAGGTGCAAGAACTTGATTGCCGTCATTGAAAAACCCGACGACATAAGGAACATCGGCACGATCATTCGAAATGTCAACGCGCTTGGCGTTGAGAAAGCATACATCGTTACTAATCAAAACCTGTTGCCTAACGAGTGGAAGGAAATGCGTACAAAGCCGAAGCTTAGTGCCATATCTGCTTCCGCGATCAAATGGAGCTTTGTAAAAACGTTCAAAGACACCGATAGCTGTATGGATCACCTGGATAAGAACGGCTTTATTTCAGTTGTTACGTCACCCCACACGAAAGGGTGCCAGAACGTAGTGCTTCACGAACATGACTACACTTATTATAAAAAGCTCGCAGTCTGGTTTGGGAATGAAGGATCGGGTATCAGTAAAAGCGCTCTCGAAAGAAGCGCTCTTTGCATCAACATTCCGATGTACGGCATTATTGAAAGCCTCAACTTGGGCACTTCGTCTGGCATCGTATTGTATGAAATCACCAAGCAGCGACGCGCATTCCAGTTCAATCTAAAAAAGAAGATCGAAGCGAAAAAGTCTGGAAAAAACGTATAACATAAAATTCGTCATCGAATTGATTCCACTCTCCCGGTCATTCCTCTGCGCAAGCGGAAATCCCGAGAAATAATTCGGTTGCAACCCTGGGTCCCCGCCTTCGCGGAGACTTCGAAATATAGATTTGAAGCGTTCCGCTACGCCGCGAGTCCCAAATTGAAGAACTCGTTCGCGTTCTTCCAGTAGATTTTCTCTTTATCCTCGGCCGAGAGATCGAGCTCTTCGACGAGCGCGATATGCTCGCTCGGGTCGATCGGCACCGGCCCGTAATCGGTGCCGAAGAACACACGGTCGGCACCGAACACTTCGACCACTTCTTTCACATGCGGTCCCCACAGCCCCATGATGTCGACGCGCAGATTGCCGCGCAGATAGTCGCTCGGCAGCTTCTTGCATTTGATCTGCGCGCGATCGGGCATGCCGTCGCTGCCCAGGCGATAGCCAAAATTGAGCCGCCCCATCACCGGCAGCAGCCCGCCGCCCATATGCGCGACGACGATCTTCAAGCGTGGATAGCGATCGAAGAGCCCCGAGAGGATCATGCGCGCCAGGCACATCGTCGTATCGAAGGGCCGGCCGACAAGCTCGTCGAGCTTGTACTGGTCCATCTGGCGGTCGGCGCCGATCGGCACGCGCACCGGATGGAGGAAGAGCGGCACTTGCTGGTCCTGCGCCCATTCCCAGAACGGGAACGCTTCCTCGGTGTCGATGAATTTGCCTTGCCAGCTCGAATTGATCAGCAGGCCCTTGAAGCCGGCCTGGTTCACGACGCTCTCGTAATCCTTGATCAGGCTGCCATCGAGCGGATTGGCGATGCCGAGCCCCGCAGTCGTGCCTTTGCTGCGCTCGACCACCGAGGCGATCATGTCATTGTTGTGCTTGATCACATCGCTGGGCGATTTCTTCGACAGCGCCACCAGCACTTCGGCGCCGAAGGGATTGCTCATCAGCCGATAAGAGATCCCCGCCTTGTGGCTGACCTCTTGCTGGAGGTCGAAATCCATCAGCTCGTGATAGGAGATCGAGGGCAGGCCGCGGAAGGCGTTGTAGCTGTTCTTGCCGACGGGCGTGCTGCGCATGAATTGCGCGACGCCGAGCGGATCGGAGCGATCCGGAATCGAGCAATGAGTATGAATGTCGATGATCCGAGTCATAATGCCAACCTCCCCAGCCTCTCCATTGGGCCGCGAGATTAGCCACCGCCCGGCAGCCGCGCCAGAACCCCAACCCGCAAACCTCGGTCCGCCGTTGCAAAAAAACACCGGATCGGCGAGGCTAACGATGCGATAAGCGCGAGACGCTCCGGCAAGAGGGCAAGCCGCACCGCGACAGGGGGAACGCTCATGTTCAAGAATTGGTGGTGGGTTCTCGGCGCATCCTTCCTCGGAATGATCGTCGGCCCGGGCCCTATCTTGGTCTTCTCTTATGCGGTGATCCTGCGGCCGGCGACGCAAGAGCTCGGCGTCGACCGCTCGATCTTCTCCTCGGCGGCACTCCTCGCGACCATGATCGGGCTGATCGGCGGGCCGACCGTCGGCTGGCTCATCGACCGCTACGGCGCGCGGCGCGTCATGATCCCCGGCGTGCTGCTTTTCGCCGTCGGCATCTCGGCTAACTCGTTTCTCACGGCCTCGACCGCAGTGATCTACGGGCTTTTCGTCTTCGGCAATCTATTCAGCGCCGGCGCATCACCGGTGGCTTTCAGCATCGTGATCGCGCGCTGGTTCGACAAGATCCGCGGCCTCGCGCTCGGCATCGCCCTCGCCGGTATCGGCGTCGGCACGGCCGTCGTGCCGCAATACACGGCCTATCTCGTCGCGCATTACGGCTGGCGCTCGGCCTATCTTGGTATCGCCGTGGCGATCGTGATCTTTGCCTGGCTGCCGGTGGTGCTGTTCATCCGCGAGCCGCCGGCCTTCGCGCAGCGCCGCGCGCAGCAACAACAAGGCGGCGTCGCGGATCATCTGCCCGGTATGACCGCGCGCCAAGCCTTCAAGCATTGGCGCTGGTGGGCGATGACGCTCGCTTTCTTCCTTGGCGGCGTCGCGATCAACGGCACGCTCGCGCATGTCGTCGCCCTGCTCCTCGATCGCGGGATTCCAATTCAAGTTGCCGCGTCTTCCCTGGTCTTCACCGGCATCGCATTGATCGGCGGACGCGTGGCCGCAGGCTGGGCGCTCGACCGCTTCAACGGACCCGTCATCGCCGCGATCTGCTTCGCTAT
The DNA here is from genome assembly GCA_963731145.1 of uncultured Alphaproteobacteria bacterium. Taxonomy (GTDB): domain Bacteria; phylum Pseudomonadota; class Alphaproteobacteria; order ATCC43930; family CGMCC-115725; genus CAIKMD01. The sequence continues at coordinate 1,309,376 of CAVSUX010000001.1, read as the reverse complement.
CCCGATCGCCGGCATCTTGATGCTGGCGAGCGGCGCCGGCGGCCTCACCTTCGCGCGCGTCAGCACGACGCTCTGCGGCTTCGGTATCGGCGCCGAGGTCGATCTGATGGCATTCTTCCTCAGCCGCTATTGCGGGCTCAAAGCTTATGGCAAGATTTATGGCGTCAGTTTCGCCTGCTTCAACATCGGCAATACGGTGGGCGCGTTGATCGGCAGCCTGTCCTTCGACAATCTGCACAGCTACACGCCGGCCTTCCTGCTCTTCGCCGCCGCGCTGGTGATCGCTTGCTTCCTGTTCCTGACGCTCGGCGCCTACGCCTATCCGGCACGGCACGAGACAGCGCTTCCGGCGGACGGAACCGAGGAAGCACCCGCTTAGCGTCGCGACAAGGCCGCAAAGCTTCTCATCGCCGCGATCCTGCCGTAGGATCGTCTGTAAAGGCCGAGTCCATCGGCAATGAAGTACAGGGGAGAAACATGGCCGACGCCCAAACCATCCAAGTTTCGCAGATGCTCGACGAACGCGGCATCGGCGCCTTCCATATCAAGCTCATCGTCTGGACCGTCTTTATCAGTCTGATCGATGGCTACGACATCAGCGCGATCGCCTTCGCCGCACCTCACCTCATCCGCGAATGGCATTTTCCGCCGAGCGAGCTCGGCCCAATCTTCAGCGCCAGCCTGTTCGGCATCCTCTTCGGCTCGGCGATCTTCGGCTATGTCGGCGATCGCTACGGCCGCAAGGCGGCGCTGATCTGGGCGAACCTGGTCTTCGGCGTCTTCACCTTGATCGCCGCCTGGTCGACCAACACGACCGAGATGTTCTGGCTACGACTGATTGCCGGGCTCGGCATCGGCGGCGTCATCCCGAACGCCATCGCGATCAACGCCGAATCCGCGCCGCGCCGGCTGCGCGCGACGATGGCGATCCTCGCCACCGGCCTCGTGCCGATCGGTGGCGCGATTCCGGGGTTCATGACGGCAACGCTCGTGCCGACCTATGGCTGGCAAATCCTGTTCATCGTCGGCGGTATCTGGCCAATCCTCATAGGGGCCATCGGCTTTTTCGGCCTGCCGGAATCGATCAAATACATGGCGCTGCACGAGAAGCATCGTGCCGACATGGAAAAGCTGGTGCATCAGATCCGGCCCGATTTCGTTATTCCGCCGAACGCGCGCTTCGTCATCGAAGACGAGAAAAACGTCGCCGGTTTCAGCCCGGCCTATCTGTTCCGCGACGGGCTCGCCCTCATTACCCCGCTCGTCTGGCTCCTATTCATCCTCAATCTCATGGGTTTCTTCTTCCTGCTCAGCTGGACCCCGACACTGCTCGTGACCGCAGCCCACCAGCCGCCGGCGGTGGGAGCGTATGCCGGCACGGCCTTGCAACTCGGCGGCACGTTCAGCGCGCTGCTGTTGTGCCGTTGGCTCGACCGCCAGCGCTTCTTTGCCATCGCCGTGCTCTTTGCCCTCGCGGTGCCGGTGGTCGGATCGGTCGGCTGGTTCGGAGTCACCTCGCAAACGGCGCTGATCGCCGCGGCGTTCTTGAGTGGCTTCCTGGTGCTCGGAATCCAAACCGGCATCAATGTCGCCGGCTCGCTGATCTATCCGACTTCGCTGCGCTCCAACGGCTCGGGCTGGCAGCTCGGCATCGGCCGTATCGGCTCGATCGTCGGACCGCTCCTCGGCGCCGCTTTCGTCGCCCTGCCGATTCAGCAGCTTTATATGTGGGCCGCGCTGCCGTTCGCGGTCGGAGCGGTGATCTGCTTCATCGTTCACCGCCTGGTCCAGGCGCGGCAGCACGACAATCCGCTGACCGGCGAACAGGCCGCGCCGGCCGAGTAGACAAAATGCGGAGCGGACGGTGATTCAAGAAAAAGACGTTCAAATCACCGTCCGCGACGGTGTCAAAATCGCCGTCCGCATCTACCGCCCCGAAGGCATCGGCAAATTCCCCGCGCTCTTCGCGGTCAGCCCCTATCGCTACGACAATAACGACATGCCCGCGACGCCGGTCTTTCTCTGGCGCGAGACCGGGCCGATCGAGTGGTATGTCGATCAGGGCTACGCCTATGTGCATGCCGATGTCCGCGGTACCGGCTTTTCCGAGGGCGACTACCGCTTCCTCGACAAGAAAGAGCAGACCGATCTCTACGATGTGATCGAGTGGATCGGCACGCAGTCTTGGTGCAACGGCAAGGTCGGCGGCATCGGCGAGAGCTATTACTGCATGTCGCAGTGGTTCATGGGCATCCAGGCGCCGCCGCATCTTGCCTGTCTCGGGGCTTATGACGGGCTCAACAATCCTTATGCCTACATGGGCTATCCCGGCGGGATCGAGGGCAATTTCCTATCCTATTGGTTCAATTCGAGCGTTCGTGGCCCGAACCTCTATCCGACCAACGGCGATCATCCGCGCGCTCTGCCGCATGACGTGTTCTTCGACGTGCAGCAGCATCCCTTCTATGACGATTGGTGGAAAGAGCGCTGCGCCGCCGAGCTGCTCGACAAGATCAAGGTGCCGCTGTTCTCGATCGGCCTCTGGGCGAAGATGGATCTGCACTGCGCCGGCAACATCCTCGGCTACCAGAAGGCAGCCGGCCCGAAGAAGCTCTTCATCTCCGGCACGGCGACGCCTTTCACGGCGCAGATGGATTTCGCCAAGGTCGATTTCCACGAAAAGCTGCTGCTGCCCTTCTACGACCGCTATCTGAAGGACGAGCCCTCGAGCCACGATACGCGGCCCGATATCCAATACACGGTGCGCAACACCGGCGCGGTGAAGAGCTGCGATGCCTGGCCGCCGCCTGCCGCGACGCCGACGAATTTCTATCTCTCCAAGATTCCGAGCGAGAGCGTGACCTCGCTCAATGACGGCGGTCTCTCGACCGCACCCTCGCCAAGCGACGGCGGCCAATCGAGCTATTCCTACCCGCATCCGAGCTGGGCACTGGGCGTCGTGGCGCTCGGACCGCAGGGACCGGATCCGGTGCGCGGTGTGCTCACCTTCACCACCCAGCCCCTGTCGCGGGATGTCGAGATCGCCGGCGACGCCAAGCTGGTGCTCTACGCTTCCTCGACCCGGCCGGACCTCGATTTCTGCATCAAGCTCTCGGAACAGTTCGCGCAGGACCCGAAAGCCCGGGCCCAGGGGCTGCAGCCGAATTCCTTCGTCGTCACCAAGGGCTGGCTGCGCGCCTCGCACAATGCCGCGCACACCGCCGCGACGCCGCTCACCCCCGGCAAGGTCTACAAGGTCGAGATTGCGCTTCAGCCGATCGCCTATCGCTTCCGCCAAGGCAATCGCATCCGCGTCGAGGTGGTGAATGGCGATTCGCCGGTCACCGACGCGCTGTTTTTCCACGTCTACCGGCCCGACAAGTTGGGATCCGATTCGGTCTATCACGATGCGCAGCACCCCTCACATCTGGTGCTGCCGGTGATGCCGAAGGACTAAGAGCGTATTCGAGAGTTGCTCTTTGGCTGCTTGTTCTCCACGAATTTTAGTGAGTTCAGCGCATGCTCAAACGGATTTTCCTTACGGCGCTCACTCTCGCCTTGTCGGCGCATTTCGCGGCCGCGGAGAGCATCAAGATCGGCGGATCGAAGACCGCGAGCGGCGGCGCGGCCTATATCGCGATCGATAAGGGCTATTTCAAAGCCGAAGGACTCGACGCACAGCTGGTTTTCTTCGATTCGGCTCAGCCGATCGCGGTTGCGGTTGTGTCCGGCGATATCGATGTCGGCACCACTGGTCTCAGCGCCGGCTTCTACAATCTCGGCGGCCAGGGCGCGCTGCGGATCATCGGCGCTCAGGGCCATGAGAGCCCGGGCTTTCACACCATCGGCTATTTCGTCTCGCGCCGGGCTTACGACGGCGGGCTCAAAGCTCTGCGCGACCTCGCCGGCCGCACTTTCGGCATCGGCCAGTTCGGCACGCCCGGCCATTACGTGCTCGGCGCCACGGCCGAGAAATACGGCACCGACCTCTCCAAGATCCACGTCGTCGCCCTGCAATCGAACAACAACGTGATCTCGGCGATGCTGGGCGGCCAGGTCGACGGCACGGTCACGGTGCTGGCGACCGGCTACGTCCCGCTGATCGACAAGGGCGATGTCCGGGTCCTTGGCTGGGTCGGTGACGAGATTCCGTTTCAGGACCGCGCCATCTTCGTCACCACCAAGACCGCGAATGAGCGCGGCGACATGCTGCAGCGTTTCCTTCGCGCCTATCGCAAAGGCGCGAAGGATTTCCACGACGCTTTCACCGGCCCCGACGAGCGGCCAAAGGACGGTCCGACCGCCGCCGCGACGATCGCTCTCATCGCCAAATGGGTCGAGCAATCGCCCGAGCAGGTGCACGGCGGGATTGCCTATATCGATCCCGAGCTGCGCGTGAATGTCGCCGACGTGCTGCGCCAGATCGCCTGGTACAAATCTCAAGGCATGCTGAAAGCGGATGTCGACGGCAATCAGATCATCGACAAACGCTACGTTGTACCCCTGCCTTAAAAATCGGGAGCTCGAAAATCGAACGCCGTCGTCACGATGGCGGAAGCGGCATCACATAGCGCGTGTCGATCGCGCGCTGGCCATCGATATTGGGCTTTACCATACCCTGCGACTTGTACCAATCGGCCTGACGCAAGACATCCTTCACGTCGAGCCGCGCCTGAGGATCGTCATATGACACGGTCCGCTTCACATCATCGATCGTCTGGCCGGTGTTCCGCGCGATGACGGCCGCAATCGCATCGGCTGTCGACCGATCCTGGCGAGTTTCATCCTGACCGGTGAACGCGTCATGGTAATCCTGCGCGCCCTTTCGGAACGCGCGCAGAAAGGCCTCGACCATCGGCCGCCGCGCATCGGCAGTCTTGGCCGAGACATAAAGCCCGCCCGCCTGATAACTGATTTCGCTGCCCGTCCAACCGAGAAGATGCACATCGCCTCGTCCAACTGCCGGAACAGCCAGGAACCCCGTCACGATCGCCACATCCGCTTGGTTGCCCGTCACCGCCGTGAGAACATTGGGCATGGATTGCAACGGCGGCAGGAAGCGCAATGATTGCGGATCGATGCCGTGTTTCATCGCGATCAAGCTGAAGATGTATTGGAAGGCCGAACCGACCAGCGTATTGCCGAGAACGTGGCCGCCCAGATCGTCAAAGGTTTTGAGGCCGCCGTTATAAGCCTTGTTCGAGGCGATGGCGGCGAAGGTCTTGAAGCCAGGGACGTCGCGCGCCTGACCGCCGATGATCTTGAGCGCTCCCTGTCCGGCGAGGCTGAAGAAGGCGGCGCTAAAGGCCGAATCGCCGACATCGATAGAGCCCGACGTGACGGCGACGGAGATTCCCTGCGCGACCTCGAGGTAATTGATATCGACGGTCAGGCCTTCGGCAGCGAAATAGCCTTTGGCTTGGGCGATATAGATCGGCCCGGTCGCGGCGATCTTGGCGGTTCCGACCTTGATGGTCTCGGCCGAACCGCCTCGGCTCATCGGCCCGAGCAACACCAGCGCGAGCCCGACAGCGACGCTTGTCCGACCGAAGATCGACCCGCAACACATTGTTATTCGACGATCTTCCGCCCAGGACCGCTTCATCGTCATCTTATACGGATTGCAGTAGCCATTCGGCACCGGGAAGCTGCCGGTGAAGGAGTTACCTTCGAACTTGCCGGTGATGCGGCCAGCCGGGCTCGTATAGGTGCCATCGGGCGAGAGATCGTGCCACCGATCGCTGTCGGCGTGAATTTACCCACCGTCGGCGTCCCTCGAAGGACGTTGTTCGTCACCGTGCCGGCGACGACTCCAACGCAGGATTTCGACGAGCCGGTACCGGCGACTTCGCCCGACCAACTGCCATCGAACGGTCCGCCAGCCTGCGCCGTCGCAAGCGGCAGTCCAAGCCCTAACGGCCAAGGTCCTGGATCGCGTCAATTACCAGACGCGTCCCGACGGATATCATCAGAATATCGCCCGCCACCCGAACGTAACGATAGCCGCTTGGCGGCGGCGTCAACTGAACCACCAAAGCCGTAGGCAAGGGCGCATAAACAACCGTCGGCGGCAAGGGCTGACCGACCACCCATTTCTTCGCTTGGCCCGGCGGCAGGCAGCCATTGTTCTTCTTGGCAAGGCCCGGCGGACAATGACCGCTCCGCCCGGCCTCGACGTAGTAGGTACGGATCGCGACGCGGTCATGATCGCCGAAATGCTTGCCGTGGTCCTGATCCTCGGCGTGGGGCGATCCGTGTTTGCCCTTATCTTTGTCCTTGTCTTTCGCGGTCGCCGGCGCGATGGCAAGAACAGCGATAAGCGCGAGAGCCGTCGACCAAGTCCCTCTCACCATGCTGCTCCTTCGCTTCTTCAAAAAGCCCGGGAAGGGCCCAGAAAAATTGCGACCGAACTTTTAGAATTTGTCGCAACCTTTTGAAATTAAAAGAGTTGGCGGAGGGGATAGGATTCGAACCTACGATAGGGTTTGACCCCTATAACGGTTTAGCAAACCGCCGCCTTCAGCCACTCGGCCACCCCTCCACCGAAGAGCGGATTCGCCACGGCGCATGCGGAGATTCTTTTACCGGCCGCGCCGCTTTTCGTCAAACTAAGCCATGGACTCTCCTACTCCGCGACCCAAAAAAGGCGCGTTTGTTCAGAAAATTTTAAGCAACGGCGACCGATCATCCGCTTTAGAAGGACGGAGGGGGACGTTGATGAATTTATCCAAGCGCTCGATCGAAATGCTGCTCGATCTCGTCGAGATCAAGCTCAGTTATATGGATATCTCGGATCGTGAAGACGCGCGCGACATGCAGGTTCTGGAGCGTTGCCGTTCCGAGTTGCAATCGCTCGATCGCGAGCCTGAGATGGTCGGCGCTTTTGCCCGCTCGATCCGCCGCCCCGGCCGTCCGCGTACCGCTGCCTAAGGCGTCGTCGCCGCGGTCTCGCCGCCGAGACCTAGGACGGCACCGTCATTCCACGCTGCACCGCCGGACGTGCGCCGATCGCATCGAACCAGCGCTTCACGTTCGGAAATTCCGCCAGATCCACCTTATGCCATTCATAGCGCGACACCCACGGGTAGGTCGCGATATCGGCGATCGAGTACTCGGTCGCGAGGTAGGGCACTTGTCCCAAGCGCTCATTCATCACGCCATAGAGCCGCCGCGTCTCCTTGGTATAACGCTCGGCGCCGTAGGGATTGGGCTCCTTGACCTGGCGCAGGAAATGATGCGCCTGACCGAACATCGGACCGACACCGCCCATCTGGAACATCAGCCACTCGATCGCCTCGATCCGCAGTACGGGATCGCGCGACATGAGCTTGCCGGTCTTTTCGGCGAGATAGATGAGGATGGCGCCGGATTCGAAGATGTTGATCGGCTTGCCGCCCGGCCCCTCCGTGTCGGTGATCGCCGGAATCTTGGAATTAGGATTGATCTTGATGTAATCGGGCTTGAACTGATCGCCCTCCCCGATGCGGATCGGATGGACGTTATAGGGCAGCCCGACCTCCTCCAGCATGATGGACGCTTTCTTGCCGTTGGGCGTGCCCCACGTGTAGAGCTCGATCATTCCTATCCTCCGCGCACTGCGATCGCGCTACTATGCCGTCTGCCAAAGACCTTACCGCAAGGAGAAATTTGATGCCGCCGCAGGGCCAACCGGCGCTCCATCCGGTAATTCTCTCCGGCGGCTCGGGCACGCGCCTGTGGCCGATGTCGCGCGCCCAATATCCGAAGCAGCTCCTGCCGCTGCTCACCGAGCGCACCTTGCTGCAGGAAGCCGGGCTGCGTGTCGCCGACGCACCACCAATTCGCGTCGCCGCTCATCATCTCCAATGACGAGCATCGCTTCATCGTCGCCGAGCAGCTTCGCCTCGCCGGCGTGACGCCGGCCGCGATCATTCTCGAGCCGCTCGGCCGCAACACCGCACCGGCCTGCTGCATCGCTGCCCTGACCCTCGTCGCCGCCGCGCCCGACGCGCTGATGCTGGTGATGCCGTCGGATCACGCGATCACCGATGCAGCGGCCTTCAAAGCCGCGGTCGCACGCGCCGCGAACGCCGCCAAGACCGGCAAGCTCGTCACCTTCGGCATCAAGGCGAGCCGGCCCGAAACCGGCTATGGCTATATCAAGCGCGGCCAAGCCGCTGGCCGGCATCGATGGCGCTTTCCAGGTCGCGGCCTTCGTCGAGAAGCCGGATCGCGGCCGCGCCGAGACCTATGTCGCCGATCAGGCCTATTCCTGGAACAGCGGCATCTTCCTCTTCCCGGTGAAGCTGCTCCTCGCCGAGCTCGAGCGGCTGCAGCCGGCGATGATCGCCGCCTGCCGCGACGCGCTCGGCAACGCGAAGCGCGATCTCGATTTCCTGCGCCTCGATCGCGAGGCTTTCGCGCAGGCGCCGAGCAATTCGATCGACTACGCGGTGATGGAGCATACGAGCCACGCCGCGGTCGTGCCGGTCGAGATGGGCTGGAGCGATGTCGGCACCTGGGACGCGCTCTGGATGGTCGGCACGCAGGACGAGGCCGGCAACGTCACCGCCGGCGATGTCGTCGCCGAGGATACGAAGAATTCCTATCTGCGCGCCGAATCAGGCCTGCTGGCCGTGCTCGGCGTCGAGGACCTCGTCGTCGTCGCGACCTCGGATGCGGTCATGGTCTCGCGCCGCGATCGCGCACAGGACATCAAGCAGCTCGTCGCCCGGCTCGAGCGCGGCAAGCGCAGCGAGCTGATCTCGCATCCGCTCGTGCATCGCCCCTGGGGCACCTATCGCTCGATCCACAATGGCGAGCGCGTCCAGGTGAAGCACATCATGGTGAAGCCCGGCGGCATCCTCTCGCTGCAGATGCATCATCACCGCGCCGAGCATTGGGTCGTCGTCACCGGCACCGCCAAGGTGACCAAGGGCAACGAGGAGATGACCCTCCACGAGAATGAATCGACCTTCATCCCCATGGGCACGCGGCATCGGCTCGAAAATCCCGGCAAGATCCCGCTGCATCTCATCGAGGTGCAGTCCGGCTCCTATCTCGGCGAAGACGACATCGTCCGCTACGAGGATACTTACGGGCGGGCTTGATCCGCCGACGCCGGATTGAGCATCAGAAACTGTGCCGCGGCATTGCGCGCCCGGCGCTGGCATTCGGCCTCATCGGGCCGCGCCTCGACTCCCAGCAGCAACGGCACGAAACGATCGCTCCAGAGCAGCGCGAGGAATTGCGCCGCCATGGCGGTCGGATCGCCTTTCTCCACCAGCCCGGCACTTTGTGCTTTCGTCAAAAAAGTCGCGAGTGCCTTCTTGGTCGCCTCGCGCCCCGCCGCGTTGAGGATTTGCGCGATCTCCGGCGCACGCGCCGCCTCGCCGATGGCGAGGCGAAAGACCGCGGTCACGTGCGGGTGACAAACCTCTTGTAGGAGCCGTGCTCCAAACGCGGTGAAGACCTCGCCCAGCATCTTGCGGTCGCGCGCTTCCGGCAGATCGGGCGCGACCTGCATCTGCTCGGTGCGGCGGCGGATACCTTCCGCGAGCATCGCCTCCTTGCTTGAAAATAGCGCATAGAGCTCGCGTTTCGAGACCTTTGCGCGCGTGGCGATCTCGAGCGTGCTGGTGCCGGCATAGCCGTGTTCCATGAAGGCGTCGAACGCCGCGTGGACGATGCGGTCGCGCAACCCCTGCTCGCCTTTCCGCTCCACCCTCGCCCGCTGCTTCGCCTTCTTTACCGCCATGGGATTCCGCTTGCTTTGGTACCCACTAGTACCATACAGTGGCCGCTTACGGTACCATTTGGTACCAAACGGAGGGTTAATGGTCGCGACAACGAATACGCCGGCCGTGCGCCTGCGCCAAGTGGCAAAGACCTATAATGCCGGTGCGGCGGAGGTCGCCGCGGTCAAAGGCATCAGCCTCGAAATCCCTTTCTACCGCTTTACCGTGGTGGTTGGCCCTTCGGGCAGTGGCAAGACAACCCTGCTCAACCTCATCGGCTGCATCGACACGCCAAGCGGCGGCACGGTCGAGATTTGCGGTCAGGATGTCGGCAAGCTGCGCGACAACCTGCTCTCCGATTTCCGCGCGCGGAATATCGGTTTCGTCTTCCAGGGTTTCAATCTCATCCCCGTCCTCTCGGCCTTCGAAAATGTCGAATACCCGTTGCTGCTCGTCGGCATGACCGTACGCGAGCGGCGCGAGCGGACCATGGCAATGCTCGACGCCGTCGGCCTGACCGAGCATGCGGCGCGGCGGCCCAACGCGCTGAGCGGCGGCCAGAAGCAGCGCATCGCTATTGCACGCACACTCGTGAAGGAGCCACAGCTCGTACTTGCCGACGAGCCGACCGCCAATCTCGACAGCGCGACCGGCGCCACGATCATCGAGCTGATGCGCCGCGTCCAGCGCCAGTCGAACACGACCTTCGTTTTCTCCACCCACGATCCGCAACTGATGTCGCATGCCGATACGAGTTTCGCGATCCGCGACGGCGTGCTGACCGATTCCCGCGGGAGCGAGCAGCCATGATTTATCTTTTGAAGATCGCGCTGCGCAATCTGCTGCGCAACCGGCGGCGCTCGGCGATGACAGGCTCGGCCATCGCTGTCGGGGCGCTAGCGCTGCTCATCTTCGGCTCCTTCACGACTTATCTCTTTGCCAGCTTCCAGACCAACCTCGTCCAGCGCATCGGCCATCTTCAGGTTTTCCACAGCGGTTATTTCCTCTTCGGCGCCGGCAATCCCGCGGCCTATGGCATCGACGATTACCGGAAGGCGATGCAGCTGATCGCTGCCGATCCGACGGTTGGGCCGCTGATCAACGTGATGACGCCGACGCAGGCGCTGGTCGGCATCGCCGGCAATTTCGATGGCAGCAACGATGCAGCCAAGACCTTTCTCGGCACCGGCGTGGTGCCGTCGGATCGCGACCGCATGCTCCGTTGGAACGAATTCGGTGTCGGCCGGGTTTTCGCGCCCGATGACCGCCTTGCCGACAACGATCCGTCGCGCGGCTTGATCGGCGGCGGCATGGCGCGAATACTCGGACTCTGCACGGCGCTGAAACTCGGCAATTGCCCCGTTGCGCCGGCACAGGCGACGACCACGCTCGCCGTCGCGCCCGACTCCGCGCTCGCCGATCTCGCGCATCGCGAGCTCTCCGGCGCCACCGCCGCCGCGAATTCAGCCCCGCAGATCGATCTCCTCGCCGCGACTGCCGGCGGCGCACCCAATGTCGTCGCCTTCACCGTCGCCGGCACCGACCCGCAAGGCATCAAAGAGCTCGACGACAATTATGTCGCGATGCATTTCGCGCTGGCCCAGCAGCTCGTCTATGGCCGCGGCGAGCACAAAGCGACCGGCATCGTGCTGCAGCTTCATCGCAGCGAAGACATGGTTAAAGCCCGTGCCGCGCTGACCGCGATCTTCGCACGCGCTCATCTCCCGCTCGAAGTGCGCGATTTCGTCGAGCTCACGCCGTTTTACGCTCAGGTGGTCAACCTGTTCGGCTCGATCTTCCTCTTCATGGCACTGATCATGGGCGTCATCGTGCTGTTCGCCGTGGTCAACACGATGACCATGAATGTGATGGAGCGCACCAACGAGATCGGCACGCTCCGTGCCATGGGGGTGCGGCGCCGCGGCATCCGCCGCCAATTCCTGATCGAAGGTACGGTGCTCGGCGTTGTCGGCGCGACCTTGGGGGCAATTCTGGCGACGCTGGTCGTGATCGCCGTGAACCATGCCGGCCTTACTTGGAGCCCGCCGGGGAATGCCGATCCGATCCCATTGCAGCTCGATCTCTTCGGCCGACCGCTCTTGCTCGCCGGTACGTGGATAGCCCTCGTGGCGATCGCCACCATCGCCTCGCTGATCCCGGCGAACCGGGCCGCGCGCATGCCGGTGGTCGATGCGCTGAGACATGTGTAAGCGGACGGAGGACAGCCATGAAGACTCTCATCGTCGCCGCGTTGATGCTCACAGCGCTCTCAGCGCAGGCGCAGACCGCGCAAGACATCGTCGCCGCCGCTGACAAGGTGCGCAATCCCGGCCAGCCTTTCCGCTCGACCGACACCTTGACGGAATACGTCTCGGGCCAGGCACGCAATCAGGACGTGCTGGTGGTGTTCTCGAAGAGGACGCGGCGAGCCGTCAGTTCCGCAACCTCGTCCGCTATGTCGCGCCGGCGCGCGACGAGGGCAAGATGGTGCTGTTCGACGGGCCGTCGCTCTGGTTCTACGACCCGTCCTCGAAAGCGAGCGTGCGCATCTCGCCGCAGCAGCGCCTCATCGGTCAGGCTGCGGTCGGTGACATCCTCACCGTCAACCTCGCCGTCGACTACACCGGAACTGTCGTCGGCACCGAGACGATCCAGGATGCCGAGCATGCGAACCGGCAATGCTGGCATCTCGACCTCAAAGCCGCGAACGACCGGGCGACCTATTTCCACGTCGAATATTGGGTCGAGCAAGGAACCAACGCGCCGATTAAGGCGAAGTTCTATTCCGACAGCGGCAAGCTGCTGAAGATCCTCTACTACCGCAAATTCGCCAACCGGCTCGGCGCGACGCGGCCCACCGAGGCTGTGATCATCGACGCGGTCGATAGCAGCCTCGCGACCATCGTCAGCTTCGGCGATGACCGCTTCCAGGATATTCCGGATTCCTGGTTCCAGCGCGACTACCTCCCGCGGTTGACAGTCGAATGACGCGCGCCGCCCTGGCGCTGTTGCTCGCGCCTTTCGCGCTGGCGATGCTCACGGCATCGCCCGCCCGTGCCGACGAGAACAGCGACCTCGATCTGATCCCGAGCACAGCGCCGCCGGCACCGCCACCCGCCGGCACAGCGACCGCCGGCGCCGGCCAGCGTCTCTATGTCGAGAATGCCTTCACCGTGGCATCGCATCGCACCCTGCTGGTGCCGTTTCCGCCGCCGAGCTCGCCGAACTGGGAAGAGCGCCTCTTCTTCGACGCGCGCAAGGAGTGGCGGCTCGGCGACGCGCTGCGCTTCACCTATAGCGGACGGATCAATCTGCGCGCCGAGGACACATTGCCGATCCTCACGCATGAGAACATTCGCCACGATCTCCGCGAGACCTATGTGAGCTGGCAGCCGGCCACGCAGAGCTATCTCGATTTCGGTCGCATCAATCTGAAGAGCGGCGTCGCCGAAGGCTTCAACCCGACCGATTTCTTCAAGACGCGGAGCGTGATCGAGCCACTCACCGCCGATCCTACCGTGCTGCGCGAAGACCGGCTCGGCACGCTGATGCTCCGCGGCCAGCGGCTTTGGGAGCATGCGGGATTGACGGTGGCAATCGCGCCGAAGCTCTACGACTCCGAGCCCGATCTACACCAACACGACCTTGCCGAGCTTTGATCCGATGCTCGACCGCACCAACGCGCATGATCGCTTCCTGCTGAAAGCCGATGCCGATCTCGCCGAAAACGTGAGCCCCGAGTTGTTGTTCTATCGTGAAGGCAATCTGACGCGCTGGGGCGCCAACCTCACCGAAAGCATCGGCCAGAGCATCGTCGCCTATGGCGAATGGGCGGGCGGCAACGGTACCAGCCTCATCGACGACGCGCTGCGCTACGGGCGCGACACCGACACGATCCCAGCGAACGCGCCCGGCGCCCTACCCGAGAATGCGCGCAAGAGCTTTCAGAACGCGCTTTCGCTCGGCGCCTCCTACACGGTCGGGCAAATCACCTTCAATCTCGAATATCACTACGACCAAGCCGCGTTCTCGCACCAAGACTGGCGCAATTGGTTCCGCATCGGCGGCGCCAACGCCTCCAACCGCGCGATCACCAACCAGCTCTGGTATCTGCGCTCCTACGCCCTCGACCAGCAAGAGCCGCTGCAGCAAGCAGACCGCGTTCCTGCGCGCCGACTGGACCGACGCTTTCGTGCCGAAGCTCGAGCTGACCGCGCTCGCCAACATCGATCTCTATGACGGCTCGGCCTTCGGTCAAGTCACGGCCGATTATTATCTGTCGGATCAATGGACCATCGGCGCGCTCGCCAGCGCCGATCTCGGCACCAAGCGCAGCGATTTCGGAAGCCTACCGCAAGCGGCGAGCGTACTGGTGAAGCTCGTGCGATATTTTCGAGCGCTATCCGGCGAGCTTCTTCTTCAACAGCTCGTTGACGAGGCCGGGGTTGGCCTTGCCTTGCGTCGCCTTCATCACCTGGCCGACGAAGAAGCCGAAGAGCTTGTCCTTGCCCGAGCGATATTCGGCGACCTTGTCCCGCTCTTTCGCGAGCACCGCGTCGACCGCCGCTTCGATCGCGCCGGTATCGGTGACCTGACGCAGGCCCTTCGCTTCGACGATCGCGCCGGGCTGCTTGCCGGTCTCGAGCATCTCGGCGAACACATCCTTGGCGATGCGGCCCGAGATGGTGTTGTCGGAGATGAGATCGAGCAGCGCGCCGAGATCGCCGGCCTTCACCGGCGAGCCCGCGATATCGACGCCGAGCTTGTTGAGCGCGCCGAAGAGATCGCCCATCACCCAATTCGCGGCGAGCTTCGCATCGCGGCCTTTGGCGACGGCTTCGAAATAATCCGCACTCGCCTGCTCGTCGACGAGCACGCCGGCCTCGTAGCGCGAGAGCTTATAGTCCGAAACGAAGCGCGCCTTCTTCGCGTCGGGCAACTCCGGCAAGTCGCGTTTCAGGCTCTCGACCCAGGCCGCATCGAGCTCGAGCGGCAGCAGATCGGGATCGGGGAAATAGCGGTAATCATGCGCCTCTTCCTTCGAGCGCATCGGCCGCGTGATGCCGCGGCCGGCATCGAAGAGCCGCGTCTCCTGGCTTGATCGTGCCGCCCTCTTCGATCACCTCGATCTGGCGCCGCGCCTCGTACTCGATCGCCTGCATGACGAAGCGGATCGAGTTCACATTCTTGATCTCGCAGCGCGTGCCGTAAGGCGCGCCGGGCTTGCGCACGGAGACATTGCAGTCGCAGCGCAGCGAGCCTTCCTCCATGTTGCCGTCGCAGGTGCCGAGATAGCGCAGGATCGAGCGCAGCTTCTTCACATAGGCGCCGGCCTCTTCGGCGCTGCGCAGATCGGGCTCGGAGACGATCTCCATCAGCGCGACGCCGGCGCGGTTCAGATCGACATAGGTCTGCGTCGCGTGCTGATCGTGCAGGCTCTTGCCGGCATCCTGCTCGAGATGCAGCCGCGTGATGCCGATATCGCGCGTCGAGCCATCCGGCAGGTCGATGGTGAGCATGCCCTTGCCGACGACCGGCCGCGTGTATTGCGAGATCTGATAGCCCGCGGGCAGATCGGCATAGAAATAATTCTTGCGGTCGAAGACCGAGACGAGATTGATCTCGGCGTCGAGGCCGAGCCCGGTCTTCACCGCCTGCTCGACGCAGTGCTTGTTGATGACCGGCAGCATGCCGGGGAACGCCGCGTCGACGAGCGAGACCTGCGTGTTCGGCTCGGCGCCGAAATCGGTCGCGGCGCCCGAGAACAGCTTGGCGTTCGAGACCACTTGCGCATGGGTCTCGATCCCGATCACGACTTCCCACTCGCCGGTTTCGCCTTTGATGAGGCTCATCACGATCAGCTCCCGCGATGAATTGCGGCTTGGCGGTGAATTGCGCCGCCTGCTCGATGACGCCGCCGACGCGCAGCACCGTCTCTTCATCGAAAGCGCGGCCGATCACCTGCAGGCCGAGCGGCAAGCCGTCGCTCGACAAGCCCGCCGGCACCGAGATGCCCGGCAGACCCGCGAGATTGACCGTCACCGTGAAGACGTCGTTGAGATACATCGCGATCGGATCGTCGCTCTTCTCGCCGATCGCGAAAGCGGCCGAGGGCGCGGTCGGCGTCAGCAGCGCATCGCAATGCTGGAAGGCGTCGTCGAAATCCTTGGCGATCAGCGCGCGCACTTTCTGCGCTTTCAGGTAATACGCGTCGTAATAGCCGGCCGAGAGCACGTAAGTGCCGATCAGGATGCGCCGCCGCACCTCGGGACCGAAGCCTTCGGCGCGCGTCGCTTCATACATGTCGTCGAGCGTATCGCCATTGACGCGCATGCCGAAGCGCACGCCGTCATAGCGCGCGAGATTGGACGAAGCTTCCGCCGGCGCGATGATGTAATAAACCGGCAGCGCGTATTTGGTGAGCTTCAAGCTGACCTCGACCGGCGTCGCGCCCGCTTGTTTCAGCCACTCGATGCCGCGCTGCCACAGCGCCTCGATCTCCGCCGGCATGCCGTCGATGCGGTATTCGCGCGGAATGCCGATCCTCATGCCGCGGATATCGCCGGTCAGCGCTTTCTCGAAATCCGGCACCGGCACATTGGCCGAGGTCGAATCCTTCGGATCGTGGCCGGCCATCGATTTCAGCATCAGCGCCGCGTCGCGCACGCTGCGTGTCATCGGCCCGGCCTGATCGAGCGACGAAGCAAAGGCGACGATGCCCCAGCGCGAACAGCGGCCATAGGTCGGCTTCAGACCGACGATGCCGCAAAAGCTCGCCGGCTGGCGGATCGAGCCGCCGGTATCGGTGCCGGTCGCCGCCAGCGCTGCGCGCGCCGCGACCGCCGCGGCCGAGCCGCCCGAAGAGCCGCCCGGCACCAGCGGCCGGTTGTCGCCGCGCCGCCGCCACGGATTCTCGACGTGACCATGCGCGCAGGTGGCATTCGACGAGCCCATCGCGAACTCGTCCATATTCACCTTGCCGAGCATCACCGCGCCGTCGCGCCAGAGATTGGCAGTGACCGTCGATTCATAAGGCGGCTTGAAGCCCTTGCAGGATTTTCGAGCCGGCGGTGGTCTGAACGCCTTCGGTGCAGAACAAATCCTTGATCGCGAGCGGCAAGCCTTCGAGCGGCCGTGCCTCGCCGCGCGCGATTCGCTGATCGCTCTCCGCCGCCATCGCGCGCGCCTTCTCCGGCGTCTCGACGATATAGGCATTGAGCGGCCGCGATGCTTCGACCGCCTTCACATGCGCATCGGCGAGCTCGCGCGCCGAGAATTTCTTGGCGAGGAGTGCGTCGCGCGCCTCGGCGAGGCCGAGCTCGGTGAGCGTTGCTCACTCCACCACCTTGGGCACGGCGAAGAAGCCGCGCGCGGTCGCGGTCGGATTGGTGGATGGCGTATTGGCGAGCAGCTTGTCGCGAATGCCGCCATCGGTGACTTTGTCTTCGCGCAGCGGCAGCTTTTGATGCACGACGCTCGCCATCGCCTCGACGCCGGTCGTGTCGACCTCGCCGAGCTGCTCGATCCAGGTGAGGATCTGCGACAGCTCGCCGGCGAGCCGCATCTGCTCCTCTTCGGTCACCCGAATACGCGCCAGGGCGGCAATTCGCGCCACGGTGGCCTTGTCCAATGCCATGCTGTAGATGTCTCCCGTGCGCTTAGCCCGCGGAATCGGTCGTACCACCGCCCATGCCGCTCTGCAACCCTGCCGAATTGAAGCCGCTGCTGCCCGCCGGCACCCGGCTCTTGGGACTCGATGTCGGCACCAAGACGATCGGCATGGCACTGTCGGATACGACGCATATCATCGCGACGCCGCTCGACACCATCCGCCGCACCCGCTTCCGCGACGATCTCAAGCGCCTGCTCGACGAGATCGGACGCCACAAGCATCGGCGGCATCGTCATCGGCCTGCCCCTGGCGCTCGACGGCAGCGACAGCCCGCGGACGCAGGGCGTGCGCCAATTCGCGAAGAACGTCATGGCGCACACCGAGCTGCCCGTCGCCTTCTGGGACGAGCGGCTTTCAACCGCCGCCGTGGAGCGCGGCATGATCGAGGCCGATCTCTCGCGCCGCCGCCGCGCCGAGCTCATCGACAAAGCCGCCGCCGCTTACATCCTCCAGGGCCTGCTCGACCATCTGAACCATACCCGCCGCCCGATTTTTGATTAAAAAATAGGCAGCCTTCAGCGATCCGTTGATCACGCATTGAGCAAAGATGCAGTATGCCGCCCGCCGAGCGCCCAATTTCGGGGCGCGGGCTTTGGAGAGGGGATCGTATGCGAGCAGTAGGGGCTGGCATCGCGCGGCAAATCATAGCCACGGCGGTGCTTTTGGGGTTGTCGACCAATTTCACCATCGCGCATGCCGCCGACGCAGCCGCCGTCGATACCGGCAGCACCGCCTGGGTGCTCGTCGCCTCGGCGCTCGTGCTGTTCATGACCTTGCCGGGGCTGGCGCTCTTTTATGGCGGGCTGGTACGGGCACGGAATTTCCTTTCCGTGCTGATGCATTGCTTTGCCATCACCTGCATCGTCTCTGTGCTCTGGGCCGCTTTCGGCTACAGCCTCGCTTTCGACAAGGGCAACGCCTGGATCGGCTCGCTCGCCGATGCGTTCTTGCCGGGCTTGGCCACCAAAACGATGCCGACCGGTCTGCCCGAAGCGGCCTTCGTCCTCTTCCAGATGACCTTCGCGATCATCACG
Source organism: uncultured Alphaproteobacteria bacterium (assembly GCA_963731145.1). Classification (GTDB taxonomy): domain Bacteria; phylum Pseudomonadota; class Alphaproteobacteria; order ATCC43930; family CGMCC-115725; genus CAIKMD01. The sequence goes on along the minus strand of CAVSUX010000001.1, from coordinate 1,290,954 downwards.
CCAGGCCTCATCATCGGCGCCTTCGTCGAACGCGTGCGCTTCAGCTTCGTCGCGCTGTTCTCGGCGCTGTGGTTCATCATCGTCTATCTGCCGGTCACGCATTGGGTCTGGGGCGGCGGCTGGCTGGCGACCGAGGGCACGATCGACTTCGCCGGCGGCATCGTCGTTCACACCACGGCCGGCGTCTCCGCGCTCGTCGCGGCGATGATGATCGGCGCGCGCAGCGGCTTCCCGCACCGCCTCAACCCGCCGCACAGCCCGGGCATGACCATGGCCGGCGCCGGCATGCTCTGGGTCGGCTGGTTCGGCTTCAACGGCGGCAGCGCCCTCGCCGCCAACGCCTCCGCCGCTTCGGCGATCCTCGCGACCCATTTCGCCGCGTCGGCCGCGGCGCTGACCTGGATGGCGATCGAATGGCTGCGTATCGGCAAGCCCACATCGGTCGGCCTCGTCACCGGCTGCGTCGCCGGTCTCGCGACCATCACGCCGGCGTCCGGTTTCGTCGGCCCGGCCGGCGCGATGGTCATCGGCATCGCCGGCGGCGCGGTCTGCTTCTTCTTCACCAACCTCATCAAGCAGCGGCTGCGCATCGACGACTCGCTCGACGTCTTCGCCGTGCATGGCATCGGCGGCATGACCGGATCGCTGCTCGTCGCGATCTTCGCCCTGCCGCTGCTCGGCGGCGTCGGCTATGCGGACGGCATGGATCTTTCGCGCCAATTCGTCGCGCAGCTCATCGGCGTGCTCACGGGCGTGGTGTGGTCGGCCGGCTGGACCTTCGCCTTGGTCAAGATCGTCGGCGCGATCTGCGGCATCCGCGTCAGCGCCGAGGAAGAGAACGACGGGCTCGACCTCGCGACTCACGGCGAGCGCGCCTACGATCACACCTAAATTTATCCCCAGCGAGCGCCGCTCGACTTGCCGGGCCGAGCGGCGCTCTTTATAGTTCCGGCTTTAATGACAAACGCGTCCGCGCCGTTCTCCTTCCCGCACCGCCATCTGCTGGGGATCGAGGGGCTTTCGCCCGACGACATCACGCAGCTTCTCGATCGTGCCGAGAGCTATATCGAGCAAAATCGTCAGGCCGACAAGAAGCAGTCGCTGCTGCGCGGCCGCACGATCATCAATCTCTTCTTCGAAAGCTCGACGCGCACGCGCACCTCTTTCGAGCTCGCCGGCAAGCGCCTCGGCGGCGATGTCATCAACATGTCGGTCGGAATGGAGCTCGATCAGAAAAGGTGAGACGCTGATCGACACGGCGATGACGCTCAACGCCATGCATCCCGACGTGCTGGTAGTGCGCCACCCGGAATCGGGCGCGGTTCAGCTCCTGTCGGAGAAGGTCGATTGCGCGGTGATCAATGCCGGCGACGGCATGCATGAGCATCCGACCCAGGCGCTGCTCGATGCGGTCACCATCCGTCTGCGCAAAGGCAAGCTGCAAGGCCTGCTCGTCGCGATCTGCGGTGACGTCGCGCATAGCCGCGTCGCGCGCTCCAATATCCAGCTCCTCAACACCATGGGTGCCCGCGTTCGCGTCGTCGCCCCGCGCACGCTGCTGCCCGCCGAGATCGACCGTCTCGGCGTCGAGGTCTTCACCGACATGCGCGAGGGTCTGAAAGGCGTCGACATCGTCATGATGCTGCGCCTGCAACTGGAGCGCATGCAGGGCAGCTACGTGCCCAGCCTGCGCGAATACTTCCATTTCTTCGGCCTCGATTACGAGAAGCTCGCCCTCGCCAAGCCCGACGCGCTGATCATGCATCCCGGTCCGATGAATCGCGGCGTCGAGATCGACACCGAGGTCGCCGACGATATCGATCGCAGCCTCGTGCGCCAGCAGGTCGAGATGGGCGTCGCCGTGCGCATGGCCGTGCTCGAAGCGCTCAGCCAAGAACCGCGCAACGTCGCGCCGACAAAATGAACAAGCGAGCCCGATGAGCACGCTTTTCACCAACGCGCGGCTCCTCGACCCGGCCAGCAATCGCGACGGCAAGGGCGAGGTGCTGGTCGATGACGGCAAGATCGTCGCGGTCGGCACCAACCTCAAGCGCGACGGTGCCGAGATCGTCGATTGCGACGGCCATTGTCTCGCGCCCGGCATCGTCGATATGCGCGTGCAACTGCGCGAGCCGGGCGACGAGCATCAGGAGACGATGGCGACCGGCGGCAAAGCCGCGGCGGCGGGCGGCGTCACCACCATGGTCGCGCTGCCCAATACCGATCCCGTTATCGACGAGCAGGCGCTGGTCGAATTCGTCGCGCGGCGCTCGCGCGACGTCGGCCTGACGCGCATTCGCACTTACGCGGCGGCCACGAAAGGCCTGCGCGGCAAAGAGCTGACCGAGATGGGCCTGCTCACCGGCGCCGGCGCCCTCGCCTTCACCGACGGCGTCCATGCGATCGCCGATGCGGTGGTGATGCGCCGCGCGCTTTCCTACGCGACGAATTTCGACATGCTGATCATCCAGCATCCGGAAGAGCCGAGCCTTGCCGGCGGCGGCGCGATGACCTCCGGCGAGATCGCGACGCGGCTCGGCCTGCCCGGCATCACGCCGGTCGCCGAAGTGATGATGATCGAGCGCGATCTGCGGCTCGTCGAGATCACCGGTGCGCGCTATCACGCGTCGCACGTTTCGACCGGCGAAGCGATCGACGCGATCCGCCGCGCGAAGAAGCGCGGGTTGCGCGTCACCTGCGACACGGCGCCGCCCTACTTCGCGCTCAACGAGACCGCCGTCGGCGATTATCGCACCTTCGCGAAAGTCTCGCCGCCGCTGCGCTCGGAAGACGATCGCCGCGCCGTCGTCGAAGGCCTGCGCGACGGCACGATCGACGCCATCGCCAGCGATCACGCGCCGCAGGATCAGGAATCGAAGCGCCTGCCCTTCACTTCCGCGGCCAGCGGCATTGTCGGCTTGGAGACGCTGCTGCCGCTCGCCCTCGAGCTCCATCACAATGGCAGCGTGCCGCTGCTGCGCGTGCTCGGCGCGCTGTCGCAGCGCCCGGCCGAGATTTTGCGCCTGCCGGCCGGCAAGCTCGAGTCGGGCCTGCAAGCGGATTTCGTGATCTTCGATCTCGACAAGCCATGGCGGATCGCGGTCGATGCCTTCCATTCGAAATGCCGCAACTCGCCTTTCGACGGACGGCCGGTGCAAGGCGCCGTGCTGCGCACGGTCGTCGCGGGCCGCGTGATCCATACCGCCGAGAATGCTGCCTAAAGCATGACGATTAACACCGGCGATTGGAGCGCGATCATTGCGTTGCGCGGTGCTCGCCTATCTCTGCGGCTCGATCCCGTTCGGGCTGATCCTCTCGCATCTCGGCGGCCATGGCGACATTCGCGCTATCGGCTCGGGCAATATCGGCGCGACCAACGTGCTGCGCACCGGCAGCAAGAAACTCGCTGTCGCGACGCTGATTTGCGACGTGCTGAAGGGCTTCTTTCCGGTGCTTGTCGCCTGGCGCTTCGGCGCGGAAGCGGCAACCGCGGCCGCGGTTGGCGCGACGCTCGGCCATATCTTTCCCGTCTGGCTCGGCTTCAAAGGCGGCAAAGGCGTCGCCACCGCGGGCGGCGTGCTCCTCGCTTATGCGTGGCCGATCGCGCTTGTCGCCGTGGTCACCTGGATCGCGATAGCGCTGCTGTTCCGTTACTCCTCGCTCGCCGCTGTCACCGCCGCGATTGTCGCGCCGCTTTATGCCTGGATTGCGCGGCCCGAGGGCGTCGCGCCGCTCGCCGTTCTCATCATCGCGCTGATCGTCATCTGGCGGCATCGCACGAATTTGTCGCGCCTGATGCATGGCGAGGAGGACAAGATCGCGCTGGGCAAGAAGAGTGCCTGATCCAGGTCAAGGTTCGGGGCAAGTTGACGCCGGGGTGGCACGGCGGCCATCTTCCGCGCCCATGCCCGTCCCCGCGCGCACGCTCAACCCCGCGGAACGGCTCGACTGGCTGCGCCTCATCCGCAGCGAGAATGTCGGGCCGGTCACCTTTTACCAACTGCTCGCGCGTTTCGGCTCGGCGGAAGCGGCGCTCGCCGCACTGCCCGAGGTGGCACGGCGCGGCGGACGGGCGCGGCGCTATCGCTCTTTCCGCGCGCCGCCGCCGAGCGCGAGCTGCAGCTACTGCAAGCCATGGGCGGACGACTCGTCGCGTGGGGCGAGCCCGATTATCCGATCGCGCTCGCCGCGCTCGATGACGCGCCGCCGCTGATCTCGATCAAAGGCGACGCGTCGCTGCTCACGCGCAACGCTTTCGCGGTCGTCGGCGCGCGCAATGCGTCGGCGAACGGCCGGCGCTTTGCGCGCGATATCGCGCTGCAACTGGGCCAGCACGGCATCGTCGTCGTCTCGGGCCTCGCGCGCGGCATCGATGCCGCGGCACATGAAGGTGCGCTAGCGAGCGGCACGATCGCCGTGCTCGCGGGCGGGATCGATCAGGTCTATCCCGAAGAGAATCGCGGGCTGCATGAGCAGATCGCCGAGCGCGGCGTGCTCATCGCCGAATTGCCGGTCGGCACCGAGCCGCAAGCGCGTCACTTTCCCGCGCCGCAATCGCATCATCTCGGGCTGCTCGCTCGGCGTGCTCGTCGTCGAAGCGGCTCTACGCTCGGGCTCGCTCATCACGGCGCGCTTCGCGCTCGAGCAAGGCCGCGATGTCTTTGCCGTGCCGGGCTCGCCGCTCGATCCGCGCTGCCGCGGTGCCAACGATCTGATCCGCAACGGTGCGATCCTGTGCGAGACTGTCGACGACATCGTGCGCGAGCTGCAGCCGCGGCTCGGCGCGACGCTGGACGAGCGCAAACGCGAGGCTTATACGTCCTCGGAAAGCGTCCCGCCGGGCGACAGCGAGCTCGCCCATGGCCGTGCGCGACTCGTCGAATTGCTCTCGCCCACCCCGGTACCGGTTGACGAATTGGTGCGCCAATGCCATTTGTCGCCTGCGCTGGTGGTAACAATTCTCCTCGAACTAGAGTTGGCGGGACGCATCGAGCGACATCCAGGAAACCAGGTATCCTTGCTTTAAGCCGAATGAATGGCCATCTGATCCGGAATTGATCGGGCGAGAATATTCCTCAGAAAGTTAACGAGAATGGACGTCGTCGTCGTTGAATTGCCGGCTAAGGCGAAAACCATCAACAAATATCTAGGCAAAGGCTACACCGTGCTGGCCAGCTACGGCCATGTGCGCGATTTGCCGCCGAAGGAAGGCTCGGTGCGGCCTGACGAAGACTTCGCCATTTCCTGGGAAGTGGATGGTAAGGCGAACAAGCGTCTCCAGGACATCATCAAGGCGGTCAAAGGCGCCGAGCATCTCTATCTCGCCACCGACCCTGATCGCGAAGGCGAAGCGATCTCCTGGCACGTGCAAGAGATTCTGAAGCAGCGCCACGCGCTGAAAGGCGTCGACGTCAAGCGCGTCGTCTTCAACGAAGTCACCAAGAGCGCGGTGCAGGACGCGTTCAAGCATCCGCGCGAGCTCGATCGTGAATTGGTCGATGCTTATCTCGCGCGCCGCGCGCTCGACTATCTTGTCGGCTTTACGCTCTCGCCGGTGCTGTGGCGCAAGCTGCCGGGCAGCCGCTCGGCCGGCCGCGTGCAATCGGTCGCGCTGCGTCTGATCTGCGAGCGCGAAGCCGAGATCGAAATCTTCAAGCCGCGCGAATACTGGTCGATCGAAGTCGACTTCGCGACGCCCTCGGGCGACCGCTTCACCGCCCGCCTCACGCATCTCGACGGCAAGCGGCTCGATCGCTTCGATCTGGCCGACGAGAAGACCGCGCGCGAAGCCGCCGACAAGATCGCGCGCCAAACCGGCTTCGCGGTCCGCGAGATCGAGCGCAAGCAGGTGCGGCGCAATCCGCCGCCGCCCTTCACCACCTCGACCTTGCAGCAGGAAGCATCGCGCAAGCTCGGCATGACCACCTCGCGCACGATGCGCATCGCGCAGCGCCTCTATGAAGGCATCGATATCGACGGCGATACGGTCGGCCTCATCACCTATATGCGAACCGACGGCGTGTCGCTGTCGAACGAAGCGATCGCCGCCGTGCGCAGCCTTATCGCAAAGGATTACGGCCGCGAACTATCGCCCCGACGAGCCGCGCATCTATCGCACGCAGGCGAAGAACGCGCAGGAAGCGCACGAGGCGATCCGCCCGACCGACATGGCGCGCCGCCCGAACGATGCCTCGCGTCATCTCGATGACGAGCAGCGGCGGCTCTACGAGCTGATCTGGAAGCGCGCCGTCGCGAGCCAGATGGCGACGGCGCTGATCGATCAGGTCGGCGTCGATATCACCTCGCCGGCCGGCGATGTCGTGCTGCGCGCGACCGGCTCGACCGTCGCGTTCGACGGCTATCTCGCGCTCTACAGCGAAGACGTCGACGATGCCGAGGACGACGAGGACAACCGACGTCTGCCGCCGCTCAAAGAGCGCGATGCGCTCGATCGCGGCGAGATCAAGCCCGAGCAGCATTTCACCCAGCCGCCGCCGCGCTACAGCGAAGCGAGCCTGGTCAAGAAGCTCGAAGAGCTCGGCATCGGCCGGCCATCGACCTATGCCTCGATCATCCAGGTGCTGCAGGACCGCAACTACGTGCGGATCGACAAGAAGCGCTTCATTCCCGAAGATCGCGGCCGCCTCGTCACCGCGTTTCTGACGCAGTTCTTCGAGCGCTATGTCGAATATGATTTCACCGCCGATCTCGAGAACCAGCTCGACGACATTTCCGGCGGACGCGTCGCCTGGAAGAAAGTGCTGGAGGATTTCTGGCGCGATTTCTCGATAGCGATCGGGGGCACCAAGAATCTCAAGATCAGCGACGTCATCAACGCGCTCGACGAGACGCTCGGCCAGCATTTCTTCCCCGATCCCGGTACGCGGCAAAGATCCGCGCGTCTGCCCAGTTTGCGGCGCGGGCCGGTTGGGGCTGAAGCTCGGGCGCTTCGGCGCCTTCATCGGCTGCTCGAACTATCCGGACTGCAAATTCACCCGACCGCTCGGCATCGAGAATGCCGATGGGCCGGAAAGCTCGAGCCCGCGCGAGCTCGGTCTCGATCCGGAAACGCAAGTGCCGATCACGCTGAAGAAGGGTCCTTACGGCTTCTATGTCCAGCGCGGCGAAGGCAATCCCGACGAGAAGCCGAAACGCGCCTCGATCCCCAAAGGAATGCAGGTCGGCGATGTCGATCTCGACAAGGCGCTGCGCCTCCTGGCGCTGCCGCGCGAGCTCGGCCCGCATCCCGAAGATAGCGAGATGATCACCGCCGCGATCGGCCGCTTCGGTCCCTATCTGAAGCACGGCAAGGAATACCGCTCGCTGCCGAAGGACGACGACATTCTGACCATCGGCCTCAACCGCGCCGTCAGCTTACTCGCCGAGCCGAAACCGCAACGCCGCGGCATGCCGACACCGATCAAATCCCTGGGCCCGCATCCGACCGATGGCCAGCCAATCAATATCTTCAGCGGCCGCTATGGCCCCTATGTCGCCCATGGCGGTGTCAACGCGACGATCCGCGATGTCGCGCCTGAAGAATTGACGGTGGAACAAGCCATCGCGCTGCTCGCGGCCCGCCCGCAACCCAAGGGCAAGCGGTCCGCCGCGCCGAAAGCTCCGAAAGCGCCCAAGGCGCCCAAGACAGCGAAAGAGGCGGTGCCGGCCGAGGCCAAAGCCCCGAAACAAAAAGCTGCCGCGAAAGATGCGGCGGCCCCAAAGACAGCGAATGGCAAAAAAACCGACCCGAAACCCAAAGGCAAAGCCGCCAAAAAGAAGACCGCCGCCGACCGAAAGGCCTCACCAACGGAAGGGTGAGCGCCGACGCGACGGCCCCCGCGGCCTACCCGAAATCGGCGTCATCGAGATCGAAACGATCGATATCGATGGCGAACTCCATGGCCGACCCGTCGTCGGCAATCGAACCTATAAAGAAGTAGTGACGATCGTTCCCGAGCCGGGCGCACCAGCGCTCGGCATCGGCGAGCGCGCCCTCGTCCGCTTCGCGCGCGGCGAAGCCGGCTGGGAAGCGCGGATCATCCGCGCGCTCGACACCATCCCGGATCGCATCGTCGGCGTCTATCGCCTGACCGGCCAAGGTGGCCGCATCGAGCCGACCAACCGCAAAGAACGTCGTGAATTCCGCGTCGCCCGCGCCGACAGCAAGGATGCGCAAGACGGCGAGATCGTGCTCGCCGTGCCGAAACCAGGCAGCCGCTTCGGCACGCCCGAGGCTCAAATCATCGAGCGTATCGGCGACAGCAGCAATCCGCGCGCTTTCAGCCTGATCTCCATCCACAGCTACGACATTCCGACCGAATTCCCGGTCGAAGCGGTCACGCTCGCCGAAGCCGCGAAGCCGGTCACGCTGGGCAATCGCGACGATCTGCGCATGATCCCGCTCGTCACCATCGACGGCGCCGACGCGCGCGATTTCGACGATGCCGTCTGGGCGGAGCGCGATCCGGAAAACGATAAAGGCTGGCACGCGATCGTCGCCATCGCCGATGTCGCCTGGTATGTGCGCCCGAACGACGCGCTCGACCGCGAGGCCGAGAAGCGCGGCAATTCGGTTTACTTTCCCGATCGCGTCGTGCCGATGCTGCCGGAAGCGCTGTCCAACGAGCTGTGCTCGCTGAAGCCCGGCGTCGACCGCGCGTGTATGGCGGTGCATCTCTGGTTCGACGATCACGGCAACCTTCGGCGCCACCGCTTCGTGCGCGGACTGATGCGCTCGGCGGCGCGTCTTACTTACGAAGAGGTGCAGCAAGCGATCGACGCCCCACACGAAAAAATGGGGCCGAGCGATCACACCGCGCCTCTGCTCGAGCCGGTGCTGCGCCCGCTTTACGGTGCCTTCGCCGCGCTCAATCGCGCATGGCGCCAACGCGGCGCGCTCGACCTCGATCTGCCCGAGCGCCGCATCCAGCTCGACGAGACCGGCAAGGTGATGCGCATCGAGCCGCGCGAACGCCTCGACAGCCATCGCCTGATCGAGGAGTTCATGGTCACGGCGAACGTCGCGGCGGCAGAGACGCTGGACCGGCTACACAAGCCCGGTCTCTATCGCGTGCATGACGCACCCGATCCGGCGAAGATCGGCGCGCTGAGCGAATTCCTCGCCGAAATCGGCATTCCCGGCGTGAAGCTCGCCAAAGGTCAGGTCATCCGGCCGCGGCACTTCAACGATATTCTTCATAAGATCGCGGACACGCCCTACGCGACGCTCGTGCCGCAACTTATCCTGCGCTCTCAAGCCCAGGCCATCTACAGCCCGACCAATATCGGACACTTTGGCTTGGCGCTGCGCCACTACGCTCATTTCACATCGCCGATCCGGCGCTATGCCGATCTCGTCGTGCATCGCGCGCTGATCGACGCCCTCAATCTCGGCGAGGCCGGCGCGAATGTGTCGGAGAAGGATCTCTTCTCCGTCGGCGAGCATGTCTCGATGACCGAGCGCCGCGCTGCCGCGGCCGAGCGCAACGCCAGCGACCGCTATATTTCGGCCTATCTGGCCAATCGCGTCGGCGCGGAATTCTCTGCTCGTGTTAATGGCGTGACGCGAGCGGGGCTGTTCGTGACCTTGAACGACACCGGCGCCGACGGACTGGTCCCGATCCGCTCGCTGCCGTCGGATTACTACGACCACGATGAGAAACTACACCGTTTGGTCGGACGGAGATCTGGCCAAAGCTTCAGCTTGGGTGAAGCCATGACCGTTGAACTCGCAGAAGCGAACACTGTGACCGGCAGTCTTCGGTTTAACCTTGTTGCGGACGATTTGTCGCAGCAAAGCAAACGTTTAGCTCCGCGCCCAAAACGTCGTCGGTAACAGTACTGACTCTTTATTTCCTTGCACCGCGGAAGTTTGCCCGGCAACATTGAGGCGCTTTTGTGGCCTCAATGGGATGGTATTGCCTTCACAATGAACGAAACAGCCGCGCCGCAAAGCACCTTGCAGGCTGGTCTCAGCGGCGCTTGGTCGCGCCGCTGTGCCGCCGCCCTCACCGTTCTCACCCTCACCGCTTGCGCCAGTCAAGCGGACCGGCCGACAGCCGCTCAATTCGGCGAGCAACAGCTGTTCACCGAGACCAATGAGAACATCCTCGAATATCACATCAAGGAAGTGCAGCCGCGGCAACTCGCTTTGACCGGTCTCGCTCGCTTGTCGTCGATCGATCCGAATGTTTCGATCGCGAGCGCCGAAGGGTCGGTGACGCTCAACGTCGCCGGCCAGATCCGGCACTACGACGCGCCCGCCGCATCCAAACTGGTCGATTGGAGCGTGCTGACGAGCAATATCCTCGACGACACGCGTACATTGTCCCCCGTGATCGGCTCGGAATCGCTCGATAAGCTCGAAGAGCTGATGATCGACGGTACGCTCGCCAGTCTCGATCCTTATTCCCGCTATGTGCCGCCCAAAGTCGCGCGTGAGCATCGCGCCACGCGCGACGGTTTCGGCGGTATCGGCGTTACGCTCGACTTCCATGAGCATGACGTGCGCATCGCGGGCGTCATGCCGGACACGCCGGCGGCAACGGCCGGCTTGCTCCCGGGCGACCGTATCGTCGCGCTCGACGGCGTCCCGATCGAGCAACTCACGCCCGATGATATCCGCAAGCATCTGCGCGGCCCGGCAAAGACGCTGGTCCAGCTCGCGGTCGCACGGCAAGGCGTTGCCGAGCCGCTCAAGATCGCGGTGCAACGCGCCCGCATCGTCCCCGACACGGTCAGCCTCAAAGAGAACGGCGACGTCGCCTGGCTGAAGATCACGCTCTTCAATCAGCAGACCGGCGAGCGTTTGGCCGAACTCTTGAAGCAAGCGCATCGCGATATGGGCGACAACTTTCACGGCATCGTCCTCGATCTGCGCGACAATCCCGGCGGTCTCCTCGACCAATCGGTCGACGTCGTGAGCCTCTTCAATCAGCAAGGCGATGTGTTGCGGACCATCGGCCGCAATCCTGGCGCCATGCAGCACTTCGCCGTGACCGGCAACCGTGTCGTCGAGACCGCACCGCTGGCGGTGCTGGTCAATGGCGGTTCGGCTTCGGCCTCGGAGATCGTCGCCTCGGCGCTGCAGGATTCCGGCCGCGCGGTCGTGATCGGCACGTCGTCCTACGGCAAGGGGACGGTGCAGACCGTCGTTCGGACCTCGAATGACGGTGAACTCACCGTGACTTGGGCGCAGATCATCACCGCCGGCGGCTATCAGCTCAACACGCACGGCGTGGTGCCGACTGTCTGCACCTCGCAGCAGGCGGATGGCCAGGCCAATGCCGCGAAACTCCTGCCGGCGAGCGCATCGCCGATCCAGCCCTCGCTGCTGCGGTCACGGATCAGCCTCGACGACAAGGGCTGGGAGCATCTCCGCGCTCTCTGCCCGGCCGAACGCGAGAAAAGCAGCCTCGATGAGCTGGTGGCGACGCGCCTTACTCGACACGCCGGCGATCTATCACGCCGCGATCGTGAGCATGCAGCCAGGCTCGGTCGCCCGCCTCTCCGCGAACGCCCGCTAAGCCGAACGGTCCCGTCTCAGGAAATGCCGGCGCTGCAGAAATGCCAAGCGCCGGCGCGATGCGCATAGAGCAGCACATAGCGGTCGTCGCCGTTATGGACATTCAGCACCTGCAGCTGATCACCGATACAGGCCGGATCGGGCGCGCCGGGCGCCGGTAAACGCTTGGCCTTGGCACAAAGCGCGATCGCGCTCGGCAGGTCCGTAGCCGATCGCCAGCGGCTTGCCGTTGATCTCCACAAAGTAATTCTGCGTCGCGCCGTCCTTGACCGTCGCCTTTACTTCGATGCGGCCATAGCGCGACTTGTAGAGGCCGGCATCCTGGTCGCCATCCCCGCTCCGTGCGAGGATCGGGCGAAAGGCGATCGCCGAGCAATTGGGCGGCGTACCCGACGTCGCCGCGGCGCCGTCGGGTACGGTCGCAACGAGACCGGCAACCAAGACAACAACGGCGGCGGCGAGGTGCAACGGTGATTTCGCGATCATCCCATTCCTCTATCGAGGCGTCCTTCTATTGAGGCGCGCTCATCAAACCCCCTAGATTCATACCGATGCTTTTTCGTCCCGGCAAGGTAATGTCGGTCCGGTCGGCTCACGCGCGTCGCCCTCCTCGCCCTTCTCCTCTCGGTCGTGGCCGCTCCTCCAGCCACTGCCGCCAAGGTTGCAATGGCACTTGTGCTTGCCGTCGACGTCTCAGAAAGCGTCGATGCCGGTGAATACGAGCTCCAGCATGAAGGCATTGCCCGCGCTTTCGAGAACGCCGAGGTGATCGATACCATCCGGAGCGTCGGCGGAATCGATGTCCTCATGCTGGAATGGTCGGATCGCGACAAGCAGGCGGTCGTCGCCGACTGGACAAAGGTGAGCGACGCATCGAGCGGTAACGCCTTCGCGGCGAAGGTCCGCGCCGGCAAGCGCAGCTCCAACGGCCTCACCGCGATCGGCGACGCGCTGCTCGCCTCGGCCACCGCCTTCGAGACCGTGCCCGGACGAACCGGCTCGGCGGGTCATCGATATCTCGGGCGACGGCATGGCGAATGTCGGGCCGCGGCCCGACGATATCCGCGACGCGCTCAACGCAGACGGCATCACCATCAACGGCCTCGCCATTCTCGCCAGCGAGCCATGGCTCGACACCTACTACAACAACGAGGTGATCGGCGGCGACGGCGCTTTCCTGCTGCAGGTGAAGGATTTCAACTCTTTCGCCACCGCCATAAAGCAAAAGCTCCTCGCCGAGATCTCGGCGAGGAGCCCTTTGTCGCGCCGATTCGCAGCGGGTCAGATGCAGTAGGTCTTGATCGGCGTGAAGCCGTTGAAGTTCACCGAGGCGTAGCTCGAGGTGTAGGCGCCGGTCGAGAGGATCTCGATCCGGTCGCCGACCTTGAGGTCGAGCGGCATGCGGTAGCGGCTCTTCTCGTAGAGAATATCCGCGCTGTCGCAGGTCGGGCCGGCGAGCACCACCGGACCGGAGGCGATCCCAGTGCCTTCATAGGGCGTCTTGATCCGGTAGCGGATCGCCTCGTCCATGGTCTCGGCCAGGCCGTTGAACTTGCCGACGTCGAGATAGACCCAGCGCTTCTCGTCGTTCTCCGCCTTGCGCGAGATCAGCACGACCTCGCTGTGGATCACGCCGGCGTCGCCGACCAGCGAGCGGCCGGGCTCGATGATGATCTCGGGCAGGTCGTTACCGAAATGCCGGGTGATCGCGCCCATGACGGCATTGGCGTATTGCGCCACGCCCGGGACGTCGCCGCGGTACTTCGCCGGGAAGCCGCCGCCGACATTGATCATGCGCAGGTTGATGTCGGTCTCGGCGAGCGCCCAGAACATCTTGGCGGCGCGCTCGATCGCGCTGTCCCACTGGTCGACCTTCGTCTGCTGCGAGCCGACATGGAAGGAGACGCCATAGGGGTCGAGACCCAGCGCCTTGGCCTGGCGCAGCAGGTCGACCGCCATCTCGGGCGTGCAGCCGAATTTGCGCGACAGCGGCCATTCGGCGCCGGTCGATTCGACCAGGATGCGGCAGAAGACGCGGCTGCCGGGCGCAGCCCGGGCCAGCTTCTCGAGCTCGCAGGCGCTGTCGAAAGCATAGAGCCGCACGCCGCGCTCGAAGGCGTAGGCGATATCGCGCTCTTTCTTGATCGTGTTGCCGAAGGAAATCCGCTCGGCGCCGACGCCCCGCTCCATGCAGAGATCGATCTCGTTGCGGCTGGCGACGTCGAAATTCGAAGTCGAGGTCGCGCAGCAGCCCGACCACTTCCGGCGCCGGATTGGCCTTCACCGCGTAGAAGATCTTCGCCAGCGGCATGTATCGTCGGAGCAGTTTGTAGGCCTGACCGACGACGTCGAGGTCGACGATCAGGTAGGGCGTCTCCGGCTGACGCTCAGCCAGAAATTTCGCCATCTTCTTGTTGTTCATACCCGCGTGTGTCCTGTGTCTCGCTGTGACGGGAGCGGCGCATCGCCCTCGGTTCCCCCCGCAGGCAGCGGCGTCACTGATGACATTGTCCGGCAAGCCGGGCGAAAGCGCCCTTCCTACCGGAGAATGGTTAATTATTTCTGCTGGGACTTAGGAGATCGCGGCCGTCGAAACCGCAAGCGACCCTGTGATCCTGGTAGTCGGCGTCAGGGCAGGGCGCTGCGGCCCTGCGTAGGATAGCAACCATATCGAGCTCCCTCTCGGGACCGGCCCACGATGACCGGCTCTGCCAAAAAGGACGCGTTACGTCGTTGCATAACCACGATGGGCCATAGGCACGTGCGAGTGCGTCTGCGAAGTCGATAAATAATCGCATCGCTCTGCGATGCAAGAAAAAATTCGTAGCGGGGCCAATTTTTTTTGCCGCAAAGCGGCAATCTGTGTTCTGCGCGACACGCTCGCGCATCGCTCAGCGCTTCGTCGACGCTGCCAAGTGCCTCGCTGGCGACACGAAGGAAGCTCTCGACCGCCTCGCTTGGGCGGTGTCGAAAGCGGTGACGAGACGCAGCATCGGTGCATCGCCCCAGCGATAGAAACCGAAGCCGGCGGCGGCGAGGCGCTCGATCGCGCTCGCGCCGAGTTCGACGAACACTTCGTTGCCTTCGACCGGATGCAGCAGCCGTGCGCCGGGCAGCGCGGCGAGACCGCTGCCGAGCCGCGCCGCCATCGCGTTGGCGTGACGCGCGTTGCGCAGCCAGAGATCGTCCGTGAGATAGGCCTCAAGCTGCGCCGCGACGAAGCGCTGCTTCGACAGCAGATGCCCGGCGCGCTTGCGGCGGTAGCCGAAACTCTCCGCCCGCTTGGGATCGAAGAACAGCACCGCTTCGGCCGCGAGCGCCCCGTTCTTGGTCGCGCCGAAGGACAGCGCGTCGACGCCGGCGCGCCAGGTGAGATCGGCCGGCGCGCAACCGAGGCTCGCCACGGCATTGGCAAAACGCGCGCCGTCCATATGGAGCGCGAGCCCGTGCTGACGCGCGAGCGCGCTCAGCGCTGCGATCTCGGCGGGGCGATAAACCGTCCCCGCCTCCGTCTCCTGGGTGATGCTGATCGCCGCCGGCTGGACATTATGAACGACGCCGGCGCCGGCGATTCGCGACGCGAGCATCTCCGGCGTGAGCTTCCCGTGCTCGCCCGGACAGGTGACGAGCTTGGCGCCGCCGGTGAAGAACTCCGGCGCGCCGCATTCGTCGGTCGCGATATGTGCTTCCTCGTGGCAATAGATCGCGCCGTAGACCGGCGTCAGGCAGGCGAGCGCGAGCGTGTTGGCCGCCGTGCCGGTCGCCACCGGAAAGACCGCGACCTCGTGCTCGAAGACCTCGGCAAAGCGCTGCTCGAGCCGGCGGCGTGATCTCGTCCGCCCCGTAGGGCATCGCGGGGCCGTGATTGGCGGCGGCGATGGCGGCGATGATCTCGGGCGAGACGCCGGTGACATTATCGGACGCGAAATTCATGGCCCACCTGTCTTCGGCCGCAAGGTCACCGTCGCGACGGGCGCGCCGGTAACAAGGTTAACGATGATCAACTCTTCGCTGCCGCCGGCAAGCTCGACCCGCACCACCAGCCGGTCGCCGCTCGCCTCGGCGCCGACCACCCGCGCGCCTGGCGGCAGGTCGAGTGTCATGGCGTTCGGCGCGCCGGCGGAACCGATCGCCGGCCGCGACGGCGGACTGGCGCCTGGCGCGGATGATTCATCCGGTACTGGACGGCGAAGCCGAGCGCGACGATGCCGGCGACCAGCAGCACCCCCATGACGATGACGAGGACCTTGAGAGCGCGCATGCTTCCGTTCAATTTGCCTGGATGGATAGAAGGCCGAATGACGACTCGGGAACAGATCACCGTCGCGGCAGCGCGAAGCGGGCGAGCGGCTCGATCGCATCTTGGCGGCACATCTCGCCACCCTCTCGCGCAGCCGGCTCAAGAAGCTGATCGAAACCGGTCAGGTGAGCTTGGATGGCGAAACGATAAACGACCCCTCGATGCGGGTCAAAGGCGGTCAGAGCTTCGTCGTCGCTCTGCCCGCGCCGGTCGCCGACCGGCCCGAGCCGCAGGCGATGGCCTTGAACATCGTCTATGAGGACGATCAGCTTCTCGTGCTCGACAAGCCCGCCGGTCTCGTCGTCCACCCTGCCCCAGGCAATCCCGATCGCACCCTCGTCAACGCGCTGCTCGCCCATTGCGGCGACAGCCTCGCCGGCATCGGCGGCGTGAAGCGCCCAGGCATCGTCCACCGTATCGATAAGGACACGAGCGGGCTGATGGTCGTCGCGAAGACCGATCTCGCGCAGCAAAAGCTCAGCGCCGATTTCGCCGCGCACCGTCTCACCCGCTCCTATCTCGCGGTCGTGCGTGGCGTGCCGAGCCCGCGCGCCGGCACGATCGCCACTCGCATCGGCCGCAGCCGCGTCAACCGCAAGAAGATGGCGGTGGTGACGAGCGGCGGCAAAGAAGCGGTGACGCATTATCGCGTCGCTGCGCGCGCTCGGCTTGCGCGCCGCACTGGTCGAATGCCGCCTTGCCACCGGACGCACGCATCAGATCCGCGTGCATCTCACCGGCATCGGTCATCCGCTGATCGGCGATCAGACCTATGGCCGCGGCCGCAGCGCCGGGTTGCCGGAAGCTGCGCGTGCTTTTCCGCGCCAGGCGCTACACGCAAATCTCATCGGCTTCGCCCATCCGCTGAGCGGCAAGTATCTCGAATTCTCCTCGCCGCTTCCCGCCGATATAGCAGAGCTGATCGCCACGCTCGAACGCGCCTGATTGGATAGGTCGCTCATTGGACAGGCCGGGACGCTTTCGTTAGCATTTCGACAAATGGCAACAACCCCGGCTCTACCCAGCATCGCGTCGGAAGGCGCGCTGGCGCGGTATCTGCAAGAGATCCGCCGCTTTCCGATGCTTCAGGCCGACGAGGAATACATGCTCGCCAAGCGCTGGCGCGAGCATGACGATCCCGACGCCGCGCATCGGCTCGTGACCAGCCATCTGCGCCTCGTCGCCAAGATCGCGATGGGCTATCGCGGCTACGGCCTGCCGCTCTCCGAGCTGATCTCCGAAGGCAATGTCGGGATGATGCAGGCGGTGAAGCGCTTCGATCCCGATCGCGGCTTCCGCCTCGCCACCTATGCGATGTGGTGGATCCGCGCCTCGATCCAGGAATACATCCTCCATTCCTGGTCGCTGGTGAAGATCGGCACCACCGCCGCGCAGAAGAAGCTGTTCTTCAATCTGCGTCGCCTCAAGGGCCAGATCCAGGCGATCGAGGAAGGCGATTTGACGCCCGAGCATGTGGCGAAGATCGCCAAGGAGCTCGACGTCCCCGAAAGCGATGTCGTCAACATGAACCGCCGCCTCATGGCGCCGCGACAATTCGCTCAACGCGCCGCTGCGTGCCGATAGCGAAGGCGAATGGCAGGATTGGCTGGTCGACGACGAGGCGAGCCAGGAATCGAAGCTCGGCGATCGCCAGGAACTCGGGCTGCGCCGCGATCTCCTGAAGACCGCGATGTCGCATCTGACCGATCGCGAGCGCGATATCCTCATGGAGCGCCGCCTCAAAGAAAATCCGACGACGCTCGAAGACCTCTCGGCGAAATACGGCATCTCGCGCGAACGCGTGCGGCAGATCGAGGTTCGGGCTTTCGAGAAGCTGCAGAAGGCGATCAAGAGTGGCGCGATGGAACGTCAGCTCCTGCCCGGCTGATCAGCCCTCGCGATCGGGTTTGCCGCTCGATGGCTTTAACGCAGCGATGTTCTCCATCGAATCTGCTGGCTGAGAAGCCTCTTTCAAAGTTGCCAATCGCGCCTCGAGCTCTTCGGCGCGGCGCTCGAATTCCTCGGCATGTTGCGACAGGGCCTCGCGAGCCAGCTTGTCCGTCGATCTCTTTCGCGAGCCCGCGCGCGTGGTCAGCCCGTTCGCGAAGTGCGCCAATGTGCTGCTGGAGCCCCGCAATATCTTCTTGGTCGCTCATGGCTACTTACCAGCACTCTGCAACGTCGGATACTAGACAGAACTTGGGCATTTCTAAGGCGGTGCCGGCGGATGCTTGCGAGACATTCAAGCCTCGCCTGCGCCATCCGTTTCACTTTCGTCGACGCGCGCCCGCGCCGCGCAATCCGCCGCAACTCTTCCAGGATTCGCCTCAATCGCCGGAGCTGCCGCTTGTCCGCTGGGGCATCTCGCCGTCATGGATTTGGCGGCGCAATCGGCACGATCAGTTGCGAGGCGCTGAAGATCCGGTTCCGTGCCGGCATGCCGAGACCGGTGTGCGTCATCCCCTGCATCGCGAAACCGTCGTCATCGGCGCTCGCCAAAGACAAGCCCAGCCGATGTCCCTCGGCGAAACGATGCGCGGTCGGCAGGATCGCGATCTCGAACATGGCCGTTTTACCCGGCACCAGCGCTTCCGCGCGGTCATGGCCATGCTCGGGCCGATAGGGTTTGCTGCGCGCCGGATCGATGGCGCGGTGGCTGGCGCGCAGCCAGCCTTGGGTCAGATCGCGTGCCGTGCCGTCGGGCCCGATATCCTGAAGCTTCACGATCCAATCGGTGTCGACGGCGCTCGATGAAGCGGAGAGCTGCAAGCGCGCCGGTCCGATGATCTCGACCGCATCGGAAAAGGGCGCCGTCATCCAGGACAAGCGCGCCGGCAGGTTCGGCGGATTGGCATTCGGCGGCCGGTTGAGGCTTTTCGGCAGATAGAGATAATCGCGGCTGCCTGCCGCGCTTTCCGCCGGCGAGAGCGTGCCGTCGGCGCAGAGATGAAGCGCGTCGTAGCGCGTGCCTGGCAGAGGCCAGCAATCGGTCTCGCGCCATTCGTCAGCGCCCTCGACGAAATAGCGGATCGGCTTGCCCTCCATGATGCCGGTCTGGCGGCCCTTCAGCCAATGATCGAACCATGCCAGCGCCTCGATATGCAGGCTCTCCCACGGCCATTGCAGCGCGCCGCGCGGTGCCATGGCAACACGATACGGCACGTCCTTGGCCAAGCGCTCGAGCGCGAGGAACGGCGTCTGCAAATGGACGCTGACATTGTCCCAATCGGCGCCGAGATAGATCGGAATGCGAATCTCGGAGAGACGCTCGGTCATGTCGCGCGCGTGCCAGTACGCGTCGTAGAGCTGATGCTCGGCGACGACACCGAGATAGACATCGTCCCAGGGCTGCGTCGGATAGGGAAAGTGCAGCGCGCGGCCCAGCATCGCGACGGGATTTTCGTGCGGCTTCGCCAGCCGGCGATGCAGTGCCGGAAGCTGCAGCAGCTTGTTCAGCAGCGTGAAGAACCGGCCGCGATAGAAATTCGGATTCCGGCGATTGGCCATACCGATGGCAGGGAAATATTTCGCCGCGAAACCGCCGGTCGGAATGCCGCCATGCCAGAAGACCTCGCGGTACCAGTCGACCGTGCCCGACCAGGGAAAGATCGCGCGCAGATGCGGCGGCTGCTCGAGCGCCGCGCTGAACTGCTCGATGGCGAAATAGCTCACGCCGATCATGCCGACATTGCCGTCGCACCAGGGTTGCGCCGCAACCCATGCGATCAGATCGTAGAGATCGCGATGCTCGGCCGCGCCGGTCAACTCGTAGCGACCGGCGCTGCCGCCGGTGCCGCGACAATTCGCGATCACATGCGCATAGCCGCGCGGCACGAAGAAATCGGTCTGCCCCGCCTCGACAAAGCCGACGGGCAGGCTGAGATGCTGCATCTGCCGCGGATAGGGCGAGATCGCGATCAGCGCTGGGACGCGCTCGGCGCATTGCGGACGATGGATATCGGCGAGCAGCTCGATCCCGTCGCGCATCGGCACACCGTCGTCGAATTCCGTGATGGTCTCGTACTGCGCTTCTGAAAGGTTGCGATAGCTCCGCCCCGAGGTTTGCACACCGGAGAGCCGCCGCTCGCCCGGGCCGATTCCCGACGCTTTCATGCTCTCCTCCGTTTTTGTTTTAGCATCAATTGCAAGGCGAGCGCGGTTGCGCCCCGTGTTTCGCGGCGCGCAGCCGGCTCGGCGCGCGCCAGATCGAGAACCGCCAGACCGACGCCAAGCGCATGGAAAAGCGCGACCGCGTCCTGTCCTGCCTCGATCCCGTGGCATGCCAGCCTGGCGGTAATCTCTTCGCGGATGTCCTTGGTGAGCTGGCGGAACAGCGCGCGGATCGACTTCTCTTGATCGGCTGCCAAGACGAGCGCGAGCAACAGCCTTGTCTGCTCCGGCATCGCGATGCGCGCGAAACACTCTGCGATATCGCCGGGCGCGTCGGCCGCGAGCGCGGTCTCGAAACCGCTTTTCAGCCGCTCCGCGACGGACGCCGCCACCGCCGTGATCAGGTCGCTGCGCCGGGGGAAGTAATAGGTGATATGGCTTTGCCGCAGGCCCGACGCTTTGGCGATGCGCGGCTGGGTCAGCGCGGTGACGCCTTCACGGCGCAACAGACCGAGCGCCGTATCGAGGATACGGCCGACGACGATATCGCCTTTCTTGGTAGACATACCAAAAAATATAGCGTGCCGCCACAACCTTCGCAATCGCCGGCAAAGTCCGGCCTAACGATGGCTAGGCTGCTGAAGAAGTCCTTTCATCGTCATCGCGAGGCCGCAAAGCGGCCGTGGCGATCCAAAAACAGCGCAAATCTCTGCATTTCTGATGGGGTGGACGGCCCCCGAACGGCATCGATGTGCCGGAGTGAGGTCGTTACAGATCTCAAACGAGGAGGCCGTCCGTGGACAAGCTTAGCCGCATAGGTATGGATACGTCGAAGCAGATTTTTCAGCTTCATGGAGCGGATGACCGTGAAGAGGTGGTTCTGCGTCGCAAGCTCAAGCGCAAAGAGGTTCTGACGTTTTTTGCGAGCCTGGCGCCGACGGTTATAGGCATCGAGGCCTGTGGCGGGGCTCATTATTGGGCGCGCGAGCTGACGCGGCTGGGCCATGAGGTGAGGCTGATCGCGCCGCAATACGTGAAGCCCTATGTGAAACGCGGGAAGAACGACGCAGCGGATGCCGCGGCGATCTGCGAGGCGATGAGCCGGCCGACGATGCGCTTCGTGCCGGTGAAGAGTGCGGAGAGCCAAGCGGCGCTGATGCTGGCGGGCCTGCGCGAGCGCTTGGTGCGCAACCGCGTGCGGCTCGCCAATACGATCCGCGGCTATGCGGCGGAGTTCGGGATCGTTGCTGCCAAGGGGCGGGCCAAGATCGAGCCGCTGCTGTTGCGCCTCCAGGCCGACGAGACCGTGCCGGCCTTGGCCCGCGAGCTGTTTGCCGCGCACGCCCAAGAATACGCGCAACTCGAAGCCCAGCTCGAGGCGATCGACGCCAGGTTGATGGCGTGGCATCGAACCAACGAGCCGAGCCGGCGCCTCGCTCGGATTCCCGGTGTGGGACCGGTGATCGCCTCGCTGCTCATGATGAAGACACCCGATCCGCATGCCTTCCGCTCCGGCCGGCACTTCGCCGCCTGGATCGGCCTGACGCCCAAGGATCATTCGACCGCCGGCAAGCTGAGGCTCGGCGTGATCACCCGCGCCGGCGACGAGACCTTGCGAAGCTTGCTCGTGGTCGGCGCCACTGCCGTCATCTGGCAAGCGCGGCGCGGTAAGAGCCGTCACGCCTCCCCCTGGCTCCTCGCCCTCTTGAAACGCAAGCCGCCCAAGCTCGTCGCCGTGGCGCTTGCCAACAAGATCGCCCGCATCGTCTGGAAGCTCATGACGACCGGCGAGACCTACGACCCCAAGCGTGCGCTAGGGGCGATGCCGACAGCGGCTTGACGAGATCAGCGGGATACAAGGCGCGTGTCTCGCTGAGCCGGCGCTTGCAAGAAAACGAGCAGATGGTGGATCGATCGGTTCGAGACGGAAGACACTCCGCGCAATCCAGTGGCGTATCGCGACGTCGCCTCTCTGTGTGGAACTCCCGCCACGAAAACCATCTTGGCCAGCGGTCATATGCCGATCGCATCCAACAGGCCGGACATATGGACGCAAGCGATCCGATCCAACACAACCGCTCGTCGACCTTGCAAGCCGGGGGCCGTCCACATATGGATTGCTTCGTCGGGCTGAAGCCCTCCTCGCAATGACGGGTGCGGGGCTTTCAGCAGCCTGTTAGGGCTTGGTCGCGAAGACCGTCAGCACGTCGATCGTGAAGCTGCCATCGGCTTCGATGGCGAAATGTTGCGTGACGCTCGCCGACATCGCGGCCTCGAGCGCGCGGATCGCGTCGGCTTGAACCGGCGGCGTGCGCATGCGCTCGAGCCAGCTCCGCATGTCGAGCCGCACGCGATGCTCGCTCGCGCGGCCGGCGAGCAATCCAGCGCGGCTGATCGTTGCCAGCCATTCGGCACGCGAATAATCGCGTACATGCGAAGGATCGCGGAGCAGCTCGACCGTCTGCAGGAAAGTGTCGAGCAGCGGCTGTCCCGGCGCAACGGTATCGACGAAAGCGGCGGTGCCGGCCGGCTTCAGCACGCGCGACGCCTCGCGCAGGCCGAGATCGAGATCGCGCCAATGGTGCGCGCTGTAGCGGCTGAAGACAAAGTCGAAGCTCGCATCGGCGAAGGGCAGATTCTCGGCGACGCCTTGCTGCGTCGAGAGGTTGGCGAGACCGCGCTCGCGCGCCGCATTGGCGACCACGGCGAGCATCTCGGCGGAAAGGTCGTAAGCGACCACCTCGCGCACATGCTTCGCCGCGGCGAAGCTGACATGGCCGCCGCCGCAACCGAGATCGAGCACGCGTGCCTCGCTCTTTCCGGTAACCAGCGCGGCGAGCGCTTCGAGATCGGGACCTTGCGCATGGACGGCGCTTGTCAGATAGGCGCCGGCTTGCGCGCCGAATTGCGTGTTGACCAGGGCTTCGAGGGTTTTTTCGGCCATGTGGCTAGCGCGTTGCGTGATGAAGGACGCCACCGGTCATCGGCTTGGGGATTCCGGTGGTGCCGGGAAAGCTCAGCGGCAGGCCGGCGCGCGAGCGCAGCGCGAGATAGGCGAAGGCCTGCGCCTCGATCGCGTCGCCTTCCCAGCCCACAGCCTCAACCGGTGCAACCGGCCGGCCGAGCCTCGCCGCCAGCATCTGCATCAGCACCGGATTGTGCCGCCCGCCGCCGGTCACCAGGACACGGCGGGGCGGCACCGGAAAATGAGCGAAGCCTTGCGCGACAGTCGCCGCGGTGATCGCCGTCAGCGTCGCGGCGCCGTCTTCGGTCGAGAGATCGCCAAGCTTGAAGGAGGCGAAATCGTCGCGGTCGAGCGATTTCGGCGGCCGGCGCGCAAAAAAGGGATGCTGGAGAAAGCGCGCGACGTGTGCCTCGTCGACCTTGCCGGCCGCGGCGAGCGCGCCGTCGTAATCGGCCGCGGCACCGGTCTTGGCGCGTACCCAATCGTCAATCGGCGCATTGCCCGGCCCGGTATCGAAAGCGAGCAGTTCATCTTCGCTTTCGCCTATCCAGGTGACATTCGCGACGCCGCCGATATTCACCACCGCCAGCGGCCGCTCCAGTTGGGTGCTGAGTGCCGCATGAAAGATCGGTGCGAAAGGCGCTCCTTCGCCGCCGGCGCCGACATCGGCGGAGCGGAAATCGCACACCACGTCGATGCCAGTGAGCTTCGCCAGCAGCGCGCCGTCGCCGATCTGCCAGGTCCGGCGCTGCGCCGGATCGTGCAGGATTGTGTGGCCGTGGAAACCGATGAGCTCGACGCCCGCGATCTCGTGCCGCTCGATCAGGCGTTTCACCGCGGCGGCATGCGCCTCAGTCAGTGCGCGCTCGACCTCGGCCACCGGACCTTTGCCGCCGAGCGTGCTGCGCAGCGCCTCGCGCAACCCGTGGTCATAAGGCATCGTGAGCCACGGGCCGGTCGCAACCTCGTTCTCGCCGTCGCTCTCGATGAAAGCGACATCGATCCCGTCGAGCGAGGTGCCGCTCATCAAGCCGATGGTGCGATAAAGCCGTTTCGTCATGCGCCCATCGAACCACAAAGCGGAGCCCACAGAAATATCCAAATTCCGCTTGGTGCCATGCGCAGTTTGTGGTTCACATGCATCGATGAACGAAAACGGCGGCCATTACCCGCTCGAGCGCCGCGAGGGCGAGATCGAGCGGCTCCATCGCCAGGGTGTGGCCATGGCGCCGGATTGCGCGATCATGCTGGAGAAAATCGGCGTCGCCGAAGGTTGGCGCTGCCTCGATCTCGGCTGCGGCCCGGCCGGCATCACAGTTTTGCTCAGCGCGCGGGTGGGTGCGACCGGCCGCGTTGTCGGCCTCGATGCCGATCCGGTTTTCATCGACCACGGCCGGCGCAGCGCCGCCGCCAATACCGAATTCGCGCAAGGCGACGCCTATGGCGCGGCGCTACCGGCCGGGAGCTTCGATCTCGTCCATCTCCGCTTCGTCGCCAGTACCGCCGGCGAGCCGCAGAAGCTGCTGCGCGAAGCGATGCGTCTCGCCAAGCCCGGTGGCATCGTCGCGCTGCAAGAGCCGGATATGGCGACGCTCGACTGCTATCCCGCGCATCCCGCTTGGGACGCGCTGCGCGCCGCGCTGATCGGCGCTTTCGCTGCGGTCGGCTCCAACATCTCGCTCGGCCGCGAACTCTTCGCCCTCGCCCGCACCGCTGGTCTCGGCGATGTCCAATACCGGCCTTTCCTGGTCGGCGTACGCTCCGGCGATCCGATCGTCGATTACCTTCCATCGACGGTCGAATTGTTGCGCGGCACCGTGCTCGGCCATAGGCTGATGACCGAGAGCGCGCTCGATGCCGCACTCGCCTCTTGTCGCGCACATCTCGCCGATCCCGGCACGGTCTTCACCACGTACACGGTCGTGCAGGTCTGGGGCCGGACGCCCTAATAACACGCGCCGCCGCTCGTTTGTGGGCGCGGAATCCCTGTGCTAAACGAGCCGCATGCCGGCCCGTTCCGCTTTCCTCGCCGCCGCTGAAGAGCGCGGCTACATCCATCAATGCACCGATCGCGCCGCGCTCGAAGCGGCGCTCGCCCAAGGTCCGCTGACCGCTTATATCGGCTTCGATTGCACTGCCGACAGCCTCCATGTCGGCAGCCTGCTGCAGATCATGCTGTTGCGGCTCTGGCAGAAGACTGGCAACAAGCCGATCGTGCTGATGGGCGGCGGCACGACGAAGGTCGGCGATCCTTCCGGCAAGGATGAATCGCGCAAGCTTCTGACCGATGCCGAGATCGATGCGAACATGGCCGGCATCCGCTGCATCTTCGATCGCTTCCTCGCTTTCGGCGACGGCAAGACCGACGCGATCATGGCGAACAACGCGCTCTGGCTCGATGAGCTGCGCTACATCCCGTTCCTGCGCGAGGTTGGGCGGCATTTTTCGGTCAATCGCATGTTGAGCCTCGACTCGGTGAAGCTGCGCCTCGATCGCGAACAGAACTCTGAGCTTTCTCGAATTCAACTACATGGTGCTGCAGGCTTACGACTTCCTCGAGCTCGCGCGGCGTCACGAATGCCGCGTGCAGATGGGCGGCTCCGATCAATGGGGCAACATCACCTGCGGCGTCGAGCTCGGCCGGCGCATCGACGATCGCGCGCTGTTCGGCGTCACCTCGCCGTTGATCACGACGGCGTCCGGCGCAAAGATGGGCAAGACCGCGGCCGGCGCCGTGTGGCTCAACGCCGAGCGACTCAGCGCCTATGACTACTGGCAATTCTGGCGCAACACCGAAGACGACGATGTCGGCCGCTTCCTGAAGCTCTTCACCGAGCTGCCGCTGAGCGAGATCGCGCAGCTCGAGAAATTGCAGGGCAGCGACATCAACGAAGCGAAGATCGTGCTCGCCAATGAAGCGACCGCGCTCTGCCACGGCCCGGAAGCCGCTGCCGCCGCCGCCGAGACCGCGCGCCGTGTCTTCGCCGAAGGCGGCGTCGGCGAGGATCTGCCGGTGATCGAAGTGCCGCGCGCACAGCTCGAGCAAGGCCTGACCGCGATCAATCTTTTTCATCAGGCGGGCCTCGCCGCGAGTGTCGGCGAAGTGCGCCGCCTCTTCCGCGGCAATGGCGCGCGCATCAACGATCAGCCGGTGAGCGACGAGAAACGCATGCTCACCGCCGCCGATCTCAACAGCGACGGCGTGATCAAGCTCTCCGCTGGCCGCAAGCGCCATGCCTTGATCAAGGCCATTTAGAGGCAGGAGAAACTCGGCTACGTCTCCGCTTGTTATGGGATGAGGAAACTCATCTGGAGACGTCCATGTCGCCGAAGATTTTGATTGTTGGTGCCGCGCTGCTGAGCCTCGGCGGCTGCGTCGCCGCGCCCTACAGCCCCGATACGGGGTATAGGCAGGGTTACCCCGCCCAGACTTACTACTATCAGCAGCCGGGTTATTATCAGCAACCTGGCTACTACTATTCGCCCGGCGGCTATGTCGCCGCGGCCCCGGCGCCTGCACAGGGCTATACCTGCGGCAGCGGCACCGCGGTCGGCGCGCTGGGCGGCGCCGCAGCCGGCGGCTTGGTCGGCTCGCAATTCGGCCACGGCTCAGGCAACACCGCCGCAACCATCGGTGGCGTCGCCGGCGGCGCACTGCTCGGCGGCTCGATCGGCAACAACTACGATCGCGCGGCCGGCTGTTGATCTGATCCGCACTCCCTGGCGTTCGGCTCGCGCCGTGCCTTCCGGCGCGGCGCAGCCGCATGCTAGAATCAGCGCATGACTCAAGGGCGCGCTGGAAGTCCGCCGCTGCGACGAACACGGCCGCTGCGACGAAAACCGTCGCGCGCGTCGACACGCTTCCGCCGCGTGCTTCGCCGTCATGTCCGCCGGATAAAGGCCGCGTGGCGCCGCGCGACATGGCAAGCCCGGCTCGCAATCGGCGCTACCGTGGCAATCGCGCTCTGGGTGCCAATCAATCTCGCCTACCAGGTGACGCAAAAGCCCAGCGAATTGCTCGCGCCGCTGAGCAGCAGGCTAATCAAAACCCCGGAAGAGACCTGGCAAAGCTACGCGCCACTCTTCCGCCGCTATGCCACGGCGAATGTCGCACCGGAGTTGCTCGCCGCGCTCGCGCAAGCCGAAAGCGCCGGCAACCCCGTTGCCACGACGTATTGGCGTTGGCGCTTCAGCCTCAATCCGTTGGCGATCTATCGCCCGGCTTCGAGCTCGGTCGGCATGTATCAAATGACGGATGCGGCCTTCGCCGAGGCGCAGCACTTTTGCGTCAGCCGTCATCATGTTGCGGAAGACCACGCGGAGAGCGACGCACCCGCTTGCGGCCAGGACGGCGCGTATTGGCGAATCATGCCGGGCGATGCAATCGAGCTCACCGCGACTTATCTCGACCGCAAGCTCGCGGCGCTATTGGCCAAGCGCCATCCAGAAGCACTGACCCGGCAGCAAAAAGACAATCTCGCGGCGGTGATCCATCTCTGCGGGCCAGGCCCAGCCGCATTCTATCTGCGTCGCGGCTTCCACCTCACACCGGGCGAGCGCTGCGGCGATCAGGACATTGCCGCCTATGTCGGGCGCGTGAGCAGCTTCGAGCGGCGGTTCCGCCAGCTCGGCCAAGCGGACGCGTCTTAGCGGACGGCGAAAACCAGCTTACCCTGGAGATGACGGCCTTCGCTGACGCGATGCGCTTCGGCCGCGTCTTGCAGCTTGTAGCGCGTGATCGTCGGCGGCCAGACGGTGCCGGCATCGACCAGCGCGTTCATGCGCTCCAGATGCGCGCGGTCGCGCAGGACGGCGGGACGCAGGGTCTCGACGTCGCCGCGCGGTACCTTGAAACCCTCCGGCGCGCCTGCAATCCAAACGAGCCGCCCGCCGGGCTTCAGCACCTGATAGCAGCCCGCGCGCACATCGCCGCCGACCGTGTCGAAGACGACATCGCAATCGGACACGGCTTTCGCGAAATCCTCTTTCTGGTAGTCGATCACGCGATCGGCGCCGAGCTTCTTCACATAGTCGTGGTTGCGCGCGCTGGCCGTGGTGACCACCTCGGCGCCGATATATTTGGCGAGCTGGATCGCAAAGCCGGCGACACCGCCGGCGCCGCCTTGGATAAGGATGCGCTCGCCGCGTTTCAGCTTCGCCGTATCCTCAAGCGCCCAGATCGCGGTGATGCTGGTGAGCGCCATCGCCGCCGCTTCCTCATGGCTGAGCTTCGGCGATTTCTTGGCGATGATCGCGGCCTTGATCGCGATCTTCTCGGCATAGGCGCCTTCCTTGCCCTGATCGGTCACGCCGAATACGGCGTCGCCGATCTTGAGATCGCTAACGCCTTCGCCCAGCGCGCTGACGATGCCGGAGAAATCGCGGCCGAGAATATGCGGGAAATTCAGTTTCCCGTAGGAGCCGCCGAGGCGGACTTTGTAATCGGCCGCGTTCACCGTCGCGGCGTAGATATCGACCATCACCTCGTCTGGTCCCGCTACCGGATCCGGCGCATCGCCATAGCGCAGCACCTCCGGACCACCATGCGCCGCCATCACCACCGCTTTCATGCCTGACCTCCCCTTCGGATTGTCAGGCTAGTCTAGCATGGCGCGGCTGGGAGCTAATGCGAGCGCAGAGGGAGGCGGCGATGCACGCCGCTTTGCGCCGTCTCGTCGACGCTGAGCGTCGGCACCGCTTGCCGTCCAAAAGGCGTGGCTTGCGTGGGACCATTGATACGCCGCGCGGCGTCAGCGCGGCTGCCGGCCCTGATTGCTGTTGTTGCTATCGGCGGATGGGCTCATCGCATCCGGCTGATCGAGCTTTTTTGCCAGATCCTGATCGTGGAACTGCATCTGCTGGAGCTGGCTGAACGACGCCTCCATGCGGGCGCAATCGGCCTCATCTGCTTTCGAACCGGTCGGCGACATCGCCGCCGGGTTGAGCAGATGTTGCTGTGCGGCATCGAGATTGTCGCGATCCTCATCGCTCAAATCCTTGGATGCCTTTGCCGCCTGCCGGTCGCCCAAGCTCACGCTGTCGGAGTGGAGCTGCTCGCAGGCCGCCGCCGCGCCCAGCATCTGGCTGGCGGTGAAACCGAAGCTTTGTTGGGGGCTGAATTCGCGCTGATTGTAGGGATCGGTGATGGCGGCCTGGTTATAAGCATCTGCTCCCGACGGTAGGTCGGTGGCCGATTGGGTGTCTGAATAGCCGCTCGATAGCGGCGCCGACCCGGCGCTCGACCGATAGGGATCCGCGCCGACGTTGCCAGCGGCGGCCAGCAGCAGCGTTATGGCGAGGCAAAAGGGTATGCATGGGGACATTCCGCCCTCCGGGACCGGTTGCCCCTAAAAACGAATGGCAACGATTCCGGTTCCCAGAGATTGCCAAGATACGACCGCATTTCCCTCGCTGCCGCGCCGTCCTAAAATGGGCGGCGGAACGGAGGGGATAGGATGCCGATGGATACCGTCAATTTCCGCGACCTGTCGGTCGAGGAGTTCGACACCCGTACCTTGCTGGCTCATGCCCGCCAGCAAGCGGTTCAGCGCCACTATGAGGATTTCCTCATCGTCGACGTCGACGGTCATCACTGGGAGATGATGTCCTTCCCCCAGATCCTTCAATACATCGAAGACCCGGTGATGCGCGACCAAGCCAAATATCAGGGCTATGGCGGCGGCGGCATTACCTCTCCCTCGGGTGCCTATCAGGAACTGGGCGGCCGCGTCACGCGCCAGGATGGAAGGCGGAAGGAAGAGATTCCCGCCGGGCAACAGCGCGACATCGTCCTGACCAAGCGCTGGATGGACGCGATCGGCATCGATATCGTCTGCCTTTTCCCGACACCGATGCTCGGCCTGCCCTTTACGCCGCGGCCTGATGTCGAGACCGCGATGGCGCGCGCCTATAATCGTTGGCTCATCGAGCACGTGCTGGCGCAGGAGCCGCGCATCCGCTCTTCGCTCTATCTGCCGATGAACGATCCCGAAGGCGCGATCAAGGTGGTAAAGGATTTCGCCGACGCCAAAGGCGTCGCCGGCTTCACCATCATCGCCTCGCATGCGAAGCCGGTTTACGATAATTGCTTCGTGCCGATCTACCGCATGCTCGAAGAGCGCGGCCTACCGCTTGTCTTCCATGCCGGCCTCACCTGGGGACAGGATAAGAGCATTGCGCTGTGCAACCGGTTCATCGCCGCACATGCGCTAAGCTTCTCGTGGTCGAACATCCTCCACATGACCAATTGGCTCGTGAATGGCATGCCGGAACGCTTCCCGAAACTCAAGACGGTCTGGGTCGAGAGCGGCCTCGCCTGGATTCCCTTCCTGATGCAACGCTTGGACAACGAATGGATGATGCGCAGTTCGGAAGTGCCGATGCTGAAGCGCCGGCCGAGCGATTATATGCGCGAGATGTATTTCTCGACCCAGCCGATGGAGATGGTCCGCAATCGCGAAGCGCTCGAGCTCACTTTCAAGATGATCAATGCCGAGACGCAGCTCATGTACTCCTCGGACTATCCGCATTGGGATGCCGATCTGCCATCGACGATCTACGACCTGCCCTTCCTATCGGAGCAGGCCAAGCGCAACATCCTCGGCGGCAACGCCAAGCGCGTCTTCAATCTCGAGCCGGTAATGTCGGAAGTGAAGATCAAGCGCCTTGCCGAACGCGTATCGTAACCCCAATTAAAACCCACGGGAGCAAACGAATGGCCAAAGGATATTGGATCGCCGTCTACCGCTCGATCAAAAACCCCGACGCGCTCGCGAAATACGCGCAACTCGCCGGACCGGCGATCGAAAAGCATGGCGGCAAGTTCCTGGTCCGCGGCATGCCGGCGAAGGTCTACGAGGCCGGGCTGCAGCAGCGCACGGTCATCATTGAATTTCCGAGCGTCGACGCCGCCGTCGCGGCGCATGACAGCCCCGAATACCAGGCCGCGCTCAAGGAGATCCACGGCGCGGCTGAGCGCGACATGCGCTTTGTCGAGGGTGCTTAAAACGCGCGCTTTTAGCCGAGATATCGCCGTAGTTGCGCTGGCGGCGGCGCTCGTTGCCGCCACGCCGCCGGTGCATGCACAAACTTACAGCACCGGTGGTGCCGGCGCGCTCGGGGATGGCGGTGCCGGCATGATTGGCGGGCCCTCGGCCGATGCCGGCACGCGCGGCACTGGCGTGATCGAGCTGCACAATCAACCGCATAATCCCGCACCGTCGCCGCCCGTCGGCGCGGGCTATGGCACGCCGGGAAATACCGGCAATCTCGGAACGACGAGCAATTCCGGGGTCGGCACCGGTGTCGAAAATGATATCCGCACCGGTATCGTCACCTCGCCGAACACACGCTGAGAACGCCCGGAGCCGAGGCCAGCGTTACGGGTGTTTCAGGGCCCGCCCGGCGAAAATAAAAAGAGGTTGCGCAGGATGCCCGGTGCCAGCGTGCTCAAGGGGTTGACCGAGATCTTGGGATCGTCGCGCGGGCCGTAAAGGCTGAAATTCGCCGCGAAGATCCCTTGCCCCTGGCCGCCGACCAGCAGATTGCCGAGCAGCGGGATGTTGCCGAGCACCGAGTTGAGCGTGTAGGCGGGCACGATCGTGCCGGCGATATTTATCTGCTCCTTCACACGATCGACATCACCGCTGGCATTGATACCGAGTGCACCGCCGTAGGCACGCAAGCCGTTGAGGCTGATGAGATCGCCGGAAAAGATCACCTGGCCTGCGAGCCGAGTGAAAGGAATGCCCTGACCGTTCAGCAGGGCGCTGGCACCGGACAGCGAGGCGACGAGAGCAACCGTGCGAGCGCCGGCGCGCCGACAACGCGATAATCCGCGCCAGTCGCATCGGCGACCAGCATGCGCTTGCCGTTGCGATCCTCCGCCTCTCCCGTAAGGCCGAGAAGCTGCCGCCGTGCACATTGTCGTAGACATCAGCGATGCGCAGCAGCTCGCCGAAATCGTCCGTCGTCAGCTTGAACTGGCGTCCCCATCGCGCCGCCGAAATTCACCGTGGCGGTCGCCTTATCGCCAAGACCGAGCGGATCGCCGCTTCGGTCCAATGCTGCCCATCGCTCGACAATTTCGCCGCCACATGGTGCGCCTCGCGGCCCGGTCCAAGGATCAAGCGGTCGAGCTGCGCGTCGATGGTGAGGGGCGGCGGCTCCGCCTGATCGGGGCGGCGATCGATTTCCTTGAGCAGCGCCGAAGCATCGAGGCTCTTGCCCCGCGCGCTGATCGTCCAGCGCCCGTCCTCGCCGATCATGAGGTTGCCATGCACATCGCTCTGCCCGATGGAAAGATGATCGACGATGACGTTGTTGACGCCTTTGCGCGCCGAAGCCGATCGACACCTGCGCGTCGATATCGGCGCCGCTGAGGCTGGCCTTCGGTACGGCGATCACCTTGTCGTCGGCAAGATCGAGCGTCATGCGCGCCGTCGCGGGCGCGTGCGCCGGCTTGCTCCAGCCGAACCAGGGCAGGACAGCGTGCTATCGGACAGATCGAGCGTCGCGACGGCTTGCGCGTTCTTCGTCGCGCCGAGACTGTAGCTAGCCGTAACGCCGATCGGACCGCTGACATAATCCTCGAGCATGTCGAGACCGAGCGCGCGGCGTTGCGCAGCGTCGAGTCGCGCCGTGACCTCGTAGCGCGTGCGCACCGGCGCCTTGGCTTGCAGCGCCTCCTGCCAGGTCAGCGACACAGGGATGCCCGCCAGCTTCGCCGTGCCGCTTGCTTGCGCCGTCTTGCGATCGAGCTTGAAGTCGAGCATCGCCGTCGCTGAGATCGCGGCCGAGCAAGGCATCGCCGATGGCGACGCCGGAAAGGCTCGCCGTCGCGCTGTAATCGACCTTGTCGAGCGGCAGATCGCGCAGCAGCGGAAAAGCAAGGCTGAGCTGCGTCGAGGCATTACCTGCCAGCGCGTTTTGGATCGATTCCCATGTCGCGCGCGTAATAGAAAGGGGGCATGTCGAGCAGCGCCAACGTATCGGCGAGCGGCCCCGCGGCGGTCACATCGATCTTCGCCTGCTCGTTATGCGTGTCGAGCTGATAGAAACGCGCTGTCGCGGCGCTGGCCTTGATCGCGCCGACCTCGCCGTTCGTTGCCGTGAACGCGATCTGGGTGCGATCGAAATGCGCGGTGCCGTTGACATTGAGCGCCGGCGGCAGCGGCCGGAAATATTCGACGCTGAGACCCGAGAAGGTGAAATTGCCCTCGAACTGATCGACCCGGACCGCTTGCGCTGCGCCGGGCGTGAGATCGACGTGAAGACCGAGCTGCGCCTGGAGCTGGTCGATCGTGCCGTCACGCACATGTTGTGTCACCCAGCTACGCGTATCGGCGTTGGCGTTGTCGGGCCAGAGCGCCGGAAAATCATCGACTTTCAGCGCCTCGGCCGCGAGAGTGAGATGCAGATCGAGCGCCGCCGGCTTGGTATCCGGATAACAGCTCGCCGCCGATGCCATCGATCGTGCCCGACGCGCCGATCGCGCCATCGCGCGAGCCGCAGCGTCAGCAAGCCGATATTGAGCCGCTGACGCGCTGGATCGTATCCCGCCCTGCATGCGCGCACCGGCGAGAGCCAGCGCCCCGTTTTCGAAGACGTTGTGCTTGATCTGTCCGGCGCCAAGGCTGACATCCCAGGTCGCGTCGCGCAGCGTTAGTCGCGTGCCGTCGATCACCGCGACCACCTCGCCCGAGAACGGCACATCGAGCGCGGCCAGGCCGGCGAGCGAGGGCGCGGCCTCGGCCCAACGTGCCGGCCGGATATCGGCGAAATCGAGCCTCACGACGAGGCTGTCATCGGCCACCGTGTAGATGTAATTGCCGCTGAAATGCGCGCTGCCCGTCGGCGATGGAAAACAAGCCCTCGGTCGAAGCATTGCGCGCGGGCGAGCGATAGATCGACATTCTCCGCGCGCCAGGTGACGCCGAGAGAGCGATCATCGACGAAGAGGCTCGCCTGCTCGATCGAGACCTGGCGCAGATCGCCGAGCGTGCCGCTTCCGCCTCGGCGGCTTGACGAGATCGCCGACGAATTTCGCGCCCCAATCCTCTGCCGCCGGTGCGTCGAGTTCGCCGACTCCCAGATGGAAGCTGCCATCCGCCTCGCGCACGAGCTGCAGCTGAGGCTTGGTGATGGCGATGCGTGTCGGCGCGATCACGCCACGAAGCGCCGCCCGCAGTTGATTTCGAGATTGATTTCGTTGAGCGTCAATGTCGCGCCGCTTTCCGGCCGGCTCAAATGCACGCCGCGCGCCAGCACGCCGATATGGCCATCGCTGTTGAGGCTCAGAAGCGTGTGATCGACCGTCGCGGTAATGCCGTCGTCGCGCGACAGCGCGCGGGCGATCAGTGGCGCAATCGAGATCGAGCGAGATCGGCCCTTGCCAAAGCAGCCAGACGCCGAAACCGGCGGCCACGGCAATGCCGGCGACCAGCGCCGCGAGCACGCGGATGAGGATGCGTACGCCGCGATACATATCAGGAGCTGAGAGCATCATATTCGAGCGAAGGCCGGACCGTTTCCCCCAGACGCCGAAATGCTCTAAGTCTTTATGCGCCCTGTTGCGAGCGTCTTCTGATGCCGATACCATTTTCCTCGCTCTCCGTCTTCGAGGCACTGCCGCCGCCCGCGGATGAATCGGCCGCGGCGATCGGCCTCGCGCGCTGGCGCGAGGCCGCAGACGACGCGGCCGATACAGCCCTGGCCGAAGCGATGCGCGCGCTCGCCGAAGACATGGCGGGCGCACGGCTGCTCGCATCGGTTTTCGGCAACAGCCCGTACCTCACCCAAACCTGTCTCAAAGAGCCGGGCTTCGTGATGCGGCTCGCCGAGCATGGGCTCGACGCTACTTTCGCCGAGATTCTGGACGGGCTCAATCACGAAGTCGCGATGTCGCCGGCGCGCGCCGCGGTGATGGCGGCGCTGCGCGTCGCGAAGCGCCGCGCCGCGCTGACCATCGCCCTCGCCGATCTCGCCGGGCAGTGGGAATCTGGCGCGCGATCACCGGCGCGCTCAGTGAATTCGCCGAGTGCGCGCTCGATATCGTCGTGCGCCATCTGCTGGCGAGCGCTGCGGCCAGCGGTGAAATCGCTCCCGAAGCCATCGAGCAAAGCGGACTCATCGTGCTCGGCATGGGCAAGCTCGGCGCGCATGAGCTCAACTATTCGAGCGATATCGACCTCATCGTGCTGTTCGACGGCGAGCGCGCCGGCTATCGCGGCACGCGCAGCGTGCAGGCCTTCTTCACCCAGCTCGCGCAAGAGCTGGTGCGGATGATGGCCGAGCGCACCGCCGACGGCTACGTCTTCCGTACCGATCTGCGGCTTGCGTCCCGATCCCGGCTCGACCCCGCCCGCGGTCGCGACCCGCGCCGCCCTCTACCTATTACGAAAGCGCCGGCCAGAATTGGGAGCGCGCCGCCTTCATCAAGGCGCGGCCGGTCGCCGGCGATCGCGACGCGGCGCTCGCCTTCCTCGGCGAGCTGCGGCCGTTCCTCTGGCGCAAGAATCTCGATTTCGCCGCGATCGAGGATATCCACTCGATCAAGCGCCAGATCAACGCGCATCGCGGCGGCGGGCGCATCGCCGTCGCCGGCCACGATATCAAGCTCGGCCGCGGCGGCATCCGCGAGATCGAATTCTTCGCCCAAACGCAGCAGCTTATCTGGGGCGGACGCAAGCCCGAGCTGCGCCGCGCCGGCACGCTCGAGGCGCTTGACGCGCTCGCGGCCGACGGCCTCATCAGCGACGAAGCACGCGTCGGCCTTGACCGTCGCCTATCATTTTCTGCGCAAGCTCGAGCATCGCCTGCAGATGATCGACGACGCGCAAACGCATAGCGTGCCGCAGGATCCGGCGGCGCTGCATCGCGTCGCGGTGTTGATGGGCTTTGCCGACGCTGCGCTGTTCGCGGAGGCGCTGACCGCACCAGCTCAGCGCGGTCGAGGCCATCTATGCGCAGCCTCTTCGAGGAGGCGCCGAGCCTCGCCGCGCCCGGCAATCTCGTCTTCACCGGCACCGAAGACGATCCCGAGACGCTGAAGACCCTCGCGCGACCTCGGCTTTACCGATCCCGCCGCTATCGCCGCGATCATCCGCAACTGGCATCACGGCCGCTATCGCGCGACGCGCAGCGCCCGCGCCCGCGAGCTGCTGACCGAGCTGGTGCCGGCGCTGGTCGCGGCTTTCGGCGCGACACCCAATCCCGACAGCGCCTTCATGCGCTTCGACGAATTCCTCGGCCGCTTGCCGGCGGGCGTGCCGTTCTTTTCGCTCTTCTACAACAACCCCGGCATTCTGAGCCTCGTCGCCGAGATCATGGGCGCGGGCACGCGGCTCGCCGAGACCGTCGCGCAAGCGGCCGGCGCTGCTCGACGCGGTGCTCACCGCGAATTTCTTCGATCCGCCGCCACCGCGCCGCGAGCTGGTCGCCGAATTCGAGCGCAATGCTCGACCGCGCCGCGCACTACGAAGAGCTGCTCGATCTCGCGCGGCGCTGGGTCAGCGATCGCAAATTCCAGGTCGGCGTGCAGCTCCTGCGCCACCGGCTCGACGGCGAAGCCGCCGGTGCTGCCTTATGCCGATATCGCCGAGACCGCGCTCGCCGGCCTCCTGCCGCGCGTCACGGCCGAATTCGCGAAGAGCCATGGCGCGCTGAAAGGCGGCGCGATGGTCGTCGTGGCGCTCGGCAAGCTCGGCAGCCGCGAGATGACGCCGACCTCGGACCTCGATCTCATCCTGATCTACGACAGCGCCGAGGATGCCGAGCAATCGGACGGGCAGCGATCCCTCCCGGCGCCGGCCTATTATGCGCGGCTGACGCAGCGCTACATCAACGCGCTGACCGCGCCGACCTCCGAGGGCGCGCTTTACGAGGTCGATATGCGGCTTCGGCCCTCGGGCACCTCGGGTCCGCTCGCCGACCTCGCTCGCCGCTTTCCGCCGCTACCACGACGGAGCTGCCTGGACCTGGGAGCAGATGGCGCTGACCCGCGCCCGCGTCGTCGCCGGGCCCCAAGCCGCTCGGCGATCGCGTGACCGGCATCGATCGACGACGTGCTGACAGCGCTCGCGCGATGCCGCGAAGCTCGCCCTCGAAGTCGACGATATGCGCGAGCGCATCGCCGATGAGCATCGCGATCCGTCGATCTGGCATGTGAAGCATCTGCGCGGCGGGCTTATCGATATCGAATTCATCGTGCAATTCCTTCAGCTCCGTGACGCCGCGGCAAAGCCGTCGGCTGCTCGAGGTCAATACGCTCACCGCGTTGAAGAAGCTTTTGGCGGGCGGAAGCCTCGCGCGCGACGCCGCCGACGATCTCATCGGCGCGCTCGCGCTCTGGCGCAGATGTTCAGAGCCTGTTGAAGTTGACCGCCGAGGAACCTTTCGATGAGGACGCCGCGACGCCCGCGCTCAAAGCGCTCCTGGCGGCCGGGGCCGACGCGGTTGACTTCGCCGCGCTCAAGGCGAAGATGCACGACGCCGCAAGACGCGCCTTCGCCCGCTACGAGGCGATCGTCGCCGAACCCGCGGCCGAAGCACGACGAAATTTGGAGGCACCAGCATGATGAGTCTCGATGTCGGCGACAAGGCGCCGGACTTCACGCTGCCAACCGACGGCGACGGCAAGATCAAGTTGTCCGATCTCAAGGGCCAGAAAGTCGTGCTCTATTTCTATCCCAAGGACGACACGCCGGGCTGCACCAAAGAGGCTTGCGCCTTCGGCGAGATGTTCCCGCGCTTCAAGAAGATGGATGCGACGGTGATCGGCATTTCGCGCGACAGCGTCGCGAGCCACGACAAGTTCAAGAAGAAATACAAGCTGCCCTTCACCCTTGGCCTCGGACAGCGAAGGCAAGGTGACGGAGAAATACGGCGTCTGGGTCGAGAAGAGCCTCTACGGCCGCAAATATATGGGCATCGAGCGCGCGACCTTTCTGATCGACGAGAAAGGCAAGATCGAGCAGGTCTGGCACAAGGTGAAAGTTCCGGGCCATGCCGATGAGGTGATAAAGGCGATCAGCGGCAAGTAACGAGACCGGTCATAGTTCGAGGTTTAGATGTTGGGATTGGATTTCGAACCCGGCGATGACACCGTCGCCAAAGTCGAGCGCGGCATCAGCTTGGCTCTGAATGCGGCAACTGACCTCGGCAACGGAAGTGCGGTCGAAATGCTTCTCAACACTATCGGCGTTAAATGCGCTCCCGCCGACGACTATTATTGCCGCGAAGCGTTGGATTATTATCTTGGGCTCGCCTATGCGCGCACAAAGCAGACGGCCCTAGCGATCGATCATATCCACCGATCACAGGTTTTACCGTCAAGCGGCGGCAATCAAATTTTCGAAATACACAAAGCGGAATCTCATGCGCTTCATGACCGCATGATGGTGGCTCGCAACCGCGGCCTGTCGACGTTTTTTCTCGCGTCGATGCCGCGCTCCGCCAGCGCCAGTTTTACGCAGTCAATCGCGCGGCTGCTCGACATGCCGGCGGTCCGGCTCAGCGTTGGCCAGACGATACCGCATTACGTGTTGATTTCCCGATGGCTCAATCACGTTTCCCCTGGCGGTGCCATTCTCCACGACCATTTCAGCCCAAGCGGCTCTAACGCCCAAACGCTGAAGCAGGCGGGCATCAAGAAGATCATGGTACTGGTGCGCGACCCATGCGCTGCTGCATTCTCTTTCGTATCCCCGCCGCCAACGATCGCCGAACGGCACGTGCGAGCGCTGCGAGCGCTCACGATGCAAATCATTCCGTGGTTGCGCCAGTGACAATACGCGGCACGCACAGCCGACTTCGAGATCAAATGGATATCGAGTGCCGCCATGCGCGCCGATCTGGGGAGTGTTTGGCGTGAGATCGGGCAAGAATACGTCGCGCTTTATCCAGCGTTGAAACCCTATCTGGAAAAATCTCCGGGATTGCCGCGCGCCAATTATGGGCACGGCGACGATCGGCGCTGGCGTCAAGAAGCGGACGAGGTCCCGTGCCGGGAGATGTGGGAAGCAATCCCGGCCGATATCATCGACGAATTCGACTTGCGTCCCTAGCGAACGCATCCGTTGGCATGACGCCCCGCTCGCTTACCGCTGCCATCCGTACCATCCTGAATGCGGCAGCGCCGGTCGAAAAAGTTGCGCTATCGCATCGCATCGCCGCGGAATGGCGTGACGGCACTATCTGCGAGATCGGTAACGCCGTCCCGCCCGAGCGGCCCGCGCGTCCCGAAAAGCCCGAGCTCAAAGACCCGCGCGACATGCCGCGCCGCCGTGGCGCCGGCTCGCTTGCCAACCGCGTCGCGCTCTTGCACGCGGTCGCCCATATCGAGCTCAACGCCATCGATCTCGCCTGGGATTTGATTGCGCGGTTCGCATCGGCGGACCTGCCGCGCGACTTCTTCGACGATTGGGTTACGGTCGCCGAGCAAGAAGCGACGCATCACGCGCTCGTCGCCGCGCGGCTCGAAGCGCTTGGCTCCGCTTACGGCGACCTCCCCGCGCATGACGGGCTGTGGCAAGCGGCACAAGCGACGGCGCATGATCTCCTCGCGCGGCTCGCGATCGTGCCGCTGGTGCTCGAAGCGCGCGGCCTCGATGTTACGCCGGAGATGATCGAGAAGCTTCGCCGCCAGGACGACGCCGAAAGCGTTGCCGCGCTCGAGACGATCTATCGCGAAGAGGTCGAACATGTCGCCGCCGGCGCGCGCTGGTTCCGCTTCGAATGCGACGCGGCGCCGCCTCGAGCCGGTCGAAACCTATCGTGAGCTCGTGCGGCGTTATCATCGCGGCGGGCTGAAGCCGCCCTTCAACCGCGCGGCGCGCGACAAAGCGGGATTTTCAGCGAGCCTTTTACGAGAACGTATAAGACTGGCGCCGTCCCGAAGGAGAGCGATCATGGCGGGCGACAAGAATACGCAGATGCTTTTTGCGTCGCGGCCGCAAGGCGCACCGACGGCCGCGAATTTCCGAATCGTCGAGACGCCGATCCCTGAACCCGGTCCCGGCGAGATGCTGCTGCGCACTGTCTATCTCGGTCTCGATCCGGTCATTCGCCTGCGCATGAACGAGGGCTCCTATTGGCCGGCTTTCGAGATCGGCAAGCCGCTCGGCGCGCGCACGGTGTGCGCCGTCGTCAAATCGAACAATACCGGTTTCGTGCCCGGCGACCTTCTCGTCATGCAGGGCATCTGGGCCGATTACATGATCTCGGACGGCAAAGCGCGCGATCAGCGCCGCCAATACCCAAGCCGCCAATCTGCCGAAGCTCGATCCGTCGCGCGGTTCGATCACGGCGCCGCTGCATATTCTCGGCATCACCGGCTTCACCGCCTATGTCGGCCTGACCGACATAGGTCAGCCGAAACATGGCGAGACCGTCGTCGTCTCGGGCGCTTCGGGCGCGGTCGGCTCGGTCGCGGGCCAGATCGCCAAGCTCAATGGCTGCCGCGCGGTCGGCATCGCCGGCGGCGAGAGAAAATGCGCTTTCGTCACGACGAACTCGGCTTCGATCACGCCGTCGATTACAAGCGGCCGGATTTCGCCGCGGCGCTCAAAGCCGCCTGTCCCAACGGCGTCGATATCTATTTCGAGAATGTCGGCGGTGCGATGTTCGACGCGGTCTTCCCGCTGCTCAACCGCTTCGCACGCGTGCCGGTCTGCGGCACAGTGTCCGAATACAACATCACTGAACGCCAAACGGTCGAGCCGACAAGATGCCGGCGCTGTTGCTTGCCACGCTGGGCAAGCGGCTGCACATCGAGGGCTTCGTCATCGGCGATCATTTTTCCAAGATGGGCGAGTTCCAGCGCGAGGCCGGACAATGGCTGCGCGAGGGCAAGCTGCGCTACCGCGAGGAATTCGTCGACGGGCTGGCGAACGCGCCCGCCGCCTTCATGGCGATGCTGAAAGCCGACACGTTCGGCAAGGTGATTGTTCGCGTGTCGGACGACCCGACGAAGAAGTAGTCAGCGACAAGCGAAGCGATCGAAGGAATGTGATGCTACAGCTTTCCCTCGCCGACCAGCTGCTGCACGCGAGCAAGTGTCGCTTTGATCGCGCCGACATAGGACTCCTTCATCGCCTCGCCCTTGGCGCGCTCTTCCGCGGTACCGGGAGCGGCACCGGGGAGATTCACCGCGAAGGTGAAGGTCAGCAGCAACCCGTGCTCGCTCTCGCTGATCACGTTGGTGATCCAGCCGGCATTATCTTCCGTGTCGACGCGCTCGAACAGCACTTCGACCGGCGGCGCTGAACGTGATCTTCTCGCGGAAGCGATGGCCGTCATTGACCACCTCGCGCAGCAAGCCGTCGCTCCAGCGCTCGAGCACGGTGCAAGACTTGCATGCGCGGCACGAACAGCACCGCATTCTCGGCCTTGATCATCAGGCCACGCCACACTTGCTCTTGGCTGAGGCGGAGTGTGACGCCCGGCGGATTCACATCGACCGCAACAGAGAGCGTGTACATCGCCGTTTCCTTCCTTCGCGCCGCCGACTACGGCACCATCACCGTCGCCGGATCAATCGCCTTGGTCAGCATCTTCTGCTGACGCATGATATCGACCCAATAGCGGATCTGCGACGCGTCGACCGTCGCCGTGGCCGGCGGGATCGGAATGTTCTTCAATACCTCTGGCGGAAGCTTGATGTAATGCGATAGCGTCTCGGGTCCGATTTCGGGATGCGCCTTGTAGTACTCGGCCGCATCGGCAAGGCCGGCGCGGAAAGCTTTGATCACCGCCGGATGCGCCGCCACATATTTCCCGGTCGATGCCCAGACGACCGGCGGCAGACCTGCGGGCAGATCATCGGTGTAGCTCGCGAGTACGCGGCCGCCGCTATTGACGATGCGCGAGGTGAAAGGCTCGACCGGCACTACCGCATCGACGCGACCCGATTTCAGCGTATCGCCCAATTGCACCATCGACACTTCGACATAGTGCACATCACTTTTGGCGACGCCGCGATCCCCCAGCCATTTCACCACCAGGATATGCAGCAGATCGTTGAGGCCGGGCACGGCGACGTTCTTGCCCTTCAAATCCGCTGCGGTCTTGATGTTGCTGTCGGCGGGCACCACGACGGCCGAGAGATGGTAGCCGGCCGCGGTCTGATCGACACCGGCGACAATCTTGATATCGAGCCCGTTCTCGTCCGCGAGCAACAGCGCCGGCGGCGTCACGCCGCCGATATCGATCGAGCCGGAAACCAGAATGCTCGGTGTCGCGGCCAGCGAGGACTGCGTCAGTTTAACGTCGGCGTCGAGCCCATGCTTCTCGAAGAAGCCTTGATCCTTGGCGATATAGGTCAGGATAAAATCCGCGACCGAATTGTAGCCAATCGTGGCCTTCTCCAGCGCGTACGCCGGTCCCGGCAAGTCGAGCGCCAATGGCAAACGCAACGGCGCATAGAATCCGGACAAGGCGTTTCATCGTTTCCCCCGAAAGTTCTCGCGCGAGTTGGCCTCGCCGCGGCGGCCGCGTCAAGCGTGGCTGCCTGTAGGTTCGCTACTGGCTCGCGGTCTGCTGTCACCAACGCTTCGATCCTGACGCGCATCAAGCCTTGATTGCGGATACCGAGCGCTTTCGCCGCCGCCGGCGAGAGGTCGATGACGCGGTGACGCGCGAACGGACCACGATCGTTGATGCGGACAACGACCGAGTGTTGGTTCTCGAGGTTGGTTACCCGTACCATCGTGCCGATCGGCAGGGTGCGATGCGCTGCGGTCAGCCGTCGGCTTTGAAACGCTCGCCATCGGCCGTCTTATGATTGTCGAATTTCGCCGCGTAATAGGAAGCGACACCGACCTGAGAGAACGAAGGCGCCGGCGATATAGCGCGGGGGTGGCGCGGGGACTTGCGGTGCGCAGGCCGCGAGCAACAATCCCGTTGCTGCAAATGCCGGAAGAGTTCGGCGCAAGATTTCCCAAAGTCTGATCCCAATCCAAAAAGCGCTGGCGGCGTAAACCCATGCCTGAGCGTTCGGGATCGTAATGCGGAGCGGTACGCTCCGGTTCCATCCGACCCGGCGCTCGCTCGTCCCGGAGGCTCAAGCGCGGCCGATCACCGCCCAGAGCGGGTCTTCCGGCAGGCCGGGCGGAATCGACCCGAGCG
The DNA here is from genome assembly GCA_963731145.1 of uncultured Alphaproteobacteria bacterium. Taxonomy (GTDB): domain Bacteria; phylum Pseudomonadota; class Alphaproteobacteria; order ATCC43930; family CGMCC-115725; genus CAIKMD01. The sequence continues at coordinate 1,247,931 of CAVSUX010000001.1, read as the reverse complement.
GCTCGACCGAGGCGAAGTCGGCACGGTCGAGGTAGAGACTGACGAGCCGTGGATGTTGCCCCATCGGCAGATGCAGCCAGATAGCGACCGCCTTGGTCGGAAAGCAGCGATTGGAGAAGGTGATCGCGAAGACGCCACCGGGCTTCAGCACGCGCCTCACCTCGCGGAACACCGCGACGGGACGTTGGAGATACTGCACCGACACGCAGATCGCCGCTGCGTCGATGCTGGCATCGGCGAGCGGCAAAACGGGATTGGCGTTGAGGTCCTGGAGGAACCAGCGCGTGTAGCGCGGGTTGGCCTTGAGCTCTTCCTCGTTCATGCCGTGGCCGATCACCTCGGCGTAGTCGATCTCCGGCGGCAGATGCGACACCCAGCTTCCCATCAGATCGAGAACCGCCCCGCCCGCCGGAAAGAGCGCGCGATAAAGTTCGGTCACGGCGGCGATAGCGCTTTCATCGATATGGGTGACGAAACGCGGCTGCGCGTAGAAATGCGGATCGGGCGACGTGTCCTCTTTGAGGAAGGCTTCCGGCGGAAGCTCAGGCAGATCCTCGTTCATGGCGCACCCATGGCAATGCTTAGATGGCCCGTGGATCATAGCGGAACGCTTGCCTCGCCGGCTCGACAAGTTCATTGTGGCGGCAAATCGAGTGCCGAAGAGCGCTCGTAAAAAACACCAGGACGGGGAAACGCCATGCTGCAAACTGGCATTTTCAAGAATCGTTGGTGGATGGTGTTCGGCGCCGCGGTGGCACTGATGATGAACACCGGCGTCGTCTCCAATTTCGCTTTTGCCGTCTTCATCAAGCCAATCACCGAGGATTTGCAAATCAGCCGGGCATCGCTGACCGGCGCCACGCTCATCGCCTCGATCGCCGGCACCTGCCTTGCGCCCTTCTTCGGCAAGGCGATCGATTATTTCGGCCTGCGCCGCGTGCACCTGCCGATGATCTTCATGTTTGCGGTCGGCACCGCGACTCTGGCTCTGCTGCAGCCGGCCTTTTGGATCATGGTCGTGCTCTTCGTCTTCCACGGGCTCTTCGGCCAGGGGCAATCGCCGGTCGGCTATTCGAAGGCACTCACCGCCTGGTTCGACAAAGATCGCGGCCTCGCGCTCGGCATCGCCATCGCCGGCGTCGGTCTCGGCGTTTTCGCCATCCCGCCTTTCGCCAATTACGTGATCCAGCATTACGGCTGGCGCTGGGCCTACGTCGCAATGGGCGCCGCGATCATCGTACTGGCGTTGATCCCGACTTGGCTTTTCGAGCGCGCGCCGCCGACCCCGCCCGAGCGCGAACGCAGCGCCGGAAGTGCCGCGGTTCCGGGCATCCAATTGAGCGTGGCGGTGACGACTTGGCGCTTCTGGGCGATGACCGCCGCCTTCTTCGTCGCCATCGTCGCGATCAACGGCACGCTGACCCAGGTGGTGGCACTGATGACCGATCGCGGCGAGCCGCTGAGGGATGCGATCTTCGCGCTCTCGATGTCAGGCATTGCGCTGACCGTCGGCCGCATCCTCTCGGGCTTCTGCCTGGATCGTTTCCACGGCCCCTATGTCGCGTGCACCTTCTTCCTTTGCGCGGCGATCGGCGTGCTGCTCCTCGCGGCCGATATCTCGCCCTTCTACGGAACGGTGCTCTGCGGGCTCGGGATCGGCGCCGAGGTCGATCTGATGGCGTTCCTCGTCAGCCGCTATTTCGGCATCCGCGCCTTCGGCGCCATCTATGGCCTGATGTTCGCGATCTTCAGTTTCGGAGTCGGCCTGGGGCCGTTCCTGATGAGCGCCGCACATGATTATCTGCACAGCTACGTGCCGATGATGATCGTGTTCGAAATCAGCCTCATCGCCTCGATCCTAGCGCTGCTGCCACTCGGCCCCTATCGCTTCGCCCATGCGCGCCAGGGCACGGACGCCGGTGAACCGGCGATCGCCGGCGCGGCCGAGTAGCGACCAGATCGTCGCCGCCGAGAGCGGCTTGCACGATGATCGGGAGCGTCGCCGCTGCCCGATCATGCGCTCGCTGCATTACGCAGGTTTAAGCATTGCGACCGGGAAACTCCGGGCTGCTGCCGCGCGTTGTCTCAGCAAGCGGAGACTTGGCCATTTCGGAGTTGGTTATGTTCATCGTCGAAGACGAAGAGTTACGCCTCCGCCATGACCTTGCGCGCGATCGCTGTCTCCTCGACAGCGGCGCCGATGACGACACCGATTTGCGGCTTACGCGACGCGATCGCCCAAACCAAGGCACGGCTCTAGCAACTCGAGGTGCTGCGAATTGGCGAAGCGGCTACCTTGCGCCGCACCCTCAGCAACCGACAAGGCCGCACGCGTCTCGCGCTCGCGCGCTCTGAAATTCGCCAGCCATCACTGACCTGACGGTTTCGCTGCGGAAGCACTCTTTAACGATCTGTTTTTAAAGAAAAACGATGGGGCGGCGACAACGTGCCAGCGTTATCACTGCGACGGGGCGAAGCCGTGCCGGCCGCGCGGCTAACCGGCTGCGCAAGCCGAGGCCGATGATCAACAACGGCCAACTGGTCAGCGCGAAAGCGTAAGAAACGAATCTCGCCTGCGCGTTCGAGACGAGCACGCCGAGCATGAGATAAAGCGTGACGAGGAGGAAAAGCATTTGATCGTGTCGCCGTGTCGCTGACGAAATCTCGGCACAATATAGCCGCAAAGCGCCTCGATGTCACACAATTTCGGCGAAAAATTCACATTAAACAAATACTTAGCTTGAGCTTTGCCGTCTGCGCAGTAACGCTCGCAGCCGCATCTCACCAGCTTTTCGGTAGCGGCTTGGCGATCGCGTCTTCCAGCGTCTTGGCGCGCTGCCATTGCGCAGCTGGGGCGAACGCCAGAAGCGCCGAGCTGGTCCATGTCGCAATAGAGCTCGAACTGATTGCCGTCCGGATCGAGGAAGTTGAGGCCGTAATTCGAGCCGGCGCCTTTACGGCCCTCGAACACGATCTTCACATTGTTGCGCTTCAGATAGTCGCGCGCCGCGAGCAGCGCCTCGACATTCTCGACCTCGAGCGCCAGATGCTGCAGCTTCGAGGCCGGCAGCTCGCCGTTCCGCTTGGCGTCGGTCTGGATCAGGCCGATGCCGTGATGATCCGCGCCGTAGTGCAGGAAGACGATGCCGAGTTCGTTGCTCTCGGTCACCTCGAATCCCATCACCTCGGTCCAGAATTTGACCGAGCGCTCGATATCGGCGACCTCGTAGACGAAGTGGCCGAACTTCTTCACCTTGACCGGCGTCTTGCCTTGGTAGCTCGTCTCCGGGCTCGGCCCGCCGCGCTTATCGCCGTCCATCTTGCTCTCCTTCGATCCTATTCGGCCGCTGCCGCGACCTGATCACGGGCCGACACGCCAATACGCTCGGCGAATTTCGGGAACAGCGCCAGCACATTCGTGCCCAGCGCCTCGCGCTGCGCCGGCGTCAGCCGCTCATAGCCGCGGGTCGCGGCCAGGTTGAAATCGCACAGCTCGGGATCGGTGCAGGGCGCGCCGAAATCCGCGCCATAGACGACGTGATCGGGTGTCGTCACGTCGAGGATCGGATCGATCGAATGCGCCGTCCCCGCAAGCGCCGTATCGTAATAGAAGCGTGCGAAGGCCGCGCGCATCTCTTCCGTCGTGATGCCGTGCGGATTGGCGACCCAGCCGCGCTCACCAGCGCCGAAATTCACGATCGCGCCCCGCCAGCGACGGCAATGCACCGCCGCCATGGGCGAGCAGCACGTTGAAGCGCGGATAGCGCCGGAACACGCCGGCATAAAGCATATCGACCACGGTGCGCGCCGTATCGAACGGCGCCTCGATCAGTGCGCCGGTGCGTCCGAGGGCGAGATCGCCGTAGCCGCGCGTCGTCGGATGGATGAAGAGCGTCGCGCCGAGCCTGTCGAGCTCGGCCCAAACCGGCTCGAAGCGCGGATCGCCGAGATAGACGCCGTCGAAATTGCTGAGCGCGGCGAAGCCATCGGCGCCGAGCTCTTCGCTCGCGCGACGGATCTCGTCGACCGCGCGCGCCGGATCGGCGAGCGGCAGCATCGCCATCGAGCCCGAAATGTTTCGGATAGTCTTTGATCGAGCGACGCGCCGTACGTGTTGGAAGCGACGATCACGTCGCTCTTGGTGACCGGGCTGCAATTCGAGACGAGCTGCGCCGCGACGCCGGTGCGCTCCATATAGGCGAGGCTGGTATCGACGGCGAAGACCCAGGCGCCACTGGCTTCGGTTCCCGGGCCGCCGCGCGTCAGCGCCGGTCCGGGGGCGGCGAAGTGACCATGTGCGTCGATCCACGTCTTAGCCATGCAATGCTCCGGAATGCCGTCGTGGATCATATCGCAACCCCAGATGGCGGTTCAAGAAAGCCTCCGGAAGCATTAAACTTGTCGGACAATAACGTCGGACGCTTGGGGAGGATAGCTCGTTATGAGACGTCGTGGCATATTGGCCGGCCTCGGGGCCTTGAGCATGGCCTGGCTGGTGACAAGCCCAGCCATGGCGCAAGATGCGCCCTCCTTCGCCGGCAAGACCGTCACCATGACGATCGGCTTCGGCGCCGGCGGCTCGGTCGATCTCTATGGCCGCACGCTCGGGCAGTATCTGGTCCAGCATCTGCCCGGCCACCCCTCCCTCCTGGTCGTGAACCAGCTCGGCGCCGGCGGCGTGGTCGCGCTCAATGGCTGGGTCGCGAGCGCGGAGCCGAACGGGCTCTCGCGTCACGCTCGTCGCAGAATCGCAGAGCCGATCCCGACGCGCTGACCCGGACCGAAGCGAAATACGAGCCGCGGATGCTGAAATATGTCGGCGGCGAGACCGCCTACAGCCAAGGCCTCTTCGTCGGCCAAGGACGCGGTCGCGCGGCTCTGAGCGACAAATCGCAAAAGCCGGTGATCATGGGTCTCGTCGGCTCGACCTTGCGCAGCGGCAATTACGGCGTGCTCTGGGGTGTCCAATACCTCGGCTGGAACATCAAATGGGTGCGTGGCTATCCCAGCACCGCCGAGCTGCGCCAAGCGCTCGAGCGCGGCGAGATCGACATGTCGACCTTCGGCGCCAGCCGCGACATCAACGATCTCTTCGCGACACGACAATTTCAAAGTCGTGAGCCAGGGCGGCACGGTGAAGGACGGCAAGCGCGTGCCGCGCGCCAGGCCTTCGGCGATGCGCCGATCCTCGCCGATCTCGTCAAAGGCAAGATCGCCGATCCGGCGGCACAGAAAGCCTTCGACTACACGCGAGAATGTGAGCCAGGTCGGCATCTGGCTCGCGCTGCCGCCGAAAACGCCGACAGCCATCGTCGAGGCCTATGTCAAAGCCTTCAACGAAACGCTCGCCGATCCGCAATATCGCAGCCGATTTCGCGAAGATCGATCCTGAACTCGCCGGTCGCAAGCAAGGCCGATATCGAAGCTCTGATCGGCAAGCTCGCGACCGTCTCGCACGACACGCTCGAATACGTCCAGACCGAGATCAAGCACCAGGATGTCGATCAAGACGAATTGACGCCTGCCGTCGAGCCGATGCGAACCCTGCCTAATTAATCGCCAGCGTCGGCCTTACGCGCGCCGGGAAGAAGCGATCCATCTTCGCTTTGATCCCGTGCTTTTCCATCTCGGCGAGGAATATCGGATGGATGCGCGGATCCTGGTCCGCGTATTCGATCTGATCGCCGCCTTCCTTGGTGCTGGTCGAGAATGCGACCTTCTCGCCGAGGATTTCCTGCCGCCGCGCCGTGGTGAACGGATAGCGCAGGCTGCCGAAGCCGGTCGCGAGATAGCGCGCCGGCACTTTGCTGGTCGTGAAATGCTGGTGGAATTGCTGGTCCGCCGGCGGGAACACCACGCCATGCGTCCACTCGATACGGACGAAGTCGCGCTGGCCCTCATGCCACATCAGCGAATAGCCGCTGCCGCCGACGCACATCACGTGATAGCCGGCGCCATGACGATGCGCCTTCTTGTAGGTGCCGGCCGGCATCTCCGAGACATGCGCATGCATCGAGCTGTCGGAAAGCAGGAAGATCAGACAGCCGCCGCCGGCGCCGCGATCGGAGAAATCCGGCAGCTCGATCGTGCCGATATCGGGGACGAAATTCGTCTCCCAGGTGTCGTTGCCCTGGCGCAGCAAGGTGAGCACGCCCTCGCCTTCGAAATATTCCTTCTTGCCGATGCGATCGTCGAAATCGAAGCCGTTGCCGAAGACGAAGCGCTCGCTGTGAAAGAGATTGAGCATCATCGGCAGGTTGGTCGTGCTGACGAGCAGCGCCCGCTTCGAGCCGCTGCCGTTGAAATGGCGATATTCGGCGTTGAGCGGGATCGCGAACAGGCTGCGCTCGCCCCATTCGAAGCTGCGCCGCTCGCCATTGGGCAAGGTGAGCTGCGTGCTGCCGGAGCCGGCGACGACATAAATCACTTCCTCGAAGAGATGGCGTTGCGGCGCGGTCGATTTTCCCGGCGCCAGCTCGCAGAGGATCATGTTGCAGAAATCGCCGCGGCCATCGAGATGCAGCGCCGCCGCGCGCGCGCCGAGCCGCGGCCAATCCGCCGTCTCGACCGTGTTGCAATCGATCGCCAAGCCTTCGACGACGCGCAGCCCCTCATTCTTGAGCCAGTCGAGATAGGAATCGATTCCGTAGCGAGCCTTGTCGAACGCCACCATCTCTGTCACTCCGCCTTTGCGAGTTCGGGCATCACCTGTTCGCCGAACAGCGCGACCGATTTGAGGCTTTCGGCCAGCGACATGTCGCCGAACACGAATTGCCCGACAAGATAATTCGCGTCGACCAATTCTAGCTGCGAACGCAGGGCCTTGGCGACCGTCGCCGGCGCTCCGGCAAAAGCGAGGCCACTTGCCTGCATTTCCGCGAAGCTCGGCGCCCAGGTCGTCTGCACCGGCTTCTGGCCATAGCGATAGAAGAGCTCGAAGAAGCTCGCATGCCAGACCGGGTAGGCGCGCGCCGCCAGCGCCTCGGCCTCGCGATCGGTCTCACCGACGACGATGAAGCGGCAAATGCCCATGCAGCGATCCTGCCAGCCGCCACGCGCCGTCGCCTCGTAGAAGCGCTTCGCCAGCACCGCGGCCGGCTCGGCTTTCGCCAAGGTGACCGCGTTGAAGCCGCGCAGCCCGTATTCCTCGGCGCTATCGGGCGTGCCGACGCCGTACCAGAAGGGCGGATGCGGTTGCTGGCGTGGCCGCAGCTCGATCGGCACGTTGTTAAAGTCGAAATGCTTGCCCTTGAAGGTGAGACGTTCTTGCGTGAAGGCGAGCTCGATAACCGCGAGCGTTTCCTCATAGACGCTCTGCGCCTCTTCCACGTTCTGGCCATAAAGCATGAGCTCGATCGGCGAGCGTCCGCGGCCGATACCGATCTCGAGCCGTCCCTGGCTCAGATGGTCGAGCATCGCGATCTCTTCGGCGAGACGCAGCGGATGATAAAGCGGCAAGAGATAGACCAGCGGGCCAAAGCGCAACCGCCGCGTTCGTTGCGCGATTGCCGCGAGGAGCACGCTCGGCGACGGCGCCATGCCGAGCGGCGTCGAATGATGCTCGGCAAGATGATAGGCATGGAAGCCGAACCGGTCATAGAGCTCGGCGATGCGCAGCCGCTCGTCATAAAGCTCGGTCATCGGCCGGCCGCCGCGATCGAGATGATCGAAAATCCCGAATTTCAATTTACGCACAAACTGCCCCGATTATTTGAGACGCGCCGTCGCGGCTTTGAGCAGGCTGAGATCGGCGTAATCCTTGGCATCGAACGCCGCCTTTACCATGCCGAGCTCGTGTTGCAGCTTCACATTCGCCGTCACTGCATCGACATCCGGCATCGCGTCGGGGCCGCGATAATAGCCCTTGCCGGGCAGGAACAGCCATTTGTCATAAGCCTCAACCGGCCGCTTGGTCACGTTCGCGACGATCTGCAGTGCCTCATCGCGATGCTTGGGATCCTCGAACCAGCGGGTGGCGCGCACGTAATCCTCGAGCAGATCGACCAGCACCGCTCGATGCGAGGCGATGTAATCCTTACGCGCGGTCCAGAACGACACCTCGAACCGTCCGAGCGCATCGCCCGTCGTGAAGAGCGTACGGGTATTGCCGGCGAAGTCCGGCAGGTCCTGGAACGGATGCACGGCGACGACGAGATCGGCCTTGTGCTCCGCCGCACAGCGCATACATGTTGGCGAACTGGGCTTCGATCTCGGTGAAGTCGCGGTTCGCCACCATCTTGTGCTGGAGCATCGTGTGTTTGATCGCCATGTCGGTCTCGCCGCCGAAGGCGTTGGTCGCGAGCACCTTGCCGCGCAGATCGTCGATGGTCTTGATCGGGCTATCCTTCATCACGCGGAACTCGGGACCCGACCAGCCGGGCACGCCGTCCTGCACCTCATCGGCAAGAATGCGGAGATCCCTCATCCCGGCATTCACAACCGCGATCGCAAACGAGCTCGAGCCAAAGGGCGCGATATCGAGCTCACCCGATCTGCACCGCGGTAATTTCCAGCGACGTGCCCTGGAAGTGGATCGGCTCGAGCGTGTAGCTCACGCCGTTGTGAACCGCGATGCCTTCCTTCGAGAACATATAAGGCGTTAGCTCGGCCGGCGTGACGATCCAGCCGATGCGTATCTTCAACGGCTCGGCATGGGCCGCGCTTATAACGGTCAGCAAAGCGACGGCGAGCATCGGCACGATCAGCATCCGCATCGCGGCCCCAGTGATGAGACTTTTCTCGTTCTTCAAACTGTCCCTCCCCTTGGGTATCGATCCAGACGATCGCGAATTCGCTGTCCGCGCAGCGCCATACTATGATTTCGTCTAACGATAGCCTAATATTTCGTCAGACGATAATCGAAAACCGACGCGCGGGCGGCCGTTCGAGGCCATAGGGAGGAACAGGAATGAAGGTCTTCGTCACAGGTGTGTCCGGTTATGCCGGCTTCTATGGTGCGCTGCGCCTTGCCGCCGCCGGCCATACCGTCACCGGCCTCGTCCGTCACCCCGAACAGCCCCGGCTCAATACGCTGCGCGTCCAAGAAGTGCGGCTGGTCACTGGCGACGTCGGCGACATCGCAAGCTATCGCGACGAGCTCGCAGCGGCCGATGTCGTCATCCACACCATGCTCGACAAACGCAAGCCGCAAGAGACCGATCGCGCGCTGTTCGCCGCGCTGAAAGACCTGCCGGCGCGCAATCCGAAGCGGCGCTTCGTCTACACCACCGGCTGCTCGATCTTCGGCAAGCTGCCGATCCTCGTCATGGACGAGACGGTCGAGCCCAATCCGGCGCATCCGCTCTCGTTCCGCCGCACGCATGGAGAAAGAAGCGCTCGCCATTCCCGAACATCGAGCACGGTCGTGCTGCGTCCCGGCTTCATGTACGGCCATGACGGCTACAACAGCGTCAGCGCCGATTGGTTCGGGATGGCAAAGGCAAACGAGGTCGTGTTCCGCGGCGATCAGGAACGCGGCTGGTCGTGGATCCACATCGCCGATCTCGCCGAAGCCTATCGGCTTGCGGCCGAAGCCGATGACAGCGTCGTTGCCGGCGAGGTTTTCCATCTCGGCGACGAGTCTGCGGCCGCGCAGCCTCGATGTCATGCGCGCCTGCGTCGCCGCGGCGGGCTATACCGGCGAGGTCCGCTGCGAGGGGCCGAACAAGGGCGACAATATCAGCACCTGGTTCAACCAGAACGAATTCATGACCTCGCAAAAGGCGCGCGACCGGCTCGGCTGGCGGCCGCGCCACGCCGGCATCATCGAATGCGTCAAGCCGGTCTACGCTTCCTGGGTCGCGGCACAGAGCGCGAGCTGAATTTGACGGCGTTTGACGCAGGCGTGACGCCATAGTATTCGCCGGCGATTTTGAGGATCGAGAGAGGTTTCCGATGGACGACGTGAAAGTCATCGCCACCCGCTTCACCGATCGGCCGAAGACCGATCCGAACGCCCGCATCTTCAAGATCGACGATCACATCAAGATCGGCGAGGCCTATAACCGATCGAGCCGCCTCTATGTCGGCGACGATTTCCGCGCCACGCTGATCACCCTCTCGCCCGGCCAAGCGCAAGAGACGCATAAGCATCCCGAGACCAGCCACGCCTGGTTCATCGTCTCCGGCAAGGGCGAGGTCGAGATGGAAGGCGGCAAGCGCGTGCCGATCGAGCCGGGCTGGTTCAGCGTTCATCCGCGCAATTCGGTGCACGGGCTCTACAACACCGGCAGCGAGAACCTCACCTACATCGCCCTCTCGGTCGGAAAATAAATCATGATGGGTCCAAACGATTTCCGTGGCGTCTACGCCATCATCCCGACGCCGTCGAAGCCCGGCGCCGAGCGCTGGGACGCCGTCGACACCGTCGATCTCGACGAGACGGCGCGCGTCATCAACCGGCTTATCGCCGACGGCGTTCACGGCCTCATCGTCCTTGGCACGACCGGCGAATGCGCGACGCTGACGCCGAGCGAATATGAGAGCTTCGTTGCCTGCGTGTTGGAGACGGTGAAGAAGCGCATCCCGACCTTCATCGGCACCACTGCGCTCGGCACGCATGAAGTCGTGCGCCGCACGCGTTTCGCCGCTCAACAAGGCGCCGACGGCATTCTCTTGGGCTTGCCGATGTGGCAGCCGCTCACCGTCGACATGGCGGTTGAGTATTACCGCAGCATCTCGGAAGGCTTCCCGCGCCTCTCGCTGATGGTCTACGGCAATCATCGCGCCTTCCGTTTCGCCTTCGCGCCGGAATTCTGGGGACGCGTCGTCGATGTCGCGCCGACGCTGATCGCGGCGAAATTCTCGCGCCCGAACGTGCTGCTCGATTGCCTCAAAGTCTCGAAAGGCCGCGTGCATTTCCTGCCGCATGACGGCGGCATGAGCAAATTCGACGACCTCTCGCCGTCGACGACGACGGCGTGCTGGTCGACCGCCGCCTCGATGGGGCCGGAGCCGGTGCTGGAGCAAGTGCGCGCTTTGCTCGCCAATGACACCGCTGCGATGAAGAAGATCGCCGCCGATCTCGCCTGGGCGCGCGAGCCGATCGCGCCGATCACCAGCGACGCCGAACTCTTCGCGACCTACAACATCCAGGTCGAGAAGACCCGCATCGCCGATGCCGGCTACTGCAAGGCAGGACCGCTGCGTCCGCCCTATCACGTCTGGCCGGATGCATATCGCGAAGCGTCGCGCGAGCATGCGAAGCGCTGGCGCGAGCTCTGCGCGAAATACGCGAAGGCCACCGCCGCCGCGTCGTAAGACAACGTCGAAGCTTATTCCTGTGCGTCTTCGGCCGCGGCGTCGGCGCCTTTGATGCGCTGCGCCAGCGAGGCTTGCAGGAATTCGTCGATATCGCCGTCGAGCACCTTGTCGGATTGGCTCGCTCTCGACGCCGGTGCGCAGGTCCTTCACCATCTGGTACGGCTGCAGCACGTAAGAGCGGATCTGGTGGCCCCAGCCGATATCGGTCTTGGTGGCGTTCATCGCGTCGGTGACGGCTTCGCGCTTGGCGAGCTCGATCTCGTAGAGCCGCGCTTTCAGCATCGACATCGCCTTGGCGCGGTTCTGATGCTGCGAGCGCTCGCTCTGCACGGCGGCGACCACCGGCTGCTCCATGTCGGGCGTCTGATAGGTCATGCGCACGGCGCTGTCGGTCTTGTTGACGTGCTGACCGCCGGCGCCTGACGAGCGATAAGTGTCGGTGCGCAGATATTTTTCCTGGACCTCGACCTCGATCTTGTCATCGATCACGGGATAGATCCAGGCCGAGGCGAAACTGGTATGGCGCCGCGCATTGGCGTCAAAAGGCGAGATGCGCACCAGGCGATGGACGCCGCTTTCGGTCTTGAGCCAGCCATAGGCATTCTCGCCGACGATGCGGATGGTGGCCGATTTGATGCCGGCGCCTTCGCCCGCGCTCTCTTCGAGCCACTCGACCTTGTAGTCGTGCTGCTCGCCCCAGCGCATATACATGCGCAGCAGCATCTCGGCCCAGTCCTGCGCCTCGGTCCCGCCCGAGCCGGCATGGACCTCGAGATAGCAGTCATTGGCGTCGGCTTCGCCCGAGAGCAGGCTTTCGAGCTCGCGCGCCTTCACATCCTGGCCTGCAGCGCCTCAAGTGTCTTCTGCGCCTCGTCGAGCATCGCCTGATCGCCCTCGGCCTCGGCCATCTCGGCGAGCGCGAGCGTATCGTCGACCTCGCGCTCGATCTTGAGATAGCCGTTGACGCCGCGATCGAGCCGCGTGCGCTCGCGCATCAATGATTGCGCGCGCGACGAATCATCCCAGAGTTTCGGATCTTCGATGAGCAGCGTTCAGCTCGGCGAGGCGGCGCGTCGCGTTATCCCAGTCAAAGATGCCTCCTCAGCAGCGCCAACGACGACCGGATCTCGTCGACAACTGCTAGTATTTCCGCACGCATCGGTAGGCTCTGCCCGCTGATTCGAATCTGCGCAAGCTGATAGCTGAAAGCGGGGAGCTAATAAAGCCCGCCGGTTCCCGTCGTCGGCGCCTGCTGCTGGACGCGTCGGCTGTGCCGTCCGGATCGGAGGTATCGATACCGAGGCCGGCCGCCGACGGCACATTGCCGCTGACCACGACGCCCGAATTCGACGAGCTCGGCTCGGTGCCGGGCTTATAGGCTTCGAGGATCGCGTTCTTCTCATCCGGCCGCGCAAGCGCGCCGGTGGCTCGGATTGATGCGCACGATCTCGATGCCGGGCGGGATGCGGAAGGGCGTCGCCGGCTGATCGGCCAGCGCCGCCTGCATGAAATCGCGGAAGGCCGGCGCCGCAACGCTCGCGCCGGTCTCGCGTCGGCCGAGCGTATGCGGCTGATCGAAACCGACGAACACGCCGGCGACGAGATCGGGCGAGAAGCCCATGAACCAGGTGTCGTTGCTGTCGTTGGTCGTGCCGGTCTTGCCGGCGAGCGGCTTGCCGATGACCGAGACGCTCCTGCCGGTGCCGCGCTGGATCACGCCTTCCATCATCGAGACGACCTGATAGACGCTGCGCGGATCGTCGACCTGCGCGCGATTGTCGGGCAGATCAGGCGGCGCCTGGCCGTTCCAGGCGACATTGTCGCAACCGTCGCAGGCGCGCGTATCGGCGCGGAAGATCGTGACGCCGTCGCGATCCTGCACGCGATCGATAAAGCTCGGCGTGATCTTCTTGCCGCCATTCACCAGCATCGCATAGGCGGTGGCGAGCTTCAGCGGCGTCGTCTCGCCGGCGCCGATCACGAAGGAATATTCGCGCGGCATGTGATCCATGATGCCGAACTTCTCGATCGTGTCGCCGACGGCGTCGAGGCCGATCGTCGCGCCGACGCGCGCGGTCACGAGATTGAGCGATTCCTCGAGCCCGACCAGCAGCGGCACGGGCCCGTAGAATTTGCGCTCGTAGTTGGCCGGATTCCATTTCGGCAGGCCCGGCCCTTGGTCGAGCACCAGCGGCGCGTCGAGCACGATCGTCGACGGCGTGAAGCCGTGATCGAGCGCGGCGAGATAGACGAACGGCTTGATCGCCGAGCCGGTCTGGCGCATCGCCTGGGTCGCGCGATCGAATTGGCTCATCTCGTAGCTGAAGCCGCCATCGAGCGCGAGCACGCGGCCGGTATGCGGATCCATCGCGACGAAGGCGCCCGAGACCGCCGGGATTTGCCGCAGCCCGTAAGCCGCCGCTGTCGTCTTGCCGTTGCGCAGACCTTGCGGCGCCAGCGCCTGCACGAGCACGACATCGCCGGCGTCGACGACGTCGGTGGTCTGCGCCGGCACCGGCCCGACCGTGGCATCGTGCAGCGGCTTGCGCGCCCATTTCATCTCATCGAACGGGATCTGGCCGCGGCTGCCATCGGCGAGACCGATATCGGCACCGGCCGCACGACGTGCCGAGCACGACGGCGAGTTGCCAATTCACATCATCGGCGCCTGCCGGCAGCGGCATCGCCTTCAGCCGCGTCTGCCAATCGCCGTGCGACGTCCATGCGCGCTCACCGGTCCGCGCCAGCCATGGCGCCGGTCATAAGCGATCAGCGCGTCGCGCAGCGCCTTGTCGGCGAGCGCCCTGCAGCTGCGGATCGAGGCTCGTGCGCACCGCGAGGCCCGAGGCGTAAAGCCCCTTCTCGCCATAGCGCTGCAACAGTTCGCGGCGAACTTCTTCGGTGAAGTAATCCGCCTTGACGATCTCGGTCTCGTCGCGGCGACGCAGCGTGATCGGCTTCGCCTCGGCCGCGGCGCCCTGCTGCGCGCGTCAGAAAGCCTGCCTCGATCATGCGATCGAGCACATAGTTGCGCCGCTCGCGCGCCGCTTCGGGATTGCGCTGCGGATTGTAATTGTTCGGCGCTTTCGGCAAGCCGCCGAGGAAGGCCGCTTCCTCGGGCGTCAGCTCGTCGAGCGATTTGTTGAAATAATTGAGCGCCGCCGCCGCGACGCCGTAAGCGCCGCCGCCGAGATAGATCTCGTTGAGATAGAGCTCGAGGATGCGATCCTTGCTCAGCGCCTGCTCCATGCGGATCGCGACCAGCGCCTCGCGCACCTTGCGCTGAAGCGAGACCTCGTTGGTCAGCAGGAAGTTCTTCGCCACCTGCTGCGTGATCGTCGACGCGCCGACCGGCCGCCGGCCGCTGCCGTAATGCAGCGCGTCGGTCACCGCCGCGCGCAGCATCGAGAGCGGATCGACGCCGGGATGGGTGTAGAAATTCTTGTCCTCCGCCGCGAGGAAGGCGTGGATCACCAGCGGCGGCATCGCCTTGATCGGAATGAAGACGCGCTTCTCGGTCGCGTATTCGGCCATCAGGCGGCCGTCGCCGGCATAGACGCGGGTCACGATCGGCGGCTGGTAATTGGCGAGTTGCTCGTAATCCGGCAGATCGCGACCGAAATACCAGACCGCCAGCCCGGCCGTCCCAGCGCCCGCCAAGCCGGCAAGAATCACCAGCACTATCAGTATCTTAAGAAGTTTCATGTGATTGCTCCGACGACCCGATCCGGCCGCATTGGCGGCGTTGGTCGAGTCGACGGGGTTTCTGCCCCGCCACTCTGGCACGAAGCCTAACCCTGCCCCCGATTTGTGGCGCGTTTGGGGCGCGAAGCCAAGCGCTTTCCGAATTAAAAGAGGGTTAACGGCCTGTTGTATCGCCGCACTCGTCACGGAGCGGTTGTGGCAAGGCGGCGTCACTTGTATCCTAACCTTGCGATGCCGCGCACCGTGCCCTCCCATGGGGTCGGCGCGAGAAGCGCGGAATGGATTTAACCCGAAGCCGTCCCGGCCGCCGATCCCGGCCGCCGGGGCCGAGCGTCAGAAAGTTCCGCCATGGCCTCTTTTTCCGCGCCGTTCGACGGACCAAGCCTCGGCACAGGCTTCGCCTTAACCAGGACAGCGCCGCCCGTTCTTCGCGCGGGTGCGGTCGCGCTCCTCGGAGTTCATAAGAATGGCAAAGCGCATGCTCGTCGATGCGGCGCATCCGGAAGAGACCCGGGTCGTCGTATTGAATGGCCAACGTCTCGAAGAATTTGATTTCGAGACTTCCACAAAAAAGCAGATCAAAGGCAACATCTATCTCGCCAAGGTGACGCGCGTCGAGCCGTCGCTGCAGGCGGCGTTCGTCGAATATGGCGGCAATCGCCACGGCTTCCTGGCCTTCGGCGAAATCCATCCCGACTATTACCGCATCCCGGTCGCCGATCGTCAGGCGGCGCTCGACGCCGACCGCGCCGCCGAAGAAGAAGCCAACGAGCGGGAAGACGAGAACGTCGCAGCCGGCTTGCCCGATCGAGCACGGCGAGCAGCTCGATCGAACAGCCCGATGACGATCATGGCCGCATCGATCATGATCATGACCACGATCACGATCACGACGATCATGACCATGCACGACGCGATGGCCGAGGCGATGAGCGAAGATCGCCTCGTCGACGAGCTCGTGCCCGATCCTGACGCCCCGAGCGATCATGATCACGACACGACGAGCCCGATGCTTCCTCTTTCTCCGACGATCCCGAGGCGCCGGTCAGCGTCGACGTGCCGGTCGACGAGCCGAGCCACAGTGCGGCCGCGCCGGACGGCGATCTTTTCCCGCGCGACGAAAGCAGCCCCGGCGAAGACCATTCGGACGAGCAGCGCCGACACGGCCGAGCTCGCGCCGGCGGCGGAAGGCGCGCCGGTCGAGGTTGTCGCCGAGACGCCCGTCACCATCGAGACGATCGGCGGCGACGAAGACGAGATGGAAGAGACCGCGCGGCCCCGCGCGCGGCATCATCGTCACTACAAGATCCAAGAGGTGATCAAGCGCCGCCAGATCATGCTGGTGCAGGTCACGAAGGAAGAGCGCGGCAACAAGGGCGCGGCGCTGACGACCTATATCTCGCTGGCCGGCCGCTATTGCGTGCTGATGCCGAACACGCCGCGCGGCGGCGGCGTCTCGCGCAAGATCACCAGCATGCAGGATCGCCGCCGGCTCAAGGATCTGATGAGCGACCTCGAAGTGCCGGACGGCATGGGTGTGATCGTCCGCACCGCCGGCAGCGAGCGCTCGAAACCCGAGATCACGCGCGACTTCGAATATCTGATACGCCTCTGGGACGAGATCCGCGAGCTGACGCTCAAATCGACCGCGCCCGCCCTCATCTATGAGGAAGGCAATCTCATCAAGCGCTCGATCCGCGATCTTTATGCGCGCGACATCGACGAGGTGCTGGTCGATGGCCGCGAAGGCTACGACACGGCGAAGTCTTTCATGCGCATGCTGATGCCGAGCCATTCCAGGCGCGTGAAGCTCTACAACGATCCGTCGGTGCCGCTCTTCCATCGTTTCCAGGTGGAAGGCCAGCTCGATGCGATCCACTCGCCCGTCGTGCAGCTCCGCTCCGGCGGCTACATCGTCATCAACCCGACCGAGGCGCTGGTCGCGATCGACGTGAATTCCGGCCGCTCGACGCGCGAGCGCAACATCGAAGAGACCGCGCTCAAGACCAATCTCGAAGCCGCCGAGGAAGTCGCGCGGCAGTTGCGCCTGCGCGATCTCGCCGGGCTGATCGTCATCGACTTCATCGATATGGAAGAGCATCGCCATAACGGCGCGCGTCGAACGGCGGCTGAAGGACGCGATGCGGCACGATCGCGCGCGCATTCAGATCGGCCGCATCAGCCCGTTCGGCCTGCTGGAGCTGTCGCGCCAGCGCTTGCGGCCGTCGCTGCTCGAAGCCTCGACCCAGCCCTGCCCGCATTGCAACGGCACCGGCCATATCCGCTCGACGGAATCGACCGCGCTGCATCTGCTGCGCGCGATCGAGGAAGAAGGCATGCGGCGGCGCACGGCCGAGATCAAGGTTGCGGTGCCGTCCGCGGTTGCGCTCTACGTGCTCAACCAGAAGCGCGCGACCTTGCAGCAGATCGAAGGCCGCTATGGCTGCCATGTCACCGTCGACGAGGACGAGACGCTGATCCCGCCGGCCTTCCGGCTCGAGCGCGCGCGCGCCTTCACGCCGGCCGAGCTCGCGGCGCTTGCCGGTGCCGCAAGCGGCGCCCGTCCCGGTCGAGGAAGAGCCCGAGGTCGACGAAAGCCTCGACGAAGCCGCGATCGAAGCGGCGGAAGAGGAATTCTCCGGCAGTCCGCGACGCAACGATGGCGAGCATCGCGATCCCGCTTCCTGGCTGCCGCAAAGCGAAGACGAGGACGAAGCCGAAACGCATCGAGGCCGGCCGCGAAGATCATGCCGGCGCGACGGGCAACGACTGGTCGACGGCCAGAATCGCCGCCGGCGACGGCGTCGTCGGCGTGGTCGTGGCAGTGGCCGTGATCGTGGTCAGGATCGCGGCGCGCCCGCCATGGCCGAGGGCAAAGGAGCACCGATGGCCCTCGATGCCGATAGCCGCGGCCCGAAATGGCCGCTCGCGACGAAGGTGGCGAAGGCGACCCCGACGCCGGCGCCGACGCCGAAGGCGAATCCGGCGAGGCGACGCAGCCGACCGAATTGACGCACCGACGATGACGACAGTGAGCGCCGACGTCGTCGGCGCGGTCGTCGTGGCGGACGTCGGCGGCGGCGCGGCCAAGGTCAAGACGAGCACGCCGCGCCAGAGCAACCATACGGCGATGGCGGCGAGCAGCGGGCCGCGCATGCAGATCGAATTGCGTCCCGGCGAGCCGGGCTATTCCGGCCCTGCGGAAGAGTTTGGCGAGGAGCCCGATTTCGTCGCGGCCGAGGAAGTCGCCGAAGGCGACGTTATCGAGACGGTGCCGCCGAGCGAAGAGAGTCGCCGCCGCACGCGGCTCAGCCTGCGGCCGAGAGCCGACGGCATCGCCGCCTCGCCAAAAGAAACATCCCCCGCCCCGGCTGCAGCGAGCCGAAGCCGAGACCGAGCGCGCGCCCGTTGCCTACAACGTGTCCCCGCCGCACGAGGTCAGCGGTCCGACGCCCAATCCGCGCCGCGGCTGGTGGCGCCGCTAGGCCACCAGGAAACGCTCAGCGCTTCCAGTCGCGCAGGCGGCGCACCGCTTCGGCGATATCGGCGGTCGCGCCGGCAAAGCACAGTCGCATCGTGGCATGGCCGCGCTTCGGGTCGAAATCGACGCCGGGCGTGCAAGCGACGCCGATCTCGCGCAGCATGCGGCTGCAGAAATCGCGGCTGTCATTGGTCAGCGCTGCGATATCGGCATAGAGATAGAACGCGCCATCCGCCGGCGCGAAACGCTCGAAGCCGGCTTTCGGCAACTCGGCCAGCAGCAGCGCGCGATTTTCGGCATAGCGGCGGCAATTCGCCTCGAGCTCCTCGGTCGCATCGAAGGCGGCGAGCGCCGCGTGCTGCGACAAGCGCCGGCGGCGAGATGAAGAGATTCTGCGCCAGACATTCGACCGCGCGCAGCATATCCGGCGGCACGATCATCCAGCCGATGCGCCAGCCGGTCATCGAATAATATTTCGAGAAGCTGTTGACGATGATCGCGTCGCCGCTCGAGCGCGGCCGCGCTTACCGCCGGCTTCTCATAGATGATGCCGTGATAGATCTCGTCCGAGATCAGGCGAATGCCGGCAGCGTCGCAATGTTGCGCGATCGCCGCCAATGTCGCGGCGTCAATCATGCTGCCGGTCGGATTGGCCGGGCTGGCGATGATCAGCCCGTCGATCCGCCCGCGCTGCGCCGCGCAGCAGATCGAGCGTCGGCTGGTAATGCTCCGCAGGTCCGGCCGGCAAGCTCGACCGGCACGAGATCGAGCGCCGCCAGGATGTTGCGATAGGCCGGATAGGATGGCGCCGCGAGCGCGACCCGGTCGCCGGCATCGAAAGCTGCGAGAAAGGCGAGGATGAAGCCTGCCGATGAACCGGTCGTGACGACGATCCGCGCCGGATCGATCGCCAGACGATAGCGTGCGCTGGTAGTGGCGAGCGATCGCCTCGCGCAGCGCCGGCAGGCCGAGCGCGTCCGTATAGCCGAGCACCTCGCGGCGCAGCGCCGCCTCCGCCGCCGCGACGACAGCGCGCGGCGCCGGTGTCGACGGCTGGCCGACCTCCAGATGAATGACATCGGTGCCGCCCGCCGCCAGCTCGTTGGCCTCGCGCAGCACGTCCATGGCGATGAAAGGCGGCACCAAAGCGCGCCGCGACAGCTTGAGGCTCATCCGACCCCGAACGGTTGACGGCGCCGCGACGATAAGCCCATGCTGCCGTTGGATTTGTGGTAGGATATAGTCGTCTCGATGCGCATCTGGTCCCGCATTCTATGCACCGCGTTCGCGCTTTGCACGGCCTTCATGCCGCGCGCCCAGGCACAGGATTCGATCAGCTTCCTGCGCGATGCGGAAATGGAGCACTATCTGCGCATCTGGATGACGCCGGTCTGGAAGGCGGCCGGGCTCGATCCCGACGCCGTTCATGTCTACGTAGTCAACGATCCGACTCTCAACTCCTTCGTCGCCGGCGGCCAGAATATTTTCCTGAACAGCGGCACGATCATGCGTGCGGCCAGCGCCGAACCAGCTCATCGGCATGATGGCCCACGAAACCGGCCACATCGCCGGCGGTCATCTCGCGCGCAAAACGCAGATCATGAAGAACGCGATGATCGAGAGCGTGATCGGCATGGTGCTGGGCGGCGCGGCGAGCGCGCTCGGCCACGGCAATGCCGGCGGCGCCGGTGTTCTTGCCGGCGCCGACGTCGGCCAGCGCGCTTTCATGCAGAACTCGGTCACGATCGAAGCCTCGGCCGACCAAGCCGCGCTGCGCTTTCTCGATCGCACGCATCAATCGACGACGCGGCCTGCTCGAATTCTTCCAGATCCTCGAGCAGGAGGAATTCCTGACGCGCGCAGCAGCAAGACCCCTACCTGATCGACCATCCGCTCACCGAGGAACGCATCAATTACGTGCGCGAGCACGTCGCGCAATCGCCCTATTCCAACGCGAAGATCCGCCGGAATGGATGGCCGAGTTCAACCTGATGAAGGCGAAGCTCGGCGCCTTCCTCGGCGCACCGTCGCAGGTGCTGGCCGGTTATCAAGCCGAACGATAATTCGGAGCCGGCGCGTTATGCGCGCGCGATCGCCTATTACCGCATTCCCGATCTCAAGAATGCGATCCCGCTGATCGACGGGCTGATCAAGGACTTCCCGAACAATCCCTATTACAACGAACTCAAGGGGCAGATGCTGTTCGAGAATGGTCGTGTCGCCGATGCGGTCGCGCCCTATCAGCGCGCCGTGCAGCTCGCGCCCGAGCGAGCCGCTGCTCAATATCGAGCTGGCGCAGGTTCAGCTCGAAACCAACGATCCGAAATATCTCGCAGCTGCGAAAAACGAGCTGAACGCGGCGCTGCAAGGCGAGAGCGACAATCCCGATGCTTGGCGCTCGCTGGCCATCGTCTACGGCCGCATCGGGCGATATCGGCATGGCGGCTTTGGCGCTCGCCGAGCAGAACATGGCGCAAGGCAATTACCGACAGGCGGTCGGGCAAGCGCAGCGCGCCCAGCAATTACTGCCGGCCGGACCGCAGCGCCAACGCGCTCAGGATCTCCTGGCCGAAGCCAAGCGCCAACAGCAGCAAGCGCAAAATAATCAATAGCGCGCGGATAGAACGACAGCATGATCCTCGCTCGTTTACGCTTCGCCGTCCTGGCGCTCGCTGCATCGTCGTCGTTGCGCTGCCCAGCCAAACATCCGCCGCGGATCCTCGTCGCCCGCGCCGCAGGCCAGCATGCCGAAAGACCGGGCCGGCTTCGATCAAGCGATCCACGATTACCTGATGGCGCATCCCGAGGTCGTGCTCGACGCGCTCAAAGCTGCGCAGCAGCAAGCCGACGCGCAGGCGGCCGAGCAGTCGCGCCGCATGATCTCGACGAAGCAGAAGGAACTGTTCAGGATTCACCGGACGATCTCGTCCAGGGCAATCCCAAGGGCGACGTCACCTTGGTCGAGTTCTTCGATTATCGCTGTCCCTATTGCAAGCAGGTCGAGCCGTCGCTCGACGCGTTGCTGAAAGAGGACGGCAAGCTGCGCATCGTCTACAAGGAATTCCCGATCCTCGGCGAAGCCTCGGTCTATGCAACGCGTGTCGCGCTCGCCGCGAAGAAGCAGGGCAAATATGCCGAATTCCATCGCGCCATGATGACGACGAAGGGCGATATCGGTGACGAGACGGTGCTCAATGTCGCGACATCGCTCGGCCTCGACATCGGCAAGATCAAAACCGACATGAGCGCGCCCGAGATCGATAAGCTGATCGACGCGAACTACGCGCTCGCCGACGCGCTCAACATCCAAGGCACGCCGGCGATCATCGTCGGCGACACCCTCATTCCCGGCGCGGTCGATCTCGACACGCTGCGCAAGGACGTCGCCGCGGCGCGCAGCGGCGGCTAAGCAGCCGGCCAGCTTTCGGCGGGTCCCGCCGGTTCGAGCAATTGGGGCCCGTCCGCGCGGTTGGAATTGACGGCGCGGTCGAGCGGCACCGCTTCCAGCAAATCATTCGGCGACGGCGCAAGGAGCTCGAGCGCAGCTTCCACCGGACTGTCCGGATCGAGCCATATCGCATAATTCTCGGGTGTCAGCACCACCGGCATGCGGTGATGGAAGCCGCCGAGAAAATCATTCGCGTCGGTCGTGATGATGGTGAAGCTGTCGAGCGCGGCAGCGGGATCGTGGCGCGGTCCCCACCGCTCCCAGAGTCCGGCAAAAGCGAAGGGTGCGCGGTCGCGGCGCGCGATCAGATAAGGCTGCTTCGACGCATCGCCCTCGCGCCATTGGTAATAGCCATCGGCAGGAACGAGGCAGCGCCGCTTCTGCGCGGCACCGCGAAAGGCCGGCTTCTCCAGCAGCGTCTCGGCCCGCGCATTGATCGAGCGGCGGTCCGGCTTTGGGATCGTCCGCCCAGGGCAGGACGAGGCCCCAGCGCAGCGCAGCGATGCTGCGCTGGCCGGCCGGCTCGCGGCGCTGACGGATGACAGGCACTTCGAGCGTCGGCGCGATATTGTAACGCGGCGCGAGATTGGGCCGCTCGGTGAAGCCGAACATCCGCGCCAATTCCTCGAGCGCGGTCTTCAGTAAATAGCGGCCACACATCGCAATTGCTCCCCCTGCAGCGCTATGGTAGCGCAATGAACGCCGATCTGCGCGAATTGCTTGAAGGCGCGCGCCGCGCTGCGCAAGCCGCGGCACAGGCGATTCTCGAAATCTATCACACGTCCTTCGAGGTGCGCTCGAAGGCCGACGCCTCGCCCGTCACCGAAGCCGATGAGCGCGCCGAAACGATCATCGTCGCGGCTTTGGCCAAGCTCGCGCCGGAAATTCCGGTCGTCGCCGAGGAAATGGCGGCACGGGGCGAGGCTGTGGCAGCCGAGCGTTTCTGGCTGGTCGATCCGCTCGACGGCACGCGCGAATTCGTCGCGAAGAACGGCGAATTCACCACCAATATCGGACTGATCGACGGCGATCGTCCGGTCCTTGGTGTCGTGCATCTGCCGGTCACCAACGTCACCTATGCCGGCGCGGGACTCGGCACCGCGACTCGGCAAGAGCAGGGTGCAGCGCCGGTCACGATCGCCGCGCGCCACGTTCCCGAACAGAGCGCCATCGTCGCCCATAGCCGCTCGCACGGCAATAACGCCAATCTCTCGGAATATCTCGCCCGTCTGCGCGAGCCGCAGACCCGCATCGCCGGCAGCGCCGCGAAATTCTGCTTCGTCGCCGAAGGCTCAGCTGATCTCTATCCGCGCTTCGGCCCGACGATGGAATGGGACACGGCTGCGGGACACGCATTGCTCGAAGCCGCCGGCGGCAGCGTCACGCGCTTCGATGGCACGCCGTTGCGTTATGCCAAGCCCGGCTTTCGCAATCCGGAATTCCTTGCCAAGGGCCGCGACTAGACCGCGCAGCGTTGCAGTACTTCCGCGGCCAGCGCTTCGATCTCACGCGCCGCCACGCTTGACGGCCCATATTCGAGTATCCCCTGCCCTTCATTGATCGCCGCCGCAAGCGCGACGCGATTACCGATCCGTGTCCTCGCGAGCGGCACGTCGAGCGCGTTGAATGCCCCGAGCAGCGCGCCCGTTAATTTGGCGCGCGGCGGCACACGGTTCAGCACCAGCAACGCCCGCGTCTTCTCGGCGCGGGCGAGATCGAGCGTCGGCTTGGTCGCCCAGAGATCCATCGGCGAAGGCTGCACCGGCACCAGGACGAGCTTGGCCGCGCGGACCGCGATCCGCGCCTCGGTCTCGGCATGGGGTGGCGAGTCGATGAGCACGATGTCGTGCTCGCGCGCCTGGCGCTCGACTTCGCCGGCTACCCGCCAACCCGAGACGGCGGCGACTTCGATCGGCGTGCCGCCGGCACCGAGCCGCTCGTGCCGCAGCCGGAACCAAGTCGAGAGACTTGCCTGCGGATCGATATCGATGATTGAGACGCGTCTGCCGCCGGCCGCCCAGACGAGCGCGAGATGGATCGCCAGCGTGGTCTTGCCGGCGCCGCCCTTTTGCTGCGTGATGGTGACGATAGTGCCCGGCATGTTTGCCTCCAGCCGACGATAAAGCCTATATCCTCGCGATGCCCTGCAACAGAAATGCCAGCCAACCGTGACGATTCGCCTCGCAGCGCCAGCACTTGACCAAGCTGCGGCGCTGCTGCGCGCCGGCGAGATCGTCGCTTTCCCGACCGAGACGGTGTACGGCCTCGGCGGCGACGCGACCAGCGATGAAAGCGTCGCCGCGATCTTTGCCGCAAAAGGAAGACCACGCTTCAACCCTCTGATTGTGCATCTTTCCCGCGCCGATCAAGCCGAGCGTCTCGCGCTGATCGATAGCCGCGCCGCGCTGCTGATGCGGCGCTTCTGGCCGGGGCCGCTGAGCCTGGTTTTGCGCCGCGCGCCGCATTGTCCGATCTCGCTGCTCGCGAGCGCGGGGCTCGATACGCTCGCGCTGCGCGTGCCGGCACATCCCCTGGCGCTCGAATTGTTACGCGCGGTCGGCCGCCCGATCGCCGCGCCCAGCGCCAACCGCTCGGGCCGCGTCAGCCCGACCACAGCCGATCACGTGCTGAGCGAGCTCGATGCTCATATCGCTGCCGTGCTCGATGGCGGGTCGTGCCGTGTCGGTGTCGAGTCGACAGTGGTCGATCTGAGCGGCAAGACCCCGCTGCTGCTGCGGCCCGGTGGCATCGCGACAGAAGAATTGGAGACGCTGCTCGGGCCCCTCGCCGCGGCCAGCCCCGAAGATGCACCACGCGCGCCGGGCATGCTCGCCAGCCATTACGCGCCGAGCTTACCGCTGCGACTCAGCGCGACGAGCGTCGGACGCCCGCGAAGCGCTGCTCGCTTTCGGTCCGGACGCGCCAACGGGCGCCAGGGAGACGTGCTGGCTCAGCAAGAAGCGGCGATGTCGAGGAAGCGGCCGCCAATCTCTTTGCCATGCTGCGTGCGCTCGATCGTGCCGAGTTCACGGCCATCGCCGTGATGCCCATCCCGGAGCACGGTCTCGGCCGTGCGATCAACGACCGGCTCCGCCGCGCCGCGACCCGCTGAAACCCTTGCCGGCGCGGCCGCCGAGGATTAGATGCAGGCTTAAATGACCGACCCATCCGACGCACTCGCCCGCTTGCAAAAGCTCCTCGGCGACAAAGGCTTCATCGCCGATGCCGCCGGCATGGAGCCGTTTCTGCGCGAAGAGCGCGGCACCTATCATGGCGCCGCGAAAGCGGTGCTGCGCCCGGCCTCGACGGAAGAAGTCTCCGCGATCGTGAAGATCTGCGCCGCGGCGCAAGCTGCCGATCTTTCCGCAAGGCGGCAATACCGGCCTCGCCGGCGGCGCGGTGCCGTGGGAAGACGGGCGCGGTGTTGTGCTCAGCCTCTCGCGCATGAACCGCGTGCGCGACATCGATCCGATCGATTATTCGATCACGGTCGAAGCCGGCGTCATCCTCGCCGAGGTGCAGAAGGCGGCGGAGGCGCGTCGATCGCCTCTTCCCCTTGAGCCTCGGCGCCGAAGGCTCGTGCCAGATCGGCGGCAATATCTCGACCAATGCCGGCGGTATCCAGGTGCTGCGCTACGGCAATACGCGCTCGCTGGTGCTCGGCCTCGAAGTCGTGCTGCCCGATGGCCGCGTGTGGCACGGCCTGCGCGCGCTGCGCAAGGACAATACCGGCTACGACATGAAGCAGCTCTTCATCGGCGGCGAAGGCACGCTCGGCATCATCACCGCCGCGACCTTGCGCCTTTTCCCGTTGCCGAAAGCCGTCGAGACCGCGTTCCTCGGCCTGACGCGCGTCGAAGACGCGATGGAGCTGTTCTCGCGCGCGCGCAAGGCGAGCGGCGATCAGCTCACCGCCTTCGAGCTGATCTCGCGCTTCGGCATCGACATGGCGCTGAAGCATGTCAGCGGGATCATCGATCCGCTGCCGACGAGTCTTCCCGTGGTATGTGCTGCTCGAAGTCTCGTCGAGCGAGGCGCAAAGCGGCTTGCTCGAGACGCTGGAGCGGTTTCTCTCCGACAGTATGGAAGCCGGCCTCATCAAGGACGGCGTCATCGCCAAAAGCGGCACGCAGGCGCGCGATCTCTGGCGCATTCGCGAAGGCCTGGTCGAGGCGCAGAAATACGAAGGCGCGCAGCGTCAAGCACGATATCTCGGTGCCGGTGAGCAAGGTCGCGAATTTCATCACCAGCGCGCACGCGGCGATCGAAGCATGGATGCCCGGCATCCGGCCGAACGCGTTCGGCCATGTCGGCGACGGCAACATCCACTACAACATCCATCAGCCGGTCGCCGCCGAGAAAGCCGCGTTCCTGGCGCGGCAGACGGAACTCAACCGCATCGTTCATGACATCGCGGTCGGCCTGAACGGCTCGATCAGCGCCGAGCACGGCATCGGCCGGCTCAAAGTCGGCGAGCTCGCGCACTACAAAGAGCCGATCGAGATCGAGATGATGCGCCGCGTGAAACAGGCGCTCGATCCCGGCGGCATCATGAATCCGGGGAAGATCCTCGCATCGTGAACGGCTATGCGGCACCGCTCACCGAGATGCGCTTCGCGCTCGACGCGATCGCGGGTCTCGGCGAGATCGCGGCGCTGCCCGGATACGAAGCGGCTGCCCCAAGCGAAACGGTCGACGCGATCCTCGAAGAAGCGGCGAAATTCGCCGGCGAGGTGCTGGCGCCGCTCAATACCGTCGGCGACCGCGAGCGCAGCCGGCTCGAGAACGGCGCGGTGCGCACGCCTACCGGCTTCAAAGCGGCCTATGACGCCTTCGTCGCCGGCGGCTGGAACGCATTGGCGATGCCCGAAGAGCATGGCGGGCAAGGCCTGCCGCTGGCACTCGGCGTCGCGGTCCTCGAAATGTGGACGAGCGCCAATCTCGCTTTCTCGCTCTGCCCGATCCTGACGCAAGCCGCGATCGAGTTGCTCGCCACCTACGGCTCCGACGAGCCAGCGTCGGCTCTATCTCGCCAAGCTGATGAGCGGCGAATGGACCGGCACGATGAACCTGACCGAGCCGCAAGCCGGCTCCGATCTCGGCGCGGTGCGCATGCGCGCGGTGAAGGACGGCGATCATTACCGCCTGACCGGGCAGAAGATCTTCATCACCTATGGCGAGCATGATCTCGCGCCGAACATCGTTCATGCCGTGCTGGCGCGCACGCCGGATTCAGCGCCGCGGCAGCAAGGGCCTGTCGCTGTTCATCGTGCCGAAATTCCTGGTCAATGCCGATGGCAGCCTCGGCGCACGCAACGATATTCGCTGCCTGAAGCTCGAAGAGAAGCTCGGCATCCATGCGAGCCCGACCTGCGTGCTGTCGTACGGCGATGATGGCGGCGCGATCGGCACGCTGATCGGCGAGGAAGGCCGCGGCATCGAATACATGTTCCTGATGATGAACGGCGCGCGGCTCAATGTCGGGCTGCAAGGCGTCGCCATCGCCGAGCGCGCCTATCAGCAGGCGCGCGATTACGCGCTGAGCCGCGTTCAGGGCCGCCCGATCACGGCGACAGGATGCGAGCGCTCGCCGATCATCCATCATCCCGACGTGCGGCGGATGCTGCTCGGCATGCGCAGCGATACCGAAGCGACGCGCGCCCTGCTCTACTACACCGCCGGCCAGATCGATCGCGCGCGGCACGAACCCGATGCCGGGAAGCGCGCGCAGTATCAAGCCCGCGTCGAATCTGCTGATCCCGATCGCGAAAGCCTGGAGCACGGCGCGTGGCTTCGAGGCCGCGTCGACGAATATCCAAGTGCATGGCGGCATGGGCTTCATCGAGGAGACCGGCGCGGCGCAGCATCTGCGCGACGTGCGCATCGCGCTGATCTATGAAGGTACCAACGGCATCCAGGCGAACGACCTGCTGACCCGCAAGCTCGTGCGCGACGACGGCGCGGCGATGCGCGACTCTCATCGCCGAGATGCGGACACTCGACCTAACGTCGCCGAACTCGCGGCACTCAAAAAGCCGCTTGCACGACGGCATCGACGCGCTCGAAAAAGCGAGCGAGAGCTTGTGCGCCCTCTACCGCACGCAACAGGCGATCGCCCTCGCCGGCGCGATGCCGTTCCTCGAACTCTTCGGCACGGTCACGGCCGGTTGGCTCATGGCCAAAGCCGCGTTCGCGGCCGGCGGCGAGCATAGATGCTGAATTCGCCGAGGCAAAGCGCCTCACCGCGCAATTCTTTCGCCGAGCAGCGTCTTGCGACCGCACCGGCATTGCTACCGGCGATTACTCGGCGGCGCAACGGTGATGCAGTTGGATCGCCGATCTCATCTGAGGACGTGATGGAAAAGAGCGAACAGATCAAACGCGTGCAAACCCTTCGGGCGCTGCATCGGCCGCCGCCGATCTTGCTGCTGCCCAATGCCTGGGATCTGATGAGCGCGCGGATTTTCGCGGATGCCGGTTATCCCGCAATCGCCACGACAAGTGGCGGCGTTGCCTGGGCGCTCGGCTATGCCGATGGCGAGAAGACGCCGTGGGCCGAGGTCGTCGATGCCACGGCTCGGATCGCTGTCGCGGTTTCCGTGCCGGTCACCGCCGATATCGAAGCCGGTTACGGCCAAACGCCGGACGAAGTCGCGCGCCATGTCGTCGAAATCGCGCAGGCCGGCGCGGTCGGCGTCAATCTCGAAGACGGCGCCGGCGGCGGATTGCGCAGCATCGAAGACGCTGCCGCGCGTGTCGCGGCGGCGCGGCGCGCGGTTTCGGAAGCCGGTCTCGACTCGTCATCAATGCCCGCACCGACGTCTATCTCCATGGCTCAGGCGATGTCGCGGCGAAGCAAGATGAGGTGATCCGGCGCGGTAAGGCTTATCTCGCCGCCGGTGCCGATTGCATCTATGTCTTCGCCCTGACCGATCTCGCGACCATCACCAGCCATCACCCGTAGCTTGGCCGCGCCCGTCAACATCGTCGGCCGCGCCGGCACGCCGCCGCTCGCCGCGCTCGAAAACGCCGGCGTCGTGCGTGTCTCGATCGCCACCGGCGCGACCTCGTCGTCGTCTCGCTCCTGCAGCAGCTCGCGAAGGATTTGCGCGCCACAGGGCGATTTCGGCATGCTGGAGCATCGGATGACACGTGCGGAAGCGCAGCAACTTTTCGCGCAACGGAAAGGCTGACAATCCCATGAAAGCTCGAATGGATTTTCGTGCGGCCTCGCCCGAAGGCGCCAAGGCGATCAGCGCGCTGCATGCCTTCGTCCACCACTGCGGGCTCGATCGCAAGCTGCTCGAGTTGGTGAAGCTGCGCGCCTCGCAGATCAATGGCTGCGCCCAGTGCATCGATATGCATACGAAAGAGCTGCGCGCGGACGGCGAGGATGAGCAGCGCCTCTATCTGCTGAACGCCTGGCGAGAAGCACCGATCTACAGCGAGCGCGAGCGCGCGGCGCTGGCCTGGACCGAGGCCGTGACGCTCGTGGCGGAGACGCATGTGCCGGACGATGTCTATGAGCTCGTCCGCGCGCAGTTCAGACGAGAGCGAGCTCGCCAATCTCACGCTCGCGATCGTCGCCATCAACGGCGCCAATCGCCTGAACGTGGCGTTCCGGACCGTCGCAGGGAGCTATCGGCCGGCAGCGCGTCGCGCCGCCGAGTAAGGTTTACGGGCCGCCGGCTTCTCGTTCACGCAGCGCAGCAGCCGCCAATAGCCGAAAAGATTGCTCGGCTTGATCTCGCGGACCGAGAGCTTGCTGACCTTGAGGAAGTTATCGAGCGAGAAATCGGCGTGGAAGCCGATATGCGCCGCGAGCGGCGCCAGCAGCTTCTCGACCGCCCACATCACGCCGTTCTCGCTGGCAAAATGATTGACCAGCACGATGGTGCCGCCGGGCCGGCAGACGCGCCGGAGCTCGGCCGCGAATTGCGCCGGGTTCGGCACGACCGAGGCGACGTACATCCCCATCACGGCGTCGAAGCTGTTGTCGGGGAAATCCATCTTCTCGGCGTCCATCACCGAGAGCTCTTTGACGTGCTTGAGGTTCTGGCGCTCGACGCGGTGGCGCGCCTTGGCGAGCATCTCGGCGGACACGTCGATGCCGGTCACTTCGGAATCGGAGCGGAAAAAGGGAAGCGAGAGCCCGGTGCCGACACCGACTTCGAGGATGCGCTGACCGGGAAGCGCATTGGCGATCCGGACAGCGTCTTTCCGGCCGAGATGGAAAACGGGTCCGAAAACCACATCGTAGGACCCGGAAAACAGCCGATAGGTCCTGATCGTATCCTGCAGATCCATGCTACCTACCCATTGCCACCGGTGGTACCAACTTACCCACGCCCGGCGTGCCGCGCTAGTCCGCGCGGCCGGGCCTTCCCTATCTGGTGATTCACGTCAGATCAGAACGACCCGATCAGCCTCGAGGCCTTTGCGGCCATCGACGACATCGACCCGCACGCGCTGGCCGGGGCCAAGCGTCTGCACGCCGCTGCGACGCAGCGCCGTGATGTGCACGAAGATGTCTTTGCCGCCGCCATCCGGCGAGATGAAGCCGTAGCCCTTATCGGGCTCGAACCACTTCACCGCGCCATCGACGCTCTGCGCGGGTCCGCGCGGCGCGCTGTCCTGGCGATAGCTGTCCTGACGATAGCCACCGCCACCGCCGCCACCACGACCGCCACCGTAATCGCGACCGCCGCCGCCACCGTAGTCACGACCGCCGCCACCGCCACCGAAGTCGCGATCGCGTTGACCGTAGCCACCGCCACCACCACCGCCTCCCGAGGAAGCAACGGCCGTGCTGTTGTCGACGTTCAGCACGTTGACAACGAGCGGGCCTTTGGCACCGGCACCGACTTCGCACGTGACCGAGGCACCTTCGCGAATGTCGTCGTATCCCGCACGGCGAAGAATCGCCATCGGAAGAAACGCATCCGGAGTGCCATCGGAAAGAGTGACGAAGCCGAAACCCTTTGCCGCGTTAAACCATTTTACTTTTGCCTCAACGCGGCGACCCGATTGAGGCTCATCATTCCGGAAAAAGCCCGGACGGCGGTTATCGTACATGGATCCCCTTGGCGCAGACTAACGTACCAGAATAACGCGTATTTAATTCTGACGCCACAGCCATCATTTGGTCACACGTCACCCATAGGCAAGCACCTTCTGGCGCTGCTCGCCGAGGCCGCTGACGGTGAGCCGCATGGTGTCGCCCGGCTTCAGGAAGCGCGGCGGCTTCATGCCGAGACCGACGCCAGCCGGCGTGCCCGTCGGGATCACGTCGCCCGGCGACAACGTCATGAAGTGGCTGAGATAGCTGACGATCTTCGCGCAGTTGAAGATCATATTGCGGGTCGTGCCCTTCTGCATGACCTGGCCGCTCACCTCGCAGACCACGTCGAGCGCCTGCGGATCCGGCACCTCGTCGGCGGTGACCAGCCAGGGGCCGACCGGCGCGAAGGTGTCGCAGCTCTTGCCCTTGGTCCATTGCCCGCCGCGCTCCATCTGGAAGGCGCGCTCGGAAACGTCGTTCACGATGCAATAGCCGGCGACGTATTTCAGTGCCTCGTGCTCGGCGCACATATTGCGCCGTGGTGCCGATGACGATGCCGAGCTCGACCTCCCAATCGCCTTTGGTCGCCGCCTTCGGCAGGATGACGTCGTCATTCGGACCGACGAGCGAACTGGTCGCCTTCATGAAGACGACCGGCTCGCTCGGGATCGGATTGCCGGTCTCGTTGGCATGGTCGTGATAGTTGAGGCCGATGCAGACGAGCTTGCCGATACTCGCGATCGGCACGCCGTAGCGCTGCTCGCCGGTCACCGGCGGCAGGCTGGCGGGATCGAGCTTTCGCAGACGGTCGAGCGCCGCCGGCGAGAGCTGGTCCGGCGTGATATCGGAGAGCACGCCGCTGAGATCGCGCATATTGCCGTTGCGATCGAGCACGCCGGGCTTTTCCTTACCCTTCGGGCCATAGCGAAGCAATTTCATGGCTTAGCGTCCCTTCTTTATCCATTACCTAAAGTGTGAAGCCGCCATCGATGAGATGGGTGGTGCCGGTCGTGAAAGGCGCTTTCATCGCTCGCGAGATAGACCGCGAGCGCTGCGATCTCCTCCGCGCGTGCCGAGCCGACCGAGCGGCTGGCGCGCGACGAAAGCCTGGCGTGCCTCGGCCGTGTCGCCCTGCGCCGCGATGCGCTCATCGAGCGACGGCGTCGCGACGTGCCGGGGCAAATCGCGTTGCAGCGAATCCCCTTGCCGATGAAATCGATCGCCACCGCCTTGGTGAGGCCGATGACGCCGGCCTTGCTGGTGGCGTAGACGAAGCGATTGGGGGCGGCCTTGAGCGAGGAGACGCTCGACGACATGTTGATGATCGACGCACCCTTCCCCGCTTCGAGCATCGCCGGCAGGAAGGCGCGGATCATCCGATAGGCGCCGCGCAGATTGAGGTCGAGGGTGAAATCCCAATCGGCTTCGGCGCAATCGAGGATCGTGCCGTGATGGACGAAGCCGGCGCAGTTCAAAAGCACCTCGACCGCGCCGGTCTCGGCGGCAAAAGCGTCGATCTGATCCTTCTTCGTCACATCGAGACGGCGAACCGTGATCTTCCCCCACTCTCCTTCCCGGGCCTTCGGCTTTGAGGCTCTCGAGCTTGCCCATATCGATATCCGTTGCGATGACCTTCGCGCCCTCGGCCGCAAAAGCGACCGCGCACGCCCGACCGATCCCCTGCGCCGCCGCAGTGATGACCGCGGTCTTGTTCTTCAGCCGATCGCCCATGCCCTATCCTCCAAGGCCCTATCCTCCGATACCCCAACGCCGGCCCCAACGGAGACCGGACAATGTTCCGTGCTTAGGCCGATACTCGCAGCCGATCCAGCCGCCATAACCGATCTCGTCGAAGAGATCGAATAGAAAAGCGAAATTGATCTCGCCCCGATCCGGCTCGTGGCGGCCCGGCACATTGGCGATCTGCACATGCGGATAGCGGCCCTTGAGATCGCTCACATGCTGCGCGAGATCGCCCTCGCTGATCTGGCAATGATAGAGATCGAATTGCAGCGCGACATTGGCGTGCGCGACGCGATCGAGGATGGCGATCGCGTCGCGCGTCGTGTTGAGGAAATAGCCGGGATTGTCGCGCCGATTGAGCGGCTCGATCAGCAAGGTGACGCCCTGCGCCGTCGCCTTCACCGCGGCGCGTTGCAGATTGGCGACATAGATCGCTTCCTGCTTCGCCCGCCCTTCTGCACTCTCGAGACCCGCGAGCACGTGGATCTGCCGGCAATCGAGCACGCGCGCATAATCGAGCGCCTTGGCGACACTGGCATCGAAATCGGCCTCGCGTCCCGGGCTGCGCGCCAAAGCCGCGCTCCCCGGCCTTGGCGTTGCCCATCGGCGCATTGAACAACACGATCTTGACGCCGGCAGCTTCGGCGTGGGCCGCAAGCTCGGCGGCGGCAAAATCGTAGGGCGCCTGGAACTCCACCGCATGAAAGCCGGCCTTGCGCGCCGCCGCGAAGCGGTCGAGAAATGGCAATTCGGTGAAAAGCGTACTGAGATTGGCCGCGAAATTCGGCATGATGCGCGCGCTCCCTGTGGCCGAGGGACTGACGGCGGTCCCTCTTTGGAACAAGAACCAACAAAATTTCGGGGCCTCCGGCAAGCTTGGCCGGCACCGCCCTTGCGCGTCCGCCTTGCTCTTGCATGAGGCCGCGAAGCGGCCCAGGAAGATCGCTCGATGAACAGGCGACCGCGATGAGCCGGGCGGTTCGGCATGGCTGAAGCTTGCGCAACGCATCGATGCCGACCCGCGTTTAGGGCGATTGGGGCGGATTTCAGGGCATGACCCAGGCCACGACCCTCGCCAGCGGACCACGCCTCGACGCCGACGATGCCGCCGCGCAATCACGCGAGCGGAAGCGTTTCCGCACGGCGATGTCGCTCTCGGCTCTCGCCCATGCGCTGGTGATCATCTTGCTTTACCTGCTGTGGCAGCCGGTCGGCGAAGAAGCGGTGCCGTTGCCGCCGATCCCGATTACGGTGGTGCAAGAGCAAGAGGGCCAATCGGGCGCGGCGGGTGGCGGCGATAGCGAGACCGCGGCATCGTCCGAGAGCGCGGCGAGCGAAGCCGCCAGCGACGCTCAGCCGCAAGCGAGCGCCGAGGAGCCGCAGCCGCAAGAGCCGACACCGCCGGTCGAGACACCGCCCCAGCCGCCTTCCGAGGTGCCGAGCCTCGCGCAGACCGCGGTAACGCCGGCACCCGCGCCGCAAGAGGCGGTCGAGCCGGTACCGCAGCACAAGCCGCAGCCGCCGCAGCCGAAGCCGCCGCCGACCCACGACGGCGCAAACCCCGCCGACGCCGCCGACACCCCAACCGGCCGAACAGCAGCCGGCAGCCGCGGCGCCGACACCGAGCCAGACCGCAAGCGCCGCCGGCACCGATCAGCCGCTACCGCCGGGCACCGGCGGCCGCGGGCGCGGCGACGAGGGTCCCGGCCGGGCCGCCGTCGGTAACGGTTCGCTCAACGGACCCGGCGATGATTATCTCGATGCGGTTCGGCGCTGGGTGACGCGCTACCGGAAATATCCTGACGACGCCGTCAAACAGAAGCAGGAAGGCGTGGTGCAGCTCGGCTTCAAATTCACCCGCGACGGCATGGTGACCGATGCGTGGATCGAGAAAAGTTCCGGCTTCCCGCTGCTCGACCAGGCCGCCCTCGCCATGATCCGCGCCGCCTCCCCGATCCCCAAAGTGCCGGATCGCTATCAAGGCGACACGCTTACGCTCGTGATGCCGGAGAATTTCCGCATCGGTCTGTTCGATCGGCTGTTCCACTAAGGAGGCGAGGCTTGCCGCGGGATCAACCGAGCCGAAGGCCGGCTGTTTCCGCCATCAAACAGCCTAATGTTGGCTGCTTCTGTCTCCGGGGCGCGAAAGTACCCACGTGAGTCGCGCTGGTTTATGAAGCATGTCGATAAGATCATCGACTTAGCAGCTAGAACCGAACGCCCGTTCATCTATCATCTGCCGCAAACAGGGGCGTATACGCGAGTGTTGCTATCGTGACCGCGAAAAAGGAAAAGCCACAAAGCCAGCGCGACCACTTCATCAAAGCCGCGCGGGAGTTTGAGTGCGACAACGACAGAGAGCGGTTCGAGGAAAGGCTAAAGAAAATCGCGAAGCAGAAGCCTCAGGCAAAAAAGTGACGATCAAGGTACTCCGCGTGCTAGCCTATGCTCTTATCGTAATCGGTTTCATCGATGCAGCCGTGTGGTTGGGCATGTTCTACCACTACGCTAATACCCGACCGCATCATCGAGAGCCACAAAACGGACGTGTCATACCCCTCTATGACCACGGAATGGTTTCATACCTGACCAAGGAAGAAGATAACCGGATGACTTTGCTGTCGTACAGCGCCGTTATCATTTGTGCTGGCGGCGCGATCCTTGAAGGCATCCGAAACTGGCAGGGCCGCAAGCCGTAGTGCCTGGGTCTGTCACCCATAAGTGAACATCCTACAAGCTTTATCATGACCGAACCGAAGATAAAGACC
Source organism: uncultured Alphaproteobacteria bacterium (assembly GCA_963731145.1). Classification (GTDB taxonomy): domain Bacteria; phylum Pseudomonadota; class Alphaproteobacteria; order ATCC43930; family CGMCC-115725; genus CAIKMD01. The sequence continues at coordinate 1,212,463 of CAVSUX010000001.1, read as the reverse complement.
AGCAAGGTTCTCACGAGAGAGACCCTTCATCTTTCGGGAGGGCTGCGCGCGAGGATAATCTCTACGGACGGCCACTTGTCGATTTCCCAATCACGTAACCGGCAAATCATCGCCTTACCCGCGGTCAAAAAGAACTACGTTGCTGCGATTAGAAGTCTTGGGATTGGACCTCATCGGCGTTGAGACCGAGACAATAGATAAAGACGTGCGCCATTGGTACTGGGATACATACCAGCACGGAACTCCCATAACGGAAACTGCAGGGGTGACGTGGCGACACATTGCCTTCGCAGCGCACGAAAATGGGACGGCGATGCCGCAGACTTGGCGAGTGATATCGCCTTTACACTCCATGCGGCAGAAGTGCGCGTACGAGACATTTCGCGGGGCTATGGATGGCAAAATGAGTTTGCAGTACTGACCAGCAAGGTGCCAGATCGTCATTTCTCGAACGTCGAATTGATCAACGATCTTCTACCTGCCGTTCACTCATTTCTGTCCGAAGCCGGATCAGCGAGGGATTATCTCTCCCGCTACGTTGCGGCAAAGATGCTGAGCTTACCCGACATCGAATTCGATGAAGGGCTTGCACTCTTGGTATAAAAAGCACGGTGCTGTCGGCGATGTCGTGGGAACCGAAGTCCTGAAGGTTTGTGATAGAACCATTCAAGACGGTTGGATGGCCCGTCTTACTGAGTTCCGCAACATCATTGTTCATCGTTCGCCAATCACTCGGTTGAGCGAGAAAAAGTGGCTCAGCACGCGACTGCAAAACATTGGCTCTGAGGAAGCCTTACTTATCTACTTCGGAGTTCCCCGCGATCCTATCAGTAACCCGCGGAGCGATTTTGTGGATGCGCTGGACCACTTTCGTGATCTCCTTTTACTCCTGCTACGGTTTGCTTCGCTTGTAGCAAGTGTATCGCCGATTCGGCCACAGATGCCTCACATCAAAGCATCCGACCTTCTGTGATTAAAAAAATGAAGCCCCACGATCCCACGCGCGGCTCGCTTCAAGCACGCCTTGCCGCGCGAGAAGCGTTTAGAGAAGGAATGGTGCCAAGGGGAGGAATAGACGCTAAGTAAAACCCCGTACGCGGTACTCCGAATTGCAAAAATGCCCGAATCAATAGATTTATGTGCCACGGATATGAGAACGTTCGGGAATGGCGCAATGAATTGGTACCGGGCTTATTTCGTCAGTCGAGAGCGGCGCATTTGCGAGGTCGTTGAATATATCAGCGCCTGCGACAACGCCGCCCTGGACCACGGACGCGGTCTCTTGAGCACAAGACCGGAATTCGCCGGCATCGAAATCTGGCAGGGCGCGCGCCCTGTCCTCCTCTACCCGCAAGGCCATAACGCGGCATCGTAGCGCTGGGTTTATCAAAGGCGCTCCTTCCGCGCGAACCGAATGTCCGCCTCGAGTCAAAAGCAGAGCCGTCGAGCTCATGCCCGAATGTCTGCTTTCGATAGCGGCGAAATCGCCATCGGCTGACATAAATCTTCGTCTAACTTTAATCCCCTCGACCCGCTAGGCTCGGATTGGTAAGCCGCTGTCTGCTTGATTGGCGGAGGCGATCATTCTCGACGCGACCATATCCATCCTCGCCGGGCTGGGGCTGTTCTACATCGGGGTCAGGGATCTCGGTGCCAATATGAGCCAGCTCGCCGGGCGCACCTTGCGGCGCTGGGTTACGCGCTCGACCGGCAATTACGTGCTGAGCGCGCTGATCGGGACGATCTCGGGCGCGCTCACCCAAAGCACCAACGCGATCACCGTGATCCTGATGAGCCTCGCCTCGGCCGATCTCATCTCGGTGAAGCGCGCCAAGCCGATCCTCGCCTGGGCGAATATCGGCACCGCCGCGCTGGTGCTGCTGGCCACCACCGATATCAAGCTTATCGTCTACGCGCTCGTCGCCGTCGCCGGGCTCTGCTACTACATGAAGCTCGATCGCTCGGCGCGCTGGCGGCCCCTGGTTTCGGCTTTGCTCGCGCTCGGCCTCTTGATGCTCGGCATCGAGCTGATGCATAGCGGCTCCGGCGATTTCCGTGACTTCAGCTTGTTGCGGGAGGTCTTCGTCGACAGCGCGCGATGGCAAGGCTCGGCGCTGCTGATTGGCGCCGCGCTCGCCCTCGTCACGCAATCCCCGGCGACGGTTTCGGTGCTGGCGATCGCCCTGGTCGGCGCCCATCTCCTCACGTTCGAGCAAGCGATGCTCACGGTTTACGGTGCCAGCATCGGCTCCGGCCTCGGGACGTCGTTTCTCGCGCTGCGAATTCGCGGCGTCGCGCGCCAGATCGCGCTTTTCGAAGTCATCATCAAGCTGCTCAGTATCAGCGCGCTGCTGCCGCTCTATTTGATCGAGCGCTATGCCGGCGTGCCTTTGCTTGGCGCCGCGATCCAGCAAATGACGCCCGATGTCGGCCAGCAGGTCGCGCTGGTCTATATCGCCTGCCAGGTGGCCACGGTTGCGGCGCAGATCCTGATCGGCGATGCCATCCAGCCGTTGCTCGATCGCTTCGCGCCGCCCCAGCAGCAAGAGAGTTCTGATGCGGCCGCTTTATCTATACGATCTGGCGGTCGAGGACCCGGAAACCGCGGTGACGCTGGTCGATCGCGAGCAGGCGCGGATCTTCGCGCTCTTGCCGCTCTATTTCGGTCTCGACGATCATCTCGGCGCCGAGGTGCGCGGCCTCAAGCGCGCCGCGATTCTGCCGGTGGCGCAAGGGTTGGGGCGCAGCGTCAGCGATTTTCTCGGCGATCTCGCCGACACCGGCGCCGAGCGCAGCGTGCTCGAGGCGATCTCCGACCGGCAGGCCCGCAATGCCTTGCTGATCGCGGCACATGAGGCGATCGCGGATCTCGTCGGCCAATTGGCCGAGCCGTTCGATTCGGCGATCTTGCGCGCGCTTGGCGACAATCTGCGCGAAGGGCTCGGTGCGCTGCTGCTCACCGCCGAGGAGGCGGTGCGCAGCCTCGATCCCGACGATATCGCGTTGATGCGCCGCTTAACCGGCGATCGCGACAGTCTGATCGAGAGCCTGCGCCGCGGCGCGATCGCCGCCGATCGAGGTTTGACCGCGGCCGACCACCGTCATCTCTACGCGATCACCAGCCTCTTGGAGTTGGTCGTCTGGATCCTGCGCCGCTACAGCGCGCTGCTCGTGCCCAGCGCGGCGGCGGAGGCGACGACCGTTCCCGCGCCATCGGTCGCGGCAGAGGCGCTGAACCCTTAAAGCCACGCCGCGCCGGCGGAGGCGATCCGCTTATCCGCGGAATGCTGCGACCGGGCATCGTCGCCACTCAACGCTTGGTTGAAACAACTATCGTATCCAAGTAAGGTCGGCGGCACGCGTATCAAAAGGGTTCGGGGGAGCCGTCGTGCGACACATTTCCATTCTCTCTACATCGATATCGCTTCTTCTTCTCGCCGGCATCGGCGCAGAACCGGCCACGGCCCAAACTCAGAAGGCGCTGGTCGCGCGCGGCACTTATCTCGTGAAAGCGATCGTCGCCTGCGACGATTGCCACACGCCGAAGGATGATCATTACGCACCGCGAAACAATCTGGCCTTCGCCGGCGGCCAAGAGTTCGACAGCCCGGTCTTCACCGCCTATTCGCGCAACCTAACGCCGGACGTGAATACCGGAATCGGAACCTGGACCGACGAGCAGATCATGCGCGCCATCCGCCAAGGCATCACGCGCGAAGGCGACATTCTCGGGCCGCCGATGCCGGTCCCGAACTTCAACACCATGTCAGACGACGATGCCAAAGCGCTGGTCGCCTATCTGCGCACGCTCAAACCTATCCGCCACGAGAACACCCCCTCGGTCTACAAAATTCCGCTGCAAGCGGCGCCGCCACCCAAAGTCCAACACACCCCGCCCCGGACCGATAAAGTCGCCTATGGCGGCTACATCGTGAACAGCCTCGCCCATTGCTTCGAGTGCCACACGCCCCCGGGCCCGGACCCCGAGCATCATCTCGGCGCCGGCGGCTTCCCCTTCCCGGTCAAGCCGGGCGTCTTCGTGCGCTCGATGAACATCACGCCGGACAAGGAAACCGGCATCGGCACTTGGACCGACGCCCAGATCAGGCGCGCCATCACCCGAGGCGTCGACAAGAACGGCAAGCAGCTCGTGCCGATCATGCCCTATGGGCATTTCACGCATATGACGCGCGAGGATGTCGACGACGTCATTGCCTATCTGCACACGATACCGCCGATCCACAACGCGGTGCCGCCGAACCCGACGCCCAAATCCCTGGGCATGACCGTGCCGAAGACGGGCCTGTTGTCCAAGTTCTGACGCCGCAGCGGACGCCGTAAGCGCCTGGGGTTAGCGATGCAGACGCGCCGCACGATCCTGATCGGCGCCGGTATCGCCGCTGGCGTCGGTGTCCTTGCGTATTCGTTGTCGCCGCGCCGCTTCGCTCCGACGCGCGCGCTCGGCCCGCCGCCCAGCCCCGGCGCCGGCAAGACGGTTTCCGTCCGCTTCCAAGCTGCGGAACGCCTGACCTCGCTTCCGTGCTTCGGCGATCGCAAGCTGCCGATGTGGACCTTCGCCGACGGGGCCTGGCCGCCGATTGTCCGTCTCGATTTGGGCGATCGCCTCGAAGCGACGCTCGAGAACCGCCTGACGCGGAGCGGCGAATCCACGACCATTCATTGGCACGGCATCCGGCTGCCGAACGATCAGGATGGCGTCGCTTACATCACGCAGCCCCCGGTCGAGCCCGGCGCCGCGTGCCGCTACGCTTTCACGCCGCCCGATACGGGCACGTATTTCTTTCATCCGCATTGCGACACGGTCGAGCAATTGGGACGCGGCCTCGTCGGCATTCTCATCGTCGATGGCGACACGACCGAGCCTTACGATGCCGACACCCTCCTGGTGCTGCGCGACTGGCTGGTGCAACCGGGAGCGACCGAGTTCGATCCGTTCTTTACGCTCGTCGGCGCCGGGCGCGCCGGGACCTACGGTCCCTTGCGCAGCACCAACGGCACGAGCGATCCGGCGATCCCGCTGCCCGCGTCGGGCGATTGCCGGCTGCGCCTCGTCAATGTCGATGCGACGCGCATCATGAAAATCGGCATCGAGGGCGCCGACGCGGCGGTCGTCGCGATCGACGGACATGGGGTCGCGCCCTTCTCGCTCTCGACCTGGCTCTTGGGGCCGGCGATGCGCATCGATCTCATCATCCGCACGCCGCGCGAAGGCGGCGTCGTCAGGCTCATCGACAGCTCGGAGCAGCCGCGCGCCGAGCTGGCGCGCTTCGTCGCGACCGGCGCGCCGCTACGCAAGACCGAATTCGATCCGGCGCCGCTGCGCCGGGTGACGGTTCCGCAGCCGAATCTCGACAACGCGACGCGGCTGACCTTCGCGCTCGACGTGACGGACGCCGAAAAGGCTCTTCTTGCCGTGGCGACCGGCGAGACGATCCGTGCAGCGCCCGCGGGTTTCGCCGGCGTCGATATCGGCGCGCTATGCCTCAGCCAGGCATCATTCTGGACCATCAACGGCAGGCTCTGGCCCGAGGCGACCAAGGATGGAACGCAAAGCGGCGCCGGCGCGACCGTTGCGCCGCTCGGCGTGCTCGAGCGCAACCGCAGCTACATCTTCGAGTTCACGAACAACACGCCGTTCAGCCATCCGATCCATCTTCATGGCTTTGCTTTCACCGTGCTGAGCGCGAGCCAGTTCGCCCGCCCGGTTCACGTTGCCGATACGGTCCTGCTGCTGCCGCAGGAGCGCGTCGAGTTCGCCTTCGTCGCCGACAATCCCGGCAACTGGATGCTCCATTGCCATGTCATCGAGCATCAAGAATTGGGGATGATGGGATATTTCCACGTCGCTTGAGCACGTCACCGTGCGCGCGAAGCCAAATTACAAATTGAAGTCGAGGCAATCGATATTGCGCGCGGTGTCCATCGGCGTGTCAGGCGTGGCGCGGCGTGGCGACGCCGAGCGACGGCGCGGCGGCAAGACCCAGCATCCGGCCGAGGCTGCTCGAGAATGAGCAACCCGACGAAAGCCACGACGTTCAATCCGGCGATATAAGCGACGATCGAGGCGGCGAAATCTTCGGTGCCGCCGAGCCAAGCCGCCGAGACGATATAGAGGCCGCCCTCATAGACGACGAAGGCAGCGGCAAAGCTCGCGACGAGGATCACGCTATAGGACGCAGAGCGCGAAGCGCGTGCTCGCGATCCGCGCGGCCGCGGTGGACAGCAGCGCGACGACGCCGAGCACGGCACCCCAGAGCAGCGTCGACCCGTCCCAGGGATAACCCATGAGCCCGAAGCCGACGATCTGGTTCGCCAGCCAAAGCGCGACCGTCAGCAAGAGTGCGTCGCGCGTGTTGAGCGTCAGCGCAGTCGCGGCGGCGAAGGCCGCGAAACGGCACGGCGCAAGCGAAACCGAACGTGAAACCAATGCTCGCGGCGACGAGCACGGTCAGCCACAAGACATGACGTGGAAGATCGGGCGCGGTGTTCGGGTTCTGCTGCATCGTTTTCTCCTTCGGTCGGAAAATAATCTGTTTCAGTGATGACGGAAGCCGGTGCCCGAGCGATCGAAGGCGTCGGGCTCGTTCAGTCCGAAGCCAACGCGCCCGCAACTTGTCCCACAGCGCGAGCCGCGACCAATCGGGCGTCGCGCAAGACCTTGTCGGTCTCGGCATCGAGGAACGGGTTGGGCAGCAGCACCGTGATCTGCTGCTCGTTCTTGCCGTTGAAGAGGCGCAGGCCCCACGACACCGGCGTCATCTCGCGCGACAGCCGGCGATAGAGCTCGGCGCGCGACGTGCGTCGGTGATGCGCGAGCTCGGGCGCGACGGGATTGTTGTGCGGGCCTCTATGCTCGCCGATGCAGATATGGAAATGCGGCACGCCGAAGGCCACGGTCAGATAGCCGTCGAACATCGCGATCTTCTCGGGCGCCGCCGCGGCGCGCATCTCCCACGCCGCGCCCTGGATGATCGGGCCGAAGGTGATCTCGTGCCAGTGATTGGCAAAGATGTCGCGCATCAGCGCTTCGAGACTCTCGGCGTCGGTCGGCAGCGCGAAGATCTTCGACGGTCGCGCCGTCCTCGTCGACGATCCGCTGCGGTCCGACCGCCATGCTCATGCGCGACGCTCCTCACCTAGCCGCCCCAATTCGCGGCGTCGATCGCCACCTTCACGCCGCCGAACACGCCGAGTCCCCTGATGCAGGAAGCCGATCGGGTCCTGGTAGTGCCGGTCGGTTAGATTATCGATCCGCGCGAACGCCGTCACCCCATGGCCGAGATCGTAGGAGCCGGCGAGATTGACCAGCGTATAGCGGCTCGCCACCAGACCCGGCCATCGTGCCGGAGCGGTTCGAATCGATCCACGGCCCGGTATAGAGCACGGTGCCGCTGAGCGAGGCGCGCTCGGTCACCTGCCAGGTCGCGTTGAGGCTCGCCTTGTGCTTGGGCCGGCGCGACAACGCCTCGTCCGTGACGTCGTTGCGCGCCATCGTATAGGTGTAGTCGACGCGCAAGCTCGAGCACGTCCCACGGCTTATAGGCGACGAAGCTCTCGACGCCATAGGTCGTCGCCTCGCCGACATTGATCGAGCGTCGTGAAGGTGTCGTTGAAGTCGATCAGATTCTTGATGTCGTTGTGGAAATAGGTCGCGCCGACCGAGGCGCGGCGATCGAGCAGCTTCTGCTCCACCCCGGCATCCCAGCCGAAGCTCGTCTCCGGCACGAGATTGGGATTGGCGAAAAAGCCGAAGGCCGGAAAGCTGTCGAAGAGCTGATCGAGGGTCGGCGCCTTGAAGCCGGTGCCGACGCTGCCGCGGAATGTCGTGTCGGTCTCCGGCACGACCATAGCCGGCGCGATGCGATAGGTCGCCTTGCCGCCGAACTGGCTGTTGCCGTCGTAGCGGAGGCTCGCCGTGTTGAAGAACCGCTCGCCGAAGCTCGATTGCAATTGCGCGAAGCCGGCATTGTTGGAATAGGCGCCGGTCGCGGGCGAGCTGTCGTTGATCGTATCGCGCTCATGCTCGGCGCCGAGCGTCACGATCTGCCCCGCCATGACGTGGATATTGCCCTGCTAATCGATCTTGCTGCGGTCGCCGCGGAAATAGCCGGGGTCGTTGCCGAAAGCCAAAGTGGCGTCATTCGGATCGAAGATGCGGCGCCGATAATTCGTGTAGCCATAGCCGAGCGTCTGATCGAAGAGCCCGTCGAACAGCGTCAGGTGGGCGGTGCCGCGGGTGAACAGCTCGTGGTTGTCGCTGTCGGTGTGAAGCGCCTCGGGTCCGGCAATGAGATCGTCCGATGTAGAGCGCAGATCGGTATCGACATAACGCGCGACCAGGCCGAGATCGAAATTGTCGGTGAGATTGGCGCCGAGCTTCGTCGCAAAGGTCTTGTTGTCGTAGAAATCGTCGTTGAGCGGCCGGCCCGGCGGCACGAGATCGCTCGGCGTCACCTGCGTGTTCGTCGTCGCGGTAATGCGCGATGTTGGCGTTGTAGTTGAAGCGCGCCTGCGAGCCGCTGATGCCGGCGGTCTGGTTGAAGGTCCCGAACGAGCCGCCTTCGACGCTGCGCGGTCGCCTTGGGCGGCCCGTTGCCGGTCTTGGTGATGATGTTGATGACGCCGCCGATCGCGTCCGAGCCGTAGAGACCGCTTTGCGGGCCGCGCAGCACCTCGACGCGGTCGATGTCGGAAGCGAGGAGCTGCGAGAAATCGAACGAGCCGTCGGTCGAGCTCGGATCGCTGACATCGATGCCGTCGACGAGCACCTTGGTGTGGTTGGCATTGGTGCCGCGCATGAAGACCGACGCGGTCGCCGCCGGGACCGCCGGTCCTGCACGACGTTCAAGCCGGGCACGTCCTGCAGCACCTCGGGCAAGGTGCGCTGCTGCTTTCGCTCGATCTCGTCGCCGGTGATGACCGTGACGCTGCGTGCCGAGCTGATCTTCGGGCGTCGGCACGCGCGTCGCGCCGGTGACGATGATCGGCGGTGGTCGATCGTGATCGGCGTCGGCGCCGCGTCCTGGGCGCGCGCACTCGTCGCAAAAGGAAGGCTGGCCAGAACAAAGAGAAATCGTCACGCGGGAGCAAAAATGAGCGGACATGCAAAGGCCTCGCGGCAACGTGACACGTCACCGCGAACCAAAGTCCAGTCGCAGCCCTAAGGCCGCTTCCTGGTCTCCATCGGTGCACCCCGCCCAATGTGTTCGCGCGTGACCACGGCGATGGCAGGTCTCCTGGCTCGCGGGTCGTTGCCTTGCGCCGCCTTCCCGGTTTCCCAGTGGCATCATTGGCGCTTGGCTCGCCGCTTACAGTTGCGGGGGCAGCCGCGGCTTCGGGCCTCCTTTAACTCGAGGAGGGCCCTCACCGCGTTCCCATTCAATCCCCGAAGGGAACCATCGCCGCGATCCTATGCAGCGACATGGCGGAGCGTCAATGACGGAGTTGCGCGCTCCCGCCGCCGCTACGCTTTCGCGGCAATGCGTGCAGCGTCGCGCTTGTCGAACGTCGCCCACACGCCGTCGTCGCCGTCCCAGCAGCCGCTGCGTGGCGCCCTTGGAATATTCGGTGGCGCGCTGCTCGAAGAAATTGGCGTGCTCGACGCCGTTGAGGATTTCCACCAGCCAGGGCAGCGGATGCGGCCTTGAGCTGCTTGTAGCCGCTCTCGGTCTCCTCGAAATTGCCGAACACCGGCGACAGCTTGAGCTGGGTCAGCCGCCAGTCGGCGATGTAGCGGACATAGGACTTGATGTCGCGCCGGCGTCATGCCCTGGATCTCGCCCAGGCTGAAGGCCAGATCGACGAAGCCCTCTTCCAGCCCGACCATGGTCTTGGCGACGTCGATGATGTCGTCGCGCACCGCCTTGGTGACGCGCCGGTCTCGTCGTTCCAGGCGTGATAGAGCTTGGTGATGCCTTCGCAATGCAGGCTTTCGTCGCGCACCGACCAGGTCACGATCTGGCCCATGCCGTTCATCTTGTTGTGGCGCGGGAAGTTCAGCAGCATGGCGAAGCTGGCGAACAGCGACATGCCTTCGGTGAAGGCGCCGAACATGGCCAGGGTGCGCGCCACGTCGGCGCACGGTGCTCGACGCCGAAGGTGTGCATGTAATCGGCCTTGGCGCGCATCTCGCGCATAGTCGCGGAAGGCCTCGAACTCGGTCTGCGGCATGCCCAGGGTCTTGAGCAGCAGCGCATAGGCGTCGATATGCACCGTCTCCATGTTGGTGAAGGCGGCCATCATCATCTGCACTTCCAGCGGCTGGAAGATCGGGATGTAGCGCTTGAGGTAATTGTCGCCGACTTCGACGTCGCGACTGGGTGAAGAAGCGGAAAATCTGGGTCAGCAGGCCCTTTTCGGCGTCGGTGAGATGGCCGGACTGCCAGTCCTTGATGTCGGCGCCCAGCGGCACTTCCTCGCCCATCCAATGGGTCTGCTGCTGGCGCTTCCAGCAGTCATAGGCCCAGGGATAGCGGTCGACGTCATAGGTGCCGGTGGCGGTGAGCAGGCCGATCGTGCCCGTTGCCGATCAGGGTGCGCGGATCGACGATCGCCGAGCGATTTCACTGACATGCCAGGCACTCTTCGTAATCGGTGCGTCGGCGCGGTCGACGCTTGCGCTGCTCTGTCTTCTCCAGCTGGCCGGCGAAAGCCGGCGCGGCTGATCGACTTGGAGCGGCAGTAATAGAGGCTCTTGATGCCGCGCTCCCACGCCGTCCAGTGCAGCATGTGCAGGTCCCACTTGTCGATGTCGGCGGGCAGGAACAGGTTGAGCGACTGGCTCTGGCAGATGAAGGGCGTGCGGTCGGCCGCCAGTTCGATGATCCAGCGCTGGTCGATCTCGAAGGCGGTGCGGATAGACCGCCTTCTCGTCCTCGCTCAGGCAATCCAGATGCTGCACCGAGCCTTCCTGCTCGACGATCGACTGCCAGATCTCCGGCGTGTCGGCGCCCTTGGCTGCCAGCAGTTCCTGCAGATAGGGATTGCGCACCGAGAAGGCGCCCGACAGCGTCTTGTGGGTGTAGACATTGGCCGGGATCGGCTCGACGCAGGCGCTGGTGCCGCCGCAGATGATGCTGATCGAGGCGGTCGGCGCGATCGCGATCTTGTGGCTGAAGCGCGCCTTCATGCCCTTCTCCGGCGCGTCGGGGCAGGCGCCGCGCTCTTCGCGCCAGGATATAAGACGCCGCATCGGCTTCGCGGCGTATCTTCTTGAAGATGCGCAGATTCCACGACTTGGCCATGGCGCTTTCCAAGGGGATGTCCTTGCGCCTGCAGGAAGGAGTGGAAGCCCATCACGCCGAGGCCGACCGAGCGCTCGCGCAGGGCCGAGTATTTGGCGCGCTCCATGCCGTCGGGCGCGGTCTCGATGAAGCTGGTCAGCACATTGTCGAGCATGCGCAGCACGTCTTCGACAAAGCCCGGCTCCTCGGCCCACTGGTCCCAGGTCTCGATATTGAGCGACGACAGGCAGCACACCGCGGTGCGCTCCTTGCCGCGATGGTCGATGCCGGTCGGCAGCGTGATCTCGCTGCACAGATTGGAGGTGTTGACCTTCAGGCCCAGCTCGCGCTGATGCTTGGGCAGCGCGCGGTTCACCGCGTCGATGTTCAGGATATAGGGCTCGCCGGTCTGCAGCCGCGTCTCCAGAATGCGCTGCCACAGCTGGCGGGCATTGACCTCGCGCAGCACCTCGCCGGTCTTGGGGCTGCGCAGGCCGAACATCTTGCCGTCGCGCACCGCATCCATGAACTCGTCGGTGATGTTGATGCCGTGATGCAGATTGAGGCCCTTGCGGTTGAAATCGCCGCGAGGCCTTGCGGATCTCCAGGAACTCCTCGATCTCGGGATGGGAGATGTCGAGATAGACCGCCGCCGAGCCGCGGCGCAGCGAGCCCTGGCGATCGCCAGGGTCAGCCCGTCCATCACATGGATGAAGGGAATGATGCCGCGAGGTCTTGCCGGTCTTCACCTTCTCGCCGATGGAGCGGACCTTGCCCCAATAGGTGCCGATGCCGCCGCCATTGGAGGCCAGCGCCACATTCTCGTTCCAGGTGCCGACAATGCCGTCGAGCGAATCCGGACACGTCGTTGAGGAAGCAGGAGATCGGCAGGCCGCGCTTGGTGCCGCCATTGGACAGGATCGGGCGTCGCCGGCATGAACCAGAGCTGGCTCATGGCGTCGTAGAGCCGCTGGGCATGCGTCGACGTCGTCGGCATAGGCGCAGGAGACGCGCGCGAACATGTCCTGGAAGCTCTCGCCCGGCATCAGATAGCGGTCGGTCGAGCGTCGCCTTGCCGAACGGGGTCAGCAGATGCGTCGCGGCGTGCGGTCGAGCGTGAGGTCGGACGGGCTGCGGCGGCGGCGCCAGCGGCGCCGGCAGCGGCGCGCGATGCGCGCGGCGGTGCGGCGACGGGCAGGCTCGGCTTGCGGACGGCTTCGGCGCGTCGCGATCGCGGCCGCGCTGGCGTGAGCGCGAACGAGATCGCCGCGTTCCGATCGAAATCGTAAGCGAGAGCGGACATCGGCAACCCCCGTCACTGTTGCGGGCAGGAGGCCGGCGGCGATGGCTTGCGAAAGGCGCCGGCGAACGCCGCCGAGCTGCAAGCGACCACCGGGACACCCCGCCCGAGGACGTTTCATCGTTCACGGCAGGTCTCCTGGCTCGCGGGTCGCTGCGGCTGTCGGGCCTTCCCGACGCGTTCCGCGTCAGTGGCCGAAGTGACAGCCGCTCGCCGCTTACAGTTGCGGGGGCAGCCCCGGCATTGCCGCGTTGCGGCGCACCGGGTTCCCTCTTAGCCCAAGCCCCCTACACAATCCGTAGGGGCTCCTGGGAACCATGAACATAAATCTTGTGCTAAATGACCCGTAGCGGTCAAGGGGAAACGGTGCCGCCACTAGGAACGCTTTCCTGCACGCGCGCGGAACGGCGCCTCAGGCCGGTGCGACTCCCGTAACGAGTTCGTCCAGACGCGACAGAAAACGCATGAGCAGCGGCGATGTGTTGGCGCGGCTATAGCCCAAGACCAGATCGATGGTCGGCGCCGCGCCTTGCAACGGACGAACCACGAATGAAGACGACAGTAGATTCTGGGCGTAGGTCGGCAGCAAGGTGACGCCGCCGGTCGATGCCACCAGCGACATGATGGAAGAAATGCTTCCCGCGTCGTATTCGGCCTTTAGCGTCACGCCGGAATTTGCGAGGTATTCGTCGATCACGGCCTTCAGCGCCGGCGCGACGCGGGTCGGCGCGATGTAAGTTTCATCGGCGATCTCTTGCAGGCGGATTTCCTTGCGCGCCGCAAGACGATGGCCTGCCGGCAGCACGACCACTAAAGGCTCTTTGACCAGAAATTTGAAAGCGAGGCCCGGCGCCTGCGCCTCTCGCCGGAGAAATGCTACATCCACTTTGCCGCGCATCAGCGCGCCGGCGAGTTCCGGAGATGGTTGGCTCGATAGCGTAATTTCGCTGTCCGGATCTTCCTCGCGCAAAATGCGCAAGGTCTCGGGCAGCCAGATCATCTCGTGACCGGTCAGGAAGCCGACGACGAAGCTGGCCTTCTCCGGTTGCGCCGCGCGCCGCGCCGCCTCTCCCGCTGTCTCCACCTGGAGCAAGGCGAGCCGCGCATGATCCAGGAAGACACGACCGGCCGTCGTCAACTCGGTCCCGCGGGCACCGCGCTCAAGCAGCTTGACCCCGACCTCGCGCTCCAGATCGCGGATTTGCCGACTCAACGAGGGCTGCGCCGTGTGCAGCCGATTTTCGGCGGCATTGGTGAGGCTGCCCTCCTCGGCGACCGCAATGAAATAGCGCAGATGCCGGAACTCCATAGCTCACCCATACTTTTAAAGCATGGTCATGGCATAGGAAGTCTTCGTTTTCTGGTCAAGAGAAGATCACCTTCATGCCTGACGACGATATATCCGATGGTCCGGCAGTGAAAGGAAAACGCCATGACCCACCTCTCCAATAAGGCCGCTCTCGCCCTCGCAGCCCCCGGCTGCCGAACGGTTACCAGCATCGCGCATGAAAGACAGCCGCGCCAGGTCTCGCTCTCTTACGCGGCAACCAGCACCATGGCGGTGATTGCCGCTGTGACCTTTGGCGCCAGCGGTTCCGCGCCCACACCGCTCTACCATCAGTATCAGGAAAGCTTTGGCCTGAGCCCGCTGATGGTCACCGTGATCTTCGCGGTGTACGTCATCTTCCTTCTGGGGGCTCTGCTCACGGTCGGGTCGCTTTCCGATTACATCGGACGCCGGCCCGCTATCTCTGCCGCGCTTCTCTTGAATGTCGGAGCGATGGCTTTGTTCATGGCGGCCAATTCCGCGACCGCGCTGATCATCGCGCGCGCCATTCAAGGCTTCGCAACCGGGTTTGCGACCACAACGCTTGGCGCGGCGATCCTCGACACCGATGCGAAACGCGGCCTTGTCTTGAACAGCAGCACGGCACTGACCGGAATGACGATCGGCAGCCTGGGCGCGGCGATCCTGGTCACCTACGCACCCGCGCCGCAACAGCTCGTCTACTTTGTTCTGATGGTTCTGTCGGCTATCGAGGCGGCAATTCTCTTCTTCATGCCGGAGACGGCGCAACCGCGTTCGGGTGCCCTTTCTTCACTGCGGCCGCATGTGAGCGTGCCACGACAGGCTCGGGCCGCGCTTGCGCGCCTGACGCCGGTGATGATCGCCTCTTGGGCCTTGGGCGGATTCTATTTCTCGCTCATGCCAAGCCTGGTGCGGGTCGCGACCGGGGCAACCTCACCGATCGTCGGCGGGCTCGTCGTTAGCGCGCTGACCTTCAGCGGCGTCCTCGCCGTCCTGGCGGTTCGTGCCATCCCGGCGAGCCGTGTCCTCGGCGGCGCGATCGTCGCACTCGCATCCGGTGTCGCCATCACCCTTGCTGGCGTATACGCCGAACGCGCATCGATCATGTTGATCGGCACCGTGATCGCGGGTGCGGGCTTCGGCGCCACCTTCACAGGCACAATGCGGATCCTTCTGCCGCTGGCGACCGACGAACGTGCCGGCCTGCTGTCCGCTTTCTACATCGTGGGCTACCTGTCGTTCGCGCTACCCGCGATCCTCGCCGGTTATCTCGCGCCGATGATCGGGCTGATCAAAGTCGCCGAAATCTATAGTGTGATCGTCATCGTTCTGGCATTCGCGTCCATGTTCGCAACCCTGCTCGCGCGCGCCGAGCGATAGACTAATTGATGAAGGGAACATCATGACACAGCTCGATAGAGGCGTTCTGCCCAACATCGGCACCGTCGCGACGACCGAGATCGACGGCCTGTCAGTTCGATATGCACGAGGTGGCTCGTCCGAAGGTTTGCCGATTCTTCGAACAGCGCCGTGGCCCGAGAGCATCTATGCGTTCCACCGCTTATTGCCGCGGCTTGCCGGCAAGCATCCCACCATCGCGGTTGATCTGCCGGGCTTTGGTCGTTCGCAAAGCCGCCCGGATGTTATGACGCCGGAGGCGATGGGAAATTTTGTGATGTCGATTCTCAGGCATTTCGGAATTAACCGCACCCATGTTGTCGCCCCCGACGTCGGCACCCTTGCGATCTTGTTCGTCGCGGCGAAGGAATCCACGATCTTCGAAAGCCTTGTTCTTGGCGGCGGTGCCATGCGCGTCGATCTCGCCGCCGGTTCGCTGAAGGATCTCATTCATTCACCCACGGGTGCCTTCGCCAATATCGATGGCGCGGACCGTGTTGCGAATTATCTGACGCACGCGGCCCAACTGACGCCGGCGGCTATCGTCGAAGATTTTCGGGCGGCCTCGGCAGGACGACGTTTCGAGGAAGCCACGCAATATGTGCGCGGGTACATTCGCGATCTTCCCAGGCTCGAGCCGCGACTGTCCAACATCGAAACGCCGGTGCTGATCATCGCCGGAAAGAACGATCCGATTGTCCCGCCCGCAAATGGGCAATTCTCGGCCGAACGGCTTCCGAACAATCGTTATGTCTTGCTCGATGCGCAACATCGGGTTTGGGAAGAAGCGGCTTCTGAATACAACGAAGCGCTCGTGTCCTGGTTTGGCGGCGGCTACCACGAATGACAACGGCCTAGCGCTAAAAACGAGGCCGTACAGAGTCAACCGCGCCGAGAGCAGTTCGAATGCCGGCTAGGGATTGCGGCCCTTCATGCTATGCTGAGCGCTCGAAACAAAGCGAGCCGCCGGCTCCAAAAAGGGGGGAAGCATGTGGTATCGGGCAAGAGGATTCCGTCTCTCGGCATTGTTGCTGATGTCCGTCGTCCTGGCGCCGCTGACGGCGCGGGCCGAGACACTCGATCAGCTTTACGAGAAGGCTAAGGCCGAAGGCGCTCTGACAATCTATACCGGCGCCGGACCAGCCGGCGCGAAGGCCGGCGCCGAGGCATTCGAGAAGCGCTTCCCCGGCATCAAGGTCACCGCGACCGGCGGCTTCAGCAACGTTCTCGATCAAGAAGTCGACAAGCAGATCAAGGAGAAGAAGGTCGCGGTCGATTACGTCCAGTTCCAGACGATCGCGGACTACAATCGCTGGGACAGGGCCGGTGAACTCCTGCGCTTCAAGCCCGAGGGATTCGATCAGGTTCTCGACCCGATGAAAGCGCGGAACGGCGCCTGGGTCGCCGTCAACGCCAATCCGATCTTCTACGGCTACAATCCCGAGAAGGTGAAGGATGCCGATGCGCCCAAATCGGCGCTCGATTTCCTCAAAGCACCATTCCAGCGGAAAAATGGTCACCGCCTATCCCGCCGACGACGATGCAACGCTCTATCGCTTCGTCCTCTTCGCCCAGGCATACGGCGCGGATTATCTGAAGAAATACTTGGCCAACCAGGCCTATTTCATTCAGGGCCATCGCGATGTCGCGGCGCGCATCAAAGCGGGCGACAGCTGGATCAGCTTCGACGTCACCAACGGCTCGCAGGGTCCGGGACCGGGCGGCGGGTTGAAGCTCGCCGTCCCAACGAAGGACAAGATCCCCGTCTTCTTCACCGCCGGCGGCATTTTGAAACACGGCCCGCATCCGAATGCGGCGAAGCTCTATGTGAGCTGGCTCTTGAGCAAGGACGTTCAGGGCAAGAACCCGGCGCTCTATTCGCCGCGCCGGGACGTGGCCGCGCCCCAGGGCCTGCCGCCGCTGACGAGCAAGCAATTCGCCAACGGCTATCGCGACTTCCTCGGCGACGGCAAGCGCGTGGCGGTCATCCGCAAGAATTACGAGGCGCTCACCGGGCCGGTCGTCAACAAGGCCACCGTTCCTTAAGGAGCCAGCGGGCGTCCCGGCGCGCGAGTGACCGCAGCAACGAATAAGCAACAATGATCAGCGGTTTGACTCACGCGCTGAGCCCGTTCGCGCTCAAGAGCTTTCGTTTTCAGTGGCCGGCCGATCTCCTCACCTCCTGGGCGGGGGAGATGGAAGGCATCATCCTGAGCTGGTACGTCATCGTCGAGACCGGCTCGGTGTTGCTGCTGACCCTCTACGGCTCGCTGCAATATGCCGGCACGCTGCTGTCGCCGCTTTTCGGCGTGCTCGGCGACCGCATCGGTCATCGCAACCTGCTCTGCATCATGCGCGCAGGCTATTGCGTCTTTCGCCACGACGATCATGACGCTCGCCTTCACCGGCGTCGATCCGCCCGAGCTATCGTCATCGATCGTCGCCGGCTGCATGGGACTGGTGCGATCTTCCGATCTCGTCATGCGCAACGCCCTGGTCGGCGCCTCGATGCCGCCATCGGTGCTGGTCAGCGCCGCCAGCGTCATGCGCACGACGATGGATAGCGCGCGTATCGCCGGCTCGCTCGCGGGCGCCGGGCTCATCGCCGCTGCTCGGCATGGGCCATGCCTATATCGTCATCGCGACGCTCTACGCGATGAGCTTCTGCCTGACGCTCGGCGTCTATCGCGGCTCGAAGCGCGAGACGTGCCGCGGCTTTCACGCCGCTGGCGCGATCTCGAGCGAGGGCTTCCGCCTATGTGTGGAACACGCCGGTCGCCGTCTCGGCGATGGCGCTGGCGGTGCTCGTCAACCTCACCGCCTTTCCCCTGTCGCAAGGGCTCCTGCCCTATGTCGCGCGCGAGATCTATCGCATCGATCAGCAAGGCCTCGGCTTCCTCATCGCGAGCTTTGCCTGCGGCAGCCTCGTCGGCTCGCTCGCGCTGACCTTCGGCGGCCGCTCCTGGGGCATGGCGCGGCTGATGCTCGGCTCGATGCTGACCTGGTACGTGCTGCTCGCTGATCTTCCCGCTGCTGCCGAATGTCAAGACCGGCATGGTGGTGCTGATGCTGGCCGGCTTCGCGCAGAGCCTCGCCATGGTGCCGATGTCGGTGATCCTCTTGCGCACCGCCGAGGACCGCTTCGCGGCCGCGTCATGGGCGTGCGCATGCTCGCGGTCTACGCGCTTGCCGATCGGCCTGCTCGCGGCGGGCGCCCTGATCCAGTATCTCGGCTATGTGACCGACCGTCGCGCTCTACTGCGCCATCGGCGTATCAGCTGCGCGCTGCTGATCGCGCTGCGCTGGCGCGACCAGCTGTGGCAAGAAGAAGGAACCGGCGCGCGTTAGCGGTTCAGCCCTCGCGCTGTGTCTGCGCCTCATGCGCGGCGATGGCGGCGATGAATAAGGGGCCATAACGCTTGAGCTTGCTGACGCCGACGCCAGGGATTTGCGAGAGAGCATCGAGATCGCGCGGCCGGCGTTGGATCATGTCCGTAAGCGTTGCATCGTGGAAGATGACATAGGGCGGAACGCCCTGATCGCGCGCGAGCGACAAGCGCAGCGATCGCAGCCTCTTCCAGAGCCCTTCATCGGCCGGAGCGACGATCGAGTCCGATCCGCCCGAGCGTGCGCGTTTCTCGCGGCGCTTGGGCTCGTCGGCATCGGCGCGAAACGTGACCGGTACCGCGCCGCGCAACACGGCCGAGCCGCTATCGCGCACATAAAGTCCGCCATGGCCCTCGACATCGACAGCGAGATGGCCCAGCGCCACGAGCTGGCGGTAAACCGCATGCCATTCGTGTTTACCGAGATCGACCCCGACGCCGAAAGTCTTGATCTGGTCGTGGCCGAAATTCTTGATGCGCTCTGTCGTCTTGCCGAGCAGCACGTCGACGAGATAGGCCGCGCCGAAGCGCTGACCCGTGCGAACCACCGCCGAGATCGCCTTTTGCGCGGCGACCAGCCCATCCCAAACCCGCTGCGGGCGCAGACAATTGTCGCAATTGCCGCAGGGCGCATGATCGTGCTCGCCGAAATAGCCGAGCAGGACCTGCCGGCGGCATTTTGAGGTCTCGCAATAGCCGAGCAGCGCGTCGAGCTTCTGGCGCTCGATGCGGCGCTGACGTTCGTTGAGACCCGAGCCCTCCATGAGCGACTGCAGCATGACGATATCGGCCATGCCATAGGTCATCCAGGCATTGGCCGGCAGACTGTCGCGGCCGGCACGGCCGGTTTCCTGGTAATAGGCCTCGAGCGTCTTCGGCGCATCGAGATGCGCGACGAAGCGCACATTGGGCTTATCGATTCCCATGCCGAAGGCGATCGTCGCGACGACGACCACGCCCTCGTCCTTGAGAAAGCGATCCTGATTGCGCTCGCGCGTCGCCGCGTCGAGACCGGCATGATAGGGCAGCGCGACGCGGCCTTTGCCGCACAAGAACGCCGCGACCTCCTCGACCCGTTTGCGCGACAGGCAATAGACGATGCCGGCATCGCCGCGATGCTCGGCGTCGAGGAATTCCCAAAGCTGCTTACGGGCGTCGTTCTTCGGAACGACGCGATAGCGGATGTTCGGCCGGTCGAAGCCCGCGGCAAAGATGCGCGCCTGACCGAGACCCAACCGCTCGATGATGTCGGCGCGTGTCGGATCATCCGCGGTTGCGGTCAGAGCGATGCGCGGCACGGTCGGGAAACGCTCGTGCAGCACCGAGAGCTGGAGATATTCCGGCCGGAAATCGTGGCCCCATTGCGACACGCAATGCGCCTCGTCGATGGCGAAGAGCGCGGGGCGCGATTTCGCCAGCAGATCGAGACAGCGCGGCGTGACCAGTCGCTCGGGCGCGATGTAGACGAGATCGAGATCCCCGGCGCGCATCGCGCGCTCGACATCGGCCGCTTCGGCGAAATCGAGGCTCGAATTGAGATAAGCCGCGCGCACGCCCAGTTGGCGCAGCGCGTCGACCTGATCCTTCATCAGCGCGATCAGCGGCGAGACCACGATGCCGAGACCGGGCCGCAACAGCGCCGGAATCTGATAGCAAAGCGACTTGCCGCCGCCCGTCGGCATCAGCACCAGCGCATCGCCGCCCGCCGTCACATGCGCGATGATGTCGGCTTGCTGGCCGCGAAACTCGGGATAGCCGAATGTCTCGCGCAACACCGCGAGCGCCGATTTCGATATCGACAGATCGTCACGCTGTTCGACGGTCATAGCTCCCTCATCTGCCGAGCTTACTGAGTTTCGATCCGCCGAGACACAAGACGACAAGAATATCTTGCCGCATCGTTGTTTCTGCCATGCGCGTTGCACTAGCATCGAAGCGATGCCCAGCCCCGTCCCCGCCGAGTCGCCCCGTCGCGACTCGTGGCTTGCGGTCTTCCTGGTCTTCCTGCGTCTCGGGCTGACGAGCTTCGGCGGGCCGGTCGCGCATCTCGGCTATTTCCGCGGCGAGTTCGTCGCGCGGCGGAAATGGCTCGACGAGGCCGCCTACACCGACATCATCGCGCTGTGCCAATTCCTGCCCGGCCCGGCGAGCAGCCAGGTCGGCATCACCATCGGCATCCTGCGTGCCGGCCTGCCCGGCGCTTTCGCCGCCTGGCTCGGCTTCAGCGGGCCGTCGGCGCTCGCGATGATCGCTTTCGGCTACGGCGTCGCGCGGCTCGGCACGATCGCGCAGGCCGCCTGGCTGCACGGGCTGAAGATCGTCGCGGTCGCCGTGGTCGCGCAAGCCGTTTGGTCGATGGCGCGCAACCTCTGTCCCGATCGCTTGCGCGCGACCATGGCGGTCGCGGCCGCGCTGCTCGTGCTCGCTTTGCCCAATGCCATCGGTCAGATCGGCGCGATCGTCCTCGGTGCGACTCATCGGCTGGCGCTTTCTGCCTGCCGACATGAAGACCGCGCATAGCGACATCGCGATCCGCATCGCCAAGCCGCTGGCGATCGCCGCGCTGACCGCGTTCCTCGTGCTGCTCGCCGGCCTGCCGCTGCTCGCCGCCGCGACGCAGAACCACGCCGTCGCGCTGGTCGACAGCTTCTATCGCTCGGGCTCGCTGGTCTTCGGCGGCGGCCATGTCGTGCTGCCGCTCTTGCAGAAAGAGGTCGTGCCGCCGGGCTGGATCGGCAACGACGCGTTCCTTGCCGGCTATGGCGCGGCGCAAGCCGTGCCCGGCCCGCTCTTCACCTTCTCTGCCTATCTCGGCACGGTGATGCAGCCAGGCCCCAACGGCTGGCTCGGCGGGCTGATCTGCCTTGTCGCGATTTATGCGCCGTCTTTTCTCCTGCTGATCGGCGTGTTGCCCTATTGGGATGCGCTGCGCCGCCGCGCCGGCGTGCAATCGGCGCTCAAAGGCGTGAACGCCGCGGTCGTCGGGCTGCTGCTCGCGGCGCTCTACACGCCGGTCTGGACGAGCGCGATCCTCAGCCCGACCGATTTCGGCATCGGCATCGCCGCTTTCCTGCTGCTCGTTTTCTGGCGCGTTCCGCCATGGATCGTCGTACTGCTCGGCGCGGCGAGCGCGGAGGCATTGGCCCGCTTCCTCTGACGGATCGCCGCCGCTATTACCTATTACTTTGTCTAAATTCGTGTACGGGGGATTTCCGATGTCGATGCCAACCGCAGCGCGCGCGCTCATTCTGCTCGCGGCCGTAACAGCCGTGCCGAGCCTCAACCCTTCGCGCGCCGAAGCCGCGCTCGCGACCGATTTCGGGCCGGAGATCGCGGCGGCGCAGCCGGAGAATGGCTTTGTCGGCAAGCTCAGCCTCGCGCCGCTCCATGCGAGCGAAGGCGCCAATGTCACGGTGAGCGGCGAGGCCCTGCCCGCCAATCAGGAATTCGATCTCGTCTGGCGCACGGTCAAAGGCAGCTGGAAAACCGCCAATGGCGAGTATCACGGCCGCGACTACGCGCCGGCCGGCTATCGCATCGCGCGGGTGAAGACCGATGCCGCGGGCAAATTCGCCGCGAGCTTCGTCGTCCCCGACGATTTCGGCTTTCAGCACGACATCGTGCTGCAACAGGACGCGAGGCTCTTTACCCAAGCCGGCTTCAATCTCGACATGACGATGAAGGTGACGCCGGAGAACGGCCCGCCCGGCACGCCGATCACCTTCGACATCAAGGGCATCGGCTGGCGCGAGCTCGAGAACAGCTGGATGCTGGTCTACGACAACAACTTCACCGGCTGGATCTCGTCGGTCTCGACGCATGGCTCGGCGCATTTCACGATCCCGGCGACCGGCCCCGCCGGCGCGCATGTGCTGCAGCTCATCCATGGCGAGTTCACCTTCCCCTATATGAACCCGCAGCAGAATCCGGTGCCCGACCGGCCGCGCTTCAAGACCAACTTCACCGTGACGCGCGGCGAGGCAGTGCTGCCGCCGGCGGTCGAAGCGCAGACGCAGAAGAGCGTGCGCAGCTTGCCGAAGCCGGGCGCGCTGGTCGCGACGCCCGCTTTCGCCAGCGTCGGCCAGCCGCTCACGGTCAGCGGCGAGGGATTCGCGCCGGGCAAGAGCTATCAGTTGCAATGGTCGACGGTGACCGGCAATCGCGTTGTCGCCGGCGGTTGGGAAGAGCGCGCGCGTCCGATCGCCGAAGCCAAAGCCGATGCGAGCGGCAAGCTCGCTTTCAGTCTCAAAGTACCCGACGATCTCGGCGGCGCGCACAGCATCTTCGTGGAGAATGCCGGCAAGAAAACGGCCGGCAGCTTCTGGCTCGAAGCCTCCGCATTGCCGCTCGCCAGCCAGGAAGCGCATGCGGGCGACACCCTGACGGTCCATCTCAAAGGTGTCGGCTGGACCGAGACCGCGAACATCTATCACATCGTCTATGACGACAATTACGTCGGCTATGCCTGCGGCTTCAACAGCCAGGGCGACGTCACGGTCTATATGCCGGCGAGCGGCGCGCCCGGCTGGCACTACATCGACCTCTATCCCGGCGTCTATAAAGGCCAGGAGACGCGGCCGAATAATTTCCGCATCCCGCAGCTCACCTACGCCGATGATCATCCCGGCGAGGATTTGCCCGCCTTCCACTTCGCCGTCCACGTGCTCGGCGAGGAAAGCGAGCACGCGGAGAAATAACGCGCGACGCTTCGCGCCTGTGATGCGCGTCCGTGCTGTGCTAGGACGCGCGCCGTGCTCTCCCTTTCGGCCATCACCTATCGCATCGCCGGGCGGACGCTGATCGACGACGCGTCGGCGCAGATCGCCGACGGCTGGAAGGTCGGGCTGATCGGCCGCAACGGTACCGGCAAATCGACCTTGCTCGATTTGATCCGCGGCGAGCGCGCGCTCGACGGCGGCAACATCGCCCTGCCCAGCGACACGCGCATCGGCTTCGTGGCGCAGGAAGCGCCGAGCGGCCAGACGACGCCGCTGCAAGCCGTGCTCGCGACCGATGACGAGCGCCATCGCCTCCTCGCCGAGGCCGAGCACGGCACCGACCCGGCGCGCGTCGCGGAAATCCACGAGCGGCTGGCCGCGATCGGCGCCCATTCGGCAGAAGCACGCGCCGCCGGCATCCTCGCCGGTCTCGGCTTCAGCCACGACGAGCAGAATCAGCCGCTGTCGAATTTCTCCGGCGGCTGGCGCATGCGCGTGGCACTCGCCGGCGTGCTCTTTGCCGAGCCCGAATTGCTGCTGCTCGACGAGCCGACCAACCATCTCGATCTCGAAGCCTCGCTCTGGCTCGCCGATTTCCTGCGCCGCTATCGCAACACGCTGCTGCTGGTCAGCCA
This sequence comes from uncultured Alphaproteobacteria bacterium, assembly GCA_963731145.1. Lineage (GTDB taxonomy): Bacteria > Pseudomonadota > Alphaproteobacteria > ATCC43930 > CGMCC-115725 > CAIKMD01. The sequence goes on along the minus strand of CAVSUX010000001.1, from coordinate 1,188,474 downwards.
CGACCGGCAATTCCTCGACGAGGTGGTCGATCACATCCTCCATCTCGGCGAGCGCCGGCTGACGCTCTATAGCGGCGGCTATGAGGATTTTGCGCGCACGCGGCGCGAGCATCTCGCGCGCCAGCAGGCGCTCGCGGCGCGCCAGGAGGGACGAGCGCGAGCGCCTCCAGGCCTTCATCGACCGCTTCCGCGCCAAGGCGACGAAGGCGAGCCAGGCGCAAAGCCGCATGAAGGCGCTGGCGCGGCTGCAGCCGATCTCGCTCTCGGAAGAAGAGCCGCCGCTGCATCTCGCCTTCCCCGAGCCGCTCGAGCTCGCGCCGCCGCTCCTCAGCCTCTACGACGTCTCGGTCGGCTACGAGACGGAGAAGCCGGTGCTGCGCCGCCTCGATCTGCGGCTCGATCCCGACGACCGCATCGCCTTGCTCGGCGCCAACGGTAACGGCAAATCGACCTTCGCGCGGCTCATCGCCGGGCGGCTCGCGCCGATGACCGGCGAGATCACGCGCGCCAAGCGCTTTGCTTGCGGCTATTTCGCCCAGCATCAGATCGAGGAACTCGATCCCGCGGCGAGCCCCTACGACCATCTCGCGCGGCTGATGCCGAAAGCCGTGCCCGAGACGATCCGCGCGCGGCTGGCGCGTTTCGGCTTCGATGAGGACAAGGTCTTCGTCGCGGCGCAGAACCTCTCGGGCGGCGAGAAAGCGCGGCTCAATTTCGCGCTGATGAGCGTCGATGCGCCGCCGATGCTCATCCTCGACGAGCCGACCAACCATCTCGACATCGAGGCGCGCGAGTCGCTGGTCGAGGCGATCAACGAATTCTCCGGCGCGGTCGTGATCGTCAGCCATGACTGGCACCTGCTGTCGCTCGTCGCCGAGCGGCTGTGGCTCGTCGCAGACGGCACGGTGAGGCCGTTCGACGGCGATCTCGACGATTACCGCCGCCTCGTGCTGGCGCCCACGGCGAGCGAAAGCGAAGCGACAAAGACCGCCGCCAATCAGCGCCGCGAGACGCGCCGCCTCGCCGCCGAGCGCCGCCGCGAGATCGAGCCGTTGCGCCGCGCGCTGAAAGAGGCCGAGCGCGCCGTGACCGACCTCACCGCGCGCAAAAGCGCGCTCGACCAGCGCATTGCGGATCCGGCGACCTATGCCGGCGCCGCCGATGTCCCGGGATTGCTGCGCGAGCAGGCATCACTCAGCGCCGCGCTGGGCGAAGCCGAGGCACGCTGGCTTGCCGCAGCCGAGGCGATCGAGGAAGCTGACGCCGAGTAGGAATCGCCCCTGCCCCGAAGGAGCATGCCGTGAGCGGGGGCTGTCCGCCGCAAGGACAAGGAAATGCCCGAAGCCGCCGCACGCGACTTGCTGTCGCGCGCGAAGCTCGCGCATTTCGCCACCATCGGCGCGAGCGGCGATCCCTATGTCGCGCCCAACCTTTTCGTCTATGCCGACGGCGCAATTTGGCTCCATACCAGTCGGACCGGACATTTCTGCAGCAATGTCCAGCATTCGCCGCGCATCTGCGTCGAGATCGCCGAAATGGGCGAGATCTTTCCGTATGGCGAATTCGAATGCGACACCACCGCGAGCTATGCCAGCGTCGTTGTCTTGGGCAGCGTCGCGATCGTGCCCGAGCCCGAGGCGAAGGCGTTGTTCTTCGACCGCTTCCTCGCCAAATACGCCGATGCCCGATGGGATCGGCCGAAGGGCTTCTATCCGCGTCTTGAGCAGGTGACGGTCTATCGCGTGACGATCGAGCGCCTCTCCGGCAAGCTCGGGCCGCTGCCCGGCGCCGCCCAGCAATGGCCGGCGGTCAACATGACCAAATCGCCGGGCGCGGTGCCGCCGAAAAAATCCTAGGCCGTGCCGCGCGGCGCGAGCGATTCCAGGCAGGCGTCGCGCGTCAGCAGTTGCGAGCCATCCGAAAGCAGGACCGGCACCGTGTAGCCGCTGCGCCAACGCGGATCCTCGCAAGCGAGGCTCGCCGCCGTCAGGACGAGATGGATGCTGTGCGCGTCGTAGCGGCCGAGCAGTTGGGCGATCACCGCCAACTCGGTCACGAGGCGGTGATGCTTCGCCAAGCCGTTGTCGTTCATGGCGCGAAGGATCGCATCGAGGTCGCCGAGCAATCCATCCTGCGCCTCTTCGACCGGGCCGCGACGGCGCTCGAAGCCGTATTGCGGCGGTGCCGGTGACAGCGCGATCGATATCTCCAGCGCCCAGCAGCGCAAAGCAGCAATGAAGACCGAACGGTGGCGGAGATAGCGCGTCGTCGCAACGGTCGCGACCGCGCCGGCGAGCGCCGACAGCCGATCCTCGTCGCTCAACGGCAAGGCAGCAAAGTCGTTGATGAGATCGCCCATGCGAGCTTCGGTGTCGGGACCGATCGCGCTCAGCGCCTCGATCAAAAGCGGCGGCAAATCGATCATTCGGGAATGGAGAGGCATGCAAACATGAAACACGCGACTGAGATACGCGTTGCGGCTTAAAAGATTTTCACGCCAATTCTCGCAAATGCGACATTCCCAGCAGAATCGTTCTTTGGTCGAATATAGTATTTATCGCGAATTTTAGATAAATCCCTATTAGCTAAAACTACGAATTTATTTGTCCCTTAACCCAAGCGCTATTCAATGGCCGCATTCGCAAACCGCCCCTTGGCAGAAGCGCTTGTTATGCATGATCCGACCCACGCGCTAACCGACTGGAACCTCGAAGCCGCGACCACGCTGTCGCTGCGCCGCGAGCCGGCGTGCTTCGCGTTCCTGTGCGCCGAGGCCGATGCGCCGCCGCAGCCGATCGACGCGATCAATCTCGACCTCGCCTCGATCGATTATTATGCCGGCCGCGCCTCCTTATGGGCGACGCTCGAGATCCGGTCCTCGGCGTCCAACGACCTGCCGATGGCCGTTCTCGGCTTCGACGAAGTCTTCCTCCGTCCCTTCTCGCGCGCCCTGATCGAGACCGCGAGCAACCGCACGCCCTATCGCATGACGATCCGCAGCGACGCCGACCGTCCGAAGCGCCAACGCGTCGTCGAATACATCACCGGTCCGGGCGTCAGCTTGGTCGAGTTGATGCTCACGCCGCAGGACGCGACGGTGACGGTCTCCGGCCGTGCCGACGGCGGCGACGAGCAGACGTTGTTCCAGCTCCCGCGCACAGACTCGTTCCTGCGCGCTTTCATCAAGATGACCTGCCAGGCCGATCAGGCCCTGCGCGATACCCTCAGCGAGAGCGAGAAGATCGCCCGCCGCAGCGCTTCGGCCCCCGGGACCGCCGCCTAAATCGATCGAGCAGCGTTAGAGCAACTGACGCTGCTCGCCTTCGTAGAGGATCGTCCCGTCGCCGCGCGGCTGCGCGCCCGGCGTCAGGGTCGCGGGCTCGCGTTTCTTCGCATCGAAGATATGCTCGACGGGGAAACCCGCCGCCAGCAGATAATCGGCGACGATGCGGCGATGGCACTGCCACCACACCGCCTCGGCACACATGATCGCGACCGTGTTCTCGCGTGTCAGCGCGGTGAGCTTGTCGAAGGCCGCGCGAAACTCCGGCGTCTCGGCATAATCGGCGTAATTGCGGAACGGCTCCTGTCGCCAGAGCGTGTTGGGTGAAACCTGCCCATCCGCGCGCTTGCCGCGCCGGCCGCCGAGCTCGGGGAAATGGCGATAGCCGATGCCCACAGCGGCCAGCGCCGGCGCGAGATTCTCGCCGTTGAAATGCGGAAAGCGGCGCGATTTGGGAAAGCGGCGGATATCGGCAAGCATGCCCACGCCGGCAGCTTTGAGCGCGCGCGATGAAATCCTCGATCGAGCGGGTCGAATGGCCGATAGTGAAAACCGTCATTCGCGGTGTTAAATAAGACTTCGATCGCGGAATTGGGAGGCGCCTCATGGATTTCGGGATGCAGTTCTTTCCCGATGTCGGCCCGGCGCAGAAATCGGGCCAGCAATATTTCGACGAATGCCTGCGCCTGACCGAGCTCTGCGATCGCGACGGCTGGGGCCATGTTCGCACCGTCGAGCATTATTTCAATGCCTATGGCGGCTATTCGCCCAACCCGCTGCTGTTCTTGGCCGCCGCGGCCGAGCGAAGCAAGAAGGCGCGGCTTATCACCGGCGCGGTGCTGCCGGTCTTCAACAATCCGCTGAAGCTCGCCGGCGAGATCGCCATGCTCGATGCGATCTCGAACGGCCGGCTCGAAGTCGGATTCGCGCGCGCCTTCCTGCCGCATGAATTCTCGCGCTTCGGCGTCTCGGTGAATGAGAGCCGCGACCGCTTCACCGAGGGCATGGAGCAGGTGCGGCGGCTGCTCGAGGAAGAGAACGTCACCTGCGAGGGCCGTTTCCATTCCTTCAAGAACGTCACCTCGCTGCCGCGGCCGACGCAGAAGCCGCGGCCGCCTTTCTGGGTCGCGGCGATCGCAACGCCGCAAAGCTTCACCGACACCGGCAAGGCCGGCCACGCGATCATGGCGATTCCGATGGCCGGCGGCGCGATGAAGGAACTGATCGATCTCTATCGCCAAGGCTGGAAGGACGGCGGCCATCCGGGCAAAGGCCGCGTCATGCTCGCCTTCCACCTCTTCTGCCATGAGAACCGCGACACGGCGTGGCAGATCGCGCGCGATCCGCTCAACCGCTATCTGCGCTCGCTGGTCGATGCCGCCTCGGAATGGGCCGGCATGCAGTCGAAGGACTATCCCGGCTACGACAAGATCATCGACATCCTGAGCCGCGAGACGATCGACACGCAGGTGAAGAGCGGCGCCGCCTGGATCGGCACGCCTGACGACATTTCCAAACAGATCGAGGAATATTTCGAACGCGTCGGCGGCTTCGAGAGCGCATCGGTGCAACTTAATTTCAACACGGTCCCGTACGAGCATGCCGAGCGCTCGGCGCGACTCTTCGCCGAGAAGGTGATGCCGCGCTTCGCCAAGCTTGTAACGCGCTTCCGCATCTGCGGTAAGCCTTCGCACATGCGACAATTTGCGATACGGACATTTTAACGACGCGCGTTTATTTAATGTTGCGACGCGCGTAAATCGCCCCGCGTCAGGAATTAAGCATATGCCTCACCTTGTTCCCACGACCGCGCGTCGGTCGAGCATCGCCGTGACACTGCTGCGAGACCGAGATCGCGCCGAGCAAGCGCCAAGGCGGATGATGTCGAAGCGCTTTTCGGCGAGACCGAGACGATCGATCTTCTGCCGCTCAGCACGCTCGTTGCGCTGACCGAGCGGGCGCGCGCCGCCTAAGCGCGCATGCTATGCTCGCCGCACAATGCGGCGGGCTCTTCTCCTTCTGATTGGATTGCTGCTCGCGGCCGGACCGGCCGCGGCGGCGCCTGCGCATGCGCCGGACGAGCTGTCGATCGGCGTCACGCAATTTCCGTCGACGCTGAGCCCGGTCATCGACCAGATGTTCGTCAAGGATTACGTCCTTGGCGCGGTGGTGCGGCCGCTCGTCACCTATAACGCCGATTGGAAGCTCGAATGCATGCTCTGCACCGAGCTGCCGAGCTTCGAGAACGGCCGCGCCGAGAAGGTCGATCTCGGCGACGGCAAGACCGGCGTCGCCATCACCTATACGCTGCTGCCCGATGCGCGCTGGGGCGACGGCAAGCCGGTCACGACCGAAGACGTCGCCTTCAGCTACAAGCTCGGCCAGAACGCCGCAGGTCGGCGTCGCCGATGCCGAGATCCTATCGCCGCGTCGTGAAGGTCGAGATCAAGGACGCGAAGACCTTCACCCTCACCCTCGACCGCATCACCTTCGACTATCCGAACGCCGCCGCGGTGCCGATCCTGCCCGGCGCATCTGGAGCAAGCGGCCTTCGCCGATCCGGCGCAATATCGCTTCCACACGCGCTACGACACCGACCCGACCAATCCCGGGCTCTATGACGGGCCCTATCGCGTCACCGAGATCGTGCCCGGCTCGCATATCATCCTCGAGCGCAACCCCGGCTGGTCGGGGCCGCAACCTTATTTCCGCCGCGTCGTGATCTGGACGGTCGAGAACACCGCCGCGCTCGAAGCCAATCTCCTCGCCGGCGGGCTCGACATGGTCGCGGGCGAGCTCGGCTTCTCGCTCGACGAGGCGCTCGGCCTTCGAGAAACGCCACGGCAGCCAGTTCAAGATCCTCTACAAGCCCGGCCTCAGCTTCGAGCATATCGACACCAATCTCGACAATCCGATCCTCGCCGATCTGCGCGTGCGCCAGGCGCTGCTCTACGGCATCGACCGCAAGGCGATCACCGATCGAGATTTTCGCCGGCCGCGATCCGGTCGCCGACAGTTTCGTGCCGCCGCTCGACCCCGCCTTCGCGCAGCGACCTGCCGCATTACAGCTACGATCCCGACAAGGCGCGCGCGCTGCTCGATGCCGCCGGCTGGCAGCCGGGCACCGACGGCATCCGGCACAAGGACGGCAAGCCGCTGGCGCTGGAGCTCGCGACAACCTCCGGCAACCGCACGCGCGAGATGATCGAGCAAGTGCTGCAGGCGCAATGGCGGCAGATCGGCATCGCGGTGCGGATCAAGAACCAGCCGGCGCGGGTGCTGATCGGCGACACCACCAAGCACCGCAATTTCGACATGGCGATGTTCGCCTGGGTCGGCGCGCCCGAGAACGTGCCGCGCGCCGAGCTCAATTCGCAGCAGATCCCGACCGCCGAGAACGGCTGGAGCGGCGAGAATTTCGACGGCTACAGCAATCCCGAAGCCGACACGCTGATGGATGCGATCGAGGTCGAGCTCGACCCCGCCAAGCGCTTCGCGATGTGGCACCAACTGCAAACGCTCTATGCCGAGCAGCTTCCGGCGCTGCCGCTCTATTTCCGCGCCGACGCTTTCGTGCTGCCGAAATGGCTCGACGGCGTGACGCCGACCGGCCATGACGCGCCCTCGACCCTGTGGATCGAAAAATGGCACCGGGCGGAGCAGCAGGCCCAGAAATGAACATAACTCAGCGTCATGCCCGGACTTGTTCCGGGCATCCACGAGTTTCCCCGCAGAGACGTGGATGGCCGGGACGAGCCCCGCCATGACGGGAAGGTGAGGAGAATTTTAGTGACGCGCTTTATCTCGACGCGCCTGCTGCAGATGATCGTCGTCATCGCGATCATGTCGTTCATCGTCTACGCGCTGATCGGGCTGATGCCGGGCGATCCGATCGACCTGATGATCTCGTCGAACCCGCGTCTCTCGCCCGGCCGACGCGCTACGGCTGAAAGCGCTCTACGGCCTCGATAAGCCGCTGATCGAGCGCTATTTCGCCTGGGCGCAGGCCGCGCTGACCGGCGATTTCGGCTATTCGCGGCTCTACCTCCAGCCGGTGCTGAACGTGCTGGTACCGCGGCTCGGCAACACAGCGGTGCTGATGAGCGCGAGCCTCTTCTGCGCCTATGCACTGGCGCTGCCACTCGGCATCATCGCCGCGCGCCGGCCCGGCTCGGCGATCGACGGCGCCGTCAACCTCGCCTGCTTCGCTGGCATTTCCGTGCCGTCCTTCTGGCTGGCGCTGATGCTGATCCTCGTCTTCGCCGCGACGCTTGGGATGGTTCCCGGCCGGCGGCGTCGCGACCATCGGCGATGGCAGCCTCTCCGATCGATTGCACCATCTCGTCCTGCCGGTGACGACGCTGACCCTCGTCAGCATGGGCTCGCATCTGCGCTATATCCGCGCCGCGATGATCGAGACCCTGCGCCAGGATTACATCCGCACTGCGCGCGCCAAAGGCGCGGGCGAGATCCGCGTGCTCGTCGGTCACGCGCTGCGCAACGCGCTGCATTCCCGGTGGTGACGGTGCTGGCCCTGAGCTTCGGCAATCTTTTCTCGGGCGCGCTGATCACCGAGACGATGTTCGCCTATCCCGGCATGGGCAAGCTCATCTACGATTCGATCCTCGGCAACGACTTCAACCTCGCGCTTGCCGGGCTGCTCGTCGCGACAGTGATGGTGCTGGTCGGCAACCTCGCCGCCGATATCGCCTATTCGGCGATCGATCCGCGGATCGCCTAGCGATGAAGCTCTGGCGCGACGCTCTCCATGACAAGCGCGTCGCCATCAGTGGCGGCATGCTGCTGCTTTCTCGTCATCGCGGCGTTCGGCGCACCGCCCGTCGCGGCACTGATCGGCCTCGATCCCGACATGGTCGATCTCTATCACCGCCTCGCCGCGCCTTCGCTCCTCCATCCGCTCGGCACCGACGAGATCGGCCGCGATCTGCTGTTCCGTCTGCTCGAAGGCGGGCGTGTCTCGCTGCTCGTCGGCATCGTCGCCGCGCTGGTCGCCGCGATCTTCGGCACGGCGATCGGATTGATTGCCGGCTATCGCGGCGGCCGGCTCGATGCGGCGCTGATGCGCTTCACCGACGGCATGATCGCTCTGCCGCTGCTGCCGCTGCTCGTCGTGCTCGCCGCGCTCGATCTGAAGAAGCTCGGCATCCCGTCCGCGGTCGTCGATTCCCCGGCGATCAGCATCGAGCGCATCATCGTGCTCGTCGCCCTCGTCGGCTGGACGACGGTGGCGCGCATCGTGCGCGGCGCGACGCTGTCGCTCAAATCGCGCGATTTCGTGCGCGCGGCGATCGCGCTCGGCGCCGGCAGCCCGCGCGTGATGCTGGTACACATCCTGCCCAATCTCGCGTCGCCGATCATCGTCGCGACGACGCTCGCCGTCGGCGAGACGATCCTGCTCGAATCCGTGCTGAGCTTCCTCGGCCTCGGCGTCGCGCCGCCGATCCCGAGCTGGGGCAACATGCTGACCACGGCGCAGGAGACGATCGCAGCTCGCGCCGCAGCTCGCGCTCTATCCCGGGCTGCTGATCTTCATCACCGTAATCGCCTGCAACTTCCTCGGCGACGGCTTGCAGGACGCGCTCGATCCGCGGGCGCAGCGCCGGATCGTGCCCGAAGCCGCAGCCGCAACCGCGCTAGAGAAAGCGCCATGAGCGAAGCGGATAAGGCCGCGCCGCCGGTCAGCGGCGACTATCGGCGCGATATCCAAAGCTTCGGCCAGTTCTGGGCAGCAAGTTCCGGCCATGGACGCTGCCCGCGCGGCGCGCGAGCGTTTCCTCGCGGCGCATGTCGAGACGGTCTATCGCGCGCTCACCAAAGACCTTCGCACTTTCGTCCGCGTCGAACGGTTGGTTCATGACGCGGCACGCGCAGTGCCGGGCCTGGTGCCGTCGGCCAAAGCGCTCGCGGCCGAGAATGCGCTCGAGCAAAAGGCGAAGCGCGGGCTCGAGATCGATCACGGCATCTTCCTTGCACATGTACTGGGCCACCCGATAACGGGCGCACATCTCTGCCATGCGATGCTGCTGCCGCGGCCCGAAGCGCTGGCTCGGCTCGCCGAATTCCACGCCAGCGGCAGGATCGAGCTCGCGACCGCGACCATCGAGCGCCGCGGCCGCGCCGCGATCGTCATCTTGCGCAATCCGCGCTTCCTCAACGCCGAGGACGGCACGACCATCGACGAGTCCGAGATCGCGATCGATATCGCGACTCTCGACGCCGGCAGCGCGGTCGCGGTGCTGCGCGGCGGCACGGTCGAGCATCCGAAATATCGCGGGAAGCCGATCTTCTCCGCCGGCATCAACCTCACCCACCTCTATCGCGGCAAGATACCCTTCGTCTGGTACATGCAGCGCGATATGGGGCTGGTGAACAAGATCTTCCGTGGCCTCGCGCGCGAAGATATCAGCCCCGACGAGATCAACGGCGACACGATCGAGAAGCCGTGGATCGCCGCGGTCGACGGTTTCGCGATCGGCGGCGGCTGCCAGCTTCTACTGGCGATGGATTACATCGTCGCCGCGAGCGACGCCTACATGACCTTGCCGGCGCGCAAGGAGGGCATCATCCCCGGCGCCGCCAATCTGCGCCTGCCGCGCTTCGTCGGCGACCGCATCGCGCGCCAGGCGATCCTCTACGGCCGGCGGCTCGATTGCGACACGCCGGAAGGCCGGTTGATCTGCGACGAGATCGCGCCGCCGGCCGGTGTCGATGCCGCTGTCGACCGCGTGATCGAAAGCCTGACCAGCTCAGGCATCGTCAGCGCTGCCGGCAATCGCCGAGCGTTGCGTGTCGCGCAAGAGTCGCTCGATCTCTTCCGCCGCTACATGGCGGTCTATGCGCGCGAGCAGGCGCAATGCCATTTCAGTCCGGCGCTGATCGACAATCTCGAGAAATACTGGAACGCGGCGCAGCGGAAGCCGTGATCGACGCCGCTCAGTTGCTCGATCGGATAAAGCGGCAAGTGTAGCCCCGCGCTTCCCATCGCTGCACATATTCATCGCGGCCGGCGGTGGAATAGAACGTGCTCTCTTCGATCAGACGATCGCCATCGGTCACGGTCACCACACCGATCGCGACCGCATCCGGTCGCTTTTGCAATCCGGGACGCACGATGCTCGCGGGCGGCTGTGGCGGCGCGGCGGCAATGGGTTTCGGAGCTGGTGCCGGTGTGATTTGCGGCTGCGGTTTCCGTCGCTTTCGGCTTGGCGACGGCCGCACGCGTCTGAACCGGCTTCTTGGGAGCCGCCGCGGCTTTCGCTTTCGGAGGCGGCACGCTTCGGGACGGATTTTGCTTTGGCTTTGGTGTTTCGGCGCTCGGGAGGCGCTTGGGCTTTGCCTGGCTTTTGATTTTCTTCTTCTTCGCGGCCATCAACACAACCTCTACGACAATGATCGATCGGCAACACTGTAGCGCGCGGACGCGCGCGAGACGACGACCCTGATACTTTCGGCCGCAGATCGCGGATACGAACCGCCTTACCCATCGAGCGCTCGATCGAGCCGGGAATGACAACATCGATATGCGCGTTGATGCCGATCATCGCCTTGATGCGATGGCCGAGATCATGCGCGGCGCTGTCGCGGCTGCGCTTCGTCGGCGCTGGTCGGGCGCGCTTCGACATGCACGGTGATCTCGTCGAGTCGATTGTCGCGGCGCAGCTCGATGAAGAAATGTGCGGCGAGCCGCGGATCGGCGAGGATCAGCTCCTCGATCTGGCTCGGAAAGACGTTGACGCCGCGCACGATCATCATGTCGTCGCTGCGGCCGGTGATCTTCTCGATGCGGCGCATCGAGCGCGCCGTGCCGGGCAGCAGCCGCGTCAGATCGCGCGTGCGATAGCGGATCACCGGCATCGCCTCTTTGGTGAGCGATGTGAACACCAGCTCGCCGCGCTCGCCATCGGACAGCGGTTCGCCGGTCGCGGGATCGACGATCTCGGGCAGGAAATGATCCTCCCAGATATGCAGCCCGTCCTTGGTCTCGACGCATTCGCTGGCGACGCCTGGGCCGATCACCTCGGAGAGGCCGTACATATCGGTGGCGTGGATATCGAAGGATTCCTCGATCTCGTTGCGCATCGCATTGGTCCAGGGCTCGGCGCCGAACACGCCGATGCGCAGCGACGAGCGGGCCGGATCGATGCCCTGATGGCGGAACTCGTCGAGGATGGCGAGCACATAGCTCGGCGTCGCCAAAAGCACCTCGGGCTCGAAATCGGTGATCAGCCGCACCTGGCGCTCGGTCATGCCCGAGGCGATCGGCACGACGGTCATGCCGAGGCGCTCGGCGCCGTAATGCGCGCCGAGCCCGCCGGTGAAGAGGCCGTAGCCATAGGAGACATGCAGCGCGCATGCCCGGCCGGCAACCGCCGGCGCGCAGCGAGCGCGCCATGAGATCGGACCAAGTATTGAGATCGCGCTCGGTATAGCCGACCACCGTCGCCTTGCCCGTAGTGCCCGACGAAGCATGGATGCGGCGCACCTGCTCGCGCGGCACGGCGAACATGCCGAAGGGATAATTCTCGCGCAGATCGGCCTTGCCGGTGAGCGGAAAGCGGCTTGAGATCGGCGAGGCTCTTCAGATCGCGCGGATGGACGCCCGCCGCATCGAATTTCCGGCGATAGGCGGCGACATTGTCATAGGCATGTTGCAGCGTCCATGTGCAGCCGCGACAATTGCAGCGCCTCGATCTCGTCGCGCGACGCGATCTCGATCGGCTCGAGCTCGTCGCGTTTCGGCGCGATGACAGTTTGTGCACGTTTGCTCGTCATGGGACCTCCCCCGAGAGAAAGAACGATCGCACGCGTTTGACCGGCACAGCAGCCGGTCCGATATTGCCGGAGTTCCAGCCGAGAGCCAAGAAATGCCGCGCAGCAATTCGATCGCCAGCATCGATATCGCCAACCATCTCCACCCCTACACCAATCTGCGCCAGCATCAGCGCCAGGGCCCGCTGGTCATGGTCGAGGGGCATGGCGTCCATGTGACGGACGAGAGCGGCAAGGATTACATCGAGGCGATGTCGGGCCTCTGGTGCGCGGCGCTCGGCTTCGACAATGAGCGGCTGGTCGAGGCGGCGGCGCAAGCAGATGCGGCGCCTGCCCTTCTATCACGGCTTCGCCAATAAATCGCACGAGCCGGTCGCCGAGCTCGCCGAGCGCCTCATCGCACTGATGCCGGTGCCGATGTCGAAGGTGTTCTTCAACAATTCCGGCTCCGAGGCGAACGACACGGCGATCAAGCTCGTCTGGTACTACAACAACGCGCTCGGCCGTCCGCGCAAGAAGAAGATCATCGGCCGCGCCAAGGGCTATCACGGCGTCACCGTCGCGACCGCGAGCCTCACCGGCCTTCGCCGCCAATCACCGCGATTTCGATCTGCCGATCGCCAATATCCGCCACGCCGACGCGCCGCATCTCTATCGCAGCGCCAAGCCCGGCGAGAGCGAGGAGGATTACGCGACGCGGCTCGCCGACAGTCTCGATGCGCTGATCCAGCGCGAGGATCCCGAGACCGTTGCCGCCTTCATCGCCGAGCCGGTGATGGGCGCCGGCGGCGTGCTGCTGCCGCCCAAGACCTATTTCGAGAAGGTGCAGGCGGTCCTCAAGAAGCACGACGTCCTGCTCATCGCCGATGAGGTGATCTGCGGCTTCGGCCGCACCGGCAACATGTTCGGCTCCGAGACCTATGGGCTGAAGCCCGACATCCTGACCCTCGCCAAAGCAGTGACCTCGGCCTATCTGCCGCTCTCGGCGACGATCATCTCCGAGCCGATCTATCAGGCGATGCTGACGCAAAGCGACAAGCTCGGCGCTTTCGCACATGGCTACACCTATTCCGGCCATCCGGTGTGCTGCGCCGTCGCGCTCGAAGCGCTCAAAATCTACGAGGAGCGCGACATCATCGGCCATGTGCGCCACGTCGCGAAGCGTTTCCAGGCAGGGCTCCAGCGCTTCGCCTCGCATCCGCTCGTCGGCGAGGCGCGCGGCGTCGGCCTTGCTCGGCGCGCTCGAGATCGTGCGCGACAAGACGACGAAAGCGTCGTTCGATCCGCAGCGCGGCGCGGCGGCGCTGATCGCCAATGCGGCGCAGGAGAACGGCCTCATCATCCGGCCGCTCGGCGGCGACATCGTCGCCTTCTGCCCGCCGCTCATCATCAGCGAGACGGAGATCGACGATATCTGGTCGCGCTTCGGCGACGCGCTGGATAAAGTCTCGGTTCAGCTCGCGAGTTCTTAGGATGGGGAAGCCGTCGGCGCCTTGTGATAAGCGCCGTCCTTCATGATCATCTTGAGGCGATCTTTGTCCTGCATGATCGCGATGTCGGCGGTCGGATCGCCATCGACCAGCAGCAGATCGGCGAGATAGCCCTCCTTCACGAGGCCGAGCTCGTCGCCCATCCCCATGATCTCGCCGCCCCATTGGGTCGCGGCCATCAGCGCCTGGGCCGGCGTGAAGCCGAAATCCTCGACGAAGAACTGGAGATCGCGCGCGTTGCGGCCGATCGGCGTGTGCGGGAAGCCGTAATCGCCGCCGGGCAGCACGCGCACGCCGCGGCGCATGCAGCTCGGGCACGAGCGCACGCTGCAGCGCCAGGATCTTGTGGCCGCGCTGCGACCAGCGCTTCGGGCAGATTGAGCGACGGATCGGCATGGATTGCGCCATGCGCGAGGCCAACCGCCGGCGCGACGAAGATCTCCGACTTCTTCGCCTCGAGCATGTCGAGCGCTTCGGCATCGGCGTAGCTGCAATGGTAGAGCACGCGGAAGCCGTATTTGAGGCCGAGCTTCACCGCCGCGGCGGCCTGCGCATGGCAGGCGAGCCAGATGTCCTGCTTCTTCGCCTCATCGCCGGCGGCCGCGACCTCGTCCTCGTCATAGGCCAGCTCCTGCGAGCCGTTGGGCGTGAAATTGTCGTCGCCCGACAGCAGCAGCTTGATCGAATCCAGCCCCAGCTCGGCGCAGCTCTTGATATAGGCGCGCATCGCCGCGGCGCCGCGCCCATGCCCTTCGTCATGGGTTTGCGGGATGCCGAAGACCTGTCCCGGCGCGCGCTCGATCGACGAGGCTTTGAGCCGCGGTCCCGGCAGCCAGCCGCCGTCGATCTCGTCGCGCAGCGCGATCTCGAAGCGCGTGCCGAGCGAGCCGGCGGAATAGGCGCTGGTGAAGCCGTGATCGAGGGTGATCCGCGCATTGCGCGCGGTGATCAGCAGATGCTCTTCCGGCGGGATGGTCTGGTCGAGGATGATGCGATCATAGGCGCAAGGCCAAGAAAGATGCGCATGCGCCTCGACCATGCCCGGCATCAGCACCGCACCGCCGCCATCGACCACCGTCGCGCCGGCGCGATCGAGCCGCGTCGGTGCCGGCGCCACCGCGGCGATCCGCTGGCCTTCGACCCGCACCTCGCCGGGATAGAGTTCCGCGCCGGTGCCGTCGAAAATTCGGATATTCGTGAACAGGATCGGGGCTGCCATGGTGCCTCCCGCCATATGATCTGCCGAGCATAGCGCCTCGCGGCGCTGGAGCCGAGCCGCGACAACCGGTCCCATCGCCGGGGCTGGCAGCACGCACCATTAGGACTATAATTGTCGCGCCGGCTCGGGGGCGGTCGGCGGGAGTCGCTTAAGCGATGGATTACGAAGGCTTTTTCAAGACGCGGCTCGATGCGCTGAGGGCCGAGGGCCGTTATCGGGTCTTCGCCGATCTCGAGCGCAAAGCGGGCGCTTTTCCGCGGGCGCATGACCACACGGCGAACCGCGAGATCACCGTCTGGTGCTCCAACGACTATATCGGCATGGGCCAGCACCCCGACGTTCGCGCGGCGATGCATGACGCGATCGAGAAGTCCGGCGCCGGCGCCGGCGGCACGCGCAACATCTCGGGCACGACGCATTATCATGTGATGCTGGAGCAAGAGCTCTCCTCGCTGCACAACAAGCCGGCGGCGCTCGTCTTCACCTCGGGCTATGTCGCGAATGAAGCAGCGCTCGCCACCCTCGCGAGCCAGATGCCGAATTGCGTCGTGCTCTCCGACGCGCTCAACCACGCTTCGATGATCCAAGGCATCCGCCACGGCCGCACCGAGAAGCAGATCTTCAATCACAACGACCCGGCGGATCTCGCCAAGTGCCTCGCCGCGATCGATCCGAGCCGGCCGAAGCTGGTCGCTTTCGAATCCGTCTATTCGATGGATGGCGATATCGCGCCGATCGGCGAGCTCTGCGATGTCGCGCATCGCTACGGCGCCCTTACCTATCTCGATGAAGTGCACGCGGTCGGGCTTTACGGCGCGACCGGCGCCGGCATCGCCGAGCGCGACGGAGTCACCGACAAGGTCGACATCATCCAGGGCACGCTGGCCAAGGCTTTCGGCCTGATCGGCGGCTATATCGCGACATCGAACAACATCGTCGATTTCATCCGCAGCTACGCGCCGGGATTCATCTTCACCACCTCGCTGCCGCCGGCGATCTGCGCCGGCGCGGTCGCCAGCATCCGCCACGTGAAACGCGCGAGCGATTTACGCGTGCGCCATCAGGAGCGCGCGGCGACGCTGATGCGCAAGCTGAAAGAGGCGAACCTGCCGGTCATGCCGTCGCAGAGCCATATCGTGCCGGTGCTGGTCGGCGATGCGCGACTGTGCAAGGAAGCAAGCGACGCGTTGATGGATCGCCACGCGATCTATGTGCAGCCGATCAACTTCCCGACCGTGCCGTATGGCACCGAGCGGCTGCGCCTGACGCCGACGCCGCAGCATTCCGACGCCGATATCGACCGGCTCGATCGCCGCGCTCTGCGATGTGTGGTCGCGGCTGCCGATCCGCCGAGTCGCTTAGACTAGCTCGACACCGCCAGATTTGCGCGTCTTAGGCCGTGCAAGGAAGCCGGCTCCCTCATCGCGCTCGGACTACACACCTCGGCGAAATTCGCCATCCGACTGAATGCGTCGCGCGCTACCCGCGTCAGGATTTCGTCATCCCTGCCCGAGGTCAGGCGTCCTCGTCCCGATACTGCGCCGCCTCCGCGCGCGACAGGATCGTGTTCCACGCGTGGGTTTCGATGACCTGTTTCGCCGCGGCGCCGCGCACGATGTTGATCGGGTCCTCGCCCTTTTCAATCTGCGCCAGTTGGTCGCGCAGCATCTTGCGCAACGTGACGATGCCCATGTCCGTCATGCCCAGATTCTCCAGCGCGTGCACGGCGATCGCGCGCTGGCTTTCCTGCGCCTCGAGATCGTCCGGACGCCGCTGGCGCTCCTCATACGACCGATCAATCGTCGCCGGCCGGATGTCGAGCACAGTGTCGGTGCGCGGCCGCCAGCCTTTCTTGGGGCGCCGTTCTCCGCCGGCCACGCGACGACGCTGAACGCGGTGACGTGCTCGTTGTCGATCGGCACACACCACGAAATTTCCGAGCACCGGTCCTTGCTCTTGGCGCCGTGCCCGGCTCGTGCAGGTTCGGCACGAGAAAGATGTTCGGCAGCACGCATTCGGCATGGCGAACGAAGCGGTTGCCGTTCGGCAGATCGCGCACGATGTTATAGCGCACGCCGAGCGCTGTCTTCTCGAACGCGATGCGCGGCACGCCCTCCACCATCGCGCCCCTGAACTGCTCGCCGCTGTTCGCCTGGTGCAGGATGAGGAGATGCCAGGGATCGACGACATTCTCGTAATGCTGCAGCCAGTTGCAGTCCTTGACGTAGCCGATCGAGTACTCGCCCCAAATTTTCATGCCCCGCAAAACGACATCGTCGCGAAGTCGGCATCGAACACGTCGTAGAGCGGGAACGCCGGCTCTTTGCTCGGGCGGCCCCATATAGACGAAGACAAGGCCGCCGATACTCGCGGGCTGGATAAGCCGGCTGCTCAGACCTGCATCCGCTCGCAGAAACTCCGCCGTCTCGCACGGCATGTCGGTGCACGCGTCCGCCGGTGTCGTAGAGCCAGCCGTGATAGCAGCAACGGATGCCGCTCTGCTCGATACGACCGAATTCCAGCGAGGAGCCGCGATGCGCGCAATGCAGATCGAGGCAGCCGGCCCTGCCCTCCTTCGTCGCGGAACACGACGAGGTCCTCGCCGAGGATGCTGCACGCGTTTCGGCAAATCGACGAGCTCGTCGGACAGCGCCACCGGTTGCCAGTAGCGGCGCAGCAGCTCGCCCATCGGCGAGCCCGCTTCCACATGGGTCAGCGCGACATCTTCCTTGGGTGCGACGTGTCCATAGGCGGATTTCATCGATTACCTCCGAGCCAAGCCAGACGATCGACAATTGGCCGATCAACGAAAAAAGGCCCCAGACCGGTTGCCCGGGGGGCCTTTTTTATTCCGTTCCGCCTACTCCGCCGCGACTGCGGTCATGTAATCGACACGCTCCGGCGCATGGTCGAAGATGCCGCGTTCGTGGATCCAGTCCTGAGTGTCCTTGAAGGCCTGCTGCGTGTAGGGCAGGAACACGATGCGCTCGCCCGGCGCGAAGTTGCGCACGTCCACCTTGTCGCGATAGCGCTCCGGGAGCATGTCCATGTAATGGTGCTTGTACTTCTCCGGCCGCAGGTCGAAGCTCCATCTGTGCCTTCTTCATGCCGCGCATGTATTTCTCGACGTCGTCGAGCGCCACGCCTGCCGGGAACATGAAGGTGATCATGAAGGTGCAGTCGGCGACCTTGCGCAGGCCGAGCTGCTCGCCGACGAGATAGGTTAGGCCCCACAGGCTGGTCGCCGGCAGATCGCCGTCGACGCCCACATCGACGCGCTGCCACGGCGTGCCGACGAACTTGAGCTTGATATCCTCCGGTTTCAGGAAGGCTTCGAGCGCCTGGATGGTCGTGTAATGGCTGCCCGACTGATAGCCGACCGCGATTTCCTTGCCCTTCAGATCTTCGGGCCGGCGGATCGGCGAATCCTTGGGAACCATGATGCCGCCCGGCGTCACCACGTAGGCCTTGCCGTACATGGTGCCGATATTGTTGGCGGCGGCGTTGTTCACCGTCCAATGGCAGGCGCACGAGATGTCAGACTTCTGGCCCTTGCTGCCCTTGCCGCTCTCGTAGGACTGATAGGCGCCGGATTTGATCTCGGCGAGTTTGCCGATCGCATCGATCTTCTTCGTCGGCGCACCGTCGCCGCCCTTGATCTCATACTCCAGCCCTTCCTCGGCGAAGAAGCCCTTCTCATGGGCGATCACCTCCTGCAGGCGGCCGTGGGGTTGGATGATGAATCGGCTCATAGCGTGCGTTCCTTCTGTGACGATGGTTCGGCGTATCCGCCGATACGGGGCAGCCCTTTGCGATTGCACAAAGGTAGCAAGCGGGGCATTATCCGAGAAATGGATAATTAATATATCAATCATTGACCAAGTGAATGATTGGATTGACCCGGTGAATAATGTGAAAGCGTCCTCGTCATGAACATTAGCGGCGTCGATCTCAATCTGCTGGTAGCCTTCAATGCGCTGATGGAGCAGCGCAACGTCACGCGCGCGGCGCGCGCCATCGGCCTGTCTCAGCCCGCCATGTCGAATGCGCTCTCGCGTTTGCGCGATCTTTTTTCCGACCGGCTGCTGGTGCGCAGCGGCGCCGGCATGAGCCCCACTCCCAGGGCTTTGGAGGCGCACGGTGCGGTACGCGATGCGTTGGCCGCGATCGACGGCGTGCTGGGCAAGGTCGATCGCTTCGATGCAGGGCGCGATGCGCGCCGTTTCCGCGTCGCCTTTGCCGAAGACGCGGCTTTTTACCTGCTGCCGAACATCGCGCCACGCGTCGCCGCGACGCCCGGCATCGATATCGACATCCTATCGACCGCGCATTTCGCCGGAATCGAACTGGTGCTGGACGGTGCCGTCGAAGCCTCGGTCGGGCTGGTGCCGAACGCATCGCCCAAGGAACTGCGCTTCCTGCCGCTGTTCCGCGAACGCCTGATCGCGGTGGCGCGCAAGGGGCACCCGGCGTTTAAGTCCGGCAAAGTGTCAATGAAGGAGTTCCTGGCCTATCCGCACTTGTCGCTGCGTCCGTCGGCGAATGCGCAAAGTCGCGTCGATATTGCGCTCGCCAAGATCGGTAAACGCCGCCGCGTTGCGCTGACAGCTCCGCACTTCATGGTCGCGCCCTATCTGATCCCCGGCACCAACCTGATCGCCTGCGTCGCCGAGCGACTGGCGCGCAAGCTGGCCCCCGAACTCGGCCTTGTCCTGGCTGAAGCGCCGGTTTCGTTGCCCGCGCACAATGCCTGTCTCGCCTGGCACCGGCGCTTCGACCAGGATCGCGGACATATGTGGCTGCGTGAAATTATCATCGCGGAAGGCAAGCGACTGGCGTAGGCGTATTGGCACTAAGGAAGCATACGATCCAACAACAATATCGGGGAGATTTCGCCATGATCCGCGGCTTGGGACGAGGACTGACGGCAGCGCTGATTTGGACGACATTGGCTTTGGCGGGCGGGGCGGCAAAGGCCGACAGGGCGAACGACACGCTGCGTCTCGCGGTCGATCAACCGATCCGCCTCATTGATGCGATCCAGGATCCAAATCCCGAGGCCGGTCTCATGGATCGCGCGGTCTTCGACGTGCTCGTCGGCTACGATGTGAAAACCAAGACCTATCGCAGCCAGCTCGCGGAATCCTGGAAGCAGATCGACGACAAGACGCTGGAGATCAAGCTGCGGCGCGGCGTCAAATTCTCCGATGGCATCGATATGACCGCCGACGACGTGATCTATTCGTTCCAGTACGCGATGGATCCGAAGCACAATTTCCTGTTCAAGGATGCACGCTTCGGCTGGATCGCCAGCGTCGAGAAGATCGACGAATACACGGTGCGCATTCAGGGGAAGGAGTCGAGCGCGATCATGCTGGCGCGGCTGTGGGGTGGGCCGCCGATTCTACCAAAACACATCCACGAGGCGCTGGCGGACCCGACGACGTTCGGCCTCCGCCCTGTCGGCACCGGTCCTTACAAGGTCAACTCCTTCGACCCCGCGACCGGCAGCATGGTCCTCGTCAAGAATCCATATTACAACTGGGGTGGCTACGAGCCCGTTGGGAAGATCGGCCGGATCGAGGTAACGACCATCCCCGATGAGCAGACGCGGCTCGCGAAGATCATGATCGGCGATCTCGATCTCATTTTTAATGTCGATTACAATCAGGCGAAAGCCGTTGTCGCGCAGAACCCCGACTACAAGGTTGTGGTCACGCCGACGATTGCTTTCTCCTACATCCTTTTCGATACGGTCGACCGCACGGGCATCCACGTCTTCAAGGACAAGCGCGTGCGCGAGGCGCTGCTTTCCGCTATTGATGTCGAGGGAATGCGCAAGGCCCTGTTGCCGCCGGAAATCTCGGCGCAGCCGCGGATGGAGGCGATGTGCCGTTTCGAGCATGCCGGCTGCGTCTGGTCGGAAAAGCCGGTTGCGTATGATCCGGCGCATGCCAAGCAACTGCTGGCCGAGGCCGGCCTGGCCGATGGCTTCGATCTCCAACTCCTCACATGGGGGCAGTCGCGGGTGATCGCAGAGGCGGTCGCCGGCGACCTGCACAAGGTCGGTGTACGCGCGAGTGTCGACAATGCGACCGCCAACGTGTTCCAGACAGCGCGCGGCGAAGGGAAGGCGCAGACCCAGGTAACCGTCTGGGACAATGGCGGCGGCGCACCCGATGTCGACACGACCACGCAATTCCTCTTCGCGCCGAGCTCGCGCAACTACCACGGTGACCGGCAACTCGCGCAATGGACCGACCAGGCGGCACATGAGATCGATATGGCAAAGCGCGAAGCGATCTATAAGAAGATATTCGATCGCGTGACGGACGAGCGCTACGCCATGCCGCTGGTGGAGTTGCCGGCGATCCTCATTGCGCGCAAGGACATCGCGTTCGATCAGAACCACATGAAGCTGGAAGGCTTCCTCTTCAATCGGCTGAGCTGGGTGAACCATCCCTGAAGAACACGTCCGGCCACCGATAAGTTAACAATGAAAACTTAGCAGTTCGGGCAGCGAGTGGCGAAGAGCGGTCACGCCCGCATCGCGCGAACCGCCGCAAATTTCGCGCGCGGATCAACCCGCGCCACTACCCTAGAGCCCAAACGCCCGCCGAAGGCTTCACGTGAAGCCGCACGCCCGAATGGCGCGGGCCTAGGACAGGTGCTGGCCACCGGTAATGAAAATCTCGGTGCCCGTCACATAGGACGAGTCCGCGGAGCACAGATAGAAGATCGTCGCCGCGACCTCGTCGGGCTTGCCGAGCCGGCGCTGCGGGATGCGCGGGATCAGCGACTCGGTCTCGGGCGACAGCATTGCGGTCTCGATCTCGCCCGGCGCCACCGCATTGACGCGGATGCCGCGCTGCGCCGAGCTCCGCCGCCATCTCGCGCGTCAGATCGGAGAGCGCCGCCTTCGACGTCGAATAGGCCGAGCCGGCGAAAGGATGCACGGCGTGGCCCGCGATCGAGGTGACGTTGACGATCGCGCCCTTGGCGCGCGTCAGCGGCTCGATCAGCCCGCGCACGAGACGCAGCGGCGTGAAGAAATTGAGCTGGAATACCTCGTGCCAATCGGCGACGTCGCCATTGAGCACGCCGAGCCGCTCAGGCGTTGGCGCCTTCGGCGAGACGCCGGCATTGTTGACGAGCGCGTCGAGCCCGCCGCTGCCGAGCAATTCGCTCACCTCGGCGAGGAAGCGATCGACCTGCTTCACATCGGCGAGATCGGCCGGGATGTGATGCGTCCAGTTCGGATCGCGCTTGCATTCGGCCGGCACCGCCTCGCGCGAGGTGGTGATGACCTGCCAGCCGGCATCGGAAAAGCGCTGCACCGTCGCATGGCCGATGCCGCGGCTGGCGCCGGTGAGAAGCAAGGTCTTGCGTTCGCTGGTCGGCAACTGGGTCATGGGAACAGCCTTTCGATGCGCCACCCCTCGCCCGCATCGCCGTCGCGGCGATAGACGAAGCGGTCATGGAGACGAAACGGACGATCCTCCCAGAACTCGAAATAATGCGGCACGATGCGGTAGCCTGTCCAATAGGGCGGGCGCGGTACCGGCGCACCGGCGAAATGCGCATCGGCTTCGCGATCGAGCTTCTCGAGCTCGGTGCGCTCGCCATAGGACCGCGACTGCGCCGAGGCCCAGGCGCCGGTCTGCGCGCCGCGCGGCCGCGACGCGAAATAGGCATCTGCCTCGGCGGCCGTGACGAATTCCGCGCGGCCCTCGATGCGGATCTGACGCAGCAGCGATTTCCAGTGAAAACACAGCGCGACGCGCGGATTGGCGGCGATCTCCTCGCCCTTGCGGCTTTCGATATTCGTGTAGAAGACGAAGCCGCGTTGGTCGTAATCCTTAAGAAGCACGAGTCGCGTCGACGGGACGCCGTCAGGCGTCGCGGTCGCGACGCTCATCGCCTCGGGCAGGGTCGGCTCTTTCGCTTTGGCTTCGGCGAACCAGCGGGCGAAATGCTCGAACGGGGCATCAGCGGGCACGACGCTCATCTGGCAACAGGATAATGGGTGCGCCGCAACGATTCAAACCATCAACCGTTGCTGCAACGCTGTGTTCAAGGCAAAATGTGACAAATGCGAGACCCTTATACTGTGCTCGGCGTCGGGCGCGGCGCCACCGATGACGAGATCAAACGCGCTTACCGCAAGCTCGCGAAAAAGCTTCACCCCGATCTCAATCCCGGCAAGAAAGCGATCGAGGCCCAGTTCAAGGAAGTCACCGCCGCTTATGATCTTCCTGAGCGATACGCAAAAACGTGCGCGCTACGATCGCGGCGAGATCGGTCCCGACGGCGCCGAGAAGACACGCTTCCGCCATCCGGGCGGCGGCGACCCCTTTGCCGGTGCCGGTCCGTTCGGCGGCGGCTTTGCCGGCGCCGGCACCCGCGGGCGCGCCCATGCCGGCGCCGGTCCCGGCGCCGCGGGCGGTGGAGGCTTCGGCGCCGGGCTCGACGACATCATCTCGGAATTCCTCGGCCGCAACCGCAAGAACGCCGCTGCCGCCGATCCGCAGGCGCAAAAGATCAAGGTCGGCTTCCTCGAAGCGGCGCGCGGCGGCAAGCATCGGGTGACCTTCTCCGACGGGCGCAATATCGAAATCTCCATCCCCGCCGGGATCGAGGCCGGCCAGAAGCTGCGCCTCAAAGACGCGAAAGCCGGCGAGATCTATCTCGAGATCGAGATCGAGCCGCATCCGCTGTTCACACGCAAAGATAAAGACATCCTTGTCGATGTCCCGGTGACGCTGGTCGAGGCCGTGCTCGGCGCGACGATCACCGTGCCGACGATCCATGGCGCGGTAGCCCTTAAGGTGCCTCGCGGCTCCAATAGCGGGGCGACGATGCGCCTCAAAGGCAAGGGCATCACGGCCAACGGCACCAGCGGCGACCAGTTCGTGAAGCTGCGCGTCACCCTCCCCGATCCGCCGGACCCTGAATTGGTTAAATTCCTCGAGCGCTGGTCCCAGGGCCATGCCTATGAGGTCCGTGGCAAAATGGGGACCGAGTAGAGTAGCCCCTCGGCGCCTCGACTTTCGCGTCAAGCGCCGGCTGCCAGCGCGGACCGTCCAGTCTATCGAGCGCGGTCTGGCGGAAGGGGCACGGATGATCGAAAAGCACGAGCGGGATTGCCTCTCCCCGGCTCTTCTATATAATTTTATGTAATTGCGTCGCGCTAGACGTCCGCCATAGCGACGCTTTAGACTGACATCAGACCAGAGCGGGGCCGTCTTGAGCGGCACCGCCGAGACCACTGGGGAGCCGCCGCCATGACATCAATGCCAGATTCCGAAATTCTGAGCCGGGTCGGTCCGGGCACGCCGATGGGCAATCTGATGCGCCATTACTGGCTGCCGGCGCTTAAATCCTGCGAGCTCGTCGCCGATGGCGACCCCGTGCGCTTCATGCTGCTGGGCGAGAAGCTACTCGCCTTCCGCGACACCGCCGGCCGCGTCGGCGTGATGGATCATCGCTGCCCGCATCGCTGCGCCTCGCTCTTCCTCGGCCGCAACGAGGAAGGCGGTATCCGCTGCGTCTATCACGGCTGGAAATACGACGTCGACGGCAACTGCGTCGATCAGCCGAACCTGCCGCCAACCAAGCAATTCCTCGACCGCGTGCACGCCAAGGCCTATCGCGCGCGCGAGCGCAACGGCATCGTCTATGTCTATATGGGCAACGCCGCGCAAGTGCCGGACCTGCCCGATATCGCGGCGACACATATTCCGGAAGAGGATGCCGAGATCACCTTCATCGTGCGCAACTGCAACTGGCTGCAGGGCATGGAAGGCGACATCGACACCTCGCATCTGAACTTCCTGCATTTCGGCTCGATGGGGCCGAGCGAATTTCGGGCCGACCGATCAGAACCGCTTCGGCGCACTGCATCGCGATCCCGATTACATGACCGACAACACCGAGCTCGGCACGATCTATGGCGCCTATCGCCCGGCCGATGAGGGCAACACCTATTGGCGCGTCGCGCATTTCATGTTCCCGTGCTGGACGCTCGCGCCCTTCATCCCGTTCGAGCATTACCGCATCGCGCGCGCCTGGGTGCCGCTCGACGACACGCACATGATGTTCATCATGATCGGGCCGAAAGAGGGCAACGGCTCGACGCGGGACCAGATCGAGATGCAACCGAATTCGACCGATTGGCTCGGCCGCTGGCGCTCGGTGCAGCATCAGGGGAACGACTATCTCATCGATCGCGCCTTGCAGCGCAAATCGAGCTTCACCGGGATCGACCACATCCACATTCAGGATCAGGCCGTCACCGAGAGCATGGGCGACATCACCGACCATAGCTTCGAGAATCTCGCGATCAGCGACCGCATGATCGCGGTGACGCGCCGCCGCATCCTGCAGGCCGCAAAGGATCTCGCCGAAAAGGGCACGATCCCGCCGGGCTCGACGACGCCCGACGCTTACGGTCGCGAGCGCGGCGGCTTCTTCACCGCGCCGACGTCACGCGCCTGGCCCGAAGTCTATCACCATCAACTCGCCACGGTGCGCAACCGGGGCACGACCGAAGCAGCCGAATAATCAGAAACACCGACAACGATCGGTTCAGGGAGGATTGCCATGAGACATGCTTTTGCGGCGGCGGTGACGCTCGCCTCGGTGATGCTTGCGGGCACGACAGCTTTCGCCGCCGGCAAATACGATCAAGGCGCGACCGACACCACGATCAAGATCGGCAACACCTTCCCCTATTCCGGCCCGGTCTCGGTCACCGCGCCGCAAGTGCGGCAGATGAAGGCCTATTTCGACTTCGTCAACGACCAGAAGGGCGGCATCAACGGGCGCAAGATCGACTTCGTCAGCCTCGATGACGGCTATCAGCCGCCGAAGACGGTCGAGCTGACGCGGCGTCTTGTTGAGCAGGATAAAGTCCTGCTCATGTTTGGCTCCGAAGGCACGCCGACGCAGGTTGCGGTCCAGCCCTATCTCAACAGCCGCAAAATCCCGCAGCTCTTCGTGCTGACGGGCTCGAACAGCCTGATCGACCCGAAGAAATACCCCATACACGATCGCGACCGGATCGAGCTACGGCTTCGAAGGCGAGGTCTGGGCGAAATACATCCTCGCCGAAAAGCCGAACGCCAAGATCGGCATCTTCTATCAGGATGACGATTTCGGCAGCGATCACATCGCCGGATTCATGGCCGCGCTGGGCGAGAAGAACAAAGGCATGGTCGTCGCCAAGGCGAGCTATGCCGTGACCGACCCGACCGTCACCTCGCAGATCATCTCGCTGAAGAGCGCCGGCGCCGACACTTTCGTGCTGTTCGCGCAAAGCCGCGCGGCGGCGCAGGCGATCTCCGTCGCACGCGATCAGGCCGGCCCCGACGCGATGATCTTCGTCCCCTATGTCGCGAGCGCCAAGAGCGTGCTCGGCGCCGTCGGCGACGACAAGCTGAAAGGCGTGCTCTCGACCGATACGGTGAAGGACACGACCGATCCGGCCTGGGACAACGATCAGGGCGTCAAGGATTACATCGCGCTGATCGAGAAATATGTGCCCGAATCCGATCGCGTCACCGACCGCATCGACCGCCGGCGGCTATATGGCGGCGCAGGCGATGGACGAGGTGCTGCGCCGCGCCGGAGACGATCTGACCCGCGCCAACATCATGAAGATCGCGTCGCACATCGATAATTGGACCTTACCCGCTCTATCTGCCGGGCATCACCCTCAACACCTCGCCCGACAACCTCTTCCCGATGCGCGTCACCCAAATGAAACGCTACAACGGCACGCGTTGGGAAATGATCGGGAAGCCGATCTCCGAATAGCCGAGGGAATACGCGCCGTCGCGCGCTTTCGCGCGGCGGCCCCGCCTTCCCGCGCCACCGCCTTCCGTGTAGGATGTGCGGATAGGTTCACTTTCACATAGCGATGGGTGTATGACCGAGAATTAAGCCCCTCATGGCGGGCAAGCGGGGCCTCATTATGGGCGTCGCCAACGACCGCTCGATCGCCTGGGCGATCGCGCAAGCCGTTCATGCACAAGGGGCCGAGCTCGCCTTCACCTATCAGGGCGATGCCTTCGGCAAGCGCGTGAAGCCGCTCGCCGAGAGCGTCGGCAGCGACATCGTGCTCGATTGCGACGTGACCAACGAGGCGAGCCTGGACACAGCCTTCGAGGCGCTGAAGGAGCGCTGGGGCCGGCTCGATTTCCTCGTCCACGCGATCGCCTTCTCCGATCCGAGCGAGCTCAAGGGCAAATATGTCGACACCACGCGCGCGAATTTCCTGCGCAGCATGGATATCTCCTGCTTCTCCTTCACCGATGCGGTGCGACGCGCCTCGTCGCTGATGACCGAAGGCGGCAGCGCCGTGACCCTGAGCTATTTCGGCGCCGAGCGCGTGATGCCGCATTACAACGTGATGGGCGTGTGCAAGGCCGCGCTCGAGGCCAGCGTGCGCTATCTCTCCGTCGATCTCGGCGGCCAGGGCATCCGCGTCAACGCGATCTCGGCCGGGCCGATCAAGACGCTCGCCGCGTCGGGCATCGGCGATTTCCGCTACATCCTCAAATGGAACCAGTACAACTCGCCGCTGAAGCGCAATGTCGAGCTGAAGAGGTCGGCGGCGCCGGGCTCTACCTGCTGAGCCCGTTGAGCGCGGCCGTCACCGGCGAGGTGCATCACGTCGATTGCGGCTATCACGTCGTCGGCATGAAGGCGGTCGACGCGCCCGATATCTCCGTCGTCTAAGGCGCCGTCGTCGTGGCCGGCAACAGCTTCGGCACGATCTTCCGCTACACGAGCTGGGGCGAGAGCCATGGGCCGGCGATCGGCTGCGTCGTCGACGGCGTGCCGCCGCTGATCCCGCTGAGCGAACCCGACATCCAGCAATATCTCGATAAGCGCCGGCCCGGTCAGAACCGCTTCACGACGCAGCGGCAAGAGCCCGACCAGGTCGAAGATCCTGTCCGGCGTATTTCGAGGGCAAGACCACCGGCACGCCGATCGGTCTCCTGATCGAGAACGAGGATCAGCGCTCGCGCGATTACGAAGCGATCAAGGACAGCTTCCGTCCCGGCCATGCCGATTACACCTATTGGGCCAAATACGGCATCCGCGATTATCGCGGCGGCGGCCGCTCCTCGGCGCGCGAGACGGCGATGCGTGTCGCCGCCGGCGCGATCGGGCGCAAGATCCTCGGCGACGGCATCCGCATTCGCGGCGCGCTCGTGCAGATGGGGCCGCATAAGATCGATCGCGCGAAATGGGATTGGGACGCGACCCTCGACAATCCCTTCTGGTGTCCCGACCGCCAGACGGCGCAGCAATGGGAAGGCTTCCTCGACGGCGTGCGCAAATCCGGCAATTCCGTCGGCGCGATCATCGAGATCGTCGCCGAGGGCGTGCCCGCGGGCTGGGGCGATCCGATCTACGGCAAGCTCGATGCCGATCTCGCCAGCGCGATGATGGGCATCAACGCCGTGAAAGCCGTCGAGATCGGCGCCGGCCTCGCCGCCGCCGCGCTCACCGGCTCCGAGAACGCCGATGAGATGCGGATGAAGGACGGCAAGGTCGAGTTCCTCTCGAACAATGCCGGCGGCATCTTGGGCGGCATCTCGACCGGGCAGGACATCGTCGTGCGCTTCGCGGTGAAGCCGACAAGCTCGATCCTCTTGCCGAGGAAAAGCGTCGATATGCACGGCAAGGAGATCGAGGTCCAGACCAAAGGCCGGCACGATCCCTGTGTCGGCATTCGCGCGGTGCCGGTCGGCGAAGCGATGATGGCCGCGGTCCTCGCCGACCACATGCTGCGCCACCGCGCGCAACGCGGCTGAGCGGATGCGGACATTCTGGCGCGTCATCGTCGGCTTCTTCGCGATCCTCGGCGTCGATCGTCTTTCTCGGCATCGTCGGCAGCGTCGCCGTTTTCGCCATCGCGCAATCGCGCGGCCCGCATATCGGCGACGGCATCGATCCTCACCCTCGATTTGACTCAGGCCCTGCCCGACCAGCCGCCCGATAGCGGCGTCGAGCGCCTGCTCTATCCCAATCGCCTGACCTTGATCGAGGCGCTCGAGACGATCGAGCGCGCGGGCAATGATTCGCGCGTCACCGGCCTCGTCGCGCGTATCGGCGACAGCAACATGGGCCTCGCCGAAGTTCAAGAACTGCGCGACGCGATCGCCGCCTTCCGCGCCAAGGGCAAGCGCGCCGTCGCCTATAGCGACACGTTCGGCGAGCTCGGCTCGGGCACGCACAGCTATTACCTCGCTGCCGCCTTCGACGAGATCTGGCTGCAGCCGATGGGCACGCTCGGCCTCGTCGGCCTACGCATCGAGATGCCGTATCTGCGCGGCACGCTCGACATGCTCGGCATCACGCCCAGCGTCGAGCATCGCGAGGAATATAAAGACGCGGCGAATATGTTCACCGAGAAGCAGATGACCGATGCCGAGCGCGAGGAATTGCAGGCGCTGCTCGCTTCGATCAACGGGCAGATGGTGGCCGACATCGCCAAGGACCGGAAGATCGATCCGGCGACGCTCAAGGATTTGATCGACCACGCGCCGCTGCTGACCGACGAGGCGATGAAGGCGCATCTCGTCGATCATGTCGGCTACCGGACGAATGCGCTCACGTCTTTCGGCGCCGTCGCCGAAACTCATCTCGCTCGAGAATTATCGCGATCAGGTCGGGGAAGCGCATGAGAGCGGCCCGACCATCGCGCTGATCTATGCGACTGGCATGCTGGCGCGCGGCGGCGGCGATGGCGGCAACGCGCTCACTGCGAGCGAGTCCGGCACCGACAGAGCTGGTGCGCGCCTTCCGTCTGGCGCAGGAAGACAAGAATGTGCGCGCCATCCTGTTCCGCGTCGACAGTCCGGGCGGCTCCGCTACCGCCGCCGAGACGATCTGGGCCGCGGTGCATCGCGCGCATACCGCCGGCAAGCCGATCATCGTCAGCATGGGCGACGTCGCCGGCTCCGGCGGCTATTACATCGCCGCGCCGGCCGACAAGATCGTCGCCGAGCCCGCGACCCTGACCGGCTCGATCGGCGTCGTCGCCGGCAAGCCGGTGGTCAGCGGGCTGATGCAAAAGCTCGGCGCCAACTGCCGACGCGCTACAGACCGGCGCCAATGCCGGCATGTTCAGCATGTTCCAGGATTTCTCGCCGAGCGAGCACGACCGGCTCAACGCCGTGATCGACGATATCTATAACGGCTTCAAGCAGCGTGTCGCCGAAGGCCGCAAGCTCGACGATGCCGCGGTCGAAGCCGTCGCCAAGGGCCGCGTCTGGAGCGGCAGCGACGCGCTGAAGAACAAGCTCGTCGACACGCTCGGCGGCTTCCGCACCGCGCTCGACATCGCCAAGCAAAGCGCCGGCATCGCCGCGAACCAGGATGTGACGCTGAAGCTCTATCCGCCGGCGAAGACCGGCATCGACGCGATCGTCTCGCGCTTCACCGGCGACAACGACGACGATGCCGAAACGGTGTTGCCGCTGCGCTGGCTGGCACTGGCGCGTGTCGCGATGCAGCGCGCGGAACTCGCCCTCGCCCCGCCCGGCGCACTCACCATGCCGCCGCTCGAGACGCGCTGATCAGCGCTTCTCCGACGATACGAACGCGACACAGTCGCGGAAATCGTTTTCGAAATGGAAGCTCTCGCCGCCGCGGCCGCGCGCCCAGATATTGTCGCCCTGGCGCTTGGTGATGTGGAGCCGCTCATAAGCGTGTTTCTTGCCGGTCTCGTAATCGAACACCATGCCCGGCTCGATCGGCCCTTCGTAGCGGCCGCTGAGCGGCACCGGTACGGGTTTCGGCTTGATGGTGGGCTTGTCGGCGACGAAGACCACGACTTTGCGGAAATCGTCTTCGTCGTGATAGGTCTCGCCGCTGCGGCCGTAGGCCCAGATGTGTTTCCCTTGCAGCTTGGTGATGGTGAGGCGCTCGTAAGCGTTCCTTTTCCCGGGTTCGAAATCGAACACCATGCCGAGCGCGATTGGACCATCATAGGGTGTGACTTGCGGTGGGTTCTCAGCCATCGTTGCCTCCTGCTATTTTGGGCGATAGTAGTCCCAACGAAACCGGCGCGCCAAGGGCGCCCACGAACCGGAGGAAACGAATGAGCAGCGGTGTGGCCAATGTCGATGTCGCCGAGTTGGTCGCAAATGCCAAGCTCGGCAGGCAGCATATCGCGATCCTGTTGCTCAGCGCCTTGATGCTGTTCATCGACGGTTTCGATATGAGCACCGCAGGCGTCGCGGCGCCGTCGCTGCTCAAAGCCTTCCACGGCGAGAAAGCCACGATGGGCACGATCTTCGGTGCGAGCTATGCCGGCATTCTCGTCGGCTGCTGGATCTTCGGCTATGTCAGCGACCGCTGGGGCCGCAAAGCCGGCTCGATCTGGTCATGCATCGTCTACGGCCTGCCCTCGCTGCTGATCACCCAGGCGACCTCGCTCGATCAAATCCTCTATTTGCGCTTCCTCGTCGGCATCGGCCTCGGCGGTGTGATGCCGACAACGCTGGCGCTGCTCGCCGAATCGGCGCCGAAGAATTATCGCGCGAGCTTTGCGATGCTGGCGCTGTTCGGCTTCCCGCTCGGCGGCGCGATGGTCGGCCAGGTCGGCGCGCATCTCATTCCGACATTCGGCTGGCAAGTCGTCTTCTACGTCGCCGGTATCGGCGGTCTCGTGCTGAGCGCCGCGCTGATTTTCATCCTACCGGAATCGCTGCAATTCCTGGCCTTGCATAAGCCGGAATCGGCCGAGTTGCGGCGCCGCGCGCAGCGCTTCGCGCCGAATTCGTGTCTTCGCGCCGGAGACGCGCTTCATCGTGCCGCGCGAGGAGAAGCCAAAGGGCTTGGTGGTCGCGCGAGCTCTTCCGCGGCAAAGCAACGGCTTGCGACGATGCTGCTCTGGATCGCGTATTTCGTCGAAGGCCTCACCTACATCACCCTCGCCAATTGGATGGCGGTCGTGCTGCAGGATGTCGGCCTCTCGCCGTTACGACGCTCTCACCACTGTCTCTTATGCGAATGCCGGCGGCATCCTCGTCGCGATCTGCCTGATGCGGCCGCTCGACAAGATCGGGCCGATGGCGAGCGTCGTCTCGGCGATCGTCGCCATTGCCGCGATCATCACCCTTGGCACGCCCGGCGTGCCGCAGCTTGCGATCATGGCCGCGGCGATCATCGCGCATTCCTTCTGCTCGGGCACGCATACCTCCCTCAATGGCACGGTGGCGCTGTTCTATCCGACGCGTATGCGCAGCAACGGCATCGGCTGGGCGTCGGCGATGGGTCGGATGTCGTCGATCATCGGACCGATCGTCGTCGGCAATCTCTTCTCGGCGCAGATCCCGCTGCAATGGGTGCTCTACGGGCTGACGCTGCCCTATGTCGTGCTGATGGGCACGTCGGTCCTGCTCGGCCGGCTCTATGTGAAGAGCTACAGCCAGCCGCAAGCGACCGGATCGGCGACGCTTACGCCCGCGCCCGCCGCCGAATAAGCGGCGCCGGCACGCAAAAAAGCCGGGCTCGCGCCCGGCTTTTTCTTCATCCAGAGGAAAGAGGCGATCAGGCCTTTTCCAACTCCTTGACCCGCTGCTCGTCCTTGAGCGCGACATCCTTGCCGTCGCCCTTCACCTGCGAGGTCGAGATATCGAACTTGTTGCCGTCGGCGTCCTTTACCGCGTCCTCGACATAGGGACGGCCGGGCGGCGGCGTCATCAGCTTGTGGCCGCGCTCCTTGAGGCGGTCGTAGACGTGGTCCTTCTCGTCGGC
The DNA here is from genome assembly GCA_963731145.1 of uncultured Alphaproteobacteria bacterium. GTDB lineage: Bacteria > Pseudomonadota > Alphaproteobacteria > ATCC43930 > CGMCC-115725 > CAIKMD01. The sequence goes on along the minus strand of CAVSUX010000001.1, from coordinate 1,155,914 downwards.
ATCGATGGTGACGCCGAAATGATGCAGGCCCTGCGGCGCCAGTTCGTTGTTACGGCGCGGCAGCAGCGCGATGTCCATATAGCCGTCGGTCATCCAAACCGCGCCCTGGTTGCTCTTGCCGTTGACCTTCATGCCGAAGACGTCGGCATAGAATTCGGCAAGGTTGGCAGGATCGTCCGAAAAAATCGCGATGTGACGAATACGGGCCATTATGGCGCTCCATCCCCTAGGTTTTCGTGGGTGAGACGCTATTCCTCCGCCCGCCCGCCGTCAACGGCGCCGGGCATAGACGAGGAACTCGACATTCCCTTCTGGGCCCCGGATCGGGCTTTCGACGATCCCGAGCGACGTCCCAGCCATGCGCCCGGTGAGCCAGGCGGCGATTCGCTCGCATACCTCCTGATGCAGCGCCGGATCGCGCACCACCCCGCCCTTGCCGACCCGATCCGGCCCGACCTCGAATTGCGGCTTGATCAGCGCGACGAGCCGCGCCTGCGGCTTCGCCAAGCCGAGCGCCGCCGGCAGCACGGTCTCGAGACCGATGAAGCTGGCATCGCAAACGACGATATCGAGCGGCTCGGGCACCTGCTCGGCGGTGAGATAGCGCGCATTGACGCGCTCCAGCACGACGACGCGCGGATCCTGGCGCAGCTTCCAGGCCAGTTGGCCATGACCAACATCGACGGCATAGACCCGCACCGCGCCTTTCTGCAGCAGCACATCGGTGAAGCCGCCGGTCGATGCGCCGACATCGAGCGCGACGAAACCGGCGACATCGATGGCGAAATGCTCAAGCGCATGCGCGAGCTTGATGCCGCCGCGCGAAACCCAGGGATGATCGCGCGCTTTGACCTCGAGCGGCGTGTCTTCGGCATAGGCGGTGCCCGCCTTGTCGAGCTTCTTCGGTCGCCGCTGAACACCACGCCGGCGAGGATCAGCGCCTGCGCCTTGGCGCGCGTCTCGACGAGGCCGCGCTCGACCAGCAGCACATCCAGACGCTTCTTCTCGCTTGCCACGCTCGCTCCCGTTCGGGTCCTAGCTTTAGCAAGTTTCGAGCCGCCTATGCTGCGGCAGGTTCGGAGGAGGGTTCGTGAAAGCTACTTGGTCGCAATCCTTGCTGCTGTTGCTGCTCGGCACGATGCGGGCCGAGGCCGAGACATTCGATTGCCAGCGCCCATCGATACCGCTGGCGCGTCTCATCTGCGGCGACGCGGTGCTGCGCGCCGCCGATGCCGAAGAAAACGAAATCTACGACACGGCCCTCACCGCCAGCCTCGATAAGTCCGCGCTGCGCGAGGAAGAGCGCGCTTGGTTCGCCGCCGAGATTCTCCCCTACAATTGGTTCGCCCAACAGCACGCACCGATCGACAACGCAAAGATCGTCGAAACCTATCGCCAACGCGGCGACGCGCTTCGCCAGGAGACGCAGCTCTGGCGCCAAGCTGCGTCACAGCGTCCCGGTACGAGCCTCGCCACGTCCTGCATCGCGTTGCCGATGTATCCGCATACCGACGGACTGCGCTGTTGCCGCCTCACGCGCCGATCGAAGGCGACATCGTCGCTGCGCTATCAGCGGCAGATCTACCCGCAACATCCGCGCATAGCGCGCGTGATCGTTCTCGCCGCGATTGCCGGACCGCGCCGATGCTTGGCTGCCGCTTGCCGTTGCTTATCAGCGAAGCTGCGACGCTTCCGCGCGCCGCAGATGATCGCCTCGCCCGCCGGCACGCTTGCTGGTCATCGGGGGAATCAGGCGAGCAATGGCGAGGATGCGGCGGCGCTCTATCGTCTTCAACCAGGACTCGCTTGCAGATATCGACGACCGAAGCTGGCTCGAGCACGCTGCAATCGCGCCTGCCCGATGGACTCGATCTATCGCCCCCATCGATGCGCCGATTACGCAAAATGCAGGCGTCGCGACGGTCACACGCAGCCAGTCGAGCTGCTGTCCGTCGGCGGCGAAAGCCACGATCGATCTCGCGATCGAGGATGATCGCGTCGTCGGTCGAAGGCGTGAATTTCGACGAGACCGCAAAGCCCGTCGAGCAGCGAAGCCGAATTAAGACACGGCCGCAGCGATCAGGCGCGGACGGAGCGCTCCGCGATCACATGGCCGAGCGCGCTGAGCGCCGTCTGCGTGATGTGGCGGGCGTTGAGCCCGGCCTGCTCGTATTGCGCGTTCGGCGAATCGTGCTCGATGAAGCAATCCGGCAGGATCATCGGCCGAACCTTCAGACCGCTATCGAGCAGGCCGGCGGTCGCGAGGCGATGCAGCACCTGGCTCGAGAAGCCGCCGATCGCATTCTCTTCGATCGTGATCAGCACCTCGTGCTCACGCGCCAGACGCTCGATGAGCTGCGTGTCGAGCGGCTTGGCAAAGCGTGCATCGGCAACCGTGGTCGAAAGGCCGTAGCCGCCGAGCTCGTCCGCCGCCTTCATCGCCTCTTGCAGACGCGTGCCGAGGCTCAGGATCGCGATCGCGGTGCCTTCGCGCAGCACGCGGCCCTTGCCGATCGGCAGGACATCGCCGCGCGCCGGTAGAGGCACGCCGATGCCTTCGCCGCGCGGATAGCGGATCGCCGGAGGGGCCGTCATCGATCGCGGCCGCCGTCGCGACCATGTGCATCAGCTCGGCCTCGTCCGCCGCCGCCATGATCACAAAACCCGGCAGGCAGCCGAGATAGCTCAGATCGAAGGAGCCGGCATGGGTCTGGCCATCGGCGCCCACGAGTCCCGCGCGATCCATCGCGAATCGGACGGGCAATTTCTGGATCGCGACATCGTGCACGACCTGGTCGTAGCCGCGCTGCAGGAAGGTCGAATAGATCGCGGCGAAAGGCCGCATGCCTTCGCAAGCGAGACCGGCGGCAAAGGTCACCGCATGCTGCTCGGCGATGCCGACATCGAAGCAGCGAGTCGGGAAGCGCTCGGCGAATTTGTCGAGGCCCGTGCCCGAGGGCATCGCGGCCGTGATCGCGACGATTCGGTCGTCGTGCTCGGCTTCGGCGATGAGTCCCTTGGCGAAGACGTTCTGATAGTTCGGCGCGCCGGGCTTGGCCTTCACCTGCGCGCCGGTCGCGACGTCGAACTTCACGACGCCATGATATTTGTCCGCCGCCTGCTCGGCCGGCGCGTAGCCATGGCCTTTGCGGGTGACGATATGCACCAGCACCGGGCCGCGATCATCGCTGTCGCGGAGATTCTTCAGCACCGGCAACAGATGATCGAGATTGTGGCCGTCGATCGGGCCGACATAGTAGAAGCCGAGCTCTTCGAAGAGCGTGCCGCCGCCGGCCACCATGCCGCGGGCATATTCCTCGGCCCGGCCGAGCGCATTGGCGAGACCGCGCGGGAAGCGCCGCGCCATCGCCGCGCCGAGCTGGCGCAGGCTCATATAGGGCTTCGAGGACAGCAGCCGGCTGAGATAGGCGCTCATCGCGCCGACCGGCGGCGCGATCGACATGTCGTTATCGTTGAGGATGACGATCAGCCGCGAATCCATTGATCCTGCATTATTCATGGCCTCATAGGCCATGCCGGCGCTCATCGCGCCGTCGCCGATCACAGCGATGACGTCGTTCTTCTCGCCCTTGAAATCGCGCGCCACGGCCATGCCGAGCGCCGGCCGAGATCGAGGTCGAGCTATGCGCCGCGCCGAACGGGTCGTATTCGCTTTCCGAGCGCTTGGTGAAGCCTGACAGCCCGCCGCCCTGGCGCAACGTGCGAATCCGGTCGCGCCGGCCGGTCAGGATCTTATGGGGATAGGCCTGGTGGCCGACATCCCAGATCACCTTGTCGGCCGGGGTGTTGAAGACGTAGTGCAGCGCCACCGTCAGCTCGACCACGCCGAGCCCGGCGCCGAGATGGCCGCCCGTCACCGAGACGGCGTCGATCAGCTCCTGCCGCAGCTCCTCGGCGAGCTGCGGCAAATCGCTTTCCGGCAGCTTGCGAAGGTCGGCTGGAATCTTTACCTGATCGAGAAGCGGCGTGCGGTTGCTGCGTGCGATGCGGCATCGCCAGCTTCTGACGCCGGGGCCTCACGTTCTTGTGCCAACGAACGATCCTTTTTTTTCGGCTGGGCCCCGCCAAAATCTCCCGCTCAAGCGTTTCGGCGGTGCGGATTGCTCACTAACCGATCAGCTTACCAATTTAGGTCACTGTGACGCAAGGTTATAAGCGGATGCCGAAATTTCGCCATATACGTTAAAAACTGGCCCCTGGCCGAGCGAGCGCTTCTCAGTATAATGCATCGCAGCAAGGACCGTGCGGCGGGGGCCGCCCTGCCCAATAGAGAGGTTTTGAAATGCGGGTCGTCTTGGCCCAACCGCGAGGATTTTGCGCCGGCGTCGAGCGCGCGATCGAGATCGTCGAGCGCGCCATCGAGAAATACGGCCCCCCGATCTATGTCCGGCACGAGATCGTCCACAACCGGCACGTGGTCGAGCGGCTGCGCGCCAAGGGTGCGCATTTCGTCGACGAGCTGGCCGAAATCCCGCCGGGCAGCGTCACGATTTTCAGCGCCCACGGCGTCGCCAGCGCGGTCGAGGACGAGGCCGAGGCTCGCGACCTGCCGGTGATCGACGCCACCTGCCCGCTCGTCTCCAAGGTCCACAGCGAAGGCCAGCGCTACGCCAATCAGGGGCGCGAGATCGTCCTGATCGGCCATGCCGGCCATCCCGAAATCGAAGGCACGATGGGCCGGATCAACGGCAAGGTGTATCTGATCTCGAAGGCCGAGGAGGTCGCCAACCTGAAGGTCAGCGACCCGAACAAGCTCGCCTACATCACGCAGACGACGCTCTAGGTCGACGACACCAAGGCGGTGATCGATGCGCTGCGGGCGCGCTTCCCGACGATCGTCGGGCCCGACACCAAGGACATCTGCTACGCCACGCAGAACCGCCAACGCGCCGTGCGCGAACTGGCGAAGCAGGTCGATGTCGTGCTCGTGGTCGGCGCGGCGAACAGCTCCAACTCGAATCGTCTCAAAGAGATCGCCGTCGAGCAAGGCGTGCCGGCCTATCTCATCGCCGACGCGCAACGCGCTCGATCCGGCGTGGCTCAAAGGCGCGACAGCGGTCGGCATCACCGCCGGCGCGTCGGCGCCGGAAGATCTGGTGCAGGCGGTGATCGATCGCCTGGCCAAGCATCGAGCCGATCGAGCTCGAAACCTTGCCCGGGATCACCGAGAATGTGCGTTTCCGGATGCCGGCGAAGCTCGCCGATCCGGTCGAATAGCTGTCCGCGGATTAGAAGAGGAAGAAGACCGTGGCCGTTCCGTTACATCAAATGATTCGCGTCGGTGCCTATGTCGCGAAGCAGCGCCTCATGGGCGTCGAGCGCTATCCGCTCGTGCTGATGCTCGAGCCGCTGTTCCGCTGCAACCTCGCTTGCGCCGGCTGCGGCAAGATCGATTATCCCGATCCGATCCTCAATCAGCGCCTCAGCGTCGCAGCAATGCCTCGAAGCGGTCGACGAATGCGGCGCGCCCGTCGTCTCGATCGCCGGCGGCGAGCCCCTGCTCCATCGCGAGATCGAGGAGATCGTCGAAGGCATCATCGCGCGCAAGAAATTCGTCTATCTCTGCACCAACGCGCTGCTGCTCGAGAAGAAGATCGATCGCTTCAAGCCGAATCCCTATTTCGTCTGGTCGATCCATCTCGACGGCGACAAGGAAATGCACGACCACTCGGTCTGCCAGGACGGCGTCTATGAGCGCGCGATCAGCGGCGATCAAGCTGGCGAAGTCGCGCGGCTTCCGCTGCAACATCAACTGCACCCTGTTCGACGGCGCCGATCCCGAGCGCGTCGCGCGCTTCTTCGACACGGTCATGGAGATGGGCCTCGACGGCATCACCGTCTCGCCCGGCTATGCCTATGAGCGCGCGCCCGATCAGGCGCATTTCCTCAACCGCAAGAAGACCAAAGAGCTGTTCCGCGGCATCTTCCGCGCCAAGAACGGCACGAAGTGGTCGTTCTCGCAGTCGGGCCTGTTCCTCGACTTCCTCGCCGGCAATCAGAACTATCACTGCACGCCGTGGGGCAACCCGACGCGCACCTATTTCGGCTGGCAGCGTCCCTGCTACCTCGTCGGCGAAGGCTATACGAAGACCTTCAAGGAGCTGATGGAGACCACCGACTGGGACAAATACGGCACCGGCAATTACGAGAAATGCGCCGATTGCATGGTCCATAGCGGCTACGAGGCGACCGCCGTGATCGATGCGACCAAGCATCCGCTGAAGGCGCTGGGCGTCGCGCTGCGCGGCGTCAAGACCGACGGCGAGATGGTGCCGGAGATCTCGCTCGATAAGCAGCGGCCGGCCGACTACGTCTTCTCGCGCCATGTCGAGAACGCGCTCGAAACCATTAAAAATCAGAAAGTTAATTCAGAAGCCGCCGAATAGATCGTCCTCGGGCACTCAATGGGCACTCATTCGCGACGGTCTCCTAATCGTTGCGAGAGCGGATAATCGGCCGCCGAACCGATCGTCGCGGCTCGATTTTTGGCGATGTGAAGGAGCGACGTCCCATATCATCGCGGCCGATGATTCGGAAAGCCGTTCACCCCGGACCATTTTCCGGCGCAAGTCACATGATTTTAAGCCGGCTGGCGATGTAGCCGCTGCTGAGAGCCGCGGGGAAACGCGCTTAACAGAGTGGTACGAGTTTCAAGCTGGCGGGCTACGAGATTTTTTCGTCAGCGGCCGCCTCAAAGCTATCCTCATGGGCGCGTAGCTCGTTTGGCTGTGCCTAGGTCTTTGGTACGGCTACCGCCATTCGCTTAGCGACATTTATCTATTGTTTGCGTGCCTACCAAGCTTCCGAATGTTGGCTTATTCGGCCGCGAAAAAATTCTCTGTTTCCGCTTCTTGGGCGCCATAGCTCACAAGATATTCAGGCCCCATCGCAACTGCCTTTTCAGCCGCTTCCGACTTAGTGCGGTAAAGGCCAACGAAGTGGTAGGGGGAAGGACGGATCACACCCCAGCCTCTTAGTGTCTTTCCTATCGGCAATGCCATTCTCACCTCGACGCTCGGTTAATCGACTTTTTTGCGCTTCTGACGCGGCCGAGGCGCTCCTGCTCGAGCTTCACCGCCTTTTTCGGATCAGCTTTGATGCTCGCGCGTTGCTTGTCCGCTTTAGCGAACCGGCCCTCAGCCTTCGCGATGAGCTGGCGATCCGGGAAAGGCGACCGTTGACGCCGAGGACCCTTGCGACTTGGCATTTTGCCCCCTAGCACATCGCCCTCCGCAATGTCCATCAGCCCGAGGCCAACGAGCCTCTCAGACGTATGGCATTGCGCATCGCGCCGCGGGATCACAGCGCCAGGCGCTTGACCACGGTTGGACGTGGCGTACCCATTATCGTTCCGATCTGGAGTGACGCCTTCACCTTTTGCCGCCGTTGTATCCAACCGACCGTCTTGCTTTGAAATCCATTTATGCGCGTCGAGTTCGAAGCGAATCTTCCGTCTCAAGCGGTCAATCAAAGGCTCGGCCCGTCCCCGCCTGCCGAGAGCCTCGATACTGAGACGAAATTTGTCACTGTAATCTCCTTATTCGTGTCGGCCATGGTCGACCGCATCTCTCGATGTCAGTTCGGACCGGCCGCAAACACTGCGGCGATAGCCGTTGTTGCCGTTTGCTGGATCTCGCGCAAATGGTCGTCGCTTCGGAAGCTCTCGGCATAGATCTTATAGACCTCCTCGGTGCCGGATGGCCGCGCTGCGAACCATCCGCTTTTGGCCGTCACCTTGACGCCGCCAAATGGCGCGCCGTTGCCCGGCGCCGTCGTAAGCTTCGCCGCAATCGGCTCGCCCGCAAGGTCCGATATAAGAAGGTCATCGGGCGTGAGCTTCGCCAACCGCCTTTTTTGGTCGCTCGTCGCGGGGGCATCGATCCGCGCGTAGAACGGGCGCCCTAACTCGGAGGTCAGGCGATCATAGGATTCGCCGGGATCGCGCTTGGTTTGCGCGGTCATTTCGGCGGCCAGCAGCCCCAGGATGATGCCATCCTTGTCCGTGGTCCAAGGCGTCCCATCGCGACGGAGGAACGTCGCGCCGGCGCTCTCCTCCCCGGCAAAGCCAAGCGAGCTGTGCATTAAACCGTCGACAAACCATTTGAACCCGACCGGCACTTCAACCAGCTTGCGTCCCTGCTTCGCGGCAACGCGATCGATGATGCCGCTGCTCACCATCGTCTTGCCGATGGCAGCATCGTTACTCCATCCCGGACGATGGCCGTAGAGATAAGAGATCGCGGCCGCGAGATAGTGGTTGGGATTCATCAGTCCGTTCGACCGCGTGACGATGCCATGCCGGTCCGCATCGGTATCGTTGGCGAAAGCGACATCGAAGCGGTCGCGCATGTCGATCAGCCGCGTCATGGCGTAGGGCGACGAGCAATCCATGCGTATCTTGCCGTCCCAATCGGCGGTCATGAAGCGAAAGGTCGGGTCGACCGCATCGTTCACGACCGAAGCCGCGATGCGATAGCGCTCGATGATCGGTCGCCAAAGATGGACGCTCGCGCCGCCCAGCGGGTCGATCCCGATTTTCACTCCAGAAGAGCGGATCGCATCCATGTCGATGACCCGCGCGAGATCCTCGACGTAGGGACCGATATAATCATAGCGGTGGATCCAGGCCGATTGACGGGCGCGCTCGTACGGAATGCGACGCAGGCCGGCGAGATCCTGCTCGAGCAGCGCGTTGGCGGTGTCTTGAATCCAATTCGTCACGTCGGTGTCGGCCGGGCCGCCATTCGGCGGATTGTATTTGTAGCCGCCATCCTGAGGCGGATTGTGCGACGGGGTGATGACAACTCCATCGGCGAGGCCGCTGGTACGATTTTTATTGTAGGTCAGGATGGCATGCGAGATGACCGGCGTCGGCGTGTAGCCACCCTGCGCGTCGATCCGTAGATCGACATCATTCGCGGCAAAGACCTCCATTGCACTGGCCAGAGCAGGCTCGGACAACGCGTGGGTATCGATGCCGATGAACAAGGGTCCGGTGATGCCGCGTTGGCTGCGGTGATGACAGATCGCTTGGCTGATCGCGAGGATGTGCGCCTCGTTAAAGGCATTGTCGAACGCCGAGCCGCGATGGCCCGAGGTGCCGAATGCCACACGCTGCAACGGAATTTTCGGGTCCGGCTTGCCGGCGAAATACGCCGTCACCAGTCGGGCGATATTGACCAGCATCGACGGCTCGAGCGGCTTGCCCGCCAAAGGGCTTCTATCCTCCGGCATCACGTTCCTCGTCTCATGACGCAGCACGCATTCATCCGAGCAACACGCGCACACGATGGGTCGCGCCATCATCCGTCAAGGGAACACGCGCCTCGTTTCCCGGCAGCGCGATCCCGTCGAGGCTCGGCGCGGACGACGCCGCGGCTGACACCGTCGGGATTCGAGACGGCGATATCGTAGCGGCTGGAGCGATATCGGAAGCTCAAGCTGAAGCCCGGCCATGTCTTCGGTATGCACGGATCCATTAGAAACGACGGTCCTTGCAGCCGAAATCCCAGAATCCATTCGAGACCGGCCCGGTACATCCATCCGGCCGAGCCGGTGTACCAGGTCCATCCGCCGCGCCCGACATGGGGCGGCATGGAATAGACGTCGGCGCAGGCGACATAGGGCTCTACCTTGTAGCGCTGTACCGCGTCGGGCGTGCGGGCGTGGTTGATCGGGTTCAGCATCGAGAACAGCTCTCCTGCCTTGTCGCCCTCGCCCAACATGGCAAAAGCGATTACCGACCAAAGGGCGCCATGCGTGTACTGACCGCCATTCTCGCGAATGCCCGGCGGATACCCTTTGATATAGCCGGGGTCGTGTTGGGTCTGGTCGAAGGGCGGGGCGAAGAGCAACGCTATGGCATCATCGCGGCGGACAAGCTGTTGCTCGACCGCGGCCATCGCTTGCGCCGCGCGAACGGGATCGGCGGCGCCCGAGATTACGCTCCATGATTGGGCGATCGAATCGATGCGGCATTCGTCGTTCGTGGCTGAGCCAAGCGGCGTGCCGTCATCGAAATAGGCACGGCGATACCACGCTCCGTCCCAACCCTCGCGCGAGGAGATCCTTGCAGCGCAATCGCGTGGCTCCGCCAAGCGTCGGCACGGGCTACTTCATTGCGGCTATCCGCGAGCGGCGCAAAGCCGGTGAGCGCCGCATGAAGAAACCAGCCCAGCCAGATGCTTTCGCCCTTTCCCTGATCGCCGACGCGATTCATGCCGTCATTCCAGTCGCCGGTGCCCATCAACGGCAAGCCATGGCTGCCGACCGCGAGACTATGGTCGAGGCTGCGGGCGCAGTGTTCGAACAGGGTGGCTTGCTTGTCGGACGGCGTCGGCTGAAAGAACGCATCGACCTCGCCCTCACGCAACCCCGGGCCTTCGAGGAAGGGCACCTTTTCATCCAGCACGGCGAGATCGCCCGTCACGGCGATATAATGGGCGACGACATAAGCCAGCCAGATCGGATCGTCGGCCACGCGGGTGCGAATGCCTTTCCCCGATTCCGGCAGCCACCAATGCTGCACGTCGCCGGCGAGGAACTGTCGGGCCGCAGCGCGCAGGAGGTGCTCGCGCGCCACCTCTGGCCTTGCAATACACAGCGCCATCCCGTCTTGGAGCTGGTCGCGAAAACCGTAAGCGCCGCTGGCTTGATAAAAGGCAGCGCGCGCCCAGACGCGGCACGCGAGCGTCTGGTAAAGCAGCCAGCCGTTCAACAGGATATCCGTCGCACGATCCGGCGTCGTCACCTGAACCGCGCCAAGCGTCTCGTCCCAGAAATCGACAACCGCAGCAAGCACCGCGTCGAGATCGGCGGTCCGATATTTTTTTACCAACGATTGCGCTTCGACCGCTGTGGCAGCTTCGCCTAGCAGGAAAACGATTTCGGCAGAACCGTTCGCCTTTACGTCGAGCCGCGTCTGCAGCGCGCCACAGGGATCGAGGCCGGCGCCGGTGCGTTTCGAGAGCGGCGTCGCGCCGGCGAGGGCAACCGGCTGATCGAGTGTGCCGTTGCGGCCGAGGAAGACGGTCCGGTCGCCGGTCCAGGACATCTGCTTTCCGGCAAGATCGATGAGCGCGACGCGTTGCCCGAAGTCGGCATTCCAGGGATTGCGCGCAAACATCGCACCGGTTGCCGCATCGATCTCGGTGACGATGAACGGGGCGGAGGCGCCACGGGAAGCGCCCAGGACCCACTCGACATAGGCGGTAACGGAAAGATGCCGCGCGCGTCCCGACAGGTTTATGATCTTGAGCCGCGATATCTTGATCGAATCATCGAGCGGCACGTATTGCAGGAGCTCGAGCGAAACACCGTGAGAGGTATGCTCGAAGCGGCTATGGCCGCGGCCGTGCCGCGCCACATAGGAGGATTCGCTCACGCAAATCGGAAGCGCGGTCGGCCCCCATAAATCGCCGTTATCCTCATCGCGAAGATAGAGCACCTCGCCCGGCACATCGGTCACCGGATCGTTGCTCCACGGGGTAAGGTGATTCTGCTGGCTATTGAGCGACCACGTATAGCCGCTGCCGTCGGCCGAGCATTGAAAGCCGAAAGAACGATTGCAGACGACGTTGATCCAGGGCGCCGGCGTCGACTGCCCTGCCTCCAAAACCGTCCGGTATTCCCGCCCGTTATCGGCGAAACCGCCCAGCCCGTTGAAAAACTCCAGCCCCGGTTGCGGCGGCGACGGTCGCGGTGCCGGGTTCACGGCCGAGCGTCCCGGCGGCGCGACAGCCGGTTGCGGCTCGGCCACGCGCGTCACTTGGACGTCCAAACTTCCGCGCGACGCGACGAGCACGACGCGGGCCGCGGTGTGAAGAACTTGGCGCAGCTCCGGCGTGACCCGATCGCTTCGCAAGATAAAGACGGCACCCTTTATGCCGTCTCCGACGACGGTCGGTCTTGACTGAACCGCGCGAACGAGTGCCTCGAGAGCAATTTGAAGATCCTGAACATAGGAGGCCGACCGATCGTTCAAGATCACGAGATCGACCGACAAAAGCTTCATCCGCCAATATTCGTGCGCGAGCAGCAATTGCCGGACGATATCGATATCCGCGACTTCGTCGATGCGGACCAAGACGATCGGCAGGTCGCCCGATATACCGTGCGGCCAGAGCATCGGCGCTGCTCCCCCGCCCCGCTTGAGCGTGTCGGAAGGCGGTCGCAGCGTCGGGTCCGCGTACAGTACGCGATTGGCGAGACGTTGAAAGACATGCGCTTGGCCGGCCGTGATCCCCAGATGATGGAGCTGCACTTGCGCTTGAGTCCAAGACAGCATGCCGGCGCGCTCGAACGCCATGGCCTCGTGGTGCTTGTCGACGAGATCGAGCGCTTCGCTGCGCGACGATGCGACCAAGGTCCAGAACGCGACGCGCGCCGTCGCTTGCGGCTGGATTCGAACGCGGCGGCGAAGGCTGATGACGGGATCGAGCACCGTGCCGGCGGTATTCGAGAGCGGTGTACGGCCAACCATCGAAAGCGGCCGGCGAATTCCGCGGCCGCGACCGAGGAAGCGAGCGCGATCGGTCTCGAATTGCACCTCACCCACGGTCTCGCCTTCCACAACGGCAAGATGCGCCACCCAGATTCGGGCCTCGCCGGGCGACCGCGGCCGACGCGTCGCGAGGATCGCACCGACCTCGGCGACGAACTCGGTCTCGACGAACAGTTTGGAGAAGGCCGGGTGCGCATCGTCATCGGCCTGCGGCGCCAACACGAGCTCGGCGTAGGATGTCAGCTCGATCTCTCGAACATGGCTTCCCAGATTGGTGAGCGAGACGCGGCGGACTTCGGCATCGTCTTCCGACGAGACCAACACTTCCAACGTCGTCGTGAATACCTCATCGTGCCGCACGATTTCGGCGCGGCCTTCCGAGAACGCGACATTGTACAGATCGGGCGCGGCGCCGCTCGGCTGATAGCCCGCCGACCAGAGCGCGCCGCCGGACGTCTCGCGAAGGAAGATGTAGGTCCCCCAACCGTCGCAGGTGACATCCTCGCGCCATCGCGTGATCGCAAAATTGCCCCACCGGCTGTATCCCGATCCCGCCGCGGTCACCATCACCGAATATCGTCCGTTCGACAGCAGATGCGTGCGCGGGGTGAGGTCGTGCGGCGACGTAAAGCGGCGTTGCGTCGCCGATACCGACTCGACCATACCGCCTTCCATCGGTGCTATTCGCGGTCGGAATATTGCTACATCGCTTGGCATCCGCTCCTGGAGCAGAAGCTCCGTTGCCCGGATGATCGGTTCGGCATGAAAGCGCGCGCGCATCGCCCCGCCATGAAGCGTATCGGCAATCGCGATCACGCTCATTCCCTGGTGATGCGCCATATAGGCGTGAACGATGGCGACATCCGCGCCCTCGGGAAGCCGCGTTTTGGTGTAATCGAGGGCGTCATAGAAGCCATACGGTCCCTTGCCACCGATCCGGGCCAAACGCCCGAAGTTTTGCAGGGCGGCCGCCGGATCGACCATCGCCGCCAGCGCCGTCGCGTAAGGCGCGACAACGATGTTGTCGCCCAGCCCGCGTTTGAGGCCCAAATCGGGAATGCCAAAGCTCGAATACTGATAAGTGAGCTCGAGATCGCGCGCATTGAAAGCCGATTCCGAAACGCCCCAAGGCACGCGGCGCGCGGCGCCGTAACCGATTTGCCGTTGCACTACTTGGCGGCTCGTCTGTTCGAGCAAGCTGCCGGCGGCTGCGCGCATCACCAAAGAGGGCATGAGATATTCGAACATCGACCCGGACCAAGAAACCAGCGCCGACCGGGTGCCGACCGGTGCCAGGGCGCGCCCCAGCCGAAACCAATGCCGTGTGGGTATGTCGCCTTTGGCGATCGCAACGAAACTCGCGAGACGGGCTTCGGAAGCGAGCAGATCGTAATAGCTGGGATCGAGACACCCCTCGGCGACTTGATATCCAATCGACAGCAGCTCGCGCTTGCGATCGAAGAGAAAATCGAATTCCATCGGAAAGAACATCCGCCGGGCAAGTTCGCCCAAAGCGGCGAGACGGGCTGTCAATGATGCAGCGGCATGCGCCGACCGCTTGAATGCATCGATCAGAGCATCGTGAGGCGATGAACCGGGGCTTGCCCCTTCCGTTTGTGGCCGTGTCAGGACGGCGACTGCCGCCTCGCAGAGGCGCGGCAAATCAGCCAGGGTCGGCATACCGGCGAACAGAATGTCGAGCTTTGCATCGGCAAGCGACGGCCCTTCGGAAGCAATCGCGGCGCTCTCATGAGCAAGGAGCGTGGCCCAAGGCATCAGGAGATCGAGATCTTCCTGATGGCTGCGAATTGTGGCGTCGATCGCCTTCGCCCAGACCAGCAACTCATCGCCGGCAGCAATGCCCTCGCCGCGGCTGTCCAACAGAGTCCGCGTACGATCGGCCACGGTCTGCGCTGCCGCCGCGAGAGCGTTCAACCGCCTCGCTATACGCGTCGCGGTCGTGGGAGGATCTCGAAGCAAGGCAGACAAAACATCGAGCGCCTCGCTCATCGGCTTTCGGAGCAACGCTTCGGACTCGTCGGTAACCGCGGATGGCGACCGACGCATCAGATCGAGCGCGTCTGCGATGCCGCGGAGGCATTGTGGTCCCATCACGGAATGCGTCGCCATTTCGGCGCACGCATTCCAAAGAGCGATCAAATGTCCTGCGAGATTCCCGCTATCGACCGACGAGATGTATTTCGGCTCGAGCGGACGTAGATCGAGCGTGCCGTACCAATTGTAGAAATGGCCGTGGAAGCGCTCGAGTGCGTTCATCGACTCGAGGGTTGCCTCGAGACGCGTCGTCGTTTCGACCGTTCCGATCCAACCGAAATCTCGTGCCGCCACCACCGATAAAAGATAGAGGCCGAGATTGGTCGGCGACGTCCGATGCGCCAGCACCGGCGCGGGATCTTCCTGGAAATTATCCGGCGGAAGCATGTGATCGGCCGGCGTCACGAAGGTATCGAAAAAGCGCCAGGTCCGGCGCGCGATCGAACGCAACATCTGTCGCTGCGGATCGGCCAGCCGTTCTCCGATCGACGCGGCCGGCGGCAGGCTGACCCAACGCGCGATCGCCGGCGACAACAACCAAACTGCGACGAACGGCAGCGCGAGCGGCCATGAACTCGGCCGAGCCCAGGCGACGAGGAACATTGTTCCACAAGCGAGCGCGATGGCGCCGGCCATTTGCCGATAGAATCCAAAGAGATCGAGCCGCGGACCGATTTTGGCCTGCGCTGCCGTAATCCATTCGAGCAACATTCGATGCGACACGAACAGCCGAAACAATGTTCGTACGATGGCGTCGGTGACCAACCAGGCCTGATGCGGCAGCAACGCGATGGCCAGCGCGACCTGCAGCGACGCAGCCTTGATGTCCAAGGCGATCGCACGCACCCGTGACCATCGCGAAATTCCGGCGGTTCGAGGCACGATGCCGATGACGAAAGGGAGCAGCGCAGGTGCCGCGACCGCAAGCAGCACAAAGCTGCTCCAGACTCCCGCCGCGGCGAGGGGCAGCGTCCACCCCGCCAGCAAAGCGACAAACGCCGCTGGTGGCGAGAGCGAGCGGCGCAAATTATCGATCATCTTCCAGCGGCCGATCGCGGGCATCGCCGGGTGATGCGATTTTTCATTCGTCGGCCGGCGGCGCCCGAAAATCCACGGCAGCAGCTGCCAGTCGCCGCGAGTCCAGCGATGCTGACGCGCCGCGGCGACGTCGTAGCGCGACGGAAATTCCTCGACGACCTCGATATCGGAAACCAATCCGGCGCGCGCGAAGATGCCCTCGAGCAGATCGTGGCTGAGGACCCTATCCGGCGGGATGCGTGCTTGGAGGGCCGCTTCGAAGAAATCGATATCGTAGATACCTTTACCGGAATAAGACCCCTCGCCGAATAGATCCTGATAAACGTCGGAAACGGCAAACGCGTAGGGATCCAGCCCGCTCGCATTCGAGAAGACGCGTTGGTAAAACGAGCCCTCGTGGCCGATCGGCATCGACGGCGAAACGCGCGGCTGCAGCACAGCATGTCCGTCCATCACCCATCGAGCATCCGGATCGAGAACCGGACGGTTCAGCGGATGAGCCATCTTGCCGATCAGTCTCTTGGCGCCACCGCGCGGCAGCCTCGTATCGGCATCGAGCGTGATGATGTAGCGGATGCCCGCCGGTATGGCCGACGAATGATTGTCGATCGACACGAACGTCGTATCGGTTGCCCCGCGCAAGAGGCGATTGAGCTCGTGCAGCTTTCCCCTCTTGCGCTCCCAACCCATCCAGTTTTGCTGTGTCTCGTCCCAGACGCGGCGGCGGTGCACCAGGAAAAAACGGTCGCCTTGCGTCGTCGCACTGCGGAGTTGATTAAGCCCGGCTATTCCCGCGACAGCCGCATCGAGAAGATCGGCATCATCCGGCGTATGCTCGGTAGGAGCATCCATCCAATCGGAAAGCAGCGCAAAGCATAGATTGTCATCGACATTCGCCAGATGGTGGACCAACAGGCTTTCGACTTGCTCGGCGATCACCGCACGCGACGTCAGCATTGTGGGAATGACGACCAGCGTGCGCAGATGCGATGGCACTCCATCCGCGAGCTCTAGGCCCGGAAGAATGATCGCGCCGAAGCGGCGGATGACATAGTTGTTAACCAGCGCAACCGCGGCATCGATGCTCGGCAATAGAGCGAGCAATGCAAATCCGGAAAGGACTGCGTAACCGCCGGGTACCGTTATCCGACTGAGCAGAAATGCAATAAGGGCGATGACCACAGTCGCGATAATCGCGAGATAGCCCGAAATCCCGGCCAGCGCGTTTGCACGCGCGAGCCATCCGCGGACGGGGACGCGAAATCTCAAGTCGCGCTCGAATGCGGGGCGTCCCTTGCCGATGAGGTAATATCCGGGGTCCTGCCGTCGCGCGGCGTCGGCCTCTTTGCCCGAGACACGGCCTGCTTCTTGTGCTGCGCCCAAAGCGAGCCGTGCAACCTCGATCTCGGAATGGGTCGAGCCTCTCGCCAGCTCTTCGATCGCGCGCCGATAGAGATCGCGTGTCGAGAAATCCAACGCGGCAAAATCGCTCTCGCCACGCAAGACGCCGTCGACAAGACTGACGCTTTCGAACAGCTCTTTCCAATCGATACCGGACATCAAGCGCATGCTGGTGATGACGTTACGAACCGTTACATTGGTCGCGCCCTGTCGCTGATGCTCCTCTTGGACGATATCGTCGGCCGTCTTGCCTTGGGCCTCCAAACGCTTGTCCAACCAGCGGAGCGCCGGCATGACCGTCGGATCCTGATCCCGCAGCCTTTGAACCAACTGAACGGCGAACGCCGCCGGCAGGACAGTACCATCGAGATGTGCCAGGACGATGTCGGCGGGCTCGGCTTCTTGGGCACCGATCCCCAGCAATCGGTTCGCCAGGGTATCAGCGACCTCGCGCGCGGCGCGTCTTGCAACGATGCCTTCCGCCAGCCGTCGAAGATTTTCCACGAGCACAACCCGCAGAGTGATCGCGACCGCCCAAAGCTCGCCAATTGTCAGGGGCTCGACACGCTGGTAGGCACGAATGAAGCTGCACAGCATTTGCGGGTCGAAACGGCTGTCGGTATGCGCGACAAAAGCCCATGCCACCCCGAAGACGCGCGGATATGCCTTGAGCGGCCCATCGGCCAATTTGGGCAGTTGCCGATAGAAGCCGATCGGCAAATCGCGCTGAATCTCGTAGACCTGCTCGTCAACCACGTAAAAATTATCGACCAGCCAATCGGCGGCCGGCGTTATGCTGCGTTCCTCATAGACTGCCAACGCAATTGCCCGATAGGCCGTGCGCAACACCCTGTCATTGTCCCGAAGACGCCGCGTCAAGCGTCGGTCCGAGAATAGCGTCGGCGCGATGTGCTGCGCGGCGGCGAGACTTTCGCCATGTTGCTCGAGCCGCTCAACGCTGAAGAGCTCGGCCCTGATGGGCTCCTCGGGAGGATTGGGAAAAATTGCGTTACCGCGCCGGAAGGCGCGAGCGACAAAATTAGTCAATATTGGGATGGCCTTTCCAACCCAGGATACTGGCCCCGGCGCATCTCCCCGTCCATGTCATTCGCTTTCAGCGAGAAAAATGGGGAGCAAGCATACGATCCATGTTCAGCGACTCGGTATATCCGTCGATCGGCGCAACGGAGACGCAACCAGTGGGGTCGCCGATCGCCTCCAAATTGGAAGTAGCATGGCACCGAATCGAAAGGACACCGAATCAAGCCCGGCAAGCGGTCTCCATTGGTGCTGGGCTCGGTTATCACGTCGAGAACCAAGCCCGCGATCAGCATCGCTCCACAAATGCCCGATCTCGCGCTCGCATCGCGAAAACGTGCGAAGCGGCGGCTATCGCACAACCAAATCGTTTCGGACGCCGCGAACTCCGGCGACGCGGCGGGCCACGTCGCTCGCGCGATCGACCGTCGACGATGAATCGACGAAGCCGCTCAACTGCACGACGTCGTTCTCGGTGGCGACATGGATCTCGAACACTTTCAGCCCGGTATCGGCCAAAACAGCCGCCTTGACCTTGGTGGTGATGGACGCGTCGTCGACATAGGCGCCCGTGCTCTCGCTCGTCCGCGTCGGCGCACAGGCCGCGAGCGAGGCACCTAAAGCCAAGCCAATGACGACGAGGCTCATCTTGATGGGATTGTTCATGTGCTACTCCGTTGTTGCATAGTGCGTTAGCGCGGCTCGAATACTCGAAGGTCGGTGGTTTTGCTCAACTTGGAACGGTCGTCCTCCCTCCAGGTCGCGATCTCGGGACAAGCGGCGCGCATTTCTCCGATGTGTTTTTGAATGACGAAGATGGAATCGCGCGGACAAACGACAGCGATGCTTTGGCCGGTGTCGGTGAGGATATGCATCTCAACGGTGTGCGCGTCCAAATAGGCGGCTAGCTCCATCGAGACCGCGCGAAAGCGAAGGTTTAGCGGCACCCGCGTCATTGTGCACCAACCTTTGCCGGCGAATTGCCGGAGGCGGCATCGCTCGGCGCGCCGACGCAGACCTTATGCATTCGCACAAGATCTGCGTTCGGTGTTCAACGGAAATTGAGCGGAAAGATCAAATCGATTGCCGGTCGTTGCGGGGGCGATACGTAGTAGACCGGCGGCGGAGCGTAGACATAGCGCGGCGCCTCGTAACGATTATCCACGTGGCGAACATGGCGAACCGGATGCCGTGCCCTGTCGTTATAGGCTTGCTGCACGTTGCGGCCCCGGCCGTCGTCACCGTCGGCGCGTGCGGGTACCGACGTCAGTCCGCCGATGAGTATCGCCAGCGCGGCGCTCAAAACGAGCGTGCCGTGCTTGTTACTAGGCCGTGTCGTTCGAATTTTCATGACACTTATCCTCTATGAGATGATCCCGCCTGAGGGATCCGGTTCCGCGCGATGGCGCGCGGCCGTTTTCAGCTTTGGTGCGCCGCATGGCTCTGCTGCTCGCCGAACACGTGATCGGCATTCTTCTGCTGCGCCGGACTCATTTTGGCGTAGAGCGCCTCGAACGAGGGGATAAGGCGCTTCAGTCCGTCCGCGTGCTCATCGGTGACCTTTTGATAGGAACGCAGATCATCCACCGCGTTCATGGATTTCAGGTTCGCGGTCCGATCTGCGACGTTGTCGCGCATCTTCTGCGCGTTCGCGCGCATCACTTGGGCCATGTCGCTCCACAAGCCTTGCTGATCGGCGGTGACATGCAGCTTTTTATGGAGATCGGTAATCCGCTCTTCGATGCGATCCCCGGATTTGGCGGCTTGATGTGACGAGGCCGACGATGACATCGGTGCGTCCGCGGCCCATGCCGACGGCATGCTCGAAGGGACGGCGAAGAGCAGGGCTGGAAGGATGGCGGCCGCGGCGATGACACGTCCGGCTCGATATTGTGTGATGGGCATCTTAGAGTTCCTCTCTCGGTTGTCGCGGGCAGTTCGTGGCGTCCCGTTCCATGGGTCTGCCGGATCCTGTCCGACTTCGACCGATGGCACACCGTAGGCGTTTCCCGCGACGGCGATAGACTCGGAAACTACCCAGACCGCGGCGTCTCGCCGTCGATCGACAAAGAGACCGCGCACAAAAAGCCGCCGACATGCGAGAGCACGTCGACAGCTTTGGGCGAGCGCAGGAGCCCGCCGCCGTTAATAATACGAATCCGCGTCGACGCGACTGTTTCTAAAATCCGCAGATCACGCGCCGAAAGATGTGGCAGCCGACGGGCGCGCCACGTTCAGCGGGCCCGACAAGCTGGAGGTCAATCCGTCATGCAGGTCGAGACGCGACGGATTGCCAAGTGCGAGAATTGCCCGCGCGCGCGCCAATTCTTCGACGGCGCCATGCACGACCAGTAGAAATCCGTCCGCCTTCACGGCCTGCTCGTATTGAATAATGCTGTCTCGCGGGATGCCCGCGCTGTAGAGCGCGGCACCAAGCGCGGTGAGGCCGCCTACCATGATGGCGCCTTCCACCGCGGAAACGACGATCGTGGCGAGGTAGCCGAGAACCATGATCTGGCCGATTCCGGGCAAGGTCAGCGCGACACCGCCAAAGAACAGTCCCCACAAGCCGCCCCAAAAGGCGCCGCGCTTGCCCCAGAACTTGATACGGTCGCCGGTATTGTAGAAGCCGACGACCTTCTCTTCGGAATGGTAGCTCTTGCCGACGACGCTGAGACTTTCAATCGCGAAGCCTGCGCTGGCCAGCTTTGTCACCGCCGCACCAGCCTCCTGATGATCGCCGAAAACGGCAATAACGGATTCGTTTTGAAGCATTGGTGTCTCCATCGGGTAAGCGGGCACACAGCTAAGGTCGCGTCGAGCGGTCACGAGGCGGTGGCCCCTACGAGGTTTCGCCGTTGTCCGATACTTCACACCTTCAATTGCTACGTTCGAGGCGCCAGCGATAGATTCGGAAACTACTCAGATGGGTTCCTGGCTGCCGTGCACGATCGCGGAATGTGCCTTTCATCTTGTGAGCCTTTTCCGGGGCGGTCGTTGAGTGAGCCCTTTTTCCGCTCGGTCCGAAATAACGGAGGGAATAGACAAGCTCTCAACGCTCAGCCTGCACCGCTTTCACCGAAGCTTGATAGCGTCGGAAAATACTCACAGCGCTTTCAAAAATATCATCTTCTCGATGATTGGTCCGGGGTTCGGAAACTACTTAGTTCACCGGAAAAATACTGTGATCGTTTAATATCCTGGAGGTGCTATACTGGGTGATCTCTGGTTCGTCCCCTTGGACCTGCCGAGGGCAGCGAAAGGCCGCAATGAAAAAGATACCCGCGCGACAGCCGAGCGTTGCCCGGCCGCCGCCGAAGCGCTCGCAATCCTTGGCGGGCCGCGCGAAGGCCGACGAGCTTCCCCGCGCCGAGAATCTCCAAAACATCTTGAACAGCGCCGGCATCGCGATGCTGGTCATCGATCGCGATCTCAACCTTCGCTACTTCACGCCAACCGCGATATCCTTGTTTCGTCTCACTGCGGCCAATCTCGGCCGGCCGCTCTCCGCGGTCGCGGGCCGCTTCGTCGATGACGATCTTCTTCTCGATGCCCAAACCGTGATCGCCACCAGCGTCACGCTCTGGCACGAGGTCGAGGCCGACAACGGAGCTTGGTACAACCGGCGCCTCCTGCCCTATCGCGACGCCAACAATGACATTCAAGGCGTGGTCGTCACTTTCTCCGATATATCGGAGATGAAAGCGGCCGAGCGGGAAATCGAGACCGCCCGCGCCTATTCCAACAGCATCGTCGACGCCATCCGGCAACCGCTTGTCGTACTCGATCACGAGCTGCGCGTCGTGTCCGCCAGCCCTTCCTTTTATCGCAGCTTCGCCATCAAGCCCGAGAACGCGGTCGGCCGGCAGCTGCCGGAACTACGCGACCGCTGCCTCGACGTGCAGGCGCTGCGCAGCTTCCTCGATCGGATCGCGACGGGGCATGTCGTCGCCGAAAATTACGAAATCGAAATTGATCTGGCGCCGCGCGGACGGCGCGTACTCTCGCTGAATGCCCACAATATTCCCGTCGTTCCTCCGGCCAGGCAAAGAACCTTGCTGGCCATCGACGATATTACCGATCGCAAGCATGTCGGCGCTGCGCTCGAGGCCGCTAAAAAGCAAGCGGAACGCGCAAATCTCGGCAAGTCGCGCTTTCTCGCCGCCGCCAGTCACGATCTGCGCCAGCCTCTTCAAACGATCTTTCTGATGCAAGGGATTCTCGCCACGACGGTGGAGGATCCTGCGGCCTTAAAACTCGTCGTCCGGCTTGGTGAATCGCTGGACGTGATGTCGAGCTTGCTGAATAAGCTTCTCGACATCAACCAGCTCGAAGCCGGCATCGTCAATCCCGAGATGACCGACTTCCCGATCGGCGAGTTGCTGGAGCGGCTGCGGCGCGACTTCGCTTACCAGGCCGAAACCAAGGGATTGGGCTGCCGCGTCGTTTCCTCCGGTCACACCGTCCATAGCGATCCGACGTTGCTCGAGCAGATGATTCGAAACCTGTTGTCGAATGCGCTCAAATACACCGACCATGGCAAGATCTTGCTGGGGTGCCGACGGCACGGAGACCGGCTGCGCGTCGAGGTCTGGGATACCGGTCTCGGCATCCCCGAAGGGCAGCTCAAGGCGATCTTCGAGGAATTTCATCAGCTCGATAATCCGGCGCGCGAGCGCGCGCGCGGCCTCGGTCTCGGTCTCTCGATCGTCCAGCGTCTGGGCGATCTTTTGGACCACAAAGTCGATGTCCGCTCGATTCCCGGTAAAGGATCGGTCTTCACCATCGAAGTGCCGCGCACCGGGATGATGCCGCAAGACCAGGCGCGCGCGGACGGCCAACAAAAGACGGCGCCTGCCCCTGCGGCGGCACGGTCGATCCTGGTCATCGAGGACGATCCGACAATCCGCGAGATGCTCGAGCTGATCATGAATAACGCAGGTTTTCACGTCGCCGTTGCCGCCGATGGCAACATCGCGTTGAACCTCGTCGCACGCGGCAGCGTGCGGCCGGATATCGTGGTGGCGGATTACAATCTGCCGAACGGGCTCACCGGCCTCGATGTCGCCGCACATCTGCGTCAGACCTTCGACAGCACGCTCCCCATCCTGATCGTGACCGGCGACATCTCCGCCGATACTCTGCGGGCCATCGCCGCCGCAGGCTGCGTGCAAATGAACAAGCCGATCAAGGTCGATGGGTTGATCCGCCTGGTCCGGGCGCAACTCGATGCGCCGCGAGCCAGGCAGCAACATTTTCCGAAGCCGCCGGCCGCGGTTGCGCCGGTCGACGAAAACCTACCAACGATATTCCTGATCGACGACGATGACGCGTTGCGCGACGTGATGCGCGAACTCGTCGAGCAGGAGGGACAGCGGATCGAGACGTTCGCGAGTTGCGAGGCTTTCCTGGAGGCCTATCGCCCCGGTCGGAAAGGCTGCCTCCTGGTCGATGCGCGTCTTCCGGGATTGAGCGGGATTGCGCTATTGCAGCAACTGAAAGCGGAGCAACACTCGCTGCCCTCGATCGTGATCACGGGGCACGGCGAAGTATCGCTCGCGGTTGAAGCGATGAAGGCCGGCGCCATCGATTTTATCGAAAAGCCGGTTCGTCGCGATCAATTGCTCGCGAGTATCGAGCGCGCGATGGAAATAGGGCGCGATTCTTCGGCCCTATCGGCCTGGCACGAAACGGCCCGTGCCCGCATCGCCGCGCTGACGCCGCGCGAGCGCCAGATCATGGATCTGGTCATCATCGGCCATCCGAACAAGAATATCGCCGCCGATCTAAAAGTCAGTCAGCGCACGGTCGAGAACCATCGCGCCGCGGTCATGAAGAAGACAGGATCGAAATCGCTGTCGGATCTGGTCCGCCTCGCCATCGCCGCGACCTGAGAAGACTTCCGCCAACGAGCATCCGCGCCGCAGAAACGCTGATCGAAACACCGATAGGTGTTTTCCGATCCTATCGTGGGGGCGGGGGGGACCTTATTGTTTCCCGAGAAAATCCACCGCATCCAGCAACGCTGAAATCATCGCGATGGACCATTGACGGAGCGCGCCCATGAAATTGCCCGTTTGTGCCGCGATTAGAGCTTTTGACCGCTCGTTGGCGCGGGCTCCGCCGGGGGAGTTGCATCGCTGCAGCCCGTTAAAATGACCAGCGACGACCGCAACCCGGTTGCGCTGCCGGCGCCGGCAAAAAGCCCAAAGCGCCCAAACTCACCGAGTGCCAGGTCGATCTCGCAAACTCATGTGAAACAAACCGCGCATCCAAATGTGGCGACCGCGCTTTCTCGCGGAGCGAATAGGAAGGCAGAGCCGGCCGATGCCGGCCAATCGTTCTATCTTAAATCTTTCCTCGCGACATCTGGCGAAGGAAGGACCATCGTCAATTACCAAAAAGCCCAGGTGATTTTTTCGCAAGGGGATTCTGCGGACGCCATCTTCTATATCCAAAAAGGCAAGGTGAAGGTCACCGTTATTTCCGAGCAAGGCAAGGAGGCGGTCGCCGGAATTTTCGGGCCGGATGAATTCTTCGGCGAAGGCTGTATCGCCGGGCAGACCCACCGACTCTCGACACTGACGGCGATGACGGAGGCCGTCATCATGCGCTTTGAAAAAGCGCCTTTTGTTAGAGCGCTGAGCCGAGAGCCAGCACTTTCGAATATGTTCATTCTCCGCATCTTGGGCCGATCGATTCGTGTCGAGGCCGACCTCGTCGATCAATTGTTCAACTCGAGCGAGAAACGCTTGGCAAGGTTGCTCCTGCTTTTGGCGAACTTCGGCGATGCGGCAGGCTCGACGGTGCAAATCGCGAAAATCAGCCAGCAGACGCTTGCCGAGATGATCGGCACCACGCGCTCGCGCGTCAGCTTCTTCATGAATAAATTTCGCAGGCTGGGATTGATCGACTACAACGGCCGGATTGAAGTCCGCCGATCGCTGTTGGATTACCTTTTGCACGACCAGCCACAAATCGAGGTGTAAAAGGCAAGTGCTCTGCCGGCGTTCTCGGTCGCGCAGACGTGACGACAGCGGCGCGCAACTGACATCCGCTGCGCGGTACTGCGATCTTCTATTGATCGTTGACGATTCTCGTTGGGCGCGACCGCGACGACCATCCTCCCCGAACGCGGGGGATCCAGCGCTTGAGCGCCGATCGCTTCCTCGTCCAGGCCTCTGCGTCGAGTGGGCAAGCGGTAACCGTGCTACGCCAGCTTGGCCGTTTTTGCAAAAAAGCCAATTGTATAATTTGAAACAGTTTTCAACGTGCTCCCCCTTTATCTTAACCATATGAGTGCGGCGTACCCATTGCGCGAACGAGCGTTCGATTGCCCCATCGGAATTTTCGGAAGCAGCGCGAGCGCGCAATGGCTATCACGAACAATAAGAGCAACCAAAAATTGAAGACGGTCGAGCCCATTTCGATCGTCTAAGGCGAGGCGATTTCTATGAGGACGGTCGGGCCGTTCCGGCAGGCGATGGCGTTCAAGCGCCGCGCCAGCAGACCCGTCGCCACGAATTGTGAAGGAGCGTTCGATGCTCAAGATTCTGATTGCGGAAGACGACCTGATGATTGCCGACGCTGCCGAGGAGATCCTGCTCAAATATGGATATGAGGTTTGCGGAATAGCCCGCACCGTCGCCTGCGCTGTCGCGCTCGCGCACAGTCACAAGCCGGATATCGTCGTGGCCGATCTCAAGCTCGCCGATGATGGACGCGGAACCGAAATCCTATCCCATTTCGACGCGCGTCGATTCGGCGTCCTATACACGACGGGCGATATCTCGCACCTGATGTCGATGAACGCCAAAGGCGATGCGTGCCTCGCGAAGCCGTACCACGCCGCCGATCTTCTGCGCAGCATCGAACTGGTTGCCCAGATCGTCGGCACGGGCACGACATCTCATCCGATCCCTCGCGGGTTTCGGGTACTGCCGTCGGCGAGCGCCATGCTGCAAGCGGAGGTTGTTAATGGATAAGGACCCTTTGAGCATCCAAAGCGTCCTGCGGCAGCAAACGGCGATCGCGGACTTTCACAGCTTTACCCTTCAAGAAACGGATTTGCTCAAAATCCTGTCCGAAGCCGCCCGGCTGTGCGCCAAGGCCCTCAATGCGCCGTTTTGCAAAGTGTGTCGATATCGCGCGGTGACGAACGATCTTTTGATCGAGGCTGGATACGGTTGGCAGACGGGCGTTGTCGGACAAATCCTTTCGAGGGCCGACGAAACGTCGCCGCAGGGCCGCGCGTTCGCCAGCGGCGAGCCGCTAATTTACAATCCGTACGGGGGCAGCCGTTTCGAGCCACCGCCGTTCTATGCCGGACAGGGAATCGTTTCGACCATCATCGTCATCATCAGGGGGCATCACAAACCATACGGCATTCTCGAAATCGATAGTAACGAGTCGCCCGTGATGAATGCGGGAGCGGCTGATAGAAGCGGACAAGTCGGCGCGATCGAGTAATTGGATTTGCAAGAAAGGCGCGGTCTGAGGGTCGCTTTCTTGCGTTTTGCGATTCCGTTTTTGGGCGGATCGTGATTCTCTGGTCGAGGATTTTCGGCATGGAGAAGCCCGATGTCGCGACCGCGGGACGACCGGCAGAAGGACCTGCTGCGGCCGGCGCTGGACGAGATCATCGATCTGGGGCATCCGCTGGCGCGGCTGGCCGGGGAGATCGATTGGTGCTTCCTCGATGGCCGGTTCGGCTCGGTGTGTGCCGCCGGTCCGGGCCAGCCCGGCTTGCCGACGCGGCTGGTGGCAGGTCTCTTCATCCTGAAGCACATGCACAACCTGTCGGACGAGGCGCTGTGCGCGCGCTGGATCGAGAACCCCTATTACCAATACTTCTGCGGCGAGCTGAGCTTCTGCCACCAGCTGCCGTTCGACCGCTCTTCGCTGACGCGCTGGCGGCAGCGACTGGGCGAGGAACAGCTCGTGGCGCTGATCCAGGAGAGCCTGTCGGTGGCGCATAAGACGGGCGCGATCGAGACCAAGGATCTCGAGCGCGTCGTCGTCGACACGACGGTGCAGCCCAAAGCCATCGCCCATCCGACCGATGCACGACTCATGCATCGCGCCCTGGAGAAGCTGGTCCGCCTTGCCAAGACCGAAGGCGTGACCTTGCGCCAGAGCTATCGGCGGGTCGGCAAGCGCGCGGCGATCATGATCGGGCGCTACACCCACGCGCACCAGTTCAAGCGGATGCGGCGCGCGCTAAAGTTCCTGCGCACCCGATTGGGTCGCGTGATCCGCGACATCCGCCGCAAGATCACCGGCGACGCACGGCTCCGGGCCCGCTTCAACCCGCTGCTCGATCTTGCGGTCAAGGTCGGCGTGCAGGATCACCGCCAACGCGGGCCGAAGGTCTATTCTCTGCACGCGCCCGAAGTGGAGTGCATCGGCAAAGGTAAGGCCCGCGCCCCGTACGAGTTCGGCTGCAAGGTCTCGGTCGCGACGCCGGTCACGTCACCCAGAGGCGGCCAGTTCGTGCTGCACGCCAAGGCCCTCCACGGCAATCCGTTCGACGGTCACACCCTCGGCCCGATGGTCGCCGACATGGAAAAGCTCACCGGCGTCGAGGTCCGGCGCATCCACGTCGACAAAGGCTATCGCGGCCACAACGCGAACAAGCTCCGCGTCTGGATATCCGGCCAAGTCCGTCGGACCACCGCGTCCCTACGACGCGAGATGAAGCGCCGCGCCGCCGTCGAGCCCGTCATCGGCCACATCAAGGCCGAGCACCGCATGGATCGCAATTACCTCAAAGGCCGCGACGGAGACCGTATCAACGCTGTCCTCGCTGCCGCCGGCTACAACTTCTCCCTGCTGCTGCGCTGGCTCGCCACGCTTTTGCGTGTCTTGATCGTGATGATCGTCTTTGCTGCCGCAGAACGCCGAACCGCGTAAATCACCGGCCAATGAGGTTCTTCACGGACGACTAACGAGCAAACTGATTACCAGCAGTCCGATATCGATTTCCTCATCGGCTTTGCAAATGTGCTGGCGAAAGTGATCGAGGCTTCCGAGCGTATGACCCTTATGCAGAAAGCCGTCGAGCGCATGAGAATGGTGATCGAGACAAAGATGACCAGCTTGCGCAGAAAAAGATTTTGGCCGATGAATTGCAGCATCGCGTGCGCCACGATTTCCAGCTCATCTTTGGGATGCTCAGCAAGCAGACCGATGACGCCACGAGCCAATCCGACCAACGTGGTCTAAAGGCGATTTCGCGTCGGGTGGCCACGCTTGCGCAGATATATGATCACCTCCTCGGTGCTGAGATGACACGGGCGACCGACTTCGGCAGCTACGTAAAATCGCTATGCCGGAGCCTCGCCGAAGTTCAGTCGATACCCGATGACACCATAACCCTGACCTGCAACAGCGAAACGCTGATTCTTGATCTCGATACGGTGACAGCCCTTGGCATTATCGTCGCCGAATTGGTCGCCAACAGCTATGACCACGCCTTCCCCAGCGGAACAGGTGCGGCCTTCGTATCGGTCCGTCGGGCCAGCGGCAACGATCACATGGCAACGCTGACGGTCGGTGATACCGGGCAAGGCTTCAATGCCATGGCGGAAAGCAAAAGGCACGGCCTTGGCCTGGTGCGCCGTCTTGTCGAGCAAATTCGCGGAACCGTGACGATGGATCTCGAGCATGGAACAGTATGGAAAATCACGTTCCCAGCTGGGCCGGTCTCTCTCGCGGAAAGCGGCGGTCGAGGCCCGAGTACTCCAGATTTCCAACTGGCGGCAAGGCGCGCGGAGTAAATCGAGGCATGAATGTCCGCTCCCACCGAGGGATGTTTGGAGTATTCGTACGCCGCCGGCCCCGTGTCGCCGCACGTCTACGCCGGAGCTTCGACCCCACGAACTGGTCCTGCAACGTGTTGCCGTTCGGCGTGTAGCTAATGTTGCGGACGGCAGTGCCTTGGGTGACGCTCAGCAGTTGATTGCCGCCGGTTGCGCAGCCGTATGTTGCCGAGTAATTGCCGTTCGGGCTGGTTGAGCGACGAGCTCTCGTTTATTGTAACTTATGCCGATGGGTCGACTGCTGAGTTCAACCGCAACGACGGACGGGGGGATACGATGAGATGTCTGGGTACGGCGATCTTCGCCGCTGCAGCGTTATGCGCTCTCGGCAACAACACGCCGGCATCGGCCGACGAGTTGAAGCTGATCTTCGCCGATGTCGTGCCGCCCGGCTCGATCATCGACGCCAAGGTGGTGCAGCCCTGGGCGCAGAAGGTCAATGAGCAGGGCAAGGGCGTGCTGGCGATCGATGTGCGTCCCGGCGCCCTCGCCACCTTCGAGAATGTCTATGACCGCGTGTTGAGCGACGTGGTGCAGATCGGCTGGGAGATCCAGGCGGCCGTCGGCGGCAAATTCCCGCGCTCGAACGTCGTTGCCTTGCCGCTGGTCACGGACGATTCCGTCGCCTCCTCGGTCGCGTTCTGGCGGCTCTATCAGCAAGGCCTGATCAGCGCCGAATACGACCAGATCGTGCCGATCATGCTGGTGACGCTGCCGCCCGCGGCGTTCCACTTCAACAAGCCGCTGAAGAGTCTCGAAACCATGGCCGGCGAGAAGCTGATCATCCCGAACAAGGTCGCGGGCGACGCGCTTCAAGCTCTCGGTGGCTCGCCGCTCTCGGTGCCGCTGACCGACATGTATCCGGCGATCCAGCGCGGCACCGCCGACGGCACGATGATCGCCTGGGTCGCCTTCAACCCGTGGAAGCTCTACGAGGTGACGAGCTACCACGTCGATACGGCCTTCGGCGGGGCGGCCGGCATGATTTTCATGTCGCGCGCCAAATACAACGCGCTGCCGCCGGCGGCGAAGAAGATCATCGACGAAAATTCCGGCGAGGCGCTCAGCCGCAACTTCGGCAAGGTGATGGCGGGCGAGAACGAGGTGCAGCGCCAATCGGTAATGAAGATGCCGAAGCAGACCTTTGTGACACCGACCGCCGTGCAGCTCGCCGGCTGGCAGCAGAAGGTCACGCCGGTGATCGAGCAGTGGACCAAGGTAGTCCCGGACGGCACCAGAGTGTTGGCGCAATTCAAGACCGAGCTCGCCAACGTCAAAGCCGGCCACTAACGCTTTCCGAGCGTCGGAATTCCGACAAAAGCGCGGGGCTCTCCCCGCGCTTTTCTATTGGCGCAATTTGTCCGAGCCGGGCCCGAACCATAGAGGAACCGCACCGGCGGAGCGTTGTTCATTGGGGACAAGCTTCGTGGGGTAAGCGATGCGTATCGTCAGGCGATCGTGCTTGATGCAACGATGGTTGGCCGGGCCGGCGCTTAGCGGCAATCAGTTCCAGCGGCTCAGCGC
This sequence comes from uncultured Alphaproteobacteria bacterium, assembly GCA_963731145.1. Lineage (GTDB taxonomy): Bacteria > Pseudomonadota > Alphaproteobacteria > ATCC43930 > CGMCC-115725 > CAIKMD01. The sequence goes on along the minus strand of CAVSUX010000001.1, from coordinate 1,125,515 downwards.
GCGCACACGTGGTCGGCGCGGTGCCGGGTCAGTAAGCGAATAAATATCCAATAAGTGAGGGTGTATGGACGATAAAGTGAAAACACACGACCAGAAGAGCGAACATGCGCGCGATCGCGACGCCAATCAGGGCGAAGGCGATTATCGCTCGGCACGCAGCTATGACGAGCATGTCCGCCGCACCGCCAAAAGCGGCCAAGTCGAGAAGAAAGCGCGCGAGGCGGAGAAGGCGATCGAAGGCAAGGAAGGCGACGAGCTGCGCCGCGCCGAGGAAATCGGCAAGCGTCACAGCCACGGCGAGGATCCGGCGCTCAACAAGAAAGGCTGAGCCCATTGCGAACTGCTGAAGCCCTGACCCGGGTCAGGGCTTCAGCAACAGCTTGCCCATCACTTGGCCGCTTTCGAAAAGCTCATGCGCGCGGCGCGCTTCGGCGAGCGGCAACCGGTCATGAATACGCGGCCTAATCTCGCCGCGGCCTAGCCGCTCGATCAGCCAGCGCATGCCCGCCTGCTGCGGCTCGCGCCAGTGATCGTAGACATGCATCGAGAATACGCGTAAGGCCAAATTCTTCGCCGATTGCGCGCGGAGCGCCGCATAAATATCGCCCGGCGGCTTGCCGGCGAGCTGGCCGTAGCTGACGACCGTGCCGTACGGCGCGAGCATGTGCGAAGTTCTTGGCGAAATCGGAACCGCCGGCGAAATCCATGACGAAATCGACGCCCCTGCCCCGCGTCGCTGCTTTGACGCCTTCGTCGATATCGTCGCGCTGGCGATCGATCACATGCGTCGACACCGAAGCTTTTGACGAAATCGATCTTCGCCGCGCCGCGAGCAAATGCCGATCACCTTGAGCCCGGCATTGCGCGCGAGATCGACTAACGCGCTGCCGGTGCCGCCCGCCGCGCCTTGCACCAGCACCGATTGGCCGGGCTTGAAGGCGATGCAGTCGTAGAGCAGGTGATAGGCGACCTGATAATTGGCGAGCGCCGCCGCCTGATCCATGTCGGCGCCGTCGGGCAGTGCATAAACCGAATTCTCCGGCGTCGCGTTGTATTCGGCATAGCAGCCGCCGCGATGCGGCCGGTCGCGCGCCGAGACGACGACGCGCTGGCCCGGCTTGAAGCGCGTGACACCCGGACCGAGTTTCTCGATGATGCCGCTCATCTCGGTTCCCGGCGCGGCGGGTAGCGGCGGCATCCAATTGTAAACGCCGCGGCGAATCATAACGTCGGGCATGCCGATGCCGATCGCCTGCGGCGCGCACCAGCACCTCGCCTTCTTTCGGCTCCGGCGTCGGCACGTCGACGTAGTCGAGCACCGAAGGCGGACCGGGCGTCTTGAACTGAACGATCTTCATCGCGCCGCCTCCCCTAGAGCGATGACCGCGCACAGCGCCGAGCCTAGCGCATCGAGCGCGCGCCGCGTATCGCCGGCCAGCGTGATGAGCGCCGGGATCTGGCGCGGATCGCGCGCAACCGACAGCAGCACGCGGCCGAGCGCCGGCTTGCCGTTCGCGGCAAGCCCATGCACCGCGGCATCGGGCAGCGCTTGCGTCGCGCTATCGGAAACTGCGCGCAGGACGAGGAATGGCCGGCCGGCGCGCGCCGCGGCTTGCGCCACGAGATGGCTTTCGAGATCGACCGCGACCGCGCCGGTGACGCGATAGAGCTCGGCTTTGCGCGCCGGCGAAGCAGCGGCTTCGCGTCGCGCCGAGCAAGATCGCCATCGTCGAGCCGCAATCCCGCACGGCGCAAGCGCGTCGCTGATTTGCGTCCGCCACTCGCTCATCGACCGCATAGCGCGCGCCCGTTTCGTCGATCACCGCGCGCGGCACCAAGCAGACGACCGGGCGTCGAGCGCGGGCGCCAGCGCACCGGCGATGCCGAAGCTGATCAGCGCTTCGGCGCCCTCGCGCAACAGGCGTCTCGGCGATGCCGTGGTTTGCGCGGCGATGCCGCCGCTGGGCCGTGCGATCAACCCGGCGCGGCGCGCGACCTTGGCTTCGGCTGCGAGGCCGGTGACCGCCCCTACCCTCATGCGGGGCCTTCATCTACATGCCGTAGGGATAGGCGGCGTTATTGCTGCTGATGAGATTGCGATAGCGCGCCAGCGCCCAGAGCGGGAAATAGGCGCGATAGCCGTGATAGCGCAGATAGAAGACGCGCGGGAAACCGACCGCGGTGAATTCCTCTTCGTCCCAGAGGCCATGCGGCTTCTGATTGGCGAGCAGGAACGCGACACCGCGCGCCACGGCCGGATGCTTGGCCTCGCCCGCCGCCATCAGCGCGAGCAGCGCCCAAGCGGTCTGCGACGCGGTGCTGGTGCGTTTTCGCCGCGCGGCTGATCCGACCAATAGGAACGCCCGTCCTCGCCCCAGCCGCCATCGGCGCGTTGCTTCGACAACAGCCACGCGACCGCGTTGCGGATCATCGGATCGGTTTTCGCCACGCCCGCGGTGTTGAGCGCGACCAGCACCGACCAGGTGCCGTAGATGTAATTCGTGCCCCAGCGGCCGAACCACGAGCCATCGCCTTCCTGCGCGCGGCGCAGATAATCGATGCCGGCCGCGAGCACTTCTTCATGCCCGCCGAGCTGGCCGAAGAAACCGACGCAACGCGCCGAGACGTCCTCGGTCGGCGGATCGAGCAGCGCGCCGTGATCGGCGAAAGGAATGTAGTTGAGATAGTAGTAGGTGTTGTCGGCATCGAACGCCGCCCAGCCGTAATTGCGGCTCTGCAGCCCCTGCAGCCATTCGGCGGCGCGCGCGATCGGCTCGCTGATAGCGCTCGGCGTCGCAGCGATGCAGCGCGAGACCGACCATCGCCGTGTCGTCGAGATCGGGATAGTACGGATTGGCGTATTGGAACGCCCAGCCGCCCGGCCGCACGCCCGGACGCTGCACCGCCCAATCGCCGGCGAGATCGAGCACCTGGCATGGGATCAGCCAATCGAGGCCGCGACGCGCCGATGTCCATCGCCGCCTCGCCGCCCGCTTCCATCAGCGCATGCGCCGCGAGCCCCGTGTCCCAGATCGGCGAGAGGCAAGGCTGGCACATAGACGCGGCCCGGCTTGCGCACGACAAGCTTCTCGACCGCTTTGCGCGCGATGGCGACGCGCGGATCGCTCGGCGGAACGCCGAGGCAATCGAACATCATCACCGTGTTCGCCATCGCCGGATAGATGCCGCCGAGCCCGTCCTCGCCATTGAGCCGCTCGCTGACGAAAGCGACCGCGGCGTCGATCGCGCGCTGGCGCGCGCGTTTCGGCATCAGCGGCTCGACCGCGCGCAGCACATCGTCGATCGAGGTTGAAGACCGTCGCCCAGATCGAGCCTTTGGCGCGCGGCGGCTTCGCCTGCGTGCCCGGCGACGAACAGCTCATGCACGCGTGATGCGCGCGCGGATTGCGCGCGCGCGGCTTCTTCGCCATCAGCACCAGCAGCGGCGCGATCACCGTGCGCGACCAGTAGGAGACCTTGCGTCAGATGGAACGGGAACCAGCGCGGCAAGTGCATGATCTCGACCGGCATCACCGGCACCGCTGTCCAGGGCAGCTCGCCGAAGAGCGCGAGCTGGATGCGGGTGAAGACATTCGCTTGCGCCGCGCCGCCGGCGGCGAGGATCGCCTGCCGCGCCCGCACCATATGCGCCGCATCGGGACTGTCGCCGACCGCTTTCAGCGCGAAATAGGCTTTGACGCTGCAAGAGAGATCGAGATCGCCGCCATGGAAGAGCGGCCAGCCGCCATGCTCGGCCTTGAAGGCCGCGGATGAATTTCGCGATCTCGGCATTGAGCGCGTCGTCGATCTCGCCGAGATAATGCTGCAGCAGGATGTATTCGGCCGGAATGGTCGCATCGGCCTCGAGCTCGAAGCACCACTCGCCGCCCGGATTCTGCAGCGCGACGAGCGCCGCGGCGGCGCGCTCGACCGCGCCGCTGACATCGAGCGATGCATTATAACTATCAGGCATCCGTCAGCAATTTAGCGGATTTCGCCGCGAGCCTAGAAGCCTATCCGCGGCGGTAAAGCCCGAGCGAATCGCGCCTTCGATGGTCGCCGGCAGGCCCGTCTGGGTCCAATCCCCGGCGAGGACGAGATTGGTCCAGCGAGTCGCGGCACCCGGACGGCGCGAATCCTGCGCCGGTGTGGCGGCAAAGGTCGCGCGCTTCTCTTTCACGATCTGGCAAGGCGGCATCGGCTCGCTCGGCAACTCATAGGCGGCCGCGACATCACGCCACAGCAGCGGCGCCAACTCCTCGGCCGGCGTATCGACGAGGCGATCGGCCGCGCTGACCGTGACCGACAGCACCTCGCGCTTGCGGAACACCCATTCGGCCGTGCCGCCAATCACCCCGACGAACCACGGCGCGTTGCCGCGCATTGCGATCCGGTAATGCGCATTGACGATGGCGCGGAACTCGTCGGGCACGGTGAGATCGGGCACCAGCCGAGCTGCAACCGGCGCCGGCACCGCCAGCACGACCGCCTCCTCGGCGCCGACGATCTCGCTGCCGCCATCGAGATCGAGCAAGGTGACGCGCTCTTGCGTGAAGCCGAGTGCGCGCAGCCGCGCGCCGATACGGATATCGGCGCCGCGTTCGCGCAGCTTCGCCAGCGCCGGATCGACCAAGGTCTCCGACAGCCCTCGCGCGGCAGCAGCGGCACGCAGGCTTTGCCGCCCGCGCCCAGGGTCTCGCGCAGAATGGTCGCGAAAAGCTCGGCCGAGCCGGCTTCCGGCTCGGTGTTGAGCGCGGCAACCGCGAGCGGCTGCCACAGGCGGCGATAGAGCTTCGCGCGCGGATTGACGCGATCGGTCACGACCGCATCGCGTCCGCCTTTGAGCAAACGGCGCGCGGCGAGATAGGAAAACGCGAAAGTGCCAGCGACGCGGCGCTCGGCGATGAAGACCCACCACGGGATCTTGCCGGCATTGGGCTGCAACACCCAACGCTCATTGGTCTGCCGGTCGAGGAAAGGATAGATCGCGCGCTCCGGGTCCGGTCAGCGTCCCGCGCGCGCCGATCATGTCGATATAGCGCATCGCCGCGCGATTGCCCGAGAGCAGCAGATGATTGCCGTTGTCGATGCGGCAGCCGAGCGTCGTATCGAGATAGGAGCGGCAGCGGCCGCCGGCTTGCGGCGCAGCCTCATAGAGCACGACGCGTCCGCCGGCCTCGGCGAGCGACACCGCGGCGGCGAGGCCGGCCATGCCGGCGCCGATCACATGCACACGTTTCGGAGCGCTCATATCAGCCCGTAGCGCAAGGCGATCCAGAGCTTCTTCGGTTTCGACAGCTTGATCGGCTCGGCGAAACGCTGCCAGCCGCGCTGCACGCAGCGTCACGAGCTGGGCGTGATAGACCGCGCCCATCGCGCGCGCCGGCCGCATCGCGCGGCGCGAGCACTCTTCATCGCGGTGCGCGCCTTGGCGAAATGCTCCTCGGCGATATCCGCCAGCGCATCGCAAGCGTCGCCGAGGCTGCGGATGATGCAGCACCGCGTCCGGCTCGGTCGCGATGATGCCGACATCGACCAAAAGATCGCGCGGCAGATAAAGCCGGCCGCGCTCGGCATCCTCGGCAAGATCGCGCAGGATGTTGGTGAGCTGCAGCGCGCGGCCGAGATGATGCGCGACGCGATCGGCCGCGGCGCTGCTGTCGCCGAAGGCGCGCACCGAGAGCCGCCCGACCGCGCTGGCGACGCGATCGCAATAGAGATCGAGCTCGGCGAGGCTGGGCGCGCGGATGTCGCGCTCGCGCATCCATCGCCATGCCGTCGATGATGGCGAGGAAATCCTCGCGCCGCAGATCGAAGCGTCTTCGCATCCGCCGCGAGGATGCGGGCGAGCGGCAGCGTGCTCGTGCCGGCATAGATCGCGATCGATCTCGCGCCGCCATTCGTCGAGCGCCGCCTGCTTCACCGGCGAGCGGATTTTCTTCGTCGGCGATATCGTCGACCTCGCGGCAAAAGGCATAGATCGCATACATCGCCTCGCGCCGCGGCTCGGGCAGCAGTCGCATCGCCATATAAAACGAGGTGCCCGCCGCCGCGACCTTCTCGCGGATCGCTGTTCGGAGAGCGGCTTCGTCGTCTATCTGCTCATCGTCCGCGCCATACGCCGATCAAGAGCGCAGCGGCGAAATCCACCGGCTTCAGCTTCACCCGCGTCGCCAGCGGATCGCCGCGGCGGAGATGGCCCGATAGCCGCTCGGCGAGATTGACGATCACCGCGCATTCGCGCCGCAGACCAGGGCTTTTGACGCGCGGCGGCAGTTGCCGTGCCTCGGCGATCAGCCGATCGGTGCCATCGAGCAAGCGGTCGATGACGCAGCGCAGGCCCGGCGAGAGCTTGCCGGCTTGCAGCTCGGGGATCGTCGCCGCCGCAAGCATCGAGATCCTGGCGCGGTAGGTAGACGCGATCGAGATTGCGATGATCGTCGGCGCAATCCTGGAGATGATTCAGCACCTGCAGCGCGCTGCACAGCGCATCGACGGGCGGCCAGGTGTCGTGGCTCTCGCCATGGAGATCGAGGAGCTGCCGCCCGACCGGCGAGGCCGAGTAGCGGCAGTAATGCATCAGATCGGCCCAATCCGTCGTAGCGCAGCTTGGTCGCGTCCATGCGGAAGGCGTGAAGGATGTCGCGGCAATGCTGGAAGGTCGTGCCGGTCTCGAGCAGGCTCGCGCGCATGCGCGACCGCGGCCGGCGAATCATCGCCGGGCGCGCCGTCGAGCACCGCCTCCATGCGGTCGAGCCGCCGGACCTTCTCCTCGGCGGACGAGCGCGGGATTGTCGGCGATATCGTCGGCAGTGCGCGCGAAGCGATAGAAGGCATGGACATGCACGCGCAGATCGCGGCGAATGAGGAAAGAGCCGACGGGAAAATTCTCGTCGCCCTTGCCCTTGCCCGACGGCGTCTCGACCGTCAGCGACTCTGCCATTGCACCCGCCCCTTCCATTCGCCGCCGCGGCCCCGCCAATGCCGCCACGCCGACGCGATCGTCGCGCCGAGATATACCGAGGCCGCCGCCGGAAGCAACGGCGCCCAGAGCAGCGAGCGGCCGTAGAAGCGCAGCATCGGCGCATAGACCGCCGCCATGATGAGCCAGGCCGCAAGCCCCAGGAGCGCCGCCGTGCCGCCGGCCAAGAGCAGCAGCACCGGCGCGAGATAGGTGACGACGAGGCCGAGCACGGTGCCCGCCAGCAGCAGCGGCGAATAGTCGAGCTGCGTATAGGCGGTGCGCGCCACCATGTTCCAGATATCGGCGATCTCAGGATAGAGCCGCAGGCTCTCCGTGCCTTGCGTCAGGCCGAGCCAGATCGAGCCGCCGCTTTTCTTCACCGCCGCGGCGAGCGCGCAATCGTCGATCAGCTCGCCTTTGATCGCGGCATAGCCGCCGATCCGCTCATAGGCGCTGCGTCGCAGCAGCACGCAGCCGCCCGCCGCCGCCGCCGTCGACTTGCGTGGATCGTTCGACCAGGCGAAGGGATAGAGCAGCGCGAAGAAGAAGACGAAAGGCGGGATGAGGAACTTCTCGGCGAAGCTTTCGCAATGGAGCTTCACCATCAGCGAGACGAGATCGCGCTGCTCGGCTTCGAGCCGCGCGACCAGCTCGCGCAGATTGGTCGCGGTGATGCGCGATGTCAGCATCGGTGAAGAGATAGAGATCGGGCGGCGACGCGATCTGGCGCACGCCTTCGCTGAGCGCCCAGAGCTTGCCGGTCCAGCCGCCAGGCAGCGACCGCGCCGCGACGATCGTGAAACGATCCTCGCGGCCCCGCGCCGCTTCGCGCGCGACCTCGGCCGTGCCGTCATGGCTGTGATCATCGACCAGCACGATCGAGAACTCGCCGGGATAATCCTGATCGAGCAGCGAGGCGACCGCGCGACCGACACCTTCGGCCTCGTTGCGCGCCGGGATCACCGCGACGACGCGGGGATAACGCGCCGGCTCCGGCGCCGGCGGCGCGAGATGCGTGCTCCAGAAGAAGCCGCGGCCGAGGAGCAGATAGGCCCAGATCGCCGCGACGAGCCCGCCGAGCGCGATGAGGATCACGGACACATCCCCGCCTGGCGGAACCAGGCGATGGCATCGGCCAGCGCCTCCTGCGCCGGCCGCGCGCGATAGCCGAGCGCGCGCTCCGCCTTCGCCGAGGAGAAGAACATCTTCTTCTTCGCCATGCGCAGCTCGTCGCGCGTCACCAGCGGCGGCTTGTCGGTGAGCCGAGCCCAAGCCTCGGCGCCCATGGCGATCGGCCAGATCGCCGAGATCGGCACGCGGATCGTCGGCGGCTTGCGATTGGTGAGCAGCGCGATGCGTTTCAGAATCTCGGCCAAGGTCAAATCCTCGCCGCCGAGGATATAGCGCTCGCCGATGGTGCCGCGCTCTTCGGCCAGAAGATGGCCGGCCGCGACATCGTCGACATGGACGATGTTGAGGCCGGTATCGACGAAAGCCGGCATCTTGCCCGAAGCCGCATCGACGATGACGCGGCCGGTCGGCGTCGGCTTCACATCGCCGCGGCCCGATCGGCGTCGACGGATTGACGATCACCGCCGGCAGGCCGCGCGTTTTGACGAGCTCGCGCACGACCTCCTCGGCCATGAATTTCGAGCCCTTATAGGGGCCGATCATGTCGGCGAAGGTGCTCGGCGTGTTTTCGTCCGACGGCGTGCCGCCGCCGATGATGCCGAGCGTCGCGACGCTGCTGGTATAGACGATGCTGCGAGACGCCTTGCGCCAGCGCCGCCTCCATCAGCAGCCGCGTGCCATCGACATTGGCGCGATACATCACGCGCTCGTCCTTGACCCAGAGCCGGTAATCGGCCGCGACATGATAGAGCGCGCCGCAGCCTTCGAGCGCGGCCGCGAGCGAGGCGCCATCCTCGAGCGAGCCGATGCGCGGCTCGACGTCGAGCCCGGCGATATTGCGGCGATCGCTGTGCGGCCGCACCAGCACGCGCAGCTTGCGGCCGCGCGCCAAAAGCGCGCGTGCCACTGCCGCGCCGACGAAACCCGACGCGCCGGTCACCAGGACGGGCTTCGTGAAATCCGGATTCAAGCGCTGGCGACGTGCCGCGTATCTTCGCCGATCAGCGCGCGCGCCGTGGCGCGGGTCTCGCGATCGAGCGCGTAGACATCGTCGAGCGAACCGATGCGCCGGCCGGCAAGCCGCTCGAGCACGCGCTCCACTGTCGCGGCGATGTCGAGGAAGCCGATGCGCTCATCGAGGAAGGCGGCGACCGCGATTTCGTTGGCGGCATTGAGCACGGTCGGCGCGCCGCCGCCGGCGATCAGCGCCGCGCGCGCCAGACGCAGCGCCGGGAAACGTTCCGGTTCCGGCGCCTCGAAAGTCAGCTTTCGCGAGCTTCGCGAGATCGAGCCGCGGGCTTGGTGCCGGAATACGATCCGGCCAGCCCAGCGCGTTGGCGATCGGCGTGCGCATATCGGGCGAGCCGAGCTGCGCCAGTACCGAGCCGTCGGTGTAATAGACGAGGCCGTGCACGACCGATTGCGGATGGACGACGACGTCGAGCTTGTCGCTATCGAGATCGAAGAGATGATGCGCCTCGATCACCTCGAGGCCCTTGTTCATCATCGTCGCACTGTCGACCGAGATTTTCGCGCCCATGCTCCAATTGGGATGCTTCACCGCCTGCGCCGGTGTCGCCGCGGCCATCGCCTCGATCGAGGCGGTGCGGAACGGACCGCCGCTCGCCGTCAGCACGATCTTCTCGATCGCGCCGCGCTGCTTCACATCGAAGCATTGGAAGATCGCGTTATGCTCGCTGTCGACCGGCAGCAAGGTCGCGTTGTGCTGCTTCGCTTCGGCGGTAACGAGATCGCCGGCGCAAACCAGCACTTCTTTATTGGCGAGCGCGACGAAGGCGCCGCGGCGTACCGCTGCCAACGTCGGCGCGAGACCCGCCGCACCGACGATCGCCGCCATCACCCAATCCGCCGGACGGCGCGCCGCCTCGACCACCGCCTCCGTGCCGCAGGCGGCCTCGATGCCGGTGCCGGCGAGCGCCTCTTTCAGCGCGCCGTACTGGCTCTCATCGGCGATGACCGCGAAACGCGCGTTGAGGCTCTTGGCTTGCTCGGCGAGGCGCTGCGCATTGCGCTGCGCCACCAGCGCCTCGACCGCATAGGATTCACGGTCGGCCGCCAGCAGCTCCACCGTGTTACAGCCGATCGATCCGGTCGATCCGAGGATGGTGACGTGTCGCTTCAAACCCAAACTCCTGCCCTTTAATCGCATCTTACGGGGATTTCGTTCCCCGCCCTAGAGAGCCTGAAATTTATAGGCAATTTCAGTAACTTATGCCACACCTAGATAAGCCCGGCGGAGCGCTGGATCGCGCTCGAGATCGGCGACTCGGCCCTCCTGCACGATCCGGCCGGTCTCTAGGACATAGCCGCGATCGGCGACGCTGAAAGCCGCGAACACATCCTGCTCGACCAACAACACAGTGACGCCGACCTCGCGGATCGCGGCAAGCACCATCAGCAGATGGTCGACCACCACCGGGGCCAAACCTAGGCTCATCTCGTCGACGATCAGCAGCTTAGGATCGGCCATCAGCGCGCGAGCGACAGCGCACATCTGCTGCTCGCCGCCCGAGAGATCGCCGGCCCACTGCTTCCGCCGCTCGCCGAGGATCGGAAAAATCTGATAGACGCGCTCGAAGCTCGGCGCGAGATCGGCTTGCGCGCGACGATAGCCGCCCATCAGCAGATTTTCCTCGACCGACATGCGCGGGAAAAGCTGCCGCCCTTCCGGCACCTGCACCAGGCCGAGGGCAAAGACCTGCTCCGGCGTCAATGCCATCAGATCGTGGCCGGCGTAAGCGATCGTGCCTTGCGCATCGATCAGCCGCGAGATCGCGCGCAGCAGGGTTGTCTTGCCCGCACCGTTCGATCCGACGAGCGCGACGATCTCGCCGTGCCCCACCTCGAAGCCGATATCGAACAGCACCGGTGCCGCGCCATAGCCGGCGCTCAATCCTTTCACCGAGAGCAGCGGCTCGCTCATGCGCGCCGCTTCCCGAGATAGGCGTCGATCACGCGCGGATCGGTGAGAATTGCGTTAGGCTCGCCATCGGCGAGCATCTCGCCGTGATGCATCACGATGATGCGATCGGAGAGGCTGCGGATCGCACGCATCACATGCTCGATGACGAGGATGCTGGTGCCGCTGTCGCGGATCTTCTTGACGATAGTGACGACCTCGTCGATCTCGGACGGGTTGAGCCCGGCCATCACCTCGTCGAGCAGCAGCAGCTTCGGGCGCAGCGCCAGCGCCTTGGCGAGCTCCAGCCGCTTGCGATCGGGACCACCGAGCTGGTCGCCCTGCTGATCGGCGCGATGCGCGAGACCGGTGAACTCGAGCAGCACACGCGCTTGCGCGCGCGCTTCCTTGAGATCGTGCACGCCGCCGTCCCGGCCGAAAAGCGCACCGACGGCGACATTCTCGAGCACGGTGAGGCGGGGAAACGGCTTCGTCACCTGGAAGGTGCGGCCGATGCCGAGATGCGCACGCTCATACGGCGCCAGGTGATCGATCGGCTTGCCTTCGAAGAACAGGCTGCCGCTATCGGCTTCGAGCGTGCCGCTGATGAGGCTGACCAGCGTCGTCTTGCCGGCGCCGTTCGGCCCGATCAGGCCGAGCATCTCGCCCTGCCACAGCTCGAAGCTGACATCGTCGACCGCTTGCAGCCCGTGAAAGCGCTTGGTCAGGCTCATCGCTCGCAGCAATCGCACCGTGCTCATAGCCGGTTCGCCCGGATATTCTGCAGGAAATAACGCACGCCTTCGCGGCGGAAGCCGCCAGCGAGGTCCCAAAGGCCGCGCGGCATGAAGATCACCGCGAGCACGATGACGAGGCCGAAGAGCAGCGCCGCCGCCGTGGAGATGCTGCTCGCGAGAACGTCGTAGACCGCCGAGAGCGTGAAGGCGCCAATGAGCGGGCCGTAGACCGTGCCGGGGCCGCCGAACATCGCCATGATCACCATGCGGACATTGAGCGTGAGATCGAACGCGCCGGCCGGATCGACGAAAGTGATCCAATAAGCGTGGATGCCACCGGCGATGCTGGTGAAGAAGGCGGAGAGCGCGAGCGCCGCAATCTTGTAACGCGTGGTGTTGATGCCCATCACCTGCGCCGCATCCTCATCCTCGCGGATAGCGAGCAGCGCGGTGCCGAAACGGCTCCTGGCGATCCAGGCCACGGTCGCGGTCGTCGCGATCAGCAGGATCAACGCTTCCTCGTAGAACGCATTGTCGGCACGGGTCAGCGGCAGGATCAGACCGATGTTCTTTCCGGAGATGTCGAGATTGGCGATGATCGCCGCGAGCGTCGCCGAGAGACCAAGCGTCGCGATGGCGAAGTAATGGCCGCGCAGCCGGAGGATCGGAATGCCGAACAGCACGGCGCAGGCGATGGCGAGAAACGCCCCGAGCGCGAGACCCGCGCCGAATGGCCAATGGAGCTGCGCCATGGCGATCGCGGTGCCGTAAGTACCGAGACCATAAAAGGATGAATTGCCGAAAGAGACGTAGCCGGTGAAGCCGCCCAGGATGTTCCAGGCCTGGGCGAGCGTCGCGAAAAGCAGTGCGTCGATGCCGTATTGGACGAGCACATCGTTGCCGGTGAGCGGTAATGCCGCCAGCGCGATGACGCAGAGGACAGGGATTGCCCAGCGTAACATCGCTACGCCGTCCTCAGACCGCGCACCGGCCGAACGATCAGGATGATCACCAGCAGGCCGAAGCTGATCGCGTCGGTGAAAGTCGGGCCGATATAGATCGAGGTAAGCGCCTCGATGATGCCGATGACGATGCCGCCGAGGACGATGCCGAAGGGGTTCTCGAGCCCGCCCATGATCGTGATGACGAAAGATTTCGCCGTCAGGGTCACGCCGATATAGGGCGTCACCTGCGAGACCATGCCGTAAAGCCCGCCCGCGGCGCCCGCGAGACCGACACCGAGACCGAAGGTCAGCGCATAGAGCGCGCGGGATCGACGCCGTAAAGCCGCGCGGCCGTGAGATTCTGCGCCGTCGCGCGAATGGCGCGACCCAGCCGCGTCCGCTGGAGCATGACCCAGAGCAAACCCGCGAAAAGCAGCGCGGCGACGAAAGCGGCAAAGCGCAGCAGCGGCAGGGTCAGGCCGAAGATCGTGACATTGGCGCCGGCATAGCTGGGATTGATGGTACGAAAATCGGCGGTGAAAGCGAGCTGCGCGAGATAGGTCAGTACCACATCGAGGCCGAAAGTGATGAGCAGCGTGTTGAGCTGCGCCGAGCGGACGATGAGATTGAGGACGTAGCGCTGCAGCAGATAGCCCAGCGCGAACATCGCGAGGAAGGCGATTGGCAACGCCGCGAAGGGATCGATGCCGAGTCCGGTAAAGACGAAATAGACGCAATAGCCGCCGAGCATGACGAAAGCGCCATGCGCGAGATTGACGATGTTGAGCACGCCCCAAACCAGCGCCATGCCAAGCGCCATGAGGCCGTAGAGACCGCCGAGCAGAATGCCGTTGAGGAGAATTTGCGCGAGGAGCATGGAGGTGAGTGGCTTCTACGAAAGGCTCGAAATCACTTCCGCTTGGCCCAAGCGGGTACCGGATAGGTGGGCTTGTTGAGGAAGTGATCGGTATAGATCGGCACGACTTGGCCGTTCTCGACCTGGATCACGATCTGCGGAATGTCGATTTGACCATTCGCTGGGTAGCGGATCGGCGCAAAGATCGATTCGAAATCGCTTTTCGCGATTGCGTCGCGCACTTTCTCGCGATCGAGCGAGCCCGCCGCTTCGAGCGCATAGGCGAAAGTCTCCACAACCGCAACCGCCGAAGCGACATGATAATCCGGCTCGTAATTGAGGCGATGCTGGAACAGCTGCGCGAATTGCTGCGCGTCGCCAAACCAACGATCGCGCATAACCGGCGAGATCACCCACGGCGTCATGCCGAAGAGCCTGTCCGCATCCTTGCCCAAGGCAACACGGAAATCATGCGACGGCACGCCGACGGTGAGCGAGGTGAGGTAGCGCGCATTCACGTCGAGCGATTTCGCCTCGCGCATGAAATTAAGGCTCTCCGCCTCGTGTCCGCCAAGCAGGATCGCATCCGGCGATCTCGACTTCACCAGCGCCAGCAGCGAGCTGAAATTCGGCGTCAGCTCGGGATAGACCTCGTCGACGACGACATCGATACCGAGCTTTTGAAGGAGCGCCTTGGTGCCGGCGCGCACCGCGACATCGAAAGCATCATCCGCCGTCAGCAGCGCCAGCGTGTGCACGCGCGGATCGAGCTTGGTCATCATCTCGACGGTCGAGCCGAAATACTTCTCGGCCGGCGGCGAGGTTCCGAAGATATAGCGAAAGCCGCGATCGAAGATCTGCTTGGCCGCCCCACCGCCCTCCACCATCGGCACGCGATATTTCTCCGCGACCGAGGATTCGTTCAGCGTATGATTGCTGCCATAAGGGCCGAGAAGAAAATCGACCTTATCGCGCGTGACGAGTTGCGTATATTGCTGGATGCCGAGATTGATGTTCGACTGGTTGTCGAGAACCTTGAGCACGAACCGATAGGTCTCGTCGCCGACATGGATGCCGCCCTGTTGGTTGATGCGATCGACCGCGATCTGATAGCCGTCACGGAAATAGCGCGCGAGATTGGCGTCGGCACCGGTCAATTGCAGCGAGGCGCCGAGCGTTACTGTCCTGGGAGAATCCGCAGCTTCTGCACTGGGCAAAGGCAGCACAAACAGCGCCGCGCTCATCGCCGCCACAAAAGCGGCGAGCAGCTTTTTCATCGGCCTCCCTGCTGAATCGCGACTACGCATCTTTTCTGCGTTCTGCTTGACAGAAACCGCCCTGGGCTTCAAGCCTTGCCGCGCTGCAACATGAGGATTTCAGCAATGGCCGCGGGCTTGCCGCTGGTAAAAATCGAGCAGATCGGCAATGTCGCGCTGCTCACCATCGACAATCCTCCGGTCAACGCCACCAGCCACGCGCTGCGTTCCGCGCTCAAAGCGGCACTCGAAGCCGCCATCGCCGATCCTGCCGCCGCCGCCATCGTGCTGATCGGTGCTGGACGCGGCTTCATCGCCGGCGCCGATATCACCGAATTCGAGCGCAAACGCGAGGAGCCACTCAATCCCGCAAATATCGCGATAATGGAGCAAAGCCAGAAGCCGATCGTCGCCGCGATTCACGGCCATGCCTTGGGGGGCGGTCTCGAGCTGGCGATGGGCTGCCATTATCGCGTGACCGCGCTCGACGCGCAGCTCGGGCAGCCTGAGGTAAAGATTGGCATCACGCCCGGTGCGGGCGGCACGCAGCGCCTCCCGCGGCTCGTCGGGCCTAAAGCGCGCGCTCGACATGATCGTCGGCGGCGACCCGATCGAAGCGAAGGCGGCGCTCGAGCACGGGCTCATCGACGAGATCATCGCAGGCGACCTTCGCGCCGGCGCCGTCGCTTTCGCCGAGCGGATAAGCGATCAGCGCCCGCTGCCGCGGGTGCGCGATCTGCCGCCACCGTCGCTTCCCGATACGAATTTCTTCGCCGCTTCGCGCGCCGATACCGCGAAACGCAAACCGGGACTCAATGCGCCGCAAGCCTGCATCGATGCGCTCGAAGCTTCGTTGCTGCCGATCGATGAGGGCTTGCGCCGCGAACAGGAAATCTTCGGCGGCACGATTTTCAGCGATCAGGCGCGTGCGCTGCGCCATCTCTTCTTCGCCGAGCGCGAAGCGGCAAAAGTGCCGGGCCTCGCCACCGACACCCCGATCAAGAATATCGCCAGCGTCGGCGTGATCGGCGGCGGCACGATGGGCAGCGCGATCGCGATCTGCTGTGCCGATGCCGGCCTCCCGGTGACTTTGGTCGAAGCCGACAAGCTGGCGCTCGATCGTTCGCTCGGCAACATTCGCGCGCATTACGAGGGCGCGGTGAAACGTGGCCGCCTCGAACCCGACGAGATGGAGAAGCGTCTCGCCCGCTTGCGCGGCGCGATGCTGCTGAGCGATCTCGGCAGCGCCGATCTCATCATCGAAGCGGTGACCGAGGAACTCGCGCTGAAGTGCAAAATCTTCGCCGAGCTCCATCCTATCGCGAAACCGGATGCATTGATGGCGAGCAACACGTCTTACCTCGACCTCGATCTGTTGGCCGCGGCGTCGCAGCGGCCGGAGAGCGTGCTCGGCCTGCATTTCTTCGCGCCGGCGACCGTGATGCGCGCGATGGAAGTCGTGCGCGCGGCGAAGAGCGCGCCGCGTACGATCGCCACCGGCATGGCATTCGGGCGCAAGATCCGCAAACTCGCCGTCATGGTCGGCGCGTGCGAAGGCTTCGTCGGCAATCGCTTGCTGACGCAGCGCGGCCGCGAAGTCGAGCGGCTGCTCGCCGAAGGCGTCGCCATCGAGGCGATCGATCGTGCGATGACCGAATTCGGCTTTCCGGTCGGGCCTTGCGCCGCGGGCGACATCGCCGGTCTCGATATCAGCTACCGCGCGCGCAAGCAGCGCGACCGCTTATGGCCGTTGGCCGATGCGATCGTCGATGCCGGACGGCTCGGGCAGAAAAGCGGCGCCGGCTATTACCGATACGAAAGCGGCAGCCGCACGCCCCTGCCCGATCCCGAGGCACAGCGCATCATCGATAGCGCGCGCGGCAGCACGTCCCGCGTGAGTATGGCCGCCGATGAGATCGTCCTGCGCATCCTCTCGGCGATGATCAATGAAGGCGCCCGTATCCTCGATGAAGGCATTGCCGCGCGCGCCAGCGATATCGATGTGATCTGGGTCTATGGCTACGGCTTCCCGGCACATCGCGGCGGGCCGATGTTCTATGCCGATCTGATCGGCCTGCCGAAGATCGCCGAACGCCTTACCACAACGGCGGCGCGGTTCGGCGATGACGGACTCAAACCAGCGCCGCTGCTGGTGCAGCTTGCCGCCGAGGGCAAGAGCTTCCGCGATTGGAAGCGGTCCTAGGCGATCGCTTCGCCTTTAACAGGCGTCTCGGCGATGCCATAGCCGGCCTCGATCGGGATGCACCACATCAGCCCCTGCGGCGTCTCGCGATATTCGGGCAAGACGGTGATGATCTTGTCGGTGCGCGCCGCCGCGAAAGCCGCCGCGCTCGTCGTGCTGCGCGCCAGCTTCTGCAGGTTGAAGCGCGTCGCGAAGATCATCTTCACGCGATGGGCCGCTCCATCCTCGGCTGCCTGACCCGGTGCGATCCAGACCGAATCCACCGCCTCATGGCCGTCATGACGCGCCTCCTGCTCCGGTGGCGCGGGCGCCAAATAGAAATAAGTGTTGTAGCGGCGCGGCCGGATCTCGGGCGTGATCCAATGCGCGAAAAGCACCAGGAGATCGGTCGCAAGCTCGAGCCCACCTTCGGTCACAAGTTCGCTGAAGTCCGGCGGATGTCCGAGCCGCAGCAACAGTTCGCTCTGAATCGCGTCCAGCTCGGCGCCGCTGAGCAGCCGCGCCTCGCCGCGGCGCCGCGCGAGCAACAGCCCGGCTTCCTCGAAGGTTTCGCGGATGGCGCAGACGCGCAGCGCCATCTGCGCTCGATCGATCCCTGGCACTGCGCGGCAGCGCTGTTGCAGCGCCGGCGTGGAATCCTCGCGATCGAGCCTTCCGCCGGGGAACACCGCCGCGCCGCCGGCGAAGACCGTCTCGGCGTGGCGGGTGATCATCAGACACCTCGAAACCCGCTGCGGTATCGCGCAGCAGCAGCAACGTCGCGGCGAGCGGAACCTGCTTGTCGTTCAATGCGCCGCCTGCTTGGCCGCGTCGTAACTGATTTGCCAGACCGTGCCGCTGCCGTCATCGCTCATCAGCAGCGAGCCATCCGGCGCCACAGCGACGCCGACCGGCCGGCCCCAGACGTTGCCGTCCGACGCGACGAAGCCGGTCATGAAATCTTCGTACTGGCCGGTTGCCTTGCCATCCTCCAGCTTGACGCGAATCAATTTGTAGCCGGTGCGCAACCCGCGGTTCCACGAACCATGCAGCGCGACGAAGAGATCGTTGCGATATTCGGCCGGGAATTGCGCGCCGGTATAGAAAGCGATGCCGAGCGGCGCCGAATGCGGCTGGATCAGCACATCGCCGACCACGACCTGCTCGCCGGGCACGGGCGGATTGCCCTTGACGCGCGGATCGCGATGATTGCCGTTATAGAAATACGGCCAGCCATAGAATTTACCCGGCTGCACATGCGTGACGTAATCGGCCGGCAGATTGTCGCCGAGCAGATCGCGCTCGTTGACCGAGGTCCAAAGCGAGCCGTCGACCGGGTTGAAGGCGATCGTCGACGGGATTGCGCGTGCCGGAGGCGAGCACCGTGCGGCCGCTGCCATCCGGATTGAATTCGAGAATGTTGGCGCGGAACTGCTCCGGCTCCATGCCCTTATCGGCGACGTTGGTGCTCGAGCCGATAGCGACGAGGATGTGCTTGCTGTCCGGCGTCACCAATACGTCGCGCGTCCAATGCACCGGGCCCGGCAGATTGGGCACGATCATTTCTTTCGGCCCGCGCGCCTTGGTGTCGCCGACCTCGATAGGGAAAACGCACCACCTCGTTCATCGAGGCGATATAGACATATTTCGGATTCGGCCCGGCCGGGAAGAAAGCCGATGCCGAAAGGTCGCTCGGCGACATCGGCGAAGACGGTGTCGGTCGGCGGCTTGCCCGGCCCGTTCGAGCGCAGCACATGAACGCGGCCGGCGCCGCTCTCCGCGAGGAAGATGTCGCCATTCGGCGCGACCTTCATCTCGCGCGGCTGCTTGAAGCCCTGCGCGAAGATCGACACCGAGAAACCCGAGGGAACCTTCGGCAGCGCCGTCGCGCGACACGAGCTTCGGGAAGTTGCGCGACGGATTGCGAGGCGAAGGGCTGCGGTAGATCGCCGACTGTGATCTTGTGCCAAACGCCCGGGGCATCGCGCTGGAAATCGCCGAACGCGTCCTTGCCCTGCAAGACCGTGTCGGCCGCCCGTGCGGCCAGTGTCGTGCCGCAGAAGGGCGGCGAGTGCAACCGTGACTTGGGCGACATGCTTCCGCCTCATCATCCCCTCCAATCCGGTTTAGATTTTGAAGCTCTCGAATGTTTCGGGCGCGAACAGATCTTCCGGCTTCAAGCGCCGCGGCGACAGGCCCTGCTCGTGATGATAGCGCAGGAAGGTGTCGAGCACGTGGCGGTTGGGCTCGAAGCCATAGGCCCACCAATCCGGCCCGAACTCGCGTTGCGTTTCTTCGACATAGGCCATCTGCCAGGGCAGCATCGTCGTATAGGCCTCCTGGTGATGGAGCGCGTCGTAGATTTTGCGCTGCGCTTCGACGAAAGCCTTGAAGAGCGATTGCGCGATCCAGCGATTGGCCTCGTAGACCTCGCGGCGGATCGCGACGGTATGCATGATCGGAAAGATCTTCGTCTTGCGGAAATAGGCGCGCTCGACCTCGACGTAATTCTCGATGAGGCGCTTCACGCGGTCGGGCTCGCGTATAAAAGGTCGAGGGCGGATGCGGCGCCTGGATCGCATCGATCTCACCGGTGGCGATCATCGTCGGAGAGCGTCTTCGTCGGATCGATGGTCTCGAGCTTGAATTTCGGCGGCAGGTTGAGCGCGATCTTCTCGATGCGGCCCGGCCTCGAAGAGGCCGCCGGTGAGATAGGTCGGGCTCGCCGGATCGACGCCGTATTCGTCTTGCAGGATGCCGCGGATCCAGACCGGCGCGGTGAGCTGATATTCCGGCGTGCCGATGCGCTTGCCGATCAGGTCCTTCGGCTCCTTGATGCCGCTTTTGGCCGAGGTGTAGATGAAGCCGTGGCGGAACATGCGCGACGGGAAGACCGGAATGGCGATGAAGGGCCTCTCCGGCCGCGACAGCGACACCGTGTAGGAGGAGAGCGACATCTCGGCGAGATCGAACTCGCGATACCGCGCCATGCGGAAGAAAGTCTCCTCGACCACATGCTTCATGCAGATGAGATCGATGCCCTCGGGCGTCACGCTGCCATCGGCCAGCGCGCGCATGCGGTCGTAATCCCAGCACGAAAACGAAAGACGCAGTTTGGACATTGCCCCTATCCTTGCCTTTGCGGCACCTAGCCTTGTTGTGTTCGCTATGATATTGCCACCCACAGCGCGCGCCGCCACTTTCACCTCTTCGCAGGAGATTGCCGATGAATCCGCTCACCCTCGCCCAGGCTTCCACCATCGTCGACAAGGCGCTGGAGCATGGCCGCGCGGCGAAATTCAAGCCGCTGACCGTGGTGGTGCTGGATGCCGGCGGGCATCGCGTGGCGCTAAAGCGCGAAGACGGATCGAGCATCCTGCGGCCGCAAATCGCCGAAGGAAAAGCCTGGGGCACGCTCGGCATGGGCTTCGGCGGCCGCGAATTCGCGCGTCGCGTTCAGGGCAACCCGGCCTTCATGACCTCGCTGATGGTCGCCTCCGAAGGCAGGGTCGTGCCCAATGCCGGCGGCGTGCTGATCAAGGACGATGCCGGCAATGTGATCGGCGCGGTCGGGATTTCCGGCGACACCTCGGAGAATGACGAGGCTTGCGCCGTCGCCGGCATCAAAGCCGCGGGGCTCAAAGCCGATACCGGCGACGCGGCGTAAAGACTAATCGCTCGACGATTTCCGCCGCCAGAAGAACGGCCAGGTGACGCGGCGTCGATAGAGCAGCGGGAACGGGCTGCGCGCGGCTTGCGGCGCATAGACGCGCGCATTCTCGATTACCGCCTCGCCCATGGTCTCGAGCGCGATGACGCCGCGAATATCGGCGACGCGCGGCACGCGATTCGGGCCACCGGCGACGATGGCCAGGCGCGCGCCGCGCCGCGCGAGCCGGCCGATGACGAAGAACATCGTGTCCTGCGGCCGCACCAACACGAAATCGCTGCGCGCGAGATCGCCGAGGCGCAGCCCCGGATCGTTCGGCTTCCAGAGCTTGAAGCCGGGATCGAACCGCACATAGCCGGCGAGGCGATTGCCGCTCGCGATCATCACATAAATCGGCCGCCCGGTCTCGACCAGCGAGGCGATCGTCTCGTCGATCCGCGCATCGGCCGGACGCAGCTCGAAATCGGTGGTCATCGCGCGCTCGGCCGGCGCGGATGCGATACATGTTGGCTTGCAGGGAATCGGGCACCTCATGGCCCTTATCGGCAAGCTTCAGCGTGTAGATGCTCTGCGGCAGCACCGCCTTGCGCACGGCGATCGCCAAGGTCACGACCATGATCAGCGGGACGATGACGTTGTAGTCGCGCGTCAGCTCGAACACCATGACGATCGCGGTCATCGCCGCGCCGGTCGTGCCGCCGAGCATGCCCGCCATGCCGACGATGGCGTAGTCGGGAATATTGACGTTGAGCTGCGGCATCAGCATTTGGGTCACCGTGCCGACGACGCCGCCGAGCGCCGCGCCGATGATGAGCGAGGCCGAGAAGACGCCGCCACTGCCGCCCGACGCCAGGGTGAGCGTGGTCGCGACCAGCTTTGCGACAAAGAGCAGCGCGAAGAACCAGAGCGCGGTGTCGGTGCCGCGCAGAATGTCCTGCAGCGCGGCGTAGCTCGGGCCTTCGATGAGGTAATCGCCGACGCCGACCTTCATGCCGTAGATCATCAGCCCGACCAGCAGCATGGCGAAGGCGTGCTTCAGGTAAGGATTCGTCGTCAGCTTGTTGAGCAGCGCCTCGGTCCAGCTCAGCCCGCGGATCATCACCCAGGAGGTGACGCCGAGCAGGAGCCCGAAGAACACGAAAGGCAGGAGATCGAGAACGCCGGAGACACGTAGCTCGGGCGCGACCACGGTCTGCACCAGGAAGGTCGGCTGCAAGCCGTAGAAGATGCGCGCGACGAAGGTGCCGGCGCCGGCTGCCATGGTCACCGGCAGCAGGGTGCGCGGACTGATCTCCGGCATCATCAGCTCGACCGCGAAGACGATCGAGCCCAGCGGCGCGTTGAAGGCGGCGGCCAGGCCCGAGGCACCGCCGGCCGCGACCAAGGTCATGCGCTGCCATTGCGCGAGATTGGTGAAGCGCGCCGCGCGGGAGGCGATAGCGGCGCCGATCTGGACGATCGCCGCCTCGCGCCCGACCGAGCCGCCGGAGCCGCTCTGGATGCCGGCGGCGAGCGATTTGACGAAGGCCTGGAGCGAGCGGACCCGGCCCTCGCGGTAATAGATCGCGTCGATGATGTCGGAGACGCCCTGGCCGCGCCGGTCGGCCGGCGGCAGGCGGCTCAGGAAGATCACCACCAGGCCGCCGACCACCGGCGAGAAGATCACCAGCGGCCCGAGCCAGCTCGCCGGGGTGTGTATGTTCGGGTCGTAATAGAGCGAGAATTCGCCGAGGAAGAAGAAATCGTGGATAGCGGCGACGATGGCACGGAACAGCACGCCGGCGAGGCCGGTGACGATTCCGATGGCCAGCGCCATCGCCGAGACTTCGACAAGGCTGGCGCTACGGCCTTCGGCGGTGAGCGGGAGTCTGGCCACGATAAAAACGACTCCTCCCGGCCGAGGGAAACCCCTCCCGGGACATCCAAACAACGGCGTGCGACGGACTTTATTCCTTTAGACCGCGTCAGCATCTGTCGACAAGCGCCAAGACGCAAAAAAGAACGTTCTACACGCAAAGCCAAAGCGGTTGAGGGCGCTTTCGGTTCCGGCTAAGCCAGGACAATGGCCCAACCCCAACCGCGCGTACCATCGGTCGATCCCGCGCTCCTCAGCTCGGCGCTGTTTCTGTTTCGCGAATATCTCGAGCAGACTGCCGCGGAGAATCCGATGGCCGACGAGGACGACGAGACGCAGGACTTCGATATCGACACCCGGACGGTGCTGGACCTCTTCGCCGAGGAACTCGGCACCAACGTCCAGACCACTCTCGCCCTCTACCTTCGGGTCACGGCGCTCTACCGGCTGCTGGCACGAGCCCTTCCCTCGCCGAGCTCGCCATCGACGAAGACCAGCCCGGCGGCATCTTCACCGAGAACGCGCTTGCTCGCCGCGGCGCGGCTCGATGTCGCGGTGTCACAAAAAGGTGACGAGCGCACGGCCGATTTCGACTCGCGTCAATTCCGCGAGGCGCTCGTCGAAGACTGAAAAGCGCCGCCGCTATTCCGCCGCGGCGTGCGTGCGCGGCGCCCCGGCCCGGCGCTTGGCGGACGTGGCGCATGATCAGCAGCATCGGAATCATGACGACGCAAATCGCTGCCATCAGCGTGAAGCACTGTAGATAGGCGATCATCGACGCCTGCTGGGTCACTTCCGAGTTGATCGCGGCCAGGCCCTGCGTCGTGTGGAGATTCCACATCGCGGCAATCGCTTGGATCCCAGAGCGCCTGGTTGTAGGGCGTGACCTGTGCGGCGATCGCCTGGTGGCTCACCTGGGTCGCGCGCGAGAGATAATTCTCGGCGAGCGAGATGCCGATGCTGCCGCCGACATTGCGCACGAGGCTGAAGAGCGCCGTCGCCTCGTTGCGGTGCGCCATCGGCAGCGTGCCGAAGGTCACGAGCGACAGCGGCACGAAGATCATGCCCATGCCGAGGCCCTGGCCGAAGCCGGCGATGGCGATCGGCTGCCAACCCATGTCGATGGTCCAGCCGCTCGGAATCCAGAACGAATAGGCGGAGATAATGAAGCCGGCCGAGCATGAGAAGGCGGCCGTCGTAGCGCTCGGTCAGCTTGCCGACGAGCAGCATCGAGACCACGGTGCCGAAGCCGCGCGGCGTCATCAGCACGCCCGCCGTCACCACCGGATAATTGAGCACGACCTGCAGCAAGGTCGGCAGCAGCGCCGTCGAGGCGAGGATCACGACGCTGACCAGGAACATCAGCACGTTGCCGGACGAGAAATTCCGATCCTTGAACAGGACGAGATTGACGAACGGGTTGGACGACGTCGCCGAATGGACGAGGAACACCCAGAAGCGCCGCGATCGCGATGCCGAGCTCGACGCGGATCTCGTTCGAGGCGAGCCAATCCTTGTATTCGCCGCGATCGAGCATGAGCTGCAACGCGCCGACGGCGAGGCTGAGCATCGCGAAGCCGAAGAAATCGAAGCCGCGGCGATGCGTCGGGCTTTCCTGCGCGAAGCTCGCCAGCGTGAGGAAAGCGATGATGCCGATCGGCACGTTGATGTAGAAGACCCAGCGCCAGTTATAAGCGTCGGTCAGCCAGCCGCCGAGGGTCGGGCCGATGATCGGCCCGAGCATCACGCCCGCGCCCCAGATCGCCATCGCGCCGCCCGCTTTCTCGCGCGGGTAGATGTTGAGCAGCATCGTCTGCGCCAGCGGCACCAGCGCCGCGCCGCAAATGCCCTTGGGCGAAGCGGAACGCCACCATCTGATAGATGCTGCCGGCGAGGCCGCACAGCACCGAGGCGACGGTGAAGCCCGCCATCGAGCCGAGCAGCAGCCGCTTGGTGCCGAAATTCGCGCGCGAGCCAGCCGGTGAGCGGCGTGCCGATCGCGGCGGCGACGATGTAGGAGGTCAGCACCCAGGTGACCTCGTCCTGCGCCACCGAGAAGCTGCCTTGCATATGCGGCAGCGCGACGTTGGCGATCGTGCTGTCGAGCGTCTGCATGATCGTGGCGAGCATCACCGCGGCGGTGACGATGCCGCGGTTCAAGCCTGCATGCTGCGCTACCAGCCATCGCTGCTGCGCTCAGTGCTGCGGCGCGGACGCCGTCTGCTCGCTATTCCAGGGCGGCAAGGTGCGGGTATCGACCGTGCAGGTCGCGCTCATGCCGGCGCGCAGCGGATAATTCGGGTCGGGATTGTCGATCGCGAGGCGCACCGGAACGCGCTGCACGATCTTCACCCAATTGCCGGTCGAGTTCTGCGCCGGCAGCACCGAGAATTCCGAGCCGGTGCCGGCGCTGATGCTGTCGACATGGGCGCGGAAGCTGCGATCGGGATAGGTGTCGATATCGCAATCTCGCATTCTGCCCGGGCCGCATGCGCGTCAGATCGGTTTCCTTGAAATTCGCCTCGATCCAGGCGCGATCCGTCGTCACCAGATTGAAGGCCGGCGTCGCCGCGGTGAGGTACTGACCGACCGGCAGCCGATTGACCAGCGCGACATAGCCATCGGCCGGCGCGCGGATCACCGTGTCGCGAGAGATCGAGCGCCGCCTGATCGACTTGCGCCTTGGCCTGCATCACCAGCGGATGCTGATCGGTCGGGATGTCGGGATTGCCGCCGAGGCTCGCCAGCACATTGGCGAGCTGCTGCTGCGCCGAGGAAAGCTGACTGCCGCGCCGCGTCGAGATTATGCCGCGCCTCGTCGTATTTCTGCTGCGAGGTGATATGCGTCGCGAGGAGCTGCGCCTGGCGGTCGGCTTCGCGCTGCATATAGTCGAGCGTGTCCTGCGCCGCCTTCACATCGGCCTGCGCGCTGCTTGTAGGTCGCGCGCAACCCGTCGATCTGCAGCTTGGTCGCGGCAAGATTGGCTTGCGCCTTGGCGAGCGCGATCTTGTAGCTGCTGAATCGTCGAGCCGGATCAGCACCTGGCCGGCTTTGACCGGCTGATTGTCCTTGACCTCGACCGCGACGACGCGGGCGCTGACATCCGAGCTGACGACGATCTTGTCGGCCTGCACATAGGCGTCATCGGTCGAGGCCGAGCGGCCGGCGGTGAGATAGAGATAGGCCGCGATCGCGATGAGGACGAGCGGAATGCTCGCCATCAGCAGGATGCGGACGAACATGCTGCGCTGGCCGAAACGCGACGTGTATCGCGAGAGCACGCTCATTCGGCGGCTCCCGCGAGCGTCCGGAGTTCGTGCCGCTCCTGGCTCAGCCGTGTTGGACCGAGAGGTTGCGCCGCGCGCGCCGCAGCAAATCCATGATCTTGTCGCTCTCCTCCGGCGTAAAACCGGCGAGCGCCTCGGCGCGCACCTCGCGGCCGATCTCGACCATCTCGGCGAAGAGCGGCTTCGCTTTCTCGGTGATGAAGAGCTGCCAGGCACGGCGATCCCGCGGATCGGGGCGGCGCTCGACCCAGCCAGCCTGCGCCATCCGATCGACGAGACGCCCCAGCGAGATCGGCTCGAGTTCCAGAAGCTCGGCGAGGCCCGCTTGGTTGATGCCCTCGTGATAGACGAGATAGGCGAGGACCTGGCATTGCGCGCGGGTCAGGCCGAGGCATTTGGAGCGCTGATCGAAGCGCTTGCTGAGCATCCGCGCGGTCTCGTGCAGGACGAAGCCGAAGCTGCGATTAAAGTCGAAATTGCTGTCGCTCATCGCTATTACAATAATAAGCAGGCTTAAAATATGCCACGCAATGTTGGCAAAGCTGCCTCGCGAAAAAGCCACACCCCTGTTTTCAAAGGCTAAAATCGGCTTTGTCGGATAATTCTCAGTTTGTTTTCTAGCGACGCCTTTAACCGCAGAAAAACGCTTTTACCATACGACTTACGTAGGGCTGCGCGGCGCGATGTTCAAGCCGAGCACTGGCCGATAGAACAAGCCGAGCTTCAGGCTTTCGGCAATGCGCTCGGATTTCTCGCGAAAGCTCGCTGCCAACTCTGGCGTGAACCGCTCCTCCGCGGTCGTGCGGAAGAGCGCCAGCCAGCGCGCGAACATGCCGGCGTCCAGCCCTGCAACGCGCATATGGACGGCGAGCGGATTGCCCTTATAGCGGCCGGTGGTGAGCATCACCGACGACCAGAAATCGTACATCTTGGCGAGATGGACCGGCCATGCATCGGGCGCGATAGCACGCTCGAAGATCGGCGCCAGCACCTCGTCGCGCCGGACCTTGGCATAGAACGCATCGACCAAAGCGACGATCTGACTCTCGGTAACGGCGGGCATGGCTCGCATCATATGGGACGCCGCACGCGCCATGGCCTGCGACCGAAGCGCCCTCGTCGATTTTAGGGTTATCGGCTGCCGCCATCACCGGCACGCGGATGCGGTGCGGTTTCTTTGCCGCTATTCTCCGAAGCTCTTGCCATCGCCTCTATTCTCATGGGATCGCAGTTCATGGCCACCAATCGCCGCTGGATCGACGTTCATCATCACATCGCCCCGCCCGCCTATCTCGCACAGGGCGGCGCCGGCGTCGGCGGGCCGCTCAAGACCTGGTCGCTCGCGAAGTCGCTGGAGGATCTGGAGCAAGGCGGTATCGAAACCGCGATCGTCTCGGTGACACAGCTTTCGAAGCACATTGCCAATAACGAGCAGCGCCGCAGCTCTCGCCCGCAACTGCAACGATTATGCGGCGAAGCTGGTCGCCGACCATCCCGGCAAATTCGGCATGTTCACCGTGCTGCCGCTGCCCGATATCGACGGTGCGCTGAAAGAGATCGAATACGGGATGGATGTGCTGGGCGCCGACGGTGTCGGCATGTACACCTGCTATCACGACAAATGGATGGGCGATCCGCTGTTCAACCCGGTGTTCGAGGAGCTCAACCGCCGCAAAGCGGTGATCTATGTTCATCCCTCGCTGCCGAATTGCTGCCTCAACCTCATGCCCGGCATCGCCGATGCGGTGATCGAGTTCGGCACCGATACGACGCGCGCCATCACCAGCATGGTGTTCAACGGGACGTCGCGGCGCTTTCCGAATATTCGCGTGATCTGGTCGCATGCCGGCGGCACGATGCCCTATCTCATCGAGCGCTTCACCCGCATGGCGGAGATGAAGCAGTACAAGCCGATCTTGCCGGAAGGCTTCATGCCGGAAGCGCGGCACTTCTTCTACGACACGGCGCAGGTCGCGAACCACACGACGCTCAGCTGCGCGCGCGAAATCGTGCCGGATTCGCATTTCGTCTTCGGCTCCGACTTCCCTTATCGCACCTCCGGCGAGCACGTCGTCGCACTCGAGGCCTGCGGCGTGTTCGATAACGCGCAGCTCGACGCCGTCGCGCGCGACAATGTCGAGCAGTTGCTGCTGCCGAAATACGCCGGCCGAAAACGCTGATGACCGTGGCCTCTCCTTTCGCCGCGGACGATTGGAATGGGCATGGCAGTGGGCGTGCCCAACATTGACGTCAAGTTTTTCCAATCGATAGAGTGACGGCGAGCTGCATAACGCGGCATCGCGCGCGTCCTTGTCGCGCCGCCTTGGGGGAACGAAGCATGAAGATCAACCGCCGCACCGTTTTGCAGAGCTTTGCCGCCGCTCTGCCGCTTTCGTCTCGCCGGTCGCGAGCGCGCTTGCCGCCGAAAGCGCGGCCCCGCGTCCCGGACGCAAAATTCTGATCAAGGGCGGCTATGTCGCGACGGTCGACAAAAGCCTCGGCGAGATCACCGGGGGCGATGTGCTGATCGACAAGGGCGCCATCGTTCAGGTCGGCAAGAACATCCATGTCACCGACGCCGAGATCGTCGATGCTCGCAACATGCTGGTGATGCCGGGCTTCATCGACACCCATCGCCACACCTGGTCGACGATCCTGCGCGGCATGATCCCCGACGGCGACTTCCCGATCTATATGAAAGTGATCGACGAAGAGATGGGCCAGCATTACCGGGTGGAGGACGTCTATGCCGGCGATCTGCTCGGCGGCGTCAGCGCGGTCAATGACGGGATCACCACCATTCTCGACTGGTCGCATATCATGAACACGCCGGATCACGCCGACGGCGCGATCCGCGGGCTCAAGGATTCGGGCGTCCGCAGCGTCTTCTCGCCGGGCATCCCGATTACGCCGATGAAGCTCAACACGCCGGATTATGTCGCCGACATCCAGAAGAAATATTTCGCCGCGCCCCATCCGATGATGACGCTCGGCATATCGGCGCGCTCGGCCGACGCCAAGACGTTCGATGGCTGTGTCGACGACATCGCGATGGCGCGCAAGCTCGGCGTGCGCATCACGATGCATGTCGGCGTCACCACCGCCAAGATCCGCGGCATCACCAAGCTCAACGAGAAGAACCTGCTCGGGCCGGACATCACCTACGTCCATCCGACCGGCATCTCCGACGACGAGTTCAAGATGATCTCGGCCACCAGCGGCACCCTGTCCTCGGCGCCGGTCGCCGAGATGCTGTCGCAGGGCACCTTCCCCGATGTGCAGAAATGGCTGAGCTTCGGGCTGCGGCCGTCGCTCAGCAGCGACAACGAGACGCGTATCCCTTCCGATATGTTCACGCAGCTCCGCGCGCTCATGATGTCGGATCGCGGTCAGGAGATCGCGCGCGCCGGTCAGCAAGGCCGCAAGGCCAATCTGCTGCCGCTGCGCGAGGTGATATCCTTCGCGACACTCGATGGCGCCCATACGATCGGCCTCGACAAGCAGATCGGCTCGCTGACGCCCGGCAAGCGCGCCGATCTCATCCTGATCGATCTGACCGACATCCAGCTCATCCCGGTGAACGGCGATCCCGTCGCGACCGGTCTGACGCAGGGCCGGCCGAGCGATGTGAGCTGGGTGTTCGTCGACGGCCAAGTGCGCAAGCGCAACGGCAAGCTGGTCAATATCGATGTCGCGCATGTCCGCAAAGTCGTGCAGGCCTCGCACGACTTCCTGACCGAGCGCGCCCAGGCCGAAGCGGCGAAGGCGACGAAGTCTTCACCATAGAAGCACAGAGAATTCTCTTTCGTCATTGCGAGCGAAGCGAAGCAATCCAGGTTCAGGATCGCTTCGTCGCTTCGCTCCTCGCGATGACGGATTGGATAGGTAACCGTCATTCCCGCGAAAGCGGGAAGTCCAGCGAACTACCTGGATGTCCGCCTTCGCGGGCATGAGAGCTTAGTCTCCGTACCCACGTAGTGAGCCTTTAAGCCGCTTCTTCCGCCGATAGCGGCGTGCGACCGCGGATCACGTCGGAGGCTTTCTCCGCGACCATCATCACGACGGCGTTGATGTTCCCGCCGGTCAGATCGGGAAACACCGAGGCATCGACGACGCGCAAGCCATCGACGCCGCGGACGCGGAAATCGATCCCGACCACGGCGTTCTCGTCCTTGCCCATGCGGCAAGTGCCGACCGGGATGATAGACCGTATCGAGGGTCTTGCGGATGAAAGCGTCGATCTCGATATCGCTCTGCACGTCGGTTCCGGGCGAAAGCTCGCTCGCCATGATCGGCGCGAAAGGCGCCGTCGCGACGATGCTGCGTAGGATCTTGAACGCGCTGCGCAGCGCGCGGCGATCGGCGTCGGTCGAGAGGAAATTGTTGAGCACCCGCGCTTTCGCCGTCGGATCGCTCGAGGCCAGCGTCACCGCGCCGCGGCTTTCCGGCCTTAAGTGACAGGCGCGCATAGTGAAGCCGTCATAGGCCGGCGGCCGCCAGCCCGGGAACCATTCGCGCGCGATCAGCGCCGCGTTGCTGACGAAAAGCTGGAGATCGGGAATGTCCTGCTCCGGCGCGCTTTTGACGAAGGCGGTCATGCCGCCGGGCGGATCGGCGGCGAAGCCCGTGCCGAAGAAGATCGCCTGCAGCATGCTGAGCGTGAGGCGATCGAGCCGCAGCTCGGTCGGGATGCGCGACGGCGATTTGCGCGCATAAGCAAGACGGATCGCGGTGTGGTCCTGCAGATTCTTGCCGACGCCGGGCAGATCGATGCGCGGCGTCACGCCGACCCGCGCGATCTCCTCGGCCGGGCCGATGCCCGCGAGCAGCAGCAATTGCGGCGAGTTGAACGCACCGCCCGACAGAATGACCTCGCGTGCCCGCGCCTGCCGGCGATTGCCGTATTGCAGATATTCGACCCCGACCACGCGCTTGCCCTCGAACAGCAGCCCCGTCACCAGCGCTCTGGTCTCGAGCGCGACATTGCCGCGCGCGATCGCCGGGTGGAGATAGGCGCGGGCCGCGCTGTAGCGGCGGCCATCGCCGGCGGTGAATTGCACGCGCGTAAAGCCGTCCTGGCTGGCACCGTTGTAATCGTCGTTGACGCGATAGCCGAGCTGCGGCGCGGCCGCGACCAGCGCCGTGAAGACCGGATCCTGCGCACGGCCCTTTTGCGTGCGCAGCGGGCCG
Source organism: uncultured Alphaproteobacteria bacterium (assembly GCA_963731145.1). Classification (GTDB taxonomy): domain Bacteria; phylum Pseudomonadota; class Alphaproteobacteria; order ATCC43930; family CGMCC-115725; genus CAIKMD01. The sequence goes on along the minus strand of CAVSUX010000001.1, from coordinate 1,094,522 downwards.
CGGCTGCCGCGATAGGTGCTGCCGCCGCCTTCCCAATGCTCGGCGCGTTTGAAATAGGGAAGCACGTCGGCATATGACCAGCCATCGAGCCCCTTCTGCCGCCAGCGATCGAAATCGCGATGATTGCCGCGGACATAGGCCATCATGTTGATCGAGGACGAGCCGCCGACGACTTTGCCGCGCGGATGATAGATGCTGCGATTGTCGGCAAAGGGCTCCGGCTCGCTTTGATAGGCCCAGTTGAAGCGCGGCGCGTTCCACACCTTGGCGACGCCGATCGGCAGGCGGAGCAGCCAATGGCGATCGATGGCCGCCGGCTTCGAGCACGAGGATGCTTTTGCTCGCATCCTCGCCGAGACGATTGGCGAGGACGCAGCCGGCCGAGCCGGCGCCGATGATGATCGTGTCGAATTCCGCTGCCGCCATCTATTGCCCCCCGTCCCCATCTTTTTTATCTCTGATCCGTTTTATGCCGTGCGCGCAGCACTGACAACCGCGCCTCGCAGGCGCGATTATGCTAAAGCACCGCCTTGTCGTAAAAATGCCGCGGGCTCGGCCCGCGAGAGGATGCGCGTGAAGTTCCTCGCCGACACTTTCCAGCGCTGGTGGAAACCGGCGGAAGGCACGGCTGGCCCACCGCTCGGCCTGCTGATGGGCATGTTCTTCACCTATATCGGCATCGGCATGGTGTGGTCGATCCTCACCGTCTACGCGACCTCGCTCGGCGCGACCGCGGCGACGGCCGGCGCGACGATCTCGGCTTTCGGCGCCTCGCGCCTGCTGGTCAGCGTGCCAGCCGGCATCGATCTCCGAACGGTTCGGCCGCGTGCGCGTGATGGTCGTCGGCCTGCTGCTCGTCGCCGCGTCGTCTTTCGTCGCGCTCACCGTGCACAGCATGACGACGCTGCTCGCCTGCCTCGTGCTGCAAGGCGTCGGCTCGGCCTGCTACGGCACCTCGGCGCTGAGCGCGGTCACCGATCGCGGCACGCCGCAAACCCGCGTGCGCGACATGGCCGCCTATCAAACCGCGACGCAGATCGGCTTGTCGCTCGGCCCCGGCCTCGGTGGTTTCGCCGCGGCGCTCTGGGGCTATGGCGCTCCCTTCGCCTGCCAGGGCCTGATGGCGCTGATCGCGCTGATCGCCGTGATGCGCATCCCGAACGAGCGCAGAGTCGCCGAGTGTCGGCGAAGCGAAAGCGCGCGCCGGCGGCATCTTCGCGCTCATCGCCGGCGTCGCCGGCCTGAGCTATGCGCTGTTCTTCGGCCGCGTCGCCTCGTCCTGGATCCTGATGCCGCTGATCGCCCATAACATCATGGGCCTCGGCATCGGCACGATCGGCGCGCTGCTGACCGCGAGCTCGATCGCCAATCTCATCATCCTGCGCTTCATCTCGACGATGGTCCGCCGTTTCGGGCGCCCGGTAACGCATGATCGGATCGACCGCGATCGTGATCGCCGCGCTCGGCGTGCTCGCTTTCGCCCATAGCGAGGCGATGCTCTGGGTGTTCACGATCCTGATCGGCGCCGGGATGGGCATCTCGACCGCGCTGGTCACGTCCTATGCCGCCGATGCCGCGCCGCAAGGCCGCGTCGGCGCGGTCATGGGCTCGATGCGCATGACGACCGATCTCGGCGCGATCACCGGGCCGATCCTCGCCGGCTTCTGCGTCGACCAGGCCTGGCTCGGCGTCAGCGGCGGCATCGGGCTGTGCGCGCGCGATGATCGCCATCACCGCGGCGATCTTCTTCGCAACGGCGAAGGGACTAAGCGCCCCCGGTTGAGCCCGGGCGATCGGCTTCGGCAGCGCGGCGCTCGCCGGCGATCATGCCGTGCCCCGCATCCGGTGCGAGCCTCATGAAGATCGGCAACGCCAGGATGGAGATCAGCGCGACGCCGATGAAAGCCGGCGTGAAATCGCTCGGCCCGAGCGTCGTCATGGCCGCGGATGAGCAGCGTCAGATGCACGAGCAGCGCGCCGGTGCCGATGCCGATGCTCGCCGCCAATTGCTGCGCCATGCTGGCGAAAGGCGTGGCGCGGCTCATCAGAGTTGCCGGCACGTCGGAATAGCCGAGCGTGTTGACGGCGCTGAATTGCAGCGAGCGGAAGAAGCCGCCGAACAGCAGCACGACGAAGATGATCACCACCGGCGTGTCGGGCCGCCAGATCGCGTTGACGCCGAGCAAGCGCCGAGGTGAGAAAGGCGTTGAAGAGCAGCGTGTTGCGATAGCCGAAGCGGCGGATGATGTAGGTCGCGGCGACGCGGTTGGTCATCGCGCCGGCGGCGCTGGCGAAGGTCAGGAGGCCGGAAGCGAGCGGGCTATAGCCGAAGCCGAGCTGCAGCATGACCGGCAGCAGGAACGGCAGCGAGCCGATGCCCATGCGCGTAAGCGTGCCGCCGGTGACGCCGATACGGAAGGTCGGGATCTCCAGCAGCCGCAGATCGATCACCGGGAAAGGCGGTGCGCCTCGCATGCCAGACATAAGCCGAGATGCAGGCGATACCGACGGCGATCATCGACACGACGATGCCGACCGGCAGGCCGCCGCGGCCGACGATCTCGAAGCCGAACACCAGGCAAGAGAGGCCGATGCCGGTCAGGGCAAAGCCTGTCCAATCGATCGGCCGGACATTGTCCTCGCGCAGATTGTCGACGAACAGCGTGACCAGGATGATGCCGAGCAGCGCGATCGGCACGTTGATGAAGAATATCCAGCGCCAGGAGAAATAGGTGACGATGAAGCCGCCGAGCGGCGGGCCGAAGACCGGGCCGAGCATCGCCGGCGTGGTGACGACGATCATCGCCCGCATCAGATCGGCTTTCGGCACCGAGCGCAGCATGACGAAGCGCCCGACCGGCGACATCATCGCGCCGCCCATGCCCTGCACCATGCGCGCGATGACGAATTCCCAGAGGTTGTCGGAGATTCCGCAGAGGATGGAGCCCAGCATAAAGACGCCGATCGCGGCGCGGAACACGGTGCGCGCGCCGAACCGGTCCGCCATCCAGCCGCTCAGCGGGATGAAGACCGAGAGGCTCAGCAGGTAGCAAGTGATCGCGAGGTTGAGCCGCAGCGGATCGACATCGAGTTCGCGCGCGATCGTCGGCAGCGCCGTCGCGATGACCGTCGAATCGAGCTGCTCCATAAAAAGCGAGCAGGCGACGATCAGCGGAATGAGCGATGTCGCGGCTCTGGCCATGGCGCGGACAATGTTCTCCTCTCTGCTTGGGTGGAAGGATAGCCGCTCCACCGGCCGCGTTATAGTATCCGCCGCCGTTTCCACGGGTTCAGCCCTTCACGAAAGAACAACGATGCTCATCAACCGGTTTCCGATCCGCGTCGAATGGGGCGATTGCGATGCCGCCGGGATCGTCTTCTATCCGCGCTATTTCGCCTGGTTCGACGCCGCCACCTTCCATCTCTTCGGCCGCACCGGTCTCCCGATGCGGGCGCTCTGGGAGAAATACGGCTCGGTCGGGACGCCGCTGGTCGATGCGCGCTCGCGTTTCGTCATTCCCTCGCGCTGGGACGAGGATCTCGTCTGCGAATCGGGCGTGAGCGAATGGGGCGAGAGCAGCTTTTCACGTCCAGCACCGCATTCTCAAAGACGGCAAGCTCGCGGTCGAAGGGCTGGAGAAGCGCGTCTGGGTGGTGCCGCACCCGACCGAGAAAGGCCGCATCAAAGGCGCGCCGATCCCCAAGGAGATCGTCGCGGCGCTCTCCGACGAAGCGGGCGCGACGCAAATTAGCCCCTAGTGGCTGACGTGGCGTCGTTTTGTCCGGGCGGGTTCTTCAACCATTTGCGCATCGCTAGCATCGTAAGGCCCCATAATTCAGTCTGAAGCTCGCGCTCGTTCCATCCTGGCGGGTCCCATCCGAAATGGCGATCTTGATCCAATTGCATTAGGTCGCTTCCATGCAATATGGACGATCTAAGCGCATACATATCAGTACGGCGCTTTCGTTCAGAAGCACCGGGGGCGTAGGTTTCGAAGAAGGCACGAAAACGTTCGATGGCTCCTGGAACCTCATGCGGCCACGATCGGTTGCAGGGCTCGCAATAAACGTTGTGAGTGTTCCCTCTATCGACCATTGCCTCGATGGCTGAAACCAACGAAGCGAACGACGACGAAACCGCAATTGTCCATTGGCGTGAAGCATTATTTATCCAGAACGCAGCTCGGTCGAATTTAGCTCGATTCACCGGTGTAAGATTGAGGTAACGACAGATAGCATCGTCGAGGTCACTTGGGACGCGTAATGGCTTACCATCAAGACCGCCATCGGCATAATATTCATTAGCTTCGACAATTTCCGCTGGATTGTCGGAAGGCGGAGATAATCCGTTGAGCACCACCTCTCCGAGCTTCGCGAAATACCATTCTTGGACCCACCTGATCTCTTGCGTCCCGTCATCGCGCGGGACGTTCGCCCAAAAATGTCGGGGACAATTCGTGTGATAGGTGACACCGCCGTTTAAGAGGACATTGAGGAGGAGCGTAAGTCGTCGGTGCCACTGCATCCTCCGATGATTTGTCAGAGGCCAATAGTCACTCGTCTGAAAAGAAAACTCGATAATAAAAGGGTGGTCGGCTGCTTCTTGAGGGGCTGAAGGCGCGTCGGCAGGCGGCGGAAGGATCTGGATACCAGAGCGCGCGCCGCGCCACGAACCGGCGGCGCGGAACCCGCTGAAACTGTAATCACGTCCGACACCCTCCGGACCACGAAGGATCGATCCATCTATGTCTTCGGCAATTTTGCTCCATGCCGCGCGATTAAACGCCTGACCTGGTTCAATGAGCGCAATTTTCTTGTCACGAAATGTAAGGGTGATCTGACAGGAATCGCCCGCGAGCGGTAGGTGGAATTTGTTCGGATTCTCCGCGCGGCCGTCGAATTGTCCGGGACCGCCGACGTGGTGATCGAGAAGTAGTCGCAATTCGTGTGTATCAAACTTGTGCCACTCAGCACGCAAGAGGTTTTCTGTCACGTAGGTCTCGATTTCCCGTAAACGAGACGAGCTTACGCCCCCTTCGTCTCGCGGATCGCGCGCCAGATGCGCTCGGGCGTCGCCGGCATGTCGATATGTTTGATGCCGTAGGTGCTCAGCGCATCGAGCACGGCGTTCATGATCGAGGGCAGCGAGCCGGCGCAGCCGGCCTCGCCACAGCCTTTGACGCCAAGCGGGTTGGTCGTCGCCGGCACCGGATGGTTCTCGATCGCAAACATCGGCGCGTTGTCGGCGCGCGGCATCGCGTAATCCATATAGGAGCCGGAAAGGAGCTGGCCGTCGCCGTCGTAATAGGTGCGCTCCATCAGCGCCTGGCCGATGCCCTGGACGACGCCGCCATGCGCCTGGCCCGCGACGGTGATGGGGTTAACGATAGTTGCCGAAATCGTTGACCATCGAATATCGCACCACCTCGATGACGCCGGTATCGGGATCGAGCTCGATCTCGGCGACGTGGCAGCCATTCGGGAAAGCCGAAGGCGGCGTGTCGGCGACGAGATTGACATCGAGCGAGTCCGGTGTGCCCTCCGGCAGCTTCAGCCCGTCGCGCAGCTTGGTCGCGAGATCCATCAGCCCGACCGAGCGGTCGGTGCCGACAATCGTGAAGCGGCCCTTGCCGAATTCGATATCGGCGGGCGATGCTTCGAGCACGACCGCGGCGATCTGCTTGCCGCGCTCGATGACCTGATCGCTCGCTTTCACCAGCGCATTGCCGCTCGACATGATCGAGCGCGAGCCGCCGGTGCCGCCGCCGAACAGCAGCTCGTCGCTGTCGCCTTGCAGCAGACGGATGCGTGGAACGGAATGCCGAGCCGCGAGACCAGCACCTGCGCGAAAGGCGCGTGATGGCCCTGGCCGTAATCGAGCGTGCCGGTGACGATAGTGACGCCGCCATCCTTGTCGAAGCGGATGCCGCCCATCTCCTTGCCCTGCGGCGCGGTGACTTCGAGATAGGAGCCGATGCCGCGGCCGCGGAGCTTGCCGCGCGCGCGGCTCTCCGCCTTGCGCTGATCGAAGCCCTGCCAATCGGAGGATTGCAGCGCATGATCGAACACGGCGCGGAAATCGCCGCTGTCGTAATTCATATCGGAAGGCGCTTTGTACGGGATCGCGCTCGCCGGGATGTGGTTGCGCCGGCGCAGCTCGAGCTTGTCGATGCCCATCTCGTCGGCCGCCGCGTCGAGCAACCGCTCCATATAGTAATTGCCCTCGGGCCGTCCCGCGCCGCGATAGGCGCCGACCGGCGTCGAATTGGTGTAGACGCCCTTGGTGTTCACCTCGAGCAGCGGCGTGCGATAGACGCTGACGACGTTCTTCACCGCATTGACGGTGTAGGGCAGCGGCACGATCGGATAAGCGCCGGCATTGCCGGTGCCGGTCAGGCGCAGCGCGAGGATGTTGCCGTTCTTGTCGAGCGCGAGCTCGCCGGTCATCGCGTGATCGCGTCCGTGATGATCGGAGAGGAAGCTGTCGGAGCGCTCATCGGTCCATTTGACCGGCCGGCCAATCGCCTTCGCCGCGAAGAGCACAAGCACATTCTCGGGGAAGATCTGGCTCTTCATACCGAAAGAGCCGCCGACATTATGCGTCAGCACACTGCATCTTGTCGGGCGTCGTGCCGAGCACGGTCGCGGTGCCGCCCTTCATGCCGAAGACGCCCTGGCTGCAAACCTGCAGCGTGTATTTGCCGGTCGCCGCATCGTATTGCCCGACCGCCGAGCGCGGCTCCATCGGATTGATGACGATGCGGTTGCTGACGAGCGCCAGTTTCGTGACATGCGCCGCTTTGGCGAAAGCCGCGGCGACCTTGGCGCTGTCGCCCCAATGATAATCGACCGCGACATTGCCGGGCACGCTGTCGTGAACCTGCGGCGCACCGGAAGCGAGCGCTGTCGCGACATCCGGCGCCACCGGCAAGGGATCGATCTCGACCTCGACCGCTTCCGCCGCGTCCTTGGCCTGCGCCTGCGTCTCGGCGACGACGCACGGCGATCGCCTCGCCGCGAAACGCACTTTGTCGCCGGCGAGCACCGGCCGCGCCGGGGTCAGCCAGGGCTTGCCGTCGCGGCCTTGCACCATCATGCCGCATTTGATCGGATTGACGCCGGCGGCGGCGAGATCGGCCGCAGCATAGAGCGCCGAGCACGCCCGGCATCTTACGCGCGGCCGACACATCGACCTTGCGGATCGTGCCATGGGCGTAGCGGCTGCGCACCATCACCGCATGCGCCTGACCGGCGACATTGACATCGTCGGTATAGCGCCCCTCGCCTTTCAGCAGCGTCGGGTCCTCGACCCGCAGGACCGGCTGGCCGACGCCGAATTGCTCCAGCGCCAGCGCGTTCTCGTCCATCCGATTATCCATGGAGCTTCGCCTCAAACCTTCGATCTGTTGAGCGTCCGATAGCGACTAACGGCAGCCGTCTCAAGCCTACGCGACGATTTGCTCGATGGTGCCGTCGGGCTTTGCGGCCTTGCACGCGGTATTGGCCGATCTTCTGATAAAGCGGCCAGTCGGAGACGGCGTAAAGCACCGCGTCGCTCTTGCCGGTGTTGATATGCCGGCGCCAGAGGAAATTCGGCACGACGATGATGTCGTTGCGCTCCCAATCGAAGCGCTGGCCGCCGATCTCGGTGGCGCCGCTGCCTTCGAGCGCGATGTAGAAGACATTCGCGGTCTCGCGCTTCCAGCGCGTCTCCTCGCCCGGGCGGATGAGTTGCGCCGAATAATCGAGCGTGGTGAAGACCGGCTCGCCATTCGCCGGATTGACGAAGCGCAAGATGATGCCTTCGTAGGGATCGCCGGTCTCGTTGCGCAGCGCATCGAGCGTCTCGCGGATGTCCTTGGCGCGATAATGGAAGACCGGCCCGACATTCTGGCCGAAGCCGCGCTTATGCGAAACGAACGCTCGGCAGCAGCCCGCCCTTGCCATAGAGCTTCTGCGAATAACCGGCTTCGAGCGTCGGCTGCTGCGCGCGCGCATTGCTCATCTTCGGCCCGGTGTAGTGATCGTCGAGCCAGTTGCAGTCGAGGAATTCCAAGAGCGGGAAATCGAGGATGTCGGCCCAGACCACCGGCTTCGCATCGTCGTTGCCGTGATCGTGCCAGGTGCCGTTCGGCGTCAGGATGAGATCGCCGCGCTCGGCGACGCAGCGCTCGCCCTCGATCGTCGTGTAGCCGCCCTTCTCCGAAAGGATCGTGCGGCTGGCATTGGGCGCATGGACATGCACCGGCGCGACGTCGCCGGGATTGTAGATCGAGAGCGCGCAGCGGATCGTCGACGTCACCTGCAAGCGGCCGCCGAGACCGGGATTGGTCAGGAGGAATTGCTGCCGGTCGGCGAATTCGATCGGCGGCACGTCCGCATTCCTTGGCGATCTGGCGATGCGATCGAGATAGGGCGATATCTCTTTCCAGCGCCAGCGATGCGGCAGCGCCTTCATCTGATTGGCGCCGACGCGGCCGCTCGCGAGCTGGCCGCCGACATCGAGGCCGGTCTCGCGGAACCACGGCCGCTGCGACGGCGCATTGGCCTGGGTCCGCAGCCAGATGCTGTATTTGCCGGCCTCGGCATTGAGGCGTTCCATCGCCTCGCGCGCGCCTTCGGGGAGGGCTTTCGGTTTCGGCTCGGATTCGGTGATGGCCATGTCGCTTCTCCTCAACCCCAAGCATAGTACGCTCGGGGGCCATGGGCGAAACCCTTTGCCCGACAGCGCTTTGGGGCCGGGAAGGCTTTTCCCGGGCCGGCAATGATGCCATGATGCCCGGCAAATAAGGCACCGAGGGAGAAACGACGCCATGAAGTTCCACTGGTTCCACCTGATGCCCTATCCGCAGCTGCCGGAGAACTTCAAGACGGATTACCGCTCGGTCTGGGTCGACGTGCCGTCGAGCCTCTTCGATCCGAAAGTGGGACATAAGGCCTATAACGATTATCTCGACGAGCTCGAATATGCCGAGAGCGTCGGTTTCGACGGCATCTGCGTCAACGAGCATCACCAGAACGCCTACGGGCTGATGCCCTCGCCCAATCTGATCGCCGCCGTCGCTGGCGCGGCGCACCTCGAAGGCGAAGCTCGTGGTGATGGGCAATTCGGTCGCGCTCTACGACCCGCCGACCCGCGTCGCCGAAGAGATGGCGATGCTCGATTGCATGTCGGGCGGGAGGCTGGTCGCGGGATTCCCGGTCGGGACGCCGATGGACACGGTCTATGCCTATGGCAAATCGCCGGCGACCTTGCGCGACAAATATTACGAAGGCGTGAAGCTCATCCTGCGCGCCTGGACCGAGCCCGAGCCTTTCGCCTTCAACGGCAAATACACCCAGCTCCGCTACGTCAATGTGTGGCCGCGGCCGATCCAGAAGCCGCATCCGCCGGTCTGGATCCCGGGCGGCGGCAGCGTCGAGACCTGGGATTGGTGCGTCGACAACGACTTCCTCTACGCGAACCTGTCCTATTTCGGCTACATCGCCGGCCAGAAGGTGAATGACGGCTTCTGGGACGTCGTCGAGAAGAAGGGCAAGGACAAGAACCCCTATCGCTGCGGCTTCCTGCAATTCATCGCCGTGGCGCGCGACGATGCCGAGGCCGAGAAGCTCTATTCCGGCCCCGCGACCTATTTCTATTCGCGCTGCCTCCACACCTATCCGGGCTTCGGCAATCCGCCGGGCTATACCTCGATCCCGACGATGCGCGCCGGCATCGAGAGCATGGTCGCGCGCTCGACGCGGCGGCAGGATGTCGAGAACCTCACCTGGAAAGAGATGATCACGCGCGGCTATGTCGTCGCCGGCAGCCCCGAAAGCGTGCGGCAACAGCTCGAGATCCTCACCGACAAGATGCATGTCGGCCATCTGATGGTGCTGTGCCAATACGGCGACATGTCGAAAGAAGTGACGATGTACAACACCACCCTCTTCGCCAAAGAGGTCATGCCGAAGCTGCGCTACAAATTCAGCGAGTACGAGGACAAGTGGTGGCCCTCGACAGGCCTCGACACGATCGCCGAACCGGCGCCGCTGACCGCCGTGGTGTGATCGATGCTCATGTGGTGAGAAGATCAAGCTGAAGAACGGCCGGTGCTGGCAAGTCTACACCGGCGGCGCGGGACCGAAGCTCGTCTGGCTGCACGGGCTGACCGGCCTCATGCCGAACGACCCGCTGCTCGCCGCGCTCGAGCGCAAGCATACGTGTGATCGCGCCGGTCGCGCCGGGCTTCAACGACCTCGGCGAGATCGACGAGATCGGCAACATCCACGAACTCGCGCTCGATTACGACGATCTGCTGGAGCATTTCGCGCATCGAGGGCGCGGTTCTCGCCGGTCATTCCTTCGGTGCGATGGCGGCGGCCGAGATCGCGGCGCATTTCCCGCGCCGCGCCAAGCAGCTCGTGCTGATGGCGCCGGTCGGGCTCTGGAACGATGCCTATCCGGTGACCGACGTCTTCGCCGAGCCCTATATGATGATCGAGAATCTGCTCTGGGCCGACAACGCTGCGCGCGAGGCGCTCGCGGCGCGGCGCTCGCAACGAAGCCGGGCCGCACAAACGATGCCGAGCGCATCATCGCCGTGGCGCAAGCGCTGACCGCGGTGACGAAATTCACCTGGCCGATTCCGGAGAAGGGCTTGAAGAAGCGCCTGCCGCGCATCGCCGCAAAGACGCTGATCCTCTTCGGCGAGAAAGACGGCTTCATCTCGTCGCGCTACGCCGATGATTTCAAGCGCGGCCTGCCGAAGGCGCAGATCGCCATCATCAAAGGCGCCGGCCACATGCTGCCTTACGAGCGCACCGACGAGGTCGCCGGGCTGATCGAGAAGTTTTTGGCCGGCTGATGATCGCGCGCGGCTATTTGTACCCTCACCGTCATTCTCGCGAAAGCGGGAATCCAGAAACACCATGCGGCTTTCTTGGACCTCCCGCTTGCGCGGGAGTGACGACGATACAGTAAGCGAGAGGGGGTCGATGCCGCTGCATCCGTTTGTCGAAAAGATGCTCGAGGTGATGCGGGCATCGGACTGGAAAGGCGTCGCGGCCGCGACGCCGGCTGAAGCGCGCCAATATCTTGCTGCGCGCGCGGCGCAGGCCGGCAACGCCGCCCGAGATCGGCACATCGACCGATGTCGAAATCCCGACGCGCGCCGGCGCGATCAAGGGCCGCGTGCTGATGCCGAAGGACGGCAAGCCGACGAGCCTTGTCGTCTTCTATCACGGCGGCGGCTGGGTCATCGGCAGCATCGACGAGTGCGACTTCATCGCGCGCTTTATGATCGAGAAGACCAATTGCGCGGCGGTGCTGGTCGATTATCGCCTCGCGCCGGAGCATCCCTACCCCACGCCGCTCGACGATTGCTGGGACGGGCTGGTCTGGTCGGCGAAAGAGGCCGAGCGGCTCAAAGTCCCGCTGGTCGTCGCCGGGCGACAGCGCCGGCGGCAATCTCGCGACGGTCTGCGCCATGCTGGCGCGCGACCGCGGCGGGCCGAAGATCGCGCTGCAAATCCTGATGTATCCGGTCTGCGATTGCGACATGGAGACGGCGTCTTATCGCGAGAATGGCGAAGGCTATGTCCTCACCGCTGCGGATATGGGCTGGTTCTACGACCATTATCTGCAGGGCGATAAGAATAAACGCGCCGATCCGCTGATCTCTCCTTTGCGGGCGCTGCGGCTCGAGGGCTTGCCGCCGGCGCTGATCATGAGTGCGGAATACGATGTGCTGCGCGACGAAGCGGAAATCTATGGCCGGCGGCTTGCCGCCGCCGGCGTCAAAGTCTGGATCAAGCGCTATCGCGGCGTGACGCATGGCTTCGTGCGCTTACAGAATTTCGTCGATGTCGCGCGCACCGGCATGGACGACATCGCTAAAGCCATGGCGGAAACGACGGGGCACAAAGCATGAGCGACAGCGGCGCCGACGACTATGATTACATCATCGTCGGTGCCGGCTCGGCGGGCTGCGTCCTCGCCCATCGCCTGACGGCCGATCCGAAAACCCGCGTGTTGCTGCTCGAAGAAGGGCCCGCCGACAATTCGATCTTCATCCGCATGCCGGCGGGCAATTACCGCGTCATCCCAACCGAGCGCACCTTCAAATATATGAGCGAGCCCGATCCGCATGTGAACGGGCGCCAGCTCTTCGTGCCGCAAGGCCGCACGCTGGGCGGCAGCAGCTCGGTCAACGGCATGGTCTATATCCGCGGCCAGAAAGAGGATTACGACGGCTGGGCGGCGATGGGCGCGACCGGCTGGTCGTACGAAGACGTGCTGCCCTTCTTCTGCAAAGCCGAAGGCAACGCGACATTGTCCGGCCGCTATCACGGCACCGAAGGCCCGCTGAAGGTCGACGATCTGCGCTATCACCACCCGCTGACCGAAGCCTGCCTGCGCGCGGCGCAAGAGACCGGCGACGGCCGCAACCGGCAGATCCCTTACAATTACGATTTCAACGGCGAGAATCAGGAAGGCGTCGGCTTTCATCAGGTGACGCAGCACAAGGGCGAGCGGGCCAGTACCGCGCGCTGTTATCTGCGCGAAGCCGAGAAGCGGCCGAACCTCACCGTCGCGACCGAGGCAATCGTCGACCGCGTGCTGATCGCGGAGCGCCGCGCGCGCGGCGTCGCTTATCGCAGCAATGCCGCCGGCGCGGTCGAAGCGACGGCGCGGCGCGAAGTGATCGTCACCGCCGGCGCGATCGCGACGCCGACGGTGCTGATGCGCTCGGGCCTCGGCCCGGCGGCGCATCTGCAAGAGCACGGCATCGAGGTAATCCTCGATAAGCCCTCGGTCGGCGCGAATTTCCAGGATCACCTCTCGGTGCCGATCCATGGCCGCTGCAAGGACCCGATCAGCATCCTCGGCGAGGACAAGGGCCTCAAAGGGCTGAAGCACTTCCTGCAATGGTATTTCTTCCGCACCGGCATCGTGACCAGCAACGTCGTCGAAGGCGGCGGCTTCCTCGATCTCGACGGCGACGGACGCTGCGACACGCAATTCGTGTTCATCCCGATCTTGCGCGGCGAGCTCAATCAAAAGATGCCGGACATTCACGGCCTCTCGGTGCAGCCCTGCCTGCTGCGGCCGAAATCGCGCGGCGAGGTGCGGTTGAAGAGCAAAGATCCGAAAGCAGGGCCGTTCTTCAAGGGCAACTACCTCGCCGAGCCCGAAGATGTCGCGCATCTCGTGCGCGGCACGAAGCTCGCGCGCAAGATGCTGAAAGCCCCATCCCTCGCCCGAATCCTGATCGGCGAATATCTGCCGGGCGAGGACGTGCCCGACGAGGACGAGCCGCTCGGCGATTTCGTCCGGCAATATGCGAAGACCGTGTTCCACCCGGCCGGCACCTGCCGCATGGGCAACGATGCCGACGCCGTGGTCGATCCGAAGCTCAAATTCAAAGGCATCGACGGCCTGCGCATCGCCGATGCGTCGGTCATGCCGACCGTCACCAGCGGCAACACCAACGCGCCGACGATCATGATCGCCGAACGCGCCGCCGATTTCATCGCCCGCGGGCTGTGACGAACACACGATTCAGAAAAACGTCCACCGTCACCCCCGCGAAAGCGGGGATCCAGGGAAACAACACGTCGTTAGTCTGGATTCCCGCCCCTGAGCCCGACGAAGGGCGCGGGAACGACAAAATAGAAAGCGAGAGGAAGACATGGCTGAACCAATTCCCACCCATCCGCCGCGTCATCACCGGCCATGACGCAAACGGCGTCGCCAAGATACTGATCGACGATGTCGCGACCAACGCCAAGCCGTCCCGCCGGCCCGGCGGCGGCAAATCGACGCTCATCTGGTGCAGCGACCGCATGCCGATCGATATTGCCGTCGGCGAGAAGATCGAGGATATGGGCGCACGAATCCTCGGCACCGCGCCGCCGCCGAATGGCTCGCGCTTTTGCGTCATCGATTTTCCGGCCGGCGCGCCGGGCACGATGCATCGCACCGAGACCATCGATTACGTGCTCGTGCTGTCCGGCGAGATCGAGATGGACATGGACGATTCGACGGTGAAGCTCAAAGCCGGCGATATCCTCGTTCAGCGCGGCACCAATCATTCCTGGGTCAATCGCAGCACCCAGCCGGCGCGCGTCGCCTTCGTGCTGATCGACGCGCAGCCGCTCGGCCTCGGTCACCCGGTGACGGGCGGCGCAAGCCCGGGCTAACATCCATAACGAGACGCCACTTCACGAGGGGACGAACATGCGACTTCTGGCTCTCATCGGCGCGTTGGGCATCATCGGCGCCATCGCCGCGGCGGTGTTCTTCTTCGGCGGCTATTACAGCATCTCGGCGATCCCCGCCGACCCGAGCATCGTCGCCTGGTCGCTGACCAATGTGCGCAACGCCTCGATCAATCGGCACGCGACCGACCAGCCGCCGATGTCGCTTGGACGATCCGGCGGTGATCCAGGCCGGCGCGCGCGCTTTCGATCAGCGCGGCTGCGCCATCTGCCATGGCGGGCCCGGCGTCGATTGGGCGAAATTCTCGGAAGGGCTGCGCCCCGATCCGCCCGATCTCAAGGACGTCGCGAAGGATGTCAGCCGCGGCGCAGATTTTCTGGGTGGTCAAGAACGGCATCAACATGACCGGCATGCCGAGCTTCGGTCGCGTCGGCGCCGACGACAAGGAAATCTGGTCGATCGCCGCTTTCGTCAAGAAGCTGCCGAGCGTTTCGGAAGGCGACTACAAGAGCTGGACCGCGGCCCCGCGGCACCTGCCGCAACCGCGCCCGCCGCGCCGCACCGGCTCCGTCGCCCAGCAATCCGCAATAAGACCAATCAACAAAAGGGAGAGACATCATGGACAAGCAATTCATCAACCCGCCGGAGACTCTACAAGCATCCGAGCTATTCGCGCGTCATCACGGTGAAAGGCCCGTGCAAATTCATCTTCATCGCCGGCCAGACGCCGTCCGACGACAAGTACCAGCCGGTCCGCCCGGGCGATTACAAAGAGCAGTATGAGCACATCATCAAGGTGCTGACGATCCAGCTCAAAGCCGCCGGCGCGACCTGGGACGATGTCGTGGTGCGCCGCGTCTTCACCCTCGATGTCGACGCGCTGCAAAAGGCGTTGCGCGAGGTCAAGCGTCCCGAGAACAAGGAATTCCCGCCGACCAGCACGATGATCGGCGTGACGCGGCTCTCGCAATCCCGGACTTCCTGATCGAGATGGATCTGATCGCGATCACCAACGCCTAAGACCGCCGCTCAGGAGCCCTCGCCGTGGAAAAACAATTCATCAACCCGCCGGAGCTGATGAAGCATCCGAGCTATTCGCGCGTCGATCACCGTCAAAGGCCCGTGCAAATTCATCTTCATCGCCGGCCAGACGCCGTCCGACGACAAGTACCAGCCGGTCTTTCCCGGCGACTACAAGAAGCAATACGAGTACATCATGGACGCGCTGTCGCTGCAGCTCAAAGCGCCGGCGCCACCTGGGACGATGTCGTCGTGCGCCGCGTCTACACGCTCGATGTCGACGCGCTGATCAAGGTGATGCGCGATCCGACGACCAAGAAATACGAGAACCGCGACGCCATGCCGACCAGCACCATGATCGGCGTAACGCGGCTTACCAATCCGGGCTTCCTGATCGAGATCGACCTCGTCGCGGTCACGAACGCGTGAAGTAACACCCGCTATCCGGTTCGCTCGCGACCACCCCACACGCGTCGATGCTATAGCGGCGGGTTCGATTGCGAGCGAAGCGAAGCAATCCAGCATCTCAGGTGATGCGCTGGATCGCTTCGTCGCTTCGCTCCTCGCAATGACGAATTGATAGCAGCCTGAGCACCTCAAACCAGCCGCTTGCCTTCGTGGCGCGGGCCGACGCCGAAGGCGTTCACCGTCGCCGCGGCGGTCATGTAGAAGCCGACGGCGGCGACCAGCTCGATCAGCTTGTCGGTGCCGAGCGCCTTGATGCGCGCGCTCATAGGTCTCGTCGCTCAGCTTCTTGGTCTCCAGCAGCTCGCGTACCGTGTCGTAGACCAGCTTCTCGTCGTCCTTGTCGAAGACCGGGCTTTGATGCGTGCGGATGGCGTCGATCACCGCTTCGCGACAGCCCCGCCTGCGTGCCCGCCGGCACATGCGCCGCGAAAACATATTCGGCGTTCCAATGCCGCGCGACGACGAGCACGGCGAGCTCCAAGAGCCGCCGGCCGAGCTTGCCTTCGAGACGCACCGCATTGCCGAGATGATGCGCGCGCTCGGCGATCTTGGGATAGTGCATCCATACCGCGAACGGCCCGCCGGGCGAGCCGCTGCGCACCGCGCCGATCTCTTGCCAGAGCTTCTTCTGCTCCGGCGTCAATTCATCGAATGTCAGCGCGGGCAGTCGAGCCATGGCTTCCTCCGGGGTTATTTGGCGCGCGGTTTCCCCGCGACGCCCGAGATCGCGATGGCCTCGGGTATAGCAGACATGCTGGCAGGCGCCATCACATGCGCCCCGGCGATGCCCGGGATGGTCGCCAACTCGGCGATCAGCTCGCCGCAAATCCTGGTGCCTTCGGCCTTGGCGTCCGCGGCTTTGTCGAGCCGCTCGATGATCTCGTCGGCGATGATCGTGCCGAAGAGCTTTTCCTTCATCCAGCGCGCCGAGCGCGCCGACGGGATCGGGCAGACGCCGATCAGGATGGCGATGCGCTGCGCGATGCCGATATCCATGAGGCGCTTGGCGTAATTGCGCACGATCTTCGTATCCATGCAGAACTGCGTCTGCACGAAATCCGCGCCGGCGTCGATCTTGGCGATCAAAGATTTCGGCTGCCAATCCGCCGGCGGATCGAGCGGCATGTCGGCGCCGCCGAGGGTGAAAGCGAGATCGCCTTTGACCGCGGTGCCGGTCGGCAATTGCCGCTCGCGGCGCAGCTTGTCGGCGACTTGCAGCAGCGCCTGGCTGTTGAAATCGAAGACCGGCTTGGCGTCGGGCTGATCGCCGGCCTTGGGATCATCACCGGTCAGGATCAGCACGTTGCGGATGCCGAGCGCCGCCGCGCCGATGAGATCGCTCTCGAGCGCGAGGCGATTGCGGTCGCGGCAGGTCATTTGCAGGATCGGCTCGATCCCGTTCTGCAACAGCAGCACCGCCGCCGCGCCGCTCGACATATGCGCCTTGGCGCCGGCGCCGTCGGTCAGATTGACCGCGGTGGCGATGCCCTTGAGCGGCAGCGCGCGATGAAGCAGATCGGCGGGATCGGCCGAGACCGGCGGCGCGACCTCCGCGGTGATGACGAATTTGCCGCTTTGCAGAGCAGTGGAGAAATTGCTTGGCATGTCGTTGCCTCGCTAACCCTCTCCGCGCGAAGCGGGGAGAGGGAGGGACCCAATGCGAAGCATTGGGAGGGTGAGGTGTGCCTCAACGGCACCCTCTCATTCGCGTCAAGACACCCACCTCGACGCCTACCCTCTCCGCCCTCGAGGGCGGAGAGGGGTTTGTGGGCGACGGGACTTAGTACCGATAGTGATCGGGCTTGAACGGACCCGTCTGGGACACGTTCAGATATTCCGCCTGCTTGTTCGAGAGCTTGGTCAGCTTCACGCCGAGCTTTTCGAGATGCAGCGCCGCGACCTTTTCGTCGAGATGCTTCGGCAGCACGTAGACCTTGTTCTCGTACTTGCCGTGATTGGTCCAGAGCTCGATCTGGGCCAGCACCTGGTTGCTGAAGGACGCGCTCATCACGAAGCTCGGATGGCCGGTGGCGCAGCCGAGATTGACGAGGCGGCCCTTGGCGAGAACGATCAGCCGCTTGCCGTCGGGGAAGACGACCTCATCGACCTGCGGCTTCACTTCTTCCCACTTGTAGTTCTCAAGCGCGCCGATCTGAATTTCGCTGTCGAAGTGGCCGATGTTGCAGACGATCGCGCGGTCCTTCATCTGGCGCATGTGGTCGAGCGTGATGATGTCGACGTTGCCGGTCGCGGTGACGAAGATGTCGCCGATCGCGGCGGCCTCCTCCATCGTCGTGACCTCATAGCCTTCCATCGCCGCCTGCAGCGCGCAGATCGGATCGATCTCGGTGACCATGACGCGGGCGCCCTGGCTGCGCATGCTGGCCGCCGAGCCTTTGCCGACGTCGCCGAAGCCGGCGACGACGCCGATCTTGCCCGCCATCATCACGTCGGTGGCGCGCTTGATGCCGTCGACGAGGCTCTCGCGGCAACCGTAGAGATTGTCGAATTTCGACTTGGTGACGCTGTCGTTGACGTTGATCGCCGGCACCTTGAGCGTGCCCGCCTTCATCATCTCGTAGAGGCGATGAACGCCCGTGGTCGTCTCTTCCGAGACGCCCTTGATGTCCTTCAGAAGATCCGGATACTTCTCATGCAGCAGCTTGGTCGCGTCGCCGCCGTCATCGAGGATCATGTTGGGCTTCCAGCCATTGGGGCCGGTCAGCGTCTGCTCGATGCACCACTCGTACTCTTCCTCGGTCTCGCCCTTCCAGGCGAAGACCGGGATGCCGACGGCCGCGATCGCAGCGGCGGCCTGATCCTGGGTCGAGAAGATGTTGCACGAGCTCCAGCGTACGCTGGCGCCGAGCGCGATCAGCGTCTCGATCAGCACCGCCGTCTGAATAGTCATGTGCAGGCAGCCGACGATCCGCGCGCCTTTCAGCGGCTTCTTCTTGCCGTATTCCTTCCGCAGCGCCATGAGACCGGGCATTTCGGTCTCGGCGATGTTGATCTCCTTGCGGCCCCAATCGGCGAGCTTGATATCGGCGACTTTGAAATCGTCGGCCATATTAGAAAGCTCCCTTCAGCGCGGCGGCGAGATCGGTCTTTTCCCACGAGAAGCCGCCATCGGCATCCGGGGTGCGGCCGAAATGGCCATAGGCAGCGGTCCGCACGTAGATCGGCTTGTTCAGCTTGAGATGCGTGCGGATGCCACGCGGGCTGAGATCGACCATCTCTTGAAGAAGCTTCACGAGCTTCTCCTCGTCCACCTTACCCGTCCCGTCGGTGTTGACGTAGACCGATAGCGGCTTCGAAACGCCAATCGCATAGGCCAACTGGATCGTGCAACGCTCGGCGAGGCCGGCCGCGACCACGTTCTTGGCAAGATAGCGCGCGGCATAAGCGGCCGAGCGATCGACCTTCGACGGGTCCTTGCCCGAGAAAGCGCCGCCGCCATGCGGCGAAGCGCCGCCATAGGTGTCGACGATGATCTTACGGCCGGTCACGCCGGCATCGCCGTCCGGACCGCCGATAACGAAACGCCCGGTCGGATTAACGTAGAAATGCTCCTCGTCGCACATCCAGCCTTTCGGCAGGATCTTGAGGACGTGCGGGCGCACGATCTCGCGCACCTCTTCCTGGCTGACCTTCTCCGAATGCTGGGTCGAGACGACGACCGAGGTCGCGCGCACCGGCTTGCCGTTGACGTATTGCAGCGTCACCTGGCTCTTCGCATCGGGACCGAAATCGGGCGTCGAGCCGCTGTGACGGGCATCGGCCATCGATTTGAGGATCTGCTGCGAGTACTGCAGCGGTGCCGGCATCAGTTCCGGGGTTTCCGTGCAGGCATAACCGAACATGATGCCCTGGTCGCCCGCGCCTTCGTCCTTATTGCCCGCGGCATCGACGCCCTGAGCGATATCGACCGACTGCGCATGAATGATGCACTCGACCTCGGCCGTCTTCCAATGGAAGCCTTCCTGCTCGTAGCCGATCGCCTTGATCCGCTGACGCGCGGCGTCGATCAATTGGTCCTTGGTGATGCTCCCCGGGCCGCGCACTTCGCCGGCCATGACGACGCGTTGGGTCGTCGCCAGCGTCTCGACGCCGAGATGCGACATCGGATCGGCAGCAAGATAAATATCGACAACCGTATCGGAAATCTGGTCGCACACCTTGTCCGGGTGTCCTTCCGAAACGGACTCGCTGGTAAACAGAAAATCGCCCTTGGCCACGTTTATCTCCTCGCCTCTCGGGTCATGCCGAATCCCGCTTGCGCGAGATCACATACGATTCGTCCCAGAACCACAAACCGCCGTGTTTCTGCAACACTTCCTTGGTCGCTTCAAGGTAGCTGTTGTCGCCAATCACCTGCTCCAGCCGCTGGTCCTCGATCTGCGCCACATAAATGGCGGCATTCCAGGCCGCGAACAGGGTCGAGGTGCCGATGCTTTCGCTGATTTCGCTCGGCAACGTATGCATCGCATAGCGGAACAGCGAGCGCGCATCGGAATAAGCATTGAAATTGAGGTCGCGGCCCGCGCGCGCCAAGCTCGGCCTTCACCGCGCGCAGCAGCTTGTGCCGGTCGGTCATGAAGGGGTTCTCGCCCGGCCAGATCTTCTGGATGATCTCGAGGCCCGGGTCCTGGCCGTGGCTGTGGATGCCGATCAGCCGCCCGCCCGGGCCCAAGGCGCGTGCCAGCGGCGCCACCACCTTCTGCGCCTTGAACTCGGTCGAGGCGCGGGCGCGATAGGGCTGCGAAGCGATGACGAGGTCGTAATCGGCGCGCGTCGCGCCGCGCTTCGGCCGCAAGCCGATCGAGCAGGAATTTGTAGTCCTCGCGATAGAGGACCAGCACGACCGGCTTCTCGTAGATCGGATTGCCGCTGATCTTCGAGACCTTGGCGCGCCAATTCTGCGCCAGGAAGCCCTGCAGATCGGTGATCTGCTTCTCGAACTCCGCAGCCGTGCTCCCGAGCAGGCTCTGCTCGTGCCAGACGAGGCTGGTCGCGGCGGTCACCGAATTCGGTGTGAGCCACGGTGCCTCGGAATAATACATGTTGGTGAGGACCAGCACCGTCGCACGGATGCTCGTAGAAGCGATCCGGCATCTTCTCGAGCGTGAGACGCACGTCCTCGAGGCTGATTTCCTTGCCGACGATATAGGACGGCACCGTCGGGAAGCGCTCATGCATCGAGCGCATCACGCGCGTCAGCACCGTGCCGTCGCCGACACCGGCATCGAAAATGCGCAAGCCCGGCGGATGCGGGTGAAGATTGGCGAGCTCCAGCGCGACACGCTCCGCCACCACCCATTTCTCGCTGCAGGTGTTGACGAAGAGCAGATATTTCTGCCGGTTGTCGTAGAAGCGGAAATTCTTGTCGGTCGGCTCGGCCGTCCCCGGAGCCGGCGTCGTTACCGCTGTCGCGAGCCGCGGCTGTGATGCCATGGCGGCCGCTGCCGACGCGGCCATCGGAACCGGCATCGCCAGCGTCGGCGTGCGATTGCGCTGCGCCGGCGCGCCAACGCCACCACCGCCCTGCTTTTCGCGATCGATGAACGCGCGCACGCGCTCGACCGTCTTATCGCGCACCCGGCCGCCGAAACGCAGCCGGCTCACCAGCTTGCCATCATTCACCGCGAGACGACCAAAGGTCGACTTCGGCCATGCCGACGCGCCGGCAAAAACCCGAAATCTCCGTCAGGAGCGCTTCGCTCTCCAAAGGCCCGATCCCTCCCCGCGGCAGCGATGCCGCTAGGCTCTAGCGAAAACCAAAGCCGCGTGGGATTCAACCAAAAATTCGCCCACATCTGAAAGTGGGAATTTTTGTGGGAATTTAAAGCCTTAAATTGCTGAAAAAACGCGCATTATGGGCGAGTAATTTGCCCAAAAATGGCGTCAGCCCCAGACCTCTTTGGCTGTTTCTACCACAAGTTTCAGCTTCGCCATCTCGTCGGCGACGCGTCACATCGTTGCCCTCGACGGTGCTGGAGAAGCCGCATTGTGGGCTGAGGGCGAGCTGATCGAGCGGGCAGTATTTCGACGCCTCCTCGATCCGGCGCTTCAGCGCGTCCTTCGTCTCGAGCGCCGACAGCTTGGTCGTGACGAGGCCGAGAATGACGGTCTTGCCCTTCGGCACGAAGCGCAGCGGCGCGAAATCGCCCGAGCGCTCGTCGTCGTATTCGAGGAAATAGCCGTCGACGTTGATCTGATTGAACAGCACGTCGGCGACCGGCTCGTAGCCGCCCTCGGCCACCCAGGCGCTTTTGAAATTGCCGCGGCAGAGATGCATCGCCGTGACCATGTCGGCTGGCTTGCCGGCGATCGAATCGTTGATCAGCTTGGCGTAGGTCTTCGGCAGCGTATTCGGGATCGCTGCCGATATTCTGCACCTGCTCGCGCAGCTTGGGATCGCAGAGATAGGCGAAGTTCACCTCGTCGATCTGCAGATAGCGGCAGCCGGCGGCGGCGAGATCCTGCATCTCCTCGTTATAGACGCGCGCGAGATCGGCATAGAACTCGCCGAGATCGGGATAAGCCTTCGCGTCGATCGCCTTGCGCCCGCCGCGGAAATGCATGTTGCTCGGCGCCGGGATGGTCATCTTCGGCGTGACCTTCGTCACCGATTTCAGGAATTTGAAATGGTCGACGAAGATCGGGCGCGGCCGGCTGATCTTGCCGTCGATGCGGATACCGGGCGGCGCGAAATGGATGTCGCCCTTATGCGTATGGAAGCTCGCCTTGATGCTCGGCGGCACCATGACGACATTTGCGAAGCTGACGAGGAAATCGACATGCCAGAAAGTGCGGCGGAACTCGCCATCCGTCGCCACCTTGAGGCCGACATCTTCTTGCAGCTTCACCACCTCGCGGATCGCCTTGTCCTCGACCGCGCGTAACGCCTCGGCGGAAATCTCGCCGCGCTGCTTCTTGTCGCGTGCTTCGACGAGCTCTTTCGGGCGCAGCAGGCTGCCGACGTGATCGGCGCGGAAAGGCGGTGTGGTACGCGGTGTCATGACGATACTCCTTGATTAATCCTCGCCCGCGGCGGGCTGCGGCAACAGCGCACCGCTTGGGCCTTTCCATTCGGCGCGATACAGCGGCGTCAGGATCACGGCGTTGATGAGCCCGATGACCAACGGAATGGCCGCGAACAGGAACAGATACTGCATCGGCACCTGCAGCGAGATCAGCCAGCCGCCGACCAGCGGCCCGATCACCGAGCCGACGCGACCGGCGCCAAAACACGACCCGACACCCCAAGAGCGGATATAGGTCGGATAGACCATGGTTTCGGACGAGATATTGCCGAATTGCAGGCCGAGCAGGCAGAAGCCGGCGGCCGCCACCAGCGTCATGATGATGGTTTCGGACAAACCAGGCAAGGCCGATCAGCGCAACAACCGGGATCGCACAGGCGAAGAGGATCGGCACCGGGATGAAGCCGTATTTGTCGAGCGGCCGCATGATGGCGAGGCCGCCCACCGTGCCGGCGAACTGGAACGCGGTCGCGGCGAGCACGGCATCGCCAACCGGATAGCCGGCATTGGCGAGGATCGTCGGTGTCCACTGATTGATGAAATAGAAGATCATCAGGTTGACGGCGTTCGAGAGCCAGAACATCGGCGTGATCCAGGCGAGCCGGCCCTTGAAGATCGCGCCGTAGGAGAATTTCTCCTTATTGACCTCGTCGCCGATGATGAAATTGGAATTCGGATCGAGCTTGAGCCCGGGCTGCATACGCTCGATCTGCCTTACCAGCCGCTCATGCCGCTCGCGTTTCAGCGACAGGAACTTGATCGATTCCGGCAGCGTCGCCATGGCGATGAAGGCGACGACGATCGGCGCGAGACCGCCGATCCAGAACAAGATCTGCCAGCCATGGGTCTCCATATAAGCCTTGCCGACAAAACCCGGAATGCCGCCGCCGAAGGTCACGCCCGAGAACATCAGGATGAAGAGCGTCGCGCGCATGCGCCGCGGCGCGAACTCGGCGACCAGCGCGGTCGCGATCGGCAGCACGCCGGCGATGCCGATGCCGGCGATGAAGCGCAGCCAGATCAACTGCGTCAGATCCTGCGACAGAACCGAGGCCCAGGTGAATATGCCGAAGAACAACAAGCCGCCGACGATCGCGCTGCGGCGTCCATAGTGGTCCGCGACCCAGCCGAAAAGCGGCGGGCCGAAAAGGCCGGCGAAGAGCCCCGCGCTGAAGAGTCCGCCAAGCGCAACCGGACTAATATGCCATTCACGGATCAGAGCTGGTGCAGCGATTGCTGCCGCGCCGATGTCATATCCGTCGGCCATCACCACGATGAAGCAGACAACGACCAAGCCGATATGAAAAGCGCCGATCTTCTGCGAGTCGATGATGCGCGAAAGATCGACAGTTTGTGCCTGCGCCACGATGATCCTCCCCTCGCCCCGCGCGCCGTTTCCGCGCGCGGGCTTATTTAAGTCCAAGCCCGAATCCCGGCGCAACCTCTTTGCTGCCCACGATGCCGGTGGGCGGCTATCTTTTGTCGGAAGGCGGTGGCGGCAGCGGCGGCGAAAACAGCGTCGCGCCGGATTCGACCTCATCGACGCTCGGCAACTGGCTATTCTCCCAGCCACCGCCCAAAGCCTGGATCAAGTTGATGCTCGCCACCAGCCGCGTCTGATGGAGATTGACCGCCGTTTCCTCATTCGAGAGCGCTGTCGCCTGCGCCGTGACAACCGTGGTGTAATCGACCGTACCGGCACGATATTGATTGAGCGACAGCCGCTCGGCCTCGCGCGCCGCGGCAACCGCGCGATCCTGCACCGTTGCCTGCTCGCTCGAGGATGCGCGAGGCGGCAAGCTGGTCCTCGACCTGCTGGAAGGCGACAAGCACCGCCTGGCGATATTCCGCCACGGTCTGGTCATAGGTCGCGCGCGCGGCTGCTACCTGCGCCGAGGTCAGGCCACCGTTGAAGATCGGCAGCGAGACATTGGTCAGTCCAAAAGACCAAACGCTGCTCGCGGCGGTGAACAACGTATGCAGGAAGGAGCTCTGCTGGCCGTATGAGCCACCGAGCGTGATGTTTGGGAAATAGCCGGCAATCGCGACGCCGATCTTGGCATTCGCCGAGGCCATGGCGCGCTCGTTCGCGGCGACCGTTGGATTGCGCTCGAGCAGCGCCGAGGCCAGATCGGGTGGCGCGATCGGAATCGCATCCGGCAATTTCGCCACGACGATCGATAATTCAGCCGGCGGTTTGCCGACCAGCACGGCAATCGCGTGCTCGAATTGGGCGCGCTGCACGCCGGTCGCGATCTGCTGGGCGCGCGCATTCTCGAGTTGCGCCGTCGCCGTCATGACGTCCGTCTTGGCCGCCGTGCCGGCGTTGTAGCGGTTCTGCGTAATCTGCAGCGAGCGGCTAAACGCGTCGACCTCGTCGCCGAGCAATTGCGCGAGCTCGTCCTCGACGCGGAGCTGAAAGTAATCGGCCGCGAGCGTCGCCTGGGCCGAGAGACGCGCCGCTGCAAGATCGGCGGCGCTCGCCTGCGCGTTCGCGACATCGCTTTCGACCGTGCGCCGGACCGAGCCCCAGATATCGGGCACCCAGCTCGCTTCGGCACTAACCTGAAAATTGTTCTGCGCAACGCCGCCTCGACTGCCGCCGGAGAAACTGCCACCGCTCGACCCGCCGCCGCGGCCGCTACTGGAGACGCCGCTGCCGCCCCCACCGCTACCGTTGCGGATCGCCGAGCCGTTGAGATCGAAGGTCGGGAAGAAACCGGCGCGCGCTTCGGCGACGAGCGCTTGCGACAGACGATAGGCGGCCTCGTTCCCTTTCAGCGTCTGATTCGAGACATCGATCTGGCGTTCGAGATCGTCGAGCACAGGATCGTTATAGATCGACCACCAAGGCTCGCCGCTCGCTGCCTGCTTGGGCGTCGCCGGCTTCCAGCCATCGATCTCTTTATAAGTCGCGGGCACCGGCGCCGAGGGCTTCTCGTAATCGGGGCCGACTGTGCAAGCGGCCAGCGCGATCAGCGCGGCGCCGGCTAGCAGCGAGCACGTCATCGAACGGATCATGCCTTGTCCCCGAGAGCATCGCTGTCGAACCGATCGAGGGGACGACGGCCAAAACGCGCCCTCACCCACACCCGGAAGCGATCGAGATAGAGATAGATGACTGGTGTCGTGTAGAGCGTCAGAAGCTGACTGACGATCAGCCCGCCGATGATCGCGATGCCGAGCGGGCGGCGGATCTCGCTGCCTTCGCCGTGGCCCAACGCCAGCGGCAGCGCGCCGAAGATCGCCGCCATCGTCGTCATCAAGATCGGCCGGAGGCGCAGCATGCACGCATCGAAGATCGCGTGGCGCGGCGCGAGATTATTCGCGCGCTGCGTATGAATCGCGAAATCGATCATCATGATCGCGTTCTTCTTGACGATCCCGATCAGCAGGAAAATGCCGATCAGGGCGATGATGTCGAATTGCGTGCCGAAGATGAGCAGCGCGAGCAGGGCGCCGACGCCCGCCGAAGGCAGCGTCGAGAGTATCGTGATCGGATGGATGTAGCTCTCATAGAGGATACCGAGCACGATGTAGACGGTGATAAGCGCGGCCAGCACAAGCAACGGCTCGTTCTTGAGCGAGGCCTGGAAGACCTGCGCCGTGCCCTGGAAGGTGCCGCGGATCGTCGTCGGCACTCCGAGCTTCAGCACCACGTCGTCGACCGCGTTGGTGGCATCGCTCAGCGAGACCCCGGGCGCGAGGTTGAAAGAGATCGTCGACGCCACGGCAAGTCCCTGGTGATCGACCGAGAGCGGCGTCGTTCCCGGGCCATAGGAGCTGACGGCGGCGAGCGGCACCATTTTCTCGACGCTGGTGCTCACCGATGCGCCGGTCGACGCACTGGTGCGCCCTGTCGTTGTCAGCGAATTGGTCTGCTGATTGCGCACCGCGTCCTGGCTGAGGTTCGGCCCGCTCGTGCCGCTGCCGCTCGGCGCCGCTGTCGTGCCGGCCAGCGCGTTGGTCGATTGCACCGAGCTGATCGCCCCGGCCGTGCTGATATAGATGTCGCCGAGCGTCGACGGGTCTTGCCAATAGCGCGGCTCGACTTCCATCACGACGTGATACTGGTTGAGTGAATTGAAGATCGTCGACACTTGGCGCTGGCCGAAAGCGTCGTAGAGCGTGTTGTCGATCTGGCTGACGGTAATGCCGAGCCGAGCCGCCGCGCTCCGGTCGATCTTGAGATCGGTCTCGAGCCCCTTCTGCTGGAAATCGGAATTGACCTCGGTCAGCTCCGGCACGCTTCTGCAGCTCGGCGTAGACCTTCGGGACCCAGCTATAGAGCTCGTCAAGATCGTCGCCCTGCATCGTGTATTGATACTGCGCGTTGCTCTGCCGCCCGCCGACGCGCACGTCCTGCACCGATTGCAGGAAGAGCGAAGCGCCCGGTACCTGATTGAGCTCGCGGCGCAGGCGATTGATGACGCCGTCGGCGCTGATGTTACGCTGACTGAGCGGCTTCAGCGTCACGAACATATTGCCGAAGTTGGTCTGGCCGCCGCCGGTGAAGCCGGCGACCGACGCAACCGCCGGATCCTTCTGCACGATCGACATCATCTGCGTCAGCTTCGAGCGCATGAGCTGGAAGGAGATGCTCTGGTCGCCCTGCAGGCCGCCGATCAGGCGACCCGTATCCTGCTGCGGGAAGAAGCCCTTGGGCACGATGATGAAGAGGAAGACATTGAGGCAGAGCGTCGCCAGCAGGATCAGCATCGTGACGCGCGCATGGTCAAGCGCCCAGGCGAGGCTGCGCTCATAGCCGCGATGCACCGCGTCGAAAGCGCGCCCGGAGATGCGGCCGAACCAGCCCTCGCCTTCCTCGAACGATTTCGGCTTACGCAGGAAGAGCGCGCACATCATCGGCGTCGTCGTCAGCGAGACGGCCAGCGAAACAAGGATCGCGACCGACAACGTGATCGCGAATTCGCGGAACAGCCGGCCGATGATGCCGCCCATCAGCAGGATCGGGATAAAGACGGCGACGAGCGAGACGCTCATCGACAGCACGGTGAAGCCGACCTCGCGCGCGCCGAGCAAGGTCGCTTGCATCCGCGACATGCCGGCTTCGACATGGCGCATGATGTTCTCCAGCACGACGATCGCATCGTCGACGACGAAGCCGGTCGAGATCGTCAGCGCCATCAGCGAGAGATTGTCGAGGCTGAAGCCCAAGCAGCCACATCACCCCGATGGTGCCAAGCAGCGAGACCGGTACCGCGACCGTCGGGATGAGGCCGGCACGCGGATCGCGCAGGAACAGAAACACCACGACGATGACAAGCACGACGGCGATGGTCAGCGTGCGCTCGACGTCGTGCAGCGAGGCGCGGATCGTCGTCGAGCGGTCGGTCACGACCGTGACCTTGATATCGCTCGGGATCGAGGCTTCGAGCTGCGGCAACACCTCGAGGATGGAATCGATCGTGCTGATGATGTTGGCGCCGGGACTGCGGGTGACCAGAACGAGTACGGCCGGATCGCCGTTTGCCAAGCCGAAATTGCGCAGATTCTCGACTGAATCGTTGACCTCGGCGACATCCGACAGCCGCACCGCCGCGCCGTTGCGATAGGCGACGATCAGTGATTGGTATTCCTGCGCCTTGCTCGCCTGGTCGTTGGTGTAGATCTGATAGTTCTTGCCGTCCTCTTCGATCGCACCCTTGGGCGCATGCGCATTGGCGGAGGACAGCGCGGCGCGAACGTCTTCGAGCGCGATGCCGTAATTGGCGAGCGCTTGCGGATTGAGCTCGACGCGCACCGCCGGCAGCGAGCTGCCGCTGACATCGACTTCGCCGACGCCGGTGATCTGCGACAGCTTTTCCTGAATCACCGTATCGGCCGCGTCGTAAATCTGGCCGCGCGTCAGGGTCGTCGAGGTCAGCGCCAGGATCATGATCGGCGCGTCGGCGGGATTGACCTTGCGATAGGTCGGATTGCTTCGCAGGCTGGTCGGCAGATCGGCGCGCGCCGCGTTGATCGCCGCCTGCACGTCGCGCGCCGCGCCGTCGATATCGCGATCGAGACCGAATTGCAGCGTGATGCGCGCCGAGCCGACCGAGCTCGACGAGGTCATCTCCGTCACGTCGGCGATCTGGCCGAGATGGCGCTCAAGCGGCGTTGCCACGGTCGATGCCATGACTTGCGGACTGGCACCCGGCATCTGGGCGCGCACCGAGATGGTCGGGAAATCGACCTGCGGCAACGGCGACACCGGCAGCGAATTGAAAGCGACGATGCCGGCAAGCGCGACACCGAGCGTCAGCAGCGTCGTGGCGATCGGGCGCCGGACGAAGACGCTGGAGAAGCTCATTCGGCCGGCCCCTTACTCTCGGCCGTATCGTCCGGATCGGGCTCGGGGAAGTAGCGCGCGAGCCGCCGCCCCAGCCGGTCGAAGGCGAGATAGATCACCGGCGTCGTGAAAAGCGTCAGCAACTGGCTGAGCAGCAGGCCGCCGACGATGCTGATGCCGAGCGGCTGGCGCAGCTCGTAGCCGGTGCCGGTGCCGAGCATCAGCGGCAGGGCGCCGAGGATCGCCGCCATCGTCGTCATAAGGATCGGCCGCAAGCGCAAGAGACAGGCCTGATGGATCGCCTCGCGCGGCGGCTTTGCCCTCGTTGCGCTCGGCATCGAGCGCGAAGTCGATCATCATGATCGCGTTCTTCTTGACGATGCCGATCAGCAGCACGATGCCGATGATGGCGACAACGCCGAGATCTTCGCCGAACAGCATCAGGCTGAGCAACGCGCCGATACCCGCCGACGGCAAGGTCGAGAGGATCGTCACCGGATGGATGAAGCTCTCATAGAGAACGCCGAGGACGATATAGACGATGATGATCGCGGCGATGATGAGGAAGACTTCGTTGCTGAGCGCCGCCTGGAAGGCCGAGGCCTCGCCCTGGAACGAGGTCACCATGCTCGCCGGCAGTGCCGATCTGCTGCTCGGCCTGCTTCACCGCGGTGACCGCGGCGCCGAGCGAGACGCCGGGCGCGAGATTGAACGACACGGTGTTCGCCGGGAACTGGCCGAGATGATTGATCTGCAGCGGCGCCGTATCGATGCGCACGGATCGCGATCGGCCGAGAGCGGCACCTGTCCGCTGCTCGCGACCGATGACGGCAGATAGATCGCGCCAAGCGAATTGAGACTGTTCTGCAAGGACGGATCGGTCTCGAGGATCACCCGGTATTGATTGCTCTGGGTGAAGATGGTCGAGACGATGCGCTGGCCGAACGAATCGTAGAGTGCATTGTCGATCGTCGCCGGCGTGATGCCGAAACGGCCGGCGGTATCGCGATCGATCTGGATATAGGCCGAGAGCCCGTTCTGCTGCAGGTCGCTGGCGACATCCTGGAATTCGGGCATCGCCGACATCTGCGCTGACGAGTTTCGGCACCCATTGGGTCAGTTCGGTCGGGTTCGCGTCCTCGAGGATGAAGCGGTACTGCGTGCGGCTGACGGTAGCGTCGATCGTCAGATCCTGGACCGGCTGCATATAGAGCGAGATGCCGCTGACATTCGCGGCCGAACGCTCGATGCGGCGGATGACGGTGCTGACATCGTCGCGATCCGACGGGTCTTTGAGATTGATGAGAATACGGCCGCTATTGAGCGTGACATTGGTGCCGTCGACGCCGATGTAGGACGAGATGCTGTCGACCGCCGGGTCCTGCAGGATGACATCGGCCATCGCCTGCTGCCGCTCGGACATGGCCTGGAAGGAAATCGATTGCGACGCTTCGGTGATAGCCTGGATGAAGCCGGTGTCCTGAACCGGAAAGAAGCCTTTCGGAATATAGATATAAAGCACGACCGTCAGCGCCAGCGTGACGACCGCGACGAGCAGGAAGAGCGCCTGGCGATCGAGCACCCAGGTCAGCGAGCGGTCGTAGCCGCGCATCAGCCAATCGAAGGTCTCGCGGTTGCGGCGCTCGAAAGCGCCTTCCGTCGCCGCGTTGGTGCGGCGCAGGATGCGCGCGCAGAGCATCGGCACGAGCGTCAGCGACACGCCGGCCGAGATCAGGATGGTCACGGCCAGCGTCACCGCGAATTCGCGGAAGAGCCGCCCGACGACATCGCCCATGAAGAGCAGCGGGATCAGCACCGCGATCAGCGACACGGTCAACGACACGATGGTGAAGCCGATCTGCTCCGCGCCTTTGAGCGCGGCGCGCATCGGCGAATCGCCTTCCTCGATATAGCGCGCGATGTTCTCGATCATCACGATCGCGTCGTCGACGACGAAGCCGGTCGCGATGGTCAGCGCCATCAGCGAGAGATTGTTGAGGCTGTAGCCGAGGAGATACATCGCGCCGAACGTGCCGACGAGCGACAGCGGCACCGACAGGCTGGGGATGATCGTCGCGCGCCAGGTGCGCAGGAAGAGGAAGATCACCAGCACGACGAGCACGACGGCGAGGATCAGCTCGAACTCGACGTCGCGCACCGAGGCGCGGATCGTGTTGGTGCGGTCGGTCAGGACCTGAACATCGATCGACGCCGGCAGCGACGCCTGAAGCTGTCGGCAGCAGCGCCTTGATACTGTCGACGACCTGGATGACGTTGGCGCCGGGCTGGCGCTGGATGTTGAGGATGACGGCCGGTGTGCGATTGGCCCAGGCGGCGAGCTTGGTGTTCTGCGCGCCGTCGATGATCTGCGCGACATCCGCCAGATGCACCGGGCTGCCGTTCTTATAGGCGATGACGAGATTGCGATACGCGTCGGCGTTCTGCAGCTGATCGTTGGCGTTGAGCGTATAGGCGCGCGTCGGCCCGTCGAAATTGCCTTTCGGCGTGTTGACGTTGGCGTTGCTGATCGCGCTGCGCAGATCGTCGATATTGAGCCCGTAAGCCGAGAGCGCGCGGATATTCGCCTGGATGCGCACCGCCGGCCGGAGCCCGCCGCTGATGCTGACGAGGCCGACGCCCGGCATCTGCGAGATCTTCTGCGCGAGCCGCGTATCGGCCATGTCCTCGACCTGCGGCAGCGGCATGGTCTTGGAGCTGAGCGACAGCGCCAGGATCGGCGCATCGGCGGGATTGACCTTGGCGTAGATCGGCGGCGCCGGCAGATCGGACGGCAAGAGATTGCCGGCGGCGTTGATCGCGGCCTGCACTTCCTGCTCGGCGATATCGAGGCTGAGATTGAGGCCGAATTGCAGCGTGATCACCGAGGCGCCGGCCGAGCTGGTCGACGTCATCTCGTTGAGGCTCGGCATCTGCCCGAACTGCACTTCGAGCGGCGCCGTCACCGACGAGGTCATCACATCCGGGCTGGCGCCGGGGTAGAAGGTCTGCACCTGGATGGTCGGATAATCGACCTCGGGCAACGCGGCGAGCGGCAGGAACTGGAACGAGACCAGCCCAACCAGCAGCACCGCCAGCATCAGCAGCGACGTGGCGACCGGTCGCAGGATGAACGGGCGCGAGGGGCTCATGCGATCAGCGAATCCGCGCGCCGCCGCGCCGAATTCATTGAGCGGGCCGGAGCCGCGCGACGACCGGATGCGGAATCCCGGCGTGGTGGTCGCCAGGTCGAAGGAGCCGAGTGCCGCCGCTGGCGGACTGGCCGTTGGCGTCGTGGTGTTGTTGCTGGGCGCCGTACGTTCGGACTTTGGCTCGGTACTTTCGGGCTTTCCTGGCGCAGCGCGATCTTGGCGTTGTCTTTCAGCTTGTCGGCGCCATCGACCACGACTTGCGTGCCGGGCGAGATGCCCGAGGTCACCGAAGTGCTTTCGCCCTGGACCGGTCCGATCTTGATCGGCGTCACCTTCACCGTGTTATCGGGATTGACGACATAGACGAAGGTGCCGGGCGCGCCGCGCTGCACCGCCGCCGTCGGAACGACCGTCGTATTGTGCAGCGTATCGACGAGAAGCTGGATGTTGACGAACTGATTCGGGAACAGCACGCCGTCCTTGTTGTCGAACTGCGCGCGCATCTTGACCGTGCCGGTCGTCGTATCGATCTGGCTGTCGACCGCAGCGAGCG
This sequence comes from uncultured Alphaproteobacteria bacterium, assembly GCA_963731145.1. Classification (GTDB taxonomy): domain Bacteria; phylum Pseudomonadota; class Alphaproteobacteria; order ATCC43930; family CGMCC-115725; genus CAIKMD01. Next base: position 1,061,785 of record CAVSUX010000001.1, on the reverse strand, counting down.
TGCCGGTCGCGAGCTTGTTCGTGTTGCTTCGGTCATAGGCGACCGCCTGCAGGCTGGCGCCCGAAGCGAGGCGCTGCATGATCTTCGGCAGATTGTCTTCCGGCAGGCTGAAGGTCACGGTGATCGGCTGCAACTGCGTCACCACGACGATGCCGCTGGCGTCGTTGGCCGTGACGTAATTGCCGATATCGACCTGGCGCAGCCCGACGCGGCCGTTGATCGGCGCGACGACATGGCAATAAGCGAGATTGAGCTTGGCGGCATCGACCGCGCCCTGATCGACCTTTGTCTGCGCGATGTATTGATTGACGAGATGCGCCTGGTCGTCGACCGTCTGCTGCGCGATCGAATCCTGCTTGGCGAGGACCTGATAGCGCGCGAGATCGGCCTGCGCCTGCTTCAACAGCGAGAGATCCTTGGCCTGCGTGCCCTCGGCCTGCTCGAGCGCCGCTTGATAAGGCCGCGGATCGATGACGGCGAGCAGATCGCCCTGCTTCACCATCTGGCCTTCCTGAAAAGCGATCTGGGTGATCTGGCCGCTGATCTGGCTGCGCACGGTGACGGTCGCCAACGGCGTCACGGTGCCGAGCGCGTCGTAAGTGATATTGATGTCGCCGGTCGTGACAGGCGCCGCCACCACCGGAAAGGGCGTGTTGAACCCGGCCCGCCCTCCGCCGGCACGTCGCCGGTCGCGCGGTGATAAAGCCACCAGACCGCCGCGGCCGCCAACAGTATGGCGAGCGCGATCCACGCGGCACGTCGCCACGGAGGCGCGCCGGTCGGCAGAGAGGTGATGCGGACGTCTCTCATTCTTATCCCGCGGCAAGGTTAATGCATGGAAAGGTGGATAGGCGCAACAAAGCTTTTATAGGCCCGGCATCGCCCGGACCTCCCCGTCGGCGACCGTCGGAAAGACTTACAATAAACCATAAGCAGTGTCCGCGCGTCTTCTCACAACCTCTTGAAATACCGACACATAACGATTGTGGCCCCGGTCTTGCTCCGACCCGAGCAGCTTGTCGCGGATGACAGGAGTGGAAAGATGAGCCGAGGCCCAGGGCGCGTTGAGCGCGCCATCAAAGCGGCGTTTGATGCCGAACCGACGCGGGTGTTTACCACCGAGTATCTCTGCACCCATGTCTACGCCGGTGCAACCAAGATCGAAAAGAAGCATCGCGTTTCTCTCATTCGCGCTGCGAAGCGTGTTCTGCAGCGTGAGCACAACTGGCGCATGACCCGAACACATATGCCGGGCGCTCCGTTCGTTTTTTTCAATGAGACGGTCGCAGAACATGCCGAGATTGCCGGCCCGCATGGCTTGCGGCCCTTGCGAAGCGACCCGCCGCACGCGCCGATGATGGCGCGAGCCGATGAGATGAAGGTCTAAGACGCAGGATTTCGTCAGCGCTGCAGCGGCGGGCGGCTGGTTCCACCAGCCGCCGCCGAGCGCGACGAAAAGCTGTGTCGAATCGAGGATAACGCTGCGCTTCGGCGCGGGCGAGACCGAGTCGCGCCTGCTGCAAGCTGGCGCTGCGCGTCCAGCACCTGCAGCAACGTCGCGTTGCCGAGCTGGAAGCTCCTGCGGGTCAGACTCGACGGTCGCGTCGGCCGATTGCGTAGCCGTCTGCTTCGGCGGTGAGCTGCTCCGCATCATGCGCGAGCGCGTCGAGCATATCCGCGACCTGGCCGAAGGCATCGAGCACCGTCTGCTCATAGGTCGCGATCGCTCGCGTCATAACTATGCTCGGCCTCGCGCTTTTGCGCCTGGAGCGTGCCGCCGTGGAAGATCGGCGCGGCCAGATTGGCGCCGACGACCAGATATTGCTGACCGGATCGAAAATCGTATCGGGCTTCAGGAACGCTGCATGATATCCGGCGCTCAGGGTCAGCTTCGGATAGAGCTGCGGCATTGGCGACGCCGACTGTCGGCGCAGCGGCGTGAAGCTGTGCTTCGGCTTCGAGAATATCCGGCCGCTGATGCACCAAAGCCGACGGCAGGCTCACCGGCATCTCCGCCGGCAGCGTCAATTGCTCGAGCGCGAAATCCGGCGCCGACCAATTCGCCGGCGTCTTGCCGACGAGCACGGCGAGCGCATGCTGCGCGACGCTCAGTCTGCTGGCGCAGCGGCGGCAGCAGCGTGCGATCGCTGGCGAGCTGCGCATTCGCGGTCTGGACATCGAGATCGCTGCCCGCCCCGGCCGTCACCATGTCTTGCACCAGTTTGAGATTGGTCTGATCGTCGGCGAGCATGTCGTTGACGGCTTTGATCTGCGCATTGAGCGAGGCGATGGTGATCGCCTCGGTCACGCGCTGCCGGTCAGCGTCAGATAGGCCGCTTTCATCTCGTGGTTTTGCACATCTTCGAACGCCTGTCAGATCGCTCGACCTCATGCCGGTCGGGCCCGGCGGGATCGAAGGTGTAACTGACCGTTGGGCCAAACTGGAATAGACGTTGAACTCTTTCGGCGGGAAGCCAGCTCGATGCCGACCGCTTCGAAATTGTTGCGCTGGCGCTCGACGCTGGCGCCGAAATCGACCTGCGGATAGAGCCCGCCCGCCGCGACGAGCACCGCTTCATGGGAAGCGGCGAGATTGTCTTTCGCCGTGACCAGGTTACGATTGCCGGCGATCGCCTGCTTGATCAACATCGTCGAGCGCCGGCGAGCGGAAAAGTCCCCACCACGCGCCCGAGACCTCCTTGCCGAGGGCGAAATGCTGATCGGTGCCGGCCTTGCCGACCGAGGGAATGGCCGGCGTGCCGGTGGGCGAATAACCGAGATCGTTCGCCAGCGCGGCGGCTTGGTGGAAGGCTCGGAACCGCAGCCGGCCAGCATCAGCCCGGCCGCCGAGCCGAGCGATTTGATAAGCATGCTTTTCATAAGCCGGCTGTAAAGCCCTGCTCTAGCTTGGAGCAAGCGGTTCATAGCTCGGTTGCGACAGACGCGGGAAAGACAGTGATCGTCCGCCGAACTAGAGACGGAAATCGACGCAATGTTGCCGGAGCAAACCTGCCGCTCAGCGCGGGAGGTCGGAACTTCCCGTCAGATACTCGTCGACCGCGCGGGCGCATTGCCGGCCTTCGCGGATCGCCCAAACGACCAGCGATTGCCCACGGCGGGCGTCGCCGCAGCCGAAGACCTTGTCGACCGAGCTGCGATAGTCGTTCGTGTCGGCCTTGATATTGCCGCGCGGATCGAGCGCGAGGCCGAGCTCGCTCGACCGCGCCCGTCTTCACCGGATGAACGAAGCCCATCGCCAGCAGCACGAGATCGGCTTTGATCTCGAAATCGCTGTCGGGCACTTCTTCCATCAGCGGCCGGCCGTCATTGCTGGTCCGCCATTCGGCGCGCACCGAGCTGAGGCCGGTCACATGCCCGTCCTTGCCGGTGAAGGACTTGGTCGCGACCGACCAGTCGCGCTTGATGCCTTCCTCATGCGAGCTCGAGGTGCGCAGCTTCATCGGCCAATCGGGCCAAGTGAGCAGCTTGTCCTCATGCTCGGGCGGCATCGGCAGGATTTCGATCTGCGTCACCGATTTGGCGCCATGCCGGTTCGAGGTGCCGATGCAGTCCGAGCCGGTATCGCCGCCGCCGATCACCAGCACATGCTTGCCGGTCGCCATGATGTCGGCGCCGTTGACCTTCTCGCCGCCGACGCGCCGGTTCTGCTGCGTCAGGAAATCCATCGCGTAATGGATGCCCTTCAGCTCGCGGCCGGGCACCGGCAGATCGCGCGGCACTTCCGAGCCGATCGCCAGCACCACGGCGTCGTAGCGCGCCATGAGATCGGCCATCTTGCGATTGACGCCGACATGGCGTGTTGGGATGGAACTCGACGCCTTCGGCGCGCATCTGCGCGATGCGGCGATCGATGACGTATTTCTCGAGCTTGAAATCGGGAATGCCGTAGCGCAGCAAGCCGCCGATACGCGCGTTCTTCTCGAACACGGCGACGCGATGACCGGCGCGCGCGAGCTGCTGCGCGCAGGCGAGGCCCGCCGGACCCGAGCCGATCACGGCGACGCGCTTGCCGGTGCGGTGCGCGGCGACCAGCGGCTCGACCCAGCCTTCGTCCCAGCCGCGCTCGATGATCGAATTCTCGATCGTCTTGATCGTCACCGGCTGCGTCGATGAGGTTGAGCGTGCACGACGCCTCGCACGGCGCCGGGCAGATGCGGCCGGTGAAATCCGGGAAATTATTCGTGCGATGCAGCGCCGCGAGCGCGCCGCGCGGATCGTTGCGATAGGTCAGGTCGTTCCAATCCGGAATCAGATTGTTGACCGGACAGCCGGTGTGACAATACGGGGTGCCGCAATCCATGCAGCGCCCGCCTTGGCGGCGCAGCTCGTCCTCCGGCAGCGGCCGGATGAATTCGTGATAATGCTTGAGCCGGTCGTCGACCGGCTCGTAAGACCGGTCGCGACGCTGATACTCAAGAAAGCCAGTGGGCTTTCCCATCTATTCGGCTGCTCCGACTGCGACACTGACATCCGGCCGCTCGGTGGCGCGGGTGCGCGCCTGGATTTGCTGCAAGGCGCGCCGATACTCGACCGGCATCACCTTCACGAAACGCGAGCGATAGCGCTCCCAATGGGCGAGGATTTCCTTCGCCTTCGGGCTCTGAGTGAAGCTCGCATGTCGCCAGACGAGGCTGTGCAGCAGCTTCGCGTCGCTCTGCGTCAGGCTGTGCACGACGTCGACGAGACCGTGCGTCTCGAGATCGCCGCCGCGATGCTCCAAGCGCCTCGATCTGCTCGTCCTCGGCCGCGAGCGGCTCGAGATCGACCATGGCGAGGTTGCAGCGCTGCTGCGAACTTGCCGTTCTCGTCGAGCACGAAGGCGACGCCGCCGCTCATGCCGGCCGCGAAATTCGTGCCGGTCTCGCCGAGCACGACGACGATGCCGCCGGTCATGTATTCGCAGCAATGCGCGCCGGCGCCTTCGACGACCGCGACCGCGCCGGAATTGCGCACCGCGAAACGCTCGCCGGCGACGCCGCTGAAATAGCATTCGCCCGCGATCGCGCCGTAAAGCACGGTATTGCCGACGATGATCGACTTGTCGCGCTCGAGCTTGCTGTCCTTCGGCGGATAGATGATCAGATCGGCCGCCGGAGAGGCCCTTGCCGACATAGTCGTTGCCCGCGCCTTCGAGCTCGAAGGTGATGCCGCGCGCGAGGAACGCGCCGAAGCTCTGCCCCGCCGTGCCGGTGAAGCGCACGCGGATCGTGCCGTCGGCCAGGCCGCGATCGCCATAGCGCTTGGCGATCTCGCCCGAGAGCATCGCGCCGACGGTGCGATTGACGTTGCGGATCGGCAGATCGAGCGTGACCTTCTCGCCCTTCTCGATCGCGAGCTTGCTGCCGGCGATGAGCTGGTGATCGAGCGCGCGCTCGAGCCGGTGATCCTGCGTCTCGCACTGATACAGTCTTCGTCCCGGCCGGAACATCGGGCCGGTAGAGCACGCGCGACGAGATCGATCTGCCGCGCCTTCGGGTGATCGACGTCCTGGCGCTGCCTCAGCCGGTCGGTGCGGCCGATCATCTCGTTGAAGGTGCGGAAGCCGAGCTTCGCCATGTATTCCCGCACCTCTTCGGCGAGGAACATGAAGAACGTGACGACATCGTCGGGCGTGCCGTCAAAGCGGCGGCGCAGCTCCGGATCCTGCGTCGCGACGCCGACCGGGCAGGTGTTGAGATGGCATTTGCGCATCATCACGCAGCCCGCGGCGATGAGCGCGGCGGTGGCGACGCCGAATTCGTCGGCGCCCAGCAGCGCGCCGATCACGACGTCGCGGCCCGAGCGGATGCCGCCATCGACCTGCACGGCGATACGGCCGCGCAACCCGTTCAGCACCAGCGTCTGATGCGTCTCGGCGAGGCCGACTTCCCACGGCTCGCCGGCATGATGGATCGAGGTCAGCGGCGAAGCGCCCGTGCCGCCTTCATGGCCCGAGATCGTGACGTGATCCGCATAAGCCTTGCAGACGCCGGCGGCGATCGTGCCGACGCCGAGCTCGGCGACGAGCTTCACGCTGACCCGCGCCTCGCGGTTCGCGTTCTTCAGATCGTGGATGAGCTGCGCCAGATCCTCGATCGAATAGATGTCGTGATGCGGCGGCGGCGAGATCAGGCCGACGCCCGGCACCGAATAGCGCGTGCGGGCGATCCAATCATCGACCTTGTGGCCGGGAAGCTGACCGCCCTCGCCCGGCTTCGCGCCCTGCGCCATCTTGATCTGCAGATCGGTGGCATTGACGAGATATTCGATGTTGACGCCGAAGCGGCCCGAAGCGACCTGCTTGATCGCCGAGCGCATCGAATCGCCGTTCGGCATCGGCTTGTAGCGCTGCGGGTCCTCGCCGCCCTCGCCCGTATTCGAGCGGCCGCCGAGGCGGTTCATCGCGATGGCGAGCGTGGTGTGCGCTTCCCACGAGATCGAGCCGAACGACATCGCGCCGGTCGCGAAGCGCTTGACGATCTCGCGCGCCGGCTCGACTTCGCTCAAGCGGCACCGGTTCGGCCGCGACAGTCGAAATCGAGCAAGCCGCGCAGCGAGATCAGCGCTTCTTCCTGCTCGCCGACGATGCGCGTGTATTCCTTGAACTTGCGATAGTTGTTGCCGCGCACCGCGTGCTGCAGCAGCGACACGGTGTCTGGCGTTCCAGGCATGGGTCTCGCCATGGATGCGGAAAGCGAGCTCGCCGCCGGCATCGAGCGCGTCGCGATAATTGGGCGCATCGCCGTAAGCGAGGCGATGGCGGCGCACCGTCTCGTCCGCGATCTCGTCGAGGCCGACGCCGCCGATCGCCGACACCGTGCCGGTGAAATACTTGTCGAGGAATTCGGCGTTGAGGCCGATCGCGTCGAAGATCTGCGCGCCGCAATAGGACTGGAACGTGCAGATGCCCATCTTGGACATCACTTTGATGATGCCCTTGGAGATCGCCTTGATATAGGCCTCGTGCGCGTCGGCTTCGGTCAGGTCCTTGTCGAACTCGTGCCGCAGGGACGAGAGCGTGTTGAAAGCGAGATAAGGATTGATCGCCTCGGCGCCGAAGCCGGCGAGCAAGCAGAAATCATGCAGTTGCCGCGCCTCGCCGGTCTCGACGACGAGACCGACCTCGGTGCGCAAGCCGCCGCGGATCAGATGATGATGCACCGCCGCCACCGCGAGGAGGGACGGGATCGCGATGTGATCCGGGCCGATCAGGCGGTCGGACAGCACGATGATGTTGTGGCCGCCGCGCACCGCTTGCTCGGCCCTGGCTGCAGATCGCCTCGAGCGCCGTGCGCATGCCCTCGGCGCCGCCAGACGCGGCGTAGCAGATCGAGATCGTCGAGGTGCGGAAAGTGCCGCCCGTATTGTCCTCGATGCGCCGGATCTTCTCGAGATCGACATTGGTGAGGATCGGCTTGTGCAGCTCCAGACGGATATGCTTGCCGCCGGTCTCGAGATCGAGCAGGTTCGGCCGCGGCCCGACCAGCGAGACCAGCGACATGACCAGCGCCTCGCGGATCGAATCGATCGGCGGGTTGGTCACCTGCGCGAAACGCTGCTGGAAATAGTCGAAGAGCAGCTTCGGGCGCCTCGAGAGCACGGCGAGCGGCGTATCGCGGCCCATCGAGCCGACTGAATCCTCGCCCGAGAGCGCGATCGGCCTCAGGAAGAAGCTGATGTCTTCCTGCGTGTAGCCGAAGGCTTGCTGGCGATCCAAGAGCACGTTGCGCGGCGGCGCCATCGGCGCGACTTCGTCGGGCAGGCTCTCGATACGGATCTGCGTCTTATCGAGCCATTGCTGATAGGGCTTCGCCGTCGCGATCTCGGCCTTCAGCTCGGTCATCGTCGATGATGCACTGACGCTCCAAGTCGACGAGCAGCATCTTGCCCGGCTCCAAGCGCCATTTGCGGACGATGCGCTCTTCGGGAATGTCGAGCACGCCGGCTTCCGACGCCATCACGACGTGATCGTCATCGGTGACGAGGAAGCGCGCCGGGCGCAGGCCGTTGCGGTCGAGCGTCGCGCCGATCTGACGACCGTCGGTGAAAGCGAGCGCTGCCGGGCCGTCCCACGGCTCCATCAGCGCCGCGTGATATTCGTAGAAAGCGCGCCGGTCCGGATCCATCAGCGGGTTCTCCGACCACGCTTCCGGAACCAACATCATCAGCGCATGCGGCAGCGGATAGCCGCCCGCCACCAGCAGCTCGAGGCAATTGTCGAGCGTCGCCGAATCCGAATTGCCGTCGCCGATCAGCGGCCACAGTTTGTCGAGATCGTCGCCCAAGAGCTTCGACGTCATCGAGTGACGCCGCGCCATCATCCAATTGATGTTGCCGCGCAGCGTGTTGATCTCGCCGTTATGGGCGAGATAGCGGAACGGATGCGCCAGCTCCCAGGTCGGGAAGGTATTGGTCGAGAAACGCGCATGCACCAGCGCCAGGGCCGATTCGGCGCGCTCGTCGTGCAGATCCTTGTAGAACAGCGACAGCCGCTCGGCGATCACCATGCCCTTGTAGATCACGGTGCGGGTCGACAGGCTGACGATGTAGAAGCTGCTCTGCTCCGGCAGGCCGCGCGAGCGCAGCTCTTTATGCGACTGCTTGCGGATGACGTAGAGCTTGCGCTCGAGCGCGTCGGCATCGGCGCAATTGGCGCCGCGCGCGATGAAAAACTGGCGGATGACCGGCGCGTTCGGGCGGATGCTGTCGCCGAGCGCCGAGCGGATCGACCGGCACGTCGCGCCAGCCCAGCAGGGTCTGACCCTCGGCGGCGATGAAATGCGCGATCACCTCTTCGCAGGCGCGGCGCGTCTCGGGATTGCGCGGCAGGAACACCATGCCGACGCCATAGTCGCCGGGCTCGGGCAGCTTGAAGTTGAGGCGCTCGGCCTCGGCGCGGAACAACCGGTCGGGGAGCTGGATCAGGATGCCGGCGCCGTCGCCCGCCAACGGGTCGGCGCTCACCGCGCCGCGATGCGCGAGATTGTGCAGAATCTCGAATGCCCTGGACCAGAATCCCATGGCTCTTGCGATTCTTGATGTTCGCAATGAAGCCGACGCCACAGGCATCATGCTCGTAGCGAGGATCGTAAAGTCCTGGCCTCGCTTGCATCCCTCGACAACCCCTTTCTCGCCCCTCGCCGCAGGCACCTCCGCAGCCGTGCCGCGTCTCGCACGCGGCTCCCCAGAACAGCATCGTGGACAGGGGCCGGACGAGTCAAGAAGTACGTCAGCGGGGCTGACCGAAATCTGCAACTTTCCGGCGGAAAAATCCAGATCAGGCTGAGAAATTTTCCGATTTGGGGGCTAGATCGGCAAAGCGGCGGCCGATTTCGCTTCAAACGAAATAATGTGTCCGACCAACCTAGCCCTGATCCTGGGCTTCACCGATCTCGAGCACTGCAGCGAGCAGCGCATCGATATCCTCGGGCTGGATGCGGTGGTTGATGAGACAGGCGCGGATCGCGACCCGGCCATCGATGGTGGTGGTCGAGGGCGCGGCTATCCCTCGCTCATGGAGCTCGGCGACGATATCGGTATTGAGCCGGGCCGGATGGGTGGCGCGATAGCGGAAGCAGACGATGTTGAGCGCGGCCGGCGCCAGCAACTCCAGCCGCGGCTCGGCGGCGACGCGACGCTCGAGATAGCGAGCCAGCTCGCAGCTCCGGGCGATCTCCGCGCCGATACGCTCGCTGCCATAGGCTTTCAGCGTGAACCAGGTCTTCAAGGCGCGGAAGCCGCGCGAGAGATCGGGGCCGAAATCGCACGGCCAAGGCGAGCCGCCGGCCAACCCCCTCGCTTCGCGCCGAAGGTAAGCCGCCGGTGTCGCGAAGGCGGCGCGATGCTGCTCGCTGTCGCGCACCAGGATGAAGCCGGCGTCGTAAGGGATCTGGCCGAATTTGTGGAAATCGAAAGCGATCGAATCCGCCCGCTCGATACCTTTGAAGCGCATCCGCAATTCGGGCGACAGCATCGCCAGCGCGCCGAGCGCGCCATCGATATGGAACCAGAGCCCTTCGTCGCGCGCGAGCGATGCGAGCGCATCGAGATCGTCGATCGCGCCGGTATCGACTGTGCCGGCATTGCCGACGAGAAAGAACGGCGTTGCACCAGCCGCGCGGTCGCTCGCGGTTGCTGCGCGCAACGCCGCGAGATCAATGCGATGCGTACTATCGATCGGGATCAGCCGCAGCGCCTCGCTGCCGAAACCGGCAAGTTCCATCGCCTGGCGGATACAGCCATGCGCGGCCGTCGAGACATACGCCGTGAGTTTCCGGCCCGATGCAGCGATGCCCTCACGCCGCGAAGCCGCACCGAGCCGCGCCGTGCGCGCGACCGTCAGCGCGATGAAATTCGCGATCGACGTGCCCGTGACGAAGATGCCGCTCGCGGTTTCGGGAAAGCCGAAGAGCTCGGCGGACCAGCGCGCGATCTGACGTTCGACCTCGATCGCCGCATGATCGCGGCCGCCGCAATTGGCATTCATCCCCGAAGCCAGCATCTCGGCGAGCGCACCGATCGCGGTGCCACCGCCTTGCACCCATCCCATGAAACGGGGATGCGTGTTGCCGGCGGAATAAGGCTCGATGCGCTCTCGGAAATCGCGATAGACGGCGTCGAGCGGCGTCGCTTGAATCGGCAAAGCTTCGCGGAAGCTCGCCCTCACCTCGTCCGGCAACTTCGTCCAGACCGGCCGCTCGCGCAGCCGCGCCATGTGATCGAGCATGTCGTCGAGCATGCGATGCCCGAGCGCGCGCAGCTCGCTCCAATTTTCGGGATCGAGCGTCGGGCCAGCTTTCGGTCGGCCCGGATCGCTCATGCGACGGAGAGCTTTCTCGCCGACGGACGCCCCGCACAATCCTTCAGGATCGCCGCGAAATCGGCGAAGAGCCTACGTATCTGCGTGACCTTGTACGGAAAGATCGTCGGCGAATCCATGAGGTGGACGATCATCGCGACATCGGCTTCGAAGAGCAAGAGGCTGCCTTCGGCGGTCTGCGCGCAGTCGATGCCGAAATAATCGAGATCGACGCGCTCGGCGATGCCGGCGAGCGCCGCGTGGTGGCGCTTGGCGAACTCATGATCGAAGCCGGTCATGAAGCGCTCTTCCTCGATCTTTTTCGCCGTGCTCTCGGCCATGCCGGCGTTGAGATAATAGAGCATCCACTGATCGGCGATCGCCATGTGGCAGGCATAGGGCTTACCGCCGATGAAGACGATGCGATATTTGCGGAAGAGCCCATCTGGGCTGCGATAATCGACAAAGCGCGAGATGTAGAAGCCGCGCTCTTGCCGCTCGGCGAGGTAGCGTGTCAGCGCCGGCGCATCATCGAGCTTTTGCAGGCCGCGGCCCGCATGGGAATCGAGCGGACGCACGACCAGGGGGAACGCGCCATCGGGCAGATGCGCGGTGAGGTCAGCACGGCCGACGGCAATCTCGCTCAGCGTCGTGCGGTCGATGCGCACCGTCGCCGGCATCACGAGGCCGCGTACGTTCTTCAGCAGGCTGTGCAACCGCTCGCGCGCCAACGAAGCGATCTGTTCGGGATGGTTCAGCACCGGCTTCGGCCAGGACGGCAACAAGCGCTCGATCTCCGCGAGCACCGCGCGGTTGCCGTCGGCCTCGCAAGCGGCAACGATGGCGAGATCGTGCTCCGGCAGCGGGTCGGGCAACGGCCGGCCCGGGACGATATAGAGCGTCGACAGCGCGATATCCGAGCCCTCGAGCAGGAATTCGAGCGGCGTGTTGTTACCGACATCGCCCGGCGCGGCAAGCGCCAGAAGCCGCAGCGCCGGCTTCGCGGCGCTGCAGGGCGAGTGGAAGACTTGGCGCAGCATCAGTGCCTCGCCTTGGCGCGCGACGCCATCGCGGTCATTGCCGAAGAGCTGCTCGATGGTCGAAAGATCGATCAGCGCTGCGGCGTTGTCCGGCTCGAAGATATATTTGGTCAACGAGCTGGCTATGTAGCGGCGTGAGATCGACGCCGTCGAAAGCGAGCTTCGAGAGTTTCGCGATGCCGAGCGGCTGGTCCGCCGGCTGTTGCCAGAGAAGATTGCTCATGCAGCACTCACACGGTAATTGGTTAGGGCTTGGGCCGCCGTATAGGCAGGCTCGACGGCGTCGTAGTAGCGGACCAGCAGCGCGAGCTTTTCGACGATCGCGCGAACCTGGTCGAACTCGCCGCGAAGATTCTCGCGCGCGACCAGGACATCGTTGTTCCAGGATTCGGAAACCACGCGCGCGCCGGCGCTGATGCGCAGCGCGCCAAGCGCGCCGCCCATGCCGTCCGGCACGGCGACCGGCTGGCCGATATGGCAGCGCCGCGCTGCAAGCAAGCGCAGCATCGGCGGCAGGGTCGCGGGCAGAAGCGACGCCACGTCGTCATTGAGCGCGCGATAGAGGATCGAGGCCTCCGCATGCGAGAGCAACTCGCCGCGGCGGCGGACGAAGAACGGAAAGATCGTGCGGGTCGCGAATTCCCCGTTGTCGAGCGTCGCCGGCTCTTCTTCGGGCAACGGCATCGGCTCGAGACAAGGCTCGGCGGCGATCAGCCGCGGCACGACCTCGCGCGAATTGCGCCAGCGCGAATTCGCGGAAGGAATCGGGCACGGCGTAGTAATCGCACATCTCGGTCAGCGCCGCGCTCCAACGCAGTAACGTGCCGAGATTGATCTGCGGCGGCAGCGCTTCGCGGATATTCGCGAACTGCGCCGGCCAATCGTACCGACCGGTATAGGCGGCCATGCCGTCGGGCATCTCGCCGATCGCGGCGCAGCGCTCGACGAGACTCTGCGGAACGAGCAACGCGCCGCTGAACGGCGCACCGGTGAAGAATTTCGAGCCGGTGACGAGCACCGGAAAGCCGCGATCGAGATACCAGCGGATCGCTGGGACGACCGAGCCGCACCTGGCAAGCGTCGATCACGATCATCGCATCGTCGCCCGCCGCATCGGCGATCCAGCGCAGGCAATCCTCGCTCGGCGAGTGCAGGCCGAATTTCGAGCTGTCCATCGCCCAGAGCACAACGCGTTTTCCCATGGCGATTTCGCGTGCGACCGTATGCGCGATGTCGCCATCGATCTCGTCGATCGGCCGCAGCCTGCCGAAGTCATCGCGCAACGGTACGCGCGCACCGATCACGCCGTCGGCGAGACCTTGGATCGGCTCACCCTTGGCGACCGGAGCGCCTTGCGCCGTGACAGCGTTGAAATGCCGGCCGCATGTCGCGAAAGTCGCGCCGCTGCCCGTTTCGTCGCTGGCAGCGATCAAGCTGACAAGCGGCGTGCCGAGCAAAGCGCGCGCAAGAAACAACGCGTGCATCTGCGAGTCCGTGCCCGAGGGCGAGAACACGATCTCGCAGCCGCTGTCCTCGAGACCGAGAAGCTGTTTGAACTCGCTACGCTGCCGCTCCATCTGCGCGTCGACGGCGCGCTCGAGGCCGATGAATTGCGCCTCGCGCAGCAGCACTTGGCGCGTGCCGGCGACACCGGCATAGGCACGATCTGAGATCGAGGTCGCCGTCGAGGAGGCGAAAGTGAAGGCTTCGGGACGCGGAAACGGCCGGCAGCCATAGCCGTTGAGTTTGGTCGTAGGATCGAGAGCGAGACGGGTATCGCCGCCGCTGGCGAGCAACCCTTCGAGCGACGCGGATAGCGGCCGTAAGGGATCGATCAGACGAAGAAAAGCTTCGAACCCGCGCGGATCATTCGACATTCCCGAATGGTCGCTCGGATATGGTTAGCATTTTCTTAAATGTGGTCTAAATGTGGCGCCGCAAAAGCCACGCCGCGGTGAGGCCGAGAAGCGCGACGAGCGCACCCACCAATACGAAAAGAAGCTGAAATCCAAATAGGTTCGAGGTCGCTCCTGCGAAAACAGGTCCGATTCCCTGGCCCAAAAACATGCTCGCCGAGAATAACGCGAAGGTCGAGCCCCGTGCGCGCGGCGCGAGCTCGGTCGCCCGGGTCTGCAACGTATTGTGCATCATGTAGAAGCCGAAGCCCGCGACCATGAAAGCGAGCGCCACCCCGACCGGCCCCATCGGCACGGCGACAACGAAATAGGAGAAGCCGGCCATGAGCCCGCCGACGCGCAACATGTTCCACTGGCCGAGCGCGCGGATCATGAAGCGCACGACCGCACCGTAGATCACACCGCCGACAGCGAAGCCTGCCAGCGCCACGCCGGCGGCGATTGGCCCGCCGGCGCCGCGCTCAAGCAGCATCGCGCCGACAAACGGGAAGACGCAAAAGAAGAACATGCCCTCGCTGAGTACCGCACCGAGCACGACATAGGAGCTGCGGTTGCCGAGCACGGCGCGATAGCCTTCGATCGCGCCGGTGAGCGTGAAGCTGCGCGTCGCGTCCGACTTGCTGTCGAGATAGCGGAAGACGATGCCGCAGGAGCAGACCGAGACAGCAGTGACCACGCCGAACACGGCGCGCCAACCGAAATAGGCGGCGATCACGCCTGCGACGGTGGCGCCGAACATCTGGCCGAAGATCGAGGCGACGAGATAGCGGCTGGTCGCGACCTGGCGCTCTGCCATCGCGGTGCGATCGCCGATCAGCGCAAGGCCGACTGGGAAAATCCCGCCGGCGACGATCCCGGCGATGATGCGCGACACCATCAACGTCGTGTAATCGGGTGCGACCGAGGCGATTGCGGTCGAGACTGTGGTGATCGCGAGACAGATCTTGATCAGCCGCGCTTTGCTGTACGTGTCGCCGATCGGGCCGAGCACCGGCTGCATCGCGGCATAGGGTAAGCCATAGGCCGAGACGAGCAGCGCCGCCTGCTGCACGCTGATCGAAAAATCGCTCGCCACCGTCGTGATGATGGGATCGAAAGATCGGTAAGAGATCGATCCGGCGAAGGCGGCAAAGCAGAGAACGAGGATCAGGCTCAAAGCGGCTCCCGCCAAGATGCCCCGCCCATGCGGGAAAAGCAGCCCTATGCGCGAGAAGGCCGAGCGAGGTCAACAATCATCCCGACAGAGCCGCTCCGCGCTTGGCGCGGGAGGCGCGTGCCCGTTATGATTGCCGAGGCGCCGCCACGAGCGCCAAAGAACAATAGCCCCCGGAGAACGCCCGTGAAATTCCGTCGACTGTCGATCCTTGCCTTGGTCGCTTCGTTGCCGCTCGCCTGGGTGCCCTCGCCCGCCGTCGCCCAGCAGCGCGATTTGATGGAAGCGACCATGGCAATTCCAGTGACAAGCCTCGGCTTCATGATGGAATTCGTCGCCGAGGACATGCATTTCTACGAGAAGCATGGCGTCGCCATGAAGACGACGCAGATCAACGGGCTCGGCTCGATCAACGCGCTGATCGCCGGCAGCGTCGATTTCGCACAGCCCTCGGGCGTCTCACTGACCCGCGCTGCCTCGAAGGGCCAGAATCTTCTCGCGATCGTCCAGCTCACCGACCGCATCGTCGTCCAGGTCGTGCTGCGCAAGGAGCTCGCCGAAGCCGCCGGCTTCGATCCCAAAGCGCCACTCGCGAAGCGCGCCGCGATCTTGAAAGGCCGCACGATGGCCGTCGAATCCATCAACTCAATTATCGACGCCTATCTCGGTCTGCTCGCGAAGCAGGGCGGTTTCACGCATGACGATATGCATGTAGCGGCGATGGAGCCGCCGGAGATGATCTCGGCCTTCGCCGCCAAGCGCATCGACGGCTTTGCCATGTCGCTGCCCTGGACTTTGCAGCCGGTCGTCGAGGGGACCGCGGTGATGCTGGCGAGCGGACCCGACGGTGATACCGTGGGCCTCGATCCCTTCACGAACACCGTGGTGGCGACCAAGCCCGCGACGTGCGAGAAACAACCGAAGCTGTGCGAAGCGGTCGGCCAGACTTTCAAGGAGACCTCGGCCTGGATCCACGCGCATCCCGACGAGGCCGAAGCCTTGCTGAAGAAGCGTTTCGAGAAGCTCGATCCCAAGGTCTTCCACGCTTCCTTCGAGACCGAGCTCAAGATCACCCCGAATCCGCCGGTGCCGACCGCGAAGGGCATCGAGAATACCGACAATTACAATATCGAAGCGGGGCTGATGAAGCCGTCGGAAAAGCAATCCGACTACTCGAAGCTCTTCACGGATAAATATGTAAAGTAGCGCGACGCTTCAGGCGGCCGGCAGGGCCGGCCGGACCTCGTGCGCGAAAAGCTCGACCGAGCGCAGCGCCTCGGCAAGCGTCATATCGCCGAAGGCAAAGCGCAGCAGCAGGTAGTTGACACCCGTTGTCGCGATCGCCTCGTTGAGCTTGGCGCGCACCGTCGCCGGCGAGCCGACGAAGCTCATGCCGATCGCCATCGAGGCCTCGACCGTATCGGGGTAGGCGGCCGAGATCGGCGCGCACGCCGTGCAGGCGCCAGAGATGGGTGAAGCTTTCATGCCAACGGGCATAGCTCCGGCGCGCGAGAGCCAGCGCCTCGGCATCGGTCTCGGCGATGACGATGTGGCGGCTCATGCCAAGCAGCGGCAGCTTGGCCGGATCGCGCCCTGCCGCCTGCCATTGCGCGCGATAGCGGTCGGTGATCTCGCGCGTGGCAGGCACCAACGCGTTGGTCGCGATGTTCATGGCATGCTGCGCCGGCCAATCGACGCCTTCAGGCCCGAGCACGCCATACCAGAGCGGCGGATAAGGCTTTTGCAGCGGCGCGATCACGATCGGCGTGCCCTTGAAGCGATAGAACTTGCCTTCGTGATCGAGCGATTGCGTCTGGAACGCCTTCAAGAGAATGTCGAGCACTTCGACATAGATGTCGCGCGACTGTTTCGGATCGACGCCGTAGAAAGTGCTCTCGAGCGGCGAGATGCCGCGGCCGACGCCGAGTTCGACCCGGCCGCCGCTCATCTGGTCGAGCATGCAAATCTCTTCCATCACGCGGAGCGGATGATGGAGCGAGAGCGTGTAAACCATCGGACCGAAGCGCAGCCGCCGGGTGCGCTGGGCGACCGCAGAAAGGAACACGCTCGGGCTCGGCGCCATGCCGAGCGGCGTCGAGTGATGCTCGGCGAGGTGATAGATATCGATGCCGCTGCGGTCGTAGGCCTCGACCAGCTTGAGGCGCCACTCATAGAGCGCCGCGAGCGAGCCGCCATCGGCATCGAAATGATCGAAAACGCCGATCTTCATGAGGAGCCGCGACGAGAGGCCGCGCGCCGAAACGCGCGCGACTCAGGTCATCATGTCTTTCGCGACCGGGCGCCACCGGAGCGAGAAGCGCTCGGCCTTCTCGACGATCATGTTGATCGCCAGCACCAGCACGGTCGCGACGACGATACCGGCGAAGACGCCGACCGTGTCGGAGAGCTCGCGCGCATGCTCGATGTAATGGCCGACGCCTTGGGTCGAGACCAGGAACTCGCCGACGATCGTCGCGCCGACCGCATGCGGCGCCGCGATCTTCATGCCGGCATAGAAGAAGGGCTGCAGCGATTTCCAGATCACTTCCTTGCGCGACCACGCGCTCGCTTGCGCCCATCACCCGCGCCGTGTTGATAAGGCGCTGATCGACGGCACGGATGCCGGCGAAGACGTTGTAGAAGATGACATAGAATGTCTGCGTCACGACGATGACGATCTTCGGCACGTCGCCGATACCGAACCAAAGGATCAGCCATGGCGCGAGCGCGTATTTCGGGATGCCCTGCGACCAGAAGATGTAGGGCTGGACCGCTTCGGTGAGACGCGGCGACAGACGCAGCACGAAGGGCATCAACAGGCCGAAAACGACAGCGATGACGAAGCCGATGGCGGAGACGTAGAGCGTCGCCCAGATGTCGAAAAATACCTCGCCGCTGGCCGTCATTTCCCAGAGGCGCTGCAACACCGCGAGAGGCGGCGCGAAGAATATCGAGCCGAAGGAGTCCGCGCCCCACTGCCATCCCGCCAGCAACAGGAACGCAAAGAAGCATCGCCCGAGCAGAACGACGGTCTTATGCGAGAGCAGCGGCCCGGCAGGCGCCGCAACGACTTGTTCGGCGGTCGTCATTGGATCTCAGCCCTTATGGTTTCATAGACCTGCGCAAAACCCTCGAGACCAAAGATATCCTTCACATTCCGCGGCCGCTTGAACGGGATCAGATGCTCGGACCTGATCCGCGTCGGCTGCTTGGTCAGCACCAGCGTCCGGTCGCCCAGCGCAACCGCCTCGGCGATGTCGTGGGTGACGAAGATGATCGTCTTGCGCCCCATCTCCCAGAGGCGGAGCAAATCTTCCTGCAGTTGCATGCGCGTTTGCGCGTCGACCGCGGCGAAAGGCTCGTCCATCAGGATGACCGGCGGATCGTAAACCAGCGTGCGAATCAGCGACGTGCGCTTGCGCATGCCGCCCGAAAGCTCATGCGGATAATATTTCTCGTAGCCCGAGAGGCCGACCGCCTTGATCAACGTCTCGGCATGGGCGCGGCTCTTATCGTCGAGCCGGTCTTGCACTTCGAGCGGGAACAGCACGTTGTCGAGCGTCGAGCGCCAGGGCAGGAGATTGTCGTCCTGCGTCACATAGCCGATCCGGCGATCGAGCCCGGGCTTCAGCGCCTTGGGATCGCTGACGACGATCGTGTCGCCGCCGAAGAGGATCTCGCCGCCGCTCGCCGTGTCGATCTGGGCGATCATGTTGAGCAGCGTCGATTTGCCCGAGCCCGACGGTCCGATGATGGTGAGGAACTCGCCATCCCGCACCGAGAACGACAGATCGCGGATCACCCACGGAGCGGGCTCGCGGCCCTGCCGGCTGGCGAAACGCTTGGCGAGATTACGAACTTCGAGGAGCGGTGACGTCGACATGGATCACGTAGTAGTGGCTTGCTGCTGCAAAGGATCGCTGGAAGGCCGCCAACGCAAGAGAACGGCCTCGGTCCCGTCGACAGCGTAGCCGACGGCGAGCACGAGGATCGTCGCACCGAGGATGGCGGCGAACACCTCGGTGATGTCGAAATTCATCGCGCCCATCTGGACGAGATAGCCAAGGCCGCGATTGGAGGAGATCAGCTCGGTCACAACCGCCACGGCGATGGCGATCGGCAGCGAGATGCGCAATCCGGCGAAGATGTTCGGCACCGCGCAGGGCCACACGACATGGCGTGCGACCTGGCGCTCATTGGCGCCG
This sequence comes from uncultured Alphaproteobacteria bacterium, assembly GCA_963731145.1. Taxonomy (GTDB): domain Bacteria; phylum Pseudomonadota; class Alphaproteobacteria; order ATCC43930; family CGMCC-115725; genus CAIKMD01. Next base: position 1,042,673 of record CAVSUX010000001.1, on the reverse strand, counting down.
CAAAGCTGGGCCATCTGCACCAGCCTGGCATCGAGCGCACGCACGCCCGAGAGCGTCGCGTAATATTCGATGAAGAAGACGATGCTGACGACAACGCGCGATCTTCGATTCGATGCCGATGCCGAACCACAGGATGAAGAGCGGCGCCAGCGCCAGCTTCGGCAGGCCGTAGCCGCCGATCATGAAGGGATCGATGATCTGAACGATGGTCGGAAAGCGGCGCAGCACGAAAGGCAGGATGATCGCCGGCACCGCGCCGATGACGCCGCCAAGGGCGGCTTCCTCGACCGTGTAGCCGGCATGGCGGATGAGCTCGCCATCCCGATAGCGAAATGAAGAAACGCGAGATCGTCGCCCAAGGCGTGCTGACCCAGTAAGTGCCGAGTATCCAACTGGCGACCTGCCACAACGCCAGCAAGACGATGCAGACGAAAATACGGTCAGCCAGTGCTCGATAGCGCTTCATCGCCCCCTGTCACCCTTTTTATTGGGGATTTATCGGGAACGATTTATGTCTGGCTCGGACGGTTCTGTCCAGCCCACAATGGGCTGGACACCAATGAATTAGCGGTTAGCCCCTGCTTAGCTGGGTCCGTCGCCCAGCAGATCCGCCACGCCCGCCCGCCGCGCCCAATATTCCCAGGCGCGCCAAGTCTCGGGCGCCTTGGGATTGAGCATCCAGCGTCCCTCGACCTCGCCGGGCGACAATGCCTTGTAAGTCGGCGCCAAACGCAGCGCAGTGGTGATGATGCGGGCATTCACCGGAAGGAAAACCGACGTCCGGACCACCTCATGAACCGTCGCACCGACCGCGGCAAAACCGTGGCCACGCATCAGCGCCACCTTGCCCTTGCCGACGCGTTGCGCCAGATCGCGACCCTGCTCGACATTGGTGACGAGCAAATTTGTGTTATCGCCAAACTTTTCGGCGATATCCCAGACCGGCGCTTCCGGCCCCATAGAGCCGGCGACATGAATGACCGGCTTAAACGGCACGCCGGTAATGCCGAAAGCCAGCGTTTCCTCGGCATGGCTGTGGACGACCGCGCCGACCTCGGCTCGCGCCTCGTAGAGGCAGCCATGGATGAAGCGCTCGAGATAGGGCGGGCGCTTGTCGTCGCCGACGACCTTGCCGTCGAGGGTGAATTCCATGATGTCGGCTTCGGTCACAAGCTCGGGGCTGCGCGAACGCGACAGAAGGAAATGATCGGGCTTCTCCGGATGCCGGATGCTCACATGACCATAGGCGTCGACGACATCTTGATTGGCGAGGACGCGGTTGGCGATCACGAGATCGCGATATGCCTGCTTCAGAGTATCGGCCATGTTTCTTCCCTCAATGCGATTCGAATGTTTTGACGAAGACGTCCTCGATGAGGCATCTTCTTCGCGATCAGCCCTTGCTCGTGCAGATAGGTGACGAGTGCTTCGAGCGTCTTGCGATTGGCTTCGATACCGTCCGGCCACGGATCGCCGCCGAAGACCTCGTCGATCTCGTCGAGATCGGCGGTCATCCACGGCAGCATGAAGCGCAGCGCACCGGTCTCGCGCATCAGTTTCAGCGCGCGCTCGCGCGATTGCTTCAGCGCCTCATAAAGGCTCGACGCGGCGAAAGGATATTTCTCGTAGGTGTCGCGGCGCATTACGACGAGATGCATGATCGGGAAGATGCCGGTGCGCTTGAAATAGTCCCGCTCGACCTCGCGGTAATTCGGGAACAGCCGCACGACATCGGGATTATGCTTCATGCAGGTCGGCAGGCTGGTCGCGCAGATCGCGTCGATCTCGCCCTTGTCGATGAGATCGCTCAGCGATTTCTTCGGGTCGGCGATCTCGATATCGATCTTCTTGAGCAGCGGCGGCGCCGAGGGATTGCCATGCGAGCCGACATGGTTGAGCGCGCCTTGCACCCAATGGATCTTCGACATGTCGACGTCGTAATCGTGCTGCAGCATACCGCGGATGAAGATTGCCGCCGTCTGCGTATAAAGCGCCGTGCCGACGCGCTTGCCCTCGAGATCCTTGGGCGACTTGATCCCCGATCGCCTGTTGATCGTGATCATGCTGTGGCGGAAGACGCGCGACGGAAAGATCGGCAGCGCAACAAAGGGCGTGGTGCCGGCGCTGAGGCCGGAAATGAATTCCGAGCTCGAGAATTCCGACGCGTCGAATTCCTGGCTGCCGCCCATGCGGTCGAAAATCTCGCGCGGATTGTTGATCGCGAGGAAATTCAGATCGAAACCAACCGGTTTGATCTCGCCGGTGTAGAGCGGCAACACGCGATCATAGAGACCGCAGGCGAAAGTCAGCGTCGGTTGCGACATGTTTCACTCCCTCCCATCATTTACTGCGTCATTGCGAGGAGCGTGGCGACGAAGCAATCCAGGAAACCCCACGTTGCTGCCCTGGATTGCTTCGCTTCGCTCGCAATGACGACAACCCTTCAACCGTTCGCTGTCGGGCGTTCGTCGCGCAGGAAGCCGAGCTTCTCGAGCGTCGGCGTGTCGGTGACGCGGAACAGCACGGCGTCCTTGCTCGCGCGATGGAAATGGCTGAGCCAGGACGGCACGACCAGCATGTCGCCGCGCTCCCAGGGGAAGCTCTTGCCTTCGACGACGGTCTCGCCCTCGCCCGAGACCGGCGAATAGAGATTGTTGGCCGTCGTGCGATAGGGCTTGGTCGGCTTGCCGGCGTCGAGCTTCATCATGAAGAGCGCCGTCGTCGCGAGTGCCGGATTGCCGAATTCGATCTGCGTGCCGAAGCAGCCGCTCGGATCGGGCTGCGCCGTGGCGAGGCGCTTCTTCGTCTCCTCCCAGGGGAAATGCATCGGCGAGGGCTTCGCGCGGCGGCTTGCCCGGCGCGTATTCGTCGGGATTGCCCTCGAAGAACATCGGCTCGAGCAGATGTACCAGCGGCACATCGAGGAAATCGATCCAATAGCCATTGGCCTTGCTGTCATTGCCATGGCCGTGCCAGCACCAATTCGGCGTCAGCAGCACGTCGCCCGGCATCATCTCGAGCCGCACGCCATCGACCACCGTGTAGGTGCCCGGCTCGGCGTCGACGATGAGACGCAGCGCGTTCGGCGTGTGGCGATGCGAGCGCGCATGCTCGCCCGGCATGATCATCTGATAAGCCGAGACCAGCGTGGTCGAGGTCGCGTAGTCGCTGCCCGCGCCCGCATTGGCAAGGATCAGATTGCGCCGCTCGGCGAGCTCGGTGTTGATGAGACGGCCGGCGGCATCAAGCGCCGCTTTCGCCTGTTCGTAATGCCAAATCGCCGCGGGGAATTTCTTCTTCGGCTCGGGATAGAGCGAGGGCGTCCGCTTGTTCCAGCCCGGCCCCATATCGACGGTTGCCAGCGAACGATACAACTCTTCGAGCGAGCCCGCGTTGCGTAGCGTTTGCGGTGTGGCCCCGGTCAGATTCATAGCTCGCCTCCTCTCTCGTCCCTTCAGGCAGCGCCGCGAACGCGATCGATCATCTGCAGCGGCTCGGGCGGCGGCTGGTCGTCGCGCCACGCGACAAAGCCATCCGGACGCACAAGGACGAGTTTCCTTTCATAGGCGCTCGTCACCGCGTCCTCGTCAAGCGCGACCACGCTGAGCGGCACGTGGCGCTTCTCGGCCGCGGCGACAATCGTATCGACCATCGGCGGACTCTTGCCGAGGCGCAGCAGGACGAAGCCCTTGCCATAAAGATCGAGTGTCGACCGGCCGTCTTTCAGCCAGACATGCGGCGCACGCGCGCCCGGCCGCGCGGTCTGATCGTAGATCATCACCTCGAGCGGCGGCACCGGCGTGCCGTCGGGCACGACGATCGGCGAGTTGTCGTAGCGATAGCCGAGATGAATTCCGAGCGTATGCCATTCGCGCGTCATCGCCGCGGTGAATTCCTTGCCGAGCCGCTCGCGCACCGCTCTGCCTTCCGACGAATCCTCGAGCAACGCGTCGTTCTCGCCGGGCGAGCGCATGCGGCCGAGATTGCCGGTTGCCTCATCGACATTCCGGATCGCGACCGGCCGCCGCTCGGGCGTGAAGCTTTCGAGCAGATGCGGACCACCCCAGCCATTGAGACACGCATCGAGCTTCCAGGATAGATCGACCGAATCCTGAATACCCATATTCATGCCAAAGCCGCCGGTCGGCGAGGTCAGATGCGCGGCATCGCCGGCGATCCAGACACGGCCCTTGCCGAATTCATCGGCGACAAGCGCGCGCCGCACCCAGGGCAGCACGCTCAGGATCTCGTGATCGAAGTCGAAGCCGGCGGCGCGACGGATCACGGCGCGGATCTCGGCTTCGGTGTGGCTCTTCTTCTCGGCACTGCCGATGATCGACAGCCGCCAATTCTCGCGGCCGTTGATCGCGACGATCGTCGCCCAGGTGCCTTCCGGCCCGACGAAGATGTGACGATAGGCTTTGCCCTTGTCGTGCATTTTGACGAGATCGGGGCAGCGGAAGATGACGTTCGTCGTATAGGTAAGGACGCCCTTGCCCGACATCGCGATGCCGAGCCCTTCGCGCACCGTGCTGGCGCCGCCGTCGCAGCCGATGAGATATTGCGCACGGATCGTATTGCGCTCGCCGCTTTCGACATTCTCGACCTCGGCGATAACGCCGCCATCGTCCTGCGTGAAGCTCACGAGCTTCGTGCGCTGGCGAAGCTCGACCGTCGGCATCGAGCGCGCCCATTGCAGCAGAATCGGATCGAACATGTTCTGCGGACAGCGCTCGCGATGCTGCGGGCTTTGCGGCGGCGGCACCTCGTCCTGCATCGCCGGAAAGGCTTCGCGGCCGAGCTCGTAGCCGTTGAGCGCCGTCAAATACATGTTGTCTTGCGGATAGTCGCGCGGATAAGGCGAATGCTCGACCGCATCGACCAGCCCCCAGCGGCGGCAAAATTCCATCGTACGCGGCCCGACGAAATCCATGCGCGGCTGATAGATCGTGCCGTCGCCCTGCTCGACGATCAGGCATTTCTGGCCGCGCCAGCCGAGATCGCCGGCGAGCGCCAAGCCCACCGGTCCGGCGCCGACGATCAATACCGGTACTGAATCCGACATATCTCTCACACAGTTGGAGTGGCAACAGCGCTGCGCGAGCCGGAGGGCCGCAGCAACAGCGACAAGGCGATGATGCCGACGCTCGAGATCGCGGCCGGGATCGCGCCAAGAAGAAACGTGTTGCCGACCGGCAGCGCCAGCGACATGACGATGCCGCCATAGATCGGGCCGATGATCGTGCCGATGCGGCCGATGCCGAAAGCCGAGCCGACGCCGGTGGCTCGGATGGCGGTAGGATAAAGCCCGGCGGTGAAGCCGATCATCGCCGTTTGCGCGCCTTGGATGCCGGCGCCCATCAGCGCCGCCATGACGAACATGATCCAGACCTGGCCGCCGATGGTCTGGCCGAACAGCGCCAGGCAGGCAACACCGAGTAGATGCGCCGGCACCAGCACGCGCGCCCCGCCCCAGCGATCCATGCACCAGGCCATGAACAGCGCGCTGACGATCGTGCCGGCTTGCATCGCCATGGTTACGCGCAGCGCCTGGGCGATCGGCACTTGCGCCGCATGCAGCAAGGTCGGGACCCAGCTATTGAGGAAGATGAGCCCGGTGATGTTCATGAGGAACACCAGCCAGACCAGCAAGGTCGAGGCGGCGCGACCATCGACGAAAAGCTCGCGGATCGGCCGCGCGGTCGCGGCCGACTCGGTGCTGGTGAAACGGGTCGCAGCATCGAAGCGCGAAGCGGGGTCGATCTTGCGCAACTCGCGTGCGATCACCGGACTGTCCGGCCGCCGCAGCGCGAGGAAGCGTATCGAATTCGGGCAGGATAAACACGCAGAGCGCGGCGAACGCGACCGGCAGCACGCCGCCGATGATCATGACGAGCCGCCATCCATCGGTCGGGATCACCTGCGCCGCAACGCCGGCGCCGATGGTCTGGCCCACCGCGAAGCCGCAATAGAGCGCAATCACAGAGAAGGAGCGCGCCCGCACCGGCGCATATTCGGCGCCGAGCGCGATCGCGTTGGTCATGACGCCGGCGAGGCCGAGCGCGCAGATGATGCGCCAGACGAGAAAATCATCGGGACCGAACGCATAGGCGCTGGCGAAGGACGCGGCGCCGGTCAGCGCCGTGCCGCCGATCATGATCCAGCGCCGGCCGTAGCGATCGGTCAGCGGTCCGAAACACAGCGCGGCGATGATCTGGGTGATGCCGTTCACGGTGAAGAGCAGCGTCAGCATCGAGGGCTGGAGATGCCATTCGCGAAGCAGGCTCGGCCCGACGAAAGCAATCTCGCCGCTGTCATAGCCGTCGAGCACCATCAGGAGGCCGCACAGCGCGATGATCGCGATTTGGCGCGCGCTGAAGCGGCTGCGGTCGATTACCGCGCCGACATCGACTATGACGGCCGCGGCCATCCAACCTCTCCCTTTTCGTCCGACGATCGGCGCCGACTATAACCGACCCGTTGCGGCGAGGCGAGACGCTCGCCACATGGCGCCCATGCTTGTGCGACGGCGTTGAGTTGCGGCGCAAAACAGTTAGGCTCGCGCCCGGGCATAAAGAGAATGGCGGGAGGAAAAACAGAATGAGTGAAGCACCGCAACCGATCCGCGTCGCCGCGTCGCAGAACGCGATCCTCAACGGCGTCGCCGTGTCGCCCACCGGACGCGTCTTCTCGAGCTTCCCGCGCTGGATGCATGCGCCGACGCCGAGCCTCGGCGAAGCGCTGCCCGATGGCAGCTTCCGCACCTTCCCCGGCAATGAATGGAACGAGTGGCGCGAGGGCCTCGATCCCGCGACGCATTTCGTCAATGTGCATTCGGTCTGCGCCGATGCCGAGAATTTCCTCTGGGTGGTCGACGACGCCGCGCCCAACCATCAGCCGCGGCTCAAAGGCGGCGCCAAAGTGGTAAAGATCGATCTGCGCAGCAACCAGATCGTGCGCGCCTATCCGATGGACGAGAGCGTTGCGCCCGCCGGGCGCCGTGCTCGGCCATATGCGCGTCCTTGGCAAGCACGCCTTCATCACCGAATCCGGCCATGGCGCGATCATCATCCTCGATCAGGAGACCGGCGCGACGCGCGCGGTGCTGCGCGGCGATCCGAAGACGCAGGCCGACCGCGCCATCGTGCCGGTGATCGACGGTCAGGAATTCCGCCGCGCCAACGGCCAAGTCTCGATCGTCAACGTCAATCTCCTCGAATTCAGCAATGACGGCCGCTGGCTCTATTTCACCTGCCTCTTCGGCCCGGTGCTGCGCCGCATCGAGACGAAATATCTGCTCGACCCGACGCTCAGCGATGCGCAGCTCAGCGCGCAGATCGAGGACGTCGTGCGCATCCCGCCTTGCGCCGGCTTCACCATCGATCGCCGCGGCCGCATCTATTTCTCGGCTTTCACCGAGAACGCGATGCTGGTGATGGGCGACGACCGCAACTTGCGCACGCTGGTCGCCGATCCCCGCATCAGTTTTCCGAACGAGCCGGATATCGGGCCGGATGATTGCCTCTATTTCCCCGGCTCGCAGATCCATCGCCTGCCCGGCTTCCATGCCGACGGCAAATCGCGCGTCGTGCCGCCTTGGGAAGTGCTTAAAGTCCAGCTCCGCGACTGAAGCCGCGCTGGCGATTTTCCAGCTGTCCGACTATTGTTGTCATGACACGCTTGGGAGGACTGCATGGCCGACGCGAAGAAATCGCCGATTGTCGATTTCCATGTGCATTTCAACGATCCCGTCGTCTATGCCAAGGGCCATTCGCACAATGTGATGTCAGGTTTCGGCACACGCGATTTCCCGCCGGCGAAGCCCGAAGACGGCTGGCGTTACCAAATCCAGGAGAAGGTGCAAGGATCCGGCGATGCAAATCGCCGACATGGACAAATTCGGCATCGGCAAGCATGTGATCTCGATGATCGCGGTCTCCTGCAACACCGATTGGGCCGAGCCCGAGGACGCGGCGGCGATGAACCGCCACGCCAACGAGATGAACGCGTCCTGGGTCGAGAAATTTCCCGACCGCTTCATCGGCAGCTTCACCATGCCGCTGCAGGACATGAAGCTGGCGATGAAGGAATTCGAATACGCGACAGGCAAGCTCGGCGCGAAGGTCGTCAGCGTGTCGTCGAATTGCCGCGGCGATTATCTCGGCGACGAGAAATTCGCGCCGCTCTGGGAAGCGATCCGCGACCGCGACCTGCCGGTCTTCGTCCATCCGCATGGCGTGACCGACATGAAGCTGCAGAAATACTTCCTCTGGAACGGGATCGGCCAGCCGATCGAGGAGACGAAGTTCATCACCTCGATGATTTTCGACGGGATGATGGACAAGTTCCCCGGCATGAAGATCGTGATGGCGCATGGCGGCGGCTATCTGCCGCATTACATCGGCCGGCTCGACCGCAATTACGAGAACAACCCCGGCAGCCGCGTGAACATCTCGAAGCTGCCGAGCGAGTATCTGCGCGATTTCTACTACGACACCTGCGTCTACGGCGCAGACGTGCTCGATGCGCTGATCGCCAAGGTCGGCGTCGACCGCATCGTGTTCGGCACGGATTACCCGGTCGGCGAGCGCGATCCTTTCGCGACCCTGAAGAACTCCAAGGTCCTGACCGACGCCGATCGCGAGACTGATCACGCGCACGACGCCAGCGAAGATCCTCGGCGAGGCGTAGAGGTTATAAGCCAAGCTAATCGCCGACCGTTGTGAGGCCCGGCAACACCAGCTTCTCAAAGGGAACGTTCTCGGCCGAGTCGCCGATCGCCTTCATTTCGGTCTCGACCGTGGCGATGCTCCGGCGCGACACGATGCCCTTCGGCTCGAAATAGCCGATCCGGCGCATATAGTCATAGCTTTTGGCGACGTCGTCGCGCTGATCCGATCTCATCACCTTGAGCAGCACGTCGGTCGCTGCGTCGCGATGGTCGATGTCGTTGAACCAGACGCTGCTCTCTTCGAGCACGGTCAGAAGCCGCTGCAGCGTCTCGCGATGATCCTTGGCATAGGCGAGCGACACGTCGGTCGAGCCGAAGGGAATATCCTTGGCGTAGTCGAGGATGAGGCCGACATTGTGAAAGCCGGCCGCTTCGGCGAAGAAATTGAACGGGGCCGCCAGCATGGTCGCATCGGCCGAGCCCGATTTCAGCGCGGCGAAGCGACCCGGCGTATTGCCGACGGTGGTGATGTCGTAATCGCCGTCATTGAGGCCGTTGCCTTTCATGATGCGATTGAGATAGACGCGATTGATATCCACCAACCCGCCGATGACGATGGTCTTGCCCTTGAGCTCCTTCACCGTCTTCACATTGGCGACCATCTCGTACGGCGGCACGGCGCCCATGATGCGCAGGATCGCCACCGGAGCACCACGCGCGATCGCGTGGATGGGCTCGACCACGCCGATCTCGACCGTATCGAGCGACCCCGCCGCCAATTGCTGCATCAAGCCGGCGGGCGTCGGCACATAGATGATATCCGGTTCGAGATTCGCCTTGGCGAAGAAACCTTCCGCCTGCGCGATATACCAGATCCAGCCGGCGGAATTCGGCGAGCCGAGAAGGCCGGCCTCGAATTTCTCGGCGGCGCCGGCGACAGGCGCGCTGAGCCACAACGCCACGAGAGCCGCCGCTACGCGTCGCGCGAGCATGGCTAATCCTCGACCGGCGTCACGCCCGGAAGGATCAGCTTGTCGAACGGCACCTTGCCGTCGGTATCGCCGATCGCCGTCATGTCGTCCATGAGCGTATCGAGCTTCTTGCGCGAGACTTTGGCGCCCGTCGGGAAATAGCCGATCTTGTGGAAAAAGTCGTAGCTCTTCTCCACCCCGTCGCGATTGGCGCCCTTCATTTCCTTATCGAGCAGGTCGATGGCCGCCGCGCGATTGGCGGGGTCATTGAACCAGACGATGCCCTTGTCGAGGGCCGTCACGAACCCCTTGAGCGAGTCGGGATGCTGCTTGGCGAAAGCGAGCGAGACGTCGGTCGAGCCAAAAGGCAAATCTCCCGCGAACTGCATCATCACGCCAAGGCTGTTGTAGCCGGCCGCCTGGGCGATGAAATTGAACGGCGGGACCAGCATCGTTGCCTGGGCGGCGTTCGATTGGATCGCGGCATAGCGCCCGGCGGTGGCGCCGACGACCGTGATTTCGATATCGCTGTCCTTGAGTCCGCCGGCTTTCAGCACACGCTCGAGATAGACGCGGTTGATATCGAGCAGCCCACCGATGACGACGGTATGGCCTTTCAAATCCTGGATCGTCTTGATTTCGGGCCGGGCGATGACCTCATAGGGCGGCACGGCGCCGGTGACGCGCACGATCGCAACCGGCGCACCGCGCGCGATCGCGTGGATCGGCTCGACGATGCCGATATTGACGACATCGAGCGAGCCGGCGGCGAGCTGCTGCACCAGCCCCGACGCGGTCGGTACATAGACGATATCGAGGCTGACCCCGGCATCGGCGAAGAAGCCTTCGCGGATGCCGATGTAGTAAGGCCAGCCGCCGGCTTGCGGCGAGCCGATAAGCCCGGTCTCGATCGTCTGCAGCGCTTGCGCTGCCGGCGCGATCAGGCCGATTGCCAGAGCGGCGAGAGACGCCGAGCACCTGTATCCGGCGCATGGCTTAGTCACCGACCTTCGTGATGCCCGTCAGCACCAGCTTGTCGAACGGCACCTTGCCGTCGGTATCGCCGATCGCCGCCATCTCGTCCATCAGCGTGGTGATCTGCTTGCGCGAGACCGTGCCGTCATTCGGGAAGAACCCGATCTTGCGCAGATAGTCGTAGCTCTTGGCGATCGAATCGCGATCGTTGGTCTTCATCTCCGTCGTAAGAATGTCGATCGATGCGTCGCGATGCGAATTGTCATTGAACCAGGCGAAGCTCTTATCGAGCGCGGTCATGAAGCGCTTGATCACATCCGGATGCTTTTCGGCATAGGCACGCGCGACGTCGGTCGAGCCGAAGGGTAGGTCCTTGGTGTAATCGATCATCAGCCCGAGGCTCTTAAAGCCTCCATTCTCGGCGAAGAAATTGACCGGTGGCGCCAGCATGGTCACATCGGCGCTGCCCGATTTGAGCGCGGCGAAACGCGCCGCCGTGCTGCCGGCGACAGTGATATCGATATCGCTGTCTTTGAGATTGACGGCCTTAAGCACGCGCTCGAGATAAACGCGATTGATGTCGACGAGCCCGCCGATGACGAAGGTTTTCCCTTTGAGGTCCTTGATCGAGTTGACGGAGGATTTCGCCACGATGTCGTACGGCGAGACCGCTTCCGAGATGCGCAGGATCGCGACCGGCGCGCCGTGCGCCACGCCGTGGATCGGCTCGACGGCGCCGATATCGCAGATATCGAGCGAGGCCGAGGATAGCTGCTGCACCATGTTTCCCGCCGACGGCACGTAGATGATCTGCAGATCGAGCCCGGCATCGGCGAAGAATTTCTGGTGCTGGCCGATGTAATACGGCCATTCCACCGCATTCGCCGCGCCGAGCAAGCCCATCTGGATCGTATCCGCGGCTTTGGCCGGCGCCGCGTAAGCAAGCGTGCAAGCCAACGCCGCGGTGATCGCGTGTTTCATCTTCATAACATCCTCCCTCTTCCACATCGCGCCGGCCTTTTAGCTCGGCGCCGTTACTTATTCGGCGGCTTCAGCCGTCTCCGGCTCGTCCGGTGCAGCCGAGCCACTGAGCTGGCCGAGCTTCATGCCGGAGAGATCGGGTAGGCCGAACAGGAAAATCTGCGTCTCGGCGGTCGCCTTGATCATCGTGCGCTCGCCCTTCTTCAGATAGACCGTCGACATGGCGTGATAGTCGTTATCCCCCGCCGTGCCGACGCCCGAGACCACGTAATAGACGCCGCGGCCCTTGGCGTAATAGCTCGACCCGGCATCGAGACGCAGGAAGCGCGCCTCGGTCTTACGCTCGGTGAACATGCCGAGCAGCTTTTCCTCGACGCCGCCCGAACTCTCGACCGATGCCCAGGCGTAGTTCTTGGGGTCCATCATGATCGGCGCGGGGTAGCGGCCCTTGGGATAGAGCATCGGCCGCCGATTGATATGTTCCCAGATCGCCTGGAAGCCATCCGTATTCTTCTTGCCCGGCACGCCGTCGCGGCGGCGGAACACGCCGTCGGTGAAGCTGCCATCGGCTTCGAGCGCATCCATCGCCGCTTTCACCTCGTTGCGCGAGGGATAGCCGCTGCCGCTGGCGCCGCCGCACTGCAGCACGATCGCGAGCGATTCATGGTGCTGTGTCTGCGGGCCGTAATGAACGCCTTCGGGGAAGTAGCCGACCATGCCGGCGCTGAGCGTGCCGTCGCGGCCGAAGCTCAGCTCGCCATCGAGCACGAAACGGACCTGCTCGAAATTATGCCGATGGCGCGGCGAATAGAAATCGGCGGAGGAGCGGCCGACCGACAGCTTGAAATTATCGACGCTGCCTTCCTCGCCCTCGGCGAGATTGCGGAAGTGGAAGGTTCCGCCGCGATATTCGAGCCCGCGACGCCATTCGAGCGCATCACCGTGTACGATCTTCATCGCTTCCTCCTTGTATTTTTCCATTTCCCGTCATGCCCGGACTTGTTCCGGGCATCCACATCTCCGAACGATGAAATCGTGGATGGCCGGGACAAGCCCGGCCATGACGACGAAAACTAAAGTCAGCGTTTCGCCAGCTCGCGGCCTTTCTCGAGACCGGCATAAGAGCGGCCGGCCGCAATCATCAGATAATTGAAGCCCTCGCCCAGGACGCGCTCGACATTCTTGCCGTCGACATGCGGATGGCCGACCGGCACCTTGTGCTTCTTGCAGGTCGCGACGACGCGGGCGATATGCTCGAGCACCGTCGGATGCTCATATTGCCGCGGCACGCCGAGCTCCTGGCTGAGATCGCCTTCGCCGATCAGGATGAAGCCGATGCCAGGCACTTGCGTCAGCATCGCATCGAGATTGGTCGACCGCCTCGACGCCTTCGATCATGAGACCGACAAGGATCTCGCCATTCGGGTCGAGCGGCCACACATCGGCCTTCTTGTAATATTCCTGGTTGCTGATGCCCCAATAGCGCGCGGCTGTGCCCGGCGAATCACCGCGGATGCCGGTCGGCTCGTAGCGCGGCGCGGTCTTGAGGCGCGGATAGCGGCAAGCCGCGACAGCGTTATAGGCCTGGTCGACCGTGTCGACATGCGGCCACACGATGCCGTACGCGCCAATATCGAGCGCCTGCTTCGCGAGCCACTGATTCTTCTCGTTGCCGTTCGCCGGAATGCGCACCAGCGGCGTGACATTCGGCGCGATTGAGCCTTTATCGACGATCTGCTTGCGGTTGAGCATGTATTGGAGACTGTCGCGCAGCGCGCGGATGTCCCAGATATTGTGCTCCATCTCGAAGATGATGCTGTCGTATTTCGCCTGGCTCGCCGCCAGCGCGGACTCGATATCGGGCGTGCAGAACGCGCCGAAGCACGGCCTGCCCTCCTCGAAACATTTGATCATGCCGTTCAAGCGCGGAACATCGGCCATCTTTTTCTCCTCCCGAACTTAAGACCTCGGCGCATCGTAGCAGAGCGGCGCGGCCCACTCAAAACTGCATCGGTCCACGCAAAATGCCGCCACCAAATGCCTGCTGACAGTTGCCCCATGAAGTTGCCTATGTGGTTGTGAGCCACGCGAACTAACGCCTTGATCGAGGAGCACGCGCATCAGCTAATAGTGAAGCACTTTTCGTTGATCCATATCGTACGGCGCACTCCACACCCAGCGATCCTCCAAACGCTTCTGCCTCTTCTTTGCGCTCAAAACAGGCTACCGGCGAATTGCGTTTCGAAGCGAACACCATCCAGCATCGTATCCATCCCGGATTGTCCGGGTCGATCGTCGGCAGCCAACAATCAAGACCTAAGACTGGGCTAAACCAAAGTCCGTATCCTGTACCGGTATCCTCGTAGCTCGGATTAACGCCAGAGCTAACAAGCCCGATTACTTCACCTTCTTCGTTGAAGATAGGACCGCCACTCATGCCTGCAGGCCAGTGCCCGCGCACTTCGAAACTAGGCCATGGATGAGTGCTGTCCCGCCCATGCGGGAACACCGCTGACACTTCGGCAATCGCTCCAAACATATTCTCTGAGTAAGTTACAACATTTCTGATATCTGCTCGTCTCATCATCGTTAGCTCAGGAAAGCCTACGGCAAGTACGCGCTCGCCCAACTGTAGCGGCCGACCTCTCAATCGAAGCGGCAGAACAACAACGTCTCGACGTAAGCGCTCGCTCGCCGAATCAAAGCGAAGTCTCACACAATCAAATGCATTTCTGGTTTCCAGTCGTCCCTGCAACTCCAAGAGGGGATCTGTAAGATGTGCACGGAACCCTTCAGCTTCAGAAATAGTACACAGGCAATCCCGCGGCATAGGTGGACGGCCAAATGCCAATCCCATGCCTAACACTCCCACTACAACACTATTTGTTCCAACTGGTCGGTTGGCGCGATGTTCGACAACGTGCTGCGCAGATAGGAAAGTGGTGAAGGGATCGATACGGAATGCGGTACCGAGCCCATCAAACTGGCTGCCGTCGCTTGCTAATTCAATAAGAGGCACAACCGCCCGTCGCAGCCCGAACGGATCAACGATCGGAAAAAGGCTCGGATTTTGTCCTGGCGTCGGGCCTATTGGAAATGACATTTAGGTAGGGTACTGCTTCAGCGGATGTCGTTAAACCGCGGGCTGAAAGTTTGACAAGGAGTGCGCGCTTCATAGCATCGCCACAAAATTCGGGAGGTCAAACATGATCATCGACTGTCACGGCCACTACACCACCGCGCCGAAAGAGCTGCAGGCCTTCCGCGACGAGCAGATCAAGGGCAACGATACGCCCGCGCCACTCAAGATCACCGACGACCAGATCCGCGAGACGATCCAGAACGGCCAGCTCAAGATGCAGCAGGAGCGCGGCAGCGACATCACGATCTTCTCGCCGCGCGCCGCCGGCATGGGCCACCACATCGGCGGGGCGAAGACCAGCGAAGTCTGGACCGACGCCTGCAACACCCTCATCCACCGCGTCGTGAAGCTCTTCCCGAAGAACTTCATCGGCGTCGCGCAATTGCCGCAGACGCCGGGTGTCGCGCCGGCGAATTGCATTCCCGAGCTCGAGCGTTGCGTCAAGGAATTCGGCTTCATCGGCTGCAACCTCAACCCCGATCCGTCGGGCGGCAAATGGAACGACCCGCCGATGACCGACAAGAAGTGGTGGTATCCCTTCTACGAGAAGATGGTCGAGCTCGACGTGCCGGCGATGGTGCATGTCAGCATGTCGTGCAACCCGAACTTCCATACCACGGGCGCGCATTACATCAACGGCGACACCACCGCCTTCATGCAGTTCATCATGTCGGACATCTTCAAGGATTTCCCGACGCTTGAAGTTCATCATCCCGCATGGCGGCGGCGCGGTGCCCTATCACTGGGGCCGGTATCGCGGCCTGGCGCAGGACGCGAAGCGCCCGCCCTTCGACGAAGCTGCGTGCTGAAGAACGTGTATCTTCGACACCTGCGTCTATCACCAGCCGGGCATCGACCTGCTGACCAAGGTGGTGCCGGTCGACAACATTCTCGTTCGCCTCGGAAATGATCGGCGCGGTGCGCGGCATCGACCCGAACACCGGTCACCACTACGACGACACGAAGCGCTACGTCGACAAGGCGCCGATCTCCGACGCCGACCGCAAGAAGATCTTCGAAGGCAATACCAAGAAGGTCTTCCCGCGCTTCGACAAGTCCTACGCGGCAAACAACTGAGCACGCGAGGCCGAAGGGGGATCGCTTCATGTCCGCCAACGGCCCGCTGCCTCCGCCCGAGATCGCACTCGAGAACGACTACGTTCGCGTCAGCCGCAACAAGACCCCCTTCGCGGGGATCGCGACGGATCGCGTGATCGTTGCCGTCGCGCCGCTCTCCTTCATGGCGGGCGACGCGCTACAGAGCCTTGAGCGCGGCGAGTTCTTCGTCTTCGGACCCGGCGACACGTATCAACTGCCGGCCGACACTTCGTTCTTCGAGGTCGCGATCAAGCCCGATCACCCGCCGGTCAAAGAGCCGCCCGAGATCATCCCGCCGGCCAAGAACACGATGCTCTACGAGGGCGAGCACTTCTTTATCTATGAGGAATCGCTCAATGTCGGCGATGTCCGCCCGCGTCACAGCCATTGCCAGCGCGTCGAAATTCGCCTCAACAACGGACCGATGCTGGAGCAAATCTTCGACCCGCCGCGTCCGCCGCTGCAGCCCGGCATCGTCAATTGGCGCGAGCCGGTGATCCACACCGTGCGCAATGTCGGCGACATGCCGCTGCGCAATCTCATCGTCGAATTCAAGCCCCAACTGAATAGGCCAGGGCGGCGATGATCGGCCGCGCCCTGTTCGTGGCCGGCGCTCTCCTTGCCTTCGGCCGGCAGGCGCCTGGGCGCAGGCGACGCCCAAGCGATCCACCGAGCCCGGTCGCGCTCGACAACGAATATGTCCATGTCGCGCGCGACGCACGCCCTGCGCCGATGCCAGCACGCCGGGCTGCGAGGATCGCGTCATCGTCGCCTACGGTCCGATCGAGGTGTCGTCGGGCAAGAAGCATCGCCAACTCAGCAAGGGCCAGGTCGCGGTCTTCCAGAAAGGCGACAGTTACAGCGTGACGGGCGGCGCATTATTTCGAAGTCGCGATCAAGCCGGACCATCCGCCGGTGAAATCGCCGGCCGAGATGATCGCGCCGTCGAAGAACAAGCCGATCTACGACGGGCCGCGCTTCTTCATCTATGAGGAGCGATTGGCGCCCGGGCGACACGCGGCCGCGACACAGCCACAGCCAGCGCGTCGAGATCCGCCTCAATATCGGCCCGCTGCTCGATCAGTGGCTCGATCCGCCCGCGAAGCCGATCCTGCCGAGTATCGTCAATTTCCGCCAAGCCGGCATCCACACCACCAAGAATATCGGCGATATGGCGCTGCGCAACCTCATCGTCGAGTTCAAGTCCCAGCCGAAATAGGGGCTGGGCCGAAATAGCTTTACGGGTAGATCAGGCTCTTCGGATCGGGATTGCCTTTGATCAGGCCTTGCTCGCGCGAGACCTCGACCCAGAAGCGCAAGCGCGTCCGGCGTGATGTTTACGTGGAAATCCTTCGGCACATCGATGATCGCAGCGACCGGCGGCGGCAGCTTGGTATAGGTCGCAAGGCTCGCGCGCACCGATTTATCGTTCGCCGGGTCGTTGATGTAGACGGCCGCTTCCTCGAGCGCCGCCTGCAGCGCCTTGATGGTGTCGACGTTCTTTTCCGCCCAGGCGCGCGTCGCGACGAAATTGACCGGGCTGGTGCCGGCCGGGATCACGGACGAATAGTCGCCGATATCGTAGCCGGTCTTGTCGGACGATGATGCGCGTATAGAACGGATCGACCGAGGCGACCGCGTCGACGAGATGGCCCTTCAGCGCGTCGGCCATCTGCGGAAAGCCGATCTCGACCCAATTGACCTTGTGATAATCGAGCCCATTCGTCTGCACCCATTTCCGCGACAGCACGTCGATGATGCCGCCGAGGCCCGGCACGCCGACGCGCTTGCCGTCAAGGTCCTTCGGCCCGTGCAGATTGCTGTCGGCGCGCGCGACGACGCCACTCGGCGACGCGAGCGGATAGACATTGGTGCCGGCGACGACGACGAGATCGAGGCCCTGCTCATTCGCCTGCAGCAGTATCGTCGGCGTCGGGCCGCCGAGTCTGCGCCGTGTCGGCGACCAGCGCCGCCGAGATCAGCGAGCCGTTGGTCGTCAGCGTCATGTCGATGTCGAGGCCGTGCTTCGCCAGCATGCCCTGGTCCTTGGCGACATAGAGCCCGACCCATGACGCGACCGCAGTGTACATGAAATTGATCTTGGTCGCGGCCTGCGCCGGCAATGCCGCGAACACGCACAAAACGATCGCCATTATGAGCTTGCGAATTACTGACATTTCCCCCTCGTCGCCACGCGCGCCGCGCGGTGTTACCTTATGGTCCGGCGCGGCATTATAGAGGCTGATGCGTCCGGGAAGGAGAGTGCCATGACATTCAAGACCATTCTGGCCGCGGCAAGCGGCGGCAGTGCCAGCGACGGCACGATCGAGCTGGCCTGCCGGTTCGCGCGCCGTTTCGGCGCCCATCTCGAGGCATTCCACGCCAAGCCCGATCCGCGCGATCTCTTCGCCTATTCGACCGACGCTTTCGGCAATTCGATGTCGGGCGATTTCGTCGACCGGTTCGTCAAGGATTCGGACGGCATCGCCGCCAAGACCAAAGCCTCCTTCGAAGCGATCGCCAGCCAGCATCAGATCGGCATCAGCGCCGCGCCGTCGCTGGGCTTGCCCGAGAAGATCGCGGCCTCTGCCTGCCTGGCGCGAGGAGGTCGGCTATGCCGCGACCCTGGTCTCCCGCCGCGCCCGCTTCTTCGATCTGGTGGTGCTCGGCCGCTCGGATCGGGTCGTCGATCAGCCGCATACCGACGTCGTCGAGCAGACGCTGATCAATTCCGGCCGGCCGATGCTGGTCGCGCCGGCGCAGCCGCCCGCCGATATCGGCGAGAGCGATCGCGATCGGCTGGAACGGCTCGGCCGCGGCGACGCGTGCGCTGACCGCGTCCCTGCCCTTCCTCGCCAGCGCGCGCAGCGTCTCGATCATCACCATCGGCGACCGCCATCAGGGCAGCGCCGCGGCGCTGGTCGAATATCTCGGCTGGTACGGCGTCGCCGCCAAGCATCGCCATGTCCCGACGGTCGACGGTGCCGGCGTCGGCCAGCAGCTGCTGTCCGCCGCGCGCGAGGAGGACGCCAATCTGCTGGTGATGGGCGGCTATGGCCACATGCCGTGGCGCGAATTCCTCTTCGGCGGCGCGACGCGTGAAGTGGTCGGCACCAGCCTGCTGCCGGTGCTATTGACCCACTGAGCGAGCTTACGCGCTGCAAGACTCTACGCCGCCACTTCCTGAATGCCGAGCACGCGATCCCGCGGCAGGTAGGCGCGGATGGTGTTTTAGCGGTCATAAGGCTTTCGCTCTGTCCCGCTCTTACCACGGCCAAAGTTAAGACTTTGTTTTGCCTGCATTCGCCGGCGCGACTTGGCTATGCCGGGAGTCGCGGGCGTGCGGCAGAAAATCGCAACGCCGTTAACGGGCGTAAACGATTTTTTTGCGCAATGCAGGGCTTAATAGCACCCGGCCGCCGGAACGAATGGCGATTTGATCGGTTCTTGGGGCATTGGAGGGAAGAAAGATGTCGGCTCTTCTGAAGAGCATTGATGCGTTCTGTGCGCGTCTCAACGCCGGATTGGCCGCTGTCGCGGTCGTCCTAACCATTCTCGTCGCGGCCCAACTGACGGTGCGGATGCCCGATCTGTTCCAACGCGCGGTCGAAGCCCAAAGCGCGAACATCGCCGCGAACACGGCAGCGGCCGTGTTGCCGAATGGCAGCTACTGAGTTCCTCTTTTTTAGGCTCGGGAAATTTAGGGCTTGGTCAATTCGACCAGCGCGGTCGGCTTGGCGATCGCCAATTCGTGTAGCTGTGTTGCGTGATGATGCCGCCGCTCTTCAACTGACTGAAGGCGCGGCTCACGGTCTCCATGGTTAGGCCGAGATAATCGCCGATATCCGTCCGGGT
Organism: uncultured Alphaproteobacteria bacterium; assembly: GCA_963731145.1. GTDB lineage: Bacteria > Pseudomonadota > Alphaproteobacteria > ATCC43930 > CGMCC-115725 > CAIKMD01. The sequence continues at coordinate 1,022,980 of CAVSUX010000001.1, read as the reverse complement.
CATCGGCAGGCTGATGCGCCCATCGCTACGGCGCGCCGACAAATCCAGCAGGAAAGACGCGATCCGCTCCATCGCCGTCATGTGGCCGAGGAGCAGTATACGCTCGCGCGCCGCCGCAAGGTCCGAGCGCATGATCTCGACGAGGCTCTGGCCGATGCGGGGCTCTTCAGCCGCCAGCGCCTCGACCTTGCGCCGCGAATAGCGGATGAGAGTGGTCTCGACGATCGCTTCGGCAGCGAATGCATAGCTCCCCGCCGCGTCAAGGCCGATGAAATCGCGGGCAAGGAAGAATTCGCCGATATGGCGCCGGCCGTCCGCCAGCACACGGCAGCTCCGCACGGCGCCTTTCAGGACCTTGAAATAAAATTCGGCCCGATCGCCCGGACGAAAGAGCGGCTCGTCGCGACGCAATGCGATAACCGCACCGATGCCGTCCAGGGCGGCGAGGCCGTCCGCCAGGGCGACCGGCTTAGCCGGCGCACGGTGCGCTGTCGGACGATGAGAAACGGCAAGAGCGCCCAGCATAACCCATAAACCCTAAAACGCCGAAAATGCTGCCATGGACACTGATCTCCTTGGGGCGCGAGGAGAATTCGCAATTCTGCGTAGGTGAAACCCCGTAAGGTTTGAAGGGTTGGCCTGGGCCCTAGCTATTAACTGGCTTGTTTTTTTCCGCAAATTTGCCCAGATTCCCTGCCGTAGGGAATTTTTGTATGGATGAAGCCAAGGTACGCGTTTACATCATCGACGACGACGATGCCGTTCGTGACTCCCTGAGCCTTCAGCTCGAAGCGACCGGCTATGAAGTCGCCACGTTTCCGTCGGCCGTTGGGTTTCTCGAGATCGCCCGCACCCTGCAGCCGGGCTGTGTCATCTCCGATGTCCAGATGCCGGACATGGATGGGATGGAATTGCAGCAGCGGCTCAACGAGATGAAACTCGATTTTCCCGTCGTGATCGTGACCGGCCATGCCGATGTCACGCTGGCCGTGCGAGCGATGAAGGCAGGCGCCGTCGATTTCATCGAAAAGCCGTTCGAGGAGCAAGCGATCCTCAATTCCGTTCGGCACGCGCAAACGCGCTTTGTAGCGCAGCGCGCCAGCGCCCAGGCCGGTGCCACGGCGCGCGAGAAACTCGGCACTCTCACGCCGCGCGAGCGCGAAGTGTTCGACGAAATGGTGCGCGGCAAGCAGAACAAGATGATCGCTTACGATCTCGACATCTCGCCGCGCACAGTCGAAGTCCATCGTGCCCGCGTCTTGGAGAAGCTCGAAGCGCGCAGCCTCTCCGAACTGGTCCGGTTGGCTCTCGCTGCCGGCGTTCCGATCAGCTCCTAGACCATGATCGGATAAAACGGAATCGAGAAGCGATTCCGTTTTATCCGTGAATCATGGTCTGACTTTTTGAATCGAGAGCACGGTCCGCGCCGCGTCGAGCGCCGCCGCGGCATCGCCCGAAACATCGACTTTCCGCCAGCTCATCGCACCAAGCTCGGCCTTGAGCTGTTGCTCCAGCACGGTGCGATCGGCATCGGACGAATCGCCGCGACGACGGGCAACGCGATCGCGCAGCACATCATCGGGCGCCGTCAGCCACAGCCCGGTGAAGGGCACGCCGGCTTCGCTTGCGACCGCGGCAATCGCAGCGCGTTCACCCGCGTCGATAAAGGTCGCGTCGACGATGGCGCTGTAGCCGGCAGCCAGTGCAGCCGCGGCTTGCTCGCGTGCGCTGCGATAGACATGCTCGCTCACTGCCTGCGTATAGGCCGAGGGCGGCAGGCGTGTCTCGGGCGCGACCTGCATCATTGTTTTGCGCAGCACGTCGCTGCGCAAATGCCGGGCGCCGGGCGCCGGCGCGAAATCGGCGGCAAAGCCGGCTGCAACGGTCGATTTGCCCGATCCGCTCAAGCCGCCGATCGCCACGAGCCGCGGCGGCGACTGGTTGCGAACAGCCGCGCGGCGAGATCGAGATAGGCCCTTGCCTGCTCCGCCGCGGTCCTTTGCTCCGCGGTGTCTTTTTGCACTTTCAGCGCCGCGACCGCGACCTTGGCGCGGATGCTGGCCCTAACCGACAAGAAGAGCGGCAACGCGGCGAGGCCAGCGACCTCGCCGCTGCGATCGACATAGCGATTGAAGAGGATGTTGCCGAGACCGCGTAAGCCGCGATGCTCGAGATCCATCAGCAGGAAGGCGAGATCGAACAGCGTATCGATACAGGCGATCTCGTCGCCGAATTCGATGCAATCGAACAGCGTCGGCTTGCCTTCGAAGAGACAGATATTGCGCAGATGGAGATCGCCATGGCAGCGCCGTACCTTGCCTTGCTGCTGCCGCGCATCGAGCAGTGTTGCTTGTTTTGCCAGCGCGCCTTCCTGCGGCGCGGCGCAGTGTGTCGACGGCCTGCGGATCGAGCGGCGGGCAGCCGGCGCGCAGATTGGCATGGTCGTCGGCGATCACGGCGGCGATGCCGGCGCTGCCGCCGAAAGCCGGCGTCGATCTCCGCGCTTGCATGGAATTCGGCAATGATGTCGCCGACCTGCACCATCAGCGCCGGATGTCAGCTCTCCCGCGGTGGCAAGATGGTCGAACAGTGCGTCGTCGCCGAAACGCGCCATTTCCAGCACCGGCTCGACAAGCGTGCCGTCACCGTCCCATTCGAGCCCCCCGCCCGGTACCCGCGTCAGCCGGCGCACAGCGCGATAAAGTTTAGGGGCGGTGCGGCGATTGAGCTCGAACTCGGCGCGGCAGAAGCGCTCGCGCTCGGCGAGCGTCGAATAATCGATGAAGGAGAGCTTCAGCGCGCGCTTCATCTTGAAGACGCGATCGCCAATCAGAAACACGATCGAGATATGCGTATCGATACGTCGCGGCTGTCGCGTCCGGCAGGCCGAAACTCGCGCCGCGCGACAGGAAATCGATCGCTTGCGATTGGTCGTCCAACATGGTCTGCGCAACGCTTCTTAATATACCTTACGGCGCGATCAGGCCACGCGCGTAAGAACTCGAATCATAGTCGAAGACGATCGCCGGGCTGGGTCGCTGCAGCTTGCGGTGACGGCCCGGATATTCGAGCCGCCACAGCAGATCGCGAATGATGTTCAGCCTCGCATGCTCCTTATCGTCAGCGCGCGCGACCGTCCAAGGCGACGATCGCCGTATGCGTGCGCTGGAACATCTGGTCGCGCGCCTTGCTATAGGCTTTCCAAAGCTTCGGCGCTTTGGCATCGATCGGGCTGAGCTTCCACTGTTTCAGCGGGTCCTTGCGCCGGTCGGCAAGCCGCTTCTTCTGCTCATGCTGAGTGATATCGAGATAGTATTTTAGTCACCGTGATGCCGCCTCGGATCAGCATCGCCTCGAATTGCGGCACGGTCTCAAGGAACTGCTCGGTCTCGGCTTTGCTACAAAAGCCCATCACGCGCTCGACGCCGGCGCGGTTATACCAGCTGCGATTGAACAGCACGATCTCACCGAGGCCGGCAGATAGGGAATATAACGCTGAAAATACCAGGAACGCTCCTCGCGCTCGCTCGGCGGCCCCAGTGCCATCACGCGCGTCTCGCGCGGACTCAGATGCTCCACGATGCGCTTGATGGTGCCGTCCTTGCCGGCGGTGTCACGCCCTTCGAGGATCACGAGTACGCGCTGGCCATGCGCGATGACGTGCCGCTCGAGTTTCACCAACTCGATCTGCAACCGCAACAGCGTGTGCTCATAAGCCTTGTTGCTCAATGGCGGCGGCAATGGCGCCGATGATACTTTCGCCATGATTTTCGCCTCGTAGAGAATGATGGCGGCGCCTCTGCCGGCAGCAGATCGGCAGAGAGACCAAAGCTTTCGTCATCCCATCACGGTGACGAGCATGGTCTTGAACTCGGCGGCGCCGGGACGATAGGGGCTGCGTCCGAGGAAATGGCTTTTCGCGCAATCCTGGGCCATGTCTTCGAGGTCGCCGCCTTTATAGCCGAGCGCGCGCATCGTCGGCGGAATGCCGACACGGGCATTCATCGCCTCGACGATATCGGCTGCGGTCTGGCCCGCTTCGGCGCCGAGTGCCTCGGCGACGGCAAGCGTTTTCTCCGGGACATGCTTTTCCATGACGCGCAACACCGTCGGCATCGCGATCGTTACCATGGCGCCGTGATGCAAGCCCTGATCGCCGGTGGCGTTGGCGATGGCGTGACCCGGCCCGAGCCCCATATGGATCGCCATGCCGCCTTCGAGCGCCGCCACCATCATCATCTTGCGCGCTTCGCGGTCACTGCCATCCTTCACCGCGCGATCGATGAATGCGGCGACATTGCGTATGCCGTCGAGCGCCAAGGCTTTCGCGGGCGGATTGTCGGCCGTGGTGAGGAATCCCTCGACGCAATGCGACAGCGCATCCATCCCCGTCGCGGCCGTGAGCCGCGGCGGGAGGCTAAGCGTCAGCTCGGGATCGCAGATCGCGACGCGCGGCACGATGTAATGGCTGTTGAGGCCCGAGGCGCGGCTGTGGGCATCGGGATGGATCCCCGCGCCGCGCGAGGCCTCGCTGCCCGTGCCCGACGTCGTCGGCAACACGATCAACGGCCCGACCTTATGCGTGATAGTGTCGGGCTTGCCCATGTAATTGGTGATCGGCCCGGGATGGCCGGCCAGCACCGCGACAGCCTTCGCGCTGTCGATGACCGAGCCGCCGCCCAGCGCGACGACGCCGTCGCATTTCTCGCGCCGATAGACTTCGAAGGCCTGGTTCACGCCCGCGACGGTCGGGTTCTTCGGCACCTGGTCGAACACAACGATGTCGTTCTTGCCCGCCAGCGTGTCCGTGACCCGCCCGAGCACGCCGCATTTCACCAGCCCTTGATCGGTCATCAGCAAAGGCCGGGTGATGCCGCATGCCGCCAGCTCCGCTACCAGCGCACGCACGGCGCCGAAATCGAGATGGACGCGCGGGAACTGCTGCAGAAAGCTCATCAAGGCACCGGCTTGGCGTCGATCAGGATGAAGGCAACGCGCACCGGCTTGTCACTGCGGTTCGCCCAGGCGTGGTTCGTGCCCCGCTGGATCAGCACGTCGCCCTGCTTCATCAGCTTCTCGCCCTCGTCCATCAGCGCGACGATCTCGCCCTCGATGACGATCGCATAGTCGATCGTGTCGGTCTTGTGAAAGCCGGCATGGCGCGCATTGCCGCCGGTGCGCTGATAGCCCTGCCCTTCGGCCTCTCTGGTCCACCCGCCCGCGTCCATATTCGCGAAGCGTTGGCTATCGGGCGGATATTCGACGACGCGGAAGACGGTGCCATTCGTCGGCGGCGGCAGGCGATAGGGATGATCGGTCGGATCCTTGTCGCCGGTATTATCGGCGGGCATGGTATCGGTCTGCCAGAGCTCGACCACCGAGGTCCCGGCCGAACTGCGTCGGCCTGCGGGCGTCTGGACAGTGCCATCGATGATGAAGATGGATTTCCCCTGCGCGTTGTGGCCGCTGACGATGCGCCGGATTTCGAATGCCATTCTGTTTCCTCCCCTCGCTGAACGCGGCGCAGAGTGCTTGACGATGCCGAGCGCGTCAAGCAAGCTGCGCGCGCCGCGAACGAGCGAAGTCTCGGATTTTCTTGAGATTTCGCCGAAGACAACGGGGAGGTCGGGGCGATGTTTCGGAGGCTGCTCGGGGTTTTCTGCGCCCTGATTCTGTTGGCCGGAGGCGCTTCGGCGGCCGAGTTGCAGAAGATATCGGTTGGCTATGTCCCGGTTGCAGATTTCGCGCCGCTCTTCGTCGCCAAGGACAAGGGCTTCTTCGAGAAGCACGGGCTCGATGTCACCCTGACGAAAATCCTGCTCGCCTCGAACGTGCCCGGCGCGCTCGTCGCCGGCAGCCTCGATATCGGCATGGGCACGCCGCCGATGCTGCTCGTCACCAACGAAAGCGGCCTCGATTTCGAGGCGATCGCCGCGGTGTCGCGGTTGAAGAAGGAGCATCCCTTCGTCAGCTTGATCGCGCGGCCGCAGGCCAACATCAAGGAAGCGGCCGACCTCAAAGGCAAGAAGCTCGGCGTGCCGGGCTTCAACTCCTCGATGGACATCACCTTCCGCAAATGGCTGATGGACCGCAACGTCAAGCCGAGCGACGTCAATTTCGTCGAAGCGATCTTCCCGCAGATGCATGATCTGCTCGCCGGCGGCCAACTCGACGCGGCCATCGTGCTCGAGCCGTTTCGCTCGCTGATCCTCAAGGACGGCACCGGCGTCAATGTCCGCGATTTCTTCGGCGACCTCAGCCCCGACGCGATCGCGGCGATCTGGATGGCAAAGCGCGATTGGATCGCGGCGCATCCCGACATCGTCACCGGCTTCCGCGCCGGCCTTTCCGAGGGCATCGCCGATCTCCAGGCGAACCCGCCCGAGTTCGAGCAAATTCAGATGAAATATCTCGGCTTCGCCTCGCCGGCGAAGCCCGATTGGTCGCTGGCCATCTCGAAGGACGATCTCGCTTTCTTCGTCGACGTCAGCAAGCAAGTTGGCCTCATCCATCAGCAGCCGCAGATCGACAAGTTGATCGCGCCCTAACTCGTAAGTGAATCGACCAATGACCAACGCGTTGGAAGCGCGCGCGCTCAACATGTCCTTCGGCGACGCATCTCGTGCTCGACCATATCGATCTGTCGGTGGCCGATGGCGAGTTCCTGTCGATCGTCGGCCCTTCCGGCTGCGGCAAGACCACGCTGCTGCGGCTGCTCGCCGGGCTGACGCCGCCGACCTCCGGCGAGATCCTCGCCGAGGACAAGCCGATCAACGGCCCGTCGCGCGAGCGCGCGATCGTGTTCCAGGACTACAGCCGCTCGCTCCTGCCCTGGCGCAGCGTCTGGACCAATGTCGCCCTCGCCTTCGAGGGCCAGGGCATTTCACGCGCCACGCGCAAGACGCGTTCCTATGCGCTCTTGGAGCAGATGGGCCTGTCGAAGGTCGGCGAATATTTCCCCGGCCAGCTCTCGGGCGGCATGCAGCAGCGCGTGCAGATCGCGCGCTGCCTCGCGCAGCAGCCGCGCGTCATGCTGATGGACGAGCCATTCGGCGCGCTCGACGCGCTGACGCGGCAGACGCTACAGGACGAGATCTCGCGCCTCGCCAAGGAACAGCGCATCACCGTGGTGTTCATCACCCACGATCTCGAGGAAGCGATCTATCTCGGCGATCGCGTCGTCGCGCTCGCGCCCAATCCGGGCCGCGTCGCCGAGACGATCGATGTCGGCCTGACGCGGCCGCGCAACCAGCTCACCACCCGCGAGGATCCGGTATTCCTCGCCCATCGCCACCATCTCTTCAAGCTCCTCATCGAGCATTGAGATGGCGGCGTCGGCCTCACGAGAGCGTGCGCGGCTCGCAGCGATCGGCGCGCCGGCCGCCTTCTTGTCGGCCGGCACGTTGAAGGTCCATTCGGAGAAGATCTCGGGCGTGAATTCGTGCGTGCGCGCTTTCCATTTCGGCGGTCACGACATCTTCGTCGGCCGCGTATTCGAAGGCGCCGCCGACCGGGCTCTTGAAGTACCAGAAGCAGGCGGACGAGACATAATGCCGGCCGGGCCCGGCCTGGGTCTCCCAGCCGCGCTCGCGATGAACTGACCGCCGCCGATCACCTCGTGCACGTTGCGCACCTTGAAGGCGATATGATTGAAATGGCGCTGCCCATCCGTAGCGTTGAGCAGGAAGAGATGATGGTGGTTGCCCGAGGGCGCGCCGCGCAGGAACACCGCGCGACCGGCGTAGCGGTCGGAGACGCGGAAGCTCAATCGCTTGACGTAGAAATTCTCGATCGCCTTCATGTCCGGCACGCCGATGACGACATGGCTGACCTCTTGCGGTGTGGCGCGCTCGTAATAGGTGGTCGGCTTGTCGATGCGGCCGGGCGCGCCGGGCGCATTGAAGCCGAGCGGCTTGATCTTGAGCTTGATCCGCTTGGTGAGACGGAAGGCGATGGCATTGCCGGCATCGTCGACGGTATGGAATGTGCCATTGCGCTCGCTGCGGACGTCGCGATCGCGCGCGAGCTCTTTGCGGATGGCATCGAGCGCGCGCTTGGTGTCGACGCCCCAGACAATCTCGCGCAAGGTCGAGCCGGACTCGTTCGCAAGCGGCAGATCGGGCGCATCGAGCGGCTTGATGCGGATTTCGGAGCGGTCGACGCAGCGATAGACGCCGTCACCGACCCGCTTTACGCCCCAATCGTCGAGAAAGCGCGTCGCGGTTGCCATGTCCTCGACACCGAAAGTAACGACGTCGATGCCGGTGATCGTCATGCAAAACTCCTGAATTCGATTGCCGCGAACTTACTCGGCGGATCTCGTCATGACGCAACCGATCCCTAGCGCCGACGAGCTCGTCGCGCGCGCCCGCGCCATGGTACCGACGCTGCGCCAGCGCGCCGGCGCCACCGAAGCGGCGCGGCGCGTGAGCAAAGAAGTCGGACAGGAATTCCTCGAAGCCGGCTTCTTCCGCGTGCTGCAGCCGAAGCGTTTCGGCGGCTACGAGGCTCCTTTCGGTACGCATATGCGCATCGCCGCCGAGCTTGGTCGCGGCTGCGCCTCGAGCGCGTGGGTCGCGAGCGTGATCGCGGTCCATTCCTGGATCGTCGGCATGTTCCCGCTCGAAGCGCAGGAAGAGGTGTGGGGCAATAACAGCGCCGCACTGGTCGCGACGTCATTCCTCCCCGCCGGCGTCAAGGTCGAGCGCGTCGCCAATGGCATCGTGCTGACCGGGCGCTGGAAATTCTCGAGCGGTCTCGATCTCTGCCAATGGGCGATTCCGCTGATCGATCTGCCGCCGCGCGAGCCGGGCGGCAAGAGCGAGCTCGGTCTGGCGCTGCTGCCGCTGAGCGACTGCAAGACCGAAGACACCTGGTACACATCGGGCCTTGCCGGCACCGGCAGCAACGACTTCACCTGCGAGAGCCTCTTCGTGCCGGAGCATCGCGTGATCGCGGTGAGCGCGCTCAAAGGCGGCGACACGCCGGGCTCGGCGGCGAACCCCTCGCCTTTCTATCGCCTGCCGCTCTGGACCTTCTTTCCCTTCGCGCTGATCGGCGCCGGGCTCGGCGCGGCCAAAGGCGCGCTGGAACTGGTGGCCGACGGCCTCGTCAACCGCAAATCCATCGCCCAGGTGAAGATCGCCGAGCAGCAAAGCGTGCAGCTCCGCATCGCGCGGGCGACGGCACAGATCAACGCCGCCGAGGCGCTGCTGCTGCAGGACCTGCAAGCGGTGAACCGCGACGCAACCGCCGGCGTGATCCCCGCGCTGGAGCAGCGGCTGCGCTATCGGCTCAATCTCAGCTTATGCGATCGAGCTGCTGCGTGCAGGTGGTCGATACACTCTACCCGCTGCTCGGCGGGCGCGGCCTCATCGCGACCGATCCGGTGCAGCGCGCCTGGCGCGACGTGCATGCGGTGTCGCAGCATATCGCGCTGATGTGGGATGTGACCGGCGGGCTCTACGGCGCCGTGCGCCTCGGCTTCCCCTGCGCCGATCCGAAGATTTAGAGAAACGGGAGACTCACATGGCCGATCGTTATGAGATGGTCGTCGAACAGGATATCGGCATTCCGATGCGCGACGGTGCGGTGCTGCGCGCGAATTTCTATCACCCGAAGGCCGCGGGGAAATTCCCGGTGCTGATGACATTCGGCCCTTACGGCAAGGACGTGCCACTGAAGGAATTCATGGCCGAGGCCTGGGAGACGCTGGAGAAATTCTATCCCGAAGTCCTCCAAGCCTCGTCCTGCAAGCATCTCGTCTTCGAGACGCCCGATCCCGAATGCTTCGTGCCCGACGGCTATATCGTCATCAAGGTCGACAGCCGCGGCGCCGGTAAATCGCCGGGGCGGCTATCGCCGAATTCGCCGGAAGAGTTCCGCGATTTCTACGACGCGATCGAATGGGCGGGCGTGCAGCCCTGGTCCAACGGCAAGGTCGGGTCTGCTCGGCATCTCCTATTACGCCGCCGGCCAGTGGAGCGTCGCGGCGATGAAGCCGCCGCATCTCGCCGCGCTGCTGCCTTGGCAGGGCACCTATGATTTCTACCGCGACCGCACCCGCGCCGACGGCATCTATCGCCGGCGGCTTTCTCGGCCGCTGGTGGACGAATTCGGTGCTGCGCAATCAGCACGGCAATCCGAAATCGCCCTATCACGATCTCTATACCGGCGGTCGCACCACCGGCACGCGAAAGCCTGAGCGACGAGCAGCTCACCGCGAACCGCGCCGACTATCTCGGCGATCTGCTCGCGCATCCGCTGAACGATGCGTGGTATCAGTCGCGCACGCCGGATGTGCGCAAGATCGACACGCCGACGCTCGTGGTCGCGAATTGGGGCGGGCTCGGCCTCCATCTGCGCGGCACGATCGGCGGCTGGGTCGATATCGCCTCGAAAGAGAAATGGCTGAAGATCCAGGGCGGCTCATACTTCCACACTTTCCTTCAGCCGCAGAACGTCGCGCTGCAGAAGCGATTCTTCGACAAGTATCTGAAGGGGCATCGACAACGGCTGGGAGAAAGAGCCGCGCGTCGAAGTGCAAATCCGCGCGCCGGGCGACAAGATCAAGCGCCAGGCGCAGAGCACGAGCTGGCCGCTCGCCGAGGCCACGCATGTGAAGTTCTATCTCGATGCCGACGCCAAGACGATGAGCACGGCGGCGCCGGGCGCAGCGGCAAGCGCGAGCTATCCGTCGCTGACGCAAGGCGTCAATTTCACGACGCCGAAATTCGAGAAGGACACCGAGATCGTCGGCCCGGCGATGCTGAAGCTCTTCGTATCGTCGAGCACGACGGACATGGATATCTTCGCGACGCTCTGCGCCTTCGATCCCGACGGCAAGGAAATGACCTTCATCGGCGCGCCCGAGCGCTTCTGCCCGGTCACGCAAGGCTGGTTGCGCGTGTCGCAGCGCAAGACCGATCCGTCGCGCTCGAACGACTACTTCCCCTATCATCCGCATGACGAGAAGCAGCCGCTGAAGCCGAACGAGGTCTATGAGGTCGAGGTCGAGATTTGGCCGCTCGGCCTCTATCTGCCGAAGGGCTCGACCTTGAAGCTGATCGTCGCCGGCACGGATTTCGTGCGACCGGGATCGACACCGCCCTTCCAGGGCGTCGCCTGGTTCACCCACAACGATCCGACCGACCGGCCGAAGGAAATCTTCGACAGCACCAACACGATCCACACCGGCGGCAAGCAGCAATCCTATCTGCTGCTGCCGGTGATGTCGTAAGGCGAAGAGCACAACAGGCGTACGTGTCGTGGCAAAAACCTTCGCCGCGAATGGCTTCTCAACTTCGGCGATTTAAGCGCTGCTTGAGCCGGACGAAGAAGTTCTATGGTCGGGGTGCCCTCAGCAAAGTTTGATGTTACGGCCAAGCGACGGCTGCATGATTCCTTTCAGTCTATTCTGGTGTGGATTTGCGATTTTCTGGGAAACCTCGGTAATCAAACAAGGGGCGCCTGCTTTTTTCGATGTATGGGGTATCCCGTTCGTTCTGGTCGGCCTCTATATGGTTTTCGGGCGGTTCGTCTATGACGCCTTCCAAAGAACTCGCACTTATTATGCGGTTACGAATCAGCGCGTCATGATCGTTACGCACCTTTTCTCCAACAATATCCGAACCCTCGCGCTTGAGGGACTAACTGATATCAACTTATCTATGAAGGCGAATGGCCGTGGAACGCTTCGCTTCGGCCGCGATTCGAACCCCTATGGTGGGTTTGACGTTCCGTGGTTTACCGGGCGGCAGCACAACGGCACCGGCCTTTGAGGGCATTGACGATGCCGCCGATGTGCTGCGTCTCATCCGAGACGCCCAGAAAGCGCAATAGCTCACGCTTGGAAACACATTGCAAATCATCCCGAGCCCTTCGACGACGCCCAGGGTGAGGACAAAGAGAAACGGGCACCTTCCATTGGAGGGATGCCCGTTTTGTTTTCACCTCACCTCGAGCGTCGTCGAAGGGCGCAGGGTGCTATTGAATGACAGAATCACTTATCCCGCTTGTACTCGCCGAGACCCGGGCGGTAGCGTCTTCTTGTCGAGGAACTCGCTCATGCCTTGCGCGCGGCCCTTTTCGGGATCGACGAGGCGGAGCTGGTCGCTCTTGGCCATGAGATATTCGGCGGATTCGTCCCAGGTCATCTCGTCGACGTATTTGAACGCGACCTTGGCCTGGCGCAGCGCGGTCGGATTTTTCTTCAGCAACATTTTCGCGACCTCGCGGGTGCGCTCTTTGAGCTGCGCCTTCGGCACCGATTCCGTGACGACGCCGAGCTCGGCGGCTTTCTTACCGTCGAAAGTCTCGCCGCTCATGATGTAGTAGAGCGCCTTGCGGTAGCTCATCACCACCGACAACACCTTCGAGACATTGCCGCCCGGGATGATGCCCCAATTGACCTCGGAGACGCCGAAGGTCGCCTCGTCGGCGGCGATCGCCATATCGCAAGCGATCATCGGCGTGAAGGCGCCGCCGAAGCACCAGCCATTCACCATCGCGATGGTCGGCTTGTAATAGGTCAGGAGACGGCGCCACTGCCAGGTCGCCGCCGTGCGATAGACCTGAATGCGTTGCCACTGCTTCGACATCATCGGTGGCGCGGAAATATTCCTTGAGATCCATGCCGGCCGACCACGCATCGCCGGAGCCGGTGATGACGACGCACGCCGCAGCGCTGATCGCCTTCGAGCGCGTCGAGCGTCGCCAGCATCTCGGCATTGAGATCGGGGCTCATCGCATTGCGCTTCTCGGGGCGATTGAGCATCACCCAGGCGATGCCGTCTTCGAACTCAACCTTGACGTTCTTGCCCCATGGATCGGACATGGACCTACCCTCTTTCTTTCGTGTTGGGATGGATTTAGAGATCTTGCAGCAATTGCCGCTCGGCATGGAGACGCTTGCGGCAGGTCACCGCATCGCCGCCCGCCACCGCCAGCGCCATCGCACGGCGGAAATAGAGGCTCATATTGTGCTCGGCGGTGTAGCCCATCGCGCCATGCAGCGCGACGCATTCCTTGACCGTCGTCAGCGCCGTCTCGGCGGCATAGGATTTCGCCGATAGCGCCGCGATCGCGCGCCGCGCGGTGCTCGGCCTGGCACGCCTCGTAGAGCAGCGCGTGGCTGCCCTTGATGACGACATAGAGCGAGGCCGCGCGATGCTGCAGCGCCTGGAAGCTGCCGATCGGCACGCCGAATTGCTTGCGGTCTTTCAGATATTGCACCGTCATCGCCAGCGCCTCATCGGCAAGACCGACGAGCAGCGCGGCATAGCCCAGCAGCGCGAGATCGCGGCCGGCACGGAAGGCGTCGCGTGCCTGCTCGCCGCTCGCGAGCACCGTGAGATCGCTCAGCGTGACGCCATCGAACTTCAGCCGCGCGATCGAGCCGCCATCGACGGTGTCTTGCGTCTCGACCGTCACGCCTTTCGTGTTGCGCGGAATGGCGACCAGCTTGTCGTCGATCAGCGCGAGGAACACATCGGCGGCATGCCCGTCGGAAGCATAAGCCGTCGGCGCTTTCAGCCCCTCCTCCGCCTCGATCGGCATCACCACACTCTTGCCGGCGATGAGATCGGCGAGCAGCGCAGCGCCCGCCGCGCCGCTGCGCGCCAGCATGACCGACGCCGCCAGCGCCGGCACCAGCGGCTCGGGCAGCAGCTTCTTGCCGGCATATTCGAGAAGCAGCGCGATCTCGCGCGTCGCGAGGCCCGTGCCGCCTTGCGCCTCCGGCACGGCCGCGCCAAGCCAGCCATGCTCGGCGAGCTTGGCCCAGGCGTCGCGATCGAAGCTCAGCGTGCCGGCTTGCAAGCGCCGCACGCGCGCCAGACCGCCGGTGCTTTCGAGCAGCTCGGCGATGCCGTCGGTGATGTGGCGGTCGGTGTCTTTGAGCTTAAGCATTGCCGCCGCCACCGCTGCCCGGCCGCGATAGGCCGAGCGCGCGCATCGCGATGATGCCGCGCTGAATTTCGTTGGTGCCGCCGCGGATCGACAAGCGTCGCGATTGCAGGAAGAGCGTGCTGAAATCGGGCGTATCGTCATCGCCGACGCGCGGCGCGCGGATCGCGGCATGCGCGCCGCTGACCGCTTGCAGCACTTCGAGCACGAATTGCGTGACCTCGGAGCCGTAAATCTTCAGGCGCGAGCTGTCCTCGAACTCCGCCTCGCCCGCCGCTTGCGCTTCGAGCGCTTCGAGGAAAGCGGCTTCGAGCGCATGCACTTCGATCTCGGCGCGCGCGATCTGGTCCTGCACCCAGGGATCGCGATCGGCGCCGGTATAGCGCGCCGCTTGCCGCAGGCGATAGAGCGCGCGCAGCGCATGGATCGGCGTGCCGGAGCGGATGCGCTCTTCGGCGAGCAGCGCCGTACCGACCGTCCAGCCCTCGCCGATCTTGCCGAGGACATTGCTGATCGGCACGACGACATTGTCGAGGAACACCTCGCAGAGCTCGTCATCGCCCGCGAGGGTGACGATGCCGCGCGGCGTCACGCCCGGCGTCTTCGCATCGAGCAGCACCAGCGTGATCGAATTCCGCGCCTTGGGATCGCTGCCGGTGCGCACGAGCAGATAGAGCCAATCGGAATACTGCGCGCCGGTCGTCCAGATCTTGTGGCCGTTGATGATGAGCTTGTCGCCCTCGATCACGGCCTTGGTCCTGAGGCTGCGAAGATCGGAGCCCGAGCCCGGCTCGGAATAGCCCTGCGCCCAGATCGCTTCGCCGGTGCGCGCTTTGTGCAGATGCTGCGCCTTCTGCTCAGGCGTGCCGTATTTGATGAGGATCGGGCTGATATGGGTGAGGCCCTGCGCCGGCAGATCGGGCGCGCCGATGCGTGCCAATTCCTCGATCAGGATCACCTGCTGCACCGGCGTCGCGTCGATGCCGCCATGCTCTTTCGGCCAATGCGGCGCGGCCCAGCCCTTCTCGCCCAGCGTCTTGAACCAGCCCTTGAACTCGGGCGGCGTCAGGCGATTGTTGGTGTGGCGCAGCTCCTGCGGCAGATTGGCCTCGAGCCAGCTTCGCGCTTCGGCGCGAAATGCCTGTTCAGCCGCTGTCTCCTCCCGAAGCATATGCTTTCCCGCGCTCGTGTTCTGCGAATGGGCGCGAGATTAGGGCGGCGTCCTCGCGATTGTCACGGCTGGCGCCCTTCCGATAAAGGAGCGCCAAGCAACAGCATAAAAGGAAGGCGAGGATGGCGCTCGAACTCAATCTTAAAGGGAAGAATGTGCTGATCACCGGTGGGTCGAAAGGCCTCGGCCTCGCCGCGGCGCAAGGGCTTCGCCGCCGAGGGCTGCAACCTCCGTCTCGCGTCGCGCGATGCAAGGCGAGGCTCGAAGCCAATGCCGCCGAGCTGCGCGCGCGCACGGCGTCGAGGTGCAGCTTCTTGCCGCTCGACTTGTCGCTAGCCGGAAGCGCGCGACAAGCTGATCGCCGCCTGTCCCGATATCGACATCCTCTTCAACAACGCCGGCATGATCCCCGGCGGCTCGATCGACGATGTCGACGATGTCGCCTGGCGCGCGGGCTGGGAGCTGAAAGTCTTCGGCTACATCCATTTCACCCGCGCCTATCTCAATCTGATGCGCAAGCGCGGCAAGGGCGTGATCATCAACATGATCGGCGCCGGCGGCGAGAGCCTCGATTACGACTACGCTGCGGGCGCGGTCGGCAATGCGTCGCTGATGGCCTTCACCCGCGCCGTCGGCTCGCGCAGCATCGATTACGGCGTGCGCATCTGCGGCATCAATCCCGGCCCGACCGATACCGACCGCGTCGGCTTCCTGTCGAAGAAACGGGCCAAGGAGATGTTCGGCGATGAATCGCAATACAAACGCTTCTACGAGAAATATCCGCTGAAGCGGCCGGCGACGGTCGACGAGGTCATACCGGCGGTGCTGTTCCTCGCCTCGGATCTCTCGTCCTACACCTCGGGCGCGATCCTCACGATCAACGGCGGCATGACCTACCGCCGCGAGCGCTGATAGAAAAGGCCGGAACACCGCCGCAGCACCTCGGCGCTCCGGCCTCAACCACCCCCGAGGCTCAGTGCGTGTCGAAGACGCGCTGATAATTCGCGACGAGCTTTCTCGATCGCCGCTTTCTCGGCCGCGCGTCGGATTTTCCGGATCGGCCGCCGGCGGCAGCGCGCCGAAGCGCATCAGGCAGGCCATCAACAACAGCCGCGCCTTGGTCGCCGTGAGATTGGAGCCGGCGAGAACCAGCGACGTGCCGTCGGCGAAGCCTTCCGGCGCACCGCGGCCGACCTGCACCACCGGCATGCCGCAGAAGATCGCTTTCTCGATCGCCTTCTTGCGGGCTTGCGAGGTCATCGCGCCGTAAGGCACCTGGCCTTCGGTGATGAAGCCGCACAGCCGGCCCGAGTTGAGCTTGTAGTCGAGCAGATAGATGAGATCGAGTTCCTTCGATGGATCGTCGCCGTAATCGTCGGCGAAATAGCCGCCGTCCTTGACGATCGACACCGACGGGAATCGCGTCCGGCAGGATTTCGCCGCTGCTGTTCTTCACCGCGATCTCGAACGTCTCGAGCCCGCGCCGGCCTTTGCGCACGCCGCTGTACCGCGCCGTCCAGGCGGCTGGTGTTCACCTCGGAAAGATAGGTGTGCTTGTAGGCCGGCACATACATCAGCACCGGCCGGCCGCTATGGCTGATGCCGCCGAGGATGCCGCCATGGCCGCCGGTCGCGTTATAGCCGCCAGGCCGCGCATCGACCTTCGCGACTTCGCGCGCGGCGAAAGCCTGCTGCTCCTGCAGCACGACGACGCCGGCGCGATTGCGGCCCTGCTCGTCCGCCCAGATGCCGCGAGCGGATGAAGTCGAGCGAATGCGACGATGTTCTGCGGCCCGTCATTGCTGACCTGGCCCTGCGGGCGCTGCGCGGCGTTGCCGCAGATCGGCTTGGTCGTGTCGATCAGCAGGTTGAACCAATAGGCCGTCTCTTCGACCGCCGGGCTGCCCTGGGTGAAGATCGCGCCGTCATATTGGCCGCTCGACATCACCTTTTGCGCGATGTTGGTGACGCGCGCCAGCGCCGGCCGCGGCGGCGACGAGCCGAGATGGCGCGGCTTATAGGGAAAGAAATCCTTGCCGCGCGTCTCGGGCGCGATGTCGCCTTCGCCGACATCGGTGCGCAGCGCCGCCGGCAGTCCCTTGCGGTAGCCGCCCGGCGGCAGCAAGCGATAGAAATCGACCGTTGCTTGCGACGAGATCATGCTCGCCTTGCCGTCGACGCCGATCGCCATGCGGTCGATATCCTCGAAGCTGCGCGAGCCGTCGGGAAAGAAACCCTGCCGCGCCTGCTCGTCGGGCGCCGAAGGCGACGGCGCATTCCTCTTCCCAAGGCTTGCCGTCCTTCTGCATCGCCACGTAGGGCAGCGGATAAAGTCCGTCCTCCGGCTTGCAGTTCGACCTCGTAGACCGGCTTGTCCGTCGGCGCCGCGTTGGTCCTTATGGAAATGGCCGTCGACATCGATATAGCCGTCCGGCGGGCCGTAAAGATCGGCCGCATCGCGCTCCAGCGGATGAGCGGAGAATTGCTCGACATAGACTTTGACCGGCGCGGCGAGACGCTGCTGGCGCAGCGGGTCGTACTTCAAGACGCTGCCATCCGCGGCTTGTCATCGGCGGCAGCCCGTGTTTCAGCGCGCGCCTTGTTCGAGGTGACGAGCGGCGGCGTGTTCTGAATCGTCGCATTCGGGCCGGCGAGATGCGCGACGCGTATTTTGGTCTTCGCTATCCATGAGCAACCTCCTCCTGATTAATCGTTGCCGCCAAGCGTCATGACACAGCCAGCTTGGCAGATGACGAAACTTCTGCAACGCGCAGGCAGGCCACGTGATGGCCCGGCGCGACCGTGACGGCACCCGGCATCGTCGCGCGGCAGGCGGCGGTCGCGAACCGGCAGCGCGGCGCGAAGCTGCAGCCGGCCGGCACAGCGCGCATATCGGGCGGGCTGCCCGGGATCGCCTCGATATCGCGGCCGCGCACGCGGCCCTGCACGGTCGAGGCCAGCATGCCGATCGTATAGGGATGGCGCGGATTGAGCAGCACGTCGCGCGCGCTGCCTTCCTCGACGATGCGGCCGGCATACATCACCGCGACGTGATCGGCGATCTGCGCCGCGACGCCGAGATCGTGGGTGACGAAGATCACGCCATGCCGAATTCCTGCTGCAGCTTGCGCAGCAGGATCAGCACCTGGATCTGCACCGTCGCGTCGAGCGCCGTGGTCGGCTCGTCGGCGAGCAGCAGCGCCGGCTGGCAGGACAGCGCGATCGCGATCATCGCGCGCTGCCGCAGGCCGCCCGACAGCTCATGCGGATAGGCCTTGAGCCGGCGTTCCGGCGACGGCACTTTGACGAGCTGCAGCAACTCGAGCGCGCGCGCCATCGCCGCTTGCCGCGACGCATGCGCATGGCGCAGCACCGTCTCGGCGATCTGGTGGCCGATGGTGTAGACCGGATCGAGCGCCGTCATCGGCTCCTGGAAGATCATCGAGATGACCGAGCCGCGCAGCGCCGCGAGGCGGCGCTCGTCGAGCGCGAGGATCTCATGCTCGCCGACGCGGATATGGCCTGCGATCACGCGCGCGCCGCTTCGGCAGCAAGCCGCATCAGCGCGCGCATCGTCACCGATTTTCCCGAGCCGGATTCGCCGATGAGGCACAGCACCTCGCCGGGCATCAGCTTGAAGGAGACGCCGTTGACCGCGTTCACCGGTGGCATCGCGGCTGACGAATTTGACGCTGCAGGTCGCGGACCTCGACCAGCGGCGCGGGTGACGACTTGGCAGTGCTCATGCGCAGTCGCGCCTCGCACCGATTTCAGCACGTCGCGAACGGCAGGCGGTAGCGGCCTGCCCTGCCCGGCTGTGGCCGGACAGGCGATCCGTCATGTGGCAGGCGGCGAGATGCGCCGACGCATCGCGCCAGCCGCCGAGGCTCGGCGCTTTCTCGGCGCAGATCTCCTCGGCGAAGGCGCAGCGCGTGCGGAAGCGGCAGCCCGACGGCGGATTCGATCGGATTGGGCGGATCGCCGGTGAGCGGCGGCGCCTCGACGCGATCGTCGCGGATCGATGGCGAGCCGCGAGTCGAGCAGCGCGCGCGTATAGGGATGCTTCGGCGCGTCGATAGATCGCATCGGACGGGCCGATCTCGACGACCTGGCCGAGATACATGACCAGCACGCGGTCGGAGATGTATTGCACGACGTTGAGATCGTGCGAGATGAAGAGATAGGTGAGGTTGAAGTGCGCTTGAGATAGCGCAGCAGATTGAGCACCTGCGCCTCGACCGATTTGTCGAGCGCCGACACCGCCTCGTCGAGGATCAGCAAGCGCGGCGATAGCGCCAGCGCGCGGGCGATATTGACGCGCTGCTTCTGGCCGCCCGAAAGCTCATGCGGATAGCGCGGCGCGAACAGATCGGGCCGCAGCCCGACCGGCGCAGCAGATCGTGCGCCAGTGCTCTTGCGCGGCGGCGCGCGTCATGCCGTGGACGCGCGGGCCGTAGGCGATCGATTCCTCGATCGGCAGGCGCGGATTGAGCGAGGAATAGCTGTCCTGAAACACCATCTGCATGTTGCGGCGCAGCTCGCGCAGCGTGATGCCGTGCGGCTCGCCGACCGCGTCGCCGTCGAAGATGAGCTGCCGCTGTCGGCGCGGGATCAGATGCATCAGCAGCCGCGCCAGGGTGGACTTGCCGCAGCCGGATTCGCCGACGATGCCGAGCGTCTCGCCCTTGAGCGACCGCGAACGAGACGTCGTCGACCGCCTTCACCTGCGCCGATCTTGCGGTTGAGCACGCCGCCGCGGATCGGGAAATATTTGCGCAGCTTCTCGACGATCAGCATCGGCTGCGCCTTGCCGCCGCGATCGCGCGGATCGCCCGGCGGCACGCGGCGTCGGCCGCGCCGGCGCGCGATGAGCGAATCGCGCATGCCGTCTTCATGCCTTGACGTCCATGGCCTGGCGCAACCCGTCGCTGACGAGGTTGAAGGAGAGCGAGGTGATGAAGATCGCGACGCCCGGCAGCGCGCAGACGAGCGGCTGCACGTAGATCGCCTGGCGCAGGGTCGAGAGCATCAGGCCCCAGTCCGGCGTCGGCGGCTCGACGCCGAGGCCGAGGAACGACAGGCCGGACGGCCAGCAGGATCGAGACCGAGATCAGGCTCGACGCGTAGATGAAGACCGGCGCCGAGGATGTTGCGCAGCACGTGGTGGAAGATGATCGACCAGGTCGGAGGCGCCGCTCGCGCGCGCCGCCTCGACGAAATCGAGGTTGCGCACCTGCGTCGGTCGCGGTCTCGGCGACGCGGCAGAGCGGCGGGATGAACACCAGGGTCAGCGCGAGCAGACCGTTGGCCGATGCCGCCGCCCATCGTGCCGGAGATCGCGACCGCGAGCAGCACCGAGGGAAAGGCGTAGAACACGTCGATCATGCGCATGATCAGCATGTTGACCCAGCCGCCGAAGAAGCCGGCGACCACGCCGAGGAAGCCGCCGATGCCGGTGGCGAATGCCACCGGCACGAGCCCCATCATCAGCGACATGCGCCCGCCATAGATCAGGCGCGAGAGCATGTCGCGGCCGAGCTCGTCGGTGCCGAGCAAGAACTGGCGATAGCCGATCGGCTTCAGGCGATAGATCATGCTGGTCTTGTTCGGATCGAACGGCGCGATCAGCGGCGCGAAGATCGCGGCCAGCACGATCAGCGAGGATGATCGCGAGGAAGAACAGCGTCACGTAATCGTAGCGCAGCCGGCGCTGGACGTTCCGCCAATAGCCCGCCGCGACGCGATGGCCGCCGGCGCTTCGAGCTCGGGCGAATCCGTATAGGTGAACGTTGCTTGTGCCATGGCTGCGCTCCGCCTAGCCGCGCTTGATGCGCGGATCGACCGCCGTCTGCAACAGATCGACGATCAGGTTGATCAGCACGAAGCACAGCGCCAGCACCAGGATCGCGCCCTGCAGCATCGGAATGTCGCGGGTCAGGATCGCCTTGCTGAGCAGAAAGCCGGTGCCCGGCCAGGTGAAGATCGTCTCGATCAGGATCGAGCCGCCGACGAGATAGCCGAACTGCAGGCCCATGACGGCGAGGATCTGCGGCAGGGCGTTGCGCACCGCGTGGCGCACGATGGTCGCCTGGCTAAGCCCCTTGGCGCGCAGGGTCTGCATGAAATCCTGCGACAGCACTTCGGCGACGGCGGCGCGCGTGCTGCGCATGATGATGCCGAGCGGCACCAGCGACATCGTCAGCATCGGCAGGATCGCGTAGCGCAATTGCGACCATTGCGTCAGATCGAAATGCGCCGAGCCGTTCGGCCCCATGCCGGTGGCCGGCAAGACACCGAGCTCGACCGCGAAGACGATGATCAGCACGATGCCGAGCCAGTAATTCGGCACGCTGACGCCGACCACGGAGGTCAGGTCGCGATGCGATCCGGCGGCCGGCCGAGATGGAAGGCCGCGAGCGTGCCGAGGCCGAGCGCGAAGCGGAAAGGCGAGCAGCACCGCGCCGATCGAGATGATCAGCGTGTGCGACAGCGCCTGCGCCGACCTCGCTCAGCACCGGCCGGTTGCTCTGGATCGACTTGCCGAAATCGCCGGCGCTCGCCCGCGCCACCCATTTGAGATATTGCATGGGGATCGGCTTGTCGAAGCCGTAGACCTTCTTGAGATAGGCGATATCGGCCTGCGTCGCGTCGGGCGGCAGCAGCGATTGCAGCGGATCGCCCGGCGCGAGATAGATCAGGCCGAAGCAGATGACCGTGACACCGAGCGCGATCGGTGCTGCGAGAAGAAGTCGTCGTACGGCGTAAAGCCACATCGCGTGCGATCCAACTAGATCAACTGCTGTCCTTTATCTCAGCAACCGCTGTGCCAATCGCGACGCGACCGCCGGATCGAGCGTGTCAGCGCGTTGCGACGACTCTGCGGCAATGGCGCGTTCGCGCGGCTTTTCGTCGCGCGCATAACACACCGATATCGCGCGCCAGCATGCGCAATGCCACGATATGGCACGCGCGAGTCACGCCGCCTCTTTTTGTTGCAATGCACAATATTGCGACAAATTGCATGCGAGGCGACGCAGGCCGACGAGCGGTCGAAATCACAGAAACCACTATGCCTACGAAATAAGCATGGCCAGTAGCCGGACGTCGTGCGCGGTTTTCGCTATTTCGTACGCGTTATTGTGCAATTGCGAGATAGAGGCACGTGCTTTGCATTGCCTCCTGCAGCGGCCGTCGCCGGCCGCGACGGCGAAGCTAGGCAAAGGATGCATGCAATGCCTTCATCATCGCGAAAACATCTGGCTCGGCTACGGCTGCGGCCTGTCTCGCGCTGGCGCTTGCGAGCGTCCCCGTCGCCGGCGCGCATGCAGAATCGGTTCTACGTATCGCGATGACGGCGGGCGACATTCCCGATTGGACCGGCCAGCCCGACCAAGGCTTCGAGGGTTATCGCTTCGTCGCCTTCAATCTCTATGACGGACTCGTCAATTGGGATCTGTCGCACAGCGATCGCGAAGCCACGCTGCGCCCGGCACTCGCGACGAAATGGAGCGCGGACGAAGCGATCCGAAGAAATGGATCTTCGAGCTGCGCCGCGGCGTCACCTTTCATGACGGCTGCCCGTGGAATGCAGACACGGCAGTCTGGAACTTCCAGCGGCTGCTCTCGGACAAGAATCCAGGCTTCAATCCGATCCAATTCGCGCGCGCGCGGTCACGCACCAACAACATCGACTCTGTCGAGAAGATCGACGACTACACGATCGCGATCCATACGAAGAGCGTCGAATCGATCTTCCCTTACAACCTGCCCTTCGTGCTGATGGTGTCGAAATGCGCGCTCGACAAAGCACAGAACGATTACACCGTCTTTGCCAAGGCACCGGCCGGCACCGGTCCTTATAAATTCGACAAGCTGGTGCCGCATGAGCGGCTCGAGATTGGTGAAGAATGCCGATTACTGGGACAAGAACCGGATGCCGAAACAGGATCGCGTCGTGCTGCTGCCGATGCCCGAGGCATCGACCCGCGTCGCCGCGCTGCTCTCAGGCCAGGTCGATTTCGTCGAGGCGCCGCCGCCCGACGCCATCGAGCGTCTGAAAGCGGCACATATGCAGATCGTCACCAATGTCTATCCGCACACTTGGCCCTATCTGCTGAACTTCACGCGCGGGCCGTTCCAGGATCTGCGCGTCCGCCAGGCCGCGAACTACGCGATGAACCGCGACGACATGGTGGAGATGCTGAACGGCGTCGCGGTCGAGAGCTACGGCGTCTACGTGCCGAGCCAGAAGAATTACGGCCATCCGTTCGAATACAAATACGATCCGGCAAAGGCGACCGCGCTGCTGAAGCAGGCGAAATGCTATCCCTGCGAGATCCATGTCGCGATCTCGCCCTCGGGCTCCGGCCAGATGCAGCCGCTGCCGATGAACGAGCTGGTGAAGGAGCAGCTCGAAGCGGTGGGCTTCAAGGTCGATTTCGATACCATCGACTGGAACACGATGATCACCGTGTTCATCCAGGGCGCGGCGAAATACCCGCAATATGACGCCTTCAATTTCAGCAGCGGTGCCAGCGACCCCGTTACTTTCATGAAAGGCTTCATGACGATGTACAAGGCGCCGCTCGGCTCGAATTGGGGCGGCTATTCCAATCCCGAGGTCGACGCGCTGGCGCAGCAGGTGCTCGCCAGCTTCGATGTGGATCAGCAGAACAAGCTGCTGACTCAGATCCATGAGATGATCGTCAAAGACGCCGCGCGCGTCTTCATCGTCAGCGACCTCAACCCGCGCGCGCTTGTCGCCGAGGCTCTCCGGCTTCGTCCAGGCGCAAAGCTGGTTCCAGGACATCACGCCGATCGTGGTCGCGCCCTGACGGGCGCTACTGCGGCCCTTATTGGACGTATTCGTTGGTGAAGAGTTCGCTATAGGAGCTGAGCTTCTCGTCCGGCTTCATGAAGCCCGCCTCGATATTGAGCCGGTCGGAATTGCCGACCGCCGCTTCAACGATGACGGGCTTCGCCGGCATCGATTTCTCGATGGTAGCGAAGGATTTCTCGGTCACGCCGGCATCGATCTGCGGAAAATGCGCGCGCAGCACGGCCAGCGCTTCGGACTTGTGCTCATGCACGAAAGCGACCGCCTCGACCAGCGAATGCCCCATCTTCACGCAGACCGAGCGATGATCGGCGCAGAATTGCGGCCGCGTGATCACCAGGCCCGAGCCGAAAGGCGTCATCCAGGCGGGATCGCCCGTCAGGCTGTTGGCGATGATGACCGCCTTGCCTGTGGCAAGAAGCTGCTCGCTCCAGGGCGGGTTGGAAACGTAGCCGTCGATCGCACCGCGCGAGAACGCCGCGATTGCTTCCGGCCCACCGAGCGGCGTCACCGGAAGCGCTTCGGGATCGACGCCTCCGATCTTCTCGATCACGCGGGTCAGTGCGTGGCCAACCGAATTGACGGAATCGATCGCGAAATTATGTACCGCGCCAAAGACCTTGGCGCGCTCGGCCAGCGGCGCGCTGGCATCGAAATGAGCGGCGTCGGTCACCTTCTTGCTCATGATAATCGCCCAGATCGGCTTGTCGGACATGACCGCGATCCCGAGCAGCTTTTGACCGCGCGCCGCGGCGCGGGTCAGCGAGGCGCCGTTCGAGAAGCCGAAATCCGCCGCCCCCGAGATGACGCCGTTGGTCGTGCCGACGCCGGCCAGCACGACTTTCTGCACTGCGAGACCCTGACGCTCGAAAATATGCTGATCTTGCGCCACATAGAACGGCAGAAAGCCGAAATTCTCGGCCGGCAGCGAGACGATGCTCTTCTCCGGCGCTTGCGCGAAGGCCGCCCCGCACGCCGCCAGCGACAGCGCGACGAGCCCGGCGAGCGCGCCGCGCCTCATTTCACGAACTCGTCGGTATAGAGGCCGTCATAGGAGCTGAGCTGATCGCTGGCCGCCATCAGCCCGGCTTCGATGTTGAGATGCTCGGAATTGCTCAGCACGGCCGCGGTCATGGTCGGCGGCACCGGCGTTCCGGCGACCACGCTTTGGAACGCGCGCTCGACCACCGCCGGATCGATCTTGTCGAAATGCTTCTTCAGCAAGGCGAGCGCCTCGGCCGGCTTCTCATGGATGAAGCGCGCGCCCTGCGGCGAGGCCCTTCCCCATCTTCATGCAGATCGAGCGATGCTCGACGCAGAATTGCGGCCGCGTCACGATGACGCCGGAACCATTGGGAGCGATCCAATCCGGATCGCCGGTCAGCGGGCTCGCGACCGCGACCGCCGTGCCTTGCTGCAACACGATCTGCGGCCAGGGCGGGCCGTTGATGAAGCCGTCGATCGCGTGACGCGAAAACGCCGCCAGGGTCT
The DNA here is from genome assembly GCA_963731145.1 of uncultured Alphaproteobacteria bacterium. GTDB lineage: Bacteria > Pseudomonadota > Alphaproteobacteria > ATCC43930 > CGMCC-115725 > CAIKMD01. The sequence goes on along the minus strand of CAVSUX010000001.1, from coordinate 997,577 downwards.
CGGACGGCGCGAGGGGCGCGACGGTCATGCTGTCGGGATCGACGCCGCCGGCTTTGGCGATGACCTTGAGATAGCCGTGGATCACCGAATTGATGCCGTCGACGCTCATCTTCTTGCCGGCGAGGATTTTGGCGCGCGTGCGCAAGCGGCGCCTTCGGGATCGAAATGCGCGGCCTCGGCGATCTCCTTGCTGACGACGATGACCCAGACCGGCTTGTCGATCATATTGGCGATCGCCAGCATGCGCTGACCCTTTGCCGCCGCGCGCGTCAGCGATGCTGCCGAAGACACCGAGAAATCGGCCGAGCCGGCGATCACCGCGTTGAACGAGCCGATGCCGGTGATGAGCTGCGTCTTCACCTCGAGGCCCTGGTCTCTTCCAGAAGCCGAGATCCTGCGCCGCGTAGATGCCGAGGAATTGCATCACATCGGCGGGCAGCGCCATCAGCGCATGCTCGTCCTCGGCGCGCGCCGGCGCGGCTAGTGCCGAGCAGCGCGAACGCGAGAAGCGCGGCGAGCCAACGTCTCATTTCAGATACTCGTTGGTCGAGAGCCCGTCGTAAGACGGCAGCATGTCGCCCTGCTTCATGAAGCCGGCATCGACATTGAGCTGATCGCCTTTACGGATCGCTTCCGGATCGACCGCCGGCATTGCCGGCGTGCCGGCGATCAGCAACTGCCTGCGAATGCTCGAGCACGTTCGGCTTGATCGTCGGAAAACGCTTGGCGAGCAGCGCCAGCACGTCCTTCGGACGATCATGCGCCGCGCGCGCCGCCATCAGCATCGCATGTCCCATCTTCTCGCAGAGCGAGCGATGATCGGTGCAAAGCTGCGGCCGCGTCACGATCAGGCCGCTGGCGATCGGCACCAGCGAGGACGGCTCGCCCTTCGGTCCGATCGCGACGGGAACGGCGCTGCCGTCATCCTCGACCTGCTGCGGCCAGGGCGGCGCCGAGACGAAAGCCGTCGATCGCATGGCGCGCGAAAGCCGCGAGCGTGTCGACCGGCGCCATGGCCGAGACCGTCATGTTCTCCGGATCGCCGCCGAGCCGCGCGACGACCTTCAGATAGGCATGGTCGAGCGCGTTGATGCCCTGCGTGCCCATGATCTTGCCTTGCAGGACCTTGGCACGCTGCTCGATCGGCGCATTGGGATCGAAATGCGCCGCCTCGGCGACGTCTTTGCGGATGACGATGTCCCAGGACGGCCGGTTGTTCATCTGCGCGATCGCCAGCATGCGCTGGCCGTGCGCCGCGGCGCGGGTGATCGAGGCGCCCGAGGCGAAGGCGAAATCCGCCGAGCCGGCGACCACGGCGTTGAACGACGCGACGCCGGCGAGGACCTGGTGCTTCACCTCGAGCTGTTCCTGCGCGAAGAAGCCGAGATCCTCGGCGACGTAATAAGCCAGGAACTGCATGCCCTCGGTCGGCAGCGCCAGCAGGGCCTGATCGGTCTCGGCGCGCGCCGGCGTGCGACGAGCGCGAGAAGAGCGGCAACGGCAAGGATCGAGCGTTTCATTTCACGTACTCGTTGGTGAAGAGATCGTCATAGGTCTTGAGCTGATCGCTCGGCTTGATGAAGCCGGCTTCGACATTGATGCGATCGGCATTCGACAACGCCTTGGCCTCGAGCGGCCGGCGGCTGCGGCATCGCTTTGCGCATCACCTCGAAAGAGGCGGCGACGACGGGCGGCTCTGTCTTGGGAAAGCGCTTTTGCAGGATCGCGATCGCGTCCTCGGGCCGCTCATGGACGAAGCGGCTCGCCGCCGCATAGCGCGTGGCCCATCTTCTCGCAGACCGAGCGATGATCGGCGCAGAATTGCGGCCGCGTGATCACGGTGCTGGAGCCGATCGGCGTCAGCCACGCCGGATCGCCATTGATGCCGCTCGCCACGACCACGACGCCGCCATCCTGCTCCAGGGTCTGCGGCCAAGGTGGGCCGAGCGAGATGCCGTCGATCTGGCCGCGCTGATAGGCGGCGAGCATCTCCTGCGGCTGCAGCGCCGAGACGGTGATCGAATCCGGATCGACGCCGCCGGCCATGGCGAGCACGCGCAGGAAGGAATGCGCCGCCGAGCCGATGCCGTCGACCACCAGCGTGCGTCCTTTCAAAATCTTTACCCGCTCGGCAAGGGGCGCCTTGGCATCGAAATGCGCGGCATCGGCGATGCTCTTGCGGATCACCACGTCCCAGGGCGGCAGGTTGTTCATATTGGCGATCGCCAGCATCCGCTGGCCGCGCGCCGCCGCGCGATCGAGATTGGTGCCGGACGAGAAAGCAAAATCCACTGCGCCGCTGACCATGGCGTTGAAGCCGGCATTGCCGGCGAGGAATTTAATCTCGACATCGAGGCCGCTCTGCTTGTAGAGCCCGGCATCCTCGGCGACGTAATCGGCGGTGAAGGCAAAAGAGACGGCCGGAATCGCGACCGTTGTCTTCTCGAGAGTTTGCGCCCGCGCGGCGGATGTGAGTGCCAACAGGACGGCAAGAGCGATAAAGCCACGCTTCATTTCAGATACTCATTGGTGAAGAGATCGTCATAGGTTTTGAGCAGCTCGTCGCGCTTGAGGAAGCCGGCATCGACATTCATGCGATCGCCATTGGCGATGGCCGCAGCGGAGCTCGCGGGCGGCCTATCGGTCATCGCGATGACCGCATCGGCGGAAGCGGCGAGCACGGCGTCGGCGAGCGTTGGAAAGCGTTTCTTTAGCGACGCGATCGCACCATCGCGATGCTCATGGATGTAGCTCGCCGCCTCGACGATCGAATGGCCGAGATTCTCACAAAGCGCGCGGCGATCGACGCAAAGCTGCGGCCGCGTGACCAGTAGTGATGAAGCGAGCGGCGCGTAACCCGGCGGATCGCCCTCCGAGCCGTTCAGTAAAATCACGCCCGTGCCGTCATGCACCGCCTGCTGCGCGAAAGGCGGCCCGAGCGAAAAGGCATCGATCGATTTGCGCGCGAAAGCCGCGAGAATATCGGGCGGCTGCATCGGCGCGATGGTCATGTCCCTCTCGGAATCGAGACCGGCCGAGCGCAGCGCGATGCGGATTACCGCATCCGCCACCGAGCCGAGACCGCCGGTCGCGATGGTGAGGCCTTTCAGCGCCTTGCCGCGCTCGGCAAAGGGCGCTTTCGGATCGAAGTGGCGCTGCTCGGCGATGTCCTTGCGTAGGGCGATGAACTGGCCCGATTCATTGTTGAGCGTGGCGATCGTGATCAGCTTTTGCCCGTGTGCCGCGGCACGGGTGATCGAACCGCTCGACGAGATCGAAAATTCGGCCGAGCCTGCGATCACCGCATTCATCGAGCCGACGCCCGGTATGTTGATCAGATTGATATCGAGCCCTTCGTTGGGCCAGAAATAATCCTGTGCCGTATAAATCGTGAGAAACAGCACCACCGGCGCCGGGAGCGCCATCGTCGCATGCTCGTTTGCCGCGCGTGCCGGCGGTGCCGCGGTACCCGCGAGAAGAACACCGGCGCAACCAGCCGCCGCAAGCCACTGCGCAAACCAACGCTTCAACATCCCCCTCCCTCGTTTCGGCGGTCTTTGATCGCGAGCGCCGAATTCCCTGCTTCCCAGTCTAGCCGGTTTTGCCCGGCGTCTCAGCGGTAATCATCAAGGCATCGAGCGCGACCGCGCCCTCCGGATAAGCCACCAGCGGATTGATCTCGATATCGAGCAGTTCCGGCGTCGGCCTGCATCAACGCGCCGAGCTTCGCGGCGATCCGCGCGATCGCGCGCTTGTCGCTGGGCGGCGCGCCGCGCATGCCTGTCGAGCAGTGCCGCGCCTTTGAGCGAGCCAAGCGCGGCGATGATCTCGTCCTCGCCGACATCGGGCGACAGCAGCACCACGTCTTTCAATGCCTCGGTCCAAATGCCGCCGAGGCCAACAACGAGCACCGGCCCCCATTCGGGATCGCGTCGCGCGCCGATGATCATCTCGAGACCGGGCTTGGCCATGGCTTCGACCAGCACGCCGTCGAGTGCGAGCCCTGGCTGGGCGCGCGCGATATTGCCGTCGCAGCACCGGCCATTGCGCCCGCATCGCCGCTTCGTCGGCGATGCCGATAATCACGCCGCCAGCATCGCTTTTATGCAGCAGCGCCGCGCTCTGCGCTTTGAGCACGACGGGATAGCCGATGTCCTTCGGCGACCGCGCAGGCCTCGTCGACGGTCTTGGCCAGACCGCCTTTGGGTACCGCGATACCGAGCGGCGCGAAGATAGTCCTTGGCGCGATATTCCACGACCGGCCCGCGCTCGGCGATACGGATCGGCTGCGCCAAGCTTGGCTGACGCACTTGCGCTGTCGCTGCGCGTACGGCCATAAGCATTCACATGCGCCATCGCGCGCAATGCGCGATCGGGCGAACGGAAGAGCGGCAGGTTGCGCTCGCGCAAAGTGCGCGGGAATTCTTCGACCAGCGCGGTCTCGTCGCCGAACATCGAGAACGCGACCGGCTTCGGCGAGTGCTCGATCGCCGGCAGCAGCGAGCGGCAGCGCACCATCTGGAATTCCGGCGCACCCGGAATGAAAGCGAGCACCACGCCGCCGACACCGGGATCGTCGAGCACCGCTTGCGCCGTATCGCCGAAGATACGTGGATTGGCGAGACCGACCGTGGTGATGTCGAGCGGGTTGTCGATCGCCGCATAGGCCGGCAGCATCGCTTTGAGCTTCGCCTTGGTCGTCCTCGGTGAGATTGGCGAGCGGCAGGCCGAGATCGCTGCAAAAATCATGCGCGATGCCGCGGAATGCTCCCGAATTGCTGATCGCGCCGACCGGCAGCGGCGACGGCTCGGGCCAGCGCGCGAGCAGGGTCGTCACATCGAAGAGCTCGTCCATCGTGTCGACCAGCACGACGCCTTCGTGCTGCAGCACCGCGCGCATCACCTGATAATCGCCGGCGAAGGCACCGGTATGCGATTTCGCGGTCTCGCGCGCGCTGGCGGTGCGGCCGGGATGCAGCAGCACGATCGGCTTGCCCTCGCGCCGCGCGCGGCGCACGAGATCGAGGAATAGCGTCGGCCGCCGTACCTGCTCGATGAAGAGCGCGAAGAGGCGATTGCCGGGCCGGTCGAGACAATCGGCGAGGAAATCCTCGACGCCGAGATTGGCCTCGTTGCCGGTCGAGATCGCGCAAGTGATCGGCACGCCTTTGGCGAGCAAAGCGAGCCGCAAATTCGAGGTCATCGCGCCGCTTTGCGCGATCACCGCCGCGCCTGCTCTTATGGGTCGGCACCGGCTCGGTCACCGGCTCGAAGGTCAGCGCCACGCCATCGGCGAAATTGCGAAAGCCGATGCAATTCGGGCCGAGCAGCATCAGCCCGCTCTCGAGCGCGATCGCGGCGATACGGTCCTGCTTGGCCTTGCCCTCACCGCCGGTCTCGGCGAAACCCGAAGCGAAGACCACGGCGCTTCCCGCCTTGCCGCCGCGCGCAAGCGGCGACGAAATCGACGACGACCGCTTCCGGCACGACAAGTACCACGGCATCGATGCCGAGCGGCAGATCGTCGATGCTCGGCACGCAAGGCCTGCCGTTGATCTCCTTGCGGCTGCGGCTGACGAGATAGATGTCGCCCTGATAGCCGGCGAGCAGGAGATTCTCGAGCGCATTGGCGCCGATCGAGCCGCGATCGGGCGAGGCGCCGACAATGGCGACCGAATTGCGGCCGCAACAACCGGCCCACTTGTGCCGGCGTCGACGACCTGTCTCCCCCCACTTCCATCGGCGATCCGCTACCTGTTGCCCATGGCGCACGCGCCATGCGGCGCCAAAGCTAAAGGAAAAGCGGGCCAAAGCAATGGGCGGCGGTTCGATGATGCACCACCCAGATCGACCCATTATGCTGCGCTCCCACGGCGCGCGGTCCATCGGGGGCGCCGGTCAGCATGAGGAGAAATCGATTATGGCAGCCCGTAAGAATGGCGGCGCGAGCGTCCGCCATCGCCGAGCGGCAAACCGGTGCTTGTCGATATCAAAGACGGCATCGCCTGGGTGACGCTCAACCGGCCGGAGAAGCGTAACGCGATCAGCCCGGCGCTGTCGGAAGAAATGATCGCGACGCTCGACCGGCTCGAGCCCGATCCCAATGTCGGCGTGGTCGTACTTACCGGCGCGGGCAATGCCTATTGCGCCGGCATGGATCTGAAAGAATTCTTCCGCGCCACCGACAAGATGACGGCCGAAGAGCGCGCCGTCTTCTCGCGCGCCAGCGCCACCTGGCAGTGGCGCCGTCTCAGCTATTACATGAAGCCGACGATCGCGATGGTGAATGGCTGGTGCTTCGGCGCCGGCTTCAATTCGGTCATCGCGTGCGACCTCGCGATCGCCGCGAACGAAGCCGTGTTCGGCCTCAGCGAAATCAATTGGGGCATGATCCCTGCCGGCAATGTGATGAAATCCACCGTCTCGGTAATGAACAAGCGCGACTCGCTCTATTACACGATGACCGGCGAGACCTTCGACGGCAAGAAAGCGGCGTCGATGGGAATGGTGAACGAGTCCGTGCCGCTCGCAAAGCTGAAGAAGCGCGTTACCGATCTCGCCAATGTGCTGCTCGACGAAGAACCCGACAACGCTGCGCCAGGCCAAGCATGCCTGCAAGCGCATCATCGATATGGATTGGGATCGCATCCGAGGATTACCTCTTCGCGAAGATCGACCAGATGCGGTTCCTCGATCCCGAGCAAGGACGCGAGCGCGCGATGCGTCAGTTCCTCGACGAGAAGACCTATCGGCCGGGACTCGGCAATTACAAGCGCGAAGGCTGAAACAAAAAGGCGGCGCCGATTGGCGCCGCCTTTCCGATTGCAAAGAGACTTCGATCAGGACGGCGGATTGCCGATTTCCTTCCAGCCGCCCAGCGGATAGCCGTGCGTACCGACATATTGGTCTTCCTGGTCGTAATAGCTGCCGGTGGTCGGCACGACGAAGGTCGGATTGATATTGGCCTTGAAGGCCTGGAACGAGTCCTGCTCCGTCGCCATCATCGAGGTTGTGGTCGCGGGTTGTGCGGCAGCCTGCTGCTGCATCGATGACATATCAGCGGCTTGCGCGGCGGCGATACCGGATGCGAGTCCGAAGGCGAGCGTAATACCGAGAAGCGATGCTTTCATCGTAAACTCCTGAGAATGAGATAAAGGTGAGATTGGATATCTGTTACTTGACGCAACAAACATCCGCCCGACGACCGTACTCAGACTTAGGCGGGCATCGCTCGCTTCATCCTCGGCGAATTCGTCATTGCGTCATGCACGGCGCGCAACGCTACAGCGATTTAATTTGCGTATGGACAATCAACGAAATCGTATGAGCCGCGTCATCGCGATGACGCTGCATCGGTCATCGTCAACGATTCTTCATCCGCCGCTAACCGTTGTCGATTAATCTTGCACCGGCTGGGGCCGGAAAGCCGCGCTTTGCCGGGCCTTGCATCGAGCCGGGCTTTCTCCCACTCTGATCCCATCACACGATCGTTACTCGGAGGGAGCCATGCCAGACGCCAATTCGCCAACCCAAAATTCACCCAGCCAGTGGACCGAAGCGCCCGCCGGCGACGTCGCCGACGCCGTTGTCGGCGCGATGACGGCCGGTGGCGTCGACCACCTCTTCTTCACCTCCGGCAGCGAGATCGGCTTCTATCAGGAAGCGACCGCCAAGGCGAAAGCGCAGGGCCGCAAGACCCTGAACCTCATCACCGTGCCCGCTGGAGCATGTCAGCCTCAACGCGGCGCTCGGCTTCGCCGCGGTCAGCGGCCGGCCGGCGGCCACGGCCGCCCATGTCGATTGCGGCACCCAGCATTACGGCGGCGCCGTCCATACCGCCTGGCGCTCCGGCCTTCCGGTGATCATGACCGCCGGCGCGCCGCCGACGGCCTATCCCGGCTCGATCCGCGGCGCGCGCAATGGCGCGCATCTCTGGTCGCAGCAGCAATGGGACCAGAACAGCATCGTCCGGCAATATGTGAAATGGGACAAGCGGCTCGAGTACCAGGATAACCCGGGCCTCATGGTCAGCCGCGCGATCCAGGTCGCGACCAGCGAGCCGGCGGGTCCGGTCTATATGAGCTTCCCGCAGGAAATCGCGCTGATGCCGCTCAACGGCACGCGCTATCCGACCGCGGCGCAGCTCGGCGTCGCACGGCCCGCCGCGCCCGATCCCGAGGGCGTCAAGGAAATCGTCGACCACCTGCTCAAGGCGAAGAACCCGATGGTGGTCGCCATCGCCGCGGGCCGCAACGACAAGTCGGTGCCGGTGCTGACCGAGCTCTGCGAGCTCGCCGGCATCCCGGTGGTCGCCAGCGGCCACGGCGGCTATCTCTCCATCTCCGATGACCCATCCGCTCTATCAGCGCAGCGGCATGCTGCTGCGAGAGGCGGATATGGTCATCACCTTCGAGGCCGAGGTGCCGTGGCTGCCCGGCATGAACGAGCCGCCCGGCAGCGCCTATATCGCGGCGATCGACCACGATCCGATCCGCGGGCGCATTCCGAGCTACGATTTCAGCGCCAACATCCGCATCACCGCGGATCCGCTGCTGGGCATGAAGGCGCTCATCGCCGAGCTCAAGAGCCGCATGACCGACGCCGACAAGAAGAACGCGGCCGACCGCAAGGAGCGCTGGACGAAGCATTCGAAAGAGGCTTGGGCGAAGCTCGAGGCCGACGCAAAGTCGCGCGCGACCAAGACCCCGATCGATCCGCTCTGGGTCAGCTATCAGATCGGCCAGGTGCTCGACGACAATTGCATCGTGTTCGACGAGACGCTCGCGACGCCCCGCCTCCGCGATTTCCTCCACATCTCGAAGCCGCGCTCCTACTTCAAGCAGAACGGCTCGAGCGGCGGCTGGACGCCCGGTGCGGCGCTCGGCGCGAAATTCGCGGCGCCCGATCGCGACATCATCGCGTGCCTGCGGCGACGGCTTCTACATGTTCGGCACGCCGGGCCCCGGCGCTCTGGGCGGCGGCGCATCACAAGCAAGCCGTTCATGGCGGTCGTTTACGTCAACCGCAGCTACAGCACCGGAACATTGGCCGTCTCCGACAAGTATCCCGGATTCTTTCGCGGAGAAGGCCGGCTACCCCGGCGGCTATTTCGATCCGCCGATCGATTTCGCCAAGGAAGCCGAAGCCTGCGGCGCCTATGGCGAGAATGTCCGCGATCCGGCCGAGGTCGGCCCGGCGTTGAAGCGCGGCCTGGCGCAGATCCGCAACGGCAAGCGCCCTGCCGTCATCGCGGTGTGGCTGCCGCGGCTCGGTCAGAAAGACTGATCCTCGTCGCATAAACGTCATCGACGGCATGGCAGCCTATCGGCCGCCATGCCGTTTTCTTTTGCGGCGCGTTAATCGAGGGAGAAACCGATGGCCGATGAGCTGATCTTCTACACCAACCCGCAATCGCGCGGCCGGGTCGTGCGCTGGATGCTGGAAGAGCTCGGCCAGCCCTATCGCACCGAGCTGCTCGACTACGCGACGACGATGAAGGCGCCCGCCCTACCTCGCCATCAATCCGATGGGCAAGGTGCCAGCGCTAAAGCATGGCGACGCGGTCGTCACCGAAGTCGCGGCGATCTGCACCTATCTCGCCGATGCGTTTCCCGAAGCCGGGCTTGCGCCGCCGCCGGCGAGCAAGCTGCGCGCGCCCTACTATCGCTGGCTCTATTTCGCCGCCGGGCCGCTGGAATACGCCGCGAGCAACAAGGCGCTCGGTTTCGTCTTGCCGCCCGGCCGCGAGCGCATGATGGGCTATGGCACTTACGAGCTGGCACGCTGAACACGCTCGAGAGCGCGGTCTCGCAAGGCGACTATCTTGTCGGCGACAAATTCAGCGCCGCCGATGTCTATGTCGGCACGCATATCGGTTTCGGCATGCAATTCGGTACGATCGAGAAGCGGCCAGCCTTCGAGACATACTGGGCACGCCTCAGCGCGCGGCCAGCATGGCAACACGGCAACAAGCTCGACGACGAAGCCGCGGCGCAGATGAAGGCCTAAACACCGTCATTGCGAGCGAAGCGAAGCAATCCAGAGCCGCACACACCGCTCTGGATTGCTTCGTCGGCCGATGGCCTCCTCGCAATGACGAATAAGGACTAAACGATCTTCGTCTCCAGATCGCCGATCCTTTCGATCGTGATCTTGATCTGATCGCCGCGCTTCAGGAACTCGCCCTTCTCGGCGCCGACGCCCGAGGGCGTGCCGGTCAGGATCACGTCGCCCGGATAGAGCGTGATGCGCGAGGAGAGATGCGCGATCTGCTCGGCGGTGTTGAAGATCATGCGGCTGGTGTTCGAATCCTGCTTCAGCGTGCCGTTGACCCAGAGCCTGATCGCGAGCTTCTGCGGATCGCCGACCTCTTCTGCCGGGACCAGCCACGGACCCATCGGGCAAGCGCCGTCGAACACCTTCTGGCCGATCCAGTCGTATTTGAAGGGCGATTGGAACGCGATATGCGGCCGCGCCGTCAGATCGCGCGCCGAGAGATCGTTGCCGATCGTATAGAAGGCGACGTAATCGAGCGCCTTGTCGAGCGGCACGTTCTGCGCCTTGGTGCCGATGACGGCGCCGAGCTCGGCCTCCCAATCCAGCTTCTCGCAGCAGAGCTTCACCGGATCGCCATTCGCGACGGCGCAGCGCGACACTTTGATGAAATGCCACGGGTTGAGGCCGAGCGTATGCGGATCGGGCTCGACCGGAATGTTCTGGATCTTGGCCATATTGGCCATGTGATCGCTGTAATTCGCGCCGGCGCAGTAGATCGTCGGCGGATAGAGGATCGGCGCGAGTAGCTTCACGTCATTGATGAGCTTGCCGCTGGTGTTGACCGCCTTCGTGTAGAGCTCATCGAGGGCGCCGCGCGCATTCGCCCAATCCTCCAACACGCCGAGCACCGTGGCATAGGCCGGCTTGCCCGAAAGCTGGGCGAGATCGTGCACGGTGTCGTCGACGAGATAGCCGGCACGCGGGCCGGAATTGGTCTGAAACGTAAGCAGGCGATAGTCGGTCATGGTGCCTTCCTTTCCGATGCCGAGCCGCGAAGCTTCGCGGTCGCGGCTTGATCGATCTTGCCGGTCACGGGGTCGACGACGACGCCATAATTCTCCGCCGCGGCCGCAGCGCTGACGTAGCCTTCGACGACGTCATAGGCGACACGTTCGGCCGAGCGCTCTTTCGGATCACCGAAGCCACCACCGCCGCCCGAGCGGATCATGAAGCCGTCGCCTTTCTTGAGATGCTGCGCCGCCAGCTTGGCGTTGGCCGGATTGTCCTCCCAATCGCCCTCGATGCGCAGCGCGATCGAATTGCCGTCGCCCGCAAGCCCGTCATAGAGGCCCCAGGGGCGGCAGAATTTGCGCTCGATCTTCGAATTGAGCTGCATCGAGCAGAGCGCGGTCACCGCGTAATCGGCGCCAAGACCGCCGCGCGTCTTCCCGGCTCCGCCGCTATCGCGCCGCAGCTCGTAACGCTCGATCAGCAGCGGATACTTTGCCTCGACCTGCTCCGACGGGGTGTTATGCGTGTCGCCGTCATTGATACAGACAGTCACCGAAACACCGTCCTCCGAGGATTTCGCACCCCAGCCGCCGCCGACGGGGCCCAGATGGGTGACGAAGAAATTGCCTTGCGGCGAGATGCCGTTGACCGTGGCGATGACGAGATCGGCATGATGGCCGGCGATGGTGCGTTCGGGGATCGCCGGCGCCAGCGCCTTGAACACGGTGTCGATCACAGTTTGCGGGAAGGACATCCAATTCTGCAGCGGCGCGGGCCGTACCGCGCTGATCACCTTGCCCGGCGGAATGATGACGTCGAGCGAGCGGAAGCTGCCTTCATTGAGCGGATAGAAGGTCGGTGTGGTCAGGCATTTATAAGCGACCTGGGCGCAGGCGATGCCGGTCGCCGGCCCCGAATTGAAGAAGCCACGCACCTGATTGCTGACCCCGGACAGATCGATCGTCATGCGATCGCCCTTGACGATCACCTTGACGCGCAGCTTCACGCGATTGCCGACATCGAGCCCATCATCGTCCATGAAGCTTTCCGCCTCATAGGTGCCGTCGGGAATCGAAAGCGTGTTGGCGCGCGCCTCGGCCTCGGTCTGATCCATGATGGCGGCGACCGAATCCGTCACCGCATCGACGCCGTAACGCTCGACCAGCTCGGTGAAGCGCCGCTCGCCGGTGGTCAGCGCCGTCACCTGTGCGCGCAGATCGCCCATCGCGAAATCCGGCAGGCGGCAATTGATGCGGATGATGTCGACGATGTCCTGATTGACCGCGCCCGCCTGCCGATATTTCAGCATCGGGATCTGCAGGCCTTCGCTGTAGATGTCGGTCGTGACGATGCCGCGGGTGCCGCCGATATCGAGCCAATGCGCCATGCAGCAGCCGAACGCCACCAGTTTGCCGTCGTGGAAATACGGCATGGTCAGGGTGACGTGGTTCAGATGGCTGCCCGTGATATAGCCGTCATTGGTGATGAGGATATCGCCGGGATGGATGCCGTCTTTGCCGAAATGCTTGAGCTTCGCCTTCACCGTTTCAGCCATGCCGCGGATGAACATCGGCAGGCCGAGGCCGATCGAGATCGTGTCGCCTTCGGCGGTGAATAGGCCGACCGTGAAATCGAGCGCCTCGTAAACGATGAGGTTGTAGGCCGTACGCATCAGATTGGTCTTCATCTCTTCCGTCACGGCGATCAGGCCGTTGCGGATGATTTCGACCGTGACCGGATCGACCGGCGGTTTCGCGGCGCTCATGACGGCTCTCCCACTCCTCGGCCTCCAACCGCGATATCGATATTGCCCATGCCGTCGATGATGGCGCTGTCGCCCGGTCCGATCACCGTGGTCGAGGCGTACTCCTCGATCAGCGCCGGTCCGGCGATGCGATTGTCGGCGAGCAAGCGATCACGCGTGTAGATCGACGTCGCGACGAAACCAAGCCCGCGGAAATAGATCGGCTTGCGTCGCGACAGCGCCTCTTTCGGCGGCGCGGCATCGCCATGCGCCAGCTCGATCTTCGGCGGTTTCGGCACCTCGCCGAGTACGGTGACGCGCAGGCTCACCATTTCGGCCTGCTCCTTCGGCGCGCACGTGCCGTAGCGCTGCTCATGCACGGCGTCGAAAGCCTGCTTGATCGCGGCGCGATCCTGCTTCTCGAACAGCGCACGATCGAGCTCGACGGTGACCGCATGCTCCTGGCCGACATAGCGCATGTCGGCATAGCGCTGGATCATGACGCGCTTCGGCCGCACGGCGGATTCCTCGACCGCACGACGGCCGATCGCTTCTATCTCGGCGTAAAGACCTTCAATGGTCTCGAACGGCGCGGTGGCGAGGCGCTGGAAGCAAGAACGCACGTAATCGCGGCGCAAATCGCTGAACAGCATGCCATAGGCGGAGAAATGACCGGGCGAGAACGGGATGAGCACGCGGCGAATACCGATCTCGCGTGCGATCGCCGAGGCATGCAGCGGCCCGGCGCCGCCGTAGGTGATCATCGTGAACTTGCCGGCATCGAGGCCCCGCTCGGTGGTGACGCCTTTCACGGCATAAGACATCGCGGTGGCAGCGATGCGCAGGACGCCCTCCGCCGCCTCCATCACATCAAGGCCGAGCGGCTCGGCGATGCGCGTGCGCACAGCGCGCAGAGCGGCCTCGCGATCGAGCGCCATGGTGCCGCCGAGAAAATGTTCGGGATCGAGCCGGCCGAGCAGCAGATTGGCATCGGTGACGGTGGGTTCGGTGCCGCCGCGGCCATAGCAAGCCGGCCCCGGCATCGAGCCGGCGCTTTGGGGGCCGACGCGCAGCGCCTTGCCCTCCGCCAATCGCGCGATACTGCCACCGCCGGTGCCAACCTCGAAAATATCCATCATTGGAATTTGGATCGGCAGCGCCCGCTCATAGCCGCCAATAAGCGCCGCGCCGGTCGTCAGCGGCCGGCCATCGCTGATGACGCCGGCCTTCGCGGTGGTGCCGCCCATATCGAAAGCGATGGCATCGCGCAGGCCGAGCTGATGGCAGATGGCCTGCGCGCCGATGACGCCAGCGGCCGGTCCCGATTCCAGCATGCGGACGCATTCGCGCCGCGCCTCGTCGACCGGGAAAAGGCCGCCCGTCGATTGCACGACATAGAACTCGCCACCGAAACGATCGGCACGCAATTGCCGGTCGAGCTCGCCGAGATAACGGTCGACGCGCGGGCCGATATAGGCATTGGCGGCGACGGTCGAGGCGCGCTCGAATTCGCGATATTCCTGCGATAAGCGATGCGAGGACGAGACGAAGACGCCGGGGATCTCTTCGCGCACCAGCGCTTCGACCTGCTGCTCATGCGCCGGATTGCGATAGGAATGAAGTAGCAGAATCGCGACAGCTTCGACTCCGCGGGCTTTGAGATCGCGCGCGACGGCCCGTACTTTCGCTTCATCGAGCGGCACATGGACCGAACCGTCGGCCAGCATCCGTTCCTCAACCTCGAAGCGCCAGGACCGCTTCACCAGCGGCTCGTGCTTGCCGAAGAAGAGATTGTAAGCATCCGGCCGGTTGATGCGGCCGATCTCGTAGATGTCGCGAAAGCCCTGCGTGATCAATAGCGCCGTCTGCGCGCCGGTGCGCTCCAGTAGCGTGTTGATGGCGATGGTCGTGCCATGGAGGAAGAGATAAGCCTCCGCGACATCGGTCTTCGCGCCATCGAGCGCATCTCGGATGCCCTCGGCCAGCGCGTTATGGGTCGAAAGCGCCTTGCCGAAGGTGAGCATGGCGCCCGTTTCGTCGAACGCCGCGAGATCGGTGAAAGTGCCGCCGATATCGACGGCGATGCGCAGCCGATGCCTCGGATCGCTCATAACCTGATTTTGTCCCCAACAGCGCCGGGGCGCTTTCTAGCGCGCATGCATCAAAGCGTCGAGCGCGAGGACACCCGCGCCGTGCGGCCGCACGATCAGCGGATTGATCTCGATCTCGTCGAGTGCGGGATGCGCCAGCATCAACGCGCCGAGCTTCGCCGCGGTCTCGGCGAGCGCCGCGACATCGAGCGGCGGCGAACCGCGGATACCGGCCAGGACCCGCGCACCTTTGAGCGCGCGGATTTCTTCGATGATCGCCTCGCGCGGCAACCCAGCCGGGAAGAGCCGCACATCCTCCAGCGCCTCGGTCCAGATGCCGCCGAGGCCGACCATGACGATCGGTCCCCAATCGCGATCGCGCCGCGCGCCGAGGATCATCTCGAAGCCGGGCGACGCCATGCGCTCGACCAGCACGCCCTCGATCTTGGCGGTTCGGGCACGAAGCGGCAATGCGTGTTTCCATCTGCTCCCAGACGTGATCGAGCGCATCAGGCGTGAGGATGCCGAGCACGACGCCGCCGACATCGCTCTTATGCGGGATATCCGCCGATTGGATTTTCAGCGCGACGGGATAGCCGAGACGGGCGGCGATAGCGCGCGCCTGGATGATGTTCGGCGCCAGCGCGCCTTGCGGCACCGCAATTCCGGCGGCGCGCAGGAGGTCCTTGGCGCGATGCTCGGAAATCGCGCCGTGGCCAGGCAACGACACCACCGGCGCAGCCGGCGCGTGCATGTCGCCCAGCCGCTGCAATCGCCGCCCATAATGATAGAGATGCGCCATCGCCCGCATCGCGCGATCGGGCGAGCGGAAAAACGGGATGCGGCTGTCGACGATCCGCTTGGTGAACTCCGGCGTCAGCGGTACCTCGTCGCCCATGATCACGAAAGCGACCGGCTGCGTCTCTTCCTTGACCAGCGGCACCAGCGAATTGGCTTTCGCCATTTGCAGCGCCGGCGTACCCGGCACCATCGCCAAGACGGCGCAGCCGACATTCTCGTCCGCCAACATGATGCGTGCGGTCTTGCCATAGATATCGCCCTGCCCCATGCCGGCGGTGGCGAGATCGAGCGGATTGTCGACCGGCACATAGCTCGGCACGATGGGCCTGCAGCGCCATTTCGGTCGCGGCGCTCAGCTTCGGCACATCGAACCCGATGTCTTTGCAGAAATCGAGCGCGATGCCGCGCACCGCGCCGGAATTGCTGACGATCGCCGCGCCTTTGGTCGCGCCTTGCGGCCAGCGCGCGAGCAGCGTGGCTGTGTCGATCAGCTCGTCCATGGTCTCGACCTGCACCACGCCGGCATGGCGCAGCACGGTCTGCATCACCGCGTGATCGCCGGCGAGCGCGCCGGTATGCGAGCGTGCGGATTCGCGTGCTCGCTCGGTGTTGCCCGGATGCATCAACACCACCGGCTTCCCGAGCTGGCGCGCCCGCGCGACGAGTTCGAGGAAACGCGCCGGCATGCGGATCTGCTCGAGGAATAGCACGAAGAGCCGCGTCTGGGGATCATCGAGCACGGCGTCGAGAAAATCCTCGGCGCTGGTGACGGCTTCGTTGCCGGTCGAGATCGTATAATTGACCGCGACGCCCTTGGCACCGAGCGCCGAAGCGATGTTGCCCATCATCGCGCCGCTTTGCGCGATCACCGCCGCGCCATGCGGGCCCGCGGCGATGATGCCCGTTTCGACGGCGCCGAAAGACACCGAGACGCGATCGACGAAATTGGAAAAGCCCATGCAATTGGGCCCTTCGAGCGCAAGGCCGGCCGCGCGCGCCAGCGCGGCGATCTTTTCCTGCTTGGCGCGGCCTTCCTCGCCGGTTTCGGCGAATCCCGCCGTGAAAAGCGAGATGCCGCCGATGCCGCGCTCGATGCAGCCGCCAATCGCATCCGCGACGGCCGCTTCCGGCACGATCAGCACCGCGGCGTCGATGCCCGGCGGCAGATCGGCGATGGTCGGTACGCAGCGCCGGCCGTTGATCTCGGTCACGCGGCGCGTGACGAGATGAATCGCGCCGGGGAAACCGAGCGCTTCGAGATTGGCGAGAACGCGCGCCCCGGGCGCTCCCGGCTCGGCCGAGGCGCCGACAATCGCGATGGAGCGCGGCCGCAAGAGCCGGTCGATGGCCTTACGCTCCGGTGCTTCACTCATCGGCGGTAGGCACGGCCCCAGAGTTTCTTGGTCGCGATGCGCGCGCCTTCAGCCAGAGCTTCGAGCTTCGCATAGGCGACGCGGCTGTCGACGCGCGCGCTGCCGCCGGCGAAGGTCTCGAAGCCGCAATCGACAGCGGCAATCACCTGCTCGCGGCCGACGCAATCGGCGTAATTGCAAATGCGTTGCGCGACGAGCTCGGGATGCTCGACGAAATTGGTCGTGGTGTCGATCACGCCCGGCATCAGCGCCATGCTGTCGGGCAGCTTGACCCGCTTCCACAGCTCCCATTCATGAGCGTGGCGCGGATTAGCGCCTTCAAAAGAGATGACCGCGGCTTTGGCTTTCAACACCGCCGGGAGGATCGTCTCAAGCGGCACGTCGTGCACATGGGGGCCTTCGTAATTGCCCCAGCAGAGATGCAGCCGCACCTGGTTCGCCGGCACGTTTTTCAACGCGTCGTTCAGGATCTCGATGCTGATATGGCATTGGCGGACGAATTCCTCGTCGCTGACCGTCGAGAACACGCTCATCCGGCCGGACGCCAGATCGGGGCAATCGAGCTGCAGGATGAAGCCGGCATTGGCGATCGCCTCGTATTCCTCGCGCATCGCCGCGCCGACGGCGGTGCGATAATCGGCGCTGTCTTTGTAATGGAAATTCGGATGGAAGCGCGACACCACACCCGGCGAAGCCGCGCTCATGAAAACGCTCTTCGCGCCCGCAGCCGCGGCCGCCGCCTTCATATGAGCGATATCGCGCTCGACCAAGCTGCGGTCCTTGACCTCGACCGGTCCGACGCAAGCGAGCAGCCGCCGCGATTCCGGCCCGGAGGTTGCGCCCGGCCGCGCGTAGTATTCGGGAAAGGCGGCGCGGTCGGGGCTCTTCTCGACCGGCCATTTCGACTTGTCGACATCGCCGAAGCCGGTCAGGCGCTGCTGGATATAAGTCGCGTAGGACGCCTTGCTCGCCTCGCCGTCATTGACGATATCGATGCCGACCGCGACTTGGCGCGCGACGACGTCGTTGACCGCGCGGGCAATCGCGCTCTCGAACGCCGCGGGGTCGACAGCTTCGTCGCGGTCGCGGCGCTTCAAGAGCGCGACGACTTCCGGCGGCCGCGGCAGGCTGCCGACATGCGTGGTGACGATCCGATCGGTACTGCGCTGCATGAAACTATTCCTTGCGCTCATATTGGCCGAGGCCGGGGCGATAGGTCTTCTCGTCGAGGAATTGCTTCATGCCCTGCGCGCGGCCTTTCTCGGGATCGGTCAGCCGAAGCTGGTCGAGCTTTGCCATGAGATAATCCTCCGACGCATCCCACGACATCTCCTCCTGCTTGCGCCAGGCACTCTTGATCGCGCGCACCGCCGCGCGGTTCTTGGCCAGCAGCTTCACCGCGAGCTCGCGCGTCTTGGCTTTGAGCTCGGCGCGCGGCACGGCGAATTTCACGAGGCCCATCGCCGCGGCTTCCTTGCCGTTGAAGGTGTCGCCGGTCAGGGCGTAATAGAGCCCGTCGGTGTGGCGCATTTTCGAGGCGATCGAGCGCAGTACATTGCCGGCGGGGATAATACCCCAATTCACCTCCGACAAGCCGAAGGTCGCCTCCTCGGCGGCAATGGCGATGTCGCATGAGATCATCGGATTGAAGCCGCCGCCGAAGCACCAGCCATTGACCATCGCGATCGTCGGTTTCGGGAAGGATTTGAGCCGCTGCATCTGCCAGATCTGCGCCTGGCGCGCGATCTGGCCCCATTCCTCCGGCGACTTCACATCGGATTCGCGGAAGAATTCCTTGAGGTCCATGCCGGCGGTAAAGGCATCGCCCGCGCCGGTGAGCACCAACACGCCGCAGCGCTCGTCGACCTCCAACGCCTCGAGCACTTCCGTCATCTCTTTGTTGAGCGCCGGGCTCATCGCGTTGCGTTTTTCCGGCCGGTTGAGCGTGACCCAGGCGATGCCCTGATCGAACTCCACCAACACTGTGTTGCCGCCGAGCTGCTCTGCCATTTCTGTGCCTTTCTAGTGATCTATTGCGCCTTCAGCCCGAGCAGATTGGCGATGAGATTGCGCTGCATCTGCGAGCTGCCGGCCGCCACCGTCGCAACGCGCGCGTCGCGGTAGTGGCGCTCCATATCGAATTCCTTGTTGTAGCCATAGCCGCCGAAGATTTGCATGCCCTGATTGGCGACTTGGGCATAGACTTCGGAGGCTTTGAGCTTGGCCATGGCGATTTCGCGCAGCGCGTCCTGGCCGTGATCGAGCATCGCGGCGCAGCGATAGGTCAGAGCCCGCGCCGCCTCCACCTCGGTCATCATGTCCGCCAGCATGTGCGCGATCGCCTGAAAGGTGCCGATCGGCCGGCCGAATTGCTTGCGCTCCTTGGCATAGGCGAGCGCCATCTCGACACAACCCAGCGCCGAGCCGCAATCCGCCGCCGCAGCGACGACGCGCTCGGCCTGCAAGCCGGAGAGGACGCAGTCCCAGCCCTTGTTTTCGCCACCGATCAGGCGATCCGCCGGCACCCGCACGTCTTTGAGGAAAATCTCGTAGGTGCCGGTGCAATAGCGGCCGAGCATGTCGAGCTTGCGCAGCTCCAGCCCGGGCGTGTCGTTGTCGATCAGGAACAGCGACAGCCCCTGGCGGTAATGCGCCTTCGGGTCGGTACGGACATACATGTTGATGACGTTGCCCTTGGCGCCGGCGCCGGTCGCCCAGAGCTTCTGGCCGTTGATCACGAAGTGATCGCCATCGCGCACCGCGATCGTGCGGATCGCGCCGACATCGGAGCCGGCGTCGGGCTCCGACATCGAGATCGACATCTTGATCTCGCCCTTGAGGAGCTTCGGCAACCAATGCCGCTTCTGCTCTTCCGAGCCTTTGCGTTGGACATTGAGGCCACAGAAGGTGCTGCCGCCGATCATCATCGAGAGATCCGCGCTAACGCGCGCGATCTCTTCCATGATGATGCAGCTATCGACCGCGCCGCCGCCGAGCCCGCCATAGGCTTCAGCGAACGGCATCGCGATCAACCCCGCCTCGACCCAGGCGTCGTAAAGCTCGTACGGGTATCTCTTCTCGTGATCGATTTGCCGCATCACCGCCGGCGGGCAGTGCTTCGCCATGAGCTTCTGCACGCTATCGCGCAGCAGCACCTGCTCTTCGGTGAAGCGGCAATCCATTGCGCTCGATTACTCCCCTGCTCCCACGGTCGCCGGTACCGGACGATCGGGCGTCGCCGCCACGGCCGCCGCCTCGCCGCCGGCAAAGCGGCGCTTATAGACGATGTCGAGCGCGATGCAGATGCAGGCCGCGATCAGGAACGGCGTTGCGACGATCATCAGCGTCGTTTGCAGCGGCAAGACGGCCGAGAGCAGATACGCAGTCGCCAGCGGCCCGATGATCTGGGCGAGGCGTCCCATCGCTCCGGCATAGCCAATGCCCTGGCCGCGGATATGCGTCGGATAGAACACGCCAACCATGCCATTGAACGAACCCTGGCACGCCTGAGCGAATGAGAAGCAGAGCAGGCCGAGGACCATGATCGCGGTCGGCGAGAGGCCGGGGATGCCGAGCCCGATGATGCCTGCCGACGAAATCAGGATCGCGCCAGCCACCGCGACGGGACCGAGCTTGTCGAAGAACCAGGCGACGAGGACCACACAGGCGATGCCGAGGAAAGCGCCATAGGAATAGGTGAGCGATGCCTGGAGCGGCGTCAGCTTCAACGTCTCCATCAGCACCGCAAACCAATTGGTCAGCGCCATGAAAGTCAGCGCCTCGAAGAAATAGCCGGCCCAGAGCAGCGGCGTGACGATGCGCTGATTGCCCTGGAACAGCGGCTTTGGCGAGATGCTCTTCGCCTTCGGCTGGACCGGCATGGTGAAGCGCGTCTGTGGACCGATCTCGAGCTTCCGGCGCGAGGCTCTGCACGCGCCGACGCAGCTCGGCCGAGTCCGGCTTGCGCACGGTGAGATAGCGCAGCGATTCCGGCAGCACGAAATAGAGCAGGACGCAGAGCGCGAGACCGACACAAGCCGGGATGAAGAACACGACCCGCCAGCCCCAGATCGGGATCAGCCACGCGGCCACCTGGCCGACGACCGCGATACCGGTGGTGAAGCCGAGCACGCCGCACATCACCATCGTGACGCGGAAGCGCTTCGGCGCAATCTCTACGAGATAGGCGATCGCCGTCGGCATGATGCCGCCGACGCCAAGGCCAACGACGAAGCGATAGAGGCCGAGCTGCGTCAGCGAGGTCGCGAAGCCGCTCCCCAGCGCCGGCAGCGTATAGCAGAGCACGGCCAGGAGCGCCGCGGCGCGGCGGCCGTAGCGATCGTTGATGTAGCCGAAGAGATATGCGCCCAGGAGCGCGCCGAAATTGCCGAGGCTGAACACCCAGCCGAGCTCGGTCTTCTGTGCCTGAAAGGCGCGCAGGATCGCCGGCGCGCCGGCGAGCGGTCCGCTGAAATCGAAGCCGTCGGCGAAGACCATCAGGAAGGCGAGAAACCAGATGCCGATTTGGACCTTGCCGAGCTTGCGGCTTTCGACCAGCTCGGCAACGTCGACGAGTGAAGCTTGCGCCATTTGTTCCTCCCTACCCCCTGTTCAGGCTTGCAGCTTCAAGGCTGCCGTGTCGATTGGCGATTCCAGCGCCTCGGGCGCGATAGCCGCCGCGCCCGCTTCGCCACCCGCGAAGCGGCGCCAATAGATAACCCCGAGCGCGGCACAGATCGCCGCCGTGATCACATAAGGCACCGCCGCGATCCACAGCGTCGTACCGACCGAGAAAGCGCCCGAGAGCAAGTAGCCGGTCATCATCGGCCCGATGATCATACCAACGCGGCCCATGCCCGAAGCATAGCCGATGCCCTTGCCGCGGATATTCGTCGGATAGAACACGCCCACCATGCCGTTGAACGAGCCCTGGCACGCCTGACAGAAGGCGTAGCAGATCACGCCGAGGATCATGATCGTCAGCGGCGCGATATCCGCCATGCCCAAGAGCATCATCGTGGCGCTGGCGATCAGCAGCGCCACCACCACCGCATAGGGCCCGATGCGATCGAACAACCAGGCGGTCGCGATATGCGTCGGCGCACCGGCAAGCGCGCCATAAGAGAAGGTGAGCGAGGCCTGGAGCGGCGTGAGCTTTAGGCTCTCGAGCAGCACCGCGTACCAATTCGTCACCGCGGCGAAGGTGATGGTCTGCACGAGATAGCCGGCCCAGAGCAGCGGGCTGGCGATGCGCTGCGGCCCCTGGAACAGCGGCCTCAAGCCGAGGCCCTTGGTCTGCGGCTGCGGCGGCAGCACGAAACGCGTCTGCGGCCCGATCTCGATCTCGGGTGCAAGCTGCGCGATCTTCCGGCGCAGCGCCGGCGCGTCCGGCTTCTTCAGCGCGAGATAGCGCAGCGATTCCGGCAGCGCGAGCCAGAGCAGCACCGCGAGCGCGAGGCCGGTCGCACCCGGCAGGAAGAACACGACCTGCCAGCCCCAGAGCGGCAGCAGCCAGGCGCCGACCTGGCCCATCGCCGAGATGCCGAGCGTCAGGCCGAGCGTGCCGATCATGGTGAAAGTGACGCGATGGCGCTTCGGAGCCATCTCGACGATATAAGCGATCGCC
This sequence comes from uncultured Alphaproteobacteria bacterium, assembly GCA_963731145.1. Lineage (GTDB taxonomy): Bacteria > Pseudomonadota > Alphaproteobacteria > ATCC43930 > CGMCC-115725 > CAIKMD01. The sequence goes on along the minus strand of CAVSUX010000001.1, from coordinate 974,936 downwards.
GTCGGCATGATGCCGCCGAAGCCGAGCCCAGCGGCGAGGCGCCAATAAAGGAGCTGATGCAGCTCGGTGATGAAACCGCAGCCGATGGCGGCGAAGCTGTAGATCAGCACGGCCGAAAGCGCCGCCGCGCGCCGGCCGTACCAATCGATGATATAGCCGTAAAGATAAGTGCCGATGAGCGCGCCGACGCCGCTCAAACCGAAGATCACGCCGAGCTCGCTGCGTTGTGCATGGAAGGTGCGCAACAGCGCCGGCGCACCGACCAAAGCGCCGCTGAGATCGAAGCCGTCCATGAACAGCATGAAGAAGGCGAGGAACCAGATGCCGAGCTGGAACGCGCCGATCTTGCGCGTCTCCAGCACTTCGGCAACGTCGACCGTCGCGGCTGCGGCCATGATCCCTCCCCTTTTCGCGGCTGCCTTCTGACGAGGCTTGGCCGCTACAGCACCTTGTGACCCATCAGATTGGCGATGAGATTGCGCTGCATCTGCGACGAGCCGGCGGCGACGGTCGCGACGCGCGCGTCGCGATAATGCCGCTCCATGTCGAATTCCTTGTTGTAGCCGTAGCCGCCGAGCACCTGCATGCCCATATTGGCGACCTTGGCATAGGTCTCGCCGCAGAACAGCTTCGCCATCGTGATCTCTTTGAGCGCGTTCTGGCCCGACGCGACCATCCAGGCCGCCCGCCACATCAGCGAGCGCGCCGCTTCGACCTCGGTCTCCATATCGGCGAGCATATGCGCGATCGCCTGGAAGGTGCCGATCGGCTTGCCGAACTGCTTGCGCTCCTTGGCGTAGGACGATGCAAGATCGACGACGGCGCGCGCGCCGCCGCAGCGAGCCCGCAGCCGACACGACGCGCTCGACCTGCAGGCCCGACAGCACGAAGTCGAAGCCTTTGTTGAGCCCCGCTTCGCCGCCGACGAGCCGGTCGGCCGGGACGCGCACGTCTTTCAGGAACATCTCGTAGGTGCCGGTGCAGCGGCGGCCGAGCATGTCGAGCTTGCTCATCTCGATGCCGGGCGTGTCCTTGTCGACGAGGAAGAGCGACATGCCCTGGCGGTAATGCGCCTTGGTATCGGTCTTCACATACATATTGATGACGTTGTTCTTGGCCGCGGCGCCGGTCGCCCAGAGCTTCTGGCCGTTGATCACCCATTCATTGCCGTCGCGCACCGCGGTCGTGCGCATCGCCCCGACGTCGGAGCCGGCATCGGGCTCGGACATCGAGATCGACATGCGGATCTCGCCGGACAGAAGCTTCGGCAGCCAATATTGCTTCTGCTCCTCGGTCGCTTTGCGCACGAGGTTGAGGCCGCAGAACATGCTGCCGCCCAGCGCCATCGACAGATCGGTGCTGCGATAGGCAATCTCTTCGGCGACGATCGCCAGATCGATCGCGTTGCCGCCGAGCCCGCCATATTCCTCGGGAAACGGCATCGCCAGGAGCCCGGCCTTGATCCATTCGTCGTAGAGCTCGTAAGGATATGCCTGCTCGCGCTCGAGGCCGCGGATGTAGTCGGGCGATGCGTGCTTATCCATCAGCTTGCGCACGCTGTCGCGCAGCATCGTCTGCTCTTCGGTGAAGCCGAAATCCATGAAACCTGACTCCTTAGATCGCGCCGTTCTTGCGGAACGATTCGATGTCCTTGCTGCCGTAGCCGAACTCCGCGAGGATCTCGTCGGCCTGCTCGGCATATTCCGGCGCGCCCGTCACCATCGTGGTCTTGGTGCGGCTCAAATTGACCGGCTGGCCGATCAGCGTGATATCGCCCAAGGCGCGCGACGCCACCTTCTTGGCGATGCCGAGATGCTTCACCTGCGGATCGTTGAAGGCCTGGTCGATGCCATAGACCGGGCCGCAGGGAATGCCGCCGGTATTCATCTTTTCGACGAGACTCGCGGTATCCTCTTTCGCGGTGATCTCGTTGATAAGGCCGTTGATCGTCTCACGATGCCCGCGGCGACCTTTAGGATTCGCCCATTCAGGCTTCTCGCCCCATTCGGGCCGGCCGATCGCCTTGCAGAAGCGTTTCCACATCGGCGGCGTCGGCGCGATGTTGACGTAGCCGTCGCGCGTCTTGAAGGTGCCGGTCGGAACGCCGGTCGGGTGATTGTTGCCCGCCTGCTTCGCGACCTCGCCTTTCATCACATAACGCGCACCTTGGAAATCGAGGAAGAAGAGCAACGCCTCGAGCAGCGAGGTCTGCACCCATTGGCCCTCGCCCGAACGCTCGCGCTCATGCAGCGCGGTCAGAATGCCGACCGCCGCGCACATGCCGGCAGCGACGTCGCCCACCGCGATGCCGACGCGCATCGGGCCGCGGCCCTCTTCGCCGGTGATCGACATCAAGCCCGACATGCCTTGCGCGATCTGATCGACACCGGGGCGATCCTTATAGGGTCCGTCCTGGCCGAAGCCCGAGATCGAAGCGAGGATGATGCGCTTGTTGATCGCCTTGAGCGATTCGTAATCGATGCCGAGGCGGTTCTTCACGTCGGGGCGATAGTTCTCGACCACGATATCGGCCTGCGCGACCATCTTCTTGAAGATCGCGATGCCGTCGGGGTTTTTGAGATCGAGCGCCATCGCGCGCTTGTTGCGATGGAGATTCTGGAAATCGGGATCGTGACGCGCGGAGAAATCCGACGGGCCGGCACCGTCGCTGCCGCCTTCCTCGCGCGCATCGATCTTGATGACATTCGCGCCCCAATCGGCGAATTGGCGTACGCAGGTAGGACCCGAACGCACCCGCGTCAGATCGAGAACGACGAGATCACTCAAGCGCAGAGGAGGCAGAACGAAACGGCATTGCAAAAGGCTCCTAATCTTCCGTCATTGCGAGGAGCGCAGCGACGAAGCAATCCAGTTGTCGATAAAGACTGGATTGCTTCGGGCTCGCCTAGGCTCGCCCTCGCAATGACGATATTGAATGACAGCGGAGGGCTTCATTTTCTCTTCGCTTCGACGGCGACGACGAAGTCAGCGACCAGGCGATTGACGCGGTCGGGCTCTTCGATGTTCACGCCGTGGCCGGTGTTCGGCAGAATTTCGAGCCCCGCGCCTGGCAGGGTCTCGGCGAGGAAATGGCTCGGCTTCTCGCAGCCCTGATCGATGCCGCCGAGCACGACCAGCGCCGGCACGCGCAGCGCCGCGATCTGATCCTTATGCGCGTAAAGTGGCGCCCGGCGCTTCTGCACGCCGCGCATCGTGTTGGTCAGACCCTGCACCGAGAAGCGCTCGAGATCGGCGAGGAATTTCTGATACTCGGCCGGGCTCTTTTCTTTCAACTTTTGGCGCGCGGGCGAGGTGGTGAAATTCTGGCGGATCTGATCCATGCCGTTCTTTTCGACCCGCGCCGCCATCGCTTCCATATTGACGACGTATTCGTCGGGCTTGGCGTCGGAGCCGCTGCCGATGCTGCAGAGGATCGCCGAGCGCACGCGATGGGGATGCGCGATGGTGAATTGCAGCGCGGCGGCCGAGCCCATCGACACGCCCATGACATGCGCGTCTTTCTCGCCCGCGGCATCGAGCACTGCGCCGATATCCTCGGCGGCGATATCCTGCGAATAAGAGTCGACAGTGGCCGGCACATCGGAGGGCGGATAGCCTCGCGCGTTGAACGTGATACAGCGATAACTGCTTTTCAACGCCGCGACCTGCAGATCGAAGGAATGGCAGGTCCCGGCGAGCTCATGCACGAAGATGATCGCCGGGCCGCTGCCCTGGCTCTCGTAATAAAGGCCGGTACCGTCGGACGCCTTCGCTTGCGGCATAATCGACCTCAGGAATTGGCGCTACGGTTGGCGATGCCGGCATCGATCGTGACGACGGTCCCGCTGATATAGTTCGAATGATCCGAGGCGAGGAACACAACCATCGGCGCCACCTCTTCGACGGTGGCGGGCCGGCCGTACGGCATGCCCTTGAAGTTTTCCATGAAGCGCGTTTCGTCGCCGAGTTCGCGCTTGGCTCGGATCTTACCGAGATAGGCAATGCGGTCCGTCAGCACCGGACCGGGATTGACCGCCAGCACGCGCACGCCGTAATCGACGCTGCGGCCACCCATCGCGCGCGCGAACGCCATCAGCGAGGCATTGCCGGCCGCGCCGGCGATATAGCCGAACTCCAGCTTCTCGCCGCCGAGGCCGCAGATGCAGATGATGACGCCGCGTTTACGCTCCGACATCTTCTTGAAATAGGCGCGAGTCAGGTTGATGTAGCCGAAGACTTTGAGATCCCAGCCGGCGCGCCAGGATTTGTCGTCGACCTCGAAGATCGTGCCGCCGGGAATCGCGCCGGCATTGTTGATGAGGATGTCGATATCGGGATGGGCCTCGACCAGTTGGTCGCGCGACGCCTGGTCCGAAAGATCGGCGGCGACGACATCGACCCTCACCTTATATTTCTGGCGAAGTTCGTCGGCGGTCTTGTCCATCAGTTCCTTGGACCGCGCCGACAGGACGAGGTTGACGCCCTCGGCCGCAAAAGTCTGCGCCACGCCCAGACCGATCCCCTTCGACGCGCCGGTAATCAGCGCGGTACGGCCCGCGAGCTGCAAATCCATAAAAGGCGTCTCCCATTATCTTTTGGCGACGCCATCTTTGCCCATGGGCCTGGGGGAATCAATTGGGCGGCGCGGCTTTGCCGCTCAATAACCCAGATAAACGCGCCGTACCGTCTCGTTGCCGGCGATCGTCGACGCCTCGCCGCTCATCACGATCGAGCCGGTCTCGAGCAGATAGGCCTGGTCGGCCAATTCGAGCGCGAGATTCGCGTTCTGCTCGACCAGTAGCATACTCATACCTTCGCTCTCGTTGATGGTGCGGAGGTTGCGAAAAATCTCGCGCACGATCAGCGGCGCCAAACCGAAAGACGGCTCGTCGAGCAGCAGCAGCTTCGGCCGCATCATCAGCGCGCGGCCGATGGCGAGCATCTGCTGCTCGCCGCCCGAGAGCGTGCCGGCCTGCTGCTTATGTCGCTCCTGCAGTCGCGGGAAATAGCCGTAGACGCGCGCGAAATCCTGCGTGACGCCGTTACGATCGCGCCGCGTATAGGCGCCGAGGCGCAAATTCTCCTCGACCGTCAGATGCGAGAAGGTGCCGCGGCCGTCCGGCACATGGGCGATGCCGAGCCGCGCGACGGCCTCCGTCGCCTTGCCGTTGAGGCGCGTGCCGCCAAAGCGGATCTCGCCGGTCACGCGTACCATCATGTTGCAGATCGCGCGCAGCAGCGTCGTCTTGCCGGCGCCGTTCGCACCCAAGAGCGTGGTGATGCCGCGATCTTCGACGTTGAGGCTGACGCCATGCAGCACATGCGTCTCGCCATAGGACGCATCGAGATTCACAATCTCGAGCAGCGCGCTCATACTTCATCTCCGAGATAGGCCCGGATGACTTCGGGCGCGCTCTGCACCTCGCTCGGCGTGCCGTCGGCGATCTTGCGGCCGAAATCGAGCGCCACGACCTTGTCGGAAACGCGCATCACCAGATTCATGTGATGCTCGACCAGCAGGACCGTGAGCTTGAAGCGCTCGCGCACCATGAGGATGACGGCGCGCAGCTTATCGACCTCTTCGCTGTTGAGTCCGCCTGCCGGCTCGTCGAGCAGCAGCAGCTTGGGCTCGCAGGCCAGCGCCCGCGCCAGCTCGACGCGTTTCTGCATCCCGAAAGTCAGACCTCGTACCGGCGCATCGGCGATCGCTTCGAGATCGAGAGCGGCAAGCAGCGCATCGGTGCGCGCGGCCAGCCGCGCCTCCTCGCGCGCGACCAGGGGCAGGCGCAGCGCGTTGGCGACGAAGCCGCCGCGGATCGTGCAATGGCCTCCGACCATGACATTGCGACGGACGGTCATGCTGCGGAAGAGCGCGAGATTCTGGAAAGTTCGGCCGATGCCGAGCGCCGCCATGCGATGACGCGGCTGCTGCAAAAGCTCGTAGCCGTCGAAAGCGATGCGGCCGGCTTCCGGCTGATAGAGGCGGCTGAGGCAATTGAACAGCGTCGTCTTGCCGGCGCCGTTCGGGCCGATGAGGCCGCAAATCTGCCCGCGCCCAACCTCGAAGGACACTTCGTTCAGCGCGACGATGCCGCCGAAGCGGACCGACAGCTCGCTGATCGCCAGCAACGGCGCGCCGTTCGATTTCGCGTCGGGCACTCGGCCTCCCTGTTCCCCTACTCTTCTCTTTGTACTTCGTTTCTCTTTTTTTACGGCCTCCCCGGCGAAAGCCGGGGTCCATTCATCCACCCGTGAGATTGCGAAATGGACCCCGGCTTTCGCCGGGGAAGCGATTATTGTCGGATGGCCTCACGATAACCCCAACGTCTCGGGCACGAATAGCTCTTCCGGCGTCATGCGCCGCGAGATGTAGTTCTGCTCATGCGCGTAACGGATGAAATCTTCCATCACCTTGCGATTGGACGCGAAACCGTGGCGGAACGGATCATCGCCATACGCGGCCTTTTGCTGCTCGAGGATGAGCATCGAATCGACATAGGACGTCATCTTCTCGATCCAGCAGCATTCGTCTGCGGCTTTCTGCGCCTCGACGAAAGCATTGTAGAGGCTGATCGCGATCCAGGGCTCGCGCTCGGCGAGCTCCTTCTTCATCACGATCGTATGGCTCACCGGGATATAGCCAAGCCCTTTGGCCAGGCGCTGGACCTCGGCCTGGCAGTCGGGAAAGAGCCGGCGGATCCACGGCTCGCGATTCTGGAATTCGCGCGGCACCCGCGGCGCGAAGATCGCATCGACCTCGCCGTCTTTCAGCTTCTGCGCTGCGCTCTTTCCCTTGCGCAGCTCGATCTTGATGTTGGCCGGCGGCACATAGTCGTTGAGCTCGGCCTCGCTTGTGATCCAAGTCGCCTGCTCGGGCGACAAGCCGTAGTGATCCTTGAAGATACCGCGCAGCACGAGGTTGATGGTGAAGCGAAAGCCTTCGAGGCCGATGCGCTTGCCGATGAGATCGCTTGGCTTGGTGATCGGCGAATCTGTCCGCGTATAGACGAAAGCGAGGATCGGATCGCGCAGCGGAAAGATCGGGATCGCGATGCAAGGCTCGCCGCGGTCGCGCGCCGCGACATACCAAGAGAGCGACATCTCGGCCGCGTCGAACTCCTCATAGACGGGCCGCGTGCAGAAATCGCCGACCCATTTATTCGCCGCACGCAGCTCCAGCCCTTTCGCCTTCACGCGCCCATCGATCAGCGGCCGCGTGCGATCGTAATCGGCGAAAGCGATATCGATCGGCCGCAGCGTCGCTCCGCGCGCTTTTTCCGGCGCGACGGCGACGGGCCCGTTATCTGGTGCGGTCATGACGAAACCTCCTGGCGAGAGCCGCCGCCAATTCTATGGGCTGACGCCGCCGCAATCTAGCGTCCCCAGCGCGGCAGGAGCTTCTCGGTATTGCCGCTGTCGATCGCGCGCAGCTCCTCGGCGGAAAAGCCGTATTCCTTAAGCTGCTGCGCGGTTTCGGCCGCGGTGCGCCACGGGAAATCGGTACCGAACACGACCTGAGTAATGGCAACGAGCCGCATCAGCGAAGCGAGCGCATAGGGATGCGCCGCCTGCGCCGTGTCGTAATAGAAGCGCTTGAGATAGGTCAGCACGCCTTCCGGCACGCGCTCTTTCATCCCTTTCTCGTTTTGCGCAAAACGCACCAGCCGCTCGGTCAGGAACGGCGCGGTGCCGCCGGCGTGCGACCAGATCCAGCGGATATTCGGATAGCGATGCGCCGCGCCGCTGAACAGCAGCCGCGTGATCGCGCGGGTCGTGTCGGTGCCGAATTCGATCACCGCATCGCGGATCTCGGGCAGCACGCCGGCGGTGCAATCCGGCACGGCGGGGTGGGTGTATACCACGGCTTTGCGGCGATCGAGCTCGGCGAAGATCGGATCGTAGTAAGGATCGCCGAGCCATTTGTCGCCGATATTGGTCATCAGATTGATGCCGTCGGCATTCAGCACATCGTAGGTGTATTCGATCTCGCGCAGGCTGCCTTCGATATCGAGGATCGGCAGCATGGTGAATTGGCCGAAGCGGCCGGGATGGTCGCGCACCAAGCCGGCGACATAGTCGTTCCATTCGCGGGTGATGCCGCGCGTATCCTTGGGATCGGGCCAGATATCGACCGGATAGGGCATCGAGATGACGACGCCGCGAACATCGCCCTTCTCCATATCATCGAGCGTCTTCTCCAAGGTCCAGGCATAGGTCGGGCCGCCGCCCGCGCCGGCGCGCATCTTCTCGGTTCGAAGGCTCGGCGGCGTGACGTGATGATGAACGTCGATGCGATGCGGCGCGGCCATACGGGCTCCCCTTGCTATTCTTCAAATGCGCGCGGAGGATGTCACAGCGGCCCCGCTTGAACAAGATGGGGCGACAGGCCGCGCAAGCGAGAAATCGGGAGGACCGAAGGATGAGCGCAACGAGCACCGACAAGGTCGCAATCGTCACCGGCGCGGCGCATGGCATCGGCCGCGCCATGACGCTGGGCCTGCTGGCTGCCGGGCACAGCGTCATGGCGAACGATGTCGATGAAGATTCGCTTGCCGCGCTGACCGCCGATGCCGGCGAAGGGAAAAGCCGGCTCAAGACCATCGCCGCCGATGTCGGGCGCGACGAGAGCGCTGGGCGCATCGTCGCCGCGACGCGCGAGACATTCGGCGGGCTCGATATCCTCATCAACAATGCCGGCGTCGGCCCGAACACGGTGCGCAAAGGCGCCAAGCCGACCGGCGATTTCCGCCAGGTCGAGCCGCAGGATTTCCGCCGCATCCTCGAAGTGAATACGATTGCGCCCTTCCTGATGACGCGCGCCGCGGTCGGGCCGATGGTCGAGCAGCGCTGGGGCCGCGTCGTCAATGTGACGACGAGCCTCGATTCGATGTGGCGCAAAGGCATGCTGCCCTATGGCGGCTCCAAAGCCGCGAACGAGGCGCATTGCTGCATCATGGCGGAGGAGCTTCAGGGCACTGGCGTCACGGTGAACATCCTCGTGCCCGGCGGGCCGGTGAATACGCGCCTCGTCGGCGACAATTTCACGCCGGCGGAAAAGCAGAAGCTCATTCAGCCCGACATCATGGTGACGCCGCTGCTGTGGCTCGTCTCGCCGGCGACCGACGGGATCACCGGCAAGCGCGTCATCGCCGCATTCTGGGACAAGAGCCTGCCCGCCGATCAGGCCGCCGAGAAATGCAGCGCGCTGATGGCCTGGCAGCAGCTCGGCCGGCAGGCGATCTTCCCCAACGCCTAAAGCCGTCACCACACGTACGGGAATTGGGTTCGTTTCGTAATTTTCGTTATTTTCCATGCAGCCTTGGTACTTAGCCCATCATGTTGGCCAATCGCCTCCCATGAGGCTCGTGCACAAGGGCGCGGTTGACAGATTAGAACAAAACAAGAACATTATCCAGAGCCAAATTAGTGCGATGGGCTCGATTAGGCGCAGCTACTCCTCACCTATCGCTTGGCACCCATCACAAGGTCCGCCGGAAGCATTTAGCGCTCTGCGTCGCGGAGGTTTAGTTCCGGTATAACAACCCGAAGAAACGATGACATTTTTGCAGCCGCGGTTGGGATATGTTGAAAGCTCTGAAGCTCGCCGCATTGGTGGCGCTCATTGCGGTAGTGGGCGCGGCGGCGGTTATTGCCGTCGAATACTTCGAACCGAAGAAACAAGAAGCCGTGGAAGAAACCAAAAATAAAAACGAATTAGATGCGATCAACATTCTGGCAAGTGAACGGGTCGCCTACTACACAAAGGTTCTCGCGATCTTTACGGGTGCTCTCTCGGTTTTTGGTCTCCTGCAAATTTTCTTTTTGATCCGCGCTGACGAAACGGCTCGCGTCAGCGCCAATGCAGCTAGAGACGCGGCAGAGGCGGCAAAGGCTCAATCCATTGAAATGAATAAGGCGGCCAATCTCGCAGAGAGGCAAATGGCGCTGATCGGATTGCAAACCGATATTTTAGAAAAGCAGAAAGAAATCGCCCGACACGAGTTTCTCTCGACGCACCGGCCGAGAATAATCTTGCGAGAAGCAATCATTGGTACCGTCGTCGAAGGACAGCCAATCAACGTTTTCTTTTCGCTTGCGAACGTCGGTGAGTCGCGCGGCAAGATAATCCGTAGCTGGATAAGAGTTGAGGTCGTCAACGAACAAACGGAGCGACTCTTCCTGGTCCAAAGTGTTGAGCCGCACGACGATATTGGGACAATATTTCTGGATGGCGGTGAACAACGAATGCTTAGACCGCCTGAAAGTCAGACGATGCCAATTTGGAAAGCAAACGCGTTCCAGCGACGACCAGATTTCCCTGAGGCGCGACTGAATACTATCCATCTCGCCGGCCAAATTCTCTACACAGATGACCTCAACGTTCAGCGTCGGACCGTGTTCAGACGTGTCCTGGTGCCCGAGAAGCAACGTTTTTACCGGATCGCGAGCGAACCCGACCTGGACTATTCCGACTAGCGTATCCGAGAACGCCTTCGTCTAGGTCGCAGAGTTCCAGTTCCGCTGCAACAATCGTAAAAATCCTGATGTCTTCGGCGAGGCAATGCAGGGATGCTGAATTCAATTACGGCTTGTCGACAATCAGCATGAATTGGTTGCCGTCCGAAAAGGGATTCTCATAATCCATCGGCTTCACACTGATCCAGCTTGCCCCATTCCTTCAATGAAATCCTTTGCCACCGCAGGCATGTGATCAACGTCTTTGACTCCAACGAACAAGCCCTGCGTATCGCCCTTTAAGGGGTACGCGATAGCGATTCCGCCTACTCGTATTCCGATGATGTTGAAAACTTCCGCGAAGTCTCTCGCATAGCTTTGCGGATCGCCACTCGTCGCGCCAATTAAAAGCGTTGGGAACTCCGCTTTTTTCTTGGAAAAGACCTGAATCAAATTGCGCCGCTGGTCGTCATTCAGCGTTCTTGCCTGCGGCGCTGTCGTGTTCTGCTGATCGTGGCTTCGCGCTCTGTCGGTTTCTAACTGTTGTTGTAAAAATTCGATCGTAGCCTTCTGTGTCGAAATTTCGTGGCTATATAGCTGATCGATTCCTATCCACGCCACGCCGATAGCAACTAGAAGCGTAAGTACGAGCGCGAGCGGAGCGTCTCTGATCACGCGACGCTCCTTGCTCCACTCTGAGAGAAGCCAATCGAGCATCTACTCCCCCAGTACGCAACGAACAGGGGGAGTATAGGCTTGGGCGGCTACCAGTCACGTTCGGCATAATCGCCCAAGACCAAAATAGGTTTAGCCTACTCTTGCTACGGCTGGCTCAAATCGGCAGCAAAGCCGCGAAAAACGTGATCAGCGCCAGCAGCCCGAGCGCGGTGCGTACCAAATGGAGGGAGTACCAGCGCTCCAGCTGCGCGCGGCTCCGCTCGCCGGCGACATCTGGAGTGGTCGCTTGCAGCGCCTTGTTGACCGGCAGGATGATCGCGACCGTCCACGGGATGCCGGCCAGCATCGCGAGCGCGCCGAGCGCCTCAGCGAGGGAATAGGTCATGATCCAGGCGATCAGCCCCAAGAAAAAGCCGATGACGCACAGCGGCGCCTGAATGACCGCGCCGCGTTTCAGGGCGATCTTCCAGCCGGCGAGCGCGGCCCGATCGTCGAGCGCCAGCAGCGCCGGCTGCTCGACCAGATTCACATAGAGCGCCGCGCCCGAATAGAAGGCCGCGACGACGAGAGCGAGCGCGGTGGTCACTTCGCCGCGGCGCCCTTCACGCGCTTTGCCGCTTCTTCGACGATGCTGAGATCGCTGATCTTCGCCGCATCGATATCGATGTTGAGGAAGCCGGCGTCCTTCTGCGCCTTGATGTTGCGGCCGAGGGCTTCGACATTCGGCTTGTCGTCGGGGTCGTGATAGAGGTCCTTGTCGGCCTTCCAGATATAACCGTCGTAGAACGCGGCCGGTTTCTTGTTGAAATCGGACACGATCTTCAACGCCTCGGCGCGGTTCTTCGGATCGAGATACCAGTGCCATTCGCGGATCTCGTCCTCGAAGAAATCGACGAAGGCGGCGCGCTTCTTGGCGATGTCGCCCTCGCGCGCGGCGCGCATCAGGATCTGCGTCGGCCCGCCCATCGCATCGCGCAGCGTGAAGAGCGAGCGCGTCACCTTCACGAAATCCGGATCGTTGACCATCTCCGAGACCGTGGTCGTCATCGCGACCTTGCCTTGGGCCAGCAGTTGTTCCTGATTGGCGAAATTCGCCTCGACCACGTTGTAATCGCGCTGCGCTTCGAGACCGTGCTTGCGCAACATCGCGCGCATGCCGATATCGATACCGGCGCCGATCACATTGACCGAGACGCTTTTGCCCTTGAGATCCTCGATATTCTTGATCGACCCGTCCTTCATCACGGCAAACGGTCCCGTGTAGCTGCCCGGCCTGACGCCGTCCTGCAACGAATCGGCGATCATGCGCAAATCGGTCATGTGCGCGTTCTGGATCGCCAACGCGAGCGAGGAAAAGCTGAGCTCGGCGATATCGAGATCGCCGCTGGCGAGCGCCGTGATCTGCGGCGTGGTGCCGGCGAAATGGATCGCCTCCAGCGTGTAGCTCTTGCCGTCATGGCGCGTGACGTCCTTCTTCGCTTCGAAGATCGGCGCGAGCGAAATCGGCACGGTGATCCAGCCGATCTTGAGCGGCACCGGCGCGTCGGCGCGCGCCACAGCGGCGAGCGCGAAGACCATGGCGGCAGCGGTCAGCATGATCCGGCGCATGGCGATCCTCCCTGTTCAGGCTTCGTTGCCGCCAAGCCTATGCCAAGGCGCCCACGATGAAAAGCAGGACAACGAAAAGCGCGCGCCCTCAGGCGGGCGAGCGCACACGGCGCCGCGCGACCGCCGTTTGCTTGAATTCGGGCGCCTTGGCGATCGTCCCGGCGATCTCACGCGCGCAAGCGACGAATAGCTGCGCTTCCGGCGACAGCGTCTGGTTCTTGCGCGTGATGACCGCGACCGGCAGCGGCTCGAAGACCGCGTCGACCGGCAAAGCCTTCAGCACCGGCTGGCGCGCATTGAACAAGCGCAGCATCGAGGCCGGGATCAGCGAGACGAAATCGGTATGCGTCAGCAGGTGATTGCGGAGATGGAAGGAGAAGGAGAGCACATTCGCGCGCGGCGGCTCCAAGCCGTGGGCGTGGAAGGTCGCGGCGACCGGCGAGCTCAGCACCTCCGTCGGCGGCGTCAGGATCCAGCGCGCATCGGCGAGCTCGGCGAGGCTGAGCTTGCGCCGCTTGGCCCAGCGGCTTTGCACGCCGGCGACGACATGCAGCGGCTCCTCATAGAGGATCTCGGCGGACAGCTCATCCTCGTCGAAGGGCCGCGCGATGCGGCCGATCATCAGATCGACCTTGCGCTCGCGGAGCTCGCTGAATTCGAGCGTCACCGTCTGCGCCTGGGCGATGCGCAGCACCATGCGCGGATAATCGCGGGTGAAGCGCTCGACCACCGCGGGTACGAGGCCCGCCGCCATCGATTCCGGGCAGCCGATCCGCACTTCGCCGGTCGTCGGATCGGCGAGGAATTCGAGCTCGTTGATGCCCTGGCGCAACTCGTCGAAGACCGCCAGCGCTCGCTTGACCAGAACGCGGCCAAACGCCGTCGGCTCGATGCCGCCGGGGCCGCGATCGAGCAGCCGCACCCCGACCGCGCGTTCGAGATCGGCAATCGCCTTGGAGACCGCCGGCTGCGACACGGCGAGATGGCTCGCGGCCTTGGCCATGCTGCCGCGCTGCGACACCTCCAGGAGGATATGGAGATCGCGAAGGGTGACGCGCCGGCCGATGCGGCGCTCCCATTGTTGGTCGGGCTCAGCCATAACCCATTGGTTATAGCACTAGAAGAAGGAAGAACTTTCGGTTTATTGCGGGGGCCGATAGCGTCCGGTTCATTCCGCCCCGCCTAGCGCCCGGGGCGGCCGTCGCCAAGGAGGAACGCTCGATGCTCACGCTCTATCACTATTGGAGTTCGGTTTGCTCGCAGAAGGTGCGGCTGTGCCTTGCCGAGAAGAATATCCCGTTCGAGAGCAAGCATATCGATCTGTTCACCTTCGAGCATTGGGAACCCTTCTATCGCAAGATCAATCAGAAAGGCGTGGTCCCGGCGCTCGATCACGACGGCAAGATCATCATCGAGTCCAACGTCATCCTCGAATATCTCGACGATTGCTTCCCGGCCATTCGCCTGCGCCCCGAAGACCATTACGCCAAGGCGCAGATGCGCATCTGGATCTTCAATTCGGAAGAGATCGCGCATTACAACGTGAACACCTGCTCGCACAACCCGCGGCATGCCGTCCGCCTGGCGCAAAAGCCCTATACGCAAGAGCAGCTCGATCGCGCCGCGGCGAATTGCCCGAACCCGATCATCATGGCGCGCTTCCTTCATCGCCTGAAGCACGGTGTGAGCGAGGCGGAGGAGAACGCGGCCTATACCGCGCTCGACTATCTCCTCGGCATGATGGACGACGCGCTCGCGCAAGGGCCGTGGATCGCCGGCAAGGAATATTCGCTCGCCGATATCGCGATGGCGCCGTTCATCAATCGCATCGAAGTGCTGAAACGGCCGGAGATGGTCGGCGACCGCCAAGCGCCCGCGCCTCGCCGATTGGTGGCAGCGCATCCAGGCGCGGCCGGCCTTCAAGGAAGCGTTCGCGTTTACGCAATCCCGACAAGAGCGATCCGATCAAGCGCTGATACCCAGCAGAGAGAAAGATCGATGGGCGAGACCATCAGCCTCACGGCAGAAGACGGCCACAATTTCGAAGCCTATCGCGCCGATCCGGCGGGCAAGCCCAAGAGCGGGGTCGTCGTCGTTCAGGAAATTTACGGCGTCAACGAGCATATCCGCTCGGTCTGCGACGATTACGCGGCGCGCGGCTATCGCGCGATCGCGCCCTCGGTCTACGACCGGCAGCAGCGCGGCGCCGTCTTCGGCTATGACGGCGCGGAGATCCAGCGCATCCGCGCGCTGCGCGCCGGCATCGATTGGCAGAAGACCCTGCCGCTCGACATCGCCGCGACGATCGCGGCGCTGCGGCCGCTCAAGGTCGGCGCAGTCGGCTATTGCCTCGGCGGCTCGGTCGCTTGGATGGCGGCCTGCCGGCTCGGGGTCGAGGCGGCGTCCTGCTACTACCCGACCGACATGGCGAAGCAATATCAGGATAGGCCGCGTGTCCGGTGATCGTGCATTTCGCCGAGCGCGATCATGTGATTCCGCGCGAGGTCGCCGACAAGCTCAAAGCCGCGCAGCCCGAATTGCCGATCTATCTCTATCCGGCCGAGCACGGCTTCAATTGCTGGCATCGCGCCGAGACGAGTTACGACGAGCCGAGCGCGAAGCTCGCACGCGAGCGCACGCTCGCCCTCTTCGAGCGCTGTCTCGTGCAATGATCGGCTCAGCCGACCAGACGGCCGGATTGATAATCGCCGAAAGCTTGGCGGATTTCCTCGACCGAGTTCATCACGAAAGGCCCGTAGGCGACGACCGGCTCGTCGATCGGCGGGCCGGCGTAGAGCAGCGCGCGGAACGCTTCCTCGGCAACGATGGGGATCGCATCGCTGGCTGTGGACGCGGCGCCGCGTGTCGGCTCGAACCAGGCGACATCGGGCGCGGCGATATCGCGCCCATCGGCGCCGATTTTTGCTTTGCCCGCAATCATGTAAAGAAAGCCGCGATAGCCGGCCGGGATCGCTTGCCGGCAGGTCGCGCCGGGCTCCATCGCAATATCGACCAGCATCATCGGCCATTCGCTGCCATGCGGCTGGACGACGCCGTCGACATCGCCGGCATAGATACGGCGCTCGACGCCGGCGTCGCGCTGCACCGGCACGCCCGCCGCCCGCTGATCGACATAGCGCGCCGGAATCATCTTCGCCTTGGCCGGCAGATTGAGCCAGAGCTGCAGCGTATGCGCGCGTTCGCTTCCATAAGGCATCTCGCTATGCAGCACGCCGCGGCCGGCGGTCATCCACTGCACATCGCCGGGACGCAGGACGCCATCGGCGCCGGTGTGGTCGCGGTGATGGAGCGCGCCGTCCAGCACCAGCGTCACGGTTTGCATGCCGCGATGCGGATGCGTTTCGAAGCCGCCCGGCGCAGCGAACCAATCTTCCGACAGGCGCAGGAACGGCGACAGCGCCGCGAAATCGTCGCTATGAAGCACCAGGCGCTTGCGCTGCACTTGCTCGCTAGCGCCAAGCTCGATCGGGTGCTCGATGCGGTCGGCTTTCCGTTCCACGCGAATCTCCATCCACCACGGCTCTATAACGATAATATAAGAGGCGTTCAGCATACGTCACGAACGGGACGTAGATAAAGATCAGGGAGGAGGCGCGTGATGTACGACGTCGTCATCGTGGGATATGGGCCCACCGGCATGCTGGCCGCGATCCTCTTGGGCCGCGCCGGCCATCGCGTCGCCGTGGTCGAGCGCCACACGACGCTCTACAACCTGCCGCGCGTCGGCATCGTCCATGACGACGTGCTGCGCATGTTCCAGGAAGTCGGCTGCATCGAGGCGATCTGGCCCCATACGCATTTCCTGCCCGTCTACGAGCTTGCCAAGCATGGCGAGATTCTGCTGTCGAGCGATGTCGCGCCGCTCGCGACCCATGGCTGGCCGGAATACACCTCGATCTACCAGCCCTCTTTCGAGAAAGAGCTCGATATCGCGGCGCGCGCCGTGCCCAAGGTCGAGCTGTTCCAGGGCGAGACGGCGCGCGCGGTGAAGCAAGACGCGAACAGCATCACCGTCACCACCGACGGCCGCGACGGCAAGACGCGGAGCTTCGAAGGCCGCTATCTCATCGGCGCCGATGGCGGCAACAGCTTCATCCGCGGCGCGCTCGGCATCGAATACGAAGATCTCGGCTTCGACCAGAACTGGCTGGTGATCGACGCCAAGCTGATCAGGCCCCGCCCGGACATGCCGGCGATGCGCCAGCTCTGCGAGCCCGAGCAACCCGGCGTCACCTTGTATATGGGGCCGAACCACCGCCGCTGGTCGTTCATGATCTTCCCGGATGAATTGCCCGAAGACGCGGTGAAGCCGGAAAGCGTGTGGCGCCGCCTCGACCGGCCCGAAGGCGGCACAGCGGAAGATTTCGAGCTCATCCGCGTCGCCTCGTACAAATTCCAATCGCTCTATGCGACGCACTGGCGCGATCGGCCGCGCCTTCCTCGCCGGCGATTCGGCGCATCAGATGCCGCCTTTCCTGGCGCAAGGTCTCTGCTCCGGCTTCCGCGACGCGCATAATCTCGCCTGGAAGCTCAGCCTGGCGCTGAAAGGCCTGGCCGACGACCGCTTCCTCGACACCTATGAGGCGGAGCGCGGCCCGAGCGCGCGCGCCACGATCGTCGAGAGCATGCGCGTCGGGCTGCATGTCAACGAGCGCGATCCGGAGAAGGTCAAAATCCGCGACGACCAGCTGCGCGCGATGCAGGCGGCGAAGACGAATCAATCGCTCGAGGCGAAGCTCATCGCTTTCCGTGTACCGGGCTTCGAGAAGGGCCTGGTCGGCTAGTGGCACGCCCGGCGCCGGCGATGCGTTCCCGCAAGCGAAAGTCCGCGGCGAGCGCGAAGGCCAGTTCGACGACGTGGCCGGCCGCGGCTTCATCATCCTGGCGCGCGGCGGCGATCCGATGAAGGCGCTCAGCGCCGGCGAGCGCGATTTCTGGATATCGCTCGGCGGCAAAATCGTGCAACTCGGCGAAGGCGGCTTCGCCGATATCGACGGCCGCTACGGCCTGCTCATGGACGAATATAAAAGCGACATCATCGTGACGCGGCCGGATTTCTACATCTTCGGCACATGCCGCGGCGCGCCAGAGCTGCCGACCCTGCTTGGCGAGCTGCGCCGCCAGCTTCACGCCTGACGAGACACGACGAGAAGGAACGCATCATGCTGACGCTTGCCTATTGCCCCGGCGCTTGCTCCATGGCGCCGCATTTCGTGCTCGAGGATGGCGGCGAGAAATACATCGCCCGCAAGGTCGACTGCGCCGGCGGCGAGCAATACACCGAGGAATACAAGAAAAACGTCAATCCGCATTCGCGCGTGCCGGTGCTCCAGATCGATAACGGCGCGTGGATTTCCGAGAACATCGCCATCCTGCCCTATCTCGGCAAGCGTTTCGGCTTTTGGACCGACGATCCGGTGCTGGAGGCGAAGATGCTGTCCTTCATCGGCTGGGTCGCCTCGACCGTCCATCCGGCGCAAGCGCATTACCGGCGCGCCTATCGCTATGCGTCCGACAAAGCGGTGCATCCGAACATGCAGAAAGTCGGCCTCGAATCCTTCCACAATTATCTGAAGGACATCGACACGCTCTATGCCGGCAAGACCTGTCTCTTCGGCGACCGACTGTCGGTCTGCGATCACTATGCCTTCGTGCTGTACACCTGGGGGCTGCAGCGCGGCTTCGCGATGAAAGAAGAGATGCCGCATTTCACCGCCTTCAACAATGAGATGCGCAAGCGCCCGGCGATCCAGCGCGTCTTCGAGGACGAGAATATCGACGTGCGCTGACGCGCGCGGGATAGCGCGGCCGCTGGGCGGCGCCCTATAGTCGCCCGCGACAATTTGGGAGGATTTCGATGGCTCAGCCATTCCGCATCGACGTGCACCATCATCCGACGCCCACCGCGGCGATCGCCAACGGCCGCCGCGCGGTGCCGCCGAACATGAAGGACTGGACCGCCGCCATGTCGCTCGACGACATGGACAAGAACGACGTTGAGACCTCGATCCTTTCGCTCAATCACCCGGTCATCGTATGGCCGAGCGACCAGGCCGCCGCGATCAAGCAGGCGCGCGAGTGGAACGAGTTCATGACGAAGCAGGCCAAGGATCATCCCGGCCGCTTCGGCGTCTTTGCGATACTGCCGATCCTCAATGTCGAGGCCAGCCTCAAGGAGATGGAATACGCGCTCGACTCGCTGAAAGCCGACGGCATCAACATGATGACCAATATCGGCGATAAATGGCTCGGCGATCCGCACTATTTCCCGCTTTTCGAAGAGCTCAACCGGCGCAAGGCGGTGCTCTACACCCATCCGATGGCGCCGACCTGCTCGGCCAATGCGCTGATGCCCGAGGTGAACGATTCGATCATCGAATTCGCCACCGATACCTCGCGCGCCATCGCCCGCATCCTCTTCAGCGGCGCGGCGCATCGCTTCAAGGACATAAAATTCATCTTCTCGCATGCCGGCGGTACGATGCCCTATATCGTCGAGCGCTATACGCGCAATCCGCTGGGCAACAAGGAGCTCGCCGAGCGCGTGCCCGACGGCGTCATCAATTACCTGAAACGCTGGCACTACGACACGGCGCAGGCCTCGCATCCCTTCGCGATGTCGTCGATCACCAAGCTGGTCGATATCTCGCAATTGCTGTTCGGGACGGACTTCCCCTACCGCAACGCCGAGGACCATGTGAAGGGCCTGCGCGAATGCGGCTTCTCCGACGCCGATCTCAAGGCGATCGAGCGCGGCAACGCCGAGAAGCTGTTGCCGAAATACGCCAAGTAAGCGCACACCTACTCTTTCGTCATGGCCGGGCTTGTCCCGGCCATCCACGAGTTTCCCTAAGACGTGGATGCCCGGCACAAGGCCGGGCACGACGTTTTTAAAGTTACGACGCCAACCTTCTCGACCGGCGCTTCATGTCCGATGTTCCCTGAACCGTGGCTTGGCGAAACCACCTCGCCCATGAGCCAGAATCGATTTTTCTTTGCTCCTCGGCTGAATTAAAGTCCCGGCCAAACGTCAATCATAAGGTTTCTTGAGGGAAACGATGCCCCAACCAAATAAGAACGGCAGCGGTCGCAAGGGCGGCGGGAACGGTGCACGTAAAATTCCGGCGACGGTGCGCGAGCTGCCGCCGATCACGACCCGCAGCGACACGCGCGACATCCTCGCTCACGCCGCGAAGGACGCGAAGAAGCTCCGGGACTATTTCATCGTCGATGTCGACGCGCATGTGACCGAAATCGCATTCTGGAACGAGATCACCGATCTGATCGACAGCGAGGTCTATCGCCATTGGGCGCATTCCTTCCGCGACCGCGCCGGCGGCGGCGCCGGGGCGCTGCTGAACATCTCGCCGGGCATGAGCCAGCAGGACGTGTTCGGCCGCATCCCGCACGATCACATGCAAGGCGAGAATTCCGATCACAAGACCAAGCATCGCCAGGTCGTGCTGACCGAGCGCGCCATGGATGCGATGGGCATCGATTACCATGATCGTGTTCCCGACGCCGATGCTGCAACTCGGCATGCATCCGCAGCCGGACGTCGAGGTCGTGCTGGGCAAGGCCTTCAATCGCTGGATGACCGACCAGCATCCTGCCGCAACAGCCGCGCATGAAGATGCTGGTCTATCTACCGTTTTGCGAGCCGGAGGCCTGTCTCGAGGCGATCAAGGAATTCGGCGACAAGCCCGGCGTCATCGGCTTCTGCATCACCGCGACGCGCTACAAGCCGGTCCATCACAATCAGTATATGAAGCTCTATCGCGCCATCGAGGAGACCGGCAAGCCGCTCGCCTTCCATGCCGGCTATTACTGGGGCGACCCGTCGATGATGCAGATCAACCGCTTCATCGGCATGCACGCGATCTCTTTCGTGCATTTCAGCATCCTGCACATGACCAACTGGATCCTGAACGGGCTGCCGGAGCGCTTCCCGAAGCTGAAAGTGATCTGGATCGAGAGCGGCCTCGCCTGGGTGCCGTTCCTGATGCAGCGGCTCGACAGCGAGTATCTGATGCGCAGCTCGGAAGCGCCGCTCTTGAAACGCCGCCCGAGCGACTATATGCGCGATATGTTCTTCACCTCGCAGCCGCTCGAGACGAGCAATCTCAAGCTCACCGAGGCGACGTTCGACGCGGTCAATGCCGAGAGCCAGCTTCTTTTCTCGTCGGATTGGCCGCATTGGGATTTCAACCCGCCGAGCTCGATCGCCAACCTGCCTTTCCTCAAGGAGAAGCAGAAGCGCAACATTCTCGGCCTCAACGCGGCGAAGCTCTTCAATCTGAAAGTACCGAAGGGCAAGCTCGCCAACATCCCCGACTATCCGCTCGACCTGCCCCAAGCGGCCGAATAGAGTTCGGCCTAATAGGGGAAGCATCGCATGAAACTCGGGCGTTATCGTGGGGCACTGATCCCGGTCTCGTTGATCGCGTTGTGGGAGATCGGCGCGCAAACCGGATTCCTGCCGCCCGATACGATGTCGCAGCCGAGCGAGATCGCCGTCGCCGGCTGGGACGCGCTGCTCGACGGCAGCCTGCTGCTCGCGACCGTGCAGACCTTCCAGAGCGCGCTGCTGGGCCTCGCCATCGGCAGTATTATCGGCATCTGTCTTGGCATCTGCATCGGCTTGTCGCCGATCCTCGAAGCCATCGTCGGACCGACGCTCGACACGGTGCGACCGATCCCGGCGGTGGCGCTGATCCCGCTGGCGCTCCTCATCTATGGCTTCGGCGTGCGGATGGAGGTGCTGGTCATCACCTATGCCACCGTCTGGCCGGTGCTGATCGTCACCGTTTCGGCTGTGCGCGGCATCGAGCCGCGGCTCCTCGAAGTCGGCCGGACCTTGGAGATGCCGACGCTTAGCCGCATGCGGCGTATTGTATTGCCTGCGGCGCTGGCACGCATCGCGGTCGGCATCCGCGTCAGCGCCGGCGTCGCGCTCGTGGTCGCGGTGACGGTCGAGATCGTGCTCAATCCGCAAGGCCTCGGCTACGGCATGATCATCGCCGCGCAATCGCTGCGGCCTGAGCTGATGTGGGCCGAGCTGCTGTGGGTCGGCTTCGCCGGCTGGGCGTTCAACACTCTGCTGTCTGACGATCGATCGCCGCTGGCTGCAGCGCTATCAGCCGGGAGGCGCACGCGATGATGAGCCGCCGCGGCATATTGCTGAAGATCGGCGCCGTCATCTTCGCCGCGGCCGTGATTTATCTCTGGCAGCTTGCCGCCGATGCGCGGCTGATCTCGCCGGTCTTCTTCCCCTCGCCGACCCGCACCTGGGCCGCGCTTTCGTCGCGATGGAAGAGCGCGGCGATATCGTGGGAGCCGATGGCCTCGACGGCCTTGCGTATGTTCTACGGCTGGGTGCTCGCCTCGCTGGCCGGCATCGTGCTCGGCGGCGCCATCGCGCGCTCGGGCCCGGTGCGCGCCTATCTCGAGCCGCTCTTGGAATTCCTGCGCCCGCTGCCGGCCTCGGCGATCATCCCGCCGGCGATCCTCTTCCTCGGCCTCACCAGCAAGATGGCGGTGACTGTGATCGCCTTCGGCGCGCTCTGGCCGGTGCTCCTCGGCGCCTATCACGGCTTCCGCAGCGTCCCGCCGCAGCTGGTCGAAATGGCGGCGGCGATGCGGCATGAAATCGATGGCCTTCATCTGGAAGGTGGCGCTGCCCAACGCGCTTCCCGACATCTTCGCCGGCGTGCGCGTGAGCCTGGCGATCGCCCTCATCCTCGCCGTCGTCACCGAGATGCAGGCGGCGCAAACCGGCCTCGGCTTCAACATCCTGATGGCGCAGCGCAGCTTCCGCAGCCCCGAGCTCTATGCCGGCACGATCGTGCTCGGCCTCCTCGGCTTCTTCACCAACTATGCCCTGGTGACGACGGAGAAGCGCCTGCTGCGCTGGCGCACGGTGACGCGCTGAACGCTCTTCCATGGCCGCGCGCCACCATCCATCGTGGCGAAGTGGGCAGTCGGCCGCTATTCTCCTTGCAAAGCCAATAAACGCTGGGAGGAAGCATGTTCGCTCGGATCATCGGTGTCGCGGCCATCGCCCTGGCCTGCTCGGCCAGCCTATCTCAGGCTGACGAGAAGGTCCGTGTCGGCACGCCCGAAGCCACCGGCTTTTCTTTCTCGGTCGTCGATGTCGGCAATGCCGTCGGCATCTTCAAGAAAGCCGGACTCGAGGTGGAGCGCGACGATTTCGCGGGCGGCGCCAAGATGCATCAGGCGATGGATGCGGGCGCGCTCGATGTCATCACCGGCACCGGCTCGGACATCCTGTTCCTGACCAAAGGCGCGCCGGAGAAAGGCGTCGCCGCCTATGCCAACGATCTCGCGGCCCTCTCGCTGGTGATCAACGCCGACGACGGCCGAATCAAGAAGATCGAGGACCTCAAAGGCAAGACCATCGCCGTCAGTACGACAGGCTCGTTCACGAGTTGGATTGCGAAGACCATCATGGGACAGCACGGCGTCGCGCCGGACCAGTTCAAATTTGCCTATCTCGGCACGATGAGCGGCATCGTCGCCGGGCTTTTGACCAAGAATGTCGACGGCATCATCGGCCCGTCCTCGCGCTCGCTGCAACTCGAGGGTGAAGGCAAGGTCAAGATCCTCGCCAATGCCGGCAAGGAGATCACCAATTTCATCGCCAATATCGTCTATGCCAGCGACACGATGATGGAGCAGCATCCGGAGACACTGCGCAAATTCCTCGCCGGCTATTTCGAGACCATCCGCTACATGAAGGATCACAAAGCCGAGACGGTGAAGATTACCCAACCCGCAACGAAGCTGCCGGACGATATCGCGGCGAAGGGCTATGATATGGAAATGCCGACCTTCTTCACCGACGGGCATTTCGATCGCAAGAAACTGGCGGCGGTGCAACAATCGCTGGTCGACCTAAAGCTCATCGACCACGCTTTTCCCGACGATCAGCTCATCACCGAGAAATTCCTGAAATAATCCCGCTTCGCAAAAGGAGAACCCATGTCACGGCCGAAAATCCGTCACCTCGCGATGTTCGTGCGCGATCCCGACAAGGTCGCGAAATTCTATTGCGATGTCTTCAAGATGGATGTCGCACACAAGACCGATCCGACCAAGACCGAAGGAAAGGCCTGGTTCCTGACCGACGGCTATATCAGCCTCGCCATCCTGCCGCAGCGGCTCGAAGGCGAAGCGGCCTGCGGCCTCAACCATTTCGGCTTCGCAAGTCGACGACGTCGCCGATATTTCGGAGCAACTCGTCGCCGCCGGCATCGAGGAGCCGAAGAAGCGCCCCTCGACCCGCCCCTACGCCGAATATCGCGGCTGCGATCCCGAAGGCAATTGGTTCGACATCTCGAAGCACGGCTTCGATTCAGTCGAGACCGACGCCGACCGCGAGAAGAAAAAGGTACTGGCCGGCGCGAAGTAACGCACGACCAATCCAAACCCGTCATTGCGAGGAGCAAGGCGACGAAGCAATCCAGTCTGCGGACCAACTGGATTGCTTCGCTGCGCTCGCAATGACGATGGACTAAACAGCGGCGGCTAGCTCCGCCGCCCGGTCGCGCCGACCGGCTTGTCGGTCGCGTATTGCGGCAGGATGCCGGTGAGGTTCGTGCGATCGATGCCGCGCAGCTCCCAATTGTCGAAGACGCCCGACTGGCGCAGACCTTCGACATGCTCCTTGGCGCCGCGATAGGGGTAATCCGTGCCGAAGACGAAATGCGACGCCGGGATCACCTGCCGCGCGCAGGAGAGCGCGACGGCGTTCGAGGCCTGCGCCGTGTCGTAATAGAAGCGCTGTACCTCGGGCAGGAAGCCGCCGGGCAGTTTCTTGCGCCATTCCGGAAAGGTCGAGGTGCGCATGAAGCGCTCGATCAGGAACGGCATCGTGCCGCCGGCATGCGACCAGATGATGCGCACATTGGGGAAACGCTGCGCCGCGCCGCCGAAGATCATGCGCGCGATGGCGCGCGTCGTATCCGTGCCGTATTCGATATTCGCGTCCTGAATGCCCGGCACGAGATTGACGCAGCAATCCGGCGTCGCCGGATGGACGTAGATCACCGCCTTGCGCCGGTCGAGCTCGGCGAAGATCGGATCGAAAGCCGGATCGCCGAGCCATTTGTCGCGATAGGAGGTGTAGAGGCCGATGCCGTCGGCCTTCAGCACGTCGAGACCGTATTCGATCTCCTTGAGGCAGCCGTCGACATCGGGCATCGGCAGCGCCACGAACATGCCGAAGCGTCCACGATGATCGGCCACCAGCTTCGCCGAATAGTCGTTGCATTCGCGCGCCAGGCGGCGGACTTTCTCGCGGTCGTCGATGCGCATCGTGATTTGCGTCACCGAGAGGATCGCGGTCGCGACCTCGCCTTCGTCCATGTCCTCGAGCGATTTGGCGAGCGACCAATATCTTCAGCGGCGGGCCGACCGCGTCGCCCAGCGCTTCGAGGTAGGCCGGCGGCGAGAGGTGATGATGGACGTCGATACGGAAGAACTCGGCCACGATGCTATTCCCCGGCGGTTGCAACGGCAGGCGTACGGAACTGGCGCCGAAAGATACGGCCCAGCATGAAATTCAGCACCATCACGGCGAGATACGGGTCCGGCGACGGCATAAAGCACGGTATCGAGCGAAACCTTCGCCGAGAAGATGTAGCCGAGCGCCAGCGGACCGGTGGTGCCGCCGATGCGGCCCATCGCCGTCGCCCAGCCGATGCCGTTGCCGCGAATGCGGGTCGGATAGAACATCCCGACCGTGCTGTTGAGCGAGTTATGTGTGCCGGCGCAGAAAGCATGCGCGATGACGGCGAGCAGCATATAGGTCGCGACCGAAAGCCCTGGCACGCCGATGGTCAGCATGCCGCTGATGCCGATGATCGCCGTGAAGACTGACGCGGTCGGCCCGAAACGGTCGAGCAGCCGCGACATGCCGAGCAGCACGATGATGCCGCCGAAGCCGGCATAGGAGAAAGCGAAGGCCGCCTCGCTATGCGACAGCCCCGCCGTCTCCATGATCGTGCTGAGCCAGGCGGTGAAGCCGAGATAGGTGAAGGATTCGGCGAAATAGCTGAACCAGAGCAGCGGCGTCGTCAGCTTGAGATGGCCGACGAACAGCTCGCGCAGCGCGACCTTCTGGGCTCTCTCTTCCTGCACCAGGACAAAGCGCGTGTCCGGCCCGATACCGGCATCCGGGAATAGCCTTGCCGCGCGCCGCCGCAGCACGGGCGAGTTCGGATCGGTGACGACGAGATAGCGCAGCGATTCCGGCAGGCGGAAGTAGAGCAACACGACCAGCAACGAGCCGGCGATGCCGACGGCGACGAAAACCGAGATCCAGCCATAGATCGGCGTGAACCAGCCGGCGACGGCGCCCGACGAGCCGGTGCCGATCGAATAGCCGAGAAAAGCGAAGACGACGAAACTGGCGCGAAAGCGCTTCGGTGCCGCTTCGTTGAGCAGCGCGATGGTGTTGGGTATGGCGCCGCCGATCCCGAGGCCGGTGACGAAGCGCCAGATCATGAGCTGCTCCAGCGAGCCGGCAGAGGCCGTGCCCAGCGCCGGCAGGCTGTAGAACAGCACCGACAAAATCACACCGACCCTTCGGCCATGACGGTCGCCGATATAGCCGAAGATGAGGCTGCCGAAGAACACGCCGATCGCGCCCCAGGCGAAGACCCAGCCCATGACGCTGCGCTCGGCAGGGAAAGCGCGCAGGATTGCCGGCGCGGCGACATTGGCAGAGCCGGTATCGGCGGCATCGACGACGATGATCAGCGCGCAAAGTAGAAACGTGCCGAGATGGAAGAGGCTGAGCTTCTGCTTGTCCAGCAGCTCGCCGATATCGACGGCTGTCGCCTGTGGTGTTGCCACGCTACCCCTCCCCTATGCATATCGCCTTTGCGGCTTTTTTTAAACTCTCGTCATTGCGAGGAGCCCGAAAGGCGACGAAGCAATCCAGAGCCTCACGTGAAATCCTGGATTGCTTCGCTCCGCTCGCAATGACGTTCGAGCAATGACGTTCAACTATTTGAACTGCGGCAAGATCCGCAGCGCGTTCTCGCGATCGATCTGCTTCAGCTCGTCGGGTTGAAGACACCGCTTTCGGCGACGGCTTGCGCGATCTCGTCGCAATGGCCCCAGGGCACGTCGGTGCCGAAGACGATCTGATCGACCCCGACCACCTCGCGCAGGCGAGAAGCGGCGCGCGGGCATAGCACGCGGCGGTGTCGTAATACAATTTCTTCGCCTCATGCACGAAGCCGTTCGGCAGATTCTTGGCGAATTGCGGCGCGCGCGAGCCGCGGGTGAAGCGCACCAGCAGGTACGGCATCGTGCCGCCGCCATGCGACCAGATGAATTTGATGCCCGAGAAACGCGACGCACGGCCGGTCAGGATGATCTGCGCGATGCAGCGCGTCGTGTCGGTGTTGTATTCGATCATCGAATCGCCGATACCGGCGCTGGTCAGCAGATTGGTGCAGCAGGTCGCGGTCGTCGGATGGGTGTAGACCACCGCCTTGCGGCGCGAGAGCTCGTCGAACACCGGATCGAAAGCCGGATCGCCCAGCCACTTATCGCCATAGCTGGTGAAGAACACGACGCCGTCGGCCTTCAGCACATCGAGACCGTATTCGATCTCCTTGAGGCTGGCGTCGATATCCGGCATCGGCAGGTTGACGAACATGCCGAAGCGCTTGGGATGGTCGGAGACCAGCTTGGCCGCGTAATCATTGCACAGCCGCGTCAGCTTCTTCGTCGCGGCGACGTCGCCGAACCACAGGCCCGGCGTCGTGATCGAGGTGAGCGCGACCTGCACGCCGCCGCGATCCATCTCGTCGATCGACTGTTGCGGCGTCCAGTCCCGCGTCTCCTTGGTCAGGATGCCTTTGGGATCGAGCTCGGCGATATAGCCAGGCGGTGAAATATGGTGGTGAACGTCGATACGATTGGGCCCAGCAGCCATGACTCGAATGATCCTCCCCGAGAGCAACGCGCCGACGGGCGCGCTTTCGACGAAGTATCGCAAGGCAGGATGCGGTGGGCAAGCGCAGGAACCTACCCTGATGCGCTGCGTCGCTCGCTTGTCGTCAAGCGTTCCGTCGCGGCTCTTCACCTACACACAGCGCGGCAAACCCGCTAGGATTGCGCCCGCACCGGGGGGAGTTCCGCATGAATCGTGCCGAACGGATCGAGCGCGTGCTGCGCCGCATGGCGGCGGAGCGGGTCGACACGCTCATCGCATTTTCGAACGCCAAGCATCACCTGGCGCGGATCAATCTGGCGGCGCATCTCATGGGCTATCGCGCCTCGGCGAGAGCGCGCTCGTCGCTCCGCGCCGACGGCACCGCAGCGGCTGATCATCGCGCCCGGCCTACGATGCCGAGCGCGCGTCGCTCCGGCGCCCCGAGCTGCCGCTGACCGCGACCGACGATCTCGCCGCCTCGCTCGCCGAGTTGCTGCGCCAGCGCGCGCCCGGCCGCATCGCGACCACCGGCCTCGGCACCTGCCGCACGATCTCGCCGTGCGGCTTCTCGACATCGTCGGCAAGGACGCGCTGCCCTTCGACGATGCCGTGAACGAGGTCACCGCGCCGAAGACCGACGAAGAGATCGAGAACGCGCGCAAGGCCGTCGCGATCGCCGAACAGACGCACGAGCACATGCTCGCCGTCGGGCACGTGGGGATGCGCGAATGCGACCTCGCGGTCGAGATGAATCTCTTTGCGAGAGAGCTCGGCGCGAACGACAATTTCCTGATGCTGAGCGGCGGGCCGCACCAACAGGGCGTCGGTGCGTCGAGCAACCGGCCGCTCGAGCGCGGCGACGTCATCATCGCCGAATCGACGCCCGCCTATGACGGGCAGTTCGGGCAAATCTGCCGCAGCGCCTCGGTCGGCACGCCGTCGAATGTCTTGGCGGAGAAATACGCGCTGGTGGTGCGGGCGATGACCGCGGGCATCGAGATCATCCGTCCCGGCATCAAGGTCTCGGACGTCGCCGGCGCGGTCGACGCCGTGCTGACCGAGGCCGGCTACGAGAAATACAACCGGCCGCCCTACATGAACCGGCGCGGCCATGGCATGGGCACGGGCTCGATGGCGCCGGGCGACATCGCCATCGAGAATCCGACGGATCCTCGAAGAGGACATGGTGTTCGTCGTCCATCCCAATCAGTATCTGCCGGAGACCGGCTATCTGCTGTGCGGCGAGCCGGTGCGCGTAACCGCGACGGGCTACGAATCGCTCAGCAAGAAATGGGCCGAGCTCGGCGTGATCGAGGCCTGAACCCATGCAGACTTCTCGAATCGACGCTGCTCACCGGTCCCTACGATTGGGACGAGCGCGTGCTGCCGCGCAGCGAATATGAGGGACGGCTCGAGCGCGTGCGCGCGGCGATGGCGCAGGCGGGCGCGTCTGCGCTCGCCGTCCATGGCCATCCGGGGAATTACGGTGCGCTGGCCTATCTCACGGACTTTACGGCCAAGCTCGGGGCAACGCTGGCGCTCGTGCCGCGCGAGGGGCCGCTGCGCATTCTTGCCCCCGGAACGCCCAAGATGATGGATATCGCGAAGCGTTTGACCTGGGTCGAGGATGTGCGGCCGCTCGGCAACGTGCCGAAGAACGTCGCCGAGTTCGTCGGCGACGGCAATGCGCTCGCCACCTGGGGCTTCGGCACTCTGCCGCAGGCGCTCTATACCGGCATCGCCAGAGCGATGGCGCCACGCGCGCTGCTGTCGCTCGATCAAGCGCTCGATGCGATGCGGCGGCGCAAATCGCCGCGCGAACTCGAATCTGATCCGCGGTGCGGCGCGCTTCCTTGCGACGGCAGCGGACACCTTTGCCGCGCGGGTGCGCGCGGGCGCCGGCGTGCGCAGCGCCGCGCTGGCGGCCGAACGCGCCGCCATCGCTGCGGGCGCGCAGGATGCGCGCGTCATGGCGAGCCTTTCGCCCGGCGGTGTGCCGCTGCCGCTCGATGCGGCGAGCGACGAGCGCGTGCTCGATCCCGCCAATGCCGGTATCGCCGTGCAGAACCATGGCTATTGGGCGTCGGGCACCGTGACCGTCGCGCGCCGACCCGGCGCGGCGCAGGCGCGGGCACGGGAAGCGCTCGCGGCCGCTCTCGCCGGTCACGCGAAGCGGGGCGCATTTGCCGGCTGGCGTTGCTGCGAACGCGATCGGCCTCTCGCTCGAGGAGGGACCGGGCGCCCCTCTCGAAGCCGGCGCGGTTTATGCCGTAACCAGCAGCGCCGCGGAGGGCAGCGAAACCGCTTATGCGTCGGCGCTCGTCGCGGTTAACAGAAAATGGCTGCGATGTGTTGTGGCAGGGCGAACCGTTGATGCTGACACTCGTGCGACTTTTCCGCGCCGCTTGCCTTCCCGGCACAGGCGGTCGACTGATCCTTCATGAGCGGCGTCAACGCGCTCGATCTGCGCGGCATCACCTGCACCTTTCCGGCTGCGTCGAAAGACGCTGAGCCTTACACCGCCGTGCGCGATGTCGATCTGTCGCTCGGCGACGGCGAATTCGTTGCCATCGTCGGCCCGACCGGTTGCGGCAAGTCGACCTTGCTGAATGTCGCCGCAGGGCTGCTGCCCGCGAGCAAAGGCTCGGTGCAGATGTTCGGCGAGCCGCTCAAAGCGCATCAACAGCCGCGCCGGCTATATGTTTCAGGCCGAGGCGCTGCTGCCCTGGCTGACGGCGCGCGGCAATGTCGCCTTCGGTCTGGAGCTGCGCGGCACGTCCAAGCGCGAAGCGGCAGCGCGTGCCGATGCGTGGCTGGAGCGCGTCGGCCTTGCCGGCTTCGGCGAGCGCTATCCGAAGCAGCTTTCGGGCGGCATGAAGAAACGCGTCGCCCTCGCCCAAGTGCTGGTGCTGGAGCCGAAGATCCTGCTGATGGACGAGCCGTTCAGCGCGCTCGACATCCAGACGCGGCAATTGATGGAGAACGAGCTGCTCGATATGTGGTCGGCCGACCGCAAATCGGTGTTCTTCGTCACACATGATCTCGAAGAAGCGATCTCGCTTGCCGATCGCGTCGTCGTCATGTCGTCGGGCCCGGCGACGCGGCCGGTCGCCGATTTCGTCGTCGATATTCCGCGGCCGCGCGACGTGACCGAGATCGTGCAATCGCCGCATTACCTCGACCTCCACCGCCGCATCTGGGCCATCCTCAAGGAAGAAGTCCTGAAGAGCTACGAGCGCGGCAAAACGATGAGCGCGGCCTGAGCCATGTCGCAACGTTCGATCGTCTGGCTGAGCCGGCTCGCGATTATCGTCGTGCTGCTGATCGCGTGGCAGATCGCGATCGAGCATTCGCGCATCGCCGCCTTCTTCCTCGGCTCGCCGGTCGTGATCGCCGACAAGCTGGTCGATTGGATCGTCGAGCGGCGTGATCTTCCGCCATCTCGGGATCACGCTGCTGGAAACCCTGCTCTCCTTCGTCATCGGCTGCGGCCTGGCCCTAATCCTCGGCCTTTGGCTCGCGCTCAACGACACTTTCGCGGCGATCTTCGACCCCTTCATCAAGGGGCTCAATTCGATGCCGCGCCTCATCATGGCGCCGATCTTCGCGGTGTGGTTCGGGCTCGGCATCTGGTCGAAAGTCGCGCTCGGCGTAACGCTTGTCTTCTTCGTCGTGTTCTTCAACGTGTTCCAAGGCATCCGCGAAGTGAGCCCGGTCCTGCTCGCCAATGCGCGCATGCTGGGCGCGAGCCGGCGCAGCTTGTCCACCGCGTCTATATCCCCTCGGCGTTGAGTTGGGTGTTCTCCAGCCTGCATCTCTCGGTCGGGCTTGGCTTTCGTCGGCGCGGTGATCGGCGAATATCTCGGCTCCTCGGCCGGTGTCGGCTATCTCATCCTCGAAGCGGAGGGCACGTTCGATATCGAGACGGTCATCGCCGGCGTGATCCTGCTGACCGCCTTCGCGTTGATGCTCGACTATCTGATCAGCATCGTCGAAACCTCGCTGCTCAAATGGCAGGCGAAATGACGGCCGCCAAACTCGACATCGCTTTTCACGCGCCGGCGCATTCGACGACCTTCACCGCCGGGCTGAAGCCCTTTGCCGAAGCGGTGATGCGCGACGCGCCCGACGCGATCGAGATCGCGCTCCATCCCGACGGCACGCGCGGCGGCTTGCTGACGACGCAAGTGCAATTGCTGGAGAGCGGCGGCGCGGACGCGGCTTTCGTCATCCCGGGCTTCACGCCCGAGCGCTTTCCCGACAATTTCGTCTTCGGCATTCCCGGGCTGTTCCGCGACATCACCGAGGCGACGCTGACCTACAGCCGCGTCGTCAATGCCGGCGTGTTGCGCGGCTATGGCGATTTCCATGTGATCGGCGCGTTCTGCACCGAGCCGTTCACGCTTGCACGCGGCGAAGAAGCTCACCTGCCTCGCCGATCTGAACGACATGAAGCTGCGCGCCGCCAACGGCGCCGACGAGATCATGCTGAAGCAACTCGGCGCCGATGCTCGGATCGTGCCCGGCGACCGCATCGTCGCGGCGATCGAAAGCGGCGAGATCGACGGTACGACGCTTCATATCGGCCCGCTTTACGATCTCGGCGTCGATCGCGTCACGAGCTACGACTATCTGCTGCGGCTCGGCTGCGCGCCGCTGCTGATCCTGATGAACAAGCACAGCCTCGATCGGCTGCCGGCGCCGGCGCAAGAAGCGATCCGCCGCCACAGCGGCGAGGCCTATGCGCAAAACTATGCGCGCCGTGTCGCCGCGCATCACGACGCGCTGCTGGCGAAGCTCAAAGCCGATCAGCGGCGCACGCGTACCGAGCCGCCGCCGGCCGAGATCGAAGCATCGAACGCCGCCTTCAAGCCGATTATCGACGAGTGGCTGGCCAAGGATCCGCGCCATGCGCGTATCCTCGATGCGGTGAAGGCGAAGTCGCGAAGCTGCGCGCCGGCGTCTAGCCAGGCGCGCGGCGCGGCTGCCGGCGCCGGCCTCGCGGCAGGATCGGCGCGTCTCGAGGCGATTGCCGAGCGTGCGGCAGAGCGCCGGCGACGCCTTCCGGCATCAGATACATCGCCGCGATCAGCACCACGCCATAGACCGCCCAGGGCGCGGCGTCGGAGATTTCGCTGGCGACGTTGGGCACGAATTCGATGAAGACCGCCCCGATCGCCGCGCCCGGGATCGAGGCGACGCCGCCGACCACGATGCCGACGAGGAAGCTGAGGCTCAGAAAGATCGGGAAGCTGTCCGGCGCGACGAATTGCGTGATGATGGCGCTGAGCGCGCCGGCGATGCCGGCATACATCGCGCTGACGCCGAAGGTCGCGGTCTTATAGAAGGCGTTGTCGATGCCCATCGCGCCCGCCGCCATGGCGTGATCGCGGATCGCGACGATGGCGCGGCCGGTGCGCGCGCGCAGCAGGTTCCAGCCGACGATATAAAGCGGGACCGCGATGGCGAGGCAGAAGAAATAAAGCCACTGATCCTGATCGAGCGGCAGCAGCGGCGAATCCGGCTTGTCGAACATGATGCCCTGCACGCCGCCGGTGACCGGTGCCACGCCGTGATAATTGAGGAGCTGCGGCGTCGCGACGGCGAGCGCGAAGGTCGGCAGCGCGAGATAGAGGCCTTCGAGGCGTAGTGCCGGCAGACCGAAGAGAAAGCCGACGACGAGGCAGAGCGCGCCGGAGATCGGGATCGTCACCCAATAGGGCATGCCGAGCTTGGTGACGAGGATCGCCGTCGTATAAGCGCCGATGGCGAAGAACGCGCCGTGGCCGAGCGAGATCTGGCCGTTATAGCCGATCAGCAGATTGAGCCCGAGCAGCGCGATGGCGTAGACGATCACCATCGTCGCCTGGAACAGTGTGATAAGAGCTGAGCACGAAGGGCAGCGCGAGCAGCACGACGGCGAGCGCCGCGAAGCCGGCGGTATTGATCTGGCTGCGGCTCATACGCGGGTCACCACCGTGCGGCCGAAGAGCCCGGAGGGTTTGAGCAGCAGCACGCCGACGATGATCACCAGCGCGACGCTGAGCTTGATCTCGGTGCCGACGATATAGGCGCCGGCGATATTCTCGAGCACGCCGACGACGAAGCCGCCGATCACCGCGCCCAAGGGGCTGGTGAGACCGCCGAGCAAAGCCGCGGCAAAGGCGTAAAGCAGGATGCCGCCCATCATATTGGGATCGAGATAGACGATCGGCGCCGCCATCATGCCGGCGACCGCGCCGATGACGCTGGCGAGACCCCAGCCGAGCGCGAGGATCCAGCCGGTGCGAATGCCGACGAGCTGGCTCGAGACCGGGTTCTGTGCCACCGCGCGCATCGCGAGGCCCAAAGGCGTGAAGCGGAAGAAGGCGAAGACGAGGATGAGCAGCGCGAGCGTCACCGTGATCATGCCGACTTCATGTGCCGACATGAAACGGTTGGCATACCACGCATTGGCCGGGAACGGGCTTGGGAAGCTTTTGATGTCGTAGCCATAAATCCAGCCGGCGACGCTATTGAGGATGAACAGCAGCCCGACAAAGACGACCACCACCGTCAGAACCGGCTTGTCCTCGATCGGGCGAATGATGATGCGCTCGATCGCGGCGCCGGCGATGAAGGACAAGGACGAGCGTCAGCAAGAACGCCGCCCAATAGGAGAACCCGCCTTGCATCAGGGTCCAGGCAAGGAAGGCCGAGAACATCGCCAGCTCGCCCTGGGCGAAATTCACGTGATGCGTCGCCTGATAGATCATCACCAAGGCGAGTGCGATGCTCGCATAAAGCCCGCCGGTCGCGAGACCGGACAGAAACTGATTGAGAAAATTATCCACGGCGGCGCGTTCTACCCCTTACCCTTCGATCGGCTGGCCGACCAATTGCCAGCGCGTGCCGTCATAGCGCTTCAATTGCAGCGTATGGATCGGAAAATAGTCGGTCTCGCTGGTGTTGAGCGTGATGCCCGGCAGCAGCAGACGGTATCGCCAAATTATGCAGGCTGGTCGCGATCTTCATGATGTTTTCCCGCGTCAGATCATCGCCGGCGCGTTTCAGCACTTCGACCATGGTCTGAGCCGAGACATAGCCGAGCGGCGATGGGCGGTCGGATTCCCGATCCTGCTCCGGCACGTATTTATCGACCCACGCCAGATAGGCTTTGGCCGCCGGATCATCCTTCCAGACCGGATCGGTCGGGTCCTTGGTGCTGTCGGTCGACATCAGGCCTTTGAGCTTCGCGTCGCCGACCGGACCGATCACGCTCTTCGCCGTCGCCACGTAGGGAATGAACAACAGCAGATTCTCGCCGCCTTGATCGCGCGCGGCGGAAACCGCCTGGGCCGCCGCGCGGCTCTGCGCCATCAGGTAGAGCGTATCGGCTCCCGCGGCCTTCAAGGATAGAATCTGCGAGGTGACCGTCGGATCGGTCACCGCGTAGCTCACCTTCGCCACCACCATCGTCGCCGCCTTGTCGCCCAGAGCCTCTAGAAACGGCTGGAGATGATCGGTACCGAAATCGTCGTCCTGATAGAGGATGCCGATCTTGGCGTTCGGCTTGTTCGGTCAGGATGTATTTCGCGATGACCCGGGATTCCGCCGCGTAGCTCGACTGGAAACCCATCGTCCACGGATATTTCTTCGGATCGATCAGGCTGTACGAGCCGGTGGTGACGAAGAGCTGCGGCACCTTCTTGCTGTTGAGGTAAGGCCGCACGGCGACATTGGTCGGCGTGCCGATCTGGCCGTACATCAGCAGCACCTTGTCCTGCTCGACGAGGCGGCGCGTCTGCTCGACCGTCTTCGGCGGCTGATAGCCGTCATCGAGCGCGATGAAATTGATCTTGCGGCCATTGACGCCGCCCTGATCGTTGATCATCGCGAAATAGCCGGCCATCTGGCGCTCGACCGGACTGGTCGAGGAAACCGGGCCCGAAAAGGCCCAGGTCGTGCCGAGCTTGATCTCGGTATCCGAGGCGCCGGGATCGTATTTACCCGCGGCGACGGCCTGCCCCGCGGCAAAGCCCGAGAATGCAACAATGGCAATGGCAATGACAAAGCGCTTCATGGCATGCCTCCCTGATAATCGTTTGTCGCTTATCTGCGACTTGCGAAAAGTATCCGGCGGTCGCGGCGGTATTTTCAACGGCAAAAGAACAATAAATATTTATGCAATCTCGTAGAGCTTCTGCGGCGTCTTGTGCAGCCGCTCCGGCCCGTTCGGGCCGATGAGGAAATTGTTCGTGTTGCTCATGAAATTCTTGTTCACGACCATGGCGGCGTGGAGGCCGATATTCATGTTCTCGCGGACGAGCATGGTCTCGTCCTGGCGGATCAGCGGCCGCTCGACCATCTCGTAGCCCTGGCCGTGGCAGAGAATGCGCTTCTCCTCGGGCAAGCCATGCGCGCGCATGAAGTCGTTATGCGCGGCGAAGACATCGGCGCAGGACGCGCCCGGCTTCATCCGGTCGAGCACGTTCTGCTCGGCGGCGAGCACCATCGCATGCGCGTCGATCACCTCTTGCGGCGCCTTGCCCATCACCGCGAAGCGGAAGAGATGGGTGTAGAATCCGGCCGGGCCGTTGCATTCGATCATGATGCCGACGACGTCGTTCTTCTCGATCGTGCGGCCCTGCATGTATTTCGGCTTGACGAAAGCCGGCTGGCCGGGCGGCGTCGCCATGACGATATAGAGGCCTTGCGAGCCGCCGCGCAGCGTCGTGAGATACTGCATATAGGCGGCGACCTCGTACTCCTTCATGCCCGGCTTCACATAATCGAGTAGCTGGACCATCACCTCGTCCTGGATCGCCGCGGTCTCGCGGATGAGCCGTATCTCTTCCGCGCTCTTGATCGCCTTGAGGTCGTCGATGAGATCGGTCGCGTCCTGCCAGTCGAGATCGGGAGCCAAGTCTTTCAGACCCTGCGCGAAGCCGTGATACATGCCGTTCGGCGCCGACGAGGCCGACATGGCGATAGCCGTCGCGCTTCAGCTCATTCGCCATCAGCTCGGCGTCGTAGCGGCCGGTGTAATCGACCGCGCCGTTGAAGCTCGGTGTCGAGACGCGCTTGCCGATGCCGCGAAATTCCGGATGCTCGCCGTTATAGCTCCACTCGCCGCCGAAAATGCCGACCTCGCAGGTCGTCATCAGCCCTTCCGCCGGGAAGATCACCGAGCGCGGATAGGCATTGGTCGCCGGCGTATCGGTGAACCATCGCGTATAGCCGCCCATCCAATCTTCCGAGCTTTGCATCACCAGCGCATCGAGACCGGCTTTCTTCATCGCGGCGCGCGCCGCGCCCCAGCGGCGCTCGAGCTCGGCGGTCGAGATGGGGCTTCGGATCGCGGAAGCTTCGGCCATTGCTTGTCCCCTATTCCTTGGCCGGCTATTCTTTGAGCCGGTCGCGTCGATCACGACCGTCGCGAAACGGCACGGCTCGGTGCCGCGATTGGCCCAGCCATGCACCGTCGCGCGCTGGATCATCACGTCATGCGGCTTCATCGCCAGCTCGGTGCCGTCGTCGAGCAGCATGCTGAGCGTGCCGGCGAGCACGACGATGTAATCGATGGTCTCGGTCTTGTGCATATGCGGCGCCGTGCCGGGCAGCAGCTCCAGGATGCGGAACACCGCGCCGCCATTGCTCGGCAGCATCGGAAAATCGCCGGGGGTCGGATCGGCGCCATCGAGCGCCGGCGGCAGCGCGCTCAGCCAGAGATTGGCGATCGCGATCGCCGGCTGCATCTTGCCGGGCTGCGACTTCAATGAGGCTATCGGCGGCGACCAACGAGCGGCCTTCGCATCGTGCCCGGTGACGATCCGGCGGATCTTCATCAATGAATCTCCAAATCCTTGCCGGTCGCGTTGATCAACACCTCGGCGAAGATCGCCGGCTTGCCGCTGCGATTGTCCCAGCCGTGATTGGTCGAGCGCTGCACGATCACATCGCCCTCTTTGCACAGCACCTCGCCGACATCGAGCGTCATATAGAGCTCGCCCGTGAGGATGACGTAATAGTCGATCGTGTCGGTCTTGTGCTTGGTCGTATCGTTGCCGGGCGGGATTTCGAGCATGCGGAAGATCGTGCCATTGGCGAGCGGCACCGTCGTGCCTTGCTTCAGCGTTGGATCGGGGCCTTCGAGCGCCGGCGGCGCACCCGCCGTCCACCAGGGATCGTAGCGGCCGACGCGTTCATCGAAGCGGCCCGGTGATCGAATTCGACGACGGTGTCGCTGGTCACCACCGAACGGCCGGCGGCATCAAATCCGGTGACGATGCGTCTGGTCTTGAATGCCACGTCCCTCCCCTTGCCGCGGTGCCAAGACCGCGCGCGAATTCACAAGCACCAATTCACAGGCACCAATTCACAGGCAATAGATATCGATCGGCAACGGAATGCGATCGTTTTCGAGAATGGTCTTCTTCTTGGCAATCACCCAGCCTTCATCGCGCCGCGCGAGATCGTATTCGGCACGGCCGAAGAAAGTATGGTTCACATCCATCAGCGGAAAGAAGGTGTGGCACGCCCAGGACGAACGCAGGCGCAAGCGATCGCGCTGCGGCGGCTCCAGCGGCAGGATGTTGCTGACGATATGCGTGGTACGCGGCAGCGGCAGCGCCGCGGGCGAGCGACCGGAACGGATGCGCACGATGCGATCCTCGAGCGCGCCGCGCGCCGTGTAGTAGATCAGCGACAGCTCGGTTTGCGGGCTGGTCGTGAGATTGCCCTCGGCGGTCCAGGTCGGGACCCAGTACTCGCAATCGACGGCGTACAGCGCCAGCCACTCATCCCAGCGCTTCTCGTCGAGATACATCGCCTCGCGGCTGAGGAGATCCCTCCCGACTGCCATCAGCTCGTCATCGGCAGCGCTCATCCGTAGGCTTTCTTGCCCGCCATGCCCGCTTCCATCAGCCGCACCCATTCGCGGAACGGCGCATGCGTGCCGAGCTCGTTGTTCTGCGTGCGATGACCTTTGACGCTGGTGAGCGGGTGAAGCTCGGCAGCGCGCGCTTCCTCATTGGGGCCGCGCTCCATCACGCCAATGCCGCGCGAATAGCCTTGCAGGAAATCGACACCGGCCGATTGAAAGCCGACCTGGCAATCGGCGAAGACAGTCACGTCATCCGGCGTCGCATAACCGCCCGGATTGACGAAATCCTCGAATTGCCGGAGCCGAGCGGCGCGCAGATGCGGCGGCTCGCCGATCGGGCCGAGCACATTGCTGCGCAGCTCGGTCAGTCCCGACTCGATCGGCCGGAAGGTGCGCAGGATCGGCACGATCTGATCGGCGATCTGCAAATTGGGGAAGAAGACCGCATTGCGCTGCTTGATCATCCATTCGGCGCGCAGCTCGCCGACGCGCGATTTGACCTCATCGAAGGTCGCATGAACCGCGCGCCGCTCCGGCTCGGCGACGTCATGCCAGACCGAGCTGTGGCCGTGCGGGAATTCGTAAGAGCCGATCTGGACGTTGTTGCGCTTCTGCCAGTCGAGCTCGCGCGCGGCGACATTGCCCTGGCCTTTGCGGCGGCGCTCGGCAATCGCCATGAAGCTGCCATGCGCCGTATCGACATGATACGGATCCTGGCCGTTCTCGAGCTGCATCTTCCAATTGCCGCGATAGGTATAGGCGACGCGGCCGGGGATGATCTCCATCCCCTGCGGCCCTTGGTCCATGTGCAGATCGATGAAGAATTTGAGATCGCCCAAATGCTCGTCGAGCGGCGGCACCTCGGGCGAGAGGCTGCCGAAGATCAGCCCCTTATAGGTCGCGAGCTTCGCCAGCGGGATGAGATCGTGGTTCTCGGCATCGAAAGCCGCCGGATAATCCGCGACCTCGCGCTGCTTGATGCTGATGTTCTTGCCGCGCTGTCATAGGCCCAGCCGTGATAGAGGCAGACGTGGTATTTCGAATTGCCCTTCTCGAAACGGCAGACCGTCGCGCCCTTGTGGCGGCAGGTGTTGAGGAAGGCGCAGATATTGCCCTT
Organism: uncultured Alphaproteobacteria bacterium; assembly: GCA_963731145.1. Classification (GTDB taxonomy): domain Bacteria; phylum Pseudomonadota; class Alphaproteobacteria; order ATCC43930; family CGMCC-115725; genus CAIKMD01. The sequence goes on along the minus strand of CAVSUX010000001.1, from coordinate 935,222 downwards.
CGCGTCGCGCGACACCACGACCGGCGTGCGGCCGATATAGGTCGTGATGTAATCGTTCGGCTTGGGGATTTGCGATTCGATGGTGAGGAAATTCCACGTGCGCTCGAAGATGTATTTCATCTCGAGCTCGAAAATCTCCGGATCGGAATAGACGTCGCGATGCACCCGGAACACGCCCTCATCGGGCCGGTCGTCGACATAGAACCGGGCTGGCTTTGTAGCGCCATGCGCGCGTCTCCCGCCTATGAAAAGTCAAGGCTTTGTGGTTGAATCGAAACGGCAAAAAGCTAGTCAGGGGTCGGCGCCAAGTCAATTGCGGCACCGGCCCCGGACGCGTTGCCAGAGGCCCTTTTTGGGTGTATCGCGGGACCAAAGCGCATGGCCGCAAATGGCCGCAACAAGCCAGGGAGGGGCGGATGGCACGGTTCAAATATCTCAACAAAGAGGATGTCGCGCCCGAGCATCGCGAGCACATGCGCGACATCAACCTGACGCGGCTGCTCTTCCACAATCCCGAGATGGCGCGCGCCCATAGCCATACGGCGATGTATATCCGCTTCCAGTCGAAGCTCGATCCGCGGCTGCGCGAGATGGCGATCCTGCAAGTCGGCTATTGCGCGCGCTCGCCCTATGAATGGTCGCATCATGTAAAGATCGGCCTCGATTTCGGGGTGAGCGAAGCCGATATCCGCGCCCTGATCGACGACAGCGAAGGCCGGCCGACCAGCCTCGATCCGCTCACCAAGGCGGTCCTCAAAGCCGCACGCGAGCTCGCCAACGAGATCAAGCTGTCGGATGAGACTTTCGCCGTGCTGCAACAGCATCTCGATACGCCGCGGCTGCTCGATCTCTTCGTTGCCATCACTCGGCTATTGCGCGACGGTGCGACTGCTCGCGGCGTTGCAGATCGATATCGAGGACGAGTACAAGCCCTATCTCGACAAGTTTCCGTTGCCGAAAGGCTAGAAGTCACTTCGAATCCGTCACCTTGAGGCCGTCGCGAGAAGGACTTAGGATGAGGTGGGAGGCAACACCAAAGATCCCCACCTCACCCTGCCCTCTCCGCCCCACCGGCGGAGAGGGAATGAGCGATTTGAACAGGGGGGATTACATCATGAGCAGCAACGCCGCCGACATCGTCGCGCGGATCGAACGCTTGCCGGTCACCGGCTGGCATGTCAAAGCCAGGATCATCGTCGGCACTGCGACATTCTTCGACGCGTATGACAGCCTGACCATCGCTTATGTGCTGCCGGTCGTGATCGGCCTCTGGCATATCGAGCAAAGCCAGATCGGGCTGCTGATCTCGGCGGGCAACGCCGGGCAATTGATCGGCGCCCTCACCTTCGGCTGGATCGCCGACCGCATCGGCCGGCTGCGCGCGCTGGTGCTCGGCATCGCGCTCTTCGCGCTCGGCAGCCTCGCCTGCGCCTTCGCTTACGATTTCACCTCGCTTTTCACCTTGCGCACGATCGAGGGCATCGGCCTCGGCGGCGAGGTTCCCGTCGCCGCCGCCTATATCGGCGAGATGGCGAAAGCCCGCGGCCGTGGCTTCTTCTTCCTCATCTACGAAGGCATCTTCGGCATCGGCCTGTTCGCTGCCGCGCTGCTCGGCCGGTGGATGGTGCCGCATTTCGGCTGGCAATCGATGTTCATCGTCGGCGCCGTACCCGCGCTGCTCGCCCTCGTCCTGCGGCAGATGCTGCCGGAATCGGCGCGCTGGCTCGCCGACAAAGGGCCGCCTCGCCGAGGCCGACGAGGTTGTGAGCTTCCTCGAGCGCGACACCCAGAAGCGCGGCATCGAATTACCGCCGGTCAAGCCGATCCCGGTCACCGAGCGCGTCAGCGCGCCGTGGTCGGAGCTGTTCTCGCCGCTCTATCGCGGCCGGACCTTCACCGCTTGGGTGCTCTGGTTCTGCGCCTATTTCGTCAGCTACGGCATCTCGTCCTGGCTGCCGTCGCTCTATCGCTTCCAGTTCAAGCTGCCCCTTGCAGACCTCGCTCAGCCTATGGGGTGATCACCGTGGCTTCCGGTCTGTGTCGGCACGCTCGGCGTCGCCTTCTGGATCGACAAGACCGGGCGCAGGACCTGGTTCATCATCGCCTATATCGGCTCGGCGCTGCCGCTGCTCTATCTCTGGTTCCACGGCGTGACGCAGCGCCGAGATGCTCGTCTTCTGGGCCTCGGTCGCTTATTTCTTCACCGGATCGAACTCGAACCTCTGCTACCTCTACACGGCGGAGATTTATCCGACGCGACTGCGTGCCCGCGGCACCGCGACCGCGACGGCATGGCTGCGCCTCGGCTCGACCATCGGCCCCGGCGCCGTCGGCTTCATCATCGGCGGCTACGGCCTCAACTGGTGTTCGCGATGTTCGGCACGGTCGCCCTGATCGGCGCACTCACCGCAACGCTCTTCGCCATCGAGGCGAAGGAGCGCGTGCTGGAAGAGGTGTCGCCCTAAGCCCAGATCGTCATTGCGAGGAGCGATAGCGACGAAGCAATCCAGTCTGTCTCAAGACCGGATTGCTTCGCTCATGAAAGCTTGCTCGTGGTCGGCGCCACTGCCGTCATCTGGCAAGCGCGGCGCGGTAAGAGCCGTCACGCCTCCCCCTGGCTCCTCGCCCTCTTGAAACGCAAGCCGCCCAAGCTCGTCGCCGTGGCGCTTGCCAACAAGATCGCCCGCATCGTCTGGAAGCTCATGACGACCGGCGAGACCTACGACCCCAAGCGTGCGCTAGGGGCGATGCCGACAGCGGCTTGACGAGATCAGCGGGATACAAGGCGCGTGTCTCGCTGAGCCGGCGCTTGCAAGAAAACGAGCAGATGGTGGATCGATCGGTTCGAGACGGAAGACACTCCGCGCAATCCAGTGGCGTATCGCGACGTCGCCTCTCTGTGTGGAACTCCCGCCACGAAAACCATCTTGGCCAGCGGTCATATGCCGATCGCATCCAACAGGCCGGACATATGGACGCAAGCGATCCGATCCAACACAACCGCTCGTCGACCTTGCAAGCCGGGGGCCGTCCACATATGGATTGCTTCGGCCCCTTGGCTCTCGCAATGACGACGTTTTGAGTGCCGCGCCCTACTGCGGATACCAGCGCGGCTTGCGCTTCTCGAGGAAGGAGGCGACGCCTTCCTTCGCTTCCTCGGTCTCGAGCATGCCGCGCCCGGCTTCTTCGAGCGCTTCGAGTAGCTCCGGCGTGATCGGCGGCGGCGCGAGCTCGGCGGCGAGCGCTTTCAGCCCGGCGATGGCACCCGGCGCGCTGAGGAAGAATTCCTCGACCTGTTTCGCGACCATCGCCTCGATCTGCTCGGCGGGCGCGGCGTCGTGGATCAGGCCCATCGCCTTCGCCTCGGCCGACGAGAAGCGCTCGCCCGAGAGGCCGTAGCGGCGGAAGGCGCGATAGGACATCGCGCGCAGGAAGAGCGGCACCAGCGGCCCCGGCATCAGGCCGATGCGCACCTCCGGGATCGAGAACAGCGCGTCGGTCGTCGGCAAAAGCGACATCGCAGCAGAGCGGCACGGCAAGCCCGCCGCCGACCGCCGCGCCATGCAGCACGGCGATGGTCGGCTTCGACAGCCGGTCGAGCGCCAGCAGCATGTCGATCAGCTTCGGCCCGGCCTCGCGCGCCTCGGGCGTGTCCTGATTGGCGCGATGCCAGGCGATATCGGCGCCGACGCAGAAATGCTTGCCGGCGCCGCGCAGCAGCACGACGCGCACCGCATCGTCATTGTCGAGCTCGGCCAGCGCGATCATCAGCTCGCGCAGCATCACGTCGTCATAGGCATTGCCGCGATCGGGACGGTTGAGGGTCACCGTCGCGACGCCGCGCGCGCCGCGATCGAGGACAATGCGTTCGTAGTTCATCCGTGCCGCCAGTCGATGCGATGGTGCATCGTATAAGCTTTCATCGCGTCGCGCGATCTTGGCCTCGATCGCCGCGCGCTCGGCCGGCTTGCTCTCGACATTGATGATCGCCAGCGTGCCATGCGTCGGATCCTGCTTCACCTCGACGCCGATGCCGGCCGATGAGCCGACGAGCGTATCCAGCACCGCCGTGAAGGTCCGCGTCGCCGCGTCATGGCGCAGCGCCGCCTTGTTCGGCTTGCCGATATCGGTCAGCGGCAGCGGATCGACGATGAAGATTTCGTCGGGCGTCGCGGCGCGCTCGGTGATCTCGGCGCGGACGAAAGCCTTGAGCTCGTCCGGCGTCGCGCGTCTTGCCTTTGACGAGCTGGACATAAGCGACCGGCAGCTCGCCGGCATAGGCGTCGGGCTTGGCGACCGCGGCGCAGAGCAGCACGGCCGGATGGCGGCGCAGCACGTCCTCGATCAGCCCGGCATCGATATTGTGGCCGCCGCGGATGATCACGTCTTTGACGCGGCCGGTGAGCCAGAGATAGCCGTCCTTGTCGAAGCGGCCGAGATCGCCGGAGACGAACCAGCCATCCGGGCTGAAAAGGCCGCTGTTGAAGCGCTCATCGACATAGCCTGGCGTCACGCCCGGCCCTTTGATGATCACCGTGCCGATCTCGTCCGTGGCACAATCGCGCTCGATGCCGCCGCGCTCGTCGAGCTTCACGCATGCGGAGCTGCGTATAGGGAATGCGGATGCCGGCGGAGCCGTAGCGCGGATCGCCGTCGCGCGGCGCCTGCGTCACATTCGCGGTGTATTCGGTCGCGCCATAGGTGAGCAGGCAACGCACGCCGGTGATGCGCTCGATCTCATGCGACACCTCGATCGGCATGCCGGTCGAGCCGGTCGGCATATAGGGCCGCAGCGAAGAGACGTTCTCGCCCTGCGGCGGGTTCTTCGCCAGCACCGACAGCGTCGTCGGCACGCCCGCGAGCACGGTCACGCCGCAGCGCTCGACGAATTTCCAATAGCGGGCGATGAATTCCTTGTTGCGCGCGCCGAGCGCCGTCGGAATGACGATGCACATGCCGTCGGCGATCGCCGAAGCGCAGCGATTGTAGAAGCCCGCGACATGGAAGATCGGGTAATCGGCGAAGATCACGTCCTCCGCCTGATGCGCCATGATCATGTTGCTGACCCAGATCTTATAGGCCAGGCCGCGATGGGTGATCTTCACCAGCTTCGGCGAATCGGTCGTGCCGCCGGAATGGATATAGGCAACGATATCGCTCGGCGCGGCAGTGCGCGCGAAGGTCAGCCCGATCGCCGGGTTGCATTGAAAGACGCCGCGCGAAATCGCTCTCGTCGATGCGGCTGCCGCCGGGGCCCGGCACGGTGAGAACCGTCACCTCTTTGCCGAGCTGATCGGCGATGGTGCGGAAATTCTCCCAAATCTCGTAACCAGGCGTCGGGCCTTGCACGACCACGACCTTGGCGCGCGAGGCGCGGATCAGCTCCAGCACCTGCGGCGGCTTCAGCATCCAGTTGAGGCAGCAGATCACGCCCGCCGCCATGCCGCCGATGATGGTGACATAAAGCTCGGGCAAGGTCGGCATCAGCGCGATCACCGCGTCGTCCTTGCCGACGCCGAGCGAATGAAAGAGATTTGCCGCACGCGTCGATTGGCCTTTGAGATCGGCATAGGTGACGCATTGCGGCGTCGAGGCCGGATCGGGCGTCTCGAAATATTCGAGCGCGACCTTCGCCGGATCGCGATCGAGGCCGCGCCGGATCCAATCATTCACGTCCCAGGAGAAGATCTGCTGCTCCAGCGGCGTCTTCTCGATCGCCTCGATGTCGCGCGAGATCGCGGATCGGCGGATAGTCGATCGTCACGTTACCCCTCTTCCGCGGTCAGCCGCGCGAAACGCGCCGCCTGCGTCAGCTCGTTGCCGTAGCGCGCCGACAAGGCCAGCGCGTGTTTCCAGAAAATGCCGATATCGTGCTCATCGGTATAGCCGATCGCGCCGTGAAGCTGCAGCGCGTTGCGCATGATCTCGGTCGCGACCCGCGCAGCGCGTGCCTTTGCGCCGGCGATCATCGCCGGCTGCACCGCGTCCCGATCCCAGGCGAGGCAGATGCGATGCAGCAACGAGCGGTTGAGCTCGAGATCGACGAAATTATCGGCAAGGCGATGCTGCAGCGCCTGGAAACTGCCGAGCGGCTGGCCGAATTGCCGGCGCGTCTTCACATGCTCCAGCGCCAGCGCCAGCGCGCTTTCGCAGAGGCCGAGCAGCTCGATCGCGCTGCCGAGCGCGAGGAGATCGCCGACCCTGCCGGCGAGCGTAACCGCCTCGTCGCCACGCGCGATCACCACCGCCGCATCGCTCGACGTAATCCGCGCGCTGCGCGAGCCGTCGACATTGACGGTCAGCGTCAGGCCATGGCTCGGATGCGCCAGCAGGCAGAGCATGCGATCGGCCTCGACGAGGAAATCGTGCGCCGCCGAGGCGAAGACCGGGACGCGCGTCAGCAGCGAGCCGCCGCGGCGAAAGGTCCAGCCATCGGCGTCCAGCGCCGGCGCAATGATCCGCTCGCCATCGAGCACCGCCGCGAGCGCTCGTGGCGGCTCGCGCAGCGCGCCGAAAAGCCAGGCGGTCGCAACGGTCTCGAGCAGCGGCGTCATCAGCGCGTGACGGCCGGCCTGCTCCAGCAACGATATAGAATTCGACCGCGCCAAGACCGAGACCCCCATGCCTCTCCGGCACCATCATCCCGAGCCAGCCGGCCTCGACGATCGCGCGCCACGCATCGGTATCGATATCCCGTCCCGCATCGCGCAGGGCACGGGCGCGCCGCGCGCCGCCGCGATCGGCGCAAAGCTTGGCCGCGCTCTCGCGAAGCTGGCGCTGCTCGTCGGTCAGCAGCTCATCCATCGCGCTTACCGCTCCGCATCCGGCAGGCCGAGCACGCGTTTCGAGATGATGTTGCGGTTGATCTCGGTCGTGCCGCTGCCGACCGAAAGACGCCGCATCTCGAAGAGCTCCGCCGCGACATTCACCGCGCCCGAGGCCAGGACGATATCCTCGGCGCTGGCACCCCCCTCGCCCGCCGCCTGCACCAGCAGATCGGCGCTGCGCTGCGCCAGCGTGCCGCCGGCGATCTTGATCACCGGCGCGATCGAGAGCGGCGCCGCCTTTGTGCCGTGCAGCTTCGCCGCGTGGCGGTAATAGGCAAGAAAAGCGAGCAGATCGATCTCCAGCGCCGTCAATCGGTCGCGGAAGCCGGCATCGTCCCAGGCACCGCTGCGCTTGGCGAGCTCGCGCGCCTGCTGCAGATAGATCAGCGCATAGCGCGGATGGCCGGTGGTGAAGCGCTCGCCGCCCAGCACCATGCCGGCGATGCGCCAGCCCTGGTTGAGACCGCCGAGCATGTTCCCTTTCGGCACGCGCACATCGTCGAAGAATTCCTCGGCGAATTCGGCGTCGCCTTTCAAGGTCTGGATCGGCCGCACCGTGATGCCGGGCGAATGCATGTCGATCAGCAGCATGGTGATACCGGCATGGCGCGGCTTCGCCTCGGGATCGGTACGCACGAGCGCGAACATCCAATCGGCGTAATGCCCGTTGGTCGTCCACATCTTATGGCCGTTGACGACGAAATGATCGCCATCGAGCGTGGCGCGGGTCTGCAGGCTGGCGAGATCGGACCCGGCGCCTGCCTCGGAATAGCCCTGGCACCAGGTCGCATCACCCGAGAGGATGGCGGGCAGGAAACGCTTCTTCTGCTCCTCGGTACCGGCGGCGATGATGATCGGGCCGATGAAATTGAGCCCGTGCGGATAGGGTGTCGGCGCGCCGACGCGCACGATCTCCTCGAAGAGGACGATCTGCTGCGTCAGGCTGGCACCCATGCCGCCATATTCTTTCGGCCAATGCGGCGCGATCCAGCCGCGCTCGAAGAGCTTGCGGTGCCACGGCTTCAGCTCGGGCGGTTGGATGCGCTCGCGGCGATGACATAGCGCGCGCGGGGCATTCGCCGCGACCCAGTCGCGCACCTCGGCGCGAAAGCGGCGATCCTCTTCGGTGTCGTCGGAGAAAAGACTCGCGATATCCCAAGGCATCAGAGCTTGAAGGACTTCGCCATGTCAGCGATGGCGTTCTTATCGAATTTGTTGCATTCGTCGATGATGTCGTTGGTGAAGAGCGGCTTCACATCCTTGAACTTGTCCTCATAGCTCCATGATCTTCACCGCATTCACCCATTCGATCTCCGATTGCGCGCCCATACGCTGATCGGCGTCGGATTTGTCCGGGAACCATTTGTCCTTGCGCACATCGAGCGCAGAAACGCCATCGGCGATGGCCTGCTCCTGCGTCTTTCCCTTCGGCAGCGCTTCCGGATACATGTCGAAAAAGACACGGATCGCCGCCTCGCGATTGTTATAGGCAAAGATGGTCGATTTCGTGACCGCGCGGAAATAGCGCGCGAAGATGTCGCGCTTCTTCTCGAAGGTGGCGCGCTTCGTGCCATAGGTTGCGCCGATGACGTGTTTCTGGCCAGGTGTGTTCGGCAAAGCGCGCAGCGGAAAGCCGAGCTTCTCGATCACCGAATAGAGCACATCCCATTCCGCGAGCGCATCGACACGCCCGCCCGCCAGCGCCTGGCCCGCAGGACCGCCGGCGCCGACCGTCACCCAATTCACGTCACTCGCCGGATTCGATGCCGAGCTCTTTGAACATCGCCTTGGCGGCGAAATAGCCGGTGTCGCCGAGATTGACGATGCCGATCGATTTGCCTTTCAGATCTTTCAGCTCCTTGTACGGGCTATCGGGCTTCACAGCGACATACCAGAAAGGTTGCGGAATGACCGCATAGAAGGAGACGATCTCGGCATCCGGATTCTGCGCAAGGAACGGCAAGATGGTTGTCGCGGTGACGAGCCCGTAATCGCTCGAACCAGCGACCAGCGCGTTGAACGAGTTCGCCGAATTGCCCGTGTTGGTGTAGTCGACCGCGACACCTTCTTCGGCATAGAAGCCGAGTTTCTTATGGAGGCCGCACATCCAGCCGGCATTCGGCAATTCGTAGAGACCGAGCGAGCTGCCAAGCTTCACGACGATCGGCTCGGCCCCGCGCGCATCGCGCAGGTCGCGGATGATCAACGCGCCGCCCGCCGCGGCGCCTAGGCCACATCCGAATTGCCGCCGTGTGAGCATGAGTCCCCTCCCCGTTTTCTCTTGGGCGGAAGCTATGCCATCAGCCGGATCGCCGCAACCGCCGCCGCGATTTGTACAGGTTTGGCGCGATATTTTTGGCTTGCCCGCTCGCGTCGCGCCGTTGCATATGGCGGGAATGAGTATCGATGCGGCGCCGGTCATGCAAAGCCAAGCACGCGAAGCCAAACCCTTTATCGCGATCCGCGGCTTGAGCAAGACTTTCGCCACGCTTCAGGGGGACCGCATCGAGGCGCTGGTCGATATCAATGTCGGGATCAGCGCGGGCAGCTTTGCGACCATCGTTGGACCAAGTGGCTGCGGCAAAAGCACCCTGCTGCGGATTCTCGCCGGCCTCATCCCGCCGAGCGCCGGAAGCGTTGAGATTGCCGGCCAGAAGGTAGCCGGCCCGCGCAGGGATATCGGCATGGTATTCCAAAGCTCGATCCTGCTGCCGTGGCGCACCGTGCTCGACAATGTGATGCTACCGGCCGAGATCCTGGGCATCCCGCGCGATAGGGCGAAGGCGCGCGCGCAGGAATTGCTGCGCATGGTCCATCTCGAAGGCTTCGACAATAAATATCCGCAAGAGCTCAGCGGCGGCATGCAGCAGCGCGCCTCGATCGCTCGTGCCCTGTTGCACGACCCAGCGATCCTGCTGATGGACGAGCCATTCGGCGCGCTCGACGCGATGACGCGCGAGCAGATGAATCTCGAGCTGCAGCGCATCTGGCAGGAGAGCGGCAAGACCGTGATCCTCGTGACGCACAGCATCTCGGAAGCCGTTTTCCTCGGCGATCAGGTGCTGGTGATGACGCCGCGGCCGGGCCGCCTCGCCCAGGTGCTGCCGGTCGCACTGCCGCGGCCGCGCGGGCTCGACGGCATGGCAACGCCCGAATTCGGCAGGCTGACGCATGAGATTCGCGGGCTCTTACAACAAAAAGGCACGCTCGATTGAGTGCCGCGTACGCGGGAGGAAATGATGGTTGAAATCGCCGCACTGAAACCTGACAAAGCGCTGCGCCGCGGCGTCTGGCGCGCGCGTCTCGCCGCCCGGCCCGAGATCATCCTCTCGCCGATCCTCCTCGTGCTGGTGCTGCTCGGCTGGGAATGGGGCGTGCGGCTGTTTCAGGTCCCGCCCTACATGCTGCCGCGCGTCAGCAACGTGCTGTTCGGGCTTTATCAAGGCTTCGCCATCAGCCCCTTCAGCCGCGGCGGCTATTGGCTGAATGGCGGCGTGACTCTGCTCGAAGTGCTGCTCGGCTTCGTCATCGGCTCGGCGATAGGTCTCGTGCTCGGCATCGTGATCTCGCAGATCCGCATTCTCGACGCGACGCTGCGGCCTTATATCGTCGCTTTTCAATGCCTGCCGAAAGTCGCGATCGCGCCGATCATCATCATGTGGTTCGGCTACGACATCACCTCGAAAGTGGTGATGGTGGCGCTGCTCACCTTCTTCCCGCTGCTGGTCAACAGCATGGCCGGCTTTCGCGGCGTCGATCTCGACCGCATCGAGCTGCTGCGCTCGCTCTCGGCGACGCGTTGGCAGATCTTCTGGAAGGTAAAGTTCCCCAGCGCCCTGCCCTTCATCTTCGCCGGGCTCGACATTGCCGCCGTCTTCGCCGTGGTCGGCGCGATCGTCGGCGAATTCGTCGGCGCGCAGCTCGGCCTCGGCGTGCAAATCCTATCAATGAACGCGCAGATGGACACGGCCGGCAGCTTCTCGGTCTGCATCGTGCTCGCGGTCATGGGTTTGCTGCTGAACGGCGCGATTCGCGGCGTGCAACGCCGCGTGCTGTTCTGGGCGCCTTCCGAAGCCAGCCAGCGCGCAATCAACGTCTAGCTGCGTTGGATTGACGCCTTTCCACCGATCCAGTCAAATGATCGAAAGCCGGTTTGGAGGAACGTCACGATGCGCCCGCAATTGCTCAACCCCGCGCAACTGCCTGCCGTCTTCCGCAAGGAATTCGAGCTCTGCGCGGTCAAGCCGGGCGAGACCATCATCCTCCTCACCAATCTCAACACGCGCCGCGACTACGTGCTCGCCGCAACCGCCGCCGCCGAGGATGTCGGCGCGGATATCTTCGAGATCAATCTCAACCGTGTCGGCGATCCGTCGCGCGTGCGCCGCGAGGTCGGCCCGGCCAAAGGGCTGATGGAGGCACTGAAGGCCGCGGATCTCGTCCTCACTTTCCAGCCGCCGAATTTCGCCCGCTGGCAGCGCGAAGCGCGCGACGCCGGGACGCGCATCCTTTCGGTCATCGTCGCGCCCGACGAGTTGGCGCGGCTGCAATCGCCACCCGGCCTCAAGGAAGCCGTACTGCATGCCGCCGAGCGCTGGGGCAATGCGCGCGAAATCCGCCTCTCGAGCGATGCCGGGACCGATCTCACCTGGAAACGCGGCGAGTTCAAGGTGAAGAGCCAATACGGCTTCGCCGAAGCGCCCGGCCGCGTCGATCAATGGGGCGCCGGCCACATCACCAATTATCCCGATGAGGGCAGCGCCAACGGTACGGTGGTGCTGCAGCCCGGCGATTTCTTCATCCTGCCCTATATCCGCCTGATCGAGCAGCCGGTGCGGCTCGAAATCCGCGACGGCTTCATCCGCAAGGTCGAGGGCAGCGTCGACGCCAAGGCCTTCACCCATTGGCTCGACCGCAACAAGAAGAGCGCGGACGATCTCGATCCTTACGCCGTCTCGCATCTCGGCTTCGGCATGCATCCGCATGCGTTCTGGGATCACATCATCCTGCACGGCAACGAGCCGGACCGCATGGATTCCGCGGCGCGCGTCTTCTCGGGCAATTTCCTGTTCTCGACCGGGCCGAACAACGATATGGGCGGCAAGCGCGACACCAAGGGCCATATCGACACGCCGATGATCGATTGCACCGTGCTGCTCGACAATCAGGTCGTGATGGAGCGCGGCAAGTTCACCGACCCGAAGCTCATCGTCCAGCCGGCTTGGGGCTGAGACCCTGAGCATCCGCGCCCGCCTCGCCGGGCTCGCTCTCGCCTTTCTCCTGAGCCTGACGGCCGTCGCGCCTTGCGTCGCCGCCGATGCGGTCGTCATCGCCTCGAAGATCGACACCGAAGGCGCGCTGCTCGGCAATGTGATGATGCTGCTGCTCCGTGCACATGGCATCGCGGTCGATAGCCGCCTGCAGCTCGGCCCGACGCAGATCGTGCGCCAGGCCATGCTCGCCGGTCAGATCGATCTCTATCCCGAATACACCGGCAATGGCGCGATCTTCTTCGCGCGCGAAAACGATCCGGCGTGGCACGACGCGGCGCAAGCCTATGCGCTGGTGAAGCAGCTCGATCGCGAGACAAACAATATCGTCTGGCTCGCCGCTGCGCCCGCGGACAATAGCTGGGCGATCGCGATGCGGCGCGACGTTGCGACAGCGCAACCATCTGACGACGCTCGCCGATTTCGCGCGCTATGCGAGCGGCGGCGGCATTATCAAGCTCGCCGCCTCGGCCGAATTCGTCGACAGCCCCGGTGCGCTGCCGGCCTTCGAAAAGGCCTATGGCTTCAAGCTATGCGCGCGGACAGCTTCTCGCCCTCATCGGCGGCAACACCTCGGCGACCCTGCGCGCCGCGGCCGAAGGCATTTCCAGCGTGAACGCGGCGATGGCCTACACCACCGACGGCGCGCTCGCCGTGCTGCAATTGCAGCTCCTCGCCGACGACAAGCACGCGCAGACCGTCTACCAGCCGGCGCCGGTGATCCGCGGCGCGGTGCTCGCGCAGCATCCCGAGATCGAAGGCATCCTCGATCCGGTGTTCCGCTCGCTCACCCTCGAGCGGCTGCAGCAACTCAACGCCAAGATCGCCGCCGATGGCGACGAGCCTGCAGCGGTCGCGGCCGAATATCTGCGCGCCAACGGCTTCCTCCAATGATGCCGCGTCACCGCGTGCTGTTCGTGCTGACCCTCGCGGCGATCGCGTGTTGCGCCCTCGGCGGTTTCGTCGGCAAAGCGCCGAACCGTCTGGTTTCGGGCCAGCCGATCATGCTGTGGCAAGCCGATGCAAGCATGAGTTTTGGCCTCGCGGTCCTGGCGGGTGCGCTGCTGCTGCTTTCCGTTCGCGGCCCGGCCATCGCCGCTTTGATCCTGAGCGCCGCCCTGCTGCTGCTGCTCATCTTCGATGCCGGTCACGTCGCGGCGGCACTGATGGCCGCGGCACCGGCCGCGACGCGTATCTCGCTCGGCTGGGCGTTTTGGGCGAGCGGCTTTTGCCTGGCGATGATCGTCATCGACGCGCTGCAGCGGTTGCGCGCGGGTCATCTGCTGATGCTCGCGGCCGCCGTCGGCATCATCGGGGCGATCGTGGCGCTCGCCTCGATCGGCACTTTCGATGCTTTATCGATCGCCCGCGAATACGTCGCGCGGCGCGGCGAATTCCTCACGGAGCTCGGCCGGCATTGCCTGCTCGTTGCGATCGCTGTTTTGCTTGCCATGGCCATCGGCGCGCCGCTCGGCCTCTATGTCGCGCGCCGGCCGCTGCGCAGCGCCGGCATCTTCGGCGTACTTAATCTGTTGCAGACGATTCCTTCGGTCGCGCTGTTCGGGCTGCTCATCGCGCCGCTTTCTGCACTCGGCATCGGCGGGATCGGCGCTGTGCCGGCGATCATCGCGCTGGTGCTTTATTCGCTGCTGCCGGTGGTGCGCAATACGCAAGCCGGAATTACCGGCGTCGATGCCGGCGTAATCGATGCCGCGCGCGGCATGGGGCTGACGCCAGCGCAAATCCTGTGGCGCATCGAATTGCCGCTCGGCATGCCCGTCTTTATCGCCGGGCTGCGCATCGTCACCGTCCAGGCGATCGGCCTGACCATCGTCGCCGCGCTGATCGGCGCCGGCGGTCTCGGCAGCTTCGTCTTCCAAGGCATCGGCCAATATGCCATCGATCTCGTTTTGCTCGGCGCGCTGCCGACGATCGCGCTGGCGCTCGCCGCCGATTTCGTTCTCGCCCTGCTCGCCGCATTTTTTGAGAGGAGCCCCGCATGATTGAGCTCGATCACGTCGTCAAGCGCTACGGCGCGCGCGACAGCGTCAGCGATGTGAGCTTCACCGTCGAGAAAGGCTCCTTCTGCGCGATCATCGGGCCGAGCGGCTCGGGCAAATCGACGACGTTGCGCATGATCAACCGGCTGATCGAGCCGAGCGCCGGCAGCATCCGCATCAATGGCGAGGACATCGCGACGCTGCCGGTCGAGGCGTTGCGCCGTCGCATCGGCTATGCGATCCAATCGGTCGGCCTCTTCCCGCATTGGAACGTCGCCGACAACATCGCCACCGTGCCGCGGCTGCTGAAATGGCCGGAGGAGCGTGTGGCGCAGCGCGTCGACGAATTGCTGGCCTTGCTCCAACTCGACACCGCGACCGTTCGTGCGAAATTTCCGCATCAGCTTTCGGGCGGGCAACAGCAGCGCATCGGCGTCGCGCGTGCGCTCGCCGCCGATCCTGAAGTCCTGCTGATGGACGAGCCTTTCGGCGCGCTCGATCCGATCACCCGCGAGGCGCTACGGGCGGAGCTGTCGCGCATCCATCGATCGACCGGCAAGACCATCCTTTTCGTCACGCATGATATCGACGAGGCGCTGCATCTCGCCGACACCATCGCCCTGCTGCGCGACGGCAAGCTCGTGCAATTCGGCCCGCCGATCGAGCTGCTCACGCGCCCGGCCGACGATTTCGTGCGCGATTTCATGGGCGGGAGCACGTTGGGCCTGAAGCTGCTCTCTCTGCGCCATGTCGGCGAGCGGGTGAAGCCCGAGCCCGCAGCGGGCGAGCCGATCGCACCCGAGACGACGCCTCGCCGAAGCGCTGTCGCAGATGGTGCTGCGCCGGACCAGCCGCCTGCCGGTGCGCAACGCCGCCGGCGGCGCAAATGGCTCGATCGGCTTGAGCGATCTGGTGGCATGATGCGCGCGCTGCGCGATCCGCTGCTCTGGCTGCTGCCGCTGTTGCTGTTTCTACTGCTCGGCATGCCGCTGCTGCGCCCCGTCTTCGCCGCGGCCTTCCCGGCCACGACACCCCCGATTTATGCCGATGACAGCTTCCCCGCGCTGTTCCTCTTTCATGCCGAATATGTCGCGCTCTCGAGCCTCGCCGCCGCGCTCATCGGCGTCGGCCTCGGCATCGTCGCGACGCGCCGCATGGGGTGTGGAATTCCGCCCGCTGCTCGAGGCACTGGCAACCATCGGCCAGACCTTTCCGCCGGTCGCGGTCCTGGCGCTCGCCGTGCCGGCTTTCGGTTACGGCCCCGCGCCGACCATGATCGCGTTGACCCTCTACGGCATCCTGCCGATCCTCAAGAACACGCTCGCCGGGCTCGGCAGCGTGCCGGCGGCGGTCCACGAAGCCGGCGAGGCGATGGGGCTGACGCGCTTCCAGCGCTTGCGCGATATCGAATTGCCGCTGGCGGCGCCGACGATCCTCGCCGGCATCCGCATCTCGGTGATCATCAACATCGGCACGGCGGCGATCGGCTCGACCGTCGGGGCCGTCACGCTGGGCAATCCGATCATCGGCGGGCTGGTCAACGGCAAGGTCGCCTATGTTATCCAAGGGCGCTCTAGTCGTCGGTGTTTTCGCCATTGTGACGGATTTGCTCTTCGAGCGACTCGACCGGCGCTTGCGCCGCTTCACCTTACGCGACTAGAAATGATGCACACGGAGGCGGCATGACCCCATCCTGGGACCAGCTGGGCAAGATCGATCCAAAGGCGCTCTGGGAAGCGCGGCTCCAGGCTCATCATGCGGTCCAATGGGTCGCGCGCGACGGCCTGCGCCAACCTCACGCCGATGCCCGGCGACACCCAATCCAATTTCGGCTGGGACCGCGACCAGGGCGCGCTGGTCTCGCATGAGCTGCGCGGCCGCAACGATACACTGCGTGTCGGGCTTGCGGTCCGAACGATGACGCTGATCGTGCTGCGCGAGACGACCGTGATCGATCAATTCGCGCTCGACGGCACGCGCCATGCCGATGCCGGCATCTGGCTCGATCGCATTCTCGGCGTGGCTGGCCTCGCGCTGGCCAGCGGCGCGACCCTACCCTACGCGATCCCGGCGCATCCGGTCGGCGACGGCGCCACCTACGTGTCCGGCCCCCAGCACGGCGAGTTCGCCGCAGTCGCCAATTGGTTCGCCTGCGCAGACGACATGCTCGGCGTGATCCACGGCGCTCTGCCGCAAGGCACGGCGAGCCCGGTGCGCTGCTGGCCGCATCATTTCGATATTGCGACGCTCTGGACGCTCGACAAAGGCGAGGCGTGGACCGCGCCGTCGATCGGCATCGGCATGTGCCCGGGCGATAGCTATTACGCACAGCCCTATTTCTATGTCACGCCTTGGCCGCGGCCGACGCTGGAGAAGCTGCCGCCGCTGCCGCCGCCGGGCGATTGGCACACGACGCGAGTATTCTCGGCGCGATCCTGACCGGCGACGCGATCGTCACCTTGTCCGATCGCGCCGTCCGCACGCGGCAATTCCTCGATGCCGCGATCAATGTCGCGCAGCACTTGGTGGCCCCGCGCTAAGGCTGGTCGCTAGGCTCTGCACCAATAATCAGCGGGAGGACGAATGGCGCTCGTCTACGATGAACCTTTGCGGTTCGGTCTGTTCTTCGCGCCGTTCCATTCGGCCCGGCTCAATCCGACCTACGCGTTCGAGCGCGACCTGCTGCTGACCGAGCATCTCGACCGCCTGGGCTTCGAGGAAATCTGGTATGGCGAGCATCATTCCGGCGCGATGGAGATGGTCGCCGCGCCCGAGCTGATGATCGCCGCCGCGGCCCAGCGCACGAAATACATCCGCCTCGGCACCGGCGTGAAATCGCTGCCCTACTACAACCCCTTCATGCTCGCCGAAGCGATGGCGCAGCTCGACCATATGACGCGCGGCCGCGCGATGTTCGGCGTCGGCCCCGGCGCGCTGCCGAGCGATGCGACGATGATCGGCATTCCCGTCGCCGAGCTGCGCAGCCGCATGGAGGAAAGCCTCGACGTCGTCGTCGCGCTGATGAAGGGCGAGACGGTCACGCGCAAAGCGAGCTGGTTCGATCTGCACAAGGCGCAGCTCAGCGTCGGCTGCTTCACCCGGCCGATGATGGAGATGGCGGTGACGGTGATCCGCTCGCCCGCCGGCGTCGTCGCCGCGGCGCAAGCACGGCCTCGGGCTCTTGACGCTCGGGCCGATGAGCGACGCCGTGCTCGATCATCACGTCGCCAATTGGGGCATCTACGAGACCGAGAGCCGCAAGCACGGCCACGCGCCCGATCGCAGCAAATGGCGCATCACGCTGATGATGCATATCGCCGAGACGCGCGAGAAAGCCTATGCCGATGCGGCATGGGGCTTTCGCGAATTCAACAATTATTCGCACGACATCGTCCCGGCGCCGCCGGCAATCCCGCGCGACACGGACGACCTCGTCGCCGCCGCGATCGAGAAGCAGGTCGCGATCATCGGCACGCCCGACGACGCGATCCGCGAGATCGAGCGCGTGCGCCAGAAGCTCGGCGGCTTCGGCGCGGTGCTGCTCTTCGGCAACGACCTCGCGCCCTGGCCGGCGCAGCATGCGCAGCTTCGAGCTGATCGCCGAATTCGTGAAGCCGCATTTCAGCAAAGCCAACGCGCTGCGCGCCGCGAGCTACAAAGCGACGGCGGCGGTCATCAACGACTTCCGCCAGGACGCCGGCGCCGCCTCGGCCGCGGCGATCGATGCGTATAAGGCGAAGAGGTAGCCCAAATTATTCCGTCATCTGCGAGCGTGGAGCGAGAGGGGCCAATCGCGTAGGCGATCGCAGGTCGTTGCTCATGCGATTGCTTCGTCGCCTATCGCTCCTCGCAATGACGGACTATGAAAGGCGAATTCGCCTCACCATACAGCGCCGGCTGCGCCGGCTTGGTCGAGCACCCAGACCGTCGCCGATTTGCCGTCGGCGCGGGGGGCGCCGCAGAGCGTGATCGGGCCGATATCGTGGACGACCTGGCGATTGATGCGGCTGATCGAGGCGAGCCGCCTCTGCGGCGCATTCTCGCGGCATAATTCGATCAGGAGCTGCCCGAGCAGCGATGACTGCACGATCAGCCCCGGCGCGCCTTCGACCTCCATCGCGTATTTGCGGTCGTAATGGATGCGGTGGCTGTTGAAGCGCAGCGCCGAATAGCGGAAGAGCAGCACCGGCGACGGATCGAGCGGCTTCTTCCAGACCGCCGCGGGCAATTTCGGCGCCGGCGCCGGCCGCCGCGCCATGGCCGTCGAAATAGACGAATTCGCGCTCCTCGACGATGGCGAGGCCGCGCGGGCCCGTGGTCTCGCTGCGCTGGACCATGCGCAGACTGTCGCCGCTCGGCGCTCGGCGACGACTTCCTTGATCTTGGTGACGCGCTTCAACTCGTCGCCGATCCGGACATCGCCGGGAAACTCCGTGCGGTCGCCGCCGATGCGGATGAAGCTGAACGGGATGGCTCGGCATCCAATTGCTCTTCGCCGCCTGCCCGTCGGCGCGCATGTTGTTCGGGCCGATGCAGCGAGCCGAAATAGAGATCGGCCCAGCCCGGCGGCAGCACATCGCCCGGCTTCGAGGCCGGCGTATCGATGCCGAACGTCGCGGCGAGCCGCGCTACCGGCCCGGCGGTCACGACCTCGGTCGCGACCGGGCTCGAGGCGCCGACGGAATCCTTGAAGGCGGAAAGATCATGCGGCATGGCTATTTCCTCGCGGCTTGGATCGCCTGCCACACGCGCTATGCGGTGTGGCCGGCATGTCGATATGGGTGATGCCGAGCGGCGCCGAGCGCATCGACCACCGCGTTCATGATCGCGGCGAGCGCGCCGACATTGCCCGCCTCGCCCGCGCCTTTGACGCCGAGCGGATTGGTCTTGGTCGGCACCGGATTTTCCTCGGTCTCGAAGCTGCACATATCCGAGGCGCGCGGCATGCCGTAATCCATGAACGAGCCGGTGAGACATTGGCCCGATTTCGGCGTCGTAGACGAGGTTCTCGGTGAAGCACTGGCCGATGCCCTGGCCGACGCCGCCATGGATCTGGCCGGCGAGCGTCAGGCTGTTGATCACCGTGCCGACATCGTCGACGACGCAATAGCGCAGCACCTCGGTCACGCCGGTCTCGGGATCGATCTCGACCTCGCAGACATGGCAGCCATTGGGGAAATTCGGGATCTCGGGGTGGAAGGCCGAGGTCTCGAAGAGACCCTGCTCGATGCCCTTGCGGCAGGCGCGACGGCAGATAGGCGGCCGCCGCGACTTCTTTCCAATTCACGCTCTTGTCGGTGCCGACGACGTTGAACTTGCCGCCGCCGAATTCGACGTCGCCGTCGGACACTTCCATCATATGCGCGGCGATCTTCTTCGCCTTGGCGATGACCTTCTCGGCCGCCATGATCGCGGCGCTGCCGCCGAGCACCGCGGTGCGCGAGGCATAGGTGCCGCCGCCATCGGGCGCCATGTCGGTATCGCACATCTGCACGCGGATGCGATCGGAATCGATGCCGAGCTTTTCCGACAGGATGATCTTGTACATCGTGTCGTGGCCCTGGCCGTGCGAGATCGAGCCCGGGATCACGGTCACCGTGCCGCCGGGATCGAATTTCACCATCACCGTCTCGCCGAAGGTCTGCGAGGTCTGCTCGATGATGTTGGCGAAGCCGATGCCGCGCAGCTTGCCGCGCATCTTGGCTTCGGCGCGGCGCTGCTCGAAATCCGTCGTAACCCGCCATGTGCAGCGCCATGTCGAGATTCTTCTCGAACTCGCCGCTGTCGAGCGTGAAGACGAGGCCGGTCTTGAACGGCATCGCGCTCGCCGGCACGGTGTTGCGGCGGCGCAGCTCGGCGCGGTCGATGCCCATCTCGCGCGCGGCGTTGTCGATGAGGCGCTCGGAATAATACGACGCCTCGGGCCGGCCGGAGCCGCGGAACGGCCCGATGCTCGTCGTGTTGGTGAAGACCGCCGAGACCTCGGCATAGATCGCCGGCGTCGTATAGGTGCCGGCGAGACCGCCGAGATGCGCGGTCGGCGAGATCACGCCGCCCGGCGCCATGAAGGCGCCGATATTCGAGACCTGGTAGAGCCGCATCGCCAAGAATTTGCCGTCCTTGTCGAGGGCGAGCTCGCCCTCGGCGATGTGGTCGCGGTCGTGGTCGTCGCTGAGCATGCCTTCGCTGCGCTCGCTGATCCATTTGACCGGGCGGCGCACTTTCTGCGACGCCCAGAGCGGCAAGCTGGTATTCGGGGAAATGGCTGCCCTTCATGCCGAAGGAGCCGCCGACATCGCCGGCGACGATGCGGAATTGCGTCTCGGGCTTGTGGAAGACCTTGCGCCGCCAGATCGGCGCGCGTCAGATGCGGGCGCTGCGTGCCGACATAGATCGTGGTGCGCTCGAGCCGATCGTCGTAATCGGCGATGCAGCCGCGCGGCTCCATCGTCGCCGCGGTGATGCGGTTGAAGACCATTCTCAGCTTCGTCACGTGATGCGCGCGGGCAAAAGCGGCATCGACTGCGGCCTTGTCGCCGAGCGTGTAGAAGAAGCATTCGTTGTCTGGCGCAATCGGCCCAGAGCTTGGGCGCGCTCGGCGCGCTCGCCTGATCGCGTCGCGGTGAGCGCCGGCAACGGCTCGTAATCGACGGCGATGCGCTCGGCCGCATCCTTGGCGAGATCCACGCGTCTCGGCGACGACGAAGGCGATCGGATCGCCGACCAGCATCGCGCGGTCCTGCGCCAGCGAGGGCCGCGGCGGCAGATACATCGGCGAGCCGTCGCGGCGCTTGCGCGGCATGACCGGCAGCATCGCGCCGAATTTCTCCGCCGCCCAATCCGCGCCCGTCAGCACCGCCAGCACGCCCGGCATCTGCTGCGCCGCGCGGATGTCGATGCTCTTGATCCGCGCATGCGCATGCGGCGAGCGCAGGACATAGCCATGCGCCTGCCGCGGCAGCGTGAAATCATCGGTGTAGCGTCCGCGCCCGGTCAGCAGACGCGGGTCTTCGGTGCGCGGCACGGACTGGCCGAGCGCGAACTGTCCCATCGGAACCTCCCTTCAGGC
Source organism: uncultured Alphaproteobacteria bacterium (assembly GCA_963731145.1). GTDB lineage: Bacteria > Pseudomonadota > Alphaproteobacteria > ATCC43930 > CGMCC-115725 > CAIKMD01. Next base: position 914,056 of record CAVSUX010000001.1, on the reverse strand, counting down.
GGCTGCGGCTTAGGCGCGCGCGTGCTGCTTCTTATCGAGAATGCGCTTGTGCAGATTGTTGATGATGAGGCCGGTCAGACGCTGATCATGCGGGAACAGATTCTGGCCGATCGGATAGGGGTCCTGCTTGGTGACCTCGATCGGCTCTTTCAGCGCATCCTCGGCGCTGAGGCCGCGATCGACGAAACGTTCGACCAGCCCGACCCAGTTCTCGACGATCTGCGCCTGCTCCTTGAGATAGGCCTTGCCGCAAGGCTCGCCATGGCCGGGGACGATCGTCTCGACATCGAGCGCCTCGATCGCCTTCAGGGAATCGAGCCATTCCCACGGATCGCATTCCTGCAGCCAAGTGCGGCATTTGTGGAAGATGTTGTCGCCGGTGAAAACGACGCCTTCCTCGGGCACATGGATCGTGGTCTGCGGTCCGGTATGGCCGGCATGATGCATGATATTGAATGTATGCTGGCCGACGTGAAGCGTGAGCTTGTCCGTAAAGGTGACGCTCGGCTTATTGCTGTCGAGATAGTCGGGATGGCCGACCAGCCAAACGCTGTCGGGATCGCTGGCCTTCATCCGCTCGCGTTTCTCGTCCATCGAGCCGAATTGGTTAAGATAGCGATCGAAGCATTCCTGCAGCTTGACCTGGCCGACGACGGTGACGCCCTTGAAATAAGCGTTGCCGGCGATGTGGTCGCCATGCGGCTCCGTGTTGATGAGGTAACGGATCGGCGCCTTTTCCTCCATCATCTCGCGCCAACGCAGCGCGTCCATCGGGATCTGGGGCGAGTCGATCATGACGTAGCCGTCGCTGGTCTCGACGAAGCTCGGATTGCACCCGCGAAAATAGATTTCCGTGAAGCTGTTCCGTCCGACCCGGCGCATGAGACCCTCCCTGCCGTTTTGCCGCTGGGTATTCTCCCGAATCCGCCCTGCCGGGACAAGGGAGGGCCGGGAGCGCCTCCGCAATTCCACGACATTTGCGCTAGATCAAGGAATGGCGCCCCCGCCGTGATAGGGTCTTGATGTCGGGTACTAGGCGTCGGACCGGGTTGGGGCCCGCCGCTTCAAGAAAGAGGGCTTTCCTTGGCTTTCGACGGATTTTTGCTTTTTCCCGATGAGGCAGGCATCATTACAGCAATGAGCGGCGAAACCATCTTTATCGTCGACGATGACGAGGCGGTACGGGATTCGCTCAAGCTGCTGCTCGAATCGCATGGCTGCTACGTCCGGGACTACGGCTCGACGCGCGACTTCTTCCGCGACTATCGGAAGGAAAAGCGGCAATGTTTGATTCTCGACCATCACCTCCCGGGCGAGACCGGAATCGAATTCCTCGAATCCGACGACGGCGCCAATCTGCGCGTACCGGTCATCCTCGTGACTGGCGGCGGCAACCAGGCGCTCAAGGCGCGCGCGACCAAGGCCGGCGCCCTCGCCTATTTCGACAAGCCGATCAACGATTCCGAATTGGTTGCCACGATCTTCCAGTCTGCTCGACGGCAGACCGGCTCAGCGGCCTAAGTGCCGGCGTAGAAAATTCGCCGTCCGATCGTCGGCCAGCGCCGTTACGTCTTTGTTGTAGCTCTTCGCGCCAACGCGATTGAACGCGTGGTCGGCGCCTGGATAGGAGCAAAGCTCCGCGCGACCGGCCAGCGCCGCCTTGGTCTGCGCCTGCGCCTCAGGCGAAACGTGGCGATCGGCCTCCGGAATATGCAGCATCGAGCGGGTGCGCAACGTTGCCCGCCTCGCCGAGATATTTCTCGATCCGCACGCCGAAATAGCCGACATTGCAATCCGCATCGCTGCGCGCCGCCATCAGATAGGCGAGCAGCCCGCCGAGGCAGTAGCCGACCGTGCCGATCTTGCCGTTGCAGGCGGGATGCGCGCGTAGGAACGCGACCGTCGCGTTCAGATCCTCGACGCCCTGATCGGCATCGAAGTCGCGGCGCGTAATTCACCGCTTTCTGAAAACCGTCGGGCGCTAGCGGATCGATCTCGACGCCCGGCTCGAGGCGCCAGAATAGATCGGGGCAGATCGCGACATAGCCCTGCGCTGCGTAGTCATCGGTGAAGCCGCGCATCTCGGCATTGGCGCCGAAAATCTGCTGCATCATGACGATGCCCGGCACCCTTGCGCTAGAGTCTGGGGGCCGCCGACATTCTTCGGCAGGCTGAGATAGGCGGAGAAACGACCGCCATCCGCGGCCGTGATCGTGACGTGGGGCATCGCGTCCTCCTCGTGCCGCCGGAGACTGCCATGCCGCCGCCGATTTGGTAAGCTCCCCGCGGAAAACGGAAGAACAATCCTCGGGCGCATCATGGAATTCGGCATTTTCGATCATCTCGACCGCAACCCCAACCTTGTCGCTCGCGGATTATTACGAATCGCGGCTTAAGATCATCGAGGCATATGACCGGCTCGGCTTCTACAGCTATCACGTCGCCGAGCATCACGGCACGCCGATCGGCACGGCGCCCTCGCCCAGCCTTTTCCTCGCTGCGATCGCACAGCGCACCAAGAAGCTGCGCTTCGGACCGATGGTCTATGCGCTGCCGCTCTATCACCCGCTGCGGATGATCGAAGAGATCTGCATGCTCGATCAGATGAGCCGCGGCCGGCTCGATATCGGCTTCGGCCGCGGCTCCTCGCCGCGCGAGCTGCAATTCTTCGGCGAGGATTACGCCGAGGCACAGGCGAAATACGCCGAGGCGCTCGAAGCGATCATCCAGGGCCTGACGCATCAGACCGTCGATTTCCACGGCAAGTATTACGACATCGACTCATTTCCGCTGGCAATCGAGACGCTGCAAAAGCCCTATCCGCCGATCTGGTACGGCGTGCACGCGGTCGACAGCGCCGAGCGCGCGGCAAAGCGCGGCCTGCAGGTGATCGAGCTCGACCAGGTCAAGCCGACGCAGGATTGCTACGACCGCTTCAAGGCCGTGTGGCGGGATGCGCAGCCGGGCAAGCCGCTGCCGCTGATGGGTCTCGGGAGATTTGTCGTCGTCGCCGAGACCGACGACGAAGCGCGTCGTATCGCGATCCGCGCCTATCGCCGCTGGTGGGACAGCTTCACCTTCCTGCATCGCCGCCACGGCTTCATCGGCTCGCATCCGCGGCCGCCGGAATTCGAGGCGATCGAGGCCGATGGCCGCGGCTTCGCCGGCTCGCCCGCAGACCGTGCTCCGGATCGCACGCGAGCAGATGGAAGCGACCGGCTCGAACTATTTCGTCGGGCAATTCGTCTTCGGCGACATGTCGCCGAAGAAAGCCTGCGCTCGATCGAGCTATTCTCCCGGCACGTGATGCCGGCGCTGCGGAACAGTAGCCGTCAAGAAAACCGTCATTGCGGGCGAAGCGAAGCAATCCAGGCCAGCGCGCGTGGCTCTGGATTGCTTCGTCGCGCTTCGCGCTCCTCGCAATGACGACGTCGGTTAAATAATCTTCTGCTCGCGCAGCGTCGCAAGCGCCGCTTCGTCATAGCCGAATTCCTTCAGCACGGCCTGCGTATGCTCGCCGAGGAGCGGCGGCATCTTTTGCTGGGGCTCGCGCGCGCCGTTGATGCGCGGCGCCCGGCGCAGCATGGTCATCTCGCCATAGCCCGGCCGCTGCTGCTTCTCGAACAGCCCGAGATGCGCGACCTCGGCATCGCCGACCGCCTCGCCGATGGTGTTGATCTCGGCGCTGGCGACGTCGTGATCGGCCAGGCGCTTCAGCCATTCGGCGCGCGGGCGTTGCATGAACACCGGGCGCATCGCGTTGATCAGCTTGTCGTAATTGGCGATGCGGTTGTGGCGTTTCTGGAACAGCGGCTCGGCGCCGATGCTCGGATCGTCGACCGCGGCGCAGAGCGCCTGCCAGAGGCGATCCGGCCCGCCGACATGGATCGCCAGAAGCTTGTCGTCGGCACAGCGCAGCACGAAAGCATGCGAATAAGAGGTGCGCGTCTCCGATTGCATGTCGATGTCGGATTCGGTCAGCGCGGTGAAGGCATCCGGCATGAAATGGATCGCCGCCTCGATCATGCTGATCTCGATCTTCGAGCCTTTGCCGCTGCGCTCGCGCCCATAGAGCGCGCCGAGGATGGCATTCGAGGCCTGCATCGCCGTCGCCTGATCGGCGATGGTCGGGCCGCGCATCCGCGGATCGGCTGGATCGGTGAAGAGATAGAGCATGCCCGACAGCGCCTGCCCGACCGTGTCGAAAGCCGGGCGGTCGCGATAGGGCCCGTCCTCGGAGAAGCCGGAGATCGCGCAATAGATGAGGCGCGGGTTGATCGGCTTTGAGCGCCTCGTAGCCGAGCCCCAAGCGCTCGAGCACGCCGGCGCGGAAATTCTCGACGAGCACATCGGCGTTCGCGATCAGCCGCTTCACCACGGCAAGGCCTTCCGGCTTTTGCAGATCGACCGCGACGCTTTCCTTGTTGCGGTTGAAAGCGAGGAAATTATGCCCGTAGCCTTCGATTCGCGGCTCGGTGACATAGAGGCGGAACGGATCGCCCGCTGCCCGGCCGCTCGATCTTGATCACGCGCGCGCCGAGATCGGCGAGGATCTGCGACGCGAAGGGTCCGGCGATGAACTGGCCGAGCTCGATAACGGTAATGCCGGCGAGCGGGCTTTCCGGCGTCGGTGTCGATGTCGATGCCACTGGAAGCGCCTCTAAACTCCCTCTCCCCAGCGGGGAGAGGGTTGGGGTGAGGGGGACTAGCGCACGACGTTCGAGCGAGCCCCCCTCACCCGACGCTTCGCGTCGACCTCTCCCCGGCGGGGAGAGGTTTGATTCATTCCGCGGCGATCTTCGTCGCCGCGAGATGCTGCTGATAGAAGACTTCTTTGTAATTGTCCTTGTCGGGCGAGATCAGCGAGGCGACCACGATCTCGGTCAGCTTCTGCTTCATCGCCGCCGCCTCGCGGATCAGGAAGGGCGGCTCCTTGCCTTCCGCCATCTCTTCCATCGCGGCGAGCAGGCAGCGGCGCGCGCCGACGATGGCGCGGTCGCCATGGCCGAGATGCTCTTTCGAGCGGTCGTAGATCGGCCCCATCGCCTCGGTCGCCCAATTGTCGTGCAAGCCGAAGGAATGGCCGAGGCCGGCAAACCAGCCGTCTTTCATCTCCTTGCGATCCTGCAGCCAGCGATTTTCCTTATTGCGCACCGGCAGCCGGTCGGGGTGGCGCGGATCCCATTGCATCACCGCCTGATGCACCTCGGCGGGCAGATCGATCGTGCCCTCGCGCTTGAAGATGAGCTGGTATTTGAAATGGTGCTCGTCGTCGATCGGCACATGCCAGAGCGCCATATAGCCGTCGCCATCGCTGCTGCCGGCGACCACCGCGATATTCGGGCAGACGAAATTCGAGATGCGCAGATAGGCCTCGTTGCGCAGATCGCGCATCGCATAGACGCGCACGCCGTAATCGGTGCGCTCGATCTCCATGCGCGGCGTGCCGTAGCGGAAGAATTCGTAGGTCGGGCCGGCATTGCCCTCGCGCATATTCTTGCGCGCGCCCGGCAGCGCGAGGTGGAGATAGCTGAGGTGATAGGGATCGATATCGCCTTCGAGCCCTTGCAGCCAGTTGCAGCGCTCGCGCGAGCGCACGACGAAACGATGATTGTCGGGCACGCTGAAGACATTCCCATTCCGGGAAAGGCCGGCGCGCTCGCCCTCGCCCAGATAGGCGAAGACCATGCCGCCGCGCACCTCGACGGGGTAGGATTTGTGCTTGATCGTGCGGCAGAAATCCTTGCCCGGCGGCTCGGCCGGCTGCTGCAGGCACTGGCCGTTCACGTCGAACACCCAGCCGTGATAGACGCAGCGCAGGCCGCCATCTTCGAGACGGCCATAGCTGAGATCGGCGCCGCGATGCGGGCAATGCAGGTCGAGCAGGCCGACGCGGTTCTTCTCGTCCTTGAACAGCACGAATTTCTGATGCAGCGCGGCGATCTCGAGCGGCGCGTCTTCGGGGATGTCGGAGAGCATCGCGACCGGCTGCCAATAGCGGCGGAACAGCTTGCCGAGCGGCGTATCCGGCCCGGCGCGCGTCACCAGCTCGTTTTGCTCTTTGGTCAGCATTTCCCCGCTCCCTAGAAGCTATCAGCTGTCAGCCATCGGCATTCAGCCGGCACATAGTTTACCGTCCCCGGCCCAATAACGGAAAGCAAATGGGCAATCGCGGACGGCTGAAAGCTGACGGCTAGCCCTTGAGCATCTGCTCGTAATCGGCGCCCATGACCTGGCTCATCGGCTTGCCTTCGCGTGCGGCCTTGGCCATCAGCGCCCTCGCGTGCGGCGATCTTCTCGGCCTCGCCGACGAACCCGCTCGAGCTGCCGCCGCCGGGATGAAGGTGACGCGCGCTGCCATCCGCCAACACATAATCGCCGTCCGCGACCGTGACCTCGCCGATCGTGACCGGCTGGCCGGTCGAGACCTCGATGATGCGGCCGCGCGCGGTGCGCGCCGTGACCGAGCGGGCATAGACCGGGAAGCCGAGATCGGTCGCCTCGTCGATATCGCGCGCCGGACCTTCGACGATGACGCCGGAGACGCCTTTCGTCTTGGCGCCGATCGAGAGGATGCCGCCCCAGCCCGCCGCATCGATGCCGCTCTTTTGCTCGATGACGATGACATCGCCGGCATCGGCGGCTTCGATCGCCGTCGTGCAGAGGTGATGCTTGGCGGTGCGGCCATTGGCGGCTTCGAGCTTCACCGTGCGGACGCGGCCGGCGATGCGTTGCCGCACCGAGCGCGGCCCGATGCCGGTGACCGCGCTCGGCAGGCTGAGCCGGTCGAGCGCGTCGGAGACCGCGCAAGTATCGATACGGCGGAGACGGTCGATAAGAGAGTCGCTCATGGCTTACACCGGTGCGGCAGGGCCCGTATCGGGCAGAACGAAATGCGCGATCCACAGCGCGATCAGAAACAGGACGATCGCCATGCCGATATAGTCGTAGCGGTCGAGAAGGCGCTTCGCCATCGATCAGCCCCACAATTCCTTGGTCGCGAGGCGCGCGCCCTCGACCATTGCCCTGAACTTGCCCCAGCAGATCGAGCCGTGGCCGACGCGCGAGCCGACGCCGCAATCCGTGCCGGCCATGACATTCTCGCGGCCGACGAGCTTCGCATAGCGCACGAGGCGCTCGGCGATGAGCGCCGGATTCTCGATGAGATCGGTGCAGTGGCCGATGACGCCGGGAATCAGCACGGCGTCCTTCGGGAACTTCACGTTCTCGAACACGCGCCATTCATGCTCATGCGCCGGGTTCGACGCTTCGATGGAATAAGAGCTCGCTTTGACCGAGAGGACGATGTCGATGATGTCCTGCAGCGGGATATCGTGCTTATGCGGGCCATGCGCGCTGCCCCAGCAGACATGGAGCCGGATCTTCTCGCGCGGAATATCGCGCAGCGCGTGATTCAGCGCCGCGACGCGCAAGCCGGCATATTTGCGATAATCGGCGACCGACATCTCCGGATACATTTGCCAGCCATCCGGTAGATCTGGATTGTCGAGCTGTAAGAGGAAGCCGGCATCGGTGATCGCCTTGTATTCGACATGCAGCGCATCGGCGATGGCGAAGAGGAATTCCTCCTCGTTCTTGTAATGATCGTTATGCAGCCAATGCTCGATCGTGCCCGGCGTGATCGACGGCAGGAAAGCCTCGGCGACCGAGACGTTCTTGACCGCCGCGGCGAAATGTTCGATGTCGGCTTGCAGCGCTTTCTGCCCGGTATATTCGATCTTACCGCTACAGAAGATGCGGCGGTTGGGATTGCTGTCGGCAAAGCTGCCGAGGCCCGGCAGCAAAGTATTCGGGGAATTCGACCTCGTCGCGGCCGCTGATATTGAGCCGCGGCGGCGCCTTGCCCGGCTCGACATCGCGCGTCGTGATGCCGGAGAGGCGTTCGCGGATATAGAAGGTGAAATTCGCCTTGCTGATCTCGCCGTCATTGATGCTGTCGATGCCGATCTCGGCCTGCTGGCGAACGATATCGGCGACGACGTCCTTTACCTTGCCGTCGAGCATATTGGCATCGACCGGCGCGCCGGCGGCGCGCGCATAGAGGAGCTTGGTCACATCCTCCGGCCGCGGCAACGTGCCGGCATGCGTGACCATGATACGCTTCTCGCTTCTAATCATTTCGCTCCCCTACCCCTTTGGACGGCATGGATTGCCGTGAGCCGCAAGGATAGCGATGTGCACCGCGGCCGGGCAATCGCGAAAGCGACTCAACAACACAAAGCTTGCGCGCGCGCGAGGATATCGGTGGGCAGCTTGCCCGCATCGGCGGCAGCGCACGCCGCTTCGATTTGGGCAAGATCGGAAAATCCCACCAGCGCCGTCGCGATGTTTTCGTTCGATAAAGCGAAGCGCAATGCCAGCGCCGGTAGATCGGCACGCGCATCCTTCGCCAGTGTTTGCAGCGCCGGCGGCGGATCGCGCAGAAGCACGCCGCCGTCGAGCACCCGCAGCGCGATCGCGCCCATCCCCGCCGCCACCGCACGGGCGCCGAGCTGCGCATAGTCGCGTTGACCTATCGGGCAAGGGCCGAAGGCACTGGGATTGGCGAGGCTGTAATGCAGCAAGATCGTCGCAAAGGCGCCGCTGTCGATCAGCCGGGCGACCGATGCCGGCTCGCCGCCGTAGGCGCAGCAACCGAAATGCGCGACGAGACCCCGCGCGCGCAACCGCTCCAACGCCGGCACGACACCGTCCTTGGCGAGCACATCGTCGACGGTCAGCATCGCGCCGGTGCCGATATCGGCTTTCGCGGCACGCGCCTTCGCGACGCGATTATGAAGCTGGACGAGATCGAGGCGTTTGACGCCCAGCCGCGCGATGCTGCTTTCGACCGAACGCGTCACCGCGCCGGCGATATCGGCGAGATCGGGCAGCTCGAGCGCGATCTTGGTGGCGATGAAGGGTTTCGCGCCCAGCGCTTGCAGCGTCTCGCCGAGATACCGCTCCGATAGCGTGTCGCCGTAGGCGGGTGCCGTATCGAAATAGTCGATGCCGAGCTCGAGCGCGCGCGCCACGGCATCGCGCCGCGCCTTGTCGTCGCCGCGCACCATCAGCCCGGCGGTGGGACCACAACCGAAACCGATTTCAGAAACGCTCAGACCGGTGCGGCCGAGCGGGCGCCGCCTCATGCGGCCTCGGCCGCCGCTTTGCGGTCGAGGATCGTCGAGCGTGTCAGCAAGCCGTAAGCCGCGATCCAGAGATAGCAGAGCGCCGGGCACGAAGAGCGACGTCGCGAGGCCGAAGGCATCGGCAGCGAAGCCGGTGATGACCGGCACGACCGCGCCGCCGACGATCGCGAGGCAGAGGATGCCGGAGCCTTGCGGCGTCTCGTCGCCGAGATTCTCGATCGCCAGCGCGAAGATGGTCGGGAACATGATCGAATTGCAGAGCCCGACTGCCAGCACGGCGACGGCAGCGACCATGCCGACGCTCACACCCGAAATGCCGGCGAGCAGCGCGGCGCCGCAGGCACAGGCCGCGAGCACGCTGCCCGCCGCGATCCGCCGCATGACGGCTGAACCGATAAACCGGCCAACCATCGCGCCGCCCCAATAAAGGCTGATGAGGCGGCCGCCGGTCGCTGCATCGACGCCGAGCGTGCTCGACTGCATCAGATAGCTGATCAGCAGGCTGCCGATCGAAACCTCGGCGCCGACGTAAAGGAAGATCGACAGCGCGCCCAAAGCGAGACGCGGCTTCTTCAGCGGCGACAGGGCGGCCTGCAAGCGCTCGGGCTTGTCGGGAAAGGAGGCGGCGGCGCGACGCGAGAACCAGAAGCTCGCCGCGAGCACGATCAGCACAGCGGCGATCCCGAGAAACGGCGTCTGCACGGCCTGCGCCTCGGCATGACGGTAGGCGTCGATCACCGCCTGCGCCGCGCCCGCGGGCGGCGGCTCGTTTGCCGCCAGGATGAACGCCGCGCCGACCAAAGGACCGACGGTGGTGCCGAGCGAATTGAACGCCTGCGCCAAGGTCAGGCGGCTTGGCGATGTCTCGCGCGAGCCGAGGATCGCGATCAGCGGATTGGCCGCGACCTGCAGGATCGTGATACCCGCCGCCATGACGAAGAGCGCGAGCAGAAAGCCGCCGAAGACGCCCAAGCGAGGCCGCCGGCGCGAAGAGCACAGCAGCCGGCCGCCATCAGCACGAGACCGACGATCGCGCCATGGATGTAGCCGATACGCGCGATGAGCGCGCCGGCCGGCAGCGAGACGACGAGATAGGCGAGAAAGAACGAGAACTGGGTCAGCATCACCTCGGCATAGCTGAGCGAGAAGCTTGCCTTGAGCTTCGGCACCAGCGTATCGACCAGCACGGTCGCAAAGCCCCAGATGAAGAAGAGCGTCACCACCAGCGCGACCAGCGCGCGGTTCGGCGGCGCTGATGATTGATTTTCCGGCATGCCCAATTCCTTGCTCGCTCGATTGCCCGTCATAAGGGCCGAACGCAGGCGCCGAATTCAAGTAAATTTTGTCAGGCTTGCGCAAAACCGTTCACAGGCGCCGCCACCGCCGCTAAAACACGCGCGGATAATGTCGCAGAAGCCGCTTTTCATCCTGTCTCGGCGCTATCGTTGATAGCAATGAGCCTGTGCGCCGGCGCGGCCGAGGTGAAAGACCGTCCCTGGACCAACCGCGCCCTCAGCCCCGATGCCCGGGCCGATCTCGTCATCGAGCAGATGACGAACGAGGAAAAGCTCAGCCTCGTCGTTGGCACCAGCCAACGGCCGGAGGGCGAGACCGTCGGCGCCGCCGGTTATGTCGCGGGCCTGCCGCGGCTCGGCATTCCGATGCTGAAGGAAAGCAATGCCGAACTCGGCGTCGCGATCCCGCCGCTGCAGGACACAATCAGCCCCGAAGACGAAGCGACCGCCCTGCCCTCCGGGCTTGCGACCGCGGCGACCTGGAATCCCGCGATTGCCCACGCCAACGGCGCGATGATCGCCGAAGAAGCGCGGCGCAAAGGCTTCAACGTGCTGCTCGCCGGCGCGGTCAATCTCGCGCGCGATCCGCGCACCGGGCGCAATTTCGAATATGCGGGCGAAGACCCGCTGCTCGCCGGCACGATGGCCGGCGCGGCGATCCGCGGCATCCAGGACAAGCACGTCATCTCCACGGTGAAGCATTTCGCGCTCAACGATCAGGAGACGAACCGCACGCTGCTCGATGCGCGGATCGACATGGCGGCGCTGCGCGAATCCGATCTGCTCGCTTTCGAGCTCGCCATCGAGCACGGCCGGCCCGGCGCGGTGATGTGCTCGTACAACCTGCTCGACGGCATTCATGCCTGCGAGAACCCGACCTTGCTCGACAAGGTCCTGCGCCAGGATTGGCGCTTCCCCGGCTGGGTGATGTCGGATTGGGGCGCGGTGCATTCGACCAGCGAAGCGGTCCGTGCCGGGCTCGACCAGGAATCCGGCGCCGATTGGGATTCGCGCGCCTATTTCGGCGAGCCGCTTGCCGTCGCCGTCGCCGAGGGCACGGTGACCACGACGCAGCTCAACACGATGGCGCATCGCATCCTGCGCACGATGTTCGCGAGCGGCGTGATCGACAATCCGCCGCGACCGCGGCCCGCTCGATGTCGATACCGATATGCAAGTCGCGCAGCATGCCGAGGAAGAAGGCCTCGTGCTGCTGCGCAACGAGCAGAACCTGTTGCCGCTATCGCCGAATCTGCGTCGCATCGCCGTGATCGGCGGCCATGCCGATATCGGCGTGCTGTCGGGCGGCGGCTCGTCGCAAGTCATCCCGATCGGCGGGCCGGCGCTGCGCGTCGAATTCAAGGACGCCGCGACCCATCCCTTCGCGATGATCTTCGATCCATCGTCGCCGCTCAAAGCGATCGCCGCGCAAAGCGCCGCATGCGCAGGTCACTTTCGCCGACGGCGAGAATGTCGATACCGCCGCAGCCGCGGCGAAAGAAGCCGATATCGCCATCGTCTTCGCGACGGCGTGGGAGATCGAGGGACATGATTCGGAAAATCTGTCGCTGCCCCGCGACCAGGACAAGCTGATCGCGGCCGTCGCGGCCGCCAATCCGCGCACCATCGTCGTGCTCGAAACCGGCAATCCGGTGACGATGCCCTGGCGCGACCAGGTCGGCGCGATCATCGAAGCCTGGTATCCCGGCTCAGCGCGGCGGCGAAGCGATCGCGAATGTGCTTTTCGGCACGGTCAATCCATCAGGCCGGCTGCCGATCACCTTTCCGGCGAGCACCGCGCAACTGCCGCGGCCCGATCTTCCCGGCCGCAACATCGTCTGGAACACGAATTTCGCCGTCGATTATCACGAGGGCGCAGCGGTCGGATACAAATGGTTCGAGCAACAGCAAACGAGCCCGCTCTATCCTTTCGGCTTCGGTCTTTCCTATACGCAGTTCCGCTATAGCAATCTGCGCGTCAGCGGCGGCAAAACGATTACCGCCAGCTTCACCGTGACGAATACCGGCAAGCGCGCCGGCGCCGACGTGCCGCAGCTTTACGCGAGCGTACCGGGCGAAAGGCGGCGCACTGCAGACGCCTCATCGGCTGGAGCAAGATCGCCCTCGCTCCGGGCGAAAGCCGCCGTGTTCGTGTCACCGCGGACCCGCGGCTCCTCGCGCATTTCGATGAGTCGCAGCAGGGCTGGCATGTCGCCGCCGGCAATTACCGCATCGAATTGGGCGCATCATCGAGCGATCTGCGGCTCGCCGCGACGGCGCATGCTCGATGATCGAACGCTACCGCCCTGAGAACTTGCCTAGGCTGCGTCGAGTGCGGCGCGGACCCGACGTGCGAGCTCGGCGCGCCGATATGGCTTGGGCAGGACCGGAAACTCGGTCGCGCCACGATCACCACCAGCATCGAAACCGGCATAGCCCGAGGTTAACAGTACTTTCAGCTCTCGGGCCGACAGCGCCGCGCCGCGCGCGCCAGATCGATGCCGTTCATCTGATCCGGCATCATGACATCCGTGAAGAGGAGCTGAATTCGGTCATCGTGCTGGATGATCCAGAGCGCCGAATGCGCATCGATCGCCGTCAGCACGTGATAGCCGAGATCTTTCATCATTTCGACGACGAGCTCGAGCACGAGATCGTTGTCTTCCACGACAAGGACCGTTTCGTGCTCCTTCCGGCATGTCGGCACTACGATTTTCCCGTGTCTTTTCCATGCACAAATCCATAAACAACCGGCCATTTCCTCGGCGTTATATCCGGTAACGCGCACGCGAGCATCTTCCTAATGGCAACGCGAGGTTGGGCAATTCGTTCCGGCGGCTTCGAACGAAGCCCGGCGAGCCGACCGAAGCCGACATAATGAAAAGATCGCGGCGGTTTAGCGCTTAGGCAGTCGTCGTTTCCGCGCAAGCGGGAGGATGAATGACGACGCCATGGCTGTTGGTGCCCTGGGCGGCGCTCATCATGCGACCGCTGGAATCGCGCGCAAAATGCTCGACGAGCTGCAGATCCGGACGATGAAGCCGCTGCGTCTGGCTGTGCGCCATGCGGCTCAGCCTGAATGCTCAGCGCGATTTGATCGTCGGGCGGCTCGCCTCTTGCGGAGATCGAAGGTGATGGCGCCACCACCCGGCATGGACGCGGCGAGCTGCAGCGCAGTATGCACGACAGCCACTTCGAAGCTCGCTTGATCGACCAGCACGCAGCACGGCCCGACATCATCCGCTTCGATGACGATGTCGACTTCGCGACCGATTGCCACCTGCAGCAGATCGGTCAATGATGGCAGCACTTCGGCGATGCTGATGACTTCCGGCTCCGGGCGGCGCGAATGCGAAAAATTCAGGAGATGCCGAACGAGCGCCGAAGCCCCCGTCATCGCATCCAGCATGCCATCGATGCGGCGGCCATGCTTGGCCATGACCGCGTCATCCTGTCTGCATGACATCGAGATTCATGAGGACGACCGACAGCGCATTATTGAGATCGTGAGCGACGCCGCCTAACATCGCGTCGAGGGCACGGAGCCGTGCCTGAGCGGATGTCGCATCCACGTCCTTGCTCTCGTCGAGGCCTAGCCTCGAGGCGTTTCCAGAGCATGGCCATTTCCACGACGCTATCACAAAGCCCAAACGCGAAAATCACGGAACGTGCTTAACAACGGCGGTTGATGCGGAAACCATAAAAAAGCCTTATTTGCCTTCTTTTTGCACCTGTTAACGGACACAATGGCGGGGAGTCGGGCGTGTCGAATGAGCGCGAAGCTTCGCGGCGACGACGCTGCCGCCGTACCGGCGACGGCGCGCTATCAGTCAGCTCAGGCTGTTGCTGATCTCGGCTTACGTGCTGCCGGTATGCCTCTATTTGCTCACCGCCTTCTTGACGTATCGCGCCTTCATGGCGGATGCGCGCGATCAAATCGAGCGGACGGCAAATGCCGCCGCCGAACATGCGAGCAAGGTCTTCGCCACCGACGAGTTGGTGCTCGATCGCATCGCCGAACGCATCGCGCCGATGAGTTGGGACGAGATCGCGAATTCGCCCGACGTCCACATCTTCCTGATCGAAATGAAGCGCAGTCTGCCGCAGGCGCAAGCGATCGGCATCATCGCGCCCGACCGACGCATTCTCAACACCAACTACGCGTTCCCGGCGCCTTTGCTGTACCAGGTCAACCGCCAGATGCTCGCGGTTCATCGCAACGGGCCAGCCGACCTTTACATCTCCGATGTCACGCACGGGGCGCGCACCGGCGCTTTGCTGTTCGCGGTTTCGCGTCAAAAGCCGAACGCCGATACCGTCGGCGGCGCCGGCGATATCAACATCGCGACGAACCCGCAGGAATTGGCGAAATATTACGAGACGCTCGCCGACGAGCCCGGCGTTCACATCGCCTTGTTCCGCGCGGACGGCGCGTCCTGTCACGCAATCCCGCGCCGCGCGAACCGCTGCAACTATCCCGCCGACGGCGACCTCATGCGCGCCATCAAATCCAACCCTGCTTTCGGGCTTTGTCAGCGGCGTCTCCTCGATCGACGGACGCGATCGCTTGCTGTTCTATAAAGCGGTCGCCGATTATCCGGTCTACGTCTCCGGCGAGCTACGATAAGAACTGCGATCATCAAGCACTGGCTGCTGACCATGGGCAGCCATCTGATCTACGGCATCCCGCTCACGCTCGCCCTTATCCTCGTCACGCAGAGCGCCATTCGTCGCACCGAGCGCGAGCAGCGAGCCGTGGCACAAGCGCAAGACGAGGCGAAAAAGCGCGCGCGCCGCGGAGGAACAACTGCGCGAAGCGCAGCGGCTCGAAGCGGTTGGACAATTGACCGGCGGGCATCGCCCACGACTTCAACAACATCCTGACCGTGATCGTCGGCAATCTCGATCTGCTGGCGCGGCAAATGGCGATCGATCCGGGCAAAGCGGCTGATCGCGACGATGCAGCGCGCGGCCTCGCGCGGTGCAAGACTGACGCAATCCCTGCTCGCCTTTGCGCGACGCCAGGCATTGCGGCCCGAGATCATCAATCCCAACCGCCTCATCAACGAAATCGGCGAATTGCTGCGCCGCGCCGTCGACGAGGCGGTGGAGATCGATTTCGCTCTCAGCCCGACGCTCGATCCTTGCCGGATCGATCCGGTGCAATTCGAATCCGCGTTGCTCAATCTCGTCGTCAATGCGCGCGACGCGATTGCGCAAAAGGGCGGCAAGATCGTGATCGAGACCAAGAACGTCGCCTTCGACGCGCAGAATCGCCCGCCGCTCGCGGTGATCGCTTTCGGTCGCTACATCGCGATCTCGGTCATCGACAACGGCGACGGCATGCCGCCCGAGGTTCTCAGCCGTGTCTTCGAGCCCTTCTTCACGACCAAAGAGGTCGGACGCGGCAGTGGCCTTGGTCTCTCGCAGGTCTACGGCTTCGTCAAGCAAAGCGGCGGTTACGTCCACATCGAATTCGAACGCGGTGTCGGCACGCGCGTTCATCTCTACCTGCCGCGTGCAGCGGGACGGCCGAAACCACCGACGCCTCTGGCGCATGACGAGCCGGTTGCCGAGGATGCAACGCGGCGCGACGATCCTCGTGGTCGAGGACGAAGCCGATGTGCGCGAAGTCGTCGCCGCGGAGCTGACGAATTTCGGCTACCGCGTGTCTGACCGCCGGCGACGGGCCCGAAGCACTGGAAATTCTCGAACGGCGAGTACGACCATCGATCTGCTGTTCAGCGATGTCGTCATGCCGCGGGGCATGAACGGCGAGGAACTCGCACGCGAGGCAAGACGCCGCCGGCCGGGGCTGAAGATGCTGCTCACCTCCGGCTATCCGCCCGCGGAGCTGCGCGAGCGGCAGTCGCTGGGCGAATTTCGGGTGCTGCAGAAAGCCCTATCGGATCGAAGAGTCTGCTGCGGATCATCGGCGAGCGCCTCCATCACTAGAGCGAGACCCAGGCGGGTGGCCCCGGAACCCTCGGCAATTTCCCGCAGGCCTTCTCGCATGTCGGCCTGATCAACACCGCGCATAATCTGTCGCTACGTCGAGGCCCGGCCGACCACCGCTCCGCCCACTGAAGCGGCACGAACAGCTATTTCCGCCGCTTCATGCCGAAGATCAGACCGCCGATCGCGGCGGCGATCAGCAACTCGGGCAGATGGCCTCTCGACGAGATTGCTCGATCTCCTTGCTATCGAAGGCATCGCGGAGTGCCGATTTGGGCGAGCGCCGCGCGAGAGCCACGGCGACAAGGCCGAGAATCAGGGCGATGCACCACCAGCGCGGCCATCGCGACCAGCGCCGCCGTCGTCGCGCCGAGCATCGGTGTCAGCCAAAGCCAGAACGCGCGACGCCGCAGGCGACAGCCGCGATGATGACGATCAGCGCGAGGACGCCGCAGATGGCGGTGCCGATGATGCGCCGCTCGAAGGCCGCGCGATAGGGCGTCGCCATCTGCTGGAGGAGGATACGCGCCGCGATCTTGATCAGTTCTTCGGAGGCGGCCATCGGCGCCTCAGCGGAGAAGAATACGGCCGCCGACAAATCCGATGGCGAAAGCGATCAACACACTCGCCAACGGCTTTTCCTCGACCGTGTGAGCGAGCGCTGCTGCCTGGCGCTGTCCTTCGGAGGTGATCGTGTCGTAAAGTTTGCTGGCCTCGTTGCTGACCGTCTCGGTCGCACCTGTTTTGACGTGCTCGATCAGCCGGGCAAGGTCATCCTTCAGGGCCTGGATGTCGTGGGCGATCCGCGTCAGATCGCTGTCGGCGCCGCTCGTATCGCTCGCCATATCGCCTCCTGAAAAGAAAGTACGCGCTCATCAAAACGCCGAGCCACGGCTCACCGTTCCGGCGCCGCCATCGCTACGGCAGATGGTGTCGCTGCCGAGACGAAAGTCAACCAGTGGTTGGCCGCGGATAACGCGACGTTTAGGGCGGTGGCGGCGAAGACGGCCCGCGCGTGACCACCGAGGCGACCAACGAGACGATAAACAGCACCAGGAAGATGAAGAATAGCAGCTTGGCGATTTCCGCGGCCGCGACGGAAATTCCGGTAAACCCCACCAACCCCGCGATCAGCGCGATAACAAAGAAAACCGCAGCCCAATAGAGCATGGCATCGCTCTCCCTCGATAGCCGGACGGCTGATGCCGCCACCGGGAGACCGGTCCCCATGACAAACCCGGTCGTCGACAGGTAACGGCGTTGCCGACAGGAGGTTGCCGCTCGCCTAGCCGCGCGCGTCCGGACCCGCCAATCGGCGTAAACAACTCGTCGAGATCGCGGTTCCAGAGATGGATGCCGCCGGTGATGCCGTTGACGTTCGAGGCGAGCTTCACATGCGGCGGCAGTTTGAAATCGATCCGGCTGCGCATTGCCGCCGCCGAGATAAAGCGTGTCGTAATTGACCAGTGTCGCGACGATAGCCAGCGCTTTTTTCAGGCGCTCATTCCATTTCTTGCGGCCTTTGCCGCGGCGCACCGCGTCACCGATATAGCGATCATAGGTCGCGCCGTTCAGGAAGCGGATGCTGGCCGAGTTCGAGATGCGGCAAAAGCCGGCCGTTGTAAAAAAACGACGAGCCGATCCCGGTGCCGAGCGTCAGGACGCATTCGAAGCCTTTGCCGGAAATGACGCCGAGCCCCTGCACATCGGCATCATTCAAGATCCGCGCCGGCTTGCCGAAACGCGCCGTCAGCGCCTCGGCCAAATGAAAGTCGCGCCAGTGTTCGGTGCCGAGATTGGGCGCCGTAAAAACGACATTGCGCTTCACATAGCCGGGAAACCCCGCCGAAATACGCTCGAAAGGCGGAAGCTGGTCGGTGAGCCGCGCGACGGTGCCGAGCAGCGCGCGCGGCGTTGTCGGATGCGGCGTCGGCTCGTCCACTTCGGACGCGAGCATCTTCCCCTTGGGATCAAGCACCGACGCCTTGATATGCGTGCCGCCGATATCGATCGCGAGCGTGCGTGGCCTCCCGGTGGCGGCCGGCCGTTTCCCCCGTTTGGCGCTCATCGCGTCGTGGGCGCCGCCGATGCGCGATCGAGAAACCAGCGCAACCGTCCCGCCGGGTGAATCCGCGCGGCAGGTAGCTCTTCATCCTGCGCGAGCCGCGCGACGATGTCGTGCTTTTCCGCGCCGGTGACCAGGAAAGCGATCTCGCCGCTGCTCTCGAGCGTCGGGATCGTCAGGCTGACGCGCGGCTCCGGCACGCTGGGATCGCTGACGCCGACAGCCCAGTGCTTGCGCTCGTCGACCGCCGGATTGCCGGGGAAAAGCGACGCGGTATGGCCGTCATTGCCAACGCCCAGCAAGGTCGCGGCGAAAAGCGAGCGATTGGCGGCGAAACGATCCGAGCCGTAGAAGCGTTTCAGCGCCGCTTCATAAGCGGCTGCGGCCTCGGCCGCGTTGCCGGATTCCGTTGGCACGGGATGGATGTTCTCGGGCGGGATCGGCGCGCGATCGAAGAGCGCCGCGCGCACCATGTGATAATTGCTGCGCGCATTGTCCGGTGCGGACACGACGCGCTCATCGCCGAAGAACCAATGCGCGCGCTCCCAGGGAAAGCGATCGCGCAACGGCTGATCGGCAAGAATTTCATAAACCAGTCGCGGCGTGTTGCCGCCGGCGAGACAGATCGCCGGCTGGCCTTCGACGGCAAGCGCGCGCTCCAGCAGCCACTCGGCGACCGCGCGCGCCGCCGCACCAGGATCAGGCAGAACGTGCCGCTCGATTTGTGCCGCCGTCGCCATGCAAATCCGTGCGTTGATCATCATGGGCGGTTCCGGCCCACTTCGATGCGCCGCCAATGCCGGCCGTCATGGGCCATGAGATCGTCGGCGCTGGACGGACCTTCGCCGCCCGCCGGATAAATTGCAAGGTCGCGCGCCGGGGCCTCCCGCCAATCGTCGAGGACGGGCTGCACGATGCGCCAACCGGTCTCGATCTCGTCGGCTTGTTGGAACAATGTCATGTCGCCGATCATGCAATCGTACAGCAATGTTTCATACCCCGTGCTTGGCGTCGCATCGAAATAGTCTTTGTATTTGAAATCCATCTGCACGCAGCCGAGCGCGAGCTGCGGTCCCGGCACTTTCGCGTTGAATTGCAGCGCAATGCCCTCGTCGGGCTGAATACGCAGCACGGCGAAATTTTCGCTGAGGCAGTCGATCGGCGTCTCGCGAAAAGGCGTGAATGGCGCTTCCTTGAACTTGATCGCGATCTCGGTGCGCCGCGCGACCAGCGCCTTGCCCGTGCGCAGATAGAAAGGAACGCCGGCCCAACGCCAATTATCGATCATCAGCCGCAAAGCAACGAAAGTCTCGGTCGTGCTGCCACGCGGAACATCCGGCGCCTGGCGATAAGCGGCCACGTCCTTTCCGTTCACGTTTCCCGCGCCGTATTGCCCGCGAATCACATCGCGCATCGCGCTGTCGGCCGTGAAAGGATGAACCGCATGGAGGACCTTCGCTTTCTCGATGCGTACTTCATTTGCGACAAAGCTCGTCGGCGGCTCCATCGCGACCAGCGTCATCAATTGAAACAAGTGATTGGGCACCATGTCGCGCAGCGCGCCGGTCGCATCGTAAAACTTGCCGCGGCTTTCGACGTTCACCGTCTCCGCCGCCGTGATCTGCACGTGATCGATGCGATCGCGATTCCATAGCGATTCGAAAATGCCGTTGGCAAAGCGCAGCGCCATGATGTTCTGCACCGTCTCTTTGCCGAGGAAATGATCGATGCGATAGATTTGCGAATCGGAGAAGACCTTCAGGAGCTCGCCATTGAGCGCCTTGGCCGAAGCGAGATCGGTGCCGAACGGCTTCTCCACGACGATACGGCGCCAGCCCTCTGACTCGCCCTTCTCCTGCGCCAGCCCTTTCTCGCCCAGACGCTTGACGATCGGCACGAAGGCCGTCGGCGGCGTTGCGAGGTAATAGAGACGATTGCCGGGAATTTTGCGCTCGCCTTCGATGCGCTTCAGCGCCTGATCGAGCCGATCATAGGCCGCGGCATCCTCGAACTCGCCTTGCACATAGAAGCAACGCTGGAACAGCCAAGTGATCGTGTCGGAATCGATCTTCTCGCTCAGATGCTCTTCGAGCGCCTTGCGCAGACGCGCCGCGGAATTCATCATCCGAGCGATGCGAATGCGCGAGACCGACGATCGCGAAAGCATCGGGCAAGCGCTTTTGTGCCGCGAGACGATAGATCGCCGGCATCAAGCAGCCGCGCGGTCAGATCGCCGGAGGCGCCGAAGATGACAAAGCAGCAGGGATTCGCCTGGCGAACGGCGCGCGCTTCGCGACTAAGCGCCATGGGGTTTTCCCTGAGCGCCGGGGACGACCCGGCCTTCGGCTCGACATGGCCGCCGAAGCCTTTGCGCATGGCCGAGAGCAAGCCGCAAGGCGAAGCTTTCCGGATCGCGCGAGCGGAAGCGCGCATAAAGCGCGGCCGAAAGCACATCGGCCGGCACCGCCTCTTCGATCGCGGCGTGGATCGTCCAGCGTCCTTCGCCTGAATCCTCGACATAGCCGGTGTAAGTATCGAGGCCTGCAATCCTCGGCGAGAGCCGCGGCGGTGAGATCGAGCAGCCAGGAGGAGATCACGCTGCCGCGGCGCCAGACCTCGGCGATATCCGGCAGGTTCAGCGTGAAGCGATGATCGGCGGGCAGCGCCTCGCTCGACGCTTTCTGCAGGATCTCGAAGCCCTCGGCATAGGCCTGCATCAGCCCGTATTCGATGCCGTTATGCACCATCTTCACGAAATGCCCGGCACCGACGGGACCGGCATAGAGATAGCCTTTCTCGGGCCGCGGATCGCGCTTTTCGCGATGCGGCGTTCGCGGAATATCGCCGCTGCCCGGCGCCAGGGTCGAGAAGATCGGATCGAGACGATCGACCACAGTCTTGTCGCCGCCGATCATCAAGCAATAGCCGCGCTCCAAGCCCCAGACGCCGCCGCTGGTGCCGGCATCGACATAATGGATGCCCTTGGCCGCGACCTGCTTGGCGCGGCGGATATCGTCCTGCCAGAAAGAATTGCCGCCATCGATGATGACGTCGTCACGATCCAACAGCGCAGCGAGCGCGGCGACGGTCTCCTCCGTCGCGCGGCCCGCGGGCAGCATGATCCAGACGGCGCGCGGCGCCTTGAGGCGCCGCACGAGATCGTCCAGACCCGAGGCGCCGGCGACCTTGCCGCCGGCCAGCGCACCAACCGCTTTGGCGTCGCGATCGAATACGACACATTCGTGACCGTTGGCGGTAAGGCGGCGGGTGATATTGCCACCCATCCGTCCCAAGCCGATAACCCCGAGCTGCATCATCTGCCCCCTGTGTTATCGCTGCTACGCAGCTTTCGCCGTGTCCTCGACACGATGCAGATAGCTGCGGAGCATCCAAGCCTGCTTGGCATGATACTGCATCCGGCGAATAAGGATGTCACCGGTTTCGACATCATCGGCCTCCTCGGTCAAGTTTGAACAATTCGCGCATGCGACGCACAACATGTTCGTTATCCGCGATCGCCTGCTCGATCATCCGCTCGGCGGGCAAGACCTCTTCCTCGTCTGTGATTTTCGACAGCTTGCGGAATTGCGCGAAGCTGCCCGGCGCGAATTCGCCGATCGCCCGAATTCGCTCGGCG
This sequence comes from uncultured Alphaproteobacteria bacterium, assembly GCA_963731145.1. GTDB lineage: Bacteria > Pseudomonadota > Alphaproteobacteria > ATCC43930 > CGMCC-115725 > CAIKMD01. The sequence goes on along the minus strand of CAVSUX010000001.1, from coordinate 891,955 downwards.
CGATCGTCGACCGCCACAGCGAGATCGCCATATTGCTTCTCGAACAGCGCATGCAACTCGCCAAACATCGGACCAGTCACATTCCAGTGGAAATTCTGCGTCTTCAGATAGAGCAAATAGGTGTCGGCCATCACACCCGCGAGACCCTGCGGCAACTTTCGCAAGCGCTTTGGGCTTCAAACCGAGTGCGACACTATTGGTCTTCTTGTTATGGCGTACTGCGACGTCCATGACGTCACTCCCCCTTGGGCTTTCGAATGGAAAAACGGCGACGCGGAACGCGCTCGCCGCGCTCCTTGTCAACGTGCAACCGACGCGGATCGTTCCCGGTATCACGCCGCGGCCGTACCGTGATGACGCGACATATTCTGGGCGACGAAATCCCAGTTGATCAGTTGCTCCATGAACGCCTTCACGAAATCGGGACGGCGATTCTGATAGTCGAGGTAATAGGCATGTTCCCACACATCGCAGGTCAGGAGCGAGATGGCACGCGTCGCAAGCGGGTTGGCGGCATTTGACGTTTTCATGACCCTGAGCTTGCCGTTCTCGAGCGCGAGCCATGCCCAACCGCTGCCGAACTGCGTCTGCGCCGCCTCGGCGAATTGGTGCTGGAATTTGTCGAAGCCGCCGAAGGCCTGATCGATGCGCGTTGCGATATCGCCTTGCGGCTTGCCGCCGCCCTTCGACTTCATGCAATGCCAGAAGAAGTCGTGATTCCAGGCCTGTGCGGCTTGTTGAAAATCGAGACTTTCGATTCATCCTTGGCCGTCGCCCGAATGATGTCCTCGAGAGATTGGCTTGCCAGCGGCGTGCCGGCGATCAGCTTGTTGAGCGTATCGACATAAGTCTTGTGGTGCTTGTCATGATGAAATTCGAGCGTCTTCGCAGACATCGCGGGCTCGAGAGCGTCTTTCGCATAGGGCAGCGGCGGAAGTTGGAAGGCCATCGCATCCTCTCGCGTTACATCGGTGTAAGAATCGGCGCGCCCGACCGCGCAGCGCGCGCACGGGGTAAACGAAAAAATATCGGCTCAGTTCCGGCAGAATTCTGAACCTTGCGCCGCTTCTGGCAGTTTCATTCCCAAAAAATAGTTTCCGCGAAAATGCCGGAGGGACGCGATGCCCCAGAGCAAAACACGGACGCGCGCCGGCCGGAGATGGTCGAGTCGGGTGACCCGCGAAAGCGATGCCCTCGATCTGCACCGACGCGTCTTCACTTGGCGCGATCCGAAACGCATCGCGCGCTCGCTGAAGCAGTCGGCCGAGCACAGCAAGCGGCGCAAGAGCGTGACCTTTTCAATCCGCGATGTCGATGCTGAACTTTTACATCAATCGCGCCGGTCGCAACCTTCCGGCGGAGCGTCGACAGCGTCCTCGCACGCGCGAGGGACGAGCTGCGTCGGCTATACGACCGATAACGAACGCAACCGCGGCCACAAGAATGAGGCGTAAACAGGGCTTGGCGGAATGAAGCGGCTGCCGGCCCCGGATGTCGGCCTTGGTTTTTCTTGAAGCGGTCACGGTTTTGCCCCCTTCGCACCTGCATAATTTTTTCCCGGTTGTCACCGGTAGGATCACTGTTTAGGGGCGTAGTTTCAAAATGGTTCTGGTCGTGTAACAAAAATTCCCGAAATTCCACCGCGACGTCTCGGTCCGCTCGTTTTTTGCTTATCGGTGTCAGCGCCATGGCACTAATGGCGGGCGCTGCACCGGCGCGCGTGCGCAAAGCCAGCCGACGACGGGTTTCTACATCGGCGGTGCTGCAGGTGCGAACATCGAAGAGAGACAATCGCTTCCGGAACGGCGGCGGCAGCGAGCACCGACAGCTACGAGCAGGCTATGCCGGAACGCTCGAGCTTCGGCTACGGCCTGGGCAACGGTCTCCGGCTCGGAGATCGAGCCGGGTTACCGCAACAACGCGGTCGATAAGCGTCAACGGTCGACCGGCGGACAGCCGGATGCAGACAGTGACGTTCATGGGCAACGTCTCTCTACGATTTCTAATCAATTCCAGACGCCATGGATTCCGCTGACGCCGCATGTCGGCGCCGGTATCGGCTATGCCCATGTCTGGGATCGCTCGGTCGCGCCGAACGGCAATAACGTCTCGGGCGATACCGATCGGCTCGCCTTCCAGGCGATCGGCGGTCTCGATTATTCGCTGACCCCGAACCAGAAGGTCGGCGTCGACTACCGCTATCTGGTGGTCCACGACGCATCCTTCCCGACGATCGCGGGCGCCAGCGCGCATGCGGGCGATCTCGACAATCACACTTTCCTTGCGACCTATCGTTACGAATTCAACACGCCGCCGGCACCGCCGCCGCCACCGGTCGCCCGCCGCCGCAGCGGCGACGACGCCCCCGCCGCGTCACGCCGCCCCCGCCGCGCACCCTTATGAGGTCTATTTCGAATTCGACCGGGCGACCGTCACGCCGGATGCGCGCCAGGTCGTCCAACAAGCGGCGCAGAACGCACTGAAGAGGCAATGCGACACAGATCGTCGCAACCGGCCACACCGACACGGTCGGCACCGCCAGCTACAACCAGTCGCTCTCGAGGCGTCGTGCCGCCGCCGTACGCGCGGAGCTGATGCACGACGGCGTGTCGGGAAATCTGATTTCGACCTCGGGCGTCGGCGAGAATGAGCTCGCCGTACAAACCGGGCCGAACGTGAACGAGCCGCGCAACCGCCGTGTGGAAATAACGGTGCAAGCGCCGGGCATGTAGGAATCGGCATGGGCGACAAGCCGGCGAGACGACCGGCGGCCGATTTTGTCTGGCGTTAGCACTGGGCGCGACACAAAGGCGGAGAAGATCGGCGCTGGGACCGCGTGGAGGGAAAGACATGCAAACGATATCTGATTTCCAATCGCATTGCGGAGCCGAGCCGCGGCGGCGCCATGCCGGGAGGTCTGGCCGCGGCGCTCTACGCGGCCACCGACAAGAACGGCGCGTGGTGGATCGGTAGTAGCGGCAAGCATACCGAAGGAGAACGGCCACGAATTGCCGATCCACACGAAAAACATCGGCGCCGGCAAGCTGGTGACGGTCGACTTCCCCGCCAATCTCTATCGCAATTTCTATAACGGCATGTCGAATTCGGCGATCTGGCCGATACTCCACGATCGCGCCGACCTCCTGCACTACGACGAGCGTTTCTTCCAGGCCTATAGCGAGATCAACGATCTGATGGCCGATGCCATCGCGCGCATCGCCCAGCCCGATGCGCTGATCTGGGTTCACGATTATCATTTCTTCATGCTCGGCGATTGCTTGCGCCGCCGCGGCATCACCAACTCCGATCGGCTTCTTCCTGCATACGCCTTTCCCCACCGCCTCAGTGCTGAGCTGCATGCCGCAGCACAAGGCGATCATGAAGAGCCTCGCCGCCTATGACCTCATCGGGTTCCAGACCGGCAACGACCTGCTGCGCTTCCGCCACTATGCGACGACCGAGCTTTCGGCGACGCAGATCGGTCAGACGACGCTGCGCTTCGACAAGGACCGCGTGCAGATCGGCGTCTTCCCCATCGGCATCGATGTCGAGCGCTTTGCCGAAGCGGCCGAGCGCAATCTCAAGACCCGCCGGCTCAACCGCATGCGGCACGATTTGCACGAAGGCAGCCTCGTCATCGGCGTCGATCGGCTCGATTACAGCAAAGGCCTGCCGTTGCGCTTCCAGTCCTATGAGCAGTTCCTCACCCTCTATCCCGACGAGCGCAAACGCGTGTCCTTCTTGCAGATCACGCCGCCGACCCGCTCCGAGGTCGAGAGCTATCGCCGCATCCGCGGCGAGCTCGCCGCCAAAGCGGGCGACATCAACGCGCGTTTCGGCAGCGTCGATTGGCAGGTTCTGCGCTACGTTAATGAGAGCTTCTCGCCCGATGAACTCGCGGGCTACTACCGCATAAGCAAGGTCGCGTGTGTGACGCCGTTGCGCGACGGCATGAACCTTGTCGCGAAGGAATATATCGCGGCGCAGAACCCCGAGGATCCCGGCATTCTCGTGTTGTCGAAATTCGCGGGCGCCGCACAGGAGCTGAACGCCGCGCTGCTCGTCAATCCTTACGACACCGAAGACGTCGCGCGCAGCCTCCACCAGGCGCTTTATATGCCGCATGCCGAGCGGCTGGAGCGCTGGGAGACCTCGATGCGCACGCTGCGCAAGGCAGACCTTCAGAGCTGGTACGATTCCTTCTTCGTCGCGCTGCGCAGCGCGTCGATCAAGCCGGCGGATAGCACGACGCTGAGTGTCGCCTGAGACCACGGCCAGTGCCACAGCCTCGGGCCGCGCCAGCGTGTCCGATCGAGACGAAGGGCAAGAACCTTGACGCGACCCTCCGACAGGTTCAGCGCAACAACAACGGCCGTTAGCCCAACCACGTGCGGATTCGCCGCTGCACGCAGGCCCAAGCAAGGCGCGCGGATCATTATCGAGCGGATCTATCCCGAGCTCGATGGCGGCCGTTACCCGATCAAGCGTGCGGTCGGCGACAAGCTGGATATCTGGGCCGATATCTTCCGCGACGGGCATGATGTGCTCGGCGCCGCGATTCTATATCAGGCCGAAGGCGCTTCTCGCTGGCAGTCGGCGCCGATGCGCCTCGTCGACAACGATCGCTGGACCGGCACGATCGACCTGACAGAGAACCGGCGCTACCGCTACACGATCGAGGCTTGGACCGATCTCTTCGCTTCCTGGTGCGACCGCACGCGGCGCAAGCATGCTGCCCAGCAGGACGTCACCCTCGATCTCGCCGAAGGGAGAGCGCTGGTACGTACGGCGGAGACACGCTCGGGCCGCACGATCGCGTCGCCCGATGCCGATATCGATGCGCTGCACGCCAATCCGGTCGCCGCGGCGATGGCAGAATGGGGCCCGCGCGAGGATGTGACGCGGCTCGATCGCGTCCTCGAGGTTGTCGTTGACCGGAAAGCTGCGGTTTTCTCCGCCTGGTACGAGATGTTCCCGCGCTCGCAAGGTACGGTGCCTGGCCGCAGCGCGACTTTCCGCGATTGCATCGCGCGGCTCGACGATATCGCGGCGATGGGCTTCGATACGATCTATCTGCCGCCCATTCATCCGATCGGCGAAAAGAACCGCAAAGGCCGCAACAACAACGTGCAGGCGCAGCCAGGCGAGCCGGGCAGCCCCTACGCGATCGGCAGCACGCTTGGCGGCCACGATGCGATCCATCCGGAGCTCGGCACGCTCGACGATTTCCGGGCTTTCGTCGCCGCTTGCGCGGCGCACGGGATGGAAGTGGCACTCGACCTCGCCGTGCAATGCGCGCCCGATCATCCCTGGGTGAAACAGCATCCGGAATGGTTCGAGTTCCGCGACAACGGCTCGATCCGCTATGCGGAGAATCCGCCGAAGCAATATCAGGATATCGTCAGCGTCAATTTCCGTTCGCCCGCCTGGCCGATGCTGTGGCAAGCGATCCACGACATCGTCACCTTCTGGATCGCGCAGGGCGTGCATATCTTCCGCGTCGACAATCCCCACACCAAGCCTTTCCCCTTCTGGGAATGGCTGATCCGCGAGGTGCAGAGCCAGCGGCCCGACATCCTCTTCCTGTCGGAAGCCTTCACGCGGCCGAAGGTGATGCGCGATCTGGCGAAGCTCGGCTTCACGCAATCCTATACCTATTTCACCTGGCGCAATGACAAGCACGAGCTGATCGAATATTTCACCGAGCTGACGCAAGACGAGCCCAAGGACTACCTGCGACCGCATCTTTTCACGAATACGCCCGACATACTGCCGCGCTTCCTGCAGGACGGCGGAGCGCCCGCCTTCCGCATCCGCGCCGTGCTCGGCGCGACCCTTGGCGGGCTTTTCGGCATCTATAACGGCTTCGAGCTGTGCGAGAATCGCGCGCTGCCGAATTCGGAGGAATATGCCGAATTCGGAGAAATATGAATACAAAGTCTGGGATTGGGATCGGCCCGGCAATATCAAGCCGCTGATCGCCGCGCTCAACCGCATCCGCCGTGCGCATGTCGCCTTGGAGGATTGGCGCAATCTCGAATTCCATCACTGCGACAATGACCGCGTGTTGTTCTACAGCCGAGGCCATGCCGTCTTCATCGTCGTCAGCCTCGATGCTTACGGGCCGCAAGCGACGACGATCGATCTGCCGCTGCAGGCGATCGGCTTGAGCGAGGCCGATGATCTTCGGATCAACAATCTGCTGACCGGGGACAACCTGCACCTGGTCGGCGCCCGGCAGCATGTTCGACTCGATCCCGATGCGCCGGCGACGATCTTCACCGCGGAGAAGCTGCGGTGAGCAATGCACCGATTGCCGAACGTGCGGATTGGTACAAGGACGCCATCATTTACGAGCTGCATTTGAAGGCGTTCCACGACGCCAACAATGATGGCATCGGCGATATTCCCGGCCTCATCGCCAAGCTCGACTATATCCAGGAGCTCGGTGTCACCGCGATCTGGCTGTTGCCGTTCTTCCCCTCGCCGCTGCGCGACGACGGCTACGACATCTCCGACTATCGCGATATCCACCAGTCTTATGGCAGCCTGCAGCGATTTCCGGCAGCTCGTGCGCGAAACGCATAAGCGCGGCATGCGCATCATCATCGAGCTGGTCATCAATCACACCTCCGACCAGCATCCCTGGTTCCAGCGCGCGCGGCGCGCCAAGCCCGGCTCCGTCGCGCGAAATTTCTACGTCTGGAGCGACACCGACGAGAAATACAAAGACACGCGGATCATCTTCACCGACACTGAGAAGTCGAACTGGACCTGGGACCCGGTCGCCGGCCAGTTCTATTGGCACCGCTTCTTCTCGCACCAGCCCGATCTCAATTTCGACAATCCGCATGTCGTGCGCGCGGTGATCAACACGATGCATTTCTGGCTCGATCTCGGCGTCGACGGATTCCGCCTCGACGCCATTCCCTATCTCTGCGAGCGCGAGGGAACGAACAGCGAGAACCTTCCCGAGACGCATTCGATCATCAAGCAGATCCGCGCCGAGCTCGATCGCGACTACAACGGAAAAGTACTGCTCGCCGAGGCCAATCAGTGGCCCGAGGATGTGAAGGACTATTTCGGCGACGGCGATGAATGCCACATGGCCTTCCACTTCCCGCTGATGCCGCGCATCTACATGGCGATCGCGCAGGAAGACCGGCATCCGATCACCGACATCATGCGCCAGACGCCGGAGATTCCGGAATCCTGCCAATGGGGCGTGTTCCTGCGCAATCACGACGAGCTGACGCTCGAGATGGTGACCGACACGGAGCGCGACTATCTCTGGCTGACCTATGCCGCCGACCGCCGCGCGCGCATCAATCTCGGCATCCGCCGACGCCTGGCGCCGCTGATGCTCAACGATCGCCGCAAGATCGAACTGATGAATGGGCTGCTGCTGTCGATGCCCGGCACGCCGATCATCTATTACGGCGACGAGATCGGCATGGGCGACAACATCTATCTCGGCGACCGCGACGGCGTGCGCACGCCGATGCAATGGACGCCCGATCGCAATGCCGGCTTCTCGCGCGGCGATCCCGCGCAACTCTACCTGCCGCCGATCATGGACGCGGTCTATGGCTACCAGGCGCTCAATGTCGAGGCGCAATCGCACAGCCTGTCGTCGCTGCTGAACTGGATGCGGCGACTGATCAATGTGCGGCAATCGCTCAAGGTCTTCGGCCGCGGCGCGCTCACCTTTCTCTATCCCTTCGAACCGCGCGGTCATCGCCTATCTGCGCCAGCATGAAGACGTGACCGTGCTTTGCGTGATGAATCTGTCGCGCTCGGCGCAGGCGGTGGAGCTGGACCTGCCTGCCTTTACCGGCCGCATGCCGGTCGAGCTGCTCGGCCGCACCTCGTTTCCCGGCCATCGGCACCAGCAGCTATACGATCACGCTGCAAGCCTATGGCTTCTTCTGGTTCGAACTGACCCAGCCGTCGGAAGATTTGCGGCCGGTGGTCCAGATCGCGCCCGATCTCGTCACGCTGGTCCAAGTCGGCAATTTCGCCTCGGTCTTCGAGGGACGCAATCGCGGCATCATCGAACGCGATGTCTTGCCAGCCTATCTGCGACCGCGACGCTGGTTCGCGCAAAAGAACGAGCGCAGCGTCCAAATCGCGATCCTGTCGGCGCTTTGCTTCTCTCTCGGTGGACGCGATCGCTGCTGGCTGATCGCCGAGGCGCGCGGCAACACCAACGTCGACCTATTCGCTGCCGGTCGTCGACGAGTATCAGCCGCCGGCCCCGCCCGCTCCGCAATCGGTAATTGGCAAGCTGCGCCGCAGCTATCGCGAAGGCTATCTACTCGATGCGCTGTTCGGCGAAGAGTTCATTCGCACCGCGATCGAAGGGTTGCGACAGAATGCGACGATCGAAGCGCAGGGCGGCACCTTGTTCTTCCGCCCGACCCCGGCCTTCCTCGCGACAAATGCGCCCGAAAAGCCGGCGATCCGCATCGGCGGGCAAGAGCAATCGAACAGCTCCGCCGTCGTCGAGGAATGGCTGATCATCAAATTCTATCGCAAGGTCGCGAGCGGAACGAATCCCGAGATCGAGATGGGCAGCTTCCTCACCAATGACGCGCATTTCGCAAATTCGCCCGCACTCTTCGGCAGCATCCATTTCCGCGACAGCGCCGGCCAGGAAATCGCCCTCGGCGTCGCGCATGCCTGGATCCGCAACCAAGGCGACGGCTGGGTCAACACCCTCGCCTATCTCGATCGCTTTCTGCAGGACCGCCGCGTCGCGACCGCCGATCAGCAATCGGCTTCGCGCGACGATCATGCCGCCTATCTCGTGCGAATCGAGCAGCTCGCGCGCCGCACCGCTGAATTCCATCGCGCACTCTATGTCGAGACCGGCGATCCGGCTTTCGTTGCCGAGCGCGTCCCACCGGCAGACGTCAGGAGATGGGGCGAGGCCGTCGCACGGACGGTGGAAATCGCGCTCGCCGCTTTGGCCGAGTCGCGCGGCCGTTTGACACCGGACGATGTCGCCGCGCTTGATGATCTTTTGATCGATCCGGCGGCGCGCGGCGAGCACATCCGCGGGCTTGCCGAAATTGCGGACGACGTTCTCGTCTCGCGTTATCACGGCGATTATCACCTCGGCCAGACACTCGTCGTGCAGAACGACATATTCATCGTCGACTTCGAAGGCCCGCCACAGCTCTCCCTCGACGAACGGCGCGCCAAGCATTCGATCGTCCGCGACGTCGCCTGCATGCTGCGATCCTTCGATTACGCTGCCTGGACCGCGCTCGACAATGCGACGCAAGCAGCCGGCGATCGCCGCAACGAGCTGCGCGAAGACGTGCTGCATTGGCGCCGCCAAGTCAACGAGCGCTTCCTCGATGCTTATCGTGCCGCGATCGGCGATTGCCCGCTTTGGCCGCGTGACGAGGCCGGCGCGCGCAAGCTCTTGTCGCTCTTCCTCATCGAGAAGGCTGCTCTCGAAATCGAATACGAAATCGGGAACCGGCCCAGCTGGGCAGGAGTTCCTTTAGCGGGGCTCCGCTCCCTGTTACGCGACCGACAAACAACCGACAAGCCCAATGAGCATTGAACGCGAAGCCGCAGCGATCGAGACCGGCGAGCATAGCGATCCTTTCGCCTTCCTCGGTCCGCACGAGCTTGGCGGCGGACGCGTCGTCGTGCGCTGTTTCCAGCCCGGCGCGCATCGCGTTGCGCTTATCGACGCGTCGGGCGCCATTATCGACGCGAAAAGCTGCGACGCGCACGGGCTGTTCGAGGCCGTCTGCGAGCAAGGCCTGCAGCGGCCCTATCGCCTGCGCGTCTCCTTCCCCGGCGGCGATCAGGAGCTCGTCGATCCCTATCAATTCGGTCCGCTGGCTCGGCCAGACCGATATCTATCTTCTGCGCGAGGGCACGCATCTCGCGGCCTTCAATCGGCTTGGCGCGCACTTCACGGCCATCGACAGCGTCGAAGGGGTGAGCTTCGCTGTTTGGGCCCCGAATGCGCGACGCGTCAGCGTCGTCGGCGATTTCAATAGCTGGGACGGAAGACGCCATCCGATGCGGCTTCATTCCGGGCGCCGGTATTTGGGAGTTGTTCATTCCCGGACTCGGCGAAGGCGAGCGCTACAAATACGAAATCAAGCCGCGCGAAGGAGATCTGCCGCTATTGAAGGCCGATCCTTATGCCTTCGCTGCCGAGCGCCCGCCGAACACCGCATCGATCACCTGCCGCACCGATCGCCATCAATGGCAGGACCAGGCCTGGATCGAGGCGCGGCAGCACCGCGATCTCTATTCGCGGCCGATGAACATCTATGAAGTCCATCTCGGTTCGTGGCGGCGCCGACCCGAGGAAGGCGATCGCTGGCTCAGCTATCGCGAGCTCGCCGAAACGCTGGTGCCCTATGCGAAGGATATGGGCTTCACCCATATCGAGTTGCTGCCGATCGCCGAATTCCCGTTCGACGGCTCCTGGGGCTATCAGCCGACGGCGCTCTTTGCGCCGACCAGCCGATTCGGCACGCCGACCGATTTCCAATTCTTTGTCGACGCCTGTCACCGCGCCGAGCTCGGCGTCATCCTCGATTGGGTGCCGGGACATTTCCCCGACGATCCGCACGGGCTTGCCGAATTCGACGGCAGCAAGCTCTACGAGCACGCCGATCCGCGTCAGGGGCTGCACAAAGACTGGAACACGCTGATCTATAATTACGGCCGCGCCGAAGTGGCCGAGTTTCTGCTCAGCAGCGCATTATTCTGGTTCGATCGCTATCACATCGACGGTCTTCGAGTCGATGCCGTCGCTTCGATGCTCTATCTCGATTACAGCCGCAAGCCCGGCGAATGGGTTCCCAATCGCTTCGGCGGCAACGAGAATCTCGAAGCCGTCGCCTTTCTCAAGCGTCTCAACGAGACCTCCTACGGCCGTTTCGGCGGCATCATCACCGTGGCCGAGGAATCGACCGCCTGGCCGATGGTGTCGCGGCCGACTTTCGAGGGCGGACTCGGCTTCGGCTTCAAATGGAACATGGGGTGGATGCACGACACGCTCAGCTACATGCAGGAAGACCCGATCAATCGCTCCTACCATCACGAGAAACTGACCTTCGGCCTGCTCTACGCCTTCTCCGAGAACTTCATCCTGCCGCTGAGCCACGACGAGGTCGTCCATGGCAAGCGCTCGATCCTGGGTCGCATGCCGGGCGATCGCTGGCAACGCTTCGCCAATCTCCGAGCTTATTACGGCTTCATGTACGGTCATCCGGGCAAGAAGCTGTTGTTCATGGGCGACGAGTTCGGACAAGAGCGTGAATGGAACCACGATCGGAGCCTCGACTGGCATTTGCTCGGCGATGAACTCCATCAAGGTGTCCTCAATCTAATACGCGATCTCAACGCGCTGATACGCAACACCACGGCGCTGCACGAGCTCGATCACGAGCACGCCGGCTTTCAGTGGATCGACGCCTCCGATCGCGGCTCCTGCGATCGTCTCGTTCCAGCGCTCAGCGGCGCGCGCCGGGCGATCATGTCGGTGGTGATCGTCAATTTCACGCCGGTCGTCCGCAGCGATTATCGCATCGGCATGCCGTCGGCGGGACCCTATCGCGAGATATTCAATTCCGACGACCGCCGCTATGGCGGCAGCGGCGTCGGCAACGAGGGCATGCTCGTGCCGCAAGCGCTGAGCTGGCACGGCCGCGCCCATTCGGTGCCGCTGACGCTGCCGCCCCTCGCGGCGATCTACCTTACGCCCACCACCGGATGAGGCGGGGGTGACGGCGCGGATTCAAACGGGCCGCCCTTATCCTCTTGGCCCTCAGGTCGATGCGCGTGGCGCGAATTTCGCGCTCTTCTCCGCGCATGCCGAACGCGTCGAGCTGTGTCTCTTCGACGAGCACGGCCGGCGTGAGCTCGAGCGCATCGCTTTGCCCGAAAATTCCGACGGAATTTGGCACGGCTATTTGCCCGGCGCCTATCCGGGAATGCTCTATGGCTATCGCGTGCACGGACCTTATGCGCCGCTGGAAGGCCACCGCTTCAATCCGCATAAATTGCTGCTCGATCCTTACGCGCGCGAGCTCGTCGGCTCATTTCATATCGGCGATCTGCATTTCGGTTATCGCGTCGGCGGGCCGCGCGGCGATCTCGCGATGGACCGGCGCGACAACGCGCGCGTGATGCCGAAATGCCGGCTGGTCGACGACAGCTTTTCCTGGGGCGACGACCGTCCGCTACGCACGCCGCTGCGCGACACCGTGATCTATGAGATGCATGTCGGGGGCTTCACGCGCGCCCACCCGGATATCCCCGAGCATCTGCGCGGCTCTTTCAGGGCGTTGCGCGAGCCGGCGGTGATCGATCATCTGCGGCGGCTCGGCGTGACGGCCGTCGAATTCCTTCCCGTCCATGCCTGGGTCGATGACCGCCATCTCGTCGAGCGCAATCTGCGCAATTACTGGGGCTACAACTCGATCGGCTTTTTTGCGCCGGAGCCGCGTTATCTCGGCAGCGGCAATCACGCCGAATTCAAAAACACGGTCGCGGCGCTTCACGCCGCCGGCATCGAGGTGATACTCGACGTCGTCTACAACCACACGGCGGAAGGCAACGAGATGGGCCCGACGCTGTGCTTTCGCGGCATCGACAACGCGTCCTATTACTGGCTGAGCCCGGAAAGCTGCCGCCACACGATGGATTTCACCGGTTGCGGCAATTCGCTGCGCGTATCGCATCCGCGCGTCTTGCAGATGATCGTCGACTCGCTGCGCTACTGGGTCGAAATGATGCATGTCGACGGCTTCCGCTTCGACCTCGCCACCACCCTGGCGCGCGACGCAGGCGGTTTCGACAACGACGCGCCGCTTTCTCGACGTGCTGGCGCAGGATCCGGTTCTGGCGCAGGTGAAGCTGATCGCCGAGCCTTGGGATCTCGGCGATGGCGGCTATCGCGTCGGCGGCTTCCCGCCCGGGCTGGTCCGAGTGGAACGGTCCCTACCGCGATGCGATGCGGCGTTATTGGCGCGGCGATGGCGGCATCATCGGCGAGGTCGCGGGCCGTCTGGCCGCTTCGGCCGATCTTTACCACCACGATCGGCGGCGTCCGAGCGCTAGCGTCAATTTCATCACCGTCCACGACGGGTTCACGCTCCAGGACCTCGTCAGCTACAACGACAAGCACAACGAAGGAAACGGCGAGGACAACAAGGACGGATCGAACGACAACATCTCGTGGAATTGCGGCGTCGAGGGCCCGACCGACGACGAGAATGTGATCCGTTTGCGGCAGCAGCAACGCCGCAATTTCCTCGCGACGCTGCTGCTCTCGCAAGGCGTGCCGATGATCCTCGCCGGCGACGAGGTCGGCAACAGCCAGAGCGGCAACAACAACGCCTATTGCCAGGACAACGAGATCGGCTGGATCGATTGGTCGGGACGCGACGTGGCCGGCCAGGACCTGACCGATTTCGTCGCGCGGCTGATCGCGCTGCGGCGCGGTTGCAGCCTGTCGCACGACCATTTCCTCGAAGGCAAGATCCGCAATCCCTCCGGCCGCAAGGATATCGCCTGGTATCGCGCCGACGGCCAGGAAATGACCGAGCCCGATTGGCATTTCCCGGATGCGCGTTTCGTCGCCTTCGCCGTCGACGGCGCGGCGCCCGCGCTGATTCTGCTCAACGCGCATTTCGAGCCGCTGAGCATCACCGTGCCGACAGTAACAGGCGTGGTGCGCTGGCGCATGGAGATCGACACGACGGAAGCGAATGGCGCCGCGAAAGGCGCGCTGACGCCGGGCGATACCTTCGAGGTGCCGGCGCGCGCGGTGCTCATGCTGCTGGGCGAAGGCGGGCCGGAAACGGCTTCGGAGCGATGAAGCGGATGCACTGCATGGCTTTCGGCGCAACGCCGCAAAGCGACGGCACAGTGTTTCGTCTCTACGCGCCGAAAGCGCGCCAAGTCGCCCTGCGGCTCGAGGGCCATGATCGCGCGATGACACGCGACGGCGAATGGTTCGGGCTGACGGTTGCCGAGGCCAGGCCCGGCATGCGCTATCAGCTATATCATCGATGGCGGGCAGGCCGTCCCCGATCCGGCCTCGCGCTTCCAGCCGCAAGACGTCAACGGTCCCAGCGAGATCGTCGCGCCGGATCGCTTTCGATTGGACGGACGAAGTCCTGGCGCGGCCGGCCGTGGCGCGAGGCGGTGATCTACGAGCTTGCACCTCGGCGCTTTCACGCGCGATGGCACTTATCGCGCGGCGATGGGCGAGCTCGAGCGTCTGCGCGACCTCGGCATCACCGCGATCGAGCTGATGCCGCTCGCCGATTTCGCCGGCACGCGGAATTGGGGCTATGACGGCGTGCTGCCCTTCGCGCCGGATTCGAGCTATGGCCGGCCGGAGGACCTCAAAGCGCTTGATCTGCGCTGCGCATCGGCTCGGCCTCATGGTCTTCGTCGACGTCGTCTACAATCACTTCGGCCCGGAAGGAAATTATCTCTCGCTCTATGCGCCGAATTTCTTCGCGCCGCGCGAGACGGGCTGGGGCCAGTCGCTCGATTTCGGCGGCGTCGCTCGGCGCTTCTTCATCGAGAACGCGCTTTATTGGCTGATCGAATATCACATCGACGGGCTGCGCTTCGACGCGGTGCATGCCATCCACGACGACGTCACCGCATTTCCTCGATGAGCTGGCGCAGACCGCACGCCATGCCTGCGGCGACCGGCATATCCATCTCGTGCTCGAGAACGACAAGAACGAGGCGCATCTCCTCGAACGCGATGGCGCGGCATCGCCGCGCTATTACGACGCGCAATGGAACGACGATTTCCATCACGCGATGCATGTCGTGCTGACCGGCGAGGCCGATGGCTATTACGCTGATTACGTCGCGGCGCCGGTCGAGTGCCTGGGCCGCACGCTGGCGCAGGGCTTTGCCTATCAGGGCGAGCATTCGACCTTCCGCGATGCGCCGCGCGGCGAGCCGAGCGCGCATCTGCCGCCGCTCGCTTTCGTCAACTTTCTGCAGAATCACGACCAGATCGGCAATCGCGCTTTCGGCGAACGGCTGATCACGCTGGTGTCGCGCGAGGCGCTGAAAGCCGCAATCGCGATCCAGCTCCTCGCGCCCTCGCCGCCATTGCTCTTCATGGGCGAGGAAGTTGGCGCGACCACGCCGTTCCTGTTCTTTTGCGATTTCATCGGCGATCTCGCCAACGCGGTCCGCGACGGACGCCGCCGCGAATTCGCGCGCTTTCCGGCTTTTGCCTCGCCCGATGCGCGCGAGCGCATCCCCGATCCGCTGGCCGTCGAGACCTTCCTGCGCAGCAAGACTCGCGCCGGCGAGTAGAGCGGCCGGATCGCGAGATCGCGGCGCTCTATCGGCAATTGCTCGACCTGCGCCGACGCGAGATCGTGCCACGCTTGACCGGCACGCAATCCTGCGCCGCACGTTACCGCTGCGAAGGCCGCGGCTTGTCGGTCGAATGGGATTTGCCCGATGGCAGCCGCCTCATGCTGATCGCGAATTTGTCAGCGACTAGCAACCGAGCCACTCGCGAAACCACGCGGACGATTGATCTGGGGCGTTAGCGCCGCAAGATGGCCCACTCGCTGCCTGGACGACCCTGTGGTCGATCGAAACACCGACGGCACAGCGATGAGCGACGATATCGAAATCATCCGCGCCTATCAGGACGCCTGGGGCCATCACCGGAGGTGCCCCAAAGCACGATTCAGCCGCCTCGAAGAAGCGCTTCAGCGCAGCGCGAGCGAGCCGGCGCCCGCGCCACCCACCGAGCCTTGCCGCTGCTTCGAGCCGGATTGGATGGCGCGAGCAGGAGCGGCGTTGGGGCATCGCGGTCCAGCTTTACGGCGCTTCGCTCGCCGCGCAATTGGGGGATCGGCGATTTCAGCGATCTGAAGCAGCTCGCGCAGCTCGCGGCGCGGCACGGCGCGGATTTCGTCGGCGTCAATCCGCTGCACGCGCTCTACGCTGCCGAGCCGCGACGCTACAGCCCCTACTCGCCGTCGAGCCGCGAATTCCTCAACGTGCTCTATATCGATCCCGAGGCGATGCAGGCGCTCGCGATCTCGCCAGCCGCACGCGCGCATATCGCCGAGCCAGCTTTCCAAGAGCGGCTGCGGCGCTGCGCGACGCGCTGCTCGTCGATTATGAAGCCGTGGCGCTGCTCAAGCGCGAAGTCTTCCGCCTGATCTTCACCGATTTCGCGACGCTCTGCGCGCGCGAGCCGGACCATCCGATCATCCAGGCTTTCGCCCATTTCGCCAAAGAGCGCGGCGAGACGCTGCGGCGCTTCGCGATCTATCAGGCGCTGTCCTGCCAGCCCGGCTTCGGCGACAATTGGATGGGCTGGCCCGAGCAATTTCGCGATTCCGGCGGCGCAGCGGCGCATGAATTCGCGACATCCGATCCGCTGGCGGTCGCCTATCACGAATTCCTGCAATGGGAAGCCGATGTGCAGCTCAGCGCCTGCGCCGAGGCCGCACGCGCGGCCGGCATGGCGATCGGGCTCTATCTCGACATCGCGGTCGGCGCCGGACCCGAAAGCACCGAAGGCTGGAGCGAGCAAGCCAATATCGTGCCCGGCTTCCATATCGGTGCGCCGCCCGATGCTTGGAACGAGGTCGGGCCAGGATTGGGGCTTGGCCGTCTTCGATCCATATGCGTTGCGGCATGATTCGTATCGCGTTCTGCGCCGCATCCTGCGCGCGCTGATGCGGCATGCGACGGCGCTGCGCATCGATCATGTTCTTGGCTTCTATCGCCTTTTCCTGGTGCCGTCCGGCGGCAAGCCGATCGACGGCGTCTATCTCCGCCAGCCGGCGGAAAATCTCTGCAATATGCTGGCCGCAGGAAAGCCGCGAGAATAGCTGCCTCATCATCGGCGAGGATCTCGGCACCGTGCCCGCGGATTTCCCGGGACTGCTCGCGCGCCACAACATCCTCTCTTGCCGGCTGCTGATCTTCGCGCGCGACGGCGATCGCTTCATCGCGCCCGAGGAATATCCGCGCAACGCACTGGTCTCGATCGCGACCCATGATCTGCCGCCGCTGATCGGCTTCATCGAGGGTGTCGATATCGAAACCCGCAAGCAGCTCGGCGTCTATCCAGGACGAGGCGCCGCTATCGCCAAGCCCTTCAAGAGCGCCAGCATGAGCGGCAGCGCTTGCACGAGGCGATTCAGGCTGCCGGCTTCTCGACCGGCGAGGATATCGTCGGCATCGTCGCCGCCGCTTACGGCTTCCTCGCGCGCACGCCCTGCGCACTGCTGATCGTGCAGATGGAGGATCTGGCGCTGGAACGCGAACAGCCGAACGTCCCCGGGACCGACGATCGCCATACCGAATTGGCGGCGCAAGCTCTCGCGCAATATCGAGGAAATCTTCGCGGCGCCCAGCACGGACGCGATCCTCGGCGCGGTTCGCAAGGAACGGCCGCGCGGCTCGACATGATCCGCCGCTCACCCTTCGACACGCCGCTCGCCACCTACCGGCTGCAACTCCATCGCGAATTCACTTTCGCACAGGCGACCGCCCTCCTCCCCTATCTCGCACGCTTGGGCATCAGCCATGTCTATTGCTCGCCTTTCCTCAAGGCGCGCGCCGGCAGTACGCATGGCTACGACGTTGTCGATTACGGCCGGATCAATCCCGAGCTCGGCGACGAGGCGAGCTTCGCGCGGTTTTGCTCGAGCCTGGGCGAAAACGGCCTTGGCCTGATCCTCGACTTCGTTCCCAACCATATGGGCGTTGGCCACGCCGACAATGCGTGGTGGCTCGACGTCCTCGAATGGGGTCAAGCATCGCCCTATGCCGGCTATTTCGATATCGACTGGTCGCCGCCGCGCCGCGATCTCGTGGGTAAGCTGCTCGTGCCGATCCTGGGCAAGAGCTACGGCGCCGCTCTGACCGGATGGCGAGATCGAGCTACGCTTTAGCGCGACGACCGGCTCGTTCGACTTCTGGTACCCGATCACCGCCTGCCGCTTGAGCCCTCGCGACTATGTCTCGGTCCTCGGCGCGATGCCCATGCTCTGCCGGCATCGCGCGCACTCGATGCACTGCAGGAAGCCTTCCTGAGCGAGGCAACGCCGCGCTATCTGCGCGAAGTCGCCAATACGGCAAAGGAGACCCTTGCCGCCGCCGCGCGCGATCGTGCGACGAGACAGGAGATCGAGAAGGCAACCGCCGCCTGGCACGGCGTCAACGGCGATTTTCCAAGTTGGACGCGGTTTCACGAACTGCTGCAGCGGCAATGTTTCCGGTTAGCGCATTGGCGGTCAGCGGCGGATGAGGTCAATTACCGCCGTTTCTTCGATATCCCCGAGCTTGCCGGCATGCGCATGGAGCGCATCGTCGTCTTCCGCGACACGCACGAATTCCTCGGCCGGCTGCTCGCCGACGGCATCTTGCAGGGGCTGCGTATCGACCATGTCGACGGGCTGGTCGATCCGCAGCGCTATTGCCGGCGCCTCAACGCCTTCGCGGCGGCGATCGTACCGCGCGATGCCAGCGGCAAGCGCCTGCGACCTTATATTCTCGTCGAGAAGATCCTGACGGGACCCGAGAAGCTGCCGCAGAGCTGGCCGGTCTCCGGCACGACCGGCTACGACTATCTCGCGCTTGCCAATGGTCTCTTCATCGACCCGAGCAGGTTCGCGAAGCTGCAGCGCCATTGGGGCCGCTTCACCGGCATCGACAGCGATATCTCGATCGAAGAGCAAATCTATCACTGCCGTCTTCTGGTTATCGACCGCAACCTCGCCAGCGAGCTAACCTACCTCATCAACTGGTTGGTCGAAATCGCGGAGGCCGATTGGTGCACGCGCGACTTCACGCGCAAGCGGCTGCGCGACGCTCTGACCGAGATCGTCGCGGCGTTCTGCCGTTTATCGCACCTATGTCACCGAGCGTGGCGCCAGCGATGCCGATCGCCGCGTGATCTCCGAGGCAGTCGCCAAGGCCCATCGCCGCTGGCAAGGCGCCGATGGCGAGATGCTCGATTTCATCGCCGCGTTGCTGACACTGGACATTCGCACACGGAATCCAGGCCACTTCGCCGAAAGACGCGGCGCGATCCTGCGCTTCGTCGCGCGCTTCCAGCAATATACCGGTGCGATCGCAGCGAAGGCGGTAGAGGACACGTTCTTCTATCGATTCGTGCCGCTCGCTTCCGCGAATGAAGTCGGCGCGTCGCCTTACCGACCGACGACGGCTCCGAGCGTCTATCACGAGCAGATGGTGGAACGCGCGAAGATCTGGCCGCTGGCGATGCTCGCCTCCGCCACCCATGACACCAAACGCGGCGAGGACGGACGCGCGCGGCTTGACGTGCTGAGCGAAATTCCCGACGAATGGGCGCGTCGCGTCGCGCGCTGGCACATCTACAATCGGCCGCATCGTGGCGAGGCGTCGGGCCGACCGGCACCGAGCGCCAATGACGAATATCTCCTCTATCAAAGCATCGTTGGCACATGGCCGATGCAGCCGGGCAGCCTCCTGCGCTCCACCGCCCGGCGCGATGAATACGTTGCCCGCCTCAAAGCCTATGCGATCAAGGCGGCGCGCGAGGCGAAGCTCGCGACGTCCTGGACCGCGCCCGATGGAGCTTATGAAATGGGCTTCGAGCGTTTCATCGAGCGTCTATTCGAGCCGGCCCATAATCCTTTCACTGACAGCCTCCTCCGCTTTCTGCCGCCGATCCTGCGTTTCGGTGCCTTCAACTCACTGTCGCAACTGGTCCTCAAAGCAACGGCGCCGGGTGTGCCCGATTTTTATCAGGGAAACGAATTCTGGGATTTGAGCCTTGTCGATCCTGATAATCGCCGGTCGGTCGATTACGCAGCGCGGCGTGAGGCGTTGGCGGCGCTCGACCTCGCCTCGGCGATTGCGCGCTGGCGCGAAGGCTGGCTCAAACTATGGTTGACGGAGCGGCTGCTGATGCTGCGAAATCGCCTGCCGAGGCTCTTCGCCACCGGCGGTTATGAGCCTCTCACCGTCACCGGCGCGGCGGCGGAGCACGTTATCGCCTTTCGCCGCGACAGCGGCGATGAGGCAATCATCGTCATCGTCACACGCCTGCTATCGCAGATCATCCGCGGCGATCATAGCGCATTCTGGCCCGGCGGCGCGGCTTTGGGCGATACGGTTATTCGTACCGAGGGCGTCTGGATCGATCACTTCACCGGCACGCGCATCCGAAGCGAGGCCCAGACGATCCTCGCCTCCTCCGCGCTACAGCGCCTGCCCGTCGCGGTTCTCAGTGCCGAGTGAGATGCCGTAGGGCGGCAATTGCAACGCGCCATCCTTCGGCGCGGTGACGAAGCCAAGCTCGCAGGCGGGCTTAAATGACGCAAGATCGTTCGGCTGCACGCTCACCGCTTGGTCGGAGAGATTGAAGAACGCGGTGACACAATCGCGTTGATAGCGCCGGCGCCATGCGACCACCGGCTCGGGCAAGGCGATCATCTCGAGCTCGCCGAGGCGCAGCGCGGGATGCCGCTTGCGCCAAGCGAGAAGACGGCGATAGCAAGCGAGCGTGGATTTGCTGTCTTCCTCTTGTCGGTCGACCGCCAAAGCGACGTGGCACTCGGGTATCGGCAGCCAGCCCGTCGCGGCTTGGGTGAATCCCGCTTGATGAGCGCCCGCGGTCCAGGGCATTGGCGTACGCGCGCCGTCGCGCCCCGCGATAGGCCGGCAGGAAGGCGAGGCCAAAAGGATCGCGGATCGCTTCAAGCGGCAGCCGCGCATTCGGCAGGCCGAGCTCTTCACCTTGGTAGAGGCAGACGCTGCCCGGCAAACAGGCGAGTAAGGCGAGCAGCAACTGGGCAAAGCGCTGCGGCTCCTTGCCGCTCGGATTCCAGCGCGTCGCGACGCGATCGACATCATGATTGCTGAAGCCCCAGCAGAGCCAGCCGGTATGATTCAGCACCGCGGCTTCCTCGATCGCGCCGCGGATCATCGCGGCTCCGAAAGCCGATTTCATGACGCCGAGCGTATAGGCCATGTGCAGCTTGGTACTGCCGGTCATATTGGCGATCCGGCCCAGCGCGCCGACCTCACTCGACATCTCGCCGATCGTGGCACAATCTGGAAAACCGTCCGTGAAGCGGCGGATGCGGCTCATCAACACCTGGCTGGTCGGCTGGCACATATCATGGATGTGACGCTGCAGCCGGAAGGGATTCCACGCCGTCGGCGACGCTATCGGATCTGGCGGATTGTCGCGCAACGCGTCGTCATGCAGCATGAAATCGACGGCATCGAAGCGGAAGCCATCCATGCCGCGCCGCAGCCAGAATTCCGCGTTCGCGAAATGCGCTTCCAGCACGCGCTCATTCGTCAAATCGAGCTTGGGCTGATCCGGCAGGAAGTGATGCAAATAATATTGCCGCCGTGCCGGCTCCCATTTCCACGCCGGGCCGCCGAAAGCCGAAAGCCAGTTGTTGGGCGGCCCGCCGTCGGCGCGCGGATCGGCCCAGACGAACCAATCCGCTTTTTCATTGTCGCGGCTCGAGCGGCTTTCGGCGAACCAGGGATGCTCGATCGACGTGTGACTCCAGACCTGATCGATCAGCACCCTGAGGCCGAGCGCCTTGGCCCGCGCCACCACTGCATCGAAATCGGCGAGTGTGCCGTAGCGTCGATCGACGGCGCGATAATCGGAGACATCGTAGCCGCAATCGGCCATGGGCGAGCGGTAGAAGGGAGTGATCCAGATCGCATCGACACCGAGCGAGGCGACGTAGTCGAGACGCGATAACAAGCCGGGCAGATCGCCGATACCATCGGCGTTCCCGTCGCAAAAGCTCTGGAGATAGACCTCATAGATGACGGCGCCCCGCCACCATTCGGCTTCGCCCATCCGCGCATCTCCTCCCGTGGTCCGACCGGCCGAGCAATGAGCGGGGTACGCGAGGTCCCACGCTCATGCCGCCGCGCGCGGGACCGTTCGCGTTCTTTAAATCGGATCGGTCCCGCGCGGAAGGGCTGTCGCAGATTTTTATAAGCGGCTATTTCGGCAGGATTTCGTCTTTGTTGTCGGTTGTGCCGGGCGGCGTAATAACCGGTGTTTTCGCCGCGCCCGTCGAAGGCGGCGTTATAACGCTCTTATCGCCCGTCGAGGGCGGCGTGATCACTGCCGGGGATTGCGGCGCCTGGGCCGATTGATCGCGGCGCGATTTGGGATTCTGCGACGGAGACGGCGGTACCGCATCCTGGTGCTGCTGCACATGATTCTGCGACGATTGGGACGAGTCGCTAGGGTCCGCCGCATGCGCGAGCGGCAGGGTCACGATGCTCGCAGCGGCTGCAACGACGAGAATACTGGCGATGTTGCGCATGCTCATCTCCTTTGCCTTGAGACCGATGGCCACAAGCTGCCGCTCGGGCGAGCGGAATCACCGCCTCGGCACAGTCGGGGATATATTGATAACGGCGACCTAGCCATAGTGGTTCCCGCGGCTCGCTCCTTCGCCGCCGACGCTATACTCTCACAGCCATGCAGCAAGCGATTCATCCTCTTCGCGTTTCGACGCGCGGCCGCGGCTTGATCGCGATCACGGCGGCGGTGCGCGACTGGGTCGAGAGGGAGGACATCACCATCGGCCTGCTGACGCTGTTCTGCCGCCACACCTCGGCCTCGCTCGTGATCCAGGAGAATGCCGACCCCGATGTCCGCGCCGATCTCGAAGCTTTTTTCGAGACGATCGCGCCGGAACACGCAGGACGCTATCGCCATGACACGGAAGGCGCCGACGACATGCCGGCACATTTGCGCGCCGCACTCACCCAAACGCAACTCAGCATTCCGATCGCCGACGGCAAGCTCGTGCTCGGCACCTGGCAGGGCATTTATCTGTTCGAGCATCGGCGCATCCCGCATCAACGCGAGATCGTGCTGCACATGATCGGCGAATAGAACGGACGGAGGAAGAAGATGGGAGAATTCGCACTCGGCCAGCCGGTCACGCGCTTCGAGGACCCGCGGCTGCTGCGCGGCGGCGGCCGCTATGTCGACGACATGGTGCTGCCGCGCATGGCCTATGGCTACGTGCTGCGCTCGCCGCATGCGCATGCGCGCATCCTCGGGATCGACACGCGCGCGGCCAAGGCGGCGTCGGGCGTGCTTGCCGTATTGACCGGCGCCGATTGGAAAGAATCGGGCTGGGGCGACCTGCCGGTCCCGACCGGCATGAAGCGCCGCGACGGTTCGCCCTCCTACAAGCCGCGTTTCCCGGCGCTGGTCGCCGACCGCGTACGCTGGGTCGGCGATTACGTCGCCTTCGTCGTCGCCGAGAGCGCCGCGCAGGCCGCCGATGCCGCCGAACTCATCCATGTGGATTATGAGCCGCTGCGTGCCGTGATCTCCGGCGAGGAAGCGGTGCGTCCGGGCGCTGTCCAGGTGTGGGAGGATTGCCCGAACAACATCTGCTTCGTCCATCTCGAAGGCAACAAGGCCGCGACCGACGCGGCCTTCGCACGCGCCGACAAGATCGTGACGCGCCGCTTCGTCATCAATCGCGTCACCGCCGCGACCATGGAGCCGCGCGGGGCGCTCGGCGATTACAACGCCGCCGAGGATCGCTACACGATCTACACGACCTTGCAGCGCACGCATCCCTATCGCGCCGAGCTGGCGAATTACGTGCTGAAAGTACCGGAGAGCAAGATCCGCGTCGTCGCCGGCGATATCGGCGGCAGCTTCGGCATGAAGTCCGCCGTCTATAACGAGGTCGCCCTTGTACTGCTCGGCTCGAAGCTCACCGGGCGGCCGGTCAAATGGACCAGCACGCGCTCCGAGGCTTTCGTGAGCGATGCACAGGCACGCGACAATATCACCGACGCTGAGCTGGCGCTGGACAAGGACGGGCATTTCCTCGGCTTCCGCGTCAAGACCATCGCCAATCTCGGCGCCTATCTGCAGATGAACGCGAACGTCTTCGTCGGCAATCTCGGGACGCTGGCCGGCGTCTATCGCACGCCCGCCATCCATGCGGACGTTACGGCCGTCTTCACCCATACCAATCCGGTGCGGCCCTATCGCGGCAATGGGCGGCCGGAGGCCGCTTACGTTATCGAGCGCATCGTCGATTGCGCCGCCAAAGAGCTCAACCTCGACCCGCTCGAGCTGCGGCGGCGCAACATCATTCCGCCCGAGGCGATGCCGTTCAAATCGGGGCTCACTTTCACCTACGACTGCGGCGAGTTCGCGACGACCTTGTCGAAAGCAGAACGGGCGGCCGATATGGCCGGTTTTCCGGCGCGGCGCGACGAGGCAAAGAAGCGCGGCAAGCTACGCGGTCTCGGCCTCTCAAATACCATCGAGCGCGCCGCCGCGCCCGGCTTCGAAGCAGCCGAGGTGCGCTTCGACAGCAGCGGCACGGTGACGCTGCTCAGCGGCTCGATCACCCAGGGCCAGGGACACGAGACGATCTACAAGCAGATCCTCTGCGATCGACTCGGTCTCAAGCCCGATCAGGTGCATTACGTGCAAGGCGATACCGACAAGGTCGCGATCGGCCAAGGCACCGGTGGCTCGCGCTCGGCGACGCTTGGTGGCTCGGCCGTGCTCGCCGCCAGCGACAAGATCATCGCCAAGGGCAAAGCCATCGCCGCCAAGATCATGGGCGTCGATACCGGCGACGTGAAATTCGACGACGGCGTGTTCTCGGCGACGCGCTCCAACCGTACGCTCACGATCGGCGAGATTGCGAAGGAAGCGCTCAACCCGCGCAGCCTGCCCGAGGGGCAAGAGCCCGGTCTCGTCGCCAGCGCGATGTACACGGCGAAGGTCGAGAATTTCCCCAATGGCTGCCATGTCTGCGAACTGGAGATCGACCAGGAGACCGGCATCGTCGACATCATGCGCTACAGCGTCGTCGACGATGTCGGCACGGTGATGAATCCGCTGCTCCTCGAAGGCCAAGTCAGCGGCGGCATTGTCCAGGGTATCGGCCAAGTGCTGATGGAGGACATCCGCTTCGACCCGGGTTCGGGCCAGCTTCTCACCGGTTCGTTCATGGATTACGCGATGCCACGCGCCAGCGACGTCTCGGCGATCGAGATCGACAGCCATCCGGTGCCGACCAAGACGAATCCGCTCGGCGTCAAAGGCGCGGGCGAGGCCGGCAGCGTCGGCGCGCTGCCGGCGGTCGGCAATGCGCTGGTCGATGCGCTGTCGGTGTTCGGCATCGACGACGTGCCGATGCCGGCGACGCCCGAGCGGCTCTGGCGCGCGATCCGCGAAGCGCGCCGCTAAGCGGCGCTGCTCAGCCGGCGCGGGCGGCGAGACGCCGCTGCTTCGCCTCGGAGATCACCGGCTCGAAATTAAAGACGCGCTTGGCATTGCCGCCGAGGATGTTTCGCTTCGCCTGTTCCGAGAGGAACGGCAGATCGTAGATCGTCGAGGGCAGGTCGGTGTCCCAATGTGGATAGTCCGACGAATACATGAGCTGGGTCTCGGCGTTGATCATCTTGAAGGTAAGCTCGAGCGCTTCGCGGTTGTTCACCATCTCCATCGGCTGGGTCGAGAAATACATCTCGCGCATATAGTCGGACGGCTTACGCTTCAGCAGCGGCACTTCCGAGCTGCGCATCATCCATTCATTGTCGAGGCGCTGCATCAGGAAAGGGATCCAGGCAAGGCCGCTTTCGACCCACAGGGTCTTCAGTTTCGGGAAGCGTTCGGGCAGACCGTTCACCAGCCAGTTCGTGCAGTGGAGGATGTTCCACCACGAGAAGCCGAGCGCATGCGCGGCCAGGAACCGATTGCAGAGGTTAAGGCTCTGATCGTTCGCGCCGCCGAGCGAGGAATGGAACACCAGCGGCAGGCCGCGCGCCTCGATATCGGCGTAGAGCTTCATATAGGAGTTATCGTAAAGCTGCTTGTGCCGTGCGGTGCAGACCGTGAAACCGACGACGCCTTTCTTGCCGGCGAAATCCTGCACGATCTTGTAAGCCGCCTCGGGATCGTTCATCGGTAAATAGAGCGATGACTTGATGCGCGGCTCTTCGGCGAGCACGACCTCGCAGAGCCAACGGTTATAGGCACGGGCCAGCGCCACCTCGACCTCGACGCGCGGGGTGAAGCCGAGGCCGAGCATCGGCGTCGGGAACAGCATCAGGATGTCGATGCCGATCGCATCCATCCACCGCCGCGTGATCGTCAGATCGCGATGCGTGCCGGGCGGCGTCTTCTCCTTGCGGCGGCCGGGATAGCGCGTCACGCGCCCGCCGAGTTCCTGGTAGGCGCCGGTGCCCGAGGTGATGCCGCTGCCGCCATAGCCCTGATATTTCGCCTGATCGCGCATCACCGGGTCTTCGATGAACTCGGCGATCTGCGCAAAGGACGCGGTCTCGTAATGATGGCCGTCGACGTCGACGATCAGAAAATCCTCGTAGCGGCGTTGTATCGCCTGCCGGCTCGCATGCGCGAGCAAGGTCGTCGTATCGAATTCCTCGACCGCGAGGTCACGGTAAGAGACGGTATCCACGAGACGAATCTCCCCTTGTTGCCGCAAGGATACGACGGCTCGCGAGCAAAGCCAATTCAGCGCTAAAAATCGGCAGGGGGATCGAAAATGGAACTTTGGAGCGGCTTTTTCATCGCACAGGTGGGCGCCTCGGCGGCACTGGCCGGTCTCATCTTCGTCTCCGTCTCGCTCAACCTGGCCAAAATCCTTGCCTTATCGCATTTGCCCAAATGCGCCTTCCAGGCGCTGACGGTGCTCATGGAAATTCTCATCGTATCGTCGCTGGCCCTCGTGCCCCAGCCTTTGCCGTGGTTCGGCGGTGAAGCAATCCTGATCTCCATGCCGATTTGGATCACAGTGATCGTTTTCGACGCACAAACGCTCGCCATCGCCGGCAAGGAATATCGCAGCCGTTCCCTTCAGCGCATGGCGATCAGCCAGGCCGCCGCGCTGCTCTTTGTTATCGGCGCCGTTGCCACCCTGGCCTTTGGGCTCGCCGGCGTTTACTGGCTGGCGCCCGCGATCATCTGCTCCTATTTCATCGCTCTGCTCGACGCCTGGGTGCTCCTCGTCGAAATCAACCGCTAGGCTTGACGCGGCAAGACAGGTTCCGCACGCTGCCGACAGATTTCCCGCTACATCGAGTGATTGTGCTTCATGGCTGAGTCAACGAAGTCCCTTCCCCTCCACGGCCTGCGCGTGCTCGAACTCGGGCACATCGTCGCGGGTCCGACCGCGGCGCTCATCCTCGCCGATCTCGGCGCCGATGTGATCAAGATCGAAAATCCGGATGGCGGCGATCAGGCGCGACGCATGCCCGGCGCCGGGTCCGGCTATTACTACTTCAACCGCAACAAACGCAGCGTCGCGATCGATCTGAAAGCGCCGCTCGGCAAGGCGGTGTTCCTCAACCTGATCCGCGGCGCCGATATTTGTCTCGACAATTACGCGCCGGACGCGCTGAAGCGCCTCGGCCTCGATTACGACACGCTCTCCGCCGAGAATCCACGGCTCATCCATATGGCGATCAAAGGCTTCCTGCCGGGGCCTTACGAAAAACGTCCCTCGCTCGACGAGTTGGCGCAGATGATGGGCGGCTTGGCCTATATGACCGGCCCGCCGGGACGGCCGTTGCGCGCCGGCGCCTCGATCATCGATATCGGTGCCGCGACCTATGGCGTGATCGGCATCCTCGCCGCCCTCTATCAGCGCGCCGAGACTGGCCGCGGCCAGCACATCACCTCGGGCCTGTTCGAGACCACCGTGTTCTGGGTCGGGCAATGGATGGCGCGCGCGGTCGCGACCGGTCAGCCCTCGCGGCCGATGGCCGAGATCGGCCAGTCGGTGCGTATGGGCTGGGGCATCTTCCATCTGTTCGAGACGCAGGACAAAGAGGAGGTCTTCATCGGCGTCACCTCGAATGCGCATTGGGAGCGGTTCTGCGCGATCCTCAATCTCGCGGAGATGTATGCCGACGAGCGGCTGACCACCAACGAGAAGCGAGTCCAGGCACAGGAATGGATGCTGCCGAAGATCCGCGAGGCAGTGGCCAACATCACCAGCGCCAACCTCCAGGCGAAGCTCGACAAGGCCAGCGTGCCCTACGCACCGCTGCGTCGTCCCGATCAGCTGCTCGACGACCATCACCTCAAGGCGAGCGGTCAGCTCCTGACCGTGCCCATGGAAGGCGGCAAGCAGGGCGATCTGCCGAAGCTGCCCTTCAAGAGCGATTCCTACGACTTCACCCTACGCCGCGGTGCGCCGGGGCTCGGTGCCGATACACGCGAAGTGCTGGCAGAAGCAGGCATCGCCGCTCCGGAGATCGACGCGCTGATCGCGGCGAAAGCCGTGGTCCAGGGCTAAGGCTAGGGCTAGGCCCTCGCGCCAAGCTCGGCCGGTGCGGCGGAACTTCACGCCGAAGCCGCCGTTATCGATGTGCCACGCAACCGAAAAGCGGCACGGGTGACAGCATGTATGCTTCCAACGGCCACGCGCAACGGGACGTCGCGATCGAGACCATCAAACGCGATTTGGCTGAATTGCAGGACGCGCTCGATGCGGTGCGACGCCGATCGACCCATGTCGTTCAACGCCAAATCATCGCGCAGCCGTTTCGGAGCGTCGCGATCGCTTTCGCTGCGGGCTTCGCCGTGAGCCGTTACCTCGCGCACAAGCTGTTCTAAGCGCCTTGCCGAAGCCGACCGAAGAAATCATGGCATGGATCGCCACGCTGAGCCCGGCCGAAGAGCTCGCCGTGCGCATGGCTTTTTGCCTGAGCAATCCGTGGTGCCGGGAAGACAAGCCTTGGAAACTCCGCATCGCGGAGCTTGAATCAAAATTCATCAAATCCGACGAAGACCGCCGGCGCTACGCCGACCGCGCTGCGACGATGGCGCGCGACATCGAGAACGCGGTGGATGAGATGAAGGCGCAGACGGCCGTTCCGGCCGCCGCGCCGAACACACCAACCTGAGCCGTCCGACGGGCTATTTCTTCTTCTCGGACGGGAGCTCGCCGACCTGTCCGCCGGCGCCGACCCGCTCGCGCGGCCCAAGCTCGGCGTCGCGCCGGCCTTGCGGCTTATGCAGCGGCACGCCGGACTGCCCTTCGCCGACCTGGCCGCCCGCACCGACACGCTCGATCTTAGACTCAGGCTGCTTGGCTTTGGGGGTTTCTGTCATAGGGTCCTCCGATCGTCTTCCAACCAAAAACGCGGGGCAGCCAGTAGGGTTGCCTCAGACATAGACGTGCGTCATCTGCTGTTCGGGATAGCGCGCTCCGGCCGCGGTACCGGGTGGGATCGCCGCGGAAATCCGCGCGACATCCTGCGCCGTCAGGCGCACCTCAAGCGCACCGAGATTCTCGTCGAGCCGCTCCGCGTGCTTCGTACCCGGGATCGGGATCACATCCGTTCCTTGTGCCAGGAGCCAGGCGAGGACGAGCTGCGCCGGAGTGCAACCCTTCTCTGCCGCGATCGCGGCGATGCGCTCCACCAGCGTGCGGTTATGCGCGAGATTTTCGGCCAGGAAGCGCGGATGCCGGCCACGGGTATCGCCCTTCTCGAAGCTCGGTGCGGCCTCGATCTTGCCGGTGAGGAGGCCACGGCCAAGCGGCGCGTAAGCGACGAAAGCAATGCCGAGCTCGCGCGTGGTCTTCAGCGTCTCTTCGGCCTCGACGCGGTAGAGCAGCGAATATTCGCTCTGCACCGCGGCAATGGGATGGGTCTTATGCGCGCGACGGACCGTCTCGGGCTTGGCTTCGCTGAGGCCAAGCGCGCGGACTTTGCCCTGCTGCACCAGCCGTGCCATCGCCCCGACCGTCTCCTCGATCGGAACCTGGGGATCGATGCGATGTGTATAGAAAAGATCGATCGCCTCGACGCCGAGCCGCTTGAGGCTCGCTTCGCAGGCGACCGGCACATATTCCGGGCGGCCATCGACCGGGCGCGCCGCGCCGCTGCGCATATTGCCGAATTTGGTCGCGAGCACGATCGAGCCGCGCCGCTTTGCAATCGCGCGGCCAACCAGCTCTTCGTTATGGCCGTTGCCGTAAGCGTCCGAGGTATCGAGCATGGTGACGCCGCGATCGAGCGCATCGTTGATCAGCACCGCCGCCGAGGCATCGTCGCCGCTGCCATAGGTGCCGGAGAAGGACATACAGCCGAGGCCGATGGGCGCCACGGCAATGCCGCTCGCACCGAGTTTTCGCTTTTCCGTTGCCATGCCGACCTCCGTTGTGATTGCGCCAACATACCGCATCGGCTGCGACTGTCAGGATACCAGCTTTAAAAGGCTTTCGACCCGATCGGCATCGGCCGCCGGTTTGTCCCAACGGATACGGTGAATGCGCGGGAAGCGCATCGCTAGGCCCGATTTATGCCGCGTCGAACGATGGACGCTATCGAAGGCCACTTCCAGCACGAGATTTTGCGCGACGGCACGCACCGGCCCGAAACGGTCGATCGTGTGGTCGCGGACCCAGCGATCGAGCCGCCGCAACTCCTCATCGGTGAAACCGGAATAGGCTTTGCCGACCGGCACCAGCTCATCCTCGCGCCAGACGCCGAAAGTGTAATCGGAATAGAAGGACGAGCGCTTGCCGTGGCCGCGTTGCGCATACATCATCACGGTATCGACGGTGAGCGCGTCGCGCTTCCATTTGAACCACGGTCCCTTCGGTCGGCCCGAGACATAAGCCGAATCGCCCCGCTTCAGCATCAGTCCTTCGATCGCCCGCTCGCGCGCGCCGTCGCGCAGCGCGTGCAGCTCGTCCCACTGAGTGAAAGGCAGCAGCGGCGAGATATCCATGCCCGACCGCGGCGCCGCGCGATACCATTCTTCGAGCCGCGCACGCCGCTGATCGAAACTCAGCGGCCGCAGATCCTCGCCGCCTTGTTCGAGGATATCGTAAAGCCTGACCCACGCCGGATAATCCGCGATCATCTTCGGCGTCGCGACCTTGCGATTGAGCCGCTGCTGAAGGTCGTTGAACGGCGCGATCACCCCGTCGCGCATCACCAGCAGCTCGCCATCGAGGACGACATCCTCGTTCAGCAGCGCGAGCAGATCGGGAAAGGCGGCACCGATATCGTCGCCGCTGCGCGAATAAAGCCGGCGCTCGCCACCGCGGCCGACAAACTGCACGCGGATGCCGTCCCATTTCCACTCGGCGCGATAATCGGCGGGATCGAGCTTCGCGAGATCCTCTTCCTCGAGCGGCTGCGCCAGCATCAGTGGCGTGAACGTCGGCCTGTTGCCGAGTTCGGGCCGCGCCGCCCGGCCTTCGAGCCAGGCGAAGAGCTCGGTGTAAGGCGGATGAAGCGCGTGCCACACCGCCTCGATCTCGTCGAGCGAGGCGGTCGAGCCTTCGGCGAGCGCGGTCTTGGCAAGCCGCGCCGAGACGCCGACGCGCAGCGCGCCGGTCGCGAGCTTCAGCAATGCCCAGCGTTGCGTCGCATCGAGCGCATCGAGCCAGGTGCTCAGCAGCGCGCCCGAGCTGTCGCGCGTTGCCACCGCCATGCCATCGACGACCTCGGATAAGCTCGGCACACGATTGGCGCCGTGCTTCTGCGGCCAGATCAGCGCGACCGTCTCGGCGAGTCGCCGACGAAATCATGCGACAGCGCGAACAGCTCGGCATCGACGCGCTCCAGCACGAGATCGCGGATTTGCGCCGGCTTCACGCCCGGAAACGACAGCTCGCCCGTCAGCGCGGCCAGCGCCCAGCCACGATCGGGATCGGGAGTCGTCGCGAAATATTCGTGCATCAGCCGCAGCTTTCCGAGCCGCGACGGCGTGAAGATAAGCCCCTCCAGCAGCGGCGCGAAACGGTCCACGCCTATTCCTCGTCCTCGAAGCCGATCAGCGACAGCGCCCGCGCGTGATAGCCCATTAACCCGGCCTGACGCAGCAGCGCCTCTTCGGCACCATGCGTGATCCACACCTCGCTCGGCTTCAACTCGCCGATCGTCGCCGGTGAGCTCGTCCCAATCGGCATGATCGGAGATCACCAGTGGCAGCTCGACACCGCTCGCTTTCGCGCGTTGCTTGACGCGCATCCAACCCGAGGCCTGCGCCACCACCGGATCGGGCAGCCGCCGCGCCCAGGGCTCGGCCGAGGCCGAAGGCGGCGCGAGGACGATCTTGCCTTTGAGTTCGTCCTTGCTCGCGCCGAGCGCCGGGAGCAGCGGGCCGAGCGCGACGCCGAATTTCTCATAGAGCGTACAGAGCGTCTGCAGCGCGCCGTGAAGATAGATCGGCTCCTCATAGCCTTGGCGGCGCAACAGCGCGATCACGCGCTGGCATTTGCCGAGCGCGTAAGCGCCAACGAGATGCGCGCGCTCGGGAAAAAGCCTGAGCGAATGGAGAAGCCGGTCGATCTCTTCCTTATCGTCGGGATGGCGGAAGACCGGCAGGCCGAAAGTCGCCTCGGTGATGAAGATATCGCAAGGCTGCGGCTCGAAAGGCGGACAAGTCGGGTCGGGCCGGCGCTTGTAATCGCCCGAAACGACGATGCGGCTGCCGCCTTTCTCCAGCACCGCTTGCGCGCTGCCGAGAATGTGCCCCGCCGGCACCAGCTTCACGCTCACCGGGCCGAGCTTCACCATCTCGCCATAGGGCAAGGGCTGCAGCGAGCCGCCAGCATTATCGCCGAAGCGCTGGCGCATGATCGCCAGCGTCTCGGCGGTCGCGAGCACGGCGCCGTTCCCAGCGCGCGCATGATCGCTATGCCCATGCGTGATCACCGCACGCTCGACCGGCTGCACGGGATCGACGAAGAAATCGCCCGCCTCGCAATAGAGCCCGCGCGACGTCGGCTTCAGCCATTCATGCGGAGAAGCGGTTTGTGACATGCCGCTCTAATATGGGATTTCGGCCGCTCGAAACCCATATATTAGCCCGCTATGCCGCTCGACGCCCTGCCCGCCTCCCTTTCTCCCTGGTTCGCGCGCCGCGGTTGGACGCCGCATCCGCATCAGCTCGCGGTGATCGAGGCGGCGCAAGCCGGGCAGTCGGTGCTGCTGACCGCGCCGACCGGCGGCGGCAAGACGCTCGCCGGCTTCCTGCCGAGCCTCATCGAGCTGGCGCAGACGCCGATTCGAGGGCCTGCACACGCTCTACATCTCGCCGCTGAAGGCGCTCGCCGTCGACATTCACCGCAACCTCATCAGCCCGGTCGAAGAGCTGAGCCTACCGATCCGGCTCGAGACCCGCACCGGCGACACGCCGGCGGCCCGCCGTGCGCGTCAGCGTATCCAGCCGCCGCAGATGCTGATGACGACGCCGGAATCGCTGGCGCTCATGCTGTCGCATCCGGACGGCGACAAGACCTTCGGCCAGCTTCGCGCCGTCATCATCGACGAGGTGCATGCGCTCGCCGGCAGCAAGCGCGGCGATCTCCTCGCCCTCGGTCTCGCGCGGCTATCGCGACGAGCGCCCGCAGGCGCGGCATGTCGGACTCTCGGCGACGATCGCATGGCCCGAGGAGCTCGCCGCCTGGCTCGGCTCCGGCGGCAAGCAGGTGCATCACATCGCCGCCGATGACGGGCCGCTGCCGCGCGTCGATATGCTCGAGCCCGGCGACACGCTGCCTTGGGCGGGCCACATGGCGCTCTACGCCATGGGCGAGGTCTATGAAGCGATCGAGCGCCACAAGAGCGTCATCGTCTTCGTCAATACGCGCGCCCAGGCCGAACTCGTCTTTCAGGAGCTGTGGCGGCGCAACGACAAGAACCTGCCGATCGCGCTGCATCACGGCAGCCTCGCGGTCGAGCAGCGGTGCAAGGTCGAAGCGGCGATGGCCGAGGGCAAGCTGCGCGCCGTCGTCGCCACCTCCTCGCTCGATCTCGGCATCGATTGGGGCGACATCGATCTCGTCATCCAGATCGGCGCGCCGAAGGGCGTGTCGCGGCTGACGCAGCGCATCGGCCGCGCCAATCACCGCCTCAATGAGGCGAGCGCGGCGCTGCTCGTCCCGGCCAATCGCTTCGAGGTACTGGAATGCCGTGCCGCCATCGCGGCGATCGGCGCGCGCGAGCTCGACGGCGACAAACCGCGCGCCGGCGGGCTCGATGTCTTGGCGCAGCACATCCTCGGCATGGCTTGCGCGGCGCCTTTCACGGCCGATGCGCTATACGAAGAAGTGACATCAGCAGCGCCCTATCGCGTGCTGCCGCGCAAGGATTTCGACGACGCACTCGCCTTCGTCGAGCATGGCGGCTACGCGCTCCGCGAATATGAGCAATGGCGCCGGCTCTTCCATGACAGCCAGGGCCGCTACAACGTCGTCTCGCCGCCAGTGGCGCGGCGCTATCGCATGAATATCGGCACCATCGTCGAGGCGGTGATGCTGCGCGTGCGCGTCGGCGGCCGCGTCCTGGGCGAGGTCGAAGAGAATTTCGCGCTCGGCCTCTCGCCGGGCGACACCTTCCTGTTCTCGGGCGAAATCCTGCGCTTCGAGGAAATCCGCGGCATGGAAGTGCGCGCCCGGCGCGAGCGCAGCACGCAGACGCCGAAAATCCCGAGCTATGATGGCGGCAAATTCCCGCTCTCGACGCATCTGGCAGCCCGCGTTCGCGGCATGTTGCAAGAGCCCCGAAAGCTGGCGCGACCTGCCCCGGCCCGTTCGCGAATGGCTCGACGCGCAGCATACGAGTACTCGGTCATGCCCGATCGCGACGGGCTGCTGGTCGAGAGCTTTCCGCGCGGGCCGCATCACTATTTCGTCGTCTATGGCTTCGAGGGCCGGCCGGCGCATCAGACGCTCGGCATGCTGCTGACCAAGCGCATGGAGCGCGCCGGCAGCAAGCCGTTGGGCTTCGTCGCCACCGATTACGTGCTCGCGGTCTGGAGCCTCGAGCCGGCGCGCGATATCGAGACGCTGCTCGACCAGGAAATGCTGGGCGACGATCTCGAGGTGTGGATGGCCGAATCCTCGATGCTGCGGCGGAGCTTCCGCAACGTCGCGATCATCGCCGGTCTCATCGAGCGCAACCATCCAGGCCATGAGAAGAGCGCGGCGGCAGGTCACCTTCAACTCCGACCTCATCTACGACGTGCTGCGCCGCCACCAGCCCGATCACATCCTGCTGCGCGCAACGGTTGCAGATGCCGCAACCGGGCTCACCGATATTCGACGACTCGGCGAAATGCTGGCCCGCGCCAAGGGCCGCATCACCTTCCGCGAACTCGATCGCGTCTCGCCGCTGGCGATTCCCATCCTGCTCGAAGTCGGCCGCGAGGCGGTTTACGGCGAGGCGATGGACGCGCTGGTCGGCGAGGCCGCGGAACAGCTCATCGCGGAAGCCGGGCTACGCTGAATTTCTGGCGTCGCCGCCACCGATCGCTTATACAGCGCGGCATGCGCGTTCTTCCTCCGCAAAACGAAGCAGCCGGCCGGCTGCTGCTCAACGGCGTCGAGCTTTTCGCCGAGCCGAGC
This sequence comes from uncultured Alphaproteobacteria bacterium, assembly GCA_963731145.1. GTDB lineage: Bacteria > Pseudomonadota > Alphaproteobacteria > ATCC43930 > CGMCC-115725 > CAIKMD01. The sequence goes on along the minus strand of CAVSUX010000001.1, from coordinate 856,532 downwards.
GGCGCGCTGTGGTGGCCGGTGGCTGCGACGCTGATCGTCGCCGACCTCCACCTCGAGAAAGGCACGAGCTACGCGACGCGCGGCGTGCTGCTGCCGCCCTACGACACGCGCACCACGCTGGCGCGCCTGGCCGAGGCTATCGGCCCGCGCGTCAGGCGCGTGATCTGCCTCGGCGACAGTTTTCACGACGGCGACGGACCGGAGCGATCTATCGCCCGCCGATACGGCGACCTTGCATACGCTGGTCGAGCGCCACGACTGGATCTGGATCGCCGGCAATCACGATCCGATTCTGCCGGCGATGCTCGGCGGACGGACGGTCGTCGGCGAGCTTCAACTCGACGCTTTGGTGTTGCGCCACCAAGCGGAAGCCGGCGCCACCGGCGAAGATCAGCGGCCATTATCATCCGAAATCGCATATCGATGTGCGCGGCCGGCGCTTGAGCGGCGCCTGTTTCATCCACGACGAGCGCCGCATCGTGCTCCCAGCTTTCGGTGCCTATACCGGCGGTCTGCATATCGAGAGCGAGCCGATCCGCGCGCTCTTTCCCGCCGCCTTCCGCATCGATCTCCTACTGCGCGGTCAGTTGATGCGGCGCGAATATCCGATAGCGGCTGCCTAGCGGAACCAAACAGCGCCGCTCACGTTTTTTTCTGCCTGGAGGAACAGCGGAAAGGATTTTTCCGATGGCACGAAAATATTCGAAATCGGCCGGTCGAGATATCGAGCGCGCGATGAAGAAGCGCAACGCCGGCACGCTCAAAAGCGGTCGCAGCGGCAAGAAGGTCAAGAGCCGCAAGCAGGCGATCGCGATCGGGCTTTCCGAAGCTCGCAAGAAGGGCGGGAAAGTGCCGAAGCGGAAGAAGAAATCCTAGCGGTAGAGCAGGTCGCTCGTCTGCCGCACGAGGAACGTGTCGCCGCGATGGAGGAAATCGAGCGCGAGCTCGGCGACCGCCTCCGGCCGTTCATCGGCCATCGCTGCGCCGGCGTCATAGACGAACACCACGTTGCAGTTGGCGAGGCGCTCGCGATAGTGCCGGCCGGCCTCGGTCGGCGCCGCCTGATCCTTCGTGCCGAAGAGCGCCAGCAGCGGCACTTTGAGCCCGCCGAGCCGCGCGACCAGCGCCTCATCCGCCGCGCGGCCATCGATATGGATCAAACGCGGTCCGATTAAGACTAGCGCGGTGACCTCTTCGGGACGATCAAGCGCGAGGGCAAGCGCCGCCGCCGCAGCATCGCTCTCAGCAATCACGCCGAAGCGCTCGCCACCGGACGGCGCTTTGTCGATCACGCGGAATTTAGCGGCGACGAGATCGCGCAAGGCCGCGCACTTCTCGCCGAGCCAGAGGACGGTGTCGCTACCGAGATTTTCGCTGGTCATGATTAGAGCTCGCGGATCCGCGGCAGCACTTTGGTGCCGAACAGCTCGATGGAGCGCAGCGTCTTGTCGCCGAGCTGTGCCGCGAGCGGGCAGTCGAGGATGCCCGCGCCGATCTCTTTGTGGATGCGTTCGATCTGGCGCGCGATCGTCTGCGGCGAGCCGACGAGGAGTTGCCCCGAATCGATGCGGTCCTGCAATGTCCGCGTCGCTGTCCGCGTCACTTGGCTTTCATCTCGGCCGTAATAAGCCGTCTCAGCCATGGCCTTGTTGATCGACGCGTTGGCGGTGGTGAGCGCGACACGCTGCGGCGCTTTGCTCATATCGTCGAAAGCCTCCTCATCGGTCTCGGCGACATGGAAACCGACCCGATAGATGATGTCGTCAGATTTCGCCTCCCAGCCCTGCTCGCGGCATTGCACCTGGTAATAGGCCGAGGCCTTGGCAGCCTGCGCGATGGTGGTGAAGGCAAAACCGAGGCCGATATGCTGCTCGGCGGCGAATTCGCCGGCCTCCGGGCTCGAACCCGATATATATATCGGCGGATGCGGCCGCTGCACCGGCCGCGGCCAGATCGAGATCGAGCGATATTGGTAATAGCGGCCCTGCCAGCCGAAAGGCTGCGGTTCGGTCCAGGCGCGACGGATGATCTCCAGCGCTTCGGCGAAACGCGCACGCGATTCGGACGGGTTGAAATTGTAGGTGACGTATTCGTTGGGCGTACCACGCATCAAGCCGGCGATCAGCCTGCCGCCGGTCATCGCATCGAGCATCGCGAATTCCTCCGCGACGCGCACCGGGTTGAGCGTCGGCAGGCTCGGCCCGAGCACGGCGATCTTTGCCCGCTTCACCACCTGGCTGAGGGCGCCGGCGAAGATCATCGGATTGGGCGTCAGCGAGAGTGATGAGAAATGATGCTCGGCGACCGTCACCCAATCGAAGCCGAACACATCGGCGAGGCGGAATTGCTCCATCGTGACCGCCATCGACTGCTCGGCGAGCTCGGGATTGCAATATTCATTGGGGACCGGCCACACACCTTGCGGCGCATCGCCGATATAGCGGGAGGTGCAGAAGAGCGCGGCTTTCATCCCGCCAACGTAGCATCCCCCAAGCATTAAGTCAGGCGGGCGAGAAGTCAGCCCCGGGGCAACTTGCCGGGCGGATCGCCGCCGCCCACAATCTGGGCCAACGTCGAGGGAGGACGACATGCCGGCATTCGATCCAAAGCGCTATCGCCGCATCGCGGTCGAGGAAGCCTTCATGATTCCGGAGATAGCCGCGCTAGACAGCGCGCGCGTGCCGGGCCGCAGCGAAAGCTCGAAGTTGCGCGCCTATATCATGAAATCGCTGCTCCAGATGGGCGACGAGCGGATCAAAGCGATGGACGAGGACGGCATCGCGATGCAGGTCTGTCTCGTCGCCGGAATCGGCTTGCAGGATATCGACCCGGTCAAGGGCAACGAGCTGGCCGCGCTCGCCAATGACCGCATCGCCGAGATGGCACGCAAGTATCCCAGCCGCATCGCCGGTCTCGCCGGCTTCGCGCCACGCGATCCGGCGGGCGCGGCGCGCGAGCTCGAGCGCGCGGTCAAGAAGCTCGGCCTCAAAGGCGGCATCGTCAATTCGCATTCGCTGGGCGAATATCTCGACGACAAGAAATTCTGGCCGATCTTCGAGGCGCTGCAAGCGATGGACGTGCCGCTCTACATCCACCCGCGCGATCCCTCGCCGCAGATGATCGAGCCTTTCAATGTATTCGGCTTCAAGGTCGGGTGGTCATGGGCGGCGGAGGTCGGCACGCATATCATCCGCCTCATTGGTAACGGCGTGTTCGACCAATTTCCGCAGCTGCAAATCGTGATAGGTCACATGGGCGAAGGCCTGCCCTTCTTCGTTGACCGCATCGACAATCGCTATTTCTGGGAACACGAAATGGCGGCCGTGCCGCCGCGACTTGAAGCGCAAGCCGAGCGATTACATCCGCGAGAATATCGTAGTGACGACCAGTGGCATGAATTACAGCGCGCCGCTGCTGCTGACGATCCAGACGCTCGGGCATCGACAACGTGCTATTCGCCGCCGATTACCCGTTCGAAACGGTGCGCGAATTCAGTGGAAGCAGTCGACAATCTCGCGATCGCCGATCGCGACAAGGAAAAGCTCTACAGTCTCAACGCCAAGCGCGTCTTCAAACTGTAACCAATATTTCGGAAGTGCCGCGCGCAATGCGCGCGGACCTCAATGCCGAGCAACGAGCGGAAGCGACTACGCCGTTTCCGTCGTCTCTTCTTCCTGCTGCTCGTTCTCCTGCTGCGCGTCCTGCTCTTCGTCTTCTTCTTCAACTGGCGGCGCCGCGCGGCCTCGTTCCGCGGATTGAAGAGCTGAGCGCGGGATTCTCCGCCCTTACGTCCCGGCCGCTGCGGCAAGCTCGCGATTCTGCGAGAAGCTGCGCTCGGCCGCTGGAACCGCCTCGCCACCTTTCCTGCCCGCTTCGGCCGCAAGCTGGCGGTTCTTGGAGAAACTTCGTTTCTCCGGCGGCACGCCATGTCCGCCCTTGCTGGCTATCTCGCGCTGCCGTGCGCGGTCCATCGACGCAAAGCCACGGTTCGACTTCACCTGTTCCATACCGTCCCAATGAGAGCTGCCTGATTGAGCAATCCGAACGGTAAATGCACGCTGCAGCCTATGGTTCCGACAAAAATTTCGCGTTTAACTGGAGCTTGGGCGTTGGACCGCTCGTCGGGGGCCACCATCCACCGGCCCATAAGGCGGGAACCGCTTTTCCCTCGTTGGCGTTACGGAACTACCAGAAAAACGCGGGGAGTGGCTGACGTTGAACCTTGGTTGCGTCCGAGGCCTAGCGGGTTGCAGCGTGCTAGCTCTGATGTCCTTCCTGGGCCCTGCCGCGCGGGCGGAAACACTCACCCTCGATCAGGCGCTCGCGGCTGCCTACGAGACCAACACCCAGCTGCAGGCACAGCGTGCCGCACTACGCGCGACAGATGAGGATGTCGCGACCGCGGTCTCGGGCTGGCGCCCGACCGTCACAGCGACCGCAAATTACGGTTATACCCGCGACCGGACCACGCCACCCGAGTTCGGCATCATCGCGCCAAACGGTCATCCGCGCGATGCCGGCGTAACACTGACGCAGCCTGTCATTAACGGCACCACTATCCCGCAAACGCGCCAGGCGAAAGCCGGCGTCGAGGCAGGCCGTGCGCAGCTTTCCTCGGTCGAGCAAACGACTCTGCTCAACGCCGCCAAGGCCTATTTCGACGTCCTGGCCGACGAGGCGCAACTCAATTACAAGCGCCACAATGTGGAGCGCTTGACCGACCAAGTGCAAATGACGCAGCAGCGTGTCGCGATCCGCGACCTCGCCCGCAGCGACCTCGACATCGTGCAGGCACGGCTAAGCGCTGCGGGCGCCGACGTCGCAACCGCGGAAGGGAACCTCGCCGCGGCGCGCGCAGCGTTTTTGCGCACGGTCGGGCGTCCCGCAGAGACGCTCGAGCCGGCGCCGACGCTCCCATCACTGCCGGCAACCAAAGACGATGCGATGGCTGTCGCCCTGGCAAACAACCCTGATCTCGTGGGCTCGAAATATCTCATCCAGCAGGCCGATGCTGCCATGACCGTCGCCTACGGTGCTTTGGCGCCGAGCGTCTCGCTGCAATTGCAGTACAAGGACTCCGTCGACGAACTAGGGCCCGGGATTCGCGACCATTCGTTGTCGGCGATCGCCCAGCTTCGCATGCCGCTCTACCAAAGCGGGACGGAATACGCCCAGATCCGGCGCGCCGTCGAGCCTCCGCGGTAAGGCCGTACTCCAGGCGGCCGACGAGGAGCGGATCGTCCGCCAGAACCTCGACGCGGCATGGCAAACGCTGGTCGCGGCACGTCGTGCCATGAGTTTGAACCGCCAGCAGGTGCAGGCCGCGCAGTCCGCTTACGAGGGAATCGTAGTCGGCTTGCGGGCAGGCGAGCGCACGACTTTCGACGTGCTCAACACGGAGCAGGATCTGGATTCCGCACAAGTCGCTCTGGTCGAGGCCGAGCGCCAATATAACGAGACGATATTCCAGCTGCTTTCCGCGACCGGCGGTCTCACAGCCCGTGCCCTGAAGCTACCCGTCACATTCTACGATCCGCAGATCCACTACGATCGCGACGCGGGCAGTTGGATCGGCACCGGAAAATAAACCACTTGCTGCCGCAGGAAGCGACGGCTTTTGAGGCGCGGCTTTTGTTAAGCGGAGAAGCGACTCGGCGGCATGCTGCCCTGAAAAACAGCGCGTGGCAGGCGCATCCGGTAATGGGAAACCCGTCCTGCAGCCTTGCGCGCCTCGGCCGTACGCCGCGCCCCCAACGCCGCGCCGAAGCCGACAAAGAGCAACAGCGTCGAATGGGCGAACGGCGCGGTCCCAATCGCTTCTATCGGCATGCGCACGAAATCATAGACCAAGACACTAAACCAGAAGCAAAGCGCCAACGTCGGGCGGGTGATCACGCTACGGAGCAGCAGCACGCTGCTGATGACCGCAACGATCGCAAACACAAAAAAACCGATCCAGCCGACATTCACGAGCAACTCGACTAGGGTGTTGTGAAAATTGAAGCCCCATGGGTCGGTAAGGCCGCCAAAGTGCCACAAACCGACTGCATCGGGATTGCTCTCCACCCAAAACGCGTTGAAGCCCGTACCCAATACCGGTTTATCGGCAATGAAATCGGCTGCGCGCTGCCAGAGGTAGGTCCGGCCGGTCAAGGTCGGATCCTTGTCGAACAGCGTCATGCTGTCTTCGATGATCGTGCTGCCAGAAGCGATCGCCATCACGGCGGCGGTGAAAGACATGAAGACGGTCGAGAAGAGCCGTATGCTCAGGGGCGCCGGGCGCAGCGCGAGGAAGAAAATGAACGCAAACACTGCCGGTGCCACGCCAAGCAACGCACCGGCGGAGCGCGCTGCGAGCAGTACATAGACTTCGGCTACTGCGACACCGAGCGCCAAGATCGCACGGAAAGGCCGCCGATCCTCGATGCCGGCGACAAAGCAAGCAAGCGATATCAATGCGCCGTTCGCGGCGATATCGCCCATAAGATTCTTTCCCGCCGTAAGGCCGGCAAAGGCGGTCTCGCCATTGTTGCCGACGTCGACTGACTGGCCGAAGACCAACGCCGTCGAAACGTAGCCACCAAACGCAAGGAAAAGGCCCCACAGCACGGCTTTTGGATGAGGAGCTGCCGACAAGAGCAACCCGAGCCCCACCGTCAGCGCAAACTCAAGCGAGTATTTCAGGGTATCGACAGGCGATTGGGACCAAAAAAACGAGAGCACCGCGAAAATCGGAATCGCCAGAAGGATGGCGCGCGGCGCCATAATCTCACCAATCTGGCGCAGACGTAGAGCGATGTAGAGAACAGCCATCGCCACGACCGCCACCGCGGCGAGTGTGCCGAGCGTCGAGGATAAGAATAGCGTCACAAACACGAAGGCAAAAAAGCCGTCGGCATCGAATTGGAACCACCGTCGCCGCGGCGGCTTTGATCCGGACGCGCGCCGGGAATAGAGGCCGATTGGGCGTTGCGGGTTGAAGCGGGGCGATCTTGCGGCAGATGGGACAACACGCTCCATCGGGACGCGTCTGACCAAATTTCTGGCGAGGCGACGCGTCACAGGTCGAACCGATAGGCGCGGATGTAATCGATCATGAGCTTCGCCGGGAGGCGGGTCGAAGCATCAGGCGCGCCGGGCCAGTTTCCGCCAACGGCCAGGTTGGCGAGCAGATACATCGGCTTATGCATGTCCTCAGGCGTCGGCACCCGCCCGGCTTCGCCGCCATCGATGTACCAAATCAAATCCTGCCGATCCCAACTGACCGCAAAAGTATGGAAGATGCGCGGCGTGATACGCGCCTCCACGCCAAGCGATCTCCCGTGTCTGCTATGCGCGGTCATATAGACGCGGCTGGGATCGCCGATGCTTTCGACAACGTCGAGCTCCGGCGGCCAACTGTCGTCTTTTGGCAGCATCCAGAATGCCGGCCACAATCCTTTACCCTCAGGGAGTTCGGCGCGCATTTCAAAATATCCGTAGGTCTGCGAGAAAGAAGGTTGCGTGCTGATGAGGCCGGAAACGTAGGGATAGCTCTCGATGCTCGTTCCTGCGTTCATCGGCGTCGGCTGTGCCGTGATCTCCAACTCACCTTCATCGATCGAGGATGGAACGAGCCGGCTCGTGGCAGAATCGACATATTGCCCGATTTCGTCATCGATCGTGTGGCTGCGGCGAGCGCGGCTGAACTGCAATCTGTCCAGGGTGGCCCGCCAAATACCGTCGCGGCCGCTCCAAGGCCGGAAGACCTGAAAATCGTCCGAAAAGACGAGAGACAGCAGCCGACCGTCCGGAGCCGCCTGCAATGGCGGCGTGTCGGCTTGAGCCCTTGCAGCAAACGGATTCAGGAAAGCGGAGACCATCAAGACCATCCCGACAACGTCGCCGCAGCGGCAGGAAAGACGCCTTAGCATTTTGGGCGAACTCGCTAGGAGTTCGTGACGTAGTAGTTCTTGTAGGAACCGAAATAATCGCTGCTGTCGCCGTAGCCGAAACGGGCTTGCTGACGAATATTTACCTGGGCCAGGACCGCGCCCGCGACGTTGGCGCCGCATTGCTGCAGGATATCCGCGGCAGCCTGCACTGCGCTCATCGGCGTCTTGTTCCAATGCACGACAAAGAGCACTTTATCGGCTTTGGTGGCAAGGATGCGCGAATCCGCCACGCCGAGGAGCGGCGGCGTATCGAGGATCACATGATCGAAGCGCTGCGCCAGCGAGCGGAATAACGCGTCGGCCTGCTTCGTGCTGAACAGATCCTCGGGCACGCCCTCATGTTGCGAAACCGGTAGAACCCAAGCGCCGCTACGCGGGTCGAGCACCAAGACATCGTTGAGCGGCAAGTTCTTCTTCACGGCTCCGACGATGCCGACCTTGGCGTTCGCCGCCTCGCTAACGAGGCTTGTCAGGCCGCGTCGCCGCAGGTCGCAATCGACCACGACCACCGATTCTCCCGCCTGCGCCATGATTTCGGCGAGGCAAAGCGAAGTAACGCTTTTGCCTTCGCGCGGCACTGACGAGGTAAGCGCGATGATCTTCGATGGCTCCGCAGGATCGAGGAGCGCCAGGAACGCGCGCAGATTGCGGAAGGATTCAGCGAAAGCCGTAAAGCGATCCGTCATCAGGCTGATCGCCGGTGCCGCCGGACCGCGCAGACGGCGGGTTTGGCCGAGCGACGTGATATCGGGCAATGTCGCCGCAAGCGGCAGGCCGATGCCAAGCTCGACATCGCTGCTGTTGCGGAAACGGCGGCTCCAATATTCGGGGAGAATGACGACCACCGCCGCGCCGAATAGGGCGAGAATGGCAGCGCCGGCCATGACAAGGCGCATATTGGGCGACGGCGTATCCGAAGCCACGGCGGCTTTGTAATTCACCATTGCATCTGGCTGCTGCACGGTCCGCGCGGCGGCAAGCTCACTGGCGCGATTGAGATATCCCTCGAAGGTCTTCTTCGCCGCATCGGCCTTTAGTTCGAGCGATACGAGGGCGACGCGAGCCGCATTGTTGGTGTCGAGCGTATCCTGCGCCTGCTTGCGACTTCCGACCAGGGAATCCTCGCGCTGCGCGGCACCCTTCACCCGGGCATTGAGGCTCGAGCGGATGCGATTGAGTTCGTTCCGGATCTGGCCGCGAACGTCGTTGAGCTGCGCCTGGGCGCGTTTCGTCTCGGGATAGTCCGGCATGAACTGCGTCGAAAGCTGAGCCACCTGCGCACTCAGATCGGCCTCTTGCTTACGTAATTGGCCGATCGTATCCGAGCTGAGCGCTTCCGCGAGGTCGCCGCCATCGCCGTTCTTACCGCTGGGCGTCGCGCTATTGATCTGCGACTCCCTCTGGACGCGATCGGCATGCGCCTGCGCGATCTGCTGATTAAGCGTCGCGATTTCAGCCTCGACCATGCTCGCGCCTTGCGGGCTAAGGATCGAGTGTGAATTCTTATACTGTTCCGCCGCAGCGGCGGAAGTGAGAGCATCCTCGCGCAGCTTATCGACGCTGGCGGTCAGCTCGTCGTTCGCTTTTGCCACCAAATTGACTTTATCGCTCACCTGGCGCGCCAGATAAGCCTCGATCAGGGCGTTATCGATTTTTTGCGCCTTCAGCGGATCGATCGAGGAAAAGCCGACACGGACGACGTCCGTCAAACCGATACGTCGGGCCGTCGTACGGCGTTGAACAGCATCGACTGATTTCCGCAATATTTCCTCGGGCGTCACCTCCACCGGCACCGTCGAGATGTCGATGAAAGGAAACTGCGAGGAGAAATTGACATCCCATTTCGACGTCGGCGGCGGATTGAATTCGTGATCCTGCAACAGACCAAGCTTCTCGATCACCGTCTCCGAAAGAGCACGGGACTTCAGCATCTCGACTTCGGTGTCGACCGCGGTGGTGTCGATGGGCTGGTTGTTCTGGTTGAAAGAGGCGTCGGCGGGATTGCTGTGCGAAGGCTGCACCAGCACCGACCCCTCGGCGTAATAGGTCCGCGGCATCTGCGAAACGAAGCCAACGATGACTGAGAAGATTACGATCGCGACCAGAACGGCTCGCCATCCTCGCCCGAGGATCAGGCCCATCCAGTAATGGAGCGGGGATTGCTCGCTCCGATCGAGCATGGGTTGCCAATCCTTCGTACCCGGTACGTTGACTTCATACGGTGCGAGGGTGCTCATGTGCTACGTTCCTTACAGAGAGAGACAGAGGCGACGATTGCCGCTCGCGCAAGCCTCAGAAGACCGCTCCGAGCATCGTAAACGGCGCAATCGGACTGATGTCCTGCAAGAATTTGCGCACGCCCGAGGTGTCGACCACGACGATATCGCGCGCTTGCAGCTGCGGATCCTGGACCTTGCCATCACGAATATCGGAGAGATCGAACACCGCTTCCGTACGGTTCTGGCCAACGGTGCGGAAGATCGCGACCTTACTGCTCGCAAGCTTCGTGTCGGGACCTTTCGCGAGAGCGATCGCTTGCATCAGCGTGGTCCCGCTGGAAATCGGATAGATGCCGGGTTGGACCACTGCGCCGTCGACAGTGACCTTGAGGCTTTCCGAATTCTTCACCGACACGGTCACTTTCGGGTCGCGGACGTATTTGGCGCCGTAAGCTGCGGCGATCTGCTGCGAGAGTTGCCCGACAGTGTGGCCGGCTGCCGGCACAGTGCCGAGCAATGGCAGGAGTACGTTGCCCTCTGAATCGACCTGAACCGTGCTGCTAAGATCCGGTATCTGGAAAACATTGACGGCGATGACGTCATCCGGTCCGATGACGTAATCGGGCCGAATCATGTTCGTCACCGGCGACTGCGACGAGAATTGCGGAACGGTCCTGGTCGGCGGCAGCGACGCCGATTGGAAGTTCGGCGTCGATGAACTTTGCACACCCGCAGCCAAGCCTGAGCCAGACGGCAAGAGGATCGTCGCTCCGGCTGCGAGCGCCACGAAACCCGCCAACATCTGCCGCATTTTCATCTCAATATCTCCATTCGATGGATCGAGCGTGATCCACGCGCTGTGTCACGCGACCGAACCCGGCGACGCATGCCGGCTGAGAACGCCTTATGAAAATTTATGTTCCGGCAAATTTCCGCCGGGCTCTGGAAAGCTGCGGCGATACTGCTAGCGGCACGCGTTCTAAAGGGGGCTTACGGGCCGCACCGCACGACGCATTTCACAGGACGTGGATGAGCCGCACGATCACCGCCCACAATAACAAGCTCACGACGACGATGAAGACGAGCGTCTTGCGACCACTCCAACGATCCGGGGGTCGAGGCGTAGGCGTTGGGGTCCGCGCCTGTGGCTCTGACATGTGCCAAACGAAGGTGCGGGTTCGTTGCGATTCGCGTGAATAAATTATGTCGCGATTTCGCTCATATTCAGGCCATTGAGGGCAACAATGCGCGTATTGCGACGTGGCCTTCGCTGTACGCCAAATTCCGTTTGAGCATTGTTGGCCTCCCCCTCGAACGATGCCGCGATGATAGTCGAATTCCCGGAACAAACAAAGCGATGACGAGTTCTTGCCGTGCCCGTCCAGCGCGACACACCAGAGAGACGTTGATGGCCAACATCGTGTACAAGTCAGGCTCGGTCCACTTCACTTTTCGACCGAGTGAAAAGGCCGGCGCCCTCGTGACTTTCGTGCGCGCGTTGGATGTTGTGATTGCTCTTCTCGCTCTTGTGTTCGTGCTGCCGCTGATGGGTATCATCGCACTCGCGATTTTTCTCCAGGACGGCGGCCCGGTTCTCTTTTCGCATCGCCGCATCGGCCGCGGCGGAAAATCGTTCTTCTGTTACAAATTCCGTTCAATGGCGGTCGACGCCGAGGTTCGACTCGCCGAGCTGCTCGAACGCGATCCCGTGGCACGCGAGGAATGGGCGCGCGATCATAAGCTTCGCGATGATCCTCGGGTGACGCCGCTTGGCGCTTTCCTGCGCCGCTCAAGCCTTGATGAGCTGCCGCAGCTCTTCAACGTATTGCTGGGCACAATGAGCTTGGTCGGGCCGCGCCCGATCGTCGATGCTGAGATCTCCCGCTACGGCAAACGCTTCTGTCATTACTGCGCGGTCAAGCCGGGCATCACCGGCTTGTGGCAGGTCAGTGGCCGCAACGACGTCAGTTATCGCACACGCGTTGCCCTCGACTGCCTCTATGCCAGATCGCAAAGCCCGGTGCTGTATTTGTGGATCGTGGCCGTGACGATCCCAGCCGTCTTGTCGCGCAAAGGATCATATTAAAGTCAGCCTGACTTAAGCCTGAGCACAAACGTGACTTAAGCGTGGCGTGGTGAAAGCCGCGCTCAAGCCAAGACATTTTGTCCGCCTGCTTCCGGGAAGCGCGGTTTCAATTGAAAACGGACATTTTCGCGGCACATAGTAGTCCCGGTCATGGCAAACAGAACAACGAGCGAAGCTTACGACATCCTGACACGATGCCGGCCTTATTTTGTCACCGTCGCCGTCTTCAGCCTCGCAATCAATCTGCTTTATCTCGCAACGCCGCTCTACATGTTGCAGATGTACGATCGTGTGGTGCCCAGCTCGAGCGTCATCACACTGGTGATGCTGACGATCGTCTTGCTGGTAGCGTTGCTCGCCTTGGCTGTGCTCGATATCGTGCGAGCCGGCGTTCTCGCACGCGCCGGCATCCGTCTCGATAGATTGCTCGGCGCACGGATCATCACGGCCATGATCGACAATTCGGCTGCCGCCGGCGGAGCGCGTAGCCAGCCTCTGCGCGATGTCGACACTTTCCGGCAATATGTAACCGGCCCCGGCATTCACGCGGTTTTCGATCTACCCTGGACGCCGATCTACATCGCCGTGATCTTCATGCTGCACCCGCTGCTCGGCGGATTTGCCCTTGCCTGCGGCTTCATCCTCTTAGTGATGGCCCTCATCAATGAGCGCCTGGTGCGGCCGTCGCTCAACGAATTGAACGACGCGGCGAGCCGGAACTACAGCTTTACGGAAATGAGTTTGCGCAATGCCGAGGTCGTGCGCGCCATGGGCATGGTCGACGGCTTGCTCAATCGCTGGCGTCGCGACCGCAACCGCATGATGGACCGGCTGCTGATCGCTGCCGATCGCGGCTCGATGATCTCCGGGCTTATCCGCTTTTTGCGGCTTTCTATGCAATCGCTCATCCTCGGCCTAGGCGCTTATCTCGTAATCGAACGGGCGGTAACGGTCGGATCGATGTTTGCTGCCAGCCTGCTGCTCGGCCGCGCCTTGCAGCCGGTCGAGCAAATCGTCGGCTCCTGGCGTGGAATGATCGCGGCGCGCGATGCCTTCAATCGTGTGCGCTATCTCCTAGCCTCGGCGCCGCTCCCCCCGGTTCATCTCGCCCTCCCCCGGCCACAGGGGCAGGTTGCGGTCGAGCAACTCTCCTACATGCCGTCGCGCACTTCTCGGCCATTGCTTCACAATGTGAATTTCCGCATCGAGCCAGGCGAATCCGTCGGGGTGATCGGCCCGTCGGGTGCCGGTAAATCCACTTTGGCGCGGCAGCTCGTCGGCGTTTTGCGCCCGACCGCCGGCGCGGTTCGCCTCGACGGCGCCGACATCGGCACTTGGCCGCGCGGCTCGGTCGGCCAGTACATCGGCTATTTGCCGCAAGATGTCGAGTTGTTCTCGGACAGCGTTGCCGCGAACATCGCCCGCTTCCAGCAAGCGGAGGATGAGGCGGTCATTGAGGCCGCGCGGCTCGCGGGCGTGCACGACATGATCTTGCGTTTGCCCGACGGTTACGAGACTTGGGTTGGAGACGGCGGCGCCATTCTGTCGGGCGGTTATCGCCAGCGGATCGGCTTGGCCCGGGCGGTTTTTGGCTTGCCGAGCCTCGTCGTACTCGACGAGCCGAGCTCCAACCTCGATACCGAAGGCGATGCCGCGCTTGCCGAATGCATGCTCAGGCTCAAGAACGCGCGCATTACCACGATCACTATTTCGCATCGGCCCACGACGATTGCGTTAGTGGACAAGATTCTACTGCTGGTGGATGGACGGATCGAGACCTTCGGGCCGCGTAGCGAGGTGCTCGCGCGGCTCAATGCACGGGCACCGATTCCGATCGTGGCACCGAGTGCCGGCCGCAGCGGACAGTAGATAGATAGCAGCGCCATATGACGACCGCCGACGTTCTTCCACCCCGCCAAAATCTTCCGGCCGCTGTGACCTCCTATGAGATCGCAGAGCCGAACGATTCGGCAAAAAAATATGCCGCAGTCGGCTGGATCACGATCGCCTTGTTCTTCGGTGTCTTCGGCATCTGGTCCATGATGGCGCCGCTCAACGGGGCGGTGGTTGCGCCTGCTGTTATCAAGGTCGAAGGCAACCGCAAGAGCGTCCAGCACCTCGATGGCGGCATCGTCAAGCAGCTAAACGTGAAGGAGGGCGACCGCGTCAATGCGGGCAACGTGCTCATTGTCTTGGACGATACCGCGGCGCGCGCCAATTACGAGGTGTTGGCACAACAATACAAAGTGCAGCGCGCGACCGAAACGCGGCTGACGGCGGAATTCAACGGCGAAGCCGAATTCGCGCCGCCGCTCGATGCTCCGGCCGACGAGAAAGGCATTTGGGAGGCGCAGCGCCGCCAATTCGAAAGCCAGCAAGCTGCTCTCGACGGTCAGCGCCGCGTATTGCAGGAAAAAATCCATCAGCTCGGCGCGCAGATCGCCGGCGATGAGAATCAAATCACCGCCTTCAAACACGAAAGCTCATCGGTGCATCAAGAGCTCGCGACGATCTCGCCGCTGGTTGATAAGGGCCTGATCGCGGCAACACGGCGCACGCAGCTAGAGCGCACAGGCTATGGCCTCGACGGCCAGATCGCCGAGACCAATGCGGATATGGCACGCTCGCGTCAAGCGATCGCGGAGCAAATGCAGCAGATCGCCCAAATCGAGAACCAGCATATAACCGACGTGTCGAAAGATCTGCAGGATACGCAGGCAAAGCTCCTCGACGTCATTCCGCGTCTCTCCGATGCAAAGGCCGTCCTCGATCGCACGCAGATCCGCTCCCCATATACAGGCCGTGTCGTCGGGCTCAGCGTGTTCGGCGTGGGATCGGTCATCGGCAAAGGCGAGAAAATTCTCGACATCGTTCCGACGAATGACGGACTGACCGTGGAAGCGCGCATTGCCGTCGAGGATATCAGCGATGTGCATCCGAATATGCAGGCCGAGGTGCAACTCACCGCTTATAAACAGCGCATCACGCCGGTGATACACGGCACTGTCGTCAACGTTTCGGCCGATCGGCTCACCGACGAAAAAACCGGCCAGCCCTATTACAACGCATTAATCCAAGTCGATCAGCAGGAGCTGAGCAAGTTTCCTTCGATTCAGCTCTACCCCGGCATGCCCGCGATGGTTCAAATTCCAACGGTCCATCGCACGGCTTTCGATTATCTCGTCGGACCGCTGACCGCTTCGCTCGGCAACGCTTTCCGCCAGAAATAACGGGTCGAATACGCCAAGATTGCGGCGAGACGCGCACTCATCTAAGGCACGTGCGTTATTTCGGCATCGAGGCCTTCGAAAGAACAAGGCCGCCGCCGCACAAAAATTTTATCGGCTTAATCGCGCCAGAAGTACCGCTTGCGCGTTACTGATGCAGTGTCCGATGGCATCAGGAAGCCCATGTATCGCGAGCAAATTGGCGCCGGCTTGAGAGGCGAAAAGAACGCCGGCCCAACGTCCGACAAAGTTTTGATCGTCATTCCGTGTCGCGACGAGCGGGAGCATATCGGGAAGCTCCTTGCCTATTTGCGGGAAGACACGGCCGAACTCGACTGCCTCATTGTGGTCGCCGATGGCGGTAGCACGGATGGCACCGCAGAAGTCCTGACCGAGATCACCGCGCGTGATCCGAGCATAAAAGTTATTGCCAACTCCAAGCAGGTCCAAAGCGCTGGCGTGAACTTGGCCGTACACGCTTTTGGCGAAGGGCGCCAGTGGCTCGCCCGCCTCGATGTGCATGCCGACTACCCGGCTGGGTATGTCAGGACGCTGATCGCGGAGGCCCGTCGCACCGATGCCGCTTCGGTGGTGGTAGCGATGACGTCGTACGGCACCGAAAGCTTCCAATCGGCGGTCGCCGCCGTGCAGAACTCGGTGCTTGGCGCCGGCGGAGCAGCGCACCGCCGCGCCGGCAAAGCGCAATTCGTCGATCACGGCCACCACGCGCTTTTCGATCTACTCCGCTTCACAGCCGTCGGAGGTTACGACGAAGGCGCGAGCCACAATGAGGATGCGGAGTTCGATATTCGCCTGACGCGCGCCGGCGGGAGAATCTGGCTGACGCGTGCCGTCGAGGTTGTCTATTACCCTCGGACCACGATCCAGGCACTTTATCGCCAATATGTCCGCTATGGGCGAGGTCGCGCGGCGACACTGGTCCGGCATCGGAAAATTCCAAAACTCCGCCAATTGTTGCCGGCGGGTGTTGCGCCCGCAATCGCGGCGGGGCTTTTGATGCCGTGGCACATGATCGCCGGTATCCCTGCGCTGTTCTGGGCCGCATCGTGCATGCTCTTCGGCGCTGGGCTCGGTTTGAGAGCCGGACCGCGCGGCGTTCTTTTCGCATGCATCGCTGCCATGACCATTCACACGGCGTGGTCGATCGGTTTTTGGCGGGAAATCCTGTCGCGCCTGCGGCGTCGCAACGATGAAGCCTTCAACGCTGTCGCAACGGCGAGCGACACCCGTTCATGAGCGAGCGTGCCGATGTCGCCGTCATTATGGCGAATTACAACGGGAGCCGATATATCGCCGCCGCGATCCGATCGGTCATTCGCCAGACGCTGACCTCTTGGGAACTGATCGTCGTCGACGACGCATCAACAGACGACAGCCTGGCGGTAGCGACCGAAGCCGCAGCCGACGATCCCCGCATCAGGATCATCGCGCAACCGACCAACAAAGGACCCGGCGCCGCGCGCAATCGCGCGCTGGATCTGGTCAAAGCGCGCTGGATCGCCATCCTCGACAACGACGATTTGATGCCGCCGCAGCGGCTCGAATATCTTTTGCGCCGCGCGCATATCGCCGGAGCCGCGATTATTGCCGACAACCTCATGGAGTTTTCGGCAACGTCGCGGCCGCGATCGTTCCTGCCGGAACGCTTGCGACGCGAAGCGTCGTGGATCCCACTGGCCACCTTCGTTCACTCGAATTGCCTCTATTCGCGGACACCACCTCTCGGCTACCTGAAGCCACTAATCTCCACCGAAATCATGCGTGATCTCGATCTCCATTACGATGAGACCTTGCATATCGGGGAAGACTATTACCTGCTCGCCGATCTGATGGCGCACGGCTACCGCCTATTGCTCGAGCCGGCGAGCGTCTATTTCTATCGCAAGCACGAGAAATCCGTATCCCACCGCTTGCGGACGGATGACATCATTGCCCAGATCGCGGCAGAGGAGCGCTTCGTCCGAAGCGGACTTTCCTTTCCGCCCCAGGTTGAAGCTTCGCTTAAGCGCCGACAACACACACTTCGAGCCCTTCTCGTTTACGATACCGTCATCACCGCGTCGAAGCAGCGCGATTTTCTTCGCGCGGTCGATTGCGCCGCGACGCATCCGTACATGTGGCCGCTGCTCATTCAGCCGATCAACGCGCGACTAAGCCGGCTTACGAAGCATATACGGATTTGGGGACCGGCTAGCGAAGGGACGGACATTGAAAAGTTGATGCTCGGCGCAGCGGAACCGGCGAAATGATATATCGGTAGTGATGGTTACGCCCGAGCCGTCGACTTCGACTATGATATCTGAAAGTCTCTAGCGCAGCTCACTGCGCACCATGAGCTCCTTGAGGCGGTCGAGATCCACCTTAGGCGCGCCCGCCCGGAGATCCGCAATCGGCTGCCGCGCGTAAACGTGGAGGGAATTCGGATAGGTAACGCCGCCATCGACCTGCGGATAAGATCCGATGAGCGCCCATCGCTGGGATTCGTCGGTTACAAGTGCGTTCAACCGGTTTTGATAAGGACGCTTCTCCACCGCGGGAATAAGATCGTCAATCACCACGACGGTAACCGGGATCTGGTCCAACAGCGCTGATAGCTTGGCCGGCGTGTCGAACCGATCCTCGGTGTTGTTCCAGAGCCAGTCACCGCCCGCGAGAACCGTCTTGCCGCGCAAGACATAGCTGGCGGGATGGTTTTCTTGGAGCGCCACGGCAGCGACGAGCGAGCCTTCGCCGGTCGAGCTCGCGGATACCAGCCAAACTTGCGGCGCGTTCGAGAGTTGGCTCGCGACATTATCGACCATGCCGTTATAGCCCCCGTTCCGCAACTGCAACGGAAGGGCGAAGCATTGAGCGCCGAAGGCGGCGAAAACAAGAACCGACAAGCCGACGCGCACAAGCGTGTAAGGTTGGCGGTGCGCAAAGCGGCGCGCAACGTAATCGATACCCGCGGCGGCAAAGAGGACGACGGGTGGAATGACCGGGACCATATAGCGGTTTTCCGCGCCCGTCGGGATGACGCTATGCAGCCCGAACAGCGCGATCGCCAGCGCCGCGAGAGCGGCCCATTCGGGCGCGACAACAGCCCGCTGCTTGACCTGAATGAGGGTCGTCCAGACCCCGATCAACGCAAAGACAAGCGCCACGATGCCGACGCCGGCATAAATATCCCAGGCGAATTTCGGACCTTGCGCCCAGAGAGGCTCGCCGCCACCGACGCCGTCCTCAACCATGGCGAGCGTGACGACGTACCAAGGAACGGCAATCAGTAGGGGCGGCAGCGTCGAAGCCCACAAGCCCCATCGTCGAAGCAGCCACCAGCGGTTCGTGAGCGCGATAGTCAGGGGCGGCAACAACGCCAACGCCCAGGCATTCGGATGAGTCAAAATGGCAAGCGTCGCCGCCACGCCGAAGAGGAGGCCGTCAACGACTCGCCCGCTCCGTGCAAGCCGCGCGAAAGAGAGAGCGCTCACGAGAGAGGCCAACGTTGATAAATGTTCGGACATGAATCGCACGCTTGATTCCTGAACCAGCGGCGATGCCACGAACAGAGCAGCGGCCAAGGCGCCCGCCCATATCCCGACGAGGCGCTTGCCCGTGAAATAGATCACGGTCGCCGTCACGGCCGCCGTCATCGCGATGAAGAGAATCGCCGTAAGGCGCGAGGCGTCGAAGATGAGAAACCAGACTCCGGCGACAGCATAGAACAGTGGCGGCCAATGGCCGATCGCAACCTTCGGATAGTGATAGTAGTAGTCGCGCGCGAACTGCAGAGGGTGGGTTAGGTTTTGAATATTCGCGTCGGCCAGAAAATCGCGCGCCATAAGGGATGTCACAAGGTGAGCCGGCTCGTCAGGGTACCCGCCGAAAGCGCTGGAAAACGCGCCCGATAGCAGCTGCAAGACGACGACGGCGGCGAAGAAAACCGCAAACACGGCCATGGCTTCGACACTGCGCGTGGACGCGCTGAAGGGAGCGCTCGCGCTCTCGGCCAAGAGCGCATCCGCTGGCGCGTAGCGCGGTCCGTGAGTTGGATGCATTTAAGCCTCTACGTTGAAGCCGTGCGCGAGGCCGATCGCGCTACCTCGAATACGACGTATTTCGAGAGAAGGAAGTTGATCGCAAGCCCCGAGATCGAGCCGATAGCGACTGCGAAAACGGGGTAAAGTGCGAATAGGCTCGAGTGCAAGACAAGGAACGCATAGGTGCCGTAATTGACGGCGCCGCCGCACGAATTCGCGGCAAGGAACCGCACCCATTGCTTGACTGGCGAGCGGCATCGGTCATTAAAGGTCCAACGGCGATTGAGCAGCCAAGTGCAACTGGCGGCGGCGACGTAGGAAAGGCACCGGCCCGGGAGCAGACCAGCATGGGCCGTCAACGCGAGCGACAGCACTGCCGCGTCGACCGCAAAACCCAGGATGCCGACGAAGCCGAAACGAAAGAACTGCTCCCACGTCCTCGGCCGGCTCGCGCTCAACCAACCCCCCGCGGCGCCGCATAGGCAAGATAGCGCATGCGCTTCGCTTCGCGGCGCCCGAGCGTGACGGTTTCGAGCACAAGGCCACACATCAGGCTGAGGAAGCTGAGAAGCATCGTTCCGGTCGCAAGTATGGCAGTCGGGAATCGCGGCACCAGCCCCGTCTGAAAGTAAGTGACGAATATCGGAATACTGATGCCGATCGAAGCCAGCGCCAGGGCGGCGAAGATCGAGCCGAAGAACAGGAACGGCCGCTCCTCCTTGAGGAGATGCAGGATGGTCAGGCAGATCCGCGCGCCATCGTGATAGGTGCGCAGCTTGCTGACCGAGCCTTCGGGGCGGGCTCTGTATGCCGTGTCGACATCCCTCGTCGGAACGCGCAGCTCGAGAGCATGGATGGTCAGCTCCGCCTCGATATCGAAACCTCCCGCGAGCGCCGGAAAACTCTTGACGAAGCGGCGTGACATGACGCGATAGCCCGACAAGACGTCGCGGCAGCGATCGCCGAAGATCACGCGGATCATGCCCGAGAGGAGCTTGTTGCCGAACCGATGTCCTGCGCGGTAAGCATCCTCTGCTTCACTCATGCGCCGGGCACTTACCATATCGAGCCGCTGCTCGATCAGGGTCGACACAAGTTCCGGCGCGGCCTCCGCGTCATAGGTATCGTCGCCGTCGACCATGATGTACACATCCGCCTCGATATCGGCGAACATCCGACGGATGACGTTACCTTTTCCTTGCATGGTCTCGCTGCCAACCACGGCGCCGGCAGCGCGTGCTGCTTCTTGCGTGCGGTCATGCGAGTTGTTGTCATAAACATAGACGACAGCGTCCGGGAGAACGCTCCGGAAATCGGCAACGACTTTGCCGATCGTCAACTCCTCGTTGTAGCAAGGAATAAGCACGGCAACGTGCGGCATCGCTGCGACGTGGCGCCGTTGCGGGACCCGCATGGTCCGTAAAGTATCGTGCCGCAAAGTTCGAGCGACTTGAGAGCTGGAATCCGCCTCGAACGTGTCAGCTGCCGCCGAAGACCGAAAGGAGGTTTGAGCGCCCGGCGCAGCTGACCGGAAATCCCCGTCCAAATCGCTGGACGCGTCGTTGCGCATCGCGGGGTGCGGCAAGATGGCCATCTACTGGATACTCCTGTTGTACCGGCACAGTGGCAACGGCTTCTTGAACGCGCGCTCAATGGACTGGTTCCATTCGTGTTTTTACGCAACGTCCACGCGTAAGGCGCCTCCTTCGCCGGGCATGTCCAGGAGAAAAAAGTAGCGGCATCTTGGCTATTTCATGTTGCCTTTTGGAATTGCGGCGCCGGAGTGACACTGACTCCCGCCAGTTTCTGCCTCATTAGGCTCGTTCGCTTCGTATGTTGCCTATGGTCACGCTCAAGGCGTTCATCGAAATGGGAACAAAGCTAGTCTTTGGGCGTTGGTGCCGGCGCAAGAGCGGGTTACACGAATATTGGATTTACGCGAATGTTCAAGCACGCCGCCGTGAACCTCCTCAAGGATTGTGCGCCGCACTTTTGGCACTTCGCGAAGTATCAACAGTACAAACTTACATCCATCGGCGAGCCCGAAATACACGCGATTTATCGTCTGGCTACAGAAAACAAGATAGCCCTGGATGTTGGAGTGCATCTCGGGTTTTATTCTCGACACCTTGCTACCTATTGCTCCCGCGTCATCGGCTTCGAGCCCAATCCCGCGAGCGCGGCTCTCGCCTGTAAATCATTGCCACGCAATGTGCACATTGAAAATGTGGCACTCTCAGACACCAACGGAAAGGCGATCCTACGAATCCCAAAGACGGGTGCAAAAGGCGCTGAAGAAGCGCTGGGAACACTCGAGAAGGCAAATACCCTGGCCGGCGTCGAATTCGATGAGGTCGAGGTTAAGACCGCGCGGCTTGACGACTACGAGCTGCCGCCCGTCGGCGTAATAAAAATCGATGTTGAGGGACACGAAGAGGCGGTGCTTCGCGGAGGAAGCGAATTGCTGCGGCGAGATCGCCCCGCGTGCATGATCGAAATAGAGGAACGGCACAACCCGGGCGCACTTTCGAGAGTGGTCGAGTATTTCGCAACGCTTGATTACGGCGCGTTCTATCTGAAGAACGGGGATTTCAAAGCGATGGATGCGCTCATTGATGTCGGCGAGCTACAAGGCACGTCGGCGCGGCGGTACGTGAACAATTTCTTCTTCGTGCCTTTTTCCGGTGGAGCTGAAAGCGCATCGTCGACGGCAAGGTTGATAGCGTGATGCAGCAATTGGATGACCTGATTGCTCGATGCCGCAGGTTGGGACGTGTCAGTCCCGGTCGAGTAAAAATACTTTGCGCTTGATATGCACGGAACAACTCTGCTGTGAAAGCATTAAGAGCAGCGCGACCGGTTGGCCGACTCGACCTCGGCCTTTGAGAAGCTTCCCATGATCGATGTTGGACGGCGGGCTTTTATCGTAGGTGGATCGCTGCTCGCGGGCGGCGTAGAGTTTCTTTCGACGCCGGCAAGAGCCGCTGCTGACCCGCGCGCGGTCTCCGGGGCGGGCTGGAGCCGGAAGTCCAATTGGAATTTTGGCTCCAATCCGGGCAACAATATCAGCCGGCTCACGGAGTGGCTTCGGGCCGGCTGGACCATGAGCGACTTAACTTTTCTCAACGACGAGTGCGAGACCTACAACAACCGCGATTTGACCGATGCCAACCTCAATTTTCAAGCTTTTCCGGATCATTGCGACATCGTCGCGATCTGGAATGGAGGAACCGTCGCCTCCGGACGCGGGAACGGCAGCATCAGTTCGCTGGCCTTGAAGTATGACGTCCCATTCCCGAATGCGATCGGCTACTACGAACTCACCTGCAAGATACCTTCCGTCAGTGGCGCGTGGCCGGCATGGTGGACGATCGGACACCGACCCAATAGCCAAAGTTCCACCTGGGGGCCGGAGATCGACATATTCGAGTTCTACGATAATAAAACGCGCGACTACGTCAGCACCCTGCACGGATCACGCCCGCAGTCTTATTGCTTCGTGAAGACAGGTGGTAAACCGCCGGGCCTTCCCGAGACGGCGCACGCAATCTATGACGGCAGCCAAGCGTGGGACATGGGCCATTTTACCTACACACCCGGCTTTGACTTCGCCGAGGCCTATCACCGATTCGGCGCGATGATCGATCGGAACTATCGCATCACGCTATGGGTCGATGACCTGAAGGTCGGCACTTTTGCCGCCAACCAATATTGCGACGACGACGGGCATCCCGTGGCGGCACAACTGATCGTCAACCTGGCGCTGGGAACGCATAACCCCGACCCGGCCGCCTCGATACACACCGCCGATTTCGGCGGCGTCAACGAGCGCTCGGCAGCAAACAAGTTTCGCCTAAGCCTGAAGAACATCCAGATCTGGGGACCGTGAGCGGCCGAGCACCAAGCGCGACCTGCCACTGATGCAGGGAAATGCTTGAACAATCGCGACCCAAGCGCGGCCTACCGGGTATTCCACGCAACGCCGCGGCGGGCGTGCTGCTCGGTCGCTTTAAATCGGCCGCTTTAAAAGGGTGGGAAAAGCTATGGCGCGGCGCTTCCGCGCCGCGCTATAACACCCCCGGCCCAATTGTTAGTGATGCCAGATCCAATCCGAGGTGGTGATGCTCGAGGGCGAGATGTGATCGAGCGTCGTAACGAGGATCGATCCCGCGCCGTTATGCGCATTGACATAGACGTTCGTGTCGCCGTGGTGGTCGGATACGAAGCTCAGATAATTGCCCTTCAACGGGTTCGTGCCGGTGTACCCAATCGAGCTGAAGATGCCGCTGAGATCGAGCTTGTCCACACCGTGGGTGAAATCGGTGATGTCCCCCGCATGCGTCGGTAGTGAATTGAACACGAAGGTGTCGCTGCCGGCGCCGCCGGTAAGGTGGTCGGCACCCTTGCCGGCGATCAATGTATCATTGCCCGTTCCCCCGACGATGGTCGAGCCGTAATTGTTCGAGGTGATCGTATCGCCGAGGTTGTTGGCGGCGATCGTCTGCGATGCCGTGCCCGTCAGCGTAACATTCGTCACGCCGGCCGGGACCGTATAGGTCGCTGCCGAGTCGGAAATCGGGCCCGTCGTAGTCCCGCCGCCTGTTGTGGTTCCGCCGCCGGTCGTGGTCCCACCGCCTGTTGTGGTACCGCCGCCCGTCGTGGTGCCCCCGCCCGTTGTCGTCGTGCCCCCGGTCGAGCTCGAAGAGCCGTAACCGAAATCGCTCAGGCCGAGGCTGGTCGGCGCGACGTGATCGACCGTGGTGATCAGATACGGGTACGGGTTGCTCGGATCATGCGCGTTCACATAGACCAGCGTATCACCCGCGCCATCCGAATTGAGGCTCAGCCAGCCATCGGCGATCGGGTTCGAGCCGGTGTAGCCGTAGGAGCTCAAAACCCCGCTCAGATTTATCTTGTCCGTGCCCGAGGTGAAGTCGGTGATGTGACCTGCGCCCCAGGGAACGAAATTGAACACGAAGGTGTCGCTGCCGGCACCGCCCGTGAGGGTGTCGGTATTGTGGCCGGCGATCAGCGTGTCGTTGCCCGTCCCCCCGATGATGGTCGAGCCGTTATCGTTCGAGGTGATGGTGTCGCCGAGGTTGTTGGCGGTGATCGTCTGCGGTCCGGTGCCCGTGAGCACGACATTCGTCACGCCAGCCGGGACCGTATAGGTCGCCGCCGAGTTGGAAACCGGGGCCGTTGTAGTCCCGCCCGTTGTCGTCGTGCCGCCGGTCGTGGTCGCTGCGCCGTAGCCGAAATCGCTCAGGCCGAGGCTGGTCGGCGCGACGTGATCGAGGGTCGTGATCAGATACGGGTACGGGCTGCCCGGGTCATGCGCGTTCACGTAAACCAGCGTATTGCCCGCGCCATCCGAATTGAGGATCAGCCAGCCATCGGCGATGGGGTTCGAGCCGGTGTAGCCGTAGGAGCTCAGAACCGCGCTCAGATTGATCTTGTCCGTGCCCGAGGTGAAGTCGGTGATTTGACCCGCGCCCCAGGGGACAAAATTGAACACGAAGGTGTCGCTGCCGGCGCCGCCCGTCAGGGTGTCGGGACTGTGGCCCGCGATCAGCGTGTCGTTGCCCGTCCCCCCGATGATGGTCGAGCCGTAATCGTTCGAGGTGATGGTGTCGCCGAGATTGTTGGCGGTGATCGTCTGCGGAGCCGTGCCTGACAGCACGATATTCGTCACGCCGTCCGGCACCGTGTAGGTCGCCATGAAGTCCGCGACCGGTGAGTTGCCGGTGCCGCTACCGGTCGTGCCGCCCGAGGTTCCGCCGGTCGTGCCGCCGGTGCTGCCGGTCGAGCCAACCGTGCCCGCCGGCGCATGATTGACGTCCGTCGGATCCGAGCCATCCGCGATCCAGGACGGCAGCGACGAATAGGCGCGAATGAAATCGATGTTCATCTGCGCCGGCAAGGGCGTGGTGCTGTTGGCCATGCCCGGCCAGTACCCGCCGACCGCCAGATTGGCGATCATGTACATCGGCTGGTTCATGTCCGCCGGGGTCGCCGTTTGGTACACCTTCTGGCCGTCGAAATAGAAGGTGATGAAATCCGGCTCCCAATCGACGCCGTAGGTGTGATAGCCCGTCGAGGTGTTGACGACGTTGTCGCCCTGGCTGACGTAACCGCCGGACAGGGTGTTGCTGTGGACGGTCGTGTAGTAGGTCGACGGGTTGTTGCCGAGCATCTCCATGACATCGAGCTCGGGCGGCCATTGGCCGTTCGCGTCCAACAGCCAGAACGCCGGCCATATCCCCTGACCCGAGGGGAGCTGCGACCGCATCTCGAAATAGCCGTAGGTCTGGCTGAAGGTCTCCGCGGTGCTGATCTCGCCCGAGGTGTATTGGTAGCCGTCGATCAGCGGCTGGATCGACGCCGAGGCCGGCGCCGCCGTGAGGGTCAGAATCCCGTTGTTGACCGTCCAGGGCGTGATCGACGACGTCGGCCCGTAATTGTTATTGATGTACCATTCCTGCTCGCCGTTGGAGCTGCAGCGAGAAGCCGTTACCACCGGTCCCGGCGCCGAAGCTGTTGGTGTACCACGTCCCCGAAGTTCCATTCCAAAGGCTCAGCGTGTTGAACTCGTCGTCAAACGTCAGCGTCGCGGTGAACCCATATTCCTCTAAACCCCCGTCAGATTGTGGCGAGATTGCGGTGATTCTGTAGCGTTTGTTGGTGAGGCGTGAGTCTGACAGACAAGGCAAATCTCGCAAGTGAAAAAAACACGTAAGGCCGTGAGAAGCTTTAGCTGTACTATTCAAAGCCAAGTTTTGTGCGATTTCTTCCGTCATTTTTTTTGCGTAACGACAGAGTTTTTGTGCACTGCATTACGGCAATATCCAAAATTTCGACACAATTTCCGATTTTGAGAGTCGGATTAAAGCTCAGCTCACGTCATAATTTGAGCGCTTGTTCCAAAGCGTACGCTCAGATTTATTCACGACGTGTAAACACGCGTCGGTGTAACGCGACCTTATGATGTCGCTGCGCGGCTGGGAATCAGTGCTGTGCGATGTCGCGCCGATAAAGCGGGAAATACGATTTCACCGCGAGATCGCTGCCGAGCTCCGAGAAGTGACCGTAATCGGCGAACAGGAACCCCTCTGACGTTTCGTAGCGGCAGAGATCTCCGTGGCAGAAAGCGGGTAACGGATCGATGAAATGCGCATGTGCGCTTGCTGCGCGTACCGCATCGCTCTGCGCGTGATTGAAGCTGAGATACCAAGCGCTGTCGCCGACGTCGTCCTTGCCGGCACCGCGGTAATCGAGAACCTTCACGTCGAAAGCGAACATCGGCGATTGGCCGATCACGTAAACCGTGAGTCCTTTCGCCTGTAGTTGGTCGATCGTATCGGAGAGACCTTGGAGGCCGCGCTCGCGCAGCTCGTCCCAGCGCGCGCTCAGCACGACCGTATCGACGTGGTAGCGCGCCGCCATATCGAAGATACGCGCGTTGAAATCCTGGCAGCCGGGGCGCGCGTAGGAGCGATACGACAGCACCGGCGGACAACCGGCGAAAGTATATTCGACGATATTGCGCGTCAGCTTATCCTGGTTCGCGAGCAAGCCGGGAATGTATTGCGCCGCAAATGAATCGCCCCAAAGGAGCGCGTTCCCGGAGGCGCCTTTCGTCCGTATGCAGACATCACCGGCCCATGCGGATGGGTCCTGGTTCTCGAGGAAGCAACGTTGCGTCAGCCACAAGTCGGGTCCCTGCCCTTCCGCTTCCATGGGGTGCGCGAACGCGGGATGAAGAAGCCGCACGCCGCCCGTCCAAACACCGACCAGGCCGATCGCACAAAGCCCCCCCAGTACCGCAGCCGTTCCGGCAAACAACCGTTTGCGGCTAACAGGCCGTCGCGGACGACGGAACGGCGTCTCAACAAAGCGATACGATAAATAGGCGAGGACGAAAGCGGTGACGACCGCAGCCGCGATCTCCCAGCCTTGGAGATCGCGCAAGAGCGCGTAGCGAGCGAAAACGATAATCGGCCAGTGAACGAGGTACAGGGAATAAGAAATCAGCCCGATCGCAACCACAGGTCGCAGGCCGAGGGCGCTCGCGACGAAGGTTGTCCGGCCCTCCTTGCCGAGATAGATCAACACCGCCGTCGCAAAGGTCGGCACGAAGGCTGCGAGCCCCGGAAATGGCGTGGCACTCGTATAGGTGAGCACGGCAACGCCTACCAGCGCGAGCGCAGCAACAGCGATCAACTCGCGCAGGATGCGATGAGATATCGGTGTCCAGGGCGCGAGCGCGACCAGCACGCCGAGAAGCAGCTCCCAGGCGCGCGTCGGCAGTACGAAAAAATTCGCAGTCGGCGCCTTGTCGGTGAGAAAGACGCTCAGCGCCAGTGAACACGCCGTCGCGAGCGCAAAAAGCGCGAAAGTCCAGCGCCGGGCATAAGCCATGACCAGGAACAACGCGATCGGAATCACGATATAAAACTGCTCTTCGATCGCGAGCGACCAAGTATGGAGCAAAGGCCGATCCAGTGCCGAGCTTCTCGAAATAGCCGGAATTCTTCCAGAAAAAAAGGTTCGAGACGAAGATGGCCGTCGCGATCACGCTGCGGGAAAAATCGTAAAGCGCGTCCGGCAGAAAAAAGACCAAGGCTGCGACACAGCTGACGAGCATCGTCACAACCATCGCCGGCAGAATTCTGCGGATGCGCCGGACATAAAAATTGGCGATCGAGAATTTTCCTTCTTCGATCTCTTCGACCAGCTTGGTCGCGATCACGAATCCCGATATCACGAAGAAGACGTCGACGCCGACGTAACCGCCCGAGAGCGCCGCGATGCCGCTATGAAACAATAATACGCTGAGTACCGCGATCGCACGCAAGCCGTCGACATCGGGCCGATATTTCGCACGCGCCGGCGAGCGGACGTCTGCGCGGGCGGCATTGACGACCGCCGATTCCGTGACGGCAAGGGTCATCGGCCGGATACCCGCTCAGCGACCGATCGTTCACTCTCTTTTCCGAGAGATCTCTGTCGTCGGACAGAAGAGAAAGCGCTTCGGCTATCCATTATCGATCCCGGCATCCTCGTGGGCACAGCAAGAGGCTTTAACGTAAGCGCGTAGGAATTGTTTCGTGAAAAACCGCGATGAAGCAGTCTCTTAGCGGTGGATGACGACGTCGGATTTGGGGCGGAACAAGCAAGCGGGCAAATCGTTATGTCTACTCTATAAAAGCCACCATATTTGGTGCCACAATGGCTATAAATCCGCCCGTCCTCGTCACCCGCGCCCATGTTGGCAAGGGACCGGGAATCGTCTTGCTGTCCTTCGCTGCCCCAGCGGGAGAGCTTGGCAAGGGCTCCGTCGAGAACGTCGAGGTCGTCAGGGTCGCGATGACCCACGCGACTTTCAAAGAACTTGTCGGGCTGTTTAATTACACGCTCGCGGACCTCGGAATGGAACCACCGGCGCCACCGGCCAATGAGCCGGCACGCCGTTTCGAGCGTCGGCCGCGACCGGTTCCGCGGCCCGTTCCCGAAAAGGAACAGAGCTGAGCCGTATTTAGATCGCCGCATCATCGCGCGCCTTGTGGGCACGTCGAAGATCAAGGTCGATTGCGGGGGGTTGCGCGCGTGCAGGCGCGCGGCGCGCCTGGGCCCGACCTAGCGCATCGAGCAGGCGCCGGCAGTCGCTATCGTCGGCGACAAATGTGTTTCGGGGTGCTGCGTCGCTCGCCGCCTTGAGCTGCGCGTAGCGTTGGGGAGTAAGCGCAAGCAAGAATTCCTCTAGATCGTCGAGAGAGTTCAGAACGACGCCGATCCCACGAGCCCGCAACCATCGCGCCGTCTCCGTACCGTCGATGGTGATTGGTATCGCTCCGTAAGCTCCACCCTCATAAATGCGATTCGGCAGCAGCCAGCGCGAATTCGCACCTTCCTCGAAGAAATCGATCGCCCAGTTGAAATGCACATTGCTGTAGAAAGTGCGGAAGCTCGGCCGGCTCATAGACGCCGCCAAAAGAAACGCCCTCGGTACGCGCGATCTGTGCACCGAAATCGGCGAACTCGGTGTAAGACGGCCGACCTCTGATCGACAGCCGCAACAACCGCGGATGACGCGTGGCGAGATCGCACAGATAATCGAGGCTTTTCCGGCATCGGATCATACCGAACCAGCCGATACGCCATGGCGCGGCCGGAGGGGACGCGGATAGTGCCTCCAATGGAAGCGCCTCATTCGCCGCGGCCGGCAATAATTTGTTCTCGACGATCAGCGTCTCGAGTGTAGCGAGGCGATCGATCCGTTGCAGGGGCTCGAAATAGTCGCGTAAAAAAGCGGGCGAGCTGACGACCAACAAACCAAGCTGGCGGAGCAGTCCTCGCTCGAGAACGCGCATCCCTTTTCCGAGCACACCTTGTGACAGAAGGAAGCGATGAATATCGAGTGCTTCGTAGACTAGGGTGGTCCCAGGGGCATAGCGCCAACGCGCAAGCGCGCCGAGCGACAGCATTTCAAGATTGCGGGCAATCACCACATCGCAATTCCGGAGCTGTGGCGCCCAGGCTGCCAGATTGACCGCTTGACGCAGAATCATCGCCATGCGCTGCCGAAAATCGGCATCGAAGGTACGGCCGAGATCGATAGCCGTAATGCCGGCGACGGTCTCCACGGCGTGATCGTCGCGATGAAAGCCGATGGGGGTAACTTCGTCACCGAATGCCGCCAGCATTCGCACGCGCTTGGCAACGGCGGGATCGGCGAGATTATGAACGAGATAAGCTAATCGCAATTGGGGCTAACCAAGTGACCGTCCATACGGCGGTTCGACGCCAGAAGACATTGCAAATCCCGCCACAGCTGTCGCCCAGAGATCAGAGCAAGTACCAAAGCGAATACAACGAAGCCGCAAAGCGCCAGGGTCGAGAGCTGCAACGCCGGGTTCCAGGACGGAAGTCGTTGCTTCAAGGCGGTAACGGCAACGGCCATCGCCAGGGTTGCAACAAGCGGCGGGAGGATTTCGCGCGCGATGACGCGTATCGGCGTAAGAAGCTGTTTGGATAGCGTGAAAAAATAGGCCGGAATTGCCGCTGCGGCGCCGATGCTGAAGCCCGCTGCCGCGCCCTCGCCGCCATATCGCGCACCGAGCAACGTCCCCAACGCAAAGAAACAGCCGCACAGCACGATCAACCTGAACTGATACTCGGAGCGTCCGTGCCCCATCAGGATTGCGCCCGTGAAGCTATAGACGCCAAGCAGGAAACCGGCCGGTGCCAACCGCATCAGGATCGGCGCCGTCTCCGTCCATGCCGATCCAAGCAGCAGCTCGACCGCCGGGTGCGCAACCAGCGCCAATCCGCAAAAGAGCGGCGCGAGCAGCGTGACGATGCCGCGCAAGCCGCGCAATGCAAGTGGCACCGTTCTCCGCCGATCGTCGTCCCATTGCGCCACAGAGGCGAATATCGAAAGATAGAGCGGACCCGAGATGATCAGCTCGGGCACGCGCACGATTTGATACGCCATTGAGTAGTGCCCCGCCGCCACCACGCCGATGAGGCCACCGATCACGATGGTCGGAAAACTCTTGTTGGCAAAATCGACGAGATTGGCGCCAACCGCGTTGAGACCGAATCCGAGATAGGGCAACGCCAATCGCGGCCGGCAGAGAAGCATCGGGCGAAAACCGGAAACCGGCAGCAACCAACTCGCCTTGATGACCCAGAGAACGCATTGCTGGATGACCAGGCTCCAAGCACCCGCGCCTGCCAAGGCCGCGATAATCGCTGCGAGCGACGAGCCGATGCCTCCGACGATGTCGCCAATTGCAAACAGCGTGAATTTTCCTTCGCGCGATATCAGCGCGTTGGGCACGGCTAGGCTGCCGCCGATCGGCAAGATGACGGTCAACGCGATAATAATCGGCGTGAGCGCCGGCTCGGAGAGTAGTATGGCGAACGGCCAGGCGAGCAAAGACACGATCAACGCCAAACCGAGCGACATACCCACGGAAAACCAAAAGATCGTGGATTCGAGTTCTCGCGAGGAATTACGCTTGCGGATTAGCGCATTTCCGAGCCCAGCGTCGGAAATCATGGTGGCCAGTAAAATGAGCGGCATCGCCAACGCGACGAGGCCGAACGCCGATGGGCCGAGTAGTCGCGCTAAAATTGGCAGAACCGCGACCTGCATACCCAGTTTCAGCGCATTGACGACAGTGAGGGCCAAGGTGCCGAGGACAACCCGCCGGTCGCCAAAGAGAACCGCGGTCCGCAATCCCGCGAGAGAAATATTCGGCAGAGGACCTCTCCAGATTTTTGGGGTGACGCGCCCCTAACGTATGCTCACCGCAAAGGTTCCGGCATGAGCATCCGCGAACGGTCACGCGTCGGTGCGTCTTTTTCGCGCGCCGGGAAGAATTCCCCACGGACCGGCGCGACTTACACTTACCGTCAGCTTGACCATTGACGAGCGCTGCGGATGACAGAAGTTCAGCACGCGCAAAAGTCGCAAGCTTGGCCACAAGAGAACAAATTCGTGCGCGAAAGATTTCATCGGCATGCCTTATTCTGGACAAATTAAAGATCAACGCTACGCACGCTCGTTCCTTGAACCTGTTGTGTTTCGCGAATGAATTTTTCACAACGATCGACGAGGGCTGCGATACGGCGTTTGTGTTGCGATCGCGTGAACACAACCGTGATGATGCCGGGAATGAGTACACGACTTCACCTTGCATCCCATCTACAAACCCATTGTTCCGAGCTACGTCGCGCGGCTTCATGGTCGCCGGCGACTGATCGGCTTTCACTCTAACCCCTGCCGGCCGTGAATTGAGCCTTCACTGCTGTGCGTTACCGGTCGGACTTTGTCAGTTCCGCCCACCGAAGTACCGAAGATCGAAGAGGGAGACCCTCATGTTGTTGCAGAACCGTGATTGCAAATCGACTGCGCAAAACATCCCGTCAGGGGCCGCTTTTGCGATGGATCTCGCGGAACTCGCGCCGTTTCTGCTGGCGCGTGCGCTTTCGTTGACGGGCAAGCGCGAACTTGCCGAGGATCTAGTGCAGGAGTTGATGGCCAACGCCTGGCAAGCGCGCCAATCTTTCACGCCAGGGACGAATCTCAAAGCGTGGCTCTGCAAGATTCTGCGTAACGAATTCTATTCCCATCAGCGACGGGCTTGGCGCCAGGCGCCATGGTGCACGGTCTTCGAAGAGACGATCCCTTCGCCGCCCGGCGAGCAGATGTCGGCGATCGATCTCTGCGAGGCGGCCTGCGCGATGAACGGCCTACCCGACCCGCAACGTGAAGCCCTCATTCTCGTCGGCGTCTGCGGTTTTTCTTATGAGGAAACGGCACTGCTTCTCGGCGGCACGCTTGGCACGGTCAAGAGTCGCGTCGCACGTGCACGCATATCGCTTCTCAAAACCCTGCAGAGCCGACGGCTGCGACGGACCAAATTGCATCCCGCCAGTTGCACCGCTTTCGACAATTGGCTCGTCCAACTCGATCAATTGCGTATCGCCGCGTGTCGAATACTCGAAACGGCAGGTGGCGGGGAACGGCCAAAACTGACAGGCATACCAAAGATCCCGCTCCGTGCGACCCGTAACGGGAGCGCCATTTCGCCGCGTGCATCGGCCGATGAGCCAGCAGGCGAAAGTAACGACTACGAGGCCCTCGGTTCGCCCGCGGAGCCGGCTTTCGTCCAGGAAGACCTCGTCGATATAGAAGAACTACCGGATCCCCTTTCGCCTCGAGCGCTGGCCGCGGCAAGCTGACACAACCGCCCATCATCATCTGCACGTAGCGAATCCGCACGTTGCGACCGACAGGAGGCGGCCATTTTGACCGGTGCGCACTATGCTGTACTTTTCAAGACATTCACCATCGACGATTTCGTCAAGCGAAGGCTCGCCCATGTCGTTGCGGCCGCACCGTCGGGTGACGTCTATCTGATGATTGACGAAACCCAACAGTCCGCCGGCCATATCGATTTCGATCGCACCATTCGTTATGAGGAAGCCGATCTCGTCCGGATCGGCTTGCCGCATATTTCGCAGGGCGCGCTCTTTTGGTATAATGCCGACTATCCGCTCTACTATTTCCGGCATCTCAGGCCCGAATACGACACCATCGTGACCGTCGAATACGATGCCGTGCCGAACATCGACATTGACGATCTTGTCCACCGGTTCCGGGCCGAGAATCTCGATCTGGTCGGACGAACGATCGCAAACAGAACGCCCGACACCTATTGGTGGACGAGCACCATGCTGCATTTCTACCGCATGGATCAGATACGGCCTTACCAGATTTGCGCGACCATCATGTCCGCGCGCGCCATCGATCATCTGGCGGCGACGCGTAAACGTCACGCCGCCAGTGGCGTGGCCGACGTCCGTCACTGGCCGATCGGCGAGACTTTTGTCGGCACTGAGCTTTCGGTTGCCGGTTTCCGGATGGCCGAATTATCCGATTTCGGCAAATTGACACGCTACGATTGGTGGCCGCCAATTCACGAACGAGAGTTGCCGTGGTGCTCTGGAGAGGTCTTCGTCCATCCCGTGCTGAGCGGGCGGCGTTATCTGAAGTCGCTTTTCAAAAGCAACATCCGCTCGGGCTTGATCGTCACAGGCAAACAGCTCGTTACGATGGCTGCACGCGTATCGCGGCGCTGGGCGTCTCCACTCGATCCGGGCAGCCACGACGCATTGCCGCTACAAAATCAGCGCACGGCAGAGAGCGTTTTGTTTCCGGATCGGATCCCGGCAAATGCGGATCGCGATGCCTAGCCAGATCGCGGCATCCGCCTCCCTTTCCGTTTGCGGCCGACCGCGTTACCGCGTGCGGGATGCTTCACACCGATTGGAGTCGCGGCAATACAGCGCGCTCTCCGCCTGATTGTGTCCGCAGTTCCTTTATCACCCCCGCTGTCTGAAGTTGTTGTGCGATCAGGTGTCCGACCGCGTTTTGCCATTGCCAGAGGCTGTTGGTTTGGCCGGAGAAGCTCAGCTCTCCGCCGACTACCTCGCGCGAAAAGAACCCGCTCGCTAAGCCGATGCCGAAGATCCCGTCAATTGGCATCCCGCGACCGTCGAGAACACGGCAATCGCTGTCGACCAAGGGTTGCGCTCCGGTGTCATCGGCATAGATGTCGATTCTTTGCCCGGAAACGTTCAGCAGCGGCAGCGCGCGCGGGCGATAGCCAAGCGCAGCAATGACGACGTCGGCTTCGTCCAAGACGCGCAACGCCTCGACATTCGTGCCGTCGTCGACTTGGAGTAGGCGTAAGCGCGCTTCCGGTGGACGGCACCCGATGCCGCGGGCGGCCATTAGCAATTCGCGCGCTTCGAGACGCGAGCCCGAGAGGCGAAAGATGAAACCGCTGATCGGGCAGATATCCTCCGGCGCGAATTCGTTATAACCGTCAGCCAGGGCTTCCGCCGCCGATGGATAGAATATCCGCAACGGACGGCGATGCAGCAAGGTGACGGCACCAGCATCCAGATTACGGCCGAATGGGCTACGTAGCACCGCATTCGCCGAGGCCAACGCGCTACTCGAACTGCCCACGATGGCAATGCGCTTACACCGCCCATCGGAGACGCGCTCGCCGAGCTTCGCCAGCCCCCCAGGGGTTAAAGCCTCGTCGGACTGGATAAGCTTCGCCGCACAGCTCGGCAGCAACGGTCGACCGCCGATCAGCCGCCGTTCCAGATAGGATCTGGGCTGATATCCACCAGTGGCAAGCACGACGTAACGCGACACCACAGAGATATTCGCACCGTCGGAAAGCCGCCGCAGCTTTGTACGCCATTGGCCGTCGCGTGTCTTCCTCGTGCTAATCGCCTCGTGCTCGAGGAGTATCGAGTTACCGGTCCGACGCAGTAAATCGCCGACGGTGCGGCCAAGGACGGTAATGAACTCACCAATGAGCGTGAGCGGTACGCTTCCGCGCCCGTAAGCGGCGACAGCTCTCGTCGTTGGATGGTTGCGCAACGCGGCAAACACAGGATTGGGATTGTCGTCGATGCAACTGAGGAATGTAGCCGCAGTACTGTCGGAATTAATTGCATACTGCGCGATCCGCCCGGTTCCGAGCCGTGGTCCACGCTCCGCAATTGCAATGCCGTCCATGAGAATGCGATCAAGCAGGTCGGAGCGGCTCGCGGAGACGAGAGGTGCCAGACCAGCGGGGCCGCCACCGACAATCAATGTATTGACGATCATCACCGGATCTGGCCTCCAAAAAATTCTGGTCGAATGGTCGCTTTGCGCAGGA
This sequence comes from uncultured Alphaproteobacteria bacterium, assembly GCA_963731145.1. GTDB lineage: Bacteria > Pseudomonadota > Alphaproteobacteria > ATCC43930 > CGMCC-115725 > CAIKMD01. The sequence continues at coordinate 820,770 of CAVSUX010000001.1, read as the reverse complement.
TACTTGGCTTGGCGCAGTGATTTTTTAGGCCGCGCTTGTCGTATGTCCGTGATTCGGAGCCCAACTGCCGAATTCTGACGATGGTCCCTCCGCTGGGAGTCGGTAAAACGCTCTTGTGCTCACGCGCTATCGCGTCGCATTGCGGACGCCGACACACCCGATTGCAGCAATGCAACGGTGGGTGAAAGACTTTTCCCGACCGTAAAGCCGTGCGGCTGCGAAGGAGGAGAATAGGATGCCCCTCGATTGAGCCAGAGGCGCTGACGGTCCCGAAGCGATCGGCTCCCCGACAACAGGAACCCGCAACCCCACCGATACGGCGATTCCCGGACCAATTGCGCCAATTTTCTATCACCGGTTCCACGAGCCGTTAGAGCGCGCCAAAAGCCACGGCAGTTTCAACGCGCCATTCTAAAAATAGTTCACCGCAACTCATTCCGATTTTCTGGCATGCACGGGTACTAGGGCGGAACAATAATGATTTTCAGGCGTTTGCGGCACGTTCCCCATCATCGTCGGAGTCCAGCCCGCATGCGCGGCCAGAACCCACCGGGCGTCAATATTTTTCTGATCTCACGCCAACGCATCACCGGCAAGACGAATGGCAGTTCCGCCTACGTTCTTAGTATTGCAGAATATTTGCGATCCAACGGCTTCCGAATCCACTACATCTCTCCATCGCCGGCGGCATTCGGACGCTGGCCTTTTTTCCGCCTGCGCCCCGAAATGGCTGTCTTCGACAGCTATCGGATTCGTGGTTCGATCAAGCTCGGTTCGTTTCTCCTATTGCCCAATCCGTGGGTATTTTGGCGCGCGCTGATCGCCGCACTCGATCGCGTTCTCACCCGGACAGGCCTGAGTAAGCGCCGCCTCGGAAAGCCGGCGCCTCATTCAATTACAGTCCCTCTCGCGGCCCGCGACTCGGAATTTCTGGAAAGGCATGTTCGAGGTCGCGCAGATGTCCTTCTTCTCGACTATGCATTCCTGACGCCGTGCATCAAATTCGCCAAGGGAGCCCAGACGCCGAGCATCGTCATCATGCATGATCTCTTTTCGGCCGTGTTGCCGGACCTGCGGAAGGTAGCCGAGGACCAATACGTACCCGAAATTTCGGAAGCCCAGGAGATGGCTCTGCTCTCGGCGGCCGATTTGGTCATCGCGATTCAAGATGAGGAAGCTGCCATCGTGCGCGATCGCTTGCCGCAGCAGCGCGTCATCGTTGCGCCCATGGCCGCGGAAGCGGCCGACCATGCGTCACCCGGAGACGCGGATACGATACTTTTTGTCGCGAGCAATACCCTTCCGAATATCGACGGCCTGCGTTGGTTCATCGACAATGTTTGGGGCCGTATACGGACGGCACGACCTTCCGCGCGTTTCCTTGTCGCTGGTTCCGTCGCATGGTCGTACGCCCCAGCCGTGCCAGGAATCGAATATCTCGGGATCGTGGCCGATCTACGCGAGCCTCTATGAGCGGGCCGGTGTCATCGTCTCACCGCTCAGGGTCGGCTCGGGTTTGAAGATCAAGCTGATAGAAGGGCTCGGTTGGGGCAAAGCCATGGTCGTAACCCCCACGAGCGTCCGCGGGGTCGAATCACTCGTTGAGAACGCCGTGCTTATCGCAGAGAACGCGGATGCATTCGCAAACGATGTGCTCAACCTGTTGGCGGACCAACCAAAGCGCCGGCAATATGCCGAAGCGGCCTTGAATGTAGCGAACACCCAGTTCGGCGAGGATGCGTCCTATAGCGAAATTGCCACTTTCATCCGCGAAGGAACGTCTCGCGCCGCACCTCAAACCGTGCGTCAGCCCTCAATCGCCCACTCTGCCGCGCCGGTGTAACACCTGCCGGGGGTTGCGGCAGCGGACTCAGGCATGAGCGGAATAGGTTCCAGAACACTCGCAGTCATCCCCGATAATTGAGAAAAGGTCGATGCGCCGAAACATACGTATAATGATCGTCGAATCGGCTTACGTCGGACTTTCGAGGAACCCGATTTTTTCACGGCGGCGCCGCAGAACGGGAAACCGCGGCACCGGCTCGCACGCCTCGCGAAAAGCCCGGCAGACGAAGTCGATCTCCGTAACGGTAAGGGTATCCGACATCGGCAACGCTATGATGCGGCGGGCGACTTTTTCGGTGATCGGCAAAGCGCCGGCGACGCAGGTTTGCTGGAAGAACGGCTGCTCCGCGAGGTGCGGAACGAAATAACGAGCGGCACCAACACCACAGCCGTCGAGTGTTTCGATCACTTCCGCGACTCGGCCGCCGTGACTTTCGGGAACCAGAACCGAGACGAACTGCTGCGCTGTGCGTAAGCCGGTCATTTTCTGGAAGGTGAATTCCGGCAGCACTTCACGATAGCGCTCAAACACCGCCTGACGGTGTCGCGCGACCGCCTCGTGCTCTCTGAGCTTCGCGAGGGCAAGCAGCGCGCAGACTTCGGTCATTTTCGAATTGAGGCCCGGCATTGTCGCCGTACGCGGCTCGCCGAAGCCAAAATTTCCCATCGCCCGAATGTCGGCGATAACGCGCTGGTCGGCGCAGTAGACCAAGCCGCCTTCGGCCGTCGCGAAAGCTTTGGTTGCGTGCATCGAGAATACCAGCGGATGCTCGCAACCGATGCCGAAGGGCTCGGCTTCGGCATCGAGGCTGCCAAGCGCCGCGGCGGCGTCGACGACCAGCGGAGTGCCGCGGGCCACCGAGATCGCATGATAGCGCGCAAGATCCAGGCAATTGCCGAAAGTCGCATTCGGCACGATGACGGCGATGTCGTCGCCATACTGCGCGAGCAGCTCGTCCTCCGCCTCGGCGGAAGGCAGCCAAGTCTCGGCATCGATATCGCAAAACAACGGGATCAGACCGCACCAGAGCGCCGCCTGAGCGCCGGCGGCAAAGGTGAAAGACGGCATCAAGGCATAACGACCACGGGGATTCCATCCCACGGCCCGCTTTATGGCCAGCATCAAGCCAAGCGTGGCGTTGGCCACGGTGACACAGCAATGCTCGGCGCGAAATAATGCCCGAGAGACGCGCTCTTCAAGACGCGAATTCACCGGGCCATAGTTAGAAAAGATACCGTTCCGCTCTATTTCGGCGAGTGCGACGCTTTGCACGGAGAGCTTCGGCGGGTTGGGACGAAGAAAGGGCACGCGAACGCTCTCGGCTTCGGATCGAGAATTTGCGCGCGCAGTGGAACGATCAAAATCCAGCGACTTCATGCCCGTCCGAACGTCCGATCGGGCAAATAGTTCTCGCGAGCGAGCGATTTCTTTAAGAGAGACGACAGCGAATGCTCAAGGCCAAGCCTCACGGCGAGTGCTGCGAGCTACGCGGTTGTTGGCGGTAAAGATCGAAACCGGCGAAATTGTGGCATGGTCGCTGCTGTTTTGTGTCGCGCCCCAGACGAGCGTGACGTCATCGAAACCAATCCCTGCGGCACATATGAGAGAACAATTTAACGCCGTGAGCACGCCATGGTGGCGCCATTTTCGATCTCTTTCATGACTCTCTTCGCACATCTCATCAGATACGAGAACGTTATGGCACACAATACGGACGTCGCGATCATCGGAGCGGGGCCTTATGGCTTGTCGTGCTCCGCCTATCTTCGTGGCCGCGGGATCGAGCATGCAATCTTCGGTTCGCCGATGGCTGCTTGGCGCGAAAACATGCCTGCCGGCATGTCGTTGAAATCGGATGGATTCGCCTCGTCTCTCTACGATCCCGAAGAGCGTTGGACTTTGCGCCGCTATTGTGCCGATCACGGTCTGCCCTACGCCGATCTCGGCTTGCCGGTGCCGCTCGAGACGTTCATCGCTTATGGGCTCTACTTCCAGACCCAGGCCGTGCCCCATCTCGATCGCCGCGAAGTCGTCCGCGTGACGGCGAGCCATGGCCGGTTCTCCCTTCACGTGAGCAACGGTGACGAGCTCCTTGCGAAACGTCTCGTGCTGGCCACGGGCATCAACTATTATCGCCATGTGCCTTCAGAACTACGGCACCTTCCTGTCGAGGTGCTGACGCACAGCAGCGACCATCAGGATGTTACGCGCCTGCGGGGCCAGAAGATTGCTATTGTCGGCCGTGGCGCCTCGGCGGTCGATCTCGCCATGCTCGCGCATGAAGCGGGTGCCGAGGTGCAGCTTGTGTCGCGCACGCCGCGGATCGATTTCCATGCCCCGCCGCGCGAGAGCAACTCCCTTTGGAGACGCTTTCGTTACCCGACGAGCGGCGTCGGCCCCGGCTGGTGGAATTTCTTCTATTGGCGCGCGCCGGGACTCTTCCGCCGCCTACCGGCCAAAATCCGTCGCCAGCATGTACGTACGGCGTTGGGACCAGCGCCCGGTTGGTTCGTCCGCCAACGTGTCGAGGGAAAATTCCCCGTGCATCTCGGCTGGCAAATCACCGGAGCGACGCTCAAGAACAGCCACGTGGCATTGCATATAACCAACACCGATGGCAAAGCAGGCGAGCTCAAAGTCGATCACATCATCGCCGCCACCGGCTTCCAGACCAATATTGCGCGGCTTGGCTTCCTCGATGAGTTGCTGAAACGCAAGATCGCAACCCAGCACGGCGCACCCCTGCTCACCAAGAACTTCGAATCGTCGATGCCCCGGCTCTATTTCGTCGGTATGCCGGCGGCGCCAACCTTCGGCCCGGTCATGCGGTTTGCCGTCGGCTCGCGCTACACCGCCGACCGCCTGTCACGGCACTTAGCACTGCAGGGCTAACATGCTTGCGGCAGCATCGCCGACCCGTCTGTTGCTGGCAGCAGCCTGCAGCTGGGAATCAACCGTTCCACTCGCAATCTCGCTCCGGGATGCCGGATTTGACGTAGCGATCGTCGCGCCGCGCGGTCATCCGCTTCGTGCGGTTTCCGGCCTGACCAGCCGCTGGCGCTATTTGCCGTTGTTGCCGATGACGTCGCTGCGCCGGGCGATCAAAGCAGTGGCGCCCGCCGTGATCATGCCGTGCGACGAACCGACGATGACGCTGTTACAGCAGCTGCGCAACGATCGGACGCTCGTGCCCAGCATTTGCGACGCGATCGAGCGCGCGCTTGGCCCGAAAGCAGCGGCGCCACTCCTCGTGTCCCGCGCCGGCTTGGCTAAGATCGCCGATCAAACTGGCGTTCGGATTCCCCCATCGGCGGAGATATTGTCCGCGAGCCAGCTTCTCGCTTGGCTGAAGCAACATGGCACCCCCGCCTATTTGAAGATCGATCGCTCGACCGGCGGGCGCGGCGTGGTGCGCATCGGCTCCTCACTCCACGGGCTACTCGCCTACTGGCGGTTGCGGCTATTTTTCGGCGTGCCGCGCTCGCTGTGGCTATGGCTGCGATGGGGCGATCTTAGCAGCGTGCCATTGCTGCGGGCGGATGGCGCGGCCGCGATCACCGTCCAGAAAGCGATCGACGGTTTGCCAGCCAATTGCGCTTTCGCGGCTTGGCGCGGAAAGCTCCTCGCCTGCATCTCGGTCGAAGCGCTCGAGACCCGGACGCCGACAGGCGTTGCGACGGTGATCCGCGTACGTGACGCCCCGGCCATGGAGAACGCTGCGCGAAAGGTCGTGGCGCAGCTTGGTCTATCGGGCTTGCACGGGCTCGATTTCATTCTTGCGCGAGATACTGGCGCGCCTTGGCTGATCGAGATCAACGGCCGTCCGACACAGACGGCTTATCTTAGGTTGGGCGCAGGCGCCGATCTCGTCGGTGCCTTCTATGCCACTGCAACCGGCCAACCAGAGCAGACGGTCGGGGCTTTCAGACCTGGCCAGGTCATTCGGTTATTCGAGCAGCCGGGCGATACACCGCTACAGCGACCGGACGATTTGGCGCCCGCCATCGAAAATCAGGTGCCGGCTTCACCGACTCTCGATTTGGGTTCTCCAGCAAACTCGGCCATGGTGTCGACTTAGAATGCGAGCAGCAAAGCGGCACCAGTGCTGATCAAGCGCCGCACGAGGGCTCAGCGAGTCCCAAATCGGCGATAGCTCCGCGCTGCGCCGGATTTGGGCTGCAACGAGAATGCCGTATCGCCTACCTGGCCGCTGAAGAGGCGCTATAGAAACAGCCGAACTCGTGGAACTCACCACTACCTCACCGCTAAAAAGCCGGTGATTTCCGTTGAGCAATTTCATGGTGCAAAGACAACCCGGCGCCCGCCCCGATGCAGCGCGGCGCCACTGGCACTACGCGCTATCAACGGCGGCTTCTGAATCTTTTGTAAGGTCGCCAGCGCCGCGTTAATCGATATTGATCATGGATTAATCACAATCGCAACATAATCCGAACGTTAACAATCTTGCTTGCATACAGCAGGGTGTTGCAATGCCGCTTGGTGATCGGTGTTCGGGTGGTACGCGCGGTGCCTCGTTTCGTCCGGCGATTTCTGCCATTGATTTGATTGACGAAGTAGCGCGAGCTTGGCCGGAGGCGGTGGCGCTGTCGGCAGGCGGATCACGTTGCATCACCTATCATGCTCTGATGACGGCTGCCGATACGCTCGCTGCCGAGCTCGTCGCGCTCGGTGCGGGCGCCGACAGTCCGGTCGGCATCTGCATCGATCGCTCGATCGAGCACGTCATCGCGATGCTCGGTGCGTTGCGCGCCGGGGCCTGCTTTCTGCCGCTCGATCCCGATTGGCCGTCCGCCCGGCTTTGTCATGTATTGGCGGATGCCGACGCGTCGATCGCAATCGCGGCGCCACGCCTTATGGAACGCGTCGCCGCGCCGAACCGCATCGTGTTGAACAGCACACCCGAGGCGCGGCGTCCCGTGGCGCCGCGGGCCTTGCCGAAGCCGGCGAGCGAAAACCTCGCTTATATTATTTACACCTCCGGCTCGACCGGCGAGCCGAAAGGCGTCGAGATCACGCATCACAATCTTCTCCATCTTGTCGCCTGGCATCGCGAAGCGTTCGGCATCTCGGTGCGGGACCAGGCGAGCTGGATCGCGGGCCTCGGCTTCGACGCGTCGATCTGGGAAGTGTTTCCTTACCTCGCCGTGGGCGCGTGCGTTCACCTGCCCGAAGACTTTATCCGTGGTTCGGCCGAGGCCTTACGCGATTGGCTGGTCGCGAAATCAATCACTATCGCCTTCGCGCCAACGCCTCTCGGGGAGGCGTTGATCAGCGCGACCTGGCCGGCGCAGATCGCGCTTCGCACCCTGCTGATCGGTGGCGACACCTTCCATTTATGGCCAAAGCCCGGATTGCCGTTCCGCGTCGTCAATAATTATGGCCCGACCGAATGCACCGTTGTCGCGACTTCCGGCTATGTGACGGTGGACCATCGTTCCTCGGCCTTGCCACCGATCGGAAGGCCGATCGCCGACACCGAGATTGTCATCCTCGACCAGGAGGGTAAGCCCGCGCGCCCGGGTGAAGTCGGCGAGATTTACGTCGGCGGAGCCGGCGTTGGACGGGGCTATCGCCATCGCCCGCAACAGACCGAAGAGCGATTCCTGACCTTATCGCTGCCGACAAATGGCGGGGCGCCAAAACGGTACTATCGTACCGGCGATCTCGGCTGCGTGACGGCCGAAGGTGAGATTGCTTTCCACGGGCGCTGCGACGACCAGATCAAGGTCCGTGGCCATCGTGTCGAGCCCGACGAAATATCGGCTGCACTTTCGCATCACCCTGGAATTGTGCAAAGCGCCGTTATCGCCGAAGGCGACGGCATCGATAGACGGCTGATTGCCTATGTCGTGCCGGCGATGCAGGAAACACCACGCGCCGGCGAATTACGCGATTTCCTCGCCGCGCGCCTGCCAAACTATATGCTGCCCGCGACCTATGTGCGCATCGCCTCGCTGCCGCTCACGGCAAATGGCAAGCTCGACAAATCGGCTCTTCCCTCGCCGACCCCGGCCAATACGCTCGCCAGCGCCCGTTACCGTGCGCCGATCTCGGCGGTCGAGAGCCGGGTCGCGGAGATCGTCGAAGCGTTGCTGGGCGTCAAGGGCGTCGGTATCGACGATAATTTCTTCCTACTCGGCGGCCACTCGCTGCTCGGGACACAGCTTGTGCTGCGCTTGCGCGACGCGTTCGGCGCGGAGCTGACATTGCGCGACTTGTTCGAGGCGCAAACGATCCAAAACCTCGCCGCGAAAGTGGAGGACATGGTGTTGAACATGGTAGCGGGAATGAGCGACGAGGAACTTCAAGAGAGATTGGCGCATTAAGCGCGAAGACTAGGGCATTAGGGCGATGCTCGCTGGTGAGATTTCTCTATGTGCGCAGCAATTTCGGCAATCTCCACGTCCGACCGGCAACCGAGCCTCTATCAGTTGCTCGATCCCGATATTCTTGCCGATCCGTATCCGCTCTATCGCCGCCTTCGGGAATCAGACCCGGTAGCCTGGGATCCGTTTCTTCATGCCTGGGTCGTCACGAATTACGCCGGCGTCTTGACCGTTCTCCATAAATTCTCCGCCGATCGCACGCCGACGCCCGAGCAGCTCACGGCAATGGGACTCAATTCGCTGCAGCCGGTCGCTGAAGTCATGGTGCGGCAGATGCTGTTCATGGACGCCCCCGCCCATACGCGGTTGCGCGGTCTCTGCTCGAGCGCCTTCACCTCACGCCGTGTCGATCACCTTCGGCCGCATATTCAGGAAATCGCCGACGACCTGATCGACCGGGCTCTTCCGCAAGGCCGCATGGACGCGATCGCGGATTTTGCCGCGCCGCTGCCGGCGATTGTGACAGCGGAGCTCCTCGGCGTACCGACCAGCGATCATCAGCAACTGAAAAGCTGGTCCGCGGATTTTGCCGAGATGCTGGGTAATTTCCAGCATAATCCCGACCGTGTCAGCCGTGTGCTGCGCGCGGTCGACGAGATGACGCGTTATTTCCGTGCGGCCATTCGCGAGCAGGAGCGCCATCCGCGCAACGGCCTTGTCCAGCTACTGGTCAACGCGTCGGAAGGCGGCTCGCGTCTGAGCGAAGACGAGGTCATCGCCAATATCATCGTCACCATGGTCGGCGGGCAGGAGACGACAACAAATCTGATCGGCAATGGCCTGCTGACCTTGATCCGCAACCCAGCCGCGCTCGCGCAGCTTCGCGACGATCCTTCGATCATCGAGCCGGCGGTCGAAGAGCTGCTGCGCTACGAAAGCCCGAGCCAACATACGGCGCGGCTCGCGCCCGATGATCTCGTGCTCGGCGACAAGCGGATCAGGAAGCGCGACGCGGTGATGGCCGTCATGGCGGCGGCCAATCGCGACCCGGCGCGGTTTCCCGACCCGGACCGGCTCGACCTCACCCGCAAGGACAACCGACACGTCGCCTTCGGCTGGGCAGCGCATTTCTGCTTTGGCGCACCCTTGGCGCGTATCGAAAGCCAAGTCGCGTTTGCGACCTTGCTGCGCCGCCTGCCGAATCTTGCGCCCGAGCCGGGACCGCTGGTCTGGCGGCAGAATTTAGGGCTGCGCGGCTTGACCGCCCTGCCCGTAACCTTCGGCGTGCCCCGATCATGAGAGCGGACACCGCGCTTTCAGAACCGCGCCGCCGCCTGCTGGAGGAGTTGCTGAGCGGCGCCGGCGCCGCACATGGAAGGCCCAGCGAAACGGTGAAGCCCCGTGCGTCCAGTGAGAGCGCGCCGCTTTCCGCCGAGCAGAAGCATATTTGGCTTCATACGTCGATGGCGCCCGATGTCCCGCTTTACAACGAAGCGATTACCATTCATCGCAACGGATCCTTCGATCGCGACGCACTCGAGAAAGCGCTGAACGAGATTTTGCGTCGTCACGAAATTTGGCGGAGCTCGATCGAAGCCCGTGACGGCACCCTTCGGATGGTCGTCCATCCGGATCTACGGCTGAGATTGCCGCTATGCGACGTCAGCGACCTTCCCGAGGCGGAGCGCGAAGCCGCGGCTTTGCGCCTCGCCACGGAGGACGCGCTGAAGCCCTTCGACCTTGCGCAAGCGCCACTCCTGCGGGCGAGGATCGTGCGGCTCGCGCCCGAGAGGCATCGGCTCTATCTGACGCTGCACCATATCATCTTCGACGGCGTATCGATCTATCGGCTGATCATGCCGGAGCTTTGCCGGCTTTACGCCGTCTACGCGCGGGACGACGAGCCGGATTTACCCGCGCTGCGGTTACAATATGGCGATTATGCAATCTGGCGCGAAGGTCAGCTAGCTTCCGAGGCGCACGCACGCGACCTGCGGTACTGGCAGACGAAGCTTTCCGGCGAATTGCCGGAACTTACGCTGCCGGGGGATCGAAAGCCACGGCCGGTACCGAGTCATCGCGGCGCCATGGAGACGTTTCGACTGATGCCGGACATGACAGCCGCGCTCAAGGAGTTCGGCCGACGGGAAGGCGTGACCCTCTACGCCATCTTGCTCGCCGCCTTCAAGGTGCTGCTCCATCGCTATTCAGGACAGGAAGATATCGTAATCGGCGGGGTCACCGATACGCGCCGCCGCCCCGAGCTCGAAAATGTCGTCGGGTACTTCTTGAATAGCCTGGCTTTGCGCACGCAGGCGCGCGGCGCAACGCCGTTCCTCGACTATCTGCGCGAAGTCCAATCCACCGTGATCGGAGCGCTCGACGCGAGCAATATTCCGTTCGACCGCGTGGTGCGCGAGATCGCGCCGAAGCGCGACGGCAGCCGGCATCCGCTCTTCCAGGTGCTGTTCTCGATCGAGCCGCCGGCGCCCGGATTTCCGGAAGGCTGGGCATTGACCCAGATGGATGTGACGGTCGGCGCGGCGAAATTCGATCTCTATCTCGAGCTCGATCAGGAACCCGATCGCATCATCGGCCGCTTTCTTTACGCCACCGATCTGTTCGATGCGCCGACGATCCGTCGGATGATCGGCCATTGGGAAACGCTGCTCCACGGCGTATTGCGCGATCCGCATTGCACGCTCGCAAAGTTGCCGTTGCTGACGCCCGTTGAACAACGGAACCTCCTCGAACGCAATCAAACAACGCGAAGCTTTCCCCATGTTTGCCTCCATAGCTGGATCGAGGAGCAGGCACGACATCATCCCGAGGCGATCGCCGTCGAATGCGGCAAGGAAGCCTGGAGCTATCGCGAGTTGATGCAGCGTGCCGCGGCGATGGCATCGCGATTGCGAAGAGCAGGCGCGGACGAAGGTGCACTCGTCGGAATCGCGATGGAACGTTCGCCCAATATGGTCGCCGGATTGTTGGCGATCCTCAAAACCGGGGCGGCTTATGTGCCGCTCGATCCCGATCTGCCGGAAGCGCGGCTTCGGCTTATGCTCGACGACGCACGACCGAGGATCATTCTCACCGATCGGGCGGCGCGAGCGAAATTACCTTCATCGAGCGCCACTATCCTTCTGGCCGATGACGCGGCCGCATCGAGCGTGGACGACGTCGAGGCGCCGGTCGGTCCCGACGATCTGGCCTATCTTCTCTACACTTCGGGCTCCACCGGAAGGCCAAAAGCGGTGGAGATTCGGCATCGCTCCGTCGTCAATCTTCTGGCGGCTGTGCGGCACGATCTGGAATTCGGCGTCGGCGATACGTTCTTGGCGCTGACGACGCTGTCCTTCGACATCGCCGCGCTGGAAATCTTTTTGCCGCTCGTGAGCGGCGGCAAGCTGGTCATCGCCCGCGGCGAAGAGGGGCGCGATCCGATCCGCCTCGCGAGACTGGTCGCGCATTCCGGTTGCACGGCAATCCAGGCGACGCCGGCGACGTGGCGGGGCCTTCTCGCCGCGGGCTGGGGCGGCGATCCGCGCTTGAGCATCCTTTGCGGCGGCGAAGCACTGCCGCCCGATCTTGCGGCCGCGCTCCGGAAACGCTGCGCCAATCTCTGGAACATGTACGGACCGACCGAAACCACGATTTGGTCGCTGCGGCATAAAATAGAGACGGACGACGAAGTGGTTCCGATCGGCCGGCCTTTTGCCAATACGCGGGTCTATATTCTCGACGCGAACGGCGCGCCCGTTCCCGACCTCGTGCCGGGCGAACTCGCAATCGCCGGCGAGGGGCTGGCGCGTGGTTACCGTAACGATCCGGCGCTGACGGCACAGAAATTCGTGAGCCCAGGATGGCAGGACGCCGAGCGTCTCTATCGCACCGGCGATCGCGCGCGCTATCGGCGCGACGGCACGATCGAATTTCTCGGCCGCACCGACAATCAGGTGAAGGTCCGCGGCTTTCGCATCGGGCTGGAAGAGGTCGAGAGCGCGATCGCGGCTCATCCCGCCATTACGGCTTGCGCGGTCGGCACAAGCACCGATCCATCTGCCGAATTGCGGCTCACCGCCTATCTCAGCGGTCCGGCGCTGTACGACACGGATATTCCGGCGATCCGCGATTTCCTGCGCCAGACGCTGCCGGCCTATATGGTACCGACGAGCTTCATGATCCTGCCGGCTTTGCCGCTGACGCCGAGCGGCAAGATCGACCGCAAGAGGCTGCCGATACCGCAAATTCTCGGCTCCGCCGAAGCGGGCGAGTCATACGACGCGCTTGAGGCGAGTCTTGTCTCCATCTGGAAGAATGTGCTCGGTCTGGAGAAACTCGGCATCGACGATAATTTCTTCGATCTCGGCGGCCACTCGCTGCTTGCCAGCATCCTCGTCGCGCAGATTGACGCAGAGCTGGGATATCAGCTGCCGCTGGCTACGCTCTTCCGGTCGCCGACAATCGCTAGCCTGGCCCGGGGTTTGCGGTCGGCGCGTGGCCCGACATTCTCCCACCTCATCCGGCTGCGGCCGGGAACCGGCCGACCGGTCTTTATCGTCCATGGCATCTTCGGCAATGTGCTGCAGCTAAAAGAGCTGGCCGAGCAGCTCAGCACGACACGGCCGATTTACGCGATCCAGGCTCGCGGCGCCGATCCGCGCCAAGAGCCGCATACCAGCATCGCCGAAATGGTGGAGGCTTATATCGGGGCGGTTCGGGACGCGCAGCCAAACGGACCCTATGCGCTCGCCGGTTATTCTTTTGGCGGTCTGATCGCTTTCGAGATGGCACGCTGGTTGCGCGCGCATGACGAGACCGTCGATCTGCTTGCGGTATTCGAAACCGATCTTTATGCGCGCTACCTGCCCTGGCGGGACAAGCTCGCCTATCGTGCCCGGTTGACACGGCGGGTCTACGACAAGTCGCGCGTTTTGCCGGCGCGGGCGATCCTGCCTTATCTGCTCAGCAAGCTCTTCCAGCTCGGGCATCGCTTGCTCTTGCGGATGGAATGGCGGCGCGATTTCGTCGATCTCGACGGATTGGGCGGACCGATGGCCGGCCGTTATCGCGAAATGTATGCGATCGGCGCGCGTGAATTCGTGTCCTTCAAGCCGAAACCCTATGACGGCAGGCTGAGCGTCTTTCGCATCCGTGGACCGCGTTTTGGAACCTGCGACCCGATGCCAATTTGGCGGCGGGCGGTGAACGCGATCGAGTTATTCGAGATCGAGGGCGACCATGGCACGATCATGGAAAAGCCCTATGTCGCGGCGCTCGCCGCGCAATTCAGCCGCTGCCTCGCCGCGACTCAATTTACGGCGCGTCAGCCTGAAGCCGAAACCTACAATTCTCGCGTCCGCCGGATCCTGGGCAAATCACACAATACCGCTTTGCAGGGAGGCAATTAAGCCATCGATGAATGTCGCGCTTTCCGCAACCCGAAGCGTCGCGCCCGCACTAGCCGGCGAGCTCCCGCTGGCGTGCGTCGACGCGCACCTGGCAATGCTCGATATCGAGCCCGCCGAGCGCCGGAATTATGAAGCTATGTTGCTGCCGGAAGAGCTCGAGCGTGCCGGGCGGTTTCATTTCGCGACCGACGCCGCGCGTTACATCGTTCGACGCGGCAAGCTGCGCGAGCTGCTTGCCGTTCGGCTTGGCTGCCAACCGCGCGCGGTATCGTTGACCTGCAACGGTTTCGGCAAGCCTCGGATCCGCTGCAGCGATCTGCAGTTCAATCTCTCGCATTCCGGCGGGGTCGCACTTTATGTATTCGCTCGCGACAGCGACGTCGGTTGCGATCTCGAATGGCGGCGGCCCGAGCTGGCGCGCGAAGAGGTGGCTGCGCGATTCTTTTCGGATCGCGAGCTGCGCGCCTTGCACGCCGTACCGCATAACCGTTGGGTCGAGGCGTTCTTCAACTGCTGGACGCGCAAGGAAGCGTTCATCAAAGCGCTTGGCTTCGGCGTTTCCTATTCCCTCAAAGCCTTCGACGTGTCGCTCGTGCCCGGTGAGCCCGCGGCATTGCTGCGTGGGCCGTTAGGCTGGTCGCTGCGCTCTTTCGAGCCGTTGGAAGACTTGCAGGCAGCGATCGCAATCAAAGATATCTGATGGCATTTGATTTCGGCAAGGCCCCGTTGGATGCACGCGGGAATTGAGTGCTGCTCGCGCGAGCTCCCGATGGAACCGATGAATGTATCGGGCGTTTAAGCCTGCTAATTGCTCAATATTCGGGGGCAAAAGCCATCCTCTGGGAACCGTCGCATCCAACGTCGCGCCCAAGCCACGCTGCCACGGCCGCAGAAGACCACCGCCACTCCTCAGGGGTGACGCTATGGGTGACGCAGGCCTTTTTCGCCGAAACGCGAGCGCTCGTTACCCTCGCCATCGTCGCACTACCACTGGCGGCGGCGAGTTTCCTCTTGCTCGCGCCTCCCACTGTCTTCTCGCGCGAGATGAGCTGGGATCTCCTCTTCAACCTCGAGGGAGCCTGGAATCTCTGGAATGGGCTTCAGTTACATGTCGACATTCACGATCCTTTGGGCATCGTGACGTTCGGCCTCACGGCGCTCGGCTTCCATATAACGGGTATTGGCCCGCGGGCATTTCTCGCGGGAGAGACGCTCTATGCCTTCCTGATGTTGGCCGCTGCAATCTGCATCTTTCCGCGCCGTCTGCCGCCCGCGGCAGCAGCTGTCGCGACACTCTATGTCGTCCTGCTCGTTCTCGTCCCTATCAATCTCGGCGATTCGATCGAGATCTACTCCTTCGCGATGTCCTACAACCGACTCGGCTGGAGCGCGCTGACGTTGCTATTCGCCATGCTGTTCCTTGCGCCGCGCAACGAAAGCAATGCCTGGCTTGACCAGGGAATCGTTTTTTTTCTAGGCGCGTTGCTGTTCTATCTCAAGATCACCTATTTCGGCGTCGCCGTCATAGCAATTTCGGCAGCCATTCTGATCTCGCCACATGTGCGCCGGCGCGCCGCCGTCTGGCTCGGTGTATTGGGGATGCTCGCGATCCTCGCCGCGGCCCCTTTCAATATTCCCTATTGGTACGACATCTTCGCGGCGCTTCAGACCGGCGCAGCTCGGCTAGACATTGGTTGGCAACTAAAGAACCTCGCCACGTCGAAGGACACGGCGGTCATCCTCATCGATCTCGTCTGCCTGCTTTTCTTGCGGCGCGCGGGCGTCTCATGGTGCAGAGTCGCCAGCGCCATATTCATCATCGGATGCGGCGCGTTCATTCTCTCGCAAAACCAGCAATTCGACGGCATTGTCCTTTACGTCGTCGTTGCGTTGCTATTGTTCGACAGCGCTCGCGTGGCTCTCGAAAGGCAGACGCGGCTGCGCCCGCCCGAGGCAGCGCTGCTGCTTGCTGCTGTACTCATCGCGCCGGCTATCGACGTCGCTTCAATGGGGGCAAGCCTCGCCGGCTATTATGTAAAAGCGACCGCGAGCGACCAGTATGTCGTCGAGGACACAAATCTGCGCGGCCTCGCCATCCCGCCGGAGCACCCCAATCTGATTGGACTGTTTTCAGGATCGCGAATGGCTCCGGGGCTCCTCAACGCGGCTCGGCTCCAACATCCGCGGTACGAGCTCACGCAAGCGGAGTACCTCAAGACTATTCTTGAAGCGGCGGGGACCATTCGCACTCTCATGTCCTCGAGTGGGACGAAGCAGCCGCGTGTCGGGTTGCTCGATGCCGTCAACCCACTGCCGTTCATGCTCGGTCTACAGCCCCCGGGCGGTCGACAGCTATGGTTCAATTCCGCCTTCCCTTGGCCGCGCGCTGAGGAGTTCCTTGGTGGGCTCGACTATGTTTTTGTCCCAAAATTTCCAAGCGATAGCGCCTCTACCCACGCGGCACTCGAGCACTATAGCGGTTTTCTCGCGCAGCATTTCCGCCGTACGGAGACGGAGAGCTGGATTCTTTTTCAGCGCAGCGAGCCGTTACCCGCTCCTGCGCCAGGAAGCGTTGCGGCAAGCACGCGAGAAGCTCGGGCAACCTTAGTGCCGGCATTGGCGGCGCGTCCTCGCGGATCGCCGCCTTCGCAATCCGCGCTGTTCACTTCGGGCCGGGATGCTCCGAAGCTTATCACGGCGATACGGCCTCAGCCAAAAAGCTGCTATCGGAACAGGAGCTAGGCCGGCGCGTTACTATTTCCGCCTCTCAGCGGGGACAGTCGAGCAAGAACCTTCCCAGTGACATATCGCGAGGAGTTTCGGGGAATGCCGGTCACGCTTTGTCAACCGACTGTGTTTGGCGATAGCTCCGGCACTCTCGCCGGCCATGCCATCGCCGCCGCACAGAACCTGACCGAGTCTTTCACGGGTTCGGGCGGCCAGCTCGATGGAACGCTGGTGGGCGACGCGAAGGCGCTCGCATCCCATGCCGCCGGCGGCAATGATACGCTCGGCTTGACCGTGTTTGACGGCGGCAGCGTTATCGGCGATGCCATCGCGATGACAGCGCGATCCCATGGCGGCGACGATCAGATCGACATGCTTGCGCGTGGCTCCGCGACCGCCGCAGGCGATGCCGTGACGCTTACCAATAACGCACAGGGCGGCAACGACAGGATATCCGTGAACGCCAGCTATGGGCCCGCGGTCGCGTACGGCGATGCCGAGTCGATGAGCGGCCACGCACGCGGCGGCAATGACGTGATCACCGGCACGGAGCTTCACGCCACTCTCCAACTTTATGGTGACGCACAGACGTTGAGCGGCTGGGCCGTCGGCGGCAATGACACGCTGATCGCAGGCCCGAACCCATCAAACCAGACGCAAATGTACGGCGACGGTGCCGCGCTCCTCGATCACGCACGCGGCGGCAACGATACCCTTATCAGCGGTCCCAATGACGATCAGATGTGGGGTGACGCCGCGACCGTCGCGCGGACCGCAACGACGGGGGCCGATACCTTCGTGTTCTCACCGCTCAACGCCCATGACACGATCGAGGATTTCCAGCCGGGACAGGATCACATCGAGCTGCAAGGCTACGCGAACATCGCCAGTTTCGCCCAACTCATGCCCTTCGTAACGGACACCAAGGCCGGCGCGCTGATCGCTTTCGACACGGGCGACAGCATTCTCGTCGTGAACGACCACCACCTCACCTCGGGCGACTTCATCTTCACGTAGAGGAGCCGGAACGCGCGGCAGCAGGATACATCGGCGGCCATCCGCTTCGCGCAAGAGCCTGGCGCGCCACGACCAACGATACCGCCCTCAGGCGAGGGGCTTCCGCGTAAAATTCCCTGCTCGACAAGCAGGGAGCTTTACGCGCCGGCGTTTATCGCGCATAGCCGCGTTCGCGATAGAATTTCTCTGCGCCGGGGTGAAGCGGCGCACCACGCGGCGCTTCTTCATCGACGTTGCTGAGCTGCACGAGATTGACCGGTTTATAATTGTCGGTCGGGATTTGCAGCTTGCGCGCTTCGAGCGCTTCGCACAGCGCATAGGCCACATCGTCCGGCATATCCGCGTGGACGATCATCGGCCAGCCGCAAAAATCGACTCCCGGAACCGGTTGCTTCAAGGCCGGCAGACGCTTGGGCGTGACCTCGATGATATCGTAACCGGCGGCTTCGATCCGGCTGCGCACCGCGCCCTCGAGCGGCAGAAAACGGAAGCCGCGTTCCACCGCGAACTGGCCCCAGCTCAAAATCCCCTCATCGAAGATCGCATTCACCTCGCCTTTGGTGATCAATTGGGCACGCTCCGGATGGCTGGGGCGCGGCATCCCGTGCACGGAACCACCCCAGGCACGGATATCGTCCAGCGAAAAGCCGGCCGCGCCGATCATCGCGTTCACCGCGAACATCGTCGGGTCATCGTCGAAAGGCGGCGCCAAAGTATGCCCGGTCGAGACGCGCAGCGGAACTTTCCGCTCGCGGATTTGCTCGATCGAGGTGATACCGGTCGATTCATGGACCGCGATCACCGCCGCATCCCATGACGGAAAAACCGCGATCACGCGCAATGGCTGCGGCCCGTCGAAAGGCGCGCATCCCTTATAGGCCAGGGCGAGCGGCGCGTTCGGGTTGATCCAGAGCAGCGACAGCTCTTTGCGCGCCACCTTCAGCAGATTTGCGATCGAGCCGCCGATGCCGAAAGTAAGCGCGACCCCATTCATCGCTTCGCGCTGCAGATCGATCCGCAGCGAGAGCGAGGTGCCGAGGCGCGAATCGGTCTGCGGCGTCGTCGTGCCGCTGCGCGTCGATTTGCGCGACAACGACGTGTCGTAGAGCGCGGCGGCGAGTTCGAAAATACCCTTCGCACGCTGGATGCCGGAATTGTAGCGAGTCGGAACGTCAGCCATATCTTTTCTCCACCGGGCCGGTCCGGTTGTTCAGTTGAGCGGCGTGCCGCCGGGCCGCGTCAGCCACACCCAGGCTTTCGTCGCGGGATCGTAGGTGACGGCGATCGCACTGTCGGGGCCCAGCCCGCGCTCGGGACTGGCCTTGAAATTGTAGACGCCGTCGATGCCGGGAAAGTCGGCGAGATTGGCGATGAATTCCCGGATCTGCTCGGCCGTCGCGTTGGGTCCGAGCTTGCGCAGCGCCGCGACGACGATCAGCGCCGCGTCCCAGGACGTCGCCTCCATATTGTCGGCTTTGAGCTTATGCTGCGGCCAGCGCGGCATACATCGCGTGCTGCGCCGCCTCGATGCGCGGATCGAGGGTCGGCAGTCCGTCATGCTCGGGAAAGAGCGCCGAGCTCATCACCAGATGCTTCGGCAGGAAATCCTTCCACGCATCCATCTGCGGAAAAGATTGATTGCCGCTCGTCACCTCGATCGGGATATCGAAGCCTGCTTGGATCATGCCCTTGAACACGGTCGCCGCCGCGGTGCCGGTCACGCCGGCAATGATCGCCTGCGCGCCGGAAGCGCGTATGCGCTCGATCTGCGCCGCCACGCTGATATCGCTCGGATTGAAATGCTGGCGCTCGACCAGCGAGACGTCCTTGTTCTCAGGCCGCGTCACGATCTCGTCCATCGCCTTGTCGTTGGACTGGCCGGTCGCGTCGGTATTGGCGAGCGTCGCGATCTTGGTCCAGCCCTTCATGCGGTAATAGCGCACGACCGCGGCGGACTGATCGATCGCGGATGCACCGGACGAGAAGACGAAGCTGCCGGCCGGCGGGTGATAGGCGGGCGAGAGGCAGTAATCGACCGGCCCGTTCTGCATCAGCGGCGCGATCGCGGCGCACATGGCGACGAGGCTCGAGCCGAGGATCACCGCCGGCTTTTGCGCGATGATCTCGGTCGCGAGCTGCACCGACACTTGCGGATTCGACTGATCGTCGTGATAGACGAAGCGCAGCGGCCGTCCGTCGATGCCGTTCGACTTGTTCACGATCTCCGCAAGCGTATCGAGGCTGTCGCGATGGCCCTGGCCGAGGAACGCGCCATTGCCGGTCAGCGGCAGGATGACGTGGATATCGTAAGTCTCCGCGGCACGGGCCGCGCCGACGATATTCGCGAGAAACGCTACGGCAAGACCAAGCGCGATGAGTGCGTTTCTCATGGCGTCTTTCCCCCCAAAGGCCCTTTAAGACGCCGGCACTCCCACTTCGGGAACGACCGGTGGCTTGTTCCAATCGGCGACCGGATCATAGGCCCAGACCCAATCGATATTGCCTTGCACGCTGCCCTTGCCGGTCGCGATCAGCTCGCGCTGCTGCTCGCTGTCGCGCATATGCTTGAACTTCGCATTCGCCATCGAGAGGCGCTGCACCGCGTGGACGCGCGGAATGCGGATGTGGCGGAATTGGCGGAAGGCCTCGACCGGATCGCTCTCGGCATCGAGCCAGCGCGCGAGCACGTAGGCATCCTCGAACGCCATGCAGGCGCCCTGCCCCGCATTGGGCAGCATCGCATGCGCCGCGTCGCCGATGAGTTGGATGCGGCCGCGGCCCCAATTATCGGTGAGCGGCCGGGTGAAGAGCCCCCATTTCGAGCATTCGGTGACGATGCTCAAGAGCTTCTCCAGCCGCGGCTCGGGATTGGGGAAGCTGCGCCGCATCTCGTCGGGATCGCCGCGCGTCGACCAGCCTTCCTCGACCCATTTATCCGTGTCTTCCTGGGTGACGATGTTCACGAGGTCGGTGCCGCGGATGTAATAGGCGAGCAGATGGCAGCCGGGCCCGACCCATTGGATGTGGCCGGTCGGCTCGAGAATCTCCGTCGGAACGTCGCTGCCCTTGAGGAGCGCGCGCCACACCATCTGGCCGGTATAGGTCGGATTGTCGTCGCCATAGAGCGCCTGGCGCACGACCGAGCGGACGCCATCGGCGGCGATCACGAGATCGGCTTCGACCTTGGCGCCATTCGCGAAAGTGAGCGCGACGGTGTCGCCCCGCTCGTCGATGCCGGTGAGGCGATGACCGAGATGGACCGTCGAACGATCGAGGCTCTTGGCGAGCGCATCGAGAAGGTCGGCGCGATGGAAGGTGTAATAGGGTGCCGCATATTTCTCCGAGGTCTTGCGCCGGTCGCGGAATTCGAGGAACTCGCCGCTCTGCATGTTGCGCGTGTAGATGCCGGGCGACGAATTGCCGACCGCGGCGATCTGCTCGCCGACCCCAATGGCGATCAGCGCCTTGTTGGCATTGGGGCTCGTATTGACCGCCGCGCCGATCTCGCCCAATTCCGGCGCCTGCTCATAAACCTCGGCCTCGATGCCGAAGGTCTTCAGCGCATGCGCCGTGGCCAAGGCCCGCGAGCCCGCCGCCGACGATCGCGATCCGTTGATCCTGCTTCATGCGATCCTCCCTAATCGAGAGGATAGGAATCGCCCGGCAGCGGGGGCAAGCCCAGCTCGTCGCGGCCGGCAGTCTGCAAGGCGGGCGCCTGCCATTGCGCGTGATGGCCGATCGCATGGATATCGCGCCAATGACGCTGAATGGCGTGATTGCCGAGCAGACCGTGCGTACCGCTGAGATCGAACAGCCGGTCGACCGCGCGTTGGATCAGCTTCAGCACCATCATCATATCGCGGCGCTGACGCACCGCGTCGGCGCGCCTGACCTTGCCGCCTTTGAAGACGGTCGCGGTGAGCTTTTCGGTGATGAGATAGGCGAGATCGATCTCGGCCCCGGATTCACCGATGGCGATCTGCACCTCGACGCGATCCGACGGTCTCGCACCCATCGGCCGCGCCGCGCGGCCGGCCGTGAGCTCGACGAAGGCATCGTAAGCGCCGCGGGCGATGCCATGCATCGGCGTCATCACGGCAAAGCCGGAATTGAGAACCAGCGGCGTGCGATAGAGCACGCCGTCATGCACCGACTGTCCCGGCGCCTTGCCGATCATCGCCAGATCGTGGTCATAGACGAAAGCTTCGGGCACGAAGGTCGGCTCGACGACAATGTCGTTGCTGCCCGAGCCTTTGAGGCCGATCGCGTCCCACACGCGATCGATCTTGAATTGCTCCGGCTTCAGCAAGAAATTCAGTCGCTTTTTGACGCTGCCGTCCGGATTGCGGATGACGCCGCCCAGGATCGCCCAGTTGCAATAATCGCCGCCCGAGCCGAAATGCCAGCGGCCGCCGACTTCGTAGCCGCCGGAACCTCTTTGGCCGACCCCGTCTGGAAGAACGACGTCAGGATCGTCGGATCCTTGTGGCGCTCATAGACACAGCGCTGCGCCTCGAGCGGAAAGAGGCTGAGGAAGAATTGATGCTGGAGGAAGAACGTCATGACCCAGCCGGTCGAGCCGCAATGCTGCGCAACCTCGGAGACGCAATCGATCTGCGTCATCCAATCGGCCTCGAAGCCGCCGAACATCTTCGGCCGCATCAGCGGCATCAATCCTGAATCGAGGATCGCACGCGCATTCTCTTCCGGGATGCGGCGCATTTCTTCGGCAAGCTGCACGTTCTTCTTCGCTACCGGCACGATCGATCGTGCACGCTCGATCGCTTCTTCATAGCGAATGGTCATGCCGGAATAGTTCAAGGGGAATTTGGGACCGGTCCCTAACATCGATGCCTCGTGGATTTTCGCTCAGCGCGCTCAACTACAACTCTAGTCCCGGCGTGGCTGGCGGCAAGCAATTAAGCGCTTCGTTTGTGGCTGTTACTCAATAAGAAAACCCGCATTTCTCAATGCGTAAAGCGGCGCCCTGCGCCGCGGCGAAGCGCGATTGCGCCGGCGCACGACCTGCGATAGGAAGCAAGGCCGTCCATGTTCGACGGCAAGACGAATGACCGGCGAGAAGCGGGTGGGGAGGAGACTGTGAGAATTCGTAGCCGACGGCCTATCTTTTTGTGCACCGCGATTGCCCTTGCGTTCGCCACCTCGGCCGCTGCGTCCATTGCTTCTGCCGAGACCACTCTTAACGTCGGCAAAGCCCAGGCGAATGCCGATTCCATCATCACCGTCGATGTCGGCGTCGAGCATGGCTTCTTTCAGAAGCACGGACTCGATCTGAAAATCCTCAATTTCGAGGGCGGCAGCCGGATCATCCAGGCCCTGACTGCCGGCAGCCTCGATATCGCCGTCGGCGCCGGCACCCAGATGTCGTTCGTCGTCAAAGGCGCGCCGATGAAGGCGGTCTGCGAAGACACGACCACCCTCCCCTATTTCAGCGTCGGCCTGCCCTATGACTCGCCGATCCGCTCGCTCGACGAGCTCAAAGGCAAGAAGATCGGCGTTTCCACGGCCGGCTCGCTGACCGATTTTGTCGCGCAGGAGCTCACCCGCACGAAAGGCTGGGGGCCGGACGGCGTGACGCGCGTGATGGTCGGCGGCGGCATCACCGCTTCCACCGCCGCGTTCCGCGCGCACCAGATCGACGCTTATATCGGCGGCACAACCTCATTCCTGGCCGAAGAGGAGAAAAAGGTCGGCCGCGTGCTCGCACCGGTCTCGGATTTCGTCGGCAATATGGCCTCGGGCACGATCTTCGCGTCCAATCATCTGATCGAGACCAATCCCGACGCGCTGCGCGCCTTCCTTCAGGGCTGGATCGAGACCACGAATTTCATCCTGACCGACAAGGAAGGAACGGTGAAAAGCTGGACCAAGGTCACCGGCTTTTCCGAGAAGATCATGTCCGAGGAATACGACATCGTAAAAGGCATGTTCAACCCGAGCTGCCGCTTCGATCCGGAATCGCTGGCGAATCTCAAACGCTCCTTTGTCGCACTCCAGCTGCTCGATACCGAGCCCGACATGTCGAAGCTCTATACCGAGGCCTATCTGCCGAAATAGCCGCCGCGCGGCACCACTTTCGCTCGCTCCAAAAGGACTGCTCGCCATGCTGACCCAGCAAAAACCCGTTCGCACCCCTGCCATCGAGCGCTCGCGGCTGATGCTCGAAACCGTCTCCGAGCTCGTCGGGGCCAACGAATGGCGCGACAAGCAGGTGATGATCTACATGCGCCCGCAAGGCGACGCGAAATGGCGCACGCGCTTCTACGCGAGCGATGGTCCGGATTCGATCGACATGGTGGTGAACGGCGAGGCGGACATCGCCATCTGCAATCCGGGCGGTGTGCTCGGCATGGCGCTCAAAGGCCGCGGTCCTTACAAGAAGCCGCTGCCGCTGCGCTCCATCATGGTGATGCCGCAATTCGACCAGCTCGGCTTCGCCGTTCATCCGAAGACGGGATTGAAGACGCTCGGCGATTTGAAGCGCACAAAATATCCGCTGCGCGTGTCGCTGCGCGGCCAGCCGGATCACTCCGTGCATCTCATCACCAATCATGTTCTCAGCGCCTTCGACATGACGCTCGACGACATCAAAGCCTGGGGCGGCAAGGTCGTTTACACCGAAGGCATGCCGAACGGCCCTGATCGGCTCGGCGCGGTCGAGCGCGGCGAGCTCGATGCGGTGTGGGACGAGGCGCTGCCGCGCTTCGCCGCCGAAGCGATCAAGCTTGGCATGAAGTTCCTCCCGGTCGATGAGCCGCAGCTCAAGGCGCTCGAAGCCGAGGGGCTGATGCGCGCGGCGATCACCGATCGGGAATATCCCGGCCTCGGCCCGGATGTCTGGTCCGTCGATTTCAGCGGCTGGCCGGTCTTCTGCCTCGCCGGCGCACCGGATGAAATGATCTACAAATTCTGCGAAGCGATGGATGCGCGCCGTGCCCGCATTCCGTGGGAAGACGGCAACGGCCAGCCGCTGCCGCTCGATAAGCTCTGCAAAGACAGCAAGGAAGGGCCGCTTTATCTGCCCCTCCACCCGGCGGCCGAGCGCTATTGGCGCGAGCGCGGCTATCTGAAGTAATCCGGCTCTCGCCGCCGCTCACGCTTTGAGCGCGGCGAGAACCCTTTCTTTTGTCATCGGCGCCGCAGCGGCGGCTTTATGGCGGCACGCGCTCACCTCAGCGCCTGAATTCTTTTCTCCACTAAGCCGGCAGCACCACTTCTGCTTCACCGCGGGCTGCCTCGCCGCGAGGATTGAGCACCAATAATTCGAGCTTCACGCGTTTCTCGCCGCCTTCTTCGAGCTTTTCGAGAACGCGCCCCAGCGATGTGATGACATCGTCGGGATAGGAGCTGCCGGTCATGCGGAACGGGCCGAGCTTGCGGATCCGGCCGTCGAGCCCGATCCAGCGGCGCA
Source organism: uncultured Alphaproteobacteria bacterium (assembly GCA_963731145.1). GTDB lineage: Bacteria > Pseudomonadota > Alphaproteobacteria > ATCC43930 > CGMCC-115725 > CAIKMD01. The sequence continues at coordinate 795,990 of CAVSUX010000001.1, read as the reverse complement.
ACATGACCTCGAACAGCATCTCGTAGCTGCGCGTGTTGAAGATGATGTCGCCGAAACCGGCGGCCTTCGCGCGGTCGCGGTCGTGATGGATCGGCGACCACATCCGATCGACCGCGACGCTCATCACGATGCGCTGATAACTGAGCCACATCGTATAAGCCGGCACCGCATCGCCGACCGAGACATCGCCGAACCGCAATTGCTGCCGCCAATCGGCCGGCTCCATCGTCGGCTCGTTGCCGGCGCTGGTCGCCGCCGGTGCCGGCTTCTCGCGCGTCTCGCGCGTCTCGCGCGGCGCGTCGTCTTTCCGATCCGGATAGCGAAAACCGGTGTTGCGGTTCTTCGCGACCAGCTCGCCGCTTTGCTTGTAGATCGAGGTCTCGACCGTTAGGAACACGCCTTCGCCGAGCCGTGCCGTCGTGCGCGGCTTGATCTCGATCAGCTTCCAATTGCCTGAAAGCCGATCGCCCGGATAAAGCGGCTCGAAATATTCCCATTCCGTCGCGGTGTTGACGCCGCGCGGATAGACATTCGGCAAATCGGTGCGAATGCCGCCGGCTTTCGGGCGTAACTGCGGTCCGTAGAAGACCGGCTCGCCCGGCTCCCAATAGGCCGGCATGCCCCAGAGCGGCGTCATCACCACCGGCGCGATGAGACCGCGATAACCGTGGGCGCGCGCGACCGCGTCGTCGTAATAGAGCGGACAATCGCAGCAAAAGACTTCGAGCTTGCGGCGGATGTCGCTGCGCGTCACCTCGTCGACGCCGGCAAAGCCGTGCTCACGCCCGACCCAGGCCTGCAGCTCGTCGAGCGTGACCGTCTTTAAATCCTCATCCATAGCCGCGATCCGCCGCCCGGTTCAGTGCGCCGCGGGCGGGCCGCCGGCGCCCGGCGGGCGATTGCCGCGCGACGAGACCGCACCCGGCAGCAGCAGGCGGAAATGCTCGACCTTCGACACGGGCGCGAGATCGCCGGCGATCTGACGCCAATTCTCCGCGCCATCGTCGCTGCAATAGACCTTGCCGTCGGTCGTGCCGGCGAAGAGCTCGAACTTATCGCCCGCGTCGTAAAGGCACATCGCCTCGAGATTGGCGGTAAGCGGATCGGGCATGCCGTTGGTCGCCAGCGACCAGGTCTCGCCGACATCGTGGCTCACCATCACCGCGGCATCCGCCGTGTGCAGCTTGATCCAGGTGCCGGGATTGGCATGCGAGCCGCAGATGAACATCGTGCGATCGTCGCGCGGCGAGAAGATCAGCTTGTCGGGATAGCCGACGCGGAACGTATTGCGATAGGTCAGATGGCCCCAGGTCTCGCCGCGATCCTTGCTCTGATAGAGACCCATGCCGGTCGTCATATAGAGCTCGTCCGGATGGTTCGGGCGCAGCACGATCGAGTGCACGTCGCGATAGGATTCATCGTCCGGCTTCGAATAGGAATTGAGCTCGCGCCAGGTCTGGCCGCCGTCGCGCGTCGTGAAGAGTCCGGCCTGCTCGACGCCGACATAGAACACGCGCGGATCGCGCGGATCGACCGCCATCGTCTTCGCATGCGGAACATGCGGCGGCATCGGGAAGACCCATTTGTCCTGGCCCGGCATCGTCGCGCCAGCCAGGCAGCTCGTCCCAGCTTTTGCCTTCGTCGCGGCTGCGGAAGACATTCGGCGGCTCGGTGCCGGCGTAGATGATCGGCTTGCCGTTCTCGATCGCATAGACCAGCGAATAGACGTGATTGATGCTGATGCCGCTGCTGCGCGGCTCCCAGCTCTTGCCGAGATCGGGGCTGTAGAACACCGTGCCGCGATGAACGCCGGCGAAGATGCCGCCCTTGATCGGCTCCATCACCATCGAGCTGATGTGCTGGCCTTCGAGCATCGTGCCGGCGTGACGCCAATCCTGGCCGTGCGCGCGCTCCAAAATCGCGACGCCTTTCGCCGTGCCGACAAGCAGCCGCGATGCCGCTCCCGAGCCGCGATAAACATTCATGCCGTTGGGCGCGAGACAAGCGATCGTCATGGGCATCTCTCCTCGATGTGCAATTCTATTCTTCATCACCAGCAGCGGCAAAGCAATCGCGCGTTTCTTATTTGCGATTACACGATGAGAAAACGTCGTTTTCTCAATGCGTAAAGTGATCGGTCCAGGCGTTCATGCTTTCGGCAGAAATTCCTCGGTATAGAGCTTCGACATATCGGCCGATGCGTCGAGCACTTTCAGATCGACGAAGGACGTGCGCAGCTTGTCGAGCGCCTGTTTCTCGAATTTTCCATTCGTCGAGAAATGCGCGATCGTCCGGTCGTAGCAGCGCTCGGTCACTTCCGGCGACCAGTTCAGCACCTCGGCCGCGAGCTTCACAGACTCGGCCTTGTGGCTTTTCATGAACGCCACCGACTCATACCAGCCGGTGAGGAAGCGGCGCAGCGCGTCCGGGTTTTGCTTGACGAGGTTGGTGTGAGCGAAGATGACGAAGAGCTCGATCTCCTTCACATAATCCGAGATGTCGACCAACAGCCGGCCTTCCTTCTGCTCTTCGAGCTGGAAGCCGACCTGCAAGCCGCCGATAGCGCCATCAACCTGGCCGGTGCGGATCGCCGCCAATTGCGTCGGCGGCGCACCGCCGATCGCGATCGGCTGCGCGCGATCGTCGCCCGGTCCAGCCTTTGACGCGATTGAGCTCGTCGACCAGCCAATAGGTGAGCGAGCCCTGGCTCGTCACCGCGATCTTCTTGCCTTTGAGATCGTTGCTCGACTTCGCCGTCGACTGGCTGCCGACAGCGATGCCCATGAAGACCGGTGAGGTCGCGATCGATGCGACCGCGATCTCGGGCGCGCCTTTCGCGGTGAACGCCATATCGGGGCCGCCGCTCAACGTGATGTCGATGGCGTCCGCCGTGATCGCCTGCGCGAGTTGCGCGCCGCTGACGAAGCTCGTCTCCTCGATCTCGAGACCGTGCTTGGCGAAGATGCCGTATTTCATGCCGATATCGAGCGGGATATAGCCGAAGACCTGCGCCACCGCCTTGCCGACGCGCAGCTTCTCGGCGGCCAAAGCGGCCGTCGGCACATGAAGCGCCGCCAGCGAGCCGCCAAGCATCGCCAATGCCGTACGCCGCGAAATCTACCCCTGACATTCCTCCCCCTTTCAGCACGCCTCTTAAGCGCCGCCGCTTTCCTGCGCCTTCTGATATTCCGGCGACACTTGCGTTTGCGTCATCTCCGACGCGACATATTCCTGAATGCCCAGATGGATGAACGCCATCCACACCGACGGCTTCTCCGGATCGATGTTGAAGTGTTGATGCTCGACGCCGGCCTCACGCATCGGCAGCAACACAAGGTCGCCTTTCTCCCAATCGCAGCGCTCGCCGTCGACGACCGAATAGCCCTTGCCTTCGATCACATAGATGATGAGCCCGCCCTGATGCCGGTGCTTGCCCGAGACGGTACGGATCTCATGCGTGAAGACGATCCAGTCCTGGAGCGGCGTATCCTTGACCGTGTGGCCGAGGTAATAGCGCAGCCGGCCTTGCCGCGTGAGCATCTGCGGACAGTCTTCGACCTTGCAGACGATGCGGCCCGTCGCGTTACGCTCCGCCCGTTCGCGCTGGAACTGAATCGCCAACTCGTAATTGTTCTGCGACGGCGCTTCCCGCTCTCGGATCCGCGTGCGCTCGAATTCAGCCATACTCAGCCTCCCTCACCACCGCGGCCACTCCACTCAACCGTAGGCGCGTCGCCCACGTTCGCGCGCACCCGGCAGGAAGGCCCGATAATGCACGCTCTTCGACACCGAAGCGAGGCCCTGCGCGATCCGCGCCCAATGCTCGCCCTCGTCCTCGCTGGCAAAGACCTCGCCTTTGGAGGTGGCGAAGAACAGCGTCGCACCGCCCGGCCAGGAATGCCGCGACATGGCCTCGATGCTGCCGTCGATGAGAGTCGGGCAGGCCATGGCGCAACTCGCGCCAGGTTTTGCCGCCGTCGACGCTTTTCAGCACCGCGGAATTCGCCGTGCCGTTGCCCGGCCATTCTTGCGGGCTCGTCTCCGCGCCCGAAACAATGAGGTGATCCGGATTGTCCGGATCGAGGAACACGAAATCGGGATAGCCGAGCCGGCTGCCGCGTTGCGTCAGCGCGCGCCAGGTGCGGCCGCCATTGTCGCTGCGATACGTGCCGACGCCGGTCGTCAGATAGGCGATCTCGGGATTTTTCGGATGCAGCACGATGTGATGCGTGTCGCGATAGGTCGGATCCTCGGGCTTCGAGTAATCGTCGAGCTCGTCGCCAGGTCTCGCCGTCATCCTCCGACATGAGGAGCGCGCCCTGCTCGATGCAGGTGAAGAGCGTCGCCGGCCGTGTCGGATGGATCGTGATCGATTTCACATGCGCGATATGCGGCGGCGGCGGGAAATGCCATTTATCCGTTCCCGGCACGCCGCTGCAGCGCCGGCAGCGCGCGCCAGGTCTCGCCGAGATCGTCGCTGCGATAGATCGAGGCGGGCTCGGCGCCGGCGAATAAGCACGGCGCGATTGCCGTCGCGCCGCGACGCCAGCGAATAGATGTTGCGATTCCCGATGTTCTTCGCCGCCGCGCGCCAGGACGCGCCGGTGCCGTCGTCGCTGACCCACACGCCTTCTTCGCCATGCGCGCCGGCGAAGAGCTTGCCCGAGCCTTCTTCGATCAGCAGCGCGCTGGCATGCTTGCCGGCGAGCGCCGTCACCCGTCACCGCCCAGGCACCGTCGCGCCGCTCGAGGCGCAAGCACGCCGTTGACGGTCGCGAGAAAGAGCCGCGTCGCCGGGCCCTTGCCTTGCGTCTCCTGCTGGCCATTCGGCGACAAAAGCGCGGTTTCGGTCATGCGTATCCTCCACTCTCTCTAGGCCGGCAGCGCGATCTCGGCCTCGCCGCGCCCGGCCTCGCCGCGATCGTTCGCGGCCAGCAACTCGACCTGGACACGGCGCGTGTCGTTGCTCTTGCCGGTGACGCGTCCGCTGACGGTGACGACGTCGCTCGGATAAGAGCTGCCGGTCATGCGGAACGGGCCGAGCTTCGTGATCCGGCCGTCGAGGCCGATCCAGCGGCGCAGCATCACCTCGAACGTCATCTCGTAGCCGCGCGTGTTGAAGATCACGTCACGGAAGCCGCGCCAGCGGGCGCGCTCGCGATTGTGATGGAGCCCCGAGAACATGCGATCGACCGCGACGCTCATAACGACGCGCTGATAGCTCAGCCACATCGCGAAAGGCGGCACCGCGTCGCCGACCGCAACCTCGCCAAAACGAAGCTGGCGGCTCCAATCGAAGGCCGCCGGCGTCGCCTGCTCGGCATTGGCGCCATTCGCATCCAGCTCCGGCGGCGGCTCGAGCGGCTTGTCCTTGCGCGCCTCCGCCGATTTCGGCGTGAAGCGGAAATGCGTGTTGCTGTTCTTCGCGACCAGCTCGCCGGAGCGCTTGAAGATCGTCGCTTCGACCGTGACGAAGATGCCGTTGCCGAGCTTGGTCTCGCGCGGCTTGATCTCGACGAGGCGCCAATTGCCGTGCAGCTCGTCGCCGGGATAGACCGGCTCGAAATATTCCCACCACGTCGCCGTGTTGACGCCGCCTTGGAACGCCGCCGGCACCGGCACGTCGGTGCGGATGCCGCCCGCCTGTTCGCGCAGGCCGGGCTGCCACAGCACCGGCTCGCCCGGGCTCCAATAGGCCGGCATCGCCCAAAGCGGCGTCAGCGCCACCGGCGCGACGAGCCCGCGATAGCCATGCGCGCGCGCGACCGCGTCGTCGTAATGCAGCGGGCAATCGAAACAATAGACTTCGAGCTTGCGCCGAATGTCGCTGCGCGTGACTGCATCGATGCCGGCGAACGCATGCTCGCGGCCGATCCAGGACTGCAGCTCGTCGAGCGAAACGGTCGCTTGCTCGCTCACGCGACGACGCCTTCGTCCTTGAGGCGTTTGATTTCGCTTCACCGAATAGCCGAGCTCGTCGAGGATCAGCGCCGTGCTCTCGCCGAGCGTCGGCGCGATGCTCATCGCCTGCTGGAACATGCTGGCGAGCGCGCCGACCGGGAAATTGATCTTGCCGAAATCGGGATGATCGATCGGCTTCAGGAAGCCGCGCGCCAGAAGCTGCGGATCATCGATCAGCTCGAGCGGATTGGTGACCGCCGCCGCCGGGATATGCAGGCTTTGCGCCTGCTCGACGATCTCGTTCTTCTTTTGCTCGCGCGACCATTCCGCGATGCAGTCGAGAATCTCCTGCTTGCGCTCGCGGCGCATCGCCTCATCGGCGAGCGAGCCGTCGTCCTTGAAGGCGGGATGCGGCACGAGCTGCACGAAATTCGCCCAGCCGCGCGGATCGGGCGGCACGCTGATCATCCAATGGCCGTCGGCACACGGCAGCGCGCCGGCAACGGCGGTGATGCCGCCGCGCGAGCCCAAGCGCTCCATCATCTCGCCCGAGGCGCTGTATTCGACCCAGACCTGCTCGGCCAGCGACGCAAGACATTGCGGCGCCGAGACATCGACGACCTGTCCCTTGCCGCTCGCTTCCTTGCCGAACAGCGCCACGGCTGTCGCGAGCGCGACATGCACGCCGACCGCCGCGCTCGGCACGTGGCCGCCGAGCATGGTCGGCGCGCCATCCGGCTCGCCGGTGATCGCGAGGAGACCGGCGCTGGCATAAGCGCAAAGCTCCGACGGTCCGTCGTCGAGCCGCACGAGCACGAGTCGGGATTGGCCGCGAGCAACTTCTCTTCGGCGAGCGGCAGCGGCAGGCTCACGACCGCGGCGTCGGCCTTGGCGATCAGCGCCAGCAACAATTTCCGCCCGCCTTCGGTCGCCAGATCGATCGCGGCGCTGCGCTTGCCGGCGTTGAGGAATTGATGGAACGCGCCGCTTTCGGGACGCGGCGCGCCGCCGAGAATCGGCGCTTCGCTGGCGAACGCTGTCGCCTTTCGGACTTTCGATACGCAGTACGTCATGGCCGAGCTCGGCCAGCAGCCGCGTGCCGTAAGCGCCCATCAGGCTGGTGAGATCGAGGATGCGCGCCATCAGACCGCCTCCTCGCGCATCAGCTCGGCGATCGCCGGCTCGTCGAGGCCGAGCCAATCGCGCAACGCCTCGTTCCCGTTCGCGCCCATGCGCGGCGCCTCGGTCGCTTCGCGCGGCGCGCTGCCGCGGAAGGTGAACGGCAGGCCGATGACCTTCGGGCCCGGCCTCGCCATGCTCTTTGAGCGGCCGCAGGACCCGCTGCCATTCTTCGGTCGCGGCGATTTCGTTCGCGCGACGCATCGCCGCCGCGGGAATGCCCGCCTGCGCTGAGCTGGCGCTCGACCTCTTGCGGGCTGAGCTTGCCGGTCCAGGCTTCGATCGCCGCGTCGATCGCATCGTGATGCGCCAGACGTTCAGCCAGCGTGTCGTGACGCAGATCGCCGCCAAGCAAGGGCGCGCAGCTTCTTGCCATTGCGCATCCGATTGCACGCTGATCGCGCACCACTGATCCTCGCCGGCGCAGCGATAGCAGCCCTGCGGTGCGGCGGTGCTCGAGCGGCTGCCGAGCCGCGCGGGCGGCTTGCGCGTGACGGCGCTGGCGAAGAGCAGGCTGCCGATCATCGCGACGCTCGCCTCGAATTGCGACACGTCGAGATGGCAGCCCTTGCCGGTCTTGCGCCGTTTCGACAGCGCGCCGACGATCGCGACCGCGGCATGCAGCCCGCCGATATAATCGTTCCAGGAATTGGAGATGCCGATCGGCGGATCGCCTTCGGCGCCGGTCGCCAGCATCAGGCCCGAGCAGGCCTGCAGCGTGACATTCATGCCGGTCCAGCCTTGGCGCGGGCCGCTTTGGCCGAAGGACGCCATGCTGCATAGACGAGGCCGGGATTGGTCTTGGCCAACGTGCGATAGCCGATGCCGAGCCGCTCCATCACGCCGCTCGAGAAATTCTCGACCAGCACATCGGCCTTGTCGATGAGCTGGCGCGCGATGGCGAGACCGCGCTCGGTCTTGAGATTGAGGTCGATCGAACGGCGGTTGCGATTGATGTGATAGAGATGCGGCGTGCGGCCATTCGTGCCGCCGGGGCGTTGGCCGCGGCGCGCGCCGGTGCGGCCTTGGCGCGTCGCCGTCTCCACCTTGATGACATCGGCGCCGAGATCGGCGAGCAGCCGCACGCAGAACGGCCCGGCGACGATATGGCCGAAATCGAGAACGCGAATTCCGGAAAGAGGCAGCGGAAGGATCGCCGGTCATTGCACCATGCTCAATTGGGATGATTGCCGAAAATCAGGCAGACATTGACGCCGGTCACGCCGCACTGGCCGCTGACGATCGCCGTCTCGGCATTCGCCACCTGGCGCGCGCCGCCGGCTGCCGCGCATCTGGATCGCCGCTTCGCTCAACAAGTAGCGCGCCGCTTGCATGGCCATGCGACAAGAGTCCGCCTCCGGTATTGACCGGCAGCGCGCCGCCAAGCTCGATGCGACCGCCTTCGACGAAAGCCCCGCCCTCGCCCTTAACGCAGAAGCCGTAATCCTCGAGCGTCACCAGCACGACATAGGTGAAGCAATCGTAGAGCTCGGCAACGTCGATATCCTTCGGGCCGAGCTTCGCCATCGCATAGGCGCGCTCAGCCGCGCTTTTCATCGCGGTCGTCGTCATCGACGCTGCCCAGGGCAGATCGGAATGGGTGAAGCCTTGGCCGAGGCCGAGGAGATAGACCGGCTTTTGCGCGAGATCGCGCGCGCGCTCGGCCGAGGTGATGATGAGCGCCGCGGCGCCGTCGGTCACCGGGCAGCAATCGAGCAAGCGGAACGGCTCGGCGACGAAGCGCGAGGCCTGATGCTCGGCGAGCGTGATCGGCGTGCGGAACACCGCGTTGGGATTGAGCGAGGCGTGCTTGCGGCACGCAACCGCGACCGCGCCGAATTGCTCGCTGGTCGTGCCGAATTCGTACATGTGACGGCGCGCGGCGAGCGCATAGCTTTCGGGCGCGCTCAGCATGCCGAACGGTTTCTCGAAATCGTCGGTCCAATTCACCGCGCCGCCGCGGCGCGGACCGCCGCGTGCGGTCTGCGCGTCGCCGCTGACCAGCAGCACCGTCGTGCAGAGCCCGGCTTCGATCGCCGCGACCGCATCGAGCACCATCGCCGCGGTCGCCGCACCGCTCAGCGCGATATCGGTGAAATAACTTGGCGCAATGCCGAGCCGCCCCGCGAGCACCGCCGAATAATTGAACGCCGGCTCGGCATGGCTCGGCCGCGTGATCACGCCGTCGATCGCATTCTTATCGAGCCCGGCATCGGCGAGCGCGCGTTTCGCGGCTTCGAGCTGCAGCGCCATGCCGGAGCGGCCAAGCCGCCGGCCAACATCGGACTCGCCGACGCCGACGATCGCGTAGCGGCCGCTGATATTGCTCATGGCTGCACCGGCTGAAACAGCGGCAGCTTGGTCGAGCCGTCGAGCTCGGCGAAGGTCACCTCGACCGGCATGCCGATCGCGACCTGCTCCGGCGCGATGTTGACGACGTTGCTGAGGATATGCGGCCCTTCCTCGAGCGCGATCACCGCGAGCACATAGGGCACGAGCTTTTCCCAGCCGCGCCGCGGCTCGCGCACCACGGTGAAGGTGTAAACCGTGCCGCGGCCGCGCGCCGGCAGCCATTCATGCGCATCGCTGAGACATGCGGGGCAAATCGGGCTCGGCGGATGGCGCCAGGCGCCGCAAGCGCTGCAGCGCTGCAGCAGCAATTGCCCTTCGAGGCATCCATCCCAGAATGGCTTGGTGTCGATATTCGCGTAAGGGATAACAGGACGGTCCATCGCGCCGGTCACGCCTGCGGCAGGAATTCGGTCGTATAGAATTTCGACATGTCGACCGAATTCGGATCGAGCGTCTTCATGTCGACGAAAGTTTCGCGCAGCGTATCGAAAGCTTGCGGATTGAATTTGCCGTCGGTCGAGAATTTCGCCATCAGCGTATCATACATGCGTTCCGCCACGCGCGGCGTATAGCCCATCACTTTGGCAGCGATGGGAACGCTTTCCGCCTTGCGGCTCTTCATGAAGGCGATGGAATCGTACCACCCTTTGAGGAAAGCGCGCACCGCCTCCGGATTCTGTTTCGTCAAGCTTGTGCTGGCAAAGATCAGATAGAGCGCGATCGGAGGCACATATTCCGAGCACTCGATCAGCAGCCGGCCGTCGCCGTGTTCTTCGAGCTGATAGCCGGTCGAGGTACCGCCGACATCGGCGTCGATATCGCCGGTCTTGAGCCCAGCAAAGCCCGCCGTCGGCGAGCCGCCGATCACGATCGGCTTTGCCGCATCGTCGCCGGTCCAGCCTTTCGCGCGATTGAGCTGATAGACCAGCCAATAGGTGGTCGAGCCTTGCGAGGTGACACCGATCTTCTTGCCCTTGAGATCGTCGATGCCGCGCGCCGTCGATTTGCTGCCGACGCTGATCCCCATGAAGGCCGCGGAATCCGCGATCGTGCCGACCGCGATCTCCGGCGCGCCCTTGGCGAGATAGACCATGTCGGGTCCGCCGCTCAGCGCGATATCGACCTCGCCCGCCGTCACCGCCTGCGCGAGCTTTGCGCCGCCGGCGAAGATCAGCTCCTCGACCTCGATCCCGTGCTTTTCGAAAATGCCGAATTGCATACCGATATCGAGCGGCACATTGCCCCAATTCTCGGCGACCGCCTTGCCGACGCGCAGCTTGGTGGCGGCGCGTGCCGGGACGGTGCGCAACGCCGCGAGCGAGCCCGCGAGACTGGCCAGCGCGGTGCGGCGCGAAATGATGGAAGCCATGCGGTCTCCTCCCCCGGCACCACAACCCGTCGGACGAGTTCGTCAGACGTTCCTAGTGTGACGGCGATTGCGCGGAGGCACAAGAGGCGAGCGCCAAAAGCGTCGCGCCGATCACGCGCCGCGAACGCGATCGATGATGGCGCGCGCTCTGCGCGGGCGCGGAATCGCCGCGCCAGGCGACATGTCCGTCCGGTCGCACCAGCACGAGACGCCGCTCGTAGAGCCGTGCGAGCGCATCATCGGTGATATCCTCAACATTTAAGGGCAGCCTCAGCCGCGCGCGCCGCGGCGATCAGCGCCTCGCCGTGCTCGCCGCCGAAACGCAGCAACGTGAAACCGCGACCGAAGAGATCGAGCACCGATTTACCGGGCGCGATCCAGCGCATGCGGCGCGCGTTGTCCGGGTCGCGCACTCGGCGTGTAACGCACGGGATCGAACAGCGACCGGCGCCGTGCCGTCATCGGCACGATGAGCGGCGAGTTCTCGTAGGACGAGCCGAGATGCACGCCGATCGGCGCGAAATGCTTGATCTTTGGCGGCAGCAGCGCCGCGACCGCCGCGCGCGCGGTATCGCCCGCGGCGCCATCTTCTTCGAGCGCATCGGGCACCGCGAAGATCGTGCCGCTCTTGTCGTAATTGTCGGCGGCCTCGCGCGTGTTGAAGAGACCGATCGGCCGCCGCTCCGTCTCGTAGCTCGCCAGCAGCTTCGCGCCGCCCCAGCCTTCGAGCCGCGCCGCGATCTTCCAGGCGAGATCGACGGCATCGCCGATGCCGGTATTCATGCCGAAGCCGCCGGTCGGCACGAAGAGATGGCAAGCATCGCCGGCCAAGAAGCAGCGCGCGCTTTGATAGCGATCGGCGACGAGCTGGCGCGGCAGCCATTTCTGCGCCGACAGCAGCTCGATATCGAGTCGGCTCGCCGAGCGCGCGCCGGATGAGCGCGATCGGTTCCTCCGTGCTCGCGGCCTCGCCCGGCGCGAAGTAGCGGTTGAAGACCCATTCGTCGCGGCCATCGATCGTGTAGATCACGCCGCCGCAGCCCGGCGCCAGCACCCAATACATGACGCCCGGCCGCGTACCGAGACGCGCGCCCAATGCCGGCGCCTTGAAATAAAGCCCGACCGCCTCGCCGAGCGTGCCGCGCCCCGCCATGCGCAATGCCAAGTCCAGCACGCACGGCACTGTTCGCGCCATCACTGCCGATGAGATATTGCGCGGCAACTTCCTCGCGCCGGCCGGTCGCGAGCTCGACCAGCGTCGCCGTGACGCCCTGCTCGCTCTCGACGAATGAATCGAGCCGCCAGCCATAGCGTGTCTCGATCCGCGGCGAGCGCGCGACCTCGACGCGCAGCATGCGCTCGAGCGGCGATTGCGCGGTCCAGGTCTTGTAATAGGGCGAGGCTGCAATCTCCGGCGTTTGCGTCGCGAGCGCCGCCGCATCGCGCGCCAATTCGTCGATCGACGGGATCGGAAAGCGGAAGATCTCGCGGCCGAGCAGCCGCGTCACATAGATCACGTCGAGCGCGCGCGAGCGCGGCACGCCGGCATCGATGACTTTTTGGTCGAGGCCGAGACGGCGGAAATGCTCCATCGTGCGCACGCCGATCGAGATCGCGCGCGGATGCGGATGCACCTCGATCAGCGGCTCGACCAGGAGGCTCGGGATCCCGCGCCAGGCGAGATCGAGGGCCAGGCTCAAGCCAACCGGCCCGGCGCCGGCGATAAGAACGGGAATTTTCATCGCCGTGAAACTAGCACGCGCCGCCGCCGCGCGAGAGACCCGGTCGAAGGCCCCGATCCGATCTCGGTTGGTATCGATCCCCGAAAACCTCTGGTACTATGGCCGAAGCTTCCGTAACCGCCGATACGACGAGGAGGATGGACGATGAAAAAGTGGATGGAGCAAATTCCTGAATCGGAGCGCCGCATCCTGAGCAAGGCCGGCTTCCTCGGCGATATGAAGATCGGTGCGCGTACCGCGCTGGTCGTCGTCGATGTGACGATGGGCTTCTGCGGCAGCGAAGGGCTGACGCTCGACGAAGCAATCCGGGAATACTCGACCGCCTGCGGACCGATGTCGTGGGAGACGATGCCGCGCATCGCGCAACTGATCGACTTCTTCCGCAAGCAGAAGCGGCCGATCATCTACACGCTGAGCGATATCGAAGGCACGATGTATGCCGGCAAGGCCACCAAATCGAAGAGCAAAGGCCGTCCGGCGTCCGGCTACAACGATTTTCCGGCAGCGATCGAGCCGCGCGAGGGCGATTGGGTGCTGGCGAAGACAAAAGCCAGCGGCTTTTTCCAGACGCCGCTCGCCGCCTATCTGACGCGCCAGTCGATCGATACGGTCGTGGTCTGCGGCGTCTCGACATCGGGCTGCGTGCGCGCCACCTCGGTCGACGCGCATTCGCACGGCTACACGACCATCGTCGTCGATGATTGCTGCTTCGACCGGTCGTATTTTGCGCATTGCGCCAATCTCTTCGACCTCCAGGCGAAATACGCGACCGTCGTCTCGCTCGACGAGATCACCGTGCGGATCAAAGGGCCAGCTCTGGCAGCGGCGTCGTAACGACGCACGTCGCGCGCCCCGCCAAGGATCGGATAGCCGCTCGCGTCGTCGTGCGTGACATTCGCTGGCTGCGCACATGCAGTCGCGGATCTCGATCAGCGCCCTGGAAAATTCTTCTCGATCATTGCTGCAGCTTGGCCGTATTCGCGCGAAAACCCAAGCAAACGTGATGCCGCTGACGCGCCCCGTTCCATTACCCTGTCAGCGATCTTACTCTTCACCGCAGACGCGCAGGGTATCTCATGGTCGTAACTGGAAACGCCCCGAGAGAAGACGCAGCCATCCGCAAACTCGTGGAAGACTGGGCCGGCGCCGTAGGTCGGCGGGATCTGCCGGCGGTGCTGCGTCATCACGCGCCCGACCTGCTTATGTTCGACGTGCCGCCGCCGTTTCTGTCGCGCGGAATCGAGGCGTACGCGAAGACTTGGGAGCTGTTCTTCTCCTGGGCACGCGATCCGGCCGTCTTCGATATCCGGGAAATGAGCATCACGGCCGGCAGCGATGTCGCTTTCGTCGCCGCGGTGATGCGTTGCGCGGGAGCGGAACCCGGCGGCGAGGATATCGATCTCGATTTTCGGCTGACGATCGGCCTGCGCAAGATCGGTGGCCAGTGGACGATCGTCCACGAGCACCATTCGGTTCCGGCTACGTGACCGCGCGCCGTGCGATTTCGACGATTGCCGTAGCGCCGTGATCGTCGCCTCGATGAGGGGCGGCCTGGAAACGGGGCAAAACGACCCTTTACGGGATCGCCGATCGGCAATTTTTGCCGCCAAAGCCGAAACCAAGCGCCCGGCGGGCGATTGAATTTGGCGCTTTTCGGGCAAAATCATCTCGCTTTCCGAACCCTTCTGTTGGCATGCGATTTGCGCTGCGTGGGATACGCAATTGCACGGCGTTCGTGCCCCGACAGCGAGACCCATCATGGACTTCGTCATTTTCATCGCCGCCACGATCGATCGGCTCGATCCCGCGATCGGCGCTTTGCTCGGTCATTTTCGCGACGAGCATGTACCTATCGAACTCTCGGCGACGATCGTCGCGGCGGCGGCGCTTCTGCTCATTGCCGTCGCCTTTTGCGGTCTTGCCGCCATCCTGCGTATCCGCGGATTGCGACGGCTGATCGACACTTGCGGCGCAGCGACGGAATTCGCCGCGAACTTCGCACGCGTCGATGAGCGGTTTTCAGGCTCGATCTTCCGCGATGGTTGGCATGAGTATCGCGAATATCTGCGCCCTACCGAATTGGTCGTCCTTAGCTTGCGGCGACCAGACGAATTTTTAGGTATTCATACCATCGACAACAGAATTTTCCCCGCGCGGTTCTTCGCGGCGGCGCATGGCTATTTCACGGGCATCGGCTTGATGCTGACCTTCATCGGGCTGGTGGCGGCTCTTAAATTCGCCGCCACCGGTATCGCTTCCCCGGACCCGGAGGCGGCGAAAGTTGCGCTCAACGCGCTCCTCGGCGCCGCCGCGTTCAAGTTCATGACCTCGATCGCCGGCCTCGGCAGCTCGCTCATTCTCTCGATCGCGGCACGCAGCGCGAGTTATGTCGTGGAGACTGCCGCCTCGAGCCTCGCGCGCGACCTGGAGCGGGCGATGACGCCGGTCTCGTCGGAAGGCATCGCCTTCGATCAACTCGCCGCCACGCGCACGCAACTCGGGCGGCTCGAGCTCTTGCAAACGGAGTTAAGCGCAGCGCGATCGGTAGCCGTTGCGCAAGCGCCGGTGGCGACTTTTGGAGATCAAAGCCAAGCGGCGCTCGAAAAAATCTGCGCGGCGTTCTTCACGGAAATTCGCGGCACGGCCAAAAGCGAGATCAACCAGCTCACCGGCAAGCTTGGCGATGTCAGCAACGCCATTGGCGCGATGCAAAATCATGTCGGCCGCTCCGGCGAGCAGTTCGCGGCGCAAATCGACCTCGCCGCAACGCGGCTTCTCGCGGCAGCGACAAAGCTGCAGGAAACGGTAGAGATCCGCGCCGATCAAGCTGGCGATCGGCTTGCCGCCAAGGTCGACGCCATGGCGAATGCCTTTGCGCGAGGCGAAACATTGTTTTCGGGAGCGGCGGACAAAGCGGCCGGCACGTTCCTGAAAGGCGCCGGCGAATTCGACGCGAGCCTGCGCGCGCAAATCACCAGCATGCGCGAGATCGCCGCAATGCTCGATCGCACCCGCGACACGCTCAAGGACAGCGCGGTTGCCTGGACCCAATGCACCGCGCCTGTCGTCGCATCCGTCGACGCATCGCGGCAAATAACAAACGAACTCGGCCAGATTGCCGGCCAGGTTGGAGCCGCGCAGCGGGATATGGCGGAAATGGCCAAGGCCTTCGGCCAGGTCTCGGAGCGGATCGGCGCGACCTGGGACAATTATCGCAATCGCTTCGAGAAAATCGACGGCGAGGCTCGAGGCGGTGTTCGAGCGGCTCCAAGGTGGCACGCGCGCCTTTGGCGAAGAGGTCATGAATTTTGTCGCCAAGCTCGATACGAGCCTCGCCAACGGCATGCAGGCCTTCTCGCTCGGCACGGAGGAGTTGCGCGAAGTCGCGCAAATGTTCGTTATCAACGGCAACGCCAAGGCCGCCTGACATGCGCCAGAGCATCGCGAGCGGCCGACGGCGGAGAGCCGGGCACCAAGATACCGGTGCGACGCACGATTATTTTGCATCGATGACCGACATGATGCTCGGTCTGGTGTTTATCTTCATCGTCATTCTCATGGTTATCGTCGGCGATCTCCGCCGACCTCAACCGACCGAAATCGCCTCGGTGCAGCCAGAACCCGAGGTCGTGTCCGATCTTACCGAAGCGAATCTGACGCGGCGCGATTTGCTCCGCGATATCGCAAAGATCCTCGATAGCGCGCTGCCGGTCAGCATCGACGAGGAAAACGGCACGTTGCAACTGGGTGGCGACATCCTCTTTCCGACCGGTTCGGCCGATCCTTACGCAACGGCGCTTCCCAAATTGCAGCTGCTCGCCGGCGCGCTCGACAAAGTCCTGCCCTGCTATGCGGGTCGCGCCGACGGCGCGGCCGCGCCAGCCTGCGACAACCGTCACGGAAGCAGGCTCGACGCCGTCTACATCGAGGGCCACACCGACGCCACGCCGATTCACACGGCGCGCTTTCAAAGCAATTGGGATTTGTCGGCGGCACGCGCGTCCGCGACTTTTGCGCAATTGGTGGCGGCTGACCCTGCGCTGGCCGGACTTAAGAACGATCAGGCCGAGGCGCTGATCGGTGTCAGCGGCTATGGCGAATATCGCCCGGTCGACACCACCGGCACTCCCGCCGGAATGCAGCGCAACCGGCGGATCGAATTGCGCTTCATTATGGCGACACCCGACGCCCACGCCGTCGCCGGCCTGGTTGCTCGCATAAACGAGGCGAGAGCGCCCTGATGCTGCGTTCCGCGCTGAGGGCCAATAAGCCGGATTTTGCGCCGATTTTCGATCCGCCGCCGGCCAAAACCGCGGAAATCGCGAGACGCCTCGTCGAGCGCTATGGCGACGGCCAGGAGCCCCGCAAATCGACAGCCCAACTCGAAACACTGCTCGGTCGTCTTAGGGTTGTGCGCTTCGCCTGGGAAAAAGTCGCACCTGCCGACCGGCTCGACGTCGTATGGGTTCTATGGTCGGGGACATCTCCGCCGGCCGAGCGTAGTGCCTTCCTGCACGATTTCCTCGACTGGCTCGAGACGCCGCACCACCGATACCAAGCGGTGCGCCTTGCGGTCGCCTGGGCGGCGGCGTTCGATCCGCGCTTGCCCAGCACGCAGATCGTCAGCGATTGGCTTATGTCGCATCTGCTGTGGCTTCCCGATCCGTGGCGTCGTCTCGCCGACCGATTTCAACTTTTCTCGGTCGACCGCGCACCAGACGCCCTTGCCGAAGCATTTCTGGAAGCACCGACGACGACGGCAAGCTATTTCGCAGCTGAGCGCCTGCCGGCGAGCGCTGTTCGTGGCGGGTTGGGCACCGAAACCCTTGCCGCCGCCGCGGCGCGGGTCAAAGCACAAGCGGCCCACCCCGGCCTCGCGCTCCGGCTGTGCGAACTTGCGCTCGAAATTGGCGTGTTCGAGCTCGCCGACACGCCGCGCGTTACCGCCCGCCGGAACGATCTGCAGACATCGCTCGCCGAAGCGCTGCTTTTGCCCTGGGAATTTCAAACGCCGCCTTCCGAGGTCAAGACGTCGATATTGACGTTCTTGCTCCGCCACTACGGCGACATGCGCGTCGCGCCGAAACGTTGGCGCGCCCTGCGTCAGCCGGCGATCGCCGTTATGCACCGCTGGCTGATCGAGGAAACGGCCGCTGCTTATTTCCGCTTGGCCAGCCGATCAAGGCTGGTTGAGCGCAAAAGGCTGGCGGAGCGCCAACGATTTTGGCTGTCCCGCCTCAACGAGATCGACGGCGCCTGGTTGTTAACCGGGGCACATGCGGCCACAGGCGTTGACGCCGGCGAACTGGCGTATGGCCGCTTGGGCGGCCGCCCCGATCAGGTTGCGTTGCTGCTTCGCGTCGGCAATTTCACCGTTCTCGAAATGGCTCACGACGCCAGCGAGCGGATTCTGGCGTGCCGGCAATCTGCTCGCGCCGTCGCTCTATCAACCACCCGACCATATCTATTGGCCAGGCTCGCTCGCCCAAGGGGTCGACTTTTCCTCGGCCTATGGCGACGACGGCCGCCTTACTTGGCAGGAACGCCTGGCGGCGTTTCTGGAGCGCTGATCAAGAAGCCGCCGGACGCGCCGAGATGCAGCACTCTGCCGGCGGAGCATCCTGTGGCTGAATGGCAAAGTGCTGTCCTCGGAAGGCAGAGGTTGAGAGTTCAACGACCCCAGGATCGGGACTAATGAAACGATCTCGTTGCGTTTCGTTCGATCCGGTGATAGGCTGTTTCCTGATCGGCGGGCTGCGCGCAGCCTGCCGCGTGCAAGGAGGGAACCATGCGGACAAGCCAAGCTGCCCTGTTGAGTGTCGCCGTTGCTGCGGCTCTGATCGCCGCGCCGCTTTCGCCGGCTTTGGCGCGGGGGCGGCATTTCTTCGCGGGGCCGTTCTTCCCCTTCGCCGTGGCGGGAGCGGTCGCCGCCGGGGTTGCCACCCTGGTGACCGCGCCGATAGCGCTTGCTACCGCACCCTTCCGCGGACCCTATTATTATCCGCCGGCGCCTGCCTACTACTACCCGCCGGCCCCCGGCTATTACCCGGCGCAACCTTATCCCGCGCCGCAGCCCTACCCCGCGCCGCAGGGTTATTATCCGCCTTCGCCCTACGCAGCGCCTCCGGGCAACCCTCCTGGTTGATTGCGGCAAGATCGCGCGGCCTTGGCTGAACGTCGTGTACCGTCGCGGCGGCGCGCGCCGCCGCGACGCGGCGGGCGCCCGACGCGCGACGCGGCCGAGCGGCTCGGCGCGAAGATCATCGAGATTGCGACCGAGCTCTTCCTGAGCGAAGGCTACGGCGCCACCAGCATCGAGACCATCGCGCGGCGCGCCCGCATCGCCAAACGCACCTTCTACAGCCGGTTTCGCGACAAGGCCGAGCTTTTCGGCGCGGTCGTGCATCACGTCGTCGAGCGGCTGCGTCCGCAAGACGACACGGGGCTGTTCGAATGTGCCACGCTCGAGGAGAGCCTAACGAGCCTCGCGCAGGTCATTCTGCACGCCGCGCTGTCGCGCGAGGCTCTCGCGCTGCACCGTGTGATCGTCGCCGAGGCGCCACGCTTTCCCGAGCTCGCCGCCGTCGTCAGCGAGCAGAGCGGTCGAGCCGAAGCGGTCGATCGCATCGCAGCGCTGCTCCAGCGCGCCGCCGGCGCGGACGCGCCGACCGCGCGCGAGGCCGCATTCGCCGCCGCGCAATTCCTGCAGATGGTCGTCGCCCTACCCCAGCGCCGCGCGCTGGGCCTCGGCACGCCGATGAGTTCTGCCGAGATCACCGCATGGACACGCGATACGGTCGCGCTGTTCCTCACCGGCTTCAAAGGCCGGCTGCGCGGCGCAAGATAATAGTGCCGGCAGCAAGAGTCCCCACGACAACTGCCTCTACGGCGGCGACAGGATCCTCTTCGAGTGCCGCTGCAAAACTATTTTTTAGATGCTGTATTGTTCCGTTTCTGGGCGCCGGGCAGATATGCGCCGAATTTAATCCGGTTATAAAGCAGGGTTATCGCGATCCCTACAATCAGTTATGAGCTGCTGCCGGTTTAGATGACTTCAGTTAAGTGACTCCGGCCTTCATTTCGAACTCCATAGGGCTTACGTAGCCGATCGTCGAGTGCCGACGCTTGGTGTTGTAGAAGCGCTCGATGTAATCGAACACGTCGGCTCTGGCTTCGTCGCGGCTTCGATAGATTTTGCGGGCGATGCGCTCGGTCTTCAACGACGAGAAGAAGCTCTCCATCGCGGCATTGTCCCAGACGTTGCCGGAACGGCTCATCGAGCAGGTGACGCCGTGATCGGCCATCAGCCGTTGGAACTGATCGCTGGTGTATTGGCTGCCGCGATCGGAGTGATGGATAAGTGCTTCGGGCTTGCCGCGCCGCCAGATCGCCATCACCAAAGCATCGGTAACCAGCTCCGCTGTCATGCTCGCGTTCATCGACCAACCGACAACACGGCGTGAGAACAGATCGATCACGGCGGCAACGTAGAGCCAGCCTTCGGCCGTCCAGATATAGGTGAAGTCGGCAATCCAACGACGGTTGGGAGCCGGTGCGTTGAAGCTGCGCTCCAACACGTTCGGAGCGACGGCGCCCGCCTGCCGCTCCCCTTGATCGGACGGCAGGCGGCGCCGTCGGGGCCGAGCCCGCAAGGCTTGCTGGCGCATCAGCCGCTCGATGCGATGCAAGCCACAGGGCACACCCTCGGCCAGCACATCTCTGTGTTTCGGCGTGGAATAAGGACCCTGTAATCGGGGTTATCGGCATCCAAAAGGGACCCCGGGGACACGGGGTTCACAATGGCTTCCATGGAGAACATGGGGGCCTGTTTTGGGATGCTGGTAGTGGAAACGATCGCGAAGATCCGCCGGGCATATTTTGTTCAGAAGAAGCCGATCAAGGCGATCTGCCGGGAACTTGGGCTGTCGCGGAAGGTGGTCCGGAAGGTGCTGCGGTCGGACGCGACCGAGTTCCGCTACCGGCGTGAGACGCAGCCGCAGCCGAAGATTGGCCCCTGGCGGGAGAGGCTTGACGCGCTCTTGCTCGCCAACGAAAGCAAGTCGCCGCGAGAACACCTGACGTTGATCCGGGTATTCGAGACGTTGCGCGGCTCGGGTTACGACGGTGGCTACGACGCGGTTCGACGCTATGCCAGGAGTTGGGCGCAGGAACGCGGCGAGACGACGGCGCAGGCCTATGTGCCGCTGAGCTTTGCACCGGGTGAGGCGTACCAGTTCGACTGGAGCCACGAGATCGTGCTGATCAACGGCGTGACCGTCACGGTGAAGGTCGCGCATGTCCGGCTCTGCCACAGCCGGATGCTGTTCGCGCGGGCCTATCCGCGCGAGACGCAGGAGATGGTGTTCGACGCCCATGACCGGGCGTTCGCCTTCTTCAAGGGCGCCTGCACGCGCGGCATCTACGACAACATGAAGACGGCGGTGGAGACGATCTTCGTTGGCAAGGAGCGCGCCTACAATCGTCGGTTTGCTCAGATGTGCGGTCATTACCTGGTCGAGCCGGTCGCCTGCACGCCCGCCTCGGGCTGGGAGAAGGGTCAGGTCGAGAACCAGGTCGGCCTCGTTCGGGAGCGCTTCTTCACGCCGCGACTGCGGGTGAAGAGCTACGACGAGTTGAACGCCTGGCTCATGGATCGGTGCATCGCCTATGCCAAGGTGCATCGCCATCCCGAGTTGCGCGATCGGACGATCTGGGAGGTCTTCGAAGCGGAGCGGCCGAGCTTCGTTCCCTATGCGGGACGCTTCGACGGGTTCCACGCGGTCCCGGCATCGGTCTCAAAAACCTGCCTCGTGCGCTTCGACAACAACAGGTACTCGGTCGCGGTGCTGATTCCGGGGCAAGCCGCCCACCATTCCGGGATGATGTCGCCCGGGTATCTGGGTGGGGGAAGCCTCTGCTGGCTGTGTGTAGGGTCCGCTCTTTGGCTTTGCCGAGGAGTGGATCGATGCCAGCGGAGAGAGTTGCGATGCGCGTGGTGCGCGAAGTTCTACGTTTGGGGTTTGGCGGAATTTCCAAGCGCGAGATGGCGCGCCGCACCGGCCTGGCGTCGTCGACGGTGCGCGCGACGATCGAACGTTTCCAGTCGCCGGGCTGATCTGGCCGCTGCCCGAGAGCGTCGACGACAGCGATCTGGAAGCAAGACTCTACAAGAACGCCGGCAAGAAGCAGGGCCATCGGCGTCATGCCGAGCCGGACTGGGCCCTGATCCACCGCGAGATGAAGCGCAAGCACGTCACCTTGTCGATCCTGTGGGACGAGTACATCGAGGCTCACCCGGACGGGTATCGCTACAGCCGCTTCTGCGAGCTTTACCGGTCCTGGGAAGGCAAGATCTCGGTCACGATGCGGCAGGCCCATTTGGGTGGCGATAAGCTGTTCGTCGATTACGCCGGCGACCCGGCTCCGGTGGTGATTGACCGGCTGACCGGCGAGATCAGGAAGCCGGATTTTTGTCGCCGTCCTTGGCGCATCGAACTTCACCTATGCGGAGGCGACGTGGACGCAATCGCTCGCCGACTGGATCGGTGCACACACGCGTGCCTTCGAGGCCATCGGCGGCGTGACCCGGCTTCTGGTGCCGGACAACACCAAGACCGCCGTCATCAAGGCGTGCCTGTACGAGCCGCAAGTCAACCGGACCTATACGGAGATGGCCGCGCATTACGGCACCGGCGTGCTGCCGGCACGGCCGCGCAGGCCGCGCGACAAGGCCAAGGTCGAAGTCGGCGTGCTGATCATGGAACGCTGGATTCTGGGCCGCCTGCGCAATCGGCGGTTCCATAGCTTGGGCGAGTTGAACGAAGCCATCACGAGTTACTGGTGCGGCTGAACGACGAGCGCCCGATCCGGCGTCTCGGCGTGACGCGGCGCCAACTGCTCGAAGAACTCGACCGGCCGGCGCTCAAGCCCTTGCCGGCCGAGCCTTACGTGTTCGCCGAATGGCGCGCTCGCCGTGTCGGGATCGATTATCACGTCGATGTCGACAAGCATTATTACAGCGTGCCGCATCGCTTTGCCCGCGCCGAGGTCGAGGTCCGGCTCACGGCCGCACCGTCGAGGTATTCGCCAAGGGCGAGCGGATCGCCGCCCATCTGCGCTCGAGCGGCAACGGCAAGCACACGACCGTGCAAGAGCACATGCCCTCCAGCCACCGGCGTTACGCCGACTGGACGCTCGATCGCATCCGCACAGACGCGGCCGCGATCGGTCCGGCGACGGCGGCGTTGTGCGAGCTGATCCTGGAGCATCGCCCGCATCCCGAACAGGGCTTTCGTGCATGTCTCGGAATCGTGCGGCTGGTCAAGCCGTTCGGCATGGCGAGGGTCGAGGCCGCCGCGACACGCGCGCTCGACATCGGCGCCCGGACCTACGGCTCGGTCAGATCGATCCTCGACAACAATTTGGACCGCCACTCCGCCCGACAGCGCGGCCGCGGACGGCGTGACGATCCTCCATCCCAACATCCGCGGTCCGCGCTACTACCATTGAGGAGACCACATGCTCACCCATCCCACCCTCGATCAGCTCAATCAACTCGGGCTGTTCGGCATGGCCAAGGCCTTCGGTGAAGTCGCCGCATCCGGCGACGCCGCCGCGCTCCCGCACCCGAATTGGCTCGCGCTGCTGCTCGACCGCGAGATGACCTATCGGCACGACAGGAAGCTGACGGCCAGGCTTCGATATGCCAGGCTTCGCCACCAGGCCGCCGTCGAGGATGTCGATTATCGTGCCACGCGCGGTCTCGATCGCGCGCTGTTCCAGAAGCTCGCCGAGGGCGGCTGGATCGATGCCCACGACAATCGTCATCCTGAGCGGCCCGACCGGCGTCGGCAAAAGCTGGCTTGCCTGCGCGCTCGGCCACCGGGCTTGCCGCGACAACCGATCCGTTCTCTATCAGCGCATTCCCAAGCTCTTCGCCGATCTCGCGCTGGCGCGCGGCGACGGTCGCTATGCCCGCCTCCTCGCGCGCTCGGCGGCGTGCAACTCCTCATCCTCGACGACTGGGGCCTCGAACCTCTCGATGCCGCGGCACGGCATGATCTGCTCGAAATTCTCGAAGAACGCCACGGCCGAAGATCGACCATCGTCACCAGCCAGCTCCCGGTCGACAAATGGCACGACGTCATCGGCGATCCGACTTACGCCGACGCCATCCTCGATCGCCTCGTCCACAACGCCCACCGCATCAATCTCACCGGCGACAGCCTTCGCCAACCGCGAAAAGCAGCCAACCAAAAAGATTGACCAACGCAGCGACTGTCACATCAGCAGCCAGCGAGGCACGCGCCCTGGGCGACATCATGTCGGAATCCTGGGCGGCATCATCTCGGAATGCCCGGGCGACTTCGTCGGAATCCGCAGGCAGGGAAGCCGGCGGCTCTTTGAAGGCGTACGGATCGAAGGCGAAACCACGGTGGTTAGCGATGACGATTTGTCCGTCGAGGAACGGCAGACCGTCCTCAGTTGCGAAAAGGACCTCTTGGAAGGTCACTGGCCGGTCGCGAAGAGTGAAAGACTGCGCGCCGCCGTCGAAAAGCTGCGTACCGAGATCGCTCGCGATGGCGAGTGACAACGTCTACATCGGATCACTTCGCTTCCACAGTCCGCGACATCCGTCGTTGCGGGACAGTGGTGGCGAGCGCCGTATCGTGCCAACAAGCAGAACTTCTCTCGCCAATGCTCCCGACACCTTTCCCCTTTGGTTGTTCCTCCATCCGAGCAGGTCTATCATCGTTGTATCGTCAGTTTCGCAAACCCTTGGGCGCTGACGGCTGAGAGACCCCGGCGGTTTGAAGATCGCCTGCGCTCCCGCCTCAACGGTATGGGAGCGGCGATCCAAATGTCGGAGAATGCGTCTCTGCTTCCGCGCTTGATGGATCAACACCGCGACGCGCTGCTCGCCGCCTGGCGTTCTCAGCAGCACGTGTCGAATATCGGCGGCACGATGGGCAAGTCTGAGTTGAATGACTATTCGGCGCGCTTTTTCGATGCTGTCCGCACCGCAGCGGCAAACGACCAAGAGATCAGCGCTCCGTCTTGGAGCGAGGCGCGCCAGGTGTTGGAGGAATTCTCGCGTGCCAGGGCGGTGCGCGGCGACACGTCTTCGCAAACCGCGACCTTCGTTTTTTCGCTAAAGGCACCCGTTTTCGATTTGCTCGGTCGCGAACTCGGCCAAGATGCCGCCGCTCTCGCGCGCGAGGTCTGGCTCGCGACGCAATTGTTCGACAGTCTCGGCCTCTACACGACCGAGATCTTCCAAAAGAGCCGGGAGGAAGTCGTTAATCGCCAGCAAGACGAGTTGCTCGAACTATCGACGCCCGTTGTCACCTTGTGGCAAGGGATTCTCGCCCTGCCGCTGATCGGTACTCTCGATAGTAATCGCACGCAAACCGTGATGGAGAATCTGCTCCAGACGATCGTCACGACCGGCGCGCAGATCGCGATCATCGACATCACCGGCGTGCCGACTGTCGACACGCTGGTCGCGCAGCATCTGCTCAAGACGGTGTCGGCGGCGCGGCTGATGGGCGCCGATTGCATCATCAGCGGGATCCGGCCGCAGATTGCACAGACCATCGTGCAGCTAGGGATCGAACTTTCGGTACCATCAAAGGCCACGTTAGCCGATGCATTCGCCGTCGCGTTGCGGCGGACGGGCAAGGCAATCGTCTGACGGCTAACCGTGATGCCCGCCCTGAGTAACCCGGCCCATGTGTCGGGCACTCGGCTGTTCGCGGCTCAATAAAAGTATGGCTTAGCCGTATCGTCGGCTTGAACTTTGGGCGCTGACGGCTGAGAGAGGTGCAAGCAATTGTCTCGCGCTCCCGCCTGAACCTGGTGCGGGGACGGCGCAATGGTTGGTCCTTGGGACGCTTCACGGCCTTAGAGTGACGGTATGAACCTTTGAATTCAGCGCCGCTGCTTCTTGTCCGCAAGACAACGGAGCTTGTGGAGCACAAGTTCGGGTTCTGACGTCACGAGGTGCTTGTGCGTAGAAGCATGCCGAATGGTCTTCCCTCGCGACGGACGAGCGTTGTCGAAGTGACGGAGCGCGAGCCCGCTCCGAAACAGAGAGGCTGGCTCAAAATTTAAACTATTGAATCCGTCCGCGAACTGTCAGGCGAGCCAGACGCTCGCTACCGTGTCCTGACTCCTCCCAAGCCGCTCACTGCCACGAAATTGCCGCTATGGCGCCCCGCAAATCGGGCGTAGGCTGTCTCTATCGCTGGGACGACCAAGTGTCAGGCGCCGGCGGCCGAGAGATAAGCCAAGCCCTGAGAGAGGCTGCGCGCTCCCGCCTGTAACCAGGACGTTGTCGTGAGCGAAGGACGACGACTGCGTGATAAGGCGGCGCATGCTCGGGAAATGGCATGGGCTTTGACCGATCGGCATGCTCGCGCGGCTCTCGAAGCGTTGGCAGGCGAGCTTGAGCAGCAGGCAAGCGTGCTCGAACGCGAAGAGCGTGACCGAGACAAGCAGAATGATCTAACTTCGCGAAGCGACACTCCTTAGCAGGGGTGCCATATATTTAATTCCAAGTACCTTCGCGCGCGCGCCGCTCAACTGATCGTTATCAGTCACACCGGCGACGATGTCGCTTCAAAAGCTGCGTTGATCGAGGTGACGGACGATCTCATCCGTTGGACCGATGAACTCGACGGCGTCGACGCAGGGAAGTCGAACGGCGGGTCGTCCCTGACCGCGTAGGGAGGCGAGCTGCCGTGAAGTGATCGTGAAATTGCGCGCTTGTGTTGTGCGGCGCGCAAACAAGGCGCGAGAGGAACGTTCCTGTAGTTCCCGCGTTGACCAAGTGTGATGGCGCAGCCAGAGGATGATTCACGGCTTGAGGAGTGGCTTAGAACGATGAGGCCCCGCAAGGAACTCATCGTGCGCTACGCGCTGCGTGGATGCTTTACGGAGATGCAAAACAACCGCTTCTTTTGGAGCCGCACCATCGAACTTGTGAAGCAGCTCAACCTCAGTGGCGACGGCCTGCTCGGCGTTCTTAAGCTCGCCAAAAGGCTGGAGGCAGATATCAAGGGTATTCCCGCTGACTCGCTTCGGCGAGTGATCGACGCAACATTGATCGTTTAGCGGCCGTTGCGTGGCGGGCGACGCGGCTGTCAAACTGGCGCATCTCGCCATACTCCTACAGAGTGCGGGTCGAATATTCCGCGTCTAGGGAATATTCTGCGTCTCTCGCGGCGGACGAGCGGCTTGCCGCAGCCCGGAACACCCTCGACGAAGCGAAAAGGCTGCACGTCGAAACGCCAGAGAGGCAAGCTACCGTTCGCCTTATGGAACAAGCCCTATTGGCCTCGAGGACCTGCAGGGATCTTCTGGCGAACGCTATCCGGTCCGCGGCGGCAGAGGTCGAACCCGACGATTAGAGACCAGGTCATATCTACCTACGGCCAAGCTCTTGTCATCCCTCGGCACCGATGCTCGCTCTCGAACAACGCGAGCACCTTGCACGCCGCCGGCGTGAGATCGGCCGCGGCATCTAGCGTCGTAGCACGCCTTTGTCGACCGAGAGC
Organism: uncultured Alphaproteobacteria bacterium; assembly: GCA_963731145.1. Lineage (GTDB taxonomy): Bacteria > Pseudomonadota > Alphaproteobacteria > ATCC43930 > CGMCC-115725 > CAIKMD01. The sequence continues at coordinate 768,889 of CAVSUX010000001.1, read as the reverse complement.
GCAAGCGCTTCGGTTATTGAAAGGCGCGGTATTGCGTAGCAAATGCACCTTGCACGATATGCGGCGCCAGAGATGCGCGTCGGTTTCCATCTGCGTCTTACCAGCTACGCATAATTACCGGCAGTTGTGTCATCGCTTGTTGTCGCTCTCCGGAGGGGGTACCGTGTGCCGCTCCCTGGGGAGGCAAGAATATGTCGCGGATACTCGTGGTCGAAGACGACGATGCAACACGCTACGCGATGGTCCGGGCGCTCGATGCTGCTGGCTACGAAGTCGCGCAAGCGCACGACTATCGAGATGCGCTGCCGATCTTGGAAGACCCGGGCCAACTCGATCTGCTGCTCGTTGATCTCGTCATGCCGGGCGTTAACGGATTTGCGCTCGCACGGATGGCTCACCTACGACGCGGCAACCTCAAGGTCGTCTACGTCACAGGCTACGATGATATTCCCGTCAATGAGGCGATGGGACCCATCCTACACAAGCCCGTCATGCCAGACACGCTGCTGGAGACAATCCGCAAGGTCTTGCAGGTGGCAGCGTAACGCCCGCGTTGGTCATAGGGACGTGAACATCTCGCCCGGCACCATAGCCGAAGCGTCGGCGCACACCACGCGCTACGATGATCTTCGCCTGAAAGGCTGACCGTACGCGCCTCTCAAAGAGCCGGTCGCTACGTTCGCCTTGTGTCGCTCAATCCACGCTTCGGCCTTCGCTTGCGTGTCGAAGCCTGTCACCTTCGTGGGCTCGGTGTCGGGGACCGTGACTTCAACGGCGAAGCCGCCATCATCTTGCGTGATCAGCTTGTACGCGGCCTCGGCGTGCGGATGTGCGGTCGCCATGAGCGTCACTGCCTCTCGTGCGGTGGGAACGGTATGCCAGCCTCGCGTGCTTCCGCACGCTTGGCAACCTTCTCGTAGTTCGCGGCGATCTCGAGCATCGCGCACTTGGCATCAGCGTCCGTGATCTGCTCGGCCATATTGCGCGCTTCCTTCGCGCGAGCAAGCCAATGTTCCGAGCTTCCAAAGAGTGGCGTCATACTTCTCTCACTCGTTGCGAACACTTCACAACCAAACGCCGCCGCTACAGCTTCGTTGCCGCGAGCCGCGTGGCCTTGACGCGGCCTAACCTAGGCAACTGAGGCATCATCATAATGCCCTCTCCGAGTCGTTGTGTCACATCCCTGCCACGATTTGCTACTCTTGGGTAAATCGGCGTGCGAGTGCTGGTCCCGCACAGGAGGAAGCGTCGCGATGATGAAACTAGGTCTCTTCGTCAGCGGCCCCGGCCATCATGTCGCGGCCTGGCGCGACGCCGATGTCGAGCCGGATGCCGGCCAGAGCCTCAAGCATTACATCGAGATCGCGCAGCTCGGCGAACGCGGCCGGTTCGATTTCCTCTTCAACGCGGATTCGAATTCGACCTTCGGCCCGGACGATGTGAATGTGTGGAAACGGACGATCGCGTCGATGCGGCTCGAGCCGTTGACCCTCATGAGCGCGCTCGCCGCGGTCACGGCGCATATCGGCCTCGTCTCGACCGCGACCACGACTTATCTCGAGCCCTTCCATGTGGCGCGGCTCTTCGCCTCGCTCGATCAATTGAGCGGTGGCCGCGCCGGATGGAATCTCGTGACCTCCTCGGCCGCCTCCGAAGCACTCAATTTCAGCCACGCGGCGCATGCGCCGCATGCCGAGCGCTATGCGCGCGCCAAGGAGTTCCTCCAAGTCGTGACCGGACTCTGGGATAGTTGGGAGGATGACGCCTTCGTCTTCGATAAGGATGAGGGCCTGTTCTTCGATCCGGCCAAGCTGCACATGCTCAACCACAAGGGCGATCATTTCGCGGTGCGCGGGCCGCTGATGATGCGCCGCTCGCCGCAAGGCCGGCCGGTTGTCGTCCAGGCCGGACAATCCGAGGCCGGCCGCGCGCTCGCCGCCGCCACCGCCGAAGTGATTTTCACGGTCCAGCAGGAGCTTCGGTCCGGCGCAGGATTTCTATGCCGACATCAAGAACCGCGCCGCGGCGCTCGGCCGCAAGCCTGAGCATGTGCTGATCATGCCGGGCGTCCTCGCAGTTGTCGGCGAAACCAAGCGCGCAGCCGAGGCAAAATACGAAAGGCTCCAATCCCTGATCCATCCCGAACTCGGCGTCGCGACGCTTTCCGATATGGTCGGGTTGGATTTGAGTAGCTATCCGCTCGACGGCCCGCTCCCCGAGGTGCCGCTCACCAACACGCAGCAAGGGCGGCAACGCGTAGTCATCGATTTGGCGCGGCGCGAAGGGCTGACCATCCGCCAGCTCTATCAGCGCGTCTCGGGCGCCCGAGCACATCGAATCATCTTTGGTACAGCGGCGGAGATCGCGGATTCGCTCGAGCTTCTGGTATCGCAGCGGCGCGGCGGACGGTTTCAACATCATGTCGCTGACCTGTCCCGAAGGCCTGCGCGACTTTGTCGACCATGTCGTTCCGGAGTTGCAGCGGCGCAAGCTCTTCCGCACCGACTACGAAGGCAAAACCTTGCGCGAAAATCTCGGACTGCCGCGTCCGCCCAACGCTTTCGCTGGACGCGCTTAAGCCCCCGCCACGAGACCCTTCGCAAGGCCGGAAGGACGGTGATCGTCCGGCATCGTCTTTGACTTACCTTGGCGGCGCTGCTTGCCAGCCGCCGAATTCGTTAAAATTGACAAATGATTGTCTTCCGCTGCATTGCCTGTAAGATACTTGAAGAAGCGGGATCGAACTCAGAAGTGAGGTCGCCACACCGCGAGGAACTGGCGCGAATATTTGGCCCCGGGGACTTTCTTTTTCTTCAACTTGGAAATAGTGCGCGAACAGAAAACAGGCCCCAGCGGGGAATGTGCCCGATGAATGAGAATAAAGACAGTATCCAGAATCCCCAGGAAGCCGAACTAGCGCGCCTCATCGTGACGACGTTGAATCTGGAAGTGTCGCCGATGCAAATCGACCCGCGGGCGCCGCTCTACGGAGAAGAACTCGGCTGGATTCGATCGATATGCTCGAAATCGCTTTGGTGGTGTCGCAGGAATTTGGCGTGAAGCTGCGCGCCGACGACAAGAACAACGTACAGATCTTCAGTTCGCTTCGGAACCTCAACGCCTACGTTCAGCAAAATCGGGGATCGTAGATGGCCGCTGCCTCCGGGCGCGCTCGTGTTTTTGCCGTGCTGGGCTTCGTTTTCGTCCCGCTCTTGTTTCACTTCGTCATCGTTGAGACGAGCGCCACGTCCTTCACCGGCACGCTGAGCGCCGTGCTGGTGTTCAAAGCGAGCTTCGTCACGGCTTCCGCTGTCGGCTACTGGGTTATTTATGCCGGGCTTCTCTCTACATTTGCCGTGACGCTGCGGCCGGGTCGAGAGGCGCTTCTCACCTTCATGGCGCGAAAACTACACGGAACGATTTCGGAAGAAGTCAGAATTTATACGCGGCAGGCTACCTACGCCTGGTGTGTTTTCTTCGCGATGCAGCTCACGATTTCGGTGGTCCTTTTTCTTTTCGCGCCGCTCGTCGTGTGGTCCTTCTTCGTGAACGTCCTCGACCTCCCGCTCGTCGCCGCGATGTTCGCCGGGGAATATCTATTCCGTATTCATTGGCTGAAGAATCCGCCCCGGCATTCTCTGTCCGCGATACTGTCCATGATCGCCGATATCCGGAAGGCACGCGAGGATTGGGCGAGTTCGCCGTAATGCCGAACGCCGCGTTTGGGGATCGTTCGGGCATGATGTCCCCGCCTTCCGATGCCGGCTACGGGCTGACCCGGGGCGACAATCTCGACGATTTGGCCGCTTTGCAATTTCAGCGGCCGATATCGCGGCGGCAATTTCTATCGGATGTCGCTCGCCTCGCAGATCGTTTGCCGGCGCAAAAATACGTGGTCAATCTCTGTACCGACCGCTACCGCTTTATGGTGGGATTTGCCGCCGCCTTGCGCCGCGAGCAAATTACCCTGATGCCCGCCAACGATATGGGCAGGACGCTCGGGGCGCTGGCGAGCGACTACCCTGGCGTCTACGCGCTCGCCGATACGACGAACCCGCCCCTTCCGGTGTTTCCATATCCGGAGGCGCTCGGCCCGCCGCTCGAGACGATCGAAGTTCCGATCTTGGCGGCCGAGCAGCCGGCCGTTGTCCTTTTCACTTCGGGTACGACAGGCCGCCCGAAGCGGATAGCGAAGTCCTGGGGTGTCCTCGTTCGCAGTGCGCGCTCCGCCGGCAACCGCCTCGGCATTGCGAATTTCCGGGGCGGCACGGTCATCGGCACGGTGCCGCACCAGCATAGCTATGGCCTCGAATCGGTCATCCTGCTCGCGCTCGAACATGGCCTGGCGATCGCGGCCGAACGGCCTTTCTATCCGGCAGATATCCAGGCGGCCATCGAAGCAGCGCCGCGGCCGCGTATTCTCGTCACCACACCGGTGCATATCCGTGCCCTCGTGGCGGGGCAGCACGGGAAGCCGACGGTGGACCTGATCCTTTCGGCAACCGCACCACTTTCAGTGGAACTCGCCGCCAAAGCGGAAGGGTGTTTCCAAGCACCGCTCGTTGAAATCTATGGTTCCACCGAAACCGGGCAAATCGCGACGCGCCGCACGGTTCGCGAAGCAGAATGGCGTTGCCTCGATGACGTTCTCTTGCGGCAGCAGGACGGCCGTAGCCTGGTCGCTGGCGGGGCCGTGCCGTCGCCGACATTCTTGGAGGATGTGATCGAGTACACGGGACCCGATACGTTCCTCCTCGCCGGCCGGTCGGCGGAACTTGTCGATGTCGCGGGTAAACATACCACCCTCTCCTACCTCAACCATCAGCTCTCGAGCATCGATGGCGTGCGGGACGGAATTTTCGTGATGCCGGAGACCGATGCGCGATACGTCACCCGTCTCATGGCTTTTGCGGTAGCCCCGGGATTGCGCGCCGAAGCGATTTTGAGCGCGCTGCGCGAGCGTATCGATCCGGCTTTCCTGCCTCGGCCGCTGAATTCTCGTCGACGTCCTCCCGCGTAACAATCTCGGCAAGCTGCCCCGCGAAGCAGTATTGCAGCTCATGCGTCAAAGCCGCATCCTCTAAAGATGTGGCAATCGCAGGAAGTTCGGTTCGCGAGCGACCACCCGACGGCGCCAGGTCACTTTCCCTCGCGCCCGATCATCCCGGGCGTCCTCCTGCTTGATGAGGCCATCAAACTGGCCGAAAAAACGGTTGGAGCCGGTGAGGAGATCGTCGTCCGTGCGGCGAAATTCCACCATCCCGTCCAGCCGGGCGAAACCATTGTCGTTCGCTGGGACGCGGAACCCACGAGCATCGTCAAATTCGAGTGCTGGCTTCGTGATAAGAATATCCTCGTCGCTTCGGGAACATTTGTGATCGTGCCGGACTCCAAATGAGCGAGAACTCGCTAGCGCAGGATTGGACAACGCGCTCCGAACGCGGCGCCTTACCGCTCATTAAGGCGGGCGTATGGCTGGCGCTAAAGTTGGGTCGGAGAGCCGCGCGCGTCTTTCTCTATCCGATTTGTCTTTATTTTCTCATTTCGTCCGCGCATGCGGCACGCAACTCGCGGGAATATCTCACCCGCGTCCTGGGACGCCGGGCAGGATTCGCCGACGTGTTTCGGCATTACCTGACATTCGGCGCCTGCCTTCTCGACAGGGTGTTCCTGCTCAACGAGCAGATCGAAGAATTCGAGATCCGGATCCATGGCGAGGAACTGGTCCGCGAGATCCAACAGGGCGGCAATGGCTGCATATTGTTCGGTGCGCATTTCGGCAGCTTCGAAGTTGCGCGCGCGGTCGGCCGGCGCGAGCGTAATGTTCCGATAAGCCTCCTCATGTACGAGGAAAACGCGCGCAAGATCCGCGCCTCCCTCGCCGCGATCAACCCCAATCTCGCGACCGAAGTGATCGGCCTGGGAAGATTGGATTCGCTGATCACGGTCGCCGATCGCCTCAGCCGCGGCCACTTTATCGGCGTGCTCGCCGATCGTAATGTCGACGGCAAAGACCTTGTTCGGTACGACTTCCTCGGAGCGCCGGCGGCGTTCTCGCAAGGTCCGTTTCGCGTCGCACAGCTGTTGCGGCGCCCGGTCGTTCTCATGGTTGGCGTTTATCGCGGCGGCCGGACCTATGAGGTATTTTTCGAGCCGCTGGCCGAGGCCTCCGCTTCTCGGCCGCGCGATGCCGGCGTCTGGATCGACGAAGCGATGCGCCGCTACGTCGCGCGGCTCGAACACTATTGCCGCGCAGCTCCGTACAATTGGTTCAACTTCTACGATTTTTGGACCTGAGGGAAATGCGTGCGAGCGGCTTGAGAATTTGCGCCGCCATCCTGCTATGCGTCTGGGGAAGCGAAGGCGGAACCGGCGCAGCCGCTCAAGAGCCTTGGGGTTTGCCGCAATTGATGGCCGCACTTGGGCAGGTGAAGTCCGCCTCCGGGCAGTTCACCGAACGCAAGACCATGCGCATGCTGACCCAGCCGCTGATATCCTCGGGGCGATTGGCCTATGTGGCGCCCAGTCATATCGAAAAAGTCACGGCATCGCCGATACCCGAAAGATTGGTCATGGATGGCGATCGCGTGACGATCGTGAGCGGGCCGGGTAGCGACACCCACACATTTTCGGTGGCCGATTATCCTCAGATCGGCGGCCTCATCGAGGGTATACGGGCGACTTTGGCGGGCGATTTGCCGACGCTCGAGCGGATCTATACGACACGTCTGAGCGGCACTCCGGCGGCTTGGGATCTACAGCTCGTCCCCAAGGACGGCGATCTTGCACATTTCGTGAAGCGGATCGACTTTCGCGGCGACGGCAATCGCGTTCGGACGATCGATACCGAGGGTTCCGACGGCGATCGTTCGGAGATGACGATCGTCGAAGACGGGCGCGATGCTCATTAGGCGCGCCGCCATTGGGCTGTGGCTGCTGATCGTTGTTTTCGCCATCGCCATTCTGGCGCGTACAGAAATTCGCACCGACATGGCGGCCTTCTTGCCGCGCTCGTCGACAGCGGCGCAGCAGGTCTTGATCGAACAAGCAACCAGTGGCGCGTCTTCGCGCATTGTGTTGCTCGCGATCGAGGGCGCGCCGCCTGCCACACTTATCTCGCTCAGCAAAGCGCTCGGCGCGCGTCTCAAGCAAGACGATGCCTTCACGGATGTATTGAATGGCGATGTCGCCTCCTTGGGCATACGCGATTTCGTCTGGGCAAATCGCTATCTCGTGAGTGGCGGCGTGACAGCCGAGCGATTTACGGCCGCGGGGCTCCACACCGCCCTCGTCAGCGATCTCGGCCTGCTCGGATCGGATATGGCTCCGCTTCTGCAGCAGAGCATGCCCAGCGATCCGACCGGCGAGATCCTGACTCTATTGAGCCGTCTCGCCGGCCCGTCGGGCCCGCATACCCGTGCCGGCATTTGGCTTTCGGGCGATGAGACTCGCGCCGTGCTGATGGTTCACACGCGCGCAGCCGGCTTCGACATCGATGCGGAAGACCGTGCTCTCGCTCGGATTCATGCAGCTTTCGAAGACGCCCGTCGCGACGTGCCGGACGCTTCGGCGGCCCGTCTGGTCGAAACCGGCCCCGTCGTTTTTGCCGTCAGCACGCGGGACACGACCGTCGCGGACGCAAAGCGGTTATCGATACTCGCCACGGCGATCATCACGGGCTTGCTGGCATTCGTGTACCGATCCCCTCTCGTCCTCCTGCTCGGGCTTCTACCGGTCGCGAGCGGCGCGCTGGCCGCGATCGCCGGAGTCTCGCTCGGCTTCGGTTTCGTGCACGGGATAACGCTCGGCTTCGGCGTGACGCTGCTCGGCGAATCGATCGATTACGCGATCTATCTCTTCACGCAGACCGTCCGCGGCGATCGACCGCAAGCGACGATGACGCGTATATGGCCAACGTTAAGGCTATGCGCGTTGACCTCCATCGTCGGATTCGCGGCCATGCTTTTCTCGGGCTTCGTCGGCTTCGCGCAGCTAGGGGCGTTCTCGATTATCGGCCTGATCGCCGCCATCGGCGTGACACGTTTCGTCTTGCCGCAACTTATGCCCCAAGCTTTTTTTGCGACGGGCGCGGAAGTTATCGGGCGGGGGCTCTCCGGCGCGATGCCCTATCGGGCTTGGCTGCGTCCGCTGATCGGCCTTGTCACGCTGGCAGCCGCCGTCGCGCTCGTTTTGCATCCCGGTGGATTCTGGGACAGCAATCTCACGAATTTGAGTCCGATCCCCGCTTCCATGCAGACGCTGGATCGCACGCTGCGCGGCGATCTCGGCGTGCCCGATTTACGCTATTTCGTCGCATTTCGCGCGGATACCGAGCAGGCCGCATTGGAAGCAAGCGAAGCTCTCGCCGGCCGGTTGCAAACTCTCGTGACGCAAGGGCGGATCGGCGGCTACGACGTGCCGAGCGCCATCCTTCCGAGCGAGCGCACCCAAAGGGCACGCCAAGCGGCGCTGCCGGATAACGATACGCTTCGGGCAGGTTTCACTGAGGCAGTTGCCGGGCTGCCGTTTCGCGCCGACACCTTCGAGCCGTTTTTTGGCGACGTGGCCCGAGCCCGGTCCGGTCCCTTGCTGACGCCTGCCAGCTTGCCCTCTGCGCTCGCGCTTCGAGTCGAATTCGATGTTGGTTCAGCGTGACAGCGGATGGCAGTTGATCGCGCCGTTGTACAAGGTTACCGATCCCGCCAGCGTCGCATCGACGCTCGCGGCTGCAGGCCTGCCGGGCGTACAGCTGATCGACCTTGAGCGAGAATCCGCACAGCTCTTGCAGCGATTTCAGCGTGAGGCGACGGATCTGGCCGTGATCGGCAGCATCGCCATCCTCGCGCTGCTGTGGCTATTTCTCCGCTCTCTGGCGCGCGTCGCTGCCGTAGCGGCGCCGCTTGCCGCGGCATTGATCATCACGGCTGCGCTTCTGACATTCGGCGGCGCCAAACTGTCGATCTTTATGGTGGTGGGGTTTTTACTGACCGTGGCGGTTGGATCGAATTATTGTCTCTTTTTCGAGCGCGTCTATCACGACGCCGAGGCGCAGAAGCGGTCGATCGCGTCCGTTGTTCTGGCCAATCTGTGCACGGTATCGGCATACGGTGTCATGACGCTGTCGACCATTCCCGTGCTTCACGACATCGGCATGACGGTCGCGATCGGGACTTTCCTCAGCATGTTGCTCGCGGCTTTCCTGAGCGCACGGGGAATTGTGCCCGAGCCCGTCGGCGCGGATCGCGCAGCATCCAGCGGAACATGATCGGCAGCGTTTATCACTCGGCGCCGAGCGGCGAGCCCGGTCGCGTGCTGCTCGTCATGCTTCCCGGCATGGGCATGGAAGCGGACGAGTTCGCCGCGCACGGTTTCGTTTCCGCCGTGCATGATCGCCGATTGCCGATCGACATCATTGCCGCCCGGCCGGAAGCTCGATCTTTACCTCGAAGGTAAGATCGCAAAGGCTTTGCACGACGCCGTCATCGCGCCGGGAATGGCGCGGGGGTATCGGCGGTTGTGGCTTCTCGGGATTTCCGTCGGCGGCATGGGCGCCCTGCTCTACACCGCCGCACGGCTCGCTTCGGTGGACGGCCTCGTGCTGCTGGCGCCCTTTCTTGGCACGCCGGGTACCCTCGCGGAAGTTTCCGCCGCTGGTGGCATTACGGCCTGGTCGCCGCAGAATTCGCGCGCGACCGTTATTGAGCGAAAGATGTTGCTCTGGACGCAAGATTTTCTAACAAATTTGCCGGACCGACCGGCCCTTTATCTCGGCTACGGCCGGCGCGACCGCTTCGCGCTAGGCCATGGCCTCCTGGCGCAGCATTTGCCGCCACAGCGGGTTGTCGTTGGCGAGGGAGGCCGCGATTGGGAAACCTGGACTTCGCTTTGGCCCCAAATACTCGAGCAGCACCCGTTTGCGCCGGAAATCGGCAGCGAACACTGATGCCGATCAGTGGACGCTCATGCGGGTCCTCGAATATACTTTACCGCGATAAGGGGTGGAGGTTTGTAAATGCATATCGGCCGTATCGCTCGCGGGATCCGCGATCCGGTCAGCTTTGATGCGGCTACGTCGGCCGTCCAAGGCAATATGCTTTACGACCGATTCTATCCCTATTATGCCGAGCTCTGCGCGCTCTCCGAGATTCGCAAAAAGCCGGGTGTTGGCGTGCAGTTTCGCAGCGCAATGGGCGGCCATTCGCTGCTCTATCTTAGTGGCGTGCGCCTCGACCGCGCCGCGGGCTACCCGACGCTCAAGCTTTGCGACGAGGCCGCGTCACCGGCCGACCACGGCGTCGGCATTAGCGTTAATTCGCATTACCGCAACGCCAATTGGGTTGCGGCGGAAGGGCGGGATTTCGTGTTCCGCGGCGCGCTTCAGCGCGACGAGCCCCTAACGCATCAATCCTACGAGCGAACGCAGAATAGCGCCAAGGCGACGGGCGTTCTCGACGGTATCGAGTTCCACGAGCATGAGTTTCGCGACAAGCCGCCCCATATGTCGCGACGTGACTATATGTACGAGATCTCGGTCGGGACCGACTATGCGGTCCGCTTTGGCCGCGAGGTCTATGGCGCCAAGGTGCCGCTCGACCGGCGGCGGATGGGAATCATCGTCGATTATCTCAATACCCTCAACGCCCCCTATCGTGAAGGCAAGCGCGTCTATGCCTGGAGTGTCTTCAACAACAATTGCTCGCATGTCGCGCATAACGCGCTGGCCAAAGCGGGCGTCTGGGCGCCGTGGCCGACCGGCAAATTCATCATCACGGCTGCATTCAATTTTCCCGTACCGAAAAACGAGTTCGTCGACCTCATCGTGCAAGCCAATGATCTGCCCATCGACGATCCGCAAGCATTGTTTGCCAATGCGGTGGCAAGACGCGCGTTGCTCGACGGGGACTCCCTGCCCACGGTGCCCGGTGCCTTGGCATCGGCGCAACTGGCCGTTGCCGGGAATGACGTCTATGACATCGAACGCCTGCGGCTGATTTTTTACGAGAACCCGCTTTGGGGCAAATATCATCGCCGCTTCGACCGCATCTTCCGCGAGCCGCGCTATTTCTTTCTGCCGGCAAACCTGGACCATTTCGCGGCGGCTTACCGGAAAGCGCGGAAGAACCTGCCTGGCACCAGGGGAGATCGGGAAATAATGCGATTCATGACAATGTACGAACACTACCTCGACCGCGAGATCGACCGCGTCACGGAACAACTCGCAGCGCTTTCGTGCTCGGCCGACGAGCGGGCCGAGGCGCTTATTTGACGACCTTGCCGGGAGAGGCTGCCAAAATGGCGCCCGTCGCGCTGCGTGACTTTACCTTGATGACCTGTCTCGGAGCGGGCCGCAGCCGCACGGTCGAGGCCCTGCAGGCAGGCGCGAGTGGGCTCTCGCCGTGCAGCTTCGCGGGCGTGCAGTTTCCGACTTCACGTCGGCGAGATTGCCGGTCTCGACCAGCCGCTCGAAGGCGATCTCGCTGCTTTCGATTGTCGCAACAACCGGCTGGCCGCGCTCGCATTGAGAGAGGACAGTTTCGCCGCCTCCATCGCTGCCGCACGCGAGCGCTATGGCGCGGCGCGGGTTGGTGTGTTCATCGGCACCAGCACGTCCGGTTTGCAGCAGGCGGAAGACGCCTATCGCCGCCGCGATGCCGCTACCGGCAGACTTCCAGCGGATTTCGACTACGCGCGAACGCACAATACCTATTCGCTCGCGCGCTTCGTTCGAGAAGCATTGCACCTTGCGGGTCCTGCTTTCGCGATGTCCACCGCTTGTGCCGCCACCGCCAAGGCCTTCGCGAGCGGTGCGCGAATGATCGCATCGGGCATATGCGACGCGGCCGTCGTCGGCGGAGCCGATACGCTGTGCGCGACGACGCTCTACGGCTTCCGCTCTCTCGGCCTGGTCGCGGAGCAGCCCTGTCGACCGTTCGATGCCGAACGCGGCGGCATTTCGATCGGCGAAGCGGCGGGTTTCGTGCTTCTCGAACGGGCCCGGGGGCAAACGCCGTGATGACGCCGTGCTGCTGCTCGGGTTCGGCGAAAGCAGCGATGCTTATCACATGTCGTCGCCGCATCCCGAAGGTGTCGGCGCGCGCTTGGCGATGGAGCGCGCGCTCGCAAGCGCCCGATTGGTCGCGGCGGATATCGACTACATCAATCTGCATGGCACCGCGACGCTAGTCGGCGACGCGGCCGAGGACCGAGCCGTGTTCGACGTCTTCGGCCACATACGCCGTGCAGCTCGACGAAAGGTTACACCGGTCACACGCTCGGCGCTGCGGGCGCGATCGAAGCGATCTTCGGCGCGCTGGCGATCCTGCGACGGTTTCAAGCCCGGGAACGTCCGCATGCCCAAGCGATCGATCCGGCGTTCCGCAGCCGTTATCTCCTTGCCGGAGAGCGAGGTCGTGTCGATCGCGTGATGAGCAATTCCTTCGGCTTCGGCGGCAGCAAATTGCAGTCTCGTCTTGGGGCGGGCGCTAATGCGCGTCTATGTCGAAGGCGTCGGGCTTGCGCGGCCCCGGCCTCGACGGCTGGACGGAGAGCCGGCCGATTCTGGCCGGCACGCTATCGTATCGTCACGCGGCTACCGGTCGTCCCCGCCGATCGATCTGCTTGCCCGCCAATGAGCGCCGGCGGACGGTGCAGACGGCGCGTCTTGCCGCTCGCCGTCGGAACGGAGGCCTTCGCGAATGGCGGCGCGCGACCCCGCAGCGACGCCGACGATCTTCACCTCCTCCGGCGGTGACGGCGAGACCATTCACGAGATACTCAAGACGCTCGCCGCCGCCCAATCCGGAGCTGTCGCCAACACGGTTCCACAACTCGGTCCACAACGCGCCGTCGGGCTATTGGAGCATCGCCACGCGCTCGCACGAGCCGATCAAGCAGTCTTGGCTGCCATGACCATAGTTTCGCCGCGGGACTACTCGAGGCCGCGGTGATGGTGACGACCGAGTCGATGCGCTGTCGCGGTGATTGCGTACGACGTGCCCTATCCCGAGCCGCTGCACGCCGTGCGCGCGATCGGCGCGCCCTTTGCGACGGCGCTCGCGTTGTCTCCCGAGGAAACGCTCACGGCTTTCGCATCGCTCGACATCACCTTACGTCCGACGCGCGCAGCGGAAACGAAGTCACAGCTTCCGGCGCTCGAAGCGTTGCGCCGCGGCACGCCGGCGGCGCGCAGCCTGCCCTTGCTCGAGGCGCTCGCACGGGACGCCAAGGCGGATATCGTGTTATCGTATCTTCCCGAGATGGAACTTGTGCTCGACCTGCGTCCCCTGACCGAGACCGGCGCGCTCAACCGGTCTCGATCGGCGACCCTCGAGCCCCTCAGATGATCGAGCACCGCCAGATCGCCGCGCTGATTCCGCATGCCGGCGCGATGTGTCTGCTGGATAAGGTCGTGAGCTGGGATGCCAACTCGATCCGCTGCCTTACGACGCACCATCGCAGCAGCGATAACCCGCTGAAGCGTGCGGACGGCTCGGCGCCATCTGTGCGTCGAATTTGCGGCGCAGGCGATGGCGCTGCATGGTCGGCTGGTCGCCGGCGCGAACGGTGCGCCGCAGCCGGGATTTCTTGCCAGCCTGCGCGATGTCGACTTCACACGCCGTTTCTCGATCAGGTCGACGGCGAGATTGTGATCGACGCCGCGCTGCTGATGGGCGATGGACGCGGCGTGATCTATCCGTTCGCGCTGGGCACGGCCCGGGACAACTCGCCAGCGGCCGCGCGACCGTGATCTTCGATGTGGCGCGTCCTGATGCGCGCGCTCGTCACCGGCGGCAGCGGCGCGATCGGCGCGCGATCGCCGCGCGCTCGCGGCCGCCGGGCACCATGTCTATGTCCACGCCAATCGCGATCTGGAGCGCGCCGACGATGCCGTAGCGGCGATCGCCGCGCCGGCGGCTCGGCCGAGGCTGTCGCCTTCGACGTCACCGATTCCGCCGCGGCGCAAGAAGCGCTGTCGCGGCATGCTGGCAGCGGCGGCGCGATCCAGATCCTCGTCAACAACGCCGGCATCCACGACGACGCGGTGATGCCGGGCATGCGCCGCGAGCAATGGTCGCGCGTCATCGACGTCTCGCTCAACGGCTTCTTCAACGTCACCCAGCCGCTGCTGATGCCGATGATCCGGCACGCGCTGGGGACGCATCGTCAACATCTCCTCGGTCGCGGCGCTCGCCGGCAATCGCGGCCAGACGAACTACGCGGCCGCCAAGGCCGGGCTGCACGGCGCGACCCGGTCGCTGGCGCTCGAACTCGCGAGCCGCGGCATCACGGTCAACACGGTGGCGCCGGGCATCATCGCCTCGCCGATGAGCGACGGATGCGTTCGACCAGGACGCGATCGACCGGCTGGTGCCGATGAAACGCGCCGGCAAGCCCGGAAGAGGTCGCCGATCTCGTCGCGTTTCTCGCGTCGGAGCGAGCCGGCTATATCTCCGGGCAGATCATCTCGATCAACGGCGGGATGATCTGAGCCGCCGCGCCAGCAGACGCCGGCAGGCGCGCGAAGAAACCCGAGCAAGCAGCCGCGCATGCATGCCAGCAAGAAGAATATTGTCGCGCACATAGTTGAAATGCGAGACGCCGCCTTCGCTCGCGCGGAAGTAGCGGACCGGCGTCGGCACATTGATGACCGGCAGGCCGCGCCAGCACAGCCGCACCGCCGCTTCGACGTCGAAATCGAAGCGCCGCATCCAGCGGCTTGCCTCCATCGCTCGCCGCAGAGGCGCCATCGGATAGACGCGAAAGCCGAACAGCGAATCGCCGATTCCGGCCAAGGCGTCTCGAGCCTCGCCCAGCAAGTTCGAGACCTTGCGTCCGATCACCCGGATACGCGGCGCGCTGCATCGAACACCGGCACGCCGAGGATCATGGCCTCGGGCCGGCTGCGACGAAGCTGCCATGAAATGCGCGATCGCCGATCGCCGGATGCTGGCCATCGGCATCCATGGTCAGCACATGCGTGAAGCCCGGCTGCTCGGCCGCGCGCAGGCCATGCAGAACGGCGCGCCTTTGCCTCCGATTCTCGGCCCGGCGGAGCACACGCAGAGCTGGGTCGCGCCGCGGCCATGCGGCAAGCGCCTCGCCGGTGCCATCGGTGCTGCCATCGATGACGACCCAGACCGGCCGCCACGGATTGCGGCGGCTGCCACCGTCTCGAACAGCTTCGCGCCGGTGTTGTAGCTG
This sequence comes from uncultured Alphaproteobacteria bacterium, assembly GCA_963731145.1. GTDB lineage: Bacteria > Pseudomonadota > Alphaproteobacteria > ATCC43930 > CGMCC-115725 > CAIKMD01. The sequence continues at coordinate 753,688 of CAVSUX010000001.1, read as the reverse complement.
GGGATCAGCACGAGATGGCTCTTGGACGCGCGCGCCGATCTCGTCGGCGCGTCTTTCCCGTTCACCGACAACGGGGGCGCTCATCGCGCCAATTCGTCAAACGGCGGCGTCGAGCGGAACCGATGTTTCGCGTCGCCGCAAGCGATGACGGAGATGCGAGAATTTCGTGACATAGAAGATCAGCCGGAAAAGCATCAGGCGGGTTTTCCGCAGCGGCTGTTTGCTGAAGATATCGCCTGCCAGCAACGACAATACGGTCTCCTCGATGCGGAACCAATTGCGCGGCGACATGAAGAGATTGCGCATGGCCGGCTCGTGGATTCGATAAATGAACCAGGTAAAGGCGTCCAAGGACTTGCGCGTCCGGCGTTCATAGCTTTGCAGCGCGCGCTTCGCGTGCTGCGGTTGCCGCAAGCATGTGTCGACAGCGTCGGCGCCGAAGAATGCCGTACTCATCGCGAGATAAACTCCGGTCGAGAAAACCGGATCGATGAACGCGCAGGCATCGCCGACGAGCAAATGGTTGCGGCCGGTAAGCTGTATCGAAGAATACGAATAGTTGCCGGTCGCGATCGCGGGTCTGACGAGTTGCGCGTCCTTCAGCCGGTCGGCGATTTCCGGCGCCTCGCTGACGAGGCTCATAAGGAAAGCCGAGAGATCGGTCGTGTTGCGCGTCTTGAAAACCTCCGACGGACATACCGCGCCGACGCTCGTCGTTCCATCGACCAGCGGAATGAACCAGAACCAACCGTGATCGAACCAAACGATGCTGATATTGCCCTCGGCCTTGCCCGGCAACCGGCGCGCGCCCGTGAAGTGTCCGAAGACGGCGGCGGTGTTGTTCTTCGGATTGCGCCGCTTCTGGCTCAAATGGCCGGCAAGGAACGTGTCGCGGCCGCTGGCGTCGACGACGAACCGGGCCTCCCAGTTATGATCGCTACCGCTCTCGTCGCGTGCCGTAACGCGCGCGTTTCCATCGTCGGAGAGATCGATGGCGGTGACGCGTGTGCCCTCGATCACCTCGGCGCCCTTGGCTTTGGCGTTCTGCAAGAGGATATGATCGAAGACCGAGCGCCGGACCTGAAAGGCATAGGGGAAGCGCTTGTCGAACGCGCGGGTGAATTCGTAAGTGATCGCTTTTCCGTGGTACCGGGAAACGAACTCCACTCCGTATTTGCGGATCGCGTCGTGTTCGATCGCGCCGCGAACGCCGAGTTGGTCAAGGAGCGGGAGGTTGAGGGGCAAGAGAAATTCGCCGATATGAAACCGCGGATGGTGATCCTTCTCAAGGAGGGTCACGCTGTAGCCGCGTTCGGCAAGCAATGTGGCCATTGTCGCCCCGGCCGGACCACCGCCGACGACGAGGACGTCACATGTCCGTTCTGTCGAAACCGAGGTGCCCTGGCCGTCAAGTTTCATACGCCAAACTCTTCCTTAGAATACGAGAAAGACGCACAGCAGGAGGAATTAAGTTCCCCACGATCTCCAGCGAACGACGGATTAGACCATGGACGGACGTTGATGGCTAGCGACCGGGCACGATTAGATCAAGTCCGGACACATTCCGACATTTTGCCGATGTCGAAGCGCTTTCCCGGAGGCCCACTGCGTCCTACGATCGGATGGCTTTACGGCTCAAGATCAGCCGCCCAAAAGGCTGTCGCAGCTCCTCAGTGACCACAGGCGATTACGCCGCGCACAAGCTTATGCGCTATCATTTGGAGAAGTGTCACCGATTGCGTGCCGGCTGACGTCGTTATTGAAGCCTTGGAGCGCGCCGGCTTTCGCGCTGTCGGATGTGATGCCGAGCTTGACCTTTTTCGGGCCTATCTTGGCCGCAAGTTGGAGAATGGTTGTGATCGCAAACGCGGAGCCACAATCTAGCCAAGGGAGAGACCAGCGTGACCCATGAAAACAAACCACCTTCCCACTTCGTGATTTTCTTGGCGGTACTGGCACTGTTGGCGCTGGCGCCGCGCCCGGCGCAGGCAGATTTCTTCGACGACGCGCGACAAACCGTTCAGACCGACATTCCTCATTTCTTCACGAATAACGTGCCGCATTTCTTCCAGGACGACATTCCCTGCGCCTTCGGCGGACATCCGACAAGCGGGACCAAGAAGGCCTGCAATTCGGGGCCCGAGAACGGCAAAAGCAATGCGCCCAACGAACCACCACCGGTGAAGACCGAGCCCGCAACACCGCCCTCAACGGACCGCGGCAGCGACTAAGGCGGCGGGCTCTTGCGCTTTCGGACGATCGGCTGAACCCGCGGATCAGGGCGCGATGAAGCTCGCCGGATCGAGCAACTCGTCCTTGCCGATCAGGCCCTGGTCGTGCGCCACATCGATCCAGAAGGCGAGCGCGTCGGGCTTCACGTCGACACGAAGCGTGGTCGGTACCGGCGGCGGCTCGGCACCGACCGGCAGCTTCGTGTATTTCGCGAGGATCTGCTGCACCGCCGCGGCATGCGACGGATCGGCGATGAAGGCGACCGCGTCGTCGAGCGAGGCGCGAAACGCTTTGACCGCCTCCGGATTCTTGCGCGCCCAGTCGCGGCTCGACCCGTAGAACGCCAGTAGCGATCTGTCGGGCACCGGCGCATAGATATCGCCGATGTCGTAGCCGATCTTGGCGTCGACGATCCGTGCATAAAACGGCAGCGTCGCCGCGACGACATCGACAAGACCGGCTTTCAGCGTGTCGGCCATGCGGGTGAACGGCACCTCCACCCAGCTGATCTTGCGATAGTCGACGGCTTTTGATTCGACCCATTTCTTCGCCAGGAGATCGAAGGTGCCGCCGAGGCCAGGCACGCCGACCTTGCGGCCGATCAGATCCTGCGCGCGCTTGATACCGCTGTCCGTGCGCGCGAGCATCCCGCTCGTTCCCGCCGGATCGGGCGTCGCCGTGCCGCCCGCGACGACGACGAGATCGAGCCCCTGCTCGTTCGCCTGCAGGATCATCGGCGGGGTAATGCCGCCGATATCCACCGTCTGCGACATCAGCGCCGCCGGCGTCATCGTCGTATTGGTCGTCAGCGAGAATTCGAAATCGAGCCCGTGCTTGGCGAAATAGCCCTCTTCCTTGGCGACATAGCTCGCCGCATAGGCGCTCGTCGCGTTGTAGATCATCACCACCTTCGTCGCCGCGCGGCCGGAAGCAGCGCCCAGCGTCGCCGCGGCTGCGAAGATGGCGATGCCAAAAGACAGAGACGAACGATGCATGACGCGTTTCCTCAAGCGGGCCCACCCGTCCCGTGAGACCGGCGGTACGGCGGGGTATTACACATGCCATGCCGGTTTGGTCGAGTCCCTTCGCTCCTCGAACTTTGTGTCAATCGGTGCGAGGATCGGCGGCCTCAACTTTCTGCGGGACGTTCCGGCATGTATCCACCCGAGCGCATTGTCTGTTTGACCGAGGAAACGACCGAAACGCTCTATCTGCTGGGCGAGCAGCACCGCATCGTCGGCATTTCCGGCTACACCGTCCGGCCGCCGCAAGCGCGTCGAGAAAAGCCGCGCGTCTCGGCTTTCATTTCCGCCGATATTCCGAAGATCCTCGCGCTCGATCCCGATCTTGTCCTGACCTTTTCCGACCTGCAGGCCGATATTGTCGCCGCGCTCATTCGCGCCGGCGTTTCCGTGCATGCCTTCAATCAGCGGAATGTCGCCGGGATTCTCGACATGATCCGCACGCTCGGCGCTCTCGTTGGCGCCGGCGAGCGGGCCCGTGACCTCGCCCGTCGGCTTGCCGCTGACATCGACAGCGCGCGGCGGCGCGGCGCGAGCTTGCGCCGGCGGCCAAAAATCTATTTCGAGGAATGGGACGAGCCGATGATCTCGGCCATCGCTTGGGTATCGGAGCTGATCGCGATCGCAGGCGGCGTCGATATTTTCGCGGAACTCGCTGCCGGCAAATCCGCCAAGGAACGCACCGTGAGCGCGGAACAAGTGCGGCAGCGTTTGCCGGACATCATTATCGGCTCGTGGTGCGGCAAGAAGTTCAATGCCGAACGGGTCGCCGCCCGACCCGGTTTCGACGCAATTCCCGCGATCCGCAACCGCCGCCTCTACGAGATCAAATCATCCTTGATCCTGCAACCGGGTCCCGCGGCGCTCACCGATGGGCTGCGCGCGCTCGAGCGTCTGATCCAGAACGACGCGGCCGCCGAACTGCGTTGATTCAAGGCCGGCTTTGCGCAACTATCGATCGCATGTACAGACTGGTCCGACTGCTCGGCCATGGCGCCGGTTTCGCCGGCGTGATGATCGCGATCGGCTCGGTCCTCCGCTTCGTGCCGGCCGGGCTGCTGCGCTTCCTCCCCTACACCCACGATCTGACCCAGGCCGGCATCGGCGGCCCGTTGAGCGTCGCGCTCGTGGGCCTCGCCGCGCTGATCCTCGGCGGCGACGGCGGCAGCTAAGCCCTGGCGGAACCTCCCTGCGAGGGTCTTCGACCCGGCGCTCTAAAAGTAGCGGCCGGATCTTGCGATCCGGCCGCGGCCTCAACACGCCAACTCAGATTGATCGTGAGGGGCGAGCTAACGGGCTGAGGCGGTCCAAATCGGCTTGCCGTCCTGGCCTTTGAACCATTGCGCCCAGCTCGCTTCGATCTGGCTGACGACGGTCGGCGGCAACGGCACGTATTGGAGTGCCGTCGCCTGCTGCTGGCCGTTCTTCAGGCACCAGTCGAGGAACTTCAGCACGCGGCTCATTCTGATCGGCCGAATAATCCGCTCCGCATCAGCATGTAGGTCGCGGCCGTGATCGGCCAGCTCTTGTCGCCGGGCTGATCGGTGAGGATCAAGTAGATAATCCTGCACCTTGGTGAAATCGGCATTCGACGCGGCAGCAGCGAACGCATCCATCGTCGGATCGAGCGTCTTGCCCGCCGCGTTGACCATCTTCGTGTAGACCATCTTGTTTTCCATGGCATAGGCGTATTCGACATAGCCGATCGCGCCGTTGATCTGCTGCGACCATCGAAGCGACGCCGGCATTGCCCTTGCCGCCGACGCCGTTCGGCCATTCGACCGCGGTGTCAGCACCGACCTTCTGCTGCCATTCCGGGCTGACCTTGCCGAGATAGTTGGTGAAGTTGAAGGTCGTGCCCGAGCCGTCCGAGCGATGGACGGTCGAGATGTCGAGATGCGGCAGCTTCAAGCTCGGGATTGAGCTTCTTGATCGCCGGCATCGTCCCAATAGGCGATCTTGCCGAGATAGATGTCGGCGAGCACCGGGCCATCGAGCATCATGTCGCCGGGCTTGACGCCGGGCACGTTGACGACCGGCGTGATCGAGATGATCACCGCCGGGAATTGCACAGCGTTGATCTTGGTCAGATCCTCATGCGTCAGCGGCTTGTCGCTGTTCGCGAAGTCGACGGTCTTCGCGGTGATCTGCTGGATGCCGCCGCCCGAGCCGATGGCCTGGTAATTGACCGCCGTGCCCGTTGCCTGCTTGTAGGCATCGGCCCATTTCGCCAGCACCGGATAGATCGCCGTGCCGCCGGCGCCATTCAAATCCTTCGCGGACGCCGAGCCGGCGATGACCATCGCCGCCAGCGCCACCGCGCTCATCAACATCGATTTCTTCATCAGGATGCCCCTCTCGTTACCCTGTTCCCCATGCGCGATGCATGGGATCGCATCTGCACCCTATGCCCGTCCGGTGCCACTTTTTTTTCATTTTCATGTCACTTTCGTTACAAGCCCCGCCGTTTTCGGGCAGTTTCCCTAGCCGGCAGAAGGCCTTAGCCGGAACCAACTTTCATCGCGCGCGTTGGCTGCACCAGTCATCCTAACCGAAGGAGTTGGCACATGCGCGGGTTTTGGGTTGGTACTGTATTGGTCGTCGGTTCCTTGGCTACTTGCCGGCTGCGGTGAAACCCCAGGTTGCCGGGCGCTGACAGGCGGCGCTATTGGCGCGGCCGGCGGCGCGGCGCTGGGCGCGATCGGCGGCAATCCGGTCTCGGCGCGCTGGCAGGCGGTGCGGCCGGCGCGGCGGCAGGCGGTCTGACCTCGCCGAACGTCGTCAGCGCGGGTCCGTCGCCGGTCTGCGACTAAGCGAAGCGGCCTTTCGACCCCTTCAACCGGCGTCGCCTAACAGGCGGCGCCGGTTTCGTTTTGGGCGATTTCCGGGCACCGAGCCTCGGCCGCGCCGGGCCGCGCCGCTTCCCGTCCGGCACCGGCATGCTAGAATCGGTCGGCGGATTCGGGGAGGAAGCACATGGCAGAGACGGTTCGGGAATTTCGCCCGCGCGAGCGGCGCGGCGGCAATGCGCTGAAGCCCTTCCCGCTCCCCGAAGTCCTGCAGAAGATGCTCGATCGCGGCAAGGCCGAGATGGCGGCGCCCTTCAAAGGCGTCACCACCAATGGCGAGCCGATCCGGGCCTCTTCCCGATCCAGAAAACCGGCATCTCGCTGCAGCCGGTGGTCGAGGCGGCACAGCTTTTCTTGACGACGCTCACGCCCGAGCAGCGCAGCGCAGCGAGCTTCGATCTCGATACCGGCCCGTGGCAGCGCCTGGCACAACATGCATGTCTTCATGATCCGCCACGGCCTGCTCATGAACGAGATGAGCGACGACGCAGCGCGACGCGGCGCTCGGCATGCTGCGCGCCAGCCTGAGCGCCGCCGGCTTTCAGGTCGCGCGCGACGTGATGAAGCTCAACGAGCATATCTGCGAAGTCACCGACCGCCCGGGCGAATACGGCGAATGGTTCTATTGGATGAGCATCATGGGCACGCCGTCGGCGAGCGAGCCCTGGGGCTGGCAGATCGACGGCCATCACCTCATCATCAATTGCTTCGTGATGGGCGATCAGATCGTGCTGACGCCGAACTTCATGGGCTCGGAGCCGGTCGAAGCGAAATTCGGCAAGTACAAGGGCGTGCGCGTCTTCGAGAACGAAGAAGCCGAGGGCTATGCGCTGATGAAAGGCTTCAGCGCCGAGCAGCGCGCGCAGGCGACGATCGGCAAGAAGCTGCCTTTCGATGTCTTCGGCACCGCCTTCAACGACAATATCGTGATCCCCGATCAGGGGCTGCACTACAACGACATGACGCCGGAGCAGCGCGAGAAGCTGTTGCAGCTCATCGCCGTCTACACCAACCGCATCCGGCCGGGCCATGCGGAAATCCGCTTCGCCGAGGTGAAGCAGCATCTCGACAAGACGCGCTTTGCCTGGATCGGCGCGGTCAACGATGTCGATCCCTTCTATTACCGCATCTTCAATCCGGTGGTCCTGATCGAGTTCGATCACCAGATCGGCATCGCCTACGACAACGACGATCCGACCCGCAACCACATCCACACGCTGGTGCGGACGCCGAACGGCAATGATTACGGCAAGGACCTGCTGCGGCAGCATTATCGGCAATTCGATCATTCGAATCCGAATTCGCCGCACCGTCTCGGCAAGGTCTGATTTCACGTAACATCGGTTACGTAGCATCAGGAGACCATCATGGACGAGCTGGATCGGGCAAGGCGCGACCTTGTCATCGCCAACCGCATTCTCGCGCGCGAGGATGTCGTCGACGCCTATGGCCATGTCAGCATGCGCCATCCGAAAGACCCGAGCCGCTATCTGCTGTCGCGCTCGCGCAGCCCCGAGCTGGTCGGCGCCGAGGACATCTTCGAATTCACCCTCGACGGCAAGGTGGTCGGCGGCGACGGCCGCCCGCCCTATCTCGAGCGTTTCATCCACGGCGGCGATCTACGAGGCACGGCCCGAGGTGATGGCCGTGGTCCACAGCCATGCCGAGGACATGCTGCCCTACGGCCTCACCGATGTGAAGCTCAAGCCCGTGATCCATTCGGGCAGCGTCATCGGCAACGAGGTCCGCACCTGGGACATCGCCGACAAATTCGGCACCGAGACCAATCTGCTCGTCGTCAACATGGAGCAAGGCCGCGACCTCGCGAAGACGGCTGGGCGACGGCCGCGTCGTGCTGATGCGCGGCCACGGCTTTGCCGCGGCCGGCCGCTCGCTGATGGATGTGACGCGCATCGGCGTCTACGCGCCGAAGAATGCGCGCGTGCAGATGGCGGCGATGCGCGTCGGCAATCCGAAGCCGATGTATCCGGGCGAGATCGCCGCGCGCACCGATCTCTTCAATCCCGATACCGCCGAGATGTGGCGCGCCTGGGAATATTGGGCGCGGCGCGCCGGCGTCGCGGAATTGCTCGGCGATCCGCCGGAAGCCGCGCGCGGCAAGAAGAGCTGACACAACCGCCCTGAAATGAAAAGGGGCCGCACACGAGGCGCGGCCCAAGTTCAGGGAGGAAAAGCCCGAAGGACTTACAGCGGACGGCGTGAAGCCGACACGCTGCACGGCCAATCTAGAGGGCTAGCGTGAAGAATTCGTTAAGCGGCGACGGTGTACGGAACGTGATCGTGGTTAAGCCATCGCGCAAAAATCTTAACTAACCGTCGGCCATTTGCTTGGTGATGATGTCGAAATAGGCGTTGACCGAAGCGACCAGCGCGCCCGCCACCATCTGCCGGTAATTGCCGTTGCGCAGATGCGCGCTCTTCGTCGGCATTGGAAAGACAGCCGGTCTCGACCAGCGCCGACGGAATGTCCGGCGCTTTCAGCACGACGAACGCCGCCGAGCGATGCGTGTGGTTGAGCAAGCCGCACATGGCGGCCGAGCTCGACGACGAGCTTCTGCGCGAGCTGGAGCGAGAGATTGTTGGTCTGGCGCCGCGCGAGATCGAAGAGGATCTCGTTGACCTGCGGGTCGGCGGTATATTTCACGCCGGCGACGAGATCGGATTTGTTCTCGCGCTCCGCGACCATCGCGGCTTCCTTGTCAGAAGCTTTCTCCGACAGCGTGAAGACCGAGGCGCCGCGCTCGCTGCGCTCGGGCAGCGCGTCGGCATGCACCGAGACGAAGAGATCGGCGTTGATGTGCGCGCGCGCGAGCGACGCGATCCTCGAGCGTGACGAAATCGTCGGTGCGACGGCTCATCGACACCTTGTAGCGCTTGCTGGCCTCGAGACCGCGCGCGAGACGCAGCGCGGTGTCGAGCACGACGTCCTTCTCGTAAGTGCCGGTGCGGCCGATGCAGCCGGGATCGACGCCGCCATGACCGGCATCGACAACGACGGTGTACAGCTTCGGGGCTTGGCCGGGGTCAGACGCGGCCGATTGCCGGGCTGCGGCAGCCGGAATCGGTCCCGTGTCGCCGTTGAGAACGCGCTTTACCGAATCGTCGAGCGCCCAAGCCGAATGGAACGGCGCGAGACCCGCTGCCACGGCACTCAACGCCTGGAGGAATTTTCGACGTCCAACGCTATCCATAGTATGCCCTGGCCTCTGAACCGCATTATGCTGAACGCGGTTAAAGCACTCGGGCACTAAAGCTAAGTTAAGCCTGAACGCTTGTCCATATCTATTTGTGATTCCTCGATAGATCTTTCGAGCAGTCGCTTAAGCCAAGCTCACATCGACCACCACCCGGCCCCGGATCTTCGCCCTTCAAGATGCGCGCCCGCCAGTGCCGGCAGGTCGACGAGCGGCACGGTCTCGGTCATGGCATCGAGCTTCGCCAGCGGCAGATCGGCCGCCAGCCGCCGCCAGGCATCCTGACGCCGCGGCAACGGGCAACGCACCGAGTCGATGCCAAGCAAATTCACGCCGCGCAGCAGGAAGGGGATCACCGTCGTCGCCAACTCATTGCCGCCGGCGAGGCCGCAGCTGCGACCGACATGCCGTATTTGAGCTGGGTCAGCACGCAGGCGCAGCGTCTGCCCGCCGACCGCGTCGATGCAGCCCGCCCATCTCTCGCTGTCCAGCGGCCGTTTCGGCTGCGCGATCTCGGCGCGGTCGATGATGCGTCTTGGCGCCGAGGCCTTTGCAGGTAATCGCCATTCGCCGCGCGCCCGGTCGACGCGGTGACGTTGTATTTCCATGCCGCGAGGATCGCGACCGCGACGCTGCCGACGCCGCCCGACGCGCCGGTCACCAGCACCTCGCCGGCATCGGGCTTCAGCCCGTGATCTTCGAGCGCGCGCGCCGCGAGCATCGCGGTGAAGCCCGCCGTGCCGATCGTCATCGCTCTGCTTCAGCGAGAGCGCCGTGCGGCAACTTCACCAGCTCGCTCGCTTTGACGCGCGCCTTTTGCGCATAGCCGCCCCAGCGCTGCTCGCCGACGCCCCAGCCGGTGAGCACGACCTGATCGCCCGGCTTGAAATCGGGCGAGATGATTCGGCGACGGTGCCGGCGAAATCGACGCCCGGCACATGCGGATAATTGCGCACCAGCCGGCCGAGCCCGCTCAGCACCATGCCGTCTTTGTAATTGAGCGTCGAATAAGCGACGTCGACGAGTCACATCGCCCGGCGGCAGCGCGCGCTCTTCGAGTTCCGCGATCCGCGGCGGCAACTTTGCCGCCCGCCTCTTCGAGCAACAATCCCTTGAAACGCCATTCAGCGCAGCCTTTCCAAGATGCTCACATAATTCGCGACCGCGGCGCCGCCCATATTGAAGACCGCCGCGATCTCCGGATCCTTCACCTGAATGCCGCCGGCGGTGCCGGTCAGTTGCATCGCCTGCAGCACATGCATCGAGACGCCGGTCGCGCCGATCGGATGGCCCTTCGATTTGAGGCCTCCCGAAGCATTGACCGGCAAGGGCCCGTCTTTGGCGACTTTGCCCGGAGACGATGGCGCGCGCCCCCTGCCCCTTCGGCTCGAGCCCCATCGCCTCATAGATCATCAGCTCGGCGATGGTGAAGCAGTCATGCACTTCGGCGCAGGAGATATCGTCGAGCGTCACACCGGCACCCTGCATCGCGCGCTTCCACGCCTCGGCCGGGCCTTCGTAGGCAGGTGATGTCGCGCTTCGACATCGGCAGAAAATCGTTGACCTGCTCGGCGGCCCGGAACACGACGGCTTTCTTCGCCTTGAGCGCGGTCTCGACATCGGCGAGCACCAGCGCCGCCGCGCCATCGCTGACCAGCGAGCAATCGGTGCGGCGCAGCGGTCCCGCGACCAGCGGATTCTTGTCGCTGACGGTGCGGCAGAATTCGTAGCCGAGATCCTTCTGCATCTGCGCCAGCGGATTGGACGCGCCGTTCTTGTGATTCTTCGCCGCGATCATGGCAAGCGCATCCGACTGATCGCCATAGCGCTGGAAATAAGCCTGAGCGATGCGGCCGAAGACGCCGGCGAAATCCGCCCTCGATCGCGCCTTCTTCTTTGAGATAGGCTGCGCGGATCAGCAGATCGCCGACCTGCGCGCCCGAGACCTCGGACATTTTCTCGACGCCGACGACCAGCACGATGCGCGCTTTCTTCGCGGCGATGGCATTCAAGCCCTGATAAATCGCGGCCGAGCCGGTGGCGCAGGCATTCTCGACGCGCGTGGTGCGCTTGAAGCGCAGCGCCGGATCGAGCTGCAGCACCAGCGAGGACGGAAAATCCTGGCGCACGAAGCCGCCGTTGAAGGTGCCGATATAGATCTCGTCGATATCGGCGGGCGAAAGGCCGGCGTCCCGGATCGCCGCGGCGGCGACGGGGACGATCATCTCCTCGATATCGACGCCGTCATGCTTGCCGAATTTGCCGTGCGCCCAGCCGATCATGCAGGCCGTCATGGAACATGCTCCTTGTCAGCCCCCTCACCCCAACCCTCTCCCCGCTGGGGAGAGGGAGGGACCCGGCGCGAAGCGACGGGAGGGTGAGGGGGAATCTTGCTGCGCTCCGGCTTTATATTAGGTTCGCGCCGCAGCCCGACAAACCCTCTCTTCCCGCCCCGGCGCGACGCCGCGCCCCATCCCGAGATGGGGCGATTATTCGGCCAGGCTGAATAGCCCTTCTGCCATTCTCCGGATTATCGCCGCCGCCGATCGCGCGTAGGTTTCGTGTTGTGAGGCGGCCAAGACCGGCCGCTCCCGAAACCAAACGGAGAAAACCATGCGTATCCTTTCGATGCTTCGCAGCGCCACCCTCGCCCTGTCGCTTCTCGCCGTGACCGCGGCCGGCGCGTTCGCCGCCCCCGCGCCGCAAAGCCCCTATGACAGCCCGGACTTCGTCGTCGCGCCGACGGATATTCAGTCCTGATCCATGTCCGTCACGGAAGATGGGCGGCACACCCCCTGCCGCCCATCACCGCTTTTTTTCTAACTGTCCCGCGTCGCCGCTGCGTCCGATCGCACTGATCGCCGCGGTCAATCCAGAACCCGCTCGGTCCCGCCCCGCTTAGTTTTCGCTCACTCCCGCGGCGGCGAGATCGCGGCGTAGCGCACCGGCTGCACCGTCACGGCGCCGCTGACGACGAGCCGATCGAGGATCGGCACGAAATCGGCGACCTTCGCTGCGACATCGATAATCTCGATGATGATCGGCAGCGCCTCGCGGCGGAACTGGAAATGCGCGTCGCGCAGGCCGCTCGGCGCGTAGCCGCTGCGACCATGCAAGACCGTGGCGCCGGCGAGCCCTGCCGCATGTGCGGCGCGCAGGATTGCCTCGGCGAGCGGCCGGTCGTCATCATATATATCGTCCTCGCTGATGAAGATCCGCAGCAGGCTCGCGTCGCGAAATTCCATGTTTCCCCCTCGTGCCGTCCCTTGGCGGCAATGCTGCGATTATGCCCGATCGTGGGCGGCCGTGCGAAGCGGCTGCGCGACCGGCAGGAAATCGAATGCTTAGCTAGGCTTGCCGGGACAAGATGGTTTGCGCCGCCCGCCATGCGCTGGCAAGCGCCGCCTCCACCGTGCCCATCTCCGGGCCGCTGTAAAAGGCTTCGCCCGAAAACCAGATAGTCGCATCGGCGCGATCCAGCCGGTCCAGCACTTGCGGCGTGGTCGGCGTGGCATAGGAATAGGCGCCGCACGCGAACGGATCGGCGCCCCAATTGATCGCGCGCGACGCGGTCAGCAGATCGCTCAGCCATTCCCGCGTTACCGCAAAATTTTCTGCTAACGCGCCGAGCGCCATCTCGATATGCGCGTCGCCGGAAAGCGCGGCGACGGCGTCGGCCCGCGGTCCCGCCAACCAGCCGGTCAAGACCGGATGTTGGTCCGGATGTTGCGTCCACCAAGTCGGAACGGCGGCGCTGGAGAAGAGGAACGACATGTCCGCGAGATTTTGTCCTGCGTAATTCGTCCACCAGTTCCGCGAGAAACGTAAGAGGATCTTAACCACATTGCCGAAGCCGATATCGGCGAGCGCCGCAGCGGCGATGGCACTCGCGGGCTCGGGCAAGGCGATGTTGCGCAGAACCGGCAGCGGCACGGTCAGAACGGCGCCATCCGCCGCGAAGAAGCGGCCGTCGCGGCAGCGGGCGATGATCTTCCCACGATCCGCATCATCGATGGCGGTCACGACGGCGCGGAAATGGACCGCCACGCCATGCCGGCGGCACTCGGCTAGGAGGAAGGCGATCAGCGCGCCATAACCCTCGACGATCCGCCCCTGCCGACCGAGGCCGCGTCCCATCCATTCCTCGCGCAGCGCGAAGGTGCTGGCGCGGCTCGGATCGGCTGCGTCGTAGCCTTCGACCATCCGCGTGATCGAGCGGCGCAATTCGGCATAGCGCGGATCGGCGAAATGCCGCGCGAGAAATTCGGCCACCGGCAGATCGTTCTTCAACGCAATCAGCACGCGCCGGAATTCCGCCGCATGCGGCGTCGATCGGTCGTCGACCGAGAGCACGCCGCCCTCGGCGTGCCAAGCCGTTCCACCGAGCGGCGTCAGCGACAAACCGGCGTCGCGCATCACGGCGCGGGTATGGCTTGCCGCGCCATGCACAAATTCGGCGCCGCCCTCGGCCGCATAGCCGAACTCCGCTTCCGGCAGCGGCTCGATCCGTCCGCCGCTTCGGTCGCGCGCTTCGAGAAGGATAACGCGCTTCCCGGCGCGCGCGAGCGCGCGCGCCGCCATCAGCCCCGCGGCGCCGGCGCCGACGATCACATACTCGTTTCGATCTTGCGAGGACACCGGTCACCATTTGCAGCATTTACGTCGCTTCATCTTAGCAGCGACGATCGAGGCCGCGAGTGGTGATCCCCTCTATGCCAGCGTCATTCCCGCGAAAGCGGGAATCCGGAGAACAGGCTGGATGCCCGCCTTCGCGGGCATGACGATAAGAAGATTTCACGATGATGGGCGAGGATGTGAATAACGATCGCTCGCGCGCCTCAGAGCGGCGGCGGGGTAGGCACAAACTCCATATCCTCGAGCCGCGGCGCGGCGAGGAAATCCGCATGCTCGTCCTGGCGCAGCGGCCAGAGGATCGGCGTGCCTTCGGTGTCGGAATACCAATTCTTGCAGCCGACCCAGACCGTGCCGGGAAAGGCATCGCGCATCGTGGCGCGGAAGCGCTCGGTCGCCTCGGCGCTCGGCGCGACCGCGGCGCCGCGCTTTCGCGCCTCGTCCATCAGCTTCAGGATGTAGCCGATCTCATGCTCCAGCCCGATCGGCACCGGCACGTTGTTGAGCGGCGCGAAGGGTCCGTAGAGCAGGAACATATTCGGGAAGCCGGGCACGCCGACGCCGCCATAGGAAAAGACATTGTCTTTCCACGCCTCGGCGATCGCGACGCCGCCCAAGCCGATCACCTCCATCGGCCGCATATAGGCATGGGTGTCGAAGCCGGTGGCATAGACGAGCACGTCGAGCGCCACCACCGTGCCGTCCTCCAGCTCGACGCCCTCGGGCACGATGCGCGCGATCTTGCGGCTCTCGATCGTCACATTCGGGCGCTGGACCGCGAGGTAATAATTCTGATCCGATTTCGGGATGCGGGTGCAGCCGAGATGATAGCTCGGCGTCAGCTTCTTCTTGCAGCTCGGGATCGCGGATCACGTCGAGATAGGTGCGGTATTCGCGCTCCATCGCCGCGCGCTGCGGCCCCGGCTTCAGCCGCCAGGCATCGCCTTCGATGATGAAGTCCCAGAGCGCGCGCTGCTTCTTCCGGTATTGCCCGGGCAGGCGCAGCTTCAGCCGCTCCCACCAGCTCGCCTCAGGGTTCTCGCGGATATGGATCCATTGCGGCCGGCGCACGAATTGCGTGACGCGAACGTTCTTCCACGCCAGCGCCTCGGTGATCTGGATGCCGCTGCAGCCCGCGCCGATGACGCCCCAGCGCAGCGTCTCGTCCTGCGGCACCGAATGATCCCAGCGCGCCGAATGGAAGGATTTGCCGGCGAAGCTGTCGCGTCCGGCGATATCGGGATAGACCGGCTGCGCCAGGAAGCCGGTGGCGACGACGAAGAAATCGACCCTGTCGGTCTCGCCCGCGGCCGTCCTCAGCTCCCACCGTCCTGCGGCGGCATCGAAACGCGCCGCGACGATCTCGGTATTGAAGCGGATATGCCGGTACCAGCCGCGCGAGCGCGCGACCTTTTTCATATAGGCGAAAATCTCCGCGCGCGGCGCGTATTTGCGCGACCAATCGTAATTCGGCTGGAAGAGGAATTCGTATTGCCGCGACAGCACATCGACGAAGAGACCGGGGTAGGAGTTGTCGCGCCAGGTGCCGCCGATCTCGCCGGCCTTTTCGTAGACGGTGAATTCAACATCGCGGCGGCGCTGCAGCATCTCGGCCATGTAGAGGCCGGACATGCCGGCGCCGATAATCGCAACGCGGAACGGGCGATCGGTCATCGCATCATCTTAGCAGCGATGCGCCGACGGCCGGCAACCGCACATCCGGCCAGGGCAAAAAATGTTGCCCGACGCAACAACTCCTGGTAGTCAAAAGCAACTTTTCGTTGTTTGGGGGAAACGCTATGGGTTGTCTGCGGGGCCGCTTCGTGCGGCCGGCTCTCGCTTGGATCGCGGTAGTCTTTCTCGCCGGCTGCGCCGCGCGCACCGATATCGCGACGAACAAAGACCAAAGCTACACGCGCGAGCCGCAGCGGCTGATGGTCGTCGAGGCGATGGGCTCGCCGCTCGGCCAATATACGAAGAGTTTTCAGGACCGGCTGTCGCACAACATCCACGAATGCCAGGTGTTCACGAATTACGTGATCACCCCCGCCGAGATGTCGAATCCCAACCTGTCGCTCGACGACAAGCCGGTGAAGGAATGGCTCGCCAAGCGCGACGCTTTCATCGCGCGCTTCCGGCCCGACACGCTCCTCACCGTCGCCGAGATGCAGTACACGCAGCAGACCCTATCGCGCAACGGCGTGCCCATCTCGACCACCATTCCGCAGATCGTCTACGAGCTCACGCTGACCGACGTTCCCAGCAAGAAAAATGTCTGGAAGGCGCAGGTGACGCTGCATACCGGCACGGGCGCCAGCAATGATCCGGGCGCGAAGCTCGCCGACGATATCACGGCAAAGCTCAGCCAGGACGCCATCTTCCATGGCTGTCCGAAGGTCGCGGCAAATTGAGCGCCGCCCGCCTTCCGCAAGCATTCGCCGGAGTTCTTAACTCGATGCGCACCGATCGCCGTCTCTTTCGTATCTTCGCCGTCGTGATGCTCTGCGGCCTCGCCGCTTGTCAGCCGCGCGCCACCATCACGACCAACCGCGAGGCTTCTTATCAAAAAGACGTCAAGCGGCTGATGGTGATCGAAACGATCGGCGATGCGCTGGGGCGCCAGATCGATTCCTTTCACGCGGTGCTGACCCAGCGGCTGCAAGCTTGCGGCGCGACGGTCACCTTCATCGCGCGGCCGCCGCACGACCCCCTGGCGCTCGACAATTCGGCCGCTCTCGCCGAGCAGCGCAAAGAGAACGAGATGCTGCACGATTTCGCGCCGGACGCCGTGCTCTTCATGAGCCAGGTATCGGCGATGAGCTCGGGCGGCTCGGTGCGCAATATCACCTATGCGATGCAGCTCGCGGATTTACCGACGCGGCGCATCGTCTGGAAAGCCAATCTCGACTTGTTCACGAATTACGACATCGTCGCGTTCGGCGATGCCGGTGCCGCCCTCGCCAACGATCTGATGACGAAATTATCGCAGGACGCGATCATTCGCTCCTGCCCGGCGGCCAAGACATAAAGCCGAAGCGTCAGTGCGCCTGGAGATGCCAGCCGCCGTGATCGGCTTCCCGGCGGCAGACATACCAGGCGTTCTTGATGTGGCCGTATTTCGGATCGTCCTTGAGGAAATAGACGCCGTTATGGCCGGTGCTGTAGACGACGGCATCCTTCGGGCAATGCTTTTGCGCCGTGCCTTCTGTCGTGTAGCGATGGACCGCGTATTTGGTCGCCGCCTGCGCCTGGACTCCACCGGTGGCCGTCGCCGCAACGAGTGCGGCGATCACCGCCGCCTGACGCGTAAAACCGTAAGCCATCCTGCCCTCCCTGTCGCTCTTCCTCTATATTAGCAGCCATGATCGCGACATCGAGGGCACAGCCACCGGCCGCCGTGTATCTTCGTCATGCCCGCGCAAGCGGGAATGACGCGTAGGAAGCGGCGCCGTGCCCGACACCATCACCCTCCGCCGGCCGGACGATTGGCATGTGCATTTGCGCGACGGCGCGATGCTGAAGGCGGTGCTGCCCTCGACCGCGCGCAGCTTCGCGCGCGCCATCGTCATGCCCAATCTCGTGCCGCCGGTTACCACGGTCGCCGCGGCCGAAGCCTATCGCGCGCGCATCCTCGCCGCGCTGCCGCCCGAGCTCGCCGGCAAATTCACGCCGCTGATGACCTGCTACCTGACCGACGATGCGGTCCCCTCGGAGATCGAGCGCGGCTTCAAAGCGGGCGTCTTCGCCGCGGTGAAGCTTTACCCCGCCAACGCCACGACCAATTCCGCCTCGGGCGTGACCGATCTCGGCAAATGCCGCGCGGTGCTCGCGGCGATGGAGCGGCTGCAGATGCCGCTGCTCATCCATGGCGAGGTGACCGATGCGGCGGTCGACGTGTTCGACCGCGAGCGCGTCTTCATCGAGCGCCACCTGACCAAGCTGGTGCGCGATTTCCCCGGCCTCAAGATCGTGCTGGAGCATGTGACGACGAAAGACGCGGTGGATTTCGTGCGCGGCGCCGGCCCAACGATCGGCGCGACGATCACCGCACATCACCTAATCATCAACCGCAACGCGCTTTTCACCGGCGGCTTGCGGCCGCATATGTATTGCTTGCCGGTCGCGAAGCGCGAGAGCCATCGCCTGGCGCTGCGCCAGGCCGCGGTGTCTGGCCATGCAAAATTCTTCCTCGGCACCGACAGCGCGCCGCATCCGATCCACGACAAGGAGAAGGATTGCGGCTGCGCCGGCATCTTCTCGGCCCCGGCCGCGCTCGAAATCTACGCGCAGGTGTTCGACGAGGAGAACGCGCTGGACAAGCTCGAAGCCTTCGCCTCCCTCAACGGCCCGCACTTCTACGGCCTCCCCGCGAATGAAGAGCGCATCACGCTGAAGCACGAGAACTGGACCGTGCCGGCGGAGATTTCAGGAGATGCGGGCATGGTGAAGGTGTTTCGGGGTGGGGAGAGGTTGGGGTGGAATACGTAACGCACTGCCTGAGTCACCATCCATGTCAACTGACGGTCAATTTATAGGAATCGACTTAGCGATAAGGATTCGCAAACGGCTGCCAGTAGCAGCTTGTGAACGAATCGATGGGGACATCAAATACGTCGATCTGCGCAACACCTTTAATGCGTCGCCGAGCGGAATAGGCAATGCGGGCGCCCTTGATGCTCATCAACGCGCGGATTTCGTGCAGCGGGCCGTTAACTGGCTTTCTGATTTCGAACAATGGCGGGGCAAAGCAATCGCTCGTATCGCGATCGATGCCCCATCGTCGCCTTGCCGCGAAGGGCATGATCGGAGGCTCGCGGAGGTTGGACTCGACGGCGTAGGGCTAAGCTGCTTCTCGACCCCGACGAAAGGACAATTTGAAAGCATCGTTGCGAAAGCAAAAGAGCATCTACGTATCGGCGGATCGTTATCCCGATTGCCTTACGCGAATAAGATATGGATGTTGGTAGGCTTTGATCTATTCACCGCGATCAAAGCAAAATGGGAGTGTATTGAGGTTTACCCACAAGCAATCGTTCGATCCCTGGGTGCAGGCACTATTCACAAGGCAAAGGCCGCGGGGTTCGCCGCGCAGTGCAGGGCGTTTGCACAAGTGATTGGCTACACAGAAGCAGGATTAAGGACGAGTATCAGCAACGCATCCTTTGGTGCTGCTCACGATCGCCTCGACGCAATGATGAGCGCGTGGGTTGCCAGCCTTCCGGAGCAGGATCGGATCGCTTACGGCGACGGATTTGACGATTCCATCTGGGTGCCTCGAAAGGCAACGCCTTCAGAATAACTTCAAAACAAAGCTTAGCGCACCCGCTCGATCAGCATCACGTTCTTCTCGCTCTGCTTCGCCGGGTTGCCGCAGCGGCCTTTGTCCCAATAGCGCGCGGTTTCGGTCCAGCCCTCGGGCACGGCGCCGACGCAGGCGGTGAGGCTGCGGCCGATGCGGATGCGGTCGAGCTCGGTGATCGACATCCAATTGTTGGGGCCGCCCTCCGCCACCGCGTTCACGCCGCGGCTCACATCCACTTTCGGTTTCGCTTTGGTCTTCGGCGGAACGGTCGCGCTCGCGAGCTGGATGCCGGCCCTTGGGTCGCCCGCGCCCGCGCCCTTCTGGCCCCGCGCGCTCGGCTCGTCCGCGACGCCGCAGCCCTTTCCACGCCAATCATTGGTGCGGATCCAGCCATTGGGGATCGCGTGCCCCACGCAGACATTCGCCGTCCTGAACGGCTTGTCGGGCTTGGTGTCGGCGCCGCCGGCGCAAGCGCCGAGCGCGAGCGTCATCGCCGCCGCGAGCGCGGCGCGCAGCATGCGGGTGGGTCGAGAACCGGCGCAGCGTGTCATGGGAATCCCGCTCGTGTCGCTCAACGCGCGACGCGCCGCTTTGTGCCGAAAAAAAGCTTCCTATCCGAAAGGGTGGTGGGCGAGCGATCCATTCGCGACGTCGCGCGCGTCGCCCTGGGCCCCCGCTTTCGCGGGGGAGACGAAAAAGAAAAATCGCGTGAGGGTGCTTTGCTCTCGGCTCTCGGCCCTTGCGCGCTAGCGCGCGGCCATCGCCGTATCGAGCAGCACGAGGATGCGCGAGTTGGTGCCGGCCCAGCCGCGCGCGTCGCGGCCGGTGTAATCCGTCTTGCGCGGATCGGCGCGGTTTTGCAGCAGCACCCGCACCGCATCGACCTTGTTGTTGCTGGCCGCGAGCATCAGCGGCGTGATGCCGCGGCTGTCCGCGGAATTCACATCGGGGTGGAAAGTGAGCAGCACGCGTATCACGCCGACGCTGCCGGTTTGCGCCGCCCAATGCAGCGCCGTGTCGCCGAGCTTGTCGCGCAGATCGATGCGCGCGTCGTGCTGGAGCAGCGTCTGCGCCACGGAGCTGAAATTCGCCATCGCCGCGCGCATCAGCCCGGTGTGGCCGTCCTTGTCGGCCTCGTCGGCATTGCCGCCGGCCGCCATCACCCAATCGATCTGACCGGCATCGCCTTGCGTCGCGGCGTTGAGCACCTGGCCGTCGACGGTGCTGTGACCGAACAGCGACAGGGTCTTCGGAACGGTGGGAATACCGGTGAAGGGTGTGGGCGGCGCTTTCTGGGCGGCGGCCTCATGCGCCGCGAACCCGACCAGCAGTATCGTCGCCAGCGCGCAGACGAAACGCTTTTGGTAACCCACCATCACAAGAGCCCCTCGCCCCGTGTTAACCATAAGGATGAAACTTCCCGGCCGCAGCGGCAAGGGGTTTCTCGGCACGCCTCCCTCGCCGCACCGGGTTAGTGCCGCTAAGCTATTGCAACGACAGGAAAGGAGGCCCCATGAAAATCGCGGTCATCGGCGCCGGCAATGTCGGAAAAGCCCTCGGCAATGCCTGGGCGCGGCGCGGCCACGATTTGAGCTACGGCGTACGCCAGCCGGGCGATGCGAAATATCAGGGGCTCAAAACGGCGAGCGTCGCCGAGGCGGCGCAGGCGGCGGAGGCGATCCTCCTGGCGACGCCCTGGGACGCGACCGAGGCGGCGCTGACATCGGCCGGCGATCTGACCGGCAAGCTCATCCTCGATGCGACCAACCCGCTGAGCCTCGGGCCGCAGGGCATCGCGCTGGCGGTCGGCCATACAATTTCAGGCGGCGAATTGGTCGCCGGCTGGGCAAAGAACGCGGCGGTCTTCAAGACGCTCAACACCACCGGCTTCAACAATATGGAAAAAAGCGGCGGCTACGCGCAGAAGCCGGTGATGTTCTTCGCCGGCGACGATTCGGCGAAGCGCGCGACGGTCGCGGCGCTGATCGCCGATCTCGGCTTCGAGCCGGTCGATGCCGGGCCGCTCAACAATGCGCGGCTCTTGGAGCCTTACGGGATGCTCTGGATCGATCTCGCGTTGCGGCGCGGCCAGGGCCGCGACATCGCCTTCGCGCTGATGAAGCGGAAGTGACGCGCCGCTACAGCAACCCCGTCGCGAGATATTGTCGCCCCAGCGCATAGAGCGCGATGACGACGCCGATCACGCCGATGACGATCGCGGCATCGAAGGCGCGGCGCACGCGCACCATCGCCGCTACCGAGGCGAGCGCGATCGCGAGCTGGGTCGCGAGATCGGCGTAGGCGATGAGATCGCGCGTCGCCAGCAGCCCCTTGCCCTGCGCCAGATGATCGTCGCGGTCCTTGGCAAAATTCTGCGCGTCGCGCTGGATCTTCGGCTGGCGATCGCGGAAATCCTTCGCTTGCGCCTCGAGCGCCGCGCGGCTTGGCGCATCGAGGCCGGGATTGACGCCGATCTGGGTCTCGATGATGCGCGCCTTGATGCTGTCGGCCTGATATTCGTTCCACGCATCGGATGATTGCGCCTGCGCCAGGATCGCCTGGTTGCTCTCGTAGATCGCGTTGTTGGTGAGCGTCGTCGCGCGCACCGTCAAGAAGCCGGCGAGACCGGCGAGGATGCCGGTCAAGAGCGCGACATAGCCGACCCATTTCGGCGGCGGTCCGCTGCTCGGGTCGCTTTTCGTGATCTTCGCGGCCAGCGCCTTGACGCGCGACGGCTTTGCGGTTTCCTCGGCCATGATTCCCCGAATTTCTTCGACGGCAGATTAGCGAATGCTCCTCGCCGCGCGAAGTCCTGCCCTTAACTTTCAACGTCATGGCCGGGCTTGTCCCGGCCACCCACGAGTTTGTTCTAAGACGTGGATGCCCGGCACAAGGCCGGGCATGACGAGATAAACAACATCTTACGCGTCGATATCTTTCGCGATGGTGATGCGGCGCAAGAGGCGGCGCTCGCTCGGGCTGAAATCGGTGCGCGCGTGCAGCGTGCAGCGATTGTCCCAGAGGATGACATCGCCCGGCCGCCATTGATGCTCGTAGACGAAGCGCTTCTGCTCCTGGTGATCGTAGAGCTGCTTCAACAGCGCCTCGGCCTCGTCTTGGCTCATGCCTTCGATGTCGTGCGTCATCAGGCGATTGACTTAGAGCGCTTTGCGGCCGGTCTGCGGATGAATGCGCACCATCGGATGCGTCCAGGCGGGCGCGTCGGGCGAAGCGCGGCCGCGACGGATGGTGACGTCGTAGCCGATCTCGTAGCGGTTGGTGGCGCGGAGCGGATCGATCGTCGCTTTCATCGCCGCAGGCAGCGTCTCGTAAGCGGCATACTGATCGGCAAAGAGCGTGTTGCCGCCGACCGAGGGCACTTCGACGCCGTAGAGCATCGTGCCGACGACCGGATGCTCGATGTAGCAAAGGTCGGAATGGAAGAACATCTCGCCATCGGGCAGCGCGCCGATCGGCTTGCCGTTCTCGCGGATGTTGGAGATGAGCATGATCGATTGCGGCCGGCCGTCCAGCCGGCGCGTCGCATGCGCCGGCATCGGCGGCCCGAACACTTCGGCATAAGCGACCTGCTGCTCGTCGCTGAGCGCCTGGCCGCGCAGCAGCAACACGCCGTGGCCGTACCACGCCTGGCGCAGCGCCGCCGCGGTGGCGGGATCGATCGGCCGGCGCAGATCGAGCCCCATCACCTCGGCGCCGGTGGTCGGGTGCAGCTTGCGAATATCGAGACGGGTCGCGGTAACGGTGTCCATGCCGCGCTCCTTTCCGCTCCTAGGCGTCCTCGCCCATTCTATTTCGTCGGCAGCGGAATGACATAGCGCTTGTCGATGACCGTATCGCTGTCGACTTCGACCTTGATCATACCCTGCTCCTTGTACCAGCCGATCTGGTGCAGGATGTCCTTCACGTCGAGCCGTTCCTCGGGATCGGCATAGGCGATCGCGGGCTTCACCTCGTCCGGCGTCTGGCCGATCGCTTTGGCGATGATCGCGATCACCTCATCGGCGCCCGCATTCAGATGCTCGCGCTCGTCGGGGCCGGTGACCGCGTCGTGATAGAACCGCGCGCCCTTGCGATAGGCTTTGAGGAAGCGCTCGACGAAATCGACGCGCGTATCGGCGGTCTTGGGCGTGACCGCGGCGACGCCCAATTGCCACGGCGTCTCGTCACCGACCCAGCCGAGCACCTTGGCCTGGCCTTTGGCGACCGGGGCGAGGCCGTAGACATTGGAGACGATCGCGAAATCGACCGTGCCGCCGGCGAGCGCCGAGGTGATCGCCGTGTTCTGCTGCAGCGGCTTCAGGGCGATGGTCGTCATGTCGATGCCGTATTTTTCGGCGATCAGCGCGATGCTGTAGTGGAAGGACGAGCCGATCGTGTTGATGGCGGCGCTATGCCCGCCGATATCCTTCAAGGACCTGAGCCCGGCCTCGTAAGCCGGCATCGAGACGAAGATGCCGTAGCCGTTGAAGCCCGGCACCTCGCGCGAATGCGCCGCGATGATGCGGAGCTGACCTTGCCCCGCGAGTTGATAGAAGCCGCCGGTGACGCCGCTGACACCGACATCGAGATCGCCGGAGACGACGGCGACGAAGATCGGCTGCGCCGCCTCGAAGAAGACGATCTCGGGATCGATATTCTCCTCCGCGAAGAAGCCCTTCGCGGCGGCGACATAAAGCGGCGCCGAAAGCGTCGATTTGACGACGCCGATCTTGGCGTGATCGGCGGCGTCGGCCGGCACGACGCCGCCTGCGAAGACGACCAACAAAAACAAAGCGATGCTAAGACGGACCATCCTCATCTCGCTTCTCCCGGCCCGCTCTCGATGAGCGGTGCTTATTCGCGCTTCATGATGGCCTGCCCGGCCAAATCTTCAATCAGGTCGACGCGGATGAGGATCGCGACGCCGTTCTTCTCGGGATCGCGCGCCTGCTCCGCCTTGGGCGAGAGATCCCAGACGCGCTGCCGCGTCGCCTCGTCCGTCGCGACGCGCGCCATGCCGCGAAAGCGCAGCGCGCCGTTGCGGAAGGGTAATTCCTTGGCGCGCTTCGGGTTGCGGCAATAAACGACGATCTTCGGATTCTCCTCGATCGCGTGAAAGGAGCCGCGATAGCTGCGCTCCCAGAAGCAGAGCGTCTCGGGATCGAGCACGGCAAGCGTGCCTTTCGGGCTGACCTGCGGATCGCCGTCGCTCGACGCCGTGCCGACCAGCGGCGGCGCCTCGTCCTCGAAGGCTTGCGCCAGAAAGCGCGTATGGAGATCGGTCATGGCAATCGGCATCTTCTATTTCCCCGGCTTCCAGCCGCTCTTGTCGAGCGTGGCGATCGCCTGCTCGACGAAGGAATAATCATAGACCCGATCGAGCGGCGGCAACGCGCTGTCCGGGAGTTTCAGCATCGAGCCGCGCAGCTTCAGATCGAATTTGCCGCTCCTCCGGCGTCGCCTCGGCCTTTTGCAGCACCGTCGGCGTCGTATCGTCGAGCGCCTCGCTCAGCGTCTCCGGGCTCGTGTTCTTCGCATAGGCCTCCATCGCGGCCAGCGTCGCCTTGCGATCGGCCTTCATCTCGCGCATCCCCATGACGACGGCGGTGACGAAGCGCTTGACCAGCCCGGGATTGCCGTCGATCAGCGCCTGGCTGGTCGCGAGACCGTTATACGGCATCTTCAGATCGTGCGGAAAATCGATCAGCACGTGGCCGTGCGCAAGGGCGCCGCGCTGGCGCGCGATGCGCTCCTCGATATAGGACAGGAAGATCGCCGGCAGCGCGGCATGCTCCATGATCGCGATGCGCTGCGCCCCGCCGACGCCGACGGGATTGTAGGCGACATAATCCTGCGGCAGGCCGGCCTTCATCAGCGCCGCGCGCATCGCCAGCTCGTCGAGTCCGCCGGTGGTCTCGACGCCGACCGGCTGGCCCTTCAGATCGGCGAGCGTCTTGATCGCGGGACTGGTCGCCCAGAGTTTCCACGGCAGCGACACGGCGAGCGTCATGATCACTTTGAGCTTCGCGCCGCGGAGGATCGCGGTGATCGCCGAGCCCGAGGACGAGCTGAACTGCACACTGTTCGAGATGAGCGCCGGCGTCGCGGTGCCGCCGCCCGCCTGCATCAGCTCGACATCGATATCCTGGCCGGCGAAATAGCCGTGATCGCGCGCGAGGAAATAGGGCGCGTAGAGCGCGTCGAAACTCGCATAGGTGACGGTGACTTTATCGGCGGCGCGCACCGAGGGCGCGACGAGCAGCAGCGCCAGAGCGATCCCGGCCAAGCGAAACGGCTTCACCAACGGCTCCCTCCCCATCCCGTTCCGGGACCGAGAGTAGCCGTCCGACCATCAGGACGCGATGGTCAAAACGCCGTTGCTGATCTGCCAGGAGCGGAGGCGCGACAGGAAGGACATGCCCAACAGCGAGACGCCGCCTTGGCGCATGATGATGGCCGGCACGTTGTATTCGACGATGCGGCCGAGGCGGACGTCGCCCAGCGTGACCGCCGCGTTCATGGCGTCGCCGTTCGCGGTGGTCGTCCGCCTATCCCATTTCAGGTTCGCGAGATTGAAGCCGAGCAGCTTCGCATCGTCCTGCGTCAGCACAACCCAAGTCGCGCCGGTATCGACAAGGAAACGGACCGAATTGCCGTTGACCGAACCGGTCACATAGAACTGATTGCCCTGCTGCGCGCGAAAGCTCTCGCTCGCCGGCGGCTCGGCGACGGGGATACCATCGGAGCGGGGACCCGGCGGGCGCGGCGTCGAGGGCACGGTCAAAGCGCCGGTGCCGTCGGCGGAATCCGTGCTTTCGAGATAGCGCGGAAGCATATAAGCCGCGGCGCTGCAGCCGATCAGCAGCATGAACGCGCGGCGCAGCATCGTGCCCGGCGGGCCAGAGGCATCGCTCATACCGACAAGACTAGCGCCGCAAAAATTAAAGCGATCTTCACCGCCGCGTCGCGATTGCCGGTGATTTTAGATAAAAGCGACGGCCCTAGACCATGATCGGATAAACTAGCCCGCGAGCGCGGCGAACACGTCGGGCGCCGGCGGCAGGCGCTGGATATGATGGCGGTGCCAGAGCGCGTAGAACAGCAAGGTCCAGGCGGCGAAGCCGGCGCGTTCTGCCGCCGCGGCGATGAAAAGCTTCTCGACGCTGCCCTCGACGCAGATCTCGCGCACGCCGGTCTGCGACGCGACCAAGGACCTAAGCTGCGCGCCGCGCCGCGCGATCCATTCGCCGACCGGCACGGTGAAGCCGCGCTTCTTCGCCATCGGCGTCGGCTGCGTGCGACTGCGCTCGCGAGCCAGCGCCGCAGCAGATATTTGCCGAGGCCGCCGCGCACCTTCAGCTCGTCGGGCAAGCGGAAGGCGAACTGCCGCCACGACCGGATCGAGGAACGGCGTGCGGCCTTCGACGCCATGCGCCATCAGGCAGCGATCGAGCTTGGTGAGCAGATCGTTGGGCAGCCAATCGGCGCAATCGGTCGCCTGCGCCACTTGCAGCCGCGTGCGCGCGCCGTCTTGCGCGCAGTGAGCTCCGCCGCCGCGATGCCGTCGCGCCAGCCGGCAAGATCGCCGCGCAGAATGCCGAGCTTGTCGAGATTGCCGCGCGCGCGCAGCAGCTTGCCGCCCGCCCACCACGGCCGGCCGACGCTGCGATAGCGGCCATAGCCGGCGAAGAGCTCGTCGCCGCCCTCGCCGGTGAGGATCACCTTCAGCCCGGCCTCGCGCGCGGTCGCGGCGAGCTTATAGGTCGGCAGGATCGCGTAATCGGCGGCCGGATCGTCGATCGCGCGCGCGATCTCCGGCAAGAGCGTCCAGAAATCGCCTTCGCGGAAATCGACCTCGACATGCTCGGCGCCGAGTGCCGTGCGCGACGGCGCGCGCCGCTTCGCGCTCATCGCTCGCCGTCGTGCTGGAAAAGCCGATGGTGAAGGCTTTGCACCGGCCGCTCGTTGAGCCGCGCCATCATCGCCAGCACCGCCGCGGAATCGATGCCGCCCGAGAGGAACATGCCGTAAGGCACGTCGGAGCGCTGATGCACGGCTCACGCTGTCGTCGAAGACGCGATCGAATTCCGCCAGCGCCGCCGTCTTCGCCGATCGGTATCGATCGCGGCATGCGGGCAGCGCCTCGATGTGGCGCCGCTCGACGATGCGGCCCTTGGTGACGACGAGCGTCTCGCCCGGCAGCACGCGTTCGATGCCCGCGAAGATCGTGTCGCGGCCGGTGGTGAATTGCAGCTGCAGCAACTCGTTGCG
Organism: uncultured Alphaproteobacteria bacterium; assembly: GCA_963731145.1. Taxonomy (GTDB): domain Bacteria; phylum Pseudomonadota; class Alphaproteobacteria; order ATCC43930; family CGMCC-115725; genus CAIKMD01. The sequence continues at coordinate 726,165 of CAVSUX010000001.1, read as the reverse complement.
CGATTGGCGCACCAGCTCGACCGGCACGCACGCCGACGGCGAGGATGGCTCTGCGGCTCCGAGGCGAAGACGAGGCCTTGCGCGGTCTCGGCATAATAAAGCGGCTTGATGCCGAAAGGATCGCGCGCAAGCACCAGCCGGCCCGCCGCGGGATCGTGCAGCGCGATCGCATACATGCCGCGCAGATGCTTCGGGAAATCGAGGCCGAATTGCGGCGATAGAGATGCAGCGGCAGCTCGCAATCCGAGCCGGTGGCGAATTTCGCCTGTCGGCACCTCGGCGTGCAGCTCGAGATAATTATAGATCTCGCCATTGGCCACCAGCGCGGCGCCGCCGGGCTCGTAAAGCGGCTGGTCGCCGGTCGCGAGATCGATGATCGCGAGCCGCGTCTGCACCATGCCGACATCGCCCGAGCTGTAATGCCCGTTGCCGTCGGGGCCGCGATGGCGCAGCGCTTTCTCCATCGCCTGCAGCCGCTGGCGCGACGGCACCTCGCCGTTGACGCTCATCATGCCGGCGATACCGCACATCAGCGCGTCACCGTGGCAAGGAAATCGCGATAGCGTGCGACGACGCGCGGCTCGCTGAATTGCGCCTCGAACACGGCATGGCCCGCTTCGGCGAGCGCCCGGGCGCGTGCTTTATCCTGGACGAGACCGCGCATCGCCTCCGCCAGCGCGTCAACGTCGTCGACGGGCACCAGCAGCCCGGTCTCGCCGTCGCTCGATCAGCTCGGCGGGGCCGGACGCGGCGCAAGCGACGACGGGCTTGCGCGCCGCCCACGCCTCGATGATCGTGTTGCCGAGCGGCTCGCGCCGTGAGGAGCAGACGAGCATATCGGCCGCGGCGAGCAGCGCGCCGACATCCTGGCGCCAGCCGAGAAAGCGCACGCGATTCTCGATACCGAGCGATGCCGCCTGACGCCGCAACGCGGCGCGCAGCGCGCCCTCGCCCGCGAGCCAGAGATAAAGCCCCGGCACTTTCGCCGCCGCGGCGAGCAGCACATCGAAGCCTTTGTTCGGATGCAGCCGGCCCAGCGCAATGGCGAGCGGCGCATCGGCGGGCGTATCGAGGCTGGCGCGCGGCACCGGCGGCGCGGGCGCGAGCTCGGCGAAATTCGGCACATAATGCGCGCGGCTCTCGGGCCAGCCTTCCTGCACCATCCATTGCGTGAGCGCGCGCGTATTGCCGATGAGATGATCGCAATTCTTGTAGTAACGCAGATCGTAATAGCCGCCGAGCCGCGCGACATGGACGAAATCGCCGCGCGGGCAATAGATCGTCGCGCGGCTCATCCAGGTCAGCACGACGCGCGGCTCGAATTTACGCGCGATAGCGGCAAAGCGCCGTGCGCTGACGAAATCGAGCGCGCGGCCGAAAGCGCAGCTCCTCGACCGGCAGCCCCACGGCGCGCAGCCGCGCCGCGCGGCTCGGCTCGCGGCGAATGACGAGCTCTTGCGTCTTCGCCGGCATGATGCAGCGCGATCGCCAGCCGCTCGAAGAAAGCCTCCGCCCCGCCATGCGGCGCGCCGGCCATGGCTTGCAGGATGCGCGTCATGCCGTCGTCGCCTCTTCGGCACCGACCGCCTCGAAACGCCGCGCCACGTCGTCCACGCCAAGGCCCTTTTGCAGCCGCAGCGCCGCCTCGTGCTGTTGCCGCCACAGCGCATCGTCGCGAGAGCGAAGTGATCGCCTGCCGCGCGAAGCTTTCCTCATCGCTGGCGACAAAGCCGGTGACGCCGTCCTGCACGCGTTCGGGCAGCGAGCCGAGCGGCTGCACCACCGCCGGCACGCCGAGCGCCTGGGCCTCGGCGACGGCCATGCAGAAGGTCTCGTTCTCGTCGCCGCGATAGAGCATCACGCGGCTCTGGCGCAGCGCCGCGATGAGACCGGCGCGCGGCAGCGGCGCGAACAGCCGCACGCCTTTGCCCGCGAGTTCCTCGGCGCGCGCCAGTACCTCACGCATCGGCGCGGCTTTCGCCTCGCCGACCGCGCCATAGACCGACGGCCCGCAATAGAGATGCAGCTCGGCCTGCGGCAGCGCCGGATGGATGCGCCTCGCCCACTGATCGAGCAGCCAATCGAGACCGCGCAGCGGGTTCGAGGTGAAGATCGCGCGCGGCGGCGGCGCTTCGGCGAGCGGCGGCGCGTGACGAAAGGCGTCCGGGATCGCATACGGGATCGAGCACACGGCCGCCGCTCGGCATCCAGCGCGGCACCGTGCGATTCGTGATAGCGGCCGGTGGTGATGATCGCCGGCCGATGGCGCCAGCAGCGCGCCGACATAGCGAGATTTGCGCAGATAGCGGCCGGGATTGTGAATCCAGAAAGCGCGCCGGCGCGCCTGCGGCGCGAGGCCGATGAGATGATCGCTCGCGATTGGCGATATAGAGATCGCAGCGCGCGGGCACGCCGCTATCGAGCGGCGCCCAGGCGACGCCGTTGTGATCGAGCGGCGCGGCGCAACGATTGCGCACTTCGACGCGATGGCCGCGCGCGGCGAGCGCTTCCGCCGCCGTCAGGAAGGCCGCCTCCGCGCCGCCGAGCGGCCCGCGCATCGGGCTCATGCCGTCGAATTCGATACCGTCATCGGTCATCACGACATGCGCCATCGCTCACGCGGCCTTGCCGGCGACGCGCGCCCAGAGCCGGCGCGCGGCTTCCTCGGCCATGTCGACGCTGAGACTGTCCATCAGCGTGTCGGTGGTGAGGCGATCGAAATCCGGCGGAATGAGATCGCGTATGCGGGATCGCGGTCGAGACGACAGCCGTGTGCGGTCCCCAGGGCGAATATTGATCGATCGGGCTCGGCCCGAAGAGACCGAGCGTCGGCGTGCCGGTCGCCGCGGCGAGATGCATGAGGCCGGTATCGTTGCCGATGAAAAGCGCAGCTGCGCTTGATCACCGCGGCCACCGTCAGGAGATCGAATCTTGCCGACGAGATCGATGGCGCGCGGGCCGAGCGCATCGATCAGCGGCATGGCTTGCGGCCGCTCATGCGCGGCCGCCATCACGGCGACGCGCGCGCCCGGAAAGAGCCCGCCGGGCGCGGTCAAACGCTGCGCCAGCTCGGCGAAACGCTCGGCGCGCCATTCCTTGCCGCGCCAATTCGCGGCCGGGCCGATCGCCAGCACCGGGGCGCCCTGCGGCACGAGGCTCGCGGCTTCGGCCTCGCGCGCGGGTGCGATCCACAAACGCGGCGATGGCGGCGGATCGAGCCCCAAGATGCGCGCCATCTGCTTGACGCGATGCTCGCCGACCTGGCGCTTCTGCGCGATGTAGCGCCGCTTCGCCCAGAGCAGATAAGCGAGCGCCGAGGCGCGCAGATCGACCGACGACATCCCAGCGTTTCGATGCCACCGCGCGATAAAGCCCGAGCCAATGCATCCGCCAGCGCTGCTTCTCGATGGTGATGATGCGCTCAAGCCCCGGCACATCGGCGAAAAGCGGCGCGGCATCGCGCCCGGCGGCGATGGTGAGGCGAGCGCCGGGATAGCGATCGAGCAGATGCGACAGCACCCCGGTCGACAACACGGCATCGCCGATTCGCGTCGCCGTGACGAAGAGAATCCTCATGCAGGCGGGGTATAAAGAGCGGCGTGATGCTTGCCAAGGTCGCTCACGCAGCTTCGCCCGATCACTTCGGCACATAAGCCTCGGTGTAGAGCGTCGACATGTCCGGCGGCGTATCCAGGGTTTTCAGCTCGATGAAGGAGCGCTTGAGCGTCTCGAGCGCCGGCTTATCGAAGCGGCAATCCTTCGAATACATGTCCTTCACGATGTCGTAGTCGCGAGAGGTCACGCTCTGCGAGAAATGGGTGATGCCGGCCATGAGCGGCACCGCCTCTGCCTTGTGCGTGCGGATGAAAGTTCGTGGTCTCGAGCCAGCCGGCGAGGAAGGCGCGGATCGCCTCGGGATTGGCTCGCGATCAGCTCGTTCGCGGCAAAGATCGCGCCCGATGCGACGCTGCCTTCGTAAGCGGTCACGGGAAAGAGCAGCCGGCCGACCCCATTTTCCTCCATGCCGAGGAAGGTCGTCGTGCCGCCCACATAGGTATCGATCTGGTGCGCGCGAAAAGCCGCGACGATCGCGGGGAAGTTGCTGCCGATCGCCACATGGGTCGTGCCGCCCGGCCCCCAACCTTGGGTGCGGTCGAATTCCGTCGCCAGCCAATCGTTGAGCGAGCCGATCGTGGACACACCGATCTTCCTGCCTTTGAGATCGGCCATCGTCTTGGCCGGCGAATCCGCCGGCACACCGAAGCTGAAATAGGGCAGTGTCGTCGTGCTCTCGCACACCGCCATCATCGGCACGCCTTTGACGATGAACGCCATCTGAATGCCGGCGCCGATACCGATATCGATGCTGTGCGCGGCCATGGCCTGGATCATTTTGCCGCCGCCTTCGAAATCGACGATCTTGAGCTCGAGCCCGCGTTTTTTGAAAAAGCCGAGCTGGTCGCCGACATTGACCGGGATGATCGAGTCGGAATCGTTCGAGGCTTTGCCGACCGTGAGCGCTGTCTCAGCCGATGTCGGCGACGGCATCGACGCCGCGGCGAAGGCAATGACGAGAACGGCACGAGCGAGATTCTTGGCAGCGGTGCATCATCATGAGCGAAGATTAGCGCGATTTCGAGAGCCGTCGAGTAGATTAGAACGCACACCGGTCGCGTGCGCGACTGTTCGTGCCTTACGCTGCCACGGCGATACGCGCGGCGGATTTCTTCTTCGACGGCGTAACGACGATCTCGACGTTTTGGCCCAGCGCCGTCAGCGCCTGCATCAGGCGCTCCAACGAAATGCCCCGTATTTTGTAGTGCCGATTTTGTAGTGCCGATCGCGGATATTTTCGGCTGCGGGATACCGGGAAAATCGGCCGCTGCGGTTTGGGTAAGGGCGCGGCGACCGAAGATGTCGTTGATTTTCTTGGCAGAATCACTTTCGCCGAAAGTTCTTCCGCATCCGGCAAGCCTATATCGAACAGCACATTCTCAATGCCACGGTGCGTTGATGTCCGGCCCATATCGTCAGCTCCTTTCGCGGTAGCGCCTCAGCAGCGCTTTCAATCGACGCTCGATCAACTCGACAGCCGGTTTGGGTGTCTTTATCCCGGACTTCGATTTCTTCTGGAACGCGTGAAGCACATGAGGGTTACCGGCAATCCCCGGAGTGTAGACGGCGCGGTACGTAGCGCCGCGATGGTCGTCAACCAGGTCGAGTGCGCGGCATCGCCGATTCGCGGCGCCCTAACGAAGGGGGATCGGGGCAGCGGACGAGACAGACGAGCATGCGTCGCAAGCACTCATCGCACGGGCCGAGGATTTGGAGCGTCGCGACAAACGGGAGCGCCGTCCCGGCTATAGCGACGTGAACATTCCGTCCGGTTCCATCGCGGTCGCGTCCGCCATGATGTTCGCATAGACCGCGAGGGCGGACATCGCAACGAGTTCGACGATCGTCGACTGGTTGAGACCGTGTCGCGTCAACACATCGTAGTCGGCTTTCTCGAGGCTTTGCGGGTCGCGCGCGCACTTCACCGAAAACTGCACCATGTCGCGCAGCACCGGATCGGGAATTGCCGCCACGTCGCGCACCATCTGCTCGATTAGGCTGGGGCTGACCCCAAGCATCCGGCAGCACGCGATGTGCGCGGCCTTGCAGTATTGGCACTGCCGGTCATTCGATATGGCGACGAAGATCAGCTCTTTTTTCCAGCGCGGAATCTCGCCGTTGACGAGGACGTTGCGCACGAGCTCCCACGTCCCGCGCGCCGCGGTGTGGGAATGGCCCTGTGTCATGATGAAGTTCGGCGCCGCCGGGAAAGACATCCGGCGATAAAATTCCTCGTAGACCGCGTTGCTTTCCTTGGATGCTTGCTCGGGCGGAAGAACGGGGATATGCGGCATACGATCCTTTTCTCTTCCTCAATCAAACGCCGGTGAGCGTCTCGTGAATCGTACGCAGCAGCGCGTCTTGATCGATCGGTTTGCGCATGACCGGACCCAGCGCCTCGGTCGCCGGGAAGTCGTCATATCCCGTCATGTAGACGACCTTGAGATCGTGGTGCCGCATCCGTGCCATGCGGGCGAGCGCGAAACCGTTCACACCGGGAAGCCGGAGATCGCTGAGCAGAAGATGGACCGGGCCGCCGTCCTCCAGAATCCCGAGCGCGTCGCGATAGTCATGCGCTAGGGCAACGTCGTAACCCTCGACGGCAAGAATTTTCGCCAGCGCGTAGGATAAAGCATCGTCGTCGTCGACCACGAGGATTCGGCCCGCGGTACTGCGGAGGACAGGCACGGATTCCTGTAGGGACTGGTGCATAGGCACCACCTCCTTTAAGGGGGGAGCGCGCGCAACCCCTCTTCGAGGGGGCAGGCGTTGTCTCTCAGCCGCCGGCGCCCGAAGGATCGAAGCCAGCGATGTCAAAGTATACCCCCCCCCACTTTGTTCGCAACAACACTGAATGTGCGTAGTCGTACAAATTGCAAGCTTGGCCGAGACTATCCGCCGGCCATTGTGCCAACGGCGTCTCGGGCCCATATCATCGCTATCGCCCGTATCGGCCCTTCGAGGCTCGGGCGGCTGAGAGATGCGAGCGCTCCCGCCTTCATGGCTTGGGAAGGCGCTCATGTCGCCGCGATCATTACGTAACATCCTCTCCGGAAACCATCTTCTCGACAGGCTGCCCGCGGAGGTCTGCGAACGGTTTCGCCTGGAAACCGTCGCGCTGGATTCCAATCAGGTCGTCCATGAGGCCGGCGCCATCGCGGAGCATGTGTTTTTCCCGACCAGCGGCCTCATCTCGATGATCGCCGGCGTGGGAAACGGCCTCTCGGTCGAGATCGGCATGGTCGGCAAGGAAGGGATGTTCAACGTCTCGTCCATCTTGGGCGATGACCGTCCATCGCACCCGGCCGTGGTCCAGCTATCGGGCGGCGCGCTGCGGACGACAGCGGCTATACTGAGGCGCGAAGCGCAGGCGAATCCCGCTTTGCTCGGATTGCTGCTGCGCTATAGCCAAATGATCTTGACGACGGCCGCGCAAACCGCCGCCTGCAATCGGCTGCACCTGCTGGAGCAGCGCTTCGCGCGTTGGCTGCTCTCGGCGCATGACCGGGCCGGGACCGACACCTTCCCGATGACACAGGAATTCTTGGCAATGATGCTCGGCGTCAGGCGGCCCGGCGTCACCATCGCCGCACAGGCTTTCCAAGCCGACGGGTTGATCACCTATAATCACGGCACCCTGACGATCGTCGATCGCGCGGGGCTCGAAGCCGCATCGTGCGATTGCTACCCCTTCATTCAAGGTGAATTCGTTCGTCTCCTCGGGCCGCGACGCTAGTCGCGGCGACCGCCGAGCCCGGCGCGTTTTCCAGCCTCCTCCTGAATTGACCTTGATTTAGCCGCATCAAAGCGCTCATGCCCAACGACGCTTCGACCATGCGGAAACGCAATAAAATCGATGCGGCACTGAACCGCGCTGGCCGAAGCAGTTGGCGATACGATCAGTCGTCTCGGAGATTGGGCGGCGGAAACCGTTCGCTCGCTATTGCGCCGCGCCAAGTAAGCACGCGGCGTTATCGCATAGCATCCTGTTCCGGGCACATCATTCGATCACGCGCAATTGCTCGGCCGCTTACTTCCCCAATCGCTGGCATCGCGCTTATGCTTCGCCATCAATCGCAAAGGGGAGGAAGACGATGACCGGAATGAGAGAGATGCTGTTGAGCGGCCTCGCCTTGGCGATCGGCGCGACCAGCGCCGCGGCGCAATCCGGCGCGCCAACCGGAGCCGGCGGCCCGCCGATGATCTCGGTGCAGATGCCCGCGCCGCCCGCCCCCGTCGCCGTGTCGCTGAAGCCCGCGACGACGGCGCTTTTCGTTTCCGACGTGGTCGAGCCGATCTGCAAGGCGCAGCCGACCTGCGCCAACGGCATGGCGCCAAAGCTCAAGGAGCTGCTGGCGCGCGCCCGCAAAGCCGGGATGCTGGTCGTCTATTCGACGCAGGACGCGAATATGTCGAAATGGATGCCGGAAGTGACGCCGGCCTCGGGCGATCCGCTGATCCCGTCGAAGGGCCAGGACCGGTTCTACTCGACCGAGCTCGACAATGTGCTGAAGGCGAAGGGCATCACGACCGTCATCCTCACCGGCTGGAAGGTCAGCGGCTCGATCCTCTACACCTCGGTCGGCGCAACCTTGCGCGGCTACACCGTGGTCGTTCCCGCCGACACGACCAGCGCCCCGACCGAATACGAGATTCCGATCGGCGTTTACGCAATCCTCAACCAGAATGCCGCGAACCCGACCAACCAGCCGCTCAAGCCGAAGACCTCGACTTTGAGCCGCTCCGATCTGATCACGTTCGAATAGCCGCGCTTAGATTTTGAATTGAGAGCACGATTTCGCGTTTCGAAAAGAAGCAGGGATGCTTCTTTTCGAAACGATCGTGCTCTAACGCTCGCCGAGACCGAAGCGCAGCCCGAAGAAGCGGCCGATCAGGGCGACGCCGGTGCTGAGCGCCAGAAGCACGATGCCGACGACGCTCGCGGTCTCGAGATCGCCGGCCTCGATATATTTGAGCTGAAACACGGCGAGAGTTTGCGTTGCATGCGATGACAGCAGCACCGCCGTGCTGACGCCGCGCGTCGCCGCGACGAATTCGAGGATGCCGACCACCGCCACCGCCGGCGCGATCATCGGCACGACGATCTTGCGCATCGTCGTGAGCCAGGTCGCCCCGCCGGCCTGGGCCGCCTCCTCCAGCTCGGGCGAGAGCTGCATGATCGCCGCCTTGATGATCTGCACGCCGAGCGCCATGCCGGCAAGGGTGAAGGCCAGCACGAGGCCGATCGGATGGCCGTAAATCTGCTGGAGGCCGGGCGTCTTCAAGAACACCCAGAGCAGCGCGAGGCCGATCACGATGCCGGGCACCGTCGTCGGCAGCCAGGTGAGGAAGTCGAGCGTGCCGCGGCCGAGATAGCGCGTGCGCACGACGAGATAGGCGATCGGCGGAAAGAGCAGCATCGACAAGACCGCCGCCGAGACCGCGACGACGAGCGTGTCCCGGAGCGAGCCGAGGAAGAGCGGATCCCGCAGCACGCTCGCCCAATGCGCGGTGGTGAAAGCGCCGTCCGGGACATCGAAATAGCCGAACACCTCCATGAAGCTGCCAAGCAGCATGAAGATCACCGGCAGCAAGGTCATCGCGCCGAGCAGCAGCAGGATGAGCGCGAAACACGGCCAGCGCCAGCGGCCGAGATCGGCAATACGCGCGGAGAATTTTCCGGCGACGGTCGCGCGGGCGCGGCGCCGCGCGATCATCTGCTGCGCGGCGACGAAGGGCGCCATCAGCGCGATGCCGGCGATGCTCAGCGCGAAGGCTGCGCCATAGGTCGGCGGCGAATCGAAAACATGGCTGTAAATCGCGGTGCTGAACACGGCGATCTTGGCCGGCGGGCCGAGGATGAGCTCGATCTCGAAGGCTTCGAGCGAGCGGATCGTGCCGAGCAGAACGACGACGAGGATCGTCGGCGCCAGCACCGGCAGGATGATGCGCCAAAGGATTCCCAACGTACCGCAGCCCGCAATGCGGGCCATCTCCAGAATCGATGAATCGATGTTGCGGAAGGCGGGTGTGAACAGCATCACCTGCACGGCGAGCGTGTTCGTCATCAAATGCACGAAGACGATGCCCCACCAGGAATAGATGTCGAAAGGCGGCTCGCTCGCCCAGCCGAGCGCGAGGATGAGGCGGTTGATCAAGCCGCTATGGCTGTCGAGCAGGAAGATCCAGCCGACGAGCACCGGCAAGGTCGGCAGGAAGAACGAAATCCAGAAGCCGAATTCGAGCCAGTTGCGGCCCGGCAGATTGGTGCGCGCCAGCAGCCAGGCGAGACCGATGGCGACGATGAAAGCGATGCCCTGCCGCGTCACGGTCAGCGTCAGCGTGTTGACGATCGCGTTGCGGAGATTGGGATCGGTCAGCGCCGAGACCCAATTGCCGAAACCGAACGCCGTCGCCTGGCCGTAAGGCCCGACCTGCAAACTGGCAAAGACGAGAAAGCCGAGCGGATAGAGGACGAAGAATGCGACGAGGGCGAGCACGATCGCGAAGAGCAACGCGCGCGGCGAGAGCGACCAGCGCCGCGCCGGCGCTGCTACCACTCCGCGTTCGAGCGCCGCCGAAGTCATGCGTGCTTTACCTCGCCCGATCGAGCAGCTTGTCGAAAAGCTCTCTTTTTTCGTCATCGCGAGGCCGCGAAGCGGCCGTGGCGATCCAGAAATCAGTATCGAGTCTCGATTTCCTGGATTGCCACGTCGGCCTTCGGCCTCCTCGCAATGACGTCGTGGCACTTTCTGACAAAGTTCAGTATCCCGCCTGGCGCGCGATCTCGATGACCTTGCGCTGGAGGCGCAAGCCTTCATCGCTGTCGGTCATCATGCCTTTGCCCTGGAGCCAGCCGGAATCGAAGCCCGCGAGCACCTTCTTCTGCAAATCGGGATCGGGGTTCGACGCATCCTTGCGGCGGCTGACGCTCGCCTCGCCGGTCGCGGAGAAAGAGCGCACCACCAGATCCTGTCCCTCTTTCGAGAGATACCAGTTCACGAACACGATCGTCGCGTTGCGATCGGGCGGGTTCTTCGGGATCGACACCGAGCGGCCCGTGCCCGTCGGCGGATAGCCGCAGAGATTCTGGCTGACCGGCGCCTCGATCTTGCGCTTCAGCTTGTTCTTCAGGTTTTCGAGATAACTGCCCTCGGCGCCGACCGTGACCGCGAAGCGTCCCTGCACCAGCCAATCGGCGACGGTGCGGAATTCGGGTGACGCGGTCGGCTGCTGCGCGAAGAAGGCGCGGACATAGTCTTCCCATTTAGCATCGCTGTCGAAAGCCGGGCGGTAGCAGGTCAGCGCGAGCGTGAGATTGGCCGGCCGGCCGGGATAGTAGATGCCGAACTTGCCTTTCCATTCGGGCTTCAGCAGGTCGGGCCAGTTGCTCATGTCGCTAGCCGGGACCTTGGCGCGATCGACGTCGATGCCGACAGCGAGATTGGAGATCCCATCATAGAAGACATAGGGCGGGTCCATCGGCACATGCGCGGTGATGCCGCCATACCATTGCGCGTCGTTATCGACATCGGCGCGTATGAGAAACGGCAGGATCGGCTCCAGCCCATGCGCCGGCTCGAGCACGAGCCGCACATTGTTCACCGGCTGCAGCAGCACATCCCAATTGTATTGCCCGTTCTGCTGCTCGGTGAGGATTTTGGGGATCACGGCGTCGGGCCGGCCCGGGGTCGCCTCGACGCGGATGCCGTAATCCTTCTCGAATTGCCGCAGCACCGGCTCCATCCCCGCATCGGTGAAATGCGAGATGACGATCTTGCCCTCCTGCTTGGCCGCGGCGACGATCTTCGCCCAATCGGCATCGGAGGCCGGCGCGGCAACAGCCGGCGCCGTGACAGCGGCGAGCGCGGCCCCCACAATCCCCAGCGCGAGCCACAAGCCGAATTTAGCCACGCGGTTCAGGTCCGCTGCGCCGGCGCGCCTTCGGCGACGCGCGCGGCGCCGCTGGCCTTGCCGATCGTGCTCGGATTCATCTTCGGCAGCAGCGCGTTCCGCCAATTACCGGCCTTCGGCAGCACGAGCTCGGCAGCGCGCGCCTCGTAATAGCCGGTGCCGACGCCCGGCGGATCGCCGCCGCGCTCGACCGTCTCCATCGCTTCGAGCAGGAGCTTGCGCGTCGCGACGACGGCCTTGTCGGCGGGCCCCAGATTCTCGCGCGTGCGGTCGACGATCGGCCCCATGCTTTCCTGCACGGCGCGGTCCTGCTGGTTGATGCCGGGGATGCCGGTATAGGTCTCGGTCTTCTGCATCGCGCGGTCGATGCCCCAATCGTTGCCGCGATTGCGCAGCGAGCGGAAGCCGTTCTTGGTGTCGACATGCGTGCCATAGGCATTGCCGCTCGTATCCGACACCTCGCGATCGCCGATCGGTTCCTCGCCATAGCTGTGATAGAAATTCCACACGATGCAATTCTCGTCGTCCATCGGCACCCAGTAATGGCCGTGGACCTCCTCCTTGCCCGGGCCCGGCGGGCGAAGCTGCGTGAACGGCATGACGAAGTGATAGCCGCGGACATAGAGCTTCTCGCCGAGCGGCCGGATGCCGTAATAGCGATAGCCGTAATCGGTGAAATCGACCTCGAGCGATGGCGCGCCGCCCTGAATGCCGACATTGTCGGGCGTAATGCCGGGCTGCTTCGCATCCTTCTTCAGCGCGCGATGCAGGATGGTGAAATGCGAGGTGTCGATGCCGCCTTCGAGCGCCTGCAGCCAGTTGCACTCTTCCTTCACTCTGCTGACGGCGCGATGCGTCGGCGCCATTTGCGTCCATTCGAATTTCGGCGGCGCCGGCTGCTTCTCGGGCGGGCCCATATAGGCCCAGATCACGCCGCTCATCTCATAGGTCGGATAGGCGGTCGTCTTGATCTTCGAGGCGAATTGGCGCGGCTCGTTCATCTGATCGATGCATTGCCCGTCGATGCCGAATTTCCAGCCGTGATAGACGCAGCGCAGCCCGTTCTCCTCGTTGCGGCCGAGCCAGAGCGAGGCGCGGCGATGCGGGCAGAATTCCTCGATCAAGCCGATGCGGCCATCCGTCGTGCGGAAGGCGACGAGCGCCTCACCGAGCAGCTTCACCCGCACCGGCGGGCAATCCGGCTCCGGCAATTCCCAGGACAACAGCGCCGGCATCCAATAGCGCCGCATAGTCTCGCCCATCGGCGTTCCCGGACCCACGCGCGTCAGCCGCTCATTCTCCAATTTCGTGACCATGGTGCGCTTCCTCCGACTAAAGCCGCCCGAATTGTCGTGTCATGCAGCGATCGGCGCCCCTGCCCTGTGGGGTTCTTTTTCTTGGCCGGGGGCTTGGCGGCAATCGTACCACTTTCGGGCCAGGGCGACGAAGGCCAATTGACAACGCCCGTCATCCTTCCGGACAATCGCCGCATGGTTGAGCCGATCCATTCCACGATCACGCTGTGCGGCGCGTCGATCGAAATGAAACGCGCCGGCGCCGGCCGGCCGATGCTGGTGCTGCATGGCGGCGGCGGCTCGCCGCGTTTCCTGCCGGCGATGCAGAAACTCGCCGAGCAGTTCGAGATGTTCATCCCGCAAGCGCCGGGCTTCGGCGGCACGCCGACGCCGGACTGGCTCGCGACGATCGCGGATCTCGCGAATTTCTATCTCGAATTCCTCGCCATGTTCGATCTGCGCCAAGTCCATCTCGTCGGCCTGTCGCTCGGCGGCTGGACCGCGGCCGAGCTGGCGGTGCGCGATGCCAGCCGCCTCGCCTCGCTGACGCTCATGGATGCGCCCGGCATCAAGGTGCCGGGCATCGAGCCGCGCGATCCCTCGCTCGTCAGCGAGGAGCAAATAACCCGCGACACCTATTTCGACCCGAAGCTGGCCGACGACGCGAGAGCGCGCGCCTTCGCGTCGGGCAACGAGGCCGTGCACCAAGCCAATCGGCGCCTCGTCGCCAAGCTCGCTGGGCAGCATCGCAATCACGATCCGCAATTGCAGCACTGGCTCTCGCGCATCCGTATTCCGACGCACATCGTCTGGGGCGAGAACGACCGGCTATTTCCGCCGGTCTACGGCGAGACATGGGCGAAGGCGATCGCGCGGCGCGCGGCTGACCATCGTGCCGCGCTGCGGTCATCTGCCGATCCAGGAACAACCCGATATCTTCGCCGCCAGCCGTTGCCGAATTCTGCGCGCGGGTCTGAGCCGTCGCGCTTATTTCGGCAGGTATTCGTGGGTGTAGAGCTTCGACATATCGGGATTGCCCTCGACCAGCTTCAGATCGGCGAAGGACGTCTTTAGCGCCGCGAGGGATTCGGCATCGAAGCGGCAAGCCTTCGTGAACATGCCGATGACGAGATCGTATTCGCGCGACATGACGCTCTCGCTGAAACGCGTGACCGTGCTTTCGATCTTCACCGTCTCCGCCTTATGCGCGCGCATATAGTCGACGGTCTCGATCCAGCCGGCGAGGAAAGCACGGAGCGCCTCGGGATTCTTGGCGATGATCTCGTTCGAGGCATAGAGCGCGCCCGAGGCAACGTTGCCTTCCCAGCTCGAGACCGGCGCCACGAGCCGCGCTTCCTGCTTTTCCTCGAAGGCGAGGAAGACATTCGTGCCGGTGATCATCGCGTCGATCTGATGCGTCTTGAGCGCCGCGCCCACCGCCGCCACACCGTTGCCGATGCCGACGGTCCTAACGCCGTCATCGCCCCAGCCCTTCTTGCGCGCGAGCACGCGGGCGGACCAATCGCTGAACGAGCCGGAATTCGAGACGCCGATCAGCTTGCCCTTGAGATCGTCGACCGATTTGATCGGCGAATCCCACGGCACGCCGACCGAGAGGAAAGGCGCGGGCGCGGTGTCTTCGCACACCGCGATCATCGGCGCGCCCTTGGCGACGAAAGCCATCTCGCTGCCGGCGCCGTCGCCGATATCGACGCTGCCGGCGGCCACGGCCTGCGCCATCTTGCTGCCGCCCGAAGCTCGACGATCGTCACATCGAGCCCGTGCTTTTTGAAAATGCCGAGCTCGTCGCCGACATTCACCGGAATGATCGCATCCGAGGTCGGCGAGGCCTTGCCGACGGTGAGCGTCGTCTCCGCCGCAGCAGGCACCGCCGAACAGCGGCAAGGACGCAACGCACCAAAAGCTGCTTGTCCTCATCATCATCTCCCTGTTCCGATCCCGCATTATTCCGGTAACGCCTCGACATAGCGCATGTCGATCACGCTCTTCGGGTCGAACTCGCCCTTCACCATGCCGTGCGATTTGTACCACGCGATCTGGCGCAGCACGTCTTTCACATCGAGCCGCGCCGCGCGATCGTAATAGGCGATGCCGATCCGCGCCTGCTCCGGCGACAGGCCCGTATATTTCGTCGGCGATCGCGATGACTTCGTCCGCATGTCGGCCCGTCGCGTCGCGTTCCATCGGGTGCGATGAAGGCATCGTAGTAATCGTCAACGCCTTTCTTGTAACCGCGAAGGAAACGCCTGACCACATCGCCGCGATTGTTCGCGGTCTTGGTCGAGGTCAGCACGCCACCCAGCTGCCAGGGCGTTTCATCGCCGACATAGGCGACAAGCTTGGCATCGCCCTTCTGCAGGCTCGGCCGCGCGAAGCTGATCGGCGCGACACCGATATCGGCCTGGCCGCCAACGATGGCCGAGATGATATTCGGATTGCTGCCCATCGGCATGAAGCGGATCGTATTCGGATCGATACCGTGTTTCTCGGCGATCAGAGGCTGAGCGCGTATTGCGACGCGATTGCCGATCTCGGGCACCCCGGCCGAATGACTGGCGAGATCCTTGGCGGTTCTTCAGCCCGGCCTCATAGGCGCGGTTCGAGGCGATCAGCGTGTTGGCCTGAAAACCCGGCGCTTCGTGGATGAAAGCGCCGACGAGCGCAGCACGCCCTGCCCCGCGAGATTGTAGAAACCGCCCGTGAAGGCCGTCGCGCCGAAATCGAGATCGCCCGAGGCGATGCCGAGAACGAGCGGCTCCTGCGCCGTGAACGACACCAGCTCGACGTCCAGCCCTTCCGCGGCGAAATAGCCCTTGTCCTCGCGCGATGAAGACCGGCGACGTGCCGACGCTTTGAAGACACCGAATTTGACGTGATCGGCCGCGCGCGCTGCGCTGGACAACAGCGCAAGAACCGCCAGAACGGCCAGGATCGATTTCAGAACGCGCATCGTCTCTCCCCCTGGCGGGCCTGATTGCGCGCCGACCTTCGCAGGCTTCTCGCGCTACTCCGCCGCTTTCGTCGCCATGAAGCCGAGCGAGTAGTCGGCGTCTTTCGACTTCTGCGCCATCATAGTCGATTTCTGCGGGAAGACGATCTTCTGCTGCGCCGGGTCGCGGATGATGCAGAGCGGGTCCTTGCCCGCCTCGATCGCGGCAAGGCTCTCGCGCATCATCTGGCGCATCTGGATGATGCCGCCATCGGAGACGCCGAGATGCTCGTTCGGGCGATCGGCGATCACGCCCTGCTGCTCGACCGCCATGCGATCCTGATCGTTGACGTCGATGCCCCACCAATCATTGGCGAGCGGCGCGTATTCGCCGAGCTTCACATCGCGCTTCGAGATGTGGAAGGAGCGCTGATCGCTCGGATAGAAGCGCACGAAATAGAGCAAGGTCGAGGATTCGTCCGCCGGCACGCGCCAGATCATCGAGCGCACCAGCTCGCCGTTCTTATCGACCGGCGGCAGCGCGAAGCGGTTGATCGTCGGAAAGCCGTAGCAGGAGATGTGCGTGTCTGCGATGCCGTCGACCAGCATCACATTGTTCGCACCGTACGGCGTGCGCTCCCAATGATAGGTCACCTTGCGTCCGCCATAGGCCGGGAAGGTATAGCCGTGCAGCCAGGCGAGATGGCTGATATCGACGATGTTCTCGACGTGGTTGAAGAAATTGGCGTGGACGTTCTGGATCTGCACTTCCTTGACGCCGTCTTCCATCAGCAGCACGTCGTAGAGCGGCAGCAGCGGCGCCGGCGCCGGCCCCATATAGGCGAAGACGAGGCCGCTCAGCTCCTCCACTGGATAGGCGGCGAGCTTGATCTTTTCCTTGAAGCCGCTGCCTTCGGGCTCGGCCGGCTGCTCGAGACATTGGCCTTGCGCGTCGTAGAGCCAGCCGTGATAGGGACAGCGCAGGCAATCGCCTTCGACGCGGCCGTAATCGAGCGCGAGGCTGCGATGCGCGCAGCGTCCCTGCATCAGCACCGCCTTACCGCTCTCGCCGCGATAGAGCACGAGTTCCTCGCCGAGCACCTTCACGCGCTGCGGCTTCTTGGTGACGGTGTCGGTGCAGCCGACCGGATGCCAGTAGCGGCGCAGCAGCTCGCCCATCGGCGTGCCGCGACCGACCTGTGTGAAACGCTGATTTTCTTCCGCGCTCAGCATGGGGGCCTCGTCTTGGTTTCTCTCCCGCCGCCGCACCGTCCGCTCGCCGGATTCGGTGACGTGCTTGGCTCGGCCAAGAATAGCATATATAAAATTTTATATAAACGCGCCGCGCGGTTCGGCGACGCGAGGAAATTAGGAATCAACGAACGTGACACCAAAGCGGCGGACGGCGAAAGCGCCGCGCCCGAGCGCGGCAAAAGGGGATTATCCGGCCTCCGAAAGCATCGGCCTCCTCATGCGCATCGCGCTCTTCGGGCTGCGTTCCAGCTTCAAGGCGCAGCTCGCCAAGCATGGCGTGCCGTGGAGCGCCTGGTATTATCTGCGGGTGCTGTGGGAGACCGACGCGATCACGCAGCGCGAACTCACCGAGCGCGTCGGCGTCATGCAGCCCAACACGGTGAGCGCGCTGGAGACCATGCGCCGCGCCGGCTGGGTCACCATCGCACGCGGCGACAAGGACCGCCGCCAGATCATCGTCACCTTGACGCCGAAAGGCCGCAAGCTGATGCAGCGGCTGCTGCCCGAGATCCGGACCGTCGTGCGGCCCGTTCTGCTCCAGAATTTCTCCGCGCGCGAAGAGAAGGAGCTGCGCCGCTTGCTCAACAAAATCTGCGACAACGTCCGGCAGAAGGTACCGGACTAGCGCTTGCCAAGGCCGCACCCCGCCCCTACCTCTAGCCTGTCGGAGGGGATGTGAGCGAAACACGGCTCTATGCGGCACTGTCGGCGCGTGGCGTGATCGAGATCAGCGGCGAGGATCGCGTCGAATTCCTGCAAGGCCTGGTCTCGAACGACGTGACCAAGGCCGCGGCAGACCGCGCGATCTATGCCGCGCTGCTCACGGCGCAAGGCCGCTATCTTTTCGATTTCTTCATCATCGCCAAAGGGGAGACGCTTTATCTCGATGCCGAAGCGTTGCGGCTCGCCGAGCTGCAGCGGCGGCTCTCGATCTATAAGCTGCGCGCCAAGGTGGCCCTAAGCGATGCGAGCGCACGGTTTGCGGTGGCGGCGGCGTGGGGCGATGGCATTGCGCCGGCGCTCGGCCTGGATGGTATCGGCGCGGCAAAAGACTTCGCCGGCGGCATCGCCTATCTCGATCCGCGGCTCGAAGCTTTGGGCGCGCGCTTCCTCTTGCCGCGCGAGGACATCGATGCGCCCCAGAAAGCCGGCTTCACCGCAAGCGATGCCGAGGCGTATGACCGCCATCGTCTCGCGCTCGGCGTGCCCGATGGAACACGCGATCTCGTGCCGGAGAAAGCGCTGCTCATGGAATCCGGCTTCGATGAACTCAACGGCATCGATTGGCAGAAGGGCTGCTATATGGGCCAGGAGCTCACCGCGCGCATGAAATACCGCGCCCTGGTGAAGAAGCGCCTGCTGCCAGTCGCGATCGAGGGTGCCGAGGTCGCGCCCGGCACCGCGATCACGCAGGACGGCGCCGAGGCTGGCGAAATGCTTTCGATGCGGGGCGACCGCGGCCTCGCGCTGCTGCGGCTCGACGCCGTGGACGCGGCGCAAAAGAGCGGCGCCGCCCTCAAGGCCGGCGCCGCTCTTATTCGCCCCGAAAAGCCGGGTTGGCTGCGATCCGATTAACGTGCTTTAAGCTGGGCAACAGCGTAGGAGGTTATTCGCGCATCCGCTGTCACCAGGGTCAGTGAATCGAGTTGCGCTTGCGCGATAAGCATCCGATCGAACGGATCTGTGTGCAGCAACGGCAAAGACCCTGCATGTTCGGCATGATGGGGGGAGATGGGCAGCGGCGAAAACCCGTTCCGCACGATCGCATCGATGATTGGGTTCGTGAATTCGAGACGCCCTAAGCGCCGCTTTATTGCGATCTCCCAGATTGAAGCAGCACTGACATAGACGCTGTTCGCAGGGTCGCGGATCGCTTCGCGAACCTCAGACCGCAACGTCGCGGGCGCGCCATTCCACCAGAGAAAGACATGCGTATCGAGAAGGAGGTCCATCACGATCCGTCTTTTGGACCGTAGAACATCTCCTCGATCTCGGGATCAGGATCGTCGAAATTCGCAGGAATCTCCTTGAGGCCAAGCGCGTTCGCGGGCTCGCGGGGCTTATCCCGGCGCGGCACGGGAACGAGTTTCGCCATCGGCACCCCGTTCTTGGTGATGACGATTTCCTCGCCGGCGGCAGCACGGTCGACGAGTTTCGACAGCCCGGTCTTGGCATCATAAAGACTGACCAATCCGGCACATCACCCTCCTTGACTAACTTAATCAATATGTAGTCCGAACAGCATATTGGTCAAGCTGGTCAAGGTCAATGCATCAGCGTTGCGGCGGACCGCCAGCGCCCGGCGGCGGGCCCCCTGCAGGAGGTACCGGCGGTTTCGGCATGCTGGCATAGACCGCGCCAGGCACGACCGTCATCACGAAGGTCGTCGGCGTCTCGCTCGGGCCGAACGGCCCCGGCACGGCATTCTTCACCGGCTTCAGGGTTTTAAGATAGGCGGCGATCGCCCGCGCATCCGCGTTGGTCAACGACTTGAAGGCCTCATACGGCATGATCGGCGCGAGGATGCGGCCATCGGGCCGCACACCTGTCGTGAAGGCGGTCACGATCTGCTGCGTCGTCCATTTGCCGAGACCGGTCTCGGGATCGGGCGTCAGATTGCGGCCGACGAAGACGCCGAGGCCCGGGATCGCGAAGCCGACATCCGAGCCGCCGAGGAACCGCGCCGTATCGGGATGGCCGAGGAAGCTGCCGGGCGTGTGGCAGTCGCTGCAGCCACCCAGCGGTGACGAGATATTTGCCGCGCTCGACCTGCGTCTCGGCGGTTGCGTTATGCGTCCATGCGCCGAGCGCGATCGCGAGCGCGCCGACGGCGAGCGCCGGTTTCAATTTCTGCGAAAGCATGAAAACTCCCCGTCGTTTTGTTGTTTATCTTCAACGACGGGTATTCGATACCAACGACGCGCCTCGATCAAGGGGTTTTCGCGCCCCGCCGCTCACGCCGTAGTTGCGACAGTACTCCTTGTCGAGCGCCGCTTGCGCCGCGGCGAGGCGCGCGATCGGCACGCGATAGGGCGAGCACGAGACGTAATCGAGCCCGATCTCCTGGCAGAAGCGCACCGAGGCGGGATCGCCGCCATGCTCGCCGCAGATGCCGAGCTTCAACTTGCCGCGCGTGCGGCGGCCGCGCTCGGTCGCGATCTTCATCAACTCGCCGACGCCTTCACGATCGATGCTGACGAAGGGATCGTGATCGATAAGGCCCTGCTTCAAGTAATCGCCGAGGAAGCTGCCGGCATCGTCGCGCGACAGGCCGAAGCAGGTCTGCGTCAGATCGTTGGTGCCGAAGCTGAAGAACTCCGCCGTCTCGGCGATCTCGCCGGCGCGCAACGCAGCGCGCGGCAGCTCGATCATCGTGCCGGTGAGGTAGTCGAATTTGACGCCCTTGGCCTTCATCACCTCGGCGGCGACGCGATCGACCATCGTCTTCAAGAGATCGAGCTCTTTCTTGGTCGCGATCAGCGGGATCATGATCTCGGGCACGAGCTTGGCGTCGGTCTCCTTCACCACATTCGCCGCCGCCTCGAAGATCGCGCGCGCCTGCATCTCGTAGATTTCGGGCGCCGTGATCGCCAGGCGGCAGCCGCGATGGCCGAGCATTGGATTGGCTTCGTGCAGCGCCGCGGCGCGGGCATGGAGCGTCTGCATGTCCTTGCCGGTCGCTTTCGCGACCTCGCTCATCTCGGCATCGGTCTTGGGCAGGAATTCGTGCAGCGGCGGATCGAGCAGCCGGATCGTCACCGGCAGCCCCGCCATGATGCGGAACAACTCCTCGAAATCGCCGCGCTGCATCGGCAACAGCTTGTCGAGCGCTTTCTTCCGGCCGGTCGGCATCGTCGGCCATGATCATCTCGCGCACCGCGGTGATGCGGTTGCCCTCGAAGAACATATGCTCGGTGCGGCAGAGACCGATGCCTTCGGCGCCGAAGCGGCGCGCATTCTTGGCGTCGGTCGGCGTGTCGGCATTGGCGCGCACGCCCATCTTGCGCACCTTGTCGGCCCATTCCATCAGCGTTCCGAAATCGCCGGAAAGCTCAGGCTGGATGGTCGGCACTTCGCCGACCATCACCTCGCCGGTCGAGCCGTTGATGGTGATCGACCTCGCCCGCTTTCACCACCTGGCCCTTGGCCGAGATTGTCTTCGTAGCATAATCGACGCGCAGATCGCCGGCGCCGGCGACGCAGGCACGGCCCATGCCGCGCGCCACCACCGCGGCGTGGCTGGTCATGCCGCCGCGCGTCGTCAGGATGCCGCGCGCCGCATGCATGCCGTGGATATCCTCGGGGCTCGTCTCGATGCGGACGAGGATCACCGCCTCGCCCTTCTGCGCGCGCGTCTCGGCTTCATCGGCGGAGAACACGACCGCGCCCGAGGCCGCGCCCGGCGAAGCCGGCAGGCCGCGCGCCAGAACGTTCTTCGGCGCTTTCGGATCGAGCGTCGGATGAAGCAACTGGTCGAGCGACATCGGCTCGATGCGGCGGATCGCTTCCTCGCGCGTGATGAGCCCGTCATTCGCCATATCGACCGCGATCTTCAGCGCCGCCGGCGCCGTGCGCTTGCCGTTCCGCGTCTGCAGCATATAGAGCTTGCTCTGCTGCACCGTGAACTCGATATCCTGCATGTCGCGGTAATGCGTCTCGAGCGTCGCGCGCACTTTCTCGAGCTCGGCGAAGACATTCGGCATCACCTCTTCCATCGCGGGAAGCTGCGAATTGTTCGCTTTCTTGCCGGCAATCGTCAGATGCTGCGGCGTGCGGATGCCGGCGACGACGTCCTCGCCCTGCGCGTTGACGAGATACTCGCCGTAGAATTCGGGCACGCCGGTCGAGGGATTGCGCGTGAAGGCGACGCCGGTCGCGCAATCATCGCCCATATTGCCGAAGACCATCGCCTGGACGTTGACTGCCGTGCCCCAATCCGCCGGTATCTCATGCAAGCCGGCGATACGTGATCGCGCGCTGATTCATCCACGAGCCGAAGACCGCGCCGATCGCGCCCCAGAGCTGCTCCTGCGGGTCCTGCGGGAAAGGCTTGCCGAGCGTGCGCTCGACCAGCGCCTTGTAATCGGCGATGACGTCATGCCAATCCTCGGCTTTCAATTGCGTATCGAGATTGATGCCGCTGTCGAGCTTCTTCGCCTCGATCACATCCTCGAAAAGGTGATGCTCGACGCCGAGCACGACCTGGCCGTACATCTGGATGAAGCGACGATAGCTGTCATAAGCAAAGCGCTTGTCGCCGCTCGCCTTGGCGAGGCCCTCGACCGTCTGATCGTTGAGGCCGAGATTGAGCACCGTATCCATCATGCCCGGCATCGAGGCGCGTGCGCCCGAGCGCACCGAGACGAGCAACGGATTGGCGGCGTCGCCGAACTTTCGTCCGACCGTCTTCTCGACCTTGGCCAGCCCGGCGGCGCTCAGCGCTTCGAGGTCTTTCGGGTAGCTCTTATTGTTGGCGTAGAAATAGGTGCAGACTTCGGTGGTGATGGTGAAGCCCGGCGGCACCGGCAGGCCGAGGCTCGCCATCTCGGCGAGGTTCGCGCCTTTGCCGCCGAGGAGATTGCGCATATCGGCACGACCTTCCGCGCCGCCCGGACCAAAACTGTAGACCCACTTCTCTTTGGCCATCGAATCAGCCCTCGATCTTCGAAAAGTCCGCCACCCGATTGAGCGTGTCGCGGATCTGCGACAGTAACCTCAACCGGTTCGCCCGAAGTTCACGATCATCGGTATTGACGGTGACGTTGCCAAAAAATTCATCCACCGGCACGCGTAGACGCGCCAGCGCCGCCATGGCACTAGCGAATTCCTCCGCCTCTAACGCCTTGCCGCTTTCCGCGGTTGCAAGTTTTAGCTTGTCGGCCAGCACCTTTTCTGCCGGCTCCTTAAGCAGCACCGGGTTTGGCGGATCGGCATACTGAATC
Source organism: uncultured Alphaproteobacteria bacterium (assembly GCA_963731145.1). Lineage (GTDB taxonomy): Bacteria > Pseudomonadota > Alphaproteobacteria > ATCC43930 > CGMCC-115725 > CAIKMD01. The sequence continues at coordinate 703,195 of CAVSUX010000001.1, read as the reverse complement.
TTGTCCTTGCCTTCCTCGATACGGACGATATTCGAGGCGCGGCGATAGGCGGTCAGCAGGTTCGCGCCGTCCTCGGATTTGAGGAATGCGCCCAGCGCCTCGACCCGCGCGAGCAGCCGCACCAGGTCGTCCTCGTTCCCCAACGCGAAGACCGCAGCGATGAGATCGTGGCGCACGCCCTGGTCGCGCAGCGCGACTTTCAGGCGATCGGCAAAGAATTCCAAGAGACCAGCGCTCGGATCGCCCTTCTCAACCGCGGCACGGAAAATATCCAGCAACGGCAGGCGCAATCTGTTTTCGAGGACAAGGCGGATGACGCCGAGCGACGCGCGGCGCAGCGCGTAAGGATCTTTCGAGCCGGTCGGCTTCTCGTCGATGGCGAAGAAATTGGTGAGCGTGTCGAGCTTGTCGGCTAGGGCGACGGTGACGCTGACCAGCGCCGTCGGGCAACGATCGCTCGGTCCCAAGGGCGAGTAATGCTCGGCGATGGCGTCGGCGACCTCTTTGTCCTCGCCGTCATGGAGCGCGTAATAGCGGCCCATCACGCCTTGCAGCTCGGGGAACTCACCGACCATGCCGGTCGAGAGATCGGCCTTGGCAAGCCACACCGCACACTCGACTTTGGTTTTGTCGGCACCCTTCACATGCTCGGCGATCGTCTGAGCAAGACGCGCGACCCGGCTCATCTTGTCGTAGACCGTGCCGAGCTTGGCGTGGAACACGCGCTCTTTCAGCTTGTCGACGCGGCTGACGAGCTTCTGCTTGCGATCCTGGTCCCAGAAGAATTTCGCATCCGACAGCCGCGCGCGCAGCACGCGCTCATTGCCGGCGACGATCGCCTTGCCGCCATCATCGGCGTTCATGTTCGAAACCAGAAGGAAATGCGGCGCGAGCGCGCCCTTGGGGTCGAGACACGCGAAATATTTCTGATGCGTGCGCATCGAGGTCGTCAGCACCTCGGGCGGCAATTCCATGAAGTCGCCCTCGATGCGGCCCATCAGCACGACCGGCCATTCGACGAGACCGGTCACTTCATCGAGCAGGCCTTCATCCGGCTTTAGCCTGAAGCCGGCATCCTGCGTCGTCTTGACCAGCGCATCGGCGATGAGCTTGCGGCGCTCGCCGGCGTCGAGCACGACATAGGCGCGGCGGAGTTGGTCGCGATAATCGGCGAAATTGCTGACGTTGAACGTCGAGCGGAACAGGAAACGATGGCCGCGCGACTCCATGCCGACCGGCACTTCGCCGAGATCGAGCTTCAGGATGCGGCCGTCGAGCAGGCAGACGACGCTTTGCAACGGCCGCACCCAGCGGAACGGCGCCGCCGGAAAGCGCATCGATTTCGGCCACGGCAGGTTGCGGATCACCTCGAGCAAAAGCGGCGGCAGCATGTCCTTCGTCGCCTGGCCCGGCCGCTTGATGATCGCGAAATAGAATTCGCCCTTATCGGTCGCGCGCTTCTCGCATTGATCGAGCGCAGTCAGGCCGCTCGATTTGAGAAAACCATCGATCGCATTTTGCGGCGCGCCGACGCGCGGGCCGCGCTTTTCCTCGACCGAACCGGGCTGCTCCAGCGGCAAGCCCTCGGCATGCAAGGTCAGGCGGCGCGGCGTGACGAAACTCGTCAGCCGGGTGAAAGCGAGATGCGCTTCGTTGAACGCGATCTCGGCGAGGCGGCGCAATTCCTCCGCCGCGACGCCCTGCATCCGCGCCGGAATTTCCTCGGTCAACAATTCGAGGAGCAACTCGGCCATGCTAACCCGCGGCGCTTTCTTTCTTCGTCATCCCCGCGAAAGCGGGGATCCAGGGAAAAGCTCGGCGGTTGCGGTGGATTCCCGCTTTCGCGGGAATGACGAACGAAAAGCGACATGCCTGTGCCATCACGTGCCCTGCCCTTCGAGCCACGTCTCGCAGCTCGCCTTGGCGAGCGCGCGCACGCGCGCGATGTAGGACGCACGCTCGGTCACCGAGATGACGCCGCGCGCATCGAGCAGATTGAAGCAATGGCTCGCCTTGATGCATTGGTCATAAGCGGGACGCGGCAGCTTCTTTTGCAGCAGCGACTGACATTCCTTCTCGGCATCGGCGAAATGCCGGAACAGCATCTCGGTATCGGCGAATTCGAAATTATAGGCGGAGAATTCGTATTCCGCGCGTTTGAAGACCTCGCCATAGGTCACGTGGTCCGGGCCGGGGCCGTTATAGTCGAGGTCGTAGACATTCTCGACGCCCTGCACGTACATCGCGAGGCGCTCGAGACCGTAGGTGCAGCTCGGTCGAGATCGGATCGCATTCGATGCCGCCGACCTGCTGGAAATAGGTGAACTGCGTCACCTCCATGCCGTCGAGCCACACTTCCCAGCCGAGGCCCCAGGCGCCGAGCGTCGGGCTTTCCCAATCATCCTCGACGAAGCGGATGTCGTGGCGCTTCGGATCGATGCCGAGCGCGTCGAGGCTCTTCAAGTAGAGCGCCTGGCTGTCGACCGGCGCCGGCTTCAGGATCACCTGGAACTGATAGTAATGCTGTAGCCGGTTGGGGTTCTCGCCGTAGCGCCCGTCGGTCGGACGGCGCGAGGGCTGCACATAGGCGGCCTTCCACGGCTTGGGGCCGAGCGCGCGCAAGGTCGTCGCGGGATGGAACGTGCCCGCGCCCATCTCGACGTCGTAGGGCTGCAGGATAACGCAGCCCTGTTCGGCCCAGAAGGATTGCAGCTTGAGGATGAGCGCCTGAAAGCTATTGCTCGGAGAGGCCTGCCCGGAGCTGGTCGAAGGCGCCAAATCGGATCATCCGCAATAGGTGAGGTTGCGGCGCAACATAAATCTCGCCTCAGAGAGGGTCAAGCGACCGGACCGGCTCCATCGCTGTGGCCGCTGCCTTGGCGCTCGAGGAAGAACAGGATCAAATCCCACGCGTTGCGGATCCCGGCCATGATGAGCAGCGCCAGCGCCACGGCAATGGTCTCGACTGCACCGGGCGTCGCTTCGAGCATCAGGATCGCGCCGACGACGATCAAGAGATAGGCGATCAGCGGACAGATTCCGTACCAGAGATGATCGCTCCATTCGACCGCCCGACGGCGGCTGATATGGAACACGTTGCGCCCGGCATAGCCGAGGAAAACGATACCGGCGACGCCGGCGCTCGCGCCGAGAGTCGACATGGTTGAGCGACGGCACGAGGATAAAGGCGCAGCTCAGCAGTACGACGGCAAGATGAACGATGGTCGGCGTCACGAAGATGCGGCTGGTGAGTTCGCCGCCTTTAATCATGCCGCTGGCGATCGAGACAACGACGAACATCGCGCCGATCAGCGTGCCGGCGGCGGCGCCCAGCACGACGAAGAAATCATGCCACTCGCTGAGCATGCGAAATGTCTCCAACCCCTTACCCCGGCGCAGACCAGCGCACACCGTAAACCACGCAACGATGCACAGTTCGAGGCGGCGGGAAAATCATTCCGCACCACGCCCCAACGACGATGTCGGGCGGCGTCCAAGCGAAGGTCGGACGAGATCGCAGATCGCGTGATCCGCAGGAAGGACATGCGTTGACATCGAGATCACCGAATAAAGTCAACAATTCAGTTTCGAATTCGCCAGCGCCAACCCGATCCCAAACGAGCGACGCGACCTCTCGGCTAATCGCGGGTACTTGGACTTTGACGCCGCCCAACGCAAGCGACCACGGCCAAATCATAGAGACGTGGTGCTCATGGGACACTATCGCCAGTATGCCTTCGGCCTCCAGCCGAAGTCGAAGCATGTGCGCTTCCCAAGGTTCGCGAAAGCTGGCAATTGTCGTCAGCATGCGATCAAAACAAGCGAAAATGGCGCCGCGTCACGTGCCCCAGGGACATTGCGGCTTGCCGCAATTGGCGGCGCCGGCCGAAGAAACGAAGGAACCGCAGCGCTGGCACTTCACCAGATCCTCGACCGGCCGCGCGGCGGGGCGTATCGCGCCGTCGCGCCCAACACCACCGGCCTGGCGACGACGCAGCTCGGCGCGCAGGGTTTGCTTCACCGCCTCGACGCGCGCCGCATATTTGAAGCCGTACCACACGATCAGAATCAGTACCGCGAGCAGCAGCAGCTTGCCGAGACTTCATGCCGAACATCGCGTCTTATTCCTTGACGAAAAGCGGCTTCGAGGCCGTGCGCTTCATGGCCCATTCGATGCTGCGCTTCAACCAGCCGCCCTCGATCTGATGATCGCCGTGATGGATGCAGAGCTCCAGCTGCTTGCCGGTGCGGCATTTGCTCCAGCTCTCGCAATCGAGATCGCCCTCGCGGCTTTGCTTGTCCGGATCGACGGCGCAGCCATCGGTCGATTCGAGGATCGTCATCCCTTGATGGAGATCGCCCTGATGATACTGGCCGTTGAACAGCGACCGGCCGGCCATCGGAAAAGTGTGATCGTTATCGGCATGCGTATGGCGCAGATTGATCGGCCCGGTCTCACAGCGCGCCGGATAAGGCATCCAGAAATCGCCTGAGAACGGCAGGAAGGCCGTGAAGCCCTGCGCGCCGTGACAGGCGAGATCCCAGACCATCGATGCGCCGATCGAGAAGCCGGTGGCGAAGATGCGCGCCTTGTCGATCGGATAGCGCCCTTCGGCGTCGCGCACCACTTCATGCAAAAAAGCGATATCGTCGCGGCTGCGCCGCGGCGCGCCGGAATGCGACCACCCTTGATTCAATCCGTCGGGCACGACGAAGAGCGCGCCCATGTCCGTCGCCGCCTCGACGAGATCGCTGCGCGCCATGATCTGTGCGCTGTCCTCGCGGAAGCCGTGAAGATAAAGCACCAGCGGCAGCTTCCGCTTGCCGTCCCAATGCGGCGGCGCGGCAACGCGATAGGTGCCGTCGGGAAGATTGATCAGCGGCGGCGGCTCGGCGGCAAATGCAGAACTCGGCTCGAGCATTAAAAACAACGTCATTGCGAGCGCTGCGAAGCAATCCAGGGCCACACGTGATGTTCTGGATTGCTTCATCGCCCGTTTCAGGCTTCTCGCAATGACAAAAAGCATCAGAGGCCAAACCGCGCCCAGGTGAGCCGCTCTTCGATGCGCGTCAAGAGATCGCCGGCGATGTCGCCGGCTTCGGCGCGGAAAGACGGCACCAGCTGCCCCAGCGAAAAGCGGCGCCGCCGCTCGGTCTCGACCAAGCGCAGCCGCACGCTTTCGCCGAACATGCCGCGCAGCACGCCGCGCAATTCGCCGATACCGTCGATCAGTCCCAAGCCCAACGCGCGCCGCCCGGCGAAGACCTCGCCGCTGAAGAGCAGCGCCTCGTCGCCTTTCAGCTTCGCGCCGCGGCGCTCGCGCACCAGATCCTTGAAGCTGTCATGGAGATCGCGCTGCAGCGTCTTCAGCCGCGCGACATCGCCTTCCCGCTCGGGCAGGAACGGATCGAGCAGCGATTTATTCTCGCCCGCCGTGAAGAGGCGCCGCTCGATGCCAAGCCGGCCCATCGCCTCGACGAAGCCGAAGCCGGCAGTGACGACGCCGATCGAGCCGATCAGCGACGTATCCTCGGCATAAATCTCGTCCGCCGCGAGCGCGAGCCAATAGCCGCCGGATGCGGCAACATCCTCGGTGAAGGCGATCACCGGCACGGCGCGCTCGGCCGCGAGTTGGCGGATGCGGCGATAGAGCAACGCCGATTGCGCCGGCGAGCCGCCGGGCGAATTGATCGCCAGCGCCACGGCTTTGAGCCCGCGCGTCTTGAAGGCGCGCTCCAGCGCGCCGGCGAAGCGGCGGAGATTGAGCGCGCGCTGACCGCGCGTGGCGATCACGCCTTCGAAGCGGATGACGGCGACGGTCGGCACCGGCGGGCCGAGGCGGCGCAGCAGCGGTATGCGTTCGAGGAATTTCAGCGCCATCATGCCACCAGTGGCAAAGCCGTACCGTGGCGCAGGATCGCCTCGGCGGCTTCGCTGTTGCGCCCATCGGCGCGATGAAGAACGAGACCTTGCGCCAAGGTGAGCGGCGCGGCGCTGCCTTTCTTCGCCTGCAGCAGGATGCGCTTCGCCGGCTTGCCCTCGCCTGGCCAGAGCGGAAAAACGACGACGCCGCCGGCGCGGCCGCCGAGCGCGGCAAGCAGATCGCCGAGGCGATCGGCGCGCTGGATCACGGTCAGCGTGCCTTTGTCGCGCAGCATCGCCAGCGCAAAATCGATCCAATCGGCGAGCAGCGCCTCGCCCTCGACCGCGGCCGCGGCGCGCGCCGCGACCGGCGAGGCAGAGGCGCGTCCGGCTTCGAGGAAAGGCGGGTTCGCCATCACCTGCGTGAAGCCGCCGGGCGCAAGCGACATCGGCGGATAGAGCAGATCGCCTTCGACCACCGTGAGGCGATCGGCGAAACCGTTGCGCGCGATGTTCTCCGCCGCGAGCTGGGCAATATCGCGATCGCGCTCCAGCCCAACGACGCGGCAGCCCGGCACGCGCGCGGCAAGGCAGAGGCTCGCCGCGCCGGTACCGCAGCCGATATCGATAACACGGTCTTGCACGCCGGCCGGGACGGCCGCCGCCAAGATCACCGGATCGATCGCGACGCGATAGCCGTCCACCGGCTGGCGCAGCGTCACGCGCCCACCCAGCAGCGCGTCGTCGCTGGTCGCAACCTGATCGGCGAAAGTGACCGGCGCGCCGACGCTCATGCCTTCTCTTCGATCTCTTTCAACACCGCCCGGGCCCGCGTCTCGTCGTCCTCATGCACCATCAAGCGGCGCGGGATCGCGCCGGCGCTGCCTTCGACAATGCTGGTATGCGTATCCAAGATCACCGCTTCAATGCCGGCTGAGGCGAGCATCGCCTGCAGCCAGGACAGGCGAACCGTATCGTTGGTGCGGAGCAGCTCCCGCATGTTCTCCCGGACCCATTTTCTCAAGCCGATGTGAGCGATAATCCAAGCGCTTGGGCTTGACCCTTCAAGCGCCGGTTCTATGCTCGCTTGCAGGTGAGGCTCCGTCAAGCAAGGAGAGGCGGCGACGTGGCAGTAGCGGTGCATGCCCGGGAAGAGAAATCCCCGCCCAAGGCCTCGCTCGACCGGCTCAATGCGCTGCTGCAAGACGATATGAAGCGCGTCAATGCGCTCATCCTCGAGCGCATGCGCAGCCCGGTGGCGCTGATCCCGCAGCTCGCCGGCCATATCATCGCCGCCGGCGGCAAGCGGTTGCGGCCGATGCTCACCCTCGCTACATCGCGCCTCTGCGGCTATCGCGGCGATCGCCACGTCGCCCTCGCCGCCGCGGTCGAATTCATCCACACCGCGACCCTGCTGCATGACGATGTCGTCGACGACAGCGATCTGCGCCGCGGCCTCGCCACGGCGAACGCAGTCTGGGGCAACAAAGCCTCGGTGCTGGTCGGCGATTTCCTTTTCAGCCGCGCTTTCGAGCTGATGGTCGAGGACGGCGCGCTGCCGGTGCTGTCGATCCTGTCGCGCGCCTCGGCGATCATCGCCGAAGGCGAAGTGCTGCAGCTCGTCACCTCGAACGATGTCGCGACCACCGAGGCCGCCTATCTCGAAGTGATCAACGCCAAGACGGCGCAGCTCTTCGCCGCCGCGAGCCGCATCGGCGCCATCGTCTCCGACCGCTCGGATGCCGAGGAGCAGGCGCTCGAATCCTTCGGCCGCAATCTCGGCATCGCTTTCCAGCTCATCGACGACATGCTCGATTATTCGGCGCAGCAATCGGAGCTCGGCAAGAGCATCGGCGACGATTTCCGCGACGGCAAGATCACGCTGCCGGTGGTGCTGGCGCTGCGCGCCGCCGACGATCGCGAGCGCGAGTTCTGGCGCCGTACGCTGGAAGACAGCGAGCAGCGCGACGGCGATCTCGACCACGCGATCGAACTGATGCGCCGCCACGGCACGCTCGCCGCCACCCTGGAGCGCGCCCGCGAATACGGCGACCGCCGCGCGCCGCGCGCTGTCGACCTTCCGCGACAGCCCCGAGCGCCAGGCGCTCGATGAGGTGATCGAATTCTGCCTCGAACGCGGCTACTGAGCACGCCGCGATGAGCGAGCGCCGCGGGCATCGCTACCGCGTCGTCGACGTCTTCACAGAGTCCCCGCTCGAAGGCAATCCCGTCGCGGTCTTCCCCGCCTCCGCCGAACTCGATCCGCACGATGATGCAGGCGATCGCCCGCGAGCTCAATCTCGCCGAGACGGTGTTCGTCGGTCCCGCGACGCGCGCGGGCTGTGCCGTGCGGCTGCGCATCTTCACGCCGGCGCATGAAATGGCGTTTGCCGGCCATCCGACCATTGGCGCGAGCTGGGTGCTGCAAGCGGAAGGCATCGTCGCACGCGACAGCGAGCGTTTTCTTCTCGACGAAGGTATTGGCGCGATCCCGATCCGCATCGAGCGCGGCACGCCGTCGCTGATCTGGCTGAGCACACCGCCGGTGCGCACGGGGCAACGCTACGAGTCGGCGCTTTGCGCGAAGCTCCTCGGTCTCGATACCGGCGATCTTCTCGATCTGCCGCCGCAATGGCTGAGCGCGGGCAACCCGATCGCGGTCATTGCTGCGAAAAGCACCGCTGCGGTCGATCGCGCTGGGCTCGATCGCGCCGGCCAACAAGCGCTGCAAGGAGCCGATGGCACGCCGGTTTGCGCCTATGTCTTCGCGCCGGTACGGGGAGGCGCCTATGGCCGCATGTTCGCGCCGATCCTCGGCGTGCCGGAAGATCCCGCGACCGGCAGCGCGATGGGTCCGCTCGCGACATTCATGATGCGGCACGGCCTCGTCGACGCGCGGCGCGCGTTTCCTGTGCGAACAGGGCACCAAGATGGGCCGGCGCAGCTTCCTTCATGTGCAAACCGGTGCCGCCGAAGACGCACCGATCGATGTCGGCGGCAGCGTCGCACCGGTGATCGAAGCGGTGATGACGCTTTGACACGCTCTGCCGTAAGCGATGCGGAGAGGCACGAAATAGTGATTATGGGGGCCGCTCGGGCGCTGAGATAATCTTGGCGAAGACGATGGTGCTGCCGTGACGCCGCTGTGCCGCGCTCTGCGCATATTATTCCTGCTGGTCCTACCGCTCGCCGGTTGCGCGACACCGGCCGAAGCGCCGAGCGCCTATGTGCCGCCGCCGCCCGGAACTGCACGGCTCGTCTTCTATCGCGCCGTTTTACTACTACGGCCCGTCGCAGGTGCTGACATTGGCGTTGAACAACACCGTGACCGGCACGCTGCCGCGGAACGCCGCGATCTATCGCGACGTGGCACCCGGTACCTATACGATCAGCTTTTCGCCCACCCGCGCCGCGCCCGATCAATTCGCGACCGTGACGGTCGCGCCGGGCAATGTGTCCTACATCAAGATCGATGCGCTGCCGCAGCGCGATTGCACCGGCGGGCGTTTCAGCGGCTGCGACATCACCGGCTTCACCTCGGTCATCATGGATCCCGCGACGGCTGCCGACGAGCTGCGAGCGGTGCCGCTGCTGCGCGGCTGATAACACCGGACGGGCACGGCGGCGCCAGCCTGAAATCGATTTCATTCAGCGACGGCATCTCGGCCGCGCACGATGCCGTGATCATTGGCTCCGCTGGCAGTGTTCCGGCGTCGCATTCCGCCACCACCTGACGGCTTGCGGCGCTGCGCGCTTCGGGCTATATCGCGCGCGGCGCCGGAGTGTAGCTCAGCCTGGTAGAGCACTGCTTTCGGGAGGCAGGGGCCGGAGGTTCAAATCCTCTCACTCCGACCATTCTCCGACTATTTTGTCGCATTTTTCCCGACCCCCCTTTTTCGCTGACAATTCACTGTCCTGGCAGGATGGGAAGGGCTAGACTTATCGGCCTCCGAGACAGGATTCCGCCGCATGGCGATACGCGGTCAACAAAGCGAGCCCTTGGAACTTCATCCGGGCGCGAGCGTGCGCGAAGCCGCGCGTATCGCGGAGCTGGAGAAATGGGCGTGGGGCCGTGCGCGCGCGCTGCGCATCTTCTACAGCCACCTCGCCGCCTATGTGGTGATCAATTTCGTCCTGTTCCTCATCGACTCCACCTCGCCCGGCCCGGCCTGGTTCTACGCGCCGCTGGTCGGCTGGGGCCTCGTCCTCGGCCTGCATGCGCTGCACGCTTTCGAGCTTCTGCCTTGGACGACCCAGGATTGGGAGAAGCGCAAGGTGCGCGAATTGGTAAACGAAAAGATGCGACACTGAGGCGCTCGCCTCGTTACGACCCCTTCGGCATAATCCAAGCGTTCCGTGCCGAGAGCGGGGGCAATGCGGAACGCCTGCTCACCACGAAGGTTTTACGGCTTTGATTCGCACTCTCCGCTCATCCTGGTTTTTCGTCGTCCTCGCCATCGCTCTCGCCGGCTGCAACGGCATGCAGAGCGGCGGCACACCGAGCAGCGCCAGTGCAGGCGCGGGCACGGCCGATATCGCTTTCTACCGCTCGGTCCTCGACAAGGTGCATCAAAGCTATGTCGAGCCTGTGAGCGACGGCAAACTTGATCGACAATTCGCTCAAAGGCATGCTGACCGGGCTCGATCCGCATTCCGACTATCTCAGCGAGCGCGAATATCAGGACATGCTCGACGACAGCGCCGGCGAATTCGCCGGCATCGGCGCCGAGCTGACGCGCCAGCAGGATCGCCCCGTGGTGCTGTCGCCGATCGACGACACGCCGGCTTCGCGCGCCGGCATCCATCCGGGCGACGTCATCCTGCGCATCAACGGCCACGTCACCGAGGGCATGAGTCTCAAAGACGTGGTCGATGCGCTGCGCGGCCCGGCCGACAGCAAGGTCACGATCACCATCGGGCGCAAGAACGCCCAGCCCTTCGATGTCACGCTGACGCGCGCGGTCATCCATGTCGATTCGGTGAAGAGCGCGCTCGAGCCCAACGGCATCGGCTATCTCCGCGTCACCAGTTTCGCCGAGACGACGCAGCGCGAAGTCGCCAAGGCGATCGACGATCTCAAGACCAAGGCGCACGGCCAGCTCAAGGGCCTGGTGCTCGATCTGCGCAACAATCCGGGCGGCTTGCTCGATCAGGCGGTCCGCGTCTCGGGCGATTTCCTCGATGGCGGCACCACCGTGTCGATCCGCGGCCGCGCCGCCGACGACAATCGTATTTTCCCGGCGCCGTCCGGTGGCGATCGCCTGCCCGGCGTGCCGATGGTGGTGCTGATCAACGGCGCCTCGGCCTCGGCCGCCGAAATCGTCGCCGGCGCGCTGCAGGACCGCCGCCGTGCCGAGGTTCTCGGCACGCAAAGCTTCGGCAAGGGCTCGGTGCAGACCATCATCCCGCTCGACGGGCATGGCGCGCTGCGTCTGACCACGGCGCGCTACTACACGCCGAGCGGCCGCTCGATCCAGGGCCAGGGCATCACGCCGGATCGCGTCGTCCAGCAGCCGAAAGGCGATCAGACGGCCGAGGTCGATTTGATCCGCGAGGCCGATCTGCCGGGCGCGCTCGATAACGGCCTCAAGACAAAGACCAGCAGCACCGCCCCCGCGGTTGCCCAGCCGGCGGTAAAGAGCGAGACGCTGATCGAGGCCGCCGCCATCGGCACGGCCAAGGATTATCAGCTCAAAGCCGCGCTCGACGATCTCGGCAAGAAATTTCAGGTCTCGGGCGTCGCCGGCGCCGGCAACCGATAATCGGCGAAGCGCCGGCGCAGCTCGGTCTTGAGGAGCTTGCCGGTCGCGGTGTGTGGCAGCGCATCGACGAAGACCACGGCGTTTGGAATCCACCACGACGCCGTCTTGCCGCGATAGAAGGCCAATAGCTCGTCGCAGGTGATCTGCACGCCCGCCTTCAATTGGGCGACGAGCAGCGGCCGTTCGCCCCATTTCGGATGCGGCACGCCGATCACCGCCGCCTCGGCGATCGCCGGATGGCCGACGGCGATATTCTCGAGCTCGATCGAGCTGATCCATTCGCCGCCGCTCTTGATCACGTCTTTCGAGCGGTCGGTGATCTGCATATAGCCGTCGGCGTCAATGGTCGCGACATCGCCGGTCGGGAACCAGCCGTCGCGCAGCGCCGAGCCTGGCGGATGCTTGAAATAGGCACTCGCCACCCACCAGCCGCGCACCATGAGATCGCCGGCGCTCTTGCCGTCCCAGGGCAGCTCGCCGCCCTCGCCATCGACGATCTTCATGTCGATGCCGGGAATGACCCGGCCTTGCTTGGCTTTCACCGCCCGCAGCGCCGCCGTTTCGGCATGGCGATGCTTCTCCTTGGGCTGCGCGAAAGAGCCGACCGGGCTCATCTCGGTCATGCCCCAGGCATGCACGACCTCGATACCGTATTCATCCTCGAAGCGGTCGATCATCGTCGGCGGGCAGGCCGAGCCGCCGATGACGAGCCGCTGCAAAGTCGAGAAACGCAGCTTGTGCTCGGCCATGTAATTCAACAGACCGAACCACACCGTCGGCACGCCGGCGCTCATCGTCACCCGTTCGCTCTCGAAAAGCGCGTAGATGCTTTTGCCGTCGAGCGCGGGACCGGGCAGCACGAGCTTCGCGCCAACCAGCATCGCCGAATAAGGCAGGCCCCAGGCATTCACATGGAACATCGGCACGACCGGGCAGATCACGTCGCGCGCCGACAGGTTGAGGCAATCGGGCAGCGCCGTGCCGTAGGAATGGAGCACCGTCGAGCGATGCTGATAGAGCGCGCCTTTGGGATCGCCGGTCGTGCCCGAGGTGTAGCAAAGCGACGAGGCCAGCCGCTCATCGAAGACCGGCCAGACGAAATCGTCGCGCTCGGGTGCGATGAGATCCTCGTAGCAAAGCGTGCCCGCGGGCGCCTGCGCCATCGCCGCGCGATCGGCGAGCGCGATCCAATGCTTCACGCACGGGCAATGCGGCTTGAGCTTCTCGACCGCCTCGCGGCAGACGAGGTCGAAGAACACGGCTTGGTCCTCGGCGTGGTTGACGATGAACACGATCTGCTCGTGGAAGAGGCGCGGATTGATGAGTGTGGCAGACCGCGCCCATGCCGGAGACGGCGTAATAGAATTCGAAATGGCGATGATTGTTCCAGGCGAGCGTCGCGACGCGATCGCCCGGCGCGATGCCGAGCCGCGATCAGCGCCTGCGCGAGCTTTTTCGCCCGCGCATGCGCGTCGCGGATGGTGTAGCGGTGGAGCGGCCCGTCGCCCGAGCGGCTGACGATCTCGGTCGCGCCGTGATGGCGATCGGCATGCTGAATGAGCGACGAGATCAGCAGCGGCTGATCCTGGATGAGCCCGAACATCCTGCCTCCCGGGCCGGGCTTCTTGATGAACCCGCGCCTCGACAAAGGGTTATAATGGGTCGGGCGAGGGCGAGCGAGCCCGCCGCGGCCCTCGGTCAGGAGCAGCCATGATCACGATCGACGCCCGTCTTTTTCGTAGCGCCCGCGCGCTTTTCGCCGGCCTCGTCCTGCTATTGGCGGGCTGTGTCGCGACCCCGCCCGGGCCGCTGCTGAGCGGTCCGCTGCCGCCGCGCCCCCGGCACGGCGCGGCTCATATTCTATCGCGGCCTCGATTATTACGCGACGCAATCGATGCCGACCGTCTATCTCAATAACGCGCCGGCCGGCATCAGCCAGAACGGCGCGCGTGTTCTATCGCGACGTATCGCCCGGCGTTTACGACATCTCGGTCGCGCCGAGCCTGCCCTATCCCAATCAGTTCAAGACCGTCGTCGTGAAACCGGGCGATGTCTTCTATGTCCAGATCGACACGCTGCCGCAGCTTGGCGGACGCTTCAACATCTCGGAGCGCTCTTACGGCGACACCTTCATCGTCACCCTGCGCGACCCGGCGACGGTGCCTATGAGACGCAGGGCCTGCGCTTGAGCGGCTAAGGCAACATTTGCGCCGCCGTCCGCACCGCGCCGGCGGATCGCTTGCTCAAAGGGGGCCAAATCGCTAAGTGAGGTTGTCATGGATGCTGTCGATCCTTCCCGCGAATCATCATCCCGCCTGCATGTCAGCACGCTGCTCGTCGCCTCCGAGCGCGCGCTCGTCAACGCGCTCGACGAGCTTGGCTTTGCCGAGAACGACGACCGCGTGATCGAGCATGAAGGCCGCTTCGCCTTCATCACCTGCAGCCATGACGCCGATTGCGACGATCTCTTCGCGCTGATCAGCGAGCTCGCGGCGCGAGGCGAGACCTGGGAGCTGCAATTCCGCATCGACACCGGGGAAGGCCGCGCGATCTTCCAGCGCTTTGCCCGCCACCAGCCGGTCGAGGCGATCGACGCCGTCGTGCCGCCCGATCCGGCGCCGCCCTCGGCCGATCTGCCGGCGCATGATCTCGACACCGAGGATGGCCGCGCGGCGCTGAAGAAAGCGCTTACCCGGATCGATCCCGCCGAGGTTTTCGTGACCCTGGGCTCGAACGCGGCCGGCCGCGCCACCGCCACGGTCCTCCGCCGCAATCCGCGTGGCGCCATCGCCTGCGCCGAAGGCGCGGACGAGGCGAGCCTGCGCGCCGCGATCCGCGAGATGCTGCCGACGGTGATGTTCTCGGTGGCGATGAAGCCGCCCGGATAAGCCCGCCGGATGCGGGCATTTTCGTGCCTGCCCGTCCGTTATCAGGGCGAGCAGGATGAAAAAATGACAGGCGGGCGCATTGGATAGCGGCGTAGCAGCGACCGAGCCGACCCAAACAGCCATTCCGGCCATCGCCCATCATCGGCGGGAGAACAATTTCGACGCGCTGCGCCTCCTCGCCGCGCTCGCGGTCATCTTGTCGCATGCCTTCCTGATCGCGCAGGGCACCGAGAAGAACGACCCGCTGAACTGGCTCACCGGCAATCAATGCATGCTGGGCCTGACCGGCGTGTTCGTGTTCTTCGCGGTGAGCGGCTTTCTCGTCACGCAAAGCTTCGAGCAGACGCGCTCGCCGCTGCGCTATCTCATCAAGCGCGTGCTGCGCATCTTCCCGGCCTATCTGGTCTGCCTGGTGCTGACGGCCTTCGTGCTCGGCCCGATCGTCACGACGCTGCCGCTCGGCGACTATCTCCACCGGCCCGAGCCCTACAATTACCTCTACTACAATTCCTTCTTCGACATTCGCATCCACGAATTGCCGGGCGTGATGTTCGTCGACAATCCGGTCGGGCTCGAGGTCAACGGCTCGCTCTGGTCGCTGGGCTGCGAATTCGACATGTATCTGATGGTGCTGGTGCTTGGCGTGCTGCGCCTGCTGCGCTGGCCGGTCTGCGTCGCGCTGCTTGGCCTCGGCATGGCCTGCATCGTCTTCCCCGACACGCTGGGCTTCCTCGGCGGCTGGGGCTGGACGCTGAGCTTCTTCGCCATCGGCATGGTCCTCTACAAGCTGCGCGACACGCGCATCTTCAACGGCCGGCTCGCGCTGCTCGCTCTCGCCGGCCTCGCGCTCAGCATCCCGCTCCGGCAGTTCATCCTGCTCTTCCCGCTCTTCGGCTGCTATCTCGCGCTCTATCTCGCGTTGCATCCGAAGCTGCCGATCATCCCGGCGACGCGCTTCGGCGATCTCTCCTATGGGCTCTATATCTTCGGCTGGCCGTCGGAGCAGATCGTGATCTGGCTGCTCCACGGCCACGCCGAATGGTGGCAGGTCTTCCTGCTCGCGACCTTGCTCGCCGGCAGCCTCGCCTTCCTCTCCTGGCACCTCGTCGAGAAGCGCGCTTTGAGGTTAAAGCCACGCGCCCCTGGCAAAGCGGCAGTGCGCCTGGGATAATGCGCCGCATCATGGCCGGTGAAATCCCTTTCCGCCGCGACTTCGCCTTCGAATACGGGCGGGCCGAGCGGCTGACGCCGCTGATCCGCCGCGTCGTCGCGCGCAATCCCAGCCCTTTCACCTTCAAGGGCACCGGCACCTACATCATCGGCAACGGCAAGGTCGCGGTGATCGATCCCGGCCCGAAGCAGCAGGACCATATCGACGCGCTGTTGAAGGCGCTCGACGGCGAGACCGTCACCCACATCCTCATCACCCACACGCATAACGACCACTCGCCCGCCGCGGCCGCGATCAAGGCTGCGACCGGCGCCAAGACCTATGGCTTCGGCCCGCATGGCTCGGGCCGGCCGGAGGAACGCGTCGGCGGCCAGACCGAGGAAGGCGGCGATCGCGACTTCGTGCCCGATGTGAAGCTGCGCGACGGCGACATCGTCCAAGGCGGGGGCGATCGCGGCGGCTGGCATATCGGCGCGGTCGAGACGCCGGGCCATACCTCCAATCATCTCTGCTTCGCGCTGCATGAAGAGAGCACGCTCTTCACCGGCGATCACGTGATGGGCTGGTCGACCAGCGTGATCTCGCCGCCCGACGGCGACATGGCCGCCTATATGCGCTCGCTCAACAAGCTGCTGTATCGCGAGCGACGCGGTCTATTGGCCGACGCATGGCCCCTCGATCACCGAGCCCAAGCCGTTCGTGCAAGCTTTCATCGCGCATCGCCAAGAACGCAGCGCCGCGATCGTCAACGCCCTCGCCGCGGGCGACGAGACGATCCCGCAGATCGTCGCGCGGGTCTATGTCGGGCTCGACCCGAAGCTTACCGCCGCCGCCGGCCGCTCGGTCTACGCGCATCTCGTCGAACTGGTCGAACAGACCCGCGTGATTTGCGACGGCCCGCCTTCGCTCGAGGCGCGCTATCGGCTCGCGTAGCTGTGCCGCTGTTCACGGCAGGTTGCAAAGTCGTCCAGCGTCCCTCGACTACGCTTCGCTCCGCTCAGAATGAGGTGAAGCCGTGCGCGGCATCTCCAGATAGAAGATGCCACGCTCCATCCTCGCCTCACCCCGAGCGTCGTCAAAAAGCGCTGGATGGAACTCCAGCTTATCGCCGGCCGCGGCGCCGTTTCGCCGAGACGCGTTCGCGAGCGGCGGCTTTCTTCCGTGTTGTCGCTCTGGTACGCGAAGCGCCGGCGCGTGACGGAGCGGCGGCTTTCTTCTTTGCCTTCGCTTTCGGTTTCGCCCAGAGGCGCTGCGAGGCAAGCGCCGCCCCTTCGACCATGGTGGCGAGCTTCTTGAAGGCGATCGACGGGATCGATCTTGCCGTAGCCAGCGAAGGTGCCGAAGCCGCAATCGGTGCCGGCGATGACGCGCTCGCGCCCGACGACATCGGCGAGCCGCTCGATGCGCTCGGCGACGAGCTCGGGATGCTCGACATAGTTGGTCGAGGTGTCGATCACGCCGGCGATCAGCAGCTTATCGCTCGGGCAGCTTCAGCGCACGCCACAGCGACCATTCATGCTCGTGGCGCGGATTGGCCGCCTCGATCACCAGCGCCGCGGGCTTCGCCTTCAAGAGGATCGGCGCGACCTTCGCCAGCGGAATGTCGTGATCGTGCGGGCCTTCGTAATTGCCCCAGCAGATATGAAGCCGCATGCGCTCGGCCGGGATGTTGCGCACCGCGTGGTTCAGCACCTCGACATGATGCGCGCGCGCGCTTCAGGAATTCTTGCCTCGCTCAGATCCTGAAAGCCGGTGTGATGCGCCATGGCGAGATCGGGGCAATCGAGCTGCAGCGCGAAGCCCGCGTTATGGATGGCCTCGTATTCCGGCTGCATCGCCGCGGCGATCGCTTCGATATAGGCCTCATGCGTCGGATAGAAATTGTTCGGCTGGAACGCGGTGACGAGACCGGGCGAGGCCGAGGTCATGAACACCTCGGCCGGCCCCGACGCATCGGCGCGCTTCCTGCAGATTGGCGATATCCTCTTCCATCGGCGCGCGGTCGCGCAGCGTGACCGGACCGGCGCAAGTCGAGCGGCGCAAGGTCTGCGGCCCGGTCATCCGCACCATCGCGGCGTTGAACTCGGGATAGCCCACGGTGTCGAGCGGCGGCTTGCGCGGCGCATGGCCCGAGAAGCCGCGTCAGGCGATCGGCGATATAGGTCGAATAGCCGGGCTTCGACATCTCGCCGTCATCGACGATGTCGATGCCGGTCTCGACCTGGCGGCGACGATATCGAGCACCGCCGCGCGCACCGCCGCGGCGAGCGCCGCCGCGTCGTAAGCCTGACCCTGATCCTTGGCGACCAGCAGCTCGGCCAGCGGCTTCGGCCGCGGCAGGCTGCCGGTATGAGTTGTGAGGATGCGATCGCTACGCTTCATCGGCGCTCCCCCACGAAGTTAGGCCAGCCCAGCCTCTATCGTTCAGCCCTGATAATAAGGCGGCGCGGCGCAGCCAGTCGAATCGTCGATCGGCACGCCGTGGCGCCACATGCAGCATTGCATCCAGCGCTTGCGATCGGTCGACGGCGGCCTCGACGAGGCCGGGATCGGCCTCGCAGGTCGACAGCTGCCACGCGTACTGATTGCCGAAATCGGTCAAGCCGCCATAGGTATTGCCGTATTCATCCGAGATCTGGAAAAAGCTGCAGGCCGAACACGGAGAAGCGCCGACAAGAGGATCGCGACCCGGATGATGTGTTTCATGGCGCCTTCCACGGTATGACTTTGCGCTCGACCTCGACGAAGAGAGTCGAGGTGATGACGCCCAGAAGCCCGATGGTCACGATGCCGACGAACATCGCATCGACCTGCAGCAGCTCCCAGGACGACCAGATCAGATAGCCGATGCCGCTCTTCGCGGCGATGAACTCGGCCGCCGTGCCGATGATGAAGGAGATCGCGAGCGCGACGCGTAAGCCCGGCGAAGATCAGCGGCAGCGCGCCGAAAAAGACGACGCGCGTGAACATGATGCGCGGGCTGGCGCCGTAATTATGCGCGACGTCGATATAGATCTTGTCGATATTCGCGGCGCCGGCATAGGCGTTGACGATCACCGGGAAGAACGCGCCGATCGCGACGACGACGATCTTCGAGGTCTCGCCGAAGCCGAAAGCCAAGAGGATCAGCGGCATCAGCGCGAGTTTCGGGATCGGGAAGAGCGCGGCGATCAGCGGATCGACGATGATGCGCACGCCGCGCCACATCGCCATCGCCAGGCCGAGCGCGACACCCGGGATCGCGCCGAGAAGGAAGCCGGCGACGATACGCCAGAGCGTCACCACCGTGTCCCAGGGCAATTCGCCCGAGACGCAGAGCAGCCAGAAGCGCTCGACGATGTCGGTCGGCGCCGGCACGAAGCGGCGATCGCCGAGCCCGACCATGATCGCAAGCTGCCACAGGACCAGCAGGCCGATCGGCGACAGCAGATAAAGCAGGCGCTCCTGCCGGACCTGCTTGGCGGCTTCGGTCATGCTCATGCGGCGTCCTCGGTCGCGCGGGCGCGGTTCACTTCTTCCTCGAGCACGCGCCAGATCTTGAGCTTGAGCTCGCCGAAGAGCGGCGTCACCGATAACTCCATCAGATTGCGCGGATGCGGGAAACGGCACGTCGATGATCTCCTTGATGCGGCCGGGATGCGCCGTCATCACCGCGATGCGGTCGCCGAGGAACAGCGCCTCGTCGATCGAATGGGTGATATAGACCACGGTCTTCCGTGTCGTCTCCCAGATGCCGCACCAGCTCTTCCTGCAGGATGGTGCGGTTCTGCGCATCGAGCGCGGCGAAAGGCTCGTCCATATAGAGCACCGCCGGATCGGTGACGAAAGCGCGGGCGATAGCGCCGCGCTGACGCATGCCGCCCGAGAGCTGATGCGGGAAGTGCTTGCGGAACTGCGTCAGGCCGACGAGGCGCATCGCCGCCTCGACCCGCGGCGCGCGCTCGGCCGCCGACACGCCGCGCGTCATCAGGCCGAAGCCGACATTCTCCTCGACCGACATCCAGGGAAAGAGACCGCTTTCCTGGAACACCATCGCGTTCTCGACCGGCCAGCCGGCGCTATCGACGGTGATGGTGCCGGCGCTCTGCTTCTCGAGGCCCGCCAGGATGCGCAGCAAGGTCGACTTGCCGCAGCCCGACGGGCCGACGATGCAGAAGAACTCGCCGGGCTTGATCTGCAGATCGATCGTTTGGATAGCCTCGACGGTCCCGCGCGGGGTCTCGAAGACTTTGCGCAAGCCGGCGATCTCGATCTTCGCTCCCTTGCGCGCGGGTTCTGTCGCCATGATTGCCTTACTTCAGTCCACTTACTTGACGAGGGGATCGGCGCCGTCGATCAGCACGAAGCAGATCCGGCACGTTTCCTTGCCGCGATTGACCCAGGCATGGTTGGTCGCCTGCTGGATCAGCACGTCGCCGGCCTTCAGATGCACCTCGGTGTCGTCGAGCAGCATGTCGATCTCGCCCGAGAGCACGATCGCGTAGTCGAGGGTGCGGGTGCGATGCATGCTGGGATGGCGCGGCGGGCGCACGCCCGGCGGCGTGTGATGCTGGTCGCCGAGCAGTCTTCGCCATGTGGTCGTTCGGCAGCTTCTTGGTCTCCTCGGTCTCGGGCGGGATGTCGAGATAGCGGATGATCGTGCCATTGGCCGGCGGCGCGATGCGCACTTCGATGGCGGCGCGATCCTTGTCGCCGTCCATCGCGACCGGGAATTTGTCGGTCACCCAGATACGCTGCTGCAGCGTCTTCTCGTCGCGGCGCGCGGTATAGGGCGTATTGTCGTCGATGAGGACGATCGGCTTTGCCGGTGCTGTCATGGCCGGTCACGACGCGGCGTGCCGGCGAATACGGTGCGATACCCATGGTCTGAACTCCTCCTCGTTAGCGACAGCCAGGAAGCTGGCTGGTTTTGTTGATCAGATCGAACGGCCCCAATTCCTTCGCCGCCTCATCCGCATAGCTCGAATCGATCAGGCGACCGATCGGGAATTTCTGCTTCACCAGCCCCTCGTTATAGAACCAATCCTGGATGTCGAGCATGCTCGCCTCGCTGACGCGGCCATTCGGGTCGCGCGCCGCCCAAGGCCGGCCGTCGAGCATATCGCGGGTGCCGATCTTCTTGTCGATCATCAGGTTGATCACGTATTCGCGATTGGGGCCGCCGTGATAGGCCTGGCAATAGTCGCGCGCGCCGCGCGCCAGCGCGACGAAAACGTTATGCGCGACCTTCGGTTCTTTCTTCGCCCAATCGGTATTGATCATATAGACGACATTGGCCATCGGCGTCGGCTTCACCGTTTCGTCGATATCGACCAGCTTGAAGCCGAGCTTGCGGTCGAGGATCGCGTCGCTGAAAGGCGGGATCGACATGCCGGCATCGACCGCGCCGTTCGTGAACGCGACGAGCAGCTGCGAATAGGGGATGTATTTGACGTCGAGGTCCTTCATGTGAAGGCCGCCCGGCGCGATCGCCTTGCCGGCCTCGTATTGCTGGATGCCGTCGGGCGAGACCTCGGCGAAGGTGTGGCCTTTGAGATCGGCGACGGTCTTGATCTTGTCGCGCAAATCGGCGCGCACCAGCAGCGTAGTGATTGAGCGGCGTCGTGCCGCGCTCCATCGCGATGGTGACCGGCATGCCCTGGCTGAGCGCGTTCCAATAGCTCGCCGCCATGCCGCCTTCGACGACCTGGATACGATTGCTCGCCAGCATCGCCATCACCGCGCCGGCGCTTTGCGCCGGCTCGAGATCGACATCGATGCCGGCGTCGCGGAAATAGCCCTTGTCGATCGCGATATAGGTGCCGACAGCCGTCGGGCTCGGCACCGAGCCGATCACGATTTGAGCATTCTCCGCACGCACCGGCGCCGCCGCAACCAGCAGCAGCGCCGCGATCATGAGAAACCGATGCATCGCCTCTACCCCTGTCCTCACGGATCCGTTTGCCCGGCGGCGGCCCGTTGCCGCCGCCACGCACTGCTCTAGCGGCAGCTCGGCAGCGGATCGCTCTTATTGATGAGCTCGAACGGCGGCAACGTCTTCTGGACGTAATCGGCATATTCATTGTCGATCAGCCGCTCGGCGGGGAATTTCTGCGTGATCATCCCCTCCTTGAAGAACCAATCCTGAATGTCGAGCACGGTGCCGGCATCCATGCGGCCGTTCGGATCGCGGCCCTGCCACGGAATGCGGTCGAGCAACGCGCGATCGGTCATGACCTTGTATTTGATCATGATATCCAGGACCTCGTTGCGATTGGGCCCGTGGTGATAGGCCTGGCAGTAGTCGCGCGTGCCGCGCGCGATCGCGAGGAAGAATTTCCGCGCGACTTCCTGATTCTTCTTCGCCCAGTCGGTGTTGATCTGATAGGCGATGCTGGCGATCGGATAGGGCTTCAACGTATCGTCGATCGCGCCGATCGACTTCATCAACCCCTGCTCCTTCCCGATATTGATGTAGGGCGGGATTTCTTCGACCGCATCGATGGCGCCGTTCTTGAGCGCGATCAGCATCTGCGGAAACGGCATGTATTTGAGGTCGACGTCCTTGATGGTGAGGCCCGCCGTCTCGAGCATCTTGCCGGCCTCGTAAATCGTCAGCGAGCCGGGCGCGTTGACCGCGAAGCTGTGGCCTTTCAGATCCTTCAGCGTCTTGATCTTGTCGGCCATCGCCGGCGACACGACGATCTCATGATTGGTCGGCCGGCTGCCGCGCTCGAACGCGGTGATGATCGGGAAATTCTTGGCGAGCGCGTTCCAATAGCCGGCCGAATAGCCGCCTTCGACCACGTTGAACTGGTTGGTCGCGAGCGACGCCATCGCATCGGCGGCCGAGGCCAGATTGGCGATCGTGACGTCGATGCCTTCGTCTTTGAAATAGCCCTTGTCTGTCGGCGATATAGGTGCCCGCCGCGGCAATGCCCGGCACGCTGGCGATAACGACCTTGTCCAGCGCCGAAGCCGGCTGCGCGGCGGCCACCGCCAGCACGCCGGCCAACGCCGCTCCGATAAACGACCGCATTATTTTCCCTCCCTGCACGAAACTCAGCGGCAGCCCGCGAGCTGGTCCGCCGTATTGGTGACCGTGAACGGTCCCAAGGTCTTGGCTGCTTGCTCGGAATAGCTCGGATCGACGAGCTGTTCCGGCGTCAGCTTGTTTTTGACGTAACCTTCTTTGAGATACCAATCCTGCACGTCGAGCAGGCTCGCCATGTTGAAGCGGCCGTTCGGATCGCGCGCCTGCCACGGAAATTTATCGAGCGTATCGTGATCGCCGGCGACGCCGTGCTTCATCATGATATCGATGACTTCGCTGCGATTGGCGCCGTGATGATAGGCTTGGCAGTAATCGCGCGTGCCGCGCGCCACCGCGACGAAGAGGCGATGCGCGAGATCGCTATTCGCCTTCGCCCAATCGGAATTGATGACGTAATGCACGACCGTCACCGGCGCCGGCTTCAGGTAATCGTCGGTGTTGATCCAATTGACGCCAAGCCCCTTCTCGATGATGAGATCGCCGAAGGGCGGCACGTTGACCGCCGCATCGACCGCGCCGTTCTGCAGCGCGATGCCCATCTGCGGGAAAGAGATGTACTTGATCTCGACGTCCTTGAAGTCGAGACCGGCGCTCTGCAGCACCTTGTAGAGGTCGTAGCCGATGATCGAGCCCGGCGCGTTGAGCGCGACCGTACGGCCCTTGAGATCGGCCGGGCGTCTTGAGCTTATCCTTGACGCTGTTGTTCACGAGGATGTGGTGATTGAGCGGCGTCGAGCCGCCTTCGAACGCCATGATCACCGGCATGCCTTGCGCGACGCCGTTCCAGAACGACGCGGCGAGCCCGCCTTGCGCGACCTGAACCTTGCCGCCGGCGAGCAGCGCCATCGCCGTGCTGACGGAATCGATGTTCTCGATCTCGGCGTCGATGCCGACATCGCGGAAATAACCCTTGCTGTCGGCGATATAAGTCGAGGTCGAGGCGATGGTCGGGACGGTCGCGATCACCACATGGGGCAGCGTTTCCGCCGCTGCCGGCCGGGCTCAGCGCAAAACGAACGGAAATGACGGAAGAAACAGCCGCGAGGCTGGCGAAAAAACGATTCATCGGGCGCAGTGGAACCTCCCCTCCGACTGGCGCCACCCGCTGACGCCGCCGGTTCTTGCAGGCGGCGATCCTTGTTGAGTTTCAAAGCCTTGTCAAGGCAATGGACAGATTTTGCGCGCCACCGCGCAGCGGAAAACGGCCGCCGCATGGGTTCGCATGCGTGATTTTCTGCCGCTGTCGCCCGATGACGACGCGGTC
This sequence comes from uncultured Alphaproteobacteria bacterium, assembly GCA_963731145.1. Taxonomy (GTDB): domain Bacteria; phylum Pseudomonadota; class Alphaproteobacteria; order ATCC43930; family CGMCC-115725; genus CAIKMD01. The sequence continues at coordinate 679,214 of CAVSUX010000001.1, read as the reverse complement.
AACACGACCCTGAATGCGGTTGCTTTCGGTTCTTACCGCTCGCCGCGCGGCAAGGTCGGCGCGATCCGGCTTAGACGGCGCGCGGAAAGTCGTGACCGCTGACGCCGAAAGCGGCATAGGCCTCGCCGAGCGAGCGCACCACCTCGACCGGCGCGCGCGTGAGCGAACGCAGCGTTTGCACCATGCGTGCGAGGCCGAAAATCACCGGCTGCGGCGCGACCACATAACGCGACATGCCCACCGGCACGGCCGGCTCCATGTCGACAATCGAGCGCACGAAGCTCGAGGACATCGTCAGGTGCTCGACGCCCGTGAGGTCGAGGATCACCGAGGCCGGACCTTCGGCGTGCTCGTAGCGCGTAAGGGAGTGGTATAAATCCATGTAGATCGATTGGCTCAACGTCTTGCCGACAGCAGCCATCACGAGGCCCTGCTGTCGCGCCGGATAAAGAGCATAAGGCATCATTACCTTCCCCCCGGTCGGTCGAATGCGGAAATTCGGAAAACGCGGGACGATAACCGGCGAGCCTGTGCCGCGACCATAGCCAATCAGACGAGGCTGCCATGCGATCGTGCCGGCAGTGTGGCCGAACGGCGAGCCGAAGCGGCGCGGTATCAATGCCGTAAGACCCCGCCGCGCCAGCCGACCGCCCGTCGCCGGGTCGCAACGGCACAAGCGGCGCGACCGCGCCGCACCTCAACGCAGCTTCAGCGCTTCAGCGCATCTTCAGGATGATGACGTGATCGCTGCTCGGATCGGTGACCGGACGCAGTTTCTTCACCTCGTCCGCCGTCACCGCCGGCGCGCCATTGCCCCACGCGTTGCGGACGAAGCTCAGCACGCTGGCGATCTCGTCATCCGTGAGCTGAACGCGGTATTGCGGCATGCGATAGCTGTCCGGCGTGCCTTTGACGACGATGGTCTGCGCGCCGTTCAGCACGATGTTGATGAGCGACGACGGATTGCTGTCCATCACGACCGGATTGCCGGCGAGCGGCGGCAGGAACGGCACCTGGCCCTTGCCGTCGGCGCCGTGGCAGGAGACGCAGTAGCCGTGATAGAGCTTGCCGCCCGCATCCAGCGACTTGCCGGTCTCGAGCGCCGTGGTCGTCGAATTGTCGTAGGTGTAAGCCGCTTGCTGCGTCGTCGGCGACAGCGATTTCAGATAGGCCGCCATCGCGTTGACGTCGTCGTCGCTGAGATAGGGCGTGCTGTTGTTGACGACATCGATCATCGAGCCGAAGACCACGCCTTTGTCGTTGTGACCGGTCTTGAGGAAGGTCGCGATATCGGCCTGCGACCAGCCGCCGAGGCCGGTGCGCGCCTCGCCGCGCAGGCTCGGCGCGTACCAGGCATCGAGCTCGGCGCCGCTCGAGATAGCTGCTGCTGCGGTCATCGAGCGCCTTCTCCTGGAAGGCGAGCCGCGCGGCGTGTGGCACGCGCCGCAATGGCCCAGCCCCTCGACGAGATAGGCGCCGCGATTCCACGCCGCGTCGTGATCGGCTCTTCGTGCTGATAGACGCCCTTATCCGTGAACATGCCAGTTCCAGATCGCGAGCGGCCAGCGCCAGCTCATGATGCCGGTGATCTCGCTCGGCATGTTCGCCTGCTTGACCGCCGGCACTTCCTTCATGAAGAAGTCGTAGAGCAGCGTGCACGTCGTCGTCGGTGATCTTGGCGTAGGACGGATAGGGCATCGCGGGATAGAGACGATGCCCGTCCTTGGCGACGCCTTGGCGCACCGCGCGATCGAAATCCTCGTAGCTGTAATTGCCGATGCCCGTTTCCTTGTCGGGCGTGATGTTGGTCGAATAGATCGCGCCCAGCGGCGTGCCCATCTTGAGGCCGCCGGTAAAGGCCTTGCCGCCGGGCACCGAGTGACAGGCGATGCAATCGCCGGCGCGCGCGACGTATTCGCCTTTGCTGAGCGGCGGCGCGGTTTGACCGGCCGTCGGTCCGGTTTCGGCCGGCGGCGCGCTGGCCTGCGCGGCTCGGCGAGCTCTGCGCCCATGCTTGAGGGTTAGCGCTAGAGACGCCGTGCCGAGCACGAAAGACGCGACGGCAAGAAGTTTCATCCGGTTCATGTGACCCGCCCTACCCCGAGGTTCTTGTTAGGCGCGCAAGGCTCTCTCGATCCGCGCGCAGCTTCGATAAAGGCGCGGGGCCGTCAGCTTGCCGACGACCCCGCCCGCTTTCGCTTCGCGTCAGATCAGACCGTGAAGGACAGATCGTTGTCCATGATCGGCAAGCTGCGGATGCGCTTGCCGGTCGCGGCGAAGATCGCATTCGCGACCGCGCCGGCGATCGGCGGAACGGCTGGCTCGCCGGCACCGCCCCATTTCTCGCCGCCGCTTGCCAGGAGATGGACGTTCGATCTTCGGCGATTGGGCCAACCGCACCATGCGATAGGTGTCGAAATTGCCCTGCACCGCCGCACCGTTCTTGACGTCGATCTTGCCGTAGAGCGCCGCGGAGAGACCGAAGATCACGCTGCCTTCCGCCTGCTCCGCGATGGTCAGCGGATTCACCTGGTAGCGCGTATCGAGCGCCACGGTCACGCGATCGACCTTCACCTCGCCCTTCGGGCTCACCGTCACCTCGGCGACTTGCGCGCAGAGGCTGTCGGTATCGTTGCAGATCGCGATGCCGCGCCCTCTGCCCTTGGGCAACGGCTTGCCCCAATCGGCCTTCTCGGCAGCGGTGTTCAGCACCGCCAGCCAATCCGCCTTGCCTTGGAGCAGCTTGCGCCGCATCTCCACGGGATCGATCCCGTTCGCATACGCCATCTCGTCGATGAAGCCTTCGATGGCGAAGGTGTTCTGGTTCTGGCCAGGCGCACGCCACCACCACACCGGGAAATGCGTGTCCTTGACGATGGACTCGATCGACAGATTGGGGATGTTGTAGCCGATCGTCGCCAAGCCCTGGATCGAGACGAAGTCGAGCCCGTTCGGCGGCAGCTTGCCGAGCGCGTTCTTGACGACCGAGCCGGTGACGGTACGCGCTTGCAGCGCCGTCGGCACGCCGTCGGCGCCGGTCGCGCCCTTGAAGCGCACCACCGCCATCGGACGCAGCTTGTCGTGCCGCGTGTCTTCCTCGCGCGACCAGATCAGCTTGACCGGTTTCTGCACTTCCTTCGCGATCGAGATCGCCTGGATCACCTCGTCGGCCACGTCGCGCCGGCCGAAGCCGCCGCCGCAATAGGCGTTGTGGAGATAGATGTTCTCGGCCTCGATGCCGAATTTCTTCGCCGCCGTCTCGGTCTCGTCGAGCGCGTCTTGCGTGCCGACCCAGACGTCGATCCGCTCGCCGTCGAGCTTCACGGTCGCATTCATCGGCTCCATCGGCGAATGCGAGAGATAGGGCGTCTCATAGACCGCTTCGAAGGTCTTGCCGCCGCTGCCGCTCAGACCTTTGTCGATATCGCCTTGCTTGCGTCCGATCACCGGCTTCTCGCTGTCCATCGCCGCGCGGTATTCGCGGAAGAACTGCGCGCTATCGGTGTCTGCCGGCGGCGCCGACATCCCATTCGGGCTGCAGCTTCGCGAGCGCTTGCCGCGCCCGCCACCACGTGCCTTCGGCGGCCACCGCGACGGCGTTGTCGAGCTTCACCACCTTGGGATTGCCCGGCATGCCCGCGACGACCGAAGCATCGACGCTCTTCAGCTTCCCGCCCGGAACCGGGCATTGCAGGATGGCCGCGAAGACCATGCCCGGGATCTGCGTGTCCATGCCGAACTTGGCCGCGCCGTTGATCTTGTGCACGACGTCGAGACGCGGCATCGGCTTGCCGGCGAAGGTCCACTGGCTCGTCGGCTTGATCGCCGGCTCTTTGTCGAGCTTGATCTTCGCCGCATCGGCCGCGACTTCGCCGTAGCGGATCGTCTTGCCGCTCGCCGTGTGGGTGACGACGCTGCTCGCCGACGTGCATTCGCTCGCCGGCACGCCCCATTTCGTCGCCGCGGCCTGGATCAGCCGCACGCGCGCGCTGGCGCCGACCTGCTGCACCAGCTTCTGCGATTCCTTGACCGAGCGGCTGCCGTTCGAATACATCTCGCCGTAGATCTTCTTCTCGCGAATGTTGCGGTTGGCCGAGGCGAATTCGATCTTCACTTTCGACCAATCGGCCTGCAGCTCTTCGTTCAGCATCATCGGCACGGCCGTCATGCTGCCCTGGCCCATCTCGGCCTTCTGCGTAACGGATCAGGATCGAATCATCAGGATTGATCACGATCCACGCGTCGAGCTCGTTCGGCGCCGAGGGGCTGTCGTCCCAAGGATGCTCGGCAACCATCGCCGCCTGCGCCCATTGCGGCAGAGCAGCAGTGCCGATGGCGAAGCCGCCCGCGGCGGTCACGCCCGTCACGAGGAACCGGCGGCGGGAAAGAATCGGGGTTTGATTTCCGTCCATGGTCGTTCTCCTCATGCCTTCATCAGGTCGGCTGCGCGATGGATCGCGCGACGGAGACGCTCATAGGTGCCGCAGCGGCAGATATTCGTGATGTTGGCGTCGATGTCGGCGTCGGTCGGCTTCGGGTTCTGCTTCAAGAACGCGACCGTCGCCATGATCTGACCGGACTGACACCAGCCGCATTGCGGCACGTCCTCGGCAAGCCAGGCCTGCTGCACCGGGTGCTTGCTGTCGGGCGACAGGCCCTCGATCGTCGTGATGCTGGCGCCTTCGAGGCGGCCGATCGGCACCGAGCAGGAACGCATCGCCTGCCCGTTGATATGCACGGTGCACGCGCCGCATTGCGCGATGCCGCAACCGAATTTGGTACCGGTAAGACCAACGGCATCGCGGATCGCCCAAAGCAAAGGCGTATCCGGCTCGAGATCGATCTGATGCGGCTGGCCATTGATGGTCAATGTGATCATGGCGGGCTCCCTAGAAAGAACGCTTCTGCCCGAAATGGTAGCACAATTAACGCATGTCACAAAACCTGCCCACTTCGCGGTCGCGGAAGCGTGAAACCATACTCTCGCGCCGAATAGACCATCGGATACCCGGCCTTGACGGCCTCCCGCGCCGGTTGTCTCCTCAGCCCTAACAACGCCAAGGGAGAGAACGCCGATGGCCGATACCTATGTCTATGCCGGCGCCGGCCTATGGCGCGGCGGCGCGCGTTCGGGCGTCTTCCGCATGAAGCTCGGGAATGGCGGCTTCGCGCAGATGACGGCCGGCCTGCCCGAGCAGACCAGCGTCCACACCATCACCGTCCACCCGCGCCATCCCGAGCGCGTTTTCATCGGCACCCAGGACGGGCCCTATATCAGCGAGGATCACGGGGCCCATTGGCGCCGTCCGGATTTCCCCGATCATGTCCAGATCTGGTCGTTTCTCGTTCATCCGCGGCAGAGCGAGACGATCTATGCCGGCGCTTCGCCGGTCGCGGTCTATCGCAGCGAGGATGGCGGCGCGCACTGGACATGCCTCGCCAAGCCGGTGCTGGCTGAGCGCGTGAAGATGCCATTCGCCTGCCGTGTCATGCGCATCGCCCTCGATCCAGAAGCGCCGAGGAATCTCTACGCGACGATTGAGGTTGGCGGCGTGATGCGCAGCCGCGACGGCGGCGAGACTTGGGAAGATTGCAACGACGGCCTCGTCCGCCTCACCGAGAATCCCGAAGCTCAAGAGCAATCTCGGTTCGGGTAACGAGCTTGAGGGCATGCTCGACGGCCACGCGATGTGCATCAGCGACGCCGCGCCCGGCGCCGTATTTATGGCTTGCCGCATGGGACTCTTCCGCAGCGATGACGGCGCCAAGAGTTGGAACGACATCGAGGTTGGCCGCTTCTCGCCGCTGACCTATGCGCGCGACATCCGCCCAGCGCCGCAAGACCCGACGCACCTCTATGCCTGTCTCAGCGTGCACGCGACCGGCAATACCGGCTCGCTGGCGAAGAGCGACGATCTCGGCACGAGCTGGCGGCGTATCGATCACGGCGTGCCGATCCACGCCACCTTCATGCAGCTCGCGCTGCATGCCGGCGATGCCGAATCAAGTCTATGGCGCGGCGCGCAACGGCCAGATCGTCGGCACGCAGGATGGCGGCAAGAGCTGGCACGAATATCGTCTGCCCCAAGGCTGCGAGGATGTTTACGGCATCGCCTGCGGCTGAGACGCCTCGAGCCGCGTTAACCTGAAATTAACCATAAGCGGCCGAGCTTCATCCCGATCATGGGGATAGCCGCGCCCGATACCGACCCCGGCGACCGGTCGAAGCTTGCCAACGCCACCGTTTTGGTGGTCGTGCTGTTGTTCTTTTTCGGCGTCGGCCTCGCGGGCGGCGCTGCTTATAAGGCCTATTTTGGCGACGATGCCAGCCCGCAGGTCGCAGGACAAGTAAGCCCGCCGCCGGCACCGGCCTCGCCTGCGGCCCCGCCACAGAATTTCGCCGCGGACACGCCGAGCACGACGGAAAAAGCGACGTCCGATCTCGCGCGCACCGAGCCCCCGGCCCCGCCGGCTTTGACGCCGCCGCCGGCACCGACGGTCGCGGAGCAGCCGGAGCCGCCACCGGCGCCCGCCCTTGCCCAAGCCGCGCCGCCCGCGCCATCGGTGCCGGAGCCCGCACCGCAAGCAGCGCTGACCGAGCCGCCTGCAGTTCCCGCCGCCGAGACCGCACCGTCCAACGCCGACACGCAACCCGAGACGCAAGCCGCCGAGCCCGTGCGCGTTGCCGCGGTCGCGCCGCAGAAGCCGGCGATGGTGACGAAAGCGCATCGCGACGCCCCGCGGACGGCCGCGACGCAGCCGAGCGCGCGCGGCAACACCGTCGGGTCCTACCGCGTGCAATTCGGCGCCTTCGCCCAAGAGGACAATGCCCGACACCTGCAATCGGCGATCGCGGCAACCGGGCTCAAAGTCGAGATCAGCCAAGCGCCCGGCCCGAGCGGCCATTCGCTCTTCTTCGTCCGTTCGCCGCCTTATCCCGATTACGCTTCCGCCTCGAGCGCCGCGGAAACCGCGCACGACCGCGCTCATCTCGACTACGCGATCCGCGCCGATCATTCGGCGCCCGAGCAGCAAGAGCAGCGCTAATTCCGGCTTAGCCGGCCCTGTCACCCCGTCGGCGCGTTCTTCAAGACTTTGGCGCGCTCGGTCGCGCCCGCCATCAGGAACGGCAAATCGTTGCCGCCGAGGATCATCCGCATCCCCATCGCGATGTATTGGCGCAAGAGGTCGTCGACATAGCAGCCGCCCATGCCGGGCCATTTGCCGTGCTTGCGGCACGCGGCAATCACCCGCTCATAGGCAGCAACAATCCTCTCATGAGCAAATTGCCCGGGGATGCCCATCTCCATCGCGAGATCGTTGGTGCCGATGAGCAGCACATCGACGCCGGGCACGGCGGCGATCTTCTCGGCATTCTCGAGCGCCAAGGGCGTCTCGATCATCACCGTCACGAGGAGCTCGGCATTGACGATGCGCGACGTCTCGCCGACGCCGACACCGCGATAGCCGAATTGCGGCAGCGCGCCCATCACCGAGCGATGGCCCTGCGGCGGATATTTCACATGCGCGACGAGCTCGGCCGCTTCCTCTTGCGTGTCGACATGCGGCATGACGATGCCCCAGCCGCCGCCGTCGAGCGCGCGCGTCGCCATATCGAGCTGGCCATTGGGCACGCGCACGATCGGCGCGATGCCGGCATCGAGCGCGGCGACCGAGATCTGCGAACAAGTGTCGAGCGTCATCGAGCCGTGCTCGAGATCGATGAACAGCCAATCCCAGCCGCAGCTTTTCATGATGCGGCCGATCTCGGCGCCGCGCGCCAAGCGCAAGCCGCAGCCGATCGAGACGTCGCCGCGCTCCAGCGGCGCGCGCGCCGGATTCTTCACGTCTACCATCTGTTCCTCCCTTGCTGCCGAAGTTTTACCACGGCGCTACGGAGAGGAGAATTTGGTACTGTGTCAGTTTGAAAAGACGCGCCGGCGCGCCATTTCCGGAGGCAACCTCAATGGCAATCGAAGATGTGACCCGCGACCTGTTCGACCGCTGGGAGCGAGTATGGCACGGCAACGAGTTCGACCTAATTCCAAGCTGCGTTGCGCCAACCTATATTCGGCACGACTATCTGGGCGATCGCACCGTCACGCCAGAGTCCTATCGGGCAGAGCTAGCGAAGGTACAGGCGGATCGGCCCGGTATCCGGGTGGCGGTTTATGACCATCTCTTCAAAGGCAACCGCGCTTGGTATCGCTTCGAGTTCCGATGGACCGATAAAGAGACAGGCAAACCACAAACGCAAGCAGGGATGCAGTCCTATCGCATCGAGAACGGCAAGCTAGCTGAGACGTGGATATCGTTGCTCGCGATCGGTTCCTCTTGGCCTGATTCAGTCGCGCAGGAGACTTGGACGAGTACGCCGCCGATGCCGATCTGACTTATGACGGTTCCCACGCGTGAGACTGCGCCAGAATTTGCAATCAGTTCCTCCCGCGCCTCCATGGTGAATACCGGCCGCTCGGTTGAAAGCCGGGGCCGCGCCCGCTAGGAATTGTCCCTAGGGGGAGTGACGCCGCCGCGCGGAGTTCCGGCAACGGAAATCGCCGCGGCCTCCCGTCAAAGAGGAGCAGGAATCCCATGAAGTTCGTGACCTTCGACGCCAATGGCCAGGAGCGTTTGGGCGTAGTCGACGCCAAGCGCGGCATTCTCGATCTGCAAAAGGCGAGCAGCACCCTGCCGGGCAGCATGATCGCCTTCATCGAGGCGGGCCAGGCGGCGCTCGATGAAGCGAAGAAGGTCGTCTCGGCCGCCGCCGACAAGCCGGGCTGGCTGCCGCTTGCCGGCACGAAGCTCTATGCGCCGATCCCGCATCCGCGGAAGAACATCTTCTGCATCGGCCGCAACTACAAAGCCCATATCGAGGAAGGCGCGCGCGCCCGCAACATCCCGGTGAAGTTCCCGCCGGTGCCGGAAATCTTCTCGAAGCCCTTCACCACCGTCGTCGGTCCCGAGGACGGCGTAAAGCGCCATGCGAAGAACACGACGCAGCTCGATTACGAGGTCGAGCTCGGCGATCGTCATCGGCAAGGTCACCACCGACATCAGCGCAGCGCAGGCGCTCGATCACATCTTCGGCTACACCGTCTTCAACGACGTCACCGCGCGCGACAAGCAGGCGGCGCATGGCCAATGGTTCAAGGGCAAGAGCTTCGACACCTTCGGCCCGATGGGTCCGTGCATCGTCACGAAGGACGAGTTCGGCGATCCCTGCGGCCATCGCATCACGCTGCGCGTCAACGGCGAGACGCGGCAGGATTCGAACACCTCGGACCTGCTCTTCAACGTGCCGGCGATCGTCGAGAGCGTCTGCGCCAGCCTGACGCTGCATCCCGGCGACGTGATCGCCACCGGCACGCCGTCGGGCGTCGCGCTCGGCATGACGCCGCAGAAATTCCTCAACACCGGCGACGTGATGGAAGCCGAGGTCGAGGGCATCGGCGTGCTGCGCAACAAGATCGTCGAGTAGACGAAGAGCAGCGGCGAGGCCGACGCGCCCGACATGAGTGACCCCGCGCCGGACAGGCCAGGGCGAAAGCGAAAGCCACAGTACGAAGCCGGCCCGGGTCTTTACCGGGCCGGTGCGTCTCTATCTGCTCGCGCGTTTCTCCGGCTCGGCGGCGTTCCAGATCCAGGGCGTCGCCGTCGGCTGGTACATCTATCAGCTCACCAACAGCCCGCTGCAGCTCGGCCTTGTCGGCCTGGCGATGTTCCTGCCGACGGTGAGCCTCGCGCTCTTCGCCGGCCATGCGATCGACCGCTTCCAGCGCCGCCGCGTTCTGCTCTCGCCTGGTCGGTGCAAGCCTGCGCCGCCGCCGCGATCGGGCTGCTCGCGCTGTTCGATGTCGGCAACGTCTTCTGGGTCTATGCGCTGATCGCCTGCATCGGCGCCGGCCGTTCCTTCGAGCAGCCGGCGCAAGCCGCGCTCTTGCCGAGCCTCGTGCCGGTCGCGCTCTTTCCGCGCGTCACGCCGGCGGGCTCGCTGGTCAATCAGTTCGCGGTGATCGTCGGACCCGCGCTCGGCGGGCTGCTCTTCATCTTCGGCGCGCCGGTCGCATTCTTCGGCGCGGTGACGATGCTCTGCGTCGCGCTCACCGCCGTGTTCCTGTTGCCGGGCCAGCCGCCGCGCGCCGGCGCAGCCGCTGTCCTGGAACAGCTTCCTCGGCGGCATCCATTTCATCCGCCGCGCCGAAGCGGTGCGCGGCGCGATCACCCTCGACATGTTCGGCGTGTTTTTCGGCGGCGCGACCGCGCTGCTGCCGATCTTCGCGCGCGATATCTTGATGATCGGACCGGTCGGCCTCGGCCTCTTGCGCTCGACGCCGGCGCTCGGCGCGCTCGTCACCGGGCTTTACCTCGCGCGCCATCCGCTCGAGCACAAAGTCGGCCACAAGATGTTCGCCGCCGTCGCGGTGTTCGGCGCGGCGACGATCCTCTTCGGCCTCTCGCATTGGATCTGGCTGACCGTCGTGGCGCTGATCGCGATCGGCGCCGCCGATGTCGTCAGCGTCGTCGTGCGCTCGACACTGGTGCAGACCGCGACGCCCGACGACATCCGCGGCCGCGTCAGCGCGGTCAATTCGCTCTTCGTCGGCACCTCGAACCAGCTCGGCGAATTCGAATCCGGCGTCACTGCCGATTGGTTCGGCGCCGTCGGCTCGGTGGTGATCGGCGGCGCCGCGACGCTGATCGTCGTCGCGGTCGGCATGCAGATGCTTCCCGGCGCTGCGGCGCATGGACCGCTTCATCATGGCGAGCGACAAGCACTAGCTTGCGCTAGTCTGCCGACATGATCGATGATCTTCCGGCGCCGGACGAGACCGCGATACGCGTCGCCCTGTGGCGGGCAATCCATGTCGAGAGCGATCCGCCGCCGCATGTGCTCGATGACACGGTCGGGCTGAAGCTCGCGGCAGCGGAGGCGAACTGGCGCCAGCGTCCGGACATGAATCCGGAAGCAACCAAGCGCTTCCGCGCCTCGATCCTGGCCCGCGCGCGCTTCATCGAATATCTCGTCATCGAGCTGGCGCGCCGCGGCGTCGGCCAATATGCGATCCTCGGCGCCGGCCTCGACACTTTTGCGCAGCGCCGGCCGGAGGCGGCAGCGCGGCTGCATATCTTCGAGATCGACCGGCCCGGCCCGCAGGAATGGAAGCGGCAGCGGCTCATCGAACTCGGCTTCAGCGTGCCCGATTGGCTGCATTTGGTCCCGGTGGATTTTGAAGCGGGCGAAGAATGGCTGGAGAGGGTCGCGGCGAGCGGCTTCGATCGCGCCAAGCCCGCGGTCGTCGCCTCGACCGGCGTCTCGATGTATCTGACGCGCGAAGCGAACGCGGCGACCATGCGGCAAGTCGCGTCGCTCGCACCCGGCTCGACGCTGGCGATGACCTTCATGTGCCCGATGGAGCTCGCCGATCCCGAGGATCACCCGGCGCGCGGCTGGGCCGAGGCCGGCGCGCGCGCCGCCGGCACGCCTTTCATCACTTTCTTCAGCCCGGCGGAGATCGTCGCTTTCGCGTGCGAGAACGGCTTCAAAGAGGCGCAGCATGTCTCGGCGGCGATGTTGAACGAGCGCTATTTCGCCGGCCGCAAGCGACGGGCTGCGCACGGCGAATTCGGAAGAGCTGGTCATCGCAACGACATAAACGACATAACAGGGAGGAAAACCATGCGCTTTGCGCAACCGCTGCTCGGCGCCGCCGCTGCCATCGCGGCGCTGCTCGGTGCGACGACACAAGGCCGCGCCGCCGATCATCTCAATGTCGGCATCCCCTCGCCGGCTTACGATTTCGCGCTGCTCTCGGTCGGTATCGATGCCGACATCTTCAAGGATAACGGTCTCGACATCACGCCGATCGAGCTCGCCGGCAGCGCCAAGCTGCACCAGGCGCTGATCGCCGGCAGCATCGACATCGCGATGGGCGCCGGCACCGATCTCGTCTTCATCGCCAAGGGCGCGCCGGAGAAAGCCATCGCCGACATGGCCGGGCCGCCGAACAACATGGCGCTGATCGTCGCGAGCAAGGGCCCGATCAAAACCGTCGCCGATCTCAAAGGGAAGAAAGTCGGCGTCAGCACCGTCGGCTCGCTCACCTATTGGCTCGCGCAGCAGCTCTCGATCCGACAGGGCTGGGGACCGGACGGGGTCGAGATCGTGCCGGTCGGCGGCATGCAGGGCGAGGCCGCCGGTCTCATCGGCGGCAATCTGCAAGGCGGTGTCGGCTCGCTCGAAGGCGGGCTCGAAATGGCCGATAAGGGCGAAGGCCGCATCCTCGTGATGTTCGGCGATTTCGTGCATCCCTTCCTCGCGCATGCGATCTTCGCGACCAATGCGACGATCGCGCGGCATCCCGATCAGCTCCGCCGCTTCCTCAAAGGCTGGTTCGAGACCATCCAATTCTCGAAGACGCATAAGGCCGAGGCGATCCGCTACTCGCAGAGGGTCACGCATCTCTCGGACGCCAATGCCGAGCAGGTCTATCTCAACGAGACGCCGATGTTCTCGACCGATGGCCGCTTCGATCTCGACGCCGTCGAGGTGGTGAAGAAATCGCTCATCGATATGGGCCAGGCCGACAAGATGCCGCCGAACGACCAGCTCTTCACCGAGGAATTCCTGCCGAAAAAGCCGTGAGGCGGGCAGTTCCCAAATCGCTGCGCGCAAGCGCCAAAATCGCCTATCATGGCGCGGCCCTTAGCCCAAGGCCGCCCATCATGACGAGCGCAGCTTCTTTTGCTTTCCCGCCGGGTTTCCGATCCGAGGAGATCGCGGCCAACGGTACGACCCTTTATGTGCGCCGGGGCGGCAACGGGCCGGCGGTCGTGTTACTGCACGGCTTCGGCGACAGCGGCGATATGTGGGCGCCGCTCGCGGCGCAGCTGGCAAGCACCTACACGGTCGTCGCTCCCGATCTTCGCGGCATGGGTCTCTCGGCCCATCCGGAAGCCGGCTACGAGAAAACGAACCAGGCGCGCGATATCAGCGAGGCGCTGCGTCAGCTCGGCATCACCAAAGCCGGTCTCGTCACGCACGATATCGGCAACATGGTCGGCTACGCCCTCGCCGCGCAGTTTCCCGAGCTTGTGACGCGCTGGGTGGCGATGGATGCGCCGCTGCCCGGGATCGGTCCGTGGGACGAAATCATTCGCAGCCCGTTGCTGTGGCATTTCAACTTCCGCGGCCCCGACGCGGAACGCCTCGTCGCCGGCCGCGAGCGCATCTATCTCGACCGGTTCTGGAACGAGCTGTCGGCGACGCCCGCGGCCATCGATGAGACGACGCGCGCGCATTATGCGCAGCTCTATGCCAGGCCCGGCGCGATGCATTCCGCCTTCAACCAGTTCGCCGCCTTCGCCCAGGATGCGATCGACAACCGGGCGCTGGCGGCGAAAGGCAAGCTCGCGATGCCGATCCTCGCGATCGGCGCCGATAAATCCTTCGGCGCCGCCATGGCCGAGGTTCTGCGCTTCGTCGCCGCCGACGTCACCGCGGCCGTGATCGCCCATTCCGGTCATTGGCTGATGGAAGAGCAGCCAGCGGCAACGATGGCGGCGATCCGAGCATTCCTCGACCAGAAGTAACCAGCAGGATCACGAGAACATGACCGTACCGTTCGTCGTCCCCTTCTACGGCGCCATTTTCGCGCTGCTCTATATCGGCTTGACCATCCGCGTGATCATGCTGCGCAATGCGAAGCGTGTCTCGCTCGGCAGCGGCGGCGATCCGACGCTGGAGCGCGCGATCCGCATCCACGCCAATTTCATCGAATACGTGCCGCTGGCACTCATCCTGCTCACCGCGATGGAGATGCAGCGCCGCTCGCTCTATGTGCTGCACATCCTCTGCCTGCTGTTGCTGCTCGGAAGGATCTGCCATTTCTTTGCCCTCTCGCGCGAGAACACGGTGAACCCGCTGCGCGGCGCGGGCGTCATGCTGACCGTGCTGGTGCTGGCGGTCGCGGCGATCATCCTGATCATCGACTTTTTCCGCATCTTGCCGACGACGTGATCCGCCGCCCCATGGCCCCCGCCCCATAGACAGCCCGCGCGTGCTGGCCGAAGATGCCGCCTTCGTTTCACGGGAGGAATGAATGCTGACCCTCTGCTATTGCCCCGGCGCCTGCTCGATGGCCTCGCATATCGTGCTCGAGGACGAGCGGCGAGAAATACACCGGCCGCAAGATCGATCTCGGCAAGGGCGAGCAGCGCTCGGCCGACTATCTGAAGATCAATCCGCATGGCCGCGTGCCGGCGCTCGGCCTCGATAATGGCGAGTTCATCTCCGAGAACACCGCGATCCTGCCCTTTCTCGGCAAGCGCTTTAATCTCTGGACGAACGACCCCTCGCGTGAGGCGCAGATGATGTCGTTCGTCGGCTGGATCGCATCGACCGTCCATCCGGCGCATGGCCATATCGGCCGGCCCGAGCGCTATGCGAGCGATCCCGCGACCTTCGACAACATCAAGGAGACCGGGAAGAAGAACTTCCACGAATATCTCCAGGAGATCGACGGTCTCTATGCCGGCAAGGAATGGCTCTTCGACAAATACTCGGTCGCCGATCCTTACGCCTTCGTGATGTACACCTGGGGCATCCGCCGCGAGCTGCCGGTAAACGAGCTGAAGAACTTCACCGCCCTCAAGGACCGCATGCTGCAGCGCCCCGCGGTGCAGCGCGTTCTCGAGGATGAGAAAATCAAAGTGTGAGGCAATAGCCTCACACCCCGGCGAAAGCCGGGGTCCAGGGCACCATCGCGTGATCGAGAAATGGGCCCCGGATCGCGCCGCTACGCGGCTTGTCCGGGGCGAGTGACGACGACTTAGGTCGTCGTCACTCGCCCTTCCATTGCGGCGGGCGCTTGTTCAGGAAGGCGTCCATGCCTTCCTGAAAATCCTGGCTCATGTAGCACATGAGGATGATGTCGCGGCCCTCTTCGGTCGGGATGCGCGGCGTCAGGCGATGCAGTGCTTCTTTCGTTGCGCGCAACGTCAGCGGCGCGAGGCTGGCGACATGCTTGGCGAGCGCCTCGGCACGCTCCATCAGCGCGGCGTGATCGGGCAAGACTTCGCTGACGAGGCCGACGCTCTTGGCTTCCTCCGCCTCGACCAGACGCGCGGTGAAGATGATCTCCTTGGCGCGCGCGATGCCGATGAGCGCGGCGAGCCGCGCGTAATTCCCCATCGAGAGGCAATTGCCGAGCGTGCGCGCCACTGGGAAACCGAAGCGCGCATTCGCCGCGGCGATGCGCAGATCGCAAGCGGCCGCGAGCGCGCCGCCGCCGCCGGTGCAGGCGCCGGCGATCGCCGCGATGGTCGGTACGCGGCAGCGCTCGAGCGTGCCGACGACGCGATCGATGCGGCTCTCATAAGCAAGCGCGTCCTCGGCGGTCTTGAAGGCTTTGAATTGCGAGATATCGGTGCCCGATGCGAACGCCTTGTCGCCGGCGCCGGTCAGCAACAGCGCCTTGATGGAGCGGTTATCGTCGACTTCCCGACATATCTCGGCGAGACGCTCATACATCGCGAAAGTGAAGGCGTTGCGCGCCTGCGGCCGATTGAAGGTGATGCAGCCGATTCCGTCTTTCACCTCATACAATAAATCCTGATCCACCCGGTTCTCCTGTGATTGGCGCGATTTTTACTATGCGATGGGGGTTTTCGACGTATGGTGAGCCACCATTGATTGCAAAATGGCCGGCTTACCCAACTTCTAATGGGCTCGATTAACGCAACAGGCTATTCTCCGCGCCCGCCGTCGGGACGCAATGTAGACGCTACCTTCCTCAGAATCTTCAGGGCAGAATCAACAAGAAGATCATGGCCGATAATAATTCCGGGGTTGGCCAAGAGCGCATCCGCCGCCGACGGCACACCGCAAAGGAACATGGCCCTGATCCCATCGATCTGCATGTGGGCGGTCAGTTGCGGTTGGCGCGCGAGCTCAGCGGCCTGACCCAGACCGAGGTCGGCCGTGCTCTCGGCATGAGCTTTCAGGTTATCCAGAAATACGAGCAGGGCGAGATCCGTGTCTCGGCGAGCCGGCTGTTCCAATTGGCGCAGCTGCTGCGCAAATCCACCGACTATTTCTTCGAGGGGCTGGCGCCGACCGATGTCGTGGGGATTGAGGCTCTGGAGCGAAGCGATATCGAGCTCGTGCGGGCCTTCCGCACCATCCGCAGCGCTGAGCTCAAGCAACTCCTGGTGCGGCTGGCGCGGGATATCGCCGAAAAGCACAGCATCGCTTCCACTGATCCGGATAAGTAGTTATTCCGATTAAGATTTCTGGGTTCATTAATAGCCACGCCCAGGTTCGATCATGGCGAAATGGTGATTTTATCGGGTTTACCGCGAATCGGGCTTGTGCTTTTCGGACAAGGTTGGCACCCTTCTGCCCAACAAAAACCGGAGGCCGCCTCATGGACGACAAGATGAAGATGGCACGCTTTCCCGGCACACCGAACTATGGCATGGCTGTAGCCGAAAGCGGGCGCATTTCTCCGCGCGAGTTCATGCGACGTAAATTGATGCGCAAGATGATTGCGCGTCGGCTCCGCAACGCGGAGATGGTGTCCGCAAAATAAGTGCTTGCCCACGGCGAGAAAAAGCAGGCCCGGCATTTGCCGGGCCTTTTTTGTGCCCTGCGGATGCGCCCTACCGAGCTAGCGCTGGATGAGTTTCCGACAGGCGGTCGGCAGGACCGGCGGGCGCGGCGGGTGCGGCGCCGCTTGCGGCTGCGGCTGACGCGGCTCGAACCACCAGGCGAGGCTGGCGTCGCAGCCATCGCCCGCCGGCACCGGCGCCTGGCGCACGCAATCGGTCGAGCCTTCGGGACAGGCCAGCCGGACATGGAAATGATCGTCATGCCCGTACCACGGCCGCAGGCGATGCAGCCACGACCGATCGCCGACCGTGGCGCTGAACTCGCCCTGGCAAAGCGCGCGCTTGATCACCGGACTGACGAAGATGCGATCGACACGCGGATCGGTCGCGGCGAGCCGCAAGTAATGTCACTTGCCGCGCGCTGAAAAGTGCCGCGGATCGAGCGCCTTGCCATCGGCCGTGAGCATCGAAGGCAGCGGCACTGTTCTCGCGATCGGCCGGCGCCAGCGCGGGCTTGGGATCGAGATTGTCCCAGATGTCGACATCGAGGCCGGTCTCGTGGCTGGCATGACCGTTCGGCATCGGCCCGCCGCGCGGCAGCGACATGTCGCCGACATAGAAATCCGCCAGCCCGGCCGTCTTGGCCTTGCGCCCGAGATCCTCGACGAATTTTACCGTCGCGGGATTGCCGAAATAGCGAATACGGCTGATGCGGATGACCTGAAAGCCCGGCCCGTCGAAAGGCAGGCTCTCCGCGCCGGCGAGGCAGCCTGCCGCAGGCTTGCCGATCGAATCCGCCGGGCCCGATGACGGCACGGTCTGATCGCTCCAGAGCGACGGCTGCGCGGCACCGGCGCGAGCAACAGCGCCGCGGTGAGAACAAAGGTTCGGAAACCCGTAGCCATAGAAGCAGCCTACCACTGTGTGCCGCTGAGCAGCCTAGTCTCGAACTCCAAACCACGAAGCAAAACAAGGCAGGTTTCATGTTCATCCACGTCACCAAGGATTTCGCGGTCGCGCTCCAAGAGCCGGAGGACTTCAAGAAGTTCAAGCTGGTCATCGACGCGCCGGGTAAAGATGCGGCGCGTCTGAGCACCGCGCTCGACGGCGTCGCGACGCTCGATACGCTCATCCCGAAGGCCATGCCTGGGTGAGCGAGGATTGGCTGCGCCAGCGCGATAGCGCCGCCGCGTGGCAGGACGGGCTGACGGCGATGATCGGCGTCGCCAAGAAATACGGCTGGGTCGACGACCAAAAGAAAGCGATCCGCGCCCATATCGAATGGCCGAACCGCGCCGAAGGCGTGCGTTGAGCAAGACGCTGCTCATCACCGGCGGCGGCCGCGGCATCGGCGCCGCCACGGCCCTCGCCGCCGCGCGCGCCGGCTGGGACATCGCGATCAACTACCTCGAGAAGAGCGCGCGCGCCGATCAGATCGTCGCCGAAGTGACGAAGCTCGGCCGCAAGGCGAAAGCCTATCCCGCCGATATCGCCGATGAGCGCGCGGTGATCCAACTCTTCGCCGCCGTCGATCGCGATTTCGGCGCGCTCCATGGCCTCGTCAACAGCGCCGGCATCATCGGCCCGCATGGCCGCATCGATACGGTCGATGCGGCGGGCCTCGACCGGCTCTTCGCGATCAACATCACCGGCACGCTGATCTGCTGCCGCGAGGCGATCAAGCGCATGTCGACCAAGCACGGCGGCAAAGGCGGTGCGATCGTGAACCTGTCCTCGGCCGCGTCGCGCATCGGCGGCGCCGGCGAGACCGTGCCTTATGCCGCGAGCAAAGGCGCGATCGACAGTCTGACCTTTGGCCTCGCCCAGGAAGTCGCCGCCGAAGGCATTCGCGTCAGCGCCGTCAGCCCGGGCGTCATCGACACCGAGATCCAGCCCGAAGGCCGCGTCGCGCGCGTCGGCCCCAACCTGCCGATGAAACGCGCCGGCAAAGCCGAGGAAGTCGCGAGCGCGATCCTCTATCTGCTCTCCGACGAAGCCTCCTACATCGCCGGCACCGTGCTCGACGTCACCGGCGGGCGGTAAGGCATCAGTTCACGATGGGACGAGAAGGAAAGCTATCCTCACCGTCTCACCGCCTCATTGTAAACTCTCTTTACGCAGGCTCGACCCAGTAGCGCCGCACGACCAGCGCGACGGCGCCGAGCACGGCGAGCGCGCAGGCAACGCAGGCGGTCCAACCGCCGATCGTCCAAGCAAGGCCGGCGACCGGCCCGCCGACACTGCCGCCGAGATAATAGAAAGTGACGTAGAGCCCGACCGCAGAAGAGCGGCCGCGCTGCGCCGTCAATGCGACGTAGCTCGTCGACGCCGCCTGGCAGACGAAGCAGAAAGCGGCGGCCACCGTCAATCCGACGATCACCGCGACGATGCTGGGCAACAGCGTCATCGCGATGCCGATGGCCCAGCCCGCCAATGCAAACATCACCATGCGCCGGCGGCCCAGCGCGGCGACGCCGCGTCCCACCAGCGTTGTCGTCACGACGCCGGCAAGGTAAGTGACGAACAACGTGCCGATCGCCGCGGTCGAGAGTTCGTAAGGCGGCGCCGCGAGATGGAAGCCGACGAAGGTGAAGATCGTGCTGATCGTGAAGAGGACGCAGAAGCCGACGCAATAGGTCGCGACCAGACGGCTGTCGCGGAAATGCCGCAGCATCTCTTGCAGCGAGCTTCCGATCGAGGACGAGCGGCGGAAGCCGCGTTCCTTCGGCATGATGAGCAGCGTGCCGATGGCGAAGCACAACGTCAGCAGGGCCAGGCCGAGGAACGCGTCGCGCCAGCCGAAATGCTCGGCGAGCACGGCGCTCAAGAAGCGCGAGAGGAAGCCGCCGAACACGCTGGCCGCGGTATAGATGCCGGTGACGCCGGTCGATTGGCCGGGTGCGGCCTCGTCGGCGATATAAGCGACCGTCGTCGCGAAGATCGGCGGCACGAAGAGCCCTTGGACGAAGCGCCAGAAGACGATCGTCGCCGAGCGTCGTCGAGAATCCGACCATCACCGTCGGCACGACAAGACCGAACATCGCCGCGACGATGACGCGCCTACGGCCGAGCACATCGGCGATGACGCCGGTCCAGGGCGCGACCAGAACGATGGCCAGCGGCGGCATGCTGACGGTGAAGCTCACCGCCAGCGCCGAGGCGTGAAGCTCGTCGGCGAGAAACGGCAGCAGCGCTTGCGTCGCCCAGAGATCGAGGAAGCCGCAGAGTCCGCACAGGATGACGGCGATGCGCAAGCGGTCGGTCAAGAGGCGGGCGAGCATGGCGGCGAGAGTATCGGTGCGCGCCGTGCTTTGTTAGAGTGGCGGCGTGTCCATTTTTATGGATCGTCACCCCCGCGCCCTTCGTCAGGCTCAGGAGTGGGGGGCCAGAGCAGCAACGGGACGTAGCCTGGATTCCCGCTTGCGCGGGAATGACGAAAAACAGATGGAGCGCTTCGCCTTCGTGAGGAGCAACCAACCGCTATGAGCTTCGTTTTGCCGACAACCGATCTTGCCGCCGCCGCGCTGCGCGCCGAGCCGCTCGAGCGTCTCTGCAAGCTGATCGAGCAGCACATCGCCGAGGAGCGCTATCCCGGCGCGCAGATCGCCATCGCGCGCCACGGCAAGCTCGCCTTCTCGCGGCAATTCGGCCTGGCGCGCATCGGCACCAACATGGCGATGCGCGAGGACACGCCGTGCCGCCTCTATTCCAACACCAAGGTGATTACCGCGGCGGCGATCTGGCTTTTGGTCGAAGACGGCTTGCTCAGCTTCAACGATCGCGTCGCCGAGCACATCCCGGAATTCGCGGCGCATGGCAAAGGCGCGATCACCGTGCTGCAGGTGCTGACGCATCAGGCGGGCTTCCCCAACGCGCCGGTGATGCCGCCCGAGAGTTGGGAGGATCATCAGCTCTTGAAGCGCCTGGTCTGCGACTACACGCTCGAATGGACGCCGGGCTCGCGGCTCCACTACCACAGCTATTCGGCGCATTGGGTGCTGGCGCTCATCATCGAGGCGCTGGCGAAGATGGATTTCCGCGCCTTCATCCGCAGCCGAATCAGCGAGCCGCTTGGCCTCGGCGACGAGATGTATGTCGGCATGGACGAGAAGGATCAATCCCGTGCCGCCGAGATGTACGATCCGGGCCCGAACGGCAAAGGCTCGAAGCTGATCGAGGCCGAGAACACCATCGCCTTCCGCCGCGCCGGAGTGCCGTCCGGCGGCGGCTTCGCCTCGGCCCGCGCGATGGCGGCCTTCTATCAGATGCTGCTCGGCGGCGGCGCACTCAACGGCAAGCGCGTGCTCTCGCCGCGCATGATCCAATATGTGACGCGCAACTTCACCGGCGAGCGTCCGGATGACGGCATGGGCGGCATTGCCATGCATCGCGGCCTCGGCCCGCATAGTCGCGGCGTCAGCGAAGTGATCCGCGGCCTCGGCTCGATCGCGCATCCGGGCGTCTTCGGCCATGGCGGCGTCGGCAGCTCCTATTGCTGGGCCGATCCCGAGTTCAGGGGTGAGCTTCGCCTATATCTCCAACGCCAAGATCCCCGATCCCTGGCATTCGCGGCGCTTGGAAGCTCATCGCCAACTGCGCCCACGCGGCGATCGTTTAATTACCCTCTCCGCGCGTAGCGGGGAGAGGGAGGGGCCCAATGCGAAGCATTGGGAGGGTGAGGTGTGCCTTTCGTACACGTGCTATCACCGAGTTTCGCACCCACCTCACCCTGCCCTCTCCGCCCTCAAGGGCGGAGAGGGTTAGGTCGTGCTCCTACTCCGCCGCCGCGCCGATCGCTGTCGAGCGAGATCACGATGAGATCGGCACCGCGCAGATTGAGACGCGGCCAGCCGCGGACTAGACTGCGCCGACAAAAATTAACGGGGCGCGTCTCATGTTCGTCGATATCTATACCCACATCCTGCCGCCCAAGGTTGCGAGCGCGCTCGACGCGATGGGCTCCGACCTCGGCATCGCCAAGCGCATGAAGACCGTGCGCAATGTCTGGGATTTCGAGTCGCGCTTCCGGGCGATGGACGAGGTGAAGGATTATCGCCAGATCATCTCGCTGCCCAATCCGCCGATCGAGGCTTTCACCACGGCGAGCCAAGCGATCGAGCTCGCGAAGGTGGCGAATGACGGCATGGCCGAGCTTTGCCACAAGCATCCGGATCGTTTCCCGGCGTTCGTCGCAGCGCTGCCGATGCACGAGGTCGAGCCGTCGCTCGCCGAAGCCAAGCGCGCGATGGATCAGCTCGGCGCCAAGGGCATCCAGCTTTTCACCAATGTGAACGGCAAGCCGATCGATGCGAGGGAATACGAGCCGCTCTTCGCATTGGCCGCCGAATACGATCTGCCGGTCTGGCTGCATCCGACGCGCACCTCGGAATTCCCCGACTACACCACCGAGAACTTCTCGCGCTACGAGATGTGGTGGTGCTTCGGCTGGCCCTATGAGACCTCGGTCGCGATGGCACGGCTGGTCCTCACCGGGCTGTTCGACCGCTATCCGAAGATCAAGATCATCACCCATCACGGCGGCGGCATGATCGCCTTCTTCGACAAGCGCATCGAGAACGGGCTCGCCAGCCTCGGCGGCCGCACCAAGGAAGAGGATTACAGCGGCGTGATGAAGTCGCTGAAGCGCCCCTTCATGGATTATTTCCACGATTTCTATGCCGACACCGCGCTCTTCGGCGATTCCCACGGCCTCGATTGCGCGCTGAAATTCTTCGGCACCGACAAGATGGTCTTCGCCTCGGACTCGCCCTTCGGCCCGATCAAGCTGCACACCGACGCGATCGAGGCGCGCGATTTCGAGCGCCCGACCTATGACACGATCACGCGGCGCAACGCCGAGAAGCTGCTGAAGATGAGCCTCGCATGAGCGCGACTCCGTTCGTCCTGGTTCACGGCGCCTGGCAAGGCAATTGGGTGTGGGAGCGCGTCGCCGGCGCGCTGCGCGCGGCCGGCCACCGCGTCTACACGCCCTCCCTCACCGGCCTCGGCGAGCGCGCGCATCTCGCCGGGCCGGAGGTCGATCTCGATACCCATGTCAACGATGTGCTTGGCGTGATCGAGCATCACGAGCTCGATAACGTCGTGCTCTGCGGCCATTCCTATGGCGGCATGGTGGTCGGCGGCGCGGCGGATCGCGTCGCCGCGAAGATCGCCTCGCTCGTCTATCTCGACGCGTTCATCCCCGAAGCCGGCAAATCGCTCTGGGATTTCCTGCCGCCCGAAGGCGCCGCCGCGCAGAAAAACAGCGCCAAGGATGGCTGGCGGATCGCGCGCATCTCGGCCGCCGAGTTCCGCGTGCAAAGCAATGACGACATCGCACGGCTCGATCGCCGCGCCGTCGATCAGCCGATCGCGACGATGGATCAGAAATCCTCCGTCACCGGCGCGTGGCGGAACATCCCGCATCTCGCCTATATCCGCGCCGCGGGCCAGCCGCGACCGACCTTCGCGCAATTCGCCGAGACCGTGAAGCGCGATCCGAAATGGCAGTATTTCGAGGTGCCCTGCGGCCATAACGTGATGCTCGATCTGCCCGAGGCGCTGACCGGCATCCTGCTCGGCTGCGCCGCGCGCGCGGCAATTGGGAAGAAATGACCGGCAAAGAAATGCCTGGCAAAGAAACGGGTGGCGAGAGCTATCGCTCGGCGGGCGTCGATATCGATGCCGGCGAAGCGCTGGTCGATGCGATCAAGCCGCTTGCCAAAGCGACGGCGCGGCCCGGCTGCGATGCGGGCCTCGGCGGTTTCGCCGCGCTCTTCGATCTGAAAGCCGCGGGCTTCAAGGATCCGATCCTGCTCTCGACCACCGACGGCGTCGGCACCAAGCTCAAGATCGCGATCGCCGCCAACGCGCCATGCGACGATCGGCCAGGATCTCGTCGCGATGTGCGTCAACGATCTCGTCGTGCAGGGCGCCGAGCCGCTGTTCTTCCTCGACTATTTCGCGACCGGCAAGCTCGAGGTCGAAAAGGCGAAAATCATCATCGCCGGCATCGCGCGCGCCTGCAAAGAAGTCGGCTGCGCCCTGGTCGGCGGCGAGACCGCGGAAATGCCCGGCATGTATGCCGCGGGCGATTACGACCTCGCCGGCTTCGCGGTCGGCGCGGTCGAGCGCGGCGAGGCGCTCGATGGCAGCAAGGTCGCCGAAGGCGACATCGTCTTCGGCATGGCCTCGAGCGGTTTGCACTCCAACGGCTTCTCGCTGGTGCGCCGCGTCGTCGAGCGCGGCGGCTTCGACTATGCGAAGCCCGCGCCTTTCGCACCCGAGAAGACGCTCGCCGAGGCGCTGCTCGTGCCGACGCGGCTCTACGTCAATGCCTGCCGCGCCGCGCTCAAGGCCGGCGCGCATGCTTTCGCGCATATCACCGGCGGCGGGCTTATCGACAACATCCCGCGCGTGCTGCCCGATCGCCTCGCCGCCGAGCTCGACGCGACGCGCTGGGAATTGCCGCCGGTGTTCCGCTGGCTCGCCGAGAGCGCGCGGATCGAGCGGCAAGAGATGGCGCGCACCTTCAATTGCGGCATCGGCATGATCGCCATCGTCGCGCCCGGCAATGCGGCCGCGGCGCGCGCGGCGATGGAGAAAGCCGGCGAGCGCGTCAGCGAGATCGGCCGCATCGTCAAACGCCCGGCCGGCAATGACGGCACGATCCTCAAGGGAACGGAGCGCGCGTGGCCCGGCTGAAGACCGCGATGCTGATCTCGGGCCGCGGCTCCAATCTCGAAGCGCTCATGCGCGCTTGCGCGGAAAAAGATTTCCCGGCCGAGATCGCGCTGGTCATCGGCAACCGCGCCGATGCCGGCGGGCTCGCGCACGCGGCGCGCGCCGGCATCGCCAGCGCCGTCATCCCGCATCGCGATTATCCGAGCCGCGAGAGTTTCGAGGCCGCGCTGACCAAGACGCTCGAAACCGCCGGCATCGAGCTCATCTGCCTCGCCGGCTTCATGCGGCTGCTGACCGCGAGCTTCGTCGATCGTTGGCGCGACCGGATGATCAACATCCATCCCTCGCTCCTCCCCGCTTTCCCCGGCCTCGACACGCATGCGCGCGCGCTCGCCGAAGGCGTGCGCTTCGTCGGCTGCACCGTGCATTTCGTGCGCACCGAGATGGATCACGGGCCGATCATCGTGCAAGCGGCGGTCCCGGTGCTGCCCGGCGATGACGAGCATACCCTCGCCGCGCGCGTGCTCACGGCCGAGCATCGCGCCTATCCGCTGGCGCTGCGCCTTATCGGCGAGGGCCGCGTCAAAGTCGTCGGCGAGCGCACCGAGATCGCGGGCACGAGCGGCGGCGCCTCCATCTTGCTCAATCCGGCCGACGACAAGCGCGCGTGAGCGGCAGCGCGGGCAAACTCGGCCCGATCGTTCTCTTCTGGATCGCGGTCGGGTTGATCCAGACCTTCAATTGGGGCGGCGGCATCCCGAAAGCACTGGTGATGCTGCTCGTGCTCGCTGCCGCGCCGCTCATCCCCGCGATTGCGCGCCGCTCGGCACCGCCCTCGCCTGCGTTCGCGCGCGGCGTCGACATCGCCTTCCGGATCGCGCTGGCGCTCAACCTCGTCTATCTCGGCGCGCGCATCATCGCGCCGCATATCATCGATATCGGCACGACGACCTTGGCGGCCGGCCAGGCGCTGCTGCATGGACAGAATCCGTATGCGCTGCCGATCGATACCGGGCCCGAAAACGCGGGCTTCACAGGCTACAAATACCTGCCGATGATGATCGTCGATTACCTGCCGCTCGGCGCGCTTTTCGGCCAGCGCGGCGTGCTGCTTACCAATCTGCTGATGCTGCTCGCCTGCCTCTGGCTGATGAAGCGCATCGCCGGCACGACGCTGGCGCCGCTCGCGCTGATGATGGTGCCGCTGTTGGCGGAGCAGATCTTCGCCAAGGGCGCGACCGATCTCGCCGCCGTGCTGCCGCTGCTCGGCGCGCTGGCGCTGCTCGCGCGCCGCAGCTTCTGGTGCGGTGTCTGTGTCGGCCTCTCGATCGCGACCAAGCTGTTGCCCGGCGTCGCGATGCTGCCGGCGCTGATCCCCGCGACGCGACGCGCGTTTTTCGCAGCAGGCGTCGTGGTCGGGTTATTGCCGGTCCTGCCTCTCGTCGCCGCCGGGCCGCAAGATCTCTGGAGCAACATCGTGCTGTTCAACTTCTCACGCCTGCCCGACAGCACGAGCTGGCTGCTAGCCGTGCCGCCAAGCGTCGCGGTCGTGGCGCGTCTTCTCTTCGCGGCGGTGCTGGTGGCGGCGGCGATTTATGTCTGGCGCCGTTCGCCGCCGGTCATCGTCCGCGCTGCCCTCGCGGCGGCGCTGGGCATCGCCGTGATCCTTGTCGGATCGGGCGCGCATCACAATTACCAGCTCTGGTGGATACCTTTTTATGCGCTCGCGCTGGGCTTGGCGCTGGAACCGGCAGGCCGCGTCGGCTATATCAGCGCCGCCGATTTCGCTACTGGGGATGCCTGAGAATGGCCGTCGACCTCGACTTCGAACGTCACCGCGGAACTTGGCTGGGCTTTGCCCGGCTGATGCGCTGGACGCTGGCGCTGGTCATTATCGTTCTGATCGGCTTGGCGGCTTTCGTCGCCTAAGTGGTCGTCCGTGAAGAACCTCATTGGCCGGTGATTTACGCGGTTCGGCGTTCTGCGGCAGCAAAGACGATCATCACGATCAAGACACGCAAAAGCGTGGCGAGCCAGCGCAGCAGCAGGGAGAAGTTGTAGCCGGCGGCAGCGAGGACAGCGTTGATACGGTCTCCGTCGCGGCCTTTGAGGTAATTGCGATCCATGCGGTGCTCGGCCTTGATGTGGCCGATGACGGGCTCGACGGCGGCGCGGCGCTTCATCTCGCGTCGTAGGGACGCGGTGGTCCGACGGACTTGGCCGGATATCCAGACGCGGAGCTTGTTCGCGTTGTGGCCGCGATAGCCTTTGTCGACGTGGATGCGCCGGACCTCGACGCCGGTGAGCTTTTCCATGTCGGCGACCATCGGGCCGAGGGTGTGACCGTCGAACGGATTGCCGTGGAGGGCCTTGGCGTGCAGCACGAACTGGCCGCCTCTGGGTGACGTGACCGGCGTCGCGACCGAGACCTTGCAGCCGAACTCGTACGGGGCGCGGGCCTTACCTTTGCCGATGCACTCCACTTCGGGCGCGTGCAGAGAATAGACCTTCGGCCCGCGTTGGCGGTGATCCTGCACGCCGACCTTGACCGCAAGATCGAGCAGCGGGTTGAAGCGGGCCCGGAGCCGTGCGTCGCCGGTGATCTTGCGGCGGATGTCGCGGATCACGCGACCCAATCGGGTGCGCAGGAACTTTAGCGCGCGCCGCATCCGCTTGAACTGGTGCGCGTGGGTGTAGCGCCCGATCATGATCGCCGCGCGCTTGCCGACCCGCCGATAGCTCTGGCGCAAGGTCACGCCTTCGGTCTTGGCAAGGCGGACCAGCTTCTCCAGGGCGCGATGCATGAGTCGTGCATCGGTCGGATGGGCGATGGCTTTGGGCTGCACCGTCGTGTCGACGACGACGCGCTCGAGATCCTTGGTCTCGATCGCGCCCGTCTTATGCGCCACCGACAGGCTCTCCTGGATCAGCGCCACGAGCTGTTCCTCGCCCAGTCGCTGCCGCCAGCGCGTCAGCGAAGAGCGGTCGAACGGCAGCTGGTGGCAGAAGCTCAGCTCGCCGCAGAAGTATTGGTAATAGGGGTTCTCGATCCAGCGCGCGCACAGCGCCTCGTCCGACAGGTTGTGCATGTGCTTCAGGATGAAGAGACCTGCCACCAGCCGCGTCGGCAAGCCGGGCTGGCCCGGACCGGCGGCACACACCGAGCCGAACCGGCCATCGAGGAAGCACCAATCGATCTCCCCGGCCAGCCGCGCCAGCGGATGCCCCAGATCGATGATCTCGTCCAGCGCCGGCCGCAGCAGGTCCTTCTGCCGGTCGTCCCGCGGTCGCGACATCGGGCTTCTCCATGCCGAAAATCCTCGACCAGAGAATCACGATCCGCCCAAAAACGGAATCGCAAAACGCAAGAAAGCGACCCTCAGACCGCGCCTTTCTTGCAAATCCAATTACTCGATCGCGCCGACTTGTCCGCTTCTATCAGCCGCTCCCGCATTCATCACGGGCGACTAAGTGCGGCCTTCTTAGGCGCTCATCCGCGCCGGATCGCCCGATCCATCCATCGCCGCCACGCGCTCGCGCGGGATGACCACCGTGGCCACCGTGCCGCGGCCGAGCTCGCTCATCAACAGCACACGCCCGCCATGTAGCCGCATCAGCCGGTCGCAGATCGCGAGGCCGAGCCCTGTGCCCTCATGCTTGCGGTTATGTCCGCCATCCGCTTGCTGGAAGGGCTCGAAAGCGCGCGCCAGATCGGCGGCCGACATGCCGATGCCGCTGTCGCGAATTTCGATGCGGATCTCGCCGTCGGCGCCGGCGAGCGCGCGCAGATCGACGCGGCCGCCCTGCGGCGTGAATTTGATCGCGTTGCCGATGAGATTGAGCAGCACTTGCCGCAGCCGCAGCTCATCCGCGATCACGCTGGCCGGCGCCGCCGTGAGATCGGCGCTCAGCCTGACGCCGCCGGCCTCGGCGCGCGCGCCGAGCGAGCGCACCATTTTCTCGATCAGCGCCGGCAGATCGATCTTCTCCTCGCGCAGCGCCAAGCGCCCGGATTCGGCGCGGGCGAAATCGAGCATGTCGTTGATCAGCGTCAGCAGATGCCGGCCGCTGGCGAGCACATCGCCGGCATAGCTCTTGTAAGCCGGCACGCCGACCGGCCCGAGCAGCTCGCCGTTGATGACCTCGGAAAAGCCGATGATCGCATTGAGCGGCGTCCTGCAGCTCATGGCTCATCGTGCCGAGGAATTCCGATTTCGCGCGGTTGGCGGCTTCGGCCGCTTCCTTGGCGGCGCGCAGCTCGTCCTCGACGCGTTTGCGCTCGGTGATTTCCTCGACCATGCCCTCGTAATAGAGGAAGCGGCCGTCCGGCGCGCGCACTTCGCGGCAGCTTTCCGAGATCCAAATGACGCTGCCGTCGCCGCGATAGATCTGCGATTCGAAGCCCGAGACGAGGCCGCGCGTGCGCATCTGCTTGACGAAGGCATCGCGGCGCGTCGGATCGACATAGAGCTGGACGCGGATATCGGTGAGCGCCGAGAGCAGCGCGCTCACCGTCTCGTAGCCGTAGATTTGCGCGAGCGCCGCGTTCGCCATCAGGTAATGGCCGTCGGCGGTGGTCTGGAAGATGCCCCAGACCGAATTCTCGAAAATGCCGCGATAGAACTGCGCCTGGCTGTGCGCCGCGCGCTCCGTCTCGACGAGGCGCGTCATATCCTGGATCACGCCGACGAGCAACTCGGGCTTGCCGCGCGTGCTGAGCGCGACGCCGGTGCGGCCATAGATCAACGTGCCGCACTGCTCTTCGACGGCGAGACGGAAGAAGCATTCCTCGATCGCCGGCTTGCCGTCGAGCGGCGGCGACAGAAACAACGCCATCGCCGCGGCATCGTCCTCATGCACCGATTGCAGGATGAGGCTGATGCTCGCCGCCGCCTCGGCCTCCCAGCCGAGGAGCCGGCGTGCTTCGTCCGAGACCGAGACCCGGCCGGCGCCGAAATCGATCTCGACCGTGCCGAGCGCGGCGATCGCCTGCATGCGGGCGAGCGGCGTCTCGCCATGGGGACGCGTCGCGCGCCCGCGTGGGCGACGCTGGCGTCCGCTCGTCGCCGCCTTGCGCCTGCGCGAATTCATAGCCACCGGTTTACCGAACGGCGGCTAAAATCCCATAAATTTCAGCGGCGATTATCCCGGAATTTGACGGAACCAAGCGCCCGCTCGCCGCGCTTTCTTTGCCTACTTTTTGTGCTGCTCGCGTCAGGGCACGCGTTAGCTTTTGGACGCGGAATCGTCGGTGCCATTGTGGAGTCTCGTCCAGATGGCTTGGGGCCGTCCCTGGATGCTCCATGTCACGGATTGACAAAAATCAGTGTAGTGAGGGACTCCGAATACATCTTTGTATGTAACAGTTCCAAAGACATAAAGACGCTTAGTTCTTGCTTGCTTGGCTTCCGCCATTTCTTCATCGGTAAACCAGCGGTCGGCATGGACTGGGATAGCTGGTGGGGGAAACTGGCGAGACCCTACGGTTATTGCGCTGCGCTCCTCATTGATCGGCAGCATCGTAAAATCAAAATTCGGACCAGGCGGGTAATCCCGGAAAACGACGCGTCCATTATAAATCACGTCGAGCGCAGGAGTATTTCCGGTGTTCAAAACCACCGGGTGAAACTGCAGCGGCGCATTCTTAGAAACGTCTTGTTCATAAAAATCTCCGACGCCAATTGTGAGGTAGGCTCGTACGATCCGTTTGTTAGCGTCAACGCTTTGGTTGAGACCGCTAACAGTTTCCTTGAGCCGCTCGACGTTTTTAGCCATAGACTCGGCAACACTCGACATTGCTTTGGCAGATTTTTCAGCTTCGGCGATAGACCGTTCCATCGCGTCGCCTTGTCCGATGGAAGCCGCCCACAATTTTTCCGTGGACCGCCAGAGAGTCCCAGTAAATCCAGCAACGAAAAGAGCGGCGACGGCCGCAAAAAATCCATTGTGCCGGTCAATCAGGCTGATGGTGCAGACGATTTGCGAGCCCATGAACTCGCGGACGATAAAACTTTGGTCTTTGGCACTTTCGGCGGCTTGCTTGTTGGTATTTTGGCGTATGCAGGCCTGAAACGTGGGGCCGAATTCATTTTCCGCCCAGACAAAAAACAAAATGGCAATTATCGCGGCGATGGAAAATAGAAATGTTCTCTTTAGCATCCGCGCACCGCCTCGCCGAAAATGTCATCGTTCTTCCGGTTGTTATACCGAAAGCAGAATTCGGCGACGTAGAGCGGCAGATACTTCTTGCTGACCTTATGGAACGTGTCCATCATGCCGTACTTAATCGGCGACCAGAAGTCTTCGATGGTGTTTGTATGGATCACGCCCACCACGTATTTATGCCCGTTGTGATTGATCCGGGATAATCACCCTTTTAGCTGATTAAATTTTATGCAGCGACGTGCAAGGTGCCGGGTCAGGGGACGATATCGATCCCGGCGAAGAAGAACGCGATCTCGGTCGCGGCATTCTCGGCCGAATCCGAGCCATGCACCGAATTCGCCTCGATCGATTCGGCGAAATCCTTGCGGATCGTCCCGGCCGCGGCCTTTTTCGGGTCGGTCGCGCCCATGATGTCGCGATTGGCGGCGACCGCGTTCTCGCCCTCGAGCACCTGGGCCACGACCGGGCCCGAGATCATGAAGCTGACCAGCTCGCCGAAGAACGGCCGCGCCTTGTGGACGGCGTAGAACGCCTCGGCTTGGGCTTTGGTGAGCTGCAGGCGCCGTTGCGCCACGATCTTGCAGGCCCTTCTCCTCGAACCGGGCGTTGATCTTGCCCGTGAGGTTACGCCGGGTCGCGTCCGGCTTGATGATCGACAGGGTGCGCTCGACGGCCATGAAAACGATCCATTCCAGTTGTGGATTGGGGCGCCTCTCGGCGCCCCTTGAATTGCGGCGGGGTATAGCGAGCGCCGCGCGGCGCTTCAACCCAGAGGGTTCAACCCGCGCTGCTCGCTTCGGTCTCGGCGCCGCGCTTCACCCAGCCGGATGGGGTCTGCTCCCAATAGGTGAGCGTATGGCCGGCGGCCTTGGCGCTGCGCCAACGCTGCCGCGCGTCGTCGACCGCCGCCTCGTCATTGCCGTCGAACATGTCGCAGACCCGCTGGAACGCCTCCAGACCGGTGCCCGGCGCGCCGTCGACCAGCACCAGCATGGTCGCATTGTTGGGATTTTCCTCGCCCGCGGTCAAAAAGACCGGCTGGCGGTCGGCATTGCCGTCGCGCGCGCTGCCATGCGGCAGGAAGCTGGCCTCGTCATAGGTCCAGAGCAACTGATTGAGATGCTCGACGCGCGCATCCGAGCTCGCCAGCACCAGCACGCGATAGCCGTCTTTCAGCGCGCGCTCCAAGCAGCCGCGGCAGCGCCCGCTCGAGCGGCGTCGTCTTCAGATGGTAGAAGCCGATCTCGCCCAGTCTATTCGGCCCCTATTTGCCTTCGTAGTGATCGGCGACGAAGCGCTCCAAGAGCCGCACGCCGAAGGCCGTCGCGCCTTTCGGCACGATCGCCGAGTCCTTCTTCGACCAGGTCGTGCCGGCGATATCGAGATGCGCCCAGGGCACGTTGTTGACGAAGCGCTGCAGGAATTGCGCCGCGGTGATCGAGCCGGCGTCGCGCCCGCCGATATTCTTCATATCGGCGGCGTCGCTGTCGAGCGCGCGGTCATAGGCATCGCCGAGCGGCATGCGCCACAGCTTCTCTTCGACCGCCTTGCCGGAAGCGATGAGACGATCGGCGAGCGGTCGTTGTTGGCGAAGAGCCCGGCATGCTCATGGCCCAGCGCGACGATGATCGCGCCGGTCAGCGTCGCGAGATCGATCATGAATTGCGGCTTGAAGCGGTCCTGGCAGTACCAGAGCGCATCGCCCAAGACGAGCCGGCCCTCGGCATCGGTGTTGATCACCTCGACGGTCTGGCCTGACATCGATTTGACGATGTCGCCCGGGCGCTGCGCATTGCCGTCGGGCATATTCTCGACGCAGCCGGCGATGCCGACGACGTTGACGCGCGCCTTGCGGCCGGCGAGCGCCTTCATCAGACCGATGACGACACCGGCGCCGCCCATATCCCATTTCATGTCTTCCATGCCGCCGGCCGGCTTGATCGAGATGCCGCCGGTGTCGAAGGTCACGCCCTTGCCGAGGAAAGCGAGCGGCGC
Source organism: uncultured Alphaproteobacteria bacterium (assembly GCA_963731145.1). Lineage (GTDB taxonomy): Bacteria > Pseudomonadota > Alphaproteobacteria > ATCC43930 > CGMCC-115725 > CAIKMD01. Next base: position 646,760 of record CAVSUX010000001.1, on the reverse strand, counting down.
CTTGTTCTTGGCGCGCGGATTGCCCTTCCATTGCATGACGACGAGCCGCGCCGGCCGGCGGCTGCCTTGCGCGACGCCCAAGAGCATGTTCATGCCGAGCGTCTTCATCTGCTTTTCGTCGAGCACTTCGACCTCGACGCCGAGCGAGGCGAGTTTCTTCGCTTCCGCCGCCAGCGTCTCGGGATAGATGACATTCGCCGGCTCGGAGACGAGATCGCGGGTGAAGAACACGCCGTCGGCGATCTTGTCGAGCGGCTCGAAATCCTTCTCGGCCGCCTTTGGCCCGTCGACGAGCAAGGTCAGCTCTTTCATCGACGGCTTGTGCTCGGGCTTTTCCTTGGTGCGGTATTTGTCGAAGCGATAGGAGCGCAGCCGCACGCCGTAAGCGAGATCGGCCGCGGCGAGCGCCGTGTCCTTGCCCTTGAAGGCGTTGACGAAGAACGCCGCGTTCTGCTCGCCGACGGAATTGAGCGGCGTTGAGGATCACGCCGCCGCGATTCTGTCGCGCGCTGCGATCGCCGACTTTGGGCCTGCCGACACCGATCAGCATCGACGCGCGATACATCGCCCAGATTGGGCGGCGCCGGAATCATCAGACGTCTCATCGGCCTTGCCGGTGAAGCGGCTCGCTTCCATCGCACGCTTGATCGCGCCGCCGCTTTGCTTGTCGATCTCGATCGCATGCGGCGACATTTTGCGGTCTTCCATGACCGCGACCACAACCGTGCCCGAGCGCGGCATGCGCGGCGCAGCGAAGCTGATCTTCATGAAACGCCCCGACCTTTTGTTTTGTTTCCAACGGCGGCGATAGACCCTCGTCGCTATTGAGTCAACCTGGGGCCCTTCTTCACCCGCGCGGGCGCGGCGGCAGCAGAGCGGCGCCGGCGCCAGCACTTGCGACCAGCGCGCGTGGGCCGGCGGCTGACCATAGGTCCAGCTCGCGTCGACCTGCCATTGATCGCCCACGCGCGCGCAGCAGCGCGCCCTGCCCCTCGCGGCACCAGCGCGAAACCCGCCGGCGCGCAGGATAAGAGCGCGCGCGGAAAATCCTTGTATGGCGAGGCCGGTCGCGAGATCGCTGGCGACGTCGAACTCGACATTCGGCCGGCGCGGCGGCAGATCGCGCAGCACGCCTTCGATGCGTCGGCGGCAAGGTGCCGTTGTCGCCCGGCAGGATCAGCAGCAAATGCGCATCATCGCCGATGCGCAGCGCCGCCTCATGCGCGAGCCGATAAGCGCGCAGATTGGGCACTTCGAGATCGAAGCGCAGCATGCGCAGGAACGGCAGCGGCACGAGAGCGCGAGCAGAACGACAAGCGCCGGCATCGCGCGTCGCCAGCGTCCGCCGAATTGCTGCCATCGCCAATCGCGCGCGTAGAGCACCAGCGCCGCCATCAGCAGCAGGCCGAGATGCGTGTTGTAACGGAAATAGGAATGCGCCTCGATGCCCATCTGGCCCTCGAAATGCGCGACATAGGCGCCGAGGAGCGCGAGGTTGTAGACGATGGCCGTGCCGAGCAGCAGCGCCGCGACGCGCGTGCCGAGATCGAGCTCGCGGCGCACCGGAGGCGCCACGCCGCGACCGCCAGCGCGATGAAGAGGATCGCGAAGAACACGCCGCGCTCGCCGATCGCGCGCAGCATGTTGAGGAGGATCAGTCGGCAGCTCGAGGATATGCCATTGCTCGACCGGCAAGCCTCTTGAGCTCGCCGAGCGCGAAATGATTGAGCACATACCAGCGCCAGCCGAGATAGAGCATCAGCGCCGGCAGCGCCGCGAGCAGGATCTGCGCCATGGCCTTGCCGCGCTGGGCGCGCGCCAGTCAGCGCGACGGCGAGCGCCGAGCAGCACGGCGCCGACCGCCAGCGCGACGCTCTCCTGCTTGATGTTGACGAGCACCGCGAGGATCAGCGCCAGCAGCAGGAGATCATCGCGCGCATCGCGCCCGCCGCTCAGCCGGTCGAGCGCGCGCGCCGCATGCCAGCCGGCAAAGAGCAGCGCCACCGTCACCGATGCCTCGCTATAGGCCGAGAAGTGATAGCGCGGATCGAAGCCGGGATTGAGCGGGATCGCGAGCAGTTGGCCAAGCGCGAGCACCGTCCAGCGCGGCGAGCGCGGCATCGTCCTGCGTCATGATGCGCGCGAGCAGCAGCCCGGCGGCGAGCTGCAGCACGATGTTGAAATCGATCATCGCGCTCGCCGGGAAATTCGGCAGCAGCAGCCCGGCCATGATAGCTCGCGAGCTGCATGTTGTAGGGCGCACCGGCGATGAAGGAATGCGCCGCCGGCCGCGCATCGGCGGGGAAGAAATCCGTGATCGTAGAGATAGACGGCGTTCGGCAGAAGGTTGAGCCAGGTATCGGGCAGAGCTCGGCCGCGCGCTCGCCATGATCGCGAGCAGCGGCAGCGCCAGCACGACGATGCGCGCGAGCACGCACCAATCGCGCGCGCGGAGACGTGCCTGCGGCCACAGCAGCGCGCCGAGACCGGTGACCAACAGCACCAGCGCCGGCACGCGCATGCTCATCGGCGTGGCGATGCCCCAGCCCGTCAGCAGCAACACGCACACGCCCCAGCCCGCGAGCAAAGCGGATTCGGGCGCTGCGCGCCGCGCGCGTGACGAGCCGGCCGATGCCGCACATCGCAAGGCTCGCAAGCGTCACGCCTGCCCAACCGGCGAGGTCGAGCCATGACGGCAAGAGCAAAGCGAGGGACGGCATCAGGGCGGCGGCGGCGCGGCCGCGCCGGCCGTGACGCGGTAAAGCTGAAAGCGCGGCGTCACGAATTCAGGCGTCAGCCCCGCCGTGTTCTTCAGCGTAAAGGGATGAGGGTCGGCGAAGGCGACATAGCCGCATTGCTGCAGCGCGGCCTTCGGCCTCGGGCGTGCAGCGGCGTCGAATCGTCGACGAATTGATACCAGAGCAGATCCGGCGACAGGAGATCGGCCAGCGGATCGGCATCGGGCTTCAGCGTGATCGGCTGCTGCAGCGGATAATGGAAGATCGTCGGCACCAGCGCGTCGCGGCTGCATCACGGCCAGCGTCGTGAAATGCGTCAGCGGCGCTTTCGCGACCTGGATACTGTCCTTGCCGAAGGCGACGGCGACGCAACTGCCGCGCGGCACGGCATCGAGCCGGGCATGAGCTGCGCATAGAGCCTGCCCGCCTGGAACCAGACCGCGGCGATGACGGCGAGCCGCACCGCGAAGAGCAGCGCCGCACCCGCCATGAAACGCGGCTCGATGCGAGCGAAGCGCGCCTGCCAGGTGGTGCCGCCGATCAGCACCAGGAAAATCATCATCGGAATGCGCCGATCGACGCCGGCCGCGGTGAAGAGCTGCGTCGGCATCGCGATGTAAATCACGACGAGGCCGATCAGCGGCAGCACGATCTGCCGGCGCGAGCTTGACCCAGCGCCGCCAATACGCGACAGGCGACCGCGAGCACGATCAGCACGAAGCAGACGACGTCGAAGGGCCGGCTGTAATTGTCGAAGACGCTGAACAGCAGATCGAGCTTGCGCAGCGGATTGGCGTAGATGATCCGGCCGGTCGAGGAATTCATGCGCCATCAGCGCCAGCGCCGGCAGGAAGGGCACGCCGCCGATGACAAGATCGCGCAGGGCGCGACCGACCCGCTTGCGCTTGCAGCCGGATCTGACCGAACTCGTAGCGCGGCGATCATCACGGCATACATGCCGAAGGCGAGAAGATGCGAGAGATAGATCGCGAGCGCGAAAACCGTGCCGAGCGACGAGACGCAGCAGCCAGTGCCGCCGGCCGAGCGCGATCCAAGCGGCGAATGCGGCCAGCGCCAAGCCGCAGCCGAAGAGATAGCCCATGAAGCCCCAGAGCAGGAGCCGCGTATAGAGCAGCAGGAAGGCGAGCAGCGACCAGAGCGACCAGTGCCCGAACAGGACACGGTGGATCGCCGCCGTGCCGCCCGCGAGCAGCAGGAAGGTCAGCGCGATGAAGAGCTTTCCCGCCCATTCGAGCGGCATCACTTGCGCGAGGAACGGGCACGATGCCGTCCATGGCGAGATCGGGGATCGGCGCCCAGCTGGACGATGTAATAGCGCGCGAGCCCGGCATCGGGCAGATGCGGCAGCAAGTACATGCGCGCGAGATGATTGGGATAGTCGAGCAGCGGCGGCAGCGCCGTCAGCAGCAACGGTAAGCAGCTCGTCACGAAGAGCAATCGCGAAGACGAGCGCGAAGCGGCGCGCATGACGACCGTGCCGCCGCGGTATCTTCCCCCATGCCCTCCCCGATCCGAGTCGCGTCCCCGATTCACAACCGCGGGCAGAGTTCCACGCCGCATCGCGCGCCGCAAGCCGTGCGCGACAAAATGCGCACTATGCCGCAGGAATTCCGTGGAAAAATCAGAATCGGGGCTAGGCTCGATGCGCGCGCCGCTTCTATAATCCGCGCATGAGGGGCCTCACGCGCTACATGCTGCGCCAGACGCTGCTGGTCATGCTGTCCGTCTGTCTGGTGTTCAGCTCCGCGGTCTGGCTGGTGCAAGCGCTGCGCCTCATCGATCTCATCGTCAACCGCGGGTTGTCGATCGGGGTGTTCCTGCACCTCGCCATCCTGATCATGCCGCGCTTCATCGACGTGGTCCTGCCGATCGCGGTCTTCGTCGCGGCGCAATTCGTCTACAACAAGCTGATCGCCGAGAGCGAGATGGTGGTGATGCGGGCCGCCGGGCGTCAGCCCGATGGCGCTCGCCGCGCCGGCGCTGATCACCGGCGTCATCGGCACGATCATCCTCTATTCGCTGTCGCTCTATCTGCTGCCGGCCTCGAACCGCGCCTTCAAGGATCTGCAATTCGAGATCCGCAACCGCTTCGCCTCGGTGCTGATCCAGGACGGCGTCTTCAACACGCTGACCGACAAGCTGATGGTCTATGTCCAGGGCCGCGACGACAACGGCGACCTCACCAGCATCCTGATCTACGACGATCGCACGCCCGACAAACCGGTGACCGTCTTCGCCGAGCGCGGCGCCATCGCCAATACGTCCGACGGACCGCGCCTGCTGCTGGTCAACGGCACGCGCCAGCAGCGCGATGAGTCCAACGGTCACCTTTCGGTGCTGAGCTTCAAGCAATACACGCTGGAGCTCGCCGACCTCAACGGCGCGCCGGGCACGCGCGATCGCCAGGTCGATGAGCGCTATACCGGCGACCTCATCACCGGCATGGGACCCGACCAGGATCCGGAGTGGCGCCGCGCCGTGATGGTCGAGCTCAATATGCGCCTCGCCGAGCCGCTTGTCCGCGCTCACCTTGGCGGCGCTGCTCGCGGTCGCCTGTCTCTTGACCGGCGAATTCAACCGTCGCGGCCAGACCAGGCGCATCCTGCTCGCGGTCGGCCTCGCCTTCATGGTCGAAGTCGTCGACGTCGCGCTGAAGGATCTCGCGACGCGCGCCTGGTTCGCGATCCCGCTGCTCTACGCCAATCTGCTGATCCCGCTCCTGATCTGCGCTCTGGATGCTGTGGCGCGAAAGCGCGCCGCCCTGGCGCCGCCGCGCATTTGCGGCACAGCCGGCGGAGTAGCGGGACCGATGTCGCCCTGGAAAACGCTCTTCCGCTACATCGCGCGCCAGTTCTTCACCTGGTGCACGATCATCTTCCTCTCGATGATGAGCATCGTCTTCCTGCTCGATTATATCGAGCTGATCCGCCGCGCCGGCACCCGGCCCGATGCGACGCTGCTCGTCCTGCTCGAAATGGCGGCGCTGAAACAGCCCGACATGATGCAGCAGATCATGCCCTTCGCGATCCTCTTCGGGACGATGATGGCGTTCTGGCGCCTGACCCGCAGCCATGAGCTGGTCGTCGCGCGCGCCGCGGGCATCTCCGCCTGGCAATTCCTCGCGCCGCCGCTCTCGGGCGCGTTCCTCGTCGGCGTGCTGATGGTGACGGTGTTCAATCCGATCGCGTCGGTCATGCAGGCGGCTTACGAGCAGCTCGACAACCGCATCCTGCGCGGCGGCGGCGATCAGCTCAGCCTGTCGCGCGGCGGCTTCTGGCTGCGGCAAAGCGACGAGGCCGGCAACCACTCGATCGTCCACGCCAAAGGCTTCGCGGTCAATCGCCGCGCCCTCGACGATGTGATGATCCTGTTCCTCGCCGGCGACACGAAATTGGCGCGCCGCATCGATGCGCAGCAGGCGCTGCTCAGGAACGGCGTCTGGGAGGTGCATGACGGCACGGAATGGGAGCCGGGCAAGCCGCTGACAGCCGTTCAACCACGATGGACGTCGACACCAATCTGACGCTCAACAAGATTCAGGAAAGCTTCGCCTCGCCCGAGACGATGTCGTTCTGGGAGCTGCCCGGCTTCATCCGCTTGCTCGACGCCTCGGGCTTCTCGTCGCAGAAGCATCGACTCTATTTCAACGCGCTGCTCGCGCGGCCCTTCCTCTATGCCGCGATGGTGTTGATCGCCGCGAGCTTCAGCCTCCGCATGCAGCGCCGCGGCGGCGCGACGCTGATGATCGGCGCCGGCGTCGCGTCCGGCTTCGCGCTCTATTTCATGTCGGATGTCGTCTTCGCGCTTGGCCTCTCCGCCAGCATTCCGATCGCGCTCGCGGCCTGGACTCCGACCGGCGTCACCTGGCTGCTCGGCGCGACACTCCTGCTTCATCTCGAGGACGGCTGAAGCTCGATGGGGCGTAAGGGGGTCCTCGGGGGAACGATCGGCGGGCTGCTCGCCTCGTGCGTGCTGCTGCTCAATGCCGCGGCACAGGATGCGCGCCGTCGACGCAGGCACGCCGGCACGGGTCGCGACGACCAGATCGCGCCACCGCAGGCGACGCCGCCCGCGCAGCAGCCAGACCGACGCCGCCGGGGCGGCCGGGCCGCGGGCGCAGAGAGGCGGCGATCAGCCGGTGCTCGTCACCGCCGACGAGCTGCAATACGACCAGGATCTCAGCCTCGTCGTCGCCAAGGGCCACGTCGAGCTAAGCCAGAACGATCAGGTCCTGCTCGCCGACACCGTCACCTACAATCAGCGCACCGACACCGTCACCGCCTCGGGCCATGTCAGCATGACGCAGCCGACCGGCGACGTCGCTTTCGCCGATTACATGGAGCTGCGCGACAATTTTCGCGACGGCTTCATCAAGGATGTGCGGCTGCTGCTGTTCGACGGCTCGCGCCTTGCCGGCAATACGGCGCGGCGCGTCGGCGGCATGCGCACCGAAGTGCGGCGCGCGGTCTATTCGCCGTGCCAGCTCTGCGCCGCCGACCCGACCGCGGCCGCCGGTCTGGCAGATCAAGGCCGAGGATGCGGTCGACGACAAGGACCTGCAGATCGTCGAGTATCACGACGCGATCATGGAGATCGAGGGCATCCCGATTATCTGGTCGCCCTATTTCTCGCATCCCGATCCGTCGGTGAAGCGCGCCAGCGGCTTCCTGCCGCCGGTCTTCGGCCATGATTCCTCGAACGGCTATCGCTTCGGCATTCCCTATTACTGCGTGATCAGTCCCGACAAGGACGCGACCTTCCGGCCGATCTTCACGACCGAAGGCGGAACCGTGCTCGACGGCCAGTATCGTCAGCGCTTCGGCAACGGCACGCTGTCGACCGACGACCAGCGTCACTTTCGGCAGCAAGAGCCATCAATCCACGCACACCGACGTCAACGCCGCACAGGTCGTGCGCGGCCATCTCTCCGGCACCGGCCTCTGGGATCTGTCACCGAGCTGGCGCGCCGGGTTCGCAGGGCATCGCGACGACCGATCAGACCTATCTGCAGCGCTATCACTTCCCCTATTCGACCAACTTCCTCACCGACCACGCTCTATGTCGAGCATTTCGGCGAGACGAGCTACGGCAATATCAGCGCTTACGCCTATCAGAACCTCGAATCCGATCGTCAGCATCGCCAGCGAGCCGTTCGTTCTGCCGCAGGCCTATTACACGCTGACGACGCCGCCGGACGTGCTCGGCGGGCGCTGGCAGTTCAACGGCGATGTGCTGAACCTCGCCAAGCGCGACAGCGCTCAACATGCGGCGCATGTCGCTGAGCAGCAGTTGGCGCCTGCCTTTCACCGGTCCGATCGGCGATCGCTATCAATTCAGCGCGACGGTGCGCGGCGACGGCTACGACACCGATTTCAGCCCCGGCTTACGGCCTCTCGACCACGCGCGAAACCAAAGTGGACGGGCCGCGTCTTCCCGCAACTGGCGCTCAACTGGCGTTACCCCTGGATCAACCGACTGGGCAATATCAGCGCGTTGGTCGAACCGATCGTCGCCGCCTTTGCCGCGCCGTCGGCGGCAACCCGGCCGACATCCCCAACGAGGACGCGCAGAGCTTCGAATTCGACGACACCGATCTCTTCGTCGGCAACCGCTTCCCCGGCTATGACCGCGTCGATGGCGGGCAGCGCGTCGATTACGGCTTGCATGCCGGTTTGTTCAATCCGGTTGCGGGCAGCACGCAGATTCCTGATCGGCGAAAGCTATCGCTTCCAGAACAATACGCAGTTTCCCGTGGGTACCGGCCTCGACAATCGCCGCTCCGACGTCGTCGGCCGCGTGACCGTGGCGCCGAGCCGGTATTTCAACCTGTTCTACCGCGCCCGCCTCGACAGCCAGGATCTGGCGATGCGGCGCCAGGAAGTCGGCGCTTATGGCGGCGTCGCAAATCTGAACGGCTCGATCAGCTATATCGCGACCTCGCCGATCCCGGGCCAGCCGACCGTCCTGCCGGCGAGCCAGATCAGCCTCGGCCTCAATTTCGCGCTGACCGACAAATGGTCCGGCCAGGTGACGCAGACGCAGAACCTCAATCAAGGCTGCGACCAGCCTCAACTCGGCGTTCCGTCTCACCTATCGCGACGACTGCCTGGCGGTCACCGGCTCGATCCAGCGTACCGCCATTTCGGTCGGCGACGTGAAGCCGGGCGTCTCCTTCGTCCTGACCTTCGTCTTCCGCGACCTCGGCGACGTGTCGCTATCGCCCTGAAGCCCCGGCGCCCGATGCGGCGCCCACCCGCAGGCTGCGCCGAGATGCCGCTTGGGGCTTGCCCGCTTTCGGTCTATAAATTTGTCGCCCCCGATTATGAAATTCGCTTTACCCATGAAATGGTTGCTCGGTCTTGGATTTGTCCTCGCGCTCGCCGGCGCCTGCCAGGCGCAGGAGACGCGTATCGCCGCCGTGGTCAATAACGACATCATCACCGCCGACGACGTCGATGCCGCGCTTGGTGCTCTTGATGCGTTCCTCGGGCATTCCCGATACGCCGCAGAACCGCCAGCAGCTCCAGCGCCGGGTAGTGCAGCAGCTCATCGACGAGAAGCTCGAGGTGCAGGAGGCCAAGCGCTTCAAGGTCGCCGCCGGCGCGACCGAAATCGACAAGGCGCTCACCAGCATCGAGACGCGCAACAACATGCCGAAGGGCGGGCTCGACCAGTATCTGAAATCGGCGGGCATTCCGCGCTAGCACCCTGGTCGATCAGGTCACCGCCTCGCTGATCTGGAACAAGGTGGTGCGAAGGCCGCTACTCCTCGGATGTCAGCGTCTCCGATACCGAGGTCAATGACGAGATCGCGCGGCTCAAAGCCGATATCGGCAAGCCGCAAAGCCACGTCGCCGAAATCCTCCTCGCGATCGACAATCCGACGCAGGAACCCGAGGTGAAGTGCTCTCGCCGATAAGCTGATCCATGCAGATCCGCGGCGGCGCGCAGTTCCCCGCGGTGGCGCAGCAATTCTCGCAATCGCCGAGCGCCGCGACCGGCGGCGATATCGGCTGGGTGACGCCGAACCAGTTCGGCCCGCCGCTCGACGAAGCGATCGCCAAGATGAAGCCGGGCGAGATGTCGTATCCGATCCGCACCACCGCCGGCTATTACATCCTCTATCTCATCGATCGCCGCACGCCGGGACAGACCAGCACCGACGACACGCCAGCTCTCGCTCGTCGAAATCGTCCTCCCCGTCCCGTCCGGCGCTACGCCGCCGCAACAGCAAAAAGTCATGGCCCAGGCGCAGAGCATCACCGACACGGCGAAGAGCTGCGACGACATGGCGAAGGTCGCGCGCGAGCAAGCGCCGCAAACCTCGACTCAAAGCCCCAATGTCCGCGCCGGCGATCTGCCCGGCGATGTCAAAAATCTCGTGCTCGGCCTCAAAGTGTCGGAGGCGAGCAAGCCGCTGCCGACGCGCGGCGGCGTCGCCGTCATCATGGTGTGCAAGCGCGCCGATCCCAGCGCGGCACTGCCGACGCAGGACCAGGTCTATGACGAGCTGATGCATGCGCGTCTCGACCAGATCTCGCGCCGCTACCTGCGCGATCTGCGCCGCAGCGCCTATGTCGATATTCGCGGGTAAGGAGAGCGCGGATGACGGCAAGCCGCGCGCCGCTCGTCCTCACCATCGGCGAGCCTGCCGGGGTCGGCGGCGAGATCACGCTGAAAGCCTGGCGCGCGCGCGACACCGAGCATCTGCCGCCTTTCTTCGTCCTTGACGTACCCGAGCGGCTGACGCGGCTCGCCGCCGCGCTTCGACTCGACGTGCCGGTGCGCGCCATCGCCGCGCCCGAGGAAGCCGGCGCGATCTTCCCGAACGCGCTGCCGGTGCTGCCGATCGCGCTGCCGCACGCGGTCGTGCCGGGCAAGCTCGATACCGGCAACGCGCCGGCGGTGATCGGCGCGATCGCGAAAGCGGTGGAACTCGTGCAGCAGAACCGCGCCGCGGCCATCGTCACCAATCCGATCCAGAAAGAGACGCTCTACGCCGCCGGCTTCAAGCATCCCGGCCACACCGAATATCTCGCCGAGCTCGCCGGCGGCGTGACGCCGGTGATGATGCTGGTAGGGCCGGAGCTGCGCGTCGTGCCGGTGACGATCCACACGGCACTGCGCCAAGCGATCGAGTCCTTGCGCACCGCAGGATATCGTCACGGCGGCCAAGATCACCGCCGCCAGCTTGCAGCGCGATTTCGGCATCGCCAAGCCGCGCCTCGCCGTCGCCGGACTCAATCCGCATGCCGGCGAGAACGGCACGATCGGCCGCGAGGATATCGAGATCGTCGCGCCCGCCGTCAAAGCACTGCGCGAGGCGGGCATCGATGTCACCGGCCCGATGGCGCCCGACACGATGTTCCATGCCGCCGCGCGCCAGCGCTACGACGTCGCGATCTGCATGTATCACGACCAGGCGCTGATCCCGCTGAAGACGCTCGATTTCGATCGCGGCGTCAACATCACGCTCGGCCTGCCCTTCATCCGCACCTCGCCCGATCACGGCACCGCCCTCGATATCGCCGGCAAGGGCGTCGCCAATCCGGCGAGCCTCATCGCCGCGATCGCCCTCGCCGGCGAACTCGCCCTGCGCCGTGTCGCCGCCCCCATCCCCGCCTGAGCTGCCGCCGCTTCGCGAGATCATCCGCCGCTTCGACCTCGGCGCGCGCAAATCGCTTGGCCAGAATTTCCTGCTCGATCTCAACCTGACGCGGCGCATCGCCCGCGCCGCGGCGCCGCTCGATGCGGCGAACATCGATCGAGATCGGACCCGGCCCCGGCGGCCTGACGCGCGCGTTGCTGCTCGAAGGCGCGCGGCACGTCACCGCGATCGAGCGCGATCCGCGCTGCATCGCCGCTTTACGCGAGCTCGAAGCCGCCTTTCCCGGGCGGCTCGCGATCGTCGAAGGCGATGCGTTGGAAATCGATGCGGCGAGCCTGGTACCCGCGCCGCGCAAGATCGTCGCGAACCTGCCCTACAACATCGCGACGCCGCTGCTGATCGGCTGGCTCGGCCAGCCCCGCGCCTTCGAGAGCCTGACCTTGATGTTCCAGAAAGAGGTCGCCGAGCGTCTCGCCGCCGCGCCGGGCGACGATGCCTACGGCCGCCTCGCGGTGCTGACGCAATGGCGCTGCCACGTGAAGCTCGCTTTCGATGTGCCGCCGCAGGCTTTCGTGCCCGCGCCCAAAGTCACCTCGACGGTCGTGCAGCTCGTGCCGCGCGCGGCGCCGCTCGCGGCCTGCGATCAGGCGGTGCTGGAGCGTGTCACCGCCGCGGCCTTCGGCCAGCGCCGCAAGATGTTGCGGCAAAGCCTTAAATCGCTGGGCGGCGACACCGCCGCGCTGATCGCGGCGGCGAATGCCGAGCCGACAGCACGGGCCGAGACGCTATCGATCGAGCAATTCTGCGCGCTCGCGCGCGCGCTCAAAGCAAATATCCAAGGGGATGCCAATGCCGACGACCGCTTTCGACATTAAGCCTCGTCCAAAAATTACGTCACTAGAAATGTTCGTGGACGAGGTGTTTGCGGTTCGCAAGGAGCACCACGACAGAAAATTCTGGTATCGAGGCATCCAGAAGGCCAGATACAGGCTACACCCAACCGTTGGCCGAAAGCTGAAATACTCAAGAAAGGAATTGACGCTGGACGGTGCCGGCGAGATCAACCTGCTTCATCGCTTCCGTAGGCGGACACATCCCATCGTTGGCCATACCATGACGGCAGGCGAAGCGATCTTTCTGGCGAGACATCACAGTCTTCCAACGCGGCTCCTAGATTGGACGGCAAACGCGCTTTACGCACTCTATTTCGCGTGCGTAGAAGATGAATGCGAAGACGCCAAATCAGAGGATGGAAAGGTGTGGGCATTGCTTCCGCGCGAACACTTCAGTCCATTAGACGCGTTCGATCTCGTAAAGAAGCAGAGCGAACAGGATCTGTTCGGTTCACTTGGCAATCCCGCAGTGAAGATCGTCCACCCACTCTACAATTCACCGCGGCTCGTGGCGCAGGACGGCGCATTCACTATTCAATCCAATCCCTGGGTGCCAATAGAAGACTACGAACGACAGAGTTTCGATGAAGAAAATTTAGACATCCAAATGCTGTACTCTTGGGAGATTCCCAACGCTGACAAATCCGAAATCGTCGCACAGCTGAGTGGTCTGGGCATTACGCATCGATTACTGTTTCCGGACCTGGATGGCATTGCCAGGAGCCTTTGGGAGACCGAAGTCCTATGGTCTGGGACGAGTGCAGTCCCCTAGAAGAAAAGCCGAGAGGGTTATCGGAAGTCACACGCTCGGCTACGTCTTCGTCCGCAGCGCGTTGACGAAATCGGAGAGGCCGAGCTGGCGGTCGCGGCGTTTGCGCTCGGCGTCGAGGATCGCCTGCACCTGCCGTACGCTGACCGCCAAATCCTGATTGACGATCACGTAGTCGTAGCTGTCCCAATGGCTCATCTCGTCGGCGGACTTTGCCATCCGCGCGAGGACGACTTCGCGGCTGTCTTGCGCGCGGGTCTGCAGTCGCCGCTTCAGCGCCGGAATGCTCGGCGGCAGGATGAAGACCGAGACGAAATCCTGCGGCACATTCGCCTTCAATTGCTGCGCGCCTTGCCAATCGACGTCGCTGATGATGTCGCCGCCGCTATCGAGCACCTTCATCGCCGGACCGCGCGGCGTGCCGTAGCAATTGTCGAAGACGACGGCGTGCTCCAGCAGCTCGCCCTGCGCCACCATGGCGTCGAATTTATCGCGCGTGACGAAATGGTAATGCTTGCCGTTGACCTCGCCCGGGCGGCGCGGCCGCGTCGTCACCGAGACCGACATTTTGAGTTTCTGTCCTTGGCGACGAGCGCGCGGCTGATCGTCGTCTTGCCCGCGCCCGAGGGCGAGGAGAGCACCAGCAGGATGCCGCGACGCTTGATCTTCGGTTCGGCCATCCGGCTACTCGATGTTCTGCACTTGCTCGCGCAGTTGCTCGATCGCGGCTTTGAGCGCGAGGCCGGTGCGGGTCAGTTCCAGATCGGCGGATTTCGAGCACAGCGTGTTGGCTTCGCGGTTGAATTCCTGGCAGAGGAAATCGAAGCGCCGGCCGATGGGCCCGCCTTCTTTCATCAAGCCGCGCGCGGCATCGATATGCGCTCGCAGCCGGTCGAGCTCCTCGCGGATATCGGCCTTGGCGACGAGCAGCGCCGCCTCATGCGCGAGCCGTTCCTCGGGCAGCGCCGGCACCGCATCGGTCAGCGCCGCGATCAGCTCTTTGAGCCGCGCCTTGATCGCCGCCGGCTGCGTCGCCGCCGCGCCTTCGGCGTCCTTCACCAGCACCGCGATCTCATCGAGCCGCTCCGACAGCACGGCATCGAGCCGCGCGCCCTCGCTTGCACGCATCGCGGCGAGGCCTTCGAGCGCCTGCACGAAGCCGTCATTGAGCTGCTTCATCTGGCGCTCGCGCGCGCCTTCATCCGGCGCCTCGTCGCCGCTCTCAAGGACGCCGCGCAACGCGAGCAGCCCGTCGATACGCGGCGGCGCGGCCTCGACCTCGGCGGCGATCTCGTTGGCCAGGCGCACCACCACCGCCAGCGCCTCGCGATTGACGCGGATGTTGCCGGCGCCGGCGCGCGCGCGACCGAGAGGCCGGCGCTGACCGAGCCGCGCTTCAGGCGCTGCGTCACCAACGCGCGCAGCGGCAGCTCGAGCGCGTCGAAGCCGGGCGGCAGGCGGAAGCGCAGATCCAGCGATTTCGAATTGACGCTTTTGAGCTTCCCAGGCCCAGCTCAGCGGTCCGTCATGGCCTTCGGTGCGGGCGAAGCCCGTCATGCTCGCGATTGTCATGCCGCGCTTTATAGCCTCGCCCGCGGCAGCCGACTATCCGCCATTAGGTCCGCTTTGGCCGCTTTGGCCGCTTTGGCCGCCTTGGCCGCTCTGCGTAGCGCGCAGCTTGGTGACGTTCTTATTGTGCTCGTCGAGCGTCTTGGCGAAGGCATGGCCGCCGGTGCCGTCGGCGACGAAATAGAGCTCGCCGCGATCGTCGGGCTGCAGCGCCGCCTTCAGCGAGGCGAGCCCCGGATTGTCGATCGGCGTCGGCGGCAGGCCCTTATCGACGATAGGTGTTGTAGGGCGATTCGATCGCGAGATCGTCATGACCCAACGGATGCGGCATCGGCACCGCGCCGCCCCGGTCAAGACATAGATCACCGTCGGATCGGCCTGCAGCTTCATGCCGAGCTTCAGGCGCTCGATGAAGACGCCGGCGACGCGCGGCCGCTCGTCGGGCTTTGCCGTTTCCTTCTCGACGATCGAGGCGAGGGTCAGGGCTTCCGCCGGACTCGCCAGCGGCAGGTCCGGCGCGCGATGGGCCCAGGCCTCGGTCAGCGCCTTCTCCATCGCGCGATGCATGCGCGGCAGCAGCTCCGGACGCGTATTGCCCATGACGTAGAAATAGGTATCGGGCAGCAGCGTGCCCTCCGGCGGCTCGGCATCGATCGTGCCGTCGAGCGCCGGCGCGGCATCGATCAGCGCGACGATCTGCGCCGAGGTCAGGCCTTCGGGAATGGTCAGCTTGTGGCGATAGACCTTGCCGCTGTCGATGAGATCGGCCGCAGCGGCCGGGCTGATGCCGGCGGCGAATTCGTATTCGCCGGCTTTGAAGCCCGGAGCGCGCCCGGTCACATAGCTGCCGGCCGCGAAGAAAGAGCCGTTGGCGACGACGCCACTCGCCGCCAGCAGCGTGCCGATGTCGCGCGCGCCGGCGCCTTTGGGGATGACGACGATCTTCGCCGCGGTGAGCGGCCCCGGCGCCTTGTAGGCGCGGCTGCCGATATAAAGACGCAATGCCGGCGACCAGCAGGATGGCGATAAGCCCCCCTGCTGCGCGCAGCGCCCATTTCATCTCAGAGTGCCGTCCCTTACGGAGAAGGGCCGAAGATCAGCGAAGCGTTGGTGCCGCCGAAGCCGAAGGAATTGGAGAGCGCGCGGCGGACCTTGCGCTCCTTGGCCTTCAAGCGGCACGAGATCGATGTCGCAGGAGGCGCTCGGCTTTTCGAGATTGAGCGTCGGCGGCACGATCTGGTCGCGCATGCGCGAGGATCGAATAGATCGCCTCGACCGCGCCGGCGGCGCCCAGCAGATGCCCGATCGCCGATTTGGTCGAGGACATCGAGAGCTTATAGGCGTGATCGCCGAAGAGCCGCTTCACCGCGCCGAGCTCGATCTCGTCGCCGAGCGGCGTCGAGGTGCCATGCGCGTTGATGTAGTCGATATCTTCCGCGGCCGAGGCCGGCGCGCTTCAGCGCGTTGCGCATGGCGCGGAAGCCGCCATTGCCGTCCTCGGCCGGCGCGGTGATGTGATAGGCATCGCCCGACATGCCGTAGCCGATGATCTCGGCATAGATCTTGGCGCCGCGCTTCTTCGCATGCTCGCAGCTCTTCGAGCACGACGACGCCGGCGCCCTCGCCCATCACGAAGCCGTCGCGTCGCTTCGTCCCAGGGACGCGAGGCGCGCTGCGGCTCGTCGTTGAAGCGCGGTCGAGAGCGCGCGCGCGGCGGCGAAGCCGGCGAGACCGATGCGGCACACGGCCGCTTCGGCGCCGCCGGCGACCATCACATCGGCATCGTCCCATTGGATCAGCCGCGCCGCGTCGCCGATCGCATGCGCGCCGGTCGAGCAGGCGGTGACGACCGCGTGGTTCGGGCCCTTGAAGCCGTATTTGATCGAGACCTGGCCCGAGGCGAGATTGATGAGGCAGGACGGGATGAAGAAGGGCGAGACGCGGCGCGGGCCCTTCTCGTGCAGGATCATCGAGGTCTCGGAGATGCCCGGCAAGCCGCCGATGCCCGAGCCGATCATCACGCCGGTGCGCTCGAGCGCTTCCTCGTCGGTCGGCGTCCAGCCGGAATCCTTGACCGCCTGGGTCGCGGCGCCGATCGCGAAGACGATGAAATCATCCATCTTGCGCTGGTCCTTGGGCGGGACCCAGTCATCGGCATTGAAATTGCCGGCCGCGGTCTCGCCGCGCGGCACCTGGCCGGCGATCTTCGCCGGCAGGTCGCGACACGTCGAAGCTCTGGATCGCGCCGATGCCGGATTCGCTGCTGAGCAGGCGCTTCCAGACATGCTCGACGCCGATGCCGAGCGGCGTGACCAAGCCGAGACCGGTAACGACGACCCGTCTCATGATGCCCCGTCTCTCGATGGCAGGACGATCAGGACGGATGCGCTTCGATGAATTGGACGGCGTCCTTCACGGTGACGATCTTCTCGGCGGCATCGTCGGGGATTTCGCAGCCGAATTCCTCTTCGAACGCCATCACCAGCTCGACGGTGTCGAGGCTGTCGGCGCCCAGATCGTCGATGAAGCTGGCATTGTCGGTGACCTTGGCCTCGTCGACGCCCAGGTGCTCGACGACGATTTTCTTTACCCGCTCGGCGACATCGCTCATCACTCGTTCCTCGACAAAATTGACGCGCTTAATCTTGGCTGTGGGTGACATCCGCTCGCTCGGCGACGACCGGAGCAGGGAGGGACGGCTACCTAACATAGATCGCCGGCCATTACCAGCCGGGCGCCCCGCCTCGCCGTCCCCAGCAGGCGGATGGCGGGCTAGATCATGGCCAACCCGCCATTGATGTGCAAGGTTTGGCCGGTCATATAGCGTGCCTCCTCGCTGGCGACGATAGAGCACGCCGGCCGCGATCTCGTCGGGCGTGCCGACCCGGCCCATCGGAATCGCCTGGGCGATTCGCGCTTTCTGCTCGTCGTTCAGCGCCTCGGTCATCGCCGTCGCGATGAAGCCGGGCGCGACGCAATTGACCGTGACGCCGCGCTGCGCGACCTCGGCCGCGAGCGCCTTCGACATGCCGACCATGCCGGCCTTGGCCGCGGCGTAATTCGCCTGGCCGGGATTGCCGGTCGCGCCGACCACCGAGGTGATCGCGATGATCCGCCCCCAGCGCCGCCGCACCATGCCGCGCAGCGCCGCGCGCGCGAGGCGGAAGCCGGCGGTCAGATCGACGTCGATCACCTTCTGCCAATCCTCGTCCTTCATGCGCATCGCCAGCATGTCGCGGTTGAGGCCGGCATTGTTGACGAGGATGTCGAGCTGCCCCATCGCCTCCTCGGCGGTCTTCACCAGCGCATCGGCCGCCGCCGGATCGCCGAGATCGGAGACCGCGACGAAAGCGCGCTCGCCGAGCTCGGCCTTCAGCGCATCGAGCGCCGCGCTGCCGCGTGCCGTGCAGCAGCACCTTGGCGCCGGCGCCGTGCAGCGCGCGCGCGATCGCGCCGCCGATGCCGCCCGAGGCGCCGGTGACCAGCGCAGTCTTGCCGGTCAGATCGAACATCTGCCTTCGCGGATCGCTCGTCCTTCAGAGCGTCTTCAGCGAAGCTTCGATCTCGGCCGGCGTGCCGATCGCCGAGCCGGCGAGCTCGCGATCGATGCGCTTGGTGAGACCGGTCAGCACCTTGCCGGCGCCGAGCTCGATCAGCTCGGTGCACGCCCTGCTCTTTCATCGCGAGGACGCATTCGCGCCAGCGCACCAGGCCGGTCACCTGCTCGACCAGCAAGCGCTTGATCTCGTCGGGATCGCGCACCGGCGCGGCGCTGACATTGGCGATGAGCGGCACCCACGGCTCGCCGAGCTTCACTTCGCCAAGCGCCTCGGCCATCTCGTCGGCGGCCGGCTGCATCAGCGCGCAATGGAAGGGCGCGCTGACCGGCAGCATGATCGAGCGCCGCACGCCGCGCTCCGCGGCGATCGCGACCGCGCGCTCGACCGCTGTCTTGTGGCCGCTCAGGACGAGCTGGCCGCCGCCATTGTCGTTGGCGAGATCGCAGACCTCGCCCTGCGCCGCGGCCTTCGGCGATCGCGCGCGCGACATCGAGCTCGACGCCGAGCATCGCCGCCATCGCGCCCATGCCGACCGGCACCGCGCGCTGCATCGCCAGGCCGCGGCGCTTCAACAGCCGCGCCGCATCGGCGAGCTCCAGCGCATGCGCGGCGGCGAGCGCCGAATATTCGCCGAGCGAATGGCCCGGCGACGAAAGCGACATGGCTTTTCAGATCGAGCTTGCCGTCTTTCTCGAGCACGCGCGCGACGGCGAGGCTCGCCGCCATCAGCGCCGGCTGCGCATTCTCGGTCAGCGTCAGATCGCTCTCCGGCCCCTCGAACATCAGCCGCGAGAGATTCTGATGCAGCGCCTCGTCGATCTCGGCGAAGACATCGCGCGCCGTCGCGAACGCGCCGCGCGAGATCGCGCCCCATGCCGACCGCTTGCGAGCCTTGGCCCGGAAATACCAGGGCGCGCGTCATGCCGCCTCCAAACCGATCATCATTGTTGCGTTAGAAAATGTTCGACCAGCTCATATGGACGTAGTCGAGATTCAGCCGGTCGTAATGACCGCAGCGCAGCTTCTGATCGACGAGCTGCTGCGTCGTTCTGCGGCCGGCTGGACCGTGGGCGCCGCGCCCTGATAGCCGGTGGTGCAGATCTGCTGCGCCTTGCGATCGAGCTCGGCGAGCTGCGGATCGGTCGGTCCTGCCGCGCCGCCATCGGGCCGCGCCGTCGAGACGCCGAACTGATCGCGCGCCGGATCGATGCTGATCGGCACGCAGCCAGATAAAAGACCAAGCAAAACAATTAGATAAAGCGATCGACCCATCGCGCGCTCCCCGCCCTGTCACGCTGCGATAACATTTAGGGCGCGGCCTGTCCAGATCGGCCCAGCGGCTCTGTGCTCGATCAACATTGAGCGCCGGGGAAATACTCGACGTGGATCTCGCCGGTGCGGCCGTAATAGACCACGCGCTTGCCCAGCAAACGAGACCATGTAACCGGCGCAGCCGCCCCCGCCACCTTGGCGCAGAAGCCTTTGTACGTGTACCCGGGCAGCAGCGACTGCGCTTCGCGGATCGCATCCTTCACGACTGCGCGTATCGAAGCGTTGCGGCGACGGGTTGCGGCATCGGCGGCGTTTGCAGTTCAAGCGCCTCGCCGTTCGGCAAGATAATATGTGCGCATGGAGCGGCGGAAATCGACCGCATAGCCGTCGAAGCCGGCCTCCATCAACATCTGCACGCTCTGCGGAAAAGTGATCGTGCCCGATTCCGAGCCTTCCGAGCGTCCTCGCGCGCCAGTTCTTGTTGATGTCGCATTCATGGCAATGTCCTTTCGCGAACGTGAGAAATGCCGTCTTTAATCGACGGGCAACGATGTGAGACCGCGTTTCTCGACGATGCCTGCGCAAGATGCGGCTGAGCGCCGCGCGATCTTCAGGCGGCAGTTGAGCGAAGAATTCAGCGTCGTTGGCATCGGCCAGTGTCGCCAGCACGGGCACCAGCGCGCGGCCCGCCGGGGTAAGCGAAAGAGTCTGCGCCCGGCCGTCTTCGGGATCGGCGGTGCGTGTCAGCATTGATTTCGCGATCAGCCGGTCGGCCAGCTTGGTGACGGCGCCGCGCGTCATGCCCATGCGCTCGGCCAAGCGGCTGGGCGCCAAGCGTTGAGCGTCGAGCAATTGACGCATCAGCACCCATTCCGCGACGGTCACGCCATGGGCCTCAACCTTGCGGGCGAAGGCCTGCGAGACATGGTTGGAGACGTAGCGCATCCAATAGCCGATATGGACGGTCAGGTCGGAGATGGCTGGCGTCGAAGTCATGCGGTCCTTCTTAATTGACTAGGAAACTACCTCAATTTAGTTTCCTAGTCAATTATTTTTTTGCCGCCTATTTCGGGGCTTTCCAGCGAGTCGCCGCTCGCCTCCTTGCCTTGGGCGCACCATCCGCTATAGTCCGCCGCCTCCTTGCCGGCCTTGCCGGCTAGGTCCGCGCGGCTGAACGTCGAAGCTTTCTTCGACCAGCGGCGGGCCGCGAAACAGCCATAAGGGGAATAGATGCCGTTCTACGAGAATATCTTTATTGCGCGTCAGGACATATCCACCACCCAGGTGGAAGCCCTGACCGACACTTTCGCCAATCTCGTCGCCGAGAATGGCGGCAAGGTCGAGAAGCGCGAATATTGGGGTTTGCGCAACCTCTCCTACCGCATGAAGAAGAACCGGAAGGGCCATTACGTGCTCTTCAATCTCGAGGCGCCGCGCCGCCGCGGTGAGCGAGCTCGAGCGCAACATGCGCATCAACGAGGACGTGCTGCGCTACCTGACCATCCGCGTCGAGGCGCTCGAGACCGAGCCGTCGGCGATGATGCAGGCCGCACCGAACGCGATGAGCGCGATCGGGATCGCGACCGTGGCCCGCGCCGCGGTTATGGCGACCGCGATCCGCGCGAAGAAGAGGAAGAGCAACCGATGGCCGATAACGACGAACGCTCGGGGCGGCGGACGCCCGGCCACGCGGCGGCCTTTCTTCCGCCGGCGCAAATCCTGCCCCTTCTCGGGCCCGAACGCGCCGAAGATCGACTACAAGGACGTGAAGCTGATGCAGCGCTTCGTTTCCGAGCGCGGCAAGATCGTGCCGAGCCGCATCACCGCGGTGTCGACGAAGAAGCAGCGCGAGCTGGCGCAGGCGATCAAGCGCGCGCGCTTTCTCGGGCTCCTGCCCTACGCCCTGCGCTAGAGCGAGGCTGACATGTTGGATGTGATCCTCCTCGAGCGGGTCGAGAATCTCGGCCAGATGGGCCAGGTGGTGAAGGTGCGCCCGGGTTTCGCGCGCAACTTCCTCCTGCCGCAAAAAAAGGCGATGCGGGCGACGAAAGACGAACCTCACCTATTTCGAGAAGCAACGCACGCAGCTCGAAGCGCAGAACCTGACGCGCAAGAGCGAAGCCGAGCAGGTCGCGGAGAAGCTCAACGGCCTCAAGGTCGTGCTCATCCGCCAGGCGGGCGAGAGCGGCCAGCTCTAC
The DNA here is from genome assembly GCA_963731145.1 of uncultured Alphaproteobacteria bacterium. GTDB lineage: Bacteria > Pseudomonadota > Alphaproteobacteria > ATCC43930 > CGMCC-115725 > CAIKMD01. The sequence continues at coordinate 625,132 of CAVSUX010000001.1, read as the reverse complement.
GGCTCGGTCTCGGCGCGCGATCTCTCGGACGCCGTGACGGCGGCGGGCTTCACCGTCACCCGCGGCCAGATCGTGCTGGAGAAGCCGATCAAGACGCTGGGCCTCTTCCCGCTGCGCGTCGTGCTGCATCCGGAAGTCGTCGGTGCAGGTGACGGCGAATATCGCGCAATCGGCCGAAGAGGCCGAGATGCAGGCCGCAGGGCATCGATCCGCTGAGGCTCGCCGCGGAAGCCGCGGCGCGCGAGGCGGAAGAGCAACGCCAGGCAGCGGCCGCGGCCAGCGCCGAAAACGCAGCCGAGCGCTGATATATTTCTCGTCATTGCGAGCGAAGCGAAGCAATCCGGAGCCTCGATATGCAGGCCTGGATTGCTTCGTCGCTTCGCTCCTCGCAATGACGTTGTCGAATCTTCGCGTTCAAGGAAGATCGCCTTAGACGCGCCCATCCTGTGCGCGTCTTTAACCTCGATCCCCTCGATCTCGTCCGCTATCACGGCCAGTCGCTGCTCTGGGACCGTGCCGTTCACGGCGCGCTCTCGGTCGCGGGGCCGACGATCGTCGGTGTCGCGCTTCGACAATCCCGAGGCCGGCCTGATTGCGACGCTCTGCGCGCTCTGGTCGTGGATCAACGATCTCGGCGGCGACTCAAGGACCGCCTCATCAACATGGCGACGAGCGGCGATGCGATCATCATGGGCGGCATTCTCGCCTTCTCGCCGGCGACAATTACCTGGGCGCAGCTCTTCGTTCTGTTCCTCTGCGCCGTCGTCATCGGCTGGGTGCACAACACCAGCCGCGCCTTCGAGAACGCGGCGCGCTGCATGGGCTTCAGCTTCGTCATCGTGGCGACGCTTCACCTCGCGAGCCTGCGCCTGATCGTTCCCGCGCTCGCCGGCAGCGCCTGGGCGATGCTCGTCACCTGGGGCGATCATCAAGCTCCGCCGCCAATATGCCGTCGAAACCGGCGCCAGCGTGCGCAAGGGCCTGCGCGCATTTCTGCGGTCCAGCACGCCGCGGATTGGCGCTTCGGCTTGCGCTACGCGATCGCGGCGGCGCTCGGTCTCGGTCTCGCCATTCATTTCGGCGCGACCCATGCCGCCTGGGTCACAATCACGACGCTCGCGGTGATGCGGCCCAATGATTCGGAAAGCGTGCAATTGGTCTTACAACGTGCCTTCGGCACGCTGATCGGCGTCGGCATCGCGCTCGCCGATCGTCTCGCTGAGCCACAACGCCTGGCATCTGACCGCGGCGGCGATCATCCTCGCCTTCCTCATCTCGCCGGGCATGATCTGGCAGCGCTGGAGCGGCTTCGCCGCGATCACGGCGATGGCGCTGGTGCTGCTCGACATGGCGCTCTTGAGCGAAGGTGGCGACCGGCCGTTACTCTCCGAGCGCATCTACGACACCGCGCTCGGCTGCGGCGTCGCGCTTTTCACCACCTGGGTGATCTTCCCGAGCCGCTGGCGGCGTGCAACCGCTCGAGGCACAGGCGCGCAATAGCGGCCGGTGCCTGGTCCGGCACCGCAAAGCACGAGCTCGCATTGATCTCGCAGAGGACATAGCTGTCCTCGCCCATCGCATCACGTGGTCCCAAGAGGAAATCGGCATCCCATATGACGGGCAGCGCCGCGCGCTCGAGATCGAGCACTTGCATCATCTGCGGCACCCATTCCGCTTCCATCTTGGCACGTAATCTTTGGAACGGCGCTGCGTCAGGGCCGTGCATGATGCGCGGACCGGGCTGCGCGCCCGGCGAATCCGGCCCTTCCGGCGGCGGCGGTATGAGCGCCTTGATCAATTGGTGGCCGAATCCGACGACCTTGTCGCCGCCCATGTAGCAGCGGATCATGCCTTCCGGCAGGCGCGGCTGAAACACCTGATCGATAAGGGCGCCGCCCCAGCCGAAATAGCCTTCGCAACGCTGCATGAAATCTTCCAGAGCGATCTCCTCGGGCATGCTGCCGCGTTGCGCCTGAAGCACGCGGACCGTCGGCGGTGTCCGCTCAGGCAGCAGCTCGACTTTCCACACGCCTTGCCCGCCATTCCCGCGGTTCTGCTTGAGCACCCGCGGCCCCGCCTCGCACAGCGCGGCGGGAAACGCCGCGCGGAACGCCTCGGCGCCGCGGTAGAGCCGCGTATCGCTGCCGCAGCCGAGATGACGCGTGCGAAAGAGCACTTCTTTGACCCCAAGCTTCAAGATCGTATCGGGGTGTGCGCTGACGAACGGCCCGTGCGCGGCGACATCGCGCAGCAGCGGGTCGAGCGCTTCCCGGGTCTTGCCTTGATGGATGGGATCGACCCATACCAACACGCCACCCGCCGCCAAAAGCTGCGCGCGCACCACATCGGCGAATTCCTCGTCGTAAACGGCGGGCTGTGCGTCGATCCCGAGCGCGCTCAGCTCCTCGAAGACGCGGCAGAAGCGGTTGTTTCGGGGCGTGGCGGCTCGCCGTGCTTCGACATCACCGCGCCAGACGATCGCGATCTTAGGCTGCTTGGATAAATGACTCCGTCCGTTCATGCAACTCCTCACTCAGAAAGAAGTGCAGAGCTTGGACGGATGTCTTGAGGGGCGCCTGCTTCAAACCCCTGATCGCTGCTTATCATTCCGGCGGCGCCTCATAGAACTTGCACCAACCCTTGGGGCTGATATCGCCGGCGACGACGGAGCAGCCTTTAGGCGGCTGAAACTTCGTGCATTCGCTACATTGCTGATCGTTCTTCGGCGAGTCCTGATACGCCGTGTCGGGTTTGGAGAGTTTCTCCTCGCTTTGCTGTACCCCCGCCCGAGCGCACGCTTGGAGCATGAATAATCCGGCACCGGCCGCGGCAATCAGGCGCCGCCGCGCGAGCATCTCATCTTTCGGCAAGACACGTGTCTCCTTCCGTCATCATTTCCTCTTTTGTGTCGGCGAACGCCATCGACGCCGACCTATCGGTCCTCGTCGGCGTCTCGAAAAGGTTCGTTCGCCAATCTTCCGGTCGCTGCATCGACGGCAAGCGAAGCAGGCTTGCCGTCCTTCGACGCCGTTACCTCGAAATAACCCTCGCTGCGCATCACCTGAATATTTGTGTAACCGTCTGCTTGCAGTTTCTCGCGCACCTGCATTTCGGTTACTGGCTGGTCGCCTGGAATCAAAATACGGCGATGTGACCGATCGTAGATCGCGATTGCCGCAACAATGAACACGACGCCGGCCATGCCTCCGACAACAATGGGCTTCATGACCGGCTGCCTCATCCTCCTCCGCGCATCGCCTATCAGCCGCTTTTCCTGATATCGATGCGGTCGAGCGCCGCGCGCAGACCGTGCGCCAGTTTCTGCGCATCGTCATTCGCCCAGAAGTGCATGAAGAACATCCGCGGTTGCTCGGTCAGCATATGGCTGTGCAGCGCCGTGACCTCGATGCCGCTCGCCTCGAGCGCCTTGATAACGGGATTAACCTCGCCCGCCGCGAGCACGAAATCGCCGGTGATGGCGGCTTTGCCGCCGCCGGTCGGCTGGAAGTTGATGCCAATCGCCGAGCCCATCGCCGCCGGAGTCTCCATCCCGTCTTCGGTCACCGGCTTCGCGCGCGAAATCGTGAATTGATAGATGCCGCCGTTGTTCTTGCCCTGGTAGCCCATCGCTTTATCGACTGTGCCGGTATCGAAATCGATCGCCGGCGGCGCGGCCGCGGGTTGGGCGGCAACTGCTAGCGGCGTCTTGCTGAGCGCCAGCCCGGCATGGAGCGCCTGCGCCAGCTTCACCGGATCGCCATGTCCCAACACATGCATATAAAGCGTCATCGGCTCGGCACGCAGCAGGTGGTTGTGCAGCGCGGTGATCTCGATGCCGCCGTCCTCGAATTTTTTCATGACGGGTGCGATCTCGTCCTGCGTCAGAACCAAATCGCCCATCACCATCGCGTTGTCATTCATTACCGCGAATGCAAGCCAACCCCCAAGAGCAAGACCGGGCTTAATTGCTACACCGTCAAGTGTCACATGAAGGTCCGTGCGAGGAAGTGCGACACGGTAGACTTGGCCCGGCTGCTGGGCGCCTTCTTTCCCGAGCGCTTGCCCGACCTTTTGCCAATAGTCCTCATTGGCTGCGACAGCCGGCACGGCGAGAGCGCAAAACCCGAGCACCAATGCAAAGCGAAGCGAATGATACATGTTACATCTCCTAGGTTGCCCCACCCCCACGTCTCTCCGTTATTTCACGAACACCCAATCCGGCTGCAGCAGCGGAGGCCGCTGCCGAAAGTTAGGCATCCCGCCTTCAAGAAAAAAACGAGGAGCTGTCCCAGTGTCGATGGCGTCGCGATTTTGGCCGTTCCGATGGCGATGGGCGCGACGGCAAGAGCGCCGCCCGCACTCGCACCGCCGCCCCTGAACAGCGAGCCGTAATAGAGAATGCCGACGATGCCGCTGCCGATGAACAGCACCGCGACTTCGGCTTGCAGCCCGATCGTGACGACGAAGCACACCGCCGCGAGCGCCCATTGCAGCCAGTCCTCCATGCCGAGCTTCGCGAGCCGGTAGCAGGAATGGAGAATGAGCGCGATCACCGCCGGGCTGACGCCGTAGAAGATCGCCGTCATCCAGGGCAGGCCGCCGAAATGCACGTAAAGTGCGCCGAGCGCCGCGACCATGATGAAGTTCGGCAGGATGAACGCCCAGCCCCCTGCCCAGGCGGCCCAGAAGCCACCTTTCATATAGGCGATCAAGATCCCGACCTGAATCGCGAGCGGTCCCGGCAAGGATTGCGCGATGGCGATGGCGTCGCGCATCTCCTCTTTGCCGAGCCAATGCTTCTCCTGCACCAGATCCTTCTCCATGAGGCCGCAGAGCGCGACTGGCCCGCCGAAGCCGAGGGTGCCGAGGCGCAGGAAATAGCGCACGATCTCACCGATGGGCTTGCGCTCGGATGAAAGGATCGTGCTCATGCCGCTACCTGTTGCCGGCACCAGGCATAAAGCGCGTCGTAGACGACCATGCCGTGTTCCAGTTGCAGTTGGTCGTCGCTGAAATTCGCGGACAGGCCCTGCGAGAGCGCCAGTAGCCCGGCCGATTGCGGCGTCAGCTCGGGCCTGCCGGTATCGGCGCCGCGCACGATGAGCGCCAAACAATCGAGCGTCCGATCCTTGATCTCGAAGAGCTCGAGAAACGCATCGAAGCTACAATGATCGCCGCGATGGCCGAATTCGGCTCCGTCGACATCATAAGGAACCGCGCCAGACCAAGCGGCAAAGCGGCTGATTTCGTCCGGCCGCATGTAGTAAAAGATCGCTTCGGGATCGATGAAGCGCCGAACGAGCCAAGGGCAAGCGATGCGATCGACCTTCGGCCGCTCGCGCGTCACCCATTGCGTCGGTGCCTGTCCCGTCCGCCGCCGTGTCGCGAAGCTCTGGCACCGCCATTCGTCGATACCGCCTGCGAGAAAAAATGCCTCGACGCCGCTGTCAACGAGCCATTGCGTCAGCCTGGGGCTGTTGCCTGACCCATTCTGGCAATAGAGGACGATGACGCGATCGCGGGGTAATTGCGCGCGCCAGAGATGAGCGTCCGCGGGTGGCCGGCGAACCCCACCGATGATCTGTGCGCCGTCGGCATCGAATTCGCGCGGTTCGCGCACATCGAGCAGAACCGGGGCTGTAGCGGTTCCCAGCCTCGCATAGACGGCATCGGCAGAAATTGAAAAGGCGCCCGATCTGTCCACGCTTACGCACTCCTCGCTCGGCGAGAATTGCGCAGAACTTGGACGACGGACGCTGTCTAGTGGGGAGTCTGCTCGGTCCCCGAACACAAATTAGGTTCGCTCCGCGCCCGGTGCAAGCCCAGCACGGGAAATTGAAGCCAATCACGGTGGCGCCCGCGCGGCGCGCGTGATCCAATAGCCGGACAAATCATCAAGGGGAGGATGAGATGATTCGTTCGGGAATTTTCACCGCCGCGCTCGGCCTGACCGCCGTCATCGCGGCGGGCGCACAAGCAGCCGATGGCCTGCCGACCGTGACCTATAAGGTGTTGACCGCCGATCTCGCGATCGAGGCAGCGCAAGCGGCGATCGCGTCGTGCAAGGCGCAAGGCTGGAACGTCTCGGTCACGATCGCCGATCGCATCGGCCTGCCGAAGCTCGTGCTCATCGGCGACGGCGCGGGCGGCGTCGGCCGCGAAGTCACGCGGCGCAAGGCCTATACCGCGGCGCTGCTCGGCATCTCGACCGACGATTTCGCCAAGCGCATCGCGAGCGGCGGCTTCAACCCGTCGATCTACGATCCGCAGATGGCGTCAGGTGCGGGCGGCGTGCCGATCAAACTCGGCAACGAGACCATCGGCGCCATCGCCGCGGCGGGCGCGCCGGGCGGCGACAAGGACGAGGCCTGCGCGAAAGCCGGCCTCGCCAAGATCGCCGACCGGCTGAAATAGTCACGGCGACGGGCGGAATACCCAGATCGCCGCCAGCTCGCCGCTCGTCGCGCGCACCGCGAGATAGAGACGATCGCGCTCGGGCACGAAGAGCGCGGTACGCGCGCCGGTGACTGTCGCGATATGCGCGATGCGTTGATAGGTCTCGCCGCCCGCATCGAGCACATCGATCGCACCGCTGCCGCAACTGACATAGACGCGCCGCCGCTTGGCATCGACGAACACATCGTCGGCATCGCCGCAGGTCGTGATATCGGCAATGCGCCGGCCATCGGCCATGGCGAAGGCGATGAGTTGCGGCGGAGTGCGGAACACCGAGAGGATCCGTCCTGTCTCGGCGTCGAGCGCCATCGGAAAGTTCGCGCGCGCGCCATGCGTCTCGATCGCCGCTACCTGCTTGCCCGCCGCGACATCGACCGTCGCGATCTGGCCCGCATCGGGCACATTGACGAAAATCCGATCGCCATCGGCGGCAAGACGGAAGCTCTCGGGATGCGCCTTGAGCGGAATGTCGAGCACCTTGCGGTTGCTCGTTGCGTCGATCGCGGCAAGCGCGCCGCCGCCATAGCCGATCCACACGCGATTATGCGCCTCGTCGATGCGGACATTGTCGGCGTCGTCGCCGAGCGCGAGGCGGCCGCTCGGCGCGAAATCCGCGCCGCGATAAAGCTGCACCGCGCCGTCGCCGGCATTGGCGATATAGATCGTATCGGTGCGCGGGAAATAGCCGATGCCCTGCGGCTCTTTCAGCCCGGTCATGCGGTGCATAACCGTCCCCGCCGAGAGATCGACGACACCGACACTGTTGTTGCCGAGCTCGGCGACGAAAAGCCGCCGGCGCGCGAGATCGATGGCGAAATGATCGATCCGGCCCGATACGGCACCGAGCGGGATTTTTGCCTCGAGCACCAGCGGCGGCTCGGCGGCCGGGCTTGCCGCGCTCATGGCGAGCCCCATCGCGACCAGCAAGAGAAAGACAGCATGTCTCATCCCATCCTCAAATCTTGGGCCGTGCGCGACGGCGGCAAGTGACGGGAAGAGCGGCTTCGTCCCAACCAACCCATCCAAGGCCAACGCATCCTCGCACAGCGAGTGACGCAGAGCTTGGACGGCGGAGCCGTCTAAAGGGGAGCCTGCTCGATCCCCGTGGAGCGAGCCTAAGTCCGCTGCGCCAACCTCGCAAGCCGCGTTAGACCGGCCTCACCTTGCCCGGCGCGCCGAGCGCACATTCGAGCGCGGCGCGATCCCAGCGGCCGCAATCCGCCGCCGCGGCATAGGTCGCACTCAGGAAATCGAGCAGCAGCGCATCGGGATCGCTTGCCGCGCGCAGCGTGTCGTAAGGCAGGATGAATTCGCCGAGGCTTTGGTCGAACGCCGCGCCTGGCGTCACGCGTTGCGTGCGATAGCCCGGCGGCTCGGGATAGGCGTAGGAATAGAATGTCGCGCGCGGAAACGCGTCGCTCCCCGGCCAAAAGCCGGCGCTGCTCACCTCATGCGAATAGGCTTCGCGCGCGACCGCGTCGGGCAGATGCGGCACGCCGCCCGGATGCGGCGGCGCCGTGCGGCCGGAGAAGCGCGTCACCGCGAGATCGAAGCTGCCCCAGAAGAAATGCACCGGGCTGACCTTGCCGAGAAAGCCGCTGCGGAACAGCTTGAACACGCGGTCGGTTTGGACGAGCGCGCGCCAGAAACGCTGCGCCGCGACGGGATCGTAAGCCGCATGCGCGCGATCTTGCGAGAAGCACACCGGATTCGGCATCTCGTTCGGCAGCTCGTTGATCGCGACGGCGACGCTCATGCGGCGCAGCGCATCGAGCGTATTGAAATAGAACGCCGCGACGCTCTGCCCCGGCAGGTCGATCGCGGCTTCCGCGCCGCGGCTCGTGCGCAGCAGCAGGCGATGCGCGAGAAAATCGAACTCGATCTCGAGGATCTCGTTGCCCGCCGGGATCGGCCCGGTGGTCAGGCCGCGGGCGCTGACATAGAGCGGCACTTGCCAGCTATGATTGACCCACGGCGTCAGCGCCAGCCGGATCTTGCCGGCGATCTGCGTCCAGAGCTGGAGCGTCAACGCGGTATCGCGCCAGGATTGATAGGTGAGATCGGGCCAGAGATCGGTGGTGCGTTCCATACTCTCTCCTCCACTCGACGAGCCGGCACTCGACGAGACAACCGGCGTTCCCCAACTATAATCGCTTTGAGGAGACCGCAAATGATCAGCTTTCGCGATCGCGAGGCGCGCGGCCGGACGCGCACCGGATGGCTCGACAGCAAGCACAGCTTTTCCTTCGGCGACTATCGCGACCCGGCGCAGCTCGGCTTCCGGGCCTTGCGCGTCATCAACGAGGACCGCGTTATCCCCGGCGCCGGCTTCCCGCGCCACGGCCATCGCGACATGGACATCATCTCCTATGTCCTTGAGGGTTCGCTCCAGCACAAGGACAGCATCGGCAACGGCACGGTGATCAAGCCGGGCGAGATTCAGCGCATGAGCGCCGGCACCGGCATCGAGCATAGTGAGTTCAACCCGTCGCAAACCGAGCCGGTGCATTTCCTGCAGATCTGGATCATCCCGGAAAAGCGCGGCATCGCGCCGAGCCACGAGCAGAAGCCGGTGCCGCTCGCAGAGCGCCGCGGCAAGCTGCGCCTCGTTGCCGCGCCGGATGCGCCGGATGGCGCCGTGACGCTGCATCAGGATGCGCGAATTTATGTCGCCAATCTCGCCGCGGGCGAGCGCGTCGCGCATGACATCGCGCCCGGCCGCGGCGTCTGGATCCAGGTCGCGCGCGGCATCATCGGCCTCAACGGCACCGAGATGCGCGAAGGCGACGGCGCCGCGCTCGAAGACGAGAAGAGCGCGGCGATCGACGCGGAAACCGATTCCGAAATCCTGCTGTTCGATCTGGGCTAGGTGCGCCTACTCATAAACGTTCGGGATTTATCTCTAATTTTCAGTTTGTTCGGGCCAGTACCCGAGGGGCGAAGCGACGCGTTGAGGCGCAAGAACGCAAGCGTCAGTCGGACGACGCGTGAAAATGAAGAGGCCGCCGACTCGAGACGGCCTCGCGAGCGGAACCCTCTGGATATGTGGTCTTTTGGCGGCCATTCGGTTATTGTTTCACCACTCATCGGGGATACCAATGGACGGAGTGAGCAATGAAAAAGGGGTTGATTGCGGCCGCGCTGATTATTTTGGGCAGCGCTTTCGCTGCGGATATGCCGACCAAAGCACAGGCCGCTGAGGCAGGATCGGCATCCAACTGGACGGGCTTTTATGTCGGCATCAACGGCGGCGGTGTTTGGGGCGACGCCACCAACCCAAGTGTGACCGACACCGGACCCGATGGTTTCTTCGCCGCAGCGAATGTGCCGGCTGTCCTCTTCAATGGCTCGCAGAGCGTCCGCAATTCCGGTGGCCTCGCCGGCGCGCAGGTCGGCTATCTGTACTACCAGCCGGGATCCCCAATTCTCGGCCTGGAAATCGGCGTCGATTGGATGGGAATCAACGGTTCCAAGAGCAACGGTCCCACGCTCTATCCGGTAACCGCTCCAAGTGCCTTCAGCTGGAACCTGAAAACCAAATCGAGCTTCCTCGCGACGCTCCTTGGCCGCGTCGGCTACAACATGGGCACGTGGTATCCGTACCTGACCGGCGGTCTCGCAGTGGCCACTCTCAAATACAAGGCCACTTACATCGACACCTTCTATCCGTCGGTCTCCACCCTGTCGCTGAGCCAGACCAAACCCGGCTTAGCCCTGGGTGGCGGTGCCGAGTGGCGTATCGCTGAGCATTGGCTGCTGCGCGGCGAATATCTCTACATGATGTTTGATACGATCAAAGGGAGCGGGCAAATTGCCTGTACGCCGGGTGTTGGTAATTGCGCCCCGGGTGGAAACTCCACGACATTTGCATACAAGACGAACTTCACGGAGAACGTGGCGCGGCTCGCGATCAGCTATCAATTTTGAAGCGCCGGCTTGTTTTCCTGCGGTCGTTTAAGGCGATGGCGTCGCGCTCCACGACGAGAAGAGCGCGACGATCGACGCGGAGACCCACGCGGAGATTCTCTTATTCGATCTCGCTTGAACCCTTCACCGTCACCCCGCGAAAGCGGAGGTCCAGAGAGCCCGCTGGATGCCCGCTTTCGCGGGCATGACGAATAAATATTCGCCGAACCCCAGCGGTGCAAAAGACGCTTCACAATGAGGCAATGAGGCCGGGAGAAAAAGTTTTCTCATTGTCTCACTACCTCATTGTGATCTTTCTTCTCAATGCACGCCCGTCCACGGGCGGATGTAGCGCGATGCGATGATCTTGTCGGCATCGGGCTTGCCTTTGACGAGGCCCTGCGCGGCGAACCATTCCGCCTGATGGTGCACATCGGGGACATCGAGACGCCCTTCGGGATCGACATAGCCGACATTGGAATCGAGCCGCTCGGCGCTCTGCTTCAGGTACTTTTCCATGATCGCGAGGATCGCCGGCGCGCCCGCTTGATCCTCGCGCGCACCCTCGGCATTGGTAAAAGCGTCGTGATAGTCCTTCGCCGCGTGCCGGTAAGCCGCGAGCCAATGCTCGACCGTCGCCGGCTGGCTATCGGCAATCTTCGATGAGGTGAGGATGAAGGCGATCTGCCACGGCACCTCGTCGCCGATATAGGCGAGCAGCTTTGCCTTGCCCTCATGGATCAGCGGCGTGAAGCCCGTAAAGGTGCCGACCGCGAAATCGACCTGATCGCCGGCAACGGCCGAGACCGTGTTGGCGTTCTGCTGCGTCTGCACGATGCGCAGCGATTTGAGATCGATCGCGTATTTCTCCGCGACGAGGCCGAGCGCATAATAGAAGGACGAGCCGATCGTCGTCGTGGCGAGGCTGTGGCCGCCGAGATCCTTCAGCGATGTGACGCCCGCCGCATAGCCCTTGTTGGTCGCGACGACGGCTTCGGCATGGAACCCCGGCACCTCATGCACGGCGCCGGCGATGATCTTGACCGCGCCCTGGCCGGCGAGGCTGAAGAAGCTCGCCGTGCTGCCGGCGAGCGCGATATCGACCGAGCCCGACGTGATCGCGACCGGGATCGGGCCGGCGGCGTCGAACGGCACGAGCTCGACATCGAGTCCTTCTGCTGCGTAATAGCCTTTCTCCTGGGCGATGAAGATCGGCGCGACCGGCGCCGCGGTGGGATAGCCGACGCGCAATTTCTCGGCCTCAGCCGCGGTCAATTGCGAAATACGAACGGCAGTCGCGGCAAGGCACAATAAGAAACGATGCACTGACTTTCCTTCCTTACTTGATGCGGGATTTAACAGATCGCTGAAAGACACCCCACTCGTCATTGCGAGGAGCGCGGAGCGCGACAAAGCAATCCAGAAATAGACGGATCGCGCGGTTCTCTGGATCGCCACGACCGCTACGCGGCCTCGCGATGACGATCGGAGTACCTTTTCAACATTCCTGTTACGGCGCGATCAGCGTTACCGGATCGGGCGCGGCTTTGATGAGGCCCTGCTCGCGCGCCGTCGCGATCCAGAAAGCGAGGCCTTGCGGCATGGCGTGGGAATCGAGATTGGCCGGGATCTGGATCGCCGCCGCGGCTTGCGGCGGCAAATGCACATAAGACGCGATGCTGGCCTTGACCGTCGCGGCGTTGGCCTGGTTCTCGATGAAGTCGCGCGCTTCATCGAGCGAGGCGCGGAACGCCGCGACCGCGTCGGCATGCGCGCTCGCCCATTGGCGCGTCGCGGCATAGACCACGACCATGGTGCCCTCGGGCATCACCTCGCCGAAATCGCCGATCAGATAGCCGGTCTTCGCGCCGAGGATGCGGTGGAGGAAGGGATCGACCACCGAGACGGCGTCGGCCAGGCCCGCTTTCAGCCCATCCGGCATGGTCGGGAACTGCATCTCGATCCAAGCGACCTTGCGGTAATCGACGCCGCGCGTCTCGACCCATTTCTTCGTCAGCACATCGATCGTGCCGCCGAGACCCTGCACGGCGTGCTTCTTGCCGACGAGATCGGCGGCGCCATGGATGTTGCTGCCTTCGCGCGCGACGATGCCGGTCTCGCTGACCGTTGGCTGCACCGGATTGCGATTGGCGCTGGCGAGGATGACGAGATCGACGCCCTGCTCATGCGCCTGGAGGAACACGGTCGGCGTCGGCGCGCCGATCTGCGCCGAATCCGCGATCAGCGCCGCGGTGATGACCGAGCCGTTCTGGCCCACGGTCAGCGTCACGTCGAGGCCGTGCTTCTCGAAGATGCCCTGATCCTTGGCGACATAGCTTTCGGTGAAGCTGTCGCCCGGCGTATAGAGCAGCGTGATCTTGGTCGCGGCCCCAGCCCAATGCGTAAGAACCTGGCTCGCGGCAAGACACGCCGTAACCGTCAGCGCCAAGCCCCCGCGCATCGCCCCTCCTCGCCTTTGGGCCCCGCGCGATGCTCGCTATTCGGCGGCCCAGCGCGGTGCCGCGTTGGCGTGAATGCGCATCTGCTCTTCGTAAGCTTCGCGGAACGGCTTGCCGGTCGGGGCGATGAAATTGCCGGCGCGATGCCCGCGATAGACGCCGGGATCGTCGACACCTGGCAGCTTCGTGTTCTTGTCCGCCGCGAGGCCCTCGACCAGCGCCAGGAGCTTCCTGCGCGCGCGCACGATCATCGCATCGCTCGGCACGAGATGCTCGAGCGTCCGGTCGTTCAGGATGCCGAGCATGCCGCCGACCGCCGTGTCCTGCACGTTGAGGCCGGTGATGCCGCTGAAGATGCCGCCATGGCGCTGCGCCTCGCGATCGATCAGCCAATCGTTGCCCGCATCGTTGGTGAGGCGCCAGCGGCCGAACCAGTCGGTGGTGTTCGGCTTGTACTCGTTCTTCGCATTCGGGATGAAGCCCAGGCCGGGGATCGACTTGCCGTCCTTGGTGCGCGCGCGCTGCTTTTGCTGCGCCGTGCGCTGGATCGTGTAGACCATGGTGTGGGTGTCATCCATCGGGACGTAGCCCTTGATCATGATCTGATCTTCGAGCATCGCCGCCGGCGGGATGACCCAGCACGGCACGACGAGCTGCGCCAGCCGCCAATGCGTGTTGACGTTGGTCGGATCCGCCGGGCGATAGGCGCCATACATCAGGCCGAGCGGCGTCTCCTCGATATGGAATTGCGGCGTGCGGTCGCTGGCGAGGTAGTGCATCGTGTCGCCGGGAACGAGATTGTCCGTATCCACGCCGCCCAGATGCAGGAAACCGAAATGCGAGGTGTCGAGATCGTTCTCGAGACCCTGCAGCCAATTGTACTCCTGCTGGATGCACTGAACGGTGATCCCCTCGTTCTCGACATCGTTCAGCTCGTAATCGGGGAAAGGCGGCGCCACCGCGCGGTCGCCCATATAGATCCAGATCACGCCGTAGCGCTCTTCCACCTTATAGGCCTTCGCCTTCACGCGCTGCTTCGAATCCTGATGCGGCGGCACGTTGGGCATGTCGACGCAATTGCCGTCGACGTCGAATTTCCAGCCGTGATAGATGCAGCGGATGCCGTTCTCTTCGTTGCGGCCGAAGAACAGCGAGGCACAGCGATGGGCGCAACGGTGATCCATCACCCCGAGCCGGCCCGAGGTGTCGCGGAACGCGATCAGCGGCTCGCCGAGGATCATGATGCGCACGGGATCGCCGTCGGTCTTGACCTCGTCGCTCTTGCAGATCGGCACCCAATATTGGCGCATGACATCGCCCATCGGCGTGCCCGGCCCGACACTGGTGAGGATCTCGTTCTCGCGCGCGGTGGTCATGCCGCCCTCCCGTCAGATTGCCCGATTGTGCGCGATTATAGCGCCGCGTGGGTGAAGGGTACAAAGCCGTCCCTGAGGCTCTCCTTATAAATTCGTCATGGCCGGGCTTGTCCCGGCCATCCACGCGTTTTTCTTTGAAGACGTGGATGCCCGGAACAAGTCCGGCATGACGATCATTTTTTACCGCACGCCTTAAATCGGCAAGCGCCGCTTCAGGAACTCCAGCACCAGCGCCGCGATCTCGGCGCTGCCGCTGCCGAAATGCGCGCTGCCGTCGATGATGTGCTTCTCGCAGGTGGGGCCGGCCGCGGCGGCGAGCGCTTCGCTTTCGCCGAAGGGCACGACGCGATCGCCGCGCGGATGGACGAGCAGCAGCGGCCGCGGCGCGATCTTCGCCACGACGCGTTCGGGGCATGAACTCTCGCAGGCTCTGCGCCGTCGCGGCGGTGAATTCCATGATCGCGCCCGGCGGCAGGCCGGCGCGGTCGCTCTCCGGGATGAAGACGATCTCGAAGCGGTTGAGCATCGCCTGCGCGCGCTTCGCCTCGTCGAGCCGCTGCAAGAACGCTTGCCACGCCGCCGCGTCCGGATATTGCGCGCGGTAGCGGCGCTCGCCATTGCCGACCGAGCCATTCGCCACGCACACTTTCACCCGGGCATCGCTCGCCGCGACCTCGATCGCGACCGAGCCGCCGAGACTGGCGCCGATCACGCCGATACGCGATGCATCGACACAAGGTTGCGTCACGAGAAAATCGATCGCGTGGCCCAGATCGGCGATCTCCTCATCGACGATGACATCGCCGCGCGTTCCATCGCTTTGGCCGCAGCCGCGGAAATCGAAGCGCAGCACGACATAGCCCGCCTGCTCCAGCGCCTTCGCCAATTCGGGATGCCCGGCGCCGCGACAGGAGCCGCCGAAGCCGTGACAGAGCACGAGGCCGGGACGCTTGCCCGCACCGTGCGGTACATGCAAGAAGCCCTTCAGCGCGAGCCCAGCCGACGCGAAGCCGATCGCTTGTTCCATGCGCGCGACTATAGCGCGTCGCCCGGCGCGACCTATCGCCTTATGCTGCGGCCCCTGG
Organism: uncultured Alphaproteobacteria bacterium; assembly: GCA_963731145.1. GTDB lineage: Bacteria > Pseudomonadota > Alphaproteobacteria > ATCC43930 > CGMCC-115725 > CAIKMD01. The sequence continues at coordinate 609,850 of CAVSUX010000001.1, read as the reverse complement.
GAAGCATATAGCCAATCGCCAAAGTCGCGACGGCGAGCGCGGCCAGAATGACGAACACGATGTGCAGCGAGTGGCTGAACTCCTGCATCAGCGGCGCCAGTGTCTCGGGCGGCAGGGTCGCGCGTTGCTCGGGCGTCAGGATGCGCGACAGCAGGTCGCCCTCGCCCTGCAGATAGCGCGAGAGCCCCACATTGAGGATGCCGCCGAAAGCCGCCGCGCCGATCGCCTGGCCGAAGATGCGCGAGAAGATGAACGCGCCGGTCGCGATGCCGCGCGTGCTCCAGCTCGATTCCGCCTGGATCGCGACCATATAGGTGTTGTTGTTGAGGCCGAGGCCGAGGCCGATCAGCGAGGCACTCGCCATCACCCAGACCGGGCCGCTGGTCGCGGCGAGCATCGTCATCATCACCGTGCCGATGATGTAGAAGACGCCGCCGATGCTCGCGGTGACGCGATAGGACGAGCGCAGCATGATGCTGCCCCGCCACCACCGCGCCGATCGGGCTGGTCGCCGACATCGCCATGATGATGAGGCCCGCGGTCATCGCGCTTTGCCCCATCACGCCCTGGATATAGACCGGGCAGATAGGCGGTGACGCCCATGATCGTCGACGCCGAGCGGAAGCGAGACGAGATTGCCGCTGGTCGACATGCGGTCGCGCCAGAGGCTCATCGGCCAGATCGGCTCGGAGACGCTGCGCTCGTAAAGTCCGAAGGCCACGATCAAGAGCACCGCCAGCGCCATCAGCGCCGCGAACCACACCACCGGCAGCACCGCCGATTGCGCCAGCGCATAGAGCAGCACGAAGCTGCCGGCGGCGAGCAGCAGCGCGCCGCGACATCGATACGCCCGGGCCGCCGCTCGAACCGCTCTTTGAACACGAGCATCAGGATCGCGCCGGCGATCAGGCCGAGCGGCACGTTGAACCAGAACACCATCTGCCAGATCGTGTGCGCGACGAGGAACGCGCCGACCACCGGACCGAGCACCGCCGAGCCGATGAACACGCCCGAGACATAGCCCTGCATGCGCGCACGATCGGCGCCGTGATAGATGTCGCCGATCAAGGTGCGGCCGACCGGCGAGATCGCGCCCGCGCCAAGCCCTGGATGGCACGGAAGACGATCAGCGACGGCATGTTCCAAGCGAGACCGCACAGCATCGAGGCGACGATGAACAGCCCGATGCCGAACAGCAGGATCGGCTTGCGGCCGTAGAGATCGGACAGCCGGCCATAGATCGGCGTCGTCACCGCTTGCGTCAGCAGATAGATGGTGAAGACCCAGGAGAGGAGATCGAAGCCGCCGATCTCGCCGACGATGGTCGGCATCGCGGTCGCGACGATGGTGCTCTCGATCTGCGTGATGAAGACCGAAGCGAGCGCGGCGATGAAGATAAGGACACGGCGCTCGGGCGCGATCGCCGGCGCACCCGTTGCCGGCGCGACGCTGATCCCGTCCCTCGTCGTCTCCGCCGGCATGCTTCGTCCCTTACCCACTCATGCTACAAAAAGAATGTCGTCTTTCCCGCGAAAGCGGGAATCCAGGGAGACAGCGAGTTGTTTGCCCTGGACCCCCGCTTTCGCAGGGGAGACGACGATTTGTTAGCTGTATTCTATTAGCCCGCGAGAGCAAGCGGCACACCCCCGCCTTTCGCATAGGTGTCTTTCAGGAGACGCGATCACCTCGCCGCCGGATAAGACCCTGCCGCGATCGCGCGCAGCTTGAGCAGGCCCGCAAGCAGATCGAAAATCGGCACCGGCACATTCAAGAGCCGCGCGAGCGCGAGCGGCGCGCCGAACATCGCATCGAACTCGATCGGCCGGTGAAGTTCGAGATCGAGCGCGATCGACGTCTTGCGCTGCTGGCCGCGGACCTGGCCCGACAGCCTGTCCATGTTGAACCCGGTCGTGCAGCCCATCGCCGCCGCCAGCGCGACGACTTCATCGACCAGATTGCGAACCGCCGCCTGGCACAGCTGCTCGTCATAAGCTTCGCGCAGCGACCGGTCGGTGAGGCAAGCGAAGAGACCCGAGGTGATATTCACCTGCAGCTTCGCCCACACATCGCGACGGATATTCGCGCTCGTCTCGACGATGAAATCGTCGGCGCGCAACACCGCCGCCAGTGCATCGATGCTCGATGACTTGCGGTCATCCGGGTGGCCGAGGATCAGCCGCGTCTGCGGCGCCTCGACTTGCACGACACCCGGCGCGACCGCATCGCAGCCGCCATAGATCACGCCGCCGATAGCGCGCTCGATGCCGACAGTCTTGAGCAGCGCATCATCGGGATCGACATGCGACAACCGCTTGCCGTCGAGTGCCCCGCCATTGCCATGCAGATACCACCACGGAATGCCGTTCATCACGAAAGCGACGCTCGTCTGCAGCCCGATCAACGCCGCCAGCCCGCCGGCGATCGAGAACAACGCCGGCGCCTTCACCGCGACCACGACCGCATCCTGCACACCGAGTGTCTTGGGATCGTCGGTCGCCTGAACCCGCCCCGCGATCTCGCCGCGCGGCGTCTTCACCGTGATGCCGTTCGCACGCAGCGCCGCCAGATTGGCCCCGCGCGCAATCGCCGAGACCTCCGCCCCGCCTTTCGCCAGCCGCCCGGCAAGATGCCCGCCGATCGCCCCGGCACCGTAGACACAAATTTTCATGCGATTGCCCTACCGAAAGCGCCGCGTCAGCATGCTTCTTCTTCCCTTACCCACTCCGCCCAAAATAATGTCGTCTCCCCCGCGTAAGCGGGGGTCCAGGGCTGCAGTTTCGTTGTTTCCCTGGATACCCGCTTTCGCGGGAAAGACGAGTGTCTTGTAGTGGTGTTCTTAGCCTGCAGGCCGTCGCTTCACACCCCCAGCATTTTGCATGGGAGTGGCTACGGCGAGACCTCTTCGAGGATGCGGCCGCGCGGCTCGATGGTGAAGAATGCCGCGACGAAGCCGAGCCAGGCGATCGCGCCGAAGATGAGGAACAGCCCGCCGATGCCGAGGCTGGGCAGAAAGAAACCCACCAGCAGCGGGCCGATGGTCGCGGCGATGCGCAGCCAGAAGGTCGCCCAGCTCGTCCCCAAGGCGCGCATGCGCGTCGGATAGATCTCGGCAGTGTAGAGATAGACCGCGAGGCAGATCGAGGCGACCCAAGTGTAGCAGGTCGAGGTCGCGATGATGACAGCGAGAACCGTCTGCGCACCCATGCCCCACAGCACGATCAGCGGCAGGCCGGTCAGGAAGAACGCGCCGATGAACCACATGCGGCGGCCGAGCCGGTCGATCAACGCCGCGCACAGCAATGTCCCGACAAGGCTGCAGATATTGGCGATGAGCGTGTAGTTCAGGGCCTGCTGCAGCGGCACGTTATAGACGGTGCGATAGAGCGTCGGCAGCCAGGTCTGCAGCCCGTAGGAGACGAGATAGGCGCTTGACCACAGCGCCCAGGCGATGAACGTGCGCTTGCGATAGCGGCCCTCGAACAATTCCTGCCAGCGCGTGCGCTTGGCGTCGCCCGCGACCGCAAGCGGCACCGGCGCGGCGAGCGGCCGCGCACCGTTGCGCGACACGATGGCCTCGATCTCGCCGAGCGTCTTCTCCGCCTCGTCGAGCCGGCCGCGCGAAGCGAGCCAGCGCGGCGATTCCTGGCAATAGCGCCGCAACACCGCCGCGACCGCGGCCGGCGCGACGCCGATGATGAACATCCACTGCCAGCCGAAGCGCGGCACGATCCACGCGCCGGCGATCGCCGCCAGCAAAAAGCCGACCGGGAAGATCATCTGATAGAAGAGATAGGCGCTGCCGCGGCGGTCGGCGCGGGTAATCTCGGTGACATACGCCGCGGCGACCGGCACTTCGCCGCCGAGACCGATGCCTTGGACGAAGCGGAGCCAGAAGAGCTGATCGAAATTCTGCGCGAAGGCGCAAGCAAGGCTCATCGCCGCGAAGAGCAGGATGGTCCATTGCGCCGTCTTCACCCGGCCGAAACGCTCTGCGATGATGCCGCAACCGAGCGCGCCGATCGCCTGACCGGCATTGCCGATGGCGATGAGACCGCCGATCTGCTGCGGCGCGATGCTCCACGCGCCGACGAGCACGGGCAGAACGAAAGCCAGCGCGATCGAATCGAACGCGTCGAAGAAAATCGCAACGCCGAGCACGGTCGAGACCTTGATGTGCCAAGCCGATACCGGCAGCCGCTCGAGCCGCGCCGCGATCATTCTCTCGCCGTGCAGCGAAACATCCGTCATGCGCTTCCCCCTCTCCTGCCGCGCGATCACGCGTCGCGCGGGCGTGTGATCAGATCAGTTTGCTTCGCGGTAATAGCGCGCGGCGCCCGGATGCAGATTGATGCTCGTCGTCGCGATCTTCTTCGGCTCGAGCGGATAGGTGACCGGGCTGCGCTCGGGCGGGATGTGGCGATACATGCGCTCCAGCACGGCGCGTTTCTCGCATAGGCACCACGCGATCAGATGCGCAATGTCCTCGGGCAGATCGCTGCGCGCGATCATGAGGAAATCGGAGAAATCCAAGGTCGGAAACGGGCCGGCCATGCCGCGCAGATAATTGTCGGGCAGGCTGGCGCGCGGCCAGCGCTCGTCGCGCTCCATCGCCGCGAGCACGCTTTCCTCCATCGGCAGGAAAGCGATCGCGCGGCTGTTCGCCAGCTCCTGCCACCACGGCGTCATGATCGCTTCGTGGATGACGGCATCCGCCTCGCCGTCGCGCATCAGAGCGATGCAGGTGTCGGGCCGCTCGCGCTCGATATAGCAGCCGCCCCAGGCTTCGATCGTGGCGCGCGGCATGCCGGCGAGCGCCATCACGCGCTGCGCCGCATAGCCGATGACATTGACGCCGTTGTTGGGCGAGGTGGCGATGCGCAGCGCCGGCGCTTTACGGCGCAGCTCGTCGAAGCTGCGAATGCCGAACTTGCCGTCGATGGCGAGGACGAGCCGATCGGTCTGCGGCATGGTGCCGAGGGCGCAAAGATCGGCAAATGCTTCATCCGTGGCGATGCCCTTGCCTTCGATCGCCCGCGGCACGAAAGCCGTCGGCGTCGCCAGGGCGACATCGACCTCGCCGCGGCCGACCGCCAAAATCGCGTCATAGCCGCCGCGCCCGGTCCAGATGCCGATGCGCGAGCCGGCGCCGGTGCGGTCGAGCATCTCTTGCGACAGCCAGCCGCAAATCCGGTGGAGATTGGCCTGTCCCCAATCGCCCTGGAATTGCAGCCGGATGGCGCGCGAAATGCGAGGCTCGGCCATGATGCGTTTCCCCAAGCTTCTTAATTGACATGATGCTGTCAAAAACGCCGCCGGCTGGCAACAGGTTTCTCGGGCGGAAATTGACAGGCTTCTGTCATCGATCGTAGATTTTGGCCGGAACACCGCCGAAAGGAACGCCCATGCCGCGCAAGAACCGTTTCAGCACCTTTCAGGAAGCGGCGGCGCGCGGCGCCTACGACGAATTCCCGATGCTGGAGATCGGCATCGACCCGCAGCTCCATCTGAGCCGCAACAGCATTGCGCAGCCTTTCTTTCTCGTCTGCGAGCAGGATTCGATGATCGCGCAGCTGTCGGGCGCGGCGCGGATCGAATTCCGCGGTTCCTCGGTCGGCTCTTTCGACACCGAGATCGGCGATTTCGTCTATGTGCCGGGCGGCACGCCGCATCGCATTGTGCCGAAAAGCGAATCCATCCACATCCGCTATAAGGCCGAGTATCCGGGGCTCGAAGCCGTCGCGTGGTTCGACGAGGCATCGGGCCAGGAGATCAGCCGCGTCACCTGGGACTGCGCCGACGAGTTGCCGCAAGAGGCTTATCTTCGCGCCTGCCGCGCCTTCAACGCGACGCCGGCTATGCGCAAAGCCAAGACAACCGGCGCGATGCTGCCCGCGATCGACCTGACGCCGTTCCGCTGGGAAGAAATCGCCGCCGAGATCAAAGCCGGGGAGGCGAGCGAGCAGGAGCGCGCGCGCCGCAAGGGCGTGACGCCGCCGCCGCGCAAGCCGCGCGGTCCCGGCGCGCCAGCGATCGCCCGCCCCGCGCCCGACAAGGCACCGCTCAAAGCCAACGCCTATGCCCATGCGCGCATGGCGCCGACGGCGCTGGCGCCGCTCTTTCCCTATTTCACGCCGGGCTCGATGGTGCCGTGCGCGATCATGCAGGGGCCGAAGCGCAACGACCGCGGCTATTTCATTCATCGCAACACAGTACAAGAGGTCAATCTCTGCCTCGGCGCCGAAGGCGCGCCCTTCCCGTTTCCCGGCATGGTCGCCGTCGGGCCGTTGACGCATCCGGTCGGCGACAAGCCGGGCCAGCCGCCGGGCGCCGCCTATTCGGTGATGATGCTGGTGATCACACAGCGCCAGGCGGTCGATGTGCCGCAGAACGAAGCGACGGTTTTCCATTGCGAAAAATGCGACGCCGAACTCTTCCGCCGCGATTACGACGCCTATGATTTCCCCGGCGCGCTCGAAGGCCCGTCGGATTCGGAGATCATCGGCCTGCCGACGATCTCGCAAAGCGCGGCGAGCGCGCTCGCTTTCAACGACTCAGCCGAGCTGCGCACCTGCAAAAGCTGCGGCCATCTCAACCCGCCCTTCCCGCACGAGCCTTGGGGCTGGGAGGATTACCGCCTGCGCACGCAATGGGCGGTGAAGGCGCGCAAGACGATGATCGACGGTGCCGCCGCGGCTAAGAGCTAGGAGACGATCAGCCGGTCGCCCAAGCGCCGGCGCAACTCGCGCATGAGCTCAGCGCAGAGATCGAGCCGATCGGCGGCGATGCCCTTGGCGATGCGGTTCGCCCATTCGACTTGCAGCGGATGCGAGCGTTTGAGCGTCGTGCGGCCCTTGGGCGTCAGCACGGCGAGCTTGGCGCGCAGATGGCGCGGATTGTCGATGAAGGCGGCAAGCCGCTCCGCGACCAGCAGATCGATCGTGCGCTGCACGCTCTGCCGCTGCAGTCCCATCTGGCGCGCGAGCGTCGCGACCGTGAGCGGCGCCGGCGCCTTGCGCAGCGCCGCCATCACCTGCCAGCGCGCGCTAGTGATGCCGATGCTCTTGGTGAGCTGATCACCGGCGGCGAGCAGCCGCGCATTGAGCCGGAACGTCTCGAGCACCAGCGCGGTGAAGACAGTGCCCGATTTGGTATGGCCGCGAAGGCGGCTGCGCGATGCCGCCGGCGCTTGGCGCGAAGACACGGCCATCGAAAATCCTTCCCCTCACCTAAGGTCGAACCCCGTGCCGAGTTCTTAACGGCAGGAAAGGCGCCGGCGCAAGAACGGCCGTGCTACGCTAGCGGGGATAAGAAGCCCCAGGCGTCGCCGGTTTAGGGTCGAATTCAAGAAACTGTCTCACTGCGTCATTGCGAGGAGCGTAGCGACGAAGCAATCCAGGGCTCACGCGAAATTCTGGATTGCTTCGTCGGCCGATGGCCTCCTCGCAATGACGAGATAAAAGTCGCCATAGCTTCGGGTTCACAGTGCTTCGCGCTTAATCATCCACCTTCAGCCGATACCCCACGCCGCTCTCGGTAAGGATCAGCGATGGGCGCTCGGGGTCGGGTTCGATCTTGTGGCGGAGCTGGCGGATATAGATGCGCAGATATTGCACATCGGTCGCCGCGCCCCACACCTCGCGCATGATATGCGCATGGGTCAGCACCTTGCCGGCATGCATGACGAGCAGCCGCAGCAGATCGTATTCCTTGGGCGAGAGCTTCACCTCCTGGCCCTTCACCGTGACGTGGCGACGGACGAGATCGACGGCGAGATCGCCGCTCTTGAAGATCGGCTCGGCGCCTTCCTGCTGCAGCCGGTGGCGCAGCGCGGCGCGGACGCGCGCGTTGAGCTCGTCCATGCCGACGGGCTTGGTGACGTAGTCGTCGGCGCCGAGATCGAGCGCCTCGACCTTGCCGCGCTCGTCGCTCGCGGATCGAGAGCACGATGATCGGCACGAGGCCGGCGCCGCGCACGCGCTTGATCACCTCGCGCCCGTCGATATCGGGCAGGCCGAGATCGAAGAGCACGAGATCGGGCTTCACCTTGTTGAATTGCGCCCAGCCCGCCTCGCCGGTCGCGGCTTCCTCGACCTCGTAGCCTTCGGCGCTGAGGCTGGTCTTGCAGCAAGCGGCGGATCGCCGGCTCGTCGTCGACGACGAGGATGCGGATCGGATGCGTGGTCATGCGGCCTCCGCGCGCTGCGGCGGGACCGGGAAGCTCGATGACGAAATCGCCGCCGCTGCGATCGGCGCGGTTGCGTGCGCGGATCGTGCCGCCCATCGCCGTCACGAAGCCGCGGCAGATGGCGAGGCCGAGGCCGGTGCCGGGCCGCTTGCGGTCGGCTTCCTGCGACGCGGTGGAATTTGTCGAAGATGCGCTCGATCTGGTTCTGCGGAATGCCGCTGCCTTCATCGAGCACATGCAGCTCGACCGTGCTGTCGCGGCGGCGCGCGCGGAGCTCGATCGTCGATTGCGCCGGCGCATATTTCGCCGCGTTGTCGAGCAGGTTGAACAGCACCTGCTCGAACAGCACGAAATCGAGGCGCAGCATCGGCAGATCGCCGGCGAGATCGACCTTCACGCGGTGATTGGCCAGCACCTTGCCGGCGCGCTGCAAAGCGGTGCCGACGATCTCGCCGAGATCGATCATCTCTTGCTTGGGCGCGATGGCGCCGGATTCGAGCTTGGTCATGTCGAGGAGATTACCGACGAAACGGTTGAGACGCTCGGCTTCCTCGAGGATGGTCGAGACCAGCGCCTCGCGCTCCACGTCATCATAGCGGTCGCCGACGCTTTTGAGGCTCGAGGCGGCGCCGATGATCGAGGCGAGCGGCGTGCCGAGATCATGCGAGATCGAGGTGAGCAGCGCCGAGCGCAGCCGCTCGCTCTCGGCCTGCAGCTTGGTCGCATCGAGATCGCTTTGCAGATGGATGCGCTCGATCGCCAGCGCGGCGAGATCCATCAGCGCATCGAGCAATCGTCGCGAATCGGGCGACAGCATCAGCCCCGGCAGCTCGCGATCGAGGCCGAGGACGCCGACCGCGCCGCGCCCTGTCCGCAACGGCAGGAACAGCCGCCGCGCGCCGGGCAGCGTGTCGGAGCCGCGGCCGGCGGGGTGATTGTTCGCCCAGCTCCATTTCGCCGCGGCGATATCGGCGCCGTCGAGCTCGTCCTCCGGCGGATAGGCGGCCTTCACCCCGAGGCTCGCGCCTTCCGGCATCAGGATCACGACATGCAGCTTCAGCATCGAGGCGATCTGATAGGTCGTCGCCCAGAGCAAATCGTCGAGCGTCGCGACGCCCGATAACTTGCGGCTGAAGGCGAGCAGCTCTTCGGTGACGCGGGCGCGGCCGCGCGCCGCCACCGCTTGCGCGCGCGTGCTGGCGGCGAGATTGCTGGCGATCACCGCCGCGACCAGGAAGGCGATCAGCGCGAGAATGTTCTCGGGCTCGGTGATGGTCAGCGTGTAAAGCGGCGGCAGGAAGAAGAAATTGTAGGCGAGCACGCTCAAGAGGCTGGCGAAGAGCGACGGTGCGAGGCCGTAGCGCGCCGCCGAGACCAGCACCGCAGTCAGGAACACGAGCGAGATGTTGCCGATGCCGAGGAATTGCTGCACCGCCAGCCCGATCGCCAGCGCTACGGCGACGATGCCGGTCGAGACGAGATAGGGCCGAGCTCGAACTTCTGGCGCGGCTCGGTCGCCATGCTCGCCGCAGGGCCCGTCGCCGCCGGCTCGCCCTCGCCCGCTTCGCCGGCGATGACATGGACGCTGATATTGCCGGCGCTGCGCACCAGATCATGGACCACCGAGCCGTGCAGCATCTCGAACCAGCGCGAGCGCTCGGACTTGCCGATGACGATCTGCGTGATGTTGTTGTCCTTGGCATAGGCGACAACATCCTCGGCGATGCCGCGCCCCGGGATCGTCAACGTCTGCCCGCCCAGCCGCTCGGCGAGGCGCAGCGAATCGGCGATCCGGTCGCGCTCCGCCTCGTCGAGCCGCTGATAGCGCGCGGTCTCGACATAGATCGCGGTCCAAGGCGCGTGCGAGCGATCGGCCAGGCGGCGCGCATAGCGCACGAGGCCCGGCGCGCCGGCATCCTCGCTGACGCAGACCAGCACGCGCTCGCCCGCGGCCCACGGGCCGCTGATCGCATGCGCGCGCATATAGGTGAGCATCTGCTCGTCGACGCGCTGCGCCGTGCGGCGCAAGGCGAGCTCGCGCAAGGCGGTCAGGTTCCCGGGCTGGAAATAATTCCGCAGCGCGCGCTCGGCCTCGGCCGGGACATAGACCTTGCCCTCGCGCAGCCGCTCGATCAGATCGTCGGGCGAGAGATCGACCACCTCGATATCGTCGGCGCGATCGAGGATGCCGTCGGGCACGGTCTCGCGCACGCGGACATGGGTGATCTGCGCGACGACGTCGTTGAGGCTCTCGACATGCTGGATGTTGATCGTCGTATAGACGTCGATGCCGGCGGCGAGCAGTTCCTCGACGTCGAGATAGCGCTTGGGATGGCGGCTGCCGGCGACGTTGGTATGCGCGAGTTCATCGACGAGGACGAGTTGCGGCTTGCGCGCGTGGATGGCGTCGATATCCATCTCCTCGAGCACATGCTCTTTATAATCGATGCGCCGCCGCGGGATGATCTCGAGCCCCTCGAGCAACGCCTCGGTCTCGGCGCGGCTCATGCGTCTCGACCACGCCGACGACGATGTCGGCGCCTTCCTTGCGCACGGTCTGGGCCGCGAGCAGCATCTTATAGGTCTTGCCGACGCCGGGCGCCGCGCCGAGGAAAATCTTCAGCCGTCCCTGCCCCGCGCTCTTGGCGGCGCTGAGCAAGGCCTCGGGCGATGGACGCTGGTTGCGGTCCGAGGTGTCGGTGGCTTGCATCGGCTCCTATTGCGGGGGGAGCGCGTCCAGAGCCAGGTTGAGCTTCAGGACGTTCACCCGCGGCTCGCCCAGAATACCAAGCCAGCGGCCCTCTGTGTTAGCGGCGACCAGCGCCTGGACCTTGTCGGCTGGCAGGTTGCGCGCCTTGGCGACTCGCGGCACCTCGAAAGCGGCCGCCGCCGGGGTGATGTCGGGATCGAGGCCGCTTGCCGAAGCGGTGACGAGATCGACCGGGATCGGCGCCGATGGGTTCTCCTTGGCGAGGTCGCCGGCAAAGCCTTTGACGCCGTCGATCAGCGCCTGGCTGGTCGGGCCGAGATTGGAGCCGACGGAATTATCCGCCGCGTAGGGCACCGACACGGTCTTGGTCGGATCCTTCGGATCGGGCTCGCTCGTCGCCGAGGGCCGGCCGTGGAAATACTTGTCGTCGGCGAAGTTCTGGCCGATCAGCGCCGAGCCGATCACGGTGCCGTTCTTCTCGATCAGGCTGCCATTGGCCTGGTGCGGGAAGATCGCCTGCGCGATGCCGGTCATGCCGAGCGGATAGATGAGGCCGGTGAGAACCGTCATGACGACGATCATGGTGATGGCGGGACGGATTTCTCTCAACATTGTTCTCTCTCCTTCGTCATTGCGAGGAGCGTAGCGACGAAGCAATCCAGTCTGTCGCAACCACTGGATTGCTTCGCTTCGCTCGCAATGACGTTAAAAAAATACGCATCATGCCAAATAAATCGCCGTCACCAACATGTCGATCAGCTTGATGCCGATGAACGGCGCGATGATGCCGCCGATGCCATAGACCAGCAGATTGCGGCGCAAGATCGACGCCGCGCCCGCCGGGCGATAGGCGACGCCTTTGAGGCTTAAGGGGATCAGCGCGACGATGATCAGCGCGTTGAAGATGATCGCCGACAGGATCGCGCTTTCCGGGCTGTGCAGCGCCATGATGTTGAGCACGCCGAGCTGCGGATAGAAGGCGGCGAACATCGCCGGGATGATGGCGAAGTATTTGGCGACGTCGTTGGCGATCGAGAAGGTGGTCAGCGCGCCGCGTGTCATCAGCAATTGCTTGCCGATGGCGACAATCTCGATGAGCTTGGTCGGATCGCTGTCGAGATCGACCATGTTGCCGGCCTCGCGCGCCGCCATCGTGCCGGTGTTCATCGCCACGCCGACATCCGCTTGCGCCAGCGCCGGCGCATCGTTGGTGCCGTCGCCGCACATCGCGACCAGCTTGCCCAGCCCCTGCTCGGTGCGGATGAGCTTCAGCTTGTCCTCGGGCGTTGCTTGCGACAGGAAATCGTCCACCCCCGATTCCGCTGCGATAGCGGCAGCCGTCAAAGGATTGTCGCCGGTGATCATCACCGTGCGGATGCCCATCTGGCGCAGCTCGGCGAAGCGCTCGCGGATGCCGCCCTTGATGATGTCCTTGAGGTGAATGACGCCGAGGATGCGGCCACCCTTGGCGACGGCGAGCGGCGTACCGCCGGCGCGCGCGATGCGCTCGACGACCGGCGTGAGATCGGCGGGCGGATTATCCTTCTTGCCCGCATAGGCAAGCACCGCATCGACCGCACCCTTGCGGATCGCATGGCCGTCGATATCGACACCCGACATCCGCGTCTGGGCCGAGAAGGGAATGAAATTCGCACCGAGCGGCGCCATCTCGCGGCCCCTGAGCGCGTATTTCTCCTTCGCCAGCACGACGATCGAGCGGCCTTCCGGCGTCTCGTCGCTGAGCGATGAAAGCTGCGCCGCATCGGCGAGCTCTTGGCTGTCGACGCCGGCAAGGGGCAGGAACTCCGTCGCCTGGCGATTGCCCAGGGTGATGGTGCCGGTCTTGTCGAGCAGCAGCGTGTCGACATCGCCCGCCGCCTCGACCGCACGGCCCGACATCGCCAGCACGTTGAAGCGCACCAGCCGGTCCATGCCGGCGATGCCGATCGCCGACAGCAGCGCGCCGATGGTCGTCGGGATCAGCGTGACGAAGAGTGCGATCAGCACCACGACCGAGATCGCGCCGCCGGCATAAGCGGCAAAGCTCGGGATCGTCACGGTGGCGAAGACGAAAATCAGCGTCATGCCGGCGAGGAGAATGTTCAGCGCGATCTCGTTCGGCGTCTTCTGCCGCACCGCACCCTCGACGAGGCTGATCATGCGGTCGAGGAAGGTCGAGCCTTGCGCCGCGGTGATGCGCACTTTCAGCCAATCCGAGGTGACGCGCGTGCCGCCGGTGACGGCCGAGCGGTCGCCGCCGCTTTCGCGGATCACCGGTGCGCTCTCGCCGGTGATCGCCGATTCATCGACCGAGGCGACGCCTTCGATCACCTCGCCGTCGCTCGGGATCACGTCGCTGGTCTCGACGAGGACGATATCGCCCTTCTTGAGGCCCGCTGCCGCGACCGCGCGGAATTCGCGCCCGCGCTCCTCGCTCAGTAGCTTCGCCATCGTCTCGGTACGCATGCGGCGCAGCGTGTCGGCTTGCGCCTTGCCGCGGCCTTCCGCGACCGCCTCGGCGAAATTCGCGAACAGCACCGTGAACCACAGCCAGAGCGTGATCTGGCCGGAGAACAGCGCGTTGGTGCCGATCACCGTGCCGGCGCCGAAGAAGAGATCGCGCAGGAAGAAGATCGTGGTCAGCACCGAGACGATCTCGACGCAGAACATCACGGGGTTCTTCACCAGCGTGCGCGGGTCGAGCTTGACGAAAGACGCCTTGATCGCCGGCAGGATGAGCTTGCTCTCGAACAGCGAGAGCGGCTGCATCTGGCGCTTATAAAGGCCGGTGTGGAGCGAGGAAGAGGAAAGGCTCATGGCAGATGCCTCAAAGATTCAAGGTGACGAGGTCGCGAAAAGCGTGCCGTGGGTCATCGCGACCTGCTCGACCACGGGCCCGAGCGAGACGGCGGGGAAATAGGTGAGGCCGCCGAGGATGAGGATCACGCCGACGAGCAGCCCGACGAAGAGCGGCCCGGTCGTCGGGAAGGTGCCGGCCGACGGCGCGATCGACTTCTTCTGCGCCAGCGAGCCGGCGACGGCGAGGATCGGCACGACGAAGACGAAGCGGCCGATCAGCATCGCGAAAGCGAGCGTCAAATTATAAAAGAACGTGTTCGCCGTGATGCCGGCAAAGGCGCTGCCGTTGTTGCCCGTCGCCGAGGTGAAGGCGTAGAGGATCTCGCTGAAGCCATGCGGCCCGGCATTGAGCGGACCGGCGAGTCCGGCGGGAACGACGGCCGCGAGCGCGGTCCAACCGAGGATCGAGAGCGGCAGCGACAAGAGCGCCAGGATCGACATCTTCACCTCTTTCGATTCCAGCTTCTTGCCGAGATATTCCGGCGTCCGCCCGACCATGAGACCCGCGACGAACATCGCGACGACGGCGAAGGCGATCATGCCGTAAAGGCCGGAGCCGACGCCGCCGAAGATCACCTCGCCGAGCTGGATGTTGATCAGCGGCACGGCGCCGCCGAGCGGCGTCAGGCTGTCATGCATCGTGTTGACCGCGCCGCAGGACGCGTCGGTGGTAATGGTGGTGAAGAGCGCGGAATTGGCGATGCCGAAGCGCACCTCCTTGCCTTCCATATTGCCGCCGGGCTGCAACGCGGTGACGCTCTGATCGACGTTGAATTGCGCGAAGGCGGGATTGCCCTTGGCCTCGGCCCAATAGACCGTCGTGACGCCGACCAGGAACAGCACGCCCATGGCGGCAAAGAGCGCCCAGCCTTGGCGTTCGTTCTTGACCATGCGGCCGAGCACATTGGTGAGACCGGCGCCGAGCGAGAAGATCAGCACGATCTGGATGAAGTTCGTCAGCGCGTTCGGATTCTCGAAAGGATGTGCCGAATTGGCGTTAAAGAAGCCGCCGCCATTGGTGCCGAGCATCTTGATCACCTCTTGCGAGGCGACCGGGCCGATTGCGATGGACTGCTTGGCGCCCTCGAGCGTCGTCGCATCGACGTAAGCGCCGAGCGTTTGCGGCATGCCTTCGAAGACGAAGAGCAGCCCGACGACGATCGAGATCGGCAGCAGCACGTAAAGCGTGCAGCGCGTGAGATCGACCCAGAAATTGCCGATCGCCTTGACCTCGCGGCGCGCGATGCCGCGGATCACCGCGATCGCCAGCGCGATGCCGGTCGCCGCCGACATGAAATTGTGCACGGTGAGCCCTGCCATCTGGACGAGGTAGCTCAGCGTCGTCTCGGGCACGTAGCTTTGCCAATTGGTGTTGGTGACGAAGCTGAGCGAGGTGTTGAAAGCGAGACTCTGCTCGACCGCGCTCTGACCCTGCGGATTGAAGGGCAGCACGGCCTGCAAGCGCTGCAGCGCATAGAGCACGACGAAGCCGGCGATGCTGAAGAGCAGCATGGCGACAGCGTAGATCAGCCAGCTCTGCTCTTTGGTCTCGTCGACGCCGCAGCACCAATAGACCGCGCGCTCGATAGGGCGCAGCACGGGATGAAGGAAAGTGCGCTCGCCGTCGAAGACACGCGTCATATAGCCGCCGAGCGGACGCGTGATGGCGATGATCACGATGCAGTAGATCGCGATCTGCAGCCAGCCGTTGAAGGTCATGGAAGAATGCTCCAAATGCCGGCGCTAGAAGCGCTCGGGATTGATCAGCGCGTAAATGAGGTAGACGGTGATGACGAGGCTCGCGAGCGAACCGAGGATGTAATCGAAGATCATGTTCTGCCCCTCACATGCGTTCGCAGGCATAGGCGTAGGCGACGGTGAGCAGCAGCCCGACGATGCCGGCCGCGAGCAAAATCGTATCGAGCATGACGTGTTCTCCAGAATCCGCGTCGCCGAGTGCCGCGGTTTGTCGCAGATCGATGCTGCACGGACATAGAATTGAGCCGCCTGGCGTATAAATTCGAGATCGAAGCGAAGCGGCGGCTATATAAGCGGCATATATGAAACCAGCGGATCGCGGCCGGATTCCGCGCTTTCCCCTCGCCCCGGGAAGCGAACCGCCCCCGCGCCGCGCGATTGTTTCGCGCAGCGAAACAGGGCTTTCGGCCTGAGACCCATAATCGCCGCCCAGGCCGCAACCGATATCTCTCGACGCAAAGCAGGAATTTTTGGGGCGGCGTCCCGGTCTCTACAGCACCGACACAGGTCGCAAACCGGCGCGCCGCCCAAATGTGAGCAAGGAAAAAACGTCATGAAATCCGACACGAAAAAAACACGCCTCGTCTTGGTCTTGGCCGCCGCCCTGATGCTCGGTCTCGCGCAGTACCCCGCCGCGGCGCAGGTTCTCGGACCCAACAGCATCAACAACGAGACCGTCGACACCGGTCACGATCCGCACAGCGCACTGGACCTGCAGCATGGCGGCACCGGGCTCTACGATCGCTACGACAAGTATCGGACACCGCAGGGCTTCCCACTTCCGGGCTGGGGCCATCTGCGCGGCATGAGTTGAGAGTGCGACCCATGCTTCGGCTAATCACTGTGCTCGGCGCCGCCGTCTTTCTGTTGACGGCGTGCGCGGCGAACGATCCGCGCAACCTCGCTTGCCAGCACATGGCGCAACCGGGCGGACTGCGTTGGGGCTATTACCCCGGCTACGGTTGCGGTCCCGTGCCGCCGGCGGAAACGCACTTTTCGTGACGGCGGCCGACCGCTCGTCGGCTCACGCGTGAAAAGCGCTGACCGCCGCGATGATCAGCAAGATCGCACCGACGAAGCCGGCGACGGTAATTGCGAGTTCGCGCAGCGTGTCGTGGAGCGAGAGCGAGTCCACGGCATCGCTGTGCGCCGGCTCCTGATGCTGTTGCAGCCGGTCGCCGGGACGCGACCAACGGTCGTCCTGATCATCGCTGCGGAAAGCCATCGCCAAAGGCTCCCTTGGATCGCGCGGTGCATTGCGCATGGCCAAGAAAAGGCCTTTTCGGCGTTAAGGATCGAGAGGAATCGGCAGCCGGAAAAATAGTTTTTCCATAGCCAGCGCGCGGGTTTAGCCACGCCAATCCG
Source organism: uncultured Alphaproteobacteria bacterium (assembly GCA_963731145.1). Taxonomy (GTDB): domain Bacteria; phylum Pseudomonadota; class Alphaproteobacteria; order ATCC43930; family CGMCC-115725; genus CAIKMD01. Next base: position 592,973 of record CAVSUX010000001.1, on the reverse strand, counting down.
GCCTGCATATATGGGATTTATATTTTTCCGGCCGCCGACCCACATCGAATTTTTATGCGCCGCGGAGGATGGTCCACCCGGCAAGCGAAGCCGTCACGACTTCCCACATAAGCCGACGGCGCTTTCGCGGTCCGCGCCTTTCGTCTTCGAAAGTTCATGAGCACCCTCACCACGCAGCCTCGGGCTGACACCGCCGCTCAGCCGCGCCGCGGCACGGCCATGCGTCGCCTGATGCTCGGCGCGCTCGGCGTCGTCTATGGCGATATCGGTACCTCGCCGCTCTACACCATGAGGCAATGCTTCAATGCGCTGGGCGGCGCGACGCCGGTGGCGATCTACGGCGTGCTCTCGCTCATCACCTGGGCGCTGATGGTGGTGGTGACGCTGAAATATGTCTGCGTGATCATGCGCGCCGACAATCGCGGCGAAGGCGGCATCCTGGCGCTGACCGCGCTGGCGCTGCGCAGCGCCGCTTCCGGCACGCGCATGCATTGGTGGATCCTCGCCGCCGGCCTGCTCGGCGCGGCGCTCTTCTATGGCGACGGCGTCATCACGCCGGCGATCTCGGTGCTCTCCGCGATCGAGGGGCTCGATATCGCGACGCCGCTCTTCGATCCTTACGTCATCCCGTTCACGCTCGCGATCCTGCTCGGCCTCTTCCTCGTGCAATCGCGCGGCACGGCGCGGGTCGGCGGCTGGTTCGGGCCGATCATGATCGTCTGGTTCCTGGTCATCGGCCTCCTCGGCGCGGCCGAGATCGTGCAGCGGCCCGACATCCTCCTCGCGCTCAATCCTTATTACGGCGCGCAACTCCTGGCGCTCGAGCCCGCACGCGGCGCGGCGCTCTTGGGCGCGGTGGTGCTGGCGGTGACCGGCGTCGAAGCGCTCTATGCGGATATGGGCCATTTCGGCAAGCGCTCGATCCGCTACGCCTGGCTCGGTTTTGTCTTTCCCGCGCTGCTCTTGAATTATTTCGGCCAAGGCGCGCTGCTGCTGCACAATCCCGAGCTGCGCGACAATCCCTTCTATCACCTTGTGCCCGATTGGGGATTGCTGCCGATGGTGGTGCTCGCCTCGGCCGCGACGGTGATCGCCTCGCAAGCGGTGATCTCCGGCGCCTTCTCGATGACACGGCAAGCGGTGCTGCTCGGCTATATGCCGCGCTTCGAGGTGCGGCACACTTCGGAGCATCAGATCGGCCAGATCTACGTGCCGAAGATCAACCTCTTCCTCCTCGTCGCCGTCGCCGCCTTGGTGATCGGCTTCCGCACCTCGGACAATCTCGGCACCGCTTACGGCATCGCGGTCACCGGCACCATGTCGCTGACGACCTTGCTGGCGCTGGTCCACGCCGTCGGCATCGCCGGCTGGAACCGTTCCGTCGCCGCGCTGGTCTTCGGCCTTTTTCTCTGCGTCGATCTCGCTTTCTTCGGCGCCAATCTCATGAAGATCGAGGAAGGCGGTTGGTTCCCGCTCGCCGTCGCCGCGTTGATCTTCGTCACCATGCTCACCTGGCTGCGCGGCCGAGAGGCCCTGCTCGCCAAGCGCTGGGGCGAGGCGCTGCCGCTCGAGACCTTTCTCGCGACCCTGAAGCCCGACCGGCCGCTGCGCGTCCCCGGCACCGCCGTCTTCATGGTGCCGAACGATCGCATCGTGCCGGCCGCGCTCTTGCACAATATCAAGCACAACAAGGTGCTGCACGAGCGCGTCGTGCTGATGAAGATCGAGACCGAGGACATCCCGCATGTGCCCGACGATCAGCGCATCGAGGTGAAGCATCTCGAGCATAATTTCCACACGGTGACGGTGCGCTACGGCTTCATGGACGAGCCCAACGTGCCGCGCGCCATGGCGCAGCTTCGGCTGATGAATTTCCGCTTCAACCTGCTCGAGACCTCGTTCTTCATCGGCCGCGAGAAAGTGGTCTGCATCAGCACGCGCGGCTTCTGGAGCTGGCGCAAGCGGCTCTTCATCTTCTTGCATCGCACGATGCTGAGCGCGACGGAATATTTCCGCATCCCGAGCAACCGCGTCGTCGAGCTCGGCGGCCAGATCGAGATCTGATCCCAAAATTCGTTTCGGGGGCTACTCCCGGCGCATCCGCTTGTGATACAGCACTCTTGCTCGTGCGGATCATTCAGCGGACCGTCTCGCCTAGGATCGGATTTTCTCCATGTTCAAGCTGCGCCTCATCGCCGTCATGGCCGCCATCGGCCCGGCCGTGCTTTTTGGCCCCGCCGCGCATGCCGACACCCCAAGCGCCGCCGGGGCTTGGAACGCGACCGATTGGTACAACCTCCACGGCCAATCGACGGTGGTTTATCAGTACCACCCCGGCTTCGCCGCGCCGTTCAGCGGGCCACACAGCCTCAACCCCGGCGGCATGGGCCGCGAGACCTTCGATGCGACGCTGTTCGCCGGCGTCCGCCCCTGGCACGGCGTCGAATTCTATGTCGATCCCGAGATCGACCAGGGTTTCGGCCTGAGCGACACGCTGGGCGTCGCCGGCTTCCCGAGCGGCGAGGCTTATAAAGTCGGCCGGCGCAACCCCTATTACGAGACGCCGCGCGCTTTCGGGCGCTTCACCATCGGTCTCGGCGGGACGGAAGAGAAAGTCGAAGACGGTCCCAACCAAATTGCCGGCACGCGGCTGTCGAACAATATCGTCATCACGGCCGGTAAGTTCGGGGTGACCGATATCTTCGACAACAACCGCTACGCGCATGATCCGCGCAGCGACTTCCTCAATTGGTCGATCATCGATTTCGGGCGCTTTCGACTACGCCGCGAATGCCTGGGGCTATACCTATGGCGGCGCGGTCGAATGGAATCAGAATTGGTGGACGATCCGCGCCGGGGTCTTCGCGCTGTCGAAGGTGCCGAACGAGGTCGATCTCGACTCATCCTTCAGCCAGTACGAATTCGTCACCGAATTCGAGGCGCGGCATACGCTCTTCGATCGCCCGGGCAAGCTGAAGCTGCTCTTCTTCAACAATCGCGGCCGCATGGCGAACTACAACGACGCCGTCCGCCTGGCGCAGCAGACCGGGACGACGCCCGATGTCAGCCTGGTGCGCCATGACGGGTCGCGGCCGGGCGTGGCGCTCAACGCCGAGCAGGAATTCACCGACGATCTCGGCGGCTTCCTGCGCGCCAGCCTCAATGACGGCCATAAGGAAAGCTACGAATTCACCGAGATCAACCGCTCGGTGGCGGCGGGGCTGGCGCTCGCCGGCAAACGCTGGCACCGGCCCGACGACACGGTCGGGCTTGCCGGCGTCGTCAACGACATCTCGAAAGACGCGCGCAATTATCTCGCCGCCGGCGGCCTCGGCATCCTGATCGGCGACGGCGCGCTGCCGAAAGCGGGCTTGGAACAGATCGTCGAGCTCTATTACAAAGCGGCGCTCGTCGCCGGCTTCAGCGCCACCGTCGATTACCAGCACATCGAGAACCCGGCTTACAACGCACTGCGCGGCCCGGTCGATATCTTCGCCTTCCGCCTGCACGCCGAGTTCTGAACGCCGCGCGCGACGCGCTATAAGCATCGCTGTTCCTTCTCATAAGGAGCCGACGCATGCGCACAATCAACCTGCCGGACGGCGGCACGATGCCGGTCCTCGGTCTCGGCACCTGGATGATGGGCGAGCGCAAGAGCGAAGCCCCGGCCGAGCTCGCCGCGCTGAAGCTCGGCCTCGATCTCGGCCTCGACCTCGTCGACACGGCCGAGATGTACGGCAATGGCGGCGCCGAGACGATCGTGCGCGAAGCCATCGCTGGCCGGCGCGATCGGATCTTCCTCGTCAGCAAGGTGCTGCCGCAGAATGCGAGCCGCGGCGGCACGGTCAAAGCCTGCGAGGCGAGCCTCAAGCGCCTCGGCACCGACCGGCTCGACCTTTATCTCCTCCATTGGGCCGGCAGCCATCCGCTCGACGACACGATCGAGGGGTTCGAGCAATTGAAGCGCGCCGGCAAGATCCTGCGCTGGGGCGTGAGCAATTTCGATCTCGCCGAGATGGAGCCGCTCGACGGTACCGCCGTCGCCAGCAATCAGGTGCTCTACAACCTCGCGCGCCGCGGCATCGAATTCGATCTCCTGCCCTGGTGCCGCGCGCGCCGCATCCCGGTCATGGCCTATTCGCCGATCGAGCAAGGCCGCATCCTCAACAACCGCGCGTTGGTATCGCTTGCCCAAGCGCATGGCTGCAGCGCCGCGCAGCTCGCCCTCGCCTGGGTGCTGCGCCAAGACGGCGTGGTGACGATCCCCAAAGCCTCGACTTTGGCGCATGTCCGCGAGAATCGCGCGGCGCTCGATATGGTGTTGAGCGATGCGGAATGTGCCGCCCTCGACAAAGCCTTCCCGCCGCCGCGCCAACCCGCCCCACTGGCGATGCTGTAGAGGCATACCTCTGCCCCGAAAACGGCGGAATTCAGCCCTTTACGAGACCCCCCGTGCTGTAGTTTAGTACGAGTTGAGACGCATCGAAGGAAATCTAAAGGGAGAGACCCGATGCTAGCTTCGCCGTTATTGCGCCATCTGATGCGCCGCGGAACGCTGCGCGTCATCGATTCCGACAACCAACTGCACATCTTCGCGGGGCAAGAGCCCTGGCAGACCGTCACCATCCGCTTCCACGACCGCGCGGTAGCGCGCGAGCTGTTGCTGAACGGTCCGCTGAAGCTCGGCGAGACCTTCATGGACGGCCGCCTCACCGTCGAGGATGCCAGCCTTTACGACCTGCTCGAGCTGCATCGGCTGCAACATGGAGCTGGCGCCGCCGCATCCGATCATGCGCGCCGGCGATCTCGTCGGCCGCTGGCTGCGCATCTTCCGGCAATACAATCCGCTGTGGAAATCGCGCCAGAACGTCGCCCATCACTACGACCTGTCGGACACGCTCTATAACCTTTTCCTCGATACCGACCGACAATATTCCTGCGCTTATTTCAACGATCCGAGCGATCCGCTCGAAGAGGCGCAAGCGAACAAGAAACGCCACCTCGCTTCGAAGCTGCGCTTGGAGCCGGGGCAAAAGGTGCTCGATATCGGCTGCGGCTGGGGCGGGCTCGCGCTCTACCTCGCGCAGGAAGCCGATGTCGAAGTCACCGGCGTCACCCTCTCCGTCGAGCAGCTCCGCGTCGCCGAGCGCCGCGCCCGGGCGATGGGCGTCAGCGACCGGGTGAAATTCGAGCTCGTCGATTATCGCGAGCTGACCGGCCGCCGCTTCGACCGCATCGTCTCGGTCGGCATGTTCGAGCATGTCGGCGTCGTCCACTACCCGGCCTTCTTCCAGAAGATCAAAGAGCTGTTGACCGATGACGGCATCGCGCTCTTGCATTCGATCGGCCGTGCCGACGGGCCTGGGCATACCAATCCCTGGATGCGCAAATACATCTTCCCCGGCGGCTACTCGCCGGCGATCTCGGAGGTCGTGCCGGTGGTCGAGAAGACCCGCCTCTGGATCACCGATATGGAGGTGCTGCGCCTCCACTACGCCGAGACGCTGAAGAATTGGCGCGCGCGCTTCCTCGCCAATCGCGAGCGCATCAAGGCGATCTATGACGAGCGCTTCTGCCGGATGTGGGAATTCTACCTCGCCGGCTCGGAGGTGGCGTTCCGCTATCAGGGCCACGTCAATTTCCAGATGCAGATCGCCCAGCGCGTCGACAGCGTGCCGCTGACCCGCGACTACATGTTCGATTGGGAACGCGCCCACGCCCCGAAGGCGAAATCGAAGGTGCACGCGGCCTGATCTATCGCGCCGAAAAAATTCCGTCGTCCCCGCGAAAGCGGGGACCCCAGGGAAAACAGCTCGGCACCTGCTCTGGATTCCCGCTTGCGCGGGAATGACGATGAAGAGGAAGCGAGGTCCCTCGTTTCCGCGACTCCGCCCCCATGATCCACAGGGCGGGATATCTTTTCGGCATACCGCGGCGGACGGCAGATGCTAACATCGATGGATGGAACCCGCCGCTGTTGCCTCGAACGTCACCCCGCTCCGCGAGGCTGAGCCGCAATATCGGCAGCCGCCCTCCAATATAGAAGCCGAGCAGGCGCTGCTGGCGGCGATCCTCGTCAACAACGCCGCCTTCCATCGTGTCTCCGAATTCCTCCGCCTCGAGCATTTCGCGCTCGGCGTCCATGGCCGCATCTATGCCGCCATCAGTAAGCTGATGGAGCGCGGCCAGCTCGCCAATCCGGTGACGCTGAAGAATCTCTTCGAGCAGGACGACGCGCTGCAGGAAGTCGGCGGCGCGCAATATCTCGCGCGCCTTGCCGCCTCGGTGGTGACGATCATCAACGCCGAGGATTACGGCCGCACCATCCACGACCTCTTCCTCCGCCGCCAGCTCATCACCATCGGCGAGGATGTGGTCAACGAGGCCTATCAGCACGATCTCGACCGTCTGGCGGTGCGGCAGATCGAGCAGGCGGAAAAGAAGCTCTTCGATCTCGCCGAGACCGGCCAGACCGAGGGCGGGTTTCGCCCCTTCATCTCCGCGCTCTCGAGCGCGATCGTCCAAGCCGAGGCCGCCTTCAAGCGCAGCGGCAAGACTACCGGCGTCTCGACCGGCTTCCTCGATCTCGACAAGCTGCTGGGCGGGCTCCACCCCTCGGATCTGGTGATGCTCGCCGGGCGCCCGTCGATGGGCAAGACCGCGCTCGCGACCAATATCGGCTTCAACGCCGCGCGCGCCTATCGTCCGGGCAAGGATGCGGCCGGCAAGACCATCGCCGAGGACGGCGCCGTGGTCGGCTTCTTCTCGCTCGAAATGTCGGCCGAGCAGCTCGCGACGCGTATTCTTGTCGGAAGAATCCGGTGTCTCCGTCGAACAACATCCGCAAGGGCGAGGTCAGCCACGAGGATTTCGACCGCTTCGTCCAGGCAAGCCAGCGCCTGGCCTCGGTTCCGTTCTTCGTCGACGACACGCCGGCGCTCTCATCGCCGGGTCTGCGCACCCGCGCGCGCCGGCTTTTGCGCCAGCAAGGTCTCGGCCTGATCATGGTCGACTATCTGCAGCTGCTGCGCGGCAGCGACGCACGGCTCGGAGAACCGCGTTCAGGAAATCTCCGAGATCACGCGCGGCCTCAAGGCCCTCGCGAAAGAGCTCAACGTGCCGGTGCTCGCGCTCTCGCAGCTCTCGCGCGCGGTCGAGGAGCGCGAGGACAAACGGCCGATGCTTTCCGATCTGCGTGAATCGGGCTCGATCGAGCAGGACGCCGATGTCGTGATGTTCGTCTACCGCGAGGAATATTATCTCTCGCGCGGCGAGCCGACGCGCCGCCCCGAAGAGAACGACGAGCGCTTCAACATGCGCTACGACGATTGGAAGCAACGGCCTGCAGCAGGTGCATGGCACGGCCGAAGTGCTGATCGCCAAGCAACGCCACGGTCCCGATCGGCAAGGTGACGTTGCGGTTCTCGCATGACACCACCCACTTCGAAAACTTTGTCGGCAGTGACCGCTACCCGACGGCATTGACTGATCAGCGCCGGCGCTCCGCCCCCGCGGGCGCACGCACCGCGCGTCCAAAAGCCGGCGCCGAGGCTCCCCGGCATGCCGGCGCGATCCTCGAAATCGATCTCGACGCGATCGCCAGAATTTCAAGAAGCTCGCCCAGCGCGTCGGCCCCCATGTCCGCGTCGCCGCGGTGGTGAAAGCCGATGCCTACGGCCTCGGCATGGACGAGGTCGCGCCCGCCCTCGCCCGCGCCGGCGCCAAGACCTTCTTCGTCGCGACGCTTCGACGAAGGCCTCGCGCTGCGCGAGCGCTCCTGCCGCGCGCGCAAATCGCCGTGCTCGAACGGTCTCGTGATGGGCGCGCCGGCCGATTTCGCCAAGGCGCGCGCTGGTGCCGATGCTCAACGATCTCGGTCAGATCGAGGCGCTGGCAGGGCTATGCCGCGCGGCGCGGCGGCGCGCCGGCGATGCTGCACCTCGACACCGGCATGGCGCGGCTCGGCCTCCGCGCCGAAAGAGACGCAGCGGCTCATGACGCGAGCCGGCCGTGCTCAACGGCTTCACGCTCGCCGCTGATGCTCTCGCATCTCGCCTGCGCCGAGCGAGCCGGCGCATCCGATGAACGACGCGCAACTCGATGCCTTTCGCGCCATGCTGCGCCGCCTGCCGCACGCGCCGGCGAGCCTCGCGGCATCCTCGGGCATTTTTCTCGGGCGGCGATTTCCACTTCGACATGGTGCGGCCCGGCGCCGCTCTCTACGGCGTCAATCCGCTCCCGGGCCGACCCAATCCGATGAAGCAAGTGGTTCATCTCAAAGCGAAAATCCTCCAATTGCGCGACGTTGACAGGGGGGAGAGCGTTGGATATGGTGCCGCGCATCGCATCGACCAGCCGAGCCGCATTGCCACCATCGCCATGGGATACGCCGACGGGTGGCTGCGATCTTCCTCGCATCGCGGCAGCGCCCGACATCGCCGGCAAGCCCGCTCCGGTCGTCGGACGAATCTCCATGGATCTCCTCACCCTCGACGTGACCGGCCTCGACCCCGCGACGCTCATTCCGGGCAGCTATGTCGATCTGCTCGACGAGCGCTACGGCGTCGACGACGCAGCACTCGCGGCGCAGACCATCGGCTATGAGATCCTGACCGCGCTCGGCAGCCGGTTCCATCGCGTTTATCGCAGCGGCCCCTCTCGCGGGGATAGGGGACGCTAGCGATGAATTCCTCGCCTCCGTCGGCCGCGTCGTCATCGATTTTCTCAACGCCAGCGGACGCCTCGCGCTCTTCACGCTGACGGCGCTCAGCCATTGCGTCCGACCGCCAATCTATTTCCGGCTCATCGGCCGGCAAATGATCGATATCGGCTATTACTCGTTGCCGGTGGTCGGCCTGACCGCGATCTTCACCGGCATGGTGCTGGCGCTGCAGACCAATACCGGCTTCAGCCGCTTCGGCGCAGCCAGCGCCACCGCGACCGTGGTCGTGCTGTCGGTCACGCGCGAATTGCGGCCCGGTGATCGCCGCGCTGATGGTCGCCGGCCGCATCGGCGCGGCGATCGCCGCCGAGATCGGCACGATGCGCGTCACCGATCAGATCGACGCGCTCTCGACGCTTTCGACCAACCCGATGAAATATCTCGTCGTGCCGCGCATCCTCGCCGGGCTCGTCACCCTGCCGGTGCTGGTGCTGGTCGCCGACGTGATCGGCGTCTTCGGCGGCTATATCGTCGCGACGTATAAACTGGGTTTCAACCCGAGCAGCTATATCAGCAACACCGTCGCCAACCTCACCTCGAACGATGTGTGGTCGGGCGTCATCAAGGCCGGCGCATTCGGCTTCATCGTCGCGTTGATGGGCTGCTACTACGGCTATCATTCGCGCGGCGGTGCGCAAGGCGTTGGCGCGGCGACGACCTACGCCGTGGTCTCGGCCTCGGTGATGATCCTGCTCGTCGACTATCTGCTGACGAGCGTGTTGTTCTGATGCGCAACGCGATAACTCTTTATTCGTCATTCCCGCGCAAGCGGGAATCCAGGATGAGCGCCGTGCGGTTGCCCCGGGTCCCCGCTTGCGCGGGGACGACGAGAGGAAAGAACCGGGGCAAACATCATGGCTGATGCTCCGAAAATCTCCGTGCGCGGCCTCAAGAAATCCTTCGGGCGCAAAGTCGTGCTCGACGGCATCGATCTCGATATCGGCCATCAAGAAAGCGTCGTCGTCATCGGCGGCTCGGGCACCGGCAAATCCGTTACCGTCAAATGCATCCTCGGCCTGATCGAGCCCGACGCCGGCTCGATCAAGATCGACGGGCAGGAGGTGACGACGCTCTCGCGCGGCCATCGCGAAGCGCTGATGCAGAAATTCGGCATGCTGTTCCAGGGCGCGGCACTCTTCGATTCCCTGAGCGTCTGGGAGAATGTCGCTTTCGGCCTCATCCAGGGCCGCGGCATGGCACGCGCCGAGGCCAAAGACGCCGCGCTGCAAAAGCTCGGCGCGGTCGGACTCGGCCCCGAGGTCGGCGAGCTCAGGCCCGCCGAGCTGTCGGGCGGCATGCAGAAGCGCGTCGGCCTCGCCCGCGCCATCGCCGCCGAGCCCGAGATCATCATCTTCGACGAGCCGACCACCGGCCTCGATCCGATCATGGGCGATGTGATCAACGATCTCATCGTCAAATGCGTCAAGGATCTTCGGCGCGACCGCGATCTCGATCACGCACGACATGGCGAGCGCGCGCAAGATCGCCGACCGCATCGCCATGATCCACAAAGGCCGCATCATCTGGAACGGCAAAGCGAGCGAGATCGACCATTCGGGCAACCCTTACGTCGATCAGTTCATCCACGGCCGCGCCGACGGCCCGATCCAGATGGAAATTCGCGCTCTTTGAGGGTTAAGCTGTCATTGCGAGGAGCCCGAAGGGCGACGCGGCAATCCCGGGCGACACCCCGATTCTGGATTGCTTCGCTTCGCTCGCAGTGACGGATAGACGACGACTCATGGCCAAGCGCGAGACGCAATTCGTCTGCCAGCAATGCGGCGGCGCCCATTCGAAATGGGCCGGACGCTGCGATGCCTGCGGCGGCTGGAACACGCTGGTCGAGGAAACGATGGCCACCGGCCCCGCCAACAGCCTTGCGAAGAGTGGCGGCGGCAAAGGTAAAGGCCGCCGTCTCGAATTCACCGGCCTCCAAGGCGACTCGCGGGAGATTCCGCGCCGCGTCACCGGAATCGCCGAGTTCGATCGCGTCTGCGGCAGCGGCATGGTGCCGGGCTCGGCCCTGCTTGTCGGCGGCGATCCGGGCATCGGCAAATCGACTTTGCTGCTGCAGGCGCTCGCCGCCCTCGCCCAAGGCAAAGGCGGCAAGGCGTATCGCTGCGCTTATATTTCGGGAGAAGAGTTGTTGGATCAGGTGCGGCTGCGCGCCGCCCGGCTCGGCGTCGAGCGCGCGCCGGTCGGGCTCGCCGCCTCGACCAGCATCCGCGACATCGCCGCCTCTTTGAATCAAGGGAGACTCGATCGCGCCGCCCCTGGTCAAGGAGGAGGCCCGGAGATCGTGGTCATCGATTCGATCCAGACCATGTATCTCGACACGCTCGACAGCGCGCCCGGCTCGGTCAGCCAAGTGCGCGCCTGCGCGCAAGAGCTGATCGGCCTCGCCAAGACGCGCGGCTTCTGCCTCGTGCTCATCGGCCATGTCACCAAGGAAGGCGTGATCGCCGGCCCGCGCGTGCTCGAACATATGGTCGACACCGTGCTCTATTTCGAAGGCGAACGCGGCCATCAATTCCGCATCATGCGCGCGGTGAAGAATTGCTACGGGCCGACCGACGAGATCGGCGTGTTCGAGATGACGGATCGGGGTTTGGCCGAAGTGCCCAATCCCTCGGCGCTGTTTCTCGCCGATCGCCGCAACCAGGTGACCGGCGCCGCGGTTTTCGCCGGCATGGAAGGCACGCGGCCGGTGCTGGTCGAGATCCAGGCGCTGGTCGCGCCGACCAGCTATGGCACGCCGCGCCGCGCCGTCGTCGGCTGGGACGGCAACCGCCTCGCCATGGTGCTGGCCGTGCTCGAAGCGCGCTGCGGGCTGCAGATCGGCGCGCGCGATATCTATCTCAACGTCGCCGGCGGCCTGCGCATCAGCGAACCCGCCGCCGATCTCGCGGTCGCCGCCGCGCTGGTCTCCGCCCTCACCTTGGAGCCGATGCCGGCCGACACCGTCGTCTTCGGCGAGATCGGCCTTTCCGGCGAGGTGCGGCCGGTCGGTCAGGCCGAAGCGCGGCTGAAAGAGGCGGCGAAGCTCGGCTTTTCCACTGCGGTCACGCCGGCGCGGCGCGGCTCGCGCCCCGATTCCACCAAGGGCGGATCGGCCAAAACCGGCGATGTCAACGGCATCGCCTTGCGCGAGCTCGCGCATCTGCGCCAGCTTGTCGCGATGTTCGAGGATGCGGCACCGCGTCCGGCGCGAAGTCTTGGGTCCGGCCGCGTCATGACCATCTTCGATTTCGCCGTCATCGGCGTCATCATCCTCTCGGGCTATTTCGCCTATTCGCGCGGCTTCGTGCGCGAGGCGCTGTCCATCGCCGCCTGGATCAACGCCTCTTTCTTCGCGCTCTACACCTTTCCTTACGTCGTGCCGCTCTTCGAGAAGGTATTGCCGAAAGGGTTGGTCGCGAACGTCTCCGCTGCGGCGGTGGTGTTCATCCTCGCGCTCTTGGTCCTGCACATGATCTCGAGCAGGCTGGCGCGGCGCGTGAAGGACAGTTCGCTGTCGCCGATCGATCGCACCTTCGGCCTGCTCTTCGGCCTGGCGCGCGGCATGATCTTCGTCTGCCTCGGCTATATCGCCCTCGCCTGGATGCTGCCGGCGGGCAAGGACCAGCCGCACTGGTTCGCCGATGCGCGCTCGAAGCGCTATCTTGATGACGGCGCCGGCAAGCTCCGGAGCTTTGTGCCGCTGCCGCACGGCTCGAACGCGCCGCGGACGGCGAATTCCGACAGCGCCCCCAATTCGGCGGAAAAAGACGCCCAGGGCGTGATCAACGCCTTCCGCAATCCCGCGCCGAGCGCGGTGCCGCCGCCCAAGCCGGTCTACACGCCGGACGAGCAGCGCGATCTCAATCGCCTCATCCAGCAGCAGAATCCGAAGTAACGGTTACAGATCTTCGAGCTTAACGCCGCGCCCAGCGCGGAGGCTCGCCCGTGCCTTCTCGACGCGATCCAAAAAGCGCGGATCGTTTTCGAGGCGATAGTCGAACCAATCGTCTTCCGAACTCGAAGCCGATCAGCACGCCGGCTGGTTTTCCATGGCGCGTGATCACGATCTCCTGCTTTTCGGCCTCGCGGAGAAAGCGCGAGAGATCGTCCTTTACCTCGGAAAGCGGAACTTCTCTCATTCGAGACTTCCGAACTGTTTCAGCCACGCTTCGGCCTCCGGTTTAGCAACGATAGCAAGGATTTCGACGGTCGATTCGAATACATCATAAAACACACGAACTTCAGCATCGACCCTAAGACGGTATTGCGGCCGGCGCAGGCCGCGGAGCCGTTTGATGCGGCTCTTGCTCGCTTTCGCCGGTTCGTGGCGAAGGTGAGCCTCGAGTGCGTCGCGAACGACCGCCCGAACATTCGCTTTGAGTGCCTTGAAATCCTCCACAGCTTCCGGGGATAGGATGATTTCGAAAGCCATTCTAGCTAGAATATAGCCAGAACTTCCCGATCCGTTCAAGCCGCGTAGGCGCACGACTCGCAATGCGTGCGGGCACAACCCAGCAACGCACCCCACACGGGGCGTTAACCCTGGCGCTTAAGGTCGCGGCGAAGCTAAAACGCTGGTGTTTCCGCTGTCCGCTCCCTACCTTCAGCATGAGGCTCCCACACCGCCATGACCGAGCCGAGGCCGATGCTCAGCACCCCGCCCTTCGCCCCATCGTCTCTCGATGACGACCACCCGCATGAGGAATGCGGCGTGTTCGGCATTTTCGGCCATGCCGAGGCCGCGGCGCTCACCGCGCTCGGCCTGCATGCCTTGCAGCATCGCGGCCAGGAGGCGGCCGGCATCGTCGCCTATGACGGCGAGCAGTTCCACGCCCATCGCGGCATGGGCCATGTCGGCGAGAATTTCAGCTCCAAGGACGTGATCGGGCGGCTCAAGGGGCATTCGGCGATCGGCCATGTGCGCTATGCGACGACCGGCGAAGTCGCGATGCGCAATGTCCAGCCGCTCTTCGCCGATTTCGAATTCGGCGGCCTCGCCATCTGCCACAACGGCAACCTCACCAATTCCTACAAGCTGCGCCAAGCGCTCGTCCGCCGCGGCAGTCTGTTCCAATCGACCAGCGACACCGAGGTCATCGTCCACCTCATCGCGACCAGCCTCAAGCATTCGGTCGAGGAGCGGATGATCGACGCGCTGCACCAGGTGCAGGGCGCCTATTCGCTCGCGGCGCTATCGGCAGAGGGTCTCGTCGCCGTGCGCGATCCGCTGGGCGTGCGGCCGCTGGTTCTCGGCAAGCTCGGCGATGCCTGGATCGTCGCCTCGGAAAGCTGCGCGCTCGACATCATCGGCGCCGATTTCGTGCGCGATGTCGATGCCGGCGAGATGATCATCGCCGGCCCGGGCGGCTTGCGCTCGACGCGGCCTTTCGATCGCGCCAAGAAGCGGCTCTGCATTTTCGAATACATTTATTTCGCGCGGCCCGACAGCGTCGTCGACGGCATCAGCGTCTACGAGACGAGGAAGCGCATCGGCGCCGAGCTGGCGCGCGAAAGCCATGTGCCGGCGGATATCGTCATCCCGGTGCCGGATTCGGGCGTGCCGGCGGCGCTCGGCTATGCCGCCGAGGCGAAGCTGCCTTTCGAGCTCGGCATCATCCGCAATCACTATGTCGGCCGCACCTTCATCGAGCCGACCGACCAGATCCGCCATCTCGGCGTGAAGCTCAAGCACAACGCCAACCGCGCCAACATCAAGGGCAAGCGCGTGATCCTGGTCGACGATTCGATCGTGCGCGGCACGACCTCGACCAAGATCGTCGAGCATGGTGCGCCAGGCCGGCGCCGCCGAGGTGCATATGCGCATCTCGAGCCCGCCGACGATGAATTCCTGCTTCTACGGCATCGCCACGCCCGAGCGCGAGAAGCTTCTCGCCTCGCATATGTCGGTCGAGGAAATGGGCAAATTTATCGGCGCCGACAGCCTCGCCTTCCTCTCGATCGACGGGCTCTATCGCGCCGTCGGCGAGAAGGGCCGCGATGCGCGCACGCCGCAATTCTGCGACGCCTGCTTCACCGGCGATTATCCGATCCCGCTGGTCGATCACGACGCCGGCAAAGTCTCCACCCAGCTCTCGCTGCTGACCGAGACGGTCTGATGCCCGTGCCCCCTCACCCCGACCCTCTCCCCGGAGGGGAGAGGGAGGGCGCGAGCGCCATTGGCCCCTCTCCCTTTGGGGAGAGGGAGGGGTCCGCCGCGAAGCGGCGGGAGGGTGAGGGGGAACTCACCACGCGCAGCGCCCGGCTGAAAGATCGCCTCGCCCTCATCACCGGCGCGTCGCGCGGCTTGGGCGCCGCGGTCGCGAAACGCTTCGCCGCCGAAGGCGCGCAACTCGTATTGCTGGCACGCGACACCGCCGCGCTGGAAAAGCTCGACGACGAGCTGCGCGCGAGCGGTCGCAGCGCGACCTTGGTGCCGCTCGATCTGCGCCAATTCGATCGGCTCGATGCGATGGCGGCCTCGCTGCATCAGCGCTTCGGCCGCGTCGACATCTTCGTCTCTTGCGCCGCCACGCTCGGCCATCTCGCCCCGACCGGGCATTTCGATCCGGCGCTGTGGCAAGAGATCGTCGATGTGAATATCACCGCGAATTGGCGGCTGATTCGCGCGCTCGATCCGCTGCTGCGCGGCTCGCCCGCCGGCCGCGCGATCTTCACGACCTGCATCGCCGCGCGCGAGAGCGAGCCTTATTGGGCGCCTTACGCCGCGAGCAAGGCGGCGCTCGAGGCGCTGGTGAAAAGCTATGCCGAGGAAATCGCGCACACGACTCTGCGCGTCAACCTCGTCGACCCCGGTCCGATGCGCACGGCGCTGCGCTTTGCCGCCTTCCCTTTCGAGGAGCGCGACAAGATCAAGCTGCCCGAAGACGCGACCGAGCCTTTCGTCGCGCTCGCCGAAGAAACCTGCACGCAGAACGGCGCGCTGCTCGCGCTCTAAAGAGAACGCGCCCACGCATTGCGAGAGCCGCGGCCCAAGCCCTAAACTGCGGCAAGAATTTCGGGAGAGCATCCATGCCAAAACAGGCCGGCATCACCTTTGCGACGCATGAGGGCACGGCGCTGCCCGGCGATCTTTATATGCCGGAAGGCGCAGGCCCTTTCCCGGCGCTGGTCGTCGTGCATGGCGGCGGCTGGCAGCAGGGCACGCGCGCCGCTTATCAAGGCTGGGGCAATCACCTCGCCCATACCGGCATCGCGCTTTTCGCCGTCGATTACCGGCTGTGCAAGAAGGAGCAGAAGACCTTTCCCGAGGCCGTGCAGGATGTGCGCGCGGCGGTGCAGTATCTGCGCGGCTCGGCAGCCGATCTGAAGATCGATCCGAAGCGCATCGGGCTCTGGGGCGACAGCGCCGGCGCGCAGCTCGCCGCGCTGGTCGCGCTCGCCGGCGACGATCCGCTCTTTGCCGAGGGCACGAAGAGCGATCCCTTCGGCGCGGTCAGCACCAAGGTCAAATGCTGCATCGGCCTCTACGGCGTCTACGATCTGGCGGCGCAGTGGCAGCACGATCTCGTCGCGCGGCCGGGCGATCAGATCACCGAGAAATTCCTCGGCACGGCGCCGATCGACGACCGCAAGCTTTACTTCGACGCTTCGCCGATGAGCTATGTGACGCGCGCCAACAACCAGACCGCGTTCTTCATCGCTTACGGCACCGAGGACGACGTCGTCGATGTGAAGACGCAGTCCGAGGCTTTCGTCACCGCGCTGAAGCAGACCGGCACTTTCGTGCGCACCGCGATCGCGCAAGGCGCGCCGCATTATTGGGGCTCGGAGCCCTTGGACGAGCCGGGCAGCTATTCGGGCTTCCTCGCGCCGCGCCTCAAACGCTTCCTCGCCGACCGGCTTTAGCGGCCGGCTGAAACGAAGCTCCGCTCTAGCTTCTAATTTTTTGTCGTCGCCGCGAAAGCGGGGACCCAGGGCAACGTCGTGTCGCTGGATTCCCGCTTCCGCGGGAATGACGGGTGAAGCGAACGCTACGCTAATGGATCGCCGCAATGCCACCTAAGTCCGCAAATCGCGAATCGTTGGATCGGCGCCGCGCGCTCTTCCTCCACGGCCCGATCACGCGCGCCTTGGTGAGTTTGGCGGTCCCGATCATCCTCGCCAACATTCTCCAAACCGGATACCAGCTCACCGATTCTTTCTGGGTCGGACGGTTGGGAGCGGCGGCCGTCGCCGCGGTCTCGGTCAGCTTCCCGGTCACCTTCCTTGTCATCGCGATGGGCTCGGGGCTTGCCATGGCCGGCGCGACCTTGAGCGCGCAATATGCCGGCGCGGGGCGGCAAGACATGGTGAACCATGTCGCCGGCCAGACCATGATCATGGTCGTCCTCACCTCGTTCGTGCTCGGCGCGCTCGGCTACATCGTCGCGCCTTATCTGCTGACGCTGCTCGGCGTCGCCACCGATGTTTACGACGGCGCGCTCGGTTTCATGCGCGTCTCTTTCGTCGGCATGATCTTCGTCTTCGCCTACGGCATGTTTCAGGCGCTGATGCGTGGCGTCGGTCAGACGCGCATTCCGCTTTTCATCGTGCTCGGCACGGTGATCCTCAATTTTCTCTTCGATCCGCTCTTCATCTTCGGCTGGGGGCCGATTCCGGGCTCCGGCGTGATGGGCGCGGCGCTCGCCACGCTGGCGACGCAAGCCCTCGCCATGGTGCTCGGCATGGCGATCTTTCTGCGCGGACGTCACGGCATCCAAGTGTCGTGGCACGCCCTCATCCCCGATCCGCCTTATATCAAGCGCGCTTTCCTGTTGGGCTTTCCGGGCTCGGTCGAATTCTCGACCCGCGCGCTCGGCTTGATGGTGATGTCCTTCCTCGTCGCCAGTTTCGGCACCTTGACCATCGCCGCTTACGGTGTCGGCTCGACGATCCTGCAGGTGGTGACGATCCCGGCGATGGGCATGTCGATGGCGGTCTCGACCTTGGTCGGGCAGAACATCGGCGCCGGCAATCTCGATCGCGCGTCGCGCATCACCTTTCTCGGCACCGCCCTCGGCTTCGCCATTCTGACGGTCGCGGGCCTCGTCGCGTTTCTCGGGGCGGAGCCGATCGTCTCGTTCTTCATCCCGAACGACGCCGGTGTCATCGCCGAGGGCGCGCATTTCATCCGCATCATGGCCTTCGCCTGGGGCGGCATCGGCGTCCAATTGTGTATCGCGACCGCCTTCCGCGCCTCGGGCAACATGCTGATCGCCATGGTGATCGCGATGGTCTCGCAATGGATGGTGCAATTCCCGCTGGCTTATGTCTTGGCCAAGCACACGAGCTTGCAGGCCGACGGCATCTGGTGGTCGTTCCCGGCGACCAACATCGTGGTCGCGATCGTCTCGATATGCTGGTTCCTCACCGGCAGCTGGAAGCGCACGCGATTGACCGAGGAGGACAGACTGGTCGTCGCCACGACCGAGGAAGCGATCATCGAGGAGCCGATCCGTTAGGCATCTTGGCTTTGGCTTTGGCTTCGCTTCGGCGCGTTTTTATCGATCGCTGCCGGATTGATCCCATTTCGGCCACACGAACGCGACTTTTCCCTTCGATCATGGCGCGAACCGATAGGAGGCGATTTTGAGCACCGCCGATGCCGTTCCGGAACTGCCGAACGTCGATGATCTCCGAAAGCAACTCGTGGCGCTGAAGGATCAGATCAATGACCTGACCGGCGCCGGACTCGGCAAGGCCGCCGCGCAAATTCGCGATCGCCCCCTGCCGGCCGTCCTCGCCGTGCTCGCCATCGGACTGATCGGCGGGTATCTCCTCAAGCGCTAGATTCTTCGTCATTGCGTGGCGCGAGCCGAAGCAATCAAATCCGGACCACGAACAGGATTGTTTCGTCGCTGACAACCCGTTCACGCGCTCTTCGCGCGTGAACGGGTTGTCCCTCGCGATGACGATGTGTTGCGGTCACGCTGCGGCGGCGATCTCGGCATGCAGTTGCAACACCGGCAGCAGATTATCCTTGCCGACATGGCCGAGGCCGCATTCGGTGCCGAGGGCGAAGCGGCCGAGATGCTTCTTCGCCGCCGCGATGCGGCGCTGCGTGCCCGCCATGCCGTCGCGGAGATGGATGAGGCCGAGCGCGATCGTGGTCTCCGGCCCCGTTGCAAGCTCGCGCAGCGGGGCGAAGTAAGCGTCGTCGTCGCGCGCAAACGGTACCGGCATATGGATAAGCTGGATCGGCCGCGCCGGACCGAGCAGCGCGGCGATGCGGTTCGCCATGATGACCGGATCGCGCGTCGAGGACGGCTCGACCGAATGCTTGCCGTTCGAATTGCCGTAGCAGAAGTGATAGAGCAGATCGACGCCCGGCGGCACGGCGCGGCCAAAACGCGCCAGCCGCTCGGCGAGCGGCCCGTACATTTCCTCGCGCATGCGGCCGAAACGCGACGGCGCGCCGCGCTCCAGGGTCGCGAACACCGCAGAGGCGCAATCCCATTGGATCGCGAGCTCGCCCTGCGGGATCGCCGCCGCGATCTTAGCGACCTCGGCGAGGAGCGCCGCTTCGAAAGCCGGCTCGAGCGCGTCTTGCAGCCGCTCGGGAAAATAGCGGCGGATCACCGGAATCGGATGCGCCAGCGTGCATTGGAATTTCGCGTCGCGATGGATTTCGGCCCTCTTCTTTCAGGCGCTTGAAGATGGTGTAGCTCTCGATCCCGACCGCCGCGTGTTTCAGCCCGGTGAAACGCACCGTTTCGGCTTTGATGCCGGGCGCGAGGCGATAGCGGAAGCTCGCCTGGCCGCCGGGGTGCGGCCGGAACTCCTCGTCGGTTTTCTCGAGCATCGGATTTTCGGTGATGATCGGCGCGAACCACGCCATCCACGGCCGCCCGACCTCGCCGTCGGGAAGGCGCGGCAGATGCGCGCCGAGCAGGCGGCTCGTCGTCGCGAAGACGTCTTCGGCGCTCGTCAGCGGCACGCCGCCGACGAGATGAAGCTGAGAGCCGGGCATCGTTCCTCCGCAAGCGTCACACAGCGCGCCCTCATTCTACGACGTGGCCTCGTCGGTGCGAAGCCGGAGAACAACAATGCGGTGCCTTGCCCATCGCGCTGCACCCAGGCCCACCGACACGCGATCGAAGCATTCGTTCTCTTCTCCTCGCCGTTGTCCTCGTCTATCATTATGCGCATAACGCCGCGGGAAGGCGGTTTTCGGGGATGTTGTCGGGCGGGGGACGCCAAGACGGTGCGTCCAACACAAACGCAGCGGCGATTCACGCCACGGGAGTCGGTAAGACCTACCGCGCAACGCGGGGCCGCACGGTCGAGGCGCTCAGCGATGTCGACCTGTCCGTTGCCGACGGCGAATTTCTCAGCATCGTCGGTCCCTCAGGCTGCGGCAAAAGTACCTTTCTCAATCTCGTCGCCGGGCTTCTGCCGTACAGCGCCGGAACGATCACGGTCGGCGGCAAGGTCGTCACCGAACCCAGCACCGATGTCGGCATCGTGTTTCAGAACGCGCTGCTGCTCGACTGGCGGACCGTGTTGGAAAACATCATGGTTCCGATCGAGATCATGGGCCTGCCGCGCAAAGAATATCGCGAAGCAGCGCTCCAGCTCCTCGAAATGTCGGGCCTGACCTCGTTCGCTGACAGCTATCCCTGGCAACTATCGGGGGGAATGCAGCGCCGCGTCGCGATTTGCCGTGCGCTGGTTTTCAATCCGCCCATTCTGCTTTTGGACGAGCCCTTCGGCGCGCTCGATGCCATGACGCGCGACTATATGAACATCGAGCTGATGCGAATTTGGCAGCGGTACCGCAAGACCGTCATTCTCATCACGCACTCCATTCCGGAGGCGGTGCTTTTATCGGATCGTGTCGTCGTCATGTCGCCGGCACCGGGAAAAATTTTGGAAATCATCGATATCGACCTCGAACGGCCGCGCGCGCTCGAGGTCACATCCACCCCGCGCTTTGGCGAATTGGCCGGACAGATTCGCGCTTTCTTTTCGGCGGAGATGTTTTTGTCGGCGGGAGCGAAAATGTGAGCGCCGAAACCTCGGCCCCGGGGGGCACGCGCATCGCGCTCGAGCGCTGCGCCGTCATTGCTGTCGGCCTCGTGCTCTGGCAAGCCGCCGTCCGTATTTTCGATGTGTCGCCGCTGCTGGTGCCGGCGCCGACCGCGGTCTTCGACCAATTGGTCCGCGCCACGCTCAACGGCGCGTTTTTCTACAACGGGCTCTACACCGTCGGCGCGACGGTCATGGGCTTCGGTCTCGGGTCGTTCCTGGGATTTGTGATCGGCGTCCTGGTTACGCGGTTCGAAATCTTCAATCGCCTCGTCTACCCGTATGTCGTCGCGTTCCAGACCGTCCCCAAAGTTGCCCTGGCGCCGATCATCATCGTGTGGTTCGGCTTCGGCATCTGGTCGAAGGTGATGATGTCGCTGCTGGTTTGCTTCTTTCCGGTCGCCGTCAACACGATCGACGGGCTCAATTCCGTCCGCCCCGATCAGATCATGCTGATGCGTTCGTACCGGGCGACGGGCTGGCAGATCTT
The DNA here is from genome assembly GCA_963731145.1 of uncultured Alphaproteobacteria bacterium. Classification (GTDB taxonomy): domain Bacteria; phylum Pseudomonadota; class Alphaproteobacteria; order ATCC43930; family CGMCC-115725; genus CAIKMD01. The sequence goes on along the minus strand of CAVSUX010000001.1, from coordinate 571,734 downwards.
CCGCTATGTCCAACTGGCCAACGCGCTTCCCTATATCTTCGCGGGTCTCGATATCGGCATCGTGCTGAGCGTGATCGGAACCATCGTCGGCGAATTCATGGGCACGACGACGGGTCTGGGCCGCGTGCTTCTCGACTATAATTTCAACTTCGACATTGCCGGCGTATTCGCGACGCTGGTCGTCTTATCGTTGATGGGCATGCTGCTGCATGCCCTCCTTCGGGCGATACAGCGCCGCGTGATCTTCTGGCAGGAACAAGGCAACAGCAATTTCGGTCTGTAAGGAGGACAAGAATCATGAGTAACGGAAAGACAGTCGCGGTGATTGGCGCGGCCAATGGCGGTTTCAACCTCGTCGCCCATATCGGCGCGTTGGGCCACACGATGCGGGTCTGCGACCTCGATGAAGCCAAATTGACGGCGATACGAGAAGCGGGCGGCATCGACACCAGCGGCATGGGTACCGGCTTTGCCAAGGTCGAACTCGCCTCCACCGATCTCGCGCCCGTGGTCCGCGGCGCCGATATCATCGTCGTCTGCACCGCCGGCCACCGGCAAGCCTCGGCGGCGAAGGCCCTGGCGCCGCTTCTCACCGATGGCCAAACCATTCTGCTCGTCCAAGGCAATACGGGCGGATCGCTGGCGTTTCGCCGCGTGCTGGATCAGGCCGGGTGCCGCGCGCAAGTCGATCTCGCGGAAATGGACAATTATCCCTACGGAGCAAAGATCCTCGGTCCCGCGAAGATTTAGCCGATCGTCGTCAAGAAGTGGCTGCAAATCGCCAGCTTCCCCGCCAAGAACATCGACAAGGTCTTCGCGACGTTAAGCCCGCTCTTCCCGACCGCGGTCAAGGCACCCAACGTCATCGCCACCGGCTTCACCAACGCGAATGCGATGCTTCACGTCGCCAATTGCATGCTCAATGCAACGCGGATCGAGCACAAAGAAGACTACAAATTCTACGCGCATGGCGTGACGGAGGCCGTGGCGCGGATTTATCGGGCCATCAATGCCGAGCGTGTTGCCGCCGCCAAGGCTTTGGGTGTCACCGTGCCAACCCTCGAAGACTGGTTCGACACCGTTTACGGCATCCGCGAGGCCACGTTGGTCGAATCGTTTCAGAAGCTCACGTACAATCCCGGCGCCCCTTATGGCGGCACGCCCATGCCGAAATCGTGGGATGCCAACTACATCGCGGAAGACGTGCCGGTAGGGCTCATCCCGATCGCGGCGATCGGGCGCGTCGCGGGCGTTCCGATGACCGCAACGCAGAACCTGGTCGACATGGCGAAGCTCGTGACCGGCGACGACTATGCGGCAACCGCACGAACCCTCGAGGTGATGGGGCTCGCCGGCAAGGACGCCGCCGGCATCAAGAAAGTGGTCGAGCAGGGCTTCGGTTGAGAAGCCCCGCGACCTTCGACTAATCCGGCTGGACCTTACTTCGCGTCCGCGCAGGTGTTCTTATAGTTGTGGGCCAACGCTTCGATCTGAGAACGATCGAAAGCGTTGGCTTGCTGATAGAATGAAGCGTCGGTCAGATAATAATCCTCGGGCGGCAGCTTATCCTTGATGACGCCGAGCTTGTAATAGTAGTCGCGCACGATCTCCCAAGCTTTGGGTGGGAAGGTGCCGATCTGTCCTTCCGGCCGCACCGGCCCCTGGAAATCCTTGCGCATCATGTCGACGGTCTTTTTGTAGTCCTTGGCTTTGTCCGGGCTGGACGCCCAACGGCCGGACTCGGTCAGGAAGATGCAAGCCGCGGCTTCGACGTTCGTCCGCTCGAAGATTTCCGCTTTGGCTGACGAGCGAATCACCCTGATGAGATCGTCGCGGCGCGTTGCCAGCATCTCGTCCGTCGTCGCATAGACATAGCCGAAGATGTCTTTTTGGAACGGAAATGTGAAGTAGCGCATCTTGATGCCGTTGGCTTCCATATCGGCATAGGTGATGTCCCACAGCGCAAGCGCCTGCACGTCGTTGCGTTGCAGCGCGAGACCCGCCTGCACACCGAAGCCGACCGGCAGCCATTGCACATCCGTCTTCGGATCGAGACCGCCGGCCTGCGCCATGGCATAGCCATCGAGCGTGCGCGATGCGCCCATCGACATCACGCCGATCTTCTTGCCCTTGAGATCCATCGGCTCTTTGATCGGCCCATCCGCGAGCACCGCGATCGACGTGCCGCTCTCCGCGCTTATCAGGAAGATCGCGCGAATTTTCGCGCCCGCGTTGCGTGCCAGGAGGATGGCCGCCGGCGCACCGAGCCCCGCATCGCCCTTGCCGGCGGCAAGGATCTGCATTTCCGCCGTCGCGCCATCGGTCGGCTGAAGGGTAACGTCGATCCCCTCGTCCTTAAACCAGCCGAGGGCCTTCGGAATAAAGTAGGACCGCGATTCGGACGACGTCGCGGTCTGCTGACCGAACATCAGCGTGAAAGGTTTGGCGGCGTGCGCCGGATTACCGATCTCGATGACGCAGCACATGGCTGCCATTGCGACCAGCCCCGCCCGGATTTTCTTCATGACCATCTTCCCCCCGATGAATGCGCTTTTATGCTGCGTGTTATCCTTGAAGACAAACTGACGCCAAAGAATAGCCTATGGGGGTGGTTGTTGAACAGCGATGTGCGCCGCCGCGACACACGCCGCGCACCCGTCGCACGTTTCGCATCTGCAGAGGCGCTAGAGACTCTAGGAGCCAGTGCGGCGGAACTGATCGCTCGCCGAATAATCGGCACGGCCGCTCTTGTCGATGAAATGCGTCAGCGTCTCGACGCGCAATCCCTCGCCCACCGGTGTGATGATGAGCGTCGTCTCGTTGAAGCCGGTCGTGAAATGCGCCTGTAGCGCCGCCTGCGATCCGCCGTTGACCGATTGCCGAAACGCCGAAGCCGGCACCGCGCCCCAATCGCAATCGCTCGGATGACAGGCTTCCCAAGCGTGGACGGTCGCCGGGTTATCGACGACGACGAGCCGCGTCAGTCCGCGTGTCGCTGCATCTTCATTGCGCCACTCGCCGGCAAGCGCGACCGGCTTCGCGTTCGGGGTCTCGGGACGCGGCGGTTGAGTCTCGGGCCGCGCCGGTGTCGGCGTATGCGTCTCCGCGCTCGGCGATGAAACCCGCGATGGCGGCGATGGCGCTTTCTCCGCGACCGTGTCGCCGGCGCATGCAAAGCTGATCCCGCTATCGAAGCCGATCGAGGCCACGGTGCAGCCGCGGCCGAGCACTTGATAGACGAGCACCAGCAGCACCAGCGCGCCGATCAGCAGGCCGAGCTTGCCTGAGGTGAATGCCGTTTTTTCCATCACCACCCCCAATATGCACGATGGCGATAGTTTACGGAGGGCGCGGCCAACACGGTCATGCGCTTCATCATTGCTTTGGATGAAGAGTTGTAAGCCGCTCACAAGGCGGTGGATGAATTGTCGCCGCTCAGTGCTGCCGTGGGCTGAGCTATAAATTTTCTGGAGGATTGGGAAGGTCGAGAACCGCACACGACGGCATCGACATTTTCAAATCGACGAAAAACGAAACTGCATAACTCGCGCCGCCCATGCAGCGGCGCCGAAGGGGGACTGACACCGTGAGCCCCATCCCCGACATTTCGCCACCCCGCGCCTCCTGCTGCTGACCGCCGCCGCGCTGCTGCCCGCTGCTTGCGCAGCACCGCCCCCGCCGCCGACCGCGTTGATGCCGGTGCCGGTTCTCGCCGCCGGGGTCGATCCGGCGACGTGTGCCAATCCACGCACGGTCGATCTGATGCGCAGCGCCGACAACGCCGCCGAAGCGGTGCTCGACAATGCCGAAACCACGGTGCGCGATCTCGCCTCGACGCCGGTACAGCAGAACGAAGCGGTGCTGGCGGCGCAGAATTCGGTCGCGTCTTTCGACCACGTCTTGACGCAATACGGAGTGAAGTAAATGCCAACCGGTCTCGATGTGAGAAACCTCCTCAACACGCTGCAAAGCATGCAAGGACTTGTCGCCGACGGCACCGTCGCCGCCGCGGCGCTGAAGGACGCCTATACGCGCGCGCAGGGCATTGCCGCTGCCGGCCGCGATCCGACGCCGCAGGAATGGGACGACCTCAACGCCCAAGTCGCGACCCTGCACCAGCAGTTGCAGTCTTAGCGACGGCTGATAGAGCGGCGAAAAGCGCGGCGCTGCGTCGACTGCCGCACTTTCATCGCGGCAGCACGCCACGCCGCGGCCTTAGTGTCGCCCCGATTCCCGCATCACCGCGACGTTTTCGCGGCACCCGCACTTTGCCGGAACAGCCTCCCATGACGCGCGTTTCAGTGCCCGCCGACGCCTGTCATGGGAGAATGGACTATGCACCGCAATCTTTGGGCCGAAAATCAGGCGAACACCTATCGCGACGCCGCCTCGCGCCTGCGCGCCGCCGCGACCCAACATAACGACACGACGATCGCCCACCATCTCGAGGAAATCGCCGACCGCTACGAAAAGCTCGGTAAGACGATCGAAGCCTTGGGTGCGTGAGAGCAAGTGCTATCAGCTGACAGCTATCAGCCGGTCGAGGTTCCTCCGGCTGATAGCCGATAGCCGAAAGCTCTTCTTCAGCCCGTCCGGTCCGCTTCCACTTCGATCTGGTTCGTAAGCGCTTCCTCGTCGGCCTCGAACAGCTCGAGCAATTCCTGTGTCGCTTGCCGGCGGTCTTGGATGAGTTGTTGCTCGTCGCCCGAGATCGCTTGCGTCGTGACGAGATTGCGCTCGTCATGCTCGCGGAATAGCTCGACGGCGCGGTGGGCACGCGGCTCGGGCACGCCCAGCGCGTTCAGCACCAGATCGGTCAGGCGCAGGCTCGAATAGAACGTCTCGCGCACGATACCGTCGATGCCGAAATCCATCAGCTTATGCGCGTGCCAGCGATTGCGCGCCCGCGCCAGAATCGCGAGCTTGGGAAAATGGCGCTGCGCCGTCTCGACCGTGGCGATCGTCTCGTTCATGTCGTCGAGCGCGACGACCAGCACCCGCGCCGTCTCGGCGCCCGCCGCGCGCAGCACTTCCTCGCGCGCCGGATTGCCGAGATAGACCTTGGTGCCGAAGCGCCGCACGACATCGACCTGGCCGACATCTTTCTCCAGCGCCGTGAAGGGAATGCGCTGCATATGCAGCACGCGGCCGACCACCTGCCCGACGCGGCCGAACCCGCAGATGATCACTGGCGCCGGCGGCTCGTCGATCGGATCGGGCGAACGCGGCTTCTCGCCGAGGCGCGGCGCGAGGAAGCGCTCCGAGGCGGCGAACATCACCGGCATCGCCACCATCGAGAGCGCGATGACCACTGTCGCGATGTCGGAGGCTTCCTCATCGAGCACGCCGCTCGTCACAGCGGCGGCGAAGAGCACGAAGCTGAACTCGCTGCCTTCGGGCAGCGCCAGGCCGAAGCGCAACGCGGTCTTGGCGTTGCGGCGCTTCACCCAATCGACGGCGAAGGCGACGGCGATCTTCACCGCGAACAGCAGCAGCAGCGCCACGGCGACCAGCGCCCAATTGTGATACGCGAGAGCGAGATTGGCCGACATGCCGACCGAGATGAAGAAGAAGCCGAGCAGCAGGCCCTCGAAGGGCTGGATATCCGCTTGCAGCTCATGCCGGTATTCGCTGTCGGAGAGCAGCACGCCGGCCATGAAGGCGCCGAGCGAGGCCGACAACCCCGCCCAGGCGGCGAGCCCCGCCGTGCCGACCACGAGCAGCAATGCCGTCGCGGTGAAGACCTCGGGCGTCTTCGCGCCGCCGACGAGGCTGAACAGCGGCCGCACCAGGAACGTGCCGCCGATCAGGATGACAAGGATCACGCCGACATCCTTGGCGACGATTTCCCACGGCACCTGCGCCACATGCGTCGGGATCGCCATCTGCCCGTTCGCGAGCAGCGGCACCAGCGCGACCAACGGCACGAAGATCATGTCCTGGAAGAGCAGCACGGCGAACGCATCGCGCCCCGAGGCGGCGGAGAGGATCTCGCGCTCGCGCAGCATCGGCAGCACGATCGCGGTCGAGGACAAAGCCAGCCCCGCGCCGAGTGTCACCGCGCCGGGCCACGGCATGTCGGCGAGCCAATAAGCGAGCCCCGCGAGAATGAGCACCGTCGGCACCATCTGCGCGAGGCCAAGGCCGAAGATCGCGTTGCGCAGCACCCAGAGGCGATGCGGCCGCAATTCGAGACCGATCAGGAACAGCAGCATGATGACGCCGAGCGCCGACACATCGGCGATCTGGTTGACATCGGTGATGAGACGCAGCCCCGCCGGACCGATCACGATGCCGGCGACGAGATAGCCGAGGATGCTGCCGAGCCCGAGCCGCCGCGATAGCGGGACGGCGATGGTGATGGCGGCGAGCAAGGCGACGAGCGTCTGAAGCATGACTATTCCTGCGCTAACACGAAACCGTGACCGTAGCAGAATTGCCCGCGACCGGCGCCCTTTCGGCGCGGTCGCGCGCGCCACCACATTGAAGTGCGCCGGCTTTGGTTTAGGATCGTCTCATGCGACCCAGCAACAGCGATGTCTGGCGCACCGCCAGCGCCCTCGTCGTCGAGCATGGCAGCGAAGCCGGCTTCGTCGCGCGGCTGCGCGCCGACACCTTGCTCAAGCAATACGATGTCGATGGCCATCTTCTGTGGAAGCGGATCGCGCGCGCCGTGCGCGAAATTCAGCGCGACAAGCCCGCCACCGGCGAATGGCTGAATTGAGGATGCATCTGCGGAAGGCTTAAAGTAGAGCAACCGCCGCGCGGCGCCGATTTCCCGGGCGCGACGGCACCGGGAGGGGATGCCATGAGTTCGCCGGATGCGGTCTTCAGCGGCTCGATACCGGAAATCTACGACCGGCTGATGGTGCCGCTGATCTTCCAGCCTTATGCGCTCGATCTTGCCGGCCGGCTGGCCGCCGCACGCGACGTTTTGGAATTGGCCGCGGGCACCGGCGTCGTAACCCGCGCGATGGCGTCGCGGCTTGCCGGCGACGCGCGCATCGTTGCGACCGACCTCAACCAGCCGATGCTCGATTACGCCGCGCAGCGTCTCGCGGATGACCGCCGGGTGGAATGGCGGCAAGCCGACGCGCTTGCCTTGCCTTTCGCGGATGCGAGCTTCGACGCGGTGGCTTGCCAGTTCGGCGCCATGTTCTTTCCCGACCGGCCACGGGCCTATCGCGAAGCGCGCCGCGTGATGAGAAAAACCGGGCGCTTCCTGTTCAATGTCTGGGATCGGATTTCCGAGAACGCGTTCGCCGATACCGTCACCGAGGCACTGGCCGCGCTTTATCCGCAAAAGCCGCCGCGATTTTTGGCGCGAACGCCGCATGGCTATTACGATACCGACAGGATCCGCGCCGATCTGGTCGAGGCGGGCTTCGTCACGATTTCGATCGATGTCGTCGAAAAAATCAGCCGCGCCGCCACGGCGCTCGATGTCGCGATCGCGTACTGCCGCGGCACGCCGTTGCGGAACGAAATCGAAGCGATCGGCGGATCGGGCCTCGATGCGGCAACGCAGGCGGCGGCGGAAGAGCTTCGTCGCCGCTTTGGCGATGGCCCCATCGAGGGACCGATCAAGGCGCTCGTCATCGAAGCCGTTGCCTGACATCCGGCGTTGTTGAGATAACTTAAGGAGGGAGTGACATGGAGAAACTGCCGCGCGGCGCCAATTTCCTGCGCGCCAAGGCGCTGTGGGAGCTGGGCCTCAATTTCGCCGGCGATGCGGCGACGCCTTATGGCGGCAATCGCGATGTCTGCATCACCATCGGCAACGGCTCGGGCGAGGCGTTCCGCCCCTTCCTGCGCATGGCCACCGGCTCGCCGATCCTCGCGCATGCCGTCGCCACGGGCTCGCTCGAGATGGCCTTCGTCAACCCTTCCGCCTTGCTGACGCAGGCCTATCGCGGTGTCGGTCTCTTCAAATCGCCGCTCCCCTTACGCGTCGTCGGCGTGTGGCCGACCTTGGATTGGTTCGTCTTCTCGGTGAAGAAGAGTCTCGGCTTTCGCACTCTCGCCGACATCAAGAAAGCGCGCTATCCGCTGCAGGTCTCGGTGAAGGAAGACGTCACGCATTCGACGCGCGTGCTGACCGAGCAGGTCTTGGCGCTTTACGGCTTCAGCCTCGCCGATATCGAAGCTTGGGGCGGCAAGCTGCATATGAGCGGCAGCCCCAGCGACAAGCGCCGCATGGAGCCGATGCAGGCCGGCACGCTCGATGCGATCTTCGACGAGGCGCTCGTCATTTGGTTCGACGAAGCGCTCAAATGCGATCTCGTGCCGCTCGAGATCGAGCCCGAGATCTTCGATGAGCTCCACGCGCTGGGCTGGCGCCGCGGCATCGTACCGAAGCGCCGCTATCCGCGCCTCGCCGCGGACATCGCCGCCATCGATTACAGCGGCTGGCCGCTCTATGCGAACGCCGCGCTCGATGAAGGCACGGTCTACAAGCTCTGCGCCGGCTTCGCCATGCGCGCCGACGAGTTCCCGTGGGAAGACAGCTTCACCGAGGTGAGCCAGGTGTGGCGCGACACCGAGGCGACACCGATCGACGTGCCGCTCCATCCAGGCGCCGAGCGCTTCCTGCGCGAGAATTTTCGCTGAGCAGAAGCAGTGCCCCGGCGGCGCGTTTTTTTTCAATACCGGTTCGGCGTCGGCGTCACCGGCAGATGGTTGCGGCGCAGACAGTCGAGCCGCGTCGCTTCGCGTTTTGCGTTGCCCTCCGGCGTGTGATCGGGCTGCTGCTTGGCCGCGATCTGCGCGCAATCGCGCATTTCGCGCCACACCAGCGCCGCTTGCTGCTGTATCGGCATCGAGGGCGGTATCGCCTGCTGTGCCTGCGCCAACGGCACGACGAGCGGCATCATCGAGCAAGCGATTGCGATACGCGCGAGGATCGAGCGAAACATCGGGGCCGCTCCATTTTTGGATCTTCAATTTTCTTTTGGCCAAATCTGCTCGCGACGCGCACACGAATATGCTGCATGCCGATGATCGGCGAAGAAAATGACGAAAGATGGGCCACGGCCAACCAACCACGCGACGAGCGGCTGAAGCGCGGCCGTGCGCGGACGCGCGATCGCTTACCCGATTTATTCGCCGAAAGCCGACAGCGGAGAGCCGGAGCGATTACGCATCCACAAAACTGCTGCATCAGCGCCATGCTGCCGACATTTTCCGTCCGACAATAAGCGCCGGTTCACCCGCGCCACGATCGATAGGGAAAAATCTCTGCTGATGGCCTTGAGAAACTCGGTCAAAGCGACATTGCTGTCTGAGTTGGAACAGCCGCGCTCACGCTCCGACGAGCCGCGTCCGACCGTCGAGGAGCCCGCGCCGGCGCCTTCCATCGCGAAGCGACCACTCGAAAGCACCGCGCAGCGACCACTCGAAAGCACCGCGCAGCGACCACTCGAAAGCACCGCGCAGCGGCCATCGGAAACCACCGCGCAGCAGATCGCGCCGCCCGCGAAGAACGAAGCGTGCCTCGCTGCGGCCTGGCATGCGCGGGCCGAGGAGCTGTACGCCACGGCCGACACGCTGCCCTGCAAGACCTCGTGGTCGCTGCTATCGAAGATCGCCAGCCTCTATGACGAGCTCGCACGCGACGCCGGCTGGACCGGGCCGGAGGCGCCTGCCCCCGACGAGGTGCGCCTCGAAGCGCCGCAAGCTGAGGAAGAATTGCCGGCCGCGGAAGAGCCGCAGGCTCTCGCACCGCCCGCCGATCCACCGCCGGCGGAGCGCGTCGCGCTTCCGCGCCGGCCGCTTCCCTTGGGAAGGCGCTTCCCGCGGCGGCGGGCCTAGAGCACGGTCGTTGCGCACGATCGTTGCGAAAATTTAGCGCGCGCGTCTATTTCCCGCTTTTCTCCGGCTCTTTCTTCTCGCCGCTTCGCGTGGGCCAGCGCCGAGCAGGGGCCGGAAAACGTTCGACAAGCCCACGGCCGCAAGCCGAAAGTCGGGTAGTGGTCATATTCCCGCCAAAATAGTAGGAACAATCCAATCTGGGCGTTGGTGGTGGTGGTGCCGTGGCAGATAAGTTTAACGATGCGGAGCATTGGTCGAGGATGGCGGCGCAGACGCGGGCCATCGCCGAGAAAGTGACCGATGCCGACGCCAAACGGACGCTGCTTCAGAGCGTCGAGCGCTACGAGACACTGGCCGCGCGTTCCAAGACGCGCGCGACCTCGGAGGATAAGCCGCCCTCCGCCTGATCCGGCATGATCGTTCCTTCAGCGCCTTGAACCAGATTTCGGCCTGCCCCTTTCAGCAGGAATCCCCTGACTCCTCGGGCGCGACAAAATCACCTCAGCGCGACGGTCCTGTCAACGCCGCGCCGAGTGTCGGGGACACGGCGCTGTCCGAACATTTCTCGACGAACAACCCCTCGCCGCTGGTGCCGGCCATGCCGCCCGTGCCGACGGCGACGAGCGGCCGGTATTGGTTCGGCTGGTGGCTGATCATTCGTCTCGTGACGAAGCCGCTGCCGTCTCTTTGAATCTCGATCTCGTTCCACGCGCCGCCGGGGTCGTTGGTGTACATGATGAGCGTGTTGGCGTTGACCTGATCCGCGCGCACGATCGTCGACCGGAACGTTCCGTACCGGTTGACGGCGGTGAAGGTGGGATAGCCGGTCGGCGGCACGTCGTAGATCGCACGCGCGCCGCCCGCTTCGATCTGCCGCGAGCAATCGTCGGCGAAAGTTCCGACCACCCCGAACTGGCGCAACACCGAGCCCGGGCTCACGCAGCCGGCAAGGGCGGCGAGCGAAACCAGAGCCGGAACGGCAAGCAGCGCGCGAACCGCACAGCGTGCGCCTGCGCGCGGCGATTGATGAAGCGGGTTCATGCCCCCATAACATTGCAGCCGCGCCAAAGGCTCCGCGGCCCCGCTCACGCGGTGCGGTTTGATCCACATGGCGAGTCCACCGAACTTTCCGCGCCATGCCGCGCGCCTGCATGATCGGCGTCAGCGGCCGGGGGAAGTGATTGCGGGGGCGGGCCGAGCCGACACCGGCGAGGGGTCCGTCCCCCGGCTTGGCTTTTTCGCGAACGCGGCTGTACCATCCTGCGACAAAGCCAAAATCCAGAATGGGAGAAATGCCATGTTTCTTCGAAACGTCTGGTACGTCGCCGCTTGGGGCGACGAGCTGAAAGAAAAGCCGCTCGCGCGCCGCATTTGCGACGAGCCGCTGGTGCTGTTCCGCGACAAAGCGGGCCGCGCCGTCGCGCTCGAGGATCGCTGCTGCCATCGCGCCGCGCCGCTGTCGCGCGGCGAGATCGTCGAGAGCGGCATCCAATGCGGCTATCACGGGCTCACCTTCGATCACAGCGGCCGATGTGTCGCGATCCCCGGTCAGCCGCGCATTCCCGAGGATGCGCATGTGCGCGCCTATCCGGTCGTCGAGAAGGATATGTTCGTCTGGGTGTGGATGGGAGACGCCGCACGCGCCGATAGCACCAAGATCGTCGACTTCCCCTATCACAACGACGGCGCGCAGTGGCCGAACAAGCACGATTGCTACCCGATCAAAGGCAATTACATGCTGATGGTCGACAATCTCATGGATTTGACGCATCTCGGCTATCTCCACGCCAAGACGGTGGGCGGCAATCCCGCCGCTCATGTCGACGCGGAGATGAAGACCACGCGCACGCCGACCGGACTCAAATTCACGCGCTGGATGCGCAACTCGGTGCCGCCGCCGACCTACGTGAAGGCCGCCGGCTTCAAGGGCCGCGTCGATCGCTGGCAGGAATTTGAATGGGTCGCGCCGTCCAGCATCCTGCAATGGACCGGCGCGGCGGATGTCGGCGCCGGCGCTTATGAAGGCAAGCGCGAGGGCGGCTTCCAATTCCGCCTCTTCCACGGTCTCACGCCCGAGACGGCAACCTCGTGCTTTTATTTCTGGTCGTGCATGAACGGCTATCGCCAGAGCGAGCCCGCGGCGACCGAGCAGCTCTATCGCGAGATCGCGCCGACTTTCGTCGAGGACAAGGACATGGTCGAAGCGCAGCAGGCGCGCATGACCGAGCTCGGCCAGCAAGGCCTCGTCGACATCGCCTCCGACGCCAACCGCATGACCATGCGCCGCATGATCGAGCGGCTGATCGCGGAGGAGAGCGGCGTCTCGGCGGCGGCGGAATAGGCCGGCGCGAAGCGGCGGCCGGCGCTCAAGGCCGCGATACAGGCCCGCGCTGATCGGGCACCGTCGCCGCTTTCTCTTTCCAATCCTTCGACCACGGCGTCACCGGGCGGGGCATCGCGACGCCGTCGACGAAGATGTCGTCGACATGCTCGTTGAAGAAGCAGAGATAGTTTTTGATCTTCGGGCATTCGGCGATCGGATCGGGATAGGTCCAGACGATATCCTCGAACACGCGATCGCCGATCTTGGCCGAGTAGTAGCGCGCCTTGCCCTTATAGGGGCATTGGGTGAGCTTTTCGCTCGCCGCCAGCAAATCCATGCGCACATCTTCGGCCGGGATGTAGTAGCGGGTCGGAAGCCGCGTCTCGAACAGGAAGCGCGCGCGCCGCGTCTCGGCGATCGTCTCGCCGCCCAGGACCACGCGCACGGGACGCGACGAGCTGACGACGTCGACGCGCTTATAGGGATCGCGCGGATGGACGAAAATCTCGTCGTCCTCTTCGTACCACGCCTCCATCAGGTTCCAATAGAAGGCGACGAAATCCTTGATCGCGGCCACCTCCTCGAAAGGCGCGCGATAGCTCCACGCCGCGTTCTCGGCGGTTTTGCCTTGGGCCGTCACGCTCCAATAGGATGCGTCGCCCTTATAGGGGCAGAAGGTCTGGTGCGGCGTGGCGGCGAGCAAATCCATGCGGATGTCGCTTCTCGGAAAATAATAGACCGGCAGATGCCGCGTCTCGAACAGCAGATGCGCATGGGTGCTGTCGGCGACGATCGCGCCGTTGAACTTCGCGCGCACCCGCCGCGGCGAGCGCTCGAAGGTGATGCGATAATCGGGATTGGTCTTGAAGCCGGATTCGCGTTTCTCTGTCATGACCGCCTCGCTCCGTTTCCGCCGCATCGGTCGCTTCATTGTGCGCCGCGACGGGGCCGAATTAACCCTGCAATCAACCCTGGGCAGAATTGCCCGCCGCAAACGCGCGTCGCGCGACCATCGCTCCCGCCCCTACGCCTTCTCGTCCTCCTTCTTTTCACCGGCACGCGCGATCTTAAGCAGCCGCTCGCGCAGGATTTCGTTGGCATCGCGCGTATCCGCCGCATGATCGACCGTAACGAACGGCTTCTTGCCATAGAGGCCGAGGAGCCGCGCCAGGCTGTCGAGCGCGCGCTGCTTCGAATGCAGCTTGATCGTCGCTTTGAGGCCCGCCTTCCCCGGCTTCACCTTCAACTGGGCGATGGCGGCGCGATCGTCGGGCGAGATCGCCGCGCTCGGCTTCAGCACCACGCCTTCCTCGTCCCATTCGGCGATGTCGCCGATATCGGTGAAAGCGATGCGCGCGAATTCGCGCTTCACGCGATCGACATCGATGCGCGTGCGTGCGATCGACGCGGCGCGCTCCGCTTCGATGAAGGCGGCGACAAGCGGCCGCTGCAGCATTCTGGGCCCGCTGACATTGGCGCGGGCACCCTTCAGCCCCGCGCCTCTTGCCGCTTCAGCGGCGCTGCCGGTGACGAGATAAGCGAGCGCAAAGCGTTCCTCGAGCGGATTGATCTCGGTGCGCCGTCGCCTGATTTGCGTCGCGGGATGGATGCCGCGCGGCGGGTCGAGCCCGCGCTCGCGCAAAGCGGCAATGATCGTCACGGCGAAGAGCGGTGGATCGCCATTGGCGTACTCGAAGGCGTGCCGATCGCCTTCGCCTACACGAAACGCGGCGACCGGATACGGATCATTGCTGCCAGGAGGGCGAACCGCTATGAGCGAGAAAACTATTTCATCCTCGCGCGCGCGCATGGTCGCTGACCGGCTGCGCAAAGAGCCGGACGAGACCATCGATTATTCCGACATCCCGCCGCTCGGCGAGGATTTCTTTCGCACGGCGGAATGGCTGATGCCCGCCGGCAAATCCGAAGTCTCGCTGCGGCTCGACAAGGATGTGCTCGATTTCTTCCGCCGCACCGGCAAGGGCTATCAGAGCCGCATCAACGCCGTGCTGCGCGCGTACATGATCGGCGCCAGCGGCCGCGGAAAGTGAGCGCACAAAGGCGTCGAGGCGAGGAACAAATCGTGCCGTTAAGCGCGATGTCAGGCGGCCGGCGGCCGCGCATCCTGAGCTTGTCGAAGGGGCGGCCTCAATTCTTCTGCAGGATCTTCACGATCGCGTTGAAATCCTCGTCGGCGGCCGCATTGGTTTTCCACCAGTCGATATCCACGTCGAGGAACTGGGCGCCTTCCTGCCGCAAGGCCGCGACCCGCTGATGCGCCCAGGTTTCGGGATAGTCGTCGTCGTCGATGCCGTCGAGCGTGAAGGCGACGTCGTGCTGGCCGGCCGGCGAGACGAGATAGAGCGCCGCGAGGATGGCCGCGTTGGGATGCGCGGCATTGCTGGGAATCGACATATAGACATAGCGCCGCATGGCGATATCGCGCGGCACTTTGGTGTCGAGGATGCCGCGATAGCGCGCGATGTTCGGCGAGCTGCCGCTGCAATCGACGACCAGCGCCGGCACCTCGCCCGAGGCGATGCGATCGGTACCGCTGCACGCCATCACGCCGCTGATCTGCCCGGCGAGACGCGTCACGAACGCCGTGGTCTTTTCCTTGCCCCAGGCGCTTTGCGCGACCAGCGCGTCGAAACCCGAGAGATAGGGCGTGGTCGCGAACTTGCCCTTGTATTCGGGCTTGAGCACATCGCCGATCACCTGGATGTCCCGGGCCCAAGGCGCCGCCTTCACATTGTAGAGAATGCCGGGCAGGAACGTCTCGAAGCGGAGCGAGCGCTCCCGCTCGAAAGCATTTGGCGCGATCCGCTCCGGCCACAGATCGTGCCACGGCACTTTGCGAAACAGATTGCCGTCGATATAAGGACCGAGATGTGGCGCGGCGGCGAAATCGATATCGCTCGAGGCCGGAACGCCGGCCTGAAACTCCTGGAGGAGCTTCGCGACCATCGGCCCGAAGGACGGCGCCGGCGCCCAGGTCGCGTCGAGCGTCACGCCGAACATGCGCGCGATGCCGGCCTGCACCGCCTTCGTTCCGTCCGCGCCCCCGGCGACGTTGACCGCCGTGCTCATGGTCAGCTTACCTTCCTGCCGGGCGGCCGCGATGATTTTTTGCAGCGCCGGCGACCAATCCGCGGCAACACTCGCCCGTGGCGCCAGAACCGCGCCGGCCCCGGCGACGGCCATGCCCAGCAGCCAGACGACCCGCTTCCATCGCATCGACATCCCTTGATCCTCCCCCGACGCCGCGTCCGATGCGCGGGCCCTGCGCTTCGCAATGATACAGCACTCTGCAATCATACACCCTTGGGGAGGCGCGCCGATTCCGGAAGTTCGGCGGTCGGCGCCGCTGTGCTAAAATCGGGCACGAGGCAGGACCGGGAGGCGACGATGGCGGAATCCGAACGCACGCGTTTGAGAGAACGGGAGGCGCCCCGTCAAAACGCCTATGAGATGGGCATGGCGAAGGACAAGGCCTGGGCCGAGCGGCAACAGACCGGCCGCATCGTCGTGCACCTCGCGGACACGCCGCAAGAGCTGATGCGCCAAGGCTATCTCCGCTACTACCTCGATGCCGGCCGCCGCGTCACCGACACGCCGCTGCAGAACTGGTCGGTGTTCACACACGAGGTGCGCAAGATCTCCGGCAAGCATCGCCATCAAGGCGGGCTGGTCATCTATGTGATCGACGGCAAGGGCTATTCGGTCGTCGACGGCGAGCGCGTCGATTGGGAGAAAGGCGATCTGGTGCTGCTGCCCATGAAGCCGGGCGGCGTCGAGCACCAGCATTTCAACCTCGACCCCGAAAAGCCGGCGCTCTGGATGGCCTTCATCCACCAAGGCATGCGCGAGTATGTGGCGAGCGAGGTGACGCAGACGGAGCCGTCGCCGGATTGGAAGGCGGGGGAGGATCAAGCGGGGCGTTGAACAGTGGGCGCTTGGCATTGCGGGAAACGAGATAGCCCGGTCGGAGGAAGCCAACCGTGAAGTCCATTCTTTGTTTCGTGCCCGCGTTGCTTTCGCTGTTCGTTGCTGCGGAGGCATTCGGGCAAACACTTTGGCAAAACGCGACTTACGGCATGTCGATTGAAGACGTGCTCCATAAAATTCCCGCGACCGAGCACGTGATAGCGGGTCAACACCTTGGCACCGATGCAGTTGAACTCGCCAGCATTCCGAGATTCGAATTCGTCGATAGCGAATTCACCGTGCATTTTTACTTTTTTCACGACAAGCTCACGCAAGTAACGCTCGAGCTTGATAGGCAAGTTTCCTACGCGACTGCGCGCGGCGTATTCGATCGCGTTCTCGTGCGATTTCGGACCAAGTACGGTAGAGAACGGCTCGAGGAAAAGCAGGCAGGGCCGCTCGCCTCTTCAAGCGCCGACTGGCTATCAGGCCAGACAAAGATCAATGTGACGCTGCTCGGCCTTCCAGGCACGCCGCCACTCTTAAACGTGAACTATCAAGCGCAGCTCGGAAGTGAAGCGAGCAAGCCCTGATACGAATAGAGGTTCGGCAAGGGCCAACACGCGCATTGGGCTTACCCAGGTCTGGCGCGACACCGCAGCGTGCGGCCCATCCGGGCGACGGATGTCCGCCGTGGACTGCATGGCGTGTTCGCCTATTTCTTCGTGACCTGACGGAGCGCGCGACCGAGGCGAAACCCGACCTTCGCGGCGCCGGTGCTCATCGACGGTGGCGGCGCGGTCGACGTCTTGACGCGCCGCAGGGCGCGGCCGACGCGAAACACCGCATCGCTCCAATCGCCTTCGGGGGTGCCTTGCTCCTCGAGTTTCGCCTTCAGCCCCGCCTTAAGCCGCCGGGCATTCTCGCGCTCGGCCGCAGTTGCGCCCGAATCCTGCATGACGGCGACGAGAGCACGCAGCTTGCGGCGAACCGATTCGGGATTCATCGTCTTTTTCCGGCTTCGCTCGCTGGCATCTCGCGCGCGAGTGTAGCGGTTGGCGGCGGCCGCGTCGAAAGCCGCGCGGCGGCGGACACGCAACACCTCGATTTTATGTATCTCTCACGCAGCGCATCTCACCGCTTCGGCAGAAACTCCGTCGTATAAAGCTTCGACATGTCCGGCGCCGTCGGCAGGATCTTCAGCTCGACGAAGGATTGCTTCAGCACCTCGAGCGATTCCGCATCGAAGGCGCAATCCTCGCTGAACATGCCTTTGTCGATGTCGTACTCCTTCGCGATCATGACCGGATCGAAATGGGTGATGGCGGCCTCGACCTTCACCGTCTCGTCCTTGTGCGTCGCCATGTAATGCGTCGTCTCCAGCCAGCCGGCGACATAGGCGCGCACCGCGCCGGGGTTCGTGGCGACGATGTGGTTCGACGCGTAGACGATGCCCGAGGCGACCTTGCCGACATAGTCCGACACCGGCGCCAGGATGCGCACGACCTTCTTGTCTTCCATCTCCGCGAAATCCATCGTGCCGCCGATATCGGCGTCGACGAGATGATTGCGCAGCGCGGCGGCGCCGGAAACGGGATCGCCGCCGAGCGCGACGAGGGTGATCGCATCGGCCGGCCAGCCCTGGCTGCGCGGCAGTTGCCGCGCCAGCCAGTCGGTGGTCGAGTTCTCGCGCGTGATGCCGATCTTCTTGCCCTTCAGGTCCGTCAGCTTATGCAGCGGCGAATCCCCCGCCACGGCGATGGCGAAATAGGGCTGCGTCGCGCTGTCCTCGCACACCGCGATCATCGGCGCGCCTTTGACGATCAGCGCCATGCCGCTGCCGCCGCCGACGCCGATATCGATGCTGCCGGCGGTCATGCCCTGGATCACGCGGCTGTCGCCGCCGAGATCGGCGAGCTTGATGTCGAGCCCGTGCTTCTGGAAGATGCCGAAGCTCGACGCCGACCGTGGCCGGAAGCTCCGCATCGGCGGTCGCATGCGCCGTGCCGACCGTGAGCTGCGTCTCGGCGGACGCCGGAAGCGCCGCCGAAGCCGCACCCAAAGCCGATAGAACAAAAGCCGCGATCGCGCGGCGCCGTGGCATGGGCTGCATCTTTCCTCCCTCCTATCGTTCGCCGTGTTTCGTTGGCGATTGCGCCGATTCTTTCGCGCGAGTGTAGCGGTTAGCGACGGCTGCGTCGAAAGCCGCGCGGCATCGGGAGATCGTTCAGCCCCACAACGCTTTGCTGGCGAGGCGGGCACCTTCGACGAGGCTGGCGAGCTTGGCCCACACGATCTCGGGATGGACGCGGTTGCCGAGGCCGCAATCGCTGCCGGCGATGACGTTCTCGCGACCGACGATCTCGGCATAGCGCAGGATGCGATCGGCGACGAGATCGGGGTGCTCGACGAGGTTCGTGGCGTGGCTGACGACGCCCGGCATCAGAATCTTGCCCTTCGGCACACCGGCATTCTTCCACACGCGCCACTCATGCTCGTGGCGCACGTTGCCGGCCTCGAAGGAATAGCTGCGCGCGTTCACCTGCAACACGAGGTCGACGATATGCTCCAGCGGCAGATCGTGGGTGTGCGGGCCGTGCCAACTGCCCCAGCACAAATGATAGCGCACGCGATCCTCGGGAATGCCCTGCAAGGCGCGGTTCACGGCATCGATCCGCAGCTTCGCGAATTTACGATAGGCGTCGACGCTGGGCGCGGGCTTCAGCATGTCCCACCAATCGGGGAGGCCCGGATCGTCGATCTGGAGGATGAAGCCGGCCGCGACGACAGCCCGGTATTCCTCGGCGATCGAATCGGCGAGCGCAAAGAGGAATTCCTCTTCCGTCGCGTAGAATTCATTGTGGATGAAATGATCGAACCAGCCCGGCGCCAGAACCGCCAGAAACGCTTCCTCGACCTGCACACCGGAGCGCGCGATCGCCGCCTTGAAAACGTCGATCTCGCGCTGGATCGCCTCTTGTCCCTTGGACTTCAACGGGCCGCTCACCACGGTGCGCTCGGGTGCCCGCACGTAGGGGCGCTCGCCGGGCACGAAGAACATCGTCTTCTGCTCGTCCATCGCGGCATAGAATTCGGGAAAGTCGTCGCGCTCGCGGGTCCGAAGATGGCTCGAGGCGGCCTCGCCCGGCTGCACCGGACGGATCGTAAGCCCCGAGAAATGCGCCGCGTAATGTGCGCCCATGGCGTGGGCGGTGAAGAACTCGCCGTCGTTGATAATGTCGACGCCAACCTCGACCTGGCGCCGCACGATATCGGCGACGACGGGCACCACCTTGGCGTCGAGCTCCTGGGGATCGGTCACATCCGCCCGCGCGAGCCGTGCCGGCAAATCGGCAAATTCTTTGGGCGCGGGCAGCCTGCCGACATGCGAGGTGCGGATGCGGTCGGTGTTGTATTGCATGGCGCGTCTCCCCTCTTATGGCCTCGCTTCGCCGCTCCGCCTCGAAAGTCTCATGCCAGCGGCGCCACAGAGAGACCGCGGACCTTGTGCCGCTCGATGAGGCGCGCGACGAGACCCGAAGCCTTTGCCTCCTCGACAAAGTCGTTCAGGTATGAGACGCCGGCCGCGTTTCGCTTGGCCGTTCCGATGGCCTGCTGCACCGCGCTGAACTTTCCCGCGATGATCCGCGCGCCCGGCAGCTTGCCGAGATCCGCGAGGAGCCCCGGCCGGAGGCCCGCGAGCGCGTCCAGCTTCCCGTGAATGAATTGCTCGGTTGCGCCGCCGAGACTATCTGCCCGGACCAGCTCGGCGTGCCGGATGTTGCGATCGAGCCAGAGACCATAGGCACTGCGCCCTGCCACCGCGATCCGCACACCCGGCGCGTCGACATCGGCGATGGTTTGGAGGCGCGACCCGGCCGGCACGAGATACGTGGCTTCGATCTCGACATAGGCCGCCGTGAACGCGATCGTCTCGGCACGCTGCGGCTCCGCGCCGATGAGGCCGATATCCCAAACGCCTTTGCCCGCCTGATCCGCGAGCTCGCCGGGCGACGGGAAGGTCACGTATTTCACCGGAACGCCCAGCCGCGTAGCGACCTCGCGCGCCATATCGGGGGCGACACCCTCGGGCTCGCCGGCAGGCCCCTTGCCGGTCACCAGCAGGAAGTTCGATAGGTTGATGCCCGCGCGCAAAACGCCGGTTGGCGCGAGATCGGCGATGATTTCCGGTGACATAAGCGGCTCCCAGCAAAACGCGGTCTCATCCTAGGTTGGATGGGTTCGGCCAGGCAATGCTTGGCGGTCCCGTGGTGCTTACCTCGTCCCGCCCCACAGCCGCGCCACCTCGGCGCGATAGGCGGCGAAGATCGCGGCGCCGTTGGGCACGCGTTTTTCCCACGCCTCGGCCATCGGCCGCGCGATGCGCGCTTCGTATTCGCCGGCATCGGCGGGATCGAGCGCGGAAATGCGATGCGACGGCAGCGCGCGTAGCTGCGCCTCGGCGACGCTGTAGATGCGGTCGATCGGCGCGCCGAATTCGTCCATCGACGCCTGATAACCCGTGTTCTTATCGAGCGCCGCCTTGGCCCGCGGCGGCAGCTTCGCATAGGCATCCTTGTTCATGAAAATGAATCCGCCGCCCGAGCCCAGCCCGACGACCAGATGCTGGTCGACGACATCCTTGAGCTTCAAGGCGCCGGACCAGCCGATGATCACGCCGTCCGCCGCGCCGTGCTGCAGCACCTGATAGGCGTCGCCGGGGCTGCTGCTGATCGGCGCAGCGCCGAGGCGCTGCGCCATCTCGGCATCGGCGCGCGTCAGCGTCGCGATCTTCAGCCCCTGCACGGCGGCAAGCCGCGCGATCGGCTTCGCGGCGCTGAGAAAGGATTGCGGATAGACATCGAGCGCGAGCAGATGGATTTCGCGATATTCGGGCGCGATCAGCCCGTCGGCATAGATTTTCCAGAACGCCGCCGCGCCTTCGCGCCCGGTGATATCGGAGGGCAGCTCGACGACGCTGGAGCCGGGAAATTTTCCGCCGATGGAGCCTTGGCTGCCGATGCCGAGATCGGCCGCGCCGTCGACGACGCGGTCATAGACATTGGCGAGCGTCGCGATGGTGGGACCGATAAAAGGCTGGAGCTTCAACGTGCCGCCGGATTCGCGCTCGACCTTGGCGATCCAAGGCTCGTACATCATCGTCCAGTTGAGCGAGCCCGCCGGCGTGTCGGGAATCGCCAAGCGCAGCGTGACCGGCTCGCCGGCATGCGACATTGAAGGAAATCCGGCCAGCGCGACAAGAACGAGCGCCGCGATGCTTCGCTTCAAGCGCCGGCGCCGAACACGCAGATCGTCATCGCCCACATCATCCCCCTGACGAGAGGCTATCGAGATGGCGCCGGCGCCTTCATCGGGTGCGACGCGTCGTGATCCCCCGGTTCGGCCGGGGCGATAGTTGGGCAACGAAGCCGGCATCCTTCGCATGATTATCCGTCACGAACGCGGCGAGCCGATCGCGGTCGATCTCGAGGGCCGCGCCGCAGAACGGACAATCCCATTGGGCAACGGTACGGAGCCAGCCGAGATCCCGCTCGGTTGTGTGGCGACAGGTCGGGCAAATCACAAGGACCGTGGCAGCTTCATCTGGCATCTGTCTTCAATCCCCTCACCCTCCCAATCGCTTACGCGATTGGGCCCTCTCCCTCAAAGGGAGAGGGCCCATCGGGCACGCTGCATGCGTCGATCACGCCGGGTGGAAAATATCCTCGGCGAAGCGGACGTTGTGCGCGTCCTGCATGCGCTTCGAGGGGCCGGCGTTGATGCCCCATTGGTCGTTGCGGCCGGGCTTCCAGGTCCACTCGTCGGGGCCGCCGACCTTGTATTTCTCGTCCACCTGCTCGACCTCGGCGGTGTATTCGATCACCATCTCTTCCGGACCGACGAAATAAGCAAAGACGTTGTTGCCCGGCCCGTGCCGGCCGACGCCCCATTCGATCGGATGGCCGTTGTCCTTGAGCCGCCCGCCGCCGCGCATCACCGCCTCGATCGACGGCATCTCGAAAGCGACATGATGCAAGGTCGCGCCCGAGCCTTTGACGAGCGCCACCGAATGATGATCGCTCGACAGATTGACGAAGGTCATCGCCTTGGTGCGATCGATGACGCGCGTGCCGAGCGCGTCGCACCAGAAATTGACCGCGTCCTCTTGGCTGCCGGAATTGAGGACGCAATGCGAGAGCTTCTTCGGCCGCTCGACATCGTCCTTCTCGGGGGTGAGCGCCGCCATGTCGGCGATGACGCGCACGGTGCGACCTTCCGGATCCTGGAAGGCGAAGCCATAGCCGCCGCCGGGCTCGTCGAGATTGGCCGGCGCCTCGACCTTGCGGAGGTTGGTCTTGCGCACGCGGTCATGGATCGCGTTTACCGCCTCTTTGTCGGGCGCGGAAAGATTGACGCGCAAAAGCTGGCCCTCGTTGCGCTGATGCAGGCCGAGGATGTGATGCTCGTAGCCGGTGCCGCGCAGATAGACCGAGCCGTTGCTCGACGCGACCGGTTTCAGATTCCACACCTCGGTATAGAAGCGCTCGGCCGCCTTCAGATCGGTGACGCCGAAATCGACGCTGCGGATGCCGTCGACTTTATAGGGTTGGGCCATGATGGTTCCTCCTGCCATTTCCCACATGATATCGGCAATTCACCCCCTCCCCAACCCTCCCCCTCAAGGGGGAGGGGGTAGAAAGAAAGATTGGAGGGGCCAACCGCGAAGAGCGGTTGGCCGGGTCGTCGGCGAGCAAAGCGAGCCGGTGGGGGTGACGCACACTCGATATAGAACGCCTACTTCTTCGCCGCCTGGATCGCCTGCCAGACGCGCTCGGGCGTTGCGGGCATGTCGAGCGCGGTGACGCCGAGCGGCTGCAGCGCGTCGAGCACCGCCAGCATCACGGCTGGTAAAGCTCCCACCGTCCCTGCTTCGCCCGCGCCTTTCGCGCCCAGCGGGTTGAGCTTGGTCGGCACCGGCGCGCTCTCGATCTCCATGGGACCGAAATCGTCGGCGCGCGGCATGGCGTAATCCATGAACGAGGCCGAGAGGAGCTGGCCCGAGCGCGGATCGTAGACCACGCGCTCCATCAGCGCCTGGCCCGCGCCTTGCGCGATGCCGCCCTGGATCTGGCCTTTCAGCAATTTCGGATTGATCACCGTGCCGACATCGTCGACCACGGTGTAATTCATCAGCTCGACCTTGCCGGTATCCGGATCGATCTCGACCTCGCAGAGATGCGAGCCATTGGGGAAGGTGTCTTGCGGCGGCGAGAAGGTACCGGTCTCGTACAAGCCCGGCTCCATGCCTTTCGGCAATTTGTTCGGCTGAAACGCGGCGCGCGCGACCTCTTTGAGGGTGAGGCCGCGATCGGTGCCGGCGATGGTGAAGCGGCCATCGGCGAATTGCACATCGGCCTCGGCCGCTTCAAGCAGATGCGCGGCGAGCTTCGATGCCTTGGCGATGATTTTGTCCGCCGCCAAGGTCAACGCGGTGCCGCCGATCACGGTCGAGCGCGAGCCGTTGGTGCCGGTGCCGAAAGCGACGACATCGGTATCGCCATCGACATAGCGGATGTCTTTCGGATCGAGGCCGAGCTTCTGACACGCAATCTGGCGGAAGCTGGTCTCGTGCCCCTGCCCTTGATGGATCGTACCCATCAGCAAGATCGCCTGGCCGCCGGTATTGAAGCGCAACTCGGCGAATTCCGGGCCGGGCGAGGCCGCGCGCTCGATCGCATTGGCGATGCCGAGGCCGCGCAGCTTGCCGCGCTTCTCCGATTCCGCGCGGCGTGTCGCGAAGCCGGCGGCGTCGCCGAGCTTCAAGGCTTTCTCCATGATGCCGGGGAAATCGCCGCAATCGTAGTTGAGCCCGCCCAAGGGCGTCTTGAAGGGGAGCCTCGATGGCGGGATGAGATTCTTCTGGCGCAGCGCGACGCGATCCTGGCCGAGCTCGCGCGCCGCATCCTCGATCAGCCGCTCGATGATGTAGATCGCCTCGGGCCGGCCGGCGCCGCGATAGGGCGCGGTCGCGGGCTGATTCGAGAAGGCGACGGTCAGATGCGCGTAAGCCGCCGGGATATCGTAAACGCCGATGAGGGCGCCGAGGCTGCCGAAGGTCGCGAGCAGGTTGCGGTCGGATGAGAGATAGGCGCCGATATTGCTGATGAGCCGCGCGCGCAGTCCCAGGAATTTATGATCGGGCCCGAGCGCGAGCTCGGCCTCGGCGACGACGTCGCGGCCATGCTCGTCGGCAAGCAGCGCCTCGCTGCGCTCGCAGCTCCATTTGACCGGCCGGCCGAGGCGGCGCGCCGCCATCAAGGTCAGGCGATGCTCGACATATTGCCAGCCCTTGGTGCCGAAGCCGCCGCCGACATCGCCGGTGACCACGCGGATCTGCGTCTCCGGGATCTTGAACACATTCGCGGCCAGCATATCACGCACCCGATGCGCATATTGCACATCGGCGTGCAGCGTGAAGCGCTCGTCATTCGGATCGTAGGCGCCGACCGTGCCGCGCGGCTCCATATATTGCGCGTGGACGCGGGTGATGACGTATTTGCGCTTCACCACATGCGCCGCCGCCGCGAAAGCCGCATCGGCCGCAGCCTTGTTGCCGGTCTCGAAGATGTGCGAGACGTTGTCCGGATTTTCGTCCCAAACGCGCGGCGTGCCGGGCTTCAGCGCATCCTCGATATCGACCACCGCCGGCAGCTCGTCGTATTCGACCGCGATCAGCTCCGCGGCGTCCTTCGCCTCGGCGAGGCTCTCGGCGACGACCATCGCCACCGGATCGCCGACATAGCGCACGAAGCCGCGCGCCAGACCTGGATGCGGCCGCGAAAACGCCGGCGAGCCGTCGGCGCGTTTGCGCGGCAGTGCGAGGCGCGTGGTGCCGAGCTTCTCCGCCGCGACATCCGCCTCGCTGAAAACACCGAGCACGCCGGGCGCGGCTTTCGCGGCGCCGGTGTCGATCGACACGATCTTCGCATGCGCATGCGGCGAGCGCAGGAAGTAGGCATACGCCTGACGCGGCATGCTCACATCATTGACGTAACGACCGCCGCCGCGCAGCAGCCGCGGATCCTCGAAGCGGCTGACCGCCTGGCCGATTCCGTATTTCTCTGTGTCCATGCGGCTATTATGGACGCTCCCGCCGCCGCCTCAAGCCCCGCCCGCTTCTTAGGTCTTGAGGCGCGGGATCAGGCGCAGCGCATTGCCGCGATGGATCGCCTCGAGATCGGTTGGCGACAGCCCGAATTCGTGAAGCCCGCGAATCCCGTCGGTCGAGGTGCCGAAGGGATAGTCGCTGCCCAGCAGCACTTGCGATACCGGTACGTAGGTGAAGAGTGCCGCGAGCGCCGGCTTGTTGGCGGCAAGCGCGACATCGTAATGCAGCTTCTTCAGCTCACGATCGACGCCGTTCGGGATGCGCTCCTTGAAAATGCGCTCGGCGCCGGTGACGACAATCCGCCCGGCAAGGATCGGCACCGCGGCGCCGGCATGGCAGACGATGTAGCGGATGTCGGGAAAGCGCGTCAGGGTGCCGCTCAGCAACAGGCTCATCACGCAGCGATTGGTGTCATGCGTGAATTCCATCATCGACGGCGGAATCCAATTGAGCGCGCCGGCGCAGCAATCGGCCAGCAGCGGATGAACGAAGACCAGCGCCTTGCGCCGGTTGAGCTCGGCGAAAACCGGGTCGAAATCGGCATGGCCCGGCCATTTGTCGTGATAGCTCGTCATGAGCTGGATACCGTCGGCCTTCAGCGTATCGAGCGCATAGGCGATCTCCGCAAGCGTGTCGTCGACATGCGGCATCGGCACCGAGGCGAAATGGCCAAAGCGCGTCGGATGCTCGGCGCGCAGCTTGGCCGCGTGCTCGTTGACGGCACGAGCGAGTTTCTTCGTCGCCTCGCGGTCGCCGAGATGGATGCCCGGCGGCGACAGCGACAGCATCGAGGTCGCGACGCCGTTCTTGTCCATCTCCTCGAAGGTATGTGCCAGCGACCAGCCGCTGACCTCCGGCCGCTTGGCATTGGCCCCCATCGCGCCGAGATATTCGGGCGCGAAGAAATGGTGATGGACGTCAATCCGCCCCGATTGCGACTCGGCCATGATGTTTCCTCCTCTCGTCTGCCGCACTCATACAGGAAGCGCACGGTCGAATCGAACTGCGGCCGGAAATCGGCTAGGCTGGAGAACAAAGATCGAGGGGGAGGTCACATGCCCGATTCAACATCCGTCATCGCCACGCCTGGGCCGCGCGTTGCCCCACCCACTCCGGCCGAGGCCGCGGAGCGGTTGGCGCTGAAGCGCCGCTTGCCGACCTCGGCGGATGTCCGCAAAGAGGCGAAGCGACGGCTGCCGCATTTCGCCTATGAATATTGCGATGGCGGCGCGGGCGGCGCGGATGTCGGCATCCAGCGCAACAACGACGCCTTCGACGCGATCGAAATGGTGCCGCGCTACGGCAAAGTGGTGTCGCCGCCGCCGGCCGATTGCGAATTGTTCGGCCGGCGCTATGCGGCGCCGATCGGTGTCGCGCCGGTGGGTGGACCGGGCACCGTCTATCCCGGCGCCGAGACCCATCTCGCCAAGGCTTGCCAGGCGGCGGGCGTGCCCTACACGCTCGGTCTCCTCTCCGGCATCACGCTCGATGAGGCGGCCCGGCTGGCGCCCGACGTATTGTGGTTCCAGCTCTATCGTTTCGCGCGCAACGATCACGCCATCGGCTTCGATCTGGTGAAGCGCGCGGACGCCGCCGGCGTTCACGTGCTGATGCTGACGATCGACACGCCGATCCGCACGACGCGAACGCGCGAAGTGAAGAGCGGCATCGTCACGCCCTTCCGCCTGACGACGCGCCTGAAGCTCGACGCGCTGTCCTCGCCGCATTGGATGCGCGCGTTCGTGCGCACCGGCGTTCCGCGCTTCGTCAATCTGCAACCTTATATGAACGGCGAGACCAGCATCGAGGCCGCCGCGGCCTTCCAGCAGCGCGAGGGCGGCGGCGCCTTCACCTGGGACGAGGTCGCGCGCTATCGCGACAAGTGGAAGAAGCCCCTGATGGTGAAGGGCGTGCTCCATCCCGAGGATGCGGAGCGCGCCGCCGCGCTTGGTCTCGACGGCATCGTCGTCAGCAATCATGGCGGCCGGCAGATCGAAGCCCTCCCCGCGCCGATCGATACCTTGCCGGCCATCGCCGCGGCGGTCGGAAAGAAAATGACGATCGTTTACGACAGCGGCGTTCGCACCGGCGTCGATGTCGCGCGCGCCATCGCGCTCGGCGCCGATGCGTGTCTCGCGGGCAAGGCGTTCCTCTGGAGCCTCGGCGCCTTGGGCGAAAAGGGGCCGGCGCATATGATCGGCATCTTCAAGGACGAGTTGTCCTCGACGCTCGGCGTGCTCGGTTGCCCGACGGTGCGCGAGCTGCGCAACGTGCCGGTTCGCCATCCGCACGCCTATCGCGCGGAGGATTTCGTCGTCCGCGGGTGATCGAGCGCGTTCAATCGCTCATGGGTGAAGGCGCGCTGCGTGACCGACGTGAAGAATAGCAATTTCCTCGGACTCAATCCGATAGAATACCAAGTATGAATAACGTCCGAGCGCCGAGTACCACCTCACGTGCTGGCGGCTTCGGGCACCAATATCCGGCCACGTCCCAGCGTTGGGCCGCCCGCCAGGATCTGGACAATGCCGGCCGTGAGCCCGACGAGCGTTCCGATCTGCCAAGCGTGATCATAGGAGCCAAACAGGTCAAAGATCAGCCCGCCGCCCCAAGCACCGAGCGACGATCCGACCTGATGCACCACGAACGATACACCCAGCAGGGTCGCGATATAGCGCGTGCCGAAGATTTCGGCGACCAAACCACCGATCAGCGGCGCCAAACCCGGCCACCATAGAAGGCCCATGGCCGCCGCGAACAGGAGGGTCGTTGTCGGTGTCGGCGGCAGCATGAAATACGCGGCGATCATGATAGAGCGGAGGATATAGAGGAGGCCAAGCAGGACATGACGCGGATATCGGCTCCCGAGCCACCCGGTCGCCAGCGAGCCGATGCAGCTTACGCCGCCGATCACCGCGAGGGCCTCGGCGCTCAGCATGGGGTCCTGCCCGCAAATCGCGAGATAAGCCGGGAGATGCGTCGTCAGGAAGACGAGATTGAGCCCGCAGACGAAGTAAGCAGCCGACATGACGAGAAAACGCCGGTTGCGCATGGCTTGGCCGAGGACCTCGCTCATCGAAGTCCTTGTCGAATTCTTCTCCGGTCATCGCATCGGCACCGCCAGCCCAGAAGGCGGCGGGCAGCATGGCGATACCGAACAGCACGAAAACCCAAACCGCGATCTGCCACGGGTGATGGGCCAGCAGCGCCTGGGTCGTGAGCGGAACGATGAGCGTGCCCAATGATCCTGCCGCCGAGACGACCCCGAGCATCTTGCTCCGCCGCGCCTCCGAGACCGCGCGCATGCACGCGGTCATCGCCAAAGATGTCGCGGTGCAAGACAACGCGATACCGATCAAGCCTCCCGAAACGATGAGCGCGAGCGCACCTTGCGCGACAGCCATGATCGCGAGGCCAATCGTGTAGATCGCAGCGCCCACGATCATCGTCATGCGCAGACCGAAGCGGTCGGCAATCGCTCCCACCACGGCCTGCGAGACGCCCCAGACAATATTCTGCACCGCGAGGGCGAGCGTGAAATCGGCCGCTGTCACGCCCAGATCGCGCGTTACGGGCGCCAGGAACAGGCCATAACTCTGACGGATGCCCATGCCGAGGGTGAGCAGAAGAGCGGTACCGATCAGGATCAGCCGAGCTTGCCTGCCCAAATGTTCATCGGATCTCGACATTCTCTGCACATTCACCTTGGTCGACATTGACCCCAAGTCTAGCTAATGGACCCGCGTTGCCAAGCGTTGCTTGCTCAACATTCCGCGAGCGCTCTGCTTCTCGGCCATCTCATCCCCGCTTGTCCGCGTAGGGGTTCTTGCCTTTGCGCAGCATCATGCGGATCGGCACGCCGGGCAGGTCGAAGCTCGTCGCGCAGCTGGTTGACGAGATAGCGGCGATAGCTGTCGGGCAGATCGCCCGGCTTCGAGGCAAAGAGCGCGAAGGTCGGCGGGCGGATATTCGCTTGCGTCATGTAGCGCAAGCGCAAGCGCCGGCCCGAGACCAGCGGCGGCGGATTGCGCGATTGCGCTTCCGTCGAGCCAGCGATTGAGCTGCGGCGTCGGGATGCGGCGGTTCCACACCGCATAGGCTGCGAGCACCGCCGGCATCAGCTTGTCGATGCCCGCGCCGGTCTTGCGCCGAGAGCGTCACCGCCGCGACGCCGGCGAGCTGCGGCAGCGCCGGTCTCCAGCGCGTCGCGCAGATCCTTCAGCTTCTCGCGCTTGTCGGCGACGAGGTCCCATTTATTGATCGCGAGCACGACGCGCGCGGCCTTCCTCGGCGATCTCGCGCGCGATGGTCAGATCCTGCTTCTCCAAAAGCTGCGTCGCATCGACGACCAGCACGCAGACCTCGGCGAAGCGCATCGCCACGCAGCGTATCGTCGACCGACGAGCTGCTCGAGCTTCTCGTCGATTCGCGGCCGGCGGCGCATGCCGGCGGTGTCGAAGAGCCGGATCTTGCGGCCGTGACATTGCCAATCGATCGCGATCGCATCGCGCGTGATGCCGGCCTCCGGGCCGGTGAGCATGCGGTCGCTCGCCGAGGAGCTGATTGACCAGCGTCGATTTGCCGACATTCGGCCGGCCGATCACCGCGAGCAGGAGCGGCTTGTCGGCGGCCGCAGCCGGCTCTTCCTTTTCGGCCGGCTCGGCCTCTTCGCCGCGGATCGAACGGCGCGAGCGCGTCGTAAAGCTCGCCGAGGCCGTCGCCGTGCTCGGCCGAAATCGCGACCGGCTCGCCGAGGCCGAGCGCGAAGAACGCATCGCTATCGGCGCCGCGGCCCTCGGCCTTGTTGGCGACGAGGATCACCTGGCGGCCGCGCCGCCGCAGCAGCTCGCGCGAATTCGCGATCGAGCGCGTCGAGGCCCGCTTGCGCGTCGACGAGGAACAAGATCGACGTCCGCGTCATCGAGCGCGGCGATGGTCTGCGTCCGCATGCGCGCCGTCGAGGCTGTCTTTCTCGCCGTCATCGAGCCCGGCCGTGTCGATGATCGTGAAGCGCAGATCGGCGATCGATGCCGACGCTTCGCGGCGGTCGCGTGTCACGCCGGGCAGATCGTCGACCAGCGCCGAGCTTCCTGCCGGCGAGGCGATTGAACAGCGTGGATTTGCCGACATTCGGCCGGCCGATGATGGCGACGCGCTTCGCCCTTGTGTCGGCCCTCGGATCGGCCATGCCGGGCTTCCCGCGCCGTCAGCGCAACGCGACGAGATCGGCTTCGTCGGTCAGAACGTAGAGCGTCTTGTCGGCGACGATCGGGTTGATGAAGACGCCGTCGGGGAAATCGGCGCTGCCCAAGGCCTCGCCGGTATAGGGCGAGACCGAGAAGGCTTCGCCTTCCGAGGAGACGACGATCAGCCGGTCGCCCGCCAGCACCGGTCCCGCCCAGAAGATCGGGTCTTTCTTCTTATCCGGGTTGTTCCATTGCGGCAGCTCGCGCGCCCAGCGCACGCGTCCGTCGGCGCGGGTCAGGCAGATGAGCTCGGTTGTCGGCGCTCAGGACGTAGAAGAAATCGCCCGCGACCCACGGCGCGTGCACGCCGCCGATATCCTGCTCCCAAACGCGATCGCCGGTGCGCAAATCGATCGATACCATCAAGCCGCTATGGCTGATGGCGAAGACGCGGTCGCGATCGATCACCGGCTGCGCCGCGAATGTCGGCGAGCGACGACAGCGCGCCGACCGGCTGCGCCGCGGCAAGGCTGTCGTTCCAGAGCGGGCGGCCGTTCTCGACACGCAACGCATAAAGCTCGCCCGAGCTGTAGGGCACAACGACGAGATCGCCGGCGACCGCCGGCGACGCGCCGCCCGCAAGTCCCGCCGGCTCGGGCAGGCCGTTATGCGACCAGAGCTTGTTGCCGTCGGCGGCGGAGAGCACATCGAGCTCGTTCTCGACGGTCACGACGAAGACGCGATCGTCGGCGACGGTCGGCGGGCTGTGGATTGGTGCATTCACCTTCGCGCGCCAGCTCACCTTGCCGGTGGCCGCGTCGAGCGCCATCACTTCGCCATAGCCGGTGCCGATATAGACGCGATCGCCGGCCGCCGCGACGCCGCCGCCATAGGTCTTCGCATCGGCATCCTCGGGCTGCGGATCGAAACGCCACAGCCGGCTGCCGCTCTTGGCGTCGAACGCGGTTACGATGTCTTGGGCATCCATGGTGAAGATGCGGTCCTTCGCCAGCACCGGCTGCGCGACGACGCGGCCGTAGCGATTGGCGCCCTCGCCCGCATTCGACTTCCACGCGCGCTCGAGACTGTCGCCGAGCGCGAGGTGATACATCGCGTGATTGGGGAAGCCGCCGGCATCCGGCCAGGCATTATTGTCGAAGGGCTGCGGCACCGCGATCTTGAGCGCGTTGAGCTGCGGATCGGGCTTGAGGCCGTGCTCGAGATTGAGCACCGAGACACGCTGGCCGGGCAACGGCGTCTTGTCGCTGCCGGAGATGAGCGACTTTACCGAATCGCAGCCGCCGAGCGCTGCGACGAGCACGACGGCAGCGCAAAGCCGGAGCCCATTTCGCCGGCTCATGGTGCGAGCGCCTCGGCCATAGCAGCAGCACGCTGACGCACGGCCTGCGGCGCCGTCGCGTCCTTGCCCAAAGAATCGAAATCCTTCTGCGCCTTTGCTTTGTCGCCGGATTTGAGCTCGGCCAGCGCTGTCAGCTCCAGAGCCAGCCCGTGCCAGGCATTGGTCGGCACCGTAAGCGGCTGCAGCTTCGCGATCGCGGTCTGCGGATCGCCCTTATCGATTGTATAGCGCGCCGAGAGCAGGGTCGCCACGTCGCGGAACGCGCCATCCACCGAATTATCGCTCGCCAGTTGGTCGTAAGCCGTGATTGCGTCCGCGACATCGCCGGTATTGACGTTGGACGCCGCGGCCTCGAACCGGGCCAGCACCGCGCGGCCGGCATCGGCCTTTTGCGCCAGCGATGCAAAGGCCGCCGCGGCATCGGCGTCCTTACCCTGGCGCGCGAGATCCAACGCCGCGGCATATTCGCCGCCCTGCGCCTCGCGCTGCCTGTCCTGATACGTACGCCAGCCCACGACCGCCGCGGTCGCAATGACGACCAGCACGGCAAGGCCGACGACGTAATGGCCGTATTTCTTCCAGAGCTGTGCCAAACTATCGCGGCGCAGTTCTTCTTCGATTTCCCGAAAGATATCGCTCAATGCAAATCCATATGGGCAGAGACCCGTAACCATAGCGGCTGGGGTCAAAAGGCGCAAATTTTTGCGACGGCGAAGTGCTGGATTTCGCCGGAAAAATCGGAAAAACTCAAGGTCGAGCAAGATGACACGTCCGTTAGCCACGCCCCCATGAGCAATATTTTCCGCCTCAACGACCTGCGCCGGAGCAAACGCGTGTTCTTCACGCGCGCCGAGCTGAACCAGCTCCTCTCGCTCTATACGCGCCAGGTGATGCGCGGCGAGTGGCGGGACTATGCGATCGACCAGCGCGACGGCATGGTCCTGTTCTCGATGTTCCGGCGCACCCAGGAGCTGCCGATTTTTACCGTGATGAAGACCGCGCCTGGCACAGGGCGGCGCGGCGATTATGCCCTCCTGACCGGTGGCCAGCGGATCGCGATCGGCACGACGCTGGCCGATGTGCTGGCGCAGCTCGTGAAGATGATCGGTCATCCGGCACGGCTTAAAAGCGTCTGACGCGTCTCAGGCGGCGGCGAGTGCCGCCTCGACGCCCTGCGCCATCGCCAGCAACCGCCGGTCGCCGCCATGCCGGCCGATCAGCATCAGCCCGACCGGCGCCGCGCCGGGACGTGACACCGGCAGCGTGATCGCGCAGCGGTCGAGGAAATTGACGACGTTCGGATTGCGCAGGATCTTCGCGTTGAGGCGATAGAACGCCGCATCCTCGGCGAAACCGGCGATCGGTGGCGCGACCACAGCGACGGTCGGCACGATCAACGCATCGCAGCCTTCGACCCGCGCATCGACCGCGGCGATGAAGCGCGCGCGATCCGCGATCAGCTTTACGTAATCGGCGGCGCTCATCTCGGCGCCGCGCGCGATGCGCAGCCTGACACGCTGATCGTAATCGTCGCCGCGCCGCGCCAGCAGCTCGCGATGAATGTTATACGCCTCGGGCGGCGAGAAGCCGCCTTTGGCGTTGATCGTCGCATATTCCGCAAGCTCGGGCAGCGGCTGATCGAAGAGCCGCGCCCCCGCGCCTGTGAGCACGCCGCATGCGCGCTCGAAGCCGGCCGACACTTCGGCATCGAGATCGTCGAAGAGATAAGCGCCGCGTGGAATGCCGAGCCGCAGTCCGGCGGGACCGAGCGATGCCGGCACGACCGGCTCCTCGCCCGCCATGATCGCGTCGGTGATGGCGCAGCAAGCGACGCTGTTCGCCAGCGGGCCGATCGAATCGAGCGTCGTCGAAAGCGGAAAGGCACCGTCGAGCGGCACGCGCTTCTGCGTCGGCTTGAAGCCGACGAGGCCGCAGAGCGCGGAAGGAATACGCACCGAGCCGCCGGTATCGGTGCCGATCGCGACCACGCATTGTCCGTCCGCGGCCGAGACCGCCGCGCCCGAGGACGAGCCGCCGGGAACGTGCTTGCGATTCCAAGGGTTGCCGGGCGTGCCGTAATGCGGATTGATGCCGACACCCGAGAAGGCGAATTCGGTCATGTTGGTACGGCCGACGATCACCGCGCCCGCCGCTTTGAGCCGCGCGACGATGACGGCATCGCATGTCGCGACCGGCGCGTCATCGCGCGCCTTGGAGCCGGCCAGCGTGCGCTCGCCCGCGACATCGAAGAGATCCTTGAGCGAGACCGGCAAACCCGCGAGCGGCGACGCTTTATAACCGGCGCGACGCAACGAATCCTGCGCATCGGCGGCCTGCCGCGCCGTCTCGGCATAGACCTTGATGAAGCTGCGCTTGCCCTCGCCGGCCGGATCGGCGATCCGAGTGAGTGCTTCATCGACGAGCGCACGGCTGGTCGTTTTGCCGGCATCGAGTGACGCGGCGAGCTGCAAGACCGTGGCGCGCGGTGAAGGGGCCATAAAAACCTCGTTCAATTCTTCGTTAGCAAACAACGCTGCCGCGGCCGACGCAATTAAAATTCGAATGCAAAATCACTCTGCCCCAGCCCTGGTGCGGCCAAACCCGATCGCCGCATAATGGCACAGGGCTCTCGGCTGGAGGCATCGATGTTCCGACGCATCGCATCCTGGCTTTTCGGTATCGCATTCTTGCTGCCCGCCGGCGCTTTCGCCGCCGGTTGCCAGCCCAATATCGCGCTGCGGCAGCAGCCACGGCTCATGCTCGCGAACGACACGCTGGCCGATGCCGTCGCCGGCAATGTCGATCTCACGTTCATCGGCCATGCGAGCGTTCTGCTGAAAAGCCCGCAAGGCGTCACCATCGTCACCGATCTCAACGATTATTTTCCGCCGCCCTTTCCGCCCGATATCGCGACGATGAACCACTTCCACGATACGCATTACACCAATCATCCCGATCCGCGCATTCCGAACGTGCTGCGCGGCTGGGATACCGGCGACGGCCCGGCGCACTGGGATCTGACGGTGAAAGACGTGCGCGTGCGAAACATTCCGACCAATGTGCGCAACTTCTTCAACGGCGGCACCGAGTTCAACGGCAATTCGATCTTCATCTTCGAGATCGCCGATCTCTGCATCGCGCATCTGAGCCATTTGCAGCACACGCTGACGCCGGAGCATCTCGCCGCCATGGGCCAGATCGACGTGCTTCTGCCGATGATCGACGGCGCCTATTCCCTCTCGCAATACGACATCATCGAAGTGATCGATCAGATCAAGCCGCAATTGATCATCCCGATCCATTATTTCGGCCCGAGCCAATTGCAGAACTTCCTCAACCGCGTGCACGACCGCTTCCAGGTCGAGCATACGGAGGATCCGCATATCGTCCTCTCGCGCGAGACCTTGCCGAAAAAGCCCGAGATTCTCGTCATGCCCGCCATGCGCGAGGAATTCTTCCGTTTCGCGGCGCCGCCCCGGAACTAAAATCCGCCCACAGGCATTTTCCGGCGAAATTATCGTTGGGCGAAATTGCGCTTGCCCTGACACGCGGGCGCTTTATTAAGGGCAGCATGACAAAGCGGGCGGCGATCTGTCTTACAGCACGCGATGGCGACAACTGAGTTGCCATGGGAGAACTTGCTGCCCGCATCGTCGATGCCTGTCGCCGCCATGCTCTGCTCGTAGCGGCATTCTATCTCGCGCTCGCGGTCGTGGCGGGTTTCTACGCAGCGACGCATCTCACCATCGATACCGATCTCGGCAAGCTGATCTCGAGCGATCAGCCTTGGCGTCAGCAGGAGCACGCGCTCGACCAGGCGTTCCCGCAGAACAGCGATCTGCTGGCGATCGTGATCGATGGCGCGACACCGGATCAGGCTTCCGATGCGACCGCCGCGCTGGCCGAACGGCTGGGACAGCGGCCCGATCTCTTCAAGACCATCCGCATCCCCGGCGGCGGCAATTTTTTTGCGAAGAACGGGCTGCTGTTCATGCCGAAAGAGGAGCTGCAGAATTTCGCCGATCAATTGATCGGCGCGCAGCCGTTGCTCGGCACGCTCGCGTCCGATCCGAGCCTCAGCGGCGTTTTCGGCACGCTTGATCTTCTCGCCCAAGGGGCCGAGCACGGCGACGTACCGGTCAGCGATCTCGACAACCCCTTCAATGCGATCTCGGCGGCGATCGAGGCGGCGCTGCAAGGCAAATACGCGCCGCTGTCCTGGCAAACCCTCCTCAGCGGCCGCAATGCCGACCCCCGCGAGCTGCGCCACTTCATCCTGGTGCAGCCCGTGCTCGATTACAAAGCGCTGCAACCGGGCGAACGCGCGACACGCGTGATCCGTGCGCAGGCGGTCTCGCTAGGCCTCACACCCGATCGCGGCGTGCGCGTGCGCATCACCGGCGAGGTTGCCCTTTCGGACGCGCAGCTCTCATCGCTGTCGGAAGGCGCGACGTTTTCCATTGTCCTTTCGCTCAGTCTGCTTTTCCTGTGGCTTCTGTTAGGCTTGCAGTCCTTGCGGCTGGTCGGCGCGATCCTTGGCACGCTGATTGTCGGGCTCCTTATTACCGGCGGCTTCGCCGCGCTCGCGGTCGAGGCGCTCAACCCGATCTCGGTCGCCTTCGCCGTGCTCTTTGTCGGCATCGCCGTCGACTTCGGCATCCAGTTCAGCGTGCGCTATCGCGACGAGCGCTTCCAGGCCGACGATTTGGCCGAGGCGCTCCGCCGCACCGGTCGCGGCATCGGCG
This sequence comes from uncultured Alphaproteobacteria bacterium, assembly GCA_963731145.1. Taxonomy (GTDB): domain Bacteria; phylum Pseudomonadota; class Alphaproteobacteria; order ATCC43930; family CGMCC-115725; genus CAIKMD01. The sequence goes on along the minus strand of CAVSUX010000001.1, from coordinate 535,214 downwards.
GCCCGCTCAGTGTCGCGGCAATGGCTACGGCGGTTGGCTTTCTCTCGTTCGTGCCCACCGATTACACCGGTGTTTCCGATCTCGGCAAAATCGCCGGCTTCGGCATGCTGATCGCGCTGCTGCTCAATCTCACTTTGCTTCCGGCGCTGCTCGTGCTTTCGCGCACGCGCGGCGAGGCACGCCCGGTCGGCTTTCGCTGGGCGGCCCCGATCGATCGTCTTCCTGCTGCAGCCGTCGCAGCGCCGTCGTCATCGCCGGCGCCGTGCTGACGCTCGCCTCGGCCGCGACGCTGCCTTGGCTGCGCTTCGATTTCAATCCGCTGAATCTGCAAAGTCGGAAGGACGAAGCGGTCGCGACGCTGTTCGACCTGATGCGCGACCCCAGCTCGACGCCTTACACAATCGAGATACTCGATCCGTCGATCGCGCAGGCGACCGCCGTCGCGAAAAAGCTCGAGGCGCTGTCCGATGTCGGCCAAGTCGTCACCGTCAACACCTTCGTTCCCGAAGATCAGGACGCGAAGCTCGCGATCATCCAGGATCTGCGCACGCTGCTCGGCCCGTCGCTTTATCCGGCAACCATTCGCCCGCCCTCGAGCGATCAGACGATGCTGAATGCGACGACAAATTTCGCGAAGGATGTGAAGCCGCTCGCCGCCAAAGGCGATCAGGCCGCGGCGCGGCTCTCGAAGGCGCTGGACGCCGTGGTGGCGCGCGGCGCGTCGGTCTTGCCCGCCCTGATCGAGAACCTCTCGAGCAACGCCGCACGCCGGCTCGACGAGTTGCGCGCCTCGCTCGATCCGCAGAAAGTCACGCTGGCGAGCCTCCCTGCCGACGTCAAAGACGACTGGGTGGCGCAAGACGGACGGGCGCGTGTCGAAGTATTCCCGAAAGGCGATATGGACGACAACGACCAGCTCGTTCATTTCGTCGCCGCGGTGCAAACGATCGCGCCGGACGCGACCGGCACGCCGGTGACGATCCAAGAATCCGCCGCCACGGTCACCCGCGCCTTCACCGAAGCCGGCATCATTGCCTTGATCGCGATCTCGGTATTGCTGCTCGTCGTGCTGCGCCGCATCGGCGACGTGGCGCTCGTGCTGGCGCCGCTGCTGCTCGCCGGACTCCTGACGCTGGCAACCGGAGCGCTGGTCGATCTGCCGCTCAATTACGCGAACATCATCGCCTTGCCGCTGCTGCTCGGCATCGGCGTATCGTTCGACATCTATTTCGTGATGCGCTGGCGGACCGGCAACAGCGAGCTTTTGCAATCGAGCACGGCGCGGGCGATCCTCTTCAGCGCGTTCACCACCGGCACGGCTTTCGGCAGCCTCGCGCTGTCCAATCACCCCGGGACGGCAGATATGGGCAAGCTCTTGATGCTCGCCCTCACCTTCACGCTTCTCTGCACTTTTATCCTTCTGCCGGCGCTGCTGGGGCCGGCACCGAACAAGCGCGACTGACATGCGATCCGTTTAGGATGTGCACTCATAAACAAGCGGACCGCGCGCGTATCCTTAACGGACGCGAGGCTTCGCGAGAAAATTGTAGAAATCGAAGGGGCGACAGTCCGCTCCGTCGCGGCTTGTGGCCACGAAGACCAGCGCGTCTCAGTGGCGACGTCGCTTTCGCGTCGTTGCTGGTGCCCATTTCAGTCGATAGCGGACATCCGCCGGGCGCCTCGTCCTGACCAAGGCGTAAGGGCGCACGCGAAAGCGCACCTGCCGGAACGAGCCGCCGAATAGCGACCGTCCTTCAATCGACAGCGCCCTCGTCGCGGCCCGCACGCACCAACAACGGCAACAACGCCACGGCGACAATGAACAGTATCCCGAGCAGCCGATACGCATCATTGAAGCTCGCCGCGGCGGCGGCCCGCTCGACCAACGGGCGAACGAATTCCTGGGTCGCCGCATCCACCGGCCCTATCGGTACATTGTGAAAGCGCTCGACCGATAGACCGACCAGCCGCGCCGCATCGGGATCGCCCGCCTGCAAGCGCGCGATCAGTTGTTGAACGTGAACGGCGGGACGCGTTTCAAGGATCGTATCGATCATCGCGATGCCGATCGCACCGCCAAGATTGCGCATCATGTTGAAGAGGCCGCTCGCATCCGCCACCGCGTCTGCCGGCCGCCCCTCAAGCGCCAAGGTCGTCATCGGCAAGATACAAAACATCACGCCGATCCCGCGCAAAATTTGCGGCCATAACAAGCCATCGAAGTCGGTCTGAGCCGTGGCAAAGCCATTGGCCAGCAACCCCGCGCCGAAAATGCCGTAGCCAAAGGCCGCGAGCCAGCGGCGATCATACCGCGCCTCCAGCGGGGCTGCGATCGGCGCCGCGAGAAGCTGGGCCGCGCCGCTGACCAACATGATGGTGCCGATCTCCAGCGGCGAGTGATGGCGGACATAACCGAGAAACAGCGGCAGCAGATAGACCGAACCATAGAGTCCCGCGCCGAATAAGAAGCTGTAGGCACAGCCGACGGCAAACGAGAAATCGCGAAAGATGTCCAGCCGCACCAGGGGATCGCGCCGGCGACGGCTGTGCGCGATCCAGCCGGTACCCGTGACCGCGCAAAGGACGATCAACGTCAGAACCAACCCATCGCCCCAGCCACGCGTCGGAGCTTCCTTCAGAACAACTTCAAGGCTTGTCAGGCAGAACGCAACGAGCACCAGGCTAAGGATATCGACGTGACGCAGCAGCGTGCGATCGCCGCGCGTCGTGCGGAGCAGCATCGGCACAAGCATCGACACGACGAGACCGGGGACGAGATTGATCAGGAACAGCCAATGCCACGAGAAGGTCTCGGTGATGTAACCGCCGACCACCGGGCCGAGCGTCGGCGCCAGCACCGCAAAGAAGCCGCCGATCGCCGTCGCGCGCACATGCACGCGCAGCGGAAAGAGCACGAACACCGACGTGAACACGGCGGGAATGATGGCGCCGCCGCAGAAACCTTGCAGGACGCGAAAGGCGATCAGCGGCGCAAAGCCGTTGCTGATGGCGCAGCCCACACTGGCGAGGGTAAAGCCGCCCGCGGCAACAGCGAACATCACCCGCAGCGATAAGAGGCGCGTCAACCATCCTGTCAGCGGGATGGCGATGATTTCCGCAATAAGGTAAGCGGTTTGAACCCAGCTCAGCTGGTCGGTCGGAATCCGCAGCGCGAAGCCGATCTCGGGCAGCGAGCTCGCGACGATCTGAATATCGAGCACAGCGGCGAACATGCCGACGCACATGGCGATGAAGCCAACCCAGGTTCGGATCGATACCGCATCGTTATCCACCGGCACGACGGTCATGCGTTTCGGTCGCCGGTGGCGGCAGAGATTTCACGAAGACAGCGATGGCATGACGATCTGCCGCGGTCAGCTTAGCGGTACCGTCGACGACCTCGGCCATCGGACCGGATACGAAGTCACCCGCCGGCGTGATGCCGGTATCGAGCAACGCCTCGACGTCGGCGACCGACCACGTGCCGATTCCATCGCGCGGATCGCCGGTAATATTCGGCGCATGGATATCGCCGGGCCCGTAGAGCGTCGCGCCGCTGAAGCCACGATCGCTTTTCAAGCCGCCGAGGAAATTGCGCGGCGTGTGACATTCCGCACAATGAACGACTGCGCTCGCAAGATAGGCACCGCGATTCCAAACTCCGCTCTGCCCCCGTATCGGCACAAAAGGACCTTCATGAAAGAACAGCGCGCGCCACGGCACCATAGCCGCATGCAGATTAAAGGGGAATGACGCGTCGGGTGCGCGATCGACGGTTGCCGATGCCGGCACCGTGGCAAGATAAGCTTTAATGTCGAGAATGTCGCGATCCGTCATCAGGGTGAACGCCGCGAATGGAAACGCCGCGAAGTAATGTGCCCCTGAGGGCGATACCCCCGCGCGCAGCGCGGTCAGAAAATCCGCATCGCTCCACGCGCCGATGCCATGGACCGGATCGGACGTGATGTTGCGGCTGTAATATCTGCCGAAGGGCGATTCGATCGCCTTGCCGCCGGCGAAACGGGCGCCGTTATGTTCGCTATCGGTATGGCAACCGGCGCAATTGGCGGCGGTCGCCAGATAGTTGCCGCGTTCCGCCGCGACCGGATCCGATGAGGATACGCCGTTCGTCGCGATCCGTTGCGTCGCGCAACCGGCGCCGAGCGATACAAACGCCGCGAGCAGAATCAACACGACGGTTTTGCGACGCCCCAAACCGGAAATGCGCAGCTCCTCGGATCGGCCGATGACCTTCTTCGGAAAGAAAAGATAAGCATCACAATCCGGCATAAGGACGCGATCTCACCATCAAATATACGTGAGACGTCGATGTCACGATGTTGTGGTTTGTCGCCGAGAGCACAACGCTGTGATGATACGCAACGATGCTGACGTCGAACATTTGAGAATCCGTCGCTCGAAGCTTCGACAGGCAACATCTCGATGATTCGATTTTATGTCGCACCCTTTTTCGCACTGTGTTACGTCGCCGTTGCTCGCAACCTCGGGATAGCGGCGCTCGTTGGGGCTTTGCCGCTCTTGGCCGTGTGTTTCGCCGTATTCGATGTCGCATTCGGAACAACGCCTGCCGTCGCTACGGGCGAGGCGTGCGGTCAACGCGCGCACGTCTTGCCCTGGCTGTACATTCCGCTCCAAATCGCCGTCACCCTCTTCGGCGCGATCGGCGCCGAGCGCGCGAACGCTGGTGTCGCGACGCTCATCAGCCTCGCGCTGGCGATCGGCACGGTTGCCGGAATTTTCGGGATGCTGGCGGCGCACGAGATGATTCACAGTCCGCGCCGAGTTCGAACGGGCGCTCGGCTTGGCCATGCTCGCGAGCACCACCTACATGCATTTCCGCCTATCGCATGTCCGCACGCATCACCGTCTGGCCGGAACTATGGCCGATCCGGCTACGGCCCGGCGCGGCGAAAGCGCTTACCGGTTCGTTCTTCGTTCCGTCATCGGGCAGCTTTGCGCGGCATATGACGGGGAACGCGGACGCTCCTTCGCCGCCAATCGCGTCCATCGCTAGGCCGTCATCTCAGGCGCGCTTTATCTTGCGATCGCTATCGCTTTAGGCGCCAAAGCGGTGGTCTTCTTCGCCCTCCAAAGCGCCGTCGCGATATTCATCCTCGAGATTTTCAATTACGTGGTTCATTACGGATTGCAACGGCGCATCCTGCCGAACGGCCGGCCGGAACCCTTGGGCATCGTCTATTCCTGGAACGCCCGCAATGCTTTACCAATTGGGCATTGATGAACGGGGGACATCACAGCGATCACCATCGCAGTCCCGCGCGTGCTTATCCCGTCTCGGTCGCGACGCAGCCGCGACCGAGCTGCCGCTGGGCTATGCGGGAACCATGGCGATGGCGCTCGTGCCGCCGCTCTGGCGTGCCGTCATGCACCCGCGCCTCGACCGGATGGCCGCGCGCGAGGCTTGGTAGGCGCGCTTAATGCGCTAATTCGCGTTCGCGCAAGAAGTGGAAGAACTCGACACCTTCGCGCAGGCGGCGCTTCATCATCTCGGGGCTGCGCACCATCTCGCCGACGATCGAGGCAATCTTGCCGGCACGGAAATAGAACCGCTTGTAGAAGGTCTCGACCGACTCGAAGATCTCTTCGTGGCTCAAATGCGGATAGTGCAGCGGCGCGATCTGGATGCCGTGATCGTCGATCAGCTCCGCATGCTTGGCATCGAGCCAGCCATTCTCGAGCGCCTGCTTATAGAGGAAGGTCCCGGGATAAGGCGCCGCGAGCGAGACCTGGATCGTGTGCGGATTGATCTCGGTGGCGAATTTGATCGTCTCCTCGATCGTCTCCTTGGTCTCGCCGGGCAGGCCAAGGATGAAGGTGCCGTGGATAGTCACGCCGAGCTCATGGCAATCCTTGGTGAAGCGCTTGGCGACGTCGATCAGCATGCCCTTCTTGATGTTGTGCAGGATCTGCTGATTGCCCGACTCATAGCCGACGAGCAGCAGGCGGAGCCCGTTGTCCTTCAGCACTTCGAGCGTCTTCCTCGGCACGTTGGCCTTGGCGTTGCACGACCACATCACGCCGAGCTTGCCGAGCTCCTTGGCGATCGCCTCGGCGCGGGGCAGATTGTCGGTGAAGGTGTCGTCGTCGAAGAAGAACTCCCGCACCTGCGGGAAGTAGTGCTTGGCGAGACGGATCTCCTCGATCACATGCTCGACGCTGCGCATGCGATAGCGATGTCCGCCGACGGTCTGCGGCCAGAGGCAGAAGGTGCAGCGCGATTTGCAGCCGCGCCCCGTATAGATCGAGATATAGGGATGCTTCAGATAGCCGATGAAGTAATCCTCGATCTTGAGGTCGCGCTTATAGACCTCGGTCACGAAGGGAAGCTGGTCCATATCCTCGAGGATCGCGCGCTCGCGATTGTGGCTAAGGCTGCCGGCGGCGTCGCGATAGCTCAGGCCGTCGATGTCGCCCCAGGCGCGGCCGTCGGCGACTTCCTTGATCGTGAAATCGAATTCGTTGCGGCCGACGAAATCGAGCACGCGCGCGGCCTCGAGGCTTTCGGTCGGCTCGACGGCGACCTTGGCGCCGACGAAACCGATCTTGAGCTTCGGATTCACATCCTTCATCGCCTGCGCGACCTTCACGTCATTGGTGAAGGACGGCGTCGAGGTGTGCATCACGACAAGCTCGTATTCCTTGGCGAGCGGCAGCACCTGACCGAGCTGGAGCTCGGCCGGAGGCGCGTCGATCAGCTTGCTGCCGGGAACCAGCGCGGCGGGTTGGGCCAGCCATGTCGGGTACCAGAAGGAGCGGATTTCGCGCCGCGCCTGATAGCGCGAGCCGGCGCCGCCATCGAAACCCTCGAAAGACGGTGGCTGCAAAAACAGGGTCTTCATCATGCCGCTTTTCCCGTTACCGGATTACCGCGATTTCTCTGGAACAATAATGAGTTGCCCCTCCGGACCGATCCGGAAGCGGCGATCGCGCCAGGCAACGCTCCGGCCGAGGAAACTAGCGATAAATACCCCGAAGGACAACAGATCCCGAGCGGGGAGAAGCCAGAGCGGCGCGGCTTTGAGCCGCAGCGCCCGGTCGATCTGCCGCGCGCTGATCCCGCGGATGGCCAGCGCCAGGATCAGCATGGCCGCGGATGCCTGGGGCGCGGCAGCAAGGCTGAGCGCCAGCAGCGCCAATGGCACGGGATAGGTCACGACCGAGCCGGCAAAGCCCGCCGCCGCGACCAGCCGAATCGTCCGCGCCCAGCGCAGCTCGTGACGAAACAGCCCGAGGAAGCCGCGCTCGGCGACAACATCGTCGACGAGATACGGCGATAGCGCCACCCGCTTCCCGAGCCTACGCACCGCTTGGCCGAGCGCGTGGTCATCCGCCAGCATATCGGCCAGCGCCTCGAAACCGCCGGCCGCAACGAGGGTCGCACGGTCGAACGCCATGGTCGCGCCGAAGCAGCCGGCGCCTTGCCCGAGCGACTTCGCCGACCACCGCCTGCGGCAGGAAGCCGTGGTTGATGTGGAGGCAGGCGAGATCGGACCACAGCCCGCCCGCCGAACTGGCGCGATAAAGGCAGGTGACGAGGCCGACCCCGCCATCCGCGACCAGTGGCGCGGTGACCGTGGCAAGATAATCCGCGCCGACGCGCATATCGCTGTCGGCCAGCACCAACAGATCGTGCTTCACCGCGGGAAACATGTTGCGCAGATTGGCGACTTTCAGATTGGTGCCCCGCTGTGTCGCATCGACGACCAGGGCGATATCCGCCTGCGGGAATTCGCCGATCAGTTGACGTACCACCGCGGCCGCGGGATCGCCGGCATCGGCAACGCCGCAGACCAGTTGGAGCGTCGGATAGTCCTGGCGCAGAAAGGAGCGCAGATTCTCGGCCAGCGCCGGATCCTCTCCCCGTAGCGGCTTGAGGATGCTCACCGCCGGTTGGGTCGCTGCGCGCGGCATGGTCTGCTGGGAGAATTTTGTGACAGCGTTGCACGCATACAACAGGTAGAGGCAGCCGACGGCGCTACCGGCGATCAATAACCAGGTAAGATATCCTAGTACTTGCAGTTGCATGCCGAATTAACCATTCTTTAGAGGCGCTTCCCGCAAGGTGACGGGTAAAGGGCCGAAGGTTGAAATTGCTGTTGCATTCGTGCCCTAGGTCGTAAACGATACCCACCCGTAAAATGTGGCGCGCGAGCCACGATAAACCGAAAGCACCTGGCCGCCACCGTGCACCTCGCAAATCCCGTAAAAAAAATCCTGACCGCTCTCGTCCCGCTTTTGGCGGTGAGCGCTTGCGCCACTCCGCCGAGCGATCCGGCGTCCCGCGCTCAATTCGAGGCGAACAACGATCCGCTCGAGCCGATAAATCGCCAGATCTTTGCCTTCGACATGTTCGTCGACCAGTGGCTGATCAAACCCTTCGCGCAGGTCTATCACAACGTCGTTCCCGACCCAGGCAAGGATGCGGTTCGCAACTTCCTCGGCAATCTGCACGAGCCGGTAATCTTCGCGAACGACATGCTCCAGACCGAATTCAAGCGCGCCGGCTGGACGGTCGAGCGCTTCGCACTCAATAGCACGGTCGGCGTCGGCGGCGTGTTCGATGTCGCGACGCGCTGGGGCATCGAAAAGCAATCTGGCGATTTCGGCCAGACGCTCGCCCATTACGGCGTGCCTGAATTCTTCTATCTCGTACTGCCGATCCTCGGCCCGTCTAATCCGCGCGATGTCGTCGGCATGGTGGCGGATGGCTACGCCGATCCGTTCTCCTATCTCGCCTATGATTATGGCGCGGATGTCGCGACCTATTCGCGCTGGGGTGCGGAAGGCCTCGACCAGCGCGAGCAGAATCTGGGCAATCTCGACGAACTGCAGAAGAACGCGATCGACCTCTACGCCGAGATTCGCAGCCTCTACCGTCAGCACCGCGCCGCCGAGTTGCGGCATGGCGAGGCGGCCCCCACCTCGAACGAGATGGACGAACTCTATAGGGATCCCGGAGCGCCGTCAGCGGCGCCGGGCGGACCGACGCAGAACATGCCGGCGCCGCGCTGAGCGGCGCTTTCAACCGACCAAAACCCAAGCGCGGCTGATCAGCCGCGCTTTTGTTTTCAGCCGTTGCCGCTCGCGAGCGCCTTGGTCTTTTCGTTGAGAACGGCGATCAGGCCGCGCGCGCCTTGCTCGCGCAGGATGCTGCTGAATTCCGAGCGGCGCGCCGCCAGTTGGCTGATCGTGCCACTGAGGAAGACGTCGATGATGCGCCACCCGGCCTGCTCTTGGCGCAACAGATAGTCGAGGTGCACCGGCTCGCCATTCGACTGGATGAGCTTGGTTTTGACGATGACGTCATTGCCCGGCGCCGGCGCGGCTTTCGGATCGACCTCGAGACGCTCGCCGGAGAAATCATCGAACTGATTCGCATAGGTGGCGATGCTGAAGTCGGAAAAGGCGGCGACGAGCTGTTTCTGATCCTCCGCCGAAAGGCTCGGCCATTGCAGGCCGACCACGAGCCTGGTCATCAGCGGCAGGTCGAAGGCCTGCATCATCGCCGGCGCGAGCTTTTGGCGCCGGCCGGCGAAGCCGAGTTTCGGTCCCTCCTTCATGACGGCAAGCAGGGTGTCGTAGAAGCCGTTGAGCGTCGCCGCGGGCGTCGCCGCGGCGGCGCGGCTCTCGCCGCTCCGCCACGCGACTGTCAGCGCCGCGGCAGCGGCGAATAAAAATGAGCGACGTTTCATCATGCTTGGCGATCGACCACGAAACGCGCCACGTCGCGCAGCAGCCTGGCCCGATTCTCGAAGGGTTCGAGATGTGCGACGGCTTGGTTGACCAAAAGCGATGCCTGGGCGCGGGCGCGTTCGACGCCGAGGATCGAGACGAAAGTGGCTTTGCCGGCGGCAGCGTCGGCCCCGACCGGCTTGCCTGTGGCCGCGGACGAGCCCTCGACGTCGAGGAGATCGTCGGCGATCTGAAAGGCAAGGCCGAGATCATGCGCATAGCCGCGCAGCGCCAGGCGTAAATCCTGCTGCGCCTTGCCGAGAATCGCGCCGGCCTCGCAGGCGAAAGCGATGAGCGCACCGGTCTTCAGGCGCTGCAACCGCGTGATCGCACCGATGTCGAGATCGGAGCGGTGCTCGGCAAGAAGATCGATCATCTGGCCGCCGACCATGCCGTTGGAGCCCGCCGCCTGCGCGAGCGAGGCGACGAGCTCGCAGCGCACCGCGGGATCGCCATGCGTATCGGGATCGGCCAGCACCTCGAAAGCCATGGTCAGCAGGCCATCGCCGGCAAGCACGGCGGTCGCCTCGTCGAAGGCTTTGTGACAGGTCGGACGGCCGCGCCGCAGATCGCTGTTGTCCATCGCCGGCAAATCGTCATGCACCAGCGAGTAGGCATGCACCATCTCGATCGCGCAGGCAACCTGCAGCGCGCTGCGCCGTGCTACGGAGAAGAGCTGCGCGCCGGCGAGGACGAGAAAGGGCCGCAGCCTTTTGCCGGGCGCCAACGAGGCGTACCGCATTGCATCGAAGACGCGCGCCTCGAGGCCTTGGGGCATGACGATCAGCTTGTCGAGCGCCGCATCGGTGAGCTTCACCGTATCGGCGAGCGCATCCGTCAGCAGCGTGTCGGCAGACCAGAATAAGTCAGTCAAGTGAGAGTTTCTCGACGGTGGGAGAGCCATCGGCGCCCATGACGATGCGATCGACGCGCACCTGAGCCTCGCGCAGTTTTGCCTCGCAATGCTGCTTCAACAGCGCACCGCGTTCGTAAGAGGAAATCGCGTCGTCGAGCTTCGCGTTACCGGTCTCGAGACGCTTGACGATCGTCTCCAGCTCGGCGAGCGCGGTCTCGAAGCTCATCCCCGCGATATCGGCCGGGACCTGAGAATCGGCCATCAATGTCTACCAGCAATCATCGGGCCAATGTAGGGACCGCCCCGTTTTGGAGCAAGCGGGGAGGTCGAGAGAGGGCGCCGCCCCGCTAGGCCGTCATCAGCGCCGCAACATGCGCAGCGGCCGAGGCGGCAAGGGCATCGAGATTGTAGCCACCCTCGAGCGAGGACACGATCCGTCCGCGCGCGTGTTTCTTCGCGATCTCAACCAGCCGCTCGGTACTCCAGGCATAATCGGCCTCGACCAGCATCAGCTGCGCCAGCGGATCGTCCCGATGCGCGTCGAAGCCGGCCGAGATGATCACGAATTCGGGACCGAAGGCATCGAGCGCCGGCAAGATGATCGTGGAAAACACCTTGCGGAATTCTTCCGAGCCGCTCATCGGTCGCAGCGGCGCGTTGACGATATTGCCCACGCCGCGCTCGCTCGCCGCGCCGGTGCCGGGATAAAGCGGCATTTGATGCGTCGAGGCGTAGAGCAGCGTGCCGTCTTGCTCGAAAGCAGCTTGCGTCCCGTTGCCGTGATGGACATCGAAATCGATCACCGCGACGCGCTCGATCTTATGCACGCGGCGCGCATGCATCGCCGCGATCGCGACATTGTTGAACAGGCAAAAACCCATCGCATGATACGGCTCGGCGTGGTGCCCGGGCGGGCGCACGGCGCAAAATGCATTTTGCGCCTCGCCTTTCATCACCGCATCGACCGCGGCGATGCAGGCGCCCGCGGCACGCAGCGCCGCCTCACCCGAGCCGGGCGAGAGCACGGTATCGGCATCGATCGCGGCGTAGCCTTGCTTCGGCACGACGGCGAGCATGCGCGTGGCGAAATCGCCGGGATGGACCAGCGCGATCTGCTCGAGGCTCGCTTTGGGCGCCGCGCGCCGCATGAGGTTCGCAAAGGCGGGCACGGCCAGCGCCGCCAGCACCGCTTTGAGCCGCGCCGGCGATTCGGGGTGACGCGGCCCTGGATCGTGCGCCAGACAAGCTTCGTGGGTCAAAAGCAGCGTCGCCATGAACATCTCCCGCTTTCTATCGCCGCGGCAGGAACGCTTCGGCCGGGTCCCGATACGCGCAATTTCGCCGACCTGGGACCGAAACGCCGCGTCCAAGGCAGGCTTGGGTCATCGCCCTGAGCATAGCGTCGCTTGCTAAGAGCGCGACTCCGCCGCTCACGCGTTTGCGAGCGCCGCGGCAGATCATCCTGCTTGCCGGGCGATGACAGCAGCGGTATAGCGAGTGACTTTTCGGGCCGTGCCGCAACATCTCCGCGGCGCAAGCATAACGAGAACAGGTGGCGAGGCGTGATCCTAAGACGCGGACGAGCGGCGAGCGCTTGGATGTTGGCGTGCGGGATCCTTCTGCTGCTCGCCCATGGCCGTGCCGAAGCCGCGAACAAAACACCGGCGAAAGGGGCCAAGGAGAAAACCACTCAGGTCTCGGTGCGCGCGGGCAAGGCCGACAACCCCAATTTCCCGCTCGCGCGACAATTCTCGGAAGCGATTGCGCTCGCGACGAACGGCGCTTTCGCGCTCGACGTCAAAGAAAGCCAGGGCACGGTGCAGAATGTCATCGATGCACCGAAAGACGGCCCGAATACGATCTTCACCGCTTCGCGCAGCGTCGTCATGCGCGCCCGCCATGGCGCGCAGCCTTTCAAGCACAACCGCGCTTATAACGACATTCGCGCGCTTTTCCCGCTGCCGGCGCAGACCGTGCATTGGATCGTGCGCCAGGACAGCGGCGTCTCATCGATGGCCGACTTGGCCGGCCATACTTTCGTGCCCGGCGCCAATGGCAGCGTCAGCCAGCGCATCACGCTCAGCGCGCTTCAGGTGCTGGGCATCGAGAAGAAGACCCAGCTCCTCGATATCGACGTCGCTGCCGCGCCCGACGCGGTGATGAGCAACAAGGTGAGCGGTCTCGCCATGGCCGGCAGCTTCCCGATTCCCCGGGTCGCCGACATCGCCAAGGCGACACCGATCCGCTTCCTCGGCCTACCGCCGGCGGTCATCGCGAAAATGGTGGCAACCGATGACAGCATCATTCCGCAGACGCTTCCGAAGGGTACCTATCCCACCCTCGATGAGGATGTCGCGACCGTCGCCATCCCCGTCGGAATGTACACGACGCGCCATATGAGCAACGCCGCCGCCTATGCACTGACCAAGGCCTTCTGGTCGCAGCTGGGCCCGCTTGGCGAGAAGAACGCGGCCTGGCACGCGGTGACCGGCGAGGTGGTCGCAACGCTCGGCGTCACACTGCATCCGGGCGCGCTGCGTTTTTATAAAGAGGCCGGCATCAGCGTGCCGGCGTCGATGCGCTAGGCGCTCTTTGGGCGCAGCGCCGCCGCCAGGACCGCAAGCCAGCCGAGGATGAATGCCGTGCCGCCCCAGGGTGCGGCGCGCGCAATGATCGGCGGCGCGCCGGCAGCGAGCAGATCGAGGCTGCCGCAGAACAGCAGGATCCCGATGATGAAGCACCAACCTGCGGCGCGCAGCCAGCCGCCGCGCTCGATCAGGAAGACAAGCGCGAGCAGTGCCGCGGCGTGGATCAGGCCATAGCGCGACGCGGTCTCGGCCAGGCCAAGACGATAGGAATCCCCGGCGAGAAGATGCGCGGCCGCGGCATCGACGGCGACGGAGATCGCACCGGCGGCGCCGGCGGTCGCGAGGAAGATCCGGCTGGTTGCCACGCCGATCTAGGGATTGGCTTTCGCGGGCGCGAGCAAGGTCGCGCGCTGGGGATAGAAAAGATAGACAATCAGCCCGGGCAGGGTCGAAAGCACGACGACGCAGCGCAGCACCAGGAAGATCGTGCCGTAAGGGATGCCGGTGATCGTCGGCTCGAGCGCGACGCAGGCGGAGGCGAAAGCGCCCTCGCCGATGCCGAGCCCTCCCGGCGTGAAAGGCAGGCTATTCGCGATCATCGCGTAGACGCCGGCGATGCCGTATTCGACAGGGCTCAAGCCGCCGAATTCGGTCGCGTCGGCGATCACCACCACCGTCACCGCGATGATGAAAACGATGAGCAGCGAGATCGCGAGGCAAAACAGTACGCTGCGCCATTGCCGCGCATATTCGTGGAGTGCTTCGCCGGCATCGTCGATGATCGAAGCGATCCGCTGCGAGCGCCCGGCAAACAGGGGATTAACGAGTTGGGCAATCCGATGCCCAAAGACGAAGAGCACGACGATGCCGAGCGCAAACAAAGCGCCGAAGGCAAAGATGCTGTATTCGAAAATGCCGTAGCCCGAGGCCGGCCGCGTCAGCGTGGCGGCGACGCCGAAGATCACGAAGGCGGTGAGACCGATCAGCCGGTCGATGAAGATCGACAAGAGCGCGCTGGTCCGGCGGCCATGCGAGGCCTGATAGATATAGACGCCGCGCACCAGGTCGCCGCCCGCGGACCCCGGCAGGAAAGTCGCGAAGAACGCACCCATCGCGACGATCCGCATCGTATGCCAGAGATGAAGCTCGAGGCCCTGCGAGCGCAGCAGGATGTGCCAGCGCAGCGCCGCGATGGGGATCGTCAGCACGCAAAGCAGCCAAGTCAGCGTTAGAAGGCCGGGATGCGCCAGCGCCTTGCGCAACTCGTCGAAATCGATCAGCCGGAAATAGAACAGCGCCGCCAACAACACGAGGCCGGCAGCATATCGCGCGAGTTTCATCATGAACCAAGCATCTTTGAGCGGCGAAGTTCCGGTCGTCCGCGTCGCAACGTGATCACGGCGATTTCGCCCCGGCAATTGAAGCGCAACGGCACTTCGCCGACACCGAGGCCGTTGCTGGTATAGCCGATCATCGCACCCGCGCGCCACTCTCCCCGCGCCCCGAAATGGCAGCGCCGGAGCCGCGTGAAGAGCGAGCGGCCGTTGGGCAAGCAAATCTGCCCGCCATGGGTGTGGCCGCAGAGATAAAGACCGAACCCGGCCGCCGCGGCGTGGTCGGCGATTTCCGCCGAATGCACCAAGGCGACACGGAATCCCGCCGGCGCGTTGCGCAGCGCCTGTTTCGCCGCCGACGTGTAGAAGCGATGAACATCGTCGAGCCCCGTCACCACCAGACGCTCGCTGCCGCGCTCGATCACCAGCGATTCATTGATCAGCGCGGCGATACCGACCTGCTCCAGCGCATCGACCATGTTGGCGGGATCGTGGTTACCGAGCACGGCGACGACCCGGTCGCGCACCTTGGGACCGGTCAGCAGACCGGCAAGCGGTATCGTCGAGTGCGCCATCGGCGCGCGCGGCGAGCCATGAATGTCGCCGGTGATCGCGACGAGGTCGACATCGACGCCGCTGACGAGGCGCCGCGCGATGCCGGCGAGCTCGGGCAGGCAATCGAGATGCGGATCGCTGATCTGCAAGATGCGATAACCGTCGAAAGCGGCGGGCAAATCGGAGCAGGTGAATTCGCGCTCGACCAACACCGGCGATAGCGCGTTGCGCCGGCCGCGGGCATAGATGCCGATCAATCGCGTTACCCAGGCGAAGCCAAAGGCGGCGGCATGCAAGGCGTGACCCTGCCAGCCGCCATGATGGCCGTCGGGATTGCACGAGCGCCCGCTCCGCTCCAAAGCGCGGCGGCGCTCGGCCCAGACTTCGCGTGCGCTGCCCGGCGATAGGCGGACAACCGCGGGTGGCTCCGCGGCGGCGCGCGCGCCCGGCAGAGCGATAATTGTCATGGGATGAATGCCTTAAAGACGCGAAACGATGCCTCGCATCCTGCGGTTCCATCGTTTACGAAGCGTAAACGAAGCGCGTGGCCACGCAAAATTCGCCGGGCCTCGGGGGCAAGTCCCTAGTACAAATTTTGGATTGGGCGAATTTCGGGTTGGAGCCTATATAGCGGGCACGAAAGCGTTCCGTCGCGAGGTGGTCATGCCGAGTTTCGATATCGTCTCCAAGCTCGATCTGGCCGAGGTCGACAATGCGCTCGCCGGGTTGGCGCGCGAAATCTCGACCCGCTTCGATTTCAAGGGCAGCAAATCCTCGGTCGCGCGCGCGGAAGGCGCGCTCACCATCCTTGCCGACGACGAGCTGAAGCTGCGCCAGGTGCAGGAATTGGTGCGCATGCACATGGTGCGACGCAAGGTCGATCCCGGCGCGCTCGACTTCAAGGATCCGGAGAGAGCCGCCGGGCAAAGCGTGCGCCAGACCGTCGCGCTGCGCCAAGGCATCGATCAGGAACTCGGCAAGCGCATCGTCCGCGCGATCAAGGACGGCAAGCTCAAGGTGCAAGCGGCGATCCAGGGGGATGAACTCAGGATTTCGGGCAAGAAGCGCGACGATTTGCAAGACGCGATCGCGCTGGTGCGCGGACTGAAGCTCGATCAACCGCTGCAATATGTGAATTTCCGCGACTGAGATCGCTGCGGCGTGTGCCGCAGAGCGCGCTGGTCGGCCTTCCGGCCCTTGCCAGCTTCGGAGCCTGCCGGTATACGGACGAATCGCGCGGTCCCCTTCGTCTAGAGGCCCAGGACACCGCCCTCTCACGGCGGTAACGGGGGTTCGAATCCCCCAGGGGACGCCAATAAAATCAATCGCTTAGGTTTTTGAGCTGAGCTACCCAGATATATGCGATCGAACCGGCGACATCGCCGGCCAACGTGGAGAAATCGACCGAGCTGTCGTGCGGGGTGCGTCGGCCAGCGTCATTCGGGATTCGAGCTATGCGAGCCAAGACATCTCTCGCCCTTATGGCCGTAGGCGTCATCGTTTGCGCCGCGCCGACAAACGGCGCCGAGCGCGCGACAACTTTCTCGTTTCGCGCGCCCGTTGTCGTGCAGAGGCACGTCGGGATGCGCGATCCTCGGGCCGAGCATCACCGCGTCCGCCGGAAACAGCATCGCCTCGAGTCACTGGTGCTCGTTCCATTCGACACCTGGTACGACGGAACGACAGCCGTGCCGCTACCCCCCGCAACGCCGGCCGAGATCGCCGCACCGGCACCCACGCCTCTCGCTCAACTCCCGGCCTGCCGTGAAACGGTCGGGGGCGTTACGATCATCCGGGGCCAACCCTGCCGCGCCTAAGCCTTCTCAGGGCGGTAACGCCCATTGCGATTGGCACTTAGCAACCGACGGGAGCGCAGCTCTATCCCATCACCTTGTTCGTCCAGGCGATGATGAGATCGGCGATCTCCTTGCTGTTCTTCTCCATCATCAGCACATGGCTGTTGCCGCGAATGCCGTGCTCGGCGAGCTTCATCCAATGCGGCTCGACGCCGGCCTGGCGCAGATAGTTCACCGTGCAATGATCGTAAGGCGCGTGATAGGACGCCTCGGCGGTCACGACGAGGATCGGCATCTTCCTTAGATTGGGCAGGCGGCGTGCCGGCTCGGCTTGCGAATAGCCGCGCACGAGATCGGGGCCGTCGGCCTTCTCCTGCTGCACGATCTTCAGCTCGGACGGATCCTTCACCGGCGGGTCATAGCTCAGCGGCACATCGGTGATGCCGTAGCGCAGCGCGATCGTGTCGCTGTATTGGAACCAATTGGGCGCCCCGACGAACGAGACCGGATAGAAGGGCGGCCCGTTCGGCTCGATCGCAAGCAGCGCCTTCACCTTGTCGGGCCGCGCATCGGCGACCGGCCAGCCGAACGCGCCCGCTTGCGAATGCACCATCAAGATCGACGGGCCGATCTTGTCGATCAGCGCGACCAGCGCGGCGGTGTTGAGCTCCTGCTGACGGTGGAAATCCTTGATCGAGGGAAGCTGCGAGGCGACGAGCTGCTGCACCGCCGGCGCATCGAGGCGAATCGTCGCCCGGCCATTGCGTGTGCAGATGGGCTTGCGGCCACAGCTTGAATTTTCCCTGCGCGACATAGCGCGACTGGTTGTTCGACATGTCGGTCGCCGCTTTCGGGCCGTAGAGGCTCGGAAAATAAGCCGAGCGGCCCTTGCCGACCTGATCGACGACGTAGACCGCATAGCCGGCGCGCACGAAATTCTGTGCCCAACCCTCGCGCCCGTCCGGCGTGCCGGTGTAATTGGTGCCGGACATCGTGCCGCCATGCACCATGATCACCGGATAGGGCGAGCGCCGCTCCGCCGGGATCATGTATTCGGCATAAATCTGACCGACGGTGTATTGCTTGCTGTCGATGGTCTCGACGTGGCCGCCGGCATAGACCCAGCCGGTCTTGGCGAGGACGAGCGGCGCGTCGGCCATGTTCCGGTCTTTCATCGCGTTCACCCCGGCTGCGTGTCAATGAAGCCGGAGCTTAGAGCGCTGAACAGCCCTGGCCTACTTCCAGATCAGCTTTGCCGTATCGGGCTTTTTCTGCAGCATATGCAGGCGCTCCATCATCCCCGCCCAGAAATCGAGATCGTCCTTACGGATTTCGGGGTCGACCGCGGGCACCGGCAAACTGTCGAGGATGGGCATCGGCACATGCGTATATTTATTGATCGCCACGCGGGTCTTGTCGGGATTGGCGCGGATGAAGTCATCGGCTTCCGTGATCGCGGCGCGCAACTCGGGGATCGTCGATGCGTTCTTCGTCGCCCAGTCGCGCGTCGACGCGAAGAGCAGCGCGCCGACCTTCGGTCGCGGCAGCAGGTCGATGAGATTGAAGAGCTCGTAGCCGATCTTTTGCGACGTGATGCGGGTAATGAACGGCTCGAGCGGCGTCACCGCATCGAGATTGCCGGCTTTGAGATTATCGGCCATCGCGAGAAAGGTCGTCTCGACGATCGAGACCTTCGCCGGATCGACTTTGTTGTTGAGCAGCCAGTTGCGGAAAAAAATGTCGATGCTGGCGCCGATCCCCGGCACGCCGACCTTCTTGCCGATCAGGTCCTTCGCATCCTTCACGTCAAGGCCGCTGCGCACCACGACGGCGAATTTGGTGACGTTCTTCTCGTTGCCCGCGCCGCCGGCGAGCGCGACGAAGTCGAGCCCGCCATCCATCAACTGCAGAAGATTGGCGACCTGAATCATCCCGACCTGTACCGAGCCCGATTCCAGCGCCGCCGGGGCATTCGAATTCTGCGTCACCGCCACCAGATCGACATCGAGCCCGTGCTTGGCGAAGAAGCCCTCGTCCTTGGCGATGAAGGCCGTCGCCAATTCGCCAGTCGTGTAATTCATCGTCAGCTTCTGCGCCGCGTGTGCGGTGCCGCCGGCGAGCATGATAGCGAACGCGGTTAATAAAATGAGCTGTCGTAGCCTCACGGTCACACCTCGAATTCCCGGCTTTATGCCGGCTGCGGTTCGCCCAACCGGCACAATTTCTGCCACGGCGTGTCGAGCGGCACAATCGCCTCTTCGGCGCGCAGCTTCTTGTAATTCACGGGCGTTTGCAGACCGAGCGGCGCCTTGCCGCTGTCGATGAAGTCGTGCACCGATTGCAGCATCAGGCGACGCATGCGCACGACGGCCATATCCGACATGCCGAGATGCTCTTTCCCCCGGTCGTAGATCGGCCCCATGCTTTCCTGCACGACCGCGTCTTCCATCTGGACGCCGCGAATGCCCGACATCGACGTGCCCGCCTGCATCGCCTCACGATCCTGCAGCCAATCATTGGCGCGGTTGCGGAACTTGCGCCCGTCCGCGTCGACATCGACACCGGGCACGAAGCCGCTCCAGGCGAAGCTGACGCTCCCGCTCCTTGGCGCTCACCGGACCTCTCATGTTGTAGCGCGTGAAGTAGAGCATCGTATGCGTGTCATCGACCGGCACGAAAGCCTGCATGCTGCCCCAGCCTTCCTGACCCGGGAAGAGGCCGTAGAACGGCGCGACGAACAGCGCCACGCGCACGTAGCTGTTCTTGTCGGCGTCGGCGAGCGGCTTGCGGATCGCGGCGTAGCGAAAACCGTAATTCGTGTTCTCGATCTCGTAGCGCGGCTTGCCGTCGTTCGACGGCCGATCGACCAGCAGCGAATCGCCGCGATAGGTCGATGCGAGGAATCCGGCCGCGGGCTTGAATGTATCGCCGTGGAGATAATTGGTATGCGACGAGTCGATCACGCCTTCGAGTGTCTGCACCCAATTACAATCGAGCCGCGCTTTCATGTGGACGATGTTCTCGGTCGGGTATTGCGCAAATTCGAAATCGAGCGGCGGCGGCTCCGCGCCTTTCGCGCCCATATAGGTCCAGATGATTCCGCCGAACTCGCGGACCGGATACGACATGGCCCGCACGCGCTCCATCATGCCGTTGGCATCGGGTTCGGCCGGCATATCGAGCACCTTGCCGTTCACGTCGAATTTCCAGCCGTGATAAAGGCAGCGCAAGCCGCATTCCTCGTTGCGCGCCAGAAACAGCGATGCGCCGCGATGCGGGCAGAGCTCTTCGAGCAGCCCCACCTGTCCGCGGCTGTCGCGGAAGACGATCAGATCCTCGCCCATGAGCCGCACGCGCCGCGGCGCGCCATCGGCCGCGACTTCCTCGCTCAAGGCCGCGGGGATCCAATAGCGGCGGATCATCCGGCCCATCGGCGCATCACCTTCGATGCGGCACAGCAGCGCGTTCTCTTCGGCAGACAGCATGACGAACCTTCCCCTTCCCTTTCCGCGAACCAGATCGCGGCAGCACCCGACCCGGCCAGGCGCCGGCTCCGATGCGACAATTTTTATTTTCTAAGCGACGGACAACGCGAAGCAAAATTCTTGCTGCGACTACCGCCATAACCGCAGGGTTATGATCGGACCCATCGACCATAGCACGCGCTGTTGTTCTCGTCTTACCCCGCGAGCGAGGCGTCGGGCGGCGATCCCCCTTGCTCGGTCAGCAGAGTTTCGAGAATTTGCCGCGCGAGAGCGACCTCGCCCTGCTCCTTGAAGGCGCGTGCGACTTCGACCCGGAGGGTGACGTTCATCGGCTCGAGCGCGAGCGCCGCCGCGTAATATTTATGCATCTCTGCGCGATCGCCGCGACGCCGTGCGAGATGGCCGAGACCGGCCAGCGCGCCGAGATTATCCGGATGGCGATCAAGGACGGTTTTGAACGTCGCCTCGGCCTCATCGAGGCTCGGCAGCACCCCGTGCTTTTCCGTCGCATCCTCTGCCATGCCCGGAGCGGCATCGCGGAGCGGCGCCTCGGGCGCCGGGTCGTCTTCCGGCTTCTGCGCTTCCGTCGCTTCCTCGGCGAGGACGCGAAGGTCACCTTCGATCTTGCCGCCCTCTTCGAGCCGCAGCTTGCCGCATTGCACCGAGCCGAAAATATGAGCGGCTGGCCCGACGACAAGCGTCTCCTCGACCGTCAGCGTGCCTTCATAGCGACCGGCGATGTAGCGCTTAGCCTGCGCTCGCGCCGCCTTTGAAGCTGCCATGCTCGAGAACATCGAGGATACGCAACACCACATCGGATTCGACATGTCCGGCGATCGCGAGATGATCGCAACCGCTGAACTCGCCCCGCAAGGTGAGACCGTGATCGACGAAGACGCGACGCGTATCCTCCGCGATCACCGCCGGCGCCGGATAGGACATCGGAAGACCCGGCAGATTCGGCAAGCGCGATCTCCGGCGGCGCATGTCCGTTATCAGCCAGCATCAACGAGCCTCCTGCCGTCGCGGCGCCGAGCGCGTCGTCGAGGACGTTTTCTTCGATGATCTGCCGCGCACGGGCGAATTCGCCCTGCTGACGGAGCACGCGTGCAAATTCGACACGGATCGAAATATCCTTGGGCTCGGCTGTCATCGCCGCCTCGAACCAGCGCAGCGTCGCGGCGCGATCGTCACGCTGCCGCGCCAAATGGCCGAGACCGATCAACGCCGGTGCGTGCTGCGGATGTGTCTCGATCACGGCTTCGAGCATGCGCTCCGCATCATCGAAGCGCGCTGCTTCGCGCAACGCCGTTGCCAACTCGCAACGCAGGTCGGGATTTTTCGGATCGGCCTTCACCGCTGTCTCGAAATAGCCGAGCGCGGTGTCGATCTCACCACGCTGGCGCGCGATATGGCCGAGCCCGGTCAGCGCGCCGACATGTTCCGCATGCGGTCTCGAGCACGGTTTTGAACATCGTCCTCGGCCTCACCGAAGCGGGACAGCTCGCGCAGGATATTCGCGAGATCGCAGCGCCCCCAGAGATTGTCAGGATCGGCTTTGGCCGCGGCCTCGAAATAGCCGAGCGCGCCGGCCCGATCGCGGCGTTGGCGCGCGAGACGAGCGAGCCCGGTCAGCGCGCCGACATGTTCGGGATGAGCCTCGATCACGGATTTGAACATCGCTTCGGCGTCGTCGTGTCGCCCAAGCTCGCGCAGCATATTGGCGGCATCGCAACGCACCCAGGGATTGGCTCGGATCGGCCGCGACGGCCGCCTCGAAATGGGCAAGCGCGGCTGACCTTCTCGCCCCGCTCCTTCGCCAGCTGACCGAGACCGCTCAACGCGCCGACATGCTTCGGATCGGCTTCGAGAACGGATTTGTAGATCGCTTTCGCCTCGGCCGTGCGCGCGAGTTCATGCAGCATTGCAGCAGCATCGCAGCGCGCCCAGGCATTTTGCGGTATCGGCCTTGGCCGCGGCCTCGAAATAGGAAAGCGCCTCGGCGCGATCGCCGCGCTGCCGCGCGAGCTTGCCGAGATTGGCGAGCGACGCGGCATGGTCCGGCGACTTTCGCGATCACCGCCTTGAACAACGATTCCGCCTCGTCGAAGCGCGACAGGTCACGCGCCGCCATGGCCGCCGCGAACATGCGCTCGATCTCGGCGACCTCCGCCCGATGCTTATCGCCTCCGCTTCCGCAACCCGCACCTTCGGAACCGGCTCGGCGACGGCGCTTTCCTCGCTGGGTCGCGTGTCGGCCTACCGCCGCCTTGCCGGTGCTTGATCAGTCGCGGCCGCCGTTACGGGCGCTTGGCATTCGCCTTCGGCTTCTCAAGCGACCGACCTCGCCTTCGAGCTCGCCGCCGTCGTCGATCGCGAGACGGCCGTAGCGCACCGAGCCGAGACACGCAGGCGGTGCGCGCGATGAAAAGCTTTTCCTGCACCGTCAGCGAGCCGGTGCAGGAGCCGGCGATGTCGGCAGTCGCGGTGACGGCGATGCCTTTGAAGCGTCCGCCATCCGAAATCGCGAAGTGCCGGCACGTCCTTGATCTCGCCCTCAACGCGCCATCGATCACCAGACGATCGCACCCGGCGATCTCGCCGCGAAAGCTGATACCGATGGCGATACGCAGGTGACGCTCTTGCTGGCTCGCGGTTTCGGACGGCGGTTGTTCTCGATCAGCGGGCGCTTGCTCGGAGATCGCGGTAACAAGCAAGCCGGCAGCGCTTCGGCAGGCGAATTCGCGACACATTCGGCGTGTCGGCTTGCGACGTCGGCTCCAGCGGCGCGTCGACTTGCCTCGGCTCTCGGCGGCTCCGCGGGATGGTTCGCCGGCTGCGGCTCGTGCTTCTTGCGCAACAACTACATATAGTCCCCGCTTCTCGCCTCGCACTCGGGCGACAAGGCCCCGCGCTGAATCACATCGCGCGCTCTATGAAGTCGTTAAAGCCCCTTATGAAGTCGTTAAAGGAAAGCGGGATGAGCAGCACAGGGCGGTTTTTCGCGTATTGCCGCGGCAACAATTAGTGAGACACCATGACGCTTTTGCCTAAGCTTTGACGTAAATAGCCATGCATTCCCACGCGCCCATAGACTGAGCTACAGTCACGGTATTGCGCCGGCAAACAGAGCGCGGAACGGGAGGGAAGCAGCATGATCGCGAAGCCACAATACCGCGCCACAGCAGTCATCATCGCCTTGGCATTGTTCCTGGCCTCGCCGCCTCCCTCATCTGCCGACACGACGCTCTCCGTCGGCAAGGCGAACGCGACGTCCGACGCGATCATCCCCGTCAATGTCGGCGACGAGCTCGGGATTTTCAAAAAGCACGGGCTCACGCTGAAGATCCAGGATTTCGGCGGCGGCAGCAAGATGGCGCAAGCCCTCGTCG
Organism: uncultured Alphaproteobacteria bacterium; assembly: GCA_963731145.1. Taxonomy (GTDB): domain Bacteria; phylum Pseudomonadota; class Alphaproteobacteria; order ATCC43930; family CGMCC-115725; genus CAIKMD01. The sequence goes on along the minus strand of CAVSUX010000001.1, from coordinate 511,434 downwards.
CCGGCAGTATCGATATCGGCGACGGCGCCGGGACCGAGATGGCCTTCGTCGCCAAGGGCGCGCCAATGATGACGATCTGCGAAAGCACCGCGCCGGCGCCGTTCCTCGGCATTGGCGTGCCCTGGGATTCGGCAATCAAAACGCTCGACGATCTGAAGGGCAAGCGGATCGGCGTCTCGAGCCCGGGATCGTTCAGCGAGTGGTCTGGCCATGTGCTCGCGCGCAAGAAAGGCTGGGGCGAGACCGGTGTGACCACGATCGCGATCGGTGGCGGCGCGGCTCCGACTCTCGCAGCCTTCAAGACGCATCAGATCGACGCCTCGATCGGCAGCGCCTCGCAATTCATCGCCATGGAGAAAACCAAGGAGGGGCGGCTCCTAACGACGGTCGCGGGCTACGAGGGCAACGTCGCTTCGGGCGCGCTCTTCGCTTCCAACGATCTCGCCGCCAAAAATCCCGATGCGATCCGCGCCTTCCTCGCCGGCTGGATCGAGACCGTCGCCTATATGCGCGCCCACAAGGCCGAGACGGTGAAGATCGAAAGTCAAGATCACGAATTTCAGCGAAGATGTGATGTCGCAAGAATACGATCTGGTGATCGACATGTATGTAAAGGATTGCCGCTTCGATGCGGAATCCCTTGCGACGCTCAAAAGCTCTTTCGTCGAGCTGAAGCTGCTCGACAGCGAGCCTGACATGTCGAAGCTTTATACTGAGAAGTTTCTGCCAAAATAACGAACAGATATCGCGGAAAAGAGTTTACCCGCGGTAACCTTAATCAAAGCATTTTCAGTACTGGCGAAATTCGCCGCGAAACTCGCGTGATCCGTCGCTAAAAGCGCGGCGATCATTATACCAATCATTAGTAACCTCGCGTATCGTGCAACGGCGACAACGGCGTCTATTGTCGATGGCGACGTGACGCCGTCGATGCGATCTTGGAGAGAGTGATGCAGATTATCGGAATTGCTTCGCAAAAAGGCGGCTCGGGCAAGACGACGCTCGCGGGCCATCTCGCGGTTCAAGCCGAGCAGGCGGGCGCGTCGCCGGTCGCACTGATCGACACCGATCCGCAAGGCAGCCTTTCCGCTTGGTGGAATGCTCGCGAAGCCGAGACGCCGTGTTTTGCCCGCACCACCGCCGCGACGCTGAAGCAGGATATCGATCAGTTGCGCGAACTCGGCATGAAGCTCCTCATCATCGACACGCCGCCCGCGATCGAAGCGACGATCGGCGATGTCATCGAGCTCTGCGATCTCGTCGTCATTCCCGTGCGGCCGAGCCCGCATGATCTGCGCGCCGCCGGCGCCACGGTCGAGTTGGTCGAGCGTGCCGGCAAGCCGCTGATCTTCGTTATCAACGCGGCAACGCCCCGCGCGCGCATCACCAATGAAGCGGTGATGGCTCTGTCGCAGCACGGCACGCTCGCGCCGGTCATCCTGCATCAGCGCACCGGGTTTGCCGCGAGCATGATCGATGGCCGCACCGTCGGCGAACTCAAAGGTGAGGCGCGCAGTGCCGAGGAGATCGCCTCGCTCTGGGAATATGTCAGTCAGCGCCTCAACCGCGATTCGCGGTCGTCGCTCGCAGATGCGCTCGCGCCCCAAGATGTCGCCGCGCAGGTGGCTCTGTGAGCGCCGCGCCGGCAGCATCGCTCAGTGCCGCGCTGCTCGTCACCAAGGGCAACGCTCAGCCGAGCCGCGGCTTGGCTCAGCCGATGAGCGAACGCCTCGGCTTCGCGACGCGCACGATTGCCGCGCACGACACACGCGATAGTCAGCCGATCGAGCCGGTCGCGCCGGTCACATGGCCGGGGCCTACTTTCGAATCCGGGCCTGCATTCGCGCCGGAGCTACTGCCTGTCGGCACAGCACCCAGCCGCATTACGTTACGGGTCGATGATAAAGAGCGGCTGCGATTGCGGCTCGCTTCGGCACATCTCGGCAAGAGCCGGCAGGTGATCCTGACGGAGGCGCTCGACCACTATTTCAAGCGTGTGCTGCCGGCTTATCTCCACGACCCTTGCCCCTGCATCCAAGGCGGGAGCGCGATCAGCAGCGATTGCTGCCAGCGCAGTGGAAGCTGATGACCGAACCGACAACGATTGCCAGCAGCGCAAAGGTGAGCGACGCCGCGGCGCTGAGCCTCATCGACATTCGCCGCATCGATCGCGCCGCAGGGAAAAGTGCCAAGCGGGGCGATCTCACCGATAAGCTGAAGCGGCGGCGGCCGAAAAGCAAAGCGCCTCAGTCGTCGGCCCCGGCGACCGTCGCGCCGGAAGTACAGGGAGCGACACCTGCCACCGCGCCGACGATAGCGGCTGTACCATCGCTCCCGCCGCTCGCTGCTTTCGCGCCTGAGGCTCCCGAGCCCGGGATGCCCGCATTGCCTGTTGCGGCTCCTGACGTCGTGCACTACGCCGTTGCGCTGCCCGAGCCTTATGTTGCGCCCGAGCCTCCTACCGAGCCCGAGCCGCAGCCGGCGCTGCCTGCTGCCGCGCCCGAGGTCGTGCGCCGCGCTGTCGCGTTGCCCGAGCCTTATTTCGCACCAGAACCTCCGCCCGTGCCCGAGCCGCAGCCGGCGCTGCCCGCTGCCGCACCCGAGGTCGCGCGCGCGGCGCCGCTGCCCTACGACGATCTGCGCAGCACCGACGATCTCATCTATTATTGGGATGAGTTGCGCGCCGGCCGCGAGCTGCCGTTCTTCTCCAGCCTCGATCGCACGCGCATCGCGATCAGCTGGCCTGATACGGTGATGGTGAATTATGGCGCGGATCAGGCAGCGATGCCGCAGATCGCACGGCTCAGCCGTCTCACCGGTGTTGTTGAATTCACCAGCATGGTAACGGATTGGATCCTCTCCTGCTCGCGCCAGGTCGCGCGCATCGGCAAGGCAATGGAGACAAAGTGCGCCTTCAACGGCGCGCGCGGCCCGCATAACTATCACATGCTGCTCCTGCCCTTCGCCAATTCCGGCGGCGCGAGCGATTACGTGCTCTGCCATTTGAGCAACGCGGATTAAACGCGCCCGGAACTTTCGTCCCGCCGGAGCCTTCTTTCCGCAAGGAGGTTCCGTAACGTGGCCGAGGGCACGTTATCGCCCGGTGATTCCGCCAGCCCGCATGTTCGCTGTGCCGAGTGCCACGAACTCGTGCCGGCGGATCGCGTGCGCCATCGCGAGGAGCACATCAAAGTCGTATCGGCACCCAGGCCGGGACGATGGCGCGCGGGCGGACCGCCGATCTTTCGGCCCTCCAAGCACAGCCAACGCTTCGCGCCAGGCTTGCGCTGCAGCGGGCAATCGACGCCGCCTCCGCGAAATGCTTATGCGATCGAGCGCGTTCCTGTCTGCGTCGACTGTCTGCGCCGACAAAGGATAGGACTTTACGGTGTCTGCAGCATTGCCGCGGCATGCTTGGCCGTAGCATTAGCTTTCTATTGGGGCGAGGACGGACCGCCGAGCACCCAACAGGTCGCGCTGCCGGCACTGGCCGGCGCCCCAAAGGCGGCGTCCGGTACCGCGGCAACGTCCACGCCAGCCCCGGCTGTAGCCGCTGCTTCGACGGCGCCACCGCCCGCAGAGGACGAGACCAGCGGCTCACTCCCGATCTGGCGGCCGATCCGAGACGCAGCGGCCAATCTACTTGCCTCCTTACCGGCGATACCCTCTTCAACCCCGGCGGCGCCAGAGCCGGAAACCATCGTCGTCGCATCGGCGCCTTCACCGTCGGCGGAGAACGACACCAGCGGCTCACCCCCTATCTGGCAGCCGATCCGGGACGCAACGGCCGATCTACTTGCCTCCTTACCAGCGATACCCTCTTCAACACCGGCGGCGCCTGAGCCAGAAACCACCGTCGTCGCATCGGTGCCTTCACCGCCCGCTCCGGCCCCGCCGCCACAGGCGGCCGTACCCGCAGCTGAACCGACGCTGCCGCTGGCCGCTTCAGCGAGACCCGCTCCGGCTCCCCCCGCCGACGCGCCCGCCACCGATGCCGCCGAGGCGGTCGCACCGGAGCCACCGATCTGGGTGACGGACAGCAAGCCCGCGCGCAAAGTCGCGAAAGCAACGCCGGCCGCACGGCGCGGTGCTTTCTCGGCCGTGAACGTCGTGGCGATGCGCAACGACGGCTATGCCGCGCTTCAGGAGCGGCGCTACCGCGACGCGATGACCTTGCTGCAGCAAGCGACGATGATGGGAGATGCCTACGCGCCGATGTATATCGGCCAGATCTTCGAGAATGGCTTCGGCGTGCCGCGCGATGTCGGGCAAGCATCCTACTGGTACGGCATCGCCATCAATCGCGGCAACGGCGCCGCGTTGACGGCCTTCAACCGGATGCGCGTGAATCCTTATTGACGAGCGGGCTTCCGATATACATCCGCTCAGATCTCGTTGACACCGAGCTGCAGCAATTCGTCATTGCGCCAATCGCCTTCGATGCGCGTGCCGTTGCTCATCGTGACGACGCCATGGCCGTTGCGCTTGCCACCTTGATACTCGCCCACATAGCGATCGCCGGGCCGGCCGTTCTCTGACCATTCCAGCGTGCCCTTGCCCTGCGCATAGCCGTCTTGGCAGCTACCGGACCAGCGGATCGTCTCACGCGCTTGTGGCGCCGGGTTCCAAACCTTGCATCCAGTCTTTGAATCGGCGATCCAGCTTGGCGGCTTGCCGGGCTGGCTCTGAGCGAGCGCCGGAGCGATGGTGATAAGGCCAAGGACGGCAGCCGTTGTCACGGTGCGAACGCTGCAGGTGATGCTTGAAAATTTCATCGTGTTACCTCAACCAAAACCGGTCCGATCATAATCCCTAAAAACGACCGCTCCTACCGGTTCCGTAGCCGGTCTTGCCTCAGGCCAACCAGCCGGGACACAATCTCCGGCAAAGAAGGAAGCATTATGGCCAATGTGAAGCCGATCGGTCGCGGGGCTGCTCAGACCGAGAGTTTTTTAGCAGACCGGTCCCGGCACGGTCGCCGGCGATTATCTGCGCCGTTTCTGGCAGCCCATCTATCACAGCGCCGATCTTGCCCGCGGCCGCGCCGTGCCGCTCCGGATCATGGGCGAGAACTTCACCCTCTATCGCGGCGAAAGCGGCCGCCTCTGCCTCACCGACCCGCGCTGCCCGCATCGCGGCACGCAGCTCTCCTCCGGCTCGGTCGAGGGCGACGATCTGCGCTGCTTCTATCACGGTTGGAAATTCGCGCCCGACGGGCAGTGCAATGAGCAGCCGGCCGAGGATTTCGAGCTATTGCGACCGCGTCAAGCTGAACTCCTATCCGATACGCGAATATCTCGGTCTGATCTTCGCCTATCTCGGCGAGGGCGCCGCGCCGGCATTTCCCGACCTATCCCGAATTCGAAGATTTCGACGGACTGATCGAGATCGACTCCTATCTGCGCGCGTGCAACTACTTCCAGAATCTCGAGAACGCGCTCGATATGAGCCATGTCGCCTTCGTCCATCGCGACAACATGGTCTCCTATAGCGGCATCGGCCGCGGCGCCCAGCTTCGCGCCGAGGAATCCGATTGGGGCGTCACCTACACTTTCACGCGCGATGACGGCCAGTTGCGGATCCAGCAATTCGGCATGCCGAACATCTTCTACATGACCGCGCTCCCGACCGATCCGGAGGTCGGCTGGCAGGAATCGCTCTTCTGGTGGGTACCGATCGACGACCGCGCGCACATGCAATTCAGCCTGCATCGCGTCTCGGTCGCGGGCGCGGCTGCGCAACAGGTCGAAGCGCGTCATCAGAAACGCCGCGCCGCGATCGATCTGCCGCATCAGCGCGTCGCCGAAGATGTGCTACGCGGCAAGATCGCATTGCGTGATGTCGATAAATCGCGGGTCGATCTGGTGCGGCTGCAGGACGATATCGCGCAGCTCGGCCAGGGCCGCATTGCCGATCGCGACGCGGAGCGCACCGGTCGCGGCGACACCGGTGTTATTGCCATCCGTCGTCTCTGGAGCCGCGAGCTCGCGGCACTCGCCGAAGGTCGCGGGATCAAGGATTGGACAAGGGACGCAACGATCGTACCGAAAGCCTGGGGCCTTACCGGCTCGTCACACGCGGCGCGGCGCGGCGGAAATGACCGACGCTGCACACGGCGTTGACCGATATCCGTCCCGAGATCGAGATCGCGCTGCAGCTCGAAGCGCTGCACGGCGACCCGCTGGAAGATTAGCTCAGAGCTGGAAGATTAGTTCGGAAGGCGGCTGAGCGCGTTCAGCCGCCGGCGAGGTCCTTGGCGGCGCGGTCGACGAGATCGCTCCAGATGCTGCCGCCCATATTCGCGGGGCCGAGCCGCGCCACCGCTTCTTGGAAATGCGGCTCGGCGAGCGGCTTCCATTGCAGATATTCCTCGATCAGCTCGTCGGGAATGCGCGCGTGATCGCGGCCGGCGACGGCGCAGGCGTGGTAATTCATCGTCGCCTGATGCTCGAGCTGGATCATCGCGGTAACGGATTCCTCGATATTCTTGCCGACCGTGGTCACGCCGTGACCGAGGAGATGCACCGCCCGCGCCTCGCCGAGGCAGCGCGCCATCTCCGCGCCTTGCGCTTTCCGAGGTGATGAGCGCGGTATGCGGATAGACCGGTAGCGGCTTCCGCACGAGGCGGAGCCCTTCGAGCACCACCGGCACGATGGGAATGCCAAGCACGGTCAGCATCACGCAGAACGGCGGATGCACATGCACGACCGAATTGATATCAGGCCGCGCCTTAAAGACGCTGGCATGGATCATCACCTCGTTGCATTGCAGAACGCCCGGCGGGCCTTCGATCAGATAGCCGCTGAGGTCGCACACCACCATGTGCTCGGGCTGCATGCGCGACAGCACATCGATCGCGTAACCGCGGCCTTTGACGACGAAGCGATTGGGGTCGTTCGGATCGCGCAGGCTGACATGCCCCATCGACGCGCGCACGCCGGATGACAGCCCGGTGAGGTTGAGAATGCGGCTGCCGATCGCGACCTGGTATTTGATATCGTCGAAAGTCATCGTTGCCCGCTATCGCACATAAAGATGTTCCCTGGCGCCCTCGTAGAACGGCGTCCCGTTGTCCTCGAGAGAGACCGCGATGGCACGCACCTTGTAGAGATCGCCCTTCAGCGCCGGCACCGGCTCGGTGCCTTTCTGGAACGCGGCGAGCTCGTCGAGGAATTTGCGCCGCATGCGCATGATCGCGACATCGGTGCTGCCGAGATGCTCTTTCGTGCGGTCGGCGATCGGCGTCGACCCCTGATTCTCGATCGCCGCGGCATCCTGCGCGTTGGTGCCTTTGATGCCCGTATAGGAATAGGTGCGCTGCAGCCCGCGATCGATCAGATAGTCGTTGCTCTTGTTGCGCATCGGCAGATAGGTGCCGGGGATATTCTCGACATTGAGCCGCGCGAAGCCGGCGGTGTTGTATTCGTGGATCTCTTCCACGGTGAGCGGCCGCCACGGATTGTATTCGATGCGATAGACCCAGGTGTGCTCGTTATCCATCGGCACCCACGCATCCCACAACAGCGTCTCGCCGGGATTGGCCGCGATCATCGTATGCACCGGCAGCAGCCATTGCGTGATGCGCCAATAGGCGGCGCCGCTCGCGGCCTTGCGCTTGGCGCCGATCATCAACCCGTAATCGGTCTCCTGAATCTCGAAATGCGGCTGCGTCTGCTGATATTGATGCGTGACCGCGCCACGCTTGCCATGGCCCTGGCCGCGCGGATCGAGCGCGCTGCCGGTCGAGAAACTGTGCAGATAGCCGGTATGGAAGGAATCGAGATTGCCTTCCATCGCCTGCAGGTAATTGCATTCGAGCAGACTCTTGCGGATGAAGAAGCAATCCTTCGGCAGCGTATTGAATTCGAATTGCGGAAATTCGACCGGCACATCCTTCGGGCCCATATAGGCCCAGACGATGCCCGCATGCTCCTGGCACGGATAGGAGGTGAGCCGGATGCGGTCCTGGTAATTGCTCGTCGGCGGCTCGGTCGGCATCTCGACGCAGTGACCGCTGGCATCGAATTTCCAGCCGTGATAGACGCAGCGCAGGCCGCAATCCTCGTTGCGGCCGAAGAACAAATCCATCTGGCGATGCGCGCAATAGCGGTCGATCAGCCCGATCCCGCCGTTGCTGTCGCGAAAGGCGACGAGATGCTCGCCCATCAGCGTCACCCGCACCGGCGCGCAATCCGGCGCCGGAATCTCTTCCGAGAGCAGCGCCGGCATCCAGAAGCGGCGCAAATAATCGCCTGCCGTGCGTGCCCTTGTCGGTCCGCGTCAGAAGTTCATTCTCGGCCGCCGACAGCATCGCCCCTCCTCCCGGCTACTTCACGAACTGGTCTGTGAACAGCGCATCGATATTCGGCACGTCGCTCGCCTTGATGAGATCGTATTGCACCATGAAATCGACAACGTTCTTGATCGCCGCGCGATCGATCTTGCCATCAGCGCTGAGCGTCGTCTCGTCGTAGACCGCCGGCGCGGCCGCGTCGGAATAGTGGCTCTGCGCCTTCATGGTGACGAGCGCCCAGGACTTGCCGGCCGGGACTGGTGATATAGACATTGGCTTCGAGGATCGAGCGGATGACGCGTTTCGCGACATCGGGCTGCTTGGCGACGAAATCCTTTGCCGCGACCACGGTGTAGGATACCCAGGGCTGCGGCTTGTATTTCTCGACCTCGGCGATTTCCCTAACCTTGCCCTGCAGCTTCAAATCGATCATCTGATGCGGCGTCAGCACGACGCCGTCGATGCCGCCGGTGACGAGCAGCGCCATGCTCGCCTCGACGCCGCCGCTCGCGGTGTACTGCATCCCGTCGATGCCGGCCTTGCTCGCCACCAGCTTGCCGTAAGAATCCTCCGCGCCGGCGAGCCGCGACACGCCGATCTTCGCGCCTTTCAAATCCTGAATCGTGTTGATACGGCCTTTGGTCGAGACCCAAATGCCGAAATTGTCGGCGGTCTGCAGATCGGCGACGATCACCGACGGCGCGCCGCGGCCGATCGCCGGAATATCGGTCGCGCTGTTCGAAGAGCCAATCTGCACTGCGCCGGCGGCGAGCGCGCGATGGAAGTCGGGGCCGCTATTCGACGGCACCCATTCGACATCGAGACCGTTCTTCTTGAAGATGCCCTGTTCCTGCCCCGCAAGCACCGGCAGGTAATAGACCGGCGACAGCTTTACGGCAGTGCCGTAGCTGATCTTGTCGAGTGCCATGGCGCTTTGCGCCGACAACGCCAGCGCCGCCATCCCCAAGAGAATCGATTTCTTCATCGCGACAAGCCCCCTGTTCTCTGCGCGTTTGTTAATAGCGCCAGCGGCCAAAATACCGCGCGGCATACCAAAGCGCCATATTGATGGCAACGGTGATCGAGGCGGTCAGCAGCACCGCTGCATACATATCCGCCGTCTGGAACGTCACCGCGAGATCGTGGACGACGGCGCCCAGCCCATGCCGCGCCAGCGCCAGCTCGACGATGAAGACGCCCATCATCGAGGCGTTGCACGCATAGAACAGCCCCGACACCAGCACCGGCAGCATCGCCGGCAGGGTCACCTTGCGAAAAATCTGCAACGGCCCGAAGCCCATCGCCTTGGCGAGCAGCACCTGGTTCGGCTTCACCTCGCCCCCCGCCGTCATCACATTGATAACCATCGGGAAGAAGCCCGACAGCGCGCCGAAGACGATGACCGGCGTCTGCGCGATGCCGAACCACAGAATGAAGAGCGGCAGCAAAGTGACCTTCGGGATCGTCACACCGAGCGCGAAAAGCGGCAGCAGCATCTTGCGGCTGTAATTCGAGAGGCTGATCGCGAAGCCGATCGCCAGCGCGAAGAAGACGCCGGCGACGAAAGCGCTGAGAAACGTCGTCAGCGTGATCGCGAGATCGGGCGCGGCATGCTCGGTGACCGGCACGAGATGCTCGAGCGTATCGAGCGGTGTCGCGAGGAAAAGCGGATCGATCCACCCGAACCGTACCGAAAAGTCCCAGATCGCGATGAAGATCGCGATCACAGCAAGGCGGATGACGAGCGGCAGGTATTTGCGCTGACGCGCGCTCATCATCGCACCCACCGCCGCTCGACTTGGCCGACGACGTAATTGGCGACGACGCCGATCGCCAGGGTAATGACGATCAGCGCATAGAGCTGCGCCGTGTAGTAATTGACCGAAGCCCAATCGATCAGATAGCCGAGACCGGCATTGACGAGTAGAAGCTCGCCGGTCAGCACGCCGATGATCGCATAGCCGAAGCCGAGGCGGAGCCCGGCGAGGATGGTCTGCGCCGCCGCCGGCAGCTCGACCTTAAAGAAAATCTTGGCGCCGCCATAGCCGAGCGAATGCGCGAGGCGCAGGTAATTGGGCTCGACCTGCCGCAGCCCAGCCGCCGTATTGAAGATGATGACGAAAATCCCGACGAAGACGCCGAAAATGATCTTCGTCGCGGGCCCGGTGCCGATCATCAGCACGATCACCGGATAGAGGATGATCTTCGGAACGGCATAGAGCACAAGCAGGAGCGGCTCGAACGCATCGCCGATGACTTTCGAACTCGCGACCCCGATGCCGATAAGAACGCCGAACATCGCCGCGAGTCCATAGGCGATAAGGATTTCGCCGACCGTCAGCCAGGCATTGGCATAGAAATCCGGCACATTGCTGGCACGGACGAGGATCTTCACCATCTGCCAGAGGATCGCACTCGGCGGCGCGATCAGGATCGCGCTCACCGAGGAAAGCCGCGTGAAGATCTCCCACAACGCGAGCAGCACCAGCACGAGCAGCGCGCGTGCGACGGCCGGCGAAAGTCTACGCATTCCTATTCCTTCGGCAGCAGGACTTCCTCCCGCGCCGCTTTCTTGCCGCTCGCCGCTGCAGCCTGCGATTCGGCCTTGAGCTGCTGCCACACCCGATCGACCATCTGATTGAATTCCGCTGAGCCTATGGCACGCGGCCGCGGCAGATCGTTCGCGATATCGAGCTTGATGCGGCCGGGTCGCGCCGTGAACACGGCAATACGCTGACCGAGATAGACGGCTTCCGTGAGGCTGTGCGTCACGAAAACGATGGTGCGCCGCACCTGGCGCCAAATCGAGACCAGCTCGTCGCCGAGCAAGATGCGCGACTGCTCGTCGAGCGCGGCAAAGGGCTCGTCCATCAGGATGATATCGGTCTCGAGCGCCAGCGCCCGGCACAGCGCAACGCGCTGCGCCATGCCGCCCGAAAGCTGCCGCGGGTAGGCGTCGGCGAATTCCTCGAGCCCGACGAGACGGAGATATTTCAGCGCACGCTCGCGCCGCTGCGCCTTGTCGACATCCTGCGCTTCGAGGCCGAACTCGACATTCTTCAGCACCGTGCGCCACGGATAGAGCACCGGATCCTGAAACATATAGGCCATGAGCTTGGGGTTGGGCCCGGTCACCGGCTTGCCTGCGACCAACACACGGCCGCCGTCGTCGTCAAAGGGAACGAGGCCGGCGATGATATTGAGCAGGGTCGACTTGCCGCAGCCGCTCGGCCCCAACAGGATCAGGAAATCGTTTTCCTGCGCCGCGATGCTGACCTTATCGAGGGTGCGGACCACGCGATCGCTGGCGGCATCGTGATAGGTCTTGCTGACCCCCGTGACCTCGATGATCGGCATCTGCGATGGTGGGCGGATTGTGGACTCGAAATTTGGCTCGCGCGTGCTTCGCGCTCTTGATATTACCGTAATCGTCGCCGCGCGGTAGTACGCAGGAACGCGAGCCGCGCGCACCGTTGCGTTGTTGGGATCCAGCGATCATGCCTGAACTTGCGCTCAATGGCTGCACCATCAGCTACCAAGAATTCGGCAGCGGGTCGGTCAATGTCGTTCTGACACCGGGCGGGCGCTGGGGCGGCTACGTGCATCGCGTGGTCGCGACCGCCCTCGCCAAGGACTTCCATGTCATTACCTGGGACCGGCGCAACACCGATGCGCGCGCCGACATCATCATCGCCGGCGACCGATCGGAATCCGACATTTGGGCCGACGATCTCGCGGCACTGATCGAGGCGCTGAAGCTCGGCCCCTGCTATGTCGGCGAATATGCCGGCTGCCGCGTAACGCCGCTGCTCTGCGTGAAATATCCGAAACTGGTGAAAGGGCTGATGCTCGCCTGGTGCTCGGGTGGCGATTACCCGGCTGGCCGGCTGCCGAAGAATTTCTATCAGGCCTATACGCGCGCGGCGCTGCGCGGCGGCATGAAAGCCGTGACCGAGACCAATCACTTCGCCGCCTCGATCAAGCAGAACCCCGGCAATCGCGAGCGGCTGCTGGCGATGAATCCGACCGAATTCATCCGCCAGATGGCCTACTGGGAAGCCTTCTTCATCACCAGCGGCGATCTGCCGATCGCTGGCTGCCGTTTGAGCGATGACGAATGGGCCTCGATCCAGGTGCCGGCGAGCATCACCGGCGGCGTCGATCCGACGCATCCGACCGTAGCGGCGCAGCGCTTGGCGAAGCTCTTGCCGAAAGCGCATTACCACGCGCCGATCGTGACCGAAGCGGAATGGGATGCGAATTTCAGCGCCACCATTCCTTACCCGACCACGTCGAATTTTCAGGGCGAGCGCATCGCGCCGGTCTGGCGCGACTTCATCCGTCAGACGGAGGCATGAGCCTTCGCGCCGCGATCGCCGGGCTGGGTGCCATCGGCTTGCCGGTGGCGCGGGCGCTGCATGACGGCATCCCCGGACTGCATCTTGCCGCGATCGCTGCCGGACAGCCGGAGATCGCCGCACGGCGGCTTGCCGAAGCCGGCATCACGGTGCCCGTGATCGCTGCGACCGAGCTCGGTACGCTCGCCGATATCGTCATCGATTGCGCGCCGGCGCCCACGTTCCGCTCCATTGCGGAATCCGCTTTGGCCGCGGGTCGCGTGCTGGTCACCGTCAACGGCGCGGCCTTGCTCGAGATGCCCGACATCGCCGCGCTGGCCGAGCAGAAGAAGGCGCGGATCATCCTCGTGACCGGCGCGCTCCTCGGCCTCGATGCGGTGCGTGCCGCCGCCGAGGGAACGATCCATTCGGTGCGCATGACCAGCCGCAAGCCGCCGACATCGCTGCGTGGCGCGCCCTATCTCGCCGCCAACAAGATCGATATCGAGCGATCGACCATCCGACGCGGATCTTCAGCGGCTCCGCACGCGATGGCGCGCGCGGCTTTCCCGGCCAACGTCAATGTCGCCGCCGCCTTGTCGCTGGCCGGTATCGGCCCCGACCGCACCGCGCTCGAGATTTGGGCCGATCCCACCGTCACGCGCAACATCCACACCATCGCAGTCGACAGCGACAGCGCGCGTTTCACGATGACGATCGAGAACGAACCGAGCGCCGAGAATCCGGCGACGAGCCGCATCGCGCCGCTGAGTGTCATCGCCGCCTGCGGCGCCTTGGCGCCTCTTTGAGCGTCGGCACCTGAAGAGCCAATGGCGCGCTATTCCATCAAGACCTTCGGCTTCCGCGGCAGTTGGGGCCAGATCCAGCGCATCGAGGAAGGCTTTCGCCGCATCGGCTGCCATGTCGCTGGCGACGGCGAAGAATTCGATTTCATCTACAGCAACGAGCTGCTGCAAGGCCGCGATGCCGTGCAATGCAAAGCCGCGACCGGCAAGCCGCTGATCCGGCACGTGCAGGATCTGCCGGCCTATGAAGGCACGGCCGTCGCCAAGAGCATCGACGAGCTGCGCACCCATCGCGACGCAGTGCTGAGCAGCGCCGATATCCTCACCACCAACACCCATTTCGTGGTCGAGCAGTTCAAGCGCTTCTGGGATTACGACCGCGCCATCGTCGTCGGCCAGCCGGTGCAGTTCGATCCCGATCTCGACGGCTTCCGCACGCGGCAGCGGCGCAACGTCGCCGTGATCGTCGGCCGGCTCGCCGATCCGCTCAAGAACACCGATCTCGCCTTGCGCGCGCTATCGCTGATGAAAAAGCCGCCCGATCTCGCGATGGTCTGGGTCGGCAAGGCGAAGCACAAGCCGCGCTCCTGGTTTCGCCGCTTCCGCATCGAGCATCATATCGAGATACCGGCCGCCGATCTGGGACATTTGGTCAAGACATCGCGCATGCTGCTGGCGCCGTCGCTTTTCGAAGGGCTGGGCCTGCCGCCGATCGAAGCGCTGGCCGTCGGCACACCGGCGATCGTCAGCGACATTCCAGTAAAGCGCGAGGTCTTTGCCGGCACGCCGATGCGTTTTCACAAGCCGGACGATCCAGCCGATCTCGCCAACGCGATCGAAACGCTGCTCACCGAACCCGAATCGGGCTGGAAGCTGGTCGATGCGTTCGCGCCGAAGGTCGCCGACTACACGGTCGAAGGCGTCGCGAGCAAAATCGTCGCCGCTTACGAGACGCTGAAGCGCTAGAACTCAGGCCGTCGCGCCGAGGCGGAAATATTGCGGCCGCACGAAATGCCCGGCCCAGGCGCCGCGCCGTGCTGCTTTGGCTTCGTTCTCGAGCGGCAAATATTGTCGGTCGCGGCCATAGGCGAAAGCGAGCCCCTCGCGCACCAAAGTCGCGCCGACATCGCGACCATCGGCAAAGCACACCGAGAATTCGCGCGCGTGACGGTCGGTAAATTCGGGATCGATGCGGCAAGTGAAATCCGGCCGCGCCACGAGTTGCTTCAAGCGTTCGGTCGCAATCTGGCCGCAAGACCAGACCTGGTCGAGCGCGTCGTGACAAGTCTGTCGGCTCTCGAAAGCGTCGACGCCTTCGAGCCGCAACAATTGCGGTGGGCAGCCGAGCTTCAAGCACGGTGAAGATGCAGGTCTTGGGGTAATAGAGGAACGTGTCGCCGTCGATCACCGCATAGCGATTGACGGTCGATGGCTTACTGAGGTCGCGCGCCCGACGCCCCAGGCCGCGACGATGGCCAGCACCAACAGGCACAAAATGATCCGGAAACGCATCGCCGCACGCTAGAGCATCGAGGCGGCGTGGCTCAAGCCTGCTGACGGCGCGCACAAGAAGCGCCCGGCCAGGAGCAAATCCCGGCCGGGCGTCGTCTCATCGATCAGTCGATTTAGCGAGCGTTGCCCGATGGCGCGACGGGTGCCGTGGCCGCGCCCGCCGGCGACGACCCGTTGGTCCCCGCGCTGACGCCCGACTCACGCGACGCCGGCGGCGGCGACGCTGCCGGCGCGGAGCTTCCACTCGGCGCTTCGGCGAGCTGCGGCTGCTTGCCATTCCGGCATCGCCTTCAGATCATCGGCGGTCTTCTGGACCGTGAAGCTGTGCTTCTGTGCTATCCCAGTGGAACGTATCCACCGGCAAGCGCCACCTTATGCGCGCCGACGCCGAGCACACCGCCTTCCGCGACGACGAGCCGGTCAATTTTCTTGCTCGCCGGATCCATCAGCACGGTCGAGACCTTGCCGACGCTGGTGCCATCGCTGGCGACGACCGAGCTGCCCTCGATCTGTGAGATATCCTCCGAGGAAAGCGGATTTTTCATCGGTGAGCTACTGGTGCTGGTCGACGGAGCGTTATTGCTCGGCGGAGCGGCAGTGCGCGACGGCGCGGCCGCGCCCGGCCCCGACATTGATGATTGCGCAAAGGCGACGCCAGTGCCGAAAGCGAGCAAAGCGGCGACCGTTGCGGCTGTCGCAAATTTTGGAACCACGCGTGTCATGACAAAACCTCGCTGAAAGTGAGGAACTGTTCATCAACCCGCGCCTTTGCCCCCAGTTCCTCCAAGAAGTTGGCGCAGGGAACCTTGGCCGCACTCTGCCGTTCCGCGGAGCATGCAAGGTTGGGCTTGGCAGGAGAAACTGCCGCGCGGTACCCGACTCGGCCGAGCTGTCGCTCGGCATGCCATTGCGCCATCGGAAACGAGCGGTCAACGCGACCGTCATATCCGGCCGATCGCGGTTCGCAGCTCAACCACCGAGAAATTCCTTCATCCAACGGCGGTAATCGGCATCGCGCGTCGCCTGCTTCATCAGCTCGGGCGAGGCCACGCCGGCAACATCCTTGGGCTTTCACGCCCTCGCGCAGGGCTTTCAGCGTCTCATAAGCGGCGCGAACCGCGGCCGCGACCGGCAGATGGCCTTGGATGCAGATGCGCACGCGTTGGGCGCTGAGATAGTCGAAATCCTGCAGCGCGGCCGACGGCGCGCCGAACACCAATGGAATCCTGATCGCCCCGGCGACCGCTTCGACCTCGCCGCGTGTTTTTGCGCCCGCCATGAAGAAGGCGTCGACGCCCGCGGCCTCATAGGCTTTGGCGCGGGCGATAGTGTCGGCGAGACCGGTGATGCCGATCGACGAGCTGCGCCCGACGATGACCAGCCGCTTGTCCTGCCGTCCGGCCAATGCGGCACGCATCTTCCCGACGCCTTCCTCGATCGACAGCACTTGCGGCTTCTCCGCGCGAGCCGAAGACCGGCGGCAGCACCGTGTCTTCGATCGAGAGGCCGCAGACGCCGACCGTCTCGAGCTCCTCGACCGTGCGCTTCACGTTGAGCGCGTTGCCGTAGCCGTGATCGGCATCGACCATCAGCGGCAAATTGCCGGCGCGGTTGATGCGCAGCGCCTGAGCGGCGAATTCCGACAGCGTCAGGACGACGATATCCGGCGCGCCGAGAATCGTCAGCGACGCGACCGAGCCCGAGAACATGCCGATCTCGTAACCGAGATCCGCGGCGAGTCGCGCCGTCATCGGATCGTAAACCGACGCCGGATAGACGCAGCGCGCGCCTTCCAGCACTGCGCGGAATTTCTCGCGCCGATCGCCCCAATGCATATTTTTCAGCCCCATTTTGTCCGTTTTAACCGTAACAGATCGTCGCAACCGCGGCCATTCCCGTCGCCTTGGGCAAGAATTTCGCCTAATATCCGCGCGTCAACAGGGATGACCATGGCAAAGCGCGCATTGATCACCGGAGTGACCGGTCAGGACGGGTCGTATCTGACCGAATTGCTCCTCGGCAAAGGCTACGAGGTGCACGGGCTGGTGCGCCGCGCCAGCCTCTTCAACACCGATCGCGTCGATCACCTCTATCATGACCCGCATGTCAGCGGCGCCAATTTCGCGCTGCATTACGGCGATCTGACCGACGGCACGGCGCTGCGCCGCGTGCTCGAGAAGGTCGAGCCCGACGAGGTCTACAATCTCGGCGCGCAAAGCCACGTGAAAGTCTCGTTCGAGGTGCCGGAATATACCGGCGAGGTCGTCGCCATGGGCACGCTGCGCCTGCTCGAGGCGCTGCGCGATCACGCCGCGGTCGGCGGCCGCAAGCCGCGTTTCTACCAAGCCGGCTCGTCGGAAATGTTCGGCGCGGCCAAGCCGCCGCAGAACGAGGCAACGCCGTTCTATCCGCGCAGCCCCTATGCCGCGAGCAAGGTCGCGGCGCATTGGTACGCGATCAACTACCGCGAGGCCTATGGCCTCTTCATCTGCAACGGCATCCTCTTCAACCATGAGAGCCCGCGCCGCGGCGAGACCTTCGTCACGCGCAAGGTCACCCGCGCCGCGACGCGCATCAAGGAAGGGCTGCAGGAAAAGCTCTTCCTCGGCAATCTCGACGCCAAGCGCGATTGGGGCTTCGCCGGCGATTATGTCGAGGCGATGTGGCTGATGCTGCAGCAGGACGAGCCCGACGATTACGTCGTCGCGACCGGCGAATCGCACAGCGTCCGCGAGATGGTGGAGCTGACCTTTGGCGAGCTCGGTCTCGATTGGAAGAAATATGTCGAGATCGATCCGCGCTATCTGCGCCCGACCGAGGTCGACTACCTCCACGGCGATCCGTCGAAGGCGCGCACCAAGCTCGGCTGGAAGCCGCGCATGAGCTTCGAGGAGCTGATCCGCGCCATGGTGGCGCATGATCTCGATCTGGCGAAGCAAGAGCGCACGCTGAAGCAGGCGGGCTTCGCCACGCCGGCGCGCGGCGCAGCGGCTGCGGGCCAGGGCTGAGAACGCAAGCATGCAGCCGGTGATCTATCCGCTGAACGGCAAGCGCATCTTCGTCGCCGGTCATCGCGGCATGGTCGGCGGCGCGCTGGTGCGGCGTCTGCCAGAAGATCGATTGCGAGATCCTGACCGTCGCGCACAAAGAGGTCGATCTGCGCCGCCAGGCCGAGACCGAAGCCTGGCTCGCCGCGCAACAAGCCCGACACGGTGTTCGTCGCGGCGGCGACGGTCGGCGGCATCCTCGCCAACGACACGCGTCCCGCCGAATTCCTCTACGACAACATGATGATCGAGGGGAATGTGATCGAGGGCGCGCGCCGCATCGGCGTCAAGAAGCTGCTCTTCCTCGGCTCGTCCTGCATCTATCCGCGCCTCGCGCCGCAGCCGATGAAGGAGGAGCATCTGCTGACCGGCGCGCTCGAGCCGACCAATCAATGGTATGCGATCGCCAAGATCGCCGGGCTTGAAGCTCTGCGCCGCCTATCGCCGTCAGTACGGCAGCGACTTCATCTCGGCCCAGCCGACCAATCTCTACGGGCCGGGCGACACCTACGATCTGCAGGCGAGCCACGTCATCCCGGCGCTGCTGGCCAAGATGCACGAGGCCAAGGTCACGAACGCGGCCGAGGTCGAGATCTGGGGCACCGGCAAGCCACGGCGCGAATTCCTCCATGTCGACGATCTGGCCGACGCGCTGGTCTTCCTGATGGAGCGCTATTCCGACGAGAGCCACGTCAACATCGGCTGGGGCGAGGATGTCAGCATCGCCGAGCTCGCGGCGCTGATCGCCGACATCGTCGGCTTCAAGGGCCGGCTGCGTTACGCCACCGACAAGCCCGACGGCATGCCGCGCAAGCTGCTCGATGTCTCGATGCTCGACGGCATCGGCTGGCGGCCGAAGATCGGCCTGCGCGAAGGGCTTGCCGACGCCTATCGCTGGTTCGTCGAGAACGCCGCCAAGCAGTTCGCCTAAGGCTAAGCGAAGAAACCGCGCAGAAACTTAGCCGCTTCGGCCGGACGGCCGGCGGCGAGACAACGCAAGCCGGCAACAATCGCCTCACGCCGCCGCATATGGCGCAACCATCGCGCCGCGTCGGCGGGCGGCGCTTCGCCCAGCAACTGCCGCGACAGAGCAAGGTGATCGCGGGCAACGCGCAAGCGCTGCTCGAGGCTGCGCTTCAGCGTGAGCGAGCCGCCATGCACGTGATAGCGATAGAGCACGGCATCGACCGACGCGATGCGCGGCGGCTCGGCCGCCAGCGCAAGGTTGAGCAGGAAGGCGCGATCGCCGGCGATGCGATAGCGCGTCTCGACCTCGCCATAGCGACGAAAGAGCGACGGCCGAAACGCCATGGCGTTGATCGCCGGAACGCCGGCGACGAGTTGCGCAAACGATAACGCGCCGCCAGACGCGGCCATATGGCGAACGAGCGGTGTCGTCGGCGCATCGTCATCCTCGACCGACGGCATGTCCGGCCACGATCTGCGGCTTCCGGTTGCTCGCGCAGCATCTGCTCGACGATCGCCAACGCACCGGGCGCCAGCTCGTCATCGGCATTGAGGAACAGCACCGCCTCGCCATGCGCGCGCCGGATGCCGATATTCCAGGCTTCGTAGATCGACGAGCCCGGCGCGAGAACGAAGTCGATGGTCGGCATGGCGCGCGCAGATCGCGGCGGTGTCGTCGCTCGAGCCGCCATCGACGACGATATGCTGATAAGTCACCCCCTGCCCTATGCCGCTCGCGATGGCACGATCGAGCAAGCGCGCGGCGTTGAGCGTGGCGGTAACGAGGGTGAGCATTTGTCGCTGCGGACTATTGCCGGCCACGGCAGCGCGTGTCTAGTCTGCGGGCGCTTCGGCGATCAAATTTTGGTGATTATCAATCGATGTCGGCTCGTGCGGTTTTTCTCGATCGCGATGGCGTTCTGAACGCCAATCTCGTCCGTAACAACCGGCCTTACGCGCCGCGCAAGATGGATGAATTCAGCTTGCTGCCGGGCGTCGAAGACGCGGTACGGCGCATCAAAGCCGCCGGATTTCTCGCGATCGTCATCACCAACCAGCCCGATGTCGCCGACGGCATTACGCCGCGCGCCACGGTCGACGCTTTCCATGCCGAATTGCGACGATCCATGCCGCTCGACGACATCAAGATTTGCTTTCACAACAGCGCGGATCGCTGCGCCTGCCGCAAGCCGTTGCCCGGTTTGATCCTCGAAGCAGCCGCCGAGCACGATATCGATACGGCCGCGAGTTATATGGTCGGCGATCGCTGGCGCGACGTCAAAGCCGGGCAAGCCGCCGGGTGTCACGCGATTTTTATCGACTACGGCTTCACGCAGGACGAAGCGGCCGAGCCGGACGCCGTCGTCAAATCGCTGCCGGAAGCGGTTTCCTACATCCTCGGCCGCGTCTAACCACAGCCGCTAACGCGGCACGAGGCGCGCTTCGACCTCGGCGCAAAGATAATGATAAAGACACATATGTGCCTGCTGGATCAGCGGCGTCGAGGTCGATGGGACATCGAGCAGGATATCCACCATCGGCGCCAAATGGCCGCCACCCTTACCGGTGAGACCGATCACCGTCATAGCCTTGGCCTTGGCGGCAGCCGCGGCAGCGACCACATTCTTCGAGCGCCCGCTGGTGCTGATCGCAAGCAGAACGGCGCCGGGCTCGCCATAGGCGTTGACCTGGCGCGCGAACACGTCGTCATAGCTGTAATCATTGCCCCAGGCAGTCAGAATCGCGCTGTCGGCCGACAACGCAATGGCTTTGAGCGCACGGCGTTCTTTCAGAAAGCGCCCGACGAGCTCGCCCGCGATATGCATCGCATCGGCCGCTGAGCCGCCATTGCCGCAGATCAAAAAAGCTTTGTCGGCTTCGAGTGCTTTCAGGACAGCCACGACGGCTTGCTCGACCCGTGCCGGGTCGAGGCTGTCGCCGAGCGCGCTCATCACCGCCAGCGAATCATTCAAGTAGCTGCGAAAATCGGTCATATTTCCTAATGATCCTGTGCTCCGAATTGTGCCGCTTGGGTCGCTTCCTGTCTACTTGCGAGCGGAATTTTCTCACGCTCTCGCTCCAACGGGAAACAACCGTATTGTAGCGTTTCGTGGCCGTTTCGGCAGAAAGGTCAACCGCTGCAAAGCAATCGTCCTTTGGGTCTTCGGCGGTCATGTAACAAACAAGCGCCGGCGATAGCGCCGGATATCGGCAAACGACAGTTGGGGGCGCGGCAATCGATGCCCCGCCGCACAGGCCAGGGCCTCGCGATAAGCCGAGCGCAGCGCCGCCGCATAAGGCTTATACATCAGCCTCAACTGCAGATGCGAGAAGTCATAGCCGGCCGATGGAACGATCAAGCTGCGCCCAAACAAATCGGCAACGATGAGCCGCAACGCATGATAATGATAGAAGATCACGGGCTTGCCATCGACCGCCGGCCCGGCGGGATCGTCGGTCAGATCGTACCGCTCGATATTCCACGGCGCCAAACCCGCGCCCGGATGCCGGAAGATCGTCAGCCGCCGATAAAGCTGCGGCCATTCATCGAGATATTTCTGGTCGCCGCAAAGACCGCGTGCGCCATCGATCGTGCATGCCTCAAGACACTGGGCGCGCCACCGCGCGAGGCATCGGTTCACCTCGTCGCTGTCGCGCATGCCGACGAGAGCGACGTTATAGATGCCCGAGGTCGGCTCGAAGTGTTGGTGTCGCGGTGCGTAGCGATGGGCATGGATCAGGATATCGGCGTCCTGCCACTCATCGAAAACCGGTTGCGGATCGGCAAAGAACATCAGATCGGCATCGAGATAAGCCGCTGCTCCCTGTGTGCCGGCACGATCCACGAGGTAGCGCATGAAAAAAGGCGTGCAGGTCCAGGAATATTCGCCGATCGTCCTCTGGCCTTTCACCGTGAGCAAGGCGGGATCGCGATCCTCGAGTTCGCCAATCCGCAGCAACGAAACACGGGGCAGCTTCAATTGCTCGATGATCGCAGCCGCGTCCTCATCCATGCAAAGACAGGCCAGCGTGAAATCGTCGCGGAAATGCGTTTCCATCGAACGGTAGAGGGCAAGCGCGCGGGTCAGATAGTTCGCAAAGAACAGTGTGCCGAAAAGCTTGGGGCGCATGATGGCTGCGAGGCTAGTCGAAACGGCGCTTAAAAAGAGCGACAAGCTCCGCAATTCGGCGTTCGTAATTGTGATCGCGCAGGCAGCGCGCCTGGCCCGCTCGTGCGATTGCCTCGCGCTCGGCCGGGTGCGCACCGTAATAGCGGATGAGATCGAGGCATTCCTCCGTCGAACGATAAGCCAAGACCTCTTTTCCCGGCTCGAACAGTTCGTGAAGATTTTCCTTCCAATCCGTCACGAGGCACGCGCCCGTGCCGGTTGCCTCGAAGAGGCGCATGTTGTTGGCGTAGTTCTCCGAGATATCGATATGCCTGTTAAGGGTGAGCTCGGAGCGCGCGAGTACGCGAAACATCTCTGTGCCCCAGGCCGCACCGTGATGGTGCGTCAGGAGCACGCTATCCGGCACAAGCCGATCTGCGCCATCGCCCCAGACGGCGACATCGCTTCGCGCAGCGACCGTCTCGAGGAAGCTCAGTCGCTCGCCATGCGCCGGCGAGATGCTACCGACGAAAGACAGCGGCACATCGCGGAGCACCGGCCCGAGGCTCCGCAATACGGCGGGCTCGAAGGCCAGAGGCATATACGCGGCCTCGATGCCCTCGCCGCGAAAAACGGCGACAAAATTCGGCAAGGACGAAATGACCAGATCATAAGCGTGCCAATTCACCGACGGATCGCGTGGCGAAGCGATCTGGGCGACCAGTGCGCAATCCCGCGGCAACACAGACCTCAGCCACTCGGCAGAAATGCCGCCCGGATCGTGGTTATAGAGAACAGTCGGCCGAAACGCGGCGATTTGCGCGGCGAGGATGGCATTGAAGCGCGGATGTCGACGATCGAACGTGACGAAGCGATGCCGCAACCGTTCCGGCCCGTAAGCATTGAGCGTGCGGGCTACCCAACCCAAAATATTGAGCCCAGAAACTGCCAGCCAGGCCTCTTGCAGCGGTCGATTGTTGGCGTGCACATCGATCGCGTCCCCGCCGCTCGCCGGCATGTAGCGCGACATGAAGTCGGCCGTCCCGAAAAAGCTCGCGTTTCGTGCATCCATTTGCGCCGCATAGTCACGCAAAGCGAGACCCCCCTGTCCTGCGTAGAGCGACGACAGAAAGCTGGGATAGTCCGCGTTGAGAAAGAGAATTCGCACGCTGCGAGACCGCCAATCAGTTGCCACGCAACCCGCGCATGAGCGCGCCCGGTGCATGGCCGGCGATACGAGGCACGCGACAACTGCGACCCCGGTGAACCCTAATGCTATGCATCGGCAGTGCTTCTTCCCTTCCCCTGGAGCCATCCGTCGGCCTGGTACGCCCGTTCACGGAATGAACGAAGGTTGACGTTCACAGGATGAACATACTACAAACCTTGGTGGTTTTGGTGAAGATGGAGCCGGCATGGACGCTCAAGAGAGCGAAAATGCGAGGGTAATGCTGGGGCTGCTCGAGTTCGTCGAGCGCGACGGCACGCGCTCCCAGCGCAGCCTTGCCGCCGAATGCGGCATTGCCCTGGGGCTGGTCAACGCCTACCTGAAGCGCTGCATCAAAAAGGGCCTGATCAAAGTCACCGACGCGCCGGCGCGCCGTTACACCTACTATCTGACCCCGCAGGGCTTTGCCGAGAAATCCCGGCTGGCCGTCGAATATCTCACCTATTCGCTCTCGTTCTTCCGCCGTGCCCGGTCGGATTGCACGGCCGTATTCGACGAGGCGAAGCGCCGCGGCTGGAGCCGCATGGTGCTTGCCGGGATTTCCGACCTTGCCGAAATTTCGACGATCTGCGCGCTCGAAAGCGGGATCGCTATCGTCGGCATCGTCGACGCGAATGGCGGTCTCGAGCGTTTCGTCGGCATCCCCGTATTTGCCTCGCTTGCCGCGATGCCCGAACCGTTCGACGGGCTTTTGGTAACCGACATCAAGAACAGCGCAGAAATTTACCTCGCCGCGGTCAAACAACTCGGCGCGAATCGCGTCGTAGCGCCCGCACTGCTCGGTCTTTCCTATCTCGCGCAAAGTGAGCCTGTTTCGTGACCTTTTGGCGCCGCCGGCGAGAAGCGGTCGGCTCCGGCTACGACGACACGCCGCTGATCGATGTCATCATCCGCAAGACAGCGGTGCTGCGCGACGGACGCCGCATCGACGATGTGCTCGCCGGCGAGACGCTGCTCCCGACCATTGCCGGAATTGCAGCGGCGAAAGGCGACAGTCCGCTCTGCGTACTCGATTTCGGCGGCGCAGCGGGGCTGCACTACTTGGTCGCAAAGCAGGCCTTCCCGCAGCGCAAATTTCGCTGGGCGATCGTCGAAACGCCTTTGATGGCGGCCCAAGCCGCGCGCTTCGCCGACGAGCATATCCGCTTTTTCACTTCGATCGACGAAGCTGCGCGTTGGCTCGGTCATGTTGCGCTTATCCACTGCGTTAGCGCGCTGCAATACGTTCCTGAACCCGAAGTCACGCTGAGGAGCCTGCTGGCCCTGCACGCGCCGACCATCCTCTGGGCGAAGCTGATGCTGGGCGAGCAACGCGAGGCTTTCGCGCAAAGATCACGCCTTCGCGACAACGGGCCCGGCCCCTTGCCTGCGGATATTTCGGACCGCGAGATCAGCTATACTGCAATTCGCGTCGCCCGCAGCGCCTTCCTTCAGGCGCATGGCGATGCGGGTTATCGGCTTGCCTGGAAAGCCGCGGATACCGCATCGTTCTTATTTCTCAGATAGTCTTCAACGCAAACTGATAATCCAACGAAACGACGCCTTCGCGCGCATATCTGCCGACTCGATCGGAGAACACTTTTATGAAAGGCAGATCGACATTCTCGTCGATGATGTCGTAGGAAATGTGATCGTCTGCTCGCGCAAGCCACAAATAGAGCGAGACCTCTCCCGGCCGAAGCGGCAAGTGAGGAAAGGTGAAATCAAGCTCTCCCGACGTGCCTTTCGCACTTGACGACGTCGTCACGGTCTCGCGAATCGTGGTGATGATGTCGCCGCTGGTTGCCGATCGAAATCGAACCCCGACAACGAGGCTGGAGGCATCCTCAATAGCCGTGAAACCCAAACGCAAGCGGAGCGGATCGCCCGAGCGGACTTGCCAATTAGCCTCGCCACCTTCGTCGAGACAGGTGACGCTCGTGAAACGTACGGCACCAGAAGCGCGATGGAGCCGATCGGAAAGTTTAGTCCCGCTCACGTCGAGTTGAGCCGGGATCGATTTAAGGTAGCGCTCAAGCCCGTCTCGCACAGGCCCGTCGAAAACGAGCTTGCCGTTCTCCAGCAAAAGAACGCGGTGGCAGAAGGTGCGGATCGCTTCGAGATTGTGACTGACGAACAGCACCGTGCGGCCGAGTTGGCTCGATGCTTCGTTGAGCCGGCCGAGCGACTTGCGCTGGAACGCAACATCGCCGACGGCGAGCACTTCATCGACGATCAGGATTTCGGGATCGAGAAAAGCGGCGACAGCGAAGGCGAGACGGACATACATGCCGGACGAATAGCGCTTGACCGGCGTGTCGATGAATTTATCGACTTCGGCGAAAGCGACGATCTCGTCGAATTTGCGCTGCCACCTCGCCGTAGGTCATGCCGAGGATCGTGCCGCTGAGGAAGATGTTGTCGCGGCCGGTCAGCTCGGGATGAAAGCCGGTGCCGACTTCGAGCAGCGTGCCGACACGGCCGCGCAGGCTGCGCGCGCCCTTCGGTCGGCTCGGTGATCCGCGACAGGAGCTTGAGCAGCGTGCTCTTGCCCGCGCCGTTGCGGCCGATGATGCCGATCGCCTCGCCGGGCTCGATCTTGAACGAGACATCGCGCAGCGCCCAGAAGACGTGCTCCGTGGAGCGCCAGCGCGGTATGGAGATCGGCGTAGCATCTGGCGCAAACGGTTACCCGAGACATCTTCGCCGAGCCGGAAGCGCTTGCCGAGGCCACGGCTTCGATCGAGTACGGTCGTCATCAAAGACGATCCACCGCAAAGCGCTCGAGCCGCGCGAAGACGACCATGCCGCCGCCAAGAGGAAGATACCAGCGACATGGACCATCCGGATATGTCGCCAAAGCGGCCGGAGGTGCCGCGCCCGCGATGAGGGACCAGCGAAACCCTTCGAGCAATTCCGACGAAGGGATTGAGATGATAGAGCCATTGCCAGCGCGCGGCACGACGCTCGCCGAGTACATCACCGGCGAGCGCGTAAAAGGCGAGTTGCAACATCGACGGAATAACGAGGCGCACGTCGCGATAAATCGTGTCCAGCATCGTCATCCAGAGGCCACGCCAAAGGCCAGGCAGCAGCGCGAGCATCGCGAAAAGCGGCGACAGCAGGAGCGGCCAGCCGCTCGAAATGTCCATCAGCAAGGTCACTACGATGAGAACGACGTAGACGGGCAGAAATCGACAAGTGCCGTCAAAACGCGGCGACGGGCACCAGAACTCTTGGGAAATAGACCTTGAGGATGATGGCCGAATTGCCAGCCATTGAGATACCAGTGTCGATCAGAGCGCGCTGGAAAGCGCTCCACAGGGTCGTACCGGCGAAGGCAAACAGCGCGTAAGGGACACCATCGGTTGGGAGCGATATCAGCAACCCGAAAATGGCAGTCAGCATGCCCGCAAGCAAATCGGCTGGATGACAATCCAAACGCTGCCGAGGATGGTCTGCGCATAACGCAGCTTGAGATTGCGGCGCGCCAACACCCAGGCGAGATCGCGATGCTCCCACGCCTCGCCAAGCTCGGGAAAATATTGTTGCTTCGCGCTGATCTCTCTCGGGCGCAGTTGCTGTTCCAGGTCCATGGTCATCCGCGCTCAGGAAATCGAGGCCACGGCCAAAGCCGGCTGGGCACTCAGCATCGACAAAAGCCGATGAGCGAGTGGCGAATACCGCTGGCAGGACATATCGTCATTCTGCAGACCGGCGCAGCGGTCTTGCAGAAATTGCAACCGTCCTGTCTGCGCGAGCCGCTCATCGCCGGTGATGAAGAACGCTGCAAAGCCCTCCAGAACTTGGCGCATCGCGTCGCCCTCGATGCGCAGAGTCGCCGGCTCGGCCTTAAGTCGCGACATGGTGAGCGTCGACACATCTTGGTCCTGGGCAAGCGCTTCGGTCATCAGCGCGTGATTCGCCGGAAGGCGCCAGGCGGGAACATCGGCGTAGTCGCGCGTCGGGACCAGATCGGAAACATCGATGGTCGCCGAGTGGTGAACATAATAAGTTCCAGCGGAAGGCTTCGGTGATGCGATCGAGAGACGCCGGCTGCGACAAGGCCTCTTCGACCGCCGCGAAATATCCCGCCTCATCCGGCGAGAAAGAGATGAAGCCGCCTACGGGATAGGGACCGAGATCAGAGAAGGCTGCAACGGTCGGGACACCAAACCGCGCCACCTCAAGCCCGATCGTTGACCAAGCGACGGTACAGGCATCAGCGATTTCCGCGAGGTTGTAGCTTGATACATCATCCTCGGGCCACACGATCACGACATTCGCTGGAGAATGCGCGAATTCTCGCCGAAACAGATGGTACTCGCTCGCCGGCGCATCGTGACGTCTGCCCGCAGCGAGCCTCGGATGCAAGCGTACGATAAGTTGCAGATCGTCGCGCGTCCCTACCCAGTCAATCAATCCGCGGAGCCATCGGTGCTGGTCGGCAAACGGCCGCGGCGCTCGGCCGTAGGGTTTGCCCAGAGCGCGCATGATGCGATCGACCGCGACAAACTCATCGAGGCTGCTGGAATAAGCGACCACGGTCTTCTTGTCGCGTGCCAGCCCCAACTCTTCTTGCAAAGCCGTGTCGCGCCAATCCAATTTGGCGAATAGGTCGACGCACCGCCATGCCCGCGCAAACGAAAAAGCGAACTCTCACCGATCGCGGCCACGACCGGCGGCGATATGGGTAACGCACGATAGCGCGGCCAATAGGTCACTTGCTCGAGCGTATGCGCATTGATGCTTCCGGGTCGTAGGTCGATGAGCCGCCGATCGACATCCATGTTATAGCCGTGATCGACATGAGTGACGGCGATGCCGTGCCGCTCCGCATAAGCCTGGGCCGCGATCCAATAGGCGTAATCGCCGAAAAAGACGATCCGGGCGAGCCGGTAGCGCGTTTCGAGCTTGCGCACGGCAAAATAGACGAGCAATGACGCCTTCAGCAGGGCGCGCGCCAATCGGTGTTCGATCGCGGTGAATTCCGCGACATCCGTGCGGCGCGAAATACGGAGCGCGTCGCCGATCGCCACCGCGCCAAACGCGATACCGTCATACGTGAGGTCGGAGAGCGAACCCTCATGTTGCTCGATGATACCGTCGATCGTCGCGCGGTCGGCCTCATCGACAAGCAATTCCACCAATTCGTCGACAAGCCCGTACCGGGCGCCGACGCTTAGGGCGGTCGCGCGGCAGGTGCGGCACGCCGCCGCTTCTCTGTCACTTTCACCGGGTTTGATACCGCTCGCAAATCTATAAGTGCATGCCGGCAACACTCCGCGGCAGGACAGCATGATCGCGGCGTGGCCGTGCTCGCGCAGGGTGCGCGCCAGGATCGCATGGCTGGCAAAGAACGGCGCGAGCCCGGCTTCCGGTGCCAGAAACAGAACGACTGGCTCGCGCGCATCGGCCCAGCGCCGCAATTGAGCATGGCGTAAGTGACGAAGCGCGATGAGATAAGGCTGCGCCGACGCCGCGCCGAGAGCGCGCGCCGCGATGTAGGCGCGGATCGCACCGCGCTTGGCGCCCTGCTTGAGGCGCGTTCCCCATTGTGCGATGCCTGTCATCGAAATTACTCGACGAGTTCCCACTGCAGGGCCGTGCCGCGCGCGATCGCAACGCGTGCCCGCTTCCCGATCAATTCATCGAAATGACGCGGCGCCAGCCCATTGCCGGGGCGGATAACACGTATCGAATCCGGCGATAGCTTTTCGCCCGCAGCGATATCCCTGACGGCATAAATCGAGCGGCGGAAAATCGAATTTCCCGCCTCGCTCGGGGTACGCTCGTAATTGGCCGTCCCGATCGCCTCCCAGGCAACGCGGCTGCCTTCGACCAATGTCGTCAGCTCGTCGGGCTCAAGCGAGAAAGGCCGATCAGGGACCGCCATCGGCTCGCGCCAAGGTGACATGCTTTTCGATCGCCACCGCGCCCAACGCGACAGCCGCGATCGACACGCCGACGCCGAGGGTGTGATCCGACAAACCGACCGGCAACGAGAAACGCTGCGCGAGATCGGCGATCGTGCGAAGAGTGGCTTCCGACGCCGGAGCCGGATAGGCACTGATGCAATGAAGCAGGATCAGCGCGCGACATCCGGCCGCCGAGAGCGTTCCAACGGCCTCGGTCATCTCCGCGAGGTCCGCCATGCCCGTCGACAGGATGACCGGTTTGCCGGTCGCAGCCACGCTTGCGCAACAGCGGCAAATCGACGAGCTCGAACGACGCGATTTTATAGGCGGGCGCCCCGAGCCCCTCGAGAAAATCGACCGCCGTCTCGTCGAAGGGCGTTGAGAAAACGGCGAGGCCGAGCTCGCGGCCTTTTGCGAAGAGCGCTTCATGCCACGCCCAGGGCGTATGCGCCTCTTGATAGAGATCGTAAAGCTTGCGCCCGTCCCAAAGTCCGCCGCGAATCACGAAATCGGGCCGATCGCAATCGATCGTCAGCGTGTCCGCCGTATAGGTCTGCAACTTGACGGCATCGGCGCCGGCACGCGCGGCCGCTTCCATGATCGCATAAGCGCGTCCGATGTCGTGATTGTGGTTCCCGGATATCTCGGCGATGACGTAAGGCGGCGATCCCGGGCCAATTCGCCGGCCGCCAATCTCCACCTCTTGTCGGAAGACATTCATTCGCGTGCCTGTTTCCTACAGTAGGACATAGTCGGTCTGGTTATTGTCGTCCTGAAAGCGCTCCGCCGCACGCGACGGGGTCGGCACGAAAGGTCTCCAGTTCCCGACATGCGCCAGCCGCGCCTCGTCAACCCCGCTATCTCGGCGATGATTGCCGGCATTGTCCTTGGCGACCCAGGTTCCGTCGGCCCCACATTCCCAAATAGCGGGATCGCGCATCGGCTCGACGAGGGCCATGAACTCAGCCTCGGTCATGCCGCTCTTGCGTAGAAAGATGTCCATATCGCGCGGGCGCATAGGGTCGTAGCGCAAGACCATATCGATGCCTTGATCGCGCGTCATACGACCATGCCGTATCTCGTTCGCAGCATCGTCGGTCGCGCGTCCGTAACCGAACTTCAAATATTTTAGATAATCGTGCAGACCGTTCGCGTGAATATCGTCGGTCTTGCCGTAGATATTGAACGTCCGGTCGCGAGACCGAGCCGAACTCGAAGCCGAGGCTTCCTCGATAACAAACTCGGTATGCTCGCGCGCATTCCACGGCACGTAATTGCTGAGATAGATGCCGCGTACACCGACCCGTTCGATGTCCTCGTCCGCCGGGTAGAAAAACGGCGCCAGATCGTAACGCGTGAGCGGGCTGTCGGGCTCTTCGAGCAAATCCTCGGGCTCGAAGCCACGCATCATATGTTCCTGCCGCTTCTTCTTCGTGAACTCGACGAAATCGTCAAGATTGTGCATGCCGACAAGCTCGCTAGAATCCCTCCTCACCCCAGACAATCAGCGGCACGTCATATTGCACCGCAGCCTGGATCGGAAAGGTCATGATACCGGCGTGGTAATGCCAAGTGACGTCGCCGATCTTTTTCAGCATGTATTTTGCCATGCGGATGGCGGCACCGGGTGCGGTGGTGAAGCGCACGAGGTTGCAATCGAGCTTCTCGATGAAATTCGTCAGGTTGCGAATGCCGAGCGGCGTGTTGAACGTGTGATTGTAGGTGACGAGCAGCGGATTGAGCCCGAATTCCTTCCGCATGAGCCAAACTTGGTAATGGCTGTCCTTGCCGCCCGAGACCGGGATGATGCAGTCATAAGGATTGCCTTTCGCGCGCTGCCGTCCGGCATATTCCGCGAGCATCTCTTTCAGCATCTCGCGACGCTTCGGCCAATCGATCCGGTCGATGAACACCGTCTTGTGCTCAAAGGTACGGCAGCCGGAACAGATGCCATCCTCGTCCAAGACGATTCCAGGCTTGGCATTGGCCGGATAAACGCAACGTTTGCAGTATTCCAAGTCGATCTCCGCCGGCGGCTAGAAAGGCCGGTATTTCGGCTTTCGGGGCATATTGATCTTGTAGAAACCGATGCTCCGCACAGGCAATGCCGCGGCAGCCATAGCTTCCTTCGCTCGCTTCGTGCTGTGCTCGAAATAGTGAAAGATGTTCCCGGCCGCAACCGCATCGGCACCGCCTATAACGACGCCATCGACGAAATCGCTCAGCTTGCCGACGCCACCCATCGCGATCACCGGGATGTTGACAGCACGACTGACCTTTTTGAGCAATCCGAGATCATAGCCCATCTTGTTGCCGTCATGAGCTGTCGAATTGATCATCAACTCGCCGGCGCCAAGATCGACTGCGCGACCGGCCCAATCGAGCAGGTCGAGTTCGGTGTCGCGCCGCGCATTGTCGATCACGACGCGATAGCCCGACGGCATGGACTCATCCGGACGTCCATCGATCGACGCGATGACGCATTGCGTACCGAACTGGTCGGCGATCTCGGTGATCAGGGCCGGACGCTCCACCGCACCGGTGTTCAGAACAACTTTGTCGGCACCTGTCCGCAGATATTGCGCCGCGAGATCTACGTCGCGGATCTTGCCGCCGACCGACAGAGGCACGAAGCAGCGTTTCGAGAAGCCCGCGACAATGGTCCGCATTTGCGGCAGCCAGTTGAGCGTACCGGAGATTTCCAGGACGATGATCTCATCGACGGTCCAACCATTGAAGAAATCGACCGCCGTCAACGCGCTCCCGACCATGTTGGTGCGCTTAAAAAGCCGCGTCTGGACAACATTTCCCGAATCGACGAGCAGCGTTGCGATGAGGCGGTGTTTCGGCATCGGTTAGAGCGCCAGAAATGTCTCGATCAGCTTCATGCCGGCGAGTTGCGATTTCTCGGGATGGAATTGCGTTGCGTGGATGTTTCCCTTCTCGAGAGCCGCAACAAAGGTGCTGCCATAGGTGCAGAGCGCCGACGCGCAATCCGCCGCCTCGCCGCTATTGTGCGCGCAATAAGAATGGACGAAATAGAATTCGATCGGCGGCTTGATCTCGGCAAAAAGACGCGAAGCTTGCGGGCAAGTGACGTCACTCCAACCGACATGCGGCACTTTGATCCCGGGCCCTTCCGGCAGGCGAACGACCCGACCTTCGATCCAGCCGAGCCCCCGCTCCTCGCCCTCATCGCTCGCCTCGAAGAGAAACTGAAAGCCGAGGCAAATTCCCAGCAGCGGTACGCTGCCATCGCGCACCAGCGTATTCAGTGCTTCCTCGTGACCGCGCTCGCGCAGGCCGCGCATGCCCCGCGCGAAATGGCCGACGCCCGGCAGGACGATCCGATCCGCACCGGCAAGATCGGCGCCGCGCGGCGCCACATGCACGTTGGGCGTGAAGCATTCGAGCGCGTTCAACACGGACTGGATGTTGGCAAGTCCGTAGTCAACGACCGCCACCACGGGTGCGCTCGGACTAGGAGAGCCGCTCATTCGCGCCCCATACTCATCCACTGCGCACAGAACAGCGCAAAGTCCAAATCCGTTTGCGTATCGATGTCGATCGAGCGCTCGCGCGGCATGTCGTGGCCGCGCAGCCCCGGCCCATAAAATGCCTTGTGTTGGCGAAAAGCCGCGACCTCTACGCCGTAGGTACTGCCATTGCCCGCGCGCAAAGGCGGAAGATCGCTGCCGCGACGCTCGACCAGTTCTGGCCACATCGGCTTGAGCGCGCCGTCCTCATCCATCGCCATCGCCTGATGCGCGTAGTGATCGTAGGCGGTCACGGCCATCGTGAAGGAACAGCGGCCCGGCTCCAGCATATCCATCGTCGCGCGGACGTCCTCAGCGTTGCGCAGCGGCGCCGTCGCATAGAGGCAGCCGAGATAAAGCCAGTCGCGCCCGGCGGCCTTTTCGTTATCGAGGAAGTCGAGACAAACCTCAAGAAGCGTTACGCTATCAGTCGCGAGCCCGGGGCGTCGGCGCGCGATTTCCGCACCACAACGCCGGGCAATGTCGGCAATCTCGTCGTCGTCAGTCGAAACGATCACGCGCGAGAAACAGCCGCTCTCACGCGCGGCATCGATCGTGTAGGCAATGATCGGCCGCCCGAGGAAGTCGATGACGTTCTTCCGCGGCAGACGCTTCGAGCCGCCGCGCGCCGGTATCAACCCAACCGTGTCTTCCCGTCTGGGCATTATTCGAGATCACCGGAGGTGATCATGTGTCCGGCCGGAAGATCGCGGCGAAAGCGCGCATCCGGAGACGTCGCATATTGATCGGGGCGAAAACCGAAGCCGGGCCGGCGGAAAAGGATGTCCGCATCGTGCAACCGCTGGCCGGCCTTGACCGGCGCATTAAGAAAAGCACTGCGCCGGATGGCAACTTGGCGCGTGCGTTCCGCGCCATGCACGATGCGGCGCGGTGTGCCGAGCGCTCGCTGCAAATTCGCGACCGTCTGCACGAACTCGGCCATGTCGGGCGGTTCGAGCGACATGATGTGCTCGACGCTTCGCGTCATACGGTCCAGCGTGATGGTTTTCTCGACCAGATTGGCGCCCAACGCCACGGCGGCGACATCCATCGTCGCACCGGGCGTGTGATCCGAGAACGCGATCGGATAGGGAAACATCTGCCGCAAAGTCGTGATGATGCGCAGATTGATGCTGTCCAAATGCGCGGGATAACCCGAGGGACACTGATGGATGACGATGTTCTCATTGCCTTCGGCGCGGATCACGTCGACAGCCGCTTCGATCTCGCCGAGATTGGAATTGCCGGTATCAAGCTGCACACACATACCGGTCTTCGCCGCCCGCTGGATCAACGGGAGGTGATTGACGTCGCCCGACGCAACTTTGATTGAATGGCAACCGAGGCTCTTCAAGCAACTTGATTTCGTCGTCGAAGGAAACCGTCGCGAAAAAGGCAAGCCCCAAGCGGTCGCTATGCGCTTTCACCTCACGCCATTGATCTTTGGCGAGCACGCGCCGCCTCAGAATGTCGTAAAGCGGCTCCTCGACGGCCTCCGTTCGGCCGCTATCGCGATCGACGAGAACCTCATACCGAAACATTTGCTTGCGATCGGCGATCAGACGATCGGGATCGACGATCTGGAATTTGATCGCATGCGCGCCGGCGCGTGCGGCATGCTCGACCAACGCTTTCGCGCTTTCGAGACCGTGATGTGTCGGCCCAGCCTCGAAGACGACGCAAACGGGGTGGCCGTCGCCAATCTCGCGCGAGCCGATGGTAACGCGCCTGGTCATGTGGCAAGACTTTCGTTCAGCGCCTCAACGACGCGGTCGACATCACCGAGGGTCATTCCCGCGAAGAGCGGAAGGCTCAGCGCGCGCGAATAATACGACCGCGCTCCCGGCAAGTCGCCGGCGCCCTTACGCCGATAGAAAGGCTGTAGATTGACGGGAATATAGTGCACTTGCGAGCCTATCCCACGCTTCGATAGACGCATCATCAATTCGCGGCGCGTCACGGCAATCGCCTCGAAATCGATGAGCACGCCGCAGAGATGCCAACCCGGCTCGACGCCCGGCGCCGGTGCAATGAGACGAACATAGGGGGCAAAATCTTCTAGCTTCGCGGCGTAGCGTGCCATCAGCGCGCGGCGACGCTCGACAAACCGGTCGAGCTTATGCAATTGAGACAGCGCCAGCGCACAGTTGATGTCGCTGGCGCGCAGATTGTGGCTAATCTCGGCGACTTCGTAATACCAGGGGTTGGCTTCGCCATTGCCGTCGAAGCCGAGCGCGCGATTTTCGATCGTATCCGCTCGGCGCTCCATGCCGTGATTGCGCAGCCGTCGCGCCGCCGCGGCCAGTTCCGGTGAATTCGTCGTCATCGCCCCACCCTCGCCCATGGCGATGGTTTTGACCGGATGGAAAGAAAAGCAGGCCGCGAGACCGTCTTGGCATGCGCCTACGGCAGTGCCCGATCCATAGGTCGTACCGAGGGCGTGACAGGCGTCTTCGATGATGACCGCGCCGTGCTTTGCAGCCAGCGCCTGCAACGTCGCAAGATCGGCCACGCGGCCGCCAAGATGCACCGGCAGCACCGCCTTGACGCGTCCGCTGGACGCCGATGCCGATGCCAGCGCCGCTTCGAGATGCTCGGCTTCCATCAGACCGGTCTCGGGATCGACATCGGCAAACACCACATCGGCACCGGCGAGCACATTGGCGCTCGCCGTCGCGACGAAAGTGATCGCCGGCACGACCACCGTATCGCCCTCGCCGATGCCCGCCGCGCGCGCCGCCAGATAGCAGGGCGGCCGTGCCGCTGTTGCAGACCACGGCATCTTGCGCGCCGACTTGCATCGCCAGCGCCGCCTCGAACCGATCGACCATTGGCCCCGTCGTCAGCATATCCCCGCGCAACACATCGACGACGGCGGCAATATCGTCGTCGTCGATCGCCTGCCGGCCGTAGGACAGGAACGGAGCCGTGCTCATACGTGTTCGCTTTTCGCGCGTGCCAGCAACGCGGTTATCTGCGGGATATCCAGCCGCTCGTGATTGTTGTTACTCGCATAGCAGAAGCTTTCCGCGACATGCTTTGCGCTGCGCCGCTCATAGGGCGTGCGGTTCCAGAAATCGAATAACGGCTCGATTACGTAGCGATCGGGCAATTCGAGGGTCAGCCGCGCATCGTCCTCGGAAATCATCATCTCATGCAGCTTCTCGCCGGGGCGGATACCGATGACGTCGATGATTTCCGCCTGGGCAGCATTGCTTCGGCGAGATCGACAACACGCATGCGATGGAATCTTCGGGCACGAAGATCTCGCCACCTTCCATCATCGCGAGCGACGACAGGACGAAGTCTGACGCCCTGCTTCAGCGTGATCCAGAAGCGCGTCATGCGCGGATCGGTGATCGGCAGGCCTGTCGCGCCTTCCGCGATCAGCTTGCTCGAAAAACGGCACGACGCTGCCGCGCGAACCGACGACATTGCCATAGCGCACGACGGCGAAACGCGGCCCGTTGCGCGCCGGCCAGATGTGTTGGCGGCGACGAAGATCTTGTCGGAGGCGAGCTTGCTGGCGCCGTAGAGATTGATCGGGTTGGCCGCCTTGTCGGTCGACAGCGCGATCACCCGCTTCACGCCGGATTCGAGCGCCGCCCTGCACGACATTCTCGGCGCCGATGACGTTCGTGCGAATGCATTCGAACGGATTGTATTCGGCCGTCGGCACCTGCTTCAGCGC
Organism: uncultured Alphaproteobacteria bacterium; assembly: GCA_963731145.1. Lineage (GTDB taxonomy): Bacteria > Pseudomonadota > Alphaproteobacteria > ATCC43930 > CGMCC-115725 > CAIKMD01. The sequence goes on along the minus strand of CAVSUX010000001.1, from coordinate 475,010 downwards.
CGCGGCATGCACGACATAGTCGATGCCGCGCATCGCCATTTCGAGACGATCGCGCATCGCGCACGTCGCCGATGAAATAGCGCAGGAAGGGTTCATCCCAATGCTCCCGCATTTCCGATTGCTTGAGCTCGTCGCGCGAGAAGATGACGAGCCGTTCCGGCCGGAAGCGCTTGGAGGCCATATCGATAAAAGCGCGGCCGAAGGAGCCGGTCGCGCCGGTCACCATGATATGCCGGCCGTTGAGGTCGCAAAGCTCCGCCCCGAAATGCCGATCCAGCCATGAGGGCAACGGTTGCTCGCGCTCTGCCATTATTCGAAAGGTTTCTGTTCGTTGGGAAGCGAGGACATACGACGCGGCTGCCGAAAAGACCACCGAGACACACTACCGCATAACGGTGGGCAGACCATTCGCGCGCCCTGTGGATGGGTTAAGAATATGACGTTCATGCCATGAACGTCAAGCCGAATGTTCACCGAGTGAACATTCCTATCGATATGAAAAACCTAAATTATTTAGCCGTTCCCGCGTAATGGCGGAGGACCGAGGCAATCGCACGGGCGTCCGCGAGAGCATCATGCGCCTGCGTCGGAACGGGCAACCCGACAAAGCGTGGCAACTCGGAAGCTCATCATGCCCGTCCGCCCAATCGCCGCCTCGAGCGCCGGCCGCAGGTCTCGGAAGCGGTCGAGCGCGATCGGCTGAGCGATCGCGTGCAGCGCGCAATTCTCGCTGAGCACCAGATCATCGCGTCCGAATGAGCCGACAAACCCGGTCCGGCGATTGACGAAAGCGGCAAATTCGTCGAGCGCCCGCGGGAATGGGACACCCTCGCGATCGGTCCGCTGTTGCGTGACGCCGGTAAGATCGATGAAGTATTGCGACAAGCGCGGATTGATCTTTGGCCGGACGATGCACTCGAAAGTCCCGATCTCCATGAGATCCTTCGTCGCGTCGAGAGCGACGGCGCCGATCTGCACGAGCTCGCGATGCTCGCCCGGCCCGGTCCAGCCACGTTCTTGGGAGCCGGGCCAGGCGGTGAACTCTGTATCCCAGACGACAAGGGCATCGGGACTCGCGCGCAGAAGCTCAAGGAGCTCGTCAGCTGCCATAATCACCCCTTGCCGCGCAAGCTATGCCGCATCATTCGCAATACGGCCATCGAGCACCTCTTGCTGGAGCTGCGTCAGGCGCCGTTCAAGCCATGATCGCGGCGCAAATCCTGCGATAACCGAACCACCCAGATATGCGAAGATCGCGCACAGCACGGCCAAATATCCACGGCGCCGAGACTGCATCACGAGATCACGCTGAAACACGCGCATCCGCCGCTTCAGCCAATCGGTACGCTGGTAAAGCGGCAAGGCGTTTTGGATCGCATAAACCTCGGCTTGCGAAGGACGGAGCCGGTTTGACAGGCCGCCCATCTGATAACAAGCGATGTTTCGCTCGATGCGACGCGTCACAAGCCCTTCGCAAGTGAGCACGCGCAAGAACCAGTCGTAATCACCGGCGATGCGGTAGCGAGGATCGAAGGTGCCGGCGACATGGAAGGCGCGACGGCTGGCAAAGCTTGCTTGATGCGGCAAGCAGCCATGGATCATGAAATCCAGCGCGTGCTCCGGCGGCGGCGGCATAAACGGCGTAACCTGCCCGGCGACAAAGCGCACCTCGATCCCGCCATAAAGGAAGTCGCACGGCGCAGCATCGAGCGAAGCGGCTACATCGGCCAGAACCCCGTCATCGATCAAGCGATCATCCGCGCCGAGAAAATAGACGAAATCGCCGCGCGCCAGCGCCAAGCCTTTGTTCATCGCATCGTAGACGCCCCGATCGGGCTCGGAGACGAAGCGCGTAACGACGCTCGCATAGCGCTCAACAATGGCCGACGTCGCATCGGAGGACGCGCCGTCGATGATAATATAATCGGCCGGCCGACGCCGTTGCTTGGCGACACTGAGGATCGATTGCTCCAGTGTCGCCGCCGCGTTCTTGGTGACCGTAATGATGCTAAATTCGACCATTGCCGAGCGTGTTGAGGCCGCTAGAAGCGCTGTGCGGTAACAAACGATGAGAGGGCATCGAAATTGATTCGCCACCGCTTCATGCGGTATGAGGAGCCCCGCATTTTATGATCACTCGATCCGCGTTTCCACGGCATCTTATCCGATCCCTCGCATCCCTTCGCTCGACCATTCGGCAAGAATGGACGATCAACGGCATGCGGGGCATCTGCAGCCTCGCGTTCGACCGGAATGGTCTTTACGGCATTCGGCGCCGGTTGGCCAAGCATGTCGGATTCCCGTTCCTCCGGCGCTGGATCGATCCTTCCGCGCCGATTGCCTCCCTGTTACAGGAGGGCAAGCTTAGCGACGCAATCGACGTGGCGCGGCAGCGTCTGGGACGAGTTCGAGCAAATCTCCTCTCAGACTTTGCGCCGCTATCGGTCGGCGTGGACATTGCTTGCCGACATCTTCGTTCTCGACGGGCAGAAAGAAGAAGCAGCCTCTATCTATCGCCGCGTGCTGGAGGTTGCACCCGACGATCTTTCGGCGCGTTGGGGCGCGAAGAACCTCCGTGGTAGAGCCGACACTCCTGCGCAACCGCGCGCACCCGTCCCACTCCCGGTGCAGTTCTTCACCATCGTGCTCAACGGAATGCCTTTCATCGAGCGCCACATCGACGAGCTGCGCAAGCTTCCGGTGCCGTGGCACTGGCATATCGTCGAAGGCATCGCCGAGTTGATGCACGACACCAAATGGTCGAGGTCGCTCGGCGGCCGAGCCGATGCCTCCTTGCATCGCAATGGGCTTTCGATCGATGGCACAACCGAATATCTCGACCGTCTCGCCGCGGCAGAGCCGGGTCGAATCACGATCTATCGCCCGCCGCGGGGAGAAAGCTGGCAGGGCAAGCTTGCGATGGTGCGCGCGGCGCTCGTGAATATTCGCGAGGAATGCTTGCTCTGGGAAATCGACGTCGATGAGTTTTGGTCGACAGAACAGATGGTGCGTATGCAGCAGCGCTTCCTCGCCGATCCTGATCGAACGGCCGCCTTTTTCCTTTGTCATTATTTCATCAAGAATCTTGTTATCGCCACGGCCAACACCTATGGCAATAACATCGATTTCGAGTGGCTGCGCGTCTGGCATTTCAAACCGGGAGATTTCTGGGCCAGCCACGAGCCGCCGCGCCTCTGCCGCCCGTTGATCGGCAGCGATATCGCCGTCGACATCGCCGCCATCAATCCTTTTGCCCATGGCGAGACGTTGAACGACGATCTCGTTTTCCGCCATTTCGCCTATGTCGTCCCGGAACAGCTTCGCTTCAAGGAAACCTACTACGGCTATAAGAACGCAGTACGCCAGTGGGAAGCGCTGCCGCAAGGCGGACCTGTCCGCTTACGCGATCATCTCCGTTGGATCACCGACGAAGCCACCGCCGATGATTGCGAAAAATACGCGATCGCGCCGCCAACGCTGGCGACGCCCGCCGCGACAGAGGGTGCGACCGGCCGATCCACGCTCTTCCGCTCCGCCAAGACCGACATTGTCGTCAAAGACTTTCGCGACATCCTCATCGTGAAGCTCGACAATATCGGCGACGCCGTGCTGTTATCGTCGTTCATGCGCGAGCTGCGCGCGAATGCGCCCGACGCGCGGATCACCCTGATGGTGCGCAAAGAAATTGCCGAGATTGTCGAACTTTGCCCTTATGCCGATCGCGTGGTAAGCGTCGCAGTCGAGGCTTGGGGCGACGGCTTTCGCACGAACGACACGGAATTCGCCGCGGCCTATGAGCAGAGAGCTTTTCGACCTGGCGATCGTGCCGCGCTGGGACACGGATGAATTTGGCGCAGGGGCGATCGCCCGGCGCAGCGGCGCACGCCGCGTGGTTGGTTTCAGCGAAGGCGTAAACCAGGCAAAGGCCCGCGCCAATCGCGGCTTCGACGCGAATTTTACCGACGCGTTCCTCAGGATGACGCTCGACCACACGGTGCGGCAGAACCTCGCGCTGCTCGAATTCATGAACGCCTTCGTGGCCAGCGACATGCTCGAAGTCTGGACCGGTGCTGCAGATGAAGCACGCGCCGACGCTTTGTTATCGACGATCGATAGCTCAGAGCGAGTCATCGCTATCTGTCCGGGCGCCAACCATCCCGGCAGGATTTTCCCGCCTGAACTTCTGCTCCGTATCCTGGCGACGCTACCAGCCCATTGGCGTTTCGTGCTGCTTGGCAGTGCGGCGGAGCGGAATCTGACCGACACGCTAGAGCGGGGGCTCGGCGAGCGTGCTCTAAACCTATACGGCAAGACCAGCTTGCGCGAAGCGATGGCCATTCTGCGACGCTGCCACGCGGCGATCGCGATGGATTCAGCCCTCGCTCATTTCGCCGCTGCCGCGCGGACGCCCGTTGTGGTTTTCTCTCTGCATCCCCATCACGGCGGCAACGACACGCGGGATCAGTCGCCGCTGCGCTTTGGTCCGTGGTGCGAAGAGGATCGGCGATTGGTGATACAGCCTGAGCGCGCGTGGCCCGGATGCGAGAGCGGCTGTCGTTGGCTGAGCCAAGGACCGCATTGCATCGCGAATATCGATATCGACACGACCGCCAGCTCGGTCCGCGCCTTTCTCACGCAGCACGTTATCTGAATAGCGCTCTGTTTTACCCGCTTCGCCGTTGCCGCAAGCTGCGCCGTGCCAGAAGCGAGAGCAGCCCTGGCCGCAGTGGGTAGGCCGCAAAAGCTTTGAGCGCCAGCACCGCGGCGCGCGCCATTGGCGCCGGCGTAATGAGCGGCGGCGGCTTCTTCGACGAGCAGCGTCGAATCGAACTTGCGGCCCGCGATCCAGCCACGGCGATACCAATCGTCGCGATGGCGCGCGCGGATGTGCGCGAGCGACGCGATGACCTGTGCGCGGCTCGGATCGCTCGCCTTATGCACGATGGTCAGCGGGTCCGGCCACCACGCCCAGCCGATGCGCCGGCAGGTAGCGCAGCAGCCATTCCCAATCCTCGAGCCGCGGCAGATCCGGATCGAAGGCGCCGATCTCGGCAAAGACCGCGCGCCGCGCCAGCAGGGTCGAGCCGACGCCGAGCGGACAACCCCAGACCAGCGCATCCAAGCGTCGCATCGGCCGGGCCTGGCGTGAAAGCCCGCTCCTCGCCGGTGCGATAGTCGCGGATGACGTAGCCAGTGACGCTCGCCGCCGGCGCATCGGGCGCCGCGTGCAGCGCGGCGAGTTGCCGTGCCAGTTTCTCCGGCTCCCATTCATCGTCGCTGTCGAGCAGCGCGATCCATTCGCCCATCGCCGCCGCGATGCCGGTATTGCGCGCGGCGGCGGCACCCTGATTGCGCTCATGCCGCAGCAAGCCGGATGCGCTTGATCGCCTAGACGCCGCCACCACGGCCGCCGAGTCGTCGCGCGAGGCGTCGTCCACCACCACGATCTCGTGCGGCGCGTGGCTTTGGCGCAGCGCGCTCGCGATGGCCCGGCCGATCTCCTCGCGGCGGTTGTACAGCGGGATGATGACCGAGATCGTATCGCCAGAGGCAGGCATCGTCGCTTCTCTTCTATAGTGCCCGGCGATGAGCAGCAATCGCGAGAATATCGACCGCGCCACGGTGCGGGATTTCGGCGCCGAATGGGCGCGTTTCGACCAGAGCGGCGTGCTCCGACGACGAGATGGTGCGGATGTTCGGCGAGTATTTCGCCGTGTTTCCCTGGGAGATCGCTTCCGCCCCATGCCATCGGCTTCGATGCCGGCTGCGGCAGCGGCCGATGGTCGCCGCTGGTGGCGCGGCGCGTCGGGCATCTCCACTGCATCGATGCCGCGCCCGCGGCGCTCGCCGTCGCGCGCCAGCGCCTCGCCGGCCTGCCCAACGTAACCATCCACGAAGCCTCGATCGACGCGACTGCCGCTCGCCGATAACAGCATGGATTTCGGCTACAGCCTTGGTGTGCTGCATCACATGCCCGATCCGGCGGCCGGCCTCGCCGCCTGCGTCGCGAAGCTGAAGCCCGGCGCGCCGATGCTGGTCTATCTCTATTACGCTTTCGACAACCGGCCCGCTTGGTTCCGCGCGCTCTGGCACGTCAGCGATCTCATCCGCCGCGCGGTCTCGAAAGCCCCGTTCTGGCTGAAATCGATCCTCGCCGAGATTTTCGCCGCGCTGGTCTATTTCCCGCTCGCGCGCGGCGCGGCATTCGGCGAGAAGCTCGGCGCGCACGTCGATAACTGGCCGCTCAGCGCCTATCGCTGGCGCAGCTATTACTCGATGCGCACCGACTCGCTCGACAAATTCGGCACGCGGCTCGAGCATCGCATGACCAAGGCCGAGATCGCGGCGATGATGGAGCGCTGCGGCCTGCGCGATATCCGCTTCTCCAACGCCGTGCCATTCTGGTGCGCGGCCGGGATCAAGCGCTAGTCGCCGGCTCCAGAATCCATTCGCCGCGCCGGCAGCGCGATAACCGGCGGCTCTCAAACATGCGGATGCTGGCGCGGTTCTCGGCATGGATCGCGGCGACGATCCGCTCTTTCGGCAATAGCCGCTTGCCCAGGTCCAGCGCATGGCCGCCGATGCCCAGCCCCTGCCGCTCGGCCGCGATCAGGATCGAGACTTCGAAGCGTCACGCGCCGGCAAGCGATCGAAGCGCAAAATCCCTACCGGCTCGTCGCCGCAGAGCACGATATTGAAGATACAATCGGGATCGGCGAGCTTGGCCTCGAGCCAGCGTTCATGCTCCCCGGGTTTCGGCGCAGCGGGATTACGCGCATAGGTGCGAGCACCCGGCGCCGATTGCCACGCGAACATCGCCGCGGCATCCGCGACGGTCGCCTGGCGCAGCGAAACCATGCGGCCGTCTTTCGCGCGCAACGGCGCCTCGCAGCTCACGCGCACCCGCGCCGCGCCGAGCCCATCGACAAGCGCCGCGCCGGCATCGCTCATCGCCGTGCGTCCCGCGTTATCGACCCCCAGGACCTTCAGCGCGTCGGCGATCTCATCGGCGCTGCGGCCGCCGATATCACCCCAATAAATCGCCGCCCCCGAAGCCGCGAGCGCCCGGGCATTGTCGTGCTGGTTGTCGGCAACGGTCAGGATCGCGGAAGGCAGGCCGATCGCGCAGCGCTCGAGGGCGCCGACGCCGCCGGCGCCGATCGCAAGATCGGCGCGCTGCATCAACGCCGCCACATCGTCGACGTCGACATGGAGCGAAACGCCCGCGCCGAGCGCCGCAACTTTTGCCCGCAGCGCCGCGAGATGCGGCGCCGCGCCGCCGATGACGATATCGACCGCCGCGCCGAGCTGAGCCGCACGGATCGCATCGAGCGCCAGGCTCGTTGCATTCGCGGTATCGGTCGTGCCGAAATTGACGAAGATGCGTTCGACGTTGCCGATGGATCGGCGTTGCCGGCGCGCGGCGCGAAAGCGCGGATCGAGCAGCGCGTAAGACGGGCCGAGCAGCAGCTCGCACGCCTTCGGCACCAGACTCGCGTAGGGATCGGATGCGCGGCCCGGCGATTGGTCGAGCAAGACATCGCAATCATGCGGACGGTTGGCGAGATCGTCGATGACAAGGATGCGCCTGCCCAGCCCCGCGCGGCGTGCTCGAACACCGCATCGATACGGTAATCGTCGACCACCAGTAGATCGCAGCGGGTCGGCGCTTTTTCGAAAGCCGACGGTTCCATCACAGCGAAGCGACGGCTGGCGAGCGCCGGCACGATGCTCGCGGCGTCCGCGCTGCAGACGAAGGATATCGCCCATCCCGCTCTCAGCGAGCGCATCCGCCAGCACGAGGCAGCGCCGGACATGTCCACCACCGATGATGACGGATGCATCGGTGCGGAAAATCGCTTTGCGCGGCTCAGCCATGCTCCAGCCTTACCGTAAAACGACCCCACTCGTCATGCTATAGTCGCACATCATGATGCATTGATCGCGCGAACCTCTGAAGTCCCGGCCCGGACCATAAAGCAGCCGCAATCATTCCCCCTGCGATCGACCGGTGAGCACCGGAACTAAAGCGTAGCTTCGCCATTACACGCGCAGGGATACCTGAATGGAGGGTACATCCATGCGCATCGGATTTCTTGCCGTACCCGCCTTCGTCCTGCTGAGCGCGACGGCTATGGCTCAATCGACCGTGGTCATCGCGCCGTCGGCGCCGCCTGCAATTCGGGAAGAGATGGTACCGCCGGCGCCATCCACCGACGTGGTGTGGCAGTCGGGTCACTGGTCGTGGAATGGTGCGCAATACATCTGGGTGAGCGGCGTCTATGTGGCGCGGCCGCGCCCGCAAGTCGCCTGGGTGCCCGGCCATTGGGACCAGAGCCCCAACGGCTGGACCTGGGTCGACGGCTACTGGCAGTAAGCTGATCTGAGACGGCACGGCCGGCACGCCCGCGGAGGGCGGCGCCGGCCGTCGCTTGCCTAGCGACCAAGGATCGCGCCGAGGCGCTCGACAAGCTGCGCGTGGCGCGCGGGATCGGCGACGGACACGCCTTTGCCGACGCCGAGATAGCGCTCGGCGACTTCGCTGTTGTGCAACAGCTCCTCGCCCGTGCCCGAAAGCGCGACGCGGCCGTTCTCGATCACATAGGCGCGATCGGCGATCGCGAGCGAGAGCTTCGCATTCTGCTCCGAGAGCAGAATGCCGCGACCCTGCCCGCGCAGGCTCGCGACCAGGCGGAAAATCTCCGCGACCAGCACCGGCGACAGGCCGAGCGACGGCTCGTCGAGCACCAGGATGCGCGGCTCCGCCATCAGGCCGCGGCCGATCGCCAGCATCTGTTGCTGGCCGCCGGAGAGATTCGCCGCCGGCTCGTCGAGCCGCTGCAGCAGGATCGGAAACAGCTTGCCGATCTCGGCGATGCTCTTCTCGAACGCTGCGGGATCGTTCTCGGCGCCGCGGGCGTAGCCGCCGAGCCGCAGATTCTCGCGCACCGTCAGGCCGGCGAAGACCTGCCGCCCTCCGGGCACTTGCGCGATGCCCAGGAGCACGCGCGCGCCGGGACTCGGCCGATCGATGCGCTTGCCGTCGAGCGTGATCTCGCCGCGACGGATCGGGAGGATGCCCGAGATCGCTTTGACGAGTGTCGATTTGCCGGCGCCGTTGGCGCCGACGAGCGCGACGATCTCGCCCGCGCCGACCTTGAGATCGATGTCATGGATGACATCGGTCGCCTCATAGCCGGTCGAGACGCGCTTCAGCTCGAGATTCACGCCACCGCCTCGCTGCCGACATAGGCGGCGATGACGCGCGCATCCTGCTGAATCTCGCGCGGCGTGCCGGAGGCGACGACGCTGCCGGCATCGAGCACGATCACCTGATCGGCGACGCCCATCACCAGCGACATATTGTGCTCGACGACCACGACCGAGATGCCGGAGTCGCGCACCGCGCGCAACAGCTCGGCCAGCTCGGCGGTCTCGGCATCGTTCAAACCCGCCGCCGGCTCGTCCAGCAGCAAGAGCCGCGGCTGCGCCATCAACGCGCGCACGACCTCCAACAGCTTCTGGCTGCCCATCGGCAATTCGGTTGCGGCGGTATCGCGGAAAGCGCGCAGGCGGACGAGATCCAACAGCGCATCGGCTCGATCCATGAGCGCGCGCTCTTCGCGCCGCGCACTGGGCAGCCAGAGCATCTGCCGCCAGGCGCCCGAGCGCACATGGAGATGCGCGCCGGCAAGCACATTCTCGATCGCGGTCATGCCGGGATAGATGCGCGCCGCCTGGAAGGTGCGGATGAGACCCTTGCGCCGCGATCTCGATCGGCGATAGATCGAGCAGCGAATCGCCGTAGAAACGCACCTCGCCTTCATCGGCGCGATAAAGCCCGGTGACGAGGTTGAACACCGTCGTCTTGCCGGCGCCGTTCGGGCCGATCACCGCGGTAAGGCTGCCATGCGGCACGGTGAAGCTGACCTTGTTGACGGCATTGAGGCCGCCGAATTTTTTCGAGAGACCGCTGACGACCAGCGCTGCGTCGGTCATGACACCGCCTTCGCGGTGCGATGCGCATCGCTTTTCTTGCTCGTCAGGCGCCCGAGCCACACGGCGATCCCGCCGAACATGCCTTCCGGCAGCCAGAGGAAGCACATCACCAGCAGCACGCCTTCGGCGAAGGTCTTATAGAGCGCGAAAGGCTGGAAGATCGTTGGGATCAGCGTCAGCAACGCAACGCCGAGGATCGGCCCGATCAACGTCCCCTCGCCGCCCGCGACCAGCATCGCGATCATCTCGAAAGAGCGCGGCGCACCGACCATGTCGGGCGAGAGGAAATGGAAATAGAAGGCGTAGAGGCTGCCCGACAGCGAGGCGAGCGCGGCCGAGAGACAGACCGCGGCGAGCTTGTAGCGCGCGACATTGACGCCGAGCGCCGCGGCCGCCGTCTCGTCGGTGCGCACGGCTTGCAGCGCGCGGCCGAAGCCCGAGCGCATGCCGCCATGCAGCGAGAGGCACGAGCACGACGATGAGCGCGGCGACGAGGTAATACATCTGCAGCGGCGCGCCGAAGACATAGCCGCCGACCGAGAAGGACGGGATGCCGACCAGGCCCGACGGGCCGCCGGTCACGTCGGTGAGGCCGACGGTCGAGCGAATCGACCATCAAGCCCGAAAGCCAGCGTTGCGAGCGCGAGGAAATGGCCGCGCAGTCGCGTCGTCACCAGCGAGAGCGCCGTACGGCGCAGAGCAACGACAAGACGATGCCGGCGATGACGCCGACAAGCGGCGGCCAGTGATAGGTCGTCGCGAGGATCGCGGCGGTATAGCCGCCGATCGCCATGAAGCCGGCATGGCCGAGGCTGACCTGGCCGGCAAAGCCCATCAGCACGTCGAGGCCGAGCACGGCGATGAAGAGGATGCCGGTGATCACCAGCGAATTGAGCAGGCCGCCCGCCGGCAGAACCCACGGCAGGACGATCAGGAAGATGACGCCGACGATGGTGAAGATCGCGCCGTTGCGCCCCTCGAGCCGGACGATGCCGCGATGGATGCGCTGCTCGTCGCGCACATCCTGGCGCCGCGCCGGCGCCGCGCTGAAGAGTCCGTTCGGACGCCACAGCAGCACGGCGAGCAGCAGCGCCAGCGCGAGCCCGTTGGCGAAGAGCGAGGAGACATAGCCCGCGGCGAGCTGCTCCGAGACGCCGAGCACCAGGCCGCCGAAGACCGAGCCGGCGAAAGCGCCGAGGCCGCCGACCGCGACCGAGATGAAGCCGAAATTGGTGAAGAAGCCGCCGGTGTCGAATTCGAGCGAGGTGATCGGCGCCACCGCGATGCCGCCGAGCGCCGCGATCACCGCGGCGAGGCAGAAGCTGAAAAGCGTCATGCGCGGCACGTCGATGCCCATGAGCCGCGCGGCGAGCCGGTTCTCGGCACAGGCGCGAAGCGCGAGGCCGAGCCGCGTCCGGGCGAGCAGCCACCACAGGCTGACGATGATCAGCGCCGCCGCGCCGACGATCCAGAAGCCCTGGGTCGGCACGCGGATGCCGAGGATCTCGACCGGCGCCTCGCCCGAGATCGGCGGCAGCGCATAGGGCTGGCTCGACCAGCCGATCAGCAGGACGCCTTGGATCAGCGTCAGCAGGCCGGCGGTCACGACGAAGATGCTGCTGATCGGCAGCCGCGTCACCGCGGGGACGAAGGTCGTCCAGCCGAGGATCAGCCCCGCGAGCATCGTGCCGGCGAGCGCGGCGATCAGCGCGATCGGGATCGGCAGGCCGAGCGCGACCTGCGCCGACCACATCAACAGCGCGCCGAGAACGCAGAAGCCGCCCTGGGCGAGGTTGATGACGCCGGTCACGCGATAGACGAGCGAGAAGCCGAGGGCGAGGACGGCGAAGACCGCGCCTTGGAGCAAGCCGCCAATGACGATCTGTATCGCCTGGATCACGCGGCGACCTTAGCGCTGACCGACATATCACTCCCCACTCGTTCGCGTCTTTGACCCGTGCGATACGGGCGGCGCGTTACGCAATTCTATACCTCGTATACCGCCCGCCCCCATTGCCGGCGCGGCCGGTTCGCGTCCGTCAACGGATCTCAATGTGCGAAGAATGGGCCCCGGCTTTCGCCGGGGCGATAACATCCGAGCGCCGATAGCTTCAGACCGTGACCGGATCCGTGCCCAATTCGCAGAAGAGGCCGTGCTTGGCGCCTTCGACGAATTTGACGGTCTTCGGCAGCACCACGGCGCAAGAGCGCACGCGCTGCGAATCCGGCGTCAGGCCGGGAATTTTCTTGCCTTCCTTGTTGGCCTTCATCGCGCGCAGCAGCGCGCGCCGCGCCATGATGATGCCGTTGTCGGTCGACACCAGGTTCTCCTGGCTGCGGTCGATGATCGGCCCCATGCTCTCTTGCAGCGAGGCATCCTGCATGCCGACGCCATCGATGCCGCTGAAGGTTGCGCCCGACACCTGGGCGTTGCGGTTCATCAGATAGTCGTTGGTCTTGTTGGCGAGCGGGATGAAGGTGCCCGGAATCCCCTTCACATGGATGCCGGCGCCGTCATCCATCGCCGCGACCTCGGCGCGGGTCAGCGCGCGCTTCGGGTGATAGCTGATGCTCCACGACCAGGTGTTGTTGTCGTCGATCGGAACCCAGGCATGGCCGCCGATCGGATTGCCGCCGCGCGGCGGGATCAGCGTGTAGAACGGCATCACCCATGGCGTGATGCGCCAGTAGTAGCTGTCGTTCTCGGCATTGCGCCGCGCCGCGATCAACAAGCCGCCCTCGAATTCGGCGACGTCGAAGATCGGCATCTTGTCGGCTTGATTGTACTGATTGCCCTTGCTGCCCTGGAACAGCCGATCGCCCTTCAGCGCTGCCTCATGCAGGAAGGAGACGTGGCTCGAATCGATGCCGCCTTCGACCGCTTGCAGGTAATTGCACTCCTGCAGCCGCTTCGAGAGGTAGCGCTGCTCCGGCGGCACCAGTGCCCATTCGAAGCCCGGAGGCGCCGGCTTCAATTCCGGCGGGCCCATATAGGTCCAGATGATCGCCGCCGCGCTCGATGCAGGGATAGGATTTCAGCTTGATGCGGCTGCGCATGCCGGTCTCTTCGGGCTCGGACGGCAGATCGACGCATTGACCGGTGACGTCGTATTTCCAGCCGTGATAGGGGCAGCGCAGCCCGCATTCCTCGTTGCGGCCGAACCACAGCGAGACGCGGCGATGGGCGCAGAATTCGTCGATGAGGCCGATGCGGTCTTCGGTATCGCGGAAGGCGACGAGCTTCTCGCCCAGCAGCTTCACCCGCACCGGCGGACAATCCGGCGCCGGCAGCTCGTCGGCGCGCAGCGCCGGAAACCAGTAGCGCCGCATGAGATCGCCCATCGGCGTGCCCGGGCCCACTTCGGTCAGAACCTTATTGTCTTCGCGCGACGTCGCCATATCGGTTACCTGCGGAAAATGTGATTCGTCTAACGATGCTGCGGGTTTGCCCCAGGGTCAAGTCGGTAGACGTCAAGTCACTCGATCTCGATCCAAATCTCGTCGCCGTCGACATGCGCCGGCCAGACCTTCACCGGATCGGTGCAGGGCGGATAGGAGGGCTGCCCGGTGCGGATGAAGAACCGCCCTTGGTGAAAAGGGCATTCGATTTCCTCGCCGATGATCGTGCCCTCGCCGAGCGAGCCCGGCCCATGGCTGCATTCGTCGACGCTGACGAAATACTCGTCGCCGAGCTTGTAGACCGCATAGGCCGTGTTATCGACCACGGCGCGGGTCGCGAACTCGCCGCCCACCTCGTCGGTGCGGCAGATCACCAGCTTGCTCATGGGTTCGCCAAGCTAAAGGCTGCGCGCGGAGCGCTTCAACGGGCGCGACGATGTGCCCCGCGCGCGCCTCAGCCGGCGCGCTCAACCGGCAATCGGTCGTACGCCGCCATCGACGATGATGGTCTGGCCGGTGATGAAGCTGCCTTCGCGCGAGGCGAGCAGCACCGCCGCGCCCGCAATGTCCTGCGGCTCGCCCAGGCGGCCGAGCGGCGTCTCGGCGATGCGCGCCTTGGCCCGTGCCTCGTCCTCCCACAAAGCGCGCGCGAAATCGGTCTTGATGAGGCCGGGCGCGATGCAATTGACGCGGATATTGTGCGGCCCCCATTCCGCGGCGAGGCCGCGCGCGAGCTGTGCCAGCGCCGCTTTCGCCGCGCCATAGGCGTTGATACCGGCCGAGGCGCGCTGCGCCGCGATGCTGGAGAGGAAGATCACCGCGCCGTCCTTGCGCGCCGCCATCTCCGGCAGCACGAGTTGCGAGAGCCAGAGCGCGCTGCGCACGTTGCTGGTCATGACGCGGTCGAAGGCCTCGTCGCTGAGCTCATGCAGCGGGCCGAGCACCGGATTGGCGCCGACATTGTTGACGAGGATGTCGATGCCGCCGAACGCGCTGCGGGTCTTCTCGACCAGGGCTTGAGCTGCGCCTTGTCGCCGACATGGCAGGGGATCGCCAGCGCCTCGCCCCCGGTCGGCACGGATCGAGGCCGCGACCTCCTCGCAAGCCTCCTCCTTGCGGCTCGAGATCACCACCCGAGCCCCCTGCCCGGCCATGGCCGCGGCGATCGCCCGGCCGATGCCGCGCGACGAGCCGGTGATCAGCGCCGTTTTTCCCGAGAGATCGAACATGCCCATGCTGCTACCGCCGTACCCCCGTAACCCTTTAGCGAGCCATGCTAGGCCGCATGGCTGCGTCTCCCAAGGGGCGCTCGATTTCAGCCCTAGCCGTGCTACGCACCCTGAAACGAGGAATTCGGGCAAACTGCACATGGCCGATATGACCGACATCGCCGCCCCGGTCGCAAAAGCGCGCGATTTCCGCGTCATCAGCCTGGTCGGCGCGGCTCATTTCATGAGCCATGTCTACATCCTCATGCTGCCGCCGCTGTTCATCTACGCGCGCGCCGAATATGGCATCGAGCTTCGAGCAACTCGCCTATGCGATGGCGGCCTTCGGCATCTGCTCGGCATCGCTTCAGGTACCCGCCGGCTTCATCGTCGACCGCTTCGGCTCGAGCGCGCTGCTGATCGCCGGCCTCGCGCTGAGCGCCACCGGGCGTCGCGATCGTCGGCCTCATCCCCGCCTATTGGGCGCTGATCCTCGGCTATGCGCTGCTCGGCATCGCCAACACGGTCTATCACCCGGCCGATTACGCGATCCTGTCGCATGGCGTCTCGGCGCCGCGCATGGCGCAGGCCTATTCGATCCACACCTTCCTCGGCATGGCGGGCCAGGCGGCGACGCCCGCTTTCATGCTGGCCATGGCAGGCCTTTTCGACAATTGGCGCAGCGGCTTCCTCGCCATCGCCGTCATCACCTACGCCGTCGCGGCGGTGCTGCTGCTGCAAAAAGATGCGCTATCGGACCGGCATCTGGCGCGTCGCGACGATGATACGCGCCAAGAACGCGCCGGCGATCGAGCGCGAGAGCCGCTGGAAGCTTTTGACCAGCGGGCCCGATCATCCGCAGCTTCATCTTCTTCGCGTTCCTCACGCTTACCGGCAGCGCGCTGCAGAATTTCACGATCGTCGGCTTCGGCGCGCTCAACGGCACGCCGGCGGCGCAGGCCAGCATCGGCCTCACCGCTTTCCTGATCTTCAACGCGCTCGGCGTGCTGTCGGGCGGCTTCATCGCCGATCGTTTCAAGAATCCGATGCGCATCGCGACGATCGGCCTCGCGGCGAGCGGCGTGACCATCCTCATCCTCGCTTACGTCAATTTCCCGACCGCATTGTTCGTCGCGATGCTGGCGCTCACCGGCTTCCTCAACGGCGTCATCATGCCGTCGCGCGATCTCATCGTTCGCGCCGTCACGCCGCCCGGCGCCTTCGGCGTGGTCTTCGGCTTCGTCACCACCGGCTTCAACGTCTCGGCGGTGATCGCGCCGTTGCTTTATGGCTGGCTGATGGACCAAGGCCAGCCGCGCGTGATCTTCATCTGTGCGGCGGCCTTCACGGCCTTGTCGCTGACGATGGCGAACACGGCACGGGCGAAGAAGACGGTGCCGGCAGCCAAAGCCGCTTGACCGGAAGGGCGGCGGCGCCGACAGCGCCGCGCGTCTCCGCCCTTAGGCGGCGCTGCGCGCGCCGGCTTCGAGCAGCCCGGCCTTGACCAGCGCCACGCGGATGCGCTCGATCTCGGCTTGCGACAGCTTCGCCAGCGGCGGACGCACCACGGCGCGCGGCTGCTTGCCCAGCAGCACGAGCGCTTCCTTCATGCGATTGTGCATGTCGACGAAGGGATCGGCGTAGAACACTTCCGCCGTCGGATAGATGCGATCGTTGAGTCGGCGCGCCTCGGCGAGATCGTTCGCCTGGATCGCGCGGAAGAGCCGCGCCTGCAGATCGGCGATCACGCTGCCCGAGCCCGAGAGCAGCCCCTTGGCGCCGAGCACCAGCGAGCTGAACAGCCACGAGCTGTTGGTGCTGAGCACGTTCACCGGCTTGTCGAGGCTTTGCAGCGTGCGGATATGGCGCTCATGCAGCGGCACCTGCGGCGTCCAATCCTTGATCGCGCGGATCGTCGGCACCTTCGTCGAAAAGCTTCAGCAGCGTGTCGAGCGGGTAGCCCTGCCCGCTGGCCAGCGGATATTCGAAGACGATGATCGGCAGATCCGAGGCATCGGCGATGCGCTGGAAATGCGCCAGCGCCATCTCCGGCCGCTGCCCCAGAGTGAACGGACCCGGCGGGAAGACCAGCAGCGCCGAGGCGCCGCCCTCCTGCGCCATGCGCGCCAGCTTCGCGGCTTCGAGGCTGCCCTCGGCATAGATGCCGTTGACGATCGGCGTCGTGGTGCCGATCTCGTCCTGCGTGATCTCGAGCACGCGGCGCTGCTCGTCGAAGCTGCAGGACGCGACCTCGGTCGCATGCGCGTTGATCGTGATCGCGGCGATGCCTTGGACCGCGGCGACATCGCTCAGATGGCGGCGGAAAGATTTCTCGTCGATCGAGAGATCGTCGTGGAACGGCAGCAGGCAGGCGGGAATGACGCCTTCCGGAACGAATTGCGCGAAACGCGGCATGGCTCGGTCTCCTCTACAAGACTTGGTCGATGTTAGCACAAGCGCCACGTCCCCTCACCTGGCACCAAGTGACGGGATCGGGGATCGGGCGAGACAAGCGATGCAACGCCTTCCATAATGGCGACGTTGTCAAAGAACGTTGTTCAAGGGAGATGATCTTCATGCAGGGTGTGACGAAGACGGCCGCCATCCTCGCCGCGGCGAGCTCTGGCGCTTGGCGTCGGCACGAGCGCCGCCAGCGCGGCCGACGGCGCCGATATCTTCAACAACAATTGCGCGGTCTGCCACTCGACCGATCCGGGCACCAACAAGCTGGGCCCGTCGCTCGCCGGCATCGTCGGCCGCAAATCGGCCGCCCTGCAGGATTATTCCTATTCGCCGGCGATGACCAAGCTGAACGCCACCTGGGACAAAGCGACGCTCGACAAATACCTGGCCGATCCGCAGGGCATGGTGTCGGGAACCAAGATGATTTTCCCCGGCGTCAAAGATGAGGCCGACCGGAAGGCGTTGATCGATTATCTGGCGACGCTTCAGGGCTGAGCGCGGCGCCGCAAGCGATCCCCAATTTCATGCCGTGCGTTCCAGACCAGCGAAAGACATGATCTCGATGCCGCGCCGCGCGATGATCGCCTGGGCTTCAGGATCGATCAGCGCCGCGGCCTCGTCATCGCAACGGTAAGTCGTCGGCCAGACCGACGGGCGCGCCGTGGCGGGATGGAAATAAATTTCGCACACGCCGTCGGGCAACGCCTCGAGATAGTGCCGCACGCGCTCGGCCGTCATCGCGCCGGTATCGGCAAGACCGAAGATCCAATCGTTATGCGCCATGCCGGCAATATCGAGTTGCCGCCGCAAGCGCCGAGCGTGACGCGATTCCAGTGAGCCGGTGAGCCATGCCCAGCGCCGCCCGCTCGCTGCAGGCGGCTCCAACGGCAGCCGCACCGCGCGGATGCCGAATTCCGGCGCCAGGCGCAGCAATGTCTCATGGATCGTCGGGTGGAGATGGAAATGGTGATGCGCATTCACATGATCGAGCGCGAGGCCAGTGGCGCGGAATGTTGCGAGTTGCGCCTGGATCTCGGCGGCGAGCTGGCGGCGCGCCGACGGCAAACAGAAGATGCGCACCCCTTGCGTGAACACATTGGGCGAGAAGCGGCCGTCGCTGCCAACAAGATCGGGGATCTGCTCGGGCGGAAGAACCGGAACACCATCGACCAGCACGAGATGGAGGCCGACACCGAGCTTCGGCAGGCGCTTGGCGCGTGCCACCGCGTCGGCGGCGGCCTCGCCCGTCACCATGAGGCTGGCGGCCGTCAGGATGCCGCGGCGATGGCCCGTCTCTACCGCTTCGTTGACGGGGACGGTCAGCCCGAAATCGTCGGCCGTTACAATCAATCGCTTCAAGAAAATCCATCCGTTCCCGCGCTCAGAAAAAACGAGCCGTCGATGCCTGCGCCAGGAGCCACCACGAAACCGCACCCTATCCAGCTTACAGGGGCACCATAATGGCTGGCGAGATAGGTTCGCGATCCTGCGCGGATTTTAGGCGCACCTTGACACCGCGCGGCGCGCGACTAATCTTCTTCGCAATCGCGGAAAGGCAGTCGTTATGGCAAAGAGCAACACCATCCAGATCAAGCTCGTGAGCACGGCGGATACGGGCTATTTCTATGTGACGAAGAAAAACCCGCGCGCCAAGACCGAAAAGCTCGAACTCAAGAAGTACGATCCGGTCGCGCGCAAGCACGTCGTCTTCAAAGAAGGTAAGATCAAGTAAGAGCTGTACTGCAGCGTTACTGCGAAAAGCCGCTCCTTGTGAGCGGCTTTTGCTTTTGGGGATGGCAGCGATAATGTTTGATCGCGAGCCGTGATAAAGATTAACGAAACCGGGAGGGATGACCATGGCAACGCGTTACGAGATGCTGATGGAGCGCAACACGGCGATCCCGATGCGCGACGACGCCGATGCTGCGCGGCGACGTGTTTCGTCCCGAAAGCCGAAGGCAAATTCCCGGTGCTGATGACCTTCGGCCCTTACGGCAAGGACGTGCCGCTCAAGGAATTCATGCAGGAAGCCTGGGATGCGATCGAGAAGTTCTATCCCGACATCATCGCCAATTCTTCGCTGAAGAATCTCGTCTGGGAGACGCCCGACCCCGAGAGCTGGGTGCCGGACGGCTACATCGTCATCCGCGTCGATGCGCGCGGCTGCGGCAAATCGCCGGGCCGGCTCGCGCCGAACTCGCCGGAGGAGTTCCGCGATTTCTACGATGCGATCGAATGGGCAGGCGTGCAGCCCTGGTGCAACGGCAAGGTCGGGCTGACCGGCATCTCTTATCACGCCGCCGGCCAGTGGCGCGTCGCCTCGCTGAAGCCGCCGCATCTCTTCGCGCTCTGCCCGTGGATGGGCACCTACGATTTCTTCCGCGACCGCACGCGCCAGGACGGCATCTATGGCAGCGGCTTCATCTCGCGCTGGTGGGCGCGCAGCGTGCTGCGCAACCAGCACGGCAATGGCGAGAGCCCTTATCACGATCTCTACACCGGCGGCAAAACCACCGGCGATCAGGCGCTGACGCCGGAGCAGCTCGCTGCCAATCGCGCCGATTATCCCGGCGAGATCCTGGCGCATCCGCTCAACGACAGCTTTTACCAGGACCGCACGCCCGATCTGTCGAAGATCGATCAGCCGATCCTCGTCGTCGCCAATTGGGGCGGGCTCGCGCTGCATCTGCGCGGCACGATCGGCGGCTATGCCGGCGTGTCCTCGCCCGAGAAATGGCTGAAGATCCAAAGCGGCTCTTACATCCACACCTATTTCCAGCCGCAGAACGTCGCGATGATGAAGCGGTTCTACGACCGCTATCTCAAGGACATCGACAATGGCTGGGAGAAAGAGCCGAAGGTCGAGCTCTCGATCCGCGGCCCGGGCGACACGGTGAAGCGGCAGCTTCAAGCGACCGCCTGGCCGATCCCCAACACGCAATGGACGAAGCTCCATCTCGATGCCGGCAACAAGACGCTCGGCGACAAGCCGGCGAGCGCGGCGGCAAGCGCCTCCTATCCCGCGCTCAGCGACGGCGTGACGTTCACGACCGCGCCGCTGCCGCGCGACACCGAGCTCGGCGGTCCGGCGAAAGTGAAGCTCTACGTGTCGTCGAGCACCGAGGATATGGACATCTTCGCGACGCTCTGCGCCTTCGATCCATCGGGCAAGGAGATGACCTTCCGCACCGGCGGCGAGCCCAAAGCGCCGGCGAGCCAGGGCTGGCTGCGCGTGTCGCAGCGCAAGCTCGATCCCAAGCGCTCGACCGAATACACGCCCTTCCATCCGCATGACGAGCGCCAGCCGCTGAAGCCAGGCGAAGTCTATGAGGTCGAGGTCGAGATTTGGCCGCTCAGCCTTTACCTGCCGGCCGGCGCGCGACTGACGCTGACGATCCAGGGCAAGGATTTCGAGCGGCCCGGCGAGACCGGACCGACCAAAGGCGTCGGCTGGATGTATCACGCCGATCCCGGCGACCGGCCGCCGGCGATCTTCCACGGCACGCATGCCGTCCATACGGGCGGCGGCCGCGACACCTACCTGCTGCTGCCGGTGCTGCCGGCGAGCTAAGGCGCTTGCGCTAAAACGAGCTTACGCCGCGGCGCCGTGCGCCGTCGGCACCGGCGGGATTTGCATGCCCGGCAACGCGTCGGCTTCGGCGACGCGAATGCAATTGCGGCCCGAATGCTTGGCGGCGTAGAGCGCCTCGTCGGCGCGCTGCAGCAGCGTGTCGGGCGTCTCCTCGACGTCACGCGTCACGGCAACACCGATGCTGATGGTGATCGGCAGACCGACCGGCGGCTCGCCGACCTCGATCGGATGCTCGGCGACGACGCTGCGTAGACGCTCGGCGACGACGAGCGCGACCTGGAGCGGCGTCTCGGGCAGCACGACGACGAATTCCTCGCCGCCGTAGCGCGCGACGAGATCGAAGCCGCGCACATGGCGCGAGATGCGCGCGGTGACTTCCTTCAGCACCGCATCGCCGGCGGGATGGCCGTGGTTGTCATTGACGCGCTTGAACCAGTCGACATCGAACAGCAGCAGCGACGGCCCCATCGCGCCTTCGCCGACACGCGCCAGCAGGCCTTCGAGATGTGCCTGCAGATAGCGGCGATTGTAGAGCCCGGTGAGGCTGTCGGTGAGCGCGAGCGCGAGGCTCTTCTGGTAATTCTCTTGCAGCTGATCCTGCAGCCGCTTGCGACGGATCTGGGTGCGGCAGCGCGCGATCAGCTCGTTGCGATCGAGCGGCCGCACGAGATAGTCGGTCGCACCGAGATCGAGGCCCTTCGCGAGCCGCGGCAATTCGTCGGGATCGGCGATCAGCAGGATCGGCACGAGGCGGCTCGGCTCATTGGCGCGCAGCTGCGAGACGACGCGCAGCGCATCGACTTTGCCCGACATGCTGAGGATCACGAGATCGATCGAATTATCGCAAGTCGCGACAAGATCCTCGACCGTCGACGGACGCACCGTCTCGCCGACCAGCGGCCCGAGCATCTCGGCGATGCGGGCGGCGGCGAAAGCGTTCTCTTCCCACAGCATGACGCGCGCCGGGCTCGTATCCTCTTGCGGCGCGCCCTTCTCGATCAGCGAATTGAAGCGGCCGCAGATGTCCTCGCGATGACGCCACTCTTCCATCGTGCGGCGCAGACGGACGAGCGAGCGCACGCGCGCGAACAGCGCGATATCGTTGACCGGCTTGGTGAGGAAGTCGTCGGCGCCGGCTTCGAGGCCGCGCACGCGGTCGGACGGCTCGGAGAGCGCCGTCACCATCACCACCGGGATGTCGGCGGTGCGCGGATCGGCTTTGAGGCGCTTGCAGGTCTCGAACCCGTCCATCCGCGGCATCATCACGTCGAGCAGGATAAGATCGGGATGTTCGGCCTGGGCGAGCTTCAGCGCCGTCAATCCGTCATTGGCGCTGAGCACGTTGAAATATTCGCTCGTCAGCTTGGCTTCGAGCACTTTCACATTCACATCGACATCGTCGACGACGAGAATTCTAGCGGACATAAGCGTTGTGCCTCAGGCGCAGAAGCGCGCCACCGTCTGAAGGAAATTTGCGACCGAGATCGGCTTGGCGATGTAAGCCTCGCAGCCGCCCTCACGGATCTTTTCCTCGTCGCCCTTCATGGCAAAGGCGGTGACCGCGATCACCGGAATTGTCTTGAGGTCGTCGTCTTCTTTGATCCACTTCGTGACTTCGAGTCCCGAGACCTCGGGAAGCTGGATATCCATCAGGATCAGGTCGGGATGATGCTGGCGCGCGAGCTGCAGCGCTTCCATGCCATCCTTGGTTTGCAGGATGTCATAGCCATGGGCCTCGAGAAGGTCATGGAAGAGCTTCATGTTCAAATCATTGTCTTCGACAATGAGTACCCGCTTGGCCATCATCTTATCCTTGCCCCGCCACCTGCGATTGGTGCAGAGCGGCAGGCGATCTTAGGTGCGCAACCGTTAAAAAGAGCATCACACGCGAGCGTACTCCCGGTCCCGTTTTCCGCCGGGAGCATGGGCAACTTGGTATCTTTGCTTTAAAGAAGCTTAACAACCGGTTAACCGATCAACGAATAAGGCGCGGAAGACGATGCGTCTCGGAATCGACATCGGCGGCACCAAAATCGAGGCGGCGGCTCTGGACGCCGACGGTACGATCCGGCTGCGCCGCCGTCTGCCGACCCCGGCCGGCGACTATCCGGGCATCATCGCCACGGTCAAAGCCCTGGTCAGCGGGCATCGAGGCCGAACTCGGCCCCGCCGAAAGCGTCGGAGTCGGCATACCCGGGCATGCTGTCCCCGGCCACGGGGCTCGTCAAGAACGCCAACTCCACCTGCCTGATCGGCCGGCCCTTCGACCGCGACCTCGCGGCCGCTCTGGGCCGGCCGGTCCGCCTGGCCAATGACGCCAATTGCTTCGCCCTCAGCGAGGCGGTCGACGGTGCCGCCCAGGGCGCCCGGGTCGTCTTCGGCGTCATTCTCGGCACCGGCGTCGGCGGCGGGGTCGTGGTCGACGGCGAGGTGCTGACCGGGCCCAACGCGATCGCCGGCGAATGGGGCCATTCGCCCCTGCCCTGGCCGCGAGACGACGAGCGCCCAGGCGCGCCCTGCTATTGCGGCAAGCATGGCTGCACCGAGACATTCCTGAACGGTGCCGGTCTTAGCCGCGCCTATGAGGCCCTTTCCGGCCGGCCGGAGGAGGCGTCCGGCATCGCCGCCCGTGCCGCATCGGGCGAGGCCGCGGCCCGCGCCGCCCTCGACCGCTATGTCGACCGGCTGGCCCGGGCGCTGGCGACGGTCATCAACCTGCTCGATCCCGAAATCATCGTGCTGGGCGGCGGGCTGGGACAGATTGCCGCGCTCTACCGCGACGTGCCGGCGCGCTGGGGCGATTACGTCTTTTCGGACAGTGTGGTGACGAAACTCGTGCCGCCGCGCTGGGGCGATTCGAGCGGCGTGCGCGGCGCCGCCTGGCTATGGTCGGAACCGCCAGCTCGACTATAGAGGTCCGGTAGGAAGGTAGCATCATGGCGCTCAACCGCGTGCTGAAATTCGACGAGATCGCCGAGCGGCGCATGCCCAACGGCGCGACGATCCGGCCGCTGGTCGACAAGGAAAGCTGCAACGCGCGCATCAAGACCAACACGGTGAGCTTTCCCGGCCGGCCATGCGGTCGAGTTCCATCGCCACAATTGCAACGAGATGATCGTCGTGCTCGCCGGCGATTGCGCGGTCGAGATCGATGGCAGCGCGCCGGTGAACCTCAAGCCTTTCGACACGGTGTCGGTCGAGGCCGGCACCTGGCATCGCTTCCTCAGCACCGGCGATACCGGCTTTACCTTGCTGGCGATCTATGACGCCGAGCGCGTCGAACGCACGTTGCGCGATTCCGGAAAACACGACGATCGACTAGCAGCACGATCTCAGCAGCTCGGCTTCGGCAGCGCCTCGATATCGTCGAGCTTCGCCTTCAGGATGTAGTCGCCGTAATCGAGCGCCATGTCCTGCGACACGCCATTGTCCAAGAGCCGCATCGTGAGCTGATAATCCGGCGTCTCGACATCGCTCTTGGACGGAGCCGGCCGGGAAGAACGCCAGGCTGACGCGCCAGGACGGCCGCTGCAGCAGCGGATTGTCGAGCGGCTTCGGCGGCGTTCGGATCGGGCTTGAGCTGCGGTCCGATCACCGCCGTGATCTGCCCGGCATTATCGACCTCGGCGCCGTCGAAGACCTTGCGCGCGAGGAAGGTATCGCCCGCCTGCGCGCGCTCGATCAGCACCAGCGTATGCGCGGTTGGAAAGAGCACCCCCGGCGCCAGGGCCATCTTGGTCTGCTCGGGCTTGTCGAATAGCGCGGTGCCGCCCTTGTCCTTGCCGTCGAGATTGGCCTCGCCATGGATGTCGTCCTCGACATTGCCGTTGCGCAGCCGCTTCTCGTTGAAGCGGTAGTGGAGCCCGTCCTTCGACTCCCAGGTCAGCAGGCTCGAATTGATCGAGACCGCGCCTTCCTCGGCATAGACCAGCCGCAGGCGAAAACGCTGATCGACGGTCCAGCCGTCGCAAGCCTCGCCCCATTCGTAATACATCGCGCCGCTGGCGGCGGCGACGCCGCTGGCGGTCTTGGTGCTGTCGAGGGTGAGACTATAGAGCGCGCGGTGCGGCGAGATATCGACAGCACCGGCCGGCGACGCAAGGAGCAAGACGCTGAGCGCCGAGAGCCCGATCAGCCGGCGCGCATCGTAGGTCTTGGCACCCATTTTTCTCTGAAACTGCTGCTCGACACTTCGTCACGATCATCATACCGTCAGTATGTCACGCTTCGTCGCAGCCGCGATAGCGGGCGCGCGGCGCATCTTGCATCACATTCCGGGCAAGCTCTGCCGCTGGCGGCAAATCTTGCCGGGCGTCGCGGCCAAAAAGCGGCAAGATTCCGGCCGATTTGAGTGGCATGCCGATTGCTCCGCCGAGCCTGTTTTCTCGGGGATCGACTCGTAATGTCTGCCGCTGCTCTGAAGCTTCGCAAAAGCGACGATGCTTTCGTATCGCGTCGTCCGGTGCGCCACCTCAATCTGGTGCCGCCGGCGAATGCCGATCACGCCACGCTTGCTCGCCTGGGCGCACGATCTCAGCGCCGCCGCCCATGAACGCGTGATGACCCTCGAGCAGCGCATCGCCCATCTGGAGACGATGGTCAGCCAGCGACGAGTTGACCGGCCTGCTCAACCGCCGCGGCTTCCTCGGCGCCTTCACGCGCGCCAATGCCTCGGCCAAGCGCGGCGGCGCCCAGCGGCGTGGTCGTCGTCTGCGATCTCGACGGCTTCAAGCAAGTGAACGATCTGCTGGGCCATGCCCAGGGCGACGAAGTTGCTGCGTCAGATCGGCGGCATCCTGCGCCGCAAGATCCGCAAGATGGATGCCGCCGCGCGTATCGGCGGCGATGAATTTGCGCTGATGCTGGTCGGCGTCTCGCTCGGCCACCGCGAAGCGCAAATGCCAATGGCTTGCCCGCGAGATCAACGCGATCGGACTCGGCGCGAGCTTCGGCGTCGCCGCGTTCGACGGCGAGGAAAGCGAAGAGATGCGTCCTCCACCGCGCCGATATGGCGATGTACGACGAGAAGCGCCGCAACACCGGCGCGAGCGACCGACGAGCGCGAAGAGCGCTAGCTCTTCTTCTCCGGCGGCAAAGCCAGCCGGATATGCAATTCGCGCAGCCGCTCGGGCGAGACTTCCGCCGGCGCCTGCATCAGCAAATCCTGCGCCTGCTGATTCATCGGGAAGGCGACGACCTCGCGGATGTTCGGCGTATCGGCCAACAGCATCACGATGCGATCGATGCCCGGCGCCGAGCCGCCATGCGGCGGCGCGCCGTATTTGAACGCGTTGAGCATGCCGCCGAAGCGCGCCTCGACATCTTCCTTCTTGTAGCCCGCGATCGCGAAGGCCTTGTACATGATGTCGGGGCGATGGTTGCGGATCGCGCCCGACGACAGCTCGACGCCGTTGCAGACGATGTCGTACTGGAACGCGTTGATCGTCAGCGGATCCTGCGTCTCGAGCGCTTCGAGCCCGCCCTGCGGCATCGAGAACGGATTGTGGCTGAAGACGATCTGCTTGGTCTCTTCGTCGAGCTCGTACATCGGGAAATCGGTGATCCAGCAGAACTCGAAGACGCCACTGCGCGTCAGATTGAGCTCACTGCCGATCTTCAGCCGCGCCGCCGACGGCGAATTGCCGGAACGTCGCCGGCACGCCGCAAACGAAGAACACCGCATCGCCATTCTTCAAGTCCGAGCGCGGCGCGTAGCGCCGATGTGCGCTCGGTGCCGAGATTGCGCGCGACCGGACCCGCGCCGCCTTCCTCGCCCTCGCGGAAGAAGATGTAACCCATGCCCGGCTGGCCTTCGCCCTGCGCCCAGGAATTCATCCGGTCGCAGAAGGCGCGATTGCCGCCGGTCGGGCCGGGAATCGCCCAGACCTGGACCTTCGGATCGGCCTCGATCTGCGAGGCGAAAATCTTGAAGCCCGAGCCGCGGAACGTCTCGGTGACGTTGCGCATCTCGATCGGGTTGCGCAGATCGGGCTTGTCGGAGCCGTATTTCGCCATCGCCTCGGCATAGGGAATGCGCGGAAACGGCGCTTTGGTGACCGTACGACCGTTGCCGAATTCCTCGAAGATGCCCGTCATCACCGGCTCGATCGCGGCGAAGACATCGTCCTGCGTCACGAACGACATCTCGAGATCGAGCTGATAGAACTCGCCCGGCGAACGGTCGGCGCGGCTCGCCTCGTCGCGGAAGCACGGCGCGATCTGGAAATAGCGATCGAAGCCCGCGACCATCAGCAATTGCTTGAATTGCTGCGGCGCCTGCGGCAGCGCATAGAACTTGCCGGGATGGAGCCGGCTCGGCACGAGATAGTCGCGCGCGCCCTCGGGCGAGCTGGCCGTGAGGATCGGCGTCTGGAATTCGGTGAAGCCCTGCTCGATCATTCGGCGGCGGATCGAGGCGATCACCTGCGAGCGCAGGATGAGATTCGCGTGCGGACGCTCGCGCCGCAAATCGAGGAAGCGATAACGCAGCCGCATATCCTCGGGATAATCCGCGTCGACATTCACCGGGAACGGCAACGGCTCGGCCTCGGAGAGCACATCGATCGTCTTGATCTGTAGCTCGACCTCGCCGGTCGGCAGCTTCGGATTGATCGTGTCCGGCGAGCGCCGCACGACCGTGCCGCTCACCGAGATGACGCTTTCGAGGCGGAGCGCGTCGACCTTGGCGAAAAGCGGCGAGGACACGTCGATCACGCATTGCGTGACGCCGTAATGGTCGCGCAGATCGACGAATTGGAGCTGGCCGTGGTCACGTTTGCGGTGGACCCAGCCGGCAAGACGGGCTTCGCTGCCGGCCGCGGCGAGGCGCAACGCGCCGCAGGTGGTGGTACGGTATTGATGCATGGCCGGAAAAAGCCGAGACAGCGGCCGCTTTGTCAAGCGGGCGACTGCGGTGTATAGCAACCCCATGACACTAATCGCCAATTCGGAAACGCTCGCCGCTTTTTGCGAGCGGCAGGCGAAAGCCGAATTCGTCACCGTCGATACCGAATTCATGCGCGACCGCACTTTTTGGCCGATACTCTGCCTCGTGCAGATCGGCGGGCCAGAGGAAGCCGTCGCGGTCGACCCCATGGCCGAAGGCATCGATCTCACGCCGCTCTTCACGCTGATGGCCGATCCGAACGTGCTGAAGGTTTTTCACGCCGCGCGCCAGGACATCGAGATCTTCGTCAACCTCACCGGCAAGGTGCCGGCGCCGATCTTCGACACCCAGGTCGCGGCAATGGTCTGCGGCTTCGGCGAGGCGGCGAGCTATGAGACCTTGGCAAGCAAGCTCGGCGGCGCGCATATCGACAAATCGGCCCGTTTCACCGATTGGTCGCACCGGCCGCTGAGCGAGCGGCAGCTGCGCTATGCGCTCGCCGACGTCGGCCCACTGCGCACGTTTACGAAAAGCTCGTCGCGCGGCTGAAAAAAACCGGCCGCGCCTCGTGGCTCGACGAAGAGATGGCGGCGCTGACCGATCCGGCGCTCTATCGTCTCGATCCGGCGCTGGCCTGGAAGCGGCTGAAGCTGCGCTCGAACAACCGCCGCATGCTCGCCCTCGCCCATGCGCTCGCCACCTGGCGCGAGAGCACGGCACAGAAGCGCGACCTGCCGCGCAACCGCGTACTGCGCGATGAATCGCTGCTTGGAGATCGCGGCGCATGCGCCGCAGAATGTCGACGATCTCGCGCCGCACCCGCGGTCTCGGCAAGGGTTTTGCCGAGAGCAAATTCGGCAGCGAGATCCTCGCTGTGATCGAAGGCGTCATCGCTGATGCCGGAGAGCGATTATCCGACGCCCGAGCCGCGGCGCGAGCCGCCGCAAGGCATCGGTCCGCTGACCGATCTTCTGCGCGTGCTCTTGAAGCTGCGTTCCGAGGAGAACGACGTCGCTGCGCGGCTTATCGCCGACGCCGAGGATTTGGAGCTGCTTGCCGCCGACGATCACGCCGATATTCGCGCTTTGACCGGCTGGCGGCACGAGATTTTCGGCCGCGACGCGATCGATCTCAAGCACGGCCGGTTGGCGCTGACCGCCGCCGGCAAGCGCATCAAGCTGGTGCGCACCGACGCCGCCGCGACCCAGGTCGTCTCCTAGTCCTTCGTATTAGGCGCGTTTGATTTCGGTCGGCCGGCCGAGACAGCGGCCGAGCGCATCGAGTCGGCGTTGCACCGCTTCGCCGAGCAGCAGCGCGTGGTCGCTCACGACATTGAGGGTGAGCTTCGCATCGGTGAGGCGTAGCGAGCTGCCGCGCAGCAGACCGGGCACGCCGCCGGTCAGCGTATAAGCGAGCCGCAACGCGAGGCCGATCGCACGTGCGGTCTCGCGCGTCTCTTCATCGAGCAGGCGCAGCGGCGCCAGCGATCTCGAAGCGTCGCCGTGCCGCCATAGCGCGTCGCCAAAGCGGCGCTCAAGAAAACGCGCTCGCGATGATCGAGTCCGCCGACCGGCATATAGAGCACATGGCGCATCGCCAGATCGGCGCGGTAGTCGGGATGATGGTGCCAGGCGATATCGCCGAGCAGCGCCGCCGCACGCCGCAGCCGCAAGCGATGCGGTGGCTCTTTCGGAAAAAGCGGCGATCGTCCAATCGACCAGCGCCTCGCCATCCTCGCCGAAACGCGGATTGGCGCGCGCTTCCTCGGTGCAGGCGGCGATCAGCGGGTCGGCGCGCTGCTGCTCCGCGCCCATGAGGCTGTAGAGATGGCCTTCGCGCAATCCGGCGGCCGAGAACACAAGCTCGAGCGCACCGCTGCGGCGCAGGATGCGGCTCAGAATGCGCGCGGCAAGCGGCACGACTTCGAGACGCTTGCGCGAGATCGTGCTGATCTTCTCCAGCGATTTGCGCGATTGCCGCGCCATGATCTCGAGGAAATTCTGCGCCTCGGTACGCACCAGCGTATAGCTCTGGATGATATGGAGCGGGTAATTGTGCTGCTCCATATGAATGCGCGCGATCGCGCGCCACGCGCCGCCGACCGCGTAGAAACGCGGATCCTCCAGCCGACCGAGCCAGCCGGCGCTTTCGAGATGGCGATCGATGTTGTCCTTGAGGGCGCGCTCGTTATCGGCCTCCTCCATCAGCCGCAGCGGGCCGATCGGCAGGGTCGAGACATTGCCGACTTTGCCGTTGCCGACCGCCGCCAGCTCGACGCTGCCGCCGCCGAGATCGCCGACCACGCCCGAGGCATCGGGAATGCCGGCCAGCACGCCGAGCGCCGATAGTCGTCCCTCTTCCGCGCCGGGCAGAACGCGCACGCGGATCGAGAAGCGCTTCTCGATGTCATTGACGAATTCGGCGCCGTCCTCGGCATCGCGCACCGCCGCCGTCGCCAGCACATCGATGCGCGAAGCGCCCGCGGCGCGAGCGAGCGCGACGAAGCGCTGCAGATTGGTTCTTGGCGAGCGCGACGCCATCGGCGTTGAGCCGATCGGTCTTCTCGAGGCCGCGGCCGAGACCGCACATGACCTTCTCGTTGAGCAAGGTCCGCGCCGCGCGGCGCGGCGCGTCATAGACGACGAGACGCAGGGAATTCGACCCGATATCGATGACCGCGACACAATCCGGCTGCGGTGGTCGCTTCGATCGCCGGTGCGGGGCGGCGGTTCGTCATGCGCACGAAATTAGCGCGCTGCTCCTTTCGGCGACAAGACGCGGCGTGCCGCGGCGATGCTGTAAAGCGCTGCCGCGGCCCGAGAGACTCGGGTTGGTCATGAAATAGTTATGCGCGCTGAAGGCTGCCGGATCGTTGCTGACGCGGTGATAGACGCCCTCCGAGTCGAGGTCCCAGCTCTGTGCTTCGTCTTGCAGCGAATGGACCATGATTTCTTCCAGCACCTGGCGCTGCACGGTCTCGTTCTCGATCGGCACCAGCGACTCGACGCGCCAATCGAGATTGCGCGGCATCCAATCGGCCGAGGAGATGAACACCTTGGCCTCGGGCGACGGCAAAGGATGTCCATTGCCGAAGCAAGACGATACGGCCATGCTCCAGGAAGCGCCCGATGATGCTCTTGACGTGGATATTCTCGGACAAGCCGGGCACGCCGGGCCGCAGGCAGCAGATGCCGCGGATGACCAGCTCGACCTTCACGCCGGCATTCGATGCGCGATAGAGGTGATCGATCATCGCCGGATCGACCAGCGAATTGAGCTTCGCCCAGATATGCGCCGGCTTGCCGGCGTGGGCATGAGTCGATCTCGCCGTCGATCAATTCGCCCGAGCTTGCTGCCGCAAGGTCAGCGGCGCGACGGCGATCTTTTCGAGCGTCGCCGGCGTGGCATAGCCGGTCATGTAGTTGAACAGCCGTTGCGCGTCGCGGCAAAGCGCCGGATCGCGAGGTGAAGAAGCTCGAGATCGGTGTAAACCTTGGCCGTGTACGGGATGGTAATTGCCCGTGCCGAAATGGACGTAAGAGCGCAAGCCGCCGCTCTCGCGCCGCACCACGAGCGACACCTTGGCGTGGGTCTTCAGCGCGATGAAGCCGTAGACCACCTGCACGCCGGCGCGCTCGAGATCGCGCGCCCAGCGGATATTCGCTTCTTCGTCGAAGCGTGCCTTGAGCTCGACCAGCGCCGTCACCGATTTGCCGGCCTCGGCCGCTTCGATCAGCGCGCGTACGATCGGGCTGTCGTCGCTGGTGCGATAGAGCGTCTGCTTGATCGCCACCACCGACGGATCGCGCGCCGCCTGGCGGATGAACTGCACGACGACGTCGAAGCTCTCGTAAGGATGATGGACGATGATGTCCTTGGCGCTGATCGCGGCAAAGCAATCGCCGCCGTAATCGCGGATGCGCTCGGGAAAGCGCGGGTTGTACGGCGTGTAGAGCAGGTCCGGCCGTTCGGCGACGATCAGGCGGCGCAGATCGGACATGCCGAGGATACTATCGATCGCGATCACATCGCCGGCAGAGACGTTGAGCCGCTCCTCGAGGAATTGCCGCAGATCCTCGGGCATCGCCGCTTCGACGCAAAGCAGAATCACATTGCCGCGGCGGCGGCGCTTCAGCGCGCTTTCATAGAGCCGCACGAGATCTTCGGCTTCTTCCTCGATTTCGACTTCGCTGTCGCGCAGGATGCGGAACATGCCCTTGCCGATCACCGAGAAGCCGGGAAAGAGATGATCGAGGAACAAGCCGATCAGCTCTTCGAGCCGCATGAAGCGCAGCGCCTTGCCCGGCAAGCCGCACGAAACGCGCGAGGCTCGCCGGCAGCAGCAGCAAGCCCTTCCATGCGATTGCCGTCGCTGCCGCGTTGGAGTTGCAGCGCGAGGCCGAGGCCCCAATTCGCGATGAAGGGGAAAGGATGCGCCGGATCGACCGCGAGCGGCGTCAGCACCGGGAAAGAGATCGGCCCAGAAGCGCTCGGTGACGAAAGCGCGATCCTCGGCTCGACAACTCATCGGCGCTCGACCACCGAGAGTCCCGCTTCGGCGAGTTCGACGCGCAGCTTCTTCAGCGACTCGGCCTGGTCGCGCATCAGCTTGCCGGCGCGTTTGCCGATCGCATCGAGTTGCTGCGCCGCCGTCAGCCCGTCCTCGCTCGCCGAGCCGATACCGGCCAGCACCTGGCCTTTGAGGCCGGCGACACGGACCATATAGAATTCGTCGAGGTTGTTGGCCGAGATCGACAGGAAGCGCAGCCGCTCGAGCAGAGGCTGACGCGAATTGTCCGCCTCGGCGAGCACGCGCTCGTTGAAGGCGAGCCAGGACAGCTCCCGATTGATGAACCGCTCCGGCGAGCCTCTGATCGACGGTTTCGTCGCGAGCGGTATTCTCTTGCGCCACGATATCGGCTCCATTCTCAAACGTCGGGCGCGAGTTTATAACGCCCGTATGAAGATGTCATTGCAGGTGGACTGAGCCGCCGGCTTGGCAGGAAAGGCGCAAACTCTTGAAGACACTATACATTTTGCGCCATGCCAAGGCGGCACCCGAAGATCGTGCGGGCGATGCCGAGCGCCCGTTGATGAAGCGTGGCCGCAAGGCTGCCGCCGCGATGGGCGCGTATCTGGCCGGGCTCGAGCCGCCGCCGGCTCTGGTCCTCTGCTCGACCTCGCTCCGTACCCGCGAGACGCTCGACGCGATCCTACCGGACGCTCGAGCCAACGACCGCAGCGCTTCTTCGAGGATGTCGCTCTACCTCGCCAGCGCGAGCCGCTCTGCTCGATCGCCTGCAGCGCTTGCCGGAGCAGAGCCGCAGAGTGTGCTGCTGATCGGACACAATCCAGGGCTGCATCAGCTCGCGGCTTGCGCTCGCCACCGAGGCCGGCGAACTCGCCGATGGCTTCCCCACGGCGGCCCTCGCTGTGCTCTGCATCTCGGGCCTTGGTCGGCGCTGCGCTCGCGCCAGGCGACGCTCGTCGATTTCAAAACGCCGAAATCGCTCAGCCGCGATCCGGATTTCGATCCCGATTGAGGATATCGCGCGCGAGCCGCACCGTGACCGCGCGCTGACCGCCAGCGCCGCCTCGATCGAGCGTGGCGACAATCTCCCGCGCAGCCGCGAAGGAGCGTTCGATCCGCGGCAAGAGATAGGCGATCAGATCCTCGCTGATGCGCAATTGACGATCGGCGAAGAGCTTCACCATCACCGCACCGAGCAACGCATCGTCCGGGGCTTCGACGGCAACAGCAGGCGCCGCGAGTAAGCGCGAGCGCAGGTCGGCAAGGCGGATCGTCCAGCGTGCCGGCGGCTCGCGCGCCGCCAGCAGCAAATGCCCCTGTCGCTCGGCGAGGATGTTGTAGAGATGCAGCAACGCCTCTTCATCGGCACTCTGCGGCGTCATCGATCGCAACGGCACGTGCAGGGCCGAGCAACTGTCGGCGACGCCGCCGAAGTCAGCGCATGCGGCGCGATCGCTACCGCATGCGAGCGCGCACGCCACACTTCGAGCAGATGCGTCTTGCCGCTGCCCGCCGGTCCCCACTGCGCGAGCGCCGGCCCCGGCCAACCGGGCCAACGATCGATCCAGGCAATCGCCGCCGTATTGCAGGGCGCGATCAGGAAATCCGCGCGACCGAGCGCCGGGCGGAATCCCAAATCCAACGGCAATTGCGACATGCGCGGCTCAGCCGCCGGTATCGGCCCGCTCGGGGTCGTAGAGCGAGCTCTGGCGATAACGGATCAGCGCGAAACGCACCAGCACGCCGGTGACCGCGGCTGCCGGCAACGCCAGCAACACGCCGAGGAAGCCGAAGAGCTCGCCGAAAGCGAGCAACGCGAAGATCACCCAGACCTGATGAAGATGGACACGGGCGCCGATCAGCTTCGGCTGCAAGAAATCCGCGGCGGCGAGATGACCGACAAGGAAGATCGCGGCGATGACGATGATCTTGCCCCAAGTACCCCATTGCATCGCTGCGAGGCTGATCGCCAGGACGACGCCGATCGCCTCGCCGACATAGGGGATGAAGCTGAGGATGCCGACGACGATGGCGAGGATGAAGGCGAAATTCAGCCCGACGATGCTGAGCGCGATCGCGTAGTAGATGCCGACGATCAGGCTGACCAGCGCCTGGCCATGGATGTAGCCCGAGATCGTCGCATCGACGAGGCGCATCTGCTCGCGGATCGTCTCGGCGTAGGCCCGCGGTAGCAGCTCGTCGAATTTCGCGACGATCGTTCGGCCAATCGCGCAACATGAAGAAGGCGACAAGCGGCGTGATGAGCAGCAGCGCGAGCAGATTGGCGATGGCGAGGCTGCGCGTCAGCAAGCCCTCGACCAGCCCGGCGAGCCAGCCAAGCGCCGCGCCGGTCCAGCTGCCGATCATATTCTGGCGCTTTCTGGATTTGATCGGGCGGTAGCTCCTTCTGCGCGAGATCGAGCAGGTGCTGCGCTTCGTCGCGCGCGAATTCAGCGATCGCCGGCGCAGCGCGAAGGAGCTGCGCCGCCTGCAATTCGAGCACCGGCACGATCAGCACGATGACCGTCACGAGCAGCAGGATGAAGACGAGCAGCACCGCCAGCGCGGCGAGGCCGCGCGGCACTTTCCAACGCGTCAGCCAGGCGACGAGCGGCGCGAGGAGATAGGCGATGCCGAAACCCGCCACAAAAGGCAGCAGCATGCCGCTCAAGAGACGCAGCAGCAGAAAGAACAGCACCAGCGCCAGCAACCAGAACAGTCCCTGGCGGGTCGCGCTCACGGTTCTTTTTCCGAACCGGCGACGCCGCGGCTCCAGCGCACAAGATAGGCCGTGCCCGAAGCCATCGTGGTCACGCCGGCAGGTAGATAAGGGCGATGATGACTCCTCGATCGTCGAAGCCGAAAGCCGAGCTTCGCCAAAACCCCCGTCACCAGCACGAGCAGCAAGGCCGTATTGACCTTGCTCACCATCAGCGGCCGCCACGCAATCGGCTGCGTCAGCGTCGCGGCGAGCAGGAAGCCGCCGATGATCAGCAGATCGCGGAACACGACAAGGATCACCAGCCAAGTCGGCAGATCGCCGGCGAGGCCGAGCGTAACGAACAGGCTGACGATCAGCGTCTTATCGGCGATCGGATCGAGCAGCGCGCCGAGATCGGAGCGCTGGTCGAAATGCTTGGCGACATAGCCGTCGATCGCATCGGAGATGCTGGCCGCCGCAAAAACCCAAAACGTCAATTTGTAATCGCCGCTCAAAATCAGCCACACGACGAGCGGCACTGCGAGTAAGCGCCCGAGGGTGATGAGATTGGCGAGATTCATTGGCTGGACGCGGGCGCCGGATTTGGCGCGAAGCCAGGGCTCGACGCAGGATTCGCCGGTGGCGGCACCGGCGTGTTGCGCAGCGACGAGCCGCCCTGCTGCAAGACCCAATCCGGATCGCTACCGCTGAGATTGAGATTGTTCTGGGCAAGGCCGACACGGAGCTGATCCGGGCTGCCGACATAACGCAGTTGGACGCGCGCGCCGTGACGATCGAGCGACAGCAATTGCGAGCTTTGCACCGCGGTCGTCGCGGCAAGCCGCTGGCGCACGGCGAGCCAGCCACCGAGATCATCGGCCGGAACCGACGACGGTCAGCGTTGCCGATTGGCTGTAATCGAGCATATTCGCCTGCTTCCAGGCGTCATTCACCTGCGCGGCGGTGCCGGCGATGGCGCGCGCCAGCAAATCCTTCTCGCTCTCGCCTTGATTGGCCGTATAGGACGCGACCCAGCTTTGTTCGCCGCCGGGCGAGCCCGGGATGAAGCGCGTGGTGCTGACATCGACACCGCTGCCGTCGGGCCGAATGGTCGCCCGCGTCACCAGCACATCGGCATGGTCGTAATTCGCCGAGATCGCCTGCAGCCGCGCATCGTCGCCTGCATCGGCTTTCGCGCCGTCGATCGCCGACACATCCTCGACCTCGCCGAGCGGCACCTGCATCGGCACCAGCCCTTGCGGCGGCTTGGCGCTGGTCCAGGCCTCGCGCCAGGGATTGGGATCGTCCCAGAGCAGCGGCTTGCCGCCGGTCTCGAGCACCGGCAGCACGACGACCGGCTTGCTCGCCGTCTCGGCGAAAGACACGCCGCGATCGCGTAGCAATTGCTCGACCACGTCGGCGCGGAAATGGAAGGTGTAATCGGCGAGGTAGCGCACGGTCGAGCGACGCTCATTCGCGACCTCGAAGCCGATGATCACCTGATTGAGCATGGTGTCGCTCGCCGCCGGCAGCCGGCCGCGATCCTTCGCCAGGGTCAGGCGATCGAGCAGCGCGGCAAAGGCCCGGCGCTGGCCATCGAGCCGCGCCGCATCGCGCGCGGCCGTGGCGCTGGCCGCGGTCGCATCGACCGGGACGGAGACAGTGAAGATTTCCGCGCGCGTCAAAGCGCTCGCCGGTCCGGCCAACGCCATTATCGCTACAATGAGCGCGACGCCCCCGAAGACTTCGAGCTTTTTGCACGCAACCTCTCCCGTCTCGGTCTTAGCGCAGAAGCGCCGCGCATGCCATAGAGTTGCCGCCTACGCCGGCCATGGATCGGCGCCGTTCGCTTGCGCTAAGCTCTTGCGCGCAGGAGACGAATCATGGAATTGGGACATTGCTGGCCGGTAAGGTTGCGCTGGTCACCGGATCGAGCCGCGGCATCGGCCGCGCCATTGCCGAGCTGCTCGCGGCCGAAGGCTGTGCCATCATGCTCACCGGCCGCGACGAGGCGGCGCTCGCCGAGACGCAGCGCGCCATTGCGGCGAAAGGCGGCAAAGTGAAGTCGCAGCTCGCCGAGTTGCGCGAACCGGCGGCGCCCGCGGCCCTCGTCGAGGCGGTGAAGCGCGATTTCGGCCGGCTCGACATCCTCGTCCACAATGCCGGCGCGACCAAGCGCGGCGATTTCCTCGCCCTCGGCCGACGAGGATTGGGCCGACGGCTTCGCGCTGAAATTCTTTGCCCATACGCGGCTTGCGCGCGCCGCCTGGCCGCTGCTCAAAGCCGCCAGCGGCGCGGTGTTGGCGATCGGCGGCAACGGCGCCGCCAAGCCGACCGCCGATTTCACCATCGGCAGTTCGGTCAATGCCGCTGTCGCGGCCTTCCACAAGGCGCTTTCCGATATCGGCAAGCGCGACGGCATCCAGGTGAACACGATCCATCCCGGCCATGTCGACACCGACCGGATGCGGCGCCAGATGGAAGCGCGCATCGCCAAAAGCGGCCGCGACATGGCGGCGGAGATCGAAGCCTATCGCCGCGAGCTCAACGTGCCGCGCATCGGCGTGCCCGACGACATCGCGTCGATGGCCGCCTTCATCCTTTCGCCGCGCGGCCGCTGGCTGCACGGCGCCACCATCATCATGGATGGCGGCGAAATCGAAATGCTCTGACCGCACGCGGCCGAAGGAGAAACGACTTGAACCGCATCGACACCGAAGCTTTCCGCCTGCGCCGCTTCGTCGAAGAGCTGGTCGAGGTCGGCGAATGCGAGACTATCGATCAGCCGACCGAGCTGCTCGATCTCGGGGCCAAGCTCGACTGCAACGCGAAAGCCGTGTGGTTCCGCGCCGCCGGGAGCCGAGCGTGCCGATGTCGTCGGCAATGTGATGGGCTCGCGCCGACGGCTGGCGCTCGCGCTCGACACCGACGAGAAAGGCTTTCCGGGCAAGCTGCGCGACGCGATCGAGCATCCGATTGCGCCGGTCGAAGTTTCCGCCGCCGATGCGCCCGCGCAGGAGATCGTGCTCACCGGCAACGACGCCGATTTCACCAAGCTGCCGGTGCATCTGCAACACGCGCTCGACGGCGCGCCCTATATTTCCGCCGGCATCGATTTCGCGCGCGATCCGCAGACCGGCATCACCAATATCGGCTGCCGGCGCCTGATGCTCCGCGGCAGCAAAAGCGCGGGCATCGATCTCAACGCGCCGAGCGATCTACGCGCGCTCTACCAACGCGTCATTACGACGGGCGAGAAGCTGCCGATCGCTTTCGCGGTTGGCTCGCATCCCGCCGACTTCCTTGCCGCGCAAGCGGTGACGCCGCCGATCGACGAGGTTCATGTCATGGGCGCGATCCGCGGCGCGGCGGTGCCGATGGTCAAATGCGCGACCATCGATCTGAGCGTGCCGGCCGATGCCGAGATGGTGCTCGAAGGCTATCTCGATGCGCGCGGCCTGGTCGAGCCGGAAGGACCGTACGGCGAATACATCGGCTATTACGGCATGCTGAAGCGCAATCCGGTGTTCCACCTGACCGCGATCACGCGCCGCAAGGATGCGATCTTCCAGACCGTGACCATCGGCGGCCGGCTGATCGGCCGCACCGACACCGCCAATCTCGGCGCCGCGCGCACCGAGGCCGCTATCTGGACCGTGCTCAAGCAAGCGATCCGCGAGCCGGTCGCGGTCTGCTGCACCGGCTCGTCCGGCGGCATGTACAACATCCGCATCTCGATCAAGCAGCGTTATCCCGGCGAATCGCGCAACGCCATCGCCGCCGTCTTCTGCTCCACCGCCGATGTGAAGCATGTCATCGTCGTCGACGACGACATCGACGTGTTTTCCGACGAGCAGATCGATTGGGCGCTGGCGACGCGTTTTCAGGCGGATCGCGATCTGGTCGTCGCCTCGGGCTTCCGCGCGGTGCCGCTCGATCCCTCGCTGCGCGGCAGCCGCAGTGGCGCCAAGGCAGGCTTCGATTGCACCAAGCCGCTGGGCAAGAACAGCGAATTCGCTTTCACCGTGCCGCTGCCGCCGGTGCTGCCGGAAGCCAAGCGCCGCAGCGTCGAAGCCGTGCTGGCGGAAGGGCCCGCGACCTATCTCGACCTCATGGCGGCGCTCGGCACGCGCGACGGGCGCGAGATCCTGCCGGTGCTGGAGAAACTTTACGCCGCCGGCAAGCTCGGCCGCCTTGACGACGGCCGCTACATTCTGAACTGAAGCCCATCAATCGAGCCGACCCAAGACAAGGAAGAGGAAACCACCATGCGCACAAAACCCGCACTCGCCGCCGATGACGCCGAGAAGATGATGGCCGCCTGCACGGCCGAAGCGAAGAAGAACAATTGGAAAGTCTCGATCGCGGTCGTCGATGACGGCGGCCGCGTATGGCAGCTTCATCGCCTCGAAGGCGCGGGCGCTGTGACCGCCGAGGTCGCGGTCGGCAAGGCCAAGACCGCGGCAATGATGGGCCGTCCCAGCAAGATGATGGAAGACCGCATCAAGGAGCGGCCGGCCTTCGTGCTCTTCCCGGGCATCCTGCCGATCCAGGGCGGCGTTCCGATCCTTAGCGGCGGCGAATGCGTCGGCGCCATCGGCGTCTCCGGCGTGCAATCGCATGAGGACGAGCAGGTCGCCAATGCCGGTATCGCCGCGCTCGGCTGAGCGCGATCTCACCGCCCGATCGATACCTCAATAACCGAGGGCGAAAGCCTCGCGGCGGTGATCGCCGGCGCCGGCGAAATTGCCGGAAGGCAGGATCTCGATCGCCTTGGCCGAGCCGTAATAGAACGGATCCTCGGCATGGCGCGCGTTGTGGCCCATCGCCGTCAGCACCGGGATGAATGATTCCGGCAACTCGCGCTCGAGGAAGAGATCCGAGCCGTGGGTATGGTTGCACCAGCGCGGCGCTTCGACCGCGGCGGCGACATCGACGCCGTCATCGATCAGGCGGCCGAGCACCTGCGTATTGGTGACGGTCTGGCTGAGGCCGCCGGGGCTCGCGAGCACATAGCGTAGCCGGCCATCGCGCTGGACCATGATCGGGCAAAGCGTATGCGCTGGCCGCTTGCCCGGCGCGACGGTGTTGACCTCGCCCGGCGTTGCGGTGAAGCCGGACATGCGGTTATTGAAGAGGATGCCGGTCGCCAGGATCGCGGCAATAGCTGCCGAACACCGCGAAGACGCTCTGCACCACGCAAATCGCATTGCCGGATTCATCGGCGACCATGAGGCAAGACGTGCCGCTGCGATCGCGGATCGCCGGCGATGGCGCCTCGCCGAGCACCGCGCGCTGCAGCCGCTCGGTCATATCGGGCGCGAGCAGCACGATCGATCGCATCGGGCACGGCTCTCGCGATCGGCGATCAGCGGCACGCCATTGGCGAAGGCCGCCTTCATCGCGTTCATCTGATAGCCGATGCGCCGCGCCGGATCGGCGGTGAGCGCGTTCCGCTCCAGCGCCTTCAGCCCGTTGAGCTGCATCAGCAGCAGCACGCCGTAGGAATTCGGCGGCATGACGCAGACGCGGTGGCCGCGATAAGTCGTCGAGGCCGGCTCGACCCAGAGCGGCGCGAAGCTTGTCGAGATCGGATTCGCGCATCAAGCCGCCGCGCTCGGTGAAGAAAGCGTCGATGCGTTTCGCGATCGCGCCGCGATAGAACGGCTCGGCGCCGCTTTCGGCGATCTGGCGCAGCGTCGTCGGCGAGTTCGGGCTGGCGCAGCGTCTCGCCGGCGACGAGCGGCCGGCCCGCCCGGCAGATAAAGCGCGGCGCAGCCCGGATCTTTCTCCAGCGTCGCGCGGCTCAGCCCGATGTTGCGCGCGAGTACCGCCGAGATCGGATGCGCTTCGGCCAGCGCGATCGCGTCGGTGAAGAGATCGCGCCAAGGCAGCTTGCCGAAGCGGCGATGCATCGTCTCCCACGCGGCGACGAGCCCCGGCACCACCGGCGCCAGTGGGCCTTGCGCTTTCATGCCGCCGCGAAGCGCTCCGGCGTCGCGCCTTGCGGCGCATAGCCCGAGGAATTGAGGCCCATGACGCGGCCGCTCGCCGCCTCGTAATAGAGCATGAAGCAATCGCCGCCGATCGAAGTCGCGTGGCCGAGCACGACGGTGAGCGCCGCCGACGCCGCGATCATCGCATCGATCGTGTTGCCGCCGCGGCGATGGATGGCGATGCCGGCCTGGCTCGCGGCGGCATGACCCGAGACGATCATCGCGTGGCTGCCATAGATCGGCGAGCGCGGCTCGCGCAGGCCGAAGCCGGCGCGGCTGTTGTTGCGGTTGCGGGCAATCTCTTCGGCCATGTCGGTACGCCTGACTTTTCTGCGTTACCCGCGAACATTCCCGCGCTGATCAAAAAGGTCAACCCGGATCAGGCGGCTTGACATGCAACTATTTGGTTGCATATTATCGGATATGAGCATGGATGCGGTCTTCAAGGCGCTCGCCGGTCCGACGCGACGGCGCCTGCTCGACCGGCTCCGCGCCCGGAATGGGCAAAGCTTGAGCGAGCTGTGCGAGCGCGCCGACATGACGCGGCAGGCGGTGACGAAGCATCTCGCGATCCTCGAGGCCGCCAACCTCGTCGCGACGCAACGGCAGGGGCGCGAGAAGCGGCACTACCTCAACCCCGTTCCGATCAACGAGATCGCCGAGCGCTGGATCGGCAAATACGAGCGGCCGCGGCTGCGG
This sequence comes from uncultured Alphaproteobacteria bacterium, assembly GCA_963731145.1. Lineage (GTDB taxonomy): Bacteria > Pseudomonadota > Alphaproteobacteria > ATCC43930 > CGMCC-115725 > CAIKMD01. Next base: position 433,536 of record CAVSUX010000001.1, on the reverse strand, counting down.
ACGCTCGCCGAGTTGAAGAAAAACCTGGAGACAGAGCATGAGTGAAACAACACAAACCGGCAGCAAATTCGTCTACGTCACCTTCATCCGCACGACGCCCGAGAAATTATGGGACGCGCTGACCAAGCCCGAATTCACGCGTATCTATTGGTACGACATGTGGCAGGATTGCGATTGGCGCGAAGGCTCGTCTTGGAAGCTGATGTTTCCCGACGGCCGCATCGCCGATCAAGGCACGATCCTCGTCAGCGACAAGCCGAAGCGGCTGGTCATCGCCTGGCGCAACGAATGGAAACCGGAGCTCAAAGCCGAAGGCCCGTCGCGCGCGACCTTCGAGATCGAGCCGGCGGGTCCGGCGGTGAAGCTGACCGTGACGCATGAAACGTCGGTCTCGGACTCGAAAGTGATCGAGGCGGTCTCCGGCGGCTGGCCCCTCATCCTCTCGGGTTTGAAATCGCTGCTCGAGACCGGCGAGAAGCTCGCGATTCCGCATCCCCACGCGGCCGATCGCTAAACGAAGCTGGCGCGAGCCGGCACCGATTGCTAAGGCCATGATCCTCCGCGTTTGAGGAGCGATCATGGCCGAGACCAAGTCCCCACCCAATTCCGACAGGCCCGTCTTCATCACCGGCGCGAGCCGCGGCATTGGCGCCGCGACCGCGCGCGAATTCGCCAAGCGCGGCCATCCGGTCGCGCTTTCGGCGCGCGGCACGGAGGCGATCGAGACGCTTGCGCGGGAAATCCGCGCATCGGGCGGCCAGGCGATCGCAATTCCCTGCGACGTCGGCGATCCCGCGCAGGTCGAGCGCGCGATCGCGAGCACCGTCGCTGCAGCTCGGCGGGCTCGGCATCGTCATCAACAATGCCGGCATGCTCGAGCCCATCGCGCGCATCGCCGATGCCGATATGCGGCAATGGGCCCGCGCCATGGAGGTCAATCTCAACGGCCCGATCTATGTGATGCATTGCGCGGCGCCGCATCTGCCGCGCGGCGGTGTGGTGATCAACGTCACCTCGGGCGCGGCCGAGCACGCGCAGACCGGGCGCAGCGCCTATTGCGCCAGCAAGGCCGGGCTGATGATCGCCTCGCGCGTTTTCGCGGTCGAGGAATTGGAGACCCGCGGCATCCGCGTCATCGCCTTCTCGCCCGGCCTCGTCGATACCGAGATGAACGCGCTCAATCGCCAGCATCGCATGGGCAATGCCGGCAACATCGATGTCGCCGATCTGCGCCCGCCCGAGGAGACCGCGCGGCTGATCGCTTGGCTGACCGGCCCCGACGCCGCCCATCTCAACGGCAAGGTCGTCTCGGCGCGCGAGCCCGATCTCCGCCGCGCCGCCGGAGTGGCGATGCTCGCCAATTGACGCTAGCGTCGCGGCCAACGCTTTCGGCCAAAGCATTTTGGGGAGGACAAGAACCATGACCAAAACCGCCCTCGCCTTGGCGCTCGCCGGGCTGATTTTGATCGGCGCACAAGCAGCGCGTGCCGCCGACGACTACACCATCAACGTCATCGTGCCCCTGACCGGCGGCGCCGCTTTCGTCGGCGGCGGCCAGAAGGACACGCTCGAAGCGCTCGCCGCGGTCGTCAACAAGGATGGCGGCATACAAGGCCGCAATCTCGCCTTCTCCTATCACGACGACCAGTCGCTCCCGCAGGTCGCGGTTCAGCTCACCACCGCGGCGCTGGAATCGAAGCCGGCCGTGGTCATGGGTTCGAGCATCGTCGCCATGTGTCTCGCGATGGCGCCGCTGATGGCGAACGGTCCGGTGCATTACTGCCTCTCGCCCGCAATCCATCCGCAGCCCGGCAGCTACACCTTCTCGGCCAGCGCCGATTCCGTCGACCAGGTCGCGGCGGTGATGCGCTATTTCCGGATGAAAGGCTGGACCAAGATCGCTGCGCTGCAGACCACGGACGCGAGCGGGCAGGACGGCGACAAGGCGATCGACGCGGTTCTTGCCTATCCCGAGAACAAGGGCGTGATGCAGAAGGTCGCCTTCGAGCATTTCAACCCGAGCGATATCAGCGTTTCGGCACAGATCGAGAAGATCAAAGCCTCGGGCACGCAGGCGATCATCGCCTGGGTGACCGGCGCGCCGGCCGCGACCGTGTTCAAAGGCATGATCCAAGCCGGGCTCGACATTCCCGTCGCGCCGACCAGCGGCAACCAGACTTTCGCCTCGATGGAGCAATGGGCGGGCTTCCTGCCGAAGCAGCTCATCCTCGCCTCGGCGCTTTTCCCCGAGCATGACGGCGTGCTGACGCTCGATCCGCGCATGGAAAAGGCGCAGCACGAGATGTATGCGATCCTCAAGCAGCGCAACCTCAAGGCCGACAACATGGTCGCGACTTCCTGGGACGCCGGCCTCATCGTCGCCGCGGCTTTGCGCAAGATCGGTCCCAACGCGACGGCGCAGCAGGTCAAGGATTACATCGCGAACCTGACCGATTTCGCCGGCGTCGACGGCATCTACGATTTCAAGAAATACCCGCAGCGCGGCCTCGGCCCGCAATCATCGACGGTGACGACCTACGACGCCTCAAAGAAGGCCTGGACGTGGCTCTCAAAGCCCGGCGGCGAGCCGCTGAGCAAGTAGCAGCGCCGCACCGGCGCGGGCTTTTCGAAAGCGGCCATCGCGCGAAAGCATTGAGCCGAGAGAACTGCTAAACGATAGCGTCTAGCAGGAGGTGAGCATGACGGCACGATGGGCAGCAATGGTCGTGGCAGTGGCGTGCGCCTGGCTACCGGGTCTCGCTCAAGCTGCGGAAGCCGCAGACGAGAAGCCGGTCTCGTGCTTGCCGTCGGCGCCGCCGCCGAGCGTGATAGGCAACGCCAAAATTGGGATCGACAGTTGCGAAATCGTGGCCGAGAGCATCGTGCTGAACCAGCGCGGAAAAAAATTCCGTCGCCTTGAGATCTGGCTCGGCGGCACGGTGAATGGTTGGGCAGTCGCCGACAAAGCCGCCAAGATGACCTATTTCACAGACGGCCCCGATATCGTGTTCCCGCAGTTCGGCGTGACCGCGACGCCGTCGCACGGCGTTGGCCGATACCCGCCGCCAAAAGGCGCGCCCTCCTCGTTCCCGGACGGCCATGCAATGACGCTGTTGCTGCCGGCCGATCCCAAGGATTGGAACGGCAAGATATTCATCACCGCACATGGTGCCGGATCCTATGCCAAGCTCGGTGAACTCGTGCCGCGCGATCCTCAGCCGCATCAGGCGGCGGAGAATTTCTACGCCGGGCTGATGATCGACAAAGGCTATGCCGTGGCGCACACGATGCGTTCTGCAGCCATGGTCGGCGGCGATGTGAAGGTGACGCTCGATGACGGCACCGTCCTGCCTGGGGGCTTCAATGTCAGCTCCAACGCCAGCCTGGTGCTGCCCTGGATCGCTCTCGCCAAGAAAATGACCGCCGAAGCGATGGGATCGGCGCCGAGGCGAACCTATTTCTACGGACACTCCGCCGGCGCCATGCTCGGTCATTTGATTAATTATTGGCCCGGCCTCAATCGTGGTGCCGACGGCAAGCGCGTCATCGACGGATTCCTGATGGACGATCCCGGTGGCGGCATGTGGCTGCCGACCCTGGTGCGCAACGGCAAAGATGTGCTTTTCACGAGCGAGGCCGACCGGCAGCTTTTTGCCAAGCAGATCGATGTCGCGCACCAGCTCTATCTCGGCGAGAGCGGCGACTTCCTGGTGAAGAAGCGCGAGAACGCCGGCCTGCTCGTCCAGAAGGGGCTGGGCGATCGCAACCGGCTTTACGAGGTGCGCGGCGTCAGCCACTTCGACGCGAACTATCCGGCCGCCGCAGAGCTGCCCCACAGCGGCGTCGATATGAGCGGGTTGTTTTCCGAGCTGATCGACCATCTCGACACCTGGGTCGACGCCGACGAGCCACCGCCGCCGACGATGAGCGACGATCCGGCACTCGGCCATGGCCACGCCGCGATCGCCCTGCCGATCAATGCCTGTCCGCTCGGTGTCGCCTACGTCTTTCCGGGCCCGATAGGCAATTCGCGCCGCGGCACGCAACTTACCGACTGGGCACCGTTCGATGGCGTCAATCTCGAGCCGCTCGACGCACGCGGCGAGCTGGTCGACATGGACGGCGACGGCGAGCGCGACCGGCGCGAGACCGTGACCGAGGCCTGGCGCCGGCTCGGGCTGCTCCAGTCGGGGGAAAGCTTCGATCGCAGCCGCTATGTCGCTTGCGTCTCCGCCGCCGCGTCGAAGCTGGTCGCAGCGCGGCTGCTGCCGAAATCGATGGCGGCTTACTACGTCGCACAGGCGAAGCAGCATGCGCTGACCGGGCTGCAATAAAGCGTCGCCGACGGCGAGCTCTAGTCCGGCAGTGGCGGGAGGAACTTCTCGGTATAGAGGTCCGAGAGCGGCGGCAATGTATCGAGCAGATGGAGATCGATAAAGGACTGCGCCAACGCCTTTAACGCTTGCGGCTCGAACCGCCCGGTCAAAGATAGCGCGGGCGTCTGAACATCGTAGGTCTTCGCCGCGACGGTTGGCGGCAGCTTCGTGCCCGGCGTGCTGAGACGGATGGTCTCGTCTTTGCGCGCGCGCGCGAATTTGACGATGTCGAGCCACGCGGCAACGAAGTCCTCAACGGCTTTCGGGTGGTCATTGATGAGGGAGTTGCTTGCGTACAGGATATGCGTGATGAAGGTCGTCAAATAGCCGAAGGTGACGAGTGGCAATCCTTGCTTCTTGTCCTCGAGGAGATAGCCCGCCTGGGCGTTGCCGACGAACGCATCGACATTTTTCACTTGCAGCGCCGCGATCTCGCTCGGCGTGCTGCCGATGGAGACAAGCGCGATGTCGCTCGGCTGCCAACCCTGCCGCTTGGCGAAGTCGAGTGCGAGCCAGGCGGTGAGCGATGTCGGCGACGTCACCCCGATCCGCTTTCCCTTGAGCTGTTCGGGTTTGACGATGTCTCCGTCCGCGCGAACCATGATCGCGAAGTCGACAGGTGCGGCGGAAACCATCGTCACCGCTTTCGCCGGCATGCCTTTCGCGATGAAGACGAGATCGGTGCTGCCGGATAGCGCCATGTCGACGGCGCCCGCGGATATCCCCTGGGCGAGCTGGGCGCCGCCGGGGAAATCGGTGCGCTCGAGCTTGATGTTATGCGCGGCGAATATCCTCACGCCGGTGCCGACGTCGAGCAATTCAAAAAAGTAGGAGCCGATCGCCGAGGTGCCGACGCGAACGGTCTCCTCGGCAGCGGCGCGCGGGCCGCTCACCCCGAGCGTCACCATCAGCACGGCGACGGACACCAGCCTCGCGCGCGTCTTGGTCATCGTCGTCATGGGGCCCTCCCGCCTCGGACGAAGTTTCCTCTCCGCCCCTCAACCGAAATCCGTCAACCGCGCAGGGTTCTCGGCGAGGATCTTTCGTCGCATCGCTTCGTCGGGCGCGAAGCCCTGAACCATGTTCATCAAATCGCCGTCGTTCGGCATGTCGCCCGGCTTGAAGACGTCGGAATGCGGCCAATCACTGCCCCAGACGACCCGATCCGGCGCGCGGGCGATAAACGCCTGCGCCATCTTGGTCAATTGCTCGAGCGTCCCGCCGGCGGAGATGCGCGTCGGACTGCCACTGACCTTGATCCAGATATTCGGCTCGCCGAGCAAATCCAGTATGGCGCGTGCGCCCGGTCCATCCACCCCCTCGGCCAGATTCACCTTGCCGAAATGATCGATGACGATGGGCACGGGAAGACGCCGCAGCACATCGGCGTTCTCGATGATGAGTTTCGGCTCGATATGAAGATCGATGAACCAGGACAGCGGCGCGATCTGCGAAGCGACTTTCTGCAGGCGTTCGTGATCGAACAGTCCGGTTTCGGCGCTCGTCTTCAAGCGCTCGATGAAATTGAACCGCATGCCTCGCACGCCTTGGGCATGGAGCTTTTTGAGGGTCGCCGCATCATACCGGTCGGTGGCACGGAGCACCGCGCGCAGCCTGCCTTCGGATCGCGCCGCCGCGTCGAGCGTGACAGCATTGTCGAAGCCATGTGCCGAAGCGTGAAGGAGAAAGCCGCGCTGCACGCCGATGACCGACGACATCGCCCAGAAATGCTCGATCGGCGCCGCCGGCGGCGTATAGCGGCGACTGTCTGCATAGGGGAACCGGTCCGGCGGACCCCAGACGTGGAAATGCGTGTCGCATGTATTGGGAGGCGGCGTGAAGCGGGGTTTGCGCGGATTTGGATCCCAAGGCAGATTGACCGGCAAGTTTGGATGATCCAAAGCTTTCTCCTCCCTCGCCGCCCATCGCTTTCGCGCGCGCGGACTCAAACTCTCGCCATGATCTGAGGCAGTCCGAGGCTGCTTAGACTAGGGGCCAGCGAACCTCGCCCAAGCAGTCTATTCACCTACGCCGTCTCTCGACAAGCGCCTGATCGAGCGGGAGATTTTCCGCCCAAGTTCATAAAACGCGAGATTGCGCCTTCATGCGGGCGGCCGCGTCGGGCCCGAGCAAGCCATTCAGGAGCCGACCAGGAGGGCATCGACAGCGACGACGCCTTCGCCCTCGGCGTAGACGATCATCGGGTTGACGTCGATATCGTCGAGGTTCGGCGTCGCGATCATGAGAGCGCCGACACGGGCGGCGGCATCGGCGAGCGCTGCGAGGTCGCGCGGCTTCGCGCCCCGGAAGGCACCGAGCAGCGCAGCGCCGCGCAGCTGCATCACCTCTTGCGCGATGATTGAGGGATGTGAATCGGCGGGCAGGAAGCGCACATCCTTCAATGCCTCGGTGAAAATGCCGCCCAATCCGATCATGAGCGTCGGGCCCCACGAAGAGTCGCGCCGGGCGCCAACGACGATCTCGATGCCTTTCTTGGCCATCGTCTCGACCAGGATCCCGTCCAGCGTCAGATCAGGGCGCGCCTTTTTGACGTCGCGCTGCATTCCCTTCCACGCGGCGGCGAGTTCCGTCGCGTTCCTGATGTTGACGGCCACGCCGCCCGCATCGCTTTTATGGGTCAGCGCCGCCGCCTGCGCTTTGAGCACGACGGGATATTTGATCCGGCGCGCGATCGCCTTGGCCTCGGACAAGGTCTTGGCGAGGGCGCCTTTCGGCACCTTGATGCCCGCCGCTTTGAGGGCTGCCTTCCCTCCACCTCCGTCAACGCACCGCCGCCGGGCGGCATTTTCACGGCGGGCAGCTTGATGCGCGCGCCGCGGCGCGCGCCCGGCGCAGCGCGTCCCCATAGAGGCTGGCGCGCGCGAGGGCGCGGATCGCGCGTTCCGGCGAGCGGAAGAAGGGGATGCCGTTCCGCGCAAGATTGGGCTTCACCTGAGGGTCGACGGCTTGGTCGCCGCCCATGAATGCGCAGAGAAGCGGCTTGCCGTTGTCCACTTTACCGTCGGCGATAAAGCCGGAACGCAGCAGACCGATCTCGGGCGACCCCGAGATGATCGAGGCAACGACACCGCCGACGCGGTCGTCCAGCATCAAGGCGTTGATGGATTTCGTATAGAGCGACGGATCGAAAATCGCCTGCGCCGTCACGTCCACCGGATTGATCGCCTCGACGAATTCGGGAACCGTCGCCCGCAATCGCGCGCGCGTCTCCTTCGTGAGGCTGGCGACTTGCATCCGGACGAAATCGGCATAGTCGAGGCTGAATCCCTTGCACGCACCCGAATCCGTCACCACGCCAAGCGCACCCTTCGGCGGATTCGGATAATGCGCCAGCATGACCATCACATCCATCAGCTCATCGAGGCTCTCCACCAGCACGACATCGCGCGAGCGAACGAAGCCCGCCATGATGTCGTAATCGCCCGCCAACGCGCCGGTATGCGTCTTCGCCGCCTCGCGCGACTGCTGGCTACGCGATAGATGCAGCAGGATGATCGGCTTCTTCTTGGCCCGCGCCGCCGCCGCGTGTTTCAGAAATTCCTCCGGCCGGCGAATGGTCTCGGCCAGCAAGACGATGGCGCGGCTCTGATCGTTCTCGATCGCGAAGGGCATATAATCTTCGATGCCGAGCACGGCTTCGTTGCCTGTGGTGATCGAATAGCAGAAGCCGATTTCTTCGGCCGCGGCCGCGATCCGCAGCACGGCGGCCATGCCGCCCGATTGGCAAATGACATCGACCTTCAGATTCGTCGCCAGCGCCGCGGGCGTGCGGACGAGCGAGAACGTGACCTGAAGGCCGTCGATGAGATTGGTATAGCCAAGGCAATTCGGCCCGGCGAAGGCGATATCGTGCCGGAACGCGATGTCGGTCAGACGCTGTTGCGCGGCGAGGCCGCTCGCGCCCATTTCCGCGAAGCCGGAAGCGAAACACATGATGCCGCCGAGCTTCTTGGGCGCGAGATTTTCGACCGCATCGATGATGCCGGATCCCGGCAGCGTCAGAACCGCCAGATCTATCCCGTCCGGCAAATCGGCCACCGAAGCAACGGCCTTGCGGCCGTCGAGTTCGGTGAGGCCGCGGCTGACGAGATGGACCTCGCCCTTGTAGCCCATATTGTCGAGCGTCGTGATGCAGTTGCGGCCCGCGCTGCCGGACCGCTCCGAGACGCCGATGACCGCGATCGATTTCGGCCTAAGAAGCCGCGTGACTTGCGGCCGCGAAATCGGCCGCGCGGCCTTATTTGCTGTCACGGTCGAACATGCCGAGACCGGGACGATATTCCTTCTTATCGAGGAAACTCGTCAGCGCGCGATCGCGGATGTTTTCCTTGTCGCTCATCCGCAGGGCCATCGAGCGGCCGCGCAGCCATTCGTTCGCCAGATCCCAATCCATCGAATCGACGTAATTGAACGCGACCTTGCATTGATAATATGTGGCGGGTCCCTTCTTCAGAACGATCTCGCACAGTTTGCGCGTTTCGTCTTTCAGCGTCGCCTTGGGATAGGAACGATTGACCACGCCCATGCGCGCGGCATCCTTGCCGGTAAAAGTCTCGCCGGTGAGGATGTACCAGCGCGCGTCGCGATTGGTCATCATGACCTGCAAGGCCTTGGTGACGACGCCGCCGGGCAGGATGCCCCAGTTGATTTCGGAAACGCCGAAGACGGCTTCGTCGGCGGCAACGGCGAGGTCGCAGCAGGCGAGCGGGGTAAAGGCGCCGCCGAAGCACCAACCGTTCACCATCGCGATGGTCGGCTTCGGATAATTGCGCAGCATGCGGAATTGCCACACTTCGCTCGAACGCCGCTGCCGAGCCTGTTCCGCCGGCGTTTCCTTGTCGAGCGCACGGAAGAATTCGCGCAGATCCATGCCGGCGGTCCAGGCTTCCCCGGCACCGGTCAAGACAAGCACCTTGGCGCGATCGTCGAATTCGAGCATCTCGAGCATCTCGACCATGTCGTCGTTGAGCGCGGGGCTCATGGCATTGCGCTTTTCGGGTCGATTCAAAATGACCCAAGCGATACCGTTTTCCTCGAATTCGATCTTTACGGTTTTATGCTTCGCCTCATGGGTGGCGATGATTTTCCCGTCTGCCATGTCGGTTCGCTCCTTCTAGGAATGTCAAAGTAGACTTTGTTCGCGAATTGCCCCATGATAATTATCAGGTGACCTGAGAACGGGTCAAGAGCTATCCTCCAGGGGAACTTTCCGATGCATCGCCCCACCCGCACGCTCTATCTGTTCAATCGCGCCAATGCGGCGGTGAAAGTGCAGCTGGAGAGGCTTCTGCGACCCCTCGACATCACGGTGGCGCAGTACACTTGCATGAGCCGAATAAGAGGACATGAGGTGATGTCGTCGGCAAAATTGGCACGCGCCCATCGCGTCTCGCCGCAAACCATGTACGAGACGATCACCAATCTCGAGAAGCGCGCCTTCCTGACACGCGAGAAAGGTCCCGAGAACAACAAGCAATTGCTTGTTTCCCTGACACGTCAGGGGCACAAGATTCTCGATCGGTGCGATCGCAAGGTGGATCGACATCGAGTCATTGGTTTTTGCCGGAATAAACACGGCCAACCACGCCCTCTTGCGGGAATTCCTGCAAATCATGATCGAAAACACCGCTCGCGCGGAACTGGGCGAAGTCGCCAACGATGCGGATCCGTTCCCGGGCTCCACCCGGGGCGCGCCCGAGCAAGCAAGTTCGGCCCTCGTGACAGGCCGAGGCCCAAGGCTCCGTTGACAGTTCGTCAGGGTACCTGATATAGTAATTTCAAGAACAATATGGCTCGCAGGTTTGCGGGCTCCTTGGGAGCGTCGATCCGAAAGTAGGGATGACATGGATCTTTCCTACAGCACCGAGCAGATAATCCTGCACGACAGCGCGGATAAATTTCTCTCTAGTCATTGCAACTACGCGCTCTATCAGAAGATCGCCGACGGCGAGGGGTGGAGCCCGGCGCTGTGGTCCGAATTTGCCGCCCTCGGCTGGCTCGGCTTGCCTTTTGCCGAAGGCGACGGCGGTTTTGGCGCAGGTCCCGTCGAAAGCGCAATTTTGATGGAGGCATTCGGCAAGCACTTGGTGCTCGCGCCTTATCTTCCCACTATCGTGCTCGGCGGCGGCGTGGTCGCAAAATTGGCTGACGCCGATCAGCGCCAAGCGCTGCTGGGGCCTGTGATCGACGGCAAGTCGCGCTTGGCATTCGCGGTCGCCGATCGCGCCGAGGCAACCCAAGCAACCAAAACGGCGAGCGGCTTTATCCTAACGGGTGCCAAGAAGATGGTGCTCGGTGCACCCATGGCCGACACCTTGCTCGTTGAGGCCAAAACCGAAACGGGGATCGGCGTCTTCAGCGTGCCGACGAAGGCGAATGGGGTCGTTTTGCGTGGATATCGCATGGTTGACGGCGGGCGGGCCGCCGACATCGAGCTGAACCGCGTCGTCGTGCCGGCGAGCGCCCTCTTGGGCGGGAATGAAGAAGCCGCCGATGCGATCGAGGAAACCATCGATCGCGGCATCGCGGCGCTCTCTGCCGACGCTGTCGGCGCCATGACCGCATTGGTCTCGGCCACCGTCGAATACGCCAAAACGCGCGTTCAGTTCGGCCAGCCGATCGCCAAGTTCCAAGTGCTGCAGCACCGCATGGTCGGCATGAAAGTGAAAGAGGAAGAGGCTCGTGCGTCCTGCCTCTTTGCCACGCTCAGCCTCGATGGTCCGGCCGATCGGCGCGCCCGCGCCTGCTCCGGGGCGAAGGCGAAGATCGGGCGGATGGCGCGCGCCGTGAGTCAGGAGGCGATTCAGCTTCACGGCGCTATCGGCACGACGGACGAGCTGCCGATCGGCGGCTATGTCAAACGCCTGATCGCTTACGAAATCCTCTTTGGCAGCACCCGGGCGCATCTCAATCGTTACGCCGGCATGATCACCGATCCGGACGTGGCGAAACAAGGTCCGCTCCTCGAGGCGGCAAATTAAAGGATGGGCGCGGCATGGATCTGACGATCGCCCGAGAGGATATCGAATTTCGTGACGAGGTGCGGCGCTTCCTCGAGGCCAATGTCCCGCGAAGTTTACAACGCAAGGTCGAGCTCACGACGGCGTTTCTGACCGAGCCGGACATCGCGCTCGCGTTCCACAAGGCTCTCCACAAGAAGGGCTGGTCGGTGTTCAACTGGCCCCAGGAATATGGCGGGCCGGGCTGGACTGCCGTGCAGCGTTACATCTTCGATACCGAGTGTGCCCGCTACGACGCGCCGATGTACAACGGGGCTGGGCGAATGATGTTGGCCCCCGTGTTGATGAGGTTCGGCCGGCAGGCCCAAAAGGACTTCTACTTGCCGCGGATTGCGTTGGGTGAAGATCATTGGGCGCAAGGGTATTCCGAGCCCGGCGCGGGCTCCGATCTCGCCTCGCTGAAGACCAAGGCCGAATCGGACGGCGACCATTACATCGTCAACGGCCAAAAGATCTGGACCACCCTCGCTCACAAATCGAATCGCATCTTTGCGCTTGTACGCACGTCCAATGAGGGCAAGCGCCAGGAAGGCATTACATTTCTGCTGATCGACATGGATTCGCCCGGCATTACCGTGCGGCCGATCGTCGGCAACGGCGGCGATCACGAATTCAACGAGGTCTTCTTCGACAATGTACGGGTGCCTAAATCCAATCGGGTCGGCGAAGAAAATAAGGGCTGGGACTGCGCCAAATACCTGCTGGAATTCGAGCGCGGCGGCAGCCTCGTCGCGGGACGCGTGCGCGCGCAGTTCACCCGTCTGGTCGAGCTGGTGAAAAGACTTTGTCCGGGCGACCACGACATCGCGATCCGGCTTGCGGAGCTCGGCACCGATCTCGACGCGATGGAGATGATCGATATCTCCGTTTTGTCCAAGTTACAGTCGGGGGATAATCCAGGCCCCATCTCGTCGCTGGTCAAGATGCGCTGGAGCCAGATTCGCCAGCAAATCACGGAGTTGGCGATGGATGCCGCGGGCGAGGAAGCGCTCAAATGGATCGCTGCGCGGCCGCTTTACGAGATGCTGCAGCTCCCCGCCGATGAGGAAGAAATCCTCGCCGTTACGCCGCGCTATTTGAACTATCGCGCCTATACGATCTTTGGCGGATCGACAGAAATCCAGACCACGATCATAGCGAAATCGATGCTCGGTGTATGACGGGCGCGAGCCATAACGAACAAGTCGCTCTCGAAGAACAATTCAATCGCCGAGATGTAACGCTCAAAGCTCGGCACAGGGAGAGGAAGCAAATGTCGATTGATTCAACTATCGCGACGAGCGGCACTGCTGCCGAAGAAGCTGTCCTGCGCCGCGTCTCTCGGCGTTTTCTGTGGTTCCTCATGCTTTGCTACATGGTCAACTTCGTCGACCGGGGCAATATCGGCTTCGCGGCCTTGACGATGAACAAGGATCTGGGCCTTTCCGCGACGGCGTTCGGGCTGGCTGGAAGCGCGTTATCGTTCGCTTATCTCTTGTTCGAAATTCCAAGCAATCTCATTCTCGAACGCGTTGGTGCACGTAAATGGCTTGCGCGCATCATGATTACGTGGGGCTTTGCGGCGGCAGGTTGCATGTTCGTAACCGGGCCCTGGAGCCTGATCATCATGCGTATGTTGGTGGGACTGGCCGAGGCAGGCTTTGCGCCTGGCCTCGTGCTCTTCATCACCTATTGGTATCCGCAATATCGCCGTGCAGGGGTCCAGACGATTCCGATGATCGGGCAGCCGATTGCCGGAATGTTTAGCGCAATGATCGGCGGCTTGCTCCTCGGCCTCAACGGAGTCTGGGGTCTGGCCGGCTGGCGCTGGCTCTTCCTGCTCGAAGGTCTGCCAGCCGTACTGCTCGGCGTGATGATGTATTTCTATATCGCTGATCGCCCGAAGGACGCAAAGTTTCTTTCCGAGGAAGAGAAAGCGACCCTGACCGGGCTTTTGGAGCGCGATGAGGCGGAGCGGAGCCGAAACCTGCCTCAGGGACCTAAACGGTCGGTGATCCGACACGTGCTTGGACGCAACATGCTGCTGCTGTCCTTTGCCTATGCGACGCTGATAGCGACCTTCAGTGCGCTGTCCTTGTGGACGCCGCAGATCGTGCGCGGCTTCTCGGCCGTCGGTACGCCATTCTGGCAGATTGGTATAATCACCTCGATCCCGCCGTTTTGCTCTATCGCCTGGATGCTCTTTTGGACGCGCCGCTCCGATAAGCGAAGGGAGCGTTTCTGGCATTGTGTGCTGCCGATGTTGGTCGCGGCTGCCGGCTGGGCGATCGCCGGGCTGGTCAGCGCGCCGGCGCTGCAACTCACGGGCCTTGTCTTTGCCTCGGCCTTCGGGCTTTCTGCCTGGCCGGTGTTCTTCACGACGCCCTCGATCATCCTGCCGCGCGAGGCGCGTGCGGCCGGTCTCGCTTTCCTCAATACGATCGGCCTCGTCGGCGCGATGCTGTCGCCGATCCTCGTCGGCTATTTGCGTGATGCAACCGGCGGATTTGCCGTTCCACAACTCGCGATCGCCGGGTTGCTTTGCGTCGGTGTGTCGCTGATGATGCTGGTTCCGCGCGGCTTGCTCGAAGCTCACGCGAAGCCTTCCGGCAGACTGCGCGAGGCGGCAGTTTTCACAAGCTCGGAGTGATAGACGACGGGTCCCTGACGAGGCGTGCGGAGCCGCGGACGTTGTCACGCTCGCAGCCAGCGCCTGATGCGCACCTCTCGCCGCGACGGCCGGATCGCGATCAGTGCCCGCTTAGCAATTCGAGGGAGAACCGGATCATCCCTTGATCGGCTTGCCGAAGGGCGCCCAGCGCGTGCCGTCATAGCGCTCCATCTGCAGTTCGCCAAACGGGAAGTAATTCGTCGAGCTGGTCTCGACGGTAACGCCGGGTAACAGCATGGGCATGGTGAAATCCTTGAGGCTGGTCGCCTGACGCAGCACGTTGGCGCGGGTCAGATCGTCGCCGCAGCGCCGCAATACTTCGGCCATCAGCTCTGCCGCGACATAGCCATTCGGCGCCGATTTATCGATCCGCTGGTCGGAGGCCGGAACATACTTCTCCACCCAAGCGAGATAATCCTTCACGGCAGGATCGTCGGCGTAGGCCGGATCCGTAGCATCCTTCATGTAGCCGCCCGAAACAACCCCCTTGAGAGCCTCATCGCCAACGGAGCCGATAATGCCCTTGGACGTCGAGACGCCCGGCAAGAGGATCAGCGGATTCCAGCCGAGCGCGCGGACGGCGGTCACCGACTGAGGCGACGCTCGTCCCTGGGTGATCAGATAGACCGTATCGGCGCCCGAGCCTTTCAGCGTAATCATCTGCGAGGTCAGCGTCGGATCGGTGATTTGATAGGATGCCTTGGCGACAACCATCTTCGACGCGCGATCGCCGAGTTGGCCGAGAAATGCGTCGAGGTGATCGCGGCCGAAATCATCGTCCTGGTAAAGGATCGCGATCTTCGCGTCAGGCTTTTCCGTCAGGATATATTTCGCGAAGATCCGGCCTTCGGCCGCATAGCTCGGGATCCCTGCCATCGTCCACGGATAGCGCTTCGGATCGACGACGCTGCTTGCGCCGGTGACCAGGAAGAGCTGCGGCACCTTTTTGTTGTTGAGATAGGGCCTGACCGCCTCGCTGGTCGGCGTGCCGAGAGAGGCGAACATCAAGAGCACGCCGTCGGACTCGACGAGCCGGCGCGTCTGTTCGACGGTCTTGGGCGGGCTGTAGCCGTCATCAAGGGTTTGGAGCGCGATCTTCCGGCCGTTGATGCCGCCCTTGTCGTTCAGCATCGCAAAATAAGCGGCCATGGCGCGCGCGCCAAAAGCGGCGCCTGAGTCGGGACCGCTTAAGGGATACGTCTGCCCGATCTTGATCGTCGTATCGCTGGCGCCGGTATCATATTGTCCGGCGCATGCCGGTGCCGTTCCCCAAAGGAGCGAGATCGCCAGCGCAACCAGCACAGGCCCGATCGACATAAGACGCTTCATTCTTTCCTCCCGCGCGTTTTGTCAAACACTACCATGGGTTGATCCCGGATATGAACCTCTCATGTCATACTGAGGTGGGCCGAGCTGAGCGTGGGCGCGTGGGCATCGAGGCGTAAAATGGGGACAAAGGATATGTCGGAGCGTGTCGCCATCGTCACCGGCGCGAGTTCCGGTATCGGCGCCGCGATCGCGCGCGTCTTTGCCGAAGCCGGGATCAAGACGGTTCTGGCCGCTCGCTCGGCCGATAAGCTCGAAGCCATCGCCGCTGCGATCAGGGAGAAGGGCGGCGCTGCGCTGGCCTGCGCGACGGACGTGACGATCGAGGAGCAGGTGATACGGCTTTTCGAGCAGACCATGGCGGGGTATGGCCGTGTCGACATTCTCGTCAACAATGCTGGCCTCGCGGACCACATCCCGACCGTCGATTTGACCCTGGCCGAGTGGCAGCGCTCGATCGATGTCATGCTCACCGGCCCATTCCTGTGCGGGCGCGAGGCGATGCGGGTGATGGTGAAGCAGAAGCGCGGGCGGATTATCAATATCGGCAGCGTGTCGGCGCGCCGGCCGCGAGCCGCACACCATCGGATATGCGGCAGCGAAATTCGGCCTTCACGGCATCACCCAGTCGATGGCCCTCGACGGGCGCGAACACGGCATCACGGTCTCGATCATCGATCCCGGCGTGACCGAGAGCCATCTTGCCGGCGCTGGGCCACGGCCGGCACGCCCGGCCACTCAGATGATGAAAGCCGAGGAGATTGCGGAGATTGCTCTGCTGATTTCGCGATTGCCGGACGAGACGAATTTAATGGAAGCGTTCGTCTTGCCCATCGGCATGCCCTTTCTGGGCCGTGCTTGAGCCGTCGCGGAGCCCGAAGCAACGATCCAATCGCGCCGACCGTTCCCGCCTCACCCGCTTCGCCCGAACGATGCCTTTCTCAATTCAGGCCGGTGCGGCGAAATGCTTCGATATAATGCGCGCGATCGGCCTCGTGCTTGAACGGCATTTGGCTTTCGATCCAAGAAAGCGAGAAGCTCGGCTGCACGAATTTGAGTTGCTGCAGGGCTTCCCGCATGGTGCCGAGCTCGCCTGCCATCGCCGCGGCGGCCGTCAGGACGCGATGCCCGGCGA
Organism: uncultured Alphaproteobacteria bacterium; assembly: GCA_963731145.1. Classification (GTDB taxonomy): domain Bacteria; phylum Pseudomonadota; class Alphaproteobacteria; order ATCC43930; family CGMCC-115725; genus CAIKMD01. The sequence continues at coordinate 417,009 of CAVSUX010000001.1, read as the reverse complement.
CATGATCGCTCCGTAGGCGGATCGCCGCGCGGGCGAGCCGCATCGCCTCGTCGTAGTTTCGGCCGACGAATTGCGCGTAGGCGGCAATGCCGTGGTAAAGCGCCGCGAACGGATCGCGCGGGCTGAGGCGTAGCGCGCGACAAGTCGCCGCGTCGGCTTCCTGCCAGCGGCCGCACATCGCCAAAGCAAAGCCGTAGACGCCTTGAGCGAGCGAGAAGTTCGGATTGAGCCGCAAAGCCATTTCCAGCGCGGCCAGCGAATCATCGAAGCGCCGCCGGAGCAGGTGGACGCATCCCAGACCGTAATGGGCCCAGGGGTCTTGGTCGTCGATCTCGACCGCGGCCAAAGCCGCACGCTCGGCGGCCGGCACCGCGATCGCTGCTTCTGCCCATCCGGCGTAGGTACAATAGGTCAGGCTCGCGGCAAGGAGCCCCAGCGCCTGGCCATAGGGCGGATCGAGCGCGACCGCCTGCTCCAGCAAGCTTTGGGCGATGAGATTGTCTTGCCGCGTCACCTGCCAGAAATGAGAGAGCGCGCGCATGACGAGATCCCAGGCATCCATATTGCCGGGCGGCTTGTGCTTGGCGTGAAAATTCTCCGCGGCATAAAGCTGCGGCTCGATCGAGGCAACGACCGTCTCGGTGATCTCATCTTGTATCGCGAAGACATCGGTAAGGCTGCGGTCGTACTTCTCGGCCCAAAGGTGGCTGCCGGTTTCGACATCGCTGAGCTGAGCCGTAATGCGTAAACGGTCGCCGGCTTTGCGCACGCTCCCCTCGAGCACGTAGCGGACACCGAGTTCATCGGCGACCGTCTTCATCAAGACCGGTCTGCCCTTGTAGATGAACGACGAGTTCCGCGCGATCACGAAGAACCAGCGCAACTTCGACAGCGCGGTAATGATGTCCTCGCTGATCCCGTCGGAGAAATATTCCTGCTCGGGATCGCCGCTCATGTTGACGAACGGGAGAACGGCAATCGCCGGACGCTCGGACACCGAGGACGGCGCGCGCCAGCGTTCGGCAAGCGCCTCGGCCGGCGGTTGCGCCGAACTTTCCGGTTCGGCACGCACGCTGCCGACAAAACGCAGGCCTTTGCGCACGACCGTGCGAATGAGCAGTTGGTCCTGACCGGTGTCGCCAATCGCCTTGCGCGCCGCGTACGTTCGGCTCGTGAGGGTCCCATCCGAGACGATGCGGCCGCCCCAGACCGAGGCGATCAGATCGTCCTTGCTGACGACGCGGTCGCGATTCTCGATGAGATAGATCAATAGGTCGAGCACTTGCGGCTCGACGGCGACCAAGTCGGAGCCGCGACGCAGCTCGCGCCGACCGCAATCGAGAACGCTATCGGAAAAAGCGAATTGCACGTTGATAGCCTCAGCAATAAGGGCAACTCGCGCTTCATCTACGCGCGATCGCGAACGATTGCGAAATGGGAAATTGGGCGTGCTCGCCACGAACGGCGCGGTGTTCTTCGCGGAACCGATCGCGGCGCGTGATCTACCACACAGCAGCGGCGAAGGTAAGTGCGGTGACGCGTTGCTCACGGAAAGTTTAGAACAACTCCACGGATAATTGAGGTGGCGTCAAGCTCTTCTTCAAGCCGCGCAATCGGGTTCCGACTAGACATGGCGTAACGCGCTCCTGCGTACTCGTCCGCCCCGCGCGGGCCGTACGTCGGCGCCCCAGCCAATTCGAAAGGATCCGACGACAATGAAACGCCTCACATTTTTGCTCCTGGCCTTCGGCGCCTTGCCGCTGATGTCAGCTGCCAGTTTCGCGCGCGACAACGGTACGCCCGAGTGGAAGACCATCATCGGCATCAAGCAGGCAGGCAATGCCGTCGACGGAATCACCGGCGGCGGCCAGCCCTGGTCGACGCTGGGCGGCGCCGCGTCCATCGATCTCCGGAGCGGCGAGATCGAGTTCGAGGTGCGCGGCCTCGTGCTTGCCGGCGGCAACTCGATCGGCACACCGGGTGCCGTCGTCTCCGTGGCGGGAACAGTGGTGTGCGGCCCCGGCATCTCCGCTGCGACGCCCCAGGTGCCGCTCAGCGCGCATGGCGACGCGCAGTTCGAGGGTGCCGTTTCCATTCCGCCGGGTTGCACGAGCGAGAATATCGCCTTCCTGCTCACCGCGCCGAACGGACAGTGGATCGCAAACGGCGCCGTCCGGACCCCCTGACCAACGGAATGCGTTGGGACGGGCAGCTTTCGACTTCGAACCGATGAGGATCGGAGTTGCTCGTCCCATCGATCCAACCGACACACGATCGATTCGAAACCGGAACAATCCGTTTGCTTGGAGGTAAACCATGCGCATCTTGATCGCGTTTTCCCTTGCCTTGTTGCTCGCAGCTTGCCAACCGAGCACGCGCGGCAACGACGGCCCCACGATCTGCGGTCCGGGCGGTATGGGTTGCCCCCAAGGGCCGATGCCCTATGGCGACATCGACGGAGCCGTCGGGGGCACGAGCCCCTGATTAATGCCTCGAACCGGATCGGACGCGTCATGCTTACTTCCGGCGGCCGCCAGCTCCGGCGCAAAACGGCTGGCGTGCCGTCGAAAAAGCGCGCGTGGCATTGGTGCCGCTAATGACCGAGTTTACGGCGGATCAAAAGCGTTTCGACATCAGCCCTTATATACGGCGCCCCTTGCGGTCTATTCGCCAGGTGTGCCTTGAAAAAGCAGCGAAGACAGGGAAGTCACCTGAGTGCGTCGATTGTCCCATGAATAACGCCTGTCAGCGCACAGCGGAGAAATAAATTCCAGTGCATCCTCTCGATCCGGCGAGCTCGATCGCGCGATAAAGGGGCCGCCGTTCGACAGCTCTAGCCGCGCTTCGCCTTCCGGATCGCGGCCCAGAGCCGCTGCGGCGTCGCCGGCATGTCGAGCGTGGCGATGCCGAGCGGCGCTGAGCGCATCGAGCACCGCGTTCATCGTCGCGCCGAGGGCGCCGACCGTTCCCGCCTCGCCCGCGCCTTTGATGCCGAGCACATTGGTCGTGCACGGCACGTTGAGGAACGAGATGCCGAAGCTCGGGAAATCATCGGCGCGCGGCATGGCGTAATCCATGAACGAGCCGGAGAGGAGCTGGCCGCTCGCATCGTAGCGCGCATCCTCGATCAGGATCTGCCCGGCGCCCTGCACGATGCCGCCATGGATCTGGCCTTCGACGATCAGCGGATTGACCAGCACGCCGAAATCATCGACCACGGTGTAGCGCTGGATCGCCGCGACACCGGTCTCCTCGTCGATCGCGATCTCGCACAGATGCGTGCCGTTCGGGAAGGTGTTCTTGTTGCCCGTCGAGAGCCCGGCATCGTCGAGCGATGACGGCACGCCCTCCGGCAGCTTCGACGCGTCGCGCGTTTTCGTCGCGAGCGTCGATGATATCGATGCCGCGGTCGGTGCCGGCGATGGCGAAGCGTCCATCGCGGAATTCGATATCGCTTTCCGAGGCTTCGAGGAAATGCCCGGCGAGCTTCTTGCCTTTGGCGACGATCTTTTCCGTCGCATCGACCACCGCCGTGCCGGCGAGCAGCAGCGATTTCGCACCGCCCGTGCCGCCGCCTTGGCTCAGCGCATCGGTGTCGCCGGTGACGAAATCGATCGCGTCGAGATCGATGCCGAGCCGGTCGGCGAGGATTTGCGCGAACGCCGTCGCATGGCCCTGCCCCGATGGGCCGGTGCCGATGCCCATGCGGACGCGGCCGGTCGGCAGGAAGCGGATATCGGCTTTCTCCACGGGCTGCGCCGCCGTCACTTCCATGTAATAGGCGATGCCGAGGCCCAGAAGCTTGCCGCGAGCGCGCGCCTCCTCGCGCCGCGCCTCGAAGCCGGCGAAATCGGCGGCCTCCAGCGCACGCTCGAGATTGGCGGGGAAATCGCCGCTGTCATACGCGACCAGCAGCGGCGTCTGCCACGGCATATCGGACGCGCGCACGAGATTGCGGCGGCGAATCTCCTCGCGGCCAAGGCCGGTCTCGCGCGCCGCGGCATCGACCAGCCGCTCGATGATGTAGGAGCATTCCGGCCGGCCGGCGCCGCGATAGGCATCGACCCACACCGTGTTGGTCATCACCGTGCGCACATGGACATGCGCCGCCGGAATGCGATAGGCGCCGGTCAGCAGCCGGATAGCCCGCCATCGTCGCGACGAAGACCGAGAAATGCGAGAGATAGGCGCCGACATTGGCGAGGGTATCGGCGCGCACGGCGAGGAAATGCCCGTCCGCATCGAGCGCGAGCTCGGCGTGGACCTTCTGCTCGCGGCCCTGCGTGTCGATGATGAAGGATTCCTGCCGGTCGCTCAGCCATTTCACCGGCCGGCCGAGCAGCTTCGCCGCCCAAGGCAGCAGCGTGTTCTCGGGGAAGTCGAAGGTCTTCATGCCGAAGCTGCCGCCGACATCGCCGGTGATGACGCGCACCTTGTCGTCCTCGACGCCCAAATGCTGCGCCACCGTGCTGCGCATGCCGAAAGCGCCTTGCGTGCCGATATGCAGCGTGTAGCGCTCGGTCTTGCGGATCGTATTCGGCGAGGATGCCGCGCGGCTCGAGCGGCGCGACCATGACGCGGTTGATCGCGAGATCGAGCGTCACGATCTTCGCCGCCTTGGCGAACGCCTCGTCGCATTTGTTGCGATCGCCCAGAGCCCCAATCGAGCGCGACATTGCTCGGCTGCTCGTCCCAAAGCGCGGGCGCGCCCGGCTTCACCGCTTCGGCGGGATCGACGACCGCCGGCAGCTCGGCGTAATCGACCTCGATCAGATCGAGCGCGTCTTTCGCCGCGGCCAAACTGTCGGCGATCACCAGCGCGACCGGATCGCCGACATGGCGCACCTTATTCGTCGCCAGCAGCGGCCGGCCGGGATTGAAGAAATTCGTGCCGTCGCGATTCTTCAACGGCGCGACGCATTTGATGCTGCCGAGCCCGGCGGCTTCCACATCGGCGCCGGTATAGACCGCGAGCACGCCCGGAGCGCGCTTTCGCCACGGCGGTATCGATGCCGTTGATCTTCGCATGCGCATGCGGCGAGCGCAGGAAAGCGGCATAGGCCTGTCGCGGCCGCGCGCTCGTCATCGACATAGCGGCCGGTGCCGGTGACGAAGCGCACATCCTCACGGCGACGCACCGCCTGGCCGATTCCGAACTGACCCATCGATCTACTCTCCTGATTGCCCCCCTCCCCTTGAGGAGAGGGGACGTCCCGTTCGATCGCCTTTTAGCGATCGAACCCTCCGGGGCCAATCGCGAAGAGCGATTGGCCGGGGCGTCCCGACCCGCAGGGTCGGGAGGGTGAGGGGTGCTGCAATCACCCACCTCGTCCTACCCTCTCCGCCCTCCAGGGCGGAGAGGGTTATTCTCGTTAAGCCGTGCCCCAGACGTCGCGCGCGGTCTCGACGACGAGCGCGAGCTTCTTCTTCTCGTCATCGACAGTCAGCGCGTTGCCGCGGATCGTCGAGGCAAAGCCGCATTGCGGCGACAGCGCGAGGCGATCGAGCGGCACGATCTTCGCCGCCTCGTCGATACGGCGCTTGAGCTCGTCCTTGCTTTCGAGCCCCGGCGTTCTTCGTGGTGACGAGGCCGAGCACGGCGGTCTTGTTCTTCGAGAGATAGCGCAGCGGCGCGAAGCTGCCGGCGCGCGGACTGTCATATTCGAGGAAGAAGCCGTCGATCGCCAGATCGCCGAACAGCACTTCCGCCACCGGATCATAGCCGCCTTCCGCGACCCAGGCGCTTTCGTGATTGCCGCGGCAGAGATGCATGACGACTGTCATGTCCGCCGGCAGGCCCTTCAGCACGTCATTGAGCATGCTCACATAGAAGCCCGGCAGCTTGTCGGGATCCTCGCCGATATTCTTGACCGTCGCCGCGCAGCTTCGGATCGCAGAGAACGGCAGATTGGTCTCGTCGATCTGCAGGTAGCGGCAGCCCGCGTCATAGAGCGCCTTGATCTCGGCGCGATAGACCGCGACGAGATCGGCGACGAACGTGTCCATATCGGGATAGACCGCGCTGTCGATCGCGGCGCGGCCGCCGCGCATATGAACGAGCGTTGGCGACGGGATCGGCTGCTTCGCCGTCAGGCCATGGCGCGCGGCGACACCTTTGAGTTCGGCGAAATCGTCGACGGAGAGCGAGCGCGAGCGCTTCATCTTGCCATGGACCTCGAAACGCGGCGGCGAGAATTCGATATCGCCGCCTTCGTTATGGAATTTCACCGCGAGGCCGCCCTTCACCTCGACGCCGTCGATCTTCTCGAGGAAATCGAGGAACCAGTGGCGGCGATGGAATTCGCCATCGGTGCAGACTTTGAGTCCGGCGGCTTTCTGCAGCGCGACCGCGTCCTCGATCGCCGCGCTTTCGACCTTGCGCGAGCGCCGCGGCGTCGATCTCGCCGCGTTCGCGTTTCTCGCGTGCCGCGAAGATCGCTTCGGGGCGCAGCATGCTGCCGACGACATCGGCCTTAAAGGGTGGGGCTTTGAACGGAGGCATTGCGACCCTCACTGCTTCTTGAAGAAATTGCCGGCTTGCACCGTCACCACCGCCTGCGCCGGATCGAAGCAGACGCCGAGCGGATCGCCGCCTTCTTTCACGATCTCGATCTGCCGGCGCAGCAATCGGCGAAGCTGCACGACGCCGAGATCGCTGGTGGCGAGATTCTCTTCCGAATGCAGGCTGATCGGCCCCTGCCCGACCTGCGCCTCCCAGTCGCCGGGGAAGCGCTGATGCTCGTCCTCGCTCAGCTCGGACCAGGATGCGGCCGTCGTAATGCCGCACTTTGATCGGCTGGAAATCCTTCGGCACTTTGCGCGCGTGGAAGAGACGGAAATGCGTGTCGTCGACCGGCACGACCCAGCCGACGCCGCTCGCCGGACCTTCCGTCATGCGGATATCGGGCACGATGCGGGCATGCGGGAACAACGCCTGGGTGATGCGATCCATCTCGCGTCCGTCATCGAGCTTGCGATAGGCGATGTAGCGCATGCCGTGGCTCGGCATGTTCCCATTTGACGGTCGGCATAACGCCGAATTCCGGCACGAACTGCACGCGTGCTGAACGTCGTGTGCAGGATCGGGACATGGAACGGGTCCATGATGTTTTCCCAATCGTTCAGCCAATTGGTCGGCACGATCTCGACCGTGTCGTCGCCGCCGGCGCCGGTGCTCGAGCCGGTGACGTAAATCTTCTCGTCGGGCCCGACCGTCTCGAGCGTGTCCCAGCGCGTCAGCACCGGCTTCTTCTCGGGCGGCCCCATATAGGCCCAGACGAGGCCGTAGAGCTCGTCCACCGGATACCAGGGCTGGCGCACATTGTCCTTGTGCTTGCCGCCTTCCGGCTCGCAGGGCTGATCGAGGCAATGGCCTTTCACATCGAACAGCCAGCCGTGATAGCAGCAGCGGATGCCCTCATCCTCGACCTTGCCGTAATAGAGCGTCGTGCCGCGATGGGCGCAGCGCGGATAGAGCAGGCCCGGCCGGCCTTTGCGATCGCGGAAGAGGATCAGATCCTCGCCGAGGATGCGGATATTCTGCGGCGTCGGTCCGACTTTCTCCGACAGCGCGATCGGATGCCAATAGCGGCGCATGAACTCGCCGCAGGGCGTGCCCGGACCGACCTCGGTCAGCTCGGCATCGTGGGTCTGCAGCCCGCGCCCATAGGCGTTGCCCGCATTCTCATCCGCATTTCTCGGCATACGATCCTCCGTCGCTTGGGTACGAATTTAGCTCAAGCCGTGCGGCCGGTCAGCAGGCGGCGCGCGAAGACGATGACCGGCGCGACACAGATCACGATGAGGCTGCCGAGCGCCGCCGCATCGGCGCTTTTGTTGGCGACCATCAAATTCCACAGCACCACGCTGAGGACGAGATTGTCCTGGCTCTGCAGCAGGATCGGCATGGTGAATTCGCGAAAGCCGACGATGAACAACAGCACGAAGCTCGCCAGGAGCGACGGCGCCAGCAGCGGCAGCACGACGCGGCGTACCGTCTCGACCCAGCCGGCACCGGCGACCGAGGCCGCTTCTTCGAGCTCGTGATGAAGCTGGCTCAGCCCCGCGCGGCTCGACCGCGTCGCGACCGCGAGACGATAGGAATAGGCGAGAACCAGCACCCACACCGTGCCGTAGACACCGATCGGCAGCGAGAGATAGAGCAGCAGCGCGGCGAGACCGGCGATGACCGACGGAATGCCGATCGACATGAAGCTCAGCACATCGAGCACCGCGCGGCCGGGTAGCTTGGTCCGCAGCACGATCCAGGCGAGCAGCGCGCCGATGAGCGTGACGATCGCCGCACTCGCACCCGCGACGAAAAACGTGTTGCGCAGCGCCCGCCAGAAATCCGCGCTGGCGAAAAGATGACGATAGCCGTCGAAGCTCGCCGCGGATAAGAGCCCGCCGCTGAATGGCCGGTAGCCGAAGATGCTCGTCCACAGCAGCACCGCGATCGGCAGTGCCATCGCGAAGGCGAGATAGAGCGCGACGAAACCCAACGCCGGCGCTTTCCAAGCTCCCAACTCGAAGCGCGACGGGCGATAGGCCTTGCCGGTCACGGTCACGAAGCGCTCGGCGCTACGGATCAGCCGGTTATAGACCAGCAGCAACAACAGGCCGGCGACGAGAAAGGGCAGCGCCACCGCCGCCGCGTGGCCGTAGGCCGGCAGGTTGGTATCGGGATTGAGCTCGTAATAGATGCGCGTCGAGAAGACATTGATGCGCGCCGGCAGGCCGATGATCAGCGGCATCTCGAATTGCTCGAGCGCGATGAGCGTCGCGAGGATGAGCGGCGCCAAGATGCCGGGCCGCAACACCGGCAGGGTCACGCGCCAGAACACCACGCGCGGCGGCGCGCCCGCGATGCTCGCGGCTTCCTCGAGCGCCGGGTTCATCGTGCGGAACACCGCCGTCAGCAGCAGGTAGATGAACGGCACGAGCAACGCCGCTTGCGCGACGATCATGCCAGGCAGCGAGAAGATATTGACCGGTCCCTCGCCTGCGAAACCGAACGCGCCGCGCAGGGCAAGATTGACCCAGCCGGCATTCGGCCCGAGCAGGAAGATCCACGCGATCGCCAGCACCACGCCCGGCACCAACAGCGGAAACAGGATGAGCGCGAAGATCGCATTGCGAAACGGCAGATCGCAACGCTCGGTCAGCCAAGCCAGGATGAAGGCCGTGGCGAAGCCGAGCGCGACGGCGCCGGCGGTGAAGATCAGCGTGTTCGGGATGACGTTCGTGTAGAGCGCGCGATCGCCATAGACCGCGATAAGATTGTCCCACGTCCAGACGGCACCCTGCTCGAACGGCAGCATGTCGTCCGGGCCGCGGAACGCCGCCGCGAGCAGCATCGCAAGCGGCGCCGAGATCAGATAGACCGCGGCGAGCGCAGCCGCGCCGAGGGTTAGGATCGAGCTGAGGCTGTTACCCTTCAACGTCATGGCCGGACTTGTTCCGGCCATCCACGTGTTTTCAAGACGTGGATGCCCGGCACAAGGCCGGGCATGACGAATGAAAATGGTGAGGCCGCGGTAATGGCGATGCGCTCGTCGCTAATTCTGGCCGCGCACCATCTTGGAGAAGCCTTCGTAATATTTGGCGCGCTGCTCCATGGTGTTGAGGTCTTCGAGGATCACCTTGGCGCCGCTCTTTCGGATCTCGGCGGCGAGCTCGGATTTCGAGCCCGGCCGGATGTCCGCTTCGTGGATCAGCTTCTCGTAAAGATCCTTGCCCTCATCCGAGGACAGCCAGGCCGCGAGCAGCAATGCGGCATTGGGATGCGGCGCATCCTTCAGTACCGTCACCGCGAATTGCCCGGCCGGCACGAGGTCGAGCGTGCGATAGGCGACGTCGAGCCCGTCGGCCTGATACTGATAGGCGAGCGAGATCGATTCGCCGACCGCCATGACGCGCTCGCCGCTTTTGAGATAAGGCTCGGACGGGCTGCTGATGATGAGCATCTTGCGGTCGTCGATCAGCGTGCGGCCCCATTTCTCCGCGCGCTCCGGCCCCCATTCGATGGCGAAGAAACCCATCATGCGCGGTAAGAGGAAGGATTGCGCGACGAGCTTGCCGGTCCATTTCGGATCGGTGAAATCGTCCCAGGTCTTCGGCAGATCGGCCGGCTTCACGGCCGCTTTCGAATAGATCGATGTGTAAACGAAATTATGCGTCGCCGCTGCCTGACTATCGAAGAATGTGTCTTTCGGATCGATGCCGTAAGCCGCCCAATCTTCCTTTGCCATCAGGCCGCGTTTCTGGACCTCGATCATACCGGCGATCGCGAATGTCCAATTGTCGACCGTATGCCGGCCGGCGCGCGCTTCGGCGATGATCTTGGTCGCGCCTTGCAGATCGGCGGTGAGATTGACGGTGATGCCCGGGAAGCGCTTGGCGAATTGGTCGTTGACCCAACTGCCCTCGATCGCTGCCGGCGTCCAGAGCGAGACTTCCTTCTCGGCTTTCGCCTTCTCGTAGAGTGCCTGCATCGCAGCATTCGGTTGCCAATCCGCGGCCGCCGCCCAATGCGGCAGGACCAAGCTCGCCGCCGCAGCCATCAACCAAAGTCTGCGCATTTGTCGTTTCCTCCCGAGGAGCGCACCCTAGCACGATTGACTTGGCATGTACCCCTCTCTAGCGTTTCCGCTCAAGAGGAATCGATGGCCGCGCTACAGACCGTGCTCGACGCAATTCTGACATGAAAATCGGGCCGACATGAAAATTCCGGTGATCGATATCGGCCCCTATCTCGCGGGCGAGAAAGGCGCGCTCGAAGCGACCGCGCAAGCGATCGGCGCGGCGAGCGAAACGCTGGGCTTTTATTTCCTCGGCAATCACGGCGTCCAGCAATCATTGATCGACCGCGTCTTCGCGCAAACACAGCGCTTCCACGAATTGCCGCTCGAAAAAAAACGCGACGTGCAAGCGATCGGCAAGGTGATCGGCTATCTGCCGCTCGGCGGCCAGACGCAGAACACCTCGATCTACGGCAAGAGCGTCTATCCCGACGCCAGCGCGTCCTTTTATATCAAGCGCGAATTCGCGCCCGATCACGCGGATCGCCTCGCGCAGAAACCCTGGGTGCAAGACAATCGCTGGCCGCAGGATATGCCCGGCTTCCGCGAGACCTGCCTCGACTATTTCGATGCGATGACCGCGCTCGGCCATAAGATGCTGCGCGCCCAAGCGGTGGCGCTCGACCTGGCGCCCGACACGCTCGAAAGACATGCGGCCTTCAGCCCGAGCGGCAGCACGCTGCGGCTGCTGCACTATCCGCCGCGCGATCCGGCGAAAGAGGGCCAGTTCGGTATCGGCCCGCATACCGATTACGGCTATTGCACCTACCTCGCGCAAGCGAAGAAGCCGGGGCTTGAGATCCTCAACCGCAACGGCGACTGGATCGAGGCGCCGGCGCTCGATCGGCATTTCCTCGTCAACAACGCCGATATGTGCCGGCGCTGGACCAACGACCGCTGGCGCTCGGCACCGCATCGCGTCGTCAACAAGACCGGCGAGGTGCGCTACTCGATCCCGTTTTTCTTCGGGGTGCGCGCCGATGTGAAGCTCGAATGCCTGCCGAGCTGCGCGAGCGCGGAGAGCCCGGCGAAATATCCGGCGATGTCATTCGCCGATTATCTCGCCGAGCTCGAGCCCAAGAACTACGTCCTCACCAAGGCCCCAGCCTGAGCACAACTCTGAGCGCCAAGAAGAAAAAACCCGCCGCACCGTCGCATCGCAGCTACCCGCTGGGGCATGCGAGCTTCGGCTTCAAATCCGTCCATGTCGCGCAGCGCTGGCAGCGCCGGCTCGAGAAGGCGCTCGAGCCCGTCGGCCTGACGCATCTGCAGTTCATCCTTTTGGCGACGATCGATTGGCTGGAGCGCTCGGGCGAAGTGCCGTCACAAGCGCGGCTGGCGAATTTCACGCTGTTCGACCGCGTGATGATCTCGAAGGTGCTGACCTTGCTCGTGCAAAAGGGCCTCATCGTGCGCGACACCCATCCGACCGTCGCCAAGGCCAAGCGCGTCGACCTCACCACCGCCGGCCGCCAAGCCCTCGCCCGCGCGCGGCCGCTCTGGGCCGAGACCGAAGAGCGCTATTTCGGCCAGATCGGCGCCGAGCGCATGGCCGTGCTCGGCGAGCTGCTCGACCAGTTGCTCGAAAACAGCGACGAGCGCTAATTACCGCCGTGCTTCACGCGCGCGATATCTTCTAGCGCCGCTCGGAGCAATGCCGGATCGTGCTCTTCGCGGACCGCTTCCAGATAAGCATCGATGTCGGCTTGATTTCGAAGCGTTTCAGCGAGGCCCATTTACGTGTTTTCAATCGCGTGCTCATCGTCGCCAATCTACCGGCGTCATTGCGAGAAGCGAAGCGACGAAGCAATCCAGAATAGCCGCAGCAAACTGGATTGCTTCGCTTCGCTCGCAATGACGAATTTTTGACTCTGACGTTATGATAGCCGAAACACCATCTCCGCGTTGCCGCCGAGCATCAGCGCCCTGTCCTCGGTACTGATCGGCAGTTCCTCGACATGCTCGGGGCCGTAATCGGTGTAGGGATAATCGGTCCCGAACATCATGTGATGCCGGCCGACATAATTATGCGCGAGCATCAGCGCGTTCTGATCGATGGCGCAGGAATCGTAATAGAGATTCTTGGCGAATTCCTCGAAGGAGCGATGCTGCATCTTGTCTTGCGCGTCCGGGTAAGCGCGCGGAATGGGACGCAGCCGGTTCATGATCGCGAGCATGCCGGCGCCGGTATGCGCGACGATGAATTTCATATCGGGATAGCGCGCGAAGATGCCGTTGACGATCATCCGCGTGACGCAAATCTGCGTCTCGAAGAAGAAGCCGAGCATCAGCGAGAGGTTGTATTCCGGCAGGTCCTTGGCGAAAGGCGGGAAGTTCGGATGCTCGACCACCGCCATCTTGTGCTTGTTGATCTGCGCCCAGACAGGCTCGAAGCGCGGATCGGAAATCTGCACGCCGTTGACGTTCGAGCCGACCGAGATGCCGCAGACCTCCTTGATGCCGGCAACACGATCGACTTCCGCCACCGCCGCCGGGATATCGTCGAGCGGCAAGCTGGCGAGCACGCGCAGGCGGCTGGGGAAGAGGCGCGCGCGATCGATCGCCTCGTCATTGGCGATGCGCGCCGCGGCGACCTGCATCTCCTTCGGGAAGACATAGAGATTGGGCGTCGTCAGCGACAGCAGCGACATGTCGATGTCGCGCTTGTCCATCTCGCCGACATGGTGTTTCGGGGAGAACCAGCTCTCGCTGATATTGATGACGGTCTCGCCATCTTTGCGGATGCCGATGCCATAGCGATTCGGCTCGAACGTGACGCCGGGGATTTTCTTGATGGCGTCGTAAAAGACCGGCCCGATGATATGGGCGTGAACGTCGATATTCATGGGGCTTCCTCCCTCGCCGCTCTTGATGGGCGAGCCTACCGGTCTGATGTTGTCATGACAACATCGCTATGTTAGGGAAGCGATAGGAGGACGCGTCCATGTTCCTGCGCAATTGCTGGTACGTCGCCGCCTGGAGCGAGGAGGTCGGGCGCGCCCCGCTGGCGCGAATTCTTCTCGGCCTGCCGGTCATGCTCTACCGCACCGAAAAGGGCGAGGCCGTCGCGCTCGAGGATCGCTGCTGCCATCGCAACCTGCCGCTCTCCATGGGCTTCATCGAGGGCGACAATATCCGCTGCGGCTATCACGGCCTGAAATTCGCGCCCAGCGGTCAATGCATCGAAATCCCCGGCCAGCCGCAAATCCCGCCCGATGCGCGTGTCACCCGCTATCCGCTGATCGAGCGCTGGGGCCTGCTGTGGATTTGGATGGGCGACCCCAAGCAGGTCGATGAGAGCCTCCTGCCGCAATGGCATTACCTCGCCGAGCCCGGCTGGGCCGTCATCAAAGGCAACGACGCCAAGCCGATGCCGATGAAATGCAGCTGGGAGCTCAACAACGACAATCTCCTCGACCTGTCGCATGTCGCCTATGTCCATCCCAAGACCTTGGGCGGCCACGGCACCGACACCAACCCGGTGACGACTGAGCGGTTCGAGCGCAGCGTGCGCATGAGCCGCTGGATGCCGAACCTCGATCCGATCCCGCTCTGGACGAAATACATCGGCCAAATGGGCAAGGTCGATCGCTGGCAGATCACCGAAGCCGAGCTGCCGAGCCATTGCATGGTCGATGTCGGCTTCGCGCCAGCCGGCACGACGACGATCGACAAGGGCCGCGAGAACGCGCCGCGCATGCGCGTGATGCTGACGGCGACGCCCGAGACCGTGAACACCTCGTTCCTCTTCTATGCGCAAATCCGCAATTGGGGCGTCGAGGATGTCGAGTTCACGCAGCGCTTCGCGCGGGATTCGCGCGGCATCTTCGACGAAGACGTCGCGGTGATGGAGGCGCAGCAGCGCATCGCCGAAACCATGCCCAATGCGCGGACGATCGATATCCGCTCCGACGCGCCGCATCTCGCGATGCGCAAGCTGGTTGAGCAAGCGCTCGACACCGAGCAACGTGACGCGAAAGTCTAAGATGCGTTGGCACGCTCTCTCTCGTCATGGCCGGGCTTGTCCCGGCCATCCACGTGTTTCTAAGTCGTGGATGCCCGGAACAAGTCCGGGCATGACGATCACTTTAAGTCCGATAGGCGTCCTATGCCCGATGCGACTGTAGGAAAGAAATACGACGTCGGCGGCCTGCTTCTCGACCGCCCGTTCAAGATCCGCCGGCTCGGTCATTTCGGCTTCGACAATGTCGCGATGGCGGAATCCTTCGCCTTCTACACCGACCTGCTCGGCTTCCGCCTCTCCGACATTCTCGATTTCAACCGCGTCGCGCGCGACAAGAAGACGATCGAGGGGCGCGGCGACACCAACGGCTATATGCTGCGCTACGGCACCGATCATCACGCCTTCGCGCTCTTTCCGCGCCGCGTGCGGCAGGCGTTGAACCAGCGCGCCAACACCAATCCCGAGGTCACCACCAACCAGATCACCTTCCAGGTCGGGTCCTTGCGCGAGATCGTCGAAGGTCACGATTATTTTAAGAGCCATGGCATCGAGATTCAGCGCGCCGGTCGCGATCCGCTCGGCTCGAACTGGCATACTTATGTCTACGATCCCGACGATCACGTCGCCGAGCTTTATTACGGCATCGAGCAGGTCGGCTGGGACGGGTGAGTTCAAAGTCTCGCGTCCCTTCTTCGAGGTCGCCAGCTTGCCGCAGCCGGCCGAACGCGAGGAAATCCGCGCCGCCGCCGATCAGGGCGTCGATCTCTCCTCGGGCCATCGCGGTTTCGACACGCTGCCGGCGAAATACGAGGTCGGCGGCGTCATGCTGCCGCGGCCGTTCAAGATCGTGCGCATTGGCCCGGTGCGGCTCTTCGCCCGGGATATGGAGAAAGCCGAGGCCTTCTATCGCGACCGGCTGGGCCTGCTGCCGAGCGAGGAGATCGTGTGGGAGGGCGCGCGCTGCGTTTTCCTGCGCTGCAACACCGAGCATCACACGATCGCGCTTTATCCGATCGCGCTGCGCGAAAAGCTCGGACTGTCGCCGCATAGCAATTGCATGAGCTTTGGCTTGCAGCTCGGCTCCTATCGCCAGTTGCGCGATGCGATCGATTGGCTGAAAGCCCAGGGCGCGCGCGTGATCGAGCTGCCGCCGAAATTGCGGCCCGGCATCGACTACGCCGCTTATGTGTTCGATCCCGACGGCCATGCGCTCGAGCTCTATTACTACATGGAGCAGATCGGCTGGGACGGGCGCGTGCGCGGCTCGGCGGCGCGGCGCAAGGTCAAGCAAGGAGTCTGGCCCGACGCGCTCGAGCCGCTATCCGACACTTATATGGGCGAGCCGTTCCTCGGCCCGCTCGGGTAAGCAAAGCCGAGGCCCGAAGGCCGAGGCGTCTTGCGAGCCGATCAAACTGTTGGGAGAAGTCATGTCTTATCGATTGTTGAGCTATGCGACGCCGACGGGGGCGCATGCCGGGCTTTTGGTCGGCGAGACGGATGTCGTCGATCTGCGCGCCGCGATCGAAGCCTATGGCGGGCCGAAGCCGTCCTTCAGCGGCGTCTCCGTGCGCGAGACGCTCGAAGCCTGGGACGATGCGAAGAAGCTGCTGCCGCAATTGGCCGATGCCTTCGCCGCCGGCAAGCTCGCGGGTGTGACCGCGAGGCCGCTGAGCGAGATGCGGCTGCTCGCGCCCATCCTCTACCCCGGCGCGCTCTTCGGCGCGACCGCGAATTACACCGATCATCTGCGCGAGATGAAAATGGGCGACGCGCCCGACAAATCGGTGACGCGTCCCTGCTTTTTCCTCAAGACGACCGAACACTCGATCATCGGCTCGGGCGAGCCGGCGCATCTGCGCCCGGCGCAGCAGATGGTGTTCTGGGAAGGCGAGCTCGGCGTCGTCATCGGCAAGCGCGCCCGCAGCATCAAGAAAGAGAAAGCGCTCGACTACGTCGCCGGCTATCTCAACGTGCTCGATCTCTCCGACGCCACCGATCAGGCGCAGCGGCGTCAGGATATCTACGGCTCGCGCTTCGGCATCGATTGGTTTCGCACCAAATGCTTCGACGGCGCGGCGCCGATGGGGCCGTGGATCACGCCGGCCGAGGATGTGCCCGATCCGCAGAACCTGTCGCTCAAGACCGTTACCAAGGGCGAGGTGATGCAGAACAGCAATACATCGAACATGGTCTTCACGATCGCCGAGCAGATCGAATATCTCAGCGAGCGGCTGACCTTGCGGCCCGGCGATGTGATCGCGACCGGCACCTGCCTCGGCGTCGGGAGGCCGCGCGGCCTCTTCCTTCAGCAGGGCGATGAAGTCGTGCTGACCATCGGCAATCTCGGCACGCTGCGCACGCCGATCATTCGCGACACCGAGGCCTGAGCGCTATTTCAGCGAGACGGCCCCGGCATGGTCACTCGCTGCCGCTACTCACGGCATCGAGCCCGACCAGCGCGATCTCGAGATAGCCCGCCGCGCGGAGCGTATTCATCGTCTGCATCAGCGCGTCGTAATCGACGGTCTTGTCGGCGCGCAGGAAGATGCGCTGCGTCTTGTCGCCGCCGGATTCGCGATCGAGCACGGCGCCGAGATCGTCCTTGGTGACGGGATCGTCGCCGAGCGCCAGGGAATGATCGGCTTTGATCGTCAGGAACAGCGGCTTCTCCGGACGCGGCTGCGGCTGCGCGGTCGAGGACGGCAGATTGACCGAAACATCGACCGTGGCAAGCGGCGCCGCGACCATGAAGATGATCAGCAGCACCAGCATCACGTCGATGAACGGCGTGACGTTGATCTCGTGATTCTCCACGAGTTCGTCGTCGTGATGCAGACGCGCTGCCATCGCCTATTCCACGTCCGCCGTCAGCAGGGATTCGCGCGGATCGGCACGATTGGTGATCGTGCTATCGCCGCGGCTGAGATCGCGCGACACGAGACGCAACACCGCTGCCGCGGTATCGCCCACCACCGCCTTATAAGCCGCGACCTGGCGCGCGAAGTGATTGTAGATCACGACGGCGGGGATCGCGGCGAAGAGACCGCAAGCCGTGGCGAGCAGCGCTTCGGCGATGCCGGGCGCGACCACGGCGAGGTTGGTCGTATGCGACTGCGAGATGCCGATGAAGCTGTTCATGATGCCCCAGACCGTGCCGAAGAGGCCGACGAAGGGCGCGGTGGAGCCGATCGTGGCGAGCACGCCGGTACCTTTGGTGATGCGGCGTCCAGCGCCCGCCTCGATGCGATCGAGATGCGAGACGATACGCTCTTTCAACCCGTCGCCATCCTCGAGCGCATCGACGGACTGGCGCCATTCCCCGGTCGCAGCATGCAGCAAGGCGCGTGCGACGTGGTTATCCGTGCCGACGCGATCCACCGCGACCGAGAGGCTGCGCGAAGCATCGATGACGCCGAACGCCTCGCGGATCCGGCGCCCGGCCGCGAACAGCTCCATGCTCTTCGCCAACCAGATCGTCCAAGTGACGATCGACGCAAAGATGAGGCCGATCATCACCACTTTCACGACGATATCGGCATGCATGAACATGCCCCAAGCCGAGAAATCGGCCGGCAGCAGCCCGGCACCCGCAATCGGCGCGCCGACCGCGGGCGGAGCTGCCGTCGTTGTATCCGTCGCCGGCGATGCGGGCGCGGCAGGGGCACCTGGGACAGCCTGTGGCACCGAGGCGGCAGGCGATGCCGGTGTAGTGGACGGTGCCGATACGGCAGGACTTGCCACCGGCGCATTGGCCTGCTGCGCCAAGCCGATGCTCGGCATCATCGCGAGGATGAAGCCGAGCGTAGCGAGAGCCGCGTAGCCCTTCGGTCTCGAGCGGCCTGGAATAAACGGTCGCCTCATGAAAGCTCCATCAGCAATTGGAATGTGCGGCCACGAGCAAAGAAGAGCCGTCCGCCGTAAATTCTACTTATACGGGTGTCCCGCCCGCTGCTAATGTCTCACTGCCACGGAAATTGTCCCTACCCCCAAACACCGCAAATGACTTGCATTCGCGCCAGTTAGTGGGACGGACACTACCGAGATTGATAATCACTCGCAATCCCAAATCCCGAAAAAAGTCTTTCCGTCCCGAACGCAATTTGGTCAGGGCGATTGATGTGGATTTGTCCTGTCAGGAGCGAAGAAGGCCCGCGGCGGCCGATAGGCAGCCTTGGCACCTCCAGGACGCGCCCATCGTTCGCGAGCGGGAGCCTAAAGCCTCTTTATTTAGCCGGGTTCTCCGCCTTCCACGGATCCTTCACCTGCGGGAAGGTGACGAATTCGGCATTGACGTAGCGGCCGTCGACCTTGTCGACTTTGCGGATATAGACGTTCTGCACGATGTCGTGCGTCTCGGGATCGATCGCGATCGGGCCGCGCGGGCTATCGGGATCCTTCCAATTGCCCAGGATCTTCATCGCCTCGTCGCCGGTGAACTTGCCCTTGGTCGCCTTCACCACGTCATAGATCGCCGCCATCCCGTCCCAGCCTTGGACCGAGAAGGGATTCGGCACGAGCTTGGTCGCCGTAATCGCGCTTCCAGGCGGCGAGGAACGCCTTGTTTTGCGGCCGATCGCCGGCGGCG
The DNA here is from genome assembly GCA_963731145.1 of uncultured Alphaproteobacteria bacterium. GTDB lineage: Bacteria > Pseudomonadota > Alphaproteobacteria > ATCC43930 > CGMCC-115725 > CAIKMD01. The sequence goes on along the minus strand of CAVSUX010000001.1, from coordinate 397,880 downwards.
GAATAGTTCGAGGCGCTGTTCACGCCGAGCGCGATATCGCCCATGTTCGGCAGCTCTTCGTCGGTCGTCAGGTCGATACCCGATACCGGATGGATGCCGGCCGTGCGCATGCCGAGATCGGCCATCGTCTTCATGATCGCGGTCGATTGCTTGCCGGAGATGCAGAAGATGTACATCACGTCCGGCTTCACATCCTTGGCGCGCGCGAGAAAGGGAGCGAAGTCCGGGTTGACCACCGGATAGCGCACCGAGCCGACCATCTCGCCGCCGGCCGCGGTGAATGCCTTGGCGAAGGCGGCCTCGCTCTCTTGTCCGGGACCGAAATCGGGCACCGCGGTGTAGCCCTTCTTCCAGCCTTGCTGCGCCGCCCAGGTGCCGAGCGGCGTCACGAGCTGCGGCAAGGTGTAAGAGACGCGGATGATGTAAGGCGACATGCGTGTCAGCGTGACGCCCGCCGCGTTCATGATCACGAAGGGCACCTTCGCCTCGGCCGTCAGCGGCGCGATCGCCGCGGCATTGGGCGTCCAGACCACACCGGCCAGGAATTGCACATGCTCGCGCGTGATCAGCTCTTGCGCGACACGCTTCGCGACTTCGGGATTGGGTCCCGTATCGTCGCGCACCACGAGCTCGACGCTGACGCCCGGCGGCAGATCCTTCTGATGCTCTTTGACATAGAGCTTGATGCCCTTGTCCATCATGTCGCCGGTTTGCGCCTCGGGGCCGGAATAGGTGTTGATGATCCCGACCTTCACGACCGTCTGCGCCGCGGCAAGCGCCGGCATCAGCAACGCGGCGCTGCTCAGCAACTGCAAGGCGACGGCAAAAGACTTGCGCATTCGAATCCCTCCCTTTTGATTGTTGCGCTAGCGCGGGCGCCGGATTTTCCCGGTCTGCCCGCGCCACCCGCGCCGTTCAGTGTCCGACGAACTTTGCTCTCGGCAGTTCCCGTCTTGCCGATCGTCCACTCGCCATTCGGATGGCGATCGAGCACGCCTTCCTCGCGCAGCCGGTAGAGCTCCATGGCGACCTCGCGGCCGTCGCGGCTGCCGACCGCCTCCATGAGCTGGCGTGAAGAACAGCGGCTGCGCCTCGAGCGCCTGGCGCACGGTCTGGTAGCGCGGCGTGCCGGTCAGATGCGGCGCACGCGGGCGCCAGAAATCGACGCGGCCTTCTCATGCCCGTAAGGCGCCGTCGCGTCGAAGCCCAGCTTCGCGGCCTCGGTCTCCTCGAACATGGTCGGGTCCATATAGGCGCCCTCATGGCGTCTTCTCGAGGATGAGATCGCGATCGGCGCGGAAGCGCGTGCAGAGCGCCCATTCGACCGCGTCGGCCTGCGATCACGTCGACATCGTCATCGACGACGACGACATGCTTCAAGGCGGTTTCCTTGAGCAGCGCCTCGATCGCCTTGCGCGCTTCGCCCGGCTTGCCGCGCTTCAGCGCGACGCGGCCATGGAGACGCAGGCCCGGGCCCATCGCCACCGCCGCCGGCTCGATCCCGGCCTTGCGCAGGCAGCGCCAGATATGAAGCTCGGTGCCGAGCGCGCTCATATTGGGTGAATCGCCGCGCGCCAGGATGTGGCTCGAATGCAGCACGGTCTGGAACAGCACGTCCTTGCGATGCGTGATCGCGGTGACGGTGAACACCGGATCGATATGCATCGGCCCGTAATAGCCCCACATCTCGCCATAGGGCCCTTCCATCTCGCGATAGCCGAGCTCGTCGAAATAGCCCTCGATCACCATCTCGGCATCGGCCGGGACGAGCACGTCGTTGGTCACGCTCTTCACCAGCGGCGCCGGCTCGCCGCGCAGGCTCGCGAGGATGTTGCGCTCGTCGCCCGGGCGGCGCTGCACCGCGGCGAGGAAGTCGATCGGATGCGAGCCGACGACGAAGCTCACCGGCAGCTTCTCTTTGCGCTCGACGCAGGCCTTGTAGATCTTCTTGAGATCGGAATTGGCCGTGAGATTGGCGCGCATCGTGTTCTTCGAGCGCAGCATCAGGCGGCGGCAGCCGATATTGGCGCGGCCGGTCGCCGGGTCGATCGAATAATCGATGCCCGACGATATATAAGTGCCGCCGTCGAATTCATGCTGCGGATGGAAGGGCAGCTTGGTGAGATCGATCTGATCGCCGGTCTTGATCACCTGATGGACGGGCGCATCGGCCGACGGGATCGTGACGACGGGCTGCGGCGTCTCGAGGCGCCGCGCGAATTCGGAGACCGCTTTCGCCGGCTCGACGCCGAAGGCGGCGGCAAGACGCTTGCGGCTGCCGGCGGTGGCCGCGACCACCTCGTAATGCTCGGCGCCGACATTCTTGAAGAGCTGAGCCTTGGAGCTGCTCTCGATGACATGGCTCAGATCGGCCAGCGCGACCGGCTCTTCATGCACTTCGAGCTCGCCGAGCTCGGCAAGCTTGCCGACGAAATTCCGCAGCCGAAACTTGTCGAGGTCCATCTCGCGTCCCTCGACCGTCACCTTATGTACCATCGAATTCTCCTCCCGGATCGTGGCCGGGTTTTCGCGCTTTTTCGCGCCCAGCGCAACATGGGGCGCGCAACATGGTAAACGCGCGTCAAGGTAAACAAAAAGCGTGCACAAGCCGGGTTATCCCCACCCCAAAGCTAAAATCTGTTGGCGTTAAGCCGTGGAAACCCTAAGCGTAACGGAAATCTAATCTGTCTCTGGCTTCCTCAATCGTGATGCGGAAGCAACAGAAGAGTAGCGACGCAGAAGGCGTCCGGACTATTCGGATCGAGGCAGGCGAGCGGGTCAATTGGAGCGTGCCTCAGCGCGTGGCGGAACACGCGCGCGACGGCACCGCATGCGATCGCCTTGCGTGCCGGTGCAGGCCGGATGATGACCTATGGCGAGCTCGACCAGCGCGCCGATGCCGTTGCCGGCTATCTCCGCTCGATCGGCGTGGGTCGCGAGACGGTCGTCGGCATCGCGCTCGACCGCAGCTTCGAGCGCATCGTCGCCTGTCTCGGCGTGTGGCGCGCCGGCGGCGCCTTCCTGCCGCTCGATCCGTCCTGGCCGGAAGCGCAGCTCTGCGGCCTGCTCGACGATGCGCAGGCGCTTGCCGTCATCGGTCCGCCGGCCACCGTCAATCACCTCGCCAGCGCATCGCGACTGCCGCTTGCGCTCGACGCCCGTGGCAACGCCTTGGCGCAATTCGCCGGGCGCGCCGCGCGCGAGACCCATCATCCGAGCGACCTCGCCTATGTGATCTACACCTCGGGCTCGACCGGCGAGCCGAAAGGCGTCGAGATCACGCATGGCAACCTCACCCATCTCGTCGATTGGCATCACGCCGCTTTCGACGTGACCGCCGCCGATACCGCGAGCCATATCGCCGGCCTCGGCTTCGATGCCTCGATCTGGGAAGTGTGGCCGTGCCTCAGCGCCGGCGTGCACGCTGACCCTCGCCGATGACGAGACGCGCAGCTCCGCGATGCTGCTGCAGCAATGGCTCAGCGACGAGCAGGTATCGATCGGCTTCGTGCCGACGCCGCTCGCCGAATTGCTGATCGCCATGGAATGGCCGGCGGCGACGAGGCTGCGCTTCCTGCTGACCGGCGGCGACACGCTGCATGTCTTCCCGCGTCCCGAGCTGCCTTTCGCGGTCGTCAACAATTACGGCCCGACGGAATGCACCATCGTCGCGACCTCCGGCGTGATGCCGACGCGCCGCGACGATGGCGCGCTGCCGACCATCGGCAAAGCGATCGCCGGACACGACCATCCATATTCTCGACGAGAATGGCGCACCGGTTTCGCCCGGCTGGCCCGGCGAGCTGTGCATCGGCGGTCGTGGCGTCGGCCGCGGCTATCGCAACCGGCCCGAGCTCACCAGCCGAGCGCTTCATCACCGACCCCTTCAGCACCGAGCCGGACGCCCGGCTCTATCGCACCGGCGATCTCGCGAGCATGCTGCCGAATGGCGAGATTTGCTTCCGCGGCCGCATCGACGATCAGGTGAAGGTCCGCGGCAATCGCGTCGAGCCCGACGGCATCGCCGCGCAGCTCGCGCGTTGTCCCGCGGTCGCTTCTTGCGCCGTCGTGCCGCGCGAGAATGCGCAGGGCGAAAACTATCTCGTCGCTTATATCGTCGCCGCGGGCGAGCAGAGCCGCACCTCCGAAGAGCTGCGCGCTTTCCTGGCGCAATCGCTGCCCGAATACATGATCCCGACGGCTTTCGTCGGCCTTGCCGAATTGCCGCTGACCAGCAGCGGCAAGCTCGACAAGGATGCCCTGCCCGAGCCGAGCAGCGAGAATTCGCTGGACCAAACCGGCTTCCGTGCGCCCTCGACGCCGATCGAGATCAAGCTGGCCGCGATCGTCGCCGAGGTGCTCGGCACCGAAGCGATCGGCGCCGACGACAATTTCTTCCTTATCGGCGGTCATTCTTCGGCTGGGCACGCAAGTCGTCATCCGCGCGCGCGCGGCCTTCGGTGTCGAGCTGACGCTGTGGCACCTTTTCGAAGCACAGACCGTGGCGAAACTTGCGGCGACCATCGAGAACCTCGCCAAGCTCGATTCGATAGGCGACGAAAAGGCCCGGCGCGTGCTCGGCGGTTGATCGTGCTCCCGCAGGTCGATGTCTTCTGGGCGGATCTCGATGCCGCCGCGAGCGCCCTGCCACGCTGGCAAGCGCTGCTCGACCGCGACGAGAGCGCGCGCGCCCGCGCTTTCGCTTCGAGCGCGACCGCCATCGCTATATCGCGTGCCACGGCATCCTTCGCCTATTGCTGAGCCGCTATGTCGATCGCGCGCCCGCGGCTTTGCATTTCGATGTCACCGGCTACGGCAAACCGGTGCTGAAGCAACAGCGAGCTGCGCTTCAACATCTCGCATTCGCATCAGCTCGCTCTCTTCGCCATCAGCCGCGACGTTAGTGTCGGCTGCGACGTCGAATGGCATGACGAGCGCTTTCTCGCCGAGAAACATCCCGAGCATTTCTTCTCGCCGGCCGAAGATTGCCGAGCTGCACGCGTTGCCGCCGCGGACCGACTCGCCGCGTTCTTCGCCGGCTGGACGCGTAAAGAGGCCTACATCAAGGCGCGCGGCCTCGGCATGTCGCTGCCGCTCAATCAGCTTCGATGTCTCGCTGTCGCCGAGCGCGCAGCCGGCGTTGCATCGCGGTTGCGACGGCTGGTCGGCGCGCGCGTTTGAACCCGCGCCGCATTGCTCGGCCGCGGTTGATCGCGGAAGGTCATGCCTGGCAGATGAATGCGCAGCCGCTCGATGCGCTGTCGCTGCTCGCCGAAGCCGTCGTCGCGGCGTAAGCCGCAATTCGTCGAGCGGCATAAGCCGCTGCAAAACGTCTAAAATTGTGCGCGATATATATAAATTTATTTAAGGGTAGCGATGCGCGCGCTGAATGCATTTATATGACGGAACGCGAATAGCGGGAGCACATCGAAGCATCCCAAACCATCGCGAATCAGTGGGGGCGTAACACGACATCCGGCAGAAGTTGCGATGCGCAACCGGGATGGGCTGGAGAGGGACTGGTCGATGTTCAAGATGATGGTCGCGCCGTGGCGCGACGCAAATCCCTATCTAGGCGTTGGCACCTATTACCGGGCGCGCGACGCCGAGAGCGATGCTGAACCCGACGAGCTTGATCAACGTCACCCTCGAAGCGCCGTTGATCCTCAATGAACGACAGGTGCGCATGCTGGTGCAGAAATACGGCACCAACTCGCCGGATCGCATGACGGCCCTGTCGGGCGCCTGGACCTTGCGGCGCGAGATCCTACAGATGGGCCATGACGGCATCATCGCCGTCGGCTCGAAACCCAACAAAAAGCCGCTGACGCTGGTCTCGCTCGCGCAGCCGGGCGAAGTGGCGCGACCGGCCAACACCGACAAACGCCGAACACTCCTCCGGCGCCCAAATCATGCGGCTGGCGATCGCCGAGCTCGCTGGCCCGATCTAGTCCAATGAGCCCTAATCCAATCGACTGAAATGCCCGCGCGCCGCGCCGGAGCGCCAGGAAAGTTTCCGTTAAGCCTCGCCCCCTAAGGTCGCGCGAACTCAACAAGTGCGACCTTAGGACTGGCCGACATGACGGCGATCGATTGTACCGACTGCTACCTCACGATCGAGATCGGTGACGGCGTGAAACGGGCGCTGGTGCGCCATTTCGCGGGCTTCATCACCGGCCAGCTTGCCGCGCGCGGCGTCACCTGCACCGACCAAGGCGGCGCTGGAGCAAGATCGACCGCGACGCATGGCGACTCGCCGCGCGTGTGCTGCACGAAGTCGAGACCGAGATCGACAGCGCGCTCGACGAGACACTGCTCGCGCCCGATCCGCAGAAGACCGTGCAGGACATCCTCGCCGCGGCGGTCGAAACAGCGGTCGCCGAAACCGAGCAGCACTATCTCGGGGACGATGCGCTTCGGGTTCGGGCGCTTGCTCGAGAAATTCATCGCCGACGACCTCGACGCGCACCGCACGCGCGCGTTCGCGTTGAACGCCTAGCGCAACGGCTCTACGCCCGTCGGCAGCATCGGCGGCAGCGCGAGAACGATCCGCACCAAATCCGCCTGGCGGCTCGCTCCGACCTTCTTCAGCACCGCGCGAAGCTGCGTGCGGACAGTCGGCATGCGCACATCGAATTCCTGCGCGATCTCGGTGAGGCGGCGCCCCTCGGCAATGCCGGCCGCAACACGCGCCTCGGCTTTCGAAAGACCGAAGAGCTGGCTGAGACGCGGTGCGAGCTCGTTGTTGCGATGCGCGAGATCGCTCATGAAGACCAGCGCCCGCGTTCCCTTGGCTTCGCCGCCGACCGTCGTCGGCAGCGGCATCACCACCACCGCATAAGGCAGCTTGCCGGAAGGCCGCGCGATCAGCAGACGCGCCATCGCGCTTTTCCGTGCGCCCCGTCACCGCCACATCGCGCAACGCCGCGAGTATGTTATTGGTCTCGAAGGAGCGCGCCGCCTGGATGCGGTTGTCGCGCCGGCTGAGCCCGTCATTCTCGGCGAGGATTTCTTCCGCCGCCGCATTGGCGAAGCGGACCTGACCGGTGTGATCGGCGACCAGCGCGCCGACCGACATATTGTCGAGGATGCGCTGCGGCAATTCCCAATCGAGCGCACGCTCGTCGATCGACCGCGCGAGACGTTCGGCATTCGCCATGTGATGGACGAGGCGACGGAACTCGATCACCTCGGCCGCCGAAAACGGCGTGCGTCCGGCCGCGCGCTCGACGTAGATCTGGCGATATTCGCGGCCGATTTCCGTGAGATTGGCGCCGAGGCTATGGCCGATGCCCTGCTCGGCGAGGAACGCACGCTCGAAGCCGCCATCCTCGAGGAGCGCATCGCTGCGATCGTAATGCGAGACGAAGATGCTCTCGGCATGGGCGCGCTCGAGAAAGCGGCGCCGCGGATCGACCGCGCCCCAGCGCGTACGATAGAGCGTCGCGAAATCCGCCGAGAGCGTACCGGCCACGACGAAGTCAGCCACCGCGTTGTTTTCTTTGTCCCAGACCAGATAGACCGCGCCAGCTGCATCGAGCGTCTGCGCCAGCATGCTGAGACCGCGGCGCCGTGTGGCCGGCTCGATCGCTGCGTCGTACAGCGAAGCGATTGTGTCGTCGCGCAGGATTTCGTAGTTATCAACTCTTGCCATGTGCGCGCTGTACCTGAACTGACATCAATTCGAAGGAACCGGAAGCAACGTTTGGTAACCCTAACTCTAACGTAACCTTCCCATCCGGCGTCGAACGAACGAAGACAAATTCAGCTAAATGCAATCTTTCGGTAAGCGCATCTGCCGTTCATCATTCGAATAAGCGAAAAATTCGAAACAATTTTCATAACGATGCGCGAATGCGTCGCGGGAACAATCCGCGTCCTTCGTTATCGCTGGTCGCAAGAAATTCGGCAGCCGTCCGGAGACGCGGACGACTAGGCAAAAATTGCCGGGAGGTTGGCGATCGTCAGGGGCGCAGCTGCGCGACGCCGCGATAGCGGCGCAAGAATATCCTCTCGATGCGTTTCTTCAGCCGAGCGATCGTGTGGCGATCCATGCGGATGATGACGCGTTGCTGATCGCTCGACACGAGCACGAGAGCGGCGGGCTGGTCGATGCCGTTATCGAGAATGTCGGCAGCGATCGCATCGTAAGTGACGACGAATTTTCGTTCTGTCATCGAATCCTCGGGCCAACCGCGGCGCGATTATGCGCTTGTCGCGGGTCCGATCATGAACCCGTCTTTCATCCGATCGACGTAAATCGCCGATTCGGTCAGTCGCCGAAGCACATGCCATAATCTCGCCACAAATTGCCGCGCATCGCTGACGGAACTCTCGTGGGCCGCTTAGGGGCAAAAGGATCGCGTGGTTAGTATGGCGAGCAAGGTTTTGAAACTGGGGCTCGGGTGGCGGTCGCTGCGATGGCGACGAGCGATGCGCCCGACCGTCACCACTCCCGAGGCAGCGCTTCGTGCGCGTCCGCCGCGCATGATCGGCTACGGCGCCGCGCTGCTGATCGTTGCGCTGATGACGGCCGACGGCGTTGCGATCTGGCATCTGCGTCAGACCGCGATGGAAAACGCCGAAGACAATCTCGGCAAGCTCAACCGCGTGCTCGACGAGCAGTCGGTACGAACGCTGCAAGGCGCCGATCTCGTGCTCGCCGCGATCGATGCGGAATTCGGAAGCGCCGGCATTCGCGATGCGGTTCAGTTCCGGCGCAGCGCGACCAGCAGCGACGCGCATCTCAGTCTTGCCCGCAAGATCTCCGGCCTGCCGCAGATCGCCGCGTTGTTTCTCGTCGATGCCTCCGGCGCGGTGCTCAGCACCTCGGGGCCCCGGCTGACCCATGAGGCCAATATCCACGATCGCGGCGACTTCTCGACGCTGCGCGATCGCGCCGATCTCGGCACGATCATCAGCGCTCCGGTGCTCAGCCAATCGGATGGCACCCCGACGATCTACCTCGCGCGCCGCTTGAGCGCCGTCGACGGCCGCTTCCTCGGCATCGTCTCGGCGGCGATCCACCTCGGCTACTTCGAGAATTTCTACCGCGACGTCTCGATCGGGCCCGGCAGCGCGATCGCTTTGTGGCGCACGGATGGCACGCTGGTCGCGCGTTATCCCGCCGTACCTCCCGACACCAAGGCCATGCTCGACAAGTCGTTGCTTGGCGATGGTCTTCCAGGCGAGAAATTCGGCCCGGTGCGCACCGGCGATCCGGTTATAGGCGAGGAGGTGGTTCTCGCCGGCCAGCGTCTCGGCAACTATCCCCTGATCGCGACGACGTCGCTGACGATCGCCAGCATCCTGTCCGCCTGGAATGTCGAGGCGGCGATTATCAGCGCTGTCGGCCTCATCCTTTGCATCGCGATTGCCGTGATCGCTGTTCTGTTCCGCCGGCAATTCGTCGCTCAATTGATCATGACCCGAACCTATGCACGGCTCGCCGATGAAAGCCAGGCACGCCGCGATCTCGTGCGCGCGGTGCAGCGGGCCGAGGCGATCGCCGCCGAGCGCCGCCTCGCCCAGGAAGCATTGCTGCACAGCGAGCGGCGTTTCCGCGACATCGCCGAGTTCGGCGCCGACTGGATTTGGGAATCCGATACCGATCATCGCTTCACCTTCCTGAGCGGCGACGGCGCGCAGGCGGTCTTCGGCAAGACGCGCTGGGAGGTTGCCGGTGCCGATCCGGCGAGCGACCCTTATTGGCGGCGCCACAAGGCCGATCTCGATGCGCGCCGCCCCTTCCGCGGCTTCCGCTTCTCGATCACTTGGCCGGGCAGCACCACGGCGCAGCATTTCTCCGCCAGCGGCAAGCCGATCTTCGACGACCAAGGCCGTTTCCAAGGCTATCGCGGGACGATCACCAACGAGACAGAGGCGATCGTCGCCAGTCAGCGCGCGCGCCTCGCCGATCGCCTGCTGCGCGACGCGGTCGACAGCATCTCCGAAGGCTTTGTGATTTTCGACGCCGAGGATCGGCTGGTGATGTCGAACGAGGCCTATCGCCGGATGTATCCGGAGATCGCCGATCTCATGGTGCCGGGCACGAGCTTCGAGGACATCGTTCGCGCGGGCGTGGCGCGCGGCCAGTTCGCCGACGCCGAAGACCGCGAAGAGGAGTGGATCGCCGAACGTATTCGCCAGCATCGCCAGACCGAGGGCGCCATCGAGCAGCGATTGAGCGGCGACCGTTGGGCGCTTGCTTCCGAGCGCCGCATGAGCGATGGCGGTTTCGCTGGCTTGCGCATCGACATAACCCCGCTGAAACATGCGCAATTCGCCCTCAAAGAAAGCCAGTTGCGGCTCGACGAAGCGGAGAAGATCGCGCAACTCGGCTGCTCCGATTTCAATCTCGTCACGCAAAAGCTCACTTGGTCCAACGAGACCTATCGCATCTTCGGTCTCGATCCGCGTGGGCTTCCGCCGATAGGCGACACCTATCTCGCTCTTGTCGATCCGCGCGACCGCGCGCGCGTCAACGCGCTATGGACCGAGCTCAACCGCGGCGTGAAGCCCGAGCCGACCGAATACTGGATCATCCGCCCCGACGGCCAAGCGCGACTCCTCCACCGCGATCACGAGATCATTCACGACAGCCGCGGCACGCCAATCCGTATCGTCAGCACCCTGCAGGACGTGACCCAGCAGCGCGCTGCCGAGCAACGCTCGCGCGAGCTGGAGCGTCTGCTCATTCATTCGCAGAAGCTCGAAGCGCTCGGCACGATGGCCGGCGGTCTGGCGCACGAGCTCAACAACATCCTCGCGCCGGTCCTGTCGCTTGCGACCGTCGCGCTCGAGGATTTCCCGGCCGATTCCGCGACCCGTCAGGATTTGGAGATGGTTGTCACCGCCAGCCAGCGCGCGCGCGATCTGGTGCGGCAAGTTCTCGCCTTCGGCCGCAAACAGGTGATGGAGAAGCGGCTGATCGAGCCCGCTACGACGGTACGCCAGACTTTGCGCATGATGCGCGCGACCGTGCCGGCGTCGATCGAGCTCGTCGAGCAAATCGATCCGGTTCCGGCGATCTTCGCCGATCCCGATCAACTGCAGCAAGTCATCGTCAATCTGGTGACGAATGCGCAGCAGGCGATCGGCGAGCGTATCGGCAAGATCACCGTTAGCCTGACCCAGGCCATTGACGCGGCCGATCAGGACATCCGTCTCGTGCGGCTCGCCGTCGCGGATGACGGCTGCGGCATGGAGGACGTCGTCGCGCAGCGCATTTTCGAGCCGTTCTTCACCACCCGCGAAGCCGATCGCGGCAGCGGCCTCGGCCTCTCGGTGGTTCACGGCATCGTCACCAGCCATAGCGGCCGGATCGAATTGCATACGGCGCCAAGCCAGGGTTCGGAATTCTCGATCACCCTGCCGGTCGCCGAGCGGCGCGAGCTGATCAGCCTCGTGCAGAGCGCGGCCTGAGGATTGGCCATGCACTCGGATATGATCCTCATCATCGATGACGAGCCGATGATCCGCCATCTGGCGACGCGAATTCTCGATCGCGCCGGCTACCGCACCATCAGCGCCGCCAACGGCATCCAGGGCCTCGCCTGCTTCCGCCGTGAGCGGCCGGCACTCGTGATCACCGATCTCATTATGCCGGAGCGCGAGGGCATCGAGACCATTCGCCATATTCTGCGCGAAGGCACGAACATTCCGATCATCGCGATTTCCGGCGGCACGCTGACCGGCACCGCCGATTTTCTCGTCATGGCGCGCGAACTCGGTGCCACCGCTATCCTGCGCAAGCCTTTCGAGCCGATCGAGCTGCTGCTGCTCGTCGAGCGCTGTCTTGGTGACGAGCGCGTATCAAGCCGGATCAAGCTCGCGAATTAAACGAATTAAATCTGGGCCGCGCGCCGCGTCCCGGTGACGCAGTCATAGTGTCGCCATGATCTGTCGGCCGATTGTTCAAATAGAACATCGGAATTATGGTCGTAATATGGAGAAAGAGGCGATCGCCATCCGATATGAGATTTTCCTGTGACGATCGCTAATTGTCGCACAAAACTGCAGGTTTGACGCATAAAAGCCGGGATTACCGACAAAGATTTCTTCCACTGCTGTTGTGGTTTTATGCAGGAGGAAGAAAATGGCCGTTACGACTTTCGCGGATGATGTCGTCCAGAACCTTCCCCGTCTCGAGGGCTTTGCGCGCCGCCTCGCCGGCAATCGCAGCTTCGCCGACGATCTCGTGCAAGAAACCGTGTTGCGCGCCCTCGTTCACGCCGATCAATTCCGTCCGGGCACCAATCTGCTCGCCTGGCTGACGACGATTCTGCGCAACGCGTATTTCAACGAAAAGCGGCGGCAGCGTCGCATCGGTCCACTCGATCCGACCAGCGTGCCGGCCCCTGCGATCAGCGACGAGCAGGAATGGCATCTGCGCATGCGCGACGTGACCTGCCGCTTCGCGACCTTGCCGGCGGCGCAGCGTGAGGCCCTCATGCTCGTCGGTGCCAATGGCTATTCCTACGATCATGCGGCGAAGCTTGCCGGCTGTGCCGTCGGCACGATGAAGAGCCGCGTCTCGCGCGCCCGCTCCGAGTTGCAGAACATGCTCGATCGCGGCGATGCCCCGGGCTGGGCGCGCGATCTCTACTATCGCGATCTGGAGCACCTCGACAAAGCCGCCTGATCGCAGCCTCGTCGCAAGAAAGTCGCAAGGCAGCGGGTTCCGGGGCACTCTCGGGACCCGCTTTTTTTGTCCCCGCATCCTAGCCACGCGCGCGGCGGCGCGGCGCTCTCGCCGCATGCTTGGAGCCGGTACGCGCACGCTCGGCCGCCATGCGGCTCTCGAGTTCCGCGTTGAGCTCGGCACCGAGCAGCACCACGAAAGCTGCGATGTAGAGCCAGAGCAGCAATACCACAACGCCGCCCAGCGGGCCGTAGCTCACGTCATAAGACGCGACCTTGGAGACGTAGAGCGCGAAGAGCGCCGAGCTGCCGATCCAAACGATCGTCGTCAGAACGACGCCCCAAGCGCCCCACGGCCGCTCGCTCTCCTCGCGCGCCGGGCCAAAGCGATAGATGCCGGCGATGGCGAGCGCGACCAGCATGGTGAGCGCTGGCCAGCGCACGATATCGACCAGCAGTCGCGTGCGGTGGGAGAACGGCAACAGCCAATCGATTGCCACCGGCAATACCGCGAAGAGGATGAGGGAGAGCAGTGCGAAGACGATGGAGCAAAGAGCCAGAGCCAGCGCCGCGAGCTGGAAGCGCAGATAGCCGCGCGTCTCCTTCTTTTCGTAGGCAGCTTCCAGCGCCGAGATCATCGACGACGCAGCCGATTGGGCGCTCCAGATTGCCACCAGCAAACCGAGGATAAGGCGTAGCCCCAGCGCCGATTGCGACTTGGTCGCCAGCAGCGTCAGGAAATTTGTCACGATGTCGATGACATCGGCGGGCAGCAGACCGATCAGCGAGCCGACCTGGCTCTCGACCTCGAGCGGATTGAACATCAGCCCATAGATCGAGACGATCGCCGTGAGGCTCGAAGGGATCGCGACGAAGATATAGAAGGCGACGCCGGCGGCGAGGATCGAGACATTGTCGCGCCCGATGCGGGCGCCCGTCGCGACGCAGAATGCTCCGCCATTCGCGGCGCACGACCGCGCGCCAATGCAGCGCCTGCGGAATGATCCGCGTCGCAAGCACGCGTCCGGCGTGGCGCAAAATCTTGGCATCGGGAATACCGGCCGACATCGATCGATGCCTCGCAGGGCAGCGACGCGCCAATTCCCGCGCGGGAGCACGCGTCATCGATTCAACCGGAATGATAAGGCTCGGTTCCGCACCGCTTAGGGCGCAGGCAGTTACCCGCCGACGTTTACTTCTACTTCGCGGCTACCGGCTCGCGGATCGCTTGCTTGACCGTGGCCGGAGCCGGGTCGCGCAGCTTCAGGATGCGCCGGGCATTGCCTTGGAAGATCTTCTCCTGATCGGCTTGCGACATGCCGGTCTCGCCGAAGAATTTCAGCGCCGCAGCCGGGCTCCAGCACGGATAGTCGCTGCCGTACATCACGTGATCGACGCCGTAGAAATCGATCGCGAATTTGATGCCGGCGGTGTGCGGCGAGACCGTATCCGTATACATGCGGCGGAGATATTCGCTCGGCATCCGCGGCAGCTTGGCGGCGCCGGAATTCTTGTCCATGCGGCCCGCTTGGTAGGGCAGCGCGCCGCCGGTATGCGACATAAAGATCTTGAGCTTCGGATGACGCTCCATCATGCCCGAGAGCACGAGGCGATAGGCGGCGACGCTGACATCGACGACACGGCCAAGGCTGAGATAGAGCGCGCCGTTATAGCCGTCGAGGATGTCCTCATAGATGCCGTCGGTCGGATGGAGGAACAGCGGCACGTCGAGCGCTTCGACGCGGTCGTAGAACGGCTCCAGCCGCGCCGCATCGATATGCGGATCGGCGCCGACGCTGCCCGGCAGGTTGATGCCGACGAGTCCGAGCGTGTTGATCGCGTGATCCATGACCTCGATCGCGATCCGCGTGTCGCTCAGCGGCACGACGCCGGTGCCCCAGAAACGGCCGGCATATTGGCGCTGGCGCGCGGCCATCTCCTCGTTCCACATCATGCAAATATCGCGGGCTTCCCCGCCCTCGAAATCGGTGAAGGAAACGGTGAACGGCCCGACCGAGCAGATCACGCCCATGCCGGGATCGAGCGTGTCGAGATGCGCGAGTTGGGCCTCGAGATCGAACCACTCGCCGCCGACATTGGAGATGCGCTTGCCCTCGTGGCGCCAATAGGTATAGCCGCCTTTGCTGTTGGGCTGGGCACGCGGATAGTCCGTGCGCCGGCAGAGATAATCGAGCACCGAGCGCGGCCGCCAATGGAAATGGGAATCGATGATGCGCATCAAGGGTCTCCTGCCGGTCAATTCCCGCCGTTGTGCCGCGGCTGGGCTGTCCATACCACCAAGCCTAGACCAGAGCCGCCGCGGCGGGAAGCCCCGGCAAGACCCTCGGCCGGGCGGGCTTGGAGTGCTCCTCCGGTTGCTCTAGATCACCTATCGCGCAGGTCCCCGACCAGACGGGACGCGCCGCAGCCGATAGAGGGTTAACCATGCCGGATTCCGACGATCGCCAGCGCAAAGTCGCCGACCTGATCGATGCGGTCGACAGCCTGATGAGCGCGGCGCTGAAGGAAGAGCGGCTCGACGACGTGCCCGACGATTCGCTGGGCCAGCTCTTCGCCAGCGTGCTGCGCCTTTACGCGGCGAAGATCGAGAGCGGCGATCTCATACGCAGCTTCCCGAGCGGCAGCGGCGTCACGGCGACCGATGCACTGATCGGCTGCACCGCCATCCTGCAGGCAGCCGATATCTCGATATTCAGCCTCAATCACTGGCAGTCGATGACCACCATCGGCAAGCATCCGCTCGACGACGAGGAAGAGCCGAGCGAATAGCGTCCGGGGCTGAAGCCACGGCGCCGCCAGCGGGACGGGATTCGCAATTTTTGCCAATCGCTGCCCCGTTTTTGATCGAAATCCATGGTCTCATCATCGCCGCCCGATAGCCGGGTCTTCGCGATGCGATGCACCTTTGTTTTGCGAGACGATGGAGTGGCCGATGGAATTGTCGCCGTCTTCTGCCACCGGTTCGCCGATCCTTCTGACGGCTGAGTTGCAGCACGACCTCTTCAAAGTCGAATATCTGCTGACCACGCTCAGCAACGTGCCGGCCGAAACCAGCGAGCAGATTTATCACCTCACCTGGCTGCGCAATCGCCAGCGCTTCCTCAACACGGTGCTCGCCCGCCGCCGCATGCTGCAGCGGGCGAAGATCGTCGATCTCGCGGCGTGGCGCCGCGCTGCCGTCGAGAAAGAAACGCTGGCCGACGTCGCCTAGATCATGATCGAATGAAACGGAATCGATCCTCGATTCCGTTTCATCCATGAATCAGGTCTAACTTTTTGAATCGAGCGCAAGATTCACGTTTCGAAAGAAGCGCGATTTGCTTCTTTTTCGAAACGATCAATGTCAAAACTGTTACAGCAAAAAACGTCACCAACCAACGTTAGGTCAAATATGCTATTCGATGTTTTCATTGTCGGCGCAGACGACAAGGGAAGCTGTCGGCGACAAAACGAACGACGGATCGCCCCGTCACTATCGTCATCGACGCGGCGATCGTCGCAAGCAAAATAAGATAGGGGGTAACCGAGCCATTGTGAGGAATGTCGACATAGGGCAGCCCGTGCCCATCGAGACCGTAAAAAAGTATCGGATTCAGCACTGCAGTCACGATAACGAACACGCAAAGCCAAAGCTCTTCAGGGCGTTCCTGCAAATAGACTAGAGCGAGCACAGCCGCCAAAAAAAGATGGTTCTCATGGACGCCTGGATTCAGCGAGAAATATGCAAGCATAGCGATCAGGGTCGCCTGCAGAAGATCTACAAACGACGCGTGCCGGCGGATGAACGAAATCAAGATGCAAGCATACGCCCCCTCAAAGATGGCCTTCAGCACGTAAATCGCGACAACACTTTCGCGCGTCAGACACAGCCAATCCCATGGTGACTCGGGTTCGCAACTTGCTAATCTTGCAAGGTTGAAATGACGAAGGATTCCGTCGATGAGGAGAGGCAGATTGAGTGCATTGCCACTTAGGAGGCTCTGCTCAAAACTCAACCGCAAATCGAGAATGATCGCGTTACCAAAAAGCAGGTACATGATGCCTGCCATACAGACGATGGGCGTCGCAAATGCGAGCGTCGCCTTGTGCTTCCATGCGTAGACAAGGAGGAACGGCGCCACAATGAGCGGTTGCCACTTTGTGAAGCATGCTACGGCGTAGAAGAACCCGCCACTGCCATACCGATTCCGCTCCAAACTCCACAATGCGGCGACAAACGCCGGTACGAAGAGGATATCGAGATAACCAAGCATCATCCCCGACGTCGTCCAAAGCAGGCAAAGAGATAGGCTCTCCGATCTCCGCCACCAGAAAAAAAGCCCGGTCGATAGATAGCCCGCCGTTAGGATGATCAGCTTTATGCTGGCGAAAGGTGTCGTGTTGAACGTATCGCTCAGCAACGACGCCACCCGCAAAGCGCCTTCACTGAACGGCGGATACATAGCGGCAATTTCTTTGTAGCCTTCGATCCAACCGTCGCGCCGCAAAACCTCGAACCACCTTAGCCAATCAGCGTAGTCAGTAGTGCCAGGGCTATGGAAAAAAAATAGGGGCAGCAACAGAGACGCAAGCATAAGAAAGAGCGCCTTGCCCGCAGAGCGGCATTTGGGCGCCCGAAAGCCTTGGGGATTCTGCCTGTCTATCTCGGTCAATGGCCAATCGCAAATCGGAAAATGATGCGGTCTGAGCCCAAGAAAATAGTCGGGAACGACACATTATGGAAAGGGATCGTCGCGAGAAGGAATTAGCCTTAGCCGTCGCGTTTATCGAAAACGCCGCCGCTTCGAACGCCCCCGCCGGCGTCGCCCGCCGTGTTGCGGCTACCTCCCTGTTGCCATAGTGTTTCGAGCAAGTCGATCCCGCCGGGGATCGGCACGCGAGAAGGGGGGAACCATGGAGACGAAAACGCGCCTGAAACGCGTGACCGGTGCGCTCGCGCGCGTCTCGATCATGACCCTAGCGCTGCTCTTGGCTGCGGCGCCGGCGCAAGCCGCGGATGAGAGTTGGGATGCGATCGTCGCCGCGGCGAAGAACGAAGGCGCACTCCTCATCAAGGGCGGACCGGGCGCGATCTATGCCGAAGTTTTCACCGACGGCTTCAAGAAGAAATATCCCGAGATCAAGGTGAGCTACACCGGGCTCAACGGCTTCGAATCGATTCCCCGCATCACGCGCGAGCGCGAAGCCGGCATCTATAATTGGGACATCTATATCGGCGGCACGCCGTCGATCTTGAGCACGCTGAAGCCGGCCGGCGCCTTCGCGCCGCTGCAGCCCGCTTTGAAGCTGCCCGAGATCCTCGACGACAATGCATGGTTCGGCGGCTTCGCCATGGGATGGCAGGACCACGAAAAGAAATATGCGTTCGCTTTCGACTTCACTGTCAGCGCTCAGGCTTACGTCAATTGGGATTTCGTCAAGAAAGACGATCTCAAGACCCTCGACGACCTCATGAAGCCTGAATTCTCCGGCAAAATGGTGTGGGACGACCCGCGGCTCGGCGGCC
Source organism: uncultured Alphaproteobacteria bacterium (assembly GCA_963731145.1). Taxonomy (GTDB): domain Bacteria; phylum Pseudomonadota; class Alphaproteobacteria; order ATCC43930; family CGMCC-115725; genus CAIKMD01. The sequence continues at coordinate 379,711 of CAVSUX010000001.1, read as the reverse complement.
CGGGCATTGCCGCCGGCGCCGGCATATTGCTGAACCGCGGCGACGGCTTCCTCGCCACGCTGGTCGGCACGCAAAAGATTGCTTACAGCAATAACGGCCGCCAGGAGGCCGAATGGGTCGTGCGCGGCCAATACCCCATCGGTCTCGGCGTCGGCTCGCAGGACCTGGAGCCGTTTCGGCGGCAAGGCTTGGGGAAGAACGTCGAGATCTGGAACGGCGACACCAAGGTTGTTGCCGGCGGGCCGGGCTTCGGTGCGGTGGCGCTGATGGATAAGGCGCCGCATCCGAACGCCGCGATCGTCTATCTCAACTGGCTGCTCTCGAAAGAGGGACAGACGGAATACGTCAAATCGGGCCGCAACAGCCGGCGGCTCGACGTGCCGCCGAGCGACCCGTCGCTCGCGGGCAAGCCCGGCGTGCATTACGAGGACATTCAATCCGAGGATTCGATCCCGCTGCGCGACAAGGTGTCGGACATCTCGAAGAAGAACATCAAGCAATAGGACCGCTCGCGCGGCGCTTCTTGCCGCCAAACCGGCCGCTTCATAGCGGCAGCAGCCAGGGCGACCGCCGCCTATTTGGCGGCTTTGCGCAGCCCGTCGACGAATTTGGCATCCGCGACAAGCTGTGAGAAAGCCTCCTCGCGCTGCGGCACCGAATATTTGGCGCCCTTGATCGGCGCGGCCTCGGGCGCCGAGACCGGCGGTATGTCCTGACGGCGGCTATCCTGCTCGATCGCCTTGGCGAGGTTCATCTGCACATCTTTCTGTAGCATCCAGTTGACGAAAACCCGCGTCGCGTTGGGATGCGGCCGCTGGTTGAGAACGTAAAGGCAGTTGCCGCCGATGCTGATGATGCTTACTTCCGGCTTGTTGCCGAAGGCTTGGATGTCCGCTTGCTTGATCGCGCCGGCCTGCACATAAGGCGCGATGAGCGAGCCCACCGACGGGCCGATGCCGAACCACGCCGTTGCGCGCGCCATCGCCTCGATGATCTGCGCCTGCTGCGCGAACAGCGTCGCCTTCTGATCGACGAGCAGCTTGCGCAGGTCTTCGTCGCCGAGCGTCCGCATCAGCGTCGCATAAGATTGTCCGCTGCCGGGGACGGCCGGATCCTGCCATACAGTCTTGCCCGCATAGGCAGGATCGAGCATCACGCGGAGGCCGAGCTGCGCCACCTTGTCGGCCGGGACGTGGGCCGCGTTGTAATAGGGGCTCAAAACGAAGGCCGACATCGAGAAGACGTATTTTCGCGGCGTATCGACGAAAGCCTCATCCCAACCGCCCCAGATTTCGGGTTTGTTGACCTCGGGCAGGATCAATTCGGGCAACAGCGGATCGATCGCCCCATCCTTGTAAAGCGTGAAGCCGGCCGCCGCGCCGGCCGCGCCGAGATCCCAAAGGTACTTGCCGGTTTGCCGCTCCACGCGCACGCGGGCGACGAACTGTTCCGATGGGATCATCGAGAAATTGAGCTCTATCTTCGGGTAGGCCTTTGCGAATTCGCGCAGGATGAAATCGCGCCACACAGGATTAGGCTGCGAATTGATGACGACGGTGCCCTCTTTCTCCGCAGCTGCGACAACACGATCCCATTCGGCCTTCGCTTGATCCGGAGACTGCGCCGCCACCGGTCCGGCCCACAGCGCAGCCACCAACACGGCGCTTCCCGCCCAACTCGATATGCCCCGCATGCGTTTCCCCCGGCGGTTGAGTGTCTCGGCCGCACCTCTTCGCGCGGCTCGGAACGTCACGCGCACCACACCAGAAAGCCACGGCGCTGTCGATTGAAGATTCGCGATCCGGTGATTGCACCGCGAGCCGAGTTTCCCTAATCTCGCGCGCTCCCGAGCATAGCGTTGGCCGGCCGCAACCGGCGCGCGGCTCGGGGAGGCAGGGGCCGGCGTAAGCCCTTGATCGGTAAGGCGGCGGGGTAGCTCAGTTGGTTAGAGCAGGGGAATCATAATCCCAAGGTCGGGGGTTCAAATCCCTCCCCCGCTACCAGACGAAAATATAATCTTATCAATAAGTTATGACCTTGCCTCGATTTTTCGGGACTTCGCGAGTTCTCGTGCTTTGCGGGATGCAGGGGCCTTGGCGTGCGTGGAAACGCCCGCTCGCGCGGTGGTTCGACGGCCCGTTCCGATCCGTGCGTGAGCGGCGGAGAGAGCTTTCGCAACGGTTCGTTCCACGACTTTCGGCTCGTTCTCGATCATCAGCATAAGAACCCGCGTCGATCGGTCGGGCACGCGGCGCCCTTGCTCCCAATCCTGCACGGCGCGGTGATCCAATCCGAAGCGATTGGAGAAAACTTCCCGGCTTACGCCGAACTTTGCGCGGATCGCCCGAACATCGACATCCGGAATAACGTGTGCGACGCCGCGGCTCTCATCGCCCTTGGCATAAGCGAGCGCATCCTGGGCGCCGGCCATGATCTTATCGAAAGCACTCTTCGTCATCATCACTCTCCATGCTCTTTGACGATGGCCTTGACGATCTTCGCCAGGGCATTGCGTTCTGCAGCGGCGAGATCGGATCGCTCGTTCTTCGCGAAGATCGCGAAGAGGTAAGCGGGTATCTTCCGGTTGTGAAAGAAATAGATCACCCGTGCGCCGCCGCGCTTGCCGCGACTTTCCAGACCGATGCGTACTTTACGGGCGCCGCCGCCGCCGGGGATGACATCGCCGCACTCCGGATTCTTCGCGATCAGGTCGATCACCTCGTCGCGCTCGGCCTGGCTTAGCAACTTCGCCGCGTCCCGAATGTAGGCTTGGGTCTCGACAACGGTGAGTAGCGGGCTGGCCATGGCTGAAATATGCGGCATTGCCGCATTTACGTCAAGCCGAAAAATGCGGCATTGCCGCATGACGCGCAGGCGCTATTGAAATGCCCCTCTATACGCGTGATGCGAAATAGCTGGGCCGATCTTTCGGAACCACTCGGCCCAGCCCCGGGAGCAGTACCCTGCGGTTCAGCAGGCGACGGGAAGCGAGCTGAGGGCGGATGGGGGAGATCGGCTGAGTCGCTCCCCCGCTACCAACCGAAACATCCGAAAAACAAAAATAAAATCCGGAAGCCGGCTCTGATTTGACGCGGCCATCCGCGCCTCAGCGTGGCTTCAATTCTCGGATGCATCCATCTGAGCACTCGGCCGCATCGTCCTGGGCTCGGCGCGCCGCTTGATTGTTCTCGTCATCGACTCCGGACGCTCTTCGCGAGTACGGCGTCCGTGAACTCGAATCCGCTGCGCTGCATATCATCCACGAAGATCGTAACTTTGGGATATCGTCGGCCGTCTGCTTCGCAACTACTGATATCGCCAGCCGAATATTTCGACGCCATTATCTTCTCAAAACTGCTGAGGTTTCTATCGACAACAATCGCGCGCATATCGGCGCCCGGATCGTGATCCCATCGGAAATAGTCTTCGAGAACTCCGCTCGGTACGACACCGACCACCAATTGATTGTCGTCATAAGCAAAAATAAGCGTGGCGTGACCGCCAAAGTTGCTCGCTTGATGCGAAACGATGAAGCTATGAAGCATGTGCTCGGCTCCAAATCGAAGGTCGCCAAGACCTGGCAACTGCGTAGGCGCTTCAACAATTCGTCGTTAGACAGTCGCGATTTTACTCTCTTTCGTTCGATCAACCACGCGATTTTTTTTGTCTTCCGCGGGCCGGGCCGCTCGGGGGATATGAAACGTGTCTCCCCTACCACCGAAACCGACAGCGGAATCCACGCGGCAACCCCGGCTTTTGCTGCCCGCTGAAAGGCTTTTCGGCTATCATCGCCGCATGTCCAGCCGCCCTTTCCTCCTCCTGTTCCTCCTCGGCACGCTGCTCGTCGCGCGCATCGCCGCCGCCGATCCCGTCACCATCCGCTCGGGCTTCACCGTGATGGTCAGCGGCTTCTCGCCGCTGCTGCTCGAGAAAAAAGACCTGATGCAGCATTTCGGCAAATCCTACGTGCTGGAGCCGCGGCATTTCCAGAGCACCTCGCTCGAGCTCACCGCCCTCGCCTCGGGCGATGCCGACATCGTCTCGCTCGGCTATTCGACGCTCGCCGTCGCCGTGCTCAACGCGCATCTCGATGATGTGCGCGTCGTCGCCGATGCCAATCAGGACGGCGCAGAGGGTCATCGCTCGGTCTCCTTCCTCGTGCTCAACGACGGCGCCATCGCGGCGCCTGAGGATCTCAAAGGCAAGGTCATCGCGACCAACGGCGCCGGCGGCGCCTTCGATGTCGCGATGCGCTGGATGCTTCATCGGCACGGGCTCGACGACAAACGCGACTACACCGCGATCGAGACCGACTACGCCAACATGCCGGCGATGCTCCTCTCGCGCAAAGCCGCGTTGGTCACCGGCGCCAATCCCTGGGCGCGCAGTCCCGACATGCAGGCGAAAGCGCATGTGCTGTTCACGGCCGCCGACGCGCTCGGCCCGTCGCAGATGACGATCCAGGCATCGCGCGCCGGCTTCATCGCGGCGCACCGCGCGGCGATGGTCGATTTCTTCGAGGATATGATGCGGGTGCAGCGCTGGTTCCGCGATCCCGCCAATCACGATGCGGCGGTGACGATCGCCGCCAATCTGACGAAGCAGCCGGCCGCGGGCCTCGCCCCGTTCCTCTTCACGAAAGAGGACAGCTATGTCGACCCGAAGCTCGAGCCCAATCTCGATTCGCTGCAAAAGAATATCGGCGTGATGAAAACCCTCGGCTTCATCAACGGCGACGTGCCGGTGGGGAAATACGCCGATCTCAGTATGGTTGAGGAAGCCGCAAAGCGGCTGCCGGAGCCGCAGCGCTATTAGCCGCGCGCATCTCGCGCGCGATCCAGCCGCCGCCGAGCACGCGGCTGCCGTCATAAACGACGCAGGCTTGTCCCGGCGCGACGCCGAGCGTCGGTTCGTCGAGCAGCACGACGCCGCCGCTGCTGTCGTCGAGCGACAGCGTCGCGGCTTGCGGCGGTTGCGCCGAGCGCAGCTTCACCGTCACGCGAATATCGCCTGCGGGCTTGGCATCGAGCCAATTCACGTCGCGCAGCATGACGCGCTGCTGCCCGAGCGCCGCGCGCGGCCCGACGATCACGCGCCTTGCCGCCGCATCGAGCCGCAGCACGTAAAGCGGCTCGCCGCCGGCAATACCCAGACCTTTGCGCTGGCCGACGGTGAAATGGATGATGCCGTCATGGCGGCCGAGCGCCTGGCCCTCACCGTCGACGATCTCGCCCGGCGCATTCGCCTCGGGCCGGAGCTTCGCGACGAGGTCGCCGTAAGAGCCGGTCGGCACGAAGCAGATATCCTGGCTGTCGGGCTTCGCCGCGACCGGGAGATCGAAGCGCCGCGCCAGCGTGCGCGTCTCATCCTTGCTCATGCCGCCGAGCGGAAAGCGCAGATAGTCGAGCTGCTCGCGCGTCGTCGCGAACAGAAAATAGCTCTGGTCGCGCGCATCATCGACCGCGCGATGCAGCTCCGGCCCGTCCGCACCGGCGATGCGGCGCACGTAATGCCCGGTCGCGAGCGCATCGGCGCCGAGCTCTTTCGCCGTTGCCAGCAGATCGCGGAACTTCACCGTGCGATTGCAGGCAATGCAGGGGATCGGCGTCTCGCCTTTCGCATAGGCATCCGCGAAAGTGTCGATCACGTCGCGGCGGAAGCGGCTCTCGTAGTCCAGCACATAATGAGGGATGCCGAGCCGCTCGGCGACGCGCGCCGCGTCATGGATGTCCTGGCCCGCGCAACAGCTATGCGCCTTGCCGGTCGCCGCGCCATGATCGTAAAGCTGCAAGGTGATGCCGACGACATCGCAACCTCCTTCGACCATAAGAGCAGCCGTCGTCGCGCTGTCGACGCCGCCCGACATGGCGACGACGATTCGGCAATCCTTCGGCGGCCTAGGTAAATCGAAGAGGTGAGCCATTCGTCGCAATCTAGCGCAAGATTGGTTCCGAGATGAACCTTACTCGCCTCCCCGCGAAAGCGGGGCTCCAGGGGACAGAGACGTGTTGTAGCCCTGGACCCCCGCTTTCGCGGGGGAGGCGAAATTCTCGAAATTTCTATCGAGTGACCGTTACAGCAGCCAAGCTCAGACGTTCATCATGTTGCGCGTTGCCTGCGGCAGGCGCACGGTCAACCCGTCGAGTTCCTCGGTGATGATGATCTGGCAGCCGAGACGCGAGGTCTGCGTCAGGCCGAAAGCGAGGTCGAGCATGTCTTCCTCGTCCTCGGTCGCATCCTTCAACAGCTCGTACCATTCCGGATCGACGATCACATGGCAGGTCGAGCAGGCGAGCGAGCCTTCGCACGCGCCTTCGATATCGATGTCGTTGCGATGCGCGATCTCGAGCACCGAGAGCCCGACCGGCGCCTCGACCTCGCGGCGCGATCCGTCGCGTTGAATAAATGTCATCTTCGGCATAAAAATCTCAGCTCAGTTTTTCGGCGCCAGATCCTCGGCCGCCAAATCTTCGGCGAGGACTGCCGCTTCGAGCGCGGCGGCTTCGGCCGATTTGCTGCCGGGATCGACGCTGTCGAGCAGCGTCAGCCCCGCGGCTTCGATAGCCGGCGCCAGCGGGCCCTCTTCGATCGGCGGCAGCATCACCACCGCATGCGTCACCGGCCGCGCAAGTTGCTTCTCGGCGCGCGACCGCAGCCCGAGCAACAGCTCGGCGAGATCGCCGCCATCGAGCACGCGCTCGCCGTCACCGCCCGGCAAGATCTCGGCATTGCCGCCGACCGCGAAAGCGACCGCGCCTTCAAGCGAGCGGCCGGATTTGCAAATCCCAATGCCAACCGCCGCGCCCGGCCCCGATGGGTCGAGCGGCGAGCCGTCCGGCTCCTCGATCTGAAACAGCTTGGTCACGCCCATCCTAACGAAAATAGGGCATCAAACGTGGAAGGATTTGCCGCAGCCGCAACGGCCTTTTTCGTTGGGGTTGCTGAAAGTGAATCCCGATTGCAGCTTGTCCTCGACGTAATCCATCTCGGTGCCGATGATGAACATCGACGCCTTGGGATCGATCAAGATGGTGACGCCGTTCGCCTGCACCACCTCGTCGAACTTGCCCTTCTCGTCGGCATATTCGAGCGTATAGGTAAGCCCGGAGCAGCCGCGCGAGCGCACGCCGACGCGAATCCCGACCGAGGGCTTGCCGCGCTTTTCCAGCATCTGCTGGATGCGCTGCGCCGCCGCTTCGGTGACGGTCATTGCCTGTTTCGGAGGGGGCCGGGTTGCGGTTGTCGTCGCCATGGGCTGCTCGTTCAATACCACCCTTATGTGGTTGCCGCCAGCCGGGTTGTCACCCCTGCCTGGCCGAGCTGGCGCACCGCCGCCGCCAGGGCCGAAACCGCGTAATCGACCTCATCCTGGGTGGTAAACCGTCCCAAACCGATCCTCAGGGAGGCGGCTGCCAGCTCGTCGGAGAGCCCCAGCGCGCGCAGCACGAAAGAGGGCTCGATTTCGGCCGCCGTGCAGGCCGAGCCCGTGGACAGCGCCAGGCCCGGGCAGGCCTCCATCAGGGCTGGCGCCGGAATGCCCGGAAAGCTGAGATTGAGACTGCCGGGCAGGCGTTGCTCGGGATCGCCGTTGAGCCTGGTGTGCGGCAGGGCTTGCAGGATGCCCGATAGAAAGCGCTGACGGAGGGCCATGAGGCGCTTGGCCTCGCCCGCCATTTCAGCCTCGGCCAGCGCCGCCGCCTCGCCCACTCCGACACAAAGCGGCGTCGGCAGGGTGCCGGAACGCATGCCCCGTTCCTGCCCACCGCCATCGATCAGCGCCATGATGCGCGCGCGCGGCCGGCGGCGCAGGTAAAGCGCGCCGATACCTTTCGGCCCGTAGATTTTGTGGCCTGAGATCGACATCAGATCGATCTGCATCGCATCGACATCGACGGGAATTTTGCCGACCGCTTGCGCGGCATCGGTGTGGAGCAGCACGCCGCGTTCGCGGCAGATCGCGCCGATTTCGGCGAGCGGCTGGATCACGCCGATCTCATTATGCGCCGCCATCACCGAGACGATCGCCGTCTTGTCGTCGATCGCGGCTTTGAGGCGATCGAGGTCGACCAAGCCGTTGCTCTCGACCGGCAGATAGGTCGCGCGGCAGCCCTCGGCCTCCATCGCCTTGGCGCTTTCGATCACACATTTATGCTCGGTGACGAGCGTGACGATATGATCTTTACCGAATTGCTTGTGGAAACGCAGCGCGCCTTTGACCGCGAGATTGTTCGCCTCCGTCGCGCCCGAGGTGAAAACGATCTCGCGCGCATCCGCCTTGATCAGCGAAGCGAGCTGACCGCGCGCGCGCTCGACCGCAGCCTCGGCCTCGCGGCCATAGGCGTGGGTGATCGATGCCGGATTGCCGAATTTCTCGGTGAACCAAGGCAGCATCGCCTGCAACACGCGCGGATCGCAGGGCGTCGTCGCCTGATAGTCGAGATAGACCGGCGGCTGATTGGCTTTGCGAGCGATGGCGGCGGTCATGCGGCACTCGCGCGCGTGCGAGCATAAAGCGCGCCCCAGGCATCGACGAGTTGGTCGATATCTTCGGCGCTTGTGTCCCAACCCAGGCTGATGCGGATCGCGCTTTCGGCGAGCGCGGGCGCGACGCCCATCGCATCGAGCACATGGCTGCGCGCCACCTTGCCCGACGAGCAAGCCGCGCCGGCGCTGACCATCACACCGGCCAGATCGAGCGCGATCACTTGCGTGGACGATGCGACGCCCGGCATCGCGATGCAGAGCGTGTTCGGCAAACGCGGCACCTCGGTGCCGAAAACGACAGCGTCCGGCGCCAACGCGCAAAGCCGTTGTTGCGCCTTGTCGCGCAGCTTGGCGATATCGCCGTAAGCGACAGGCGATGCTTTCGCCACGCGCGCGGCCGCACCGAAACCGGCGATGCCGGGAAAATTCTCCGTGCCGGCGCGCAGCCGCCGCTCCTGCCCGCCGCCGCGCAGCGATGGCCGTAGCGCGAGGCCGCTGCGCACGACCAGCGCACCGCTGCCCATCGGCCCGCCGAGCTTATGCGCGGAAAGGGTCATCAGATCGACATCGAGCGCCGCGAAATCGACCGCGATCTTGCCTGCCGCCTGGATCGCATCGCAGTGATAGAGCGCGTTGTGGCGATGGGCGATGCGCGCGATCTCGGCGATTTCTTGCACGACGCCGGTCTCGTTGTTCGCGAACATCACCGAGACCAGCGCCGGTCGTGGAATCGTCGGCGAGCATGCGGTCAAGCGCGTCGCGATCGATGCCGCCATCGGCGAGCGCCGGAATGCATGTCGGCATCCGTCGCGTTACCGCGCACCGAATCATGCTCGATCGCGGAAACCAGCAAACGGACGGCCCGGGAAGCCTGCGAGCGCCAGCGCATTCGCCTCGGTGCCGCCGCCGGTGAAGATGATCTCGTCGGCGCGCGCGTTGACAAGCGAAGCGACCGTCTCACGCGCCTCGCCCAGCACGCGGCGCGCCTCGCGCCCAGCGCGATGCACCGAGGACGGATTGCCGGTTGTGCTCAGCGCAGCCGCAACCGCGGCCGCCGCTTCGGGCCGAACCGGTGCCGTGGCATTCCAATCGAGATAGGCCGTGCGCATGCCGCGAAACGGAATTAATGAGTTGGATTATTGGGCCGCGACACCCGGCGCGGGCACCGTGACCGCGCGCTCTTGCGTCTGGCAATGGAGCGCCCCGGCGCGGCCGAGCACGCGCTGCGCGCAAACATCGGCGAGCGTTACCGAGCTCAGATAGAGATGGATCTGATTGCCGAGCTCTTCCCAGAGATCATGCGTCAGGCAGCGCGTCTTGTTGCCGCTGCAGCCCGTCGGCGCGCCGGGCGTGCAGCGCGTCGCGCGGATCGGCTCGTCGACCGCGAGGATGATGTCGGAGATGCGCGTGCCGTCGGCGCCGTGCGCGAGGAGATAGCCGCCGCCCGGTCCGCGCACGCTCTTCACCAGATTGCCGGCGCGCAGCTTGGCGAAAAGCTGCTCGAGATAGGAGAGCGAGATTTCTTGCCGTTCGGCGATCTCGGCGAGCGAGATCGGCTCGCCGCTGCAATGCTTGGCAAGATCGACCATCGCCATCACGGCGTAGCGTCCTTTGGTGCTGAGTCTCACTCGTTGACGCTCCTTCGGGCGGGATCGAAATCGGAAACCGAGGCAAGCCGCTCGTCCTCGAGCGCGGCGAGCCGCGCCCTGAGCCGCGCGACTTCGCCATGCAAGACGCTCAACTGGCACGCAATCGGATCGGGCGTCTCGTCGCAAGGCGTGCCATAGGGCAGGAATTCCGGCGCCCTCTCCGACTGCTTCGGCCGGTCGCTGCCAATAGGCTTTGCCGGAATGCCGGCGACGCTGACGCCAGCCGGCACTTCCTGCAGCACCACGGCATTGGCGCCGACGCGCGCGCCGCGGCGCACGGTGAAGGCGCCCAGCACCTTGGCGCCGGCGCCGACGATGACATCGTCTTCCAAGGTCGGATGGCGCTTGCCGCGATTGAGCGAAGTGCCGCCCAAGGTCACGCCTTGATAGAGCGTGACATCGTCGCCGATCTCGGCAGTCTCGCCGATCACGATGCCGAAGCCATGATCGATGAACAGCCGGCGGCCGATCTTGACGCCGGGATGGATCTCGATGCCGGTCAGCATCCGGCTGACTGTCGAGACGAACCGGCCGGCGACCAGCCAACCGCGCTGCCACAGCCAATGGGCGAAGCGATGAAACATCACCGCGTGCAGGCCGGAGTAGCACAACAGCACCTCGAGAGACGAGCGCGCCGCCGGATCGAGCCGCAACACATTCGCGATATCGTCGCGTAGGTTCTTGAAAATCATGGGATTCGCTGTGCTATTATTTGTGTCCCTCTCGGCACGAATCCGAGAGCGACGGCCTCGCCAAACATATAACTTATCCTAGTAGCCTTATCAAGTTTAGCTGGTGATAGATGTTAGACAATCGGGGGGAAAGCCTAGCGCCTTTGTCGGGTTTGTCCCATGCCTGAGGTCGTCATTAACGGGCCGGCCGGCCGCCTCGAAGCCCGCTATGCCGCATCGAAGGAAGAGAACGCGCCGATCGCCCTGCTGCTGCATCCGCATCCGCAGCATGGCGGCACGATGAACAACAAGGTCGTCTACACGCTGTTCCACGCTTTCCTGCATTGCGGCTTCGCGGCGCTGCGCTTCAATTTTCGCGGCGTCGGCCGCAGCCAGGGGCAATTCGGCCGGGGCGAGGGCGAACTTGCCGATGCCACCGCGGCGCTCGACTGGCTGCAGGCCGCGAACCCGAACGCCAAGGCGTGCTGGGTCGGCGGCTTCTCCTTCGGCGCCTGGATCGGCATGCAGCTTCTGATGCGCCGGCCCGGGATCGGCGCTTTCGTCTCGGTGGCGCCGCCGGCCGGCATGTTCGATTTCGGCTTCCTCGCGCCCTGCCCTGCCTCAGGGCTTATCGTGCAGGGCGATCAGGATCAGGTCGTGCCGCCGGAAGCGACGCAAAAACTCGTCGCCAAGCTCAAGCATCAGCGCGACATCACGATCGATCACCGCATCATCAGAGGCGCCGATCATTTTTTCTCCAATCACCTGACCGAACTCGGTCAGATCGTCGAGGATTACGTCGCGCATGCGGCGCCGAAACACATGCCAGCCGAGCCGTCATGAAGCCTCGCGGAAAGCATGCATGGCCTGAGCTTGCGCCGGGGCGCGGCGGGTCCCATCTCTTGGCTCAGACTTTGGTGACGGGATGGCGACAAAGCTCGATGTGAAGGCGATGGCGGCGCTGGTCTCGGCGCTGCAATGGATTTACGAGCGCGCCATCGACGGCGTTCCCGGCCTCGAAGGCGCGCCCCATCTCGCCGTCAGCTATCAGCGCCACTGCGCGACGGATGAAGCGGCGATCGATGCGCTCATCCGTTGGCAGGTCGCCAAAGCCGCTGCCGCCGGCTTCCTCACCAATCTCGGCGGAGCTCGCGACCTTGCCGATCGCTCTGCCCGCCAATGTCCTCAGCGCACTCTACATCCAGATCCGCATGGTCGCGGCGATCGCGGCGCTGCGCGGCCACGATCTCAGGAGCGATCAGGTGCGCACCGTGGTGCTCGCTTGTCTTTGCGGCACGACGTTGATCGATGTCGTGAAAGAAACCGGGATCGGAATCGGTGCGGGCCTCGCCCAACAGGCGGTCGCCAGCCTCTCGAGCGAAGCGCTGCGGCGGCTCACGCGCATCGGCGCGCTGCGCCGCGTTGGCGGCACGACCCATGTCGCGCGGCTGACGCCGCTGATCGGCGGCGTGGTCGCGGGCGCGCTCGACGGCGCCCTCACCCGCGCCTACGCCAACGCCGCGAAGAAGCTGTTCCTGCCGATCATTACGATCGAAGCGAAATAGTTTGCCTACAGCGCATACTCTCTCGTCGTCATTCCCGCGAAAGCGGGAATCCAGGCAACAACCGTGCTGTACCTCTGGACCCCCGCTTTCGCGGGGGTGACGGGCAGGGAAACCTGCGCTTTAGGAAGCAAACGGATCGTGCACCAGCACCGTGTCTTCGCGCTCGGGGCTGGTGGAAAGCAGCGCGATCGGCGCCTCGATCAGCTCTTCGACGCGGCGCACATATTTGACCGCGAGCGCCGGCAGTTGGGCCCAGGAGCGCGCGCCGCGCGTCGAATCGCTCCAGCCTTCGATGGTCTCGTAGATCGGCTCGACCGCCGCTTGCGCCTCGGCACTCGCCGGCAGGCGATCGAGCAGCTCCTTGCCGAGGCGATAGCCGGTGCAGACCTTGATCTCCTTGAAACCGTCGAGCACATCGAGCTTGGTCAGCGCGATGCCGTTGATGCCGGCGGTCTTCACCGCCTGGCGCACCATCACCGCATCGAACCAGCCGCAGCGCCGCTTGCGCCCCGTCACCACGCCGAATTCCTTGCCGCGCTGGCCCAGCGTCTCGCCGATCTCGTCCTTGAGCTCGCTCGGGAACGGCCCACTGCCGACGCGCGTCGTATAGGCTTTGCAGATACCGAGCACATAGCCGATCGCGCCCGGCCCGAGGCCCGCGCCCGACGCCGCTTGGCCCGGATGCGTGTGCGACGACGTCACATAGGGATAAGTGCCGTGATCGACATCGAGCATGATGCCCTGCGCGCCTTCGAACAGCACGCGCTTGTTGTCCTTCTTCGCCTCGTCGAGCAGCCGCCAGGCCGGCACCGCGTAGGGCAGCACTTTCGGCGCGATCTCTTTCAGCGCCTGCAGCAATGGCTCGGCTTCGACCTCGGGCGAGCCGAGGCCGCGCAGCAGCGCGTTGTGATGAACGAGCGCGTTCTCGATCTTCGCGAGCAACGTCGAAGGATCGGCGAGATCGCAGACGCGGATCGCGCGCCGGCCGACCTTGTCTTCGTAAGCCGGGCCGATGCCGCGGCCGGTGGTGCCGATCTTGTTCGCGCCTTTGGCCTCTTCGCGCGCGCGATCGATCTGGCCATGCGACGGCAGGATCAGCGTCGCATTCTCGGCGAGCTTCAGATTGCCGGGCGAAACGTCGACGCCCTTCTGCTTGATCGCGTCGATCTCCTTGAGCAGCGCCCAAGGATCGACGACGACGCCGCTGCCGATGATCGAGACTTTCCCGGGCCGCACGATGCCCGAAGGCAACAGGCTGAGCTTGAATTCGACGCCGTCGATGACGAGCGTATGACCGGCATTGTGGCCGCCCTGGAAGCGCACGACGATATCGGCGCGTTGCGACAGCCAATCGACGATCTTGCCTTTGCCCTCATCGCCCCATTGGGCGCCGATCACCGCGACGTTCGCCATGACGACTCTTTCTTCCTATCGCATCGTCATTCCCGCGAAAGCGGGAATCCAAAGCAGCGGCCATGCTGTTTCCCTGGACCCCCGCTTTCGCGGGGGTGACGAAAGAAATGTTCGCGCGCCAGCCATTCTAAACCGAGACGGCCTTCTCGCCGTCGAGCACATGCGAGCAGCCGAGGCGCCGCGCTTCCGCAGCCGCATCCTTTGCCGGCACCAGTCCCGCGACCGTGACATAGCCTTGGCGGCGCCAGCGCGCCGCCGGCGCGGCATCGCTGCCCGCCGGCACGTAGAGACGCGGCGCCGGACGATGCGGCGTCATCGCTTCGAGCACGGCTTCGGTATAGAGCGTGAAACCGGTCGCGTCCTCGCCCGCGCCCGCCGCGCCATTGCCGGTGCGATAACGTCCGCCGCGCCCGAGCGCGGTTTTGACGCCGCGCGCGAAGAAAGAGAAGCTGACGCCGGTGTGATATTCGAAGCCGCGATTCTCGACCGGATCGATGGTGATCGCGAGCGACGGCATCGCTTTGGCGAGTTGTGCCGCCACCGCGACCAATCGCGCGCGCTCTGCCGCCGCTTCCGGCACGAGATCGAGCGCGGCGATGGCTTTGAGCGCCGGCGCCGCCGCGCCCGCAGCCGCCAGCAGCTTCTGCAGCAAAATCGCCGCCTTGCCGCCAGCCGCTTTAACGGCAGCCGCATCCTTGTGATCGAGTGCGCGGCGCAGATCGTCGAGCGCGGCGCCTGACATTCCCGCCGCGCGGCATACGGCCGGCACCAACGTCGGCAAGGTCAGATCGACCGAGAGCCCGTCGATGCCGAGCGAGGACAGCGCCTCCGCCGCGAGCGTCACCGCCTCGATATCGGCGGCGATCGCGTCGCTGCCGATGCAGCTCGGCGCCGACCTGGCCGATCTGGCGCTCGGGCTGCATGTCGCTGCCGCGCACGCGCAGCGCCTCGCCGGCATAGCATAGCCTGAGCGGCCGCGGCGCATTGGCCAAACGCGCGCCGGCGATGCGCGCGATCTGCGTCGTCATATCGGCGCGCAGTCCGATCATCCGCTGCGAGATCGGATCCATCAGGCGGAAGGTCTCGGGCGCCATTGCCGCACCGGCGCCGGAGAGCAGGTTTTCCTCGAACTCCATCAGCGGCGGCTTCACCCGCTCATAGCCATGACTCGCCAGCACGGCGATCAGCCGGCCGACCGCTTCCGCCTCGGCCTCGGCATCCGGCGGTAGCAAGTCGCGCAAACCCTGCGGCAGCAGCGCCTTGTGCAGATTGTCGTTCGACGGGCCGGGCATGAGGGCGGGATAGCGGGTTTAAGCGATGCGGGCAAACGAAAATGAACCACAGTTTCCGATTCGCCTGCCCCCGCTACCCGACGCCTAGATCACGCAGAAAATTTGTTCGCAACGGAGACCTTGCGCCGACCGGGTACGAATGTAGACTCATTTAGGATAATCAAAGGCATTCTGTTTTGGCCATTTCAACCGAGCACGCGCCCCACGGAGACCGCCGGTTGAGCGGCGGTTTGACCTGGACGAATCCGTCCGTCTTAGGGTTTGCGGGTGAAAAGGACCCGGTCGCCGCTATTGAACAAAAAGCGCGCGCAATTGTGCTCGACGCGTTTGATAAAGGCTGGTCAGGTCCGCCTTTCGACCCGATCGCCTTGGCGGACATCTTAAGACTTCGAGTCCAGCCACAAATCGACGTATTAGATGCTCGGACCGTTCCCGCACCTACCGGGGACCTAACAATCGAATTTAATCCCCGACAATCAAGCGAACGGATTCGATTCTCCATTGCGCACGAGATTGCGCACACGTTCTTTCCTGATTGCGCAAAGGCAGTTCGCCACCGAGGTGGCCGCGATCATTCGCGCCCGGACGATTGGCAGCTTGAGATGCTGTGCAACATCGCCGCCTCCGAAATTGTCATGCCGATCGGCGACCTCGCGCAGATCGCGAGCGAGCCGCTAAACATCGAGCGCCTCATCACGCTACGCGACCAGTTTGGCGTCTCCGCGGAAGCGATGCTCATCCGAGCAGTCAAACTCACAGACGAGCCTCTAGCAATATTTTGTGCTTCTCGTCTGGATGGAACCGATTCAGATCGATTTCGAATAGACTATTCGATTAGATCACGCACGTTTGGACAATCTCTGCAAAGCGGACAAGAGATCGGGCCTCAGACCGTACTGCGTGAATGCACTGCAATCGGTTTCACTGCGCACGGTGTTGAGCAATGGCCCGGCCTAACGGGAAATGTAAGAATTCAATGCGTGGGGCTCTCCTCTTATCCGGGCACACGTTATCCGCGCGTAGCGGGAATCATAACGAGTCAAAAGGCTACGAAGTTCTCTCCATCGCTTCTTACGTATCTTATCGGCGATGCACTGGAGCCACGCGGCACTGGTCAGCGCATAATTTGCCACGTTGTAACTGACGGTGCCGTGGTTTGGGGCGGTGGAGGATTTGCAGCGGCGACTCGGCGTCGCTATCCGCGCGCCCAAGAAGATTACAGGGAATGGATTCAGAACGTTCAGGGCCGTCCAAAGTTGGGCGCCGGTCGCCTCTTCAATATCTCGGACTCCATCCAACTAGCGACTATGGTTGCGCAAAAGGGCTACGGCGAATCCAAAGGGCCGCGTATAAGGTACACCGCTTTGGAAAAGTGCCTTACGGAAGTAGCTGAGGAGGCACGCAAGAAACAAGCGTCGGTACACATGCCTCGCATTGGAACCGGTTCAGGTGGCGGTTCCTGGCCGCTCATCGAAGCGATAATCATTGACAGACTCATTTCCCCAGGCGTTGCAGTGACGGTTTACGATCTACCAAATAGCCGGAATAATCAGAAACAAGGCCAACTCTTCTAGATACAGTTTTGCCGATCGCCCCGATCGGCGGAGCCCCCCATGCCGGACAAGATCGTCTTGGTGTCAGGCCCAATTGGGTCAGGAAAATCCACGTTCGCCCAATTACTGGTAGAGCGATATGGCGCGACTCTGACTAAGACAAATGAGTTGATACGCGCCTTAAGGCCGAAGGTTCCGAATGAACGGGGAGCGTTACAAGCTGCGGGAGAAGCGCTCGACAGGACAACCGGGGGACAGTGGGTAAGCCAAGCGCTGATGCGTCAGTTTACGAATGCGCAGCGCAATCACATCGTTGTGGTAGACGCAGTCCGCATCCAGGGACAGATCGATAGCGTCCGCCAAGCATATGGATCGCGCGTGTCCCATATTCACCTAACGGCTTCTGTTGAAGAGTTAGCTGCGCGCTACGCCAAACGTAAGGCGAAGATTCAGGAGCTTCCCTCGTATGAGGCTACTCGCAAAAGCAAGACCGAGCGGAACATCGAGAAACTGGCATCGTCGGCTGACGTGGTAGTCAACACCGACCGGTGCGCAGATCAAGACGTTCTAATCCGCGCAGCGGCTCACCTTGGACTTCTGCAGAAGTCAATAGATCGGGTCGTCGATGTGTTGGTCGGTGGCCAATGGGGAAGTGAAGGCAAGGGGAATATCGTAGCCCATATCGCGCCCGAGTACCGATACCTTATGCGAGTAGGCGGTCCTAATGCGGGACATAAGGTATATGGCAATCCTATTCAGACCTTCCACCACATCCCCTCCGGCGCACTGCGATCTGATGCTCAGCTACTGATAGGCCCCGGCGCGGTTCTCCGTGTCCCTTCGTTGCTGGATGAAATCAGCAGATTTGGCCTGAATCATACCCGCCTCTCTATCGATCCGATGGCCATGATCATCTCTGACGCCGATATCGAACGCGAACAGAGGCGCTCAGGCTCGATCGGCTCCACCGCGCAAGGAGTTGGAGAGGCGACTGCGAGGAAGATCAATGATCGCGGTCAGTTCGACCAGGATGAGCGGCATTCTGTGGTGTTGGCAAAGCATGTGTCTGAGTTGCGACCGTTTATTCGCGAAACGGGACTGATCCTAGAAGCAGCGTTCCTCAACAAAGACAGGGTCCTTCTCGAAGGAACTCAGGGCACTTCTCTCAGTCTGCACCACGGTTCCTACCCGCATGTCACCTCTCGGGATACGACCGTTTCCGGCTGTCTCGCCGAGGCCGGGATATCTCCAAGTCGAGTTGGAAAAATCGTTATGGTCTGCCGGACTTATCCGATCCGAGTAGGCGGTACGTCTGGCCCGATGGGCACTGAGCTAACGATGAAAGAAATCGCGAGAAGATCGGGCCTCGATCTTACCGACGTTCAATCAACAGAGCGGACATCGACAACAAATCGCCCCCGACGGATAGCTGAATTCGATTGGGTACAGCTAAGGCGTTCGACCGTTCTCAACGGCCCTACTGATATCGCACTGACATTCGTCGATTATTTGAGTAAGGAAAATAGGCAGGCGCATCGTTTCGAACAACTGACCCTGGAAACACTGCGCTTCATAGAAGAAGTCGAGTGTGTTTCGGGCGTGCCCGTGACCATGATCTCGACGCGTTTTCATTGGCGAAACATAATTGACAGGCGCTCGTGGTGACACCAAACGAATTGAATGCCCTTATCGGGAATCATCCGAAGCTATTTCACATGGCAGAGCGAGGAAGTTGGCAGAGCATTCAACAGCACGGATTGCTTAGCACCACAGCGCTCCTCGACCTCTATGAATATTCCGGCACCGTACGCGATAAAATCGAGAGTTCAAGACGGCCGGGGTCGGTTCGGATCGAGCACCGGAAATTTGGTACCGCTATAATTCGGGATCAAAAACCGATGACTGATGGAGGCTTGCGGCGAGCGCTACAAGACAATCTCAGTCCGGAAGAATGGTATCAGATCCTCAATAAGCGCGTGTTCTTTTGGTTAACTCAGGAGCGGTTAGAACGTCTGCTGAATGCTGGTCCATATCGCGACCTTAGCCACGATGTTCTAGTCGTCTCAACGCGACCTCTTGTGCACGATTATCGGGAGTTGATTACCCTCTCTCCGATAAATTCGGGGGCTACTCAGCCTTATCCTCATCCTCGCGGATTGAACACATTTCTCCCAATCAGCGATTACCCATACTCGGAATGGCACGCCAAGCGTCGCGGCAACGACCCCGTCGTGGAACTCGCGGTCGAAGGCGGCGTACAGAACATCGTAGACTATGTGGAGCGAGTTGACGAGATGAAAGGCTCTCAACAGATTCAGGTTCTGTGGGAAAAGCGTTGAGCCGCCTTGCCGCTCGTCCTTAGAATCTGAGCTGCCGCACCTGCATCACATTGGGCAGCGCGCAGACATGCGCCAGCACCGCTTCGTCGAGCGGCTGGTCGACCTGCACGAGGCAGATCGCGTCCTCGCCTGCGGCTTTGCGGCCGAGATGGAAGGTCGCGATGTTGATCCCCGCCTCGCTGAGCGTGCGGCCGAGATTGCCGATGAAGCCCGGCTTGTCCTGGTTGCGCACGAACAGCATCGTCGGGCCGAGCTCGGCCTCGAGCGAGATATCCTCGATCGCAACGATGCGCGGCTTGTCGCCGCCGAACAGCGTGCCGGCAACGCTGCGCTGCTTGTTCGCCGATATGACCGTCACCTTGATGCAGCGTCTGGTAATCGGTCGCATCGGTCGAGCGCGTCTCCTCGATCTTGATGTTGCGCTCTTTGCAGATGCGCCGGCGCGTTGACGAGATTGACCGTATCGAGCTGCGGCCGCAGCAGCGCCGCGAGAATGGTCTGGGTCAGCGGCTTCACGTTGAGCTCGCCGGCATGCGCCGGCATATTCGATCGCGACGCCGGAGAGGCCGACATCGGTGATCTGGCCGGCGAAGCTGCCGAGCTCCTCGGCGAGCTTCAGATAAGGCTTCAGCCGCGCCGAATCCTCGGCCGAGAGCGACGGCATGTTGAGCGCGTTCACCACCGCGCCGGTCATCAGGTAATCGGCCATCTGCTCGGCGATCTGCAGCGCGACGTTCTCTTGCGCCTCGTTGGTCGAGGCGCCGAGATGCGGCGTCGCGATGAGCCGCGCATTGCCGAAGAGAATGTTCTCTTTCGCGGGCTCGACCGGGAAGACGTCGATCGCGGCGCCCGCGACCTTGCCCGAATCCGAGCGCCGCCTTGAGCGCCGCTTCGACAACGAGACCGCCGCGCGCGCAATTGATGATGCGCACGCCGTCCTTCATCTTGGCGATCGCTTTGGCATCGATGATGTTCTTGGTCTGCATCGGTCAGCGGCGTGTGCAGCGTGATGAAATCGGCGCGCGCGAAGAGATCGTCGAGCTCGACCTTCTCGACGCCGAGCGCCACCGCGCGCTCCGGCGTCAGGAACGGATCGAACGCCGCCACCTTCATCTTCAGGCCGAGGGCGCGGTCGGCGACGATCGAGCCGATATTGCCGCAGCCGATGATGCCGAGCGTCTTCGCCGTGAGCTCGACGCCCATGAAGCGCGACTTTTCCCATTTGCCCGCCTGGGTCGAGCGGTCGGCCGCCGGCAGCTCGCGCGCCAGCGCCATCATCAGCGCGATCGCATGCTCGGCGGTGGTGATCGAATTGCCGAACGGCGTGTTCATCACCACGACGCCGCGCGCCGTCGCCGCGGGGATGTCGACATTGTCGACGCCGATGCCGGCGCGGCCGACCACTTTGAGATTGGTCGCGACTTCGAGGACGGCCTTCGTCACCTTGGTCGCGGAGCGGATGGCAAGACCGTCATATTTGCCGATCTCCTGCTTCAATTGATCGGGCGTCAGCGAGGTGTTCATCGTCGACCTCGACGCCGCGCTCTTTGAAAATTTCGACCGCGCGCGGGCTCAAATCGTCGGAAATCAAGACTCTCGGCATAGGAGAGACTCCTCGTCCGTAAAGGCGTTACAGGAAAGGCTAAGCCGCGGCGGCGGCTTGGTTCGCTTCGGCGAAAGCC
The DNA here is from genome assembly GCA_963731145.1 of uncultured Alphaproteobacteria bacterium. Classification (GTDB taxonomy): domain Bacteria; phylum Pseudomonadota; class Alphaproteobacteria; order ATCC43930; family CGMCC-115725; genus CAIKMD01. The sequence continues at coordinate 359,063 of CAVSUX010000001.1, read as the reverse complement.
CAGTCGAGCCAGGGCAGCAACGCCTCGACGTCGCTGCGCTCGATCGTCGCGCCGCACCAGATGCGCAAGCCCGGCACCGCATCGCGATGACCGGCGATGTCGTAGGCGACACCCTCGGCATCCAGAGCGATTCGATCTTCTTGACCGCGGCCCATTGCTGATCGGCCGGCAGCTTGTCGAAACCGTCGGCGACGATCTTCAAGCACACCGAGGTGCAAGAGCGGATCTTCGGATCCTCGACCAGGAAATCGACCCACGGGGTCTTTTCGACCCAGGCCGCGATGGCCGCGAGATTGCTCTCGCAACGCGCGCGGAGCGCGGACAGACCGCCGATCGATTCCGCCCATTTGAGGGAGTCGATCGCGTCTTCCACCGCCAGCATCGACGGCGTGTTGATGGTCTCTTCGGCGAAGATGCCTTCGCTGAACTTGCCCTTGTTCGTCAGGCGGAAAATCTTCGGCAGCGGCCAGGGCGGCGTGTAGCTCTCGAGCCGCTCGCACCGCGCGCGGCGACAGCGCGAGCATGCCATGCGCCGCCTCGCCGCCCAGCACTTTCTGCCAGGACCAGGTGACGACGTCGAGCTTCTCCCACGGCAAATCCATCGCGAAAACGCCCGAGGTCGCATCGCAAATCGTGAGGCCCTGGCGATCGGCTTTGATCCAATCGCCGTTCGGGATGCGCGCGCCCGAAGTCGTGCCGTTCCACGGGAAGACCACGTCGCGATCGGTATCGACCTTCGCGAGATCGGGGATTTGCCCATAAGGCGCGCGGAAGACGCGCAGATCCTTGATCTTGAGCTGCTTCTCGATATCGGTGACCCAGCCTTCGCCGAAGCTTTCCCAGGTCAGCGCGTCGACGCCGCGCGCGCCCGAGCAGCGACCAGAGGATCATCTCGACCGCGCCCGTATCCGAGGCCGGCGTGATGGCGAGGCGGTAATCCTTGGGCATGCCCAAAAGATTGCGCGAGCGGGTGACGACTTCCTTGAGGCGGGCTTTGCCGAGCTTCGAGCGATGCGAGCGCCCGAAAGTGGCATTCTTCAGCACCGTCCACGGAGTAACCGGGACGTTTGGCACAAGGACCAGAGGAGAAATTAGGGCAGGCGGGCCGGCGTTGCGGCTTCATGATGGCTATTCCTTCCAGAATAGTTGCGCCCCGTTGGGGGGGCGTGTCCCGCCGCGGAAATTATCAGATCGCGGACGCCCGTCAATGCTGAATTGCCTGTCCCCGTCACGCGGCACAGCGCCGCAGTTTGCGAATGTGATATGATGAAACGATAACAATTCCGGGGAGGGCGCCATGGCATCGACCACTTCTTACAGCCGCGAGGCGCTGATCGAGCGCGCGAGGAAGCTCGCGCCGGTCTTGCGCGAGCGGGCGCAGGCGAGCGGCGATGCACGCCGCATCCCGGCCGAGACGATCGCTTCGTTCTGGGACGCCGAGCTTCTGCTATCTGCTGAAGCCGAAAAAATTCGACGGCCCCGAAGTGCGCGTCGACACCGCTTTCGAGATCGCGTCGGAACTGTCGCGCGGCGACGGCTCGGCCGGCTGGGTATGGACGGTGATGGGCGTGCACGATCTCTTCGTCGCGCTCTTTCCCGAGAAAGCGCAGCATGAATATTGGGCGAAGGACCGCACGCTGTCGGCTTCGAGCTTCGCGCCCTCGGGCAAGATCGAGCCGGCGCCGGGCGGCGTGAAGCTCTCGGGCAAGTGGTCGTTCTGCTCGGGCATCGACAATGCGCAATGGATGATTCTCGGCGCGTTCGCCGGCATGCTCTCGACAGAACCACCGATTCCGGACATCCGCTATCTGCTGCTGCCGATCGGCGATGTGAAAGTGATCGACGATTGGAACGTAATGGGGCTGCGCGCGACCGGCAGCAAGAGCGTCGTCGCCGAAGGCGTCTTCGTGCCCGAGCACCGCATGGTGCGCAATGACGATCTCGTCAACGGCAAGGCGCCCGGCAGCCAGGTGCATGACGGCCCGCTCTATCGTGCGCCGGTCTGGGCCGTGTTCCCCTTCTGCATCACCTCGCCCGCCAACGGCATGGCGCGCGGCGCGTTCGATGCCTATGTCGCGGAGATGCGTGCGCGCGAGAGCGCTTTCGATCACTCGGCGCTCGCCAAGAAGCCGAACATCCAGCTCCGCCTTGCCGAAGCCGGCGCGCTGATCGACGCCGCCGATCTGCTCTACAAGCGCTCGCTGAAAGAGACGATCGACACGATCATGGACGGCGGACAGCTCTCGATGGAGGTCCGCCTGCGCAATCGCCGCGACCAGGGCTATTCGGTCGTGATGCTTCAGAAGGCGGCCGATCTGCTGCTCGGCGCGCAAGGCGGCAAAGGCATTTTCGAGGCCAACCACGTGCAGCGCTCGTTCCGCGACCTGCACGCGCTCGCCGGCCACATCGTCGGCGGCTGGGACATGCCCGCGCTCAATTACGGCTCGGTGCTCTTGGGCGGCCCGCCGACCGATCCGTTCTTCTGATCGTCTCTCAGCGGTCGCGGAACGGGTTCACGATGCGCAGACGATTCTCGATCGCCAGCCCGTGATGCATGTCTTCCGACCAGAGCACATCGCATTGGGCATGGAGCGCGGACGCAACAATCAACGCATCGAAAACGGACAGGCCATAGCGCTCTGCCACATTGAGCGCTCCCTCGTGAATTTCGACAGTGATCGGCTTGACATCGAGCAGGCTCCGAAAGGTCTCGAGAAACGCGCGCAACTCCGCCCAGGACAGACCCATCTTACGGCGCGCGACATTGGCCGCTTCGTTGAGCACTTGGACGCTGATCGTCCCGCCCTCTGCGAGCAGCGCCTCCGCCCGGTCCGCTTTCGTTGCGTCGTTCGATGCGACGTAGAGCAGAACGTTCGTATCGAAGAAGCTACCGGACATTCACCTCATCACGCTCGAAGCGGAAATCCGCCGGCAGCTTGCCGCGGAAAGCGCGCAATCGCTTCAGCAACGCCGACCGGCCCGGCTTGCGCACAATGCCGAATTCGCGCGCATCGGCCATGTGGATTTCGATCTCATCGCCTTCTTTGAGCTTCAATGCCTCGACCACGGCTGCGGGGAGCCGGACGGCCAAGCTATTGCCCCATTTCGCGACTTGCATGCACAATCTCTTCTATAGATATACATACGTGCTATGTATAGCATAGCCGAGCGCTCGTCAACCGCGACGACGCGGCGGCCTAAAGTTTCCGCACCGCCGGCAGGATTTCGCGCGTGAAGAGATCGAGCGTCTTGAGGCTCTGCGCGTGGCCGAGATTGCCGAAAGCGATCTGCAGCAGCGGATAATTCACGCCGGCGGTGGCGATGTCGCGCAATAATTCGGTCTTCACCGTCTCGGGCGAGCCGGCGATGACGCAGCCGACGCGGCGGCGCGCGACTTCGTAAGAGCCGGAGAGGAACAGCGCGGTGAAGCCGTAGCTATGGGCCTGGTGCTCGAGGCTTTGATACCAGCGCAGATAAGCGCCTTCGGCGAGTTTCTCGGCCTCGGCATCGCTGTCGGCGATCACCACCATGCGCACGAAGCCGAGCGTTGCCTCTTGCGGCCGGCCCTGGCGCAGCGGCGCATCCTGGTTGCGCGCCCAGGCCTCGCGATAGGCATCGATCGATTGCTTCATGCGCGCGGCCGGCGCCCAGCCGGCATTCATCGCCGCACCGAGCGAGGCGATGTAATCGCGCGTCGCGCCGGAAGACGAGCCGTACCACAGCGGCGGAAACGGCTTCTGCACCGGCTTCACCTCGACCGGCACGTCGTAATATTGCCAGCGCGTGCCGCGATGCGTGACGCGATCCGCGGTGAAATACTGGATCATCACATCCATCGCTTCGCGGAACAGATCGCGCGTCTCGTTCATGGTGTAGCCGAACATCGACAATTCCCATGGCGAGATGCCGCGCCCGACACCGAGCTCGAACCGCCCGTTCGACATCTGATCGAGCATCGCCACTTCTTCCGCGAGCAATAGCGGGTTGTGAAACGCGAGCGCGTAGGCCAAAGGCCCCAAACGTATGCGCTTGGTGCGCATCGCCGCGGCACCGAGGAATATCCCCGGCTGCGGCGCCATGCCGACCGGATTCCAGTGATGCTCGGCGAGGTGATAGCTGTCGATGCCGGCGGCGTCGGCCGCCTCGATCATCTGCAGCCGCTCTTCATAGAATTGCGGCAGCGGCGCCTCGCCGCGATCGAGATGATCGAAAATGCCGACGCGCATCTGTCGCCCGCCCCTTCCCGACGCCTGCGTTATTTCACGTAGTCGTTGTCGATCAGCGGCTTGTAATCGGACAGCTTGTCCTCTGCCTTCATGAAGCCGGCGGCGACATTCATATTGTCGCCATTCTCCAGCATCTGCGCCGTGGTCACAGGTTTGTCCGGCGTCATCGCCTTCACCGTCTCGTAAGCGGCCTGCAGAACCTGGTCGTCATAGGCGGTGCCGAAATGCGCCTTGACCACCGCGAGCGAGGTCTGCGGATCGTTGCGGATGATCTGCGTCGCCTGATAGAGCGCATGCACCATCTTCTCGCAGGTGGATTGATGCTTGGCGCAGAAATCGCCGCGCGCCAGCAACAACGATGACGACACGGGATCGAATTCGGTCGGCTCGCCAAGCCGCGAATCGCTGACCAGCACGCCGGTGCCCGCGGCGATCAATTGCTCGGGGAAAGGCGGCGAATTGGAGAAACCGTCGATCGACTTGTTCGCCATCGCCGCCATGAACTCCGGCGGTTGCATCGGCGGCACGACCATATCGTTCGGTCCAAGACCGCCATCCTTGGCGACGATTCGCAGCACGGCATCGGGAATGGCGCCGACGGCGCTGACGGCGATCTTCCTGCCTTTCAACACCTTGGCCCGTTCCGCGAGCGGCGCCTTGGGATCGAAATGCGCGGCGTCCGCGACTTCCTTGCGGATGACGACCGACTGGCCGGACTTGTTGATCGCGGTCAGCAGCGCTACGAGCTTTTGGCCTTTTGCGTTGGCGCGCGTCACCGTCGGGCCCGAGGCCATCGAGAAATCGGCCGAGCCGGCGATCACCGCATTCGTCGCACCGATGCCGGTGATGTAGATCACCTTGGTGTTGAGGCCCTGCTTCTCCCAAAGGTGCTGATCCGACGCGATGTATTGCGTCAGGAACAGCAGGTTCTGGGCGGGAATGGCGAGGGTGGCATCCTCCGCGCGCGCTTGCGGGACGGCAAAACTCAGCGCCGTCAGCGCCACTGCGGCAACGGCGACGCTCTTGAACTTACCTGCGATCACGACTTTCCCCTTCGCTTGGTCGCGGACGGATTTCCGCCGCCCATATGGCCGGGTCAAGCCGATGCGGTCAAGCGATGGCCGTGCCGCCGCCGCTACTTCACGTAGCTGTTGTCGATCAGCGGCTTGTAATCCGGCAGCTTGTCTTCGGGTTTCAGGAAACCGGCGGCGGCGTTCATGTTGTCGCCATTCTCGAGCTCTTGCGGCGTGGTGATCGGGTTATCCGCGGTCATCGCCTTCACCGTCTCATAGGCCGCTTGCAGGACCTTGTCGCTGTACGTGCCGAAATGCGCCTTCATCACCGCGAGCGAAGTTTGCGGATCGTGGCGAATGATCTGCGTCGCTTCGTAGATGCCATGCACCATCTTCTCGCAAATGGTTTTGTGGCCGGCGCAGAAATCGCCGCGCGTCAGCAACAGCGCCGCCGAGACCGGCGAGAATTCCTTCGGCTCGCCTTTGCTCGAATCGCTGACCAGAACGCCGGTGCCGTCGCTCACCACCTGCTCGACGAAAGGCGGGCTATTCGAGAAGCCGTCGATCTTCTTCGCAGCGAAAGCGGCCATGAATTCCGGCGGCTGCATCGGCGGCGCGATCACGTCGCCCGGCGCGACGCCGGCATCCTTGGCGATGACCTTCAACACGACATCGGGAATGGCGCCGACGCCGCCGATCGCGATGGTGCGGCCCTTCAAGACCTTGCCGCGCTCGGTGATCGGCGCGCTGGGATCGAAATGCGCCGCTTCGGCGACGTCCTTGCGGATGACGATCGACTGACCGGATTGGCTGATCGCGGTGAGGAGCGCGTTGACTTTCTGGCCCTTCGCCCAGGCGCGGGTGATGGTCGGTCCCGAGCCCATCGAGAAATCGGCCGAGCCGGCGATCACCGCATTCATCGAGCCGATGCCGATGATGTCGAGGATTTTGACGTTGAGTCCCTCCTTCGACCAGAGATGCTGGTCGTCGGCGATATAGCGCGACAGGAACAGCACGTTCTGCCCCGGAATGGCGAGGATCGTGTCCTCGGCGCGCGCCGTGGACACGGCCAAAGCGACCGCAGCAAATGCAAATGCCGCCGACGCAGCGCGGCGCATGAAATCACCCGACATCACGACAAATCCTCCCCGTTCGCGAAATTCGGCGGCAGTTTCCGCTAACGCGGCGCGGGGGTCAACCTTGGCGGCGGCGCAGCAAATGCATCATCGCGCAGGTCAGCACCGCCTCGCCGCTTTGGTCGAGATAGCGATAGGCGATGCGGATGATGCCGCGATCGGGCTTGGAGCGCGACGGCGCGATGCCGATCACCTCCGCCTCGACATGCAGGCGGTCGTCGGCGCGCACCGGCTTCAGCCAGCGGAGCTCGTCGAAGCCGGGCGAGCCTATGCTCGATCCGGCGAACACGCCGGTATCCCAGACGAGGCGGAAGCCCAGCGCCAAGGTCTGGAAGCCGCTGGCGATGAGGCCGCCATAGATCGATTCCTTGGCGGCGACAGGATCGATATGAAAAGGCTGCGGGTCGTAGTCGCGCGCGAAAGTCGAGGATCATCGCCTCGGTGATCTCGACCTCGCCGGTGGTGAATTTTTCGCCGACCGTAAAGTCATCGAGCAACCGCGTCACGGCGCGATCATCCCGCCTCGATCGAATGCGCGTGGTTGAGCGGCCCATGGCCGCCGCCGAGGCCGGGCGCGGTGCGGATCGCCGCCTGCACGAAAGCATGCGCGCGCTCGATCGCCGGCCGTAGCGCCAACCCTTGCGCCAAGCCCGCCGCGATCGCCGAAGCAAGCGTGCAGCCGGTGCCATGCGTGTGCTGCGTCTCGATGCGCTCGGCCTCGAGCACGAAGCTCTCGCCTGGCGGTCACGACGAGGTCGCGGACCTTGTCGCCGGCGACATGGCCGCCTTTCACCATCACCGCTTTGGCGCCCATCTTCATCAGCGCGTCGGCGGCGCGGCGCATATCGTCGAGCCCGGCAATACGCTGGCCGGTCAGCGCCTCGGCTTCGGGTGCATTGGGCGTGACGAGCGGCGGCGCGTGCGATGAAGCGCCGCTCCAGCGCATCGAGCGCGCGCGGATCGAGGAGCCGCGCGCCGGTCGAAGCGACCATCACCGGATCGACGACCAGCGGCACCATCGGCGCCAGCTTCGCCACCGTCTCGCCTGCGACCTCGATCACGCCGTGATCGAGCAGCATGCCGGTCTTGATGCAATCGGCGCCGATATCGCCGAGCACGCTCTCGATCTGCTTTTTCACGAAATCGGGCGACACCGGCAGGATGCCTTGCACGCCGATCGTATTCTGCGCGGTCAGCGCCGTGATCGCGGTCGCGGCATAAGCCGCCGAGCGCGGTCACGGTCTTGATATCTGCCTGGATGCCGGCGCCGCCGCCCGAATCCGAGCCGGCGATGATCAGCACACGGCCCTTCATTCGGCCGCGCTCTCTCCGACGCCGGCGGCCGGCGCGGCCTCGGCGATCTCCTCGATCACGGCCGTCGAGCAGCGCCTCGTCTTCGCCCTCGGCCATGATGCGCAGCAGCGGCTCGGTGCCGGATTTCCGCACCAGCAGGCGGCCCGCCGTGCCGAGGCGCTTCTCGGCCGCGCCGATCGCGGCTTTGACCGCGGCGGATCGCAGTGCGCGCGCGCCATCGCAGCGCACATTGTGCAGGATCTGCGGCACCGGCTCGAACACCTTGCCGACCTGGCTCGCCGGCGCGTCGGTCTCGACGATCGCCGCCAGCACCTGCAGCGCCGCGATGAGCCCGTCGCCGGTCGTCGAATAATCGCTCAGGATGATGTGGCCCGATTGCTCGCCGCCGAGATTGCTGCCGATGCGGCGCATCGCTTCGACGACATAGCGATCGCCGACACCGGTGCGCGTCAGCGGGATCGCATTCTTCTGCAGGAAGCGCTCGAAGCCGAGATTGGACATCACTGTCGCGACGACGCCCGCCGGCGCGAGCTGACCGGCGCGATGCCATTCCATCGCGATCAGCGCCATGAGCTGGTCGCCATCGAGGATTTGGCCGTGCTCGTCGGCGATGATCAGACCGGTCGGCATCGCCATCGAGCGCGATGCCGAGATCGGCGCCTTGCGCGACGACCTCGCGCTGCATCGCCGCGGTGGCGGTCGCGCCGCAATCGCGATTGATGTTGAGGCCGTCGGGCTTCACGCCCATCGGGAAGACCTCGGCGCCCAATTCCCAGAGCACCGTCGGCGCGACCTTGTAGGCGGCGCCATGCGCGCAATCGACGACGATCTTCAGCCCGTCGAGACGCAGGCCGCGCGGGAAGCTCGATTTGACGAATTCGATATAGCGGCCGCCGGCATCGTCGAGACGCTTGGCGCGGCCGAGCTCCTGCGCCGGCGCGCGCTCGCGCGCGGTGTGGCCGATCTGCGCCTCGATCGCGGCCTCGATCTCGTCCGAGAGCTTGTAGCCGTCGGGGCCGAAGAATTTGATGCCGTTATCCTCGAACGGATTGTGCGAGGCCGAGATCATCGACGCCGAGATCGGCGCGCAAGCGACCGCGTCAGCATGGCGATCGCCGGCGTCGGCAGCGGGCCGACCAGCACGACATCCATGCCCATGGCGATGAAGCCCGAGGTCAGCGCCGGCTCGAGCATATAGCCCGAGAGCCGCGTGTCCTTGCCGATGACGACGAGGTGACGGTGATCGCCGCGGCGCAGCACCTGCCCCGCCGCCATGGCGACGTTGAGCACGGTCTCCGGCGTCATCGGCTCGCGATTGGCCGAGCCGCGGACGCCGTCGGTGCCGAAGAGCCTGCGCGTGGTCGATGATCTCAAGCAACACTCTCCTGTCGCGACCGCGAATATTACACCGGAAACTGACGAGAAAGCGGTCAAAAAAGGCCTAAACCAAGGCGTTGTTTCGCTTCAGCTTATTCGCGCGGGCGTTGCCGATGCGCAAAAGAAAAGCGCCGCTGCCAAAGCGCGGCGCCTTTCGAGAGAGATACCGAGCTTACGAACCGGGCTGCGGCTCGGGCTCGAAGCCGCCGGCAGGCTTCTGTCCGGCAGGCGGAACCGAGGAACGGCGGCCAGGCGCCGGTGCCGGCGGTGTCTCGACCGGGCCACCGGTGTCGCGGACGATCTTCTCGCCGCGGATGATCTTGCGGATCTCGTCGGCCGACAGCGTCTCGAATTCGAGCAAGCCCTTGGCCAGCGCGTGCAACTCGTCGAGATGCTCGGTGAGGATGCCGCGCGCCGTCGCTTCGCCTTGCTCGATGATGCGGCGAATCTCTTCGTCGATCACCTTGGCGGTGGCGTCGGAGACGTTCTTGCGCTGCGCGACGGAATGGCCGAGGAAAACCTCTTCCTCATTGTCGCTGTAGCGCAGCGGCCCGAGCTTGTCGGAGAAGCCGAACTCGGTGACCATGCGGCGCGCGAGATTGGTCGCACGGCGGATGTCGTCGGACGCGCCGGTCGTGACCTTCTCAGGCCCGAAGATCAGCTCTTCCGCGACACGGCCGCCGAAGAGGCTCGCCAGCATCGCTTCGAGCTCCATGCGCGACTGGCTGTATTTGTCGCGCTCCGGCAGGAACATGGTGACGCCGAGCGCGCGGCCGCGCGGGATGATCGTGACCTTGTGCAGCGGCTCATGGCCTTCGGCATAGAGCATGACGAGCGCGTGGCCGCCTTCGTGATAGGCGGTGAGCTTCTTCTCGTCCTCGGTCATGACCATGGAGCGGCGCTCCGCGCCCATCATGACCTTGTCCTTGGCCTGCTCGAACTCGGCCATGCGTGACCGAGCGCTTGCCCTTGCGCGCCGCCATCAGCGCCGCCTCGTTGACGAGGTTGGCGAGATCGGCGCCGGAGAAGCCCGGCGTGCCGCGCGCGATGATGCGCGGATCGACATCCGAGGCCAGCGGCACTTTGCGCATATGGACTTTGAGGATCTTCTCGCGGCCGACGACGTCGGGATTCGGCACCACGACCTGGCGGTCGAAGCGGCCGGGACGCAGCAGCGCGGGATCGAGCACGTCGGGGCGGTTGGTCGCGGCGATCAGGATCACGCCTTCATTCGCCTCGAAGCCGTCCATCTCGACCAGCAACTGGTTGAGGGTCTGCTCGCGCTCGTCATTGCCGCCGCCGAGACCGGCGCCGCGATGACGGCCGACCGCGTCGATTTCGTCGATGAAGATGATGCAAGGCGCGTTCTTCTTGCCCTGCTCGAACATGTCGCGCACGCGGCTGGCGCCGACGCCGACGAACATCTCGACGAAGTCCGAGCCGGAAATCGTGAAGAACGGCACATTGGCTTCGCCGGCGATGGCGCGGGCGAGCAGCGTCTTACCGGTGCCGGGCGGGCCGACCAGCAGCACGCCCTTCGGAATCTTGCCGCCGAGGCGCTGGAATTTCTGCGGGTCCTTCAGGTACTCGACGATCTCCTCGAGCTCCTGCTTGGCCTCGTCGATGCCGGCGACGTCGTCGAAGGTGATGCGGCCGACCTTCTCGGTCAGCAGCCGGGCGCGGCTCTTGCCGAAGCCCATGGCGCGGCCGCCGCCGCCCTGCATCTGGCGCATGAAGAAAATCCACACGCCGATCAGCAGCAGCATCGGGAACCAGGAAATCAGGATGCCGAAGAGCGAGGGCACGTTGTCGTCGGCGGGCGTCGCGTGGATCTGTACGCCCTTGTCGATCAGCCGGCTGACCAGATTGCGGATCGTTCGGCGCATAGGTCGAGTAGCTGCGGCTGGTCGTTGAATTTGCTCGTGATCGTATTGCCCTGGATCGTGACGTCCTTCACGAGCCCTTTGTTCACGTCGTTGATGAGCTCGGAATAGGCGAGGCTGTTCTGCGGCGTCCGGGTCGTGGAGCTCTGGAACAGGTTGAAGAGCGCGACGAGCAGCAGTCCGATAATGATCCAGAGAGCGAGATTCTTGCCGAAACTGTTCACGTTCGAAGCCTTTCCGCGGCGCTTAGCGCGACCCTTTAACGGGATAACGGCCGGTCGCAACCATCGCTCCAACCTTTCGTTAGATAAGAAGCCATCTAGGGTTAAACAATTGTAAACCCTGCGCCGGTCAAGGAACGAATGGGCCTGAATTCGATCCGGCAAACCGCCGTCTCGGCTTCGTCACGGCAACATTTAAAATAACCCAGCGACGGCACGGCCACCACCCCTTTCGCGTCGCGCAAGACGGGCAAGGTCGCGCGCACCGCCGCCGGCAGCCGCAAAGCCGCGGATTTCCGCTGTTCCCGCGCAATCGTCGGCGCATCGGTGCCAAGCGCGCCGAGCATAAGCCCGCCTGGCGCGGCGGCGTCGAGCGCGATCCAGAACCGCCCGTCCCACCGCACGGCCTCGCCGGGCGCGAGCGGCCGCGGCGCGGCGACGGCCGCCGGCTCGCGGCAAACGAGAATTTTCCCCCGCTGCCTCAAGATCAGGCAGCCGCCCAGGGTCCGGTCTTGCGTGCAAGCCGCCCGCCAGCGCGCGATAGAGCCGTTCGATCCGCTCGGTTCGCGGCGGGAAATCGCCGCCCGCGATCGTCGTGAGAATGTCTGCCGAGTGCCTTGATCCCGAGCGCTTCCGGCGCGGCGAAAGCGCGCGGATCGATCGTCGCAAAGCCGGCCGGATCGAGCGCGACAAATTGCGCCAAGTGGTGCGCGTCTTGAGCTTCTCCGGCCGCCCGCGCGAAACCGAGACGCGCCGTTGTCGCGGCGAGATAGGCCGCACTCGAGCCCGGCGCGGCGCGCGCCAAATCATCGCGCGCCCGAACCCGGGCAAAACCGGGATTGCGGTTGCTCGGATCCTCGATCCAGGCTTGGCCGTGCGCGATAAGATACGCGCGGAGCGCCGCGCGCGACACGCCGAGCAGCGGCCGCAGCAAGCGGATCGCATGGCGCTCGACGATGCTCGCCATGCCGGCGAGGCCGTCGACACCGCTGCCGCTCGCCGCGCGCAGCGCCGCTGTCTCCGCCTGATCCTCGCGTTGATGCGCGAGCAGCAGATGCAGGACGAAATGATCGCGACACCAATCCTCGAGCAAGGCATAGCGCGCGGCGCGTGCGAAAGCCTGGATGCCGCTCACAGGTGCTGCGCCACGGCGCGTCAGAACGACATGCGCGATGCCGCGCGCCGCGCACCAGCCGGCAACCTGCGTCGCCTCGGCGGCCGCTTCCGGACGCAACCCGTGATCGACGGTCAGCGCCGTGATGCGACCGCCGCGCGCCGTCGCCCACTCATGCGCCAGCAGCGCCAAAGCCATGCTGTCGCCGCCGCCCGAGACCGCGACCGCGACGTACGGTTGCGGCTCGAACGGTGCGAAAGGCGCCATCAGCGCGGCAAAATCCGGCGCGGCGCCCCGGTCTCGGGCAGCATCTTGCGCAGCGCCCGCGAGGCCCTGGCCGAGCGGCATCGGTCTTCAGCAGCCGGCGTGCTGCCTTTCGGCGGTCAGCCGGTCCTTGATGCTTTGCGGTGGCGCCGGAAAGTCGCGCTGCAGCCGCCCATAGGCCCTGCAGGCATCGGCCTTCTGGTTGAGCGCGGTCAGCGACATGCCGAGCTTCAAGCAGATCGTCGGCGGCTTTCGGGCCTTTGGGATATTTCTCATAGCCCTGCGCGAAAGCGGTCGCGGCGTTGCCGTAATCCTTGCGGACGTAGAACGTCTCGCCGAGCCAATACTGCGCATTGCCGGCGAGCGGATCCTTGGGATAGCGCTGAACGAAAGCGCGCATCGCTTGCTCGGCGGCCGGATAATTCGCCTGGGTCAACAGGCCCATAGCGTAATTGTATTGGTCCTGCGCATTGCCGGCGGGCAGCGCCCCGCCCGCAGCGGCGGTCTGTTGCGGCGGCTCTTCGTCCGGTTGCTGTTGCGGCCGGCTCGCCAACGTGCCGAGATTGCCCGAGCGTGAGGGCGGCTGCGACGGATCGGCGCCGGCGCCCGGGTGGCTTGGTCTGCGGCGGCACGACCGGCCGATGCCGTTGCAGGCGGCGCCAGCGACGTGGTGTCCGCCGACCGCCGCCCTGAAACTGCTGGAAGCGAAGATCGGTATCGCTCGCCTGGCGATCGAGTTGCGATTTGAGCTGCGTTCACCTGATTGGTGAGCTCTTCTATCCGGCCGGTGAGCTGGCGCATCTGATCGGACAGCGCATCGATCCGCTGCTCGGTCTGCAATCCGCTCTGGGCCGGCGCGGAAACCGGCGCCAGCACGGCCAACACGGCGGCCGCGGCCGCCGAGAGGAAAAGAGCTGATCTCACCATCGACTTACCTTTGCGATCATCGCCGCGCGGCGGGAGTTTCGAGCAGCGCTGCCTCGGTTCCGATTTTGCGGCCCCGGCCTATTCCGACTTTCAGGCCAAAAAACGGCTGATGGCAAGGCCTCATTCCATCGCGTCCGCACCGACGACGCCTCGCGGCCCCGGGCGAAAAAAAACGCCTGGCCGGGTGGCGGCAATCGCCGCAGCCCCGGACAGGCGCTCTGTTCTGACGCGGAAGAACGCGTCTGACCGTCGATCAGTTGATGACGGTCACGCCGCGGCGGTTCTGCGCCCAAGCGGCTTCGTTGTCGCCGAGCACGGCCGGACGCTCCTTGCCGTAGCTGATGGTCTTGACGCGATTGGCCTGAACGCCGAGCGCGACCAGTGCACGCTGCACCGCGGTCGCGCGGCGTTCGCCGAGCGCGAGGTTGTATTCACGGGTGCCGCGATCGTCGCAATGACCTTCGACCGTCACGGTGACGTTCGGATACTTCTTCAGCCAGTCGGCCTGGCGCTGCAAGGTCTGCTGGCCTTCCGGCTTGATCGTCGACTTGTCGAAGTCGAAGAACACGCGGTCGCCGACATTCGTTTGGAAGTCCTGCGCCGAACCGGGGACGGTGCTCGACTGCGCGGTGTTGTTGCCCGCGCCGGTGTTTGCGCCGGTGTCACCATTGGTCAGGATTCTGCGAGCAGGCCGCCAACAGCAGCAAACCCGCGATCAGGCTCAATGGCCGAAGATTCATTTTTGAACTCCCATGGCTTGTGCAACTCGGTCATGGCGGGGCTTGATGCGGTTGAGACCCCCGGGGGCTCCACCAGAGAATTTCAAGGCCGAGAACAGAGTTCACGGCCCGCGGGAATCCGCGCGAATATAACCAAGTGTTGCCTTGGGAATCAAGGGCTTTGCCTAAGGAAGCAACGGCGACCAAGCAGGATCGGATGCATCTTGCGGCGTCACCATCTCGCGCTCGTTATAGCCGGTCAGATCGATCGAATAGAGCCGCGAGCGCCCGCCGCCGCCGCGTGCATCGCTCGGCTGCTGCCGGAAATAGGCAAGCACGCGGCCATTGGGCGCCCAGGTCGGGCCTTCGACGAGGAAGCTCTGGGTCAGGAGCCGCTCGCCCGAGCCGTCGGGCCGCATGATGCCGATATAGAACGTGCTGCTGTCGAACTTGGTGAAGGCGATGAGATCGCCGCGCGGCGACCAGACCGGCGTGCCGTAACGGCCGTTGCCGAAGCTGATGCGTTGGATGTTGCTGCCATCGGCGTTCATCGCATAGAGCTGCTGCGAGCCGCCGCGATCGGAATTGAAGACGATTTGTGACGAATCCGGCGAATAGCAGGGCGAGGTGTCGATCGATTCGCGTGCTCGTGATCTGCGTCGCGCGGCGCGTGCGCAAATCCATCGAATAGATCTGGCTCGCGCCATTGAGCGCGATGCTCATGATCACGCGGTTGCCGTCGGGCGAGAAGCGCGGCGCGAAGCTCATGCCGGGGAAATCGCCGAGCACTTCCTGCTGCCCGGTATCGATATTGAAGAGATAGACGCGCGGCGTGCCGCGGGCATAGGAGAGATAGGTGATCTCTTGCGCCGTCGGCGAGAAGCGCGGCGTCAGCACCAGCGCCTTGCCATCGGTGAGGTAGCGATGATTGGCGCCGTCCTGATCCATGATCGCGAGACGCTTGATGCGCTGGTTGAGCGGCCCGCTCTCCGAGATGTAGACGATGCGCGTGTCGAAATAGCCGTCTTCGCCGGTGAGGCGCTTATAGACGGCGTCGGCGATGATATGCGCGATGCGCCGCCAATTGTCGGGCGTCGTCGTATAGCGCAGCCCGGTCAATTGCTGCTCGGCGAAAATGTCCCAGAGGCGGAACTCGACCGCGAGACGGCCGTCCGGCTGCGCCTGGATACTGCCGGTGACGAGCGCCTGCGCGTTGATCACGCGCCAATCGTTGTAATGCGGCGGGATGTGCGAATTCGCATCCTGGTCGACGAAGGCCTTGGAATCGATCGGCTGGAACAGGCCCGAGCGCTCGAGATCGGCCGAGACCACGCCGGTGATGTCGGCGCCGATCGTGCCGCCGCCGCCGGCGAAGACCGGGATCGCGATCGGCATCGGCTTGATGTTGCCGCGCGTCGAGATCGATGTGGAGCTCGGCATGCGCGAGGCGCGCCGTCGACATGAAAAGCGGAACGGCGGCAATGCCAATGCCGAGGTCGCGGCGCGTGATCATCTTCATGTCAGATCCTTCGGGTCGAATGTGATGGTGAAAGTCTGCCACTGATCGAATTTCTCGGGCGGCAACTTCAGCGGCTGGCACCGCGGATTGAGCAGCGCGCGATTGGCGCTCTCGGCCGCGGCTTGGAAGAACGGGTCGTTCATACGGTCGGGATTGAGAAGCTGCGTCGCGGCGACCGTGCCGTCGCGCCGCATCTGCACGCGAAATTCCGGCGTCAGATCTTGTGCATCGCGCGCACCCGCCGGCACGTTCCAGCAGGCTTCGAGCTGCGACTTCACGACATCGAGCTCGCTGGTCGTGAGCTGCGAGCCGAGCGGCGCGATCGGCTGCGAGCTCTTCTGCGGCGGTCCGGGAGTCTGCTGCTGCGGCGTCTGCGCCTGCTGCTTGCTCGTCAGATTCTTCAGCAGCTGATCGAACGAGGTGTCGTCCGGCTTTTTCTGCTGCGGCGGCGGCGGCTTTTGCTGCGGCGGCGGCGGTGGCGGCGGCTCGGGCTTCGGCGCCTGCGGCTTCGGCTCGGGCGCCGGTACCGGCGGCGGGGGTGGCGGCGGCGGTGTCGGCGGTTGCGGCTTGGGCGGCTGCAGGTTTGGGCGGCTCGGGTTTCGGCGGCTCCGGGTGTCGGCGGCTGCGGCTTGGGCGGCGGCTGGGTCTGCGCGACGTCCGGCTTCGCGTCCGGCACCGGCGGTGTCGGATTCTTCTGCGTCGCGCGCGTCTCCGGCGCGACGTTGACGAGCTGTACGGCGATCGGCTGATCCTCGATCACCTTCGGCTCGAAAAGACGCGGCAACCCGATCACGGCGGCGAGCACCACCATGAGATGAAGGACAGCCGAGCAAATGAAACTCTGCCGCTCGAGCATTTCCCTCAGCGCGGTTTGGCCGGCGTGGTCGCAGGCGTTGTCGCGTTCGGCTGTTCGGCCACCAGCGAGACCTTGTTGAAGCCGGCGGAGCTGATCAGCCCCATCACCTGCAGCACGCAACCGTAATTCGCGGCCTTGTCGCCGCGCACGTAGATGCTGGTCGACACATCGTTATTGGTGATCGCCTGCAGCCGCGGCCCGATCTGATCGGTCGCGATCGCGTTGTTCTGCAGGAAGGCCTTGCATTGCGAATCGATCGTGATGACCAGCGGCTCTTTCGGCTCGCTGAGCTGCTGCGCGTTGGTCTGCGGCAGATCGACCGGCACGCCGACCGTGAGGAGCGGCGCCGTCACCATGAAGACGACGAGCAGCACCAGCATGACGTCGACCATCGGCGTGACGTTGATATCGGCCATCGAGCTTATAGCGTTGCGCCGGGCTGCCGCCGCTGCGTTGAAGGAGGGGACCGGCCATCGCTTCAGGCCTTCTCGTCGAGCTGGCGCGAGAGGATCGCGCTGAATTCCGAGCCGAAGGCTTCGAGACGGCCGGCATAGCGGCCGAAATCGGTCGAGAACTTGTTGTAGAAAATCACCGCCGGAATCGCGGCGACGAGGCCGAGCGCGGTCGCGAACAGCGATTCGGCGATGCCCGGCGCGACGACCGCGAGGCTGGTGTTCTTCGCCGCGGCGATCGCGGCGAAGCTGTTCATGATGCCCCAGACCGTACCGAAGAGACCGACGAAGGGCGAGGTCGAGCCGACGGTCGCGAGGAACGGCATATAGCGCTCCAAGCGCTGCATCTCGCGTCCCGCCGTCACCTGCATCACGCGCTCGATGCGCTCTTGCAGGGTCATGCGCGTGGCGCTCGATCCGGCGAGGCCCTTCGCCATGCTGCGCCGCCATTCGCGCATCGCCGCGGCGAAGACCGACGACATCGGATCCTCGGGCCGCGATGCCGATACGGTCGTAGAGATCGTCGAGCGCGCCGCCCGACCAGAAGGCTTCCTCGAAATTGTCGGCGTCGCGCCGCAGCCGGCGCAGCTTGATGTATTTGTCGAAGATCACCGCCCACGACCAGAACGAGGCGCAGAGCAGCATCAGCATCACTACTTTGACGATGGTGTCGGCCTGCAGGAACAGCGTGATCACCGACAAATCATGCACCGGCGCGGAGCCGGCAAGGGCAGCTTGATCGACGGCATTATCGGGCATGTGCGGTGACCATCCGGGGTTTGTCGTTGAAGGAGGAAAGCGAGGAGCGAAGTTCGGTGCGGCAGCCGCACCGGCCGCCCGTGCGCGCCGATGCAGGCGACGAGCACGCTGGCGCGCACCAGCATCGCCCCGTCGCGCAGCACGTCCTGGTTCAAAAGGATCGTCGCGCCGCCGAGTTCCTTGATGTGCGTCTCGACCACGAGCTCGTCGTCGAGCCGCGCCGGCGCGACGTATTCGATCGCGCAGCGGCGCACGATGAAGGCCGTGCCGCCGCTCTGGCGCGCTTTCTCGTGCTCGACGCCGTAGAGCCGCATCATCTCGGTACGCGCGCGCTCGATGAATTTGAGATAATTCGCGTAATAGACGATGCCGGCCGCGTCCGTGTCCTCGTAATAGATGCGGATCGGGAAACGATGCGCCTCGCCCTGCAATGCGCCCTCCCGTGGAAGATTGGCGCGCGGAAGTTTGCTCGATGTCGGATGAGGCGCGCTCACGTGCCGCTCTCCTCTTCCTGCATCGCCGAGGAGATCGAGCTGCGCCGCCGGCGGCCGCAACGCCTTGAGGCCGAGATGCGTATAGGCGATCTCCGTCAGGATGCGGCCGCGCGAGGTGCGCTGCACGAAACCCTGCTGCATCAGATAAGGCTCGATCACTTCCTCGATCACGTCACGTTGGTCGCCGAGTGCCGCAGCGACGGTTTCGACACCGACCGGGCCGCCGCCGTAATTCTGGACGATGCACAGCAGGTAGCGCCGGTCGAGCGCGTCGAGCCCGCTGACATCGACCTCGAGGCGCTGCAGCGCCGCATCGGCGGCTTTCTTATCGATGCGTTTAGCGCCCGACACTGCGGCGAAGTCGCGCACGCGGCGCAAGAGCCGCGCGGCGACCCGCGGCGTGCCGCGCGAGCGCCGCGCGATCTCGGCCGCGCCTTCGGGATCAAGCGCCATGCCGAGAACGCGCGCGCCGCGCTCGACGATCTGGCAAAGCTCTTTCGGCTCGTAGAAAGCGAGCCGCATCGGAATACCGAAACGCTCGCGCAGCGGCCGGGTGATGAGGCCCGAGCGCGTCGTCGCGCGCGATCAGCGTGAAAGGCGGCAGATCGATGCGCACCGACCGCGCCGCCGGCCCTTCGCCGATGATGAGATCGAGCTGAAAATCCTCCATCGCCGGATAGAGAATCTCCTCGACCGCCGGCGCGAGGCGATGGATCTCGTCGATGAACAGCACGTCGCGCTGCTCGAGATTGGTGAGGAGCGCGGCGAGATCGCCGGCGCGCTGGATGACCGGCCCCGAGGTCGCGCGGAATTGCACGCCGAGCTCGCGCGCGATGATCTGCGCCAGCGTCGTCTTGCCGAGACCGGGCGGGCCGGCGAGCAGCACATGATCGAGCGCCTCCGAGCGCTGCTGCGCCGCCTGGATAAAGACGCGAAGATTGTCGCGCACCGCCTGCTGGCCGACGAATTCGTCGAGCGTCAGCGGCCGGAACGAGGTCTCGCCGCCGTCTTCCTCGCGCCGCGCGGGGCCGACGATGCGATCATCGCTCATCGCACGGCCTCTTTGGTGCCGAGGTCTTTAAGCCCGGCGCGGATCAGCGCGTCGAGCGACGCCTCGGTGCCCAGGCGGCGCGAGGCCGCGGCGATCACCGCATGCGCATCGCTGCGCGGATAGCCGAGATTGACCAACGCCGACACGGCCTCGCTCGCCGCCGCCAGCGGTGCCGGCGCGGCGGGACCGAGAGCGATGCCGCCGACCTTGTCCTTGAGCTCGCTGACGATGCGCTGGCCGAGCTTCGGTCCGACGCCGTCGGCTTCGGTGACCGCCGCCTTGTCCTGCGCCGCGATCGCCGTCGCCAGCGCCTCGGGCGACGAGCGCCGAGAGGATCGCCAGCGCGATGCGCGCGCCGACGCCTTGCACCGTCGTCAGCAGGCGGAACCATTCGCGCTCGGCCTCGTCGACGAAGCCGTAGAGATGGATGTGATCCTCGCGCACATGCGTCTCGATCAGCAGCCGGATCGGCTCGCCGCGCGCCGGCGCCTTCCCCAAGGTACGGCTCGAGGCGAAGACGAGATAGCCGACGCCGTTCACATCGATGACGATGCCGTCATCGCCCGCCTGATCGACGAGCCCCGCCAGCATCGCGATCATGGCGTGGCTCCCGGTGCCAACGATGACTCTCGCAACTGCTCGAGCACACCGTCGAGATTGCCGAGCACGTCGTTATTCCAGAAACGGACCACGCGAAAACCGGCTTGCTCCAGCATACGCGTGCGGCGCTCATCTTTATCGGTCTGCCACGCATGTTGGCTGCCATCGATCTCAACGATCAGTCTCTTTTCGTGGCACACGAAATCCGCCGTGAAGCCGAGGATCGGTTCTTGGCGACGGAATTTCGCTTGTTCGAGCTGTGCATTACGCAACTTTGCCCAAAGCAGCTTTTCGGCATCGGTCGCATCGCGGCGCAAGCGCCGTGCGCGCCCGGTCGCAAGAGGTGTCGGCTTTCGCTTCGCCCCCTCACCCCAACCCTCTCCCCGCTGGGGAGAGGGAGTTGCCGCAGCGACAGCGTGAACCCTCTCCCCGCCGGGGAGAGGGAGGGCCCCACGTGTAGCGTGGGAGGGTGAGGGGGAACGGCTCCACACCGCTTTCGTCGCCGCGTGATGGGCGTGGCAGATCGCGACCGCGAGCGCGTCGCAGGCATCGGCGCCGCTCGCCGCGCCCGGCAGCAGGCGTTTCACCATCATCTGCACTTGCGTCTTGTCGGCATGGCCGACGCCGACGACCGATTTCTTGACGAGGTTGGTCGCGTATTCGAAGACCGGGATGCCGCGCTCGGCCGGCGCCAGAAGCACGACGCCGCGCGCCATGCCGAGGCGCAAGGTCGAGCCCGGGTTCTTGTTGACGAAAGTCTCTTCGACGGCCGCGACATCGGGCATGAAACGATCGAGCACTTCGCCGAGCAGGCGATAGAGCTCGCCCAGCCGCATCGCCAGCGACGCGTCGTCGACGCGTTTTCACCACGCCCTGCGCGACATGCTTCAGGCGATTGCCCTCGGCGTCGATGACGCCCCAGCCGGTGTTGCGTAATCCCGGGTCGAGACCGAGCAGCCGCATCAAGAGGTTCCTGGCGCGCGCTGAGCCGTCAGGCGCTCAACCGCGCCATGACGTCGTCGGAGACTTCGAAATTGGCGAAGACGTTCTGCACGTCGTCGCTGTCTTCGAGGGCCTCCAACATCTTGAAGAGCGCTTCCGCCATCTCGCCGTCGACCGGCGTCAGCGTCTTGGGCTTCCACACCATCCGCGCCGACAGCCGGCGCGCCGAATTTCGCATCGAGCGCATCGCGCACCGCGTTGAGCTGGTCGGGATGGCAGGTGATGACATGCTCATCGCCGCTGCTGTCGACATCGTCGGCGCCGGCCTCGACCGCGGCCTCGAACATCGCCTCGCCCGAGGCGACCGACGCCGGATAGGTGATCTGGCCGACGCGGTCGAACATGAAGCTGACGCTGTTCGTCTCGCCGAGATTGCCGCCCGCCTTGGTGAAGGCGGCGCGCACCTCGCTCGCCGTGCGATTGCGGTTGTCGGTCAGCGCCTCGACGATCACCGCGATGCCGCCCGGGCCGTAGCCCTCATAGCGGATCTCTTCGAAATTCTCGCCGTCCGCGCCGCCGGCGCCGCGCTTGATCGCGCGATCGACCGTGTCTTTCGGCATGTTCGCGCCGCGCGCCGCGATGATCGCCGCGCGCAAGCGCGGATTGGCCGCAGGATCGGGCAAGCCGCTGCGCGCCGCCGTGGTCAATTCGCGAATCAGCTTGGTGAAAATCTTGGCGCGCTTTTTGTCCTGCGCGCCCTTGCGGTACATGATGTTCTTGAATTGGGAATGGCCCGCCATGTCGATCGCTAATAGTGGAGGTGAGTGCGCGAATCATAGCATATCGCCGCGAAATCCGTCGCTATCCGACCGCGTTAAATGATTTTGTCCCCACCGCGCCAAGCCGCCGCTGGCTTTAGCGACGTAATATGGCGGATTTGCGGCCGGTCACCCGACGAGCAGCCGCAACTGCTGCGCCGCGAAGCCCAACATTAAAATCCCGGTCAGGCCATCGGCGACGAGTCGCCACAACCGCCCCCAAAGACGATCGGCGAGTCGCAGGCGCAGTCGCACCACAATGACGCACAGCACAAGCACCCATGCACCGGCGCCGAGAATGACCGCGCCCGCCACGGTGAGCGCGCCGACGAGGCCTGCATCGAGGCTTTGCGGCCGCCCCATCACCGCGAGCCAGAAGGCGAGATTCCAGGGCTGGTCAGCGCCATGCCAAGACCGAGGAGATAGCCGCGCCGTGTCGTCGCGACTCGACCCGGCGCCACCGGCGCCGCTTCGCGGTCGTGCCAGGCGCGCCACGCGGCCGAGAGAAAGAGACCGGCGAGGATGAGCAGCAGCACCGCGCTGGCGATGCCCAGACCGAACCGCGTCGCCGGGCCGATCAGCAGCCCGACGCCGCGCCATCACGAGATCGCCCAGAGCGCATCGCCCGCGCACGCGCCTAGCCCAACCGCGGCGGCCGGACGAAAGCCGGCGGCGAAGCCGCGGCGGATCATCTCGGCATTGATCGGTCCGGGCGGCCAGGCGACCGACCAGCCGAGAAGAAAGCCGTAGCCGGCCAGCGCGGCCAACTCGCTCAAGGATCGCTTCGTTCAGGACCAGCGGCGGCAGCGCCGGATCGAGCTTGCCGCCGAGACGCAGCGGCCAGATCGCCGCGCGCGAGGCCGCTCGCATCGATCGGTCTCGATCACGGCGCCGCAGATCGTCGGCTCACCGGGTGCGACTTCGAGCCGCTCGCCCGGCAGCTTGCGTAACGAAGCGCGCGACCGCGATTTCCTTCTGCATGCCGATCACCGAATCATAGTCGCCGCACATGCCGAGATCGGTCGACGTAGGCCGTGCCATTGGCGAGAATGCGATGATCGGCGGTCGGCACGTGGCAATGCGTGCCGACCACGGCCGAGACGCGGCCATCGCAGAAATGACCCATCGAGGTCTTTCTCCGAGGTCGCCTCGCCGTGGAAATCGACGATGATCGCATCGACCGAGCCGAGCGGATGCGTCGTCGAGCAAGCCGGTCGATCGCGGCGAAGGGATCGTCGATCGCATCCATGAAAAGCCGCGCCATGGCGTTGACGACCAGAACTGCGCGGTCCGGGCATCGTGCCATAGATGCCGAAGCCGTTGCCGGGCGTGCCGGGCGGGAAATTGATCGGCCGCAGCAGCCGCGCGATCGCCGGCGATATAAGTCATGATCTCGCGCCGGTCCCAGACGTGATTGCCCGTGGTGATGACATCGACGCCGGCGGCATAAAGCTCGGCGCAGATCGTCTCGGTGATGCCGAAGCCATGCGCTGCGTTCTCGCCATTGACGATGACGAAATCGAGCTTCAGCTCGCGGCGCAGCCGCGGCACCTGCGGCGCGACGGCCTCGCGCGCCGCCCGGCCGACGATGTCACCGCAGATCAGCAGCCGCATCGCCGGTCACGTCCTGGGAATTGTGAATGAAAGAGAAGGAAGAGAAAGTGGAGCCGCCTCGGCCGTCGGCATGGCTAAACCCTCGTGGCCCGCTTACGCAGGTGGGAACCATGTAACGAAACCAGGGCTTCGTCAGGGACAGTCCCCTAGAGGTACATATCGGCCCCGGGGTATTGCGACCTAACGCACCGCGCAGCCCCACAATCTCAGACTCATATGTGGGACGATTTCGAGCCGCGCTGCAACCGCCTCGATGCGCTGCGCCAAACGGCTGACGCTGCCCGCGACGGCGGCATTGTCGGCTGGCCGGCTGCCGTCCCGAGGCGCGCGCGCCTCATTGGCCTCGGTGAGCTCATCGGCGAGGACCAGCGCCGCCAGCACCAAGAGACGCGCCTCGCCGGCTTGGCCGACCTGACGGGCAAAGCCCGCGACCTTGCTGTCGATGAGACGCGCCAGGCTCGCGGATTCGATCTTCCTCGCCCTCATCGCAGGCGACGGGATAGGACCGGCCGTTAATCATGATCGAGACTTGCGGCATCACTCCTCCAGCAGCCGGTCGATGCGCAGGATCGCTTCTTCGAGCTTGGCAGCCACCGCGGCCGTCGTCTCGGCGATCGCGGCGGCGTTCTTGGCGCTCGGCTTAACCTCGCCGACCCGTTTCGAAGCGACCTCCAGCCGTTGCACGGCCTGATCCAGTTTCCGGGCGGCGTCGTCCAATTCGCTCATGAGCGATCCCTCCAACGCGAATTAGTCAGGTTATTCCGAGGATTGGACGATCGTCAATGCATCGCGGCCCGGCTGCCGTGGCCGCGGCCAATTCTCCCTGAGCGTCAACCCTTCGTTAATACCCGGCCAATTATGGTGAATAGATGATGAACGGCTTGGCGAAGACCCCCATGTCGAGCGCGCCGGTCGGACGTCCCAGACGGGCGAATAATCTCGGCCCCGAGGAGGTAAGGAGCACGGTGCGATGACTGCCGCGGCTGTCCAATGGCAGCTTGACCGCCTCTCGTCCAGCGCGCGCGAAGCCGCGGAGACCGCCGCGCTCGGCGCCGATATCCCGTTGTCCTCCTGGCTCACCAAGCTCATCAACGAGACCTGTTCCGCCGAAGACGTTGCGGCCCAGGCCGCGCCGCCGAACATTCTCGAATTCACGCGCGAGATGCGCGCCCCCTCGCCGCCGGGCCTCGAACCCGCGCCCATGCCGATGCCGGCGCCAACGCTTTCGGTTGTACCAATCAGCGCCTACCGGCCGCAGCCGATGCCGCCTACACCCCCGCAACAGGCGCCGGTTCAGTCCTCGATACAACAGGAGCCGGGTGCCGCGCCGCCTGTTGCTGCATCGGTGACGCCCCATCCGCTTGCCGCCAACGCCACCATGCTGGCCGTCGCGGCGATGGTCGCTGCCAATCTCGGTACACGCCGCGGCGACGATATTCCCGACACGCTGCTCGCCGATATCGCAACCCACGGCGTACGCCAGCCGGTCACGGTACGCCGCTCGGCGAGCAATCCCGAACAATATGAGATCGTCTGCGGCCATCGCCGGTGGCGCGCGGCACAGCGCGTCGGTCTCGCGCAAATTCCGGCGATTGTCGTCACGCAAGACGACGCCGCAGCGATCCTTGCCTCGCTCACCGAGAACCGCCAACGCGATGATCTTTCGGCCATCGATGAGGCGCAAGCCTATCTGCGGCTCCTGACGGAATACGCGATCGATGTTTCCGCGGTCACCGCCGCGACCGGCCGCGACCGCAAGCACATTGTCCAGAGTATGCGACTGCTCGGCCTGCCGCCGCTCGTTCGTCATCTCATCGGCTCCGGCATGCTCTCACGCGCGCACGCTTTCGTGCTGCTCGACGCCCCGCAACCGGAGGCGCTCGCCGATGCGATCCTCACCGAGCACCTTTCCGTCGAAGCGGCACGCCAGCGCATTGCCGCCGGAGCGGAGGGCAAGCCATGAGCCGCGATATTCTGCCGCTCACCGTCGAGGCCGTCGATCCTTGGGAAAACGTCCAGATCGATCCCGCGACGCGGCGTCTTGCCGAACAGGCTGCCGCCGCGGCCTGTCTCTCGGTCGAGGAATGGCTCGAGCGCGCGATCTGCTGCGCTTGCCCGAGCGCATTCCTTGCGGCCTCGCTGACCATTCCGGCGATGCCTGTCGCCACGCTGACTTTTGCCGCGCCGGTCGCGCCGCTGGCCGCTGCCCCGGCCGAGCCGACCGCCTCAATACGTCGTGCGACGACGATTGCCGATCTCGTCGCGCAGCAGCGCTGCGGTGAGACCAAGGAGCAAGAGGGCGCCCCACAAGTGGGCGACGCGCGCGACGCCGAGCCCGAGTCGAAGCGCAACGGCACCAAGCGTCTCGCGCCCATCGCCGTCGCCATCGCGCTGGCCATCACCGCCGGCGCCGTGACCGCGCAATATCTGGTTCCCGATCGCACGCGCGCACCCGCCGCGCCGAGCGACAATTCCACACCATCGAGCCTTACGTCATTGCCGCCGACGGCCGTCGTCTCTCCTGCCGCGTCGAGCAGCGAAACGAGCGCGGCACCCGCGACGGCGGCGGAAGACAAAGCCGCGACCGCCGAAGCGCCGATGCCGCATGAAGCAGAGCCGGCCCAAACCGCGAGCGGCACTATCCTGGTGCGTCGCGACAAAGATGGTGTCGCGCCGACGGATCCGAAAGCGCTCGCGCCGTGGCTCGAGGAGCGCGCCAAGAGCGGCGATGCCATCGCGCAATATCGCCTCGGCGTGCTCTACGCGCTCGGCCAGGGCGTGCGGCAAGATTATCAGCACGCGGCGGAGCTATTCAAAACGTCTGCGGAAAACGGCGTCGCCGAAGCGCAATACAATATCGGCGTGATGTATGGCAAACGGCCTCGGCATCGGCCGCGACCCGGCCGAAGCGGCACAGTGGTATCAAAAAGCCGCCACGCAAGGAAACGCGAATGCCGCGTTCAATCTCGGCGTCGCGTACTCGAGCGGCGTCGGCGTGCGGCAGAGCATGGACCAGGCAGCGCAATGGTTCCAACGCGCGGCCGCCGTCGGTGTCGTCAACGCGCAGTTCAATCTCGGTTTGCTCTATGAGCGCGGCGACGGCGTGCCGGTCTCGCAAGTCGAGGCTTATGCCTGGTACAGCGCGGCCGCCGCGCGTGGCGATACCGGTGCGACGCTGCGCCGCGACCACCTCGCTTCTACGCTCGGGCCCGCGACGCTCAAAGAAGCGCAGGCGCGTGCCCAGCAAATCGCGGCAACGATCAAGACCAGCAGCAAGAGCGTCGACGGCCTCGCGACCGGCGCCGTCACCACAGCCGCGGCACCCAATCCCTAGGTCAGCTTACCGGCCGCAATCCACCAGCGCGGCTGCTCCAATTTAAGTGATGCAGCGGCGGTTTCGGCCGCCGCTGTCGCCTCGAAGAGCGCGAAGCAAGTCGCGCCGCTGCCGCTCATGCGCGCGAGAAGCGCGCCTGGTTGTTCCGCGAGCCGCGCCAGCACATCGCCGATCGCCGGCACGATGCCGATCGCGGCAGCGGTGAGATCGTTGTGCCGCTCTTCGAGCAGCGAAGCGAGCGCCGCCGACCGAGGCCGGCGTCGAAGCAAAGCGCGCGGACGGCGAGAACGCGCCTTGACGCGCACGGAAAACCGATACCGTCGGCAGCGCGATGCCGGGATTGACCAGGAGCAGAGGTGCCGGCGGCAATGCCGGCGCGGACACGATCTCGTCGCCGATGCCGCCGAAGAAAGACGCGCGCGCGACGACGCAAACCGGCACGTCGGCGCCGAGTTCGGCGGCGATCGCGCAAAGCGCCCGGTCGTCGAGCGGCGCTTGCCAATGCGCGGCGAGCGCTTTCAGCGCCGCCGCCGCATCGCTCGAGCCGCCGCCGATGCCCGAAGCGACCGGCAGATTCTTCTCGAGCGTCAACGCGATATCGGGCACCCGGCCGAGCCTTGCCGCGAGCGTTTCGGCGGCACGCCAGACGAGATTCTTCTGCGGATCGTCTTGCGCCAAATCGCGCGCGAAAGGGCCGGTGATCTCGAGCGACAGCCGCGGCGCCGGCGCGACGCTCAACCGGTCGCCGATATCGCTGAAGGCGACGAGGCTATCGAGCAGATGATAGCCGTCCGGCGCGGCGGCCGGTGACATGGAGATAGAGATTGAGCTTGGCCGGCGCCGGCCACCAGCGCGGCATGGCTAGCGTCGCGATCCGGAAGTTCGCGTCATTGGAGCGCGCTAGCCGCCGTTGACCGATGTCGATGTCGACAGCGCGCCGAGACCGTGATCGAGCTTGGTCTCGATGGTTTTGGCCTCATCGGCTTCGGGCTGGAACTGCAGCGCGCGCTTCCATTGATAGCGCGCCTCGGCGAGACGCCCGCTGCGCCAATAAGCATCGCCCAAATGATCGTTGATCGTCGGATCCGCGGGCAGGAGCTCGATCGCGCGTTCGAGATATTCAGTCGCGTGACCGAAATCATGCAGGCGGAAATAGGCCCAGCCGAGACTGTCGACGATGTAGCCGTCATTCGGGCGGAGATCGACGGCGTGCTTGATCATGCCGATGCGCGTCGTTGAGATTCTGGCCTTTATCGATCCAAGAATAGCCGAGATAGTTCAGCACCAGCGGCTGGTTCGGCTGCAGCGCCAGCGCCTTCTTCAGATCGGCTTCGGCGCGCGGCCAGTCGTCCGAGCGTTCTTCGGCAACGCCGCGGCTGTAAAACAGCCGCCAATCGCCGGCCTGCGGATTGGGGACGCGCGCGGCGGCCTGGTCATAGGCGGCGACCGCTTCGGCGAAACGCTTATGGCTGCGCAGAATGTCGCCGAGTTCGATCAGCGGCTCGCTGCGCGTCGGGCGCTCGCCGGCGAGCGCCTTCAGCCGCGCGATCGCTTCATCGGTGCGGTCGAGCGAATCGAGCTCGAGCGCTGCACGAAGCTGCGCCATCCAGGAATAGGGCGATTTCGGATCGACCGCTTGATAGAGCGCGAGCGCTTCGGCGGCGCGCTGCTGCGCGTCGCGGATTTCCCCGATCAGCATTTGCGCCAGCGCGAAATGCGGCGAGAGATCGAGCGCGAGCCGTGCATAGATCAGCGACGCATCCATCGTTTCCGGCACATTCAAGAGACCGGCGAGATCGAACAGCGCCTCGGCGGCACCGTCAGCCGGCGTCGCGATCACTTGCGGCGGCACGGTGCCTTGCGCCAGGCGATCGAGCCCGGCCGTCGCCACATCGATCGTGGCCTGCTGGCTGCCGACCCGCTGATAGATCTGCCTGGCATCGGCGGCATCGCCGTGCCGCTCGAAGAAATTGCCGGCAAGCTCGGCAACGCGCCAGGTCGGCGCTTGCTGCCCCGCGAGGACGTGCTGGTACGATGTCTTCGCCTCGTCGACGTGACCGGTGTAATCCTGGATCAGCGCGGTATGGAGATCGTGCAGCGGCGCGATGGCATTGACGCCGTTCATCGCATCAAGCGCTTGGAGCGCCGGACCATATTGATGGCGGCCGGCTTCGGCCCAGGCGAGCATCAATGGCACGGCGAAACGCTGCGCGCCCTCGCGCGGCATTGCTTGCCCCTGGTTCACGGCCTCATCGTATTTGCCGGCTTTCAGCGCCTGCTCGAGCAGCACGAGCCCGGGCAGACCGGAGCGGCCATCGATATCGATGATGCGCTGCGCCAGCGGCACGGAGTTCTTCCACCCGTCCTTCGGAGACGCGCAGCAGGAAGACATGCCGCACGAGATCGTAATTGCCGGGATCGCCGGCGAGAGCACGTTCGAGAAAATTCGCCGCGTCGCCATAGTCGTGAACGGTCTGCGCATGCTGGGCGGCGAGATAGCTGCCGAGTGCACTTTGCGGTGCGGGCCGGCGGGTTGCGCGCGTCGCTGGTGGCACAGCCTGCCAAAAGGGTCACAGTGAACGCCGGGACGAGCCGATAGACGCTTCTCAAACCCAAATCCTATTCGTTTCCACGCGCGTCGAGTGTAGGCAGAAAATCATGCGGATGCACCAGAGAGTGCGTTCACATATTTGGATAATTCGGCCCGCCGCCGCCTTCGGGCACGACCCAATCGATATTCTGAGTCGGATCCTTGATGTCGCAGGTTTTGCAATGGACGCAGTTCGGCGCGTTGATCTG
This sequence comes from uncultured Alphaproteobacteria bacterium, assembly GCA_963731145.1. Taxonomy (GTDB): domain Bacteria; phylum Pseudomonadota; class Alphaproteobacteria; order ATCC43930; family CGMCC-115725; genus CAIKMD01. The sequence continues at coordinate 329,631 of CAVSUX010000001.1, read as the reverse complement.
CAGCCGCGGCTTGCCCGACCCGTCCTTAACGATCTCATAGACGCCCGCCGGGCAATAACGCTGCTCCGGCGAGTCGTAGAGATCGTAATTGATGTCGATCGCCTTGGCCGGATCGCGCAGCTTCAGATGCGGTGGCTGATTCTCTTCGTGATTGGTGTTGGAGATGAAGACCGAGGACAGCCGGTCGAAGCTCACCGTGCCATCGGGCTTGGGATAGGCGATCCGGCGCGCCGCGCCGGCACGGTCGAGATGGAGATGGTCGGCGGTATGGCTCATCGTCCAGGGCGCCCGGCCGCGGAAGATGTATGTATCGAGCGCGGCATGGGCGAGGCCAAGCCATAGCCCCCAGCGGAAGCCTGGCCGGATATTGCGCACCGCGTAAAGCTCGGGCCACACCCAAGAACCAGCGAGAGCGGCGCGATAATCGGCCGTGAGATCGCCCGAGAGCCGGCGCAGCACGGTCTCGGCCGCGACCATGCCCGATTTCATCGCCGTGTGGCTGCCCTTGATCTTCGCGACATTGAGGAAGCCGGCAGCGCAGCCGATCACCAGCCCGCCGGGAAAAGAGAGACGCGGGATCGCCTGGTAGCCGCCCTCGTTGAGGGCACGCGCGCCGTAGGAGATGCGCCGCCCGCCGACAAAGATCGGGCGGATCGCCGGATGCGTCTTGAAGCGCTGGAACTCCTCGAACGGGCTAAGGAATGGGTTCTTGTAATCGAGGCCGACGACGAAACCGACCGCGACCTGGCGATTCTCGAGGTGATAGAGGAACGAGCCGCCATAGGTCGCCTGATCGAGCGGCCAGCCGACACTATGGATCACACGCCCAGGGTGATGCTGGGCGGCATCGACCTCCCAGAGCTCCTTGATGCCGATGCCATAGGTCTGCGGCCCGCTTGCCTCGCGCAGCTTGAAGCGCTCGACGAGTTGCTTGGTCAGCGAGCCGCGGCAGCCTTCGGCGAACAGCGTCTCCTTGGCGCAAAGCTCGACGCCGGGCTGGAAATTCGCGCTCGGCTGCGCCGTCCTTGCCGACGCCTTGCGCGCCGGTCGCGACACCGCGAACTCGGCCGCTCTCGTCGAACAGCACTTCGGCGCCGGCGAAGCCGGGATAGATCTCGACACCGAGCGCCTCGGCCTCTTTGGCAAGCCAGCGACAGAGATTGCCGAGGCTGATGATGTAATTGCCGTGGTTATGCATCTGCGGCGGCGTCGGCAGGCGAAAGGCGCGGCTCTGGTTCAGAAAGAGAAAGCGGTCGTCGGTCGCCGGCGTCGCCAGCGGCGCACCGCGCTCTTTCCAATCGGGAAACAGCTCGTCGAGCGCGCGCGGCTCGAACACGGCGCCGGAGAGAATATGGGCGCCGACCTCGGAGCCCTTCTCGATGACGCAGACCGAGATCTCGGTGCTTTCTTCGGCCGCGAGCTGCTTCAGGCGGATGGCGGCAGAGAGGCCGGCCGGGCCCGCTCCGACCACCACCACGTCGTATTCCATCCGCTCGCGTTCCATGGGCGCGGGACTATAGGGGATCGTCCCGGCGAAAGAAGGGCAGCGATCGAAGGCGCCCGCGATAGAAGATGGCCGGTGCAAGGTGCTAGGCTTTGACCATGACCGAAAGGCAACAGCTCGCCGCGCTGCTCGACTGGTATGTCGCGATGGGGATCGATGAGGCGATCGGCGAGATTCCGCATGACAGCTTTGCCCCGCCACCGCCCCGGCCGGCAGCGGTCGCCGCGGCGCCAAACCCCGCGCCCCGGCCAACGCCATCCCTAACGCCGCCGCCGCTTGGCGCGCCCGCCCTTGTCCGGCCGCCCATCGCCAATCCAATCGTCCCCGCCAGCAATGAGATCGCCGGCGCGCGCAAGTTGGCGGAAGCAGCGACCACGCTGGCCGAGCTCGAGGCAGCGGTCTCTTCTTTCGAGGGCTGCGCGCTCAGGAAGACGGCGACGCATACCGTCTTCGCCGATGGCACGCCGCAGGCGCCGGTGATGGTGATCGGCGAAGCGCCCGGCGCCGATGAAGACCGGCACGGCAAGCCCTTCGTCGGCCGCAGCGGCCAGTTGCTCGATCGGATGCTGGCGGCGATCGGGCTCGACCGACAGCGCAACGTCTACATCACCAACGTCCTGTTCTGGCGGCCACCCGGCAATCGTAAGCCGACCGAAGCCGAGATCGCGCTGTGCCTGCCTTTCGTCTGGCGTCACATCGCGCTCGGCATGCCGCGCATCGTGTTGCTGAGCGGTGGCACCGCGACAAGCGCGATCCTCGGACGGGCCGAAGGCATCACCAAACTGCGCGGCAAATGGTTCGACCTGCCCGTGCCCGGCCTCGACAACCCCGTTCCGGCTTTGACTACCTATCACCCGTCGTTTTTGTTGCGAACCCCCGCCCGCAAAAGTGAAACTTGGCGCGATTTTTTAGAACTACAGTCAAAGATAAATCAGATTCAGAAAATTTGAAGTAATCTTTATCGGCTTTGATTATAGACAAAAACGTGATTTACCATGTGTTAATTTTTTCTTGCCATCCGGCGCGGGGATAGTTATGTCGTTTGGTCATGATAAGGGGGGCAGCCCATAAAACGGGTCTCAGGACTTTGCACAGCCTGTGGATTATTCTTGCGTTCACCGGCTTTGCCTTAACGACTCCCCGCGGCCTCCGCACAGCAGCTTCGCACCGCATCGTTAACACCTGGCGATTCAGTTTTACGCGAAGCCGATCTTCCGGCAGTGCTGAGCGCCGACGACATCACCCGTTACCGCCATATCTTTGCGCTGCAGCAATACGAACGCTGGCAAGACGCCGATCGCGAGATCGCTGGTCTCCGCGACAAGCTGCTGCTCGGCGAGGTCGCTGTCGCAGCGCTACCGCGCCGCCTCCTATCCGGCGAGCTATGCCGAGCTGGTCGACTGGCTTCAGCACTACGGCGACGAGCCGGACGCCAAGGCGATCTACGCCCTGGCGATGAAGCGACAGCCGGACGGCGTCGCCTCGCCGCCCCGCCCGTCGGTGTCGGCGAACGGCAATTCTAACGACGGCAACGATCTGTCGCCCGTGCCGACAATCGGCAGCGGCAAGCAGCTCCAGACTTTACTGCCGGCGATCGCGCATCGCGCCGAAGCCCTCGAGAGGCAGATCAACGACCTCGCTGCCAAGGATCCGCGGCGCGCCGAGCTGCTGCTCGCCGGCAAGGAAGCGAAGCTTCTGATCGACAGCGACACGCGCGACGATCTGCGCGCGGCGATCGCCGAGGGCTATCTCGCCCAGGGCGAGCCGCAAGCCGCGCTGACCATGAGCGCGAGCAACGAGACCGCGGCTTACGCGCCCGTTGCCGATTGGAATGCCGGCCTCGCCGCCTGGCGGCTTGGCCGGCTCGATGAGGCGCGCGGCCATTTCCAGGCCTTGGCGCGCAGCAGCGGCCAATCGGCCTGGGTCAAATCCGCCGCCGCCTTCTGGGCCGCGCGAGTCGAGCTCAAGGCGCAACGGCCGGAGAATTACGGCTATTGGCTGAAGATCGCCGCCGAGAACCCGCGCACCTTCTACGGCATGCTGGCGCGGCATCTCATGGGTGTCGACCGCGATCCGTCTTTCGACGCCGATCCTTTCACCGCAATTCGACGCGCAGCTTGTCGTCGGCATCGATGGCGGCCGGCGCGTGCTGGCGCTGATCGCGATCGGCCAGGACGGCCTTGCCGCGACCGAGTTGCGCCACCTCGCCGATCCCATGCCTCGTCGAGCCTGCTGCAATCCCTCGCCGCGCTGGCCGATCGCGCCAATCTGCCGGACGTCAGCATCCGCCTCGCCGGCCTCCTCGGCGATACGGACAAGAGCCGCGAAGTCGCGCTCTATCCGGTGCCGCGCTGGGAGCCGATCGGCGGCTTCACCGTCGACCGCGCCCTGCTCTACGCGCTGATGCGCCAGGAATTGCAATTCACGCCCGGACGCGCAGAGCCATGCCGGCGCCACCGGGCTGATGCAGCTCATGCCCTCGACCGCGCGTTCGATGGCGGAAATCGACCGGCGCACCGCTCGGCAAGCGCAACAGCAAGACAGAGCGCGCCGCGCTCAACGACCCCGAATACAACCTCATGCTGGCGCAGGAATATGTGAAGGTCCTGCTGCGCGACCCGCATATCAGCAACAATCTGATCCTCTTCGCCGCGTCCTATAACCAGGGGCCGACGGCGACCGCGCGCTGGGAAGCAGCACATCCCGAACTGCGCGACGACCCGCTGCTCTTCATCGAAAGCATGCCCTCGAAAGAGGCGCGCGTCTTCACCCAGAAAGTGCTGACGAATTACTGGATCTACCGCCAGCGTCTGGGCCAGCCGATGCCCGATCTCGACGCGCTTGCCGCGCGGTAAATGGCCGACCTATACCGCTTATGACGGCGCGACGACGCAGGAGCGCCGCCGTTCAAAGCGGTGACGGCCTCTATGCCAGGCAGAATTGACGAAACCCGGCCTTTTCTCCCCGTCAACATCGCGATCCTGACGATCTCGGACACGCGCACCGAGGCGGATGACAAATCCGGCCAGGCGCTGATCGACATGCTCGCCCGCGACGGCCACAAGCTCGCGAGCGCGCAAGATCGTACGCGACGACAAAGCGGCGATCGTCGCCCAGCTCAAAGTCTGGATCGCGGATCCGGCGATCGATGTCGTGATCTCGACCGGCGGCACCGGCGTCACCGGCCGCGACGTCACGCCGGAAGCGTTCCACGAGGTCTATGAGAAAGAGATCGCCGGCTTCGGCGAGCTCTTCCGCTTCCTCTCCTATCAGAAGGTCGGCACCTCGACGATCCAGAGCCGCGCCACCGCCGGCGTTGCCGGCGGCACCTATCTCTTCGCCCTGCCCGGCTCGCCCAGCGCCTGCCGCGACGGCTGGGACGACATCATCAAGCACCAGCTCGACAACCGGCATCGTCCCTGCAACCTCGTCGAGCTGATGCCGCGGCTGCAGGAGCATCTGCAATAGCCGGTCAAAGCCGGCTGAACCCGCTACGCACAACAACCGGTGGCAAAACGGCTTCGCCGCGCGTGATAACCCATTGAACAGTTTGTTCGTGCTACGTTTTCCAAAAATTTGCGACCAAGCCAATTGTTGTGCAAGTTACTGAAAAAGCGCCGCCGCCGGCCTCGTTTCCCCACGCTTCAGGAGAATAGGTTTTCGCTGTTGTTTCCGTCATTTACCGTTACCCTCGGCTCGGTAAGTTCTTGATTTGTTCCGATTGCGAGCCAATATTAGTTTCATGGATGAGGCCCTTCCCTCCGCCCCGCGTTCCCCCCCAAAGGGGCCGCGGCGCGATCAGCAATGCCGACGGCCGGTTCGAGCGCGGCACGCATGTCGCGATCGACGATGGCTGGGGAATCGCCGACGAAGAAGCGCCGCCGCTCGAGACGCAGTATCTGCGCGACACATCGAAAACCGTCATCGCGCGCAACAACTCGCCCGATGTCGGCTTCGACCGCTCGATCAATCCCTATCGCGGCTGCGAGCATGGCTGCATCTACTGCTTCGCCCGGCCGACCCATGCCTATCTCGGCCTGTCGCCCGGCCTCGATTTCGAGAGCCGCATCTTCGTCAAAGAAGACGCACCGGCGCTGCTGCGCGCCGAGCTCTCGAAGCCGTCCTACAAGCCGAAGCCGATCGCACTCGGCATCAACACCGATGCCTATCAGCCGATCGAGCGAAAGCTCGGCCTGACGCGGCGCATCCTCGAAGTGCTCGCGGAATTCCGCCATCCGGTGACGCTGCTCACCAAATCCGCGCTCATCCAGCGCGACATCGACATCCTTGCGGCGATGGCGCGCGACCATCTCTGCAGCGCCGCGGTCTCGGTGACGACGCTCGATCGCAATCTCGCGCGCAGGATGGAGCCGCGCGCCGCAACGCCCGAGCGCCGGCTGGAGACGATCGAGGCGCTGGCCGAGCGCCGGCATTCCGACCGCGGTGATGGCGGCGCCGATGATCCCGGCGCTCAACGATGCCGAGCTCGAATCCATTCTCGAAGCCGCGGTAGCGCGCGGCGTCTGCTCCGCCGGATACGTGATGCTGCGCCTGCCGCTGGAGCTCGCCGGCCTCTTCGAGGAATGGCTGCAGGCGAATTTCCCCGGCAAGGCCAAGCATGTGATGTCGCTCATCAAGCAGAGCCGCGACGGCAAGGCCTATCAATCGGAATGGGGCACGCGCATGATCGGCACCGGCCCCTACGCCGAGATGCTGCGCATCCGCCATGAGGCCGCCTGCCATCGCCTCGGCCTCGACAAGAAGCGCGACAACCGCCGCCTCGACTGCTCGCTCTTCCAGGTGCCGGCGCGAGAAGAAAGAAACCGCGCAGCTCAGTTTGTTTTAAGCGCCGGATACACAACTCGAGCGTCATGCCCGGACTTGTTCCGGGCATCTACGTCTTTGTCTTTGTGAGAAACGCGTGGATGGCCGGGACGAGCCCGGCCATGACGACTTCGTGGACTACGGGGCCTTGTAAGCCCGCCATTCGCCTTCGCGCTGGGCGAGGCGGTCGGCGACGATGCGCCAGGCGGCGGGGTTGCGCACCATCGTGCCGTGCGCGCCGCGCACCTCGATGCTCTCGCGCACGCGCCTTCGATCTCGCGACAGCTTTGCCAGGCGACGATGCCATCGCTCTTCGTATAGATCGCGGTCACCGGCACATCGGGCGGCGTGTTGAACTCGGCGATCGAGCCTGCCGGATCGACGCTGTGCCAGCGCGTGAGCAGCTTATAGACCGGCTCCAGCGGGCTGGCGGTCGGCAGGCGGATCGGACTCGCCAGCACCAGCAATTGCCGCACCTGATCGGGATGCTGTTTCGCCAGCTCGCGCGCGATCACGCCGCCGAGGCTATGGCCGATCAGCGTCACCTTGCGGCCGTGGCGGCGATGGACGGCGCCGAGCAGCATCTCGATCCCGTCGAGCGCCGCAGCGGTCGGCCCGAGATTGGTGCCGAGGCCCCAGCCGTAGACCGCATAACCGCAACCGGCGAGGAAGCGCCGCAGCGGCGCGGTGTGCCCGTCGCCGCGCAAGAAGGACGGCACGACGATGACCGGATGGCCGTCGCCGCGCGGCGCGGCTTTAAGCGCGCTCGCCACCATCCCCGGCCGCGGCGGCACGAGATGCGCCGCCACGCCGAGCAAAGTGTGATGCAGCGGCGGGAGCTTGGGTTTCGCGTGCAGCGACTCGGTTGCGGCCATCGTAGCTTTTAGCTCTTGGCTCTAAGCTATAAGCCAAAGACATGGTCGCGTGAAAGCTTATCGCTTAAAGCCGACGGGCTGAGAGCTCATACGATGATCGTCCTCTTCACCGATTTCGGACTCGCCGGGCCTTACACCGGCCAGATGAAAGCCGTGCTGCGCCGCGAGGCGCCGCAGACGGAGATCATCGATCTCTTCGCCGACGCGCCGGCCGGCAATCCGCGCGCCGGCGCCTATCTTCTGGCGGCCTATGCCGAGTGGTTTCCGCCCGGCACGATCTTCCTCTGCGTTGTCGATCCCGGCGTCGGCGGAAAGCGCGCGCCGCTGATGATCGAGGCCGATCGCCGCTGGTTCGTCGGGCCGGAGAACGGGCTGTTCGAATTGATTTTGCGGCGCGCGCAAAACGCGCATTGTTACGAGATCACCTGGCAGCCGCCCAAGCTCTCCGCCAGCTTCCACGGCCGCGATCTTTTCGCGCCGGTCGCGGCGATGCTGGCACGCGCCGAGCGGCCGCCTGCGCGCGCCCGCATGGCCAATCGCTACAGCGATTGGCCGGATGAACTTTCCGAGATCGTCTATATCGACCATTACGGCAACGCCATGACCGGGCTGCGCGCCAGCGCCGTTCCCAAAGCCGCGACGCTGATTCTTGGGGATAAGACTCGGGTTACCCCCGCCGCGACTTTTTCCGCCGTGCCCGAGGGCACCGCCTTTTGGTATGAGAATTCGAACGGCCTGGTCGAGATCGCGGTCAATCGCGGCCGCGCCGCCGATCGGCTTGGTCTCGCGATCGGCAGCACCTTGACCGTCGAAACGTGAGAAAAGGGCGCGGCTAAGAAAGGGTCGCTGGGGGAATGCCCGATTTCGCATTGGAGCGCGGCTGCAACGGCATCGTCTGCGGCATCGACGAAGCGGGACGCGGGCCGCTGGCCGGGCCGGTGGTCGCGGCCGCGGTGATCCTCGACCGCAAGAAGATCCCGCGCCGGCTGCGCGCCGAACTCGACGATTCGAAAAAGCTCAACGCCGAGGAGCGCGAGGAATTCGCGCTGATGATCCGGCAATGCGCCATCAAGATCGGAATCGGCGCGGCGAGCGTACGCGAGATCGAGCGCATCAACATCCTGCAAGCGACCTTCGTCGCGATGCGCCGCGCGCTGCTGCGCTTGGGGCTCATGCCCGATATCGCGCTGATCGACGGCAACCAGCCGCCGCCGATGCCTTGCCCCGTGAAGACCGTGATCGGCGGCGACGGGCTTTCGCTCTCGATCGCCGCGGCTTCGGTGATCGCCAAGACGACGCGCGACCGGCTGATGCGCGCCCTCGCCCAGCGCTACGCCGGCTATGGCTGGATGACCAATGTCGGCTACGGCACCGAGGAGCATCGCGCCGCGATCCTGGCGCTCGGCCCGACCCGGCATCACCGCATGACTTTCGCGCCCTTGCAGCTCAGCCTCGTCTTCGATGAGAGCTTGGCCGACTAAGTCTCTCTGACTCCTGAAATATTCCTGTTGACGCGCCGAGTTGCGAGCCTCAGAACTCCTGACCCCATGGGGAACGTTATGGGGGATTGGCCGGTAGCGGGCCATCTATTCGCGATGGGGCGGGCCGTGACGGCACCGCGCGCGACGGCACCGCGATCGAGGACGGCACGATCATCGCCGGCGATTGCATTTCGGCGATGGAGCGGCTGCCCGAGGAATTGGTCGATCTCGTCTTCGCCGATCCGCCCTACAATCTCCAGCTCGCCGGCGAGCTCACCCGACCCGACAACAGCCGGGTCGACGGCGTCGAGGAAGATTGGGACAAATTCGCCGATTTCGCGACTTATGACCGCTTCACCCGCGACTGGCTCGCCGCCGCGCGCCGCGTCCTGAAGCCCGACGGCACGCTTTGGGTCATCGGCTCCTATCACAACATCTACCGCGTCGGCACGATCCTCCAGGATCTCGGCTATTGGGTGCTGAACGACATCGTCTGGCGCAAGACCAACCCGATGCCGAATTTCCGCGGCCGGCGCTTCACCAATGCGCATGAGACCATGCTGTGGTGCGCGAAATCGCAGACCAGCCGCTACACCTTCAATTACCAGGCGATGAAGGCGCTGAACGAAGGCGTGCAGATGCGCAGCGACTGGCTGATCCCGCTTTGCGGCGGCCAGGAGCGCTTGAAGCGCGACGGCAAGAAGGCGCATCCGACGCAGAAGCCCGAGGCGCTGCTGCACCGCGTGCTGCTCGCCTCGTCGAAGCCCGGCGACATCGTGCTCGATCCTTTCTTCGGCACCGGCACCACCGGCGCGGTGGCGCGCCGCCTCGGCCGGCAATGGATCGGCATCGAGCGGAACGAGGAATACATCGCAGTCGCGCGCGAGCGCATCGCCGCGATCGAGCCCGGCCAGGGCGAGGAGATCGCGACGACGCAAGAGAAGAATTCGGCGCCGCGCGTGCCTTTCGGCAGCCTGATCGAGCGCGGCCTCTTGAAGCCCGGCGAAGTGCTGTTCGACGCGCGCCGGCGCTGGACCGCGAAAGTCCGGCCCGACGGCACGCTGATCTCAGCCGATTCAAAAGGGTCGATCCATCAGGTCGCCGCCGAGGTGCAAGGCGCGCCCTCGTGCAACGGCTGGGAATTCTGGTTCGTCGACCGCAAAGGCCAGCCTGTGCCGATCGAAGCGTTCCGGCAGCAGATCCGAAACGAGATGAGCGTTTAGCGAAGTGCGACAAATTGTCAGTCAGCGCTTCAACTGAACTATCGCGGATTTCGAAGATGGAATAGTAGGTGTCGCCGAATGCTGGAAGCGGCATCCATGTCGAAATACGATCCACTTCGCGACTACCTATCGGCGTTTAGGCTAAAAGAGATTGTGCTCACGCTCAGAGAGATCGAAAAAATATTGGCTTCCAAATTACCGGCTAGCGCTGATCGCCCCCAGTGGTGGGCAAATCAGCAGGCACCTGGGCGGTCACAAAGAGAGGCTTGGCGCGCCGCCGGCTACGATGCATTTTTAATTCGCGGCTCCAACAAAGTGAAATTTGTTAGGGCCTAGCGAAACCACATCGTCATTGCGAGCGAAGCGAAGCAATCCAGGGCCACACATGACGCTCTGGATTGCTTCGTCGCTGACAACCCGTTCACGCGCTCTTCGCGCGTGAACCCGAAGGGGTCATCGCGAAGAGCGATTGGCCGGGTTGTCCCTCGCAATGACGATGGGAATTAGGGCTTCGATTTCCAGCCTTCGGCTTTGAGCTCTTCGGCCGCTTTCAAGATGAAGCTGTAATCGAACACCTGCTCCGGCGGCAGCACCTTGTTCGGCGGCAGGCTAAGCATCTCGCCGCGCAGCTTCAGCTCGTTCTCCTGCAACTCGCGCGGCACGCTGCCCGCGGCGAGCATGCCGGGCACGAATTCCCTGGCCGAGAATTCCGCCGCGCCCTTGTCGAGCCCGTGCTTCACCATGCTGTCGACCGCCGCTTGCGGATGCGCTTTGACCGTGGACGTGCCCTTATAGATCGCGCGCATGGTGCGGCGGACGAGATCGGGGTTCTTCGCGATGAGCGCGTCCGAGGTGGCGAAGCCCGACAGCACCATCTTCACGCTCGCATGCATGTCGATCAGCATCCTGAGCTTGCCCGATTTCTGCAGCGCCTCGATGTCGGAGCTCTCGCCGCCGTCGATCACCGCCGCCGGGAAATTGCCGGTGATCAGCGCGGCGACGCGCGCCGCCGTCGCGCCGAGCGGCGTGAAGGAGACGAAATCGTCCGGCAGATGACGCTGCGCCAACACGTAGCGCAAGCTGATCTCGGTGGTGTCGCCGCGGCTGATGACGCCGACCTGCTGGCCCTTCAATTGCTCGAGGCTGGTGATGCCGGGCTTGACCCAAAGCTCATAGGCCGAATGATCCTCGCCGGTGGTCAGCACTTTCAGATGCGCGCCTTTGAGCACCGCGCTGATCGCTGCCGAGGACGAGCCGCTGAAATCGAGATCGCCCGAGATCAGCGCCGGCGTCGCGATGCCGCCTTGCGCCTGCACCAGCTCGACCGCGATGCCTTCCTCGCCGAAATAGCCCTTGTCGATCGCGACCAGCAGGGGCGTGTAGTCGATCGTCGGCACGACATAAGAGAAGCGGATTTTGTCCTCGGCATGGGCGTTAACGCATGCCAACAAAAACAACGTCACCCCCGCGAAAGCGGGGGTCCAGAGCCGCCAACGCAGACGTTGTCCTGGATTCCCGCTTCCGCGGGAATGACGGACTGAGGAATGGTCGCTACGCCCGAACCGCCAACGCATCGCGCATCTCCTCGACCATCTGGACCAGTTTCAGCTTGGTGCGCTCGTCCCTGATCACGCCGGCCTCGGTATCGACCGCGCCTCTGACCGGGCCGATCGGCGCCGTCGCCGGCACGACATAGCCGCGCAGCGCATGGACGATCTGCTCCATCGCGCCGATCGCATGCACCGCCGCGATCGGCCCCGAGGACGAAGCGATGAGGCCGACGATCCGCCCGCCGAGATAGGGCGGATCGTCATCGGCGGTGAGCTCGAGGAAATCGATCGCGTTCTTGAACGCACCGCTGATGCTGTAGTGATAGGAAGGCGTGCACCAGACGAAGGCGCGCGCTTTGCGGAACGCGCCGAGCAGAAACTCCGCCGGCGGGCATTCCTTCTCGTGCAAATCGGGATGATAGAAAGGCAGATCGAGCGCGCCGAGCGGCAGCAGCGCGTAGGGCATGCCGCGCTCCTCGAAGAGCTTCGCGGTGTAGCGCATCAGCACCGTCGTCGCCGAGCGCTTGGCATAGCTGCCGCCCATGATGAGGATCGGCGCCGATGGATCGTTGCGCGTGTTGCCGGCGCGCGAGCGCGGTGTTTCCCGGACCATGGCTCTACCTTACTTCGGCGGCTGCCAATGTGCCGCCTTCAATTCGGCGAGCGCCTTCTCGGCAAAGCTGAAATCGAACACGCCGGACGGCGGCGGCGCCTTGTCCTTCGGCACGCCGAGCATTTCCGAGCGCAGCGACACGTCGAGCGCCTGCGCGTCTTTCGGCATGGTGCCGGTATCGGTCAGCGAATTGATGAGATTGTCGTATTCGATGCCGATCGCTTCGGCATTGCTTTGGCCGTGCTTCAGCAGCGTCGCGATCGTGTCGGCGCGCGAGGCTTTCACATTCAGCACGCCTTTCAGCATCGCGCGCACCATGCGGTGGACGAGATCGGGATTCTTGGCGATCAGCGCATCGGAGGTCGCGAGCGCGTTATAGGCCATCGTGATCTCTTGCCGGAGATCGACAATGCGATGGAGATCGCCGAGCTTGCCGGTCGCGCGCATCTGCTCGACCTCGCTGGCATTGACCAGCGCCGCCGGGAAACTGCCCGAGGCGATCGCCGCGAAGCGCGTGACGCCGGCGCCGAGCGGCGTATAGGAGACGTAATCCTCGGGCAATTTGTGCTTGGCGAGGTAGTAGCGGATCGCGATCTCGGTCGTGTCGCCGCGGCTGATGATGCCGATCGGCTTGCCCTTGAGATCGGCGAAGCTTTTGACCGCGGGCTGCGCCCAGATCTGCATCGCCGGATGCGCGTCGACGACGAGCAGCACTTTGAGCTTCGCGCCTTTGAGGATCGCGCTGATCGCGACCGAGCCCGAGCCGGTGAAATCGATATCGCCCGAGATCAGCGCCGGCACCGCCGCGCCGCCGCCCGCCTGCTGCAGATCGATATCGATGCCTTCTTCCTTGAAATAGCCCTTGTCGATGGCGAGGAAGTCGTCGGCATATTCGACCGAGCTCAGCACATAGGAGAGTCTGACCTTGTCGGCGGCGTGCGCGGTGGCGGTCGTGAGGAGAGCGCGATGAGAGAGATGATGAGTCTGTAAACGCCTCCCACCCTAGCCCTCCCCCTCAAGGGGGGAGGGGATTTCGAGTTTTTGCGCCCGAGAGTGAGCCTGTAGTCCCCTCCCCCCTTGAGGGGGAGGGTTAGGGAGGGGGGACCACCACACCATGTCTCACGGTTTCCAATTCTCTTTCTTCAGTTGAGCGGCCGCCTCCTTGACGAAGCTGAAATCGAAGAAGGCCGAAGGCGGCGCCAAGGTCTTGGGATCGACGCCGAGCATCTCGGCGCGCACTTCGAGCTCGAGCGCCTGATCGGCATCGCTCGTCACCGCGGTCGGCGACATCGTATCGCGCGAAATCGGTGTAATCCTGGCCGGCGGCATCCGGGCTCGAGCCATGCTTCACCAGCGAGGCGACGGTCGACGCGCGATCGCCGCGCACGACGGCGAGACCCTTCATCAACGCGCGCACGGTCCGCTCGACCAGGGCGCGGTTCTTGGTGATCAGCGCATCCGACGTCGCATAGCCGCCGAAGATCATATGAACCTCTTGATTGAGGTCGATCAGCAGGTGCAGCTTGCCGATCTTGTTCGCCTTCTTCATATCCGGCGACCTCGCTGGTATCGATCAGCGCGCCCGGGAAGTTGCCCGATTCGAGCGCGGCGAGCGCGCGCGATGCCGGTGCCGAGCGGCGTATAGGCGAGGAAATCAGCGGGCAGATTGCGCTTGGCGAGGATATAGCGCAGACCGATCTCGGTCGTGTCGCCGCGGCTGATGATGCCGATCTGCTTGCCCTTCAGATCCTCGAATTTCTTGATCTCGGGCTGGACCCAGAGCTGGAAGCCCGATTGGTCCGAGCCGACGAAGATCGCCTTGAGCTTTGCGCCTTTCATATCGGCGCTGAGCGCGACCGAGGGCGAGCCCGAGAATTGCAGATCGCCCGAGATCAGCGCCGGCGTCGCGACGCCGCCGCCCGCCTGCACGAGTCTCGACCTCGATGCCTTCCTGCGCGAAATAGCCCTTATCGACGGCAACGAAGAGCGCAGCCGTAATTGCACCGTCGGCACGACGTAGCGACATCTTTACATGGTCGAGCGCGTAGGCCACCTCGGAATTACCCATAAATGCCGCGGCGACCAGCGCGGCGGCAAGCGCAAGAGCAAGACGTTTCATGGCGATGCGACTTCCCGTTTTCGGTTTCCAGTTTTCCGCCTTGAGCTCGGCGGCGGCTTTATCGACGAAGCTGAAATCGAAGACATTCGCGATCGGTTTTGTCCGGCACGCCGAGCATCTCGCCGCGCAGCTTCAAGCTCGAAAGCTGATCCTCGATCCGGCATCGTGCCGGTATCGGTCAGCTCGGGCGTGGTCGCGTCGTAATCGACGCCGGCGATTCTTGCGGTCGGGGTTGCCGTGCTGCATCGATCGAATTCGATCGTCGTCTCGCGTACGCTCTTCGCATAGCGCGATGCCCTTGAATGCGGCGCGCATCGCGCGGCGCACGAGATCGGGATTCTGAGCGATCAGCGCATCGGTGGTGGCGATGCCGCTGAAGGTCATGTGCACGATCGTGGCGGAAATCGACGAGCATGATGAAGCCCCTCGTCGCGGCCCGCGGCTTTGAGCTGCGCCGTCTCGATGCGCATCGAGCGAGGGTCGCCGGATAGGCGCCCGAGGTGAGCGACGCAAGCCGCGCCGTGCCGGTGCCGAGCGGCGTGAAGGAGACGTAATCCGACGGGAAGCCTGTGCTTCACGAGGTAATAGCGCATCGCGATCTCGGTCGTGTCGCCGCGGCGTGATGACGCCGACCGGCTTGGCCCTTGAGATCCGCGATCGTCTTGATGTCGGCGCGCGCCCAAAGCTGATAGGCGGCGTGATCGTTGGTGATGAAGAGCACCTTGAGCTTGGCGCCTTTGAGGATCGCGCTGATCGCCGCGGCCGGCGAGCCGGAGAATTGCAGATCGCCGGCGATGAGCGCCGGCGTCGCCACGCCGCCGCCCGCCTGCACCAGCTCGACATCGATGCCCTTCGTCGGTGAAATAGCCGTCGTCGAGCCGAGCAGGAGATCGGCATACTCGGTCATCGGCACGACGATAGGTGATCTTCACCTTGTCGGCGGCGAGCGCCGGCAGCGGCGAGGGACAAAGCGAAGAGACAAGAACGAGAGCGATGCGTTTCATCATTCGGGTTTACTGATCCTCGGTTGCCAATTTTCCGCCTTGAGCTGCGGCCGCCTTCTGCGACGAAGCCGAAGTCGAAGACCTCGGCTCGATTTCTTCAATTGCGCGCGCGGAATGCTCAGGAGATCGCCGCGCAGCTTCCAGCTCGACATTCTCGTTCTGCAGCGAGGTGGTGCCGGTCGAATCGAGCAGCCCGACGCTCGAATCATATTGCGCGGCGGCTTGCTTGGCGATCGCCCGCGCCATGCGCGACCATCGCCGCGATCGCATCGGCGCGCGAGGCTTTGGTATGCGCCATGCCTTTGAGGATGCCGCGCAGCACGCGGCGCACGAGATCGGGCTTCTCGGCGATCACCGCATCGCGCGCGGCGAGGCCGCTGAACACCATGTGCACATCTTTCGTCAGATCGGCGAGGAGATGCAGCCGCTCGAACTTGCCGGACGCTTTGAGCTCTTCCATCTCGTTGACGCCGAGCAGCGACGCCGCATACGTGCCCGAGGCGATGCCGGCGATACGCGCGACGCCGGTGCCGAGCGGCGTATAGGCGACGAAATCGCCCGGCAGCTTGTGATTGGTGAGGTAATAGCGAAACGCGATCTCGCTGGTGTCGCCGCGGCTGATGATGCCGACTTGCTTGCCTTTGAGATCCTCGAGCGTCTTGATCGTCGGGCTGCGCCCAGACCTCGAAAGCCGGCCGGTCGCTGGTGACGAAGAGCACGCGGAGCTTCGCGCCTTTGAGGATCGCGCTGATCGCGACCGAGCCCGAGGTGCTGAAATCGAGATCGCCGGCGATCAGCGCCGGCGTCGCGACGCCGCCGCCCGCCTGCACCAACTCGGCCTCAATACCGTCCGCGGCGAAATAGCCCTTGTCGATCGCGAGGAAGAGCGGCGCGTAATAAGGCGCGGGCTCGACGTAATTGATCTTGATGTGATCGAGCGCGCATGCGCGGCGGCGCGCCCGCCGCCAATGCGAAAATCAACGCCAAGCGCGGCCACGACGGGCCAGCGTTTCATTCTTCTTCCTCCCTGCGCCGCCGATGGTGCCCGAAGTGACGCGACGAGGCAATCGCTACACCTCGCGCGGGAATCCCGCCGAGCGCAAACGCAATCACCTTCTTCATCACCGTGGGCAGCGCTTGCGTATCGAGCGCGTCGGGCTGCACCCAGACGCCATCCGCTTTGGTCGCGCGCGTCTTGCCGGTCAGCACCATGCAGCTCGAGATCGAAATGCGTGAAGCTGTGGCGCACGATGCCGGGTAGCGCCGACCAGCGCGCCCTGACCGGCGCCGCTTTCTCTGCCGCTGCGCGATCGAGCCGTGCCGCTACGCCATTCGCTCGACGGCACTTCCATCATCCCGCCGAGCAGGCCTTTCGCGGGCCGCTTGCGCAGCAGCACCGCGCCGTCGCCGCGCACCGCCCAGAAGGCGACGCCGCGGCGCAACGGCTTGGCACGCTTCGCCTGCCGCGCCGGCAAATCCTCGGCGATGCCGACGGTCCGCGCGCGGCAATCCTCGCGCCACGGGCAGAGCACGCATTTGGGCTTTTGCGGCGTGCAGATCGTCGCGCCCAAATCCATCGCCGCTTGCGCGAAATCGCCGGGGCGATCTTTCGGCACCAAGCGTCGCCGCGCAGACGCGCGCAATTCGGGCTTCGCCTCGGGCAGCGGCGTCGTCACCGCATAGAGCCGCGCGATCGACGCGCTCGATATTGCCGTCGACCGGCGCGGCATGCTGGTTGAAGGCGATCGCCGCGATCGCTGCCGCGGTATAAGCGCCGATGCCCGGCAAGCTCAGCAGCGCGGCCTCGCTCGCCGGGAATTTGCCGTCATGCTGCGCGACGACGGCTTGCGCGCAGGCATGGAGATTGCGCGCCCGCGCGTAGTAACCCAGCCCCTGCCAGGCATGCAGCACATCGTCGAGCTTCGCCAAGGCCAAGCGCTTCGACATCCGGCCAGCGCTCGAGGAAGCGCGCGAAATAAGGACCGACGGTCGCGACCGTCGTCTGCTGCAGCATGATCTCGCTGAGCCACACGCGATAAGGATCGGCGTCCTCGCCGGGCAGCGCGCGCCACGGCAAGCGACGGCGATGGCGGTCGTACCAGGCGAGCAGCAGCGCCGCGCGATCGTTAACCTTGGCGCGCGCTGCTGCGCGGTTTTTTCTGTGGATGCTTGGCCGCGGGCATTCGACGGCCAGGATGCCGGAAACGCTAGCATCGCCGCAATCTCTGAACAGAAGGAGCTGGCGGTGGAGAAACGGCGCGGCGGCTTGCGCGCCATAGCCGCCGAGATCCCGCGCATCGCCGGCGCGGCGCTGGGCAAGCGCGGCTTCGGCGAGGCGCAGCTCGTGACGCAATGGGAAGCCGTGATCGGACCGGACCTCGCCGAGAAGCTGTCGCCCGAGCGCCTCACCTTTCCGCGCGGCGAGCGGCGCAACGGCACGCTGCGGCTGCGCGTCGCATCCGCCTTCGCGACCGAGGCGCAGCATCTGGAGCCGGTGCTGATCGAGCGCATCAACGCGTTCTTCGGCTATGGCGCCGTCGCGCGACTCGCCCTCATCCAGGGACCGCCGCTCACGGCCACGCCCGCGCCACCGCGCCTGCGCCCGCTCAGCGCCGAGGAACAGCGCGCCATCGAGGCCCGAGTCGCTGGAGTCGCGGACCCTGAATTACGCGCGGCATTGACGCGACTCGGCAGCGCCGTCGCGGGATCGCGGCGGAACTGAGCCGTTTGCTTGCATTTGCTACGCGAGTCACAATAGCATCAACATCTAGTGGTTCTGAGGGAGTGCATGCGTAAAATCTGGTTGGCCCTGGCGGCTTTCGCATTGCTCGGCGGCATCACCGTCGCGGCATCGCCGGCGCATGCGGCTGGAAGCGCCGCAGGTGAAGCCGGACGATCGCGTGCTCGGCAAAGCCGACGCGCCGATCACGATCTTCGAATTCTTCTCCCTCACCTGCCCGCATTGCGCCGATTTCGAAGAGACACCTATCCCAAGCTGAAAGCGGAATGGGTCGATACCGGCAAGGCGAAGATCGTCTATCGCGATTACCCGCTCGACCAGAACGCGCTCAAAGCCGCGATGGTCGCGCGCTGCGCCCCGCCCGAGCGCTATGCCGCCTTCGTCGAGGTGCTGTTCAAGCAGCAGACTCGTCTGGGGCGTGCAGAGCGATCCGACCGACGCGCTGAAGAAGATCGCCGCGCTCGGCGGCATCGGCGCCGATCAATTCGAGAAATGCATCAACGACCAGGATCTGTCGAAGCAGATCGTCGCCGAGGAATACGAGGCGCAGACGAAATATGGCGTCGATTCGACGCCGACCTTCTTCGTCAACGGCAAGAAAATCGTCGGCGCCCTGTCCTATGACGATTTCGTCAAAGAGCTGACCGGCGCCGGCCGACGCCGACGCGTCCCGGCGCGCCGCGACGCCGGCGACACAAACCGCGCAGGCCCCGATTCGCCGCCGCGCCTGCCGCGACCCTTCGGCACGTGGATCCCGCAATCCTCGACAAAATCAAAGGCTGGTTCCGCTGAGATGCAATTCGCAAAGTTAAGGCTTAGCGGCTTCAAATCCTTCGTCGATCCGACCGAGCTCCTCATCGATGCCGGCGTGACCGGCATCGTCGGCCCGAATGGCTGCGGCAAATCGAATCTCGTCGAGGCGCTGCGCTGGGCGATGGGCGAGAACTCGGCCAAGCGCATGCGCGGCGGCGAGATGGACGATGTCATCTTCGGCGGCACCAACGGCCGGCCGGCGCGCAACCTCGCCGAAGTGTCGCTCGTCGCTCGACAATCCGCGATCGCGACGCGCCGAAGCCTTATGACGAGATCCCCGAGATCGAGATCGTCCGCCGCATCGAGCGCGGCATGGGCTCGGACTACCGCGTCAACGGCCGCGAAGTGCGCGCGCGCGACGTGCAGCTGCTCTTCGCCGATGCCGCGACCGGCGCGCATTCCGCCGCGCTCGTCAGCCAGGGCCGCGTCGGCGCGATCATCAATGCGAAGCCCGCCGAGCGCCGCGTCCTGCTGGAAGAGGCCGTCGGGCATCAGCGGCCTGCATTCGCGCCGCCACGAGGCCGAGCTGCGCCTCAAAGCCGCCGAGAGCAATCTCATCGCGGCTCGACGACGTGCTGCGCGGCCTCAGCGAGCAGCTCGAAGGCTTGAAGAAGCAGGCGCGCCAGGCCAATCGCTATCGCCGCCTGTCCGACCATATCCGCCGCGCCGAAGCGGTGGTGCTGCATCTGCGCTGGCAGCGCGCCGTCGCCGAGCACGAAACCGCCGCCGCGCGTTTCCGCGCCGCCGAGATCGAGGTCGCCGACCGCACCAGCGCCGCGCTCGCCGCCGAGCGCGAGCGCGAAGCCGCGTCCGGCGAATTGCCGGCGCTGCGCCAGACCGAAGCGTCCGCCGGCGCCGAGCTGCAGCGGCTCGTCCTCGCGCGCCAGGCGCTCGAGGAAGAGGACCGCCGCGTCGCCGCCGCGCGCCAAGCCGCGACCGCGCGGCTCGATGAGATGGCCTCCGACATCGCGCGCGAGGAAGCGCTCGCCGCCGATGCGAAAGCCGCGCTCGAGCGGCTCGAAGCCGAGCGCCAGACGCTGGCCGAAGCGCAGGCCGAGGAAGGCGCGGCGCAAGAGCGCGCCGCCGCCGCGCTCGCCGCCGTCACCGAGGAAGTCGCGACGCTCGATGCCGAGCTGACGCGCCTCACCGCAGCAGATCGCCGCCGAGGATGCGCAGCGCGCCGCGCTCGCCCGCCGCCGCGACGAGAATGCCGAGCGCGCCGCGCGCCTGACCGAGCGCCAGCGAGGACATCGCGGCGCAGATCGCCGCGCTCGAAGCCGAGAAGATCGCCGCCGAGATCACGGCCGAGGCCGCCGAGGCGGTGCGCAGTCGCCGAGGCCGAAGTCGCGCGCACGCGCGCAGGCCGCCGAGGAAGCCGAAGCCGCGCTGCGCCGCGCGCAAGAGGCCGAGACCGCCGCGCGCGCGCCGAAAGAACGCCGCCGAAGCCGCATCGCGCCAAGCTCTGGACCGAGCGCAACGCGCTCATCGAGCTGCTCGCGGCGATGGGCGACAAGCGCTACTCGCCGGTGCTCGACGCGGTCACGGTCGAGAGCGGCTACGAAGCCGCGCTCGGCGCCGCGCTCGGCGAAGACCTGACCGCGCCGATCGACGCGACCGCGCCGGCGCATTGGTTCGCGCTGCCGGATTATGCCGAGGCGCAAACGCTGCCCGGCGATGCCGCGCCGCTGTCGTCCTTCGTCACCGCGCCGCCGGCGCTGGCGCGCCGCCTCGCGCAGATCGGCGTCGTCGACGATCGCGATGCCGGCGAGCGGCTGCAGGAATGGCTGAAGCCCGGCCAACGTCTCGTCAGCCGCGATGGCGGGCTCTGGCGCTGGGACGGCTTCCGCCGCAGCGCCGGCACGCCGACCGCGGCCGCGCAGCGTCTGCGTCAGCGCAACCGCGTTGCCGAGCTCGACACGCTGCTCACCGATGCCGAGCGCGAGCTCAGCCGCACCGTCGCCATGCTGCGACGAAGCGCAAGCCGGCGTGCGCCGTCTCGTCGATGACGAGCGCGCGGCGCGCGAAGCCGCGCGCGAGGCGCTGAGCACGCTCGCCGGTCAATCGCGACCGCGAAGCCGAGCTGGCGCGCAAGGCCGCCGGCGTCCTCTCGCGCCTCGAAGCCCTCGACGACACGGCGCAGCGCCTGGCGCATGACTCGGCCGAGACCGAAGCCGAAGCGCCGCGCGACGCAAGACGCACTCGCGGCACTGCCCGATCCGGCGCTGGCGCGCGATGCCGCCGCCACGACCCGCGATCAACTGACCGAGCGCCGCGCGGTCCATCTCCAGCACCAGGCCGAGCATGACCGCCTGTCGCGCGAGGCCGCAGCCCGGCGCGCGCGCATCGCCGCCATCGCCGAACGAACTCAGCTCCTGGCAGAGCCGCGCCGAAGCCGCCGAGCGCCAGCACGCGGCCTTCCTGCAGCGGCGCGACGATCTGCGCCACGAGATCGCCGAGCTCGAGCGCCGTCCGGCCGAGATCGCCGCGCAGCGCGAGCGCCTCGCCGAGACGATCGCTGAATCGACCACGCGGCGTAACGACGCCGCTGATGCGCTGGCACGTCGGCGAGACCCGGCTGAGCGAGACCGAGAAAGCATCGAAGGCGGCCGATGCCGCGCTCGGCACGCGCGCGCGAAGAGCGCGTGCGCTGCGAAGGCGACGCGCGACCAGGCGCAGGAAGCGCAAAGCGCGTTGGCGCAGCATATCGCCGAGCGCCTCTCCTGCGCGCCCGAGGCGATCCTCGCGGCGGTCGAGATTCCGGCCGATGAGGAATTGCCCGTCGTCCGAGGATGCGCAGGCGCGGCTTCGATCGGCTGACGCGCGAGCGCGACAATATGGGCCCGGTCAATCTCGTCGCCGAAGCGGAAGCGGCCGAGATCGAGGAGCGGCTCCTGGGCCTGCAGCATGAGCGCGAGGATCTGATCGGCGCAATCGCGCAGGCTGCGCCAGGGCATCTCCGCGCTCAATCGCGAAGGCCGCGAGCGGCTCCTCGCCGCCTTCGCAACGGTGAACGACCATTTCACCAAGCTCTTCATCCGGCTCTTCGGCGGCGGCCGCGCCTATCTGAAGCTCGATCGCACCGAGCCGGCCGAGGGCGAGGAAGGCGAGGCGAGCGGCGGCGGCAGCGATCCGCTCGAAGCCGGGCTCGAAATCTACGCCAGCCCGCCGGGCAAGAAGCTGCAGACCCTGTCGCTGCTCTCGGGCGGCGAGCAGGCGCTGACCGCGCTGGCACTGATCTTCGCCGTCTTCCTCACCAACCCGGCGCCGATCTGCGTGCTGGACGAGGTGGACGCGCCGTTGGACGACGCCAATGTCGACCGCTTCTGCCGCCTGGTCGAGGAGATCGCCGAGACCGCGCAGACGCGCTTCCTCATCATCACGCATCACCGCCTGACGATGTCGCGCGTCCACCGCCTCTTCGGCGTGACCATGGCGGAGCAAGGCGTGTCGCAGCTCGTCTCGGTCGATCTCGAGGATGTCGAGCAGCTGAAGCGCACGGCGAAATTCGCCGCCGCGGAGTAAGACACGCTCGCTCTCTATTATTCCCGCGCAAGCGGGAACAAACGAAAGACGAACCGCCAAGGCGCCAAGACCCCTAAAAGACTTCTTCGTGCCTGGGTGTCTTGGTGGTTCAATCGTTTTTGGCTTCAAGAGCGCTAACGCTGTTGGGAGGGGGACATGCTGGTCGCGACGACCGAAAACATCGCCGGGCATCGTACGGTCGAAACCAAAGGCACGGTCTTCGGCGTCGTGGTGCGCAGCCGCGGCCTCGGCGGCAACATCGCCGCAGGCTTGCGCTCGCTGGTCGGCGGCGAGATCAAGGAATACACGATCATGATCGAGGAAGCGCGCCGCCACGCGATCGACCGCATGGTCGAGAACGCGACCGCGATGGGCGCCAATGCCGTCGCGATGATGCGCTTCGATTCCTCCGAGATCGGCCAGACCATGAGCGAGATCGTCGCCTACGGCACTGCCGTTATCGTCGAGCCACTGACGAAATAGATTGGGCGAGATGAGCTGAATGCCGCTGACCGCTTTCGCTCTCGTCCTCGGCGTCGTTCTCCTCGGCATCGCGGTCGTCGCTGCGGTTTTCGCGGCGCCGTTTCCCTTTATCGCTTGGCCGGCCGGCATGGGGCTGCTCTTCGTCATCGGCACGATCTTCGAGCGCGTGCGCTACAAAGATGTGGCGCCGACCCCGCCGCTCGGCCCGGGCTGGGTGGAGACGCAAGAGCGCTTTCGCGATCCGGCGACCGATCGCTGGGTGCAGGTCTATTTCCAGCCCGAGACCGGCGAGCGCAGCTACGTCGATATCCCGCCGCCCACGCCCTGATGTGGGGGATGCGCGGCGCGGTAAGTCGCCTCCTTCGTCATTGCGAGGGCCGTAGCGGGCCGAAGCAATCCATATGTGGGAGACAGACTGATGGATTGCTTCGCTACGCTTACAATGACAAAATTGACAAGGGAGGAGAACACCCATGCCCGATCATGCGCCGTTTCGCGCCGACCAAGTCGGCTCTCTGTTGCGCCCGCCGGCGCTCAAAGCCGCACGCGAGCAGCAAGCCAAAGGCGCGATCAGCAAACCCGCGCTGACCGAGATCGAAGACCGCTTCATCCGCGAGGCGGTGAAGCAGCAGGAAGCCGTCGGCCTCCAGGCGATCACCGACGGCGATTTCCGCCGCACCTCCTGGTCGGGCGATTTCCTTACCGCGATCGAGAATGTCGTGCAGCGTCCCTCGCCAGTCTTGGCGTCCGGCGGCGTCGCGCCGCAGGAAGCGACACCGGTCGGCGGCGTGGTGCGCGATTGGCAGCCGCCGACGCCGCAGATTGTCGGCAAGCTCGGCTGGCCGAAAGGCGGCATCCAGCGCAAGGGCTTCGAGTTCCTCAAAGACCTGACGAGCCGCACGCCGAAAGTGACGATCCCGTCGCTCTCGATGCTACATTTCCGCGGCGGCCGCGCCGGCGTCGACAGCGTCGCCTATCCGCAGATGGAGCAATTCTTCGCCGACGCGATCGCGGTCTATCGCGCCGAGATCATGGATCTCGCCGCCGCCGGCTGCCGCTATGTCCAGCTCGACGACACCAACCTCGCCTATCTTTGCGATACGCGGCTGCGCGAGCGCGTGCGCTCGCTCGGCGAGGACCCGGATCAGCTGCCGCATCTCTATGCGCGGCTGATCAACGGCGCGATCGCGGATCGTCCCGCCGATATGAAGATCACCGTGCATCTCTGCCGCGGCAACTCGCTGAGCCGCGGCCATGCCGAAGGCGGCTACGAGCCGGTCGCCGAGGCGATGTTCAACGAGGTGAAGGTCGACGGCTTCTTCCTCGAATACGACGATGCGCGCTCCGGCGATTTCGCGCCGCTGCGCTTCGTGCCGAAGGGCAAGCTCAGGATCGTGCTCGGCGTCGTCACCTCGAAATTCGGCGCGCTCGAGCCGAAAGACGCGATCAAGCGCCGCATCGCGGAAGCCGGCAAATACATGCCGGTCGAGCAGATGTGCCTCAGCCCCCAATGCGGCTTCGCCAGCCACACCGGCGGCAATCTCCTCGGCGAGGAGGAGCAATATGCGAAGCTCCGCCATGTCGTCGAGCTGGCGCAGGAGATTTGGCCGGACGCGCGATAGCCGAACGCACCGGCACGGTCGCCATTCGCCATCCTTGATGGCATAGTCTCCTGGCGAGACAGACGGTAGGGCGCGCGTGCTGCTGCTCATCTTCGTTTTCGGCTTTCTCCTTGTGGTCGGGCTGCTGGTTCGCGCACTCACGCGCCAGGGCGATCTACAAACCCAGCTCTACGCGCTGAGCCGCCGCATCGAAGCGCTTGAAGCAAAGAATTGTCCCGAGGCAGCAGCGCCGCCGGCTCACCCCGCAATCGTCGCACCCGCACCCGCATCACACACACCGGTACAAAGCGCAGCGCCGCAACCGTCCGCCGCGCCGGCACCGAAACCGGCGGCCGCCGCAGCCCACGCACTGGCGCGCGTCGAAGAGCAACTCATGCGCCGCTGGCTGATCTGGCTCGGCGCGCTTGCTCTCGCGCTCGGCGCCGTTTTCCTCGTCAAATATTCGATCGACCAAGGCTATTTCGGGCCGGTCGTGCGCGTCGTAAGCGGCGCGGCGCTCGGCATTGTGCTGTTGCTGCTCGGCGAATGGATGCGCCGCCGCCCGGCCGGGCAAGCCGGTGAGGTCAATTACATCCCCGCGGGCCTCACCGCCGCGGGCATCGTCGCGCTGTTCGCCAGCGTCTTCGCCGCTTACGCGCTCTATCAGCTGCTCGGGCCGACCGTGACGTTCATTCTGCTGGCGGCGATCGCCGCCGCCGCGGCCATTCTCGCCGTGTATCACGGACCGCTTCTCGCCGTGCTTGGCCTCGGCGGGGGTTATGTCGTGCCGCTGCTGGTGCATAGCGACCATCCCTCGGCGCCGGGGCTGTTGGTTTATGTGCTGCTGGTAACCGCCGCCTCGCTCGCCCTGCTGCGCTGGCGCGGCTGGCCCTGGCTCGGCTGGATCGTCACGGCCGGGACGACATTCTGGGCAACGCTTGTGTTTCTCATGCCCGATCATGACCTCGCGCTCGGTATCTATTTCTGCATCGTGCCGCTGCTCATCATCGGCATCTTTCCGGTCGAGCGCGACA
Organism: uncultured Alphaproteobacteria bacterium; assembly: GCA_963731145.1. Classification (GTDB taxonomy): domain Bacteria; phylum Pseudomonadota; class Alphaproteobacteria; order ATCC43930; family CGMCC-115725; genus CAIKMD01. The sequence continues at coordinate 304,245 of CAVSUX010000001.1, read as the reverse complement.
AAGCCGCGCGTCCCGTCTTTATCTGGGTCGCGACCGCTCTCGATGCCGTGCTGATGATGGGGCTGGTCAGCGAAACCGGACACGATCCGCAATCGCTGGCCTTCTCCTTGCTGCTCAGTGCACTCCTCTTCGTCGCGGCGTGGCGCGATCACGGCTTCGACCGGCTCGCCTGGCTCGGCGCGCTGCTGCAACTCGCCGTGATCGCGCTATGGAATTTCGCTTTGCCCAACCTCGCGGAGCCGACCAGCTCTTATGTCTGGATCGCGCCGACGCCGATGGCCTCTTCCTACCTGTCCTTTGCCGCAATGATCGCCGCGGCATTCGGCCTCGGCGGCTACGCGGCGTTGTCGCGGCGCCCCAATCCCCCACGCTGGGGACTGTTGTCGGCCGCAACGCCGCTCTTCATCCTCGCCCTCGCCTATTGGCGCATGACGCAATTCGGCGAGAGCTTCCCCTGGGCTGGCGCGGCATTGGCGCTCGCGGCCATCGATCTCTTTGCTTGCGAGACGCTGTTGCCGCGGCGCGATGATCCGGGCCAGCGTGCCGCTCTGGCCGCTTACGCCGTCGCCGTGATCGGCGCGGTCGCGCTGGGCATGACGATGTCGCTGCGCACGGCGTGGCTCAGCGTTGCGCTCTCGCTCGCGCTGCCTGCGCTGGTCTGGCTCGATGCGCATCTCGGCGTCAAAGCGATTCGCCAGACCGCGATCGTGATGGCGGCGATCGTCCTCATCCGGCTGGTCTTCAATCCTTTCGTTCTCACCTACGATTTCGGCAGCCAGCCGCTGCTGAATGGCCTGCTCTACGCCTATGGCATTCCCTTCATCGCGTTTTTCATCGCCGCGCGCGGCTTCAAGCCGGCGCAGGATGAATGGCTCAGCGCAGTGCTCGAAGGCGGCACGATCGCGCTCGGTGTCGTTTTCGTCTCGCTCGAGATCCGCCATCTCCTGCATCACGGCGCCCTGCGCGAACTGAGCTATGGATTGCTCGAGCAAGGACTGATGACGGATGCGTGGCTGGCGATCGCCTACGGCCTGCTGCCGCGGAACCTCACGCCCGCGCAATCGATACGCATCGTCGCGGCTGAGTGCCTCGCCACGGTGGCCCTGGCCAATCTCGCGATATTTCCTTTGCTCTTCAACAACCCGCTCGTCACCCGGACACCTGTCGGCGAGCTTTTCGTCTTCAACGATCTGCTTTTCGCTTACGCCATCCCCGCGGTCTTCGGCGTGCTGTTCTATCGCCGGCTGGTGGGAAAGATACCGGGCGGATGGTGCGACGCGATCGGCATCGCGAGCAGCGGCTTGGGCTTCATCTATCTCTCGTATGAAGTGCGGCACTGGTTCCATGGCAGCCTGTTGCAGCGCGGCGCGGCGAGCGACGGCGAATGGTATGCCTATTCCGCCGCCTGGCTGGGCTATGGCGTCGTGCTGATGGTCTGCGGCATCGTCTTCCGCCAGCCGAAATTGCGGATGCTGGCGCTGGCGATCGGCGCAATCGTCGCGGCGAAGCTCTTTCTCTTCGACATGGCGACGCTCTCCGGCCTTTATCGGGCGGCATCCTTCCTCGGTTTTGGCGCCAGCCTCATCGGTCTCGGCTATCTCTATCAACGCCTCACTGCCTTGACGGCGCCGCTGCCGGAGGATTTGTCTAACGCAGGCTAATTGCCGGGAGGAACGCAGCCATGGCACCGCATATCAACGGCCCGCTTTATTACGAGCGCATGGGACGCGAGGGGCCGGTCATGGCCTTCGTTCATCCCAATCCGATGGACCAGTCGTGCTGGATCTATCAGATGGCGCGGTTCTCGACCTGGTATCGCTGCATTGCGATCGACATTCCCGGCTATGGGCGGTCACCGAAAGCCGGTGCCGGCCTCACCCTGCGCGACATGGCGGAGGCCTGCTGGGACGCGATCGACGACGCGTTCGGCAAACAAGACGGCGGCGAGCCCGCGATCCTCGTCGGCTGCTCGGTCGGCTCGATCATCCTGCCGCATATGTTTCACCACCGGCCGCGGAAGACCCAAGCGCTGATCCTCTCGGGTACCGGCTACAATCCCAAGAAGGAATTCGCGGCGGCGCGCATCGAGGATTACACGCGCGAGGGCATCAATTACCGCTGGAATTACACCTTCCAGGATCTGAGTGCCGCCTTCCGCGCGACGCCGATGGCGCATTATTTCGCCGACCTCTTCACCGAGCGCAACGACAAGGCGGATGCCGAGACCATCATTCACCAGTTCCGCGCCATTCAGCAGCCCGAGCCCGAAGGCCATTTCGAGCGCATCGCCTGCCCGACGACGATCCTGACCGGCAGCGAGGACACCGCGCATGCAAGCAGCTTCGCCTTGCAGAAGCGCATCCCCGGCTGCGAGCTGAAGACGCTGCCCGGCGCCGGCCATGCCTGCTACATCGAGCAGCCCTGGCTGTTCGACCGCTTGATGATCGAGTTCCTGAAGAAGAACGAACTCTTCCGGGGAAAGTGAACACGCGCCAAGCCCGGGATAGCATTATATGAAATATTGGCTCGACACCGAATTCATCGAGCGGCCCTGCATCATCGATCTCATCAGCATCGGTCTCGTCGCCGAAGACAGCCGCGAATTCTATGCCGAGAGCAGCGAGGTCGATTGGACGAAAGCCAGCCACTGGACGCTGGACAATGTGCGCCCGCAACTCAGCGGCCGGGGAATGACACTCGAGGAATCGGATACGCCGTGCGCGACTTCATCGGATCGGACAAGCACCCGGTGTTCTGGGGCTATTTCCCGGCTTACGATTGGGTTGTTTTCACCTGGCTGTTCGGCGGCATGAACAATCTGCCGTTTTCCTTCCCGCAGCTCTGCCTCGACATCGAGCAATGGACAATCGAGCTCGGCAGTCCCGAATTGCCGACCCAAACGGGTGCGCGCCACCACGCGCTCGCTGATGCGCGCTGGACAAAGGAGGCTTGGAGCTTCCTGGCCAACCTCCACCCCGAAGGCAGCGAACGTGTCGCCCTCGGCCGCAAACATCCCGGCCCCTTGGCGCCGTAGGATCGGCTGGACCGCGCGCGAGCGCCTCACGATCGAATTCTTGAAGAACGGCCTCTTCCCGCGTTAGGTCACGGCGCCGGCGAGACGGCGAAGCCCGCGGGTGCGCGCGGTTCCGCCGTGACGGGCGCCGGCTTGCCGACATCGACGGAAGGCACGCCTTGCTGCGCCGTCGTCGTCGGCGCGGTCATCGGCGGCGCCGCGCCCGGCGACGGATAGGCCGGCGAGATCGCGGCTTCCGGGTGATAGCGCTCGATCGGCACGTTGCGGCAATCGCCGTCCTGCTCGAGCCGATCCTTCAGCGTCCTGAAATCGTACTGGTAATGATAGGTGCAAATGCCGTCGTCGTAATCGTAGGTGTAGTGTTGGGCGTCCTGGTTCATATGCGCGTCGGGCGCATGACGTGCGGCGGCCGAACACCCGGCAAGAAGCGACGCCGCCGCGATACCAATCAGCGCATGTGCCTTCATGAGCCTCTCCTCGCTCAAACATATTCAATGAACCGGGGGCTGGGCGGCGGGTTCCGATGACTCCTTGACATTTACGCAAAATGTACGTATAATGCGTTTATGACTAGCCCCGCCCGCATCGCCGCCAACCGGCGCAACGCGCAGAAAAGCACCGGCCCCCTGACCCAAGAGGGCAAGGCCGCGTCGTCCCGGAACGCGCTCCGTCACGGCCTGACCGCCCGCCAGATCGTCTGTCGCGAGGAGCGCGAGGAGGATTTCGCGGCTTTCCGCACCGCGCTCCGGGATGCGCTGGCGCCGGCCGATGCCGTCGAAGAGCAAATGGCCGAGCGCATCGTGCTCCTCTCATGGCGCTTGCGCCGGACAGCGCGCGCCGAGCGCGGCATTATCAACGACGACCCGGCCACGAAACTCGGCCCTTATGCCGATTGGATCACGCGCGCCTTCGACTATTCGGCGAAAGAGATGACGCGGCTGGCGCGCTACGAAGCGACCCTCGATCGCTCGCTCGGCCGTGCCTACGCGATGCTGGAGCGCCGGCAGGCGGCGCGGCGCGGCGAGCCGTCCCGCCACCCGTTACGGTGCTCGTCGAAGGCGCCTCGATTTCGCGCCGGCTAACCCGCTTCCGCCGCAGCAAAAAAACGAAAATTACGAAACGAAGCCAATCCTCGATGCGGCGGCCGACAGCGAGTCGCCGGGATGAGCAAGAAAGCCTTGTCGGACGCGGCAAAATGCGCGGCCGTCGCCGGCCCGCACAGCTTGACGGAAACTAACGCGGCTTTTATGGTCCCGCGGCTTCCCGCAGGGGGAATTTCTCAAGCGTTGCGAGCGGTTCGCCGATGAACGAGCGCGAGAAAAACGACCCGCTGCGGGAGTTCGGGGAGCGGCTCGACAAGGCGAGGGCTGCGAAGTCAGGGGCCGCCCGGCAAGGCGCCCGATAGCGAGCCCAGCACCAGCAATGCGCTGGCGTTCGGCTGGCGGGTCGGGATCGAGCTGGTTGGCGCCATCGTCGTCGCCGAGTTCATCGGCTGGGCCATGGACAAATGGCTCGGCACGCGTCCCTGGGGCATGGTGGTGTTCTTCTTTCTCGGCGTGGCGGCCGGGATGCTGAACGTCTATCGCGCGGTGGCCGGTATGGGCGGCGCAGTAGGGTTTCGGCCGCCGCCGCCCAGCAATGTTCCCCAAGGGGCGATGCGCCCCCTGCGAAGGGCGCAAGCTGGGACGAGGACGAAGAAGACTAAGGCTGAGGCGGAGAAACAGGCGTGGCGATAGAGCTCCATCCGCTCGATCAGTTCAAGATCGAGCCCATCATTCCGATCCATATCGGCGGCGTCGACGCCTCCTTCACCAATTCCGCGCTGTTCATGGTGATCACCATCGCGCTGGCGAGCGCGGTCGTGATCTGGGGCTCGCGCGGCCGCGCGCTGGTGCCGAGCCGCTGGCAGTCGATGGCCGAGATATCCTACGAATTCATCGCCGGCATGATCGACGACAATGTCGGGCATGAAGGGCGGGACTATTTCCCGTTCATCTTCACGCTCTTCATGTTCATTTTCTTCGGCAACCTCCTCGGCCTCATCCCTTACGGCTACACCTTCACCAGCCAGATCATCGTCACCTTCGCGATGGCGGCGGTGGTGTTCCTCGGCGTCACCATCATCGGCATCGCCAGGCATGGCTGGCACTTCCTCAGCTTCTTCGTGCCGCATGGCGTGCCGATCGTGCTGCTGCTGCTGCTCGTGCCGATCGAGGTGCTCTCCTATCTCATCCGCCCGTTCACCCTCTCGATCCGGCTCTTCGCCAATATGATGGCGGGCCACACCATGCTGGCGATCTTTGCCGGCTTCGTCACGCCGCTGCTGCTCGCCGCGGGCGTAATCAAGGCCTTCGCCGTGGTGCCGCTCGGCGTCGATGTTCTGCTGATCTTTTTGGAACTCCTGGTCGCCGCGCTGCAGGCCTATGTCTTCACCATCCTGACCTGCCTCTATCTCCGCGACGCCATCCACCTTCACTGATTTCCACCAACGCAACCTCAGGGGACTGAATTATGGATCTCGCTTCCGCCAAAATGATCGGCGCCGGTATTGCCTGCATCGCGCTCGTCGGTGCCGGTATCGGCATCGGCAACGTCTTCGCCGCGCTCATCAACTCGCTGGCGCGCAACCCGGCGGCGCAGGTCACCCCGTTCGCGTTCCTCGGCTTCGCGCTCGCCGAAGCGACCGGCCTCTTCGGCCTCGCGATCGCGTTCCTCATCCTCTTCGTGTTCTGAGCGGACGCCTTAAGGCACTCCCATGCCGCAGCTCGACCTCGCCACCTTTCCGCCGCAGCTGATCTGGCTCGCGATCACCTTCATCGTGCTTTATATGGTGATGCGGGCCGTGGGGCTCCCGCGCGTCGGCGACGTGATTGCCGCGCGCCGCGCGCGGATCGAGGGCGATCTCGAGAAGGCGGCGCAGCTCAAGAACGAGACCGAGGCGGTGATCGCCGCCTATGAGAAGGCGCTGACCGAGGCGCGCATGCAGGCGCAGATCACGCTGCGCGAGACCACCGAGCAGCTCAACGCGCAATCCGCCGAGCGCCAGCGCAAGGTGGTCGAGGAGCTCGGCACGCGAAACCGCGGCGGCGGAGCGGCGTATCCACGCGGCGAAGCAGCAAGCATTCGGCTCGCTGCGCGACATCGCCATCGAGGCGACGCGCGAGGCGGCGCAGAAGCTGACCGGCGTCGCGCTCGATGGGACCCGGGCGGCAAACGCCGTCGAGTTGGCGCTGCGGGAGCGCGGCTGATGCCCGAATTCTTCATGGAAGCCGAATTTTGGGTCCTGATCGCCTTCCTCATCGCGATCGGCTTCCTCGTCTACAAGGTCAAAGACACGGTCGCGAGCGGGCTCGATGCGCGGGCGGCGAAGATCAAGGCCGAGCTCGACGAGGCGCAGAAGCTGCGCGAGGAAGCGCAAGCGAAGCTCGCCGAGTTCCAGTTGAAGCAGCGCGACGCGCTGAAAGAGGCCGAGGGCATCAGCGCCCTCGCCAGGGAAGAAGCACAGCGCCTCGCGGCACAGGGCGTTAAGGATCTCGAAGCGGCGATCGAGCGCCGCCGGCGCCTAGCGCAGGAAAAGATCGCGCTCGAGGAGCAGAAGGCGATGGCCGATCTGCGCAATGTCGCGGTCGATGTCGCGGTCGCGGCGCTCCGCCGCATCCTCGCCGAGGACCTCGATCCCTCGCTCCAGGCCGCGCTGATCGACAACGCCATCGACGCCCTGCCGCCGACGCTGCACTAAGTTCAGGCTCGCTGAGAGGCCCTCGCGTCACTCTCGACGAGGCTCTAATCTTCTCTCAACAATAACCGTTGGGAGAAACGCGATGCGCTTTACGACATCGGCCGCGGCAATTCTGTTCGCGGCCCTTCTCGCCCGCCCTGCCCAGGCCGATCCCATCCCCAAGGGCTGGGAAGCGATGAACATGAAGCCGATCGGCTACACCGATCTCGACGGGCGGCGCGGCGGCTTCAAGATGGCGATCAAGCACGCGGCCGATAATCACTGGTACCTCTATCTCGGCCATCTCTGGGATTACGGCTGGAGCATCGTCGACGTCACCGATCCGACGAAACCGAAATACGTGAAGTTCGTCGACGGTCCCAAGAACACCTGGGACATCCAGATGACCCTGCACGACAATCTCATGATCACGGCGTTGCAGCAGGAGCCGCCGGATTGGGGCGGCGATCCGTCGAAGCCCTTCGACGAAGGCGTCCTCATCTGGGATATCGGCAACCCGACCGATCCGAAGCTCTTGTCGCATTGGAAGACCGGCTCGACCGGCACGCATCGCAATTCCTATCCCGGCGGCAAATACGCGTACCTCTCGGCCGCCGCGCCCGGCTACAAGGGCAACATCCTCACCATTCTCGACGTCAGCGATCCCGCGAACCCCAAGATCGCCGGACAATGGGCGCGCCCCAATCAGAAAGAAGGCGGCGCGCCGACGCCGCCGCCTTTCGGCTTCCACGGCCCGGCGAATATCAGCCCCGACGGCAAGATCGCGACCATGGGCTATGCGCCGGGCGATCATCAATCTCGATATCAGCGACATCGCCAATCCCAAGCTGATCGGCGACCTCACCATGACGCCGCCCTTCATCTCGGCCGGCTCGCAATCCGAGCACACGGTGCTGCCGCTCTGGAAGAAGCAGATGCTCTTCGCCAATTCGGAAGCCTCGGCCGAGAATTGCGTCGACAACGCGCTCAACTACGCCGTGCTGATCGACAACAAGGACATGACCAAGCCGCGGCTGATGTCGATCTTCCCGCTGCCGGTACCGCCGAAAGACGTGTCCTATAAGGACTTCTGCGACAAGGGCGGCCGCTTCGGCCCGCACAACACCAATCAGGAAATCCACCTGCCCGATGTCGAGCAGCCGGACAATCTGATCTACCTCACCTATTTCAACGCCGGGCTGCAGGTCTACGACATCAAAGACCCGTATATGCCGAAGATCACCGGCTACTTCATCCCGCCGCAGCCGACGAAGAAGGTCGGCTATTACCCGAAGACCAAGCTCGTCAACCAGACCGAGGATGTGCTCGCCGACACGCGCGGCAACATCTACGTCACCGACAAGCAATGGGGCGTGTTCATCCTGCGCTATTCGGGCCCGGACGAGCCGAAGCCGACGGCGCGCTGATTGGTGGTTGCAGTCTCATCCAGCGTCCTTCGACAGGCTCAGGACGAGGGAGGTTGTGCGTGGCATCTTCTGGTAGATGTCCGTCTCCCTTTCTCCTCGTCCTGAGCGAAGTCGAAGGACGCTGGATAGAATTGTAACGAGTCGGCTAAACCTTTATCGCGTCCTCGACCGCGGTGAGCGGCAATCCGAGAGCCTCCGCCACTGCTGGATGCGTGACCTTGCCCGCCGCGATATTGAGGCCGGCGCGGAGATGCGGATCGTCGGCCAACGCCTTGCGCCAGCCTTTGTTGGCGAGCGCCAGGCTGAAGGGCAAGGTCGCGTTGTTCAGCGCGAAGGTCGAGGTGCGCGCGACCGCGCCCGGCATGTTGGTGACGCAGTAATGGATGACGCCTTCCTGGACATAGGTCGGGTTGGCATGCGTTGTCGGCCGGCTGGTCTCGAAACAGCCGCCCTGATCGATCGAGATATCGACCAGCACCGAGCCCGGCCGCATCTGCTTCACCATCGCGCGCGTCACCAGCTTTGGCGCCGCTGCGCCCGCGACCAGCACGGCGCCGATAACGAGATCGGCCGCGAGCACTTCGCGCTCGATATTCTCGACCGTGGCGAAAAGCGTGTGGAGCTGCGAGCCGAATTGCAGATCGAGCTCGTAGAGCCGCTGCAGCGATCTATCGATGACGGTAACATAGGCTTCCATCCCCATCGCGACGCGCGCCGCGTTGGTGCCGGCGACGCCGCCACCGAGGATCACGACCTTCGCCGCCGCAACGCCGGGTACGCCACCCAGGAGGATGCCGGCGCCGCCCTGTTCCTTCTCGAGGCAATGCGCGCCGACCTGGATCGCCATGCGACCGGCGACCTCGCTCATCGGCGCGAGCAGCGGCAAGCCGCCGCGCGCATCGGTCACCGTCTCGTAAGCGATGCAGACGGCGCCCGAGCGCATCAACCCTTCGGTCTGCGCCTTGTCCGCGGCGAGATGGAGATAGGTGAAGAGCACCTGGCCCTTGCGCAGCATCGCGATCTCTTGCGGTCGCGGCTCCTTTACTTTGACGATCATTTCGGCGGCGGCGAAGACCTCGGCCGCGGTCGCGAGCACGCGAGCCCCGGCTTTCTCATAGGCGGCGTCATCGAAGCCGATGCCTATACCGGCCCCCTTCTCGACCACGACCTGATGGCCGTGATGGGCAAGCTCGCGCACGCTGCCGGGGATGAGTCCGACGCGATATTCGTGGGTCTTAATTTCCTTCGGCACACCGATCAACATGTCTTCAGCACCTCGCGCAGCAGGCCGAACATATCGTCGATCTGCGACTTCTCGACGATGAGCGGCGGCGACAGCGCCAGGATGTCGCCGGTCTGGCGCACCAGCAAGCCGCGCTCGAAGCATTTGACATAGACGTCGAAAGCACGCGCGCCGGGCTTGCCGGCAATCGGCGCCAGCTCGATCCCGGAGACGAGGCCGATATTGCGCAGATCGACGATGTTGGACAGGTCTTTCAGCGCATGGACCGCGTCCTCCCAATAGGGCGCGAGCGATTTGGCGCGGTTGAAGAGATCCTCTTGTCCGTAGATGTCGAGCGTCGCGAGCGCCGCCGCGGCGGCGATCGGATGGCCCGAATAGGTGTAGCCATGCGCGAACTCGATGAGGTTCTCGGGTCCCTGCATGAAGGCGTCGTAGATATGCTTCTTCACCACGACACCGCCCATCGGCACGCAGCCATTGGTCACGCCTTTGGCGAAACAGACCATGTCGGGCACGATGCCGAAAAGCTCGGTGGCGAAAGCAGCGCCGAGCCGGCCGAAGCCGGTGATGACCTCGTCGAAGATCAACAGGAAGCCGTATTTGTCGCAGATCGCCTTCAGGCGCTCGAGATAGCCTTTGGGCGGCACGAGCACGCCGGTCGAGCCGGCCATCGGCTCGACGATCACCGCGGCGATGGTCGAGGGATCGTGCAATGCCGCGATGCGCTCGAGATCGTCGGCGAGCTCCGCGCCCCATTCCGGCTGGCCGCGCGAGAAAGCCTGCTTGCCGAGGTTGAACGTGTGCGGCAGATGATCGACGCTCGGAATGCCGGCATAGAGCTTGCGATTGCCGGCGATGCCGCCGACCGAGATGCCGCCGAAGCCGACGCCGTGATAGCCGCGCTCGCGCCCGATCAGCCGGGTGCGGGCGCCATCGCCGCGCGCACGGTGATAGGCGAGCGCGATCTTGAGCGCGGTCTCGACCGCCTCGGAACCGGAATTGCCGAAGAAGACGTGGTCGAGGTCGCCCGGCAGCAGCGCCGCGATGCGCGACGCCGCCTCGAAGATCGCCGGATGGCCCATCTGGAAAGCGGGTGCGTAGTCGAGTGCAACCAATTGCCGCTGGACCGCCTCGGCGATCTCACGCCGGCCATGGCCGGCGTTGACGCACCACAGCCCGGCGGTGCCGTCCAATATCTTGCGGCCATCGGTGCTGCGGTAATACATGCCCTCGGCCGATGCCATCAGCCGCGGCTTCGCCTTGAATTGGCGGTTGGCGGTGAACGGCATCCAGTAGCTGTCGAGATCGTTCGGTCGCGCCGTCTCGGCCATAGCGGGTTCTCTCTTTTCGATCATTCCCGATTTCCTAGAACTTGATCGCCAGCGAGAAAATGGGCGATTGCGTTTGCGCCGTGTTTTTAGGCAGAATTGTCGCCATGGACCAGGGGAGCCGAACTGCCACCATCGTCCTCAGCGCCGCCGTCGCGGGGTTCGCCGTTGCGGGGTGCGCTCTGCTCGCCGCCGCTTTCGCTGCTTGCGGAATCGACGTACCCTATCTCTGTTTCATCATCGCCATTGTCGCTTGCTGTGCGTTCGGCGGTTGGGCGCTCGCGGCTTGGGCGCTGGTCTTCAGCGCCGTCGGTATCTGGGATTTCTTCCTGCCCCCGAGCGGCTTCGGCTGGCCGAAATATAGCGACGCCGGGCATCTCATTGTCTTCATCATCGTCGCGTTCTTCGTGTGCTGGATCATCGATGGCTTTCGCCGCGCCAACGATGCGTTATCGCGCGACAACGTCGTCCTCGGCTGCAAGCTCTCCGCGCTTTTGAGACGGGCAAAAGCGCTCTGAGCTTTTTTCGCGGCACGCCAGTTTGGCCTGGATGCCGGTTGCGATGAACCGCCGCGTATTGCTGCTCACGCCGCTTGCGCTCTCTTGCGGCCGGGCGATGGCGGCCGCCGACAAATCCTTCGCCCTCGGCCCGATTTCGATCACCCATCCCTGGGTGCCGCCGGCGGTCACCGAAGCCGCGGCGCTGTTCATGCGCCTCGTCAACAACGGCCCTAATCACGAGCGGCTGATCGCCGCGTCGACGCCGGTCGCCGGCACGGTGATCTTTCGCGCCCATGATGGCACACCGCTCGAATATTACGATCTCTGGCCGAAGCGCCCGGTCGAGCTCGCGCCCGGACGGCGTTACATCGCGTTGCGCGATCTGAGAGGCCCGCTCGCACTCGACGATACTTTCCCGGTCACGCTGCGTTTCGCCGGCGCCGGCGAAATCACCGTTGCCGCGATCGTCGAGGCCGGCTCCGAAGACGACACGGCCGGCTAGACCCCCACCTAGACAAAGACCCTGCGTGTTCAATCGGCAACTACTTAGAGTGAGTTGCCGATCTTGGTAAACGTCGTGCCGAGATTAGTGCCGCGCTCGTCGCACCGACGATGATTGCGACCGCGATCAACGCAACGATCAAGCCATATTCGATGGCCGTCGCGCCGGTTTCGTCGCACAGAAAGGTCCGCGCCCGGTTTGCGTAGGTCTATCGCACAACGATCTATCCCAGCAGCGATACCACATGATCCGCGATTGCCAGCGACGCGGTCAGGCCGGGCGATTCAATCCCGAATAAATTGACGAGATTTGGCACGCCATGAGTCTGCGGCCCTGCGATCATGAAATCCGCCGCCGGCTCTTTCGGGCTGCTGATTTTCGGACGAATACCGGCATAACCCGGCTGCAGGGCGCCATCGGCGATGCCCGGCCAATAGGTGCGGATCGCCGCGTAGAACTTCTCGCTGCGCCGCGCATCGACCGTATAGTCGATGCCGTCGATCCATTCGGTATCGGGACCGAAACGCGCCGCGCCCGCCATATCGAGCGTCAGATGCACGCCGAGCCCGGCATGCTCCGGCACCGGATAGATCAGCCGCTTGAACGGCGCGCGTCCAGCAAGCGTGAAATAGACGCCGCGGCAATAATAATCCCGCGGAATCGTCGCCGGCGGAATGCCGGCGATATGCCGCGCCAGCGACGGTGCGTAAAGCCCGGCGCTGTTGACGAGCAGCTTGCAGTCGAGCGTCATCCGCTCGCTGCCGCCGACCTCGAGCGTGAAACCATCCCGCGCGACGCGGCCTTCGAGCACGGGCGCGCGCAGCACCACGCTGGCGCGGGCATTCTCCGCATCGGTCTGATAGGCCTGCATCAGCGCGTGGCTGTCGATGATGCCGGTCGAGGGCGAATGGAAGGCAGCGACGCAGTCGAGCGCCGGCTCCATCCCCCGCGCGTCCTTGCCGTCGAGCCATTCGAGATCGGTGACGCCCGCCGCCACGGCATGTTTGATAACGCGTTTCAAGGTCGCGATCTCGTCATCGCTCACACCGACGACGAGCTTGCCGATGCGCTTATGCGGCACGTCGCGCTCGACACAGTAGGCGTAGAGCTGCTGACGGCCCTCGACGCAGAAGCGCGCTTTCAGACTGCCTTCGGGATAATAGAGGCCGGCATGGATCACCTCGCTATTGCGCGAGGACGTGTCCTGGCCGATCCAGCGCTCTTTCTCGAGCAGCAACACTTCGCGGCCGGCGCGGGCCAATGCCCGCGCCACCGCCAGACCGATGATGCCGCCGCCGATGACGACGCATTCGACGGCCTCACTCATCGTCTCAGGTCCGCTCGAGAATCTCCAGGCCGCGGATACGGTCGATGAGGAAGATCAGGCCACGATCGTCCTGATAGACGTCGTTGCTCTGACAGCGCTTGGCGCCCGCCGCCGGCTCAGGCACGTAATGTCCAACCTCTTTGGGCGTATGCGGATGCGAGATGTCGATGATCCGGAGCCCCTGCGCGAACCAGGCGAACGGTACTTCGGTGCCGCGGATCTTCTCGACCGGCTGATGACAGCCGCTGTTATTGGCGTGATTGCCGTGATCGAGGCCCTCGACCTGATAAGTGCCGACCGGGACCGGATGCTCTTCGTCGGTGATGTCGATCATCCACATGAAGGCGGGCAGCGCCGTCTCGGGCCGCTGCACGTCCTCGTCGGCGACGATCGCGAATTGCCGCCCGAAGATGTCGAAGGGGATGCGCACGCAGGAATGCGTCGGGCAGGCGAAGGGCGGGCTCCAATCGAGACCCGAGACCCGCTTCGGCTTCGACATGTCGTCGATGTTGAGGATGTGGAACCCGCCCTGCCAATAACTCGTATAGAGGCGGTTGCCGGAGCGCAGCGGGTGATGGCAGCGGTGATCGGCGCCCTTCCAGGTCGGCGTCTCGCCGCCGGCGATATGCTGACCCGGCTCCCACCAGCGCCCGACTTCTTCCGGTTTTTCCGGATTCTTGAGATCGAGAATCATCACGATATTGCCGCGATAGCCCTCGACGGTCGGCGAGCAGTAGACATAGCGCCCGTCGAAATCGTAGCGGTGAACGCCATGGCCATGCGTGACCCAATCGAGGATCTTGCGCGGCTTCAGCGGATTGCTGACGTCGTAGATGCCAAGCCCGCCCTTGAAGTCGGAGGGCGCAGCAGCGGGGCCGCCGGCGGGATTGGGGTCGACCTCGTGGTTGGTGACCAGCAGGCCGTTCACCGCCCGCGCTTTATGCGAATGGGTGCCGGGCGGCATCTCGTAATAGGCGATTTCCTTCGGATTCTTAGGGTCGCGCACATCGACGATGCTGGTGCCCGAGGGCGAGTGGATGTGGCCGATATAGGCGAAGCCGTTATCGACATAGACCTGACCGCCGCCATAGCAGTCATGAAATCCGACCCGCCGGACGCCTTTTGCTGAAACCGCCATACTGCTTCCCTCCCGCAAATTATCGGCCAACTCTAGCCCAAATTGCAGTTCCGCCAAACCGCGGCTGCGCAGGACAAGGCGCCGCACCGCTGAGGCAATCCGCGCGATTGACTTTATATGGCCGCGCCCTGAGGCTAGCCGCCATGACCGATATGGCTATCAGTGCGGCGGACGAGGCTGCGCGGCTGTGGCGCGAAAGCGCGCCGGGTCCGGTGCGCCCCGGCAGCGACCGGCACAAGAGCATGTTCTGCCGCATGCTGCTCGACACCTTCAATCCCTACAAGCCGGCGGTGATCGATTGGCCGAAGCTCGACGAGGAAGCGCGCCAGCGCCTCATCAGCCTGCCGATCTGGGACATCGCCGTGCAGACCGAAGGCAAGGCGAAGCTCCGCGTCCTGACCTATGGCGAGCAGATCGACGATCCGCTGCTGCGCCAGGCGATCGATCTCAACGGCTTCGAGGAAGGCCGCCACAAGGACGTCCTCGCCAATATGGTCGAGGCTTACGGCATCAAGCTCGCACCCGAGCCGCCCTATCTCAAGCCGCGCGATGCCGAATGGGCCTTCATGGTCACCGGCTACAGCGAGTGCATCGATAGCTTCTTCGCCTTCGGGCTCTTTGAGTTGGCGAAGCGGTCGGGCTTCTTCCCGCCCGAGCTCGTCGACACTTTCGAGCCGGTGATGCAGGAGGAAGGCCGCCACATCCTCTTCTACGTCAATTGGGTCTCCTGGCATCGCCGGAACCTGCCGTGGTGGAAGCGGCCGTGGTTCCAGCTGAAGATCATGGCGGTCTGGGCCTTCCTTATCTGGGAGCGCATCGGCATCGCCCGCGGCCTTGGCGGCGCACCCGACGCCGACAACAATTTCACCGTGACCGGCGGCAAGGCCGTCAGCGGCGTCG
This sequence comes from uncultured Alphaproteobacteria bacterium, assembly GCA_963731145.1. Classification (GTDB taxonomy): domain Bacteria; phylum Pseudomonadota; class Alphaproteobacteria; order ATCC43930; family CGMCC-115725; genus CAIKMD01. The sequence goes on along the minus strand of CAVSUX010000001.1, from coordinate 289,128 downwards.
ATATCGGCGCGGCCGAGCTGATGGATATCTGCCTCGACGAGAACGAGCGCCGGCTCGATGGCTACGACAAGCGCCTGCTGCGCCCGAATTTCGTGCCGCGCATGGTGCGGCTGGCACGCTTCGTCATGGGCAAGAAGAAACCCGCGGTCGCCATCGGCTCCGAGGCGCATAAGAAGATCTTCTGCCAGCATTTCCACGACACCTATCAGGATTACGATCCTGAGACCCTGCCCTGGCCGGAGCTCGACGAAGCGGCCGCGGCGCGGCTGCGCTCGGTGCCGTTCTGGCAAGAGGTGCTGCATACCGAGCGTCGCGCCGGCGCCATCGTCAAAGCCTTCACCGAGACCATCGACGATCCGATCCTCAAAAAGGCAGTCGCGCTACAAGGCTTCGAGGAAGCGCGGCACGCCGATCTCATCCGCGTGATGATCAAGCGCTACAACATCGATGCGTTCGAGACGCCGCTCGAGACGCTGCCGACGGATATCGAGACCGCGTTCAAGGATTTCGGCTATGGCGAATGCGTCGACAGCTTCCTCGGCTTCGGCGTTTTCAAGATCGCGCGGCAATCGGGCTTCCTGCCCGAATCGATGTTCGCGATCTTCGATCGCCTGATGTACGAAGAGACGCGGCACATTGTCTTCTTCGTCAATTGGATGGCTTATCGGCAGATGCAGAAGAAGCGCGGCAACATCATCTGGCGCGCTGCCGCCTCGCTGCGCTTCTACACCCGCGCGCTGAAACGTCTTGTCGGCACGGCGCGGCGTGGCGCCCAGATCAATGACGGCAAGAATTTCTCGGCGACGCAGGCGAGCATGTTCCTCGAAGGCTTCACCTTTCGCCGCTTTCTCGAGGATTGCTACGGCGAGAATGCGCGACGCATGAAGGAGTTCGATCCCGAGCTCCTGCGCCCGAGCTTCCTGCCTTCGCTCGCCGATGCCGCGTTGACCAGCCTCCGGCTATGGAATTTCCGCAGGCGCAACGCAGACACGCCCGCGTAACGCTTCGCACCCTAGGCCCCTCCCCCTAAACTCGCCTCCAAATGCGGATCGCGACCATCATCGCGGCAATCGCCGGCCTCGTGCTCGGCACGGCGATCATCGCCTATTTCGGCTTCGGCGAGGTGCTGACGGCGCTCGGCACCATCGGCTGGAGTGGCTTCGCGATCATCCTCATCTATCAGCTTGCGCTTTACCTGCTGCTCGGCGCCTGCTGGTGGGTGATCGCGCCGCCGCCGCGCGATCGCTTCCGCGCCTTTGTGTGGGGCCGGCTGGTACGCGATTCCGGCTCCGAAGTGCTGCCGTTGTCGCAGGTTGGCGGCTTCGTCATGGGGGCGCGCGCCGCGACGCTGCTCGGGCCGTCGATGGCGATTTCGACCGCCACCACGATTGTCGACATCACGATCGAGGTGCTGGCACAGCTCGGCTACACGCTGCTCGGTGTCGCGCTGCTGGCGCGTGTCCATCCGCAAGCGACGCTGATTTATCCGGTCGCGATCGGCATCGCGCTCGGCATCGTCGGTATCCTGGGCTTCATCCTGCTTCAGCGCCGCGGCGCCGCGCTGGTCGAAAAGACGAGCCAGAAACTTGCTACGCGCTGGTTCCGGGGCAGCTCGCTCAGCGCGCAGCCCTTGATCGAAGCGATCGATCGCGTCTATGCGCAGCGTGGCAGCCTCGTCGCCGGCTTCTTTCTGCATCTCGGCGGCTGGATCGCGAATGCAATCGAGGCGTGGATCGCGCTGAAGCTGATGGGGATCAATCTCGACATTGCCGCCGTCATCACGATCGAAAGCCTGCTCTACGCCATCCGCAGTGTCGCCTTCGCCATACCCAACGCCGTTGGCGTGCAGGAGGGCGGCTACGTCATGCTCGGCGCGCTATTCGGCCTCTCGCCCGATATGGCGCTGGCGCTGTCGCTGCTGAAACGCGGCCGCGACATCACCATCGGCGTGCCGGTACTGCTCTTGTGGCAAGGCCTCGAAGGCGGCGCGCTCATGCGTCGCCGCGCCGCGACCGACACCGATAGCGCGCCATGACGGTCGAGCCGCTCGCCGCGCCGCGCCCGGCAGGACGCTTCGGCGCGATCTATCCTTATGTGCTGCTCTCGCTCTGCATGCTGTTCTGGGCAGGCAATTGGGTGCTCGGCCGCGCGCTGCGCGATTCAATGCCGCCGGTGGCGATGACTTTCTGGCGCTGGACGGTGGCGGCTCTGGTGCTGGCGCCCTTCGCCGTGCCGCGGCTTATCGGCAAAGGCTCTGTCTTGCGCCGCACCTGGCCGCTGCTGCTGGCGCTCGCGGTCACCGGCGGCGCGATTTATCAGGTCGCAGTCTATTTCGGCTTGCGCCACACCGAGACCATCAACGCCGTGCTGCTCAATGCCGCCTCGCCGCTGACCATCGTGCTCGCGGCTTGGCTCGTCGATGGCGACAAGATCACGATGCGCCAGGTCTGGGGCACGGCGATCTCGCTGGTCGGGCTGATGATCGTCCTCAGCCGCGGCGACCCGACACAGCTGCTCAGGCTGCGCATCAGCATCGGCGATCTTGCGATCCTCGCCGTTATGCCGCTTTGGGCGTTCTACACGGTAATGTTGCGGCGGCGACCGATGGAAATCGACAATGTCAGCCTGATCTTCCTGATCGGCATTTTCGGCACCGCCGCGCTCGCGCCCGCCTATCTCTTCGAGACCCTCTACATCCAGGCGCCGCCGCTCGCCTGGAGCACGATCGCGGCGCCGCTTTACACCGGCTGCTTTGCCTCCGCCGCCGCTTATTGGTGCTGGAACCGCGGCGCCGAGCTGGTCGGCGCCAACCGGGCCGGCTTCACTACCTATCTGATGCCGGCTTTTACCACCGTGTTGGCGGTGCTGCTGCTCGATGAGGAAATCCACTTCTTCCACGTCATCGGCATCGTCACCATCCTCTTCGGCGTGTGGCTTTCGACCAGCAACGGGCGCAAACCCGCCTAAGGGCGCACAATGGCAAAGCGAAATCGGGGAACGCTGTCATCACGAGCAGCCGCGGCGATCATCACGCTGCAGCTCTTATTTGCGCCGAACCTCGCTTGGGCCGAGAACGACGGCCCAGCCGTCGACAAATCGCAATATGACTTGTTCCATTCCGTGCCTGAGGATGCCCTGCGCGGCATGGATACCGACCGGCCCAACATCACGAACACGCCACATACGATCGATCCCGGCCATGTGCAGATTGAGACCGGCCTTTACGACGCGAGCCATTTCCACGATCGCACGCATGGCGGCGATATTGTCACCGACACGCTGACCTTGGGGCATATCAATGCCCGGCTCGGCGTTACGAATCGTCTTGAGATCAACGCGACGATCGACAGTTACAACCGCGCGAAGAGTACCGACAACCTCGCCGGCCAGACGACACATTTCAGCGGCTTCGGCGACACCATCATCGGCGGCAAGCTCAATCTCTGGGGCAATGAAGGCGGCGATGCCGCCTGGACGAGCGGCTTCGCGCTACAACCGCAAGTGAAGCTGCCGACGGCGCAATCGAGCGTCGGCAACAACCATGTCGAATGGGCGGTCGGGGCGCCGTTCCTGATCAATCTGATCGGCGGCTTCCATCTCGGCCTCGAGACCGCTCTCGGCCAGGAGCGCAACACGGCGAATAGCGGCTATGCCGTCGGCTGGCAGAACTCCGCGTCGGTCGACCACGTCGTCTTCGGCGCCGTCGACGTCTACCTTGAATACGCGGTGCATGCGACCACGGAGAAAAACACGCAGCCGCAGCAATCCGTCGATATCGGTTTCACTTATCCGGTTACCGACAATCTCGCCATCGATAGCGGCGTCTTCATCGGGACGAACAAGGCGACGCCGGGCATCGAGTGGACGAGCGGCGTCAGCTTCCGCTTTTGACGTCCGCCTTGATCAGCAGCATGCGTTTCGCGGCATCGAGCGCGGCGAGGATCGGCGCGCGGCGATAATCCCAAATCGGATCGGGATCGGGCGGATTGATAACCATGGTTGCATTCGCCTCGAACAACAGCAGCCTGCCGTCCGGGCCGAGCCCGAAATCGACGCCAGCATAGTCGAGACCCAGGTTCTTCCCGATCGCGGCGAGCGCGGCCATGGCGCGCTTGCCGATGACACCCTCCATGTCAGTCAGGAAGCGCTGTTCCTCCTCTCGATGCGCGGCATTCGCCGCCATGTCGGCGGTGAAGTAATGCACTTTCCAATCGGCCGAGATCGCGAGATGGAGCGGATAGAGCGTGCCATCGATGATCATGACGCGATATTTGCGCGCCATGCCATCGACGCCGCGCGCATCCAGATACTCGATCGCCAGCAATTCGTCGCCAGGCAATTGGGCGATCGCGGCGGCGAGGTCGTCGCGCCGCTCGACGCGGACGAAATGCCTGCCGGTATGGAAGCCCGGCGCACGCAGCAATAAAGGAAAGCGCAGCCCAGCCGCGGCGGGATTGCCCTTTGCGATCACACCGATCGCCGGCGCCGTCACATCAGACAGCGCCGCGAGGCGCGCCGCATTTGCCGCACGACCGGTCGGGCGCACGCGCGCCGGCGGATTGACCACAGGCGCTGTGCTGCGTTGCACGATGTCTTCGGCACGTGCCAAGGCCTCGCCGCAGAGATCGGCATCGCCGATCGCGTTGAAGATCAGCGCATGCGCCGGCAGCTTCCGCACGGGATCGCGGAATTCGGCATAGAGCGCCGAGACCGCGAACACCCGGTCATCGAGGATCTGCTGCGTCGGAATATTGCCGCCGCGCGCCGAAATGAGAAGCAATACCGGCACGGGCGAACCCGTGCCGCGATACGGCCGCGTGACCAGCGCGCGCCCGGCAAAGCCCTTCTGCCAATGCGGCTTGGCCGCTGCTGTTTCGCCGAGCTCGCTCAGCGCGCGCGCGAGACCCTGATGCGCTTCCGCTCGTTCAGGATCGGCCGCGAGCGCGGCCTCGTATTGTGCCCGCGCCCCCGCAAAATCCTGCTCCTCGGCAAGAAGATTGCCGAGATTGATCCGGCCCAGCGGGTTCCCGGGATGGCAGCGCACTGCCTGCTCGTAAGCAGTGCGTGCGGCGGAGCGATGGCCGCTCGCATAGGCCAGGGTCGCGAGCTCGTTGAGCGCCGCGAAATGCGTCGGATCGCGACGCAGGACGTCGACATAGGCCGCCTTCGCCGCCTCGTCCTCCGCACGCGCCGTGAGCTCACGAGCGTGTGCGATCAGCGCGGCGACAGCGGGATCGTCACTCACGGTAGGATCGCGAAGACCCGCGCCGGAAAGCCGGTGCCGTCCTTGATGTCGGGCCAAGTCACCGAGACCAGCGCACCCGTCTCAGGCACCTGATCGAGATTGGCCAGAAGCTCGATCTGGTAATGATCGATGCCGAGGATGTAGCTCTCGAGCGAGTAGTCGTCCTTGGTCGTGGCAATGCCCGGATCGGTGTCGGTCGTCTCATGGCCCGAGGCCGTGATGTGCCGCGTCCCGTAGAGGTATTTGAGTGCTTCCATGGTCCAGCCGGGATAATGCGCGACGCCCTGCGCATCGACATTCTGCATCTTCTCCTGATCGGGCCAGCGCTTCGACCAGTCCGTGCGCATGGCGACGAAGGCGCCTTTCGGGATCGCGCCGTGCTTCGCCTCCCAGGTCTTCACGTCCTTCAGCGCCAACACGAAATCGGGATTCTTCGCGGCTTGGCGATGCACGTCGATGACGACGAGCGGCAATAGCATCTGCTTGACGGGGATCTTGTCGGCCGTGCGCGCGCCTTTATGGAAATGCACCGGCGGATCGAGATGCGTGCCCCATTGCCCGACATGACAGAAAAGCTCGGCGCGGAAACCGTCCTTGTCGTAATCGTAGATCACCTTCCGCGTCATCGGATCGAAGCCCTTCCAATGCGGAATGTCGGTGTCGAAAGGATGGGTGAGATCGACCCATTTATGAGTTTGCAAGGTCGTGTAGAGATTCCAGAGCCCATCGGCTTGGGCGAACCCCGGCAGCATCAACGAGACTGCAATCGCAAATCCCAGAAGCTTGCGCATCCCCTTCTCCTTATCTCTTGCCATAGCCGCCGCCGCCCGGCGTCTCGATCCCGAAAACATCGCCGACATTCATCGCCGCCGTCGCGGTGCCGCCGAGTTCCTCGCGCATGCCATCGGTGCGCTCGATCCAATTGCGGCCGACGGCGCCCGGCTCGCCGCCGGCCAGCCCATGCGGCGCGACGCGGCGATGCGATGAAAGGATGGCGGCGGTCATCGGCTCGAGGAAGCGCAAGCGCCGCACCGCGCCATCGCCGCCATGCCATTGGCCTTGGCCGCCCGAGCCGCGCCGGATCGCGAAGCTTTCCAGCAGCACGGGAAAGCGCCATTCGAGCACTTCCGGATCGGTTAAGCGCGTGTTGGTCATATGCGTATGGACCGCGGCCGTACCGTCGAAACCCGGCCCGGCGCCGGAACCGCCGCAGATCGTCTCGTAATATTGGTGCCGCTCATTGCCGAAGGTGAAATTGTTCATCGTGCCTTGCGCCGAGGCGAGCACACCGAGCGCGCCGTAGAGCGCATCGGTGATCGCCTGCGAGGTCTCGACGTTGCCGGCGACCACGGCCGCGGGATAGCGCGGCGCCAACATCGAGGCTTCGGGAATGACGATCTTCAACGGCTTGAGACAGCCGCCGTTCAGCGGGATGTCATCCTCGATCAGAGTGCGAAAAACATAGAGCACGGCGGCGTAGCAGATCGCCGAGGGCGCGTTGAAATTGGTCGGCAATTGCGCGCTGGTGCCGGTAAAATCGATCAGCGCCTCGCGTTTCGCGCGATCGACCTCGATCCGCACGCAGATCTTGGCACCGTCATCCATCTCATAGGTAAAGGCACCGCTCGACAGCCGATCGATGACGCCGCGCACCGCTTCCTCGGCATTGTCTTGCACATGACGCATATAGGCATCGACCACCTCGCGGCCGAAATGCCCCACCATGCGATGCAACTCGGCGACGCCTTTGGCGCTCGCCGCGATCTGCGCCTTCAAATCGGCGACGTTCTGCGCCGGATTGCGCGCCGGATATTTCGCGCTTTGCAGCAACGCGACCATCTCGGCCTCGCGGAAACGCCCGGCGTCGACGAGCAGAAAATCGTCGATCAGCACGCCTTCTTCCTCAACCGTACGGCTGTTCGGCGGCATCGAGCCGGGTGTGATGCCGCCGATATCGGCGTGGTGGCCGCGCGAGGCGACATAGAAAAGCGGCGATGCGCGCCCGTCGCGATCCTCTTCGGCAAAGACCGGCGTGATCACGGTAACGTCGGGCAGATGCGTCCCGCCATTATAGGGCGCGTTCAGCACGTAGACGTCGCCGGGTCGCATCCGTCGGCCGCGGCCGCCGGTGCCGTGAGACCGGATGATGGTCCGCACACTCTCGCCCATCGAGCCGAGATGCACGGGGATATGCGGCGCATTGGCGACAAGCGAACCGGTTCGGTCGAAAAGAGCGCAAGAGAAATCGAGCCGCTCCTTGATGTTGACCGAGTAAGCGGTGCTCTGCAGCGCCGTGCCCATCTGCTCGGCGAGCGCCATGAAGAGATGGTTGAAGACTTCAAGCATCACCGGATCGGCCTTGGTGCCCAACGCAGAACGATCCGATCGCCGGACCGCGCGGTCGAGCACGAGATTGCGGCGCGCATCGACGTGCGCCTGCCAGCCTGGTTCGAGGATCGTCGTCGCATTCGCCTCGATAATGATGGCGGGACCGCCCAGCGTTTCGCCGGGCCGGAGCTTTGCGCGATCATAGATCGCCGAGCGATGCGAGACGTCACCGCTAAACATCGTCGCTTCATCGACAGGCGTCGCCTTTCCCGCGACCACGCTTGCCGCCGGCTCGTCGTCGACATCGCCGGCACCGACGATCTCGACCGAGATGGCTTCGACAATCAGCGGCTTTTCGGGCATGACGAAGCCGAAACGCCGGCGATGCGCCGCTTCAAAGTGTTCGCGAATGGTCGTTGTGTCGCCGAATTCGACCGCGAGCGAAGTGTCGGTACCCTGATATTTCACATGGGCGCGGCGAAGCGCCGCGATGCGCACTGCGGCAACGCCTTCGGCTACCATCGCCGCCTGGCCCTCATCGGCAAGCTGATCCAATGCAACGGCAAGCTCGGGAACGAGCGTCTCGGACAATGGGTGCTCGATCGCTTGCTCTTTGATCGCGCGGCGATCGGCGACGCCGATGCCATAAGCCGAAAGGACACCGGCAAGCGGATGAATCAGGATACGCTCGATGCCGAGCGCATCGGCAACGCCGCAAGCGTGCTGGCCGCCCGCGCCGCCGAAACAGCAGAGGGTGTATTCGGTGACGTCGTAGCCGCGCTCGATCGAGATATGCTTGATCGCATTCGCCATGGTTGCATTGGCGATGGCGACAAAACCTTCAGCAACCTGGGCCGCGCTGCGGCGATCGCCGGTCGCCGTGGCGATTCCCTCGGCCAGCGCCGCGAATTTACGCTCGATCGCCTCGCGATCGAGCGTCTGGTCGCCGCCCGGTCCAAAGATGGCGGGAAAATGCTCGGGCCGCAGCTTGCCGAGCATCAGATTGCAGTCGGTGATCGTGAGCGGCCCGCCGCGGCGATAACAGGCCGGCCCGGGATCGGCACCGGCGGATTCGGGGCCGACGCGATAGCGCGTGCCGTCGAAGCGGCAGATCGAGCCGCCGCCGGCCGCGACGGTATTGATCGCCAGCATCGGCGCGTGCAGCTTCACGCCGGCGATCACGGTCGCGGCGTTGCGTTCGAATTCGCCGGCGTAATGCGACACATCGGTCGAAGTGCCGCCCATATCGAAAGCGATAATCTTGTCGAAGCCGGCGCGCTCGGCGCTGCGTGCCGCGCCGACGATGCCGCCGGCCGGGCCCGACAGGATCGCGTCTTTGCCGGCAAAGCGCTGCGCATCGGCGAGCCCGCCATTCGATTGCATGAACAGGAGCCGCACATCGCCCAGTTCGGCCGCGACCTGATCGACATAGCGGCGGAGAATCGGCGAGAGATAGGCATCGACCACGGTCGTGTCGCCGCGGCTGACCAGCTTCATCAATGGGCTGACCGCACGGCTGGCCGAGACCTGCGTGAAGCCGGTCTCGCGGGCGAGTGCCGCCACTGCTTGCTCATGCGCGGGAAAGCGATAGCCATGCATGAAAACGATCGCGACGGCGCGGATGCCCGCATCATGCGCCACCTGTAAATCCCGGCGCAGCGCTGCCCGATCGAGCGGCTCCAGTACTTCGCCCCGCGCGCCGACGCGTTCCCCGACTTCAATCACGCGCTCATAGAGCTGCTCGGGCAGCACGATCCGGCGCGCGAACAGGTCCGGCCGGTTCTGATAGCCGATGCGTAGCGCATCGCCGAAGCCGCGCGTGATGACCAGCGCGGTGCGCTCGCCCTTATGCTCCAGCAGGGCGTTGGTCGCGACGGTCGTGCCCATTTTGACCGCACCGATCGCGTCGGCGGGCAACGCCTCGCCCGGCGCCAAGTCCAAAATCTGCCGGATGCCCGCGATGGCAGCGTCGCGATAGCGGCTGGGATTCTCCGACAGCAGCTTGCGTGCGATCAGCGCGCCGTCGGGCGCGCGGGCGACGATATCGGTGAAGGTACCGCCGCGATCGATCCAGAATTGCCAGCCGCGTGCATTGCCGTCCATGCGCCTCACTCATGCGCGCGGCGCAGGGACGGCGTCAAGCAGGCTTAGGCCGCGCGGTCGTATTCCTGATCGATATCCTGGCCGGTGTAGTCCTTCATCATCGTAGTGGCGATGAAGCTGACAACGGCATTGAAGAGGATATAGAGCGCGATCGCCGTCCCGGATTTGTAGGTCGCATAAAGCCAGGTCGCGATCAGCGGCGCCGGCCCGCCGGCGATCACCGAGGCGAGCTGATAACCGATCGACGCGCCGCTGTAGCGCAACCGGCCGGTGAAGCTCTCGGCGATCAGCGCGGCCTGCGGCCCGTATTGCATGTCATGCGGCACGAGCGAGAGCACGATGGCGATGAAGATTGCCGCCGACGACATCGTATCGAGCAGACCGAAATAGACGAAGCCGTAGATCGCCGTCGTCACGACGCCGATGAGATACATCTTCTTGCGGCCGATGCGGTCGGAGATGTGGCCCGAGAACGGAATCGTGAAGAAAGAGACGCAAGCGCCGACCAGAACCGCGAGCAGCAGCAGATCGCGCGAGGCATGCAGCGTCGTCGTGCCATAGGCGAAGATGAAGGCGGTGAAGATGTAGAACGGCGCCTGTTCCGACATGCGCGCCAGAGCGCTAAGAATAATTTCCTTTGGTTGCTTCTTCATCACCTCGATGAAAGGCGCACGCTCGATCCGGTTCTCGCTGACGAGGCGGCGGAAGAGCGGCGTCTCGGTGATGCCGAGCCGGATCCAGAGCCCGATGCCGACGAGGATGACGCTGAGGATGAAAGGAACCCGCCAGCCCCAGGAGGCAAAGGCTTCGCCCGACATCTGGCTGAAAGCCAGCACGGCAAGGTTGGCGAGGAAGAGGCCCGCCGGCACGCCGAATTGCGGCCAAGAGGCAACAAGGCCGCGCTGGCCGTTGTGCCGCGCCCATTCCATCGACAGCAGCACCGAGCCACCCCATTCGCCGCCGACCCCGACGCCTTGGAGGAAGCGAAGCAGCGTCAGAATGATCGCGCCCCAGATACCGATCGTCTCGTAGCCGGGCACGAAGGCAACGAGGAAGGTCGCCGTGCCCATCAGCATGAGAGTCGCAATCAGCGTCGATTTGCGGCCGACGCGGTCGCCGTAGTGACCGAAGAAGGCCGCGCCGATCGGCCGCGCGACAAAGCCGACGCCATAGATCAGAAACACATTGAGCTGAGCAACCAGCGGGTCGCTGTTGGGGAAATAGAGTTTGCCGAAAACGAGACCGGTCACCGTGCCGTAAAGGAAGAAATCATACCATTCGATGGTGGTGCCGATCGTCGCCGCGATGACAGCACGACGCAGCTGCGCGCTGTGCTCGAGATCGGACAGCAACTCGTTGGCTGTGGTCGTCGCCATGGTGTCCTCCGCGTTCTCCCACGTGTTGGTCTTTTGAATAGGCTGGCGCGGCGTTTTTGGCCGCTATCCCACAAACCTTAGCCGGTGCAGAACGTTGCACGACAAGGTTGGCACGCCGTCGCCCTTTACGCATCATATTCGTCGGCGATGTCCTTGCCGGTGTAATCCTTCAGCAGCGCGGTCGCGATCACGGTGACGAGGCAGCATAGCGCCATGTAGATCGCGATCGACAGCCCGGAGTGATAGATGCCGAAGAGCCAGGTCGCGATCAGCGGCGCGGGGCCGCCGGCGATGATCGAGGCAAGCTGATAACCCAGCGAGGCGCCGCTATAGCGCAGCCGCGGCGTGAAAGCTTCGGCGATGAGCGCGGCCTGCGGTCCATATTGAAAATCATGCGCGATCAGCGACGCGGCGACCGCGATGAAAATCCAAACCGTGGACATGGTGTCGAGCAGGCCGAAATAGACGAACCCATACAGCCCGGTCGCGATCGCGCCGAGGATGTAGGTCTTCTTGCGTCCGATCAGGTCGGACACATGGCCGGCGAGCGGCGTCGTGACAAAGGAGATGCAGGAGGCAACCAGCACGCCGACAAGCAGCAGATCGCGCGATACATGCAGCGTCCCGGTTCCGTAGGCGAAGACGAAAGCGGTGAAGATGTAATACGGCGCCTGCTGGCCCATACGCGCGAAAGCGGTCAACAGAATCTCGACCGGTTGCTTCTTGATCACCTCGATGAAAGGCGTGCGCTCGATCTTCTTCTGTTCGACGAGACGACGAAAGGTCGGCGTCTCGTGGATGCCGAGACGGATCCAGAGACCGATACCGACCAGGATGATGCTAAGGAGGAAAGGCACGCGCCAGCCCCAGGTAAGGAACGCGTCGCCCGACATCGCGCTGACCGCCAGCACGACGAGATTGGCGATGAAGAGCCCCGCCGGCACGCCGAATTGCGGCCACGAGGCGACCAGGCCGCGCTGGCCGTTATGCCGCGCCCATTCCATCGCCAGGAGGACCGAACCGCCCCATTCGCCTCCGACGCCGATGCCCTGCAGGAAGCGCAGCAGCGTCAGGATGATCGCGCCCCAAATCCCGATCACGGCATAGCCCGGCACGAAAGCGACGAGGAAGGTCGCCGTGCCCATCAGCATCAAGGTCGCGATGAGCGTCGATTTGCGGCCGATGCGATCGCCGTAATGGCCGAAGATCGCCGCGCCGATCGGCCGCGACAGGAAGCCGACAAAATAAATCAGGAAAGCGTTGAGCGTGCCGACCAGCGGATCGTCGTTCGGGAAATAGAGCTTGGCGAAAATCAGGCCGGTGACGGTGCTGTAGAGGAAGAAATCGTACCATTCTATGGTCGTGCCCACGGTCGCGGCAATGACGGCGCGACGCAATTCACGCGCATGCTCGATGCCCGAAAGCGGGCCGATGGCTTGTGTTGTCGCCATACGTTTTCTCCCATCGCATTCGCTTTGCACGCCTCTTTATCCGGCGCGATTTTCGCCGAAAGAGTACCGTCGCCGCGCCGGAATGGGCAAGCCGACGATGGCGGCAGCCGCGAGCGCGGCTGCGGCGTGCGGCTCGATCAACTCGGCGCGGCGATGGAGCGCGGGGACTGATCAGCGGCCCTGGAAGGCAGGCTTGCGCTTTTCGGCAAAGGCGCGCCGGCCTTCGGCGAAATCCTCGCTCTCCATGCAGCGCTTGGCGATCGCATCGCACTTCGCGCGATCGATATCGCCGCGCGGCTGCATCAGCTCGGCGATAATGCTCTTCGAGGCCGCGATCGAGAGTGGCGCGTTTTCCGCCATGATCGTGCAGTAGGAGCGCGTGAAGGATTCGAGCTCGGCTTCGGCCGGCGCGCGATTGACGAGACCCATCGCCTGCGCCTCGGTGCCGCTGAATTGCCGCGCGGTGAACAGCATCTCGCGCGCGACAGCAGGACCGACGAGATCGAGCACCTTCTGCACGCCCGAGAGCGTATAAGCGATACCGAGCTTCGCCGCGGGAATGCCGAGCCGCGCCGTATCGGCGGCGATGCGCATATCGGTATGGAGCGCGACCAGCAACCCGCCGCCGAGGCAATAGCCGCGGATCATCGCGATCGTCGGTTTCGTGCAATGCTCGAGCCGGCCGAGCGCGTCGCGCATATTATCGCCGTCGCTCTTGCCAACTTGGGCCGAGCCGAGCCGTTCCTCGAAACGATTGATATCGGCGCCGGAGATGAAGGCCTTGTCGCCCGCGCCTTTCAGCACGACGACACGCACCGCCGGATCCTTCTCGTAATGATCGAGGATGGTGGGGATCGCCGCCCACATGTCGGGAGCCATCGCATTGAGCTTCGCCGGATTGTTGAACACCATCCACCCAATCGGGCCATCGATCTCGGCGATCACGCGTTCGGTCGGCGAAATCATGCGCTCATCTCCTTGTCGCGAATGCGCCGAAAATAGACGACGCGCCTCGGTTGCTCAATGCGCCTCGCTCAATGCGAATGCCGGTGATGCAGATCGGGGTAATGCGGATGGCGGTGGACGAGCCGCGCATGCGCATGGACATGCGCATGCGGCTCGCCGGCAGAATCGCCCGGCGCATGTGTGTGATGGTGGTGCATGTCATGCACGTGGCGATGCTCATGCTCGATCGCCTCATGCGTATGCGCATGCTCGTGCCGCTCGGCGAGGTGGAGATAGAGCCCGATCGCCATCAACGCGCCGGCGGCGACCAGCGACATCGTCATCGGCTCGTTGAACATCGCGAGCGCGATCACGGCGCCGATAAAAGGCGAGACCGAGTAATAGGCGGCGGTGCGGGCCGTCCCGAGCGCGCGCAACGCCGCGATATAGACCGTGAGGCTGACGCCGTAGCCGAAGAAGCCGAGCACAGCGGCCGCGGCAATCGCCCATAGCGGCGGCCATTCGACCTGCAGCACCAGCGCCAGCGCGACATTTACCGCGCCGGCGGCAAGGCCCTTGATCGTCGCGATCTGCAGCGGATCGGAGGCCGAGATCTTGCGCGTCAAATTGCTGTCGATCGCCCAGGCGAGACAGGCGGCGACGACGGCGGCGGCGCTCCAGCCGATCGCATCGACATGGCCTTGCCAGGAAAGCAGCCCCGCGCCGAGCAGGATCGCGACCGCGCCGATGGCGATGCGGCTGTCGACATTCTCGCGGAACACCATCCAGGCGATCGCGATGGTGAACACGCCTTCGAGATTGAGCAGCAGCGACGCCGTGGATGCCGGCGTGCGCATGAGACCCATCATCAGCAGGATCGGCGCAACGACGCCGCCCACGAGGATCAACCCCGCCAGCCATGGCAAATCGGCGCGGCGCAGCGGCGCTTCGGTCGAGCCGCCGCGCGCCGCGCGGCGCGCCACATCGAAAACCAGCAGCCCGCCGCCCGAGCCGAGATAGAGCAGCCCCGCGAGAAGCCAGGGCGAGACATCGCCGAGCAGCAGCTTCGAGAGCGGCGTGGTGACGCCGAAAAGCAACGCCGACAGCAACGCCAGCGCCGCGCCCGAACGATTTACGCCGTGATCGTGATCGTAACGATGTTCAGGCGGCGGACCGTCGTGCATAGAGCGAGCATAGGGCCCAAGCTGCGTCCCGTGCTATGGAAAGCCATGGAGATCACCGAACGTCCCTCGCCGAATTTCGATGCGCGCCCCGGCGATGGCCGCATCGACATGCTGATCCTGCATTACACCGGGATGCGCACGGCGAAGGCGGCGCTCGACCGGCTCTCCGATCCCGCCGCCAAAGTCAGCGCGCATTACCTGATCGACGAAGACGGCGCGGTGATGCGGCTCGTCGCCGAGGAAAAACGCGCTTGGCACGCCGGAATCTCGTCCTGGCGCGGCCGCAGTGACACCAATGGCGCCTCGATCGGTATCGAACTGGTCAATCCGGGCCATGAATTCGGCTATCGCGGCTTTCCCGAGCCGCAAATGTCAGCGCTCGAGGCGCTCGCGCGGGGCATTCTGGATCGACACCCGATCCCATTGCACCATGTGATCGGCCATTCCGATGTCGCGCCTCTGCGCAAGCAAGATCCCGGCGAGTTCTTCGATTGGCCCCGCTTGGCCCGCGCCGGCATCGCCTTCTGGCCCGATTTTACCGGCCAAACAACGGCCAAGCCGCCCGGCCTGCGGGAAGTCCAATCGAATCTCGGCGCAATTGGCTATTTCTGCTTACAAAGCGGCGCTCTGGATGCCGTTACGGTCGCCGCGATCCGCGCTTTTCAGCGCCATTTCCGGCCGGAACGCTGTGATGGCGTGCTCGACATCGAAACCGGCCGCCGAATTTCGATCTGCGCGCAAGCGCTTTCCTGACCCTTAGGGCGCCAAAGGAAATTCCTGCATTTGACTCGGCCGCGCGCGCGCGCCTCTATCGCTTAGCCAGACGGCCGGATGGCTACCTTCGTCGCAAGGCGGGGGAGGAAAGTCCGGGCTCCATGGAAGCACGGTGCCGGGTAACGCCCGGCGGGGGCAACCCTAGGGAAAGTGCCACAGAAACATACCGCCAAACCCCGCGCGGCCTTGCGCAGCGATGGGGTGGTAAGGGTGAAATGGTGCGGTAAGAGCGCACCGCGTCGCCGGTAACGGCAACGGCAGGGCAAACCCCACCGGGAGCAAGACCAAGTAGGGATGGCAGAACCTTCGGGTTCAGGCGGGCTTCCGCGCCGCCATCCGGGTCGGTCGCGCGAGGCGCTCGGTAACGGGCGTCCCAGATGAATGGCCATCCCTCGCCTCGCGGCGAGGACAGAACCCGGCTTACAGGCCGTCTGGCACTATCCCAAGCTTTACTTGGTTATTTTGTACGCAGGTCGCGTTCGCGAACAAAATAAGAACAAATTTTGATTTGAGGGACTACTTGGAGCCCTATGAATTTATCCACCGATTTCAGGCTAAGTCCCGATTTTTCATCGATTTTTACTAGCTAAAGGTTTGACAGCCCATATTTTCCCATGTTATCCCAATCAGTCCCAATTCATGGAGGCGCGCGCAGGGCGGCGTGCGCGCGATTTCCCGGGACGCTGTCGGATGTCGCGGGCGTGGTTGGGGATCCTGCGTTGGCGCTGTTTTCTGCAACGTATTTCAATAAGATAGATCGCAAGGGGCGGGTCTCTGTCCCAGCGTCCTTTCGCGCGGCGTTGAACGGACAGAGCTTCGCCGGGATCGTTGTTTTTCCCTCGCCCAAGCTTCAGGCACTCGACGCCGGGGGGTACGACCGGATCGAGGACATCGCCCGCAGCCTCGACGGCTTGCCCGAATTCTCGGACGAATACGAAGCCCTGCAGTCGGTCCTTGGCGAAGCCGAGCAACTGCCCTTCGACGGCGAAGGCCGGATCATTCTTTCGCAGGCGCTGATCGAGCATGCCGGGATTGGCGAGCAAGTTGCATTCGTCGGCGCGGGCCGCAGCTTCCATATCTGGGAGCCGACGCGCTTCCAGCAGCATCGCGAAGAAATGCGCGAGCGCGTGCGCCAGCGCGGATTCACGCTTCCGCCGCGGAGTCCGGCGAAGTGAAGCAGCCGGGCGCGCATATCCCCGTCTTGCTCGCCGAAGTGATCGCCGCGCTGAGGCCCCACGATGACGGCGTCTATCTCGACGGTACTTTCGGCGCTGGCGGCTATAGCGAGGCGATGCTGCGCAGCGCCGCTTGCCATGTCGTCGCGCTCGACCGCGACCCCGCCGCGGTGGCACGCGGCGAAGATCTGGCGAAGCTCTATACCGGCCGCCTTACCCTGGTCGAAGGGCGTTTTTCGGAGATGGAGCGGCTGATCGCGCGGCTCGGCATCGCCCAGCTCGCCGGCGTTGCGCTCGATCTCGGCGTCTCGTCGGCGCAGATCGACGATCCGGCGCGTGGCTTCTCCTTCCGCGCCGATGGGCCGCTCGATATGCGCATGGGGCGCGACGGACGCAGCGCTGCCGATCTCGTCAACGGCGCTGACGAAGCCGAACTCGCGTCGCTCATCCGCGATTATGGCGAAGAGCGTTTCGCACGCCGCATCGCCCGCGCCATCATCGCCGCCCGGCCGCTCAACCGTACCAGCGAGTTGGCCGCCGCGATCCGCGGCGTCGTGCCCGAGACCGGCGGCATCGACCCCGCAACCCGAACCTTCCAGGCGCTGCGCATCGCCGTGAACGACGAGCTCGACGAGCTCGATCGCGGCCTCGCCGCGGCCGAGCGGCTGCTTGAGCCCGGCGGGCGGCTCGCCGTTGTCGCGTTCCATTCGCTCGAAGACCGCCGCGTCAAAGATTTCCTGCGCCGCCGCAGCGCCGATGCGCCAAAAGGCAGCCGCCACGCACCGGCGACGCCCGGCCCCGCGCCAAGCTTCCGTCTCATCACCCGCAAGCCGGTCGCGTCGAGTGCCGAAGAGATCGCGCGCAATCCCCGCGCCCGCTCCGCCCGCCTGCGCGCTGCCGAGCGCACCGACGCCCCGGCCTGGGAGATTGCCGCATGACCGTGATCCGTCCCGGCACCATCGTCTGGTTCTGCATCGTCGTTGCCGTCAGCTACGCGATGTTTCAGGTGAAATACGAAGTGATGCAGCAAGAGCAGACGCTCGCCGGAATCAACAAGCAGATCGTCGAAGATCGTGAGCAGATCCGCGTCCTCAACGCCGAATGGAGCTATCTCGCGCGGCCGAGCCGCATTGAGGATCTCAGCGCCCGCTTCCTGCATCTGGGCGGCATGAACTCGGCGCAGATCCTGCCGCCGAGCGCCGTGCCCGAGCGTGCCGATGCCGCCACGCCGCTCAGCGCATCATCTGCCGCGGCACCGGCCGCCACGCCGCACTTTGCCGCTGCCGCTGCCACTTCGAGGTCACAGCCATGAGCACCTCCTCGCCGCGCGATCCCAATCCCTGCCGTCCGCGTCATTTCCGGCCGGGCCCTTGCGGCCCCGAGCCGCAGGAAGGGCCGGCCAAGCAATGGATCGAGACCAGCCGCACGCGCCTCATCATCGCCGGCGCGCTAATGGGCCTCGCCTTCGTCGTGATCTCTGGACGGCTCATCGAAATCTCGGGCTTCAAGGCCGGCGATGCCCGCTTGGCGCGCGTCAGCACGCCGGCACGCGTCGAGACCAGCCGCGCCGATATCGTCGACCGCAATGGCGTGCTGTTGGCAACGACGCTGAAGGCGCCATCGCTCTACGCCGATCCCAAGACCATGGCCGACGCGCGGATCGATATGCACAGCGCGGCGCGCAAGATCGTCCAGGTGCTACCCGACCTCAATGAGAGCGAAATCTACGCCAAGCTCAGCTCGGACAAGAGCTTCGTCTGGATCAAGCGTCAGCTGACGCCGCGCCAGATGGCGGCCGTGAATGCGCTCGGCATCCCCGGCCTCGATTTTCAGGACGAAGAGAAGCGTATCTATCCGCAAGGCCGCAGCTTCGCGCATGTTGTCGGCTATGCCGGCGTCGACAATAAAGGTCTCGCCGGCATCGAGCGCAGCTTCGATGAATTGCTGCGCAGCCGGCACGCCCCGCTGCAGCTTTCCGTCGACCTGCGCGTCCAATCGATCCTCCGCGCCGAGATCGCCAAGCAGATCACCGAGTTCCGCGCCGTCGGCGGCAGCGGCATCGTCATGAACGTCAACACCGGCGAAGTCGTCGCCCTGGTGTCGCTGCCGGATTTCGATCCGAACGACCCCAGCGGCACGCCGACCGAGAATCTCTTCGACCGCGTCACGCTCGGGACCTACGAGATCGGCTCGGTGTTCAAGATCTTCACCGTGGCGATGGCGCTCGACGATCGCGTCACTACCCTCGCCGGCGGCTACGACGCCAGCCATCCGATCAAGATCGACCGTTTCACCATCCACGACGACCACGCACAGAATCGCTGGCTCTCGGTGCCCGAGATATTCATGTATTCATCGAATATCGGCGCGGCGAAGATGGCAGTCGATGTCGGCGCGGACCGGCAGCGCGAGTTCCTCGGCAAGCTCGGCCTACTGAAGGCGCCGAATTTCGAACTGCCCGAGATCGCGGCACCGTTGGTGCCGACCATTTGGCGGCCGGTCAATGTCATGACCATCGGCTTCGGCCACGGCATCTCGGTGAGCCCGCTGCAGATCGCGACCGCGGTGAGCGCTGTCGTCAATGGCGGCACGATGCATCGCGCCACGATCATCAAGCCGCCCGAGGACCAGGCCGTCGGCGGCCAGCAGATGATGTCCGAATCGACGTCGATCGAGATGCGCAAGCTATTGCGTCTCGTCGTCGAGAAAGGCACCGGCAAGCTCGCCGCGGCGCCGGGCTATATGGTCGGCGGCAAGACCGGCACGGCCGAGAAAGTCTCCGGCAAAAGCTACAACACGCATTCGCTGATCTCGTCTTTCGCCGGCGTCTTCCCGGTGAACGATCCGCGTTACTTCATCATGATCTCGATCGACGAGCCGCATGGCGACAAACGGTCTTTCGGTTACGCGACCGGCGGCTGGGTCGCGGCGCCCGGTGTTTCGCGCAGCGTCGAACGAATGGCGTCGCTGCTCGGAATTCAACCGGTCGACGAAGATTTGCCCGAAATTCGCCGTTCTTTGATGGTCGGCTTGCCGTCACCGTCGGGGCGGAAATTTGCGTCTAACTGAGCTCATGGACGGGGGAGTTGCCCTCCGCCTTCCCGCCGGGGCATCCGAACCGGACATCACCGGTTTGACCGCAGACAGCCGCGCCGTGCAGCGCGGCTTCCTCTTTGCGGCGCTACCAGGCACCAAAGTCGACGGCAAACGTTTCATCGGCGATGCCGTCGCGCGCGGCGCGGCAGCGTTGCTGGTCGATGATGTGCGTGGCATCGACGCGGCTATACCGCTTGTCACCGATACCAATCCGCGCCGGCAATTCGCGAAGATGGCGGCAGCCTTCTATGCGCCGCAGCCCAAGACGATCGCCGCCGTTACCGGCACCAACGGCAAGACCTCGGTCACCGTGTTCCTGCGCCAGATCTGGACGGCGCTCGGTCATAAAGCCGCGAGCCTCGGCACAATCGGGCTCTTCGCGCCCGGCATCGAGCAGCCTGGCAGCCTCACGACACCCGACCCGGTAGCGCTGCATCGCGATCTCGCCATGCTGGCGAACGGCGGTATTGACCATGTCGCGCTCGAAGCCTCGAGCCATGGACTCGACCAGTTCCGACTCGATGGCCTGGCGCTCACCGCCGCTGCCTTCACCAACCTCACCCGCGATCATCTCGATTACCACCCGGATATGGAGGCGTATTTCTCGGCCAAGGCGCGGCTTTTCACCGAGCTGCTGCCGCCGAGCGGCGTCGCCGTCTTCAACATCGACGCATCGCAGACCGCGCGACTCTACGCGGCTCTGCCTCGGGCGCGGCCTGCGCATGATCACCTATGGCCGCAATCCGGCCTCGGATATCTGGCTGTCGGACGCCATTCCCGAAGGACTCGGCCAGCGCATCACTTTTTCCGGCTTCGGCGAGAAGCGCACGATCTGGATCCCGCTGCTCGGCACTTTCCAGGCATGGAACGCGCTCTGCGCCGTCGGACTCGCGATTGCTTGCGGCGCACCGGCGAGCGCCGCTTTCGACGCGGTCGGCAAGCTGACCGGCGTTCCCGGCCGTATGCAGCGCATCGGCGATGCGCCGGTGATCGTCGACTACGCGCACACGCCCGACGCGCTCCAGACCGCGCTTACCGCGTTGCGTCCTTTCACATCCGGAAAGCTGATCGTGATTTTCGGCTGCGGCGGCGATCGTGATCCCGGCAAGCGTCCGCAAATGGGCGCGATCGCCGAGCAGCTCGCCGACATCGTCATCGTCACCGACGACAATCCGCGCAGCGAGGACCCCGCCACGATCCGCCGCGCCATTCTCGCCGCCGCCCCTAAGGCGCAAGAGATCGGCGATCGCGCCGAGGCAATCCGTACCGCGATCAAGATGCTGCATCCCGGCGATCTTCTGCTCGTCGCCGGTAAGGGCCATGAGCGCGGCCAGATCATCGGCGACAAGACGCTGCCTTTCGATGACGCCGCCATGGTGCGCGCCATTCTCGCGGAGGCCGGCGAATGACGGCGCTCTGGACTGCGCAAGACGCGGCCACCGCTACCGGCGGCCGCAATGCCGGCGGCGGCTGGCAAGCGAATGGCGTCTCGATCGACAGCCGCACAGTCGCCGCGGGCGATCTTTTCGTCGCGCTCGCCGGACCGAAATTCGACGGCCATGATTTCGTCGCCGGTGCGTTGGCGCGCGGTGGAGCGGCGGCCGTGGTCGCCAAACAACCGCCGAAAGTCGAGGCCGACGCCAAGCTGTTGCTGGTCGCCGACACACAAGCCGCGCTCGAAGCACTCGGCCGCGCCGCACGGGCGCGTGCGCAAGGCCAGATCA
The DNA here is from genome assembly GCA_963731145.1 of uncultured Alphaproteobacteria bacterium. Taxonomy (GTDB): domain Bacteria; phylum Pseudomonadota; class Alphaproteobacteria; order ATCC43930; family CGMCC-115725; genus CAIKMD01. The sequence continues at coordinate 267,727 of CAVSUX010000001.1, read as the reverse complement.
TCGCCATCACCGGCAGCGTCGGCAAAACCGGCACGAAAGAAGCGCTGAAGACCGTGCTCGCACGGCAGGCGCGCGCTTTTGCCTCTTCCGGCAGCCTCAATAATCACTGGGGCGTGCCGCTGTCGTTATCGCGCATGCCGGCCGATAGCGATTACGGAATCTTCGAGCTCGGCATGAATCATCCAGGCGAGATCGATGCGCTGACACGCATGGTCCGGCCGCATGTCGCCGTAATCACCACGATCGAGCCCGCGCATCTCGGCTTTTTCTCCTCCGTCGAGGCGATCGCCGACGCCAAGGCGGAGATTTTCCGCGGCGTCGAGCGCGGCGGAGCGGCCATCCTCAACCGCGACAACCCGCATTACGCGCGTCTTGCCAAGGCAGCACAGGATTGCGGCATCGCCCGCATCATCGGCTTTGGCACGCAGAGCGAGGCGGCTGTACGACTCGTCCGTTACGAGCTACGCGACAGTGGCAGCACCGTCACTGCCGCCGTGATGGGCGAGGTGATCGACTACACCATCGGCATCGCGGGCAAGCATTGGATCATGAATAGCCTCGCCGTGCTGGCGGCGGTGCGTGCGGCCGGCGGCGATGCCAAAGCGGCCGCGGCAGCCATGGCGAGCCTCGCGCCGCTGGCAGGACGCGGCGAGCGCCATCGCGTCGCAATCGCCGGCGGCAGCTTCACGCTGCTCGATGAAAGCTACAATGCAAGTCCTGCCTCGATGCGCGCGGCTTTCGCCGTGCTCGGCAGCACCCAGCCCGAAGCCGGCGGCCGGCGGATCGCCGTGCTCGGCGACATGCTCGAGCTCGGCGCGGAGTCACCGCGCCTTCACGCCTCACTGGCGCAGTCACTGGTCGAGGCCGGCACCGATCTCGTCTTCACCCTCGGCGACGAGATGCGCGCGCTCGACGACGCGCTGCCCGGAGCGCGGCGCGGCGGTCACGCCGATAGCGTCGGTGCGCTCTCGAGCTTGCTAGGAGAACGCCTACGCACCGGCGATGTCGTCACGGTGAAAGGCTCGCATGGCAGCAAGCTCTACGAGCTTGTCGCGGCTTTGCTCGCCGCACCCTCCGCTAAGCCTGGGCCCGCAACGTCGAAGGCGGGGGCTTAGCGCGCATGCTGTATCACCTTTTTTCAGGGCTCGCCGACAAATTCGAGCCGTTTAATCTCTTCCGCTACCTGACCTTCCGCACGGCCGGCGCGATCGTGACCGCGCTGATCATCAGCTTCATCTGCGGCCGGCCGATCATCAATTGGCTGCGCACGGTACAGCGCGAGGGCCAGCCGATCCGTTCCGACGGACCCGAAGGCCATTTGCTGACGAAGAAAGGCACGCCGACGATGGGCGGCGCGCTGATCCTATTGGCGATCACCAGCTCGACATTGCTCTGGGCCGATCTCACCAACCGCTTCGTCTGGATCACCCTCGGCGTAACCATCGGCTTCGGTGCGATCGGTTTCCTCGATGATTACCGTAAGCTCGCCAACCGCTCGCACAAGGGCGTGCCAGGCAAGGTGCGGCTGCTCGCCGAGATCGGCATCGCCACGCTGGCGGTACTGGGCGTGATGGCGCTCACCCGCATGCCGCTCGCCACCGGGCTTACCGTGCCTTTCTTCAAATCGGTGCTGATCCCGCTCGGCTGGTTTTTCCTGCCGGTCGGCGTCTTCGTCGTCACCGGCGCCTCGAACGCAGTCAACCTCACCGACGGGCTCGATGGGCTCGCGATCGTGCCGACGATGATCGCGGCCGGCTGCTTCATGCTGATCTCTTATCTCGTCGGCAATGTCGTCTTCTCCAATTACCTGCAGCTCCTGAATGTGCCCGGGACCGGCGAGCTCACCGTGTTCTGCGGCGCCATGGTCGGTGCGGCGCTTGGCTTCCTCTGGTTCAACGCGCCGCCCGCGATGGTCTTCATGGGCGATACCGGATCGCTATCGATCGGCTCGGCGCTCGGCATCATCGCCGTCATCGACAAGCAAGAGCTCGTGCTCGCGATCATCGGCGGCCTCTTCGTGCTCGAAACCGTGTCGGTGATCGTCCAGGTCGCGAGCTTCAAGATGACGGGCAAGCGGGTCTTCCGCATGGCGCCGCTGCATCATCATTTCGAAAAGAAGGGTTGGCAGGAGCCGACCATCGTCATCCGCTTCTGGATCATCGCCTCGATCCTCGCGATCGCGGGCCTTTCGACACTGAAACTGAGGTAGGAGGGCGATGATCGACGTCACCTCTTTCCGTCAGCAGCGTGTCGCGGTGATGGGTCTCGCGCGCTCGGGCCTCGCCGCTGCCGAAGCGCTGCACCGTGGCGGCGCCGATGTGCTCGCCTGGGACGACAGCGCCGAAAAGCGCGCCAACGCGAGCGCCCGCGGCGTGCCGGTCGTCGATCTCGCCAGCGCCGATCTGGGCAACGTCGCGGCGTTGGTGCTCTCCCCCGGGATCCCCTCGACTTCCCCCAGGCCGCATCCGGTCGCCGCGCGCGCGCGCGCTGCCGGCATCGAGATCATCTGCGATATCGAGCTCCTGGCGCGCAACCGGCGCGAGGCGCGCTTCGTCGGCATCACGGGCACCAACGGCAAATCGACGACCACCGCGCTGCTCGGCCATATCCTCGCCGAGGCCGGCATGACGGTCCAAGTCGGCGGCAATATCGGCTTGCCAGTGCTCTCGCTCGCGCCGCTCGGCCACGACGGCATTTACGTGCTCGAGATGAGCTCCTACCAGCTCGAGCTCACCAAAAGCCTCGTCTCCGACGTCGCGCTGCTGCTTAATATCACGCCGGACCATCTCGATCGCCATGGCGGGATGGACGGCTATATCGCGGCGAAGGAACGCATCTTCGCGGGCCAGACCGTGGACCAGGCCGCGGTGATCGGCCTCGACGACGACATCTGCAAGCGCATTGCGGATCAACTCGGCGCCGGCGGCCATCGCGTCGTGCCGATCTCAGCCGAGCATATCGCCCCCGGCGGCGTTTATGTCGCCGGCACGAATCTGATCGACGATGTCGAGCACCAGCAAGCCGCGGTGCTTCATCTCGCGAGCTTACCGCGCCTGCCCGGACGGCATAATTGGCAGAACGGCGCTGCGGCCTTCGCTGCCGCGCGCTGCCTCGGCGTCGCCGCCAATGTCGCGGCGCGCGGCATTGCGAGCTTCCCCGGCCTCGCGCATCGCCAAGAGCTGATCGCGACCATCGATGGCGCGCGTTATGTCAACGACAGCAAGGCGACGAATGCCGACGCGACCGAGAAGGCGCTTGCCTGTTACGAGGACATCTTATGGATCGCGGGCGGCGTCGCCAAAGAAGGCGGCATCGCCGGCCTCGCGTCCTATTTCCCGCGCATCCGCCACGCTTTCCTGATCGGCGAAGCGGCACCGGCCTTCGCGGAGACGCTCGACGGCAAGGCGCCGTTTACGCGCTCCGGCGATCTCGCGACGGCGGTGCGCCAGGCGCGCGCGATAGCCAAGCCCGGCAACACCGTGCTGCTCTCGCCGGCTTGCGCGTCTTTCGATCAATTCCGTGACTTCGAGGCGCGCGGCGACACGTTCCGCCACCTCGTCGAAGCCCTCCAGAGCGAGCCGCGCGCATGAGCACCTACACTCGCAGCACTTTTGCCCGCACCGATCGCAGCATCATCGCGCAGTGGTGGTGGACAGTCGATCGCTGGACCATCGTTGCCATCTTGGCACTCATCGCCTTCGGCTCGCTGATGGTGATGGCGGCGAGTCCCGCGGTCGCGGTACGCATCGGCGCCGATAATCTGCATTTCATCAAGCGTTATTTCCTTGTCCTGCCAATCGCGCTGGCGCTGATGTTCATGATTTCGCTGATAAGCCCGCGGGCGATCCGCCTGCTTGCCTTTTTCGGTCTCGCAGTCGGTATCGTGTTGCTCGCCTATACGCTGATGAACGGCGTCGAGATCAAAGGCGCGCGCCGCTGGATCAACCTGCCGGGCGAATCGATCCAGCCGTCGGAATTCGTGAAGCCCTGCTTTGCTGTGGTCTCGGCTTGGCTCTTCGCACAAGCCAAGCTGAGACCAGGCTTCCCGGGCAACTGGATCGCGATCGGCCTTTACGTGCTGATTGTCGGCCTGCTGATCAAGCAGCCCGATCTTGGCATGACCGCGGTCGTCTCGGTCGTGTGGTTCACGCAATTCTTCCTCGCCGGTCTGTCGCTGATCTGGGTCGTCGCCCTGATGGGCGCGGGCGTCGCCGGGCTCGCCGGGGCTTACGTGCTGCTGCCGCATGTCGCGAGCCGCATTAACGGATTCCTCGACCCCCAGTCCGGCGATAGCTATCAGGTCGATCGCTCGATCGATGCTTTCATGAATGGCGGTCTCTGGGGCCGCGGCCCGGGCGAAGGCACGGTGAAGCTGTCGCTGCCCGACGCGCATGCCGATTTCGTCTTCGCTGTCGCCGGCGAGGAACTCGGCCTCATCGTCTGCCTTATCATCGTCGCGATTTTCGCTTTCATCGTCCTGCGTGGCTTTTCGCGGCTGCTGCAGGAGAACAATCTCTACATCGTACTCGCCGCGACCGGCCTTCTCGTACAGTTCGGCTTGCAGGCAATCATCAACATGGCGTCGGCGCTGCATCTGATGCCGACCAAGGGCATGACCCTGCCCTTCATCTCTTATGGCGGCTCGTCACTGCTCGCGCTCGGCCTCGGCATGGGCATGATCTTGGCGCTCACGCGACGGCGCTTCGGAGACGGCGACGAATGAGCGGACGCCTCGTCATCCTCGCCAGCGGCGGCACCGGCGGACATATGTTCCCGGCGGAAGCGCTTGCCAGCGCGCTGCTGGCGCGCGGCCATCGCGTCGCGCTGGTGACGGATCGCCGCGGCCAGGCTTTCGCCGATCGCCTGCCCGAAGTCGCGCTGCATCGCATTCCCGCCGGCCGGCTCGATGCCGGACTCGTCGGCAAAGCGATGGGCGTCGCCGAGATGATTCTCGGCACGCTCGCCGCCGGACGCCTGCTCAGCCGATTGCAGCCTGCGGTCGCGGTCGGCTTCGGCGGCTACCCCTCCGTGCCGACGATGCTCGCGGCCGCGCGGCGGCGCGTCGCCACGGTTCTGCATGAGCAGAACGCGCTGATGGGCCGCGCCAATCGGTTGCTCGCGCCGCGCGTCACGCGCATCGCAACGTCCTTCCCGCAAGTGCAGGGGCTGAAGCAAGCCGACGCCGCGCGCATCGGCTTCACCGGCAATCCCGTGCGTCCGGAAGTCGTGCAGCTGCGCGATCTGCCCTATCCGAGACCAAGCGACACGATCAACCTGCTCGTCACGGGCGGCAGCCAGGGCGCACGCATTCTGAGCGCGGTCATTCCGGATGCCCTGGCGCGGCTGCCCGAGGCGCTCAAATCGCGCATCGCGCTGATGCAGCAAGCGCGGCCCGAGGATGTGGAGCGCGTGCGCGAAACCCATCGCCAAAGCGGCATCGATGCCGAGGTCGCGCCTTTCTTCCACGATCTGCCGGCGCGTCTCGGCCGCGCGCATCTGGTGATCGCGCGCGCGGGCGCCTCGACCGTGTCCGAACTTTGCGTTGCCGGCCGGCCGGCGATCCTCGTGCCTTACGCCGCCGCTGCCGACGATCACCAAAGCTTCAACGCCCGCGCGCTCGGCGATGCCGGCGCCGCCTGGGTGATGCCGGAGCGCGATTTCACACCCGACGCGCTTGCCGCGCGGCTCGCCATGTTGCTCGCCGCTCCCGATGCGCTCGCCGCCGCGGCCATCGCGGCGCGTAATCTCGGCATGCCGAATGCGGCCGCGCGCCTCGCCGATCTCGTCCTTGCCTGCGCCAACGCCAACGATCCTCGGGAGAATGCCGCATGAGGGCGCTTCCGATCGATATCGGCCCGCTCCATTTCGTCGGCATTGGCGGCATCGGCATGAGCGGCATCGCCGAGATCCTGCACAATCTCGGCTATGTCGTGCGCGGCAGCGACGCCGCGGACGGTGCCAATGTCCGCCGCCTGCAATCGCTCGGCGTTCAGGTCGCGATCGGCCATCGCCCGGAGAATCTCGGCGACGCGCGCGTCGTCGTGATCTCCTCGGCGGTGAAGCCCGACAATCCCGAAGTGAAGGCCGCGCGCGCGCGGCTGCTGCCGGTGGTACGCCGCGCCGAGATGCTCGGCGAACTGATGCGCCTCAAATGGGCGATTGCTGTCGCCGGCACGCATGGCAAGACCACGACCACCTCGATGATCGGTACGCTACTCGAAGCCGCCGGGCGCGATCCGACGATCATCAATGGCGGCATCATCAATGCGCACGGCACCAACGCCCATCTCGGCAGCGGCGATTGGATGGTGGTCGAAGCTGACGAGAGCGACGGCACTTTCGTGAAGCTGCCCTCGACCATCGCCGTCATCACCAATATCGATCCCGAGCATCTCGATCATTACGGCACCGTCGAGGCTCTGCATCAGGGCTTCGAGAGCTTCGCCGGCAACGTGCCGTTCTATGGTCTCGACATTCTCTGCATCGACCATCCGGTGGTCCAGGGTCTGATCCCGCGTCTTTCCGAGCGCCGCATCGTCACCTACGGCTTCAGCCCACAGGCCGAGATCCGCGCCGTCGATGTGAATTTGGGCCGCGACGGTGCGCGCTACGACGTCGTCATCGCGGATCGCCGCAACAACAGCACGCGCACGATCGCCGGCCTCACCCTACCGATGTTCGGTCGGCACAATATCCAGAATTCGCTCGCCGCGGTCGCGGTCGCGCAGGAATTGAAGCTCGACGACGCGGTGCTGCGCGAGGCACTCGCCGGCTTCAAAGGCGTGAAGCGCCGCTTCACCAAGGTCGGCGAAGCGCATGGCATCACCATCATCGACGATTACGCGCATCACCCGGTCGAGATCGCAGCCGTGCTGAGCGCGGCGCGCGATGCGACCGCCGGCAGCGTCATCGCCGTGGTCCAGCCGCATCGCTATTCGCGCCTCGCCAATCTCTTCAACGAATTCTGCACCTGCTTCAACGATGCCGACGCCGTCGTGGTCGCGGATGTCTATCCCGCGGGTGAGGCACCGATCGAAGGCGCCTCGCGCGATGCGCTGGTCGAGGGCCTCCGTGCGCGCGGTCATCGCAAGGTGCTGCCGCTGGCCAATCCCACGGCGCTTGCCGCAACCATCGACGGCATCGCCAAGCCCGGCGATCTCGTCGTTTGCCTCGGCGCCGGCTCGATCACCAATTGGGCGGCCAATCTTCCGGCCGAGATCGACCGGCTAGCGGCAGGAGCGCAGTCATGATGGCGGCGGCGATGCGTGCGAGCCATCTGATCGATCGCCTGCCGAAAGTGCGCGGTCGCCTCACCGCCGATGCACCGCTGGCGCAGGTGACATGGTTCCGCGTCGGCGGCCCCGCGGAAGTGATGTTCCGCCCCGCCGATATCGACGATCTCAGCGCTTTCCTCGCGGCTAAGCCTGCCGATGTGCCGGTGACGATGATCGGTGTCGCCTCGAATCTGCTCGTGCGCGATGGCGGCATCGAAGGCGCGGTCATTCGCCTGGGCCGCGGCTTCGTCGAGATCGAGACCAAGGACAATATCGTCACCGCCGGCGCCGGCGCGCTCGATTTTAACGTCGCGCTTACCGCGCGCGATGCCGGTGTCGCGGGGTTGGAATTCCTCTCTGGTATTCCCGGCACGGTCGGTGGCGGCTTGTGCATGAATGCCGGCGCTTACGGCAGCGAGTTCAAGGACGTGCTTGAAAGCGCGACCGCGCTCGATTCAAACGGCGCGCGTCACGCGCTTTCGCCCGCCGATCTGCATCTCACCTATCGCCATTCCGGCGTGCCCGCGGATTGGATCTTCGTCGCCGCGCGTTTCAAAGGCACCGCCGGCGACAAGCTCGCGATCGCGCGCCGCATGGCCGAGATCCAAGAAGCGCGCGAACAGAGCCAGCCGATCCGCGCCAAGACCGGCGGCTCGACCTTTGCCAATCCGCCCGGCCACCAGGCCTGGCAGCTCATCGACGAAGCCGGCTGCCGCGGCATCCGTCGCGGCGGCGCGATGATCTCCGACAAGCACGCGAATTTCCTGATCAACACCGGCGACGCGACCGCCGCCGATATCGAGGGGCTGGGCGAAGAGGTGCGCGCGCGCGTCCTCGCCAAGACCGGCATCACCCTCGAATGGGAGATCAAGCGCGTCGGTATCGCGGCGAGAGGTGCTGCATGACGAAGCGCGCCGCCGTGCTGATGGGCGGGTGGTCCGCCGAGCGCGAAGTCTCGCTGGTAAGCGGGCGCGAATGCGCCGGCGCGCTCGAAGAACTCGGCTACGAGGTAAAACGCGTCGACGTCTCGCGCGATCTCGGCGCGCTGGTCGCGGCGCTCAGCCCCAAGCCCGATGTCGTCTTCAACGCGCTGCATGGCCGCGGCGGCGAGGACGGCACGATCCAGGGCGTGCTCGAGACGCTGCGCGTTCCTTACACGCATTCCGGCGTCGTCGCTTCCGCAATCGCAATGCACAAGCCGCTGGCAAAATGCGTTTTCGCCGCCGCCGGCCTGCCGCTCGCCGAGAGCAAGGTCGTGACCCGCGCCGCGCTCTTGGAAAACGACCCGCTGCCGCGACCCTTCGTCATCAAGCCGATGAATGAAGGATCGAGCGTCGGCGTGCATATCGTCCGCGAGGGCGACAATGCTTGGCGCGTCGAGATAGCGCGCTGGGATCATGGCGACGAGATCATGGTCGAGCGGTATGTGCCCGGCCGCGAAATCACCGTGGCGGTCTTGGGCAATCGCGCGCTGGGCGCGCTGGAGATCCGCCCGATCGCCAACGCGATGTACGACTACGAATCGAAATACGCACCCGGCGGCTCGGAGCACATCATGCCCGCGCCGGTTCATCCCAAGGCCTATGAGGCCGCGCTCGATATCGGCCAGCGCGCGCATCGCGTCCTCGGCTGCCGCGGCGTCAGCCGCGCCGATCTGCGCTACGACGACACGGCGGGCGAACCCGGCCGCATGGTGCTGCTCGAGATCAACACCCAGCCGGGCATGACACCGACCTCGCTGGTTCCCGACATCGCCAGGTACAACGGCATCAGCTTTGTCGAGCTGGTGCGCTGGATGGTGGAGAACGCCGCATGCGATTCCTGAACCGCAGCGACGATCCCCCGCCGGTGCGTATCCGCCGCCGCCGTCAGCAGCAGCGCCGCATGCTGCTGGCTGTTGGATCGGCCGTCGTGCTCGCCGGCAGCGCCGCCGGCGCTTGGTATATCGGCCGCGACGGGCGGATCGCGGCGTTCGCAACGCAAACGCAAGAGCGCGTCGCTTCCGCCGGCGCCGATCTCGACCTTACCGTCAAGAGCGTCCAGGTCGAAGGCCGCGGGCGCGCCGACAAGCAGGCGATCCTCGCGGCGCTCGGCGCGGCGCGCGGCACGCCGATCCTCTCCGTCGATCTCGATGCGGCCAAGGCGCGGCTCGAAACCGTGCCTTGGGTGCGCTCGGCCTCAATAGAGCGCTTGCTGCCGGACACGCTTTACGTCCGCCTTACCGAGCGCGCGCCGCTCGCGCTCTGGCAGCATCGCGGGAAATTCGATCTCGTCGATCAGGACGGCAACGTCATCGCCGATGGCGATATCGGCGACTATCCTTTCCTGCCTCAAGTGGTCGGCGACGGCGCGCCCGCCGCAACGCCCGATCTGCTGAAGGTGCTTGCGGGCGAGCCGGCGCTGCAGGCGCATGTCACTGCCTCGGTTCGCGTCGGCGGCCGGCGCTGGGACATCCATCTCGACAACGGCATCTTGGTTTCGCTGCCCGAGAACAGCGCCGCGAGCGCCTGGCATCGCCTCGCCGCGCTCGACCGCAGCGACAGGCTGCTCGAGCGCGCTGTGCAAGTCGTCGACATGCGCCTGCCCGACCGTGTCGTGCTACGCGTTCCGCCCGATATCGCGAAATCGATCTTCAAGAAAGGCAAGCCCGCGCAAGCGAGCCCGAACACATGACCAAGATGAATATTCGCCCGCGCGGCGGGTTGCTTGCTGCCGTCGATATCGGCACCACGAAAATTTCGTGCTTCATCGCGAAGCTTGAGGATGGCGAGCCGCGCGTCGTCGGCATCGGCCATCAGGTCTCGAAAGGCGTTCGCAACGGCGTGATTGTCGATATCGAGGCCGCTAGCCGCTCGATCCTCAACTGCGTCCATGCTGCCGAGGAGATGGCCGGCGCAACGATCAGCGAAGCGGTGATCAACATCTCGGGCGGCTTTGCCGGCTCGCGCCTCGTCAAATCGGAGGCTCGCGCTCAATGGCCGCGAGGTCAGCGAAGCATTGATGCAGCGTGTGCTCGACCAAGGCCATCGCATCAAGGATATGCCCGACCGGACCGTGATCCATTCGATCCCGGTTGGCTTCTCGATCGACGGCGGGCGGAGCTTGCGCGATCCGCGCGGCCTCTTCGGCCAGAAGCTCACCGTCAACATGAACATCGTCACCGCGCAATTCGCGGCGGTGCGCAATCTCTCCAACTGCGTCGGCCGCTGCCATCTCGAGACCGCAGCCGTCGTCGTCAGCCCTTATGCGTCGGGCCTCTCCTGCCTCGTCGAGGATGAAAGCGAGCTCGGCGTCACGGTCGTCGATATGGGCGGCGGCACGACGACGATCGGCGTCTTCTTCGACGGCAATCTCGTCTATGCCGACGGCATCCCGGTCGGCGGCACCCATGTCACCAACGATATCGCGCGCGGCCTCTCGACCCCGATCGCGCATGCCGAACGCATGAAGACGCTCTATGGCAATGCCATCGCATCGGCCAGCGACGAGCGCGAGACCATCACCGTGCCGCTGGTTGGCGAGGAGGACGATGGCCACGCCAACCACGTGCCGAAATCGCTGCTCGTCGGCATCATCGCGCCGCGGCTCGAAGAGACCTTCGAGCTTGTACGCGAGCGCCTCGAAACTTCAGGCTTCGACAAGGTCGCCGGCCGCCGCGTCGTTCTGACCGGCGGCGCTTCGCAACTGCCCGGCATTCGCGAGCTGGCCGGGCTCATTCTCGACAAACAGGTTCGCATCGGCCGGCCTTCGCGTCTCGAAGGCCTTGCCGAAGCCACGCAGGGGCCGGCCTTCGCGACGACCGCCGGCCTCATTCATTTCGCTTTGTCCGAACGCGCCGAAATCCCGCGGCGGGGCCGCGCGCTGACGGAGGAATCGAACGGCCTGTTCGGCCGCCTGGGCAACTGGGTTCGTGAGTACCTTTGACAATCACCAACAGCCGTCTCGCGCCGTGAGAGACGGTCAACGCTACGGAGCATCCCCGGAGGATAAGCAATGACACTGAATCTAACGCTTCCCGAAGAAGAAAAAGAGTTGGCGCCACGCATCACCGTTATCGGCGTCGGCGGCGCCGGCGGCAACGCGGTCAATAACATGATCCGCTCGAACCTCGCCGGCGTCGAATTCGTCATCTGCAACACCGATGCGCAGGCGATGCAGCAGAATCTCTGCGAGCGCCGCATCCAAATGGGCATCGGCGTCACCCGCGGCCTCGGCGCGGGCTCGCGTCCCGAGGTCGGACGCGCCGCCGCCGAAGAAGCGCTCGAAGAGATCATGATCGCGCTCGAGGGCTCGAACATGGCGTTCATCACCGCCGGCATGGGCGGCGGCACGGGTACGGGCGCGGCACCGGTGATCGCGCGCGCCGCACGCGAGAGCGGGATCCTGACGATCGGCGTCGTCACCAAACCGTTCCAGTTCGAGGGCACGCATCGCATGCGCCTCGCCGAGGCCGGCATTTTGGAACTGCAGAAATACGTCGATACGTTGATCATTATTCCGAACCAGAACCTGTTCAGGGTCGCGAATGAGCGCACGACTTTCGCCGATGCGTTCAAGATGGCGGACGACGTGCTGCATTCGGGCGTTGCCGGCGTTACCGATCTGATGGTGAAGCCCGGCCTCATCAACCTCGACTTCGCGGATATCCGCGCGGTGATGAGCGAGATGGGCAAGGCGATGATGGGTACTGGCGAAGCCGAAGGCGACCGCCGGGCCATCGACGCCGCCGAGGCCGCGATCTCGAACCCGCTGCTGGAAGATGTGTCGATGAAGGGAGCACGCGGCGTGCTGATCAACATCACCGGCGGTCTCGACATGACGCTGTTCGAGGTCGACGAGGCGGCGAATCGCATCCGCGAGGAAGTCGATCCCGACGCGAACATCATCTTCGGCTCGACCTTCGACGAAAGGCTCGAAGGCCGGATGCGCATCTCGGTCGTCGCTACCGGCATCGAGGCCGACAAGGCGGTACAGCCGCGGCCGCTTATCTCGCTGGTCAGCGATCGCAGCAAGACCAATTCGTCGCGCGCAACGCTCGCGCCGTTCAGCCCGTCGCCCGCGCCGGCAGCGGAGCTGAAGCCCCTCGAGCAGCGCGTCTCCGAAATGCGGTCGGTCGAATCGCGGGCGATGGCTGCCGAGCCCCGCCTCGACATGAAGGTCGAGCCGGTCGCCAATGCGCTGCCGCAGGCGCAATCGATCGAGGCACAAGCGGTGCGCAACACGCCGTTCATGCCGCCGAAGCCGACCGACGCCACGCCGAGGCCGGTCCCGGCGGCGGTCGCCGCGCCCGTGCCCGAGACCGTCATGGCTGCACCGCAGACCGAGCCCGTGCGGCCCGCGCCGAAGCCGAGCCGCGGTCCGAGCCTCTTCGAGCGCGTAACCAAGGCCGGACGTCTCCTCCATCGCGAGGAGCCGGAGATCACCCGCGTTACGCCGATCGTAAACACCACGCCCGCTCCGGTACCGACTCCGGCGCTGGCTCCCGCGCCGACACCCGCTCCCATTTCGACGGTCCAAGCCAAGCTCGGCCCGCTCGATCCGGCGGAGCGCCCCGGCGGCAAAGAAGAAGACCTGCTCGATATCCCGGCCTTCCTGCGCCGTCAGGCGAACTAGTCGCGACTCGTATGCTTGCTGCCGGGGTTTCGTCGATGGAACCCCGGCAGCAGGCCACACGAATCGCTCGTTACAAGTATTTGAATTCACTTAATAAAACCCGTCACAATTGGTAACAAAGAGTGATTTGTGGGGTTGCACAACGGTTGGTAACCCTAAGCCTGACACTGCAGTGCAATACGGGGGTTCGTAGTGGAATTTCGGGGATCGGCCGCGCATCAGAAGACCTTGAAGGCCGCGATCCAGTGCCGTGGAGTTGGACTTCATACGGGCACCCACGTCACCATGATCCTGCATCCCGCCGCACCCGGCACCGGCATCGTTTTCCGTCGCTGCGACCTGGGCGGCATTGAGATCGCCGCGCATTGGCGCAACATCGTCGAACTCGACACTCTGCACCACTCTCGGCAACGACGCCGGCGTGAAGATCGCCACTATCGAGCATTTGATGGCGGCGTTCGCGGGTCTTGAGATCGATAACGCGATCGTCGATCTCGACGGACCGGAAGTGCCGGTGATGGACGGCAGCGCCGCGCCTTTCGTGTTCCTGATCGAATGCGCCGGCATCGCCGAGCAAATCGCGCCGCGCCGCGGCATCAAGGTGCTGAAGCCGGTGCGCGTGGGCGTCAACGGCAATTCGGCAAGCGTTGTTCCGGCGGACAGCTTCCGCCTCAGCTTCGCGATCGATTTCGCCTCCGGCGCGATCCGCCAGCAGGAATTGAGCTACGACCTCGACGTCGAGAACTTCAAGCACGAGATCAGTCGCGCCCGCACCTTCGGCTTCCTCGACGAGGTCGAGCGTATGCGCCAGGCGGGCCTTGCCCGCGGCGGCTCGCTAGAGAATGCCGTCGTCATCAGCGGCGACCGCGTCCTGAATAAGGAAGGTTTGCGCTACGACGACGAGTTCGTGCGCCACAAAGTGCTCGACGCGCTCGGCGACCTTTATCTCGCCGGCGGCACCATCCAGGGCCATTTCCATGGCGTCCGCTCGGGCCACGCGCTCAACCACCAGCTGATCGCAGCCCTGTTCGCCGATCCCTCCGCCTGGCGGCCGGTCACCATCGCCGCAACCGATTTCGCCAAGGGCGACTGGGACGAAGAGCCGCAGCGCGCCCGAGCTTAGCTGCGAGAGGCTTTAAGCCGCTGGTTGTAGGCTGTAGACTTGCCTTGCCCCGCGGGACGGGAGCAGGACTTTTGTGCTGCTAAAGGCCTAAGGCTCATCGCGCACAGCTAATCTGGGCTCGGGAATTCGCATGATGCCGTCAAATCTCCGCTTCGTCGCTCTGCTGGGCGTTTTTCTCGGTGCGCTCGCTCTCGCTGGCTGCGCGTCCAAGACCGATACCTATGTCGAACGCCCGGTCGAGACCCTCTACAACAACGCGATGGATCAGCTCCTGTCCGGCAACTACAAGGACGCCGCCAAGAGCTTCGACGACGTCGAGCAGCAGCATCCCTATTCGGTCTGGGCTACCAAGGCGCAGATCATGAACGCCTATGCGCTCTACGAGAACCGCGATTACGACGCGTCCATCGTCTCGGCCGATCGCTTCATTCAGCTCCATCCCGGCCATCGTGACGTCGCCTATGCCTATTATCTGAAGGCGCTCGATTACTACATCCAGATCACCGATGTGGAACGCGACCAAAAAGTGACGCAGCAGGCTTACGACGCGCTGGCCGAAGTGGTGCGGCGCTTCCCCGAGACGTCCTATGCGCGTGACGCCAAGTTCAAGATGGATCTCTGCCGCGATCACCTTGCCGGCAAGGAGATGCAGATCGGTCGGTGGTATGAAGGCCAAGGCCAATATCTCGCCGCGATCAATCGCTTTCAGAGCGTCGTAAACGATTACCAGACGACGACTCATATACCGGAGGCGCTGGAGCGACTGGTCGAATGCTATTACGCGCTCGGCCTCAACGATGAAGCGAAGCGCACTGCCGCGGTGCTCGGCTACAACTATCCCCAGAGCAAGTGGTACGTAGCGACCTATGCGCTGGTCACCACCGGCGCCGAGACGCCGAAGGAAGAGCGCGGCTGGTTCGCGCGAGTTGTCGATCCCTTCGGACTCTTCTGATCGCCCCCTTCTGACCAACGGGGCGGCGTCAGCGCCACACCTACCGGGATTTTCGCCGCGCCGCTATCATCCGGCGCGATGCTGCTGGGCCTTTCCATCCGCGATGTGGTGCTGATCGACAAGCTCGATCTTGCTTTTCGTCCGGGCCTCTGCGTGCTGACCGGCGAGACCGGCGCCGGCAAATCCATCCTCCTCGACGCCCTCGGCCTGGCGCTTGGCATGCGGGCCGAAGCGAGCCTCGTCCGCCCGGGCGCGGGCCAAGCGATGGTCACCGCCGAATTCGACCTCGCCGCCGATCACCCGGCGCGGCGGCTTCTCGAAGAAGCCGGCATCGCCGCCGAGAATGATATCGTCGTGCTGCGCCGCATCGTCGGCACCGACGGCCGCAGCCGCGCTTTCATCGACGATCAACCCGCGAGTGTCGGCCTGCTGCGCCAGCTCGGCGAGATGACGGTCGAGATCGAAGGCCAGTTCGCGCAGACCGGTCTGCTCGACCCGGCAACACATCGCGACACGCTCGATGCTTTCGGCGTGGCGCGCTCGCAGCGCGAGCAACTCACGATTTCCTGGGCGGCGTGGAAAAAGCTCGTGCACGAGCGCGAGGCCGCCGAGGCCGCTTTCGTCAAGGCGCGTGCCGATGAGGATTTTCTGCGCCATGCCATGGCCGAGATCTCTGCGATCGAACCGCATACCGGCGAAGAGGCGCAGCTCGCCGAGGAACGCGCGCTTTTGGTCAATCGAGAGCGCGTGCTCGAAAGCCTTGAGGCAGCGTCATCGGGTCTCGCCGGCGATGGCGGCGCCGAGCATGCGCTCTCCAGCGCGGCACGCGCCATCGAACGCGCTAAGAGCAAATCCGGCGGGCGGCTCGAAGCCGCCGCTGCTGCGCTGGAGCGTGCCATCGTCGAGACGCGCGAAGCGATGGCCGAAATCGAAGCCGCCTCACGCGCCTTCCAGGGGCCATCGAGCCTCGAAGAGATCGAGGAACGGCTCTTCGCGCTGCGCGCGCTCGCCCGCAAGCACAATGTCTCGGTCGAGGATCTGCCGAAGCTGCAGACCGATTTCGCGGCGAAGCTCGGCGCGCTCGATGATGGCGGCGCGGCGATTGCGACGCTAAGCCGGCGCGAGGCCGAGGCACGGCAGGCCTATCTCGCCGCCGCCGATGCCGTCACCAAAGCGCGCGCCACCGCGGCGAAGAAGCTCGACACCGCGGTGATGAAGGAATTGCCGCCGCTGAAGCTCGAAAAGGCGCGCTTCCACACCGCGCTCACCACCTTGACCGAAAGCGAATGGAACGAGCATGGCCGGGAGCGCGTCGCTTTCGATGTCACAACCATCGCCGGCGCGGCGCCCGGACCGCTCAACAAGATCGCGTCGGGTGGCGAGCTCGCGCGGTTCATGCTGGCGCTGAAGGTTGTGCTGGCGAAGACCTCGCCGGTCGCGACCCTGGTCTTCGACGAAGTCGATAGCGGCGTCGGCGGCGCGACAGCGGCCGCGGTCGGCGACCGGCTCGCGCGTCTCGCCGAGGAGAGACAGGTGTTGGTCGTGACCCATTCGCCGCAAGTCGCGGCGCGCGCCGCGCATCATTGGCGCGTCGCGCGCAGTGACGGCAAGAAAGCGAGCGCGACCAAGGTCGAGGCGCTGAGTGAAGCCGATCGCCGTGAGGAGATCGCGCGCATGCTCTCGGGCACCGCGATCACCGCCGAAGCACGCGCCGCCGCCGCTAGTTTGCTCGCGGGAGCACGCGCGTGAGCCCGGCGCGCTCCAAAGCGAAGAAAGACGCGTCAAAGCCGGTCGCGGAATTGACCGCGGCCGAGGCGAAAGCCGAGCTCAAAACGCTCGCCGCCGAGATCGTGCATCACGACGAGCTTTACCATCAAAAAGACGCGCCGGAGATTTCCGACGCCGAGTACGACACGCTGCGCCAGCGCAACAAGACGATCGAAGCGCGGTTTCCCGATCTCATTCGCGCCGATAGTCCCTCAAAACGCGTCGGCGCCACGCCGGCGACCGGCTTCGCCAAGGTGCGGCATCCGCATGCGATGCTATCGCTCGACAACGCCTTCAGCGACGAGGACGTGCGCGACTTCTTCAAGGGCGTGCGCAATTTCTTCCGCGCGCCGCAAGACATCGCCCGCGTCGAGGAAGACAAGATCGCGGTGATGGCGGAACCGAAGATCGACGGGCTTTCCTGCTCGATCCGCTATGAGAAAGGCGTGCTGGTCCTGGCAGCAACGCGCGGCGACGGCGTCACCGGCGAGGATGTCACCGCCAATGTGAAGACGCTGGGCAATGTGCCAAAGCAGCTCAAGGGTCGCGGTTGGCCCGATGTGATCGAAGTCCGCGGCGAAATCTACATGGATCGCCAGGGTTTCTTCGCGCTCAACGCCGAGCGCGAGAAGGAAGGCGATTCGGTCTTCGCCAATCCGCGTAATGCCGCCGCCGGCAGCCTGCGTCAGCTCGAACTCATCGATCACCGCGAAGCGCCCGCTTGCCCTCTTCGCCTATGCCTGGGGCGAGCAGAGCACGACTTTCGCCAAGAGCCATGCCGACGCGCTGACGCATTTCGCTGCCTGGGGATTCACCGTCAATCCGCTGTCGAAGCTCTGCCACGGCGTCGACGAGCTCTTGGCGTTCCATCGCAGCATTGGCGAAAAGCGCGCCTCCCTGCCCTACGACATCGACGGTGTCGTTTATAAGGTGAACGATCTCGACCTCGAAGAGCGCTTGGGCTTCGTCTCGCGCGCCCCGCGCTGGGCGGTCGCGCATAAATTCGCTGCGCAGCAGGCACAAACCGTGCTCAAGAAAATCGGTATCCAGGTGGGCCGGCGCGGCACGCTGACGCCGGTTGCGGAGCTCGAGCCGATCACCGTCGGCGGCGTCGTCGTCAGCCGCGCCACCTTGCACAATGAGGACGAAATCAAGCGCAAGGACATCCGCGAAGGCGACACCGTCATCATCCAGCGCGCCGGCGATGTCATCCCGCAAGTCGTCGGCGTCGTGGAGGCGCGGCGGCCAAAGGATTCGAAACCTTTCAAGTTCCCGCATGTCTGTCCGGAATGCGGCAGCAAGGCGGTGCGTGAGGAAGGTGAAGCCGCTTGGCGCTGCAGCGGCGGCCTCATCTGCCCGGCTCAAGCCGTCGAGCGCCTCAAACATTTCGTCTCGCGGAATGCCTTCGATATCGAAGGCCTCGGCGAAAAGCACATTGTCGATTTCTGGAACGACAAGCTAATCAAAGGGCCGGCCGATATCTTCCGTCTCGACGAAAAGAAGATTGCCGCGCGCGAAGGCTGGGGCGAGGTCAGCACCAAGAAGCTGATCGCCGCGATCGATGCGCGCCGCGATATCTCGCTCGACCGCTTCATCAATGCGCTCGGCATTCCACAAGTCGGCGAGGCGACGGCGAAGCTCTTGGCGCGGCACTATCTGAGGCTCGCGCGCTGGCGCGACGCGATGGAGGAAGCCGCCGATCCGGGCAGCGACGCCTGGCGCGAACTCAACGACATTCACGGCATCGGCGAGGATATGGCAGCGGATATCGTCGGCTTCTTCGCCGAAAAGCATAACCGTACGATCCTCGACGAGCTGGCGAAGGAGCTGAAGGTCGGGGATTACGCCGTCGCCGCGCCGGTCGCCAATTCGCCGTTCAGCGGCAAGACCATCGTCTTCACGGGCACTCTGACCGAGATGTCGCGCTCCGAGGCCAAGGCGCGCGCCGAAGCGCTCGGCGCGCATGTCAGCGGTTCGATCTCGGCCAAGACGGATTATCTGGTTGTTGGCGCCGATGCCGGCTCGAAAGCGCGCAAAGCCGCCGAACTCGGCGTCAAAACGCTGACCGAGGACGAGTGGCTGAAGCTGGCGCGCCAGGGATAGCGCACCCGGTGTCGAGCCGGGCCATTTGCCCACACTAAGAGGCGGTTCGCGGTACCGTGAACCTCCGTTGCTTGCAGCGTCTTGGTTTCCACGGTAATCAAAGGAACATAATAGGCCGAGGGGAGGACTTTATGGCTGAGCTTCAAAAGAGCACCATCAACCGGCGCACGATCCTCAAAACCGGCGTTGCGGTCGGCGCGCTACAGATCGCCGCACCCTACATCGTGCGAGCGCAGGGCGAGCGGCCGGTGAAGATCGGGGTCGATAACCCGCTTACCGGCATCTACACCGCTCTCGGTAAAAACGAGAATGCCGGCATGGCGCTTGCCGCCGAGCAGATCAACGCGAAAGGCGGCATTCTCGGCCGCAAGGTCGAGCTGGTAATAGAGGATTCGACCTCCGATAAGACCGACATCGCGGTGCAGAAAGCACGCAAGCTCATTCAGAGCGACAAGGTCGATTTCCTCATCGGCAATGTGAACTCGTCGCAAGCCATCGCGATCTCGCAAGTCGCGGCGGAGCTCAAGACGCCGCATATCGATCCCGGCGGCCATGCCGACGTGATCACCGGATCGAGCTGCCAATGGACGACGTTCCGCGTCTGCAATACCGGCGCGATGCAGGGCAACGCCATGGCGAAGCCGCTCGTCGCGATCGGCAAGAAGATCTACATCATCGCCCAGGACTACGCCTTCGGCCATTCGCTCGCCGACGGCCTGACCAAGGCAGCCAAGGAAGCCGGCGGCACGATTGTCGGCACCGACTTCTTCCCGCTCGGCACCACCGATTACTCGGCGACCTTGATCAAAGCACGCGGCGCCAATCCCGACGTGCTGGTCGATCTCGCGGCCGGCGATGACGGCATCAATTCGCTGAAGCAGGCGGTGCAGTTCGGCATCGACAAGCAGGTCCATCTCGCCGGCATGCAGCAAGAGCTTCGAAGTGCTCGAAGGCCTGCCGCCCGAAGCCCGAGTCGGCACCTGGCTCTTCGAATGGTACTGGAACCAGCCCAAAGACGTGCCGGGGGTCGCCGATTTCGTCGCCGGCATCCGCAAATCGACCGGCAAAGTGCCGACGGCGCGCACCTATTTCGGCTTCGTCGCCATTCACAGCTTCGCGCTCGCCGCCAATAACGCGAAGTCGATCGACCCGGTAAAGGTCTGCCACGCGCTCGAAGGACTGAAGCTGCCGCCGGAAGTCGCGTGCCAGCCCGGCCAGCCCTACTACCGCGCCGAGGATCATCAACTCGTGCCGGCGGTCTTCATCGGCCATGCGCAAGCCAAGGGCGCGAGCGATCCGGAAGACTTGTTCGTCGTGGACCAGGTCGAGCTAGGCCCGACCTTCATCCCGCCGGCCAGCGAGACCGGCTGCAAGCTCCACTTTCCGAGTTGATCTCTGGCGCAGACCGCGCGCCGTTCGAGAGACGGCACGCGGCTCTCCTTTAGGGGGCTAGGCCATCGATGACCCAGGTGATCCTGTTCAATGTCTTGAACGGGCTGATCGTCGGCGCGTTCTACGCGCTGATGGCGCTGGGACTGTCGCTGATCCTCAATCTCAGCGGCGTCATCAATTTCGCGCATGGCGGCTTCCTCGCGCTCGGCGCCTATCTCGCCTACAGCATAGCACCCTATCTCGGCTTCTGGGGCGGCCTGATCATCGCGCCGTTCCTGACGGCGGCTCTCGGCGTCCTGGTCGAACGCGTGCTGATCCGCCGCCTCTACGGCCGCGATCCGCTCTACAGCCTGCTTCTTACCTTCGGCTTCGCTCTCATCTTCCAGGACGCGTTCAAATACATTTGGGGCGCGTCGAGCGTGCCTTATCAAATTCCCGGCTGGCTCGGCTCGCCTCTGTCGACGAGCCTCTTTTTCCTGACCGGGTACCGCGTGTTCATGGTGATCATCGTCGCGCTCGCCGTGGCCGCGCTGTTCTTGATCCTTGGCTATACGCGGCTCGGGATTCGCATCCGGGCCGGCACGCTCGACCTCGACACGGTCTCGGTGCTCGGCGTCAACGTCCGCGTCCTGCGCAATCTCAATTTCGGCCTCGGCATCTACCTCGCCGGCCTCGCCGGCGTGCTCGCCGCCGGGCTGCTCGGCCTTTCGCCGACGATCGGCGACCAGCTTATCATGCCGAGTTTCGTGGCGATCATCGTCGGCGGGCTCGGCAGCCTGCCCGGCACGCTGGCCGGCGGTCTTTTGATCGGCGTCGCGGCCGGATTGACTGCGGTGGTTTTCCCGACGGCGCAGGAAGCCGTGATCTATGTGATGATGGCGCTGGTGCTGATGGTGCGGCCGCACGGACTTTTCGGCGATGCGGGGCGACATTGAAGCTTCTCGATAACCGCGCCGGCTCCGTTCTCATCTGGCTCCTGCTGCTCACGGCGCCATATTGGATGCCATATATCGGCGGCTATACCGCTCTCGGCACGCGCGTCCTCGTTTTGGCGCTGGCCGCCATGGCGGTGAATTTCCTTCTCGGCTTCAGCGGCGTGCTGTCTTTCGGCCATGCCGCCTATTTCGGCCTCGGCGCCTACGGTGCCGGCATGGCAATCAGATACCTGTACCCCAGCACGCCGCTCGGCATGCTGGTCGGCGTGCTCGCCGGCACGATCGGAGCGATGATCATCGGCGCGATGATCGTGCGGCTGCGCGGCGTCTATTTCGCGATGGTGACCATCGCTTTCGGCCAAGTGTTCTATTTCATCGCCTTCCGCTGGGTGTCGGTAACGGGCGGCGATGACGGGCTCACCGGCTGGAAGCGCGTACCGCTGGATCTCGGCTTCACCAGCTTCGACATCCTGCACGACGACATCGCGTTCTATTACTTCTGCCTGCTTTGCCTGGCAGCGAGCGCCGGAATCATGGCGCTGCTCTTGCGCTCGCCCTTCGGCCATACCTTGCTGGCGATCCGCGAGAACGAGCGTCGTGCCCGGTTCCTCGGCATCCCGGTCGACCGTCATATCTGGATGTCTTTTGTGATCTCCGGCTTTTTTGCCAGCCTCGCCGGGACGCTCTACGCCTACCTCGACAATTTCGTCGATCCGCGCGCCTTCCACTGGCAGCAATCCGGCGACTTCGTGATCATGGCCGTGCTCGGCGGCATGCGCTCTTTCTGGGGCCCGCTGATCGGGGCTGCGATTTTCGCCGTGCTGCAGGACAAGATATCCAGCGTCACGGATTACTGGATGTCGATTCTCGGCGTCTTTTTCGTGCTGGCCGTGGTGTTCTTCCCGCGCGGCGTGCTCGGCATGATCAAGCGGAGGCAGGAATCGTGAGCCTCCTCGAAGCACGCGGCGTCACGCGGGCCTTCGGCAGCCTCGTCGCCATCAACAACGTCTCATTCGCGGTCGAGCCGGGCGAGCTGCGCGCGGTGATCGGCCCCAACGGCGCCGGCAAGACGACCTTCTTCAATCTTATCAGCGGGCTTTTCCCGCCGACCAACGGCTCGATCTTCTTCGACGGGAAGGAGATCACGCGCCTCGCCGCCGATAAGCGCGTATCGCTCGGCATCACCCGCACCTTCCAGGTCACCGAGATATTCCCCGAGCTGACGGTCAGCGAGAATTTGCGGATCGCGGTCGAAAGCGCCGCCGGTTTGCGCATGAACCCCTGGGCCTCGCGCGCCACACGGCGGCGGATCGCGGATCGGGTGGTGGGATTGCTGACTGCGGGCGGGCTCATCGGCAAAGGACAACGTCTCGTCGGCGAGCCTCGCATGGCGATCAGCGCGCCACCGAGATCATGATGGCGCTGGCGCTGAAGCCGCGGCTGTTGCTGCTCGACGAGCCGACCGCCGGCATGGGTGAGCAAGAGACACGCGACGTCGTCCGCCTCATCAGCAGGTTGCATAAGAACGAGCGGCTGACGATCGTCCTCATCGAGCACGATATGCGGGTGATCTTCCACCTCGCCGACCGCATCACCGTGCTCGCGGAAGGCGCGGTCCTTGCCGACGGCACGCCCGATATGATCGCGGCCAATGAACAGGTCCAGGCCGCGTATCTCGGGAGCGCCCATTGACCACGCTCGTCGTCTCCGGTCTCCATACTTACTATGCCAAGACTTCACATTCTGCACGATGTCGGCTTCGAGGTGCGCGAGGGCGAGATCGTCGCGCTCCTCGGCCGCAACGGCGCCGGCAAGACCACGACCCTGCGCAGCGTGATGGGGCTGACACCGGCGCGCAGCGGCACGATCCGCATCTTCGACCAGGAGACGACGGACTGGCCGCCTTTCCGCATCGCCGCGCTCGGCGTCGGCTATGTGCCCGAAGGCCGCCGCATCTTCTCCAATCTGACGGTCGAAGAAAATCTCGAAGTGCCGCTGGAACGCCCCGGCCCGTGGAATATCGCGCGGATCTACGAACTTTTCCCGCGCCTCGCCGAGCGCCGCTCGAACCGGGGCGGGCAGCTTTCCGGCGGCGAGCAGGAGATGCTGGCGATCGGCCGGGCGCTGCTGCTCAATCCCAGACTTCTCGTGCTCGACGAGCCATCGCAAGGCCTGGCGCCGCTCATCGTGCGCCAGGTCTTCGAGGTGGTCGCCTCGATGCGCAAGGAAGGTATCGCCGTGCTGCTGGTCGAGCAGAATGTGCGTGCCGCGATCGAGATCGCTGACCGCGTCTACGTGCTCGATGACGGCCATATCGTACACGAGCAAAGCGCGGCGGAATTCGGCCGCGACGAAGAGCGGCTGCGCGCCCTCGCCGGCGTCGGGGCGGAAGCCGAATTCGACTAGCGCTTAGCCGCCGGCGCGATCCGAACAAACATTCTTGTGCACCTCGCGCGTCAGTACCTCGACGCGCTCGGCCAATGTACGGATTTTCTCCGTGAGATCGGTGTTCTGCTGCAACATCTCAAGCAGCATCGCGGTTTGCGTCGCCACCAAAGCGCTGCGGTCCTCGCCCTCGCGATGCAGCGCCTCGCGATGCTCGGCATCAGCCAATGATTGCATCTTGTCGCGATCGGCCTGGCGCGTCTGGGCCAGCAAGATCAGCGGCGCGGCATAGGCCGCCTGCAGGCTGAAAGCGAGATTGAGCAGGATGAAGGGATAGACGTCGAAATGGGCGACGCCGACGGCATTCGCAGCCATCCAGGCGAGGACGAAGACCGTCTGGGAGATCAGGAACACCGGCGTGCCGAAGAAGCGCGCGAAGGCCTCGGCTTTGAGGGAGAACCAATCGTCCCCGAAGACCGAGGCCAAATGCACATGCGGCAGGTGGAAACGGTAGAATTCCCGCTTGGTTTTTGCGGCGTCGTTCAATTCCATGGTCATCGCTGGCCCCCAATGCTGATCGCCCTAGATCACCAGGAAACCGCGATTTTCTCAATCCTGGATGCAATGGTGGATCGAGTTGTCGAGGTCCGATTCGCGTAAAACCGGTGCGCGGATTCAGATAAATGACATAGAATTGCGTCAGACTTCGCCAGCCGGGGTTGTCACGGGGGAAGGAAATGCTGCGTTATTTTGCGCTGGTCGCCGCCATTTTATGCGCGATCGTTTCCGCGGTGCTGCTCGTCTGGTCGAGCCTGTTTCTGATACCCTTGGCGCTCGCTTTGCTGCTCTCGGCGCTCGGCATCTGGGACATGGTGCAAACGAAGCACAGCCTGCGGCGCAACTACCCCATCCTCGCCAATATCCGCTTCATTCTGGAGGCGATCCGGCCGGAAATCCGTCAGTACTTCCTCGAAAGCGATCTCGACGGCAGGCCCTTCAACCGCTCGAAACGAGCGATTGTCTATCAGCGCGCCAAGAGCCAACTCGACAAACGGCCCTTTGGTACGCAGCAAGACGTCTATGGCGGCGATTTCGAATGGATCAATCATTCGCTCGCGCCGCGCCCGCCGGTCGGCAGCGATTTCCGCGTCACGATCGGCGGGCCGCAATGCCGCCAGCCCTATTCCACCTCGATCTATAACATTTCGGCGATGAGCTTCGGCTCGCTTAGCGCCAACGCGATACGCGCGCTCAACAAAGGCGCAAAGCTCGGCAATTTCGCGCATGATACCGGCGAAGGCGGCTTCAGCCGCTATCACCGTGAATTCGGCGGCGATATCATTTGGGAGGTCGCCAGCGGCTATTTCGGCTGCCGCAATGCGGATGGCAGCTTCTCGCCCGAGCGCTTCGCCGAATGCGTCACCGCTCCGCAGATCAAGATGGTCGAGATCAAGTTGTCGCAGGGCGCCAAGCCGGGCCATGGCGGCGTGCTGCCCGGGCCCAAGGTCTCGGCCGAGATCGCGGCCGCGCGCGGCGTGCCGCGAGGCATCGATTGCGTGTCGCCGGCGCGCCATCCTGCGTTCTCGACGCCGATCGAGATGATGCATTTCATCGCGCGACTGCGCGAACTGTCGGGCGGCAAGCCGGTCGGGTTGAAGCTCTGCATAGGCCATCCTTGGGAATTCATGGCGATCTGCAAGGCGATGCTGGAGACCGGCATCCGCGCCGATTTCGTTGTCATCGACGGCAAGGAAGGCGGTACCGGCGCGGCACCCTTGGAATTCACCGACCATGTCGGCACGCCGCTGCGCGAAGGCTTGAGCTTTGCGCATAATTGTCTGATCGGCGCCGGCTTACGCGATCAAATCCGCATTGGCGCCGCCGGTCGCATCATCACCGGCTTCGATATCGCCCGCACTCTCGCGCTCGGCGCCGATTGGTGCAACGCCGCACGCGGCTTCATGTTCGCGCTCGGCTGCATTCAATCGCAATCCTGCCACACCGACCACTGCCCGAGCGGCGTCGCGACGCAAGACCCGCTGCGCCAAAAAGCGCTGATCGTGCCCGACAAGGCCGAGCGCGTGCGCCGCTTCCACGACAACACCCTTGCTGCGCTGGCGGAGTTGATCGGCGCCGCCGGGCTCGATCACCCCAACGAGATCGCGCCGCATCACATCCTGCGCCGCGTGGCGCACGCCGAAGTCAGCAGCTTCGCCGACATTTATCCGCGGCTCGAGCCGGGCGCCTTGATCAATGGCAGCGCGGAAGGCTTCTACGCCGGCAACTGGGCGTTGGCCGATGCGAGCAGCTTCACCGCACGGCCGGTGAAACGCGTGCTCGTCGAGGCCTGACGTGCGACGCTATTTGAAGAACCGGTTCTCGGGCCGCGGCACGCCGAGATTCTCGCGCAAGGTCGCACCTTCATAGGCGCGGCGGAAAATGCCGCGGCGCTGCAGCTCGGGAATGACGCGTTCGATGACGTTGTCGAGCCCTTCCGGCAGATAGGGGAATTGCAGCGTGAAGCCGTCGCTGGCCCGCGCCTCGAGCCATTCTTCCATGTTATCGGCGATCATCTTGGGTGTGCCGAGGAAGGCCAGCCCGCCATGACCGCCCATGCGCTGCGCCAGTTGGCGCACGGTGAGGTTCTCGCGCTTGGCGCGTTCGATGGCGCGCGCGCGCCCGCTTTTGCTGGCATTCGATTCCGGAATCTCGGGCAATGGCCCGTCGGGATCGAATTTCGAGGCGTCGGTGCCGAGCGCGATCGAGAGCGACGCGATCGCGCTTTCGTAATAGACGAGGCTGTCGAGCTTGGCGCGCTTCGCCTCCGCCTCATCGAGCGAATCGCCGACATAGAGCATCACGCCGGGCAGAATCTTCACATGCTCGGGATTGCGGCCGGCTTTCTCGGCGCGCCCCTTCACATCGGCGCAGAATTCGCGGCCCGCATTGACGCTCGGCAACGCAGTGAAGACCGCATCGGCGACCTCGGCGCAAAGCTGGCGCCCGGCATCGGACGCGCCTGCCTGAACGATCGCCGGCCAACCCTGCACCGGCCGCGCGATGTTGAGCGGCCCGCGCACGTTGAAATATTTGCCGTGATGATCGAGGACATGGAGCTTGGATGGATCGAAGAACACGCCGCGCTCGACATCGCGAATGAAGGCATCGTCGGCCCAGCTATCCCAGAGCCCGGTCACGACATCGAAGAATTCGCGCGCGCGATCGTAGCGCTCGTCGTGCTCCATATGATCGTCGCGGCCGAAATTCTTCGACGCATCGGGGTTGGACGTGGTGACGATGTTCCAGCCGGCGCGGCCCTCGCTGAGATGATCGAGCGAGGCAAAGCGCCGCGCGACGTGATAGGGCTCGTCATAAGTCGTCGATCCGGTGGCGATGAGTCCCAGATGCTTGGTTTTCATCGCCAGCGCCGGCAGCAAGGTCATCGGCTCGAAAGAGGTCGTCGTCTGGCCGCGGATCAGCGCATCCATCGGCTGATTGAGCACGGCAAGATGATCGGCCATGAAGAAGGCATCGACGCAGCCGCGTTCGAGGGTCTGCGCGAAACGCGTGATATGCGCGAAGTCGAAATTCGCATCCGGGAAGGCGCCAGGATAGCGCCAAGCGGCGGTGTGAAGGCTGACCGGCCGCATGAAGGCCGCGAGCCGCAGCCGGCGTCTCTCGCTCATCGAATCACCTTTGCAGTAAAGGGCGGGTCACTTGCGCCAGCCACGAAGCCGTCGCGCTATCGACCAGCAGCGTCAGCGTCTCGCGCACCCGCGCATGATATTGATCGAGCCAGGCAATCTCTTGCGGCCCAAGAAACGACGGCGCGATGGCCTCGCGGTCGATCGGCGCCAAGGTGATCGTCTCGAAGCCATAGATCTCGCGCCCCGCCTCGCCAAGCCCGTCGCGCTTTTCGACGACGACGAGATTCTCGATGCGGATGCCATAGGCGCCGGTTTTGTAATAGCCGGGCTCGTTCGAGACGATCATGCCCGGCATCAGCGCCTGGCTGTTGGGCAGTTTCGAGATGCGCTGCGGCCCTTCATGCACGCCGAGATAAGAGCCGACGCCATGACCGGTGCCGTGATCGTAATCGAGCCCGACCTGCCAGAGCGCATTGCGCGCCAGCGCATCGAGCTGCGACCCACTCGTCCCTTTGGGAAAAACGCATGTCGCCAAAGCGATATGGCCTTTGAGCACGCGGGTAAAGCGATCCTTCATCTCGGCGCTCGGCTTGCCGATCGCGACGGTGCGCGTCACATCGGTCGTGCCGTCGAGATATTGCGCCCCGGAATCGACGAGATAGAAGCTGCCCGGTTCGAGCACGCGCTCGGTCGCTTTGCTGGCGTGGTAATGGACGATCGCGCCGTTGGGCCCGGCGCCCGAGATCGTCGGGAAACTCAAATCGCGGAAATTTGCACCCGGGCGGCGGAATTCTTCGAGCCGGTCGGAGGCGTCGATCTCACGCAGCTTGCCCGATCCCGCTTCGCGCGCGAGCCACGCAAGGAAGGTGGTCAGCGCCGCGCCGTCGCGGCGATGCGCTTCGCGCGTGCCTTCAAGCTCGACCGCATTTTTGCATGCTTTCGGCAATTGGCACGGATCGGACGCACGGATCGCCGCATCGCCAAGCCGATCGAATACCCAGGCTGCCGAAAGCGCCGGATCGGCGAGGGCGCGTTTCTTGTCGGCCGCGAGCTTTTCGAGGAATGCGCCGAAACCGTCGGGATCGGCGATCCGCACCGCGTTGCCGAGATGCGCTGGCAATGCCGGCGTCAGCTTGCGGCGGTCGATGAACAGATCGACCGACTCGTCGCGATGGAGCACGGCGAAGCTCAACGGCAGCGGTGTATGCGGCACGTCGCCGCCGCGGATATTGAGCAGCCAGGCGATCGAATCCGGCGCCGTCAGCACCACCGCGTCGGCACTCTGCTCGGCAAGGCTGGCGGCGATGCGCGCACGCTTGGCCGCCGCGCTTTCGCCGGCGAAGCGGATGTCATGTGGCACGACCGGCTCGGTCGGGGCCGCGGGCCGGTCGTTCCAGACGGCGTCGACCGCGTTGCTGTCGAGCGGGACCAGCTTGCCCCCGGCCTTTTCGGCCGCGGCTCGAAAGCGCGCCACCTCGCCAAGCGTATGGAGCCGCGGGTCGTAACCCAGCGACTCGCCGGGTTTCAGATTGGCCTCGATCCAGGGACCCGCCGGCTGGTCGCTGATATGACGGTGCTCATAGAGCCGGCCATCGACTTCGGCGGCAGCTTGGAGGGTATAGCGACCATCGACAAAGATCGCCGCCTTATCCCTCAGAGCGACCGCCAGCCCAGCCGAACCGGTGAAGCCGGTTAACCAAGCCAGCCGCTGCGCCGATGCTGGAACATATTCGCCCTGATATTCGTCGGTCCGCGGCACCAAGAACCCGTCGACTCCGCGCCGCGCCAATTCGCCCCGCAACCGCGAGAGCCGCTCCGCCGCCCCTTCCCGGCTTACCGGGCGCCCATCATCCATTCCGGACCTCCTGAGACCTCAAACCTAGCGCGAAACCGCCCGGCACCCCAAACCTCGTCTCCACAGACCCGAACATGGGGACAAAAAGCCTGGAAAACAGCCGGATATGCGGCAGGCGTATGGCTGGGTTCGAATCTTGCGCCTTTAACTATTTGGCAGGAAAGCTTACCTATTGTGCAACGCAGCACAGAGACGTGTATATGTTCTTCAAGGAGTTGGAAATGCTCAATCTCGTTCTTTCCGGCCTGCAGCATCTTCAGGCGGCCTATCAGGGCTGGCGGCGTCGCCAGGCAGCTTATGACGAGCTGAGCGCCCTCGACGATCGTTCGCTCGCCGATATTGGCGTCACCCGTGCCGACATACCGTACCTATTCTCCCGCGACGTCCACGAGGCGGCGAAGGCGCAGGCGGCGGGTCTGGCGCAGAACGACAACCGCTGGGCGGCTTAAATCGACAGTAGGCGAGGGCCAACCGCCCTCGCCTTCACGCGCCCTCGCTTTGCTAGCGCTTGCTGCAAGATTCGAGTGCGTGCAGAATCAGGCCATGGCCCATACGCATCATGGCCACGACGGACATCATCACCACGATCATGACCATACCGATCATGGCCACCATAGCCATGATCAGGGGGGCCATGATCACCATGGCCCCGATCACCATTACTCTT
The DNA here is from genome assembly GCA_963731145.1 of uncultured Alphaproteobacteria bacterium. Lineage (GTDB taxonomy): Bacteria > Pseudomonadota > Alphaproteobacteria > ATCC43930 > CGMCC-115725 > CAIKMD01. The sequence continues at coordinate 238,014 of CAVSUX010000001.1, read as the reverse complement.
TAGGCGGCGAGCTCGGTATCGTCTTCGCCGTCTCGATCGCGCTTAATCTCGGCTTCGTCGTTGTCGAGAGCGTTTTCGGCTTCATCAGCCATTCGATGGCGCTGCTCGCCGACGCCGGACACAATTTCAGCGACGTGCTCGGACTCGCCGCGGCCTGGGGCGCGAATGTCCTCGCCGCACGGCGGCCGAGCGCACGCTACACCTACGGCCTGCGCAGCTCCTCGATCCTCGCCGCGCTGCTCAATGCCATCATCCTATTAATTGCCGTCGGCGGTATCGTCGTCGAAGCCATGCAGCGCCTGGTCGCGCCGACGCCGGTCGGCGGCGTCACGATCATTGTCGTCGCTTGCGTCGGCGTCGCCGTGAACGGCGCGGCCGCGCTGCTGCTCGGCCACCGCCATCACGGCGATCTCAATGTCCAAAGCGCTTTCGCGCATATGCTCAGCGACGCGCTGGTGAGCGTCGGCGTCGCGCTCTCCGGCGCGGTAATCCTCTGGACCGGCTGGCTATGGGTCGATCCCGCGATCAGCATCGCGGTTTCCGTCGTGATCGTCTTCGGTACCTGGCGCTTGCTGCGCCATTCGCTCGACATGGCCCTGCAAGCCGTGCCGCCCGGTATCGACCCGGCCGCCGTGCGCATGCACCTGCTCCAGGTCTCGGGTGTGAGCGAGGTGCACGATCTGCACATCTGGCCGATGAGCACGACGACGACCGCGCTCACCGCCCATCTCATCATGCCGGCAGGCCACCCCGGCGACGCCTGCCTCGCCGATGTCGCCGCGGCGCTGCAAAAGCGTTTCGGCATCGAGCATGCGACGATCCAAGTCGAGACCGGCGATCCGGCGCATCCCTGTGTTCTCGTGCCGGATCACATTGTCTAGCGGCGCGGGCTCCGCCCGCTCAGCCAAGAAACAGCAACAGCCCTAGCGACGAGAGCCCGAACGCCATGCAGTAATAGGCGAAGGGATCGAGCGCCTGAAAATCGTGGCGCCCGAAATAGCGCATCAGGAACCAAGTGCTGAGATAGGCCACGATGCCGGCGACCACGCCGGCGATCCACGCCACCGGCCCGATCGCGGCGGCCGCGCCGCCATGCAGCAAATGCGGTACTTCGAGCACGCCGGCGCCGAGGATCACCGGCGTCGCGATCAAGAAGGAGAAATGCGCGGACTCCTTATGGTGAAGGCCAAGCATCAGCCCGCCGACCATGGTCGCGCCGGAGCGCGAGATGCCGGGGATCAGCGCCGTTGCTTGGGTGCAGCCGATGATGAACGCGCCGAGCCAGGTCAACTGCCCCAAATTGCCGGTAGCGCCGCGGCGCCGCAACCGCTCCGCGATGAACAGCACGCCGCCATTAATGATGAGAAAGAAGGCCGCGACCGTCGGCGCGCCGAAGAGCGCTTTCAGCGGCCTCTCCAGCGCAAAGCCCAAGATCACCGCTGGGATCGTCGCGACGATGATCATCCAGAGCAACCGCCATTGCGCCCGTCGCTCCTCACCCTGTCCCATGCCGATGAAAGCGAACAGAATGCCGATCCAGTCGCGCCAGAAATAGATCAGCAGTGCCGCCGCGGTACCAAGATGCAGCACGACGAGGAATGGCAAGAACCCTTCGGACGATTGGTCGACGTCCCAACCAAGCAGTTTCGGTAGGACGACCGCGTGGCCGAGGCTCGACACCGGAAAGAGCTCGGTGACGCCTTGGACGATGGCGATGAAAAGAGCTTGGATGAGACTCATCGTGAGCGGTGCTTTCTTGCGGATCGGAGAAGGGGCGAGCGGCCGCGGCCGAGCACGAGGGTCGACCAGCCATCGATAACGATGCGCTGCTTCAAACTCAAACCAGCGAGACGATGTGCCGCAAGCACGCCCGGCTCCTGATAGCTGAGCAAACCAGAGAGCACGGCAACGCCGCCCGGCTTTAAAGCGCGACGCAGATCGGCCGCCATCCGCTCCAGCGGCCGCGCCAGGATGTTCGCGAGCACGAGATCATAGGGACGCCGCCGGATGACACCGCGCTCGCGATAACCGGTGCTGCGGCCAACCGCGATCAGCGCCGCAACGCCGTTGCGACGAATATTGTGGGCGGTCACGCGGACCGCTTCGGGATCGATATCGCGCGCGACAATGCGCCGCCGCCAGCGCTTTGCCGCCGCCATGGCGAGGATGCCGGTGCCGGTGCCCATATCGAGGACGCGGTGTGGCCCGCGCGAGGCCATCGCAGCGAGCATGGTGAGACAGCCGCGCGTCGTCGCATGCTCGCCGGTACCGAATGCCGTCGCCGCATCGATCTCCAGCGCAAGGCGGCCGGCCGGAACGCGGCCTTTGAAATGCGACCCGTGGATGAAAAAACGCCCAACCGACAGCGGCTGGAAACTCGCCTGGTTGATGCCGACCCAATCCTGACGCGGCACCTTCTCCCAAAGCGGCTCAGGCGGCGGCCCCGCGAGATCGAGCCAAACCAGCGCCAGCTTTGCCAGCAGCGAGCCGCGATCAGGCTTGGCGCGCGCGAAGCCTTCAACGCGCCACGGCCCGCCATCGTGCTCTTCAAATGCGCTGACGGCTTCGAAATCGCCGAAAGCATCGGTCGCGACGGCGGCGGCGGTCGCATCGGGCGCGGCGAGCGTCACGCGCCACAGCCCCTCGGCGCGCGACAATCGTTCAGGCTTTCGCGACAAAGCTGTCCATCACCATCTTGTCGCCGGCCTTGTCGAAGGAGATGGCGAGCTTCCCGCCTTCGGAAGAGCGCACCGTGCCGTAACCGAATTTCTGGTGGAAGACGCGATCGCCCGCGACATAGCCGACCGCCGGGTGTGGTCGCTCGGCGGTGACGAGACGCGGCGCCTCGGCACGGCGGCCGAAGAAAGACGAGCCCGCGCCCCACGTTTCCTGCAGCGACGGCGCACGCGGATAAAGCCCCGGCTCGACAACGGAATCGATGTGATCCTCGGGCAGCTCGCCCACGAAGCGCGAGGGTAGCGAGCTTTGCCATTGGCCGCGAACACGCCGATTGGCGGCGTAAGAGACGAAGGCGCGGCGTCGCGCCCGCGTCAGCCCGACATAAGCGAGCCGCCGCTCTTCTTCGAGGCCTTTCAACCCCGACTCATCCATCGCGCGCTGATGCGGAAAGAGCCCTTCTTCCCAGCCCGGCAGGAACACGTCGTTGAATTCGAGTCCCTTGGCGCCGTGCAGGGTCATCAGGCTGATCATGTCGCTGCCGGTCTCGGCGGTGTTCTCCATCACCAGGCTGACGTGATCGAGAAAGCCCGAAAGGCCGTCGAACTCCGCCATCGCGGCGACGAGTTCTTTGAGATTTTCGAGCCGGCCCGGCGCGTCCGGCGATTTATCCGCCTGCCACATGCCGGTATAGCCCGATTCATCGAGAATCTGCGCCGCCAAATCGGGATGCGCGGCGGTATCGAGCAGCCCGCGCCAGCGATTGAGATCGGTGATGAAACCCGAAAGCGCCCGTCGCGCCGCCGGTTTCAGCTCGTCGGTGCCAATCAAGATCTGCACCGTGTCGGTCAGCGGCAACTCGCGCGCGCGGGCAAGCGCATGCAACGTCTGCAAGGTCGAAGTGCCGATGCCGCGCTTCGGCACGTTGACGATGCGCTCGAAGGCGAGATCATCGGCCGGCTGATGCACGAGGCGCAGATAGGCGAGCGCGTCACGGATTTCCTGCCGCTCGTAGAAGCGTAAGCCCCCGATGACGCGATACGGCAGGCCGAGCGTCAAAAAGCGCTCTTCGAATTCGCGCGTCTGGAAGCCGGCGCGCACCAGGATCGCCATTTCCGACAGCTTTTCGCCCTTGTGCTGCAGCGCCTCGATCTCGTCGCCGACCCAGCGCGCCTCTTCCTCGCCGTCCCAGACGCCGCGCAGCGTGACCTTTTCGCCCTCATTCGCCTCGGTCCACAGCGTCTTGCCGAGCCGGCCTTCATTCTGTGCGATCAGCGAGGAAGCCGCGCCGAGGATATGCGGCGTCGAGCGGTAATTCTGCTCGAGGCGAACGATCTTCGCGCCGGGAAAATCCTTTTCGAAGCGCAGAATGTTGCCGATCTCGGCGCCGCGCCAGGAGTAGATCGACTGATCGTCGTCGCCGACGCAGCAGAGATTCTTGTGGAGCTGCGCCAATAGCCGCAGCCAGAGATATTGCGCGACGTTGGTGTCTTGATACTCGTCGACCAGGATGTAGCGGAACCGTTGTTGGTAGTCGGCGAGCACTTCCGGCCGCGCGGTGAAGAGCGTCAGGTTATGCAGCAGGAGATCGCCGAAATCGGCGGCGTTCAGTGCCCTGAGCCGGTCCTGATAGAGGCGGTAAAGCTCGATCATCCGGCCATTGGCGAGATCGCCCTGATCGGCGACCGGCACTTTGTCGGGCACGAGGCCACGATCCTTCCAACGCTCGATCGCGCCGAGAATCGCCCGCGCCGGCGCGCGGCGCTCGTCGAGATTTTCGGCAGCGGCGATCTGCTTGATGAGGCGGAGCTGGTCGTCCGCATCGAGGATGGTGAAATTGGGCTTCAGGCCCACCGCCTCGGCGTGGCGGCGGAGAATCCGGGCGGCGATCGCATGGAAGGTGCCCAGCCAGAGCCCGTCGGCGGCCTCGCCGATCATCCGCCCGAGGCGCCCGCGCATCTCGAGCGCCGCCTTGTTGGTGAAGGTCACGGCAACGATCTGCGACGGCCAGGCGCGGCGAGTCGCGAGGATGTGGGCGAGTCGGGTGGTCAACACGCGGGTCTTGCCGGTCCCCGCCCCCGCCAGCACCAGAACCGGTCCGTCCACCGCCTCAACGGCGCTGCGCTGCGCGTCATTAAGGCCGGCCAGATAAGCGGCCGGCGGCGCAGCCGAAAGCGCGGCGGCGTGGGGCGTGGCGGCAGGTTCCGACATTGCTCGCTATATAGCATGGGATCGTCGAAATCCCAGGCGCGTTCCGCGACGAAACCACCTATGATGCGGCGGCCCGCGCAGAACCATGCACGCCCTCATCATCATCCTGGTTTTTCTCTGCACTTATGTCGGCATGGCCGCCGGACGGCTGCCGCATCTGCAGATCGACCGCACCGGCATCGCGCTGCTCGGCGTGATTGTCCTGCTCGCGAGCGCCACCGTCACGCTCGACGAGCTAGGCACCAATATCGATGTCTCGACCTTGGTGCTGCTCTTCGCGCTGATGATCATCTCAGCGCAATTCGTCTCGGCCGGATTCTTCGAGCTCGCCGCCGACTGGATCATGCAAAAGGCCGAGACGCCGACCATGATGCTGGCGCTGACCGTCGGCGTCGCCGGCGGGCTTTCGGCGCTGCTCGCCAACGAGCTGGTGGTGTTGACGATGGCGCCGCTGCTCATCACGGGCGCCCAATCGCGCGGGCTCGATCCGCGGCCCTATCTGATCGCACTCGCCGGCGCCGCCAACGCCGGCTCGGCCGCGACACTGATCGGCAATCCGCCGAACATCGTCATCGGCCAGGTCGGCGAAGCTCAGCTTCCACCTTTATCTATTGGCCGGCGTCGTCCCGGCTCTGCTCGGTCTCGCCTCGGTCTTCGGCGTGACCTGGTTCTTGTGGCACGACCGGCTCGAAGCGCGGGTGCCGGCGGGCGGCGTGCCCGATGTGCCGCGCCACCCGCACGACCGGATCCAGACCTGGAAAGGCCTCGCGGGCATGGCGCTGCTGCTCCTGCTGTTCGCGACGCCCCTGCCGCGCGAAGTCGGCGGCTTGCTGATCGCGGCGGCGCTTTTGACCAATCGCCGCTTCACCAACCGCGTGATGATCGCGGCCCTTGACTGGCCGCTGCTCGTGCTCTTCGTCTGCCTCTTCGCGGTGACCGGCGCGCTCGCCGACACCGGCATCCCCTGGACCTTTGTTTCCTGGCTGCAGGACCATCACCTGCTGCCGACCAATCTGCTGATCCTCACGCCTTTCGTGCTGGTGACGAGCAATACGATCGGCAATACGCCGACCGCGATCCTGTTGCTCCAGATCTGGCCAAATCCGCCGCAGGGGCCGCTTTATGCTTTCGCCGTGCTGTCCTCGCTCGCGGCCAATCTGACGCTGCTCGGCTCTTTCGCCAGCCTCATCGCGGTGGAGCGCGCCGAGGCGCTCGGCGTCAACGTCACCTTCGCCGAATATGCGCGTGCCGGCGTTCCGTTCACGCTGATCTCGCTGTTCTTCGCGGTGCTGTGGCTCGCCTGGACGGGGTGGCTGCCGCTCTTCCCGGGTTCAGCCGCGCCCGGTCCTTAGGTATCAGGAAGCGCGCGCCAGATCGGCGTTGCGCTCGGTCGAGACGCGGTTGCGGCCTCCGCCCTTCGCGTGATAGAGCGCCGCATCGGCGCGGCCGATGAGTTCGCTTAGGTCTTCATTCGCGCGATACTGCGCGACGCCGAAGGACAGCGTCACGCCGCCGTAATCGTCGCGCGTATCCTTGCCGACGAAGCGCCGGCGCATCACGCCGTTGCGGATCTGATCGGCGACGATCGTCGCTTGCTCGAGATTGGTGCGTGGCAGGATGATGGCGAATTCCTCGCCGCCGAAGCGCGCCGGCGTGTCGCGACCTTTGACCGAATCCGACAGAGTGCGCGCAACGAGGCGCAGCACCTGGTCGCCAATCTGATGGCCATAGCTGTCGTTGAAACGCTTGAAATGATCGATGTCGCAGATCAGGAGGCTTAAGAACTCGCCCTCATTGAGCGCCTCGCGTACCGCTTCTTGCAGCCGCCCTTCGAAAAATTTGCGGTTGGGAATGCCGGTGAGCGCGTCGGTCAGCGCCTCGCGCTGCACCGTCTGGAGATTCTCGCGCAGCTCGGTGACCTCGGTCGCGATGCGCCCGAGCCTGGTCTCGAGCGTGTAATTGCGCTTGGCCATCGACTGCGTCTCTTTGACGAGATCGGCGACGAGCGCACGGACGGTCTCCTGCGGCTCCTGCGCGCTGCCGATCGCCGTCGAGATGTTGTCGAGGGTATGACCGAAATTGCCGATCTCACCGGTGTGATCGTTGAGATAACGGCTGACCTGATCGATCACCGCCTGCAGCCGGCCGCCGGTTTCGATGACGTCGACATAGTCTTCGGCGCCGCCGAAATAACGCTTGTAGAGATCCGCGTTGATACCGTCGGTAAAAATCGTCTGCTTGGCAACGAAAGCATCGATCGCCTGGCGCAGCGCCGGCATTGTCCCGTCAACATAGGTGTACCAGACAGTGTAGTTATGCGGCGTCGGTGCGACCCCGTGGGTTACCATCGCCTTGAATGCCGCCTCAGCCACCTTCATGGGCAGACTAGGGGCAGGAGCGCTGGTCATTTTGTCCGCCTCCGCGACATCGAAAAAGCACGGAAAAATCTTCGCTTTCCGGTCGCATGGTGTGAACCGGACTTTCTACCCGCGATTGCTTAACGGTTCGTAATGGCGAGGCGGCCGCCTTTGCGAATTCCGATAGTTAGACCGAAAGTTGCGGGGGAATACTCGGCAGCGTGGCGCCGCTCTATGATCGCTACACAAATCCAGGGAATTTGATGCCGAGCCTTTCCTATCCTCCCTACCGCGCCACCGTCGTCCCGGAATGGATCGATTACAACGGCCACATGAATGTCGCCTATTACGTGCTCGCCTTCGATCGCGCCACGGATCGGCTTTTCGACAATCTCGGGATCGGCGAGGCCTACCGGCGAGCCACCCGCCATTCGGTCTTCGCCCTCGAAGCCCATGTCACCTATGAGCGCGAGCTTCGCCAGGGCGACGAATTCGAAATCGCGACCCGGCTTATCGATGCCGACCGCAAGCGGCTGCATCTTTTCCATGCGATGACTCGGTCGAAAGATGGCGAGCTTTCGGCCACCATCGAGTTCATGGGGCTGCATGTCGATATGAGCGGCCCGCGCTCGGCGCCTTTGCCCGATGCGGCCTATGTCAAGGTCGAAGCGCTTCTTGCCGAGCATCGGCTGCTGCCGGCACCGCCGCAGCTCGGACGCAGGATCGGCATCCGGCGGCGCGAAAGCTAGACCGAGAAATACTTGGCCTGCGGATGGACGATCACGATCGCCGAGGTCGACTGCTCGGGCTCGAGCTGGTCTTCCTCGGATAGCGCGACGCCGATCTCTTCGGCGCGCAGCAGCGCCAGCAATTGCCGCTGATCGGCCAGATTGGGACAGGCGGGATAGCCGAAGGAATAGCGGCTGCCGCGATAGCCTTGCTGCAACAGCGCATGCATGTCGCGCGGCTCCTCCGCCGCGAAGCCGAGCCTCGGCGCGGGTGCGCTTATGGATGTATTCGGCAAGCGCCTCGGCCATCTCGACCGAAAGGCCGTGGAGGTAGAGATAATCCTGATAGCGATTCGCGGCGAACCACTGTCGCGCCGTATCCGAAGCGCGGCCGCCCATGGTGACGAGTTGCAAGCCGATCACATCGCGTTCGGCATCGCCGATATCGCGCAGGAAATCGGCGATGCAGAGACCGCCTTCCTTGTTCTGACGCGGCAACGAGAATCGCGCGACCTCGGACTTGCCATCGTCACCAAAGAGCACGATGTCGTTGCCCTCGCCGGCAGCGCGCCAATAGCCATAACATGCTTGAGGCCGCAGGATGTCCTCGCCCTCGATGAGATCGAGCATGCGCTTCAGTACCGGCCGCAACTCGCGGTGCGCCCATTCCATGAATTCATCGAGCGTGCGTCCATCTTTGCGGAAGCCCCATTGAAATTGATAGAGCATGCGCTCGTTGAGATAGGGCACGAGCGCCTTCACCGGCACCTGGCTGATGGTTTGCGCGCCCCAGAAAGGCGGCTGCGGCACGGGCAGACCGCGATGCAGCTCGGCGCGGCGCACGCGTATCTCCTCGGCATCGACCGGGCGCAGTGGCTTCGGATCGGCGGCGCGGCCGAGCTTACGGCGCCGATTGACCGGCTTGTTGGCGGTCTCAGCTTGACGCGCGGCGAGATAATCGTCGAATTTATCGGTAACGATTTTCTCCATGAGCCCGAGCCCATCGAAAGCGTCGCCGGCATAGGCGACGCGGCCGTTGCCATAGGATTGCCGGCAATCCTCCTCGACATAGCGGCGGGTGAGCGCCGCGCCGCCGAGCATCACGGGGACTTTAAGACCCTGACGCGTCATCTCTTCGAGATTCTCGCGCATCACCACGGTCGATTTGACCAGCAGGCCCGACATGCCGATCGCATCGGCTTTATGCTTCTCGGCGGCTTCGAGAATCGCCGAAAGCGGCTGCTTGATGCCGAGATTGACGACCTTGTAACCATTGTTGGTAAGGATGATGTCGACGAGATTCTTGCCGATATCGTGGACGTCGCCTTTCACCGTCGCGAGCACGATCGTGCCGCGTTGATGGCTTTCGGTCTTTTCCATGAAGGGCTCAAGGTAGGCGACCGCCGTCCTCATCGTTTCGGCCGATTGCAGCACAAAAGGCAATTGCATCTTGCCGGCACCGAACAGCTCGCCGACGACCTTCATGCCATCGAGCAGGAAGGTGTTGATGATGTCGAGCGGCGGATGCGATTTGAGCGCCAGCGCCAGATCCTCATCGAGCCCCTGGCGGTCGCCGTCGACGATGCGCTGCGCAAGGCGCGGGCCGAGCGCGGCGGGGCGTTCCTTCTTCGTCGCGGCAACCGCATTGCGGTCCTTGAAAAGACCGATGAAGGCTTGCAGCGGATCGGCGCCGTTGCGCCAGCGGTCGAAGATCAGATCCTCGGCCGCTTCGCGTTCGGCCGCCGGGATTGCATGCGAGGGCACAATCTTCGAGACATGCAAGATCGCTGCGGTGAGGCCCCGCTTCAACGCATGGTCGAGATAGACCGAATTGAGCACCGAGCGGGCCGGTGGGTTGAGGCCGAACGAGATGTTCGAGAGGCCTAAGAGGATCTGGCATTCGGGCATCGCATGGGCGATTTGCGCGATGCCGTCGAGCGTCTCGATGCCGAGTTTGCGGTCATCGGCATTGCCGGTGCAGATCGTGAAAGTCAGCGGATCGATCAGCAGGTCGCTCGGCTTCAGGCCATGGTGATCGCAGGCGAAATCGCGCAGACGCTGCGCGATCTCGACCTTGCGCGCGGCATCCTTTGCCATGCCTTGCTCGTCGATCGTCAGCGCGATCACTGCCGTACCGAAGCGCCGCGCGAGATCGAGGCGCTCGGCCGCCGGCGCCTCGCCGTCCTCGAAATTGATCGAATTGAGGATCGGCTTGCCGCCATAGAGCTTCAGCGCCGCCTCGAGCACCGGCAGTTCGGTGCTGTCGATGACGAGCGGCGCCGCGACGGCGCCACGCATGCGGGTGACGATCTCGATCATCTCCGCCTTCTCATCGCGGCCGACGAAAGCCGTGCTCACATCGATCGCATGCGAGCCCTCCTTCATCTGCTCGCGCGCAAGGGCTATACAATCGTCCCAATCGCCTTTTTCCTGCGCTTGGCGGAAGCGCTTCGAGCCGTTGGCGTTGCAGCGCTCGCCGATCGAGAGATAAGCGCTCTCCTGCCGTAACGACGTCTGTGCGTAAAGCGAGGCGGCCGCCGGCAGGAAAACACTGCGCCGTTCCTTTCCGCGGGGCCGCGCGCCCTCATTGGCAAGGCGCCGCAGCATCGCATCAAGCGCAGCGATGTGCTGCACCTCCGTACCACAGCAGCCGCCGATGAGGTTGACGCCGTCCTCGATGACGAACCGTTCTTGCCAATGCGCCAGCTCTTGCGGACCGAGCGGATAATGCGCATGTCCGTGTTGCAATTCGGGTAGGCCGGCATTCGGCTGCACCGAGATGCGGCCTGACCAATTCTCGGCAAGCAGCTTCACATGCTCCGCCATTTCTTGCGGTCCAGTCGCACAATTGAAGCCGATCAGCGGCACATCGAGCGCATCGATGACTGTCATCGCGGCGGCGACATCGGCGCCGACGAGCAGCGTGCCGGTGGTCTCAACCGTCATCTGTACGAAGATCGGCTGCTCGCCGCGCACAGCCTTGCGCGCAGCCTTCGCGGCATTGACCGCCGCTTTGATCTGAAGCGTATCCTGGCAGGTCTCGATCAGGATCGCATCGACACCGCCTTCGATCAGCCCACGGCACTGCACCGCAAGCGCCGCTTCGAGCGCGTCGTAATCGACATGGCCGAGCGAGGGCAACCGAGTCCCCGGCCCGACGGCACCGATCACGAAACGCGTCTTGCCATCGGCCGCAAAAGCGGCGACGGCTTCGCGTGCCAGCGCGGCGGCACGGTAGTTGAGCGCGTGGGCTTTGTCGGCGATGCCGAATTCGCCGAGCGTCAGCGGCGAGCCGCCGAAGCTGTTGGTCTGGATGGCATCGGCACCGGCTTCGATATAACCGCGATGGATGTCGAGCACGAGATCGGGGCGGCTCTCATTGAGGATCTCGGGACAATTCTCATGGCCTTGGAAATCCTCATCGAGCCGCAGCGGCAGCGCCTGAACGCGCGTGCCGATCGCGCCATCGCACAGCAACACTTGTTCCGACAGCACATCGAGAATATGCGCCATCGCTCACCCCGCAAGCGCCGCAGCCGGCGCGCCGATGCCGAGCGAAGCGCAGATCGCCCCAACCGGTTCGGCACGGTTGAGCGTGTAGAAATGCAGCGCTTCGACACCCTCTTCGATGAGGCGCCGGCATTGCGCCGTCGCGAAACGCTCGGACACCGCCCTGCGAGCGTGCGGATCCTCGTCGGCCGCCGCAAATTCAGCGTCGAGCCGGGCGGGCATCGAAGCGCCGCAAGCTGCCGCGAATTTCTTCGCCTGCGCGAAATCGGCGATCGGCAGGATACCGGGCACGATCGGCGCACAGATGCCTGCCGCCGCGACCCGATCGCGGAAACGCAGATAGCGGTCGACCTCGAAGAAGAATTGCGTGATGGCGCGGGTCGCGCCGGCATCGAGCTTGCGCTTGAGATTATCGAGATCGGCCGCAGCGCTCGCCGCTTCCGGATGCACTTCGGGATAAGCCGCGACGCTGATCTCGAAATCGGCGATGCGTTTGAGGCCGGCGACAAGATCGACCGCGCGCACATAGCCTGCGGGATGCGCCATGTATTGGCCGCCACCGGCCGGCGGATCGCCGCGCAGCGCGACAATGTGCCGAATGCCGGCATCCCAATAGTCGCGCGCAACCGCATCGATTTCCGCCCGGCTCGCGCCGGCGCAGGTGAGATGCGCGGCCGGCTCCAGCCGGCTCTCGCGGCGGATGCGTGCGACTGTCGCATGCGTGCGCTCACGCGTCGAGCCGCCGGCGCCGTAGGTCACCGAGACGAAGCGCGGCCCAAGCGGCGCAAGCCGCGTGATCGTCTGCCACAGCGTCCGCTTCGTTACGGCAGTCTTCGGCGGGAAGAATTCGAACGAGACAAGCGGCGCTCTCATGACGCAGCCGCGCGCGGTGTTCCGTCGGCGAGCGTTTCGATGGCCTTCGCCGCGCGCGCGCGCCACCCAACCCAGATCGATACCGTCAGCGGCTGACCGATGAGATGACGCACGGGCTCGGACACGAGCCCCGCCTCGCGGCACCAATCGGCGACTTCCGCATCGGCAAAGCCGAGATGGCGATGCGCATGCTCCTCGCGCAGGAATTCGAGCGCATGCGGCGCAAAATCGACGATGACCAACCGGCCTTCGGGCCGCACCATACGCGCTGCCTCAGCGATCGCGAGGGACGGACGATCGGCGTAATGCAGCACCTGATGAAAGATCGCCGCATCGAAACTCTGATCGGCAAAAGGCAACTGAAAGATGTCGCCTTGCCGGATCGTGCAATTATGCAGATTCGCTTTCTCGAGATTGGCGCGCGCCACCGCCAGCATCTCGCGCGACAGATCGATACCGATCGCGCGCTCGACGCGCGGCGCGACGATCTCGAGCATGCGGCCGGTGCCGGTGCCGAGATCAAGCAGATCGCGGATAGCGTGACTGCCAAGCGCTTCGAGGACCGCCGCCTCAACCTCGCGCTCGTCGATATGAAGCGAGCGAATCTGGTCCCACTGCTCGGCATTGGCGCGGAAATAGGCGTTGGCGGCTTCGGCGCGTTGGCGCTTCACCGTGTCGAGCCGCGCCTGGTCGAGCGCGACTGTCGCATCGTCACTCGGCACGGCGGCGCAAATCTGCCGCGCCAAATCGGCGGCGCGGCCGCGCGACGCCAGCCGATAATGGACCCAGGTCCCCTCACGGAACCGGTCGAGCAGCCCGGCATCGCACAGCAGCTTCAGATGGCGCGAAACCCGCGGCTGGCTCTGGCCGAGGATGTCGGTGAGCTCGGTCACTGTCAGCTCGCCCTTGGCGCAGAGCAGCAACAACCGCAGCCGGGTTGATTCGGCGACCGCGCGCAAGCTGCTGAGCACCGATTCCATTTTACCTCATCCTCTTCATTATTTTTCCATATAAACATATCTTTATGTAACGGTCAATCGGCGCTTTACCGTGACAAATCCTTGGTTTTCAATGTCGCAACGGGGGCTTGTCCCGGTTTTGAGCCGGAATTATGCTTCGCGGCTGCTTTTGCCAGCGATGGGAACAGCCACGATGAGATTTCGCTTTCCGGCGCTTTTTACGGTCGTCACGCTCGCGTTGGCCATATTCTGTGGTCAGGCCCGGGCTATGCAGGTTGCCGATCCCTCGACGCTGATCAATCAGCTCGTCGGTCAAGCCATCACCGTCATCGCCGACAAGAATACGACGGTGGACCAGCGCGAGCAGAAATTCCGCTCGCTGCTGCAGAGCGGGTTCGATATCCCGCGCATCTCGCGTTTCGTGCTCGGCCGCTACTGGAACAGCGCCACTGACGAGCAACGCAAGCAATTCGGCGATCTTTTCGAGGATTGGATCGTTCGCACCTACTCGGCGCGCTTCACGCAGTATAGCGGTGAGAAGATCCAGGTGATTGGTACGCGCGACGAGGGCCCGACGACGACCGTCGTCATCAGCCAATTCGTCAGCCCGAGTGGTGCGCCGCCGGCCAAGGTCGAATGGGTCGTGCGCAAGAGCGGCGATAACGACTATTCGATCGTCGACGTCTCGATCGAGGGCGTCAGCATGGCGCTAACTCAGCGCGACGAGATCGCCGCCGTCGCCGACCGTAGTGGCAGCACGGTCGACGGCCTCAACCGTGCGATGCAGGACAAGATCAAAGGCGCGGCCGCGGGTCCCGGCAAGTAACCGCGCGACGGCACTCGATCAGGCGCGCGTCAGCGGCCTGTATTTGAGCCGGTGCGGCTGGTCGGCGTCGGCGCCGAGACGCCGTTTCTTATCGACCTCGTAATCCTGGTAATTGCCCTCGAACCATTCGATATGACTCTCGCCTTCGAAGGCGAGAATGTGCGTCGCGATGCGATCGAGGAACCAGCGATCGTGGGTGATAACCACGGCGCAGCCCGGGAAGTCGAGCAGCGCCTCTTCGAGCGCGCGCAAGGTATCGACATCGAGATCGTTGGTCGGCTCGTCGAGCAGGATGACGTTCGACGCGCTCTTCAGCATCTTGGCGAGATGCACGCGGTTGCGCTCGCCGCCCGAAAGCTGGCCGACCTTCTTCTGCTGGTCCGAGCCGCGGAAATTAAACAGCGAGCAATAGGCGCGCGACGGCATCTTTCGGCGGCCGAGATCGAGCTCGTCATGGCCTTCGGAGATCTCTTCCCATACCGTCTTGGTCGGGTTGAGCGTGTCGCGCGATTGATCGACATAGCCGAGCTTCACCGTCTCGCCCACCTTGAAACTGCCCGCGTCGGGCTTTTCCTGATCGGTGATCATGCGGAAGAGCGTGGTCTTGCCGGCGCCATTGGCGCCGATGATGCCGACGATGCCGCCGGGCGGCAGACGGAACGAGAGATCGTCGATCAACAAGCGATCGCCATAGGCCTTGGCGATGCTTTCGGCCTCGATGACGAGATCGCCGAGCCGCGGACCCGGCGGCAGCACGATCTGCACATTGTCCGGCGCCTTTTCCTTGCTTTGCGCCAGCAATTCCTCATAGGCCGACAAACGCGCCTTGCTCTTCGCCTGGCGCGCGCGCGGGCTTTGCTTGACCCAATCGAGTTCGCGTTCCAGTGAGCGCTGCCTCGCCTCTTCCTGCTTGCCTTCCTGGGCGAGACGCTTCTGCTTCTGATCGAGCCAGCCGGTGTAATTGCCCTGATAGGGAATGCCCTGGCCGCGATCCAATTCGAGGATCCAGCCCGCGACGTCGTCAAGGAAATATCGGTCATGCGTCACGGTGACGACTGTGCCCGCGTAATCGTGCAAGAAGCGCTGCAGCCAGGCGACGGATTCGGCGTCGAGATGGTTGGTCGGCTCGTCCAGCAGCAACAAATCGGGCTTCTGCAGCAGCAGCCGGCAGAGCGCGACGCGGCGGCGCTCGCCGCCCGAGAGCGTCGTCACATCAGCATCGCCAGGCGGACAGCGCAGCGCGTCCATCGCGATCTCGACCATACGGTCGAGCTCCCAGCCATTCGCCGCGTCGATCTTCTCCTGCAGCTCGCCCTGCTCGGCGATCAGCGCGTTCATCTCGTCTTCTTCGAGCTCTTCGCCGAATTTGGCGCTGACCTCCTCGAAACGCTCGAGCAGCGCCTTGATCTCGCCGAGGCCTTCGGTGACGTTGCCGACGACGTCTTTGGCCGGGTCGAGTTCGGGCTCTTGCGACAGATAGCCGACGCTGACGCCTTCGGCGGCCCACGCCTCGCCGTTGTAGCTTTTATCGATCCCGGCCATGATCTTGAGCAGGGTCGATTTGCCGGCGCCGTTCGCGCCGAGCACGCCGATCTTCGCGCCGGGAAGGAAAGAAAGGCGGATGTCTTTGAGGACTTCGCGGCCGCCGGGATAGGTTTTCCCGAGGCCCTTCATCACGTAGATATACTGGTAAGCTGCCATGCCGGGCTTCTAGCTGAGCGAGTTGGCCCCTGCAACGCGGCATAATCCCGCTCTGCACTCACTTGGGATCGTGGAAGGAAAGCCAGATTCATGGATAGGGCGAAGACAATCGCGGTGATCGGCGCGGGAAACGGCGGCTTCAACCTCGTCGCCCATCTGGGCGCCGCTGGCCACACGATGCGGCTCCATGACATCGACGACGCCAAGCTGACCGCGCTTCGCGCCGCCGGCGGCATCGACACCAGCGGCCTGGGCACCGGCTTTGCCAAACTCGATCGCATCACGACCGATCTTGCGGCGGCGATCGACGGCGCCGATGTGGTCATCGTATGCACGGGCGGTCACCGGCAAGCCGCCGCCGCCAAGGCCTTGGCGCCGCTTCTCGCAGACGGCCAGACCGTCCTGCTCGTCCAGGGCAATACCGGCGGATCGCTCGCCTTCCACCATATGCTGGATCTCTCCGGCTGTCGCGCCCGGATCGAGCTCGCGGAAATGGACAACTATCCCTATTCCGCCAGGACGCTCGGGCCTGCCAAAATTCAGCCGATCGTCACGAAGCGATGGCTGCAGATCGCGAGCTTTCCCGGCAATCGTCAATCGGCGTTGGAATGGGACCCCGGATCGGCGTTCAAAAGGGACCCCCGATGAGTGAGGGAAGCGCGCGTCGCGGAGTGACCGCAAGAGTCTGACGCAGCGACGCGCGCGCTCTATCCGAATCAGGGGTGCTAGGGATCAGGCGCGGTTTTTGAAGCGCCAGCTTTCGTTGCCGGTCTCGACGATCTCGCAGTGGTGGGTGAGGCGGTCGAGCAGCGCGGTGGTCATCTTGGCGTCGCCGAAGACGATGGCCATTCGCCGAAGGCGAGGTTGGTGGTGACGATGACCGAGGTCTGCTCGTAGAGTCGGCTGATCAGGTGGAACAGGAGCTGGCCGCCGGATTGGGCGAAGGGCAGATAGCCGAGTTCGTCGAGGATGACGAAGTCCATGCGGGAGAGGTAGTCGGCCATGCGGCCCTGGCGGCCGGCGCGGGCCTCGGCCTCGAGCTTGTTGACCAGATCGACGACGTTGAAGAAGCGGCCGCGGGCGCCGGCGCGGATGCAGGCGCGGGCGATCGCGATGGCGAGATGGGTCTTGCCGGTTCCGGTTCCGCCGACCAGACACGACGTTGCGCTGATGGGCGAGGAAGTCGCCGCCGGCGAGGTCGCGCACCAGGGTCTCGTTGATCGGCGTGTCGTCGAAGACGAAGTCGTCGATGTCCTTGGCGAGCGGCAGCTTGGCGATGGTGATCTGGTACTTGATCGAGCGAGCCTGCTTCTCGGATGATCTCCGCGGTGAGCAGGTCGCCGACGATGCGCTGCGGCTCGTGCTGGCGCTTGACGGCGGTGGCGATGATCTCGTCGTAAGGCGGCCTTCATGCCGTAGAGCTTGAGCTCGCCCATGGCGGTCAGGATCTCGGAACGCTCCATCACAGGGCCCTCCTCAGGCTGTCGTAGCGGGCGCAGTCGGCCGTCGGCTCGTGCCGAAGCCGCAGCGCGTCGGGTGTCATGATGGTGATCGGCGCGGCGGGCTCACGGCGCCGGGCCAGGATGTTGAGGATGACGTCGGCGGAGTGGACGCCGTCGCGCAGCGCCTCGCTGCAGGCGGCCTCGACCGCCGGCAGCCCGTCGCTCAGCACGGCGGCGAGGATGTCGACCATCTGCCGGTCGCCGTCATCGGCGGCCGGCGAGCTTGCGCCGGACCCGCTCCAGGCTGGCCGGCAGCACCCAGTCCTTGAACGGCGCGCCGTTGCGCAGCGCGCCGGGCTTGCGCGCCAGAACCGGCACGTAGTGCCAGGGATCGAAGATCGTCTGGTCGCGCCCGAAGCAGCGGCGATGCTCGCCGACGATCCGCCCGTCCTGGCGCAGCTCGATCCGCTCGGCATAGGCGCGGATCTCGACCGGGCCGGCCGACCGCGCTGGCCGCGACCGAGTACCTGTTGTTGTCGAAGCGCACGAGGCAGGTCTTGGAGACCGAGGCCGGCACCGCGTGGAAGCCGTCGAAGCGGCCGGCATAGGGAACGAGGCTCGGCCGCTCCGCCTCGAAGACCTCCCAGATCGTCCGGTCGCGCAACTCGGGATGGCGATGCGCCTTGGCGTAGGCGATGCACTGATCCATGCAGCCAGGCGTTCAGCTCGTCGTAGCTCTTCACCCGCAGCCGCGGCGTGAAGAAGCGCTCGCGCACGAGGCCGACCTGGTTCTCGACCTGACCCTTCTCCCAGCCCGAGGCCGGCGTGCAGGCGACCGGCTCGACCAGGTAATGGCCGCACATCTGAGGAAGCGGCGATTGTAGGCGCGCTCCTTGCCGACGAAGATCGTCTCCACCGCCGTCTTCATGTTGTCGTAGATGCCGCGCGTGCAGGCGCCCTTGAAGAAGGCGAACGCCCGGTCATGGGCGTCGAACACCATCTCCTGCGTCTCGCGCGGATAGGCCCGCACGAACAGCATCCGGCTGTGGCAGAGCCGGACATGCGCGACCTTCACCGTCACGGTCACGCCGTTGATCAGCACGATCTCGTGGCTCCAGTCGAACTGGTAGGCCTCGCCCGGCGCAAAGCTCAGCGGCACA
Source organism: uncultured Alphaproteobacteria bacterium (assembly GCA_963731145.1). Classification (GTDB taxonomy): domain Bacteria; phylum Pseudomonadota; class Alphaproteobacteria; order ATCC43930; family CGMCC-115725; genus CAIKMD01. The sequence goes on along the minus strand of CAVSUX010000001.1, from coordinate 219,571 downwards.
TAGGCCTGCGCCGTCGTCGCCGCCGCGCTCCTGCGCCAGCCCCGGGCATAGCGCCGGACCGCGTCGTAGCCGCCGTCGTAGCCGAGCCGCGCAGCGCCTCGAACACCCGGATCAGCGTCAGCCGTTCTCGCGGCGACTTGCCTTCGTTGGCGAGCAAGAGCGCGTCAAGCCTCTCCCGCCAGGGCCGATCTTCGGCAGCGGCTGCGTCTCGCGCTCGTAGCGGAACTCGGTCGCGTCCGACCGCAGCACCTTCCGCACCACCTTCCGCGACAGCCCAAGCTCCCGGCAGATCGCCTTGATCGGCTTCTTCTGAACAAAATACGCCCGGCGGATCTTCGCGATCGTCTCCACTACCAGCATCCCAAACCGGCCCCCATGTTCTCCATGGAAGCCATTGTGGACCCCGTCGTCCCCGGGGTCCCGTTTGGATGCCGATCACCCCGAAAACGGGGTCCTTATTCCACGCCGAAACACAGCGCATCGACACCGTCTTCGCGACCCTCGGGCCGCTCTTTCCGACCGCGGTGAAAGCGCCCAATGTCATTTACACGGGCTTCACCAATGCGAATGCGATGCTGCATGTCGCGAATTGCGTGCTGAATGCGACCCGCATCGAGCATGCTGAGACCTACAAATTCTATTCGCACGGCGTGACGGAGGGGGTGGCGCGGATCTACCGCGCCACCAATGCCGAACGCGTCGCGACCGCGGCGGCCCTGGGCGCGACGGTACCGACGCTCGAGGACTGGTTCGAACGCGTCTATAAGGTTCGCGAGGCAACGCTGCTCGAGACTTTCCAGAAACTCACTTTCAATGCCGACGGGCCCTATGGCGGCACGCCCGCACCTAAGTCGTTCGACAATAATTACGTCGCCGAAGACGTGCCGGTCGGGCTGATGCCGATGACGGCAATCGGCAGGGCCGTGGCCGTTCCCATGCCGGCAACGCAAACCCTGATCGATATGGCTAAGCTCATGACCGGCACCAGCTATGCGGCGACCGGACGAACCCTCGAATTGATGGGACTGGCCGGCAAAGACGCTGCCGGCATCCGGCAGATTGTCGATCAGGGCTTTGGCTGAATGCTGTCGCGCGCCCCGCTCGTCGCGGCATAATCGTCAAGGCCAAGACGTTATTCATCCATGCCCGATTCATCCATGCCCGCTTTTCGCCTCCTCCTCAACGTGCTCTGGGTCTTCACCGGCGGCCTCTGGACGGCCGCGGCGTGGCTTCTGGGCGCGCTGATTATGGCAATCACCATCATCGGCCTGCCCTGGGCACGCGCCGCTTTCAATATCGCGCTCTACACCTTCCTGCCCTTCGGCCATCGCGCCGTGTCGCGCGCGCGTTTCACCGGCCGCGAGGATATCGGCACCGGCCCGCTCGGCGTTCTCGGCAACATCATCTGGCTGATCCTCGCCGGCTGGTGGCTGGCGATTCTGCATCTTATCAACGCCGCCGCGTTGGCGATCACCATTATCGGCATTCCCTTCGCCTGGGCGCATATCAAGCTCGCCGCGATCGCGCTGTGGCCGATCGGCCGCATGATCGTCACGGTCGAGGAAGCAGAGGCTGCGTCACAAAACTGACTTGTGCGATTGCTAGGGTCGCCGCGACACGGAGGGGAAATCCATGCGGCACTGGCAAATCGCTCTCGCGGCAATCACGGCGCTTGCCGTCACGCGGGCACAAGCCGCGGACAGGCCGCACAATCTGATCCTCTTCGTGCCCGACGGCATGCGCGCCAAGATGGTAACGCCGGAGACCGCGCCGACCATGGCCGCGATCCGCGATCAGGGTGTCGATTTCCAGAACAGCCATTCGATGTTCCCGACCGTCACCATGCCGAACGCTTCGGCCATGGCGACGGGTCACTGGCTCGGCGATACTGGCGTCTTCGGCAACACGATCTATGCCGGCTACAACGTCGCGGGCGGCAACGCCGGCGTCACGCCATCGCTCGAGAACGATGCGGTGCAGGGCAGCCTCGATCAGCATGACGGCGGCAATTTCCTCGACGAGACGGCACTGCTCTCCGCCGCGCGGCCGCGATCGGTCCCGATTTCAAAGCCGGCTTCGCCGATCCGGCGCCGGTGAGCAACGCCGATATCGGCAAGACCCTGGCGCATGTGCTGGGTCTCAAGATTACCGCCAAGGGCAAACTGCAGGGCCGCATCATCGCCGAAGCGTTGCCGGGCGGCGCGGCGCCGAAAGTCACCTCCGGCACGCTGCGTGGCCCCGTTGCCGCCGACGGCCTCGCCACCGTTCTCCTCTATCAGGAGGCGCAGGACACGCGGTATTTCGACGCCGCCGGCTTCCCTGACCGGACGATGGGCCTCTACCTGCCAAAAGCCACTGCCTCGCGCTGACCGTCAGCCCGTGCTAACAACCTTCTGCCCGGCTGGGCCGGGCGGAGGTTTTGCCATGATCAATCTGCAAGATATCCGCTACGTCCGCCTCGGCACGCGCGATATCGAGAGTGCGGTCGATTACGCGACCAAGATCCTCGGCCTTCAGCTCGTCGGCCGCGAAGGTAAATCCGCCTATTTCCGCAGCGACACCGTGCCGGTGCGCGGCGATACGCGCGACCACACCCTCGTCTATTTCGAAGGCGATCCGAGCGACCATACGATCGGCTTCGATCTGAAAGACCCGGCCGATTTCGACGCGGTTGGGGCGGCGCTCGAGAATGCCGGCCATGGCGCGACGCTCGCCGATAAAGAGGACAGCGAGAAGCGGCGCGCCCGCGGCGTGATCCAGACACGCGACCCGAGCGGCAACAAAATCGAGATCGTGGCGCGGCCCTATTACTCGGGCACACGCTATTTCCCGGCGCGCGATGCCGGCATCACCCATTTCAGCCATATCGGCCTTAATTCGAGCGATCCCATCCGCGACGAGAAATATTGGACCAATCTGATGAGCGCCCGCGTCTCGGATTGGCTCGGCGATGCGCCGCTTCTGCGCATCAGCACCTGCCATCACTCGATCGCGATGTTCCCCTCGCCGAAGCCCGGCGTGCAGCACATCAACCATCAGGTCGAAGACGTCGACGACGTGATGAAGTCCTATTATTTCCTGAAGCAGCAAGGCGTGAAAATCGCTTGGGGCCCGGGCCGGCATCCGCTGTCGACCGCTGTGATGGTCTATTTCTACGGCCCCGACAACATGGTCTACGAGTATTCCTGCGGCGTGAAGCACATCATGCCCGAGGACGAAGCGACTTATCGACCGCGCCAATTCCCGCCGACGCTGACCTCTTTCTGTATGTGGGGCTCGGTGCCCGATTTCCCCGCGATGGAAGCGGCGATGGATCTACCGGAGAAGGGCAAGCCCGCGCTCAAAGCCGTGTGAGCGCGCGCCGTACCGACGCTGCGTCGACGCTCGGCGCGCGCCGCTTCGCGCGACTGGTCGAGAAGAAAATTCACCCGCGTCGAACGGCTAGTCGACGATCAGCTTCGCCGCATCGACGGGCTGCTTCATCACGCCGAGCTCAACGCCGAGCTTGGCGACGAAATCGAAATCCTTCGGGTCGAGCTTCGTCGCGAAGGTCGCCATCGCCGTCGGATCAACGAAGCCCATCGCCTTTTGCTCGATCGCGCGCGCCTCGTCCGGGTGCTCGTTGATGAAGGCGATGCCGTCGAGAAGCGACGCACGGAAAGCCGCCACCTCGGTCTTATGCTTCGTCGCCCAATCGCGCGTCGACATCCAGAACGAGCCGAGCACATCGGGATTGACCTCGGAGAAGAAATCGACCGAGCGCGCGGCCGCGCCCGAGGCGACGATGCGGCCGCGGATCGGCTCGATCGGCGTCGCGGCGTCGATCTGGCTCGATTTGAGGAGATCGCCCATCTGCAGCATCGACGTCTCGACGATACTGACCTGGGCCACCGGCACGTTATGCGTGATCAGCCATTTGCGCAGGAACATGTCGATGATGCTGTTGAAGCCGGGAATGCCCGCCCTGCGCCCTTTCAAATCCTCGGCTTTCTCGATCGTGACGCCGGTGCGCGTCACGAAGCTGATCTTTGCATTGCTCTTGACCAGCCGCGCCCCGCCCGCGATCGCGACGAGGTCGAGGCCGCCTTCATTGGCGAGCAGAATATTGGGCGGCGTCGCATAGGCGATCTGCACGCTGTCGGAAACCAGCATCGGCGGCACCACGGACGGCGTCGGCACGATCTGCAAAGTCACGTCCAGCCCGTGCTTGGCGAAAATGCCTTGGTCGCGCGCGACGAAGGCCGGCAGAAAGTCGACCGCGGGACCGAGCCCAACCTTGAGCGGCGTCGGCGTTTGACTCACGGCTGGGGCGATGGAAGCGAGCGGCAAGAACAACGCGAGCGCGGCAACGAAACTACGCCAGGATTTCGGCATCGACTTCCCCCTTCAAGCAGCCGAATGCGTAGCTAATTTCTCGCCACCAAGAAAGCGCAACAATCGGGGAACGGGCGCACCCTGAAAAATTGGTCGGCTCACTCCGCCGCGGCGGCGCGATGGCCGCTGACTTCTGCGCCGGCATCGCGCTCCAACCGCACGAACCAAAACGTCGAGGCCAGTGTCACGAGCGCCATCAGGATGACGGTGATGCGGATATCGCCGAGCGAAATATCCTCCGGCGAGCCGCTGCGCAGGACGAGCACGAGGTTCAGCGCCATCGCCGCGAAGGCGACACCCAGGCCGTTCGACATTTGCTGCACCATGCTCGAGAGGCTCGATGCCGCGCTCATCCGCTGCGCCGGGATGTCCGCGAAAGCCATGCTGTTGAGCGCGGTGTATTGCAACGAGCGGAAAAAGCCGGCGATCGCGAGAACGGTAAAGATCAAGATCGGCGCCATCGCCTCGTTGAAGATGATGCAGATCGCGACACCGACCACGCTGATCAGCGCGTTGACGCTGAGCGCGGTGCGAAAGCCCCAGCGCCGGAGGATCGGAATTGCCGCGACCTTCATCGCGAAAGAACCGATCGCCGCTGCGACGGTCATCACGCCGGAGAGAAACGCGGTGTAGCCGAGACCGACCTGCAGCAGGATCGGCAGCAGATAATTGAGCGACGAGGTCCCGACGCGGAAGACCGCGCCGCCAAGCACGCTGACGGAGAGGGTCGAAACCCGGAGCAGCGAAAGATCGATCACCGGATACGGCGTGCGCCGCAAATGCCGCGCCGAAAGCAGACCTGCGGCGATGGAGACAGCGGCGATAATCGCGACCGAGCCCCAATCGACCTGGGGCCGCTCGACGAGGTCGCAGACATAGACGAAAGACGCAAGGGCGGTGCCGGTCATCAAGAAGCCGAGCCAGTCGAGCGACGGCGTTTCGGGCTCGCGGTAATTCTCGATGAAGCGAGTCACCAGGCCGAAGCCCAAGAGTTCCATCGGCACGTTGAGGAAGAAAATCCAGCGCCAATTCGCATAGGTGGTGATGAAGCCGCCAACCGGCGGCCCCAAAGTCGGGCCGATCATCGCCGGGATCGTCAGATAAGCCATGGCGGTGACAAATTCGGATTTGGCGACACTGCGGAACATGATGAGGCGGCCGACCGGCACCATCATTGCGCCGCCCATGCCTTGCAACACCCGCGCCGCGGCGAGCTCGGCGACATCGTTGCAGAGGCCGCATAGCACCGAGCCGAGAACGAAGACGGTGATCGCGGTGCGGAACACGGTCTTGGCGCCGAAGCGGTCGGCGAACCAGCCGCTGACCGGAATGAAGATCGCGAGGCTCAGCACATAGGCGGTGATGCCGACCGAGAGATGGATCGGCGTCGTATCGAAGGAGATGGCCATCTGCGGCAGCGCCGTCGTAATGATCGTGCTGTCGAGATTCTCCATGAACAACGCCGTTGCCACGATCAGCGGCACGATCATGGAGCGCGCGAAGGGCAGCTTCATCGGTGGCGCGTCAATCGGACGCGGCGACGTCGGCGGGCTCGGCCGCGCCGCCGTGGAGGCGATGGCCGCTAACCTCGGCGCCGGAATCCGGCGGGAGCCGCGGATAGAAAACGACACCCGAGAGCGCGACCAGCGACATGATCACGAACACGGCGCGGATATCGATAATCGAGACAATCTGCGAGGCTTCCGTGTGGAAGAGCTGCATCACATGCAGCAGCACGGCGGCCATGGCCACGCCAAGGCCATTGTTGATCTGCTGCATCATGCTGGAAAAGCTGGTCGCGGCGCTGGTCCGATGGTTCGGGATATCGGCATAGGCCAATGTCGTGAGGCTGGTGAATTGCAGCGAGCGGAAAAAGCCGCCGATGAGCAGAACCAGGAACACGACGACGCCCGGCGTCGACGCCGTGATGAGGGCGCAAGCCGCGACGGCGGCGGCGCTGATGATGCCGTTGCCGATCAGCACGGTGCGGAAACCCCAGCGGCGCAGCACCGGCGGAATCGCCGCCTTCATGGTCAGCGGCTCAGCGCCCCGGCCAAGGTGATCGAGCCGGAGGCAAAGGCCGACATGCCCATATTCACCTGCAGCATGATCGCCATGAGATAGCCGACGCCGCCCCCGCCGATGCGGAACAGCGCGCCAACCGCGACGCCGGTACAGAAAGACGGAATCCGCAGAAGGCTGAGGTCGAGTATCGGCTCGACCCGGCGCAGCATGTACCACGCGGCAAAGCCGCCCGCGGCGAGGCTCAACGCGAAAAGCCCGGCCGCGACGGAGGCCGGCACGTCGGGTTGCACGATGAGATCGCAATCGAGCACCAGGGTCGCGATCGAAACGCCGGTGAAGATGAAGCCGATCCAATCGAAAGCCGGGCTCCGCTCCTCGCGGTAATTCTCGATGAAGAGGAAGACGAGGACGGCACCGACGAGGCCGATCGGCAGGTTAAGGAAGAAGATCCAGCGCCAGCTCGCATAGGTGGTGATGAAGCCGCCGACCGGCGGCCCCAGCACCGGCCCGATCATCGACGCCATGCTCATCGTCGAAAGCGCCTGCACCAGCCCGCCTTTGCCGACAGCGCGGAACAGCACCAGCCGCCCGACGGGCACCATCATTGCGCCGCCCAGGCCCTGAAAGACACGACAGAGGGCAAATTCGACCACGCCGTTGCAGAGCCCGCAAAGCACCGAGCCGACGGTGAAAACCGCGATCGCCGTGCCGAAAATGGTGCGCGCCCCGAATTGGTCCGAGAACCAACCGCTGACCGGAATGAAGACCGCGAGGCTGAGGATATAGGCCGTGATGCCGATCGAGAGATGGATCGGTGTCGTGTCGAAGGTGACCGCCATCTGCGGCAGCGCGGTCGTGATGATCGTCCCGTCGAGATTCTGCATGAAGAAGGCCGCAGCGACGATCCCGATCAATAGACTATGACGCGAGACGCGGAGCGGCATCCAGGCAAACCCAGGGAACGAAGCAGCGTGAGGGCCCAATCTATGGCGCAGCACGGGGTTTTGAAACCCGCGGCGGCGCATCCCTGCCCCCCGGAAATCCGCCCGCCCTTCACCTCGACCCGGAACGCGGCTAAATTCCGGCCCGGGATTAGCCCCAACGTCTAAGAGAGAGGAACGCTCGCCATGGCGATCACGATGTATAGCGGCTCGGTGCCGGTCTTCACGCAGCTTCTGCCGGCGATGTCCGGCTGCCTCGACAAGGCCCAGGCTTTCGCCGAATCGCGCAAATACGATCCGAATTTGCTGCTGCAGCTGCGGCTGGCGCCCGACATGTTCCCCTTCGCGCGGCAGATCCAGCAGGCGACCGCGCATGCGCTCGCGCCCGGGCGGATTGCCGGTGCCCAGCTGCCCGAGCTCAAGGAATGCGCCAGCATCGCCGATTTGAAGGCGCGGATTGCAACCACCGTCGACTTCCTGAAGGGCCTCGGCGCCGCACAGATCGATGGGAAGGAAGAGAGCAGCGTGACCGTGAAGCTCGGCCCGAACGACCGCACGTTCAAGGCTTGGGTTCTCCTCTATCATCACGCTCTGCCGAACTTCTATTTCCACACCACGACCGCTTACGACGTCCTGCGCCATTACGGCGTCGAGCTCGGCAAGCGCGACTTCATGGGCCAGATGCCTGGCTGATCTCGGTTGACGATCGGGACCGGTGACGCCGCGTCGGTCTCGATTTTCTTCTCTGTCCGGCGTTCATGCGGGGGTGTCATGCCAGCCAAAGCCCGCTCATTTCATGTTCATGAACACGATTGGCATTCGACAGCCTATGTCGATCGATGGATCGACCAGGACATAACGCGCGACGCCGAGCGGCGCCCGATCCTTCGCAAGATGATGGGCTTCGCGCCCTTCGAGAAGGGCACCGCGATCCGTGCGCTCGATGTGGGCGCCGGGTACGGTGTCGTCACTGAAGAAGTGTTGCGCGCCTTCCCCAAAGCGCGCGTCACCTGGCAGGATTATTCGCGACCGATGCGTGACCAGGCGCAGAAGCGCCTCGCCAAATACGAGAAGCGGCTCGCTTACGTGGTCAGCGATCTGACCGACGCGGACTGGTATAAAGCAGCTTCCGGGCCGTTCGAGCTCGTGGTCTCGGGCATTGCGCTGCACAATCTGCGCGACCGCAAGGCAATCTTCCGTTGTTATGGCGCGATCCGCCGCCTGCTCGCGCCGGCGGGCTGCTTCCTCGATTACGATTATTTCCAATATGCCGGCGGACTCGATACGCATCTCTCAGGTATGCACGACGCCGGTTTCGAAAGCGCCGAATGCGTTTGGCAAGAGGGCGCGGCAGCGATCGTCAAAGCCGCATGAGCCGCACGACGCGTTGAAAAGGGGTCACGCCGATGGCGAAAAATGAATTCGGAATCGGCAAGCCCGTCAGGCGCAAGGAAGATCGCCGTCTTCTCACCGGGCGCGGCCGCTACACCGTCGACATCGATATTCCAGGCCAAGCGCATGCCGTGCTGTTGCGTTCGCCGCATGCGCATGCGCGCATCGCGAACATCGATAGCCAGCATGCGCTCGCGCTGCCGGGCGTTTTGGCAATCTATGCCGGCACCGACGTACTCGCGGCAAAAATGAAGCGGGTACAGACGGACCAGGAGGGCTTTGGTCCGCGCCACGCGCAGATGAACTTCCCCGATGTCGTGCTGTGGAATCGCGACGGCTCGGATATCTACCCCTCGCCATTCTTGCCGCTGGCGACCGACCGTGCGCGCTTCGTCGGCCACGCGGTCGCGATGGTCGTCGCCGAGACGCTGGCCGAGGCACATGACGCCGCCGAAGCGATCGAGGTCGATTACGAGGTCCTGCCCGCAACGACTTATGCCGAGGACGCGGCGCGGCCAGATGCGCCGCTGCTCTGGGATCAGCCGAGCAATGTCTGCCTCGATGCCGAGGCCGGCAATGCCACGACGACCGAAGCGGCCTTTGCGCGCGCGGCGCATATCGTGCGACTCAAGAGCTGGTGTCAGCGCGTTACCGGCGTCACCATGGAGCCGCGCGCCGCCGTCGCGGAGTACAACGCCGCGCGCGATCACGTCACGCTCTATGCCGGCGCCGGTGCCGGTTCGGTCCGCACCAAAGCCGGCATCGATATGGTGCTCGGCTGGCCGCCGGATTGGCTGCGTGTCGTCGCCTATGACATCGGCGGCAATTTCGGCACGCGCAACGCCGTCTATCCGGAATCGTCGCTGGTCGCCTGGGCCGCGCACAAGCTCAAACGCGCGATCAAATGGGTGGCGGATCGCCAGGAAGGCTTCGCTTCCGATTTTCAAGGCCGCGATCTCGTCGCCGATGCCGAGCTAGCGCTCGATCGCGATGGTAAGTTCCTCGCGATACGCAGCAAGCATCTATCCAATCTCGGCGCGCATATGCTTGCGATCGTTCCGCTGCGCAAATCGGTCAGCATCCTGTCTGGCGTCTATGATGTGCCGGCGGCTTACGTCGAGGCGCGCGCTGTGCTCAGCAATACACCGACCACCGTGCCCTATCGGAGCGCCGGTCGGCCGGAGGCGATGTTCATCCTCGAGCGGCTCATCGATATCGCAGCGCGCGAGCATGGCTTCGACCGTGTCGAACTGCGGCGCCGCAATCTCATCGGCGCGAACGCCTTTCCCTACAAGAATTGCACCGGCGTCACTTATGACAGCGGCGAATATGAGCGCGTGATGGACGAGGCGATCGCGCTCGGCGACGTGAAAGGCTTCGCCGCGCGGCGCGACGAAGCGAAAACGCGCGGCAAGTTCTTGGGACTGGGGATCGCCAATTACATCGAGAGCACGACCGGCATTCCGCGCGAGCGCGCGGAGGTGATCGTGCGCCCCGAAGGCCGGGTCGATGTCATCATCGGCACACAGTCGCACGGCCAAGGCCACGAGACCAGCTTTGCGCAATGCATCAGCGATTGGCTCGGCGTCGATTTCGGCGCCGTCAATCTCATCACCGGCGACACCGATCTCGTCCCGGTCGGCGGCGGCAGCAATTCCGGCCGCTCGATGCGCTATGGCAGCGTGCTGATGGGTTACGCGGTCGACGAAATCGTCGTCAAAGGCAAGCGCATCGCGGCGCATCTGCTCGAAGCAGCGCCCGCCGATATCGTCTTCCGCGACGGCGCGTTCGCCATTGAAGGCACCGACCGGCGCCTCGGACTATACGAAGTCGCCGCGGCGGCAGCGACACGCAGCGATCTCCCCGAGGATCTGCGTGGCAAGCTTGCCGGCGAGCGCGACGAGGTCTTCAAAGTCGCGGCCTTCCCTTACGGCACGCATGTCTGCGAGGTCGAGATCGATCCCGAGACTGGCGCGATCGAACTCACGCGCTATGCCGCGGTCGACGATGTCGGCACGGCGGTCAACCCGATGATCCTTCACGGCCAGACACATGGCGCGGCGGTGCAAGGCATCGGCCAGGCACTTTGGGAACAATGCGTCTATGACCGCAAGAACGGCCAGCTCTTGTCGGGCTCATTGATGGATTACGCGCTGCCGCGCGCCGACGGCGTGCCATCTTTCAAGACCGCGCTCAGCGAAGTGCCCTGCCCGACCAATCGCCTCGGCGTGCGCGCCGGCGGCGAAGGCGGCACCACGCCGGCGCTTGCCGTGATCGTCAACGCAGTCGTCGATGCGCTCGCCGAGTTCGGCATCAAGCACGTCGAGATGCCGGCGACGCCCGAGCGCATCTGGCGCGCCCTGCGCGAAGCGCGCTCATAACGACTTGCGAAGCGCGCCTACGCCAAAAGCAAACGGGGCGGCCGAAGCCGCCCCGAGGTCAAACGAACGCCGTAATTGTTAAGCGTTCTGGAGGTTCGCCGCAGCGACCTTGCCGGTGCGTTGGTCGCGCTGAGAACTCGAAGCTCACGCGCTGGCCTTCCGACAGAGTGCCGAGCCCCGAGCGCTCGACAGCGGAGATGTGCACGAACACATCCTTAGTGCCATCCTCCGGCTGAATGAAGCCGTAGCCCTTCGTGGCATTGAACCATTTGACAGTACCGATCGACATGGAAGTCCTTCCAGAGAGTAAAGGCCGCCCCGCACTTGCGCGACGGATCAAGCTAGCGATCTGGAAGGAACGTACCGGCTTCTGGTAGTCGCCGTGCCGAAGCCGACCCGATAGAAGTTTGATTGCCCGGATATAGGAGACGGTGCGCGGCAATTCAAGCTTTGTGTCGTGCAAGCGACAGCTAAGTCGATGCTTTTGGTAGGAATTCTTCGGTATAAAGGTTCTTCATATCGACCGATTGATCGACGCTTTTCATCGCCACGAACGAGGCCTTGAGCGTCTCGATCGCTTGCGGCGAGAATTTTCCGGTGCTCGACAACTTTCCGACCAGCCGGTCGTAAACGCGTGCTTCGACCGTCGGCGTATGGCCCATCACCTTCGCGGAAATCGCGACCGTCTCGGCTTTGTGAGCCTTCATGAAATCGACCGTCTCGTACCAGCCCTTGAGGAAGCGCCGCACCGCATCGGGATTGCGCGCGACGATCGGCTTGCTGGCAAACATCGTATAGAGCTCGATCGTCCCGACATAGGCGCTGCAATCGGACAGCAGCTTGCCTTCGCCATTTTCACCGAGTTGCAAGCCGAGCTGCGCCGATGTGATGCTGGCATCGACCTGACCGGTCTTCAGCGCGGCGATGACCGCCGGCGTCGATCCGCCGACCGTGACCTTGGTCAGGCGCTCCTGCTCGCCCGTCCAGCCTTTGACACGATCGAGCTCTTCGGCGAGCCAGTCGGTGAGCGAGCCGAGGCTGGTGATGCCGACTTTCTTGCCACGCAAATCGTCCAAGCTGTGAATGTCGGAATTCGCCGCGACGACATAGGCCATGAAGCCCGGGAATTCCGCGATCGAGCCGATGGCGATCTCCGGTGCGCCTTTGGCGACGAATTGCATGTCGGGCCCGGCGCTCAATGAGATGTCGACCGCGCCCGCCGTCATCGCCTGCGCGATCTTCGCGCCGCCCGCGAAGTTGAGCTCTTCGACCGCGAGCCCGTGCTTCGCGAAAATGCCCAGCTCCATACCGACATCGAGTGGAATGAAGCCGACATTCTCGACCACCGCCTTGCCAACACGTAGTGGCTCGCCGGCGGCGCGCGCCGCCGGAATACGAAGCGCGGTAAGCGAGCCGGCCAGCGCCGTGATCGCGGTGCGACGAGTCATGATTATGTTGTGGCGCATCCAAATTCTCCCTCCGAGCGCGGCCTTTGGTCGACCGCATTTGCCGATCATTCTAGCGCAGCTTCTTGCAACTTCGCGAGCCGCGTCGCACCATGGCCCAGCAGAGAAGGAGCGCCGCAGCATGGCCAAACTCGTTCTAGGTCTCGGTACCTCGCACGGACCCCAGCTTTTCTTGCAGCCCGAACAATGGGAGCTGCGCGCCACCGCCGATCGCCAGAATCCGCAGCACTGGTATCGCGGCAAGCCGTACAATTACGAAACCTTGCTCGCCGCGCGCAAAGACCAGGATTTCACGCCGCATCTGACGCCGGAAGCCAAGCGCGCGCATTTCGAGCGCTGCCAGCGTGCTATCGGCGCGATCGCCGACGTTTACAAGACCGCCGAGCCAGATGTCGCCGTGGTGATCGGCAACGACCAGTCGGAAATCTTCACCGACGAGAACATCCCCGCCTTCAGCGTCTTCTGGGGCGCGAGCATCGATAATTATCCGCGCACGCCGGAAGAGCTGGCAAAGCTCACGCCCGGCATCGCGCCGGCGGAGATCGGCTACAAGCCGGCGACCCGCACGAGTTATGCCTGCGACCCGGCGCTCGGCAAGCATATCATCGGCGCGCTGATCGATTCAGGCTTCGATGTCGGCCAGTCGAAGAAGCTACCGACCGGCCCGCGCAATTCCAACGCCGCGCCGCACGCCTTCGGCTATGTCTTCCGCCGTGTGATGGAGGACAAGCCAATTCCCATTGTGCCGGTGCTGGTCAACACGCATTACCCGCCGAATCGGCCGAAAGCGACGCGTTGCTTCGAGTTCGGCCGCGCCGTCGGCCGCGCGATCATGTCGTTCCCCGGCGATACCCGCGTTGCGATCATCGGCTCGGGCGGCCTCACCCATTATGTGATCGAAGAGGATTTCGACCGCGGCGTGCTTGCCGCGATGGAGGCCGACGACGACAAGGCGATTGCTGCCATCGACGATTCGCTCTTTGCCTCGGGCGGCACCGCCGAGATCAAGAATTGGATTCCGGTCTGCGGCGCGATGCGCGAAGCCGGGCTCAAGATGAAGGTGATCGATTATGTGCCGTGCTATCGCTCGCCGGCCGGTACCGGCAACGCGATGGCTTTTGCCTATTGGCGCGCGTGATCGCCGAGGGTCGATCCACGCTCGTTTGCTCAGGGTAACGCATGAATTTTCGCATCGCCGCAGCCGCGGCCCTGCTGCTTACGCTGACGATCACGCCTGCCCTCGCCCAAAAGAATTACGGGCCCGGCGCCAGCGATATCGAGGTGAAGATCGGCTCGACCGCTCCCTTTAGCGGTCCGATGTCGATGGCGAGCACGGTGACGAAAACCTTCTCCGCCTATTTCGACAAGCTCAATACCGAGGACGGCGGCATCAACGGCCGCAAGATAAAGATCATCACTGCCGACGATGGCTATGCGCCGCCGCGCACCGTCGAAGCGACACGCAAGCTCGTCGAGCAGACCGGCGTGCTCTTCATGGCGGCTTCGGTCGGTACACCGATGCAGCTCGCGGTGCAGCAATATTTGAACGACAGTAAAGTGCCGCAGCTCTTCCCGGCGACCCGCGCCACGGCTTTTTACGATCCGCAGAAATCGCCCTGGACGGTCGGCTTCGCGCCAAGCCACTACGCCGAGGGCCGGCTCGTCGGCAAGTATGTCAGCGCGACGATGCCAAACGCAAAGATCGCAGTGCTCTTTCAGAACGATGATCTCGGCAAGGACTTCCTGCGCGGCGCGCAAGAGACACTGAGCGATGGCGCGACGATCGTCGCGCAACAAAGCTACGAGAGTCTCCGCGTCGAATGTCGATTCGCAGATCGCCAGCCTGCAGACCAGCGGCGCGAAGGTGCTCTTCGCCTTCGCGACACCGAAAGCCGCGGCGCAGGCGATCCGTCACGGGGCCGAGATCGGTTGGAAGCCGAAGATATTCATCCCCTCGATAGCCGCCTCGATCAGCCAGGTGCTGCAGTCGGCGGGGCTGGAGAATTCCAGGAATGTCTTCACCGCGACCTATATGAAAGACCCGACGAGCCCGAGCTGGACGAACGATCCCGACATTCGCGAATTCGTCGCCTGGGCGAAGAAATACGACACTTCCGTCGATGTGCGCGAGGGCTTCGCCGCCGCGCGCGGTTACATGCTCGCTGCGCTCATCGAAAAAATATTGAAAGCATCCGGCAACGATCTGAGCCGTGAGAACATCCTGAAGCAGGCGACCAATCTGCACGATGTCGCGCTGCCGATGCTCCTGCCCGGCATCACGATCAACACCACGCCGACCGACTACCGCCCGATCAAGCAGATGCAGTTCGAAACTTTCGACGGCGAGAATTGGGTGCCGACCGGCAGCGTCGTTTCGGAATAGAGCCGCGCCGGAAGCGAGCCATGTTCGCGCCGGGATGAATTTCTGGCCATCGATATGCGTTCATGATATGTTCTTATTCCTGACGGCAGGACAGAACAACGCCGCCGTCGGGAGGCCCATGCGACAATACTCCTTCGATTTCGGGGAGCAGCCGATTTTGCCCGAAATCCGCCAGCGGCTGCTCGCGATCTTCGGCCCGCAGCGCGATGAGCAACGCCTCGATCCGCTCAGTCAGCTGATCTACGGGATCATCGCGTCACAGACCCACGACGAAGTCTCGATGGCGGCATTCCTGCGGCTGCGCCGGCGGTGCTCATCCTGGGACGTACTGCTGCGCGCGACGCCGCGTCAGATCGAACGCGTCATTTTCTCGGTCAATCACGCCGATCGCAAAGCCGCGGAATTGCCGCAAGCGCTGCGCATGATTCGTGCGCGTAACGGCGCGCTGGATCTCGAATTCCTTGCCGATTGGGACGTCGAAGCGGCGCTGCGATGGCTCGACAGCCTCTATGGGGTGGGCGCCAAGATCGCCGCTACCGTGCTCAATTTCAGCACGCTGCGCAAAGCGGCCCTGCCGGTCGATACGCATTTGCTGCGTGTCGGCCTGCGCCTGGGTTTCCTGCGACCGGGAGCCGACTACGAGGCGGGACATGAGGGTTACGCGCGCCTTCTTTCCGCCGATTGGGATGCCGATACGCTCTACGAGTTGCACTGGCTCATCAAGCTGCTGGGACAACAAATCTGCCGCCCGACCGCGCCGGCATGTGAGCATTGCCCGCTGCGCAAATTGTGTGCCGCCGCCAACAGCAGCGCGGCTGCCTAAGCAATCCGCAATCAACTGGACGCGCGGCGCCATCGAAGGCTAGGCTTCGCCGCACAACAACACGAACGCAAAAGGCGGGGAGGGTTTCGATGAGCCGCATGGCAAGGATGGCGGCACTTGGCGCGATCACGACGAGCCTCGCTATCGCATCCCACGCGCAAGCTCAGACCGCGGCGATGAAGGAACTGGCCGCGGCCGCCGATAAGGAAGGCGCCGTCCTCCTCACCTGGAGTTCCGACAGCCTCGGCGGGGCTGAAGGCGCGCAGAAATTCGAGGCCGCAATCAATCAGGCCTATGGCACGCATCTCAAAATCTCCTGGACGCCCGGCCCGGCGATGCCGAATGTCGGCCATAACATCGCGATGGCCGCCTCCAACAACGTGCAATCGCCGACCGATGTTTATCTGGGCTTTTCGCGCGATATGGGCGCATTGCTGCAATACGATCTGTTCGTAAAGGCACCGTGGAAAGACTACCTGCCCGACCGCCTGACCGACGTCGTCGTCGATCACGGCACTTTCATCAAGGTGCAATCGGCGACGTTGGGCTTCAGCTACAACAAGAAGCTCGCGCCCTCCGAGCCGAAAGAGCTGGCCGATTTCCTGAAGCCGGAATGGAAAGGGAAAATCGCGACAACGTCTTTCGGCGCCGGCTGGGATCAGATCGCCGCGACTGATGCCTGGGGCCCGGACAAAGCGATCGCCTTCGCCGAAAAATTCGCCACGCAGGTCGCCGGCTTCATGCGCTGCGGTGAGACCGAGCGGCTCGCCACCGGCGAATTCATCGCCCTCGCCACCGATTGCAGCGACGGCCCGGTCGGGGCCGCGATCAAGCGCGGCGCGCCCTTGGGCCGCGCCATCGAGCCAACGGTGCCGCTCGTCAGCTATTTCTATCTCGCCGTGCCGAAGAACGCCGTGCATCCAAACGCCGGCAAGCTCTTCGCCGCTTTCTCGGCCACAGTCGAAGGACAGAAGATCATCCGCGACGAGACGACGACCGATCTCGACATCTTCCCCGAGACGGCCGAGCACGCCAAGCTCGCTGCGGTGGAGAAGGAGGCCGGACGGGAGTTCAAGCGCGCCGACATCGATTGGCAGATCGCCAACAAAGCCGGCAATGACGCGCAGAAGAAGATCGCGGATATCATCCAGCACAGCCGGTAATTGCATGGGGCACGGTCGGGCTCGATGACTGATGCGACCCTGACCGCGTCGCGCGTTTCACGCATCAACTGGCCGCAGCTCGATCCTTGGGGCTGGGCGATGGTCGCGGTGACCGTCGTCGCGAGCGCGATTATCGTCGTGCCGCCAGTAGTCGTGCTGCTCCTGAGCTTTCGCGAAGGCCGGCCGATCGATCCCGGCCAGGCCTATTCCTTCGCGCATTACATCACCGTCTTCAGCGATCCCTTCATCTATCGCGTGCTGCTCAACACGCTCGGCGTCGCGCTGACCACGCTCGTGGTCGCGCTGGCCTTCGGCGTGCCTGCCGCCTGGCTGGTCGAGCGCACCGACCTCAACGGCAAGCCGATCGTCTTGACGCTGATGACGCTCGGCCTGCTCATTCCCGGCTTCGCGACGGCGATGGGCTGGCTCTTTTTGATGCACCCGCGCATCGGGCTTTTCAATGCGCTGGCAATGGAGGTCTTCGGCTTCGGCGTCACGCCTTTCAACATCGCCAGTATTGTCGGCATGGGCTGGGTGCAGGGCCTCAACCTCGCGCCGATCGCCTTCATCATGACCGCGGCGGTGCTGCGCGCGATCGATCCGACGCTGGAGGAATTGGCGCAGATCTCCGGCGCGGCGCTGCCCGCGATCATGCGCCGGGTCACGCTGCCACTCGCGTGGCCCGGCATTCTCGCCGCCGGCATCTATGTCTTCACCATTGGCTTCGCCGCTTTCGACGTGCCGGCGATCATCGGCTGGTCGAACAAGATCTTCACCTTCTCGACCTTCCTCGTGAACGAGCTTGCGCCAGCGGACGGTTTGCCGGCCTACGGCCCGGCTGCGGCACTCTCGACGGTGATGATCGCGCTCGCCGGCGGGCTGAGTTGGTGGTACGGCCGGTTGCAAACGCAAGCGCATCGCTTCCAAACCGTAACCGGAAAAGCGTATCGCCCGCGCCTCATAGCGCTCGGCAGGCACACTTACTGGGCCTGGAGCTTCCTCGCCCTTTACTTCACGCTGGCCAAGCTCTTGCCGCTCGCGGTCACGATCTGGGCAGCGGTGCTCCCCTATTTCCAGCTTCCCTCGGCCGAGGCGCTGGCTTCGGTCTCGCTTGTCAATTTCCAGCGCATCCCTTGGGACCTCTTCTTCATTGGCGCGCGCAACACGCTGTTCCTTACCATCGCCACGCCGACCCTGACCCTTGCGCTCGCGATCGCTTTTTCCTGGGTCGCATTGCGCTCGAAGCTGCCGGGCCGCGGCGCATTCGATTTCATCGCTTTTCTGCCGCATGCGATCCCGAACATCGTGTTCAGCGTCGGCGTGCTGCTCTTCGTATTCTATGCCGTTCAGCGCATCGTGCCGCTGTACGGCACGCTGTGGCTGCTGCTTTTTCTTTTCGTCATCGCTCGGCTTTCCTATGCGACACGCATGACCAACGGCACGCTCATTCAGGTGCATCGGGATCTCGAGGAAGCCGCGACGGTGAGCGGCGGCGCCAGCGGTACTGTATTGCGCAGCGTACTGCTGCCGCTGCTGACGCCGACGCTTATCTATGCCTGGCTCTGGACCGCGCTTCTGACCTTCCGCGAGCTCACCCTCGCCGTGCTGCTGACGACGCGCGACAATCTCACTCTGCCGGTCGTTGTCTGGAGCATTTGGCAGGATGGCGGCTTCGGCAAAGCCGCGGCGATCACGCTGCTGCTGATGGCGCTGATGGTGCCGCTGATCGCGCTCTACTGGTGGGCCATGCGCCGCACGGGCCTGCGAGAAAGCGCGTGAACGCTATTTCACCCGCTCGATCAATGCCATCGCGGCTGCCGGCGCGCGCACTTTCGCGCCCGAGATCATGTAAATGAAGGCGTCGCCGCGTTTCGCCCAGTCGCGCGCGCGTTTCGCCCAATGGTCCAGCGCCTTGGCTGAATAGCCGGTCTCGATCGTCTCATCGGTGCCCATCAGCCGCGCATAGGTGAAATCGGCCGTCGGCTCGTCGACCACCGGGAAATCGTCGCCGTCGGCAAAGCAGATCGCGACATTGTAGCGGCGCGCGAGAGCGTAGAATTCGGGATTTTGGAAGGTCGGGCTCCTGAGCTTCGAGCGCATGCCGCAACGGCAAGCCTTTCACCTCGCGCGGCAATAATTTCAGGAAGGCCTCGAAATCCTCGGCATCGTATTTCTTGCTGGCCATAAATTGCCAGTTGATCGGGCCGAGGCGATCGCGCAGCTCGCTCATCCCCTGACCGATAAAGCGCTCGATCAATTCACCCGCGTTGGCCAACTCGCGGCGATTGGTGCAATAACGCGACGCCTTCACCGCGAAAACGAAGCCCGCCGGCGTCTCGCCGCGCCATTTCGTCCAGCTTTCGGGCTTGAACGTCGAATAGTAGGTGCCGTTGATCTCGATCGAGGTCAGATGCTGGCTGGCGTATTCGAGCTCGCGCTTTCGCGGCAGGCCTTTTGGATAGAACACGCCGCGCCACGGCTCGAAGGTCCACCCTCCGATGCCGACATAGATTTTGCCGCTCATGCCGTGTGCCTCTCGTTGCCGATACTCTATCGGAAATGCCCGCGTGGTTCGAGCCGCGCCGCCCGCACGGCTGGTCGATCGGCGGTTTGTGCGCCATATGCTGCGCGTCATGGCAAAGACACTCCGTGTCGGCGACACCATTCGCGTCAACGACCGGATGCAGGGCGCGATTTCGCCGCCGGCTTCACGCCGTTTTACACGCCGAAAGAGATGCTCGCGCTCGGTGTCTTCGAAGAGAAATATTGCAACGATTGTCGGCGCGAATTGCCGGATCCGTGGTTCAAAGGAGCAAAGGCCGCCGCGGTTGCGGACGTGTCGCTCAATTGTTTTGGCGCGCTTTCGCGCGCCACGCCGCGCAAGTTCGCAAGAATTGCGACCCGGGCAATATCTTCTGCCGCCCGCGCCAGCGGCAAGCCCTGCTGCAATGGTCTTACGACGCTTTCTCTGATAGGCATCGGATAACCGGTGGGCTTCCCTGATTAGGAGCGGCCGAAAATCCGCCGGGTGGGCACGATTCGGATTCCCGAGCTTTCGATAAAAGATTACGATTGCCGAGAGGTAACGGTGGCGATTTGCGATCTCAAAGATCTTGCACCATCGCTAAAGAATTCGAAGGGGAGAGACAATGCTGAGCCAGGAAGAGAACGAGCTTTTTACCCGCATCGGCCCCGGCACGAAAATGGGCGAGGTGCTGCGCCGCTACTGGCATCCGGTCGGGTTCAGCGAGACCATCACAAATAAGCCGAAGCGCGTCAAAGTACTGGGCGAAGAGCTCGTGCTTTATCGCGGCGAAAGCGGGACGCCGGTGCTGATGCAGCTGCGCTGTGCTCATCGCAGCCTCGCGCTCGATCACGGCCGGGTCGAGGGCGACAATCTGCGCTGCCCCTATCATGGCTGGCTCTACGACAAAGCGGGGCATTGCCTCGAGCAGCCCGCCGAACCCGAGGGCAGCGCCTTCAAGGAAAAGATCCGCCTGCGTAATTATCGTTCGCAGGAAGTCAGCGGACTGGTCTTCGCCTATATGGGGCCCGATCCGGTACCGGTCCTGCCGCTCTACGACGCGCTACGCTGGGAAGACGGCGTCAAGGACATCCAAGTCCAGCGCATCGAGGTCAATTGGTTCAACCACGTCGAGAACATCGTCGATGTGAGCCATCTCGCCTGGCTGCATGGCTATACCTTCCCGTCCTATGGCGGCAAGAAGGTGCGATACAACTGGGACCGTACCTCGTACGGCGCCAACAACGTGATGCAAGTCGAAGGCATCGACGACAAGCACGTGTCTTGTTACGGCTTTCCGACGGTGAACGGCTTCACGCTGCCGCCGATCGACAAGAGCGGCGAGCATGTGCGCTCGATCATCATCCGGGTGCCGGAGAACGACGTTTCGACGCTGCTCTATTTCGTGCGCTTCTATAAGAGCGACAAGCGCAGCCTAAACACCTCGATCCGCGAGTGCAAATACGGCGAGTATGCGCCGCTCGCCAGCGATTGGTGGGGCATCAACGTCAACGATCAGGATCGCATGGCGGTCGAGCAGCAAGGCGTCGTCGCCGATCGCCCGAACGAGCATCTCGCCGTGTCGGATGGCGGCATCATCGAGATGCGCAAGATGATGCGCGAATCATTGGCCGCCATCGCCGCCGGCCAGGACCCCCTCTACGTCATCCGCGATCCGGCGAAGCAGAATGTCGACTTTCAGCGCAACGCCGGCAGCTTCCAGGAAAAGCGCGACGATGTGGGTTACGTCCTCGGCTATGGCGAGCGCACCCAAGCCGCGGCAATGGCAAAATAGTCGAACGGTTCACGTGGGCGCGCCGCAGAAGAAGAACGCGCCCGCGCCAAGGGAGGTAAGCATGCGTGGAAATTGGGCTCGGGCGCTCGTTGCCGCCGTGGCTGCAATGGCGTTGTGGTCCAATACAAGCGGGGCGCAAACGGCGGCAATGTCGCCGGCACTCAAAGCGTTGGCCGCCGCGGCGGATAAAGAAGGCACCGTCATCTTCCAAGGTTCGACTACCACCTGGGGCGGCGCCGCGGGAGCGAAGCAGATCACCGACCGCATCAACAACGCCTATGGCACGCATATCACGGTGAAATGGGTGCCGGGTACGTCCTTTCCCGAGGACGGTAATGCCATCGCGGTGGCGCTGAAAAGCAACCTTCCCTCGCCGACCGACGTCTATTTCGGCTACTCGCGCAACATGGCGGTCTTCGGCAAGATCGGCATGTTCCAGGAAGCGCCGTGGAAGGACTACGACCCGGCGCGGCTTGGCGACGACATCGCCGAACAGGGCAAATACGTCAAGATTTTCTCCGGCACGCTTGGCTTTACCTACAACAGCGAGGCTGCCCCCTCGAAACCCCAGCAGCTATCGGATTTCCTGAAACCGGAATGGAAGGGCAAATTCGGCACCACGGCTTTTGCCGCGGGCTTCGATCAGCTTTCCGCGAAAGAGGCATGGGGCCCTGAGAAAGCGATCGAGTTCGGCAAGAAATTCATCGCCAATGCCGGCGGCTTCATGCTGTGCACCGATTTCGATCGGCTCGCCTCGGGCGAGTTCGCCGCCTTCGTCACGGATTGCGGCGGCGGCAATCTGCAGCGCATGGCAAAAGAGACCGGCGCGCCGCTCGTGCGCGTCATCACGCCGGAAATGCCGCTGATCAGCTTCTTCTATCTCGGCGTGCCGACCAATGCGGTTCATCCGAACGCGGCCAAGCTTCTGATCGTCTATCTGACCTCGCCCGAGGGACAGAAGTTCACTTACGACCAGAACCTGGCCGACGTGCATCTCTACCCGGATTCGCGGATGCGCGCCGACGTCGAGGCGGTCGAAAAGAAATTCGGCTTCAAATTCGGCATTTCTGATGTCGCCTGGCAGGAGACCAATGCCGCCGGCAATGCGGCACAGCAGGACGTCGCGAAACTTTTCCGCCAAGCCGGAAAGTAAGTGTCCGCGCGCGCCGAAGCAGACGGCGCAACGCCCAGCGCAACCGGCGCCACAAAAACGCTCGGCCTGGGCGCTTCCCGTCGCCAGCGGCTCGATCCTTTCGAGCGCTTGATGCTGGTGCTCGTGATCGGCGTGAGCCTGTCGATCTTGATTCTCCCGGTGATCATCCTCTGGCTGAGCTTCCGCGACGCGGCACCGATCGAGCCGCATTCCACCTATTCTTTCCTGCATTACGTCGAGGCGTTCGGTGATCCCTCGATCGTGCGTGCACTGTCGAACACGATCGTCTTCACGCTGGTCTCGCTGATTGTGGCGCTTTTCTTCGGCGTGCCCGCGGCATGGCTCGTCACGCGCACCGATATTCCGGGCAAGACGCTGCTCGAAACCTTGATGACGATCGGGCTGCTGATGCCCGGCTTCGCCGGCGCGATGGGTTGGCTGTTCCTGCTCCATCCGCGCATCGGCATCATCAATCAGTTCCTGATAGGTCTCTTCGGCCTGCGCGCCGCGCCGCTCGACATCTCAACGCCGGCTGGCATGGGCTGGGTCATGGGTCTGGGCCTCGGCCCGCTGGCCTTCGTCATGACCGCCTCCGTGCTACGCTCGATCGATCCCGCGCTCGAGGAAGCGGCCGTGACGGCAGGCGCATCGCTGCGCAGCACGATGCGCAAGATAACCCTGCCGCTCGCTTGGCCCGGGATCCTCGCCGCCGCGATCTACATCTTCACGATCGGCTTCGCCGCTTTCGACGTGCCCGCGATTATCGGCTGGGCGAATAAGACCTTCACCTTCTCGACCTATATGGTGCTGCAGCTCAATCTGGCGGAAGGCTCGCCGCGTTACGGCGGCGTGGCCGCGCTCTCGACCGTGGTGATGGTGACCGCGGCGCTGCTCATCTGGTGGTACAGCCGGCTGCAGCGCCAAGCCTATCGCTACCAGGTCGTCACCGGCAAAGGCTATCGTCCGCGCATCATTCCGCTCGGCCGGCACGTGTTCACGGCCTGGGCGTTCCTCGGATTCTATTTCGTGCTCGACAAGCTACTGCCGCTGCTCGTCATCACCTGGGCGGCATTGCTGCCTTACTTCCGCTACCCCTCGGCGGCGGCGTTCAAATCGGTATCGCTGGTGCAATTCGGCAAGATCGATTGGGGGCTGGTCTTCGAGGCAATCCGCAACACCGCATCGCTGATGGTCCTGACGGCGACAGTGACGCTCGCCATTGCGGTTGCGTTCTCCTGGATCGTGGTGCGCTCGCGGTTACCGGGGCGCACGTTATTCGACTTCATCGCCTTCCTGCCGCATGCAGTGCCGAACATCGTCTTCGGCTTCGCGGTCCTGTTGTTCACGCTTTTCGTCTTGAAGAACGCGATCCCAGTCTACGGGACGATCTGGATCCTGCTTTTCGTCTTCGTCATCGCGCGCTTGTCCTACGCGACCCGGATGACCAATGCGAGCCTCATCCAGATCCACAACGACCTCGACGAGGCGGCGCGGGTCAGCGGCGCATCGAGCGCGGCAACGTTGTGGCGTGTGATCTTACCGCTTCTCGCGCCGACCCTCGGCTATGCCTGGCTCTGGATCGCGCTGCTGGTTTATCGCGAGCTCACCCTCGCGGTATTGCTGACGACGCGCGAGAACCTCACCCTTCCCGTCCTCGTCTGGAATCTCTGGGCGAATGGCGGGCTCGGCCCAGCCGCGGCACTGACCCTGGTGCTGATGGCGCTCATGATCCCGATCGTCGCGCTCTATTGGTGGATTATGAGGCGTCGGGGGCCGCTGCAAGCGGTGTGATGACTCCTGCGCTTCCTTGTTCATCCCGGGCCGGGTAAAAATATCGCCAATCGAGAGATCGCGAGAGGCGGACCATGAAGTTCGGGCATTTCTGTCTACCGACCTTTTTCCCTGATGTAGACGGCAGTGTCGGGCTCTTGATGCGCCGCTGGCTCGATCTGCTGAGCGAAAGCGAGACGTTGGGCTTCGATTCGCTTTGGGCGAACGAGCATCATTTCGATCCTTATGGCGGCATCATCCCATCGCCGCCCACCATCCTCGCGGCCCTCTCGCAACGCACGCAGCGCGCACGGCTCGGTACATCAATCGTCGTGCTGCCGCTGCACAGCCCGATCGAGATCGCCGAACAGCTCGCGATGGTCGATTTGATGTCGAACGGCCGGGTCGAATTCGGCATCGGCCGCGGTTTCGTCGAATTCGACTATGACCGCCTGCACGTGCCGCGCGACGACAGCAACGAGCGCATGCGGGAACAGCTCGAAGTGATCCTAAAGGCGTGGAGCGGCGAGCCTTTCGAGCATAAGGGGCGTTTCTACCAATATGATAGTCTCGAAGTGTGGCCGCAGCCTGAGCAACGTCCGCATCCGCCGATCTGGGTATCCTGCACGCGCACGCCGTCGAGCTTCGAATGGGCCGGGCAAAAGGGCTTCAACGTCCTGACCGTCGTTTATCACAGCGTGGAGAATCTCGCTGCGCTGAACCGCATCTATCGCGAGGCGTGGGACAAAGCCGGGCATCCCAAAGGCAAATGGAATCTCGCCGCGCATTATCATTGCGTTCTTGCCGAGACCAAGCAGGAAGCGCGCGAGATCGCCCGCAATGCCTGGCGCCGCTACATCGAGGCGACGACGCACACCAACGAACGTATGGGGCGGAGAGCCACCGGCATCATCGCCGAAGGCCGCCGGAAGGCCATGGAAGACCTTCTGGATACCGATCGGATGGTCGCGGAGCTTCGCCAGATCGCCTGCACGCCGGATGAGTGCGTTGACCTACTCGAGCGAGCGCAGGATAGGATGGGCTTTACCCAATGCGACTGCACCTTCTTCTTCGGCGGCATCAGCTACGAGCAGGCCCAGCGCTCGCTGCGGCTTTTCGCGAAAGAAGTCATGCCCAAGCTGCGCAATCGTGAGCCGCGGCTCAGCGCGTAATCGACGGAACGAGAGGAAGCAATGACAGATAAGGCCGCGATCGTCATGGAATTTCTAGGATCTCTGCGGAGCGATTCCGCGAGACCGCCGCGTAGCGATCTTTTGACCGAGGATGTGACCTATAGCTCGTCGCGCGGTACGGTGACGGGACGGGATGCGGCCATGAAATACATGGCCGGTCCCACCGCTTTCACCTTTTATCAAAAGGGAAACTGGTCGGCGCCCAAAGCCGACGGCGAGGTCATCGAAATCATCGCCGAGCCGGAGCCGGGCGCCGTCGGCTCGACCTTGCGCTGTCATTTCAAAGGCGACCGCCTCTCGCTCGTGCAGGATCAGGCCTTCGGCCGCCCGGCGAAGGAGCAGAAAGGCATCAAGCTCTCGCCGGAAATAAAGGCGGCGATCGATAACGCATCGGCGAACAAAAGCCCGATCCTGCTGTCCTATGTCGACGAGAGCGGGCAACCTTCGCTGAGCTTTCGCGGCTCGACCCATGCCTATAGCGATGATCAGCTCGCGATCTGGCTCCGGGATGCCGAGGGCGGCCTGACCCGAGCGATCGCGAGAAATCCGAAAGTTGCGCTGATGTATCGCGACAATTCCCCCACCGGCGGCATGTTCCATCTTCACGGTCGTGCGCGCATCACGACCGATCCCCAGGAGCGGAAAAAGATCTTCGACGCTTCGCCCGAGAACGAGCGCAATCACGACCTCGACATGGAAGGCGGCGCCGTGATCATCGATCTCGATTTCCTGCAGGGCTTCATCGGACGCACACCGGACGGGCGTTCGACCGGCCGAATCCGGATGCGGCGATAGCGTGCGCAATCACTCCGCGCCGTTGGCAAAAACACGCAGTGTTTCGCGCTGTGCAAAGCGCCAGCCCTGCGGCGTGCGCACGAATTTGTCGTGCCACTCCCCCATGGTGGCCGGCGGCTCGAAGGGCAGCGGCAGTTTCGCATCGGCCGTGCCTGGATCGTTGTGTAAGGCGAGATAGTAGGTCACGCCCTCGGCGTGATCCGCATCGAGCACCGTGATCAGCGTCGCAGCGCCGACATGGCGGTTCACCCTGGTTCCCCCGCGTTGGAAGGACGCCAAAAGATCGGCACCGCGGGTCGGACGTCCGCGGCGGATCCAGCACCCGTCCTTCGCGAAGAGCGTGGCTGCTTCTTCGGCGCGGCGATGGTCGTGATAGTGATTGAGCTTCGTCACCAGATCGCGGC
Organism: uncultured Alphaproteobacteria bacterium; assembly: GCA_963731145.1. GTDB lineage: Bacteria > Pseudomonadota > Alphaproteobacteria > ATCC43930 > CGMCC-115725 > CAIKMD01. Next base: position 192,989 of record CAVSUX010000001.1, on the reverse strand, counting down.
ATTCCTGCTCGATCTTTTGCCTTTCATTCGCGTCCATTCATCAACTCCCGCACTACAGCCTCATTTCTTCGGCAGAAAGGCATGCGTATACAACTTCGACATATCGGGCGGGGTGCTCAAGAGCTTCAATTCCATAAACGAATCCTTGAGCGCTTCCAGCAATTCCCCGTCGAAACGACAATCCTTCGTAAACATTCCCTGGTCGATATCGTATTCCTTCGCGACCAAGCTCTCCGGATAGCCGGTGAAGGCGCTTTCGATCTTCACGATTTCGGCCTTGTGGCTGCTATCGCCGATATAAGCGGTGGTCTCGATCCAGGCCGCAAGAAAAGCGCGGATGGTGTCGGGATCGCTTTTCATCATTTGATCGGAAGCGTAGATACTGCCCGACGCGACCCGGCCCATATAGGTCGATGTCGGCGCGAGGAGGCGCCCGACTTTCTCTTGCTCCATGCGCTGGAAATTGATCGTGCCGCCGATATAGGCATCGACCACATGCGTGCGGAAAGCCGCGGCGACAGCAACGGGATTGCCGCCGATAGCGACGCGGGGAGTCGTATCGGGTGACCAGCCCTGTTTGCGGATCAGCTCTTGCGCCAGCCAATCGGTCAGGGAGCCGAGGCTCGAGACCGCAATTCTCTTGCCCTCGAGATCGGCGAGCTTGTGCACCGGCGCATCCCACGGCACGCCGACGGCGAAATAGGGCAGCGTCGCCGTGTTCTCGCACACCGCCAAGACCGGCGCGCCCTTCGCGACGAGCGCCATCGCCGTTGCCGCGCCGACACCGATACCGATACTGCCGCTGGTCATGGCCTGGATCAGCTTGCTGCCACCCGAGAAGTCGACGAATTTGACGTCGAGGCCGTGCCGCTTGAAGAAGCCGAGTTCGAAAGCGACCTGTGCCGCGAGTTCCGCATCCGCCGTCGGCACCGACCGTCCGACAAGAAGCGATGTCTCGGCCGGCGCAGGAAGCGGCGCGCCCGCCAGCGCGACGACGAACAGGATGCAAATCACGCGGCGCAAGACGTCTTTCTGCATCGTTCCTCGCCTCGGCCCGTTTCCAATCGATCGGCGCTTGTGATTCCATTAGATTACAACACTCCGTGGATTACAACACCGCGCGAGCAAAACGCGCACATGCGTTCCGTTTGTATTGTCCGTGTTCGGATCATATAATTCGATACTATAGAAAGCGTGGAGGGAGAGGATGGCGCTCGATCGACCGCTGCAATATTCCGACCTCGAAGCCGTGGGCCCGGGCACTCCGGCAGGGCGTTATCTGCGGGGTTTCTGGCATCCCGTCATGCGGGCCCAGGATCTGACAGCGAAGCACCCGAAGCCGCTCGAGATTCTTGGCGAGAAATTCACAATCTATCGCAGCGAGGACGGCATTGCCCGCATAACGAATGCACGCTGCCCGCATCGTGGCGCGCTGATGTCTCTCGGCTGGATTGAAGGCAACGGGATACGCTGCCGCTTTCATGGCTGGCGCTTCGACGGCACCGGCCAATGCGACGAACAGCCCAATGAGGACCGCCCCTTCTGCGCGCACGTCAAGCTGAAGACCTATCCCACGCGCGAATATGTCGGTCTCATCTTCGCCTATCTCGGCGACGGCGAGCCGCCGCCGTTCCGCAACTATCCGGATTTCGATCAGCCCGGCGTGATCGTCGACGATCCGCCGGAGGTGATTCCCTGCACATTCTGGAATCGGCTCGACACCGACAACAGCCATGTGCCGTGGGTGCATCGCGCGACGGCGTTGCGCACCGGCCGGACGCAAAGCCTCACCCTGCGCAAGGAAAGCGTCAAAGAGACGGCCTATGGCTATGTGAGCTACCGCTCACTCAATCGCGAGAACGTCGGCTATCGCAACCAGGCGCATTTCTTCATGCCAAATGCGCGGCAATTCTGGAAGAAGATGGGCATGCCGGGCTTCGCCGGTCGTGACATCGTCGAAGCGAAGATGACGTGGTCGGTGCCCGTCAACGATGCGAAATTCGTCGCTTTCGACGTGACGAACACACCGCTCTTCGGTGAAGACGCCAGGCGCTACGCGGCGACCCGGGCCGAGGAGCAGGAGCGTCAGCTGAATGTCCGTTGGGATTTGGCCGACAAGATTCTCGCCGGCGAAATGACGCTTGAGGATCTGCCCCAGGACATGGATCCCTATACGAGCTTCGCCATCGAGGACTATGTCACGCAGGTCGGCCAGGGGCCGATCACGGGCCGCGACAAGGAAATGCTCGGCAGCACCGACGTGAAGCCGGTCCTGCTGCGACGCCTCTGGATTCGCGAGATAACCGCGATGCTCGAAGGCCGGCCGATGACCGACTGGAAGATTCCGGCGGAGCCGATTTCAGCGCTCGAGGACGCCTGAAAGCTTGCGCGCCAGCGAGCAGCCTCAATAACCTCGCCATGCTTCGCGCAGCCATTTCGCATGCCGCCGGTGGTGAAACCAGCGCGTCAGTTCAGGCCAGTTTTGCAGTACGGTGATGATCGCGCGAAAAAGGATGAAGCAGGCGATACAAAAGTGGAAATGGCTGCGCATAAGCGATGGGTCGAGCCAGATATCGCCCCATTCCTCATCCATGATCGATCCCCCGATGAATGACCGAAATTGCTCGGCCGCGCGCAACGAAGCGATCAGCGCAACGATCGCGATGATGTAAAGCATGTTGGAAGCGTCACGCCGAAGACGATTTGCTTCATTCCGCCCCGAAAAACCGGCCGCTCGGCCACACTGCGGGATTACCCAGCAAACCGCATCCACCAAACGGAGGAAAAGAAGCGCCAAATTTTGGGCCGAATTATGGCGCGGCGGCGTATTACCGCGCGACTGACGAAAAGCGCGTTGACTCGCCCGGCGTAAAAGCGCGGTGCCACGCCGGCTTTTAATAAACCGACTGCCCCCGCCAGTAACTCAGCACACCGATCGCGGTGTAATAAAGGCGATGCCTGTGCGAGAAGCCGATTTCGGGAAAGAACGGCCCGCGAGCGATAGCGACTTGGCGATTGAACCGAGACAGCCGATCAACATCTGCTGACGATTGCGCGGGCAGAGGATGACGCTCAGCTGCATGGGCGCCGCCCCTTGTCGGTCGTCGCTTCGCGCCAATGAGCGGCAGAGGGGATTTCCCTCGATTGTGATCTTCCAGTCTTTGCTTCAGGTCTGGCGTAACGCCGACATTGCGTTGCCTAGCCGCGAAGCAGGGTGGTGGGCCCGGCAGGATTCGAACCTCCGACAACACCGTTATGAGCGGGCCGAGAAAGTCCGGACAACGGCGCAAAACCTAGCATTTCATTGCGAACTATTGAATCTGGCGCCAAGCAAATTCAATCGGTTATGCCCAGGTGCGTGCCGCTTGCGTGCCGCGGTTGGTCGATACCTCGACCAAGCTACGCAACGCACGGGCGAGCCCTAAACAGAATAAGCCATACTGTTCATGTCGTGCGGCCCTTGCACGAGTCCTACTCTCAAATTGAGTCTAATCCGGAGGAATTGTTCCTGGAATTACCTTATAGGTCGAGGGCAGATTTACGGGCTTATAGGCTGACACTTTGTTCATTCGATCGATAACCGACTGGTGAACGTAGGCGTTATCAGGAATTGCGCGCGGTTCTGCATTTGGAATGTAATACCCGAACCAGGATCGACGTGCGGGCCACTCTTTATATCTCTCGGCTTTCGGCATCCATTCCAGCCCCCGCTACTTCCTTGTCATCGATTGATGTGGATCGCGAAGGATGTCAGGCGCTACGTAGCTAAACGGGCTTCCTTTACACTGAACTCCCCACGCCAGTTGGTTCACGACCTGCCGGTTAACGGCGAGGCCATGTTTAGTCGCCTCTTCAATCATCCAAAGCAACGGAAATTTCGAAAGACCGCTTTCTTTCTCCGGGTAACCGCCTCCTATATCAGCATGCACACCCGCGAACCATACTTGAAGAGCGTCCTGCGGCTCCGCGTTGTTCGTCGCGCTGAACCGATTGCGCCTGAATGTCTGTCCCTCTCTCCACGCCTCAAGCCGAAACATCCTACGTCGCTCATCGATGGCAATGGCCTGTCGAAATATCCTTACGCTCGGATTTAGCTGTGTGAACGCAAGCTTTTGAAGACTGAACGTGTAGAAGCGATCTGGCCTCGGAACTATGACACTTGCAACCGTATCCCAGACGCCCACAAATTTGATCGTGGGCCATCGGGTCGAAACGATCCGCGCAAACTGCGATCCCTGGTCATCGCGGGTCTTTGGCTGGGCTTGCCCGCCTTCTTCATCATTGGCCACTCCGCTATCAGTCGTCGGTGAGCTGCTGCCGGTTTCGTGGACATCGAGAGATCGATGTATAGAGCGCTTCGATAGGTCTATCGCGCTCTCGCTGCCGCCGTTCGTCCAATTCCGACGAGCTCAGTTCTGGCCTTGCCCTCGCTAAGCGAGGCCTCTACACATCGCTCAAGAAAGCTCGATCGGGCCAGCAATCTGTGGTCTTTGAAATCGGTGGCACGGCCCTCTCCTCCACCGTTCTTTCGATATGACGGAAGGAACGAACTAGAATGAACGCGACCGGAGGACCCAAGCGACGTCCGCGCAATCTTCGCGACCTGCCGAAGATCGATCGCTCCTCCGACACGCGTGATGTTCTGGCGCATGCGGCCAAGGATGCGGAGCGGCTGCGTGATTATTTCGTTGTTGATGTCGACGCCCATGTGACAGAGCTCGCTTTTTGGTCGGAGATCACGAACCTGATTGACAGCGATGTGTACCGGCACATCGCCGCGGAAATGCGTCAGCGCTCGACGGCGATTCCCGCGCTGATGAATCTCCAGCCGGGCATCGCCTATCAGGGGCTCGCCGGACGCATCCCGCATGATGACGGGCCGCGGGAGAACGCGGCCGAGCCCGGCGTCCATCCCCAAGTCATCCTGACGCGCCGTGCCATGGACAGCATGGGCATCGACTACATGGTCGTTTTCCCGACGCCGATGCTTCAGCTCGGCATGCATCCGCAGCCGGAAGTCGAGATCGAACTGGCGCATGCCTTCAATCGCTGGATGACCGAGACGGTCTTGCCGCAGGACCAGCGGATGAAGGGCCTCGTCTACCTTCCTTATGTCGACCCCGAAGCGGCCGAGCAGGCCGTCAAGGAATTCGGCGACAAGCCCGGCGTCATCGGCTTCACGGTGTGCTCGACGCGCTACAAGCCGGTGCATCACAATTCCTATATGCGGCTCTATGCGATGATGCAGGAACTCGGCAAGCCACTCGCCTTTCACGCGGGCTATCACTGGGGCGATCCGGCGATGCTCCAGATCAACCGCTTCATCGGCATGCACGCGCTTTCCTTCGTGCAGTTCAACATGCTCCACGTAACGAACTGGGTACTAAACGGCATGCCGGAGCGGTTTCCGAAGCTGAAGACCGTTTGGGTCGAAAGCGGCCTTGCCTGGGTCGCGTTCCTGATGCAGCGGCTCGACGCCGAGTATGTGATGCGCAGCTCGGAGGCGCCGTTGCTGAAGCGGCTGCCCAGCGACTACATCCGCGAAATGTATTTCACCACCCAGCCGCTCGAAACCGGCAATCTGAAGTTGACCGAGGCGATCTTCGACGCCGTGAACGCGGAGACCCAACTTCTCTATTCATCCGACTGGCCGCACTGGGATTTCAACCCGCCGAACTCGATCGCCGATCTGCCCTTCCTGTCGCAAAAACAGAAGCGCAATATCCTCGGCCTCAACTCGGCGCGCCTCTTCAATATCGAGGTGCCGAAGAAGAAGCTCGCCGCGCCCCCGGCAGCGACGCGCGGAGGCTGACCTCATGAGCGAAATCCTCGTCGGCACGCTGAGCGAATTTCCCGACAACGACTATCGCATTCTCGATATCGACGGTTTCGAGGTCGGCGTCTTCCGGCGCGGCGATGTGCTCTATGCCTATGAGAACCGCTGCCCGCATTACGGCGGCCCGGTCTGCCAGGGCAAGGTCCTGAAGCGCGTCGAGGAGCGGCTAAGCGAGAGCAAGGCGAGCCGCGGGCTGCGCTTTTCGGGCGACGAGCACATCATTTGCCCGTGGCACGGCGTCGAATTCGATCTGAAGACCGGCCGCAATTACGGTCATGCGCAGTATCGGCTGCGCGCCATCCCGGCGCGGGTCAAAGACGGCGAAATCTATCTCGATATACCCGAATAAGCGCTGACGAGGAAAAAGAAGATGAGCGATCTTGACCAAGCACGCCGCGATCTGGTGATCGCGAACCGGGTTCTCGCCGTCGAGAATGTCGTCGACGCTTATGGCCATGTCAGCGTGCGCCATCCCCTGCGGCCGGACCGCTTCCTGCTGTCGTGTTCGCGCAGCCCCAAGCTCGTCGACGTTCCGGATATTTTGGAGTTCACGCTCGACGGCAAGGTCGTCGGCAACGACAACCGCCCGACCTATCTCGAGCGCTTCATTCACGCCGCGATCTATGAGTCACGCCCGGAGGTTCACGCCGTCATCCACGCGCATGCCGAGGATATCCTGCCCTTCAGCATCAGTGCGACGACGAAGCTCAAAGCGGTGATCGCGCCGGGCAGCGATCTTGGCCACGACGTGCCGGTCTGGGACATTCGCGAAAAATTCGGCGACGCGACCAATCTTCTCGTCATGAACATGGACCATGGCCGCGATCTCGCGCGCCGCCTGGCGGCCAACTCGGTCTGCCTGATGCGCGGCCACGGCTTTGCCGCGGCGCAGCATACGCTGCAGGAGGTCGTGCGCACCGCGATCTACCTGCCGCGCAACGCGCGCGTGCAGATCGCGGCGATGCGCCTCGGCGAGTACAATCCGCTCTCCTACAACGAGATCGAGACGAAAAAGACCGCGCACGGTCCCGCGACGCCAGAGGCATGGCGCGCTTGGGAATATTGGGCGCAGTCGGCCGGTTGCGCCGACCTTCTCGGCCCGCCGCCGCGCCGGTAATTCTCGGCCGCGCCATCGGCGACGAGCATTCGCGCACGCGGGCGCCCTCTTTGGTTGTCGCGCGCGAAGAACGCGGTTGCGTGGCGCGCCGCCGAGCGTTTACCTTGACGTGACAAAAGAAACGATACGTCTTGGGAGGGAAGCGCATGCGTCGCGCAAAAATTTTATTGCTTGCCGTGTTGTTGATCGTGGGGCTCGATCGCGGCGTCGCCCGCAGCGCCGAGCCGATCAAAATCCGCATGGCGTGGACGGTCGTGCCGTTCGAGATCATGCCGGTTCTCTTCACCGTGCCGGACGTGATGAAGCATCTCGGCAAATCCTACACCGTCGAGTTTCCGCATTTCCAATCGAGCTCGTCGATGTTCGCGCCGCTGGCGAGCGGCGATATCGATATCGCCTCGATGTCCGCTTTCACCTTCACCGCGGCGGTCCAGCGCGCCGGGATGAGCGATCTGCGCGTCCTTTCCGACGAATATGAGGACGGCGTCGAAGGTTATCTCTCCGGCCAGTTTGTCGTGCTGAAAGACGGGCCGATCCAGAAGATCGAGGATCTCAAAGGTAAGGTCGTCGCCTCCTTCGGTATCGGCAGCTCCGGCGACATGGCCTCGCGATCTGATGCTGCACAAGCACGGGCTCGAGGATAAGCGCGATTACACGGTGATCGAGGCAAACGGCAACAACATGCCCGCCATGCTGTTCGACCATAAAGTCGACCTCATCAACACCACCGGCTTCACCGCGCACGATCCCGACGTGATCGCGAAGACGCGCTCGCTCTTCGATCGCCGCCAGGCGTTCGGCGGCCCATCGCAGGAGACGGTGATCGTCGGGCGGGCCGGCTTCGTCGAGAAGAACCGCGCCGCGCTGGTCGACTATTTCGAAGACGAGTTGCGCGCGCTCAACTGGTGTCTCGATCCCAAAAATCACACCGCGGCCATCGCCCTGATCGCCGCCTTCACGAAGGCGCCGGCCAGCCGCTTTGATTCCTGGATGTTCACCAAGGACGATGAATATCGCGATCCCAAGGGAATGCCGAAGCTCGCGGATTTCCAGCACGCGATCGATGTCGAGCACGAATTCGGCTTGATCCAGAATCCGATCGAGGTGAACAAATACACCGACCTCAGCCTCGTGAAAGAGGCGGCCGCGCGCCTAAAATAGCTCAGCGGTCCCAGCCCGCGGCGCGGAGATAGGCCTCGAGGGTCAGCGCCGCGGGAACTTCGGCCCGGAGCGTGGCGAGATCGGCGTGAAAGCCGGTCTCGTCGAAGAAGTGGAACATCAGCGTCGATTCGCGGCCGAGCCGCGCTTCGAAATCGCGCCATGGCATCTGGACATAGCGGATCGGGCGCCCGCTGACGCGGCTCATTGCCGCCGCGGTCTCTTCCATCGTCAGCGCGTCACCGGCGAGATCGATTGATTTGCCGATCCAGCGCTCGGGCGCGGCAAAGGCCCGGGCGGCGAAGGCGCCGATATCCTGTACCGCGATCTGTTGATGGCGGGTCGTCGGCTTCAGCGGCTGCGCCAGCACGCCCGATTGCAGGATGCCGGCGCGCTGTCTTTCCCAATTCTGCATGAAAAAGACGGGGCGGAGGATCGTCGCCGCAAGCGGCAGCGCCGCCAGATGACGCTCCACCTCGCCTTTGGTGTCGAAATGCGGCACGCCCGTATGGCGGTCGGCGCTGCCGACCGAACCATAGACGAAATGCGCGATCTTCGCCTCGGCAGCGAGATCAGCGAGGAGGCAGCCTTGCCGCACTTCGCTGGCGACATTGCCGCCGCCGGACTCATGCGCGGCCTGCGCGCTGTAAACGCCGTAGGTGAAGACGCCGTCGACGCCACCGAGGGCGCGGCGCAGCGCCGCCGCATCGTCGAGATCGCCGGGCGCGAGCTCGCAGCTGCGCGCGGCGAGCGCTTGCGCCACCGGCTTGGCCGGATCGCGCACCAGGGCCCGCACGCGAAACCCCGCCTTCAGCAAGGCATCCGCGGTCATGCCGCCCTGCTTGCCGGTTGCCCCCGTCACCAGAATAAGGCCGGCCATTCAGCGCGCCTTCTCGCGATCGCGGATCGATTTGAGGATGTTCACGCCGCGATTGGAGCGCCACACCAACACCGACGTCGCAGCGAACTCGACGACCTTGTGGAGCTGTTCCCAGCTCGCGCCGTAATGCCGCGCCGCCATGGCATGCGCGGCCGCGCCGTCGAAATTGTGCTCCCCCAGCATGACCGCGAAGAGGATCATCTGCGACCATTGATTGTCGAACACATCGGAATACATCGCGTGTCCGCGCACGCTTTCGAGCAGAACGAGGTATTCCGGGTTGACGTCGCCCGAGAATTCGAAGCGATTGCCCGGGCTGGGCGGCATCGCGCCGAAGGTCTTCACATAGGTGGAGCGGAAGTCCTCGATCGCGGCGCGCAGCGATCGCTTGCCCGGTCGGATGGTGCGCTGCGCCGCCGCACGGCGGCGCTTTTTGATGGCCATAAGGCGGCTCAGCTCAGCGGCTCGGCGGCGTCGATGAGGACGAAAGCGATGCGGCAATCCTCCTTGCCGCGATTGACCCAGGCGTGGTTCGTTGCCTGCTGGATCACCACATCGCCGGTTTTGAGATGCAGCTCGCTGTCGTCAAGCAGCATGTCGATCTCGCCTGACAGGATAATCGCGTAATCGACGGTGCGTGTGCGATGCATCGCAGGATGGCGCGGCGGCCGCGCTTTCGGCGAGGCATGCTCGGGGCCGAGACGGCGCTGCATCGCCATGTTGTCGGCCCCCGGCCCGGGCTCGGGCGTCGGCGGAAAATCGACGATCGTGAAGGCCAGTCCGTTCTGCGGCGGCGCGATGCCTACATGGCCCGCGAAGCGGTCAGCGACGCCGATCGCGGCGGCGGGTACTTTCCGTTGACCCACATGCCGTGCGAGGCCGGTGCGCCGCCGGGTGGGGCATGACGATGCGGCGTCACATCGTCGACCTGCGCGATCGCTTTGCCTGACGCATCATGGGTGGTGACGACCCGCCGCACTTGTCCTAACGCCATCCTTTTATCTCCTTCTGCAACGCTCTCGATCCGACGGCGCGATCAGGGGCTCGCCAGATGCATGAATTTTTCCGGCGGCTGCTCGCCCCACTGCGAAGCAAGGCCCTCCTCGATCGGCACGAGATTGCCGCCGTTCTTGGCGTTCAGCCGGTCGCTATCGGCCCAATGCTCGTGGCCGCGGCCCCACGGATCGGCCCAGTAATCGTAAACCTGGCTGCCGAGCAGATGGCGGCCGATGCCCCAAAGATGCTCGTACTTGCCGAGGCGGTTGAGATGCTCGTGCCCCAAGAACACGTCATCGATGTCGTGCACCTCAAAGGAGAGATGGTTCAAGCCGGCGTGGTCGTGCTTGAAGCAGAAGAACGCGTGATGATCGACATAGTCGTCGCCGCAATCGGCGCGGCTGAACGTACCGAGGATGTTGTCGTGGCTGCCGATGTAGACATCGTCGGAGCGAACGAGACCGAGATTCTCGCGGAACCACTTCGTCGTCCCGAGCACGTCGGGCGAGGCGATGACGCCGTGGGCGATGCGCTTCACCTGCGACGGACCCTTGCGCAAGCGCATGGTCTCGCCGGCGCGCTTGATGGGATCGACGCCGGAATTGATATGCTGATAGCGCACCGGGATCGACGCCGGCGTCTCGATGCCTTGGACGATCTCGATTTGATAGCCGTTCGGCTCTTTCAAGCGCACGCGGCGGCCGCCGCCGGGCTCGTCGATCGTCTCGACCGCCGAGGCTCCGGGCAGCTTCGCCGCTTCCTTCAGCGCATCCTCGCTCGGCGCGTGCCAGGCAAGGCCGACGAACTTCGCCGGCCCTTTATGCGTGACATGGATGTGATGCGACGGATCGGTACCCCGCATATAGAGCGCGTCGGCCGTGCGCGCGGCACGCGCCATGCCGAAATTCGTCAGAAACTCTTCCATCGCATCGAGATCGGGCGCCTGCAGACGCCCGAAGGCGATGTCCCTCACCTTCACTCCCGACATGATTCTCTCCCTTGACGTTAGCTATGAAATTCAGGTCTTCAGCAGCGGGCTCTGCTCGCGCTCAAGCACCTTCTTCACCGCCGGCCGCTGCACCATGCGATCTTTGTGCGCGGTGAAATTCTTGAGTTGCTTGGCGTCGAGGCTCAGGGATGCGCAGGCTCCAGCCATAGAAGACAAGCGCGTAAGGATCGGAGGTCGTGTACTGGTCGCTATGCATCCAGGTCTTGCCCGCGAGCATGCCGTCGATCTCGGCAAGGCAATCCCAGAAAGCCTTGCGCCCGGCTTCCTTGATCGCGGGATAGGCGCTTTCTTCCGGCGTGAAATTCATCGGCCGGTTCCAGCGGCCGAAAGCGGGATGCACCGTATTCGACAGCCACGCATTCACGGCCAGCCAGCGCGATTCGCCGATCGGGTCCTTGGGCGAGAGGTTAGCCTCGGGAAAACGCTTCACGAGATAGTTCTGGATCGCGACATTCTCGATCAGGAATTGCTGATCGATCTGGAGCGCCGGTACCTTGCCGCGCGGATTGATCTTCCGATACTCGGGCGAGCGATGCTCACCCTGCGCCATGTTGACCGAATAGGTCTCGTAGGGCTGGCCGATCTCTTCGAGCGTGATGTGCGAGGCGAGCGAGCAGGCCCCGGCGCCATAGAACAGCTTCAGCATGTATCCTCCCATTCTTGCCACCGATCTTAGCGGGCGGATGAAATCGCGAGCAAGCGCGCGTTTTGCCTTTCGCGACCGAACGTGTTTTAAGCGTATGACGCAAAGAACAAACAGGTGGCGAGGAATGTGCGGAAAATTGTCGATCGCGGGGTGGCTGGGTGCAGCCTTGCTCTGCGCTATCGTAAATGTGGCATCAGCGGGCGAGCCGCTGACGATCCGCCTGGGCTGGGTCAGCCCGACCGATTTCGGTCCGATTCTTTTCCCGAAAGACGGCATCGCGCAGCATCTCGGGAAAAGCTACACGCTCGCCCTCACCCGCTTCACCGGCACGCCGGGCGTGATCACCGCTATCGCGACCGGCGATCTCGATATCGGCGTGTTTTCCTACTCATCGCTCGGCCTCGCCGTCGAGAACGCGCATATGGACGACGTGCGCATCATCATGGATGTCGAGCAGGACGGCGTGGCGGGACACTACAGCTCGGAATTCATGGTCAAGAAAGACAGCCCGATCCACAGCATCGCCGATCTCAAGGGCAAGGTGCTGGCCGCGCCGGGTCCGGGCAGCGCGAACGACATGGCGATCCGCGTCATGCTCGCCAAGCAGGGCCTCGCCGACAAGCACGATTACACGATGATCGAGGTCGCATTTCCGAACATGAAAGCCATGCTGGCCGACGGCAAAGCCGATCTCATCAGCGCGGGATCGCCGGCGCGCTCCTTCGATCCGGGGCTGCGCTCGATCGCGCGCACGCTTTTCACCGAGCGCGACGCGATGGGCGTCACGCAGCTTGTCATGTGGGGCGCCAAGCAGGGCTTCCTGGCCAAGAACCGGGCGGCTGTCGTCGATTTCCTTAGCGACGTGCTGCGCTCGCGCCGCTTTTATTTCGATCCGCGCAACCATGCCGAGGCCGTGAAAATCGTCGCCGATTTCACCCACGAGTCGCCCGAGGATATGAGCGCGTGGCTGTTCACCGGTCAGGACCATTTCCGCGATCCCAATGGCGTGCCCAATCTTGCCGCCGTGCAATCGAATATCGACCTGATGGCGCAGATGGGCTTCCTCAAAGCGTCGATCGATGTCAAAAAATACGCCGATCTGAGCCTGATCGAGGACGCCGCGCAGTCGCTCAAGGGACAACACTAGGCACGAGATCAAAGGGGGGAGAGCCGTCTTGTTGAAAGCCATTGTCGCGTTGTTACTCGGCGCAGCGATCGGCCTGGCCGCGCTGCCGGCCCGGAGCCAATCGAAGATCGCCATCGGCTACAGCCCGACCGTCGATTTCGTGCCGCTTTTCGTGGCGCAGGACCAGGGCCTGCTGGCCAAGCATGGGCTCGACGCGACGCTCACCGCGATCCCCGTCGCAAATAACGATCCGCCCGCCCTCACCTCGCACAGCATCGATATCGGCGTCGGGACGATGCCGACCTTGCTTCTAGCGGCGGAGAACGGGCTCGATTTCGTGATCGTCGCCGGTTACACGCGCAACCTCGCCTCCGACCCGCAGACCAGCCTGATGACGCGGCCCGGCTTCGCGTACAAGACCGCGGCCGATTTGAAAGGCAAGCATGTCGGCACGCCCGGCCTGCTCAGCAGCTTCGACATTCACTTTCGCAAATGGCTGAGCCTCAACCACATGACGGCCGGCGACGTGACGCTGATCGAGGCGAAGTTCAACCAAATGGGCGACATGATGAAAGGCGGCCTCTTGGACGCGGCCATCGTGATCGAGCCCTTTCGCAGCCAGTTCGCCCAGAGCGGGGCCGCGGTTCGCGCCGTCGATTTTCTCGGCGAGGTGACCCAGAACGACGCCGGCGCGTTCTGGATGGCGCTGCCGGATTGGGCGTCATCGCATCCGAAGGAGCGCGCCGCGTTCCGCGCCGCGCTCGAAGACGGCATCGCCGCGGTAGAACATGATCCGGCGATGGCAAAGGCCGAGATGGAGAAATATCTCCACTTCAGCACACCGGTCGCCAGCGATTGGAGCCTCGACATCACGCCCGACGACGTGCGCTTCTACCAGGATATGATGCAGGAATTCGGCATGGTGAAGAGCCGTGTCGATCCGGCGCAGTTCATCGCGAAATAGTCCGACCCGGTTTCCATGCCCTTTCATGTCACCCTGCAGCCGAGCGGCCATCGTTTCGAGGCCGATCCAGCACGCAATATCCTTCGCTCCGGTCTCGAGGCCGGCTTCAGCCTGCCCTATAGCTGCCGCGCCAGCGGCTGCGCGACCTGCAAGGCGCGGATCGTGTCGGGCACCGTCGATCATGCTGCCTCGGCCGAGACGTACATGCCGCAATCGATGCGCGCGCAGGGCTACGCGCTGCTGTGCCAGGCCAAGCCGCTGAGCGATCTCGTGATCGAGGTGCAGGAGCTTACGCTCCACCTGGCGAAGCCGAAGACCATCCCGTGCCGCGTCCGCCGCATGCACAAGCTGGCGCCCGATGTGATGCTGATCCAGCTGCGCACGCCCTACAACGAGAACATGCTGTTCGCCGCCGGCCAGTATATCGATCTGCTGTTCGACGACGGGCGGCGCCGCTCCTATTCCATCGCGCTGCCGCCGGTGCTCGAAGGCGGCATGATGGATATCGAATTGCACGTCCGCCATTCGCCGGGCGGCTTCTTCACCGACCGGGTGTTCTCCAACCTAAAGGTCGGCGACATCCTGCGCTTCGAGGGACCGCTCGGCACCTTCTATCTGCGTGAAGACAGCGCCAAGCCGATCGTCTTCTTGGCCAGCGGCACGGGCTTCGGGCCGATCAAGGCGATGATCGAATACGCGGCCAAGCGCAAGATGTCGGAAACGCGGCCGATGGCGCTTTATTGGGGGTGCCGCGCGAAAGAGGATATCTACATGCTCGACTTGGCGGAGGGCTGGGCCAGGGACGTGCCGCACTTCACCTTCGTGCCGGTGCTGTCCGAGCCGCGGCCGGAAGACGGTTGGAGCGGCCGCACCGGCTTCGTTCATCGCGCCGTGATCGAGGATTTCCCCGACCTGTCGCGGCACCAGGTCTATGCGTGCGGCGCGCCGGTCATGGTCGACGCCGCACGGCGCGATCTCGCCGGCGAGGCAGGCCTGCCGGCCGAGGAATTCTTCGCCGATTCATTCCTCACCGAAGCGGAGCTGAAGCCCGCGGCGCCGTGAGCCAAGCGCCTCAGCCGGCGAAGAGCCCGTGCTGCTTGAGGAAGTCGGTGCAATAGCGGTTGAATTCCCAGGGCGCCTCGAAATTGGACGAATGTCCCGCGCCCTCGACGACCTTGTACGCGCAGCCCTTGATCCGCCGCGCGAGCTCGGGCGCGTTCGGATGATTGCGATCGGCCGAGCCGCTGATCAGCAGCGCCGGCGAGGTGATGCCCTCGCCGAATTCGGCGGGATGCGTCGTCTGCAACGCTTCGTTCATCGCAACGATGCTCTCGATCGTGCTGACGTTGTTGAGCGCGCACAGCATGTCGGCATACCACAGCATCAGCGGATCGTTTCGCCGCGATGGCGCGAAATGATAAAGGATCTGCTCGTGCCGGAGCTTCAGCCCCTCCTTGCGGAAGCGCTCGCCCCATTCCTTCATCTGGCTGCGCTCCGGCTGATAGGCGCAGCCGGAGATGATCAGCGCTAGCGTGCGCTCCGGCCGCTGCGCCGCCATCACGCGCGCCACCATGCTGCCCATCGAATTGCCTTGGATGATGATGCCACCCGAGGTGATGCGATCGATCACCTCCCAGCAAGCCTCGGCCTGATCGACGATGCGCACGCCCGATTGCGGCGCCGCCGAGCGGCCGTAGCCGGCGAAATCGACCGCGATGGTGCGATACCACGCCGAGAAATAGGCCGTCTGAAACATCCAGAGGCGATGGTCGTCCGGGGTCGAGTGCAGGAAGAGCATCGGTATGCCGCTCTGCCCCTGCTGCTCGAAATAAAGCGGACCCGGAATGTGATGAGCCATGGACCGTCAGTTTCCTTCCTTGGCGAGCAATTGCATCGCTTGCTCGTGATAGCTTGTGTCGCAGAAATTGGAAAGCGTCGAGGGCGGCGGCGCGCGCTCGGCGAATTCGCGCCGCAGTTGCAGCACGACCTCGACGTTTTGCGGCAGGATGCGGCCGTCGCAGCTGAGCCCGCCATGCGCCGCGACGAGGTCGCCATAAACGGCCGTCGCCGCATCTGGCGAAAGCGTTGGCAGATGCCCCCGCAACACCGCGACCGCGCCGGCGGGATCGGCAAAGACGTAGCGGTGAGCCTCGATCATGGTGGCGCTGAACGCGACGATTTTCTTCTCATGCGCGGCCGCCCAGGAGCGCCGGGCCGTATAGACGCTCGACTGATACTCGCCGAACACCGTGAGGCTGTCGCCGAGCTTGCGCAGCCCGGCCGCGGCGGCCGTGCGGTCATGCGGCGCGCCCATCAGCGCGGCATCCGCGCCGACATGGAGCAACGATTCCATCGTCACGGGACCGGCGCCGACGGCGACGATCTTATAGTCGCGATCGCGCTGCATCCCCAAGCGCGACAGCATGCCGTAGAGCACGATGGCGTTGCCGGTGCGCAAGCCGCTGACCGCAAGCGTGCGCCCACGCAGGTCTTCGACATCCTCGATATAGGCACGCGCCATCAGAAGCTGGTGGCCGAGGCCGCCGCCCATGAAGGCGATGGCATCGGGCACCGGATCGAATTGCATCTCGCCTTCGCCCCAGCGATAGGCGATGACGTTTTCCATCAGAGTCGTGAAAACCTGGATGCTGCCCGTCATCAAGCCGCGATATTGCGCGGCGGAGCCGCGCGCCTCCTCGAAAGCGACCTGCAGCCCGCGCTTGGCGAAAAGCCCACGATCCGCTGCCACCCACATCGGCAAGGCGTTCGCGGAGTGCGGGAAATTCGCGACGATCGCGGTCATTTTAAAGATAGCCGCACGCGCGCCAAAAGCGCTCGGCGGCAGGGTGCAGCGGCACGGTTTGCGGCGTCGCCGGCGTCTCGCGGCACATCTTGTCGAGCGGCAGCGGCCCTTCGCTATCCCAGGGAATGCGATCCTTGCGCGCCTCGAGCGCGGCGCAAATGTCGGTGACGACCTCGTCATCCGTTTCGACATGGACGAACACGGTCCAGCCGCTGAAATCGAGGGTCAGCAGGTCGCCCGGCAATTTCGGGAAATCGGCTTTCGGCAGCAGCCCGCGGCGATAGCCCATGGCTTCGAGCTTGCGCATCGTCGCCTCGCCGATCGGCAGGATGTCGATGCCGGCGTCGAGCACCTCGTTCACCCAGCCGTGAGCGCCTTCATCGAAAATCGCGTCGATCTCACCGGCGAGCAATGCCTTGAATTTCGCCGTGCCGGGATGAGGCAGCGCGCCTTCCTGACGAATACCGCCACCCCAGGTGGCGAGATCGGCGCGCGAGAATCCCGCCGCCGCGGCGAGATCGTCGAACATGTCGTGCAGCGTGTGGTCCTTCATGCCGCGCATCGAGACGCGCAGCTTTGGCTTGCGCGCAGCGATATCTTCAAAGCTGGTCAGCCCGCTATCGCGGCGGACGGCGATGACGAACTGGTCGAAGGACGGGATGACGGTCACCGCGCGAACCGGCATCGGCTTCTTGAAGATGCCGCCGCCGCGCGCCGCGACCGACAGCACGCACGCGGGGTTGATGATCGAAAGATCGACCTCGCGCCGTGCGACCGCCCAGATCCCTTCCGCGGTGCTGGTCCCCGTCAGCACGACGTCGCGGCCGGGCGTCGCCCGGCGCAACACCGCTTTCGCCTGGAGATAGCGCGGGTTGGTCTGCAGCGCCTTGCCACCCACCATCTCGGACGCGACCTCGAGCACGAGGCGCGAGCGCGTGATGTTGGGATTAGCGAGCGAGCGCGCCATGCCGGCCTCCCGTGCGGCTATTTCAGCAAAACGTCGTCGACGCTGATCGTCTTACGGGTCACGCCGAACTCATGCGCCGCGTCGATCCAGAACTGCATCATCGGCGGCGTCACGTCGAAAAAATAATTCGGCAGCGACGCCTTTTGCGCGTCTTCCGGCTTCATCTTCAGGTATTTCACCAGCTCGGGCCGGACGATCTCGGGATTTTTGACGACCATGTCTGTCGCCTCGCGGATCGACGCGCGGAACGCCGCGAGCGCCTTCGGATGCGCCTTCGTCCATTCGCGCTTCGCCATGTAGAAGGCATCGACGAAATCAGGCTGCGGCAATTGGGCGGTGAAGTTGAGCACCTTCGCGTCCGGCTTGCTGGCCAGCACGTCTAGGAACGGCGGCGAAGAGACGGCCGCGTCGATCTGATGGGTGGCGAGCTGATCCGGCATGTTCTGCATCTGTGTCTCGACGAAGCTTACCTGCTTGGGATCGACGCCCTTGGTCTTGAGCCACATCTGGAAAGCGATGTGCATCAAGCTTTGCAGCCCCGGCACGGCGACCTTCTTGCCGACGTAATCGGACGGCTTGGCGATCGTCTTCGTGTTGTAGGCGACGCCGCTATAGGCGTTCTCTTTCGTCTGCCCGTCGGCGCCGGCGACAATGACGAGATCGGCGCCCAATTCATCGGCCAGCAGGATCTGGGTCGGATTGTTGCCGACGATGTTGACGGCATCGGCGATCAACGTCGCCGCCTGAAGCTGACCGCCGGAGACGAACGAGAATTCGACCTCCAATCCGTTCTTCTGGAAAATCCCCCGGTCCTGCGCGATCCAGGCCGCGGCCCAAGCGCTGCCAGGACCATAGCCAAAGATGATCTTCTCGGGAGCCTGTCCTTCGGCCTGCGCCCCCGCGACGAGCGAGAAAAGCGCAACAATGGACAAAAAGATACGCCGCATGACTTACCTCACCCCGAGATTAGGAACGAAAAGCGATTCGATCGCGGGCGCGGCCGGAATGAGGCCTTGCTCCGCCATATAGGCGACCAGCGCTTCGAGCGTCGCGCGGTTCGGCTCGACGCCGTAGGGCCACGGATCCTTGCCGAAGACGTCGTCGGTCTCGTGAATGTAATCGGCGAGCCAGGGCAGCATGTAGGCGAGCGCGCCGACTTCGCGCATGCGCTCGGCCGCGAGCTCTTTCGAGCGGTTCAGCGCGGTATAGAGGCTCGCCGCGGCGAAAGGATATTTCTCATGCACTTCGCGGCGCAGCGCGATCAGGTGCATGATCGGGAAGATATGCGTCTTGCGGTAGTAGCTTTTCTCCGCGGCGCGAAAATCCGGAAACAGCCGCTGGACGTCGGGATGGCGGCCGAAGCTGTCGGGCACGAGCGCGCCGAGCGTGGCATCGATCGCGCCGGCGGCCAACAGGTCGCTGAGAGATTTACCCGATCTATCGATCTCGATGTCGATCGGTATCGACAATTTCGGGATTTGCAGATGGCCGCCGCTGCCGTTCATCGTGCCGAGCACCCAATGAACGCTCGAAAGATCGACGCCGTATTCGTGCTGCAGCAAGCCGCGGATGAACACGGCGGCGGTTTGTCCGTAGGCAGAGATGCCGATGCGCTTACCCGCGAGGCCTTTCGGCGAGGCGATGCCGCGATGGCGATTGTAGAAGATGAAGCTGTGGCGAAAAACTCGCGACACGAACACCGGAATCGCGACAAAATCGCGATTGCCGTTAGCGACACGGGTGGTATGCTCGGAGCTCGACATCTCGGCGATGTCGAAATCTCCCTTCGCCATGCGATCGAACACTTGCCGCGGATCGTCGATCGCCTGAAAGTCGAGATCGATGCCTTCCGGCTTCACCAAGCCGCGATAGAGCGGCAACACGCGGTCATAAAGCCCGCATGCAAAACTGAGACGTGCGTCCGCCATCGGTTCCTCCCCATGCTCTATATCCGATACTGCGGCTTGCAGCGCAAGCGCGTCACGCCTTAGAGTTCGGCGCAAGCAGATAGCAGCGACGGAGTTGTGCCATGGAAAGCGTGCTCGAAATCCCCGATGCGGCATTCGAACCGCGCCAACCGACCGCGATCAACAAACCGGTGTTGCTGTCGCATGGTACATTACAAGTTCGTAATATTAAAGAATCGCGCCGCTTCTATGAGGAATTCCTCGGGCTCGAATGCGTGCGCCAAGGACCGCGCGCAATCTTTGTGCGTTGCGGAATGAAATTTCATATCGTCGCCTGGGAAGCCGGCGACAAGGCGCGCGGCGCCTATATGCATCAGCATTGGGGCTTGGAGCTGCGCAGCAAGAAAGAGATCGACCAAGCGCATGCGTGCGCCAAGGAGCTGAAAGAAACCTATAAGATCGGCCAGATTCAAGACCCCGAGCAGCATCACGGGGTCTACTCGTTCTATTTCGAGGATCTCGACGGCAATTGGTGGGAGTTCCAATACTACGACGGCTTCCAGCACGACGACGCCTTCGATTTCGGCGATCGCTTCGGCTTGGAGACGACGGAGGCCGAGAAATCATCGACCTGATCCGACCGCGCCATCGCCGCGATCGAATCAGGCCGCATCAGCGTTCGCGCGGGACGAGCGCTTAGAGCGGGACGCCTTCTTCCTCGACGATCTGCGCCCAGTAGTTCCAGAGCAGCATCGTGCCGCCACCGCCCACGCGGCCGCCGCGCCGCTCGGCGATGAGTTGTTCCCAAAGCTCGTTCGGGAACGGCTTGGCGCCGCCGAGGACTTCCGCCTCGATCTGATACTGCGCGTTTTCCTCGATGAAGGTACAGGCTTGCAGACATTGCTCCGGCGTTTCGCCGACCACCACCGAGCCGTGCCCGCGCATCTGGCACGCGACGGCTTTGCCCAGCGTCTGCGAGAGAACGACCGCCGATTTGTCGTCGAGCACCATGCGCGGATCGTCCCAGGTCGGAATGCCGCCATAGAGGAAGCCGCCCTGCGAAAAGACGGGCACGATCTCGCGTCGGGCGACGCCCATCAAGGTCGAGGCGTGCGCGTGCAGATGCGCGATGCAGCCGATCTCCGGCCGATCCTTGTGGATCTGCGTGTGGATGCGCCACTCGGCGGGAATCTGCATCGGACGGTCGCCGCCCGGATGCTGCAGAATCTTTCCGCTCATATCGAAAACGAAAATCTGGTCGAGCCGCACGCGGTTCTTGCGCGTGCCGGCGCCCGGCGTCATCAACACGATGTCGGTGTCCGGAACGCGAATCGAAACGTGGCCGTAAAGTCCGATCGATTGCTGCATGCCGAGAACGCGGCACATGATCGCAAGCTTGCGCCGTAGCGCGAGCTCTTCATCGGTAATCTGCCGCTTGTCGCCGTCGGCCATTGGTCCCTCCCCATGTGTTTTCCGTGACGCGCCTCGTAGTACGGTCGCGGTTTGCGGTCAACGCGCAAACCGGCATGCGTGTTTTGCGATCGGCCCACAACTGTGTGGAGTGGCGGGATGCGCCGGCGGCGGCTAATGTCGCGCATATCGTTGGAGGAAAGCGGAAATGCCGGTCATCAAGGTCCAAGACATCGCGTGGGGGCGCATGCGCGCGCCTGATCTCGACCGCATGGAAGAATTCCTGACCGATTTCGGCATGACGCGCACGGAACGGACCGCCGACGCACTCTACATGCGCGGCTCCGATCCGGCGCATCACATTCACATCACGGAAAAAGGCGACCCGCAGGTTGTCGGTTGGGCTTATTACGCCGCCAGCCGCGACGATCTCGAGAAGATCGCGCGCGTCGAAGGCGCCTCCAAGGTCGAGCCGATCGACGAGCCCGGCGGCGGCCATCGCGTGCGGCTGACCGATCCCGACGGCTTCGCGATCGAGGTCGTGCACGGCGTCGCGACCTCGCCGCCCCTGGCGGTGCAAAAGATCACGCTCAACCGCGGCTCGGACAAGAACGCGCGCGCGGGCGCGCTGACGCGGCTGAAACCGCGCCCGTCGCAGGTCAAGCGCGTCGGCCATAGCGTCATCCTCTCGAAGAACCTCAAGCGCGCGCTCGCCTGGTATCGCGAGAATTTCGGCTTCATCGCCTCCGACGATATCTACGCCGGCAGCAAGGAAAACGTCATCGCCTCGCTCAATCGCTGCGACCGCGGAGCGGACTATGTCGATCATCACGTCCTGTTTGCCTGGCAGAGCGACAAGGTCGGGCTCAATCACCTCTCCTTCGAGGTCGAGGATGTCGACGACGTGATGCTCGGCCACCAATATCTTCTGTCGAAAGGAAAGTACGAGCATATGTGGGGCGTCGGCCGCCACGAGCTCGGCGCGCAGATCTTCGATTACTGGTGCGATCCGTGGGGCCGCGTGCACGAGCACTGGACCGACACCGACGTGCTGAACGTCGCCAACGGCTCGAATCTCGCGCCGGTCACCGATCTGCGCGCGCAGTGGGGCGACGACACGCCGCAGAAGTTCAAGAACTACGGCGTGCGCTAGGCGAGACTAACGCCTCATGAACGAAGTCGCGGGATGAGCCTTTCGGGATTGCTGCAATAGATCGCATCGAGATCGGCCTGCGTCAGGTCCATCTCGTTCAAGCCTTCAACCGACAAGCCGATCGACGAAAACGGATAATCGCTACCGAGCAATATCTGCGACATCGGCACGTAGGCGAAGAGCGCGGCGAGCGTCGGCTTGAACGACGCGAGCGCGACATCGTAGTGGAGCTTGCGCAATTCGTAATCGATGCCTTTCGGCACTTGCGACAGGAAGGCGCGGTTCGAGCCCGAATGCGTGATGCGCCCGGCGAGCGACGGAATCGTGCCGCCGCCATGGCAGAAGATAAAGCGGATATCGGGATAACGGTTGAGCGAGCCGCTGAACATCAGGCTGCAAATCGCGCGGCTGGTGTCGTGCGGGTATTCGATCAGCGCATCCGGCACCCATTTCATCAGGCTGAGGCTGCAATTCGCCGCGAGCGGATGGATGTAGACGAGCGCCTTGCGCCGGCTCAGCTCCTCGAACACGGGATCGAAAGCCGGATCGCCGACCCATTTGTCGCCGTAGCTCGTCATCAGCCCGATGCCGTCGGCCTTCAGCACGTCGAGCGCGTAGGCGATTTCCTTCAGCGTGCCGTCGACATCGGGCATCGGCATCGGCGCGAACAGCCCGAACCGGCCGGGATTGTCGCGCGACATCTGCGCCGCGTATTCGCCGCAGAGCCGCGCGAGCTTGCGATTGCCTTCGACGTCCAGCATGCGCGGGCCGGGCGGCGACAGCGACAGCACCGCCGTGGTCACGCCGTGCTTGTCCATCTCCTCGATGGTGCGCGCCGTCGTCCATTGCGCCACGCCCGGAAAGGCGGCGCCGCCGCCTTCGCGGCCCGGCACGGTCTTCATCGCCTTGAGATATTGCGGCGGATAGAAATGATGGTGGACGTCGACGCGGCGTTCGATCGGCATGGTCCCTCAGGAATTAAAGATCGCGAAGCACTTGTTGGAGTTGAAGATATACGTCTCGATCCAGTCGACGATCTGCGGCTTCATGCCGAGCTCGTGCATGGCGCCCGCGAGCACGACCCAATTCAGGAATTCGTGCTGTCCTGAGCTTTCAATATCTGCGGTCGTGAGCTTGCGCCATTCGCTGAGGCGCCCGGCCTTCAGTTGCTCGAAGTTGCGGCGATCCGCCTCCATGTCGGGAAGGATATAGTTGGTCTTCTCCGTCAGAAAGGCGTGCGACCAGCTCGACGACGCGACCAGCGCGACGCGCCACGGGCTGGCCTTGATGGCGCGCGCGACCACGGCGCCGAGGTCGAAGCACCGTGCCGGCGTCGGACCGGGCGGATCGGCCTCCGCCACTTCGCCCGGCGCGAGGTGGCCGGCGACCCCTTGTGCGCGGATGACGTTCGAGCCGTAGCAATTCACATGGAACGGCACCAACGGATAGGGCCAGCCCTTGTCGCGATCGTAGTCGAGATAGAGCAGCGTGTTGATGAAAGCGCGCGCCAGGCCCTGCTCGTGCTTCAGCGTATAGGCGTAAGGCATGTCGAAGCCTTCTTCCATCAACGCGGTGACGAGGTGCTTGGCGCCGCGGCGATGGCCTTTGACGACGAAGGTCTTGTCCTTCGGCTCGTTCCACACATTCACCTGGCGGCGCTCGTTGTGCTCGTCGAACGGATGGTTGGCGACCTCGCCCAAAGCGAAGACACAGAAAGGCGGAACGATGTCCTCGCGAAAATTCTCGTACTGATCGTCGCCCCACATCACGACGAAATCGGGATTGAAGTCATCGAGCGCGCGGCGTGTCGCCTGCGTCGCCTCGACGATCCGCCGGCGATGCTCAGTCGACGCCTTGAGGCCGCGATCGCCGCCCCATTCGTCTTGCATCAGCTTGGGCCAGGATTTCGGATCCTTCGCCGCTTGCGGGATTTTCGATTCTTCAACAGGCGCTCGAGAAAACCCGGCAGCTGCACATCGGGACCGGTCATCGGCGGAAAGTGTGTGAGCCCGAGCCCGAGAACGTCCCCCATGATAACGATTGCCTTTCTTCTTCGAACGTGCCGTTGCTTTAGCCGCCCCATGACAGCGAGGCAAGTTGGCCCCGCCGCATTGACAGACGCCGCGTTTCTGCTTCACATCATAGCGAATCATGAGCGAACCCAGCAAAGCGCCGGCGCCCGATCGCAACCTGCACGCGCCAAAATTGATCCTGCCGCCCGGCGCTACCGACTGCCACTTCCACACCTACGGACCGCAAAAGCGCTTTCCGCTTGCACCAAATCGCGGTCATCAGATGGAGGACTCAACCCTCGATGATCTGCTGGCGCTGCAAAAAGCGCTCGGCCTGTCGCGCGGCGTGGTCACGCAGTCGTTTCAGAATGGTTTCATGTATGAATTCATGCTGCATGCGCTCACAAGCGCGCCCGAGCGCTTGCGCGGCGTGACGTCGCCGGCGCCCGACATCACCGATGGCGAGCCGAGATTCTGACGAAAGCCGGCGCGGTCGGCATGCGCTTTGCGCGCCGCGCGACACCCGAGCTCGATCTGCGTACTTTGCAACGCGGCGTGGAGCATGGCTGGCATCCGCAATATTTTTTGACCGATGCCAACGACGTCGCGGCCTGGAGCGATTCCATCCTCGCGCAAAAGGGGCGCTTCGTTCTCGACAATCTCGGCAATCCGTCGAGCGAGAAAGGCGTTCGACAGCGCGGAGTTCCGCTTCGTGCGCCGATGCCTCGATACCGGCCGGTGCTGGGTCAGGCTCACCGCGCGCTTCTCGCAACAGGAGAATTTCCCGTTCGACGACACCCTGCCCTTCATCCACCACGTCGTGGAGCGTTATCCGGATCGGATTTTATGGGGCAGCGATTGGCCGCATCCCGGCTATTCCAAGCCGATGCCGAACGATGCCGATCTCGTCGATCTGGTCTCGACCTGGGTTCCCGACGAGGCGCGGCGCCGCAAGCTGTTCGTCGACAATCCGGCCGAGCTCTTCGGCTTTCCGTCTCTTCATTGAAGGAGCGTATGCGATGAAGCTCCAGGATCATCTGCTGCTCGCCGAGACCGGTCCCGACACCGCGATGGGGAAGCTGTTGCGGCGCTATTGGATGGCGGCCTTGCTGTCACGCGAGCTCGTCGCCGGCGGCGCGCCGGTTCGCGTGCGGCTCATGGCGGAGGATCTGGTCGCTTTCCGTACGGCCGAGGGCAAGGTCGGGCTGCTGGCAGAGCATTGCTCGCATCGCGGCGCGTCGCTCTTTTTCGCCAAGAACGAGAATTGCGGGCTGCGCTGCTGGTACCACGGCTGGACATACGATCTCGATGGCCATTGCATCGACATGCCGAACGAGCCGCCGCAAACGCAATTCAAGGACAAGGTCAAACATCGGGCCTATCCCTGCATCGAGAAGAACGGCGTGGTCTGGGCCTATCTCGGCCCGCGCGACAAGCAGCCGGCGCTGCCCGCGCTCGAATGGCTGACGGTGCCCGAGAGCCATGTCTATGTCTCCAAGCGGCGCCAGCGCTGCCACTGGACGCAGGGCATGGAAGGCGATCTCGACAGCGCGCATCTCAGCATCCTGCACAACGATCTGCTGCGCCAGCGCGCGACCGATCCGCGCAATCGCTCGGCCGTCTGGGCGATGCGCGAGCCG
Source organism: uncultured Alphaproteobacteria bacterium (assembly GCA_963731145.1). Lineage (GTDB taxonomy): Bacteria > Pseudomonadota > Alphaproteobacteria > ATCC43930 > CGMCC-115725 > CAIKMD01. Next base: position 167,365 of record CAVSUX010000001.1, on the reverse strand, counting down.
CAACCGAAGCTGGAAACGCAAGCGATGCCCGCGGGGATGCTGCTCGCCGCCAAGCGCGATGCCGAGGCGGAGACCTGCTATTGGCGCGTCAACCAGTGGTTCCTGCCGGGCTACACGAATTGGCCGATCGGCGGCGACAATCCGCAAGCGGGTCACGCGTGGGTCCCGATCGATAATGAGAGTTGCTGGGTGTTCACCTTCTCATGGCATCCCGGGCGCCCGCTGACCGAGGCGGAGCGCCAGCAGATGCAGGGCGGCAGCGATATCCATGCGCAGGTCGATCCCGCGACGTTCGGGCCGCTGCAGAATGCAGCGAATGACTATGCCGGCGATGGCGCGCCGAAGCCGCGGCAGCCGTGGATGGGCGTGAAGAAGCTGCAGGCCCAGGATCTCGCGATGACCGAGAGCATGGGGCCGCTCTATGATCGCACGCAGGAGAATCTCTCCGCCTCGGATCTCGTCATCGCGCAGGCGCGGCATCGTCTCATCGTCGCGGCGCGTGCGCTCGAAGAAGGCAACGAGCCGCCGGGACTCAATCCCGACGATTACGGCTATCGCCCGGTCGCGTTGGAATTGCCGCGCGACGTTAAGGCTTGGCGCGATGCGGTCGCCGAGCGCATGATGGCGAAACCGGAGACCTATCAGGCTTCCGTCTAGCCGTATCCGAAAGCGGCGGTCGCATCAGGGTGGGGAATATGGGACGGGTTGCATCGACAATCGCAGCGCTCTTGTTGCTGGTGTTGCCCGCGCACGCGCAAACCAAGATCACGGTGAGCTATGGACCGGGCTATCCGTGGATTCCGGCTTTCGTCGCCAAGGACCAGGGCATCTTTACGGAACACGGCCTCGACGTGACCTTGCAATTCATCGCCGTCGGATCGAACCAGCCCGCGGCGCTGATCGCCGGCACGTCGCAGGTCGCCGGCCTCAGCCCGCCGATCGTTCTCTTTGCCGATGAGGGCGGCGCCGATATCGCGATCGTCGCCGGCGCGAACGGCCAGTCGAAGCACGACACAACCGGCGGCGTCCTGGCGCGGCCCGAAGCGAAGATCGCCGCGCCCGCCGACTTCAAGGGAAAGAAGGTCGCCATGCCCGGCCTGCAAAGCGCCTATCACATCGCCTTCATGAAATGGCTGCAGGATCGCAAAGTCACACCGAACAACGTTACCTATGTCGAAGTGCCGATCAATCAGATGAACGACGCGCTGCGCAGCGGCGCGACCGACGCGGCGGTCGCGGCGGCGCCGTTCTTCGGACAGATCCTCGCCTCGAAAAGCGGCGTGAAAGTCGGCGACTTCCTCGCCGACCTCGCCGATCCATTCACCGTCTATTCGGCCTGGGCGATGACGCGCGGCTATATGGCCGCGCATCCCGAGGTCGCGCCGGCCTTCCGCGCTTCCATCCGCGAGGCGCTGACCTGGATCGATCACAACAAAGAAGGCGCCCAGCGGACGCAGATCACCTATCTGAAGCTGCCCGAAGCCGTCGCTCTCAATACGCGGATCGTCGATCTTACCGCGGAGGTAACAGCGGCGCAGATGCAATGGTGGATCGACGCCGTGCACGGCCTCGGCCTCATCAAGAACAAGATCGCTCTGAAAGACGTGTTGGCGGATTGATCCCGCCGGCGGCAAGGAAAATCATGAAAGTCGATTTCGGCGTTTTCGACCATCTCGATCGCGGCGGCTTCGAGCTCGGCGAGCATTATCGCAATCGTTTGCGGCTCATCGAGAATTATGACGAGATCGGGCTCTATGCGTATCACCTCGCCGAGCATCACGGCTCGTCGCTCGGCATGGCGCCGTCGCCCAGCGTGTTCCTCTCGGCTGTCGCACAGCGAACGCAGCGCCTGCGCATGGGGCCGATGGTCTACGTGCTACCTGTGCACGAGCCGCTACGCCTCGTCGAAGAGATCTGCATGCTCGACCAGCTGAGCGGCGGCCGGCTCGAGGTCGGCATCGGCCGCGGCCAGTCGCCCTATGAGCTTGGCTGCTTCAGCGTCGGCCATCTCGAGGCGCGCAAACGCTTCCCGGAAGCGCTCCAGGTGCTGCAACTCGGCCTGACCAAGCCGGTACTCGATTTCGAGGGCAAGTATTACACCTACACCGACGTGCCGATGGCCCTGCAGCCGTTGCAAAAGCCGCATCCGCCGTTCTGGTACGGCGTCACGCGCCCCGAATCGGCGGCCTGGGCCGCGAAGAATCGCATCAATGCGGTGATGAACGGCCCGAGCGTGCGGGTGAAGTCGATCGTCGACAGTTATCTTCGGGAATGGAACAGCGCCCATGGCGGCGAGCCGCTGGCGACGAAACTCGGCACCACACGGCATATCCATGTCGCCGATAGCGACGCGAAGGCTGAGGAAACCGCGCGCCGCGCCTATGCGATCTGGTTCGACAGCAACGCCGAGCTCTTCCGCCGCTACGGCACGCTGCCGCTGCATTTTCCGAGCACCTACGACGAAGCGGCCAAGCGCGAGATGCTGGTCATCGGCTCGCCCGACACGGTACGTCAAAAGCTCGATCGCATCGTTACCGAGACCGGCACCAATTACGTGATCGGGCGTTTCGCCTTCGGCGATATGCCCTTCGAGCGTGTGCAGCAATCAGTGACGCTGTTCGCGAAGGAAGTGATGCCGGCGTTTCGTGCCAACGTCTGAGCGGGCGGCGTTAAAACAGCAGAGAGTCGAGCGCGAAGCCGCCGGCGCCGCCTTTGACGGCGAAGAACAGCGCGATCAGCGCCCACATCAGCGGAAACTCGACGCCCTGCGTATTCCAGAAATAGCCGTGCCCGGCGCGCTTGTGCCAATAAGCACCGAGCAGCAAGAGACCGCCCGCCATCAGCCCGGCGAGATGGGTGAGCAGCCCCAGCGCGAGGCACGGCCCGACGACCATCTGGATGAAACAAGCAAGCGCCGCCCAGAAATAGCTCGGACGATAGCCTTGCCGCTCGAGCGAGCCGGCGAATTGCGCGAAGGCCGAGCGACCGGGATCGCGCCGGACGCCCGTATTGGGGAAAAAACCGAAAGAGCCGCGCAAGCCATGCGGCACCAGCATCAATCCGACGACGGCTCGCAACAAGGTTTCGGCGTAAGGCGCAAGTGTCGCAAGGAGGATCGAGAAGGAACTCAGCACACAAGGACTCGAAGGAGCAAAGGCCCAGTACAGCACGACTGGGAGATACCGCGTCCCCCTTTTAGACTCAAGTCCGGGTTTGGGAACGCCGCGCGAGAGACAGCGCAGCGGAGCTGATCTTGGTCCACTCCTCCGCATCGTGCCAAAACTGGGAACCGTCTCAAAAGCGGCGCAGCATTTGTGTATTGCGCAGCCGGCATTGTCTCGACAGAGCAGCAATTTGGGAACGCGAGCCTCGGCTTCAGGCTCTTTGATTGGGTGGGGCACCGCCTCGTCTTGACCAGCGAAGGCGAACAGTTTCTCTGCGTCTGCGGCGACCTCTTGAATCTCAGTGCCGATGCACTGATGCCAAGCTCAAGACCCGCCCGTCGAAAGTTGCGGGCGGCCCGTGTCGCCTGCGGAAATCGCTCTGCTTCTGGACGCCGCGCATTCTCGGCACATGCTTATGTTTCTATTGGTCGCTACGAATACTCTTGCTCGCCCGGCTGCTATTCTCGATCTCGAGCCCCCACAATTCGATGGGCAGCACCGGCTGCTCGATCTCAATCCTATCGGCCGGACGCAGAACAAAAAGTTTCGTCCGATCGTGCCGGTAACTCCGACGCTACTGCCGTGGCTGCAGCGTGATGTGGGCCCGAGCGGCCATTACGTAAGTTATCGTGGTAAGCCGGTACGTTCGATTTTGCATATGTGGCGATTGACGAGAGCTGAGGCGGGTCTGGACCAAAGGGTGACCGCGTACTCGATCCGGCACGGCATGGCGCGTGAGATGCGCAAACGTCGGGTCCCGACCGAACAGATCAGCCTGTTCTTGGGACATTTGCCGGACGGCGCAGCGGCAACCACCTCGATCTACGCGCCATACGAGCCTGGTTTTCTGGAAGACGCGGTCTCGGCGGCTGAGACCGTCATGGTCGAGATACGAAGTCACCTCAAGCGCGCAAAGATTGACAGTCCCGAAATTGATCCTGCCGAACTCGCCACTGGTGTCTTCGCACTGCGTCAGAGAGAGATCGGCGAGCGCAAGCGCGAGGAAGTCCGTTTCCTCATTCTCGCCGGCGTCCCACATGCGGAGGTGGTGCGCAGGACGGGCGTATCAAGCGGGACTGTGAGTTCCATTCGGCAGGAACTGAAGGCCAGAACGCCCGCTTTATCGCAACTCCGAGCCCGTTGATTGCGTGCCGTTTGCGTGCCGCGGCCCCGACGACGAGGGGCTGGTGGATTCCCAAACCTTGAAAAGATTGGTGGGCCCGGCAGGATTCGAACCTGCGACAACACCGTTATGAGCGGCGCGTTCTGACCACTGAACTACAGGCCCCCGAAGGCGAAGAGCATCGCCCGCCAACTTACAGGCAAAAGCCGGCGGCTGATAGCTGACGCCGACGGCGTCAGGTATCGAGGAAGCTGCGGAGCTTGCGCGAGCGCGAGGGGTGCTTGAGCTTGCGCAACGCTTTCGCCTCGATCTGGCGTATGCGTTCGCGCGTCACCGAGAATTGCTGGCCGACCTCTTCGAGCGTGTGATCGGTGTTCATGCCGATGCCGAAACGCATGCGCAACACGCGCTCCTCGCGCGGTGTCAGCGAGGCGAGTACCCGCGTCGTCGTCTCGCGCAGATTGGCCTGGATCGCCGCGTCCACCGGCAGCACCGCATTCTTGTCCTCGATGAAATCGCCGAGATGCGAATCTTCCTCGTCGCCGATCGGCGTCTCGAGGCTGATCGGCTCCTTGGCGATCTTCAGCACCTTGCGCACTTTCTCGAGCGGCATGATCAGCTTGTCGGCGAGCTCTTCGGGCGTCGGCTCGCGGCCGATCTCGTGGAGCATCTGGCGCGAGGTGCGGACCAGCTTGTTGATCGTCTCGATCATGTGCACGGGGATGCGGATGGTGCGCGCCTGATCGGCGATCGAGCGGGTGATCGCCTGACGAATCCACCAGGTCGCATAGGTCGAGAATTTATAGCCGCGGCGGTATTCGAATTTATCGACCGCCTTCATCAACCCGATATTGCCTTCCTGGATCAGGTCGAGGAATTGCAGGCCGCGATTGGTGTATTTCTTGGCGATCGAGATGACGAGACGGAGATTGGCCTCGACCATCTCCTTCTTGGCGCGGCCGGCTTCGCGCTCGCCGCGCTGCACGGTCTGAACGATACGGCGAAATTCAACCGGCGGCACCCCCGCCTCGCCCGCGACGATGACGATCTCCCCACGCAACGTCTTCACGTCGTTGGCGTGTTTGGTCGCCAGCCCCGACCAGCCTTTACCATGGAGGCGCTTCACCTGCGACAGCCAATCGGGCGCCAATTCGAAGCTGACATGATGGTTGAGGAAGTCCTGGCGCTTCACGCCGGCGGCCTCGGCGAGGCGCAAGAGCTTGCCCTCGGCGGTCACAAGCCGGCGGTTGAGGCCGTAGAGCTGATCGACGAGTTGCTCGATGCGCCCATTGTTGAGGCGCACATTCTTCGTCGCCTCAACGATCTGCGATTTGAGCTTGTCGTAGTTGCGTTCGCTGCTCTTGCCCAGCTCTTCGCCCTCGTTGAGCGATTTGAGCCGTGTGTCCTGGCGCTTCTGCAGCTTCTTATAGAGCGAGGCGATCTCGTCGAGGATCGCGACCACGCCTGGCTTGAGCTCGGCTTCCATCGCGGCGAGCGAGATCGCGTTCTCCTCGGCATCGGCGTCTTCGCCATCGGCGCCTTCGGGCGGCGTCTCCGCCTGGGCATCGGCCGCCGCCTCGACGGCTTCCGGCGCCTCGCCATTGGCGACCGCGGCTCGCTTTGCGGCTTCCTCGGTCTCGAAAGCATTGTTGCCGTAGGTCGCGTCGAGATCGACAATGTCGCGCAACAGCATACGGTTTTCGTTGAGCGCGTCGCGCCAGCCGATCAAGGCGCGCATGGTCAACGGGCTCTCGCAGATGCCGCCGATCATCATCTCGCGGCCGGCCTCGATGCGCTTGGCGATCGCAATCTCGCCCTCGCGCGACAAAAGCTCGACCGAGCCCATCTCGCGCAGATACATGCGCACGGGATCATCGGTGCGACCGATATCCTCGTCGTTGAGGTTGCCGCCGCTGCCTTCGCCGTCGCCTTCCTCGTCGCCCTCGTCCGCTTCCTCGCTCTCGACGACATTGACGCCGAGGCTCGGAGAGCATCGTCATCGTGTCTTCGATTTGCTCGGAAGAAACTTGCTCGGGCGGCAGCGCCGCGTTCAGCTCGTCATAAGTGACATAGCCGCGCTCTTTGCCGCGCGCGACCATCTTCTTGATCGTCGCTGCAACCGCATCGAGCAAAGGTGCTTCTGCCGCTTCTTCGCGACCTTCGGGAACGTCTGCTGTACCCGCCGACTTGCTCGCCATTTCCGTCCCGCCCCGCAATACCGCTCAGCCAAGAACGAATGCCATGCCAAAGCAAGGCCCCGCCGTCACCTTTTGCTTAAACTTTCACTGACTCCAGCATTTGCCGCAATATCCCCCGTCGCGCCTCGCGAGCCGCTGTTCAGTCCGCGAATTCCCTAGTTTAGCTTCCCCGTCTTAAAGAGCACTTTCGCCCTCGTCTTTGTCTTCCAGCAAGGGCTGCATCCGCGTCCAGTTCTCGACGCTCATATCACCGGCGAGATCCTGCGCCGCATCTCGGATCTGCAAGCCGAGACGACGCTTCTCGAACCGACCTTTGGTATCTGCCCACCCCAGCCGCGCTGTCTCGACGTCGGCACCGGCCCGCGCGAACGCGGCATGGTTAAGAACCTGTGCCGACAACACACGATCGACCGTCTTGGCGAATCCGTCGTCTTTCAATTGGCGAGTCAACGTTTCAACATCAAGATCGGGTTGCGGAGCATGGGTTTTTAGGATTGCGTTTCGAAGCTTGTCAAGGTCGGAGGACAGGAATTCAAGTTGGGCGAACTCCTCCTCGACTTCGTTTAGTAGCGATGGATGATTGAGCACGAGCGCGAGGATCACCTCCTCACGACGGCGCGCCAAGAGCTGCGGATCGCCTTGCGGCGCGGCCTCGCGCCAGGGCGGCGGTGGCGCGAAGCGCCGACCCCGCATGCGGTCGCCGAAGCCGGTTTGATAGGGCCCGCGTTGCGCACCGAAGCGCGGCGGCTTGCTGCGCCCGCCCATCGGCCCGCGCCGCGCACCGAACATCTCGGCCAAGCGCTCGCGGAAGAAATTACGGTAATGCTCCTGCACGCTGCGATCGGCGATAAGGCGCACTTGGCTGTCGAGCCGCTTTTCCAGCGCGGCGCGGCGCTCAGGCGTATCGGTCGGATGCGCGGTCTCGAGTCGCCACAGCACCTCGGCAAGCGGTTGCGCGCGATCCAGTAGCTCGCGCATCGCCGATGCACCGTGATGCAGGATGAGACTGTCCGGGTCTTCGGCGGACGGCAGGATCGCGAAGCGCAACGACATGCCGGGCTTCAGGATCGGCAGTGCGCGCACTAGCGCGCGTGACGCGGCGCGCTGGCCCGCCGAGTCGCCATCGAAACACAGCACGGGCTCAGGCGCCATGCGCCAGAGCTCTTCGATTTGCGCCTCGGTGAGCGCGGTGCCGAGCGGCGCGACCGCAGTGGTGAAACCGGCGCGATGGAGGGCGATTACGTCCATATAGCCTTCGACCACGATCGCCGACGGGTCCTTCGCCGCAGCGACGCGCGCCAGCGCCCAGCCATAGAGATTGCGGCCTTTCTGGAAAAGCGGCGTCTCCGGCGAGTTAAGATATTTCGGCTGGCCATCGTCCATGACCCGGCCGCCGAAAGCGATAATGCGGCCGCGGCGGTCGCCGATCGGAAAGATCACGCGATTGCGGAAATAGTCGTAGCTCTCGCCGCCGCCTTCCGGCTTGCGCAGCAACCCGGCCTCGAGCAGCAGCGCCTCGGGCATCATGCCGCTCATCACCGCGCATTTCAGCTTGTCGCGGCCATCGGGCGCAAAGCCCAAGCGGAAGCGCCGGATGGTCGCATCGTCGAGCCCGCGCCGCTCTAAATAGGTGCGCGCCGCGTGGCCCTCGGGACCGTGCAGCATCTTCTCGAAAAAGGCGCAAGCTGCATCAACCGTTGTTTGCAGCGTCGCCTGGCGCTCGGCGCGCTCGCGCTCCTCGCGCGTCTCTTGCGGCACTTCGAGCCCAGCGCGGTGCGCGAGCTGGTCGACCGCTTCGGGAAAGAGAGATTCTCTGTCTGCATGGCGAAGCCGATGACATCGCCATGCGCGCCGCAGCCGAAGCAGTGATAGAAGCCCTTGTCCTCGACGACGCTGAAAGACGGCGTCTTCTCGTTATGGAAAGGACAGAGGCCGGTGAATTCGCGTCCGCGGCGGATCAGCTTCACACGACGCCCGACGATCTCGGCTAGCGACACGCGCTGGCGCAGCTCGTCGAGAAACCGCGGCGGGAAAGCCATAAGCTTTCAGCTTTCATTCATCGCCGTCAGCATGACGGCAGCACGAGTGTAGTCACCAACACCCGCGCGTCAAACGCACTACGGACGAAAGCTGTGGAGAAGGCGAGCCGCTAGCCGAGCAGCTTCTTGACGATCTGGCTCGACTTCGAGGGATCGAGTTGGCCGGCATATTTCTCTTTGAGCGCGGCCATGACCCTGCCCATATCTTTGACGCTCGACGCGCCGGTCGCGGCGATGACGCCTTTGATCGCGGCTTCGGCCGCATCGTCGGACATCGCCTTGGGCAAGAAGCGCTCGATGATCGCGATCTCGCCGCGTTCCTTCTCGGCGAGCTCGGGGCGGCCGCCCTTATCGTAGAGCTCGATCGATTCGCGGCGCTGCTTGATCATCTGCTGCAGCATCGATTGGACATCCGGATCGGCGATGCCGTCAGGGTTGCCTTTGGGCCGCACCTCGATGTCGCGCTCCTTGAGGCGCGCGAGGATGAGGCGCACGGTCGAGACCGTGAGCTGTTCCTTGTTGCGCATCGCCTGCTTCAAGGCTTCGCCGAATTGCTCGCGCAGCATCAATGAATCTCCGAAAAATCCCGATTCGCGCGAAATTAGCGCGCCGCTGTGCTTGACGGAAGGTTGGCCGCGTTCTATCTCCTGCTTCTAGCCCAATCTCCCGTCTAGTCGCGCCGCCCGGCGTTTGGAGCGGTGCGTTTTGACGCGGGCGGTCGCCACCTTTGCTACGAGGCCTACCGCAAGAATGACCGACGCGCCCCTGCCGTCCGCGCGCCCCGAAGGCGCGAATGCCGCTCTGGTTCTGGCGGATGGCAGCGTTTTCTGGGGCCGCGGTCTTGGGGCGCCCGGCATTCGCACCGGCGAAATCTGCTTCAACACAAGCTTGACCGGCTATCAGGAGATCATGACCGATCCCTCTTATGCCGGTCAGATCATTACCTTCACGTTCCCGCATATCGGCAATGTCGGCGCCAATGCCGAGGACATCGAGACCATCACGCCGGCGGCGCGTGGGCTCGTGCTGCGAGTCGACATCACCGAGCCGTCGAGTTGGCGCGCGCTGCAGCATTTCGACACCTGGCTGAAATCGCGCGATCTCGATCGGGACTCGCCGGCGTCGATACGCGGCGGCTGACGCGACGCATCCGCGATGGCGGCGCGCCCAACGGCACGCTCGGCTACGCGCCCGACGGCAAGCTCGATCTCGAGAAGCTGCTGCAAGAGGCGCGTGCCTGGCCCGGCCTCGAAGGCATGGACCTCGCCAAAGAGGTGAGCTGCCGCCAGAGCTATCATTGGGACGAGACCGGCTGGGTCCAAGGCAAAGGCTATGGCACGCTCGCAGCGCCACAGCACAAGGTCGTGGCCGTCGACTACGGCGCCAAGCGCAATATCCTGCGCTGCTGGCGAGCGAAGGCTGCGACGTCACCGTCGTACCGGCAACGGCGAGCGCGGAAGATATCCTGCGCCACAATCCCGACGGTATCTTCCTCTCGAACGGGCCCGGCGACCCGGCGGCGACTGGCGAATATGCCGTGCCGGTGATCAAGCAGCTCGTCGCAACGCGGCAAGCCGGTGTTCGGCATCTGCCTGGGCCATCAGCTCCTGGCGCTCGCTCTTGGCGGCAAGACCAAGAAGATGCCGATCGGCCATCGCGGCGCCAATCATCCGGTGAAGGATCTCGCCACCGGCAAAGTCGAGATCACGAGCCAGAATCACGGTTTTTGCGTCATCCCCGAAAGCCTGCCCAAAGAGGCCGAGGTGACGCATGTCTCGCTGTTCGACGGCTCGAATGAGGGACTGCGTTTGAAGGACCGCCCGGTCTTCTCGGTACAGTATCATCCCGAAGCCAGCCCCGGCCCACAGGACAGCCATTATCTCTTCAAGCGCTTCACCGACGCGATGAATAAGAAAAGCTGAGCGATGCCGAAGCGCACCGATATCGAAAGCATCTTGATCATCGGCGCCGGGCCGATCGTCATCGGTCAGGCTTGCGAATTCGATTATTCCGGCGTGCAGGCCTGCAAGGCCCTCAAGGAAGAGGGCTATCGCGTCATCCTCGTCAATTCCAACCCGGCGACGATCATGACCGATCCCGGTCTCGCCGACGCGACCTATATCGAGCCGATCACGCCCGACATGGTCGAGCGCATCATCGCGCGCGAGCAGCCCGATGCGCTGCTGCCGACGATGGGCGGACAGACCGCGCTCAACACGGCGATGGCGCTCGCCAAGAACGGCGCGCTGCAGCGGCACAAGGTGGAGCTGATCGGCGCGTCGGAAGCGGCGATCGCCAAGGCCGAGGACCGGCTGCTGTTCCGCGAGGCAATGGATCGCATCGGCCTCAAATCGCCGAATAGCAAGCTGGTCAAATCGGTCGAGGATGCGCGCGTCGCGCTCGAGTTGGTCGGCCTGCCGGCGATCATCCGCCCGTCCTTCACCTTGGGCGGCACCGGCGGCGGCATCGCCTACAACAAAGAGGAATATGACGAGCTGGTGCGCGGCGCGCTGCGCGCCTCGCCGGTGCACGAAATCCTCGTCGAGCAATCCGTGCTCGGCTGGAAGGAATTCGAGATGGAAGTCGTGCGCGACCGCGCCGACAATTGCATCATCATCTGCTCGATCGAGAATGTCGATCCGATGGGCGTCCACACCGGCGACAGCGTCACCGTCGCGCCGGCGCTCACGCTGACCGACAAGGAATACCAGATCATGCGCAACGCCTCGATCGCGGTGCTGCGCGAGATCGGGGTCGATACCGGCGGATCGAACGTGCAATTCGCGGTCAATCCCGCGGATGGCGAGCTGGTCATCATCGAGATGAATCCGCGCGTGTCGCGCTCTTCGGCGCTCGCATCGAAGGCGACCGGCTTCCCGATCGCCAAAGTCGCGGCGAAGCTCGCCGTCGGCTACACGCTCGACGAGCTGCAAGAACGAGATCACCAAGATCACGCCAGCCTCTTTCGAGCCGACGATCGATTACGTCGTCACCAAGATGCCGCGTTTTACCTTCGAAAAATTTCCGGGCGCGGAGCCGCTGCTGACGACGTCGATGAAATCCGTCGGCGAGGCGATGTCGATCGGCCGCTGCTTTGCCGAATCGGTGCAGAAGGCGCTGCGCTCGATGGAGACCGGCCTCACCGGCTTCAACGAGGTCGAGATTCCCGGCGCCGAAACTGGCGAGAAAGACGCGATCCGCGGCGCTCTCGCGAAGCCGACGCCCGATCGCCTGCTGACCATCGCGCAGGCCTATCGTCACGGCCTCAGTACCGCCGAGATTCACGCGGCGTGCAAATACGATCCCTGGTTCCTCGAGGAGATCCGCAAGATCGTCGCCGTCGAGGCCGAGGTGAAGCAGCGTGGTCTGCCGAAAGACGCGACTGGGTTCTTGAAGCTCAAAGCGCTGGGCTTTTCCGATGCGCGGCTCGCCGAGCTCGGCGGCACGACTGAAGCCGCCGTCGCGGAGGCGCGCACGACGCTCGCCGTTCATCCAGTCTACAAGCGCATCGATACTTGCGCGGCCGAATTCCCCTCGCTCACGCCTTACATGTATTCGACCTATGAGGGCGATGGCATCCAGCCGCCCGAATGCGAAGCCGAGCCATCAGCGCGCGACAAAATCGTGATCCTCGGCGGCGGGCCCAACCGCATCGGCCAGGGCATCGAATTCGACTATTGCTGCGTCCATGCCGCCTATAGCCTCAAAGAAGCCGGCATCGAAACCATCATGGTCAATTGCAATCCCGAGACCGTCTCGACCGATTACGACACCTCCGACCGGCTCTATTTCGAGCCGCTCACCGCCGAGGATGTGATCGAGCTGGTGCGGGTCGAGCAACGCAAGGGCACGGTGCGCGGCGTCATCGTGCAGCTCGGTGGCCAGACGCCGCTGAAGCTCGCCGCCGCCCTCGAAGCGGCGCAAATCCCGATCCTCGGCACCTCGCCCGATGCGATCGATCTCGCCGAGGATCGCCGACGCTTCCAGGAATTGCTGCACAAGCTCGGTCTGAAGCAGCCCGAGAACGGCACCGCGACCTCGCTCGAAGAGGCCGAGGCGGTGACGCAACGCATCGGCTATCCCGTCGTCATCCGGCCGTCTTATGTGCTGGGCGGCCGCGCGATGGAGATCGTACATGAGAAAGCCGCGCTCGCCCGCTACATGGCGCAATGCGGTCAAAGTGTCGGGCAACAATCCGGTGCTGATCGACCGTTATCTGCAGGAGGCGATCGAGGTCGATGTCGATGCGCTCGCCGATGGCAGCGATGTCTTCATCGCCGGCATCATGGAGCATATCGAGGAAGCCGGCATTCATTCCGGCGACAGCGCCTGCTCGCTGCCGCCCTATTCGCTGCCGGCCGAGATCATCGCCGAGCTGAAGCGCCAAACGGCCGGCGATGGCGAAAGCGCTCGGCGTGATCGGCCTGATGAATGTGCAATATGCGGTGAAGGACGGCACGGTCTACGTGCTCGAGGTCAATCCGCGCGCCTCGCGCACCGTGCCCTTTGTCGCCAAGGCAACCGGCGTTCCGATCGCCAAGATCGCAGCGCGCGTGATGGCCGGCGAGAAGCTTGACGAATTTCAAACTCGAAGCCAAAGCGCGGCGGCCGCATGTCGCCGTGAAGGAAGCGGTCTTCCCCTTTGCCCGCTTCCCCGGCGTCGATCTGATCCTCGGTCCGGAGATGAAATCGACCGGCGAAGTGATGGGTCTCGATTCGGATTTCGGGCGCGCTTTCGCCAAATCGCAGCTCGGCAGCGGCGTCGATCTTGCCGCTTGAAGGCCGGGTCTTCATCTCGGTCCGCGACCAGCGACAAGCCGGCCGTGGTCGAGCCGTGCCGGCGGCTGATCGCTATGGGCTTCAGCCTCGTCGCGACCAAGGGAACAGCCCAGTTCCTGCGCCAAGCAGGGCTTGAGGTCGAGCTGGTCAACAAGGTGGTGGAAGGCCGGCCGCATATTGTCGACCGGATGCTGTCGGGCGAGATCCAGCTCGTGGTCAATACCAGCGAGGGCGCACAGGCGATTGCCGACAGTTTCAGCCTGCGCCGGACCGCCCTGACCAACGAGATCCCCTATTACACAACAGTTGCGGGCGCCCGTGCCGCCGTCCAAGCAATTCACGCCCTCCGGACCGGCAGCCTTGAAGTCGCCCCCGTACAATCCTATTTTGAAGGATCGTTCTGAGTCGCCCCATGACCACAAAAATACCTATGACCTTGGGCGGTTTTGACCGCTTGCAGGAAGAGTTGAAGAGACTCAAAACCATCGACCGTCCGGCCATCATCCGGGCGATCGCGGAGGCGCGCGAGCAGGGCGATCTCGCCGAAAACGCCGAATACCACGCCGCGCGCGAGCGTCAGGGCTTCATCGAAGGCCGGGTCATGGAACTCGAGGACAAGATCGCCCGGGCCGAGGTGATCGACGTCTCGAAGCTTTCCGGCAAGGTCATCAAATTCGGCGCCACGGTCACGCTCGAAGATGAAGAGACCGAGGAAAAGACCGTCTATCAGATCGTCGGCGAAGACGAAGCCGATATCAGCAAGGGCCGGCTATCGGTAACCTCGCCGGTGGCGCGCGCCCTCATCAGCAAGACGATCGGCGACAATGTCGAGGTCTCGACGCCGCGCGGCGCGCGGTCCTACGAGATCGTCAAAGTCCTGTACAAATAGCTTATTCGTCGGTATCGATCGGCACGCCCGGCTCGGCTTTCGAGGCGCGGATGGCGAGCGACGATTTCACATGCGTGACGTTGGGCGCGGCCGTCAGCTGGGTCGTCAGGAAGCGCTGATAGTTGTCCCAATCGGCGGCGACGATCTTGAGCAAGAAATCCGTCTCGCCGGCGAGCATATGCGCCTCGCGCACCTCGGGCCAGGAACTGACCAGCGCCTCGAAGGCTTTGAGATCGGGCTCGGCCTGCGTCGGCGAGTCCGACCTGGGCGAAAACCGTGACGCCAAAGCCGAGCGCTTCGGGATTGACCTCGGCGTGATAACCGCGGATATAGCCGGCCTCTTCCAGGGCGCGGACGCGGCGCAGGCAAGGCGGCGCGGAGATGCCGGCGCGTTCGGCGAGATCGACATTGGTCATGCGGCCATCGGTTTGCAGGTCGCGCAAGATCCGGCGGTCGATGCGATCAAGCTTGCTGCGGCGCATGAAAACTTCCCAAATCCAGGCGATTTCTTGCCAATAATTGCCTAGCCTAGCCTGACGCAATAATCTTTCAAGATGGCTTCGAGAATGCCAACAGTCTGGGCGCTGCATGACGGCAAGATCGGCATGGCCAATCAGACCCGCGGCCTGGCCGAGGCGCTGAATTGGCCGATCACCGAGAAGCTGCTCGTCATCCGTGCGCCCTGGCGCTACTTGCCGCCGAGCCTCTGGCTCGCCCCCAGCCTCGCGCTCGATCCGGCCGGCGGCCGGCTGGAGCCGCCCTGGCCCGATCTCGTCATCGCCTGCGGCCGCAACAGTGTCGCGCCGGCGCGGCTCGTGAAACGCGCGAGCCGCGGCCGGAGCTTCTGGGTGCAGGTGCAGGACCCGCGCTTTGCCCGGAGCGAGATCGATCTCATTGTCGCGCCGCACCACGATCCGGCGCCGGGCGAGAATGTGTTCCGCACGCTGGGCGCGGTGCATCGCGTGACCTCCGAAAAGCTCGCGGCCGGCGCGGCGCGTTGGGAGCCGGTCTTCGCCGCGCTGCCGCGCCCGCTGGTCGCCGTGCTGATCGGCGGCGACAACAGCGTCTATCGTCTGACCGAGCAAAGCTTCGGCGCGCTTTGCGACCGGCTCGTCGCGCTGGCGAAGAGCGGCGTCGGCCTCGCGATCACGCCCTCGCGCCGCACCGGCGAGGCGCAGCGCGCGATGCTGCAGAAGCGCCTCGCCGGCCTGCCCGCCTATATCTGGGACGGCAGCGGCGACAATCCCTATTTCGGCATGCTGGGCGCCGCCGATGCGATCGTCGTCACCGCGGATTCGGTGTCGATGATCAGCGAGGCCGCGGCCACCGGCAAGCCGGTGCATATCGTCGCGCTCGACGGCGGCTCCGATAAATTCGCGCGCTTCCACCAGGGCATGCGCGACGCCGGGATCACGCGGCCCTTCAACGGCACGATCGAGACATGGCATTACCCGCCGCTCGACGACACGGCGCGCGCCGCGGCCGAGATCCGCCGGCGTTTGCAAAAGGCGATTTGATGCGCGGCGCGCACCACGGCTGGCTCTGGTTCGGCGGGAGCTTCCTCTTGCTCTGCGGCGGGCTGATCCTGCTGCCGGGCATCGATCTCTGGGCGAGCGGGCTGTTCTACCGGCCGGGCGACGGCTTCTTCCTCGGCGGTTGGGCACCGTTCCGCCTCGCCCATGAGCATCTCAACCTCGCGGTCTGGGCCTTCGCGATCACGGTCGTGGTCGCCGGCGGTGCGAGCTTCCGCTTCCGCCGCGCCGTGCTCGGCCTCACGCCGCGCGCCGCGCTCTTCCTGCTGCTCGCGCTCGCGCTCGGCCCCGGCCTCACCGTCAACACGATCTTCAAGGATCATTGGGGCCGCGCCCGGCCGGCGCAGATCACTCAATTCGGCGGCACCCAGAAATTCACCCCGGCCTTCGTGCCGAGCGATCAGTGCCGGCGCAATTGCTCTTTCCCGGCCGGCGATCCGGCGATGGGCTTCTATCTCGTCTCGGCCGCCTTCCTCGCCGGCAGCGCCGCACGGCGCCGCCAGGGTGTGGTTGCGGCGATCGCGCTCGGCGCGGCGCTCGGCGTGATGCGTCTGGCGCAAGGCGGGCATTTCCTTTCCGACATCGTCGCCTCGGGCTTTTTCGTGACCGCCATCGCCTGGAGCCTCCACGGCCTCATCATGTGCAGCGATGCGCCCGAGCGTTGGTGGCAGGGGCTGCGCCATCCCTCGCCTCCGCTGAAGCGCTTCGCCTGGCTTTCGCTCGGCTGCGTCATCGCTTTCGCCGTCGCTTACGAATGGATCGACATCCCGCTGGCGCGCGCGCTGCAGCCGATCGATCCGACGACACGCGCGATCTTCGGCGTCATCACCCGGCTCGGCGAAGGCGGCGTCTATCTCGTGCCGCTCGGTCTCGTCTTCCTCTGGGCCTGGCTCAAGCGCGAGCAGCTCTGGGCGATTCGCGCCGGGTTCGTCTTCGCGACGGTCGCCGTGCCCGGCATCTTCGCCGACATCTTGAAGCCGGTCTTCGCCCGCGCCCGGCCGGTGCTGCTGTTCCGCGACAATTTCTTCGGCTTCACCTGGGGCAGCCCGCATGCCAATGCCTGGTCCTTCCCCTCGGGCCACAGCATCACCGTGACCGCGCTCGCGGTCGCGCTCTATGCGATCTATCCGCCCGCCTGGCCCGCTTATGCGCTGCTCGCGCTCGCGGTCATGGCAAGCCGCATCATTCTCGACCAGCATTATCTGAGCGACGTGATCGCCGGCTTTTATATCGGCATCGCTTTCGCCGTGGCCTTTTGCGCGGCAGCGAAACGGCGCCACCTGCCGCTCGCTCTTCAGCGGCGCGAAACGCTCAGCGATAACCCTTGAAATCGCCGAGCAGGCGGAGCTGATAGACCCGCGTCAGCGGCTCGCCGCCGGCTTTGACCGGCGGGCCCAAGAAAATCGTCACCTGCTCGATCGGCCCGGACGTCGCGAAACGGCCGATGATCTCGTCGAGATTGCTGCGAAAGGAGACGAGCAGGAAATTCTGCCCGATGAATTTCTCGGGCTGTGCCGTCAAATCGAATTGATCGTGGATGCCGCCGTCGCCGTTCCATTTGAGCGAGTCGAAAGGATGCGGCCGCACGTAATAGACCAGCGCCGCCATCAGCTCGCGATCGTCGGCCATCAGATGCGTGCCGGGATTCTCGGCGAGGATGCGGCCGACGGTCGTGCCGAGCTGGCGCCAGCCTTTGAGGCGATGCAGCGGATCGTATTTGCCGGGCAGGTCGTAGCCGACGAGACTGCGTCAGCGGCTTGGCCTCGGCGACCGCGACCGCGGCGACGACATGCAGCGCGACCGAGCCCCAGACGAGGATACGCGGCATCTCGGCGAGCAGAAACGCGACGACCAGGACCGTCGCCGAGAGATAGGTCGGCGCCGACCAGTTCGGCTCGGCGCGCGAGAGGAAGCTCACCACCAGCATCATGGCGAGGGTCGGCAGCGCGAAGAAGGCGAGCATCGCCGCGCGGCGGCTCTTTGAGCAGGCGCTCGCGCGTAACACAACGAATATGAGCGCGCCGAACAGCACCGGACCGAAGACGCCGAATTGCGAGCCGAAGAAAGCGAGGAATTTATCGGGATGGAAAAGCGCCCCGCCGAGCGCGGCATTCTGCTCCGTATGGTGATAGGAGACGAAGCCGTGCGACCAGTTCCAGAAGAAATTGGGCGAGTAGATCAACAGCGCGAGCAGCAGCGCCGCGCCGAAGCGTTTCAGATGGCGGCGCTCGTCGCGATAGACCAGAAGAAACAGCAGCGCCGAGATCATCCAATACGCCATCGCGTATTTGGAGAGCAGGCCAAAGCCACTGGCGATGCCGACCAGCCACCACCAGCGCTCGCTATGGGCCCGCCCCCCCTTGTCTCGCCGCGCGGCTCGCGCGCGCGCACGAAGGCGTAGAGCGCGATCGACCAGCAGAAGAGCAGCGGCGCGTCGGTCGACATGATGACGGCCGAGACCCAGACGCCGGGCAAGGTCGCGTAGACCACGGACGACCAGAACGCTGTGCGCGACATCGTAGAGCCGCTGCGCCAGCGCATAGATCATCACCGCCGTGCCGAAATGGAAGAGCGGCGCCGCCATGCGCACGGCGAGCTCGTTATCGTTGCCGGCGAGCCGGGTCGTCAGCGCGATCAGCCAGGCGACGACCGGCGGCTTCGAGTAATAGCCCCAATCCGGCGTCAGCGACCAAAGCCAATATTGCGCCTCGTCGGGATAGAGATCGGTCGCACCCGAGGCGATCCAGAGGAGCCGCACCACCGTAATGGCGAAGACGATGAAAATCGCGGCGCGAAAGCTGCGTTCCGCCTCCGCCGCGGTGGTTTTCCTTGCGTCGCTACGAACCGACATGGGCGCGCAGACTAGTGGGGATTGCGATTGAGGGGAATCCGTGCGGCGATTTGGATCGGCGCCGCTGCTTAGATCACCTCAACGAGCCGGTGACCTTGATTGATTAGCTCAACCGTACCCGCGAGCCGCGTATCCAGCCATGCCCGCAAAGCGCGATTGGTCGTATTGCCGACACGCAGCCAAACGATCACAGGCTGCTGGAGATCGAGGCTATGCGCGCCCGCGCGACGAAATCCTCGTCTTTCGTCATGACGGCCGCTTCCGTCTCTAACGCACGGCTCCAGATTGCCGCGTCATCCGCGTCGCGCAGGCCGACATCCCTGACATGTGCTGCTTCGTGTCCGGCCTGCTACAGCCAACCCGCCAATGCCGGCGGGAGCTGCGCATCCACGAGGAACTTCACTTGGCCGGCGACATGACCGCGTGATCGACCTGCGCGGCCGCATATTCGAGGCTGGCCTGGATGTCCTCGCGTTCGAGGTCCGGATAGCTTTCGAGAATTTCCGCCGCCGTCGCGCCGGCCGCAAGCATATCGAGAATATCCTTCACGCGGATGCGCATACCGCGAATACACGGCCGGCCGCCGCATTGAGCGGGATTGAAGGTGATCCGGTGCAGTTCGCTCATAAGAGACCTAAAGCGCCCTTGTCACCGCGATGGCGAGGCCGGCGACGGCGATCATCGTCACGATCAGCCGCAAGGTAATATCGCTGACCGCTTTTTCGAGAACGGCAACGGCCTTTTCGAGATCGGCCTTCGACGCGAGCTGCGGGAAAACATGATGCGCCATAGCTTCAGCATGAGCTTCAGCCGCGCGACGGTCAATTCCGGCGCCTTCCAGATGCTTGGCGTATGCAAGTGTGTCGACTGTCACCGCATGACAGGCTAGAACAAACAGGGAACTTTCGTCAATGAAAAATCCGCAAAAGGCACGCGGTTTCGCGAAAGGACTATTGCACCTTGTCGGGATAGAAATCGATCGCGCGCGAGGCGATCAGAAGAGCCGCCGCATGAGCCAGTATGACAGAGGTGACTACTGATTGGGCTCGCTCAGACGTAAAACTTAAACGGTTGCTTTTGCGCATCCCGCGCCGATCCCATGGTCAGAACGTCTCCAACCATATTTGCGAACCGCACCGTTACGGGAAGGCCATCGTTATAGTTGCATGAATTATAGTTGATCTTTGTCAGCCCCATGATGTCGCGCAAGACAAGATCGATTGGCGGCATCTTATGCTTGCTGCGTAAGACAGTGATGAACAGCGGATTAGGCGTCTCTGGACCGATATACGTATCAAGCTGCGGCACATAGCCATTTGTCCAAAGATAGGCGTTCTTCTCATCAAGGATCATTGCCGTCCCACGGAGGACGGGATAGTCGCCATCGCGAAAGAGCTTGGTCTCTCCGCCCGTGGTCTTGATTCTTACGCCGACAATGTTGGTTTCGGCAGGCACCGCCTCCTCGAAAGCCTGCCATTCGTCATCATTGAAATTGGTCTTACCGTGAATGAAGAGTTCCCGCGGAGGAGCGTCGTGACGCTCCTTGTAGGTATCAAGCACCATTCCAATGAGGTTTTTGGCTGCCTCTGGTCTCAAATGGTACTCGTACTCGTCGGTTTTCCACGGGCCATTGGCGCCACGAAAGACGACGCCATCACCTTCATGAAGGAACATCTGCGCGGCACAGCAGGCATGATCCTTCGGGTGATTTGGTATAAGCTTGTAGACGAGACCGATATAGCAGACGCCGCTACGCGCAGAGGACAGACGCCAAGGTGGCATCGGTTGGGTTTTGTAGTAAAGCCCGGTCGCCAAATTCCACACGATCGTCGCAGGATCTTGGGTGCGGCGTATCGGATGACCCGCATTGTTTAGAAAGGCCTCTGGAGCGAGGGTTGTTTCGCGCAAAATCTGTGTCGTTTTACCGATTTTGAGAAACGCCGCCTTAATCTGGCGATGGAAGTCGGGCGCGTCGTCAAAAATCTCTTCGTCCGCCTGGTCTATTACAGTTTCGAGTAGAGGCAGGTCCGCCCGCTCGCTTTGGCGCTTGCCGAAATCGCCTTTCACGAGCGGAAGCCCTTTTCGTTTTGCCTGTGGGCGACAACGTTCGTAGATCACTTCCGGGAGTACCAAAATCCAAATGTCAATGTCGCGCTCGTCGTTGTCAGCGTGAAATCGCACCTTTTCTAAATACAGTCTTGCTGTCTTTCGTACCGCCTCATGGTGATTGACGATGCGCGTCGCTGAGTTCGACGGTTTTCACGTCCAACGTATACGCGACGATGTCATCGACAATGAAGTTGACCCCTAGCACTTCTTCGATTCCTGGAAAATTCGCGAGGTGTAACCTGTCCTTTTTCTCTCCTCTCTTTGGTGGCGGTACTTCGACACGTTTCTTGATGCGCGCTGCCCACGCCCGAAAATGTCCGATCCCCGAAGCCGTGCCGATGACGCCGATGCGGATGTTCGGCGTCTTTTGTGGTCGGATGTAAGGTCCATACTGATCTCTTCCTGAACCCCTGTAGCATCTAAAGTCGAATTCCGACAACACAGCAGCATCTTTACCGCACGCTTTTGCAGCGTCTCGGTAATATCTCTGCGCCATCGCGTGCCGGGTTCGAGCCTGAGGATATCGGCAAAAACCTCATAGCCCTCGGCCTCAAGACGCGGCGCAAGCCACAAGACAAATTCGTCGTCTCCGGGTGTTGCCTTGCTAATAAACACCACGGAGCGTCCATCCACGCTCATAGCCCACCGCTAAATCAGTTGGGGATTCATGGAATCGGGCAGACCACCCGAACGAATTGAGATTACCTATGCGCTAAATATGCAGCGGTGCCGTAGCAATTCCAGGAAATTGGCATGGATCGAGCGGGACTCGGCTGTAAACGCACAGATTGGCGCCCGCTTGTCGCTTTCGCGCCCCTAATTCAGCGTCGCTGCCGCCGAGTCGCGCGAATCCTTCCTGGAGCCGGTGTTGGAGTAGCCAGCGCCGCGCTCGCTTGCTAAGTCATTGCGACGCAATGCTCAAGATCGAGACCTTCGACAACAAAAGCGGCGGCAACGCCTTTTTCAAGGCGGTGACGCATCCGCTTGCCGCCGCGGCGGCGCCCGATCTGCTGCGCCGCCTCAAGGAAGGGCGCTGCGCGGTCTATGACCTCGAGGGCCAGGTCGATGCGCTGGCCGAGCTTTACGATTTCGGCGGCCTCGATCTCGCCGGATGTTTCGTCCAGGACGTGACGCGCCGTCGGCCGGAACGTGTTCGGCACAGTCGGCGCAGCCGGTGACCGCGCTCAAAGACTCGGGCGCACGCATCGTCTTCGTCGCCGGCTTCGATGCCGAGCGCGCGATCGCGCAGATCCGGCATCTGCTGCCGGCGGGCGCGACGGTCTTGAGCCTCGATGCGCTGCGCCTGCCCGAGAGCATCGTGCCGCGCGGGCGGCGCTATCTCGACCCGCTCAACTTCGCGACCAATTTCGTCTTCTTCCGCGAGCAGCACGGCTTGTCGACACGGCTGGTCACGGCGAATTACTGGTCGGGCTATGGCAGCGCCGCGCTGAAGCTCTGGCTGCTGCTGTTCGATGCGAGCGGCAAAACGATCGCCGAATGGACCGAGGACGTCGCGCCCGGCGCGTCCTCGATCGTGATCGACAGCAAAGCGGTGCGGCAGCGTTTCGCTTTGCCCGAATTCACCGGCCAGCTTTTCGTCCATGCGATCGGCGCGCAAGGCCACGACGTCGTCAAATACGCGCTCGATACGTATGGCAGCGGCACGAGCGAGCGCGCTTTCTCGTGCACGCATGACGCCAATTCCTGGCCGGCGGATTTCTATGCCGGCCTGCCCGCGCCCGATGCACGGCGAGCAGGTGACGCTGTGGGTGCAGAACAGCCAGCCTTGCGCCATTCCCGCCGGCGCGATCGGCCTCAATCTGATGGGCGACGACAAGAGCGCGACGCTCGATCACGCGCTCGCGCCTTTCGCGAGCCATGCGCTCGATGTCGCGTCGCTGTTGCCCGACGGCGCGCTGGCCGCAGCAGATCGAGATCAGCGCCGGCAAATACATGGTGCGGCCGCGCTACGAGATCGTGCGGCGCGATAAGACGACGGGACAGGCCCGCCGCCGCATCGCGCATGTGAATGTCGAGCGCACCGATCTGAAGCCCGATCCGAAACTCGCCGAGCTCGGCAATCTCTTGGGCAAGGGTCACATCCTGCCGGCGCCGATCCTGCCGCCGGAGCGCTGGCGCTCGCTCGCGCTGCCGACGCCGATGGCGCGCGCGCAGGAGGAATTGCCGATCGCGCTGCTCGTCTATGATGCGTCGGGCAAGGAGCTGGCGCGGCATTCCTTCGGCAAGCTGCAGCGGCGCGAATCGGTGGCGATCGAAATTGATGCTCTCCTCACGTCATTCCCGCGAAAGCGGGAATCCAGTGCGGCATCTATGGACCCCCGCTTTCGCGGGGGTGACGAAGATGGATGATTTCCACAAGCCGGCGGCCACATGGAGCTGGTCTACGATTTCGCGCAGGCAACGCGGCCGATGGCTGGCTGCATGCGCTGTTCCGCTACGAGGATCGCGCCAGCGGCCATCGCGCCGAGACCAGCTTCGGCAGCCACGTCTTCAACACGGTGCTGACCTATAAGGGCGAGCCGCAATCCTATTCCGGCAAGCCGCCGGGACTCTCGACGCGGCTGTTCTTGCGACTCGGCGCGGCGCCGCACGACACGCTCTGCCATCTCATCTACCCGGCCTCGACGCCGTGGCACGCGCAGAGCACGACCGACCTTATCCTCACCAATGCGACGGGCGCCGAAGTGGGCCGTCAGCAAATCCATATTCCCTGTGGGGGCTCGCGCTTCTGGCGCTATCGCGAAATATTCGACGACGCGACTCGGGCACGAGCCGGCGAGAACGCCTATATTGTCATTCGCGATACGACCTGCCGGCTTTTCGGCTATCATGGCGTCATGGGGGAAGACGGGGCCTTCAGCCTCGATCACATGTTCGGTTTTTGAATGAGCGAACGGATCCACACGAAAGTTCTGATCGTCGGCGCGGGGCCGGCCGGCTATACGGCGGCGATCTATGCCGCGCGCGCCAATCTCAATCCGATCCTGGTGCAAGGGCTGCAGCCCGGCGGCCAGCTCATGATCACCACCGATGTCGAGAATTATCCCGGCTTCGCCGACGTGATCCAGGGCCCGTGGCTGATGGAAGAGATGGCGAAGCAGGCCGAGCATGTCGGCACCAAGCTCGTCTCCGACATCATCGTCTCGTGCGATCTGTCGCAGCGGCCTTTCGTCTGCACCGCCGATTCGGGCGACATCTATATCGCCGACGCGCTCGTCATCTGCACCGGCGCGCAGGCGCGCTGGCTCAACCTGCCGAGCGAGGACAAATTCCGCGGCGCGGGCGTCTCGGCCTGCGCCACCTGCGACGGCTTCTTCTTCCGCAACCGCAAGGTCGCGGTGATCGGCGGCGGCAACACCGCGGTCGAGGAAGCGCTCTATCTCACCAATCACTGCGTCAGCGTCACGCTGATCCATCGCCGCGACACGCTGCGCGCCGAGAAGATCCTGCAGCAGCGGCTGTTCGATCATCCGAAGATCAAGATCATCTGGGACAGCGTGGTCGACGAAGTGCTCGGCGCGGACAATCCGAAACACGTCACCGGCCTTCGCCTGAGCAACATCAAGACCGGCAAGACCAGCGAGATCGAAGTCGACGGCATGTTCGTCGCCATCGGCCACGATCCGGTCACCGAGTTGTTCAAGGGTCAGCTTACCCTCGACGAGGGCGGCTATATCATCACCAAGCCGGATTCGACCGCGACCGAGATCCCGGGCGTATTCGCCGCCGGCGATGTGAAAGACAAGATTTTTCGCCAGGCCGTGACCGCGGCCGGCATGGGCTGCATGGCGGCGCTCGAAGCCGAGAAATTTCTGGCGGCTGCCGAGGCCCGTTCGCGCGCGGCAGCGGAGTAGAGACGCCCCGTGTCGACGCCGATGGATTGGGACAAGCTGAGAGTCTTCCACGCCGTGGCGGAAGCGGGCAGCTTCACCCATGCCGGCGAAGCGCTCAACCTCAGCCAATCCGCGGTCAGCCGGCAGATCAGCGCGCTCGAGGAAAGCCTGTCGGTGCCGCTGTTCCATCGTCACGCGCGCGGCCTGATCCTCACCGAGCAAGGCGATCTGCTCTATCGCACGGCGCGCGAGGTCTTCTCGAAGCTCGCGATGACCGAGGCGATGCTGACCGAGTTCGAAAGACCGGCCGAAAGGCCCGCTCAAGGTCACGACGACGGTCGCCTTCGGCTCGGCCTGGCTGACGCCGCGGGTGCGCGAATTCCTCGACCTCTATCCCGAGATCGAAATCATCGATCGTGGTCGACGATGCCGAGCTCGATCTGTCGATGCGCGAGGCCGATGTCGCCATCCGCATGTCGCCGCCGCGCCAGCCCGATCTGGTGCAGCGCCATCTGATGACCGTGCGGCATCACGCCTATGCCTCGGCCGAATATCTGAAGAAATACGGCACGCCGCAGCGGCCGGAAGAGCTCGATAAGCATCGCATCATCGTCTACGGCACGGATTCGCGGCCGCCGATCCGCAACCCGAACTGGCTGCTCGAAGCCGGCGCGCGCCCCGGCTACGAGCGCCACCCGATCCTCGCGGTGAACAATCTCTACGCCATCCTGCGCGCGCTCGAAGGCGGGCTCGGCATCGCCTCGCTGCCCGATTTCATGGAGCACGAGACGTCGGGCCTCGTGCGCGTGCTGCCCGACGTGCTGGGCGGCGAGTTCGAATCGTTCTTCGTCTATCCCGAAGAGCTGCGCACCTCGAAGCGCATCGCCGTGTTCCGCGATTTCCTCTTACGCAAAGTCGCCGAGCGGAAGAACGGCGGCGCGGATAGCCCCCTCCCTACGCCTCCCCTTTGAGGGGTGAGGGTAGGCGAGGAGGCCTCTCGACGAATCAATCGCAACTGTGCTTCGAGCCGTCGGGCGTCGGCACTTCGAAGCTCGTGAGCGTGATGCCCGACCATGTTGTAGAAGCCGATCGCGAAGATCAGCTCGATCAGCACGGCCTCGCCGAGCGCCGCCTTGGCGCGCGCATAGGTGGCGTCGCTGAGCTTCTGCTTAGTCATGATCTCGGTCGTCACGTCATAGACGAGCTGTTCGTCCTCGCGCGCGATCGTCGGCGCGCGGCGCGTGCGAATCGCCTCGACGCTTTCGGCGGCGACGCCGAGTTGCTTGGTGCGGGGGCCGTGCGCCCACCAGGCGAATTGCGCCGACCAGTGGCGGATGACGACGAGCGTCATCAATTCGAAGAGCCGCTTCTCGAGCTTGCCCTGGTTGCGATGGGTGACGAAGAGATCGATGAGCTTCGGGCCGATGCCCGGCATGCGCAGCCACACCGAGAAAGGGCCGCCGAGACCGTTCTGCGACAGCACGGTCTGAAGCTGGGCCAGCGCGGCCTTCTGCTCGGCATTGAGATCGTCGACAGTGATATTGGCCAGACGCGCCATTCAATCCCTCCCTCTTTCCTTCGTGATTGGTGGGCGACGATGCCACAAGCGGTCGATGCCGTCTCGCGGAATCTCGCCTGTTTGGACGAGATCGGTATGCACGGCGCAACCGAGCGATGCAGTTTATGCAACGGTGTTACGAGGATATTTAGGATGGCGTGCGTGGCCATGCGGGCGCATTTTCAATCTGGTGTGCTGCATCCGCGGCCGCGCATTTCCGGGCCGGCTAACCGGAAAGAGGGTCTTCGGACCCTTCTACGTCGCTGAGACGTATAGCCTCCCTGTTCAAACTGGCCCCGGTTTATCCGGGGCTTTTCTTTTATTGCCTCTTTTTCGCCTTCTTTCGTCTCGCACCTATCCCACCAGCGCCGGTGCTGTGCTAGCTTTCTCATAACGATAAACCCTGCACCGGGTTGAGCGCGGGGAACAGGAACAGAGGGAGACAGCAACCCATGACGGTCCGGGTGGCGGCCATTGCCTTGGCGCAAATCGCCTGGCGATGACGATGGTGCTGACCAGGCCACTTCTCTCGCATGAGGGACAGCAGCGCATCGTGTGGGACGATTTTGGCGGCGATCTCGAAGCTTTCCCCGACAGCCATGAGCGCCAGCTTGCCGCTGCACTGGCCGCGAAAGGTGTCAAATTCACCGACGTGCCGATCGCCTGGTGGCGCGCCCATCCCGGCATCGACGAAGACAATCAGAAATTGGCAAAACTGCTGCGTGAGAAGTGAGATGCTGAAACCTGTTGCCCTGTTATCCGCCGCCGTCGCGCTTTTCGCCGCGACCGTCGCACATGCGCAAACGCCGCCGAAGAATCCGCTGCTCGATGCTGCGATCGCGGGCGCGAACAAGGAAGGCAAGCTCACCGTCCGCTGGACCAATAACATCTTCGGCGGGCCGGACGGCGCGAAGATGGCCGAGGAAGCGATCAACCGCATCTTCGGCACGCATATCACGGTCGAATGGTCGCCGGGTCCGGCCTATGGCCCGATGGCGGCGCAGCTCTATCAGGAGATGCAGGCGGGCCAGCCGGCGACCTCCGACATCTACATCGCGACCGCGGTGCAGCTCTCGCCCTATCTCGACAAGAATCTCTTCAAGACGATCGACTGGGTCGGGCTGATGCCGTCGCGCATCACGCCCGAGATGGTCGAGGCCGACGGCCGCGCGCTCCGCATCGCCACGCAACCTGCCGGGCATCGTCTACAACATGAAGGTCGCGCCCTGGGTCGTCCGAGGTGAAGACCACCGCCGATCTCCTGAAGCCGGAATACAAGGGCAAATTCTATACGACGCCCTTCCTCGGCGGCTTCGACGTGCTGCTGGCGCCCGATGTCTGGGGCGTCGAGAAGACGACCGAATACGTGAAGAAGCTCGCGCCGCAGCTCGCCGGCCTCGTCGGCTGCGAAGCGACGACGCGCATCGCCTCGGGCGAGATCCCGGCCCTCGCCATCGATTGCGGCGGCGGCATCCCGAACCGCACCGAGTATCGCGGCAAGGGCATTCTCGGCAATCAGGTGCTGAGCGACATGGCGCGAGCGGCGCTACAACTATCTCGCGGTCGCCGACGCCATGCGCCGCATCCCAACGCCGCGACGCTCTTCATCCTCTACATCATGACGGCGGAAGGCCAGTCGAAGATGATGTGGGACATCCAGGGCAGCGATCTCGATCAATTCCCGGATTCGCACATGAAGAAGGAATTCGAGGCGATCGAGGCGCGCGGCGGCAAGCCGGTCGATGTATCGATCGCCTGGTGGCGCTCGCATCCCGGCCTCGACAAGGCGAATGCCGACCTCGCCAAGCTGGTGCGCGAAAAGTGACGAGGTCAGTGCGTCGTGGCGACGATCACCGCCGATAAGCCGGTTCTGCCGCGGAAGAAGCCGAGCTTCCAGCTCGATCTCACCTCGTCGAGCCTCATCGGGCTGACGCTGATCGCGACCGGCGCGATCCTCGTGCTGGTCGGGGTCGTGTTCTGGCTCTGCTTCACCGAAGGCACGCCGGGCGATCCGGTGCTGCGTCTATACGCTGGAGCATTATCGCAGCGCTGTTCCTCGACGGCTTCACCTATCGCGTGCTTGTGGAACACGGTGCTGTTCTCGCTGACGACCTTGGCGACGTCGTTTTTGTTAGCGTTCCAATCGCTTGGCTGATGGAGCGGACCGATTTTCCGGGCAAGCCGATCGTCTTCACGCTGATGACGACGGCGCTGCTCATCCCCTCCTTCGCGGTCGCGCTCGGCTGGGTGTTCCTGCTCCATCCGAAGATCGGCATGATCAATCAGGCGCTCATCGCGCTCCTCGGCCTCAGCGACGCGCCGTTCGATATCTCGAACATCTTTTCGATGGGCGTGGTCGAGGGCATGAACCTGACGCCGCTCTCCTTCGTGATGACCGCCGTGGTGCTGCGCTCGATGGACCCGGCGCTCGAGGAAGCGGCGGCGATCAGCGGCGCCAAGCCGTGGCAGGCGATCTGGCGCGTCACCTTGCGCGTGCTGCTGCCCGGCGCTCCTCGCGGCCGCGCATCTATGTCGCGATGATCGGCTTCGCCGCGTTCGACGTGCCGGCGATCCTCGGCCTGACGCGGCCGCATCTTCACCTTCTCGACCTATGTCTTCTGGGTGCTGACGCCGTCGGAAGGCGCGCCCGAATATGGCAGCGTCGCGACGCTTGAGCGTCATCATGGTCGCGCTCGCGGCGCGTGCTGTCGCTGGTGCTATCGCCAGGCGCAGAACCAGGCGCCGAAATACGCCGTCGTCACCGGCAAAGCCTATCGCCCGCGCATCGCGCGCGCTCGGCCAGTGCCGCGGCCGCCGCGATCGCCTTCGTCGCGCTCTATTTCATCGTCGCGCAGCTGCTGCCGCTGCTGATGCTCGCCTGGGCCTCGCTTCTGCCCTATCTGCAGACGCCGTCGCTCGCGGCGCTCGAATCCGTCTCGCTGCGCAACTTCACCAACCTGCCGCAGGCGCTGCTGTGGCGCGCCGGCAGCAACACCGCGATCCTGATGGTGGTGGTGCCGACGATCACCCTGACCGCCAGCGTCGCGATCTCCTGGGTGGTGCTGCGGACGCGCATCCGGGCGCGCGGCGCTCTTCGACTTCCTCGCCTTCCTGCCGCTCGCCATTCCGGCGATCGTCTTCAGCGTCGCGGCGCTGCTGCTTGGCGCTTTTCGTCCTGCGCCATTTCGCGCCGATCTACGGCACGATCTGGATCCTCATCATCGTCTATGTCGTGGCGCGGCTCAGCTACGGCACGCGCATGACCAATTCGGCGCTGATCCAGATCCATCGCGAGCTCGAGGAATCCGCGCAGGTCTGCGGCGCGGCGACCGGCGGCGTGCTGTGCCGCGTGCTGCTGCCGCTGCTGGCGCCCTCGCTCGCCTATGCCTGGATCTGGATCGCGCTCTTGACCTATCGCGAGCTGACCCTGCCGGTCGTGATCTCGACCAGCAACAATCTGCCGTTCTCCTATCTGGTGTGGGGCTTCGTCCAAGCCTCCGCCTATGGCTCGGCATCGGCGGCGGCGCTGCTGATGCTCTGCCTTATGTTGCCGGTGCTGCTGCTCTATTGGCTGGTGGCACGCCGCGCCGGTATGATCGCGCCTCGTTAAAGCCGGAACCTGGACGCCATGATCGGCATCCGCAATCTCACGATGACCTACCGCACCGCGCATGGCGAGCACCAGGCGGTGAAAGGCGTGTCGCTCGAGATCAAGCAGGGGCAGTTCTACACGCTGCTCGGGCCCGTCGGGCTGCGGCAAGACGACGATCCTGCGCTGCGTCGCCGGGCTCGAGCATCCGGATGGCGGCGAGATCGCGATCGGCGGCCGCACCGTCTACTCGGGCGACAACCGCACCTGGGTCCCGCCGCACGACCGCAACATCGGCATGGTGTTCCAGTCCTACGCGATCTGGCCGCATATGACGGTGTTCGAGAACGTCGCCTTCCCGCTGCGCCACAAGAAGCCGAAGCCGAACCGCGCCGAGATCAAGGATCGCGTCGCCAAGGCCTTGTCGCTGGTCCATCTCGGCGGGCTCGAGGACCGGCCCGCGCCCTATCTCTCGGGCGGCCAGCAGCAGCGTCTGGCGCTCGCCCGCGCGCTCGTCGCCGAGCCGCGCGTGCTGCTGCTCGACGAGCCGCTCTCCAACCTCGACGCCAAGCTGCGCGAGGAGATGCGGCTCGAGATCCGCCAGGTGGTCGAGCGCCTGGGCGTGACGACGCTCTTCGTGACGCATGAGCAGATCGAGGCGCTCACCATGTCCGACGTGATGTCGGTGATGAATGACGGCCGCATCATCCAGGAAGGCGCGCCCGCCGATATCTACGCGCAAGCCGAAAGGCGCCTTCGTCGCCGACTTCATCGGCCGCTCGAACTTCCTCGCCGGCAAGATCAGCGCGCTGACGGGGAGTAACGGCAGCGCCACCGCGACGGTCGACACGCCGATCGGCCCGATCCATGCGCGGGTCGAGAGCGAGGCGCAGATCGGCGACATGGTGACGGTCGCGATCCGGCCGGAGAATGTCGCGCTGCTGCCGCATGCGGGCGGCATCGGCGGCAGCCACAACGAATTCGCCGGCACGATGGAGACCGTCGTCTATGTCGGCAATCTCCTCGATTGCATCGTCACCGTCGGCGGCGAGAAAGTGCGGCTGCAGCTCCAGCCCTCGGCCGCGGTCGATCGCGGTACCGAAGTGCGGCTGGCTTTCCCGATCGAACACTGCCTCGCGCTGCGCGCTTGAAAACAAAAAGACGAACCACCGAGGCACCGAGAAGACGATTCACCATGAGAAAATGAGACGGTGAGAGACATTTTTGCGCGCCAAAACGCGCGAAATTGTTCTCACCGCCTCACCGCCAGATTGTAAATCTGGGCGATGGCGTCGCCCTATATGCGACGACGAGACGCCTTGCATCGGCGACGATCCCGCCCCACCTCTCCTCGCATAGCATTCGCCAGGAGAATCGATGATGCGGCTTCTCGGCCGGACAGCGCTTGCCGTTTTCCTCCTCTGCGCGATTGTCGCAGGTTCAGCGCGCGCCGCGACCGATCCCGCGGCGACGATCGATAATTTCTACGGCGCGCTGCTCCAGACCATGAAGCGCGGGCCGCAGCTCGGCGATTCGGGCCGTTTCGACGCCCTCGCGCCGACGGTGCGCCAGAATTTCGATCTCGGCGCCATGGCCCAGATGGCGGTCGGCCCGAGCTGGGCAAATTTGTCCCCGACGGAGCGGCAACAGATCACCGAGGCTTTCGCGCGCTACACGATCGCCACGTATGCCGACCACTTCAACCGCTTCAACGGCGAGAAGCTCGAGATCGCCGGCGCGCGCAAGATGCCTTACGGCACGATCGTCGAGACGCATATCGTGCAGGCCGACGGCGACCAGACCGCCATCAACTACCTGATGCGGCAGAACGGCAACGAGTGGCAGATCGCGGACATCTATCTGCAAGGCACGATCAGCCAGATCGCTAATCTGCGCTCGCAATTCAGCAGCGCGGTGCTCCGCGGCGGCGCCCAGGCGCTGGTCGAGACCCTCAACCGCAAAACCGCGAGCCTGGTGTCGAACTCCGCCGCATCGTAAGCGGACGGCTTCGCCTTCAAACGGAGGCGCGCTGCGCGCGCCCAAGCGCCGCCAAAAACGCATCAACTTCATCGCGGCTCCTAAGCCAGTGCTTCGTGCCTGGAAACGCCGTGAAAAGCCGCTCGTGGCCGACGAAAGAACTCAGCGTCGTTCGCGTCCAATAGGCTTCCGCCCAAGCGAGCAGCTCGGCCTGATCTTGCGTGGATGCGCCACGCCGCGGTCCGCGCACGAAAAGACCAGCGCGGCAGACCTCCCACGGGAGATCGAGCCAGATCAGCATCGTTACTCGGGGCACGAGCGTTTCGGCGAGCCATCCATAAACGCCTTCCATGATCCAGCGCGGCGCGGCGGCCCCTTCTTGCGCCAGTGCAATCGCCGCTGCCTCGCCGCGCTTCGGGCCGCGTCCTTCATCCTCCCAATGCAATAGATCGAGATCGACCACCGGCAGCGTGAGCAGAACGCCAAGCCTCGCGGCAAGCGTGCTTTTCCCAGAGCCGCTGTTGCCAATGATGAGTACCCGCTGCTCTGGCGCCTTGCGCATGGCTTCTCCCGCTGGCCATTCCAGTGAGCCGCCCGGACAACATCTTGTATATTCATCGTATATCCATTAGGATGCTCAAATGGATATACAGAAAGGGCTCGCCGATGAAGACTCGCATCGCGCGCTGGGGCAATAGCCTCGGCGTCCGGATTCCCAGCGACATCGCCGGCCGCGTCGGTCTGACCGACGGCGCGACGGTCGAGATCGAAGCCCGCGGCGATCGTGTCGTGATTTCGCCGGCCCGGCCGCGTTACAAGCTCGCGGAACTTCTCGCCGGCGTAACGCGGAAGGAGATGCGCAAGGCGTTCGATTGGGGCCCCGATCGCGGACGCGAGGTTGTCGACTGACGTGGCTTACGCTCCGGACGCCGGCGATTTGATCTGGACGGATTTCGACCCACGTATCGGCCGCGAACAAAGCGGACGGCGACCGGCGCTCGTCGTCTCACCGGTCGCCTTTTGGAAGGCGAGCGGCTTCGCTATCGTTTGCCCGATTACCTCGCGGGTGCGCCCTTTCGGGACAAGCACGGTATTGACGCCTGGATTGCCGATCGCTGGCGAGATTTTGGCGAGCCATGTTCGGAGCATCGACACGGAGGCTCGCCCGATTGCTTATGCCGGCGCCGCCGTACCGCCATCCATCCTCGACGACGTCCGCGCCAAGCTGGCCGCGCTCATCGGCATTACCTAGTCGGGCCTGCTCCTGCCGTGCTTCACCCCCTCGGGGAAGGCTGGGAACGCGAAGCGTTGTCGGGAGGGGGGCGATGCGGCATGATCGCGCCATGCCCTCGACTTTCGCCCGCAAACTCCGCGCCGATTGGCTGAAGCGCCGCGGCTATCGCGTGATGTGCTTCTGGAACAACGAGGTTCTGGCGAATACCGAGGGCGTGCTCGAGACGATTCTCGATGCGCTGCATGCGTCACCCCCCACCCTACCCTCCCCCTCAAGCCCTCAAGCCCTCAAGGGGGGAGAGGATTCCTCCTTTGAAAGTGACTTAAAGAGTCCCATGGACACACACGCCGCCACCGCCCGCACCGCCGATCCCGTCGTTACCGAGATCGTGCGCAATGCCGTCATCGCCATTACCGGCGAGATGAAGACCAATCTGATGCGCACCGCCTACAACACCATCATCTACGAGGCATTGGATTTCACCACCGGGCTCTTCACGGCGAAAGGCGAGACGGTGTCGATCGGGCTCGGCCTGCCGATGTTCATCCGCGGCATGGCCGAGACGGTGCGCAAGAAGATCGCGCATTTCGGCCTCGACAAGATGGCGCCGGGCGACATCCTCATCACCAACGACGCCTATACCACCGGCAGCCATCTCAACCACGTCACCTTGACCATTCCGGTCTTCCATCAGAACGTGCTGGCGGGGTTTGCCTGCTGCATGGCGCATTGGCTCGATATCGGCGGCGCGC
The DNA here is from genome assembly GCA_963731145.1 of uncultured Alphaproteobacteria bacterium. Taxonomy (GTDB): domain Bacteria; phylum Pseudomonadota; class Alphaproteobacteria; order ATCC43930; family CGMCC-115725; genus CAIKMD01. Next base: position 133,717 of record CAVSUX010000001.1, on the reverse strand, counting down.
TGCAGCGGCGCGGGCAGCGACATCTATTCCGAAGGGCTGCAGATCCCGCTGCTCAAATACCAGGATGCCGGCGTGATCAACCAAGACCTCGTCGACATCATCCGCATGAATGTGCGCATCCCGCATCGCGCGATGGGCGATTTGCGCGCCCAGGTCGCGGCGGTCAAGACCGGCGAGCGCCGCTTCACCCAGCTGCTCGACCGCTATGGCCGCGACGAATGTGCTCGACGCGATCCAGAACGTGATGGATCACAGCGAGGTCAAAGCGCGCGCCCGCACGGTGACGATCCCCGACGGCACCTACGAGGCCGAATCCTATATGGACGATGACGGCGTCGACATCGGCAAGACAAGTGCCGATCAAGGTGAAGGTGATCGTCGAGGGCGACGAGATGACGATCGACCTTTCCGACGTCTCGGCGCAAGTGCGCGGCTTTTACAATTCCGGCCGCACCACCGGCTTCGGCTGCACGCAGGTGGCTTATAAATGCATCACCTCGCCGACCGATTACCCGGTGAATGACGGCTCGTTCCGCAGCCTCAAATCGATCGTGCCCGAGGGCAAGGTGGTGAGCGCGGTGCGCCCCGCGCCGATGCGGAAGTGGATGACCTATCCCATGACTGTCATCGACACGGTGTTCAAGGCCCTCGCCCCGGCGATCCCCGATCGCGTGATCGCGGGGCATCACGCCGATCTGCTCTCGGTCAATGTCTTCGGCACCAACCCCAAGACGCGCGAGTTCTTCATCGGCGGCACGAGCCTGCCGGGCGGCGGCTGGGGCGCGAAGATGAACGAGGACGGCGTCTCGGCGACCGTCTGCATCAACGACGGCGACACGCACAACAGCCCGAACGAGCAGACCGAGGCGAAATTCCCGATCGTCGTCGAGAATTACGCGCTCATCCCCGACAGCGGCGGCGCCGGCAAGTTCCGCGGCGGCCTCGGCGTCGAGCGCATCTCGCGCGCGCGCTCGGCGATCACGGTGAACAGCCAGATCGACCGCGTGCATTGCAAGCCCTGGGGCCTCGAGGGCGGGCGCGAGGGCGCCGGCAACGAGCTCGCCATCCGCAGCGACGGCAAGTGGCAAGAGAGCTTCAACAACGCGAAATTCATCTTCGACATCAAGCAGGAAGGCGACGCCTTCCGCATCCGCGCCGGCGGCGGCGGCGGTTACGGCAACCCGTGGGAGCGGCCGATCGAGAAAGTGCGGGAGGATGTCCGCCAGGGCTATGTCTCGGTGACAGCCGCGGCCGAGCTCTACGGCGTGATCATCGACCCGGTGAGCTTCATCGTCGATGTGCGCGCGACGGAGAAGAAGCGGGCGGAGATGGCGAAGAAACCGTCCTAAAGCGACGGTGAAAAGCCCTCAGCTTTGTTTAGGATCACAGATGAGCGCCGACACATGGGGCCTCGCATGAGCATCGATGCTGAGGTACGAATAAACGATCAGCGAAAAACACACGTCGCGTCGCTGGACGGCCTCCGCTTCATCGCCGCCCTCTCCGTAGCCGCTGCTCACTACGCCGCGTGGACGCTGCCGGCGGGGGGGGGGGCAGAGACGCGCTGGAAACCCTTTCCGGTTTGGGGATGACGCTGTTCTTTGCTCTCAGCGGTTTCGTCATCCATTACAATTACGGGGCGACGTTGCGAGAGCCAAATGGCCTCAAGAAATTCGCGATTGCGCGATTCTCGCGTCTCTATCCGCTCTACATTGTCCTGTTCGGGATCGAGTTTTTCCTGATCTGGAAGCACAACACAGGCTCATGCGGCGAAAGCGGCGGCGCGCTCCTCTTCGCGCTGCCATATTACCTGACCATGACCCAGGATTGGTTTTTCGGCACCGTCTGCAAAAACAATCTTATTTATCAATATGGGATGATGGCGCAGGTGACTTGGTCGATCAGCGCCGAACTTTTCTTTTACGTCGTCTATTGCTTTTACGGCCGATGGGCCAGGGCACGGCGCCCTCTCAACCTCTTTGTCGTTGCCGGGATCGGTTACATCCTACTCTTCATTTTCGTGCGCGCGTGCTACGCGCATCGCGACACGATTGAAAATACCGCTTTGGTTGCATTTGGTCCCATCGCCACCGAAGCGCATGGCTATCAAGATTCCCTGATCCGTTGGCTCTATTATTTTTGGCCGATGAGCCAAATCGTCCATTTCTTCGGAGGTGTGGCGGCCGCGCAGGCTTTCCTATGGCAGAAGCAATCGGCACGCGGCGGCGCGCTGATCGTGCCGCTCTGCGCCGCCGCTGTGTTGATCACGCACTTCTATCTCTATCTCGTCATCGCGCCCACCGACGGTTTCGTGGGGCGCAACGCCTCATCCTTTTATGGGCCGCTTGTGGTCCTGGCGATCTGCGCGATGGTACTGTGGCCAGGGACCGCCGTACCCAGGCTGTTATCCCAGCCGTTCATGGTCAAATGCGGCGAGGCGAGCTATTCCCTCTATCTGCTCCATGCCTTTTTGTCGCCCTATCTCGCGCGGCCTCATGCGACCATCTCGCTGAATGGCTGGGCGTTGTGGAGCGCGTGCCTTATATTTCTGCTCGGTCTTAGCCGCACGAGTTATGTTTTGTTCGAGCGACCGGCACGCAACACTCTGCGCAAGCGCTTGAGCCATGTCTTTCAAATTCCGACACTACCCTCCGTTTCGGTTACCACGCGTCCTCATTTGTCGTGATATGCGCGCGACGGAGAAGAAGCGGGTGGAGATGGCGAAGGGCGCAAGCGTCTGAACGCCTCCATGCGCATCACCTCGTGGAACTGCCAGGGCGGCGAGTGCCGGAAGCGCGCGGCGCGACTCGACTATTTGCACGCCGACATCATCCTGCTCCAAGAGTGCACGAGACCTGACCTAGAGGACGATCGATGCCTTTGGATCGAGGCGCCGGGAACCAATAAGAGAGGTATCGGAGTAGTGGCAGCCGGTGGATGGCAAGTGGAAATGGGTCCATTCGACGCCGCCGTTCCTCATTCCGTGTTCCCGATAAAAGTTTGGGGACCGACCCCGTTTCATCTACTCGCAATCTGGGCATTGCCACAGCCCACCTATATACGCGCCATCCAGCACGGATTAGATCACTACAGCGAATTTCTCCGATCCGCACCGGCAATCATCATGGGCGATTTCAATAGTCCGAAGAATGATGCACGTTCTCGGGCCGATCACACGAGCTTAGAAGATCGTTTGCGTGCGGAGTTCGCTTTAATAAATGCGTGGCACTTCCATGTAGAGCACACCGAGCAGCCATTGAACGAGCCCACGCATTATTGGCGGCGAAAACAGGAAAACGAATTTCACGTCGATTATTGCTTTTTCCCGGCCGATTGGAGCAGCAAGCTTCAATCGGCCGAGATCGGAAATTACTCAGACTGGGCAATTGAAAGTGACCACCGCCCGCTGACAGTCAGGTTCGAGCGACTGTAAGTTATTTTTCAGCGCGACCCGCCGGGCGCGCGAGAATGTGCGCTAGGGCTACGTCTCGGCGAAAGCCGCAGCCGAGCTCTACGACGTGATCATCAACCCGGTGAGCTTCATCGTCGATGTGCGCGCGACAGAGAAGAAGCGGATGGGGATGGCGAAAGGGGGCCGGGAGCTACGCCGGCCGCCGCTTGGGAAGAAATAGGGTCGGAGTCGACATCGATCGCGCGGTTACGCGCGCGCACGCATCCGATCCAGCGCGCGTGGCGCGACATCCATTTCGCGGCAATCCTTGTAAGCCTCAATCCGGAACTGAATTTCGGTCATTTCGACCGCCGCGAGTTCGGCTTGGCGCGCGACCCGCACCAGGCGCTGTACTGAGAGAAAAGTTGGCCTTAGGAGGGGGCGATGACGAGAAACGTCGTAGAGCATCGTGCGCGCAGCGTGAGCACTACCCCGCCAAAAGCCGCATGAGCGTTCGCGGCGCGCGGTCGATCACTTGCAACAGCACCAGGGCCGGGCCTTCGGGCATGCGGCGGCCTTGCTCCCAATTGCGCAGCGTATGCGGCGAGATGCGGAAGGCGTGGGCGAAACGCTCTTGCGACAGGCCGGTCTTGGTGCAAATCGCGACCACATCAACGGGCGATATCTTGCGCCATTTGCTCAAATCCTCGCGCGATGTCGAGTTGCGATCCTCGCGCGCGTGCCGCGCGATCGCGCCTTCGGTCGTCGCCGCCAGCAACTTGGGATTCGTGCGGCCCTTGCGGCGCTGAAGCTGCTTAGCCGTGTATCGCTCGATAGGCATTGCGTTCCTTTCGATTGGCCAACCGGGCCGAAATGATGCGCCGAACGGCATCGCGCCACGTGTAAACGACGAACAGGATGTGATCGTCGACACGGCCGATGACGCGAATGCGCTGCTCGCCATAGAAGCTGCGCGGATCGTCGGCCTCGAGCGTCGGCCCGTCGAATATCCGTGCGGCATGGACAAAGTCGAACCCGCGTTCGCGAAGGTTCTTCGCGCTTTTGGCGCGGTCCCATTCGAACATATCGCAATATATGCCAATGGCTTATATAAGTCAATGGCGGAGGACGAAGCGCGGCATCGCGGCGCCGAAAAGCGATATCGATCCGATCGCGCGGCGCTTGAAGGACGCAACCGATCACGAAGAACGCATGAAGCAGGAGAGCGAGTAATGAAACAGACGCCCAGGATCGAGAAGAGCGGCGGCAACATCTTTGCCGATCTGGGCCGGCCCGATGCAGAGACGCATTTCCTTAAGGCGCAGATCGTCGCGGAAATCTACCGGCTGACGACCGAGCGGAAGCTTACCCAGGCGGCGGCCGGTGCGCGGATGGGCATCAGCCAGCCGGAAGTGTCGCGGCTGTTCAAGGGCAATTTCCGCGAATACTCGATCGAGCGCCTGATGGGCTTTCTGACGGCGTTCGACCAGGATGTCGAGATCGTCGCGCGGCCCCATAAGCGCAAGAAGAGCGGCAAGGGCGGGCGTATCATTTTCACGCCGGCCGCCGCTTGAGATAGCCCCCTTCCCGCCAACCGCTCTTCGCGGTCGGCCCCCTCAAGGGGGAAGGGGCGTTGAAATTAGAATTGATCGTTCAGTGTCTGCCCTCGCCCTTGAAACCAGACTCGCGCTCATCAAGACAAAGCGCCGGGACAGTCTCGGCGATACAACACGCAGCAAGCGCAATCGCGGAAAATATCGCGACATTTGAGCGGCGTCTTTTGCACAAAAGCCACTCAATTGCGCGACGCGAAGGGCGGCCGGCCGTCAATGCCGCGCGTGTAAACCACTCGTTCATGTTCCATCGACTATCGCTTAGCCCGGTGGATCGCACCAACCAAGATCGAGGAGGGCGGGCAATGCGTGTCATGAAAGCGGGCGTTCTTGCCGTGATGCTGGCCGGGAGCGCGTCCGTCGCGCAAGCGGCTTCCTGCTATCGCAGCGACGAGATCGAAGCCGATCAGGCGGTGCGCCTCCAGGCGCAGATCATGGTGCTGAGCGATTCCTGTCACAGCGCTTCGTATGGCGATTTCAGGCAGCACATCGGTACGGCGCTGGCCGCCTATCAGCAGAAGATCATCGGGCATTTCCGGCGCGACGGCGCCAGCGCGCGGGGCGCGGACAATGCTTTCGACAGCTTCATCACTTCGCTCGCCAATAAAATGGCGCTGACCTACGGCCGAGAGCCGGTCGGCTCGCTTTGCCCCGCTCGGCCAATTTCCTGGCCCAGGCCGGGCACTTCAGCCGCGACGATTTCGTTCATTACGTCGGCGAACAGGCAGCGGCCAACCGCCAAACCTATACGATCTGCAGAGACTAAGTCTCCGTCGCCTGCCGCGCGGACGGTCGCGGCCTGCGCCACGACAGCCGAAGCCTCAAAGCCAGCCGCGCAGCTTGAACCAGAGGAGCGGCAGGATCGCGCTCACCGCGATCAACAACAGGCCATAGGGATAACCCCACGCCCAATCGAGGCTCCGGCATGTGCCTGAAATTCATGCCGTACATGCTGGCGACGAGCGTCGGCGGAACGCCGACGACGGAGACGATGGTCAGGACCTTGATGATGTTGTTCTGCTCGGTGTTGATGAGGCCGAGCGTGGCGTCGAGCAAAAGCTGCACGTTGTTCGCGAGATGGGCATCGTAATCGTTCAGCGAGATTATATCGTTCCGCACGGTCTCGAGACGCGGCTTGACCTCGGGCGGCAGCCATTTCTCGCCCAGCGTCACGACATAGGGGACCATGCGCGCGAAGCCGAGGAGGCTGTTGCGCAGCCGCGACGTGAGATCGCCGGCGCGGCCGATCTTGCGCAGGATGTCCTGCAGATCGGCATTCTCGCGCGCGGGCCTCCTCGGCGTCATCGCCGCCGCGCCGCCGGTGCGAAAGATGCGCGCCGACACCGCGTCGAGGTCCGACCCGATGCCTTCGAGCCCGTCCGCCAGCCGATCGACGATCGCTTCCAGCAAGCCGGTAAACGCGCCGCCGGCGCTGGCGTGGACCGTGCCGGATTTTGCGGTGGTCGCGGCGAAGCGGTCGAAGATTTCGAGATCGGCGAAGCGGATTGTGATCAGGAGATCGTGCCGCAGCACGAAACCGACGGCGGTCGTGACGGGCTCGCCCAATTCGCCGCGCAACACCATCGGCGTGCTGAGATAAAGCGCGTCGTTCACGGCGCGCAGGCGGCTCGAGCTCTCGATCTCGCTGAGTTCCTTCAAGCTGGGAAGGTGCAGCCCGGTCGCCCGCTCGACAAAGGCGATCTCCGTGGCATCGCCATTGCAGAGATCGATCCAGACGACATCGGCGGGCAATGTCGCGGCGGAAAAATCGGCGATGTCCGCGTCCTTGTGGGCGATACAGGTGTGGACGTTCAGCATGGGTCTCTGTTCGTCGGGCGATGGCGGCACGGCGCGCCGCGGCACCGCGGTCTATACGGCGTCGCCCTTATAGCGGATCGATCTCGCCACGATCCATCGCGGCAAGGCCGAGCGCCTGATCCCGCAGATCAAGGGGTGAGACCAAGCCGCGTTATTGACTCGCCGCGACGAGCGGCGCAGCTTCGGGCGCGGGGGATCGATGATGGCTAAGTTTCTTCGGCGCTTTGCTGCTTGTCGGCGCGTGGCGATGATCGCGGCCGGGGTGGCGGCGCTCGCCTTCGCGCCCCAGGCCGCGCGGGCCGCCGAGACGATCACCTACGGCGCGCCCGGCGCGCCGACCGGAACGCTCTGGCCGCTGTTGATCGGCATCGATCGGGGGTTTTTCGCGGCGGAGAACCTCGCCATCGATCTCGTCTTCGTGCGCTCGAGCGCATCGGTGATCCAGCAAGTCGCCGCGGGGTCGCTCGATCTCGGCGAAACCGGCGTGCTGGATCCGGTGCGCGCGATCGATGCGAACGCCGACCTCGCGCTGCTCTGCATCCAGGCGACGCCGTCGCCTTACGGGCTGGTGGTCAAGCCCGGGATCAAAAGCGTGCACGATCTCAAAGGCCAGCTGCTCGCCGTCGGCATCGCGACCGACATCGCGCGCAATTACCTCGACGCGATCCTCGTCGCCAACGGCATGGCCGACAGCGATATCGATTCGCTGCCCACGACCTCGACATCGGCGCGTCTCGCCGCGATGGAATCCGGCGCGGCGGTCGCCGGCATGCTGACGGCGCCGGCGCTGTTCCGCGCCCAATCCGACGGTTTCGTCCTGCTCGCCCTGGCGAGCGACTACCCGACGGGATTTCCCTTCGAAGCGATCTCGATCAATCGCAGCTGGGCCGCGAGCCATGCCGCGGCGGCGCGGAAATTCCTCGCCGTGCACGAAAAGAGCCTCGCCTGGCTGGCCGAGGCGAAGAATCGCGACGCCGCGATCGCGATCATGGTCAAGGCGAGCAAGGAGAGCGAGGGCGACGTGACGCGGAGCCTCGATTTCTACCGGCGCATCGATTTCTTCGATCGCGACACGGCGATCTCGAAGAAGAGCATGCGCGCGACGATCGCGCTGTTGCAGAAGAACGGCGACATCAAGGACCAGCTCGCGGTCGAGAAACTGGTTGTGCCGGGATTATCGCGATTGCGGGAGTGAGGCGGGAAATCGCGCTCTAAGCAACTCCCCTCCCTACCCTCCCCCTCAAGGGGGGAGCGGCCGTTGCTGAAGCGCACAGCGGAATCGGCAACATCTTGTGAAGTCGACGATAACAAAAAAAGAAGTCCTCTCCCCCCTTTGAGGGGGAGAGTTAGAGAGGGGGACGCGACGAAAGCGCTACAGCCCCAGCGTCGCGGGGACGAACAGCTCGTCGAGCGGAATCCGGCGCGAGATGTAGCCCTGGTCATGGGCGTAGCGCACGAAGGTCTCGATGGTCTTGGCGTTGGGTTTGAGCCCATGCGCGTAGGGATTCGCGCCGTAGAGCGATTTTTGCTGCTCGACGATGAAGACCGATTCGAGGAGCGACATCAGCTTCGCATCGGTCTGATAGATGCGGTCGGCCGCTTGCTGCGATTGGACGAAGGCATGATAGAGACTCTCGGCAACCCAGGGCTGGCGCTCGGTGAGAAGCTTCTTCATCACGAAAATATGGGTGATCGGCATGATGCCGGTGCGCTGAACGAAAGACCGCATCTCGCCCGGCGTATCGGGAAAGAGCCGGCGAATCCACGGCTCGCCGTTCTCGAACGCCGGCGGGATGCCGGTGCAGTAGATCGCGTCGACGATTCCCGCTTTCAGATTCTCGACCGGGTCGGCATCATCGCGCCGCTCGATCGCGATGCCCCAGGGGATGACGAAGCCGTTGTTCTCAGGCTCGGCGGTGACCCAAACGCTGTCCTCGGGCTTCAGGCCGTAATGCTCGGCAAAAATTCCGCGCAGCCAGAGATTGACGGTATAGCGATAGCCGCGCGCGCCGATCCGCTTGCCGATCAGGTCGCTCGGCTTGGTGATATTGCTGTCGGCGCGCACGAAGACATAGGCCCAGACCGCCATGCGCATCGGAAAGACCGGCAGCGCCAGGCACGGCGCATTCCGGTCGCGCGCCTCGAGATACCAGGAGAACGACATCTCCGAGCCGTCGAAGGCTTCGTAAACCGGCCGCGTGCAGAAATCGCCGCGCACATCCGGGGTGTGAGTCGTGAGGGCGAGGCCCTGTGCCGTCACCCGCCCATCGATGAGCGCGCGCGTGCGATCGTAATCGGCAATGGCGATATCGAGCGGCACCAGCGCGGCGTCCGCCCCTGCTTTTTTCGTTGGGGCTTCGCGTTCGAGCGCGGGGGAACCGGTGTCGGGAGCGGTCATCGCAGCGTCTCCTCTTGGCCCCATGGTCTTTATCCGGGCGCGGCAATTCTAGGCGCCTCCGCCGCGCTTTGCCACGGCCGCGCCATGCCCGGGCCGGCCGGATTTTCCGGGGCCGGTGCCAAGTTTCGCGGCGCGCGACCATCGTCGCGCCGATGGCGCCCGCGCGCCGGCGTGGGATTGCCGCAACCAACCCTCGGTGAGCGTCGCGCACCATCGCCCGGCTTCACGATTGAAAAACTGCGCCGCCGCGCCCGCGAATCAGCGCCGCGCCCCGTCGTCCTCGCCGATCCGAAACGGATCGAAGTGCTATAAAAGGCGCATCCTGGAATGAATCGCCCGGGCGGCCGATGCCGCGCCGGGCGTTTTGTTTTGGCGCTAGCCGGGCACCTTGTCGAAGCGCTTCGTCGCAATCGCCGCATCGAAGCGAACCCAGGGCTGCGCGCTGGCGCAGTAGATCTGCGATGTCGGCGTCACCCAGCTCGGATCGTCGAGCGTGCCGGCCGCGATCATCACGAGGCCGGGCACGGTTGCCGCCTCGTCCAGCACCGACGTGCCGCAATCGGGACAGAAAAACCGCTCGATCGGCTTGCCGCTGTCGCCGGGCTTCGCAAAGCCTTTCAGCGTGCCGCTGACCGCGACCGCCGCTTTCGGCAGCGCGATCACCACGGCGAAAGCGCTGCCGGTGAATTTCTGGCAGTCGCGGCAGTGGCAGAGCGAGACGAATTTCGGCGCCGCATCGGTACTGTAGCGGATGTTGCCGCAGAGGCACCCGCCGGTGATCGTGGCCATGGCTGTTCCCTCCTTCGCCCGGTTTCTGTCGTCAGATGGGGTGGCAGCCTAGGCGGTTCAGCGGAGATCGCGAAATAAAATTTAGAGCCAGCACAACCGTCGCGCTCTTCGGTTCTCATCGTCATTCCCGCGCCCTTCTCTCTTCCCTCTCTTTCCGAAAGACAATCTTATGTCCATCAAACCGCTCACCGCGCGCGAGGCCGGCTATGCCGCGCATCACAAAGCGATCGGCTATTCGGTGCTGCGCAAGCCGAAGATCAACGCCGCCTTGCGCGCGGCCGGCATCGCGATCGTGCTGGCGCCGAAACGGCCCAGCGCGCCCAAGCACTACGCGCGCAGCTACAAGCGCCTCGGCCTCACCCTGCTGCAAGAGCGCTTCGTTCATCAATACCTCATCGACGGCAACGCGACGCAGGCCGCGATCCGCGCCGGGCTGCCGAGCCGCAATCCGGCGCGCGCCGGCTCGGCCATGCTGCATCATCGCGAAGTCGCCAAAGCCATCGAGCGCGAGCGCGCGGCGGCGCAGGCGCGGCTCGCCATCACCGCCGACCGCGTGAAGAACGAGCTGGCCGCGATCGCCTTCGCCAATATCGCCGATGTCGCGGATTGGGGTCCGGACGGCGTGATCCTGAAAGAGAAGAGCGCGCTGTCGCCGCAAGACCGCGCTGCCATCGCCGAGCTCTTCTGCGAGAAGACCACCGGCGAGAAAAGCGAGACGCGGCGGACGCATCTCAAGATGCATTCGAAGCAGCAGGCGCTCGACGCGCTGGCCAAGCATCTGGGACTCTATGGCCGCGGCGCGCGCACCGTCGCGAGGGGCGCCGGCGAAGAGGATCGCGAAGCGTTCGACGCACGCGCGGAGCTGCGCGCGCGGCTCATGCGCATCGCCGAAGGAAAGGAGGATTAGCCGGCTGCGCGCCTCACGGCGCCGCGCCGAAGAAGGAGTAACTGCCGGCTTTCAGCCGTCGGCCGTCAGCTTTTTCAGCCCCCGCAAAGCCGCCATGCTGCGCTATAGTCGCGGCATGCCAGACAAACGACCGGACGACAGGGGCAATCCCGATAAGGGCAATCCCTATAACGAAGAGGAATCCGCGCGGCGGCGCAGCGCCGCGAGCCGCCGCCCGCACAACGCGCCCGCCGCGCCCGACACCGAAAGGCCCGTGCGACGGACCGGCCGCGCCGGACCGGAGAAATATCGCGGCGTCGAATATTCGGTCGCGAAACACGGCGACGGCGCGTGGATCTGGAAGCTGCGCGCGACGAGCGAGAACGGTCCCCCCGCCCCCTCCGGCACGGTCAGAGGCCGGCAAGACGACGCGATCGAAGCGGCGCACCGGGCCATCGATAAGGCGCTCGGCACGCAGCGGAAATAGCCTCGTTCGCGCGCCTCACGCGCCGCGCAAGCGCTCCGCGGTCTTGGCGCCGAGCGCCGGCAGGCCGGTGCGATAGGCCTCGGCGAGCATCGTCGCAACGAAATCCTCGGCGCGGATCGGCTTATAGCGCGGCGGGTTGCCGGGGCCGGTGCAGGACGGCAGGCATTCGATCACCGCCGCGCCGTTGGGCGAGGCGAAATGCGGCACCGAGACCCGCGCCGCGGCGCTCTTGTTCAAAACGCGGTGCAGGGTCGAGGTGTAGAGATCGTTGGTCCAGCTCTGGAACAGATCGCCGATGTTGACGACCATAGTGCCGGGCATAAACGGCACGTCGATCCACGCGCCCGCCGCATTCATCACCTGCAACCCGCCGAGCGCGTCCTGATAGAGCAGCGTGAAGGCGTTGTAATCGGCGTGCGGCGAGAAGCTCCATTGCGCGTCTTGCGCGGCGGCCGGATCGATCGGCGGATAGTAGTTCAGCACGACGCTGCCGCCGGGATAGCGATAGATCGCATCGAACGCGGATTCGTCGAGATCGAGGCTCAGGGCGAAAGCGCGGGCGAGATGGCGCGCCACCTCGCAGCGCGCGCGGATATGTGCGCGCATCAACGACGCGAAGCCCGGCAGTGTGGCTTCATCCGGCCATTGCGAGAGGCCGGCATCGCGCCGTCCGTCGAGGGGCTCGCCCGGCAAAACCTCGCGCGCCATGTGGAACCGCTCCTTGATGTCCGGACTCTTGTCGCCGGCGGCGCCCGGATTGGGCCCACCCAAGGGACGATAGCCGAGCCGAGCCGCGCTGTTGTTGCCGTGGAGCTTCATCTTCTCGGCCAAGGGCAGCGCGAAGAAGCGGTGGCCCAAGGCGATGATGTCGTCGAATTCCTGCGGCGCGATGCCGTGGCCGCTCAAATAGAAGAAGCCGATATCGATGCACGCCTCGCGCAATGCTTTGGCGACGGCGCGGCGCTCCCCCAGATTGTCATCCCCGCTGCCGCCGGCAACGAACGGCGCGAGATCGATCACCGGCAGGCGCGTCAGAGTCTTGCGCTCGCGCGTCGACCCACGATGCTCGTCCATGACAGAGCCCCTTGCTACCCGTATCGCCTTGGGACGCTCGCCAAAAACCTAGCCCAAGCCACCGGTACCGGCAAATGGCGCGGCCCGGCGCGACGACGCGCTAGGCCGCGTCGGTACGCGGCGCCAAATCCTGGCGCACGGCGGCAAAGTCGGCGAGCATTTTGAGGCTCGTCGCAAGATCGCGGAATTGCAGCTTCAGGGCCGGATCGCCGATCTCGGCCGCGAGCGCCGTCAGACGCGCCGCCTGTTCACGATAAAAATCCGGGCTACCACGCTCAGACATACGACAAACCCCCGTATCCGCTCACAACGAAGCCATTAGCCTGCCGAATAATTTGGCAAATTTATGTCGGGCATCCGACACGAGGGTGGAATTCGGTGACACCAGCGTTTTTCACCGTCATGCCCGCGAAAGCGGGAATCCATCCCCCGCTTTCGCGGGGGTGACGAATAAAAACGCAACGAACGCGGTCACCCCCCGGCAATCGCGGCGAAGCCGCCTCAGCGCTTGATGGCGCCCAATTGCTGGAGCATTCCATACATGTCCCAATTGACCCAGCTCTCGGCGATCTTGCCGCCGGCGATGCGGTCGATCGCGATTCCGGTCCAGGTCGCGCGCTTGCCCGTCGGCGCCACGCCCATGATCTCGCCTTCATGGGTGCCGCTCGAGATGAAATGGGTCGCGACCAGATCGCCCTCGGCAATCTGCGCCGTGATCTTGTCCGCGAAATCCGGAAACGCCTGATGGAAACTGCCGATGAACTGCTTCCACGGGCCAAGTCCCCGGATGTCGTTCGCGTTGTCGGGATGATGGTGCTGATGATTGATATAATCGGGCGCGAAAATCTCCTCGGGACGATCGGTATTCCCGGAAGACCAAAACCCGATCGCGCGCCGCGCCAATTCCTTGTGGACCGTGACCGACATAATTCCCTGCCTCCGCAACGCACCCGCTGCGCCGGCCCCGTTATAGCACATTCGTGTTGCGGGACAGCGGCACCGGCACGCCGGCGCGCGTGCTTCTACGCCAACGTCTTGCGCAAATAGAACTTGGTGTGGCCGCGCGGACAATCCTCGAGCGCGCCGAAGACCGCGTAGCCGAGCCGCTCATAGAACGGGCGCGCCTGGAAGCTGTGCGTCTCCAGCGTGACGCCGACGGCGCCGCGCGTGCGCGCATAGGCCTCGGCATCCTCGAGGAGCCGCGTTCCGTGTCCCAAGCCGCGCGCCGGTTCCGCCACCCAGAGGATCGTGACGTGGAGCCAGTGCCCCCAGACCAGGCCGAGCAGCCCGCCGAGCACGTCGCCGCGCGCGCCGCGCAGGACGAAGTTGACCGGGAAGTAGCTCGGCTGGCCGGTCACCGCGCAATTGTGATTGTCGAGCCCCGCGACGATGAATTGCCGCGCTCCCTCCTCGATGAAAGGCTCGAACTCGATGCGTAAATTCTCCATCCTACCTCCGGCACATTTGCATGAACTCGAAACAGCAAAGGGCTATTCGCCGGACGCCGGAAAAGGTTTCAATGAAAGCGCCGCGCGCTTTGCCGCGCGTTCAGAAAGTGAGAGCCGGAAACGCGACCGCCACTGCCGCTAGCCGATGTCTGCCTCACGGCCGGAAGCGGCCGAAGTCGAGTTCACGTCCGGGCGGCTGCTTTTGACCCCTGAGCGGACTTTGGGTTCGCGACGCCGGGGGCTTTGAACGCAACGCTAAATCGGGGCCCTAGCCCACGAATACTGCTGCCGCAGGCGACCGGCTTGCACCTCGGCGAGCGGCTTTGGAGGTTGTGAATGCCGCCAATCGCGATGGCCGTAAAAACCACTACGATGAGAAGTAAATAGGCCACCCCAAACTCGACAGCCTGCTTCGTGGTCCATGGTGACCTTGTGGTCTGCACCGCACGCGACAACTCTGCAGCCATCTTCGCAATAAATGATTGGATTTCGTCGAGTTGGGGCCGCGAGAAGGTGTAGGTTGAAAACATAATCCAGTGTCGTCCAGCTCTGACAGTAAGGAAGATCACGCCTTTGACTGAACTGAAAAGCGCGGAATCGATTTGGTCGAGCTGCAACGACTTCCTGCCGAACAAAGTGCTTCGGCTTATAACGCTTTCGTTGAGTTCTGCTCGGACGGAGGCAACCCATGCGACGAAGAGAGCGAATCCTATAGCGCACGATCCGAATCCGAGCGTAAACGCGACCTTCGTAGAAAATTGCAACGGCGTGCCAACCCAAGGGATTATTGCGGGGAAGATCAAGCCGCACGTGAGGACCGTGCCCATGCTCGTCCAGACGATACGGTTGCTTCGCGGAGAACGAATAATCTGCATCGAAACTCAGGAGCGCTTCACTAGGACGATTTAGCAGAATCCAAGCGATGGATAAATATGCAGAAACATGGAAGCGGAGACGGCGCGCCGGTCCGACCGGGCCAAAGATCGCGCGCCCGGTATTGGCAGATAGTGTTGCAAAAGGGCGGCGGCTCTACGTAGGTGAGCTGCGACCGGACGCGAAGCCCTGACGATGTAAGGCTTGTTTCTACGCTGGAGCGGCTATCGGTGGTCGTTGGGGGATCAGCTTCGCGATCCGTCTGAGGTTCTGGGCGATGGCTGCCAAGGTGAACTCGTCCTGAGCACCACGTGGGCCTCGTAGTCGCAATCGGCCGAGCCGCAAGATGCGTTTTAAATGTGCGAAGCGCATCTCGATCTTTTTGCGTTCACGGCGCGACTGCTCGAAAGCGTCTGTCCCGACGAAGGATCGGGCCACGTCGCGGGCATGCTCATGAATGTTGCGCGGAACCTTGCGAACCGGGGTCTTGGGGCAGCATTGGTGTTTAAATGGACATGCGGCGCAGTCGGCCGTGCTGCCCCGATAGAGAAGCGTCGTACCCTCATTCACGAGTGTGCGGGTCGTCGTCAACGACTTGTCGGCTGGGCAGGTATAGGTATCCGTGTCCTCGTTGTATCGAAAATCGCTGCGCGAGAAGGTGCCGTCCTCCCGGTTGGACTTGTCGATGACGGGGATATGCGGCGCGATCTGCTTCTCCTCGACCAGCCAGTTCAGCATTGGGGCCGAGCCATAGGCGGTGTCCGCGGCGAGCCGTTGAGGCTTCAGACCGAAGCGCTTTTCGGTTCGCTCGAGCATCGTCCGTGCCGCCCCAACCTCGGCTTGGCGGACAGCGCGCGAGGCTTCGACATCGACGATGACGCCGAAGCGCACGTCGATCAGATAGTTGTCGGCATAGGCAAAAATGGCCGGGCCCTTGTGTGCGCCGGTCCATTGAGCGGCTGGATCGGACGGCGACACGAACTTCGGCACGACCTCGGTCGCCGCACCGAAGGCGGTATCGTTGAGCGTAGCGAGATACTCCTTCACCGCCCGGCTCGCCGATTGCGGGGCGATCTGCTTGTTCCACTCGACGCCCGGGATAGAACGCTGACGGTTGGCGTCGGCTTCGATCAGGCTCGCATCGACCGCAAAGCCCTCTCCGCCGACAAGGCCCGCCGCAATGCATGATCCCACCACGCGCTCGAACACCCGCCGGAAGATATTGCTCTCACGGAAGCGTTCCTTGCGGGCACGCGAGAATACCGAGTGGTCCGGGATAGCGTCTTCCAGACCCAGTGCGCAGAACCAGCGGTAAGCAAGGTTGACCTGGACCTCGCGGCAGAGCTGCCGCTCTGAGCGGATCGCAAATACGTAGCCGACGATCAGCATTCGGATCATCAGCACCGGATCAACCGAAGGTCGCCCGATCTCGGAGTAGTAAGGCGCCAGCTCCGCGTAAACCCACGACAGGTCGAGCAGCGAACCGACCTTCCGTACCAGATGATCCTCGGGAACCGCTGCGTCGAGATCGAATGCGTAGAACAGCTGACCCTGGTTGCGCTCCCGCCGCCCCATCATCGCGCGTCCCCGTCGCCATAAGCGTCGAGAACAGCGAATCATTCTTTGCTGCGGCGTTCAACGGCCTTTTGCAACACTATCGGCACAAAGCAGACTATATCCGGCGTATTATCGGAAGGTCCGTTTCTGCAACACAAGCGGACCTTGGCGCAGTCCGGCGTGCCGCCGCCGAAGGCGCCGCGCGGAGGTTTCACGGCAAGCGCCGCGCGCTATGCTCCACGGGAAAAGCGAGCGCCGGAACCCGCAGAGCGGGCCCACCGCGCCGAGACCAATTGCGTCAGGAGGAATGCCGCCATGCCGCTGAGCCAGCAAATGAAGCGCTTGATCGCCGCCAACGCGCCGCTCTGGGCGGGCGAGGCCGAGATCGCCCGCACCTATTGGACCGCGCCGATCCGCACGCTCGCGACCGACAAGCAGTGGCTCAAATGCCAATGCTGGAAGGAATATGTCGGCGTCGCCATGGGCCCCGGCGGCGCGCTGGAGGAGAACCGCCTCACCGGCCTCATCGGCACGCTCGCCGATTGGGTGCCGCGGCTCGACATCACCGTCGATCGCCACGAGATGCGCGAGGAGATCGAGAAGCATTTCGTCGAATACACGCATTACTGCCTCTTCGCCGATGTCTATGACAGCCTGCTCGAGCCGGGCGAGCCCAAGCTCAACGCCAATCAGCTCGCGGTCTGGCCCGAGGAAGACGCGCTCGCGAAATTCCGCGCCAACATCCGCCGCGCCAAGGGCAGGCTCACCCGCGCCACCGGCTTTACCGAAGGCGGCTACTGCACGCTCTATTCCGAAGGCGCGCAGCTCAAGGGCCGGCCGGGCGTCGACGGCCGCATTGGCCGCGCCTGCCAGCGCGTCTACGACGACGAATTCGGCCACATGATGTACGGCATCGCCGGCATGGAGATCGACGACCTCACCGCCGCCGATTGGGACGAGCTGATCGACGTGACGTGCCAGATCCTCAAGCTGCGCCTCACGATGCGCAACGCCCAGTTCAGCCATCCGCTGACCGACAAGCGCATCGCGGAGATCGTCGCCGGCAAGATCGAGCCGATCGCCTTCGATTACGCGCGCGCCGAAACCTATCTGCAATCGGCGCACGCCGCGGCGGCGCAATAGCGCGGGCGCCGCCGGGGAAGCCCGGGGCAACGCGACGATCGGGCCGGGCGATTGGCTAGTCGGAAAGGCCGATGAGGCCGCGGCGATTGCTGTTCGCGATCTTTGCGGCCAGGCTGTCGGGCAACTCGCCTTTGAGCGCCATGGCTCCCGTGCCGAGCTCGGCCGCGATGCGCCTCAGCTCGGCGGCAACATGCGGCGGTATGCCGTCCTTGCGGGCAAGCTGCGCCATCTGCGCGGCGGCGTCTTCGAGAAAACTGAGTACCTCCAGGCGGTCGGTCATTCGTCCCTCTTCGGCCCCTCGAGCGTGGCCATTAGAGACGAAGACGAGCGCCGCGTCTGTTCGGAGTAATACCTATTCTTTCGGGACTTCTTTCGCGGCGGAAAGCAGCACCCGATCCCGTCTTCGGCCTGGAGTCGCATCGCACGTTAAATCGATGTTAGAATAGACCTCAAGGGACGGAGAATTGGGGGCTCGACCATGTTTTGGCCTGCGGAGTGGATCGCCGCTGGGGCGGCGCTCGCGACAACGACAGTCGGCGCAATCATCGCGCTCCTGCTCGGCAGCTACGGCGTCCAAGCCCCTTATTTGGTTTTCTTGTTATCGGTCGTGGTGGCGCTCGCCTGGGGCGGGCGAACCGCCGGCGTGTGCGCGGCCGTCTTTGCGAGCTTGCTGACCTGGTTCTTTTTTATGCCGCCGGTGTGGTCATTCAGGCTCCCGAGCGTGCCCGATGCCTTCACGGTTGGTCTCGTTTTGGCGGTCGCTCTCCTCGTAACTTTGATGTGGGGCCGCCAACGGCGATTGATCGACGAGCTGACGGACGCGACGATCGACCTCCGGGCAAAGCTCAAAAAAGCCAGCCGCGGCGAGCGCGGCTAAACGCACATCAGGCCACCCGCTTCTCTCGACTTACTTTCTTACTCTCCCGCAAACCCGGACAGCACCATCCCGATAGTCGTGGGTCAGTTTGACTACATATGAGCCACCGGCCAGCTTGCGGTACCGAAAAGACCAAGGCCCAAAATCGCCATAGAGAACGCACCGAGCGCTATTCCGGCGACGCAGAGCCAGAATAGGAATGGCTTGGATGTGCGCTCTACGACCCCGAACGCTGTCGGGATTCTGCCCTCCATAAACCGATGAAAATACCGCTCGCGCATGCAACGGATAGCGCGAGCCATGGAATAAGCCTGCCCGTTTCGACCGTCATAGGTATGTGCCGTTTTCGACGTCGGCCCGACGCTCAGCTTACCGCCGAACTTGCGCCCGGTCTCCAACACTTCGCCGCACTCCTAAGCTTCGACCACGCGGACGATATCGGTCATATCCCAATGCATCTCCGTCACACCGCCGCCATTGCTGGCGTAACCCACGTCGTTTGATGGATGCTCGCGAAATTGTGGTGCATAAAGTAGATGGCAGGCGGCGCTAGACGCCCTCGCCGAGCATCTCGGCCTTTAGCCTGCAGCGCGCTAGCCGGTTCTGCGCCTCAGCATCATCTCGGCGTTGCGCCAGGCTCGCTCGGCGACCATGTCGTAGCGCTGCGCGACCAGGAGATAGGTCCGCTTGTCGTAAGCATCCGTCGCCGCGCGCGCCTTGGCGCGCGCCTCGGTCGCCAGCCGGCGATATTCCGCTTCGCATTGAGGAAACATGGCTCACCTCATCGACCGTCCCGGAGCGATCCTGGATTGTGGATACGATCTGGGCAGCAATGCGACGGACGCACGGCAGCATTCGTGCCAAGGGTTAAAGCTGCGCTATAGTCGCGCCATGCCAGGAAAATTCCCGCGCGGCGCGATCGTCTATACCCAGAACGGCCGCCGCTATACCGTCGAAGAAGTCACCGACGGCACCGCCTATTGCATCGGCGATAACGACGCCGAGACCGAATTCGCCGAATCCGCGCTGCTCTCCGAGGCCGAATGGGCGGCGCGCAGCGAGAAGCGCGCCGGCAATGTCTACGACCGCATCAAGCGGTCGCGGCTCTACGCGGCGCCGGCCGGGAAGCTCGACCGCAACGCGGCGGCGACGGTGCTGGCGCGGATCGAGAAGCTGAGCCCCGGCATCCTCGATTTCACCGCCTTCACCATCGCCGGGCGCATCCTCGACGAGGCCGGCGACGCGGCCCCGATCGACGGCCTCTCGATTTCGAAATGCCGCGCCGTGTTCGAGGCGGCATCGCCCGAGATTCGCGCGGGCCTGCTCGCCGCGCTGCTCGCGACGCCGGCCGACCGCCTCATCGGCGTGGCGCTGCTCGGCGACAATCTGATGCGCGCGCTGATCGAGAAAGGCATGACCTCGCACGCCGAGGCCTTCGACGCCTTCTGCGACCGGCCGCGGTCGTAGCGCATCACGGGGGAGAGCTGCGATGCCCTATGCCTTGAATCTCTATCACGATCAGATCGGCCATGACCCGATCAAGGGGGGCGGCGCGACCAGCGCCGCGCTGCCGGCGGCGCATCGCATGCTCTATGTCCGCCACGGCCGCGTCGAGATCAACGGCCGCACGCTCGGCGCGGACGACGCGATCTACGCCGATGGCGACGTGACGCTGCGCGCGGCCGGCGGCTGGAGCCAGGTCTGGCGCTGGGAGATCGCGCCGCCCAACGCCGCGCCGGTGATGGCGCAGGGCGAAAGCGTGCTGACGCATCTGCGCATGGCGCGCATCGTCACGAGCCTCGATATGCGGCCGGGCAGCCCGTGGCTCTTCCGCCTCGACCAGATCACCACGCCGGCGGGGCGCATCGCCGACCGGCATCAGCATCCGGGGCCGGGCATCCGCTGCCTGCTCGAAGGCAGCTTCAACGTGCAGCAGGATGCCGAAAGCGTGCGCGACGTCGCGCCCGGCGATGCGTGGTGGGAAACCGGCAGCGACACGGTCATCGCCTGGGGCTCGCGGCAAATGGCGACACGCTTCCTGCGCGGCATGATCCTGCCGACCGAATGCGAAGGCAATCCGACCGGCACCTGGCTGTCGGGCGCGGTGGCGGCGGCGACTGCGAAGGGCAACTGGAAGCTCTATGTCGACAAGATCGTGACGGTATAGTTTCAACATCGCCGTCATTGCGAGCGCAGCGAAGCAATCCAGGGCACCATCGAGCGGTATCTTCTGGATTGCTTCGCTTCGCTCGCAATGACGGTGGGAATAGCCACATAAATCGGACCGATGAAGGAGGTGTGCGATGGCTTTGGAGCTCAACCACACGATTGTCCCGGCCCATGACAAGGAGGCTTCGGCGCGCTGGCTCGCCGATATCCTCGGCGCCGCATACGAAGGCGCGATGGCGCATTTCTCGATCGTGCGCATCAACGAGCATCTGACGCTCGATTACGATCACGCCGACGAATTCGAGCACCATCATTATGCCTTCAAGGTCGACGAAGCGTCCTTCGACAAGATCTTCGCGCGCGTGGAGGAAAAGCACATCGTCTATGGCAGCCAGCCCGACGCGACCGAGGACATGAAGATCAACCACCGGCGCGGCGGCCGCGGCTTCTATTTCCGCGACCCGAACGGCCATATGATGGAAGTGCTGACGGCGTAGTTTGTGTAGTCGTCATTGCGAGCGAAGCGAAGCAATCCAGGGCAGCGCGTGGGCCTCTGGATTGCTTCGCTTCGCTCGCAATGACGAAGTAACAACAAGGGGGGCACCATGCTCGTCATCGACTCACACATCCATCTCTGGCGCGAGAATGTGCCGAGCCCGCCGCATCGCCAGATCGCGTCGTTGTCGGCGGAAGAGGCGATGAAAGAGATGGACGCGGCCGGCGTCGATGCCGCCGTCATCCAGCCGCCGAATTGGGACCCGAACGCCAACGCCGTCGCCGAGGACGCGGCCAAGCGCTATCCCGACCGCTTCGCGATCCTCGGCTGGTTCCCGCCCGAGAAGCCGGAGAGCCGCGCGCTGGTCGCCGATTGGAAGAAGCGTCCGGGCCAGAAGGGCCTGCGCTTCACCTTCATGCGGCCCGGGCAAGAGCACTGGGCGAGCGACGGCACGATGGAATGGCTGTGGCCGGCGGCCGAGCGCGCCGGCCTCGTCGTCGCGATGGGCGCGGCGAAATTCCTGCCCGTCGTCGGTGCAGATTGCCGGACGCTTCCCCGGCTTGAAGCTGGTCGTCGATCATTTCGGCGCGCCGCCGCGCGCAACCGGCGATGATGCCTGGGCCAATCAGCCAGTGCTGCTCGGCCTCGCCCAGCACAAGAACATCGCGGTGAAGGTGTCGCGGCGGGCCGTCGCTGTCGCGCGAGCCCTACCCGTTCCGCGACGTCGCCGCGCCGATCCACGCGATCTACGACGCTTACGGCCCCGCCCGCATGTTCTGGGGCACCGACATCACGCGCCTCACCACGCCGTGGCAGCAATGCGTGACGCATTTCACCGAAGAGCTGCCCTGGCTGACGCTCGCGACAAGGAACTGATCATGGGCCGCGCGCTGTGCGATTGGTACGGGTGGGATCTGCCGGCTGAAGCGCGAAGACTCGGACATAGCGGAGACAGTAGACGAAGCGCTACGCGCAGAATTGTCTCACCGCTCATCGTCTAGATCTCTTCTTGCGTCTACGCCCCGCGAAATCGACGATTATCCGGCTTTCGCCGGAGAGATTCACGCATTTATTTTTTCGCCCCCGCGCCCTTCGACAAGCCCCGGAGCGGGGGTCCAGCAAACATCGGGTCGTTAGCCTGGATTCCCGCTTACGCGGGAATGACGATAGAAAGCGCGCGATGCTCTGGAAAATCGCACGCCGCCCTGGATTGCTTCGTTGTGGGTGCGCGTCAATTCGCGCCCAATTGCGGTTGGGCGCGGAAGGCGATCGCCATGCGGTTCCAGCTGTTGATCGCGATCACCGCCATGGTGAGATTGACCAGCTCGGTCTCGGTGAAATGCTTGCTTCGCTTCCTCGAACACGTCGTCGGGGATGTGCGTCTCGCTCACCAGGGTCACCGCCTCGGTCCAGGCGAGGGCGGCGCGCTCGCGATCCGTGTAGCACGGCGCTTCGTGCCAGGCGTTGAGCAGATGCAGCCGGTCCTCGCTCTCGCCGGCGCGACGCGCATCGCGCGTATGCATCGCGAGGCAGAAGGCGCAGCCATTGATCTGCGAGGCGCGCGTCTTCACCAGCTCGAAGAGCGGCTGCTCGAGCCCGGTCTGCTTCACATAGGCTTCCATCTGGCTGAGCGCCTGACAGGCGCCGGGCGCGAGCTTCATAGGGGCTAAGGCGCGGTTCCATCTCGTTCTCCTCTTCGTCGGGCAATCGGTTGTCTCTCCCCAGTACACCGCCGCCGGCGCGCTTGATCAAGTCGCCTGCCGGCGCGACACTGGTGCCCGGAGGAAAACGCATGGCCGACGATAGCCGGGTGGCCGTGGATTATCTCGCCCGCGCCCGCGCGCTGGTGCCGCTCATCGAAGCGGCGGCGCCGCGGATCGAGGCGGCGCGCGCTTTTCCGCCCGATGTGCTGGCGGCGCTGCACGATTCCGGCATGTTCCGCCTGTTGCTGCCGCGCTCGATCGGCGGCGCCGAGCTCGATCTGCCGAGCTTCGTGCGCGTGATCGAGATCTTGGCGAGCGGCGATGCCAGCGTCGCCTGGTGCGTCGGCCAAGGCGGCGGCTGCGCCATGGCCGCGGCCTATGTCGCGCCCGAGATCGCGCGCGAGATTTTCGGCGCACCGCCAAGCCGTCTTGTCCTGGGGACCGCCCGCCACCGGGCCCGCCAGAGCGCTGGCGGCCGAAGGCGGCTATCGCCTCACCGGCACCTGGTCTTTCGCCAGCGGCAGCCCGCATTGCGATTGGCTCGGCGCGACGCAATGCGAGATCACCGAGCCCGACGGCTCTTTGCGCAAGGACCCGCGGACCGGCCAGCCGGCGCGGCGCGTGATGCTGTTCCCCAAGGTGCGCGCCACGATGGCCGATATGTGGGAGGTGATGGGTCTGAAAGGCACGGGCAGCGACAATTACACGCTCGACGATCTCTTCATTCCCGATCCGTACAGCTTCACCATCGACAGCGCCGCCGACCGGCGCGAGCCAGGCCCGCTCTATCGTTTCATGACGCTGAGCCTTTACGGCTATGCCTTCGCCGGCGCGGCGGTCGGCATCGCGCGCGCCGCGCTCGATGCTTTCGTGCGGCTCGCCAGCAGCAAAGTGCCCTATCGCTTCAGCACGACCTTGCGCGAGAATGCCACGGTCCAAGGGCCAGATCGCGTTGGCCGAAGCAAGGCTGCGCGCGGCGCGGCTCTTTCTGATGACGCCGCTCGACGAGGCCTGGGCCTCGGTGGTCGCGAGCGGCGCGCCGCCGACGCTGGAGCAGCGCCTGACCCTGCGGCTCGCGACGACGCATGTCATCCGCGAGGCGAAGGATGTCGTCGCGATGGTCTATGAATATGCGGGCTCCTCGGCGATCTTCGAGAAAGGCCCGTTCGAGCGCCGCTTCCGCGACATCCACGCGATGACGCAGCATATGCAGGCGCGGTTCACGAATTACGAGACGGTGGGGATGGCGCTGCTCGGCCTCACCCCGCCGCCGTTTATTTAGGATGCGACAATGACCGGCGCTCCTCCTCATCTTTCGTCACCCCCGCGAAAACGGACGACCCGCGCGGCCGCTCTTCGCGGCCGTGCCCTACGGGTTCGCTCGCACAGCGAGCGAACGGGTCGTCCCAGGGAAGTAGATGCGATGTTGCCCTGGATTCCCGCTTGCGCGGGAATGACGAATGAAAAAGGCATCGTTGAAAGGGACGCTTCATGCGTAAACTTCGTTCTGCTGCTTGCGCTCTCGATCGCCGGTTGTGCGCAAGACGCGACCTTCACGGATCCGGTCGACGGGCAGACGGCGACCTGCACCGGCGGCTTCCTTGCCGACATCAATATCTGGTCGAATTACCCGCTCTGTCTTGAGAAATACGCTTCGGCAGGCTATCAGCGCGTGCGCTAAGCCGCGCGCAACAAAGGAACAGGGGAGGATGACGACATGATGATGCGGATCTTCGCCGCCGGACTCGCCGCCGCCGTGATCGCGCTGAGCGGCGCGGCTCATGCCGACAAGGCGCATGACACGCTGCGCCTCGCGGTCGATCAGCCGATCAAGCTGATCGATGCGACGCAGAATCCCGAACCCCGAGGCCAATCTCATCGACCGCGCGGTGCTCGACAGCCTCATCTCCTACGACGTCGCAACCAAGACCTATCACGGCCAGCTCGCCGAGAGCTGGACGCAGATCGACAACAAGACGATGGAGTTGCAAGCTCCGCCACGGCGTCAAATTCACCGACGGCAGCGAGATGACCGCCGACGACGTGATCTATTCCTTCCAATACGCGACCGACCCCAAGAACAATTTCCTGTTCAAGGATTCGCGCTTCGGCTGGATCGATCATGTCGAGAAGGTCGATGCCTATACGGTGCGCGTCACGTCGAAAGAGCCGACGGCGATCATGCTGGCGCGGCTATGGTGCGGACCGCAGATCGTGCCCGAGCATGTGCGCGCGAAGCTCGCCGATCCGACGACCTTCGGCCTCCATCCGGTCGGCACCGGGCCCTACAAGGTCGAGAGCTTCGATCCCGCCACCGGCAACATCGTCCTGGTCAAGAACCCCTATTACAATTGGGGCGGCTACGAGCCCGCCGCGCAAGATCGGCCGCATCGAAGTGACGACCATCCCCGACGCGCAGACGCGGCTGGCGAAGATCATGGTCGGCGATCTCGACCTCGTCTTCCATGTCGATTACGACCAGGCGAAAGCAGTCGTCGCGCAAAATCCGGATTACAAGATCGTCGTCGCGCCGACGATCTCCTTCGACTACATCTTCTTCGACAGCGCCGACCGCTCCGGCATTCATGTCTTCAAGGACAAGCGCGTGCGCGAGGCGCTACTCGCGGCGATCGACGTGCAGGCGATGCGCAAGGCGTTGCTGCCGCCGGAATTCGCGGCGCAGCCGCGGATGCAGGCGATGTGCCGGCCAGAGCATGTCGGCTGCAGCTCGTCCGTGCCGCCGGTCGCCTACGATCCGGCGCATGCCAAGCAGCTCCTCGCCGACGCCGGGCTTTCCGGCGGCTTCGATCTCGACGCTGCTCTCCTGGGGCCAGGGCATGCTCGGTCGCCGAGGCGGTCGCCGGCGATCTGCGCAAGATCGGCATCCGCGCCAGCGTCGAGCGCGCCACCGTCAATGTCTTCCAGACCACGCGCGGCGAGGGCAAGGCCGCAGACGCAGGTGACGCTCTGGGACAATGGCGGCGGCGCGCCCGATATCGACACGACGGCGCAGTTCTTCTACGCGCCGAGCTCGCGTAACTACACCGGCGACAAGCAGCTCGCGCAATGGACCGACGACGCGCGCGCATGAGCTCGACCCGCAAAAGCGCGACGCGATCTACAAGAAGATCTTCGACCGCGTGAACGAAGAGCGCTACGGCATGCCGCTGCTCGAGCTGCCCGCGGTCCTCGTCGTCAGCAAGGACCTCGCCGTCGACAGCAACCACATGAAGCCCGAAGGCTTCCTCATCAACCGGCTGAGCTGGGGGAAGTAAGGCGGACTGGCAACCGACATCCGCCCGAACTCCTCGTCCCTCCGCCCTCACGCAACGACGGCGACGGCTTGTATTTCGATCAGCAGATCGGGTTGCGCCAGCGAGCGTATGTTGATCATCGCACTGGCGGGAAAATTATCGCCGATGATTTCCTTGCGCAGCTCGAGAAACCGCCGATCGTAGCGATCGTCGGTGATGAAGGCCGTCATCGTGACGATGTCGGAGAGTTTGCCGCCCACACCTTCGAGCGTCTTGGAGAGCGCGTCGAAGATCGCGCGAACCTGGCCGTCGAAATCGCCGGTGAGCGATTTCCCCGATGCATCTTTTTGCGACGAGGCTTGGCCCGCGAGCCAAATCGTGCGCCCACCCGACGTGATGACGGCCTGAGAATAAGCGTTGTTTTGGGCGGCGGGGGTCTTGATAAATCGACGCTCCGGGGATGATCCGGTTTGCGCTTTCGCGGGCGATGCCGCGAGGGCGACCATGCCGCCCAGAAGCCCGAGTTTCGCAAAAATTTCACGTCGGCCCGGTAATTTCATTGTCGTGCTCCTTTTGGTGAAGAAGCGGCTTCGCTCACGACGCCGTAGCGACGTTGGTCAGCCGCACTTAACAGCGTAACACGAAAGCGTGGATTGGGCGCTCGCTCGCCGAAAACTGCGAGCTATTCGCGCGACGGCGCCCCGTCGATCACTCTTTCCATAACGAGCTGAACTCGGTCGCCACCACCGTCTCATAAGGGATCGCTTCCTTGATGAGGCCGAAGCGCTTCGCGAATTTCATGACGCCGTCGATCGCCTCGCGCGTGATGACGGCGTCGTAGAACGGCGCGTCGCGCGCGATGAGCGCCGCGATCAGCTCCGCCTCATCCGCGGGAAAGAGCTTTTCGCCGATGCCGGTCGCGAGCGACGGATCGGCCTTCAGAGCTTTTTGCGCGCTGCGCACGGCCCGGATCGCCCCGGCGGCGACCTCCGGATGCTCTTTCGTCAGTTGCTCGTGCGTGGTGAGCGCGGCGAAATTGTAGTAGCGCGCGCCGGGCGGCCCGTCGCCGCGCCGCAGATCGAGATGCAGCTTGGCGATGCCGAGCTTTTCGCCGAGCGCGACCCGCATGCCGTTGCCCCAATAGGCGTCCGCCAGACCCTGCGTGATCGCGTCGATGCCGTTCCGCGCCATGAAGCCCTTGTCGCCATAGGCGGGCGGCGGCGGCACGATCTCGATCTTGTCGCGTTCGAGATCGAGGCCGGCCTCCCGCAGCATGTGTTGGAGGAGCTTTCCGGGGTCGGTGATGGCGGCGGAAATGCGCAGGCCTTTGAGCGCTGCAAGATCGCCGCGCTTCACCTCGAGATCGCTTCGTACGGCCAGGAACCAGTAGCAATACTGCGCGAGTGCGCAGAGCAGCTTGGCGCCTTGCCATTCCGGGAAGGCGCGCAGCGCGACAAAGGAGGGACCGCCGATGAAATCGAGCTTGCCTTCGCGCAGGAGCGCCGGTCCTTCGCGCGTATTGTAGACGAACTCGATGTCGATGCCCTCGCGCTTGAAAAAGCCGAGGCTCGACGGCGGCCGTCGCGATGAAATAAGAGGGTAAATCGAGATCGGCGACCCAGATGCGATACATGCGCGCCTCCCCTTGCGTGCGAAGTCTAGACCGGCACGAACCGAGGGCGCTAGCGCGACAAGTTCATCCCTCGATCTTTCACGGTATCGCGCTCGCCGGCCGCGCGCTGCTCCGAGGCGCCGACGGAGTTGGCGCTCAACGCATGCGCGGTGTTGATCAGCGAGACATGCGAGAAAGCCTGCGGGAAATTGCCGAGCTGGCGGCCGGCGCGCGGATCGTATTCCTCGGCGAGGAGCCCGAGATCGTTGGCGTAGCCGAGCAGGCGCGCGAACAGCGCCTGCGCATCGGCATCGCGGCCGCAGAGCCGATAGACATCGCAGAGCCAGAAGCTGCAGGCGAGGAACGCGCCCTCGCTGCCCGGCAGCCCGTCGACGTCGCCGGCGTCGCGATAGCGGCGCAACAACCCGTCCTGCATCAGCGCACGCTCGATCGCGGCGATCGTGCCGAGCACCCGCGGATCGTCGGGCGGCAGGAAGCCGACGATCGGAACGAAGAGCAGCGCCGCATCGACCGTGGTCGCGCCGTAATACTGCACGAAGGTGTTGCGCTGCGCATCGAAGCCGTTGCGGCAAACGTCGGCATGGATCGCGTCGCGCGTTTCGGCCCAGCGCGCGACCGGTCCCTCCAGCCCGAACATCCGCGCGCTCGCGATCATGCGGTCGAAAGCGAGCCATGCCATCAGCTTCGAATGAACGAAATGACGCCGCGGCCCGCGCACCTCCCAGATGCCTTCGTCGGGCTCGCGCCAGATCTGCTCCAGATGATCGATGACGACGAGCTGCAGCGCCCAGGCCGCGTCGCTCGCACCGATGCCGAAACGGCGCGCGGCGTGGAGCGCGCTGACCAGCTCGCCATAGACGTCGAGCTGGAGCTGAGAATGGGCGGCATTGCCGATGCGCACCGGTCGGCTGTCGGCGAAGCCCGGCAGCCAATCGAGCTCGCACTCGGTCAGGCGCTGCTCGCCATGCAGCCCGTACATGATCTGCAAATCCTGCGGCGAGCCGGCGGCCGCGCGCAGCAGCCATTCGCGCCAGGCGATCGCCTCCTGCTGATAGCCCGAGGTGAGCAGCGCATAGAGAGACAACGTCGCATCGCGGATCCAGCAGAAGCGATAGTCCCAATTGCGCACGCCGCCGATCAATTCGGGCAGCGAGGTCGTCGGCGCCGCGACGATGCCGCCGGTCGGACGATAGGTCAGCAGCTTCAGCGTGATGAGCGAGCGCTCGACCTCCGCGCGCCACGGGCCCTCATAGGTGTTGAGCGCGCTCCAGGCCAACCATCTCTGCTCGACGCGGCGCAAGAGCGCGACCGCGTCGCGGACCGCCGGCGCCTCGCGATGCGAGGGATACCAAGTGAGGACGAAGGGCACGTATTCGCCTTCATGGATGACGAATTCCGCTCGCGTCGTCCAATCCTTGTTGACCAGCTCGACGGGCGTGTAGAGCCGCACGGCGTCGGGACCGGCGATCGCGACGATGCCCTCGACCGAGCGCTCGACCCAGGGCACGAGCCTGCCGTAATCGAAACGGAAGGCAACGCTCATCGCTATCTCGACCGCACCGGCATCGCCGCGAACGAGACGAATGACCTCGTCGACGAATTCGTCGCCGGGCGGCGGCATGAAATCGATGACCGTCGCCGCGCCGGCTTCGGTCTCGAAGCGGGTTTCGAGAATGGCGGTGCCGGGCCGATAGCGGCGCGAGACGCAGACATCGCTCGCTTTGGCGCAAATGCGCCACGAGCCGTGCCGCTCGTCGCCCAGCAGCGCGGCGAAGATCGCGCCGGAATCGAAGCGCGGCAGGCAGAGCCAATCGATCGAGCCGTCGCGCGCGACGAGCGCCGCGCTGTGCGTGTTGCCGATGATGCCGTAATCCTCGATCCGCCGGTTCTTCTGCGCCAAAACACACCTCTTCACATCGGCGCGATGGCCGCTCTACCCTGTGCCAACCTTCGCCTTGTTTCCGCCGCAAAAAAGCCACGCCAGCGCATTCTCGGCCGGAAAATCGCCGATCAGACGCTCGTGCCGATAGATGAGCCAGCGACCGTTCGGGAAGCGCCGCCAATAGGCGGATTCGGCTTCGCGGTCCAGGCGCGCGAAATCGCCAGCCTTGGTCGATCGCCAGCCTTGGTCGCCAGGGCCGCATTCACCGGCAATGACTGTTCGGCAATGCGCATGGCTTACCTCCGGTTCCCGAGCCACCCCATCAAACCGGCAAATGCGAAACAACCGAGGATGACGACGCCCAGATAATCCATGATCCGCCTCCGCTGATCCGAGGTCAGGCACCGCGAAAACGGGCGCCTTCCCGTGCAAATGCGCCCGGCTTCTCGCGAGACAAGCGCCGGCGCTTGCAAGGCCCGTTCGCCCGGCCCGAACAATCGCAGCGGCGATCGGACCTTCATGCTGACGAGCAGCGGCGGCGCGTCGTCGCCGATGGCGATGATCGGCATTTGTCGCGTCACCGGCGCAGCAGCGCGCGTGACGCTTTCATCGCGGCCGTCGAGCCGCATTCATTATGTCGTGGACCGGGCACGCAATCGGTGATCGTATGGAGCGGATCGTTGTTGGGCCCTGGGGGGAACGCCGTGGTCGCCTTGCTGTGGGTCAGGCGGGTTCTTGCTGCCGCGTATGTAGCGCTCGGATCGGCGACTTGCTCCGAGCTCGCCGAGATCGCCATCCTTTGTTTGCTCGGAATGAGCGCATCCCTGCTGGTATTGACGCCGGGCGATCAAACGCTCGGCGGCATTGTCGCCCTCTGCCAGATGCTTTTTCAATGCGACTGATGTCGATCACACGCCTTGCATAACCGTTGGCAAACGGCGGAAAAGTGGCGCGCGCGCCACCTTTCCGCCGCATAGATTTTATTTCGGTAACGTTCGCAGAAGGCTGTTGCCCCGTGCTACGGAAGAGCGCGTAGATAAATATGTGTTAATGTTGCCGCGCTCGCTTGGCGACTTCGAAAATCAACAACGCGCTTTAGAAGGGAGGAAAATTTCAGGAGCTGCAACGCTCCTTCTGCCGCAATCAGCTGCTGGCTGACTACCGACCATACAAAAATAATCGGCTCTGATCCGCAAGGATGCTCGAGGGCCGGAGAGTTGTGGACGCTACTTTAGAAGGAGGAATGCACATGCTTGGAGCACGCACACGCCTACCATCTCGAAGCCTTGTACAAATCGCCGTCGGAATCGCCATCGCCTCTATGGGCCTTGCCGGCGTCGCGCGAGCGGATACCGACGGTATCGCAAATACCAGCAATGTTCCGGTCGTCGCGCATGCGATGGCTTGCGCGCAGGTGCCGACCGTCGGCACGGGCACGACCTGGACACCCTCCGCGTTCTCGTTCGACATCAGTTGGGTCGATGCTCAAAACCGCGCCTACTATCTCGCCGACCGCTCGCATAACGGCGTCGCAGCCGGTAACGGCGGCGGCGGCGACGTCATGGTCATCGACATCAACAGCGTCAATCTGACGAGCGCCAACACGCAGCTCCCCGATCCGGGAACAGTGAGTCCGGAAGGCTTCTACATGCTGCCCCCGGCGACCGATCCGATGGCCGGCATTCGCTGCGACCAGAACGCAGCTTTCGGCGGCACGACCGGCGTCGGCCGCAACGAGCTGACCGGTCCCAACGGCGCGTTCACCGTCAATCACACCGAGGTTTGGGTAGGTGACGGGCCAAGCAACAATTGGCAGCCGACGCAGTTCGATGCCGGCGCGCATTTGCTAAATCCCAGCGCCACCATCACGACCTGCGCTTCGACGGGCGCGCAATGCACTTACGACGGCAAAGCGCAGGATTATGCCGCCGATCCGTGCAACAGCTCCGTCCGGGTCTTCGACCTCGTCTCGCGGCAGCAGACCGACCATATCAATGTCCACGGTTGCTTCCGTACCGATGAAGGCGCGTTCGATCCGGTCGATCAAATCGCCATCTTCGCCAACCCCTCCGAGCAAAGCTCGCTGCAGGGCGTGGCGACGGCCTTCACCGCCGTCGATCACTCGCCCTTCGTGACGCTGATCTCGACACGGCCCAAAGCCGGCGGCCCGACGACGCAGGACGCCCACAAGATCCTGAAGCAGATCAATTTCGACGGCACGAACGGCACGGTGCTCGCCGATTTGGGCGTCGAGCAGGCGGTCTATTCGAAGGACACGGGCCTCTTCTACGTCATGGTCCCGGGGACGAGCAGCAATCCGAGCGGATATGTCACCGTTATCGATCCGCGCCGGGATGGCGACGATCGCCATGACGGTGATCATGATAATGACCGACACGACGATGACGGCGGCAACATCCACGTTGTCCGGAACATCGCGCTTTCGGGCGGCTGTGCGCCGAACGGTGCGGCTTTGGGCCCCGACTTCGAGTTGGGTCTGTTCTGCAGCGGCAACTCGATCCAGGTGATCGATATCCGCAGCGGCCATCTCATCAGGGTCATTAGTCAGACATCGGGCGGTTGCGACGAAGGCTCGTTCAATGCCGGCGACAACCACTTCGCCGGCGCCTGCACCGACGGTGCTGCGCAAGACAATATCGACGTGGTCGACGCCGACCCGGTGCAGTTCGATATGAGCGCCACGACCGGTGCCGCCGGCGCGCATTCGATCGCCGCCGATGGCGTGACGGCAAGCTTCTGGATGCCTGCCGCGGCTGCCGCCGCGGCCGGGCCGAGCATGCACAGCGCGTGCGGCGCCAATCCCTGCGTGCTGATCTGGAAGTCCACGGGCGGAGACGATCCTGGCGAATTCGCGGCAGAAAGCCACGAAAATCACTAGCTGATCGTCCAGCTCTAAGGTCGTTACTATCGCGGCGGGCGTCGAAAGACGCCCGCCGTTTTTCTTATGTGCAATTCGGTGCGATCACCTGCCGCGAATGACCGATCCCCGGTAAGGGGCACAGCCCTCCAAAAAGCGCTTCGGACGGGCGGCCGATCGGCGATAGAATACGGGCATCGCATACCCGGGAGGCGCTCATGGGTGAAATTCTCGGCATCGGCACCACGCATCATCCGTCGCTGACGGGAACCGACGAGGCATTCGCCGCGACCTGGCAGCGCATCATCAACGCGCCGCGGGTCGACGCGAAATGGCGCGACAAGCGCAACTGGCCGGCCGGCATGCTCGATGAGGTCGGCAACGACATGGGTCTTTCCGCGGGCAAACGCTACCGCGAGCGGATGTGGGCGAATTTCCGCAAGCAGCGCAAGATCGTCGACGAGTTCAAGCCCGACTTCATCGTCATCATCGCCGACGACCAGTACGAGAATTTCAAGGAGACGATCATCCCGCCCTTCTGCGTCTACGGCCTCGATGATGATTTCGAGCAGGAGGTCTGGAGCCACGGCTATATGGGCAAGCAGACGAATTATTGGGGCGAGCCGCACGATTGGAGGATGAAGACGCCCGGCCATCGCGAAGGCGCGAAATATCTGACCACGGGCCTCATCAATCGCGGCGTCTCCATGCCCTATGCCTACAAGCTCCTGCATTCGCCGATCCTGGCGCATGGCTTCAACTACACGGTCCTCTATCTCGATTGCGACCGCACCGGCTTCGCGCATCCGATCGTGCCTTTCCACGTCAATTGCTACGGCAGCTCGGTGATCAGCGCCGAGGGCGCCTTCGCGCATCTCTTCAAGGAGCCGGTGCAACACGGCCTCCCCGATCCGCCGGGACCCAACCCCGCGCTTTGCTACGAGGTCGGCGCGAAGATGGCGGAGACCCTGGCGGAAAGCCCCTACCGGGTGATCATCATGGCATCGTCGAGCTGGTCGCATTGCTTCCTCTCGACCAACACCGGCTATGTGCTGCCGGATTACGACTCCGACCGGAAGATGCTGGCGGCGCTCGAGCAGGGCGATTACGAGACCTGGCGGCGCCGGACGATCGACGAGGTCGAGGCCGCCGGCCATCACGAGCTGCTCAATTGGCACGTCCTCGCCGGCGCGATGGGCGCGCTCAAGCGCAAGCCTCAAATCCTCGACTACGTCGAGACCTTCATCTTCCAATCGGACAAATGCTTCGCGGTGTTCCCGCCGAATTAGCGACGACGCACGGTCGGATTTAAGCTCGTTTCACCGCGTCGACGCGATGGTGTCGCGCTCGCCGGCCGCGCGTTTCCGCCGAAGGTGGATCGATCGCGGTTCTCGAGGCTGCGCACGAAAGCAGCGATCAATGCCTTCAATTCCTGTTCGCGCACGAGCTTGATCGCGCGTTGCGAATCGAACCAGCGCCGCGTTCGCTCCCCACGCTCCCGCCATGTTTTCAGTTGGCAGGCCACCTCGAAGGCAAAGACATCCACGCGACAGCGGACGACCGAACCATCCTTTAGTCGCTTGTTGTAATGGAAGGAGCCGAAGGGATCTTTTCCGATCGCTCCCTCCAGCCCTGCTTCTTCCAGCGCTTCGAGCCGCGCGACTTCGCGCGAGGGCTTGCGACCGAGCGGCCAGCCTTTGGGAACGATCCACCGCCGCGCCTTGCGCGACGTGATCAGCATGATTTCGATCCGATCCTCGGCGCGACGATAGGGAATGACGCCATATTGCAGCCTCGCCCGCTGAGTAGACGGAGCCTCCGCTGCTATCGTTCGGGCCGGCGTCATCGGCCGAGCCACTTCATCAGCGCGTAAGCAATCGCCGCGAGGCCCCCGGTTGCCGGCATCGTCAATATCCAGGCGATGACGATGTCCTTGGCGACACCCCAGCGCACGGCCGAGACGCGCCGTGCCGTGCCGACGCCGATGATCGAGCCGGTGATGGTATGCGTGGTCGAAACCGGAATGCCGAGATGGGTGGCGGCGAAAAGCGTCACGGCTCCGGCGGTCTCGGCGCAAAAACCCTGCATCGGCGTCAGGCGCGTGATCTTCGAGCCCATGGTGCGGACGATGCGCCAGCCGCCGAAGAGCGTGCCGAGACCCATCGCCGCCTGACAGGCCAAGACCACCGACAGCGGCACGTAAAACTCGCTGCCGAGGAGACCTTGCGAAAAGAGCAGCGCCGCGATGATCCCCATCGTCTTCTGCGCGTCATTGCCGCCATGGCCCAGCGACAGGGCAGACGCCGAGAAGAATTGGCAGATGCGGAAATAGCCGTCGACGGCGAGGGGCGTCGAGCGAATGAAGAGCCAGGACACGGTGAGGACAAGGCCGAGCGCCAGCATCATGCCAAGCGCCGGCGATAGCACGATGGCCCCGGCGGTCTTGAACAACCCGCTCCAGACCACCGCACCGAGGCCGCCTTTGGCGATTCCGCCGCCGACAAGCCCGCCGATCAAGGCGTGCGAGCTGCTGGACGGGATGCCGGCAAACGCCGTGAAGCTTTGCCAGACGATGGCGCCGGCCAGGGCAGCCAAGATCACATGCGGATCGACGACGCCCGGCGCGATGATGCCGATCCCAACCGTCTTCGCGACGTTCAGCCCGAAAAACAGAAAGGCGATGAAATTGAAGAATGCCGCCCAGCAGACCGCGTATTTGGGCGCCAAGACACGCGTCGAGACGATCGCCGCGATCGAATTCGCCGCGTCGTTGAGGCCGTTCATGAAGTCGAATACCAGCGCGACGACAATGAGCCCGATCAGAAAAGGAAGCGCAACCGAAGCGTCCATAAGCCGGTCTTTTCAGCGCGCTCAGAGATGCTCGGTCAGGATATCGCTGACCCGATTGCCGACGTTCTCGAAGCGGTCGACGACTTTTTCCAAATGCTCGTACATGGCCGAGCCGATAATGAACGCCATCGGATCGGAGTGGCCATTGGCTTGGAGTATCCCTTTCAGCCCCTGGTCGTGGAGCTCGTCGGAATGCTCCTCCAATTGACGGATTTCGTGGGTCAAGGTGTGCAACCGCTCGGCTTCTTTCTTCATGGTGCTCAAGAGCGCGATAACCTCCGCGGTCTTCTGCGCGGACCGGAGGATGATGTCGCCGAGCTCCTGCATCAGCGGATCGAATTCGCGCAATTCAAAAAGGCCGATCGCTTTGACGGTCTGCCGCATCTGATCGACGGCGTCGTCCATCAACGAGATCAGATCGGTGATATCGCCGCGCTCGAAAGGGGTGATGAAGGTGCGCCGGACGGCTTGGATCACCTCAAGCGTCACCTGATCGGCCTGCATTTCGCATTGCACGACCCGGGCACAGTTCTGCGCCATCGCATCGCCGCCCGCCAAAACAGCTTTCAGCGCCTCGGCGCCGCGCACCAATAGCTCGGCGTGGCGGTTGAAGAGGACGAAGAAGCGTTCTTCTTTGGGCATCAACGCCTGGAACCAGCCGAACAAAAGCACCCCGACTTTCTCGAAGAAAAGGCCGGCGAATGTCGGCCGGCCTCAGCATGCTCAATCCTGAGCAGAATGTGAAGGATTTATGACAGCGGCGCTCCGGCCTCGGGCCCGACCCAATCGATCGCGGGATCGGTGCCTTCAGCCGACATCGCCTGAGCCCCTTGTGCCGGCAACGATGCGCTGACGGGGTGCTTCCCTACGCCTTGGCGACACCGATGTTGCGGCGTTTCAGGTCGGTCACCTTGGCGACGCCCGAAAGCAGCATCGTCGCATGCAGCTCGGCCGCCAGCCATTCGTAAAGGCTTTTGACGCCCGGCGCGCCGCCGCTCATGAGGCTCCACAGCACCGGCCGGCCGAAGGCGCAGACCGTTGCACCCATCGACACCGCCTTGAAGACGTCGACACCGCGACGGTTGCCGCTGTCGAAGACGATCGGCACGCGGCCTTTGACCGTGTCCACCGCTCCGCGCAGCATGGTGAAAGAGCCCGGGCCGCCATCCATCTGCCGGCCGCCGTGATTGCTGACCCAGATGCCGCCGGCGCCCGCAGCAAGCGCCTGGCGGATGTCGTCGGGATCGACAATGCCTTTGACGACGACGGGCAGCCCCGACGCTTCGTGCAGGAAGCGGATATCGGCGAAGCTGATATCGCGCTTCTGATCGGCGAAATTGCCGCGGCCGCCGAAGCGCGGATCGTGATTGCCGACGGTGAGCGTCGGATCGCGCGGCCGGCCGTACGAGATGTACTCATCGCTCTGCCCCGGGCCGAGCGCGTCGGCGGTCAGCACGATCGCGGTGAAGCCCGCGGCCTTCGCACGCTGCACGAGCCATTTGTTGATCTCCATGTCGCGCAGCATGTAGATCTGGAACCACTTGGGTCCCGGCGTCGCCTTGGCGATGTCTTCCATGGGGTGGGTCGCCGCGCCGGACGAGACATAGAGCGTGCCGGCCGCGCCGGTGCCGCCGGCAGTCGCGACCTCGCCATCGACATGGAAGGTGCCATGCCCGCCCATCGGACAGGTGATCATCGGGAACGGCAGCTTATGACCGAGGATCGTGGTCGAGAGATCGATCGCCGAATCGTCCACATGCTGCAGCCGCCGCGGCATGATCGGCGTCTGCTCGAGCGCGGCGCGGTTGGCGCGATAGGTCAGGCCTTCGCCGCACCAGCCGGTAATCGAGAACCGCTGGGCCGAGACATTCTTGCGCGCCTCGGCCTCGAGATGCTCGGCGCTGACGATGTTGAGCGGCTTGTTGGCGTCGCTCGCCTTGCCGAAATCCGGCGGGGCCGAGGCCGCGCCCGGCGGCAAGGCGGACGGCGGCGGCGATGCGGGCGCATCGGCGGCGAGCGCTTCCGGTGCACCGGCCGCTATCAGCGCCCCGGCGCCGACTGCCTGAAACAAGCTGCGTCGTGATGGTGTCATGGCATTCCCCCTAAGGTTTTCTTGACCTTGAGATTGCGCCGATCGGGCGCCGCCGACAAGCTCGGCCGCGACAGGCTATCGACGCACGCGTTGGCGCGCTAATTTCTGCCTAACGAACGAAATCGGGCTAACGAACGAAATCGGGGGGA
Organism: uncultured Alphaproteobacteria bacterium; assembly: GCA_963731145.1. Classification (GTDB taxonomy): domain Bacteria; phylum Pseudomonadota; class Alphaproteobacteria; order ATCC43930; family CGMCC-115725; genus CAIKMD01. The sequence goes on along the minus strand of CAVSUX010000001.1, from coordinate 96,257 downwards.
GTGATCTATGGGCAATCGGGCTTTCGCATTCGGTCTCGCCGCGGCGGCGCTGATCGCATTCGGCGGCGGCGCGGCACGTGCCGACAAGGCGCATGACACGCTGCGCTTCGCAGTCGACCAGCCGATCCGCCTGCTCGACGGCTATCTCACGCCCAATCCCGAGGCGGATATCGTCGATCGCGCGATCTACGACACGCTGGTCGGCTATGACGTCGCGACCCGCACCTATCACGGCCAGCTCGCCGAGAGCTGGACGCAGATCGACGACAAGACGATGGAATTCAAGCTGCGCCACGGCGTGAAATTCCATGACGGCGTCGAAATGACCGCCGACGACGTGATCTATTCCTTCCAATATGCGATGGACCCGAAGGTCAATTTCCTGTTCAAGGATTCGCGCTTCGGCTGGATCGACCATGTCGACAAGGTCGACGATTACACGATCCGCGTGACGGCCAAGCAGCCGACGGCGATCATGCTGGCGCGGCTGTGGTCGGCGCCGGAAATCCTGCCGATGCACATCCACTCGAAGCTCGACGACAAGGCGAGCTTCGGCCTCCATCCGGTCGGCACTGGCGCCTACAAGCTCCAATCCTACGAGCCGGCGAGCGGCAACATCGTTCTCGTCAAGAACCCCGATTACAATTGGGGCGGCTACGAGCCTTCGGCCAAGATCGGGCGCATCGAGGTCTCGACCATTCCCGATGCGCAGACGCGCATGGCGAAGATGATGGTCGGCGATCTCGATCTCATCTTCAACGTCGATTACACGCAGGCGAAGGAGATGGTCGCCGCCAACCCGAACGACAAGATCGTTCTCGCCCCGACCGTGTCGTTCTCCTACATCCTCTTCGACACCGCCGACCGCTCCGGCATCCATGTCTTCAAGGACAAGCGCGTGCGCGAGGCGCTGCTGCGCGCGATCAACATCAAGGGCATCCGCGACGCGCTGCTGCCGCCGGAATACGCGGCGAAGCCGCCGATGCAGGCGATGTGCCATCCCGAGCACGTCGCTTGCACCTGGAGCGAGGCGCCGGTGAGCTACGATCCGGCGAAGGCGAAGGAGCTGCTGAAGGAAGCGGGTGTCGGCGACGGCTTCGAGGTGCAGATCTGGACCTGGGGCCCGGCCAAGGACAGCGCCGAAGCGGTCGCCGGCGATCTCCGGAGGATCGGGATTCGCGCATCGGTGAATGCGACGACGATCAACGTGTTCCAAACGGCGCGCGGCGACGGCAAGATCCAGCTGCAAGTGACGCAATGGGACAATGGCGGCGGCGCGCCCGATGTCGACACCACGGCGCAGTTCTTCTACGCGCCGAGCACGCGCAACTACATCAACGACCCGGAGCTCACGCAGCTCACCACCGATGGCGGCCGCGAGCTCGACCCCGCCAAGCGCGAGGCGATCTACAAGAAGCTCTTCGACAAGGTGACCGACGAGCGCTACGCCATGCCGGTGCTGGAATTCCCGGCGGTGATGGTGCTGAGCAAAGACCTCGTCGTCGACAGCAACCACATGAAGCCCGAAGGCTTCCTGGTCAACCGGCTGAGCTGGGGGAAATAACCCGATGCGCGCGAAGCATTGCGCGACGATTTTCGTGGCGCTCGCGCTCGCGGCCGCCCCGATCCTTGCGCGCGCGGAAACCCCTTTAACGGTCGGTAAATCGATTGCCAGCGCATCGGTCATGCTGCCGGCCAATCTCGGGGTGGAATTCGGCATTTTCAAAAAGCACGGGCTCGACGTGAAGATTGCCGACTTCACCGGCGGCAGCAAGCTGATTCAGGCGATGGTGGCAGGAAGCGTCGATATCGGCGATCGCCACCGGCACAGGGATGGGCTTCACGGCCAAGGGCGCGCCGATCCTCGCCATCTGCGAGTAGCGAGGCAAAGATGTACCCGACCGCGATCGCCGTGCCGTGGGACTCGCCCATTCACACTTTGGACGGGCTCCAGCGGCAAGCGCATCGGTGTCTCGAGTCCCGGCTCTTTCACGGACTGGGTCGCGGACCAGTTCGCGCGCCAACGCGGCTGGGGGCCGAACGGAGTCACCAATGTCACCATCGGCAACGAGTCTGGCGAGCGGCGTCGCCGGGTTCCGCACGAACACCATCGACGCCGACATCTTCTCGACGGCGGAAATCTTCGAGATGGAGGAAAAGCACGAAGGGCGATTGCTCGCCGATGTCGCCGACTTCACCGGCAACCTCGCCGCCGGCGCGATCTTCGCGACGAAGGACGCGATGGCGAACCGGCCCGACGCGATCCGCGCGTTCTTGATCGGGTGGCTCGAGACCGTCGATTTCATGCGCCGGCATAAAGACGAGGTGGTCAAAGCCGAAAGCAAGTTCACCGGCTTGTCGCCTTCCGTGATGGCGAAGGACTACGACCTGGTCATGCCGAGCTTCAGCAAGGGCTGTACCTTCGATGCGGAATCGCTTGCGAATCTGAAGGACACGCTCGTCGAACAGAAGCTGCTGAGCGACACAGCCGACATGTCGGCGCTCTACACCAATGCTTTCATGCCGAAGTAAGCGCGACGCGTCACGACCGTCCCTGCCGAGCGGGAGACGCGGCGCGGTGGCTGCCCTCGCCTGCTTGAATAACCCCCGGTCCGGATTATTTCTCTAAGATTAGCCGACGCGGGAGCCGCCAATGACGGGCTACGTGATTCTCGATCTCTTCGGCGGCGTCGCGTTGCTGCTGTGGGGTCTGCACATGCTCCGCAGCGGCGTCGTACGCGCCTTCGGTCCGGAGTTGCGTCGCTTTCTCGGCTGGGCTCTGCGCAATCGCTTCACCGCCTTCCTGACCGGCATCGGCGTGACCGCCCTTCTGCAAAGCAGCACGGCGACCGCGTTGATGACGACGTCCTTCACACGCAAAGGCCTCGTCGCTCTCATGCCGGCGCTGGCGCTGATGCTCGGCGCCAATGTCGGCACCGCGCTCGTCGTCCAACTCCTGTCGTTCAACGTCGCCATCGCCGCGCCGATCCTGCTCGTCGTGGGCGTCGGCGCCTTTCATCATCGCGGCCACACGCGCATCCGCGACCTCGGCCGGGCCGCGATCGGCCTGGGCCTGATGCTCTTGGCGCTCCACACGCTCTTGGACACGCTGGCGCCGGCCGAAAATGCGCCGCAACTGGGCGCCGTGCTGGCGGCGGCGACGGCAGCGCCGTGGATCGATTTGATCATCGGCGCCGTCCTCGCCTGGGCCGCGCATTCGAGCGTCGCCGTCGTCATTCTGGCGATGTCGCTGGCTTATTCGAGCTTCATCAGCCCCGTCGGCACGCTGGCCTTCGTGCTCGGCGCGAATTTGGGCAGCGCGATCAATCCGCTGCTCGAAGGCGCGCAAGCGGACCCGGCGAGCCGGCGCTTGCCGGTCGGCAATCTGGCGACGCGCGTGTTCGGCTGCGCGGTCGCCTTCCCGCTCTTGCAGCCGATCGCCGCGGCGCTCGGCCATTTCCAGCCGAACCCCGCGCGCTTCGCGGCCGATTTCCACCTGATCTTCAACGTCGTGATCGCGGCGGTGTTCATCTTTGCGCTGGATTGGCTGGCGCGCGTCCTGACACGGCTGCTGCCGGAGCGTAAGGCGGTCGCCGACGCCGCGGCACCGCTCTACCTCGACGAAGACGCATTGGAAGCGCCGTCGGTCGCGCTGGCCTGCGCCGCGCGCGAGACCCTGCATCTGGGCGATCTGGTCGAGACCATGCTCCGCCGCTCGATGACGGCGCTCCTCGCCAACGACCGCAAGCTCGTCGGCGACATTTCCCGCATGGACAATGCCGTCGATCGCTTGCACGAGGCGATCAAGCTCTATGTCGTGACCAAGGTTATGCGTCACCCGCTCGAGGAAAACGAGGGTGCGCGCGCGATGGAGATCATGAGCGCGGCGATCAACCTCGAGCATATCGGCGACATCATCGACAAGAATTTAATGGAGCTCGCCCAGAAGAAGATCAAGAAGCAGCTCGCTTTCTCGCCGGAAGGCGCGGCCGATCTCCAAGCGATCCATGCCCGGGTGCTCGGCAGCCTCAAGCTGGCCTTCGGCGTCTTCATTTCGGGCGATGTTCAGATCGCGCGGCAGCTCCTGGCCGAGAAGGCGGAATTGCGCAACGCCGAAAGCGCGGCGATGGAAAGCCACCTCGCCCGGCTGCGCGAGGGCCGGCCGGAAAGCCGCGAAAGCAGCTCGCTGCATCTCGACGTGTTGCGCGATCTGAAGCGCATTCACTCGCATCTCTGCTCGTTCGCTTACCCGGTTCTCGAGCGCATGGGCGAATTGCAGCCGACCCGCCTGCGGGAGAGCGACGCCCTGGCGGTCGCCGAGTCACTGCCCCTCAATGGAGCGACGCGCTGAGCGAGGAAAAGGCTGAGGCGTCTCACACCGACGCCACGAAAGTCTCCGGCCGTGCGTCGGTCGCGTCGGCGAGCGCTTCGGTCCAGGATGGCGCGTCGCGCGGCAGCAGCAGCGAGACCGGCCGGCGCCGATAGTCTTTCGGATCGCGGCCCGGCGGCGCTTCGCCGCTTGCGAGCGCGCGCGCCGCGGCGATCAACCGGCGCCGCGTCAGGATCAGGCGGCGATCGGAATGGCCGAGACATTCCTGCGTGCGGTCATAAAGCGGCCCCATGCTTTCGGTCATGGCGATGTCCTGCGCTTGGACATTCGTGATGCGCATCCAGGGCTGCGGCGCGGCCGGCGCGGCCGACCCGGCATAATCGTTGCTCGAATTGCAGGCCGTGATCGCGGTGCCCGGCAAAGTCTCGGCGTGGAACGCGGCGATCTCGCCTTTGCCCGAGCGCTCGCGTTCATTGAGCGGACGCGCGGGATGGTAGGTGAAGGCGAAGACCCAGCAGCGCCGATCGTCGATCGGGATCCAGGCATGGCCGCCCAGCGGCCCGTCGCCGACGAAGCCGGGCACCTGGGTGAACCACGGCAGATACCACTGCCCCACCTTCCAGTAGCGCTGTCCCTCTCCGACGTCGCGCCAGGTCGCGTTCGTGATGCCGGCCGGATGCTCGATGATCTCTTCGGCGGGCGTCAGATCGCGAATGATCCAGGCAGCGGAATTATGGCCGAGCGCCGAGGCACGCTTCTTGAAGATGTCGTTATGCAGGATGCCGAGATGGACGGAATCGATATCGCCTTCCATGCCCTGCATCCAGTTGCATTCGCGAATGCATTTCGACACATAGATATGGGATTCCGGCACCGTCAGCCATTCCAGCTCGGGCAGCGGCGGCATCGTCTCGCGCGGCCCCATATAGGTCCAAACGACGCCGTTGCGCTCGATGCAAGGATAGGCGCGATGCTTGACCTTGCCGCAGAACTGCGTCTGCGGCGGCTCGTTCGGCATGTCGAGGCAATTGCCGTCGCGATCGTATTTCCAGCCGTGATACCAGCAGCGCAGCCCGTTCTCGGCGTTCTTGCCGAAATACAAGGAGGCGCCGCGATGCGAGCAATGCTCGGCGAGGAGCCCGACCCGCCCGTCGCCGCCGCGAAACGCGATCAAATCCTCGCCCAAGAGCCGCACCCGCAGCGGCGCGCCGTCCGGCTCGGGCAATTCGCGCGACAGCAAGGCGGCGACCCAGTAGCGCCGCAACAGCTTGCCCGTCGCCGTCGCCGGCCCGGTCTCCGCCAGCAATTCATGCTCGGCGGGTGTCATCGGCCCCTCCCCCGAAGGCGGCTCACAGCGTTGCGATCTCTTCCTGCGGCTCCAGCACCACGACCGGAATCTCGCGCGCCGTCTTGGCCTGATAGTCGCGATAGGGCGGATATAGGCCCGTCATCATCCCATAAAGCCGGTGGTGCTCGCCGCCGGTGGCGATGCGCGCACGGCCGCGATATTTCTTGGGCCCGACCTGGAAGCGGACTTCGTGATGATCGCGCAGATTGAGGAACCAGGCGGGATGCTGCGGCGCGCCGCCTTTCGAGGCGACGATGACGAAGCCGTTCCCCTCTTTGCCATAGATGAGCGGCGTCGTCTGCGCCGTGTGGCTTTTGCGGCCGATGGTCTGCAAGAGCAGCGTGGCAACCGGCGGTACGCCCGGCAACCCGAAATCGATGTGGTGCCCTTCCTTGCCGTCGGTGTTGCGATAGAGTTCGACGTGGCTTTTCTGCCAGCCCGGCTTGCCGGGTTCGATCTTCATCGCCATGAGAAACCTCCTTCCAGGAAGCTTGTGACGTGTCGCGCTCGATCAGCGGCCTGGCGGACCCGAATAGGCGCGCTCGACCTTCGCGACGCGGATATGATAGCGGCTGTACCAGCGCTCGATACCCAAGCGCTGTGCGGCGAGATGCTCCGCATTCTGCTGCCAGGCGCGGATCGCCGCTTCGTCCGTGAAATAGGCAATGGTGATGCCCAGTCCCGCCGGATTGCGCGCATGCTCGGCGCCGAGACAGCCAGGCTGCTTCGCCGCGAGATCGAACATCGCCTGCGCCATCGCGTCATAGGCCGCATCCGGCGCCTTGCGCTGCGCGGTGAAGATCACCGCGTAGTAAGGCGGCTGGGGCGTGACCGCGAAACCGTCGCTCGGTTCGACAGAGACCATAGTCGCCATCCTTACAGAACGTTCCGCGTGATCAATACCCCATCGCATCGAGCCAAAGAAAAAGGGCGGCACCGAGTGGTGCCGCCCTTGGGAACGCCTCGGGGGGGGGGAGGATTTCCCATCCGCCGGTGGGAAACTTTAGCGCGCCGTCGGCCGGATGTTCTGGTTCATGCGGAAGAGATTGTCCGGGATCGTAGCGGCGCTTGATCTCGGCGAGGCGGCGATAATTCCGGCCGTAGGCCTTCTCGACCCGGCCCGTCTCGTCCTCGGGCATGAAATTCACATAGACGCTGCCCGTCGCAAAGGGCGCAGTCGCATCGAAAAGCTGACGCGCCCAAGCGATGCAGGTAGCGTCCTGCGCCGGATCGCGCCAGCGCGTATGCGCGTTCATGACGAAATGCGCCTCGCGATTGGACCACGCCATCGCATCGGGCGCGACGCGGCCCATGGCGCCGCCGACATGCGCGATGAAGACCTCGCATTCGGGCGACGGCAAATGTCCCGCGGCGTCGACGATGACCTTGATCGCCGCATCGGACAGATCGGCGAAGTCATGGCTCTTCCAATAATTGCGCGCGCCCGGCGTCAGCAGCGGATCGAACGCCGCCTGCCAGCCGGTGAAGGGATGCGGTCCGATCACATCGGCGATCGGCTTGCCGAGGGCGCGCAGCGGCTTCATCGCCTTCTCGCCTTCCTTCATGTCGCCGCTATAGCAGGCGGCGAAGATCGAGCACTTCCTTGCCATGCCATTCCGCCGGGATGAAAGGCAGCGGCGGCGCCTTGCGCATCACCGCCCAGACTGTCAGCTCGTCCGGCGCCTCCGCGATAATGCGCCGGAACTGCGGCAAGCAGCTTCGCGGCATCGGCGAAGGGATGCACGATGAGGCCGGAGATGACTTCCGGCCCGAGCGCGTGCAGCTTGAACTCGAACGAGGTGACGATGCCGAAATTGCCGCCGCCGCCGCGCAGCGCCCAGAAGAGATCCGGATTCTCGCTCGCGCTGGCGCGCACCAGCTCGCCATCGGCCGTGACCACTTGCGCGGCGATGAGATTATCGACGGTCAGGCCGAATTTGCGCGTCGTCCAACCGAAGCCGCCGCCGAGCGCGAGGCCGGCGACGCCGGTCGTCGAATTGATGCCGAGCGGCGTCGCCAGCGCCGAAGGCCTGCGTTTCCTTGTCGAAATCGGCGAGCAGAGCGCCGGGCTCGACGCGCGCGGTGCGGGATTGCGGATCGACCTGCACCGATTTCATCAGCGACAGATCGATGAGCAGCCCGCCATCGCAGACCGCGTTGCCCGCGATGTTGTGGCCGCCGCCGCGCACCGAAAGCAGCAAGCCTTCCGCGCGGGCGAATTTGCACCGCCAGCATGACATCGGCCGCACCCAGGCAGCGCACGACGAGGCCGGGCCGGCGATCGATCATCGCGTTCCAGATGGTCCGCGCGGCATCGTAGCCTTCCTCGCCCGGCAGCACAGCGCTGCCGCGCAATTTGCCACGCAACGTGGCGAGGGTCGCTCAGAAGGAATAGTTTTCGTCGCGCCCTCGAGGGTGCGGATCGCGAAATCTGTCATATCGAATCTCCGTTGATCGCTTTCGGCATCGAATTCTTCGATGCGCCTGACGAACGGATATCGCCGGCGCGCGCTCGACGCGATAGTTCAGAAACTGAATCCAGCCGATACAGATTCTGAACTAGTCGCGCCGGCGATCGTGCGTGTACGATCCTCAACGAACAATGGGGAGCTGCGTCATGCCCGAGAGCGGTTACAACCAGTTTTGCCCGGTTGCGATGGCGGCGGAGATCCTCGGCACGCGGTGGACGCTGCGTCCTCTTGCGCGAGATGGTCATCGGCTCGTACCGATTCAACGAGCTGCGGCGCGGCGTGCCGCGCATGTCGCCGGCGCTGTTGTCGAAACGCCTCAAGGATCTCGAGACCGCCGGCATCGTCACGCGCGATCCGGTGAAGGGCGATCCCGGCACCTTCGAGTATCGGCTCACCGATGCCGGGCGGGAGTCTGAGGCCGGTGATCGAATCGATCGGCTGTTGGGGACAGCGCTGGGTCGAGACCGACGCGTCGCTCGATAATTTGGACCCCACTCTCCTGATGTGGGATATGCGGCGCAATATCGATCCGACGCCGATGCCGCATCGCCGCAACACCATTCAGGTCATCTTCACCGATCTCAAGAAGGCGCAGCAGAATTGGTGGCTGGTCGTCGAGCCCGGCCAAGAGGTCGATCTCTGCTCGGTCGATCCCGGCTTCGAGGTCGATCTCTATCTGTCGACCGATTTGCGCACCATGACCGAGATCTGGATGGGCTACACGACCATCGCGCGCGCCAAGCAGCAGGACCGCCTCACTCCCACCGGCAGCAAGCAGCTCGAGGCCGATATGGGCACCTGGCTGAAGCTGAGCACCTTCGCCAAGGTCAAGAAGCTGGTCGCGTAGCGCATCGCCGGTCGCGAATGCTCTTGGAGCAAGAGATCAACTCCGCCGCCAGGTTGCCGGAGCGCTGCCGAATTTCTTCTTGAACGCGCGCGAGAACGCCGCCTCGGATTCGTAGCCGATCGCTTCCGCCACTTGCGCCAGCGACGCGCTCGTGCTCTTGAGTTTTTGCGCCGCGACTTGCAGGCGCCAGTGCGCAAGATATTGCATGGGCGCCGTTCCGATGAACCGGCCGAACCGCTCGGCCAGCACCGAGCGCGAGCTTCCCACTTGCCGGCCGAGCTCGTCCACACTCCATGGGCGGGCGATGTCGCCGTGCATCAGCGCGAGTACCCGCGCCACCACCGGATCGCGCAGACCGGCAAGCCAACCCGTTTGATCGGCAGGAAGGTCTTCGAGATAGCGACGCACGGCCTCGACGAAGAGCAGCTCCGACAGCTTTGCCAGCACCGTCTCTGAACCCGGACGGCCGCGTGCCACCTCGTCGGCGGCATATTGAAACGTCGAGCGGATCCATTCCGCCGATCCGGTTTCCTCCGTCTTCAGCCTGATCACCGGCGGCAGGGTCGCGAGAACCGGATTGCCGTTCGCGCCGTCGCTGCCGAGGAAGCCGCAGATGATTCGCGCCCGCGCGCCGCCTCCACCGTGGCGAATTGAATAAAGCCCCTCGCCCGCGTCCGGCGGACGGATCAGGTCGCCACCGAGCACCGCGGGCAGCCCGAGATCGCTACCAAGAATGTGCGTGTCGTTGCGCGGAAAGAGCACCACATCGCCGCTGCGCAACGCCTGTGATTCGCCGCCCTCGAGCGCGACCCGGAATTCGCCTTCGAGCACGTAATGATAGGGCACGAGATGCGCGGTTGGGCCGAGGAACGGGGCACAGAGCTGAGACGTCACGCGCGTCGCGACGCACCATGGCGCGGTGAACTCGGCATGAAGGAAGACGCCGCCGCTCAACTGTGCGACCCGCAACACGTCCGATAGCGCGTCCATGATCAGCCCGCCATTCGGCGTTTCCGTCATATCTTCCGGAGCGCCGATCATAGCCGCTCTTCCGCGCCGTCTGTAAAGCTTAAAGAAGAACGACGCGCTGAATGAGTGCGTCGAAAGACGAGTCAAGCAGGAGCGAAAAGATGAATGCGATCGTACAACCGGCCGACAGCGATAAATATGCGCGTGTTGTCCAAGCGTCCAAAGCGGTGCATTGGGATATCGAGGACGTGATCAAAGGGCGCAGCTTCGACAGGAGCAAGAAATACTTGCCGGACGGGCTTTCTCTCGTCCACGAACTGACGACGCTTTCCGGTGTGGAGAAGCGCTTCGCCGGCCAGGTTCAGGGCCGGACCTATGCCAACGTGTTTGGCCTCGTCGAACGGTTCATCACCGCCAAGCTGTTGGAGGTCGGCCAGGAGCATTCGCTGGGCGATCAGAACGCGCTCGAAGCCTTAGTGCGCTTCAGCGACGAGGAACTCAAGCATCAGGCTCTGTTCCGCCGCATCAACGACATGATGGGGGCGACTTTGCCGAGCGGCTATCGCTTCGATGTCGTTCCCGATGCGGTCGCGCATGCCGTGCTGGAGAAGAGCACATGGGCCGTCCTGTTGCTCACCCTGCACATCGAGCTTTTCGTCCAACAGCACTATCGCGAGAGCATCGCGCCGGATTACGAGGGTTCGGAGTTGTTCAAAGACGTGTTCCTCTTCCATTGGAAGGACGAGTGCCAACACGTCGTTCTCGACGAGCTCGAGCTGAAGCGCCACGACGCCACGCTTTCGCAGAACGAGCGCGATCGCGCAGTGGATGATTTCATCGCTCTCGTCGCGGCCGTCGACGGAATCCTCCAGGCGCAGGCGAAGGCCGATACCGGCTATTTCGCCGCGAATTGCGGTCGCACGCTTGGGCGGGAAGAGGCCGAAGCCGTGTCGGCGCAATTCCTCAAGGCCTATCGCTGGCAATACATCTTCTCGGGTGCCACGCATCCACGGTTCCAGGCGATCCTCAAACGCTTGATCACGGAACCGCAAGTCCGGCGCATCGCGGCCGCGCTCGCCACGCTCGCGTAGCGACAACGGCTGCAACGAGCGGCGAAGCCCAGCCGCCAACAAATGAAGAGGTGACTTCCATGACGCTTCCCTCACTCTCCGCAAATGACGCTTCCCTCAAGCATCGCTTGCACACACGCCGGATTCGCGGCGGAAAGAACGCCTCGCTTCCGCCGCCGCCGCCGCGCTCGCAACGCGCGCATCGCGCGAAGCTGGAACCCGATCCGGCCGTTCAGCGGCGCTGTACGCGCGCGCTGAACCACCTGCTCGCCTATCGCGGGCGCCCGGCGGCGGAAATCGATGCGATCCTCGCCGACCATCCGCGGAGCATCTTCGCCCATTGCCTGCGCATGGCGGTCATCGTGCGCGACGACAATCGCGCGGCGCAAGCCGACCTCGCAGCGAGCATCGCCGCCATCACGGCCGCCGGCTCGGGCGCGAGCGATCGCGCGCACCGGCATGCGGCCGCAGCCACCATCTGGCTCGCCAATGAACCCGCTCTCGCCCTCGCAGGCTACGGCGCCATCGTCACCGAGCAGCCGCACGACGGTCTCGCCCTCGCCGTTGCTCACGCGCTGGATTTTCGTCTCGGCAATCGGCGCATGCTGCGCGACCGCATCGCGCGCGCGATCCGCCACTGGAACAAATCGATGCCCGGCTATGCGGCGGTTCTCGCCATGCATGCCTTCGGCCTCGAGGAAAACGGCGCGTACCGCCGCGCCGAACGCCTCGCCCGCCGCGCCCTCTCGATCGAGCCCGGGCTTGCGCCGGCGATCCATGCGCTCGCCCATGTCATGGAGATGGAAGGCCGGGCGCGGGAAGGTCTCGACTTCCTCGCAGCGCAGGAAGCGGCATGGAGCGAAAGCAATGGCTTTTCGATCCACCTCGCCTGGCATCGCGCGCTGTTCCATCTGCAATTGAACGATGCCGCGGGCGCGCTCGCGGTCTACGACGAGCAGATCGCGAGCGCGTCGCCGCCGAATCTGTCGACGCTTGCCGATGCTTCGGCGTTGCTATGGCGCCTCCAGCTTCGCAACTTCGATATCGGCGCACGCTGGCGCCATCTCGCCGATCGCTGGGAAAAAGCGCCTCTCGCGGAGGCGCGGCCGTTCTTCATCGTGCATGCGATGATGGCCTTCGCCGCGGCCGGACGCACCGCCGCGGCGACACGCTTGCTCGAAGTCTTGCCGCCGGTCGCCATCAGCGAAGCCGCGCGGATCTTGCCCGAGCAAGCGCTCGCGCAGCCGGTCTGCGAGGCGCTGCTCGCCTTCGCGGCGCACGACTATGCCGCCTGCATCGCCTCCTTGGAAAGCGTGCGCCACATCGCCGATCGATGCGGCGGCAGTCTCGCGCAATGCGAGTTGCTGCAGCTCACCTTCGATGAGGCAACGAACCGCGTGCAAAAGACGCGCTTGGCGGCGTGATCGAGACGCCGACGAAGGGGGCTTACGTCCCCTTCCCCGGCAGCTCGTAAACCGTGCGCTTCAGCTCGGCCTGATATTCGGCGCGGCTGATCGGCTTGTATTTCGGCGGGTTGTCCGCGCTCTGGCAGGTCGGCAGGCATTCGAGCTGCACGTCCCAGCGCGGCGAGATGAAGAACGGGATCGAATAGCGCTCGTCGCCTTCGAGATTGAACACGCGATGCGGCGCCGAGCGCCAGCGGTCGTTGGTCCAGCGCTGCAAGAGATCGGCGTTGTTGTAGAGCAGCATGCCGTCATGCGCCGGCGCTTGCACCCATTCGCCGCTCTTGGTCAGGATCTCGAGGCCGGGCTTCTTCGCCTGCGCCAGCAAGGTGCAATAGCCGAAATCGGTATGCGGGCCGATGCCGTATTGGCCTTCGTTCTCGACGACGCGCGGCGGATAATTGAGCAGCCGCAGCGTGCAATTCATCGGCTTGAAGCCCGCATGCTGCAACAGCCAATCGGTCGGCAGGCCAAGCGCCACCGCTTGCAGCGGCAGCAGCTTCGTCATCAGCGCATGCATCACCCGGAAATAAGCGAGTGTCTTGTCGCGGAAGCCGGACAGATCCTCGGGCCAGCGATTGTCGAACACCCAGGGCTTCTTCGCGTGCCGGTCCGGGTGATCGGCGGGATATTCGTCGCGGATATAAAAGGACGCACTGCGATCCGGATGTTTCGAGCGCGCGCCGTAAAGCTCGGCGCGCTGCGTCTGGCCGCCGACCGGCAGATAGCCGACCGGCTCGTCGAGCGCGCGCACCTTCAGCTTGCGCTCCAACGGCAGCGAGTGGAATTGCTCCGCCGCCGCGAAAGCGCCGTCGATCAGCGATTGCGGCACGCCGTGATTGACGAAGAAGCAGAAGCCGATGCTCTCCGAAGCCGCGCCGAGCGCCGCCGCCGCCCGCTCCAGCGCGCCCTTCTCGCCCGCGAGATAAGGCCCGAGATCGAGCACCGGAATACGCAATCCGGCGCCGGCATCCACAACCGGGCGATTGGCGATCGCGTTGCTATCGGGCATGGCCGCTTCCTCTTTCTATTCGCATGGTGCGCGATTTCTAAAGGTCGAGCAAGTCATCACTTCGAGCTATAATTGCGGATGCTTGAAGCACAAACCACGTCCGGTTGGCTTTTGGCACGCGCCAGTCGGAGGGAAGCAATGCCTACATTGCAAGAATTTACTGATGAATTGAAAACACAACTCAGGCAGGCCGAATTGAAGAGCTCGACATACCTAGAGATTAATTCGGGTGATTTACACCGAAAGCTGGGCGGCTACCCTGCGCAGGGCGGACACCAAATGCCAAGTTGTTGCGATGCTATGTGTGCGGAACAACGGGCTGGTGACGAAATTCTTTCGCGGCCGCCCAAAGGCAGGGGTGCCTCCCTGACAATCAGATACAAACTTCCTCGCCGTTGATAAGTCCGCCAAAGGATGCGGCGAATTTTTCGGATCGCATGTGGAATATGACCGTGTCAATGCGGAGACGGTGTGATGAAGACAACGCTGATTGTGATCGAGAACGAGGCAGATCATGCGCAGGCAAAATCGCTGGTCGAGAAATTGATGGGCTCGACCAAGCCCGACGATCGCGCGGATGGTGGCGCAGACACGCTTGATAGAGGCTTATGAGCGCGCGCGATGGCCGCGCCGGCCGTCTTCGCTGCCCGATCTGCTCGCCTATTTGATGGAACAGCACGACATGAGTTCGCGCCGATCTCGTTCCCCTGCTCGGCACGCCGAGCCGCGTCAGCGAGGTGCTGAGCGGCAAGCGCGCCTTGAGCATGAGCATGGTGCGGCGCTTGCGCGATCGCTTCGGCATTCCGGCCGATCTGCTGATCGCGCCGGCCGGCAAGAACCGCAAGAGGCTGGCGGCCTAGCGGACGGTAATCGTCGCTCCCACGAGATTCGTCATTGCGAGCGACCAACGGTAGCGAAGCAATCCAGAAGCTTCACTGTTGCCCTGGATTGCTTCGGCTCCGCCTCGCAATGACGGCGGTACCTGCAGCGAGCGCCTCGGCTACAGCGTCTCGGCGAAGAATTCGCGCATCATCTGGTAGCTCTTTTGGCAGAGCTTGGCGTCGTAGCGTTGCGGCGTGTTGCCGGTGGTCGGGGCGTGCGCGTCGCAGAACGAATGGACGGCGTGGCCGAACATCATCACCTGCCAATCGACCTTGGCCTCGGTGAGCTCGGCTTCGAGCGCGTCCATCTGCGGCTTCGGCGTCACCGGATCGGCCGAGCCGTGGATCGCCAGCACGCGGCCTCTGATATTCGGCTTGGCGCCCGGCTGCACCGGGTTCGGCGCGGTGACGTGGAACACCACGACGCCTTTGAAATCGGCGCCGGCGCGCGCCTGCTCCAGCACATAGCCGCCGCCGATGCAGTAGCCGACCGCGACCTTCTTCGAAAGATCGACGAGGCCTGCCTTGTCCGCTTCGGCGCCGAGCACATCGAGCGCCTTGGCGCCGCAGGAATTGATGAAGGGCACGTTGCCGCGCACGCCGCGCGATGATTTCATCAGATCGTCGACGGTCTTCTCCTTGGCACCATAGCCTTCGCCGAACATATCGGCCATCAGCACGACGTATTCCTTGCCGGCGATCTCGCGCGCCTGTTCCAGCGTGTGGCTGCAGACACCCATCCAATCGGGCTGCATATAGAGCACCGGCCGCTTCGTCTTGACGCTGTCGTCATAGACGATCATGCCCTCGAATTTCCGCCCCTCATGCTCGTAGCCGATTTTCTTCTCGACGATCATTGCCGTCCTCCCTCGGGTTGTTGGATTGCCGCCATTAAAGCATGTTCGGGCCGCCGATGCAGCGCCGGCCGCGAGCCGCTATAAAATCCGCGCATCGGGAATGGGGGGATTGTCATGTTGGCCGCCTGGAACAGCATCGTCGCGGGATTTCCGGTCCTGCTGGTGCAACTCGCCGCGACGACCGGTCTCTTCGTCGTCGGCCTCGCCATCTATATCTGGCTGACGCCCTATCGCGAGCTGAAGCTCATCCGCGAGGGCAATGTCGCCGCGGCGATCACGCTCACCGGCCAAATGGTCGCCCTCGCGATCCCGCTCGGCGCCATGCTGGCGCATAGCGTCAACCTGCCCGATATCGCGCTCTGGGGCGCGGTCGCGGTGGTGCTGCAGCTCATCGCGTTCGCCGCGGCGGCGATCCTCGTTCGCGATCTGCCCAAAGCGATCGAGCGCGGCGAGATCGCCTCGGCGCTGGTGCTGGCGGCGGCGCAGATCGTCGCCGGCATCTTCAACGCGGCGGCGATGTCGGGCTGAGCGCCGATGAACCGGCTCGAGCGCGCGGCGGTCGTCTTTCTGCTGGCGGTGGTCGTGCCGCAAATTATCGCACGTTATCCGAACTATTCGGATTCCTTCGACGATCGCGACGGCCGGCGACCGCTGCCCGCGCCCGAAGAGGCCGCGCCGCCTTCGCTGAGCGATGCACCGCCGCCCGAGCGCGTGCGCCGGCCGCTGCCCGCCGCGGCGCCCGGCGATCCGCTGATCAGCGTCGAGGCTGAAACCCTAAAGCCCGGCGAGATCGCTTTCGGCACATCCTTCTCGATCGCGCCCGGCGCTTGGCTCACCGCACGCCATGTCGCGAATGGCGAATGCCAGCGCGTCGTGTTGATCGTCAACGGCCGCAAAGTGCCGGCACAGATCGCCTATCTGCATCCGCAAGCCGATCTCGCGCTCCTGAAGACGGCGAATGCTAGCGGCCCGGCGCTGCCGCTCGGAACCGGCGCTGTCGAGGAGAACGAGATCGGCTACACCTTCGGCTATCCGAAAGAGAGGCTCGGCGGAACGCAGGACCGGCTGATGGGGCGATCGCGCATGCGGTTGAGCGGCGAGATCAACGGCACCGGCCCGGTGCTCACCTGGGCGGAGGTCGCGCGTTATCCCGACGATCTGCCGGCGCTCAGCGGCATGAGCGGCGGCCCGGTCTTCGACGAGCACGGCAAGATCATCGGCATCATGGTCGCGGCTTCGGTGCGGCGCGGCCGCATTCACACCGTCGCGCCCGAAATATTGCAAGCGACCGCGCGATCTTTCGCGTTGAGCAACGCATCCGCGAATGCCGCGCCGGTCGGCGAGATCGAGGCGCAAAACGTCTCGCTGAGCGAGACGGCGAGCGCGCTCAGCAAATCGTCGCGGATCGTGCCGACTTATTGCGTGCCGGCGAACTGAAGCTTTTTAAGATTGCTTCGCGAGACGGCGCGCGGAATTAGCGCCAACCGAGCAGCCAGAAGGTCGCGCCGATGACGCGGCCCAAGGCCCAGGGCACCGCGCCGTAATAGATCACCGCGAAAGCGCCGATGGCGAGCGCGAGGAACGCGCCGACAGACGGAACGATCGATGTGCGCGTGGTCATGGGCGCTTTATGCGCGAAGCGCGGCGTGGCGTGCAAGGCGAAAGATGGCGCATCGACCGGTGACGCGCGTCATCATCTTGTCACGGGAGCGGCGGGTCATGGAAACGATGGGCCACCGACGAACAGCCGATCGAGCGAAATCGCACCCCCGCCCGCGCAAGCGAAGTACAGCGCAACGAGGCCCCAAAGCGCGGGATATTCCATGCCGAGCTGGTTCCAGAAATAGCCGTCGAAGCGCAGATGGTCGTAGGCCGCGCCGAGGAAGAAGAGAAAGATCAGCGCGCCAGCGAGCGGGGTGAAGAGGCCAAGCGCGAGCGCCGGCCCGGCGACGAATTCGACGAGCGCGACATAGACGACCCAGTAGCGGCCGGGGCGGAAGCCGGAGCGCTCAAGCCCGGTCGCGAGCAATGCCGGATTGAGGATGCGCGAGCCTGTATCCGGGAACCAGCCGAAGAAAGCGCGCATGCCGTGCGGCAACAACGCGAGGCCGCACCAGATGCGCAGCAGGGTCTCGACCCAAGGCGTCAGCGCGGAAAAGAGCGTGCTATCCATCTCATCAGCGATAAAGCCTCGCTGACAGCGATGCAAGCTGGCACACACTTGTATCTCATCGTCGTGCCCGCGAAAGCGGACATCCAGCCTGTCCTCCTGGGTTCCCCGCTTTCGCGGGACGACGATGATATTTTGAGCGCGCGTTTACCCCAAGATCTTCGGCGGCGCGTCGGCGCGCGGCAGCAGAAACCAATGCGCTGCGTGACAGAGCGCGTAGGAAGCGGCGCAACCGCCGGCGATCGCGAAGCAGAGCGCGACCGGCTCTCGCATCGTCGCCGCGTGAATCGCAGCCGCCGCAGCGGCGGCGGTCGCGATCAGCCCCAGCGTCAGAGCGGCGCGCGCGTTGCGTCGCTCGTTCCGGATCGCCGCCAGGAAATCGGGGGCGAGCGCGATCTCTGCCGTCGCTGCTTGCGCCTCGCCCACGCGTCGCATCGCGGCTTTGGCGCGCAAGCGATTGCCGCGCAGATCGATGCTGCGCGGCGTGCTGGAAGCGGCTCGGGCCACGGTCGAGGCCAGACGCTCGGTCAGCGGCGCCGAGTTTTCCGGTTCCGCACACATCGCGCCATCGCGCCGCCACCAATAAAGCGCTGCCAAATCCGCATCCATGCGCTTCTCGAGCACATCGCGATTAGCCATGCTTCCCCTCCACATCCCGACCGATTCCGGGCCGACACGTTCTCCGCCCTCGGCCGTGCAACCAACGCGCCAGCTCTGGTTTTTCAAGCATTTGGATGAGTTTTCGGCTCGGCGCGCCGGCCCCTGTAAAGAACACCGGCATTGTTTGCGGACGGCGGGCTCCGTTAATCTTAATGAATAGTAACGGAGGGCAAGTCATGAGCGATCGCAATCCGGTCATCATCGCCGTCTCGGTAGGCGGTTTAGCGCTGGCCGCCAATGGCGCCGCCGCCGCGATCGCGATCTCCGCATCCCCCTCGCCGCCCGAGGCCGTCGTTTTCGGCATCGCCGGCCTGACCGCCGCCGTCATCGGCCTCATTGCCGCGGTCATCTGGGCGTTCCGCGACGAGACCAAGCCGTCGCTCGGCCGCGAGCGCGTGTTCACGCCGTGGTCGGAGCATGCCGACGCCGCCGAATTGGCGCCCCTCGCTGGGCCGGCCGGCCGCTCGCCGCTCGCCCTTGCCCGGGCCGCCGCCCCAGCCCAATTCCTCGCCCCAGCGCCCGCCCCGGCAAGGGCGCCCGCGGTCAGCGAGGGCCGCGTGATCTACATCGCGGAATGGCTGAAGGCACACGACGTTCAGCACGCCTAAGGATCAGGCTTCGCTTCCCAGCACCGTATCGATCAGCGCACCGGCTTCGGCCGGAGCAAAGGGCGTATCCGTCATCAAGCGGCGGAAGAAGATCGCGCCGAGCAGCGCCTGCGCGGTGAGCTCGGGATCGCGATCGGCGGGGAAATCGCCGCTGGCGATGCCCAACGCGATCAGCGCAACCGTCGGCTTGCGCGCTTCCATCTGGAAGCGGTGGTGAAAGCGGCGCAGCGCCGGGTCGCGCTCCGCCGCATCGATCATCGCCGGCAGGCAGGTCGAGAACGGCGAGTCGATCAGCACATCCGCGACATGGGCAAGAATGCGCATGAGCTTCTCGCGCGGCGTGCCATAAGCGAGATCGGGGCCGCCGCTTTCATGCAGATGCGCGAAAGCATCGGCGATCAGCGACAGCCGCTCGGGCCAATGGCGATAGATCGTCGATTTGCCGACACCGGCACGCGCCGCGACGGACTCGATCGCGAAACCGCCATAGCCGCTGTCGCCGAGCTCTTGCAGCGCCGCGGCGAGAATGATTTGCCGCGAGCGCGCAATACGGGGATCGGGTCGCGGATCGGCCGCGCGCTTCAGCGCCGTCGGCATCGCGCCGAGCGTTAGGGTTTGCCGCCCGAACCGGGCGCGCGATAGGCGGCGGTGTTCGCCTGGAAGAGCTCGACCAGATTGCCCGACGGATCCTCGACCAGGATCTGCTTGCCGCCCGTGCCCTGCACGACCTCATTGCGGAACCGCGCGCCGGCGGCTTTGAGCTTGGCCATCGTCGCGTCGAGATCGTCGACCAGGAGATGGATGCGGTTCCAGCCACCCGGCTTTTGCTGCTCGCCGGAAGGCATCGGCGCGCCGCCGCCGGCCCCCTGACCCGCCGGCTGTGTCAGATAGATATGCATTTCGCCGCGTGAGATCTCGGCGAAGGGCGGCGCCGGATGCATCTCGAGCTTGAAGCCGAGGTACTGGGTGTAGAAATCGATCGCGGCCTTCACGTCATTGACGATGTAACGGAAACAGGCAGCCATGCGCATTCTCCCTTTGCGACAGTTTACGAAACGTATCCGTTTCGGAACGATACGTCAACGTATCATAACCTGTTCGCGGGCAATGCCAAAGCGCGGCGCGCTTCACCCCGACGATTGCTATCGATTCACCGAAAACGAGACCGCCGACCGCATCGGCTGAGGCGGTGGCATGCCGCCACGCGGCTGCCAAACCCGTCATAAGATTGCCTAATTTAATTGCTTTGGTGGCGGTAGCGGTTGACCGGCTGACGAGATTTCTTCTTGGTAATGGCGGAAGCAGAATCCCGGGCGGACTACTATCGCGAGCAAGGGCGTCAGATCAGGGCGCTCGTCAATCTCGTGATCAGCGCCGACGTCAAAGCCGAATTGCTCGAACTCGCCGAGCAATTCGAGCGGCTGGCCGTCCAAGCCGACCACGCCGCTCACACTTGAAACGGCGCGGAATTCCGCGCCGTTCGTTCTGCCGGAAAATAATAAAGAGCGCTTACTTCCAGACCGGCTGGCCGAGATAGATCTCGGATGGGTCGGTCGCCGCGCCGGCCACCGCGCCGGCCGAGCCGCCAACCAGCGCCCCGATCAACGGCGCCCCAACGACCGCACCGATCAGCGCACCGCCGGCCGCGCCGAAGCCGGCGCCGGTCATGGCGCGATCGGTCGGAGTCTGGCCGCATGCCGAGAGCAGCAACGCCGCGCCCAAAGCCAAGGTCATAGGAATACGGCTCGTTAGAATAAGCATGGGGAGGCTCCTGGTAAAAATTGCTCAGAAGTCTAACACAGAGAATCGATTGTTTACAACAACTTCTGGTCGATTCCTAAAATTCCTAGCGAGGATCGGTACTTAGTATCTTGATTCAGACAAACAGCTTCTCGCTCTTAAGATCGTCATACATCGAGGCGACATACTCGCCATAGCCGTTCCACATCTGCGTCGGCACACGCTCATTCGTGCCGAGCACGCGCTCGGTCGCCTGGCTCCAGCGCGGATGCGGCACCTGCGGATTCACATTCGCCCAGAAGCCGTATTCGCTCGGGCCCACCTTGGCCCAGAACGTCACCGGGCGCTTGTCGGTGAAGGTGAATTTCACGATCGATTTGACCGATTTGAATCCGTATTTCCACGGCGTGATCAGCCGGATCGGCGCGCCATCCTGTTTCGGCATCGGCTTGCCGTACATGCCGGTGCCGATGAAGGCGAGCTCGTTGTTCGCCTCGGCCATGGTGAGACCTTCGAGATACGGCCACGGATAGAAGAAGGATCGCTTCTGGCCCGGCGCCATCGACGCATCCTTGAACGTCGTCATGTGCAGATACGTCGCGCTCGAGAGCGGCTTCGCGATGTCGACGATGTTCTTAAGCGGAAAGCCGGTCCACGGCACCGCCATCGACCATGCTTCGACGCAGCGATGGCGATAGAGCCGCTCTTCGAGCTGCACCTGCTTCAAGAGATCGTCGATGCCCATGGTCAGCGGCTTCTCGACCATGCCGTCGATCGTGATCGTCCACGGCCGCACTTTGAGCTGCTGCGCGTCGTCGGCGATGTCCTTGTCCTCGCCGTATTCGTAAAAATTGTTGTAGTTGGTCGAGTATTTCGCGTCGGTGATCGGGCGATCGATCGTGTATTTGTCGTTGCGCTTGGCGGGGTAGAGGCTCGCCGACGGATCGGGCGTGTCGTCGGCTTTCGCGGCGGCGAAAGCATCGGCGAGCGGCAAGCCGGCGCCGGCCAGACCACACATGAGAATGAGCTGGCCCATGCCCATGGCTTTGACCAGCGCGCGGCGATTGAGGAACACCGATTCCGGCGTCGCTTCGCTCGCGCGCATTTCCCAGCCGCGTTTCACTTTGATCAGCATCGCAACCTCCGACTCTTGCGCCAAAACTGCGGCCGGCGCTCCGCCGCCGCAAGTCAAAGAAATGCGAGCGGCCGCCTCTATCGGAGTATACGCGGCAGACGCGGAAAAGGTTACGCCCCTCACTCCCGCGTGAGCGAGCGGCGCATTAAAGCTTTGTCAGACGGATGGTTGGTCAAAGCCCTTCTCCCGCTTGCGGGAGAGGGTTTTCGAGCGCCGATTTCATGCGATTACTGCGCCGCCTCGCCGGCGCGGGTTTGCAGCACCTTCTCGGCAAGCTTGCCGGTGAGTTCTTGCAGATGATCGAATTTCGCCGCGTAGGTGCCGACGCCGAGCGTCACGGAGCGCAGCTCGACGATGAGATCGTGCAGCTCCGACATCGGCATGTTGGCTTCGACCTGGTCCCAGCCGTCCCAGCCTTCCTTGCCGTCGAAGCCGAGGATTTGCCCGCGCCGGCCGGAGGCGATGCGCTGCACCCGCGAGGTGAAGGCATTCGGCACCGAGATCGAAACATGGCAGATCGGCTCCAAGAGAACCGGATTGCATTTCGGCATCGCCTCGGTCATCGCCTGGCGCGCGACCGTCTTGAACGCCTGGTCCGAGCTGTCGACATCGTGGAACTGGCCGGTGATCAAGGTCACCGCGACATCGACCACCGGAAAGCCGAGCGGGCCGCGCTTCAGATAATCGGCGACGCCTTCCTCGACCGCGGGGATGTAGTTGCGCGGGATGGCGCCGCCGACCACCGCATCCTTGAAGACATGGCCGGTGCCGCGCGGCAGCGGCTTGATCTCGATCTGGATGTCGGCGAATTGCCCGTGCCCGCCCGATTGCCGCTTGAAGCGCGAATGAATCGAGCCCGGCAGCTTGATCGATTCCTTGTAGGGCACTTGCGGCTTGCGCGATTGCGTCGCGAGGCTGAAGCGATGCTTCAGCCGGTCGAGCGCGACTTGCAGATGGATGTCGCCCTGGCCCCAGAGCACTTGCTCTTGCGTCGCGGCATTGTGCTCGACCGAGAGCGTCGGATCTTCCTCGATCAGCCGATGCAGCGCGCCGGAGAGCTTCACATCGTCGTTGCGGTTCTGCGCCGCGATCGTGAGGCCATAGGCCGGCGTCGGAACCGGAATCTTGGGAAAAGCCGACGGCGCCGCACCGCTCGACAGCACCGTGCCGGTGGCGATGCCTTCCATGCGCGCCAGCGCGACGATCTCGCCCGGCGCGGCGGCATTCGTCTTGGTCGATTGCGCGCCGAGCAATCTCAGCACGCCGGCGACGCGCACGCCGTTGAGGCTCATGCCTTCGGTCACCTGGCCGCTCCAGACGCGGACAAGGGAGAGCTTGCCGGCATTGGGCGGATGATAGGTCTTGATCACATTGGCGACGGTGTCGCTCGCTTTCGCATCGAGCTTCAGCCGCACCGCCGTGGTCGCGACATCCGGCGTCTCGTGGCGCAACGCCTTGAGCAAGCGGCGCACGCCGTGATCTTGTGCCGCGGCGCCGAGGAACACCGGCACGATCAGATCGCGGCGCAGATTCTGCGTCAGATGGCGATAGATATCCGCCTTCGAGGGCTGCACATCCTCCAATAATTGTTCGAGCAGCTTGTCGTCGAAATCGGCGAGCCTCTCGACGAGGCCGGCGCGGCCGGTCTTCTCTTCATCGGCCAGCTCGTCGGGCAGCTTGATGAGATCGGACGCGGCGCCGGGCTTGTATTTGTAAGCGCGCTCGCTGACGAGATCGACATAGCCGGTGGGATGATCGCTTCCCGCCATCGGCACTTGCCGGAGCACCAGCGGCCGCTGCGACACGCCTTGCAGCGCGGCGAGCACTTCCGAGACGCGCGCCGAGGCGGTGTCCATCTTGTTGATGAACACCATGTGCGGGATCTGGTGATCGTCGAGGAATTTGAAGATCGGTCCGAGCGTCAGCGCGCGCTCGACCTCGGGTTCGCACACCACGATGGCGACATCGCTCGCCAGCATCGCGTTCTGCGCTTCCCAGCAGAGCTCGACCGAGCCGGGGCAATCGAGAAAGGTCCAGAGATCGTCGAGATAGCTTGCTCGCGCGACGTTGATCTCGGTCGACATTTGCCGGCCGCGCGCCTCGGGCGTGGCATCGCCCACCGTATTGCCGTCTTTCTGGGTACCGCGTCGGTTGATTGTGCCCGAAGCGGATAACAGCGCTTCGAGCAGGGTTGTCTTGCCGGAGAGGTAAGGGCCGACCAAAGCCGCGCAGCGCGGCCCCGTGGGTCTGTCGCTCATTCGCACGCCTCCTTCGCGTCCATTCGGGGCGCGGCGAAAGCCTGCCGGGATCGAGGCGGGCTATTCGACCGCGCCTGACATTGGGATTCGATGGTCGCGCTGGACGGGCGGCTTGGCAATCGGAATCTGGGGACTTTGGCCGCTTGGACGACCTTCGCAAATGCGAAAGGTCAAAGACGATGCCACAATTTGACTCCCCGCCCGCTTCCCTGTTCTCTCCGGCCATCAATCGTGTTGAGCGGCGCCCAAAAACCCGCGCCGCTCGTGGGAATTCGGGAGTCTTAAAAAAATGAGCGAGAAACCGACCGGCGAGGGCATCGGGCAGGCTTTGCCGCGTCAAGAGGATCTGCGGTTCCTGCGCGGCCGCGGGCGTTACGCCGCCGACATCGCCATGCCGAACATGGTCTTTGCCACGATGGTGCGTAGCCCGCATGCTCATGCGCGCATCCGTTCGATCGACGCGAGCGCCGCGAAGGCCGCATCCGGCGTGGTTGCGGTCTATACCGGCGCCGATTGGGTCGCCGACGGCCGCAAGCCGATCCCGCATGGCGCCTCTTACATCGGCCCGCCCGATGTCGAGCTGACCATCAGGCCCGACTACAAGGTCTTCAGCGCGCCGCAATTGCCGATGCCCGACAAGATCGTGCATTGCCTCGGCGAGGGCGTGGCGATGGTGATCGCCGAGACCAACGACCAGGCCAAGGACGCGGCCGAGCTGGTCGAGGTCGATTACGAAGCGCTGCCGCCGATCGTGCGCGCCGCCGACGCGGTGCAGCCGGGCGCGGCAGCGGTCTGGGACGATCGCCGCGACAACATCGCGCTCGATGCCGAGGTCGGCGACGAGGCGAAGACCGACGCGGCTTTCGCCAAGGCCAAGCATGTCGTCAAATTCGAGACCTGGATCAACCGCGTCACCGGCACGCCGATGGAGCCGCGTACCGCGCTCGGCTTCATCGACGAGAAGGGCCGCTACACGATCTGGGCCGGCACCGGCGGCGGCATCATCCGCGAGCGTCAGGTGCTGGCCGGCGCGCTTGACGTGCCGGTCGAGCAGTGCCGCGCGATGTGCGGCGACATGGGCGGCAATTTCGGCACGCGCAACCAGTTCTTCCCCGAATATGCGGTGCTGCCCTGGGTGGCGAAGAAGCTCGGCCGGCCGGTGAAGATGATGGTCGACCGCAGCGACTGCTTCCTCACCGATTACGAAGGCCGCGACCTGACCTCGAGCGTCGAGCTCGCGCTCGACGACACCGGCCGCTTCCTCGCCATCCGCGGCACCAATCTCAGCAATATCGGCTGCTACACGACGCATTTCACGCCGCTCAGGAAAGGCCTCGGCATCATGTCGGGCGTCTACGACATTCCGGCGGTGCATTTCCGCGGCTGCGCAGTGATGACCAACACCATACCCACCACGCCCTATCGCAGCGCCGGGCGGCCCGAGGCGATCTACATCATCGAGCGCCTCGTCGATCTCGCCGCCGAGCAATGCGGCTTCGATCGGGTCGAGCTGCGGCGCCGGAATTTCATCCGCCCGAACGCCTTTCCCTATACCAACGGCGTCGGCATCACCTATGACAACGGCGAATACGAGATGGGCCTCGATGCCGCGCTGCGCCTCGCCGATTACGACAAATTTCCCGAGCGCAAAGCGGAGTCGAAGAAGCGCGGCAAGCTGCGCGGCCTCGGCATCTCCAATTACATCGAGGGCGCCGGCGGCGCGCCGCGCGAGCGCGCCGAGATCACGGTGAGCCCGCAAGGCCGCGTCGAGCTCGTGCTCGGCACGATGAACAGCGGCCAGGGCCACGAGACCAGCTTCCCGCAACTGATCTGCGAATGGCTCGGCGTGCCGTTCAACACGATCGACTACGTCGCGCATGACACGGACCGGGTCAGCGCCGGCGGCGGCTCGCATTCCGGCCGCTCGATGCGCATCGCCAGCCTTGCCATCGGCGAGGCGACCGACGCGATCATCGAGAAGGGCAAGAAGATCGCCGCGCATATCTTCGAGGCGAGCGCTATCGATATTCAGTTCAGCAAGGGTGTCTTCGCCATTGAGGGCACCGACCGGCGCATGACGGTGTTCGAGGTCGCGAAAGCGGCGGCGACGCGCAACGACCTGCCCGACGATCTCAAAGGCAAGCTCGACGGTATCGGCGATCACACCGTCTCGGTCGGCGCCTATCCCTCGGGCACGCATATCTGCGAAGTCGAGGTCGATCCCGACACCGGCTATGTCCAGCTCGTCGGCTGGTACGGCGCCGACGATGTCGGCCTCGCGGTCAATCCGCTGATCCTCCACGGCCAGACGCATGGCGCGGCGGCGCAAGGCATCGGCCAGGCGATGCTCGAAGACGTTGCTTTCGACCGCGACAGCGGCCAGATGCTCGCTGGCTCGTTCATGGATTACGCGGTGCCGCGCGCCGACTACCTGCCCTCGTTCACATGCGAGCTGATCGAGATCCCCGCGACGAGCCACAAATTCGGCATTCGTCCCGGCGGCGAAGGCGGCACGACGCCGGCGCTCGGCGCCTGCATCAACGCGGTGGCGAATGCGCTCTCCGAACTCGGCGTGCGGCACGTCGAGATGCCGGCGACGCCCGAGCGCGTGTGGCGCGCGATCCGGGAGGCACGGGCGAAGTAGAATTTTACGGCGTCATCGCGAGCGCAGCGAAGCAACCCAGTCTTTTTGTTGCCCTGGATTGCTTCGTCGCTCCGGACGACCCGCCAATCACTCTTCGCGATTGGCCCCTCCGGGTTTACGCGCTAGAAGCGCGTGAACCGGTCGTCCGCAATGACGAATAAAAATATCGAGAACAGGAGGAACGATGAATCGCTATCCGAAGATCGCGCTGGCCGCGGCCGCGATGGCACTGCTCGCCGGGCCGGCGCACGCGCAGGACAAGATACGCTTCGGCAAAGCCTTCCCCGGCTTGTTCCAATTCACGCCGGTCGATCTCGGCATCGAGAAAGGCTTCTTCCAGAGGCGCGGGCTCGAGGTCGAGATCATCAATTTCTTCGGCGACGCGAAGCAGCAGCAGGCCTTCACCGCCGGCGCCGTCGATATGGGGATCGGCGGCGGCGCGGGCATGGGCTTCATCGCCAAAGGCTCGCCGATCATGGCCGTCGCCGAAGCCGCCGGCCCGCCGCTCGGCATCACGCTCAGCGTCTGGGCGGACACGCCCTACAAGACCGTCGACGATCTCAAGGGCAAGACCGTCACCGGCGCCTCGGTTGGCGATCAGACCGAATGGATGGTGCGGCAGCTCTCGATCCTCCAGGGCTGGGGGCCGACGGGCTTCAACTACGTGCCGCTCGGCGCGTCCGAGGCGCAGATCGCGGCGCTGAAGACGCACCAGGTCGCGGCGGCGCCGCTCGACATCACCACCGCCGTCACGCTGGAGTCCGAGGGCCAGGCACGCATCGTCGTGCGCTTCGGCAAAGTGATCAAAGCCTACATCAATCACGTGATCACCGCCTCGAACGACATGATCGCCAAGCGTCCCGACGATTTGAAGAAATTCCTCGCCGGCTGGTTCGAGAGCGTCGCTTACCTCAAGGCGCATAAGGCCGAGGAGGTGAAGTTCGCCGCGCAGCTGCTGAAAAAGCCCGAGCCGATCATCAGCCGCGTCTACGACGAATCATCGCCGATGATCACCGATAACGGGCATTTCGATCCGAACGGCCTGGCCGCGATCCGCGATTCGCTGGTCGAGATGAAGATCCTCGACACCCCGCCCGACATGGCGAAGCTCTATACCGAGAAGTTCCTGCCGAACTGACGACCGAAATCTTTTTCGGTCGTCACCCCCGCGAAAGCGGGGGTCCAGGGACACCACTGGATGCCCGCTTTCGCGGGCATGACGAAAAGGATAAGGCGCGCCTGCGCTAATCCTCGCCGGCGACGCGCTCGAGGTTTGTCTCGCGGATGTCGAAGCCGCCGGATTGGCGGCGCCAGAGCCGCGCATAAGTGCCGCCGCGCCGCACCAGCTCGGCATGCGAGCCGGTCTCGATGACGCGGCCATGATCGAGCACGATCAGCCGGTCCATGCGCGAGATCGTCGACAGGCGATGCGCGATGGCGATCACGGTGCGGCCCTGCATCAGCGTATCGAGCTGCTCCTGAATCGCGGCCTCGACCTCGCTGTCGAGCGCCGAGGTCGCCTCGTCGAGGATGAGGATCGGCGCGTCTTTGAGGATCACGCGCGCCAAAGCGATGCGCTGGCGCTGGCCGCCCGAGAGCTTCACGCCGCGCTCGCCGACATGCGCCTCGAAGCCTCGGCGATGCTGCCAATCCTCGAGGCCGTCGATGAATTCGAGCGCATGGGCGCGGCGCGCCGCTTCGTAGACGGCTTCCTCGCTCGCTTGCGGCTTGCCGTAGCGGATGTTCTCGGCGATCGAGCGATGCAGCAGCGAGGTGTCCTGCGTCACCATCGCGATATGCGCGCGCAGGCTTTCTTGCGTCACGGTCGCGATATCGATGTCGTCGATCAGGATGCGGCCGCTCTCGACCTCGTAGAAGCGCAGCAGCAGATTGACGAGCGTCGATTTGCCGGCGCCCGAATGGCCGACGAGGCCGACGCGCTCGCCCGGCGCGATGTCGACATCGATGCCGTGCAGCACGCCGCGTGTCGTGTTGTAGCCGAAATGCACATCCTTGAAGCGCACCCGGCCCTCGGTGACGGTAAGCGCGCCTGCATCGGGCAGGTCGGGCATCTGGCGCGGCACGGCGATCGAGCGCATGCCGTCCTGCACCGTGCCGATATTCTCGAAGATCGAGGTGACGTTGCGCGCCACCCAGCCCGAGACGTTCGAGATCTGCCAGGTCAGCGGCACCGCCATCGCCACCTCGCCGACCGAGAGCGCGCCCATGCTCCAGAGCCAGAGCGCCATCGCGGCGGTGCCGACGATCATCGCGGCATTGAGCACGGCGAGCGTCAGGCCGAAGCCGGTGATGAAGCGAAGCTGGGCGCGGAACGTGTCGGTATGCGTGTCGATGGATTCGCGCACGAAGAGATCTTCGTCTTTCGGATCGGCGAAGAGCTTCACCGTGAGGATATTGGTGTAGCTGTCGACGATGCGGCCGGTCAGCGTCGAGCGCGCTTCCGACATCGCCTTGCTGCGCAAGCGCACGCGCGGCACGAAGAACCACAAGGTCACTGCATAGGTGATGAACCAGAGCGTGACTGGGATGGCGAGCCGCGTATCGCGCGCCGCCAGCAAGCCCAGCGCGATCGTGCCGTAGACCAGGATGTACCAGATCGCGTTGATGCCGGAGACGACGCTTTCCCGGAGCGACGGCCCGGTCTGCATCACGCGGTTGGCGATGCGGCCGGCGAAATCGTTCTGGAAGAAGCTCCAGCTCTGGCGCACGACGTGCCAGTGATTCTGCCAGCGCACCATGTTGGAGAAGCCGGGATTGATCGCCTGGTTGGTGATCATGTCCTGGATCGCCTCGAGCCCCGGCTTGAAGACGAGCAGCACCGCCGCCATGGCGACAAGCTGCGGCCAGGCATCGCGCAAGCCGATCTCGGGCTTGAGCTCGGTGAGGATCGAGACGACGCGGCCGATGAAGACCGGGATCGAGGCGTCGAGCACGGCAGTGACCGAGCCGACGACGAACAGCGCGATCAGCAGGCCTTTGATCTGGCCGGCATGATGCCCATAAAACGCCGCGACGCCTTTCGGCGGCGGCGCCTCGGGCGGCAGCGCGGTCGGCCGCAGCAAATTCTCGAAGAAGGCGAATACGGACATCGGTCTATTCTAGTTCATCCGCGCACGGACGAAAGCAGGCCGAGTCGGTTCTTTATTTATGCGTCATTGCGAGAAGCGTAGCGACGAAGTAATCCAGTCTGCCTCAACAACTGGATTGCTTCGCTTCGCTCGCAATGACGTCCCTATAGAGCGCTGTGCGGCCCTGCTTACGACAGCGCCGCGCAGGCCTTCTGGATGCGGCTGCAGGCTTCCGTGAGGGTCTCGTTCGAGGCCGCGTAGGAGATACGGAAATGCGGCGTGAGACCGAACGCCGTGCCCGGCACGCACGCGACACCCACCGCCTCGAGCAGGTATTCGCAGAACGCCGAGTCGGTGTCGATCGCCTTGCCGTCGGGCGTCTTCTTGCCGATCGCGCCGGCGCAGGACGGATAGACGTAGAACGCGCCTTCCGGCACCGGGCAATCGATTCCCGCCGCCTGGTTGAGCATGCCGACGACGAGATCGCGCCGTGTCTTGAAGACGGCATTGTTCCGCGGAATGAAGTCTTGAGGACCATTCAGCGCCTCGACGCCGGCGGCCTGGCTGATCGACGAGGGATTGGTCGTCGATTGCGATTGCAGCGCGCCCATCGCCTTGATGAGCTCGGTCGGGCCGGCGGCATAGCCGAGGCGCCAGCCGGTCATGCAATAGGCCTTCGACATGCCGTTCAAGGTCAGCGTGCGGGGATAGAGCTTCGGCTCGACCTGCGCGATGGTCGCGAATTTGAAATCGTCGTAGACGAGATGCTCGTACATGTCGTCGGTCAGGACCCAGACATGCGGGTGCTTCAGCAGCACATCGGCGAGCGCGCGCAGTTCCGCCGCGGTATAGGCCGCGCCCGTCGGGTTCGACGGCGAGTTGAGGATCAGCCATTTCGTCTTCGGCGTCACCGCGGCGTCGAGATCCTCGGGCCGCAGCTTGAAGCCGTTATTCTCCGGGCAGGTCACCGGGACCGGCGTGCCCTCGCAGAGATTGACGATGTCGGGATACGACACCCAATAGGGCGCCGGCACGATCACCTCGTCGCCCGGATTCACGCTGACGGTGAGGGCGTTGTAGAGCACTTGCTTGCCGCCGGTGCCGACCGAAATCTGGTTCGGCTGATAGTCGAGGCCGTTCTCGCGCTTGAACTTCGAGGCGATCGCTTTCTTCAGCTCCATCGTGCCGTCAACGACGGTGTATTTCGTGTCGCCGCGATCGATCGCGCGCTTGGCCGCGTCCTTGATGTTCTGCGGCGTGTCGAAATCGGGCTCGCCAGCGGCGAGACCGATCACGTCCTTGCCCTCGGCCTTGAGCATGAGTGCCTTGTTGGCCATCGCAATGGTCGGCGATGGTTTGATCCGCAGCAATCGGTCAGCAATGAAGCCCATAGGAAACCCGCAATTTCTCAAGGTTTGGGAGAAGCCGCAGATTAGCGAGCGGCGTGCTGCGGCGCAATATGAAGAGCGAATGGGAGGTGCGGCGCTCCGGGAGCCCACGGTTTTTCAAGCAGCAACTAATTGTCTAATATCCATTATTGCACACTAGGGTATGCAGCCGAATTTCGACAAATAAGCAGACGCGAGCCAATCGAGAACGATGATGCTACAGATTACGGACACACCCTACGAATACGATGAGCGACTAAACACTGACCTCATTGATATTCAACGAAAGGTGCTCGAACTCCGGGCGAACGGATCACTTTCGTCGGGCGTTCTTCGTCACCTTCGCAAATTCTTTCGCATCAAAAACATATACAATTCCAACGCAATTGAGGGTAATCGACTTAACGTTGGGGAGACGCGACTGGTTGTCGAAGAAGGGCTAACGATCACGGGGAAACCTCTCAAAGATACGATCGAAGCAAAGAATTTATCTCATGCGCTCGATTTGTTCGAAGAACTAGCCGATCGAGATTCTGACCCGATCACCGAAACGGATTTACGTTCGGTTCATGCGGCCATTCTGAACGGAATCGATAACGACGCTGCCGGGACGTACCGAACCACGAATGTCGAAATTAGCGGCTCCGCCTTCAGACCTCCCGCTCACTTCGATGTTCCACGAGAGATGGAGCAGTTTGGGAAATGGCTCGCACCAATCACGGCGACGAGCGCGGTCTGGTCGCCGGCAATAAATCCTATATTGCTTGCTGCCGCGGCCCACGCCTGGTTTGTCTATATACATCCGTTCGTTGACGGTAATGGACGCACAGCTCGGCTAATTATGAATTGCGTCCTGATGCGGTGTGGTTATCCCATCGCCATCATTACACTCGACGACAGACAGCGATATTACGATGCGCTCGAAGACAGCCAAGCGGGTGATTTAACAGCTTTCATAGGCCTAGTCGCCGAATGCGTAAATGAAAGCCTCGAAGAATATCAGCACGCCGCAGCAGAACAGAAAGAGCGCGACGAGTGGCTCCGATCCGTAGTTTCGTCGATGGGAGCGCGAGAAGCGCAAAAGTTGCGCCTCGAATACGATGTCTGGCGGAGCGCGATTGACCTACTTAAGAATTATTTTGCCCAGACCATCGATATGGCGAATGAAGCCGATACGATAGGGGTTGTTCACGCATATTTTAAAGATTTCGGTCATCTCGAGTTTGAAAAATACGCCTCCTTGAAGAGAGGAAATTCGGCGAAAAGGACATGGTCATTTAGAGTCGATTTTAGATCTGGAAGCAAGACAGCACGGTTCCTATTTTTCTTTGGGTTCGCAAGCTACGACCTTGAGAAATACATCGGCAAAAATAACGTTTCGCTGCATGCGTCCTTCGAGGATACGCCCTTTCACTTCGAACGCACCGAGTATACGAATCGGCCCGATCTCCCAGACTTGGTCGAACTTGGATACCATGTCTCGGGAGAGAAATTCTTTGGACGCTATCGCGGCGGCCTCGTAAGAGCGGAGCGCGTGGAAGATTTGGGGCGGCACTTTATTGAGCAGATTGCGAAGCGTTGCTTTTAGCACCGTCCCCGTCAGCTCAGACCCGACAGCGCTCGCAGTGACGTTAATGCGCGTATTGCGCTAAGGTCCCTGTCAAAGCTCGGCGAAATCTCAAGGTCGATTTTGTTGTACCCGGCCCGGCTGGAAACACACCGCCGCGCGCCTTATCTTAGACGCCATGCCGATCCTTACCGCCGAGCGTCCGCTGGCCGACCAGGGGAAGCGCTTCGTCATTCACTCGGAATTCCAGCCGGCCGGCGACCAGCCGCAGGCGATCGCGGCGCTGGTCGAAAGCGTCCGGGACGGCGAGGCCGATCGGGTCCTCTTGGGCGTCACCGGCTCGGGCAAGACCTTCACCATGGCGCATGTCATCGAGGCGACGCAGCGCCCGGCACTGATCCTGGCGCCGAACAAGACCCTCGCGGCGCAGCTTTACGGCGAGATGCGGAGCTTCTTCCCCGACAACGCGGTCGAGTATTTCGTCTCGTATTACGATTACTACCAGCCCGAGGCCTATGTGCCGCGGACCGATACGTACATCGAGAAAGAATCGTCCATTAACGAGCAGATCGATCGCATGCGCCATTCGGCGACGCGCGCGATCCTTGAGCGCCGCGACACGATCATCGTCGCTTCGGTCTCCTGCATCTACGGTATCGGCTCGGTCGAGACCTATTCCGAGATGACGCTGATGCTCGAAGCCGGCACCAGCGTCAATCGCACCGAGCTGCTGAAGCGGCTGGTCGAGCTGCAATACCGCCGCAACGACACGAATTTCGTGCGTGGCAGCTTCCGCGTGCGCGGCGACACGATCGAGCTGTTCCCGGCGCATTACGAGGACCGCGCCTGGCGGCTGTCGCTGTTCGGCGACGAGCTCGAGGCGATCCACGAATTCGATCCGCTGACCGGCGAGAAGACCACCGCGCTCGACGAGGTGAAGATCTACCCCAATAGTCATTACGTCACGCCCAAGCCGACGCTGTTCCAGGCGATCGAGCAGATGAAGCGCGACCTCAAGCTCCGGCTCGAGGAATTCCGCGCCACTGGCAAACTCTTGGAGGCCGAGCGGCTGGAACAGCGTACGACCTTCGA
Source organism: uncultured Alphaproteobacteria bacterium (assembly GCA_963731145.1). Lineage (GTDB taxonomy): Bacteria > Pseudomonadota > Alphaproteobacteria > ATCC43930 > CGMCC-115725 > CAIKMD01. The sequence continues at coordinate 62,658 of CAVSUX010000001.1, read as the reverse complement.
TATCGAGATGCTGGCGGCGACCGGAAGCTGCGCCGGCATCGAGAATTATTCGCGCTACCTGACCGGCCGCAATCCGGGCGAGCCGCCGCCGACGCTGTTCGAATATCTGCCGAAAGAGACGCTGATCTTCATCGACGAGAATCACGTCACCGTCGGCCAGCTCCACGCCATGTATCGCGGCGACTTCGCGCGCAAAACCATCCTCGCCGAATACGGCTTCCGCCTGCCCGCCTGCATCGACAACCGGCCGCTGAAATTCGAGGAATGGAACGAGATGCGCGGCCAGACGACCTTTGTCTCGGCGACGCCGGGGCCGTGGGAGATGGAGCGCACCGGCGGCGTCTTCGTCGAGCAGGTGGTGCGGCCGACCGGCCTGGTCGATCCGGTGCCGGTCGTCCGTCCGGTCGAGAACCAGGTCGACGATCTGATGGCCGAATGCCGCGACGCGGCCAAGAAAGGCCAGCGCGTCCTCGTCACCACCCTCACCAAGAAGATGGCCGAGGCGCTGACCGAGTATTTCCACGAGAACGGCCTCCGCGTGCGCTACATGCACTCCGATGTCGACACGCTGGAGCGCGTCGAGATCATTCGCGATCTTCGCCTCGGCGTGTTCGACATCCTGGTCGGCATCAATCTGCTGCGCGAAGGCCTCGACATTCCCGAATGCGCGCTGGTCGCGGTGCTCGACGCCGACAAGGAGGGCTATCTGCGCTCACGTACCGCGCTGATCCAGACCATGGGCCGCGCCGCGCGCAATCTCGACGGCCGCGTCATCCTCTATGCCGACAAGATGACCGAGAGCATGAAGCAGGCGATCGACGAGACCAACCGGCGGCGCGAAAAGCAGCAGGCCTATAACGCCGCCAACGGCATCACGCCGGAAAGCATCAAGCGCGGCATCTCGGACATTCTCGACAGCCCCTATGAAAGCGATCACGTCACCGTCGGCCTTGGCGAGAGCGAGCAGGCGCATTACCAGGGCTCGAACCTCAAAGCCGTGATCGCCGATCTCGAGAAGCAGATGCGCACCGCCGCCGCCGATCTCGAGTTCGAGGAAGCGGCGCGGCTGCGCGACGAGATCAAGCGGCTCGAGGAATACGATCTCGGTCTCGGCGGCGCGCTGAGCGCGCAAGGCGCGGATCCGCGCGCCGGCAACGGCGCGCCAACCCCCGGCGTGCGCGGCCGCTCGATCGGCGGGCGCGCCGGCACTTCGGCCAAGGAAATCGCCAAGCGCAAGGCGCGCCAACGCTTCCATCGCGATCGGCGCGGCGGATGATGGAAGCGGCTTTCATGGACACGCATTTATTTATTGCCGTCATTCCCGCGAAAGCGGAAATCCAGGATAAGCGCTGTGCCGTATCCCTGGGTCCCTGCTTTCGCGGGGACGACGATTTAGTTTGGTTTTCAGGCGATAGGAATCGGCATCGATGACGGGCGCCGCTAAGGGGACAGCGCTCATCACCGGCGCGGCTAGGCGGATCGGCCGCGCCATCGCCCTCGCTCTCGCCGAGGACGGCTACGACGTCGCGGTGCATTACGGTTCCTCGAACGCCGATGCCGAGGCGGTGGTCGCGGCGATCGCCGGCACGGGCCGGCGCGCGGTGGCAATTGGCGCCGATCTCGCCCGTGAAGCCGAGACCCAGAAGCTGATCGACACGGCGGCGAAGGCGCTCGGGCCGCTCACCTGCCTCGTCAACAATGCGTCACTGTTCGAGAGGGACGAGGCGCTGACCGTCACACGCGCGAGCTGGGACGCGCATCTCGAAACCAATCTACGCGCGCCTTTCGTGCTGATGCAGGAATTCGCGCGGCAGTTACCCGCCGACCGCAAGGGCGCGATCGTCAACATTCTCGACGAGCGGGTGTGGAATCTCACGCCGCATTTCGTCTCCTACACGCTGAGCAAGGCCGGGCTGTGGACGCTGACCCAGGTAATGGCCATGGCGCTCGCGCCGCGCATCCGCGTCAACGGCATCGGGCCGGGTCCGACCCTTCCCAGCCCGCGCCAGAGCGGCGAGCAATTCGCGCGGCAGCAGGCGAGCGTGCCGCTGCAGCACGGCGCGACGCCGGAAGAGATCGCCGCCGCGATCCGCTTCATCATCGCGAGCGGTGCGATGACCGGACAGATGATCGCGCTCGATGGCGGGCAGCATCTCGGCTGGGCTCAGCCGGGAGCCCCACCTCAAAATGAATAGGGCCGCAAACCGAATGACAGCACCAAGGCGAACGCATACCGGAGATTGAGAAGCGGAGCTAACGCCGTGAATCGGGACGATATTTATCCGCATATACCCCGCGGAGGCCCGCGCCGCGAGTTGTTCACATCCCCATTTCGACACGGCGCACGGGTACGTTTTTATGGCGAAATTGTGATCTGTGTCAGCGGGGTTACGCGTTGTCATAATTAGACTTAGGGAAATCAATAAGATAGCCCAAATGCCTAAAAATTATGCAACCGCGACAAATTGGCGTAACCATGCGGTCGCTGCTGCCTTCGGACAGGGTTCTCAACAGAGTTTTCCACCGGAATCGTGGATAGCCCAAAAAGCAAGGGAAAAATCGACGGATCACGCAATCGGACGAAAAATGGTACCGGGAGCGACAGATCGATGATCGACGATCCCGAAGCCACGCCCCCTGCGGAAGACAACGAGGCGGCGGAAGGCGAAGACGTCGCGCCGGCGACGGGGCAGATCGCACAAGGCGTCGCGGTGATCCGGGACGTGGTGCAGACGCTGCCGCCCTCGCCCGGCGTCTATCGCATGCTCAACGCCAAGGGCGACCCGCTCTATGTCGGCAAGGCGAGCAATCTCAAGAACCGGGTCGCCAACTACACCCATATCGGCAATCTGCCGAACCGGCTGCGGCGCATGGTGGCCGAGACGCGCGCGATGGAAGTGATCCTCACCCACACCGAGGTCGAGGCGCTGCTGCTCGAATGCAATCTCATCAAGCGCTTCATGCCGCGCTACAACGTGCTGCTGCGCGACGACAAATCGTTTCCCTATATCCATTTGACCGCGCATGAATTTCCGAAGCTCGCCAAGCATCGCGGCGCGACCGGCGAGCCCGGCGATTATTTCGGCCCCTTCGCCTCAGCCGGAGCGGTCACGCGCACCCTGATCGCGCTGCAAAAGGCATTTTTGCTACGGGCGTGCACCGACAGCTATTTCGCGACCCGGACGCGGCCTTGCCTCCTCTTCCAGATCAAGCGCTGCTCCGCGCCTTGCGTCGGCCGCATCGACGGCGAGGGCTATGCCAAGCTGGTCGAGGATGCGCGCTCTTTCCTCAAGGGCCGCAGCCAGGACGTTCAGGCGCGGCTCGCCACGACCATGACGGAGAAATCGGAGGCGCTCGATTACGAAGGCGCGGCGCTGATCCGCGACCGCATCCGCTCGCTGACCCAGGTGCAGGGCCGGCAAGACATCAACGTCCAGGGCTTGGGCGATGCCGATGTCATCGCCGGCCACCAGGCCGGGCCGCATAGCTCGGTGCAGGTGTTCTTCTTCCGCGGCGGGCAGAATTGGGGCAACCGCGCCTATTTCCCGAGCCACACTCAGGATACGAGCCTGCCCGACATGCTCGCCGCTTTCATCGGCCAGTTCTACGCCAACCGCACCGCGCCGCCTTGCGTCCTGGTCAACGAGATACCGTCCGAGGCCGCGCTCATCACCGAGGCGCTGTCGACCCGCGCCGGGCGCAAGGTCGAGCTCGCAGCGCACCGCAGCGCGGCGACAAGAAGAAGCTGATCGAGCATGCGCTGATCAATGCGCGCGAGGCGCTGGCGCGGCGGCTCGCCGAAGGCGCCGCGCAGACGAAGCTGCTACAGGGCGTCGCCGATGTCTTCGGCCTCGATTCGCCGCCCAACCGCATCGAGGTCTACGACAACAGCCACATCCAGGGCGCGCACGCGGTCGGCGCGATGATCGTCGCCGGGCCGGAAGGCTTCGTCAAACCCGCCTATCGCAAATTCAACATCAAATCCGTGGAGATCACGCCGGGCGACGATTTCGGCATGATGCGCGAGGTGCTGACCCGGCGCTTCGCCCGCGCCATCAAGGAAGATCCCGACCGCGATCGCGGCACCTGGCCCGATCTGGTGCTGATCGATGGCGGGCAAGGTCAGCTCTCGGCGACGCTGCGCGTGCTCGCCGATCTCGGCATCGACGATCTGCCGGTGGTCGGCGTTGCCAAAGGACCGGATCGCAACGCCGGGCGCGAGCGTTTCTTCCGCGAGGGCGAAGAGCCTTTGAGCTTGGAGCCGAAAGACCCGGTGCTGTACTACCTCCAACGGCTGCGCGACGAGGCCCATCGCTTCGCGATCGGCGCCCACCGCCAGAAGCGCGACGATGGCGATCACCGGCTCGCCGCTCGACGAAATCCCCGGCATCGGCGCCAAGCGCAAGAAGGCGCTGCTGCATCATTTCGGCTCGGCGCGCGGCGTCGCCGGCGCCGGCCTGACCGATCTCGAACGGGTCGAAGGGATCAGCAAAACCGTCGCAAAAAAGGTTTATGACCATTTTCATGCCGAAGGGTAAACTCGCGCCGAGCCAATGCTGACCACACTGCCCAATTTGCTGACCCTGTCGCGGATCGCTGCGATGCCGCTCGTGGTCGCGACCTTTTATATCGACGCGCCGCTCGGCCCCTGGGCCGGCGCGATCATCTTCGCGCTGGCCGGCTTCACCGATTGGCTCGACGGCAAGCTCGCCCGCGCCTGGGAACAGCAATCGGAATGGGGCCAGTTCCTCGACCCGATCGCCGACAAGGTGCTGGTCGCCGCGACCCTGCTGATGTTGACCGCGACGCAGCGCATCTCCGACTGCGGCGGTGCTGCCGGCGCTGGTCATCCTGTCGCGCGAGATCCTGGTTTCGGGCCTGCGCGAGCATCTCGCCGGCATCCGCGTGAAAGTGCCGGTGAGCGGTCTCGCCAAATGGAAGACGGCGATGCAGATGTTCGCGATCGGCGTGCTGCTCGTCGGCGATTCCGCACCCGAGATCCTGCATGCGAAATTCCTCGGCGAAGGCCTGCTCTGGATCGCCGCCGCCTTCACGCTGGTGACCGGCTACAAATATCTCCATGCCGGCATCGTTCATGTGAATGTGGAAGAGGACCGCCGGCAGCAGCAGGCACAAAACATCAAGCTGGCACGATGAAAACCGCCAAGCCGAGCCAGGCCACCTAGCGGACGATGCGCGTCTTTGGCCTCGCGGGTTGGAGCGGCAGCGGCAAGACAACTCTGCATGACGCGATTGCTGCCGGCGCTGCTGCAGCGCGGCGTCAGCGTCTCCACGATCAAACACGCGCATCACGCTTTCGATGTCGATCAGCCGGGCAAGGACAGCTATCGCCACCGCGAAGCCGGCGCCACTGAGGTCATGGTCTCGTCCGAGCGGCGCTGGGCGCTGATGCATGAGCTGCGCGGCGCTGCCGAGCCGCCGCTCGAGCAGTTGCTGCGCCATATGTCGCCGGTCGATCTCGTGATCGTCGAAGGCTTCAAGCGCGCCGCGGTGCCGAAGCTCGAAGTTTACCGCGCCGCGGTCGGCAAGCCGATGCTCGCGCCCGAGGACAGCGAGATCGTCGCGATCGCTTCCGATTTGCCGGTCGCCGGGCCCATGATGATCGGTGGGGGCGTGTTGCCGCGTTTCGCGCTCGACGATGTCGGCGCGATCGCCGAGTTTATCATCGCTCATCTTCGCATCGCCGTGCAGGGCCGTGGCGCAGCTCAGTGACGATTGCTTCGCCTTCGGCGGCGAGCTGATGTCGTCGGCCGCCGCGCTTGGCGCTGCTGAAGGAAAAGCTCGTCGCCGCGTCACCGAAGCCGAGCGCGTTGCGCTGAAAGACGCGGCCGGCCGCATCCTCGCCGAGCCGCTGGTCGCGACGCGCGACGTGCCGCCCGCCGACAATGTCGCGGTCGACGGCTATGCCGTGCGCTTCGCCGATCTCGTGCCCGGCGGCGAGACCGTGCTGCCCATCATGGGCCGCGCCGCCGCCGGTCATCCGCTGCGCGAGGACGCGCGCGGCGCAAGCGCGATCCGCGTCTTCACCGGCGCGCTCCTGCCGCAAGGTACCGACACGGTGCTGATGCAGGAGGACTGCAAGGTCGTCAACGGCGCGGTGACGATCCCCGCCGGCATCAAGCGCGGCGCCAATCGCCGCGAGCGCCGGCGAGGACGTCAAGGCCGGCACCATGGTGCTCGCCGCCGGGCGGCGGCTGCGGCGCGCAGGAGATCGGCCTCGCCGCCTCGCTCGGCCTTGACCTCGCTTGCTGGTCTATCGCCCGCTGCGCGTCGCGCTTGTTCTCGACCGGCGACGAGCTGCGCGAGCCCGGCGACACGCTGTCGCTCGGCGCGATCTACGACGCCAACCGCTATACGCTGCAGGCGCTGCTGCAAGGTCTCGGCGCGCAGGTCTCCGATCTCGGTATCCTCGCCGACAAGCCGGACGCGGTGCGCGCGGCGCTGTCCGATGCCGCCGAGAATCACGACCTGGTTCTGACATCGGGCGGCATGTCGACCGGCGAGGAGGATCACGTCAAAGCCGCGATCGAGGCGCTCGGCAGGCTGCATTTCTGGCGCCTCGCCATCAAGCCGGGACGGCCGGTGGCGATGGGCCAGATCGGCCGCGTGCCTTTCGTCGGCCTGCCCGGCAATCCGGTCGCGGTGATGGTGACGTTCCTTCTCTTGGCGCGGCCGTTGATGCTGCTGCTCGCCGGCGCCAACGATCCCGGCCCCGAGCTTTATCGCGTGCGCGCCGGCTTCGACTACAAGAAGCGCCCGAACCGCACCGAATATGTCCGCGCCCGGCTGGTGCGCGACAGCGACGGCAACTGGATCGCCGAGAAATTCGCGCGCGACGGCGCCGGCATCCTGACCTCGATGGTCGAAAGCGACGGCCTCGCCGAGATCGCCGAAGGCGTGACCAAGCTCGAGCCCGGCATGCCGGTCGACTTCCTGCCCTTCAGCGAAGTGATTCCCTAGCTGGCCTCCCCTCCCCCCTTGAGGGGGAGGGTTGGGGTGGGGGGCACCGCTGCACTACATTAGCTCTATGAAACTCCTTTATTTCGCCTGGCTGCGGCAGAAGATCGGCACGGCCGAGGAGACTCTCGATCCGCCGGGGAATATCGCGACCGTCGCGCAGCTTATCGATTGGCTGAAGACGCGCGGGCCGAATTATGTCGACGCGCTCTCCAACACCAAGCTCGTGCGCGTCGCGGTCAATCGCGAATACGTCACCTACGACCATCGCCTGAAACCGGGCGACGAGATCGGGCTCTTCCCGCCGGTCACCGGAGGCTGAGGGAATGATCCGCGTCCAGCGCGAGGATTTCGATGCCGGTGCGGAGATCGCGGCGCTGACGCAGGGCCGCACCGATATCGGCGGCGTCACGTCTTTCATCGGCCTCGTGCGCGATATGGCCGGCGGCGACAAGATCAGCGCGATGACGCTCGAGCATTATCCCGGCATGACCGAGCAGCTTCTCGAAGCGATCGAAACGGAAGCAAAGAAGCGCTGGCCGCTCGATGCGGTGCTTATCGTCCATCGCTATGGCGAGCTGAAGCCCGGCGATCGCATCGTGTTGGTGGTGACCGCGTCATCGCATCGCGACGCGGCTTTCGATGCGTGCCGCTTCCTCATCGATTGGCTGAAGACCAAAGCGCCGTTCTGGAAGCTCGAAGAGACGAGCGCCGGCCCGCGCTGGGTCGAGGCCAAAGACAGCGACGACTCGGCGGCGGATAAGTGGCGGAGGCGGTAGCGTCCTGACGCGTGCACGCGCCTCGAACTCGCGATTTTCGAGCGAGTCACTTGTTCCGCTTATGTTCTTGCCGATCTCAACATTCCGCATTAGAATGAATCGTAATAATTCATAGCTCTACCGTGAATAGTCGCGCACTTCTGGGCGCTCGAATTTTTTATCTAGGAGCAAAAGTAGATGATTAGATTTGGAGTATCCGCCTTCCTCAAAATGGCGTGCCTGAAATCGTCGTCCTCAACGAACGCTTTTGAAGAAGCGCGTGGCTGGCAGAAGCAGTGGCGGCTAAAGGCTGATGCCGCGCACACGCGGCCGCCGCGTCACTTCGCGCCGACCGTCTCCGGTTGGCGGACCATGACGTCGAAATCGGCCATCAGCTGCTTGGTGATCGGCCCGACCGGGAAACTGTAATCGCCGATCTGCGTCACCGGCGTCACCTCGGCGGCGGTGCCGGTGACGAAGACTTCCTGGGCCCGGGCCGAGCTCGTCCGGCATGATCGCCGCGCTCGACGACCTTGATCTGGCGCGCCGTGGCGAGAGCCCATCACGGTGCGGCGCGTGATGCCGTCGAGGAAGCAATCGGGCTGTCGGCGTGTGCAGCTCGCCGTCGATGCCCAGGAAGATGTTCGCGCCGGTCGCCTCGGCGATCTGGCCGCGCCAATCGAGCATCAGCGCGTCGTCATAGCCGGCGGCCTCGGCCGCGTGCTTCGAGAGCGTGCAGATCATGTAGAGGCCGGCGGCCTTCGGCCGCGGTGGGCGCGGTGTTGGGCGCGGGCCGCGCCCATTTCGACCAGTCGAGGCGGATGCCCTTGGGCGCGCCTCGGGGGTGAAATAGGCTTTCCAATCGTCCCAGACGCGATCGCGACGTGGATCTTGGTCGCGCTGGGCCGCGACGCCCATCTGCTCCGGCCCGCGCCAGGCGACCGGCCGGACATAGCCGTCGGCGATGCTCGTTGGCGCTGCACGCGTCTCGTTCGGCGCCTGCTCGATCTGCTCGAGGGTCATCAGGGGATCTCGAAGCCGAGGAATCGCGCCGAATCGATCAGGCGCTGGCTGTGCTCGCGCAGCTTGAAGACCTTGCCGCCATAAATCCGCTCGCCTTCGAAAACGCAGCTCGCGTAATGCAGCGCGTGGGTCAGGACGTGGACTTGGCGTCGCGCCATGGCACCAGCTTGCCATCGAGCCAGATGGTGCCGTCGCGATCGTCGAAAGGTACTGATGGACATGTGCCGATGTTCCTGCATATTTCTGTTTCAGCTGCGCGCGTCAGAATGTGTCGCTATAAGCACCTTGCCGAACATGTAACAACCCTGCTAAAAATACGTCAACATGTCTGACGTAAAATCGATGCGAACCCATGCTATCTCCGAGAGGACGAGCTCCGCCAAGGCATCGAGCTTCTGTTCTATGCCTACCGCGACTTCACCGCCGAGCCCGACGCGATGCTGGCGCGCTATGGCTTCGGCCGCGCCCATCATCGCGTCATCTATTTCGTCGGCCGCCATCCGCAAATGAGCGTGAGCGAGCTGCTCGGCATCCTGCGCATCACCAAGCAGAGCCTGAGCGCGCGTCCTGAGCCAGCTCGTGCGCCAGGGCTTCATCGTCCAGCGCACCGGCAAGAGCGACCGCCGTCAGCGCCTGCTGCGAGCTGACGCCGAGAAGGGTGTCGAGCTCGAGCGCGAGCTCTCGGAGAATCAGCGCCAGCCGCATCGCGCACGCCTATGCCGAAGCCGGGCCGCAGGCGGTCGACGGCTTCCGCAAGGTCATGCTCGGTCATCTCGAGCGATGCTCGACCGCGCACGGTTCCGCGCGCGGCCGCTGATCGGCTCGCGCGCCGATCGAGGCGAGCGTCGCCGGCGAGTGCGTGCCTTGCGCCGGTGTACGAGGCACATGACCGGCGATCACCGACGAGCCGCATCTCCTGGTCGTCGACGACGATGCGCGGCTGCGCGATCTGTTGCGGCCGCTATCTCGCCGAATCGGGTTTCCGCGTCACCACGGCCGGCGACGCCGCCGAGGCGCGTGCCAAGCTCGCGAGCCTCGCCTTCGATCTCCTCGATCGTCGATGTCATGATGCCGGGCGAAAGCGGTCTCGCGCTGACCGAGAGTCTGCGCCAGACCAAGCCGCATGTGCCGATCCTGCTGCTGACCGCGATGGCCGAGCCCGACGACCGCATCGACGGGCTCGGAGCGCGGCGCCGACGACTATCTCACCAAGCCGTTCGAGCCGCGCGAACTGGTGCTGCGCATCCGCAATATCCTGCAGCGCGTAGCCGGCCGCGCCGGAGCGTCGTGCGACAGAGCTGCCGCTCGGCGCCTATCGCTTCGATCTCGAAACGCAGCGCGCTTTATCGCGGCGAGGAGCCGGTGCATCTGACCGCGGCCGAGACGGCGCTGCTCGTCGCGCTGGCGCGCAAGCCCGGCGAGCCGGTGTCGCGCGAGGCGCTCGTCGCACGAGGCGCAGTGCAGCGGCAATCTCCGCACCGTCGATGTGCAGATGACGCGGCTGCGGCGCAAGATCGAGCACGATCCGAAATTCCCGCGCTATCTCCAGACCGTGCGAGGAACGGGCTATGTCCTCAAGCCCGATTGAGCCGGCGCGCAACGCCAGCGCCGGCCGCTTCCCGGCCGACGCCGCGGTCTCGCGAGCGGTCGGCGGCGAGCAGCGCTACCGACAGCGCATCGCCGCTGGTTCAAGCGCGCGCTGCCGCGCTCGCTCTGGGGCCGCTCGCTGCTCATCATCGTGATGCCGCTGATCCTGCTCGCAGATGCTCGCGACCTGGTTCTTCTACGACCGGCGTCTGGGACACGGTGGCGCGGCGCCTTTCGACGGCGGTCGCCGGCGAGATCGGCTTCACGCTCGAGCTCGCTGAGCAGCCGCCGATCCGAGCCAGCGCGCACGCAGATTTCTGGTCGCGCGACCGGCGATGCTGACCGAACTCGATCTATGCCTTCCGCGCCGGGCGAGATCCCTGCCGGGCGCACGCAGGCGACCAGCGGCGGCATGTCGAGGAGCAGCTCGCCCAGGCGCATGGCCGAGCGCGTCGGCCGGCCGTTCGCAGATCGACGCGCGATTTCGATCCGCGCGATCTTCTGGTGTCGGTCGAGCTGCCGGACGGCGTGATGCAGGTCGCGCGTGCCGCGGAAGCGGCTCTCGACAGCCGACGACCTATATCTTCGTGCTGTGGATGGTCGGCTCGTCGCTGGTGCTGCTGGCGATCGCCTCGGTCTTCATGCGCAACCAGGTACGCTCGCTGCGCCGCCTCGCCGTACGCCGCCGAGAGCTTCGGCAAGGGCCGCGACGTGCCGAACTTCAAGCCCGAGGGTGCGACCGAAGTGCGCCAAGCGGCGCGCGCCTTCATCAAGATGCGCGACCGCATCCAGCGCCAGATCACCCAGCGCACCGAGATGCTGGCCGGCGTCTCGCACGATCTGCGCACGCCGCTGACGCGCATGAAGCTCGCGCTCGAGCTGATGCCGGACGAGCCCGCCGTCGACGAGCTCAAGTCCGACGTCGCCGACGATGGAGCGCATGGTGCAGGGCTATCTCGATTTCGCGCGCGGCGAAGGCGCGGAAGAGCCGGCGCGACACCGATCATCGTGCTGCTGATCCAGGAGCTGATCTCATCGACGCGCAGCGCGACGGCGCCGCCGATCTTCGCCGCCTTGCCGGACCGACTACGTCCTGCTGCTGCGGCCGGACGCGACGCGGCGCTGCATCGCCAATCTCGTCAGCAATGCGCGCCGCTACGGCAAGCATATCTGGCTCACCGGCGTCGCGGCGCGCGACGGCTTCGACATCCTGGTCGACGATGACGGGCCGGGCATTCCGGCGGAGCAGCGCGATAGCTGTCTTCCGCCCGTTCTATCCGCCTCGACGCGGCGCGCAACCCGAACACCGGCGGTCTCGGGTCTCGGCCTCACCATCGCGCGCGATGTGGCGCGCGGCCAGGGCGGCGATGTGACGCTCGAGGATTCGCCGCAAGGCGGCCTGCGCGTCCGCCTGCGTCTACCGAGCTGAGGAAGCGCGCTTAGCTGGCGATCGCGAGTTCGGGGAGCGGCGGCGCCGGGATGTCGCGGCCGAAGCCGTTGCGCGGCAGAACGATGTCGATCCGGCTGCCGGTGGCGCGTGAATCGAGCCGCATCCGGCCGCCGAAAATCGCGACCAGCCGCGCCAAGATCTGCGGGCCGGCGCCGAGAGCGAACAATTCGCGCAGCTCGTAGATGCCTTTGAAAGCGAAGCCGGCGCCGTCATCCTCGACGCGCAAATTCACGCTGTCGCCGCTGGTCCGCAGGACGAGCCGCGCCATCGTGGCACCGGAATGACACGCGGCGTTGAGCGCGGCTTCGAGAAAAATCGTGTGGATCGCCGCCGTTACATCGGGCGGGAGACCGTCCGCCGCCGCGCGGTCAACGATGTCGAGCGCGAGCGTCAGCGGGAAATCGCGTTCCAATTTCTGCTGTAGGGCGGTGAGGCGCAAAGAGAGGCTGGCGGCGCCGTAACGGGCGATCTCGGCGGAAAGGCCGATACGCGGCTCGGCAACAAATTCGACGCGCCAAGTATCCATGCCCCAAGCTTGGACCAAATTTCCCTAAAAGATGGTTAACGGCGCATAAACCATGAGGGCTTTTCCCTCTCCGCGCGCAGCGGTGAGAGGGGCTACCATGTCCATCATGGAGCTTCGCTTCATCGGCAGCGGCGACGCCTTCGGCAGCGGCGGGCGGTTCAACACCTGCTTCCTCGTCACCGGCGCGCATGGCCGCTTCCTCATCGATTGCGGCGCGTCGAGCCTCGTCGCGCTGAAACAGGCAGCCATCGATCCGGCCAGCATCGATGCGATCGTGGTCAGTCACCTGCATGGCGATCATTTCGGCGGCTTGCCCTTTCTGCTGCTCGACGCGCGGCTGATGTCGAAGCGGCGAAAGCCGCTGCTGCTCTGCGGCCCGCGCGGATTCGAGGAGCGACTGCGCGCGGCGCAAGAAACGCTGTTTCCCGGCTCGTCGGCGCGGCCGCTCGGCTTCGCGCTCGAGCATCGCGTGCTCGATGGCGGCACGCGCTGCGATGTTGGGCATTTCGCGGTGACGCCCTACCCGGCCGTCCACGAAGCCGGCGCGCCGTGTTATTCGCTGCGCATCGAATGCGAGGGCAAGGTGATCGTTTATTCCGGCGACACCGAATGGAACGATCAGCTCGCCGCCGCTGCGCGCGGCGCCGATCTCTTCATCTGCGAATGTTCAAGCTGGGAGCGGCCGCTCAAGGGCCATATCGATTATCGAACGCTGGCGCCGAAGCTCGCGGCGCCGATCATCGAAACGCTAGGGGCCAAGCGCGTGATCCTCACGCATATGAACCCCGATATGCTGGAACGCCGTTCCGCGCTTGCGCACGAAACGGCGTCCGATGGGATGGTCGTGATCCTTTGACCACCGCCCGAAGGCGGTGAAGGCGACTGACCGAAGACGTCAGGCGGCCTTGGCCGCGACGTCCTTCAGCTCCTCGAAGCTCTCGGTGAAGCGCTTGGTGAGCACTTCGAAGGCCTCGGTGTTCGACTTGGCGACGAGCTCGGCCAGCTCTTTCGCCGTGGCGAGGTTCTTCTCGAAGGTCGCCTTCGCGAACTCGGCATTCTTCGCGAGCCGCTCTTGCGGCGCGACGGGCTGGCTCAGCTCCTTGAAGAAGGCGGGGGCGCCCTCGAAGGCCTCGCGCGCAAGCTCGACCTGGCGGCGGGCGAGAGCCTGGATGCCCTCGATCGCGAGCTGGTTGGCCTGGGTGAAGGCTTCGACATTCTTGCGCTGCGCGGCCATCACGGCCTCAACGCTGAAACCCGGAAAAGAGAAAGCGGAAAAGGCTTTGGTCACATCGTAATCGAGAAAAGACTGTTTGCCGTTGATCATCGTTCCATCCTTGGGCTAGGGACTGCAGGGCGATCTATGCTGCACTGCACAATTCCCAATATGGCAGCAGCCACGAATTAGGTCAAGGGAGAACGCCTAAATTTTTTGCGCCGCACAACGGCTAAGTTGACGCTCGGCGGCGACCGGCCGATACCACGGGGCCGAGAGTAGAGAATAGTGCCTCGACCTGCCGCAGGCGCTCATCGAGCGCCGCCATGGTGCTCCCCAAGTCGCGGCTCTCGTCCCGGAAAAAGGTCGGCAGGACAGAAACATAGATCGCCCCGACGACGCGGCGGGCGAGGCGTCCGCGGAAGCCCGCGGCCGGCAGGCCGGCCGCGGTCAGGGTCCAACCCATCGAGCGGAGAAGCCCCGGCAGCATGCGCAACAATGCCGGGCTCCCGACACTGTCGCGTAGAATGGCGCGGAGCCCTGCGCGGTATGGTCGCATAGCCTCGAGGCGCCGCATCAACACGTCGAACAGCCGATCGCGGGACGAATCGCCACCCGCGACCCCGCCGGCCAGCATCGCCTCGTCGATCTGGCGACGAAGCGCGGCCAAGATTCCGTGTTTCGAGCGGGCGATAGCATAGGTCTCCTCGAGCGACAGGCCGGCCGCCGCAGCGATCTCGGCCATGCCCAGCCGCCGCCAGCCCTGCTTGCTCGCAAGGCCGAGCGCCGCCGCGATCAGGCGCTCCCCGGGTTTTCCGGATGGGGGACTACCGGCTGGCTGTTTCGGCCGCTTGCGTGCCGCCATGCGTTTCCTCTCTCGTCAAACATAGAGAGGCGGGGCTAACCCTGCAATCATGGGGCTAACGATCGACTTAGTCGGCGAGTTCCCTCGACCGGGCCGTGGCTGCGGCGATGGCCTGGCGCATCAGCGGGGCCATGCCGTCATCGGCCATCAGGATTTTAAGAGCGGCTTCCGTCGTGCCACCGGGCGAGGTGACGTTGCGGCGAAGCTGCGCCGCATCCTCCAACGAAAGCCGCGCCAGCTCCCCCGAGCCGGAAATCGTCGCCCGCGCCAGCTTCATCGCGAGCTCGGCGGGCAGACCCGCGGCGATACCCGCTTCGGCGAGGCATTCGATCAACAGAAATACATAGGCGGGGCCGCTGCCCGAGACCGCGGTCACCGGATCGAGCAGCGCTTCATCCTCGACCCAAGCGACCTCGCCGACCGCGCCCAGCAGCCGGCCGCAGAGCGCGCGCTGTGCCGGCGTCACATGCGGGTTCGCGCAAGCGACTGCGATGCCGCGGCCGATTGCGGCCGGTGTGTTCGGCATGGCGCGCACGACCGCGGCGGCGTCGCCGAGCGTGCGCGCGAAGAAGCGTAGCGTCTTGCCGGCGGCGATCGAAAGAAACACCGTCTCGCCATCGGCGAAGCGACGATAGGCGGGCAGCGCGTCGGCGAGCGCTTGCGGCTTCATCGCCAGCACGATCGCGGCCGGCGCCAAGCGCTTCGGCAACGCCTCCGATGCGGCATAGCGTTTGACGCCGGTCGGCAATTTCACGGCTTGCGGCTCGACCGTTGCGAGCGGCTGGTTGAGGCGCTTGCGCTTCCAGCCGGCGAGCAACGCGCCGCCCATCTTGCCGCAACCGACAAGCAGAATACCGCGACGTTTCGTGGTCACGCCTCGCCGACCGGATCGATCATCGCCGCGGCAATCGCTTCCTTCGCGCTCTTGCCGCCCCAGACCACGAGCTGGAAGGCGGGAAAGAAGCGCTCGCATTCGCTGATCGAAATATCGACCAGATCCTCGATCTGCTCGACGCTGGCGCCGAACACGCCGCGCAGCAGGACGCCTTGGCGGAAGGACGGCGAGTCATCGCTGTCGGCCAAATCGAAATGCCCGAGCCACAACCGCTCATTCACGGCGGCGAGCAACTCATAAACCGGGCCGCGGCGGGTGCGCGGCACCTTCATCTCGAAGGCGCAGGAATAGTGCAGCGCGCTCATCTCACGCTGCCACAGGAAGAGCAGGCGGTAATCGCACCAGCGGCCCGAGATCTCGATCACCATCTCTTCGTCGCTCGAGCGGTCATGCGGCCATTCATTGGCCTGCACGATCTCCTCCACGAGATCGATCGGGTTGGCTGAGGCGGCCTTGGTCTCGAGCGACAAGGCAGTCATTAAGCACTCCTCGGCACCCGGACCACCTATTGTAGGTAACACCCCCCGGGACCACTAGGAGCAGGCTGCCAAAAGCTGGAGTTGCGTGCAACAGAGAAACGCCGCGCGGCGCGAAAACCCGTGGGAAACCTTGGGATAAAGACGACTCTAGCGGCTTTTGCTGCTGGTCCGGCCGCGCCGAGCGACGCGCGACGCGGCTCCACGGGCCGGTGCGGGCGATGATTTATTCGCGGCCGGCGCTTTTTCCCGCGAGCCGCCCAATTTTGCCTCGAGTGCGGCGACGCGCTTCTCGAGCGCTTCCTGCGCCGCGCGGGCCTTGGCGGCCATCGCCTTCACGGCGTCGTATTCCTCGCGGGTGACGAGATTCATGCGGCCGAGCACCCGCTCGAACTGCTCCTTCATGCGGGTCTCGACCTCACCGCGCATGCCGGAGAAAGCCCCGAGGGCGCCGGTGGCGACGCGCGCGAGATCGTCGAGCAAGCGGTTTTGCGTCTGCATGTCAGGTCATTAACACAGAAGTCACGAAGACAGAAGATGGCAGGAAATGGGGTTTCGCCTATAACCACGGCCATGATCCTCGTCACCGGCGGCGCCGGCTTCATCGGCTCGAACCTGGTCGCGGCGCTGGAAGAGCGAGGCCTGCCCGACATCGTCGTCTGCGACCGGCTCGGCAGCGACGAGAAATGGCGCAATCTCGGCAAGCGCGAGCTCGCGGCCCTCATCGCACCCGAAGCGCTCGAAGACTTCCTCGCCGCCCAGCGCGCGCGGCCTCGACGCGATCTTCCATCTCGGCGCGTCCTCCTCGACCACCGAGATCAATGCCGATTTCATCATCGCCAATAATTTTGCGCTGTCGCAGCAGCTCTGGGATTGGTGCACGGCGACCGGCACGCGCTTCATCTACGCCTCCTCGGCCGCGACCTATGGCGATGGCAACGCCGGCTTCGACGATGACGGCACGACGGCCGGCCTCGCCAACCTCAAACCGCTCAACGCCTATGGCTGGTCGAAGCAGCTTTTCGATCGCCGCGTCGCGCGGCTGATCGAGCGCGGCGCGCCGCATCCGCCGCAATGGGCCGGGCTCAAATTCTTCAACGTCTACGGCCCGAACGAATATCACAAAGGCAACCAGAAGAGCGTCGTCGCGCAGATCTTCCCGCGCGCCCACGCCGGTGTTCCCTGTCACCTCTTCCGCTCGCATCGCGCCGGCATTCCCGATGGCGGGCAGAAGCGCGATTTCGTCCATGTGCGCGACAGCGTCGCCGAGATGCTGTGGCTGTACGATCATCCCGCGGTCAGCGGCCTTTTCAACGCCGGCAGCGGCCAGGCGCGCAGCTTCGCCGATCTCGCCGCGGCGGTTTACGGTGCGCTCGGGATGAAGCCGAACATCCATTACGTCGACACGCCGGTCGAGCTTCGCGACAAGTATCAGTATTTCACCGAGGCCCGGATGGAACGAATTCGCGCCGCCGGCTTTACGGCTCCACCGACCGCGCTCGAGGACGGCGTGCGCGATTACGTTCAGAACTTTCTCGCGGGCGCGGACCCTTATCGCTGATGCTGGCCATCCCCTTTCCCAATTTCGATCCGATCGCTGTCGCCATCGGACCTTTCGCGATCCGCTGGTACGCGCTCGCCTATATCGTCGGGCTGCTGATCGGCTGGCGCTATTGCCTTTGGGTGGCGAAGCGTACGCCCGCCGTCGCCTCGCCGGCGGCGATCGACGATTTTCTCGTCTGGGCAACGCTTGGCGTCGTGCTCGGGGGCCGGCTCGGCTATGTCCTGTTCTATAAGCCGAGCTTCTATTTCGCGAATCCGAGCGAGATCATCGCGCTCTGGCATGGCGGCATGTCGTTCCATGGCGGCGCGCTCGGCGTGCTCACCGCACTCGTCCTGTTCTGCCGCCAGCGCGGCCTATCGCTGCTCGCTTTCTCCGACATCATCACCGCCGCCGTGCCGATCGGAATCTTCTTCGGCCGCGTCGCGAATTTCGTGAATGGCGAGCTTCTGGGCCGGCCGACCGATGTGGCCTGGGGCGTGATATTCCCCAATGCCGGCGTGGTCCCGCGCCATCCGAGCGAGCTCTATGAGGCCGGGACCGAAGGCCTCCTCCTCTTCCTGATCCTCTTCTATTTCGTGCGCTTCACCCGCGCGCGCGAGAAGCCGGGCCTCGTCACCGGCATCTTCCTCATCGGCTATGCCTGCGCCCGCATCTTCTGCGAATTCTTCCGCGAGCCCGACGACTTCCTCGGCTTCCTCTGGTTCGGCGCGACCATGGGACAGCTTCTGTCGATTCCGGTCTTCCTGCTCGGTGCGTGGCTGACGTGGCGCGCCCATCCCGAAAAATAATTGCGCCCGAGACGTGACGGATAAGGCGCAAGACGATTTTGCCGCGCGGCTGATCGCGCGTATCCGCGATAAGGGCCCGATCTCGATCAGCGAGTATATGCGCGACTGCAACGCGCATTACTACGCGACCCGCGACCCTTTCGGCGCCGCCGGCGATTTCACCACCGCGCCGGAGATCAGCCAGGCCTTCGGCGAGCTGATTGGCGCGTGGTGTGCCGATTACTGGCAGCGCATGGGCGCGCCCAACCCCGTGCTTCTGGTCGAGCTCGGCCCCGGTCGCGGCACGCTGATGGCGGATGCGCTGCGCGCGACGCGGCGCGCACCCGGCTTCCACGACGCGCTGAAGCTGCATCTCGTCGAGCAAAGCCCGGTGTTGCGCAAGACGCAGCAGGAAAAGCTCGCGGCTTACGCGCCGCAATTCCATGATACCATCGCGCGCCTGCCGCCAGGCCCCATGCTTGTGATTGCCAACGAATTCTTCGACGCGCTGCCCGTCGCGCAGTTCGAATATCGTGCCGGCCGGACGCATGAGCGCAAGGTCGCGCTTGGCAGCGACGGCACCAGCCTTGTGATCCGGTGCGAGCCGACGCGCGACGAGACAATGCGCGGCGCCCATGACGGCGATGTCAAAGAGCTAACGGTCATCGGCTATGTGACGGCGCACGCGCTCGCCCACCGCATCACACGCACCGGCGGCGCGACCCTGATCATCGACTATGGCTATTTCCCGGACGCCTGCGGCGACACGCTTCAGGCTTTGCGGCAGCATCGGCCGGTGCCGATCTTCGAGAGCCCCGGCGAAACCGATCTCACCGCGCATGTCAATTTCGAATCGCTGGCGAAGGCGGCACGCTCGGGTAGCGCGACCGTGCACGGCCCTGTCGGCCAGGCTCAGTTTCTCATCGAACTCGGCATCGCGGCGCGCGAAACGGCGTTGCTCAAGAATGCGACGCCGGAGCAGCAGATCGCGATCCGCAGCGGCTGTCGCCGCTTGATCGAGCCGGCGGAGATGGGCAGTTTGTTCAAAGCGATGGCGCTGACGCGGCAAGGCGCGCCCGCGCCGGCGGGGTTTGGAGCAACACCATGATCGTTCGCTCGGGGATTTTCGCGGCGCCGGTGCGCCATGGCTTCTTTACCCGTATCGGCGGCGTCAGCACCGGCATCTTCGCGTCGCTCAATTGCAGCCTCAGCTCGGGCGACGAACTCGCCGCCGTCGCCGAGAACCGCCGCCGCGCCATGGCGGAGCTGGGCGTCGCGCCGCAAGCGCTCGTCAGCGTCCATCAGGTGCACAGCGCCGATGTCGTGATGGTCGAGCAGCCCCCTCCTTATTCAGCGGGGCCGCAAGGCGAGCGTCCGAAAGCCGATGCGATGGTCACGAAACACAAAGGCCTGGCGCTCGCCATCCTCACCGCCGATTGCGCGCCGGTGCTGCTTGCCGATGAGCGCGCCGGCATCGTCGGCGCAGCCCATGCCGGTTGGCGCGGCGCGGTTGGCGGCGTGCTCGAAGCGACCGTGGCGAAAATGCTCGATGAAGGCGCGAGCCTGACACGGCTGATCGCGGTCATCGGTCCGTGCATCGGCTTCAATTCCTACGAAGTCGGACCCGAATTCCCCGCGCCCTTCCTGGCGCAGGACCCGGCAAATGAGCGCTTCTTCCGCGCCGCACAGCGGCCGCGCCATCATCTCTTCGATCTGCCCGGCTATGCGCGCGCGCGTCTCGCCGCCGCCGGCGTGCAACATATCGACTCGGTCGGCGGCGATACGGCGCGCGAGGAAGGGCGCTTCTTCTCCTGGCGCCGCACCTGTCTCAAAGGCGAGAAGCAGTTCGGCCACCAACTCTCCGCCATCTGCCTTGCGCCTTAGCGCTCGGCCACTATCATCGCCGCCATGCGTTTTCCGCTCATTGCCGCGTTGTTGCTGGCGCTCACCGCCTGCCAGCCGCTGCCGCATCCATTCGAGGATTCCGCACCGCCGCCGAATTCGCCGCTGATGACGCCGCCCGACAGCGCCGGCGTCGTCGTGCCGCCGGTCGCCGGCGCGCCCAGCACCATGGCGCATGATCTCGCCGCAGCGATGGCGAGCGCGCTGCAGGACAACGACATCCCGGCCAACACCGAGGCGCGCAATCGCGGCTCCTATGTCCTGCAAGGCAAGGCAACCGCCCAAGGCATGCCCGACGGCAAGATGCAGATCACGGTCGCCTGGGAGATGCGCGGGCCGGACGGCAAAGTGACCGGCCAGCGAGACGCGAGCGCGGTGATGACGGCATCGGCTTGGCAAGGTGGCGGCGCCGGCATCGCCGATCTTGTCGGCCCGGCCGCGCCTGAGCTTCGCCAAGCTGATCGAGAGCAACAACCCTGCACCGATTCCTGGCACCGATCCGCTGATCGCCATCCATCAAGCGACCGGCGCGCCCGGCGATGGCGGCCAAGCGCTCGCCACCGCGATGGCAGCGGCGCTGCGCCGCGCGCAGGTCTCGCTCGCCGATTTTCCGGGAGCGGTGCCGAATTACGTGGTCGAGGTGGTTGTCGCCGTGGCGCCGCCGGTCTCGGGCACGCAGAAGGTTTCCATCAACTGGACCCTCAACCGGCCGGATGGCAGCCAGATCGGCCAGGTGAAGCAGGAAAACGCGGTCGAGGCCGGCAGCCTCAACAAGGTCTGGGGCCTTACCGCCTATGACGCCGCCAATGCCGCAGCGCCAGGCATCACGGCGCTGATCGACCGGGCCAAGCGCCCCGCGCCGAACGCGTCGTAATGCCGCGCGGACGCGCTAAGGCAAACGAGGCCCCGCCGCGAAGGCTTGGCGGGGCCAAGGCGCCGAGAGCAGTTACGGTCTAAGGAAGGATTACAGGCTGGTGGCGACGTTATTGAACGTCGAGCTCAAATTGGTGCCGACCGTTGTTGCCGCACCGATGATCGCAACCGCGATGAGCGCGGCGATCAGACCGTATTCGATGGCTGTCGCACCGCACTCGTCACTCACCAAGCGCTTCAGAAAGCTCATCTCAGTTCTCCTGTTGACGTCCGCGAGTAGTTTTGGCGGGAAAATATTAATGGAGCTTTTACGATCCTTAAAAATCTATCAAATCGAGATTTATCGATCGGCGTGGCGCAAAGAAAAACCGCCGCTCGATCGTCTTTGTCGGCCGTCTTGCTATCGGCCCATCTTTAAGATCGGCCCGACACGGGTGGGGGCCCGGTCGCGCGCTTGGGCCGGGGATTTTTCAAACCGACGGCACCCAACTTAAAGTGCGGATTTACCGCAAGGGCGCGGGTTTACAGCGCAAATCGGCTTTGTTACAGTCCGCATCGCTCGCGTAACCCGGCGTCCGGACATGAAAATTCTCGCTTGCAACAGCAATCGGCCGCTCGCCGAGGCGATCTCGGCCTATTTGCATTTGCCGCTGACCGACGCGAGCGTGCGGCGTTTCCAGGACCAGGAAGTGTTCGTGGAAATCCACGAGAACGCCCGCGGCGAGGACGTCTTCGTCATCCAATCGACTTCTTTCCCGGCAAACGACAATCTGATGGAGCTGCTGGTCACCCTCGATGCGCTGAAACGCGCCTCGGTGCGCCGCGCCACCGCCGTCATGCCCTATTACGGCTACGCCCGCCAGGACCGGAAATCGGGCCCGCGCACGCCGATCTCGGCCAAGCTGGTCGCGAACATGATCGCTGCCGCCGGCGCCGACCGCGTGTTGACCCTCGATCTCCATGCCGGACAGATCCAGGGCTTCTTCGACATCCCGCTCGACAATCTCTTCGCCGCGCCGGTCTTCATCGACGACATCAAGCAGCGCTATAACGGCGGCGATCTTGTCGTCGTCTCGCCGGATGTCGGCGGCGTCGTCCGCGCCCGCGCCATCGCCCGCCGCGTCGATGCCGATCTCGCCATCATCGACAAGCGCCGCGAGCGCGCCGGCGTCAGCGAAGTTATGAACATCATCGGCGAAGTCGAAGGCCGCCACTGTATCCTGATCGACGATATCGTCGACAGCGCCGGCACGCTATGCAATGCCGCCGAAGCGCTGATGGAGCGCGGCGCGAAATCCGTCGCCGCCTATGTCACGCATGGCGTGCTCTCGGGCGGCGCGGTGGCGCGCGTCGCCACCTCGCCGCTCGAAGCCCTGGTCACGACCGACAGCATCGCCGCGACCGAAGCGGTGCGCGCCGCGCATAACATCCGCCGCCTCACCATCGCGCCGCTGATAGCAGAGGCGATCTTGCGCATCAGCGAGGAGCGCTCGGTCTCGAGCCTCTTCGTCTAAGGATCATCGGAACCCGCGTCCGGCACCCCTGGAGGCCGGCGCATTACTCGAGAGCAAAGGAGCTCGTTATGGTTGAAACCACTACTCTGCGCGCCGAGCCGCGCGACCGGGCCGGAAAGGGGGCCGCCCGGGCCGCACGTCGCTCGGGCCGCGTGCCGGGTGTCCTCTATGGCGAGGGCAAGCCGGCGACCCTGATCTCCCTCGACCCGCGCGAATTGGCGAAAGAGGTGCAGCGGCCCGGCTTCTTTGCCCGGCTGCTCAACGTGCAGCTCGACGGCGCGACGCATCGCACGCTGCCGCGCGACGTGCAGCTCGATCCGGTGAACGATCACCCGATCCATGTCGATTTCTTGCGCATCAATGCAGGCACCAAGATCACGGTCGCGGTGCCGGTGAAATTCACCGGCCAGGAAAGCTCGCCCGGCATCCGCCGCGGCGGCATGCTCAACATCGTGCGGCATGAGATCGATCTCGTCTGCCCGGTCGAGCAGATTCCCGACGTGCTGACGATCGATCTCTCGGGCACGGAGATCGGCGACAGCATCCATATCACCGCGGTGAAGCTGCCGGAGGGCACGCGGCCGACCATCGCCCGCAACTTCACCGTCGCCTCGATCGCGGCGCCGACCGCGGTACGCGAAGAGCAGCAGGCGGCAGTGGTCGCGGCGAAAGCCGCAGCCGACGCGGCAGCAGCAGCGGCGGCCGCCCCGGCTGAAGGCGGGGCTGCCCCGGCAGGCGGCGCGGCACCGGCCCCGGGTACGGCCCCGGCGGCGGGCGCAGCAGCACCGGCCGCGGGCGCAAAACCCGCCGCCAAGACCTGAGCCTTCGCTCGGGCGCGGTTCACCGCGCCCGAGCGCTGGCCCTTGCCTCATGCGCCTCCTCGTCGGGCTCGGCAATCCGGGCTCACGCTATGCGATGACCCGGCACAATGTCGGCTTCATGGCCGTCGACGCGATCGCCGCGCGCTATCGCTTCCCGGCTTTTCGGCCGAAATTCCAAGGGACTTTGGCGGAAGGTGTTGTTGGCGACACGCGCGTGCTGTTGCTGAAACCCGAGACTTATATGAATGCGAGCGGCGACAGCGTCGGCGCGGCGGCGCGCTTCTATAAGATCGATGTGAGCGAGATCGCCGTTATCCATGACGATATCGATCTCGCCGAAGGCAAGCTCCGCGTGAAGCGCGGCGGCGGCGCCGGCGGCCATAACGGGCTGCGCTCGATCGACGATACGCTCGGTCCCGATTACTGGCGCGTCAGAATCGGCATCGGCCACCCCGGTATGAAAGAGCTGGTCGAGCCTTATGTGCTGCAGAATTTCACCGCCGAGGAACGGCAATGGCTCGAGCCGACGATCGGCGCGATCACCGAGGCGGCGCCGGTGCTCGCCGCCGACGACACCGGCGCTTTCATGAGCAAGGTCGCGCATATCCTCAAGCCGAACAAAAAGAACGAGCCCCCTCACCCCAACCCTCTCCCCGACGGGGGTCAAACCGCGCAGCGGACTGACGAGGGACCCGCGAAGCGGGAGGGTGAGGAGGAAAAAGGAAGATAGTATGGGTTTCAATTGCGGCATCGTCGGTCTGCCCAATGTCGGCAAATCGACCCTCTTCAACGCGCTGACCGCAACGCAAGCGGCCGAGGCGGCGAATTACCCTTTCTGCACCATCGAGCCGAATGTCGGGCGCGTTGCCGTTCCCGACGAACGTCTGGACGTGTGTGCGCGCCTCGCGAAATCGGCGAAGATCGTGCCGACGCAATTGGAATTCGTCGACATCGCCGGGCTGGTGCGCGGCGCCTCGAAAGGCGAAGGCCTCGGCAATCAGTTCCTCGGCCATATCCGCGAGGTCGATGCGATCGCGCATGTGCTGCGCTGCTTCGAGGACGGCAACGTCACCCATGTCGAAGGCTCGATCGATCCGATCCGCGACGCCGAAGTCGTCGAGACCGAGCTGATGATCGCCGATCTCGACAGCCTCGAGAAACGCGCCGCCGCCGCGGTCAAGAAAGCGCGCGGCGCCGACAAGGAAGCGAAAGCCTTTCTCGACGTCGCTGAACCGGCGCTTCAATTGCTGCGCGACGGCAAGCCGGCGCGCGCGCTCAATCTCTCTGCCGAGCAGAAGCCGATCCTCAAAGCGATGCAGCTCCTTTCGGCAAAGCCCGTGCTTTATGTCTGCAATGTCGAGGAAGCGGGCGCCGCCACCGGCAACGCGCAATCAAAGCGCGTCGCCGAATACGCCGCGGCGCGCGGCGCCGTCACGGTGGTGGTCTCCGCCGCGATCGAGGCCGAGATCGCGCAGCTCGGCGACGAAACCGAGAAGGCCGAATATCTCGCGACGCTGGGTCTCAGCGAGCCCGGCCTGTCGCGCGTCATCCATGCCGGCTATCGTTTGCTCGATCTCGTCACCTTCCTCACCGTTGGCCCCAAAGAAGCGCATGCCTGGACGGTCTGGCACGGCGCCAAGGCACCACAAGCCGCGGGCGCGATCCACACCGATTTCGAGAAGGGCTTCATCCGCGCCGAGACCATCGCCTATGCCGATTTCGTCGCCTGCAACGGCGAGCAAGGCGCGAAAGACGCCGGCAAGATGCGGCTTGAAGGCGCCGAGTATGTCGTCCAGGACGGCGACATCTTTCATTTCCGTTTCAATGTGTGACGGATGACAGCGCACGGAGCCTGCTTGGTGCCGATGGAGGCTCTATCAGTACCGTCATTGCGAGCGAAGCGAAGCAATCCAGTGCTCAGCCCACGCTGATGGGGTGGACGGCCCCCGAACGGCATCGATGTGCCGGAGTGAGGTCGTTACAGAATCTCAAACGAGGAGGCCGTCCGTGGACAAGCTTAGCCGCATAGGTATGGATACGTCGAAGCAGATTTTTCAGCTTCATGGAGCGGATGACCGTGAAGAGGTGGTTCTGCGTCGCAAGCTCAAGCGCAAAGAGGTTCTGACGTTTTTTGCGAGCCTGGCGCCGACGGTTATAGGCATCGAGGCCTGTGGCGGGGCTCATTATTGGGCGCGCGAGCTGACGCGGCTGGGCCATGAGGTGAGGCTGATCGCGCCGCAATACGTGAAGCCCTATGTGAAACGCGGGAAGAACGACGCAGCGGATGCCGCGGCGATCTGCGAGGCGATGAGCCGGCCGACGATGCGCTTCGTGCCGGTGAAGAGTGCGGAGAGCCAAGCGGCGCTGATGCTGGCGGGCCTGCGCGAGCGCTTGGTGCGCCACCGCGTGCGGCTCGCCAATACGATCCGCGGCTATGCGGCGGAGTTCGGGATCGTTGCTGCCAAGGGGCGGGCCAAGATCGAGCCGCTGCTGTTGCGCCTCCAGGCCGACGAGACCGTGCCGGCCTTGGCCCGCGAGCTGTTTGCCGCGCACGCCCAAGAATACGCGCAACTCGAAGCCCAGCTCGAGGCGATCGACGCCAGGTTGATGGCGTGGCATCGAACCAACGAGCCGAGCCGGCGCCTCGCTCGGATTCCCGGTGTGGGACCGGTGATCGCCTCGCTGCTCATGATGAAGACACCCGATCCGCATGCCTTCCGCTCCGGCCGGCACTTCGCCGCCTGGATCGGCCTGACGCCCAAGGATCATTCGACCGCCGGCAAGCTGAGGCTCGGCGTGATCACCCGCGCCGGCGACGAGACCTTGCGAAGCTTGCTCGTGGTCGGCGCCACTGCCGTCATCTGGCAAGCGCGGCGCGGTAAGAGCCGTCACGCCTCCCCCTGGCTCCTCGCCCTCTTGAAACGCAAGCCGCCCAAGCTCGTCGCCGTGGCGCTTGCCAACAAGATCGCCCGCATCGTCTGGAAGCTCATGACGACCGGCGAGACCTACGACCCCAAGCGTGCGCTAGGGGCGATGCCGACAGCGGCTTGACGAGATCAGCGGGATACAAGGCGCGTGTCTCGCTGAGCCGGCGCTTGCAAGAAAACGAGCAGATGGTGGATCGATCGGTTCGAGACGGAAGACACTCCGCGCAATCCAGTGGCGTATCGCGACGTCGCCTCTCTGTGTGGAACTCCCGCCACGAAAACCATCTTGGCCAGCGGTCATATGCCGATCGCATCCAACAGGCCGGACATATGGACGCAAGCGATCCGATCCAACACAACCGCTCGTCGACCTTGCAAGCCGGGGGCCGTCCACATATGGATTGCTTCGCTGCGCTCGCAATGACGGGTCTTGGGTTCTAGCGTCAACGTTCAGACCGCTATTCCGCAAGCCGGCCGGACCTTCTATGATCCGGACCAACAACGACCAAAACCGAGGAGGAGTGAAAATGGGTCAAGACATTACACTGACGTCGAAGGACGGCTTCCAGTTCGGCGCGTACAAGGCCGAGCCGCAAGGCAAGCCGCGCGGCGCCGTCGTCGTCATTCAAGAAATTTTCGGCGTCAACCATCACATCCGCTCGGTCGCCGACCGCTATGCCCAGCTCGGCTATCTCGCCATCGCACCGGCGCTGTTCGACCGCGGCGAGAAGAATTTCCAATCCGGCTATGACGGCGCCGCGATGGACAAGGCCCGCGGCTTCGCCGGCAAGATCCCGCTGGACGATCGCCTCGCCGACACCCAGGCCGCGATCGATCACGTGAAATCGGCCGGCAAAGTCGCGGTGCTCGGCTATTGCATGGGCGGCTCGATCGCTTTTCTCTCGGCCACGCGCCTCAACGGCGTCTCGGCCGGTGTCGGCTATTACGGCGGCCAGATCGCGCAGTTCCATACCGAGAAGCCGAAGGCGCCGGTCATGCTGCATTTCGGCGAGAAGGATCAGAGCATCCCGCTGACCGATGTCGAGAAGATCAAGTCCGCGCATCCCGAGGCGCCGATCTTCATCTATGCCGGCGCCGGCCACGGCTTCCATTGCGACGAGCGCGGCTCGTTCAACGCCGAAGCGGCGCAGGTCGCGGCCTGCCGCAGCCAAGAATTCCTCGCGAAGCATATCGGCTGAGACCACGAGTGAAGCCCCCTCACCCCCTCCCTCTCCCCGCTGGGGAGAGGGAGGGACCCGCGCCTCGCGCGGGAGGGTGAGGGGGATGACGACGCGCCGGTGCTATTCGCCGGCGCGTTTTTCTTTCATCTCGGGAAAAAGCGCGAGCAGGCCATCGCGCGAGGCCTTGGCGACGCCGCGCTCGGTGATGAGGCCGGTGACGAGCCGCGCCGGCGTCACGTCGAAGGCATAATTCGCCGCCGGGCTGTTCTCGGGCGTGAGGCGGACACGCGTGACCGCGCCGCGCTCGTCGAGCCCCGCAATATGCGTGACCTCGCTCGCGGCGCGCTCCTCGATCGGGATTTGCTTGACGCCGTCATCGAGCGTCCAGTCGATCGTCGGCGAGGGCAGCGCGACGTAGAAGGGCACGCCGTTATCCCTGGCGGCGAGCGCCTTCAGATAGGTGCCGATCTTGTTGGCGACATCGCCCGCGGCCGTGGTGCGGTCGGTGCCGGTTATGCAGAGATCGACGCGCCCATGCTGCATCAGATGGCCGCCGGCATTGTCGGCGATCACGGTATGCGCGACGCCGTGCTGGCCGAGCTCCCAGGCGGTGAGGCTGGCGCCCTGATTGCGCGGCCGCGTCTCATCGACCCAGACGTGGAGGGGAATGCCGCGCTCATGCGCCAAGTAGATCGGCGCCAGCGCCGTACCCCAATCGACGGTCGCGAGCCAGCCGGCATTGCAATGAGTGAGGATCTCGACACGACCCTGCTTGCCCTTGTTCTTCCACGCCGCCTCGATCAGCGGCAGGCCGGCGGCGGCGATGCCGCGATTGATCGCGACATCCTCATCGCAAATCGCGGCGGCGCGCTGGTAAGCGGCGGCCGTGCGCGCTGAAGGCGCGAGCGGCAGGAGCAGCCGCCGCATATCCTCGATCGCCCAGCGCAAATTGACGGCGGTCGGCCGCGTCGCGAGCAGTGTCTTGCCCGCCGCCTCGAGCGCCGCATCGCCGGCATCCGCGCGCATCGCCAGCGCCATGCCGTAAGCCGCCGCGGCGCCGATCAGCGGCGCGCCGCGGACCTGCATCGCGCGGATCGCATGCGCGACTTCCTCGAGCTTCGTCAGCTTCAGCGTCGCCAGCGCATGCGGCAGCAAGGTCTGGTCGATGATGCCGACGCCAGCGTGGTCATCCTCGAGCCAGATCGTGCGCATGGCGCGGCCGGCGACGAGCATCGGCCTATTCCTTCGGCGGCAGCACGCGCGCGGCGACGGCGTCGAGCTTCGCCAGCGCCACCGGGTCGCGCATCCCTTCGGGCGTGATGATAGCGTTGTCCAGCGCGTGGCGGCAGCCTTGGCTGCAATCGCGGTCGCGCGCCGCCAGCGGCACCGTCGCCTTGACCAAGGCCTTGGCCTTGTCGGCGTTCTGGGAGAGCACCTTCAACACCATGTCGACGGTGACGTGATCGTGGTCCGGGTGCCAGCAATCGTAATCCGTCACCATGGCGACGGTCGCGTAACAGATCTCGGCCTCGCGCGCGAGCTTCGCTTCCGGCATGTTGGTCATGCCGATGACGTCGCAATTCCATTGCTCGCGATAGAGATTGCTCTCGGCCATGGTCGAGAATTGCGGGCCCTCGATCACGATATACGTGCCGCCGCGCTTCACCGCGAAGCCCGCCGCCTCGGCGCCATGCGCCAGATGCTCGCCGAGCCGGTGACAGACCGGATGGGCCATCGACACATGCGCGACGCAACCCTTGCCGAAAAAGCTCTTCGGTCGCGCGAAGGTGCGATCGATGAATTGATCGATCAGCACGAACGTGCCGGGCGGCAGATCGATGTTGAGACTGCCGACCGCCGAGAGCGAGATGAGATCGGTGACGCCCGAGCGTTTCAGCGCATCGATATTGGCGCGGAAATTGACCTCCGAGGGCGGGATCTTATGGCCGCGCCCGTGCCGCGGCAGGAATACCACCCGCGTTTCGCCGAGCTTGCCGAAGCACAGCTCGTCCGAGGGATCGCCGAAAGGCGACCAGACATGCCGCCATTCGACATCGGTGATGCCGTCGATCTGATAAAGCCCGCTGCCGCCGATAATGCCGATGATTGCGCCGTTGGTTGTCATGGGCGCCAGTGTGGAAGGCGGCGCTGGCAGCGGCAACTGGAATTGTCTTCATCCCGGCGGCATGGGAGAATGAGTGCACTATGAAGCTCGGCGCCATCGCTTTGGCAGCTCTGCTCGGCGTCGCCCTGACGCCGGAGGCGCGGGCGCTGGTGGCCTATACGCATAGCTCCGTCGCCGTGCCGAGCACCACCGACGGCGTGCCGCAGGATTTGCCGACCGAACTCTATAAGCCCGACGGCAACGGTCCCTTTCCCGCAATCGTCATCATGCATGATTGCAGCGGCCTCGGCCCGCGCTCGAGTGGCGCGCCGGCGCGCTGGGCGCAGCTCCTGGCGACGCAGGGCTATGTCGTCGCGCTGCCGGACAGCTTCACGCCGCGCGGCTATCCCGGCGGCGTGTGCACCGCGCCTTCCGGCAATTCGACGGTGAAGGTCAATCCGCTGCCGCGCGCCTATGACGGGTTCGCCACCCTCGCCTATCTGCGCCAGCTTCCCTTTGTCGACGGCGCACATGTCGGCGTGATGGGCGGCTCGCATGGCGGCTCGACGACACTGGTCATCGACATCACGCCGGTCGCGACGACCGCGCCGCTGGCGCAAGACAACCGGACCGGCTTCGCCGCCGCGATCGCGCTTTATCCCGGCTGCGGCGCGCGTTACGGCAATTGGAACGTCAGGCGCCAATCCGGCGATCACGGCAAGGTCGTCGATTACACCGGTACGTATCAGCCGGTCGCGCCGCTGCTGATCCTCGTCGGCGAGAAGGACGATTGGACGCCGGCCGAGCATTGCCGCGTGCTGGCCGAGCGCGCCGCGGCGGCCGGCTATCCGGTGACGATCAAAATCTATCCCGGCGCCAACCATTCTTTCGACAGCGCGGCGCCGGAGCGCTACATCGCCGACCGCCGCAACGCCAATGCGCCGGAAGGGCGCGGCGCGACGACCGGCGGCAACCCGGCGGCGTGGGACGATGCGAAGCAGCAGGTGACCGCGTTCTTCGCGCGGTATTTGAAAGATTGAGTTAAGCCGTCATTGCGAGGAGCGCAGCGACGAAGCAATCCAGGAACCTCGTGGTCGCTCTGGATTGCTTCGCTTCGCCCGCAATGACGAAGAAGCAGTGAGTTCTAGCTAGTGCACGCCGGCCCAGATCTTGCGCTTGGCGCCGTAGAGCAAGCCCGTCAGCACGACCAGGAAGATCAGCACCTTGGCGCCGTTGCGCTTGCGGTCTTCCATCGTCGGCTCGGCCGCCCAGGTGAGGAAGGTCACGACGTCATGCGCTTCCTGCGCCGTCGTCGCCTTGGTGCCGTCGCTGTAATCGACGGTAGCGTCCGAGAGCGGCGGCGGCATCGCGATGTGATGGCCGGGGAAATACGCGTTGTAATAGCTGTTGTCCGGCAGCTTCTCGTTCGGCGGCGGATTCTTGAAGCCGGTGAGGATGTCGTAGACATAGTCGGCGCCGCTCGCCGACCATGGCAACGCGCCGAGACCGCCCGCCCGCTCCTTGACGATGAGCGAGAGATCGGGCGGCAGCGCGCCGTTATGCGCGGCGCGATTGGCCTGATCGTTCGGGAAAGGCGGCACGAAATGATCGGAGGGCCGCGCCGGACGCTGGAACATCTCGCCCTGGTCGTTGGGACCGTCGGTAACTTCCTTCTCGGCCGCGATGCCCTTCACCTGGTCTTCGCTGTAGCCGATGCCGGCGCTCGGCCCGTCCGGACCGAGATCGTCATAGGTGACGAGGCTCAGCGAATGGCAGTTCGCGCAGACATTCTGATAGACCTGGAAGCCGCGCTGCAACGCGCCGCGATCGTAGGTGCCGAAGGGCCCGTCGAAGGACCAGCCGGGACGCGGCAATGGCGTCTCGCCCTCTTCCTGTGCGTGGGCGATCGGCGCGAGCAGCAGCCCCGCTCCGATAAGGGCAAGCGCGAAGCGGCGCATTATGGCTTCTCCATCGGCGCCGACGCGCCGGCGAGCTTGCCGCCGCCTTTGGTGACCGCGGCGCTGATGCTGGTCGGCAGCGGCAAGGGCCGCTCGAAAATGCCGATCAGCGGGATGAGGATCAGGAAATGGATGAAGTAGTAAAGCGTCGCGAGACGGCCCATGACGATCCACAAGCCCTCCGGCCGATGCGCGCCGACCATGCCGAGCACGACGACGTCGATCACCAGCAGCCAGAAGACCCACTTGTAGGTCGGGCGGAACCTCGCACTGCGCACCGGCGAGGTGTCGAGCCAGGGCAGGATGAAGAGCAGGAAGATCGAGCCGAACATCGTCAAGACGCCGGCGAGCTTTGCCTTGATGAAGAGGATGTCGGGCACCGAGCGCAGCATCGCGTAGAACGGCAGGAAGTACCATTCGGGCACGATTTCGGGCGGCGTCTGCAGCGGATTGGCGCGGATATAGTTCTGCGGATCGCCCAGCGCGTTCGGGAAATAGAAGACGAAGATGCAGAAGATGATCAGGAACACGCCGAGGCCGAACATGTCCTTGATCGTGTAATAGGGATGGAAGGGAATGCTGTCCTGCGGGCCCTTGCGGTCGATGCCGAGCGGATTGTTCGAGCCATGGGTGTGCAGCGCCATGATATGCAGGCCGACGACGCCGAGGATCACGAACGGCATCAAGTAATGCAGCGCGTAAAAGCGGTTGAGCGTCGGATTGTCGATCGCGAAGCCGCCCCACAGCCAGGTGACGATGTCGTTGCCGACGACCGGAATCGCGCCGAAGAGGTTGGTGATGACGGTCGCGCCCCAGAAGCTCATCTGGCCCCACGGCAGCACGTAGCCCATGAAGGCCGTCGCCATCATGCAGAGCAGGATGACGACACCCAGCATCCACAAGAGCTCGCGCGGCTCTTTGTAGGAGCCGTAATAAAGGCCGCGGAAGATGTGGATATAGGTGATGATGAAGAAGAACGACGCGCCGTTCATATGGATGTAGCGGATCAGCCAACCCCAATTCACGTCGCGCATGATGCGCTCGACCGAATCGAAGGCGAGGTTGACGTTCGGCGTGTACTCCATCGCGAGGAAGATGCCCGTCGCGATCATGATCATCAGCATGATCCCGGCGAGCGAACCGAAATTCCACCAGTAGCTCAGATTCTTCGGCGTCGGATATTCGTTGAGCTCGTGATTGAGGAAGGTAAAGATCGGCAGCCGGTGGTCGATCCAGCGCACGAGTTTGCTTTGCGATTGCGGCGCGGCCATGACAACGCGTCCTTAAATCTGCTCGATCGAGTTGAAGTCGAAAGTCGAGTCGGACGGATTCTCGCCGACCCGGATCAGCGTGTCGCTGACGAAGTGATACGGCGGCACGGGAAGGTTGTACGGCGCCGGCACGTTCTGGAACACGCGGCCCGAAAGGTCGTAGCGCGAGCCGTGGCACGGGCAGAAATAGCCGCCTTGCCATGACGGGCCGAGGCTGCCGCCCGGCTGCGGCGTGAATTCGGGCAGGCAGCCGAGATGCGTGCAGATGCCGACCAGCACGAGATATTGCGGCTTCACCGAACGGAAGACGTTCTTCGCGTAAGTCGGCTGCTGATTGGCGTTCGAATTGGGATCGCGCAGCGTGCCGGCATCCTTGTCGGCCTTGAGGATATCCTGCATCGCCTGCGTGCGATTGACGATATAGATCGGCCGGCTGCGCCACAGCACGATGATCTGCTGGCCCGGCTGGATCTTCGAGATATCGATATCGACCGGCGCGCCCGCGGCAAGCGTGTCGCGCGCCGGATTCATGCTCGAGACGAGCGGCCAGACGGCGCAGGCTGCGCCGACGGCGCCAACCGCCGTCGCGGCGATCGAGAGGAAATCGCGCCGCGTCCCGCCCTCGTGACCATGTGCCGCCATAGGACCGGGTTGCGCCGTATCCGCCATGAATTCCCCTTTTATTTTTCCGGGACTTCCGCCAAATGCGGGAGCCGGGATCGCGCTCGCGAAAAGTTGCGACCCGCGCGGGAAGCTATACTGTTGAGCGGAAGCTTCTATGCGACATCCTGCCGCACAAAAGTGAGGAATTCCGGCCGATGCGGCTCGCGCTTTATGAGCCCGACATTCCGCAAAACACCGGCGCGATTTTGCGCCTCTGCGCGTGCCTCGGAGTCGCGGCGGATCTCATCGAGCCTTTCGGCTTCATCTGGGACGATCGCCATCTGAAACGCGCCGGCATGGATTATCTCGATCAGATCGAGCTGACGCGGCATCCCTCATGGCGCGCGTTCCGCGCGGCACCAAGGGGCCGGCTGATCCTGCTGACGACGCAAGGCACGGCGCCCTATCACCGCTTCGCCTTCGCGGCCGATGACACGCTGCTCTTCGGCCGCGAGAGCGCCGGCGTGCCGGCCGAGGTCCATGCCGCCGTCGATGCGCGCTTGCGCGTGCCGATGCGCCCGGGCCGGCGCTCGATCAATGTCGCGCTCGCCGCTTCCATGGTATTGGGCGAGGCGTTGCGGCAGACAGGGTTTCTGCCCGAGGAGCAAGAGTGAGCAGCGAAGAGCAAAAAGCGCAGGCCCAAAAGATGCAGGTGGGGGCATGGTTCGACGTGCTGCGCGACCGCATCTGCGCCGCGCTCGAGGCGATCGAGGACGAATTCGATCCCGGCGCCCGGCAGCGCTTCCAGCGCAAGGGCTGGGTGCGCGAAGGCGGCGGCGGCGGCACGATGGCGATCCTCAAAGGCCGCGTTTTCGAGAAAGCCGGCGTCAACGTCTCGACCGTTTGGGGCGAGTTCGGCCCGGAATTTCAGGAAGCAGATTCCCGGCGCCGAGGACGATCCGCGTTTCTGGGCGAGCGGCATCTCGCTCGTCATCCATCCGCGCTCGCCGCTGGTGCCCGCGGTGCACATGAATACGCGCCATATCGTCACGACGAAGAGATGGTTCGGCGGCGGCAGCGACCTGACGCCGATCTATCCCGACGATACCGATACGCGCGATTTCCACGCCGCGCTCCAAGCCGCTTGCGACCAGCACGGCGCCGATTATTACGCACGCTTCAAGAAATGGTGCGACGAGTATTTTTTCATCAAGCACCGCGACGAGGCGCGCGGCGTCGGCGGAATCTTCTACGATTATCTCGACAACGGCGATTGGGAAAAGGATTTCGCCTTCACGCGCGCGGTCGGCGAAGCCTTCCTCGCGATCTATCCGCTTCTCGTGCGCCGGCATTTCCGCCAATCATGGAGCGACGAGCAGCGCCGCTATCAGCTCCAGCGCCGCGGCCGCTATGTCGAATTCAACCTGATCTACGACCGCGGCACGTTGTTCGGCCTCAAGACCGGCGGCAATGTCGAAGCCATCCTGATGTCGCTGCCGCCGGAGGTCAGCTGGCCCTGACGGCGACGCCTTCTTCTTCGGGCGGCTTGTGGCTCTGGAAGAGGATCAGCAGCAGGATGTCGTAGGTCGCTTTGAGCGCGCCGGCGATGACCAGGGGCCAGGCGAAGGGCGAGAGCGCGAAGAGCCAGCCGCCGAGCAAGGGCGCGAGCGATGAGGCGAGGCTGCGCGGCAGCGCCGTGATGCTTGCCGCGGCGGCGCGCTCGGGCAGCGTCACCACCGCCATCACGTAAGAGCCGCGCGTCGGCACATCCATCTGCGACAGCGCCGCGCGGATCAGCAGCAACACGACGGCGATCGTGAGATTGGGCGCGAAGGCGAGCGCGATCATGCAGAGATTGGCCGGCAGATGGCTGAACACCATCGTGTTCACCAGCCCGATCTTGCGCGAGAGCTTGGCCGCGACGATGTAGGACGCGGCGGTGCAGATGCCGCTCCAGAAAAAGATCGCGCCCGTGGTCTCGAGCGAAAGGCCGAAGCGGCGGAAGAGCCACAGCGCCAAGAGCGATTGCACGATGAGGCCGCCGCCAAAGGAATTGAGGCTGAACAGCGCCGCCAGGGTGAAGACGAGACGCTTGGAGGGGCCGAGCGCGCTCGACGGCCGCTGGTCGCGATTGTCGAGGCTCGGCGGCAGGCGGCGATAAAGATAGTAGGTGATGAGACCGAGCAACGTGTAGAGCACGAACATCGATTGCAGCGCCGTCAGCAGATCGACATGGAAATTCGTCTGCAACAGGCTCGGCACGCCGGCGGCGAGCGCGCCGAGCGCCGCGACCAGCGAGCCGATCAGCGCATAGCCGGCGAAAGTCGCGGTGCGGCTCTTGGCCGGCACGGTCTCGGCGAGCAGCGCTTGCTCGAGCGGATAGAACACGCTGACATCGGCGGGCGATGGGTTGATCGTGCCGATGAAGGCGACGACGACCAGCGGCCAGAGCTCATGCACCAGAAGAAAGCCGATGCCGGTCGCGATCATCAACAGCGCCGAGCCGATGAGCAGAACACGCCGGCCATAGCGATGCGCCGTGAAGCCGACGCCGATGGTGAGCGCCGCCGAGCCGAGCATCGTCGATGCCGAGATGAGGCCGACGGCAACGACGTCGAAGCCGAGTGCGGTGATGTAGATCGGCAGCAGGAGGCTGACGAAGCCGTCGGCGAAAGCGCGCAGGCCACGCCCGGCATAGAGGATCCGCGTCTCCGGCGTCGTACCTTCGGGCAGCAGCCTCACGCCGGCGCCGCCGGCGCGTCGAGCCGGCGCTGCAGCTCGTCGAGGCATTGCTTGCGCGTCGCTGTGAAATCGCCCGCTTCCCACCACGCCTCGATCGCGACGAGCAGCTGGCCGATGGCGGGGCCTTCCGCCACGCCGGCTTCGGCGATATCGGCGCCGCGCAGGGGGAAAGCAATCGGCTTCCATTTCGCCGCCGCGCCGAGCAGCTTTTTGACATTCGCCGTGTCGTCCGCGAGCGCCGCGGTAAGCAGCACGCGATCGACATAGAGATCGCGGCCGAGGCGGTGGAGCAGCCGCCGCTGCTCCGCCGCGTCGTCGGTCAGCGGCACCGACTCGCTCAAAGCGGTCAGCCGCTCGCGATCGGCGTTGGAGAATTTGAGCTTGCGCGCCAGCGCATCGCCATCGGCCGCAACCAGCGCCGCAAGACGGCGCAAGGCATCGGGTTTGGGCTCGAGCTTGATGAGCCGTGTCAGCGCATCGAGGCCGCGAATCTTCGGCACGATGCGCGCGAGCACGCTGTCTTCCTGCATCAGCGTCAGGCTCGGCAGCGGATCCTTCGCGCCGAGCAGCTTCAACAGCTCGGCCTGCACGCGCTCGCCCGACAGTGTCGGCAGCAGCGGCGTCGAGGCGCGGCAGCCGGCGCGCGCCGCGGCATCAGCCTCGCCGCGGCCGTACCAGGCGTGGAAGCGATAGAAGCGCAACAGCCGCAGCACGTCCTCGCGGATGCGCGTCGCCGGATTGCCGACGAAACGCACCTTGCCGGCGCGCAGATCCTTGATGCCGTCGTGATAATCGAAGACCTCGCCCTCGTCACCGAGATAGAGCGCGTTCATGGTGAAGTCGCGGCGCGCTGAATCCTCTTTCCAATCGGCCGAGAAGGCGACACGCGCCTGGCGGCCGAAGGTCTCGACATCGCGGCGCAAGGTCGTGATCTCGTAAGGCCGCGTGTCGGTGACGGCGGTGATCGTGCCATGCGCGATGCCGGTCGGCACCGCCTTGATCTTCGCCGCGGCGAGACGGCGCATGATCTCTTCGGGGAAAAGCGGCGTCGCGATATCGATATCGCCGATCGGGCGCTTCAAGAGCGTGTCGCGCACGCAGCCGCCGACGAAACGCGCGTCGCCCTTGAGCGCGGTCATCACCGCGTGGCTCGCTTTATCGGTCATCCAGGCGGGCGGCTTGATGCGCATGGTCTAACGCGGCGCCCCCGAATGAATTTGACTAGGTTCGATACGGCCGGGCACAACGGCGCCGTCGTCGCTGACATGCGGTGGGACATACTGCCCTTCCCGCGGTGCGCCGAAATCGACGCTGACCAAGACGAGCACCGCCGAGGCGAGCGCCAGCCCGGCCACCACCAGCCAGATCCAGACCGCCGGCACGTTGATCTGCTTGCCGACCATAACGCGCCACGCCGCGTAGAGCGCGGTCGGCAGCAGCAGCGGCACGATGATGGCGAGGAAGACCCGTCCCATCCCCCGCCCCGTCCTTCAGCCGCCGAGCGCTTCGGCGAGGTTGACCAGCATACCCGCTGTCACGCCCCAGATATTGCGCTCCAGATAGGGGATCGCCCAGAAGTAGCGTTTCTGCCCCTGCAACTCGCGCCAGCGCCATTGGTGGTTGCGCTTGTCGAGGATAAAATCGAGCGGCACTTCGAAGACTTCCGCGACCTCGACCGGATCGGGCTTATAGGGCGGCGGCGGCCGCACCAGCCCGACGATCGGCGTCACCTCAAAACCGGTACCGGTGAACCAGGTATCGAGGCGGCCGGCAGTCTCGACATAATCGCGGCTCAGGCCGATCTCCTCTTCCGCTTCGCGCAACGCCGCGGCGCGCGCATCGACATCCTCGGGATCGATACGGCCGCCCGGCAGCGAGATTTGTCCGGCGTGATCGGCGAGATCGGCGGAGCGCAGGGTCAGCACGACAGACCAGCCGTCGTCGCGCTCGACCAGCGGCACGAGCACCGCAGCGCGGATATTGTCGCGCTCGGCCGAGCCGTTGCCGCGCAGGCCGACGGCGCGGCCATCGAGCCGCGCGCGAATATCGGCACGCGTCAGCCGGGCTCCGCCGGCTGATCCAGCGGGAAGAATGTCCCTTTGCTCCATACCCCGAACCGGATGGCCTCGCCGACCCGCTCCTCAACGCCCCAATCCACCAAACCATAGAATACCGGCCGGGTGAGCCGCGCTTCCAGCCGATTTCGAACCAGGATATAGGGTCGCGGCGTGTCCGTAGCCGGGTCGGTTGCGATACGCAACGGATGCACCGCATCCGCCGTCACAAAATCGCCGAGATTGGTGCGAAAGCCCAGTTCTTGGGCCGCGCCCTCGCCGCTGCGCTCCAGTTCGACGGCGAGAAACGGCGCATCATCGACGGTGATGCGGCCGCGCTCGGCGGGCGTGACGAGCCAATACACGCCCGCGGCATCGCGCTCCAAAACCGTGCTGAACAGCTTAACCAATGACGCGCGATTGATTGGAGTCCCGCGATAGAACCAGCTACCATCGCGATCGATGCGGATGTCGAAATGCCCACAATCCCGCGGTGTTGCCCGATCTTTTGCAGAGGGGCTCCGCGGCGCGGCGGCGGCGGCTTCAATGCGCTTCAATTCGCCGTCATTCGCTTTTGCTTCGTTCACGACGTGCCGCCTCTTCGCTCTGCCTGAGGAGTTCCGCTCTTGAGCAATCCTGAAAGCCTGCAAGCACCGATCGGTTTCGGCACGGCCTCCGGCGACCTCGCCGGCGAGATCGATGCGCTCGGCCAGCGGCTCACCGCCGTGCGCGAGCGCATCGGCCGCGTCATCTTCGGCCAGCGCGAGGTGGTCGATCAAGCCCTGATCACCTTGCTCGCCGGCGGCCACGCGCTGCTGATCGGCGTCCCCGGCCTCGCCAAGACGCGTCTCGTCGAGACGCTCGGCATCGTGCTCGGCCTCGAAGACAAGCGCATCCAATGCACGCCCGATCTCATGCCGGCGGATATTCTCGGCTCGGAAGTGCTCGAAGAGAGCGAGAGCGGCCGCCGCTCCTTCCGCTTCATCGCCGGGCCGGTGTTCTGCCAATTGCTGATGGCGGACGAGATCAACCGCGCCAGCCCGCGCACGCAATCGGCGCTGTTGCAGGCGATGCAGGAGCATCGCGTCTCGGTCGCGGGGCAATATCATCCGCTGCCGAAGCCTTTCCATGTGCTCGCGACGCAGAACCCGCTCGAGCAGGAAGGCACCTATCCGCTGCCCGAAGCGCAGCTCGATCGCTTCCTCTTGCAGATCGATGTCGGCTATCCCGATCTCGAAGCCGAGCGGCAGATGCTGCTGGCGACGACCGGCACAAGCGAAGATCAGGCGAACAAGGTGATGAGCGCCGACGAGCTCGCCGCGGCGCAACGCCTGGTGCGGCGCGTGCCGGTCGGCGAAAGCGTCGTCGAAGCGATCCTGAAGCTGGTGCGCGCCGGGCGCCCTGGTGATGGTGGGGCCGGCAGCGGCGGCCCTAACGATAGCGGTGAAGGCGATGCACAGATCGCTTGGGGCCCGGGCCCGCGCGCCAGCCAGGCGCTGATGCTCGCCTGCCGCGCGCGCGCTTTGCTCGATGGGCGTTTCGCGCCGTCGGTCGACGATGTGATCGCGCTGGCGCCGCCGGTGCTGCGGCATCGCATGGCGTTGACCTTCGCGGCGCGCGCCGAGGGCGTGTCGCTCGGCCAGGTCATCGACCGGTTGCTCCAGCCGCTGCGCTGATGGCGGAAGCCGGGATCCTTCAACATCGCGCGGAACAAGCGGCGGCGGCGCTGCCGCCATTGCTTGTCGCCGCTAATCGCGTAGCGGCGACCGTCGCCCAGGGTGTGCATGGCCGCCGCCGCGTCGGCCAGGGCGAGACCTTCTGGCAATTCCGGCAGTATCAGCCGGGCGATGCGGCGACACGCATCGATTGGCGCGAGAGCGCGAAATCGCAGCGGCTTTATGTGCGCGAAACGGAATGGGAAGCGGCGCAGAGCGTGTGGCTGTGGCGCGATGCTTCGCCATCGATGGATTACGCCTCCGCGCGCGGCCTGCCGACCAAGCGCGAGCGCGCCGATCTCCTAACGCTCGCGCTGGCGGCGCTGCTGCTGCGTGGCGGCGAGCGCGTGACCTTGCTCGGCACCGGCGTCGCGCCGAGCCATGGCCGCGCCGTGCTCAACCGCATGGCGCAACAATTACAGCGCGAACCCCCCAACGAAAATAAAAACGCCGGCTTGCCCGGCATCGAGCCTCTGCCGCGGCACGGCCAGCTCGTGCTGATCGGCGATCTGCTCGCGCCGCTCGAGGAAACCGAGCGGCTGGTCGCGGCCTATTCGGCGATGGGACTCAAAGGTTATCTATTACAAGTTCTCGATCTCGCCGAAGAGACGCTGCCTTTCGATGGCCGTGTGCGTTTCGAGGGAATGGAACGCGAGGACTCGCTGCTCATCAGCCGCGTCGAAACCATTCGCGGGCAATATGCCGAGCGCCTCGCGCGGCATCGCGCGGGGCTCTCCGCGATCGCGCGGGCGGCCGGCTGGCGTTTCGCCACCCATCGCAGCGACAAGCCCCCCCATACGGCGCTGCTCACTCTTTACATGGCACTCGCGGAAAGCAAGTCGTGAAAGATGGTTTGTGAATTACCCCCCGCCCTGACCCTCCCCCTCAAGGGGGGAGGGGATTACGTGTGCCCTTCCCCTCTTGAGGGGGGACGACCCGTTCGCTCGCTTCGCGAGCGAGCCCGAAGGGCACGGCCGCGAGGAGCGGCCGCACGGGTCGTCGGCAACGCGCAAGCGTTGCCGGATGGGGGGTCAGCACATGCGATGCACACGATATCCCTATGCTGAGTCTCGGCGCGCTCGCTTTTGCTTCGCCATGGCTGCTGCTGGGGCTTGCGGCGTTGCCGATCCTCTGGTGGCTGCTGCGCGTCACGCCGCCGGCGCCGAAACGCGTGCGCTTCCCGGCGCTGCGCCTGCTGCTCGGCTTGCAGCCGCGCGAAGAGACGCCGGCCAAGACGCCGCTCTGGCTGATCCTCCTGCGCATGGTGCTCGCGGGGCTGATCATCCTCGCCCTTGCGCATCCGCTGCTCAATCCGACGGCGACGCTCGCCGGCAAGGGACCGCTGGTGCTCGCGGTCGATAATGGCTGGACGGCGGCGCGGCATTGGGACGAGCGGCGCAACGCGCTCGACGATCTGATCGCTTCGGCCGATCGCGAAAGTCGCAACGTCGTGCTGCTGCCGACCGCACCGCTCCCCGGCGCCGCGGCGGCGCCACCGCTGTCGATGATGCGGCCGAGCGATGCGCGCGCCGCGGTGAGCGAGTTGGCGCCGATGCCCTGGCCGGAGGATCGCGACGCCGCGCTGGCGCGGCTCTCCGCGCTCGATCTTTCCGGCGCCGAACTGGTGTGGCTGTCGGACGGGATCGATGACGGCAAGGCGCTGAGCTTCGCGCAGGGGCTGCAGAAGCTGGGCGCGCTGCGCGTGCTCGCCGATGATACGGACGCGCTGCCGCGCCTTCTCGCGCCGGCCGACAACGACGACAAGGATTTGACCGCGACAGTGACGCGCGCCGACGCGACGGGCCCGGCCGAGCTTTACGTGCGTGCGCTCGGCGATGACGGCCGGCTGATGGCGCGCAACAAGGTAACGATGGAGCCCGGCGCGACGAAAGCCGTCGCACATCTCGAATTGCCGAGCGAGTTACGCAACCGCACTGCCGAGATCGCGATCGAAGGCGAAGCATCGGCCGGCGCGGTGCTGCTGCTCGATGAGCGCTGGCGCCGCCGTCCGGTCGGCGTCGTCACCACGCGCGGTATCGCGCCCGGCCAGCCGCTGCTCAACGGCGCCTATTATCTCGAGAAGGCGCTCGCGCCTTTCAGCGAAGTGCGCGACGGCGGCGTCGATAACCTACTGAAGGGCGATATCTCGGTGTTGGCGCTGCCGGATATCTCGCCCGCCGGACCGGCCGAGAAGAACCAGATCGTCAAATGGATGGGAGACGGCGGCACCGTGCTCCGCTTTGCCGGGCCGCATCTCGCCGACGAGACCGACGACGATCTGCTGCCCGTCACCTTGCGCCGCGGCGGTCGCACCTTGGGCGGCGCGCTCTCTTGGGAGACTCCGGCTTCGCTCGCACCCTTCGATGCGTCGAGCCCCTTCGCCGGTCTCGACGTACCGAAGGATGTCACCATCTCGCGCCAGGTGCTGGCCGAGCCGGCCATCGACCTCAGCGCCAAGACCTGGGCGCGGCTGACCGACGGTACGCCGCTCGTCACCGCCGAG
Organism: uncultured Alphaproteobacteria bacterium; assembly: GCA_963731145.1. Taxonomy (GTDB): domain Bacteria; phylum Pseudomonadota; class Alphaproteobacteria; order ATCC43930; family CGMCC-115725; genus CAIKMD01. The sequence goes on along the minus strand of CAVSUX010000001.1, from coordinate 20,388 downwards.
AAGCGCGGCAAGGGCTGGCTGATCCTCGTTCACACCACCGGCGATCCGGAATGGTCGACGCTCGGCATCTCCGGCCTTTTCGTCGATATGCTGCGCCGGATCGTGTCATTGAGCGCCGGCGTTTCCGGCAATAGCGATAAGCCGCTACCGCCGGTCGAGACGCTCGACGGTTATGGCCGGCTGCAACTGCCGCCGGCTGCGGCGGCGACAATTCCCGCCGGCGGTTTTGCCGCTGCGCTCGCCTCGGCGAAATTCCCGCCCGGCTTCTACGGCACGCAGGATGCGCGCCAGGCGCTCAACCTCGCGCCGGCGGTCAAGACCTTCAAAGCACTGCCGCCGCTGCCGCCCGGCATCGAGCGGCAGAGCTATGCGAAGGGTCCCGAAGTCGATTTTCGGCCCGGCCTGCTCGGCGCGGCGCTGGCGCTGGCGCTGATCGATCTCATCATCGCTTACGCGCTGCGCGGCTTGCTTGCCGGGCTGTGGCGCGGCAAGCGCGCGACAACGGCGGGGCTGGTGCTGCTGCTCGCGGCGCTGAGCGCGTCGCAAGCGCCCCCCCAAGCCCAGGCCCAGGGCGCGGCGCAGAGCGACGATGATTTCGCGGTGAAAGCGACGAGCGGCTTCCACCTCGCCTACGTCCGCACCGGCGTGCCCGATGTCGATACCGAATCGCAAGCGGGCTTGACCGGCCTCTCCAACCTGCTCAACCGCCGCACCGCGGTCGAAGCCGGCCAACCCATGCCCGTCGATATCGAACATGACGAGCTCGTGTTCTTCCCGCTGCTCTATTGGCCGGTGGTGCCGGGCGGGGCACCGCCTTCGGCGCAAGCGGTCGAGCGCATCAACAAATTCCTCGCCACCGGCGGCACGATCCTTTTCGACACGCAGGATCAGGGCCAGAGCACGCCGTTCAGCGCCGGCGCGACGCAGCAGCGGCTGCAGCAGATCGCCGCCGGGCTCGAGATCCCGACCTTGATGCCGGTGCCGCCCGATCACGTGCTGACGAAGAGCTTTTACCTGATGCAGGAATTTCCCGGCCGCTGGACCGGCGGCACGCTCTGGGTCGAGCCAGCGGACGACACCGTGAACGACGGCGTCGCCAGCGTCATCGTCGGCAGCAACGATTACGCCGGCGCCTGGGCGATCGATGCCGGCGGCCGGCCGCTGCATGCCGCCGTGCCGGGCGGCGAGCAGCAGCGCGAGCTCGCCTATCGCTTTGGCGTCAACCTCGTGATGTATGCGCTGACCGGCAATTACAAGAACGACCAGGTGCATGTGCCGGCGATCCTCGAGAGGCTGGGGCAATGAACCGCATTGTTCTCCATCGACCGTCTTTGTTCGTCATTGCGAGGAGCGCATCGCGCGACGAAGCAATCCAGAGCGCGCACACAAGACTGGATTGCTTCGCTTCGCTCGCAATGACGACGCTGGGAAATCCGGCCACGATTAGGTGGCGGCAGTGAACGCGCTCGCCAATCTCGGCAGCTACAGCCTCGCCGCCGCGCCGCTGCTGCCGTGGTGGGCGATCTTCGGCTTCATCGCGCTCGCCGGTCTCGCGCTGATCTTCGGCGCCTTTCGCCGCGCGCGCGGCACGCTCTGGCGGCTCGCGGCGGCGGCGATGCTGGTGCTGATCCTGCTCGATCCCTCGCTGGTGCAGGAGCAGCGCCAGCCGCAGAAGGATGTCGCGGTCGTCGTCGTCGATGATTCGCCGAGCATGCGGATCGGCCAGCGCCGGCAATATGCCGATGACGCGCTGCAAGCGGTGACGCAGCATCTCGCGGCGCTGAAGGATCTCGATGTGCGCGTCGTCCATGCCGGCGCGCCCGACGCCAACGCGCCGATGGCCGATACCGGCACGCAGCTCTACACCGCGCTGTCGCGCGCGCTCGCCGATGTGCCGCGCCAGCGCGTCGCCGGCGCGGTCATGATCACCGATGGCGAGATTCACGACATGCCGCCACCGGCACAGCTCGGCATGGACGCGCCGCTGCATGTGCTGCTGACCGGCCAGCCGAACGAGGCCGACCGCCGCCTTGTCGTGAAAGACGCACCGAGCTTCGGCCTCGTCGGCAAAGAGGTGCAGCTCAATGTCCGCGTCGAGGATCTGCCCGATAGCGGGGGCGGCACGGCGCAGCTCACCATGCGCAAGGACGGCGGCGACGCCACGATCCGCAATATCACTGTCGGCAAGGACGTATCGCTGACCGTGCCGATCGACCACGGCGGCCCGAATGTCGTCGAGCTCAGCGTCAATGCGGGACCGCACGAGCTGACTCTCGACAACAATCGCGCCGCGCTGGTCATCAACGGCGTGCGCGACCGGCTGAAAGTGCTGCTCGTCTCGGGCGAGCCGCATCAGGGCGAGCGCACCTGGCGCAACATCCTCAAATCCGACCCGTCGGTCGATCTCATCCATTTCACGATTCTACGGCCTCCTGAAAAACAGGATGGCACTCCCATTCGAGAACTTTCGCTGATCGCCTTCCCGATCCGCGAGCTCTTCGACGAGAAGCTCGATCAGTTCGATCTGGTCATCTTCGACCGCTACAAGCAGATGAACGTGCTGCCGCCGGCCTATCTCGAGAACATCGCGCGCTATGTGCAGAAGGGCGGCGCGCTGCTCGATGCGGCAGGACCGAGCTTCGGCACGCCGCAGAGTCTTTACCGCACGCCGCTCGGCGCGGTGCTGCCGGCCGAGCCGACCGGCAACGTGCTGGAGCAAGGCTATGTGCCGCATCCGACCGCGATCGGCCGCCGCCACCCGGTCACTTCGGACCTGCCCGGCCTGCCGAGCGATCCGACCAAGACGCCGCCCTGGGGCCGCTGGTTCCTCGATGTCGAGGCGCAGGCGCATCGCGGCAACGTCGTGATGGACGGGCTGGGCGACCGGCCGCTGCTGGTGCTCGACCGGGTCGGCCAAGGCCGCGTCGCCGAGCTGCTCTCCGACGAGATGTGGCTCTGGACGCGCGGCTATGAAGGCGGCGGCCCGCAAGCCGAGCTGCTTCGGCGCGTCGTTTACTGGCTCATGAAGGAGCCAGACCTGGAGGAAAACGATCTGCGCGCCGAGGTGCAGGGCAATCGTCTCATCGTCACGCGGCAATCGCTGCAGCCCGACGACACGCCCGTCACCGTGACCGGCCCCGACGGCAAGCCGCAGCCCCTGTCGCTGGCCCCCTCGGAAGGCGGGCGCAGCACCGGCTCGCTGCCGGTTACCGAGAGCGGCCTCTATCGCATCACCGACGGCAAGCGTACCGCGCTCGCCGCAGCCGGCGCGCTCAACCCGATCGAGCTCGCCGATGTCCGCACGACCGATCAGAAGGTCGCCGCCGACGTCGCGGCGACCGGCGGCGGCACATATTGGGTCGGGCCGGGCAGCGTTCCGGATATCCGCCGCGTCGGCCCGGACCGCACGGCGTCCGGGCGCGGCTGGATGGGGCTGCGCCAGAACAGCGATTACGTCGTCACCGGCGTCAGCGAGATGCCGCTCTTGCCCGGGCTCTTCGCGCTGCTGCTGGCGCTCGGCGCGTTCCTTCTCGCCTGGCGCCGCGAGGGGCGATAGAAGCACAAAGGCTTTTCCGTTAGTGTTACGTCATTGCGAGCGAAGCGAAGCAATCCAGGACCGCGTGTGATGCTCTGGATTGCTTCGTCGCCGACGACCCGTTCACGCGCTCTTCGCGCGTGAACCCGAAGGGGCCAATCGCGAAGAGCGATCGGCCGGGTCGTCCCTCGCAATGACGACCGTGGCTTCGAGCGCGGAGGCTCATCGTTGCTGAAATACGTTCTTGCCCCCATCCACAAGGATGGCTGGCGCTTCATCGCGATTTTCGCGGTGGTCACGGCGATCCTTTGGTGGCTGTGGCCGCCGCTCGGCCGGCTCGGCCTGCTGGCGACGGCGTGGTGCATCTATTTCTTCCGCGATCCCTGGCGCGTCAGCCCGCAGCGCGACGGGCTGGTGCTGTCGCCCGCCGATGGTCGAATCATCTTGGTCGACGAGACCATACCGCCGCCGGAGCTCGGCTTCGGCAATGAGCCGATGCAGCGCATCGCGATCTTCATGAGCGTGTTCGACGTCCATGTGAACCGCGCGCCGATGGCGGGGCATGTCGCGCGCATGGTCTATACCGAGGGCAAATTCGTCAATGCCAGCCTCGACAAGGCGAGCGTCGACAATGAGCGCATGGCGATCCGGATCTCGACGCCGCAAGGCGATATCGGCGTGACGCAGATCGCCGGCCTCGTCGCGCGCCGTATCGTGACGGCGCTGCGCGAAGGCCAGGAAGTGATCGCCGGCCAGCGCATCGGCCTCATCCGCTTCGGCAGCCGCGCGGAGATCTACCTGCCGCGCGGCTGGGCGGTGCTGGCGATCGTCGGCCAGCGCGCGGTTGGCGGCGAGACCGTGCTCGCCGATGCGCTCGCGCAAGAGCCGCCGCGCCGCGGCACGGAACATTGAGAGAAAGGGCATTGAAGCGATGAAGCGCCCTCGTCTTCGCCAGCGTCTCCACGTCAAGCCGATCCGCGGTCTATCGTTCAACCGGATGATCCCGAACATCCTCACCCTGCTCGCGCTCTGCGCCGGGATGACGGCGATCCGCTTCGGGCTCGAAGAGCATTATCGCCCGGCGGTGGTCGCGATCATCGTCGCCGGCGTGCTCGACGGCATCGACGGCCGCATCGCGCGGCTGCTCAAAGGCACATCGGATTTCGGCGCCGAGCTCGATTCGCTGTCGGATTTCGTCAGTTTCGGCGTCGCGCCGGCGCTGCTCATGTATCTCTGGAGCGTGCAGAGCCTCTCGAGCCTCGGTTGGATGGTGGCGCTGCTCTTCGCCATCTGCTGCGGATTGCGGCTCGCGCGCTTCAACACCCAGATCGGCGCCGACCTGCCGCCTTATGCCTATAATTTCTTCACCGGGGTGCCCGCGCCGGCGGGCGCGGGCCTCGCCCTCATCCCGATGCTGCTCAATTTCGAATTCGGCTGGTCGGGCTTCCGCAGCGGCTGGTTCGGCGCGGTCGTGCTCGCCGCGGTCGGCGCGTTGATGGTGAGCCGCGTACCGACCTTCTCGATGAAGCGCTTCCACGTGCCGCGCGAATGGGTGCTGGCGATGCTGCTGATCATCGGCGGGCTCGCTGCGCTCGCCACCACCGAGCCGTGGGCGACGCTGCTGATCATCGGTATCATCTATATCGCCTCGATCCCGTTGAGCGTCCGCGCTTATAACAAGCTGCGCCGCGCCGCCGACGAGATGCGCGCCGCCAACCGCGGCGTGCTGGCCGAGCTCGAATACCCGCATTCCGGCTGAACATTCGATAACCTAAGGGTCAAGGGAGCGCAGGATGGCGCAGATCTTCTTCGGCTTCGGTTCGTCGCACGGGCCGCTGTTGTCGAGTTCGCCCGAGCATTGGGATTTCCGCACGGCGGCCGATAGGGTCAACCCGGCGCATCCCTATCGCGGCAAGACCTATACGTTCGACGAGCTCGTGACCCTGCGGAAGAGCGAGAACCTTGCGGCGCTGAATCAGATCGAGGTGCGCCGCGAGCGGCACGCGCGCTGCCGGCATCAGCTCGATCACTTGGCGGAGAGGCTTGAGGAAGCGTCACCCGATGTGATCGTGCTCGTCGGCGACGACCAGCACGAATGGTTCAAGCCGGAAATGCAGCCGTCCTTCGCTGTATTCCACGGCGAGACGATCCTCAACACGGCCTTCGACGGAGAGAAGGCGAAGAACGTGCCCGCAGGCCAGGCCGAGGTGATGCGCGACCGGCATCCGAATCAGGATCAGCATTACCCGGTCGACGCCGAGCTTGCCGCGCGGATCATCGCAGGCGCCGTCGACGACGAATTCGATGTCGCGACCCTGGCGCGCGAGCCGCGAAGCGCCGCGGGGCCGATCGGTGTCGGCCACGCCGTGCAGTTCATCTATCGCCGCATCTTGCGCGATCGCCCGGTGCCGCTGGTGCCGATCTTCCTCAACACCTTCTATCCGCCGAACCAGCCGACACCGAAGCGCTGCTTCGATCTCGGCCGCTCGATCGGCCGCGCCATCGCCGCATGGGACAGCACCAAGCGCGTCGCCGTCTGCGCGTCCGGCGGGCTGAGCCACTTCGTGATCGACGAGGCCTTCGACCATCGCATGATCGAAGCGCTGCGGGCGAACGATGCGGCGGCGCTGTTGGCCGAGCCGAACGTACTGTTCCAATCCGGCACATCGGAGACCAAGAACTGGATCACGGCCGCCGGCGTCCTCTCGGAAACGAAACTTCGCATGAAGCTGCTCGATTACGTGCCGTGCTATCGCAGCGAAGCGGGAACCGGCAACGCCATGGCGTTCGCGACCTGGGAGTGAGGCGCGGCCAAGAAATTTTGAACCGCCAAGGCGCAAAGAGGCCAAGAGATCAGTTCACAGTGGGACGGTGAGAAGATTCTTTCGTGCGCATAGCGCGCGCTTACCTCAATCTCACGGTCTCACCGCCCATTGCGAATCATTTAACAACGTCATTGCGAGCGAAGCGAAGCAATCCAGTCGCGGAACCACTGGATTGCTTCGTCGCTGCGCTCCTCGCAATGACGACGTGGTTAGGCTCGCGCTTCTAACCCGAACTCTTTCGCCAATAATTCATACGACCGCTTCCGCGCCGCGAAATCGTAGGTGATCGTCACCGCGACGAATTCCTCGACGCCGTAGCGCGTGCCCAAGGCGAGGAGCTGTTCCTTGCAATACTTGGGATCGCCGATCACCTGACGCTGGCGGTTCTGCGCGACGCGAAGCTGCTGCTCGCGCGTGTATTGATGGGCTTCGGCTTCTTCGACGCTCGGCACCGGACCCTGCGCGCCTTGCTCCAGCCGCAACCGCGACAAGTCGCGCGATCTTGCCAACCGATCCGCTTCCGCGTTGGTTTCCGCACAGATCACGGCAACGCCGATACTGCCTTGCGGCTGGGCGCCCCAGACCGACGGCCGGAAATTCTCGCGATAGGCGGCCATGATCTCGGGCCCCATCCGGTCGGTGATGAAATGCGCGAAGGAGAAGGCGCAGCCGAAATAGGCGGCATACATCGCGCCCTGATCGGAGGAGCCGAGGAGCCACGGCTCCGGCATGGTCGCGCCGCGCGGCTGCGCCGAGACGCCGGCGAAAGCATGGCCGTCCGGGATCTGATCGCGCAGATAGGCGAGCAGATCCTGGATCTGGCGCGGGAATTCCTCGATGCCGAGCGCACCCGGCCCATGCGCCAGCGCGCGGGCGGTGACGTAATCGCTGCCCGGCGCGCGGCCGATGCCGAGATCGATGCGGCCGGGATAAAGCGCCTCCAGCATGCGGAACTGCTCGGCGACTTTGAGCGCGCTGTAATGCGACAGCATCACGCCGCCGCTGCCGATGCGCATGCCCTTGGTGACGCTGCCGAGCCGGGTGATGAGGATTTCCGGCGCCGCGCCGGCGAGGCCTTCCGAGGAATGATGCTCGGCGACCCAATAGCGGTGATAGCCGAGGCGGTCGCAAAGCTGCGCCAGCTCGATCGTCTCGGCGATCGCCTGGGCCGGCGTGCCGCCGCGGCGGATCGGCGATTGATCGAGGACGGAGAGTTTCACGGCACCACCGTCGTAAAAAGATAGACCGCGAAAATCACCAGATGCACGGTGCCTTGCAGCACCGTCGTGCGGCCGGTGCCGAGCGAAAGCGTCGCGACGACGAGCGAGAGGAAGAGCAGGACCGTTTCGCGGAGGTCGAGGCCGAGCACCAAGGTCCAGCCGTTAATGAGCGAGAGCGCGGCAACGGTCGGTATGGTGAGGCCGATCGTGGCGAGCGCGGAGCCGATCGTCAGATTGAGGCTGGTTTGCAGCCGGTCGGCGAACGCGGCCTTGAGCGCGGCGAGGCTTTCCGGCGTCAGCACGATCAAGCTGATGATCACGCCGAGCACCGCAGGCGGCGCGTCCAGCGCGTGGAGTCCGCTTTCGATCGACGGCGCGAGCTTCTCCGCGCCAAGCACCACGACACCGAGCGACAGGAGCAGCAGAACGGCGGCCAGGCTCGCCGCGCGATTGCCCGGCTTGGCGGCATGCGCCTTGTCCGCAGCCTCATCGACCGCGAACATGAAATGATCGGGGTGGCGTACCGTCTGGACGAAAGCAAAGACGAGGTAGAGAACGAGCGAGACCACGGCGACAAAAGCGAGATGACCCGGCGAATAGGAGGGGCCGGGCGCGCTGACCGTCGTATTGGGCAGGACCAGAACGAGGACCGATAAAGTCGCCAGCGCCGCGAGCGCGGCGCTGACACCATGCAGAGCGAAAGCCTGCTCGCGATGACGCGAGCCGCCGAGGATCAGGCAGAACCCGACCATGCCGTTCACGGTGATCATCACCACGGCGAACACGGCGTCGCGCGCCAGCGCCGTCGTTTCTTGCGGATTGGCCTGCATCAGCTCGACGATCAGCGAGACCTCGATCACGGTCACGGCAAGCGCCAGCAATAGCGAGCCGAGCGGCTGTCCCACCCGATGCGCGACGATTTCGGCATGATGCACCGCGGACAGGACACAGGCGATCACAGCGAGACCGAGCGCGGCAAGAAGCGCCGGGTGGGGCGCGCCGTAAAGCACCGCCGCGAGCAGCGCCCAGCCGATTAGCGGCGCGAGCCAGGTCCAGGGCGGCAGAAACGGGCGCAGCATCTCATCACTCCTGCCGCACCGTCGCGGTCACACCATTTCCTCGGCGGACTGCTCGCGCGTCGCGTTGAAGCGCAAGGCAGGCCAATCCTTGGTCATGCGATCCAAATCCCAGGCGTTGCGCGCCATGAAGACTTTGACGCCGTCGTGATCCTCGGCCATCAGCGAGCGATGCGAATCCTCGAAGCGCTTGATCTCCTCGGACGATCCGCTCAACCAGCGAGCTGTCTCAAAGGCTCCCTGCTCGAAGCGGACGCCGAGGTCGTATTCGGTCTTGATGCGCGCGGCGAGCACGTCGAGCTGCAGCGCGCCGACGACGCCGACGATCCAATCGCCGCCGGTCAGCGGCTTGAAGACGCGGGTCACGCCTTCCTCGGCGAGCTGCTCCAAAGCCTTTTTCAGATGCTTGGACTTCATCGGGTCTTCGAGATGAACGCGGCGCAGGATTTCCGGCGCGAAGCTGGGGATGCCGGTGATATGCAGCTCTTCGCCCTCGGTCAGCGTATCGCCGATGCGGAGCGTGCCGTGATTGGGAATGCCGAGGATGTCGCCCGGCCAGGCTTCTTCCGCGAGGTTGCGCTCGCGCGCGAGGAAAAGCACCGGGTTCTGCACGCTCATCATCTTGCCCGAGCGCGTATGCTTCAGCTTCATGCCGCGCGAGAATTTGCCCGAGCAGAGCCGCAGGAAGGCGACGCGGTCGCGATGCTGCGGATCGATATTCGCCTGCACCTTGAAGACGAAGCCGGTGACTTTCGTGCCGGCGGGATCGATCGCATGCGGCAGCGCCGGCTGCGGCCGGGGGCTCGGCGCGAGATCGCCGATGCCGCCCAATAATTCGCGCACGCCGAAATTGTTGAGCGCCGAGCCGAAGAACACCGGCGTCATGTGACCCTGGCGGTAGGCTTCGGGATCGAAGCTCTTGGTCAGGCCGCGCGCCATCTCGATTTCGTCGCGCAGCCGCTTCAGCGCGGCGGCGGGAAGAAGTTCCGCCAGCTTCGGATCGTCGAGGCCGGAGCAGCGCACCGCCTCGGTCACGCGCGCATGCTCGCCGCGATCGAAGAGCAGGAGCGCGTCGTGGAAGAGATCGTAGGTGCCGAGAAAATCGCGGCCCATGCCGATCGGCCAGCTCGCCGGGACGACATCGAGCGCGAGCTTGCGCTCGACCTCGTCGAGCAGATCGAAGGGATCGCGCGCTTCGCGGTCCAGCTTGTTGACGAAAGTGATGATCGGCACGTCGCGCAGCCGGCACACCTCGAAGAGCTTCAAGGTCTGCGTCTCGATGCCGCGCGCCGCATCGAGCACCATCACCGCGCTGTCGACGGCGGTCAGCGTGCGATAGGTGTCCTCGCTGAAATCCTGGTGGCCCGGCGTGTCGAGGAGGTTGAAGGCGAGGCCGTCATGCTCGAAACTCATCACCGCCGAACTGACGGAGATGCCGCGCTCTTTCTCGATCTCCATCCAGTCGGAGCGCGCCCGGCGGCGGTCGCCGCGCGCCTTGACCTCGCCGGCAAGCTGGATCGCGCCGCCGAACAGCAGCAGCTTTTCGGTCAGCGTGGTCTTGCCGGCATCGGGATGGGAAATGATCGCGAAAGTGCGCCGTCTAGCGATTTCGGCGGCGAGTTGGCTCATGGTGGGGTAATTAGGGGCGGAAAAGGTCAAAAGCAACGCGCTCGTGGAGCGGATTTGACATTCGCCCCAACCTCGCCGCGGGCTCCGAAGCGAATGTCAAATCCAAAGCTCCACGAGGAGCTTAAGGGATTGTGCCCTCTGTGTTAAAGCCTTTGTCTTTGCTTTTGCTTTCTTCGCGGCCTTCACCATGGAGAACCCATCTTCAGCCTTGGGCGCATCCTTCACCGCCACCCCCAGCAAATCCCAAAGCGCGCGCACATTGCGCCGATCGGCCCCGCTTGTCAATGGGAGTCTCGAGGACGAACGCGCGCCCCGGCAATCCCAGAGGCCCGGGACCAAGCCGCGCATGATTCAATATCCTCCGAAACGCCTCAAGCCCAATTTTCCCAAAGCCAATATTTTCGTGCCGGTCAACACCGAGAGCCCAGCGGCGTTTTAGAATCGTTGACGTGCATGACGTACACGCGGGCCAGTCCTACGGTGCGCTCCACCTCTTCGATCGTATGTTCCAGGCCCTCTCCAGTTGTAATCTCGTAGCCCGCTTCAAATGTGTGCGCGGTGTCAACACACACTCCCATCGGCAAATCTCCTGTCTGATCCAGGATGGCTCGCAACTCTTCAAATCGCGCACCCACCGCCGATCCCATCCCTGAAGTATTCTCGACCAGGATTCGCAATCCGCCGAGCTTCATTCCCCGCGCCGCTTGCCGCATGCCCTGCGCGATATCCGCAATGGCCTCCGATTTGTCGCTCCCCAGACCGGCCCCCGGATGCGCCACCAGAAAATCCGCGCCCAGCGACACCGCGCGAATCAAGTTCATCGTGAAACGCCTGAATGGAACGCGTGCGCATCACGCGATCCGGAGACGCCAGATTAATCAAATAATTGTCGTGGATGACCAGCGGCCCCAAGCGCCAAGTTCCGCGCGGCGCGCACGGAATCTCGCGGCGTCCGCGTCGGCAATGCGTGAGCCTTCCGCCGGCCACATCCGCGGGCTCGCGGAAAAAATCTGCAGCGCGTTGGCTCCCAGCTTCGATGCATATCGAGCGCGCCGGCAATATCCCCGGCGATCGAAGTGTGAATACCGATGCGGAAGCTGCCGTCCTGCCACGCAGGCGGCTGCGGGATAGGTTCGGGCTCCGGACGATATTCGTCGCTCGCGTCGTAGGCGGGTTCCGCGGCGATCAATGGATCAGCCATTCCCTCGGTAAGCTTTCGGATGCCATCGGGCGCACTCGGATGCACTGAGATGAGCGATAAGCACATCATTCTATCGGATGCGTGCTCTAGCGGCAATCATATCCGCGCCAGCGCTTCAGGGCTGAATTTGAATTAATGTATCGTTCTTGTCGTTGGGAGGTGCACCCGAAGCGTCCCATCGTGCAGGCTGCGTCGAGCGGGATCGAAAGCGGTTCACTGTGAGACCGACTTTACCCGAACTGGCAATGAAGTGGTTGATTTTTAAGGGTCCTGCTACTTTGATCTCTCTGACCCAGTGCAAGCCGATGCTGGCGGCGCATCCGCACTGGGAGCAATCCGGCGCGCCGCCGAAAACGCAGGGTTCCACGCGGGTTCTAAATCCGCGGAATAGTTGGCGGACATTTTGGCAAAAAGGCAATCGTCCGGATTCTTCGGCGGACGCAGGATCGCCTTGGCAAGGCCGTCGTTGAAGAGAAGTTTCGGATAGCGCTTTGCCAGCGCCGGCAATTCCCGTGCGAGAGCCTCGCGGTCCGCGGAATTCAGAATTTCAGGGCTTTGCTCGCCAATTTGCGGAGTGTATACGCTTACCCACAATCGATTTACTTCCGGGCGCGCGCTCCAGAATTTCACATACTCCTCGAGGTAGCCCTCTCGCTCCAGCATCGGTCGTGTGATCACCCAGTGAATATTGACTTCGCGGCCCTCAATATTTTTCAGGATTCGATCGTAGGTCGCCGGCTTTCGCCGGATGTCATGGTGTTCCGGGAGGCCATCGACGGAAACAGCGACTCGCACGCGGGGCAGGCGCATCCACTCCGCCGGAATGGGAAGCACGCCGCTGGTTACAACGAGCGTGAAAATTTCCATTTGCGACAACGCGGGGAGGATCCGGCTCAGCTCCCGATGGCGGACCATCGGCTCCCCGCCAACGAGGGAAACGTGCAGTGGTTTATGCTTGCGCACCAAGCCGATGACGCTTTCCACCAGCTTATCCCCACGCAAATCTTTTAATTCACTCAGCGTCACGCCGCCTCCCAGATGTGAATCTCCGTAGGCGTAACATCCAGGACAGCTGAGAGGGCACTCGCGTGTAATCTCGATCGACAGCATGGGAACTCTGCCGGTCAGGATTCTTCCCCAGGCAGCCAATATTTCACGCGGCCTGAGACTCGGGTTAGGACCCGTGTCCTTCATGGCGTTTTTGATGCTCGAAAAGGCCTTCAGGCTGCATTTATTTTCGCGGATAGATGTCGTCAACCCGCGCCCGCGGAGGCCGCCTCGTTGAATGAACGCGTCGCGCTCATCTCGACCCCCAGGTCGAGACAAAAGCCTCCGGCTAAAGCTCAGATCATCTCATGGTCGTTTCCGCTCCATGACACCTCTTCTCTGTGGCAATATCCTTAGTTCGTAATGTCGCGCCGCCTCAACTACCGTTTATTCGATAGCTGCGATTGTTATCGTTGCCGCTGCCAGCGTCGCAATTGTCCGGGAACGCCGCCCTTCGTTCCTGCGGCCAGGCCTGCGCCTGTACGCTTTTGTGGGCAACTCGGGAGAGGGCACGGTTTCCGTCGTTGACTGATTCGAGTTAGCAAAATCGCCACAATCGCTGTCGGCCCTACTCCTTCGGGACTGCGGGCACATACGAATTTCGATCAATCTGGGGAGTTTCCACCGAAGGCGGCTTCGCATTCGCCATTGACGCCTCCACTGGCAACGTCCTGGCGCGCATTCCCGTGGGGCAGTCACCCTTCGCGCTGGATTTTTCGCCGGACGGAAACCGCGCCTACGTGGCCGCTTCCGGCTCGGCAGCGCTGGTGGCCATCGATTGCAGGACAGGACAAATTGTGGCCCGAGCGCGCACCGGAAAACATCCCTGGCTTGCGCGAGTGACGCCCGACGGCAAGCAAATCGTGGTCCCCAATCGCGAAGATTCGACCGTGCAAATATTTGACGCCACGACGCTTGCTCTGCTGGCCACCATCAGCGTGGCTTCCCGCCCCGAGCAAGTGGCCGTCATGCCGGACAATTCGGTCGCCTTCGTTTCCGCTACCGGCTCAAACGAAGTTTCCGCGGTGGACCTGAAGCGCCGCGTGCTGCTTGCCAATTTGCAATTGACCGGCGCACCAGCCGCCATGCTGATCAAACCAGACGGCGGTGAACTCTACGTCAATGTGCCCACCTCGCATGGCCTGGAAATTGTCGATACCTGGAGAACCGAAATTTCGGAGTCCATGGTTCTCGGCTCAGCCCCACCGGCGGGACCATGACGTCGGACGCGTCACTCGTGTATGTCACCGACGCCGCTGCGAACGGCGTCACTCCCATCGAAATGGCCACCCGTCACCTCTTGCCGCAAATCCCAACTGGCCAACACCCCGGTCCATGCGCACTCGATCCAAGTGGTGACTCTGCTGCTGGTGGCAGATGAAGAATCCGATGATCTGGCCGTGAATTCGCGTGCGCACTCAAAGCCTAATCACCATTATCCCAGTCGGTAGGCATCCGAGCTCTCTCGCCATCAAATTGTTTTACCAGCACAGGCACTCCTGCCTGTGCTCCTTTTCTAAACCTAAAGCGCATCCATAAAGTGATCAACCGCGAAAACCGCACAGGCACAGTGCCTTTGCTACTTTCCCAGCAGACTGTGAAGCCAGTTCTGCTAATAGCGAGCAACTGCTGCTCCCCATCGCCGCCCAGCCTACTTGCCAGTGGATGTCAATTTTTGAGACGCAAGTTTTGGAGTAGGAAATGAAAAACGACTGGCAACCTGGGCTGCCAGCCGTTTCGCGAAACGTGAAGAAGAAATATCTCAGTTACCGATGGCCTCCGCCGTGGGAACTTCCGCCGCGGGAACCACCACCGTGAGAGCCGCCACCATTAGACCCGCCGCCATGGAAGCCACCTCCGCCTTGGAACCCGCTACCGCCACGGAACCCACTTGCTCCTCGATTCGGGGCAAAGCTTCGGAATCCCCCACCGCCCCTTACAGGTCCGTTGCCACGGAAACCACCGCCGCCATGCCAATCGCGGTCGCCACGATATCCTTCGCGCCCGTAAAAGCCGCGCCCTCCACCATAGTAACCCCGTCCGCCATAGTAGCCGCGTCCGCCATAGTAGCCGTGGAACCACGGGCCTGCGCCGATGAACACGCCACCGACGAAGTAGTCAGGACCATAGTAGCCGTAGGGTGCGCATGCGTAAGGTGCGTAATCGTAGTAACCATATTCGCAAACTGGAGGTGGCCCGACACGCAGGCCCGTCATAAGCGGGACCAGCGTAAACCGGCCCGACTCCGATTCCAACCCTGACTTGTGCACTGGCTGTTCCTGCTACAACCAAGCAAAGCCCAAGTAAAACTGCATATTTAAGAACTCGCATATCGAGACCTCCTCGATTGGGTCTGGCGGCGCCCTCAGCAACTTGCGCCGTGCCCGCCTTCTCAATCAGACGCTCTGTAGTATGCAAAGGACGTGCCAAATCTCCGCTCGAGGAAAGAATGGCGCATCTCATCTGAATTCAATAAGTTGCGAAGAACTTCAGTTCACATAAGCGGATGGAGATTTGTTAAGTATGGTTGGAATCCACCAGCTGCGCTGATTTTCAACCAGTTATGCGGACGGATTCAGGTGTCGGAATGGAGATGCGTACCTTAATCAATGATTCAAAGTCTCCGCACCTATGGAGGCGGTGGCGTTGATGCCACGACGGCCCGTCAAATGTGCACACTTGTACATACACTTGGTTTGTGGAGTACGAGTGGGATCCAGGCAAGGCCAGCGGCAATCTCCGCAAGCACGGAATTCTCTTTCCGACGCTGCCAGTGTCCTTGAAGATAACTTGGCACTTACCATTCGCGATCCCTACTCCGAGGATGATCGGTGGATCACTCTGGGCATCGATTGCCTCGGCAGAATTCTCGTGGTGGTTTTTGCGTATAGAGGAGATGCAATTCGCTTAATTTCGGCTCGGCTGGCCACACCGCGCGAACGGCAAGAATACGAAAATGCGGGCTAACAATAGAGACCGCCAAAATTCTTGGGGCAAAAAATGAAACCTGAATACGATTTCAAAAAAGCGAAACGCGGTGCTGTTGTACCTCTTCCGAAGGGCAAAACAAGAATCACAATACGGATCGATCACGACGTTCTGGCTTGGTTTCGCGAGCAAGTTGACAGGGCGGGCGGCGGCAACTATCAATCATTGATGAATTCGGCCCTGAAGCAGTACATCCGCGATGCTAAGGAGCCACTGGAAGCCACGCTGCGTCGCGTGATCCGGGAAGAGCTCAGCCAATCAAACTGATGTGATTAATGATCAAGATATCGCTTGCGTTGGACCGGCCTATTTCACTTTCCAGGCGAAATTATCTTCGCCGAGCTGAATTTCCAGCATGCCTTCCCCGGGCAGTAGATCCATGGGCAGGCCCCCTTCCCACAGCGCCACTCCCATGGAAATGGATTTCTGATTAGCGAGGAAGAACATTTCCTTGGCCACGGAAATTTCCAGGATGCGATCAAATGCGACTCTTACAACCTCGTCCGGGCCCAACAGGCAAAGGTCGCGCGACTCGACCAGGTAGCCGGTTACGCGGCCTTGCTCAAAGCGCACCACCACGCGCAACTCCTGCTCGGCGCGAAAGGTGATGCGGAACTCGGCGTCGCGAAGTTCCTGAAGCGCTTCGGCGAAAACATCCACGCGCAGGTGGAAGCGATTCTCATCGAACCCGTAGCGCAGTTCGTGCAGAAGCATCAATTTGCCGTGCATGGCGCTGGTGCGGCGGTCCGCGGAATACAGGCCCGCGCCCATCCATTCGAAGTAAGTGGATTCGCGGCCGGCTTGTCCACTTTCACCTTGAGATAGGCCGTCGGCGGCAGCAGCAGCGCCGGCATGGGCTGCCGCTTGATGGGCTCAGCCAGTACATCCGGGGCTTCCGCGCCGAGGGATCGATATACTTCCGTTAACAGCTTTCTATAAAATGCGTCGAACTCCGCGTCATTGGCCGAACTATGTTCTGGCCCATACCACCAGCACCAGTCGCTGCCTTCCGCCGCCAGCAGAGCCTCAAGCGATACCTGCAATTGCGCTGGCGTCGGCGACTTGGGAAAGCCCCGCGCCGCGTTGTCCGCCTGCTGCGCATAAAAATCGCGCGCGCGGCGCAGGTGCTCCCAGGCCGTGACATCTTCCGCCGCGCCGATCCACACATCGAAATTCGCGCCGATCCAGGACGCCGGGAAAATTCCATTGTTGCGCGGGATTTCACCGGCCGCCGCCACGGCTTCGCTGGCCGTCAGCGCCAGAATGTCAGGGTCGTTGTCAATTTTCCGATAAAACTGCCGCAGGAATTCCCGGCCGTTGCCGCGGAAATATTCCCAGGCATTTTCACCATCCAGGATCAATGAAACCGTCAGCGGCCGGCCGATCTGAACGCGTTCCCCGATGGCGCGGATCCGGTGATAGAGATCGTCCGCGGCGGCATGCAAATCCATGCGGCTGTAAACGAAGCCGACCAGGTCCGAAAGATAATGGTCGCGAAAGAATCCCACCATTTCCCTGCCGCCCACGCGCACGCGCAAAGGCGAATACAATTTTTCAGCATTGTCTGGCACGCCGGCACCATCGCGCCCGAATCCAGCGCCCAGCGTTCGCCCCAGCACGCCTTCGTCCGTGGCAAACCACTTGAACCCCAAGTCGGCCGCCAGGGATAGCGCCTCATCGGAAACGGATCCCTCGGAAGGCCACAGTCCGTCAGGCGCTTTGCCGAAAACGCGTTCATGATATCGCCGCGCGCGCGAGAGCTGTTCCATGGCGTCTTCAGGATGTCGAAACGGAGGCACGGGAAGAGGAGTTCCGGGATTGGAGACGCGCGCAATGTCCGTGTCGCACAGCAAAGGTAAAATGGGATGGTAAAAAGGAGTCGCGGAAATTTCAATTTGTCCGGCGGCGGCCGCCTTCTTATATTCGGGCAGGACCCTCCCGAGCAGCTCGATCTGCTTTTCGCGAAGGGCCTGCTTGTCCTGCTCGGTGAAATCGGCTCCCTTCCGCGAAAGTTGCGACACTACCGGATCGCTGGCCAGATATTCTTCGTCCATCCAGGCAAGCTGCGAAAGCACTTGCAGGTCCCGCCAATCGCGCTCGCCGAATGTTTGCGTGGCCCGCTCGCTACCCTGCGAATTCACCCACTGGTGAAGCTCGATATATCGCGGCCAACGCGCCAGAAGATTGTCGTAGTTCACTTGAAATGCGCGCACCATAATTTCCGACTTGTCTTCGGGCGTGAGATTCGCTACCGGCCGAAACGCAGCCGTAAACCAGGTCTCATCGAATTTTCCGCTGGCGTATTCTTCCAGTTGCATTCCAAGCGAGGGCACCACATTAAACGTGGCGTGCACACGAGGGAATTCCTCAATCACCCGCACCATGCCCCAGTAATCTTTGAGCGCATGCAGGCGCGTCCAAGGAAGAACGTATCGGCCTGTGGTGGGATCGCGATACTGCGGCTGATGCATGTGCCACAGGATCATCAGGTGAACGCGATTCATCGTGCGACCACCCAATTCCGCAGTGTTCCGGTACATCGCGCAATGGAAATAATTTTGAACAAGCCCCGTTCGCTGCCGCGCATCTCCGGCGTGCTAGAATGGCGCCTCTGAGCGATGCGCCTAATTGACAGGTACATATGCCGACAAGTGTTTTCCCATGCCTTCCTGGGATTGGGCATATTCACGTTCGTATTTTTTGTACCGCAACTTGTGCGCCTGATGGACCTGGTGGTGCGGCACCCGGGATCCTGGTCGACCGTCGCCATCCTGTTTCTCTCCACACTTCCCGGGATTCTCAGCCTAACAATTCCCATGGGCGTTCTGGTCGGAGTGCTTATCGCCCTCGGACGACTTTCCGCCGATAGCGAACTGATTGCCATGAGCGCGCTGGGCATGGGGCGCCGTCGATTGCTTGTTCCGGTGGGCATCATCGCTGTCAGCGCCACGGCCATCACATTAACAATGACCATCTGGCTCGGTCCCCTCTCAGTGCGAACGTTCCGTTCCATTGAAGATCGCCTGCGCGCCGGGCAAGCTTCCTATCAGGTCTCCCCGCGCGTCTTCGATGAACGCTTTCCCAAAATGGTGCTGTACATCAATGACATCGACTCCGCTGCCACACGTTGGAAGGGGGTCTTCCTGGCCGGCACCGACAAGGGTGTCTCTCGCCTGACTTTGGCTGAGGAAGCGATTGTAATTCCCGACCGCATCGAGGGCAAGCTGGAGTTGCACCTGCGTAACGGAAGCGTCCACGAGTTTTCAGCCGAAGATCCGGGCCACTATTCCCTATCGGCATTTGCCCAGCGCGACTTGCCAGTAGAAGTTAAATCGGCCGAAGACGCCCGAGTTTCTGATGTCGGCATTCCTGGGCGAACCATGACTTCCCTATGGAAAGAGCGCGGAAAGCAGGCCGATGCCAGAGTGGAATTCCAGCGCAGGCTTTCCTTCCCCTTCGCGTGCATTGCTTTTTCATTACTGGCCATGCCCATTGGCGCGCGTCCACGACGCGGCGGCCGCGCCAGCGGATTTCTGATCACTCTCGTCTTGATATCCGGCTATTACTTGATGTTTACGATCGGCGCGGGGCTGGCCCGGCAAGGCACGATCCCCATCTGGCTGGGCATATGGACGGCGAACGTACTTACGGCCGCGCTCGGGCTGTTTCTGCTGCCAAGGCTGGAGCGCATGCCCGGCAGTAGCCGCACAGGCGTCGTGATGGAATGGGTCGCCGGCTGGCGCATCTGGAAAATCTTTTCACGTGAGAAACCATCCGCCACAGCGGCTCAAAATGGAGTGTCATCCACAAGAAATACTTTAACCAGAAAGAAAACCCGCACGGGGATTCCTCAACTCCTCGATCTATATATACTGCGCAGCTTTGCCTATTATTTCGTGCTCCTGACCGTTGGTTTCCTGGTGCTGTTCGAGGTGTTCACATTCTTTGAATTGCTGGACGACGTTGCGCAGCATCGCACCGGCGTCGTCGAGGTGGTCCTGTACTTCGTGTATCTCGCTTGCTACCTCTTTTACCAGCTCGCTCCTCTGGCCGCTCTGGTCTCAGTGCTGATCACCCTTGGGGTGATGACCAAAAATAACGAACTGGTGGCATTCAAGGCCAGTGGACTCAGCCTGTACCGCATTGCATTGCCGTTGCTGTTGGCAGGCGTCTTTCTCGCCGCGGGCCTCGTGGTGCTGGATGACACCTATCTGCCCTATGCCAATCAGCGGCAGGACGCGCTGCGCAACCAGATCAAGGGTCGACCCGCGCAAACTTACTACCAGCCCAGCCGGCAATGGATCTTTGGCGAACACTCCAAAATTTATAACTATGAGCTCTCTCATTCCGATCCCAAATTCTTTGGCGGCTTGAACGTCTTCGAGGTCAATCCCGCAACATTCGAAATTCGTCGCCGCATCTACGCCGCCCGCGCGCATTGGGACGGTCAGCAACAGGTTTGGGTCCTGGAATCCGGGTGGATCCGCGATTTCGATCATGGCCAGCTCACCCATTACACGCCCTTCCTGGCCACCGCGCTGAATGAGCTGACTGAACCGCCTTCCTATTTCAATCGAGAAGTCCGCCAGTCCTATCAAATGACATGGTGGGAACTGCAACGCTACATTGCCGACCTGCACCAGGCTGGCTTCGATGTGGCACGCCTCACCGTGCAATTGCAAAAGAAACTTTCCTTTCCGCTGGTCGCGCCGCTCATTATTCTCCTCGCCATCCCTTTCTCGATTCTGGTGGGTACGCGCGGCGCCGTCGGCGGCTTGGCCCTGGGAGTCGGCATCGCAATTGTCTATTGGGCGGCCTCAGCCCTCACGGAGGCGATGGGAGCTGTTGGGCAATTGCCACCGCTCAT